>NZ_CM173493.1:0-5614214 GCF_057784655.1 Klebsiella sp. PK18 | reverse complement strand
CTGCACAAAAGGGGTGACGTGCGAACCGCTATCTGCGGTTATTACCCGTTGCGGATCCGGGGATCGCGATCGGGACCGGGGATCATAGCCTAAACTGAGAAAGAGATCTTGTGTTTCTCAACAGATTCTTCCCGATTTATCCACAGGAAGGATCGAAACCGGGTAAGTGTAATCGATCCTGGGGAGAGTGAAGCACGATTTCCGCCGCATATTGGAAAAATTAATGAGCTATGCTGGTTTTGGGCGGAAACGATCTAACAAAGATCCTTCAGGATCCTTGCGCTTTACTGGCCAGGCCGTATAATCCCCCACCCGGCGCGTAATGCCCGTTTTCGTCACGCGTCTCAGCTTATTTTTTGTGCGACGAGGTGCGAGAAATAAGGAAAGAGAATTGACTCCGGAGTGTACAATTATTACAATCCGGCCTCTTTAATCACCCACGCTGAGGCGTAAGTCGTTCGAAGTTCGTTCGGGTCTACGCAAAAGTCAGTGAATTTATTCAAGTTTAGGTAGAAATCGCCATGAAACGCACTTTTCAACCGTCTGTACTGAAGCGCAACCGTTCTCACGGCTTCCGTGCTCGTATGGCTACTAAAAATGGTCGTCAGGTTCTGGCACGTCGTCGTGCTAAAGGCCGCGCTCGTCTGACCGTTTCCAAGTAATAAAGCTAACCCTGCGTGGTTAAGCTCGCATTTCCCAGGGAGTTACGCTTGTTAACTCCCAGTCATTTCACTTTCGTCTTCCAGCAGCCACAACGGGCTGGCACGCCGCAAATCACCATCCTCGGCCGCCTGAATTCGCTGGGGCATCCCCGCATCGGTCTCACCGTCGCCAAGAAAAACGTGAAACGCGCACATGAACGCAATCGGATTAAACGTCTGACGCGTGAAAGTTTTCGTTTGCGTCAACATGAACTCCCGCCAATGGATTTCGTGGTGGTGGCGAAAAGAGGGGTTGCCGACCTCGATAACCGTGCTCTCTCGGAAGCGTTGGAAAAATTATGGCGCCGCCATTGTCGCCTGGCTCGCGGGTCCTGATCGGCCTGATTAGAGTTTATCAGCGCCTGATTAGTCCGCTACTCGGGCCGCATTGTCGTTTCACCCCAACCTGTTCTCAATACGGAATTGAGGCCTTACGCAGGTTTGGTGTGATAAAAGGCAGTTGGTTGACAATGAAACGCGTATTAAAATGCCACCCTTTACACCCTGGTGGTGACGATCCCGTCCCGCCTGGACCATTTGATACCAGAGAACACTAACGATGGATTCGCAACGCAATCTTCTTATCATCGCTTTGTTGTTCGTGTCTTTCATGATCTGGCAAGCCTGGGAGCAGGACAAAAATCCGCAGCCCCAGCAGCAGACCACGCAGACTACGACCACAGCAGCGGGTAGCGCCGCCGACCAGGGCGTACCGGCCAGTGGCCAGGGGAAACTGATTACGGTTAAAACCGACGTGCTTGAACTGACTATCAACACCAACGGTGGCGATATTGAGCAGGCGCTGCTTCTGGCGTATCCAAAAACGCTGAAGTCGACCGAACCGTTCCAGTTACTGGAAACCACGCCGCAGTTTGTCTACCAGGCGCAGAGCGGCTTAACCGGTCGTGATGGTCCGGATAACCCGGCGAATGGCCCGCGTCCGCTGTACAACGTCGATAAAGAGGCGTTTGTGCTGGCAGATGGCCAGGATGAAATCGTCATTCCGCTGACCTACACCGACAAAGCCGGCAACGTCTTCACCAAAACCTTCACCCTGAAACGTGGCGGCTATGCGGTGAACGTGGGTTATAGCGTGCAGAACGCCAGCGAGAAGCCTCTGGAAGTCTCGACCTTCGGTCAGTTGAAGCAGACCGCGGCGCTGCCGACCAGTCGCGATACGCAGACCGGCGGCCTGTCCACGATGCATACTTTCCGTGGCGCAGCGTTCTCGACTTCAGATACGAAATACGAAAAATATAAATTCGATACCATTCTGGACAACGAAAACCTGAACGTCAGCACCAAGAACGGTTGGGTTGCCATGCTGCAGCAGTACTTCACCACCGCGTGGGTGCCGCAGAATAATGGAACGAATAACTTCTACACCGCTAACCTCGGCAACGGCATTGTGGCTATTGGCTACAAATCGCAGCCGGTACTGGTGCAGCCAGGTCAAACCGACAAACTGCAGAGCGTGCTGTGGGTCGGCCCGGCTATTCAGGACAAAATGGCTGCCGTTGCGCCGCACCTGGATCTGACCGTCGACTATGGCTGGCTGTGGTTCATCTCCCAACCGCTGTTTAAGCTGCTGAAATTCATCCACAGCTTCCTCGGCAACTGGGGCTTCTCGATCATCGTTATCACCTTTATCGTTCGTGGCATCATGTACCCGCTGACCAAAGCGCAGTACACCTCCATGGCGAAGATGCGTATGCTGCAGCCGAAGATTCAGGCCATGCGTGAGCGTCTGGGCGACGATAAACAACGTCAAAGCCAGGAGATGATGGCGCTGTATAAAGCGGAAAAAGTGAACCCACTGGGTGGCTGCTTCCCGCTGATTATTCAGATGCCGATCTTCCTTGCGCTGTACTACATGCTGAGCGCCTCGGTTGAACTGCGTCATGCGCCGTTTATCCTGTGGATCCACGACCTGTCTGCACAAGACCCGTACTACATCCTGCCGATCATCATGGGCGCGACCATGTTCTTCATCCAGAAGATGTCGCCAACCACCGTGACCGACCCGATGCAGCAGAAGATCATGACCTTTATGCCGGTCATCTTCACGGTGTTCTTCCTGTGGTTCCCGTCTGGCCTGGTGGTGTACTACATCGTCAGCAACCTGGTGACCATTATTCAGCAGCAGCTGATTTACCGTGGTCTGGAGAAGCGTGGCCTGCATAGCCGCGAGAAGAAGAAATCCTGATACTCTTCATTCTTCAAGCCAACGCATCTGCGACTTGGATAATTTAGAGTAGTTACGGTAACGTTAATGCCAGAGAAGGCGGTCAATGGACCGCCTTTTTTACATCTACATAGAGAGTCACCATGAGCCATAACGACACTATCGTCGCCCAGGCAACCCCTCCGGGACGCGGTGGGGTGGGCATCCTGCGTATCTCCGGCCTTAAGGCGCGCGATGTCGCGCAGGCGGTACTCGGCAAGCTGCCGAAGCCGCGCTATGCCGACTACCTGCCGTTCAACGACGTTGACGGTACGCCGCTGGATCAGGGGATTGCGCTGTGGTTCCCCGGGCCGAACTCCTTTACCGGCGAAGATGTGCTTGAGCTGCAGGGCCACGGCGGCCCGGTCATTCTCGATCTGCTGCTCAAACGTATTCTGACGTTGCCCGGCGTACGCATCGCCAGGCCGGGCGAGTTTTCCGAGCGCGCGTTCCTCAACGACAAGCTCGACCTGGCGCAGGCAGAAGCCATCGCCGACCTCATCGACGCCAGTTCAGAACAGGCGGCGCGCTCGGCGTTGAACTCCTTGCAAGGGGCCTTCTCCGCGCGGGTTAACCACCTCGTGGAAGCGCTCACTCACCTGCGCATCTACGTGGAAGCGGCGATCGATTTCCCGGATGAAGAAATTGATTTCCTCTCCGACGGCAAAATTGAAGCCCAGCTGAACGGCGTGATGGCCGACCTCGACGCCGTCCGCGCGGAAGCTCGCCAGGGCAGTCTGCTGCGCGAAGGGATGAAAGTGGTGATCGCCGGGCGACCTAATGCCGGTAAATCGAGCCTGCTCAACGCCCTGGCGGGCCGCGAAGCGGCGATCGTCACCGACATTGCGGGCACCACCCGCGACGTGCTGCGCGAGCATATCCATATCGACGGCATGCCGCTGCATATCATCGATACCGCGGGCCTGCGCGACGCCAGTGACGAAGTGGAGCGTATCGGCATCGAGCGCGCCTGGCAGGAGATTGAGCAGGCGGATCGGGTGCTGTTTATGGTCGACGGCACCACCACCAGCGCCGTTGATCCGGCGGAGATCTGGCCGGACTTTATCGAGCGCCTGCCCGCTAAACTGCCGATTACCGTGGTGCGCAATAAAGCCGACGTCACTGGCGAAGCGCTGGGTCTCAGCGAAGTCAATGGCCACTCACTGATCCGCCTGTCGGCGCGAACCGGCGAAGGCGTGGAGGTGCTGCGGAACCACCTTAAGCAGAGCATGGGCTTCGATACCAGCATGGAAGGCGGCTTCCTCGCCCGCCGCCGTCACCTGCAGGCGCTGGAAGAGGCGGCGAACCATCTGCAGCAGGGCAAAGCCCAGCTGCTGGGCGCCTGGGCCGGGGAGCTGCTGGCGGAAGAGCTGCGCCTCGCGCAGCAGGCGCTGAGCGAGATCACCGGGGAGTTCACCTCCGACGACCTGCTGGGCCGCATCTTCTCCAGCTTCTGTATCGGCAAATAACGTTTAGTCCGTAAACGTTCACTCACCCGCATTAACGCCGCGTTAATGCGGGTTTTTTCTTGCCCTTTGCGGCGCAACGTTCTCTACTTTTATCTCCCCTTTTACCACGAGACTAAAGCATGACCGTTGAATATACCGTGATCGAGAAGGTGCCCTCCGCCGAAGCGTTTTGCCACCTGCGGGTGGCGGCAGGCATGTCGCCGCGCCCCCTGGAAGGCGCCAGAGCCGGGCTGCCGCATAGCTGTTACGGCGTACATATCCTCTGGCAGGAGACGCCGATCGCGATGGGACGTATCGTCGGCGACGGCGCGATTAATTTCGATATTGTCGACGTCGCCGTCGATCCGGCTCATCAGGGAAAAGGCCTTGGCCGGCTGGTGATGGAGAAGCTGATCGCCTGGCTGGACGCTAACGCCTTTGACGGGGCCTACGTTACGCTGGTGGCGGATGTGCCGGAGCTGTATGCGAAGTTCGGCTTTGAAAGCGTTCGGCCGGAAAGCGAAGGGATGGCCCGCGTCTGGCGAACCCGGAGTCGTTAACTCGCGTTTCCTGCCAGGAAAAGAGCGTTGTCCAAATGGCAACTCGTCTTGTGGCGCGTTCCTCACTATGCTGAACGCCATTCACATCGCGAGGATCCCATGACACGCTTTCTTCTCTGCAGTTTCGCCCTGGTTCTGCTCTATCCCTCTGGCATCGATATGTATCTGGTCGGCCTGCCGCGTATTGCTCAGGACCTGGGGGCCAGCGAGGCACAATTACATATTGCCTTTTCAGTCTATCTGGCCGGTATGGCTTCCGCGATGCTGTTTGCTGGTCGCATCGCCGACCGGTCAGGACGTAAGCCTGTCGCCATTGTGGGCGCGGTGATCTTTGTTGTCGCCTCCCTGCTCTGCGCCCAGGCGCACGCCAGCAGCCACTTCCTCGTCGGACGCTTTATCCAGGGGATCGGCGCCGGCAGCTGCTACGTGGTGGCTTTCGCTATCCTGCGCGATACGCTGGACGATCGCCGCCGCGCCAAGGTGCTGTCGTTGCTCAACGGCATTACCTGCATTATCCCCGTCCTGGCGCCGGTGCTTGGCCACCTGATTATGCTGAAATATCCGTGGCAGAGCCTGTTCTACACCATGACCGGCATGGGCGTCATGGTCGGTTTGCTGTCGGTCTTTATCCTGCGCGAGACGCGCCCGACGGCACCTCCCCAGACTGCGACACCGCAGCATGGCGGCAGTGAGTCGCTGCTGAACCGCTTTTTTCTCAGCCGCATTCTCATTACCACCCTCAGCGTGACGGCGATCCTGACCTACGTGAACGTCTCTCCGGTTCTGATGATGGAAGAGATGGGGTTCGACCGGGGAACTTACTCAATGGCGATGGCCCTGATGGCGATGATCAGCATGGCGGTCTCCTTCTCGACGCCGTTCGCCCTGTCGCTGTTTACCCCCCGTACCTTAATGCTGACCTCGCAGGTACTGTTCCTGGCGGCAGGCCTGGCACTGAGCCTCGCCACCCGCCAGACCCTCACCCTGATCGGGTTGGGCATGATTTGCGCCGGCTTCTCCGTCGGATTCGGCGTCGCAATGAGCCAGGCGCTGGGGCCGTTCACGCTGCGCGCGGGCGTCGCCAGTTCGGTCCTCGGCATCGCGCAGGTGTGCGGTTCATCGCTGTGGATTTGGCTCGCCGCCATCATCGGACTCAGCGCAATGAATATGCTGATCGGGATACTCATTGCCTGTAGCATAGTGAGCCTTGTTTTATTACTGGTCGTCACCCCGCCGCGGGTTGCGCAATACGATGAAGAAGCCGCTGTCGAGTCTTGATCTTAATTTACTCCTCTGCCTGCAGCTCCTGACCCAGGAGCTCAGCGTTACCCGTACGGCGAAGCGGATGAACGTTTCGCCGTCAGCGGTGAGCAAGTCGCTGGCCAAACTGCGCGCCTGGTTTGACGACCCGCTGTTTGTGAAAACCCCGCTGGGTCTGGCGCCTACGCCGCTGGTCAGCAGCATGGAGCAGGATCTGGCGGACTGGATGCAGATGGGCAACCAGATCCTCGATAAACCACACCACACCATGCCCAGCGGCCTCAAATTCGAGCTGGCGGCGGAAACGCCGCTGCTGATGATCCTGTTTAATACCCTCTCCCAGCGCATCTATCAGCGCTATCCGCAGGCATTGATTCGTTTGCGCAACTGGGACTACGACTCGCTGGACGCCATCATTCGCGGCGAGGTGGATATCGGCTTCTGCGGGCGTGAAAGCCATCCACAGTCGCGGGAGCTGCTGAGCCTGCTGCCGTGGTATATCGATTTTGAGGTACTGTTCACCGACCTGCCGCAGGTCTGGCTGCGCGCCGATCATCCAGCGCTCAGGGAAGAGTGGGATCTGGCGGCATTCTTACGCTATCCGCATATCACTATCTGCTGGGAACAACGCGATACCTGGGCGCTGGACGATGTGCTGCAGGAGCTGGGGTATAAGCGTAACGTGGCGCTGACCGTGCCAGGGTTTGAACAATCGCTTTTTATGGCCGCTCAACCGCAACACACCATGCTGGCTACCGCGCCGCGCTACTGCCAGCACTATAATCAGCAGCACCAGCTGCCGCTAGTCTCCCGGCCGCTACCGCTGGAGGCGCAGCATCTGGAAAAGCTGCGCGTTCCCTTCACCCTGCTATGGCATAAGCGCAACAGCTACAACCCGAAGCTCGTCTGGCTTAGAGATACGCTGAAAGCACTCTATTCCGGTACGCTGTAAGCCTTGTTTCGTGTCTATCGCCCCTTATTTGCGCAAGAATTTGTAAAATTCAAACAAATTCCCTTTTCAAGGGGGGATTTCGGCATTAAAACCTGTTAATACCAGGCGATAATAGCGCCCGCAATTTTATCCAGACCATTACTCACGGAGCGACGTATGGCAACGCATTTTGCAAGAGGGATACTTAGTACCGGGGAGCCGCTATCGACACGTTTGTCAGCGGCCTGTCATCAATCCGCACGCCTACTCCCTGAATACCGCCAGGCTCGCTTTCGCGCTTCGCGTTCGCTACTCGCCGAACTGCTGTTTATGCTTTACGGTATCAGCGAGCTGCCTGAAATCATCAATGAAGCCAATGGCCGACCGGTTTTTAGCGATCGTCATCTTCCTCGCTTCTCTATCTCTTATACTGGCAATATTGTTGGCGTCGCGCTGACCACCGAGGGGGATTGTGGCCTCGACATGGAACTGCAGCGCACGGTGCGTGGTCACGACGCCGACCGGCACAATTTCAGTAACAATGAAAATCTGTGGATTAACATTCAGCATGACCCGGATGAAGCGCGTAGCCAGCTGGTGGCCCTGCGGCGAAGCGTGTTGAAACTGACCGGCGAAGCATCAACGCAGCTGCTGCCGGGTTCTGGCCGCCTGCGCACCGCCGGTAGCCAGCCGATCGAAGCCGTCTGTGATGCCGAATCGCTGCTGGTGTGGTCGATTGCCGCCAGCCCAAATATCGGCTCGCTGAAGGTCTGGGAATATGATGCTAAGGGGGGCGAATGGCGCAGCCTGCCGGATGCTCAGCAGCGCGCACGCGAACCGTCGGCCCGTCTGATGCGTTTTACCAGCTTACCGATGGAAAAAACCTTATCCCTCAATTGACCGGTTTTGCCGGCATCATGATACAAAGGAGCAATCATGTCAGATTCCTTAAAAGTGGTTACGTTACTCGGCAGCCTGCGCAAAGGGTCGTTTAATGGAATGGTCGCGCGCACCCTGCCCGGCATCGCGCCAGCGGGCATGGATATCTCCGCGCTGCCGTCGATCGGTGATATCCCGCTGTACGATGCTGATATGCAGGAGGAAGAGGGGTTCCCACAGCGCGTGCAGGATATTGCGCAACAGATCCGCGAAGCGGATGGCGTGGTGATCGTCACTCCCGAGTATAACTATTCCGTGCCTGGCGGCCTGAAAAACGCCATCGACTGGCTGTCACGCCTGCCCGAGCAGCCGCTGTCCGGCAAACCGGTACTGATTCAGACCAGCTCAATGGGCGCCATCGGCGGTGCGCGCTGCCAGTATCATTTGCGCCAGATTCTGGTCTTCCTTGATGCGATGGTAATGAATAAACCGGAATTTATGGGCGGCGTCATCCAGAACAAAGTGGATCCGCAGTCGGGTGAAGTAGTCGATCAGAGCACCCTCGACCATCTGCGTGGCCAGCTGACCGCCTTTGGCGACTATATTCGGCGGGTTAAAGCATAAAAAAAGCCCGGCAGCGATGCCGGGCTTTTTCATCATGCGTGCGGATTAATGTGCATCGATAAAGACAATTTTCAGCACGAACAGCAGCGAGACGATAATCACGCACGGGCTGAGCTCGCGCAGACGGCCGGTACCGATCTTCATCACGCAGTAAGAGATAAAGCCTAAGGCGATACCTTCGGTGATTGAGAAGCTAAACGGCATCATCACCGCGGTGATAAACGCCGGTACCGCTTCCGTCAGGTCATCCCACTTCACGCGCGCGAGGCTGGAGGTCATCAGCACGCCAACGTAAATCAGCGCGCCGGCGGCGGCATAGGCCGGAACCATCCCTGCCAACGGAGACAGGAAGATAACCAGCAGGAACAGGATCCCAACGACAACGGCGGTCAGGCCGGTGCGCCCGCCCACGGAAACGCCGGAGGAGGATTCGATATAGGCCGTCACCGACGAAGTACCGATGAAGGAACCCGCCACCGACGAGACGCTGTCGACAAACAGCGCTTGCTTCATGCGCGGGAATTTACCCTGTGCATCAGCCAGACCCGCTTTATCGGTGACGCCAATCAGCGTCCCGGAGGAGTCAAACAGGTTGACCAGCATAAACGAGAAGATCACACCGGCCAGGCCCAGGTTCAGGGAGCCCGCCAGATCGACATGACCAATCACCGACGTCACGCTCGGCGGCGCGGAGACGATGCCGGTGTAGTGCACATCGCCCAGCATCCAGCCCAGCAGGGTGGTGACCACAATAGACACCAGGACCGCGGCATGAATGTTACGTGATGCCAGAATCGCGATGATAAAGAAGCCCAGAATGCCCAGCAGCACACTGTGGGAGGTCAGATGACCAATGCTGACCAGCGTTTCCGGGTTAGCGACGATAACCCCGGCATTTTTCAGACCCATCATGCCGATAAACAGGCCGATACCGCTGGTGATACCGACGCGCAGGCTCACCGGAATATTGGCGATCATCCAGTAGCGTACACGGAAAATCGTCAGCAGCAGCAGACCGACGGCGCCCCAGAAAATCGCGCCCATGCCTACCTGCCACGGCAGGCCCATCGCCTGCACCACCACGAAGGCGAAGAAGGCGTTCAGACCCATCGCCGGCGCAAGAGCCACCGGCAGGTTCGCGAACAGACCCATCAGGATACTGCCGAACGCAGCAATCAGACAGGTGGTCACAAACACGGCGCTGGTATCCATGCCCGCTACGCCAAGAATTTGTGGGTTAACAAAAACGATATACACCATCGTCAGGAACGTGGTGAAACCGGCGATCGCTTCCGTGCGCACTGTGGTGCCGTGCTCGCGCAGTTTAAATACGCGCTCCAGCAGACCCTGGCCAGAAGACTGGCTGGTTTGTTGTTGACTCATTATCGGTTTCCGAACGTAAAGGAGGGAAAATTCGAGGCTATCCTATACCAAAACAGGGCACCCGGCGCAGTTGTATGGTAATTTTTTTCATTTATTTTGCTTATACGGCAACGATTGCGTCGCGGCATTGGGCATGACGAAAACGTTAAACTTGTTAATACGGAAAGACTATGACTCAACCAGAAGCAGTATTTTTTGACTGTGACGGCACACTGGTCGACAGTGAGGTGATTTGCTCCCGCGCCTACGTTCACATGTTCCAGGAATTCGGCATTACGCTGGACCTTGCCGAGATTTTTAAGCGCTTCAAAGGGGTGAAGCTGTACGAAATTATCGACACCATCAACGTTGAGCATGGCGTTAACCTGCAAAAAGCGACGCTGGAGCCAATTTACCGTGCGGAGGTCGCTCGCCTGTTTGATAGCGAACTGGAGGTGATTGCCGGAGCCCAGGCGCTGCTGGATGCGGTAAGCGTCCCGATGTGCGTGGTCTCCAATGGTCCGGTCAGTAAAATGCAGCACTCTCTTGGCCGCACCGGCCTGCTGCACCATTTCGCTGACCGCTTGTACAGCGGCTATGATATTCAGCGCTGGAAGCCTGACCCGGCGCTGATGTTTCATGCGGCAGAGGCCATGCAGGTAAAAGCCGAAAACTGTATCCTGGTGGATGACTCCAGCGCCGGTGCTCAGTCGGGGATTGCCGCCGGCATGGAGGTGTTTTATTTCTGCGCCGATCCGCATAACCAGCCGATCGATCATCCCAAAGTGACGACCTTTACCGATCTGGCAGAGCTGCCGGCATTGTGGCAAGCGCGCGGCTGGGATATCACGCGTTAAGGGCCTGGTGAGCGGCACGTTGGCATCGATGTAGCCCCGCTAAGCGTCTGTGCAAGCGGGGAATAGAATCAGCGACTGGTTATGGCTGCAATTCAGTGACTGCCGCTTTATCGGCAATAATCACCAGTGAAGGGTGTAATTTGAGCACCGACGCCGGCACCTGCTCGCTGACCGGGCCTTCAACCACCTGCTTAAGGGCTTGCGCCTTCGCCGCGCCGCTCACGATCAACAGCAGATTTTTTGCCGCCATCACGCTTCTCGGCCCCATGGTGACATAGCTATCGGGCACGACGGAAAAATCCCCGCCCATCTCGCCGTTAGCGACAATACCAATCATTTCCCCATGAATCGGCACTTCGACCGTCTGATCATGAAAGCGGGTGGTATTCGGCAGGTTGCCGCAAAAATGGCCGTCAGCCCCCAGCCCCAGCACCATCAGATCAAGGCCGCCAGCCTCTTCCAGCTGGCGATCGTGCTGAGCGGCGTTGTCCAGCGTCAGCTTGTGAATGTTCTCTTCTTTGATCTGCGCCGGGGTAAAAAACAGCTGGCGCAGATTAGATATCGTGACGCCTTCTCGCGACTGGCCGCGAAAGGGGATCTCATCGAAGTTGTAATAGTGCACCCGATCATAGAATGCTTTGCCTTTCACGGCGGCGGTTAGATGCTCATACATCCGCTTTGGCGTGCTGCCGGCCGTCACGGCGAGATTCACCCGCCGCGGTGCCGTGATATAGCCCAGAACATGATGGCTGGCGACCAGGCTCATCTCTTCATAATCTTCGGTCACAATCATTTTCATCTTGTCGTCCTTCACAAGCACAAAACGGGGGCTGAAGGCCCCCTAACGGTTATTTAAACAGTTTCTGCACAAACTCGGCGTAGGCCGGGCGCCAGACGTCCATTTCATGGTTCAGGCCAGGATACGAGTGATAGTCGAAGTTGATCTTCTGTTTTTCCAGCTCGCGTTTCAGACCCGCGATATCGTTGCCGGTAACGGAATCTTTTTCCCCGACGACCACGGTAAAGTTGCGCAGCTGCTTATTGATCGCGTCAGGCTGCTTCAGCTGCGCTTCCACGCCGGCATTCGGCACTGTCGTGGTCGTAACGCCGCTAAAGGTGGCGAGCCAGCCAAAGCTATCCAGATGGTTCATTCCGGAAACCAGAGCCTGATAACCGCCCTGTGACAGGCCAGCCAGCGCCCGGCCGTCGGCATCTTTACGCACGTTAAACCGGGTATCGATCAGCGGAATGATATCCTGCATCAACTCGTTATCCGCCGCCTGCGCATTGAGCGGATAGAAGTTTTTGCGCCGCTCCTGCGGCGGAAAGTTTTCCGCTATCGCTTCCGGGGTATCGGTTTCGGTATCCGGGACCACCACCAGCATCGGCTTGATTTTGCCCTCCGCCAGCAGGTTATCCATGATCTGCGGGATACGCCCCTGATCGATGGCCGACAGACCGCTGTCGCCAAAGCCATGATAGAAATAGAGCACCGGCAGCGGATCGCCGGTTCCGCTATAGCCCGGCGGCGTCCAGACATAGAGACGACGTTCGGCGTTCAGTGCCTTCGAGTGATAGGTGAGGGTGCGCAGATCGCCATGCGCGACCGCCCGATCGTCGAGAATACTACCAGGTACCAGAATCAAACTGGTATTCACCTGGCGCTGCGGCTTCTGATAGCGGCTGCCGGTATCCACCGAGCGGAAGCCATCCACATCGAAATAGTATTCATAGAGATTGGGTTTCATCGGCTCACTTTTCCATGTCCACACCCCCTGAGCCTCTTTGGTCATGTCGTGTGAGACAAAGGAGTCCGGCGTGGCGCCGGTCACTACCGACACCCGCCGGGCATCAGGAGCAAACAGGCGATAAGTGATACTCTTATCCGCGTTAACCTGGGTAATAAAGTGGCTCACCGGCAGGGTGGGATCCGGCATCGCGGGTAATGGCGCCGCCTGGAGGGTAAATGCCGCGCCCGCCAGCGCCAGTGCGAAATACATTGCATGTCGTTTCATCGTTAGTCCTCTTCCGTTGTGTCCGTTCTGTTATCGTCTTACCACCAGATTTCCGCCTGCGCCCCCACGGCAAACTGATCGTTTTTACCGTCTTCAAAAATGCTGGTGGTATTATTCGCTGCCTTATCCAGGTCGATATCCTTCGCTTTAATATAGGTGGCATAGAAGCGAATTTCCGGGCGCGAGGTCAGCATACTGGTATTGACTTTGAAGGTATGGAACAGCGTGGTCTTGTAGCCGGACTCGTTATATTTCTTGCCGGTAACATCTTTGTTTTGCTGTTTGAAGTATCCTAGCTCAACGCCGGTCTGGTTATATTTATCCCAGATATAAGCCGGTCGCAGGACCGTGCGAATGGATTCAAAATCGGAGTGGGCCCCGGTTTCGTAGCTATAGACATCGTTACCAAAGGAGTAGACGATGGCATTCGCCATAATAACGTCATCGCGTAAATAGGTTTCCCCCTGCGAGGTTAAGCGCACGGCGGTGCCATTGGTATGATCGCCATAATAGCGGCCGTTAAAGGTGGTATAGGGGCTGGATCCGGCATAGCGCGAGAAGCTGCTGGCAATAGAATTATTCGCCAGTAAGAAAGAGAATTCATTAAAGCCGCCGTTTGCCCATTTCTGTGTTAACGAAGTGCCTGCCATCCAGGTATCTTTCCACGGATAATAACCTTCATTGCCCTCTTTATATTTCTCTGAGGAACTTTGATTCGCGGCGACATAGCGTCCGCTGACCATCAGGCTGGCTTTATCCCACAGCGGAATCTCTTTGTAGCGAACGTCCAGAGTATTGGTGTTAATTTGCTGCTTATTGCTCAAAGAACGATCGTAATCATCGACATCTTCGCGGACCAATGCGATATCGAATTTCCCGGCGCCCACCTGCCAGTTTTCCAGCCCCACGCCGGCCGCCGCATCGGTTCTCTGCGTTTTCCAGTCCAGCATCTGGATTTCGATTTTTGGCGCCCCGTGTTTGCCGACCCAGAAATCGGCTTCCGGGGCAAACGGCAGGAACCCTTTGGTGTTAACGTACATATCCGAGAACTGGATGTAGTTTTCGCCGCCGGCATTGTCACCAAACCAGCCTGAGGAGTACTGCTGGCCGACGTTCCCGTCGAGCATCACGATGGCATCAACGCGTTTATCACCTTCCTGAAACACCCGCTGCTTCAGCTGCAGATCGAACCAGCCGGAATATTCATTGCCCAGGCGGCCAAGCGAACCGATCGCCCACGATTTTGGCGAGCCGTGCGAGGCGGTGCCCCAGCCGGAACGGAAGTAGCCGTTATAGCTGAAGCCAATTTCATCTTTCACGAACGTGCTAAAATCTTTCAGCGTCATCGCGCTGTAGGCTGGCGCGCCATCCGTGGCAGGTTGTTGATTTTTAACCAGCACCGCATCCGGTTTAACCGCCGTTTTCGGACCGGCGGCCGCCACCCCGGTCTTGCGCTTCTGACCTTCCGCAGGCGGAGACCATGAGGCCCAAATCTGGTCTCTTTTTCTCTCCTGGTCCTGATATTTTTTGAGCTCTTTTTGCGTGTCTTTGAGCGCTTTCTCCAGCAGCTCAAGTCGTTGCTCCACCGTCAACGGGCTTGCTATCAGAGTGGTGGAATAACAAAGAGGCGCCAGCAAGACTATCGCCGAAGCGATCCTGTTTTTTCTCATCATAATATTCCTTTATATAAGCATTGGCGTAAATAAAACACGACAGCAACAACCATCCCGCGCAGGTTCTAATAGCCCTATCCATACCGTTTGAGGTCGCGGCGGCTGTTATTTTTGCAGTTAGACAAAAGCAAAAAAAACCTGAAGAAGACCATCTGCCTTAACAGATAATCCTCTTCAGGTTTTGCCCGCACATCGCGGTAGCAACCCTCATTCAGCCATTATTGGCCCGCATAAAACAAAAAAACCTGATACCGCCGCCGTAGGGGCAATATCAGGTTTTGCCTGCTGTCGCAGTGACAATCCGTTTAAACCACCCTGAGCGTTTAAGCTCAGGAGTGGGCGTTGATTGTTACGCGATAAAATGAATAACTCAAACGGGCAGATTGTTAATTGTGACGATAATCTCAGCAATCTCGCTGCCGCGGGGTAAATCATATCTAATTCTGATAAAGCCATTTACCAGAATTAGACAGAATGATTATTACTCTTTCGGATCTTTGCCGGCGAGCAGTTTATCCAGCTCATCGCCGCCAACGTGACGGAAATCCTGACCTTTGACGAAGTAGAAAATATATTCGCAGATATTCTGGCAGCGGTCGCCAATACGCTCGATGGAGCGCGCGCAGAACAGCGCGGTCAGGACGCTGGGGATAGTGCGCGAGTCTTCCATCATGTAGGTCATCAGCTGGCGCACAATGCCTTCATACTCCTGGTCGACTTTCTTATCTTCGCGATAGATACGTACCGCTTCGTCGAGATCCATACGCGCAAACGCATCCAGTACGTCATGCAGCATCTGCACCGTGTGACGGCCCAGCGATTCGAGGCTCACCAGCAGCGGCTGGTGCTGCTGGGAAAACTTCTCCAGCGCGGTGCGGCAGATTTTATCCGCCACGTCGCCGATGCGTTCCAGCTCAGCGATAGTCTTGATGATCGCCATCACCAGACGCAGGTCGCTGGCGGTCGGCTGGCGCTTGGCGATGATGCGCACGCAGGCCTCGTCGATCGCCACTTCCATCATGTTGACCTGCTTGTCGCCGTCGATGACGCGTTTCGCCAGATCGCTGTCCTGGTTATGCATGGCGGTGATCGCATCAGAAAGCTGTTGCTCCACCAGCCCACCCATGGTCATCACCTGGGTGCGGATATACTCCAGTTCAGCGTTGAACTGGCCGGAAATATGTTTGTTAAGATTTAGGTTGTCCATGGTGTCTCCTGATTGCCCAACTGGTGAGAGCCTGAAAGCACAAGGGCAAATCAACCGTAGCGGCCAGTAATATAATCTTCAGTTTGTTTCTTTGCGGGCTTGGTGAACAGGTCGTCCGTGTTGCTGAACTCAATCAGCTCGCCAAGATACATAAATGCCGTATGGTCGGAGCAACGCGCAGCCTGCTGCATGTTGTGAGTCACGATAACGACGGTGTAGTCCTGTTTCAGCTCGGTGATCAGCTCTTCGATACGCCCGGTGGAGATCGGGTCCAGCGCGGAGCACGGCTCATCAAGCAGCAGCACTTCCGGGCGGATCGCGATACCGCGCGCGATGCACAGGCGCTGTTGCTGGCCACCGGAGAGAGAATACCCGCTCTGGTGCAATTTATCTTTGGTTTCGTTCCATAATGCGGCTTTGGTCAGCGCCCACTGCACGCGCTCGTCCATATCGGCACGGGACAGCTTTTCAAACAGGCGCACGCCGAAGGCGATATTGTCATAAATGGACATCGGGAACGGCGTTGGTTTCTGGAACACCATGCCAACCTTAGCGCGCAGCAGGGCGATATCCTGGGTGTTGGTCAGAATGTTGTCGCCATCCAGCAGGATCTCGCCTTCCGCGCGCTGCTCCGGATACAGTTCGAACATTTTGTTGAACGTGCGCAGCAGGGTGGATTTACCACAGCCTGACGGACCGATAAACGCCGTCACCTGGTTTTTGGTGATATCCAGGTTGATGTTCTTCAGGGCATGGAATTTGCCGTAGTAGAAGTTCAGGTTACGAACTGAAATCTTACCCGGAGCTGTATTCACCATACTCATCTCTATCTCTTCCTCATTCAGCGCAGCATTCGCTGCGCCGCAAAAAATTAACCGTGTTTCTTCTTGGCGAAGATAACGCGCGCCAGGATGTTCAGCAGCAAGACGCACAGGGTGATAATCAATACCCCGGCCCATGCCAGTTGCTGCCACTCCGCAAACGGACTCATGGCAAATTTGAAAATGGTCACCGGCAGGTTAGCAATCGGCTGCATCATGTCGGTGCTCCAGAACTGGTTGGACAGCGCAGTGAACAGCAGCGGCGCCGTTTCCCCGGCGATACGGGCGATAGCCAGCAGGATCCCGGTCATAATCCCTGAGACGGACGCTTTCAGGGTGATCGCCGAGATCATCTTCCACTTCGGCGTCCCCAGCGCATAGGCCGCTTCACGCAGGCTATCCGGCACCAGCTTCAGCATGTTTTCGGTGGTACGAATAACGATAGGCACCTGCAGCAGCGCCAGCGCGATAACGCCCGCCCAGCCCGAGAAGTGCTGCATCTGCGCCACCACGATGGTGTAGACAAACAGGCCGACCACGATAGACGGCGCGGAAAGCAGAATATCGTTGATAAAACGGATGATTTCCGCCAGCACCGATTTGCGGCCATACTCCGCCAGATAAATTCCGGCAAGGATACCCAGCGGCGTACCAAAGACGGTTGCCCACAGGATCAGCAGGCCGCTGCCGGCGAGGGCGTTAGCCAGGCCACCGCCCGCCGTATTCGGCGGCGGCGTCATTTCGGTGAAGAGCGCCAGACTCATGCCATCGAAACCGCGGGTTATCGTCGCCATCAGGATCCAGATAAGCCAGAACAAACCAAACGCCATGGTCGCCATCGACAGCGCCAGAGCGATACGGTTCTTCATACGACGTTTGGCCTGCATCTTGCGACGGGACTCCGCCAGCTCGGTAGAGGTTTGCAATTCAATGGTCGCCATTAGCGTGCCCCCTCATTCTTCGCGAGGCGCATAATCATGAACTTAGACGCGGCAAGAACGATAAAGGTGATAACGAACAGGATCAGGCCCAGCTCCATCAGCGCCGCCACGTGCAGGCCGGTTTCCGCTTCGGCGAACTCATTAGCCAGCGCGGAGGTAATACTATTCCCTGGCATATACAACGAGATGCTGTCGAGCTGGTAGGTGTTGCCGATGATAAAAGTAACCGCCATGGTTTCACCCAGCGCGCGGCCCAGACCGAGCATCACCCCGCCGATCACCCCATTCTTGGTGAACGGTAAGACAATGCGCCAGATCACCTCCCAGGTGGTACAGCCGATGCCATAGGCCGACTCTTTCATCATCACCGGCGTCTGTTCGAAAACATCACGCATGACCGCGGCGATGTAAGGGATGATCATGATGGCCAGAATGACGCCAGCGGCGAGAATACCGATACCAAACGCCGGGCCGGCAAACAGCGCGCCGACGAACGGGATGGTCGACAGGACGTTACCGACCGGCTCCTGGAAGTAAGTCGCAAACAGCGGGGCGAAAATAAACAGGCCCCACATGCCGTACACGATACTCGGGATTGCCGCCAGCAGCTCAATCGCAATGCCCAGCGGACGCTTGAGCCAGGCGGGGGACAGTTCGGTCAGAAACAGCGCGATGCCAAAGCTCACTGGGACGGCGATCAGCAGCGCGATAAAGGAGGTCACCAGGGTTCCGTAAATCGGTACCAGCGCGCCGAAGATTTCGTTGGGCGCATCCCACTCTTTGGTCCACAAAAAAGCAAAGCCAAACTTTTGAATGCTCGGCCAGGAAGAGATGATCAGGGAAACGATGATGCCGCCCAGCATCAATAGCACAATCAGCGCAGCCAGTTTTACCAGCGCACTGAAAATCATGTCACCCTTTTTCCCCGGAGGGGTAAATGCAGGCTTGGTTGCAGCCATAGATTACTCTTTACGTATTAAAACTTGTTCGAATAAATGCCCGGTGGCGTTCGCTCCCGGGCCTACAGTCTGAACCGTAGGGCGGGCAGCGCCTGAACGCCCCCGCCATCTTCGTCAAAAATCTACTGTTAGTACAGCGCTTTACCGCTGCTGTCTTTGACGTTGGTTTTCCATGCCGCGCGAACCTGCTCTACCACGCTTTCCGGCAGCGTCGCGTAATCCAGCGCATTCGCTTCTTTCCCGCCGTTTTTATACGCCCAGTCGAAGAACTTCAGCACTTCAGCGGTCTGTTCCGGCTTGTTGGTCGCCTTATGCACCAGGATGAAGGTGGTTGAGGTGATCGGCCATGCATTTTCGCCTTTCTGGTTGGTCAGGTCCTGAGCGAAAGACTTGCTCCAGTCAACGCCTTTTGCGGCGTTAGCGAAGTTGTCTTCAGTCGGGCTAACCGGCTTGCCGTCGGCAGAGACCAGCTTGGTATACGCGAGGTTGTTTTGCTTGGCGTAAGCGTATTCAACGTAACCAATCGAGCCCGGCAGACGCTGAACAAAGGCGGCGATACCGTCGTTGCCTTTACCGCCCAGGCCGGTTGGCCAGTTAACGGTAGAGCCGGCGCCGATTTTCGATTTCCACTCTTCATTCACTTTGGACAGGTAGCTGGTGAAGACGAAGGAGGTACCGGAACCATCGGCGCGGCGGACCACGGCGATGTTCTGCGACGGCAGCTTCAGGCCCGGGTTGAGTTTAGCGATCGCTGCGTCATCCCATTTTTTAATTTTACCCAGGTAGATATCACCGAGGGTTTTGCCATCCAGCACCAGTTCGCCGGATTTCACGCCAGGCAGGTTAACCGCCAGTACCACGCCGCCAATCACGGTCGGGAACTGGAACAGACCTTCCTGGGTCAGTTTGTCATCAGCCAGCGGAGCATCAGAAGCACCGAAATCAACGGTGTTGGCAATAATCTGCTTAACGCCACCAGAGGAACCAATACCCTGGTAGTTCACTTTATTGCCGGTTTCTTTCTGATAGGTGTCAGCCCATTTGGCATACACCGGCGCAGGGAAAGTTGCGCCTGCGCCAGTCAGGCTTGCTGCTGCGAAGGCAGAGAAAGCGCTCATTGATAAGGTCGCGGCGACAACTGTTGCGACGGTGGTACGCATAACGTTCATAATGTCTCCTGCTGGGATTCGTAAATCATTGTTTCGAGGCTATGGTGAGCAAAATAGGTCAAAGAGGTGACAGTAAAATGTACGAATTATGACAGTTTTATGACAGGCCGAAAGAAGGGATTTTACAGCAAATAATAAATATATAACTCAGATAGTTATCTGTAATCATGACCGTGCAATGACAGAATAGTTTTCTTTTTATGACAGCGAAATCGGACCGCAAAACGTTCGTTTGTCACCTACCGCCAGCCAAAATATTTCGCGCAAGTTCGGTAATAAACAGCAGGTGAAAATAAAAAGGGCCGCCGCCGGCAGCCCTTTGCAAGTAATGATGGTTTTACTCAACCGTTACCGATTTCGCCAGGTTACGCGGCTGGTCAACGTCAGTGCCTTTGATCAGCGCGACGTGATAAGCCAACAGCTGCAGCGGTACCGTATAGAAGATAGGGGCGATCGTCTCTTCGACATGCGGCATCTCGATGATGTGCATGTTGTCGCTACCGTTGAAGCCGGCTTCACCGTCGGCGAAGACATACAGCTCACCGCCGCGGGCACGAACCTCTTCGATGTTGGATTTCAGTTTTTCCAGCAACTCGTTGTTCGGCGCCACCACAATCACCGGCATTTCCGCATCAATCAGCGCCAGCGGGCCGTGCTTAAGCTCGCCCGCCGCATAGGCTTCCGCGTGAATGTAGGAGATCTCTTTCAGCTTCAGCGCCCCTTCCATGGCGATCGGGTACTGATCGCCGCGGCCAAGGAACAGCGCATGGTGCTTATCAGAGAAACGCTCCGCCAGCTGCTCAATACGCTTGTCCTGGGAGAGCATCTGCTCAATACGGTTCGGCAGGGCCTGAAGGCCGTGCACGATATCATGCTCGATAGACGCATCCTGACCTTTCAGTCGCGCCAGCTTCGCCACCAGCATCAACAGCACGGTTAGCTGAGTGGTAAAGGCTTTGGTCGAGGCCACGCCGATTTCCGTTCCGGCTTTGGTCATCAGCGCCAGATCGGACTCACGCACCAGTGACGAGCCCGGTACGTTGCAGATAGCCAGCGAGCCGAGATAGCCCAGCTCTTTCGACAGACGCAGCGCCGCCAGGGTATCGGCGGTTTCACCCGACTGGGAGAGGGTGATCATCAGGCTATTGCGACGCACCGCGGACTTGCGATAGCGGAATTCCGAGGCGATTTCTACATCGCACGGGACGCCAGCTAATGCTTCGAACCAGTAACGGGAGACCATCCCGGAGTTATAGGAAGTCCCGCAGGCAACAATCTGAATATGTTCAACCTGAGCCAGCATTTCATTGGCGTTCGGCCCCAGCTCGCTGAGATCCACTTCGCCATGGCTGATGCGCCCGGTCAGGGTGTTTTTAATCGCGTTCGGCTGCTCGAAAATCTCTTTCTGCATATAGTGGCGGTAGATACCTTTATCGCCAGCGTCATACTGCAGATTGGATTCGATCTCCTGGCGTTTCACTTCCGCGCCAGATTTATCGAAAATCACCACCGAGCGGCGAGTGACTTCGGCAATATCGCCCTCTTCGAGGAAGATAAAGCGGCGGGTCACTGGCAGCAATGCCAGCTGGTCGGAAGCGATAAAGTTTTCGCCCATTCCCAGGCCAATCACCAGTGGGCTACCGGAGCGGGCCGCCAGCAGGGTTCCCGGGTCACGGGTATCCATGATCACCGTACCGTAGGCGCCGCGCAGCTGCGGAATAGCGCGCAGCACGGCTTCACGCAAGGTACCGCCTTGTTCCAGCTCCCAGTGCACCAGATGGGCGATAACTTCGGTATCGGTCTCGGTGACGAAGACATAACCACGAGACTGCAGCAGGGCACGCAGCGGCTCATGGTTCTCAATGATCCCGTTATGGACCACCACAATGTGTTCAGAAACATGCGGATGCGCATTGCTCTCGGACGGTTCGCCGTGCGTCGCCCAGCGAGTATGGGCGATCCCGGTACCACCATGTAACGGCTGCTCTTCTACCGCCTGAGCCAGCATCTGAACTTTACCCAGGCGACGCACGCGGGTCATATGACCTTCGCTGTCGACCACCGCCAGACCGGCAGAGTCATACCCACGGTATTCCAGACGACGTAAACCTTCGAGAAGGATTTCAGCAATATCACGCTGCGCGACTGCGCCAACAATTCCACACATAGTTAAATTTCCTGATAATGGCGATATGCCATGCGTTGTCGCTGACCTGTATTTGCCCGTTTTCCGGGCGCCCCGAGCCTTGTAGAGAGTGGGGTTATTGTTATGGTACTGCCTGCGGACGGGGGTCTATATTGACCCTCTCATCCTGGTTCGCCGGGCATATTTCCCCGGCGATAATCCAAATTATTTCTTCTTCACCGGACGCTGCCAGCCCTGTTTGTGGACCTGCGGTACGCGGCTCAACACCAGTTCGTTATCGGCGATATTGCGCGTGACGGTGGTCCCGGCGGCGATAGTGACGCCGTTGCCTACCGTGACGGGCGCCACCAGCTGGGTATCCGAGCCGACAAAGACATCATCGCCAATAATCGTTTTATGCTTGTTCGCACCATCGTAGTTGCAGGTGATGGTGCCCGCGCCGATATTGACGTTATCACCGATCTCCGCATCGCCCAGATAGGTCAGATGACCCGCCTTGGAGCCTTTCCCGAGACGCGCTTTTTTCATTTCCACGAAGTTGCCAACGTGGGCGCCTTCCAGCAGTTCGGCGCCTGGACGCAGACGGGCAAATGGGCCGATGGTGCAGGCAGCCTGCAGCTGGGCATCTTCCACCACGCTATAGGGGCTAATTTCGCAGTCATCGCCGATGGTGCTGTTTTTGATCACGCAGCCGGCGCCGATTTTCACACGATCGCCCAGCACCACATTGCCTTCCAGAATAACGTTAGTATCGATCTCCACATCGCGCCCGTGCTGCAGCGTACCGCGCAGATCGAAACGCGCCGGATCGCGCAGCATCACGCCCGCCAGCAGTAATTTTTCTGCCTGCTCAGCCTGGTAGACGCGCTCCAGGCGCGCAAGCTGCAGGCGATTGTTGACGCCTTCGACTTCGCTCAGGCGCTGCGGATGCACCGCGACGATCTCGCGCCCTTCCTGATACGCCATGGCGATGATATCGGTGATGTAGTATTCGCCCTGAGCGTTGTTATTGGTGAGCTTCGCCAGCCAGCGCTTGAGGTCTGCTCCGCCGGCGATCAGGATCCCGGTGTTGATTTCCTGGATCTGGCGCTGGGCCTCGCTGGCATCTTTGTGCTCAACGATGCCCGTCACCTGGTCATTTTCACGGGTAATGCGGCCGTAGCCCGTTGGGTCATCCAGCTTCACCGTCAGCAGACCAATGCCACCCTGTGGTTTCGCGGCGCGCAGGCGCTGTAACGTCTCAACCGAGATCAGCGGCACGTCGCCATAGAGCATCAGAATGTCTTCATCATCATTGAAGAAGGGTGCGGCCTGCTGCATAGCGTGTCCGGTTCCGAGCTGCTCAGCCTGCAGCACCCAGTTCAGGTTGTCTTCATGGAGGGTCTGACGCAGCAGATCGCCACCGTGACCGTACACCAGATGCACCGCACATGCGCCTAAATCGTTAGCGGCATCAATGACATGCTGCACCATTGGCTTCCCGGCCAGGGTATGCAGCACCTTAGGAAGATCGGAATACATGCGGGTCCCTTTGCCTGCGGCAAGGATAACCACGCTCATCGCACTATTTGACATACTCATCCTGACGGTAGTTAGAACGGAAAGTAAAAGCCTTTCACGTTGAAATTTCTACATATTTTTCATCATAAAACGAGACGTGGAGAAAACGCCCAAGCCCGCGGTTATACACCATTTTATGACGCTATTTTTAACCACTGCAAATCAGTTTAACGCTGAAAAAGGGGGGTGGGGAGGGTAATCATTGACTATCTCACTGCTTTTGCTGTTTTTTCGCCACCTGAATAAAGCGGCAGAGCGCGGCCCTATTGGCGGAGATCAACAGGAGATGAGCCGACTGAGTGTAAATCAGCCGCAGGCAGGGAAGAGCTGAAGTGATTGGTGGCATCAATAAAATACAAAAGGCCACCGCCAGGTGACCTTCATTTACCGGTTGCACATCGCCAGTGTTGTCGTTTTGATGGGCGATACGTCGTGCAAGCCGGGGAATAGCGCGTGGCTTAGAAGCTCAGTACGCTGAATTTGGCGATGATTTTATGGAACAGTTTCATGATGATTTCCTGACGCAGGTGCAGTTTGATAACGCTCTTTATGTGACATACATCACAAAAATAGAGTCTACGCCTCATCATTTAACTAATCAATAACAATTAAGGGTGGATCCTGTTTTCACTTTATCCGCTCGCCAGCCGCTGGCCATAAAAAAAGCCAGCCTGGAAACCAGACTGGCTTTTTACGTTCAAGCCGGTGTTACATCGCTTTTTTGGTCAACTCGATAACGCGCAGTTTAGCGATCGCTTTGGCCAGTTCCGCAGACGCCTGAGCGTAATCCACATCGCCATGGGAGCTCTTAATGTGCTCTTCGGCTTTGCGTTTCGCTTCCAGCGCTCGCGCTTCGTCGAGGTCCTGACCGCGAATTGCGGTATCCGCCAGAACGGTCACGCTGCCAGGCTGCACTTCAAGAATGCCGCCAGACAGATAGATAAACTCTTCATGACCGTGCTGTTTAACGATGCGAATCATACCAGGCTTAATGGCGGTGAGCAGCGGCGCGTGTCCCGGGTAAATACCCAGTTCACCTTCGCTACCCGTTACCTGGATTTTTTCGACCAGACCAGAGAACATTTGTAACTCTGCGCTGACGACGTCCAGGTGGTAAGTCATTGCCATATCACCCTCCGATTAAGGCGTTAAAGTTTTTTGGCTTTTTCCACAGCTTCGTCGATGGAACCGACCATGTAGAACGCCTGCTCTGGCAGGTGATCGTATTCGCCTTCCATGATGCCTTTAAAGCCACGGATAGTGTCTTTCAGCGCCACGTATTTGCCCGGAGAACCGGTAAAGACTTCTGCTACGAAGAACGGCTGGGACAGGAAGCGCTGGATCTTACGTGCGCGAGCTACCACCAGTTTGTCTTCTTCAGACAGTTCGTCCATACCGAGGATGGCGATGATATCTTTCAGTTCCTGATAACGCTGCAGGATGGACTGAACGCCACGCGCGGTGTCGTAGTGTTCCTGACCAACAACCAGCGGATCCAGCTGACGGCTGGTGGAGTCCAGCGGGTCAACGGCCGGGTAAATACCCAGGGAAGCGATCTGACGGCTCAGTACTACGGTTGCATCTAAGTGAGCAAAGGTAGTGGCTGGGGATGGGTCAGTTAAGTCATCCGCCGGTACGTATACCGCCTGTACGGAGGTGATAGAACCGGTTTTGGTGGAGGTGATACGTTCCTGGAGAACGCCCATCTCTTCCGCCAGAGTCGGCTGATAACCTACCGCTGAAGGCATACGACCCAGCAGTGCGGATACTTCAGTACCGGCCAGGGTGTAACGATAGATGTTATCGACGAACAGCAGAACGTCACGACCTTCGTCACGGAATTTCTCAGCCATGGTCAGGCCGGTCAGCGCAACGCGCAGACGGTTTCCCGGCGGCTCGTTCATCTGGCCGTACACCAGGGATACTTTATCGATAACGTTGGAGTCGGTCATTTCGTGGTAGAAGTCGTTACCCTCACGAGTACGCTCACCGACGCCCGCAAACACAGAGTAACCGGAGTGCTCGATCGCGATGTTACGGATCAGCTCCATCATGTTTACGGTTTTACCTACACCCGCACCACCGAACAGACCAACTTTACCGCCCTTCGCGAACGGACACATCAGGTCGATAACTTTGATACCGGTTTCCAGCAGTTCCTGAGAGCTGGACAGCTCTTCATAGGAAGGTGCTGCGCGGTGGATAGCCCAACGCTCTTCTTCACCGATGTCGCCTTTCATGTCGACCGGCTGACCCAGTACGTTCATGATACGACCCAGTGTTGCTTTACCTACCGGGACTTCGATTGGGTGCTCGAGGTCTTTTACTTCCAGACCGCGGCGAAGACCATCGGAAGACCCCATGGCGATGGTACGAACGATACCGCCGCCGAGCTGCTGCTGAACTTCCAGCACCAGAACTTCTTTACCATTCTGCACCTCAAGAGCTTCGTACACGCGCGGTACGGCATCCTGAGGGAATTCGACGTCAACTACGGCGCCGATTACCTGGACAATTTTTCCAGTAGCCATCTTGAATCCTCTACGAATTAACCTGGTTATACCGCGGATGCACCACCGACGATCTCGGTGAGTTCCTGAGTAATGCTGGCCTGTCGAGCTTTGTTGTATACCAACTGCAGCTCTTTAATCAGGCTGCCGCCATTGTCGGTCGCGGCTTTCATCGCCACCATACGTGCGGCCTGCTCGCTGGCCAGGTTTTCTACCACGCCCTGATAGACCTGAGATTCGACATAACGACGCAGGAGGGTATCCAGCAGCGCTTTCGGATCGGGTTCGTACAGGTAATCCCAGGATTTACGTTTCAGATCAGCGTCTTCTGATGCCGGTAACGGCAGCAGCTGAGTGATCGTCGGAACCTGAGACATGGTGTTAATAAATTTGTTGCTGACAACGTACAGCTTGTCCAGACGGCCTTCATCATAGGCCTGCAACATCACTTTTACCGGGCCGATCAGTTCGGACAGGGAGGGGTTATCCCCCATACCGGTCACCTGTGCAACCACGTTACCGCCAACGGCGTTAAAGAAAGAGACGCCCTTAGAGCCGATCATTGCGAGGTCGCACTGAACGCCTTTATCGGACCATGCTTTCATTTCCGCCAGCAGTTTCTTGAACAGATTAATGTTCAAGCCGCCGCACAGACCACGGTCGGTCGACACCACCAGGTAGCCCACGCGCTTAACGTCGCGTTCTTCCAGGTAAGGGTGCTTATATTCCAGATTACCGTTCGCAAGGTGACCAATCACTTTGCGCATAGTATCTGCGTAAGGACGGCTGGCCGCCATACGCTCCTGCGATTTACGCATCTTGGAAGCGGCGACCATCTCCATCGCTTTAGTGATCTTTTGCGTGTTCTGGACGCTTGCGATCTTACTACGTATCTCTTTTGCGCCGGCCATGAGCTTCTCCTCAATGCCTTGCGGCCTGTCCTAAGACAGACCGCCAGACGTTACCAGGACTGGGTTGCTTTGAAGGAATCGAGGATGCCTTTCAGCTTGCCTTCGATTTCGTCGTTATAGCCACCGGACTGGTTAATCTCTTGCATCAGCGGAGCGTGATCACGGTCGACGTAAGCCAGCAGAGCGGCTTCGAAGCTACCGATTTTCGCCAGTTCTACATCAGCCAGGTAACCACGTTCTGCTGCGAACAGAACCAGAGACTGCTGTGCGACGGACATCGGCGCATACTGTTTCTGTTTCAGCAGCTCGGTCACTTTCTGACCGTGGTCCAGCTGTTTGCGGGTTGCATCGTCAAGGTCGGATGCAAACTGGGAGAACGCTGCCAGTTCACGATACTGCGCCAGTGCGGTACGGATACCACCGGACAGTTTCTTCATGATCTTGGTCTGCGCTGCACCACCAACACGGGATACGGAGATACCCGGGTTAACCGCAGGACGAATACCGGCGTTGAACAGGTTGGTTTCCAGGAAGATCTGACCATCGGTAATGGAGATTACGTTGGTCGGAACGAATGCGGAAACGTCACCCGCCTGCGTTTCGATAATCGGCAGTGCGGTCAGAGAACCGGTTTTCCCTTTCACTTCACCTTTGGTGAAAGCTTCAACATATTCGGCGTTAACACGCGCAGCACGCTCCAGCAGACGAGAGTGGAGGTAGAATACGTCGCCCGGGAAGGCTTCACGTCCTGGCGGACGACGGAGCAGCAGGGAGATCTGACGATAAGCAACAGCCTGTTTAGACAGGTCATCGTAAATGATCAGCGCATCTTCACCGCGGTCGCGGAAGTATTCGCCCATTGCACAACCGGCGTATGGCGCCAGGTATTGCAGTGCAGCAGATTCGGATGCAGTCGCTACCACCACAATGGTGTTAGCCAGCGCGCCGTGCTCTTCCAGTTTACGCACCACGTTAGAGATGGTGGACGCTTTCTGGCCGATAGCAACATAGACGCACTTGATACCGGAATCACGCTGGTTGATGATGGCATCGATAGCCAGCGCAGTTTTACCGGTCTGACGGTCGCCGATGATCAGTTCACGCTGACCACGACCGATTGGGATCATGGCGTCAACGGATTTATAACCGGTCTGTACCGGCTGATCGACGGACTGACGTTCGATGACGCCCGGTGCGATCGCTTCTACGGCGGAGAAACCGTCGTTTTCCAGCGGACCTTTACCATCAATTGGCGCGCCCAGGGTGTTAACCACACGGCCCAGCAGGCCACGGCCAACCGGAACTTCCAGGATACGGCCAGTACATTTAACCTTCATGCCTTCGGCGAGGTCAGCATACGGACCCATCACCACGGCACCAACGGAGTCACGCTCCAGGTTCAATGCGATAGCGTAACGGTTACCCGGCAGGGAGATCATCTCACCCTGCATACATTCGGCAAGGCCGTGGATGCGGATAACACCGTCACTTACAGAAACAATAGTACCTTCGTTATGAGCTTCGCTCACAACATTGAACTGAGCAATGCGCTGCTTGATCAGTTCGCTGATTTCGGTGGAATTCAGTTGCATGCTCCAGTCCCCTTAAGACTGCAAGACGTCTGCAAGGCGATCAAGACGGCCGCGTACGCTGCCATCAATGACCATATCACCCGCACGGATGATAATACCTGCCATAACAGACTTATCGATTTTGCAATTCAGCTTAACTTTGCGTGACAGACGTTTTTCCATCGCGCTGACGATCCTGGCAAGCTGTTCATCACTCAGTTGGTTGGCAGATATTACTTCTACCTCTGCGATGGCCTCACTGGCCGCGCGCAGGTGAATGAATTGCTCAAGAACGTCCGGGAGCACCTTCAGACGATTGTTTTCCGCCATCACCTTAATCAGGTTCTGGCCGTTTTCGTCGAGTTGCTCGCCGCAGATAGCGATAAACGCTTCTGAGAGCGTTTCCGGCGCCAAAGCACCGGAGAGAAGCTCTGCCATTTGGTCGTTTTTGGTCACTTCGGCGGCAAACGCCAGCATATCCTGCCAGCGTTCAACACTGTTGTGTTCGACGGCAAAGTCAAAAGCTGCTTTGGCGTAGGGGCGAGCTACCGTTACAAATTCAGACATCAGCCCCTCCCTCCTTACAGTTCAGCGACAAGTTTATCCACGATGTCGCTGTTAGCAGCTTCATCCACGGAACGTTCGATGATCTTCTCGGCGCCAGCAACAGCCAGGATAGCGACCTGCTTACGCAGCTCCTCGCGTGCACGTTTACGCTCAGCATCAATTTCAGCCTGCGCTTGTGCAACGATTTTGGTGCGTTCCTGTTCTGCTTCAGCTTTAGCTTCGTCCAGAATCTGAGAGCGACGCTTGTTCGCCTGCTCAATGATTACCTGGGCTTCCGCTTTCGCTTTTTTCAGCTGGTCGGTCGCGTTGGCCTGTGCAAGGTCCAAATCTTTCTTAGCGCGTTCTGCAGAAGCTAAACCGTCAGAAATCTCTTTCTGGCGTTTTTCGATGGCAGCCATTAAAGGCGGCCATACGTACTTCATGCAGAACCATACGAAGATAACAAACGCGATGGCCTGGCCGAGGATTGTTGCGTTCATGTTCACAGCACAATACCTCTTTAATTAACTCTGTGGCTTAGGTTTCTAACAACTTACTACGCGACGGCGAACATCACGTACAGACCCAGACCTACAGCGATCATCGGGATAGCATCCACCAGACCCATAACGATAAAGAACTGAGTACGCAGCAGAGGAATCAGATCCGGTTGACGCGCTGCGCCTTCCAGGAATTTACCTCCGAGGATGCCGATACCGATCGCAGCACCGATTGCCGCCAGACCCATCATCACAGCGGCAGCCATGTACAGCAGATCCATATTCAGGTTTTCCATGACAGTCTCCAGTTTGTTTCAGTTAAAACGTAGTAGTGTTGGTAAAAATCAATGCTCTTCAGACGCCATCGACAGATAGACAATCGTCAGAACCATGAAGATGAAGGCTTGCAGCGTAATAATCAGGATGTGGAAAATGGCCCAAGGCACATTCAGAACCCACTGTGACCACCACGGCAACAGACCAGCAATCAGAATGAAAATCAGCTCACCGGCATACATGTTGCCGAACAGTCGCAGACCGAGAGAAACCGGTTTGGACAGCAGGCTTACCCCTTCAAGGATTAAGTTGACAGGAATGAACGCCCAGTGATTGAACGGCTGCATGGTCAGTTCTTTAACGAACCCACCTACGCCTTTCATTTTGATGCTGTAGAAAATAATCAGGATGAACACGCCAAGCGCCATCGACAGGGTGATGTTCACGTCGGCAGACGGAACCACGCGCAGTGCAGGCAGGCCGAAAATGTGTTCGCCGATATAAGGAATCAGGTCGATTGGCAGCAGGTCCATCAGGTTCATCAGGAAGACCCAGACGAACACGGTCAGCGCCAGCGGCGCGATAACCTTGCTCTTGCCATGGTACATGTCTTTGACGCTGCCATGGACGAAGCCGATGATCATTTCGATGAAGGTCTGGAATTTCCCTGGTACGCCGCTGGTCGCTTTCTTAGCAACGCTACGGAACATGGCCAGGAACAGCAGACCGAGAACCACCGAGAAGAACATGGAGTCAATGTTGAGCGTCCAGAAGGTGGCCGGGGGGTTGTGCGGATCCACCAGCGAGAAAGTACGCAAGTCAATCTGAAGGTTGTTCAGATGGTGACTTATGTATTCCTGCGGCGTCATATTTTCTGAAGCCATGATGCCTTTTACCCTTTGTTGTTGATTACAGCTGGCGCCAGAACTTGTACCACCAGCACCAAAACCCACGTCACGATCAGCGGCATAAATACCACTTTTAAAACAGCCAGCGCCACCGCCAGAAGGGCGAAGGTCAGCAACACCTTGAAGGCTTCACCGAAGGCGAAGGTCCAGGCCACACGGCCTTTTGCTGGTGTATGCGCCTGATGACGCCAGGCAAAAATCATAAACATCAGGTTCGGCAAAACCACCGCCAAACCGCCGCATACTGCGGAAATGCCCCAGAAGGGGTCTTTGAGGCTGAACAGCAGTCCACTTGCTATTACTGCCAGTAACTGAATAAACAGAAGCTTGCGAGCAACGTTTCGACTCAAGAGCGACACTGACATCACGTTTTTACTCCTGCTCCCTTTGAGGTATGTCGCGTGTCGTATAAAACGTCCTTTAAGACGAAGAGTCAAGCATCAAAAAGCGGACAAATTATACGGTGACGCCCCGTGATTTCAAACAATAAGTAGCAAAATAGTGAATAAATGTTTAATTATTTTCCAACGGACAACTTTCCGTGCATTTCAGCGTTCTGTGAGCAGTCATACAAAACTGCAAATAACGTGGAAACACGGCAATTAAAGCGTGCATTAGATCACATAATAAACATTTCAAGCGCCCTTTAATGAATCAAGGACATAAAACACTATTTTTCATGCTTTTGATATTCAAGATAAAAAGTGAGGACATTATCTAAAACAACCTCACATACAATAAAAACCTTTTATTGACATTTATAATAAAAATTTAACATCACTATGCTGTTTATCTGTGTCGATTTTTAGCACCCTGATATTTTCAAAGTTGACTATTTTGTCAGTGAATCACTTACGCTAAGTTAACTGCAAGAAAAGCCATAGTAAAAACATGGTTAAATGCAGCCCGATAATATCGGGAGGTGACCTTTATTTTTGTAACATCCGCAGGCCACATTTTTTCCACATTTTTTGATAAAAACTAACGCGATTTTGGCGTGATCACCACCAGGTGCCGCTCCCCTTCCAACTGAGGAACATGCAGCTCAATCACCTCAGCAATGGCATATCCTTCCGGCAGGTTTTCCATTTCGTCTTTTTGCGCTAACCCTTTGAGTGCATAGAAGTGACCGTTCGCTGCCGGCAGATGATGGCACCAGCTCACCATATCATTGAGCGATGCGAAGGCGCGGCTTATCACACCGTCAAACGGCGGTTCGGCCGGGAAGGCTTCCACGCGGCTCTGCACCGGGGTGACATTATCCAGCTTCAGCTCATGCTGCACCTGACGCAGGAAGCGCACGCGCTTGCCGAGACTGTCGAGCAGGGTGAAATGCGACTCCGGACGCACGATGGCCAGTGGAATGCCAGGGAGCCCCGGTCCGGTCCCGACATCGATAAAGCGCGAGCCCTGCAGATAAGGCGCCACGATGATGCTGTCGAGGATATGACGCACCAGCATCTCATTCGGATCGCGAACGGAGGTCAGGTTATAGGCTTTGTTCCACTTATCGAGCAGCCCGACGTAGGCCACCAGCTGGTTTTTCTGGTGATCGGTGAGCGAAATACCCGCTTCATCCAGCAGACGAGAAAGTTTGTTGAGCACAGTCTGTACCTTCAAAAAATAATGAGCCCGGAGGCGCTAACGCTTACCGGGCTATGAATGATAAAGGCGAACGCTGATTATGCAACAGTGAAATCAGCGCAGGCAGGCGGCCGCAATCAGGCGCTGCGGCGCAGCATCCCCTGCTTTTTCAGCCAAACCAACAAAATAGAGATCGCCGCCGGCGTGATCCCGGAAATGCGTGACGCCTGCCCTATCGACGACGGCTTATGGTCGTTCAGTTTGGCGATCACTTCGTTAGACAGCCCGGTGACCTGGCGGTAATCGAGCGTCGCCGGCAGCACGGTATTCTCATTACGCTGCTGTTTCTCGATCTCATCCTGCTGGCGAGCGATGTAACCTTCATACTTCACCTGGATCTCTACCTGCTCGGCCGCTTGTTGATCTTCCAGTCCCGGTGCGAACGGCGACAGCTGAATCAGTTGCTCGTAGGTCATTTCCGGACGACGCAGTAGATCTTCACCACTCGCTTCACGCGACAGCGGCGCCGTCAGGTGAGCATTCACTTCGGCGGCGCTCTCTGCCTGCGGGTTCACCCAGGTCGATTTCAGACGCTGACGTTCACGTTCAATGCTTTCCAGCTTTTCGTTGTACCGCGCCCAGCGTTCATCGTCCACCAGACCCAGCTCACGCCCCTGTTCGGTCAGGCGCAGGTCGGCGTTATCTTCGCGCAGCATCAGACGATATTCGGCACGGGAGGTAAACATGCGGTACGGTTCTTTGGTACCCAGGGTGCACAGGTCATCCACCAGCACGCCGAGATAAGCCTGATCGCGACGCGGCGCCCAGCCCTCTTTTTCCGCAGAGAAGCGGGCGGCGTTAAGACCGGCCAGCAGACCCTGAGCAGCGGCTTCTTCATAACCGGTGGTGCCGTTGATCTGTCCGGCAAAGAACAGACCCTGAATGAATTTGCTCTCGAGCGTTGGCTTCAGATCGCGTGGGTCGAAGAAATCGTACTCAATGGCGTAGCCAGGACGGACGATCCGCGCGTTCTCCATCCCCTGCATTGAGCGGACGATTTGCATTTGCACATCAAACGGCAGGCTGGTGGAGATACCGTTCGGATAAATTTCGTTTGAGGTCAGGCCTTCCGGTTCAAGGAAAATCTGATGTTGGTTGCGATCGGCAAAGCGCATGACTTTGTCTTCGATCGACGGACAATAGCGTGGCCCGATCCCTTCGATCACCCCAGCGTACATTGGGCTGCGATCGAGGTTATTACGGATCACGTCATGGGTTTTCTCGTTGGTGTGGGTGATATAGCACGGCACCTGGCGCGGATGCTGATCCGCGGATCCCATGAACGAGAAGACCGGCATTGGGTTATCGCCGTGCTGTTGCGCCAGCACGCTGAAATCGATGGTGCGGGCGTCAATACGCGGTGGGGTTCCGGTTTTCAGGCGGCTTACGCGCAGCGGCAGCTCACGCAGACGACGAGACAGTGGAATTGACGGCGGATCGCCGGCACGCCCGCCGCTGTAGTTATCCAGACCAATATGGATTTTGCCATCGAGGAAGGTTCCGACGGTCAGCACCACCGCTTTGGCACGGAATTTGAGGCCCATCTGGGTGACAGCGCCCACGACGCGATCGTTTTCAACAATCAGATCTTCCACTGCCTGCTGGAAGATCATCAGGTTCGGCTGGTTCTCCAGCGCGGTGCGTACCGCCTGACGATACAGCACGCGGTCTGCCTGGGCGCGAGTGGCACGTACCGCGGGCCCTTTGCTGGCGTTTAGTATCCTAAACTGAATACCCGCCTGATCGATCGCGGTTGCCATCAATCCGCCGAGTGCGTCCACTTCTTTTACCAGGTGTCCTTTCCCAATGCCGCCAATCGCCGGGTTGCAGCTCATCTGCCCCAGCGTGTCGATATTGTGTGTCAAAAGCAGGGTTTGTTGGCCCATTCGCGCTGCGGCCATCGCGGCCTCAGTGCCTGCATGACCCCCGCCAATGATAATGACGTCAAAAGGATCCTGATAAAACATGGTGATCTGCCTCGCATAACGCGGTTTGAAAATGGATTGAAGCCCGGGCCGTGGATTCTACTCGGCTTTGGTCTTTTGAGAAAGACTCCGGGATCCTGAGTATTAAAAAGAAGATCTTTATATAGAGATCTGTTCTATTGTGATCTCTTATTAGGATCGACTCTCTTTGTGGATAAGTCGGATCCACGATGTAAGATCAAAAGCTTAAGAAGGATCACTATCTGTGAATGATCGGTGATCCTGGTCCGTATAAGCTGGGATCAAAATGAAGGGTTATACACAGCACAAAAACCATACGACGGTTATTCTTTGGATAACTACCGGTTGATCCAAGCTTTTAAGCATGGTTATCCACAGAAGATCCGACGATCTTTACAATTGTCAGAGCAAATTTTTCCAGGATCCCAGCCAGATTTCCGCTGGATCCTCCGGAATTTCATGTTCCAGCACGTTAATCTTCAGCGTTTCGCCGATCTGTTTTGCGCCGCTGGCCTTCAATGCTGCTTCTAATTTATCGATCGCCCCACAGAAGGTGTCGTATTCGCGGCTGCCGATCCCGATGGCGCCAAAGCGCACGGCGGAAAGATCGGCCTTCTGCTCCAGCAATGCGTCATAGAAGGGAACCAGGTTGTCGGGAATGTCGCCGGCGCCATGCGTTGAAGAGATAACTAACCAGATCCCTTCTGCCTGCAGATCGTCCACCAGCGGACCGTGCTGGATTTCAGTGCTGTAGCCGGCTTCTTCCAGCTTTTCCGCCAGATGCTCTGCTACATATTCCGCACTGCCCAGGGTACTGCCGCTGATAAGTGTAATGTCTGCCATGATCGCCGATCGCCCGCTCAACTGTTCAGAGTGGCGTATTGTACGCTGTGAGCGAGCTGGGATCTACCTGTGGAAAAATGTGGGATTAAAAAAAGCGATCAGGGCTTGATGGTACGCATGATCGGGTTCTGCAGCACGATCAGCGTCTCGGTGGACTGAATTTCATCAATTGTTTGGATCTTGTTGATAAGTACCTGCTGCAGGGCATCGATGGATTTACACATCACCTTAATAAAGATGCTGTAGTGGCCGGTGGTGTAATAAGCCTCGGTGACCTCCTCCAGGCTTTCCAGGCGAGCAAGGGCGGAAGGGTAGTCCTTGGCGCTCTTGAGAATAATGCCGATAAAGCAGCCGACATCATAGCCCAGCTGCTTGGGGCTGACGTCAATGCGCGCACCGGTAATGATACCCGCCTGTTTCATCTTTTCGACGCGCACATGAATGGTGCCCGGGCTGACGCTGAACTGTTTAGCCAGTTCGGCATAGGCGGTACGGGCGTTGGCCATCAGCGCATCGAGAATGCCGCGGTCCAGATTGTCGATCTGATAATTTTCCATATCTTTTTCTTATGAAGTTTGAGGGTTCTTGCTATTTTAGCGTCATATTTTGATGAATTAAAAGTCGATGCGGCTTTTTATTGATTGATTATTGTATTGCGGCCCTGTTTTGTTGCTTAATCAATGGCAACAGGACGCAGGAGTTATAAAAATGAAAACCGCATATATCGCAAAACAACGCCAGATCAGTTTCGTTAAATCCCACTTTTCCCGTCAGCTGGAAGAGAAGCTTGGCCTGATTGAAGTCCAGGCGCCAATCTTAAGCCGCGTGGGCGATGGGACGCAGGATAACTTGTCCGGCTGCGAGAAAGCGGTTCAGGTAAAAGTGAAAACACTGCCCGACGCCCAGTTCGAAGTGGTTCATTCGCTGGCGAAGTGGAAGCGTCAAACCCTGGGACAACACGACTTCAGCGCGGGCGAAGGGCTGTACACGCACATGAAGGCCCTTCGCCCCGATGAAGACCGTCTGACGCCTATCCATTCCGTTTATGTTGACCAGTGGGACTGGGAGCGAGTGATGGGCGATGAAGAGCGTCACGTCGGCACTTTGAAGGCAACCGTCGAGGCGATCTACGCCGGGATCAAAGCTACTGAGCTGGCGGTCAGCCAGGAATTTGGCCTGAAGCCTTTTCTGCCGGAACAGATCCATTTTGTTCACAGCCAGGAGCTGCTGAGCCGCTATCCCGATCTCGATGCCAAAGGCCGTGAGCGAGCCATTGCCAAAGAGTTGGGGGCCGTCTTCTTAATTGGTATCGGCGGCAAACTGTCTGACGGTAAGCGCCACGACGTGCGTGCGCCGGATTATGATGACTGGAGCACAGAGATTTCTGAAGGCTTTGCCGGTCTGAACGGCGATATCCTGGTTTGGAACCCGGTGCTGGAAGATGCTTTCGAGATCTCCTCAATGGGGATCCGCGTTGACGCCGAAGCGCTGAAGCGCCAGCTGGCCGTGACTGGCGATGAAGATCGCCTACAGCTTGAATGGCACCAGGCGCTGCTGCGCGGCGAGATGCCGCAGACTATCGGCGGCGGCATTGGCCAGTCTCGTCTGACGATGCTGCTGCTGCAGCTTGACCATATCGGCCAGGTGCAGTGCGGCGTATGGCCGGCGCAGGTTCGCGAAAGCGTTTCCGCGCTGCTGTAATGAATTAGCGCCGCCAGCGTCGCAGCAGGCGGCTACGCAGCCCGGTATCAAAGCGCCAGATATGATCGAAGATGCGCATGATGCCGGGTTTGCCGTGTACCGACATCGCCACCGCGTGAAAACGGTGCTGGTGCTTACGCTGTAACTCCCCCACCTGAGCAATCACCTCATCCGGCAACCGCTGGGCGATAAAGTCAGAGATCACGACGGCATCCGCATCCACCCACTGCGGGTTTTGCAGACGTTCAATGATGGCGCGAAAACAGCTGGCCAGATCGGTACCGCCGCGAAAGCGCTGGCTTAAAAAGCGGATCGCCTGCTCCAGCCCGCGCTCGCTGGTCAGTTCGTAATGCACCACTTCGCTGGAGAACAGCATAATAAAGCAGCGACGGTTATCAGCCAGCGCGACGCGCATGAGGGCCAGACAAAAGGCCTTAGCGCACTGCTCGTTAAAACCGCCCATCGACCCTGACGTATCGACGCAGACAATGAACGGCCCGCGCGGTTGCTCATCAAAATCCTGCCGCGTTACCGGGCGTTCGGTGATTTTCTCACGCCAGGCGTCGCCATGCAGCCGGTAGGTGAGCAGCTGCTTCTCCACCAGCTTGCGATAAAATTCAAACTCCAGCTCCGTGATGCCGAGCGTCGCCAGCTCCGGCGGCAGCAGCCGCAGAATGTCGTCACTCTGCTGGAGGCCGTCGACTTGCTCCGGTACTGTCGCCGGCTCGCGCACCAGGCTGCGAAAGGTTTCCATCGGGGCGTCTTTCTTCGGCACCGATTTCGCTTCCCGTGAACGTCCGAGTTGTTCCGCCAGCTGCAGTAGCTCCGGTTGCTGGTTGAGAAAATCGCCATAGCGCACGATCAGCTGATAGTCGCCGCGTTTGAGTTCGCCAGCGCTCATATCCCACAGACGCCCGGCGGCAGTGTCATTTTCCGCCAGTACCGGATCGAGCTGACCGCTGAGCGTCATTCGTTCCTGGACCTCACTGAGTAACTGATCGCGTTCTTCATCCAGCAACTGCTGGTTAAGGCTGGTGGCTTGCACCACCAGGCTCAGGCGCCAGCGCTGTAAAAACAGCGTATGCAACGCCGGGGTAAAGGTGGCATTGTCATCCACCAGCTTCTGCGCCTGAGCGGCAAAAGGAGACTGTAGCTGGTGCAGTTTGCCGAGGATCTGCGGGAGCTGGACGATAAACTGCGAGGTAGAGAGTAGCTGAGCCTGCTGATAGGTTTGCACTTCGGCGTCCAGATCCGGCGGGACGTTAACTTCTTTCAAACGGGCGCGAACGGCTTCACGCCAGCGTGGAATATCCGCCGCGATGATGTTTTTCAGGCGGGGGAATTTCTCAAAGAACACCGCCAGCTGAGGAGAGGCCAGCAGCGCCAGCAGCATCTCCTCGATCATTCCCTCTTCGCTGACTGCCAGCATGACATTCAGCATATCGAGCGTCATGGCTGCTTCGCCTGTTTAATCTGCGCGCCGACGTCCTGCAGGCTGGCTTCGATTCTTCCCAGCCACTCGACCGGGATAAACAGACACTTTTGCTGCTCGCTGAAGCGGTTGTGTTGCTGGTGCCACTCATCATCGAGCGCCTCCAGCTGTTGGCGAATTTCTGCCGGCATGTTCTCCTGCGATGCGCTACCGGGCAGCGCGAGGCGTGAGCCCTGCAGGCTGACGTCGCGGACGACCAGGTGCTGGCTGGTGTCGACATCCATATTGAGCAGTTGGGCAAAGCCGATCCCGTTGAGCTTACCGCGGATCTCACCGCCCTTTTCCAGCCAGTTGGCTAACGCCTCGCGTTCAAAAGTAATGTGGATCACTTCCATATCGTGAAGTTTGAGCGGCTGCTGCAGCAGCAGCGTCAGGGTGGTCCCCTGGATCTCCGCCGGCAATTCATAATGCGGTTTGCGGCTAAACATCCCGCCAAGGCGGGTGACCTTCAACGCCGTTTTGTCGCTTTGCTGCTGTTGGATCTGAATGCGTCTCTGGACAATGGCCCCCAGCCGCGTCAGCATCGCCTGCTGTTGCCAGGCGTGACAGGTCATGAGCGTTTCCAGCTGCTGCGACATCAGGTTCATGCTCTCGACGTTGTGCCACAGACAATCTTTCAGCAGGATCAGATCTATCGGCGCGATGCTGTCGCGCCCGCTGAAGAAGGCGCTGGCCTGCAGCAGGCGAATGGCCTTTTTCCAGCGGCGATCCGAGACGTACGGCGCATTTGGCAGGGCATCCAGCTGCTGGCGGAGCTGGAATATCAGCTCAAACACCGCGTCTGGCAGTTTGATATTGCCGATCTGCTGCTGCCATTGGGTAAACTCTTCGTCGCTAACCTGCAGCGCGCTGGGCACTGGATTGATGTTTTCATCCTGCTGGCTGACCAGCATTGAACGGAAATTACCTTTATCCTGCACTTTATCAAGCCACAGACGGATCAGCATTCGGTCATACAGCGCTTCCAGACTGCTGTCGGCTTCGGGGAGTTCGTTCGACGCGGCCACCAGCAGGCGCATCGGGATTTTCTCTTCGTGCGCCCCATTGCGGAAGTGACGTTCGTTAATCGCCGTCAGCAGGGTGTTGAGGATCGCCGGACCCGCTTTCCATATTTCATCGAGAAAGACGATTTCGGCTTCCGGCAGGTAGCCGGCGGTTAAACGTTCGTAACGGCCTTCATCCTTCAGCGCCTGAATGGACAGTGGCCCAAAAACTTCTTCCGGGGTGGAGAAGCGGGTCATCAGGTATTCAAAAGCGCGCGCCTGCTGGAAGGCGAATTTGAGGCGGCGGGCAATCAGGCTTTTGGCGATCCCCGGTGGGCCGAGCAAAAAAACGCTCTCGCCGCTGAGCGCCGCCAGCAGGCAGAGGCGTATCGCGTGGCTGCGTTCAAAGAGTCCTTTTTCGAGTGCCGCGCTGAGCCGGGAAATTCTTTCAGGCAGTAAATGTGTTTGAGCCATAATTGAGTTGCGTGCTTTGTCATGTATCGTTATTGGGTCGAGTATAGATGTTAGAGCAGGGGCGGTAATAGCCTGAAGAATCGATTTATTTTTTTTGAGCCAGGTTAATATGGTGTCTGTTAGGGGTACGATTTCGCAAATAATCGTGCATACTGTGCGCTTTTTGTGGGCCAAGGGACTAGGCACACATTTGTTTTATAAACGAAAAGACTAGTCTATGAGCACTGATAATAAACAATCGTTGCCGGCATTAACGTTGGCGGCCATCGGCGTGGTGTACGGCGATATCGGTACCAGTCCACTGTATACCTTGCGCGAATGCCTGTCAGGTCAGTTTGGCTTTGGCGTTGAGCGCGACGCCGTGTTTGGCTTTTTGTCGCTGATTTTCTGGCTGTTGATCTTTACCGTATCGATTAAATACATCACGTTCGTGATGCGGGCGGATAACGCCGGGGAAGGCGGGATCTTAACGCTGATGTCGCTGGCCGGACGTAATACCTCGGCCCGAATGACCTCCGTACTGGTGATCCTCGGCCTGATCGGCGGTAGCTTCTTCTATGGCGAAGTGGTGATTACGCCGGCGATTTCCGTTATGTCGGCGATAGAGGGGTTAGAAATTATCGCCCCGCAGCTTGATACCTGGATTGTCCCTATCTCCATTATCGTGCTGACCCTGTTGTTTGTGATCCAGAAGCATGGGACCGGCATGGTCGGTAAGCTGTTTGCGCCGATTATGCTGATCTGGTTCCTGTTGCTGGCGGTGCTCGGCGCGCGAAGCATTTACGCTAACCCGGAAGTTCTTCAGGCGCTAAACCCCTACTGGGCGGTGCATTTCTTCCTGCAGTACAAAACGGTTTCCTTTATTGCGCTCGGCGCGGTGGTGCTGTCGATTACCGGGGTGGAAGCGCTGTACGCCGATATGGGTCACTTCGGCAAACTGCCGATCCGCGTGGCCTGGTTCTCCGTCGTGCTGCCCTCGCTGGTGCTGAACTATTTTGGCCAGGGCGCGCTACTGCTGAAGCACCCGGAAGCGATTAAAAACCCGTTCTTCCTGCTGGCGCCGGAGTGGGCGCTGATCCCGATGCTGATTATCGCCACGCTGGCGACGGTTATCGCCTCGCAGGCGGTGATCTCCGGGGTCTTCTCCCTGACCCGTCAGGCAGTGCGTCTGGGCTATCTGTCGCCGATGCGCATTATCCACACCTCGGAAATGGAGTCCGGACAGATTTACATCCCGTTCATTAACTGGCTGCTGTACGTTTCTGTGGTCATCGTTATTGTCAGCTTTGAGCATTCGTCTAATCTGGCGGCGGCGTATGGTATCGCGGTCACGGGCACCATGGTGCTGACCTCCATTCTGTCGGCAACGGTGGCGCGCAAAAACTGGCACTGGAATAAGCTGTTTGTCGGCCTGATGCTGGTGGCCTTCCTGTGTATCGATATTCCGCTGTTTTCGGCGAACCTCGATAAGATTGTCTCCGGCGGTTGGCTGCCGTTGTCCCTGGGGCTGGTGATGTTCACGGTGATGACCACCTGGAAGAGCGAACGTTTCCGCCTGCTGCGCCGAATGCACGAGCATGGCAATTCGCTGGAAGCGATGATCTCTTCGCTGGAGAAGTCACCGCCGGTGCGTGTGCCGGGTACCGCGGTGTATATGTCCCGCGCCCTGAACGTGATCCCGTTTGCCCTGCTGCATAACCTGAAGCACAACAAGGTGCTGCATGAGCGAGTAATCCTTCTGACTCTGCGCACCGAAGACGCGCCTTACGTGCATAACGTTCGCCGGGTGCAGATTGAGCAGCTGTCGCCGTCGTTCTGGCGGGTGGTGGCCAGCTACGGTTGGCGGGAAACGCCGAACGTTGAAGAGGTGTTCCATCGCTGTGGCCTGGAAGGACTCAGTTGCCGAATGATGGAGACCTCGTTCTTCATGTCGCATGAGTCGCTGATTATCGGCAAACGACCGTGGTATCTGCGCCTGCGCGGCAAGCTTTATCTGCTGCTGCAGCGTAACGCCCTGCGGGCGCCGGATCAGTTTGAAATCCCGCCAAACCGGGTTATCGAGCTCGGTACCCAGGTCGAAATCTGATGTCAAAAAAGCCCTTCCATTGCGAAGGGCTTTTTGTTTCTCACTCCGGCTGTCATCTCCTGTCGCTGTCTTGCGAAACGTTTCGATGGCGATCACATTTCTCTCTTCTGGTGATGGTTTTCTGCTCACACATTGATAATAATTATTTTAGCGAAACGTTTCGCTAGTGGAGCAAAAGAGAAAAATGAAAAAAGGCACCGTACTTAACGCTGATATTTCCGCGGTCATTTCCCGCCTGGGCCACACCGATACGCTGGTGGTCTGCGATGCCGGATTACCGGTTCCCCGCAGCAGCACGCGCATTGATATGGCGCTGACTCAGGGCGTACCTTCCTTTATGCAGGTGCTGGAAGTGGTGACGACGGAAATGCAGGTTGAAGCGGCTGTTATCGCGGAAGAGATTAAAACCCATAATCCGCAGCTCCACGCGACGTTGCTCACTCACCTTGAGCAGCTGCAGCAGCACCAGGGAAATACCATTGAAATTCGTTACACCAGTCATGAGCAGTTCAAAAAACAAACCGCAGACAGTCAGGCGGTAATTCGCAGCGGGGAGTGTTCCCCGTTTGCGAATATCATTCTCTGTGCCGGCGTCACGTTCTGAGGTCGCCGTCATGGAAGCCTTATTGCAACTGAAAGGGATCGATAAAGCGTTCCCTGGCGTCAAGGCGCTCTCCGGCGCGGCGCTGAATGTCTATGCCGGTCGGGTAATGGCGCTGGTAGGAGAAAATGGCGCCGGCAAGTCCACCATGATGAAGGTGCTGACCGGGATCTACACCCGTGATGCCGGCTCTTTGCTGTGGTTAGGCAAAGAGACGACCTTTAACGGCCCCAAATCCTCCCAGGAAGCCGGGATCGGTATCATCCACCAGGAACTGAACCTGATCCCGCAATTGACGATTGCCGAGAACATCTTCCTTGGTCGCGAATTTGTTAACCGTTTTGGCAAAATCGACTGGAAGCAGATGTATGCCGAAGCCGACAAGCTGCTGGCAAAGCTGAATCTCCGCTTTAACAGCCAGAAGCTGGTGGGCGATCTGTCGATTGGCGATCAGCAAATGGTGGAGATCGCCAAAGTGCTGAGCTTTGAATCGAAAGTCATCATTATGGATGAACCGACCGATGCGCTGACCGATACCGAAACCGAATCGCTGTTCCGCGTCATCCGCGAACTGAAGTCGCAGGGGCGCGGCATCGTCTATATCTCCCACCGTATGAAAGAGATCTTCGAGATTTGCGACGACGTGACAGTCTTTCGTGACGGGCAGTTTATCGCCGAGCGCGAAGTGGCTTCGCTGGATGAGGACCGACTGATCGAGATGATGGTCGGCCGTAAGCTGGAAGATCAATATCCACATCTCGATAAGGCGCCGGGCGCGGTGCGCCTGAAGGTCGATAATCTCTGCGGCCCGGGCGTGGAAAACGTGACCTTTACCTTGCGCCAGGGGGAAATCCTGGGTGTCGCCGGGCTGATGGGCGCCGGACGGACCGAACTGATGAAAGTGCTGTACGGCGCGCTGCCGCGCAGCAGCGGCTCCGTGACGCTGGATGGCCATGAAGTGGTGACCCGCTCGCCGCAGGACGGTCTGGCGAACGGCATTGTCTATATCTCCGAAGATCGTAAGCGCGATGGCCTGGTTCTCGGGATGTCGGTAAAAGAAAATATGTCCCTGACGGCGCTACGCTACTTCAGCCGGGCGGGCGGCAGCCTTAAGCATAAAGATGAACAGCAGGCGGTCAGTGATTTCATTCGGCTGTTTAACGTCAAAACGCCGTCCATGGAGCAGGCGATCGGCCTGCTTTCCGGCGGCAACCAGCAAAAGGTCGCCATTGCCCGCGGGCTGATGACCCGGCCAAAGGTGCTGATCCTTGATGAACCGACCCGCGGCGTCGACGTCGGGGCGAAGAAAGAGATCTACCAGCTCATCAATCAGTTCAAAGCCGATGGCCTGAGCATCATTCTGGTCTCCTCTGAGATGCCGGAGGTGTTGGGCATGAGCGATCGCATCATTGTGATGCATGAAGGGCATCTCGGCGGTGAATTCACACGCGAGCAGGCCACCCAGGAAGTATTGATGGCTGCCGCTGTGGGCAAGCTTAACCGTGTGAATCAGGAGTAAGAAAGATGACAACCCAGGCTGTTACTGGTCGCCGTTATTTCACGAAAGCGTGGCTGATGGAGCAAAAATCGCTGATTGCCCTGCTGGTGCTGATCGCGGTGGTATCGACCATGAGCCCCAACTTTTTTACCGTCAATAACCTGTTCAATATCCTGCAACAGACCTCCGTTAACGCCATCATGGCGGTAGGGATGACGCTGGTCATACTGACCTCGGGGATCGACCTGTCCGTCGGCTCCCTGTTGGCGCTCACCGGTGCGGTGGCGGCGTCGATTGTCGGCATTGAGGTTAATGCGCTGGTGGCGGTCGCTGCCGCCCTCGCATTAGGTGCCGCGATCGGCGCAGTCACCGGGGTGATTGTGGCGAAAGGCCGCGTGCAGGCCTTCATCGCCACCCTGGTGATGATGCTGCTGCTGCGCGGTGTGACCATGGTGTACACCAACGGCAGCCCGATCAATACCGGCTTTAGCGATAACGCCGATCTGTTCGGCTGGTTTGGCATCGGGCGTCCGCTGGGGATCCCGACGCCGGTATGGATTATGGCGATTGTCTTCCTGGCGGCCTGGTACATGCTGCACCATACTCGCCTGGGCCGTTATATTTACGCGCTGGGCGGTAATGAAGCGGCGACGCGTCTGTCCGGGATTAGCGTCAATAAAGTCAAAATTATCGTCTACGCCTTGTGCGGGATGCTGGCGTCGCTGGCCGGGATCATCGAAGTGGCGCGTCTCTCCTCCGCGCAGCCGACGGCGGGGACGGGCTATGAGCTGGACGCTATTGCGGCGGTGGTGCTCGGTGGCACCAGCCTCGCGGGCGGCAAAGGACGCATTGTCGGCACGCTGATTGGCGCGCTGATCCTTGGCTTCCTGAATAATGGTCTTAATCTTTTAGGCGTTTCTTCCTATTACCAGATGATCGTTAAAGCGGTGGTGATTTTGCTGGCGGTACTGGTAGATAACAAAAAGCAGTAACTGAGAACTCTACAGGACATCTTAACTATGAATATGAAAAAACTGGCGACCCTGGTCTCTGCTGTTGCGCTAAGTGCGACCGTCAGCGCGAACGCGATGGCCAAAGACACCATCGCTCTGGTTATCTCTACCCTGAATAACCCGTTCTTCGTGTCGCTGAAAGACGGCGCGCAAAAAGAAGCTGACAAGCTGGGCTACAACCTGGTGGTGCTGGACTCCCAGAACAACCCGGCGAAAGAGCTGGCGAACGTCCAGGATTTGACGGTGCGCGGCGCCAAGCTGCTGCTGATCAACCCCACCGACTCTGATGCCGTCGGCAACGCCGTGAAGATGGCAAACCAGGCGAAAATCCCGGTCATCACCCTTGACCGTCAGGCCACAAAAGGCGATGTCGTGAGCCATATTGCGTCTGACAACGTGCAGGGCGGAAAAATGGCTGGCGATTACATCGCGAAAAAAGTGGGTGAAAGTGCGAAAGTCATTGAGCTGCAGGGCATTGCCGGGACTTCTGCGGCGCGCGAGCGCGGCGAAGGCTTTAAACAGGCCGTGGCGGCGCACAAGTTTAACGTCCTGGCCAGCCAACCAGCCGATTTCGACCGTACCAAAGGGCTGAACGTGATGCAGAACCTGCTGACCGCGCATCCTGACGTTCAGGCGGTATTCGCGCAAAATGATGAAATGGCGCTGGGCGCCCTGCGCGCGCTGCAGACCGCAGGCAAGTCCGATGTGATGGTGGTTGGATTTGACGGCACTCCGGATGGCGAAAAAGCAGTAAACAGTGGCAAACTGGCGGCGACCGTCGCACAGTTGCCGGAGCAGATCGGCGCGAAAGGCGTTGAGACGGCTGATAAGGTACTGAAGGGCGAAAAAGTGGAAGCTAACTACCCGGTTGAGCTGAAGCTGGTCGTTAAGCAGTAAAATGCGATTCGGACTGGCAACGGTCCGAGGGACAATATAAAAAAAGAAAAGCAGGGCATGCGCCACCGGATCCCGGTGGCGCGCTTTCCCGGGAACAGAAATGATGAAAACTGCAGGCAAACTTGTCGTCCTTGGCAGTATCAATGCCGATCACATTCTTAACCTTGACGCTTTCCCGACGCCGGGCGAAACCGTCACCGGCAACCATTATCAGGTGGCTTTCGGTGGTAAAGGGGCCAACCAGGCGGTCGCCGCCGGGCGCAGCGGAGCGGATATCGCGTTTATCGCCTGCACCGGCGATGACGACATCGGTGAACGCATCCGCCGCCAGCTGGCGAGCGATAAAATCGACGTGGCGCCTGTGCGCGCAGTCGCCGGGGAAGCGACCGGCGTGGCGTTAATCTTCGTTAACGCCGAAGGTGAGAATGTCATCGGTATTCATGCCGGCGCCAATGCGGCGCTTTCCGTCTCCCAGGTTGAGGCGGAAAAGGAACGTATCGCTAGCGCACAGGCGCTGTTAATGCAGCTGGAGTCGCCGCTGGAGAGCGTGTTGGCGGCGGCGAAAATCGCCCATCGCCATCAGACCACCGTGGTGCTTAATCCCGCGCCAGCGCGTGAACTGTCCGATGAACTGCTGGCGCTGGTGGATATCATTACCCCCAACGAAACCGAAGCGGAAAAGCTGACCGGTATTCGCGTTGAGAGCGACGAGGATGCGGCAAAAGCTGCCGACGTGCTGCATGCCAAAGGCATTGGTACGGTGATGATCACCCTCGGCAGCCGCGGCGTCTGGCTCAGTGCCGAAGGCGAAAGCCGTCGGATCCCGGGCTTTCGTGTGCAGGCCATTGATACTATCGCTGCCGGCGATACCTTTAACGGCGCGCTGGTAACCGCGTTGCTGGAAGGGACTTCCCTGCCGGAAGCGATCCGTTTTGCGCATGCCGCGGCGGCGATCGCCGTGACCCGCAAAGGCGCGCAGCCATCCGTGCCGTGGCGCACAGAGATTGATGAATTTTTAGCGCAACAGGGGTAATGCTTGGCTACGATGAAAGATGTGGCCCGCGTCGCGGGCGTTTCCACATCGACGGTGTCACACGTCATCAATAAGGACCGCTTTGTCAGTGAGGCGATTACCGCCAAAGTAGACGCTGCGATCAAAAGCCTCAACTACGCCCCCTCTGCGCTGGCGCGTAGCCTTAAGCTTAATCAAACCCGTACCATCGGCATGCTCATCACTGCCAGTACCAATCCGTTTTATTCGGAGCTGGTGCGGGGCGTGGAGCGCAGCTGTTTTGAGCGGGGTTATAGCCTCGTACTCTGTAATACGGAAGGTGATGAGCAGCGAATGAATCGTAATCTGGAGACGCTAATGCAAAAACGCGTCGATGGACTACTGCTGCTGTGCACGGAGACCCATCAGCCCTCTCCGGAAATTATGCAGCGCTATCCATCGGTACCGACGGTCATGATGGACTGGGCTCCCTTTGATGGCGATAGCGATCTGATTCAGGATAACTCGCTGCTTGGCGGCGATATGGCGACCCAGTATCTGATTGACCAGGGGCATTCGCGCATTGCCTGTATTGCCGGCCCGCTGGATAAAACCCCGGCGCGTCTGCGCCTTGAAGGTTACCATGCTGCGATGGCGCGCTGCGGCCTGCCGGTTGCCGACGGATACGTGGTGACCAGTGATTTTGAGTTTGGCGGCGGGTTTAGCGCGATGCAGCAGCTGCTGGCTTTGCCGCAGCGGCCGCAGGCGGTATTTGTCGGCAACGATGCCATGGCGGTTGGCGCTTATCAGGCGTTGTACCAGGCCGGTTTGCACATTCCGCAGGACATGGCGCTGGTGGGCTACGATGATATTGAGCTCGCACGCTATATGACACCGCCGTTGACCACCATTCACCAGCCAAAAGATGAGCTGGGAGAACTGGCCATCGATGTGCTGATCCATCGAATGGCCGATCCGCAGCAAAAGCAGCAACGCGTTCAGTTAACGCCGGAGCTGGTGGTTCGTGGCTCCGCTTAGCGTTTGTGCCGCTCGCTAATCAGATTACGGCCATCTTTCGCTCTTAACAGCATAAACATCAGCGCCGACACGATGGTGATCACGCCCATGGTTATAAAGGTGTAGTGAAACTGCTGTACCGTGCTGGCATTGTCAAAACCTTCATAGAAGCGCAGCACCGCAGCGCTGATGGCCACCCCGAGACTGATTGAAAGCTGCTGGGTCACCGCCAGCAGGCTGTTACCGCTGCTGGCATTGTCATCCGTCAGATCGGCCAGCGTAATGGTATTCATCGAGGTGAACTGCGTGGACATCGCCATCCCCAGCACAAACAGTGGCAGAAGAAGCATCCACAGCGGCATCTCTGGCGACTGCAGCGAGAACTGGGCAATCATGAGGCCAATAAATACCGTGATCCCCACCAGGGTCTTACGATAGCCAAACCAGCGCAGCACCTGGGTAACGGTAGATTTCGCAATAATGGAGCCGATAGCGGTAGGGGCAATCATACAGCCGGCGATAATGGCCGGATAGCCGAAGCCAACCTGCAGCATCAGCGGCATCAGAAATGGCACACAGCCGGTACCCAAACGCGTGGCAAGGTTGCCAGCAATGCCGACTGAGAAAGTATGCGTCTTAAATAAAGAGAGCGAGATAAGCGGCGCCGGATGGCGGCGCGCGTGGCGAACATAGGCCACGAGCAGTAACAGACTGACGGCAATCACGGCCAGCGCCAGCCATGTCGCCACGATTTTTTCTCCAAACAGTTCAATACCGCTGGAAAACAGTACCAGGCTTAAGCCAAATAACAGAAAACCGGTTATATCGAAGCGCCTGCGCGGCGTCGTGAAATTTGGCATGAATTTGCGGGCATACAGAATGCCAATCACCCCGATGGGAATGTTTATCAGGAAAATCCAATGCCAGCTGGCCCAGGTGACAAACACCCCGCCGAGCACCGGGCCCAGTATCGGCCCCACCAGACCTGGCATGGTCACAAAGTTCAGTACCGGAAGCAGCTCGCTGCGGGGATAGGCGCGCAGCAGCGCCAGCCTCGCCACCGGCATCATCATCGCCCCGCCGATCCCCTGAATCACCCGAAAAATGACCAGCTCCATTAATGAGCTGGAGAGCGCGCAGGCGAGAGACCCCAAAGTGAACAAGCTAACAGCGATGATAAAGACCCGGCGCGTGCCGAAGCGATCGGCCAGCCAGCCGCTGACCGGGATCAGCATCGCTACCGTCAGCGTATAGCTGATAATGGCCGACTGCATCGCTAAGGGAGAACGATTAAGACTGTGGGCAATAGCCGGGAGGGCGGTGTTAAGAATGGTGGCATCCAGCGCCTGCATAAAGAAGGCCATCGCCGCGATCCACGGCAGGCCAGCCATACTGCGCCCTTTTTTTCCGCTCATGCCAATTCCTTGTTATTGATTTACGGGGTGAGGGGCGTTCAACAACGCCTGGCAGGCGAGCAAGGCACCTGGCGCATCACTGTTGAGAATGGCATCGACAATCGCCTGGTGGAGATCCAGCTTCACTACTTCATTTTGCGTAATCGACGTGAAGTAGGTGTGGTAGACGGAATGAAATAAAGAAGCGAATGAGCTGAGGAAAGGATTACCGCTCATTTCATAGATATGTTCATGCCAGGCCATATCGACCTCTATCCAGCGATCGCGCTGAAAATGACGTTTCAAGGCAATCATCTCTTCCATTAAAGTATTGAGCTGCGCTTTTTGTTCTGCGGTGCCGTTAGCGGCAGCGAGAAAACAGGCCTGGGGCTCCAGGCTGCTGCGCATGACGAGAAAGTGGCTCACCACTTCTTCGAAGTTATCTTCTGTTAGCCACCAGGACAGGAGTTCCTTATCCAGGAAGTTCCAACTGCTGCGCGGCATCACCCGGGTGCCAATGCGAGGGCGGGGCAGCAACATGCCTTTTGCCGTTAGCGTCTTCACCGCTTCACGGACGGCGGTACGGCTCACACCGAACTGCTCCCCCAACTCCATCTCGCCGGGAAGAATGCTTTCCGGCTGATATTCGCCAGTCAGTATTTTTTGGGCGAGCTTCTCGGCCAGTACCCAGGAGATGTTCTTTTGTGCCGCCAGTTGCTGTGCGCTTAAAGACATAAATGCCGTTCCTTTCTTTTCTTTACTCTAACAGTATGCCACCAGGCGTCCCGTTTCGTCGGTTAAAACAGCAAAACGGCGGTTTTTTGCGACATTCCTCGCCGCATTGTTGAAAAAAGAGACGGTTGAAAAGTTTTTTTGAATTTCCCCTTGTCACCTCAGAATTACTCCCTATAATGCGCCTCCACTGACACGGAACAACGGCAAACAAGCCGCCGGGTCAGCGGGGTTCCGGTGAGAACCTCGCAGAGAAAAGCAAAAATAAATGCTTGACTCTGAAGCGGGAAGGCGTAATATGCACACCCCGCGCCGCAGCGAAAAACGAAGCGGCACTGCTCTTTAACAATTTATCAGACAATCTGTGTGGGCACTCAAAGTGACATGGATTCTTAACGTCCTCGGACGAAAAATGAATACCAAGTCTCTGAGTGAACATACGTAATTCATTACGAAGTTTAATTCACGAGCATCAAACTTAAATTGAAGAGTTTGATCATGGCTCAGATTGAACGCTGGCGGCAGGCCTAACACATGCAAGTCGAGCGGTAGCACAGAGAGCTTGCTCTCGGGTGACGAGCGGCGGACGGGTGAGTAATGTCTGGGAAACTGCCTGATGGAGGGGGATAACTACTGGAAACGGTAGCTAATACCGCATAACGTCGCAAGACCAAAGTGGGGGACCTTCGGGCCTCATGCCATCAGATGTGCCCAGATGGGATTAGCTGGTAGGTGGGGTAACGGCTCACCTAGGCGACGATCCCTAGCTGGTCTGAGAGGATGACCAGCCACACTGGAACTGAGACACGGTCCAGACTCCTACGGGAGGCAGCAGTGGGGAATATTGCACAATGGGCGCAAGCCTGATGCAGCCATGCCGCGTGTGTGAAGAAGGCCTTCGGGTTGTAAAGCACTTTCAGCGGGGAGGAAGGCGGTGAGGTTAATAACCTCATCGATTGACGTTACCCGCAGAAGAAGCACCGGCTAACTCCGTGCCAGCAGCCGCGGTAATACGGAGGGTGCAAGCGTTAATCGGAATTACTGGGCGTAAAGCGCACGCAGGCGGTCTGTCAAGTCGGATGTGAAATCCCCGGGCTCAACCTGGGAACTGCATTCGAAACTGGCAGGCTAGAGTCTTGTAGAGGGGGGTAGAATTCCAGGTGTAGCGGTGAAATGCGTAGAGATCTGGAGGAATACCGGTGGCGAAGGCGGCCCCCTGGACAAAGACTGACGCTCAGGTGCGAAAGCGTGGGGAGCAAACAGGATTAGATACCCTGGTAGTCCACGCTGTAAACGATGTCGATTTGGAGGTTGTGCCCTTGAGGCGTGGCTTCCGGAGCTAACGCGTTAAATCGACCGCCTGGGGAGTACGGCCGCAAGGTTAAAACTCAAATGAATTGACGGGGGCCCGCACAAGCGGTGGAGCATGTGGTTTAATTCGATGCAACGCGAAGAACCTTACCTGGTCTTGACATCCACAGAACTTTCCAGAGATGGATTGGTGCCTTCGGGAACTGTGAGACAGGTGCTGCATGGCTGTCGTCAGCTCGTGTTGTGAAATGTTGGGTTAAGTCCCGCAACGAGCGCAACCCTTATCCTTTGTTGCCAGCGGTCCGGCCGGGAACTCAAAGGAGACTGCCAGTGATAAACTGGAGGAAGGTGGGGATGACGTCAAGTCATCATGGCCCTTACGACCAGGGCTACACACGTGCTACAATGGCATATACAAAGAGAAGCGACCTCGCGAGAGCAAGCGGACCTCATAAAGTATGTCGTAGTCCGGATTGGAGTCTGCAACTCGACTCCATGAAGTCGGAATCGCTAGTAATCGTAGATCAGAATGCTACGGTGAATACGTTCCCGGGCCTTGTACACACCGCCCGTCACACCATGGGAGTGGGTTGCAAAAGAAGTAGGTAGCTTAACCTTCGGGAGGGCGCTTACCACTTTGTGATTCATGACTGGGGTGAAGTCGTAACAAGGTAACCGTAGGGGAACCTGCGGTTGGATCACCTCCTTACCTTAAAGAACCTGCCTTTGTAGTGCTCACACAGATTGTCTGATGAAAGTAAAGAAGCAAGGCGTCTTGCGATTGAGACTTCAGTGTCCCCTTCGTCTAGAGGCCCAGGACACCGCCCTTTCACGGCGGTAACAGGGGTTCGAATCCCCTAGGGGACGCCACTTGCTGGTTCGTGAGTGAAAGACGCGTGCCGATATATCTCAAAACTCATCTTCGGGTGACGTTTGAGATATTTGCTCTTTAAAAATCTGGATCAAGCTGAAAATTGAAACGACACACAGTTAATGTGTGTTCGAGTCTCTCAAATTTTCGCAATCTGAAGACATCTTCGGGTTGTGAGGTTAAGCGACTAAGCGTACACGGTGGATGCCCTGGCAGTCAGAGGCGATGAAGGACGTGCTAATCTGCGAAAAGCGTCGGTAAGGTGATATGAACCGTTATAGCCGGCGATGTCCGAATGGGGAAACCCAGTGCAATTCGTTGCACTATCGTTAACTGAATACATAGGTTAACGAGGCGAACCGGGGGAACTGAAACATCTAAGTACCCCGAGGAAAAGAAATCAACCGAGATTCCCCCAGTAGCGGCGAGCGAACGGGGAGCAGCCCAGAGTCTGAATCAGCTTGTGTGTTAGTGGAACGGTCTGGAAAGTCCGACGGTACAGGGTGATAGTCCCGTACACCAAAATGCACAGGTTGTGAACTCGAAGAGTAGGGCGGGACACGTGGTATCCTGTCTGAATATGGGGGGACCATCCTCCAAGGCTAAATACTCCTGACTGACCGATAGTGAACCAGTACCGTGAGGGAAAGGCGAAAAGAACCCCGGCGAGGGGAGTGAAAAAGAACCTGAAACCGTGTACGTACAAGCAGTGGGAGCACCTTCGGGTGTGACTGCGTACCTTTTGTATAATGGGTCAGCGACTTATATTCTGTAGCAAGGTTAACCGTATAGGGGAGCCGCAGGGAAACCGAGTCTTAACTGGGCGTTAAGTTGCAGGGTATAGACCCGAAACCCGGTGATCTAGCCATGGGCAGGTTGAAGGTTGGGTAACACTAACTGGAGGACCGAACCGACTAATGTTGAAAAATTAGCGGATGACTTGTGGCTGGGGGTGAAAGGCCAATCAAACCGGGAGATAGCTGGTTCTCCCCGAAAGCTATTTAGGTAGCGCCTCGTGAATTCATCTTCGGGGGTAGAGCACTGTTTCGGCTAGGGGGTCATCCCGACTTACCAACCCGATGCAAACTACGAATACCGAAGAATGTTATCACGGGAGACACACGGCGGGTGCTAACGTCCGTCGTGAAGAGGGAAACAACCCAGACCGCCAGCTAAGGTCCCAAAGTCATGGTTAAGTGGGAAACGATGTGGGAAGGCACAGACAGCCAGGATGTTGGCTTAGAAGCAGCCATCATTTAAAGAAAGCGTAATAGCTCACTGGTCGAGTCGGCCTGCGCGGAAGATGTAACGGGGCTAAACCATGCACCGAAGCTGCGGCAGCGACACTATGTGTTGTTGGGTAGGGGAGCGTTCTGTAAGCCTGCGAAGGTGGCCTGTGAGGGTTGCTGGAGGTATCAGAAGTGCGAATGCTGACATAAGTAACGATAAAGCGGGTGAAAAGCCCGCTCGCCGGAAGACCAAGGGTTCCTGTCCAACGTTAATCGGGGCAGGGTGAGTCGACCCCTAAGGCGAGGCCGAAAGGCGTAGTCGATGGGAAACAGGTTAATATTCCTGTACTTGGTGTTACTGCGAAGGGGGGACGGAGAAGGCTATGTTAGCCGGGCGACGGTTGTCCCGGTTTAAGCATGTAGGCGGAGGTTCCAGGTAAATCCGGTACCTTTTAACGCTGAGGTGTGATGACGAGGCACTACGGTGCTGAAGTAACAAATGCCCTGCTTCCAGGAAAAGCCTCTAAGCATCAGGTAACATTAAATCGTACCCCAAACCGACACAGGTGGTCAGGTAGAGAATACCAAGGCGCTTGAGAGAACTCGGGTGAAGGAACTAGGCAAAATGGTGCCGTAACTTCGGGAGAAGGCACGCTGGTGTGTAGGTGAAGTCCCTGCGGACGGAGCTGAGACCAGTCGAAGATACCAGCTGGCTGCAACTGTTTATTAAAAACACAGCACTGTGCAAACACGAAAGTGGACGTATACGGTGTGACGCCTGCCCGGTGCCGGAAGGTTAATTGATGGGGTTATCCGTAAGGAGAAGCTCTTGATCGAAGCCCCGGTAAACGGCGGCCGTAACTATAACGGTCCTAAGGTAGCGAAATTCCTTGTCGGGTAAGTTCCGACCTGCACGAATGGCGTAATGATGGCCAGGCTGTCTCCACCCGAGACTCAGTGAAATTGAACTCGCTGTGAAGATGCAGTGTACCCGCGGCAAGACGGAAAGACCCCGTGAACCTTTACTATAGCTTGACACTGAACATTGAGCCTTGATGTGTAGGATAGGTGGGAGGCTTTGAAGCGTGGACGCCAGTCTGCGTGGAGCCAACCTTGAAATACCACCCTTTAATGTTTGATGTTCTAACGTAGGCCCCTGACCGGGGTTGCGGACAGTGTCTGGTGGGTAGTTTGACTGGGGCGGTCTCCTCCCAAAGAGTAACGGAGGAGCACGAAGGTTAGCTAATCCTGGTCGGACATCAGGAGGTTAGTGCAATGGCATAAGCTAGCTTGACTGCGAGCGTGACGGCGCGAGCAGGTGCGAAAGCAGGTCATAGTGATCCGGTGGTTCTGAATGGAAGGGCCATCGCTCAACGGATAAAAGGTACTCCGGGGATAACAGGCTGATACCGCCCAAGAGTTCATATCGACGGCGGTGTTTGGCACCTCGATGTCGGCTCATCACATCCTGGGGCTGAAGTAGGTCCCAAGGGTATGGCTGTTCGCCATTTAAAGTGGTACGCGAGCTGGGTTTAGAACGTCGTGAGACAGTTCGGTCCCTATCTGCCGTGGGCGCTGGAGAATTGAGGGGGGCTGCTCCTAGTACGAGAGGACCGGAGTGGACGCATCACTGGTGTTCGGGTTGTCATGCCAATGGCACTGCCCGGTAGCTAAATGCGGAAGAGATAAGTGCTGAAAGCATCTAAGCACGAAACTTGCCCCGAGATGAGTTCTCCCTGAGACTTTAAGTCTCCTGAAGGAACGTTGAAGACGACGACGTTGATAGGCCGGGTGTGTAAGCGCAGCGATGCGTTGAGCTAACCGGTACTAATGAACCGTGAGGCTTAACCTTACAACGCCGAAGCTGTTTTGGCGATTTGAGAGAAGATTTTCAGCTCTGATACAGATTACTCGATGCGTCCGTGAGACGTGTTGAAAACAGAATTTGCCTGGCGGCGATAGCGCGGTGGTCCCACCTGACCCCATGCCGAACTCAGAAGTGAAACGCCGTAGCGCCGATGGTAGTGTGGGGTCTCCCCATGTGAGAGTAGGGAACTGCCAGGCATCAAACAAGTGAAGAGCCCATCCTGCCGGATGGGCTTTTTGCGTTTCAGTGGTCCGGCAACCGTGCCGGTATGTCTCCCCGGTGGCGCTGCGCTTACCGGGGCTACGGATTCGCACCCGCCCTGCACGACCTGTAGCCCGGACAAGGTGCGCAGCACCGCCTCCGGGGAGGCCCCTGTCTGCCGATGCCATTCATTAACGTCTGTGTTAAGAAGCAACCCTACCGATAAACTGCTAATGCCTCTCTAACCAATTCGCAATAAATCTCGCGATCTGTTGAATATCATTTAAATCCAACTGCGGAAGCGAGGTCGCGATGGGCATATCGCTGGCCACGGCGATGGTATGTTCATCAATTATCAGCTCTTCTACACGATGGCCGCTGTTTTGCCGAAAAAGTAGGATCTTCGGCACGGGTTCATGTTTGAACCCCTCCACTAAAACCAGGTCCAGTTTGCTGGCATCCATTCGACTGACAAGCCACGTGAGATCTAATTCCGGCGTCTCTGGCGTCTCCGTCATCAACGCCCAGCGCTGTTCGCTGGCGACAATGGTCTGCGCAGCGCCCGCCTTACGTAATTCATAGCTATCTTTGCCGGGTTTATCGACGTCCATATCATGATGGGTATGTTTTATCAGCCCGGGACGCAGACCTCTGACACAAAGCTCAGGGATAAGACGCTTTAATAATGTTGTTTTTCCGGTACCGCTCCATGCGGCGATCGCCAGTAATGGGGTCATGATGGCTCCTGCATCTGCTGCAAATCTTCAAGCGTATTTACATTGATGAACGCTGATTTCACATCGCTGAAATTCACCGGGCGCCCACCCACTTGTCGCATAAAGACCATCACCCTGCGCTCTCCATGAGCCAGATAAGCCTCCAGTTCCGGAATGATTTGACGATGAACTAATGCAACGGCGGGATGATCCCGTTCGCCGTCATGGGCCCAAACGACCGGCGCGGCCCCTCTCTGCTGGATAAAGCGCTCCACCAAAAAGGACGGAATGAACGGCGTGTCGCAGGGGCAAAAAACAAACCATGGGCTCGCGACCTGCTGCATCACAGCAAGCATTCCGGCTAGCGGCCCCTGATAACCCTCCTGTATGTCTCGAAAGACCGGATATCCGCTGGCACGCCACTGTTCAAGATGACGATTGGCGCTAATGACTAACTCATCTACCTGCGGGGCTAATGTCTCCGCGACGTGACGCCAGAGAGGGCGACCATTTAGCGCCTGTAATCCTTTATCAATGCCGCCCATTCGCGTGGCTTTGCCGCCTGCCAGCACGACGCCGGTTATCGCCTCGCTTTGCATCTGAATATCGCCTCTTTCATTGTGGGATTGACCCTGTTAACTTGTCCCTATCAAGAGTAAGGAGCATGACCATGAAATGTAAACGTCTGAATGAAGTAATTGAACTCCTCCAGCCTGCCTGGCAGAAAGAGCCTGAACTGAATCTGATGCAATTTTTGCAGAAACTGGCGAAAGAGGCTGGCTATGAAGGCGAACTGAGCGATCTTTCCGACGATATTCTGATCTATCACCTGAAGATGCGTGACTCTTCTAAAGATGCCGTCATTCCTGGTATTCAGAAGGATTATGAAGAGGACTTTAAAACCGCGCTGCTGCGCGCCCGCGGGGTAATAAAAGAGTAAAAGGTTGTAAGCGCTGCCGCGTAAAGTGCAATGAGATGATATCCTGAACTATTCGTACGATTATCGGATGTCAGGATGCACGATAAGGCTTTTACTTTTCAGACGCTTCGCCCGGATACCATTATCGATGGGTTATTCGATCTGGGTATGCGGGTGGACTCCGGTCTCACCCCGCTAAACAGCTATGAGAACCGCGTTTATCAGTTCCAGGACGAAGAGCGCCATCGCTATGTGGTAAAGTTCTATCGTCCTGAGCGCTGGTCCGCAGAACAGATCCTTGAAGAACACCAGTTTGCACTTCAGCTTGTAGAAGATGAAGTGCCCGTTGCTGCGCCGCTCTTCTTTAACGACAGCACGCTTCATCAGCATCAGGGATTCTACTTTGCCGTTTTCCCAAGCCTTGGCGGTCGTCAGTTCGAAGCGGATAACCTTGATCAGATGGAATGGGTTGGCCGCTATCTGGGGCGCCTGCACCAGACGGGCCGCAAACAGCGCTTTACTGCCCGCCCGGAAATTGGCGTCCAGGAGTACCTGCTGGAACCGCGCCAGGTGTTTGAACAGGCGACGCTGATCCCCTCTGGCCTGAAGGCCGATTTCCTGAAGGCGACCGATAAACTCATTGCTGCCGTCATGGAGCAATGGCACGGCCGCGGGAACACGTTGCGCCTGCACGGTGACTGCCATGCCGGTAATATCCTCTGGCGCGACGGACCACTGTTTGTCGACTTAGACGATGCGCGAACCGGCCCGGCGATTCAGGATCTGTGGATGCTGCTCAACGGTGATAAGGCTGAACAGCGTATGCAGCTGGAGACCATTGTCGAGGCCTATGAGGAATTCAGCCCCTTTAACAGCGATGAAATCGCGCTAATTGAACCTTTACGCGCTATGCGACTGGTTTATTATCTGGCGTGGTTGCTCAGACGCTGGGACGATCCCGCTTTCCCGGTCAATTTCCCCTGGTTAACCGGGGAGGATTACTGGCGGGGGCAGACGTCGACTTTTCTTGAGCAGGTGAAGGTTCTACAGGAACCCCCGCTTCAGTTAACGCCAATGTATTAATGTGATATATCCAGGAGAGAGTAAATCATGAAAAAAGTTTGGCTGGCGCTGGCTGGTATGATTCTGGCTTTTAGTGCATCCGCTGCCCAGATCACCGATGGCAAGCAGTACATCACCCTTGATAAGCCGATTGCTGGCGAGCCGCAGGTGCTCGAGTTCTTCTCATTCTACTGCCCGCACTGCTACCAGTTTGAAGAAGTGCTGCATGTTTCTGACAATGTGCGTCAGAAACTGCCGGAAGGCACCAAAATGACCAAATACCACGTTGAGTTCCTGGGCCCTCTGGGCAAGGATCTGACGCAGGCGTGGGCGGTGGCCATCGCGCTGGGTGTTGAAGATAAAATTACTGCGCCGATGTTCGAAGCCGTGCAGAAAACCCAGACCGTGCAGAGCGTGGCTGACATTCGTAAAGTGTTTGTCGACGCTGGCGTGAAAGGGGAAGACTACGATGCCGCATGGAATAGCTTCGTGGTGAAATCTCTGGTCGCTCAGCAAGAGAAAGCGGCAGCCGATCTGCAGCTGCAGGGGGTACCGGCTATGTATGTTAATGGTAAATACCAGCTGAACCCGCAGGGGATGGACACCAGCAATATGGATGTCTTCGTCGCTCAGTATGCGGATACCGTGAAGCAACTGGTAGAGAAGAAATAAAAAAAACGCCGGTCACTGACCGGCGTTACCTTAGCTGTTCTGGCAGTGACTATCTTTCTTTGTCCCGCATGATGTCAGTCAACTGACGGTCTTTCTCTTCCCATAGCCCATTGAGCCAGCGCTGGAAGCCGCGCTTAAAGTTCTTATCGTTAACGTAATCGCCGTGCAGCTCTTCACCAATAGGAACCAGATTGATACGTACTACAATGCGCGTCAGGCGGCCGCTTAACATATCGTAAAACGGCTTTGTATTATTCTCGGGGTAGCACAGCGTGACATTCAGTAGTTTATCGAACTGCGAACCGAGCACGTTTAACGCCATGGCGATACCTGCCGCTTTAGGCGGTAGCAGGTTATCGTAAGGCGAGCGCGTCTCGTGCTTTTTGGCTTCGGTAAAACGCGAGCCTTCCACAAAATTGACGATAGTCGTCGGATGCGCGCGAAATTTTTCACATGAACGGCGGGTGGTTTCGACATCTTTACCGCGGCGTTCCGGGTGTCTAATAAGGTAACTGCGTGAATAGCGGCGCATAAAGGGCATATCCAACGCCCAGCAGGCGAGGCCGATGAAGGGTACCCACGCCAGCTGTTGTTTAAGGAAGTACTTATTCATCGGAATATGCTTGCGGAACAGCACGCACAGCACCACGATATCTGCCCAGCTATGGTGGTTACTGATCAGCAGATACCAGTTCTTTTTATTTAAGCCTTCCAGACCCTCGACGTCCCATTTAAGCCAGGGATTGAGATGCAACAGCAGCGCCAGCCCTTCGCACCAGCAATACATCATAAAATTGCAAAAAACAGATATAGAGCGCCATACCGCTGGAATGGGGACCAGCAGTTTAATCAGCCCGGCGACGATGATCGGTACAGAGCAGATAATGGTGACTAAGATGGTTAAGGCGATACTCAGCGGAAGTGTTATCGCAGCGAGTAATCTCGACATAGTTAGTTTATTCAGAAAGTTAGGCTGACAAAGAGCGCCTTTAAGCTGCGCAAGGGGCTGATTTTACCAGAAAACGCGGCAAATGACGGGTCTTACGAGAACAGAAAAAAACAAGGATCTTCTATCCACATGGAACATTGGGTCATCAAATTGATGCCAGGATCGTCGATCTGTTTTTAATTAACTGATATATAAAGAGTAATAGTATTTGTTCATTTATTTTCAGGGGCGGTAAAGCTGACGCTGTAAAACTATACACAAAGTTATCCACAAGCAAAGTTCTTATGCGATCGCGACGATCGTTGAATCTTTTCCGCGAAATGCGGGAAAAATTCAGGATTTCATGCCCGTCTGTGGCATCCTTTACCCATAATCTGATAAACAGGCACGGAAATTATGGTTCAGATCCCAGAAAACCCTCTCATCCTCGTTGACGGCTCATCCTATCTTTATCGGGCGTATCATGCGTTTCCGCCGCTGACTAACAGCGCAGGGGAGCCGACCGGGGCTATGTACGGCGTACTGAATATGCTGCGCAGTTTGATCCTGCAGTATCAACCGACTCACGCCGTCGTGGTCTTTGATGCGAAAGGGAAAACCTTCCGTGATGAATTGTTCGAACATTACAAGTCCCACCGCCCGCCGATGCCGGACGATCTGCGCGCGCAGATTGAGCCGTTGCATAAGATGGTGAAAGCGATGGGGCTGCCGCTAATGGCAGTTCCGGGTGTTGAAGCCGACGATGTGATTGGCACCCTGGCGCGGGAAGCGGAAAGGGCGGGTCGTCCGGTGCTGATCAGCACCGGTGATAAAGACATGGCTCAGCTGGTGACGCCGGGGATCACCCTAATCAATACCATGACTAACACCATCCTTGGACCGGATGAGGTGGTCTCCAAGTATGGCGTCCCGCCGGAGCTGATTATCGATTTCCTGGCACTGATGGGCGACTCTTCGGATAACATTCCTGGCGTGCCGGGCGTGGGCGAGAAGACCGCCCAGGCGCTGCTGCAAGGCCTTGGCGGCCTTGATACGCTGTATGCGGAACCGGAGAAAATTGCTGCACTGAGCTTCCGCGGCGCGAAAACGATGGCGGCGAAGCTGGAGCAGAACAAGGACGTGGCTTATCTCTCTTATCAGCTGGCGACCATTAAAACCGACGTCGAGCTGGAGCTCACGTGCGAAGAGCTGGAGGTGCAGCCTCCGGCGGCTGACGATCTGCTGGCGCTGTTCAGGCAGTATGAGTTTAAGCGCTGGACAACCGACGTCGAGGCCGGGAAATGGCTGCAAGCGAAGGGCGGCAAACCGGCCGCTAAACCTGCAGAGCCTGCGGCAGCGGCACAGGCAGAAGCAGAGGATGAACCGGCCTCCGCCCTTTCAGCAGAGCACTACGTCACTATCCTTGATGAGGCCACGCTGGTCACCTGGATCGATAAGCTGAAGCAAGCGCCGCTCTTTGCCTTTGATACGGAAACCGACAGCCTGGATAATATCTCTGCCAATATGGTCGGTCTTTCATTCGCTGTTGAGCCTGGCGTGGCCGCCTATGTCCCTGTGGCGCATGATTATCTTGATGCGCCGGATCAGATCCCCCGCGAGCGCGTACTGGCGTTACTTAAACCGCTGCTGGAGGATGAGAAGCTGCTCAAGGTCGGGCAAAATCTCAAATACGATCGCGGTATTTTGGCCAACTATGACATTGAGCTGCGCGGGATTGCGTTCGATACCATGCTGGAATCCTACATTCTCGACAGCGTGGCGGGCCGCCACGATATGGACAGTCTTTCCGACCGCTGGCTGAAGCATAAAACCATTACCTTTGAAGAGATCGCTGGTAAAGGTAAGAACCAGCTCACCTTTAACCAGATTGCACTGGAGGAGGCTGGCCGCTACGCGGCGGAAGATGCCGACGTCACGCTCCAGCTGCATCTGAAGATGTGGCCGAAGCTGCAGCAGCATGAAGGTCCGCTGAATATCTTTAAGCATATCGAAATGCCGCTGGTGCCGGTGCTGTCTCGGGTTGAGCGCAATGGCGTGAAAATCGACCCTGCCGTGCTGCATGCGCATTCCCAGGAGATCGCCCAGCGTCTGGTTGAGCTGGAGCAGCGCGCACATGAGATTGCCGGGGAAGCGTTTAATCTCTCCTCCACTAAACAGCTGCAAACGATCCTGTTTGAGAAACAGGGTATCAAGCCGCTGAAGAAAACGCCGGGTGGCGCGCCATCCACGTCTGAAGAGGTCCTGGAGGAGCTGGCGCTGGATTATCCGTTGCCAAAAGTGATTCTGGAGTATCGCGGGCTGGCGAAACTGAAGTCGACCTATACCGATAAACTGCCGCTGATGATTAACCCTAAAACGGGGCGCGTGCATACCTCCTATCATCAGGCGGTTACTGCCACAGGCCGTTTGTCGTCTACCGATCCAAACCTGCAAAATATTCCAGTGCGTAACGAAGAAGGACGGCGCATTCGCCAGGCGTTTATCGCGCCGGAAGATTACGTCATTGTCTCAGCGGACTACTCGCAAATCGAACTGCGTATTATGGCGCACCTGTCGCGGGATAAAGGCCTGCTGACCGCTTTCGCAGAAGGGAAGGATATTCACCGGGCGACGGCGGCTGAAGTGTTTGGCTTACCACTGGACAGCGTCAGCAGCGAACAACGCCGCAGTGCGAAAGCCATCAACTTCGGTCTCATCTATGGCATGAGCGCCTTCGGCCTGGCCCGCCAGCTGAACATCCCGCGTAAAGAAGCACAGAAGTATATGGATCTTTATTTCGAGCGTTACCCGGGCGTCCTGGAGTATATGGAGCGCACCCGCGCTCAGGCGAAAGAGCAAGGGTACGTTGAAACGCTGGATGGCCGTCGACTCTATCTGCCGGATATTAAATCCAGCAATGGTGCCCGTCGCGCCGGCGCGGAACGTGCGGCGATCAACGCCCCGATGCAGGGGACAGCGGCAGACATTATCAAGCGGGCGATGATTGCTGTTGATGAATGGCTGCGGAAGGAGCAACCTCGCGTGCGGATGATCATGCAGGTTCACGATGAACTGGTCTTTGAAGTGCATAAAGATGAGCTCGATGCCGTGTCGAAAAAAATCCATGAACTGATGGAGAACAGCACTACGCTGGCGGTGCCGCTGCTGGTGGAAGTCGGTAGTGGCGAAAACTGGGATCAAGCGCACTAAGTATACAAAGCGCAAAGCGATTTTCTGTAAGTAAGCAACATAACTTATAGCGTTTTGTGAGGATCATTTGAATTTGCTATGTAAATAGTGAAAAAAAACTACAAAAAATGCTTTATCCGTGAGCGAAAGAAGAGTAGAGTTAATCGCGTAGGGTACAGAGGTAAGATGTTCTATCTTTCAGACCTTTTACTTCACGTAATCGGATTTGGCTGAATATTTTAGCCGCCCCGGTCATTTATGACCGGGGCGTTTTTTATTGCGCGAAAGAAAAGTTTGATGCAGTTAAAAGCGCGTAATATGAACGTCCGGATAGGGCGCTACGCGCCGTTATCCGGAAAAAGCGGGGGTTACTCGGCGTCTTCAACGGCTTCTTGCGGCGGGATTTCGTTAAACCAGCTATCCAGCTTCTGTCGTAGCTTATCCACGCCGGATTTTTTCAGCGAAGAGAAAGGTTCAACCTGAATATCGCCATTGAAGGCCAGTACCGCTTCACGCACCATATTCACTTGCGCTTTACGCGCGCCGCTGGCGAGCTTATCGGCTTTGGTCAACAGCACCAGCACCTGAATATCGCTTTCTACCGCCCACTCGATCATTTGCTGATCGAGATCTTTAAGCGGGTGGCGAATATCCATTAGCACCACCAGGCCCTTCAGGCACAGACGTTTTTCCAGGTACTCTCCCAGAGCGCGCTGCCACTTGATCTTCATCTCTTCAGGTACTTGCGCATAACCATAGCCGGGCAGGTCAACCAGGCGTTTGCCCTCGGCGACTTCGAACAGGTTAATCAGCTGCGTACGTCCAGGAGTCTTGGAGGTACGCGCCAGGCTCTTCTGGTTGGTCAGCGTATTTAGCGCGCTGGATTTTCCCGCGTTGGAGCGGCCGGCGAACGCCACTTCAATGCCGGTATCGGCAGGAAGATGGCGGATATCTGGCGCGCTAGTGACAAAGTGCGTCAGTTGATAATTCCAGTTGGTCAAGACGGTCGTCTCCGTTAAAACAGGCTATGGCAGGGATTATACCTGAACAGCAGAAAAAGGCTGTTTTTACCGCACGCCGTTCCTGTAAGTAAAAACCATATGGTTTGTGAGACATTGACTATTCTTCGTATAGGACATACCTGAGAAAAATAAGACGATACAGATGTAATTAACTGAAAAAAAACAAGTTATAAAAATAGAGAAATCTGAAAATGTTTTTTTAACGGCCTGGCTGGTTGTCGATTTTTGTCAACAGGGTAAAGTAATACACAACGGCGGGGATGCTGAAAGGATTAAGACTCAGGACGAGGGGTCAGGAAGCGCCAGGAGGCGAAGACCACAGGATAGTCAGGATGACGCGCGTCTTGGAGACGTTTCAAAGGGAAAAGGAAGAAACAGGGACCGTTGGACGCTAAGGGAAAGACAGGGTAAGTCGTTAGCGAACAGGGAAAGAAGAAGCCCGTTAAGGGTGGTCAGTGAGGAAAAAGGCGACAGAGTAATCTGTCGCCTTTTTTCTTTGCTTGCTTTCTGCTAGATTCCGCCTCAATTCTATACTGAATAATACTGTCTGAAGATTACACACCATGAAAAAACCGACATCCGCCACCCGTGGCAAATCCGGCCGCAAGTCGCGTGAAGAGTTAAATCAGGAAGCTCGCGATCGCAAACGGCAGAAGAAACATCGTGGTCACGCGGCAGGCAGTCGCGCGAACGGCGGCGATGCGGCTTCAGCGGGCAAAAAACAGAGCCAGACGCAAGACCCGCGCGTCGGCAGTAAAAAACCGATCCCGCTGGGCGTGAGCGAAAGCAGCACCCCAGCCCCCAAGCAGCATAAACCAAAGAGCGAGAAACCTATGCTTTCACCGCAGGCTGAGCTGGAGTTGCTGGAGAATGATGAGCGCCTGGACGCGCTGCTGGAACGTCTGGAAGAGGGCGGCACCCTGAATGCTGAAGAGCAGAGCTGGGTGGACGCCAAACTGGATCGCATTGATGAGCTGATGCAGCAGCTCGGCCTCTCTTACGATGACGAAGATGAAGAAGAGGAAGAGCGTCAGGAAGATATGATGCGTCTGCTGAAGGGTGGAAACTAACATTTGCATCCCATCGGATTCCCGGTACTGCTTATAACCCTTCTGGTTATATGTTATCTGCTGTGGTTATTCGTTAAACTACGACGGTTGTCGCGGCGTCAGAAATGGCTGCGCAACCGGCTCATGACCCGCGGTGCGGTGGGGCCGGGACGGCGTACCCGTCGGCGGCACCATCGGAAGGAGTGAGCATGTCTGAGCAGATAATCGACTGGGATCTGGCCCTGATCCAGAAATATAACTATTCCGGGCCGCGCTATACCTCGTATCCCACCGCGCTGGAGTTTTCACCGCAATTTGGCGCGGCGGAATTCGATGCCGCTGTGGCCCGTTACCCACAGCGTCCCCTGTCGCTGTACGTGCATATCCCGTTTTGCCATAAGCTGTGTTATTTCTGCGGCTGCAATAAGATAGTCACCCGCCAGCAGCATAAGGCCGATCAATATCTCGATGTCCTTGAACAGGAGATCATCCACCGCGCGCCGCTGTTTGCCAGTCGCCAGGTTAAGCAACTGCACTGGGGTGGCGGCACGCCAACCTATCTCAATAAGGCGCAAATCAGTCGCCTGATGGATCTGTTGCGCAGCCACTTCCATTTCAGCGCGGAAGCCGAGATTTCCATTGAGGTCGATCCACGTGAGATCGAGCTGGATGTCCTCGATCATTTACGCACCGAGGGGTTCAACCGCCTGAGTATGGGCGTGCAGGACTTCAATAAAGAGGTTCAGCGCCTGGTTAACCGTGAGCAGGACGAAGCGTTCATCTTTGATTTGCTCCACCATGCGCGGGAGATTGGTTTTACCTCGACCAATATCGACCTCATCTACGGCCTGCCGAAGCAAACGCCGGAGAGCTTCGCCTTTACCCTGCAAAAGGTCGCCGAGCTCAATCCTGACCGCCTGAGCGTGTTTAACTATGCGCATCTGCCCACGCTCTTTGCCGCACAGCGCAAAATTAAAGATGCCGATCTGCCCACCGCTGAACAGAAGCTGGAGATCCTCCAGGAGACCATCGGTTCACTGACGGCGGCAGGCTATCAGTTTATCGGCATGGACCACTTTGCTCGCCCAGACGATGAATTAGCGGTCGCGCAACGTCATGGCATACTGCACCGCAATTTCCAGGGTTACACCACCCAGGGGGATACCGATCTGCTGGGGATGGGCGTGTCCGCGATCAGCATGATTGGCGACAGCTACGCCCAGAACCAAAAAGAGCTGAAGCTGTACTACCAGCAGGTGGCAGAGCAAGGGGACGCTCTATGGCGCGGGATCGCGTTAACCCGCGATGACTGTTTACGTCGCGACGTGATTAAGGCGTTGATCTGTAATTTCCGTCTGGATATTGGGGCCGTAGAGGCGCAGTGGGATGTGGATTTTCAGTCTTATTTTGCTGAAGACCTGAAGCTGCTGGCGCCGCTGGCGCATGACGGGCTGGTGGCTGTGGATGATAAGGCCATTCAGGTGACGGCGAAAGGCCGACTGCTGATCCGCAATATCTGCATGTGCTTTGATGCCTATCTACGGCAAAAAGCTCGGATGCAACAGTTCTCCCGGGTCATTTAATGTTTTCCCCTCTCCTGCGGCCGCGGGAGAGGGGAACCATTAGCTGAACAGCCCGACCAGCGCAGCGCACAGCACGGCAGCGACTGCCGTTTGTGGCGTGTGACTGGCTGCGGCGCCGCTCGATATCATACTCACCAGTGATTCAAACATGATGCTCTCCCCTAATGCCGGGCACGATCATACTCAACTCATCGGAACAGTAAAGTACAAAATAGCAGCACTTTGCGCTGAACGGCTAATTTTCATCATGCCGTTAATCACTACTCCATTCCCAGCTCTTTTAGCTTACGCGTCAGTGTATTACGACCCCATCCCAGCAGACGCGCAGCCTCCTGCTTGTGCCCCTGGGTATGGCGCAGGGCGGTCGTCAGCAGCGTGCGCTCCATTTCGGGTTGCGCTTCTGAGAGCAGGTTTTGATGACCGGATCGCAACGCCCGATCGGCCCACTGACCCAGCAGCGTCGCCCAGCTGTCGGGCTGCATCTGCGTCGGGCTGTCCGGAACCGTGGTCTCAAACAGTTCGCTCGGCAGATCCTGCGTCAGTACCTCCTGGCCGGCGGCCATGACGGTGAGCCAGCGACAGGTGTTTTCCAGCTGACGGACGTTGCCAGGCCACGCCAGGCGTGTCAGCGCTGTCTCCGTTTCCGGATGCAACTGTTTGGCTTCAACACCGAGCTCGCGGGCGGCTATCTGCAGAAAATGGCGGGCCAGGCGTGGAATATCTTCCCGGCGCTCGCGCAGCGGCGGTAAATGCACCCGGATCACGTTCAGGCGGTGGAACAAATCTTCTCGAAATTTCCCCTCCTGTACGCGCTGTTCCAGGTTCTGGTGGGTGGCGGCGATGATCCGCACATCGACCTTCACTGGCGCGTAACCGCCCACGCGATAAAACTGGCCATCCGCCAGCACGCGCAGCAGACGAGTCTGGACATCAAGCGGCATATCGCCAATTTCATCCAGGAATAGCGTGCCGCCGTCAGCCTGTTCGAAGCGTCCCTGGCGGACGGTATTGGCGCCGGTAAAGGCCCCTTTTTCATGCCCGAACAGCTCGGACTCAATCAGGTCTTTGGGTATTGCCGCCATATTCAGTGCGATAAACGGCGCTTTTGAACGTGGGCTATGACGATGCAGTGCGTGAGCGACGAGCTCTTTACCGGTACCGGATTCGCCATTAATCAGCACGCTGATGGATGAGCGCGACAAGCGGCCAATAATGCGAAAGACATCCTGCATAGCCGGCGCTTCGCCGATGATGTCGGCAGTTGGGCTGCTTATTGGCGCATTTCGCGGCTGTTGCTGCTCCTGATAGTGGCTTATCGCCCGGTCGACCAGGGCGACGGCTTCATCAATATCAAAAGGTTTGGGCAGATAATCAAACGCGCCTTGCTGATAAGCGCTAACCGCAGCGTCCAGATCGGAATGCGCGGTCATTATGATGACCGGAAGCATTGGATGACGCTGCTTAATCTGTTTGAGCAGCGCCAGACCATCCATTCCCGGCATACGGATATCTGACAGCAGTACATCCGGGGTTTTGGTGGTGAGGGCATCTAGCACCTCATTGCCGCTTTCGAACGTTGTGCAGCTCAAGCCGGCTCCGGTGAGCGCGCGTTCAAGCACCCAGCGGATGGAGCTATCGTCATCAACGATCCAGGCTATCCCTCGTTGCATAAACACCTCTACTTCCGAATAGGCAGGTATACCGAAAATTCGGTATGACCCGGCCAGCTGGTGAATTCAATTTTGCCGGAGTGCTGATCGATAAGGCTGCGGGCGATAGATAAGCCCAGGCCGGTACCGCCTTCGCGGCCGCTGACCATCGGATAAAACAGCGTATCCTGGAGATGGGGCGGAATACCCGGGCCATTATCTTCAACGTCAATACGTGCGGCGAGGCGATAACGCACCCCGTGCAGCGTCAGCTGGAAAGCGGTGCGGGTGCGGAGAACAATTTCACCCCCTTCCGGCCCCAGCGCCTGCAGCGCATTACGGACGATGTTCAGCAACACCTGTTCAATTTGATCCGGGTCGTGGGGTAGCTCTGGTAGGCTGGGGTCGTAATCACGGATTAACTTCACGTTGTCCGGTAACTCCATGGAGACCAGTTTCACTACCCGCTCGGCGACTTTATGGATACTTTCAGTAACGTGCATGCCCGGATGCTGTGGCCCAAGCAGGCGATCGACCAGATTTCTCAGCCGGTCAGCCTGCTCGATGATCACTTTGGTATATTCCGTTAGCGCCGGGTCGGGCAGGGCTTTGCTGAGCAGCTGTGCCGCGCCGCGCAGGCCGCCTAACGGATTTTTTATCTCATGTGCCAGGCCGCGGACCAGATCGCGGGCGGCGACCTGCTGCGCGTGCTGCAGCTGCTCCTGGCTCAGGCGGCGCTGGTTATCCATCGGCGCCATTTCCAGCAGAATAAAGCCTTCCGGCAGCCGCTGGGCGGTCAGCGACAGGATGTGCGAGCGGCCATCAATAACCAGCGTCACTTCGTTATCGGTAAACCCCTGGCCCGCCTGCAGGCTCTCCTGCATCAGCCCGATATTCAATGAAAAATAGCTCAACAGCTCAGGTAACGGGGTGCCAAACAGCTTGCGTGAACTTTGCGCCAGCAGCTGCTGCGCCGCAGGATTGGCAAAGTGCACCGCCAGGTCATCATCGACCAGTAAGATACTGTTGATAAGAGAGTTGAGGATCTGCCCAGCATCGGGCAGTGTGCCTGTTGCCATTCGACAGTCTCCTGAAAAAGAGTGCACCAATTTAGTGCAGTATAGCTTTTTATCGGTAAAAAGCTCGCGAGATCAGCGTGTTGGTGGAGAAAAAAGCCCATCCTGAGATGGGCTGAAAGTTTCCACGGCAACAAAATATCCCGGGCATCCCGCGCCACAACACGACATACCCTGGATTTACAGCAAAATTAGACGCTGTAGTACAGTTCGAACTCAACCGGATGCGGAGTCATGCGTACGCGGTCGTTCTCTTCCAGACGCAGGGCGATGTAAGCATCGATAGCGTCATTGGTGAACACGCCGCCAGCCGTCAGGAACTCGCGGTCAGCATCCAGGGCCTGCAGGGCTTCTTCCAGAGAGCCTGCAACCTGCGGGATCTCTTTCGCTTCTTCCGGCGGCAGGTCATACAGGTTTTTGTCCATTGCTTCGCCCGGATGGATTTTGTTCTTGATACCATCAAGGCCAGCCATCAGCAGCGCCGCAAAGCACAGGTACGGGTTGGCAGCCGGGTCCGGGAAGCGCACTTCGATACGACGCGCTTTCGGAGAGGTCACCACCGGAATACGGATGGAGGCAGAGCGGTTACGCGCAGAGTAAGCCAGCATAACCGGCGCTTCGTAACCCGGGACCAGACGCTTGTAGGAGTTGGTGGTCGGGTTCGCCAGGGCGTTGATAGCTTTAGCGTGTTTGATTACGCCGCCGATGTAGAACAGCGCCTGCTCAGACAGACCTGCGTATTTGTCGCCGGAGAACAGGTTAGTCCCGTTTTTCGCCAGAGACATATGGCAGTGCATGCCGGAGCCGTTATCGCCAAACATTGGTTTCGGCATAAAGGTCGCGGTTTTACCGAAGCGGTGAGCGACGTTGTGAACAACGTATTTGTAAATCTGAATTTCGTCCGCTTTTTTGGTCATGGTGTTGAAGCGAGTTGCCACTTCGTTCTGACCTGCGGTAGCCACTTCGTGGTGATGAGCTTCAACAACCAGACCCATCTCTTCCATGATCATACACATGGTAGAGCGGATATCCTGTGAAGAGTCTACTGGCGGAACCGGGAAGTAACCCCCTTTCACGCCCGGACGGTGACCTTTGTTACCGCCTTCGTATTTGGTGGAGGAGTTCCACGCACCTTCGATGTCATCGATCGCGACATGGGAGCCGGAGATAGAGGCGCCAAAACGGATGTCGTCGAACAGGAAGAATTCTGGTTCTGGCCCGAACAGGACGGTGTCAGCGATGCCAGTGGCGCGCAGGTACTCTTCAGCGCGTTTCGCGATGGAGCGCGGGTCACGGTCATAGCCCTGCAGGGTGCCTGGCTCGAGGATATCGCAGCGGATGATCAGGGTCGGTTCTTCGTAGAACGGGTCAATGACCGCGGTGGAAGCGTCCGGCATCAGGACCATGTCAGATTCGTTGATACCTTTCCAGCCACCGATCGAGGAGCCATCAAACATTTTGCCTTCTTCGAAGAATTCGGCATTTACCTGATGAGACGGAATCGTGACGTGCTGTTCTTTACCTTTGGTATCGGTGAAGCGCAGATCGACAAACTTCACTTCGTGCTCGTTCAGCATCGTCAAAACGTGTTCAGCGGACATACTTAAACTCTCCCGGATTGGTCATTGTCGTCGTGGTAACGAAAACTTCATACTGCTTAAAAGTGGCGTTGTTGCCTTAAAAAATATAAAGCGAAATCTGTGCCAACTTTTAAATGCCCTATAAAACGCTGTATCATGCGCACCATAGTGCAAAAGGACTGCACCATGATGGAGATAATGCACCAAAGTAGTGCCTCAGTGTGAACATTGAGCACCATTTTGGTGCAATTTTTGTTACGGTGCCCTTTTATCGCTCCGTGAAAGCGGTCACAAAGAAACTCTGCAATACTTGTTTGCGGAGGATGTTTGTGATCCTGTTCAGTCCTTCGCTTAATACGTGTACAATAACGCGCTATTTCTAATGCCTGAGGCAAAGTTGTGATCGAAAATCTGCGTAATATCGCCATCATCGCGCACGTTGACCATGGTAAAACTACCCTGGTTGACAAGCTGCTACAGCAATCCGGTACGTTCGACGCACGTACTGAAGCACAAGAACGTGTGATGGACTCCAACGATTTGGAGAAAGAGCGTGGGATTACCATCCTCGCGAAAAACACCGCAATCAAATGGAATGATTACCGTATCAACATCGTTGATACCCCAGGGCACGCCGACTTCGGAGGTGAGGTTGAGCGTGTTATGTCCATGGTTGACTCTGTGCTGCTGGTGGTCGATGCCTTTGATGGCCCGATGCCGCAAACGCGCTTCGTGACCAAAAAAGCTTTTGCCCACGGCCTGAAGCCGATCGTGGTCATCAACAAAGTTGACCGCCCGGGCGCCCGTCCGGACTGGGTTGTCGATCAGGTCTTCGACCTGTTCGTTAACCTTGATGCGACCGACGAACAGCTGGACTTCCCGATCGTTTACGCGTCCGCGCTGAACGGTATCGCGGGTCTGGACCACGAAGACATGGCTGACGACATGACCCCGCTGTACCAGGCGATTGTTGATCGCGTGCCGGCGCCGGACGTTGACCTTGACGGTCCGCTGCAGATGCAGATCTCTCAGCTGGACTACAACAACTACGTTGGCGTCATCGGTATCGGCCGCATCAAACGCGGTAAAGTGAAGCCGAACCAGCAGGTCACTATCATCGATAGCGAAGGCAAAACCCGTAACGGTAAAGTCGGTAAAGTGCTGACTCACCTGGGTCTGGAGCGTATCGAGAGCGACGTAGCCGAAGCTGGCGACATCATCGCGATCACCGGTCTGGGCGAGCTGAACATCTCCGACACCATCTGCGATCCGCAGAATGTCGAAGCGCTGCCGGCACTGTCCGTTGATGAGCCGACCGTAACCATGTTCTTCAACGTCAACACCTCTCCGTTCTGCGGTAAAGAAGGTAAGTTCGTTACCTCTCGCCAGATCCTGGACCGTCTGAACAAAGAGCTGGTGCACAACGTGGCGCTGCGCGTTGAAGAAACCGAAGACGCTGATGCGTTCCGCGTTTCCGGCCGTGGTGAACTGCACCTGTCCGTTCTGATTGAAAACATGCGCCGTGAAGGTTTCGAGATGGCGGTTTCCCGTCCGAAAGTTATCTTCCGCGAAATCGATGGCCGTAAACAAGAGCCGTTCGAAAACGTGACGCTGGACGTCGAAGAGCAGCACCAGGGTTCTGTCATGCAGGCGCTGGGCGAGCGTAAAGGCGACCTGAAAAACATGAATCCAGACGGTAAAGGCCGCGTACGTCTCGACTACGTGATCCCAAGCCGTGGTCTGATCGGCTTCCGTTCAGAGTTCATGACCATGACTTCTGGTACCGGTCTGCTGTACTCCACCTTCAGCCACTACGACGACGTTCGTCCGGGCGAAGTGGGTCAGCGTAACAACGGCGTACTGATCTCTAACGGTCAGGGTAAAGCGGTTGCGTTCGCCCTGTTCGGTCTGCAGGATCGCGGTAAGCTGTTCCTCGGCCACGGCGCTGAAGTTTACGAAGGCCAGATCATCGGTATTCACAGTCGCTCTAACGACCTGACGGTAAACTGCCTGACCGGTAAGAAACTGACCAACATGCGTGCGTCCGGTACTGACGAAGCAACGGTTCTGGTTCCGCCGATTAAGATGACCCTGGAGCAGGCTCTGGAGTTCATCGATGACGACGAACTGGTAGAAGTGACCCCTACGTCTATCCGTATCCGTAAACGTCACCTGACTGAGAACGACCGTAAACGCGCAATGCGCGGTGCAAAAGAAGAGTAATTTTTCTTCTTGTTGTTCGCTAAACCCCGCCTCTCCGGCGGGGTTTCTTTTTTTCATTCCTGCATCATACGCCAATAGTCAAATCCTGCCTTTCCCGCTAAAGTTAATTTTCCACGGCGCGGAAGGAGACAAAAATGCTCTATATCTTTGATTTAGGTAATGTGATTGTCGACATTGACTTCAACCGGGTATTGGGAGCCTGGAGTGATTTAACCCGCATCCCGCTGGCGACGCTGAAGCAGCATTTCACCATGGGAGAGGCTTTCCACCAGCATGAGCGTGGCGAGATTAGCGATGAAGACTTTGCCGCCGCCATGTGTCATGAAATGAATATGTCCCTCAGCTATGAGCAGTTTGCTCACGGCTGGCAGGCGGTATTTGTCGCGCTGCGCCCGGAGGTAATTACCATCATGCATAAACTTCGTGCCCAGGGGCATCGGGTGGTGGTGCTCTCCAATACCAATCGTCTTCACACCACATTCTGGCCCGATGAATACCCGGAAGTGCGCGCTGCCGCCGATCGCATTTATCTGTCACAGGAGATGGGATTGCGTAAGCCTGAAGCGGAAATTTATCTGCGAGTACTGGAAGAAGAGGGATTTTCCGCCGCAGATACGGTCTTTTTTGATGATAACGTCGATAATATAGCAGGGGCCAACCGGTTAGGGATCACCAGTATTCTGGTGACCGGGAAGAAGACCATCCCTGACTATTTCGCGAATCAGTTATGCTAAAAACCGTTCAGCAAAAATTACACCACCATACCCGGCCGCTGCTGGCGTGGCTTAAGCTGCTGTGGCGGCGCATTGATGAAGACCATATGACGACCCTGGCGGGGAACCTCGCCTATGTGTCATTACTTTCCCTGGTGCCGCTGATAGCCGTCGTGTTCGCGCTGTTTGCGGCCTTTCCCATGTTTTCCGAAGTCAGCGTGCAGATTCGCCATTTTATCTTCGCCAATTTTATTCCGGCGACCGGGGATGTGATTCAGGGGTATATCGAACAGTTCGTGGCTAACTCCAGCCGTATGACCGCCGTAGGCGCGTTTGGCCTGATCGTCACCTCGCTGCTGCTGATGTACTCGATCGACAGCGCGCTAAACACCATCTGGCGCAGCACGCGCAGCCGTCCCAAAGTTTACTCCTTTGCCGTTTACTGGATGATCCTGACTCTTGGCCCGTTGCTGGCAGGCGCCAGCCTGGCGATCAGTTCGTATCTGCTGTCGCTGCGCTGGGCGAGCGATCTGGACGGCGTGATTGATAATCTACTCCGCCTCTTCCCGCTGATCCTTTCATGGGCGGCATTCTGGCTGCTCTACAGTATTGTACCGACCACCCAGGTGCGTAACCGCGATGCAGTGATCGGGGCGCTGGTGGCGGCGCTGCTGTTCGAGGCAGGTAAAAAAGCGTTTGCCCTCTATATCACCACCTTTCCGTCCTATCAGTTAATTTATGGCGTGATTTCGGTGGTGCCGATTTTGTTCGTCTGGGTGTACTGGACCTGGTGTATCGTCTTGCTTGGCGCTGAAATTACTGTCACTCTCGGTGAATACCGCAAACTTAAAACAGAAGAAACAGAACAACCATGATTGCATTAATTCAACGCGTATCCCGTGCAAGCGTTACCGTGGAGGATGAAGTGACGGGCGAAATTGGTCCGGGGCTTCTGGTGCTGCTGGGCGTCGAGAAAGACGATGATGAACAAAAGGCGAATCGCCTTTGTGAACGGGTGCTGGGCTACCGCATCTTCAGCGATGCGGACGGGAAAATGAACCTGAATGTCCAGCAGGCGGGCGGCAGCGTGCTGGTGGTTTCGCAATTTACGCTGGCGGCGGATACCGAGCGGGGGATGCGACCGAGTTTCTCGAAAGGCGCTGCCCCTGACCGCGCCGAGGCGCTGTATGAGTATTTCGTCGCCCGCTGTCGCCAGCAGGAAATGAACACCCAGACCGGAAGATTCGCTGCGGATATGCAGGTTTCTTTGGTCAATGATGGTCCCGTGACCTTTTGGTTGCAGGTATGACCCAGCTTCCGGGCAGGCTGCGGGTAACAAAAGAGAGTACGACTATGTATCACCTTCGTGTACCGCAAACAGCAGAAGAGTTAGAGAGCTACTACCAGTTCCGCTGGGAGATGCTGCGTAAGCCGCTGCATCAGCCAAAAGGATCGGAACGCGACGCCTGGGATGCGATGGCGCATCATCAGATGGTCGTGGATGAAGAGGGCAATCTGGTTGCCGTCGGCCGACTGTATATCAATGCGGAAAATGAAGCCTCCATTCGCTTTATGGCCGTTCATCCCTCCGTGCAGGATAAAGGGCTGGGGACGCTGATGGCGATGACCCTGGAGTCGGTAGCGCGTCAGGAAGGGGTGAAGCGGGTCACCTGTAGCGCTCGCGAAGATGCGGTGGAGTTTTTCGCCAAGCTTGGCTTTGTCAATCAGGGGGAGATCACTACCCCGACCACCACGCCGATCCGTCATTTTCTGATGATCAAACCGATCGCGTCGCTGGACGATATTTTGCACCGTGGCGACTGGTGCGCGCAGCTCCAGCAGGCGTGGTATCAGCATATCCCGCTGAGTGAAAAAATGGGCGTACGCATTCAGCAGTACACCGGGCAGAAATTTATAACCACCATGCCGGAAGCGGGGAACCAGAATCCGCACCATACGCTGTTTGCCGGTAGCCTGTTTTCGTTAGCGACTCTGACCGGATGGGGACTTATCTGGCTGATGCTGCGCGAGCGGCATCTGGGGGGCACCATCATTCTGGCGGATGCGCATATTCGTTACAGTCAGCCCATTAGCGGCCGCCCCAGCGCCATCGCCGACCTGGGATCGCTGAGCGGCGACCTCGACCGCCTGGCGCGTGGGCGTAAAGCCCGCGTGCAAATGCAGGTGGAGCTTTTTGGCGATGATAAACAGGGTGCGGTTTTCGAGGGGATCTACATCGTGCTGCCGGCGAAGCCTTTTGGTTCGTACGAAGAGGGCGGCAACGAGGAAGAGTAAGCGCCCTCTGGCCGTTATCGTCCTGGCGATGCCACACGCCAGGCGATATCCCGAATAGCATCACGCGCGGCGTGGCTGACGCCTCCCAGCTGAAAGAAGCCGTGGATCACCCCCAGATAACGCTGACAGGAACTCTCCACCCCTTGCTCTGTCAGTCTTCGGTACAGCACTTCACCCTCATCGCGTAAAGGATCGAACTCCGCCGTCAGAATATGCACCGGTGGCAGCCCGTGAAAATCTTCGCGCCAGAGCAGACAGGCATCCGGATGGTTTGCCGGCGTCGAGGCGAGGTATATTTCGTAGCCGCTCAGTAGCGTGTCCCGGGTAATCACATAGTCATCGCCATTGCTGAGGTAGCTCGCCATGCTGGCGGTGGGGTCAAGCATCGGATAAATCAGAATCAGTTGTGCAGGATGCCACGCCGCTTTCGCTTTCAGGCGCAGAGCCGTGACCAGGGCGAGGTGCCCGCCGGCGCTGTCGCCGGCCAGCGTGATACGCGAGGCATCAACGCCAAGCTGCTTTGCGTGCTGGTGAATAATCGTAGCACCTCGTTCTGCATCATCGTGCGCCGCCGGAAAGGTATGCTCCGGCGCCAGGCGGTACTGTACAGCGATCACCCGGCAACCGCTGTACATGGTTAACTGACGGAGTTGGTTATCGTGGGTGGTAAAGCCGCCGCTGACAAAACAGCCGCCGTGGTAGTAGATAAGCGTGGGTAGCAGGCCGTCGGCAGTGGGCGGTGAAACGACGCGGAAGTGCATACCCTCCAGGGTGATATCCTCCACCCGCACTCGCGTTTCCGTCTCCCCGGCGAGTACTGTACTGGCGATATAGCCGGCCCTCCGATCATCAATATGTTGATCGCGCGATGACGGACGACCTGCCGCAATAAATGCCTCAACCAGCGAAGCAATCCCTTTCTCCAGCGCCATATGAAGTTCCTTGTACTGTTTTAATATCCAGTGTTATAGCCTGGATTATGGCGAAAATACAGGCCTGTTGAGGTCGCCTGTGCATTATGGAAAGCGGCTCGCAAAAAAGCGTTTACCTGGCAAAATCCTTTTTGTTTCCGATTTCAAAAGCTGTAGATTGCTCATAACTTCATCACTGGTGATATACTTGAGGTATATATGAGCATGATGGCTGAAAGGGATATGGGCAGAATTCTTCTCGATTTATCAGACGATGTCATTCAACGTCTCGATGACCTCAAAGTGCAGCGTAACATTCCGCGAGCGGAACTGTTACGTGAAGCGGTTGAACAATATCTGGAGAAACAAGATCGAGCTAAAGATACCATCTCCAGTGCGCTGGGTCTGTGGCAAGACTGCGAAGAAGACGGCATGGAATATCAACGTCAGCTACGCAAGGAGTGGTAATGACCTCCGGATCTGCGCTTTTTGATACCAATATTCTTATTGATTTATTTAGCGGGCGTCGCGAAGCCAAACAGGCGCTGGAGGCCTGGCCACCGCAGAATGCGATCAGTCTGATTACCTGGATGGAGGTGATGGTTGGCGCTAAAAAATACCACCAGGAGCAGCGTACGCGAATGGCGCTAAGCACCTTTAATATCATTAACATCTCACAGGATATTGCAGAGCGAAGCGTTGCGCTGCGGCAGGAGTATAAGCTTAAGCTGCCGGATGCCATCATTCTGGCGACGGCGCAACTCCATCGTCTGGAACTGATTACGCGGAATACGAAGGATTTTGCCGGTATTCCTGGCGTAGTCACGCCGTACGAACTACACCCTGAATAATTCGAGTAGCAGGAGGACGACAAGGGAGCGACAAACTCGTCTGAAACGAGTGTGTCCAGCCAAAGGCTGGCCTCTGATGACAGTCAGTGACGCGGGTGAGTCATTCCTGACTACGCTCGTGTCGCAAGAAGGAAAGCGGGCGGCAAGAGCCGCCCGAAATCACACCGCAGAACTTACTCCCCTTCGCCGGGGAACATGAACGGGTTAATTGAGCTCCTGGCGAAGCCTTCCTGTTCCATACGGGCGTCGAGCACCAGGGACGCCAAATCGTCGGCGACGGCTTCGACTTTCGGATCCTTCTCCTGATACATAATCTTCAGGTAGGTTCCGCAGTCGCCACAGCTTTCGGCTTTCACCGCTGCCTGCTCGTTGTCCAGCGACCAGTAGTGCAGGTCGCGGCTCTGTTCACAGTTGCTGCACTTGACGCGCACCACGTGCCACTCGGTTTCGCACAGGTTGCAGTGCAGATAGCGCAGCCCCTGAGTGGTGCCGATCTGCACGATGCTGGAGACCGGCATTGAGCCGCATACCGGGCAGAACTGACGCTGTTCGCCGTATTCGGCGCGCGCTTTCCCCGGGATCAGGCTGGCCATCTGCGCCCAGTAGAGCGACAGCGCGGCCCAGATGAACGGCGCTTTATCACTGCTGACGGAGGCGAAGTCGGAAACAAACAGCGCGCTGGCCATCTGCTCCAGCTCCTGCTCAGAGGCTTTTTCCAGATTCTCAATGACCGCCAGCGCCGGGCCGCTCATTTCCGGCTTCAGCTCGGCAATCAGCGAGTGCAACAGCTTGTGCCAGTGCTTGTCGCGCGGCAGAACGTGGATATCCAGCGGCGGTTTACCCTGTTCGCTGGCCGCTTTAATGCGAGCCGTCAGATCCATCTGCAGCGGATGGTCGTACAGCACCACTTCCTGGGCATGGGCGATCAGCGCGGCAAAGCGCAGGTAATCGCCCAGCGGGTTGTTGGCGGCCAGCTCACGCAGGCGTTCAGCGCGGCGGTTGTACAGATTTTTCAGCCTGGGGAACAGTAACGGCGGAATTGCTTCCGCCGTGCGTTTCTCGCTCGAACCCAGCTCGTCTTGCGGGATTATGCGAATACTCATTCAGATGACTTTTCCTGTTTCTGGCGGACCTCTCGGTACCAGCGCGGGTGATGTTTCTTCGCCCACGTTTTGGTAACCCAGCCTTCCACCATCGCGGTAATGGTGCCTTTCACCCAGAGGGCGGCGTAGATATGCACCATGATAACCACAATTAACGCCACTGCGGCAAATGAATGCAGCATCAGCGCAAATCGGATCACCGGGATTGAGAAAGCCGGCGCAAAATACGGACGCCAGATGATCACACCGCTCACCAGCAGCAGTACCAGCAAAATAATCGCCGCCCAGAACACGCATTTCTGGCCGAAGTTATAGCGCCCGGTATCGCCCACCTCCTCGTTGACGACGATCTTACGAATATTCTTCGCCCAAAAGATATCATCCCGATTGATTAGGTTGTGGTGCCAGTAACGGAAAAACATGATGATAAACGACGCGAACATTACCACCCCGACGAACGGGTGGAGAATACGCGCCAGCTGCGGCGTACCGAGAATATGCATCAGCCAGTTAAAGGACGGGAAGAAAAAGCCTAACCCGCTCACTGCCGCCAGGACGAAGCAGAAGGCGGTGACCCAGTGGTTGATGCGTTCCGGCGCCGTGTAGCGCACGATGGTGTCACGTCTTTTCATTTGCGCACCTCGTCTTTCTCTTCATGCAGGTTGTCCTCTTCCTCTTCCGCGCGGTTCGGACCGACGCCGACGTAGTGGAAGATACTGGCTGCGAAGGTCGCGGCGAAGCCGACGGCCGCCAGCGGTTTCCAGATGCCTTTCCAGAACTTCACGGTCTGGCTGATCTCCGGGTTTTCCGGCAGGCCATGGTACAGATTCGGCTTGTCGGCATGGTGCAGCACGTACATGACGTGGGTGCCGCCGACGCCGGCCGGATCGTACAGGCCCGCATTGTCATAACCGCGGGTTTTCAGCTCAGCCACGCGTTCACCGGCCAGCGTTTTCATATCCTCTTTGGAGCCAAAGTGGATTGCACCGGTCGGACAGGTTTTCACGCAGGCAGGCTCCTGGCCGACGGTCACGCGGTCTACGCACAGGGTACATTTGTAGACGCGGTTGTCTTCCGGGTTCAGACGCGGTACATCGAACGGACAGCCGGCGATACAGTAGCCGCAGCCGATACACTGCTCGGACTGGAAGTCGACGATACCGTTGGCGTACTGAATGATCGCGCCTTCTGACGGGCAGGCCTTCAGGCAGCCCGGGTCCGCGCAATGCATGCAGCCATCCTTGCGAATGAGCCATTCCAGCTTGTCGTTTTGTTCCACTTCCGAGAAGCGCATGACCGTCCATGACTTGGCGGTCAGGTCCGCCGGGTTGTCATACACCCCGACGTTGTGACCGACTTCATCACGAATATCGTTCCATTCGGAGCAGGCCACCTGACAGGCTTTGCAGCCGATACAGGTGGTGACGTCGATAAGCTTCGCCACCTCCTGCTGGTGGTCCCGCGCCTGAGGCGCGGGGGTGAAACCGTTAGTCGCGGAACGACGAATAATATCTTGCGATTGATAAGCCATAAGTCGTCTCCGTTACACCTTTTCCACGTTCACGAGGAAAGCTTTGAACTCCGGTGTCTGCGTATTTGCATCACCGACGAACGGCGTCAGGGTATTAGCAATAAAGCCTTTTTTCGCTACGCCCTCATAGCCCCAGTGAATAGGAATGCCGATGGTATCGATATCCTTACCGTCAACTTTCAGCGTGCGAATACGCTTGGTCACCACTGCCTTGGCTTTGATATAGCCGCGGTTAGAGGAAACTTTCACGGTATCGCCGTGGCCGATGCCGAGCTTATTCGCCAGTTTTTCACCGATCTCCACAAACTGCTCCGGCTGCGCGATGGCGTTAAGCAACGCGTGCTTGGTCCAGTAGTGGAAGTGTTCGGTCAGGCGGTAAGTGGTGCCGACGTACGGGAATTTGTCCGCTTTGCCCATCTGCTCGAGATCGCCTTTGAAGACGCGAGCGGCCGGGTTAGAGACCACGTTCGGATGCAGCGGGTTAGTCCCCAGCGGCGTTTCAAACGGCTCGTAGTGTTCCGGGAACGGTCCTTCCGCCATCTTATCGATAGCGAACAGACGGCCCATCCCTTCCGGCTGCATGATAAACGGACCGACGTCGCTGCCAGGCGCGGCGGCGCTGTAGTCCGGAATATCCACGCCGCCCCATTTCGCGCCATCCCATTTCAGCAACTGACGTTTAGGATCCCACGGTTTGCCCTGCGGGTCCGCGGAGGCGCGGTTATACAGGATGCGGCGGTTGAGCGGCCAGGCCCAGGCCCAACCCAGCGTGTTGCCGAGGCCTGACGGATCGGCGTTATCGCGGCGCGCCATCTGGTTACCTTCCGGCGTCCAGCTCCCGGCGAAGATCCAGCAGCCGCTGGAGGTGGTGCCATCATCTCGCAGCTGGGCAAAGGAGCTTAGCTGTTGGCCTTTCTTGACGATCACCGCGCCGGTTGCCGGGTCGGTGATATCCGCCAGCGCTTTACCGTTGCTTTCCATCGCCACTTCTTCCGATGCCGGCTCGTGTGGCGTGGAGTAGTTCCACGTCATGTTGAGCACCGGCTCCGGCGCCGGGCCACCCTCTTCGGCATACATCTTACGCAGGCGAGTGAAGATACCGGCGAGAATTTCACCATCGGTGACGGCGATCCCCGGGGCGTCCGCGCCTTTCCAGTGCCACTGCAGCCAGCGGCCGGAGTTGACGATAGACCCATTCTCTTCGGCGAAGCAGGTGGAGGGCAGACGGAACACTTCGGTCTGGATTTTCGCCGGATCGACATCGTTCGACTCACCATGGTTTTGCCAGAAGGTGGACGTTTCGGTATTGAGCGGGTCGATGGTCACAAGGAATTTCAGCTTCGACAGGGAAGCCACCACCTTGTTTTTGTTCGGGAACGAGGCGACCGGGTTAAAGCCCTGGCAAATATAGCCATTCACTTTGCCCTGATTCATCATCTCGAAATACTGCAGAACGTCGTAGCTCTTATCCCACTTCGGCAGCCAGTCAAAGCCCCAGCTGTTTTCTGCCGTAGCTTTGTCGCCGAAGAAGGCTTTCATCATGGAGACGAAGAACTTCGGATAGTTGCCCCAGTAGTTGACCTGGTCTTTCAGCAGCGGCTTCGGCGTGTTAGCCGTCAGGTAGGTCTGCAGGTCGGCCTGTTTTTCATTCGGCAGCGACATGTAGCCCGGCAGGCTGGTGGAGAGCAGGCCGAGGTCGGTCAGACCCTGGATATTGGAGTGACCGCGCAGGGCGTTGACACCGCCGCCGGCCATCCCCATGTTGCCGAGCAGCAGCTGGATCATCGCCATGGTGCGGATGTTCTGCGCGCCGATGGAGTGCTGGGTCCAGCCGAGAGCATACAGGAACGACGCGGTCTTATCCGGCGCGCTGGTTTCGGCAATGTATTCGCAAACTTTAAGGAAGTCGGTCTTCGGCGTACCACAGATGTTTTCGACTACATCCGGGGTATAACGAGAAACGTGCTGCTTCAGCAGGTTCCAGACGCAGCGCGGATGTTGCAGCGTGGTATCGCGTTTGGCGAAGCCGTTCTCATCCAGCTCATAGTTCCAGCTGGTTTTGTCGTACTGGCGTTTTTCTGCGTTATAGCCGCTGAACAGCCCGTCGTCGAAGCTGTAGTCCTCACGCACGATCAGGCTGGCGTTGGTATAGGCTTCGGTGTATTCACGGTTGAATTTTTCGTTATTCAGCAGGTACAGGATCACGCCCGACAGGAAGGTAATGTCGGTACCGGAACGAATCGGGGTATAGAAATCTGCCACCGATGCCGTACGCGTAAAGCGCGGATCGATAACGATGAGCTTGGCGCCATTATGAATTTTGGCTTCCATCGCCCAGCGGAACCCCACCGGATGCGCTTCTGCGGCGTTACCGCCCATCACCACGATCAGGTTGGCGTTCTTAATATCCACCCAGTGGTTGGTCATCGCACCGCGACCAAATGTTGGAGCAAGACTTGCTACCGTTGGTCCGTGTCAGACACGCGCCTGGTTATCCACCGCCAGCATCCCGAGGGCGCGGGTGAATTTTTGCGTTAAATAGCCGGTTTCGTTACTGGAGGCGGAGGCGCACAGCATCCCGGTGGTCAACCAGCGGTTGACGGTGGTGCCGGCGTCGTTTTGCGCGATAAAGTTGGCGTCGCGGTCCTCTTTCATCAGCTTGGCGATGCGATCAAACGCTTCGTCCCAGCTGATTTGCTGCCATTTATCGGAACCTGGCGCGCGATATTCCGGGAATTTCAGGCGGCTTTCAGAATGGATAAAGTCCACCAGACCGGCCCCTTTCGGGCAGAGCGCACCACGGTTAACCGGATGATCCGGATCGCCTTCGATATGGAAAATGGATGCTTTGGCGTTTTTTGCGCCGTCGCCGAGGCTATACATCAACAGCCCACAGCCGACAGAACAGTATGTACAGGTGTTACGGGTTTCGCGCGTGCGCAGCAATTTGTACTGCCGTGTCTCCGCGAGCGCAGTTGCCGGGACAAAGCCCAGCGCTGCTGCCGTGGTTCCCGCCATACCGCCAGCGCAGATCTTAAAGAACTGCCTTCTGCTGACCTGCATGGTTCGCTCCTTGTTTCGACATTGTCACATGTAGTTATTTGCTTTGCGGTGAAGGCCGCAAAGGTTCAGAATTAGGGCTAATTTCCCTCATTCCTGAAGGGATAAAAACAGAATACCACATTGTGTGTATGCCTGTTCCAATACGGTTAAAGCAAAGTGAACAAGAAGCCTCTCGAACAAATCAAAAATGTGACGAATGTCACAGGATATCGCCAGGTCTCCCTCTGGAAACGCGAGGATCTGCAACACCCTCAGCCAGACGAGTTAGCCGAAGAAATTCCCGTCGCTCTGGTCTACAACGGTATCTCCCATGTGGTGATGATGGCCACGCCGAAAGACCTGGAGCAATTCGCCGTCGGCTTTTCCTTATCCGAAGGGATTATCGAGCATCGGCGGGAGATTTTCGGCATGGACGTGGTGTCGGTGTGCAATGGCCTTGAGGTACAGATTGAGCTCTCCAGCCGACGTTTTATGGGGCTCAAAGCCCGGCGTCGCGCGCTGGCCGGGCGCACCGGCTGCGGGGTATGCGGCGTCGAGCAGCTCAATGATATTGGTAAGCCAGTTCAGCCGCTACCGTTCACTCAGACGTTCGATCTAGCCAACCTCGACCACGCCCTGGCGCATCTTAACGACTTTCAACCGGTCGGCCGGCTCACCGGCTGTACCCATGCGGCTGCCTGGGTCAGGACGACTGGCGAGCTGGCGGGCGGTTTTGAAGACGTTGGCCGGCATGTCGCCCTGGATAAACTGCTGGGCCAGCGCGCGGAAATTGGCGAGGACTGGCAGCATGGCGCCGCGCTGGTCTCCAGCCGCGCCAGCTATGAAATGGTGCAGAAGGCCGCGATGTGCGGCGTCGAGATCCTGTTCGCGGTCTCGGCGGCCACCACCTTAGCGGTGGAAGTGGCCGAGCGCTGCAATCTGACGCTGGTGGGCTTTTGCAAGCCGGGCAGGGCGACAGTTTACACCCATCCGCAGCGTTTAATTGCGGGTTAAATATCGATCAATAAATTTGAACAATGACAGCAAATCCTTCCGCTTTTTGTTTAGCGATGTGCGGGCTACTATTTAACACATCAAGGCACGGCGCCTTATCTAAACAACTAAATGAAAGGGTTTATATCATGAAAAGCATCAAAACTTTTGTCGCAGTAATCGCACTGGCCGCTTCTTTTGGTTCATTCGCTGCTGAAACCGTGACTGCAACCGCTGCCACGATGGATGGTGCGGAAGCGAAAATCGCTGCTCAGGCGCAGGCTGCTGGCGCTTCGTCTTACAAAATTACCGAAGCCTTTACCGGCAACCGCGTGCATATGACTGCGGAACTGAACAAATAAGCATAAAGTTACTGTCGAAAGAGCGCCTTAGGGCGCTTTTTTTGTTTCGCTTCCCGCATCGGCGAAATTACCCGATATTCCCCTCTGCTACGAAAAAATGTGGCAGTAATCACGTTTCCGCTCTTTTCTTAAATCCCCATATTAACGGCAAAGGAAAGGTCTGCACGCCTGAATATCTCGATATTTTAACGCTATGAAATATAAAGATATTAAAAACAGAAAGCGATGGCGATCACCCTCTTTAAATGAGATGTTTATCACAGAAATAAGCATGTCACTGCTACTGTCAACCATTCACTGACGTAATTTAATACGCATTATGTGATCTTTATTGCAAATAGAAGGCTTGTACTCAGGGAAAAATGTTGTCAGGCAAATGAGCGAGGAAGCGTCATGAAAATTGGCATCGTTATTAGCGGCGGGGATGTTTCGGGAATGAATAATTTTATATTCCAGATAGCCAGGCAGGCTAATGCCGATATCACGCTGTTTAATGGCGGTATTCCAGGGCTACTGGAGAAAAGTCATCAGGATATGGCGTGGCGCGATCTGGTTGATTTCTCCATTACCGCGGTGCCGATCATTACCTCGGGGCGAACCAGTCGCAAACTGCAGCGCAGTGAATATGAAAGCATTGCTAAAAAACTTAAATCTCTGCGTATTGATGTGCTCATTATGGCCGGGGGGGATGGCAGCCTGCAGTTTCTGAATACCCTTAGTGAATTTGAGATTAATTGCTTTGGTGTTGGGATGACTATCGATAATGATGTGTATGGCAGTGATTATACGATTGGTTTTTCCACGGCCTGTGAGCAAATTATTAAAGAAGTCTCCCGTTTAAGAAATACCGGAAGAGCGCTGCCGGGTCGGGTTTTTATGGTTGAGATATTAGGAGGCTATTGTGGAGAACTAACGTTACAGTCCGCCATTAAATGTAATGCTGATATTGCCCTGATCCCGGAGGCACAGATGCCGCTGACCATGCTTGCGGAACGGATTACCCGTAAGCTGAGCACGCAAAATAGCGTCGTGATCCTCTGCTCAGAAGGCTATACCAAAGAGTACTCTCCCGGCTTTCAGGGGGCGATTGATACCATGATTAAACAGCTGGAACCACAAATAGGTGTCCGTATCCGTAAAACGATCGTCGGCTATGGTTTACGCAGCGGTGATCCAACCTGTGAAGAGATTTATCAGGGTACCATTATGGCCAGTGAAGTGGTTCGCTGTATTCAGTCAGGTATGAAAAATAAAGCCATAATAATTAATTCCAGTAACAAACCTATTCCGATTGATTTAGTCAGTATGAAAAAACGTCTGGTCGATACTGAAGGACATCATTATAAACTTGCCAAGCAACTCAATATTATTTGAGGAGACCCTCCATGCTGAAAATTTTATGCGTATGTGGCTGCGGCCTCGGTTCAAGCTTTGCCATTGAAATGACGGCGAAGGCAGTTTTAAAGAAGCTGGAAATTCCCGCTCATATTGAACACACCACCGTTTCCGAAGCTGGGGCCTTTAAATCGGATATGATTCTGACGCAAAAAACCTTTGCCGACATCTTAACCGCCGATGCCAGTGAAGAAGAAATTAAACGTGTCGTGGTATTGAATAAACTTACTGATAAAGAGGAGATTGAAACCAAGATCGTCGCATTCTTAAAAGAACGTCATCTGAAGGTGGCTGATTATGAATAGCTTCGTTGTGTTTATCGTTAAGGATTTACTCGGCCAGGCATCCATCCTTATTGCTTTTATTGCCATGCTTGGCCTGATCCTGCAAAAGAAATCGCCAGGCAAAACCGCGGAAGGGACATTTAAAACGCTGCTCGGTTTCTTAATTATGATGGCCGGGATAAACATCATTGTCGCCACCCTGACCTTCCTGAATGATATCTTCACCCAGGGGTTTGGCATGAAAGGCTACATTACCGATGTGGCCGCCATCGCCGGGTTAGCGAATCGGGAATTAGGTTCGGAAGTGGCGCTGACGCTGCTGGTGATCTTTGCCGTCAATATTATTATCGCCCGTCTGACGCCGCTGAAATATATTTTCCTGACCGGCCAGGCGCTACTGTGGATGGCGACAATTGGGGCTGTGATTGGCTATAAGTCCGGGCTCACTGGCGTACCGCTGATTTTAACCGGGGGTATCTTCGGCGGTGTGATGGCGGTCTTAATGCCGGCCCTGGCGCAGCCGGTGGTCAGGCGCATTACCGGGTCTGACGATGTGGCCCTGGGGCACTTCTGTACCATCGGCTATCTGGTGCAGGCTGCGGTCGCTAAAGTTGTCGGAAAAGGCTCTCGCTCCACGGAAGATCTCGAACTGCCTGATAACTTTAAGTTTCTGCAGGATACCTATCTGGCCATGGCGGTGGTGATGGTGCCGATGTATCTCATCCCGGCTATTGCGGCGGGGCCGCAGTACATCGCGCAATTCTCCGGCGGCATTAATTACCTGATGTATGCCTTCATGCAGTCCATTCAGTTTGTCGCCGGGGTCTTTGTCCTCTATAGCGGTGTGCGTTTATTACTCAATGAGCTGGTGCCGGCTTTTCGCGGTATCGCGATGCGTATTGTCCCGGATGCAAAGCCTGCTCTCGATTGCCCGGTGCTGTTTCCCTATGCGCCAAATGCGGTGATTGTCGGATTTCTGGCGACGACTGTCGGCTCGATTATCGGCATGCTGGTTTTCCCGATGTTCGGTCTGGCGATGATCCTCCCCGGGCTGTTAACCAACTTTTTCGCCGGCGGTACGGCAGGGGTATTTGGTAATGCGCTGGGCGGACGTCGCGGGGCGATGATCGGCGGGGTTATCCACGGTCTGTTTATCACTTTTCTGCCGGCTATTCTGGTGCCCATGCTGGAGAGCTACGGCTTTACGGGCGTCACCTTCAGCGATTCTGACGTCATCAGCTCCGGTCTGGTATTAGGCCACGCCTTCCAGAATAACTGGCTCTTTGTCGCCTTGTTTATTGTGTTTGTCGCCGCACTGGCATGGTTTGTAAACGGTAAATCCGCTAAGCCGAAAGGGGAAAATGTTCATGAGTCTGTATAATTTTAATGAGATTTTAAACATCGCTCAGGAAAGAAATTTTAAAGCGATTGGCTCGTTTAACTTGCACTGTATTGAGATGTTACCGGCTTTTTTCAAAGCCGCGCAAAACAGCCACAGCCCATTAATGATCCAAATATCAACCGGTACCGCAGAGTATCTGGGGTATCGGTTACTGGTCGATGTCGTGCGTTCATTAGCAGACAGTGAAAATATCCCGACCTGCCTGCACCTCGATCACTGCTCCGATATTAAAGCCATCGAGACGGCAATGAATGCGGGCTTTTCTTCGGTGATGTACGACGGGTCTCACTTAAGCCTCGAGGAAAATATCGGTAACACGCGGATTGTGGTGGAAATGGCCCGGCCGCGGAATATTACGGTAGAAGGTGAGCTGGGGGCGATCGGCGGGTCAGAGGATGGAAAAGCGGTGGCTGCCGAAGATATCTGTTTTACTACCGTCGACGACGCGAAACGTTTTGTGGAGGAGACGCAGGTCGATATGCTGGCCGTCTCGGTGGGCACTGTGCATGGCCTGTACACCGGTAAAGCGCAGATACAGCATGCGCGGCTGAAGGCGATAAGCGAAGCGACTGGCGTGCCGCTGGTGCTGCATGGCGGCACAGGCGTTAGTGACGACGATATGCGGCTGGCCGTCACTGAAGGGATTAATAAAGTGAACGTCGGAACGGAAATGAACGTGCAGTGGGTCGACCGCTGTAAATCAACGTTCGAGAAAGGAAAAGTAAATGACAGCGTACGGAAATTTTTAATTCCCGCCAACCAGGCAGTGACTGCCGTATTAATGGAAAAAATGGCGCTATTTAAATAGCGTTTTTACCGACACATATCTTTTGTTGCCCTGTCTTCCGCCAGGGAGGGAGCTTGCTATGTTTGAATCATTGAAAACGCTGTGGAAAAAAGAGCAAAACCCGCTGCAGGATTATGATCAACAGTCCCGTCAGCTGGCGGAAGAGATCGCCAGACTGGAAGGCGAATTACAGCGCCAGCCCGATAATAGCGACGTGCAAAAAACATTGATGTTGACTTACAACCGGGCATTATCGGTATATGCCAAGAGTAAGAGCCACCGGCAGGATATCGATGCGCTGTTTCTGCAGATTGATAATTTACGCAATATTATTCGTCGCAATATCTAGGAACAGAGAATGACCATAAAAGAACTGCTTATTGAGGCCGATGCCATTCAGGTTGGCGTTGTGGAATCCGACTGGCAGCGGGTAATAAAGTTGGCTGCCCGCCCGCTGGAGGCGAAAGGCTTTATTTCGGCGGAATATAGCCAGGCGGTGATCGATAATACCTTGAATCATGGCGCTTATTACGTTTTTGATGAAGGGATTGCCATCCCCCATGCCCGCCCCGAGTGCGGCGTCAGACGCAACTGCTTTAGCCTGGTGGTGCTGAAAAAGCCCATCCCGTTTGCGGACAGTGAAAAGGCGGACATTGTTATTATGTTTGGTGCCCGGGACAGCAATGCGCATATCGAGGAGGGCATCCGTTCCATCGTCGCGCTGCTGGATAACAATGACACCATGGCCAAACTGCGGACGGCCCGCAGCCGGGAGGAGGTCGTCGCATTACTATGAACAGACATCTGACCCCAGGCTGCAAAACGGCCATATTAATCAACGGCATTCCGGCGTCGGGGAAGAGCACCATCACCCGTTTGCTGGCGGAGACCTTTAGCCTGCCAGTGTTGACGATCGACGGCATCAAAGAGCCGTTTATGGCGCGCCTGGCCCCTGTCGACCGGCCGATGAATCGCCAGCTGGGCTGTGCGGCGTATGAGGTGATTTGGTCGATTGTCGGCGCGTCGCCTGCCAGCATGGTTTGGTTGATCGACGCCTGGTTCGGTTTTCAGCCGCGGGAGACCTTGCAGCGACTGCTACAGCAGGCGGGCGTGGAGCAGGTAATTGAGATCTGGAACCATATCACCCCGGAGCTGGCCGTCGCACGCTATGCCTCGCGGCTGGCGACGCGGCCGCCGGGCCACCCCGGCGAGGAGTATCTGCCGGAGCTGGCCCAGCTGGCCGGGCGGGCGCAGCCCATGTCTTTAGGGCCCGTATTGACGATAGACCAGCGGTATCCGCTGGAGATAAAACCGATTATTCACTGGCTTGAAGGCACGATCGCTGGAAAGCACGCCGGTTTGGCGGATTACGCTTACCCGCCCTAAGGCATACCCGCCAGGCGCAGCAGCGCGGTCACCACGGCGGCGGCGATAATCACGCCGATCAGCGGGACCTTGCGCCAGGCGAGGAACACGGCGACAGCCACACCCAGAACGCGCGCCATGCCGGCGAAATGCGCCCCTTCATAGAAGGTGGTGGCCAGGGCGACGGAAAAAAGCAGCACCGTCGCCGCATCGGAAAGCAGCGCCTGCGAGCGCTCGGAAAATGCCAGCCGATTGCCGAGCTTCGCGCCGCCGAGGCGCATCAGATAGGTTCCCAGCGACAGGATGGCGATACCGGCGATAAACAGCGTCATATTGCCCATTATTTTTTCCTCGACAGTAAACCAAACAGCGAAAGCAGCACCGGCAGCCCGGTGGGCACAAACGGTACGGCGGCAAGCGCCAGTGCGGCGCCGCTGGCGGCGCGGATCAGCGTAGTGCGGTTTTTAAAGGCCGGGATCACCAGCGCCAGCAGGATCGCCGGGAAGACCGCATCAAGCCCGATGGTTTCCGGCGCTGGCAGCAGTTTGCCGACGGCCGCGCCGGTTAGCGTGCCGAGGGGCCAGATCAGCGCGACGCCGGCGCCGCACAGCCAGTAGGCCGCTTTGCGCTGCGCAGGGGTGGGCTGCGACAAGCCAAAGACCACGCTCTCGTCGTTCATAATGTGGCACCCGATAAAGCTTAAGGCGCGCCGACCAACCAGTTCGCGCACGGTCACCCCGAACGGGATATGGCGCGCGTTGACTAACAGGCCAGCGGCAGCGGCGGCCAGTGGGCTACCGCCGCTGGCGATAATGCCGATAAACATGAATTCAGAAGCGCCTGCCAGCACGGACACCGAAAGCAAGAGCGGCACCCATAAAGGGAAGCCGTAAGCCACCGCCAGCGACCCATAGGACATGCCCACCACCCCGACGGCAAGGCAGACCAAAACGATCGCTTTTATCGTGTCTCCGCTGAGACTGGAGAGAGTTTGTTTCATATCATTTAGCCATATCGAACGAATTTCCATTATAATGAACACATAATAATCGTTTTTCAAGGCGAACGAATCGTTCGATATAAAAAACAAAGGGGCGGGTATGACACAGCCAATCAGCGTTATTGCCAAAAGCCTGGTGCGGGAGCGGGCGCGGACCGGTCTCTCGCTGGCGGAAGTCGCGCGTCGGGCGGGTATCGCAAAATCCACGCTATCGCAACTGGAGTCCGGCAACGGCAATCCGAGTCTGGAAACGCTGTGGTCGCTCTGCGTGGCGCTGGATATTCCATTTGCCAGGCTGCTTGAGCCGCAGGTGAACAAAACGCAGGTGATCCGCCGCGGCGAGGGGACCAAAGTGGTGGCAGAGCAGGCGAACTATCAGGCCATTTTGCTGGCCGCCTGTCCGCCCGGCGCGCGTCGGGACATCTATTTGCTGCTCACCCAGCCCGGCGCCGACCGCATTTCGCATCCGCATCCGCCAGGCTCGGTGGAACATATTATCGTCACCCAGGGGCGGGCGCGGGTAGGGCTAACGTCGGCGCCGGAAGAGCTCGGCGAGGGCGACTATATCTGCTACCCGGCGGATCAGGAGCATGTTTTTCAGGCGCTGGAGCCGGATACGCAGGCCCTGCTGATCGCTGAGCAAAACTGACATCGCGTCGGCGGGGGACGCGCGCTCGCTGGACGTCATAGCCATATTGCGGGAAACTAGCTTTCCTATGCGAAAACAGGGATTTTTATGTCGCTGAAAGCCATTGCCAAACAACTTGGGATCTCCGTCACGACCGTCAGCCGGGCGTTGAACGGCTACGACGATGTGTCGCAGGAGACCCGCGCCCGGGTTGAGGCTGAAGCGCAGCGCCGGGGCTATCGCCCCAACACTTTCGCCCGCCGTCTGAAAATGGGCACCATCGATGCCGTTGGTCTCGTCTTCCCTGTCCGCCCCGCGCCGCTCAACAATAACGTTTTTCTCGAGATGGTTGGGGAGATCAGCCATGAGCTGGCGCGCCATGACATTGATTTGTTGCTGATCGCCGATGATGAACAGTCGGATAAACATGGCTATATGCGCATGGTGCAGGGCCGTCGCGTCGACGCTTTAATCGTGGCCCATACCCTGGATGACGATCCGCGGTTGGCGCAGCTGCAGGACTCTGGCTTTCCGTTTCTGGCGCTCGGCCGTAGCCGCCTGGCGCAGCCCTACGCCTGGTTTGATTTCGATAACTATGCCGGCACCTGCCGCGCCACCCGCCATCTAATTCAACAGGGCCACCAGCGTATCGCGCTGTTGGGCGAGAACAACAATCAGGCGTTTATTTTGCAACGGCGTAACGGCTACCTCGATGCTCTGCGCGAGGCGGGGTTATCCGATGCGTGGCTGCGTAGCGTGCCGGCGACGCGCCGCGGCGGCTATCAGGCCACGCTGGAGCTGCTGCGTCTGCCGGAGCCGCCTACCGCGATCATCACCGACTGCAACACCCATGGCGATGGCGCCGCCATGGCGCTCGCCCATCTGGGCCGTTTAACCGGCGACAACCGCGTCGCCCTGGTGGTGTATGACGGGCTGCCGCAGGACAGCATCATAGAGACCGATGTCGCCGCGGTGATCCAGTCCACGCGCCAGGGCGTGGGGCGGCAGATTGCCGATATGGTCCGCCGCTTAATTGCTGGCGAGGATCTGGCCTCGCTGCAGGTGCTCTGGCAGCCCGAATTCATCCCCGGCGAAACTGCCTGACCTGACCCCTTTTTAACCCGTAATTCTGAAGCCGATCACGAATCCGAAACGTTTTGGTTGGCATCCGAAACGTTTCGGGTCAACAGTAAGACATTCCTTGTTATGGAGATGTCTGATGTCTGATTCGCTGATTCACCTGCAAAGTGCCGGTGCCGATGTTGTCATTAAAACTCGCCCTTTCGCCGAAATTGTCTACTGGGGGCCACATTTAAGCCACTTTTCACCGCAGGATGCCGACAGCCTGACGCGCCCGGTCGCCAACGGCAGACTGGATGTCGATTCGCCAGTGACCTTAATGGCGGAGCTGGGCCATGGCCTGTTTGGTGCGCCGGGCATTGAAGGCCATCGTCAGGGTCTGGATGCCTCTCCGCTGTTCACCACCAGCGAAGTGCGGCACGAGGGCCAGACGCTGACCCTGGTCAGCGAAGATCCACAGGCCGGCCTGCGTCTGCACAGCGAGATCGCGCTGGATGCCAGCGGCGTGCTGAGTGTGCGCCATGGCGTGACCAATCTGCGCGCCAGCCCATGGCAGGTGGATCGCCTGGCGGTCACATTGCCGGTCGCCGAACGCGCTCGCGAGGTGATGGCTTTCCATGGCCGCTGGATCCGCGAGTTTCAGCCTCACCGCCTGACGCTGGAGCACGACAGCTTTGTGCTGGAGAACCGCCGCGGGCGCACCTCTCACGAACATTTTCCGGCCCTGATCACCGGCAGCCGCGCCTTTAGCGAGATGCAGGGTGAAGTCTGGGGCGTACATCTGGCCTGGAGCGGTAACCATCGCCTGCGGGCAGAGGTGAAAACCGATGGCCGCCGCTATCTACAGGCCGAGGCGCTCTATCTGCCGGGTGAAATGGCGCTGGCGGAAGGGGAAACCTTGTGGACGCCGTACCTGTATGCCAGCTACTCGGCGAACGGGCTGAACGGCATGAGCCAGCAGTTCCATCGTTATCTGCGCGAACGGATTATTCGCTTCCCGGGCAACAAGCCGCGCCCGGTGCATCTCAACACCTGGGAGGGGATCTATTTCGACCACGACCCGGACTACATCATGCGTATGGCTGACGAGGCGGCGGCGCTGGGCGTCGAGCGCTTTATTATCGATGACGGCTGGTTTAAAGGGCGCAACGACGATTGGGCGGCGCTTGGGGACTGGTATCTCGATGAGAAAAAATACCCCTACGGCCTGACGCCGGTTATCGATCACGTGAAATCGCTGGGGATGGAATTCGGTATTTGGGTGGAGCCGGAAATGATTAACCCGGACTCCGATCTGTACCGGGCGCACCCGGACTGGGTGCTGGCGCTGCCGGGCTATACCCCGCTGACCGGCCGCCATCAGTTTGTCCTGAATCTCAACATTCCGGAAGCGTTTGATTATCTGCTGGAGCGGATGAGCTGGCTGCTGGGCGAGCACGCGGTGGACTACGTGAAGTGGGATATGAACCGCGAGCTGGTGCAGCCTGGGCATCAGGGACGCGCCGCCGCGGACGCGCAAACGCGCCAGTTCTACCGCCTGCTGGATACGCTGGTGGCCCGTTTCCCGCACATTGAATTTGAATCCTGCTCCTCCGGGGGCGGGCGGATCGATTATGAAGTCCTCAAGCGCAGCCATCGCTTCTGGGCGTCTGACAATAATGACGCCCTTGAGCGCAACACCATCCAGCGCGGCATGAGCTACTTCTTCCCGCCGGAGGTGATGGGCGCGCATATTGGCAATCGCCACTGTCATGCCACTTTCCGCCAGCACAGTATCGCCTTCCGCGGCCTGACGGCGCTGTTTGGTCATATGGGACTTGAGCTGGATCCGGTGAGCGCTGATGAAGAAGAGCGCGCCGGATACCGGAAATATGCGGCCCTGCATAAGCAGTGGCGCGACGTGATCCATCACGGCGTGCAGTGGCGGATGGATATGCCGGACGCCACCACTCTTGCCCATGGCGTCGTCAGCCCGGATAAAGCGCAGGCGATTTTCCTCATCAGCCAGCTGGCGATGCCGGACTACACCCTGATGGCGCCGCTGCGCCTGGCGGGGCTGGAGGCGAGCGCCCGCTATCAGGTGACGCTCCTCGATCATCCGAACATTCAGATAACCGGCGAGGGTGGCCACACCATGCGGAAGCTGCCGGCATGGATGACGACGCCGCAGACGGTGAGCGGTGAGTGGCTACAGCAGGCGGGGCTGGCGCTGCCCATCCTCGACCCGGAAAGCGCCATTCTGATTGGCCTGCAACGCGTGTGATGGTATCGGGCCGCGTCGCGGCCCTTCTTGAGGAAAATATAATGAACCCGACCGTCTGTACCCACAAAAACAACCCCAACTTCTGGATTTTCGGGCTGTTCTTCTTTCTCTACTTCTTCATCATGGCCACCTGCTTTCCGTTTCTGCCGATCTGGCTGTCGGACGTCATCGGCCTGAATAAAACCGAAACCGGCCTCGTTTTCTCCAGCCTGTCGCTGTTCGCCATCTGTTTCCAGCCGGTCCTCGGGGTGATCTCTGACAAGCTGGGGCTGAAAAAACACCTGATGTGGATCGTGACTGTTCTGCTGGTGCTGATTGCTCCCTTCTTCCTCTATGTTTTCGCTCCGCTGCTGAAAACCAACATCTGGCTCGGGGCGCTGAGCGGCGGCGCCTATATCGGCTTTGTATTCTCCGCAGGCGCCGGCGCGATGGAGGCCTATATCGAACGGGTAAGCCGCAACAGCGGGTTTGAATACGGCAAGGCGCGCACCTTTGGCTGTCTGGGATGGGCGCTGTGCGCGACCACCGCCGGAATGCTGTTCAGCATTAATCCCGAATGGGTGTTCTGGATGGGGTCGGCCGCCGCGCTGCTGTTGGTGGTGCTGGTGGCCATCGCCAAACCGCAGGCCAGTCAGTCCGCGCAGGTGATGGATTCGCTCGGCGCCAATCGCCCGGCGATCGATTTAAAAACGGCGGTGCGCATGTTCCGCCAGCGTAAGATGTGGATGTTTATTCTGTATGTCATCGGCGTGGCCTGCGTGTATGACGTTTTTGATCAGCAGTTCGCCACCTTTTTTAAATCGTTCTTCGCGACCCCGGAAGCGGGCACCCGCGCCTTTGGTTTCGCCACCACCGCGGGAGAAATATGTAACGCCATCATTATGTTCAGCTCGCCGTGGATTATTAACCGCATCGGGGCGAAGAATACCCTGCTGATCGCCGGGATGGTGATGGCGGCAAGAATGATTGGCTCTTCCTTCGCCACTACGGCCGCGGAAGTCATAGCGTTGAAAATGCTCCATGCGCTGGAGGTGCCGTTCCTGCTGGTGGGCGCCTTTAAATACATTACCGGTGTGTTTGATGTCCGGCTGTCGGCGACCATTTACCTGGTGGGCTTCCAGTTCGCCAAGCAGGTGGCGGCGATCTTCCTCTCCGCCTTCGCCGGCAATATGTACGATCGGATCGGCTTTCAGGATACCTATATGATCCTCGGCGGTATTGCCCTGACGGTTACCTTAATCTCCGCGTTTACGTTAGCGGGTAAGGCGAAAACCGAGCCGCTTCGGGATAATGCGATGACCGTTTAATCGACCGGCCTCCCGTCTGGAGGGAGGCCGGTTATTTTCACGCCAGATAAAACACTTCTTTGAGCTCCGCGCTCAGCGGGCTGTTGTCCGGGTTGCTGGGCATCACCTCGCGCATGTATTTCCACCAGCGCTGGCATACTTCCGTGCTGGCGACCGCTTCCCAGCGGGCTTCCGACTCAATCTCCACCGTCGCGAACAGGAGATGGCGTTCTTTATCGAGATAAATGGCGTAGTGGTGCGCGCCGTGCGCTTTCAGCACTGCTTCCAGCTCTGGCCAGATGGGGTTATGGCGGCGCTGGTACTCCTCGTGCGCGTCGGGGTTCACCTGCATGACGAAGGCTTTACGGATCATAAGGCCTCCAGATAGAGCTCGCGAACCTCATCGCGGCTGGCGGGGCGCGGGTTACACGGCGCGCAAGGGTCGGCCAGCGCTTTATCCAGCCAGCCTTCGATATCGGCTTTGCTGACGCCAAGCTGGCTGAAGCCCTGGGGGATCCCCACGCGTTTGCTCAGCACGCGGATGGCGTTGATGGCCTCCATGCTGGCAGCTTCATCGCTCATGCCGCGGGTATCGACGCCCATCGCCTGCGCCACGCGGGCGAAGCGCGCCACCGCGTTCGGGCGGTTAAAGTTTTCGATGATCGGCAGCAGGATGGCGTTGCACACCCCGTGCGGCAGGTTGTGGGTGGCGCCAGGCTGATGGGCCAGGGCGTGTACCAGCCCGAGACCGGCGCTGTTGAACGCCATGCCCGCCAGGTATTGGCCAAACGCCATCTGCTCGCGGGCCTGCAGATCGTGCCCATCGTCTACCGCTTTCGGCAGCCACAGGTTAATCAGGCGAATGGCCTCAAGGGCGTTGGCGTCGGTCAGGGGATGGGCGCCAACGGAGACAAAGGCCTCGATGGCGTGGGTCAGGGCGTCCATGCCGGTGGCGGCGGTAACGGCTGGCGGGATGTCGAGCATCACACTGGCGTCGTCGACGGCGATATCCGGGATCAGGTTCGGGTCGATAATCACCTCTTTTACCTGCCGCTCGCTATCGATAATCACGGCGTTGCTGGTCATCTCCGCCGCCGTGCCGGCGGTGGTGTTGATGGCCACCAGCGGCACGCCAGCGTTTTTCACTTTGCCGACGCCGGAGTAGGCTGTGGAGGGACCAGGGTTGGCGGTGAGGATTTTTATCGCCTTGGCGGTATCAATCGGGCTACCGCCGCCGAAGGCGATCAGGTAATCGCAGCGGGCCGCCTGGTAAGCCGCGTAGCCTTGCTGCACCAGCGCTTCGGTGGGGTTGGGGAACACCTCGTCAAATAGCTGATAAGCCATCTGCTGTTCATCCAGCGCGGAAAACAGACTGTCCAGCAGGCCCAGCTTCACCAGTTGACCGTCGGTGACGATCAGCGCCTTGCCCCACTGCTTACCGGCCACCAGTTTAACCATATCACCGATAGCGCCTGCGCCGTGGAGGCTGATTTTAGGTAGTGCCAACATAAAACTCATGATAATTCTCCTTAATGTTGATTTTGGAAAATCCGTTTCCCCTCACCCCAGCCCTCTCCCGCAGGGAGAGGGGGAAAACCGGTCCCGGACTACAGGCTGCCTGCGTGCGCCGGGCAGTCCCCTCTCCCTTGGGGAGAGGGCCAGGGTGAGGGGGAAATTAACATCGTCTTCGCTGCATCATCCGCCGGGTCATAATCGGCAGGGAGATCACCACGATCAGCATGGCGCCGATAATCACCGACATCACGATACCGGGGACGTTCAGCAGGCTCAGGCCGAAGGTCACCAGCCCCATCAGAAAGGCGGCAATGATCACCCCGGGCATGCTGCCGGAGCCGCCGAGAATATTGACGCCGCCGAGCACCGCCATGGTGACAACCGCCAGCTCCCAGCCCATCGCCAGGGTAGGGCGGGTACTGCCGAGCCGTGAGGTCAGCAGGACCGCCGCCAGCCCGGCCATCAGCCCGACCAGCGCGAACAGCACCAGGTTATGACGCTTAACATTGATCCCCGAAAACCAGGCGCCGGTCGGGTTATTGCCGATGGCGTAGGTCCGGCGACCAAAGTTGGTTTTATGCAGCAGGAAGGTGAAGGCGGCCGCGAGGAGGATAAACAGCGCAAACTCAAAAGAGAGCGCCCCCCACACGTAGCCCTGGCCGAACCAGGCGAAGCTCTCCGGATAGTGATTGAGCGCCTGATCGCCCAGCAGGATATAGGTGATGCCGCGATACAGGCTCATGGTGCCGATGGTGATCACAATGGACGACAGGTTAAAGCGAGTCACCAGCAAGCCGTTGAACAGGCCGCACAGCAGACCTACGCCCAGGCCGATGACCACCAGCAGCGGGGTGTCCACCCCCGCTGCCGCGCAGAAGCCCATCACCGTTGAGCTGAGCGCCATCGTCGAGGCCACCGACAGATCGATTTCCCGGGCGATAATCAGCATCGCCATCGGCAGGACGACGATCGCCTTCTCGGTAAAGGTAAAGGTCGCGTCCGAGAGGTTCCAGATATTGAGGAAGTACGGGGAAGCCACCGCGTTGCCGATAAATACCGCCAGGGTGACCGCCAGTAAAAACCCTTCCCAGCACAGCAGGCGGCGCAGCGGCGACGGCGCGGCCGGGGCGTTTTTCATCTCTTCAGATACCATCATCTTGCTCATGATTTTACCGCCTGTTTCTGTCGGGCTAACGCCGCGTTGCGCAGGATTAACCGCCCGTGACCGCGATTGCCGCGCTCGTTGAGCAGCACCGCCATGACGATCACCGCCCCGGAGATCGCCATTTGCCAGAAGGGCGAGATGCCGATCACCGGCAGGGCGTTATTGATGACCCCGAGGAACAGCGCGCCGCACAGGCAGCCCAGCACCCGTCCGCTTCCGCCCATGGTACTGATACCGCCGATCACGCAGGCCGCGACCACCTGCAGTTCAAAGCCGTTCGCCACGTCGACATAGGCGACGGCGAAGCGCGAGATCCACAGATAGCCGCAGAAGCCGGCCAGCGCGCCGGAGAGACAGAAACTGACGAACTGCATTTTTCCGGCGTTAATGCCGGTGTAGTACGCCGCCGTCGCGTTGCCGCCTGCGGTGTATAAGGCCCGGCCGGTGCGGCTGTAGCGCAGGAAATAACCCACCAGCAGCAGCGCGGCGATGGCGCACCAGCTCAGAAGCGGTAATCCCATGAGCGTGCTGCGCGGCAGACTGAGAAAATCAGCGCTCATCTGATGTGAGTTAACCCAGCCGCCGTCAGTCAGCAGGAAGATAATGCCGCGATAAATGCTCATGGTGCCGAGGGTCACCACGATAGCGGGAATGCCGAGGCGCCAGACCAGCAGGCCGTTAATCATCCCCATCAGCAGGCCCAGCAGGGTTGCCAGCGCCAGCAGCGCCACCACAGGAATACCCGGATAGTGGGCGTTAAGCAGGGCGACGATCATCCCGGTCAGCGCCAGGTTGGCGGCCATCGACAGATCGATGCCTTTGGTGAGCAACACCATCATCTGGCCGAGGGCGAGGATGATAAGGATGGCGGTATCGTTAAACATCTCCACCAGATTGCCCGGTGAAACGAACGACGGCGCCCGGCTGCCGATGGCGCCGATCATCAAAATGATGACCACCGCCAGCAGCGCTTCGCGATGTTTAAGCCATGCGTGTCCCATCATGCCGCCTCCTGGCCGATGCCGCTGGCCGCGCTAACGATGGTTTCCGCTGTCGCTTCACCGGCCTGGTATTCGGCGACCATCAGCCCTTCGTGCATCACGATAATCCGGTCGGCCATGCCCATCACTTCCGGCAGCTCTGACGAGACCATAATCACCGCCAGTCCCTGGCTGACCAGCTCGGACATAAACTGATGCACGGCGGCTTTTGAGCCGATATCGATGCCTTTGGTCGGCTCGTCGAGGATAATCACCTCGGGATGGGTCGCCAGCCATTTGCCGATCACCACTTTCTGCTGGTTGCCGCCAGAGAGGGTCTCCACCGGCTGCCGCCAGCTGAAGGCTTTAACCTGCAGGCGCGAGGCGTACTCGTCCGCCAGCCGCCATTCCCGGGCGTCGTTCAGGACGCCGTTAGGATTGAGCTTGCTGAGCTGCGGCAGACTGATGTTCTGGGCGATGGGCAGGGCGATGATCGCCCCCTGTTTCTGCCGCTCTTCCGGCACGCAGACGATGCCCGCGCGGATGGCGTCGGCGGGCTGGCGAAAGCGCATGGGGCTGCCGTTCAGGCGGATCTCGCCGGAGGAGGGACGCGAGACACCGGAGAGCGCCTGCATCAGCTCGGTGCGTCCGGCGCCCACCAGGCCGTAAAAGCCGAGAATTTCGCCCTTGCGCAGGCGGAAGCTGATATGGGCAAACTCGGTAGGATGACAGAGATCGGTCACCTCCAGCACCGTTTCTCCGGGCGTGCAGTCGATTTTCGGGTAGGTTTGGGTGATCGCCCGGCCCACCATCATCGACACCATTCGCTCTTCGGTGATGTCGCTTATCGCCCCGGAGCTGACGTACACCCCATCGCGCAGGATGGTGTAATAATCGGCCAGCTCGAAAATTTCATCGAACTTATGCGAGATAAACAGGATCGCTTTGCCGTCCTGCTTCAGACGCTCAACGATGTGATAAAACTCCAGGATTTCATGCTGGGAGAGGGCGGCGGTCGGCTCATCGAGGATCACCACCTGGGCGTCGAAAGCCAGCGCCCGGGCAATCGCCACCATGTGCCGCTGGGCGATGCTGAGGGTTTTCAGCGTGGCCCGCGGGTCGATCTGGACTTCCAGCCGGGTGAGGATCTCGCTGGCTCTGCGGTGCATCGCCGGCCAGTCGAGCGTTTTTAACAGTCCCTTATACAGATACTGGCCGACGAAAATATTTTCACTGACCGAGAGTTCGTCAAACAGCACGGTTTCCTGGTGAATGGCGGTGATCCCTACCTTATGCGCCGATTCCGGCGTTGGCAGATGAATAGGGATCGCTTTATAGAGGATCTCGCCCTCTTCGGGCTGATAAATACCGGTCATCACTTTGACCAGCGTGGATTTCCCCGCGCCGTTTTCGCCGATTAAGGCGGTCACTTTGCCGGGCCAGAGATCAAGCTGCACGTTCTCAAGGGCGCGCACACCGGGAAAAATCTTGGTGATCCCCTTCAGCGACAGCAGTGGCGTTGATGCTGACATGATAGTTCTCCACAAAAATCACCCCTCACCCTAACCCTCTCCCCAAAGGGGCGTGGGAACGGTCCGGCGTCCGCTGGCCACATCGTGCAGAGGACCAGCCTTTCCCCCTCTCCCTCCGGGAGAGGGCCGGGGTGAGGGAACAAGGGTTAGAAAATTTTCGAGAACTTATCGATGTTGCTCGCATCGTAGACGAACGGCTCGGCCATCGCGCCATTCCCCTCAGCATCCAGCTTCACTTTGCCCAGCTTGCCCATACTGGCTTCGGTTTTGGTCGCCGTGCCTTTGACTAAATCGTCGGCCAGATAGGTGGCGGCGTAGCCCAGGTCAATCGGGTTCCAGATGGCGAAGCTTTTGCTGGCGCCGGACTTGATCGCGCCGGCCATTTCCGACGGCAGCCCCAGCCCGGTGACATAGACTTTGCCGATTTTGCCCTGATCCTTCACCGCCTGCGCGGCGGCAACAATGCCCACCGATGACGGCGAAACAATGACTTTCAGGTCCGGATATGATTTCAGCAGGCCCACCGCTTCGCGGTAGCTTTTATCCGACAGATCGTCCCCGTAGGCGACAGTGACCAGCTGTACGGACGGATACTGCGGCAGCACCTTTTTCATCTCCTCAATCCAGATGTTCTGGTTAGTGGAGGTTGGGGTGGCGCTTAACACGGCCACTTCGCCTTTCTCAACGTTCAGCGCCTTCAGCGCATCGGCGGCGAGCTTGACGTTGGTTTCGCCAATTAAGGCGTTATTTGAGGGGTTAAGATGGATCTGGCGGCCTGCCGGCGCCACGCCGGAGTCCCACGAGACCACCTTGATGCCGCGCTGCATCGCTTTTTTCAGCACCGGTACCACGGCGTCCGGATCGTTGGCGGAAATGGCGATCGCATCCACCCCCTGGGCGATCAACCCGTTCAGCACGTCGATCTGCGCTTCGGCGGTGGTAGTGGTCGGGCCGGTGTAGATCACTTTGACATCACCTAACTCTTTGGCTGCCTGTTGGGCGCCAACGTTGGCGGCTTCGAAGAAGCCATTTCCCAGCGATTTCGCCACAAGGGCGATTTTAACTTCGGCTAAGGCGGAACCGGACAACGCCAGGGCGGCAACGGTGAGGATCAAGCTTGTCTTTGTTTTCATTGCTTTTACTCCACATGAGTTAGTTTTGTAGGGTTTGCAGGTGATATTTCGCCCCGTCTCGGTGAGCGGGGCGCGATGTTGTTATGGATAAAGATCTAAAGCGGACTGCAGCGGCTGCACGTTGAAGCGTTTGCCAAGGGCGATAAGCTCTTCGCGGGTGATGGTCTGCTTCATCCCGCCCATCGACAAGACTTTCACCAGCACTTCGGCGGACTTCTCGGCGGTGTCGATCAGGCCGAAGGTCTCATCCAGCGTGGGGCCGCTGCCGAAGACGCCGTGGAATGGCCACAGCACCAGTGAGTGTTTTTGCATGGTTTCGGCGGTCGCCTGGCCGATTTCATCGGTGCCCGGCACCATCCACGGCAGAATGCCGACGCCGTCCGGGAAGACCACCAGACATTCGGTGCTACCTTCCCACAGCTTGCGGGTGAACAGATCGCTGTGGTTCTCCAGAACATAGGTTAGGGCGATCAGGTTGGTGGCATGGCAGTGCATGATCACCCGGTCTTTGCCGCCGGTCAGTTTGATGCGCTCGCTATGCGACAGGAAGTGTGCCGGCAGCTCGGAGGTCGGTACGGCATCCTCGGTGAGGCCCCACAGGATATGGTATCCCGCGCCATCGCTGTCGACCTTTACCACGCCGAGGTTAGCGGCCGGGTCGAGCTGGACGTTACGGAAGAATTTGCCGGAGCCGGTGACGATAAATGGCTGGTTGGCCAGGATTGGCATCGGCTGGCTGAGGGCGATGTAGCGCGGTTTGGCGTGGAAATCCGCCGCGTAAGGTTCGATATCCGCTTCATCCAGACGCAGCGTCAGGTTGCCGCCGTTGCGTTCGTCCCAGCCTTTCAGCCAGGCGTCGGAGGTGGCTTTGATCATGCCCTGGACGAACCAGGCGTCGATAATGGTCTGCATAGTCTTGTCTTTCCTGTTGATTTGGTGGGGGTAGCCCCTCACCCTAACCCTCTCCCCACAGGGGAGAGGGAACTGTTCGGTGCGCTCTGGCAACATCGCGCAGTTCGTAGCCCGGGTAAGGCGTCAGGTTCGTAGCCCGGGTAAGGCGTCAGCCGCGACCCGGGAAAGCCCGTGCATTACCCGCGCTGGCTCAGAACCGCATTCTCATAAGCCCGCACGTTGTCCAGCCACTGACTGCCCGCCGGAGTGTCGTGACGCTGACAGTACATCTCCCAGATAGCCTGCCACGGCAGCGATTTTTGCTCTTCGAGCAGCGCCAGGCGGGCGGTGTAATCGCCGTCGTTCTCCAGCTGACGAAGCTGAGCAGTTGGTTCCAGCAGGGCGCGCAGCAGCGCTTTTTTCATATTGCGGGTACCAATCACCCAGGCTGCGATGCGGTTGATGGAGGCATCGAAGAAGTCGAGGCCGATGTGCACGCGGTCAAACAGGTTATGGCGAATGATTTCACTGGCGATGGCCTGGGTTTCATCATCCAGCAGCACCACGTGGTCGCTGTCCCAACGTACCGGGCGGCTGACGTGCAGCAGCAGGCGCGGGATGTAGAGCATGGCGGCAGAGATTTTGTCGGAGATCACTTCCGTCGGGTGGAAATGGCCGGCATCGAGACACAGCGCCGTCTGGCGGCTGGTGGCGTAGCCCATATAGAACTCGTTGGAGCCGACGGTGTAGCTTTCGGCGCCGATGCCGAACAGCTTGCTCTCCACGGCGTCAATATGGTGCGCCGGGTCGAGCTTCTCGCTGATCACTTCATCAAGGGCATTCAGCAACCGCTGGCGCGGCGCGAAGCGGTCAACGGTAATATCTTTCATGCCGTCCGGCACCCAGATATTCATCACCGATGGGGTACCCAGCTGTTCGCCAAAATAAGCGGATACGCGACGGCTGGCTTTGCAGTGGTCGATCCAGAACTGGCGGATCTCATCGTTGGCGTGCGACAGGGTAAAGCCGTCGGCGCTCAGCGGATGCGAGAAGCAGGAGGGGTTGAAATCCAGCCCCAGTTTGTTGGCTTTCGCCCACGTAACCCAGTTTTTAAAGTGCTCCGGCTTAATCTCATTGCGCGCTACCGGCGCGTCGGATTCCAGGTAAATAGCGTGCAGGTTGAGACGCTTTGGTCCCGGGATCAGGCTCAGCGCCTGCTCAAGGTCGGCGCGTAGCTCTTCAGCATTGCGCGCTTTGCCTGGGTAGTTGCCGGTCGCCTGGATGCCGCCGGTCAGGCTTCCCGCCGGGTTTTCGAAACCGGCGACGTCGTCACCCTGCCAGCAGTGCATGGAGACGGGCAGACGGTCCAGCTGGCGCAGGGCCTCCTCGACATCCACGCCGACGGCGGCGTAGCGCTGCTTAGCAATTTCCCAGGCTTGTTCAAGTTGAGTGGTCATGCGCAAAGCTCCTTGGTCTGTTGTGGCTGAAACTGCGCCACGAAACGGGCAATTTCACTATCAGGATTGGGGGTAAAAGCGGTGAGCGCCGCGTTGTCGCGCACCACTTGACGAAACTCATCGACATTGGCCAGCTCGTCGAGGGTCATTAACTGGATGCCGATATTGCCGAGGGTGGAGGCTTCTATCGGGCCGGCCACGACGGCGATCCCGCAGGCGTCAGCGCACAGCTGGTTAAGCAGCGCGTTCTGGCAGCCGCCGCCGACGATATGCAGCTGGCTGAAGGGCTGGCCGCGCAGCGCCGCCAGCTCGTTAAGCACCCGGGCGTAGAGCAGCGCCAGGCTGTCGAAAATGCAGCGCGCCAGTTCGGCATCGCTTTCAGGAACCGGCTGCCCGGCGTCGCGACAGGCGGCCTGGATCTCGGCGCTCATACTGGCCGGGTTGATAAAGCGGTCATCGTTGCAGTCAATTATGAAGCGGCACGCCGGTAGCGCGGCGGTGCGGGCGATCAGCCCCTGCAGGTCGCTGACGTTTTGCTCTTTTAGCACCCGCTGCAGCAGCCACAGGCCCATGATATTTTTCAGCACCCGATAGCGGCCTTCGGCTCCGCCTTCGTTGGTGATATTGGCCTGCAGCGCCGCGTCGCAGGTGTACGGCGTCAGGCTTTCAAACCCCATCAGCGACCAGGTGCCGGAGGAGAGATAGGCGGCATGGCGGTCGGCCAGCGGGGAGGCGATCACCGCGCTGGCGGTGTCGTGGCTGGCGACAGCGACTACCGGAATTCGGTTACCCTGCGGGCAGATCCAGTGGCCTATCACATTGCCGGGGTGGGTCGGCTTTCCGAACCACGCCAACGGCGCGCCGGTCCAGTTCAGCAGCGTCTCATCCCAGCTATCGCTGTTAATATTGACCAGCTGGGTGGTGGTGGCGTTGGTATATTCCCAGTTCAGATTGCCGGTCAGGCGGAAGCTGAAATAGTCGGGGATCAGCAGGGCATGGGCAGCCTGACTGACCAGCTCCGGCTGCTGCTCCACCAGAGCGCGCAGCTGATAAAGCGTGTTAAACGGCAAAAACTGAATGCCGCTGCGGCGATAGATTTCCGCCCGGCCCAGCTGCGCTTCAGCGTGACGCAGCAGGCCCTGGGTGCGGTCGTCACGATAGGAAATCGGCAGCCCGACGCGCTGGCCCTGCTTATCCAGCAGGACATAATCTACCCCCCAGGTATCGATGCCGATACTGTCTATTAGAATGCCCTGCTCACACACTTTCTCCAGCCCGCGGCGGATCTCGCCTTCCAGGCTATCTACATCCCAGCAGTCGAAGCCGTCTACTTTCTGCAGGCTGTTGGTGAAGCGATGAATTTCGCGCAGCGTCAGGGCGCGCGGCCCGGGCTGATAGCTGGCGAGCATCACCCGCCCGCTGGAGGCGCCTAAATCGACAGCGACACAATGACGAATACTCATGAAACGATCCTTCTTAAAATCATTGTCCGCAGTCTAAAAAAGGCCGTTTACTGACACCTTCTCGCTACGGACAGCCAAAACTGGCCGCTGGCAAGAAAGCAAAGGTGACCGTGAGGGACATCACAGTTTGCGGTTTTAGGGGGTGGCGAGGGGGATGTGATGGCCTCCGCAGTTCCGCATCTTTCCGGCTGATTCTTGAAAAAGCGGCAGGATTTACGAATTTCGCGGTCAAAAATTGAAGGCCGGATAGCCAACCCTTCATTACTATCAGCCGGTGACTGATAATTTTTCTCATTACGAGGGTGGCATCATGACCATATTGCACAGTACGGATTTCTTTAAGGCCGGGATCTCGACGGTGGCTATTGAACCCCGCCTCCCTCAGTCGGCCTTTCCGGAACATCACCATGATTTCCATGAAATTGTCATCGTGGAGCAGGGCACGGGTATTCACGTCTTCAATGGTCAGCCCTATACCATCGGCGGCGGTTCGGTCTGCTTTATTCGCGATCACGACCGGCATCTGTACGAGCATACGGATAACCTGTGTCTGACCAACGTGCTCTATCGCGCGCCGGATGCGTTTCGTTTTCTCGCCGGGGTCAGCCAACTGCTGCCCCAGGAGCAGGAGGGGAACTACCCATCGCACTGGCGGGTGAACCAGACGGTCCTGCAGCAGATTCGGCATATCGTGGCGCAGATGGAGGCCATGGGGAGCGAAACGGATACCCATGCCGTCGCCAGCCGTGAGATCCTGTTTATGCAGCTGCTGGTGCTGTTGCGTAAAAGCAGTCTTGCGGAAGAGGCTACCAACAATGATGCGCGGCTGAATCAGCTGCTGGCCTGGCTGGAAGATCATTTTGCCCAGGAGATCTGCTGGGAGGAGGTGGCGGCGCAGTTTTCGCTGTCGCTGCGTACCCTGCACCGCCAGCTGAAGCAGCAGACCGGCCTGACGCCGCAGCGCTATCTTAATCGGGTGCGCCTGATGAAGGCCCGGCATCTGCTGCGCCACAGCGATGAAAGCGTGACTGATATCGCTTTTCGCTGCGGCTTCGGCGACAGTAACCACTTTTCGACGCTTTTTCGCCGCGAATTTGACTGGTCGCCACGCGATATCCGCCAGGGCCGCGACGCCATTCTTCAGTAACGCGAGAAGAGTCAACGTATTGCGGGCTAAAAACGCGAATAATGCGCCCTTATCCGCGTTTGGAGTGTGAGCCGTGGCCGGTCTGATTCTACGTAAAGAGGAGTTTTTCCCTTCCGCCACGCAGGCAGTGGCGGTGGCTGACCGCTACCCGCAAAATGTTTTTGCCGAGCATACCCACGAGTTCTGCGAGCTGGTGCTGGTGTGGCGCGGCAACGGGCTGCACGTCCTTAACGATCGCCCCTGGCGCATTACCCGCGGCGATCTGTTCTATATTCGCGCCGAAGATAAACACTCCTATGCTTCGGTTAATGATTTAGTCCTGCAGAACATCATCTATTGCCCGGAGCGGCTGCAGCTCAATTTTGACTGGGCGGGGACGATCCCTGGCCTCTTTGGCACGCCGTGGAAGCCCCACTGGCGCATGGGCAGCACAGGTATGGCGCAGGCGCGCCAGGTGATTAGCCAGCTTGAGCATGAGTGCGCCCGGCGCGACGCGCAGGGAAATGCGATGGCCGAACTGCTTTTTGCGCAGCTGGCGCTGACGTTGCAGCGCCATCGCTACGCGACGGATGATCCCGCGGCGACGCAGCGCGAAGCGCTGCTGGACAAACTGCTGGCCGCGCTGGCGGCCAGCCTCAGCCGCCCCTTTGTTCTGGAGCGTTTCTGCGAGCAGGAGGGCGGCAGCGAGCGGGCGCTTCGCCAGCAGTTTCGCCAGCAAACCGGGATGACCATCAATCACTATTTACGCCAGCTGCGGATCTGCCATGCGCAGTATCTGCTGCAGCATACCGAGCGCTTAATCGGCGATATCGCCATGCAGTGCGGCTTTGAGGACAGTAACTACTTTTCGGTGGTTTTTAGCCGGGAAATCGGCATGTCGCCGGGGCAGTGGCGGCAGCGCAGTCGCGCCGCCGCCTGAAGACCGTCGTTGTCTGGCTTATGACCCGGTGGTTAACTGGCCATTCCCAGACCGACGATATTGGCGGCGATGATGATCACCACGCAGCCGAGGCTCAGGACGCTCACCGGACGACGACCGGCGTTGTTCCACTCCTTCAGCACCAGACCCACCAGACCGCCACACAGCACGTAGAAACTCATGTGCAGCATCCAGCTCATATAGTCATACTGCGCCGGAATGCTGGCATGGCCCCAGGCATAGAAGAAGAACTGGAGATACCACATCAGGCCGCCGAGGGCGGAGAGCAACAGGTTGCTGATGATGAGCGGTTTAGCCAGCGAAAAATCGGCTTTGACTGACAGACTCTTCACTTTCGCCAGACGAATAAAGCAGAAGCCGAGGTTGACCAGCGCCCCGCCGCCCATAATGACTACGTAGCTTGGCAGCGCCGCGTACAGCGGGTCGACGCCGAGCGCTGCGGCGGCGTCATGCATCGGTTTGGCGGCGTTCATCGCGAACGACATCCCTGCCGAGAAGATGCCGCACATCACCGCCAGCAGAAGCCCTTTCTTCAGATTGAACTCTTCGGCTTTGATGCCCATTTTGCGCTCTTTCAGCTGGCCCGCGCGGGTGACGATGCCGACGCCAACTACCGCCACCAGCACGCCGAGCAGCGTCATTTGACCGCCCTGGGTGTGCATCAGCACTGCAAACTGACCGTTAATAATCGGCGTCATCAGCGTGCCGACAATCAGCGTGATGCCAATGGCGATGCCTATTCCCATCGACATGCCGAGATAGCGCATGGTCAGGCCATAGTTGATATTACCGATGCCCCACATGGCGCCGAACAGAAAGACCGGCAGCAGCGTGGAGGCGTTAAAGGAGCGGTAGTAGGCCCAGAAATCGGGTAACAGCGTGGCGCTGATGGCCCAGGGCAGGATCAGCCAGGAGACGATCCCTCCAACCGACCACATGGTTTCCCACGACCAGTGTTTTACTTTTTTGAACGGGGCATAGAAACAGGCGGCACTGGCGGCCCCTATCAAATGCCAAAAAATACCCATCGTAATCGCGTGGTTCATTGATTTTATCCTCATCTTTTTTTATCGGAGACGGCGGCTTCCGATGTGATGAGTGTAAAAATTAGCCGCTTTGGCCGCCTTCAAGCCGTTGCCACAGGATGGCGAACCCTGGCAACCATGGGCTTAATTAGTTGTTCTACATCACAAAATGACGGGTATTTCTTCTGGTTATATCCATATGAAAAATACGGCATTGATAAGCATTTTCAATACCATTTAATTAACTATAATGGACAAACTGCTTACGCGGCGTTAACACTTGAGCCGCTCGACAATAATGGAGATGATTATGAGCTATACCCTGCCATCCCTGCCGTACGCTTACGATGCTCTGGAACCGCACTTCGACAAGCAGACGATGGAGATCCATCACACTAAACACCATCAGACCTACGTGAACAATGCCAACGCCGCGCTGGAAAGCCTGCCGGAGTTCGCTAACCTGTCCGCTGAAGAGCTGATCACCAAGCTGGATCAGCTGCCGGCTGACAAAAAGACCGTACTGCGTAACAACGCGGGCGGCCACGCTAACCACAGCCTGTTCTGGAAAGGCCTGAAAACCGGCACCACCCTGCAGGGCGACCTGAAAGCGGCTATCGAGCGCGATTTCGGCTCTGTAGACAATTTCAAAGCGGAATTCGAAAAAGCCGCTGCGACCCGTTTCGGCTCCGGCTGGGCGTGGCTGGTCCTGAAAGGTGACAAACTGGCCGTTGTCTCCACCGCCAACCAGGATTCCCCGCTGATGGGCGAAGCCATTTCCGGCGCTTCCGGCTTCCCGATCCTGGGTCTGGACGTGTGGGAACACGCTTATTACCTGAAATTCCAGAACCGTCGTCCGGACTACATCAAAGCCTTCTGGGACGTAGTGAACTGGGACGAAGCTGCAGCGCGTTTTGCCGCTAAAAAATAAGGTTGCATTGCGCTAAGAGAGAAGCGAGTCTGATGACTCGCTTTTTTTATATCTGTAGCAAGGAGAGCAGCCATGCATTATCCGGTGAATGTCTTTGTCGGCAAAATCAGGGACTACGCGGGCAGTCGCCCCAGCGCGATCGGCAAAATCCAGGTCGATGGCGAATTGCAGCTCGGCGATCTCGGCCTCGATGGGGATGAGCAGGCGGAGAAGAAAATACACGGCGGGCCGGACCGCGCGCTGTGCCACTATCCGCGCGAACACTATGCCGACTGGATGCGTGAATTCCCCCAGCAGGCCGAGCGCTTCTGCGCGCCGGCGTTCGGCGAAAACCTCTCCACCACCGGGCTTACCGAGCAAAATGTTTATATCGGCGATATCTTTCGCTGGGGCGAGGCGCTGATCCAGGTCACCCAGCCGCGATCGCCGTGCTTCAAGCTCAACTTTCATTTTGCGATCGGTGATATGGCGCAGCTGGTGCAAAACAGCGGGAAGACCGGCTGGTTGTATCGGGTGATTGCCGGGGGGCAAGTCTCCAGCGATGCGCCCCTCGAACTGGTTTCCCGGCTGAGCGATGTCAGTGTCCATGAGGCCGGGGCGATTGCCTGGCAGATGCCGTTTGATGATGATCAGTATCATCGTTTATTGTCGGCTGCGGGCCTGTCGGTGAGCTGGAGCAGAACGATGCAGAAGCGGCGTTTAAGCGGCAAGATCGAGGATAGTTCGCGGAGATTGTGGGGGAAATAATTCCCCCATATTGAGTATTTTCGGGGATGCTCCCGGCTTAGCGCAGCGCAAACCGGGACAGAGTCAGGTGCGCTTATACAGCGGCAGCCAAAGGGTTAAGCGCAAACCACCCAGCGGGCTGTCGTCGGCCTTCACCCAACCGCGGTGCTGCTGAATAGCGGTTTCGACAATCGCCAGCCCCAGACCGGTGCCGCCGGACTCGCGGTCGCGCGCCTCGTCGGTCCGGTAGAATGGCCGGAAAATCTGTTCGCGATCCTCCGGGCTGACGCCCGGGCCGTCGTCGTCGACGTTAACCGTAATCCCGTCTTTATCCACCGAGAAGCTGACGGAAATCTTCGTGTGCGAGTAGCGCAGGGCGTTGCGGACGATATTCTCCAGCGCGCTTTCCAGCGCATTAGGGTTACCGTACAGCGGCCAGGGGCCCGGCGGATATTCAACGGTGAAAGATTTACCCATCTGCTCGGCTTCAAACGCCGCGTTGTCCAGCACTTCGCCCCACAGCTGATTGGCTTTCACCGTCTCGCTGACCAGGGCATTTTTGGCCTGATTGCGCGACATCACCAGCAGGTCGTTGATCATGCTGTCCAGCCGGTGCGCCTCGGTTTCGATGCGCTCCAGCTCCTTGCTCTCACCGCTGCGGCGACGCAGCAGGGCGGTGCCCAACTGCAGGCGCGTAAGTGGTGTGCGCAGCTCATGCGAGATATCAGACAGCAGCCGCTGCTGGCTGGTCATCATCCGCTCCAGCGCGGTGACCATCTGGTTAAAGCTGGCGCCAGCGGCTAAGAACTCCTGCGGCCCGGCTTCCAGCTCCGGATGCTGGCGCAGGTTGCCCTGGGCGACTTCGTCGGCGGCGTTTTTCAGCTTACGCGCCGGTTTCGCCAGGCTCCACGCCAGCCACAGCAGCAGCGGGGCGCTGACCAGCATCGTGACGATAAGCAGCAGCAATGGTCGATCAAACAGCAGGTTGATAAAGTCGGATTGTGAGGTGCTGGCGGGACGAATCAGATAGAGCTGATAGTTATCCTCACCGTCCCTGACGGAAAACGGGCCCACCATTTCCAGGCGGCCATAGCGTTTTTTCTGCGGATGATCGGCATTATCGGCCTGGCCGATAAAGTTACGAATGATCTGCATCTCGTTGCGTTCTGCGCCGATCACGCGGCCTTCGCTGGTCACCAGCAGCAGGCGTTGTCCCGGCGGCGCCCATTTATCGATGGCGCGAAACAGACGGCGCCACCACATCAGGTCGTTTGGCGGATCGTTGGCCAGCTCGGCCTCGACGTGCTGCTCGATCATGATGCCCTGACGCTGCTCGCTTTCCAGCAGCTCGGTCATCTGCCGGGAATCCAGTTTGGGCAACATCAGCACCAGCATCAACACCAGCGCCAGCGTGAGCCAGAAGATGGCGAAGATGCGTGCAGTCAAACTTCCAATCATGAAGCGGAAACCATCAGATACCCGCGGCCACGCAGCGTTTTAAACCACGGATGGCCATCTTTGCGCTCCGGCAGCTTACGCCGCAGGTTGGAAATATGCATATCGATGGCGCGGTCGAACGGCGTCAGGCGCTTGCCTAACACTTCCTGGCTTAAATGTTCACGCGACACCACCTGGCCGAGATGTTGCGCTAACAGATAGAGCAGGGTGAATTCGGTACCGGTGAGCTCCAGCGTCTGGCCATCGAAATTGGCTTCCTGACGGCCCGGATTCAGGCTTAAAGCATCCACTTCCAGCGTTGGCGATCCGGCTTCGGTCGTCTGCTGCTGCTCGCTCCAGTGGGAACGGCGCAGAATCGCGCGTATACGGGCCACCAGTTCACGATCGTTGAACGGCTTAGGCAAATAGTCATCCGCGCCCAGCTCAAGACCGAGAACGCGATCCAGCTCGCTCCCGCGCGCTGTTAGCATGATAACCGGGGTCTGGTGTGTCTGACGCAGCTCTTTCAGCGTATCAATACCGTTTTTCTTCGGCATCATTACGTCGAGCAGCAATAAATCAACGCTGTCGTCCAGAAGGGCCAGCGCCTGTTCCCCATCATGGGCCACCAGCACGTTAAAACCTTCCATATCGAGCAGCTCTTTTAACAGGGAGGTGAGCTCCCGGTCATCATCAACTAACAGGATTTTATTCATCTTTTAAATACCTCCGAGGCAGAAATTACGTCATCAAGGCCCGCTAATCCATGACTTTACGTTGTTTTACACCCCCTGACGCATGTTTGCAGCCTGAATCGTAGACTGTCTCTCGTTGAATCGCGACACAAACGTTTTGGGAGTATGTGATGCGCAATGTTATCGCTGCCGTCATGGCCTCAACGCTGGCGCTAAGTGCATATAGCCAGGCCGCTGAAGTCGTTACCAGCGTTAACTGGCTCCCCGGAGACGAAGGGGGACAGCGCGGTAGCCAGAGCCATATGTTTGACGGCATAAGTTTAACCGAGCAGCAACGTCAGCAGTTACGGGATCTTATGCAACGGGCACGCCACGACAGGCTCCCCGTTAATGTTAGCGAAATGGAGACAATGCATCGCCTTGTCACCGCAGAAAATTTTGATGAAAACGCTGTGCGCGCCCAGGCAGAAAAGATGGCGCAGGAACAGGTTGCTCGCCAGGTCGAGATGGCTAAGGTCCGCAACCAGATGTATCACCTGCTTACGCCAGAGCAGCAAGCGGTTTTAAATGCTAAGCACCAGCAACGTATGGATCAGTTGCGTGAGGTTGCAAGGATGCAGAAAGGCTCAGCAATGATGCTTTCGAGTAGTAGCAACACCCTGCAACCCCAGTAACAAACCCTGTTTTCCTTGCCATAGACACCATCCCTGTCTTCCCCCACATGATGTGGGGGTTTTTTTTGCCCTTTTTTCGGCAAATCAACTTCTTCGCGTATCCCGTGAGCGTCACAAGTTCAGGTTATACTAAGCGCATTGCAGGAGAAGGAGCCTATATGAATCAATCTTATGGCCGGTTGGTCAGCCGCGCCGCTATCGCCGCGACGGCCATGGCCTCCGCGTTACTTTTGATCAAAATTTTTGCGTGGTGGTATACCGGTTCAGTCAGTATTCTGGCTGCGCTGGTGGATTCGCTGGTGGATATTGCCGCCTCGCTGACCAACCTGCTGGTGGTTCGCTATTCGCTGCAACCTGCTGATGAAGAGCATACCTTTGGCCACGGCAAAGCGGAATCGCTGGCGGCGCTGGCGCAAAGCATGTTTATCTCCGGCTCGGCGTTGTTTCTGTTTCTCACCGGCATCCAGCACCTGGTGCGTCCGGAGCCGCTGCAGGCCGCTGGCGTCGGGGTCGTCGTCACGTTGATCGCCCTGTTCAGCACGCTGGCGCTGGTGACCTTCCAGCGCTGGGTGGTGCGAAAAACCCAGAGCCAGGCGGTGCGGGCGGATATGCTTCATTATCAGTCTGATGTTATGATGAACGGCGCTATTCTGGTGGCGCTGGGCCTTTCCTGGTACGGCTGGCATCGCGCCGATGCGTTGTTTGCCTTAGGAATTGGCATCTATATTTTATATAGCGCGCTGCGGATGGGCTATGAGGCGGTTCAGTCACTACTCGACCGCGCCTTGCCTGACGAGGAGCGTCAGGACATTATCACCATCGTGACCGCATGGCCCGGCATCCGCGGGGCGCACGATCTACGAACGCGGCAGTCAGGGCCGACCCGCTTTATTCAGATTCATTTGGAAATGGAAGATAACCTCCCGCTGGTGCAAGCCCACGTAATTGCAGACCAGGTGGAGCAGGCGATTCTGCGCCGTTTCCCGGGATCCGATGTCATTATCCATCAGGATCCCAGTTCTGTGGTGCCAGCGGCGCAGCAGGGCTTTTTTGAGCGTTAGGTTATAGTCTGTAAACTCGATGTAAAAATGTGGGGCAGATCGGCATTTTTTGTATAAATTACCGCCGTTTGGTCTGACCTGAATCAATTCAGCTTGAGGCGTTTGATATACTATTGTCATTAGCGTCGTGCACTCCTGGTGAGGGAGCGCTTCAGGCAACAGAATTATTTTTTGCTTCCTAAGTTCAGAGGTAGTCATGATTAAGAAAATCGGTGTGTTGACAAGTGGCGGTGATGCGCCGGGCATGAACGCAGCAATTCGTGGCGTTGTGCGCGCGGCATTAACGGAAGGTCTGGAAGTTTTTGGAATCTATGACGGTTACCTCGGATTGTATGAAGACCGTATGGTTCAGCTCGACCGTTACAGCGTTTCCGACATGATCAACCGCGGCGGCACCTTCCTGGGCTCCGCTCGCTTCCCGGAATTCCGCGAAGAACACATTCGCGCTGTGGCTATCGAAAACATGAAGAAGCGCGGCCTGGACGCGCTGGTGGTTATCGGTGGTGACGGGTCCTATATGGGCGCAATGCGCCTGACCGAGATGGGCTTCCCGTGCATCGGCCTGCCTGGCACCATTGACAACGATATCAAAGGCACTGACTACACCATCGGCTTTTTCACCGCCCTGAGCACCGTGGTGGAAGCGATTGACCGCCTGCGCGACACCTCTTCTTCACACCAGCGTATCTCCGTGGTGGAAGTGATGGGCCGTTACTGCGGCGACCTGACCCTGGCGGCGGCGATTGCCGGCGGCTGTGAGTTCATCATGGTGCCGGAAGTGGAATACACCCGTGACGATCTGGTCGCTGAAATCAAAGCTGGTATCGCGAAAGGGAAAAAACACGCTATCGTGGCGATCACCGAGCACATGTGCGACGTTGACGAGCTGGCAAGCTACATCGAGAAAGAAACCGGCCGTGAAACTCGCGCTACCGTTCTTGGCCACATTCAACGCGGCGGTTCCCCGGTTCCTTACGACCGCATCCTGGCTTCCCGCATGGGCGCCTATGCAATTGAGCTGCTGCTGCAAGGCCATGGCGGCCGTTGCGTCGGCATCCAGAACGAGAAGCTGGTGCACCACGACATCATCGATGCCATCGAGAACATGAAGCGTCCGTTCAAGAACGACTGGCTGGATTGCGCGAAGAAACTGTACTAAGTTGCGCGTCGGATAAACAAAAGGCCTTCTCATGGAGAAGGCCTTTTTTATGGCGGAGGGTTTATTCGATATCCAGCGGGTCTTCCGACAGGATCATCCCGGTGTTATCGGCATACAGATGGTCGCCGGAGAAGAAGGTCACCCCGCCGAAATTGACGCGCACGTCGCTTTCGCCGATGCCTTCGCCAGCCGCGCCGACCGGAATAGCCGCCAGCGCCTGGATGCCGATGTCCAGTTCCTCAAGGTCGTCAACCTGGCGCACCGCGCCATAGACCACTAACCCTTCCCATTCATTCTGTACGGCCAGACGCGCCAGGTCGGCGTCAATTAACGCGCGTCGTACTGAGCCGCCGCCGTCGATCAGGAGAATATGACCACGGCCGTTCTGCTCGAGCAGATCATAGAGCAACCCGTTATCCTCGAAACATTTTACCGTAATGATTTGTCCACCAAACGACGACCGTCCTCCAAAGTTAGAGAACAGCGGTTCCACGACGTTGACATCTTCCTGGTAGATGTCACAAAGCTCGGAAGTATCGTATTTCATAGGCTTAACGTTCAGTTGCTGCGAGAGTTTTTAGTATATCCCGCGAATCCCATTGTTGGCAAAATCATCAATTGTTAATTGATATTTGTCAGTTAAGCCATTAGCTTACTGGCAATAATTCCGATAACAAACAGCAGGTTGGTCAGTAAGGCCCCTTTGACCGTCTTTTCGAGCATTGGCCGCATCGCCAGCGGATCGGATTCGCGCAGGACGTAGCGCGCCTGTTTGACCAGCAGCGGCGTGGCGAGAATAAACAGCCAGCCCCACACAGAATGCAGCGCCAGCAGATTAAACAGCGCCAGACACAGCAGGGAGCCGAACAGCAGGCAAGCATGATAGCGACGGGCATTGACCGGCCCCAGGCGCACGGCGAGGGTGTTCTTCCCGTTCTGCCGGTCGCTATCAATATCCCGCAGATTATTGATGTTCAGCACGGCAGTCGCCAGCAGACCGCAGGCCGTCGCCGGCAGAAAAATGGCCGCTTCCACATTATGGGCTTGCAGATACCAGCTGCCGAGGACGCTCAGCCAGCCGAAGAAAACGAGTACTGAGATATCACCCAGACCAATATATCCATAGGGGCGGGTGCCCACCGTGTAGGTGATGGCGGCCACGATAGACAGGCCTCCCAGGGCGAGGAAGCCGATGAAGTCGCCGACGCTCTGCCAGGCGGCGCACAGCAGCGCCAGACCAAACAGACAGATCAGCGCGACGGTGACGATGAGAGCGCGCTTCATCTGCTGGGGGGTAATCACCCCTTTCTGCATGCCGCGCAGCGGCCCGATGCGATCGGGTTTATCGCTCCCTTTGACTGCGTCGCCATAGTCATTCGCCAGGTTAGAAAGAATTTGCAGCAAGCCAGCGGTGATCAGCGCCAGCAGAGCAACCCAGGGATCAAAATGGCCCTGCTGCCAGGCAAGGGTGGTGCCAACAATAATCGCGGCAAAGGCCAGCGGTAACGTTTTAGGACGCAGGCTTTCCAGCCACGCCCGAGAACGGCTGATATCAGTCATAGTTATTTTAGCCAATAAAAATGGGGGCTATAGCCCCCATCAACAGTGATGAAAATGCATTGCACCGGATTATAGGATAAAACGGCTCAGATCTTCATCTGCCACCAGAACATCCAGGTGTTTACTCACATATTCGGCATCGATAATGACGGTCTGGCCGTTCATCTCGCTGGCATCATAGGAAATATCTTCCACCAGACGCTCCAGCACGGTGTGCAGGCGACGCGCACCGATGTTCTCGGTGGTTTCGTTTACCTGCCACGCGGCCTGGGCGATACGCTTGATACCGTCTTCGGTGAATTCGATATTCACCCCTTCGGTCGCCATCAGCGCTTTGTACTGCACGGTGATGGAGGCATTCGGCTCGGTCAGGATGCGCTCGAAGTCATGGGTGGTCAGCGCTTTCAGCTCAACGCGGATCGGCAGACGCCCCTGCAGCTCAGGGATCAGATCGGACGGACTGGCCACCTGGAACGCGCCGGAGGCGATAAACAGAATGTGGTCGGTCTTAACCATCCCGTGCTTGGTGGAGACGGTGCAGCCTTCAACCAGCGGCAGCAGGTCGCGCTGTACGCCTTCGCGAGACACGTCCGGGCCGGAGGAGTTGCCGCCGCGCTTACAGATTTTGTCGATTTCGTCGATAAAGACGATACCGTGCTGTTCTACAGCGTCGATGGCTTCCTGCTTCAGCTCTTCCGGGTTGACCAGCTTGGCCGCTTCTTCTTCAATCAGCAGCTTCATCGCGTCTTTGATTTTCAGCTTACGCGGTTTCTGCTTCTGACCGCCGAGGTTCTGGAACATGGACTGCAGCTGGCTGGTCATCTCTTCCATGCCCGGAGGGGACATGATTTCAACGCCCATCGGCGCCGCAGCGAGATCGATTTCAATCTCTTTATCGTCCAGCTGGCCTTCACGCAGTTTCTTGCGGAACGCCTGGCGCGCAGCAGAGGGTTCCTGCGGCTGTTCAGCCTGGCCCCAGTTGTTTTTCGCCGGTGGGATCAGCACGTCAAGTACGCGCTCTTCCGCCAGCTCTTCCGCGCGGTAACGGTTTTTATCGATGGACTGCATGCGAACCATTTTGATCGCCGCATCGGTCAGATCGCGGATGATCGAGTCCACTTCTTTACCAACATAGCCCACTTCGGTGAACTTGGTCGCTTCAACTTTAATAAACGGCGCGTTGGCCAGTTTCGCCAGACGACGGGCAATCTCGGTTTTACCGACGCCGGTTGGGCCGATCATCAGAATGTTTTTCGGCGTGACTTCATGACGCAGCTCTTCGTTAAGCTGCATCCGGCGCCAGCGGTTACGCAGGGCGATAGCAACAGAACGCTTGGCGGCGTCCTGGCCGATAATGTGTTTGTCCAGTTCGCTGACAATTTCGCGTGGGGTCATTTCAGACATGGGAGATCCTTACGCTTTAGAAGGTAATTCTTCGATGGTGTGGAAATGGTTGGTATAGATGCAGATATCACCTGCAATATCCAACGCTTTCTCGGCGATGTCGCGCGCGCCCATATCGGTGTTTTCCAACAGCGCGCGGGCCGCGGCCTGGGCGTAAGGACCGCCGGAGCCGATAGCAATCAAATCGTTTTCTGGCTGTACCACGTCGCCGTTACCGGTGATGATAAGCGACGCGTTTTCGTCCGCGACGGCCAGCAGCGCTTCCAGCTTGCGCAACATCCGATCGGTTCGCCAGTCTTTGGCCAGCTCAACGGCGGCCTTCACCAGATGGCCCTGGTGCATTTCCAGTTTACGTTCAAACAGTTCGAACAGCGTGAAGGCGTCAGCGGTGCCGCCAGCAAAACCGGCAATCACTTTGTCGTTATACAGACGACGCACTTTCTTCACGTTGCCCTTCATCACGGTGTTGCCCAGCGTGGCCTGGCCATCACCGGCAATAACAACATGGCCGTTACGGCGAACACTTACAATTGTAGTCACGAGCAGACCCCTTGGTTGCAAAAGCGGAACAGGGGCCCCGCGCTGTCCGCGGGGCCGAATGCAATTATAGATGGGGGGGATTTTGAGGGTTTCAACCCCTGGCGGCGAGACGAATGCAGTTCGCGTGTCCGGCCATCTTCAGACGGGTGATCATCTCGTTGGCGCTTTCTTTGCCTTTCAGCGGACCAATGACTACGCGGTTCCAGCCGTTATTAGTGGTGATGTGCGAAGCGAACCCTTCGAAAGCCAGCTGAGCGCGGACGGTTTCGGCCTGCTCGGCGCCTTTAAAGGAGCCACACTGGATCATCCAGCTACGATCGTCTTTCTTCTCGGCGGCTTTCGGCGCTTCCTCCACGCGGGTTACCGGCGCGGCGGCCTGCGTACGTGGCTGCGTGGTATTGGTATGCGCCGGCGTCTGCAGCAGATCCTGGTACGGCTGCTGGTTCGACGCGGTCTGCTTCGGCTGTTGCTGTTGCACCGGCTTCGGCTGCTGGACGCGCGGCTGCTGCTGCACGGCCTGCGGCTGAGTTTGCGCCCACTGCTGCTGTTGCGCCTGCTGTTGCTGCTGTGCTAAACGCTGACGCTGCAACGTCTGCTGGCGCTGTGCCGGGGTTTGTTCGTTCCACGGCACTTCGGTCAGTTGGGTCGGCTGCTGGCGCATATCGGCCTGCATCTGGGCGAGCAGCTGGCGCTGCTCGTCGGTCAGCTGTTCCGGTTTCATCACCTCGCCACCGGCGGTCGGTTCGGTCGGCGCGCGGACGCCAGGCTGGCGGCTTTCCAGCTCTTTGATATAGCGCCAGCGCTCTTCCGGTTTTGGCGGCAAGCCGTTACCGGCGGCCTGGCGATTTTGCATCGCTTCCGCTTCTTCTTTCTTATGGTGCGTAATGAAATAAAGTCCACCGATAAAGGCCACCAGCACCGCCGCCGCGATCGCCACCATAGCCGGTGAAATCGCCGGAAGGCTGCTTTGCTTATTCCTTGAGCTTCGGGTAGTGCTCTTTTTGCGCCGCGAAGAAGCCGGTTGGCTGCGGCGTACATAATCTCGTTGTGCCACTATCGTTTCGCTGTCTTATATTTGTTCGTCAGCCCGCCATGTTACTTAAGCGGCGGGCCTTTGACCAGAAGAGCAGGCCCGAAAGCCTGATGGTTATCGTCTGATTTTTTGCGTACTGCCGCGAACGATCAGTTCGCAATCGAGCAGACGCGAGCCGCTGTTCACATTATGACCCTGCATTTGCTCAAGTAATAGCAGCATTCCTTCACGGCCGATATCAAAACGCGGCTGTGAAACGGTGGTCAACGGCGGATCGCAAAATTCAGACAACGCGATGTTATCGAAGCCGACAATCGACAGGTCGTCCGGCACCTTCAGGCCGCGGCGTTTCGCCAGCGACAAGGCGCCCAGCGCCATCACATCACTATGGCAGAAGACCGCGGTGGGCGGCACCGGCTGTGACAGCAGCTGCTCCAGCGCATTGGCGCCGGCTTCGAAGGTAAAATTGCCGCGAGCGATATAGTGCGGATCGACGGTGATACCGCTGCGGCGCAGCGCCTGCACATAACCCTGCAGGCGATAATGGCACAGCGGCATATCTTCCGGGCCGGCGATACAGCCAATACGCTGGTGTCCCAGCTCATGAAGATAGTTCACCGCGTTAAAGGCCGCCGTCAGGTTATCGATGTGGACGGTGGGTAACTCCAGCTCCGGCGCGAATTCGTTCGACATGACCATCGGCGGCAAATTGCGCTGCTCTTCCACGCTGGCGTCGAACGGCAGGCGCGAGCTGAGCAGCACCATGCCGTCGATCTGCTTGGTGATAATAAGGTCGATAAAGGTTTTTTCTTTCTGGTTCTGGTGGGCGCAATCGCCGATTAACACCAGATAACCGTGCTCGGCGGCCGTGACTTCAATTCCGCGGATGACTTCACTAAAAAAGGGATCGCAGATATCCGGCACGATCACGAGGATCGTCCGCGATTCGTTGCGCTTCATATTTCGCCCGAGCGACTGCGGTAAATAGCCGACTTCCAGCGCCGCCTGCTCGACCCGGTTACGGGTGGCTTGCGACACCTTATCAGGGTTCATCAACGCTCGGGACACGGTTGCCGTGGAAACGTTTGCCTTGAGGGCGACGTCTTTCATGGTGGCGGCAACCACTTGTTTTTTGGGCTTCACCTGGTTTCTCCTCGCTGAATGGCGCTGACATTTCCCTTGCGCGCTAACTGCTGCATCATTTTTATCAGATAGTCGCGGCAGTGAGTTACAGAATTTTCATGAAAAACGTGATGCTTGTTGAATTTTTCGATCCGGCTCGCAAGAGAAGCCTTACCCTTCAATAGGATCGACATCCAGCACCCATTTCACTTTTCTCGCCTCCGGTAGCGTATTGATTAACGCCAGCGTACCGCTGACGATGTGCTGCAGGCGCACCCGCGAAGGGTGCTGCAGCAATATTTGCCAGCGCCAGCGGCCGCCGCGCTTCGGCGCCAGCGCCGGAACCGGACCGAGCACCCACAGTTTATCGTCGGCCAGCGGGCTGGCCTGCAAGAGATTACGTAACTGCTGTAAAAAAAGCGGCGCCTGCTGGTTGTTATGGTCTTCAGCACGTATCAACACGTGACTGGTCCACGGCGGTAGCTGCATCGTCTGGCGTTCGGCCAGCGCCTGCTCGGCAAAGGCGTCGTAGCCTTTATACAGCAGGGTCTGCAGCAGAGGATGCTCCGGATGGTGGGTTTGCAGGATCACTTCGCCCTGTTTTCCTGCCCGGCCCGCTCGTCCGGAGACCTGGGTATAGAGCTGAGCGAAACGCTCTGCGGAGCGGAAATCAGCGGAAAATAGCGCCCCGTCGACGTCCAGCAGGGAGACGAGGGTCACGTCCGGAAAGTGGTGGCCTTTGGCCAGCATTTGGGTGCCGATCAAAATGCGCGCGCCGCCGCGGTGGACTGCGGCGAGATGTTCCTCAAGCGCCCCTTTACGGCTGGTGGTATCGCGGTCGATACGCGAGATGGGCACACCAGGGAACAGCGGCGTCAGGGACTGCTCCAGTTGCTCGGTGCCGATACCCACCGGCACCAGATGTGTGGAACCGCAGGAAGGGCACTGGCGCGGGATAGGGCGCTGACTGTCGCAATGGTGGCAGCGCAGATGGTGCTGCGCCTGGTGCAACGTATAGTAGCTGTCGCAGCGCGGGCACTCCGCGATCCAGCCGCAGTCGTGGCACAGCAGCGCCGGCGCAAAGCCGCGGCGGTTAAGAAACAGGATCACCTGGTTATCCGCCTGCAGATGCTGGCGCATGCGGTTGATCAGCGCGGGTGACAGACCCGCCTGCAGCACCTGTCCTTTCAGGTCGAGCACGTGCTGCTGGGCTGGACGCGCGTTGCCCGCGCGTTTGCTTAAGGTTAACTGCCGATATTTGCCCTGGCGGACGTTGTGCAGGGTCTCCAGCGCCGGCGTCGCCGAGCCGAGAATAATCGGGATCTGTTCGCTGTGAGCGCGCCATACCGCCAGGTCGCGGGCGTGGTAGCGCCAGCCTTCCTGCTGTTTGTAGGAGCTGTCATGCTCTTCGTCGATGACGATGACGCCGAGATCTTTAAACGGCGTAAACAGCGAGGAGCGAGTGCCTATCACAATGGCCGCTTCGCCGTTTTTCGCCTTCAGCCAGGCCGAGAGACGTTCGCTGTCATTGAGTCCGGAGTGCAGCACTTCCACCGGCGCATTAAAGCGCTGGCGAAAACGGGCGATAGTTTGCGGCGTCAGGCCGATCTCCGGCACCATCACCAGCGCCTGGCGCCCCTGCGCCAGTACATTCTCCAGCACGCTCAAGTAGACTTCCGTTTTCCCTGAGCCCGTGATGCCTGCCAGTAGCCAGGCGGAGAAGCGATCGGCAGCGCTGTGGATCGCCCCGACGGCGGTGGCCTGTTCGGTATTCAGACGCAGACGCTCGCCGGCAACCGAATACGTGCTGCGCCAGTCGGTGAGGACGGGAGCTTCACAGGCCAGCTCCGCCAGCCCTTTGCCACGCAGCGCCTGCAGCGCCGCTTCATTAAATTCCAGTTCGCTAACCTGATGACGCCAGATCTTTCCCTGGCGCAGCGCCGCCAGCGCCTGCTGCTGCTTTGGGGAGCGTTTCAGACCGTTGAGGTCGACAGCCTGCCCCTGCTCGGTGGCGAACCAGTACCACAGCGGCGTCGCGCTGGCGGGTTTGCCCTGGCGCAGCAGAATGGGCAGCGCATGGAACAGCACATCGCCAATCGGATGATGGTAATACTCAGCCGCCCACATCAGCAGTCGCCAGACGGTGCCAGAGAAGACCGGCTCGTCGTCCAGCGCTTCGGCGACCGGTTTGAGTTCATCCAGCGGCAGCTCGCTGCGCTCGCTCACCGCCGCGACAATGCCGATCCGCTCCTGTTTGCCGAACGGCACCCGCACCCGACAGCCCGCTTTGACTACCATGCCATCAGGCAGCAGATAGTCAAAGGTGCGCGGTAGCGGAACGGGTAGGGCAACGTGGGCGACGGGCATGTCATCTTCCTGACTTGAAATCTGGCGGGATAGTATACACATTACGATAAGGCGGCGCGGATCAGTTTGCATATGCTGGTCAAATTCTGTATGATTCGCCGCCTTCAATGCACTTTATACCGCATTGGAGATTGACCATTACCGTACGCTTCGCGCTGTCAGCAGCGTGGAAGACGACGGGAAATTATTAATATCGCGTGGTGTCTGGCGTTAGGGCTGGAAGAGCGACGCGGCCTTAACTGAGGTTCTCCCATGAAAAAAGGTATTCACCCAAAATACGAAGAAATTACTGCTACCTGTTCTTGCGGTAATGTCATGAAAATCCGTTCCACCGTTGGTCACGACCTGAACCTCGACGTGTGCGGTAAATGCCACCCGTTCTTCACAGGCAAACAGCGTGATGTTGCTACCGGTGGCCGTGTTGACCGCTTCAACAAGCGCTTCAGCATCCCGGGCAGCAAGTAAGTTGCCAGAAGAAGCCGCCTCAGGGCGGCTTTTTTGTGCCTCTCGCCAGCCTGGGCGGGACACAAAAAAGGGCGGAAGATTGCTTCCGCCCTTTTTATCAACTCAGTATTCCCACGTATCCGGGTCGATCCCCAGTTCACGCATAATCTCTTTCGCCGCTTCCGGGATCTCATCGCTGCGCTCTTTACGCAGGTCTTCATCGTTAGGCAACGGTTGTCCGGTAAAGGCATGCAGGAACGCTTCGCACAGCAGCTCGCTGTTGGTCGCGTGACGCAGGTTGTTCACCTGACGACGCGTGCGTTCATCGGTGAGGATTTTTAACACCTTCAGAGGAATGGAAACCGTAATTTTCTTTACTTGCTCACTCTTCTTACCGTGCTCAGCGTATGGGCTGATATATTCGCCGCTCCATTCAGCCATGAGATACCTTAATCCTCTGTTTATTAGTGAAGGGCCAGAATATTCCGCCCGGGCTATAATTGCGCGTAGTTTACCGTATGAGCGCGCTTTCTAACATGAGATAAGCCGCTACCGACGTGCGCTAATGCATATAATTTTAACGGCTATTTGCACTTTGCTCAATCTATACGCAAAGAAGTTTAGATGTCCAGATGTATTGACGTCTATTGTGACAATGTTTACTCTGGAGCCTGACTTTTCACCGATTCAGCCCAGGAACTTCCCAACATGACGCGTAAACAGGCCACCATCGCAGTGCGTAGCGGTTTAAATGACGACGAGCAGTACGGTTGCGTTGTCCCGCCGATCCACCTTTCCAGTACCTATAACTTTACCGGCTTTAATGAACCTCGCGCCCACGACTACTCCCGCCGCGGCAACCCGACGCGTGATGTGGTGCAGCGCGCCTTAGCGGAGCTGGAAGGTGGCGCCGGCGCGGTGCTGACCAATACCGGTATGTCGGCGATCCTGCTGGTGACGACGGTGTTCCTTAAGCCGGGCGATCTGCTGGTGGCGCCGCACGACTGCTACGGCGGCAGCTACCGTCTGTTCGACAGCCTGGCGAAGCGCGGCTGTTATCGCGTCCAGTTCGTCGATCAAAATGATGAGCAGGCGCTGCGGGCGGCGTTGGCGGAAAAACCGAAGCTGGTGCTGGTCGAAAGCCCAAGTAATCCATTGCTGCGGGTGGTGGATATTGCGAAAATCTGTGGTCTGGCGCGTGAGGCAGGCGCGGTGAGCGTGGTGGACAACACCTTCCTGAGCCCGGCGCTGCAAAACCCGCTGGCGCTGGGCGCCGACCTGGTGTTGCATTCCTGTACTAAATACCTGAATGGCCACTCCGATGTGGTTGCCGGGGTGGTGATTGCCAACGATCCGGCGACTGTCACCGAACTGGCATGGTGGGCGAATAATATTGGCGTCACCGGCAGCGCGTTCGACAGCTATTTGCTGCTGCGCGGTCTGCGGACGCTGTCTCCGCGTATGGAGGTGGCGCAGCGTAATGCCCTGGCGATTGTTGAGTATCTGAAAACCCAGCCGCTGGTGAAAAAGCTGTATCATCCGTCGCTGCCGGAAAACCAGGGGCATGAAATTGCGGCGCGTCAGCAAAAAGGTTTTGGCGCAATGTTAAGCTTCGAGCTGGACGGTGACGAGCAGACGCTGCGCCGTTTCCTGAGCGGGCTGTCGCTGTTTACACTGGCGGAATCGCTGGGGGGCGTTGAAAGCCTGATTTCCCATGCGGCAACGATGACGCATGCCGGCATGGCGCCTGAAGCGCGTGCCGCCGCCGGAATTTCAGAAACGCTTCTGCGTATTTCAACCGGTATTGAAGATGGTGAAGATTTAATTGCCGACCTGGAAAATGGCTTCCGGGCAGCAAACGAGGAATAAAAATGAGTGTGATTGCGCAGGCAGGGGCGAAGGGTCGTCAGCTGCACAAATTTGGTGGGAGTAGTTTAGCGGATGCGAAATGTTACCTGCGCGTCGCGGGGATCATGAAGGAATATTCGCAGGCGGGCGACATGATGGTTGTCTCCGCCGCTGGCAGCACCACCAACCAGCTGATCAGCTGGCTTAAACTTAGCCAGAGCGATCGCCTTGCTGCGCATCAGGTTCAGCAGTCGCTTCGCCGTTATCAGACCGAGCTGATTGGCGGTCTGGTGGAGCCTGCGGCGGCGGATACGTTGATCGCCGCCTTCATCCATGACCTTGAGCGTCTGGCTGGGCTGCTTGATGGCGGGGTTACCGAAGCGGTTTATGCGGAAGTAGTCGGCCATGGTGAAGTCTGGTCCGCACGCCTGATGGCGGCGGTCCTTAACCAACTGGGTATGGAAGCGGCCTGGCTGGATGCTCGCGCTTTCCTGCGTGCGGAACGCGCCGCGCAGCCGCAGGTGGATGAAGGATTATCTTATCCACTGCTGCAACAGCTGATGGCGCAACATCCTAATAAGCGTCTGGTGGTGACCGGCTTTATCTCCCGCAACCAGGCCGGAGAAACCGTCCTGCTGGGCCGTAACGGGTCTGACTACTCCGCCACGCAGATCGGCGCGCTGGCGGGCGCCTCTCGCGTCACCATCTGGAGTGATGTCGCCGGGGTGTACAGCGCGGATCCGCGTAAGGTCAAAGATGCCTGTCTGCTGCCGCTGCTGCGTCTGGATGAAGCCAGCGAGCTGGCGCGTCTGGCCGCTCCAGTGCTCCACGCCCGCACGCTGCAGCCGGTGTCCGCCAGCGATATCGATCTGCAGTTACGCTGTAGCTATACGCCGGAACAGGGTTCTACGCGCATTGAGCGTGTGCTGGCCTCCGGTACCGGCGCGCGGATTGTCACCAGCCATGATGACGTCTGTCTGGTGGAGTTCCAGGTGCCGGCCAGCCATGATTTCAAACTGGCGCATAAAGAGCTGGACGCCCTGCTCAAACGCGCCCAGCTGCGCCCGTTAGCCGTTGGCGTCCATGCCGACCGTAAGCTGCTGCAGTTCTGCTATACCTCCGAGGTCGCCGACAGCGCGCTGAAGCTGCTCGATGAAGCGGGTCTGCCGGGCGAGCTGCGTCTGCGTCAGAAGCTGGCGCTGGTGGCGATGGTGGGCGCGGGTGTCACCCGTAACCCACTGCACTGCCATCGTTTCTGGCAGCAACTGAAAGGGCAACCGGTGGAGTTCACCTGGCAGTCCGAAGAGGGGATCAGTCTGGTAGCCGTGTTGCGCGCCGGACCAACGGAAAGCCTGATCCAGGGGCTGCATCAGACCTTGTTTCGTGCAGAGAAGCGTATTGGCCTGATGCTGTTCGGCAAAGGGAACATTGGTTCCCGCTGGCTGGAGCTGTTTGCCCGCGAACAAACCACGCTGTCGGCGCGTACTGGCTTCGAGTTTGTTCTCGCCGGCGTAGTCGACAGTAAACGCAGCCTGCTGAACTACGACGGGCTGGATGCCAGCCGGGCGCTGGCCTTCTTCAACGATGAAGCGGTGGAACAGGATGAAGAGTCGCTGTTCCTGTGGATGCGCGCGCATCCGTACGATGATTTAGTGGTGCTGGACGTCACCGCCAGCGAACAGCTGGCCGACCAGTACCTTGATTTCGCCAGCCATGGTTTCCATGTGATCAGCGCCAACAAGCTGGCGGGCGCCAGCAGCAGTGATAAATATCGCCAGATCCACGACGCGTTTGAGAAGACGGGTCGTCACTGGCTGTATAACGCTACCGTTGGCGCGGGTTTGCCGGTGAACCATACGGTGCGCGATCTGATCGACAGCGGCGATACCATCCTCGGCCTGAGCGGTATCTTCTCGGGAACGCTCTCCTGGCTGTTCCTGCAGTTTGATGGCACCGTGCCGTTCACCGACCTGGTGGATCAGGCCTGGCAGCAGGGGCTGACCGAGCCGGATCCGCGCGTCGATCTGTCCGGTAAGGATGTGATGCGTAAGCTGGTGATCCTCGCGCGGGAAGCGGGTTATGACATCGAACCGGATCAGGTTCGTGTGGAATCACTGGTCCCTGCCCACTGCGAAGAGGGGTCGGTCGATCACTTCTTTGAAAATGGCGAAGAGCTGAACGAGCAAATGCTGCAGCGCCTGGAGGCGGCCCGCGAAATGGGGCTGGTGCTCCGCTACGTGGCGCGCTTTGATGCTAACGGCAAAGCACGCGTCGGCGTGGAAGCGGTACGCGAAGAGCACCCGCTGGCGGCGCTGCTGCCGTGCGATAACGTGTTCGCCATCGAAAGCCGCTGGTATCGCGATAACCCGCTGGTGATCCGCGGACCCGGCGCCGGGCGCGATGTGACCGCCGGGGCGATCCAGTCGGATATTAACCGTCTGGCGCAGCTGCTGTAGTTCCGAGAAAAAGACCAGGCGCTGCCTGGTCTTTTTTGTTAGTGCGCCGCAAAAACCGCTTTAGCGGCAAACAGGCCGTTGAGCGCCGCCGGGAAGCCGGCGTAGACCGCCATCTGCATGATCACTTCCGTAATCTCCTCTTGCGTCAGACCGACATTTAATCCCGCGGCAATATGTACTTTCAGCTGCGGCGCGGCGTTACCCAGCGCGGTGAGCGCGGCAATAGTGGCGATTTCCCGGCTGCGTAAGTCGAGCCCTGGCCTGGCGTAAATATCGCCGAAGGGGAACTCAATCAGATAGCGGGCGAAATCGGGGGCGATATCCTGCAGGCTGTCCACGACGGCTTCCCCGCCGTGGCCATCCACCCGCTGCAGCATTTCCTGACCGGTGATATAACGTTCGCTGGACATCATTTTTTCCTCTCTGTGATGAAGCGTTGAGAGGAAGGGTAGGGAAGTGTGCCGGACTTGAGTAATACCCTTTTCGTGATACCTTTTCAGTATGACAACTTCGCGATTACATTCCCTGGATATTCGCCTGCTGCGCGCCTTTGCCGTGGTGGCGGAGGAAAATAACATCAGCCGGGCGGCGCAGCGGTTATTTATCTCGCAGCCGCCGCTGACCCGCCATATCCGCCATCTGGAAGCGCAGCTGGGGGTGACGCTGTTTCAGCGCCACAGCAAAGGCTTGATCCTGACCGACGCGGGAAGAGAAGTGCTGGAGATGATTCGACCTCTGCTGGTGCTCCAGGAACGCACGCTGGCGGCATTGAGCCAGCTCTCCGCTCACTCGCCGCAGCCCTTGCGTCTGGGATTGACCACCGCCTTTGAACAGGGCATTTTCGCCGCCGTTGAATCTGCGCTGAGCGATCATACCCGCACGTTGCATATTACCCGCCACGCCTCACCGGCACTGGCTCAGCAGGTACGCAAAGGCAAACTCGATGCGGCGCTGGTCGCGCTGCCGCTGAATACTGAAGGGCTGCACCTGCATCCTTTGCCGTATCAGGAGCCGCTCATCGCGGCATTGCCTGTCTCCTGGCCGGAAGCCGCCAGACCAGCGTTAACGCTACGCGCGCTCAATCATCGGCCGCTGTTCTGGTTTAAACGCGAGCGCAATCCCGATTTCTTTGACTACACGCGACGTATTTTCGACCGGGCTGGTTATACCCCCGCTTACGTGGAAGAGCCTGCCGAACATGATGTGCTGCTGGCGCGTATTGCGCGTGGCGAAGGCATGATCCTCCTGCCGGCGTCCTTTTCCGCGATCCAGCGTCAGGGGGTGGTGTTCTGTCCTGTCGCTGAAGGCGACAACATGCCGTTAAGCCTTGGGGTGATCTATGCGCCTCACCAGGCAGAATCCGTGCAGCAATGGCTCTCACTGCTGGATGATCACCTGACGACTCGCTAGTCTCAGGCTGAACATCGTGCTACCCCATATTGACTGCAGAGCGAGCTCTTTCGGCTGGCAAAGCGGCGGAAGATGAATTTTTTTCATTTTAGAGGCCTATTCCTCACTCTTTACGCAGATTTTTCTATTGACGCCCGCGCGCTTTTCCGTCATTTTTACATCTGGACGTCTAAACGTATAGAAGTTCGCAATATAACAGCCATTACATGCGATTGATGAGGTAAGGTATGAGCTTTTTTCACGCCAATCAGCGGGAAGCCCTGAATCAGAGCCTGGCGGAAGTCCAGGGCCAGATTAATGTGTCTTTTGAATTCTTTCCGCCGCGCACCAGTGAAATGGAGCAAACCCTGTGGAAATCCATCGATCGCCTGAGCAGTCTGAAACCGAAGTTTGTTTCGGTAACCTATGGCGCGAACTCTGGCGAGCGCGATCGCACGCACAGCATCATCAAAGGCATTAAAGAGCGAACCGGTCTGGAAGCCGCGCCGCACCTGACCTGTATCGATGCCTCTCGTGATGAGCTGCGTACTATCGCTCAGGATTACTGGAACAACGGTATTCGCCATATCGTCGCCCTGCGCGGCGACCTGCCGCCGGGCAGCGGTAAACCGGATATGTATGCCGCCGATCTGGTGACGCTGCTGAAAGAGGTGGGCGATTTCGATATCTCTGTCGCCGCGTATCCGGAAGTGCATCCGGAAGCGAAAAGCGCACAGGCGGATTTGCTGAACCTGAAGCGTAAAGTCGAGGCGGGCGCCAACCGCGCGATCACCCAGTTCTTCTTCGATGTGGAAAGCTACCTGCGTTTTCGCGATCGCTGCGTTTCGGCGGGCATCGACGTGGAAATCATTCCGGGTATCCTGCCGGTCTCCAACTTTAAACAGGCGAAAAAGTTTGCGGATATGACCAACGTCCGTATCCCGGTGTGGATGTCGAAAATGTTCGAAGGGCTGGATAACGACGCCGAAACCCGTCAGCTGGTGGGGGCGAATATCGCCATGGACATGGTGAAGATTTTAAGCCGGGAAGGGGTAAAAGACTTCCACTTCTACACCCTGAACCGCGCCGAGATGAGCTACGCCATCTGCCATACGCTGGGCGTGCGTCCGGCCTGAGTGCTTGCCGTTTCGCGCAGCCGGTGGGCGACGCGTCCGGCAGATAAACATAAAAAAACACCCGGCTGATACCGGGTGTTTTGCTCTGGTTTATTCCCATTCCTGCAGGAAGCGCTGGCCGTATTGGTCGGCCACCAACAGCGCGGCGTAGACCTGGTCTGAATCGACGCCGCCCGGCATATTGTGAATGGTTTCGCCTTCAGCGCAGGCGGCTTCCGCCACCAGGCGCATTTTGGTCGGGATATCACCTTTGATATCCAGCTGCGCCAGGGTGATCGGCAGCCCAACGCTGTGGCACAGCGCGGCGACGGTCTCTATTTCGTCCACCGGCGCATTTTCCAGCACCAGCTGCGTCAGGGTACCGAACGCCACTTTTTCCCCGTGATAATAGTGGTGGGCGTCAGGGATGGCCGTCATGCCGTTATGAATCGCGTGCGCCGCCGCCAGACCGCCGCTTTCAAAGCCGACGCCGCTCAGGTAGGTGTTGGCTTCCACCACTCGCTCCAGCGCCGGGGTGACCACGTGCTGTTCGGCGGCCAGCATCGCTTTTTCACCCTCTTCAAGTAAGGTGTTGTAGCACAGCTCGGCCAGCGCCAGCGCCGCCTGAGTGCATTTCCCGCCCGCCATGGTGGTGGCGCCGCTGCGGGAGCAGGCGCGGGCTTCGAACCAGGTGGCCAGCGCATCGCCAATCCCGGCGGCCAGCAGGCGGGCCGGTGCGCCGGCAACAATCTGCGTATCGACAATTACCATGTTGGGGTTGTGCGGCAGCATCAGGTAGCTGTCGAACTCCCCTTCGTCGGTGTAAATCACCGAGAGCGCGCTGCACGGCGCATCGGTAGAGGCGATGGTGGGGGCGATCGCCACCGGCACCTTCATAAAATGGGCCAGCGCTTTCGCGGTATCCAGCGTTTTACCACCGCCGATCCCCAGCACGGCGGTGCACTTCGCGCTGCCGGCGATATCGCGCAGGCGATTGATTTCATTATGCGAACACTCACCGCCAAACGGCGCAATTTCGGCCGCCAGGCCAGCGTCGGCCAGGCTTTTACGCAGCATCTCTTCCGCAAACCCCAGTACGAACTTATCGCCGACTACCAGCCAGCGTTCGGCCAGAGGCTTCAGATAGTCGCCGAGGCGCTTGATGGCGCCTGCGCCCTGAATGTATTTGCCTGGTGATTGAATAATGCGATCCATTTCGATTCCTCCTCGATGACCGTGCTGCCGCCCGCAGGCGACTCGCAGGTCCGGTTACAGGTTCAGCGTGCCAAAGGCGTTATTCCAGTCCTGTTCAAACTTCTCTATGGCTGACTCTACCGCAGGGGTGCCGAGCATTTGTTGCGCTACATCTAATGGAAGGGTGATGGCTTCGCAACCGGCCAGCAGGCAATCCAGCGCCTGACGGGGCGTTTTGAAGCTCGCCGCCAGCACTTTGCTCTCGGGCGCATGCATTTCCAGCAGAGATTGCAGCTCCTGCACCATGCGGATACCGTCCCCGCCCTGGGCGTCAACGCGGTTAACGTAAGGCGCGACGTACTTTGCGCCGGCCAGTGCGGCCAGCAGGCCTTGCGAAGCGCTGTAGACGGCGGTGCCAAGAGTCGGGATGCCTTCCTTCTTCAGCATTTTGATAGCGGCGAGGCCTTCGGCGGTCACCGGGATTTTGACCACGATGCCCGGCACGGCGTTGCTCAGGCGTTTAGCTTCTTCCACCATGCCCAGCGCATCGCGGCTCATGGTCTGCGCGAAGAGGGCGCCCTCCGGACCGATGGCTTTCTGCAGGCGTGGGAGCACGTCCCATACCGGAGTTTTACCGGCGGCGATAATGCTCGGGTTGGTGGTTACCCCGGCCAACGGGTAGATGCGGGCCAGGCGTTCCACTTCGGCGACGTTGGCGGTATCCAGATAGAGTTCCATCGTGTTTTCCTCAAGGCTTAATTCGATATTGTCGTTGAGGTAAGCATACGGCTTTCGTTCGAAGGACCGCCAGATGACAAATTTGCCAAAAACTGGATAAATGTACGCATCACGATTAAGGATGATTTAGATCACATTTATCGGCGATGGTGGGGTTGGGCAGCAATAAAAGCGCGCACAAAAGTCAGGTTTAACACACAAAAATCTAGTTTTTGGCCGGAGAAGATATTTCCGTTAACTGGCTATGATACTGACGGCGGTATTCAGACGGCGAGCGCTCGGTGGTTTTGCGAAACAGGCGGCAGAAATAATTGCTGTCGGCGAAGCCGCAGGCGTGGGCGATATCTTTCACTTTCATATCGTGGCCCTTCAGCAGCATACGGGCCTGTTCAAGACGAATATGGTTCAGATATTCATTGAAGCCCATTGGCCCGCATTTCTGGAACAGGTGAGAAAGATAGTTGGGGGAGAGATAGAACGCCTGGGCCACCGATTCCCGGCTCAGCGGCTCTGCATAATGGGCGTCCATGTACTGGCGGATCGCCTCAAACAGCGCCTGGCTGCGCGAGGAGGTTTGCGCCTGGCTGCCGAGAAGGTCATGGCAGTGGCTGAGCAGGCTGACGACAATGCTGCGGGCGGTTCGCTGCTCCTGCGGCTGCATCCGGAGCTCATTGAGCGCCTGCAGCAGAAATGAACCGACGCGCGGCCCGCGGCGCAGCGCCTGCCGCTTTTCGACAACGGTTATCGCCTTGCCATTCCAGTGCTGCAGCGAGCACTCCAGTCGCTGCTTATCGAACAGGAGACTTAACAGCAGGCAGGGCGCCTGCCACTGCGGGCAGTTCCAGCTATCGCCAGGGATATAAAGCACGTCGTTCGCCTCAAGAGGGCTGGCGTTTTTGCCGAGTGCCCGGTCGGGCAACTGCCCATCGATGATGATGTTCAGACGGGGAAAATCAACCTGCACTACCGGCTCAGCAGGCGAGCGCATCTCGCCGGCAAAATAGACCCGGCCGATACCATTCTGCTTTTTTAGGAATGAATCAATAAGTTGATTGATATCGTTGTCCATCATTCTTCCGTTCAGCGCATCACCTCTTTCATCATACCGGACATTTTTCCAGCGGTAAAAGCGCTTGCCAGTCACGCTTGCTTCCCAGATAAGATATGTTATATCGTAACAATTTGTCGCCATTGATAGCAAACTCAGGAGAGAGTAATGACCAGAAAGATCCCCCTGCTGGCCTTTGGATTCGGCATGGCGTTAGCCAGCGCCCAGGCGTTTGCCCACGGCAATCATAACCATGGCCCGGCGTTAACCGACATCGAACGTCAGGCCAGCGAAGGCATTTTTGCCGATAAAAATGTGCAGGACCGCGCGCTGAGCGACTGGGAGGGCGTCTGGCAGTCGGTAAACCCGTATCTGCTCAACGGCGACCTCGATCCGGTGCTGGAGCAGAAGGCGAAAAAGCCCGGCGGCAAGAGCGTCGAGGAGTATCGCGCTTATTATAAGAAGGGCTACGCCACCGATGTGGAGCAGATTGGCATTGAAAATGATGTGATTGAGTTCCACGTTGGCGAGACCGTCAACAGCTGCAAATACCGCTATTCAGGCTACAAAATTCTGCATTACGCCTCCGGCAAGAAAGGCGTACGTTACCTGTTTGAGTGCCAGCAGGGCGATGCCAACGCGCCGAAATTTGTGCAGTTCAGCGACCATATTATTGGCCCGCGTAAATCGCAGCATTTCCATATTTTCATGGGCAATGAATCACAGGAGGTGTTGCTGAAAGAGATGGATAACTGGCCGACCTATTATCCATATGCGCTGCATAAAGAGCAGATCGTTGATGAGATGCTGCACCACTAGAACAGGTGAAAATCCCCCGACCGGGCGGCCGGGGGAGAGAGGCTTCGATTAGCCGGTGTTACGCATACCGGCGGCAACGCCGGCGATGGTGACCATCAGCGCTTGTTCAACGCGCGGATCCGGGTCCTTGCCTGCTTCTTCGGCCTGGCGTGAACGGTGCAGCAGTTCCGCCTGCAGGACGTTCAGCGGGTCGGTATAGATATTACGCAGCTGGATAGACTCGGCGATCCACGGCAGGTCGGCCATCAGATGGGAGTCATTGGCGATGGCCAACACGACGTTGATGTCGGCAGCCAGCAGCTTACGCAGCTCGGTACCCAGCGCCCACAGCTCCGGCTTCACCAGGCGCTGATCGTAGTACTCCGCCAGCCACAGGTCGGCCTTCGAGTAAACCATCTCCAGCATGCCAAGGCGGGTGGAGAAGAACGGCCAGTCGCGACACATCGCTTCCAGTTCACTCTGTTTTCCACCTTCGACCACCTTCTGCAGCGCGGCGCCAGCGCCCAGCCAGGCCGGTAGCATCAGGCGGTTCTGGGTCCAGGCGAAGATCCACGGAATGGCGCGCAGCGACTCGACGCCGCCGGTCGGGCGACGTTTTGCCGGACGCGAACCCAGTGGCAGTTTGCCCAGCTCCTGCTCCGGAGTCGCAGAGCGGAAGTAAGGCACGAAATCTTTGTTTTCACGTACGTAGCCGCGATACATCTTGCAGGAGACGTCGGACAGCTCAGCCATGATGTCGCGCCATTCGGCTTTCGGTTCCGGCGGCGGCAGCAGGTTGGCTTCCAGAATGGCGCTGGTATATAGCGACAGACTGCTGATGGTCACTTCCGGCAGGCCGTACTTAAAGCGGATCATCTCGCCCTGCTCTGTGACGCGCAGGCCGCCTTTCAGGCTTCCCGGCGGCTGCGAGAGCAGCGCCGCGTGGGCTGGCGCGCCGCCGCGGCCGATGGAACCGCCGCGTCCGTGGAACAGCGTCAGTTCGATACCGGCTTTCTCACAGGTTTTGATCAGCGCGTCCTGCGCCTGGTACTGCGCCCAGGAGGCGGCCATCACGCCAGCATCTTTGGCGGAGTCAGAATAGCCAATCATGACCATCTGCTTGCCCTGGATAAAGCCGCGGTACCAGTCGATATTCAGCAGCTGAGTCATGACATCGTTGGCGTTGTTCAGGTCGTCCAGCGTTTCGAACAGCGGGGCCACCGGCAGAGCAAAACCAATCCCGGCCTCTTTCAGCAGCAGATGAACCGCCAGCACGTCGGACGGCGTTTTGGCCATCGAGATCACGTAGGCGGCGATCGATCCGCGCGGCGCCTCGGCGATCACTTTGCAGGTATCGAGGACTTCGCGGGTCTCTTCGCTTGGCTCCCACTGACGCGGCAGCAACGGACGTTTGGAGTTCAGTTCGCGGATCAGGAAAGCCTGTTTGTCGGCTTCTGACCAGCTTTCGTAATCGCCGATCCCGAGGTAACGGGTCATTTCGCCCAGCGCTTCGGTATGGCGAGTGCTTTCCTGACGGATATCAATACGCACCAGCGGTACGCCGAAAGACTTCACGCGGCGCAGGGTGTCGAGCAGTTCGCCGTTGGCGATAATGCCCATGCCGCAGGCCTGCAGCGATTTATAGCAGGCGTACAGCGGCTCCCACAGCTGCTCGTTCTGAGTGATCAGTCCTGCCGGTTTCGGCAGCTTCTGACCTTTCAGGCGCGCTTCCAGCCAGGCCTGGGTCTCCATCAGCTGAGTGCGCAGTTTCTTCATCAGATAACGGTACGGTTCCTGAGCACCCTCGGCGCCAGCCAGCGCGCGAAGTTCGTCGGTACACTCCACCATCGACAGCTCGGAGATCAGCACCTGCACGTCTTTGAGGAACAGATCGGTGGCTTTCCAGCGGCTGAGCAGCAGCACGTGGCGGGTGATGTCAGCGGTCACGTTCGGGTTGCCGTCGCGGTCGCCGCCCATCCACGAGGTGAAACGCACCGGGACGAAGTCCACCGGCAGCTGATAGCCAAGGTTGGCTTCCAGCTGTTCGTTCAGCTCGCGCAGATAGTTAGGCACCCCTTCCCACAGGCTATTTTCCACCACCGCGAAGCCCCATTTGGCTTCGTCGACCGGAGACGGGCGGTATTTACGGATCTCGTCAGTATGCCAGGACTGGGCGATCAGCTGGCGCAGACGGCGCATCAGCTGATGGTGTTCGTAGTCGGCGATGTCTTTATTGTCCAGTTGCTTGAGGCAGCTGTTCACTTCCACCATTTTATGGATCAGCGTCCGGCGGGTGATCTCGGTCGGGTGGGCGGTTAATACCAGCTCCAGAGACAGAGATTCCACCGCTTTTTTGATGGTGTCTTCGTTGAGATTGGGTTGGTCTTTGAGCTTTCTCAGGGTACGCGCAATGACTTCCGGATTGCTGGCCGCTTCGCCATTCGGCGAAATGCTGTGATACTGCTCAGCGGTGTTCGCCAGATTCAGAAACTGGCTGAAGGCACGGGCAACCGGCAGCAGTTCGTCGTTAGACAAATTCTGCAGCGTGGTCAGCAGTTCCTGGCGGTTAGCTTCGTTGCCGGCGCGTGAAGATTTGGACAACTTACGGATAGTTTCGACACGATCAAGAATATTTTCTCCCAATGCATCCTTGATGGTATCGCCCAGCACCTTGCCGAGCATACTGACATTACTACGCAATGCGGAATATTGTTCGTTCATGTTACCCCAGACACCCCATCTCATTTTATTTTGTTATATCCGCTGCGCTGGAACGTGAGCAACGGATAAGCAACCCGTCTTTTATAAAGCCACGTAAATACCCCCACGTCAATTACTGCGAAATCGCTTCAGCAAACGAGTAAATCGCCGTAATTTGCGAAATTTAATTCAGGGGTCGCTGGATAAGCATCGCTTATGGAAATGTGACGATCGTCACCGTTCCGCCCCGGGAGAACGGGGCGGAAAAAGAGGGCGATTTTAGTGCCAGCAGAAGTGGTGGACCACCTGGCTAATCAGCTCCCGGGTCGGCTTGATAAAGCGCGTCTCCAGATACTCGTCAGGCTGATGGGCCTGATTGATGGAACCCGGGCCGAGAACCAGCGTCGGACATAGCGTCTGGATAAACGGCGCTTCGGTGCAGTAGTTCACCACGTCGGTCTGCGCGCCGAGCAGTTTCTCAACCACCTGGACCAGCTTATGGTCCGGCGGGCATTCGTAGCCGGGGATCGGCGGGTGCAGCTCTGAGACCGTCAGGCGGCCCGGCCAGCGCTCACTGACGGGCGCCAGCGCCTCGCCCAACAGACCATTAAGATCGTTGAGGGTCATCCCCGGCAGCGGGCGGATATCCATATGCAGTTCACAGCAGGCGCAGATGCGGTTTGAGGCATCGCCGCCATGGATAGCGCCCAGGTTGAGGGTTGGGTAAGGGACCGTGAACGCCTCGAAGTGGTAGCGCTCTTTTAGCAGATCGCGCAGCTGCATAATGCGGCCGATGGCGTCGTGCATAAGCTCAATCGCGTTAACTCCGCGTGCCGGATCGCTGGAGTGGCCGGACTGGCCCTGAATACGGATCGCGTTGGACATATGTCCTTTGTGGGCGCGGATCGGCTGCAGGGAGGTGGGCTCGCCGATGATGGCGCAGTCCGGGCGCAGCTGGGTGGTTTCGGCAAAATAGCGCGCGCCGGCCATGCTGGTCTCTTCGTCGGCGGTGGCCAGAATATACAGCGGTTTTTTCAGCGTGGTGACGTCGACATCGCGCAGGGCGTCGAGAATAAAGGCGAAGAAGCCTTTCATGTCAGCCGTGCCGAGGCCGTAGAGCTTGTTATCGTGTTCGGTGAGGGTGAACGGATCCCGCGTCCAGCGGCCATCATCGAATGGCACGGTATCGGTATGCCCGGCGAGCAGCAGGCCGCCGGCGCCGTGTCCGGTGCTGGCCAGCAGGTTGAATTTATGGCGCGTATCCGGCACCGGCTGTATCTCAACATTGAAGCCGAGATCGCGGAACCAGCCTGCCAGCAAATTGATTAAAGACTCATTGCTTTGATCGAGAGCCTCTTCGGTCGCGCTGATGGACGGTGTGGCGATCAACGCGCGGTAAATCTCGATAAAGGGCGGTAAATTGTTTTTCATTGTTGACACACCTTGGGTCGTGATAGTATCAATATTCATGCATTTATTGTGAATAAAAATACAATATCGTTGAGCGTAAGAAAACCCATCGAATGTAAGGAGATGCGCTTCCAATGTTAAATACGCTGATTGTGGGTGCCAGTGGTTATGCCGGCGCAGAGCTGGTGACCTATATCAATCGTCATCCGCATATGAACATAACCGCTTTGACGGTCTCCGCGCAAAGCAATGATGCGGGAAAATTAATTTCCGACCTGCATCCGCAGCTCAAAGGCATTGTCGATATGCCGCTGCAGCCGATGTCCGATATCAGCGAATTCAGCGCTGGCGTGGACGTGGTGTTTCTCGCCACCGCGCACGAAGTGAGTCACGACCTGGCGCCGCAGTTCCTTGCCGCCGGCTGCGTGGTGTTCGATCTTTCCGGTGCCTTCCGCGTTAACGATGGGGCGTTCTACGAAAAATATTACGGTTTCACTCATCAACATCCCGACCTGCTCAAACAGGCGGTGTATGGTCTGGCGGAGTGGAGCGCGGATGCGCTTAAAGAAGCGCAGTTAATCGCGGTGCCTGGCTGCTATCCGACGGCGGCGCAGCTGTCGCTGAAGCCGCTGATTGAGGCCAATCTGCTGGATCTGAACCAGTGGCCGGTGATCAACGCCACCAGCGGGGTGAGCGGCGCGGGTCGTAAGGCCGCGATCGGCAATAGCTTCTGTGAAGTGAGCCTGCAGCCATACGGCATATTTAACCATCGCCATCAGCCGGAGATTGCCAGCCACCTCGGGGCAAAGGTGATTTTTACCCCGCACCTGGGTAATTTTAAGCGCGGCATCCTTGAAACCATTACCTGCCGCCTGAAGCCGGGCGTCGGCCACGCGCAGATCGCAGCGGTTTACCAGCAGGCTTACGCCGATAAACCGCTGGTACGTTTATATGATAAAGGCGTACCCGCATTGAAAAGCGTCGAGGGTCTGCCATTCTGTGATATCGGTTTTGCCGTGCAGGACGACCATCTCATCGTCGTCGCGGCTGAAGATAACCTGCTGAAAGGCGCCGCAGCGCAGGCAGTGCAGTGCGCGAATATTCGTTTCGGCTTCGCTGAGACGCAGTCTCTTATTTAAGGTGTGATGATGAACCCATTAATTATCAAACTCGGCGGCGTATTACTCGATAGCGAAGAGGCGCTGGAGCGCCTGTTTACCGCGCTGGTTAACTACCGTGAAGCGCACCAGCGCCCGCTGATTATCGTCCACGGCGGCGGCTGCGTGGTGGATGAGCTGATGAAGCAGCTTAATCTGCCGGTGAAAAAGAAAAATGGCCTGCGGGTTACGCCTGCCGATCAGATTGACATCATTACCGGCGCGCTGGCGGGAACCGCCAACAAAACGCTGCTGGCATGGGCGAAAAAACATGGTATTTCCTCGGTAGGCCTGTTCCTCGGCGATGGCGATAGCGTGAAGGTCACGCAGCTGGATGCCGAGCTGGGCCATGTCGGGCTGGCGCAGCCGGGCTCCCCGGCGCTGATCAACACCCTGCTGGCGGGCGGTTACCTGCCGGTGGTGAGCTCTATCGGGGTGACCGATGAAGGCCAGCTGATGAACGTCAATGCTGACCAGGCGGCGACGGCGCTGGCGGCCACCCTGGGGGCGGATCTGATCCTGCTGTCTGATGTCAGCGGTATCCTCGACGGTAAAGGACAGCGTATTGCCGAGATGACCGCCGAGAAAGCGGAGCAGCTGATCGAGCAGGGCATTATCACTGACGGCATGATTGTTAAAGTGAATGCGGCCCTTGACGCCGCACGTGCCCTGGGCCGTCCGGTGGATATCGCCTCCTGGCGTCACGCCGAGCAGCTGCCAGCGTTATTTAACGGCACGCCGATCGGCACACGTATTCTGGCTTAAGATTTCATGCCCGGCGGCGCGTCGTCTGCCGGGCTTACAGACTGTAGGCCGGGCGGCACAATGTCGCCGGCAGAACTAACGAATAAAGGAAGCATGTTATGGCACTTTGGGGCGGGCGTTTTACACAGGCAGCAGATCAACGGTTCAAACAGTTCAACGACTCGTTGCGCTTCGACTATCGTCTGGCGGAGCAGGATATCGTTGGCTCTGTCGCCTGGTCGAAAGCGCTGGTAACGGTCGGCGTTCTGAGTGCCGCTGAACAGCAGCAGCTGGAAGAAGCGCTGAACGTGCTGCTGGAAGAGGTGCGCGCCAATCCGCAGCAAATCCTCGCCAGCGATGCCGAAGATATTCACAGCTGGGTGGAAGGCAAGCTGATCGATAAAGTGGGCCAGTTGGGCAAGAAACTGCACACCGGGCGCAGCCGTAACGACCAGGTCGCCACCGATCTTAAACTATGGTGCAAAGATACCGTTGTCGAACTGCTGTCGGCGAACCGCCAGCTGCAGAGCGCGCTGGTGGAGACTGCCCAGCATAACCAGGACGCGGTGATGCCGGGGTACACTCACCTGCAGCGTGCCCAGCCGGTGACGTTCGCACACTGGTGTCTGGCCTACGTTGAAATGCTGGCGCGTGACGAAAGCCGCCTGCAGGACGCGCTGAAGCGCCTCGACGTTAGCCCGCTGGGCTGCGGCGCGCTGGCGGGGACGGCGTATGAAATCGACCGCGAGCAGCTGGCCGGCTGGCTGGGCTTTGCCTCTGCCACACGCAACAGCCTCGACAGCGTTTCCGATCGCGACCATGTTCTGGAGCTGCTTTCCGATGCGTCTATCGGCATGGTGCATCTGTCGCGCTTTGCTGAAGATCTGATTTTCTTTAACTCCGGCGAGGCGAACTTCGTCGAACTTTCTGATCGCGTAACCTCCGGCTCCTCGTTGATGCCGCAGAAGAAAAACCCGGACGCGCTGGAATTAATTCGTGGTAAATGCGGCCGCGTGCAGGGCGCGTTGACCGGCATGATGATGACGCTGAAAGGCCTGCCGCTGGCCTACAACAAAGACATGCAGGAAGATAAAGAGGGGCTTTTCGACGCCCTGGATACCTGGCTCGACTGCCTGCATATGGCGACCCTGGTGCTGGATGGCATCCAGGTGAAACGCCCGCGCTGTGCGGAAGCGGCGCAGCAGGGCTATGCCAACGCCACAGAACTGGCAGATTATCTGGTGGCAAAAGGCGTTCCGTTCCGTGAAGCGCACCATATTGTTGGTGAGGCGGTAGTCGAAGCCATTGCGCAAGGGAAACCGCTGGAAGCGCTGCCCCTGGTCGATCTGCAGAAATTCAGTCCGGTCATCGCAGACGATGTTTATCCGATTCTGTCTCTGCAGTCCTGCCTCGATAAACGCGCAGCGAAAGGCGGCGTTTCGCCGCAGCAGGTGGCGCAGGCTATCAGCGACGCAAAAGCGCGCCTGAGCTAATTCTCTGGCATCCGCCTCTCTGAACCCGGCCGAGCCTGATGACGCCGGGTTTTTTATGCAAAAAAAAAGCGGACACAAGGTCCGCAAAAGTTCACGTTGGCTTTAGTTGTTCGGGTAGAGAAACAGTGTGACGGGCCAATGATTTTCACAGGTATACCGTCTCTATGGGCGTATTATTGAACAGAAAGCTTGATAGGGATAATCGTTCGTTGCTATGCTATCTATCGCCATGGACTATCGTGGCGATGGAGGATGAATAATGAATATTCGCGATCTTGAATACCTGGTAGCGCTCGCCGAACACCGCCACTTCCGGCGGGCGGCTGACTCATGCCACGTGAGCCAACCGACGCTCAGCGGACAGATCCGCAAGCTCGAGGATGAACTTGGCGTCATGCTGCTGGAGCGCACCAGCCGTAAGGTTCTGTTTACCCAGGCGGGGCTGTTGCTGGTGGATCAGGCGCGTACCGTGTTACGCGAAGTAAAAGTGCTCAAGGAGATGGCAAGCCAACAAGGGGAAACCATGTCCGGGCCGCTGCACATCGGCTTGATCCCGACAATTGGCCCGTATCTGCTGCCGCAAATCATTCCGATGCTGCACCAAACCTTTCCGAAGCTGGAAATGTACCTGCACGAAGCGCAGACCCATCAGCTGCTGGCCCAGCTCGACAGCGGTAAGCTCGACTGCGCCATTCTGGCGCTGGTCAAAGAGAGCGAGGCCTTTATCGAGGTGCCGCTGTTTGATGAGCCGATGATGCTGGCTATCTATGAGGATCACCCGTGGGCGAACCGCGACCGGGTGCCGATGTCGGATCTGGCTGGTGAAAAGCTGCTGATGCTTGAGGATGGCCACTGTCTGCGCGATCAGGCGATGGGCTTTTGCTTTGAAGCGGGAGCGGATGAAGATACCCACTTCCGGGCGACCAGTCTGGAAACGCTACGCAATATGGTGGCGGCAGGCAGCGGCATTACCTTGCTGCCTGCGCTGGCGGTACCGCAGGAAAGAAAACGCGATGGCGTGGTCTATCTGCCGTGCATTAAGCCAGAGCCAAGACGAACCATCGGCCTGGTTTACCGTCCCGGCTCCCCGCTGCGCAGCCGCTATGAACATCTGGCGGAGGCCATCCGCGGTACGATGGATGGCCATTTCGACAAGGCGTTAAAACAGGCGGTTTAAGCCGTTCAGCGCGGCAACCCGATACGCTTCCGCCATGGTCGGGTAGTTAAAGGTGGTGTTGACGAAGTACTCAATGGTGTTACCACCACCTTTCTGCTCCATGATCGCCTGGCCGATATGAATGATTTCGGCTGCGCGTTCGCCAAAGCAGTGAATGCCGAGGATCTCCTTGGTCTCCCGATGGAACAGGATCTTCAGGGTTCCCACGCTCATGCCAACGATTTGCGCCCGTGCCAGGTGTTTAAACTGGGCGCGACCCACCTCATACGGCACTTTCATTGCCGTCAGCTGTTGCTCGGTTTTCCCGACGGAGCTGATTTCCGGAATGGTGTAGATCCCGGTGGGGATATCTTCAATCAGATGCGCTGAAGCTTCGCCTTTCACCAGCGCCTGGGCGGCAATGCGCCCTTGATCGTAAGCGGCAGAAGCCAGGCTTGGATAGCCGATGACATCGCCAACCGCATAAATGTGCGGGAGGGCGGTCTGGTACATGCTGTTGACCTTCAGCTGGCCGCGGCTGTCAGTCTGCAGACCGATGTTTTCCAGCGCCAGGGTGTCGGTATTGCCGGTGCGGCCGTTGGCGTACAGCAGGCAATCGGCCTTCAGTTTTTTACCGGACTTCAGGTGCATGATCACGCCGTCATCCACCCCCTCAATTTTCTCATACTCCTCATTGTGGCGAATGACCACGCCGCTGTTCCAGAAGTGATAAGAGAGCGAGTCTGACATCTCCTGATCGAGGAAGGCCAGCAGACGATCGCGGGTGTTGATCAGATCGACCTTCACCTCCATGCCGCGGAAGATCGAGGCGTATTCGCAACCGATCACCCCGGCGCCGTAAATGATCACGTGGCGCGGCTCATGCTGCAGGCTGAGAATCGAATCGCTGTCATAGATGCGCGGGTGGTGGAAATCGACATCGGCCGGATGGTAGGGACGTGACCCGCAGGCGATAACGAATTTCTCCGCAGTCACCGTCTCGACCGTGCCGTCATGGCATTCCAGCGCCAGAGTATGTTCATCAACGAAGTGCGCATTGCCCTGCAGAATTTCACAGTGGTTGCGCTCATAGAATCCCTGGCGCATATGAGTCTGCTGGTTGATGACGCTGTCGGCATGGTTGAGGATGTCGGCGAAAGAAGAGCGAAGAAGGCGGGAGTGGTCGCTGTAGAGGGGGTTTTGGTTAAACTCGATGATACGGCTGACGGCATGGCGGAGGGCTTTCGACGGGATGGTGCCCCAGTGGGTGCAACCGCCGCCGACATTATGGTAGCGCTCAATGACGGCAACGCGTACTCCCTGTTTCACCAGTCCCATGGCGGCGCCTTCGCCGCCAGGGCCGGAACCAATCACTATTGCATCATAATCCCAAGAGTGTGACATGGCATTACTCACCTGTTTTATACATAAAATAAACACGATGATAACATTCGCTGCGCTTTAACCCAATTATCGTTGTGCTTTTTTGCGGCATAAAAGCAGAAACGGCTCGTAAACAATCATTCACAATCCAGTGCAAACCGATTAGTTTTAATCTCTGGTATAGTGCCAGCAGGGCTATTGGAAGGATTCATACATCGTGATGGGCGTAAGAGCACAACAAAAAGAAAAAACCCGCCGTTCGCTGGTGGAAGCAGCATTCAGCCAACTTAGCGCTGAGCGGAGTTTCGCCAGCCTGAGCTTGCGCGAAGTGGCGCGGGAAGCTGGGATCGCGCCGACGTCCTTTTATCGTCATTTTCGCGATGTCGATGAGTTAGGCCTGACGATGGTCGATGAGAGCGGACTGATGCTGCGCCAGCTGATGCGCCAGGCGCGCCAGAGAATTGCTAAAGGCGGCAGCGTGATCCGTACCTCGGTCTCCACCTTTATGGAGTTTATCGGTAACAACCCGAACGCCTTCCGCTTGCTGTTGCGAGAGCGCTCGGGAACCTCTGCGGCGTTTCGCGCCGCCGTCGCGCGCGAGATCCAGCACTTTATCGCGGAACTCGCCGACTATTTAGAACTCGAAAACCATATGCCGCGCGCCTTCACCGAAGCGCAGGCTGAAGCTATGGTCACCATCGTCTTTAGCGCTGGCGCGGAAGCGCTGGATGTCGGCCCTGAACAGCGCCGGCAGCTGGAAGAACGGTTGGTGCTGCAGCTCAGAATGATCTCGAAAGGCGCGTATTACTGGTATCGCCGTGAACAAGAAAAAATGTCACATCATTCCGAATAACGTGAAGGACGAGCAATGAAACACTCAGTTCAAGATAAAGGTACGCTGCTGCTGGCGCTGATTGCCGGGTTATCCATTAATGGCGCCTTTGCGGCGCTGTTCAGTTCGATAGTTCCGTTTTCCGTCTTCCCGATTTTATCCCTGCTGCTGACGGTCTACTGTCTGCATCAGCGCTATCAGAATCGCAGTATGCCCGTTGGGCTTCCGGGCCTGGCCGCCGCCTTTTTTATTCTCGGGGTACTGTTGTACAGCACCGTCGTGCGTGCGGAGTACCCGGATATCGGCTCTAACTTCTTCCCGGCCGTTCTGTCCGTCGCGATGGTCTTCTGGATCGGCTACAAGATGCGTAACCGCAAAAATACGGCAGCCGAGTAAGCCGCCAGTGGTGTAAAAAAACCGGCAATATGACATTGCCGGTTTTTTTGGGCCTATTTCCGGGTCAGCAGAACGCCGCATTCCATATGATGGGTGTACGGGAACTGGTCGAACAGCGCCAGCCGGGTGACGTTGTGCGTCTGGCTTAACGTCTCCAGATTGCGGCACAGCGTTTCCGGGTTGCATGAAATGTACAGAATGCGCGGATAGGCCTGCACCATTTTTTCCGTTTCGCTGTCCAGTCCGCTGCGCGGCGGATCGACGAAAATGGTCTCGCACTGATAGCTCTGCAGATCGATACCCTGCAGCCGGTTGAACTCCCGCACGCCATTCATCGCCTGAGTAAACTCTTCCGCCGCCATGCGGATAATCTGCACGTTGTCGATATGGTTAGCGGCGATGTTGTACTGCGCCGCAGCCACTGACGGTTTGGCGATTTCGGTGGCCAGCACGCGATCAAAATTACGCGCCAGCGCCAGCGAGAAGTTACCGTTGCCGCAGTACAATTCCAGCAGGTCGCCGGTCGCCCCTTTGGTGACATCCAGCGCCCACTCCACCATCTGAATGTTCATGGCCGCGTTCGGCTGGGTAAAGCTGTTTTCCACCTGACGGTAGATCATCTCTCGCCCGCCAACTGGCAGACGTTCATCTATATAGTCCTGATCGAGCTCGATTTTGGTTTTGGTCGCCCGTCCAATCAGATGCACATTGAGTCCCTGGGCTCGCAGGGCGTCACGCAGCGCCTCCGCTTGCTCACGCCAGGCATCATCCAGCTTTTTATGATACAGCAGCGAAACGACCGCCTGGTTGCTGAGGGTGGTCAGATAGTCAATCTGGAACAGCTTATGGCGCAGCACGGGATTGTTGCGCACGCCCTCCAGCATGGCGGTCATCAACTGATTGATAAGCGCGCTGGCGGCCGGAAAGCTGTCAACGCGAATCCGCGACCGGGTCTGCTGATCGAAAATAATATGGTACAGATCGTCGCCATCGTGCCACAGACGGAACTCGGCGCGCATCCGGTAGTGGCTGACCGGCGAACGAAACACTTCCGGAACCGGCGCGGCAAAAGGCGCCATCATGGTTTGCAAACGGACGACTTTTTCTGCCAGCTGCGCTTCGTATTGTTCGGTAGGAAGGTGTTCGGGGGTCATGATGCATCCTGAATAAAATAAGTACGCGGGGATTGTAGGGAAAGCGCCGGGGATGTCCAGCCTCGAATGTGGCGGGAAATATAATTAGCAGTCTGGACATCTATATGATTCTAATTGTAGCATTCGCCTACCGGTCCTGTGAGTTAAAAGGGAACCCAGTGGAAATCTGGGGCTGACGCGCAGCGGTAAGGAAGGTGAGAAATGAGCGCACTCGGTGCAGACACTGCGGCTAGCCGTGGGAAGTCATTATTTCTTGAAACAGCCTCCAAGCCCGAAGACCTGCCGGAATACGTCGCACTGGGTTTTATCGTCGCGAGCAACTGATAAAACCAGCGGCATCCTTTTTCTGTTTCGGATGCTTTTACAATGATTAAAAAAGCTTCGCTGATGACGGCTTTATCCGTCACGGCATTTTCCGGCTGGGCGCAGGATAGCAATTCAGATACGTTAGTGGTGACAGCAAACCGTTTTCAACAGCCGGTCAATACCGTGCTGGCGCCGACCGACATTGTGACGCGCGATGATATCGACCGCTGGCAGTCCAAAGATTTAAACGATGTCATGCGTCGTCTTCCTGGGGTCGATATTGCCCGCAACGGCGGCATGGGGCAGAGCGCTTCGCTGTATGTTCGGGGGACGGAGGCTCGTCACGTGCTGGTGCTGATCGACGGTGTGCCGATGGCGCGTCCGGGGATCTCCAATGGCGTAGATATCAGTCAGATCCCTATCTCGCTGGTCCAGCGGGTGGAATACATCCGTGGCCCGCGCTCCGCAGTCTACGGCTCCGGAGCGATCGGTGGGGTGGTGAACATTATCACCATGACCGACGCTGAGCGTTCGCAAATTAACGCCGGCGCGGGCACGAACGGCTACCAGTCCTATGACGGCGCCTTTAACAAGCGGTTTGGCGATACGCTGGTTACCGCTGCCGGCGCCTATCAGACCACCAAAGGATTTAACGTTCAGCCAAACTCCTCTTATAGTGGCGACAGCGATCGCGACGGCTACCGCAATAAAATGCTGTGGGGCGGGGTACAGCATCAGTTCGATGACAACTTCTCAGGTTTCTTCCGCGGCTATGGTTATTCCGCCAACGCTGACTATGACCAGGGCAACTGGGGCTACGCAGGCGGAAACGATGAAGATCAGTCTTATACTCAGTCCTGGGATACCGGTCTGCACTACCACTCCGGGATTTACTCCTCTCAGTTGATTGCTAACTATCAGCGCATCAAAGATTACAACTACAGCAGCGACGCTGGCCGCTATGCCGCGGGCACCACCCTGGATGATATGGAACAGCGCTATATCCAGTGGGGAAATAATGTTGTGGTAGGCCATGGGGCAGTGAGCGGCGGCGTTGACTGGAAACAAGAGAAGCTGAAATCCAGCGGAACGACCAGTACCGACGTGTATAAGCGTGACACCACCGGTCTTTATCTGACTGGGCAGCAGCAGATTGATAGCGTGACGCTGGAAGCTTCCGGCCGCGAGGATCATGACGAGCAGTTTGGCTGGCACGGAACCTGGCAGACGGCGGCAGGCTGGGAATTTATCGACGGTTATCGGACAACGCTCTCGTACGGTACAGGATTCCTCGCCCCCTCCCTTGGGCAGCAGTATGGCGCAGAGCGTTTTGGCATCGCCTCTAACCCGAACCTGAAACCCGAGGAGTCGAAGCAATGGGAAGCGGGCCTCGAAGGGTTAACGGGGCCGCTCGACTGGCGCCTCTCCGCGTATCGCTATGAGATTCAGAACCTCATCGATTACGACAACAACGCCTATTACAACGTCAAGTCTGCGACGATCAAGGGGCTGGAGTGGACGGGGAATGTCACCACCGGGCCGGTGGAGCATCATCTAACGCTGCAGTATGTTGACCCTCGCGATGACGAAACCAACAAGATCCTCTATCGCCGGGCGAAGCAGCAGGTGAAATACGAGCTGAACGGTCAGGTCTACGATCTGGGGTGGGATGTGACGTATCACTACATCGGCAAGCGTTACGATTATGACTACGACAACTCGCGTACCGTCAATATGGGTGGGTTGAGCCTTTGGGATGTCGGTTTATCGTATCCCGTCACCTCACACCTGACAGTTCGTGGTAAAATAGCCAACCTGTTCGATAAAGATTACGAGACAGTTTATGGCTACCAATCTGCAGGACGGGAATACACCTTGTCTGGCAGCTACACCTTCTGATCCACGTCCCACCGTGCTGGTGTTTGATTCCGGCGTCGGTGGGTTGTCGGTTTATAATGAGATTCGGCAGCTGCTGCCGAATCTGCATTACATCTATGCTTTCGATAACGTTGCCTTCCCCTATGGCGAGAAGAGCGAGGAGTTTATCGTTGAGCGCGTTGTGGAAATCGTCACTGCTGTCCAGCAGCGTTATCCCCTGGCGCTGGCGGTGATCGCCTGCAATACCGCCAGTACCGTCTCCCTGCCTGCCCTGCGTGAAAAGTTCGCTTTCCCCGTCGTTGGCGTGGTGCCGGCGATCAAGCCCGCCGCCCGTTTAACGGCGAACGGCATTGTTGGCCTGCTGGCGACGCGCGGTACCGTAAAGCGTCCTTATACCCGTGAGCTGATCGACCGCTTTGCCAATGAATGTCGGATTGAAATGCTGGGGTCGGCGGAGCTGGTGGAGCTGGCGGAAGCGAAGCTGCATGGCGAGCCTGTGCCGTTAGAAGAGCTGCGCCGTATCCTGCGCCCGTGGCTGCGGATGCAGGAGCCGCCGGATACGGTGGTGCTGGGCTGCACCCACTTTCCTCTTTTACAGGAGGAGCTGCAGCGCGTTCTGCCGGAGGGCACGCGGCTTATCGATTCTGGCGCGGCGATTGCCCGCCGCACCGCCTGGCTGTTAGAGCATGAAGCGCCGGATGCGAAGTCCAGTGACGAGAATAAAGCATTCTGCATGGCGCTGACGGCAGAAACAGAACAACTTTTACCCGTTCTGCATCGCTATGGTTTCCCAACGCTGGAAAAATTACCGCTTTAAGGGCGTTTTGCACAAAAAAGAGACGGTTGAATAATTTTTTGAAAACAGGGCTTGTCAACGTCTCAGAACTCCCTATAATGCGCCTCCACTGACACGGAACAACGGCAAGCAAGCCGCCGGGTCAGCAAGGTTTCGGTGATGAAGTTCAACGCTGAAAACCGACAGAGAAAAGCAAAATAAGCGCTTGACTCTGCATGAGGAAAACGTATTATACGGGACCTCGCAACGGTGAGCTGAAAGCCGCGTTGCAACTGCTCTTTAACAATTTATCAGACAATCTGTGTGGGCACTCAAAGTGACATGGATTCTTAACGTCCTCGGACGAAAAATGAATACCAAGTCTCTGAGTGAACATACGTAATTCATTACGAAGTTTAATTCACGAGCATCAAACTTAAATTGAAGAGTTTGATCATGGCTCAGATTGAACGCTGGCGGCAGGCCTAACACATGCAAGTCGAGCGGTAGCACAGAGAGCTTGCTCTCGGGTGACGAGCGGCGGACGGGTGAGTAATGTCTGGGAAACTGCCTGATGGAGGGGGATAACTACTGGAAACGGTAGCTAATACCGCATAACGTCGCAAGACCAAAGTGGGGGACCTTCGGGCCTCATGCCATCAGATGTGCCCAGATGGGATTAGCTGGTAGGTGGGGTAACGGCTCACCTAGGCGACGATCCCTAGCTGGTCTGAGAGGATGACCAGCCACACTGGAACTGAGACACGGTCCAGACTCCTACGGGAGGCAGCAGTGGGGAATATTGCACAATGGGCGCAAGCCTGATGCAGCCATGCCGCGTGTGTGAAGAAGGCCTTCGGGTTGTAAAGCACTTTCAGCGGGGAGGAAGGCGGTGAGGTTAATAACCTCATCGATTGACGTTACCCGCAGAAGAAGCACCGGCTAACTCCGTGCCAGCAGCCGCGGTAATACGGAGGGTGCAAGCGTTAATCGGAATTACTGGGCGTAAAGCGCACGCAGGCGGTCTGTCAAGTCGGATGTGAAATCCCCGGGCTCAACCTGGGAACTGCATTCGAAACTGGCAGGCTAGAGTCTTGTAGAGGGGGGTAGAATTCCAGGTGTAGCGGTGAAATGCGTAGAGATCTGGAGGAATACCGGTGGCGAAGGCGGCCCCCTGGACAAAGACTGACGCTCAGGTGCGAAAGCGTGGGGAGCAAACAGGATTAGATACCCTGGTAGTCCACGCTGTAAACGATGTCGATTTGGAGGTTGTGCCCTTGAGGCGTGGCTTCCGGAGCTAACGCGTTAAATCGACCGCCTGGGGAGTACGGCCGCAAGGTTAAAACTCAAATGAATTGACGGGGGCCCGCACAAGCGGTGGAGCATGTGGTTTAATTCGATGCAACGCGAAGAACCTTACCTGGTCTTGACATCCACAGAACTTTCCAGAGATGGATTGGTGCCTTCGGGAACTGTGAGACAGGTGCTGCATGGCTGTCGTCAGCTCGTGTTGTGAAATGTTGGGTTAAGTCCCGCAACGAGCGCAACCCTTATCCTTTGTTGCCAGCGGTTAGGCCGGGAACTCAAAGGAGACTGCCAGTGATAAACTGGAGGAAGGTGGGGATGACGTCAAGTCATCATGGCCCTTACGACCAGGGCTACACACGTGCTACAATGGCATATACAAAGAGAAGCGACCTCGCGAGAGCAAGCGGACCTCATAAAGTATGTCGTAGTCCGGATTGGAGTCTGCAACTCGACTCCATGAAGTCGGAATCGCTAGTAATCGTAGATCAGAATGCTACGGTGAATACGTTCCCGGGCCTTGTACACACCGCCCGTCACACCATGGGAGTGGGTTGCAAAAGAAGTAGGTAGCTTAACCTTCGGGAGGGCGCTTACCACTTTGTGATTCATGACTGGGGTGAAGTCGTAACAAGGTAACCGTAGGGGAACCTGCGGTTGGATCACCTCCTTACCTTAAAGAACCTGCCTTTGTAGTGCTCACACAGATTGTCTGATGAAAAACAGCAGTAAAAACCTCTACAGGCTTGTAGCTCAGGTGGTTAGAGCGCACCCCTGATAAGGGTGAGGTCGGTGGTTCAAGTCCACTCAGGCCTACCAAATTTGCGAAGCAAATTTGAAGAGGTTGTAAACGATGGGGCTATAGCTCAGCTGGGAGAGCGCCTGCTTTGCACGCAGGAGGTCTGCGGTTCGATCCCGCATAGCTCCACCATCTTTACTGCAAACACAAGAAAACTTCAGAGTGAACCTGAAAAGGTGCACTGCGAAGTTTTGCTCTTTAAAAATCTGGATCAAGCTGAAAATTGAAACGACACACAGTTAATGTGTGTTCGAGTCTCTCAAATTTTCGCAATCTGAAGACATCTTCGGGTTGTGAGGTTAAGCGACTAAGCGTACACGGTGGATGCCCTGGCAGTCAGAGGCGATGAAGGACGTGCTAATCTGCGAAAAGCGTCGGTAAGGTGATATGAACCGTTATAGCCGGCGATGTCCGAATGGGGAAACCCAGTGCAATTCGTTGCACTATCGTTAACTGAATACATAGGTTAACGAGGCGAACCGGGGGAACTGAAACATCTAAGTACCCCGAGGAAAAGAAATCAACCGAGATTCCCCCAGTAGCGGCGAGCGAACGGGGAGCAGCCCAGAGTCTGAATCAGCTTGTGTGTTAGTGGAACGGTCTGGAAAGTCCGACGGTACAGGGTGATAGTCCCGTACACCAAAATGCACAGGTTGTGAACTCGAAGAGTAGGGCGGGACACGTGGTATCCTGTCTGAATATGGGGGGACCATCCTCCAAGGCTAAATACTCCTGACTGACCGATAGTGAACCAGTACCGTGAGGGAAAGGCGAAAAGAACCCCGGCGAGGGGAGTGAAAAAGAACCTGAAACCGTGTACGTACAAGCAGTGGGAGCACCTTCGGGTGTGACTGCGTACCTTTTGTATAATGGGTCAGCGACTTATATTCTGTAGCAAGGTTAACCGTATAGGGGAGCCGCAGGGAAACCGAGTCTTAACTGGGCGTTAAGTTGCAGGGTATAGACCCGAAACCCGGTGATCTAGCCATGGGCAGGTTGAAGGTTGGGTAACACTAACTGGAGGACCGAACCGACTAATGTTGAAAAATTAGCGGATGACTTGTGGCTGGGGGTGAAAGGCCAATCAAACCGGGAGATAGCTGGTTCTCCCCGAAAGCTATTTAGGTAGCGCCTCGTGAATTCATCTTCGGGGGTAGAGCACTGTTTCGGCTAGGGGGTCATCCCGACTTACCAACCCGATGCAAACTACGAATACCGAAGAATGTTATCACGGGAGACACACGGCGGGTGCTAACGTCCGTCGTGAAGAGGGAAACAACCCAGACCGCCAGCTAAGGTCCCAAAGTCATGGTTAAGTGGGAAACGATGTGGGAAGGCACAGACAGCCAGGATGTTGGCTTAGAAGCAGCCATCATTTAAAGAAAGCGTAATAGCTCACTGGTCGAGTCGGCCTGCGCGGAAGATGTAACGGGGCTAAACCATGCACCGAAGCTGCGGCAGCGACACTATGTGTTGTTGGGTAGGGGAGCGTTCTGTAAGCCTGCGAAGGTGGCCTGTGAGGGTTGCTGGAGGTATCAGAAGTGCGAATGCTGACATAAGTAACGATAAAGCGGGTGAAAAGCCCGCTCGCCGGAAGACCAAGGGTTCCTGTCCAACGTTAATCGGGGCAGGGTGAGTCGACCCCTAAGGCGAGGCCGAAAGGCGTAGTCGATGGGAAACAGGTTAATATTCCTGTACTTGGTGTTACTGCGAAGGGGGGACGGAGAAGGCTATGTTAGCCGGGCGACGGTTGTCCCGGTTTAAGCATGTAGGCGGAGGTTCCAGGTAAATCCGGTACCTTTTAACGCTGAGGTGTGATGACGAGGCACTACGGTGCTGAAGTAACAAATGCCCTGCTTCCAGGAAAAGCCTCTAAGCATCAGGTAACATTAAATCGTACCCCAAACCGACACAGGTGGTCAGGTAGAGAATACCAAGGCGCTTGAGAGAACTCGGGTGAAGGAACTAGGCAAAATGGTGCCGTAACTTCGGGAGAAGGCACGCTGGTGTGTAGGTGAAGTCCCTGCGGACGGAGCTGAGACCAGTCGAAGATACCAGCTGGCTGCAACTGTTTATTAAAAACACAGCACTGTGCAAACACGAAAGTGGACGTATACGGTGTGACGCCTGCCCGGTGCCGGAAGGTTAATTGATGGGGTTATCCGTAAGGAGAAGCTCTTGATCGAAGCCCCGGTAAACGGCGGCCGTAACTATAACGGTCCTAAGGTAGCGAAATTCCTTGTCGGGTAAGTTCCGACCTGCACGAATGGCGTAATGATGGCCAGGCTGTCTCCACCCGAGACTCAGTGAAATTGAACTCGCTGTGAAGATGCAGTGTACCCGCGGCAAGACGGAAAGACCCCGTGAACCTTTACTATAGCTTGACACTGAACATTGAGCCTTGATGTGTAGGATAGGTGGGAGGCTTTGAAGCGTGGACGCCAGTCTGCGTGGAGCCAACCTTGAAATACCACCCTTTAATGTTTGATGTTCTAACGTAGGCCCCTGACCGGGGTTGCGGACAGTGTCTGGTGGGTAGTTTGACTGGGGCGGTCTCCTCCCAAAGAGTAACGGAGGAGCACGAAGGTTAGCTAATCCTGGTCGGACATCAGGAGGTTAGTGCAATGGCATAAGCTAGCTTGACTGCGAGCGTGACGGCGCGAGCAGGTGCGAAAGCAGGTCATAGTGATCCGGTGGTTCTGAATGGAAGGGCCATCGCTCAACGGATAAAAGGTACTCCGGGGATAACAGGCTGATACCGCCCAAGAGTTCATATCGACGGCGGTGTTTGGCACCTCGATGTCGGCTCATCACATCCTGGGGCTGAAGTAGGTCCCAAGGGTATGGCTGTTCGCCATTTAAAGTGGTACGCGAGCTGGGTTTAGAACGTCGTGAGACAGTTCGGTCCCTATCTGCCGTGGGCGCTGGAGAATTGAGGGGGGCTGCTCCTAGTACGAGAGGACCGGAGTGGACGCATCACTGGTGTTCGGGTTGTCATGCCAATGGCACTGCCCGGTAGCTAAATGCGGAAGAGATAAGTGCTGAAAGCATCTAAGCACGAAACTTGCCCCGAGATGAGTTCTCCCTGAGACTATAAGTCTCCTGAAGGAACGTTGAAGACGACGACGTTGATAGGCCGGGTGTGTAAGCGCAGCGATGCGTTGAGCTAACCGGTACTAATGAACCGTGAGGCTTAACCTTACAACGCCGAAGCTGTTTTGGCGGATTTGAGACGATTTTCAGCTCTGATACAGATTACTCGATGCGTCCGTGAGACGTGTTGAAAACAGAATTTGCCTGGCGGCACTAGCGCGGTGGTCCCACCTGACCCCATGCCGAACTCAGAAGTGAAACGCCGTAGCGCCGATGGTAGTGTGGGGTCTCCCCATGTGAGAGTAGGGAACTGCCAGGCATCAAATTGCAGTAAGCCGGGGTGACAACCGGTGGTAATAAAGCGAAGAAATTCGGTGGAGCGGTAGTTCAGTCGGTTAGAATACCTGCCTGTCACGCAGGGGGTCGCGGGTTCGAGTCCCGTCCGTTCCGCCACTTATTAAAATTAAGCCTGCTATATTAGCGGGCTTAATAGCGAGAAAGATTTAGGGGCGTAGCTCAGTTGGTAGAGCACCGGTCTCCAAAACCGGGTGTCGCGAGTTCGAGTCTCTCCGCCCCTGCCATATATAATCCTTTGCTTAGGCAAAGGATTTTTTTTTGCTTGTAATTTTTCCATTCCTCTCTCTTCCTTGCTTTCTGATCACTCCATCCATGGAGTCAGATCTTTATTCCAGTATGCTGCTTTTCAGGATCTCGCGAATATGCGCTTGTTTATCACTATTTTGTAGCCAAATGGCATACAGAGGACGTGAGAGCGCTACGCTATCGGTCACCGTATGCAGACCACTTTTCTGCTGCGCCCAACTGACGGGTAACCAGGTACAGCCATTCAAGGTACTGAGTTGCTGATAGGCCAGTTCTGCGGAGCTCGTCGTTAACAGTGGCACATCATCGCTACCAATCAGCCCCACTTCGTTTTGCTGGAAATCCGGCCCCCATTCCAGACGCAGGTAGTTCAAATCATTCTTATTTTTCCCTGGGGCGGCACAATAGAGCGCCAAGGTGAAATTACCCAGCAACTGGCAGCTTAATTCATCCATCTTCGGTGATTCAGTTGTGATCAGGAGATCGAGCTGGCGTTCATGCAACTGTTTAACTAATGACTGACGTTGGGCGATCCGCGCCTCGAATTGCAGGTTATAGGGATCTTTGTAGAGAGTCCCCAGCCAGCCGTTCAGTAGACATTCCCACAGCGACGCGCTGGCCCCGATGGAGAATTCGTTATGTCGCGAAGAGTGAGCGACCTCCTTGCGCGCGGCCTGCCAGGTGTTCATCAACGTTTCGGCGTAGGGCAGTAGCTTTTCTCCGGCGGTCGTCAGACGAATGTTATTACGATGGCGGGTGAACAGGTTCACGCCAAGTTGATTCTCCAGCTGACGAATACGAAAGCTGACCGCTGACTGCGTCAGGTAAAGTGCCTCTGCTGCCCGCCCAAAGTGACGAGTTCTGCTCACTTCCAGGAAAGTCTTGAGCAATTCCGTATCCACACCGTTCTCCACAAAATTATTTGTCGTCATGATTTAAATGTTTTGTTTGACGCTCTGTCAAGCGTAACTAATACTCCGCGCCATAAATAGCTCGGCCAAAGAATCAGGAGCGTGTAGGATGGCGGAAAGCTTTACGACGACTAATCGTTTTTTCGACAATAAAAATTATCCACGCGGGTTCTCCCGTCATGGTGATTTCACCATCAAAGAGGCGCAACTGCTGGAACGTCATGGTTATGCCTTTAACGAACTGGAACTGGGTAAACGCGAACCTGTTACCGATGATGAAAAACAATTTGTCTCGGTGTGCCGTGGTGAACGTGAGCCGGTAACGGAAGCAGAACGCGTATGGATTAAGTATATGGCACGCATTAAGCGGCCGAAGCGTTTCCATACTCTTTCCGGCGGCAAACCGCAGATGGAAGGCGCTGACGATTACACCGAAAGCGATGACTAAGAAAAAAGGGCGTAAGCCCTTTTTTTACGCCATCATTTTCTGCAGATGGTTTAGCATCCGGTCTATTGCCCGATAGCTGAGCGCCTCCTGCAAATGGCGGCGTTCAATCTCTTCAGCTTCTGCCAGATCGGCAATGGTTCTTGCCACCTTTAACAGACGCTGCCAGGCCCGTATAGAAAGCCCCAGCTGCGTTAACGTCTGTTCCAGCCAAAGCGCATCCTCCTGGCGCAAGTGACAGCAGCTCTTCATTTCACGATTCTCAAGATGCGCATTCAGCTTATTTTGCCTGAGCATTTGGCGTTCACGTGCCGCCAGCACACGCTGACGGACCGTCGCACTCGATTCTTCGCCCTGCGTGCCCTGGCTCAGTATCCCCGGCGGCGGGAGCGGGATCTCTAAAGAAAGATCGAAGCGGTCGAGAAAAGGGCCGGACAGGCGCCCAAGGTAGCGCAATGTCTGCTCAGGCGACGCGCGATTATGTTTGCCCTGATAATGCCCGGTAGGGCTTGGGTTCATTGCCGCGATAAGCTGAAAACGCGCCGGATAGTCAATCTTGGCGCGCGATCGCGATATGTGGATCTTGCCTGACTCAATGGGTTCACGCAGCGCGTCCAGCACCCGTCGTTCAAACTCTGGCAGTTCATCAAGAAACAGCACGCCATTATGGGCCAGTGAAATCTCGCCGGGGACAGGTATTGAGCCTCCGCCTACCATCGCTGCCAGCGAGGCGCTATGGTGAGGGGCGCGAAACGGCCTCTGACGCCACCGGGTCTTCGCAGTCTGGAGGTTGACCAGACTTTGAATGGCCGTGCTCTCCAGCGCTTCCTGGTTGCTTAATGGCGGCAAAAGGCCGGGGAGCCGGCAGGCAAGCATTGTTTTGCCGGTACCGGGCGGGCCAATCAGCAGCAGGTTGTGGCCACCGGCCGCCACAATCTCCAGCGCTCGCTTGCCTTGTTGTTGGCCGATAACATCACGTAGATCTTCACAGCGTTCATCAACGGCGGGCACGTCGGCGAGAGGCGGCGAGAGCGATGCTTGCCCTGCGAGAAACGCGCACACCTGTTGCAGATGGTCGGCGACCAGGCAATCGCTGCCGCCGATCAGACCCACCTCAGCCGCATTGTCAGAGGAGACGACAATGCGCCGGCCGGCTTTGATGGCTTCCATTGCGCTGGGGATCGCCCCTGGAACGCCGCGTAAGCCGCCTGTAAGGGCGAGTTCGCCCACAAACTCATATTGATTCAATCGGGTAGTGTTGAGCTGCTCTGAGGCGACGAGAAGCGCGAGAGCGATGGGAAGGTCATATCGCCCGCCCTCTTTGGGCAGATCCGCGGGTGCCAGGTTAATGGTTATTTTCTTCGCAGGGAAAGCGTAGCCGCTGTTGATCAAGGCGCTGCGTACCCGGTCGCGGGCCTCTTTCACGGTGGTCTCCGGTAGCCCGACCATGGTCAAGCCAGGCAGACCGCTGCTGAGATGAACCTCGATAGTAATCAATGGCGCTTCGATACCGAGCGCCGCGCGTGTGTAAACGATGGCGAGCGACATAAAACCTCCTGGACAGAGAAGGATTATGACGAGCCTGCCGTGAAACGGCAGCGGCAATAACACGAAGTTAGAAGCATAAATCCATTATTTTCACGCCATCTCGTTACATTTAGCCGAAAATGGAAGCGTGATCGAAAAACGTGGTGCATCCGAAACAGAGATGGGCGCTGAGCGTACAGCGTGAAAGAAAACTGAATTTTTTTCATTTCTGATTTTCTTCATATAAAACAATTATTTTTCCTGAAACTGTTAGGCTGCTCAGAAACCAGGATATAAAAAAATCTTGTGTTTTATGTGATGTCTGTGGTACCTCTTTAGGTATTCCTTCGAACAAGAAGCCAGAAAGTACAGAAAATGACAGCCCTTCTACGAGTGATTAGCCTGGTCGTGATTAGCGTGGTGGTGATTATTATCCCACCGTGCGGGGCTGCACTTGGACGAGGAAAGGCTTAAGAATCAAGCCTTAACGAACTAAGACCCCCGCACCGAAAGGTCCGGGGGTTTTTTTATAACTGAAATAACCTAAGCGAGGAGCAGATGATGACTTTTAGCATAAAATTCTGTTTCTCCCGATTTATGACGGGGAACTAACTATGAATGGCGCGCAGTGGGTGGTACATGCTTTGCGGACACAGGGAGTCGACACAGTTTTTGGCTATCCGGGTGGCGCAATTATGCCGGTTTACGATGCACTGTATGACGGCGGCGTGGAGCACCTGCTGTGTCGGCATGAGCAAGGGGCAGCCATGGCGGCTATTGGCTATGCGCGAGCAACCGGGAAAACCGGGGTGTGCATAGCGACGTCCGGCCCGGGCGCGACCAACCTGATCACTGGCCTGGCGGACGCCCTGCTTGATTCCATTCCCATTGTCGCTATCACCGGCCAGGTGGCCGCTCCCTTCATCGGCACGGATGCGTTCCAGGAAGTAGACGTTCTTGGTTTGTCACTGGCCTGTACTAAGCACAGTTTCCTCGTGCAGTCTCTGGATGAGCTGCCGCGGGTTATCGCTGAAGCTTTCCAGGTGGCAAACTCAGGCCGTCCGGGCCCGGTGCTGGTTGATATCCCTAAGGATATTCAGATGGCCCAGGGCGAGCTTGATCCTCATTTCTCTACCGTCGACGATGAGATGGCGTTCCCGCAGGCGGAGGTTGCTCAGGCTCTGCAGATGCTGGCTCAGTCACAGAAGCCGATGCTGTATGTTGGCGGCGGGGTAGGTATGGCGCAGGCGGTACCGGCTTTGCGTGAATTCCTGGCGGTAACCCGAATGCCGGCAACCTGCACGCTGAAAGGGCTGGGCGTGGTGGCCGCAGATTATCCGTATTATCTCGGTATGCTGGGCATGCACGGCACTAAGGCGGCCAACCTGGCGGTACAGGAGTGCGATCTGCTGATCGCTGTCGGCGCGCGCTTTGACGATCGTGTGACCGGTAAGCTCAATACCTTCGCTCCGCATGCCAAAGTGATCCACATGGACATCGATCCGGCGGAGCTGAACAAGCTGCGTCAGGCGCACATCGGTCTGACCGGCGATCTGAACCGCTTGCTGCCGGCGCTGCAGCAGCCGTTAGCTATCGATGCCTGGCGCGAGCATAATGCCGCACTGCGCACCGAGCACGCCTGGCGTTACGATCATCCCGGCGAGGCGATCTACGCGCCGCTGCTGCTGAAGCAGCTTTCCGACCGTAAGCCGGCGGATAGCGTCGTGACAACCGACGTTGGCCAGCACCAGATGTGGTCGGCTCAACATATGACCTATACCCGCCCGGAAAACTTTATCACCTCCAGCGGCTTAGGCACGATGGGCTTTGGCCTGCCAGCCGCCGTTGGTGCCCAGGTGGCGCGCCCGGACGATATGGTGATCTGTATCTCCGGTGACGGTTCCTTCATGATGAACGTGCAGGAGCTGGGCACCGTCAAGCGCAAACAATTACCGTTAAAGATCGTGTTACTCGACAACCAGCGGTTAGGGATGGTTCGACAATGGCAGCAGCTGTTTTTCCAGGAACGTTATAGCGAAACCACTCTGACTGATAACCCTGATTTCCTCACGCTGGCCAGCGCCTTCGGTATTCCTGGCCAACACATCACCCGTAAAGACCAGGTTGAAGCGGCACTCGACACCATGCTTTCGAGCCAGGGGCCATACCTGCTTCATGTCTCAATCGACGAACTTGAGAATGTCTGGCCGTTGGTGCCGCCCGGCGCCAGTAATGCAGAAATGCTGGAGAAATTATCATGAAGCAACATCAGGTCGCTTTGCAGGCGCGTTTCAATCCGGAAACCTTAGAGCGCGTGCTGCGCGTGGTCCGCCACCGTGGTTTTCAAATCTGCGCAATGAATATGGAAACCGCGTCGGATGCGCAAAATATAAATATCGAATTGACCGTTGCCAGCCCGCGGCCCGTCGAATTACTGTTTAGTCAATTAAGTAAACTGGTCGACGTCGCCTGCGTCGAGATCCAGCAACCCACATCACAACAAATCCGCGCCTGAGCGCAGAGGAATAAAAAAAATGACGACGAAGAAAGCTGATTACATTTGGTTCAATGGCGAGATGACCCCATGGGGCGAGGCGAAAGTGCACGTCATGTCCCATGCATTGCACTACGGGACTTCGGTATTCGAAGGCATCCGCTGCTACGACTCGCACAAGGGCCCGGTGGTGTTCCGTCATCGCGAACATATGCAGCGTCTGCATGACTCAGCCAAAATTTATCGTTTCCCGGTCTCGCAGAGCGTTGATGAGCTGATGGAAGCCTGCCGCGAAGTTATCCGTACCAATAAACTGACCAGCGCTTATATTCGTCCGCTGGTGTTTGTTGGCGATGTTGGCATGGGCGTTAACCCGCCGGACGGTTACAAAACCGACGTTATCATCGCGGCGTTCCCGTGGGGCGCCTACCTCGGCGCAGAAGCGCTGGAGCAGGGGATCGATGCGATGGTTTCTTCCTGGAACCGCGCGGCGCCGAACACCATCCCAACCGCGGCGAAAGCGGGCGGCAACTATCTCTCCTCTCTGCTGGTCGGCAGCGAAGCGCGTCGTCACGGTTATCAGGAAGGTATCGCGCTGGATGTTAACGGTTATATCTCCGAAGGTGCAGGCGAAAACCTGTTTGAGGTAAAAGATGGCGTGCTGTTTACTCCGCCGTTCACCTCTTCCGCGCTGCCGGGCATTACCCGCGACGCGATCATCAAACTGGCGAAAGATCTTGGCATCGAAGTGCGCGAGCAGGTGCTGTCCCGTGAATCGCTGTACCTCGCGGATGAAGTGTTCATGTCCGGCACCGCGGCGGAAATCACCCCGGTACGCAGCGTTGACGGCATCCAGGTCGGCGCAGGTCGCCGCGGGCCGGTGACCAAACGCATTCAGGAAGCCTTCTTTGGCCTCTTCACCGGTGAAACAGAAGATAAATGGGGCTGGTTGGATCCGGTAAGTAAGTAATTAAAAATGGGACGGCACGCACCGTCCCATTTAATAAACAGAGATGGGAGTAAAAAGAGCATGCCTAAGTACCGTTCCGCCACCACCACACATGGCCGCAACATGGCGGGCGCCCGCGCGTTGTGGCGCGCAACCGGAATGACCGATGCCGATTTCGGCAAACCGATTATCGCCGTCGTCAACTCCTTTACCCAGTTTGTCCCCGGGCACGTGCACCTGCGCGATCTCGGTAAACTGGTTGCCGAGCAGATTGAAGCGGCAGGCGGTGTCGCCAAAGAATTTAACACCATCGCGGTGGATGATGGGATCGCCATGGGCCACGGGGGTATGCTCTATTCACTGCCATCCCGCGAGCTGATCGCCGACTCGGTCGAGTACATGGTTAACGCCCACTGTGCTGATGCCATGGTCTGTATCTCCAACTGCGACAAAATCACTCCGGGGATGCTGATGGCCTCTCTGCGCCTGAACATTCCGGTGATCTTTGTTTCCGGCGGCCCAATGGAAGCCGGGAAGACCAAGCTGTCTGATAAAATCATCAAGCTCGACCTGGTGGATGCGATGATCCAGGGGGCGGATCCGAAAGTGTCCGACGAACAGAGTAACCAGGTGGAACGTTCCGCTTGTCCGACCTGTGGTTCCTGTTCCGGGATGTTCACCGCGAACTCCATGAACTGCCTGACCGAAGCGCTGGGCCTGTCACAGCCGGGTAACGGCTCGCTGCTGGCGACCCACGCCGATCGTAAGGAGCTGTTCCTGAACGCCGGTAAACGTATCGTGGAGCTGACCAAACGCTACTACGAGCAGGACGACGCTTCCGCGCTGCCGCGCAATATCGCCAGCAAGGCGGCATTTGAAAACGCCATGACCCTCGATATCGCGATGGGCGGTTCAACCAATACCGTACTGCACCTGCTGGCGGCGGCGCAGGAAGCCGAAATCGACTTCACCATGAGCGATATCGACAAACTGTCCCGCAAGGTCCCGCAGCTGTGTAAAGTGGCGCCGAGTACGCAGAAATACCATATGGAAGACGTGCACCGGGCTGGTGGCGTTCTGGGCATTCTGGGCGAGCTGGACCGCGCTGGTTTACTCAACCGCGATGTGAAAAACGTCCTTGGCCTGACGCTGCCGCAGACCCTGGAACAGTACGATGTGATGGTGACCCAGGACGACGCGGTGAAAAAAATGTTCCGCGCCGGCCCGGCCGGGATCCGTACCACCCAGGCATTCTCGCAGGATTGCCGCTGGGATACGCTGGATGACGATCGCGCCGAGGGATGTATCCGTTCTCTGGAACATGCCTACAGTAAAGACGGTGGCCTGGCGGTCCTGTACGGTAACTTTGCTGAAAACGGCTGTATTGTCAAAACCGCCGGTGTGGACGATAGCATCCTGAAATTTACCGGCCCGGCGAAAGTTTATGAAAGCCAGGACGAAGCGGTTGATGCCATCCTCGGCGGCAAAGTCGTGGAAGGCGACGTCGTGGTTATTCGCTATGAAGGGCCGAAAGGCGGGCCGGGGATGCAGGAAATGCTCTATCCGACCACCTTCCTGAAGTCCATGGGTCTTGGCAAAGCGTGCGCGCTGATCACCGATGGCCGTTTCTCCGGCGGCACCTCCGGGCTTTCCATCGGCCACGTATCGCCGGAGGCGGCGAGCGGCGGCAACATCGCGATCATCGAAGATGGCGACATGATTGCTATCGATATTCCGAACCGCGGTATTCAGCTGCAGCTCAGCGATGCCGAAATCGCCGCCCGTCGCGAAGCACAGGAAGCGCGTGGCGATAAGGCGTGGACGCCGAAAGACCGCGAGCGCCAGGTCTCCTTTGCACTGCGCGCTTATGCCAGCCTCGCGACCAGCGCCGACAAGGGCGCGGTGCGCGATAAATCAAAACTGGGTGGCTAATTATGGCGGACTCACAACCCCTGTCCGGTGCCCCTGAGGGCGCCGAATACCTGAGAGCAGTGCTGCGCGCGCCAGTTTATGAAGCGGTGCAGAAAACGCCGCTGCAAAAAATGGAGAAGCTCTCTTCGCGGCTGGATAACGTTATTCTGGTCAAACGCGAAGATCGCCAGCCGGTACACAGCTTTAAGCTGCGCGGCGCCTACGCGATGATGTCCAGCCTGACGGCGGAACAGAAATCGAATGGGGTGATCACGGCGTCGGCAGGCAACCATGCGCAGGGAGTGGCTTTCTCAGCCTCCCGGCTTGGGGTTAAGGCGCTGATCGTGATGCCGGTAGCGACCGCCGATATCAAAGTCGATGCCGTTCGCGGTTTTGGCGGCGAAGTGCTGCTGCATGGCGCCAACTTTGACGAAGCGAAAGCTCGGGCGATTGAACTGGCGCAGCAGCAGGGGTTTACCTGGGTGCCGCCATTCGATCACCCGATGGTGATCGCGGGTCAGGGAACCTTGGCGCTGGAGCTGCTGCAGCAGGATGCCCACATCGACCGTGTATTCGTCCCGGTGGGCGGTGGCGGTCTGGCGGCGGGCGTGGCGGTGCTGATCAAGCAGCTGATGCCGCAGATTAAAGTGATAGCGGTAGAAGCGGAAGATTCGGCGTGTCTGAAAGCGGCGCTGGATGCCGGCCATCCGGTGGATCTGCCGCGCGTCGGTTTGTTTGCTGAAGGCGTGGCGGTGAAGCGCATTGGCGATGAAACCTTCCGTTTGTGCCAGGAGTATCTGGACGACATCATCACTGTCGACAGCGACGCTATTTGCGCGGCGATGAAAGATCTGTTCGAAGATGTGCGGGCGGTGGCGGAGCCTTCCGGCGCGCTGGCGTTGGCGGGGATGAAGAAATATGTCGCCCAGCACAATATTCGCGGCGAGCGACTGGCTCATATTCTGTCCGGGGCCAACGTTAACTTCCACGGCCTGCGCTACGTGTCTGAGCGCTGCGAGCTCGGGGAACAGCGCGAAGCGCTGCTGGCGGTGACGATCCCGGAAGAGAAGGGCAGCTTTCTGAAGTTTTGCCAGCTGCTGGGCGGGCGCTCGGTGACGGAGTTCAACTACCGCTTTGCTGATGCTAAAGACGCCTGCATTTTTGTCGGGGTACGCCTGAGTCGCGGGCTGGAGGAGCGGAAAGAGATCCTCCAGTTACTGAACGATGGCGGCTACAGCGTCGTTGACCTTTCCGATGACGAAATGGCCAAGCTCCATGTGCGCTATATGGTCGGCGGTCGGCCGTCCAAAGCGCTGCAGGAGCGGCTGTTCAGCTTCGAGTTCCCTGAATCGCCGGGGGCGCTGCTGAAGTTCCTGCACACCCTTGGCACCCACTGGAATATTTCGCTGTTCCACTACCGTAGCCATGGCACCGACTATGGTCGGGTGTTAGCGGCCTTTGAGCTGGGCGAGCACGAGCCGGACTTTGAAACCCGCCTTAATGAACTGGGCTATGAGTGCCACGACGAAACCCATAACCCGGCGTTCCGCTTTTTCCTCGCGGGCTAGTGGTTAGGCAGGATTTTCCAGAAAGCATCAATAAGCGGCTCATGCAGCCGCTTTTTTTGTGCGCAAACGCCCAGCTCAAACGGGGTTTGCTCATCACTGCGCTCCAGAATCATCACCCGGTTGCGTACCGGTTCCGGGCTGTTTTCCAGTACCACCTCCGGTAGCAGCGCCACGCCGCAGCCGAGGGCGACCATCGACACCATCGCTTCGTGTCCCCCGACGGTGGCATAGATCGACGGGTTGCTGATTTTATGGCGTCGAAACCACAGCTCGATGCGCCGACGTACCGGCCCCTGGTCAGCCATGATAAACGGCACTGTCGACCAGTCCGGACGCTCGACGGTCACCTGGTTACGCACCGGGCAGGGAAGCGCCGGGGCAATTAACACCACGGCGAGGTTCTCCAGCATCGAAAACGCCACCGATCCCGGCAGGGTCTCTGGTTTACCGGCAATCGCCAGGTCGGCTTCGCCGGTGACGACCTTCTCCATGGCGTCAGCGGCATCGCCGGTCGATAATTTTATCTCAACCGAAGGATGCGCGGCGCGGAAGCGGTCGAGGATCGGCGGCAGATGGCTATAAGCGGCGGTGACAGAGCAGAAGATATGCAGCTCGCCGGAGAGCGACGGTCCCTGCTGATCGATGGCGTGGCGAAGCTGCTGATACTGCAGTAAGGTCTGCTGGGCAAAGGTGCGTAACTCTTCCCCGGCTTCGGTGAGCGTCACCGTGCGATTATCACGCACGAACAGCGGCTGGCCGAGGTCCTCTTCCAGGCGTTGGATCTGCCGCGAAAGGGTCGAAGGACTGACGTGCATGGCCCGCGCGCTGCGGCCAAAATGGCGGCTTTCCGCCAGATGCAGAAAGGTTTTCAGATCGCGTAAATCCACGGCGCGTACTCCCCGATTTTGTATTTCATAAATTGCAACGTGACGTTGTGAATATATCAATTTCCGCAATAAAATTCCTGTCATATAGTAAGTTCATTCTCGCAAAAGCGAACCGAACAATAAGCACGACAACACAACATCACGAGGTATCACCATGGCTAACTACTTCAACACACTGAATCTGCGCCAGCAGCTGGCACAGCTGGGCAAATGCCGCTTTATGGGGCGCGATGAATTTGCCGATGGCGCAAGCTATCTTCAGGGTAAAAAAGTAGTCATCGTCGGCTGTGGCGCGCAGGGCCTGAACCAGGGTCTGAACATGCGTGATTCCGGCCTGGATATCTCCTATGCGTTGCGTAAAGAAGCGATTGCCGAGAAGCGCGCTTCCTGGCGTAAAGCGACCGAAAACGGCTTCAAAGTCGGTACCTATGAAGAGCTGATCCCGCAGGCCGACCTGGTGGTTAACCTGACGCCGGACAAACAGCACTCTGACGTTGTGCGTTCCGTACAGCCGCTGATGAAAGACGGCGCGGCGCTGGGTTACTCCCACGGCTTCAACATCGTTGAAGTGGGCGAGCAGATCCGCAAAGACATCACCGTGGTGATGGTGGCGCCGAAGTGCCCGGGTACCGAAGTTCGTGAAGAGTACAAACGCGGTTTCGGCGTGCCGACGCTTATCGCCGTCCACCCGGAAAACGATCCGAAAGGCGAAGGCATGGCCATTGCCAAAGCCTGGGCTGCGGCGACCGGCGGCCATCGTGCGGGCGTTCTGGAATCCTCCTTCGTGGCGGAAGTGAAATCTGACCTGATGGGCGAGCAGACCATCCTCTGCGGCATGCTGCAGGCGGGTTCTCTGCTGTGCTTCGACAAGCTGGTGGCGGAAGGTACCGATCCGGCGTATGCGGAAAAACTGATTCAGTTCGGCTGGGAAACCATCACCGAAGCGCTGAAGCAGGGCGGTATTACCCTGATGATGGATCGCCTCTCTAACCCGGCGAAACTGCGCGCTTATGCGCTGTCCGAGCAGCTGAAAGAGATCATGGCGCCGCTGTTCCAGAAACACATGGACGACATCATCTCCGGCGAATTCTCCTCCGGTATGATGGCAGACTGGGCGAACGATGATAAGAAACTGCTGACCTGGCGTGAAGAGACCGGCAAAACCGCGTTCGAAACCGCCCCGCAGTATGAAGGCAAAATCGGCGAGCAGGAGTACTTCGATAAAGGCGTGCTGATGATCGCGATGGTGAAAGCGGGCGTTGAGCTGGCCTTCGAAACCATGGTTGATTCCGGTATCATCGAAGAGTCCGCTTACTATGAATCACTGCACGAGCTGCCGCTGATCGCGAACACTATCGCCCGTAAGCGTCTGTATGAAATGAACGTGGTTATCTCTGATACCGCAGAGTACGGTAACTATCTGTTCTCTTACGCTTGCGTACCGCTGCTGAAAGAGTTCATGACTACCCTGCAGACCGGCGACCTGGGCAAAGCGATTGCTGAAGGCGCGGTAGATAACGCTCAGCTGCGCGATGTGAACGAAGCAATTCGCAGCCACGCTATCGAGCAGGTAGGTAAGAAACTGCGCGGTTATATGACTGATATGAAACGTATCGCGGTAGCCGGCTAATTCCTCGTCGTCTTTCGACTTGCCGATGCGTTGGCTACGGTACGTACACCCCAGTCACATAGTAATCTATGTTCCTGGGGATGTACTTCCTTGCCGCCTTCCGGCAAGCCGAAATCCATAGAGGAATGGATTTGTTTAGTCGGCCTGATAAGCGAAGCGCCATCAGGCAGAAACCCGGAGATTAAGATCCCCGGGTTTTTTATTATTTCCGGTATAGCACTTTGATGATGTGGTAGCCGAACTGGGTATGCAGCGGGCCGGTTGGCTCCAGTTCCGGGCAGGAGAAGACCACTTTATCGAAGGCCGGTACCATCTGGCCCTGGCGGAACTCACCCAGATCGCCGCCGCGTTTGCCTGACGGACAAATGGAGTGTTTCTTTGCCAGCTTGCCGAAATCGGCGCCGCCTTTGAGCTGCTCGAGCAGATCGAGCGCCAGTTTCTCTTCTTTTACCAGGATGTGCAGTGCTGCCGCGGTTTTAGCCATGATTGCGCCTTGATTGAGTTGGGATAAATCAGGGCGCCATAGTAGCACGCGTTACCGACGATACAGCACCTTGATGATATGGTAGCCGAATTTGGTTTTCACCGGGCCATAGGGTTTAAGCAGCGGACAGCTGAAAACGGCTTGATCAAACGGGCCGACCATCGTCCCCTGCGGGAATTCGCCTAAATCACCGCCATGACGTCCGGACGGACACTTTGAGTAACGCTTCGCCAGATGATCGAAGCTGATGCCCCGTTCCAGTTTGGCGAGGATCTCGTGCGCCAGTTTCTCTTCTTTAACCAGAATATGCAGGGCCGCTGCGCTTTTTGCCATTACCAGATCCTCAGGATGAATTGCGTGGCTGACACTTTACCATCAGCCGGTAAATCTCGGCCTCGCTTTCTGCTACAATCCACACCCCGTTCGAAGATTGAGCAATATTCCCATGCGTTTAAACCCTGGCCAACAACAAGCCGTCGAATTCGTTACCGGACCGTGCCTGGTGCTGGCGGGCGCCGGTTCCGGTAAGACCCGCGTTATTACGAATAAAATCGCCCACCTGATCCGCGGCTGCGGCTATCAGGCGCGCCATATCGCGGCCGTCACCTTCACCAACAAGGCCGCGCGCGAAATGAAAGAGCGCGTCGGGCAAACGCTGGGGCGCAAAGAGGCGCGCGGGCTGATGATCTCCACCTTCCACACCCTGGGGCTGGATATCATCAAACGTGAATACGCCGCGCTGGGAATGAAGTCTAACTTTTCCTTGTTCGATGATACTGACCAGGTCGCGCTGCTGAAAGAGCTCACCGAAGGGTTGATCGAAGATGACAAAGTGGTGTTGCAGCAGCTGATCTCGACGATCTCCAACTGGAAAAACGATCTGAAAACCCCGGCGCAGGCGGCGGCTGGCGCGAAAGGCGAACGGGACCGCATCTTCGCCCACTGCTATGGGCTCTATGATGCGCATATGAAGGCCTGCAACGTCCTCGATTTTGACGACCTGATCCTGCTACCGACGCTGCTGCTGCAGCGAAATGAAGAGGTGCGCGAGCGCTGGCAGAACAAGATCCGTTACCTGCTGGTGGATGAGTATCAGGATACCAACACCAGCCAGTATGAGCTGGTGAAGCTGCTGGTGGGGCAGCGCGCGCGCTTTACCGTGGTGGGTGATGATGACCAGTCGATCTACTCGTGGCGCGGCGCGCGGCCGCAGAACCTGGTGCTGTTAAGCCAGGATTTTCCGGCGCTGCAGGTGATCAAACTTGAACAGAACTACCGTTCATCAGGGCGTATTCTGAAGGCTGCCAACATTTTGATCGCTAATAACCCGCACGTCTTTGAAAAGCGGCTGTTCTCGGAACTTGGCTACGGTACCGAGCTGAAAGTGCTCTCCGCCAATAACGAAGATCATGAAGCGGAGCGCGTCGCTGGCGAACTGATTGCCCACCACTTTATTAATAAAACAAACTACAAAGATTACGCGATCCTTTACCGCGGCAACCACCAGTCGCGGGTCTTTGAAAAGATGCTGATGCAGAACCGCATCCCTTACAAAATCTCCGGCGGCACGTCGTTCTTCTCGCGTCCGGAAATTAAAGACCTGCTGGCCTATCTGCGCGTGCTGACCAACCCGGATGACGATAGCGCCTTCCTGCGTATCGTCAACACGCCGAAACGCGAGATCGGCCCGGCGACGCTGCAAAAGCTGGGTGAGTGGGCGATGAGCCGCAATAAAGGCTTATTCACCGCCAGCTTTGACATGGGGTTAAGCCAGACGCTGACCGGGCGCGGCTACGAATCCCTCACGCGCTTTACCCACTGGCTGCGGGAAATTCAGCAGCTGACCGAACGCGAGCCCGTTGCCGCCGTGCGCGATTTGATTCGCGGGATCGACTACGAATCCTGGCTGTATGAAACCTCGCCCAGCCCGAAAGCCGCGGAAATGCGGATGAAAAACGTCAACCAGCTGTTTACCTGGATGACCGAGATGCTGGAAGGCAGCGAAATCGATGAGCCGATGACCCTAACGCAGGTGGTCACCCGCTTTACCCTGCGGGACATGATGGAGCGCGGCGAATCGGATGAAGAGCTCGATCAGGTGCAGCTGATGACCCTCCATGCCTCAAAAGGGCTGGAGTTCCCGTATGTTTACCTGGTGGGAATGGAAGAGGGATTGCTGCCGCACCAGAGCAGCATCGATGAAGATAACGTCGATGAAGAGCGCCGGTTAGCCTACGTCGGCATCACCCGTGCGCAAAAAGAGCTGACCTTTACGCTCTGTAAGGAACGCCGACAGTATGGTGAGCTGGTGCGCCCGGAGCCAAGCCGTTTCCTGCTCGAGCTCCCGCAGGACGATCTGATATGGGAGCAGGAGCGAAAAGTTATCTCTGCGGAAGAACGTATGCATAAAGGCCAGGCCAACGTCGCGAATATTAAAGCGATGCTGGCGAAGGCGAAAAAAGGCTAACGCCCTCAGGCGACAAACTGCTGCCAGGCGGCGGAGAAGGGCATTACCAGCAGCAGTGAGGGCAGCATATTGGCGGTGGGGAAGGCGCGGATCCCGCACAGACGAAAACCTGTCGCCAGCATAATGATGCCGCCGCAGGCAGTGAAATCAGCAATCATCGATGGGTTTATCAACGTCATAATAAACGTGGCGGCGAAGAACAGAATCACGAAGATGATCAACTGAGGAATAAAAATCGTAGTGATGATGTAGCCCAGCGTGGACGCGAAAATCGCGGCAGTGAAAAAGTCGAGTATCGACTTGGTCAGCAGAATGGTCGGGTCGCCGGTCATCCCTTCGGTTAAAGCACCGAAAATGCCGGTGCCGCTGGCGCAGAAGAGGATCAGCACGGCGATAAACTGATTCATAAAATCTTCCGCACTCACGCTGGCGCTGGCCTGCGCCGGGAAAATGCGCTCAATGGGCGTGCGTAGCGTTGTCCCGGCCCGCTCAATCCATTTTTCAATATTCAGCAGGCCGCCGATAATCGTGCCGACAATAATGGCCAGGGCAATGGGTGGCAGATTATGCAATTTATTGACAAAGTGGATGCCCATGCTGATGGAGATCAGACCGGCAATCAGCGGCAAGGTTTTCTTGAAGTGTTCCGGAATAAAGCGATTCAGCGAGGCGCCGGCCAGTGCACCGACGAGAAGCGAGCCGCTACAGACAAATATACCTATTGCCATCATTTATTCTCCCTAATAAAAACAGGGCCTGAATATTCAGGCCCTGAAGTCTGTCTTTAATATTATTGAATGTTAAAGACGCGGCTGGCATTGCCCCAGGCAATTTTATCTTTCAGGCCCGCTTCAAGTTCTAACGGATCAAACCAGTCACAAGCCTGATGAATATCTTCATACGGATAATCGACAGAGAACATCACACGATCGGCGCCCATGACTTCAATGGCATTATTCAGCGAATGGGTATTAAAATGGCCGCTGGTGGTAACAATGAAGTTATTCTGCAGGTAGTGCATTAACGGTTTTTCCGCTTTACCCAGACCGCAGCCGAAACGCTGACGATAGAGGCGGTGCTGAGTGCGCGGCAGCATATGAACCAGCCCTTCGCCGAGGTGGCCCAGTACCAGATTGAGGTTAGGATAACGATCGAACAAACCACTCATCATCAGACGGATAGCATGCACTGCCGTTTCCTGCGCAAAGCCCCACGCGGAGCCGATCAGGCTTTCGTAACCAGTGTAGATGCCGCGCGCAGGCCCTTCCAGCGGTTCGCGAGGATGCAGGTACACCGGTACGTTCAGCTCGTTGACCTTATCCCAGAAAACCAGCATCGATTCGTCATCAAGATACAGGCCATGCTCGCTATCTTTAACGTTGGTATAGCCGTTGATCAGCGCGCCTTTCATGCCTAGTTTCTTCACGGCGCGCTCCAGCTCTTCCGCCGCGGCTTCCGGGTTTTGCAAGGCCAGGGTGGCGAAAGCGCTAAATTTATCCGGATTTGGCTTCACATAATTCTCGACGATAAAATCGTTAGTATCACGAGCAAAAGAGACCGCTTTGGCTTTATCTAAAATAGATTGCGCGCCAGGTGAAGTTAGAGAAAGAATGACGTGGTCAATATGACGCTGCGCCATTTCTTCCAGCTGAATACTGCGATCCAGCAGGCGACGTTCAACGTCTTTCATATATTCTGTACCGTTACGGCCGGCTTCACCGGTTGAATCCCACAGACGGTTATTTTCAGGAGTGGAGACGTGTTCTTCTAAAGCGATTTTTCCGCGCATGATATATTCCTTGCGATATTTGTTAGTATGGCTTGATGCAAGGAGAATAAAAGCTTTCACGTATTGCCAGCAATAAACCAAACGTAATAGGGATTATCAGTAAAACTAATACAGCGGTATATTTCGCGGTTTAGATCGTAATAGATCCGCTCTGCTGAGCGGGATCGGCAAGTGCGGCGATCAGCGAACGTAGCCAGATATGCCCGGGATCGCGGTGCAGCCGCTGATGCCAGACCTGACGAATGGCGATCCTGGCGAGAGGAAAAGGTAGCGGCCAGCTGCGGCAGGGATAGCGGCGAGTGATATGCCGCGCCACCTGTTCCGGGACGACGGCAATCATATCGCTTTCGGCCACCAGCTCGCCGGTACCTAAAAAGCTCGGTAATGTCAGCGCGATCCGCCGGGGCATACTGTGCTCATCAAGCCGCTTATCCATATCGCCGTGGGCAGTCCCCTCCACGCGGATCGCCAGATGCTTTTCCTGCCGCCAGTCTTCGGCACGAAGCTGGGTTCGAATACGTGGGTGATTTTCCGCCGCCAGGCAGACATACGATTGATCGAAGAGATGCTGCTGGTAGACGCTATCCGGAAGCTGCGTCAGGTAGCCGATCGCGAGATCACACTTCCCGGATTCGAGGGCGTAGAGGGTCTGCTCATCCAGATTTTGTACCGTAAAGGTGATCCCGTCTGCCGCCTGCTGCTGGAGCGCAATTTGCAGCAAAGGCAACAGCGTCATTTGACTGATATCGGTCATTCCGATCGTGAAGTTACGCTGGCTCTGCTGGGGAAGAAATTCAGGTTTGACGGCTAAATCGTTATCGGCAAGCTGGAGAAGGGTAAATACCGTCGGGGCGATCGCGTCCGCTCGCGGCGTCGGCATCATCCGCTGTCCCACCCGGACAAACAACGGGTCAGCAAAATGATCCCGTAGTTTTTTCAGCAAAAGGCTGCCGGTGGGTTGGCTGATATTCAGCGCGTCAGCCGCCGGGGAGACATTGCCTAGCCGGTAGAGCGCGGAGAAAAAGCGTAGCGATTTGAAATCCAGTTCTTCCCGCATCCGCCCTCCTGGCTGGATATTATCTTGGCGTATCGCCGCTGGTGACCCGTAGCGTCCAGTGGACGTAGCTTTGCCATTGACACTCCTGATCGACCATTTCCCGGCCAAGCGGATGTTCAGCCAGCCAGTTCTCCGGCAGCGTCAGCGTTAACTGGTCGTCGTGAGCGGCCAACTGAATCGCCGGCAACAAATCGTCGCGCCGCCGGCTGGCAAACAGGATCGCCAGTCGCAGCAGGCGACACAGATGTTCGGCCACTCGCGGCGGGACCGCATTCTGCTGATGAAGCGAAGACAGGTCGATGGCGTTGGTCTGATTCAGGAGCAGCGTGGCAATCAACTTCTTCTGCGCCGGGGTAAAGCCGGGCAGGTCGAGGTTATTGACCAGATAAGCCGCGTGCTGCGGCGCGCGCTTGAAATCCACACTCAGCCCAATTTCATGCAGCGAGCAGGCGCTGAGGAGTAAATCGCGGCTCAGCGGGTCCAGCTCCCAGCTGCCGTCCAGCTGACTGAGCAGATGGCTGGCCAGACTGGCGACGCGTTGGGCCTGCTCGGTGTCGATCATAAAACGGCGCTGAATATTGCGCAGGGTGCGGCTGCGGATGTCCTGTTCGACAGAGAGATGCAGCATGCCGTACACCAGACCTTCGCGTAACGCGCCGCCTGCCAGGGTCATACACTGAATATTCAGTTCGCTGAAGATAGCGATCAGGATCGCCAGCCCGCTCGGGAACACCAGCGCCCGTTCAAGGGTTAAGCCTTCGATCTCCAGCTCTTCCAGACGTCCGCACTGGATGGCGCGCTGTTTAAGCTGCTGGAGTTTGGCGAGGGTGATGCGTTCATCCATCCCCTGCGCCATCATAATTTCCTGCAGCGCCTGAACGGTGCCGGAAGCGCCGACGCACACTTTCCATCCGTGATAGCGCAGCACATCGGCGATGGGTAATAACACCTCGCGCGCGGCCGCTTCGGCGAGATCAAAATTCTCTTTCGTCAGGCTACGGTCGGCAAAATAGCGTTCAAGCCAGGTCACACAGCCCATCGACAGACTGAACAGCGAGGTCGTTTGCGCGCCGGTGCCGGTCACCAGCTCGGTGCTGGCGCCGCCGATATCGACCACCAGACGCTGATCGGCGCCGCCGGTGGTGTGGGCGACACCCTGGTAAATCAGGCGCGCTTCTTCTTCGCCGCTGATCACCTGCACTGGCGTGCCGAGGATCTCTTGCGCTTTCGCCAGAAACTCCTCTGCATTGACGGCAAGACGTAGCGTGGCGGTGGCCACGACGCGAATTTGCGTCGGCGGAATATCCTGCAGGCGTTCGGCAAACAGGCGTAAGCACTGCCAGCCGCGCTCCATCGCTTCCGCGGAGAGCGTGTTGTCGCTATTCAGACCGGCGGCCAGACGAACCTTACGCTTAATACGGCTCAGCGTCTGGATGCTGCCCGCCACCTCGCGCACCACCAACATATGGAAACTATTGGAACCCAAATCAATGGCGGCATACAGCGAGGTGGAGCTCATACTCTTCATCGTTCAGAAGGCTCCCTGGTTGGCGGAGCGCTTAAGCCCGGTCCACATCACTGAGCGGGTTGCCAGAGGAAGGTCGCCCTGGCTGATTCTGAATGATTGAGCGTATGGCATAGATTTCTTAACCTGAACGACGACGATTGCGCGGTGGACCGTTGCGGCGCGGGCCGTTGCCTGGGCGCGCACGGGTCAGACGCAGCGGCTTAGGCAGGTCGGTCATCAGCGCGTCCGGGTTGTACTTACTGACCGGGATCGAGTGACCAATATAGGTTTCGATTGCCGGCAGGTTCAGCGCGTACTCTTCGCAGGCGAGGCTGATAGAGTTGCCGCTGGCGCCAGCGCGGCCGGTGCGGCCGATGCGGTGAACGTAATCTTCGCAGTCGTCCGGCAGATCGTAGTTAAAGACGTGGGTCACGGCCGGAATATGTAAGCCGCGCGCAGCAACGTCAGTTGCGACCAGAATATCGAGATCGCCACGAGTAAATTCGTCGAGAATACGCAGACGCTTTTTCTGCGCCACGTCGCCGGTCAGCAGACCTACACGATGGCCGTCAGCGGCGAGATGACCCCAGATATCTTCACAACGGTGCTTGGTGTTGGCGAAGATGATGGCGCGATCGGGCCACTCTTCTTCCAGCAGCGTCTGCAGCAGGCGCATTTTTTCTTCGTTGGAAGGGTAGAACAGCTCTTCTTTAATACGGTGGCCCGTTTTCTGTTCCGGTTCCACTTCGACATATTCGGCGTTGTTCATCTGCTCGAACGCCAGTTCGCGAACGCGATAAGAAAGAGTCGCGGAGAACAGCATGTTCAGGCGCTGCGTCGCCGGCGGCATGCGGCGGAACAGCCAACGGATATCTTTAATAAAGCCGAGATCGTACATGCGATCGGCTTCGTCCAGTACGACGACCTGAATGGCGCCGAGGTTAATGTGGTTCTGTTTCGCGTAATCGATCAGACGACCAGTGGTACCGATCAGAATATCGACACCGCTTTCCAGCACTTTCAGCTGCTTGTCGTAGCCGTCGCCGCCGTAAGCCAGACCCAGCTTCAGACCGGTGGCCTGCGCCAGCGGTTCAGCATCCGCGTGGATCTGTACCGCCAGTTCACGCGTTGGTGCCATAATTAGCGCGCGCGGTTGGTTAACCTGGCGATCGGCGATAGCCGGGTGAGAGAGAAGATAATGAAACGTTGACGTCAGGAACGCCATCGTTTTACCGGTACCGGTTTGCGCCTGCCCGGCGACATCGCGGCCTTCCAGCGTCAGCGGAAGGGCGAGGGCCTGAATGGGTGTGCAATTATGAAACCCTTTCTTTTCAAGGGCTTCAATGACTGCCGGGTGCAGGGCGAAGTCGGAAAACTTCTGTTCTGTTAAATGTGTTTTGCTCATAGTGTGGTAGAATATCAGCTAACTATTGCATTAAGAAAGCGTATCCGGTGAAATAACGTCAACCTTTCGTTGGCGGTGTACGAAATTATTCAAGGTACGTCTACGGTAACTGAACGAATCCAGGATAGCTTAGACTACTAAGCGAGTCGGGAGCGATAAATCTGCAGCATGCAGTTCGCGTTCGGGCACCCTGGCGTCAACAGGCGAGTCCATGATGGATTGCGCCAGTTGGCAGCCCAGAGAATTGAGGTATCCTGAAGAATAGCGTGCATAACGTAGCCGCAGCACGTCGTTGATGGCTACGACACCAACACACCAGGCTTATTCCTGTGGAGTTAAATATGAGCGATAAAATTATTCACCTGACTGACGACAGTTTTGACACGGACGTACTCAAGGCTGACGGGCTGACCCTCGTCGATTTCTGGGCAGAGTGGTGTGGTCCGTGCAAAATGATCGCCCCGATTCTGGATGAGATCGCTGAAGAGTATCAGGGCAAACTGACCGTAGCTAAGCTGAACATCGACCAGAACCCGGGCACCGCGCCGAAATACGGCATTCGCGGTATCCCAACCCTGCTGCTGTTCAAAAACGGCGAAGTGGCGGCCACTAAAGTTGGCGCACTGTCCAAGGGTCAGCTGAAAGAGTTCCTCGACGCCAACCTGGCGTAAGCGAATTGCTGGTCCGGCGTCCAGATTCCTATTTTTTGCGGAACTCTGGACGCCCGGCAGGAGTCGTGCTAAGTTAATCCACAGACTTCGTTTTAAACATACCTATTGTTTGAATCTTGTTTTACCCAAAGCGTCCCGCAGACGATGCGCGTGAGGCTAATAATTCCGGGCTTATCACTCATTCCGTCTTGTCGTTTCAGTTCTGCGTTCTTTCCTGTGACCAGGCAACGTACAGACACGAGATGAAGCCGCTAACAGGCATGGATGTTCCTGCCATACCATTCACAACATTAAGTTCGAGATTTACCCCGAGTTTAAGAACCCACACCACTATGAATCTTACCGAATTAAAGAATACGCCGGTTTCTGAGCTGATTACTCTCGGCGAAAATATGGGGCTGGAAAACCTGGCTCGTATGCGTAAGCAGGATATTATTTTTGCCATCCTCAAGCAGCATTCGAAGAGTGGCGAAGATATCTTTGGCGACGGCGTACTGGAGATACTGCAGGATGGATTTGGATTCCTCCGCTCCGCAGACAGCTCCTACCTCGCCGGCCCTGACGACATCTACGTATCCCCCAGCCAAATCCGCCGTTTCAACCTTCGCACTGGTGACACCATTTCCGGTAAGATTCGTCCTCCGAAAGAGGGTGAGCGTTACTTTGCACTGTTGAAAGTTAACGAAGTTAACTACGACAAGCCGGAAAACGCGCGTAACAAGATCCTGTTCGAGAACTTAACGCCGCTGCACGCGAATTCTCGCCTGCGTATGGAACGTGGTAACGGTTCTACCGAAGACTTAACCGCTCGCGTACTGGATCTGGCCTCCCCGATTGGCCGCGGCCAGCGTGGTCTGATTGTCGCGCCGCCGAAAGCCGGTAAAACGATGCTGCTGCAGAACATCGCGCAGAGCATCGCTTACAACCACCCGGACTGCGTGCTGATGGTGCTGCTGATCGACGAACGTCCGGAAGAAGTGACCGAGATGCAGCGTCTGGTGAAAGGTGAAGTGGTTGCTTCCACCTTTGACGAGCCGGCATCCCGCCACGTGCAGGTTGCCGAGATGGTTATCGAGAAAGCAAAACGTCTGGTTGAACACAAGAAAGACGTTATCATCCTGCTCGACTCCATTACTCGTCTGGCGCGAGCCTACAACACCGTGGTACCGGCTTCTGGTAAAGTCCTGACCGGTGGTGTGGACGCCAACGCCCTGCACCGTCCGAAGCGTTTCTTCGGTGCGGCACGTAACGTCGAAGAGGGCGGCAGCCTGACCATCATCGCCACGGCGCTGATTGACACCGGCTCCAAAATGGACGAAGTGATCTACGAAGAGTTTAAAGGCACCGGTAACATGGAGCTGCACCTCTCTCGTAAGATTGCCGAAAAACGCGTCTTCCCGGCTATCGATTACAACCGTTCCGGTACCCGTAAAGAAGAACTGCTCACCACTCAGGAAGAGCTGCAGAAAATGTGGATCCTGCGCAAAATTATTCATCCGATGGGTGAGATCGATGCAATGGAATTCCTCATTAACAAGCTGGCGATGACCAAGACGAATGATGACTTCTTCGATATGATGAAGCGCTCGTAAGGTAAAAAAAGCCAAAAACGCCACGCCTTTGCGTGGCGTTTTCATTTTTGGGTTTGTATGATCCAGAGACAGAGAAAGCGGGACGAAAGTTGTCGTATAATGGCGCCGGATAGCAGGCGGAGACAGCTTTAACAGACTAAAATCTATACAATAAATTTGTAATGTTCTGCTTTTCCCCTTCTGGAGTTGGGGCATCATCGCTATACTTCCCGGATTAACTATGCTGAGAGCACATGCGTTGTGAATTTACTCACTGCTATTACTGAATTAATCAGTATTTTCTTATTCACGACCCTCTTTATTTTTGTCGCGCGGAAAGTGGCAAAAAAGATCGGGTTGGTGGATAAACCAAACTATCGCAAACGGCATCAGGGGTTGATTCCGTTGGTCGGTGGTATCTCAGTTTATGCAGGCATCTGTTTTACTTTCGCCATCGCCGATTATTATATTCCTCACGCCTCGCTGTATCTGGCCTGCGCGGGGGTATTGGTGCTGGTTGGCGCGCTTGACGATCGCTTCGATATCAGCGTGAAAATTCGCGCAGTCATACAGGCTGCGATCGCCGTGATTATGATGATGGCAGGGAATCTGCATCTGAGTAGTCTCGGCTTTATTTTTGGCTCGTGGGAGCTGGTGCTGGGGCCTTTCGGCTTCTTCCTGACGCTGTTTGCCGTGTGGGCTGCCATCAATGCGTTTAACATGGTCGACGGGATCGACGGCCTGCTCGGCGGTCTGTCATCGGTCTCCTTTGCGGCGACTGGGATCATCCTCTGGTTTGATGGTCAGTACAGCCTGGCGATGTGGTGTTTCGCGATGATCGCCGCCATTCTGCCCTATATTCTTCTCAATCTTGGCGCCCTCGGCCGCCGCTATAAAGTCTTTATGGGTGACGCCGGCAGCACGATGATTGGCTTCACCATTATCTGGATCCTGCTGGAAACCACGCAAGGTAAAACACATCCCATTAGCCCGGTGACCGCGCTGTGGATTATCGCTATCCCGTTGATGGACATGGTGGCGATTATGTATCGCCGCCTGCGCAAAGGCATGAGTCCTTTCTCTCCGGACCGTCAGCATATTCATCATTTGATCATGCGCGCCGGCTTTACTTCCCGTCAGGCGTTCGTCCTGATTACCCTGGCCGCCGCCCTGCTGGCGCTGGTTGGCGTCGCGGCGGAATACACCCGCATTGTGCCGGAATGGGTGATGTTAATTCTCTTTTTGGTAGCCTTCTTCCTTTATGGCTACTGTATTAAGCGCGCCTGGAAAGTGGCGCGCCTGGTTAAGCGCATCAGACGCAGAATTCGGCGACACAGCGGCAATAATCCGAAACTAACCAAGTAAAGCTGGGGATGTGATGACTCAACCATTACCGGGAGCACAAGCAGTGAACGTTGAGAACGAGCTGGATATTCGCGGGCTGTTTCGCGCTTTATGGGCAGGAAAAGGCTGGATAGTCGGCGGCGCCGTACTCTTCGCCGCCATCGTGCTGGTATATACCTTTTTTGCTCGCCAGGAGTGGAGCGCCACGGCGATCACCGATCGGCCTACTGTCAATATGTTGGGGGGGTACTATTCCCAGCAGCAGTTCTTACGCAATCTGGACATTAAAGCCGACCTTGCCTCGGTCGATCAGCCTTCCGCCATGGATGAAGCGTATAAAGAGTTCATCATGCAGCTGGCCTCCTGGGATACCCGGCGCGATTTCTGGCTACAAACGGACTACTACAAGCAGCGTCAGTCGGGTAATGCCCGCGCGGATGCGGCGATGCTGGATGACCTGATTAACAATATCCAGTTTATGCCAGGCGATGCGGCCAAGAGCATTAACGACAGCGTCAAACTGACCGCCGAGACCGGGCAGGATGCCAATAATCTGTTGCGTCAGTATGTGGCTTTCGCCAGCCAGCGGGCGGCAGGCCATCTTAATGACGAACTCAAAGGCGCCTGGGCGGCGCGGACCGTGCAAATGAAAGCGCAGGTGAAGCGCCAGGAAGAGGTGGCCGAGGCCATCTTCAACCGTCGGACGCACAGCGTGGAGCAGGCGCTGAAGGTGGCCCAGCAGCACAATATTTCACGCAGCGAAACGGATGTTCCTGCCGATCAGTTGCCGGATTCAGAGCTATTTTTATTGGGCAGGCCGATGCTGCAGGCCAGGCTGGAAAACCTGCAGGCCGTCGGGCCGGAATATGACCTCGATTACGACCAGAACCGCGCCATGCTGAGCACGTTGAACGTCGGTCCAACGTTAGATCCGCGTTTTCAGACTTACCGGTATTTGCGGACGCCGGAAGAACCTGTAAAACGCGATAGCCCGCGCCGTGTATTTCTGATGGTGATGTGGGGGATTGTGGGTGCGCTCATCGGCGCAGGCGTGGCGTTATCACGTCGTCGTGTCCTGTGATTGCGGCCTGTGGTGAAGGGCAGATGACCTTCATCGCCTAATCGAAGAGAATCGATGTGAAAGTACTAACTGTATTTGGCACGAGGCCGGAAGCCATCAAGATGGCGCCTCTGGTCCATGCGCTGGCAAAGGATCCTCATTTTGAGGCGAAAGTATGCGTGACCGCGCAGCATCGGGAGATGCTCGATCAGGTGTTGAAACTTTTCTCTATTGTCCCGGACTACGATCTCAACATCATGAAGCCGGGGCAGGGGCTGACCGAGATCACCTGTCGCATCCTTGAGGGGCTGAAGCCGGTGCTGGAGTCGTTTAAACCCGACGTGGTGCTGGTGCATGGCGATACCACGACCACCATGGCGGCGAGCCTGGCGGCGTTTTATCAGCGGATACCGGTGGGCCACGTAGAGGCCGGCCTGCGCACTGGCGATTTAAGTTCGCCGTGGCCGGAAGAAGGCAACCGTACGTTGACCGGCCATCTGGCGACATACCATTTCGCCCCCACGGAAACCTCGCGGCAGAACCTGCTACGGGAAAATATTGCCGACAGTCGCATCACGGTCACCGGGAATACGGTCATTGACGCCCTGTTCTGGGTGCGGGATCGGGTTCTGGGTGATGAAGCGCTACGGGAGACCCTGCTGCAGCGCTATCCTTTCATCAGCCACGGTAAAAAGATGATTCTGGTTACCGGCCACCGGCGGGAAAGCTTTGGGCTCGGCTTTGAACAGATCTGCCAGGCGCTGGCGGAGATAGCCCATACCCACCCTGAGGTGCAGATTGTCTATCCGGTTCACCTGAATCCTAACGTCAGCGAGCCGGTGAATCGTATTCTCGGTCATATTGACAATGTGATGTTGATTGAACCGCAGGACTACCTGCCGTTCGTCTGGCTGATGGATCGGGCCTGGCTGATCCTGACCGATTCCGGCGGCATTCAGGAAGAGGCCCCTTCTCTCGGGAAACCGGTACTGGTCATGCGCGATATGACCGAACGTCCGGAAGCGGTGGCCGCTGGCACCGTGTGCCTGGTCGGCACCGACAGCCAGCGCATCGTGGCGGAAGTCACGCGACTGCTGCAGGATGATGCCGCATACCAGGCGATGAGCCGCGCGCATAATCCCTATGGCGATGGTGAAGCATGTCGTCGAATTTTGTCTGCACTTAAAAATAATCAGGTAACGTTATGAGTTTTTCTACCATTTCAGTGATTGGCCTTGGCTATATCGGGCTGCCAACCGCTGCCGCGTTCGCCTCCCGGCAGAAGCGGGTGGTCGGCGTTGATGTTAATCAACATGCCGTGGAGACCATTAACCGTGGAGAGATTCATATCGTGGAGCCGGATCTGGCGAGCGTGGTGAAGACCGCGGTCGAACAGGGTTATTTAAGCGCCACCACCACCCCGGTGGAGGCGGATGCCTACCTGATTGCCGTGCCGACGCCGTTTAAAGATCGCCACGAGCCGGATATGGTGTTTGTCGAGTCGGCCGCTAAATCCATTGCGCCGACGTTAAAGAAAGGGTCACTGGTGATCCTCGAGTCCACCTCGCCGGTGGGTTCGACTGAGCAGATGGCCGGCTGGCTGGCGGAGATGCGCCCGGACCTCAGCTTCCCTCAGCAGGCGGGCGACGCCGCTGACGTGAATATCGCCTACTGCCCGGAGCGAGTATTGCCCGGTCAGGTGATGGTCGAGCTGATTAAAAACGATCGCGTTATCGGCGGCATGTCGCCAGTCTGCTCCGCTCGCGCCAGCGAGCTGTATAAAATTTTCCTCGAAGGTGAATGCGTGGTGACCAACTCGCGCACCGCCGAGATGTGTAAGCTGACGGAAAACAGCTTCCGCGACGTCAACATCGCCTTTGCCAACGAACTGTCGCTGATTTGCGCCGACCAGGGCATTAACGTCTGGGAGCTGATCCGCCTGGCAAACCGCCATCCGCGCGTCAATATCCTGCAGCCGGGCCCGGGCGTCGGCGGCCACTGCATCGCCGTCGACCCGTGGTTTATCGTGGCGCAAAACCCGCAGCAGGCGCGTCTGATCCGCACCGCTCGCGAGGTCAACGACCATAAGCCGGAATGGGTTATCGAACAGGTGAAAGCGCAGGTCGCGGACTGCCTGAATGCCACCAACAAACGGGCCAGCGAACTGACGATCGCCTGTTTTGGCCTCGCTTTTAAACCGAATATTGACGACCTGCGCGAAAGCCCGGCGATGGAAATTGCCGTGCAGATTGCCCGCTGGCACAGCGGCACGACGCAGGTGGTTGAGCCCAACATTCACGCGCTGCCGAAGAAACTCGATGGACTGTGTACGCTGGCGACCCTCGATGCGGCGCTGGCCAGCGCCGATGTGCTGGTGATGCTGGTCGATCATAATGAATTCAAAGCCGTTAGCGGCGATAGCGTCACCCAGGCGTATATCATCGACACCAAAGGAGTGTGGCGGTGAGAACCATTCTGGTCACCGGCGGCGCGGGCTTTATTGGTTCGGCGGTGGTGCGGGAGATTATCCAGCACACCGCCGATCGCGTAGTGGTGGTGGATAAACTGACCTATGCCGGCAATTTAATGTCGCTGGCGCCAGTGGCGCAGGATGCGCGTTTCGCCTTTGAACAGGTGGATATCTGCGACCGCGGCGAGCTGGACCGTATTTTCCGTCAGCATCAACCCGATACGGTGATGCACCTGGCGGCGGAAAGCCACGTCGATCGTTCGATTGACGGCCCGGCGGCGTTTATCGAAACCAATATCGTAGGCACCTATACGCTACTGGAGGCGGCCCGCAGCTGGTGGAATACCCTGGCCACGGAGAAAAAATCGGCGTTCCGTTTTCACCATATCTCGACCGACGAAGTGTATGGCGATCTGCACGGCAGCGAGGATTTCTTTACCGAGACCACGCCCTATGCGCCAAGCAGCCCCTATTCGGCCTCGAAAGCCAGCAGCGACCACCTGGTGCGCGCCTGGCTGCGGACCTATGGCCTGCCGACGCTTATCACCAATTGCTCCAATAACTACGGCCCGTATCACTTCCCCGAGAAGCTGATCCCGCTGACGATCCTCAATGCGCTGGCGGGCAAGCCGCTGCCGGTGTATGGCAATGGGCAGCAGATCCGCGACTGGCTGTACGTGGAAGATCACGCCAGAGCGCTGTATCTGGTGGCGACCCGCGGCGAACCGGGCGAAACTTACAATATCGGCGGTCATAACGAACGTAAAAATATCGAGGTGGTGGAAACCATTTGTCAGCTGCTGGAAGAGCTGGCGCCGCATAAACCGCAAAGCGTGGTGCACTATCACGATCTGATCACCTTCGTAGCCGATCGTCCGGGCCACGATCTGCGCTATGCCATTGATGCCTCGAAGATTGCCCGCGAGCTGGGCTGGACGCCGGCAGAGACCTTTACTTCCGGTATGCGTAAGACCGTGGCGTGGTATCTGGCGAACGAGAGCTGGTGGCGCCAGGTTCAGGATGGAAGCTATCAGGGCGAGCGTCTTGGGCTGCAAGGCTAATCATCTCTGGGGGGAATGATGAAAGGTATTATTCTGGCGGGCGGTTCCGGAACGCGACTGCATCCCATCACCCGTGGCGTATCGAAGCAGTTGTTGCCGATCTACGACAAGCCGATGATCTACTACCCGCTGTCGGTATTAATGCTGGCCGGGATACGTGAGATCCTGATCATCACCACGCCGGACGACCTACGTGATTTCCAGCGCCTGCTCGGCGATGGCTCAGAGTTTGGCATTGCGCTGCACTATGCCGTACAGCCGACGCCGGATGGTTTAGCCCAGGCGTTTATCATCGGCGAAGCCTTTCTTAACGGCGAACCGGCATGTCTGGTGCTAGGCGACAATATTTTCTTCGGCCAGAGCTTTAGCCCGAAGCTGCGCAGCGTGGCTGCCCGCACGGAAGGGGCGACGATTTTTGGCTATCAGGTGATGGATCCTGAGCGCTTTGGCGTGGTGGAGTTTGATGACAACTTCCGCGCGCTGTCGCTGGAAGAGAAGCCGAAGCAGCCGAAGTCGAACTGGGCGGTCACCGGTCTCTATTTCTACGATGGCAAGGTGACGGAGTATGCCAAACGGGTCAAGCCGTCCGAGCGCGGCGAGCTGGAAATCACCTCCATCAACCAGATGTACCTTGAGGATGGCGCATTGACCGTCGAGCTCCTCGGGCGCGGTTTTGCCTGGCTGGACACCGGCACGCACGATAGCCTGATCGAGGCCAGCATGTTCGTGCAGACCGTCGAGAAGCGCCAGGGCTTTAAAATCGCCTGTCTGGAAGAGATCGGCTGGCGTAACGGCTGGCTGGACGATGATGGCGTCAAACGCGCCGCGAAGCGGCTGGAAAAAACCGGCTACGGCCAATACCTGCTGGATCTGCTCCGTGCCCGTCCGCGCCAGTATTGATCCCCAGGAGTGGGAGAACCGCTTCTTTGCCGTTAACAGCGCCATCGTTCACTTTGATGAACGTGCGCCGCGGCTGACGCCTGAGGCGCTGGCGGGGTGGTCGCGGGTGCAGGCGAAGGTGGCCGCCAGCGACACCGTCCGGCTGGACGCGCTACAGCAGCTGGGTTTTCAGCTGGTGGAAGGCGAAGTCGATCTGGCGCTACCGGTGGGCAACCCTGCTGATGCGGGCGCCGACGTCGCCGTGGAAGCGGATATTGCGCCGCTGCGCGAGCTGGCGGCACAGGCCTTTGCCATGAGCCGCTTTCGCGCGCCCTGGTACGCTGCCGATGCCAGCGGCCGCTTCTATGCCCAGTGGATTGAAAATGCGGTGCGCGGCACCTTCGATCATCAGTGCCTGATTTACCGCCATCCTGAGGGCGATATTCGCGCCTTTGTCTCTCTGCGCCAGCTCAACGCGACCGAGGCGCGTATTGGCCTTCTGGCCGGGCGCGGCGCCGGGGCGCAACTGATGCAGGCGGCGCAGCACTGGGCTGCCTCGCGCGGACTTTCTACACTGCGGGTGGCGACCCAGATGGGCAACACCGCCGCGCTTAAACGTTATATTCTCAGCGGTGCTAACGTGGAAAGCACCGCCTACTGGCTATACAGGTGACCCCATGATCCCATTTAACGCGCCGCCGGTGGTTGGAACCGAGCTTGATTACATGCAGTCTGCGATGAACAGCGGCAAGCTGTGCGGCGACGGCGGTTTTACGCGCCGCTGCCAGCAGTGGATGGAGCAGCGATTTGGCACGGCAAAAGCGCTGCTGACGCCTTCCTGCACGGCTTCGCTGGAGATGGCCGCGCTGCTGCTGGATATCCAGCCGGGCGACGAAGTGATTATGCCCAGCTATACCTTTGTCTCTACCGCCAACGCCTTTGTGCTGCGTGGGGCGAAAATCGTCTTCGTTGATATCCGCCGCGATACGATGAATATCGATGAAACGCTTATCGAAGCCGCCATCACCGATAAAACCCGGGCGATTGTCCCGGTGCACTATGCCGGCGTAGCCTGCGAGATGGACACCATCATGGCCATTGCCGACAAATACAACCTGTTTGTGGTGGAAGACGCCGCGCAGGGGGTGATGTCTACCTATAAGGGGCGTGCGCTGGGCACCATCGGCCATATCGGCTGCTTCAGCTTCCATGAAACCAAAAACTACACCGCCGGCGGTGAGGGCGGGGCGACGCTTATCAACGATCGCACACTGGTGGAACGCGCGGAGATCATTCGTGAAAAAGGTACCAACCGCAGCCAGTTCTTTCGCGGTCTGGTGGATAAATATACCTGGCGCGATATTGGCTCCAGCTATCTGATGTCCGACCTGCAGGCCGCCTATCTGTGGGCGCAGCTGGAAGCGGCGGAGCGGATCAACCAGCAGCGCCTGGCGCTGTGGCAGAACTATCACGATGCGCTGCTGCCGCTGGCGCGTGCGGGGCGTATCGAACTGCCGACGGTTCCGGCCGACTGTGGGCAAAATGCGCACATGTTCTACATAAAGCTGCGTGATATCGAGGATCGCAGCAGGCTGATCGCCTGGCTGAAAGAGGCGGAGATCCTCGCGGTATTCCATTATATTCCGTTGCACAGCTGCCCGGCCGGAGAACACTTCGGCGAGTTCCACGGTGAAGACCGCTACACCACCCTGGAGAGCGAGCGCCTGGTGCGCCTGCCGCTGTTTTACAATCTCTCTCTGGTGAACCAGCGGACGGTGATTAACTCGCTGCTGAGCTATTTCTCCTGATATGTCGTTAGCAAAAGCCTCACTGTGGACGGCGGCATCGACGCTGGTCAAAATCGGCGCCGGTCTGCTGGTCGTCAAGCTGCTGGCCGTCTCGTTTGGGCCGGCGGGCGTTGGCCAGGCCGGTAACTTCCGGCAGCTGGTCACCGTGCTCGGCGTGCTGGCGGGTGCCGGGATATTTAACGGCGTCACGAAGCTGGTGGCTCAGCATCACGACGATCCCCCACGTCTGAAACAGGTGGTGGGTACCTCGTCGGCTATGGTGCTTGGCTTTTCCACGCTGCTGGCACTGGTGTTTTTACTGGCGGCGGCGCCGATAAGCCAGGGGCTGTTCGGCCATACGCACTATCAGGGGCTGGTACGCCTGGTGGCGCTGGTGCAGATGGGGATCGCCTGGGCGAACTTCCTGCTGGCGCTGATGAAAGGCTTTCGCGATGCGGCGGGTAACGCCTTCTCGCTGATTGCCGGGAGCCTGATTGGCGTCGCGGCCTATTATGCCTGTTACTACTTCGGGGGTTACCAGGGGGCGCTGTTGGGGTTGGCGTTAGTGCCGGCGCTGGTGGTGATCCCGGCGGGCATCATGCTCTGGCGGCGGGGTAATATACCGCTGAGCGCCCTGCGCCCGCGCTGGGATAACAGTCTGGCGGGACAGCTATCGAAATTTACCCTGATGGCGCTCATAACCTCGGTGACGCTGCCGGTGGCCTATGTGATGATGCGTAATCTGCTGGCGGCGCATTACGGCTGGGAGGCGGTCGGGATTTGGCAGGGGGTGAGCAGCATTTCCGATGCCTACCTGCAGTTTATTACCGCCTCGTTTAGCGTCTATCTGCTGCCGACGCTGTCGCGGCTGAGCGCCAAAACGGATATCACCCGCGAGATTGCCAAATCGCTGAAATTCGTTCTGCCGGCGGTGGCGGCGGCAAGCCTGACGGTCTGGCTACTGCGCGATTTTGCCATCTGGCTGCTGTTTTCCGATCGCTTTACCGCGATGCGTGACCTGTTCGCCTGGCAGCTGGTGGGCGACGTCTTAAAAGTCGGCGCCTATGTCTACGGCTATCTGGTGATCGCCAAAGCGTCGCTACGTTTTTATATTCTGACGGAAATCAGCCAGTTCACGCTGCTGACCGCATTCTCACACTGGCTTATTCCGGCGCACGGCGCAATTGGCGCGGCGCAGGCGTATATGGCCACGTATATTGTTTATTTCGCCCTCTGTAGTGGCGTGTTTTTACTCTGGCGTAAACGGGCATGACAGCACTGATACATGTACTGGGATCGGATATCCCGCACCATAACCAGACCGTACTGCGGTTCTTTAACGACGAACTGGCCGCCGACCCGCAGGCCCGGAGATTTTTGGTCGTCGGTGATGAGGCCAGCGTGCGTGATGGATATCCGGCACTGGACATCACCTGCTATCCAGGAAAGAAAGCGCTGGCGCAGGCAGTGATTGCCACCGCGAAAGCCAACCGCCAGCAGCGCTTTTTCTTCCACGGCCAGTTTAATACCGGGCTGTGGCTGGCGCTGTTGAGCGGCGGCATCCGCCCGTCACAGTTTAACTGGCATATCTGGGGGGCAGATCTGTATGAAAACTCTGCCAGCCTGAAGTTTCGCCTGTTCTATCCGCTACGCCGCATGGCGCAGGGGCGAGTAGGGCGCGTTTTCGCCACCCGCGGCGATCTCAGCTGGTTCGCTAACCGCCATCCGCGTGTGCCGGGTGAGCTGCTCTACTTCCCGACCCGTATGGATCCGGCGCTGAATACCCTGGCCGATAACGCCCCGCGCAGTGATACCCTGACTATTCTGGTCGGCAACTCCGGGGATCGCAGCAATGAACATATTGCCGCGCTGAAGGCTATCCATCAGCAGTTTGGCGATACGGTGAATGTCATCGTGCCGATGGGTTATCCGGCGAATAACGACGCCTATATCAACGAGGTGCGCGAGGCGGGGGCGGCGCTGTTTAGCCATGCGCATCTGCAGATCCTCAGCGAGAAGCTTGAATTTAATGATTATCTGGCGCTGCTGCGCCGCTGCGATCTGGGCTATTTTCTGTTTGCCCGCCAGCAGGGGATCGGCACCCTGTGTCTGCTGATTCAGGCGGGCATCCCCTGCGTGCTCAATCGGGAAAACCCGTTCTGGCAGGATATGACCGAGCAGCATGTGCCGGTGCTGTTCACCAGCGACGCGCTGGACGTCAGCGTGGTGCGTGAAGCGCAGCGTCAGCTGGCGAGCGTGGATAAATCTACTATCGCCTTCTTCCGGCCGAACTATCTGACGGGCTGGCAGCGGGCGCTACGGTTAGCGGCGGAGGGGCAGGCATGACGTTAATGCAATTTAGCGGGCTGCTGGTGGTCTGGCTGCTGTCGACCCTGTTTATCGCCACCGCCACCTGGTTTGAGTTCCGCCGGGTACGCTTCAACTTCAACGTCTTTTTCTCGTTGTTGTTTCTGCTGACCTTTTTCTTCGGCTTCCCGCTGACCAGTATTCTGGTGTTCCGCTTTGACGTCAGCGTAGCGCCGCCGGAGATTTTGCTGCAGACGCTGCTGATCGCGGTATGCTTCTACGCGATCTACTACGTGACCTATAAAACGCGGTTGCGCCCGGCCTCGCGCGAGGTTGCGCATCGCCCGCTGTTTACCATGAACCGGGTGGAAACCCATCTGGCGTGGGGCATACTGATGGGGCTGGCGCTGCTGTGCGTCGGCATCTTCTTCGCTCACAACGGCTTTCTGCTGTTTAAGCTCAACTCCTACAGCCAGATTTTTTCTGCTGAAGTGTCCGGCGTGGCGTTGAAGCGCTTCTTTTACTTCTTTATTCCGGCGATGCTGGTGGTTTATTTTCTGCGCCAGGATTATAAGGCGTGGATCTTCTTCCTCGTCAGCACCGTGGCCTTTGGTTTGCTGACCTACGCCATTGTCGGCGGGACCCGCGCCAATATCATCATCGCCTTCGCCATCTTTCTGTTCATCGGTATTATTCGCGGCTGGATCAGCTTGTGGATGCTGGCGGCGGCGGGCGTGCTGGGTATTGTCGGCATGTTCTGGCTGGCGCTGAAGCGCTACGGGATGAACGTCAGCGGCGATGAAGCGTTTTATACCTTCCTGTATCTCACGCGCGACACCTTCTCACCGTGGGAAAACCTGGCGCTGCTGCTGCAGAACTATGACAAGATCGATTTCCAGGGGCTGGCGCCGATGATCCGCGATTTCTACGTCTTCATCCCCAGCTGGATGTGGCACGGTCGTCCGACGATGGTGCTCAATACCGCCAACTACTTCACCTGGGAGGTGTTAAACAACCATTCGGGGCTGGCGATTTCGCCGACGCTGATTGGCTCGCTGGTGGTGATGGGCGGCGTCTGGTTTGTGCCGCTGGGCGCTGTGGCGGTAGGGTTGATTATTAAATGGTTCGACTGGCTGTATGAGCTGGGCAACCGGGAGAGCAATCGTTACAAAGCGGCTATCCTGCACAGTTTCTGTTTCGGCGCTATCTTCAACATGATAGTGCTGGCGCGCGAGGGTCTGGATTCGTTCGGCTCCCGCGTGGTGTTTTTCCTCGTGATCTTTGGTATCTGCTTGCTGGCGGCGAAATTGCTGTACTGGTTCCTGGATAGCGTGGGACTGATTCATAAGCGCGTAAAACCGCTTTCGCAACCGCAAGTCTGAGAAGGATAGACATGACTGGGACCATTTCCGCGCCGTTGTACCTGTTAAGAGGGCTGCAGCTCATAGGCTGGCGCGATATGCAGCACGCTCTGGATTATTTGTATGCCGACGGCGCGCTCCGGGAGGGGACGCTGGTGGCCATTAATGCTGAGAAAATGCTGGCCGTAGAAGATAACCCGGAGGTACGGGCGCTGATTGAGGCGGCAGAGTTTAAATATGCGGATGGCATCAGCGTGGTGCGTTCGCTGCGCAAAAAATACCCGCAGGCCCAGGTATCCCGCGTCGCCGGGGCCGATCTCTGGGAAGCGTTAATGCAGCGCGCTGGCGCTGAAGGGACACCGGTGTTTTTGGTTGGTGGTAAACCTGAGGTCCTGACGCAAACGGAGTCCAGGCTGCGTCAGCGCTGGCAGGTGAACATCGTCGGCAGCCAGGACGGTTATTTTACCCCTGAGCAGCGCCAGGCATTGTTCGAACGCATTCGCGACAGCGGGGCGAAAATCGTCACCGTCGCGATGGGGTCGCCGCGCCAGGAGATCTTCATGCGCGACTGCCGGCGCCTGTATCCGCACGCGCTGTATATGGGCGTCGGCGGCACTTACGATGTCTTCACTGGGCACGTCCATCGGGCGCCGAAGTTCTGGCAGGATCTGGGGCTGGAGTGGTTCTATCGCCTGCTTTTACAGCCGAGCCGCATCAAGAGACAGTTCCGTCTGCTGCGCTATTTACGTTGGCATTATACCGGCAAGCTCTGATATTCCACTGCAACCAGGCGAGTTTGCATACATATTCTGTGTAATCTCTTCACTCGCCTGATACTTTATTTGCCATTTCCGCAAAATTAATTAACCATTCGCAGGCTTCATACGCGCGGGGGAGACCTGCGCGTCGGCAAGGCTATGGTTTCAGTTAATAACAATAACCGGGAGTACCCGGAATACGGCAAACACAAGAGGATATATGACTGAGAAAAAAGCGGAACTCCAGCGTGGACTGGAGGCCCGGCATATTGAACTGATCGCCCTTGGCGGGACGATTGGCGTGGGGTTGTTTATGGGGGCGGCCAGTACGTTGAAATGGGCCGGGCCTTCCGTGCTGCTGGCGTACATTATCGCTGGCCTGTTCGTCTTTTTCATTATGCGCTCAATGGGCGAAATGCTGTTCCTTGAGCCTGTCACTGGCTCCTTCGCGGTGTATGCGCATCGCTATATGAGCCCCTTCTTCGGCTACCTGACCGCGTGGTCCTACTGGTTTATGTGGATGGCGGTGGGGATCTCGGAGATTACCGCCATCGGGGTCTATGTGCAGTTCTGGTTCCCGGAGATGGCGCAGTGGATCCCGGCGTTAATTGCCGTGGGGCTGGTGGCGCTGGCGAACCTGGCGGCGGTCCGGCTTTACGGTGAAATCGAGTTCTGGTTCGCCATGATTAAAGTGACCACCATTATCGTGATGATCGTCGTCGGGCTGGGCGTCATTTTCTTCGGCTTTGGCAACGGCGGGCACTCCATTGGTTTTGGTAATCTCACCGAACATGGCGGTTTCTTCGCCGGCGGCTGGAAGGGCTTCCTGACGGCGCTGTGTATCGTGGTCGCATCCTATCAGGGCGTAGAGCTTATCGGTATTACCGCGGGTGAAGCGAAAAATCCGCAGGTGACGCTGCGCAGCGCGGTGGGCAAAGTGCTGTGGCGGATCCTGATTTTCTACGTGGGCGCGATTTTCGTTATTGTCACTATCTTCCCGTGGGATCAAATTGGCTCCAACGGCAGCCCGTTCGTACTGACGTTTGCCAAAATCGGGATTACCGCGGCGGCGGGAATTATCAACTTCGTGGTGCTGACGGCGGCGCTTTCCGGCTGCAACAGCGGAATGTACAGCTGTGGACGTATGCTGTACGCCCTGGCGAAGAACCGCCAACTGCCGGCGGCGATCGGTAAGGTATCGCGCAACGGCGTTCCGGCCGTCGGCGTGGCGCTGTCGATTCTGATCCTGCTGGTGGGCTCCTGCCTGAATTACATCATTCCTAATCCGCAGCGGGTGTTTGTCTATGTCTACAGCGCCAGCGTGTTGCCAGGGATGGTGCCATGGTTTGTGATCCTGATTAGCCAGCTGCGTTTCCGTCGCGTGCATCGGGCGGCAATCGCCAGCCATCCGTTCCGTTCGCTGCTGTTTCCGTGGGCCAACTATTTCACCATGGCCTTCCTGATCTGTGTGCTGGTAGGGATGGGTCTGAATGATGAAACCCGGATGTCGCTGTTTGTCGGCATTATTTTCCTGGCCGCCGTCACCCTGATTTATAAGGTGTTTGGCCTCGGAAGACAGGGGCAAGTCAATAATACGGCTGAATAACCGTCAAAACGAACAAAGCATGAGCAAACGATAATTTTCTTTTAAAAGGCACTAGACAGCGGGGTAGGAAGTCCGTATTATCCGACCCCGCAACGGCGCTAAGCGCCCGTAGCTCAGCTGGATAGAGCGCTGCCCTCCGGAGGCAGAGGTCTCAGGTTCGAATCCTGTCGGGCGCACCATTAACCCGGTGCTGGAGCTGCGGTGGTTTTAATACCGCGTAAAAGGTTTGCAGTGGTGGCTATAGCTCAGTTGGTAGAGCCCTGGATTGTGATTCCAGTTGTCGTGGGTTCGAATCCCATTAGCCACCCCATTATTTGATAGAGTTGTGAATTTGCGAAGGTGGCGGAATTGGTAGACGCGCTAGCTTCAGGTGTTAGTGTTCTTACGGACGTGGGGGTTCAAGTCCCCCCCCTCGCACCACGACTTTAACGAATTGAACTAAAAATTCAAAAAGCAGTATTTCGGCGAGTAGCGCAGCTTGGTAGCGCAACTGGTTTGGGACCAGTGGGTCGGAGGTTCGAATCCTCTCTCGCCGACCAATTTTGAACCCCGCTTCGGCGGGGTTTTTTGTTTTCTGTCGCTGCCCGCCATTATTTATTCCCCTGATCTTGCTGATAAAAAAACGCCTCTCTGCTTGAGAATACGCGTCAGGAAAACTCTCAATTCATCACTGTGGTAGATGCAATTTCCCCGGATCCTGTGCGATAATAACTGGGTAGATGCTCATTCCATCTCTTATGTTCGCCTTCGTGCCTCATAAACTCCGGAATGATGCAGAGCCGTTCTTACGGTGCTTATCGTCCACTGACAGATGTCGCATTTATGCCTCATCAAACACCATGGACATTACGTTGAGTGAAGCACCCAATTTGTTGTCAAACAGACCTGTTTTAACGCCTGCCCTGATTTCAGCGCAGGCGTTTTTTTCTTTCAGGGATCCGTCAACGCGAAGGCGGGGGAGAAGGGCTATCGCCCCGCAGGAGGCGATAGCCATGGCAGGTTACGGCTGAGGATTATTCTGCAGCGTCAGCAGCAGCCCATCGCGGCGCATAGCGGCGGCTTCTTCCGGCTGATGCAGGCGATCCAGGGTATCCGCCAGCCAGGCGTAATCAAAGGCATCCGGACGCTGCTTAAGCGCGGCGCGGAAGGCGATGCTGGCCTCCTGCCATTCGCCGTGCCGCATCAGCGACTGGCCCAGGGTACTCCACAGCAGCGGACGGTCGCCAACGGCTTTGATCTGCTGGCGCAGCACTTTCTCCAGCTGTTCCGGGTTATTGGTCTTCAGACGCGGGATCGGCATCACCAGACGGTCATCATACTGTTTCTTCAGACCATCAATGATAATTTGCTGCGCGGTATCGTGATCGTCGCTCTCGATGAGGCGCTCGGCCATTGCCACCTGCAGCGGCACCAGCGCCCGTGTTTTACGGCTCTGGTTGCGCCACCATTCGCGCAACCCTTCGCTGCCGCCGTCGGCCAGCGCTTTATCCATCAGGCCAACCCAGGCCAGCTGTTCCAGCGCAGCGCGGTGCTCTTCATCGCCGACGTTAGCTTTCGCCATCGATGGAATGATGTCCAGCAGCGACTGCCAGGCGCCGGTGCGGGTGTATGCCTGTTCGGCGAGGCGCAGCACTTCAGGATGACGCGGAGTAATTTCCAGCAGCTTATCGATGCCATGGCGCGCGGCGTGATTTTCATTACGTGCCAGCTGCAGGCGAACGCGGGTGATTTCCACCGGGATCAGGTCATCGCCCGCCAGCTCGGTGGCGCGCTCCAGATGCTGGTTGGCCCGCGCTTCATCGCCGCGCTGCTGGGCCGCTTCAGCCGCCAGCAGATAGTTCACCACCGGCTGTTCGGCGTGATCGGCATTTTTCGCCATCAGCTTCTCAACCTGCTGGTAATCACCTTCCGCCAGCTTGAGTAGCGCCTGCTCGGTTTGCTTACGCGCGCGACGGCGTTTACGGCCGACAAACCAGCCGCGCGTATGTGCCCCGGTGCGGAAAATGCGGCGCAGCAGCCATTCGATGGCGAACAGCACCACCATGGCGAGGATCAGAATGATCACCAGCCCGGTGACGCTGGTCTCGATATTGTAATTATCGGTCTGGATCAGGACGTAGCCCTGATGCCCGGCGATCATCGGGCCAAGCACAATCCCGGCGATCAACAGCGCGAAGAGTAGAAGAATTTTCAGCATGCGTTACTCTCCTTGCGGCGCAGCAGGGGCGGCCGGTGCAGCAGGGGCTGGTGAGGGCGCGCCGCCCGCGGTAACGGCAGGCTGCGCCATCAGGTTGCGCACCCGGGTCTGCATCAGTTTTTCCAGCAACGCCTGGCTCTGCAGCGTTTCCGGCACCGTCATGGTAATGCTTTGCTGACTGAGCTTATCCACCTCGTCGAGGAAGGCTTTGGTGGTGGCGTCATCAGTATCGTAATAGGCGCGTACCCAGGTCGAGACGTTATCCAGCGACTGTTTCCAGGTCTCTTCCTGATGGCGCGGCACTGCCTGCGCGGCGACCAGCAGGCGAGAGCGAATATTTTCCCGCAGATAGATATCCTGATTCGGCGCCAGCAGCGGGACCGCGGTTTCATCGCGGCGGCGCACGGTGATAAAGCTGTCCATAAAGTTCTGCCAGCTTTTCTGCAGATTGACGCGCCATTCGCTTATAGAGCTGGAAAGCTCGTCGCTATCAGAGTCCATCGGCGAATCGTCATCGTTATTATCGGCCAGCCGCAGGTTGTCGATTTGGTTCGCCAACTGATTCACCTTGAGGATCATACCGTCGTAGTCCACCTGGCTTACCGCGGAGAGGGTGGCGATGTCGTCGGTGATGGCCCGGCGGGCGCCGATCAGGCTGGGGTCATTCATGTCGGCGAGGCTGGCGTCGGCGCTTTTTAGCAGCGCGGCGGCGGTGGTGACATCCTGATCGCTCCACAGCTTACGTCCCGCCAGCTTGACGAGGAAATCGGCCTGGGCCAGCAGCCAGGTTTTGGCATCGCTGCCCGAAATCACGGCGACTTTCTGCTGCAACTCATCAAGCTGTTTGGTCAGGGTTTCCTGCTCGTGTTTGGCCTGACTCAACTGGTCGGCCTGCTGTTTGATAATGCCTTCCAGTTCGCTCTTTTGGCTCTCCTGCGCTTTTTGCAGTGCCGCAAGCTGGCCTGATAATTCAGCGGTGGTTGCGTTTTGCCGCGTGGCCTGCTGTTTGTTCAGGCCATACAGGCCGATGCCAGCGGCTATCGCAATGGCGATAGCGATCGCGCTGAGCGCCAGGCTGGTTTTGTTACCCGCCTTCTTCTTATCGTTGTTCTCTGGCTGTGGTGTGGTTTCCACGGCCTCCCTGGTCTCTTCAACCACGGCGGATTGATTTTGTTGTTCCGTCATTATGGCTTCCAATGTTGAGAGTTATTGTAATGCGCGTAGCAGCGCATCGTTGTCAGCGTTATCGGCAACCTGAATCTCCTGCCAGCCCAGTTCCCGGGCCTGAAGGGCCAGACGTTCGCTGACAACGACAAGGCGGCAGTGCAGGAGCCACTGTTCGCGATACCATTGCGGTATGAGCGACCACAGCTGCTGCAGCATCTCACCGCTGGTGACCACCAGCGTGGTGACCCCGCGAGACTGCCAGCGCATCGCTTCTTCTGCGCCATCGTAATGTTTTGCACTACGTTGATAACATTCACAAAATGTGACCCTGGCGCCGCGTTCAGCCAGCGTGGCGCCTAAGAGTTCCCGCCCACCATTGCCGCGTAGGATCAGCGCATTTTTCCCGGCAATGTTTTGTAATTCAGGTAATTGTAGCAAGACTTCGCTAATTTCCCGATCTAACGGGTAACGGATGTGCTGCCCGCTGACCGTATGCAGGGCCAGCGCCGTCGTTCGACCAATGGCAAAATAGTGCGGAGAAGTGGGCCAGGGCAGGCCTTGCTGCTGCAGACGGGCATGGGCGAATTCCACCGCATGCTGGGATAGCGCAAACAGCAGGTCGTCGGACCCCAGATGGGCAAGATGGTTGCCCAGCACGGGAAGCTCCCGGCCAGGCGTAAATTCTATCAGCGGAAAGCTCCAGGCCACGCGTCCCATGGCCCGCAGACGGCTGACCAGCGCTTCCCCTTGCGGGAGTGGACGAGTGACCAGGATGCTCATCGTGGGGCTTCTCCATCATAAACTGCCGCGAGAATGTCGCGGGCGCCGTTATCCAGGAGCTCTTCCGCCAGCGAGATGCCGAGCGCTTCGGCCTGCTCTGCTGGCCCGCGCCGTTCGCCGCGTACCATCTGCGAACCATCCGGGGCGCCAACCAGCGCCCGCAGCCACAGTTCGCCGTTGACGAGTTCCGCATAGCTGCCAATTGGCACCTGACAACCGCCTTCGAGGCGGGTGTTCATCGCCCGTTCGGCGCGCACGCGTACCGCGGTTTCCGCATGGTTGAGGGGCGCTAACAGCGCCTGGGTCCATGCATCGTCAAGACGGCATTCGATACCCACCGCGCCCTGGCCGACGGCCGGCAGGGATTGCTCCGGCGACAGCGGCTGGCGAATACGCGCTTCCAGTTTCAGGCGCTTCAACCCGGCGGCGGCAAGGATAATGGCGTCATACTCACCGTTATCCAGTTTACTCAGCCGGGTACCGACGTTACCGCGCAGAGAGCGGATCACCAGGTCTGGACGGGTGGCGGCCAGCTGGCACTGACGGCGTAAACTTGACGTGCCAACGACGCTGCCGGCCGGCAGTTCGTCAATTGAGGCATAGTGATTGGAAACAAACGCGTCGCGCGGATCGTCGCGCTCGCAGATGGTGACCAACCCCAGGCCCTCCGGGAATTCCACCGGGACATCTTTCATCGAATGGACGGCGATATCGGCCCGCCCTTCGAGCATGGCGAGCTCTAACTCTTTCACAAATAAGCCCTTGCCGCCCACCTTTGCCAGGGGCGTATCAAGGATGACATCACCGCGCGTAACCATCGGCACCAGCTCGACGTTCAGTCCTGGATGCGCGTGTTCCAGGCGCGCTTTAACATACTGCGCCTGCCATAGCGCAAGCGGGCTTTGCCGTGTGGCAATTTTCAAAACTTTGTCTAACATGCTTGTTACCGTCATTGTCGACCACTATCCATCCTAACATTGTTGTCTTACGGATGTTAGTTTTCACGGTTTATGTGGGAGATGGCCCCGGCCTTCTCTTTTTTAACCTTTCATGCGCGTGGCGGTTGCCGGAGGCGTAGTGAGGAATTTACAGGTAATAAACGGTGCTACACTTGTATGTAGCGCATCTTTCTTTACGGTCAATGAGCAAGGTGTTAAATTGATCACGTTTTAAACCATTTGTCCGTCCGCTGCTCATCACAACCACACCGACGACGAATGGTGACGGTTTTTGTTGAAATACTGAAATCCTCCGTACTATTGTACTTCGGGTTTTTGAACATCAGGCGATATGTCTTGTACCTCTATATTGAGACACTGAAACAGAGACTGGATGCCATCAACCAATTGCGCGTGGATCGCGCGCTTGCTGCCATGGGACCCGCTTTCCAGCAGGTTTACAGTCTACTGCCAACGTTACTACATTATCATCACCCGCTGATGCCGGGTTACCTTGACGGTAACGTTCCCCGTGGCATTTGCCTCTACACGCCTGATGAAACCCAACGCCACTATCTTGAAGAACTGGAGCTGCATCGCGGCATGCAGACCCAGGAGCCGCCGAAAGGCGAGCTGCCGATCACCGGCGTCTACTCGATGGGCAGTACTTCCTCTGTTGGTCAGAGCTGTTCTTCCGATCTGGATATCTGGGTATGTCACCAGGCCTGGCTGGATAGCGAAGAGCGCCAGCTGCTGCAGCGAAAATGCAGCCTGCTTGAGAGCTGGGCGGCCTCGCTCGGCGTGGAAGTCAGCTTCTTCCTGATCGACGAAAACCGCTTCCGTCATAATGAAAGCGGCAGTCTCGGCGGCGAAGACTGCGGTTCGACTCAGCATATCCTGTTGCTCGATGAGTTCTATCGCACCGCGGTGCGCCTCGCCGGCAAGCGTATTCTGTGGAATATGGTGCCGTGCGATGAAGAAGAGCATTACGATGATTACGTCATGGGGCTGTATGCCCAGGGCGTGCTGACGCCTAACGAATGGCTCGATCTCGGCGGCCTCAGTTCGCTGTCGGCGGAAGAGTACTTCGGCGCCAGCCTGTGGCAGCTGTATAAGAGTATCGACTCCCCCTATAAAGCGGTGCTGAAAACGCTGCTGCTGGAAGCCTACTCCTGGGAATACCCCAATAACCGCCTGTTAGCGAAAGATATCAAACAGCGTCTACACGACGGCGAGATTGTCTCCTTCGGCCTCGACCCGTACTGCATGATGCTGGAGCGCGTGACCACCTATCTACAGGCCATCGAAGATGAAACCCGCCTCGACCTGGTGCGCCGCTGCTTCTACCTGAAAGTTTGTGAAAAACTCAGCCGCGAACGCGCCTGCGTCGGCTGGCGTCGCGAAGTCGTCAGCCAGTTGGTGAATGCCTGGGGCTGGGATGAAAAGCGTCTGATGATGCTCGACAACCGCGCCAACTGGAAAATTGATGAAGTGCGCAAGGCGCACAACGAACTGCTCGACGCCATGATGCAGAGCTATCGTAATCTGATCCGCTTCGCACGGCGCAATAACCTTAGCGTCTCCGCCAGTCCGCAGGATATTGGCGTGCTGACCCGTAAGCTGTATGCGGCCTTTGAAGCGCTACCGGGGAAAGTGACGCTGGTGAACCCGCAAATTTCGCCGGATCTGTCGGAACCGAACCTGACCTTTATCCACGTGCCGCCGGGCCGTGCCAACCGTACCGGTTGGTATCTGTATAACCGCGCGCCGGATATGGAATCGATCATCAGCCATCAGCCGCTGGAATATAACCGTTATCTTAATAAGCTGGTGGCCTGGGCCTGGTTTAACGGCCTGCTGACCTCACGCACCCGCCTGTTTATTAAGGGCAACGGCATCGTCGATCTGGCGAAGCTGCAGGAGATGGTGGCCGACGTGTCGCACCACTTCCCGCTGCGCCTGCCGGCGCCGACGCCAAAAGCGCTGTACAGCCCGTGCGAAATCCGCCATCTGGCGATTATCGTCAACCTCGAATATGACCCGACCGCGGCCTTCCGCAATCAGGTGGTGCACTTCGACTTCCGTAAACTGGATGTTTTCAGCTTCGGTGAAGAGCAAAAATGTCTGATCGGCAGCGTCGACCTGCTGTATCGCAACTCGTGGAACGAAGTGCGTACGCTGCACTTTAACGGCGAGCAGGCGATGATCGAAGCGCTGAAGACGATCCTCGGCAAAATGCATCAGGACGCCGCGCCGCCGGACAGCGTGGAGGTGTTCTGCTATAGCCAGCACCTGCGCGGCCTGATTCGTACCCGCGTGCAGCAGATGATCTCCGAATGCATCGAACTGCGTCTCTCCAGTACCCGCCAGGATACCGGGCGCTTCAAAGCGCTGCGCGTCTCCGGCCAGACGTGGGGGCTGTTCTTCGAGCGTCTTAACGTTTCGGTGCAGAAGCTGGAAAACGCCATTGAGTTCTACGGCGCTATCTCGCACAACAAGCTTCACGGGTTGTCGGTGCAGGTGGAAACCAATCACGTTAAGCTGCCGGCGGTGGTGGATGGTTTCGCCAGCGAAGGGATTATTCAGTTCTTCTTTGAAGATGCGGATAACAACGACAGCGGCTTTAACATCTATATTCTTGATGAGAGCAACCGTGCCGAGGTCTATCATCACTGCGAGGGCAGTAAAGAGGAGCTGGTGCGCGACGTCAGCCGCTTCTATTCGTCATCGCACGATCGTTTCACCTACGGCTCCAGCTTTATCAACTTCAACCTGCCGCAGTTCTATCAGATTGTCGAGGTAGACGGGCGCACCCAGGTGATCCCCTTCCGCACCCAGGCGATTGCCGCCGCGATACCCACCAGCCAGGACGTTACCGCTTCGCCGGTGCTGCAGCAGCGCTACTCGTAGATTTGGCCCGGATAAGGCGTGAGCCGCTATCCGGAGATCTTCCCTGCTGGCGCTGCGCTTAGCAGGGCTACGGTTCTAAGTCGTCGGGTAGCCCGGATAAGGCGCGATGCGCCGCCATCCGGGAAACACGTCATTAACGGAATTTCACCGTCTCACCGGCCTGCTGGCTCGCCGCCTGCTCCAGCAAATCCCAGAAGGTCTCGCCGCTGCGATCGCAGACCCACTCGTCGCCTTTGAGATCAAAATGGTAGCCGCCCTGTTTGGTGGCCAGCCACACCTGGTGCAGCGGCTCCTGACGGTTAATAATGATTTTGCTGCCGTTTTCAAAGCTGATGGTCAGCACGCCGCCGTTGATTTCACAGTCGATGTCGCTATCGCCGTCCCAGTCGTCCAGGCGTTCTTCGATGGTCATCCACAGGCTATCCGCCAGGCGATGGAATTCACTGTCGTTCATGGTTCTATCCTGCTTTTTTGAAGATGGCGGCAGTATAGCGCGAAACAAAAGCGCGCGCAGTCGGATGCTAAACGCTTGCTTTTACGTCTTCTCCTGCGATGATAGAAAGCAGAAAGAATGAATCACGGGCAACTATCAATGAAAAACGTTTTTCCTACGCTTGCCGTTTTGTTTGCGATCTTCAGCCTGACCGGCTGCGGTCTGAAAGGGCCTCTCTATTTCCCGCCGGCGGACAAAACCGCGCCGCCGCCGACCAAACCGGTTAACCCGGGCATTCAGAGCTCAACGCCGGATCGTAACGATCGTGGCGATACCGGTGGTCCGAGCCAGGTCAATTACTAACGATAACGTTCTGTTCCGCGCAACTGGAGTAGATGATGCAGTTCTCTAAAATGCATGGCCTTGGCAACGATTTTATGGTCGTTGACGCGGTAACGCAGAATGTTTTTTTCTCGCCGGAGTTGATTCGCCGCCTGGCAGATCGCCATCTTGGCGTCGGGTTCGATCAGCTGTTGGTCGTCGAGCCGCCCTATGATCCCGATCTGGATTTTCATTACCGGATCTTTAACGCCGACGGCAGCGAAGTGTCGCAGTGCGGCAACGGCGCGCGTTGTTTTGCCCGCTTTGTCCGGCTGAAAGGCCTGACCAATAAACGTGATATTCGCGTGAGTACGGCCAACGGGCGTATGGTATTAAGCGTAACGGAAGACGATCTGGTGCGGGTGAATATGGGCGAGCCTAACTTTGAGCCGTCCCAGGTGCCGTTCCGCGCCAACAAAGCGGAAAAGACCTATATCATGCGTGCCGCCGAGCAGACAGTATTGTGCGGCGTGGTGTCCATGGGGAATCCGCACTGCGTCATCCAGGTGGATGACGTGGATACAGCGGCCGTAGAAACCCTCGGCCCGGTGATGGAAAGCCACGAGCGTTTTCCGGAGCGCGCCAATATCGGCTTTATGCAGGTGGTCGGCCGGTCCCACATCCGTCTGCGCGTCTACGAACGCGGCGCGGGGGAAACCCAGGCCTGCGGCAGCGGCGCCTGCGCCGCGGTGGCGGTAGGGATCCAACAGGGGCTGCTCGCTGAAACGGTACGCGTGGAGTTGCCCGGCGGTCGTCTTGATATCGCCTGGAAAGGCCCGGGCCAGCCGCTGTTTATGACCGGCCCGGCGGCCCATGTCTATGATGGATTTATTCATTTATGAAACCAATCGGGGAAGAACAGCAGGAGGTTACCAGCGCGTTGAACGATCGGGCGGTGGTGGACTATCTGTTGCAACATCCTGAATTTTTTATTCGTAATGCCGCCCAGGTTGAACATATCCGTGTCCCGCATCCGGTCCGCGGTTCGATTTCGCTGGTGGAGTGGCACATGATGCGGGCGCGTAACCATATTCATGTGCTGGAAGAGAATATGTCGCTGCTGATGGAGCAGGCGGTCGCTAATGAAAGCCTGTTCCAGCGCCTGCTACAGCTGCAAACGCGGCTGGCGGCCGCGGAGAGCCTCGACGATATGCTCAACCGCCTTCATCGCTGGGCTCGCGAGCTGGGGTTAGCTGGCGCCACGGTGCGCCTGTTCCCTGACTGCTGGCGCCTCGGCGCGCCCTCGAAGTTTACCCATTTGGCGTTAAGCCGGCAGGCGTTTGAGCCGATCCGTATTCAACGTCTGGGCCAGGCGCGCCACTATCTTGGGCCGCTGAACGGTCCGGAGCTGCTGGTGGTGCTACCGGAAGCGAAGGCCATTGGATCCGTGGCGATGTCGATGCTGGGCGGCGATAACGCTCCGGGCGTGATGCTCTTTAGCAGCCGCGATGCGCAGCATTATCAGTCAGGGCAGGGGACGCAGTTGCTGCAGGAAATTGCGCAGATGCTCCCTGGCCTGCTGGAGCGCTGGATTGAACGCGCATGACCGACTCTCCGCTTTTCGCCTGCGTCGACCGCTTCCTGCGCTATCTCGGCGTTGAGCGTCAGCTTAGCCCGATTACGCTGACTAACTACCAGCGTCAGCTGGACGCGTTGATCGCCCTGGCGGATGAGGCTGGGCTGAAAAGCTGGCAGCAGTGCGATGCCGCTCAGGTGCGTAGCTTTGCGGTACGCAGCCGCCGTGCGGGTTTAGGCCCGGCGAGCCTGGCGCTGCGGCTTTCCGCGCTACGCAGCTTCTTTGACTGGATGGTCAGTCAGGGCGAACTGGCCGCTAACCCGGCGAAGGGGATTGCGGCGCCGAAAATTCCCCGCCACTTGCCGAAAAATATCGATGTCGATGATGTAAATCGGCTGCTGGATATCGACCTCAACGATCCGCTGGCGGTGCGCGACCGGGCGATGCTGGAAGTGATGTACGGTGCAGGTCTGCGTCTGTCTGAGCTGGTCAACCTTGATATTAAGCACCTCGACCTCGAAAGCGGTGAGGTTTGGGTGATGGGCAAAGGCAGCAAAGAACGCCGTTTGCCGATCGGTCGTAACGCGGTGGCGTGGATTGAGCACTGGCTGGATTTGCGCGGCCTGTTCGGTACTGACGACGACGCGCTGTTTTTGTCGAAGCTGGGTAAACGCATTTCGGCGCGCAACGTGCAGAAGCGATTTGCCGAGTGGGGGATTAAGCAGGGGTTGAACAGCCATGTGCACCCGCACAAGCTGCGCCACTCCTTTGCCACCCATATGCTGGAGTCCAGCGGCGATCTGCGCGGCGTGCAGGAGCTGTTGGGCCATGCTAACCTCTCCACCACTCAAATCTATACCCATCTTGAATTTCAACACCTTGCCTCGGTGTACGATGCCGCGCATCCGCGCGCTAAACGGGGGAAATAATGCGTTTTTACCGACCTCTGGGCCAGATTTCCGCACTGACGTTTGACCTGGACGACACCCTATATGATAACCGCCCGGTGATTGACCGGACGATGCACGAATCGCTGGCCTTTGTGCGCAATTACCATCCGTCGCTCAGCCAGTTCGATGCCCATGAGCTTAACCAACTGCGTCAGACGCTGCTGGCATCTGAGCCGGAGATCTACCACGACGTGACCGTCTGGCGCCATCGTGCGCTGGAGCTCGGCATGCGTAACGCTGGGCTTTCCGCCGAAGCGGCAAAAGCCGGCGCCGATGCGGCGATGGAAAACTTCGCCCACTGGCGCAGCCGGGTCGATGTTCCGCAGGAGACCCACGATACGCTGGCGAAGCTGGCACAGAAGTGGCCGCTGGTGGCCATTACCAATGGCAACGCCCGCCCCGAGCTGTTCGGCCTGAGCGACTATTTCCGCTTCGTGCTGCGCGCGGGTCCGGATGGTCGTTCCAAGCCGTTTGCCGATATGTATCACCTGGCGGCGGCGCGTCTGAATTTACCACTCGGGCACATTCTGCACGTCGGCGATGATCTGACGACCGACGTCGCCGGTTCGCTGCGCTGTGGGATGCAGGCCTGCTGGATCAAACCGCAAGGCGCGGACCTGATGCACACCGCGGACAGCCGCCTGCTGCCGCATATTGAAATTTCACGGTTGGCATCTCTGACCTCGCTGATATAATCACCAGTCACTCTGTATATATTAACAGGGGTTCATGGAACCCCTTCTCTTCCGGCGGTGCCAATGGACGTTTCTTACCTGCTCGACAGCCTTAATGACAAACAGCGTGAAGCCGTAGCGGCCTCGCGCACCAATATGCTGGTTCTGGCAGGGGCGGGCAGTGGTAAGACGCGCGTTCTGGTGCACCGTATCGCCTGGCTGCTGAGCGTGGAGAACTGCTCGCCGTACTCGATTATGGCGGTGACCTTTACCAACAAAGCGGCGGCGGAGATGCGCCACCGTATCGGCCAGCTGATGGGCACTACCCAGGGCGGCATGTGGGTAGGCACCTTCCACGGCCTCGCGCACCGTCTGCTGCGTGCGCATCATCTGGACGCCAACCTGCCGCAGGATTTCCAAATCCTCGACAGCGAAGACCAGCTCCGTCTGCTGAAGCGTCTGATTAAGGCGATGAACCTCGATGAGAAGCAATGGCCGCCGCGTCAGGCGATGTGGTACATCAACAGCCAGAAAGATGAAGGGCTGCGCCCGCATCACATTCAGAGCTACGGCAACCCGGTCGAGCAGACCTGGCAGAAGGTCTATCAGGCCTACCAGGAGGCCTGCGACCGCGCCGGGCTGGTGGATTTCGCCGAGCTGCTGCTGCGCGCGCACGAGCTGTGGCTGAACAAGCCGCATATCCTGCAGCACTATCGTGAGCGTTTCACCAATATCCTTGTCGATGAATTCCAGGACACCAACAACATCCAGTACGCCTGGATCCGCCTGCTGGCGGGCGATACCGGCAAGGTGATGATCGTCGGCGATGATGACCAGTCGATTTACGGCTGGCGCGGTGCGCAGGTTGAGAACATTCAGCGCTTCCTCAACGACTTCCCCGGCGCGGAAACTATTCGCCTGGAGCAGAACTATCGTTCAACCAGCAATATTCTTAGCGCTGCCAACGCCCTGATTGAAAACAACAACGGGCGCCTGGGCAAAAAGCTGTGGACCGACGGTGCCGACGGCGAGCCGATTTCGCTGTACTGCGCCTTCAACGATCTCGACGAAGCGCGCTTCGTGGTGAACCGCATTAAAACCTGGCAGGAGAACGGCGGCGCGCTGGAGCAATGTGCCATTCTCTATCGCAGTAACGCTCAGTCGCGCGTGCTGGAAGAGGCGCTCCTGCAGGCCAGCATGCCGTACCGTATCTACGGCGGTATGCGCTTCTTCGAACGTCAGGAAATCAAAGATGCGCTCTCTTACCTGCGCCTGATTGCCAACCGTAACGACGATGCAGCGTTTGAGCGGGTGGTCAATACGCCGACTCGCGGCATCGGCGATCGTACGCTGGACGTGGTACGCCAGACGTCGCGCGATCGTCAGCTGACGCTGTGGCAGGCCTGCCGCGAGCTACTGAAAGAGAAAGTGCTGGCTGGCCGCGCTGCCAGCGCTCTGCAGCGCTTTATGGAGTTGATTGACGCGCTGGCGCAGGAAACCGCCGATATGCCGCTACATGTTCAGACCGATCGGGTGATTAAAGACTCCGGGCTGCGCGCGATGTACGAGCAGGAGAAAGGCGAGAAGGGCCAGACCCGTATTGAAAACTTAGAGGAACTGGTGACGGCGACGCGCCAGTTCAGCTACAACGAAGAAGATGAAGACCTGATGCCGCTGCAGGCGTTCCTCTCTCACGCCGCGCTGGAAGCGGGCGAGGGGCAGGCGGACACCTGGCAGGACGCGGTTCAACTGATGACCCTGCACTCGGCGAAAGGGCTGGAATTCCCGCAGGTGTTTATCGTCGGCGTCGAAGAAGGGATGTTCCCGAGTCAGATGGCCCTTGATGAAGGCGGCCGCCTGGAAGAGGAGCGTCGTCTGGCCTACGTTGGCGTAACGCGCGCCATGCAGAAGCTGACGCTGACCTACGCCGAAACCCGCCGTCTGTACGGCAAAGAGGTTTACCATCGCCCGTCGCGCTTTATTGGAGAACTGCCGCAGGAGTGCGTAGAAGAAGTGCGTCTGCGGGCCACGGTGAGCCGTCCGGTAAACCACCAGCGACTGGGGGCGCCGATTGCCGAGAGCGATACCGGCTACAAGTTAGGTCAGCGGGTGCGTCATCCGAAGTTTGGCGAAGGCACTATCGTCAACCTCGAAGGCAGCGGCGAGCACAGCCGGCTGCAGGTGGCTTTTCAGGGCCAGGGAATCAAATGGCTGGTGGCGGCTTACGCGCGGCTTGAGACGGTGTAACTTTAAGAAAAATATCATTATTTTGTAATATTCTGCTACCTTTATACGTTAAGGCGCCTGATTTGCGCTTTCGCGTTCCGTTGCGTGTTGACGCCGATTTTGCGCTGGCGTAACATGCGCGCACGATTACGCTAAGAGGACATTCGCCTTGGACACACCCAGTAGATGCTGGCTCAACTTCCTGTCATTCAGGAACAACTCCTAAGGCTATCCTCTTATGCTGATAGCCTTAGCGGTTGTCAGCGACCTGCCCTATTCCCGTCGCGCTGAGTCAGGCTTAATGGTCTGAAACCCAATTTGTTTCTGTGTGCCCACCGAACTGTCCGATAATTTTTTTGCATTGGGAGTCCCGGTCATGCTGAGCGCATTTCAACTGGAAAACAATCGTTTAACGCGCCTGGAAGCCGATGAGATCAAGCACCTCGCCAGCTCGGTGTGGGTCGATCTGGTCGAGCCTGACGACGATGAGCGAAGCCGCGTGCAGACGGAACTGGGTCAGAACCTGGCGACGCGCCCGGAACTGGAAGATATCGAAGCCTCCGCGCGTTTCTTTGAAGATGAAGACGGGTTACACATCCACTCGTTCTTCTTTTTTGAAGATGCGGAAGATCACGCCGGCAACTCTACCGTGGCGTTTACCATCCGCGAAGGCCGCCTGTTCACGCTGCGCGAGCGCGAACTGCCCGCTTTCCGCCTGTACCGTATGCGCGTGCGCAACCAGACGCTGGTCGACGGTAACGCCTACGAACTGCTGCTCGACCTGTTCGAAACCAAAATCGAGCAGCTGGCGGATGAAATTGAAAATATCTACAGCGACCTGGAAAAGCTGAGCCGCGTGATTATGGAAGGCCATCAGGGCGACGAGTACGATGAAGCGCTGTCGACGCTGGCGGAACTGGAAGATATCGGCTGGAAGGTCCGCCTCTGTCTGATGGATACCCAGCGCGCGCTGAACTTCCTGGTGCGTAAGGCGCGCCTGCCGGCGGGCCAGCTGGAACAGGCGCGGGAGATCCTGCGCGATATCGAATCCCTGCTGCCGCACAACGAATCGCTGTTCCAGAAGGTGAACTTCCTGATGCAGGCGGCGATGGGCTTCATCAACATCGAGCAGAACCGCATCATCAAGATCTTCTCCGTGGTGTCGGTGGTGTTCCTGCCGCCAACCCTGGTGGCGTCCAGCTACGGGATGAACTTTGAATTTATGCCGGAGCTGCACTGGAGCTTCGGCTACCCGGGGGCGATCGTCTTTATGATGCTGGCCGGCCTGGCGCCATATCTCTACTTCAAGCGTAAAAACTGGCTGTAAAAAAAGGGAGCGGCGGCTCCCTTTTTTACTGGCTGAGGCCGGCTTAGCCTCTGCGCAGCCGGCGCTGGGTATACAGCGCATCGACGATAAATACTGCCAGCGCGACCCAGATAAAGCCGAAGGTCACCATTTTATCCTTGCCCGGCACTTCGCCGTAGAACGTCACCGCCAGCAGGAACATCAGCGTTGGGCCGATGTACTGGAAAAAGCCCAGCGTGGAGAGCCGCAGGCGCGTTGCCGCGCCGGTGAAGCACAGCAGGGGAATGGTCGTGACCACGCCCGCGGCCATCAGTAGCAGATTGAGCGACCAGGGGTTCTCCCCCATATGGCTGGTCGGGCTATCAGTGATGCCAAACAGCCAGATTGCCGCCACCGGCAGTAGCCACAGCGTTTCCACCAGCATGCCGGTCTGCGCGTCGACAGCGATTTTCTTCCGCACCAGGCCGTAAAAGGCAAAACTGAAGGCCAGCCCAAGGCCGATTATCGGCAGCGAACCAAAGGTCCACAGCTGGACCAACACGCCGCAAAAGGCGAGGATCACCGCCAGCCACTGCAGGCGACGGAAGCGTTCGCCGAGGAAAATCATCCCCAACAGAATATTTACCAGCGGGTTGATAAAGTAGCCGAGGCTGGCTTCCAGCATATGGTGGTTATTCACCGCCCAGATGAACAACAGCCAGTTACCGCCGACCAGCACTGCCGAGAGCGCCAGCAGGAAGATCTTGCGCGGCGTCTTCAGCAGCTTTTTCACCTGCGGCCACTGGCGGCTGACGCTGATGAGCGCCACCATGAAGAAGAAGGACCAGATCACGCGATGGGTCAGAATTTCATCGGCGGGAACATAGTAGATAAGTTTGAAGTACGCTGGCGCGATACCCCAGATAAAGTAGGCGGCGAGGGCCAGAATGATCCCCAACCGCGTCTGTTTCGCATCCATCGGTAAAATCCATTGCCAAAGAGAGTGATGTTACTCGATTTTGGCCAATCAACCCACCATATAGGTGGCCGTAGCGCTGGCAATATAGACCTGAGCTTCGTTATGCAGTTCCACGCGGGCTACCGCCACTTTATTGCCGGCGCGCAGCAGGCTGCTGGTGGCGGTAAACCGTTCGCCGCGGCCCGGACGCAGGTAGTCCACGCGCAGGTCGATGGTTCCCATGCGGGAGAGGCGTTGGCGCAGCTCTTCTTCGTTGATGGTGTCATGGCGGGTGAGGGTGCTGCCGACGCAGACCAGGCCAGCGGCGACGTCCAGCGCGGAGGCGATCACTCCGCCATGCAAAATACTCTGCGCCCAGTTGCCGACCATCATCGGCTGATTATTAAAGCTGAGCTGGGCAAACGCCTTTTCATAGCGCTCCAGTTCGAGACCGAGGGCGCGGTTAAACGGCATGTGATAGACGAAAATCTCCCCCACCAGTTTCAGCGCTGCTTCGGCAGTAAGTTCAGACATAACACCGGTTCCATTCGTTAATAAAATGTTGATTTTATGCTTCTAAAATATTGATTTCCACTTTCGGAGCGGATTAGGGGGCAGGTGATTAATAAACAGGTAGAATGGCTTCAGGTTAAACAAAAATAAAAACTATTTATCAGGAGACCAGCATGCGTATCTCTTTGGCCTGCCTGGTGGCGCTGTGCGCGCTACCGGCCGGTGTTATGGCGCAGGATGCGTCGGTTCACGACAAACCGGCAGTGCGCGGCAGCATTATCGCCAACCTGCTCCAGGACCATGATAATCCTTTCCTGCTCTACCCTTATGAGAGTAACTATTTGCTCTACACATGGACCAGCGATCTCAACAAAGAGGCGATTCGGAGTTATGACTGGGCCGAAAATGCCCGTAAAGATGAAGTGAAATTTCAGCTGAGTCTGGCGTTCCCGCTGTGGCGCGGCATCCTGGGCGATAATTCGCTGCTCGGCGCATCGTACACCCAGAAATCCTGGTGGCAGCTCTCCAACAGCAAAGAGTCGGCGCCGTTTCGCGAAACCAATTACGAACCCCAGCTGTTTTTGGGCTTTGCGACCGACTACCAGTTTGCCGGCTGGACGCTGCGCGACATCGAGATGGGGTATAACCACGACTCGAATGGTCGTTCCGACCCCACCTCGCGCAGCTGGAACCGGCTTTACGCCCGCCTGATGGCGCAAAACGGCAACTGGCTGGTGGAAGTGAAGCCCTGGTATGTGGTGGGCAACACCGATGATAACCCGGATATCACCAAATATATGGGCTATTACCGGCTGAAGGTGGGCTACCAGCTGGGAGAGGCGATCCTCAGCGCGCAGGGGCAATATAACTGGAACACCGGCTATGGCGGGGCGGAGCTCGGCGTGAGCTATCCCATTACCAAACATGTTCGCGCCTATACGCAGATCTACAGCGGTTACGGCGAATCGCTTATCGACTACAACTTCAATCAAACGCGCGTCGGCGTCGGGCTAATGCTCAACGATCTGTTTTAATCGTTGCACTCTGGCTCGCAGGCGCTGAAAATAGCGCCTGTTTTCTTTTCAGGCAAATGGGGTCAACGTGGCACAGGCGGAAGTATTAAATCAGGAATCGCTGGCTAAGCAGGTTTTACAAGAGACCTTCGGCTACCAGCAGTTCCGTCCTGGCCAGGAAACGATTATCGAGACGGTGCTTGAGGGCCGTGACTGCCTGGTAGTCATGCCGACCGGTGGCGGTAAATCGCTGTGCTATCAGGTGCCGGCGCTGGTCATGGGCGGTCTGACAGTCGTGGTCTCACCCCTGATCTCGCTGATGAAAGACCAGGTCGATCAACTGCTGGCCAACGGTGTGGCGGCGGCTTGTCTGAACTCGACGCAAAGCCGCGAGCAGCAGCAGGAAGTAATGGCCGGCTGTCGCAGCGGGCAGGTTCGTCTGCTGTATATCGCGCCGGAACGGTTGATGCTGGATAACTTTCTTGAGCATCTGGCGAACTGGAACCTGGCGATGCTGGCGGTAGACGAAGCGCACTGTATCTCCCAGTGGGGCCATGACTTCCGTCCGGAATATGCCGCGCTGGGCCAGCTGCGCCAGCGGTTGCCGCAGATCCCGTTTATGGCGTTGACCGCCACCGCCGATGACACCACCCGCCGTGATATCGTCCGTCTGCTCGGGCTTAACGATCCGCTGATTCAGGTCAGCAGCTTCGACCGGCCGAACATCCGCTATATGCTGATGGAGAAATTCAAACCGCTCGACCAGCTGATGCGCTACGTTCAGGATCAGCGCGGCAAATCGGGCATAATCTACTGCAACAGCCGCTCGAAAGTGGAAGATACCGCCGCGCGTCTGCAGAGCCGCGGCATCAGCGCGGCGGCTTACCATGCTGGTCTGGAAAACGCCGTTCGCGCCGACGTGCAGGAGAAATTCCAGCGCGACGATCTGCAGATCGTGGTGGCGACGGTGGCCTTCGGGATGGGTATCAACAAGCCGAACGTCCGCTTTGTGGTGCACTTCGATATCCCGCGCAATATTGAATCCTACTACCAGGAAACCGGCCGCGCCGGGCGTGATGGCCTGCCGGCGGAAGCGATGCTGTTTTACGATCCGGCGGATATGGCGTGGCTGCGCCGCTGTCTGGAAGAAAAGCCCGCCGGACCGCTACAGGATATCGAGCGGCATAAGCTGAATGCGATGGGGGCGTTTGCCGAAGCGCAAACCTGTCGTCGTCTGGTGCTGCTGAACTACTTTGGCGAAGGGCGCCAGGAGCCGTGCGGCAACTGCGATATCTGTCTTGATCCACCAAAGCAGTACGATGGCTTAATGGATGCGCGCAAGGCGCTTTCAACGATTTACCGGGTGAATCAACGTTTCGGGATGGGTTACGTGGTGGAGGTCCTGCGCGGGGCCAACAACCAGCGCATCCGTGACATGGGCCACGATAAGCTGCCGGTTTACGGTATCGGCCGGGAGCAGAGTCACGAGCACTGGGTGAGCGTGATCCGCCAACTGATTCACCTTGGGCTGGTGACGCAGAATATCGCCCAGCACTCCGCACTGCAGCTGACCGAAGCCGCACGACCGGTGCTGCGCGGCGAGGTGCCGCTGCAGCTCGCCGTACCGCGTATCGTGGCGCTGAAGCCGAAGGCGATGCAGAAATCCTTTGGCGGCAATTACGACCGCAAGCTGTTTGCCAAGCTGCGCAAATTGCGTAAAGCGATCGCCGACGAAGAGAATATCCCGCCATACGTGGTCTTCAACGACGCGACGCTGATCGAGATGGCGGAACAGTCGCCACTCACCGCCGGCGAGATGCTCAGCGTCAACGGCGTGGGGACGCGTAAACTTGAGCGCTTCGGTAAAGAATTCATGGCATTGATACGCGCTCATGTCGATGGTGATGATGAGTAGTCAGCCGCGGGAAAAGGTGCCAGAATAGTTTCCCTCTTCACTATTTTCCTGCGAGTTAACTATGCTGATGCTTTTCCTCACCGTGGCGCTGGTGCATATCATTGCGCTGATGAGCCCGGGGCCGGACTTTTTCTTTGTCTCACAAACGGCCATCAGCCGCTCGCGCAGAGAGGCGATGATGGGTGTGCTGGGGATCACCTGCGGCGTCATGATCTGGGCGGGGGTTGCCCTGCTCGGCCTGAACCTGATCCTCGCGCAGATGGCGTGGCTGCATAACATCATCATGGTCGGTGGCGGCCTGTATCTGTGCTGGATGGGCTACCAGATGCTGCGCGGCGCGCTGAAAAAAGAGGCGGTGGCCTCGGCGGAGCCGCAGGTGGAGCTGGCCCGCAGCGGACGCAGCTTCGTGAAGGGACTGCTGACCAATCTGGCGAATCCGAAAGCGATCATCTACTTCGGCTCGGTGTTCTCGCTGTTCGTGGGTGACAGCGTCGGCGCTGGTGCGCGCTGGGGTATTTTCCTGCTGATTATCGTCGAGACGCTGGCCTGGTTTATGGTGGTTGCCAGCCTGTTCGCCCTGCCGGGGATGCGCCGCGGCTATCAGCGGATGGCGAAGTGGATCGATGGTATCGCCGGTACGCTGTTTGCGGGCTTCGGCATCCACCTGATTATCTCGCGTTAACCGGCATGCTGTTTCCCACCCGGCTGTTTCCGGGTGGGGAAAGTGTCAGTGGCGAAGCCGCAGCAGCTCATCCTCAGCCAGACCGGTCATTTCCATAATAGCTGCGTCATCAATACCGCGTTTGCGCATTGCTTCGGCAACCTGCAGCAAGGCCTGGTGTTTACCTTCTTTTATGCCTTGCTGTACGCCTTCCTTGATGCCTTTCTCCATACCTTCTGCAAGCCATGTTTCCGCCAGCGTCATCAGTAATCCTCCATGCTGCGGCACGCGCTGTGCCAGTCCGTACAAGAGTGTCCGAGTATCCTCGGCATCTCCTGCCTGAGCCATATAGTTTACCAATACGGTGATTTGTTGTCCGCTCATCTGCTCCAGCAGTAAGAGATGGGTCAACTTATCCAGCAATTGCGCCATATCGCGCTGGCGGATGTGCTTTTGCACCAGCGTCAGGGCTGCCATGCTGCGGTGCTGCATGATGTCGTCGTCGGGGATCACCGTGATATCGACCAGCGGAAACGCCCCGCTATAGAGCTGGCGGGCGGTCTCAGGATCGGCAAAATTATCCAGCCAGCGCATCGACCAGGGATAGGGGCTGCGTCGTCCCTGATAAAAGAGAATAGGGATAACCAGAGGCAGCGTTTTATGGCCGCTCTCCAGGTGCCGCTGCATGGCGGCGACAGCATAGCGCATTAAGCGAAAGGCCATCAGCTTATCAGGTGCGCTCTGGTGCTCGATCAGAACATGGACATAGCCCGCACCGCGGGTGGTTTCCAGCGAATAAAGGATATCGCTGTAGTAAGGCCTGAGATCGTCTTCGAGAAAGCTGCCGGATTCCAGACGCAGGGTATCCAGTTTGCAGATCTGTATTAACGACGAAGGCAGGTGGAGCTCGATAAAATCGCGCGCCGTCTCTACCCGCGAGAGAAAGGTTTTAAATACCGCATCATGAGGAGTCGCCGTTTCCGCCATCGCCGTTCATCCGTGAATCACGTATCTGGCGGCATCCTGACACGATAGGTTCAACGCCGACAGCGGGTAAAAAAATTAATTACCCGCTTTGCGTGTCGGCTCGTGCAGAGAGAAAGCGTCGTTCACCTGGCGACCCTCTCTTTGCGAGCGAGATTCCATGATTCAGGCGTGACGGGCGGAGGCGAGCAGCGCCCCGACCAGCATAAACAGTGAACCAAAGACTTTGTTCAGCGCCTTCATCTGCTTTGGCCCTTTAATCCATGCTGAAATGCGCTGCGCCAGGGTCGCATAGCCAATCATCACAATGATATCGACGACAATGGTGGTGACGCCCAGAACAAGATACTGCATCACCTGCGGCTGGTGCGGCAGGATAAACTGCGGAAACAGGGCGGCCAGAAACACAATGCTTTTGGGGTTGGTGAGATTCACGAACACCGCGCGCTGGAACAGTTTGCCGCGCGTCTGCGCCTTCGCCAGCGTATTCAGGTCGATCGCCCCCGCCGCCCGCCATTGCTGGATCCCCAGCCAGATAAGATAAGCCGCGCCGGCCCATTTCAGCACTTCAAAGGCCAGCACCGAGCGGGAGAAAAGGGTGCCGAGACCAACACCAACCAGCACGATATGAATAACCAGCCCGGTCTGCAAACCGGCAATCGACGCCGCCGCGCCGCGGTAACCGTGGTTAATGGAGGTGGTCATGGTATTAATCGCTCCGGAACCTGGTGACAGGCTGAGAATGATTGATGTCAGCAGGTAGGCGAACCACCACTCAATGGTCATGAGAAACTCCCTGATTGTCTGTTTTTATGCCACAATACGCTATTGTGTCAGCATTGTGTGATACAGGACAAAAAAACGATTTTCAGCGGTTAACAGGGGTGTAAACCCGATGTTTGGGCAGAAAAAGGACTGGGAAACACGAGAAAACGCGTTTGCGGCCTTTAGCATGGGGCCGCTGACGGATTTCTGGCGACAGCGCGAAGAGGCTGAATTTAAAGGCGTCGATGATGTGCCGGTACGCTTTGTTCGCTTCTGCGCGCAAAATAACGATCGTCTGGTGCTGATTTGCCCCGGGCGCATTGAAAGCTACGTGAAGTATGCCGAAGTCGCCTACGATCTCTTTCACAGCGGCTTTGACGTGATGATTATTGACCATCGCGGCCAGGGACGCTCGGGCCGCCTGCTCTCTGATACCCACCGCGGACACGTCGTCAACTTCAGCGACTATGTCGATGACCTGGCGGCGCTCTGGCAGCAGCAGGTGGTCCCCGGACACTGGCGAAAACGGTTTATCCTCGCTCACTCTATGGGCGGCGCGATTGCCACGCTTTTTCTGCAACGTTACCAGGCGCATTGCGATGCGATTGCGCTCTGCGCGCCGATGTTCGGGATTATCATTCGATTACCGGACTGGATGGTGCGCCATATTCTCGACTGGGCTGAGGGCCATCAGCGCATTCGCGAAGAGTATGCCATCGGCACCGGGCGCTGGCGGGCGCTGCCTTTTGCCGTTAACGTGCTGACGCACAGTCGACAACGCTATCGTCGCAACCTGCGCTTCTATGCCGATGAACCGCGACTGCAGGTTGGCGGCCCGACCTGGCACTGGGTGCGTGAGGGCATGCTGGCCGGCGACGAAGTGCTGGCGAATGTGGAAAAAGACACCGCCCCGACGCTGCTTTTACAGGCAGAGGAGGAGCGGGTGGTCGATAATCTGATGCACGACCGCTATTGTGAATTACGGGCCGCTGCCGGCCATCCCTGTGAGGGCGGTAAACCGCTCGTCATTGAAGGGGCATATCATGAGATCCTTTTTGAAAAGGACGCTATGCGCTCAGTCGCGCTCAATGCCATCGTCGAGTTTTTCAATCGACATACTTAATCCGACGATAACGCTCGTCGCCCTGCTTAGAGGTTAACTTTTTTATGTACCAGGTTGTTGCGTCTGATTTAGACGGCACGCTGCTTTCCCCCGACCATTTCCTGACCCCGTATGCCAAAGAGACGCTGAAATTGCTCACCGCCCGTGGGATCAATTTCGTCTTCGCCACCGGCCGTCACTACATCGACGTCGGGCAGATCCGCGATAATCTCGGCATCCGGTCGTACATGATCACCTCTAACGGCGCCCGGGTTCACGATAGCGATGGTCAGCAAATCTTTGCCCATAACCTCGATCGCGATATTGCCGCCGACCTGTTTGAGATCGTGCGTAACGACCCAAAAATCGTCACTAACGTCTATCGGGAAGACGAGTGGTATATGAACCGCCATCGTCCGGAAGAGATGCGCTTCTTCAAGGAGGCGGTGTTTAACTACAAGCTGTATGAGCCGGGCGAACTGGATCCGCAGGGGATCAGCAAAGTATTCTTTACCTGCGAGGATCACGAGCATCTGCTGCCGCTGGAGCAGGCGATGAACGCCCGCTGGGGCGATCGCGTGAACGTCAGCTTCTCCACCTTAACCTGCCTGGAAGTTATGGCGGGTGGGGTATCGAAGGGGCATGCGCTGGAGGCGGTGGCGAAAATGCTCGGTTACACTCTTGCCGATTGCATCGCCTTCGGCGACGGTATGAACGACGCTGAGATGCTGTCGATGGCCGGCAAGGGCTGCATCATGGCCAACGCCCATCAACGGCTGAAGGATCTGCATCCGGAACTGGAAGTGATCGGCAGTAACGCCGACGATGCGGTCCCGCACTACCTGCGTAAGCTATACCTCGACTGAAAAAGATTGACGACTGGCGAATAACTGTCCAGTCGTCAACCTGACTCTTCGCTACAATGCCTGTTCTTTATCCAACGAGACGACCATTGTGGCGCTGTTAATTATCACCACTATCCTGTGGGCCTTTTCTTTTAGCCTGATTGGCGAATACCTTGCCGGTAGCGTCGACAGCTATTTTTCGGTGCTGATGCGTGTGGGCCTGGCGGCGCTGGTGTTCCTGCCTTTCCTGCGCACGCGCGGCCAGTCTCCGCGCACGATCGTGCTCTATATGCTGGTGGGCGCGATGCAGCTTGGCATCATGTATCTGCTGGCTTTCCGCGCCTATCTCTATCTGACGGTTTCGGAATTTCTGCTGTTTACCGTATTTACCCCGCTGTATATCACGCTGATCTACGACCTGCTCAGCGGACGTAAGCTGCGCTGGGGCTATCTGCTGAGTGCTGCGCTGGCGGTGCTGGGGGCGGCGATTATCCGCTATGACAAAGTCAGCGATCATTTCTGGACCGGGCTGTTACTGGTGCAGTTGTCAAACCTCTGCTTCGCTATCGGCATGGTGGGTTACAAGCGCCTGATGGAGGTACGTCCGATGCCGCAGCACAATGCCTTTGCCTGGTTTTATGTCGGGGCCTTTATCGTGGCGGTGGCAGCGTGGTTTATGCTGGGCAACCCCCAGAAGCTGCCGACCACCACGCTGCAGTGGAGCGTGCTGGTGTGGCTTGGCGTGGTGGCTTCCGGGCTGGGTTACTTTATGTGGAACTATGGCGCCACGCAGGTGGATGCCGGCACGCTGGGGATCATGAACAACGTCCATGTCCCCGCGGGTCTACTGGTAAACCTCGCCATCTGGCAGGAGCAGCCGCACTGGCCGAGCTTTATTAGCGGAGCGTTGGTGATCCTGGCCTCGCTGTGGGTCCATCGCCGCTGGGTCGCTCCGCACTCCGGACAAACGGCAGGTGATCGCAGGCGTGGTTCCGCGCAGAGCGAATAAACGCTTCGGTGACCGGTTGACGCTGTTCGCCATCGCGGACGGCCGCGTACAACCGGCTCCATAATCCCTCACCCAGGGTTTTGGTGACCACCAGGCCCTGGCGTTCAAAGCTTTCCACCACCCAGTGCGGCAGCGCGGCGATGCCCATCCTTGCGGCCACCATCTGGATCAGCAACAGCGTGTTATCGACGCTTTTCAGCTGGGGACTGATGCCGGCCGGCTGCAGGAAATGGCGCCAGATGTCGAGGCGCCCGCGCTGCACGGGATAAATCAGCAGTGTTTCCGCGGCCAGGTCCTCTGGCGTAATCAGCGTCTTCATGGCTAACGGGTGCTCGGGCGCCAGCACCAGACGCACCTCATAATCAAACATCGGCGAGTAGTGCAGACCGCTGCGCGGCAGGATATCGGAGGTCATCACCAGATCCAGTTCGCCCTGCTGCAGCGCAGGCTGCGGGTCGAAGGTCACTCCGGAATGGAAGTCGACCTCCACGTGCGGCCAGCGGGCGCGGAAATTCTCCAGCGCCGGCGTCAGCCACTGAATACAGCTGTGACATTCGATAGCCAGCCGCAGCCGGGTCTGCTGTGGTTCGTTACAGTCCTGCAGGGCGCGAGCGATCTGCGGTAGCACCTGATTGGCCAACTGCAGCAGAATTTCCCCTTGCGGCGTGAAGCGTAGTGGCTGGCTTTTACGCACAAACAAACGGAAGCCAAGGCGCTGTTCCAGATCGCTGAACTGGTGAGACAAGGCGGACTGGGTCTGGTGCAGGGCCGCTGCCGCACCCGCCAGTGAACCGCTGTTCCGCAACGCTTGCAGCGTTTTCAGATGTTTAATTTCGATCATGAAAGTCCTTCACTTCGCCATGAGCAATTTGCGCTTGAGGAATATACAGTAACTGTCAATTATGGATGTGTAAACATCTGGACGGCTAAATCCTTTATCTTTCGAATTTATGGTGCGTTGGCTGCACTTCCTCACCCCAGTCACTTACTTCAGTAAGCTCCTGGGGATGAGCAAGTTTGCCGCCTTCCCTAAATCCGAAATCTTTCGGATTGCAATTATGAGGCTCAAAAAATGACAATTATTAACCACACCCTCGGTTTTCCTCGCGTTGGCCTGCGCCGCGAGCTGAAAAAAGCGCAAGAGAGCTACTGGGCGGGCAACGCCACTCGCGAGGAACTGCTGACAGTAGGCCGTGAGCTGCGTGCCCGCCACTGGGAGCAGCAGAAACAGGCGGGCGTTGATCTGCTGCCGGTGGGGGATTTCGCCTGGTACGACCATGTTCTGACTACCAGCCTGCTGCTGGGCAACGTGCCGGCTCGTCATCAGAACAAAGACGGATCCATCGATATCGATACCCTGTTCCGCATTGGTCGCGGCCGTGCGCCGACTGGCGAACCGGCCGCCGCTGCGGAAATGACCAAATGGTTTAACACCAACTATCACTACATGGTGCCGGAGTTCGTGAAGGGCCAGCAGTTCAAACTGACCTGGACCCAACTGCTGGATGAAGTAGACGAAGCGCTGGCGCTGGGCCACAAGATCAAGCCCGTGCTGCTGGGGCCGGTAACGTACCTGTGGCTGGGTAAAGTGAAAGGTGAACCGTTTGACCGTCTGAGCCTGCTGAATGACATCCTGCCGGTTTACCAGCAGGTGCTGGCCGAACTGGCGAAGCGCGGCATCGAGTGGGTGCAGATTGATGAACCGGCGCTGGTGCTGGAGCTGCCGCCAGCGTGGCTGGAGGCCTTTAAACCGGCTTATGATGCCCTGCAGGGCCAGGTGAAACTGCTGCTGACCACCTATTTTGAAGGCATTAGCGACAATCTCGCGACCATTGCTGCGCTACCGGTCCAGGGGCTGCACGTCGATCTGGTGCACGGCAAAGATGATGTTGCCGAACTGCACAACCGCCTGCCGGCCGACTGGCTGCTGTCTGCGGGTCTGATCAATGGGCGCAACGTTTGGCGCGCCGATCTCACTGAAAAATATGCGCAAATTAAAGACCTCGTCGGTAAGCGCGAGCTATGGGTCGCGTCATCCTGTTCTCTGCTGCATAGCCCGATCGATCTGAGCGTGGAGACGCGCCTTGATGCGGAAGTGAAGAGCTGGTTTGCCTTCGCGCTGCAGAAATGCGGCGAGCTGGCGCTACTGCGCGATGCGCTGAACAGCGGCGATACGGCGGCGATTACCGAGTGGAGCGCGCCAATCCAGGCCCGTCGCCATTCGACCCGCGTGCACAACGCGGAAGTGGAAAAACGGCTGGCGGCGATCACCGCTCAGGACAGCCAGCGTGCCAGCCCCTATGAGGTTCGCGCGCAGGCACAGCGCCAGCGCTTTAACCTGCCGAAATGGCCGACCACCACCATCGGGTCATTCCCGCAAACGACGGAGATCCGCGGTCTGCGCCTGGACTTCAAAAAGGGCAACCTTGACGCCAGTCATTATCGGACGGGGATTGCGGAACATATTAAGCAGGCGATCGTCGAGCAGGAGCGGTTAGGTTTAGACGTACTGGTGCACGGAGAAGCCGAGCGGAACGACATGGTGGAATACTTCGGTGAACATCTGGACGGTTTTATCTTCACGCAAAACGGCTGGGTGCAGAGCTATGGTTCCCGTTGCGTGAAGCCGCCGGTGGTGATCGGCGACGTCAGCCGTCCGCAGGCGATCACCGTCGACTGGGCGAAGTACGCGCAGTCGCTGACCGACAAGCCAGTGAAAGGGATGCTTACTGGACCGGTGACCATTCTGTGCTGGTCCTTCCCGCGGGAAGATGTCAGCCGTGAAACCATCGCGAAACAGATTGCGCTGGCCCTGCGTGATGAAGTGGCGGATCTGGAGGCGGCGGGGATCGGCATCATCCAGATTGATGAGCCGGCGCTGCGCGAAGGGTTACCGCTGAAGCGCAGCGACTGGGATGCCTATCTGCAGTGGGGTGTGGAAGCCTTCCGCCTTAATGCTGCGGTCGCCAAAGACGACACTCAGATCCACACCCACATGTGCTATTGCGAGTTCAACGACATCATGGACTCCATTGCCGCGCTGGATGCCGACGTGATCACCATTGAAACCTCGCGGTCCGATATGGAGCTGCTGGAGTCGTTCGAAGCGTTCGAGTATCCCAATGAGATCGGGCCGGGGGTATATGATATTCACTCGCCGAACGTGCCGAGCGTGGAGTGGATTGAAGCGTTGCTGGCAAAAGCCGCGCAGCGTATCCCGGCGAAGCGGCTGTGGGTTAACCCGGACTGCGGCCTGAAAACTCGCGGCTGGCCGGAAACCCGCGCCGCGCTGGCGAATATGGTGCAAGCGGCGCAGAACCTGCGCCAGTCCGCCTGATCGTTACGCGAAAAATCAAAAAAGGAGGCATTTGCCTCCTTTTTTCATGCATTGGGTGATTATGCTTTTTTGCCGCCATACTGAGCAAACCACGCGAGCATTCGCTGCCAGCCGTCTTTGGCTGACTCTTCATGATAGCTGGCGCGATAGTCGGCGTTAAAGGCATGATCGGCTTCGGGATAGACCACGATTTCCGCTGTGGCGTTGGCCGCCCGCAGCGCCTGACGCATGGTCTCGATGGTGTCCTGTGGAATACTGGCGTCTTTAGCGCCGTACAGACCAAGCACCGGGGCGTTGAGATCGACCGCGATATCTACCGGATGCTTCGGTGAATTCAGCGATTTTTCTCCCACCAGCTTGCCGTACCAGGCCACGCCTGCCTTCAGTTGCGGGTTATGCGCGGCATACAGCCAGGTAATGCGTCCGCCCCAGCAGAAGCCGGTGATTAGCAGACGATGGGCATCGCCGCCGTGGCGCGCCGCCCAGCTGGCGACATGGTCGAGATCCGCCAGCACCTGCGCGTCCGGCACCTTGGTAACCAGCTCTTTGAACAGGGTCGGGATATCGTGGTACTCATTCGGATCGCCCTGACGGAAGTACAATTCAGGCGCAATAGCCAGATAGCCTTCCTGCGCCAGGCGGCGACAAAGATCGCGAATATGTTCATGCACGCCGAAAATTTCCTGTACCACGATAACGATCGGCAGCGGACCGTCGGCATTTTTCGGGCGGGCGTGGTAGGCCGGCATGTTTTCACCCTGAGAGGGAATAGACGTCTCTCCGGCGATAATATGCTCTTCCGGCGTATGAACGGCGGTGGCGGCGTGTGGTGAAGCTGCAGGTGCGAATCCAGGTTGCTTGGTGGTGGTCATGGTATTCTCCGTACCCTTATTTATTAGCGCATCAATAACTATAGACCCTTTACCTTTAGTTCGGGCGGTAATAAAGCACAGTGCCTGAAAGCGGCTATCTTTTGTTCTGTGACGATGAATATAACTTGTTAATGTGATGTGTATCACTATTTAATGAAAAACAACTGCAATCATCATTGGTCTTGGTGACTATCATCACAAAATGTTGCCAGGGGCTTCTGTACAGTACCGTTTTGCTTCTGCTGATAATTCGACCCACAGAGGAGTTTTTTATGTCCAAGTCTGATGTTTTTCATCTCGGCCTCACCAAGAACGATTTACAAGGGGCTACGCTGGCTATCGTCCCTGGCGATCCGGAGCGTGTGGAAAAGATCGCCGCGCTGATGGATAAGCCGGTCAAGCTGGCATCCCACCGCGAATTTACCTCCTGGCGCGCGGAGCTGGACGGCAAGCCGGTGATCGTCTGCTCTACCGGCATCGGCGGCCCGTCGACTTCTATCGCCGTGGAAGAGCTGGCGCAGCTGGGCGTGCGTACCTTCCTGCGTATCGGCACCACCGGCGCGATTCAACCGCACATTAACGTTGGCGATGTGCTGGTTACGACCGCTTCCGTTCGCCTGGACGGCGCCAGCCTGCACTTCGCGCCGATGGAGTTCCCGGCCGTCGCAGACTTCGCCTGCACCACCGCGCTGGTGGAAGCGGCGAAATCTATTGGTGCCACCACCCATATCGGCGTGACCGCCTCTTCGGATACCTTCTACCCAGGCCAGGAGCGTTACGACACCTTCTCCGGCCGCGTGGTGAGCCGCTTCAAGGGCTCAATGGAAGAGTGGCAGGCAATGGGCGTAATGAACTATGAAATGGAATCCGCCACGCTGCTGACCATGTGCGCCAGCCAGGGCCTGCGTGCCGGGATGGTCGCCGGGGTTATTGTGAACCGTACCCAGCAAGAGATCCCTAACGCCGAAACCATGAAGCAAACCGAAAGCCACGCGGTTAAAATCGTCGTGGAAGCGGCGCGTCGTCTGCTGTAATTCAACCCCTTCTCTGTCAGGCCGGATCCTCCGGCCTTTCTTTTTTGCGTTGCTCCTCGCAGGAAATCCCTTTTAAACTGGACGTTTGTACAGCACAATTCTATTTTGTGCCATCAGGTTATCGCAGGGGGCGTCGTGGATCTCTCAATCATTATCAGCGCGGTTATCGCACTGGCTGCCGGGTTAATGGTCGGCTGGCTGGCAACCAAAGCGCGCGCCGACCAAATCCGGGCCGATCTCATTGAGGAGCGGCGAGAGCTGGATATTGATCTGAGCGCCGCCCGTCAGCAGCTGGTGCAGGAGGCCCACTGGCGTGAGGAGTGTGAGCTGCTGAACAATGAGCTGCGCAGTCTGCGGGATATCAATACCTCGCTGGAGGCCGATCTGCGTGAGGTCACCACCCGGCTCGAATCCACCCAGCTGCATGCGGAAGATAAGATCCGTCAGATGGTTAACAGCGAGCAGCGTCTGAGCGAGCAGTTTGAAAACCTCGCCAACCGCATTTTCGAACACAGCAACCGGCGCGTCGATGAGCAAAACCGCCAGAGTCTGCATGGTCTGCTGACCCCGCTGCGCGAACAGCTCGACGGATTCCGCCGCCAGGTGCAGGAGAGCTTTGGCCAGGAGGCGCGGGAAAGGCATACCCTGGCGCATGAGATCCGCAATCTTCAGCAGCTGAACGCGCAGATGGCGCAGGAGGCACTGAACCTGACGAAAGCGCTGAAAGGTGATAACAAAACCCAGGGCAACTGGGGGGAAGTGGTCTTAACCCGCGTGCTGGAGGCCTCCGGCCTGCGCGAAGGCTATGAGTACCAGACCCAGGTCAGTATCGAGACCGACAACCGCTCGCGGATGCAGCCGGACGTCATTGTCCGCCTGCCGCAGGGCAAGGACGTGGTGATCGACGCCAAAATGACCCTGGTCGCCTATGAGCGCTATTTCAACGCCGAAGACGACTACACCCGCGAAGTCGCGCTGCAGGAACATCTTGCCTCGGTGCGAAACCATATTCGCCTGCTGGGACGCAAGGATTATCAACAACTGCCGGGGCTGCGCTCTCTCGACTACGTGCTGATGTTTATTCCCGTCGAGCCGGCGTTCCTGGTGGCCATCGACCGTCAGCCCGAGCTCATCAGCGAGGCGTTGCAAAATAATATCATGCTGGTCAGCCCGACGACGCTGCTGGTAGCCCTGCGTACTATCGCCAATCTGTGGCGCTATGAGCATCAGAGCCGCAACGCGCAGAAGATCGCCGAGCGGGCGGGGCGCCTTTACGACAAAATGCGCCTGTTTGTGGATGATATGTCCGCCATCGGCCAGAGTCTGGATAAGGCGCAAGAGAACTATCGCCAGGCGATGAAAAAGCTCGCTTCCGGGCGCGGGAACCTGCTGGCCCAGGCGGAAGCCTTTCGCGGCCTGGGGGTGGAGGTGAAGCGCGGGATAAATCCTGATTTAGTCGAACAAGCTACTGCCCAGGACGATGAATATCGTCTTGAAGACGAGGATAACCTCCCGGAAAATGACGCATTTTCAGCCGACTCTGCCGAGGCGTTACATAATCGGGAGGCGGCTCCGCCACGTTGAAACGTATGGGAAATGCGCTGAATCTGATACACTCAGTGAACATTTTCTTGAAAAGCAAGCAGGCATAGAGATGGTTGAGGATTCACAAGAAACGACGCACTTTGGCTTTCAGACGGTCGCTAAAGAGCAGAAACAGGACATGGTGGCGCATGTATTCCATTCTGTCGCGGCAAAGTATGATGTGATGAACGACTTGATGTCGTTTGGTATCCATCGTTTGTGGAAGCGTTTCACCATCGACTGCAGCGGCGTACGTCGCGGGCAGACCGTGCTGGATCTGGCGGGGGGGACCGGCGATTTGACAGCCAAGTTCTCCCGTCTGGTAGGAGAAACCGGCCGCGTCATGCTTGCTGATATCAATGATTCCATGCTCAAAATGGGCCGCGAAAAGCTGCGTAATATCGGCATCGTGGGCAACGTTGAGTATGTTCAGGCCAACGCGGAAGCCCTGCCGTTTGCTGATAACACCTTTGACTGCATCACCATCTCTTTCGGTCTGCGTAACGTTACCGATAAAGAAAAAGCGCTGCGTTCGATGTACCGCGTGCTGAAGCCGGGCGGACGTCTGCTGGTGCTGGAGTTTTCTAAACCGATTATCGAACCGCTCAGCAAAGCCTACGACGCTTACTCCTTCCATATCCTGCCGAAGGTGGGGGAACTGGTGGCAAAAGACGGCGACAGCTATCGCTACCTGGCAGAATCTATCCGTATGCACCCGGATCAGGAAACCCTGAAAGGGATGATGCAGGATGCAGGTTTTGAAAGTGTCGACTACCACAACCTGACGGCGGGTATCGTTGCCTTGCATCGCGGTTACAAGTTCTGACAGGAGGGACGCTATGCCTTTCACACCCCTGGTGACCGCTAGCATTGAGACGGCGCTGAATACTTTTCTCTGGCGTGACAAGGCGCTAAAACCCGCTCGTCAGCGCCTGCTGGGTAAGGTATTGCGAGTTCAACTGCAGGACTTCTCCACCCCGATCGTACTGGCGTTCAGCGAACGCCAGGTTGATGTCCTGAGCGCCTGGGAGGGAGAGGCCGACTGCACTGTGATTACCCGGCTCAGCGTGCTGCCCAAACTGCGTAATCGTCAGCAGCTCACGGCGCTTATCCGTAGCGGAGATCTGGAAGTGCAGGGCGATCTGCAGGTGGTGCAGAATATGGTCTCCCTGTGCGATCTGGCGGAGTTCGATCCCGCTGAACTGCTGGCGCCTTATACTGGCGATATCGTGGCTGAAGGCGTTGGCAAAGTCCTCCGCGGCGGCGCTCAGTTTTTACTGAAAGGCGCGCAGCGCCAGCAGCGCTATGTCGCAGAAGCGATCACTGAAGAGTGGCGACTGGCACCGGGGCCGCTGGAGCTGGCATGGTTTGCGGAAGAAACGACGGCTATTGAACGCGCGCTGGCCGCACTGGAAAAACGGCTGGAAACGCTGGAGGGCAAATGACGCCAGGAGAATTACGGCGCCTGTATTTCATCATCCACACCTTTTTGAGCTACGGGCTCGATGAGCTCATCCCCAAAATTCGTCTCACGCTGCCGCTGCGTATCTGGCGGCGGATGCTGTTCTGGATGCCAAATCGTCATCAAGACCAACCCCTTGGCACTCGTCTGCGCCTGGCGCTTCAGGAGCTGGGGCCGGTGTGGATTAAATTTGGCCAGATGCTTTCCACCCGCCGGGATCTCTTCCCGCCGCATATTGCCGATCAGCTGGCGCTGTTGCAGGACCGCGTAGCGCCCTTTGAAGGAAAGCTCGCGCAGCAGCAGATAGAGAAAGCGATGGGGGGCCTGCCGGTGGAAGCCTGGTTTGATGATTTCTCCGTAGAGCCGTTAGCCTCGGCGTCCATCGCCCAGGTGCATACCGCACGTCTGAAAGAGAATGGCAAAGAGGTGGTGATCAAGGTTATCCGCCCGGATATTTTGCCGATCATTAAAGCGGACATGAAGCTCATCTACCGCCTGGCGCGCTGGGTACCGCGTCTGCTGCCTGACGGCCGCCGTCTGCGCCCGCAGGAGGTGGTTCGCGAATATGAAAAAACGCTGCTGGACGAGCTGAACCTGTTGCGGGAATCCGCCAACGCCATTCAGCTGCGGCGTAATTTCGAAGATAGTCCGATGCTGTACGTGCCGGAGGTGTACCCCGACTACTGCAGCGAAAGCATGATGGTGATGGAGCGCATCTACGGTATCCCGGTGTCCGACGTGGAGGCGCTGGAGGCCCAGGGGACCAACATGCAGCTGCTGGCGGAGCGGGGCGTGCAGGTCTTCTTTACCCAGGTGTTCCGCGACAGCTTCTTTCATGCCGATATGCACCCTGGCAACATATTCGTCAGCTACGAGCACCCGGAAGATCCGCAGTATATCGGCATCGACTGCGGTATTGTCGGCTCGCTGAACAAAGAAGATAAGCGCTATCTGGCGGAAAACTTTATCGCCTTCTTTAACCGCGATTATCGTAAGGTGGCTGAGCTGCACGTCGATTCCGGTTGGGTACCGCCCGATACGAATGTCGAAGAGTTTGAGTTCGCGATCCGCACGGTCTGCGAGCCGATCTTTGAGAAGCCGCTGGCGGAGATCTCCTTCGGCCACGTGCTGCTTAATCTGTTCAATACCGCGCGGCGTTTCAATATGGAAGTCCAGCCGCAGCTCGTTTTACTACAGAAGACATTGCTTTACGTAGAAGGGGTAGGCCGGCAGCTCTATCCTCAGTTAGACTTGTGGAAAACGGCGAAGCCTTTCCTCGAGTCGTGGATCAAAGATCAGGTCGGCATTCCGGCGCTGGTGCGCGCGTTTAAAGACAAAGCGCCGTTCTGGATCGAAAGAATGCCTGAAATACCTGAGCTGGTGTATCAGAGCCTGCAGCAGAGCAAACAGCTGCAGACCAGCGTCGATACCATCGTGCGGGATATGCATGTGCGTCATGTGCGCCAGGGCCAATCCCGTTATCTGTTTGGTATAGGCGCGGTTTTATTGCTCAGTGGTACGCTGCTCTTTATCCATCGCCCTGAGTGGGGAATGATGCCCGGCTGGTTGATGGCCGGCGGTGTGGTGACCTGGCTGATTGGCTGGCGGAAAACCCACTGATCGGTTCGCCTCTTCATGACGCAGGCTTATTTGCGCAAAATCATGCCGGCGGCCTGACGAAGAGGCGGCTCGCAGGATGGCGTGTATAATGCGTCCACATAATTCATCATCTGTCATAGGGGAACGTGTATGGGTGGTATCAGTATTTGGCAGTTATTAATTGTTGTCGTCATCGTAGTTCTGCTTTTTGGGACGAAGAAGCTGAGCTCACTGGGGTCAGACTTAGGGGCATCTATCAAAGGCTTTAAAAAAGCCATGAGTGATGATGATAAACCCGAAAAGTCGGCGCCAGACGCAGATTTCACGGCGAAAGCCATCGCCGATAAACAGGATGATGCAAAAAAAGATGAGACAAAACGCCACGACAAAGAGCAGGTGTAACTCGTGTTCGATATTGGTTTTAGTGAACTACTGCTGGTGTTTGTGATTGGCCTCATTGTTCTGGGGCCACAGCGGCTTCCCGTCGCGGTTAAAACGGTGGTTGGCTGGATCCGTACGCTACGCTCGCTGGCGACCACGGTACAAAATGAGCTGGCCCAGGAGCTAAAACTGCAGGAGTTCCAGGAGAGCCTCAAGAAGGTGGAAAAGGCCAGCCTGAATAACCTGACGCCGGAGCTGAAAGCCTCCATGGATGAACTGCGCGAGGCTGCGGAGTCGATGAAGCGCTCCTATAGCGCCCACGATCCTGAAAAGGCCAGCGACGAAGCCAATACCATCCTTAATCCGGTGGTGAAAGGCAGTGAAGCGCAGCGCCAGGACGTCACGCCGGCGACGGCAGAACATCAGGCCAGCGCTCCGGCTCATGCGCCGGATCCTGTCGCCGATGAGCAACCCGCTTCACCGGCTGAACTTCCGGCAGAGAAAACATCCGCTACGGCGGCAGCCCCTCATTCTTCCCCCGCATCGAGTGATAAACCGTAAACATGGGCGTAGACGATACACAACCGCTAATTTCGCATCTGATTGAGCTGCGCAAGCGTCTGCTCAACAGCATCATTGCTATCCTGGTGATCTTCCTGGCGCTGGTCTATTTCGCCAATGATATCTACCAGCTGGTCTCGGCCCCGCTTATCAGCAAGATGCCGGTAGGCGCGACGATGATCGCCACTGATGTCGCTTCACCTTTCTTTACGCCGATAAAGCTGACCTTCATGGTGTCGGTGATCCTGTCAGTGCCGATTATTCTTTACCAGGTATGGGCCTTCGTCGCGCCGGCGCTGTATAAGCACGAGCGCCGGCTGGTGGTGCCTTTACTGGTATCCAGTACGCTGCTGTTCTATATCGGCATGGCTTTCGCTTATTTTGTCGTGTTTCCGCTGGCGTTCGGCTTCCTGACCCATGCTGCCCCAGAGGGGGTGCTGGTCTCGACCGATATCCGCAGCTATCTCGACTTCGTGATGGCGCTGTTTATGGCTTTCGGGGTCTCTTTTGAGGTACCGGTCGCCATTGTGCTGCTCTGCTGGATGGGCGTTACTACGCCGGAAGAACTGCGCAAAAAACGGCCGTATGTGCTAGTGGGCGCCTTCGTGGTGGGCATGCTGCTGACACCGCCGGACGTATTCTCGCAGACGCTGCTGGCCATTCCGATGTACTGTCTGTTTGAAGTCGGGGTGTTCTTCGCCCGCTTCTACACCGGGAAGCGCCTGACGCGTGATGACGACGCTGCGGCCGAAGCTGAAGCCGCGGAGCACAGAGAAGAGTAATACCGCCAACCGCCCGTCAGGGCGGTTGTCATATGGGAGCGATCATGTTTGATATCGGCGTTAATCTCACCAGTTCGCAGTTTTCCCGCGACCATGATGAGGTGGTGGCGCGCGCCCGGGCGGCGGGGGTTCACGGCATGCTGCTGACCGGCACAAATTTGCCGGAGAGCCAGCAGGCCCAGAGAATGGCGAGCCATTATTCCGGTTGCTGGTCCACGGCAGGGATTCATCCCCATGACGGCAGCAGCTGGTCGCCAGCGGTCGCCGAGGCGATTTATACCCTCGCCCGCGAGCCACAGGTGGTGGCGATAGGTGAGTGCGGTCTGGATTTCAACCGTAATTTCTCCACGCCGCAGGAGCAGGAGGCAGCGTTCAGCGCCCAGCTGGCGCTGGCCGCTGAGCTGTCGATGCCGGTGTTTTTACACTGCCGCGACGCCCACGACCGGTTTCTGGCGTTGCTTAAACCCTGGCTTGAGAAGATCCCGGGCGCGGTGCTGCACTGCTTTACCGGCAGCCGCAGCGAGGTGCAGGAATGCCTGGATCTGGGCCTGTTTATCGGTATTACCGGTTGGGTATGCGATGAGCGGCGGGGACTGGAGCTGCGCGAGCTGCTGCCGGCGATCCCGGCGGAACGTCTGCTGCTGGAGACCGATGCGCCTTATCTGCTGCCTCGCGACCTCAAGCCGAGACCGGCCTCGCGGCGTAACGAGCCCGCGTATTTGCCGCATATCCTGGCCAGCGTCGCGAGCTGGCGGGGCGAAGAGACGCAATGGCTGGAGGCGCAAACGGACGCAAACGTCAGGACGCTGTTTGGCATCGACGTTAACGGCGTTTAGATTTTCTGGAAGTCGGTATTTTTAACGCTCTGCAGGACTTGCTTATTCAGCAGGTTTAACAGCAACATAGAACGAGCTTCGCCGTCCGGCTCGGTGAAGATAGCCTGTAAGCCTTCGAACGCGCCGTCGGTGATTAGCACGCTATCGCCCTCATGCGGCGTTTCCGGGTCGGTAATGCCTTCTGGTTTGTAGATAGAGAGCTGATGAATCACCGCCGAGGGAACGACAGCGGGCAGGGCGCCAAAGCGCACGAAGTTGTTAACCCCGCGGGTGGCGCTGATGGTAGTGGTATGAATCACCTCTGGATCGAACTCAATAAACAGGTAGTTCGGGAACAGCGGTTCGCTGACCATGGTGCGTTTACCGCGAATGATTTTTTCCAGCGCAATCGTCGGCATCAGGCAGTTAACTGACTGACGTTCCAGATGTTCCTGGGCTCGTTGTAGCTGCCCACGTTTGCAATACAGTAAGTACCAGGCTTGCATAATGACTCATTCCACTTCTAATAACGGCAAGCATAACAAATGGCTGGTGTAATCGCGAAAGCCATTATAATTGAAATCCAAATTTCAGCGTTCTTTCACGCTAATTTAACAAAATTACAGCATCGCGCCGTCGAACACCGTATAATTAGCCGCCTGTAGAGAGGTCAATAACACTTTCATGAAATACCACGATCTTCGCGACTTTCTGACACTCCTGGAACAACAGGGCGAACTAAAACGTATCACTCTGCCGGTCGATCCTCACCTGGAAATCACCGAAATTGCCGACCGGACCCTGCGTGCCGGTGGCCCGGCGCTGCTGTTTGAAAACCCGAAAGGCTACTCGATGCCGGTGCTGTGCAATCTGTTTGGCACGCCGCGTCGTGTGGCGCTAGGGATGGGCCAGGAAGACGTCAGTTCGCTACGGGAAGTCGGGAAGCTATTGGCCTTTCTGAAAGAGCCGGAGCCGCCAAAAGGCTTCCGCGATCTGTTTGATAAGCTGCCGCAGTTCAAGCAAGTGCTGAATATGCCGACCAAACGTCTGCGTGGCGCGCCTTGTCAGCAAAAAATCATCCATGGCGATGACGTCGACCTGAATAAAATCCCGATTATGACCTGCTGGCCGGAAGATGCCGCGCCGCTGATCACCTGGGGGCTGACGGTGACCCGCGGGCCGCACAAAGAGCGGCAGAACCTGGGAATTTATCGCCAGCAGCTGATCGGTAAAAATAAACTCATCATGCGTTGGTTATCCCACCGCGGCGGCGCGCTCGATTTCCAGGAGTGGTGCGCGGCGCATCCCGGCGAGCGCTTCCCGGTTTCCGTGGCGCTTGGCGCCGATCCGGCGACCATTCTTGGCGCGGTGACGCCGGTGCCCGATACGCTGTCGGAATATGCTTTCGCAGGCTTGCTGCGCGGCACCAAGACCGAAGTGGTGAAGTGCGTTTCCAATGACCTTGAAGTCCCGGCCAGCGCGGAAATTGTGCTCGAAGGTTACATTGAGGCCGGGGAGATGGCGCCGGAAGGCCCGTATGGCGATCATACTGGTTACTACAATGAAGTGGACAGCTTCCCGGTATTTACGGTGACCCATATTACCCAGCGCGAAGACGCGATTTATCATTCGACCTATACCGGCCGACCGCCCGATGAGCCCGCGGTGCTGGGCGTGGCGCTGAACGAAGTCTTTGTACCGATTCTGCAAAAGCAGTTCCCGGAAATCGTCGACTTTTATCTGCCGCCGGAAGGGTGTTCCTATCGCCTGGCGGTGGTGACCATGAAAAAACAGTACGCGGGCCATGCCAAGCGCGTGATGATGGGCGTCTGGTCATTCCTGCGCCAGTTCATGTATACCAAATTCGTGATCGTATGCGATGACGACGTCAACGCACGCGACTGGAACGACGTGATTTGGGCGATTACTACCCGTATGGACCCGGCTCGTGATACGGTACTGGTAGAAAATACGCCAATAGATTATCTGGATTTTGCCTCGCCGGTTTCCGGCCTGGGTTCAAAAATGGGGCTGGATGCCACGAATAAATGGCCTGGCGAAACCCAGCGTGAATGGGGTCGTCCAATCAAAAAAGATCCTCAGGTGACGGCGCGCATCGACGCCATCTGGGATGAACTGGCCATCTTTAAATAACAGTAAGCGGGGCTAACGCCGCTGTTTTGCTCTATAGACCCGACAGAGGGGACGCATGACAACCTTAAGCTGTAAAGTGACCTCAGTGGAGGCGATTACCGATACCGTGTATCGCGTTCGATTAGTACCGGAAGCGGCATTCTCTTTCCGCGCTGGCCAGTATCTGATGGTGGTAATGGACGAGCGCGATAAGCGTCCGTTCTCTATGGCTTCCACACCGTCAGAGCACGAGTTTATCGAGCTGCATATCGGTGCTTCTGAACTCAATCTGTATGCGATGGCGGTGATGGATCGCATTCTGAAAGAGCGTGAAATTGAGGTTGATATTCCGCATGGCGAAGCGTGGCTGCGCGATGACGAAGATCGCCCGCTGATTCTGATCGCCGGCGGTACCGGATTCTCTTATGTGCGTTCTATTCTGTTAACCGCGCTGGCGCGTAACCCGGATCGCGATATCGCCATTTATTGGGGCGGCCGCGAGGCTAAGCATCTGTACGATCTGGCCGAGCTGGAAGCGTTAAGCATCAAACATCCGAATCTGCGCATCGAGCCGGTGGTCGAGCAACCGGAAGAAGGGTGGCGCGGTCGTTCCGGTACGGTACTGACTGCCGTGCTGCAGGATTACGGCACGCTGGCCGAGCATGATATCTACATTGCCGGTCGTTTTGAGATGGCTAAGATTGCCCGCGACCTGTTCTGCAACGAACGCGGCGCGCGCGAAGATCGCCTGTTTGGCGACGCGTTTGCCTTTATCTGAAAATAAAAAACCCGCCCCTGACAGGCGGGAAGAACGGCAACTAAACCTGCTCTCTTCGCCATTGCTGCCTGTTTCTGGTCGCAATGGCGTTGAGATAACCCTTCGATTAAATCCGCTCAAACACAGTGGCAATACCCTGACCTAAACCGATACACATGGTCGCCAGACCGAACTGAGCGTCTTTGCGTTCCATCTGATTGATCAACGTGGTGCTAATGCGCGCCCCGGAGCAGCCCAACGGATGTCCGAGCGCGATCGCGCCGCCGTTGAGGTTGATCTTCTCGTCGATCTGCTCCATTAAGCCCAGATCTTTAATACACGGCAGGATCTGCGCGGCAAACGCTTCATTCATTTCAAAGACGTCGATATCGCTGGTGGATAAGCCCGCTTTTTTCAGCGCCAGCTTTGAGGCCGGAACCGGGCCATAACCCATAATGGACGGGTCGCAGCCGACCACCGCCATCGAACGGACGCGGGCGCGTGGCTTCAGCCCCAGCTCGCGGGCGCGGCTTTCGCTCATCAACAGCATCGCCGCCGCGCCGTCGGAAAGGGCGGAGGAGGTGCCTGCCGTTACCGTGCCGGTCACCGGATCAAATGCCGGTCTCAGCGCCGCCAGCGCTTCAACGGTGGTTTCCGGGCGGATCACTTCGTCATAGTTAAAAGACTTTAGTACGCCATCGGCATCGTGGCCACCGGTCGGGATAATCTCGGCTTTGAAGGCGCCTGATTGCGTCGCCGCCCAGGCGCGAGCGTGAGAGCGTGCGGCGAACTGATCCTGCATTTCGCGGCTGATGCCGTGCAGACGCGCCAGCATTTCCGCGGTCAGCCCCATCATGCCGGCGGCTTTCGCCACATTACGGCTGAGGCCCGGATGGAAATCGACACCGTGGCTCATTGGCACATGGCCCATGTGCTCAACGCCGCCAATCAGGCAGACGCTGGCATCGCCGGTCATGATCATACGGGCCGCATCGTGCAGCGCCTGCATGGAGGAACCGCACAGACGGTTAACCGTCGTCGCCGGTACCGAGTGCGGGATTTCTGCCAGCAGCGCGGCGTTACGCGCAATGTTGAAACCCTGCTCCAGCGTTTGTTGCACGCAGCCCCAGTAAATATCGTCAATCGCGCTCGCCTCAAGCGACGGGTTACGCGAAAGCAGGCTACGCATCAGGTGCGCGGAGAGGTCTTCCGCACGCACGTTGCGAAAGGCGCCGCCCTTCGAACGGCCCATCGGGGTGCGAATTGCATCGACAATGACAACCTGTTCCATTGTGACTCCTTAAGCCGTTTTCAGAGCGCCAACCGGACGGGCTGGCTCTACCTGGGGATAATACGCTTCGTTATGGCGCGCTTTGTCACGCAGACCGGCTGGCACTTCATACAGCGGGCCAAGGTGCTGGTATTGCTGTGCCATATCGAGATACTTCGCGCTGCCGATGGTGTCCAGCCAGCGGAATGCGCCGCCGTGGAACGGAGGGAAGCCCAGGCCGTATACCAGCGCCATATCCGCTTCCGCCGGGCTGGCGATAATGCCTTCTTCCAGGCAGCGGACGACTTCGTTAACCATCGGGATCATCATGCGGGCGATAATCTCTTCATCGCTGAAATCGTGCTTCGGCTGGCTGACGTCGGCCAGCAGGCCGTCGACGGCAGCGTCTTCTTCTTTCTTCGGCTTACCTTTGCTGTCTTCTTTATAACGCCAGAAACCGAGGCCGTTCTTCTGGCCGAAACGGCTGGCGTCAAACAGGGCGTCGATGGCGTCGCGATAATCTTTCTGCATCCGCTGCGGGAAGCCCGCCGCCATCACGGCCTGAGCATGGTGGGCGGTATCGATGCCGACCACGTCCAGCAGATAGGCCGGGCCCATTGGCCAGCCAAACTGTTTTTCCATCACTTTGTCGACTTTGCGGAAATCCGCCCCGTCGCGCAGCAGCTGGCTGAAGCCGGCGAAGTAGGGGAACAGGACGCGATTAACGAAGAAGCCGGGACAATCATTCACCACGATCGGCGTTTTGCCCATTTTGCTGGCCCAGGCCACAACTTTGGCAATGGTCTTATCCGAGGTTTTTTCGCCGCGGATCACTTCAACCAGCGGCATGCGATGCACCGGGTTAAAGAAGTGCATACCGCAGAAGTTTTCCGGGCGTTGCAGAACGCTGGCCAGTTCGCTGATGGGGATTGTTGAGGTGTTGGATGCCAGCACGGTATCCGGGCGCACTTTTGCCTCGGTTTCGGCCAGCACCGCTTTCTTCACTTTCGGGTTTTCGACCACCGCTTCAACAACCACGTCGACGCGATCAAAACCGCTGTATTCCAGGGTTGGCTGAATGGTGCTGATCACTCCGGCCAGCTTCAGACCGTCGATTTTGCCGCGTTCCAGCTGTTTATTCAGCAGTTTCGCCGCTTCGGTCATGCCCAGGGTCAGCGATTTGTCGCTAATGTCTTTCATCACCACCGGCACGCCTTTCCAGGCCGACTGGTATGCGATACCGCCGCCCATAATGCCAGCGCCCAGGACAGCAGCATGCTTCGGCGTCTCGACATCTTTGGTCAACTTTTTCGCTTTCGCTTTGACGTACTGGTCGTTCAGGAAGATACCAACCAGCGCGCGGGCCTCATTGGTATGGGCCAGCGGGACAAAGCTTTTATTTTCCAGCACTAGGGCTTCTTCACGACCAAGACGTGCGGCGGCTTCAATGGTTTTCACCGCGGTGATCGGCGCCGGGTAATGTTTCCCGGCAGTTTGTGCGACCATGCCTTTGGCAATCGTGAAGCTCATGGTAGCTTCAATTTTGCTGAGCTTCAGCGGCTCTAGTTTCGGCTGACGTTTTGCTTTCCAGTCCAGATCGCCATTAATCGCCTGACGCAGGATCGCCAGCGCGCCGTCACGCAGTTTTTCCGCTGCGACCACACCATCCACCAGGCCGATTTTCAGCGCCTGATCGGCGCCGACGTCTTTCCCGGCGGCAATAATTTCCAGCGCGCTATCGGCGCCGAGCAAGCGTGGCAGACGCACAGAACCGCCGAAGCCCGGCATAATGCCAAGCTTGGTTTCCGGCAGACCGATACGCAGATCCGGCGTCGCCAGGCGGTAATCGGTCGCCAGGACGCATTCACAACCGCCGCCCAACGCGTAACCATTGACGGCAGAGATCGTCGGGACGGGAAGATCTTCCAGACGATTGAAAACGCTGTTAGCAAAATGCAACCACTGGCTTAACTGCTCCTCAGGGACCAGGAACAGCGAGAGGAATTCGGTGATATCCGCGCCGACGATAAACGCCGCTTTTTCAGAGCGCAGCAGCAGACCTTTGAGATCGTTTTGTTTTTCCAGTACGTCCAGCGCGTGACCGAGGCTGGCTACGGTTGCGGTATCAAGCTTGTTGACCGAACCTGGGGCATCGAACACCAGTTCGGCGATGCCATCTTCCAGCCAGTCGAGGTACAGGGTGTCGCCTTTGTAGAGCATGTCAGTCTCCTGAATCCAGCAATATGATCTGGTCATACCAGATGAGACGGAGTGTGGAATTTATGTTAAAGAATTGCAAATTACTCTTTAAATAATTGCTGGTCGGATCACATCCGGCGGAAATCACCCGCACGCAGGGTGATGTGCTAAGATGCGGAGTATCACGATCCCATAAAAGCAAAGGATGAAAGATGGAATCCCTGTCCGCGCTCTATAAAAATCATATTGTTACCCTACAAGAACGTACCCGCGACGTGCTGGCCCGTTTTCAGATGGATGCGCTGCTGATTCACTCCGGTGAGCTGGTTAACGTCTTCCTTGACGACCACCCGTACCCGTTCAAGGTCAATCCGCAGTTCAAAGCCTGGGTGCCAGTGACGCAGGTGCCTAACTGCTGGCTGCTGGTGGATGGCGTTAACAAACCGAAGCTGTGGTTCTATCTGCCGGTCGATTACTGGCACAACGTCGAGCCGCTACCGACCGCATTCTGGACCGAAGAGGTTGACGTTATCGCGCTGCCGAAGGCCGATGGCATCGGCAGCCAGCTGCCTGCCGCTCGCGGTAATATCGGCTATATTGGGCCGGTACCGGAGCGCGCGCTGGGGCTGGGTATCGCTGCGGATAAGATCAACCCGAAAGGGGTTATCGATTACCTGCACTACTATCGGGCTTATAAAACGGATTACGAGCTGGCCTGTATGCGTGAAGCGCAGAAATCGGCGGTCAATGGTCATCGCGCGGCCTATGAAGCTTTCCAGTCCGGGATGAGCGAATTCGATATCAACCAGGCCTATCTCACCGCCACTGGTCACCGCGATACCGACGTGCCTTACAGCAACATTGTCGCGCTGAATGAGCATGCCTCCGTCCTGCACTACACCAAACTGGATCATCGCGCCCCGGCGGAGATGCGCAGCTTCCTGCTCGACGCTGGCGCAGAATATAACGGCTATGCCGCGGATCTGACGCGAACCTGGGCGGCGCACGGCGACAACGACTTTGCCCATCTGATCAAAGACGTTAATGACGAGCAGCTGGCGCTGATTAGCACCATGAAGGCCGGGACTCGTTATGTTGATTACCATATCCAGTTCCATCAGCGCATCGCAAAGCTACTGCGTAAACACCAGTTGGTTACCGACATAAGCGAAGAGGCGATGGTGGAGAATGACCTGACCGGGCCGTTTATGCCGCACGGGATTGGCCATCCGCTGGGTCTGCAGGTGCATGATGTCGCTGGCTTTATGCAGGATGACACCGGTACGCATCTGGCGGCGCCGTCGAAATACCCGTATCTGCGCTGCACCCGTATTATCGAGCCGCGCATGGTGCTGACTATTGAACCCGGCATCTACTTCATCGAGTCGTTACTGGCGCCGTGGCGTGAAGGCCCGTTCAGCAAGCACTTCAACTGGCAGAAAATTGACGCCATGAAGCCGTTTGGCGGGATCCGTATCGAAGATAACGTGGTGGTTCACGAAAACAGCATTGAAAATATGACGCGCGATCTGAAGCTGGCGTAATGGAAAGCTGGTTAATCCCGGCGGCGCCGGTTACCGTCGTTGAGGAGATTAAAAAAAGCCGTTTTATCACGCTGTTGGCGCATACCGACGGCGTGGCGGCGGCAAAAGCGTTTGTCGAGTCCGTCAGAGCGGATCACCCTGATGCCCGCCACCACTGCGTGGCGTGGGTCGCCGGGCCGCCTGATGATTCGCAACAGCTGGGGTTTTCTGACGATGGCGAACCGGCGGGGACGGCGGGTAAACCGATGCTGGCGCAACTGATGGGGTGCGGCGTGGGTGAGATAACCGCTGTCGTCGTGCGCTACTACGGTGGTATCCTGCTGGGCACTGGCGGCCTGGTGAAAGCCTATGGCGGCGGTGTTCATCAGGCGCTGGCGCAGCTGACGACGCAGCGCAAGACACCGTTAACAGCATATACTTTGCAATGTGAGTATGGGCAACTGGCCGGTATCGAAGCGCTGCTCGCCCAATTCTCCGGGAAGGTAGTCGAAAGCGAATATCTGGCGTCGGTTCGGCTGCGCGTGGCGCTTCCCCGGGCCGAAGTGGCGGCTTTTTCAGCAAAACTGGCTGATTTTAGTCGCGGTTCATTGCAATTACTGAAGATTGACGAATAATCCCCTCTGTTTTTTTGCCTATCAAAGGAAGCGCCAGAGATGCATTTTCGCGCCATAACCCGAATCGTTGGACTGTTGGTCATCTTATTTTCGGGGACGATGATCGTTCCGGGATTAGTGGCCCTGATATATCGCGATGGCGCGGGGCGGGCCTTCACGCAAACCTTTTTTGTTGCGCTGGCGATTGGCTCCATGCTGTGGTGGCCGAATCGTAAACAAAAAGGCGAACTGAAATCCCGCGAAGGGTTTCTGATTGTGGTGCTGTTCTGGACCGTGCTGGGGAGCGTGGGGGCCTTGCCCTTTATTTTCGCCGAGCAGCCGAACCTGACGGTGACCGATGCCTTCTTCGAGTCATTTTCCGGCCTGACGACGACCGGAGCGACCACCCTGGTGGGTTTGGACTCATTACCTCATGCAATCCTCTTTTACCGGCAGATGCTGCAATGGTTCGGCGGCATGGGGATCATTGTGCTGGCGGTGGCGATTCTGCCTATCCTCGGCGTAGGGGGGATGCAGCTCTACCGCGCGGAAATGCCCGGTCCGTTGAAAGACAACAAGATGCGCCCGCGTATCGCCGAGACGGCGAAGACGCTGTGGCTAATCTATGTGTTATTGACGATAGCCTGCGCATTGGCGCTCTGGTTTGCCGGTATGCCGGCGTTCGATGCGATTGGGCACAGCTTTGCCACTATCGCCATCGGCGGTTTCTCGACTCACGATGCCAGCGTCGGCTATTTCAATAGCCCGATGATTAACTCTATCATCGCGATCTTTTTGCTGATCTCTGGCTGTAACTACGGTCTGCATTTTTCGTTATTGAGCGGACGCAGCCTGAAGGTGTACTGGCGCGACCCAGAATTTCGCATGTTCATTGGCGTCCAGTTGACGCTGGTCATCATCTGTACGCTGGTGCTATGGCTTCATAACGTGTATGGGTCGGTGCTGACGACGCTGAATCAGGCATTTTTCCAGGTGGTGTCGATGGCGACCACCGCGGGATTCACTACCGATAGCATTGCGCGCTGGCCGCTATTCCTGCCGGTGTTGCTGCTCTGCTCCGCATTTATCGGCGGCTGTGCCGGTTCCACGGGCGGTGGCTTAAAGGTGATCCGTATCCTGTTGCTGTTTAAGCAGGGCAACCGTGAGCTTAAGCGTCTGGTACACCCGAATGCGGTTTATAGCATCAAGTTAGGTAACCGCGCCTTGCCGGAACGTATTCTTGAAGCCGTGTGGGGATTCTTCTCCGCCTATGCGCTGGTCTTTATCATTAGTATGTTGGCTATTATCGCCACCGGGGTGGATGATTTCTCTGCCTTCGCCTCCGTGGTGGCGACGTTGAACAACCTCGGGCCTGGGCTTGGCGTTGTCGCGGACAACTTTGCCACTATGAACCCGGTCGCGAAATGGATCCTGATTGCTAATATGCTGTTTGGTCGTCTGGAAGTGTTCACCTTACTGGTGCTCTTTACTCCCACTTTCTGGCGCGAATAACAGGAGTGCTCGTGAAAACTTTAATACTCTTCTCCACCCGCGACGGGCAGACCCGTGAAATCGCTTCGTTTCTGGCCTCCGAGCTGAAAGAGCTGGGCATCGACGCGGACACCTTGAACCTGAACCGTACCGATGTCGTCGAATGGCATCACTACGATCGGGTGATCATCGGCGCGTCGATTCGCTACGGGCACTTTCATCCGGCGGTGGACCGCTTTGTGAAAAAGCATCTGGCATCATTGCAGGCGCTGCCGGGAGCATTCTTCTCTGTTAACCTGGTGGCGCGTAAACCCGAGAAGCGCACGCCGCAGACCAACAGCTATACGCGTAAGTTTCTGCTGAACTCGCCGTGGCAGCCGCAGAGCTGCGCGGTATTTGCCGGCGCGCTGCGCTACCCGCGCTACAGCTGGTACGATCGGTTTATGATCCGCCTGATTATGAAAATGACCGGGGGGGAAACGGATACCCGCAAAGAAGTGGTCTATACCGACTGGCAACAGGTATCCCGGTTTGCTCGGGAAATCGCACAAATGGCGCGCAAATAGCGCGTAAAACTCGCGTTGTGATGGAAAATCGAGCGAACGAAAAGTTTTTTTGAATTTCCCCTTGTCACCTCAGAATTACTCCCTATAATGCGCCTCCACTGACACGGAACAACGGCAAGCAAGCCGCCGGGTCAGCGGGGTTCCGGTGAGAACCTCGCAGAGAAAAGCAAAAATAAATGCTTGACTCTGCAGCGGGAAAGCGTAATATGCACACCCCGCGCCGCAGCGAAAAACGAAGCGGCACTGCTCTTTAACAATTTATCAGACAATCTGTGTGGGCACTCAAAGTGACATGGATTCTTAATGTCTTCGGACAAAAAATGAATACCAAGTCTCTGAGTGAACATGCGTAATTCATTACGAAGTTTAATTCACGAGCATCAAACTTAAATTGAAGAGTTTGATCATGGCTCAGATTGAACGCTGGCGGCAGGCCTAACACATGCAAGTCGAGCGGTAGCACAGAGAGCTTGCTCTCGGGTGACGAGCGGCGGACGGGTGAGTAATGTCTGGGAAACTGCCTGATGGAGGGGGATAACTACTGGAAACGGTAGCTAATACCGCATAACGTCGCAAGACCAAAGTGGGGGACCTTCGGGCCTCATGCCATCAGATGTGCCCAGATGGGATTAGCTGGTAGGTGGGGTAACGGCTCACCTAGGCGACGATCCCTAGCTGGTCTGAGAGGATGACCAGCCACACTGGAACTGAGACACGGTCCAGACTCCTACGGGAGGCAGCAGTGGGGAATATTGCACAATGGGCGCAAGCCTGATGCAGCCATGCCGCGTGTGTGAAGAAGGCCTTCGGGTTGTAAAGCACTTTCAGCGGGGAGGAAGGCGGTGAGGTTAATAACCTCACCGATTGACGTTACCCGCAGAAGAAGCACCGGCTAACTCCGTGCCAGCAGCCGCGGTAATACGGAGGGTGCAAGCGTTAATCGGAATTACTGGGCGTAAAGCGCACGCAGGCGGTCTGTCAAGTCGGATGTGAAATCCCCGGGCTCAACCTGGGAACTGCATTCGAAACTGGCAGGCTAGAGTCTTGTAGAGGGGGGTAGAATTCCAGGTGTAGCGGTGAAATGCGTAGAGATCTGGAGGAATACCGGTGGCGAAGGCGGCCCCCTGGACAAAGACTGACGCTCAGGTGCGAAAGCGTGGGGAGCAAACAGGATTAGATACCCTGGTAGTCCACGCTGTAAACGATGTCGATTTGGAGGTTGTGCCCTTGAGGCGTGGCTTCCGGAGCTAACGCGTTAAATCGACCGCCTGGGGAGTACGGCCGCAAGGTTAAAACTCAAATGAATTGACGGGGGCCCGCACAAGCGGTGGAGCATGTGGTTTAATTCGATGCAACGCGAAGAACCTTACCTGGTCTTGACATCCACAGAACTTTCCAGAGATGGATTGGTGCCTTCGGGAACTGTGAGACAGGTGCTGCATGGCTGTCGTCAGCTCGTGTTGTGAAATGTTGGGTTAAGTCCCGCAACGAGCGCAACCCTTATCCTTTGTTGCCAGCGGTCCGGCCGGGAACTCAAAGGAGACTGCCAGTGATAAACTGGAGGAAGGTGGGGATGACGTCAAGTCATCATGGCCCTTACGACCAGGGCTACACACGTGCTACAATGGCATATACAAAGAGAAGCGACCTCGCGAGAGCAAGCGGACCTCATAAAGTATGTCGTAGTCCGGATTGGAGTCTGCAACTCGACTCCATGAAGTCGGAATCGCTAGTAATCGTAGATCAGAATGCTACGGTGAATACGTTCCCGGGCCTTGTACACACCGCCCGTCACACCATGGGAGTGGGTTGCAAAAGAAGTAGGTAGCTTAACCTTCGGGAGGGCGCTTACCACTTTGTGATTCATGACTGGGGTGAAGTCGTAACAAGGTAACCGTAGGGGAACCTGCGGTTGGATCACCTCCTTACCTTAAAGAACCTGCCTTTGTAGTGCTCACACAGATTGTCTGATGAAAAACAGCAGTAAAAACCTCTACAGGCTTGTAGCTCAGGTGGTTAGAGCGCACCCCTGATAAGGGTGAGGTCGGTGGTTCAAGTCCACTCAGGCCTACCAAATTTGCGAAGCAAATTTGAAGAGGTTGCAAACGATGGGGCTATAGCTCAGCTGGGAGAGCGCCTGCTTTGCACGCAGGAGGTCTGCGGTTCGATCCCGCATAGCTCCACCATCTTTACTGCAAACACAAGAAAACTTCAGAGTGAACCTGAAAAGGTGCACTGCGAAGTTTTGCTCTTTAAAAATCTGGATCAAGCTGAAAATTGAAACGACACACAGTTAATGTGTGTTCGAGTCTCTCAAATTTTCGCAATCTGAAGACATCTTCGGGTTGTGAGGTTAAGCGACTAAGCGTACACGGTGGATGCCCTGGCAGTCAGAGGCGATGAAGGACGTGCTAATCTGCGAAAAGCGTCGGTAAGGTGATATGAACCGTTATAACCGGCGATGTCCGAATGGGGAAACCCAGTGCAATTCGTTGCACTATCGTTAACTGAATACATAGGTTAACGAGGCGAACCGGGGGAACTGAAACATCTAAGTACCCCGAGGAAAAGAAATCAACCGAGATTCCCCCAGTAGCGGCGAGCGAACGGGGAGCAGCCCAGAGTCTGAATCAGCTTGTGTGTTAGTGGAACGGTCTGGAAAGTCCGACGGTACAGGGTGATAGTCCCGTACACCAAAATGCACAGGTTGTGAACTCGAAGAGTAGGGCGGGACACGTGGTATCCTGTCTGAATATGGGGGGACCATCCTCCAAGGCTAAATACTCCTGACTGACCGATAGTGAACCAGTACCGTGAGGGAAAGGCGAAAAGAACCCCGGCGAGGGGAGTGAAAAAGAACCTGAAACCGTGTACGTACAAGCAGTGGGAGCACCTTCGGGTGTGACTGCGTACCTTTTGTATAATGGGTCAGCGACTTATATTCTGTAGCAAGGTTAACCGTATAGGGGAGCCGCAGGGAAACCGAGTCTTAACTGGGCGTTAAGTTGCAGGGTATAGACCCGAAACCCGGTGATCTAGCCATGGGCAGGTTGAAGGTTGGGTAACACTAACTGGAGGACCGAACCGACTAATGTTGAAAAATTAGCGGATGACTTGTGGCTGGGGGTGAAAGGCCAATCAAACCGGGAGATAGCTGGTTCTCCCCGAAAGCTATTTAGGTAGCGCCTCGTGAATTCATCTTCGGGGGTAGAGCACTGTTTCGGCTAGGGGGTCATCCCGACTTACCAACCCGATGCAAACTACGAATACCGAAGAATGTTATCACGGGAGACACACGGCGGGTGCTAACGTCCGTCGTGAAGAGGGAAACAACCCAGACCGCCAGCTAAGGTCCCAAAGTCATGGTTAAGTGGGAAACGATGTGGGAAGGCACAGACAGCCAGGATGTTGGCTTAGAAGCAGCCATCATTTAAAGAAAGCGTAATAGCTCACTGGTCGAGTCGGCCTGCGCGGAAGATGTAACGGGGCTAAACCATGCACCGAAGCTGCGGCAGCGACACTATGTGTTGTTGGGTAGGGGAGCGTTCTGTAAGCCTGCGAAGGTGGCCTGTGAGGGTTGCTGGAGGTATCAGAAGTGCGAATGCTGACATAAGTAACGATAAAGCGGGTGAAAAGCCCGCTCGCCGGAAGACCAAGGGTTCCTGTCCAACGTTAATCGGGGCAGGGTGAGTCGACCCCTAAGGCGAGGCCGAAAGGCGTAGTCGATGGGAAACAGGTTAATATTCCTGTACTTGGTGTTACTGCGAAGGGGGGACGGAGAAGGCTATGTTAGCCGGGCGACGGTTGTCCCGGTTTAAGCATGTAGGCGGAGGTTCCAGGTAAATCCGGTACCTTTTAACGCTGAGGTGTGATGACGAGGCACTACGGTGCTGAAGTAACAAATGCCCTGCTTCCAGGAAAAGCCTCTAAGCATCAGGTAACATTAAATCGTACCCCAAACCGACACAGGTGGTCAGGTAGAGAATACCAAGGCGCTTGAGAGAACTCGGGTGAAGGAACTAGGCAAAATGGTGCCGTAACTTCGGGAGAAGGCACGCTGGTGTGTAGGTGAAGTCCCTGCGGATGGAGCTGAGACCAGTCGAAGATACCAGCTGGCTGCAACTGTTTATTAAAAACACAGCACTGTGCAAACACGAAAGTGGACGTATACGGTGTGACGCCTGCCCGGTGCCGGAAGGTTAATTGATGGGGTTATCCGTAAGGAGAAGCTCTTGATCGAAGCCCCGGTAAACGGCGGCCGTAACTATAACGGTCCTAAGGTAGCGAAATTCCTTGTCGGGTAAGTTCCGACCTGCACGAATGGCGTAATGATGGCCAGGCTGTCTCCACCCGAGACTCAGTGAAATTGAACTCGCTGTGAAGATGCAGTGTACCCGCGGCAAGACGGAAAGACCCCGTGAACCTTTACTATAGCTTGACACTGAACATTGAGCCTTGATGTGTAGGATAGGTGGGAGGCTTTGAAGCGTGGACGCCAGTCTGCGTGGAGCCAACCTTGAAATACCACCCTTTAATGTTTGATGTTCTAACGTAGGCCCCTGACCGGGGTTGCGGACAGTGTCTGGTGGGTAGTTTGACTGGGGCGGTCTCCTCCCAAAGAGTAACGGAGGAGCACGAAGGTTAGCTAATCCTGGTCGGACATCAGGAGGTTAGTGCAATGGCATAAGCTAGCTTGACTGCGAGCGTGACGGCGCGAGCAGGTGCGAAAGCAGGTCATAGTGATCCGGTGGTTCTGAATGGAAGGGCCATCGCTCAACGGATAAAAGGTACTCCGGGGATAACAGGCTGATACCGCCCAAGAGTTCATATCGACGGCGGTGTTTGGCACCTCGATGTCGGCTCATCACATCCTGGGGCTGAAGTAGGTCCCAAGGGTATGGCTGTTCGCCATTTAAAGTGGTACGCGAGCTGGGTTTAGAACGTCGTGAGACAGTTCGGTCCCTATCTGCCGTGGGCGCTGGAGAATTGAGGGGGGCTGCTCCTAGTACGAGAGGACCGGAGTGGACGCATCACTGGTGTTCGGGTTGTCATGCCAATGGCACTGCCCGGTAGCTAAATGCGGAAGAGATAAGTGCTGAAAGCATCTAAGCACGAAACTTGCCCCGAGATGAGTTCTCCCTGAGACTATAAGTCTCCTGAAGGAACGTTGAAGACGACGACGTTGATAGGCCGGGTGTGTAAGCGCAGCGATGCGTTGAGCTAACCGGTACTAATGAACCGTGAGGCTTAACCTTACAACGCCGAAGCTGTTTTGGCGGATTTGAGAGAGAAGATTTTCAGCTCTGATACAGATTACTCGATGCGTCCGTGAGACGTGTTGAAAACAGAATTTGCCTGGCGGCGATAGCGCGGTGGTCCCACCTGACCCCATGCCGAACTCAGAAGTGAAACGCCGTAGCGCCGATGGTAGTGTGGGGTCTCCCCATGTGAGAGTAGGGAACTGCCAGGCATCAAACAAAGCAGAAAGCTCAGTCGAAAGACTGAGCTTTTTGTTTTTGCATTTTAAAAAGAACCCCGTCCCGAAAGGTGCGGGGTTTTTTGCTGTGTGGGGTATATCTCCCCGGTGGCGCTGCGCTTACCGGGGCTACGGATTCGCACCCGCCCTGCACGACCTGTAGCCCGGACCGGTACACCGCATCATTACCGGTAACGCCCCCAATATCACTGCCCCTGCAATCAGGCAAGCCTTCCCCCGCCAGATACGGTAAACTAACGCCGATTTTGCATCAGGAAGCCACTATGAACCACTCCCTCAAACCCTGGAATACCTTTGGCATTGAGCGCTCCGCCAGGACGATTGTACGCGCCGAAACTGAGCAGCAGTTATTAAGCGCCTGGCAAACTGCTGTCGCGGCAGGCGAACCCACGCTGATCCTTGGGGAAGGTAGTAATGTCCTGTTTCTGAACGACTATGCCGGTACGGTGATCCTCAACCGAATTATGGGGATCGAGGTGAGCGAAACGCCGGAAGCCTGGTGCTTGCACGTCGGCGCCGGCGAAAACTGGCATCAATTGGTGCAGTTCACGCTACAGCATGCGATGCCAGGTCTGGAAAATTTGGCATTGATCCCTGGCTGCGCAGGATCTTCGCCGATCCAGAATATTGGCGCCTACGGTGTCGAGCTCCAGCGGGTTTGCAACTATGTGGACTGCATTGAGCTGGAAACGGGTCGTAAGCAGCGTCTTTCAGCGGCGGAATGCCGTTTCGGCTACCGTGACAGTATCTTTAAACATGAATACCAGGATCGCTACGCCATCGTCGCGATTGGTTTAACGTTAGCGAAAGCATGGCAGCCTGTACTGAGTTACGGTGATTTAACGCGTCTTGATCCACAGACCGTCACCCCGCAGCAGGTATTCGATTCCGTTTGTCATATGCGAATGACTAAGTTGCCGGATCCCAGGATTAACGGCAATGCCGGAAGTTTCTTTAAGAATCCGATCGTCAGCGCTCAGGTTGCTGAAGCGCTGCTGGCGCAATTCCCCCAGGCGCCGCATTATCCGCAGGCAAACGGCACCGTCAAGCTGGCCGCGGGCTGGTTAATCGATCAATGTCAGCTCAAAGGGCAACGCATTGGCGGCGCGGCCGTCCATCGACAACAGGCCCTGGTACTCATTAATGAAGATCGAGCGACCAGCGAGGACGTGGTAAAACTAGCCCATTACGTTCGCCAGCAGGTGGGTAAGAAATTCGATGTATGGCTTCAGCCCGAGGTGCGCTTCATTGGAACGCATGGTGAAGTCAACGCAGAGGAGAGCATTGCGTGAAAGACCATACTATTCCCTTAACGTTGATTTCTATCCTGGCTGATGGCGAGTTCCACTCAGGTGAACAGCTTGGTGAGCAGTTAGGTATGAGCCGGGCGGCGATTAATAAGCATATCCAGACCTTACGCGACTGGGGCGTCGATGTGTTTACAGTGCCAGGCAAGGGTTACAGCCTGCCAGAGCCCATTCATCTGTTGGATGAGAAAAAGATTTCCCAACAGATTGAACATGGCCGAGTGACGGTTCTCCCCGTGATTGACTCCACTAACCAGTATTTACTGGACAGGCTTGATGAGCTGACATCCGGGGATGCCTGTGTGGCTGAATATCAGCAGGCAGGGCGAGGACGGCGAGGTAGAAAATGGTTCTCGCCCTTTGGCGCCAATCTTTATCTCTCGATGTACTGGCGCCTGGAGCAGGGACCGGCGGCGGCTATTGGACTCAGCCTGGTGATTGGTATCGTGATCGCTGAAGTTCTGCAGCAGCTCGGGGCCGATCAGGTTCGTGTGAAATGGCCAAACGATATTTACCTGCAAGATCGTAAACTGTCAGGGATCCTCGTGGAACTGACCGGGAAAACGGGTGATGCTGCACAAATCGTTAGTGGCGCGGGTATCAATCTTGTGATGCGTCGCGTGGAGTCTGACGTGGTCAATCAGGGGTGGATAAGCCTTCAGGAGGCGGGGGTTGTCATCGACCGCAACCTCCTCGCCGCGCGCCTGATTAAAGAGCTACGTCTGGGCCTGGAACTGTTCGAGCAGGAAGGGTTAGCGCCCTATCTGCCGCGCTGGGAGAAACTGGATAACTTTATTCATCGCCCGGTAAAACTCATTATCGGTGATAAAGAAATCTATGGAATTTCCCGGGGCATTGATGCGCAAGGCGCACTATTGCTGGAACAGGATGGGGTGATAAAAGCCTGGGTTGGCGGTGAAATATCATTGCGCAGCGCAGAATAAAAAAGGGAGCTTCGGCTCCCTTTGCTTTATTTACGTAAGCGTACTTGATTCACAGAATGATTGGCGCTTTTGGTCATGATCAGGCTGGCACGTTCGCGGGTTGGAAGGATGTTTTCTTTAAGATTCATTAAGTTAATCTCGTTCCATAGCGAGGTGGCAATATCCACCGCCTCTTCCTTCGACAGCTTAGCGTAATTGTGGAAGTAGGAGTCAGGATCGGTAAACGCCCCTTCTCGGAATTTGAGAAAACGGTTGATATACCAGCTTTTCAGTAATTCTTCCGGGGCATCGACATAAATAGAAAAATCGACAAAATCGGATACAAATACATGATGAGGATCGTGCGGATAATCCATTCCACTTTGCAGAACGTTGAGTCCCTCAAGAATTAAAATATCCGGCTGCGCGACGGTTTTATCGCCGTCGGGAATAACATCATAAATCAGATGGGAATAAACCGGCGCGGTTGCCTGCGGTACACCTGATTTAAGATCGGAGACAAACTTCACCAGTCGATGCATATCATAGGACTGCGGGAAGCCTTTCTTCTTCATTAATCCGCGTTCTTTCAATACTGAGTTAGGGTGCAAAAAACCGTCAGTAGTGATGAGTTCAACATGGCGGTGCTCCGGCCAACGGCTAAGCAAGGCCTGCAGTACACGCGCGGTGGTGCTTTTCCCCACCGCAACGCTGCCAGCGATGCTGATGATATAGGGAATGCGTTGACCGTTGGTGCCAAGAAATTGTTCGAGAACAGCCTGACGACGCAGGTTAGAACTGATATAGAAGTTGAGCAAACGCGACAGCGGCAAATAGATCTCGGCAACCTCTTCCAGAGAGAGATCTTCGTTGATGCCTTTTAACCGCGTGATTTCATCCTCGGTTAACGTCATCGGGACAGAATCACGAAGTGCAGCCCATTGGTGGCGGTTAAATTGTAGGTACGGTGTCATTAACGTCTGCTCTTTTTGGCTCATAAGCATGTTCTTACCATCGCCGTATACGTTGAAACGGCGATGCTTCACACGAGTTAATCAGGACAATGGGCAGGAGGGTAACACCAGATTGCCGGGAATAATAAGAAAAAAACTCATTGAATGCTGCTTTCTCGCGCCAGCATCACAAGAGAGGAATAAGTTTCTTATTCGTAGTAAACCAGCAGGATAGTGCTAACGGCCCGTTACCTTTCTGTCAGTCGTCCGCATACATCCTGGGCATCAGCGGGTGACTGGAACCGCTCCTGATGAGCTGGATTGCTGGCGAATATTTGCACTGCCCTGTTTGAAATTACACCGTTTTTTCGTGTAAGAGCACAAAATGTGAGCAAGAGAACGTTTTATGCAAATTTTTAGTTGCATGAACTCGCTCCTCTCCCTAGAATGCGCGCTACTTGATGCCGACTTAGCTCAGTAGGTAGAGCAACTGACTTGTAATCAGTAGGTCACCAGTTCGATTCCGGTAGTCGGCACCATAACAATTTGGGTGGGGTTCCCGAGCGGCCAAAGGGAGCAGACTGTAAATCTGCCGTCATCGACTTCGAAGGTTCGAATCCTTCCCCCACCACCACTTTCTGGCGACGCTTTGCGTAGCCGGAGTTGGTTGGGTAAACTAATCAGCTCAATACTAAAGAGAGCAGTCTCTTTAGTATTACAGAAAGAACTGGGTAGCCGAGTTTCAGGATGCGGGCATCGTATAATGGCTATTACCTCAGCCTTCCAAGCTGATGATGCGGGTTCGATTCCCGCTGCCCGCTCCAGACGTGCTGATATGGCTCAGTTGGTAGAGCGCACCCTTGGTAAGGGTGAGGTCCCCAGTTCGACTCTGGGTATCAGCACCACTTCTTTTCTCTCCTTCCCTGTTTCTCTTCTGTTATTTTCATTCAACAAGTCGGGCATGTTGCCTGGTTGATGTGGTGATATCACCGATTTATCCGTGTCTTAGAGGGACAATCGATGTCTAAAGAAAAGTTTGAACGTACAAAACCGCACGTTAACGTCGGTACTATCGGCCACGTTGACCATGGTAAAACAACGCTGACCGCTGCCATCACTACCGTTCTGGCTAAAACCTACGGTGGTTCTGCTCGTGCATTCGACCAGATCGATAACGCACCGGAAGAAAAAGCTCGTGGTATCACCATCAACACCTCTCACGTTGAATATGACACCCCGACTCGCCACTACGCGCACGTAGACTGCCCGGGCCACGCCGACTATGTTAAAAACATGATCACCGGTGCTGCGCAGATGGACGGCGCGATCCTGGTTGTTGCTGCGACTGACGGCCCGATGCCGCAGACTCGTGAGCACATCCTGCTGGGTCGTCAGGTAGGCGTTCCGTACATCATCGTGTTCCTGAACAAATGCGACATGGTTGATGACGAAGAGCTGCTGGAACTGGTTGAGATGGAAGTTCGTGAACTGCTGTCTCAGTACGATTTCCCGGGCGACGACACCCCGATCGTTCGTGGTTCTGCTCTGAAAGCGCTGGAAGGCGACGCAGAGTGGGAAGCGAAAATCATCGAACTGGCTGGCCACCTGGATACCTATATCCCGGAACCAGAGCGTGCGATTGACAAGCCGTTCCTGCTGCCGATCGAAGACGTATTCTCCATCTCCGGTCGTGGTACCGTTGTTACCGGTCGTGTAGAGCGCGGTATCATCAAAGTCGGTGAAGAAGTTGAAATCGTTGGTATCAAAGAAACCGCGAAGACCACCTGTACTGGCGTTGAAATGTTCCGCAAACTGCTGGACGAAGGCCGTGCTGGTGAGAACGTTGGTGTTCTGCTGCGTGGTATCAAACGTGAAGAAATCGAACGTGGTCAGGTACTGGCTAAGCCGGGCAGCATCAAGCCGCACACCAAGTTCGAATCTGAAGTGTACATCCTGTCCAAAGACGAAGGCGGCCGTCATACTCCGTTCTTCAAAGGCTACCGTCCGCAGTTCTACTTCCGTACTACTGACGTGACTGGCACCATCGAACTGCCGGAAGGCGTAGAGATGGTTATGCCGGGCGACAACATCAAAATGGTTGTTACCCTGATCCACCCGATCGCGATGGACGACGGTCTGCGTTTCGCAATCCGTGAAGGCGGTCGTACCGTTGGCGCGGGCGTGGTTGCTAAAGTTCTCGGCTAATCGCTGATAACATTTGACGCAATGCGCAATAAAAGGGCATCATTTGATGCCCTTTTTGCACGCTTTCATACCAGAACCTGGCTCATCAGTGATTTTTTTTGTCATAATCATTGCTGAGACAGGCTCTGAAGAGGGCGTTTATACACCAAACCATTCGAGCGGTAGCGCGACGGCAAGTCAGCGTTCTCCTTTGCAATAGCAGGGAAGAGGCGCCAGAACCGCCAGCGTTGAAGCAGTTTGAACGCGTTCAGTGTATAATCCGAAACTTAATTTCGGTTTGGATCGCCTCGCCCCCGCGGGGTGAAATTGTTTGTAGAATACTTCTGACAGGTTGGTTTATGAGTGCGAATACCGAAGCTCAAGGGAGCGGGCGCGGCCTGGAAGCGATGAAGTGGATTATCGTTGCCGTGCTGCTGATCGTGGCGATCGTGGGCAACTTCCTTTATCGCGACATTATGCTGGCGGTGCGTGCGCTGGCCGTGGTTATTCTTATTGCTGCTGCCGGTGGCGTCGCGCTGTTGACGACGAAAGGTAAGGCGACCGTTGCTTTTGCTCGCGAAGCGCGAACTGAAGTGCGTAAAGTGATTTGGCCGACTCGCCAGGAAACGCTGCATACTACGCTGATTGTTGCTGCCGTGACTGCAGTAATGTCACTGATCCTGTGGGGACTGGATGGTATTCTGGTTCGCCTGGTCTCCTTTATCACTGGCCTGAGGTTCTGAGATGTCTGAAGCTCCTAAAAAGCGCTGGTACGTCGTTCAGGCGTTTTCCGGTTTTGAAGGTCGCGTAGCTACTTCGCTGCGTGAACATATCAAATTACACAACATGGAAGAGTTGTTTGGCGAAGTCATGGTTCCAACCGAAGAAGTGGTTGAAATCCGTGGCGGCCAGCGTCGCAAAAGCGAACGTAAATTCTTCCCTGGCTACGTTCTGGTTCAGATGGTCATGAACGACGCGAGCTGGCACCTGGTGCGCAGCGTACCGCGTGTGATGGGCTTCATCGGCGGTACTTCCGACCGTCCGGCGCCGATCAGCGACAAAGAAGTCGATGCCATCATGAACCGCCTGCAGCAGGTTGGCGATAAGCCGCGTCCGAAAACGCTGTTTGAGCCGGGCGAAATGGTTCGTGTCAACGATGGTCCGTTCGCTGACTTTAACGGCGTCGTTGAAGAAGTGGACTATGAGAAGTCCCGCCTGAAAGTTTCTGTTTCTATCTTCGGCCGTGCGACGCCGGTAGAACTGGACTTCGGTCAGGTTGAGAAGGCGTAAGCCGGCGATCAAAAAAGCAGCGATTTAATCGTTGCATAGGGCGCGAAATTGGCATACAATTTCGCGCCTTTTGTTTTTATGGGCCTGGCCCGTAAAACGATGTTTAATCACGGGGAGCTTCTCTGAAGCGTTAATACCCAATTTGAGGATTTAAGAATGGCTAAGAAAGTACAAGCCTACGTCAAGCTGCAGGTTGCAGCTGGTATGGCAAACCCGAGTCCGCCGGTTGGTCCAGCACTGGGTCAGCAGGGTGTTAACATCATGGAATTCTGCAAAGCGTTCAACGCAAAAACTGAATCCATGGAAAAAGGTCTGCCAATCCCGGTTGTTATCACCGTTTACGCTGACCGTTCTTTCACTTTCGTTACCAAAACCCCGCCGGCAGCAGTTCTGCTGAAAAAAGCGGCTGGTATCAAGTCCGGCTCTGGTAAGCCGAACAAAGATAAAGTGGGTAAAATTTCCCGCGCTCAGCTGCAGGAAATCGCGCAGACCAAAGCTGCCGACATGACTGGTGCCGACATTGAAGCGATGACTCGCTCCATCGAAGGTACTGCACGTTCCATGGGCCTGGTAGTGGAGGACTAAGAAATGGCTAAACTGACCAAGCGCATGTCCGTGATCCGTGACAAAGTTGATGCAACTAAACAGTATGACATCAACGAAGCCATCTCTCTGCTGAAAGAACTGGCTACTGCTAAGTTCGTTGAAAGCGTTGACGTTGCTGTAAACCTGGGCATCGATGCTCGTAAATCTGACCAGAACGTACGTGGTGCAACTGTACTGCCGCACGGTACTGGCCGTTCTGTTCGCGTTGCCGTATTTGCCCAGGGCGCAAACGCTGAAGCTGCTAAAGCTGCAGGCGCTGAGCTGGTAGGTATGGAAGATCTGGCTGACCAGATCAAGAAAGGCGAAATGAACTTTGACGTTGTTATTGCTTCCCCGGATGCAATGCGCGTTGTTGGCCAGCTGGGCCAGGTTCTGGGTCCGCGCGGCCTGATGCCAAACCCGAAAGTGGGTACCGTAACCCCTAACGTTGCTGAAGCGGTTAAGAACGCTAAAGCAGGTCAGGTTCGTTATCGTAACGACAAAAACGGCATCATCCACACCACCATCGGTAAAGTGGACTTTGACGCTGACAAACTGAAAGAAAACCTGGAAGCTCTGCTGGTTGCGCTGAAAAAAGCAAAACCGACTCAGGCGAAAGGCGTGTACATCAAGAAAGTTAGCATCTCCACCACCATGGGTGCAGGTGTTGCAGTAGATCAGGCTGGCCTGAACGCTTCTGCAAACTAATGCCTTTACGTGGGCGGTGATTTTGTCTACAATCTTACCCCCACGATTCTGTCAATAAGACAGACGCTATGCGAGTCATTTGAATTGCAGCAAGGCAGCAATCGAGTGAATCACCGGGAGTGTAGTTAACTACATGACCGGTGTGAACGAGAGCAGCTAACGCCGCTGCGGTTCGAAGGACGAAGTCATAGAAAGAATTTGTTCGTTGGAGCCTGGCCTATCCAGGCCTCCGTCGAAGACCGCAGGTGTTTCGCAAGAAACTTAATCCCCTGCGTAGACGGTGACAGAACGCTAAGATTATTTTTGGATACTCTGGCTTGTTTCTGCTCACCGTATTTAGACGCTCTTTTCGTTGAATTGAGTGAAGTGAGTTCCAGAGCATAAGCTCTGGCAAACATCCAGGAGCAAAGCTAATGGCTTTAAATCTTCAAGACAAACAAGCGATTGTTGCTGAAGTCAGCGAAGTAGCCAAAGGCGCGCTGTCTGCAGTAGTTGCGGATTCCCGTGGCGTAACTGTAGATAAAATGACTGAACTGCGTAAAGCAGGTCGTGAAGCTGGCGTATACATGCGTGTTGTTCGTAACACCCTGCTGCGCCGCGTCGTTGAAGGTACTCAGTTCGAGTGCCTGAAAGACACGTTTGTTGGTCCGACCCTGATTGCATACTCTATGGAACACCCGGGCGCTGCTGCTCGTCTGTTCAAAGAGTTCGCGAAAGCGAATGCAAAATTTGAGGTCAAAGCCGCTGCCTTTGAAGGTGAGCTGATCCCGGCGTCGCAGATCGACCGCCTGGCAACTCTGCCGACCTACGAAGAAGCAATTGCACGCCTGATGGCAACCATGAAAGAAGCTTCGGCTGGCAAACTGGTTCGTACTCTGGCTGCTGTACGCGATGCGAAAGAAGCTGCTTAATCGCAGTTATCTTTATAAAGCATTCGCTTACGTATAAACTTATTCTGATATTCAGGAACAATTTAAATGTCTATCACTAAAGATCAAATCATTGAAGCAGTATCCGCTATGTCCGTAATGGACGTTGTTGAGCTGATCTCTGCAATGGAAGAAAAATTCGGTGTTTCCGCTGCTGCTGCTGTAGCTGTAGCTGCTGGCCCGGTTGAAGCTGCTGAAGAAAAAACTGAATTCGACGTAATTCTGAAAGCTGCTGGCGCTAACAAAGTTGCTGTTATCAAAGCAGTACGTGGCGCAACTGGCCTGGGTCTGAAAGAAGCTAAAGACCTGGTAGAATCTGCTCCGGCTGCACTGAAAGAAGGCATCAGCAAAGACGACGCTGAAGCTCTGAAAAAATCTCTGGAAGAAGCTGGCGCTGAAGTTGAAGTTAAATAAGCCAACCCTTCCGGTTGCAGCCTGAGAAATCAGGCTGAGGCTGGTGACTTTTTAGTCACCAGCCTTTTTGCGCTGTAAGGCGCCAGTAGCATTTCACACTGTTTGACTGCTGGTTTGCCTGACAATGCTTGTTTCTATCGACGACTTAATATACTGCGACAGGTTAGGGTTCCTGGGCTGTGTAAATCGCAACGAAATGGTTTAAGCGTGATAGCAACAGGTATTGCGGAAAGTGTTCCATTTTCCGGTCAACAAAATAGTGTTGCATAAAAAACTGCCTTACTTAGGCAGACGGGTCGACTTGTCAGCGAGCTGAGGAACCCTATGGTTTACTCCTATACCGAGAAAAAACGTATTCGTAAGGATTTTGGTAAACGTCCACAAGTTCTGGACATACCTTATCTCCTTTCTATCCAGCTTGATTCGTTCCAGAAGTTTATCGAGCAAGATCCTGAAGGGCAGTATGGTCTGGAAGCAGCCTTCCGTTCCGTATTCCCAATTCAGAGCTACAGCGGTAATTCAGAGCTGCAATACGTCAGCTACCGTCTGGGCGAACCTGTTTTTGATGTTAAAGAATGTCAGATCCGTGGCGTGACTTATTCTGCACCGCTGCGCGTAAAACTGCGTCTGGTGATCTACGAGCGCGAAGCGCCGGAAGGCACCGTTAAAGACATCAAAGAACAAGAAGTCTACATGGGCGAAATCCCGCTCATGACCGACAACGGTACCTTTGTTATCAACGGTACCGAGCGTGTTATCGTTTCTCAGCTGCACCGTAGCCCGGGCGTCTTCTTTGACAGTGACAAAGGTAAGACCCACTCCTCCGGTAAGGTCCTGTATAACGCACGTATCATCCCTTACCGCGGTTCCTGGCTGGACTTCGAATTCGACCCGAAAGACAACCTGTTCGTTCGTATCGACCGTCGTCGTAAACTGCCGGCAACCATCATTCTGCGCGCGCTGAATTACACCACTGAGCAGATCCTTGACCTGTTCTTCGAGAAAGTGGTCTTTGAAATTCGCGACAACAAGCTGCAGATGGAGCTGGTACCGGAGCGTCTGCGCGGTGAAACCGCCTCCTTCGATATCGAAGCCAACGGTAAAGTGTACGTTGAGAAAGGCCGTCGTATTACTGCGCGCCACATTCGCCAACTGGAAAAAGACGATATCAAACATATCGAAGTTCCGGTTGAGTACATTGCGGGTAAAGTTGCTTCTAAAGACTACATCGACGAAGCGACCGGCGAACTGATCTGCCCGGCGAACATGGAGCTGAGCCTGGATCTGCTGGCTAAACTGAGCCAGTCCGGTCACAAGCGTATCGAAACGCTGTTCACCAACGATCTGGACCACGGTCCGTACATTTCTGAAACGGTACGCGTCGACCCGACCAACGATCGTCTGAGCGCGCTGGTAGAAATCTACCGCATGATGCGCCCGGGTGAGCCGCCGACTCGCGAAGCGGCTGAAAGCCTGTTTGAGAACCTGTTCTTCTCCGAAGACCGCTACGATCTGTCCGCGGTTGGTCGTATGAAGTTCAACCGTTCTCTGCTGCGCGACGAAATCGAAGGTTCCGGTATCCTGAGCAAAGACGACATCATCGAAGTGATGAAGAAGCTCATCGATATCCGTAACGGTAAAGGCGAAGTCGATGATATCGACCACCTCGGCAACCGTCGTATCCGTTCCGTTGGCGAAATGGCGGAAAACCAGTTCCGCGTTGGCCTGGTACGTGTAGAGCGTGCGGTTAAAGAGCGTCTGTCTCTGGGCGATCTGGATACCCTGATGCCTCAGGATATGATCAACGCCAAGCCGATTTCCGCAGCAGTGAAAGAGTTCTTTGGTTCCAGCCAGCTGTCCCAGTTTATGGATCAGAACAACCCGCTGTCTGAGATTACGCACAAACGTCGTATCTCCGCACTCGGCCCAGGTGGTCTGACCCGTGAACGCGCAGGCTTCGAAGTTCGAGACGTACACCCGACGCACTACGGTCGCGTATGTCCAATCGAAACGCCTGAAGGTCCGAACATCGGTCTGATCAACTCCCTGTCCGTGTACGCACAGACTAACGAATACGGTTTCCTTGAGACCCCGTATCGTAAAGTGACCGACGGTGTGGTTACCGATGAAATTCACTACCTGTCTGCTATCGAAGAAGGCAACTACGTTATTGCTCAGGCGAACTCCAACCTGGATGAAAACGGCCACTTCGTAGAAGACCTGGTTACCTGCCGTAGCAAAGGCGAATCCAGCTTGTTCAGCCGCGACCAGGTTGACTACATGGACGTATCCACCCAGCAGGTGGTATCCGTCGGTGCGTCCCTGATCCCGTTCCTGGAGCACGATGACGCCAACCGTGCATTGATGGGTGCGAACATGCAACGTCAGGCGGTTCCGACTCTGCGCGCTGATAAGCCGCTGGTTGGTACCGGTATGGAACGTGCTGTTGCCGTTGACTCCGGTGTTACTGCGGTGGCTAAACGTGGCGGTACCGTTCAGTACGTGGATGCTTCCCGTATCGTTATCAAAGTTAACGAAGACGAGATGTACCCGGGCGAAGCAGGTATCGACATCTATAACCTGACCAAGTACACCCGTTCTAACCAGAACACCTGCATCAACCAGATGCCTTGCGTGTCCCTGGGCGAACCCATTGAGCGCGGCGACGTGCTGGCCGACGGCCCATCCACCGACCTTGGTGAACTGGCGCTGGGTCAGAACATGCGCGTAGCGTTCATGCCGTGGAACGGCTACAACTTCGAAGACTCCATCCTCGTCTCCGAGCGTGTTGTTCAGGAAGACCGTTTCACCACCATCCACATTCAGGAACTGGCGTGCGTGTCCCGTGACACCAAGCTGGGGCCGGAAGAGATCACCGCTGACATCCCGAACGTGGGTGAAGCTGCGCTCTCTAAACTGGATGAGTCCGGTATCGTTTATATCGGCGCGGAAGTGACCGGCGGCGACATTCTGGTTGGTAAGGTAACGCCGAAAGGTGAAACCCAGCTGACGCCGGAAGAGAAACTGCTGCGTGCGATCTTCGGTGAGAAAGCGTCTGACGTTAAAGACTCTTCTCTGCGCGTACCGAACGGTGTCTCTGGTACCGTTATCGACGTTCAGGTCTTTACCCGTGATGGCGTAGAAAAAGACAAACGTGCGCTGGAAATCGAAGAGATGCAGCTGAAGCAGGCGAAGAAAGACCTGTCTGAAGAACTGCAGATCCTCGAAGCCGGTCTGTTCAGTCGTATCTACGCGGTGCTGGTCTCCGGTGGCGTTGAAGCTGAGAAGCTCGACAAACTGCCGCGCGATCGCTGGCTGGAACTGGGCCTGACCGACGAAGAGAAACAGAATCAGCTGGAGCAACTGGCTGAGCAGTATGACGAACTGAAACACGAGTTCGAGAAAAAACTCGAAGCGAAACGCCGTAAAATCACCCAAGGCGACGATCTGGCACCGGGTGTGCTGAAGATCGTTAAGGTATACCTGGCCGTTAAACGCCGTATCCAGCCTGGTGATAAGATGGCAGGCCGTCACGGTAACAAGGGTGTTATCTCTAAGATCAACCCGATCGAAGATATGCCGCACGATGCTAACGGTACGCCGGTAGATATCGTACTGAACCCGCTGGGCGTACCGTCTCGTATGAACATCGGTCAGATCCTGGAAACTCACCTGGGTATGGCTGCGAAAGGCATCGGCGATAAGATCAACGCCATGCTGAAACAGCAGCAAGAAGTCGCGAAACTGCGCGAATTCATCCAGCGTGCTTACGATCTGGGCGCTGACGTTCGCCAGAAAGTTGACCTGAATACCTTCAGCGATGAAGAAGTTCTGCGTCTGGCTGAAAACCTGCGTAAAGGCATGCCGATCGCAACGCCGGTATTCGACGGTGCGAAAGAAGCTGAAATCAAAGAGCTGCTGCAGCTGGGCGACCTGCCGACTTCCGGTCAGATCACCCTGTTTGACGGCCGCACCGGTGAACAGTTCGAACGTCCGGTAACCGTGGGTTACATGTACATGCTGAAACTGAACCACCTGGTCGACGACAAAATGCACGCTCGTTCCACCGGTTCCTACAGCCTGGTTACTCAGCAGCCGCTGGGTGGTAAGGCGCAGTTCGGTGGTCAGCGCTTCGGTGAGATGGAAGTGTGGGCGCTGGAAGCTTATGGCGCGGCCTACACCCTGCAGGAAATGCTCACCGTTAAGTCTGATGACGTGAACGGTCGTACCAAGATGTATAAAAACATCGTGGACGGCAACCACCAGATGGAACCGGGCATGCCGGAGTCCTTCAACGTACTGTTGAAAGAAATCCGCTCGCTGGGCATCAACATCGAACTGGAAGACGAGTAACTCTCGCTCAAACAGGTCACTGGTGCCGGGATAAAACCCGGCGCCAGATTGTGCTAACTCCGACGGGAGCAAATCCGTGAAAGACTTATTAAAGTTTCTGAAAGCGCAAACTAAAACCGAAGAGTTTGATGCGATCAAAATTGCTCTGGCATCGCCAGACATGATCCGTTCATGGTCTTTCGGTGAAGTTAAAAAGCCGGAAACCATTAACTACCGTACGTTCAAGCCTGAGCGTGACGGTCTGTTCTGTGCTCGTATTTTCGGGCCAGTAAAAGACTATGAGTGCCTGTGCGGTAAGTACAAGCGCCTGAAACACCGCGGTGTGATCTGTGAGAAGTGCGGCGTTGAAGTGACCCAGACTAAAGTGCGTCGTGAGCGCATGGGCCACATCGAGCTGGCATGCCCGACGGCGCACATCTGGTTCCTGAAATCGCTGCCGTCCCGTATCGGCCTGCTGCTGGATATGCCGCTGCGCGATATCGAACGTGTACTGTACTTCGAATCCTACGTGGTTATCGAAGGTGGCATGACCAACCTCGAACGCAACCAGATTCTGACTGAAGAGCAGTACCTGGATGCGCTGGAAGAGTTCGGTGACGAATTCGACGCGAAAATGGGTGCGGAAGCGATCCAGGCGCTGCTGCGCAATATGGATCTGGAGCAGGAATGCGAACAGCTGCGTGAAGAGCTGAACGAAACCAACTCCGAAACCAAGCGTAAAAAGCTGACCAAGCGCATTAAGCTGCTGGAAGCGTTCGTTCAGTCTGGCAACAAGCCGGAATGGATGATCCTGACCGTTCTGCCGGTTCTGCCGCCAGATCTGCGTCCGCTGGTTCCGCTCGATGGCGGCCGTTTTGCGACTTCTGACCTGAACGATCTGTATCGTCGCGTCATTAACCGTAACAACCGTCTGAAACGTCTGCTGGATCTGGCTGCGCCGGACATCATCGTACGCAACGAAAAACGTATGCTGCAGGAAGCGGTTGACGCCCTGCTGGATAACGGCCGTCGCGGTCGTGCGATCACCGGTTCTAACAAACGTCCTCTGAAATCTTTGGCCGATATGATCAAAGGTAAACAGGGTCGTTTCCGTCAGAACCTGCTCGGTAAGCGTGTTGACTACTCCGGTCGTTCTGTTATCACCGTAGGTCCATACCTGCGTCTGCATCAGTGCGGTCTGCCGAAGAAAATGGCGCTGGAGCTGTTCAAACCGTTCATTTACGGCAAGCTGGAACTGCGTGGCCTGGCCACCACCATCAAAGCCGCTAAGAAAATGGTTGAGCGCGAAGAAGCCGTTGTTTGGGATATCCTGGACGAAGTTATCCGCGAACACCCGGTACTGCTGAACCGTGCGCCAACGCTGCACCGTTTAGGTATCCAGGCATTCGAACCGGTTCTGATCGAAGGTAAAGCTATTCAGCTGCACCCGCTGGTTTGTGCGGCATATAACGCCGACTTCGATGGTGACCAGATGGCTGTTCACGTACCGCTGACGCTGGAAGCCCAGCTGGAAGCGCGTGCGCTGATGATGTCTACCAACAACATCCTGTCCCCGGCGAACGGCGAACCAATCATCGTTCCGTCTCAGGACGTTGTACTGGGTCTGTACTACATGACCCGTGACTGTGTTAACGCCAAAGGCGAAGGCATGGTGCTGACTGGCCCGAAAGAAGCGGAGCGTATTTATCGCGCCGGTCTGGCCTCTCTGCATGCGCGCGTTAAAGTGCGTATCACCGAATACGAAAAAGACGAGAATGGTGAATTCGTCGCGAAGACTAGCCTGAAAGACACGACCGTTGGCCGTGCCATTCTGTGGATGATCGTACCGAAAGGTCTGCCGTTCTCTATCGTGAACCAGGCGCTCGGTAAGAAAGCGATCTCCAAGATGCTGAACACCTGTTACCGTATTCTGGGCCTGAAACCGACCGTTATTTTTGCGGACCAGACGATGTACACCGGCTTTGCTTATGCAGCGCGTTCAGGTGCATCCGTTGGTATCGATGACATGGTCATCCCGGAGAAAAAATACGAAATCATCAGCGAAGCGGAAGCGGAAGTTGCTGAGATTCAGGAACAGTTCCAGTCTGGTCTGGTCACCGCGGGCGAGCGCTACAACAAAGTTATCGATATCTGGGCTGCGGCGAACGATCGTGTATCCAAAGCGATGATGGATAACCTGCAAACCGAAACCGTGATTAACCGTGACGGTCAGGAAGAGCAGCAGGTTTCCTTCAACAGCATCTACATGATGGCCGACTCCGGTGCGCGTGGTTCTGCGGCACAGATTCGTCAGCTGGCTGGTATGCGTGGTCTGATGGCGAAGCCGGATGGCTCGATCATCGAAACGCCGATCACCGCGAACTTCCGTGAAGGTCTGAACGTACTCCAGTACTTCATCTCCACCCACGGTGCGCGTAAAGGTCTGGCGGATACCGCACTGAAGACAGCGAACTCCGGTTACCTGACTCGTCGTCTGGTTGACGTTGCCCAGGACCTGGTCGTCACTGAAGACGACTGCGGCACCCTGGAAGGCATCACCATGACGCCGGTTATCGAAGGTGGCGACGTTAAAGAGCCGCTGCGCGATCGCGTACTGGGTCGTGTGACTGCTGAAGACGTTCTGAAGCCGGGTACCGCGGACATTCTGGTTCCACGCAACACGCTGCTGCATGAGCACTGGTGTGACCTGCTGGAAGAGAACTCCGTTGACTCCGTCAAAGTTCGTTCCGTTGTATCCTGTGACACCGACTTTGGTGTATGTGCGCACTGCTATGGTCGTGACCTGGCGCGTGGCCACCTCATCAACAAAGGTGAGGCTATCGGCGTTATCGCGGCACAGTCCATCGGTGAGCCGGGTACACAGCTGACGATGCGTACGTTCCACATCGGTGGTGCGGCATCTCGTGCGGCTGCTGAATCCAGCATCCAGGTGAAAAACAAAGGTAGCATCCGTCTGAGCAACGCGAAGTCGGTTGTGAACTCCAGCGGTAAACTGGTTATCACCTCTCGTAACACCGAGCTGAAACTGATCGACGAATTCGGTCGTACCAAAGAAAGCTATAAAGTGCCTTACGGCTCCGTTATGGCGAAAGGCGATGGCGAACAGGTTGCCGGCGGTGAAACCGTTGCAAACTGGGATCCGCATACCATGCCGGTTATCACCGAAGTGAGTGGTTTCGTCCGCTTCACTGACATGATCGACGGCCAGACCATTACTCGTCAGACCGACGAGCTGACCGGTCTGTCTTCGCTGGTGGTTCTGGATTCCGCAGAACGTACCTCCGGTGGTAAAGATCTGCGTCCGGCACTGAAAATTGTTGATGCTCAGGGCAACGACGTTCTGATCCCAGGCACCGATATGCCTGCTCAGTACTTCCTGCCGGGTAAAGCGATTGTTCAGCTGGAAGATGGCGTACAGATCAGCTCTGGTGACACCCTGGCGCGTGTTCCGCAGGAATCCGGCGGTACCAAGGACATCACCGGTGGTCTGCCGCGCGTTGCGGATCTGTTCGAAGCACGTCGTCCGAAAGAGCCGGCAATCCTGGCTGAAATCAGCGGCATCATTTCCTTCGGTAAAGAAACCAAAGGGAAACGTCGTCTGGTTATCACCCCGGTAGACGGTAGCGAACCGTACGAAGAGATGATTCCGAAATGGCGTCAGCTGAACGTGTTCGAAGGTGAACGTGTAGAACGTGGTGACGTGGTTTCCGACGGTCCGGAAGCACCGCACGACATTCTGCGTCTTCGTGGCGTGCACGCGGTAACGCGTTACATCACCAACGAAGTGCAGGACGTTTACCGTCTGCAAGGCGTTAAGATTAACGATAAGCACATTGAAGTTATCGTTCGTCAGATGCTGCGTAAAGCGACCATCGAAAGTGCTGGTAGCTCCGACTTCCTCGAAGGCGAGCAGGTTGAATACTCCCGCGTTAAGATCGCTAACCGCGAGCTTGAAGCGAATGGCAAAGTGGCGGCAACCTATTCCCGCGACCTGCTGGGTATCACCAAAGCGTCTCTGGCAACCGAGTCCTTCATCTCCGCGGCCTCGTTCCAGGAGACCACTCGCGTGCTGACCGAAGCAGCCGTTGCGGGCAAACGCGACGAACTGCGCGGTCTGAAAGAGAACGTCATCGTGGGTCGTCTGATCCCGGCGGGTACCGGTTATGCGTACCACCAGGATCGTATGCGCCGTCGCGCAGCGGGCGAACAGCCAGCTGCTCCGCAGGTGAGCGTAGAAGAAGCGTCTGCCAACCTGGCAGAACTGCTGAACGCAGGCCTGGGCGGTTCTGACAACGATTAATCGTTGATGCACTGCTAAAAAGCCGGTCAGGTTTCCTGACCGGCTTTTTTATTGTTTGTTCGCCGCCTCACCCTCTTCTTTAATTACATTTACGACATATTAACGCCGCATATTTTTAGCAATTAATTCATATAAAATATCCATCCCCCGTTCACTGGAAAAACCTTTGTTTATATATGGGTAAAAGTTCTACTCATATCAAAAAATAATCAATCCAAAGGCGATATATTCAAAATACCTAATGAATCATGGGATTACTTCTGCTGCTTTATCTTCGAAGCTACGGCTCTGGAGAGGGATCGCCGCATCTCATGCTTCTCCCGATAAGACGCAGAAATAATACCGGCAGGCAGGTGTTGGTCATTTCTTTTGGTCTGAGTGGACAGGCTCTGGGGGCTGCATGGAATTTGCGATACAACTCATTATTATCTTAATTTGTCTGTTTTATGGTGCCCGAAAAGGCGGTATTGCGCTGGGCCTGTTGGGCGGCATCGGTTTGGTTATCCTTGTTTTTGTGTTCCATCTTCAGCCGGGTAAACCACCGGTTGATGTAATGCTGGTGATCATTGCCGTCGTGGCCGCTTCGGCCACGCTACAGGCGTCCGGCGGGCTGGATGTCATGTTACAGATTGCCGAGAAGCTGCTGCGGCGCAACCCGAAATATGTTTCAATCGTCGCGCCTTTCGTCACCTGCACGCTGACCATTCTCTGCGGTACCGGACACGTGGTGTACACGATCCTGCCGATTATCTACGATGTCGCCATTAAGAATAACATTCGTCCGGAGCGTCCGATGGCGGCCAGCTCCATAGGCGCCCAGATGGGGATCATCGCCAGCCCGGTCTCGGTAGCGGTGGTGTCGCTGGTGGCGATGCTGGGGAATTTTACCTTTAACGGTAAACACCTGGAATTTCTCGACCTGCTGGCGATAACCATTCCGTCCACGCTGCTGGGGATCCTGGCGATTGGTATCTTCAGCTGGTTCCGTGGCAAAGATCTGGATAAAGACGAAGCCTTCCAGGCGTTTATTGCGGTACCGGAAAATCGCCATTACGTCTATGGCGATACGGCGACGCTGCTGGATAAAAAGCTGCCGACCAGCAACTGGATTGCGATGTGGATCTTTCTGGCCTCCATCGCCGTGGTGGCCCTGCTCGGCGCGTTTTCCGAACTGCGTCCGGCCTTCGACGGTAAGCCGCTGTCGATGGTGCTGGTGATCCAGATGTTCATGCTGCTCTCCGGGGCGCTTATTATCATCATTACCAAAACTAACCCAGCGTCGATTTCTAAAAATGAGGTTTTCCGTTCGGGAATGATCGCTATCGTCGCGGTATACGGCATCGCGTGGATGGCGGAGACTATGTTCGGCGCGCATATGACCGAGATTAAAGGTGTGCTCGGGGAGATGGTGAAGGAGTACCCGTGGGCTTACGCCATCGTACTGCTGCTGGTTTCGAAGTTTGTGAACTCTCAGGCGGCAGCGCTGGCGGCGATTGTTCCGGTGGCGCTGGCCATCGGCGTCGACCCGGCCTATATCGTGGCTTCCGCGCCGGCCTGCTATGGCTACTATATTCTGCCGACCTACCCAAGCGATCTGGCGGCGATCCAGTTCGACCGCTCAGGGACCACCCATATCGGCCGCTTTGTCATTAATCATAGCTTCATCCTGCCCGGGCTCATCGGCGTCGGTGTCTCCTGCGTGTTTGGCTGGGTATTCGCCGCGATGTATGGTTTTCTTTGAGAGGGGACGGGCGCCGGCAGCGGCGCCCGTTAAATCCGCGAGATTACTGCGCGAGCGGCAGACGACGATAGAGTTCAATCATATCGGTCGCCAGATCCTGAATGACCATGGCGTTCATCAGGTGGTCCTGAGAGTGAACGGTGATCAGGTTGACCGGCAGCTTACCGGTGCCTTCATCCAGGCCGATGAGCTGGGTCTGGATTTTATGCGCATGTTTGACGAACTCATGGGACTCGGCCATGGCCTGCTCGGCTGCCGCAAAGTCACCTTTCCGTGCTAACTGGAGAGCAGTGAGCGCCGCGCTACGTGCGGAACCGGCATTAACCAACAGCTCCATGATGATCGTTTCTAAATCTTCCATCGATTACTCCAGCATCTTCAGGGCTTTATCCAGAACGGCATCGCCTTTCATCATGCCGTAGTCCATCATATCGATCACCGCGACTTTCTTGCCGAATGGATCGGCCAGCGCCTGCAGTTTCGCCTGCTCATATTTCACCTGCGGGCCGAGCAAAATAATGTCGGCGGCGGCCAGGTTATCTTTAAACTCGGCGACCGGGACGGCCTTGATAGAAACCTCAACACCTTTTTTCTGCGCGGCATCTTGCATACGCTGAACCAGCATGCTGGTGGACATACCGGCGGCACAGCACAAAACGATATTCTTCATAGTCAGTGGCCCTTGTGTTCCGTGATGTCTTATCTTTATCGCGGCCCTGGCGATGCGACAACCGCTTTACCGTGATTGTGTGTAAGTCATCACACAAAAATTGAAACCGGTTTCATTTTTGCCGATAAAAATAAAAAAGCCCACCGAAGTGGGCGGCCGCGTCCTGTTGTCTCACGCGCGGAGGATGCGGTTTTTACCTTGTTGCTTGGCTTTGTAAAGTGCCTCATCGACGCTCACCACCAGCTTATCCAGCGGCTCCATATTCCATTCCCCCAGTCCGGCGCTAAAGGTGACCGTCAGGCCATCTTCGCGCCAGGTACGCCGTTCGACGTTGACCCGCCATGTTTCCAGTAGCGTTCGGGCGTTATCGATGTGTTCCGCAGGAAAGACCACCGCGAACTCTTCACCGCCGTAGCGATAAAGGGAAATCTCCAGCGGCTGGAGGACCTGCAGCCCCTCGCGGGCGACGTTGCGCAGGACGATATCGCCGTTGAGGTGTCCCCAGGTGTCGTTGATCGATTTGAAGTTATCGATATCGACCAGGGCAAGGGCGAAAGGTTGGTGATCGTTCATCAGCGCGGCGATATCGCTGTCGAAGGCGCGGCGGTTTTTGCAGCCAGTGAGGGCGTCGATGGTGGCCTGGCGAACGTAGGTCAGTTCACGCTGTTTGTTGGTTTCAATGGCTTTACTCAGCATTGCCTCAAGGCGCGGAGCGCGTTTGACGTCGCCGGTTTTAATCGCATTGATGATATTCATCAGCACGGTACGGGAAGCATGACGCAGATAAAGGCCGAACAAGAGGATGATAATCGCCGCGAGTGAGAAACCGCCGATCACTAAGTTTGTCTCATGGCGCGTCAGATTGATCAGGGTGGCGTTATCGACACGGTAAATCACGAACCAGTCGGGATTGGTAAAGGAGTAGTAGTAATACCAGGTATCGCTCCTGATATCGTAAAGCTGCCCCTCTCCGCTGGTCATTTTATCCATCAGTTCGTCGCTGACGAAGGGTTTAAACAGCGCGCCCGGGTCGGAGTGCAGGACAACTTTGCCATCCCGCTGCACCACAAAAAATTCCCCCTGTACGGGGGCGACCATCTGCCGTAGCGCGAACCCCATGGAGGTGAGATCTAGATGAAAAGCCAGGCTGCCCTTGAGTTTACCCTCCGGAGTAATGATGGGTTTGAAAATGGTAATCGTCGGATGGTGGGTGAAAAAGTCCATATACGGGCTGGTGTAGTGGCTGAAGGTGCTGGCTTCTGCCTGTTTGATAAACCAGGGCCGCGTTTTGGGGTCGAAAGCCAGGCTGTCTTCATTTTTCAGTACTTCCGGGGCGCGCAGATAGTGGCCCTCGGTATCCGCCAGCGAGATGGATGAGACGCTTGGCATCATGTTCTGTAACTGCATTAGCGTGGTTAACCCTTTCTCCGGATCAACGTTCACCGCGCGGTTCAGTTCGTCATTACGGGCAAAGAAGGTGGCCGCGCGGCCGAGGATAAAATCATTTTCCCGCAGCAGCGTTTCCGTATAGTTGATGGCCAGGTTGTGGGTAAAGTTGCGGTTAATATCGTGATAATCTTCGAGAAAATCTTTCCGCTGTGCCAGGGTGACAAAAGTAGCAATCAGCATGAAACTGAGCAAAATGCCGGCAAACCCCACGACGATTGGTGTCGTAAAAGAGAGTTTTCTGTTGTGTAGCGCCATGAATCGTTAATCGTCCCGGATGTATAAACCAAGGGTCCGAACGCAGCTTGTGTCAGCGAGCCTGCCGATCGAATCAGTTAACTATTGCTCAATTATAACTCTGAGGCCTTCATCTATCGTGATTTATATTCGTCGATAATGAACCGGCCCTCGCGCAGCGCGGAGAGGCAGGGCGAAAATGAGGAAGAAAACGTTCGCCCTGGTCAGCGTCCGTTGCTGACCCGGGCAGAATAGAAAAACGGCGGCAATCGGGCGACTCCCCATTTTTCATCTCTCGTGCAGGCACGCAAAATAATCAGCGGCTTGCAACATACTTCATGATGATTGCGAGGCGCGTCCCAGCCAGCTGTCCCAGTCTTTCCATACCGGCTGCAGGCCACGGGCGGCTAGCGCGCTGGCGACCTCTTCAGGGCGGCGATCGTCATGTGGGGCAAATTGCTCGAGCTCCGGATGATCGTCGGCGTAGCCGCCGGGCTGCGTTTTAGAGAAGGCGCTGACGTTATTGATCGCCAGCGGGATCACCCGGTCGCGGAACCAGGGTGATTCACGGGTTGAAAGCGACAGCTCAACCTCCGGCGCCAGCAGGCGGAAGGCGCAAATGGTCTGCACCAGCTGGCGCTCATCCATCAGCGAAGCTGGTTCAATACCGCCGGCGCAGGGACGCAGGCGCGGGAAGGAGACCGAGTAGCGGCTGCGCCAGTAGCGCTGTTGCAGCCACAGCAGGTGCTCGGCGACCATAAAGCAGTCCACCCGCCAGCTGTCGGAAAGACCAATCAACGCGCCGAGGCCGATCTTATCGATCCCCGCCTCGCCCAGGCGATCCGGTGTATCCAGCCGCCAGAAGAAATCCTGTTTTTTCCCTTTCAGATGGTGCTGGGCATACATGCTTTCATGGTAGGTCTCCTGATAGACCATTACCCCGTCGAGCCCCAGCGTTTTCAGCTCGGCATACTCTTCGGTCGCCAGCGGCTGCACCTCCATATGCAGCGAGGCAAACTGGCTGCGGATAGCCGGCAGGTGCTGGCGGAAATAATCCATTCCCACCTTGCCCTGATGCTCGCCGGTCACCAGCAGCAGATGCTCAAAGCCCAGGTCGCGGATCGCGGCGCACTCGCGGGCAATCTCGGCGGCATCCAGCGTCTTGCGCTTAATGCGATTGCTCATTGAGAAGCCGCAGTAGGTGCAGTCATTGGCGCACAGGTTGGAGAGATACAGTGGTACGTAAAAGCTGACGGTATTGCCGAAGCGCTGCCGGGTGAGCCGCTGCGCACGCTGGGCCAGCGGTTCAAGATAGTTGGCCGCCGCCGGTGAAAGCAGGGCCATCATGTCGTCACGGGTGAGCTGTTTGGCCGCCAGCGCCCGTTCGACGTCGGCGGCGGTTTTGCTGTTGATGCGCAGGCGGATGTCGTCCCACTCCAGCTCCCGCCAGCGATCGCTGAAGGTTTTCATGCCAGCGCCTCCAGGAATCCGGTCAGCGGGCTGGTGGCCTGCGCCTGCGTACTGCGTGCCCCCGGTCCGGCCTGACGCGCCAGTAATCCGGCATCGACTGCCATACGGAAGGCGCGGGCCATGGTCACGGGGTCGTCGGCGACGGCAATGGCGGTATTGACCAGCACCGCATCTGCGCCCATCTCCAGCGCCTGCGCCGCATGGCTCGGCACGCCGATCCCGGCATCAACCACCACCGGTACCGTCGCCTGTTCGATAATAATCTCCAGCATAGCCCTGGTTTCCAGCCCCTGATTGGAGCCGATCGGCGCACCCAGCGGCATCACCGCCGCGCAGCCAGCCTCTTCCAGCCGTTTACACAGCACCGGATCGGCGCCACAGTAGGGCAGGACGACGAACCCTTCGCGCACCAGCAGCTCCGCCGCCTTCAGGGTTTCAATCGGGTCAGGCAGCAGCCAGCGGGCATCCGGGTGGATCTCCAGCTTCAGCCAGTGGGTGCCCAGGGCTTCCCGCGCCAGGCGGGCGGCAAACACCGCCTCTTCCGCCGTCTTGGCGCCTGAGGTATTCGGCAGCAGGTTAACGCCCGCCGCCAGCAGCGGCGCGAGAATCGCGTCATTGTTCTGGCGTAAATCGACGCGCTTCATCGCCAGCGTCACCAGCTGGCTTCCCGAGGCGCGAATCGCCTCAACCATCACCTCCGGGGCGGCGAATTTGCCGGTACCGGTAAAAAGATGGGATTCAAACGTTTTGTCTGCAATACGTAACATGTCAACCTCCAGCGATAACCTGAAAAAGCAGGATCCGATCGCCTTCCTGTAAGAGATAATCTTCCCACCGGTCGCGCGGCAGGATGTGTTGATTAAGCGCCAGCGCAACGCCCGGCTGCAGCTGTTCGAGCTGGGTCAGTAGGGCGCTGACGCTGAGATTGTCGGCACATGCCAGCGGCTCGTCGTTAAACCAAATCTGCATGCCGCCCTCCGCACACCGGGCAATTTCGGGAGCGCTGTAGCGCCAGATTACGCCAGTTGCTGGTGCGGGCGTCGAACAGCCGCAGGGTATTACGCGGCGTCGTCATGCCGCTGAGCAGCTTAATCGCCTCCAGCGCCTGCAGCGTGCCCATCATGCCGACGACCGGGCCGACGATCCCCGCGGTGCGGCAGTTGCGCTGCGGTTCGTCGCTATCCGGCCACAGGCAGCGATAGCAGCCCTGCGCCCAGGGGGGAGTGAGCACCATCAACTGACCGCCGAAGCCGACGGCGCTGGCGGTCACTAACGGGGTGTCGAGGGCCACACAGGCGGCGTTGATTGCCTGGCGGGTCACCATGTTATCGGTGCAGTCCAGCACCACGTCCGCTTTCGCCACCTCAGCGCGCAGCGCCTCGCCGCTCAGACGTTGCTGGAGCGCAACCAGTTTGATCTGCGGGTTTAGCTGACTGAGCCGGGTCTTTGCCGCCGCGGCTTTTGGCCGGTCGATATCCTCGCTGGTGAACAGGATCTGCCGCTGCAGGTTGCTGAGATGCACGGCATCGTCATCGGCCAGGGTCAGCGTCCCGACGCCCGCTCCGGCAAGATAGAGCGCCGCCGGGGAGCCCAGCCCGCCAAGGCCGATAATCAGCACCCGGCTGGCTAACAGTTTCTGCTGACCCTCGATGGCAATATCCTCCAGCAGCAGCTGGCGGCTATAGCGCATAAAGTCGTGATCATTCATCGCCTGCTCCCGCCAGCGCCAGCAGCTGGTCTGTCGCTGCCCGCCAGTCCGCCGCCTGGGTAATAGCGCTGACCACCGCGATGCTGCCGACGCCGGTCGCCAGTACGCCCGGCGCTTTTTCCAGACTGATGCCGCCGATCGCGACGGTGGGGTAATCCGCCAGGCGTTGAATATGTCTGGCTAGCTGGTCGAGGCCCTGCGGCGCGGAAGGCATCTGTTTGGTTTGCGTCGGGAAGACGTGGCCCAGCGCGATGTAAGAGGGGCACGCCGCCAGCGCGACATCAATTTCCATATCGTCGTGAGTGGAGACGCCAAGACGCAGTCCGGCTTTGCGGATAGCGCTCAGATCGGTGGTTTCCAGATCTTCTTGCCCCAGGTGTACCCCGTAGGCCTGATGCTTAATCGCCAGCTGCCAGTAATCGTTAATGAACAACCGGGCGTGATAGCGGCGGCCAAGGGCGATGGCGGCGATCACGTCATTCTCCACGTCGCTGTCACGTTGGTCTTTGATGCGCAGTTGAAGAGTACGCACTCCCGCCTCCAGCAGGCGCTCAATCCACGCCACGCTGTCAACCACCGGGTAGAGTCCAAGACGAAATGGGACGGGTGGAAAATCAGGTTGATACATCAGGCTTCCTCCTGTTTCAGGTAGATTTCGCCGCCACGGGCGCGGAAGTGATGCGACATATCGGCCATGCCAGCTTCGATATTTTGCTTCGCGGCGTAGTCGCGGACTTCCTGGGTGATTTTCATCGAACAGAATTTCGGCCCGCACATGGAGCAGAAATGGGCGACCTTGCCGGACTCCTGCGGCAGGGTTTCATCGTGATAGGCCCGCGCGGTGAAGGGGTCGAGCGCGAGGTTGAACTGGTCTTCCCAGCGGAATTCGAAACGCGCTTTGGACATCGCGTTGTCGCGGATCTGCGCCCCGGGGTGGCCTTTCGCGAGGTCGGCGGCGTGGGCGGCGATTTTGTAGGTAATCAGCCCCTGTTTCACATCCTCTTTGTTGGGCAGGCCGAGATGCTCTTTTGGCGTGACGTAGCACAGCATCGCGCAGCCAAACCAGCCAATCATTGCCGCGCCGATACCGGAAGTGAAATGGTCGTAGCCCGGCGCGATGTCGGTGGTGAGCGGGCCTAAGGTGTAGAATGGCGCTTCGTGGCAATGCTCCAGCTCTTCGGTCATATTGCGGCGGATCATCTGCATCGGCACGTGGCCGGGGCCTTCAATCATCACCTGCACGTCATACTCCCAGGCGATTTTCGTCAGTTCGCCCAGCGTATGCAGCTCGGCGAACTGCGCCTCGTCGTTGGCGTCCTGGATCGAGCCGGGGCGCAGACCATCGCCGAGGGACAGCGACACGTCATAGGCGGCGCAGATTTCACAGATTTCGCGGAAGTGCTGGTAGAGGAAGTTTTCCTGATGGTGCGACAGGCACCACTTGGCCATGATGGAACCACCGCGCGACACGATACCTGTCAGGCGCTTCGCGGTCATCGGCACGTAGCGCAGCAGTACGCCGGCGTGAATCGTGAAGTAGTCGACGCCCTGTTCGGCCTGTTCCAGCAGGGTATCGCGGAAGGCTTCCCAGGTCAGGTTCTCGGCAATGCCGTTGACCTTCTCCAGCGCCTGGTAAATCGGGACGGTACCAATCGGCACCGGGCTGTTGCGCAGGATCCACTCGCGGGTTTCGTGGATATAGCGGCCGGTGGAGAGGTCCATCACCGTGTCGGCGCCCCAGCGGGTTGACCAGACCAGTTTTTCCACCTCCTCTTCGATGGAAGAGGTCACCGCCGAGTTGCCGATATTGGCATTCACTTTCACCAGGAAATTGCGGCCGATAATCATCGGCTCAGATTCCGGGTGGTTGATGTTGGCGGGGATGATGGCGCGTCCGGCGGCAACTTCATCGCGGACGAACTCGGGGGTAATGTTTTCCGGCAGGCGGGCACCGAAGCCTTCCCCGGCATGCTGCTGGCGCAGAACCTCGCTGCGGATACGTTCGCGACCCATGTTTTCGCGAATGGCGATGAACTCCATCTCCGGGGTGACGATCCCCTGGCGGGCGTAGTGCAGTTGGGTAACGCATTTCCCGGCGACGGCGCGTTTGGGCGTCAGCAGGCCGCTGAAGCGCAGCTCATCGAGACCATCATCGGCCAGCCGCGCTTTGGTATAGGCCGAGCTGCGTTCGCTGAGCGGAGCGCAGTCGTTACGCGCGTCGATCCACGGCTGGCGCAGCTTTGCCAGCCCCTGGCGGACATCAATGCCAATATCCGGGTCGCCATAAGGGCCGGAGGTGTCATATACCGGGATCGGTTCATTGGCTTCGTACCGGGGGTTATCTTTATCGCCGCCGACGAGGGTCGGGCTGAGCTCAATTTCACGCATCGGGACGCGGATATCCGCTTGTGAGCCGTGAACGTAGATGCGGCGTGAATTGGGAAAAGCGGTACCTGCCAGCGTATCAATGAATCGCTGCGCGTGCTCGCGTTGTTCCCGACGGGTGAGTTTGGTAGTAGACATAGCGCATTCCAGTTAAAAAAGGAGATGGCTTGTCAGACGACGGATGGAGTAACAGATGCGACCGATCCAGAACGGACAGGTGCGACCAGCAGTTTACTCTTGTTCCCTTCGCAGGTATTAGCCTGATCAGGTTCCGCGGATCCCGAATTAACGGTCTCAGCCTTTTCCACTTTAGCCAGCGCATGGAAAATAGGCACTCCGACAAGATGACGTCCCCTCCGGAGAGGGGGAATGGAGGTAAACTACTCGTTAATTGCGCACAACTCAAGCGGTCGGCGCAATATTATCGCGCACGTCGTTGCTCAGATTATGCGCGACGGCGAGGGCGATCAGTTTATCCTCCAGCGCGAAACGTGCTTCCAGCGACTCGCCGATATCCGACAGCGCCTGCTGAAATTCAAGGTAGTTATCGTGATCGATAGCGTTTTCGAGGCAGGTATCGTAGTAGTCCATCATCTGCTGGGTATTGGCTTCCAGCTGTGGATAAAGCCGGGTGGCGGCTAAAAGTGGGGTATCGCCTTCCATTTCGCCAATAATGCGTTCATAAATACTAAAATGACCGGATGAGAGGTAATCCACCAGACTTTGGCAAAAGTCATCCAGCGCCTTTTCGTTTAGCCGCATAAATGACTCTTTGCCCGGTTTCAGGCCAACCAGATTGTAGTAAGCCACGAGCAGATGCTTACGCACTTGTAGCCAGCGATCGACCAGTTCATTACTACCGCCAACGCGCTCCGTCAGATTTTCCAGCTGGTTTAGCATGATTGACTCCGCTAGTTTTGATTTAAATCTGCTCACCAAAATGTAAATATAATGTTAACAACATGCCAGTGAAGCAAAGGTAGTGCAATAGATATGGATCGTATTATTGAAAAATTAGATCGCGGCTGGTGGGTTGTCAGTCACGAACAAAAATTATGGTTGCCTGGTGGAGAATTACCACATGGCGAAGCGGTTAATTTCGATCTTGTCGGACAGCATGCGCTGCATATTGGCGAGTGGCAGGGCGAGTCCGTCTGGATGGTGCGCCAGGATCGCCGCCATGACATGGGATCGTTACGCCAGGTTCTGGATCAGGATCCGGGTCTCTTCCAGCTGGCGGGGCGAGGGATCCAGCTCGCCGAATTTTATCGATCGCATAAATTTTGCGGCTACTGTGGCCATCCGATGCATGCCAGCAAAAGCGAATGGGCGATGCTGTGCAGCCACTGCCGTGAACGCTATTACCCGCAAATTGCCCCCTGCATTATCGTCGCTATCCGTCGCGATGATTCGATCCTGTTGGCGCAACATACCCGCCATCGTAACGGCGTGCACACCGTGCTGGCCGGGTTTGTCGAAGTGGGTGAAACCCTTGAGCAGGCAGTGGCCCGCGAGGTGATGGAGGAGAGCGGCATCAAGGTGAAAAACCTGCGCTATGTGACCTCTCAGCCGTGGCCGTTTCCGCAGTCGCTGATGACCGCCTTTATGGCGGATTACGCGGATGGCGATATCGTGGTCGACAAAAAAGAGCTGCTGACCGCGGACTGGTACCGCTATGACAATCTACCGCTCCTGCCACCGCCGGGCACGGTGGCGCGTCGGCTTATCGAAGATACGGTGGCGATGTGTCGGGCAGAGTTCGAGTGACATGTTACACTGGGCGCATCAACGCTAAAGGAATGTAAAAATGACCGAACTGAAAAACGATCGTTACCTGCGCGCGCTGCTGCGTCAGCCGGTTGATGTCACCCCGGTGTGGATGATGCGCCAGGCGGGCCGCTATTTACCGGAGTACAAAGCCACCCGTGCGCAAGCGGGCGACTTTATGTCGCTGTGTAAAAATGCCGAGCTGGCCTGCGAAGTGACGCTCCAGCCGCTGCGCCGTTACCCGCTGGATGCGGCGATCCTCTTTTCGGACATCCTGACGATCCCGGACGCCATGGGTCTGGGGCTGTACTTTGAAGCTGGCGAAGGTCCGCGCTTCACCTCGCCGATAAAAAGCAAAGCCGACGTCGACAAGCTGCCAATCCCGGATCCGGAGCAGGAACTGGGCTATGTCATGAACGCCGTGCGTACCATTCGCCGCGAACTGAAAGGCGAAGTGCCGCTGATCGGCTTCTCCGGTAGCCCCTGGACGCTGGCGACCTACATGGTGGAAGGCGGCAGCAGCAAAGCGTTCACCGTGATCAAAAAGATGATGTACGCCGAACCGCAGGCGCTGCATGCGCTGCTGGAGAAGCTGGCGAAAAGCGTCACCTTGTACCTCAACGCGCAGATCAAAGCCGGCGCGCAGTCGGTGATGATTTTCGACACCTGGGGCGGGGTGCTGACCGGTCGCGACTATCAGCAGTTCTCGCTCTACTACATGCATAAAATTGTCGATGGCCTGCTGCGGGAGAATGAAGGCCGCCGCGTGCCGGTGACCCTGTTCACCAAAGGCGGTGGCCAGTGGCTGGAAGCGATGGCGGAGACCGGCTGTGACGCGCTGGGGCTCGACTGGACCACCGATATCGCTGATGCTCGCCGTCGTGTAGGTCACAAAGTGGCGCTCCAGGGCAATATGGACCCGTCGATGCTGTATGCTCCCGCCCCGCGTATTGAAGAGGAAGTGGCGACTATTCTCGCCGGCTTCGGCCAGGGCGAAGGCCATGTCTTTAACCTTGGTCACGGCATCCATCAGGATGTCGACCCGCAGCATGCGGGCGTCTTTGTTGAGGCGGTGCATCGTCTTTCCACACCCTATCATCAATAGGAGATAAGCCGTATGGATTTAGCCGCGCTACGTACCCAACAACAACAGTTAGCCGCGTCGGTCGAGCGAGCGGATCGACTGGATCGCGACCCGCCGGCGTTGATCGGCGGCGCGGATGTCGGGTTTGAGCAGGAAGGGGAAGTGACCCGGGCTGCGATGGTGCTGCTGACCTGGCCTGAGCTTGAGCTGGTGGAGTATCAGGTGGCGCGCGTCGCCACCACCATGCCCTATATTCCCGGCTTTCTCTCGTTTCGCGAAACACCTGCGCTGCTGGCGGCGTGGGAGCAGCTTTCGCAAAAACCGGACCTGCTCTTCGTCGACGGCCACGGTATCTCCCATCCCCGGCGGCTCGGCGTCGCCAGCCATTTTGGTCTGATGATTGACGTGCCGACCATCGGGGTGGCGAAAAAACGGCTGTGCGGAAAAATCGGCGAACTGGGTGATGAGCCCGGCGCACTGGCCCCGCTGATGGATAAAAATGAGCAACTGGCCTGGGTCTGGCGCAGCAAAGTGCGCTGCAACCCGCTGTTTATTAGCACCGGTCACCGGGTGGGCATGGACAGCGCCTTAATGTGGGTTGAGCGCTGCATGCGAGGCTATCGTCTCCCCGAGCCGACGCGCTGGGCCGATGCGGTGGCGTCCCGTCGTCCGTCGTTTGTGCGTTGGCAAGCAAATCACGGCTGATTCAGGTACACTGCGCCTAATTTCTGACTTCGAGAATTCATCATGTTACAAAACCCGATTCACCTGCGCCTGGAGAAGCTGGAAAGCTGGCAGCATGTCACTTTTATGGCCTGCCTGTGCGAGCGTATGTACCCTAACTACGCCATGTTCTGCAAGCAAACCGAGTTCGGCGACGGCCAGCTGTACCGTCGTATCCTGGACCTGATCTGGGAAACGCTGACGGTTAAAGATGCGAAGGTGAATTTCGACAGTCAGCTGGAGAAGCTGGAAGAGGCCATCCCGGCGGCAGATGATTTCGACCTGTACGGTGTTTACCCGGCTATAGACGCCTGCGTGGCGTTGAGCGAACTGATCCATTCGCGTCTGAGCGGTGAAACACTTGAGCACGCGATTGAGGTGAGCAAGACATCCATCACCAGCGTGGCGATGCTGGAAATGACCCAGGCCGGTCGCGAAATGACCGATGAAGAGCTGAAAGCGAACCCGGCGGTAGAGCAGGAATGGGATATTCAGTGGGAAATTTTCCGCCTGCTGGCCGACTGCGAAGAGCGTGACCTTGAGCTGATAAAAGGTCTGCGCGCGGACCTGCGTGAGGCCGGTGAGAGCAATATTGGTATAAATTTTCAGCAGTGAGACCAGAAAACGTGATTTACCGCCTGAATTGTAGCGTCTGAAGGCTTCCATTCCGCCCCCCGTCTGGTCTACATTTGGAGGGCGAAAAAAAGTGGCTATCGGTGCGTGTATGCAGGAGGGTGCTTTTTTGGCATTTCCGTCGCACTCGATGCTTAGCAAGCGATAAACACATTGTAAGGATAACTTATGAACAAGACTCAACTGATTGATGTAATTGCGGACAAAGCTGACCTGTCCAAAGCACAGGCTAAAGCTGCCCTGGAATCTACCCTGGCTGCAATTACTGAGTCTCTGAAAGAAGGTGATGCTGTTCAACTGGTTGGTTTCGGTACCTTCAAAGTGAACCACCGCGCTGAGCGTACTGGCCGCAACCCGCAGACCGGTAAAGAGATCAAAATCGCTGCAGCTAACGTGCCGGCATTTGTTTCTGGCAAAGCACTGAAAGACGCAGTTAAGTAAGACCGCGTGGCAGTGAACAGTTTTATCGAAGGGGCTATTAAGCCCCTTTTGTCTGTCTGGCGCCGGCCTCTGGCGCTGGCGGGCATCCTGTTGCTGACTGCCTGCAGCCACGACGCCTCGCTTCCACCGTTTACCGCCAGCGGTTATGCGGATAATCAGGGGGCGATGCGTATCTGGCGTAAAGATTCAGGTGATGAAGTCCATCTTCTCGCCGCTTTCAGCCCGTGGCGTCACGGGGATACCTCGACCAGTGAATATCGCTGGCAGGGCGATCAATTGACGTTTATCGAACTCAATGTCTACGGTAAGCCGCCGGAACATATTCGCGCCCGCTTCGACGCGCAGGGCGATCTCAGCTTTATGCAGCGGGAAGTCGACGGGCAGAAGCAACAGCTCTCCAGCGACCAGGTCGCACTGTATCGTTATCGCGCCGAGCAGATCCGCCAGACCAGCGATGCTCTCCGCCAGGGACGCGTCGTCCTGCGTCAGGGGCGCTGGAACGCTGCCGCGCATACCGTGTTGACCTGTGAAGGTCAGACGGTTAAGCCTGACCTCGATAGCCGGGCCCTGGCGCATATTGAACGTCGCCAGAGTCATTCCTCCGCCGCGGTGAGCATCGCCTGGCTGGAGGCGCCTGAAGGCTCTCAACTATTGCTGGTCGCCAATGAAAACTTCTGCACCTGGCAGCCGACAGAAAAAAGCTTCTAACGATTACCAGTGGTTCATGCCCCTATGACCACCGCCGTTACCGCGGCAGCCGTTGTATCCCATTCCTGCGCCACGGGGAACGCCCGCCTCAGCCAGGGCGACATCAAACTTCACCCGCTGCTGATCCAGCTTCTGGCGTAAGCCTTCCATCTCCTGAGCGACAGCTTCAATCTTTCCACTGTCCGGCTTTTGCGCCGTGAGCAGCGCATTGTACTCATAGCGTTTGGACTGCAGCTGCTGGCGCAGGGCGCTGGTTTGCGCAGCGTAATCGTTATGCAGCTTTTGCTCGGTAGCCTGCTGCTCCTGGGTCAGCTGGCTGTAACCCTGATTGCCCATCCCGGTGTTATTGCCCCAATGATGGTTGGCCCAGGCCGCGTTGCTGCCAAAGGTCAGTACGGCAAGGGTGACGAGGGTGAGAGGTAAGTTACGGTTCCGTTTCATGGCATTATCTCCTGTGTGGTTTCTCTCGTTATTGCATCTTCCATGCCAGCCTGAAAAAGCCCGCCCGTACGGGCCTGCCGGAGGAGCCGATGGGGAAGGTGAGTAAAAATGACCCGTTCCTGGCGGGTCAGGTGGGTCATTTTTACTCGCTAAACCGCAGGCGATATGTTTGAGAACAGGATTGACGGCGTGGGAAAATGGCATGATTTCTGCTGAAGGATCCTGCAGAAAGCGAAAAAGAGATGACAAGGACTCACCGATGAAGATCAAACCTTTCTCCCGGCACGCCACTGCGGACGCCCTGAGCTGGTTGCTGACCGGCACAATGGTGCTGTTGGTCATGCTGTTCTCCGTAATGATCGTCCGCGACTATGGTCGTGAGACGACCGCCGCCCGACAAACCATTGAGGAGAAGGGGAGCGTGCTGATCCGCGCGCTGGAGTCTGGCACGCGCGTCGGGATGGGGATGCGTATGCATCATGCGCAGCTGCAGGCCCTGCTGGAAGAGATGGCCTGGCAGCCTGGAGTGCTGTGGTTCGCGGTGACCGATGAAAACGGTAAAATCATCGCCCATAGCGATCCGCAACAGGTGGATAACGCGCTGTACAGTCCGGCGCAGATGCGCGAACTCCACGTGAGCGAACAGGCCCGCTGGCGCCGGCTTAGCGAACCGCAGCCGGCGCTGGAGATCTATCGCCAGTTCCGCCCGCTCAATCCTTCTCGCGGCCATCATATGGGGATGATGAATCGCGGCAACAGCGCGCTGGCTCAGCCCACTGTCCCGCAGGTGATTTTTATCGCCTTTGATAGCCGCGAGCTGGATGCGGCGCAGGCCCGCGGCCAGCGTAACATGATGATCATGCTGGGTGCCGCGGCGCTGGTCATCGCGGCGACGATCCTCGCTCAGTTCTGGTTCCGCCGCTATCGTCGCTCACGCCAGCAGCTGCTGGAGGCGATGGCCCGCAAAGAAAAGCTGGTGGCGCTTGGCCATCTGGCGGCGGGTGTCGCGCATGAGATCCGCAATCCGCTCTCTTCGATTAAAGGGCTGGCGAAGTATTTTGCCGAACGCACTCCCCCAGGCGGCGAAGCGCAGCAATTAGCCCAGGTGATGGCGAAAGAAGCCGACCGCCTGAACCGGGTGGTCAGCGAGCTGCTGGAGCTGGTCCGGCCCGCGCATTTAAATTACCAGCCGGTGGATATCAACGCGCTTATCCGGCACTCATTGCAGCTGGTAAGCCAGGATGCGCAGAGTCGCGGGATCGCACTGCAATTTACTCCGCGTCCTGAATTAACCTCGATTAAAGCCGACCCCGACCGTCTGAACCAGGTGCTGTTGAATCTGTATCTGAACGCGATGCAGGCGATTGGCCGCGACGGCGTCATTCGCGTATCGGCAAGCGAAGCCGATCGTCAGCGGGTGAAAATCGTCGTCACGGATAGCGGTAAGGGGATGAGCGATGAAGAGCTGCAGGCCATCTTCACACCGTATTTCACCACCAAGGCGGACGGCACCGGACTGGGGCTGGCGGTGGTACAGAATATTATCGAACAACATGGCGGGACAATCCGCGCCGAAAGCCAGCCGGGGGCCGGAGCGATATTTACGCTTTGGCTACCGGTGGATGCTCAACGGAGGGAAGATGAGCAGCGATAAAGTACAGATTCTGGTTGTCGATGATGACGTCAGCCACTGCACGATCCTGCAGGCGCTGCTACGCGGCTGGGGCTATCAGGTGGCATTAGCTCACAACGGCCTGCAGGCGCTGGAGCAGATCCATCACCAGGTCTTCGACCTGGTGCTGTGCGATATCCGTATGGCGGAGCTGGACGGTATCGCGACGTTAAAAGAGATAAAAGCCTATAACCCGGCGATACCGGTGCTGATCATGACGGCGTTTTCCAGCGTCGGTACGGCGGTGGAGGCCATTAAGTCCGGGGCGCTGGATTATCTGGTCAAACCGCTGGATTTTGACACCCTGCAGCAGACGCTGGTTCAGGCGCTGGCGCACACGCAACAGAGCGAGAGCGATCCCAGCGTTGCGACGGATTCACGGTGGGGCATGATTGGTGATAGCCCGGCGATGCGGGCGCTTATCAACAATATTATGTTGGTGGCGCCCTCAGATGCGACGGTGCTGATCTGCGGCGAATCGGGAACGGGTAAAGAACTGGTGGCGCGCGCCATCCACGCCTGCAGCGAGCGCCGCGAGAAGCCGCTGGTGACGCTAAACTGCGCGGCGCTGAATGAGTCGCTGCTGGAGTCCGAGCTGTTCGGTCATGAAAAAGGGGCGTTTACCGGGGCGGATCGGCGGCGGGAAGGGCGTTTTGTCGAGGCGGATGGCGGCACGCTGTTCCTTGATGAAATTGGTGATATCTCACCGCTGATGCAGGTGCGTCTGCTGCGGGCGATTCAGGAACGCGAGGTGCAGCGCGTTGGCAGTAACCAGACGCTTGCCGTTGATGTGCGGCTGATTGCCGCTACCCATCGTAATCTGGCGGAGGAGGTGAGCGCCGGGCGCTTTCGCCTGGATCTCTATTATCGCCTGAACGTCGTGACCATTGATATGCCGCCGCTGCGTCAGCGCCGGGAAGACATTCCTCTACTGGCGCAACACTTTCTTAAGCGCTATGCCGAACGCAATCGCAAAACGGTGCAGGGGTTTACGCCGCAGGCGATGGATCTGCTGATCCACTACCCCTGGCCGGGTAATATCCGTGAACTGGAAAACACGGTGGAGCGGGCGGTGGTGCTGCTGACCGGAAACTATATCTCCGAACGAGAACTGCCGCTGGCGATAGCGGGCACGCCGTTGCCGTCGGGTGGTAGCGAGAACGCGCTGATTCAGCCGTTAGTGGAAGTTGAAAAAGAAGTCATTCTTTCGGCGCTGGAAAAAACGGGCGGCAACAAAACTGAAGCCGCCCGTCAGTTAGGCATTACGCGGAAAACGCTGCTGGCAAAACTTAGCCGTTAGCTTTTTCACGTTCGATGGCGCGCCAGCCGATATCGTTACGGCTAAAGCTGCCGTCCCAGTGAATATCGGTCAGCAGTTGATAGGCGCGCTGCTGCGCCTGCGCCACGGTTTCACCCAGCGCGGTCACGCACAGCACGCGCCCGCCGTTGGTGACGACGCGCTGGTCGTCTGCCAGTTTGGTGCCGGCATGGAAGACTTTACCATCTGCCGCTTCCTGCTGCGGCAGGCCGAAGATCTCATCACCCGTGTTGTAATTGCCCGGATAGCCGCCGGCGGCAACCACCACACCCAGCGACGCGCGGTCATCCCACTCGGAGGTTTTCTCGTCCAGTTTGCCCGCGCAGGCGGCGAGGCACAGATCTACCAGGTCGGACTTCATGCGCAGCATGATCGGCTGGGTTTCCGGATCGCCAAAGCGGCAGTTGAACTCAATTACCTTCGGGTTACCCTGTTTGTCGATCATCAGACCGGCATACAGAAAACCAGTATAGGTATTGCCTTCAGCGGCCATGCCTTTCACGGTTGGCCAGATAATCCGCTCCATGGTGCGCTGATGGACTTCATCAGTCACGACCGGCGCCGGAGAATAAGCGCCCATCCCACCGGTGTTCGGGCCGGTATCGCCGTTGCCGACGCGCTTGTGATCCTGGCTGGTGGCCATCGGCAGGACGTGCTCGCCGTCGACCATGACAATAAAGCTGGCTTCTTCGCCATCGAGGAACTCTTCAATCACGATGCGGTGGCCAGCATCGCCAAAGGCGTTGCCGGCCAGCATATCTTTGACCGCCGCCTCAGCTTCCTCAAGGGTCATCGCCACGATAACGCCTTTACCCGCTGCCAGACCGTCGGCTTTGATGACGATCGGCGCGCCTTTCTCCCGCAGATAAGCCAGCGCAGGCTCGACCTCGGTGAAGTTCTGGTATTCCGCCGTCGGGATATGATGACGAGCGAGGAAATCTTTGGTGAAGGCTTTTGAGCCTTCCAGCTGCGCGGCGCCTTCGGTTGGCCCGAAGATGGTCAGCCCTGCGGCACGGAATGCGTCCACTACGCCAATGACCAGCGGCGCTTCCGGGCCCACGATGGTCAGATCGATGTTCTCATCCTGCGCGAAGCGAAGCAGCGCCGGAATATCGGTAACGCCGATGGCGACGTTTTGCAGCGACGGCTCCAGGGCGGTACCTGCGTTGCCCGGCGCGACGTAGACGGTATCAATCAGCGGCGACTGGGCCGCTTTCCAGGCCAGCGCGTGTTCGCGCCCGCCGTTGCCGATTACTAATACTTTCATCTGTAGCTCCGTGAATTAATGGCGGAAGTGGCGCATGTCGGTGAAGATCATGGCGATACCATGTTCGTCAGCGGCAGCAATCACTTCGTCGTCGCGGATAGAGCCGCCCGGCTGGATCACACAGGTGATGCCCACTGCGGCTGCGGCATCAATGCCGTCGCGGAACGGGAAGAAGGCGTCAGAGGCCATGGCGGAACCTTTCACTTCCAGACCTTCGTCACCGGCTTTAATCCCGGCAATTTTCGCTGAGTAGACGCGGCTCATCTGACCGGCGCCTATCCCGATGGTCATATTGTCTTTGGCATAGACGATGGCGTTGGATTTGACGAATTTCGCTACTTTCCAGCAGAACAGCGCATCGCGCAGTTCCTGCTCGCTTGGCTGACGTTTGCTGACTACGCGCAGTTCGCCCGCGGTGACCATGCCGAGATCGCGGTCCTGAACCAGCAGGCCGCCATTGACACGTTTGAAATCGAGGCCGGCAACGCGAGTATCCCACTGGCCACAGACCAGTACGCGGACGTTCTGTTTCGCGGCGGTGATCTTCAGCGCTTCTTCGCTGGCGGACGGCGCGATGATCACTTCGACGAACTGGCGAGAGATGATCGCCTGCGCGGTTTCTGCATCCAGCTCGCGGTTAAAGGCGATGATGCCGCCGAACGCGGAGGTTGGGTCGGTTTTGTATGCGCGATCGTAGGCGTCGAGAATCGAGTCGCTGACGGCAACGCCGCATGGGTTAGCGTGCTTGACGATCACGCAGGCTGGCTCATTGAACTCTTTCACGCACTCCAGCGCCGCATCGGTATCGGCAATGTTGTTATAGGAGAGCGCTTTACCCTGCAGCTGGGTAGCGGTTGCCACGGAAGCTTCTTTGACATTCTCTTCTATATAGAAGGCAGCCTGCTGGTGACTGTTTTCGCCGTAGCGCATATCCTGCTTCTTAATGAAGTTCAGATTCAGGGTGCGCGGGAAGCGGCCAGCGGCTTCTTTGCTTTCGCCGTGATAGGCCGGAACCATGCTGCCGAAGTAGTTAGCGATCATGCTGTCGTAAGCTGCGGTGTGTTCGAAGGCTTTAATGGCGAGATCGAAGCGGGTGTTCAGCGTCAGGGAGCCTTCGTTGGCGTCCATCTCATTAATGATGGCGTCATAGTCGCTGCTCTTCACTACGATAGCGACGTCTTTATGGTTCTTCGCTGCGGAGCGCACCATAGTCGGGCCGCCGATATCAATGTTTTCCACCGCGTCTTCCAGCGAGCAGCCTTCACGAGCGACGGTCTGGGCAAACGGGTAAAGGTTAACGACCACCATATCGATAGGCGCAATACCGTGCTGCTGCATGATACCGTCATCCTGACCGCGACGACCGAGGATGCCGCCGTGTACTTTCGGATGCAGGGTCTTCACGCGTCCATCCATCATTTCCGGGAAACCGGTGTAGTCAGAGACTTCGGTAACCGGCAGGCCTTTATCTGCCAGCAGGCGGGCGGTGCCGCCGGTGGACAGCAGCTCGACACCACGAGCGGAAAGCGCCTGCGCGAATTCGACGATACCGGCCTTGTCAGAAACACTGAGCAGAGCGCGGCGGACTGGACGACGTTGTTGCATGGTATTAAATCCCCAGGATTTGAACATTACAGAGAGCGTTAGGTGAGTTTTTGCCTAAAAACTCACCTAACGCACCCAACCGGGCATCCGTGTCATAGCGCGGCATTGTAACGAAAACGTTTGCGCAACGCTCGCGAATTTTTATCTTTCTCTTTCAGGCACCGTTTCTTCTTTATATAGAAGCTGACCCACCGGGCTTTTGTCGCCCTTTCATCGCGCTTCTGTGGATAATTCTGTGTGTAAAAGGGTATAAAGCGGGGTTTTGCTGGGGAATGCAGCAGTCAGTCATTTTTCTGCCATTTTTCTATTGCAGGCGCTCGAGAACTCCCTATAATGCGCCTCCATCGACACGGCGGATGTGAATCACTTCACACAAACAGCCAGTTCGGTTGAAGAGAAAAATCCTGAAATTCAGGGTTGACTCTGAAAGAGGAAAGCGTAATATACGCCACCTCGCGACAGAGCGCTAAAGCGCGTCGCAACTGCTCTTTAACAATTTATCAGACAATCTGTGTGGGCACTCAAAGTGACATGGATTCTTAACGTCCTCGGACGAAAAATGAATACCAAGTCTCTGAGTGAACATACGTAATTCATTACGAAGTTTAATTCACGAGCATCAAACTTAAATTGAAGAGTTTGATCATGGCTCAGATTGAACGCTGGCGGCAGGCCTAACACATGCAAGTCGAGCGGTAGCACAGAGAGCTTGCTCTCGGGTGACGAGCGGCGGACGGGTGAGTAATGTCTGGGAAACTGCCTGATGGAGGGGGATAACTACTGGAAACGGTAGCTAATACCGCATAACGTCGCAAGACCAAAGTGGGGGACCTTCGGGCCTCATGCCATCAGATGTGCCCAGATGGGATTAGCTGGTAGGTGGGGTAACGGCTCACCTAGGCGACGATCCCTAGCTGGTCTGAGAGGATGACCAGCCACACTGGAACTGAGACACGGTCCAGACTCCTACGGGAGGCAGCAGTGGGGAATATTGCACAATGGGCGCAAGCCTGATGCAGCCATGCCGCGTGTGTGAAGAAGGCCTTCGGGTTGTAAAGCACTTTCAGCGGGGAGGAAGGCGGTGAGGTTAATAACCTCATCGATTGACGTTACCCGCAGAAGAAGCACCGGCTAACTCCGTGCCAGCAGCCGCGGTAATACGGAGGGTGCAAGCGTTAATCGGAATTACTGGGCGTAAAGCGCACGCAGGCGGTCTGTCAAGTCGGATGTGAAATCCCCGGGCTCAACCTGGGAACTGCATTCGAAACTGGCAGGCTAGAGTCTTGTAGAGGGGGGTAGAATTCCAGGTGTAGCGGTGAAATGCGTAGAGATCTGGAGGAATACCGGTGGCGAAGGCGGCCCCCTGGACAAAGACTGACGCTCAGGTGCGAAAGCGTGGGGAGCAAACAGGATTAGATACCCTGGTAGTCCACGCTGTAAACGATGTCGATTTGGAGGTTGTGCCCTTGAGGCGTGGCTTCCGGAGCTAACGCGTTAAATCGACCGCCTGGGGAGTACGGCCGCAAGGTTAAAACTCAAATGAATTGACGGGGGCCCGCACAAGCGGTGGAGCATGTGGTTTAATTCGATGCAACGCGAAGAACCTTACCTGGTCTTGACATCCACAGAACTTTCCAGAGATGGATTGGTGCCTTCGGGAACTGTGAGACAGGTGCTGCATGGCTGTCGTCAGCTCGTGTTGTGAAATGTTGGGTTAAGTCCCGCAACGAGCGCAACCCTTATCCTTTGTTGCCAGCGGTTAGGCCGGGAACTCAAAGGAGACTGCCAGTGATAAACTGGAGGAAGGTGGGGATGACGTCAAGTCATCATGGCCCTTACGACCAGGGCTACACACGTGCTACAATGGCATATACAAAGAGAAGCGACCTCGCGAGAGCAAGCGGACCTCATAAAGTATGTCGTAGTCCGGATTGGAGTCTGCAACTCGACTCCATGAAGTCGGAATCGCTAGTAATCGTAGATCAGAATGCTACGGTGAATACGTTCCCGGGCCTTGTACACACCGCCCGTCACACCATGGGAGTGGGTTGCAAAAGAAGTAGGTAGCTTAACCTTCGGGAGGGCGCTTACCACTTTGTGATTCATGACTGGGGTGAAGTCGTAACAAGGTAACCGTAGGGGAACCTGCGGTTGGATCACCTCCTTACCTTAAAGAACCTGCCTTTGTAGTGCTCACACAGATTGTCTGATGAAAGTAAAGAAGCAAGGCGTCTTGCGATTGAGACTTCAGTGTCCCCTTCGTCTAGAGGCCCAGGACACCGCCCTTTCACGGCGGTAACAGGGGTTCGAATCCCCTAGGGGACGCCACTTGCTGGTTCGTGAGTGAAAGACGCGTGCCGATATATCTCAAAACTCATCTTCGGGTGACGTTTGAGATATTTGCTCTTTAAAAATCTGGATCAAGCTGAAAATTGAAACGACACACTGTTTAAGTGTGTTCGAGTCTCTCAAATTTTCGCGACACGATGGTGTTTTACGAAACATCTTCGGGTTGTGAGGTTAAGCGACTAAGCGTACACGGTGGATGCCCTGGCAGTCAGAGGCGATGAAGGACGTGCTAATCTGCGAAAAGCGTCGGTAAGGTGATATGAACCGTTACAGCCGGCGATGTCCGAATGGGGAAACCCAGTGTGATTCGTCACACTATCGTTAACTGAATACATAGGTTAACGAGGCGAACCGGGGGAACTGAAACATCTAAGTACCCCGAGGAAAAGAAATCAACCGAGATTCCCCCAGTAGCGGCGAGCGAACGGGGAGCAGCCCAGAGTCTGAATCAGCTTGTGTGTTAGTGGAACGGTCTGGAAAGTCCGACGGTACAGGGTGATAGTCCCGTACACCAAAATGCACAGGCTGTGAACTCGAAGAGTAGGGCGGGACACGTGGTATCCTGTCTGAATATGGGGGGACCATCCTCCAAGGCTAAATACTCCTGACTGACCGATAGTGAACCAGTACCGTGAGGGAAAGGCGAAAAGAACCCCGGCGAGGGGAGTGAAAAAGAACCTGAAACCGTGTACGTACAAGCAGTGGGAGCACCTTCGGGTGTGACTGCGTACCTTTTGTATAATGGGTCAGCGACTTATATTCTGTAGCAAGGTTAACCGTATAGGGGAGCCGCAGGGAAACCGAGTCTTAACTGGGCGTTAAGTTGCAGGGTATAGACCCGAAACCCGGTGATCTAGCCATGGGCAGGTTGAAGGTTGGGTAACACTAACTGGAGGACCGAACCGACTAATGTTGAAAAATTAGCGGATGACTTGTGGCTGGGGGTGAAAGGCCAATCAAACCGGGAGATAGCTGGTTCTCCCCGAAAGCTATTTAGGTAGCGCCTCGTGAATTCATCTTCGGGGGTAGAGCACTGTTTCGGCTAGGGGGTCATCCCGACTTACCAACCCGATGCAAACTACGAATACCGAAGAATGTTATCACGGGAGACACACGGCGGGTGCTAACGTCCGTCGTGAAGAGGGAAACAACCCAGACCGCCAGCTAAGGTCCCAAAGTCATGGTTAAGTGGGAAACGATGTGGGAAGGCACAGACAGCCAGGATGTTGGCTTAGAAGCAGCCATCATTTAAAGAAAGCGTAATAGCTCACTGGTCGAGTCGGCCTGCGCGGAAGATGTAACGGGGCTAAACCATGCACCGAAGCTGCGGCAGCGACACTATGTGTTGTTGGGTAGGGGAGCGTTCTGTAAGCCTGCGAAGGTGGCCTGTGAGGGTTGCTGGAGGTATCAGAAGTGCGAATGCTGACATAAGTAACGATAAAGCGGGTGAAAAGCCCGCTCGCCGGAAGACCAAGGGTTCCTGTCCAACGTTAATCGGGGCAGGGTGAGTCGACCCCTAAGGCGAGGCCGAAAGGCGTAGTCGATGGGAAACAGGTTAATATTCCTGTACTTGGTGTTACTGCGAAGGGGGGACGGAGAAGGCTATGTTAGCCGGGCGACGGTTGTCCCGGTTTAAGCATGTAGGCGGAGGTTCCAGGTAAATCCGGTACCTTTTAACGCTGAGGTGTGATGACGAGGCACTACGGTGCTGAAGTAACAAATGCCCTGCTTCCAGGAAAAGCCTCTAAGCATCAGGTAACATTAAATCGTACCCCAAACCGACACAGGTGGTCAGGTAGAGAATACCAAGGCGCTTGAGAGAACTCGGGTGAAGGAACTAGGCAAAATGGTGCCGTAACTTCGGGAGAAGGCACGCTGGTGTGTAGGTGAAGTCCCTGCGGATGGAGCTGAGACCAGTCGAAGATACCAGCTGGCTGCAACTGTTTATTAAAAACACAGCACTGTGCAAACACGAAAGTGGACGTATACGGTGTGACGCCTGCCCGGTGCCGGAAGGTTAATTGATGGGGTTATCCGTAAGGAGAAGCTCTTGATCGAAGCCCCGGTAAACGGCGGCCGTAACTATAACGGTCCTAAGGTAGCGAAATTCCTTGTCGGGTAAGTTCCGACCTGCACGAATGGCGTAATGATGGCCAGGCTGTCTCCACCCGAGACTCAGTGAAATTGAACTCGCTGTGAAGATGCAGTGTACCCGCGGCAAGACGGAAAGACCCCGTGAACCTTTACTATAGCTTGACACTGAACATTGAGCCTTGATGTGTAGGATAGGTGGGAGGCTTTGAAGCGTGGACGCCAGTCTGCGTGGAGCCAACCTTGAAATACCACCCTTTAATGTTTGATGTTCTAACGTAGGCCCCTGACCGGGGTTGCGGACAGTGTCTGGTGGGTAGTTTGACTGGGGCGGTCTCCTCCCAAAGAGTAACGGAGGAGCACGAAGGTTAGCTAATCCTGGTCGGACATCAGGAGGTTAGTGCAATGGCATAAGCTAGCTTGACTGCGAGCGTGACGGCGCGAGCAGGTGCGAAAGCAGGTCATAGTGATCCGGTGGTTCTGAATGGAAGGGCCATCGCTCAACGGATAAAAGGTACTCCGGGGATAACAGGCTGATACCGCCCAAGAGTTCATATCGACGGCGGTGTTTGGCACCTCGATGTCGGCTCATCACATCCTGGGGCTGAAGTAGGTCCCAAGGGTATGGCTGTTCGCCATTTAAAGTGGTACGCGAGCTGGGTTTAGAACGTCGTGAGACAGTTCGGTCCCTATCTGCCGTGGGCGCTGGAGAATTGAGGGGGGCTGCTCCTAGTACGAGAGGACCGGAGTGGACGCATCACTGGTGTTCGGGTTGTCATGCCAATGGCACTGCCCGGTAGCTAAATGCGGAAGAGATAAGTGCTGAAAGCATCTAAGCACGAAACTTGCCCCGAGATGAGTTCTCCCTGAGACTATAAGTCTCCTGAAGGAACGTTGAAGACGACGACGTTGATAGGCCGGGTGTGTAAGCGCAGCGATGCGTTGAGCTAACCGGTACTAATGAACCGTGAGGCTTAACCTTACAACGCCGAAGCTGTTTTGGCGGATTTGAGACGATTTTCAGCTCTGATACAGATTACTCGATGCGTCCGTGAGACGTGTTGAAAACAGAATTTGCCTGGCGGCGATAGCGCGGTGGTCCCACCTGACCCCATGCCGAACTCAGAAGTGAAACGCCGTAGCGCCGATGGTAGTGTGGGGTCTCCCCATGTGAGAGTAGGGAACTGCCAGGCATCAAACAAAGCAGAAAGCTCAGTCGAAAGACTGAGCTTTTTGTTTTTGCGTTTTAACAAGAACCCCGTCCCGAAAGGTGCGGGGTTTTTTGCTGTGTGGGGTATATCTCCCCGGTGGCGCTGCGCTTACCGGGGCTACGGATTCGCACCCGCCCTGCACGACCTGTAGCCCGGACAAGGTGCGCAGCACCGCCTCCGGGGAGGTCCCTGTCTAAGGGTCAGCAGTTGCGACGTCAATCTTAGTCTGCTTCAGCCTGCTGCTCATGTATCAAATTCAATAACGGATACGGTTGCCCCAGATCGTCCGTCTCAGAACGCCCTGTCACGTTAAAACCCATCCTCTGATAAAACCCGACCGCTTGTTCATTCTGCTCATTCACATTCGTCGTCAGCTTTGGCGTTAACGACAGGGCATGCTCAATCAGCAATTTCCCCACGCCGCAGCCGCGGACATCCGGATCGACGAACAGCGCATCCATATGCTCTCCGGTAAGCAGCATAAAGGCGATCGGCTGGTCCTGGGTGTTAGCCGCCACCCACAGCGGAGCCTCCGGTAAAAATGCGCGTACCATCTCCTCCAGCTCCTTTCGATACGCTTTTGACAGAAAATCGTGCGTGGCGTCGACCGACCGACACCATATCGCAATCAGTTTATCCCCTTCATCTGGCCGGGAACGGCGGATGCTAATAACCATATTTTCTCCTTTTCTTCATTCTTATATTCTAACTCAATGCGCGCCGTGAAATTTTCTCACCGTGAACATGCAGACTCGACATTCACCCGATTCCTGGTTATCTTCAGCTATCTGGATGTCTAAACGTTTATACGTATGCTATGAGGTAATACAGTTATGCCAATTCGGGTGCAGGACGAGCTACCAGCCGTCAGTTTCTTGCGCAATGAAAACGTCTTTGTGATGACGACAACACGTGCAACGACTCAGGAAATTCGCCCCCTGAAGGTGTTAATCCTCAACCTGATGCCGAAGAAAATCGAGACGGAAAATCAGTTCCTGCGTCTGCTGTCGAACTCTCCGCTGCAGGTGGACATCCAGTTGTTGCGTATTGATGCGCGCGAGTCGCGTAATACGCCGGCGGAGCATCTGAATAACTTTTACTGCAATTTCGATGAGATCTGCGATCAGAATTTTGATGGCCTGATTGTCACCGGTGCCCCCTTAGGCCTGGTTGAGTTTAACGATGTTGCTTACTGGCCACAGATCAAACAGGTGCTGGAGTGGGCGAAGGATCACGTCACCTCCACGTTGTTCGTCTGTTGGGCGGTTCAGGCCGCGCTGAATATTCTGTACGGCATTCCGAAGCAGACCCGCGCCGAAAAGATTTCTGGCGTTTATGAACACCATATTCTGCATCCACACGCCTTACTGACCCGCGGTTTCGACGACTCTTTCCTGGCCCCGCACTCACGCTATGCTGATTTTCCGGCGGGACTTATCCGCGACTACACCGATCTCGAGATCCTCGCGGAGACGGAAGAGGGCGATGCGTATTTGTTTGCCAGCAAAGATAAGCGCATCGCCTTTGTTACCGGCCACCCGGAGTACGATGCCAATACCCTGGCAAGCGAATATTTCCGCGATGTGGAAGCCGGTTTGAATCCAGAGGTTCCTTACAACTATTTTCCGCAAAACGACCCGCAGAACAAACCGCGCGCCACCTGGCGGAGCCACGGCAATCTGCTGTTTGCTAACTGGCTTAACTATTATGTCTACCAGATTACACCATACGATCTGCGCCATATGAATCCTACACTGGAGTAATACTCTACACGAAACGATCCTAAAGCGTTTCAGCACTTTGCCTCTGGCACCTTCGGGTGCCTTTTTTATTTCCGAAATTCACTTCATGCTCAATGATAACTTTAATTCCATTGTTATCAATATGTTAACTCTATTTTAAAATTAAAATGGAAATTGTTTTTGATTTTGAAAATTAATTGAGTAGTCTTAATTGTGCTGAGCGAAAACTACACAACGATCTCTCGCTCGCTTCCAGCGGATCAACCAAGAGGAACAGCACAATGACGCAGCAGGCGACAATCACCGATGAACTGGCCTTTAGTCAGCCCTATGGCGAGCAGGAGAAGCAGATCTTAACGCCTGAGGCGGTAGAATTTCTGACGGAACTGGTGAGCCGCTTTGCGCCGGCGCGTAATAAGCTACTGGCCGCGCGTCAGCAGCAGCAGCAGGCCATTGATCAAGGTGTACTTCCTGACTTTATTTCGGAAACCGCTTCCATTAGAAATGGAAACTGGACCATCCGCGGTATCCCGGCGGATTTGCAGGATCGCCGTGTTGAAATCACCGGTCCCGTTGAACGCAAAATGGTCATTAACGCGATGAATGCCAACGTCAAAGTCTTTATGGCGGACTTTGAGGATTCGCTGGCGCCTGACTGGCGTAAAGTCATTGATGGCCAAATTAACCTGCGTGATGCCGTGAACGGGACTATTAGCTACACCAACGAGGCCGGCAAAATCTACCAGCTGCAGCCCAATCCCGCTGTGCTGGTATGCCGTGTGCGCGGCCTGCACCTGCCGGAAAAGCACGTCACCTGGCGTAATGAGGCCATCCCCGGCAGTCTGTTCGATTTTGCGCTCTATTTTTTTCATAACTACCAGGCGCTGCTGGCGAAGGGGAGCGGTCCCTACTTCTATCTGCCAAAAACCCAGGCCTGGCAGGAGGCGGCATGGTGGAACGATGTCTTTAGTTTTACGGAAGATCGCTTTGACCTGCCGCGCGGCACCATCAAGGCTACGCTGCTGATTGAGACGCTGCCAGCGGTGTTCCAGATGGATGAGATCCTGCATGCGCTGCGCGACCATATTGTTGGCCTGAACTGCGGCCGTTGGGACTACATCTTCAGCTATATCAAAACGCTCAAAAACCATCCGGACCGCGTGTTGCCTGACCGTCAGGTGGTGACGATGGATAAACCCTTCCTCAGCGCCTACTCACGGTTGTTGATTAAGACCTGCCACAAACGCGGTGCGTTTGCGATGGGCGGCATGGCGGCGTTTATCCCGAGCAAAGATGCCGAACGCAACCGTCAGGTGCTGAGCAAAGTCACCGCCGATAAAGAGCTGGAGGCGAACAACGGTCACGATGGCACCTGGATCGCCCACCCGGGGCTGGCGGATACCGCTATGGCGGTGTTTAACCGCGTACTGGGCGATAAGCCGAATCAGCTCTCGGTCACCCGGAGCGCGGATGCGCCAATTACCGCCGAACAGCTGCTGGCCCCCTGCGAGGGCGAGCGCACGGAAGCCGGGATGCGCGCCAACATTCGCGTGGCGGTGCAGTACATCGAAGCCTGGATCTCCGGCAACGGTTGCGTCCCGATTTATGGCCTGATGGAAGACGCCGCGACGGCCGAGATCTCGCGCACCTCTATCTGGCAGTGGATCCATCATCAGAAAACCCTGAACGACGGCACCCCGGTCACGAAGGCGCTGTTCCGCCAGTGGCTGGCGGAAGAGCTGATGGTGATTCAGGAGGAGCTGGGAGAGCACCGTTTCAGCCACGGCCGCTTTGACGATGCGGCGCGACTGATGGAGCAGATCACCACCTCCGACGAGCTAATTGATTTTCTGACATTACCGGGCTACCGCCTGCTGGCCTGATCGCCAGATGGTGTGGTTCGCCATTTAGTCCTTCACCAATGCGCCTGGGGAGCCAGGAAATTATATGGAGCATCTGCACATGAAAACCCGTACCCAACAAATCGAAGAATTAAATAAAGAGTGGACGAACCCGCGCTGGGAAGGCATTACCCGCCCGTACAGCGCGGAAGAGGTGGTGAAGTTACGCGGCTCGGTGAATCCGGAATGCACGCTGGCACAGCTTGGCGCGGCGAAAATGTGGCGTCTGCTGCACGGTGAGGCGAAAAAAGGGTACGTCAACAGTCTCGGCGCGCTGACCGGCGGCCAGGCCTTGCAGCAGGCGAAGGCGGGTATCGAAGCCATTTATCTCTCCGGCTGGCAGGTGGCGGCGGATGCTAACCTGGCGTCCAGCATGTATCCGGATCAATCGCTGTATCCGGCCAACTCGGTACCGGCGGTGGTGGATCGGATCAACAACACTTTCCGTCGTGCCGATCAGATCCAGTGGTCGGTCGGGATTGAACCGAACGATCCGCGTTATATCGACTACTTCCTGCCGATCGTGGCGGATGCGGAGGCCGGTTTTGGCGGCGTCCTTAACGCCTTTGAGCTGATGAAATCGATGATTGAAGCCGGTGCAGCGGCGGTTCACTTCGAAGATCAGCTGGCGTCAGTGAAGAAGTGCGGTCATATGGGCGGTAAAGTGTTGGTCCCGACCCAGGAGGCAATTCAGAAGCTGGTGGCGGCGCGTCTGGCAGCCGACGTGATGGGGGTCCCGACGCTGGTGATCGCCCGTACCGATGCCGATGCGGCCGATTTAATTACCTCTGACTGCGATCCGTACGATCGTGAGTTTATTACCGGGGATCGCACCAGCGAAGGGTTCTTCCGCACCCACGCCGGGATCGAGCAGGCGATCAGTCGCGGGCTGGCTTATGCGCCGTATGCGGATCTGGTGTGGTGCGAAACGTCGAAACCGGATCTTGAGCAGGCGCGCCGCTTTGCTGAGGCTATCCATGCGCGTTTCCCTGGCAAACTGCTGGCCTATAACTGCTCGCCGTCGTTTAACTGGAAGAAAAATCTCGATGATAAAACCATCGCCAGCTTCCAGCAGCAGCTGTCGGACATGGGATACAAATACCAGTTTATTACCCTCGCCGGGATCCACAGCATGTGGTTCAACATGTTCGACCTCGCCCATGCCTACGCTCAGGGTGAGGGGATGCGCCACTATGTTGAGAAAGTGCAGCAGCCGGAATTCGCTGCCGCGCCGGAAGGCTATAGCTTCGTCTCGCACCAGCAGGAGGTGGGCACTGGCTACTTCGACAAAGTCACTACCATTATCCAGGGCGGCGCCTCATCGGTGACGGCGCTGACCGGCTCGACCGAAGAAGATCAGTTTTGAGCCATGCCCGGCGGCGCGACGCTGACCGGGCCTGGGAAGGGATGCAGGCCGGATAAGCGAGCGCGCCATCCGGCATGACGTGGTGCCGGATGGGGGAAAGCGATGACGCGTGGCCTGGAACTACTGATTGCCCAAACCATTTTACAGGGATTCGACGCCCAGTACGGGCGTTTCCTGGAGGTGACCTCCGGCGCGCAGCAGCGCTTTGAACAGGCTGACTGGCACGCCGTACAGCAGGCGATGAAGCAGCGTATCCATCTCTACGATCACCACGTTGGCCTGGTGGTAGAGCAGCTGCGCTGCATTACCGAAGGGAAAAGTACCGACGTCGATTTTCTTCTGCGGGTGAAACAGCAGTACACCCAACTGTTGCCGGATTACCCTCGCTTTGAAATTGCCGAGAGCTTTTTCAATTCGGTCTACTGCCGACTGTTTGACCACCGCTCGCTGACCCCCGAGCGGCTCTTTATTTTCAGTTCGCAACCCGAGCGCCCCTTTCGCACCCTACCGCGACCGCTGGCGAAAGATTTCTTTCCGGAACGCGGCTGGTCGCACCTGCTGGGCAAAGTACTGTCCGATTTGCCGTTGCGGCTGCCGTGGCAGAACAAAGCGCGGGATATCGGCTATATCATTGCCAGTCTGCAGGAGGCGCTGGGGGAGGAACTGCTCGCCACCTGTCATCTGCAGGTCGCTAATGAGCTGTTCTACCGGAATAAAGCCGCCTGGCTGGTGGGCAAACTGGTCATGCCGATGGCGACGCTGCCTTTTTTGCTGCCGATCCACCGCAGCGATGAGGGTGAGCTGTTTGTTGACACCTGCCTGACCACCCATGCCGAAGCAAGCATCGTTTTTGGCTTCGCGCGTTCCTATTTTATGGTTTATGCGCCGTTGCCCGGCGCTCTGGTGGAATGGCTGCGTGAGATCCTGCCGGGCAAAACGACGGCCGAGCTGTACATGGCGATTGGCTGTCAGAAGCACGCCAAAACCGAAAGCTATCGCGAATATCTACACTACATTACTCGCTGCGATGAGCAGTTTATTGAAGCGCCGGGCATTCGCGGGATGGTGATGCTGGTGTTTACCCTGCCGGGGTTTGACCGGGTGTTTAAGGTGATCAAAGACCGCTTCGCGCCGCAGAAAGAGGTGACCGCCGCCCACGTGCGCGCCTGCTATCAGCTGGTAAAGGAGCATGACCGCGTCGGGCGGATGGCGGATACCCAGGAGTTTGAAAATTTCGTGCTGGATAAACGGCAAATCGCGCCGGCGCTGCTGGCGCTGTTGCAGGCGGAAGCGGGGAACAAACTCACCGATCTCGGCGACCGCATCGTCATCAGTCATCTGTATATTGAACGGCGAATGGTGCCGCTCAACCTGTGGCTGGAGCAGGTTAACGGCCAGGCATTGCGTGATGCGGTAGAAGAGTATGGCAATGCTATCCGCCAGCTGGCCGCCGCCAACATCTTTCCCGGCGATATGCTGTTTAAAAACTTCGGCGTCACCCGCCACGGCCGGGTGGTGTTCTACGACTATGACGAAATTTGCTATATGACAGAGGTAAATTTCCGCCAGATCCCGCCGCCGCGCTATCCGGAAGATGAGCTGGCCAGCGAGCCGTGGTACAGCGTTTCGCCGGGGGATGTGTTTCCGGAGGAGTTCCGCCACTGGCTGTGCGCCGACCCGCGCATTGGGCCGCTGTTTGAGGAGATGCATGCCGACCTGCTGCGCGCGGACTACTGGCGCGAACTGCAGACGCGGATTAAAAACGGCCATGTGGAAGATGTCTACGCCTACCGGCGCAAGCAGCGTTTTAGCGTGCGCTATGGCGCTGACAGTAGGCCGGATAAGGTGTTTACGCCGCCATCCGGCAGGGTGCGCCGATCTGCCTGATGGCGCTACGCTTATCAGGCCTACTTAAAATGCCCCAGTGGGGCATTTTTTTATTTAACCCCGCCATACGCCAGCGTCACTTCCTTCGCCGCTTTGATCACCAGCGCGCCCAGCTCGGTCACCCGGTCATCGGTCATGCGTGAAATCGGTCCGGAGATGGAGATTGCCGCGAACGGTTCGCGATGTTCATCATAAATGCAGGCGGCGACGCAGCGCAGGCCGAGCGCGTGCTCCTCGTCATCGAAAGAGTAGCCCCGTTTGCGGGTCTGCGCTAAATCTTCCTTCAGATGCAGCGGCGAGACCAGCGTGGCATGCGTATAGGCATGCAGCCCTTTACGGTGCAGCAGGCTGGTGACCTGCTCTTCGCTTAATTGCGAGAGAAACGCCTTCCCGGCGCCGGAGGCGTGCATCGGCAGTTTACCGCCGATCGGCGCCGACATACGCATCAGCTGGGTGCACTGCACCTGGTCGATAATGATCGCCTGGTGGTCGCTCTGGTCAAGCACCGCCAGATTCACCGTTTCACCGGAATCTTCCATCAGCTGGCGCAGGATCGGGTGGACAATCGCCAGCAGATTGCGGCTTTGCAGAAAGCTGCTGCCCACCACGAAGGCATGCGCCCCGACGGCCCAGTGGCCCAGCTCGCCGACCTGGCGGACGAAACCCAGCTGCTGCATGGTGGTCAGCAGGCGGTGAGTGGTGGAGTTGGGCAGACCCGCCTGCTGCGCCAGCTCGGTCAGCGCGACGCTGCTGTGAGACTCGGCAATCCATTCGAGCAATTTCAGGCCGCGGGTCAGCGACTGAACCTGACCGCCAGCCTGCTGGGCGGTGGCAGCCGCGGGTTTTCTGCCGCGTTTCGCGGGAACGGGGGTAGTGGCCATCGCGGACTCCTTTTTCTGTATCGTGGAAATGATTTTCGTTTTATTTGGCGATAATGCAATCACAACCGGACTCATCGGAGGAGTGAAGCTGAACATGTCTCATATTGCCTGTTGTTGTCTTTTCCGCTCCGGTGGTTTATGCCAGTATGGTTTGTTGGCTATTTGGCCTGAGTTGAGCGTTGTCGGGAGCAAGTGTGAGCAGCAAAGTTGAGCAACTGCATCAGCAGTTAAAAGAACGTATTCTGGTTCTGGATGGGGGCATGGGCACCATGATCCAGGGCTATCGTCTGAGTGAGCAGGACTTTCGCGGTGAGCGCTTTGCTGACTGGCCGTGCGACCTGAAAGGCAACAACGACCTGCTGGTGCTCAGCAAGCCCGAGGTGATCCGCGAGATCCACGACGCCTACTTCGAGGCCGGTGCGGATATCATTGAGACCAACACCTTTAACTCGACGACCATCGCGATGGCGGATTACCAGATGGAATCCCTGTCGGCCGAGATCAACTTTGCCGCGGCGAAGCTGGCCCGCGCCAGCGCCGACGCCTGGACGGCCCGCACGCCGGAAAAACCGCGCTACGTCGCGGGCGTGCTTGGCCCGACCAACCGTACCGCCTCTATCTCGCCTGATGTGAACGATCCGGCGTTCCGTAATATTACCTTTGACCAGCTGGTGGCCGCCTATCGCGAATCCACCCGGGCGCTGGTGGAAGGTGGCGTGGATCTGATCCTGATTGAAACGGTATTTGATACTCTGAACGCCAAGGCGGCCATCTATGCGGTGAAAGAGGAGCTGGAGGCGCTGGGCGTTGACCTGCCGCTGATGATCTCCGGCACCATCACCGATGCGTCCGGCCGCACGCTTTCCGGACAGACCACCGAAGCCTTTTATAACTCGCTGCGTCACGCCGAAGCCTTATCGTTTGGTCTGAACTGCGCCCTCGGGCCGGACGAACTGCGGCAGTATGTCCAGGAGCTGTCGCGCATCGCCGAATGCTACGTCACGGCGCACCCGAACGCCGGTCTGCCCAACGCCTTCGGTGAATACGATCTGGATGCCAACACCATGGCGACGCAAATTCGCGAATGGGCGGAAGCCGGTTTCCTCAATATCGTTGGCGGCTGCTGCGGTACGACTCCGGAGCATATCGCCGCCATGAGCCGGGCGGTGGCCGGTTTACCGCCGCGCCAGTTGCCGGAACTGCCGGTGGCCTGCCGCCTCGCCGGCCTGGAGCCGCTGAACATCGGCGACGACAGCCTGTTCGTTAACGTCGGCGAACGTACCAACGTCACCGGCTCGGCGAAATTTAAGCGCTTGATCAAAGAAGAGAAGTACAGCGAAGCGCTGGACGTTGCCCGTCAGCAGGTCGAAAGCGGCGCGCAGATTATCGATATCAACATGGATGAGGGGATGCTCGACGCGGAAGCGGCGATGGTGCGCTTCCTCAACCTGATTGCCGGCGAGCCGGACATTGCCCGCGTGCCGATCATGATCGACTCCTCCAAGTGGGAAGTCATTGAAAAGGGTTTGAAATGCATTCAGGGCAAAGGCATTGTTAACTCGATTTCGATGAAAGAGGGCGTCGAACCCTTTATCCACCATGCGAAGCTGGTTCGCCGCTATGGCGCCGCGGTAGTGGTGATGGCCTTTGACGAAGTGGGTCAGGCCGACACCCGCGAACGCAAAATTGAGATTTGCCGTCGCGCTTACAAAATTCTCACTGAAGAGGTCGGCTTCCCGCCAGAAGATATCATCTTTGATCCCAATATCTTTGCGGTAGCGACCGGTATCGAAGAGCATAACAACTATGCGCAGGACTTTATCGGCGCCTGCGAGGACATCAAACGCGAGCTGCCGCATGCGCTGATCTCCGGCGGCGTCTCCAACGTGTCGTTCTCGTTTCGCGGTAATGACCCGGTACGTGAGGCGATCCACGCCGTGTTCCTCTACTACGCTATCCGTAACGGCATGGATATGGGGATCGTCAACGCCGGCCAGCTGGCGATTTACGACGATCTACCGGGCGAGCTGCGCGACGCGGTCGAAGATGTGATCCTTAACCGCCGCGATGACAGTACCGAACGGTTACTTGAGCTGGCGGAAAAATATCGCGGCAGCAAAGCGGACGACGGCGCGAATGCTCAGCAGGCGGAATGGCGCAGTTGGGACGTGAAAAAGCGTCTCGAATATTCGCTGGTGAAGGGCATTACTGAATTTATCGAACAGGACACCGAAGAAGCGCGTCAGCAGGCTGCCCGCCCGATTGAAGTGATTGAAGGGCCGCTGATGGACGGCATGAACGTGGTCGGCGACCTGTTCGGCGAAGGCAAAATGTTCCTGCCGCAGGTGGTGAAATCCGCTCGCGTGATGAAACAGGCGGTGGCCTACCTCGAACCTTATATCGAAGCCAGCAAAGAACAGGGCTCCAGTAACGGCAAAATGGTGATTGCCACCGTAAAAGGCGACGTTCACGACATCGGTAAAAACATCGTCGGCGTGGTGCTGCAGTGTAATAACTACGAAATTATCGATCTTGGCGTGATGGTCCCGGCGGATAAAATTCTCAAAACCGCCAAAGAGGTCAATGCGGATCTGATCGGCCTTTCCGGGCTGATTACTCCGTCACTGGACGAGATGGTTAACGTGGCGAAAGAGATGGAGCGCCAGGGCTTTACCATCCCGCTGCTGATCGGTGGCGCGACTACCTCGAAAGCGCATACGGCGGTGAAAATCGAGCAGAACTACAGTGGCCCGACCGTTTACGTACAGAACGCCTCGCGCACCGTCGGGGTGGTGGCTGCGCTGCTCTCGGATACGCAGCGCGATGATTTTGTCGCCCGCACGCGTAAAGAGTATGAGACCGTGCGTATCCAGCATGGGCGTAAAAAACCGCGCACGCCGCCGGTGACCCTGGCCGCCGCGCGGGAAAACGATCTGGCCTTCGACTGGGAGAGCTACACGCCGCCGGTGGCCCATCGCCTGGGGGTACAGGAGGTGGAAGCGAGCATCGAGACGCTGCGCAACTACATCGACTGGACGCCGTTCTTCATGACCTGGTCGCTGGCGGGCAAATACCCGCGGATTCTGGAGGATGAAGTGGTGGGCGAAGAGGCACAGCGCCTGTTCAAAGACGCCAACGATTTGTTAGATAAACTCAGCGCAGAGAAAACCCTGAACCCGCGCGGCGTGGTCGGGTTGTTCCCGGCCAACCGCATTGGCGACGATATTGAAATTTATCGCGATGAAACCCGCACCCATGTGCTGACGGTGAGCCATCACCTGCGCCAGCAGACGGAAAAGGTCGGCTTCGCGAACTACTGCCTCGCCGATTTTGTCGCGCCGAAGCTGAGCGGCAAGGCGGACTACATCGGCGCCTTTGCCGTGACCGGCGGCCTGGAAGAGGACGCGCTGGCGGACGCCTATGAAGCGCAGCATGATGACTATAACAAGATCATGATCAAGGCCATCGCCGATCGTCTGGCGGAAGCCTTCGCCGAGTATCTGCATGAGAAAGTGCGCAAGGTCTACTGGGGGTATGCGGCCAATGAGAACCTCAGCAATGAGGAACTTATTCGCGAGAATTACCAGGGGATCCGTCCGGCGCCGGGGTATCCGGCCTGTCCGGAGCACACCGAAAAAGGCACCATCTGGCAGCTGCTGGACGTCGAAGCCCATACCGGCATGAAGCTGACCGAATCGTTCGCCATGTGGCCGGGGGCATCGGTTTCCGGCTGGTACTTCAGCCATCCGGACAGCAAGTACTTCGCCGTGGCGCAGATCCAGCGCGACCAGGTCGAAGACTACGCGCTGCGTAAAGGGATGACCCCGGCGGAAGTCGAGCGCTGGTTAGCGCCTAATCTGGGCTATGATGCCGACTAAATCGTCACCTTTCCTTACAACAAACAAGGCGCTCTGTGAGCGCCTTGTCTCTTTATTGAGGTTAACCCCTTATACTGAGAGAGGTTCCTGATCTTCGGAAAACCTATAACGATAAGGAGAAGCTGATTCCGTGTTAACTCTGCTACACCTGTTGTCCGCGGTTGCTCTGCTGGTGTGGGGCACGCATATTGTGCGTACCGGGGTGATGCGCGTCTATGGCGCTCGCCTGCGTACCGTTCTCAGTAGCAGCGTAGAGAAAAAGCCGCTCGCCTTCTGCGCGGGTCTTGGCGTCACTGCGCTGGTGCAAAGCAGCAATGCCACCACCATGCTGGTGACCTCGTTTGTCGCCCAGGATCTGGTGGGCCTGACGCCAGCGCTGGTAATGGTGCTGGGGGCCGACGTCGGGACGGCGCTGATGGCGAGGGTGCTGACCTTCGACCTGTCGTGGCTATCGCCGCTACTCATTTTTATCGGGGTGATCTTCTTCCTTGGCCGCAAGCAAACCCGCGCCGGGCAGCTGGGGCGGGTGGGGATTGGTCTGGGGCTGATCCTGCTGGCCCTGGAGCTGATTGTGCAGGCCGTGAACCCCATCACCCAGGCCAACGGTGTGCAGGTGATTTTCGCCTCGCTGACCGGCGATATCATGCTGGATGCCTTAATTGGCGCCGTATTCGCGATCATCAGCTACTCCAGCCTGGCGGCGGTGCTGCTGACGGCGACGCTGACCGCGGCGGGAGCAATCTCCTTCCCGGTGGCGCTGTGCCTGGTAATTGGCGCCAACCTGGGCTCCGGGCTGTTGGCGATGCTCAACAACAGCGCGGCAAACGCGGCGGCGCGCCGCGTGGCGCTGGGTAGCCTGCTGTTTAAGCTGGTGGGGAGCCTGATTATTCTGCCATTCGTCCATCCGCTGGCCGCGGCGATGCACAAGCTGCCGTTGGCGGAGTCTGAGCTGGTTATCTACTTCCACGTCTTTTATAACCTGCTGCGCTGCATCGCGATGGTGCCCTTTGCCGGACCGATGGCGAAGCTGTGCCAGCGTATGATCCGCGATGAGCCCGAGCTGGATAACCAGCTGAAACCCAAGCATCTTGACCCGTCGGCGCTGGATACGCCAGCGCTGGCGCTGGCCAATGCCGCGCGCGAGACGCTGCGCATTGGAGATGCGATGGAGCAGATGCTGGGGAGCCTGCATAAAGTGATGCATGGCGAACCGCGTCAGGAGAAAGAGCTACGTCGTATGGCGGACGATATCAACGTGCTCTACACCGCCATTAAGCTCTATCTGGCGCGAATGCCAAAGGATGAGCTGGCGGAGGAGGAGTCCCGGCGCTGGGCGGAAATCATTGAGATGTCGCTAAACCTCGAGCAGGCGTCTGATATCGTCGAGCGGATGGGCAGCGAGATCGCCGATAAATCGCTGGCGGCGCGGCGCGCCTTCTCGGTGGAAGGGTTAAAGGAGCTGGATGCGCTGTACGATCTGCTGCTCAGCAATCTGCAGCTGGCGATGTCGGTCTTCTTCTCCAGCGATGTACCCAGCGCCCGCCGTCTGCGGCGCAGCAAACACCGGTTCCGCATTCTTAACCGCCGTTACTCGCATGCGCACGTTGACCGTCTGCATCAGCAGAACGTGCAGAGTATCGAAACCAGTACGTTGCACCTGGCGCTGCTGGGGGATATGAAGCGTCTGAACAGCCTGTTCTGCTCGGTGGCCTACAGCGTGATGGAGCAGCCGGATGAAGACGACGAACGAGATGACTACTGAGACGGATTATTTTTCCGTTTATGTCGCTTCTTTTCTGGCGAGGTAGCCCTCCCGGGACGTGGCTGACGCCTTCCCGGGAGGGACATCCTAGCTTCTGGCAAACGCCGAGGCCTCTGCCACCAGCGCGCTATCCGGCCGTACGCCGGTATAAAGGGCAAACTGCTCGACGGCTTGCAGGGCAATAACTTCCGCACCGCTGATGGTCTGCTTACCCCGTTGCTGCGCCAGGCGGATCAGCGGAGTTTCCGCCGGCAACGCGACCACGTCAAACACGACGCTGGCCTGGGCCACCATGGCCTCGCTGAACGCCAGCGTGTTGCTTTCCGCTCCCCCTGCCATGCCCAGCGGTGTGACATTGACCAGAATCTCGGCTGCGATCCCTTCCGGCAGGGGCTGCCACTGAAAGCCATACTGTTTTGCCAGCGCCAGGCCGCGCTGGCGATTGCGGGCCGCAATGATCACGTCACGGAAACCGGCATCACGGAAGGCGGCAATGACGGCTTTCCCCATGCCGCCGCTACCCTGAATCATCACTCTGGCGTTGGTATCGAGCCGATGGCTGGCGATCAGGCTTTTGACCGCGATGTAATCGGTGTTCAGCCCGGTTAACTTCCCGTCGTCATTGACGATGGTGTTGACGGAGTCGATGACTTTTGCTGACGGGTCGACCGCGTCAAGAAACGGTATGCAGCTCTCTTTAAACGGCATGGAGACCGCACAGCCGCGGATACCCAATGCGCGAACCCCTTTTACCGCCGCCTCAATATCCGTTGTCGTAAAGGCTTTGTAGAGGTAGTTCAACCCCAGTTTGTCATACAGATAGTTATGAAAGCGGGTGCCGAAGTTGCCGGGGCGACCCGCCAGGGAGATGCACAGCAGCGTATCGCGGTTAATCATGCGTAATATCCTCCGCGTGGGCCAGCAGATACGCTTCAGCCTCCTGGGACCAGATCCCATGGTGACGCGCCACAATCGCTGCCAGTTCGGGATCGGCGATCTCGCCCAGCGGCGTGAGCGGGAAGGCTTTTCCGGTATACACCAGCTTTTTTCCCCCGCCGACGGCAGGCAGATCGAGGGTGGTTTCGCCCGCGGCGTTCAGGCCGAGAATATGGGTGACCACTTTCGCCGTCTGGACCTTTTTCGCCTGCATCAGCGCCACCGCGGCGCGCATATCGTCAGTATTACCGCCGGAGGTGCCGACGTAGTGGGTAAAGGCGTAGTGCACGTCGTAGAAGTTGATCGGGGCGCTGAATTGCTTATCCTGGGGGCCAGCAAAGAAATTCAGGCAGCCGTCCGGGGCCAGCAACGAGGAGGCCAGGGTGATCAGCTGTTCGTTTGGCACAAACACGAAGATATCGTCGAAGCCATGGCCGCCGCTGAGCGCCAGCAGCGTATCGCGACTGGCCTCATGGCCGTCGAGGTAGTGGATCAGCGTCTGCGGCTCAGAGGGGTAATGACGGCGGGCGTAGCTGAGCTTCGGCTTATTGGTATCGGTCACTACCAGTAGTGAAGGATTGATGGGGCCGTGCAGCGCATAGTCGATAGCCAGCAGCCCCATCGGCCCCGTCCCGCCCAGGATCAGAGTGCGTCCCTGAGGACGGATCCCCATCACGTGGTTGTAACTCCCCTCCTGCAGATGATAATTGGCGTTGAAAGCGCCAATGACGCAGGAGAGCGGCTCCACCAGCGATCCTTCAAACCAGGTATCCCCCTCCCAGGTGAGCAGGCAATCCTGCGCCATCACCTCATTGGGGATCACCACATGGGTGGCTTCGCCACCGATCCATGGGAATGAGTAGCCGGGGCAGTCGGGTCGGTCGGGCAACTGCAGGTTGGCCTGGATCACGTAGCGCTGCCCTGGCTGAAACTTATGCTGCCACTTTTTACCGACGGCAAGGATTTCGCCGCAGAATTCATGACCGATAATAATGGGCCTGGTGGCCACATCATCTGGCACTTTTTTATGATCGGCACCCTGATTGGCCTCTTTCCATGAAGAAAGGCACAGGCTGTCCGTGACCACCCGGGCGAGGATCTCATCGTCCTGCATCGCCGGGAGGGTAAAGGTTTCCAGGCGCAGGTCTCGTTTGCCATACAGGCGCAGGGCCGTTGTTGTTTGCATAAACCACCTCATCCCCTTCATCTTTCGGGGCTATGTTGTTGACGTCACCCCGGCATCGCCGGGGCGGAATAATCAGGACAGAAAGCCAAGGGCGTTGCCGATAATGCCTAAGCCGAAAAGGGCGAAAATCAGCCAGACCGGATTCACTTTCTTGTTCAGCAGACGCACCATCAGTAGCGTCAGGCCCAGCGCCAGCAGGCCGGGGCAGAGCTGATCGAGGATGTTCTGGACGGTCATCGTGACGGTGGCGCCGTCTGCACCGGGCGTTTGGGAAACCACCAGCGGCACATTGATGGTGGTCCATTTGGTCACCAGCACCCCCATGACAAACAGGCCGAGAATGGAGGCGCCTTCGGTCAGCTTCTGCAGCAGGTTACCGCCCATATCGCTGACGATATTGACCCCTTTACGGAAGCCCAGTTGCAGGCCGTACCACTTCATTGCCAGCCGCACTGCATTGAAAATAAAGAAAAATAACAAAGGTCCCAGAATGTTGCCGGAGAGGGCCAGCGAGGCGCCAAGGGCCGCGGTAATCGGCCGCAGCGTGCCCCAGACCAGCGGGTCGCCGACGCCGGCCAGCGGGCCCATCAGACCCACTTTGATGCCGTTGATAGCGCCATCGTCAATGGCCGCGCCGTTAGCCCGGGCCTCCTCCATGGCGGCGGTGACGCCGATCACCGGGCCACACACCGCCGGCGTGGTATTAAAGAACACCAGATGACGCTTCAGCGCCGCGACCTGATCGGCTTTGAGCGGATACAGGCGTTTGATCGCCGGGATCATGTCGTAGCAAAATCCCAGGCCATGAATACGTTCGAAGTTAAAGGAGGCCTGCTGGAGGTTGGAGCGGAGAAACATGCTCACCAGGTCGCCTTGCGTGATTTTTTTCTGTTCCATTTTCGGCTCCATTAGTCGTCAAGCTGGTCAAGGGCGGGGGCAGAGGGGGCAGTGGAGGCGGCGGGTTCAGCCTTACGCCACTGTGGATTGAGCTGGATGTAGATCAGCGCGATGATGACGCCCACGCCGCCGAAGGCCAGCAGGCTGAAGTCGAGATAACCCCCGGCGAGAAAACCGAGGAAAAAGAAGGGCATCAGGTACTTCACGCCCATCATTCGCAGCACCATCGCGTAGCCCACGACGACAATGAAACCACCGGCAATCTGCAGGCCGCGGGTGACGAATTCCGGGATCGCGCTGAGCATACTGCTGACCATGTCCGCGCTAACGAACAGCGAGACCACCAGCGCCGGGATTGCCACGCGCAGTGCCTGCACCCCCAGTGCGGAGACATGCAGCAGGTCGATGGTGCGAAAGCGCGCCTCCTCGGCCGCTTTGTCCGCGGCGTGCTGGAACACCACGGTAATGGTACGGGCGAAAACGGTCAGCACCTGCCCGGCGGCGGCCACCGGCAGAGCAATGGCGATACCGGTGGCAATGCTCTGGTGGCCCACAATCACCAGAATGGCGGAGATAATGCTGGCCAGCGCCGAATCTGGCGACTGCGCTGCCCCCACGTTCATCCAGCCGAGGGCGATCAGCTCCAGCGTACCGCCGAGCATAACCCCGGTTTTTAAATCGCCCAGGATGAGGCCAATCACGGTACAGGCGATAAGAGGCCGATGGGTCTGAAATTCATCCAGCACGCTGCCCATTCCGGCAATACAGGAAAAAATAAATATGGCTATTATCTGTAGGGTACTAATTTCCATAATTTTTGACCTTTAAGGTGTGAGTCATCCTGCCTGCTACGGCATATCACAACAGGCGCTATTTTTTATTCGCAGAAAGCTGTTTCGTTAATTTTGTCGAGAATATTGACTGACGGATCTGATGCGACCACGCGTAAATCGAGTTTTACGCCCAGTTTATCGAGTTCACGGAATGCCTGAATATCCTGCGGATCCAAAGAAACGGCTTTGGTTAGCTGTTTTTTACCGGGTCGCCAGGCCATGCCACCAATATTTAACGTGGCGATCTGCACGCCCTGGCGCACCATCGTTAAAACATCGTGTGGATTGGTAAATAAATAAAAGACGGTCTCGTCCTGATATTGCGGGTTATGATAGACCGCAACCGCTTTTTCCAGACTGACAACGTTTACCTTCATGCCTGGCGGAGCCGCCTGGCGCAACAGGGTCCGGCGAACCTCATCGTTAAATACATCGTCATTGCAGATAATTATCCGCTGGGCGTTGGCGACTTTTGACCACACGGTGGTGACCTGGCCATGAATCAGTCGGTCATCAATACGGGCGAGGGTAATTTGCATCAGAACTCCTCCTCAACGGTTTCTGGCTGCTGCCAGACCACACAGCACTGACTGGCGATGGCCTGCAGATGCTGGCATAAGTCATCGGCGCTCAGGGTATGCTGGTTATCCACCAGCTCGAGCGCCAGCGGCAGCGACAGGCCGCTAATCACCCGGATCTGCGGGTGACGCATTGCCAGCCCAGCTGCGGCATTCCATGGGCTTCCGCACTGCAAATCTACCGCGATTACCCACTCCTCATCGGTGTGGGCGCTTACTAACTTTTCCAGGTTAATGGCGATATCCGCCGCGTTTTCGCCGGGGACAAACGCGACGGCGCTGACGTTAACCTCGCCGTAGACCATGCATACCGAATCAAGCATGGCCCCGGCCAGCTGGCCGTGGGCGCAGAAGATAGCGTGAACCATACTGCCTCCTTAACCGCGCGTTTTTCCGCCGGCAATGTTAGTGGTGACTCCGGTGATGTAGCTGGCGCGCGCTGACAAGAGATAGCAAACAAAATCAGCCACTTCCGAGAGCTTTCCTGCCCGCCCGATGGGAATGGCGTTTTTGGTATATCCCTCGCGAAGTTGCTCGACGGTGATATTGCGCGTCCAGGCCAGCGCCTCTTCATATTCCGGTGTCCGCAGACCGGTTTTTTCGAGGATCCCCGGCGCAACGCCGACCACGCGGATCCCATATTTACCCAATTCTTTGGACCAGGAGCGGGTAAAGCTGTTGAGCGCGGCCTTGGTCGCGGCGTAGCAGCTTTGACCTTCAGAGCCTTCCAGGCCGCTCTCCGAAGAGACATTGACAATCACACCGGCGCGCTGTTTGACCATTTGACGCGCCACCGCCTGCGACATGAAAAACACCCCTTTCTGGTTGATATTGACCATTTTTTCAAAAGCGGCTTCGTTTAATTCATAGCGGCCGGCCGGTGCTTTTTCGTCGACTAATAAACGCGGGAAATTCACGCCAGCGTTATTGACCAAACCATCAATACGCGACCAGCGCTGAATAATGGCATCGATAGTCTGTTGCACCTCTGTCGCGCTGGAAATATCCGTCGGCCAGAAGTGATAATTATCGCCATTGTGATGACGATCGCCGCCATGAATATCAATCATCTGGACATGAGCACCTTGTGATAATAATTCATCGACAATGGCAAGCCCAATTCCCGAGGCGCCGCCGGTCACGATAATGACGTTATCTTTTAAATTTAACCAGGTATTCATTATTCACTCCCATTTCTTTAGATAAAGGGATCCCCCGCAGCGGGTGCTGCGTGAAATCATATCCTGTGTGTTATTTCAGTAATAACTCAGCCGTTTCTCTGTTTGTCACCAGACAATTAATATAGCGTCCGTGCAATGCGCCAAGAATGCCAGAGTATTTCTCTTCCCCCATGGCGATGCCGATGGAATAGCGAGCCTGGCGCAGCTTCGCCATTTCGATCGACAGGGTTTTTTCGCTCATATTGGTATCGACTAACCCGCCGTTAATATCGTAGAAACGCGAACAGATATCCCCGGCGACGTGGCGGGCGTTGAGATCGTCGCTCTCTTCGCTGCCGTAGAAGGCGTGCCAGTTTGCGCCGTCGCGAATGGCCGGTGAACCAATACCCACCAGCGCCACATCCAGGCTGTCCCAGTAGGATGAGATGGTTTTAAAGTGCTGGGACTGCATGATGCCGTTGCGGATCAGCGGGTTATCCAGCAGGGCTGGAAAATCGGCAAGGTGGGATTCCGCTTTCAGTCTGGCTGCCGCGCCGTAGGTTAAGGTGTTCACATGGTAGCGGCTCTCCAGTTTACCGGAAGGTCCACCGATGATGGGGACGCAGATCACCTGGCGTGACTGGCTGGCCTGCGGCAGGTTCTCCACCAGCGAACGCACGGCGCGGCCCCATGAAAAACCGATGATATCGCCTGGCTCCAGCAACCGATCGACAAGCAGGGCGCCATGCTGGCCCATCGCACTCAGCTGTTCTTCTTCCAGCAGCCCATCGCTGCTGGCAACCACCGCCTCTTTCAGGCCAAATTTTTGCTTGAGCTGTTGCTCGAGCCACAGGTTTTCATTGTAGTCATAGTTGATGGCGATGGTAACAATGCCCTGCTCGCGGCCGCGCTTCAGCAGGCGACTGATGGTGGTGCGATAGATCCCCAGCTCGCGAGCGATTTGCGCCTGAGTCATATCCTGCTCGTAATAGAGCTGGGCGATTTTGACAATCAACCGGATATCATCGCTGTTTTCCATGGTCATCTGCAGGCTCCTGCACATTTGTGCAAATCGCGGGTTTGTGCTGTTGATCTGATATAACCCTATTAGAGCCACCGTTTAAAGCGATTTTCTTTTATTTCATCACCCTAATCTGGCGAATAATCTTGCACATTTGCGTTATCAATAGCGGGTTGTTGGCACCTTTGTGCATTGCACGCTAAATCGCTGATTCTGTGATATTTCATCATGCAAAGTTGCCAGGCGTTGAGCGGGACACTTTTGTGAAAAAAGGCGTAGTCGATCACACCTTGCGCCGGAGGGCGCAAAGGCACATCTTTTTTCTCGCCCACAAGGTAGGGTATATTTCGCTTTTACAGGAGAATCTATGCTGCCCGACTCATCAACCCGATTAAATAAATACATCAGCGAAAGCGGCATCTGCTCGCGTCGCGAAGCGGACCGCTTTATTGAACAAGGCAACGTCTTTATTAATGGCAAGCGCGCCACCATTGGCGATCAGGTGAAGCCTGGTGACCTGGTCAAAGTGAACGGACGGTTGATTGAGCCGCGTGAAGCGGATGATCTGGTGCTGATTGCGCTGAATAAGCCGGTCGGTATTGTGAGCACCACCGAAGATGGCGAACGCGACAATATTGTCGACTTCGTCAACCACAGCAAGCGTATCTTCCCTATTGGCCGTCTGGATAAAGATTCTCAGGGGCTGATCTTCCTCACCAACCACGGTGATCTGGTGAACAAGATCCTGCGTGCCGGCAACGACCATGAAAAAGAGTATCTGGTGACGGTCGATAAGCCAGTGACCGATGAGTTCATTCGCGGGATGGGCGCGGGGGTGCCGATTCTCGGGACGGTGACGAAAAAATGTAAAGTGAAGAAAGAGGCGCCGTTCGTTTTCCGCATCACTCTGGTGCAGGGGCTGAATCGCCAGATCCGTCGTATGTGCGAGCACTTTGGCTATGAAGTGACGAAGCTTGAGCGTACGCGGATTATGAACGTGAGCCTGACGGGGATCCCCTTGGGGGAATGGCGTGATCTAACCGATGACGAGTTGATCGACCTGTTCAAGCTGATTGAAAACTCCTCTTCCGAAGCGAAGCCGAAAGCCAGGCCGAAGGCCAAAGCGGCGACTCCCGGCATCAAGCGCCCGGTGGTGAAGATGGAAAATAGCAACGATAAGGGCCGCCCGGTTGGTAACGGGAAACGTTTCACCCAGCCGGGACGTAAAAAGAAAGGGCGTTAACGCCTGCCGCGGGTCGGCGTATTCGCCGACCAGGAAAAGGTCGCTTCTTTATCCGTTTTATAAGCCTGCTGTTTTTTCACCTGGCGGGCTTTCTTCGCATCCGCTTCACGCTGCGCCATCAGCTTATCGATATATTCCTTTTTCACGCTGTTCGTTTCCGCATTGCTCAGCGGGCGGCCATGCGCAATGCGCGCGCGGTCAAGCAGCGTTTTCAATTCGCGCTGTTCGCGCTCGGTCATCTCTTTTTGTGTAATACGGGGGAGTGCCATGGTGGTGCCCTCAGTCAGACCAGAGCACCCAGTGTACGGCAATCAGCGCAAAATAGAACGCATCCGGAAAGCGCCTCGCAGAATATTTCCCTCGTTCGTGACCAGTGCGCGGGTCTGGCTTAGGGTAACGGCACGCCTACTGGCCAACGACGACAAATTTTGGGCGGGAGATGTATAAAATTTTATACAAGGATGTGGTATGCTCAATCAGCAACAGAAATTAAGGCGTATCGTCTGGATGGGCTCTTCCTTTGACGATCTGCGCCAGTTTCCTGAGGACGTCCGCAGAGATGCCGGATTCCAGCTTTATCGTTTACAGTCGGGTTTAGAGGCTGCGGACTGGAAAGCGATGCCTCAACTGGGGCGGGGCGTTGAGGAAATCCGCCTGCGCCACTTTTCCGGTGCATATCGGGTAATTTATCTGGCCCGTTTTGCAGAGGCGATATATGTCCTGCACTGTTTTAACAAAAAGACGCGACGTACCGCCGAACACGAAAAACAGATTGTCAGAAACCGTTTGCAGGTTATACAGCAGGAACACAGGAGTCATAAATGCATCGTAAGAGGGTGGATGGTATTCGTCATGTGACCTCTGAAGAGAGCAATATATTCAGTGAACTGGGCTTTGATGATGCTGACGCAGAGCAGCTTCGGGGACAAGCGGAAAAAGAAGTTGAGCAGTTGATGGCGCTTAAACGACAGTTAATGCAGGAAATCGCTGAGTGGATAGATGAACATCAATTGAAGCAGGCCGATGCTGCCGCGAAGTTGAGCATTTCGCGCCCGCGTATTTCAGATGTGGTCAATCAGAAAACCAGTAAGTTTACCCTGGATGCGTTAGTCATGATGTTAATGAAGTTAGGTAAACCAGTACGTTTGCAGATTGGATAACGCACACGCCCGGGCCTGCGCCCGGACGTATCACGCTCAGCGCTTGTCGGCTTTTTTGGCGATAGGCTTTCCTGACCAGTACCCGGCCAGCAGCGAACCGGACAGGTTATGCCAGACGGAGAACAGCGCGCCTGGCAGCGCCGCCAGCGGGCCGAAGTAAATTTTACCCAGCGCGGCCGCCAGGCCAGAGTTCTGCATCCCCACCTCGATCGCCAGCGTACGGCAGGTGGATTCATCAAAACCAAACAGACGTCCGCCCCAGTAGCCGCCAAGCAGGCCAATGGTGTTATGCAGGATCACCGCGATAATCACCACCAGGCCGACGGAGGCGATATGGGCGGCGGAACCCGCCACCACCGCGCTGATGATCGCCAGTATGCATACCATCGAGAAAGCGGGCAGGAACGGCTCTACCGCTTTCACCACCTTCGGCAGCAGATGATGGACAATCAGTCCCAGCGCGATGGGGATGACCACAATCTGCAGAATGCTGAGCAACATGCCCATGACGTCGACCTGAATATGCGCGTCGACGTACAGACGGGTGAGCAGCGGTGTCGCCACGACGCCGACGAGGGTGGAGACCGAGGAGATGGTCACCGACAGCGCCACATCCCCTTTGGCAAGAAAGATCATCACGTTGGAGGCGGTCCCGCTGGCGACGCTGCCGACCAGCACCATCCCGGCGGAAAGCTCCGGCGGCATATGAAACAGCAGCGCCAGCAGCCAGGCGGCGAGCGGCATCACCAGATAATGGAGAAAGATCCCTGCAGCGACCGGCGCCGGGCGCGACAGGACGCGTTTGAAATCCTCCAGCTTCAGATGCACACCCATACCGAACATGATCAGCATCAGCAGGGTGGTGACCCATGGGCCAATTGGGGTGAAGGTGGTGGGAGTGTAATAGGCCAGAACGGAGAGCAGCAGTGCCCATAACGGGAACAGCCGCGTCAGAGTTGCGAGCATGTTGTGTTCCTTGCGATACGCGAACCGGGCCGCGCCATCCCGATGGGGCGGCGAGCAGGTCCGCTGGTTGTGTTGATGTTGTTATAAAAAAGCCGGGTTCGAGCCCGGCTATAGGTATTGTTTATCGTGCTAAGAAATTTTATTCAAACAAATTGTGATGCAGCTTCTGCACCACCTTCTCCGCATCGGCGCCAGGCACCAGGAAGCAGAGGTTATGGCTGGAGGCGCCATAGCAGATCATGCGGATATTAAACGGCTCGAGGACGCCAAAGACCTCTTTGCCGACGCCGCAGGCTTTCGACAGCTCATTGCCAATCAGGGCCACCAGCGCCAGGTCTTCCTCCACTTCCACGCGGCACAGCGAGGAGAGTTCAGTCAGCAGCGCCTGGGTCAGCAGGGTATCGCCTGCAGAGGTTGAGCCGGTGGTATCCATGGTCAGGGCCACGCTCACTTCGGAGGTGGTGATCAAATCGACGGAGATGTTATGGCGCGCCAGAATGCCGAATACCTCGGCGAGGAAGCCGCGGGAGTGCAGCATATTCAGGCTGTGCAGCGTCAGCAGCGTCTGGCGGCGACGCAGCGCCAGCGCGCGGAACAGCGGCGGGTTCTCGGTGGTTTTACACACCAGCGTACCGCCCGCTTTAGGCTCTTTACTGGAGCCGACAAACACCGGGATATCGCTGCGCACAGCGGGCAGCAGGGTCGCCGGGTGTAGCACTTTGGCGCCAAAGGTGGCCATTTCCGCTGCCTCTTCAAAGGCGATGACGTCGATGCGTTTCGCCGCTGGCGCCACGCGCGGATCGGTCGTATAGATCCCGGGCACATCGGTCCAGATATCGACGCGGGTGGCATTCAGCGCTTCGCCGAGCAGAGCGGCGGTATAATCGCTACCGCCGCGGCCGAGGGTGGTGGTGCGGCCTTTCGCTTCGCTGCCGATAAAGCCCTGCGTCACCACCAGGCCTTCCGCCAGGCGCGGCGCCAGCTGCTGCTGGGTCAGTTCGGCGACGGCGGCGATGTCCGGTTCGGCGCGGCCAAAGCGATCGTTAGTGCGCAGCACTTTACGGGCGTCAAACCACTGCGCCTGAATACCGCGTTCACGCAGAATTTCTACAAACAGCAGGGTGGACATCAGTTCGCCATGGCTGACCAGTTCGTCGGTCAGGGCGGTCGAGGAGGCGAGCGCGGCGGCTTCCGCCAGCGTCGTGATATTTTCCAGCAGGCGCTCAATCTCTTCGCGGATCACGTTGGGATAGCGCAAACGCTCCAGAATATTGAACTGGATCTGGCGCAGAGCATCCAGCTGGGAAAAACGTTCGGTGGGTTCCAGCCCTCCCGCTAAGGCCACCAGAATGTTGGTCACGCCGGCGGAGGCGGAGAGCACAACAATACGGGTATTGGCATCGAGCAGCGCCACATCGATGCTGCGGTTCATAGCGTCAAAATCGGCAACGCTGGTGCCGCCAAATTTGGCGACGACTAGATCTGTCATAACAACCTCGTGTCAGGGGGCCTGACTTATTAAAACGATTCCTGAACACCGATCGTGGCAGGGGCTGGACGCCGCCGGATCGCAACAAAATGTCTTAATAAGCCAGGCCAAATTATTCAGCCATGGCACAAGGGAAGAGCGATAAACAGGGTGGCGCAGAGTGATAAACAACTACGATGTCACCCAGAAGTGCTCCACCTTGTAGACCCGACTCACCGCTCTGGGCGCTGAGGTGTTCGGGTATGAAACGCCCGACTGCGAACGTTTCTGGTGACAACCCAGGGGATTCAGCCCCTGTGGCCGGTGAGGAGCGTGACCAGACGCTCTTTCACCTCGGCGTTGCTCCCCCTCACGTATTTTCCCCGGACTGGTTCCTCCAATACGGTTACCTGGGCAACGCACCTCTTCTGGCAATTACCGACGTCTTTCACCTGGCCGGGGGAACAGGGACATTATATCCCCCGCGAATACCCTTTCGCTGTAGCGTGAAATGCGCGAGCAATAGATACCTACCAATACGTAAGCACTGCGGATATATAAAGGCTTAACACCAGCTATGTCAACGCTGCGGTTATGCGGATTTTTCATGCCCCTGCGGCTAACAGAAAAAAGCCTTATGATAGCTATACTAATGGGGCTTTTTACTCCGTTTTGACCCGATTCCTGACCGGCGTCAGGGACAAGTCACAAAAATCATCACAATTTTCCGTCACCGGCGCTACAATCGACCGAAGTCACAATCTCAAATCAGAAGAGTATTGCTAATGAAAAACATCAACCCAACGCAGACCTCTGCCTGGCAGGCATTACAGAAACACTTCGACGAAATGAAAGATGTCACTATCAGCGAGCTGTTCGCCAAAGATAGCGACCGTTTTTCTAAGTTTTCCGCGACGTTCGACGATCTGATGCTGGTGGACTTCTCCAAAAACCGCATCACCGAAGAGACGCTGGCTAAACTGCAGGATCTGGCGAAAGAGACCGATCTGGCAGGCGCCATTAAATCGATGTTCTCCGGCGAAAAGATCAACCGTACCGAAGACCGTGCGGTACTGCACGTCGCGCTGCGCAACCGCAGCAATACGCCGATTGTGGTTGATGGCAAAGATGTGATGCCGGAAGTGAACGCTGTGCTGGAGAAGATGAAAACCTTCTCAGAAGCGATTATCTCCGGTAGCTGGAAAGGCTATACCGGCAAACCGATCACCGACGTGGTTAACATTGGTATCGGCGGTTCCGACCTCGGTCCGTTCATGGTCACCGAAGCGCTGCGTCCGTACAAAAACCACCTCAACATGCACTTTGTCTCCAACGTCGATGGCACCCACATCGCCGAAGTGCTGAAGAACGTGGATCCGGAAACGACCCTGTTCCTGGTGGCGTCCAAGACCTTCACCACCCAGGAGACCATGACCAACGCCCACAGCGCGCGCGACTGGTTCCTGGCGACCGCGGGCGACGACAAGCACGTGGCTAAACACTTCGCCGCGCTCTCTACCAACGCGAAAGCAGTTGGCGAGTTCGGCATCGACACCGCCAACATGTTCGAATTCTGGGACTGGGTTGGCGGCCGCTACTCCCTGTGGTCGGCGATTGGCCTGTCCATCATTCTCTCCGTGGGCTTCGACAACTTCGTTGAGCTGCTGTCCGGCGCGCATGCGATGGATAAACACTTCTCCACCACCCCGGCGGAGAAAAACCTGCCGGTGCTGCTGGCGCTGATCGGTATCTGGTACAACAACTTCTTCGGAGCAGAAACCGAAGCGATTCTGCCGTACGACCAGTACATGCACCGTTTTGCCGCCTACTTCCAGCAGGGCAACATGGAGTCCAACGGTAAGTATGTTGACCGTAACGGCCACGCGGTAGACTACCAGACTGGCCCGATCATCTGGGGTGAGCCGGGCACCAACGGTCAGCACGCGTTCTACCAGCTGATCCACCAGGGCACCAAAATGGTACCGTGCGATTTCATCGCCCCAGCTATCACCCACAACCCGCTGTCCGACCATCATCCGAAGCTGCTGTCCAACTTCTTCGCTCAGACCGAGGCCCTGGCTTTCGGTAAATCCCGTGAAGTGGTCGAGCAGGAATACCGCGATCAGGGTAAAGATCCGGCGACCCTGGAGCACGTGGTGCCGTTCAAAGTGTTTGAAGGCAACCGTCCGACGAACTCCATCCTGCTGCGTGAAATCACCCCGTTCAGCCTGGGGGCGCTGATTGCCCTGTACGAGCACAAAATCTTCACCCAGGGCGCGATCCTCAACATCTTCACCTTCGACCAGTGGGGCGTTGAACTGGGCAAACAGCTGGCTAACCGCATCCTGCCGGAGCTGAAAGACGGCAGCGAAGTTAGCAGCCACGACAGCTCAACTAACGGCCTGATTAACCGTTATAAAGCCTGGCGCGCATAATCTTGCGCAGCTAAGACGCAATGCCGACCCTTAGGTCGGCATTTTTTTTACAGCCGCCGCAGCAGGCGGGCTGGATTTCCCGCCCACACCCCTTTCTCGGTAATGGACTTCGTCACCACGCTGCCCGCGCCAATCACCACGCCGTCGCAGATGCTGACGGCCAGAATCGTGGCGCCGCTGCCGATCGACACGTCATCGCCAATCTCAATTCGCCCCCAACTGGCGCGGTCGGCGTTTGGTTTACCCTCGCGAAACAGGTCGTTGGCAAACATCACGCCGTGACCGATAAAGCAGCGCTGGCCGATGGTGACGTACTCGCAGATAAAGGTATGGGACTGAATTTTACTGTTCGCGCCGATGCGGGTGTTGCCCTGGATCTCAACGAACGGCCCAACGAAGACGTTATCGCCAAGGACACAGTCGTACAGGTTGGCGGGCTGGTAGATCACCACGTTCTCACCGCTGGTGACGTTGCGGATCGCCGTTTCCCGAAGGGTATGCATAGTGCCTCTCAGATCGGTTTGGCCAGAATATGTAAGGTGCTTTGCTGGCTGGCGGAATGAAATGCGACATCTTTCACGTGCTGCATCCCCTGACGTTCGTAAAAGCGGCGCGCAGCGGGGTTATCGGCGAGCACTTCCAGCCACAGCCAGCGTTCACCGGCCGCTTTTGCTCTCGCCTCGACGGCGCGAAATATCTGCTCGCCGTAGCGTCGGCCCGTTGTGTCAGGCAGCAGATAGAGCTTATGCAACAGCGTACCGGACGGACCTTCAGGACTTATCGCCTGACGACAGGCGTATTTCGCAAAGCCGACAGGGTGGGGGGCTTCAGCAATCAACCAACAGCACTGGGAATCGGTCAGGCTGCGTTGCAGCGAGGCCAGGGAATACTCTTGTTGCAGGTAGCACGCCAGCTCGTCGGTGTTATGCCAGAGGTGAGCAAAGTGATGGCGATAGCTGGCATTGCCCATTTCATTGAGTAAAGCCGCATCCTCTGCGCGTGCGGTACGAATCTTCAGCATGGTTGTTTCCTTTTTAACCCGTCCGTCTGGGCTGTGATTGTTACATCTTCGCCGGTGGTGGCAAAAAGTTAGCGAATAATGTCGATCTGGATCACATTTTTGCGTTATACAGGTCTCAAAGAAGCATAATGATGAGGGGTATTTATGTCGTCGGTTTATCGTCCGCTGGTGAATTTTATCGCCACCGCGATGCAAACGGTTTTGAATCTTGGGCTGCTGTGCCTGGGGATTATTTTGATCGTCTTCCTCGGGAAAGAGACGCTGCATCTGGCCGATGTCCTCTTTACCCCGGAGCCGACCAGTAAGTACCGGCTGGTGGAAGGTCTGGTGGTCTACTTCCTCTACTTCGAGTTTATCGCGCTGATCGTCAAGTATTTTCAGTCGGGGTTTCACTTCCCGCTGCGCTATTTCGTCTATATCGGCATCACCGCGATTGTGCGCCTGATTATCATCGACCATGAGTCGCCGATGGCGGTGCTGATTTACTCTGCTGCGATCCTGATCCTGGTGATTACGCTCTGGCTGTGTAACTCCAATCGCCTGAAACGCGAATAAAAAAAAGCGGCCTCCAGGGCCGCTGACCAACAGTCACAAATAAAATTTATGTAGGGTCCAGTTGAGGATAGCAGTGGCATTGGCCTTACTTTTTCAGCTGAGGGCGACGGCGACAATACCCGGTTGGGGTCGTGTATTGCGGCTAGACCGTCGGCCCTCATCTGAAATTTGGGGCCGGTGTTACAAAAAAAACTTAACCTTTCACCCCACCCGCCGTCAGGCCGTTAACCAGCCAGCGCTGCGCCAGCAGGAAGACGACCGTGATCGGGATGGCGGAGAGCACCGCCGCAGCGGCGAAGTCGCCCCACAGATAGTTCTGCGGGTTGAGATACTGTTGCATACCTACCGCCAGGGTATAGCTGTTCACATCGCGCAGCAGCAGTGAGGCGACGGGCACTTCGGTGATGGCTGCGATGAACGACAGAATAAACACCACCGCCAGAATCGGCACCGACAGCGGCAGCAGCACGAGGCGGAAAGCCTGCCATGGAGTCGCGCCATCCAGCGCCGCCGCTTCTTCCAGCGAACCATCGATGGTTTCGAAGTAGCCTTTAATCGTCCAGACGTGCAGCGCGATACCGCCCATATAAGCGAAGATCACGCCGCCGTGGGTGTTGAGGCCGACGAACGGGATGTACTGACCCAGGCGGTCAAACAACGCATACAGAGCCACCAGCGACAGCACCGCCGGGAACATCTGGAAAATCAGCATCCCTTTCAGCAGCGTCGCTTTCCCCGGGAAGCGCATACGGGCAAAAGCGTAGGCGCAGGTGGTGGAGAGGGCGACGATACCGATCGCGGTAATGCCGGCGACCTTAATCGAGTTCCACAGCCACAGCAGCACCGGGAACGGCGGCGGCGTGACGCGGCCATCGGCGTGTTCGACGCTGAAGCCTAACGCCAGACGCCAGTGTTCCCAGGAGATGGTATCCGGGATCAGGCTGCCGGTGGCGAAGTTACCCTCGCGCAGCGAGATGGCGATAACCATCAGCAGCGGAAACATAATCGCCGCGATAAAAATCAGTAGCAGGAGATGCGTGGTAAATAAACGTAGCTTCTGCGATTTGGGTTGGACCATAGCCATTGTAATTTTACTCCCCTTGACTTCTCTCCAGGCTATTTTGCTTGCCATTTTGAACTCGGGCAGTGCTCAGAATCCTCACGTACTACGTGTACGCTCCGGTTCTTCCGCGCTGGCCGAGTCCAAACTGCCCGCGCCAATAACGCCTGGTTATTCCAATTAATCAAACTTCATGCGCGTGGCTTTCAGATTCACAATCGCTAACGCGCCAACCAGCAGGAAGATAAGCGTTGCGATAGCCGCCGCCAGGCCGAAGTCCTGACCGCCGCCGCCTTCAAAGGCGATGCGATAGGTGTAGCTCACCAGCAGGTCGGTATAACCGGCCGGGGTGGTGGTGCCGAGACGGTCCGGACCACCGTTGGTCAACAGCTGAATCAGCACGAAGTTGTTAAAGTTAAAGGCGAAGCTGGCGATCATCAGCGGTGTCAGCGGTTTGATCAGCAGCGGCAGCGTAATTTTAAAGAAGTTCTGGAACGGACCGGCGCCATCCATCGCCGACGCTTCGTACAGATCGTCCGGAATCGCCTTCAGCAACCCCATGCACAGGATCATCATGTACGGATAGCCCAGCCAGGTATTGACGATGATGATCATGGTACGCGCGGTGGTCGGGTCGCTAAACCAGGCCGGCTTAATGCCGAACAGCGCGCTGAGCATCATATTGATTTCACCAAAGCTCTGGTTGAACAGCCCTTTGAAAATCAGAATCGAAATAAACGACGGTACGGCATACGGCAGAATCAACAGGACGCGGTAAATTGCTTTGCCTTTCAGTGCTTCCCACTGCACCAGACAAGCCAGCACCATTCCAACGGCCACGGTCAAAATCACCGTCAGCACCGAGAACACCACGGTCCAGACGAAAATAGCGAAGAACGGTTTCTGGATACCTTCGTCCTGGAAGACGCGAGTGAAGTTATCCCAGCCGATCGTCACGGTGTAGCCCGGGCTCAGCTTTTCAGTGCCCCAGCTGCCGTCGGCGTTAATCGCCTGGTAGAAGCCTACGTCATTGTTCGGGCGGTATTTAACGTGGGTCTGATTGTTGGTCAGCACCCCATCTTCGCTAAGCGTATACAGCGGTTGAGTGCCAGAGAACTGACGCAGCGAGCTCATGATCACTTTGCTGTCATCCGGCAGCACCGCGGTCAGTTGGTTCAGCGCGGTGCGGTTCTGGGTAATGACGCGCAGGCTGACGCGCTCGCCTTCCGGCAGGGCATCGGTTTCTTTTAACGCCAGCTTCTGCTCACCGCCGAATTTAAAAGCGTCGGAAAGGTAGTTTTTACCGCTCTCGCCGTCGGTCAGGGCCAGTTTCCACTCGTCCCCCGCCGGGATCAGCGTGAAGTTATAGGCTTTGCCAGCCTGGAAAGAGCGATCCATCAGCACCTGCTGCGCACGTTCAAAGGTCAGCTGGTTGGTGCTGCTGTAGTTAGTGAAGGCGATGGCAATGGTACAGATCAGCGGAAACAGGACGAACAGACCCATGCCGGCGAGGCCGGGATAGACATAGCGCCAGGCATAAGCCTTGCGATTAGCGAAAATATACAGGCCAACTGAGCTTAAAATCAGCGTCATGATGGCGAACAGGTACTCCCCCTGGGCGTACATCAAAACAACAAGGTAACCCACCAGCAGGCACAGTAAGCCAATCACAGACCATGTGAGTTGCGGACTTTGCCACCAGTGTTTCTTTTTAACGGCATCCATGGGGATCATCCTCTACAGCGGTGAAAACTTATTTGTCAGGCGGCGCTTCGCTTACCTGACCTACGGTCCGAGCCGTAGTGGTAGGGCGGGTAAGCGCAAGCGCCACCCGCCGTTTTCTTACTTGGTGATACGGCTCTGTGCATCCTTCAGTGCAGCATCGACCGTCTGGCGACCGCTGGCGGCGTTGATTACCGCGGTACGAACGGCATACCAGAAGGCAGACATCTGCGGGATGTTAGGCATGATTTCGCCATTCTGGGCGTTCGCCATGGTGGCGGCGATGCGCGGATCTTTTTCCAGTTTCTCCTGGAAGGATTTCAGCGCGACAGCACCCAGCGGTTTGTCGTTGTTAACCGCTTCCAGACCCTGATCGGTCATCAGGTAGTTTTCGAGGAACTCTTTCGCCAGCTCTTTGTTCGGGCTGGCGGCGTTGATACCGGCGCTCAGCACGCCAACGAACGGTTTCGATGGTTTGCCTTTAAAGGTCGGCAGCAGGGCGACGCCGTAATTAACCTTGCTCTTATCAATGTTAGACCACGCCCACGGACCGTTGATGGTCATGGCGGTTTCGCCTTTGTTGAAGGCGGCTTCCGCGATGGAGTAATCCGTGTCGGCATTCATGTGCTTGTTCTTGATCAGGTCAACCAGGAAGGTGAGACCCGCTTTCGCGCCTGCGCTGTCTACGCCGACGTTTTTCACGTCATATTTGCCGTTTTCAAACTTGAAGGCGTACCCGCCGTCGGCAGCGATCAGCGGCCAGGTGAAGTACGGTTCTTGCAGGTTGAACATCAGCGCGCTCTTACCTTTCGCTTTCAGCGCTTTATCCAGCGCCGGGATCTCTTCCCAGGTTTTCGGCGGGTTCGGCACCAGGTCCTTGTTATAAATCAGGGACAGGGCTTCAACCGCCACCGGATAGGCGATCAGTTTGCCGTTAAAGCGCACGGCATCCCAGGTGAAGGGATAGAGTTTGTCCTGGAACGCTTTGTCCGGGGTGATTTCAGCCAGCAGGCCGGACTGTGCGTAGCCGCCGAAACGGTCATGCGCCCAGAAGATGATGTCCGGGCCGTCGCCGGTCGCCGCAACCTGCGGGAACTTCTCTTCCAGCTTGTCCGGATGCTCTACGGAAACTTTAATGCCGGTGTCTTTTTCAAACTTTTTACCCACTTCAGCGAGGCCGTTATAGCCTTTGTCGCCGTTAATCCAGATAACCAGCTTACCTTCTTCAATTTTTGCGAGGGCAGAGGCGGAAAACATCATCGTGGTCAGTGCTGACAGCGCGAGGATGCGAGCGCCAGTTTTGATTTTCATATACCCGTCCTATTTGGTGATGTACTCGTGGATACACTTCGGTGGCTTAACGATGATGAGTTTCCTTTTTTAACAACCCCTTTCCATCCTCCCCAGGTCTACGCCCCACCCGCTGGTTGTGTGATCTCCATTGCAAAAACGGCCGTATTGCGTCCTGGAGCACAGAAAAAAGTGCCCAATTTTGTCGTCCCCATCACGAAATCACGCTGCGTCCGCCATCCCCCGCGGCGAGAGGCAATCTCTCATCCTCCCATCTCCTCCCCCATAAAAAAGCCGGGGGGTGGAGGATTTGCCAGCCTAAGGAATGCCGCATAGTCGACCCATCTTGAATGTGTCTTTAAGTGACAGGTTGTAACGAAGGGAGAAGGGCATGGCGAGCGTACAGCTGCGAAATGTAACGAAAGCCTGGGGCGACGTGGTGGTATCTAAAGATATCAATCTCGAGATCCAGGATGGGGAGTTCGTCGTGTTTGTTGGACCGTCGGGCTGCGGCAAATCCACCCTGCTGCGTATGATTGCCGGACTGGAAACCGTCACCAGCGGCGATCTGTTTATTGGCGATACCCGGATGAACGACGTGCCGCCAGCCGAACGTGGCATCGGCATGGTATTCCAGTCATATGCGCTTTATCCCCATCTTTCCGTTGCCGAAAATATGTCTTTCGGCCTCAAGCTGGCCGGCGCGAAAAAAGAGGTTATTAACCAGCGTGTGACTCAGGTGGCTGAGGTCTTACAGCTGGCGCATCTCCTGGAGCGTAAACCGAAAGCGCTTTCCGGTGGTCAGCGCCAGCGTGTGGCGATCGGTCGTACGCTGGTGGCAGAGCCAAGCGTCTTCCTGCTGGATGAACCGCTCTCTAACCTGGATGCCGCCCTGCGCGTCCAGATGCGTATCGAGATCTCCCGTCTGCATAAGCGACTGGCCCGCACCATGATTTATGTCACCCACGATCAGGTGGAAGCGATGACCCTCGCCGACAAGATCGTGGTTCTGGACGCCGGCCGTGTGGCGCAGGTCGGGAAACCGCTGGAGCTCTATCACTATCCGGCTGACCGCTTCGTTGCTGGCTTTATCGGTTCGCCGAAGATGAACTTCCTGCCGGTCAAAGTCACGGCGACGGCTATCGATCAGGTGCAGGTAGAACTGCCGAACCGTCAGCAAGTCTGGCTGCCGGTGGACAGCGCCAACGTTCAGGTGGGCGCCAACATGTCCTTAGGTATCCGCCCGGAGCATTTACTGCCCAGCGATATCGCCGATGTGACCCTCGAAGGCGAGGTTCAGGTCGTCGAACAGCTCGGTCATGAAACGCAAATTCATATCCAGATCCCCGCCATCCGTCAGAACCTGGTTTACCGCCAGAACGACGTGGTGTTGGTAGAAGAGGGAGCCACATTCGCCATCGGTTTGCCGCCAGAACGTTGCCACTTATTCCGTGAGGATGGCACCGCTTGTCGTCGGCTGCATAAAGAGCCGGGCGTGTAAGGCTTCCCATTAAAAAAAGGCGCGAACCCGGCAGGCGGCACACCGGCGAAGCGTTCAAAGAAAAGCAATGATCTCAGGAGATAGAATGATGATTACTCTGCGCAAACTTCCTCTGGCGGTCGCCGTCGCAGCAGGCGTAATGTCTGCTCAGGCGCTGGCTGTCGATTTCCATGGCTACGCGCGTTCCGGCATTGGCTGGACCGGCAGCGGCGGCGAGCAACAGTGCTTCAAAGCGACCGGTGCTCAAAGTAAATACCGTCTTGGTAACGAATGTGAAACCTATGCGGAACTGAAGCTGGGCCAGGAACTGTGGAAAGAAGGGGATAAGAGTTTTTATTTCGATACTAACGTTGCCTATTCCGTGAATCAGGAAGATGACTGGGAAAGCACCTCTCCGGCGTTCCGTGAAGCCAACATCCAGGGTAAAAACCTGATCGACTGGCTGCCGGGCTCCACGCTGTGGGCGGGTAAACGCTTCTATCAGCGTCATGACGTTCACATGATCGACTTCTACTACTGGGATATCTCTGGCCCGGGTGCAGGTCTGGAAAACGTTGACCTTGGCTTCGGTAAGCTCTCTCTGGCCGCTACCCGTAACTCAGAAAGCGGCGGTTCTTATACCTTCTCCAGCGATGACACCAAAAAATATGCAGCGAAAACGGCCAACGACGTCTTTGACATCCGTCTGGCGGGCCTGGAAACCAACCCGGGCGGCGTGCTGGAGTTAGGCGTCGATTACGGCCGTGCGAACCCGCAGGATGACTACCGCCTGGAAGACGGCGCGTCGAAAGACGGCTGGATGTGGACCGGTGAACATACTCAGTCCATCTGGGGCGGCTTCAACAAATTTGTCGTTCAGTACGCGACCGACGCAATGACCTCCTGGAACAGCGGCCACTCTCAGGGAACCAGCATCGATAACAACGGCAGCATGATCCGCGTTCTGGATCACGGCGCGATGGACTTCAACGATGACTGGGGCCTGATGTACGTGGCAATGTACCAGGACGTGGACCTGGACAGCAAAAACGGTTCGACCTGGTACACCGTGGGTGTCCGTCCGATGTACAAATGGACGCCGATCATGAGCACCCAGCTGGAAATCGGTTACGACAACGTGAAATCCCAGCGTACCAGCGAAAACAACAACCAGTACAAAATTACTCTGGCTCAACAGTGGCAGGCAGGCAACAGCGTCTGGTCTCGTCCGGCTATCCGTATTTTCGCAACCTACGCGAAGTGGGATGAAAACTGGGGTTACAGCAACGCCTCCGGTCTGCAGACCAAAGACAGCAGCGGAAGCGGCATGTACACCTCCAGCCGCGGTGACGACAGCGAAGTTACCTTCGGTGCCCAGATGGAAGTGTGGTGGTAATACCGTCCGCAGGACGGGTGTAACCTGGGAGGGGCGTCAGCCCCTCCTGACAATTCAGGGTTAGCGCGCTATTGCCTGGCTACCGCTAAACCGATGCTATCCAAGGTGAGAAGAATGAAAATGAAGAAAACTCTCGTCGCTCTGTGTTTATCCGCAGGGATGTTGGCATGCGTGCCGGGGATGAGCCTTGCCGATGTTAACTTTGTACCGCAGAACACCAGCGCCGCGCCGTCTATTCCAGCCAGCGCGCTGCAGCAGCTGATCTGGACGCCTGCCGATCAATCAAAGACGCAGAGCGTTGATTTAACCACCGGCGGTCAACGCCTGGATGTCCCGGGGATCGTCGGACCGGTCGCCGCCTGGAGCGTACCGGCCAATATCGGTGAGCTGACCCTGACGCTCGACAGCGAACTGAACAAACATAAGCAGATTTTTGCGCCGAACGTGCTGATTCTGGATCAGAACATGACGCCAGCGGCGTTCTTCCCCAGCAACTACTTTACCTATCAGCAGCCGGGCGTCATGACCGCTGACCGCCTGGGCGGCGTGATGCGCCTGACCCCGGCGCTGGGCCAGCAAAAACTCTATGTGCTGGTGTTTACCACTGAAAAAGACCTCCAGCAGACCACGACCCTGCTGGATCCGGCGAAAGCCTATGCCAAAGGCGCCGGCAATGCGGCCCCGGATATCCCGGATCCGATCGCTAAACATACCACCGATGGCGTGCTGAAGCTGAAAGTGAAAACCAATAGCACCTCCAGCGTGCTGGTGGGCCCGCTGTTCGGCTCCGCCGGCCCGGGTCCGGTCACCGTAGGCAATACCGCCGCGCCGGTGGCCGCGCCAGCCGCCGCCGCTGCTGCTGCTGCACCGGCAGCCAAAAGCGAACCGATGCTCAGCGATACCGAAACCTACTTCAACAACGGTATTAAGCAGGCGGTGAAACAAGGTGACATCGACAAAGCCCTGAAATTGATGAACGAAGCTGAGCGCCTCGGCTCGAAATCCGCTCGTTCCACCTTTATCAGCAGTGTAAAAGGCAAGGGGTAATCGTCTCCCCACAATGCTGATGTTTAGGCACAGCCTTTAGGTGCATCCTTCGGGATGCACCTTTTTTTGCACGCGCGGCAGCCTGTTGCATGGCTGTTGCGTGAATGATCGTATATTGACGTTTGCCCGCCACCAACCGCCTATTCTGCGATACAATGCTTTCACGTTATGTACCGGAGAATCAGGCATGTCCCATCCTGCGCTTACGCGACTGCGTGCGCTGCGCTATTTTGCCGTTATGCCATCCCTGGCGCCGCCCCTGAGTGACTGGCTGCTGCTGGAGGACTCAATGACCCAGCGCTTTGAGCAACAAGGAAAGCAGGTCACCGTGACCCTGATTAACGAAGGGTATATTGAGCGTGAGGCGCTGACTGACGAAGCGGCGCTGCTACCTGACGAGCCGCGCTACTGGCTGCGGGAGATTATACTCAATGCCGATGGCGAACCCTGGCTGGCCGGGCGCACGGTGGTGCCGGAGTCGACACTGTGTGGTCCGGAGCTGGCGCTACAGCAGCTCGGGCAGATCCCGCTGGGCCGATACCTGTTCACGTCGTCGACATTAACCCGCGATTTTATTGAAATTGGTCGCGATGCAGCGCTGTGGGGGCGTCGTTCCCGCCTGCGGCTGAGCGGCAAACCCCTGCTGCTGACCGAGCTGTTTTTGCCTGCGTCGCCGTTGTACTAAGAGGAAGAAAAAATGGAGTGGAGTCTGTCGCAGAATAAGCTGTTGGCGTTTCATCGCCTGATGCGCACTGACAAACCGATCGGCGCTTTGCTGCTGCTGTGGCCGACGCTGTGGGCGCTGTGGGTGGCCTCGCCGGGCGTCCCGCCGCTGTGGATCCTGGCGGTATTCGTCGCCGGCGTCTGGCTGATGCGCGCCGCCGGCTGCGTGGTGAATGACTATGCCGATCGAAAATTTGATGGTCACGTAAAGCGTACCGCCCGTCGTCCGCTACCGAGCGGCGACGTTACCGAGAAAGAGGCGCGAACGCTGTTTATCGTTCTGGTGTTGCTCTCCTTCCTGCTGGTGCTCACCCTCAACACCATGACCATTCTGCTGTCGGTCGCGGCGCTGGCCCTGGCATGGGTCTACCCGTTTATGAAGCGCTACACTCATCTGCCGCAGGTGGTGCTGGGGGCCGCCTTTGGCTGGTCGATCCCGATGGCCTTCTCGGCCGTTAGCGAATCGCTGCCGCTGAGCTGCTGGCTGATGTTCCTCGCCAACATTCTGTGGGCGGTGGCCTACGATACCCAGTATGCGATGGTGGATCGCGATGACGACGTGAAGATCGGCATCAAGTCCACGGCGATCCTGTTCGGCGAAAACGATCGTCTGATTATCGGTATCCTGCAGGTGGCCGTGCTGGCGCTGATGGGCGCGGTGGGCTGGCTGAATGGGCTGGGCTGGGAATACTACTGGTCGTTGTTTGTCGCGGCAGGTCTGTTTGGCTGGCAGCAGAAGCTTATCTTCAATCGCGAGCGCGATAACTGCTTCAAAGCGTTTATGAACAATAACTACGTCGGGCTGGTGCTATTCCTGGGCCTGGCGATGAGCTACCTGTAATCCCCTGTCAGCTTCCCCCCGGTGTATCGGGGGGAAGCGAGGGCAGAAAACACCGCGTTACGCGTCATCCTGCGTGACGCTTTCAATCGTCAGCCGCACATCCGACGTAATCAAGTCCGCCAGCATCCGATAAACCTTCAGGGTCTCTTCCGGCTCGGCATCGCCGGTGTCGCTAATGTAGCCTTCATCGCGCAGGGTCAGCACCAGGGTGCTGAACACCGCTTTGTCGAAGAACTCCGGCGCGTTAATGCCATGCAGCACCGACAGGCGCTGGGCCACGGTACGACTCTCTTTTTCCAGCGAACTGCGGTTGATTGACGGGTTGGCGCTCAGCAGCCAGAAGGTGATGGCATAGCGCTGCAGCGTCTCGCGCGCGCCCGCGGCCAGCAGTTGCAGGGAGCGAGAGTGCGACGGATTGAGGCTCATCACCTCGCCATCGACGACGATCAGCTCCTGACGCAGCATCTCGGCAATCAATGCATCCACCACCCCGGCCAGCTCTGCTTTCTCCCAGCGCAGGAACAGCTCGGCCTTGAGGAACGGATACAGCGTTTCGACATGGCGCAGCACTTCGGTGCGGCTGAGCTGACGATGCTGAGTCACCAGGGCGGCTAACAGCGACGGTATCACCAGCATATGGGCGATGTTGTTGCGATAGTAGGTCATCAGCACCGCCTGCTCGCGCGGCAGGATGATGATATCGCCGATGGTGTCCTTCTCCACTTCGAACTTGTTCATCTGCAGCGCGTGGTCGATAAGCTCGCTGGCCGAAGCGGAAGGTGTCGTCGCATCTGGCGAATAGGGCACATTGCGCAGCAGCGCGAGGTAGCACTCCAGCTGTTGGGTGAGCTGCTCCCGGGTCAGTGAACGCTGACGCGAGGCCAGCAGCGCCGTGCAGCACAGGTTCATGGCGTTGGCCGCGCCGGCGTTGTTGATGCGCACCATCAGGTCAGCGGCGATGTTGTTCACCGTTGGCGTCAGCCAGGAAGGGCGGATGGCTTCGATCGGGTCGATGGCTTCCCGCCACTCCGGCACATGGTGGTTAAGGTAGGTCATCAGCGGCAGTGGTTCGCCGAAGTTGACATAGCCCTGGCCAAGGTTGCGCAGCTTGCTCAAGCCACGCACCATCTGCGGCAGGCTCTCTTTCTCTTTGGTGGCGCCGCGCAGCTCTTTAGCGTAGGTGCCTACTTCCATCACGTGTTCATAGCCGATGTAGATAGGCACCAGAGTGATCGGCCGGGTGCCGCCGCGCAGCATCGCCTGGATGGTCATCGACAGCGTACCGGTCTTCGGATCGAGCAGACGGCCGGTACGGGAGCGGCCGCCTTCGACGAAATACTCGACGGAATAGCCGCGGCTGAACAGCTCGCCAAGATATTCACGGAACACCGTGGAGTAGAGCTTGTTGCCCTTAAAGGTGCGGCGGATGAAGAACGCGCCCAGGCGGCGGAAGATCGGCCCGGCAGGCCAGAAGTTGAGGTTGATGCCCGCCGCGATATGCGGTGGCACCAGGCCCTGATGATACAGGACGTAGGAGAGCAGCAGATAGTCCATGTGGCTGCGGTGGCAGGGGACATAGACAATCTCATGGCCGTCGTGAGCCAGCTGGCGCACGCGCTCGGCGTTATGCACGTTGATCCCCTGGTACAGGCGGTTCCAGGTGAAGCCGAGAATGCGGTCGGTCAGGCGGATCATCTCATACGAGAAGTTCGCGGCAATCTCTTCCATCAGCGCGATAGCGTTCTGCTGAGCCTTCTCATGCGAAATTTTCTTGCTGCGCGCTTCGTCTTCCACCGCGCGGGCAATCGCTTTCGAGGCCAGCAGTTTATTAAACAGATCCTGGCGAGCCGGCAGACGCGGGCCGACGGCGGCCAGGCGCTGGCGGGCAAAGTGCATCCGGGCGACGCGAGCCAGCTTCTGGGCGATGATCTTATCGGTACCGTGCTCATCCGCCATGCGGCGCAGCGACACGGAAGGCGAGAAACGCACGAAACTGTCGCGGCCGAGCCAGGAGACGGCGAAAAATTTCTGGATACCGTTCAGCATCCGCAGCGGCGGATTGACTTCCCCTTTCTCACGACCCGGCGAGCGGCCGAACATCACCGAGACCGGCACCATTTGCACATCGAGGTCCGGATGGTTGCGGTGCAGATCGAGGTAGTCGTGGAACAGCTTGATGGACTCTTCTTTTGGCGTGTAATAGGTAAATACGCGCGGCCCACCGTGGATGAATACGTAACGCGGCAGCAGCGCGCCGTCGATCTCCAGCGGTTCAAGCGGATCGGGTAAATCATGCGCCAGGCATTGGGCGCGCAGCGTCAGCAGGTCCGCCTTGGAATTATAGGGCAGGACGTACATGACCGGACGCGAGGTATCGAGTCCTAATTCCTGGGCAGGCTCTGCCGGAATAGACTTGCTTTTTACCAGCACCCGTAATGGTAAATTCAGTAATTTATAGTAAATTCGTTGCCAGCCGGACATAAACGATGTGAAGCCTCTGGTTAATCATGCAAATGCGCGGCAAGAATAACAGAAAGTGGGCAAAATTTCCGTTACCACGCGGCAAACGCGTACACTCATCGACGTCATTTACGTAAAAAGGTTTTGTGATGGCCAATAATACCACCGGGTTAACCCGAATCATTAAGGCGGCAGGTTACTCCTGGAAAGGATTTCGCGCAGCGTGGATCAACGAGGCCGCGTTTCGTCAGGAAGGTATCGCCGCCATCGTGGCCGTCGCGATAGCCTGCTGGCTGGACGTCGACGCCATCACCCGCGTATTGCTGATTGGGTCGGTCCTGCTAGTGATGATAGTCGAAATTCTCAACAGCGCGATTGAGGCGGTCGTGGATCGTATAGGCTCGGAATATCATGAGCTTTCAGGGCGCGCCAAAGACATGGGATCGGCGGCGGTCCTGCTGGCGATTATCATCGCACTGATCACCTGGGGAACGCTGCTGTGGAGCCATTATCATTAACGTTCTTCGCTAAGCCTCGCAAAATATAAACAATCTGCCGATTTTTGTGTGCCATGTGGTTCCAAAATCACCGGTAGCTGTATATACTCACAGCATAACTGTATATACACCCAGGGGGCGGAATGAAAGCGTTAACGACCAGGCAGCAAGAGGTGTTTGATCTCATTCGGGATCATATCAGCCAGACGGGCATGCCGCCGACGCGTGCGGAAATTGCTCAGCGCTTGGGGTTCCGTTCCCCAAACGCGGCGGAAGAACACCTGAAAGCGCTGGCGCGTAAAGGCGCGATCGAGATCGTCTCCGGTGCTTCTCGCGGTATCCGCCTGCTGACGGAAGAAGAACATGGCCTGCCGCTGATCGGCCGCGTCGCCGCCGGCGAGCCGCTGCTGGCGCAGCAGCACATTGAGGGGCACTATCAGGTCGACCCGTCGATGTTTAAACCCAACGCGGATTTCCTGCTGCGCGTCAGCGGCATGTCGATGAAAGACATCGGTATCCTTGATGGCGATCTACTGGCGGTCCACAAAACCCAGGACGTGCGTAACGGCCAGGTGGTGGTAGCGCGCATTGACGACGAAGTGACGGTGAAGCGCCTGAAAAAGCAGGGTAACGTCGTCGAACTGTTGCCGGAAAACAGCGAATTTACCCCTATCGTTGTCGATCTGCGTCAGCAGAGTTTTACCATTGAGGGTCTGGCCGTTGGCGTGATCCGTAATGGAGAATGGATGTAACGCCTGCCCCTGCGCAGCGTCATCTGATGCATGACGCTGCGACGTTTGTCCTCAATCAGGTCTCCGAACATGCTGCTCAACGCTGCCGATAAAGCGCTGTGGCGCCTTGCGATCCCGATGATTTTCTCCAATATCACCGTCCCGCTGCTGGGGCTGGTGGATACCGCGGTGATCGGCCACCTTGACAGCCCGGTATACCTCGGCGGCGTCGCGGTTGGGGCGACGGCTACCAGTTTCCTCTTCATGCTGCTGCTGTTTTTGCGCATGAGCACCACCGGGCTCACCGCTCAGGCCTGGGGTGCCAAAGATCCGCTGCGACTGGCGCGGGCGCTGGTGCAGCCGCTGACTCTGGCGCTGGGCGCCGGGGTTCTCATCATCCTGTTTCGCCTGCCGCTGATTAACCTCGCTCTGCATATTGTCGGCGGCAGTGAGGCGGTGCTTGAGCAGGCGAGACGGTTTCTCGAAATCCGCTGGCTCAGCGCCCCCGCCTCGCTGGCCAATCTGGTGCTGCTCGGCTGGCTGCTGGGAGTCCAGTACGCCCGGGCGCCGGTGATTCTGCTGGTGGTCGGTAATCTGCTCAATATTGTGCTCGACCTGTGGCTGGTGATGGGCCTGCGGATGAACGTCCAGGGGGCGGCGCTGGCCACGGTCACCGCGGAGTACGCCACTCTCATTATTGGCCTGATGATGGCGAAGCGGGTGCTGACGCTGCGCGGCGTGTCGCTGGCAATGCTGAAAAACGCCTGGCGCGGGGATCTGCGCCGTCTGCTGGCGTTGAATCGGGACATCATGCTGCGTTCCCTGCTGCTACAGCTGTGCTTTGGCGCGCTGACCGTGTACGGCGCGCGTCTGGGCAGCGACATTGTGGCGGTCAATGCGGTACTGATGACCATGCTGACCTTTACCGCCTATGCGCTGGATGGCTTTGCCTATGCCGTGGAGGCCCACTCCGGCCAGGCCTACGGCGCGCGCGACGGCAGCCAGCTGCTGGAAGTCTGGCGGGCGGCCTGCCGGCAGTCTGGCATGGTGGCGCTGGCGTTTGCCCTGATTTATAGCCTGGCGGGGGAGTACATCATCGCGTTGTTAACCTCGCTGCCTTCTCTGCAGCAGCTGGCCGATCGCTATCTGATCTGGCAGGCCATCCTGCCGGTGGTGGGCGTCTGGTGCTATCTGCTGGACGGCATGTTTATCGGCGCCACACGCGGCGCGGAGATGCGGAACAGCATGGCGGTCGCCGCGGCGGGGTTTGCTGTAACGCTGCTTTCGGTCCCGCTGCTCGGTAACCACGGTCTGTGGCTGGCGCTGGCGGTGTTCCTCGCCCTGCGCGGCCTGTCTCTGGCGCTGATCTGGCGTCGCCACTGGCGACACGGCACCTGGTTTAGCTAGTCATTGCCGTTCATCACGGCCATCTATGAATTCCCGCGGTTGCGCGCCGCTTACCGGGGCAACTCAGTAGCCCGGCTCAGCGTAGCGCAAGCCGGGAAAATCGCCTCAGCCTTACCCATCGGTATGATGGTTAAAAATTCCGAATAACGAATCGGTACCAGCATTCTCATCTATAGTTAATACCATGTCCGGTACAAAACGGGCTGTAAACCCACCGAATGATGAGGACGTTATCATGAATAAAGACGAAATCGGCGGTAACTGGAAACAGTTGAAAGGTAAAGCCAAGGAACAGTGGGGCAAACTTACCGATGATGATATGACCGTGATCGAAGGTAAGCGCGATCAGCTGGTCGGTAAAATTCAGGAACGGTACGGCTATGCGAAGGATCAGGCTGAGAAAGAAGTCTCAGACTGGGAGCATAAAAACGACTACCGCTGGTAGCGTTCCGTGGCTCAAAGAATAAAGCATTTGTGTTAGTGCCTGTCTGAATGGCGTAAGGATGCGCCGTTAACCCTGTTTCCCGCTGCGGCTGACGCTCAGCGGGCTTTCTTTTTCAGCTGAATGGAATGGTCGTGCTGGCAGTGTCCCGGCGTGCTGCAGGCTTCGACTTCCACGCAGTCTGCACAAAGGCCGTGAGCTTCAATCACGTTGTGGCGCAGGGCAAAGCCCATTCTGGCCGCTAACGTATGCATGATATCTTCCACCCCTTCCGCCGCCTCTTCCTTCACCACGCCACAGCGGTCACAGATAAACATGGCTGAGCTATGGGTCGGCTGGTCAAAGAGATGGCACAGCACATAGCTGTTGGTCGATTCAACCTTATGAACAAAACCCTGCTCGAGTAAAAACTCCAGCGCGCGGTAAACCGTCGGCGGTTTAGCCTGCGGCTCTTTGTCACGCAGGAGATCCAGCAGATCGTAGGCGCTGATCGCCCCTTGTTGCAGGCTCATCAGGCGCAACACCTCCAGACGCTGTGGGGTCAGGCGTACGCCGCGCTGCGCGCATAGCTTTTCAGCATGCGCTAACATCTCTTGCGAAGGGGTCTTATCCATGAGCATCCTCGGGTTGTGTGAATTTGAATCTGTTACTTTATCACGTTCCTCAGAAAACACCGAGAGCCGGCAGGTGATACGGGTCATACTTCAGATTGTCGGTACCTGCGCCAGTTCCGGGTGCTGGCCGCTGACTTTCGTGCAGACTACGCCTTAGTCGATCGCTAAAACCGTCCTGCCCGATTTAATCGCAACACGCATGACCCTGGGTATGCTATATCTGAAGTGTCTCATTTTCGGGAGAAAACGATGAAACGACCTGATTGCATTCGCCACTGGCGCGAACTGGAAGGGCCCGACGATGCCACTTATCCCGACAGCCCGGAGCGTTTTTCGATTGGCGCGCCGCTGGGGCGCGGTTTACGTCTCAACCGGCTGGGGATCCACCACGAGCGACTGCCGCCCGGGCGGCGCACCTCGTACCCGCACGCGGAGAGCGATGAGGAAGAGTTCATCTACGTGCTGGAGGGCTATCCGGAAGTGTGGATAAACGGCTATCTCTGGAAGCTGGAGCCAGGGGACAGCGTGGGTTTTCCCGCGGGTACCGGTATCTGCCACACTTTTCTCAATAACACCGAGCAGGAGGTTCGTCTGCTGGTGGTGGGCGAGGCCAACAAGAAATACAACCGCATCTATTATCCGCTCAATCCAGGCTATGCCGCGACGCGCCAGGATCGCTGGGTTGACCATCCGCCGCAATTCTTCGGTCCACACGACGGCAAGCCGCGGAAAAAGTAATCGACCCGGGGAAGGGGCGAAGCGCGGCGCACTATGCGCCTGTGGTTTATCTTTGTGCTATAGTAGCGCCCCTTTTTACCCGGATGCTTATTTATTCGCCATGATGCCTGAATCAACGTCACCTGTTTTCCCTGCTCACCGCTTCTCCATCGCGCCGATGCTCGACTGGACTGACCGACACTGCCGCTACTTCCTGCGGCTGCTGTCGCGGCATACGCTGCTGTATACCGAAATGGTGACCACGGGGGCGATTATTCACGGCAAAGGTGACTATCTGGCCTATAGCGAAGAAGAGCACCCGGTTGCTCTGCAGCTCGGCGGCAGCGATCCGCAGGCCCTGGCGCAGTGCGCGAAGCTGGCTGAAGCGCGTGGCTACGATGAGATCAATCTCAACGTCGGCTGCCCCTCCGACCGCGTGCAGAACGGGATGTTTGGCGCCTGTCTGATGGGCAATGCGCCACTGGTGGCCGACTGCATCAAGGCGATGCGCGATGTGGTGTCGATTCCGGTCACGGTGAAAACCCGTATCGGGATTGACGATCAGGATAGCTATGAGTTTCTATGCGAATTCATTGAGACGGTCTCCGGCAAGGGCGAGTGTGAGATGTTTATTATTCACGCCCGCAAAGCCTGGCTCTCCGGCCTGAGCCCAAAAGAGAACCGCGAGATCCCGCCGCTGGATTACCCCCGCGTCTGGCAGCTGAAGCGCGACTTTCCCCACCTGACGATGGCGATTAACGGCGGGATCAAATCGCTGGACGAAGCCAGACTGCAGCTTGAGCATATGGATGGGGTGATGGTCGGGCGTGAGGCCTATCAGAACCCGGGTATTCTGGCCTCGGTCGACCGCGAAATTTTCGGCATCGCCGGCGCGGATGCCGATCCGGTGGCGGTGGTGCGAGCCATGTACCCGTATATTGAGCGCGAGCTCAGCAATGGCACCTATCTGGGCCATATTACCCGCCATATGCTGGGGCTGTTTCAGGGCATCCCCGGCGCTCGCCAGTGGCGTCGCTACCTGAGCGAGAACGCGCATAAAGCCGGCGCCGATATTGCGGTGCTGGAGCATGCGCTGAAGCTGGTGGCCGATAAACGTTAATTTCTGACGAAAACCTGGTGAAATTGACCACGCCTCGCGCACTGACGCGGGGCGTTTTCTTTTAAAGTCAAATGCTTATGTTTGGCATGCTTTTTGTAATACCTGCAGAGTGAAGTATTCATTCGTTGGGGAGAGAACCATGCTGGAACTGCTATTTGTCATTGGATTTTTTGTCATGCTGTTGGTGACCGGCGTATCGCTGCTGGGGATTATCGCGGCTATCGTGGTCGCTACCGCGCTGATGTTCGTCGGCGGGTTGTTTGCCTTGATGATCAAATTACTGCCGTGGCTGCTGCTGGCCGTGGTGGTGGTGTGGATTATTCGGGCGCTGAAATCCCCGAACGGAAACGCTTTTCGCGACAATAACCGTTGGCGTTACTAAGGTATTGAGGGGTCTGTCACAACCTGAACAATTTTGCAGACAACCGCGTAGGCATTACTGAGCAAATCTGTCACTATTAGCGCGTTAACGAATTCATCGCGCTGTACCCTACATACAGCCGAACTAAAAAAAAGTAAGGGCTTCCCAGGTGGAAGCCCTAAACTTTTGTCCCTTTGTCCGCTTACGGCAGCAGCAAACTCGACCCCTGAGTTACCCGGCTTTCCAGAACTTCATGCGCCCGACGGGCCTCGGTCAGCGGATAGGTCTGACTCTCGGGTACGTCCACTTTGATTACCCCACTGGCGATCAGTGAAAACAGTTCACTGCAGGCTTCCGCCAGCTCTTCCCGGTTGGTGATATAGCCCTGCAGCGATGGGCGGGTGACATACAGAGAACCTTTCTGATTCAGGATCCCCAGATTGACGCCGGTCACCGGGCCGGAGGAGTTGCCAAAGCTGACCATCAGGCCGCGTCGCTGCAGGCAGTCCAGAGAGGCTTCCCAGGTATCTTTTCCCACCGAGTCGTAGACCACGGCCACTTTCTTACCGTCGGTAAGTGCCTTGAGCCGCTCCACGATTTGCTCTTCGCGATAGTTAATCACCTGCCAGGCGCCAGCCTCTTTGGCACGCTGGGCTTTCTGCGCGCTGCCGACGGTGCCGATAAGTTTCGCGCCCAGCGCTTTCGCCCACTGACAGGCAATCAGCCCCACGCCGCCGGCGGCCGCGTGAAACAGGAACACTTCATTAGGCTTAATTTCATAGGTTTTGCGCAGCAGATACCAGACCGTCAATCCTTTCAGGAACGATGCCGCGGCCTGTTCGAAAGAGATGGCGTCCGGCAGGACCGCGGCTTTGTCGGCCAGCACATTGTGTACCGTGCTGTAGGCGCCGAGCGCCGACTGCGCGTACACCACCCGATCGCCTACCTTAATGTGCGTTACCCCATGGCCAACTTTACTGACGACGCCGGCTGCCTCGGTGCCCAGACCGCTCGGCAGCGATGGTGGCGGATAGAGGCCGCTACGAACATAGGTGTCGATATAGTTGATACCGATGGCTTTGTTTTCGACCTGAATTTCATGTTCCGCAGGATCGCGGGGCGTGAACTCAACCGCCTGAAGCACCTCCGGCCCGCCGTGTTTTGAAAATTCGATGCGTGTTGCCATGTTCGCTCCTGTGTTGTTCTGAGATTATCCAGTAAGCTTAACAGCCTGCGGCGGCAGCGACGGATTTTCTTATCCGCCTCAGGCCTGCCACGCTTAATGGGTTCTTTAGCGGCAATGGCTTTCTCGCTATACTGTCACGCTCTTTTCCGTATCGGTGAAATGTTAGGCTATGGCAGGAAATAAACCCTTCAACAAACCACAGACAGAAACCCGCGAACGCGATCCGCAGCTCGCCGGGCTGAAAGTCCCGCCGCACTCGATTGAAGCGGAGCAGTCGGTGTTGGGCGGTTTAATGCTGGATAACGAGCGCTGGGACGACGTCGCCGAACGCGTGGTGTCGGAAGATTTCTATACTCGTCCGCATCGTCATATCTTTACCGAGATGGCGCGTCTGCAGGAGTCAGGTAGCCCGATTGACCTGATCACCCTTGCGGAGTCGCTGGAGCGTCAGGGGCAGCTGGACAGCGTCGGCGGCTTCGCCTACCTGGCCGAACTGTCCAAAAACACGCCCAGCGCGGCGAACATCAGCGCCTATGCTGACATCGTGCGCGAACGCGCGGTGGTGCGCGAGATGATTTCGGTGGCCAACGAGATCGCCGAAGCCGGCTTCGACCCGCAGGGGCGAACCAGCGAAGATCTGCTCGATCTCGCCGAATCCCGGGTTTTCAAAATCGCCGAAAGCCGGGCCAATAAAGACGAAGGGCCGAAAAACATCGCCGATGTGCTTGATGCCACCGTCGCCCGTATCGAACAGCTGTTCCAGCAGCCGCATGACGGTGTCACCGGGGTGAATACCGGCTACGACGACCTCAACAAAAAGACCGCTGGCCTGCAGCCGTCGGATCTGATTATCGTCGCCGCCCGTCCGTCGATGGGTAAAACGACCTTCGCGATGAACCTCGTGGAAAACGCGGCAATGCTGCAGGATAAGCCGGTACTCATCTTCAGTCTTGAGATGCCCTCGGAACAGATCATGATGCGTTCTCTGGCCTCGCTGTCGCGCGTCGATCAGACCCGCATTCGTACCGGTCAACTGGACGATGAAGACTGGGCGCGGATCTCCGGCACCATGGGCATCCTGCTGGAAAAACGCAATATCTATATCGATGACTCCTCCGGCTTGACGCCGACGGAAGTGCGCTCCCGCGCGCGGCGTATCGCCCGTGAGCACGGCGGCATCGGACTTATCATGATCGACTACCTGCAGCTGATGCGCGTGCCGTCGCTCTCCGACAACCGTACCCTTGAGATCGCCGAAATCTCCCGCTCGCTGAAGGCGCTGGCGAAAGAGCTGCAGGTGCCGGTGGTGGCGCTGTCGCAGCTGAACCGCTCGCTGGAACAGCGCGCCGATAAACGCCCGGTCAACTCCGACCTGCGTGAGTCCGGATCCATTGAACAGGATGCCGACTTGATCATGTTCATTTACCGTGATGAGGTTTATCACGAGAACAGCGATCTTAAAGGCATCGCGGAAATTATCATTGGTAAACAACGTAACGGCCCGATCGGCACCGTGCGACTGACCTTTAACGGCCAGTGGTCGCGTTTCGATAATTATGCCGGCCCTCAGTATGACGATGAGTAAACCTCTGTCTGTCTTTTTTTAAGGAATTCAAATGCAAGCGGCAACTGTAGTTATCAACCGCCGCGCTCTGCGACACAACCTGCAACGTCTGCGTGACCTGGCGCCTGCCAGCAAACTGGTTGCGGTGGTGAAAGCGAACGCCTACGGACACGGCCTCCTTGAGACCGCGCGAACGCTGACCGACGCCGACGCCTTTGGCGTCGCCCGCCTGGAAGAGGCGCTGCGCCTGCGAGCAGGAGGCATCGCCCAGCCGATCCTCCTGCTGGAAGGCTTTTTTGCTGCGGAAGACCTGGCGGTGATCGCCGCCCAGCGCCTGCATACGGCGGTGCATAGCCCCGAACAGCTGGCGGCGCTGGAGCAAGCCGATCTCCCCGAGCCGGTAACCGTGTGGATGAAGCTGGATACCGGCATGCATCGCTTAGGGGTGCGCCCGGAGGAAGCCGAGGCGTTTTATCAGCGTCTGAGCCAGTGTAAAAACGTCCGCCAGCCGGTGAACGTGGTGAGCCATTTCGCCCGCGCCGATGAGCCGACCTGCGGCGCCACCGAACGCCAGCTGGATATCTTCACCACCTTTACCGAAGGCAAACCGGGGCTGCGCTCTATCGCCGCCTCGGGCGGCATTCTGCTGTGGCCGCAATCGCATTACGACTGGGTACGCCCCGGGATTATCCTGTATGGCGTGTCGCCGCTGGACGATCGCTCCACCGGGAAAGATTTTGGCTGCCAGCCGGTGATGACCCTGACGTCCAGCCTGATTGCGGTGCGCGAGCATAAAGCAGGGGAGCCCGTCGGCTACGGCGGCACCTGGATCAGCGAACGCGATACCCGTCTCGGCGTGGTGGCGATGGGCTATGGCGACGGTTATCCGCGCGCCGCGCCGTCGGGCACGCCGGTGCTGGTCAATGGCCGGGAAGTGCCGATTGTCGGCCGGGTAGCGATGGATATGATCTGCGTTGACCTCGGACCGCAGGCCCAGGATAAAGCCGGCGACGCGGTAGTGCTATGGGGAGAGGGGCTCCCGGTAGAGCGCATCGCCGAGATAACGAAAGTGAGTGCTTACGAACTTATTACGCGACTGACCTCCCGCGTCGCCATGAAATACCTCGACTAAGCACCAGCCGTACCGGATAACCCTGATGTTATCCGGTACGCCATCGGCACAGCCGCGAGCGAATAAGTGGTTTATGCCACCTCGCGGTCATTTTCCCCTCAACATCCTCTCGACCTGCCGTCATATCCGGTTTATTGTGTAAGAACCTGCCCTATGTAAACCTGGAGATACATCGCGTGTTTCAAAAAGTTGACGCCTACGCCGGCGACCCTATTCTTTCTCTGATGGAACGCTTCAAAGAAGATCCGCGAAGCGACAAAGTCAACCTGAGTATCGGGCTGTACTACAACGATGACGGCATTATCCCGCAGCTGCAGGCGGTGGCGGAAGCGGAAGCACGCCTGAACGCCGGGCCGCATGGCGCCTCGCTGTATCTGCCGATGGAAGGGTTGAGCGGCTACCGTCAGGCGATTGCGCCGCTGCTGTTCGGCGCAGAGCATACCGCGCTTAAGCAAAACCGCATTGCCTCCATTCAGACGGTCGGCGGTTCGGGCGCGCTGAAGGTCGGGGCCGACTTCCTCAAACGCTACTTTCCGGAGTCTCATGTCTGGGTCAGCGATCCGACCTGGGAAAACCACATCGCCATTTTTGAAGGGGCTGGCTTCGAAGTAAGTACTTACCCCTGGTTTGACAAAGCCACCAACGGCGTGCGCTTTGAGGACCTGCTGGCGACGCTGCAAACGCTGCCGGCGCGCGATATTGTGCTGCTGCACCCTTGCTGCCACAACCCGACCGGCGCCGACCTGACGCCAGCCCAGTGGGACCGCGTGGTTGAGGTATTACAAGCGCGTCAGCTGATCCCCTTCCTCGACATCGCCTACCAGGGCTTTGGCGGGGGGCTGGAAGAGGATGCTTACGCCATTCGCGCCATCGCCAGCGCCGGGATGCCGATGCTGGTCAGCAACTCGTTCTCCAAGATTTTCTCCCTGTACGGGGAGCGTGTCGGCGGCCTGTCAGTGGTCTGTGAAGACAGCGAAACTGCAGGCCGCGTGCTGGGTCAGCTGAAGGCCACCGTGCGCCGCAACTACTCCAGCCCGCCAAGCTTTGGCGCGCAGGTGGTGGCGACGGTGCTGAACGATGCAGCTCTGAAAGCCACCTGGCAGGCGGAAGTGGACGCCATGCGCGCGCACATTCTGACCATGCGCCAGGCGCTGGTCGACGCGCTGCAGCAGGTTGCTCCGGGCAGCAAGGTGGATTACCTGCTTAAGCAGCGCGGGATGTTCAGCTACACCGGCTTCAGCGCAGCACAGGTCGATCGTCTGCGCGACGAGTTTGGCGTCTACCTGATTGCCAGCGGTCGTATGTGCGTGGCAGGGTTAAACTCACGTAATGTTCAGCAGGTGGCGAAAGCCTTTGCTGCGGTGATGTAAGCCGCTCTCCAGTGGGTTGCCGCTGCCGGTCAACGGGCAGCGGCAACCTCCTCTCTGATTGTGATCATCCTCTTTTTCTATGACATCTACGCGAAAAAGGCTTTTCATCCACGCGATCGGCGGGTAAGGTCGGGGCGTTGCTAAGCATGCACATTATTAAAAATAATAATGATTGATAGATTTAGGGATAAATATGCGCAAACTTACTCTCGCCTTTGCGGCGGCTTCTCTTTTGTTCACGCTGAACAGCGCCGTTGTGGCGCGCGCCTCCACGCCACAGCCGCTGTGGGTGGGCACCAATGTGGCCCAGCTGGCCGAGCAGGCGCCGATCCACTGGGTTTCGGTGGCGCAAATCGAGAACAGCCTGCTGGGGCGGCCGCCGATGGCCGTCGGCTTTGATATCGATGACACCGTCCTCTTCTCCAGTCCGGGCTTCTGGCGCGGGCAAAAAACTTTCTCCCCCGGCAGTGAGGATTACCTGAAAAACCCGCAGTTCTGGGAAAAAATGAACAACGGCTGGGATGAATTCAGCATGCCGAAAGAGGTGGCGCGCCAGCTGATTGCGATGCATGTGAAGCGTGGGGACAGCATTTGGTTCGTCACCGGCCGCAGCCAGACCAAAACAGAAACCGTTTCTAAAACCCTGCAGGATGATTTTCTCATTCCGGCCGCCAATATGAATCCGGTGATTTTCGCCGGTGATAAGCCTGGCCAGAACACCAAGACCCAGTGGCTGCAGGCGAAGCAGATAAAGGTTTTCTTCGGCGATTCGGATAACGACATCACCGCTGCCCGTGAGGCCGGCGCCCGTGGGATCCGCGTGCTGCGGGCCGCCAACTCCTCCTATAAGCCGCTGCCGATGGCCGGGGCGCTGGGCGAAGAAGTGATCGTCAATTCCGAATACTGACGATCGCCTGAACGCGATAAACGGCAGCGGTAGCGCTGCCGTTTTTTTATGCAAAATCAGGGGTGGAAGGTTTTACCTTTTCACGTATTGCTGCACACTTAGAAGGATTCATTCGCAAAAGGAGTCGATGATGTGGTATCAGCAAACCCTGACGCTTGGGCCAAAATCCCGCGGTTTTCATCTGGTCACCGATGAGGTCCTCGGTCAGATTCGCGGGCTGTCCGGGGTGAAGGTTGGCCTGCTGCACCTCCTGCTCCAGCATACTTCCGCTTCCCTGACGCTCAACGAAAACTGCGATCCCACCGTCCGCTATGACATGGAGCAGTATTTTCTCAACGCCGTGCCGGACAATGCGCCGTACGAACATGATTATGAAGGTCCTGACGATATGCCTTCGCACATCAAATCATCGATGCTTGGCGTGTCGCTGATGCTGCCGGTCGAGGACGGGCGCGTCAGGCTGGGAACCTGGCAGGGCATCTGGCTGGGGGAGCATCGGATACACGGCGGTTCGCGGCACATCGTTGCGACGCTCATGGGGGAATAAAAGATGACAATTTCGGAGTTATTGCAGTACTGCATGGCGAAACCGGGAGCGGAGCAGAGCGTCCATAGCGACTGGAAAGCCACGCAGATCAAAGTCTCGGACGTGCTGTTTGCCATGGTGAAGGAAGTGGAGGACCAGCGGCCGGCGGTCGCGCTGAAAGCGAGCCCGGAACTGGCGGAGCTGCTGCGAGAGCAGCATCGCGATGTCCGGCCCAGCAAGCATCTCAATAAAGCGCACTGGAGCACCGTCTTTCTGGATGGCTCGCTGCCGGATTCGCAAATCTACTACCTGGTCGATGCATCTTACCAGCAGGCGGTGAAAATGCTGCCGGAGTCGGTCCGGCAGCAGCTATCCCGCTAATTATTTCAGCATCGGCTTCAGGAAGCGCGCGGTGTGCGAGGCTTCGCACTCGGCGACGGTCTCAGGTGTACCGGAGACCAGTATTTCGCCGCCGCCGCTACCGCCTTCCGGACCCAGATCGACAATCCAGTCGGCAGTTTTAATCACATCGAGGTTATGCTCAATCACCACGATGGTATTGCCCTGATCGCGCAGCTGATGCAGCACTTCCAGCAACTGCTGAATATCGGCGAAGTGCAGACCCGTGGTCGGCTCATCGAGGATATACAGCGTCTGGCCGGTACCGCGTTTGGAGAGTTCGCGCGCCAGCTTCACGCGCTGCGCCTCGCCGCCTGACAGCGTCGTCGCCGACTGGCCGAGACGGATATAGGTCAGGCCGACGTCCATCAGGGTTTGCAGCTTACGCGCCAGCGCCGGTACGGCATCAAAGAATTCACGCGCCTCTTCAATGGTCATATCCAGCACTTCGTGGATGGTCTTACCCTTGTACTTAATCTCCAGCGTTTCGCGGTTATAGCGTTTGCCTTTGCACTGGTCGCACGGCACATAGATATCCGGCAGGAAGTGCATCTCAACCTTAATGACGCCATCACCCTGGCAGGCTTCACAGCGCCCGCCGCGAACGTTAAAACTAAAGCGCCCTGGCGTATAGCCGCGTGAACGTGATTCCGGCACCCCGGCGAACAGTTCGCGCACCGGCGTAAACACCCCGGTATAGGTCGCCGGATTGGAGCGCGGCGTACGGCCGATCGGGCTCTGGTCGATATCGATCACTTTATCGAAGTGCTCCAGCCCCTGGATATCGCGATACGGCGCCGGTTCGGCGATGGTCGCGCCGTTAAGCTGGCGCTGAGCAATCGGGAACAGGGTGTCGTTAATCAGCGTCGATTTACCCGAGCCGGAAACGCCGGTAATGCAGGTAAACAGACCGACCGGCAGGGTCAGCGTCACATCCTTCAGGTTGTTGCCGCGCGCGCCGGTCAGTTTCAGCACTTTTTCCGGATTGGCGGGTACGCGCTGTTTCGGCACTTCGATTTTGCGCTTACCGCTCATGAACTGCCCGGTGAGGGATTCTGGTACCGCCATAATGGCGTCCAGTGGCCCTTCGGCCACCACCTGGCCGCCGTGGACCCCAGCGCCAGGGCCGATATCGATCACATGGTCGGCGGCGCGAATCGCGTCTTCGTCATGCTCAACGACGATCACCGTGTTGCCTAAATTACGCAGATGGATCAGGGTACCCAGCAGGCGTTCGTTATCGCGCTGGTGCAGGCCGATAGAAGGCTCATCCAGCACGTACATCACACCAACCAGCCCGGCGCCAATCTGGCTCGCCAGACGGATACGCTGGGCTTCGCCGCCGGAGAGCGTTTCCGCCGAACGGGAAAGCGTCAGATAGTTCAGACCGACGTTGACAAGGAACTTCAGGCGATCGCCGATCTCTTTCAGCACTTTCTCAGCGATTTGCGCCCGCTGGCCGGAGAGCTTCAGGTTGTTGAAGAAGTCCATCGCGTGGCCGATGCTCATATCGGAAATGGTCGGCAGCGGGGTGTTCTCTACAAACACGTGGCGCGCTTCACGACGCAGCCGCGTGCCGTCACAGCTGGCGCATGGGCGGTTGCTGATGAATTTCGCCAGCTCTTCGCGCACGGCGCTGGATTCCGTCTCTTTGTAACGGCGCTCCATATTGTGCAGCACGCCTTCGAACGGGTGACGACGTACCGAGGTGTCGCCGCGATCGTTCATGTATTTGAATTCAATATTCTCTTTACCGGAACCGTACAGGACCACTTTCTGCACGCTGGCGCTGAGGGTGCCCCACGGCGCTTCGACGTCGAATTTATAGTGCTCCGCCAGCGACTTCAGCATCTGGAAGTAGTAGAAGTTGCGGCGATCCCAGCCGCGGATGGCGCCGCCCGCCAGCGACAGCTCCGGATTCTGCACCACGCGGTCGGGATCGAAATATTGCTGAACGCCGAGGCCGTCGCAGGTCGGGCAGGCGCCCGCCGGGTTGTTGAAGGAGAACAGGCGCGGCTCCAGCTCGCGCATGCTATAGCCGCAGATCGGGCAGGCGAAGTTAGCGGAAAACAGCAGTTCTTCCGCTTTTTCATCATCCATATTGGCCACAATGGCGGTACCGCCGGAGAGCTCCAGCGCGGTTTCGAACGACTCGGCCAGGCGCTGCGCCAGATCGTCGCGCACCTTAAAGCGGTCGATGACCACCTCGATGGTGTGCTTCTTCTGCAGCTCCAGCTTCGGCGGATCCGAAAGATCGCAGACTTCGCCGTCGATCCGCGCGCGGATGTAGCCCTGGCTGGCGAGGTTTTCCAGGGTTTTGGTGTGCTCGCCTTTACGCTCTTTAATAATGGGCGCCAGCAGCATCAGGCGCAGGCCTTCCGGCTGCGCGAGGACGTTATCGACCATCTGGCTGACGGTTTGCGCCGCCAGCGGCACGTCGTGATCCGGACAGCGCGGTTCACCGACGCGGGCGTACAGCAGACGCAGGTAGTCGTGAATTTCGGTAATGGTACCCACCGTCGAACGGGGGTTGTGAGAGGTTGATTTCTGTTCGATGGAAATCGCCGGCGACAGCCCTTCGATATGGTCGACGTCCGGCTTCTCCATCAGCGACAGGAACTGTCGCGCATAGGCGGAGAGCGATTCGACGTAGCGACGCTGGCCTTCGGCATACAGGGTGTCGAAAGCGAGTGAAGATTTGCCAGACCCGGAAAGCCCGGTGACGACAATGAGTTTGTCGCGCGGGATAACGAGGTTGATGTTTTTGAGATTATGGGTGCGGGCGCCCCGAACTTCGATCTTATCCATTCACCTTTCCCGGTAGGTAGATACACGGATTGCCTGGTTTGCTTGAAGGACAAACGGCAGAAACGGCTAATTATGACACAATTTAACCTGAATGAATATACAGTATCGGAATGCAAATTCAGGGGGAGTGTGCAACAATGTCTTGTACGAGTGCTATCTCTGGAATCAGCCTCGCAGCTATCAAAATGCTACGTGGAAATGGTACACTCGCGCGTTTACACTATTAAGAAACGTATTCAGGAGACACGAACATGGCCAGCAGAGGCGTAAACAAGGTGATTCTCGTCGGTAATCTGGGGCAGGACCCGGAAGTACGCTACATGCCAAGTGGCGGCGCTGTCGCCAACTTCACGCTGGCAACTTCCGAATCCTGGCGTGACAAGCAGACCGGCGAAATGAAAGAGCAGACCGAGTGGCACCGCGTTGTGCTGTTCGGCAAACTGGCGGAAGTCGCTGGCGAGTATCTGCGCAAAGGCTCTCAGGTATATATCGAAGGCCAGCTGCGTACCCGCAAGTGGACCGATCAATCCGGTCAGGAGAAATACACCACCGAAGTCGTGGTTAACGTTGGCGGCACCATGCAGATGCTGGGCGGCCGTCAGGGTGGCGGCGCGCCGGCAGGCGGCGGCCAGCAGCAGGGCGGTTGGGGTCAGCCTCAGCAGCCGCAGGGCGGCAACCAGTTCAGCGGCGGCGCACAGTCCCGTCCGCAGCAGCAGGCCCCGGCAGCGCCTTCTTCTAACGAACCGCCGATGGACTTCGACGACGACATCCCGTTTTAAGGCTTGCCTTAAACGCGTTGCCTGCGCCGTAAAATACAAAAAGCCCCGGTTTCGCCGGGGCTTTTTCTTTATCCTTTCAGCATCATCCTTTCAGCATTTTTTCTGCGCCACCGTGTCAGAACCGGTTTTTAACCTGCGGCGACGAGCGTTTCAGGCAGAGGGCGCCTGAGCGGTCTCCGGCGTCGCCACGCTGGGCTGCGGTTTCACTGGCTCTGCTGCTGGCTCCTGTCGCGGCGCGGCCGTCGCTTTCTGTTTGCGGGCCATATCATCGACGATCAGCCGATAGGCGATGTAATACTTATAGATATTACTGACGTAGGTGACCGTCTCGGCGCCAATTTTTTCTGCCGCCAGATTTTCGACATTACCGAACCAGACGTTCGGGTCAAATCCTCGCTGTTTAGTCATGGTGCGCAGGCGGGCGATACGCGCCGGACCCGCGTTATAGGAGGCAAAGGCAAACAGCGCCTTATCGAGCCGGGTCATGGGCTCATCAGCATAGTAGCGATCTATCATCCAGCGCATGTATTTCACGCCAGCATGGATGTTGGGATCCAACTGTTTAATATCGCCCACTTTCAGCTCTTTTCCGGTGCTGGGCATCACCTGCATTACCCCGACGGCGCCGACGTGGCTTCGCACCGACTGGTTCAGTCGCGATTCCTGGTACCCCTGGGCCGCCATCAGCAGCCAGTCGACATCGTAGCGATCGCCATATTTGCGGAAGACTTCCACCATGGCGAGGAACTTGCGCCGTTCCTTACTCGCGGCGGCATTTTTGACATATTTGGCATTTTTCAGGTAACGCAGCAGGAGGGTATTACCCAGCGTGGTGCCCTGACGATTCTTTTTGACGAAGTTGTTTAGCACCGCCAGCAGCTGCGGGCTGTCTTTGCGTACCGCCCAGGCAATGTTGCCGCCGTCGCGCAGCACCACGTTGTCATGGACCTGAATTTTCGGAAACACCTGTTTCCAGAAAACGGCTTTGTGTTGATCGACGACGATCAGCGGAATCAGCCCGGCGTTGAGCATTTCCAGCAGATCTTCATCCTCCAGCGCTTCCGGCGCTGCCTCCAGGATAACCGGCGGCCGCGACTCACTGGCAAATCGGGCATTCAGCGCCTGCAGACTCTCGTGATAGCTGGAGGAGCGGCGAACAAAGACGGTTTGGCCGGAGAGCTGCTCCAGGCTGTCGATCTTCGGCGATGCCGGCCCGGAGATCAGTAATTCTTTCACGTTGCTGTAGAGCGGCTGGGCGAAATCGACCTGGGCTTCCCGCGAGGGCGTGATGGTCAGATTGGCAGCCGCAATATCGCCTTTACCTTCATTAAGCGCGATAAAGAGATTATCCCGGCTGACCGGCACAAAAACGATATGCAGCTTCAGGTGGCGCTGTTTGAGCTTTTTATCCTTCGCCAACTGCTTATTCAGATCGTTTTCCAGCGCCATAAAGATATCGTGGGTTGCTCCGCGCTGGGTGCCTTTATCAATAAAAAAGAAGGTCTTGCTGTAGGTGGTTAATACCCGAATGGTGCGCCGCTCGGTCATGCCGGGCAGATCGCCTTTCCATGGCTGCAGCATATCGTCGATGTGGATCGACAGCGTATTGTCTTCGGTTGCGATTGGCGGCGCTTTTTCCGCCTCCGCCGCAAGAAGGATAGGGGCGAATAACAGCGCCGCGAGGCAGGTGAGCCAGGCGATAAACAGGCGTGATAGCAAGTTGGCGTTCATGGAGGAACACTCCGCAGGGGGATGTGGTTATTTTAGCAGAACGGCTGCCGTTAGCCGGGCACGACAAGGACGTAAAAAACATAACGATGCCGACAAATAGTCTTCTCCCATTTTATCGCTTGTTATTAATGTGCTTTTATCTTTACTTTAACTATGGAGATAATATGGCGGAAATGTGTGTTTTTAATGATAAATAGAAAAAGATGATGATATTTTTATTTTATTCTTCTCCATTTGTTTTGTTGTAACTGTTTGATTATTTGTGTTTATTTTATTTTTCCCCGATATTGATTATTATCATCTTGATAATGAATCTCATTTTTATTACCGTAGCACAGCACATTACTCTTATTATTCGCTGTCTGGATTACGCTATCAAAGAATAGCGCGCAGCGCTTTTTCTCTAATGATGAAACAGGGCACTTAATTTTATTATGCCTCATGCTGTTTTCTTATTCCCATGACTATCGGGAAGGGGCTGACCTACGCCAAAATCTGGCGAGGCGCAGAGGCGAGTATTTTATCCCATTGTTTTTTCAATTGGGGAAGGCGTTATGCCCGACAGCAACAGAAAACAGGGCATATTCTATGAAATACACGTCTCACTTCCCGCTGGGGATCGTCATTCCTTTGCTCGCCTGTAGCGTGCCGCTGCAGGCGGCAGAGAATATGACAGAACAATCGACGCGCGATAAGAGCACCCCAACGGCCGAAAACCAGGAGGAAACGATGGTGGTGACCGCTGCCAGGCAGAACCTGCAGGCACCGGGCGTGTCGACCATTACCGCAGAGGAGATTCGCAAACATCCCCCCGCCCGCGATGTATCGGAGTTAATTCGTACGCAACCTGGGGTAAACCTGACCGGCAACTCCACCAGTGGTCAGCGCGGCAACAACCGGCAAATTGATATCCGTGGCATGGGGCCCGAGAATACGCTGGTGCTGGTCGATGGTAAACCGGTGACCAGCCGTAACTCGGTGCGGTATGGCTGGCGCGGCGATCGTGACTCCCGCGGCGATACCAGTTGGGTGCCAGCGGAGATGATCGATCATATCGATGTGATCCGCGGCCCGGCGGCGGCGCGCTATGGTAATGGCGCGATGGGCGGGGTCGTCAACATCGTGACCAAACCGACCACGCCAGAATGGCACGGGTCGTGGAATACCTATATGAATGCTCCGCAGCACCGTAAAGAAGGGGCGACGAAACGTACCAACTTTAGCCTCAATGGTCCACTGTCGGACAGTGTCAGCTTCAATCTCTGGGGTAATCTGAGTAAAACCCAGGCTGATGCTCAGGACATTAACGCCGGGCATGAAGCGGAGCGTACCGGTTCCTACGCCGGTTCTTATCCCGCCGGACGTGAAGGGGTGGTGAACAAAGATATTCACAGTAAGCTACGCTGGGAGTTCGCCCCGATGCAGGCCCTGGAGTTTGAGGCCGGCTACAGCCGCCAGGGCAACCTCTATGCCGGCGACACGCAAAACACCAATACCAGTACGCTGGTGAAGAGTATGTACGGGAAAGAGACCAACCGTCTCTACCGGCAAACTTACGGCGTCACATGGACCGGCGGCTGGGATAATGGCGTGACCAGCAACAGCTATGCCCAGTACGAACACACCCGTAACTCGCGAATGAATGAAGGGCTGGCGGGCGGTACGGAAGGGATCTTCTCCAGTAGCGAGTTTTCAGATATCGATCTGGCCGATGTCCTGCTACATAGCGAAGTGAATATTCCGTTTACGCTGGGGGTCGATCAGAATCTGACGCTGGGCACCGAATGGAATCAGCAGCGGATGAAAGATGGCGTATCGACAACCCAGGCGCTCTCTTACGGGACTATCGACGGTGTGTCGGCTACCGGTCGTAGCCCGTACTCCAGCGCCGAGATCTTCTCGCTGTTTACCGAAGATAATATGGCGCTAACGGACAGTACCATGCTGACACCCGCCCTGCGCTTCGATCACCACAGCATCGTCGGCAATAACTGGAGCCCCTCACTGAACCTCTCCCAGGCGTTGACGGATGACTGGACGCTGAAGCTGGGCATTGCCCGCGCTTACAAGGCACCTAACCTCTACCAGTTGAACCCGAACTATATTCTCTACAGCAACGGTCAAGGCTGTTACGCCAGTAGTTCCGCCTGCTATCTGATGGGGAATAGCGACCTGAAAGCGGAGACCAGCGTTAATAAAGAGATTGGTCTTGAGTACAAGCATGATGGCTATCAGGCGGGAATCACCTGGTTCCGTAACGACTATCACAACAAGATTGAGTCAGGGTACGCGGCGGTGGGCACCGCCAGCAACGGCACCACCAATATCTATCAGTGGGAAAACGTACCAAAGGCGTTAGTGGAAGGCCTGGAAGGAACGCTGAATCTTCCGGTGGGGGAGACGGTTAACTGGAGCAATAACCTGACATGGATGCTGCAGAGCAAGAATAAGACGACAGGCGACCGGCTGTCAGTGATCCCGCAGTTTACCCTGAACTCGACTTTGAGCTGGCAGGTTCGTGAAGATCTCTCCCTGCAGAGCACCTTTACCTGGTATGGTCGACAGAAACCAAAACGCTTTAATTATAAGGGCGAGGCGGTCAGCGGCAGCGAACTAAACGAAGTCAGCCCATACAGCATTGTCGGCCTCAGTGCGACCTGGGATGTGAACAAAAATCTGAGCTTCACCAGCGGGATAGATAACCTGTTTGATATTCGCCACTACCGGGCAGGGAATGCGCAAACGACCGGCAACGCGACGACAGGGGCTTATCTGTATGGCGCGGGTGCGGAGACCTATAACGAGTCGGGGCGGACCTTCTTTATGAGCGTTAATACTCATTTCTGATGATCCTGATGAGGAGTAAACCGGGTACAGCGCGACCCGGTTTTTTTATTTCAGATGAGAGCGGAGGAGGCGGTTATAAATCGTGACAAAATCTTCACGCCCTCTACATTATTAGCTCAACATATCCTTTTATACTGATTTCCGTCGCGCAAGGTCGTTGATCCCGACCGGGTTCGATAATAGCATCCTGCTATTTCCCTTCTGTAATATCCCCTGTCCCCCTTCCATTCCCAACCGCAGCGATGCGGAGGAGGGGGACCTCCTTATTTTTGCCGCGTGATCTGATAGCGATACTGAGTGGGTGTGAGCGCATGATATTTTTTGAAGGTACGATTAAACGCACTGAGATCGTCATAACCGACCATCATACAAATATCGACGATTCGGTAACCAGGCGTCGTCAGCAATAAACGGCAACACAGCGACATGCGCTGCTGGCGGATATATTCCATGGGCGAACGATCAAAATAATGGCGGAAGAGTCGAAATAAATGCCAGGGGGAATAACCAGAGATATCGCTCAGATCGTCGACGGTCAGTTTCTTATCCAGATTATTATCGATCCACAGGAGCAGGTCGTTTAATACCGATTGCTGGAGCGTTTTGCTACGCATGATTGCGGCTAATCCCATAACGAATGGCTCCTCAGCGAGGAGCCTTGGGGTTTATTGAACAGTGAGTTCGCCGTGGCGAACCTGATAATTTTTTTGATTATCAGGGCCAATATAGTCGCTGGCGGGTTTTGCCAGCTGCAGATGACCAAACGCGGTTGATTGCTCTGCATGATAATTTTCGCCGTCATTCACGTCGCCGTGCCCGTTATAACGGGCAATGGCCGGAAAGGGGTACGCCGGGCGAGTCGCGATAACGGCTGGGGCGGCGTCAGCGTAAGGCTGACTGACTTTCTGCACGCCGTGAAACTGCGTTTGGGCATCTGGTTTTTCTGTCATCGGCGGCAGGCTGGTGGCGGCTGGCGCCCGTTTTCCGGCCATGATCTCTTGCGGCGCGATGCCTTCCTCGGTCCAGCGCATCAGCGGGGTAAGGAGATCAATTTGGTCGTAACCTTCGCCATTACCGCAATGGGCTACCCCAGGCAGCAGGAATAACCGCAGGAAGGTATCCGTTGCGGCATGGCCCATCTCTGCTTCTACGCCGCGGTAATAGGCGATAGAAAAGGCTGGGCTGACGGAGTCATCGGCCAGACCGTGCCACAGGATAAGCTTGCCGCCGCGCTGTTGATAGGCATGAAGATTGGTATTTGCCGCGTTATAGAGCGGTGCCAGTTGAGCGACGGCGTCAAAATTCTGCTGGTTCAGTGGGAAATCCCGCATCGATTGGATCTTCTGTTTTCCTCCCGGCAGGAGCACGGATTGCAGAGCCGGCAGTACCATCATTTCCGACATCGAGTGGCCGGTCGGGGTCTCGGGCACCGGCCAGCGTAGCTCGGAGCCCAGCGGCAGACCGCCAGCGACAAACTGGGCGCCGTGGCTGTCGTAAGCGCCGCGGTAGAGTTTTTTCACCACCTCGATCTCTTCCTGCGTCAGGCAGGTAGAACGGTCCTGAGCATCGGCAGGACAGCGGGGGAGCCATGACTCAGAGAACTGACAGGCATACGGATTTTGCAGGATACCATCCTGCACGCCGGAAAGCGTCGGGCAGTGAGCCAGCACGGCCTGGTGAATCAGAGGAAGGCGATCTTTCAGCAGGATAGCGGTACCGTCCGGACGCTGATTGGCGGCCACATTCCAGCCGTGGAAGAAGGAATTCTGAAACTGGAAAAAGGCCGCAGGCGCGCCAGCGCTGATACCGTCAAAATCTTGCGGAAAGCGCTGTGCTTCCATCAATGCTTCGCGACCGCCGTCTGAGCAGCCCATAAAGTACGCGTACTTTGGTTGCTGGCGGTAAAGCGTCTGAATCACCGCTTTGGTCAGCACGGCGGTCAGGTGGTTGGCGCGCCAGGCAAAATCGATGCGCTTTTGCGGATCCTCGGCCCATGAAGCATCCATCATACTGCCATGGTGCCCCATATCGGTTGCTGCCACCACAAACTCGCCGTTCATTGCCGGCAGGCAGCCGCTGGCATTCGACAGACTCAGGTTAATACTCCCGCACAGTCCGCCGCAGCCGACCTGCAAGAAACGTTGACTCCAGCGTTGGGTCGGCAGGGCAATCTGCACGCCAATCTGGGGGGCGATAGTGGCGCTCACCTTGCACCAGCTTCCCTGCGCGGAGGTTTGCATTTCAGTGTGGTTGATAGTGACCTTTGCGCCAACGGCGGCGCTGAAGTCGGTCGCGCTCAGCGCATCGCATGTTAGCGCGGGGAGAACCATCGGCAGACTGGCGGCAGCCTGCGTGGGTGAAGCGAACGATAACCCAAAGAGGGTGCAGAGGATGACGGGTAAGATCGTCTTGAGTAAGCGTGTCATACGCAGTTCCCTGTTGCTAATGATGGGAGGCGGCAGGATGGCGAAGCCTATGCCTCACCTTCCCTGGCGAGGCGCCACTGCTTGGCTATTGTAGATAACGATAGACTTTCCTTGATGCCTTGATAAGGCGACCCTACTGTATTCTGCTATTTTGAGGAAAATATGGAGATGTTCGTTAACGGCCTTTGGCAGTGTATACGGGGTAGAATGTTGTGATATCAGTTGCATAATTTATTCAATTTCTCTTCATTATATCTGCTGGGTTTCAGGATATTTTTCTCCCTGTTCCTGGTGATCCCAGAGAGCATCATTCCTAACGAGAATTTTCCCCCTTTCCATTAACAAGAAAGGGGGCTTTTTTAATAAAAAACGTTCAGGTAAATCTAAATATAGCTCTGGTGTTGGCCATTAGAACCACGGCGTTCAGCAAAAGTTCCATCATTAAATATATTTTTAAAGATGATTTAACATCCTTTTTTTCTCCATTTTATCGCCATAATTGCATGTAATTCTGCGCCTCGCTCAGGTTATTTTCTGTCGCACATTTTAGAGATGCATCCTGAACAAATAAGCTCAACACCAGCAGAATACTGCTATTGCTCATTATCTCGTAGACGACACATTCATGTTAAAAAAGACTCATATCATCAGCGGATTATTGATCGCCCCTTTAACGTTATATGCCGCAACATCATATCAAGTTGATGATATCCGTTTTGAAGGGCTACAGCGCGTGACCGTCGGGGCAGCGCTATTAAGTATGCCATTGCACGCGGGAGATGCGGTGACGCCAGAAGATGTCAGCGAGGCTGTGCGCGCGCTGTATGCGAGCGGCAATTTCGAGAATGTGCAGATCCTGCGCGATGGGAAAACGCTGGTGGTGCAGGTTAAGGAACGGCCCACTATTGCCAGCGTCAGTTTTTCCGGGAATAAGTCAGTGAAGGATGATGCGCTAAAGGAAAATCTCACCGCGTCCGGTATTTCTGCAGGTAGCGCACTGGACAGAAATTCGCTTAGCGAAATAGAAAAAGGGTTACAGGATTTCTATTACAGTGCGGGGAAATACAGTGCGCAGGTTCACGCGGTGGTGACCCCGTTACCGCGTAATCGCGTTGACTTAACGTTCGTCTTTCAGGAAGGCATCTCGGCGAAAATCGCACAAATAAACATTATCGGTAATCAGGCGTTTCGGGAAGAGACGCTCCTGGACCAGCTTCAGCTACGCGATAATGTGCCGTGGTGGAACGTGGTAGCCGATAAAAAATACCAGAAGCAGAAGCTGGAAGCCGATCTGGAAACGCTGCGCAGTTTTTATCTCGATCGCGGCTATGCGCGCTTTGCTATCGAGTCCACGCTGGTCAGTATGACGCCAGATAAAAAATCCCTGTATATCACTATCGCCCTCAATGAAGGCGAACGTTATCGGGTCGACCGAACTCAGGTGACAGGCGACCTGGCGCAGCATGGCCCAGAGATCGAGGCCCTTGCCCAGCCGCTGGCGGGGGCATGGTACAGCGGGGCGCAAGTCACCACAGTTGAAAATGAGATCAAAAAGCGTTTCGGTAAGTATGGTTATGCCTGGCCGCAGGTGACGACCACGCCGGAAATCGATGATGCGCATCACCGCGTGGCGCTGCATATTCAGGTCAACGCGGGCCGCCGCTACTCGGTACGCCAGATCCGATTTTCCGGTAACGACACCTCCCGGGACGCGGTGCTGCGTCGTGAAATGCGCCAAATGGAAGGGGCGTGGCTCAACAACGAAAAAGTCGAACAAGGGAAAGTACGTCTTGACCGAACGGGTTTTTTTGAGAACGTTGAACAGCAGATCGTTCCGGTCAGTGGGACGGCAGATCAGGTCGATGTGGTCTACAAGGTGAAGGAGCGCAACACCGGCTCATTTAACGTGGGCCTGGGATTTGGTACGGACAGCGGCGTGAGCTATCAGCTTGGCGTGACTCAGGATAACTGGCTGGGAACGGGTAATAGCGTTAGCTTCAACGGGACGCGCAACAGCTACCAGTCTTATCTTGAACTGGGGGCGACGAACCCGTGGTTTACCGTCGATGGCATCAGCCTGGGCGGAAAGATTTTTTATAACAGCTATGATGCTTCCGATGCGGATGCCGGGAGCTATAACCAGCAGAGCTATGGCTTAGGCAGTACGCTGGGGTTTCCCATTAGCGAAAATAACTCCCTGAACCTGGGACTGGATTATGTTCATAATCGCCTGACCAATATGGATCCGGAGCTGACGACCTGGCGCTACCTCAGCTCCCGGGGAATCGAGCCCAGCGTGGTGACGAAAGATGGCGACAGCGGCGCGAAATATAGCGCCAACGACTATTTTGTGAGTCTTGGATGGGGATATAACGATCTCGATCGCGGCTTCTTCCCGCGTGCGGGAAACAAGAGCAGTCTTAGCGGTAAAGTGACCCTCCCCGGTTCGGATAATAGCTACTACAAGCTCTCATTTGACACCGCCCAGTATCTGCCGCTGAGCGAGAATAAGCGCTGGGTCTGGATGGAACGTTTGCGTGCAGGCTATGCCGGTGGGTTAGACGGCAAAAGTGTACCGTTCTACGATAACTTTTACGCCGGCGGCTCGTCGTCAGTGCGCGGCTTCTCTTCTAACACCATTGGGCCTAAAGCGGCCTATTACCGCTGCAATGGTAGCGAAAGCAGCTATAGCGCCTGCCCGCTGGACGCCTCATCTGATGCGGTCGGCGGGAATGCCATGGCGGTGCTGAACAGCGAATTTATCATTCCAACCCCCTTTGTGAATGATAAGTACGCCGATAGCTTGCGAACCTCGCTGTTTGTTGATGCCGGGACGGTCTGGAGCACATCCTGGCAGAACACCGCGCAGACGCTGGCGGCAGGGATCCCTGATTACGGCGATCCGGGTCATATTCGTCTCTCCGCGGGGATTGCCGTGCAGTGGATGTCTCCCCTCGGTCCACTGGTCTTCTCCTGGGCAGAGCCGTTTAAAAAGTATGATGGCGATAAAGCAGAACAGTTTCAGTTTAATATTGGCAAAACCTGGTAAAAACGCAGGCAGGTCCAACGGGCCTGCCTGCCGTGTGGATCAGGGTTGCACCACTTTCCAGATGGTATATTTCTCTTCTCCCGGCTTTACCGCCTGAGCGAAGTGTTGGTTCAAATGGCTGGCGGTGAACATTACCGCGCCATCCGGGCCGATAGTCGGCGTATCGGGCCAGTACACGCGATCGTCAGCGGCCAGCAGGGTGAACCGCCCGCTCTGCGGGCGATAACGGACAATACCGTTATGGGTCACATCGGTGATATAGAGTGCGCCATGCTTATCGACCACGATCCCATCGCTATTCCCGCCGACCTCACCCGCGGTACGGATGGCCGCGGCGAGCTGGCGTTCGTTCATCGCGGGATCGCGCAGCGCGGCGGTGGCGATGGTCCGCGCCGTGGTACCGGTGGTGACCGTCCAGTAGAGGGTTTCCTGGTCCGGTGACAGCGCAATACCATTGATACCAAGCATAATGGGGTTGCCCGGCCAGACCGTTTCCCCATGTGAAACCACCTGCAGACCGGCAACCGGCATCAACGCCGGGTGCTGGTTCAGTACCCGGCGGACCGTCCCACGGTTAGCATCCGCGACGATCAGTCCGGTCTGATTGTCCGGCGCGCTGCGCAGGCCGCTGTCGGCGATATACGCCACCCGGCGCGCCTCATCGACCACAATATCGTTGAGGAAGCTTCCTTCCCGGTCGGCGACGCTGTCGAGCGGAATACGCTGCACCAGATGACCGTCGCTGAGCGCATAGATCATGATTTTTTGCGCCCCCGGCGGCGCCGTCTTTTCCCCTGCGACAAAGCCCTGATCTAACGCCCATAGCCAGCCGTTGCGGTTATCGACGTAAAAGCCCAGCACATTGCGCAGGTGCGTGCGGGGATCGGCGCTGATGCTGTTGGCCGCGGTGGACGGAAAGGCGGTGAGTCGTGCCGGGCCGCTCAGGGACTTGGTATCGAGCAGGCTGAGCGTGGCGGGCGCCTGGGTCGAAATCAGACGTGGGGTGCTAACAAATGCCCGACCGGCGGCGTCAAAGTGCAATCCTGCGATGGGCGCATTGACGGAATGCGCATCGACGCGCTGCTGCCAGGTGACCCCGGTATAACTGCGCCATAGCGCCAGATGGGCAGGGGCGTCAGGCCCGGCCGCCAGTGCGGTCTGCCCCAGGGACAGCAGGCCGAGAACGAAGAGTGAAAAACGATGCATCATGGTCTCCAGAAAGCAGTAAAAAAGAGGGGCAGATGGCCCGGTTAAGCCTCGGTAAACGATTTTATTAAATCCCTTCGGGAAGATAAGATGCCTGGAATGACAATCATTTGTTCTCTGGAGAACCAAATGGCCCGGCGGTTTGATTATCTTGCGGATGTAGAAGTCTTTCTGGCGGTGGCCGAGCGCGGGTCGTTTACCGCAGGCGCGGTGGCGCTGTCGTCGACGCCGTCGGTGTTAAGCCGGGCCGTCACCCGTCTTGAAACGCGTCTGGGGTGCCAGCTGCTGCGCCGCTCCACCCGTCGGATCAGCCTGACCGAGGCCGGAAGCGCCTATCTGAGTCAGGTCCGCCAGGCGTTTGAGGTGCTGGATAATGCCGAACGGGAGACGCAGGGGCAAAAAGGGGCGTTATCCGGGCGCGTTAAATTGAGCGCCCCCACCACCTGGGGACACTATCGTTTGCCCGCCCGGCTGGCGTTGTACCGTCAGTTGCACCCCGACGTACAGATTGAGCTGAATATTACCAACCGTAATGTCGATATTATCGCTGAGGGCTTCGATCTGGTGGTGCGCCAGGGACATTTACCCGACAGCGGCCTGGTGGCAAAAAAGCTGGAAGATGCGGCGCTATGTCTGGTGGCCTCGCCGGCCTATTTACGCTCGACAGCGAGACCGCTGAGTAAAATAGCCGATTTGCGCCATCATTCATGCCTGACATTTATTATGCCGGCAACGGGAAAAGTCGCCGAATGGGTATTTCGTGAGGATGGCCGGGATATCAGCTGGCTGCCGACGTCATCTCTGCATGTCTCCGATGATGTGCTCGGGGTGGTCTCGCTGGCCCTGCAGGGGGCGGGGATCTGTCAGAGCTATGCGTTTATTGTGCAGGAGGCGATCGCGCGCGGGGAGCTGGTTCCTGTTCTTCCGGCGTTCGCCGGACGTTCACGGCCTTTCTCGGTGCTTTACCCGCCGCATAAAAGCCAGTCAGCCGCTGCCCGGGCATTAATTACTCTGCTGACCATGCCTGCCGAGGCGCTGGCGACGCTGTGCGCGACATTACCTGATGCCTATGGCTGAGGGCTCATCCACAAGGACTAAGACGTTTTGTCAATTATGTTTATATTATCTTATTTTTTATTATATTTTCTTTTCTGTGGTTAATTTATTTCTTTTTTTATAGAGGTTAACCATTAATCTCTTGATGAAAAATTAAGGTTGCCGATAATGGGTTATGTTGTTAGGAATTGTCTTAAGTCACATAATTGTCAGGTGTGCTTGCAGTTTATAATAATGGATGCTATCACTATATAAGGTAATAATTTGTAGCATCTTTTATAAGGAAGGAATATGAAATGGACTATTCTTAATACTCTCATCTGCCCGCAATCCGGCATCGCCTTTTCGGCAATATCCAGCCTGCGTTTCTTAAAATTTATTATGTGGTACGAGGCCGATGTGATACTGCTGCCCGGCGAGTCGATGAAGCTCTATTCCTCGAGAGTTTTAATTAATGACCAGTATCATTCATTAAAAATCTACAATATTACGGTGTACGACGAGGCGCAGTGGGAGAAATTACGCGAACGGCCATCTTGCCCGTATCAGGCTGGCGGCAAGCAGTCTGACTCCTGTTTTTTCCAGTCCTTTTGCGCGATTAAGCGCTGCCCGAATAATATTCCGCGCGGTGAACCCTGGCGTTAGCCCGAGAAAGCCGCCGGTCGGCTACCGGCGGCGCGATGTTATTTGACCAGCAGGGCGGCCATTCGTGGCTGGACGCTTGCGCAGCCGGCGAGGACGAGGTTGCCTTGCCGCAGCCCTTCATTGGCGAGAAATGCATTGCACGTTCCGCCCGCCTCCTCAATCAACAGCATGCCCGCCAGCGCGTCCCAGCTGTTCATATGCGCTTCAAAATAGCCATGGATCTGACCGGCAGCGACATGCGCCAGCATCAGAGCGCCCGCGCCAAAACGGCGATACTCCAGGCCGGCGTCGAGCAGCGTGTCGATGGCCCGGGCATAGTCGCTGGCCGGGGCGCGGCTGGAGCGCCCCATGCCGATCACCACCGCGTCGGGATCCGGTTCACGCAGCGTCAGGCGACGACCGTTGAGAAACGCCCCTTCGCCGCGGCCGGCGAAGAAAAACTCATTGCGATCGGGGGCGTAGATGATGCCGAGCGAGAGTTCGCCCTGGCACACTCTCGCCAGTGAGATGCACCAGTAATCCATGCCAAGGATAAAGTTGGTGGTGCCATCCACGGGGTCAAGCACCCAGACGGTGTGCTCATCGCCTTCGAAACCGCTCTCTTCACCGAGGAAACCCTCCTGCGGAAAGTGCGCCTTCAGCCACCCTTTAATCTCCTGTTCTACCGCGAGATCTGCTTGCGAAACAAAGTCCTGGCGCGATTTTTTATCGACCTGCAATCCCGCATCGCGCAGCGCCTGGGCGTGGGCGCCTGCCTGGCGAATCAAGGCGCATAATGACTCTCGTTGTGCTTCCGTCATGGTCTTGCTCTCAGATAATAAAGGGCGACGTGCGCCGGTGAATTAATGTCACCTCCACCCAGGTGGTGCGTGAAGGTTGTAAAGGGTCGACGGTGCGCTCCTGCAGCCGGGCGAGCGCCTGGCGGGAGATCGCCGCCACATCCTGATGTAGCGTGGTGAGCTGGTAGCTATATTGCGCGGTCGGCGGCGTGTTATCAAAACCAATCAACTGATAATCCTCAGGCGCCTGTTTGCCGCGCTGGCGCATTCCATCGAGAAAGCCGCAGGCAATCTGGGCGTTAGCGCAGAAGATCCCCTCCAGCGCCTCGTCGGCGAGCGCAGCGGCCTGAAACCCGCCTGTATAGCCCTCTTCCGGGCAGGCGAGGATCGCCAGATTGCGTTCGACGTCCACTCCGCGCGCCTGCAGTGCCCGGCTGAATGCTTCCCCACGCATGCGCCCGGCCCAGGTGGAAGGTGAGTGGTTGAGCCAGCCAAACCGCCGGCAGCCGCTGCGCAGCAGCTGGTCGGCCGCCAGTTCGGCGCCGGCGACGTTGTCAGAGCAGACATAATCCACCCCGGGTATCGTCGGCTGGCGGTTTATGCCCACTACCGGGATATGCTGCTGGACGCACTCATTCACCAACGCCTCCGGCGGCTGGCCGGAGGTGACGATAACGCCTGAGACGCGAAACTGCGTGAAACGGCGCAGGGTGTGCGCCAGGTCCTGCTCGCTGTGGATCTCGCTCACCAGCGCCTGAAAGCCCTGGCGCTGGATCTCGTTGAGCAGGGCATCAAGCAGGGCGCTGCGAAAAGGATCGCTGATGCGCGAGACGATCACGCCGATTAAGTGGCTGCGCTGGCGATTGAGCCCCTGGGCAAGAAAGTTAACCTGGTACCCCAGCTCTTCGGCGGCGCGCAGCACCCGCGCCCGGGCGTCGGGAGAGATGCTGCCGTTGCTGCTCAGCGCGCGTGACACCACCGCCCGCGAGACGCCGGCCAGTCTGGCCACATCCTGGGCGGTGACGCTGGGTTTACGTGGGCTCATAGGGCATGCGCCTCGTCGGCGAATGCGGGTCGCGGCAGCGTAAAGTGGTCCCCATCCTGCGACACGAATAATCCCTGCCACGGCTGACAGGCTTGCTTCAGCGCCGACAGGGCGGCGTCCTCGCAGTGATAGAGCCCCAGCGCCGGGAGCTGCAGCGTTCTGAACAGCATCAGGCAGGAGGGGAAATCGCCATGAGAAGCATCGTCGTCAAGGGCCGCCACTGAAGCACACTCCTGAAACGCCAGCCCAGCGCCGGCCATCAGGGCTATCGAGTCGGCGGTTGGCCGGCCATCGCCGCTGTAAAACAGCGTCTGCCCGGCAATGGTGATGCGGATGGCGCGATTACTCAGCTCATGCTGGGTGGCGGCGGTGCGGATCTGCCAGTCCTGCCACGTCCAGGCTTCGCGGCATTCCTGCCAGTCGATGGTGAAACCAGGATCCGCCTGAGGCCAGTTCGCCAGCGCGGTCAGCTGCATGAGCACCGGCTGCTGCGCTGGCTGGCAGTAGATAATCAGCGGCTTCTGACGGGAGCCACTTTTCCAGTAATTCAGCAGCGCCGTCAGACCGGTACAGTGATCCGGATGGACGTGGGTGAAGTAGATTGCGTCAATATCATTGACCCCACCGCCGCGCTGCCAGAGTGCGCGGGGAACGGTGGGGCCGCAGTCGATTAACCACTGTTTGTTGTCCGCGTCGATCACCTGCAGCGCGGAGGTATTTTGCGTGCAGGAAAAGGCGCTCCCGCAGCCAAGCACATCTATTTTCATTGACCCTCGCCAAAATTTTTTGCCGCTTAATTAAATTGTCATAAATACCCGACAAAGTAGGCTCACATCATGTCGAGTTAACGTTGCATTTTTTTTACAGCCAAATGAACACGTGTTCACCTTGCTAAAAAAATGCCGCAGCAGCGCTTTCAGGTAGCGAATATGAGTTATTTACAGATCACCGGCCTTAAAATTAGTTATGGCGATAACGTGGTTTTACATAATATCGATCTGGCGGTCGAGCAAGGGGAAATGATTGCCCTGCTGGGTCCGTCGGGATGCGGAAAAACCACGCTGCTGAACGCGCTCTGCGGCTTTATTCCGGTGCAAAGCGGCGAGATGGCTATTGCCAGTCGAACGATCACCCATCTTGCGCCGGAGCAGCGCAATATCACCATGGTGTTTCAAAGCTACGCCCTGTGGCCGCACCTGACGGTAGCGCGCAATATCGGCTATGGCCTGAAGCTGCGCAAATGGCGCGGGGCGGATATCGCGCGGCGGGTGGCGGAGCTGCTGCGAATAGTGAATCTTGAGGGACTTGGCGAGGTGAAAGTGACCGAACTGTCGGGCGGTCAGCGGCAGCGGGTGGCGCTGGCAAGAGCCCTGGCCATAGAGCCCCAGGTGCTGGTGCTGGATGAGCCGTTATCTAATCTGGATGCCAAAGTGCGCCTGAATGTGCGCCATGAAATTAAATCTCTGCAAAAGAGACTGGGTTTCACGTCATTAATTGTCACCCACGATCAGCAGGAAGCCTTAGTGATGGCGGACCGCATTGCGGTATTAAATCAGGGGCGTATTGAACAAACTGGCACCCCGGAACAAATATATCAACATCCTGCGACGCCCTTCGTCGCTGATTTTATGGGCGCCGATAATAAAATAACCTCCGGTGAATTATCCGCTGCCGCAATATCCGGTTTATCCGCCGCTCAGCAGGGGGAAAAAGTTATTTATTTTCGCAGCGCTGATGCCGCGCTCGCTGAATTAACGCAGCCTGCGCCGCAGGAGGGACTTGCTCTGGAGGGCGTGGTGGAGCAAAGCGCGTTTCTGGGCAATCTGTATCGCCATAGCGTGCGCTGTCATGACCGCCTGCTACTGGCCGATGCCGCGCAGTGCTGGCCGACAAAAAGCCGCGTTCGGCTCCATGTGCCAACGCCGGCCCTGCATATTTTTCCTTTACCACTATCACAGTGATATCAGCGTGTTCATTCTGGGGACAATCCATGTTGACTAAGACGAAAGCAGCGATCGTAACGACCCTCTTCCTGAGCCTTGGCGCACAGGCCGACACCATTCTGAATGTCGCCACCGCGGGCGATCAGAATATGGTGGATTATGTAAAAACCTGGCTGGGGCCAAAATTTGAAGCCGCTCATCCCGGCGTCAAGGTGCGGGTGATCGGTACCGGCCCCGGCGACGCCGGGTCGAATAAAATTAGCGAGAAGCTAACGGCCCAGCAGGAGAGCGGCGCGCAGCAGTGGGATATCGACGTCGCGGTAGTGCACCAGAAGGCGGGCGGTGAGCAGGTGGAAAAGGGATTACTGCAAAAATACCGTCAGGATATTCAGACCGGCGGCATGGTGAGTTCGCCGAGCGCCACTCAGGCGCTGGGCGTTAACGTCGACGGATACGTCATGCCGATGTTCTTAAGCCAGACCGCTATCGCCTGGAACAGCGATCTGCTCAGTACCCCACCGGCGTCGTATGACGAGCTGGTGGCCTGGACGCAGAAACATCCGCAGGCTTTTGGCTATAACGGCATCAAGAACGGCATGTCCGGCGTCAGCTTTGTGGTGGGCTGGATCTACGCCTACGGGACCGACGCCCAGCGTCTCTCCGCCGGGCCCTATGATAAAAGCGTCGAAAAAGGCTGGCAGCAGGCCTATGAGAAGCTGAAGGCGTTCAATAAAAACGTGACTTTCACCCCGGGCAACGCCGGGACGCTCGACATGCTGAGCCGGGGGGAAATCGCCATGGGCCCGGTGTGGGTCGATATGTTCTATAGCTGGAAAGATCAGGGCAAGCTGCCGCCCTCGATCAAGCTTGCTTTACTGGCGCCGGGTATGCCGGGTCAGCCGATGTATTACGTCATCCCGGCGAAGGCGGCGAATCCGCAGCTGGCGCGCGACTTTATCGCGCTGGCCACCAGCCCGGAAGTGCAGGCGCAGGGGATCGTTAAGCAGTTTAACTGGTATCCGGGCATCGACGCCGGCCAGGTGAAGCCGAAGCTGGATACGGCGACCTGGCAAAAGCTGTTTGCCGAAATCTCGCCGGAAGCGCTGGCAAAGTATGGCAAAAGCTTCCCGATCGCTCCCTATTTTGACGACATCAAAGAGGGTTACGAAAGCCAGGTGGCCAACTAACGCCTTCTCCCGCCCGGGTTGTCGGCCCGGGCGCTTTCTTGTGCTGACGCCAGGTGCATTATGTCCAGTTCATTAAAATATCTGCTGCTGGTTGCTCCGGCGGCGCTGATGATCGCGATCCTGTTTTTGTATCCGCTGGGGTTTTCGCTGGTCTCGGCGTTTACCGCGCCGGGACAGCCGTTCACGCTCGATCACTTCCGCAAGGTCTATGCGCTTTACGCTAGTGATGTGCTCTTTTCGCTGATTATCGTACTGGTCTCAGTGGCGCTGTTAGCGCTGATCGCCATTACTCTGTCGGCAGTGATTGCGCTGTCACCGTGCCGACCCGTTGTTCGTCTGCTGGGTTTTTTGTATCGCTTACCGCTGTTTATTCCGTTTATTGTCGTCGCCCAGATGATGCGCACTTTTCTCGCCAAAAATGGCCTGATGAACAATGCGCTGGTGGCGGCCGACCTGGTCACACCGCTGGAGACGCTCTCCTGGCTGGGATGGAAAGGGATAGTGATCACCTTTGTCTGGAAGCAACTGGCCTTTGCCACGCTGCTGATCTGCGGGGCGATGGCGGCGCTGGAGTCGTCGCAGATCCTTGCTGCGCGTAACCTTGGCGCCTCCCGGCCGCGGATCCTGTTCGATATCATGCTGCCGCAGGTCCTGCCGACCATCGGCGTGGCGCTGGTGCTGTCGACGGTGACCATGATGTCGGTGCTGTCGGTACCGTTGATGATCGGCGTCGGAACGCCGACGATGCTGACGGTGGATATGGCGTTTCGCGTGAATTCCTATGGCGATTACGCGGTGGCGAATGCGCTGGGTGTGGTGTCGCTGGCGATCTGCGGCGCGCTGTCGTGGTTTTACCTGCGCCACAGCCTGCAGCAAAAAGGAGGGGAATCATGAAAGCGCTGACTCTCGCCTCATCCCCGTCATGGTGGATAAAAGGGCGCCGTAAAGTGCGCGCCAGCCTGGCGCTGCAGACCCTGCTGCTGCTGTTTATGCTGCTGGCGATGTTTGGCCCGTTGCTGAACCTGTTGATCTGGACCGTAGCGGAAAGCTGGTATTTTCCCCATTCGCTGCCCAGTCAGTGGGGGTTGAAGTACTGGTATCAGGTTTTCAATCCATACAGCGATGTGTCCGGTTCGCTGTTAACCAGCGTGTTGATCGCCCTGTTATCGGTGGGGGTCTGTTTGCTGATTTCCGTCCCCGCCGGCTATGCGCTTTCCCGGCGGAAAATGCCGCTGCGGGTGCTGTTTATGCTGCTGTTTCTCATCCCGCAGGCCTTTCCCAACTTGACGGTATACATGAATGTTGCCCGATTGTTTTATCAGTGGGGATTGAACGGCAGTATCGCGGGGGTGGTGCTGGTGCATAGCGTCCACGGCCTGATGTATTCGGTGTGGATCTGTGTGGCAGCCTTCTCATCCATCGACCCGCTGCTGGCGCGGGCGTCGCGTAACCTTGGCGCCGGACCGGTGTATACCTTCTGGCACATTGTGCTGCCGCAGGCGGCGCCGGGGATCGTTGCCGCCAGCATCTTCGTTTTTCTGGAGTCGCTGGATGAGTTTACCGGCACCTTCTTTGTCGGCGCGCCGGATATCACCACGCTGCCGCTACTGCTCTATAACGCCAGCATGTCGGGTAACTATCAGGTCTCGTCGATTACGGCGCTGATTTTGCTGGTGCCATCGCTGCTCTTTATGGTGGTGATCCATAAATTTATGCGCCCGGAGATGATGGCGAAACTGGGGAAGTAAGGACCGTAGAAAACGAAAAAGCTTCCCGGTGGGAAGCTTTTTAACCTCAGGTCATCATCATTGGCCATTCTGGCGGCGTCTGACTCATGACCTCAATCATCACATCTTTGATATTACCCCAGATTTTTGCGATATCGATCAGGGTGATGCCCAGCAAACCGGTGGCGAACCAGCAGGCGGCGGCAAGGCCGAGGCAGCTGCAGATCACTGCCAGACCGGCATAATCGCTTTTCCGTAACTGGATATTCAACGAGCTGGCGAGAAACATCAGTACCGCGCTCACCAGGGGCCAGCGCAACAAAACGACACTGGTAGTAATGGAAGCCATTAACCTATCCTCAAAGAAAGTCGGGGAGCCATGGATGACCTGGCGCGACTGACGATGGCATAGCGCTCTGGTCTCGACTGGCAAACTAGAGAGTGATGAAACGTCATTTCTGTTTCATCAACTTGTGTGAACTATATCACACTTGGTGCTTTATTCGCCAGCCAAAAAATGAGCTTTCGCTGCGCTTAATAAGCTTTGATTTTGTGTGGATATAGGTAAGCAAAACCCGATTATCTTATTTTCATTCTCTTGCTAATGATTATTATTCTGCGGGTTTTATTACCAGTTCCTGTTTATTACACGGAGAAACCGAGTCAGATGCGCGTCTATTCTTAATCTGACGAGAATATCTTTCGAATACCTGATAAATAAGTATTATTCAACACCACCAGCTGAAAAGCTGACGCCCTGAAGGGCTGACAGATATCTGCTGATGTCTATCGCAGTCGCGATTGCTAACGTGTTCGGGCTACCTTAATTAAGGCATATCGCATGGATGAAAGCGTAAATGGCTGACAGTGCGCCGCATAAGGCGCTCAGACTTGTCGGAATGGGGCTGGTTATTTTATTGCCGGTGATGTTGGCATTGTGGTTTGCCCAGCTGCGGGCCAAAGCCGAAACCATTGATCAATTGCACTCATTTTCGCAGCTGGCGCTGCAAAAAACAGAAATGGTCATCCGGGAAGCGGATCAGGCGCGGTTCAAAGCCAGCCAGTATCGTGGTGAGCTATGCTCAGCGGAGCACCAGCGTTATTTACTGCATATTGTTCGCGGTCTGCTGTATGTAGAAGATCTGATCTACGCCAACGGTCAGCGCTTTATCTGTTCAACGTCCGCTCATCCCGAGACCGGCTGGCGGATGCCCGCGGCGAATTACACCAAAAAGCCGGATGTGGCGATTTACTACTATCGGGATACGCCGTTTTACCCGGGCTTTGCCATGAATTATATGCAGAAGGGGCCCTATGTGGTGGTGGTCAACCCCTACTCGTTCAGCTCGGTAATTGCCAGCGACCGCGATTTAGCCTATGGCGTTTTCGATACTAAAACCAACCTCTTTTTCTCGCTGAGTAATAATGTTGAGCCCGCCGAACTCCAGGCGTTAATTCGCGAAGGCGATGCTTTTTTTAATCAGAATGGTCGGGTGTATACGATAGCTCGCTCCGCTATCCGGCCGATCGCGGTCATCATGTCCACCTCCCGGGCCAGCTACTATCACAACTTCTGTGACCAGGCGAGCCTGACGCTGCCGCTGGGGATCATTTGCAGTATTTTACTGGTGCTGGTGTGGACACGAACCCGCCGCCAGTATCACTCGCCGCGCAATATGCTACAGCGGGCTCTGAGCTGCCGCCAGCTGCGGCTGCACTACCAGCCGATTATCGATATTAAAAATAACCGCTGCGTCGGGGCGGAGGCGCTACTGCGATGGCCGGGGTTTGATGGCCCGGTGATGAACCCGGCGGAGTTTATCCCGCTGGCGGAAAATGAAGGCATGATTGCCCAGATCACGGACTACGTGGTGGACGAGTTGTTTTATGAAATGGGTGAGTTTCTTGCCAGCCATCCGCAGCTGTATGTGGCGATCAATCTCTCTGCGTCCGATTTCCACTCGGCGCGGCTGATTTCCCAGATCAGTGAGAAAGCGCACAGCTATGCGGTCTGCATCGGACAGATCAAAATCGAAGTGACCGAGCGCGGGTTTATCGACGTGGCGAAAACGACGCCGGTGATCCAGGCGTTCCGCGAAGCAGGCTATGAGATTGCGATCGATGATTTTGGTACCGGCTACTCGAATCTGCATAATCTGCACGCGCTGAATGTCGATATCCTCAAAATCGATAAAACCTTCGTTGATACGCTGACCACCAACAACACCAGCCATCTGATCGCTGAGCACATCATCGAGATGGCGCGCGGGCTGCGTTTAAAAACTATCGCGGAAGGGGTGGAGACCCCGGAGCAGGTAAGCTGGCTCTACAAGCGCGGCGTGCAATTTTGTCAGGGCTGGCTGTTTGCGAAAGCCATGCCGGCGCGGGAGTTTATGCAGTGGTTAGCGAATGCTCCCACGCCCATAAGCAGGCCTCAGCCGCCGCGTCACGCGGAGATCTGATGGCGGTAGTCGCTGGGAGTGCGGTCGAACTCGCGACGGAACACCCGGGAGAAGGTTTGCTGCGAGACGTAGCCCAGATCCATCGCGATATCAAAGATAGGTCGCTGAGTGGTTCGCAACGCTTCCGCCGCCAGCAGCAGGCGGCGCTGACGAATATAATCACCCAGCGTCTGATGCATTACGGTACGGAACATCCGCTGCAGATACCATTTCGAGTATCCTGACTTTCTGGCGACTATATCAATGTTAAGTGGTTGATCGATATGTTCATCAATCCATTCAATCAGTGTTTGAATAATATCCTGATGGGACATAAAGCGGCCTCTCTCAATTCTCGATTCGTCGTTTTGTCTGCGGGCGAGTATAATTCCTCAAGTTAACTTGAGGTAAAGCGCTTTATGGAAAAGAAATCACCCCGCATCAAAATGCTGCTGACGCCCGGGGAAGTGGCAAAACGAACCGGCGTGGCGGTCTCGGCTCTCCATTTTTATGAGAGTAAAGGCCTGATCCATAGCCAGCGGAATGCCGGCAACCAGCGGCGCTACCGGCGCGATGTCCTGCGCGCGGTGGCGATTATCAAAATTGCGCAACGCATCGGCATCCCGCTGGCGACCATCGGCGACGCGTTTGGCGTACTGCCGGAAGGGCACAACCTCAGCGCAAAAGAGTGGAAGATGCTGTCATCGCAGTGGCGTGAGGAGCTGGACCGGCGTATTCATACCCTGACGGCGTTGCGCGACCAGCTCGACGGCTGTATCGGCTGCGGCTGTTTATCACGGCGCGACTGCCCGCTGCGCAACCCGGGCGATAAGCTGGGGGAAGAGGGGACCGGCGCCCGGCTGCTGGAAGAGGAATAATAAAACTAAAGCGCCACAACTGGGCGCTTTAGTTGTTTTCCGGTCTTTGTCTTTCGCATTATCTCGCTGGTTCACGAGAGGGTTTCCCCCGACATCGACGTCCCTCAGTATTGCGCAATCTGTTGATGGAGGTTCCGGTTTGCGTCGACACTTTAACTATGGCAGCTGCTGCCATTTTTTCCTTACTATTTTGCCGAAATTTTCCCGGCAATGAGCGCCTGTTCCTATAGTTAATTTGAACAAACCACGGGAGAGGCCCATGCTGACGGTACACCATCTTAATCAATCACGATCGCAACGCGTACTGTGGGCACTGGAAGAGCTGCAGCTGCCTTATCAGATAGTCCGCTATCAGCGGGAAAAGTCGATGCTGGCGCCGGCGGCGCTGAAGAAAGTCCATCCGTTGGGGAAATCGCCGGTGCTGGAAGACAACGGCTATGTGCTGGCGGAGTCCGGGGCCATTCTCGAGTATTTGCAGGAGACCTGGGACAGCGGCGGGCTGCTGAAGCCGCAGGCGATAGAGGACAAACTGCAGTACCGCTTCTGGCTGCACTATGCCGAAGGCTCGCTGATGCCGCTGCTGTTAATGAAGCTGGTGTTCGCCAGCCTGGGTAAACCCCCTGTGCCCTTTGGCGTCCGCTCGCTGGGCGCCCTGCTGGGCAAGGGCATTCAGAAAGCGTGGCTGGATCCCCAGCTGGCCACCCATGCGCGGTTTATTGACGACCATCTTGCCACTCGGCCATGGTTTGCCGGCGAGCGACTGAGTATGGCCGATATCCAGATGAGCTTCCCGGTGATGGCGCTGTTGGCGCGCGGTGGCGTGCATGACCTTGTCCATATCGAGGCCTGGCGACAGCGGGTGGAGCAGCGTCCGGCCTGGCAGCGGGCCATCGAGCGCGGCGGCCCCTTTTCCTTACCCGGCGCCTGAGGTATCAGCGGATCCGATGACGCCGACAAATGAAAGCAACTCACTAAAAATTTGTTAGCGGATTGCGCATAGACGATAACGTTTGCGCATCGTCTGGTTATTTTCTGCTCGTCATAAGCGAAATTTAGCGAAATACGATAAACATCGGTTGAAAAGGGTTATCTAAAGGCCGGATAATCGTTTGCCTTTCTGTTTTGCTCCCTCTTTTTTCTGCTATCCAGGGGGAGGAGAAAAGGTTGACACACCGTAGTGTATGCGCGGAGTTAAACGTTTGCTTTTTTGCAGCCCCCCTGGCGCTGCGATTCGGTACAAGGAGATCGCGTTTAACTGGCAGTGGAGGGTCCACCACGCATATCAACGAACAATAAAAATTTTCAGGGGAAGTTTTCTATGTCTACGCCTTCAGCGCGTACCGGCGGTTCATTAGACGCCTGGTTTAAAATTTCGGCGCGCGGTAGCACCGTGCGTCAGGAGATTGTTGCAGGTCTTACTACCTTTCTGGCGATGGTTTACTCCGTCATCGTGGTGCCGGGCATGCTCGGTAAAGCGGGCTTCCCGCCGGCCGCGGTGTTTGTCTCGACCTGTCTGGTGGCGGGCGTTGGCTCGCTGGTGATGGGGTTATGGGCAAATCTGCCGATGGCTATCGGCTGCGCCATTTCGTTGACCGCCTTCACCGCCTTCAGCCTGGTGCTGGGGCAGCAGATCAGTATTCCGGTGGCCCTCGGCGCGGTATTCCTGATGGGTGTCCTGTTTACGGTGATTTCCGCGACCGGCATCCGCAGCTGGATCTTGCGCAACCTGCCGCAGGGCGTGGCGCATGGTACCGGGATCGGGATTGGCCTGTTCCTGCTGCTGATCGCCGCTAACGGCGTTGGTCTGGTGATCAAAAATCCGCTGGACGGTCTGCCGGTGGCGCTGGGCAAATTTGCCAGTTTCCCAGTGGTGATGTCGCTGATTGGCCTCGCGGTGATCATTGGTCTGGAAAAAATGAAGGTGCCGGGCGGCATTCTGCTGACCATTATTGGCGTGTCGATTGTGGGCCTGATTTTCGATCCGAACGTCCATTTCTCCGGTATTTTCGCCATGCCATCCCTGAGCGATGATAAAGGCAACTCGCTGATCGGCAGCCTCGACATCATCGGCGCGCTGAACCCGGTCGTGCTGCCCAGCGTGCTGGCGCTGGTGATGACGGCGGTCTTTGACGCCACCGGTACTATCCGCGCGGTGGCCGGCCAGGCAAACCTGCTGGACAAAGATGGACAGATCATCAACGGCGGTAAAGCGTTGACCACCGACTCCCTGAGCAGCGTCTTCTCAGGTTTAGTTGGCGCGGCGCCAGCGGCGGTGTATATCGAATCGGCGGCGGGTACCGCGGCCGGCGGTAAAACCGGTCTGACCGCGGTGACGGTCGGTGTCCTGTTCCTGCTGATCCTGTTCCTCTCCCCGCTCTCTTATCTGGTACCGGCCTACGCGACCGCGCCGGCGCTGATGTACGTCGGCCTGCTGATGCTGAGCAACGTGGCAAAAATCGATTTCAACGACTTCGTTGACGCGATGGCTGGCCTGATCACCGCGGTGTTTATCGTGCTGACCTGTAACATCGTGACCGGCATCATGATCGGTTTCGCTACCCTGGTGATTGGCCGTCTGGTCTCCGGCGAGTGGCGCAAGCTGAACCTCGGTACGGTAATTATCGCCGTGGCGCTGGTGGCGTTTTACGCCGGCGGTTGGGCGATTTAAACCCTTCGTGCTCCTCACGGGCGGCTCAGGCCGCCCGTTTTATTTTTAAGCCACATCCTGTTTCCATTTGCGTTAATCTGGGTAGCGTATGATTCACAGGCACGACGCCTCACAGGTATAAAAGAAAACGCAGCAAACAGGGAACACATGGAAATATTCTTTACCATCCTCATCATGACCCTTGTGGTCTCACTGTCCGGGGTAGTGACGCGTGTACTGCCCTTTCAGGTTCCACTCCCACTGATGCAAATCGCCATTGGCGCGCTTCTGGCATGGCCGACCTTCGGTTTGCACGTTGAATTTGATCCAGAACTGTTTCTGGTCCTGTTTATCCCGCCGCTGCTGTTCGCCGACGGCTGGAAAACGCCGACCCGTGAGTTTATTGAACACGGGCGGGAGATCCTTGGTCTGGCGCTGGCGCTGGTCGTCGTGACGGTGGTCGGCATCGGCTTTCTGATCTACTGGATTGTGCCTGGCATTCCGCTGATCCCGGCGTTCGCGCTGGCGGCCGTACTCTCGCCGACCGATGCCGTGGCGCTCTCCGGCATCGTCGGGGAAGGGCGGATACCGAAAAAAATCATGGGCATTCTGCAGGGGGAGGCGTTAATGAACGACGCCTCTGGTCTGGTTTCGCTCAAGTTTGCCGTCGCGGTGGCGATGGGCACTATGGTCTTCACCGTTGGCGGCGCGACCGTAGAGTTTCTGAAGGTGGCGATCGGCGGCGTGCTGGCCGGGTTTGTGGTGAGCTGGTCGTATGGCCGCTCGATGCGCTTCCTCAGCCGCTGGGGTGGGGATGAACCCGCCACGCAGATTGTCCTGCTGTTCCTGCTGCCGTTTGCCTCCTATCTGATTGCCGAACATATCGGTGTCTCCGGCATCCTGGCGGCGGTGGCGGCGGGGATGACCATCACCCGTTCCGGCGTGATGCGTACCGCGCCGTTGGCCATGCGCCTGCGCGCCAACAGCACCTGGGCGATGCTGGAGTTTGTCTTCAACGGCATGGTCTTCCTGCTGTTGGGCCTGCAGCTGCCGGATATCCTCTCCAGCTCGCTGGTGGCGGCGGAAGCTGACCCCAACGTCGAGACCTGGATGCTGTTTACCGACATCATCCTGATCTATGCCGCGCTGATGCTGGTGCGTTTTGGCTGGCTGTGGTCGATGCGTAAGCTTAGTCAGCGCTTCCTGAAGAAGAAACCGATGGAGTTTGGCTCCTGGACCACCCGCGAGCTGCTGATCTCCTCTGTGGCCGGGGTGCGCGGGGCGATTACCCTCGCCGGTGTGCTCTCGATTCCGCTGCTGCTGCCGGACGGGAATGTTTTCCCGGCGCGCTATGAGCTGATTTTCCTCGCCGCCGGGGTGATCCTGTTCTCGCTGTTCGTCGGGGTGATAGCGCTGCCGATCCTGCTGCGCCACATTGAATCCAGTGACAACGTGCAGCAGCGGAAAGAGGAACGACTGGCGCGCGCAGCGACGGCAGACGTGGCGATTGTGGCGATCCAGAAGATGGAAGAGCGGCTGGCGGCGGATACCAAAGAGAATATCGATAACCAGCTGCTGACCGAAGTCAGTTCGCGGGTGATCGGTAACCTGCGCCGGCGCGTCGATGGTCGTAACGACGTGGAGACCTCTATGCTCGAAGAGAGCCTGGAGCGCCGCTTCCGCCTGGCGGCGCTGCGCTCTGAACGCGGAGAGCTGTATCATCTGCGCGCCACCCGGCAGATCAGTAACGAGACGCTGCAGAAGCTGCTGCACGATCTCGACCTGCTGGAAGCGCTGTTAATCGAAGATCAATAACCTGTAATCCGGATAGCGCGACGCTTATTCGGGCTACTGGCGAGACTGCAGCCAATGTGTCGCCCCGGTAAGCGTTAGCGCGACCGGGGGAAACCCGGGCAGCGGCGCAAGCGCCTGACCCGGGCTACCCATTCCTCTGTGAAATGCGTTGTCACCAGGGAATTATTCCAGCCAGAACGCTTTACTGCACGCCAGCCAGGCCTCAGCGCTGCGCGACATATACACGCCCTCCCGCCAAATCATCCCCAGCTCCCAGCGCAGCTCGCTTTGCAATGGGATCCAGCAAAAGTTCTGCGGGTCGAGACGCTGGCAAATCGGCTCGGGCAGGATCGCCACGCCAATGCCGGCCTGCACCATCGCGGCGAGAAAATCCCACTGGCCGCTGCGCACCGCGATACGCGGCTTTACGTCATGCTCGGTAAACAGGCGCATCAGCTGCTGGCTGAGGGCAAATTCTTCGTTGTAGATGACCAGCGGATACGCCGCCAGCTCGGCCGGCGAGAGCGAGGTCACGCCCTCCCACGGCGCGGTTCTTGGCGTCAGGACGCACAGCGGGTGGTTGAACAACGGCAGGGTGGTGAGGTGGCTACCCTCTTCGATGGGCAGGGCGGTCATCGCCATATCGAGCTCGCCGTTGCTGACCGCCTGCTGGACCGTCAGGCCGCCAAACTCGGCGATTTTCAGCTCGACGCCCGGGTAGCGCTCGCGGAAGCGGCTGATCGGCTCCGCCATCAGCATTCCGACCATCGGCGGAATGCCAAGCCGCAGCACCCCTTTATGCAGGTGGTTGATATCGCTCAGTTCTGACTCCAGCTGGCTGAACTCGCCAAGGATCGCCTGGCCGCGTTCAAAAACGACGCGCCCGGTATCGGTGAGCAGCAATTTACGGCCATCGCGGATCAACAGCGTGCAGTTCAGTTCATCTTCGAGATTTTTGAGCATCTTGCTGATGGTAGGCTGTGTGACGAACAGCTTTTCCGCCGCGCGAGTAAAACTCTGCTGACGAACCACTTCAACGAAATAGCGCAGCGTTCGGATATCCATAATTATTCCCTGAGACTATACCTGCGATGATTTTAATTCATTTCTGTCCGCTTCGGCGGCTCTCTATACTGCACGCCTGACTTCTTTTTTTCAGGAATATCGCTCATGGCCTTCGCGCCAGCTCGCGTTGCCCCCGCCGTGGCGCAGCGTCTTCAAATCCCGCTGCAGGTGCTTCTTTATGTCGGGTTATTTATTTTTGCGCAATATCTGGTGAACAGGTGGCAGGTACCCCTGCCGGCTAACCTGGTCGGTATGGTGATGCTCCTGCTGCTGATCGTCTGCCGGGTGATCCCCTTGAACTGGGTTCGCGCCGGCGCCCGCTGGTTGCTGGCGGAGATGCTGCTGTTTTTCGTCCCGGCGGTGGTCGCGGTGGTCAATTATACCCAACTGCTGATGGTTGATGGCTGGCGGATTTTCCTGGTGATTGCCTTAAGCACGCTGATGGTGCTCGGCGCGACGGCCTGGGTCGTCGACAGGGTCTACCGTTACGAAGTGAGCCGGCTAAAAAATGAGTGATGTCATGCTGAGCGTCCTGTGTCTGGTGGCGACGCTGGGTCTCTATTACGCCAATAAAAGACTGTATCGCCGTTTTCATAAACTGCCGCTGATGCCGCTGGTGTTCACGCCGATCCTGCTGGTGCTGATCCTGGTGCTGGGCCATATCTCTTATCAGAGCTATATGGGAGAGACCCACTGGCTGCTGTGGCTGCTGGGCCCCGCCACCATCGCCTTTGCCGTCCCGGTCTATGAAAATGTCGCGGTGATCAAACGCCACTGGATGTCGCTCAGCGCCGGGGTGGTAACGGCGGTGGTGGTGGCGGTGACCAGCTCCGTATGGCTGGCGCGCGGATTGATGTTGTCTGATGAAATCCAGCGCAGCCTGGCGGTGCGCTCGGTGACCACGCCCTTTGCGCTGGCGGCGGCGAAACCGCTCGGTGGTCAGCCCGATCTGGTGGCGCTGTTTGTGGTGATCACCGGCGTCTTTGGCATGGCGGTGGGGGATATGCTGTTTTTACGCCTGGCTATCCGGGAAGGGATGGCGAAAGGAGCCGGGTTCGGCGCGGCTTCCCATGGTGCCGGGACGGCGCGCTCCTATGAGCTGGGCCAGCAGGAGGGCGTGGTGGCCAGCCTGGTGATGATGCTGTCTGGCGTAGTGGTGGTGCTGGCGGCGCCGTTAGTGCGCTGGCTGCTGTTTTAGCGTTCTCGTGTAACCGGTTGTTATGAAATATTGAGGGGCGGAATAGTTGTGAACTATTTTCGCCCCTTTTTGTTTATGCCGGTTATTGGTCATCAGAAAAGATTAAGGCAATTCTTATTACCATCCTCTCTTTGTAACTAAATATTTCATAATCAATAGTGATCTAATTATATTGCGAATGATGTATAGGCTTTTTATTATCTCTAAGAATTTTATAAGTTTGTATCGCTATGATTTCAAAGGAACTTCATCTTATTTTTCTCATTTTTTAAGGCGATTTGTTTAAAAATCAATTTTTACATTAATAATTGAGATTTTACCCTCTGTTCGTTATTCTTTTTACGCGGGCTTGTATTATTGAATGGATTCAAATGCTGGTCGTTTATTTATGTATAATATTAATTATCATAAATCATATGTCACGTAAATGTGTATGTGACGCCGCGCGGATGCAAATTCATTCTCTAATATATCTGCATAAAACAATTGACGGACTGATTGTCGTTTATAATGGATATGGGAATAAATATGAAGATGAGTAAAAAAATTCTGGCGGGTGCCCTGATTTTCTCTGCCTGCAGCGTGCTGTCTACCGTTGCTCAGGCCGATAACACCATTACTTTTAATGGAGTTGTTTCCGATACGACCTGTACGGCGACCATTGACGGCGGCGTAACGGCTATTGATATGGGCACCACCTCAGTGGCGGATCTGAAAGCGTATACCTTCGGCGCTGCCAAGAACTTCTCCTTTAGCTTAGCCGATTGCCCGACCGCGGAAGACGGTGGCAACAGCATCGCTCGCGTCACTTTTGGCGGTGTTTCCGATACCGCGAACAGCGATTATTTTAAAAACCAGGCGACTGATGAGCCGGCAACCGGTGTTGCTGTGGCCCTTTTCGACGAAGCGGGTAAGGTGATGAAGAATAATGAAGAGGGTTCGGATGTCGATATTTCTTCCGGTGCCGCAACCATTCCATTCACCGTTAAAATGGTGAAGTCGGGTGATACCGATCCGACGAAAGGTACCGTTCAGACAACTGTGACTTATAACGTGACTTATTATTAATTCGGCGTTTTGTTGAATGGAGAAAGGGGAATCGTCTGCTATTCCCCTTTAATTAAACGTATGAGATATCCTTTTTTTGTGGTCGGTTTTTTGCTGTCTTCCTCTATTGCGCAAGCCAGCGTGGTCGTGGGCGGCACGCGTCTGGTGTTTGATGGTGCGAAAAACAACGCCGTCATCACGGTTGAGAATAAAGATCAGAGCAGCAATATCGTCCAGTCCTGGCTCTCGGTGGTGGATGCCGCGTCGCCAGCCAAAGACGCGTTTATTATTACGCCGCCGCTGTTCCGTCTCAAAGCCGGAGAGAAAGGATTCGTGCGCGTTGTCCGCTCAGGAAAAAAATTACCCGACGATCGCGAGTCGATGTTTTGGCTCAATATCAAAGGGATCCCGGCAACGGAATATGTCCCGGATAAAAATGTGGTGCAGTTTGCCATCAACTCGAAAATAAAATTGATTTATCGACCTGCCGCGTTAAAAGGCAATACACCGGAATCGTATGCCGAAAAATTACAGTGGGGAAAAGCGGGGGACTCGGTGACGGTAAAAAATAACTCACCGCTGTATATGAATTTTTCCCAGGTTAGCCTTAACGGGAAAAATATTTCTGGCGCATGGTTTGCTGCCCCATTTTCTACTTTAAAAATACCCGTGCAGAGTACCTTGTCCGCGACAGGGAAAAAAGAGATCACATGGAGCGTGATTAATGATTATGGTATGTCAGGGAAGAAATATACCGCTATCATTCAGTAGCGTTGAGCTACTGTTTTCAACCAAAAGTATCTGCGTCGCTATTGTTTTGTGCCTGAGTACCTTGTCTTCTCGCGCTGAGGCCGGTGAATATTTCAACCCGAATTTACTCGAAGTCGCCGAGGATCCTGCGGCTTCGGTGGATCTGTCCTATTTTTCGCAAGATGGCGTACCGCCGGGCACCTATCATCTGGATGTTTACATCAATGATAAATACGTCAGTTCAGAATCGCTGACCTTTCAGGAAACTGGCCATGACGCAGGCGCGACCGCTTCTCCCTGTCTTTCCGCGGAGTATCTGAATTCGTGGTTGATTAATACCACCGCCTATCCCCAGCTGTTCGCGGCAGGGGAAACCTGCGCCCGGCTGTCGGCGATCCCCGGGATGACATTTTCGGTGTCTCTTGCCCAACAGCGAATCGATTTTACCGTTCCGCAGGCCGCGATGCTGAATCGCCCAAGAGACTATATACCGGAGAGCCAGTGGCAGCAGGGGATCAACGCCGGTCTTCTCAACTATAGTGTCACCGGGCAGCGCAATGCGCCGCGGCATAATGGCGCGACCGTAGACAGCCAGTTTGTTAGCTTGCAGCCTGGGGTGAATCTGGGGCCATGGCGTCTGCGCAACTACAGCACCTATAGCCACAGCGACAACAGCAGCCGCTGGGAGTCGGTTTACTCGTACCTTGCCCGCGATATTCATACCCTGCGCAGTCAGCTGGTGGTCGGTAATACCTATACCTCTTCCGGCATCTTCGACAGTGTGAGCTTTACCGGTCTGCAGCTCAGTTCGGACAAAGAGATGCTGCCGGATAGCCTGCATGGTTTTGCGCCGACGATTCGAGGGATCGCGCGCACCACCGCGGAGGTCTCGGTTTATCAGAATGGTTACAGCATTTATAAAACCACCGTCGCTCCCGGCGCCTTTGAGATTAACGATCTGTATGCCACCGGCAGCGCCGGCGATCTGTACGTCACCGTTAAAGAGTCTGACGGCAGCGAGCAAAACTTTGTGGTGCCTTTTGCCTCGCTGGCGGTCCTGCAGCGCGAGGGCCAGCTGGACTATGCGCTGAGCAGCGGCAGGACGCGCTCAGGCAGCTCCGACGATAAAGAATACAACTTTATTCAGTCTTCCCTGGCCTATGGCGCCACCAGTAACTTTACTCTCTATACCGGCTTTCAGCAGGCGGAAGATAAATACACCAACCTGCTGTTAGGCGCTGGCTTTAACCTTGGCACCATCGGCGCGCTGTCGTTTGACGGCTCTCAGTCGTGGGCCGACGTGAAAACCAGCGATACGGCCTCGTCAACCCGCAAAGAACAGGGGCAATCGTATCGCGTCCGCTTCAGCAAAAGCTTTCTGCAGACGGGCACCAGCTTTTCCGTGGCCGGCTATCGCTACTCCACCGCGGGATACTATTCGTTTCAGGATTTTGTCGATAACGCCTCCACGCAGCGCGACTGCTGTACGCAGAGCGGCAGAACGAAAGGCCGGTTTGACGCTTCGCTGTCGCAGACGCTGTTCGGCTATGGTTCGCTCTCGCTTTCGCTGGTCAATGAAACCTATTGGGACAGCTCGCGCATGGAGTCGGTAGGCGTGGGCTATAGCGGGTCGATTGGCAGGGCCTCCTACTTTATTAACTATTCCTATAACCGCAATGTGCAAAGCACCGATGACAGCGGCAATAACCGGCCGGCCAGCGATACCATCGTCTCCCTGACGCTAAGCATCCCGCTTGGCGAGACGCTCTCGGCGAATTACACCTTGAACCATGGTCGGTATAACGACACCACGCACAGCGTGGGGCTCAATGGCTCGGCGTTCGAGGATCGCTCTCTCAACTGGAGCCTCCAGGAGGGTTACAACACCCAGGATAAGAGCACCTCCGGCAACCTCAGCGTCAATTATCAGGGAGCAAAAGGCGATGTCGCCGGCGGCTATGGCTACGACCACTACAGCAATCACTACAATTATTCGCTGCGCGGCGGCATGGTTGCTCACGCGGGCGGGCTCACGCTGTCGCGCTTTCTGGGTGAGAGTGCTGCACTGATCGAAACGCCCGGCGTCAGCGATGTGCGGGTGCAGGGCCAGACCAACGTGACGACGGATGCCGCCGGGTATGCCGTCGTACCGTATGTTCGCCCTTACCATCGCAACAGCCTGGCGCTGGATGAACAGCAGATGGCTGGCGCCGAGGTGGATAACGTCGCCAGAACGGTGGTCCCAACGCGCAATGCAATCGTCAAAGTGCAGTATGACACCCGAATTGGCTATAAGGCGATGCTCACCCTGCGTACTCGCAACGGTGTGGTGCCTTTCGGCGCGCTGGTGACCCTTGATAATGATCGCGCCAGCGCGGCGCGCAGCAATATTGTCGGCGATGAGGGGCAGGTGTATCTCACGGGGCTGCAGAAAAAAGGCCAGCTGTTAGCGCGCTGGGGGGAGAAAAGCAGTGAGCAGTGCACCGTTCATTACGACTTCTCCAGCATGGCTCTTGGCGACGATATTCTGTTCTATCAGGCCGAATGCCGGTAATGGATGCAGGTTTTCAACATGGAAGAAGGGGCTGATATGAATATGCGAGACGGCAGCACAAGGGGCATCCTGGTGGCCAGCCTTTTGCTGCTCTCCCTTCCGGCGCTGGCTTATGAAGGCAGCAGCACGGTCAATTTTAACGTCACGGGCACCATCGAAGCGCCTTCCTGCGAGGTGGCCGTGGAACCGTCGAACAGTATCGATTTAGGCACCGTCTCCTCGCAGACGTTCTCCGGAAATGCCGGGTCGAGCGGCGCCAGCGTGCCGGTTAAGCTGGTCTTTTCCAGTTGTTCCGCCGATGCGTCGGCGGTAACCATCGCATTTAGCGGAGCAAAATTCGATAACACTTACACCTCGGTTTATAAAAACTTCCGCACAGGCAGCGACGGGGCCAGCGGCGTCGGTATGCAACTTCTCACTCTTGCCGATCAGCAGCCCCTCGGGCCTGGCGACCAGTATCTTTATACCTTTGGTGACCGTGCCGACGTCCATATCTTCAATATGGTAGCACGCATGTTTTCGCCCTATGGCCAGGTAAGGCCGGGGATTGTCGGCTTTACCGCCACGTTCGATGTGGCTTACAAATAACGTTTCGACAGGGATGGGTATGAAAAAACTGATCTTCTTGTTCATGCTGGTACTGTGTCCCCTCTATAGCTGGGCGGCCTGCACGGGAACCAACTATGGCGATGTCTCGATGACTAACTTGCCGGAAAAGATTCTGGTCAACGCCGGGAGCTACACCGCGGGCACCGTGCTGTATGACTCGGGGAAAATTACCCGCGCGCAAACGGAGCTGATTAACTGCGAGGGAAGCACCTACGCGGTGTTTGCCTGGTCCTCGAACAATGCCGGGGCGCTGATAGGGGATAATATCTATGCCACCTCGGTGCAGGGGATTGGCCTCCGCGTCAAGGTGTGGCTCAATATCAGCGGTGAATATGACGGTGATACCGATGATTTCAGCCCCGACTCGCAGGTGCATTATATCGGCGATGTGAATTACTATCTCGGTAAGCCCACCGGCCTGTTTGATTATTATGCCTCGACCCATTACACCCCGGCATATCAGCTGCAGCTGGTGGCCACCGGCGGCGCTATCGCCAGCAACAGTCAATTATCGTTCAGCGATCCGGTGGCTACGGTTTCGGCGAAGGATAGTAAGGCGACGCTCTCCATTTCCCGGCTGCACATCAGCGGCACCACCAGCATCCAGATGATCCCGATGGGGTGTATTGTCGGTAGCAATAATCTCAGTTTTGCCATGGGCAGCATCAATGCCAGCGAGTTCAACACCGCGACGAAGGTGGGGAACGCGCGGCAGTCCCTGACCCTTGCCTGCGAGCCGGGAACCAACGTTTCGATGCGTGTGGCGGCGGCGCAAGCGAGTGGGGATAACCCTGGCAACACGGTGATAGCCTTAACGGCAGAGGAGAATGTTGCCACCGGGGTGGGAGTTCAGTTGAATATGGATGGCGAAGCGCTGCCGTTAAATACCGATATCAGCCTCTATACTTCGAGCCGCACGACGGTGACCAACAGCGGCGCGGACGCCAGCTATAGCTATTTCACCAACCCCGACAGCCCAGGCGGGGCCGCGGCCATGCAGACGCTTGCCTTATCCACTAACTATTACAAGACGGGGAGCGCGGTGACCGCGGGTTCGGCAAACGCCACCGGGGTGATCACCTTAACCTATAACTAAGAGGTCGGGGATGAGCCCCTTCTCCGGACGGCGCCGGGGAAGGGGAGAGAACGATTAATGCGCCTGGCCGCGTTCGATACCGATCCCGGTTTGTGAACGGATAAACTGGGCGCGGAACTGCTCGCGCTCGCGCATCCCTTCCGGTGAGTTATCGGTGGCGGAGAAGACCCAGATACCGATGAACGCGATGGCGATGGAGAACAGCGCCGGATATTCATACGGGAACAGCGCTTTCTCATGGCCGAGGATCTGCACCCAAATGGTCGGGCCGAGGATCATCAGAATGACCGCAGTCAGCAGGCCCAGCCAGCCGCCGACCATCGCGCCGCGGGTGGTCAGCTTCGACCAGTACATCGACAGCAGAATAATCGGGAAGTTACAGCTGGCGGCAATGGAGAAGGCCAGGCCGACCATGAAAGCGATGTTCTGATTTTCAAACAGAATACCCAGCAGAATGGCCACCACCCCGAGGATCAGCACGGTGATCTTGGAGACCTTCAGCTCCTGACGCTCGGTCGCGCCCTTGCGGAAGACGTTGGCGTACAGGTCGTGCGACACCGCTGAGGCGCCGGCGAGCGTCAGGCCAGCCACCACCGCCAGGATAGTGGCGAAAGCGACCGCGGAGATAAAGCCGAGGAACAGATTGCCCCCCACCGCATCCGCCAGATGCACCGCCGCCATGTTATTGCCGCCGATAAGCTGTCCGGCCGCGTCTTTAAACGCCGGGTTCGCGCCCACCAGCATGATGGCGCCGAAGCCGATAATAAAGGTCAGGATATAGAAATAGCCCATAAAACCGGTGGCGTAGAAGACGCTTTTACGCGCTTCTTTGGCATCACTCACGGTAAAGAAGCGCATCAGAATATGCGGCAGGCCGGCGGTACCGAACATCAGACCCAGACCCAGAGAGAGCGCTGATATCGGATCTTTCACCAGTCCGCCGGGGCTCATAATCGCCGCCCCTTTCGGATGGACGGCCATCGCCTCGGTAAACAGGTTATTGAAGCTGAAGCCGACGTGCTTCATGACCATAAAGGCCATAAAGCTGGCGCCGCACAGCAGCAGAACCGCTTTAATAATCTGCACCCAGGTGGTTGCCAGCATGCCGCCGAACAGGACATAGAGCACCATCAGCACGCCAACCAGCACCACGGCGACATGGTAATTGAGGCCGAACAGCAGCTGGATCAGCTTGCCGGCGCCCACCATCTGCGCGATCAGATACAGCGCCACCACCACCAGCGATCCGCAGGCGGAGAGGGTGCGGATCGGCCCCTGCTTCAGGCGGTATGAAGCGACGTCAGCAAAGGTATAGCGGCCAAGGTTGCGCAGTCGTTCGGCAATCAGAAACAGGATAATCGGCCAGCCGACGAGAAAGCCCAGCGAGTAGATCAGGCCGTCGTAGCCTGAGGTATACACCAGCGCGGAAATACCGAGGAACGACGCTGCCGACATAAAGTCGCCGGCAATCGCCAGCCCGTTCTGGAAGCCAGTAATATTGCCGCCGGCGGTATAATAATCGCTGCGCGAACGTACCCGTTTTGAGGCCCAGTAGGTGATGTAAAGCGTCAGGGCGACGAAAATCAGGAACATGACAATCGCCTGCCAGTTGGTCGGCTGGCGCTGTACCGCGCCGGTAATGGCGTCTGCCGCGTGAGCGCCGAGGGGCAGCAGCGTGGCGGCGAGCGCCGTCAGGACTCTCTTGATCATGCTTTTACCTCGTTGAGAACGCTCTTGGTCAAACGGTCGAATTCACCATTGGCCCGCCAGACATAAATACCGGTCAGGATAAACGAAATGACGATCACGCCAATGCCGAGCGGGATCCCGCGGGTGACGCTGGTACCGGCGTGCAGCGGAGTGCCGAGCCAGCCGGGCGCGAAGGCGATAAGCAAAATAAAGCCCACGTAGATCACTAACATAATCACTGACAGAATGGCGGCAAACCGTTGCCGTGATGCAACTAACTCCCTGAAATGCGCACTATTTTCTATCCGCTGACAAAGTTGTTCATTCATCTTAGCGTCTCCAGAGGTCTCCCTTTCGTCATCCACTCAGCGGACGCTGGCGACAGCAACCCCTCCGGCGATGGCGCCGGGATACGGTTTGCTGACGGCGTTCCTGCGAGTGGAATCCTGGGGGAGGGACTTATTTTTATCCTCTCCCCGGCGGGGGAGAGGGTGTAGGGAATCGGTCCTTGCTTACGATGGCATCGTTATGGCCTGCTTCTCTTCGAGCAGTTTTTCCACGACGCCAGGATCGGCGAGCGTCGAGGTATCGCCGAGGTTGCTGGTGTCGCCCGCGGCAATCTTACGCAGAATGCGACGCATGATTTTGCCCGAGCGGGTTTTCGGTAGCGAATCGGTCCAGTGCAGCACATCCGGCGTCGCCAGCGGGCCGATCTCTTTGCGCACCCAGTTACGCACTTCGGCATACAGCTCCGGCGTTGGTTCTTCGCCGTGATTGAGCGTCACGTAGGCGTAGATGGCCTGGCCTTTGATGTTGTGCGGGATCCCCACCACCGCCGCTTCAGCGATTTTCGGGTGCGACACCAGCGCGGATTCAATTTCCGCGGTACCCAGACGGTGGCCGGAGACGTTCAGCACGTCATCCACGCGGCCAGTGATCCAGTAGTAACCATCTTCATCGCGACGCGCGCCATCGCCGCTAAAGTACATATTTTTGAAGGTGGAGAAGTAGGTTTGCTCAAAGCGCTCATGGTCACCGAACAGGGTACGCGCCTGGCCGGGCCAGGAGTCGGCGATGGCAAGATTGCCCTCGGTGGCGCCATCCAGCGGCAGGCCTTCGTTATCCACCAGCACCGGCTGGACGCCGAAGAACGGACGCGTCGCGGAGCCGGCCTTCAGCTCGATTGCGCCCGGCAGCGGGGTGATCATAAAGCCGCCGGTTTCGGTCTGCCACCAGGTGTCCATCACCGGGCACTTCTCGTTACCGATCTTCTTCCAGTACCACTCCCAGGCTTCCGGGTTAATCGGTTCGCCGACCGAGCCGAGAATGCGCAGCGAGGAACGGTCTGTGCCTTCGATCGCTTTGTCGCCTTCCGCCATCAGGGCGCGGATAGCCGTCGGGGCGGTATAGAGAATGCTGACCTTATGCTTATCGACGACCTGGCACATACGCGCCGGGGTTGGCCAGTTCGGTACCCCTTCGAACATCAGGGTGGTGGCGCCGCAGGCCAGCGGACCATACAGCAGATAGCTGTGGCCGGTGACCCAGCCCACATCGGCGGTGCACCAGTAAATATCGCCCGGATGGTAGTCGAAAACGTATTTAAAGGTGGTGGCCGCGTAGACCAGATAGCCGCCGGTGGTGTGCAGCACCCCTTTCGGTTTGCCGGTGGAGCCGGAGGTATAGAGGATGAACAGCGGATCTTCGGCGTTCATCTCGACGGGCCGGTGCTCGGCGCTGGCGTTCGCCATCAGGTCGCTCCACCACAGGTCGCGGCCTTCCTGCCAGTCGATTTTGCCGCCGGTACGTTTCAGGACCACGACATGCTCAATACTGTTGACGTTCGGGTTTTTCAGCGCGTCATCAACATTTTTCTTCAGCGGGATGGCGCGACCAGCGCGCAGCCCTTCGTCAGCGGTGATCACCAGGCGCGAGCTGGAGTCGATAATGCGTCCGGCCACCGCCTCCGGCGAGAAGCCGCCGAAAATCACTGAGTGGATGGCGCCGATGCGGGCGCAGGCCAGCATCGCCACCGCGGCTTCCGGCACCATCGGCATATAAATGGCGACCACATCGCCTTTTTTAATCCCAAGGTCGAGCAGCGCATTGGCGAAGCGGCACACGTCTGCATGCAGTTCACGGTAGGTGATGTGCTTGCTCTGGCTGGCGTCGTCGCCTTCCCAGATGATGGCGGTTTGATCGCCGCGCTCGGCGAGATGGCGGTCGAGGCAGTTGGCGGCGAGGTTCAGGGTGCCATCTTCATACCATTTGATGGAAATATTACCCGGCGCGAAAGAGGTGTTCTTCACGCGGGTATAGGGGCGTATCCAGTCAAGGATCTTGCCCTGCTCGCCCCAAAATGTATCAGGGTCGGTTATGGATTGTTGGTACTGCGCCTTGTACTGTTCCGGGTTAATCAGGCAACGTTCCGCGATATTAGCGGGAATAGGGTGTTTGTGTATTTGGCTCATGGCTTTTTTTCTCCTTTGAACTTGTTAAATATATGTCAAACAAACGTTAAGAGTAGGGGTTTTGACAGCTTTGTTTGTTAATTGGGGGGCAGATCACGCAATGATTCAACTGAGTGAAATTTCATCAAATGAAACTTTGAAGTGAAATAATTACGTAAATGAATTTATAGAAACGGAAGGTGTGAAATATTTTTTATTACAAATACTTATGCATTGTAACTGGGGGAAATTCGTGACTTTATGCAGAAAACCAGAAGAAAGCCCTATTCTTAAAGGCTTGCGCAGCATGCCGTGCAAATGATACTGATATTGCGCGTTAAATAACCCCACAAAGCAACGCAACACAATTCATACCCCCTGCAGTGGGTACCATGACGAAAAGGAATGGTGCCTTTCATTGAGGAAGTCAGTAGTGAAGAAAACGAAAAAAGTCAGTCTGGCCTGGCAAATCTTGCTAGCCCTGGTGCTGGGTATCCTTCTGGGCAGTTATCTGCATTACCACGCCGAAAGTCGCGATTGGTTGATTAGCAATTTGCTGACGCCGGCGGGCGATATCTTTATCCATCTGATTAAAATGATCGTGGTCCCGATTGTCATTTCGACCCTGGTGGTCGGGATTGCCGGCGTGGGCGATGCCAAGCAGTTAGGCCGGATCGGCGCCAAAACCATTATCTATTTCGAAGTGATCACCACGGTGGCGATCGTGCTGGGTATCACCCTGGCCAACGTCTTCCAGCCGGGGACCGGCATTGATATGTCACAGCTGGCGGCGGTTGATATTTCGAAATATCAGAGCACGACTGCCGAGGTGCAAAGCCATGCGCATGGCCTGATGGGCACTATCCTGTCGCTGGTCCCGACCAACATCGTGGCGTCGATGGCGAAAGGCGATATGCTGCCGATTATCTTCTTCTCGGTGCTGTTTGGTTTGGGGCTCTCCTCGCTGCCGGCGACCCACCGTGAGCCGTTGGTGACGGTTTTCCGCTCCATCTCCGAAACCATGTTTAAAGTCACCCACATGGTGATGCGCTATGCGCCGATCGGGGTGTTCGCCCTGATTTCGGTGACCGTCGCCACCTTTGGTTTCGCCTCGCTGTGGCCGCTGGCCAAGCTGGTACTGCTGGTTTACTTCGCGATCCTGTTCTTCGCGCTGGTGGTGCTGGGGATTGTCGCGCGTCTGTGTGGTCTGAGCATCTGGATCCTGATCCGTATCCTGAAAGATGAGCTGATTCTGGCCTACTCCACCGCCAGCTCGGAGAGCGTGCTGCCGCGCATTATCGAGAAGATGGAAGCCTATGGCGCGCCGGCGTCGATCACCAGCTTTGTGGTGCCGACCGGTTATTCCTTTAACCTCGATGGCTCAACGCTGTATCAGAGCATCGCGGCGATCTTTATCGCCCAGCTGTACGGTATCGACCTCTCTATCTGGCAGGAGATCACCCTGGTGCTGACTCTGATGGTTACCTCGAAAGGGATCGCTGGCGTGCCGGGCGTCTCCTTCGTGGTGCTGCTGGCAACCCTGGGTAGCGTCGGGATCCCGCTGGAAGGCCTCGCCTTTATCGCCGGCGTCGACCGTATCCTCGACATGGCGCGTACCGCGCTGAACGTGGTGGGGAATGCGCTGGCGGTGCTGGTTATCGCCAAGTGGGAGCATAAGTTCGACCGCAAAAAAGCGCTGGCGTATGAACGCGAAGTGCTGGGCAAGTTTGATAAAACCGCCCAATAAAACACAAAGCCCGGCGCGAACGCCGGGCTTTTTCTTATCCTTTACTGATCCGGTCAAACTCTTCGCAGCCGGTATCAAACCCCTCCAGGCAGCTGACGTTAAGCCAGTGCAGCGCCTTCTGCTTATTCGGTTCGATAAAGCCTTTCTCTCCCTGCTGGAACATCATCCCGGCCCAGTATTCGGCATAGCCGGTCCGTGAGAGCGCCGAGCTGCCTTTGAAGTATTCGCTCGCTTTCACATCATCTTCCGGGCCGTGCACGCCGCTGGCGTAGATCAGCCCCAGCAGCATCTGAGCGTCCACCGCTGCATCGCTTTCGCTATCCCGGGCGGCATCCTGCAGCAGCGTGATGGCGTGCGCCACATCGGTGGGGCCAGCCTGACGGTTCACCAGCACCCGCGCCAGAACGATCTCCCCGGATTTACTGCCGACCTTGACGGCTTTTTCCGCCAGCTGGCGGGCCTGCGGATAGTCCGCCAGCTGAGGGTTGCGAATTTTGAGCTGCGCCAGCAGCGCCAGTGCATCGCCATCGCCCTGGGCGGCGGCCTTCTGCGCCCAGTATTCGGCTTTCTCATAATCGCCGGAGCTGACCCAGGTATCGGCAAGGTAATATTGCGCGCGTCGATCGCCGGCTTCCGCCTGCTGTTGATACTGGCTGCCCGGTTCGGTGGCGACCGCTGCGCCGCTGGTGAAAACCAGTAGAAATAAAAAGAGGTATTTCATTTGTATTTATTATCAGCAAGGAACATAGCGCGCAGTATAAAGGGAGGCGAAAAAGAAGAAAATGGCGGGAATTAGCGGGGTAAATACCCGGAGAAGGCGCAACGCGGCGCCTCCGGAGAAAATCCCCGGTGGCGCTAACGCTTACCGGGGCTACAGCGTTGTGCGATTTGGTAGCCCGGAGAAGGCGCAATGCGCCGCCTCCGGGGAAAATCCCCGGTATCGCTACCGCTTACCGGAGCTACAGCGTTGTGCGATTTGGTAGCCCGGAGAAGGCGCAATGCGCCGCCTCCGGGGAAAATCCCCGGTATCGCTACCGCTTACCGGGGCTACTCAATGGTACAAAGGTTCGAACCTTAACCCATTGCGCTTTCGCGCAGGCGGGCTTTCAGCTTGTTGTACTCGTCGATCACGTACTGTTCCGCCGCGCGCTGATCGGCAATCCGCTCAACGTTGACCGCGCAGTACTTGTACTCCGGCGTTTTGGTTATCGGACTCAGGTTCTCTGAGACCAGCTCGTTACAGGCACCGATCCACCACTGGTAGGTCATATACACCGCGCCTTTGTTCGGCCGGTCGCTGACCTGCGCGCGGGTGATGATCCGACCCTTACGCGAATTCACCCACACCAGCGCTTCATCTTCGATGCCTAACCGTTCGGCGTCGGCGGTGTTGATTTGCGCATAGCCAGGTTCATCCGCCAGTGCCGCCAGCGCCGCGCAGTTACCGGTCATTGAACGACACGAGTAGTGGCCGACTTCGCGCACCGTCGACAGCACCATTGGGTACTCGTCGGTGAGCTTATCGATCGGCGCGACCCAGTCGCAGGTGAAGAACTGCGCCAGCCCGTTCGGGGTATCGAACTTCTCTTTAAACAGATACGACGTCCCCTGGTCGGCGTCGGACTCATCGCGGCATGGCCACATGACGTAGCCGAGTTCGCCCATTTTCTCATAGGTGGCGCCGTAGAAGTCCGGGCACAGATGCCGCAACTCATCCCAGATCTCCTGGGTATTGTTGTAGTGCATCGGATAGCCCATCCGGGTGGCGATTTCGCTGATGATCTGCCAGTCGGTTTTCAGGTCCCACTTCGGCTCCACGGCTTTAAAGAAGCGCTGGAAGCCGCGGTCCGCTGCGGTATACACGCCTTCGTGCTCGCCCCACGATGTGGACGGCAGGATGACGTCGGCCGCGGAGGCGGTTTTGGTCATGAAAATGTCCTGGACGATAACCAGTTCCAGATCGTCGAACGCTTTGCGGACCGCCGAGAGTTCGGCATCGGTCTGCAGCGGATCCTCACCCATGATGTACGCTGCCCGCACTTCACCGTGCGCCGCGCGATGCGGCAGCTCGCTGATGCGATAGCCGGTATGTTCCGGCAGGCTGTCGACGCCCCAGGCTTTGGCGAACTTCTCGCGGTTCTCCGGGAATTTGACGTACTGGTAGCCCGGATAGGTATCCGGCAGCGCGCCCATATCGCAGGCCCCCTGGACGTTGTTCTGGCCGCGTACCGGGTTGACGCCGACGCTCGGCTTGCCGAGGTTGCCGGTGAGGATCGCCAGGCTGGTCAGCGACCGGACCGTCTCCACGCCCTGATAGAACTGGGTGACACCCATGCCCCACAGGATGGCGGCGGATTTGGCGCTGGCGTACATCCGGGCGCAGGCGCGGATCTCCTGGGCGCTAACCCCGGTGATCGCTTCCACCGACTCCGGCGTATAGCCTTCAACGATTTTGCGATACTCCTCGAAGCCCTCGGAACGGCTGGCGACGAAGGATTTATCGTACAGATCCTCTTCAATAATCACGTGGCCAATGGCGTTGAGCAGCGCGATATTCGAGCCGTTCTTCAGCGCAATGTGCATGTCGGCGATGCGCGCGGTTTCAATTTTGCGCGGGTCGCAGACGATGATTTTCGCCCCGTTGCGTTTGGCGTTAATGACGTGATTCGCCACGATAGGGTGGGAATCCGCCGGGTTATAACCGAAGATAAACACCAGATCGGTGTTATCAATCTCCGTGATGGCATTACTCATGGCGCCGTTACCGACCGACTGGTGCAGACCTGCAACCGAAGGGCCGTGTCAGACGCGAGCGCAGCAGTCGACGTTATTGGTACCAATAACGGCGCGCGCGAATTTTTGCATCACATAGTTGGTTTCATTACCGGTGCCGCGGGAGGAGCCGGTGGTTTGGATCGCATCCGGGCCATATTTGGCTTTAATGGCGCTGAGGCGAGTGGCGACGTAATCCAGCGCCTCATCCCAGGAGACAGCTTCCAGCTTGCCGCCGCGTTCACGACGGATCATGGGGGTTTTCAGGCGCGGCGTCAGGATCTGGGTATCGTTAATAAAGTCCCAGCCATAATAGCCCTTCAGGCACAGGGTTCCCTGGTTGGTTTTCCCCTGCGCCGCTTCAGCCCGAACGATTTTGCCGTTATCGACCACCAGGTTGATTTTGCAACCTGATGCGCAATACGGGCAAACCGTGACGACTTTTTTCATCGGTCTTGCTCCAGTTATTCAATGGGCGCGTTTGCGCTATCGCGCCGTCACTATGCATCTTCTATGCCATATTTTCATTGTGGATATTCCTTGATGATACGCGGCTTTTTTGGGCGAAATGCTGACGAAAAACAGCCTGTCGACAGATTTGACGTGTCGATACGCCGGAGATGTGACGGCGCTTGAAAAAATGTCACCGGGAGAGGAATTTGTCGGCGCAGGCTTGCAGAATCGATCAGACTGACACTAATTCCCCGCGGGCAGAGGCAAAGATGAAACCAGTCATTTTGGTGGTGGATGACGACATAGCGATGGGCGAACTGCTCAGCGATGTGCTTGGCGCGCACGCGTTTGAAGTATTGGTCTGCCAGACCGGCGGCGACGCGCTGGCGAGGGTGGCGCAGCGGGCAGACATCGCGCTGGTTTTGCTGGATATGATCCTGCCGGATACCCATGGTCTGCAGGTGCTTCAGCAGCTGCAGCGCACGCGGCCTGAGCTGCCGGTGGTGATGCTGTCTGGTCTGGGCAGTGAGTCTGATGTAGTGGTGGGCCTGGAGATGGGCGCCGATGATTACATCGCCAAACCTTTCAGCTCGCGGGTGGTGGTCGCCCGGGTGAAAGCGGTACTGCGACGCAGCGGGGCGCTGGCCGGCGAGACGTCGGGCGTCGGCAGCGGCCTGACGTTTAACGGCTGGCGGCTGGATACCACGCGCTGCGAACTGTATAACCCGCAGCAGCAGGCGATCCCGCTGACCCAGGGAGAATATGGCCTGCTGCTGGCGCTGGCGCAGAACGCGCGCCGGGTATTGAATCGCGAACAGCTGCTGGCGCTGACTCATAATGAAAGCACTGAGGTGTTCGACCGGACTATCGACGTGCTGATCATGCGCCTGCGCCGCAAAATCGAGTTAAACCCGCATCAGCCGACGTTGATTAAAACCCTACGCGGTCTGGGCTATGTCTTTTCCGCCGATGTGACCCACAGCGATAAGGCGGCGTAGGGCGAGGTGCTGCCAACCTGCTCTTGACTTTATTTAGCGCGGCGAGTTTACTTTTTTTATTAAAGTGACACCTTGGGTTAATCTATGCCATCAAAATTAAACTGGCTGCTGCAAAACAGTGCTCCCGGAGATGTGATCCTTCAGTCCTGGTTAAGCCGGCATGCCATCTCTCCCTCTCTGGCCTTTAAATACACGCAAAGTGGCTGGTTAAAAAAACGAGGCAACGGCGTATACGCGCGTGCGGGACGTGAGCCGGAGTGGAACGATGCATTAGCATGTTTGCAAAATCAGCTAGCCGCTCCGGTGTATGTCGCGGGGCTCAGTAGCTTAGTCTGGCAGGGTCGTTCACACTATCTACAGCTCAAACAAAACCAGTGCTGGTTGAGTATGGAAAATAAAGCGCTGCTGCCAAAATGGTTCAGGGAATTCCCGGGTGTGGAGTGGATAGTCATATCGGGGCAAAAACTGCCGGTGCTGGATGATAAATACCGCGTAACGCTTGATGTAAAAGGGAAAAGACTCACCGGCAGTGCGCCGGAACTGGCTGCTTACGAGTTGTTGAGCGCGGTACCGGGGACCCTCTCATTTAACCACGCGGCAGAGCTTTTCCAGGGACTAGTTAATCTTAATCCTCGTAAAGTAGAGTATCTGCTTTCTGTCAGCCAGTCCGTGCAGACCAAGCGTTTGTATCTCTTTTTCGCCAGTTTTTACGAGCATGGTTGGCTCAGACGAATCGATAGCCAAAAAATCGATCTGGGTGCGGGTAAGCGGCAAATCGTGGTAAATGGCAAGTTCAATGCTCAATATCAAATCACTGTGCCTGAACGCTTTCAAAAGGAATAAAAAATATGGATATACAGGCGCCCTATTATCGGCAGGTTGCTCTGTTAATGCAGGTTTTACCCTATGTTGCCGTCGAACGGGAATTTGCGCTGAAAGGTGGCACGGCAATCAATCTCTTTATCCGTGATTTCCCACGATTATCGGTGGATATCGACCTCGCCTGGGTGCCCCTGGAAAGCAGAACGATCGCTTTACCTCATATACGGGATGCGCTTGCACGTATTGCCGCTAATCTGCAACAACAGGCAGGTATGAACGCTGTATTACAAGCTAATCGTTCCGATGAGATGCGTGTCGTTGTTACTACCGATAGCGCACAAATAAAGATAGAGGTCTCACCGGTCGCACGGGGAACATTATATCCACCACAGGAGCGAGAGGTGGTGGGGGCGGTAGAGGACGTTTTTGGCTATGCCAGCCTTCCGGTGGTTTCGTTGCCCGATCTCTACGGTGGAAAATTATGCGCGGCGCTGGATCGCCAGCATCCCAGAGATTTTTATGATGTGAAATTACTTCTTGATGCGCAGGAGCTTAACCGTCCCATTTTCAATGGGTTTATCGCGTATTTACTTAGCCATAATCGGCCTCTGGCTGAAGTGCTTAGTCCTCGCTGGAAAGATATTGCTGAACCCTTTTACCGTGAATTCAGCGGGATGACATTTGAGACGATAGCCCTGGAGGAACTGACAGCAGTCCCCTACAGGATGATTGATGCGTTAAAATCCTGTTTCACGCAACAGGATATCGATTTTTTGCTGTCATTTAAACGAGGCGAACCAGACTGGCGGTTAGCGCCGGAAACACGTATTCAGGATTTGCCTGCCGTGCAGTGGAAATTGCGCAATATTCATCAGATGCCAGCGATAAAACGCGCTGAGTCGTTAGATAAACTGGAAAAGGTGTTGGCCGAGTGGCGCAGTTAGTCATCTGGCCCGCCCTTGTTGAACTCAGCGTAAAACAGGCGTGATTTGAATAAACCGTATCCCTTTTCTCGCCATGATACGTCGTTCTCCTGTGGCATCGCCCTGATAGCGGGATCTACCCAGTCTAACCATTCTGCAACTGAATAAACGCCTGCAGCTCAGGGAGCGTTTTGGCGCCGTCGATCGCATTCGCGGCCTGCAGGCTGGCGCGGGCGCAGGCGTGGGCCAGCTGCAGACTGTCGGTTAACGGCCAGCGTTCGTGGCTGCCGTACAGCAGGCCGGCGCAGAAGGCGTCCCCGGCTCCGACGCTGCCGATAATCTCCTCCGGCGGCAGCCGCCATGACGGTACCCAGCGCCCGGCTTCCGTGCGGGATACGCCCCATGCGCCCTCCGGACAATGGATCACCACCCGCTGGCGCACGCCGGCGTCAAGTAATGCGCTGGCGGCGCGGGCGATATTGGCGACGTGCGGCTCACCGTTGGGCAGGCGGATTTCCAGCCCGCTAAACTCGCTGGCCTCCAGCTCATTGATGGTCAGGTAGTCGAGATGCGCCAGCGCCGGCAGGACCCGCGGGCGGTAGTGCGGATCGCCTTTGCGCGACACCAGGTCGAGGGACACTTCATAGCCTCGATCGCGCATCTGCGCCAGCAGTCGCGCGCTGCGGGTGCCGAACGCCTCGTCGGGGAGATCGAGGCTTTCGAGCAGCAGCAGATAGCCGAGATGAAAAATCTTCAGCGGCGTATCCAGCGGCTCAAAGGCCGGGAGGTCAAGCAGTCGGTTGGCGCCGGGAGAGTGAAAGAAGGTGCGCTGACCGTCGGCGTCGGTCATCACCTGGGTCATCGAGGTGGGGGCGGAGCTGGTGCGCTGCACGAGCTGGCGATTGATATGGTACTGATCGAGCATGGCGGTAATGTAGTCGCCGTCGTTATCCTCGCCAATCAGGCCAACCGCCTGCAGCGGCAGTCCGGCATGCATTTTAGCCAGGGTCAGCAGGACATTCAGCGGGGCGCCGCCGGTGGCGCGTTCGCTATGGACAATTTCCACCAGCCAGCCGCGCTCCGGCCACTGCCTGATCTGATGGACATGATCGACCAGCATGTTGCCTGCGGCAATAATCCCTTTACGTTCCATGATCGCTACTCCGCGCCGTCATACTCGTTAAGCGTAGCGCACAATCGGCGGAACGATTGTGCGCCGGGTTGCGCTTATTTCACGGTCCAGCCTTTGTAAGAGCTGACGTTGTTTTTGTCGATCATCGTCACCGGGATTAGCACTGGCGCGGTCGGCGCCGGTTTGCCCTGCAGGATGTCGTAGCCAATCTCCACCGCCTTGGCCGCCATGACCTGCGGATCCTGCGCCGGCGTCGCGACGAACAGGGAGTTCTTACGCTTCAGCGCCTCTTCGCCGTCCGGGCTGCCGTCGACGCCCACGATGAAGAACTCGCTACGCTGCGCCTGTTTCGCCGCCAGATCGGCGCCAATCGCCGTCGGATCGTTGATCGCGAACACGCCGTCAATCTTCGGATTGGCCGCCAGCAGGGAGGTCATCACCTCCAGGCCGCCTTCCCGGCTGCCTTTAGCGTTCTGGTTGGAGGAGAGGATTTTTATATCCGGGTGTTTTTTGAACTCCGTTTCGCAGCCTTCGACGCGGTTTTGTACCGCAGATACCGGCGGCCCGTTGATGATCACCACGCTGCCTTTGTTGTTCAGGCGGTCGCTAATGTATTTACAGGCCAGCTCGCCCGCCTGAGTGTTATCGGAGGTAATGGTGGCGTCGGCGCCTTCGGCGGCGACGTCAACCGCCACCACCACGATCCCGGCCTCTTTGGCCCGCTTCACTGCCGGGCCAATGCCCTTCGAATCGGCGGCGTTGAGGATGATCATATCGACTTTGGCGGCGATAAAGTTATCGATCTGCGCCACCTGCTGGCCCAAATCGTAGCCGCTGGAGACCAGCGTCACTTTGACATTATCTCCCGCCAGCTTGCGGGCCTCCAGCTCCGCCCCTTTGGTGATCTGCACAAAGAACGGGTTGGCAAGGTCGCCCACCGTCACGCCAATCGCTTTCAGTTCTTTGGCCGACGCAAAGGGGGAGGCGGCCAGCAGCGCGCCAGCACACAGCGCGGTCACTATCGGTTTTAAACGCATTCGCTTTTCCTCGCAGGTAAGATGGTGTTGTTATGCACTTTGATGGTGTCGGGTACGGTATTTGTCGATCAGCACCGCAATGATGATCACCGCCCCTTTGATCACCAGTTGCCAGAAGTAGGAGACCCCCATCAGGGTCATGCCGTTATTGAGGGTGGCGATAATCAGCGCCCCCACCAGCGTACCGGTGATGGTGCCGATACCACCGACGAAGCTGGTGCCGCCGAGAATGACCGCGGCGATGGCATCCAGTTCGTAGCCGACGCCGAGGTTGCCGTTGGCGCTGTATAACCGCGAGGCGCTCATCACCCCGCCAAGACCGGAGAGCAGGCCGCTCATGCCGTAGACAAACAGCAGCACCAGCCAGACTTTGATGCCGGTCAGCCGCGCCGCCTGCATGTTGCCGCCCACCGCGTAGATATGCACCCCAAGGGTAGTGCGGCGCAGGATAAACCAGCACACCGCGATAACCGCCAGGGCGATGACCACCAGCCACGGCACCGGGCCGAGATAGTCATTGCCGATCCACTCAAAGCTGATATCGGAGTTGATCACCGTGGTGCCGTCAGCCAGCAGATAGGCGGCGCCGCGCAGCGCCGTGTAGGTGCCGAGGGTGACGATAAACGGCGGTAACCCGGCGAAGGCGACCAGCGCGCCGTTGAACAGCCCAAGCAGCAGGCCGAGCATCAGCGCCGCCGGAATCGACAGCAACGCCAGCTCCGGGATCAGCGACACCACCATTGCCGCCACCGCGGTGGTGCCGAGAATGGAGCCGACGGAGAGGTCAATGCCGCCGGTAAGAATGATGAAGGTCATTCCCGCCGCCAGCACAATGTTGATCGAGGCCTGGCGGGTGATATTCAGCAGATTGCTTTCCGTGAAAAAGTTGGGGGCGATAAAGCCGAAAACGGCGACGATCAGGATGAGGATCGGCAGAATGCCGACGGTCTGCATCAGGTCGCCCATCAACATTTTTTTCGCCGAAGCGGATTTCGCGACCGGCGCGGAGGTCTCTTTCGGTATGCTCATAGTTGCCCTGCCTTAAGGTGAGAATCGTTCACGCCGGTGGCCAGCGTCATGATACTTTCCTGGCTGATATCGCCGGCCTGTAACTCGCCGGCGATAGCGCCCTCGCGCATCACATAGACCCTGTCGCTCATGCCCACCACTTCGGGCAGTTCGCTGGAGATCATCAGAATGGCGACGCCCTGGCGCGCCATGTCGTTCATGATGCGGTAAATCTCGCTTTTCGCGCCGACGTCGACGCCGCGGGTGGGTTCATCGAGGATCAGAATGCGCGGGCCAATCGCCACCCAGCGTGAAATCAATAATTTCTGCTGGTTGCCGCCGGACAGCCCGCCGGCGCGCACCTGGGCGTGCGGCACGCGGATGTTAAGCAACTGGATGGCGTCATCGGAGATGGTTTGCGCCTTCCGGCGGTTGAGCATCCCCCAGTTCGCGTCGCGCTCCAGCGTCGCCATGGTGATGTTTTCCTGGGCTGCCAGTTCGAGAAACAACCCCTGTTCTTTGCGGTTTTCGGTCAGAAAGCCGATCCCGAGGTCGATGGCTTCGCGCGGCGAGTGGATCACCACCGGCTCGCCGTCGATCTCAATCACCCCGCCAGTGGCTTTGCGCACGCCGAAGATCAGCTGCGCCAGTTCGGACCGTCCGGCGCCGACCAGTCCGGCGAGGCCGACGATTTCGCCAGCATGCACCACGAGGCTGCTGGGCTTAACCTTGCCGCCATCGGTCAGATCCTCGACCCTCAGGCGCGGCTGGCCGCGGGGAATGTCACGTTCTTTATTGAACAGATCGCTGAGCGGGCGGCCGACCATCATGCGCACCAGCTCCGGCGCGTTGAGCTTGTCGCGCACCAGGCTGCCGACATACTGCCCGTCGCGCAGGACGCTGACGCGGTCGGAGAGCTCATACACTTCCGCCATGCGGTGGCTGATATAGATAATCGCCATCCCCTCATCGCGCAGGCGCAGGATGAGCTCGAACAGGCGCTGGGTTTCCCGCGAGGAGAGGGCGGCGGTGGGTTCATCCATCACCAGAATGCGGCTTTGACGGTGGAGCGCCCGGGCGATCTCCACCTGCTGCTGTTCGGCGATGGTCAGGGTCATCACCCGGTCGCTGGCTTTGAACTGGGCGCCGAGACGGTCGATCACCGCCTGCGCCTGGCTGAGCATGGCTTTGCGCTGCACCAGGCCACCGCGCGCCAGCTCGCTGCCGAGGAAAATGTTTTCCGCGACGGTCAGGTTCGGCGCCAGTTGCATCTCCTGGTAGATCAACGTGATCCCGGCGGCCAGCGCGTCCTTGGGGCCGCGGATCGTTTGCGGTTTTCCGTCGATCAGGATCTCGCCGCTGGTGGCGGTATAGGCGCCGGCAAGGATCTTCATCAGCGTGCTTTTTCCGGCGCCGTTTTCTCCCATCAGGGCATGGATCTCCCCTGGCCAGACCGTCAGGTCGACGCCCTTCAGCGCGTAGAATTTGCCAAAGGCTTTGGCAATATGGCGCATTTCCAGTACCGGGGTGGCGGTCATCGCGGCGCTCCTGTCTATGAGAACAATAGCTGCAGTCCACCACCGGAAAATAAATGCAGAATGTCAGAATCCATTCATATTTGTCATAGTGATAAATAGTTAACCGCGATCACAGTTACGCGGCGTCATTTTCTGCACCGTCACGCTTATCTGCCGACCGATCCTTCACCGGAGTTGCTATGACCGCTCGCCGACACCCGTTTTTCACCAGCGCCCGTGGCCGCCTGCTCTCCTTTAATCTGCTGATGGGCGTGGTCACCCTGTTGGTGAGCGGCGTGGCGGTGTTCGGCTTTCACCACGCCAGCCAGCTGCAGGAGCAGGTGCAGCGCCAGACTCTCAACGACATGCGCGGCAGTATGGATCTGGCGCGGGACACGGCGAATGTCGCCACGGCGGCGGTGCGCCTGTCGCAGGTGGTGGGGGCGCTGGAGTACAAAAGCGAAGCGGAACGGCTGCTGGCGACGCAGCAGGCGCTGAAGCACTCGCTGGCCCAGCTGGCGGCGGCCCCGCTGGCGCAGCAGGAGCAGGCGCGGGTGGCCAATATTATTCGCCGCAGCAACGCGCTGCAGCAGAGCGTGGCGGAGATGCTGGAGCGCGGCCAGCGCCGCCATCTGCAGCGCAATGCGCTGCTGAGTTCGCTTTACCAGAATCAGAGCAACCTGCGCCATCTCGCCGATCTTAACGATCGCGGCGGGGATAAGGCGATCGATCCGCGCCGGCTGGCCGAGATGGACCGGCTGATCGTGGCCGCGATCCATACCGTTACGCCGCGGTCGATCGTTCTGCAGCTCGACCAGCTGCGCGGCGACCTGCCGGCAGGCAGCGCCGATCCCGCGCTGGAGTTTTTCCTGCCCGACGTCAACCGGGAACTGGCGACGCTGGCCCCGCTGTCGGCCCAGCTGGAGGAGAGCGATCTGACGATCAGCTGGTACATGTACCACATCAAAGCGCTGGTCGCGTTGCTTAACGAGGACATCAATCAGTACGTGACCCGGGTGGCGGAAGCCTCAGAGCAGCGGGCGGCGCAAAGCCATCGGGAGCTGCGCTCCATCAGCATGTTTATTCTGCTTTCCGCGCTGCTGGCGCTGGCGATCACCGGCTGCGCCGGGTGGTATATCTACCGTAACCTTGGCTCGAACCTGACCGCCATCTCCCTGGCGATGTCGCGGCTGGCTCAGGGGGAGCCGAACGTCTCGGTGCCGGCCCTGCAGCGGCGCGATGAGCTGGGCGAGCTGGCGCGAGCCTTTAACGTTTTCGCCCGCAATACGGCGTCGCTGGAGCACACCACCCGGCTGCTGAAAGAGAAGACCACCCAGATGGAGATCGATCGAATTAAGCGCCAGGAGCTTGAAGAAGCGCTGCTGCACAGCCAGAAGATGAAGGCCGTCGGCCAGTTGACCGGGGGGCTGGCGCATGACTTTAACAACCTGCTGGCGGTGATCATCGGCAGCCTCGAGCTGGTGGAACCGGACGCACGCGATGCGCCGCGCCTCTCCAGGGCGCTGAAGGCGGCGGAGCGTGGGGCGCTTCTGACTCAGCGGCTGCTGGCCTTTTCGCGCAAACAGGCGCTGCATCCCCAGGCGGTGGCGATGGCGCCGCTGCTGGAGAACCTCAGCGAGCTGATGCGTCACTCCCTGCCGGCGACCTTAAGTCTGGAGATTGAGGCGCAGTCGCCGGCGTGGCCGGCATGGATAGACGTTGGCCAGCTGGAAAACGCCCTGATCAATCTGGTGATGAACGCCCGTGACGCCATGGCCGGGCGCGACGGGGTTATCAAAATACGCACCTGGAATCAGCGGGTCACCCGCAGCAGCGGTCAGCGGCAGGATATGGTGGCCCTGGAGGTGATCGATCATGGCAGCGGGATGTCGCAGGCGGTGAAAGCCCGGGTGTTTGAACCGTTCTTCACCACCAAAGCCACCGGCAGCGGCAGCGGTCTGGGACTGTCGATGGTGTATGGCTTTGTGCGCCAGTCGGGCGGCCGGGTGGCGCTGGAGAGCGCGCCGGGGCAGGGGACGACGGTGCGGCTGCAGCTGCCGCGGGCGATGACCGAGGTTGAGACGACGGTGGCGCCAGCGGAGGACGAGCCGCTGCCGGCGGGAGAACGGCTGGCGCTGGTGCTGGAAGATGAAGAAGATGTACGCCAGACGCTGTGTGAACAGCTGCATCAGTTGGGCTGGCTGACGCTGGAGACGCCGAGTGGCGAAGAGGCGCTGCAGCTGCTGGAGGCGTCGCCGGATATCGCGCTGTTGATTAGCGATCTGATGCTGCCCGGCGCGCTGAGCGGCGCCGACGTGATCCATACCGCCCGACGCCGCTTTCCGGCGCTGCCGGTGCTGCTGATCAGCGGCCAGGATTTGCGTCCGGCGCAGAATCCGGCCCTGCCGGAAGTAGAGTGGCTGCGTAAGCCGTTTACCCGCGCCCAGCTGGCGCAGGCGCTGAGCGCGGCGTACGCGAGGATTTGAGATTCCTCCGCTACTCGGGGGTTGTACGCTTGATTAAGGTAGCGGCAGGACTCTGACGAGATTGGCCCCGATGAAACGTTACGCAACCGCACTGCTCTTTTGCACCCTGTCGCTGACCAGCCTGGCCGCTCGCGCCGATATTATCGATGACGCGATCGGCAATATTCAGCAAGCCATTAACGACGCCTATAACCCGGGTAGCAACCGCTCCGATGACGACGACAGATACGATGATGATGGCCGGTATGATGACGGGCGCTATCAGGGGAGCCGTCAGCAGAGCCGCGACAGCCAGCGTCAGTATGACGATCGACAACGGCAACTGGACGATCGCCGCCGCCAGCTTGACGAACGCCAGCGCCAGCTCGATCAGGATCGTCGCCAGTTAGAAAGCGACCAGCGTCGTCTGGATGATAGCTACTGATCGCTCCGCAACGGACCTGCACTTAATCCAGCACGATTTCCATCCCGTCATATCCCGCTTCGAAACCTGTCGGCAGCGGGTTATCCATCATCCAGACATCTAACAGGTGGCTGATATGGGTGAGGATCACCCGCGGACAGCCAATCACCTGGTTAAGGTGGCGGACAGTGTTTAGATCGTTGTGGTTACGCGGGGTCTGCGCGCGCGGCTCATGACTGCAATCAATGATCATCGCCTGCGGGCGGTTGTTGAGTAAAAACTTCAGCGTCTTGTCCGGCAGCCCGGCGGTATCCGAGAGCCAGGCCACCCGGCTGTGGGCCGACTCCAGCAGATAACCGAAGGTGAGCTTCGAGTGGTTGAGCGGCAGGGGCGTTACCCGCAACCCCTGCAGGTCAAACACCACAAACGGCGTGACGGTTTGGCTAAAATCGAGCAGGCCGGGGTGCTTGAGCAGATCGTCGCAGCCGGCGTCGTCCGGCGGGCCATAGACCGGGATCGACGCGCCGACTCCCCAGCGCAGCGGAAACAGCCCCTGCACATGATCCAGATGGTAGTGGGTCAGCAGCACCTGCTGAAAACTACCGGCGGGATGATGTTCCATCAGATCCGGTCGTCCGGCATCAAGCAGCGTCACGGCGCTGTTGAACGTGACCACGCCGCTACAGGGGCGGCGTCGGTGGCTCTCCTCGCGGCGGGCGCGGCGGCAGGCCGCGCAGTCGCAACCGAAGACGGGCACCAGCTGGGCGCCGCCGGTGCCGGTTAAACGGATTGTCAGGCTCATCGTGTCACCTTTCACTCATACCGGCTGATCTTCTACGCGTGCCACGTGGCTGCGCAGCAGGCGGAAGAAATCGTCAACCGATTGTCGAAGACTCCCGTCATTATTCAACGTCAGGCAATTGTCCGGCTTATAGCGCGCGGCGCGATCCAGACGCTGGGCGATTTCCAGTGCGTTTTCCCGGCCGCGCTGCTCCAGCCGCTGGCGGAGCACCGGCGGCGAGACGGCGAGACAGATCGGCACCAGCACCTCGCCGTAGCGTTCCCGGGCCAGCGCCAGGTGGGCGCGGGAGCCGTTGGCCACCACGTCAAAGCCAGCGTGCAGCCACAGGTCGATCTCCACGCCAATGCCATAGTAAGTATTGTTGGCGTGCCAGCTGAGAGCAAAAAGATGCTGCTCGGCGCGGGTAAAAAATTCATGTTCGCTGAGGGCGATATGATTCTCGCTGCCCGCGTTAAACGGGCGGGTAATGTAACGATGGGCCACCAGCAGCTGCGGGTGCTCGCGCTCGCGCAGCGCCGCCAGCAGGCTGTCTTTACCGGAGCCAGAGGGGCCCACCAGCCAAATCAGTTTTCCCGGCATTAAAAGACCCTCGTTCCCTGGCGCCAGACATGGTCGATGTGCACATGCTCGCCGCGACGGTGCGCCAGCACCAGGTCGGCGCGTTTCCCCTCGGCGATGACGCCGCGATCGTCAAGGCCCAGCGCCTGCGCCGGATGCTTGCTGACCAGACGGATCGCCTGCGCCAGGGTGAAGGCGTTATCCTCGGCGTCGGCGATGCGGAAAGCGGCATCCAGCAGGCTGGCGGGGTAATAGTCAGACGAGAGAATGTCCAGCAAACCACTGCTCGCCAGCTGGTGCGCCGCGATGTTGCCAGAGTGGGAACCGCCGCGCACGATATTGGGGGCGCCCATCAGGACGTGCATCCCATGCTGACGTGAAGCCTGCGCTGCGGCCAGCGTGGTGGGAAACTCGGCGATGACGCTACCTAACTGACGGGATTCGGCCACATGCGCCTCGGTGGCGTCGTCGTGGCTGGCGAGGGCGATACGACGGGCGCGGCACATGGCGGCGATGGTCTGACGATTCGGCTGCGACCAGGTGGCGGCCAGGGCCATCTGCTCGGCTTCAAAACGGTCCATTTCGTCGTGAGTGAGATGGTATTTGCCCTGATAGTAATCGCGGTACTTGCTGCGATCGGCGTACTGACGCTGGCCCGGGGAGTGGTCCATCAGAGAGACCATGCTCACCGACTCGCGGTCAATCAACTTTTCAAACAGCGGCAGCGTGGTGTGATGCGGCAGCTCGCAGCGCAGGTGCAGGCGGTGCTCGGCGCGGTTAAGGCCGCGCTTTTGCGTCTCTTCCACCGCATTGACCATCTTCTCCAGATTCTCAAGACGATCGCCGCCATCGCGCACGTCGCCAATCGCCACGGCGTCCAGCACGGTGGTGATGCCGCTGGCGACCATCATGGCGTCATGGCTGCTCATCGCCGAGTGGGCTGGCCAGTCCACTTTTGGTCGCGGCGTAAAGAATTTGTCGAGGTTATCGGTATGCAGCTCGATAAGGCCCGGCAGCAGCCAGCCGCCTTCTCCATCCAGCGCCTGTGGCAGCCGGCTCTGGCTTTCGGCGAAAGCGAGGATGCGACCGTGCTGGACTTCCAGTGAACCGTGGACCACGTCGTCGTCGAGAACCAGTTTTACGTTATTGATAATCATGCTGTCATTCCCATGGGGTGCAGTCGGTCGGCGACCTGACGGCGTACCCCTTCGTCATGGAAAATCCCCACGATGGCCGCGCCGCGCGCTTTGGCATCATGGATCAGGTTGACCACGGCAGCACTGTTTTTGGCATCCAGTGAGGCGGTGGGCTCATCAAGGAGCAGAATCGGATAGTCGACCGCAAAGCCGCGGGCGATGTTGACCCGCTGCTGCTCGCCGCCTGAAAAGGTCGACGGCGCAAGGTGCCACAGGCGTTCCGGAACGTTGAGGCGGGTCAGGAGCTGGGCGGCTTTCGCGGCGCTCGCTTCACGCGGCGTCCCAAGGTCGAGCAGCGGCTGCATCACCACCTCCAGCGCTGAAATGCGCGGGATCACCCGCAGAAACTGGCTGACCCAGCCGATGGTGGTTTTGCGCACTTCCAGTACCTTGCGTGGGGTGGCGGTGACCAGATCCACCCATTCCTCGCCGTGGCGGATGTGGATATGGCCGCTGTCCGGCAGATAATTGGCATACAGCGAACGCAGCAACGTCGATTTGCCGCTGCCGGAGTGACCGTGGAGTACCACGCACTCCCCGGCGTTAACGGTCAGCGAGGCGTCGGCCAGCACCGGCAGGCGCACGCCGTGCTGCTGGTGCAGAACAAAGGTTTTATGGATGTTTTCAACGCGGATCATGTTAGCCCTCGCGGGGTTGGGTTGCCGGGTGGCGCTTCGCTTACCCGGCCTACGAATAACGCACCTGTAGGCCGGGTAAGGCGTAGCCGCCACCCGGCAAAACAGCATCAATTCTGCAACACCGACGACACCAGCAGCTGGGTATAAGGGTGATGCGGATCGTCGAGCACCCGGTCGGTTAAGCCACTCTCGACTACCTGGCCCTGCTTCATCACCAGCAGACGGTTCGCCAGCAGACGGGCGACGCCGAGATCGTGGGTAACAATCACCACCGCGAGATTCAGCTCCACCGCCAGGCCGCGCAGCAGATCAAGCAGCCGCGCCTGCACGGACACATCCAGCCCGCCGGTGGGTTCATCCATAAACACCAGCTTCGGCTGGGTAACCAGATTGCGGGCGATCTGCAGACGCTGCTGCATGCCGCCGGAAAAGGTAGTGGGCAGGTCGTCGATGCGTGAGGGCGGGATCTCCACCTCCTGCAGCCACTTTTCGGCGGTGGCGCGAATGTTGCCGTAGTGGCGGGCGCCGGTGGCCATCAGCCGTTCGCCGATGTTGCCCCCGGCGGAGACCTGGCGACGCAGGCCGTCCATCGGGTGCTGATGCACCACGCCCCATTCGGTACGTAGCAGGCGGCGGCGTTCGGCTTCGCTCATGGCATACAGCGAGCGCTGCTGGTACAGCACCTCGCCCTGCTGCGGCGTCAGGCGGGCAGAGATCGCCTTCAGCAGGGTGGTTTTACCGGAGCCGGATTCCCCGACGATGCCGAGAACTTCTCCCGGCCACAGTTCGAAGGAGACATCGCGAAAACCTTTGTCCGGGGCGTAGAGATGGGTCAGGTTATTCACAGCAAGTAATGGCTGGCTCATTTTTTCTGCCCCTCGCTCTGCTGGCGGCAATAGTCGGTATCGGAGCAGACAAACATCCGCTGGCCGCTGTCATCCAGTACCACTTCGTCGAGGTAGCTGTGGCGCGAGCCGCAGATGGCGCAGGGCTCATCCCACTCCTGCACGGTAAATGGATGGTCATCGAAATCGAGACTTTCCACCGGGGTATAGGGCGGCACCGCGTAGATCCGCTTTTCGCGCCCGGCGCCGAACAGCTGCAGCGCCGGCATCATGTGCATTTTCGGGTTATCGAATTTCGGGATCGGCGAAGGGTCCATCACGTAGCGGCCATTGACCTTCACCGGGTAGGCGTAGGTGGTGGCGATATGGCCGAAGCGGGCGATATCTTCATACAGTTTCACCTGCATGACGCCGTACTCTTCCAGCGCGTGCATGGTGCGGGTTTCGGTTTCGCGCGGCTCGATAAAGCGCAGCGGCTCCGGGATCGGCACTTGATAGATCAGGATCTGATCCTCCACCAGCGGCGTCTCCGGGATCCGGTGGCGGGTCTGGATCAGGGTGGCGTCTTCGGTACGCTCGGTGGTGGCGACACCGGTGACGCGCTTAAAGAACTGACGAATCGACACCGCGTTGGTGGTGTCATCCGCGCCCTGGTCAATCACCTTCAGCACGTCGTTCTCGCCGATGACGCTGGCGGTCAGCTGGATGCCGCCGGTGCCCCAGCCGTAGGGCATTGGCATTTCGCGACCGCCGAACGGCACCTGGTAGCCGGGAATGGCCACCGCTTTGAGGATCGCCCGGCGGATCATGCGCTTGGTTTGCTCGTCGAGATAAGCAAAGTTATAGCCAGTCAGTGGGTTAGCCACGTTCGTTCTCCCGTTGCAGGCGTTTCAACAGCGCCAGTTCGGCCTGGAAATCGACATAGTGCGGTAGTTTCAGATGCGAGACGAAGCCGGCCGCTTCGACGTTATCGGCATGGGCCAGCACAAACTCTTCATCCTGAGCCGGGCCAGCAATCTCTTCGTCATAGTCTGGCGCCTGCAGGGCGCGGTCGACGAGGGCCATGGCCATTGCTTTGCGCTCGCTCATGCCGAAGGTCAGACCGTAGCCGCGGGTGAAGTGCGGCGGCTCATCCTGCGGGGCGACGAAGCCGTTGACCATTTCGCATTCGGTGAGCAGCAGCTCGCCAATATTGACGCTAAAGCCCAGCTCTTCCGGCACGATTTCCACCTGCACGTAGCCGCTGCGGATCTCGCCGGCAAACGGATGGTTGCGGCCATAGCCGCGCTGGGTCGAATAGGCCAGCGCCAGCAGGTAACCTTCATCGCCGCGCATCAGCTGCTGCAGGCGCGAGGAACGCGAGCAGGGGTAGACCGGCGGGGTGCGGGTGATATCGTCGGGCGGCGTGCCGCGATCTTCCTCGGCCTTCGCCAGCCCCTGCTGCGTGAGCAGGCTAAAGACGTGCGGCGTCGGCTCTGCTTCGCCATCGGCTTGCTGCACAGACGGCGCTTCGCCGTTGGCCAGCAGGGTAAAATCGAGCAGGCGATGGGTGTAGTCGTAGGTGGGGCCCAGCAGCTGGCCGCCGGGAATGTCTTTGTACACTGCGGAGATGCGGCGTTCGAGGCGCATCTCCGCAGTGTTAATCGGTTCGCTGACCGCCAGCCGCGGCAGGGTGGTGCGGTAGGCGCGCAGCAGGAAGATCGCTTCGACGTTATCACCGCTGGCCTGCTTGAGCGCCAGTGCCGCCAGTTCGCGGTCGGCGATGCCGCCCTCGGTCATCACCCGGTCCACCGCCAGGTTGAGCTGGTCGCCTATCTGATCAACGCTCAGTTCGGGAAGCCGTCCATCGCCCCGCCGTTTCTGTTCCTGTAAGGCGTGAGCGGCGAGGATCGCCTTCTCGCCGCCCTTGACGGCTACATACATTTAGCAAACCTCCACGTGGGTGGTGCGCGGGATCGCCAGCAGGCGCTCGCCGCAGGTGAGGATCAGGTCGATGCCCAGCGGGAACGGATGCGGGCGTTCAGTTAATTCGTCGATGATGCAGTCCGGCAGCTGCGGCGCAATCATTCGCTCTTCGGCAATGCCTGCCCCGGTCAGGCGCAGCATGCGTCCGCCGCTGAGGCTGGCGAGCTGAACAATCAGCGTGACGCCGGTTTCCGGAGCAGTGACGGTGCCAGCGGAAAGGACGTTGAGCTGCTCGGCGCTGATGCCGTCATTGGCGACGGCAAAAACCGCCTGCTGCGGCTGATCCACCAGCGGCGCGCCGGTATGAAAGCGCAGATTCTGTCCCACCAGATCGTTATGCAGAGCGCTGGCGAGCCAGACCGGCGTTTCATGATCGGCAAGGGTCAACAGCAGGCTGGTGGAGGCCACGTTCAATGGCTGCCAGCCGTGCTGAAGCTGCTGCAGGGAGACAATCACCCCCGGCTCGCTCATCGCTTTCAGCAGGCGACGAAAACTGTGTTGGGCATCCTGCACAGCCAGGGTAAAAGCGGGTTGTAAGGTCATGCGTTATCTCCGCGAACCAGGGTAAAGAAGTCGACCCGGCTGGCATTGACTTCGGCGCGTCGGGCTTCAATGCGCGCGCTGCGTAGCGCTTCCAGCGGGGTTATCAGGGTTTCCATTAACGTGTGAAAATGGCGGGGCGACTGCAGCAGGGCGTCGATGACCGCGCAGCGTTCGGCATGCGGGCGGTCGCGGCCTAAGATCCAGCTGTAACCGAGCGTCCCGTCGGCCAGACGTACCGCCGCGCGGGTGAGCGTGGCGTCGCCGGCAAAGAAACGGTCGCCGATGCCACCCATGCGGGCCTGGAGCTGTACCAGCCCGGTTTCCGGGGTGCGAATCAATTCATACGCCGGCGCCAGCTGCAGGGACTGCATGCGCGCCAGAAGATCTTGCGGTTCACTGTGGGCCAGCACGGACATCCAGCGCTGGCGGGTGGCGGTATCGAAGTGCATTCAGTGCTCCATGGTAAATTCAATCATGTCGGCGCGGGTCAGGCTGACGGAGTATTCGATGGGGGTCTGCTCGCCCTGGCGGCTGTTGAGGGTGCGTACGCAGAGCAGCGGCGCCATGTTGGGGATCTCCAGCAGCTTGCTCTCTTTCGCCTGCGCGCGGCGGGCGCTGATTTTGGTGCGTGCCCGGGTCAGTTTGACGTCGAGTTCATCGCGCAGCAGGTCGTGCAGCGATCCGTGGCTAAAGGTTTGCAATACCGGCCAGAAGCGCAGGTCGGCGAAGTAGTGGTCGATCAGGCACAGGGCGACGCCATTGACCCGGCGCAGGGTGCGCAGGTGGATGACGTTCTCGCCCTCATTGATGCCAAAGGCCTCGGCAACATGCGCGCTGGCGGGGCGCAGCACCGACAGCAGCTTTTCGCTGGTGGGATCGCTGCCCTGTTCCAGCAGGTTCTGGCTGAACCGCGCCTGAGCATTAAGCGGGTAATCGATCGGCCGCATCAGCACCAGCACGCCGACGCCCTGACGGCGCTGGACCCAGCCGCGTTCAACCAGCTGGTCGATAGCCCGGCGCAGGGTATGGCGGTTAACGTCAAAGCGCGTCGCCAGCTGCTGTTCGGCGGGCAGATAGTCGCCGCAGCGATAGTGGTGGCGCAGCTCCTGCTCAAGTCGGGCGGCGATTTCCTGATAGCGCGTGGGATAACTGGTCGGATGTCTGGACAGGTGCATAGTCATCAAGCCTCACACAGCATAGGCGAGGAGGTCCCTCGCGTTGTGGGCCGATCCTGACCGGTTTATGTTGCATTTCGGTTAAGTGATGATGACCAAAGGATGAAGAGTTGGTGCCAGACGGATGACAGGGCGGCCGGGCCGCCCTGGCGGGGTCAGCCTTGTTTGACCACGTTGATCATCCAGGGGACGCCAAAGCGGTCGACGACTTTGCCGAAGCCGTGGGCCCAGAACGTTTCCTGCCAGGCCATCTCAATGCGCCCGCCGACGGCCAGCGCGTCGAACCAGCGCTGGCCTTCAGCGACATCGCTGGGATCGAGGACGAGGGTGAAGCCGGCGTAATGCACATCGGGCCCGAAGGCGCTGTCGCTCAGCATCAGCTCGCCATTATTGATGCGCAGGCTGGCGTGGGCGATGGCATCATCTGCCATCTTCTGGCCAGACGGGCAGCCGTCTGACGCTTCTTGCGCCGGGGGCGGCATTTCGCCAAAGGTCATTTTAAACATCAGCTCCGCGCCCAGCGTCTGCTGATAGAAGGCGATTGCCTCGGCGCAGTTGCCTGCAAAGGCAAGGTAGGGACTTAAGGACATGGTGAATACCTCAGTGACCGTAACCCGTAAAGCGTAGTCGCCGGGGACGCTGTTGAGCCAGACGGCAGCGCGAAAATGTGTAGCGGCATAGCGGCGAAATGGTCAGTGAAAATAGCGGGGACTGAGGCGGAAAATAACAGGTTGCACAGGGAGCGGGTGGGGCACGATGATATCGGGAGCGGCGACGGTGGTGCAGGAAAATAATGACGCCGACCTCCCGGAAATAAATCAGTTCTTTTTGACGAATTCCGACTTGAGCTTCATCGGACCAAAACCGTCAATTTTGCAGTCAATATTGTGATCGCCTTCGACCAGACGGATATTCTTCACTTTGGTGCCGATTTTCAGCATCGAAGAGCTGCCTTTTACCTTCAGATCTTTCACGACGGTAACGCTATCGCCATCGGCCAGTAAATTGCCATTGGCATCTTTAACGATCAGAACGTCGCTCTCTTCTGTCGCCTCGGCAGGGTTCCACTCATGGGCACATTCCGGGCAGATGTACATGCCGTTATCTTCATAAGTGTAAGTCGAATCGCATTTTGGGCAGTGTGGCAGTTGCATGACGTTCCTCGTGATGTCGTCGGAAAACAGGACGTTGGTCCTCTAAACAGCGGCTGATAGCCGAAAGTGTGGCTGATTATAGCGCAATCACCCACTTTTGTCGGGTGTTTTTTTAGTAAAAATTACCCACCACCTTATTCGGGTGAAAGCAGAATAACCGCCAAAATTATCCGCCAGAGGATAAGGGGGAGTGAGGAAATAATTTTTGCGAGCAGCCAGTAAAATGAACTTATTTATTTTCGGACACTCTGTAATAGGGCGGTAAATTTATGTGAAGTTGATCACAGATATAAACGCTGTTAGGGTAAAAAAGGGGAGCAGGTCAATTTCATCAGGTATCACGATCGGCCGCTCTATTTATTCACCAGTAGCCAGAGCAGGCGTCAACAGGTTCGGTTGTACATTCTGTCAGCAGACAGTGCAGGCAAACCTGCTACGCTTGAAATGAGGAGCACAGCAATTCACCGCTCCTGACGCACGATACGAATGGCCTTGTCATTCGGCGATGATGCGTGTACTCAAGGCGGAGTAGCAGAGGAAAAATATGCTTAAAAGGAAAAAAATAAAGCCCATCACCCTTAAGGATGTGACCATCATCGATGATGGTAAACTGAAAAAGGCGATCACCGCGGCCTCCCTGGGTAACGCGATGGAGTGGTTCGATTTCGGCGTCTATGGCTTTGTGGCCTACGCCTTAGGTAAAGTCTTCTTCCCCGATGCCAACCCAAGCGTGCAGATGATTGCCGCACTGGGTACCTTCTCCGTTCCATTTTTAATTCGTCCGTTAGGCGGCCTGTTTTTCGGGATGCTGGGCGATAAATATGGTCGGCAGAAAATCCTCGCAATAACCATCGTGATCATGTCGATAAGTACTTTCTGTATCGGCCTGATTCCGTCGTATGCCACGATAGGCATCTGGGCGCCGATCCTGCTGCTGCTGTGTAAAATGGCGCAAGGCTTCTCGGTCGGCGGTGAATATACCGGGGCATCGATCTTCGTCGCGGAATATTCTCCTGACCGTAAACGCGGCTTTATGGGCAGCTGGCTGGACTTTGGCTCCATCGCCGGGTTTGTGATGGGGGCCGGCGTGGTGGTTCTCATCTCCAGCGTGGTGGGGGAACAGAACTTTCTCGACTGGGGTTGGCGTATCCCGTTCTTCCTGGCGCTGCCGTTAGGCATCATCGGTCTCTATCTGCGCCATGCGCTGGAAGAGACCCCGGCGTTCCAGCAGCATGTGGACACCATGGAGCAGGGCGACCGTGAAGGACTGCAGGACGGGCCGAAGGTCTCTTTTAAAGAGATTGCCACCAAGCACTGGCGTAGCCTGCTGACCTGTATTGGTCTGGTGATTTCCACCAACGTGACCTATTACATGCTGCTGACCTATATGCCGAGCTACCTGTCGCATAACCTGCACTACTCGGAAGATCATGGGGTGCTGATCATCATCGCCATCATGGTCGGGATGCTGTTTGTGCAGCCGGTTATCGGTATGCTCAGCGACCGCTTTGGCCGTCGTCCGTTCATCCTGATTGGTAGCGTGGCGCTGTTTGCCCTGGCGATCCCGGCCTTCATTATGATTAACAGCAACGTGATTGGCCTGATTTTCGCTGGTCTGCTGCTGCTGGCGGTCGTGCTGAACTGCTTTATCGGGGTGATGGCCTCCTCGTTGCCGGCGATGTTCCCGACGCACATCCGCTTCAGCGCCCTGGCCAGCGCCTTTAACATCTCGGTGCTGGTTGCTGGTCTGACGCCAACCCTGGCAGCGTGGCTGGTGGAAACCACTCAGAACCTGATGATGCCGGCGTACTACCTGATGGTCATCGCGGTGGTGGGGATGGCGACGGGTCTGTCGATGAAAGAGACGGCTAACCGCCCGCTGAAAGGGGCCACCCCGGCGGCGTCGGATATCCAGGAAGCGAAAGAAATCCTTGGCGAGCACTACGATAACATCGAACAAAAAATCGAAGATATCGATCAGGAGATCGCCGATCTGCAGGCAAAACGGTCGCGTCTGGTGCAGCAGCATCCGCGTATCAACGACTAACCGTTTTCACTGTTAATCATGCCGCCTGGGGAGACCCCGGCGGCATTTTTTATGCCTCCGGCAAGGCCAGCCCGTGACGTCGCTGCTGGCTAAGTTTACGGTACTGCTGCGGCGGCATGCCCACGTAGCGGGTAAAGGTGCTGTAGAAGCGGCTGCTTGAGCGAAAACCGGCGGTAAGGGCAATATCCAGGATGGTCTTGTCGGTATCGCTCAGCAGCGCCCGCACATGGTTGATCCGCATGGCGGTAATATACTGCTTCATGGTCTGCTGCATCACCCGCTGAAAGACCCCCATCGCGTAGTTCGGGTTAAGCTTCACGTGCTCGGCAACGGCATTGACGGTCAGCGCCTGGTCATAGTGGGCGGCGATAAACTCCAGCATCTGGCTGACATAAAACTGCGCGTGGCGCGAGACGCTGTTCTTGTGGGTGCGCGAGGTTTTGTTGACCAGAATCGGCTGCCAGCCGGAGAGGCTCAGCCGCTTGAGCATCAGGGCGATTTCATCGATCGCCAGCTGGCGAATCTGTTCATTGTCGTGGTTCAGCTCCTGCTGCCAGCGGCGCACTTCAAAGGCGCTTAACTGCTGCGCGGCGAGGGACTTAATTACCATTCCATGGGTGACGTGGTTGATAAGCTCCCGGTCCAACGGCCACGACAGAAACAGATGCATCGGCAGGTTGAATATCGCCATCTGCTGGCAATCGCCGGGGCGGGTCAGCTGATGCGGCGTACAGGCCCAGAACAGGGTGATATAGCCTTTCTCAATGCGCACCACTTCGTTATTAATCAAATACTCTACATCGCCGTCGAACGGCACGTTGACCTCCACCTGGCCGTGCCAGTGGCTGGTGGGCATGGCGTGCGGCGGGCGCAGTTCGATATCCATACGCTGATACTCGGAGTAGAGCGCCAGCGGGCTGCGGCTCTGCTTTTCGTCGCTGCTGCACATAAAGGGATCGGGGGGCAGGGAAGTAAAGCGGTGTTCCATGATTAACCTATTCCTGGATTGTCAGAGTGGCTGCATTTTTCGCCAGAACTGACTACAGCTTAGCGGAATAACCGGCCCGTTTTCTCTCCTTTTAAATCGATCTATTGCCAAAAACTCAGATTTTGTGGCGCTTAATGGCCGATCTGAGTTTCCGGGAATGCTCCGGTGGGAACAGGGCAGCGCAACGCTAAACGGCGTGCCACTCTGCAAGTGTTCAATGACCTGATGGAGAGTGCGTGATGACCGCCCCAAAAATTACTTTTATCGGCGCCGGTTCGACGGTGTTCGTCAAAAATATTCTCGGTGATGTTTTCCAGCGCCCGGCGCTGAAATCGGCGCATATCGCGCTGATGGATATCGATGAAACCCGGCTGGAAGAGTCGCATATCGTGGTGCGCAAGCTGATGGATTCGGTGGGCGCGAACGGCGAAATCAGCTGCCATCGCGATCGTAAAACCGCCCTGCAGGGCGCCGATTTTGTCGTCGTCGCTTTCCAGATTGGCGGCTATGAGCCCTGTACCGTCACCGATTTTGCCGTCTGCAAGCGCCACGGCCTGGAGCAGACCATTGCCGATACGCTGGGGCCGGGAGGCATTATGCGCGCGCTGCGCACCATCCCCCACCTGTGGGCTATCTGCGACGATATGACCGAGGTCTGCCCGGATGCCACCCTGCTTAACTATGTCAACCCGATGGCGATGAATACCTGGGCCATGTACGCCCGCTACCCGCATATCAAGCAGGTTGGCCTCTGCCATTCGGTACAGGGGACGGCGGAAGAGCTGGCGCGCGACCTCGATCTCGATCCGGCGGATTTACGCTACCGCTGCGCGGGAATTAACCATATGGCGTTCTATCTGTCGCTGGAGAAAAAGCTCGCTGACGGCAGCTACGTCAGTCTCTATCCCGACCTGCTGCAGGCCTACGCCGAGGGCCGGGCGCCGAAGCCTAACCTGCACGGCAACCCGCGCTGCGAAAACATCGTCCGCTACGAAATGTTCAAAAAGCTGGGCTACTTTGTCACCGAATCGTCGGAGCATTTCGCGGAATATACGCCATGGTTTATCAAGCCGGGCCGTGATGACCTTATTGCCCGCTATAAAGTGCCGCTGGATGAGTACCCTAAACGCTGCGTCGAGCAGCTGGCCAACTGGCATCAGGAGCTGGAGAGCTATCAGCGCGGCGAGCGCATCGAGGTGAAACCATCCCGCGAGTATGCCAGCACCATCATGAACGCCATCTGGACCGGCGAGCCAAGCGTGGTGTACGGCAATGTGCGCAACGATAATCTCATCGACAACCTGCCGCAGGGTTGCTGCGTGGAAGTGGCTTGCCTGGTGGACGCCAACGGTATTCAGCCGACCAAAGTGGGCGCGCTGCCGGCGCATCTGGCGGCGCTGATGCAGACCAACATCAACGTACAAACGCTGCTGACGCAGGCGATCCTCAACGAAGACCGGGATTACGTCTATTACGCCACGATGATGGATCCGCACACCGCCGCGGTGCTGGGGATCGAAGAGATCTACGCGCTGGTGGACGATCTGATCGCCAGCCACGGCGACTGGCTGCCGGCCTGGCTGCACCGTTAATCCTCTCATGCCGCCGGGGGCAACGAACCCGGCGGTGCCTGTCACGCTCTATCAAACGCTGAAGGAGGCGCTGGCGACAGCGACCTGGACCCTATGAGTATTTCAATGACAACAAAGCTCAGCTACGGATTTGGTGCCTTTGGTAAAGATTTCGCTATCGGTATCGTCTACATGTATCTGATGTATTACTACACCGATATTGTTGGCCTGTCGGTTGGGGTGGTTGGCACCTTGTTCCTGGTGGCAAGGATCCTCGATGCGATAGCCGAACCGATCATGGGATGGATCGTCAACTGTACGCGATCGCGATGGGGGAAGTTTAAACCGTGGATCCTGATCGGCACGATAACCAACTCGGTGGTGCTGTATATGCTGTTCAGCGCCCATCACTTCAGCGGCGGGGCCCTACTGGCGTGGGTGTGGCTGACCTATCTGCTGTGGGGCTTCACCTATACCATCATGGATGTGCCGTTCTGGTCGCTGGTGCCGACCATTACCCTCGATAAACGTGAACGTGAACAACTGGTGCCTTACCCGCGCTTTTTCGCCAGCCTTGCTGGGTTTGTGACGGCCGGCGTCACGCTGCCGTTTGTCAGCGCCGTGGGCGGCGCCGACCGCGGTTTCGGTTTCCAGATGTTTACCCTGGTGCTGATTGCCTTCTTTGTGATTTCCACCCTGGTCACCCTGCGTAACGTGCATGAGGTTTACTCCTCGGATAGCGGCGTGAGCGAGGATTCCAGCCATCTTTCACTGCGCCAGATGGTGGCGCTCATCTATAAAAACGATCAGCTGGCCTGCCTGTTAGGCATGGCGCTGGCCTATAACACGGCGGCGAACATTATCGCTGGCTTTGCCATTTACTACTTTACCTACGTGATTGGCAGCGCGGAGATGTTCCCGTATTACATGTCCTACGCGGGGGCGGCGAATTTGCTGACGCTGATCCTGTTCCCACGACTGGTGAGAGGGCTGTCGCGGCGCATTCTGTGGGCGGGTGCTTCGATCATGCCCGTGCTGGGTTGCGGCGTGCTGTTGCTGATGGCGCTGAGCGGCGTTTACAACATCGCGCTGATTTCGCTGGCCGGGGTGCTGTTGAATATCGGCACCGCGCTGTTCTGGGTGCTGCAGGTTATTATGGTGGCCGATACCGTCGACTACGGCGAATATACGATGAATATCCGCTGCGAAAGCATCGCCTACTCGGTACAGACGCTGGTGGTGAAAGCGGGCTCGGCGTTTGCGGCCTGGTTTATTGCCATCGTGCTCGGTATCATCGGCTACGTGCCGAATGTTGTGCAGTCATCTCACACGCTGCTGGGGATGCAGGCGATTATGATTGCGCTGCCGACGCTCTTTTTCGCCCTGACGCTGTTTCTCTATTTCCGTTATTACAAACTGAATGGCGATATGTTGCGCCGTATTCAGATTCACCTGCTGGATAAATATCGCCGGGTACCGGAAAATGTCGCTGAGCCGGAACGGCCGATTGTGGTACCCAACCAGGTGTAAAAAGCGTGCGAAAACCGCTGAGGAAAGAGGGGAGGGATGCTCTCTTTTTGTAAAAGAACAGTGTCTGAAACAGACAGAAAGAGAGAAACTGTATTTCTCTATTTTGTCTCATTTATTTCTCTTTCAGGGCGCATTGAATTGTTTTCTTCTCCATTTGTTCTCAAATAAAACTCGGAATTGTCTCTTTTTCGTGCTCTTGCGCGGCTTTTTAACTCTTGCTACTCTTTTTGGGTCTTACATTTTTCTCTTATTTGTCTCAGTGATGGAGCAATGCGATGCGCATTTTTATCGATGATGGTTCAACCAATATCAAAATGCTGTGGGAGCAAGATGGCGAAACTTTCACCCATATCAGCCCCAACAGTTTCAAACGCGGCTGGTCTGCCACCTTCGGTTCCGGGAAGCCCTTTAACTACACCGTGGATGATGAAAAGTACTCTTTCGACCTGATCACCCCCGATGCGCTCCCCACCAATAACATTGACTGGCAATATAGCCCGTTGAACTCCATCGCTGTCCATCACGCGCTGCTGACCAGCGGTCTTGAGCCGCAGGATGTCGAGATTGTGGTCACCCTGCCGCTGACCGAATTTTACGACGAAGATGCGCAATATCGCCTCGACAATATTGAGCGCAAGAAAAAGAGCCTGCTGCGCGACGTTAAACTGAACAAAGGCGTGGTGTTCAATATCACGAAAGTTACCGTGCGTCCGGAATCCATTCCGGCGGGGATCAGCCTGTGCGATGAACTGAAACCGTCGCATTCGGTGCTGATTATCGACCTTGGCGGCACCACGCTGGATATTTCAATGGTCGCCGGGCAGATGACCTCGGTTTCGCGCATTTACGGCGATCCGAAGCTGGGGGTATCGCTGGTGACCGATGCCGTTAAGCTGGCGCTGGCCCGGGCGAATACCGACACTTCCAGCTATAACGTTGACCAGATAATCATCAACCGCCACGACGAAGAATACCTGACCGACAACATCAACGATCCGGATGCGGTTTCTGAGGTGAAGAAGGTGATCAATAACAGCATCGAACGTCTGACCACCCGCGTCCTGACGGCGATTGATAGCTTTAAAGGCTATTCGCACGCCATCGTGATTGGCGGCGGCGCGCCGCTGGTGGCCGATGCGATTCGTGAACGTATGGGGCTGCGCGAGGACCGTTTCGTGGTGGCTGAAGAGCCGCAGTTTGCCCTGGTGCGTGGTCTGAAAATTATTGGTTAAGGAGCGTCTATGACTCTGGATCGCAGAAAAGTGCTGATTTACCTGCGCCCGGATATCAGCGCCAGCGAGCGCTTCGCGGACGCAAAAATTGAGGCCCATCACCGTGGCGACCGCGGCGATATGTCGCGTACGGCGCTGCTGGCGGGGCTGGCGTTAGGGGAAGTTGATAGCCGCTTGCCGTCGATGCTGGCGGCGCTGCTGGCGGAAGATACTAAACCGGAAACGCTGCGTAAGATGCTGGCTTCGTTCCTTGAGATCCAGCCGGCCTCTTCCGCCCCGGTATCCGCGCCAGCGGCGGCTCCAGCTAAGGCGCCGGAGCCGCCCGCGCCGGTCAGCGAGAGCGTCTCCGCGCGTAATCTCGCCGGTTCGTTACCGGATTAAGCGCTATTCCCGGTTTGCGCTATCCGGGAAACTCCCCGGCTTGCGCTGCGCTTAGCCGGGCTACTGTTTGCACTGCCCGGTAGCCCGGGTAAGGCGGAACGCCGCGACCCGGGAAATTCCCCGGCTTGCGCTGTGCTTAGCCGGGCTACTGTTTGCACCGTCCGGTAGCCCGGGTAAGGCGGAACGCCGCGACCCGGGAAATTCCCCGGCTTGCGCTGTGCTTAGCCGGGCTACTGTTTGCACCGTCCGGTAGCCCGGGTAAGGCGGAACGCCGCGACCCGGGGAACTCCCCGGCTTTCGGCTGCGCTTAGCCGGGCTACTGTTTGCACTGTCCGGTAGCCCGGGTAAGGCGGAACGCCGCGACCCGGGAAATTCCCCGGCTTGCGCTGTGCTTAGTTTGTAGGCCGGATAAGGCGTAGCCGCCATCCGGCACGAAGGCGGAACGCTGCCACCCGGGATGTCGCCCTATCCGTGGGCGAGGAAGCGGGCCAGGCGCTGCTGCAGCAGGCGATTTTCGCGGGTCAGCCGCGCGTTCTCATCCAGCAGGGTCAGCGCCACCGCGATCCCCGGCCAGTCCAGCTCCAGCTCGTTACGCAGGCGCACCGCGCGATGGACAATCGTCACCGCGCTGTCGTCGAATAGCCAGGTTTCCGCCTGCGGCTGGTGCGGTTCAATCATCCCCAAGCCGACGATCTCCGTCAGCTCCTCTTCCGATACCCCGGTACGCAGGCACAATTCGGTAATGGTAAACGTCACTGTTACTGTAGCCATCAGGCTTTCCCCCATGTCTTACGCGGATCGAAGCTGGCTTCGGCGGCGGCCAATTGTTGCCAGAGCTCACGCGCTTTTTCATCTGGTTTTGGCGGCATGACAATTTTGATGACGGCGAACAAATCGCCAGTGTGGGTTTTGCTCACCAGCCCTTTGCCCTTGATACGCAGTCGCTGCCCTGCCTGACTGCCCGGCGGCACCGTCAGCAGAATGCTCTCTTTCAGGGTGGGCACCGTGACTTTCGCACCCAGCGCGGCCTCCCATGGCGCCAGCGGCAGGACGATCTCCAGGTTATGGCCGACAATATCGAATAGCGGATGCGGAGCGATGTGGATAACCAGCCACAGATCGCCGTTCGGGCCGCCGTTTTCGCCCGGCGTTCCCTGGCCTTTCAGACGGATACGCTGACCATCGACTACCCCGGCGGGGATCTTCACATTCAGCATTTTCGGCGTTTCACTTTCGATCATGCCAAACACGTTGTACACCGGCAGGTTATAGCTGATGGTGCGTGTCTGCTCGGCCAGCGTCTCTTCAAGGAACACCGCCACTTCGATCTCCAGATCGTGGCCGCGTGCGGCATGCTGACGGCGACGCTGATGCGCCTGCTGGCCAAACATGGAGGAGAAGATGTCGTCGAAATCTTGCTGGCTGTAGCTCTGCTCGTGTGTCTGCTGCTGGCGACCGAAGCCGGGATCGTTGCGATGCTGCCAGAGCTGATCGTATTCGGCGCGCCGCTGCTCATCTTTCAGGACTTCCCAGGCTTCGGCGAGATCCTTGAATTTGGCTTCGGCATCGCTTTCTTTACTGACGTCGGGGTGATATTTGCGCGCCAGGCGGCGGTAGGCGGTCTTGATAGTTTTCAGATCGTCGGTTGGTTGCACCCCGAGAATGGCATAATAATCCTTCAATTCCATGATTTTATCTCATCTATGCTCAGTGCGGTGGTTACATATTCCCTGGAACAGGCGTCAGTATAAAGCGTAGGGCAAATGCGCCCTGAAGGGGAAGAAAAGTGGCGGAAACTTGACGCCGTCGGGGTCGGCGGCGTCGTGGGCGAGGCTACTCTTTCGCCTGCGGCCGTGGGCGGCGGCGCCATCCTTCAAACAGCACCAGCAGCGCGCCGACGGCGCCAGCCACGCGCGCGGTGCCGTCCCCGGCGGCGGGAAACAGTTGCTGAATGGTGGGATCGCTGACCAGCATTGAGCCGGCAATCCAGCCGATGAGCATTCCGCCCAACAGCACCACGGCGGGAAAGCGGGTGAGCAGGACCAGGACCAGTTTACTGCCCGCGACGATAATCGGAATGCTGATCGCCACGCCGAGGGCGACCAGCGCAATGTGCCCTTTCCCCGCCGCAGCGACCGCCAACACATTATCCAGCGACATGATCACATCGGCGACGGTGATGGTGATCGCGGTGCGCCACAGGCTCGCGGAGCTGCCGACCTCGCTCTCTTCTTCCTCATTACTCACCAGCTTCATACCAATCCACAGCAGGAGCAACGCGCCGACTATTTTCAGCCACGGCAGCGACAGGAGATACAGGGCGAGCGCCAGCAGCAGCACGCGCGCCAGGATCGCCCCCACGGTACCGATGATGATCGCTTTGGTGCGCTTTTGTGGCGGCAGTTTGCGGCAAGCCATGGCTATCACCACGGCGTTATCGCCGCCCAGCAGTAAATCGATGGCGACAATCTGCAGCATAATCACCGCCATGTCCCATTGTTGGAGTAACGCATTCATTTCGAGAGAAACCACCTGAAAAAAGAGCAAGAAAAACCGCTGCGCAGGGTACTCCGCCTGGGGCGCATTGACCACTGACGCAGACCCACGCCGTCGCGCGGGAAAAGCGTGCCTGAAAAATAAAGTTACGAATCAACGCGCCGTTGGGCAAGGCTTCGGCGAAAAAGGGTGATATTTTGTCACCCAGGCTCACCTGCCGTTCACTTATCGCAAGGATCCCCACTATGTCTGGCCACAAGAAATACCTCTCTGTCGCCCTGCTGAGCGCTGTCTTACTGCCGGCGATGGCCTCTGCCGCTGACGCGCCGGCGACTTTCACCCCGGAACAGGAGGCGAAAATCGGCAAAATCGCCGCCGACTACCTGGTCGCCCACCCGGAAGTCCTCCTGCAGGCGAGCCAGAAATTGCAGCAAATACAGGCTGAACAGCAGGCCAGCGCGGCCACTCAGGCAGTGCTGAAAAACGCGGCTGTATTGACCCAGGATAAAAATACCCCGACCTACGGCCCGGCCAACGGCAAAGTCACGGTGATCGAATTCTTCGACTACCAGTGCGTGTACTGCAGCCGTCTGGCGCCGGTGATGGAGCAGGTGATTAAAGCGCACCCGCAGACCCGCTTCGCCTTTAAAGAGTGGCCGATTTTCGGCGGCCGCTGGGAAAGCTCGCTGGAGGCGGCAAAAACCGGCCTGCAGATCTATCAGCAGAAAGGGGCGGATGCCTATCTGGCCTACCATAACGGGATTTACGCTACCGGCCATAACGAAGGTAAGCTGACGACGGCGGATATCCAGCAGCAGGCGAAGAAAGCCGGCTTTGATGCGAAGAAGGCCACCGACGTCGAACCGGTGCTGCAGAGCATTAACGATCTGGCGCAGGAGATTGGTCTGAGCGGCACGCCGGGCGTGATCGTGATGCCGACCACCGGCGCCACGGAAGCCAGCATCACCGTCTTCCCGGGGCTGGCGGATCAGGCCTCGCTGGAAGCCGCCATCAAAAAAGCCGGCGGCTGATCCACGGCGTCGTAACCCATACAGGCCGCCGACGGCGGCCTTGCTCTCATGCGCGATCGCTCTCTTCCTGCGGCGGCGGTAACGCGTGGCTTTTTAAATCAATAATCTGCCCGATTTGATCGTGGTAAACGGTGAGCAAATTATAGCGGCTCATCTCCGAGATAATCTGCGGCGCAACGTTAAAGCTGCTCGCCAGCTCATCATGTCGCAGGGTGAGCACCGCGGTATGATGCCGGGTGCGAGCGCGGCGCCGGTTGTAATGATACCAGAGGATCAACAGCCAGCCGTTCAGTGCGGCAATCAGCAGATACACCAGCGCCGTATTCAGTGAAGCCATCAGCGACTCCCAGCGCGGAGAGGGCGGCGCGATGAACTGCATCAGCAAATTGGCGTACAGAAAGAACAGAAAACCGAGCCAGGCCAGCAGCGTTAAACCGGCGTCGACCAGCCGGGGCAGCACACGGTGTTCGGTTAAGATGAGCGTATTTTCATTCATCACAGGCTTCCTTTTCCCCGGTCCGGACTCACCCAGCGCGCGCGGGAACGTTGACGTTTCACCATCACTTTCGGAAAAGCGACCAGCGTGGTCAGCAGGCCGATCATCCAGTAGACCATCGGGAACCAGATCACCCAGAACAGTGATTTGGCGACCTTTTTCTCGTAGCGTCGCTCGATATACAGACTGGCGACGAACTGCAGCAGGCACATCACGCCAAGCAGCATGCCGGTGAACTCCGGCGGAAACAGGCTGTGCACCGCCAGATTGTCAGGCAGCGGCATCAGGCGGCTGAGGATAAACAGCAGAATGGTAACCGCGTAGGCAAAGGCCCACAGCGTGGAGCAGGCATACTCCAGAAACAGCGGCCACATCCGATGATGCTCCCAGTGAAACAGGCGACGGAGGTTGACCAGAAAAACCTCCGCGCCGCCCTGCGCCCAGCGCAGACGCTGCTTCCATAACCCTTTGAGGGTCTCCGGCATCAGGATCCAGCACAGCGCCCGCGGCTCGAAAAAGATGTCCCAGTGGCGGAGCTGAAGCTTCCAGCTGATATCAATATCTTCGGTGATCATATCCGGGCTCCAGTAGCCGACGTCCGCCAGCGCCTGGCGCCGGAAGGCGGCAATCACACCGGAGACGGTAAAGACCCGGCCATAGATCCGCTGCGTCCGCTTGATAAGCCCAATGATCGACGAAAACTCACCCACCTGAATGCGGCCGATCAGCGTGGATCGGGTGCGGATCCGCGGATTGCCGGTGACCGCCCCGACGTGCGGATAGTGGATCAACGGCGCGACCAGCCAGGCCGCGGTATCCCGGTCCAGCAGGGCGTCGCCATCGATGCAGACCAGCAGATCGCCGCGGGCGGCGGCGGCGCCTGCTTTGAGCGCTACCGCTTTTCCCTGATTGGCGGCAAGGTGGATCACCCGCAGCCTCGGCTCCTCCTGCGCCAGCTGCTGGAGCACCTGGGCGGTGTTGTCCGAAGAGCCGTCGTTAATGGCGATCACTTCGAGATTGGCGTAACGCTGGGCCAGCGCCGCGCTGATGGTTTCCCGAGCATTTTTCTCCTCGTTAAAACAAGGGATCAGGATCGAAATCAGCGGATTGCCGGGCAGCGTCGGCGGCGGGGTATCCTCCCCCCACGGCCAGTGGCGTTCCAGCTGAAACCAGAAATAAAGGCCCCCGGTGATCCACAGCACTGACATAAACAGCGGCCAGAAGAAGACAAAGTCGAGGATAAGCTCGCCGGTAAATACCGCTGCGACGCCTAACGGCAGCCCGAATACGAGGCATAAAATGCACAATGCGATAATGCGATCAGTCATGGTCAGGGTACCACCAGGAAGAAAATTGCGGCCTGATACGGGAGATATCAGGCTGGTTGTTAATAAAATCGTCAGGGTAGTAGCCGTAGTTTTTGACGCCGTTCAGCCGCAGCAAACGCATCCAGTCCGCCAGCTGCTGGTCGGGAATGGCGTTTTGCTGGCGTCGGTTCCAGTCTCGGGCCTGCAGTTCAAAGATGGTTTTCTTCAGCGCGCCCGGGTGGCTGGCGACGGCCTGGACCAGCCGCGTCAGCCAGGCCTGGCTGGCGTCAATCGGTACGGACTCCATCAGCGGCATCGCCATGGGTACCGTCCAGTCATAGGCGGCAAGGAAGTCATCCAGATTCTGCGCGAACCAGGCTTCGCTCTGCGGCTCCAGGATCGGCAGGGCGAAGAGATTACGCGCCGTTTTCACCTGCGGGCCGCGGATGGCCTGCACCGCCTGGCGTAGATCCAGAGTGAAGCGGGTCAGGGTTTGGCTTTTGAAACGCATCCATGCCTGGCGCTCTTGCGGACGTTGGGGCACCGGGGCGGCATCGTGCCCCAGACCCGTCTGCCGCCAGGCGGCGACCGCCTCCGGGCTCACGTCTTCAAAATCGGTCAGCACGGCGTCATCGTGAAACAGAATCCCGCTGAAGCTGGCGTGCCGGGCCAGATCTTCGTAGATGTCGGTGATCTGCTGGCGAACCCGGGGATCCCAGGGCGACAGACGGACGTACGGCTGGCGGGCAAGTAACGCCTTCCCGGTTTGCGGATCCCAGCGCTGAACGCGCGGCAGATCGGACGAGAGATCGAAGGCCAGCACCGGCATCCAGGCATACACCTTCACCCCGCCGCGGGTCTGCAACTGCCAGGAGACGAAGTTAAACAGGTCGGCGCGCATCGGCAGCCAGCGGTTGGGGAAATAGAGCGACTTGACCGTGCCGTCGCCCTGCGGGTCGGAAAAGGCCTGCAGAAAGACATGGCTGATTTTCATGTCATAGACGCGCTGCACCAGCTTATCGATATTCTTCGCCTGCTGGACGGGATTGGGGTCATAGACATAGTCCAGATCCACATGCATCACCCGAACAGGATCGGCTTCCTGAATCTGGGTTACGGCGTTGGCAAAGGCCTTGATCGACGGGTTACCGGCGATCAGCATGCGCGGAATATTGTCCAGATCTTTCACATTGCCCAGGCCGTCGTTCAGCGTAAACGCCAGCTGATACCCCTGCTGTTTGGCGATAGCCAGGGTGCTGCCGCTGGCGGCGCCATAGGGCCACACCCAGGCGCGCGGCGCTTTCCCGGCGACCTCGTGGATTTTCGCCGTCACTTTCTGCACGTCATCGGCCATGCGCCGGGTAAACTGCGCGTCGCTTTCATAGCGGCCGGTGGTTTTATCCCAGCCGCGGTTGGCGGCGGCGGGCTCGCGGCTGCCCTGCGGATTGGCCGGCAGACCGTAGTGCGAGGCCCAGGTGTGCGCGCCGATCTCCACCAGCGGCGAGCGGCTGAGCTCGCGCACCATCTTCCAGGTAGCGAAGCGCTCGCGCGGCGTCATCAGGCCGCCAAAATTAACGGGCTGGCCAGCGGGAGTGTCCACCCAGCTGCCCACCGGCGCCCACAGCGCCGGAACATTCCAGGCTTTAAGTAGCGGCCAGACGCGGGTGTAAAAGCTGCTATAGCCATCGTCGAAGCTGAGAAGAAAAGCCCTGGCCGGCAGCGGCTTAACGCCATGGTGTGCATCGAGAATGTCCTGGACGCTCACCGCATGGTAGCCGTGATGCAGCAGCCAGGCGATCTGCTCGTTGAGCGCACTGGTGCGCACTGAAAGATAACGCTGGTCGGCGGCATCGTCTTCGACGTCATGGTAGGCCAGCACCAGAAAGCGATCCGCCGGCCAGGGTTGATTGGCCTCCGGTTGGGGGCGCTGCTGCGGGGCGAGGAAGGGGACTTCCTCAGCACGCACGCTGAAGATAAGGCACAGCCAGACGAGAAGCATCAGGCCGTTGCGCAGGGTAGTGTTCAGCATGGTCATCCTTAAAACCGTATATTTGCATCAAGAGTGATGGCGAGGTTGTTTTCGCGTTTACCGTCGTAGGGGCGTTTGTCCCAGTTCAGCATCACCCCGGTGTCGACGACGTTGTTCCAGCGCAGGCGCTGCCCATAACCCAGCACCGTGATCGCCCCGGCGGCGTGATTTTTTTGCCAGTAGCTGCCGCCGCCGGCGAGCAGCTGCTGGCTCCAGACGGTGTCATAGCGCTGGTAAAGCGTGTGATCGACGGCCAGCGCCGCGGTGGCGGCGAGGTCCCGTGCCGGACTGTAGTAGGCGGTGTCGGTGCGGCTATTGGCGCTGGCCGACAGACCGGGCTGCAGATCCAGCGTTAACCACGGCGTCTGCCAGAGGCGCTCTTTACCGGAGAGGGTGTACTCCTGGCGGCGGTTACGATCGGTAAACCGGCTGGCGGCCACGCTGACGCGGTATTCCCGGCGTTCGTTTTGATACCAGCGCAGCCAGCCTTCGCCGCGGTTGGCGCTGACGCCGTTGCGTAACGCGCGCAGCGGAGTCTGCTGCGAAATCCGCTCCAGTTCGCCGCCCAGCTGCCAGCGATCGCTGACGTCGTGGGCGGTGGAAAGGCGGACGCCGGGCTTGTTCTCGCCGTGAAAATTGACGCTGGAGAGTTCAAGCTCGCCCCAGTAGTCGCGCGGGTGCCATTCAACGCCGGCGAACAGCTGGCGACGGCTGCCTTTCCCCTCTTCAAAATTGCCTTCAGCGAAGCGGTGCCCGCCGAACAACCGCCAGCTGTCGGCTAGCGGCGGGCTGTAGATCGCCGTCTCAAAACTGAGGTCGTGGGTGCCGCTCACCGGGTTGTCGGAGTGCAGCCCTTTGCCAACGCTCAGGCGAAGTTCGGAAAGATGATGGACCTCGCGCGCTCTGGCCAGGCGCTGGGTATTCAGATCCCGTGGCGAGCGGGCGACGACGTCGTCAGTCAGCTGATCCATTTGCCGCCACTCCTGCAGATCGAGGGCGACCCAGGCCTGCTGGCGCTCCAGCTGCAGGCTGGCGGGTTCCAGAGATTCCGCTGCTTTTAGCTGGCTTTCGGCGGCTCGCGGTAGCCCTCTGTCCTGCAGAAGGGCGGCATAATCTATCTGCAGGCCCTGATTGCCGGGGGCCGTTGCCGCCAGGCGCTGCATCCGGGCTTCGGCCTGCGGCAGGGCGTTGGTGGCCGCTAAATAGTGCACGTTAAGCGACTGTGCGGTGAGCCAGTCGTCATTCGGCTGCGGCGTCGGCGAACCGTAGAGACGACGGATGTAGGGTGCATTCCGGGTGAGGCGGGCGACATACTGTTGCGCCGCCGGGTACTGACCGGTGTCCAGCAGGGCGTAGAAAAGCTCGTGTTCCTCATTCTGTTGGCTTGTCAGCCACGAGGGATGCTGGTGAATAAGCGTCAGCGCAGGCTCAATTTGCTTAAGGGCGATATAAGAGGAGATGACCCAGCCGATGGCCCAGTCGGGAACGGTCTGCTGCTGCGCGATGAGATTTTGGTATTCACGGATGACCTGCGCGTAATCTGCATTGGCGTACAGCGCACCCAGACGATCAATGCGCGCCCGGATGATGTCGGGCGCAGCCTGTGGGTCGGGGTGCCAGGCGGCAATCATCGCGTCATACTGCGTGAGCGCCGTGCGGGCCAGCGCGTAACGCGCGTTTTCTTCGCGGGAAGGGGTATCGGCAAGGCGCACCAGTTCGGCGGCGGCGTTCAACTGCAGATTGCGCTTTTCCGCAGGCGTCAGTTCGACGCTATCCGCCAGGCCGAGAGCAGGGGAATCGATCCGGTTGCGGGTAAGGGTCGCCATCAGGCTGGCCAGCGCGGCTTTGTTTTGCGGTTCGCGATCGAGGATCTGCGTGTCCACCAACAGCTGGTCCCAGCTTTTGCCAAGCCGCAGGTAGACATAAGAGAGCGTCTGCAGGTGGGCAACGCTCGCCTGCTCCGCTACCAGGCGACGCGCTTCGCTGAGCGCCTCGCCGTCCTTGCGGGCATCGGCCAGCGTTTTGATATAGCCGATACGATAATCGTCACTGTCAGGGGCCTGGCTGAGAGCCTGCTGCCAGAGGGTGAGCGAGGCTTGCCACTGTTTCTGGTTACGCAGGGCCTGTGCCGCCGCGGCGGTACCGCGTGCGGGAAGCGGCATATAAACCTGATAGCGTCGCCAGACTTTCACCACTTCATCGTCCTGGCCGGCCCAGAGAGCTACCTGCAGCCAGTCCGCCACCTGAGAAGGGGTTAAGGCATGCCGCAGCTGGTACTGCTGAAGATAAGAGAGAAAGGGGGCGTACTGGCCTTGACGCGCTTGCAGGATCTGCTGGTCATAGAGCGAATCTGCTCCCTGAACCAGCGCCGGGAAGAGCAAAAGCAAGCCGATTGACAGCGAGAGTTTCGTGTTGCGATTAAACAATAACGTATTTGAATAAGGTGATCTTTCCATTTCTATTTGCCATATGTTCATCAAGAATCCATTGCACAACACGACCGTCCTTTGACGGTGAGTTAAAGGATGAGGATGGTCCCATTTAGCTGACTGGCACTGCAGGTGAATGACTTATTGCAAAGTAATAAACATATCTCCTGTTGATAATTGAATGGATAATTTATACCCGATACGGCAGCGGATAAATATGGATAAATGATGAGCTGCGTTTTAAGATAATTCTGTAAAATCGACTTAATTCGAGCGGCGTTGTTGAAGTTGATTTCTTTAACTTACTGAAATAAATAAAAAAGAAAGAGGGTTGGAATTTTGTTTCAAAATTGATGTGCTGCTTATATTGTGAAGAGGTTGGTGGTTTTCACTGGATATTTAAGATGATTTCTGACAAAAATTCTCAATGCCAAAAAAAGCATCTTTTCTGTGGATTTTTTTTATTTATAATTAATCCGTTTATTTTCCATCAGAACGCAAGGAGGGTTTTCACAGCCAGAGTCAGATGCCGCGCTAATGATAAATCACAGGTCTCGTTATTTTTACCGCCATGCGAAGCGTCCAAAGGGGGGAGGAAAACGTCTGGTTGACGAGAATTTGTTGATTAAATGTTAAAGGGACGATTTGTGGCAACTTCAATGATATTGGTTACTCAGGATTACTATCTTTTTCAAGGTGTTAAGAATTTCTTTCCTGATATCATTCAGTTAGATTCTAGCGGAAAAACGATTTTAGATAATGAGGTTGATGAGGTCTCTCTGCTGGTTGATAGCCGTTCGCCGCTTTGTCATTACGATTACCTGGTGATGGAGGCGGCACAATCCAGAAAGCGAATATGTTGTATCGTCCTCGATATGCGCCATCGGGAAGAGCATTTACTGAGTCTGAAATCGTTTTTAAACATGTCATTATCACCCGCCGATATGGCGACATTATTTGGGCTTTTTCTGGAGATGAAGAGCAAGCGGCTGACCAAAGAGTGGTTTGACGATCTGCGCTTAAGTTTGTCTGAACAGTTAATGCTACGTTTGCTTGGGGCGGGTATGACCATGGAGGAGGTGGCGGTGAATCTGAATACCTCGGTAAAAAGCCTTTACCGGAAGCGCACTGCGCTTTATGAGCGACTGGGGTTAGATAATTTTAATGAAGCCTGCTTATTTATCTTCAGAAATAAACTGCTGGAGCACTCCGTTAGGTCGCCATGAGGCTTGGTTGTACAGGGAGTGGATGACATCGCAAGGTATTTGATAACGGAAATATAATAAATTAAATAGCTATTGATAGGTACAACCGTCGATACCGTCCGGTATCTATGGCGGCGTTCGACATATAATTCCGGAGCTCTTTGGAAGTAATTACCGCGAATGCGGTTTGCTATGCACAGCGATTATTATAATGAATATATTCCTTGCGCTGCACAGGAATAGTTTTGTCATAAATTAACTCTACCATGGTATTCCGGCTCAGGTGTCGGAATACCATGGGATATCGTGAAAGCATCAGAGGAGCGAGGTGGATGAGAATAAGGGACAGTATTGCTGAACGGTTAGAGGCGAGTGGGCTCTACCGTCGGGCGGCATCCAGATGGATTGAGGTGATGCAGCGCTGCCTGAACGATGATGACAGAGAGTGGATCCGTCACCATCGTAATCAGTGTCTGAAAAAGGCGCAACGTCCGCCAGCGCCGAAAGAGGAGTTTGCCGACCTCCACCAGGCGGCCAAAGAGACACAATATCGCATGGGTATCGCGAAGCCCTATGGCGAAGCGTTCAGGCTGCCCGGCAAAGGGAAAACGGCCGCCGAGTAATCCCTTTCTTCATGGCGTTTGCCTGACGGCTTCGTCTTATCCGGCCTGCGTTTGCGCAGGCGTTTCCTCATCCCCCAGGCCCGTGCAAGCGCAGCGCCGCCGGGTGATATACATCAGAGGCCGTACCCGCGGTTGTGCCGGATGGCGGCATAAATGCCTTATCCGGCCAACGAGTCCTTTCGCAGGCTCAAACAGTGTAGGCACGCGCAAGCACAGCGCCACCGGGCGATACACATCAGACGCCGTACCCGCGGTTGTGCCGGATGGCGGCATAAATGCCTTATCCGGCCTACGGGTCCCCCCGCAGGCTCAAACAGCGTAGGCCCGCGCAAGCGCAGCGCCGCCGGGTAGGGGATCATAGAGTGGAGTTCGATGGAGAGTCCGGATGCAGAAAAGCAAAAACCCGCCTTTTGGGCGGGTTCTTTAAATAGTGGTGCCCGGACTCGGACTAACGCCGCAGGCGTTGAACAGCGCGCTTGTCGCGCTGGCCCCGAAGGGGTGAGCCGCTGTACGGCGAATAATCGAACGGAGTTCGATGGAGAGTCCGATCGTAGAAAAGCAAAAACCCAGCCATAGGCTGGGTTCTCTAAATAGTGGTGCCCGGACTCGGACTAACGCCGCAGGCGTTGAACAGCGCGCTTGTCGCGCTGGCCCCGAAGGGGTGAGCCGCTGTGCGGCGAATAATCGAACGCAGTTCGATGAAGAGTCCTGATGCAGAAAAGCAAAAACCCGCCTTTTGGGCGGGTTCTTTAAATAGTGGTGCCCGGACTCGGAATCGAACCAAGGACACGGGGATTTTCAATCCCCTGCTCTACCGACTGAGCTATCCGGGCAACGGGGCGCATTAAACCGTAATCCGCCCACCCCGTCAACCAAATTTCTTAAATTACTTATCGATTGCTTATCTTTGCGGCAATTCTGCGTTCAAAGGCGCGTTTTGGCTTAACTTCACTGCATGCCGTTATCACCCTCGCGGGTTTTCCAGCCGCTGGTAATGGCGATTACGTGGCGCAACCCGGAGATAATATAATCGCCAATGACCTCTTCATCCTCGCGCGGGGAGCTCAGCGTAATTTCCGCATCCACGCCGTGGCGATAGGCGCCATGGTGGCTAAAAATAGTGCCGATATAGCACTTCCCGTTCAGCCAGACCGGAATATAGGCCACTGTCTCATAGATATAGTTGATGGCGACGCCGCTGTAGTAGTTATCCGCCTCGTCGGCGGAGGTGCCCGGTGGGATGGGGCAGATCGGCGCATCGTTGTCGCTGACGGGTTTGTCTTTCAGCAGGCTGCCCTGCATGACCTCCAGCGAACGCAGCAGATCCATTTTATCGCTGTCGCTGAGGGGTGGGGTTAACGGCTGGTCTTTCTCCGGGGAGCGGATGCTGTTCAGCGTATAGCGATAGCGAACCGTCACCGCGGGCGTCTGGCTCGCAGTGCTGAACGGGCGCAGCAGGTAGAGATTATCTTCGCCAAACTGGCCGTTGTACCACAGGGCATACACCTGACCGTTGATTTTGACCCAGTGGTTCCATTGGTTAGCCCCGCGGCCATTGATAGAAAAGAGGGCGCCGGGCACCCCGGCATCGAAATCATCGCCGTTATCACTGTCGCTGCCGTCGACGGCGGCAAAGTCATTATCGCCGCGCCGGAGCACCCCGGTGTAGCTGAAGAGCCCGGTGCCGCCCACGTAGCTGTCGATGATCAGATCGCGTTTGCCGTCACCGTCGAGATCGATCAGGGTAAAGCTGACTTTACCGTTTTCTGAATCTGCGCTGATCGAGGAGCGCAGAAACGCCTGCCACTCGTCATCGCTGATATCCGGGGAAGGTTTGCTGGTCGAAACCAGGGTGTCATCGGCGTAGGTGAGCGTGAAGTCGGTAATATGGCCGGTTAACGGAAACTGCTCGGCGACCTTATTCAGCGACAATTCTGGATCGCTTTTTTGCGCTTTTAACACTGCGTTATACAGCGTGCGCAGGGCGAGGTTATCCGCCTCTTTCTGCTGCCTGGGGATCACCTGGCTGACAAAGGTCGGCAGCATCCAGGTGCCGCCGGGGGTGATTTCCCGACACATACCGGTGCTGTACTTCAGGCTGGGGGTAAAGGTTTTACCGTCCCAGACGCGGGTTTCGCCGGTTAGGCAGTCGGCAATGCCCCGTTCTTTGTGCAAAAAGACGATAGTGCCGTTGGCGTAGCTCGAGGCCTCGGTGGTCAGCAACCGTGGCTTGTTCAGCTGGGCGTTATCGACCAGCCACAGCGCATAGCCGTCGTTATAGGGCGCTCGCCAGCAGAGCGCCTGCACCAGAGAATGGGTTTTATCCAGCGCGGTCAGCGTGATCTGGCGCTCTGCCGCCGGGATGGCCGGGTTCTGCCAGTCGTCACAGCGCTGGTTCAGCAGCGGCGTCAGGGAGGGCAGCAGCTTCTGGCGCTGAAGTATGCTCAGCGCCACCGGCTGCGCGTTATGGATCACCGGGGCGGCGATAATCTCCGGGGCGGCAGTGGCTGGCAAAATGGCATCGTCGCCGGCATCGCCTTTATCCAGCAGCGCGTCGGCGGTGCCGGTGCGTCGCTGAAACGCATCCATTTTACCCAGTACCTCGCGGCTGCCGGCGCTGGAAAGCGGCAGGTGCTGGCCGTTAAGGGTGAATTCGATTTTGCGCTGATTCGCCAGGGCCTGTAGCAGGGCGGCAGTCTGATCGCTGTCCAGACGGAAGTGGCTGTCGTCCTGGGCGTCCAGCGCGCCAAGATCCTGGTCGTCGATCAGCAGGCTGGCGGTGGAGTCGGCGGGGATATCGTGCTCGATTTGCGCAAAGGTGGCCGTGGCGGCGAGGCGCTGTTCGCTGCCGGCGTTGCGGGTCAACAGCACGCTGACCTCGCCCATGCGGACGCCGTAACCCGCCGCCCGGCAGGTGCCAGTGTTATCGCAGGCGAGCTCCCAGTCTTTTTGCGTAAAGGAAAAACCTTGCAGGGGAGCCGCCAGCAGAGGTGTGGAGCACAGCCCCAGCCAGGCAGCCCAGAAGAACGCGCGCATATCAATCCCTGTCAGCAATCAGTGAGGGGGAAATTATAGGCGCGACGTGGCGGTTAGGATATCAGAATCAGGTTAAGGCGCCGCCCATACGACACTGGGCGAAGCGCAGAATATCTTCTGCCAGCCGCCGGGCCGTATCCACATCCGTCTGGCTACGCTTGATCAGCAGACGACTCAGGCAGCCCTCGACGATCAGCTCCATCTGTTTAGCGACCATTTCCGGGTCATCCACCTCCAGCTGAGTCAGCAGCTCATGAGTATAGGCCAGCGAAGCCTGCTTCTGCTGTTCCGCCAGCTGGTGAATGGGGTGCTGGGGATCGGGATAGAAGGTGCAGGCGGCGATAAACAGACAGCCGGGGTAGCGGTGGTTGCTAACGCAGGTGGTGAGCGCGGCATAGCGTGCCAGCAGCTTTTGCTCTGCGCTTAAGGTGTCGTCCAGCAGCAACTGTCGGCGCCAGGCATCCACCTGCTGGCTCAGATAGCGAAGCGCGTCGTACAGCAGCGCTTCGCGATCGGGCCAGAAGCGTTTCAGGTCGCTCGTCGGACAGGACACGCGCTCAGCGACCATCTCCAGCGACGTGTTGGCGATACCTTCAATTTCAAGAATTTTAATGGCTTCTGCCAGGACGTCTTCACGTAGCACGGTGTTCTCCTCCATCTTTCCTCCTAAAGTGTCGCTCACGCTTGCCAATCGCGCAAATGGGCGCTGAATGCCGCGGCATCCATAAAGCCGGTGACTCGCCGCTCAGGCTGTTCCTGACCCTCAGCGTTGAAGAACAAGATCGTCGGCAGACCGAGCACCTGCAGGTGTTTCAGCAGCGCGACGTCTTGCGGGCTGTTCTTCGTCACATCAATCTGTAATAACACGGTGCCTTTCAGCGCCTGCTGCACGTCAGGTGAACTAAAGGTGTATTTTTCAAACTCTTTGCACGCCACGCACCAGTCGGCGTAAAGATCGAGCATCACCGGTTGGCCTTTTGCCTGCGCCAGCGCCTGGTTAAGCTCGGCCACCGAGTTGACGCGGGTGAACGTCAGATGCGCCTGCTGCTCGACTGCCGGAGCGCCAAATGCCCAGTCCTGCAGGGGCCGCGCGCTGACCAGCGCGGCAGCAAGCAGGATGATTTGTACCAGCCGCATCCACGGCCGGGTAGCGCCCAGCGAGGTGATAAACGCCCAGCTGAAGAAGGCGACGCCAAGCATTGACCACAGACGTAATCCCCACGGGTCGCCGACAATGCGCTCCAGCAGGAAAACGGGCAGAGCCAGGATCACGAACCCGAAGGCGGTCTTCACATGGCTCATCCACGGGCCGCTCTTCGGCAGCAGACGGTTGCCAAATACGGTGACGAGGATCAATGGCAGGCCCATGCCCAGCGCGTAGAGGTACAGCGTGCCGCCGCCCAGCCACAGATTACCGCTCTGGGCGATATACAACAGGATGGCGCTCAGCGGCGCGGTGGTGCATGGGGAGCAGATCAGTCCGGCAATGGCGCCCATCGCGAAAACGCCACCGGGCGAGCCGCCCTGGCGCTTATTGCTGAGCAGCGCCAGCCGCGTCTGCAGCGAGGAGGGCAACTGGAGCGTGAACAGGCCGAACATGGAGAGCGCCAGCAGAATAAATACCACCGACAGTCCCGCCAGGACATACGGGTGCTGCAGGGCCGCCTGGAACTGCAGACCGGCGGCGGCCACCACCAGCCCCAGCGCGGTGTAGGTTAAGGCCATCCCCTGGACGTAAATAAAGGCCAGCAGCAGGGCGCGCGCGGTGGAAAGCCGCTGCTTTCCGCCCAGCACAATGCCGGAAATCAGCGGGTACATCGGCAGCACGCAGGGGGTGAAGGCGATACCAATACCTATCAGCAGCGCCCACAGCGCCGTAAAGGGCAGGCGGGCAGGCGTGTCTGCAGGCGGCACTGCGGCAGGCGCAGGTGATGTGGCGAGCTCCGGGGCCGGTCGCGGCTCAACCGGCAGCGGCGGGTTGAACGCCGGACGGCTGCTCGTCGACGGCATGGGCTCGATGGCGGTTGCCTGGCCGTCGGCAGAAGTCGCCAGCACGGCGCTCAGCGGGATCACTTTGGTTTCCGGTGGATAACAGAATCCGGCATCGGCGCAGCCCTGCCAGGTGACGGTGAGGGTGGCGTCTTTCTCCGCCTGCTTCACCGTGACCGGCACGGTCAGGCGCTGGCGGAAAATCTCGCTTTTGCCGTAAAACTCATCTTGATGCCACTCTCCTGCCGGGAGCGCCGGTTCGTCGATCGTCGCCCCGGCGGCGCGAAAGGTAAACTGTTGACGATAAAGATAGTAACCATCCTTGATTTGCCAGCTCAGGTTGACATCGTGCTGTTGCTGCTGAAAGTCAAAGGCGAAGGCCTGGTCAGCAGGCACGAAGTTCGAGCGCCCCGGCGCGTCGAATAACCCGGCGGTGGCTGACGTGCTGCACAGCAGCAGGATCAGCGTAATGATGCGGTAAGCCATGAGAGGTAATCGTTGTCTCCATGAATGACGGGTAGAACCAGCAGTTCAGGGGTTTGATACGGGTGGTGAGACTTCAGGCAATCCAGCAGCGCCTGCTGATGGGCAAGGTCGGTTTTGAGCAGCATCTGAACTTCATACTCCTGCTCGAGTTTCCCTTCCCAGTAATAGAGCGAGGTGGCGCCCGGCAGCAGCGTGGCACAGGCGGCCAGCTTGTCCGCCAGCGCTTTTGCCGCCAGATCCTGGGCGGTCGCTTCATCCGGCGCGGTACAGAGCACAACAACAGCATCAGGCGTAGTCATCATGAACCTCGTATCAGCGAAAAGAGGCACTATAGCACGCAAGATGCGGGGATATTAGCGTCACGATCGGGGGTAGGGGAGGGAAACGGGCAGCGGGCCCGCGCGGGGCCCGCCGCCAGCGGTATTTACAGCATAATCCCGCCAAAGATAAAGCCCAGGATCACGCACAGCGTGATAGCGATAACGCCAGGGATCAGGAAGGCGTGGTTAAAGACGTATTTGCCGATGCGCGTCGAGCCGGTGTCGTCCATCTCCACCGCCGCCAGCAGGGTCGGATAGGTTGGCAGGACGAACAGTGCCGAGACGGCGGCAAACGAGGCGATCGCCGTCAGCGGGCTGACGCCGAGCAGCAGCGCGGCGGGCATCAGCGCCTTGGTGGTGGCTGCCTGTGAGTAGAGCAGAGTGGCGGCGAAGAACAGCACCACCGCCAGCAGCCATGGGTAATTGTGCAGCAGGTCGCCGGCCACGGCCTGGATATCGCTGATGTGCGCTTTAACGAAGGTATCGCCCAGCCAGGCGACGCCGAGGACGCAGACGCAGGCGCTCATCCCGGATTTAAAGGTGCTGGCGTTGAGCACTTCGCCAGTGTCGATTTTGCAGGTGATGCTAATCAGGGTGGCGATGGTCAGCATAAACACCACGATCGCTTCGTTACGCGGCAGCACCGGGTTCTTAATCAGGCCGACGGTATCGCTGATGGCCGTGGCGTAGAACATCACCGCCACGATGCCGATCAAAAACAGGAGGACAGAGCGTTTGGCGTGCGGCTTCAGCTCAAACACCTGGCTGCCGCGCAGTCTAACTTCCCCCTTGGCCAGCCGCTCCTGGTAAATGGGATCGTCTTTCAGTTCGCAGCCGAGGAAGTTGCAAACAATCGCGGTGAGCATTACCGCCAGCAGGGTGACCGGAATACAGATGGCCAGCAGCGTCAGGTAGCTAACGCCCAGCGGCTCAAGGATCCCGGCAAAGAACACCACCGCCGCGGAGATAGGCGAGGCGGTGATCGCTATCTGAGAGGCCACGACCGCAATCGACAGCGGACGAGATGGGCGAATGCCTTGCTCTTTGGCCACTTCGGTGATCACCGGCAGCGTGGAGAAGGCGGTATGGCCGGTGCCGGCGAGTACGGTCATAAACCAGGTCACCAGCGGGGCAAGGAAGGTAATGTACTTCGGGTGGCGGCGCAGCATCCGTTCGGCGAGGCTGACCAGGTAATCCATCCCGCCGGCGACCTGCATGGCGGCGATAGCGGCGATGACCGCCATGATGATTTCAATAACGTCGAAGGGGATCGCACCCGGTTTGATTTGAAAAATAAGCGTCAGGACAAGGACGCCAAGGCCACCGGCAAAGCCGATACCAATGCCGCCGAGCCTGGCGCCGAGATAAATCGCCAGCAGGACAATAACCAGTTCTGCACCAAACATATATGCCTTCCTTGTTTTTTAACAAGTTGATATTGGATTGTTGTATTTTAGTAAAACTAAAAAGCAAAAAAGGCATGTCATCGCTGACATGCCTTTCAATGACTAACCGGAAAGATTACTGTTCGCTTTCATCGGTATAACGCTTCGCTTTATAAGCAGGATGCATCAGGTTTTGCGCGGAGAAAATATCATCCAGCTCCGCCGCCGTCAGCAGCCCACGCTCCAGCACCACTTCCCGCACGCTCTTGCCGGTTTCGGCGCAGATCTTGCCGACGATATCGCCATTGTGGTGGCCGATAAACGGGTTGAGGTAGGTGACGATGCCGATTGAGTTGTAGACGTAGCCTTCACATACCGCTTTATTGGCGGTGATGCCGTTAACGCATTTCTCCAGCAGGTTGTAGCAGGCGTTGGTCAGGATATGTATAGATTCGAACATCGCCTGGCCGATCACCGGCTCCATCACGTTCAGCTGCAGCTGCCCGGCTTCGGAGGCCATGGTCACCGTGGTGTCGTTGCCGATGACTTTAAAGCAGACCTGGTTGACCACCTCCGGCACTACCGGGTTAACCTTCGCCGGCATAATAGAGGAACCCGCCTGCAGCTCCGGCAGGTTGATTTCGTTGAGGCCTGCGCGTGGACCGGAAGAGAGCAGGCGCAGGTCGTTACAGATCTTGGACAGTTTCACCGCCAGGCGTTTCAGCGAACTGTGAACCATAACGTACGCCCCGCAGTCCGAGGTGGCTTCAATCAGATCTTCCGCCGGAACGACCGGTAAGTTGCTCACTTCCGCCAGCTTCTGCACCGCCAGCTGTTGATAGCCGTCCGGGGTGTTGAGGCGTGTACCGATGGCGGTGGCGCCGAGGTTCACCTCCAGCAGCAGCTCCGCAGTGCGCAGAATACTTTTGGTCTCTTCATTAAGCAGCACATTGAAGGCATGGAACTCCTGGCCGAGGGTCATCGGCACCGCGTCCTGCAGCTGGGTGCGGCCCATTTTGAGAATGTCCTGGAACTCCACGGCTTTCGCCTGGAAGCCTTCGCCCAGCTGTTTAATCGCATCGATTAACTTCAGGATGGAGGCATACACCGCGATGCGGAATCCGGTCGGGTAGGCATCGTTGGTGGACTGGCATTTGTTGACGTGATCGTTTGGGTTCAGGTACTGGTATTCGCCTTTCTGATGGCCCATCAGCTCAAGGCCGATGTTCGCCAGGACTTCGTTGGTGTTCATGTTTACGGAAGTGCCGGCCCCGCCCTGGAAGACATCGACCGGGAACTGGTCCATGCATTTGCCGTTATTGAGGACTTCGTCACAGGCGGCGATAATCGCATTTGCCGCGCTTTTGGGAATGGTCTGCAGCTCCTTGTTCGCTAGCGCGGCGGCTTTCTTCACCATCACCATGCCGCGCACGAATTCTGGTATGTCGCTGATTTTGCTGTTGCTAATGTAGAAGTTTTCAATCGCTCGCAGAGTATGAACGCCGTAGTAAGCGTCCGCGGGAACTTCCCTGGTGCCCAACAGATCTTCTTCGATACGAATGTTGTTTAACATGTGAACCTTCTTTTCAAGCTGCCAATGAATTCACCAAATACACAGAATATCCAGGATTCAGTATATTTTCTGGCCGACGATTATTTCCTTAACCGGCCTGGTGCCCAAGATCATATGCTGATGATAGCGAATATCAGTAAGCTTGATCACTTATTACATCGCGGGTGTGAGAAGATTTATTAATCTGTGAAATGGGTCACCGCTTTCCTATTGCTGGAAAAAATAAGCATTTCCGCTGATTGAAAAGCCGCGCAGCATCCCCATCTTAGTGGGATGCGATCAGCAAATTGATGATTACGGGGGCTGAGCTCAGCGCCCGTTAGATGAAGGAGACGCCGGTGCGTTGGATTCCGTTTATTGCCTTTTTTCTTTACGTTTACATTGAGATATCGATCTTTATCCAGGTCGCGCACGTGCTGGGCGTCTTTATGACCCTAATCCTGGTGATCTTTAGCTCGGTGGTAGGGATGTCGCTGGTGCGTAACCAGGGCTTCAAAAATTTCCTGCTGATGCAGCAGAAGATGACCGCAGGCGAGAGCCCGGCGGCGGAGATGATCAAGAGCGTTTCACTGATTATTGCCGGTCTGCTGCTGTTGCTCCCGGGGTTCTTTACCGACTTCCTTGGCCTGCTGCTGTTACTGCCGCCGGTGCAGAAGCACCTGACGATGAAGCTGATGCCGCATCTGCGCTTCAGCCGGATGCCGGGCGGCGGCTTTAGCGCCGGAACTGGCGGCGGTGAGACCTTCGAAGGGGAATTCCAGCGTAAGGATGAGCAGCGCGATCGTCTGGACCATAAGGACGATCCCCGCGATTAATACACGCCCGGCCCGGTCAGCAGATGCGACCGGGCCGGTTTCTTTCCTGGCTTACACGCTACCTGTCGCCAGCTTGCGCCTGGGTAAAAACAGCCACAGCCCCGCCAGCATCACCAGCGCGTACAGACTCTTCCAGCCGACCATCGCCAGCAGCAGCAGACAGAGAATACTGCCCACCACCGCCAATAGCCGATAGCGCCCGCGCAGCAAACGACAGCCGGCCAGCATGCACAGCAGATAGATCATGATGAAAATGCCGTTGGCATAGACGATCAGCGCGTCCAGGTTGATATCGAGCAAATAGATACACAGGGTGCTGACCACGCAGGAGCCCAGCACGGCGTTGAGGGCATTGCGCGGGATCTGCCGTGGCGACAGGCGGGCGAGGTAGCTTTCGGGCTTATGCTGCGCCTGCGACCAGACCAGGCGGGCGAAGCTTTGAATATAGATGTTGAGGCTGGCGAAACAGGCGAGATAGCCGATGACGCAGGCCACCCACAGCGCTTCGACACCGAACAGACGGACCACGATGTTCGGTAGTGACGCCGCCGCCGCCATCTCCTCGCCAAAGGCGTGGAAGTGCAGCACCAGCACGGTACAGGCCCAGTAGACCGAACCGGCAAGCAGCAGGCCTATCATCAGCGCCCTGGGGAAGTCACGCTCGGGATGTTTAAACTCCGAGGCCAGGTGAGCAAAAGCTTCCAGACCGACAAAGCACCAGAACATGACCGATAGCGCGGAGAAGAGCTGACCATGGTCGATCTCCGTCAGGGCGGGGAAGGGGATCTGCGCCGGGCTTATCCCGCCACGCCACCAGACGGCGACGATCAGCGCCACAATCAGCACGGCAACCAGCGTCTGCAGGTTGGCGCTGGAGCTGGCGCCACGCGAACCGATCCACCAGACGATGGCCAGGGTGCCCAGCTCCGCCAACAGTAGCTGCGCATCATGCCAGCCGAACAGCGCCTGGCCGAAGCCGGTGGCGATGTGCAGCGCGGCGGGGAGTCCGACCGGGATAACGGATAAAAACAGCCAGCCGGTGACGCTGGCCAGACGTGGGCCAAATGCCATATCGACAAAGTGGGCCACGCCGCCCGCGCTGGGAAAATGGCGGCCCAGCAGGGCAAAGACGATGGCAATCGGGAAAACAAGGAGAATGAGCAGCGGCCATGCCCACAGACTGTTATCGCCAGCGACCAGCGCCGCCAGCGCCGGGACGGCGAAGACGCCGGTACCCAGCAATGAGGTGGAAAGTAATCCGACTCCCTGTCCCAGTCCCAACTCCTGTTTTAAACCACTCATGATTCCATCCTGCGCCAGTGAAAAAAAAGAGAGTATCACAATCGCTTTTCCTTATGACGCATTGGCCGATAGCGCTGCTTTTTGCGCGCTAGCGCAAAGGTAAAAATTTTTTTTGATTTTGCCCTTGAAGCGGGAAATGGCCACCCCCATCTCTCTCTGCACTAGCCGGTAAACCGCGTTCGGCCCGGCGTCACCCATAACTGATAATGACTTTCTCGAAGGAGAGCTATCAATGAGTATTCGTCCGTTACATGATCGTGTGATCGTCAAACGTAAAGAAGTTGAAACCAAATCTGCAGGCGGCATCGTTCTGACCGGTTCTGCGGCAGCTAAATCAACTCGTGGCGAAATCATCGCTGTCGGTAAAGGCCGCATTCTGGAAAACGGAACTGTGCAGCCGCTGGACGTTAAAGTTGGTGACATCGTGATTTTCAACGATGGCTACGGCGTGAAGTCTGAGAAGATCGACAACGAAGAAGTGCTGATCATGTCCGAAAGCGACATCCTGGCAATTGTTGAAGCGTAATTCGCACGACCCTGAACGAATTTGAGGAATAAAAGAAATGGCAGCAAAAGACGTAAAATTCGGTAACGACGCTCGTGTAAAAATGCTGCGCGGCGTAAACGTACTGGCAGATGCAGTTAAAGTGACCCTGGGCCCGAAAGGCCGCAACGTGGTGCTGGACAAATCCTTCGGCGCGCCGACCATCACTAAAGATGGCGTTTCCGTTGCTCGTGAAATCGAACTGGAAGACAAGTTCGAAAACATGGGTGCGCAGATGGTGAAAGAAGTTGCCTCTAAAGCGAACGACGCGGCAGGTGACGGTACCACCACCGCAACCGTGCTGGCTCAGGCTATCGTGAACGAAGGCCTGAAAGCTGTTGCAGCAGGCATGAACCCGATGGATCTGAAACGTGGTATCGACAAAGCTGTCATTGCCGCCGTTGAAGAACTGAAAGCGCTGTCCGTACCGTGCTCTGACTCTAAAGCGATTGCTCAGGTTGGTACCATCTCCGCTAACTCCGACGAAACCGTCGGTAAACTGATCGCGGAAGCGATGGATAAAGTCGGTAAAGAAGGCGTGATCACCGTTGAAGACGGTACCGGTCTGGAAGACGAACTGGACGTAGTTGAAGGTATGCAGTTCGACCGCGGCTACCTGTCTCCGTACTTCATCAACAAGCCGGACACCGGTGCCGTTGAGCTGGAAAGCCCGTTCATCCTGCTGGCTGATAAAAAAATCTCCAACATCCGCGAAATGCTGCCGGTTCTGGAAGCCGTAGCGAAAGCTGGCAAACCGCTGGTTATCATCGCTGAAGACGTTGAAGGCGAAGCGCTGGCGACCCTGGTGGTTAACACCATGCGCGGCATCGTTAAAGTGGCTGCGGTGAAAGCACCGGGCTTCGGCGACCGTCGTAAAGCCATGCTGCAGGATATCGCTACCCTGACTGGCGGTACCGTTATCTCTGAAGAGATCGGTATGGAGCTGGAAAAAGCGACTCTGGAAGATCTGGGCCAGGCGAAACGCGTGGTTATCAACAAAGACACCACCACCATCATCGATGGCGTTGGCGAAGAGTCTGCAATCCAGGGCCGCGTAGCTCAGATCCGTAAGCAGATCGAAGAAGCGACTTCCGATTACGATCGTGAAAAACTGCAGGAGCGTGTCGCTAAACTGGCTGGCGGCGTGGCAGTAATCAAAGTCGGTGCCGCTACCGAAGTTGAAATGAAAGAGAAAAAAGCACGCGTCGACGACGCCCTGCACGCAACCCGTGCTGCGGTTGAAGAAGGCGTGGTGGCTGGCGGCGGCGTAGCGCTGGTTCGCGTTGCGGCGAAACTCGCTGGCCTGACCGGTCAGAACGAAGATCAGAACGTCGGTATCAAAGTTGCGCTGCGCGCAATGGAAGCACCGCTGCGTCAGATCGTGTCCAACGCCGGTGAAGAGCCGTCTGTTGTTGCTAACAACGTGAAAGCTGGCGACGGTAACTACGGTTACAACGCAGCAACTGAAGAATACGGCAACATGATCGACTTCGGTATCCTGGACCCAACCAAAGTGACCCGTTCTGCTCTGCAGTACGCGGCATCCGTGGCTGGTCTGATGATCACCACCGAGTGCATGGTGACCGACCTGCCGAAAGGCGACGCGCCTGATTTAGGTGCTGCTGGCGGTATGGGCGGCATGGGCGGTATGGGCGGCATGATGTAATCGTGCGCTCTACGGCATAAAAAAGCAGAAACCCCTGGCCAGCAATGGCTGGGGGTTTTTCTTTTGGCGCGCTTTTTAGTATAAGGCTTATACATAAAAATCATTTAAGCTGCATCAGAGCGGCAAGCACCTCCGTTTCGGGCGTGAACTGACAAGCGCGACCGGGGAGGAAATGAACGCGGCTCATGCCGACGCAGTTTGAAGGATGACAGATTTACATCCGGGCCAGTGCGTCCAGCTCATCGATCATGGGGAATAACATGCAGGTAAAATATTTAGCAGGGATTGTCGGCGCAGCCTTACTGTTGGCAGGTTGCAGTTCCAGCAATGAATTAACCTCTGCCGGCCAGAATGTGCGTTTCGTGCAGGAGAAACCGGGCGCAGAGTGTCAGCTGTTAGGGACCGCGACGGGTAAACAGAGCAACTGGCTCTCCGGCCAGAATGGTGATGAGGGTGGTTCCATGCGCGGTGCGGCGAACGCTCTGCGTAACCAGGCAGCAGCAATGGGTGGCAACGTGATCTACGGCGTCAGCAGCCCGACGCAAAACCTGCTGTCGAGCTTTGTACCTACCGACAGCGAAATGAACGGCCAGGTTTATAAGTGCCCGAACTGATGCGTTACGCCTCTCTCTGCGAGCGCAGAGAGAGGCGTGGTCGCTAGATGAGGATCAGACGCTAAGCTCCGCTTTCTTCTCCAGATAGAAGGCGTGCAGAGGACGCAGGCACTCTTCCAGACTGAGCATTCTTCCCGGCTGGGAAGGGATAATGGTACTGAAGATCTGGCATGGCGCCAGCTCCGCGTGCATCGCCTTGAGCTTGGGGCTTTTCTCGATAAGCTGCATTACCACGTTGTTTTCCAGTTCAGACAGATGCGGTACGCTGGTTTTGACTACCGCACCGGAGACAATTTTCTTCCCTTCCTCCGTCTCGCAGCAGTACAGCACGCCCAGATAATGGGAAAACAGGTTCAACTTCCAGTCTTCCTGAGGATGCTGTTGATAATCAATATTTGGCTGGGTGGTTAAGTCCACGGTGTAGCACATTAAAAAATCCATATTTGAACTTAAGTATTGTATAACTGCTTGGTCATTCACTGTTTTCAACGCTTGTTGAATACCTGCGAGTAATGCCTCTACCTGCCTGTCTTCAATACATAATGTGCAGATTTGCTCATTCTGGAGAACCAGAATGAGAGTCGATTCAGTTTCGCCTGGTTTAAGAGTAATCGACATAATACGGCGTTCCGGGTTCGGTTGCTGAATCTCCGCCATCTCTACGGCAGGGATATTAGCGATCAGCGATTCATTATAAGCGATAAGCTCTTCTTTAAAGGTTTCCCCTTGTTCGTGTAATCGCTTATACGTCACAAGCAGACGATTTTGCAGGATAAGTAGAAAATCGAGAAGTATAGGTGCTTGCAGATAGTATTGCTGACAGGGGCCATTTTGCTGCTTTATTTTTAACAGCAGCGCCAGAAATCGATCTTCAAAGGTAATTCCTGCGGTATTAAATCCAATAAACGTTCCTTGCATTGTTTTCTCCTTTTTAGGCTGGCACCAAGGTTTTCGACTGTGACAGGTCGATAATGCGATCGGCAGAGGCAATCGTGGATGGCCGGTGAGCGACGATAATTCGGGTAATGCTTAACGCTGAGATTGACTGATTGATAACAGATTCATTCCGTAAGTCGAGGTGGCTGGTGGCCTCATCCATAAACAGAATGCTTGGTTTACGGTACAAAGCTCGAGCGATCAGAATACGCTGTTTTTGTCCGCCGGAGATCCCCAATCCCAGTTCGCCGACGATGGTTTCATAACCCATCGGCATCTTTATAATCTCGTCATGAATGTTGCAGCGTTTGGCGCATTCTATGACAAAATCAATATCGGCGTTATCTTCAAAACCGCTAATATTATCGATAAGTGAACCGGAAAAAAGACGGTCTTCCTGGAGTACGCAGGCGGTACCCTGGCGATAATTATTGAGACCAATTTTTGTGATATCAAGATTATCAGCTAGTACATCGCCACTGGTTGGTGAAAGCAGACCGCACATTACTTTTAACAGCGTGGTTTTACCAACGCCTGAAGGGCCAACCAAGGCCACGGATTCACCTGGCTCCACCGTGATGTTTAAATTTGAAAAGATCGGCTGTGAAAACGGATCATATTGATAGCAAAGGTTTTTGATTTCCAGTCGGGCCCCAGAATCAGGAGAAAAGACCTTTCGTGCCGGAAGCTCTTTTTCCGGCTCGCTAAAGACTATCTCTGATAGACGCTCGTTATGTAAAGAGAGCATTCGCAGCTGCATACACAGATCGACCAGACTGGAGGCGCGCTGTGAGAATTGTCCACGATAGGAATTAAATGCCATAAACATACCGAGGGTCATATTATTATCAATAACCATAATGGCGCCCAGCCAGAGGACTGCGACCTGATCAATAGCGGTAATAAAGGTATTCACCCCTCCAAACATCATATCAAAGCGGGTTTGTTTAATACCGGCGTTGCAGGCTTCGATATTAATATTGAGCCAGTGCTGGGAGCGCCGCTCTTTAAGATTGAGCGCTTTGATGGTCGAGATACCGTACAGAGACTCCATAAAGTGGGAGCTGGATCGCGCTCCCTTAATAACCTGCTCTTCTGCCACGCGACGATAGAAATGATAAGTTGCCAGGCGCATAATCGCATAGCACAGGGTAAAACCGACTACTACCCAGGTCAGCCAGCCTCCGTACAGCGTCAACATGATCAGCAGTCCGATGGTCATGATCGAGTCAATAATGCCGCTGACGATACTGTTGGTAAACGTCGAGCGAATGGTATCCAGGGAGGAAAAGCGTGACTGAATATCTCCCAGATGACGTTTTTCAAAGAATGTAAGCGGCAGGCTGGCCAGATGATCGAAAAGGGTGGTTTTCCACTGTATGTTGGTTAGTGTATTTAGCGTCAGGGAAGTCCATGCACGAAGCATACTAATAAAGGTGCGAAACAGCGTAAAAAAGACCAGACCGATACAGATTACGGATAGCAGGCTTTGGTCATGCGCCATAATCACATGGTCGGTAACCAACTGAGTACCTATCGGCAGCAGTAAACCAATCGCTTCAACGACAACGGAGAAGGCAAAAATTTTCAGTAGCGCTGACTTCAAACCGACAATATTACGCATCAAATCTAACAGGCGCAGGCGGGACTTAGCCTTCTCCTGCTGAAAGTTTTGATCCGGCCAGAGTTCCAGAGCGATACCGGTAAAATAATTGGACATCTCCTGATTACCAATGATGCGCTTGCCCAGCGCTGGGTCGTGTACGACAAAGCTGGATTTACGTACTTTGGTGAGCACCACATAGTGGTTCATCCCCCAGTGCAGGACACAGGGGAGTTTGAGCTGGCGGATTTCATCCAGATCTAACGACAGCGCCCGGCTTTTTAAACCAGCATGCTCCGCCGTTTTGCTCAATGACATCAGCGTTACGCCCTGCGAGGGACTGCCAAAGCGCTGACGGAAATTGAACAGATCGATATCCAGGCCATAGTGGCCGCAAACCATGGCCAGACAGGCGATTCCACACTCAGCGGCTTCCGACTGTAATATAACAGGCGTTTTCTTCAGAAGAGAAAAATTAACTTTTGTGATGATCTTTTCAAACAGTTCGTTAGTCATTGACGGGGCCGCTCACGCTTTGAGAAATTTTATAAACAGGGGTAAACATCCACATATAAAGCGGGCGCTCTTCAAGAAAGACGACGGCTTGCGCCTTAAGACCATTAGATAAACGCAACGTTTTACCATTGTGTTTGAACTCTTTATCTTTAATTTTCACAATTGCTTTATAAAGTGCCAGTTCCTGTTGTGCGGTGCCATCGCTAACGTTAGTGTATTCAGACATTTCCTGTCGAGATGCCGGCATGGAAGATATGGATAGAATCGTCCCGGGGAATTGACCAAATTTATCTGAAGGAAATGCATCATATCTTATATTGATCGGATCACCGACTTTAAGATAAGGGATGGCATTATTCGGTAACCAAAGGATAAGATAATATTCTACATTTCCTGTGGGTTTAATCTGCGCCAGGCTGCTGCCATTTTCAACGGTCTGTCCTTGCGTTGCCGATAAAGACTCAACTCTACCATCACTGGTCGCTTTAATAATCAGATTGCCGTTAGCATTGGATTCAACCAGCTGGTTTTTATAGTCATTAGCCTGGTTATACTGGCTGGAAATCTGGTTATCAAAGTCTGCAGCTTTTGTCACCCTGTCACTATTTAACTGGGTGATCTGCGATTCCAGTTGCATCTTTTGACTAACCAGCGACTGATAAGCACTCTGTTGCTGAAAGTATAAAGAGTGTTGGTAGTTATATTGATCCTTGGTGATTAATCCATCGCTAAGATATTTATCGTAGCTTGCAAGGTTAGCATGCATTTTTTTGAGTCCGGCTTGGGTGTTTTGTAACATCCGGTTGGTCTCTTTCAACGAATCGGTCGACGTTTTTAATTGCTCATTTAATGCATTTATCGTCTGGCTTTTATTGTCAATTAGCTTTTTGATAATGTCATTGGAGTTTTCTATTTTGTCGTTAATAGATGCAATTTGCGCAGCGCTAACATTTCCACTGGAGGTGTTTCGGGATACGTCTATCTCATACAGTGCTTGATCTTTTTTAACAATATCACCAATCTTAACGTATTGTTTAATAATAAAGCCCTGCTGTGGTGAAAATACATTAATTGAATGAGGAAGGGTAATTACTTCACCTTTTACATCTATTCTTTGGGTGAATTTTCCAAATATCAATGCGCTAATCAGAGCCATGAGAAATAAGGTGGATAAAAGTAATATTAACCAAGCGGGTAATCCATTGAGCAATAGAGCTTTTCCTCGCCAATGGCTTTTTTTATATTCAACCGCTTCCTTGCGATAGAGTTTCTTTAACATGATGACCTGTGAGGTTATGTTATTTAATAAGATCCGCTTATCACGGATCTTATTAAGACCTTATGTTTTTACCAGAAATTGAAAGTACCGTTGATGAGACCTTCAAGTGACTGTACAGTTAGATCAGAAATTGTATCCCAACCAAGGAGAACTCCAATCGTCCCCAGGACGGCACCACTAACAATAGCTCCTCCAACCGCACCTACCCAGCCACCAATGAGTCCAAATCCTAAAATGCCACCACCTTCACCACCCCAGCGTAATCCAAATGAAGCCCCGTATAAAGCACCTATGGCAGCGCCAATTATCCCTGCGCCAGCTTCTTTAGCAACAAAAGTTGCCGCGTCCAGAAGCCCATTTGCTAAATTTTCCAGCGAGATTGTTCCCCCAGAAATGTTTTCCATTTCGAATGCAGTTAATTGTTGCATAATTAGTCCTTTAGCTAAGATTGAAATTATATTTAATAAAGACCAAATCGGTCGTCTAAAAGGATAGGGAGATCCTGTTACGGGAGCAACTCAATTAATCATGAATGAATGTTGAAGTGAATAATTCATGTCCTAACGTAACTTTTATTGATTATGAATAAACTAAAATAGTTATTATAAAGATGTGAAACATAAAGATGATGATTGATTTTTCCTAAGAGGAATAAGGTTTCAAACAAGGAAATTATAGTTCATCATCGATTCATTAGAGCGATTATATATTATTTCATCAGCAAGATATAATCAAGCCCAATAATTTTATTGGGCTTGATTTAATCAAATAAAAAACATAAGAATGTCAATTATTTTATGATGATATATTTATTCTTCTTGGATAATCACTTCCAACATACCTTTAACACTCCCGCTGGTGATTTCACTACTGCTATCACTCATCCGGTAATAATCAGCTGTCAGATTTATTGTCTTTGATAGATCACTATTGGTAATAATATCGTATTTATAATTATCGGTGTCATAGAAGACTATAGGACTACCTGAAATTTTAAAAATTATACCAACATTGCTTGCTGCTGAATCTCCAGAAAGCATATTATTCACAATTCCGTTACCATAGGAGCTGATTCCACCTATGGGATTAAACCAGTAAGTGACGGTATTCCCAATTGAATCTGAAGGACAATCAATATTCATAGGAATCGTCTTTTGCGAAGGTGTTGTTGCGCCTCGAGAGATTGACATCAGTTGGCTCTTGTCGATTCGGTTTAACGTAACTATAGATCGTGGCGTTGAGATATTACATGATGTTTTACGATAATTGATGTTTTTCAGCTCTATTGCTATAGCCGAATAAAATAATCGTTCGCTGGCGCTTCGGTTTGTTGTTAAATTACCAGCTGAGAAAGATACATATGGATTTGAACCTGAACCGGTGGTGTCGATGACGGATTTGGTCTTGATCAACCATACTGTAATAAATTGATAGTAATTCTCAGAGGTTTTTGATATTGGAACTAGAGTAGACCCCGCTTCTGCAGGGACCAGCGCTCCGTTTTTACTACGCAAGAGATCGGATACCTGGAATCCAATGCCATCAATCCCAGTTTCATATACAGTACCACCTTTGATTCCGGTGACACCGGCAACGGGGGCTGCTCCGACATCGATAATGTACTGATCGTCAGTTGATTTATCACACTCAAAATTTTTATATGTCTGAGTTCCAAATTTTTGCGTATAAAGAACACTACCAACCGGAATTGAAGTATCAGTTGGAATTTTTATATTCTTGAGTGAAAGAGTTTGCCGGCGGGTGCTTCCTGAGTACGTACATTTTGCACTCGCCTCACAACAAATAATTAATAATGTTATTAATATTAGTATTTTTTTCATCAATATATTCCCCTATGGATGACTAACGGCAAACCGCTTCGATTTGACTGATGCCAGTCGCTTTGCCTTCCCTGGCCGGTAAAGTAAATGAAGCATTGCACTGCTGCGCGGCGCTTTTGCCCCACTGAACGTTAAGGATCCCGGTCTGCTGCAAGCCGGACATATAGACCATGCCCGCGTCGCTGACGATACTTGGCTGCGATTTACTATTTCCGGCGAGCAGGACCATTGCGCCATAAGGTACGTCCTGACCATTGGCGGTTTTCAGATGCACAAAGGCCCGCTGGCCGATATTGCCGTCATAATTAGCACGCACGATGGCGCCTCGCGTCGGAACAACGCTCTTCGTGGTTTCTGGCAGTTCCATATCTTCACCAAGGGTGGTGCTGTCCAGTGTGATATCGGTGCGACGATAAGGTGTAACGTACGGGACAATAGCGTAACCGCGATAGTCGGTGGAGATGGTGTTATCGTTTGCCAGTCTGACGTTATCCAGCCCTGGTGCTTTAACCAGTACGGCGGCGTCGGTGATGTCCTGGCCAAGCGTGATGCCATCGGCATGAGCAAGAATGCTGCCGTTGGCGCCGTAGTCAATACGTTGGCTGTTATTGTCATAGCTATAGCCAGCATTAACGCTGCCGCGGGCACCGTTATAGGTTGCGCGCATATCGCCGCTGTAGTATTCCCGGTTGCTGTACCCTTGCTGCAGGCTCCACTCGAGGCTGTCGTTATCCAGCCCGACCCCCCCTATAGATACCGACTGATCGGTTGATCCCGGATTGCTGTTGGTTAACTGATAGCTGGTGTAGGTACCCGGCAGCCAGTTGCTCAGCGGCAGGGTCACCGTCAGGGTGATGCGCTGATCGTCCTGGGCGTCTTTACCGGAGCTATCCCCGCTCCAGGTGTAACGGTTATAGCTATAGCCCAGATAGTAGTTCACATTACGGAAGCCGCCGTTATAGCCCACGCTGATCGACTTGTTGGTGCGCTTATCATCCCAGTAATCTTCAATTAACCCGCTAACGGACAGACTCCCCAGGCCTTTACCCAGGCTTTGGTTAACCGTCAGGTTGGTACGGTTACGCAGCGAACGCGGACTATAGTTGCCGTCCTTAGAGTAGCTATCCAGCACCTCGGAGAGGGTATTAAACCCGCGGGTGGAATAGCGGTAGCCCGCGATGGTGACGTTAGTGCCGGTTTCGACGATGTTTTTCCCGTAACGTACCCGCCAGGACTGCCCGGAGGTCTTTTCATCGTCTTTCATTTTCGACCAGGCCTGGGTGACGTCTGCTGAAGCAGCGCCAAGCTCGCCGAGGTTATAGCCGAGACCCGTCGATAGCGCCTGGTAGCGCGAGGCCGCCTGCATGCCGCCATATACTGTCAGGCTGCTGGAGACGCCGTAGGTCGCGGTAGCCTGAGTAAATGGCGTTTCATCGACTCCACCATCGTAAGGTCGATATTTACCGGAAGTAATCTCATACTCCAGTTGATTTTCACGCACCATGACCGGCAGGGTGGCGAACGGCACAACAAATTCTTGCTTGGATCCGTCGGACTCTTCCACGCTGACGTAAAGGTCGCCGCTACCGCCGCTCGGGTACATATCGGTGATTTCAAATGCCCCAGGCGCCACGTAGGTCTGGTAAACCTGGTAGCCGTTCTGTTTAATGACGACGCGGGCGTTGGTTTTGGCGATACCGCGAATAATCGGCGCATAGCCACGCATACTTTCCGGCAACATCGTGGTATCGGTGGCCAGCTGAATACCGGTAAACGGCACGCTGTCGAAGATGGTTGAGAGCGATGAACTTTCGCCCATCACCAGGTTACTGTTGATCGGGCGAATACTGCGCTGCATATAGAGATAGGCGGAATCCCAGTCCCCGGCATCGCCATTGTTTTTATTCCAGGTGCTGAGGTTGCGGATACGCCATGGGCCAACGTTGAGGCCAGACTGCAGGTTCAGGCTGTAGTATTCATCATTGGCCTGCATGTCGTTCGAGCCGCTGAACTGGTAGTTCACCAGCAGGGCGTTGATGCCATCATCAAACTGATCCGGTGGAATATATCCCTGCGCGGTGGTGGATAAGGCCGCCTGCGGAATAGAGATATTTAAGCGCTGGGCGGTGAAGTCAAAGTCCGCTTTGGTGTCCGGAATGACAGAAAAGTTTGCACAGCCGTTTTGATCCTCGGCTAACTCTGGAAAAGCTTTTATCCTTACGCCATATTCCGCGAGAGCTTTTAGACTCAGGCAGGGAACCAGAGCGGGTTCGCGGTTATCGCTGCTGGCGCGATTGTTGGCGACAAACTTTATCGTCCTGGTATCCAGGTAGCGGCCATTAAACATGATATCGACCCGATAATCCCCTGGCGCCTGCGCGTTCTGGGTCTGAAATACGGATAAGTCAGTAGTGGTTGATGGATCGCTACCATTCAATGAGCTAATGAATGAGGGATCGAAAAAGTCACGTGCTTGCGCTTTATTATTCAAACCAGAAAGCAATGCCGGAAGCATTGCAAGGAAGATGGTGGATAGTTTGAATAATCCATTATTCTTATTTGGCATAGACACATCCCTATAATGATAAAATAAATTCTTATTACAGCGATGAGGAGTAGAGCGACCCAGCTCCGCCATAATCATTGACAACTTTCCAGGTAATGCTGGAGGCATTAATATTTTCTTTTAACGTCACTTCTTTGGTCGTCATCGGGGCGACCGAGTTGACTTCCGGCTTCACTTCTTTGCCGCCAATCTGGATGCTATGGAAATAGAAGAAAAAGGGCGTTGGATTTTTGATCGTCAGCTTAGTGCCAGATTTGCGCCATTCGAGCTTTTTCGCTTCCGTATTAGGGGAGAGGTCGAAAAGTGCTTTAGGGCGATAGACCAGACGCATGCGGTGGCGAACTGCCAGTTGAATGGTGTTGTTATTCGCTTTGGCATCATCTGCCGGAGGAATCGCCATGACATTAAAATAGTACATGGATTCCCGGTCGGTCGGCGCATTAACGTTTCCGTTAGAAAACAGACGAACCGTATTCTGTTGTTTCCCTTCAAGGCGGAACAGCGGCGGCGTGGCCATAAAAGAGGGCGCTTTTCCTGCCGGCGCTTCAACCCAGGATTTAATCAGATAGGGAATATCATCTTTATTTTCTATTTGCGCGGTGATTTCACGTGCGCCTTCTTTATACAGATAGCGGGTGGATTCCACTACAATACCGGCATGGGCAATACTGCTGAGGAGTAATGCACAGGAAGCGGTGAAAGTTAATAAAGTCCTGAACATGTTTTTTCTCTGAATGCAAAAAAGGGCCCGCCGTGAAGCGGGGCCCTTTGGGGAAAAATTAGATGGTGTAATCGATAGTAAAGGTCGCAACACCTTTAACCGGGCCTTCGGTTACCGGAGTAGCAGAGTTCACTTTTACATAACCAGTGGTGTACTTCAGCTGAGTACCGGTAGTAGCAGAGTAGCTTTCGGTCATGGTGTCAGAACCGTCGAAGGCTACGCGATGGGAATCGCTGAGACGCTGGATACCGATACCGATACCGGTAGCGCCGCCAGCTGCGGTGTTGTCCAGGATGGTTTTATCGCTGGAGGTGATACCGGCAACGTTTACAGTCAGGCCAGTAACCGGGTTAGCGCTGCCCTGTGCGCAGTCAGTAACTTTAAAACCGAAGTCCTGAGTTTTGAACAGAGTACCTGCCGCTTCAGCATTTGCTTCCGCAGTGGTCACAGTGATCAGCTGAACGATACCGTTGTTCAGGGTACCAGTCGGAGTCACGACGCAAGAGTTAGCTGCATCAGCGACTTCACCCAGTACAGTTACCTGAGCAGTGTTAGTTGCCATTGCCTGAGCACTCAGCACTGCAGATGCAGCGACCATTACAGCTACGATTGTCTTTTTCATTTAATTAATCCATATATAGATACTTAGTCCTGTGTAGAGTCGATAACAGTTATCAAGGGAATGGAGTATGCATTCGCATTGATATTGAAAATAAGCGCCAGCATTCCTTTATATAGTGCTGAGACTAATCATCCTGTTGAACAACGCTACCATATCGCTTGCCATAGCGAACCATGGGAAAGCGGGAGTAATTTAAAAGCATGGTGCAAAAAATGCTTGTGAATTCTTTATGAAATGCCTCTGAATTTAATGCTTTTATAGTAGATTGAGATGCTGCCATTATTTGAGGTGAATTTAATCTGAAAATGCGGGGGTTAAACAAGATAACTGTCGCATATTGATTTATCTCCTGTATTCTGTGTGGCGCCGGTCAATGTGAACTAAACTCGTTCCTTTTTGAAATGCTAATGTTCATAGACCATGTTGGCTGAACTAATTAGAATTTATTATGGATAATGGTTTTTCGTGGGGCAGGGATATGGATAACGCTGCGTTATTTAATGGGTGTATGATTAATCATGAAGTTATCTTTAATGCAAATATGAATGAGCTGCGGCCGCTTTCAGGTGACGGAGAGTGTGTCAGCCTCAATGCGCCCACTGCCAGATGCTTGCTGTTACTCTTGCAGAATAGCGGAAAAGTGATTTCGCGGGATGAATTTCTGGCTGCTGTTTGGGAAACCCGGGGCGTGGTGGTGTCACAAAATACGTTCTATCAAAATATCTCTTTGCTGCGAAAATCATTGCTCAAAGCGGGGCTGTCGGCGGATATCATTATCACCGTCAGGCAAAAAGGGTTTAGCGTCGCGCCAGATACCCTGATCATCCCTCTCTCTGATGAAGAGTGCGAGAATATGAATCGGGCGACATTAACGCATTATCAAAATAATAAGGTTGCCGACGTTACTGCCGAGAGCAAAGGTCATTCTGACGATCACGTAGTTATTCCATTAACAGAAAGCTTAGCGATTCAGGGCAATGAGTTGATAGAGAATAAAGTGGAGATACCAGGAAAACAATCGGAACGATTACAGGTAACTTTTAAAATGCCCACCTGGTTAATCGCGCTGATTGTAGTGATGATTGTGATTAATATCGTGGTGCTGGTGGTGCTTCACCGTTAGCTTGTCGCAATAGGGGGTTATCACGTAATGCGATAGCTGATAGCTGATAGCTGATAGCTGATAGCTGATAGCTGGTTACCTAATCCTCTGGCAAGAAATGGCTTCACATGGTTTGTCTGCCAGACCGTCCTGGCAGACAAGTGAATCTGACGTTTATCGCTGCTTCAGCCCTAAATCCAGCGGCGTCTTGCTGGGTTCCCCGCCGATCTCGCGCGCCAGCTTCGGCACCATGTAGCCGGAGATGAGGGTCAATAGTTCACGCATGATTTCACGGGCTTCATCATCGCTAACCATGAAGTGCGCCGCCCCTTGCACCCGATCCAGCACGTGCAGGTAGTAGGGCATTACCCCGGCGTCAAACAGCGCATTGCTGAGGTCGGCCAGGGTTTGCGCGTTGTCGTTCACCCCGCGCAGCAGCACGCTCTGGTTGAGCAACGTGACGCCCGCCTGACGCAGCATGGCCATCGCCGCGCGGAACTCATCGTCAATTTCATTGGCGTGGTTGACGTGGTTAACCAGGATTACCTGCAGCGACGAACGCTGGAAGCGGCTGGCCAGCGTCTCGGTGATGCGCGCCGGGATCACAATTGGCAGGCGGCTGTGAATACGCAGACGCTTAACGTGCGGAATAGCTTCCAGCTGGGTCATCAGCCAGTCAAGCTCATGGTCCTTTGCCATCAGCGGGTCGCCGCCGGAGAAGATGATTTCATCAAGCTGCGGATGCGCTGCGATGTAGTCCATTGCCGTCTGCCAGTTGCGCCTGGTGCCCTGATTTTCGGCGTATGGGAAGTGGCGGCGGAAGCAGTAACGACAATTTACCGCACAACCGCCTTTCACCAGTAGCAGTGCCCGGTTGTGATATTTGTGCAACAAGCCGGGCACCACGCTGTGCTGTTCTTCCAGCGGATCGGTGGAGTATCCGGGGGCGACGATAAACTCTTCCTCGGCGGTAAGTACCTGACGAAGCAGCGGATCGTTAGGGTTGCCTTTCTCCATGCGGGCGATAAACGCGCGCGGGACGCGCAGCGGGAACAGGCGTCTGGCCTCGCGTCCGGCCAGCAGTTTTTCATCAGCGTCTACATTTAAAAGACGCAGCAGTTCATCAGGACTGGTCACAACATTGGCAAGTTGCGTTATCCAATCTTCTCTGGATGGGGTATTTAGGGTTACAATATGCGCCATTTTGTGGCTTAGCTACCAGTTAAACAATTTCAGAGGGCCTTATGGCGACTTACTATAGCAACGATTTTCGTGCTGGTCTTAAAATCATGTTAGATGGCGAACCTTATGCGGTAGAAGCCAGCGAATTCGTTAAACCAGGTAAAGGCCAGGCGTTTGCGCGCGTTAAACTGCGCCGCCTGCTGACTGGCACCCGTGTTGAGAAAACCTTCAAATCTACCGATTCGGCAGAAGGCGCGGACGTTGTCGATATGAACCTGACTTACCTGTATAACGACGGTGAGTTCTGGCACTTCATGAACAACGAAACTTTCGAACAGCTGTCTGCTGACGCGAAAGCGATCGGTGACAACGCTAAATGGCTGCTGGATCAAGCTGAGTGCATCGTGACCCTGTGGAACGGCCAGCCGATCGCGGTCACCCCGCCGAACTTCGTTGAGCTGGAAATCATTGAAACCGATCCAGGTCTGAAAGGCGACACCGCGGGTACTGGCGGTAAACCAGCGACCCTGTCTACTGGCGCCGTGGTTAAAGTTCCGCTGTTCGTCCAGATTGGCGAAGTGATCAAAGTGGATACTCGCTCTGGCGAATACGTATCCCGCGTGAAATAATTTCGCGTCATGATGACTGGCGCAGCCTCCGTGCTGCGCCGCTCTTTACGCACAGGTACGACGAACACGAGACATGAAGCGCAGCGTAAAACTTCTGGTGTTACTGTTTCTGAGCAGCGCGTTACTGGCTGGCTGCAACACCGCCCGCGGAGTGGGTGAAGATATTCAGGGCCTGGGCCACGCCATCTCTCACGCCGTGAGCTAAATTTCCTTCCGTTTTGCTAGTGGCGGTTGCCTCCTGGCGCGCCAGCTTCCTCCACGAATATTCCTTTTCTCTTAAAAATCGCAAAGATCCCTTCATCTGTGGACGTTTTGTCTATGCTTATAGGGCATGAAAACAAAACTGACACTAAGGATGACATTATGGTGAAAAAAACGATTGCAGCGTTCTTTACGGTTTTGGTCCTCTCTTCAGCACTGACTGCTTGTAACACTACGCGCGGAGTGGGTCAGGATATTTCAGAAGGCGGCAGCGCAATCTCTGGCGCGGCAACCAAAGCTCAGCAATAAACGCCGTCGACGGTACGGTTTTACGCCGTACCGTTCTTCACTTCCCCCATCCTGTTGGATATACTCACTGCGACTTTTCATCCACCTTACGGGACGACCCGTAAGCGTTTCTCATCCGGGGACGGCCCCAGCAAAGGAGCCTTATGTCCTGGATAGTCTTATTTATCGCTGGTCTGCTGGAAGTGGTATGGGCCGTCGGCCTGAAATATACCCATGGCTTTAGCCGGCTGGTTCCCAGCGTCATCACCATCGTGGCGATGGTCGTCAGCATGGCGCTGCTTTCGTGGGCGATGAAAACCCTGCCGGTGGGAACTGCTTACGCCGTCTGGACCGGAATCGGCGCTGTGGGCGCCGCCGTGACCGGTATTGTGCTGTTGGGTGAATCCGCCAGCGCTATGCGTATCGCCAGTCTCGCCTGCATCGTGGTCGGCATCATTGGCCTGAAGATTAGCGCGCACTAGTTGTAGCGCTGATTGACCCAGATCAGTTTGCTGACATCAAAGCCCTGCCGGGTAGCAATATCCAGCATCTGCTGCCTGACCTCCGGAGCGATGGTGGGTGCCCGCGCCAGTAACCAGAGATAGTCGCGATCGGGTCCGCAGACCAGCGCGTAACGATACTCCTTATCCAGGGCAATGACGTTATAGCTGCCGTAGAAAGGGCCGAAGAAGGAGATCTTCAGCGCGGCGCGGCTGGGCTCGCCGGTAAAGTACGCCACTCCATCCGTTTTCTGCCACATACCGCGGTCGGGGTTATAGCCTTTATTGACCACGTCCAGGCCGCCGTCATCGCGTGGGTGCCAGGCGATCGTGACCTTTTCCAGCCCGCTTTCAAAAGGGTGGTCAAAGCGGGCGATTTCATACCAGGTACCCAGATAGCGCTGAACGTCGAAGGGACTGACCACGGTGACGCCCGGCGGTGGGGTGGGCGTGCTGCAGGCGACAGACAGGAACGAGACGGCAATCGCGGTGATTATCGGCAGGATACGCATGGCATGCTCCTTGCTGGCTTTTAAGCTAAGTGTAGAGTCCAGCAGGGAAAAGGCGGCAAGATTTTTACATGAAGCGAGCCCGGTAGCAGAAATGCGACCGGGCTCTTGCAGGATCAGATAAACAGTACGCCAACGAGGGTGATGACGCTGAGGATTGCCGCCAGGCCGTAGAAGACCCACTTACCGTTGGGTACATGGATTTTCAGGTCGTGCATAGCGTGGTGAATACGGTGTAGACCGCACCACAGCGGCAGAACAATCATCAGAAAGATGAATGCGCGGCCGATAAAGCTTTGGGCAAAAGCCAGCACGCGCTCATAGCTGAAGGCGTCTGCCGGGGCGAGCCCCAGCGGCAGCAAGATGCCGACCAGCAGCACCATCACCGGCGCGACGATCGCGCCCCACATGCCGCCTGCGCCAAACAGCCCCCAGAATACGGGTTCATCGGAACGTTTCGGATTGGGATTAATCATCTCAGCCTCCTTACCAGAACAGGGCCACAAACAGGATCACCACAGTGACCACCGCCGTTACCACCCAGAGCCCTTTAATGACCGGCTCTGGCCCCATTTTTTCGCCTTTGATGATGACGTTGGCGGCTTTCGGCGCCAGCTCAAACCAGGTTTTGGTGTGCAGCAGCGCCGCCGCCAGGGTAATCAGATTGAGGATCACCACCACCGGGTTTTGCAGGAATCCGATATATCCCGCCCAGCTTTCGGCGCCGTGCTTGAGGGCAAACAGCCCGTAAATCAGCACAATGCTAAACCATACTGTCGGTACCGCTGTCCCTTCCCGCACCATGTAGAAGCGATAAAACGGCAGCTTTTTCCACCAGGTGGAGGTCATTGGCCGCACGTAGGGTTTGCGTTTCGTCGTCATAATGCACTCCTTAGCGTGGTTTCAGGGTGGCGATAAGAAAGTCTTTCGAGCTTTCCACCTTGCCCTGCTGGATCGCGGCCGCCGGGTCGACGTGCTTCGGACACACTTCCGAGCAGTAGCCCACGAAAGTACAGGTCCAGACGCCGTTCTGGCCGTTAAGCTGCGCCATACGTTCCTTTTTGCCGTGGTCGCGGCTGTCTTCGTTGTAGCGGTGGGCGAGGGTGATCGCCGCCGGGCCGATAAATTCCGGATTCAGGCCGAACTGCGGGCAGGCGGCATAGCACAGCCCGCAGTTGATGCAGCCGGAGAATTGATGGTATTTGGCCATCTGGGCTGGGGTCTGCTTGTTTGGCCCCTGGTCCGGCGTGCGGTTATTGCCGATGATATACGGCTTAATGGCCTCCAGGCTTTCGATAAAGTGGGTCATATCCACCACCAGATCGCGTTCGATCGGGAAGTTGGCCAGCGCCTCAACTTTGATGCCTTTGGTGTAATCGCGCAGGAACGTTTTGCAGGCCAGCTTCGGCACTTTGTTGACCATCATGCCGCAGGAGCCGCAGATCGCCATCCGGCAGGACCAGCGGTAGCTCAGGTCTGGCGCCAGGTTGTCTTTGATGTAGCCCAGGGCGTCCAGCAGCGAGGTCTGCTCATCATAGGGCACGTCATAGAATGCGCTATGCGGTGCGGTGTCGACCTCCGGGTTGTAGCGCACCACTTCGACTTTCAGGTTTTTCATCTCAGCCATGGGTGGTCTCCTTCTTCTCAGCCGCTTCCGCTTCGGCGCCATAGACACGTTTTGCCGGTGGCAGCGTGGTGATCTTCACGTCGCCATATTCCAGACGGGTGGTGCCATCGGCCTCGCGGAAGGCGAGGGTGTGCTTGAGGAAGTTGACGTCGTCGCGCTCGGTACAGCCCTCATCCAGACGCTGGTGCGCACCGCGCGATTCTTTTCGGGCGATGGCCGAGTGCGCCATACATTCGGCAACGTTCAGGCCGTGTCCCAGTTCAATGGTGTACAGCAGGTCGGTGTTGAACACGCTGGAGTTGTCGGTAATGCGCACGCGCTTGAAGCGCTCCTGCAGCTCAGCCAGCTTATCGATAGTTTTCTGCATCAGCTCCGGCGTACGGTAGATGCCGCAGCCTTCCTCCATCGACAGCCCCATTTCGTCGCGGATTTTCGCCCAGTTTTCGTTACCTTCCTGGTTAACGAGATTTTTCAGCCGTTGCTCTACATCGGCGGCCTGTGCATCCAGTGTGGCACTATTTGCCTCAGTCGTCTGTGCGGCGCGCTGCATAGCCTGTTCCCCGGCCAGGCGGCCGAAGACCACCAGCTCGGCCAGCGAGTTGGAACCCAGACGGTTGGCGCCGTGCAGACCGACGGACGAGCATTCGCCCACGGCAAACAGCCCTTTGATCCGGGTTTCGCACAGCTGATCGGTTTCGATACCACCCATGGTGTAGTGCGCGGTCGGGCGCACCGGGATCGGCTCTTTCACCGGGTCGACGCCGACGTAGGCTTTCGCCAGTTCACAGATAAACGGCAGACGCTCCAGCAGTTTTTTCTCGCCGAGGTGGCGGAGATCGAGGTAGACCACGTCGCCGCGCGGCGTCGGGATGGTGTTCCCTTTCCGCCATTCGTGCCAGAAGGCCTGGGACACTTTGTCGCGTGGACCCAGCTCCATATATTTGTTCTTCGGTTCGCCGAGCGGGGTTTCCGGGCCCATGCCGTAATCCTGCAGGTAGCGATAGCCGTTTTTGTTGACCAGAATCCCGCCTTCACCGCGGCAGCCTTCGGTCATCAGGATCCCGGAGCCCGGCAGGCCGGTCGGGTGATACTGAACAAATTCCATATCGCGCAGCGGCACGCCATGGCCCAGCGCCATACCCATACCATCACCAGTAACGATGCCGCCGTTGGTGTTGTAGCGATAGACGCGCCCGGCGCCGCCGGTAGCCAGCACGACCGCGTTAGCGCGGATCTGCACCAGGGTGCCTTCCATCATATTCATCGCTACCAGGCCGCGGGCCTGCCCGTCATCGACCAGCAGGTCAAGGACGAAATGTTCATCAAAGCGCTGAATTTGGGGAAACTGAAGGGAGGTCTGGAAGAGAGTATGTAGCATGTGGAAGCCGGTTTTATCGGCGGCAAACCAGGTGCGTTCGATTTTCATCCCACCGAAGCGCCGGACGTTGACGCTGCCGTCGGGGCGGCGGCTCCACGGGCATCCCCACTGTTCCAGCTGGGTCATTTCCGTTGGGCAGTGATGAACGAAATAGTCGACGACATCCTGCTCGCACAGCCAGTCGCCTCCGGCGACGGTGTCGTGAAAATGATACTCAAAGCTATCGTGATCCTGGGCAACGGCTGCGGACCCCCCTTCTGCAGCGACCGTATGGCTGCGCATCGGATAGACTTTAGAAATCAGGGCGATTTTGGCATTGGGGTTGGCCTGGGCGGCGGCGATAGCGGCGCGTAGGCCTGCTCCGCCAGCACCAATTACGGCGAGATCGGCTTGAAAAGTTTGCACGACATTCCTCCAGTTTTAGTGTATTTCGCCGCCGGGCTGGCGAAAAAGTATCACTGCTCCTTTATAGGTACAGGAGTATAGCCGTAGGGTCAGTAAGGAAAATTGACGTGTTCGATTTTTTTATCGATATGTGCGGTTATTTATCAGTGATATTTATGCATTCAGGTTAACGATAGATTAATGGCATGTAATCTGCCGGGGATTGCACAAAATTTGTTTCACTCGCCGGTTGCGAGTAGACTTCGTGCCCTTAATTTGCAATCGGAGAAAGTACCATGAGCGAGACGGCAACCTGGCAGCCGAGCGCACCCATTCCCAATCTGTTGAAACGCGCGGCGGTGATGGCGGAAATCCGCCGTTTCTTTACCGATCGCGGCGTGCTGGAGGTGGAGACGCCTTGCATGAGTCAGGCGACGGTAACGGATATTCATTTGTTCCCGTTCGAAACCCGTTTCGTCGGCCCGGGCCATTCACAGGGACTCAATCTGTACCTGATGACCAGTCCGGAATACCATATGAAGCGCCTGCTGGCGGCGGGCTGCGGTCCGGTTTTCCAGTTGTGTCGCAGCTTTCGTAATGAAGAGATGGGCCGGCATCACAACCCGGAATTCACCATGCTGGAGTGGTATCGTCCGTGCTATGACATGTATCGCCTGATCAACGAGGTGGACGACCTGCTGCAGCAGGTTCTGGAGTGTCAGCCAGCGGAAAGCCTCTCCTATCAGCAGGCGTTCCAGCGTCATCTGGATATTGATCCGCTCTCTGCTGATAAAACGCAGTTGCGTGAAGTCGCGGCGAAGCTGGATTTAAGCAATATCGCCGATACTGAAGAAGATCGCGACACGCTGCTGCAACTGTTGTTCACCATGGGCGTGGAGCCGCACATCGGTAAAGATCGGCCGACGTTTATCTATCATTTCCCGGCCACCCAGGCCTCGTTAGCGCAGATCAGCCCGGAAGATCATCGGGTCGCTGAGCGCTTCGAGGTTTACTACAAAGGTATTGAGCTGGCGAATGGTTTCCACGAGCTGACCGATGCCCGCGAACAGCGTCTGCGATTCGAGCAGGACAACCGCAAACGCGCCGCGCGCGGCCTTCCGCAGCAGCCTATCGATAACAACCTGCTGGCGGCACTAGAGGCGGGCCTGCCGGACTGCTCCGGCGTGGCGCTGGGCGTTGACCGTGTGGTGATGCTGGCGCTGGGTGCCGAAAGCATCGGCGAGGTGATCGCCTTTACGGTCGACCGCGCCTGATGGCGCTGTCACCTCCTGCCGCCTGAGAGCGGGGGAGGTGACAGACCCGCCCTGACCGATCCTCCCTCACGCTATCCCGGTTTTCGCCCGAATACCCACAATCTCCTTCCGTGCTTTTGCTACTATCCGCGCTCATTTTTTGAGGCCAGGCGTTGCCTGTTGGGTGATGCCCTCGTTTGGATAGATTTATGCATCAACAATTCAAGAAGATGAGCCTGATTGGGCTGATTCTGATGATCTTCACTTCGGTGTTTGGCTTTGCCAACAGCCCGTCGGCGTTTTATCTGATGGGCTACAGTGCGATGCCGTTTTATCTTTTTTCCGCCCTCTTTTTCTTTATTCCGTTCGCGCTGATGATGGCGGAGATGGGCTCGGCTTATCGTCGCGAAGAGGGCGGGATCTATTCCTGGATGAACCACAGCGTCGGGCCGCGCTTTGCTTTCATCGGCACCTTTATGTGGTTTGCGTCGTACGTGGTGTGGATGGTGAGTACGGCGGCTAAAATTTGGGTGCCGTTATCCACCTTTTTGTTTGGCGCGGACAAAACCCAGACCTGGGCGCTGGCTAGCCTGACCCCGACGCAGACGGTGGGCATTCTGGCAGCCTGCTGGATGGGTGTCGTGACCTTTATTGCCGTCAAAGGGATCAATAAAATCGCCAAAATCACCGCCGTCGGCGGCATCGCGGTGATGGGGCTTAACCTGGTGCTACTGCTGGTGAGCGGGGCGATCCTCCTGCTCAACGGCGGCCATTTCGCCCAACCGTTAAACTTCACCTTTTCACCTAATCCCGGGTATCAGTCGGGCATGGCGATGCTGTCGTTTGTGGTATTTGCCATCTTTGCCTATGGCGGAATTGAGGCGGTCGGCGGCTTAGTGGATAAGACTGATAAGCCGGAAAAGAACTTTGCCAAAGGGATTATCATCGCGGCGATCGTTATCTCGGTCGGTTACTCGCTGGCGATTGTGCTGTGGGGCGTGAGCGCCAACTGGCAGCAGGTGCTTGGCGCGCGTTCGACCAACCTCGGCAACATCACCTATGTGCTGATGACCAGCCTTGGGACGACGCTCGGCCAGGCTCTGCACCTGACGCCAGAGTCGGCGGCCCTGACCGGAGTCTGGTTCGCCCGTATTACGGGCCTGTCGATGTTTCTCGCTTACACCGGCGCGTTCTTCACCCTCAGCTATTCTCCCCTGAAAGCGATTATCCAGGGCACGCCAAAAGCGCTCTGGCCGTCGGTGATGACCCGTCTCAACGTCAACGGCATGCCCGCCGCGGCGATGTGGCTGCAGTGTCTGCTGGTCGGGGTGTTTATCGTACTGGTATCGTTCGGTGGGGATAGCGCTTCCGCGTTTTATAACAAGCTGACGCTGATGGCCAATGTCTCCATGACCTTGCCCTATCTATTCCTGACCATCGCCTTCCCGTTCTTCAAGGCGAAAACGCATCTTGACCGACCGTTCGTGATTTTCAAAAACCGTTCGTCGACGCTGCTGGCGACCGGCGTGGTGTTGCTGGTGGTGACTTTCGCCAATATCTTCACCATTATCCAACCCGTCATCGACAGCGGGGACTGGAACAGTACCCTGTGGATGGTCGGTGGACCGATCTTCTTCTCACTGCTGGCGCTGGGGATCTACGAAAGCTACCGTCGGCGCATGGCGTCCGGCGCGCTGGTGATGGAGAGTTAAAGAACCTGCCCGGCGGTGCAGCCGGGCAGGGGATGGTTTACAGGCTACCAGCCGTACGGCGGCTGGTTTTTCCGGCCGAGGTCATGGTTTTACTGCTTTGCCTGCCGTCGATACTTTCCAAACGCATCTGGAACGGAGGGAACGGCATATCAATGCCATGCTCGCGGAAGCCCGCCAGGATCAGCTGATGCATCTCATGGCGCAGCGGCATGCGATGCCCCATCTCCGCGGCAAAAATACGCAGCTCGAAAATCTGGATCCCCTGCTGCAGGTCGACGAGAAACGCCTCCGGCGCCGGGGTATCGATGACCAGCGAGCAGCGATGCGCCGCGGCAATGAGAATTTTCGTGACCTCGTCGGTATCGGCGTCCACGGGGGCCGGCACTGTCAGCACCACGCGGGTGACTGAGTCCGACAGCGACCAGTTGATAAACTGTTCGGTGATGAAGGCCTTGTTCGGCACGATAATCTCTTTCCGGTCCCAGTCACTGATGGTGGTTGCACGGGTATTAATGCGGGTGACGCTGCCCGTCAGGTCGCGAATGGTGACTGTATCGCCGATGCGGATCGGCTTCTCAAACAGGATAATCAGGCCGGAGATAAAGTTGGCGAAGATCTCCTGCAGGCCAAACCCGAGACCCACACCCAGCGCGGCGACCAGCCACTGCAGCTTCGACCACTCAATACCGATCATCGAGAAGCCCACCAGCCCGCCGACGAGCATCAGCAGATATTTGGTGATGGTGGTGATGGCGTAGCCGGTGCCGGGCGTTAAATCGAGATGCTGGAGGATCGCCAGCTCCAGCAGCGCGGGCAGGTTGCGCACCAGCTGAGTGGTGATGATCAGCACCAGAATGGCAATCAACACCGCGCCAAGCGTGATCGGCTCAAGGCTTTCCACCCCTTGTACCGTCGAGGTCACGTCCCACAGCGAGATATTCTCAAGGAAGCCAAACGCCGAGTGAATTTCCGACCACAGCACGATGACCGACAGCAGCGCGATCAGCATCAGCAGGGAACGCACAAGCCGCAGCGACTGGGTACTGATGGCATCGAGATCGACCTCGCTGACCTCCGTCTCCACCGACCCCTCCGGACTGCTGACGTGAACGGGCTCATCTTCGCCGCGGGCGCGCTGGGCGAGAATTTCCGCGCGACGGTGGCGGGCCCGGTCGAAGGCCAGCCGGCGGCGCTGGATCAGCATCCAGCGGCGGATGATGTGATAGACCACCAGCAGCAGGAACCAGATGGCGACCGAGGTTTCCAGACGCGCAAGCAGCGCCTGGGCGGTGGCGAGGTAGCCGACGGCGGCCGCCAGCATGGCCACCAGCGGGGCGCCAAGCATCAGGTTCCACAGCAGGCGGTTCACCATATTGTCGCCATTCCCCTCTTTATCCAGATAGAGCGGAATACCGGCGTGCTTAAGGCTCAGGGTAACCACCGCCAGCGCGCCGCAGATCAACAGGAAGCACAGGCGGCCCAGCGAAGCGGAGAACTCGCGGTCGTTAAGATTATCAAACATGATCAGCGCCATAATCAGCGGCACAATCAGCCCGATGCTCATCAGGTAGTAGCGCATCGCTTTCGCCACGCGGTTACGCGGCCAGCCGAAGTGGGCGATAAACAGCCCGTTTGGCCGGGCGAAGGTGGCGCAGATCATCACCACCCACAGCAAAGGCACGGTCGCCGTGACCCCATCGCCTATCGCCACCGCCAGCGGGAAGGGCCAGGCGGACTGCAGGCCATAGCCGAGCGTCATCCACAGCACCGGCAGCGGCGAGGCCACCAGTATCGACCAGAAGACCGTGCGCAGCGTCAGCCAGAAGTGATCCTGGGTGACTTTCCCCACCCGGGCGCTGGAGCGCTCAAGGAAGCGGGTGAAATGGCGTCGGGAGCTGATGCTAAAGCCAACCAGCAGCAGGGCGGCAAACAGCGGCAGCAAGGTCTCTTTGCTGGTGAGCATCATCGCGCTGGCTTTGCCCAGCTCGCTGATGGTATCCAGGGAGATCAGACGCCGTAGATCCTGGACAATCTCCAGCGGCCAGGAGAAGCCGATGGGGCTGACGTCCGAAGTCCAGAACAGATAGCGGTGGGTCGCTTCGTTGATCTCTTTCAGCGCGTCTTCCAGCTGGCCGTTGGCGACCTTCAGCTTAGTGAGCTCCAGCATCAGAGTATCGCCGCCGCGCAGCAGCGAGTTCAGCAGCTCGTTCTGCGTGCGCAGCTGCGCCTGCAGGATCTTGTTCTGCTCGCTGGTCAGCGGTTGGCCGTCGGCCTGACGGATCTGCCGCAGCTGTGGTTGCTTACTGAGTAAATCTTCAAAGCGCAGACGCTGCACGCGCAACTGTGCCATTTCCGTATCCAGCTGCTGTGGGCGAGGGCGTTCCGGCAGTCGCGCCACCTGGGCGCGTAAGGCTTCACCCAGCAGGTTGGAAGAGCCCAGCCACTGCGATTGCTCGCGCAGGGTGTTTAACGCCTGGCGCACCTGCAGCGTTTGATTCGTCGCCTGCCGCTGCTGGGAGGCCACCAGATCCATGCGCTGCGCCTGCTGGTTCAGCGCCTGGGAGAGCTCCCGGTTGACCTTGAACTGCGCGGTGATGTCCGGCGGCAGGTTTTCACTGTTCTCCGCCAGCAGTTCGGTGCTCTCCAGCGCCTTTTCCGCCTCCCGCTGGCGCTGGCTGTTCTGTAAATTGCGCAGCGCCTGCAGATAGGCATCCAGTTGTTCGCTCTGCTTTTGCGCCAGCTCGGAACGGGCGCGCGACAGCTCCTGGCGGTTGTTGGCGGAAAGCTGGGCGAGGTCGAGTTCATCCACCAGCGCCTTCAGGCGCGCCGATTCCGCCTGCAGGGCAAGATTTTGCGCCTGGGCGAGAGCATTGTTGCCGGTTTGCGTGCCGATGCGGCGCTCAACCTCATTGAGCTGACGACGGGCATCGGTTTGCTGTTGCGGCAGCTGGTTCAGGGAGTCGGCGATTTCACGCGCGCGATCCTGCTCCTGCTGCGCCTGGCGGCTCGATTCCAGCAGCTGGCTGCTGACCTGCAGGATCTCCTGGTTCAGCGCATCGGCGGTCAGGCCGGTTGGCACCTGGCGCGGTTCTTCGCTCAGATTGTTGAGCTGGGAGCGCAGGCTTTGAAACAGTTTGGGGAAATTATCGATAACGTCCTGATACTGACGGGCGCGCTCGAGGGACGATTTTTGCTCCTCAAGCGCGTTCAGCGCGGACTGCAGAACTTCAACGGTTTCAGGCTGGGCGGGCTTTGCCGCCTTCGCCTGTTCCAGTTCCTGGGTTATCTGTTTAGCATCCGGGGCTGTCGCAGCGTACGCCCCGAAACTGAGGCTCAAGGCCAACAGGAAAGTGTATATCAGGCGCACGGCATAACCCTTTTTGCTGAAGAATTAACCTTGGTCTTGTGTATCGTCAACCAGCGGGCTGGCGCGGTGTTCGGCGCGGAGCTCTTCTTCCGGTAACGGCGCGGGTTCAGCAGCGGTGCTGGCTTCCACGGCGGTCGCCAGCGGTTGGCCGATTTTAGTCACGGACAGGCTTTGCAGCGAGTCGACCAGCTTCACCTGGCCCGGGGCAAACAGGTTGATCACGGTGGAACCCAGTTTGAAGCGGCCCATCTCCTGGCCTTTCAGCAGGGCGACGGAGCCTTCGCTGTCGCCAGCGGGCCAGGTCCAGCGTTTAATAATGCCTTCGCGCGGTGGGGTCACGGTGCCGGACCACACGGTCTCGATGCTGCCGACGATAGTCGCGCCCACCAGAATTTGCGCCATCGGGCCAAACTCAGTATCAAACAGGCAGATGACGCGCTCGTTACGGGCGAACAGGTTAGGCACATTCTGCGCCGTCAGATGGTTAACCGAGAACAGGTCGCCAGGGACGTAGATCATTTCGCGCAGGATGCCGTTGCACGGCATGTGCACGCGGTGATAGTCGCGCGGCGACAGATAGGTGGTGGCGAAGCTGCCGTTACGGAACAGGTCGGCCATTTGATAGTTGCCGGCCAGCAGGGCTTCCAGGCTGTAGTCATGACCTTTGGCCTGCAGGATTTTATCGTCTTCAATGGCGCCAAGCTGGCTGATCACGCCGTCTGCCGGCATCACCAGCACATTGGGGTCGGTATTCAGCGGGCGTACGTCGTCGCGCAGCGGACGCACAAAGAAATCGTTGAAGGTGCGATAAGCCGCGGTATCCGGCTTCTGCGCCTCTTTCATATCGACCTTGTAGTATTTCACGAACAGATCGATGACCAGCTTCGTCAACCAACCTGCGCGTTTGCTCGCACCCCAGCCTGCGAGGCGGGTGAGCCACAGTTTAGGCAGAATGTATTGCAGTGAAAGTTTAAGATCGTTTAACAAAGTAGCCTCCAGGCCATGATATGTCGTTCCTGACCCCGCCCGCGGGCGGGGTCCTGAAAAAAGGGGACGATTCTATACGTAAACCTCGCCAAATGGCATCCGCGTTAGTCGCAGTTTGACCGCGTCCTGGCAGAGCCTGACGTGACGCTCAGCTTAATGATCAGTCATCGGACGAGGAAAAGTTTTTACGCGTTTTTACCTGTACCTGCTCCATGCTTTCGAGGATGCGGTGGTAGTTCTCAAAACGGCTTTCGGCGATCTTGCCGTTCTCTACCGCTTCGCGAAGCGCACAGCCAGGATCGTTATCGTGTTTACAGTCGCGGTATTTGCAATGGCCTAAATAATCATGGAATTCGACAAAGCCATGGGTGATTTGTTCCGCTTCCAGATGCCAGAGGCCGAATTCACGAACGCCCGGCGAATCAATCACATCGCCGCCGTGCGGGAAGTGGTAGAGGCGCGCCGCGGTGGTGGTGTGCTGGCCTAAGCCGGAAACGTCCGAGACATCATTGGTGAGAATTTGATCCTCATTCAGCCCCAGCAGGGCATTCAGCAGACTCGATTTACCGACCCCGGACTGCCCGGCGAAAATGCTGATGCGGTCGGTCAGGGCCGCTTCCAGCGGCTTGAGACCGTCCTGAGTCCGGCTGGAGACCATGAGCACGCGGTAGCCGATATTGCGGTAGATGTCCATTTGCTCATTGACGAAGCGCAGGCCATCGTCATCCAGCAGATCGATTTTATTCAGGACGATCAACGGCTCGATATCCTGCGCCTCGCAGGCCACCAGATAGCGATCGATAATATTCAGCGACAGTTCAGGCAGGATCGCGGAAACCACCACGATCTGATCGATATTGGCGGCGATAGGCTTCACGCCGTCGTAAAAATCCGGACGCGTCAGGACGGAGGCGCGCTCGTGCACCGCTTCGACGATCCCTTTGACGTTTACGCCGTCGGCGGCGTCTTTACCCGGCCGCCAGACCACGCGGTCGCCGGTGACCAGCGAACGGATTGTCCGGCGAATGTTGCAGCGATGGACGCTGCCGTCAGCGGATTCGACGTCGGCATGCATACCAAAGCGACTGATGACAATGCCTTCCGACGTTTCGCCAAACAGGTTGTCATCGTAGTCGGCCTTCTCCGCAGTGGTTTTCAGGCGGCGCTGGTGGTTGGCGTTGACGCGGCGCTGCTGGCCTTTGGAGAGTTTATTTTTACTCAATCGAACTGGCTCCTGGTCGCCCTGATGGGGCAAAACCTCTATGATACACGCTATTTTAGATGAATATAGTCACGCAAGAAGGGTGGAAAATAGCATGAGTGCAAATGAAAACAACCTCATTTGGATCGATCTTGAGATGACAGGGCTGGATCCGGAGCGCGATCGCATTATCGAAATCGCCACCCTGGTGACCGATGCCAACCTGAACATTTTGGCTGAAGGGCCGACTATCGCCGTGCATCAGTCGGATGCTCAGCTGGCATTAATGGACGAGTGGAATGTGCGGACGCATACCGGCAGCGGACTGGTGGATCGCGTGAAGGCCAGCGCCGTCAGCGAGCACGATGCCGAACTGGCGACCATTGAGTTTCTTAAGCAGTGGGTGCCGGCAGGCAAGTCGCCGATCTGCGGCAACAGCATCGGCCAGGATCGTCGCTTCCTGTTTAAGTACATGCCGCAACTGGAAGCCTATTTCCACTACCGCTATCTGGACGTCAGCACGCTGAAAGAGCTGGCTCGCCGCTGGAAGCCGGAAATTCTCGACGGCTTTAAAAAGCAGGGCACCCATCAGGCGATGGACGATATCCGCGAGTCGGTTGCCGAGCTGGCCTACTATCGCGAGCATTTCATTAAGCTGTAAACCAATACCGGGCCTGGTGCGGCCCGGTACATCTTTCTGATTATTTAAACCACTTTTGCTGCATCTGCTGGAAGTCAGGCGTCGCCATGACCGCGGTCAGGGCATCGTTGATGGCATTCAGCAACTCCGGATCGTCTTTGCGCACCGCAATCGCATACTGCTTACCGTAATAAGCCGGGTCGGTGGCCCGCTCATCCATGATGGCGTAGTCAGGGTTCTCTTGTTGCCAGGCGTCAAGGGTGGCGAAGTCGCTCATGACGCCGGTTATTTCGCCGGCTTTCAGCGCGGCTAAAGCGCTGGCGACGTCGTCGTAAGGGATCGCCTGCACGGCCTTCTGCTTATCGCGCAGATAGTGCTGGTGCAGCGTGCCTTTCACCACGCCGATTTTTTTGGCTTTCAGATCGGCAAAGGTATGGGCGACATCTTTATTGACGATCACCACCCCGGAGAGGGCCTGGCGATAGGGGCGGCTAAAGGCGACCTGCTTCTCGCGCATTGGGATCACTTCCATACCGGCAATCACCGCATCAAACTTCTTAAAGCGCAATGCCGGGATCAGGGTATCGAAACGCTGCGCCGTAAACTGGCACTGCGCCTGCATCTGCTGGCACAGGGCGTGAGCGAGATCGATATCGAAGCCGACGGGCTGATTTTTGCCGTTGGCGGTGACAAACGGCGGATTGGCCGTGGTAGTGCCAAAATGGAGCGTCTCGGCTGACGCGGTTCCGATGGCCAGCGTGCTCAGCAGCAGGACGGTGAGGACTTTTCTCATGCTAATTCCCTGTTTGGCGTCGTGGTGGCCACGTTATACGTCGCGCCACCGCACTATGATGCGAGCGATTTTGCGTCATTCAGCCGGGCGGAAAAAGCAATTTTGCCCGTTATGACGCTTATTTATACAATTCAGCGGCGTAGGTGGCGAGAAAATGTCCATTTAAACAAAAAACGCAAAAAAGTGATCGTCAGGGGGTTGCAGGGGCATCGAATTCTCGTATAATGCGCCTCCCGTAACGACGCAGAAATGCAAATTACGACGCCATCAAAATATGGCAAAAAAAAGCAGTAACGCGGGAATAGCTCAGTTGGTAGAGCACGACCTTGCCAAGGTCGGGGTCGCGAGTTCGAGTCTCGTTTCCCGCTCCAAAATTTGAAAGCACCATCCTGATCACAGGGTTTCAACTCGCAGATGCGAGGCGAAAGCCGAAGATTAAGCGGGAATAGCTCAGTTGGTAGAGCACGACCTTGCCAAGGTCGGGGTCGCGAGTTCGAGTCTCGTTTCCCGCTCCAAAATTTGAAAGACATACCACACCAGTCGCAGTATTCAGGTTGCTACACGGTAGCTTGAATGACGATGATTAAGCGGGAATAGCTCAGTTGGTAGAGCACGACCTTGCCAAGGTCGGGGTCGCGAGTTCGAGTCTCGTTTCCCGCTCCAAATTTTCTTCCATCTCTTATTTATCCACAGTGCAATCCAGCGCCGGGGATGATTTTCATTTGATATCACAGAAATACTGTGAACAGAGTTATCCACAGGTTGTCGTTCCGTCTTTGACGGCGTAAATGCTTCGCTTTGTAAATAGTATCTTTATATACCATTGAAATTTAACAATTAAATTTCATTTCGAAATGTTAATCCGATCACTTGACCTCGGTCTGCGCCTTGAAACGCAATGTGTTTTAGATTTTATTCACAGCCTGTGAATGAATCAGGCGTCGCGCGGCAAGCCTTTCTCTACTACCCTGACCAGACGTAATTTTTTCGGCAGTTGTACTTCGACGGCGTCGGCGTTCCGCTTGTTTATTTGCTCAGCGATAGCCCATTCGATGTGCTCGTCGAGAAGCGGGTGCTCACCCCGGCGACTCTCCAGCGCGCGAAGATGGGCTTCATCCCAGGGCGCATTGCCCAGCGCGACGGCGATATTGCGCAGCCAGCGCAGGTGGCCAATGCGACGAATCGCCGACCCTTCGGTTACCTTCAGAAACCACGCTTCGCTCCAGGCGAACAGCTCCACCAGCGGTGGCGCATGCAACGCTTTGCGTGGACTGAAATCCTCTTCATCGGTGAGCTGTGAGAAACGGTTCCACGGACAGATCAACTGACAATCATCACAACCGTAAATACGGTTGCCGATAAGCGGACGGAACTCCTCCGGGATAGAGCCTTCCAGTTCAATGGTGAGATAGGAGATGCAGCGCCGGGCGTCGACGGTGTAGGGCTCAACGATGGCGCCGGTGGGGCAGATGGTCATGCAGGCGACGCAGCGTCCGCACTCCTCCGCAACCGGGCTGTCGACCGGTAGAGGCAGATCGATCAGCAGTTCGCCGAGGAAAAAGAATGATCCCGCGTCGCGGCTTAAGATAAGTGAGTGCTTACCTGTCCAGCCAAGGCCCGCTTTTTCTGCGATTGGCCGCTCCAGGATAGGCGCGGAATCGACAAAAGGTCTAAAATTGAGCGAAGCACACTGTTCCTGAATCTTCTCCCCCAGTTTTTTCAGGCGATTACGTAGCAGCTTATGATAATCACGCCCGAGGGCATAACGGCTGACGTAACCCAGTGCGGGATCTTTCAGGGTGCGGGCAAAGGCGGCGTTGGCGGGCAGATAGTTCATCCGCACGCTGATAACGCGTAACGTACCGGGCAGCAGTTCGTGGGGACGGGCGCGCATCATACCGTGACGGGCCATCCACTCCATTTCGCCGTGGTATTGTTTATCCAGCCATGCCTGCAGTTTGGGTTCACTGGCGCTGAGGTCGGTATCGGCGATACCCACCTGCTGGAACCCGAGCTCTGTGCCCCACTGTTTGATTTGTTGCGCTAACTGAACGAGATCGAGGGGCTGTGACATGATGGACCATACAATGACGAAAAACCCTGACAGTATACCATACAACATTTGGCCTGCGGAGGCGCTGCGCCTGGCCGAACGAGAGGCGGCGGACAGCCTGGGGCTGACGCTGTTCGAACTGATGCAGCGCGCGGGCGAGGCGGCCTTTCAGCTGGCCAGCCGCGCTTATCCCGCCAGCGCGCACTGGCTGATCCTCTGCGGACATGGCAACAACGGCGGCGACGGATATGTGGTCGCGCGTCTGGCACAGGCCGCGGGGCGGCGGGTGACGCTGCTGGCGGTAGAGAGTGACAGCCCGCTGCCGGAAGAGGCGCAGGCGGCGCGGGAGGCGTGGCTTAACGCCGGCGGCGTGATCCATGCGGCGACTATCCCGTGGCCCGACGATATCTCACTGATTATTGATGGCCTGCTCGGCACCGGTCTGCGCAGTGCGCCGCGCGATCCCGTCGCGGCGCTCATCCACCAGGCGAACCACCACCCGGCGCCGGTGGTGGCGCTGGATATCCCTTCCGGCCTGAATGCGCAGACCGGCGCGACCCCAGGTGCAGTGGTTCAGGCCGACCACACCCTGACCTTTATCGCCCTCAAACCCGGGCTGCTGACCGGCAAGGCGCGGGATGTCGTCGGGCATCTCCATCATCATGCCCTTGGGCTCGAGCGCTGGCTCGCCGGGCAAAGTACTCCCCTGACGCGGTTTTGCGCCGCCCACCTCGCCGACTGGCTGCCGCCGCGGCGGGCCACCTCCCATAAGGGCGATCACGGCAAGCTGGTGATTGTCGGCGGCGATCGCGGCACAGCAGGCGCTATCCGTATGTGCGGTGAAGCGGCCCTACGCAGCGGTGCAGGGCTGGTGCGAGTGCTTACTCACCCGGAGAGCGTGGCGCCCATTGTCACCGTGCGGCCGGAATTAATGGTAGATGAACTGACGCCCCAGACCCTGAAAGCCGCGCTGGAATGGGCTGATGTGGTGGCGATTGGCCCGGGTCTGGGGCAGCGCGAATGGGGGCGCAGCGCCCTGCGCACGGTGGAAAGTTTTAACAAACCGATGGTCTGGGACGCTGACGCGCTGAACCTGCTGGCATTCAATCCCGATAAACGTCACAATCGCGTGTTAACGCCGCACCCCGGCGAAGCGGCCCGTCTGCTGAACGTTAGCGTGGCAGAAATTGAAAGCGATCGCTTACTTTCTGCGCAGCGTCTGGTAAAACGGTATGGTGGCGTGGTTGTGCTGAAAGGCGCAGGCACGGTGGTGGCCAGTGAAAGCGGGGCGATGGGCATTATCGATGCCGGCAATGCCGGGATGGCCAGCGGCGGGATGGGCGATGTGCTTACCGGCATTATTGCCGCATTGTTAGGACAGCACCTGACGCCGTATGATGCAGCCTGTGCCGGGTGCGTCGCTCATGGCGATGCCGCCGACCGGGTGGCCGCTCGCGAGGGCACCCGCGGTATGCTGGCGACCGATCTCTTTTCCACGCTCAGGCGTGTTGTTAACCCGGATGTGATTGACGTAGACCATGATTAACCGAGTGATTCCTTTACCCGATGAGCAGGCCACGCTGGCCCTTGGCGACCGCATCGCGCAGGCCTGTACCGGCGCCACCGTGATTTATCTGTATGGTGATTTAGGCGCGGGGAAAACGACCTTCAGCCGCGGCTTTTTGCAGGCGCTCGGTCACCGCGGCAATGTCAAAAGCCCAACCTATACCCTGGTGGAGCCGTATACCCTCGAGAATCTGATGGTATATCACTTCGATCTCTACCGACTGGCGGATCCTGAGGAACTCGAATTTATGGGGATCCGTGATTATTTTGCCGACGATGCCATCTGCCTGGTGGAATGGCCGCAGCAAGGCGCAGGTGTCCTGCCTGACCCGGATGTTGAAATTCACCTTGATTACCAGGCACAAGGGCGTGAGGCGCGTATTACCGCGATCTCCTCACGGGGTGAGTCTTTACTGGCGCGTTTAGCCATTTAGCCTGAAGGATGACGGGATGAAGTATCGCATAACCACCTGGCTTGCCGCTGCGCTAATGCTGTCGAGTCTTCACGCCACTGCGGCGAGTTTATCCGATATCCAGGTCTCTAACGGAGACCAGCAGGCCCGTATTACCCTAAGCTTTGTCGGTGAGCCGGAGTACTCCTTTACCCCACAGGGTAAACGTCTGGTCGCGCTGGATATCAAGCAGACCGGCGTATTGCAGGGACTACCGCTGCAGTTTAGCGGCAGCAACCTGGTGAAGAGTATTCGCGCCGGTACGCCGCAGGATACGCAGACGCTGCGTCTGCTGGTGGATCTGACGGAAGATGGTAAAACGCGAGCGGTGAAGCAGCAGAACGGGGCGAATTACACGGTGGTCTTTACCATCAACGCCGACGCACCGCCGCCACCGCCACCGCCGCCTGTGGTGGTGAAACGGGCTGACCCGCCGCCGGTGATGCCTTCCCGGACGGCGACGTCAGGGCGTAACCCGTTCAGCTCGTCGGGTCATGAACGGCAGACGGCGATGACCTCCTCCCAGCCGGCGATGACCAACAATCAGACCGTGACTCGCCCGGCGGCCCGTACGGTGTCGGCGGATGATAAGGTGATTATCGCCATCGATGCCGGACACGGCGGTCAGGATCCTGGCGCGATTGGTCCGAATGGCACCAAAGAGAAGAACGTCACTATCGCTATCGCGCGCAAGCTGCGGGCGTTACTGAACGCCGATCCGCAGTTTAAGCCGGTGCTGACCCGCGACGGAGATTACTTTATTTCGGTGATGGGCCGCTCTGACGTGGCGCGTAAGCAAAACGCCAACTTCCTCGTCTCTATCCATGCTGATGCCGCGCCAAACCGCGATGCGACCGGCGCCTCGGTGTGGGTGCTCTCGAACCGTCGCGCCAACAGCGAAATGGCCGGTTGGCTCGAGCAGCATGAGAAGCAGTCTGAACTGCTCGGCGGGGCAGGCGACGTGCTGGCGAACAGCCAGGCCGACCCCTACCTGAGCCAGGCGGTGCTGGATCTGCAGTTCGGTCATTCCCAGCGCGTCGGCTACGATGTGGCGACCAACGTGCTGAGCCAGCTGCAGCGCATTGGCAACCTGCACAAACGCCGCCCGGAGCATGCCAGCCTCGGTGTATTGCGCTCGCCGGATATCCCGTCGATCCTTGTGGAAACGGGCTTTATCAGTAACAACGGTGAAGAGCGGCTGCTGGGGAGCGATGATTACCAGGAGCAGATTGCGGAGGCGATTTATAACGGCCTGCGCAACTACTTTATGCAGCATCCGCTGCAGTCGGCGCCTCGCGGCGAGGCGGCGCAGACCGCCAGCGCCGCAGCGCCAGGCGGGATGTTGATTAACTAAGGAGCAGGGGATGCCGATTCAGGTTCTGCCGCCGCAGCTCGCCAACCAGATTGCCGCCGGCGAAGTGGTGGAGCGGCCCGCGTCGGTGGTGAAAGAGCTGGTTGAGAACAGTCTTGATGCTGGCGCTACGCGGATTGACATTGATATAGAACGCGGCGGCGCGAAGCTCATTCGCATCCGCGATAACGGCAGCGGCATCAAAAAAGACGAGCTGGCGTTGGCCCTGGCTCGTCATGCGACCAGTAAGATCGCCTCGCTTGACGATCTGGAGGCGATTATCAGCCTCGGCTTTCGCGGCGAAGCGCTGGCCAGTATCAGTTCGGTGGCGCGCTTAACGCTGACTTCGCGCACGGCGGAGCAGCAGGAAGCCTGGCAGGCTTATGCCGAAGGCCGCGATCAGGCGGTAACGGTGAAGCCGGCGGCGCACCCGGTCGGCACCACCCTGGAAGTCCTCGATCTGTTCTACAACACGCCGGCGCGGCGCAAATTTATGCGCACCGAAAAAACCGAGTTCGGCCACATTGACGAGGTGGTGCGCCGCATTGCGCTGGCGCGCTTCGACGTCACCATTAACCTCAACCATAACGGTAAGGTGATACGACAGTATCGGGCAGTGGCGCAGGATGGCCAGCGGGAGCGGCGGCTGGGAACCATTTGCGGCGCCGCTTTTCTCGAACATGCGCTGGCGATCGAGTGGCAGCATGGCGATCTGACCCTGCGCGGCTGGGTTGCCGATCCGCTCCATACCACCCCGGCGCTGGCGGAAATTCAGTACTGTTACGTCAACGGCCGGATGATGCGCGACCGGCTGATCAATCATGCTATCCGCCAGGCCTGTGAAGACAAGCTGGGCGCCGATCAGCAGCCGGCGTTTGTGCTGTATCTGGAGATCGATCCCCATCAGGTGGATGTGAACGTCCATCCGGCCAAGCATGAGGTGCGTTTCCATCAGTCTCGCCTGGTGCATGACTTTATCTACCAGGGCGTACTGAGCGTGCTGCAGCAACAGCTTGATGCGCCGCTGGCGGAAAAAGACGACCCGCCGACGCCGCGCCAGATGCCGGAGAATCGCATCGCCGCAGGCGGCAACCAGTTTGCTCGGCCGTCGGAAGCGCGTGAAGCGGCAACCCGATTCAGCATCACATCGTCGCGTGAGCCGGCTGCCTCCGGCGGCAGTTCTGGCGGCGCGAGCTGGCCGCATGCGCAGCCCGGTTACCAGAAGCAGCAGGGCGCGCTTTATCGTCAGTTGCTCGACACGCCCGCCGCTCCGCGACCCGCGCAGCCGTCCGCCGCCCCGGCGGAACTGGCTGGTCACAGTCAGAGTTTTGGCAGAGTGCTGACGATTGTCGGCGGCGATTGCGCGCTGCTGGAGCGCGAGGGCAGTCTGGCGCTGCTGTCGTTGACCGTTGCCGAGCGCTGGCTGCGCCAGGCGCAGTTGACGCCGGGTACGGAAGCGGTATGTGCCCAGCCGCTGCTGATCCCGTTGCGGTTAAAAGTCACGGAAGGGGAGAAGCGGGCGCTGGCCGCTGCGCAGTCGGCGCTGACGCAGTTGGGGATCGAGCTTCATACCGATGCCCTGCACGTGACGGTGCGCGCGGTCCCTTTACCCTTAAGACAACAAAATTTACAAATCTTGATTCCTGAACTGATAGGCTACCTGGCGCAGCAAAACGCATTCGACGTCGGCAACATCGCCCAATGGATGGCGCGTAATCTGACGAGCGAACAGGCGTCATGGAATATGGCGCAGGCGATTGCGCTGCTGGCGGACGTCGAACGTCTTTGCCCGCAGCTGGTGAAAACGCCGCCGGGTGGCCTGTTACAACCTGTAGATCTCCATTCGGCGATGAATGCCCTGAAAGATGAATGATGTAACCGAGGCGAGCCTGCCCAAGGCAATTTTTTTAATGGGCCCGACGGCCTCAGGTAAAACCGCGCTGGCGATAGCCTTACGTAAAGTTTTGCCAGTAGAGTTGATTAGTGTTGATTCCGCCCTCATTTATCGGGGAATGGATATTGGCACTGCCAAACCGGATGCCGCGGAGCTTAGCGCTGCGCCGCACCGGCTGCTGGATATTTTGGATCCCGCAGAAGCCTATTCCGCGGCTGATTTTCGCCGCGACGCGCTGGCGGCGATGGCCGATATTGTCGCCGCCGGGCGTATTCCGCTGTTAGTCGGCGGAACGATGTTGTATTTCAAAGCGTTGCTGGAAGGATTGTCGCCCTTACCGTCGGCTGACCCAGAGGTCAGAGCGCGGATTGAGCAGCAGGCCGCAGAGCAGGGGTGGAACGCGTTACATCAGCAATTACAGGAAATTGATCCCGTGGCTGCTGCGCGTATTCATCCAAATGATCCGCAAAGGCTTTCCCGGGCACTGGAAGTTTTTTTCATTTCGGGTAAAACTTTAACGGAACTGACGCAAACGTCAGGAGACGCTCTGCCATATCAGGTGCATCAGTTCGCCATCGCCCCGGCGAGCCGTGAACTGCTCCATCAACGCATAGAACAGCGTTTTCATCAGATGTTAGCTTCAGGTTTTGAAGCAGAAGTACGGGCGCTTTTTGCCCGCGGAGATTTGCATACGGATATGCCTTCCATCCGTTGTGTTGGATACCGCCAGATGTGGTCATACCTCAATGGCGAGATCCCTTATGATGAGATGGTTTATCGAGGTGTTTGCGCCACGAGACAGTTAGCCAAACGTCAGGTCACCTGGCTGCGCGGTTGGGAAGGTGTGCACTGGTTAGACAGTGAACAACCTGAACAAGCGCTCAACAAAGTATTACAGGTTGTTGGTGCGAGCCAGAACTGAACGTGTACAATTGAACGGTATCGTGCGTAATTTTTTTTAAGAATCGTAAGGTTCTGAGTACAAAACAAGCATACATATAAGGAAAAGAGAGAATGGCTAAGGGGCAATCTTTACAAGATCCGTTCCTGAACGCTTTGCGTCGGGAACGCGTTCCGGTTTCTATTTATTTGGTGAATGGTATCAAGCTGCAAGGGCAAATTGAGTCTTTCGATCAGTTCGTGATCCTGTTGAAGAACACGGTCAGCCAGATGGTCTATAAGCACGCAATTTCTACTGTTGTCCCGTCTCGCCCGGTGTCTCACCACAGCAATAATGCTGGCGGCGGTTCCAGTAACTATCACCACGGTGGTAGCGCGCAGGGCTCTTCTGCGCCGCAACAAGACAGCGACGACGCCGAATAAGGCCAGTGCTGTTTTTCCACGCCGGGGAGCCAGGTTTTCTGTGTTCCCCGCTGGTATTTTATAAGGGGTTTACGCTTGTTTGACCGTTATGACGCCGGTGAGCAGGCGGTACTGGTACACATCTATTTTTCGCAAGACAAAGATATGGAAGATCTCCAGGAGTTTGAAACTCTGGCCTCTTCCGCCGGTGTCGAAGCAATGCAGGTGATTACCGGTAGCCGTAAAGCACCGCACCCGAAGTATTTTGTTGGTGAAGGTAAGGCAGTCGAAATTGCGGAAGCCGTTAAAGCGACCGGCGCGTCGGTCGTGCTCTTCGATCATGCCCTGAGTCCGGCGCAAGAACGCAACCTGGAACGTCTGTGCGAATGCCGGGTTATCGATCGCACCGGTCTTATTTTAGATATTTTCGCCCAGCGCGCGCGCACCCATGAAGGGAAACTGCAGGTTGAGCTGGCGCAGTTGCGCCATATGGCAACCCGTCTCGTCCGCGGCTGGACCCACCTTGAAAGACAGAAAGGCGGGATTGGTTTGCGTGGCCCGGGTGAAACCCAGCTCGAAACCGACCGTCGTTTATTGCGTAACCGCATCATGCAGATCCTGTCGCGACTGGAAAAAGTTGAGAAACAGCGTGAGCAGGGGCGGCGGTCGCGCGCGAAAGCCGATATTCCAACCGTGTCGCTGGTGGGCTACACCAACGCCGGAAAATCAACGCTCTTTAACCAGATCACCGCTGCCGAGGTCTATGCCGCGAACCAGTTGTTCGCCACCCTGGACCCGACGCTGCGCCGCATTGACGTCCCTGACGTCGGCGAAACGGTACTGGCCGATACCGTCGGCTTTATTCGCCATCTGCCGCACGATCTGGTAGCCGCGTTTAAAGCGACGTTGCAGGAGACGCGTCAGGCGACGCTGCTGCTGCATGTGATTGACGCGGCGGATGTCCGTGTGCAGGAAAACATTGATGCGGTAAATACGGTTCTCGCTGAGATTGAAGCCGATGAGATCCCAGCGCTGATGGTGATGAACAAAATCGACATGCTTGACGATTTTGAACCGCGCATCGATCGCGACGATGAAAATAAACCGATTCGGGTCTGGCTTTCAGCCCAGACCGGGGTTGGCGTACCACTGCTTTTTCAGGCATTAACGGAACGTCTTTCCGGTGAAGTGGCCCAGCATACGCTGCGCTTACCGCCGAAAGAAGGGCGACTGAGAAGCCGTTTCTATCAGCTTCAGGCGATAGAAAAAGAGTGGATGGAGGATGACGGCAGCGTGAGTCTGCAGGTGCGCATGCCGATCGTTGACTGGCGGCGCCTCTGTAAGCAAGAGCCAACGCTTGTTGACTATGTGGTTTAACCTTGCAGCTTGCCTGAAGATATTGACCCCTGTGGGGATATCAAAAACAAATATGGAGCATATACATGGCGTGGAATCAGCCCGGTAATAACGGACAGGACCGCGACCCGTGGGGGAGCAGCAAACCTGGCGGCAACTCTGAGGGAAATGGCAACAAAGGTGGTCGCGAGCAGGGGCCGCCGGATCTGGATGATATCTTCCGCAAGTTAAGTAAAAAACTTGGCGGGCTCGGCGGCGGCAAGGGCGGACTGGGCGGTGGTAATAACGCGCAGACCCCTCGCGGACCGATGGGCGGGCGTATTGTCGGCATCGTTGCCGCGGCGGCAGTGATTATCTGGGCGGCCAGCGGTTTTTATACCATTAAAGAAGCCGAACGCGGCGTCGTGACCCGTTTTGGTAAGTTCAGCCATCTGGTTGAGCCAGGCCTGAACTGGAAACCGACCTTTATCGATAACGTTCAGGCGGTGAACGTGGAGTCGGTACGTGAACTGGCCGCTTCCGGCGTCATGCTGACCTCTGACGAAAACGTCGTGCGCGTTGAGATGAACGTGCAGTACCGCGTCACCGATCCGGAACGCTATCTGTTTAGCGTTACCAGCGCGGATGACAGTCTGCGTCAGGCGACTGACAGCGCGCTGCGCGGCGTGATCGGCAAATACACTATGGATCGCATTCTGACCGAAGGTCGTACTGTGATCCGTAGCGATACCCAGCGCGAGCTGGAAGAGACTATCCGCCCGTACAACATGGGGATCACCCTGCTGGACGTCAACTTCCAGACGGCACGTCCGCCGGAAGAGGTGAAGGCGGCGTTTGACGATGCCATTGCCGCGCGTGAGAACGAGCAGCAGTACATCCGTGAAGCGGAAGCTTATACCAACGAAGTACAGCCGCGGGCGAATGGCCAGGCGCAGCGTATCCTTGAAGAGGCGCGTGCCTACAAGACCCAGACCGTCCTGGAAGCCCAGGGTGAAGTGGCTCGCTTTGCTAAGCTCCTGCCGGAATACAAAGCCGCGCCGGAAATTACCCGCGAGCGTCTGTATATCGAAACCATGGAAAAAGTGCTGAGCCACACCCGCAAAGTGCTGGTCAATGACAGCAAAAACGGCAATCTGATGGTTCTGCCGCTTGACCAGATGCTGAAAGGCGCCGCTGCGCCGGCAGCAAAGAGCGATAGCAGTGACGCCAGCGATCTGCTGCGTCTGCCACCTGCATCCAGCACAGGCAGCGCCAGCACCTCATCAACCTCGAGCTCAACCGGGGGTAGCATTATGGACCAACGCCGCGCTAACGCGCAGCGTAACGACTACCAGCGTCAGGGGGAATAACGATGCGTAAATCTGTTATCGCGATCATTGTCATCGTGCTGGTAGTGCTCTACATGTCAGTCTTTGTCGTAAAGGAAGGCGAGCGCGGGATTACGCTGCGTTTCGGTAAAGTTCTGCGCGACGACGAAAACAAGCCGCTGGTGTATGCGCCGGGCCTGCACTTCAAGATCCCGTTTATCGAATCGGTGAAGATGCTGGATGCGCGTATCCAGACCATGGACAACCAGGCTGACCGTTTTGTGACCAAAGAGAAAAAAGACCTGATCGTCGACTCCTATATCAAGTGGCGCATCAGTGACTTCAGCCGTTACTACCTGGCAACCGGCGGCGGCGACGTCTCCCAGGCCGAGGTGCTGCTGAAGCGTAAATTCTCTGACCGTCTGCGTTCTGAAATTGGTCGTCTGGATGTGAAAGACATCGTCACCGACTCCCGTGGCCGCCTGACGCTGGAAGTGCGCGATGCGCTGAACTCGGGTTCTGCTGGCACGGAAGACGAGGTCAGCACCCCGGCGGCTGATGACGCTATCGCCAAAGCCGCTGAGCGGGTGGAAGCGGAAACCAACGGCAAAGTGCAGGTGATCAACCCGAACAGTATGGCGGCGCTGGGTATCGAAGTTGTCGACGTGCGTATCAAACAGATCAACCTGCCGGCAGAAGTGTCGGAAGCGATTTATAACCGTATGCGCGCGGAGCGTGAAGCGGTTGCTCGTCGCCACCGTTCACAGGGTCAGGAAGAAGCTGAGAAACTGCGCGCGACCGCAGACTACGAAGTCACCAAGACGCTGGCGGAAGCCGAGCGCCAGGGTCGTATCCTGCGTGGTGAAGGTGATGCTGAATCGGCAAAACTGTTTGCCGACGCGTTCAGCCAGGATCCAGGCTTCTACTCCTTTATCCGTAGCCTGCGCGCCTATGAGAAGAGCTTCCAGAGCAACCAGGATGTGATGGTCCTGAGCCCGGACAGCGATTTCTTCCGCTATATGCGTTCACCGGATTCGGCGCGTAAATAAGCCGCAGAGGGTGTAAGCCTGAAGTGCTAACGCGAAAAGGCGCCTGTTTCAGGCGCCTTTTTTCATACTGCGGGGGCGTGAATTAGTTGCCGAGCAGTTTGTTCAGCAGGCCACCGATCACCGGCAGGCTCGCCAGCGCACTTTCGATGGTGCCACCGATAGTCGACCCAACGCTTTCGCCCAGGGTTTTGCCCAGGTCTGGCGCCAGGTCGGCCAGATTGAGGGTGCCAATCAGCGGCAGGTTGATGCTCAGGGCATCGGTACCCATCGTCCATGCGGCGGCGCCGACCTTGCTGCCTAAGGAAGCCAGGCCATCCTGTAACCAGCCTGCGCCGCTCACATTTTCGATTTCAAACGCGGTTAATTCTCTCATGATAATCTTCCTGATTATGTAGACGTACCGGGTTGTAGTACGCGACGGCATAGTTACAATTTAAAAAATATGCAGCAATACAATTAGTTGTGAATTTTGTTTCACCTTGCCAGTTCATAATGAAGATGAAATACGGGACAATGTGAAATGAGTGAATGAATTCACCATGCTGGCCGATGACGCCCGCGAGGGCGACGATAATACTTTTCAATTAGGGTTGATAATGAACTCCACCATTTGGCTGGCGCTGGCGCTGGTTTTAGTACTCGAAGGGCTCGGCCCGCTGCTCTATCCTCGCGCCTGGCGCAAAATGGTCGCCAGCCTGAGCCAGTTACCGGATAATTTATTGCGCCGCTTTGGCGGCGGACTTGTGGTTGCAGGGATTGTGATCTACTACATGTTGAGGAAATCGATTGGCTGATCAAAAAGTGGTCGGATTTGCCTTATTTTGGATGCAAAAAGTGCTGTAACTCTGAAAAAGCGATGGTAGAATCCATTTTTAAGCAAACGGTGATTTTGAAAAATGGGTAACAACGTCGTCGTACTGGGCACCCAATGGGGTGACGAAGGTAAAGGGAAGATCGTCGATCTCCTGACAGAACGGGCTAAATATGTTGTGCGCTACCAGGGTGGCCATAACGCAGGCCATACTCTCGTAATCAACGGTGAAAAAACCGTCCTCCATCTTATTCCATCAGGTATTCTCCGTGAGAATGTAACCAGCATCATCGGTAACGGTGTTGTGCTGTCTCCGGCTGCGCTGATGAAAGAGATGAAAGGTCTGGAAGACCGTGGTATCCCTGTTCGTGAGCGTCTGCTGCTGTCCGAAGCCTGCCCGCTTATCCTCGACTATCACGTGGCGCTGGACGTCGCACGTGAGAAAGCACGCGGTGCGAAAGCTATCGGTACGACCGGTCGCGGTATCGGCCCGGCTTACGAAGATAAAGTTGCTCGTCGCGGTCTGCGCGTTGGCGACCTGTTTGATAAAGCCACCTTCGCTGACAAACTGAAAGAAGTGATGGAATATCACAACTTCCAGTTGGTGAACTTCTACAAAGCAGAAGCGGTTGACTACCAGAAAGTGCTGGACGATGTCATGGCGATTGCCGACATCCTCACCAGCATGGTCGTTGATGTTTCCGATCTGCTGGATCAGGCGCGTAAGCGCGGCGACTTCGTGATGTTCGAAGGCGCGCAGGGTACCCTGCTGGATATCGACCACGGTACCTATCCGTACGTAACTTCCTCTAACACCACCGCGGGTGGCGTGGCGACCGGTTCTGGCCTGGGTCCGCGTTATGTGGATTACGTACTGGGTATCATCAAAGCTTACTCGACTCGCGTAGGCGCGGGTCCGTTCCCGACCGAGCTGTTTGATGAAACTGGCGAGTTCCTCTGCAAGCAGGGTAACGAATTCGGCGCCACCACCGGTCGTCGTCGTCGTACCGGCTGGCTGGACGCGGTTGCAGTACGCCGCGCGGTGCAGATTAACTCCCTGTCTGGCTTCTGCCTGACTAAACTGGACGTCCTCGACGGCCTGAAAGAAGTGAAAATCTGCGTCGGCTACCGTATGCCGGACGGCCGTGAAGTGACCACCACTCCGCTGGCTGCCGACAACTGGGAAGGTATCGAGCCTATCTACGAAACCATGCCGGGCTGGTCCGAAACCACCTTTGGCGTGAAAGAGCGCAGCGGTCTGCCGCAGGCAGCGCTGAACTACATCGCTCGTATTGAAGAGCTGACCGGCGTGCCGGTGGATATCATCTCTACTGGTCCAGACCGTACCGAGACCATGATTCTGCGCGACCCGTTCGACGCGTAATCACTCTCAAGGGGCGCCGTTCGGGCGCCCTTGTTTTTGCTGTTCGCCCGCCCCATTTCAAATAAATTAGCGGCCTGAGCGCTGGCTGGTTTATCATCAATAATAATGATGTCGCTCGACATACCCTGTTTTCTTTTCCCTGAGGTTTATGTGCAGTTAACGAGTTTCACCGATTACGGATTACGCGCGCTGATTTATATGGCGTCGCTGCCGGAAGGACGCATGACCAGCATCTCGGAAGTGACCGAGGTCTATGGCGTCTCCCGTAATCATATGGTTAAAATAATCAATCAGTTAAGCCGCATGGGCTACGTGACTGCCGTGCGGGGGAAGAATGGGGGCATTCGCCTCGGTAAACCAGCAGGGCAGATCCGCGTGGGCGACGTGGTGCGCGACCTTGAACCCTTATCGCTGGTCAACTGCAGCAGCGAATTTTGCCACATTACACCAGCCTGTCGTCTGAAACAGGCGCTAGCTGAAGCCGCGCAGAGTTTTCTCAAGGAGCTGGATAACTATACGCTGGCTGATTTGGTTGAGAAGAATCAACCGCTTTATAAATTATTACTGGTGGAGTGACGCCACTCTGCCGGAGATGACAACGGAGGAACCGATATGTCACAAGATCCATTCCAGGAACGCGAAGCTGAGAAGTACGCGAATCCCATCCCGAGCCGGGAATTTATCCTCGAACATTTAACCAAACGGGAAAAGCCTGCCAGCCGCGATGAGCTGGCCATCGAGTTGAATATTGAGGGCGAAGAACAAATAGAAGCGCTGCGCCGCCGCCTGCGCGCGATGGAGCGCGACGGTCAGCTGGTCTTCACACGCCGCCAGTGCTATGCGCTGCCGGAGCGTCTTGATCTCCTCAAAGGTACCGTTATTGGCCACCGTGATGGCTATGGATTCCTGCGCGTTGAAGGGCGCAAGGACGATCTGTATCTGTCGTCAGAGCAGATGAAAACCTGTATTCACGGTGACCAGGTGCTGGCCCAGCCGCTGGGTGCGGACCGTAAGGGCCGCCGCGAGGCGCGCATCGTTCGTGTGCTGGTACCGAAAACCAGCCAGATTGTTGGCCGCTACTTCACCGACGCTGGTGTCGGCTTCGTCGTCCCGGACGACAGTCGCCTGAGCTTCGATATCCTGATCCCGCCTGAAGATATTATGGGCGCGCGGATGGGCTACGTGGTGGTGGTCGAACTGACCCAGCGCCCAACCCGCCGCACCAAAGCGGTCGGGAAAATCGTCGAAGTGCTGGGCGACAACATGGGCACCGGCATGGCCGTCGATATGGCGCTGCGTACCCATGAAATTCCTTACGTCTGGCCGCCGGCGGTGGAAAAACAAGTTTCCGGCCTCAAAGAGCAGGTGCCGGAAGAGGCGAAAGCCGGACGCGTCGATCTGCGCTCTCTGCCGCTGGTCACTATTGATGGCGAAGATGCCCGCGACTTCGATGACGCGGTGTACTGCGAGAAGAAACGCGGCGGCGGCTGGCGTCTGTGGGTGGCTATCGCCGACGTGAGCTACTATGTGCGCCCTGGTACGCCGCTGGACGGCGAAGCGCGTAGCCGCGGGACGTCGGTCTACTTCCCGTCGCAGGTGGTACCGATGCTGCCGGAAGTGCTGTCGAACGGCCTGTGCTCGCTGAACCCGCAGGTCGATCGCCTGTGTATGGTGTGCGAGATGACGATTTCGTCAAAAGGCCGCCTGACCGGCTTTAAGTTCTATGAAGCGGTGATGAGTTCACATGCTCGCCTGACCTACACCAAAGTGTGGCATATGCTGCAGGGCGATCAGGAGCTGCGCGAACACTACGCGCCGCTGGTGAAGCATATTGAAGAGCTGCATAACCTCTACAAAGTGCTGGAGAGCGCCCGCGAAGAGCGCGGCGGTATCTCATTTGAAAGTGAAGAAGCTAAATTCATCTTCAATGCCGAACGCCGTATTGAGCGTATCGAACAGACTCAGCGTAACGATGCGCATAAGCTGATTGAAGAGTGTATGATCCTGGCGAACATCTCCGCCGCGCGTTTCGTTGAGAAAGCGCAGGAGCCGGCACTGTTCCGTATCCACGATAAGCCAAGCACCGAAGCGATTACCTCGTTCCGTACCGTGCTGGCTGAGCTGGGACTGGAGCTGCCGGGCGGCAACAAGCCGGAGCCGCGCGATTACGCCGAACTGTTGACCTCCATTGCCGATCGTCCGGATGCCGAAATGCTGCAAACGATGCTCCTGCGCTCCATGAAGCAGGCGGTCTACGATCCGGAAAACCGTGGCCACTTTGGCCTGGCACTGCAGTCATACGCCCACTTCACCTCGCCGATTCGCCGCTACCCGGATCTGTCTCTACACCGCGCCATCAAGTATCTGCTGGCAAAAGAGCAGGGACATAAAGGGAATAGCACCGAGACCGGCGGCTGGCACTACAGCATGGAAGAGATGCTCCAGCTGGGCCAGCACTGTTCGATGACCGAGCGCCGCGCCGACGAAGCGACGCGTGAAGTGTCCGACTGGCTGAAGTGCGACTTCATGCAGGATCAGGTGGGCAACACCTTCTCCGGTGTCATCGCCAGCGTGACCGGCTTTGGCTTCTTTGTCCGCCTGAACGATCTGTTTATCGATGGTCTGGTGCATGTCTCCTCCCTGGATAACGACTATTACCGTTTTGACCAGGTTGGCCAGCGGCTGATCGGCGAGTCCGGCGGCCAGACTTATCGTCTGGGCGACCGCGTGGAAGTCCGCGTGGAAGCCGTCAACATGGATGAGCGTAAGATTGATTTCAGCCTGATTTCCAGCGAGCGTGCGCCGCGTAATGTTGGCAAAACCGCCCGTGAGAAAGCGAAAAAGAGCACCTCTGGCAAACCGGGTGGCCGTCGCCGCCAGGTGGGTAAACAGGTGAACTTCGAGCCGGATAGCGCGTTCCGCAAAGAAAAAGACCAGGCTAAAGCGAAGCCCAAAGGCGAGAAGAAAGCGAAAAAACCGTCGGCGAAAACACAGAAAATCGCCGCCGCGACCAAAGCCAAGCGCGCGGCAAAGAAGAAAATCGCCGAGTGATTGACGTCCCTTCACTCCAGAAGTCTGCTGGCGCAGAACGGGGTGAAGGGGACGGATAACAGAACCTAAAACGAGTACATCAATGAGTGAAATGATTTACGGCATCCATGCGGTGCAGGCACTGCTGGAACGCGCACCTGAGCGTTTTCAGGAAGTTTATATTCTGAAAGGCCGTGAGGATAAGCGCCTGCTGCCGCTGATCCATGCCCTGGAAGCGCAGGGCGTGGTGATTCAGGTGGCCAACCGCCAGTTCCTCGATGAGAAGAGCGAAGGCGCGGTGCATCAGGGGATCATTGCCCGCGTGAAGCCAGGACGTCAGTATCAGGAGAACGATCTGCCGGATCTGCTGGCGCAGCACGATCAGCCGTTCCTGCTGATCCTCGACGGCGTAACCGATCCGCACAACCTCGGCGCCTGCCTGCGTAGCGCTGATGCCGCTGGTGTGCATGCGGTGATCGTGCCAAAAGATCGTTCCGCTCAGCTGAATGCGACGGCGAAGAAAGTGGCCTGCGGCGCGGCGGAGAACGTCCCGCTGATCCGCGTGACCAACCTGGCGCGTACCATGCGTCTGCTGCAGGAAGCGAACGTCTGGATCGTCGGGACCGCTGGAGAAGCCGACCATACGCTGTTCCAGAGCAAAATGACCGGCCCGATGGCGCTGGTGATGGGCGCTGAAGGTGAAGGTATGCGTCGTCTGACCCGCGAGCACTGCGATGAGCTGATCAGCATCCCGATGGCGGGTAGCGTCTCCTCGCTGAACGTCTCGGTGGCCACCGGCATCTGCCTGTTTGAAGCGGTGCGCCAGCGCAGCTAAGCTGAACCGTCGACGATTCCAAAAAAGCCATCCTCCGGGATGGCTTTTTTGTGACCGCTTTCGCGGGCGAGAATCCCCCTGGAAAACCATACTTATGGCTATCGCCATTGATGGAGGGAGACACGATGCACTGGCAAACGCACACCGTTTTTAATCAACCGACTCCGCTGAATAACAGCAATCTTTTCCTGTCCGATACCGCCTTGCGTGAAGCGGTGGTCCGCGAAGGCGCCGGCTGGGATGGCGATCTGCTCGCCAGCATTGGCCAGCAGCTGGGGACCGCCGAATCGCTGGAGCTGGGACGCCTGGCCAACAGTAACCCACCGGAGCTGCTGCGCTATGACGCCACTGGCGCCCGGCTGGACGACGTACGCTTCCATCCCGCCTGGCACCTGCTGATGCAGGGGCTGTGTGCGAACCGGGTGCATAACCTCGCCTGGCAGGAGGATGCCCGCGAAGGCGCGTTTGTGGCGCGTGCCGCCCGCTTTCTGCTTCATGCCCAGGTGGAGGCCGGGACGTTGTGCCCGATTACCATGACCTTCGCCGCGACGCCCCTGCTGCAGCACGCCCTGCCCGCGCCCTTTCGCGACTGGCTGTCGCCGCTGCTGAGCGACCGTTACGATCCCCACCTCGCGCCTGGCGGCCAGAAGCGCGGCCTGCTGATCGGCATGGGGATGACCGAGAAGCAAGGGGGCTCCGATGTGCTGAGCAATACCACCCGCGCGGAGAAAACGGCGGAAGGGTTTTACCGGCTGGTGGGACACAAGTGGTTCTTCTCAGTGCCGCAGAGCGATGCCCACCTGGTGCTGGCCCAGGCCCCCGCGGGACTGTCGTGCTTCTTTGTGCCGCGTCTGCTGCCCGACGGGCAGCGCAACGGCGTGCGTCTTGAACGCTTAAAAGAGAAGCTTGGCAACCGCTCCAACGCCAGCAGTGAAGTGGAGTTTTATGATGCCTGCGGCTGGCTGGTGGGCGAAGAGGGCGACGGCGTGCGGCAGATCCTCAGGATGGGCGGCCTGACCCGCTTTGACTGCGCGCTGGGCAGCCATGCCCTGATGCGTCGCGCCTTCTCGGTGGCGCTGTATCACGCGCTACAGCGTCAGGCGTTTGGCAAAAACCTGGTCGATCAGCCGATGATGCGCCAGCTGCTGGGGCAAATGGCGCTGCGTCTGGAGGGGCAAACCGCGTTTCTGTTTCGCCTGGCTCGCGCCTGGGACCGTCGGGAGGATGCCCGGGAAAGCGCCTGGGCGCGCCTGTTTACGCCGGCGGCCAAATTTGCCATCTGTAAGGCCGGCATCCCGTTTGTCGCCGAGGCGATGGAAGTGCTCGGCGGCATCGGCTATTGCGAGGAGAGCGAACTCCCGCGCCTCTACCGTGAGATGCCGGTCAACAGCATCTGGGAAGGTTCCGGCAACATTATGTGTCTCGATGTCATGCGGGTGCTCAGCAAGCAGCCGGCGGCGATGGAGCTGCTGGCGGCAGAGTGCGCGGAGGTGAAAGGACAGAATCGCCATCTCGACCGCGCGTGGCGTCAACTGCAGCAGCTGCTGAGACGGCCCGCCGAAGAGCAGGGGAGAGAGATTGCCCGGCTGGTCTATCGTCTTGGCGCGGGGGCGCAGATGCTGCTCCACGCTTCGCCGCCGCTGGCTGAAGCCTGGTGTCGGATGATGCTCGACACCCGCGGCGGCATGCGTCTTGATGCGCCGACCCTCGACGACCTGCTGCTGCGGGCCATGGGGCGCGGGCGCCAGGCGCCTCAGGCGTAGAGAATGGCCTGTACGCGCCAGCTGTCCGGCTGTTGTTCTTCGTACATCTGAATAATGCGATACCAGGAGGCGCCTTGCTCGTCCGCTTTGCGGGCAATGGCGTGCTCCACATCCTGTTGGCTGCCGGAAAGATTAGTGACGGAGATCAGACCGATTTCATTCAGGCCAGTGACGCAATCCGCGCTGGCGAATTCGGCTGACTGCGCGGACGTATTGGCCGTCGCAGCGGTAAACAGCAGGCTGGGTAGGGTAAAAGATCGTTTCATCGTCAGCTCCATTTCACGTAGTCCCAAGGGCAGTCCGTTGCTAACGTCCTGCCAGGTGGCTGGCCGAACGTTATTATGCACAGGAGAACGTGAATGGACGCAAAGCTGTGTAAAGCAGATTTAAAGACGCCGCCTCGTCATCGACGATAGAGGATCGCCTGCGAATACCACTGGCCGGGTACCATGGTGTCATCGATCATGATGATGACGTAGTAATCGGCTTTGGCCGCTTCTGCTTTGGCCTTCAGCGCCGCTTCGACATCCATCGGCGAACCGTACATCAGCACACTCACCGTGGCCATTTTCTGCAGGCCAGCCGTCTGGTTACGCTGGATCTCCTGCGGATGGTCGGTGGCGGGCGGCGGGGCTTCCGGCGTTCCCTGCAGGGCACTACACCCGCTGAGGACGATAGCCAGTAACCACGGTGAAAACCTGCGCATAACCATATCTCGTTTCCTGATAGTGATAGTGTAGTGGTAGCCTTAACAGGATTGCCGGGGAATGTTCCCGAACTGTTATCTCTGACGCGATTTTCGAATGAAAATGTTGTGAAAGCGTAACCGGGTTCTCAACATTATGAATCGTAGCAAACTGGGTTGCCCGGTGAATGAATTTTCCCATGACGCCTTACCACGATAGAGAAGGGAGACGATAAATGATTGCACTAGAAATGCGCAACCTCGGCGGCGGTGAAATTTTGCATGCCTGCCCGCAGGAGAGTCTGAATAAACCCTTGCCCTGTATCGTTTTTTATCATGGCTTTACCTCGTCGAAGCTGGTCTACAGCTACTTTGCGGTGGCGTTGGCCGAGGCGGGCTTCCGGGTGATCATGCCGGATGCGCCGGAGCATGGGGCGCGTTATCAGGGCGACGAGGCCGGGCGGATGCAGCGCTTCTGGCCGATCCTGCAGCAGAATTTCAGGGAGTTTCCCGCGCTGCGCGAGGCGATTATCGCCGAGGGATGGCTGGAGGGAGAGCGGCTGGCGGTGGCTGGCGCCTCGATGGGAGGGATGACGGCGCTGGGCATCATGACGCACCATCCCGAACTGAACAGCGTCGCTTGTCTGATGGGGTCGGGCTATTTTCGTTCGCTGTCGCAAACCCTGTTTCCCTCGCCTGGCTTTGATGCTGACAGTCTCCGCGAATGGGATGTCAGCCATCAGCTGGCGTCCCTTGCCCGGCGGCCGCTGTTGCTCTGGCATGGGGACGCTGACGATGTGGTGCCGCCGGAAGAGACCTTCCGTCTTGAGCAGGCGCTGCGGCAAGGCGATCTTACCGCCAGGCTGACCTGCGTCTGGCAAAAGGGCGTCCGCCATCGCATTACGCCAGAGGCGCTGGCCGCGACGGTCGCCTTTTTCCGCCAGCATCTTTAAACGCGGATCACGCTGACGCCCTGATCCTCAAGCTGTTTGAGGATTGCGGCATCAGCTTGTTTCCCGGTGATCACCACGTCAATTTGCCCGGCCTGGCTGAATAACATCCCGGCGCGCTCGCCGACCTTGCTGCTGTCGACCAGCACCGCCAGTTTGCCGACCACGTTGAGCATTTTCTGCTCGGCCATGGCGGTCAGCATATCGGTTTTGTAGAGCCCTTCGGCGGTGAGTCCTTTGCCGCTGGTGAACATCCAGTGTCCGGCATACAGGCTGTTTTCGCTACCGTGGGGGCTGAGCGTGATGGCGTGGCTACGGTTGTACTGTCCACCCATGATAATCACGCTGTCGTGCTCCTGGTCGATCAGGTAATTAGCCAGCGGCAGATAGTTAGTGATGATCTGCACCGGTTTACCGCACAGTTCCCGCCCCAGCAGAAAGGCGGTGGAGCCGCAGTTAATGACGATACTTTCCCCCGGCGCGATCAGCTGCGAAGCGGCGCGTGCGATACGCACTTTTTCATCCAGGTTTTGCGCCTGATGGATATTCATCGGCGTCCAGCGGGGGCGCTGCTCACTAATGGCTTCCGCGCCATTGCGAACCTTTTTCAGTTTGCCGCTTTCATCCAGCTTGTTGATATCACGTCGGGCGGTTGCGGGTGAGATCCCGAGCCGCGACATCACCTGCTCTACGGTAACAAACCCCGTTTGGGCGAGCAGATCCAGCAGAATTTGGTGCCTTTGCGCTTCCGTCATGAGCGAATCCGATTAAAAGTGAACGGCAAAGATGATATTTGAAATCATGTGAAAATACTAACCCTGAGACGGGGTATTTCCGGCAGGCAGTGCCTGCCGGAGGCGGCTTACAGGAAGGATTTGAACGGCAGGTCCGGCTCAATTGTGAAGCAGTCATCGAAGCCGCGCGGGTAGTGATATTCGAAATTGTCTTTATCCAGCGGCCAGGTAAATTTGCCGCCGACCTGCCAGATAAACGGCTTGAAGCCGTACTTCAGACGATCCTTTTTCATCTCCCACAGGACGCGGATCTCCTGCGGATCGGCCTGAAAGTTTGACCAGATATCATGGTGGAACGGGATCACCACTTTGGCGTTGAGCGACTCCGCCATACGCAGGATATCGGCGCTGGTCATTTTGTCGGTGATGCCGCGCGGGTTCTCGCCATACGAGCCGAGGGCGACGTCAATTTGATGCTCGTTGCCGTGCTTCGCGTAGTAGTTGGAGTAGTGGGAATCGCCGCTGTGGTAGAGATTGCCGCCCGGCGTTTTAAACAGATAGTTGACTGCGCGCTGGTCCATGCCGTCCGGCAGCACGCCGGTGGCTTTTTGATCCGCCGGGAGGGTGATCAGCGCCGTGCGATCGAACGCGTCGAGCGCGTGGATCTCAATGTCTTTGATCTTCACCACATCACCGGGCTTCATGATGATACAGCGCGCTTTCGGTACGCCCCAGCCGATCCAAAGGTCGACGCAGGTTTTCGGCCCAATAAAGGGCACATCGGCCGGGCAGTTCTGCATCACGGCGGCGGCGACGTTGACGTCAATATGATCGTTATGATCGTGGGTCGCCAGTACGGCGTCAATCTGGCGAATGGCGAACGGATCGAGCACGAACGGCGTGGTGCGCAGGTTCGGCTGCAGTTTCTTCACCCCCGCCATCCGTTGCATTTGATGGCCGGTTTTCATCAGCGGATTGCCGTGGCTCTGTTTACCGGTGCCGCACCAGAAATCGACGCAGACGTTAGCCCCACCCTCGGATTTTAACCAGATGCCGGTACAGCCCAGCCACCACATGGCGAAGGTGCCTGGCGCAACCTGCTCTTGTTCAATCTCTTCATTCAGCCAGCTACCCCATTCCGGAAAGGTGTTCAGGATCCATGATTCTCGGGTGATGGTTTGGACTTTACTCATCGCGGTCTTCCTCATGCATTTTCAAAAGTAATCAGTATTTGATTGGTTTTGATTTATGTTGTCACTGTGTTTTCAAGATTGCAATCTTGTTTTCCTGCATTTTTGCGAGGCGTCGTGCATAATTTCCGGGCTCTATCCGCTCAAATTGACGTTAGGTATTGTTTTATCTATATGATTTAAAAATGTTTATTTATGTGTCTACGTACATAATTGGTAATGACCAGAGTGAAAGTGAGGATTATTGCGGCGTACGTCACATTTAATCAAATTCAATCTTGTTGTGATTATTTTTGATTATTAGAGTGAGGGCGACGACAACTGCTGAGCGACATGCGCGTTCAAAGCCTTCCTCTTCTGGAGTGTGTTATGGAGATCCTCTACAACATCTTTACCGTCTTCTTTAATCAGGTCATGACCAATGCCCCGCTGCTGCTGGGTATCGTGACCTGCCTTGGCTATATCCTGTTGCGTAAAAGCGTCAGCGTGATTATCAAAGGTACGATCAAAACCATCATTGGTTTCATGCTGTTACAAGCCGGTTCCGGCATCCTCACCAGCACCTTTAAGCCGGTGGTGGCGAAAATGTCAGAGGTCTATGGCATCAATGGCGCGATTTCCGACACTTACGCCTCGATGATGGCGACCATCGACCGGATGGGCGAGGCCTACAGCTGGGTGGGGTATGCGGTGCTCCTGGCACTGGCGCTCAACATCTGTTATGTCCTGCTGCGCCGCATTACCGGTATCCGCACCATCATGCTGACTGGCCATATCATGTTTCAGCAGGCGGGGCTGATTGCGGTCTCGTTCTTCATCTTTGGTTACGGGATGTGGACGACCATTATCTGCACCGCGGTACTGGTCTCCCTGTACTGGGGGATCACCTCCAACATGATGTTCAAGCCTACCCAACTGGTCACCGACGGCTGCGGCTTCTCCATCGGTCACCAGCAGCAGTTTGCCTCGTGGATTGCCTACAAAGTGGCGCCGTATCTGGGGAAAAAAGAGGAGAGCGTCGAAGACCTCAAGCTGCCTGGCTGGCTGAATATCTTCCACGACAACATCGTCTCTACCGCGATTGTGATGACCATTTTCTTTGGCGCGATCCTGCTTTCCTTCGGTATTGACGTGGTGCAGGCGATGGCGGGCAAAACCCACTGGACGGTCTATATCCTGCAGACCGGTTTCTCCTTCGCGGTGGCTATTTTCATCATTACCCAGGGCGTGCGGATGTTCGTCGCCGAACTGTCCGAAGCCTTCAACGGCATCTCGCAACGCCTGATCCCCGGCGCGGTGCTGGCGATTGACTGCGCCGCGATCTACAGCTTTGCGCCGAATGCGGTGGTGTGGGGCTTTATGTGGGGCACCATCGGCCAGCTGATTGCCGTCGGCATTCTGGTCGGCATCGGCTCTTCAATTCTGATTATTCCAGGCTTTATCCCGATGTTCTTCTCCAACGCGACGATTGGCGTTTTTGCCAACCATTTCGGCGGCTGGCGTGCGGCGCTCAAGATCTGCCTTGTGATGGGCATGGTTGAAATTTTCGGCTGCGTATGGGCGGTGAAGCTCACCGGTATGAGCGCCTGGATGGGGATGGCGGATTGGTCGATTCTGGCGCCGCCGATGATGCAGGGCTTCGCCTCCATCGGGCTGGCGTTTATGGCCGTCATCATCCTGATTGCACTGGCTTATATGTTCTTCGCCGGCCGCGCGCTGCGTGCCGAGGAAGACGCGGAAAAACAACTGGCAGAGGCCTCTGCCCAATAAGGAGTTCTGATTATGACCGTACGTATTCTGGCTGTGTGTGGCAACGGGCAAGGCAGTTCCATGATCATGAAAATGAAGGTGGATCAGTTCCTGACGCAATCCAACATCGACCACACGGTAAACAGCTGCGCGGTAGGTGAATACAAAAGCGAACTGAACGGCGCGGATATCATCATCGCTTCAACCCATATCGCGGGTGAGATTACCGTCTCCGGCAATAAACACGTGGTGGGCGTACGTAATATGCTGTCGCCGGCGGATTTCGGCCCAAAACTGCTGGAGGTGATCAAAGCTCACTTCCCGCAGGACGTGAAATAAGGAGCGGCCATGAAACTCCATGAATCACTGGCGCAGAATCACTCCATTCGCCTGCAGGCGGAAGCGGAAACCTGGCAGGAGGCGGTGAAAATCGGCGTCGATCTGCTGGTGGCCGCCGACGTGGTGGAACCGCGCTACTACCAGGCGATCCTCGACGGCGTCGCGCAGCACGGCCCCTATTTTGTGATCGCTCCGGGATTAGCCATGCCGCACGGGCGGCCGGAAGAGGGCGTCAGGAAAACCGGCTTTGCGCTGGTCACGCTAAAAAAACCGCTGGTTTTCAACCACGAAGATAACGACCCGGTCGACATCCTGATCACCATGGCGGCGGTTGATGCCACCACTCACCAGGAGGTGGGCATCATGCAGATCGTTAACCTGTTTGACGATGAAGCCAATTTCGACCGTTTACGCGCCTGCCGTAGCGAGCAGGAAGTGCTGGATTTAATCAAAAACGCCACCGCGGCGGCTGTTTAAAAGGAACACCATCATGTCATTACCTATGTTACAGGTCGCTCTGGACAACCAAACGCTGGCCAGTGCCTATGAAACGACCCGCCTGATCGCCGAAGAGGTGGATATCATTGAAGTCGGTACTATTCTTTGCGTCGGCGAAGGGGTGCGTGCGGTGCGCGATCTGAAGGCGCTGTATCCGCATAAAATCGTGCTGGCGGACGCCAAAATTGCCGACGCCGGCAAGATCCTGTCGCGGATGTGCTTTGAAGCCAACGCCGACTGGGTCACGGTGATCTGCTGTGCCGATATCAATACCGCCAAAGGGGCGCTGGACGTCGCCAAAGAATTTAACGGCGATGTGCAAATTGAGCTGACCGGCTTCTGGACCTGGGAACAGGCGCAGGCATGGCGCGAGGCGGGTATTCAGCAGGTGGTCTATCACCGCAGCCGCGACGCACAGGCGGCAGGCGTGGCGTGGAGCGAGGCGGATATCAGCGCGATTAAACGTTTGTCCGATATGGGCTTCAAAGTGACTGTCACCGGCGGTCTGGCGCTGGAAGACCTGCCGCTGTTCGCGGGTATCCCTATTCACGTCTTTATTGCCGGGCGCAGCATCCGCGATGCCGCCTCGCCGGTGGAAGCGGCGCGCCAGTTTAAACGCTCTATCGCCCAGCTGTGGGGTTAAGGAGCGGTTATGTTGGCGAAATCCATTCCGCTCGGCATCTATGAAAAAGCGCTCCCCGCCGGGGAGTGCTGGCTGGAGCGGCTGCAGCTGGCGAAGGCGCTGGGCTTTGATTTTGTGGAAATGTCTCTCGATGAAACGGACGTGCGCCTTGCGCGACTGGACTGGAGCCCCGAGCAGCGTCTGGCGCTGGTCAAGGCGGTGGCTGACACCGGCGTCCGGGTACCATCGATGTGCCTTAGCGCCCATCGCCGTTTTCCGCTGGGTAGTGAAGACGACGCGGTGCGTCATCAGGGGCTGGAAATTATGCGTAAAGCTATTCAGCTGGCGCAGGATGTGGGGATCCGGGTGATCCAGCTGGCAGGCTACGACGTCTATTACCAGCAGGCGAACGATGAGACGCGCCGCCGCTTTCGCGACGGCCTGAAACAGAGCGTCGAAATGGCCAGCCGTGCCCAGGTCACGCTGGCGATGGAGATCATGGATTACCCGCTGATGAACTCGATCAGTAAGGCCTTAGGCTACGCCCATTACCTGAATAATCCGTGGTTCCAGCTTTACCCTGATATCGGCAATCTGTCAGCGTGGGATAACGACGTCCAGATGGAACTGAAGGCGGGGAGCGGGCATATCGTGGCGGTACACGTCAAAGACACGAAACCTGGCGTCTTTAAAAACGTGCCGTTCGGCGAAGGGGTGGTTGATTTTGAACGCTGCTTCGAAACGCTCAAGCAAACCGGCTACTGTGGCCCGTATCTGATTGAGATGTGGAGCGAAACCAGCGCTGACCCGCTGGCGGAGGTGGCGAAGGCACGTGACTGGGTGAAGGCGCGGATGGCCCGCGCAGGCCTGATGGAGGCGGCGTAATGCAACAACTGAAACAGCAGGTGTTCGAGGCCAATATGGATCTGCCGCGCTACGGCCTGGTGACCTTCACTTGGGGCAACGTCAGCGCCATTGACCGGCAGCGCGGGCTGGTGGCGATCAAGCCCAGCGGCGTCGCCTATGAGACCATGAAGGCGGACGATATGGTTGTCGTGGATCTTGAGGGCAACGTGGTGGAAGGGCTGTATCGCCCCTCCTCTGATACCGCCACCCATCTGGCGCTCTATCGTCGTTATCCCGACCTTGGCGGAGTGGTGCATACCCACTCGACGCATGCCACCGCCTGGGCGCAGGCGGGGCTGGCGATCCCGGCGCTTGGCACCACCCATGCGGACTACTTCTTCGGTGATATCCCCTGTACCCGGGCGCTTAGCGCACAGGAGGTGGACGAGGCTTACGAGCTGAACACCGGGCAGGTGATTATCGAAACGCTGGGCGCGTCGAATCCGCTGCATACGCCTGGGATCGTCGTCTATCAGCACGGGCCGTTTGCCTGGGGCAAAGACGCCCACGAGGCGGTACACAACGCGGTGGTGATGGAAGAAGTTGCGCGCATGGCGTGGATTGCCCGCGGGATTAATCCGCAGTTGCAGCCCATCGATAGCTGGCTGATGAATAAGCATTTTCAGCGTAAGCATGGGCCAAACGCCTACTATGGGCAAAAGTAGATAGCGCGCTCCGGGGCTTTCACCCCTCACGGTGAAGCAACTGGTCTGGCCCCGGAGCCGTTTTTTTAGCCCTGACGATAGGCCGACGGCATCACGCGCATGCCGATGAGCGTGACCATACAAATTATCGCGCCGGCGTAAAACGTCGAGGCGGCGCCGAAGGTTTCCCACAGTACCCCTGCGCCGGTACTGGCCAGCAGCAGCGCCAGGCCGCTCATCAGGTTGAACATACCGAATGCCGTACCGCGTAGTTCCGGCGGCGCGGTATGCGCAACCATCGCTGCCAGCAGGCCCTGGGTCATTCCCATATGAATCCCCCACAGCGCGACGCCGAGCAGCAGCGTACTCCAGTGGCCGCTGAGCGCCAGCACGATATCGGCGAGGATCAGCACCAGCAGTCCCCACTGCAGCAGTTTGCTGTGGCTCATGCTGTCTGAGAGTTTACCGAACGGGTAAGCCGTGAGGCTGTAGACCAGGTTCATCGCCACCATCACCAGCGGGATGGTAAACAGCGGGATCTCCATCTGCTGGGCGCGCAGCACCAGAAAGGCTTCGCTGAAGCGGGCGAGGGTGAAGATGCTGCCGATGGCGACTACCCACCAGTAGGCGGCGGAGAGCTTTTTCAGGTTTTCGCGCTTCAGTGGATTGCTGCGTTTGTGTGCGATGGCGGATTTTGGCTCCTGCAGGCCAAACCCGAGCAGGAGAATGGAGAGCACGGCGGGAATGACCGCCACCCAGAAAATAGCGTGAAAATCGTTGGCCCAGATAAACATCAGCAGCACCGCCAGCAGCGGGCCGAGAAAGGCGCCAACGGTATCCAGCGCCTGGCGGAGCCCGTAGGCGGCGCCGCGGATCTCCGGCGGGGTGACGTCGGCAACCAGCGCATCGCGCGGCGCGCCGCGAATACCTTTCCCTACGCGGTCAATCATGCGGGCGCTAAACACCACTCCGGCGGTGGGGGCGATGGCAAACAGCGGCTTACTGAGCGCGCCCAGGCCGTATCCCAGCAGCGCCAGTCCTTTGCGCTTGCCGACATAGTCGCTGATTACGCCAGAGAAGACTTTCAGGATCAGGGCGGTGGCTTCCGCCAGTCCCTCGATAAGACCGATAATTATCACGCTGGCGCCGAGGGTGGTGGCCATAAACAGCGGTAAGAGGCTGTGGATCATCTCGGAGGAGACATCCATCAGCAGGCTGACGCCGCCGAGTACCCAAACGCCTTTGGGGATACGGCCTAAGGTGGCGAAACGCGGAACCATCAATCACTCCTGATTATCAAATGGCGAGTGGCTGATTAAATCAGGTTGCGATGGCGCTGATAAGTCGGTTTGTAAAATAATTCTCAATTGCGTTTAGGCGCAGGCCTCGCTTCGCCCCTCGCAAGGAGAGGCGAAGAATCGGGCAGGCGTTAGCGGTATATCACCGCGCTGGCGCGAAGCGGGCCGTTGGTTTCGGGTTCGTGCATCAGGATAGGCTGAAAGTATTTCGCCCCCTGCGCATCGCTCATCTGGCTAAGGGCCTGCTCGGCCTCGTGCTCAGTGGCCATATTGTGATTGATATAGATAACGCCGAGGCTCTGCACGTCGTCCATGTTGCGGGCCTGACGTTCGGTGATTTGGATAGCTGCCAGCGCGTTGGCGCTGAAGAAAAGCGCAGCCATCATGGCGATGATTTTCAGTTTCATATACTACGCTCCTGACTGACAGTCCTGACGCTGACTCGGGGGCTCTCCTGTGGTCGTTTGGCTCTGATATAAGTGTAATCGCTGCGCGTTCGTCGCATGGCGACCTTTTCTGATGCAGTCGTTCAAAAAAATGCCGCTTCCTTTATTGGTTAATTTTAAATCACCCACTTAGCGCCACTTGGCGCTTAGTGCGAATTATTTGTGCAAATCCGCTTGTGTTCCTGGGGGGGCGCCATTAGAATGACGCGTCAATTTTTCAGCCGCCCTTTAACACGTTCCTTGCCTCCATGGGCCGCGGCTGACCCAGACAGGAGGCTGAATAATCCGTAAGGAGCAATTCGATGCGTCATTACGAAATCGTTTTTATGGTCCATCCTGACCAGAGCGAACAGGTTCCGGGCATGATCGAACGTTACACTGGTGCAATCACTGCAGCAGCAGGTACGATCCACCGTCTGGAAGACTGGGGCCGCCGTCAGCTGGCTTATCCGATCAACAAACTGCACAAAGCTCACTACGTTCTGCTGAACGTTGAAGCGCCGCAGGAAGCGATCGATGAGCTGGAAACTAACTTCCGCTTCAACGACGCCGTTATCCGCAGCATGGTAATGCGTACTAAGCACGCTGTTACCGAAGCATCTCCGATGGTTAAAGCGAAAGACGAGCGCCGTGAGCGTCGCGAAGATTTCGCCAACGAAACCGCAGATGATTCTGAAGCTGGGGATTCTGAAGAGTAATCCTGATGACCAACCGTCTGGAGCTGTCCGGCATTATTTGCAGGACTCCACTTCGTAAGGTCAGCCCGTCAGGAATTCCTCACTGCCAGTTCGTGCTTGAGCATCGTTCAGTGCAGGAGGAAGCCGGTTTTCACCGGCAGGCATGGTGTCAAATGCCCGTTATTATTAGCGGTCACGAAAACCAGGCCATTACTCACAGTATAACGGTCGGTAGCGCAGTAACCGTTCGAGGGTTCATCTCTTGCCATAAGGCAAAGAACGGCTTGAGCAAAATGGTTCTGCATGCCGAGCAGATTGAATTGATAGATTCTGGAGACTAGCCATATGGCACGTTATTTCCGTCGTCGCAAGTTCTGCCGTTTCACCGCGGAAGGCGTTCAAGAGATCGACTATAAAGATATCGCTACGCTGAAAAACTACATCACCGAAAGCGGTAAGATTGTCCCGAGCCGTATCACCGGTACCCGTGCAAAATACCAGCGTCAGCTGGCTCGCGCTATCAAACGCGCTCGCTACCTGTCCCTGCTGCCGTACACTGATCGTCATCAGTAATCGGTCACGGTCCATTAATACGACTTTGAGAGGATAAGGTAATGCAAGTTATTCTGCTTGATAAAGTAGCAAACCTGGGTAGCCTGGGTGATCAGGTTAACGTTAAAGCGGGCTACGCTCGTAACTTCCTGGTCCCGCAGGGTAAAGCTGTTCCTGCTACCAAGAAAAACGTTGAATTCTTCGAAGCACGTCGCGCTGAACTGGAAGCCAAACTGGCTGACGTTCTGTCAGCTGCTGAAGCTCGTGCTGCGCAGATCAACGCCCTGGAATCCGTAACCATCGCGTCCAAAGCTGGCGACGAAGGTAAACTGTTCGGTTCCATCGGTACTCGCGACATCGCTGACGCTGTTACTGCAGCAGGCGTTAAAGTTGCTAAGAGCGAAGTTCGCCTGCCGAACGGCGTTCTGCGTAACGTTGGCGAGCACGAAGTGGACTTCCAGGTTCACAGCGAAGTATTCGCTAAAGTTATCATCAACGTGGTTGCTGAGTAATCGGCCTCTGACGTTCTGGTAACAACAAATCGCCGGCCTTGTGCCGGCGTTTTGCTTTTTAGCGCCTTTCATTTTGCGGCGGCGTAACGCTTGCTGTCGTCTTCTCCACTATCGCGCACGCACAAAGCTGCCGTTCGACTGGCGGGTAAACAACACCTGCTGGCCGTTGCCGGTATCGATAGTGAGGCCGGTGACTACGCCGTTGGCGTTCTGCCGAATTTGTACCGTCTGTCCGCTCTGCAACGTGCTTAATGGTTTGCCAGCGCCTTCAACCTGCGCCATCGCGTAGACGTCGGTGGCCGGCAGCCCATGATCGCGGAACAGCTGGGCCAGGGTTTTGCCTGACTCGATGCGATAGGTCCGCCACTGCTGCTCAATGCCCGGTGCGGACTGCTGCTGCGAGGATTGATACGGTTGGGAAGCAGGCTGCTGCGTCTGCGCCTGATCTGGCTGCTCGTCCTGAATCGGCTCCGGGGCGACGGGCGCCATCTGATCGGCATCGCTCACGGTCGGCGTATTGGTGATCGGCGGGAGCGGAACGGCCTGATTGCCACCAGCTTGCGGCTGGGACTGCGACTGAAGATTCAGGTTCGCTTCGCGGCTGTTTGTCGCCGGGCTTTGGCTATCGTCGGAAGGAAGAAGGATACCGATAATGACCAACAGGAAGCCTGCGATGATACCCCGGCGGTGCATCGGGGGAAGCGGGTCCAGGAGGCGAAAATGATCCGGGGCGTGCCAGATCTTCGCCAGGGTAGATGTCAGTTCAAAGCGCCCGGGCATGGCTTTCCTCCTGCTCCGCATATTTTTATCCTGCCTATGAGTATAGATGGCTAACGTCCTGATGACCGGAACAAAGTGAAGTTAACCTGCTGCCGCCTATTGTTTCTGTTTCGCTGAGATTTGTCATCATCCGCCGACAAAGTTTTACCCATTTCGCTATGGCTGTTATGCTTTCGCACGCTTTTCTCTTGATGTTTATCACCCAAAAAGGAACAACGATGGCAACCCCAACTTTTGACACTATCGAAGCGCAGGCAAGTTACGGTATCGGCTTGCAGGTTGGACAACAGCTGAGCGAATCCGGCCTGCAGGGGCTGCTGCCGGAAGCGCTGGTGGCGGGTATCGCCGATGCGCTGGAAGGTAACCAGCCGCAGGTGCCGGTGGAAGCCGTTCACCGCGCGCTGCGTGAAATCCACGAGCGCGCTGACGCCGTACGCCGCGAACGTTTCCAGGCCATGGCCGCCGACGGCCAGAAATACCTCGATGAAAACCGCGAGAAAGAGGGTGTGAATAGCACCGAATCTGGTCTGCAGTTCCGCGTACTGACCCAGGGCGAAGGCCCGATCCCGGCACGTACCGACCGCGTACGCGTGCACTACACCGGCAAACTGATCGACGGCACCGTCTTCGACAGCTCCGTCGCCAGTGGTGAGCCAGCTGAATTCCCGGTGACCGGCGTAATCGGCGGCTGGATTGAAGCGCTGACCCTGATGCCGGTCGGTTCTAAATGGGAACTGACGATCCCGCACAACCTGGCCTACGGCGAACGCGGCGCTGGCGCGTCGATTCCTCCGTTCAGCACCCTGATCTTCGAAGTTGAACTGCTGGATATTATCTAAACAGCAGAGGCTTCCTCTTCCCTTAAGGCGGGGGAAGCCGCAAAAATAGCGTAAAATCCTTAAGTTAAAAATTAATTAGAATTATGTTTTGCATTCATCGCATATGGGTGTATTTTTGTGAGCTATTTCGCGGTGGATGAGTGATATAACACTCACTTTAAACATAAAATTAACATTATATCTAAATCATAGTATTCATCCCTCCGATTCTTACCTAATATCGACTAGCCCTTGCTGGGGTTAATGACAGACGACGGGCCATCAGAGCCTGAACAACACAGACAGGTACAACAGGAAGAAATCACATGGTAGATCAGGTTAAAGTCGCTGCTATTGAGCAGGAGCCGACTGAACAATCGCTACGGCGAAATCTCACAAACCGACATATTCAGCTGATTGCGATTGGCGGGGCGATCGGCACTGGGTTATTTATGGGTTCTGGCAAAACTATCAGCCTTGCCGGGCCATCTATTATTTTTGTTTATATGATTATCGGTTTTATGCTGTTTTTCGTTATGCGAGCCATGGGCGAATTACTGCTGTCGAACCTCGAATATAAATCCTTCAGCGATTTTGCGGCCGATCTGCTGGGGCCGTGGGCGGGTTACTTTACCGGCTGGACCTATTGGTTCTGTTGGGTCGTCACCGGAATGGCGGACGTAGTGGCGATCACCGCCTACGCGCAGTTCTGGTTTCCCGGACTCTCCGACTGGGTCGCCTCGCTGGCGGTGATCCTGCTGCTGCTGGGCCTGAACCTGGCCACCGTCAAAATGTTTGGCGAAATGGAGTTCTGGTTCGCGATGATCAAAATCGTCGCCATTGTGGCGCTAATCGTCGTCGGCCTGGTGATGGTCATGATGCATTTCAAATCGCCGACCGGCGTCGAAGCCTCTTTCGCCCATCTGTGGAATGACGGCGGCTGGTTCCCGAAAGGGCTGAGCGGCTTCTTTGCCGGCTTCCAGATTGCGGTGTTCGCCTTCGTGGGGATTGAGCTGGTGGGGACCACCGCCGCCGAAACCAAAGACCCGGAGAAATCCCTGCCACGGGCGATTAACTCCATCCCGCTGCGTATCATTATGTTCTACGTCTTCGCGCTGATTGTGATTATGTCGGTGACGCCGTGGAGCTCCGTGGTGCCGAGCAAGAGCCCGTTCGTCGAGCTGTTCGTGCTGGTCGGCCTGCCGGCGGCAGCGAGCCTGATCAACTTTGTGGTGCTGACTTCCGCAGCCTCCTCGGCCAACAGCGGCGTGTTCTCTACCAGCCGTATGTTGTTCGGTCTGGCGCAGGATGGCCAGGCGCCGAAGATGTTCGCCAAGCTGTCGAAGCGTGCGGTGCCGGCGAAGGGTTTAACCTTCTCCTGCATGTGCCTGCTGGGCGGTGTGGTCATGCTGATGGTCAACCCGAGCGTGATTGCCGCGTTCACCATGATCACCACGGTGTCGGCGATCCTGTTTATGTTCGTCTGGACGATTATCCTCTGCTCTTATCTGGTCTACCGTAAAAAGCGCCCGCAGCTGCATGAAAAGTCCAAATACAAGATGCCGCTGGGCAAATTCATGTGCTGGGTGTGCATGGCCTTCTTCGTCTTCGTACTGGTGCTGTTGACCCTGGAAGATGATACCCGTGAAGCGCTGATGGTCACCCCGCTGTGGTTTGTTCTGCTGGGCGCGGGCTGGCTGTTTGCCGGCAAAAAACGTCTGGCGAAATAAAAAAGGCCACCCGGAGTGGCCAAAGTAAGACGGACAATGTCGAGGGCGCCTGCGGGCGCCTTTTTATTTTCCGGCAAGGGCGCGCGGGAACAGTACGTTATTTTCCAGACTGATGTGCTCCATCAGATCGTCAATCATCTCGTTGATACCGTTATACATCGCCTTCCAGGTGGTGCAGGCTTCCGGCGGCGGCGTCACGTTATGGGTGATGTGCTTAATGACCTCCAGCAGTTCACCCGCTTCATCGTGCTCGCTTTCCATTACGCTGATCGGCCCCCCGGCCTGGGCGCCCATCCCCTGTTTGATCATCGGGAACAGGATCTGCTCCTCTTTCATCATGTGGCTGGAGAGTTCCTGATGCAGCATGGTCAGGTATTTGGTCAGCCCTTTCGGCACGTTCGGTTTATCGGCATGCACACGTTCAACCTTGGTGGCCTGCAGGATCAGCTCCGGCAGCTGTTCGCGGTGCCGGTCGTGATAGCGGACGATGATGTGGTCAATAATCTCCGGGAGGGGCGCCGCGCGCCAGTCGCGGGAAAGAGGCTGCTCGGCCAGTTTCGCCAGCTCGGCTTCAATCACCGCGACATCCAGCGCTTTCCGCGATGCGGCGCGCGCCAGGGTCTGTTTGCCGCCGCAGCAGTAATCCATATCGTATTGACGGAACAGGGCGGAGGCGCGCGGGATGGTCAGCGCCAGCTCGCCTAAAGGTTGGTCACGGAAAGCCATAGCAGTTACCTCGTCATCAGGAATATAAGATGTATTTTAAATGCATCTTTTTGGCGAGGGAATACCCCTTAAGGAGGCCTGGCTACTTTTTTTCGTCCGTCAGCGGCTGCAGCATCGGTTTTTCCGGTCTGGCGCGTACGGCGGAGACCACGCCGAGCACCAGCAACAGGATCCCGCTCAGGGTCAGCAGCGGCGGTAAACTTTGCCGCAGCAGGAAGGTATACAGCAGCCCGGCCAGAGTTTCGAAGACGATCAGCGGCCCGAGGATCACCGTCGGCAGCCGCTGGCTGGCGATATTCCAGCACAGCGCGCCGACCCATGAGCAGAGCACCGCGATGGCCAGCATCAGCGTAATGAACACCGCCGGGCGCGGGCCGAAGGGCAGGGGAAACCCGGCCTGCTGGCCGTGCAGCCAGGCGCAGGCGGCGAGATAGCCGGCCAGCGAAACCGGAAGCGTGACCAGTGCCTGAGCGGTAGCCCACATCATCGGCGGCTGATGCGGATTTTCCCGCAACCAGCGGGCGTTGCGCAGGGCATACCAGGCCCAGCAGGCCACCGATCCCAGCGCCAGCGCGATGCCGGAGCCGTAGCGCCACGGGCTAAAATCAGGCAGCCCCTGGCGCAGTTCTGCGACGTTAACGCAGATCAGGCCCACGGCGATGCAGACCAGCGCCGGAAACAGACGCCGCCACGGCAGCTTTCCGTCGCGTTGGCTGTAGAGCAGATTGGCGAAGACCGGCAAGACCACCGGCAGCGTGCCGATAATCATGGTGGAGACCGGCGCCCCGGTGCGCTGAATGGCGCTGGCCAGGCAGACGTAATAGATAAGATTCCCCATCATCGTCAGGCCCAGCGCGGTCCACCAGTCGTTCCGGCTCAGCTGGCGCAAACGCGCGCGTCCGAGCCACGCCAGCGGCAGGGCGATCAGGCCCAGCGCCAGATAGCGTCCCATTGACTGCAGCATCGCCGGGTACTCTGGCACCAGCAAAGGCCCGACAAAAATTAATCCCCACATCAGCCCCGCCAGCAGGGCGTACAGCACACCACTAATCATCATTGCATCCGTTGTCATCACAGTTGTCTGCAGTGTAGAAGGGGGCCGGGCAGGAATATTGTATGAGATTGCGCATTAGCGCCTGGCGACCTGCTTCTGATAGCGCACCGGCGTAATGCCGTAACGCAGGGTGAAGGCGCGGGTCAGGTGGGACTGGTCGGTGAGGCCGACGGCTATCGCCACTTCGGCGGCGGGCATACCGTGGGTGAGAAATGCCTTGGCGCGCCACAGACGGATGGCCATCAGCATCTGATGGGGCGTCACGTGATAGTGGGCTTTAAACTGGCGCTGAAAGTGGTACGGGCTAAGCGCCGCCACCTGCGCCAGCTCGTCGAGGGTGATGGGGCGCATATAGTTATCGTGCAGGTAGTCGCGCACCCGGTCGAAGCGATGCCCGGCCTCACCCTGCGCAGAGGCATGGTGGGCCAGAGGGCGGAAGGCGTCGATGAGGTCGAGCAGCAGTCCCTGCTGGGCCAGCGGATCGTCGCTATGCCACAGGCCATAAATCAGCTGGCCAATCTGTCGGGAACGCAGGGGATCCTCGCGGACCACCTCGCTGAACCACCAGTCGCGCACCCCGGTGATGGCTTCCAGACGGTCCGGCTCCAGATAAATCATCCGGTAGCGCCAGCCGTCAGCGGTTTCCGCTTCGCCGGTATGCAGCTCGTCGGGATTCATGGTGACAATGGCGTTCGCGGCGGCGATATGCTGGCTGCCGCGGTAGCGAAAGCGTTCAGCGCCTTGCTCAATCACGCCGATGCCGAAGGCTTCGTGGGTATGGGGTTCAAAGGCGTAGCGAGAGATATGGGCGTGGTAAAGCTCCACCCCGGGCAGCTGTTCGAGATGGCGAAAGCGCGCGCGGTCTTTTTCATCACTAAATTGGGGTGGTACGCCCTGCATGCCTGCCTCCCGACGGTTATCCCTTCAATATGAGAGAGGAACCGCCGGGACGCAACCGCAAAAGCTGACAGGGGTGGTTACAGAATGCCTTTCACGCTTTCAGCAAGGGAGGTGGTCGGACGGCCGATCAGCGTACTCAGGGTGCGGCTGTCGTCAAACAGCCCGCCTTTCGACGCGCCGACATCGGAATCCGCCAGCATATCCGCCAGACCCGCCGGCAGACCGACGCTTTTCAGCGCGGCGGCGAAATCGGCTTCGCTGAGGTTCTGGTAGACCACGTTTTTTCCGCTTTGCGTGCTCAGCTCAGCAGCCAGGTCGCTCAGCGTCCAGGCGTTATCACCCGCCAGTTCGTAAATCTTCCCTTCATGGCCTTCACCAGCGATAACGCGGGCGGCAGCGGCGGCATAATCCGCGCGGGTGGCGGAGGCAATTTTACCCTCGCCGGCGGCACCGATAAACACGCCATGCTCCAGCGCCGGCGGTGCGCTGGCCAGATAGTTTTCGGTATACCAGCCATTGCGCAGCAGGGCGTAAGCGATACCAGAGTCGGCCAGCATCTGCTCGGTTTCAATATGCTCTGCGGCCAGGCCCAGCGGCGAGGTGTCGGCGTGCAGCAGGCTGGTGTAGGCGATGAATGTCACCCCAGCGGCTTTGGCGGCGTTGATGACGTTGCGGTGCTGAACGGCGCGCTGACCGACTTCGCTGGAGGAGATTAACAGCAGTTTATCCACGCCCTGCAGCGCGGCGGTCAGTGCCGCTTCGTCGCTATAGTCGGCCTGACGGACAACGACGCCCTGCTGGCTGAGGGACTGGGCTTTGGCCGGGTTGCGGACAATCGCCACAATCTGGCTGGCAGGGACGGTTTTTAACAGGTCTTGCAGAACGTAGTGGCCAAGCTGGCCGGTGGCACCGGTAAGGGCGATCATGGGTCTTCTCCTTCGTGTTTAGTGGCAGTTGTGGTAAGCTAACACCTTAACTAACTTTTAGTAAGTACGTACAAAAAGGTAAGTGTGAAAATGGCCGAACCGACGCTGAGCGAGAAACTGCGCAACGGCAACCTGTTTGCGGAACAGTGCCCGTCGCGCGATGTGCTTAAACATGTCACCAGTCGCTGGGGCGTGTTGATTCTGGTGGCGCTGCGCGAGGGGACCCATCGCTTCAGCGATCTGCGCCGCAAAATGGGCGGGGTCAGCGAAAAGATGCTGGCGCAGTCGCTGCAGGCCCTGGAGCAGGATGGTTTTATCGACCGCGTCTCTTATCCGGTGGTACCGCCACACGTTGAATATAGCCTGACGCCGCTCGGCCTGCAGGTGAGCGAGAAAGTGGCGGCGCTGGCGGACTGGATCGAGAGCAATCTGCCTGCGGTGTTGGCTAACCACGGGGAGTGAAAATGTATCACTCCCTGTAGCCCCGCCACCGGGGAGATATTCCCGGATAGCGGCTGGCGTCTTATCCGGGCTACCCGTCAGCCCCGGTTGGTAGCCCCGGTAAGCGCAGCGCCGCCGGGGAGATGTACCCGGATAGCGGCTGGCGCCTTATCCGGGCTACCCGTCAGCCCCGGTTTGTAGCCCCGGTAAGCGCAGCGCCGCCGGGGAGATGTACCCGGATAGCGGCTGGCGCCTTATCCGGGCTACCCGTCAGCCCCGGTTTGTAGCCCCGGTAAGCGCAGCGCCATCGGGGAACAGGCATTACTTGCTCAAATCCAGCTGATAAATGGCGAAGCCGATATCATCGGTGGCCACCTGGCGCATTGGATACTGTGCTTTCTCTTTGATAAACGCCGCGGCTTTGTCGCCTGGCGAGGTCTCAAAACGAATATCCAACGGCGTGTTGCTGTGGATCGGCGCCAGACGCCAGTTGTTATCCGCCGCCGGATGGATCGCGCCATCCTTCTTCGATTGCGCGCCTATCCACGCCGCCAGCACTGAACGGTTTTCATCCGGTGAGGCAAAGGCGATATGGCTCTCACCGGTGCCGGCGAATTTGCCGCCGTAAGCGCGATAGTTATTGGTCGCGACCAGGAAAGTGGCCTGCGGATCGACAGGTTTACCGTTAAAGGTCAGGTGCTTAATACGCTCTGCCTGCGGATGGATCATCTGACATTCGCCGTCGTAGCGGGCCGGCTGGGTGACGTCAATCTGGTAGTTCACCCCGTCAATGACGTCGAAGTTATAGGTGCGGAAGCCGTCCCAGTTGATCAGCGACTGCGGCTTGCTGCTGGCGGGATCGATCTGGTTAAACTGTCCGGCGGAGCACTCCAGCCACTCCTTGACCTCTTTCCCGCTGACCTTCATCACCACCAGGGTGTTGGGGTAGAGATAGAGGTCGGCGGCATTGCGGAAGGTGAGCTGACCTTTCTCCACTTCGACAAAGCTCGCCGGATCGTTTTTACGTCCGCCGACTTTAAACGGCGCGGCGGCGGAGAGCACCGGCAGCTTCGCCAGATCCGGGTCGCCCTGAATATAGTGTTCTACATAGGCTTTCTGCGCCATGTTGACCACCTGCACCGTCGGGTCGTCCTGCACCAGCGCCAGATAGCTGTACATGTTGTCGGCGGACTTGCCGATCGGCTTGCTGACGAATTCGCGAGTGGCGTCGTGGTCGGCTTTCAGCACCGCCACCAGCTTGCCGTCTTCGGCCGCCAGCGATTTCTTCGCCACCGCGTCATAGATTGGCCGCGCTTCCGCTCTATTCTGAGTTACCTGCCATTTGCCGCTGTCGTTGTTCAGCACCAGATCAACCACCCCGAGATGATCGCCCCACATTCCCGGCATCACCGCCGGTACGCCGTTCAGCGTCCCTTTGGCGATATCCGCGCCTTTGATGTTGGCGAAGTCTTTACCCGGGAACACCGCGTGGGCATGGCCGAACATAATGGCGTCCACGCCGGGCACCTGGCTTAAGTAGTAGACCGAGTTTTCGGCCATCGCCTGATACGGGTCGGCGGAGAGGCCGGAGTGCGCGACCACGACCACCACATCAGCCCCTTTCGCCCGCATCTCCGGGATATATTTGCGCGCGGTTTCGGTAATGTCGTTGACCGTCACTTTACCGCTGAGATTGGCTTTATCCCAGGTCATGATCTGCGGCGGCACAAAACCGATATAGCCGATGCGCAGAGTATGGGGTTGACCATCGCTGTCCACGACCCGGGTATCCTGGATCAGGTACGGCGTAAACATCGGTTTGCCAGTTTTGGCATCGATGATATTGGCGTTCACGTAGGGGAATTTCGCCCCGGCCAGCGCCTTATGCAGGAAGTCGAGGCCATAATTGAATTCATGGTTGCCCAGGTTGCCGACGGCGTAATTCAGGGTATTCATCGCCTTATACACCGGATGCACATCGCCTTCTTTCAACCCTTTCGCGGCCATGTAGTCGCCTAACGGGCTCCCCTGGATAACATCCCCGTTATCCACCAGCACGCTGTTTTTCGCTTCTGCCCGCGCCTGTTCGATCAGGGTGGCGGTACGGACCAGGCCGAATTTCTCCGTGGCGGCATCTTTGTAATAGTCAAAGTCCATCATATTGCTGTGCAGATCGGTGGTTTCCATGATCCGCAGGTCGACCGTCGCGGCGTTGACGCTGGCGGCGATCAGCGTGGCCAGGAGCGTTGCGCTAAACTTAATCATCAGAGGCGTCCTTTTTTTATGAGCGATAGCACAGTAGAAAATGTATTTATATTCTGTTGCTTACAGAAATGTGAATCTTGCCAGAAAAGCGGGCATAGAAACCGCCATCGTTATCACAGATAGCGGAACTCGCGGTGATGCGATATAAATAAAACAACGAGTTAACGCCACTGTAACCAGACGAGGTGGAGAATGTTAGAACAAGTATGTCAGCTTGCACGGAACGCGGGCGATGCCATCATGGAAGTCTACGATGGAAACCAGCCGATCAACGTCGCCAGCAAGAAAGATGATTCTCCGGTCACGGCGGCGGATATCGCAGCGCATAAAGTCATTGTCAGTGGCCTGCAGGCGCTGGATCCTGATACCCCGATCCTCTCCGAGGAGGACCCGCCGTCCTGGGAAGTGCGCCAGCACTGGCAGCGCTACTGGCTGGTCGACCCGCTGGACGGCACCAAAGAGTTTATTAAGCGTAACGGCGAATTCACCGTCAATATCGCGCTGATTGAAAACGGCAAGCCGACGCTGGGCGTTGTCTATGCCCCGGTGATGAAGGTGATGTACAGCGCGGAAAAAGGCAAAGCGTGGAAAGAAGAGTGCGGGGTGCGCAAGCAGATCCAGGTCCGCGATGCCCGTCCGCCGCTGGTGGTGATCAGTCGCTCTCACGGTAACGATCCGGAGCTGCAGGAGTATCTTGAGCAACTGGGCGAGCATCAAACTACTTCTATCGGATCTTCGCTGAAGTTCTGCCTGGTGGCGGAAGGCCAGGCCCAGCTCTATCCGCGCTTCGGGCCGACCAGCACCTGGGACACTGCCGCCGGCCACGCGGTCGCGGTGGCCGCCGGGGCGCATGTTCACGACTGGCAGGGCAAAACCCTCGACTACACGCCGCGTGAATCCTTCCTCAACCCAGGCTTCCGGGTCTCTATTTATTAAGCAATTTATGCAGCAGGTCGATGACCTGCTGCACCTCCTGCTGGGTCAGCGCACCGTCTTTGGCCCACTTTACGCGACCGTCCTTATCCAGCACCACGATCGCGGAACTCTTCTCGTCCAGTTGCCAGGCTTTACGCACCAGCCCGTTGCTGTCGACGATAAACTGCGACCATGGAAAAAGCTTTTTATTACTCTCAATGCTGCTGCGCACGAACATGCCGGTGCCCGGAATGGCATCGTCGGTGTTAACGATGGTGGTAGTCTGGTAACGATCGTGCGGGAAACCTGCCGCTTTAATCGCCTCGATCAGGTTGGCATTTTTCTCTTTGGCTGACGAGCGACCGGCAATGTGCTGGATAACTCGCACTTTTCCCACCAGCTGCGAGCTGTTCCAGTTTTTATAGCTAAACTTATCCTTATCCAGAATGAGTTCTCCCCGATCCGCGACGCCGACCGGCGCCACACGCTGGCCGTCGACGAAGTTATGCGCTGTGGCCAGCAGCGGGAGAAGCAGTAACGAGGCGGCCAGTATGCTACGTAGGGTCATGCGTAATCCTTAATCATTTTTATGCAGGTGATCCGACCACTTGGTCTCGTTTAATCATAAGTGCGATTGGCGGCGATTACCCGCAATGAGGATGCCAGTTTGCGTGTTGACGCACAAATTAGTAGAAAAATGGCGACTTATACTTACTTCATCGTATGTCCGAAACGAAAATTCTGAATTATTGTCATCAAACGGTAAATAAACTTATACACACTGGGTCCCTCTGAGATTCTGGACTATAGTTTTAGGGCATTAAAATTTGCGCTCCCGATACGTGGGCTAACTGTGGCACCACAGGAGCGTAACCCTGGCAGGAGAGAAGAATGAAAATTTTCCAACGCTACAATCCGCTGCAAGTGGCGAAGTACGTGAAGATCCTGTTTCGTGGACGGTTGTACATCAAGGACGTTGGCGCATTTGAATTTGATAAGGGCAAAATCCTTATCCCGAAGGTCAAGGACAAGCTGCATCTGTCAGTGATGTCCGAAGTCAATCGTCAGGTGTTGCGTCTGCAAACTGAGATGGCATAACCTGAAACGTAGCAGTACGTAGTAGGTAAAAGACGGCTCCCGATGGGAGCCGTTGATGTTTTTAGCCCTTCATTTCCGCATAGCGTTTGCGATATTCGCCCGGTGGGACTCCGTTATGTTTACGAAAAAGGCGGGTGAAATAGACCGGATCGCTGTAACCCACCGATAAAGCAATTTTGTTTAGTGGGAGCGAGGTGCTCTGAATAAGCCACCTGGCGCGGTTGATGCGCTGTGTTTCCCGCCACGCATAGACCGTTTGCCCCAGTTCATTTTTGAAAAGGTGCGCCAGACGTGAAGGGGAGATAAACACCATCGCCGCCAGGGTCTCGATTTTTACCTCCTGCGCAATATGGGCGTTAAGATAGTCGCAGATGGCGTTAATCCGTGGGTCGTGGGCATGGCGGTTGCTAATGGGCTGCTGCTGAAAACAGCGGAGAATTAATCTCTCCAGCGCGTTCATTGCCAGCGCTTCTGACAGCGGTACGGACGCAGAGTGGTGGCGTATTACTTCGTAGAAAAGATCGCGCAGCTGCTGGAGCTGGTCGGGATCGTTAATGGTTGTTTTGCCGATACCGTGGGTGGTTTGGTCCCACTTTAGCCAGTCTATCCAGTAGGGGCGGGGGATAAAGTAGATCCACAGATGGTCCCAGTACTCGCTGTGTTCGTCCCTGCCGTAATGATGGGGCACGCCGGGAGGAAACAGCAACAGATCGTTTTCCCGGCACAGCAGGAAGCCATCGCCCGCTTTCGCCCGCGCCTGGCCGCGCAGGGTCAGATTAATGATGTAACCTTTCATCCCCTGCGGGCGATTAATGTAGTAGTCCAGCGTGGAGCCGCGGGTAATCGGCGTGAAGCCTGCGACGACCCAGGCATTGAAGGTAAAGGTTTTCATCAATGGCGAGAAATTGAGTAGCTCATTGATATCCAGTTCCATTCTCTCTCCCACCTGAGCGCCGCCGCGTCGTTAGCTTTCGATGATAGTAAATTCCCAGGCCCTGAGGCGCAACGGCTGGCCGACGTCTACAGCCTCCCCGCTCAGCAGCGCGGTACCCGCGGTCTCGCTGACAACATCCAGCGCCTCGCCGGAGTAATTGAACAGGAAGTGGATAGTATTTCCGGCTCGGTTACGCATCTTTTTAACCACTAACGGATAGCGATAGGCGGAAGTTCGCGAGTTCAGCGTGAGATCCGCCGTCAGGACATCAAACAGCTGGCTAATCAGGCGCTTGTGCGGCAGGAAGCCAACGTACAGGGCGCGTCCCTGACCGTAATCCGCCGCCGTTGCGGCGGCGTATTCGCCCCATGCCGGATGCTGATAGCGCAGCAGTGTGCGGGTTCCGCCATCGGGCGTCAGCAATTCCATCCACAGCTCAGCCTGATTATCATTGCGGCAATCAATCTCTGCGCTGCATGAGCTTACCGTCGTCCCTTCCGGCAGGGTGAACTGGCTGTAGCTGACGCCGCAGCTCTGGCGCAAAATCCCCGGCTGCGCGCTGTTGCGCACCTTGACATTTTCATCGCTAAAGCCTGATTTAAAGCCGATCAGCGCTCTGCCGCCCCGGGCGATATAGTCGTTAATCCGTGTTAGCAGGCCATCATCGGCGGCGTACAGACCAGGAACGATCAGTACCCGGTAGCGCGAGGTTTCCTCGTTCACATCGTGGATGATGTCGAGGCTGATATTGTGGTCATACAGCGCATCGTGGAAGCGGCGGAAGATATCGTTATAAATGTTGCCCTCGGCATCGCCGGGACGGAAGTGATTGAGGGCGTCCATCGCCTCATTGCTTATTAGCAACGCGACGTCATTTTCGGCCTTCAGCTCCGCCAGCTGCGGCGACAGGCGGGCGAAATCGGCGCCGATGGTGGTGGCTTCCTGCCAGGTTGGGTTGCGCGAGAAGTCGTGGCTGAGCAGCCCCTTCCAGTAGGTTTCGAAGGCGTTATGAATCGAATGCCAGTGCCAGTAGGAGACCATGGCGGCGCCGGAGGCGATATGGCTGAATGCCTGCAGGCGTAGCTGGCCCGGGAAGGGGGTCCACTGGGCGAAGCCCTGAGCCTGGGTTTCCAGTACGAAGTAGTTCTGACCCGGCTTAAGCGAGCGGGTGATGGCGCCGCCAAAGGCGATTTCCCGCCCGGTCAGGTGCGCCTGGCTCGGGTGATAGATATCGACGCCGGCGATATCCAGCGCCTGTGCCGCCGCAAAATGGTCGACCCGCGGCTGCACGCCGTAAGAGTAACCGCGCCATTCGAAATCGAAGTTGTGGGTGACGAACTGGTGCGGCTGGGCGTATTCCCGAACGATGGCCGCCTGCCAGGCCAGATACTCGGTGACCTGCTGACGCTGATAGCGAGAGAAGGCGCAGGCGAGGCTGGCGTTGATGGTGTTTTCCACCGGCGGAAAATCCTGCCAGCGGTCAATGCGGTTGCTCCAGTAATCCAGGCCGAAATCGCGATTCAGCTGCCGGAGGTCAGGATATTTCTCCTGCAGGCTGCGCACGAAGCCCTCCTGCATATAGCGGCCAATATTGTCGTAATGCTTGGTTTCGTTATCCAGTTGCCAGCCGATAATCGCCGGATGGTGCTGCACATGGGCCATCAGCGTGCGGATAATTTTTTCGGCATAGCGGCGAAAGGTCGGATTGACGATATCCATGATCTGCCGCGGGCCATATTTTTGCTGCCCCGCGACGGTGGTGACCAGAATATCGGGATGTTTCGCCGCCAGCCAGGCCGGTACCGCATAGGTCGGCGTCCCGACGATGACCGCAATGCCGGCCTCATGCATCGCCTCCAGCACCCGGTCGATATGGTAGAAATTGTACTGGCCCTCTTCAGGCTCCAGCGTACTCCAGGTGGACTCGGCAATACGCACCACGTTAATGCCGGTTTCGCGCATTAAGGCGATATCCTTAGCCAGCCGATCTTCCGGCATATATTCATCGTAATACGCCACGCCATAAAATAAATGAGACATACACACTACCTCCTGACATTAATTCGCGGGCACCGGTTGTGAAGCGAAGACACGCGCTTTATCCAGCGTAATAAAAGAAATGAGCGTGAAGCACAGAGCGATACCGCCGAGTACGATATAACTGCTGGTAAAGCCCATGCTCTGGTACATATGGCCGATACCGGTCGAGAGAAAAATAGAGCTAAAGCTTTTCGAAAACTGGAAGCCAATTAAGTAAACAGTCGCTGACAGCAGAGGGTTAAAGTTAGCGGTAATATATTTTAGCGCCGCGACGAGGAGCACCGAGCTTTCAAAGCCGTGGAGGAGTTTAATCAGGCTGATGGATACCGGGCCAATAGCCCATGCGGAGCCGATAATGCGCAAGCTCATAATCAGCCCGCAGTATAACAGCGCATTTTTCGGGCCGATTTTATTCACAAACCATGGCGCAAAGAACATCACGATGGCATCAAGGAAAATCTGACCCGTGGTTAAATAACCGAAGACTTCTGCACCCCGGGCTTTACTCTCAAAGAAATGGCTGTAATAGATAGCGAACTGCTGGTCATAGGTTTCATAGACCGCCCCGACGCCAATGACATAGAGGGCGAAGAACCAGAATTTTTTAATTTTTAACAGCGAGACGGCATCGCGGAGGGTAACCGGCGAGGCTTTGCCAGACAGCAATCCCTGCTGCGGGTGGGCGCTGATCTGCATTTTCCAGACAATGACCAGCAGGCAGACGCCTGCGCCGCTGGCCAACCAGAAAATCATATTCTGATCAATGCCGTAGAGTTTTCCTGCCGCAAAGGTGCCGATCGCGGCGCCGATGCCGCCGAACATCCGCGCCCGGCCAAATTCGAAACTGGAGGCGCGGCTGACTTTATCAATGTAGGCTTCGCAAACCCCGCAGCCTGCGCCGTAGGCCATGCCAATATAAAGGCCGCCAGCCAGCGCGCCGAGGAACACATTTATTTTTAACAGGGGAGCAAAGACATAGATCCAATAAGGGGCGAATAACGTGATTATAATCGCCAGCATCCACATCAGATTTTTACGATATACCAGTTTATCGGAGATGAAGCCGAATAACGGCTGAACGCAGACGGCGACAATAGCGGTAAAGGAATAGACCAGGCCGACGTCCGTATAATTGATGCCGATGGTTTCCGTTAACCACAGTGATAAATAGGGGTAGCAGCATCCCCAGCCTATAAAGAAGAACAGGAAAAACAGACAGCTGATAAAGTAATTTTTATTTGACGTTATCATGGTAACCCTCGCTTCCTTTATTCAGGAATATGATCGTGTAGACGCGGGCAACGTTACCTTTTTGCGTGGCGAGGAGTCATGAACGTTCCGCTATCGAGCAGGAGTAATCTGCTATCGGCAGAGGGGCGTGAGCCGCTTCACATTCGGGACATAAAAAAAGGGCGGATGGTTATCCGCCCTTGAGAGAGAAAAGGTCAGGCTCAGGCGTTCTGGCTTTCCGCCGCTTCGGCCTGCTTGGGCACCAGCACCGTTGGCTTGTTATCGATACGGGTCACCAGCAGCTGGTCGATCCGGTAGTTATCGATATCCACGACCTCAAACTTATACCCGGAGAACTTCACCGCGTCGGTGCGTTTGGGGATTTTACGCAGCATAAACATCATAAAGCCGCCGATGGTCTCGTAATTCCCGGACTGCGGGAACTCGTCGATATCCAGCACACGCATCACGTCATCAATCGGCGTACCGCCATCGATCAGCCACGAGTTTTCATCACGGGCGACAATCTGCTCTTCCAGCCCCTGGCCGACGAGGTCGCCCATCAGGGTGGTCATGACGTCGTTGAGGGTGATGATCCCGACGACCAGCGCGTATTCATTCATGATCACCGCGAAATCTTCGCCGGCGGTTTTGAAGCTTTCCAGCGCTTCTGACAGGGTCAGGGTATCCGGCACGATCAGCGTGTTGCGGATCTGCACGCCGCCGGTCAGGACCAGGCTCTGGTTGGCCAGTACGCGGTTCAGCAGATCTTTTGAATCGACGTAACCGATAATGTGGTCGATATCTTCATTACAGACGAGGAATTTCGAGTGTGGATGTTCGGCCACTTTATTTTTCAGGCTCTGCTCGTCTTCGTGTAAATCAAACCAAATGACGTTTTCGCGCGAGGTCATGGAGGAAGGAACGGTACGGGACTCCAGCTCGAACACGTTCTCAATCAGCTCGTGCTCCTGCTTGCGCAGCACCCCGGCCAGCGCGCCGGCTTCAACGACGGCATAGATATCGTCGGAAGTAATATCGTCTTTACGCACCATCGGCAGTTTGAAGATGCGGAAGATCATGTTGGCCATGCCGTTAAACAACCACACCAGCGGGCGGAAGACTAACAGGCAGAAGCGCATCGGGTTGATGATGCGCAGAGCCACGGTTTCGGGCGCAATCATACCGATGCGTTTCGGAGTCAGGTCAGCAAACAGGATGAACAAGCTGGTGACCAGGGTAAAAGAGATGATGAAGCTCAGCTGCTCGGACAGCTCCGGCGACATATACCCGCTGAGCAGGCTATGAAATGCCGGGGAGAAGGCCGCGTCGCCCACGATACCGCCAAGAATGGCGACGGCATTGAGGCCGATTTGCACGACGGTAAAGAAGGTGCCCGGGTTTTCCTGCATCTTCAGCACGCGCTGTGCGTTGACGTTGCCTTCATCGGCCAGCAGTTTCAGTTTGATTTTACGTGAGGCGGCCAGTGAGATTTCCGATATCGAAAAAAAGGCACTGACGGCTATCAGACAGAGTATTACTAAAATACTGTTTAACATATCTTTTCTGACCGTTGAGGTCAGATCCTCGGAAGGGAAGTTGATCGAACTATAAGGAAGCTACTTGAACACCCGCCCACAGGCGTGGGCTGGCAATTTCAGAAGGTAGTATAGCGTAACAGTCAGCAAAATCGCCAGAGCATTGATTAATCATTGTTAATTACGCGGTTATCTCTCCGCCACGCGTCAGCGTAAACGCGTACTTATGATGACAGGTGCGTCGCAGGATAATTCCCGCAACAAGAGCGACTCATCTGCAGGTGAAAGGGAAGTCGATGATCCGCTAATAAAGGGAGCGGAGTCGATCACAGAAATTCATCTGCCATGATAATAGCGGATGAAAATTTGTGATGAGAATAGCATCGGTATTTTTACCGTCTTGACCATTCGTATTTAGTAATAGAAATATATCTGTAATTGAAAACGATACCGCAAACGATTTCACATTGGTTTAGATAATATATAGATACGGTCATATTCTTTTCCGTTTTATTTCGAGATGATTAATTTTAGGGATAAAATATGCGTACAAAAACCGCTTTTATTATGTGTTGCGTTCTTGGCATTCCTGCAGCCGGCCACGCGCTGACCTTTGATGTCAGGGGAGGATATCGGGCGGGAAGCCACTCTTACGAGTCCCGCTATAAGGTCAGCCAGGGGTGGGAAACAGGCTGGTGGGCGAGTATGGAGATGGATAACAAAAACAACAAAAATAACCATCAGGGCAACCAGGGTACCGACAGAGCTGATGGTTCCCACTCCTTTGGCGACAGCACGGTCGATTATAATGAAATAGAGGCTAACTATAGCTGGCCATTCGCCGATAAATGGGCCTTGCAGCCTGGCGGCATCTATCACTGGAGCAGCAAAGGCACTCAGCTACGGCCTTATCTGCGCGTTAATTATAAAGCCACGCCCGACCTTACCTTTGGGCTGCGTTATCGCTATGACTACAACACTTATGAAACGGTCAATAGTGCCGGTGAGTCGCATCGGGATAGCGTCAATCGTCTGGATTTATATGTTGCCTATAAATTTAATGCACAATGGAGCGCCTTATATCAAGGCACGGTCTATCGCCACGTCAATGACGACTATAAGTATAAAAATGATAAGTCTTCGGCGACAGAAAATGCGCTAACGCTACGCTATAAATGGAATGACTGGTTTAGTCCCTATATCGAATATGATTATCTCGGGAAACAGGGCTACCATGACGGCCAAAATAAAATCTCAGAATCACGGTATCGTATTGGCATGACGTTTACGCTATAACCTCCCCCTGACGAGCAAGAATCAATATCTGATAACATTAGCTGGCATAATATTAAATACTGCCCCGGCCCTGTCACACCCTTTGGGCCGGGAACCTTCGCCGCTTAGCGATAAGGCCGCGTGGAAGCGCGCGGGATCAGCGTGGGTAGAGAATAGCGCTGAGGATTTTCCACATGGTTGCTTAACAGTAACTCGACAGCATGGCTGGCAAGCTGATCAAGCGGCGTTTTTACCGAGGTTAAGGGGATCGGCAGACGGCTGACCAAAGGAATGTCGTTATAACCCACCAGCGAAACGTCTCGGCCTATCTCCAGTCCGAGTCGATGTGCCGCCGCCATCACGCCGATCGCCAGGTCATCATTGACGGCGAAAATGGCGCTGGGGCGCGCAGGACTATTCAGTATTTCATAACCGGCGTTTTCACCGGCCACAATGGTAAAATCGGAATCTCGCCACCACTGGGGATTCACCTCGGCCTGCGCTTCCTGCATGGCCCGCAGGAAACCCTTTTGCCGGTTTAAGGTGCTCGATGAAAAATTCGGCCCGGCAATGATGCCGATTTCCCGGTGCCCTAAATCCAGTAAATGGCGGGTCGCCAGATAACCCCCCAGTTCGTCATCACCAATGGCCGATGGACTAATGCCGTCGGTGCGTAGCGCCAGAACATGGTTGATCTGTTTTTCCCGTAGCTGCTGGGGCAGGCGATCGCCCAGGCGGCAGGTGGAAAGGATCAGGCCGTCCACCCGGCGGTCTAACAGAGATTGCGTGGCGCGCTCTTCCGTTTCTGGATCGTTGCCACAGGTGGCCACTACCGTGAAATACCCATGGCGCGCAGCGGCCTGAGAGACGGCTTCATAGAACATCGCCGTCACGGTATCAGTCAATCTGGGCACCAGAACGCCTATCGTGCCGGTATCGCCCCGGCGCAGACTTGACGCCACGTAGTCACGTCGATAACCCAGCAGCTTCGCCGCTTCGCGTATTTTTTCAGCGGAAGGGCTGCGGGACGGGGGGAGACGTTCATCCAGCACGCGTGAAACAGTTGAAACACTCACGCCTGCAGCGCGTGCCACATCCTGCATCGTGATCGTTCTTCCATTTTGCTCTGAAGATGACTGATTTCCCATGACCGATTCCCTGTTTAAATTCAGCTGAGATTGTATTCGTAGTTATTTCGCCCACGCAACTGAATTGGCGTGAGCGGTAACAGGCAATAATGTGGGAAATAGATCACGTAATGCAGATTGATAAACATTTAAGCCGCTCTTTTTTGTGATTCGAATTGCATTTATTCGCAGAGTACCCTTGATCTTGCGGAGTAAAGGGAAGACATTTCAATTCACTTGCAATCGTTCCTGCAATCGATTTCAAGAAGGGGATTTTATCATCTTTATTGTTGAAATGTGTAAGGAGTTAACATGAAAGCACTTGATTTGCGTGGTATTGTTCCAGCCCCCGTTACCCCTTTTACCCGCGATGGACGCATCGATCATCAAGCGATCAAACGCTTAGGTTCCTGGCTTGGCAGCGTGAAAGGCGTGAAAGGTCTGGTGGTGCTGGGACATGCCGGGGAAGGTACCTTCCTGACTCAGCAGGAGCAGGCCGATGTTATCCGTAGTTTTGTGGACTCGACCGAAGGCCGCGTGCCGGTTATCGCCGGTATTACCGGCGAAGGGACGGAAGTGGCGGCGCTGGAAGCACAGCGTGCCGTGGAAGCCGGGGCCTCCGCAGGTCTGCTGTATCCCTCCCATGGCTGGCTGCGTTTTGGCTACCAAAAAGGGGCGCCGCAGGATCGTTATCGCGTGGTATACGAAGAGAGCGGCCTGCCGCTTATTCTGTTTCAGTATCCGGATGTCACGAAAGCCACCTATAACCTCGAAACGATGCTGGATATCTCCGCGCAACCGGGAGTCTTTGCGATGAAAAATGGCGTGCGGAATATGCGCCGCTGGGATACGGAAATTCCGGTGATTCGCCGCGAACGCCCTGATTTACAGATCCTCAGCTGTCATGATGAATATTTGCTGCATACCGCTTTTGATATTGATGGTTTCCTGGTGGGGTATGGCAATATTGCGCCGGAACTCCTGTTAGAGCTGCTGGAGGCCGGAAAAGCGCAGGATTATGTGAAGGCCAAAGCGGTTCACGATCGTCTGCTGCCGGTTACCAAGGCCGTTTATCACCGTGGCTCGCATATGGAAGGCACGGTCGCGCTGAAACATGCTCTGGTTGAACGTGGCATCCTGGAACACGCGACCGTTCGTTCACCGTTGTTACCGCTGGAACCCGGCGCGGAAGAAGAGATCAAAGCGGCTATCCGTGAAGCAGGTATTAAAAAAGCGGTTATTTAATTCATTATTTGTATGTTAAACCCGTATTCTTCATGAATACGGGTTGGTTTTACCAGGGACTATCCGGTTTTATTCAATATATAAGGTTGGCCATATAATATTCTGTAAAGATAATATAATGAGGCTGTCATGAATAATTTAGAAAAAACATCTTCCACTGTACCCGCACAAATAGAAAAACTTCCCTTCTCTCAATTAATTCGCCGTATTGGTCCGGGTATTGTTCTTACCGGGGTCGTTGTCGGTCCCGGCGCTATCACCACCGCGTCGATGTTAGGGGCGGACTATGGCTACTCTTTGTTATGGCTGCTGATCCCCATTGCCTTTATGGGGATCACGTTTATGTTGACGACCTATCGTATCTCGATGCTCACCGGAATGCCGTCAATCGAGGCGATACGTCACTATTACGGTAAAGTCGCCTCGGGGTTTGTGGGGGTGGCTACTTTTTTAGCCTGTCTTTTTTTTACCATGGGGAATATCTCGGGTACCGGGGCCGGCATGAACCTGGTTTTCGGCATTGACTGGAAACTCGGTGCGTTAATTATGATTGCGGTGATGATCTATTGCTATTTCTCTAAAGGCGTTTATTCCAAAGTCGAAAAAGGGATCACTATTTGTATTGTGGCAATGATTATCGCTTTTTATATTACCCTGGTAGGGACGGGGGGACCAGACTGGAAAGCCAGTGGCGAAGGGTTAACGCATTGGATGTTTCCTGCGGGGAGTTTAGTCACCGCCCTGGGCTTTATCAGTACCAATGCCTCCCTGACGACCGGGATCTACGGCACTTACCTTGGCAAAGAGAAAAAATGGAAAAAAGATGACCTCTTTAATGGCGTGATGGTGGCGGATACCGTCGCCCATATTATCGGTGTGCTGCTGATCAGCGGGGCGATTATTCTGGTGGGGGCCATCGTCCTTTTTCCGCAAGGGATATCAATCAATACGCCGACGCAGCTGGCCGATTTGTTAACGCCCAGTATGGGACGGGCGGCAAAATACATTATGGGTGTCGCCCTATTGGGGGCGGGTTTCTCATCTCTACTGGGGAATACTCAGCGTGGGGTTGTGCTGCTCAATTCCGGCTTCAATAAATCTACCGCGCTGGAGAGTAAAGCGGTCCAGTGGGGATCCATGGTAGTGCTGGTGGTGGCGGGGTTAATCTGCTTTAGCTTTGGCGGTTCGCCGGTGCAGTTAATTTACTTAGCGAATGTGGCAACGGCGGTATCCACGCCGGTCGCCGGCTTGTTTATTTGCCTGCTGCTGTGGCGAAAGGATATTAATAAAGGATACAAGGCGCCACGGTTATTACAAATATGCATGGCGATCAGCTATCTCTTTTGTTTGTTGCTCACTCTCGTTGCGCTGATAAATACCTTACCTAAGTTTATGTCCTCTCTTTCACCCCTGTTTTGAGGTGGGGTATGACAGATGCTGCGCGGTTAAGCGAAGGCTGGAATCAGATGCGTCCCGGCATGGGCGTTGTGCAAGTACGTATAACAGAGGGAAAATAAAATGGAAGAGACTGTTTTACTGGATGTGCAGAGAATACAGACCTCCGAACAGAGCAGCATTATTCTTCACTCTGTCCGGGCGGTGGATTTAGTGAATCACCTGGTACCTGAGTTACACCTCCTCGATAGCCACAGCGAGCCATACAACGTCCAAAAAACAGTGGTTAACTGCCTTTATGCCGGACAGCAGCTTGCCAGAGAACGGCGGGTTGTTTTGCCATTATTGCCAGAGTCGCTCTATTTGCTGGGTGGGATGGTGATTGCTGCCGGGAAGACCATCGAGAAAAAAGAGGTTATTACCCATAATCGTCTGTGCGAAGAGGCCGGGAGGCTGCTGAAAGACGAGGCGGTATGGGAGAGTATCGACATTATAAGAAGTGTTGCTCTGCCTGTTTACCGCCGGCTGGTGAAAGAGCAGCGCACCCACGTCGCCTCTTTATTACAGGCTCTGCTGCATATCCTTGCCTGGCGTAGCGAGAGTGGCTGGGCGCGGGACCAGGCGCAAAGAATACTATGGGCCGGGGGCGTGTTCGGAACGGCAGGCATCGATTCGCTAATCGCTTTCGATCGGGCATTGGCAGAGAAAGAGATGACGTTTCCGTCATTGCGTGAATGGTTAACCGTGACGGCATTTCTGGCCCACTTCCCTGCGGGCCCGGTCTTTTCTGATTAACCACCACTCCCCGATAGCGCAATCGGGTTGTTACTGAGGCGGCAGGCACACGCCGATGCCGCCGATGCCGCAATAGCCGTGCGGGTTTTTATACAGATACTGCTGATGATCGTCTTCGGCATAGTAGAAGGGTTTGGCGGTAGCGATCTCGGTAGTGATGTGACGAGTATCGTGCGCGTCGTTCATCGCCGCCTGGAAGCGGGCGAGGCTGGCCTTTGCCGCTGCCGTTTGTTCCGGCGTCAGCGGGTAAATCGCCGAACGGTACTGGGTACCGTGGTCGTTGCCCTGTCGCATGCCCTGCGCCGGATCGTGATTTTCCCAGAACACCTGTAATAACTGCTCATAGCTAATCACCTGCGGATCGTAAACCACGCGCACTGCTTCCGCGTGACCGGTCTGGCCGCTGCACACTTCGCGATAGGTCGGATTTGGCGTATAGCCGCCGGTATAGCCTGCGGCGGTGCTGTAAACCCCCGGCAATTGCCAGAACAGGCGCTCCACTCCCCAGAAGCAGCCCATGGCGAACAGCGCCACTTCCATCCCCGCCGGGACGTTGGTCATCGAGTGGCCGTTAACTGCGTGGAGCGTCGCCACTGGCATGGGGGTATTGCGTCCAGGCAGCGCATCCGCCTGGGCGACAAGATGCGTTTTATCAAATAGACTCACGGTTGGCCTCTCAATACAGAAATCGTCGTTAAGGTTGTAACGAAGCGTGTCTTTTAACACAATAAACACGCGTAATACGTCTAGATTAATACATAAGAATTATTTGGGTTATTGCCACTTTTTCAACCCTGGTTGTTAGGGTTTTGTTAAGCCGTGGAGCGGCGCCAGTGTTTCCTGTAGGGGGAAACAGGGAGATTCAGGAGAAAATGTGCTAAAAATCCGCCAGTTATGTATCACCAGCCTTTTGCTGGTCAGCGGGGTCGCCAGCGCAGCGAATGTGCGTTTGCAGGTTGAGGGATTATCCGGGGAGCTGGAGAGAAACGTTCGCGCCCAGCTATCCACCATCCAGAGTGATGAGGTCACGCCGGATCGTCGCTTTCGCGCGCGCGTCGATGACGCCATTCGCGAAGGTCTGAAAGCGCTGGGTTATTACGAGCCGACGATTGAATTTGATTTACGTCCGCCGCCGAAAAGGGGGCGTCAGGTGCTGATCGCCAAAGTGACCCCGGGTGAACCGGTGCGCATTGGTGGAACCGAGGTGATTCTGCGCGGCGGCGCCCGTACCGATAGCGACTATCTGGCGCTGCTAAAAACGCGTCCGGCCATCGGGACGGTGCTGAACCATGGCGATTATGACGGTTTCAAGAGCTCGTTGACCCGCGTCGCCCTGCGCAAAGGCTACTTTGACAGCGAGTTCAACAAAAGCCAGCTCGGGGTCTCCCTTGACCGCCACCAGGCGTTCTGGGATATCGATTACGACAGCGGCGAGCGCTATCGCTTTGGTCACGTCACCTTCTCCGGATCGCAAATTCGCGATGAATACCTGCAAAACCTCGTGCCGTTTAAAGAGGGCGACTACTACACCTCGCAGGATCTGGCCGAGCTAAACCGCCGCCTGGCGGCGACCGGCTGGTTCAGTTCAGTCGTGGTGGCGCCTGATTTCGCTAAGTCACGGAAAACCAAGGTGCTGCCTCTGCAGGGCGTTGTTTCGCCACGCAAAGAGAACACCGTGGAAACCGGGGTTGGTTTTTCAACCGATGTCGGGCCGCGCGTGAAAGCCACGTGGAAAAAACCGTGGATGAACTCGTATGGCCACAGCCTGACCTCCAGCGTCAGCCTCTCCGCTCCGGAGCAGCAGTTCGACTTTACCTATAAAGTCCCGCTGCTGAAGAGCCCGCTCGAGCAGTACTATCTGATGCAGGGCGGCTTTAAGCGCACCGATCTTAATGACACCCAGGCCGACTCCACCACGCTTGGTGTATCGCGTTTCTGGGAGATGTCGAGCGGCTGGCAGCGGGCGATCAACCTGCGCTGGAGCCTGGACCACTTTACCCAGGCGAACGTCACCAACACCACCATGCTGATTTACCCTGGGGTCTCGGTGAACCGCACTCGCTCTCGCGGCGGTCTGATGCCCACCTGGGGCGATTCACAGCGCTACTCCGTGGACTACTCCAACACCATGTGGGGCTCGGACATCAACTTCATCGTGATGCAGGCCCAGGACGTCTGGATCCGTACCCTCTATGACCGCCACCGCTTTGTGGTGCGCGGCAACCTTGGCTGGATCGAAGCGGATAACTTTGACAAGGTGCCGCCGGATCTGCGCTTTTTCGCCGGGGGCGACCGCAGTATTCGCGGCTATAAATACAAATCTATCTCGCCGAAGGACGATGACGGCAAGCTGATCGGGGCCTCGAAGCTGGCGACCGGCTCGCTGGAGTATCAGTACAACGTCAGTGGTAAATGGTGGGGCGCCGTGTTTGTCGATAGCGGCGAAGCGGTCAGCGATATTCGCGAGAGCGATTTCAAAACCGGCGCCGGGGTGGGCGTGCGCTGGCAGTCGCCGGTGGGGCCGATCAAGCTGGATATCGCCCGGCCGATCGGCGACAAAGAAGAGCATGGTTTACAGTTTTACATCGGTCTGGGGCCTGAATTATGAGTTTATGGAAGAAAATAAGCCTCGGCGTCTTAATCGTGTTGGTGCTCCTGCTGGGCACCGTCGGGTTCCTGGTGGGGACGACCACCGGCTTGCATCTGGTGTTCAAAGCGGCGGATCGCTGGGTACCGGGGCTGGATATCGGCAAAGTCACCGGTGGCTGGCGTGATTTAACCCTCGATAATGTCCGCTACGAGCAGCCCGGGGTGGCGGTCACCGCCGGTCAGTTTCACCTCAGCGTCAGGTTGCGCTGCCTGTGGGACAGCAGCCTGTGCGTAAACGACATCGCGCTGCGCGATATTTACGTCGCCGTCGATACGAAGAAGATGCCGCCCGCCGCGCCGGTCGAGGAAGAAGACAGCGGGCCGCTGAATCTCTCCACCCCTTATCCGATCACCCTCAGCCGCGTCGCACTGCATAACGTCAACGTCAAAATCGACGATACCGCAGTGTCCGTGCGCGATTTTTCCACCGGCCTGAACTGGCAGGAGAAAAACCTGACCCTGACGCCGACCTCGCTGCAGGGGCTGCTAATCGCCCTGCCGAAGGTGGCGAAAGTGGCGCAGGAGCAGGTGGTCGAGCCGAAAATCGACAACCCGAAGCCGCAGGAAAAACCGCTCGGCGAGACGATGACCGACCTCTTCTCGCAGCCGGTGCTGCCGGCAATGACCGATGTCCATCTGCCGCTGAACCTCAATATTCAGGCGTTCCGCGGAGAACAACTACGCCTGACCGGCGATACCGACATCACCGTGTATAACCTGCTGCTGAAAGTCAGCAGTATCGACGGTCAGATGAAGCTCGACGCCCTCGATATCGACTCCGATCAGGGCAAGGTCAGCGCCTCGGGCCACGCGCAATTGCAGGATAACTGGCCGGTGGACATTACCCTCGCCGGAACGCTGAACGTTGACCCGATGAAAGGGGAGAAGGTGCAGCTGAAGGTGGGCGGCGAAGTGCGTAAAACGCTTAAGGTCGGGGTGGACTTAAGCGGGCCGGTCGCGGCCACGCTGCGCGCGGATGCGCAGCTGGCGGAGGCCGGGCTGCCGCTCAATATGGAGCTGAAGAGTAAGCAGCTCGCCTGGCCATTCAGCGGCGAGAAGCAGTTCCAGGCCGACGACGTCCAGCTGAAGTTTAGCGGCAAAATGACCGACTACGCGCTGGCCTTCTCCACGGCGGTGAAAGGTCAGTCGCTGCCGCCGGCGAAAATCACCCTCAACGCCAAAGGCAATGAGCGGCAGATTAATCTCGACAAGCTGACGGTCAACGCCCTGGAAGGGAAAACCGAGCTGAAGGCGCTGCTCGACTGGCAGCAGGCGATCAGCTGGCGCGGCGAGCTGACCCTCGATGGGATCAACACCGCCAAAGAGGTGCCGGACTGGCCGTCGAAGCTCAACGGCATGATCAAGACCCAGGGCAGCCTGTACGGCGGCAGCTGGCAGATGTCGGTGCCGGAGCTGAAAATTACCGGCAACGTGAAGCAGAACAAAGTGGATGTTTCGGGCTCGCTGCAGGGTAACAGCTATCTGCAGTGGAAAATCCCGGGCCTGCACCTGGCGTTAGGCCCGAACAGCGCCGATATCAAAGGTGAGCTTGGGGTGAAGGATCTTAACCTCGACGCCACTATCGATGCCCCGCATCTGGATAATGCATTGCCGGGGCTTGGCGGAACGGCGAACGGGCTGGTGAAAGTGCGCGGCACTGTCGATGCGCCGCAGCTTCTGGCCGACATCACCGCCCGGGCGCTGCGCTGGCAGGAACTGACGATCGCCCAGGTCAACGTCAAAGGGGACGTGAAATCCACCGATCAGATTGGCGGTAATCTGGATGTGCGGGTCGATCGCATTAGCCAGCCGGGGGTCAATATCAGTTTGGTGCAGCTCAATGCCAAAGGTACTGAGAAGCAGCATGAGCTGCGGCTGCGCGTGCAGGGCGATCCGGTTTCCGGCCAGCTGACGCTGGCAGGCAGCTTCGATCGTCAGGCCGAACGCTGGAGAGGCTCGCTGAGCGATACCCGCTTCCAGACGCCGGTAGGGCCGGTAGCGCTGACGCGCAGCATTGCGCTGGACTACCGCAACCAGGAGCAGAAAATCAGCATTGGGCCACACTGCTGGACCAACCCGAACGCCGAGCTTTGCGTCCCGCAGACCATCGACGCGGGCGCCAGCGGGCGGGCGCGAGTGAACCTCAACCGCTTCGATCTGGCGATGCTTAAGCCGTTTATGCCGGAGGCGACCCAGGCCAGCGGCGTGTTTACCGGTAATGCCGATGTGAGCTGGGACACCACCAAAGAGGGGCTGCCGCAGGGCAAAGTGACCCTCAGCGGGCGCAACGTCAAGGTGACCCAGGTGGTCAACGACGCGCCGCTGCCGGTGGCATTCGATACGCTGAACCTCAGCGCCGACCTGCATAACAATCGCGCCGAGCTGGGCTGGCTTATCCGCCTGACCAACAATGGCCAACTGGATGGGCAGGTGCAGGTCACCGACCCGCAGGGGCGGCGTAATCTCGGCGGCAACGTCAATATCAGCAACTTCTCGCTGGCGATGATCAACCCGATTTTCGCTCGCGGCGAAAAAGCCGAGGGGAGGCTCAACGCCCGTCTGCGTCTGGGCGGCAACGTAAAAAGCCCGCAGCTGTTCGGCCAGATGCAGCTGAGCGGGGTGGATATCGATGGCAACTTCATGCCGTTTGATATGCAGCCGAGCCAGCTGGCGATGAACTTCAACGGCACGCGCTCCACCCTGCAGGGGACGGTGAACACCCGCCAGGGGCAAATCGCTCTCAGCGGTAACGCCGACTGGACGCAGATCGATAACTGGCGGGCGCAGATTGCGGCGAAGGGCAGCCGGGTGCGGATCACCGTGCCGCCGATGGTGCGTCTCGATGTGTCGCCGGACGTGGTGTTTACCGCCACGCCGAGCCTGTTCAGCCTTGATGGCAAGGTGGATGTGCCCTGGGCGCGGATCGTGGTCAACGAGGTGCCAGAGAGCGCGGTTGGCGTCTCCTCTGATGAAGTGATGCTGGATAAAAACCTCAAGCCGATTAATCAGCAGAGCGCCGGTATCCCGATCAACAGCAACCTGACGATTCACGTCGGCAACAACGTGCGTCTGGAAGCCTTTGGTCTGAAAGCGCGTCTGACCGGTGATTTGAAAGTGGCGCAGGACAAGCAAGGCTTGGGCCTCAACGGGCAGATCAATATTCCGGACGGCCGCTTCCACGCCTATGGTCAGGATCTGATTGTTCGCAAAGGGGAGCTGCTGTTCTCCGGTCCGCCGGATCAGCCGCTGCTGAATATCGAAGCGATTCGTAACCCGGATGCTACCGAAGACGATGTGATCGCCGGCGTTCGCGTCACCGGCTCCGCCGATCAGCCGAAAGCGGAGATCTTCTCTGACCCGGTGATGTCCCAGCAGGAAGCGCTATCTTATCTGCTGCGCGGCCAGGGTTTGAGCAGCGGACAGAGCGATAGCGCCGCGATGACCTCAATGCTTATTGGAATGGGGGTTGCACAAAGTGGTCAGGTTGTGGGTAAAATCGGCGAGACGTTTGGCGTAAGCAATTTGGCGTTGGACACCGAAGGGGTAGGCGACTCTTCCCAGGTGGTGGTCAGCGGCTATGTACTGCCGGGTCTGCAGGTAAAATATGGGGTCGGTATTTTCGACTCCCTGGCGACGCTGACTTTACGTTATCGCCTGATGCCTAGGCTATATGTGGAAGCGGTGTCTGGCATTGACCAGGCGCTCGATTTGCTCTATCAGTTTGAGTTTTAGCAATGCGAATATTTGTTTACGGCAGTTTACGACGCAAACAAGGCAACAGCCACTGGATGACCAACGCCCAGTGGCTGGGCGCTCATAGTGTCAACGATTATCAGCTGTACAGCCTGGGCCACTATCCAGGCGCGGTGCCCGGCGAAGGCACAGTACATGGTGAAGTTTATCGTATTGATGCATCGACGCTGGCCGAACTGGATGCGCTACGCACGAAGGGGGGCGAGTATGCGCGCCACCTCATTCAGACGCCTTACGGCAGCGCATGGATGTATGTGTATCAACGTTCCGTTGAGGGATGTACGTTGATAGCGAACGGCAACTGGTTGGATCGCGACCAGTACTAACCACGACAGCGCCACCTTCGGGTGGCGTTGTTTTTTCTGCTCCATGCCTTACCAGAGTGGCAGACGATCCTTCGCCAGCCACATCGCGGAAGCCAGCGTCGTCAGCGCGAGAAATAATAATCGTCGTGTGGGGGTGCTGAACATTATATGATCTCCTCGAGCGCGGTATGGCGGGCCACTCCCTGCAGGTAGCGCCGCATCGCCGAGCGCATCTTCAGCCAGTCAGCCACTCGGTGTGATAATAACCAGGCCGTTGGGCCAATCAGCTCCAGTACCGCCAGGATCCCGCCGAAACTGAGTAATAATAGGGACAGCATGTCCAGTGAATCCTGAACCTGCCACCAGACGCTCCGGCCTGACTGAAGGGCACTGATGAGTTCAACAGCGAGAAATAGCAGATACATCACCAGCGCGAGGCCGTAAAACAGGTAATAGAGCAGCGCCAGTTGTCGGCGACCTGGATAGAGTGGATGGTTTTTTATATAAGCCGCGCCGTCGCTGGCATTGTATAGCGCGTGGATCGCACGGCTGTCGCGCTCGTACACGGCGACGAGGCGATCGCCAATGGCGATAAACGGTGGCTGACGACGATAGAGAACGGGATGCAGCGCGAAATTGGCGCAGCCTGCCTGCCACCAGAAGGCCAGCGGCGCCGTGTCGCATTGTATCCCAACGCCATGGTATTCCCGCGTTGGGTTCCCCGCGAACCACTTCTTAAAAATGATATTGCTAATTTTTCCCGTCCGGACGGCATAGCGTTCCGGCAGGGCTTGCGTAAAAGGCATTGCCGACTGGCGGACGGCCCGCGCCGTTGCAGGTAGCCGCTGGCAAAAGGAAAAGTCGCGGCGGCGGGCCATTGCCATCTTCGCCAGCAGATCGCGCATGGCGGGGTGCCGTTTTAGCGCCGGGTGGAACAGTCGCTCATAGAGCCCTGTTAACAGTCCAATGAAGGCCAGGATCGCGATAATGCTGCAGCCGAACCTTCCCCATTCTGAGGTGCTCATCACTAGCGGGATAAGAGCGACGATGAGCGTCAGCAGGCTGATAATCAGCAGCGGACGGGCCCAGCGCGTTACCCGTTGACTGGGTTCAAGGAGCGTTTCGCCATCGCTGAGCCAGTGGATCCAGTAACAGCCGTTGTCCAGACGGCGGACGCCAAGGTGCAGAGGCTGATTGATCGTCAGGCGGTCAAAAAGCGCGGGGTCGTTAAAATAGCGTTTATCGGTATAAAAGACATGCTCGCCGGCGATAAGGCGCAGATATCCCTGTTTTTCACAGGCGGCGGTGGTGAAACCGGTATAGTTCAGAGTGAAATAGCGAACGCTTTTCACGGGACACCCTCCATGGTGTTATCGCGGCTATCCGTGCCGCAATCAGGCAGGGGATGACCCTGCCTGAGACAGAATTACTTCTGCTTTGCGCGCTCGAAAGAGGCAACGATTTCGGCTTTCGCCGCTTCCGCGTTGTCCCAACCGTCGACTTTAACCCACTTGCCTTTTTCCAGATCTTTGTAGTGCTCAAAGAAATGAGTGATCTGGGCTTTCAGCAGTTCCGGCAGGTCGTTCACATCGTTGATGTGATCGTATTCTTTGCTCAGCTTGGTGTGCGGTACGGCAACCAGTTTCGCATCTTCACCGGATTCGTCGGTCATCTTCAGAACGCCAACCGGACGGCAGCGGATCACGGAGCCCGGCTGCAGCGGGTACGGCGTCGGGACCAGCACGTCAACCGGGTCACCGTCCAGGGACAGGGTGTGGTTGATGTAACCGTAGTTGCACGGATAGAACATTGCTGTGGACATGAAACGGTCAACGAACAGTGCACCGCTCTCTTTGTCGACTTCATATTTGATAGGATCTGCGTTCGCCGGGATTTCGATCACGACGTAGATGTCTTCCGGCAGATCTTTGCCCGCAGGTACGTTGAGTAAGCTCATGTCTGTTTCCTTTAAAATGTATGGCAAACAAGTGCTCGGTATTATAGCCAACTCACATCGAAAGTCTTCGCTTCTTTTTCCCGATATCGCCGCGGAGTGCTCCGAATTTTTCGCGTAATAATGACATGAAAATCCATAAACATAGCCACATCATGAATAAATTTATGTAACCGTTTTCATTGCATGTGATTGATTTATCAAACTGCTTAAAAAAACGTCATAAACCGCAACAGCCGCGCTCCCTGCGAAGCCTTATCGGCTCTCCGCTGGGCAGCGAGGCCATCATTAACATCTCATTTACTTTTTTGAAGTGTGATGTAACGCATTCAGTTACATCACCGATTGTCTATAGTTTGTCCGCAGGTGAGACTTTAACCAACAATAACCCTACGAGGATACCCTTATGTGGAAGCGCTTACTTCTTGTCACAGCAGTTTCCGCAGCTATGTCGTCTATGGCGATAGCTGCCCCGCTAACCGTAGGTTTTTCGCAGGTCGGTTCTGAATCCGGCTGGCGTGCGGCGGAAACCAGCGTCGCGAAAGAGGAGGCCGCCAAGCGCGGTATCACCCTGAAGATCGCTGATGGTCAGCAAAAACAGGAAAACCAGATCAAAGCAGTGCGTTCCTTTATCGCTCAAGGGGTCGACGCGATCTTCATTGCACCGGTGGTGGCCACCGGCTGGGAACCGGTGCTGAAAGAGGCGAAAGAGGCCAAGATCCCGGTCTTCCTTCTCGACCGTTCCATTGATGTTAAAGATAAAGATCTCTACATGACCACCGTGACCGCCAACAACGTGCTGGAAGGCCAGCTGATTGGCGACTGGCTGGTGAAAACCGTCGACGGTAAGCCGTGCAACGTCGTTGAACTGCAGGGCACCGTTGGGGCCAGCGTGGCCATCGATCGTAAGAAAGGGTTCGCCGACGCGATTGCCAAAGCGTCGAATATCAAAATTATCCGCTCTCAGTCCGGCGACTTCACCCGCAGCAAAGGGAAAGAGGTGATGGAGAGCTTTATCAAAGCTGAGAATAACGGCAAAAACATCTGCATGGTCTTCGCCCATAACGATGACATGGTAATCGGCGCCATCCAGGCCATTAAAGAGGCGGGTCTGAAGCCGGGCAAAGATATCCTCACGGGCTCCATCGACGGCGTGCCGGATATCTATAAAGCCATGATCGCTGGTGAAGCCAACGCCAGCGTCGAACTGACGCCAAATATGGCCGGCCCGGCGTTTGATGCGCTGGAGAAATACAAAAAAGACGGCACCCTGCCTGAGAAGCTGACCATTACCAAATCGACGCTGTATCTGCCGGATACGGCGAAAGAAGAGTTAGAGAAGAAGAAAAATATGGGCTACTGAGTGGGGAGCCCCTCATTCCATCCCTCTCCCCAGTGGGAGAGGGTAAAAAGCAGCGTTCCAGTAACCCCGGGAAGCCCAGCGCGACCCGGGGTAACCTGACATCATTTGAAGGTGACATCGATTATGAGCGCCGAGGCACACCAGGAGATCCTTCGCACCGAAGGACTCAGTAAATTCTTCCCCGGCGTTAAGGCGCTGGATAACGTCAACTTTAGCCTGCGGCGCGGCGAAATCATGGCCCTGTTGGGCGAAAACGGCGCCGGAAAATCGACGCTGATCAAAGCGCTTACCGGCGTTTACCATGCCGATCGCGGCACCATCTGGCTGGAAGGCCAGGCTATTTCGCCCAAAAATACCGCCCATGCCCAGCAGCTGGGGATTGGTACCGTCTACCAGGAAGTGAACCTGCTACCCAATATGTCGGTGGCGGATAACCTGTTCATCGGCCGTGAGCCGCGGCGGTTTGGCCTGCTGCGACGCAAAGAGATGGAGGCGCGGGCGACGGCGCTGATGGCCTCCTACGGCTTTTCTCTCGACGTGCGCGAACCGCTGAACCGCTTTTCGGTGGCGATGCAGCAGATCGTCGCTATCTGTCGGGCCATCGACCTGTCGGCCAAAGTGCTGATCCTCGACGAGCCCACCGCCAGCCTCGATACCCAGGAGGTGGAGATGCTGTTCACCCTGATGCGCCAGCTCAGGGATAGCGGCGTCAGTCTGATCTTCGTCACCCATTTTCTCGATCAGGTCTATGCGGTCAGCGATCGCATCACCGTGCTGCGCAACGGCAGTTTCGTCGGCTGCCGCGAGACTCGCGAGCTACCGCAGATTGAGCTGGTGAAAATGATGCTGGGTCGCGAACTGGACCACAATGCCCTGCAGCGGGCGGGCCGTACCCTGCTGAGCGATAAGCCGGTGGCGGCGTTTGAAGGCTACGGTAAAAAAGGCACCATCGCCCCGTTCGACCTGCAGGTCCGTCCGGGCGAAATTGTGGGCCTCGCCGGCCTGCTGGGTTCCGGACGCACGGAAACCGCCGAGGTGATCTTCGGTATTAAAACGGCGGACAGCGGGAAGGCGTGGATCAAAGGCAAACCGCAGACCCTGCGCTCTCCGCATCAGGCTTCCTGCCTCGGGATCGGCTTCTGTCCTGAAGATCGCAAAACCGACGGCATTATCGCCGCCGCTTCGGTGCGGGAAAATATCGTCCTCGCCCTGCAGGCGCAGCGCGGCTGGCTGCGGCCGATCCCCCGGCGTGAACAGAACGAGATCGCCGAGCGCTTTATTCGCCAGCTGGGGATCCGTACCCCGAGCGCGGAGCAGCCGATCGAGTTTCTCTCTGGCGGCAACCAGCAGAAGGTACTGCTCTCCCGCTGGTTGCTGACCAAACCGCAGTTCCTGATCCTCGATGAGCCGACCCGCGGCATCGACGTCGGCGCCCATGCGGAAATTATTCGCCTGATTGAAACCCTCTGCGCCGATGGTCTGGCGCTGCTGGTTATCTCCTCTGAACTGGAGGAGCTGGTGGGTTACGCCGATCGGGTCATTATCATGCGCGATCGCCGACAGGTGGCGGAGATCCCGCTCGCCGAGCTCTCTGTACCGGCGATCATGAACGCTATTGCGGCATAAGGAGTAACTCATGATGCCTCGATCTCTTTCGCAAACCGGCCAGGAGAAGCGACGCTTCAGCTGGCCGAAGGGTACCCCGCAGATTATTGCCCTGCTGCTGGTGTTGCTGGTCGACAGCCTGGTGGCGCCCCATTTTTATCAGGTGGTGCTCCAGGATGGCCGCCTGTTTGGCAGCCCGATCGATATTCTTAACCGCGCCGCGCCGGTGGCGCTGCTGGCCATCGGCATGACGCTGGTGATCGCCACCGGCGGCATCGACCTGTCAGTGGGGGCGGTGATGGCGATTGCCGGCGCGACGGCCGCCTCGATGACCGTCGCCGGGCACAGCCTGGCGGTGGTGGTGCTGGCCTCGCTGGGGGCCGGTGCGCTGGCCGGGCTGTGGAACGGCATCCTCGTCGCCGTCCTTAAGATCCAGCCTTTTGTGGCGACGTTGATCCTGATGGTGGCCGGGCGCGGGGTCGCGCAGTTGATCACCGCCGGGCAGATCGTCACCTTTGATTCCCCGGCCCTGGCGTGGCTCGGCAGCGGATCGTTTCTGCTGTTTCCAACGCCGGTGATCATCGCTGCCGCCACCCTGCTGTTGTTCTGGCTGTTTACCCGTAAAACGGCGCTGGGCATGTTTATCGAAGCGGTGGGGATCAACATCCGCGCGGCGAAAAACGCCGGCGTGAATACTCGTATCGTGGTGATGCTGGCCTATGTCCTGAGCGGCGTCTGCGCAGCGATTGCCGGGATTATCGTGGCGGCGGACATACGCGGCGCGGATGCGAATAACGCCGGGTTGTGGCTCGAACTGGACGCCATTCTGGCGGTGGTCATCGGCGGCGCCTCCCTGATGGGCGGGCGCTTCAACCTGCTGCTATCGGTGGTGGGGGCGCTGATTATCCAGGGCATGAATACCGGCATTTTGCTTTCTGGCTTTCCGCCGGAGCTCAACCAGGTGGTGAAAGCGGTGGTGGTGCTGTGCGTACTGATTGTCCAGTCGCCGCGCTTTATCGGTTTACTGAAAGGGGTACGCGGCCATGATAAAACGTAATTTACCGTTGATGATCACCCTGGCGGTGTTTGTGCTGGGCTACCTTTACTGCCTGACGCAGTTCCCCGGCTTTGCCTCAACGCGGGTGATCTGCAATATCCTGACGGATAATGCCTTCCTCGGGATCATCGCCGTGGGCATGACCTTTGTGATCCTCTCCGGTGGGATCGATCTGTCGGTGGGGTCGGTGATCGCTTTTACCGGCGTCTTCCTCGCCAAAGCGATTGGCTTTTGGGGAATATCGCCGCTGGTGGCGTTTCCAATGGTGCTGGTGATGGGCTGCGCCTTCGGTGCGTTTATGGGGCTGCTTATCGACGCGCTGAAGATCCCGGCTTTTATCATCACGCTTGCCGGCATGTTCTTCCTGCGCGGCGTCAGCTATCTGGTGTCGGAGGAGTCGATTCCGATTAACCATCCGGTCTACGACACCTTGTCCGGGCTGGCATGGACCATCCCCGGCGGCGGTCGTCTCAGCGCCATGGGGCTATTGATGCTGCTGGTGGTGGTGGCCGGTATTTTTGTCGCCCATCGCACCCGCTTTGGCAACCAGGTGTATGCCATCGGCGGCAACGCGACGTCGGCGAATTTAATGGGGATTTCGACTCGCAGCGCCACGATCCGTATCTATATGCTTTCCACCGGGCTGGCGACGCTGGCCGGGATCGTCTTTTCCATTTATACCCAGGCGGGCTATGCGCTGGCGGGCGTCGGCGTGGAGCTGGACGCGATTGCCTCGGTGGTGATCGGCGGTACGCTGCTCAGCGGCGGTGTTGGCACCGTGCTGGGAACGCTGTTCGGGGTGGCGATCCAGGGGCTGATTCAGACTTACATCAACTTCGATGGCACCCTCAGCTCATGGTGGACGAAAATTGCGATCGGTATTTTGCTGTTTATCTTTATCGCGCTGCAGCGTGGGCTGACGGTGCTGTGGGAAAATCGGCAGAATGCGGCGGTGACGCGGGTGAGCGGAGCGGGGAGTCGCTGACAGGGAACTCCCTTCCCGCAAGGCGGGAAGGGAGGGCAGGGATCAGGCGTCCGGGAATGCTTTAATGAAGTTCTCGACGTCTTCAACCATGTGGTTGTTACCGACAAAGAAGGAGCGGCGCTGGTGCAGGCTTTCCGGGATAATATCCAGAATACGCTCTTTACCGTCGCTGGCCTTACCGCCCGCCTGTTCGGCGAGGAAGGCCATCGGGTTGCATTCATACAGCAGGCGCAGCTTGCCGTCCGGGTGGCTGGCGGTGCTCGGATACAGGTAGATGCCGCCCTTCAGCAGGTTACGGTGGAAGTCCGCCACCAGCGAGCCGATATAGCGTGAGGTATAAGGACGCTGAGTCTCTTTGTCCTCTTCCTGGCAGTATTTAATGTACTTCTTCACGCCCTGCGGGAATTTGATGTAGTTGCCTTCGTTGATGGAGTAGGTATTGCCCTTCTCCGGGAAGCGCATGCGCTCCTGACACAGACAGAAGACGCCGAGGGACGGGTCGTAGGTGAAGGCGTGGACGCCGCAACCGGTGGTATATACCAGCATCGTCGAAGAGCCGTAGACCACATAGCCCGCGGCCACCTGCCTGTTACCCGGCTGCAGGAAGTCTTCTTCTGTCACCGGCGTGCCGACAGGCGTGACGCGGCGGTAGATAGAGAAGATCGTTCCGACAGAGACGTTAACGTCGATGTTAGAGGAGCCATCCAGAGGGTCCATCAGCACCACGTATTTGGCGTGTTCACACCCTTCGAAGACGACAATTTCATCTTCTTCTTCGGAGGCGATCCCGGCAACAATATCGCGTGCTCGCAGTGCGGCTTTTAATTTTTCATTAGCGAACAGATCGAGTTTTTGCTGAACCTCGCCCTGAACGTTTTCAGCACCGCTGGCACCCAGGATATCGACCAGACCGGCCTTGTTGATATCGCGGTGGATGATCTTGGCGCCCAACTTTATTGCTGACAACAAAGCAGTCAGCTCACCGGTGGCGTGGGAGAACTCGTGCTGCTTTTCAACAATAAACTCACCTAACGTTTTCATAACTCGTTCCCTGCATTTTTATGTTGAGTAAAACGAACGCAACAATCTTAACAAAGAATCAAAAAAGTGCGCACTGGTGAATCGCGCCAGCAAAATACAGATTCGCCTGAAATGCATTTCGCCAGGGCCCGGGATATGGGTAAAATGTGCCCCGGATAAGAGAAGGAAATGACGAATGCGCATTCATATTTTAGGAATCTGTGGCACGTTTATGGGGGGCCTGGCCATGCTGGCGCGCTCCCTCGGTCATGAGGTAACAGGGTCGGATGCTAACGTCTATCCGCCGATGAGCACCCTGCTGGAAAACCAGGGGATTGATTTAATTCAGGGTTATGACCCCAGCCAGCTGGATCCCCGGCCGGATCTGGTGATCATCGGTAATGCCATGACTCGCGGCAACCCGTGCGTTGAAGCGGTGCTGGAAAACAATATTCCGTATATGTCCGGCCCGCAGTGGCTGCACGACTTCGTGCTGCGCGATCGCTGGGTGCTGGCCGTCGCCGGGACCCACGGCAAAACCACCACTGCCGGGATGGCAACCTGGATCCTCGAAGCCTGCGGCTATAAACCGGGCTTCGTGATCGGTGGCGTACCGGGGAACTTTGATGTTTCCGCACGCCTGGGCGACAGCCCGTTCTTTGTGATTGAAGCCGACGAATATGACTGCGCCTTCTTCGACAAGCGCTCCAAGTTTGTTCACTACTGCCCGCGGACGCTGATCCTCAACAACCTTGAGTTCGACCACGCGGACATCTTTGACGACCTGAAGGCGATTCAGAAACAGTTCCACCATCTGGTGCGTATCGTGCCGGGCAAAGGCAAAATTATCCTGCCGGAGAACGACATCAACCTGAAGCAGGTGATGGCCATGGGCTGCTGGAGCGAGCAGGAGCTGGTGGGCGAGCAGGGCCACTGGCAGGCGAAGAAGCTGAACGCCGACGCCTCGCAGTGGGAAGTGCTGCTCGACGGCGAAAAGGTTGGTGAAGTGAAGTGGGCGCTGGTCGGCGAGCATAATATGCATAACGGCCTGATGGCGATTGCCGCGGCGCGTCACGTCGGCGTGCTGCCGGCGGATGCCGCGAACGCGCTGGGCAGCTTTATCAACGCCCGCCGTCGCCTGGAGCTGCGCGGCGAAGCCAACGGCGTCACCGTGTATGACGATTTCGCCCATCATCCGACGGCAATCCTCGCCACGCTGCAGGCGCTACGCGGCAAAGTGGGCGGCACCGCGCGTATTCTCGCCGTGCTGGAGCCGCGCTCTAACACCATGAAAATGGGCGTCTGCAAAGACGATCTGGCGCCGTCTCTCGGTCGCGCTGATGAAGTGTTCCTCCTGCAGCCGCAGCATATTCCGTGGCAGGTGGCGGAAGTGGCGGAAGCCTGCGTCCAGCCGGCCCACTGGAGCGCCGACGTCGATACCCTGGCGGAGATGGTGGTCAAAACCGCCCACCCGGGCGACCATATCCTGGTGATGAGCAACGGCGGCTTCGGTGGCATTCATCAGAAGCTGCTGGATAAGCTGGCGCAAAAAGCGGCCGCGGCAGAATAAGCGCGAACGCCTCCGATCACTGCCCTCCGTGTGAGGGCAGTTTTGTTTTCGCTACCAGGGATTGTGCCATGCTGACCTGCGAAAGATTACGTTCTACCGACTCGCCCCATTTCGCCACGCTGGACGCGCTCTACGCGCGCGCCTTTCCGTGGCACGAGCAGCGCGAAAGCGACGCCAAACTTCAGGCGCTGAGCCACCCGCGCTACGCGCTGGAAGCGTGGTTCGATGAGGGCGTATTTATCGGCCTCAGCGGCTGCTGGCAGTTTGCCGGCTACGGTTATATCGAACATCTGGCGATCGACGATACGCTGCGCTCCCGCGGCTATGGTAAACAGCTGCTGGCGCAGATCCTGACGCGCGCGCCGCTGACCATTCTGGAAATCGATCCGCTAACCACGGCAATCGCTCATAAACGGCTGCGCTTTTATCAGTCGATGGGATTTCATGCCAATGCGTGGGCGCATCATCACCCGAGCTATCATCAGGGCATCGCGGATCATGAGTTGCTGGTGCTGAGCTACCCGCAGCCGATCGATGAGCGACAGTACCAGCAGTTTGCCCGGGATCTCGGGCGCGAGGTGATGGGGCGGGAGTAGTCCGGAACGGGGCGTCGCCCCGCTCCGGGAATTCACTGGTTACAACCTTACTCTTTGGCGATCGGCGTCTCGTTCTCCGCGACTTTATTGTCGCCCTGAATCTGCGCGATTTTCTGCTCAACGGCGGCCACCTGAGCGCTGTCGTGCAGCAGGGTGTAGGTCAGATCAAACTGCGCGCTGGCGCCCGGCTGCAGCTGCTTCACGCGTTTTTGTTCGCGTTCAATGGTGACCGGATAGGCGTAGCTGGTGCCCGGTTCGATACCGGTGACGTAGCCCTGTTTGATGGTGTCGGTGTTTTTCCATAGCGTCAGGACCGGCAGCTGACGGGTATCAAACTGAATGGAGGCCCCTTTATCGCCCGCTTTGTTGACCACCGCGGCCAGGGTCTGGTGATTTTCATCGGCCAGCGGCTGAATATTAAATACCATCTCGTCAAAATCTTTGGTCGGTCCCTGATAGGTCTGCCAGGTTTTTAACCCGCTCTTCGCGTAATCATTGAACGGGCTGATGCTGGACATCGGGGCGAGGAAGCGCGCGCCTTCTTCCAGAATCGGGGTGCCGAAGTTGCTGTGGTAGATAATCTGATAATCATGCGGATAGTCAGCATGGTTGGTTAAGACATCATGCAGGCTGAAGCTGTTGCTGCCCGGCACGTAGCGCAGTTCGGTCAGGGTCTGCAGATCGGCTTTTTTGAAGGTGCTCTCTTTCACCAGCCCGCGGATGCGGATTTCATACGGCGCGCTGTCAGCCACCTCGACTTCTACCCGCGAGGCCGGAGTGTTGCCCGCCTTGCCGTGCAGGGTATAAATCTGCCCGTCCGCGGTCACCGGATGGCCGGTCCATTCATAGCCGCAGCGGACCATCATCTCGTTGAATCCTTCCAGCCAGCCGAGTCCATTGCGGCTTTCCAGGTTGATAAACGCCGGGTTGACGACCTCTTTAACCGGCGAATCCCAGCCCATCCGGCTGCCGAAACCCTCAATACGCAGTAAGTTCATGCCACGGGTTGGGCTGAGAGTGATGGTCAGGCCGTCTTTACTGTGAATGGTGAGGATTTTGCTGCCTTCCTGCTTACCGCCGTGCAGGACTTTTTGCTCAATGCTGAACGCATGGTCTTTTACCTTCAGCTGATCGCTGCTGATCTGCCAGTTTCCTTTATCCATGCCCTCTTCAGCGTTCGTCAGCACCCATGTTTTTGCCGCGGCTGAGCCAGAAACCAGCAGGGCGATCGTCGTCAGAACCAATGTCTTTTTCATTTTTATTCCCTTTTTGCTGAATCGATTGTGTCATTGACGTGTGAAATCTACCGGCATGGGGGTGATTAAAATGTGAAGCGCCTCACCTGGTGAGAAAGTGGCCGTTTTTATGATGTTAAATGCGATGAAAGTCGTATTATTTTGCTAAGTAATGCGTATTTATCACCAGGATATGTGATCTACATTGTTTTTAGCTTTAACGATTCAGCTTGGCAACAAGGCAAAAAACAAACGTATCGTCGTGCGGATGAGGGGCCCCAGGCGATACGGAGGGTACATCCCTGCTGGCGCAAACCTTAGAACTGGGGTGAAGGTAGGCCGGATAAGGCGTTAGCCGCCATCCGGCACAATGACGGGAACGGAGCATGGTACAGCTTGCCCGGCGGCGCTGCGCTTGCGCGGACGTACGAAACAGATTAACCGGTTGATATACAGGGCTCCGTAGGCCGGATAAGGCGTTAGCCGCCATCCGGCACAACGACGGGAACGGAGTCTGGTACAGATTGCCCGGCGGCGCTGCGCTTGCGCGGGCCTACGAAACAGATTAACCGGTTGATATACAGGGATCTGTAGCCCGGATAAGGCGCAGCGCGCCGCCATCCGGGAGACGATTGCGGGCAAAAACAGCGGGACTTAGCCTTCGTTTTCCGCCAGTTCACGCAGATACTGGAAGATCAGGCGCGCCGATTTCGGCGGCTTGTTGCCTTCTTTCTCTTTCTTCGCATTGCGGATCAGCGAACGCAGCTGCTGACGGTCAGCATCTGGCCACAGGTTCAGCACTTCAGCTACAGCGTCATCCCCATCGTCAATCAGTCGGTCGCGGATCTGCTCCAGCTTGTGGAACAGCGCAACCTGCTGGTTGTGACGGTTTTTCAGCTTGTCCAGCGCCTGACGAATCGGATCGACATCGCGGTTGCGCAGCATCTTACCGATAAGCTGCAGCTGGCGGCGGCGACCCTCTTTTTTGATTCGCTGGGCGAGTTCGATGGCGTCGCGCAGGTCAGTATCCAGCGGAATTTTATCCAGCGCGTTTTTCCCCAGGTCAACGAGTTCCGCGCCAAGACGCTTCAGTTCTTCCGCGTCGCGCTTAATTTCACTCTTACTGACCCAGATGATTTCATCATCTTCATCTTCAACATCATCACCGGGCACGTCGTCGAGCCAGTCTTCGGGCTGCTTTGTCATCTCAGGCTCCTTAAAAAAAGAGGCTAATGTTACCAGTTAAGGCGCGCACTGAAAAACGGTTCTCTGTTAGACTTCAGTTAACTCCTTCTTACATTATGGCATTAGCAATGAAAGTCATCTCTCAAGTTGCACAGCAGCGTAAGACGCTGGAAGAAGCCGTTACCACGGCACTGGAACTGGCGGCAGGTAAATCTGACGGTGCGGAAGTCTCCGTCAGCAAAACGACGGGCATCGGCGTCAGCACCCGCTATGGCGAAGTGGAGAATGTAGAATTCAATAGCGATGGGGCGTTAGGCATTACGGTTTACCATCAGAACCGCAAGGGCAGCGCCTCTTCCACCGATCTTAGCCCGGACGCCATCGCCCGCACCGTACAGGCGGCGCTGGATATTGCGCGCTACACCTCCCCGGATCCGTTTGCCGGTGTGGCCGATAAAGAGCTGCTGGCCTTTGACGCCCCGGATCTGGACCTGTTCCACCCGGCGGAGGTCTCCCCGGACGAAGCCATCGAACTGGCCGCCCGCGCGGAGCAAGCGGCGCTGAAGGCCGATAAACGCATCACCAACACCGAAGGCGGCAGCTTTAACAGTCACTACGGCATCAAAGTGTTCGGTAACAGTCACGGCATGCTGCAAAGTTACTGCTCGACTCGCCATTCGCTCTCCAGCTGCGTCATCGCGGAAGATGATGGCGATATGGAGCGCGACTACGCCTACACCATTGGCCGGGCGATCGAGGATCTGCAGTCCCCGGAATGGGTCGGGGAAGAGTGCGCTCGCCGCACCCTGTCGCGTCTGGCGCCGCGTAAGCTATCGACCATGAAGGCGCCGGTCATTTTCGCCAACGAAGTGGCGACCGGGCTGTTTGGCCACCTGGTCGGAGCGATTGCCGGTGGTTCGGTATACCGCAAATCCACCTTCCTGCTCGATTCGCTGGGCAAACAAATTTTGCCTGAGTGGCTGACCATCGAAGAACATCCGCACCTGCTGAAAGGGCTGGCCTCCACGCCGTTCGACAGCGAAGGCGTGCGCACTGAGCGTCGTGACATCATCAAAGACGGCGTGCTGACCCAGTGGCTGCTGACCAACTACTCGGCGCGTAAGCTGGGGATGAAAAGCACCGGCCACGCCGGGGGCATCCACAACTGGCGCATTAACGGCCGCGGCCTGAGTTTTGCAAAGATGCTTAAAGAGATGGGCACCGGTCTTGTGGTTACCGAACTGATGGGGCAGGGTGTCAGTGGCGTCACCGGCGACTACTCACGCGGCGCATCCGGCTTCTGGGTAGAAAACGGCGAAATTCAATATCCTGTCAGTGAGATCACCATTGCAGGAAATCTGAAAGAAATGTGGCGTAATATCGTGACCATTGGCGATGATATTGAAACGCGCAGCAACATTCAGTGCGGTTCTGTGCTGCTGCCGGAGATGAAAATCGCCGGGCAATAACACCTGTTTGCTTAAATAATAAAAAGGAAGTGAGCAATGCGTAAAAAACTGTTAGCGATGCTGGCTGTCTCTGCTTTTGCGCTCGGTTCAGCGTCGGCCTTCGCCGACCTGGGCGAAGACATGGACACTCTGGCAGAAAACCTGCAAGTGGTACAGAAGACCTCCGACGCCGGCGAGCTGAAAGCGGCGCTGAATAAGATGCGTACCGCCGCGGTCGATGCCCAGAAAGAGACCCCGCCGAAGCTGGAAGGCAAAGCGGCCGACAGCGCTGAGATGAAAGATTACCGTCATGGTCTGGATATTCTGATCGGCCAGATCGACGGTGCGCTGAAGCTGGCGAACGAAGGCAAGGTGAAAGAGGCGCAGGCCGCCGCGGAGGAGTTTAAAACCACCCGCAACACCTACCATAAGAAGTACCGCTAACCGTTCTTTTCGGGAGGCATCAGCCGATGCCTCCCGCCTGAAAGCCTACCGATATCACATTTTTCCACTCTCTTTTTCCGGCCTTTCCGCTGCCGCGGGCGCCTTGTCCACGCTCATTGTTGTGATACATCTCACGCCATAGCCGTCGTTTTTGCCTTTTCCCTGTGAATATGTGGGGTCGATCACGCCTGCCGTCTCCCTTTCCACTTCGAAGTGGAAAACAACTCGCTACAAACTCCCATCCCCCGGCGCTACCTTGATTTCCAGAGACATCAGCGGGGTATCAGAAGTGAATAACGGAGCGGTAATACACGACGAAGGGGAGCAGGCAGCGCAGACTGAACGGCTGGCTGACAAGATGCTGCAGCAGGTTTACGCCTTGTTAAACCGTCACGGCATCGTCCCTAACGACGTTCAGGAGCAAATGCTGACTTCCCACGTGCGGGCCATGGCCCACCGGTCAATCAGTGGTGAACCGCTGCCGGAAGTGGATGCCAGCCTGTTCGAAGAGATTTCACCAGATTCAATGACGCTGGCCCGCGAAGTGGTCGCGCAGTTCGGCAACCTGCCCGATGAAGAGGCCTGGCTGCTGTCCGTCCATTTCGAAGTCGCAAAAGAAAACCTGTAAGGAGCAAAACATGGAACAAATCACCGTAGTCATTGGCGACCGTCTGGGTAAAGGCCAAAAAGTCGCTGCAGGCGCTGAGAAAGCGGGCGCACGTGCTGTGGTCGTCCCTGGCGTTGCTGCCGATATGAAGCTTGGCGACATGATGAAAGCGGAAAACGCTACCTTCGGCATCTCCTTCTGCGGCAGCGGCGGCGCCGGGGCCATCACCGCCCAGACCAAATACGGCTACAAAGCGAAATATGGCATGCGTTCGGTGGAAGAGGGCGTCACTGCCATCAACGAAGGGTGCAACGTGCTGGGCTTCGGCTTTATGGATAAAGAAGAGCTGGGCGAGCGCCTGGTAGAAGCCTGGAAAAAGAAATACGGCGCATAAGTATGAAAGAGCAATTCACCACCACGGTGAGGGTTGCCGGCAAAGGCGAAAGCAAATCACGGGCCTTCGCCGATGCCCTGAACCATGTGCAGGCTGCGGTGATGAAAACCTCATCGCACATTCTGCTGCGTATTGAGCCACAGGACGTGACGGTTGTTCATGCGCGCGAAGCGGTACGAAAAGAGGCCTTCCTGTTCTTCTTTTTGCGCCGTGAACGACGGACCTACAGCGTGGAGCTGGACGTCACCGTCAACGTGACCGCCATCGATCTCGATAAAGTGGATTTCGTCACGCAAACCTGATTGTTAGCAAAGGGTCTGACTATGTTCCTGATAATTTTAATAAAATCGCTCATCATCGGCGGCCTGGTCGGCGTCGGCGTGGGCGCCGGAGCGGCACGCATGTTTCACGCCCCTACCACCCAGGGGATGGGGGCGTTTCGAACCCTGGGCGAGCTGAATTCCTGCGAAGGCGATCCGGCTTCCCACTTCTCCTTTGGCCTCGGTTTCTTCTTTAACGCCTGGGCCTCTTCCGTGGCAGCAGGCTCCTTCACCCAGGATGTTGACCACCGCATTATCCCCAACTGGGGCGCGGCGGCGCTAATGCTGAAAAATCGTAACGTCGGCGAAACGCTGCACGATCCGAAAAAAATGGCCATCTCCTGCGGCATCATCGGCATGATTGTCGTCGCCTTCCTCAACCTCACCGCCTCGTCCGTACCGGAAGCGCTGCAGGTGACCGCGGTTAAGGTCCTGGTGCCGGCGGCAAACCTGCTGGTGAACACCGTGATGCCGGTGATCTTCTGGCTGGCGGCTATCGATGCCGGTAAGAAATCAGGCTTCTGGGCGACGATTTTCGGCGGCGCCGCGCAGCTGATTATGGGTAACGCCGTACCGGGTCTGGTGCTGGGGATCCTGATCGGTAAAGGCGTCGAAGAGAGCGGCTGGAACCGGGTGACTAAAGTGATGATGGTGGCCATCGTCGCGCTGTTTGTCCTCAGCGGCTTCTTCCGCGGCTTCGACATGAAGATGATCGAATCCTTCCATCTGACCGTGCCGAACTGGCTGGACATGATCCACAACTCACTCAGCGGCAAGTAACGGGAGCCTGATAATGGAACAGAATAAAGGTTTTTGGTATGCCGACTGGTCGTTCCCGATCTTTGTTGGCCTGCTCTCCTCCGGCGTCTTCGCCGGGACGCACATGTACTACCTGTACGGCATCGGCGCCTTTAACGAAGTGGCCTTCGTGGCCATGCTGAAGTCGGGGATTGATACCGGCGTTTACGGCGCGGTGGCGGCGTTTGGCGCCAGCTTCCTGTTCGCCCGCATCATCGAAGGGTCGCTGGTGGGGATCCTCGATATCGGCGGAGCGATACAGACCGGTATCGGTCTTGGCGTACCGGCGCTGCTGCTCGGCGCGGGCTTTGTCTTCCCGGTGGCGAACTTCGCCGCCTCGCTGGTCACCGGCCTGGTCCTTGGTCTGGCAGTGGGTTACATCATCATTCTGGCGCGTAAGTTCACCATTAACCAGAGCGATTCCACTTACGGCGCCGACGTGATGATGGGGGCCGGTAATGCCTCCGGCCGCTTCCTCGGTCCCTTGATTATCCTCAGCGCGATGACCGCCTCGATTCCTATCGGGATTGGCTCGCTGGTTGGCGCACTGCTGTTCTACATCTGGCAGAAACCGATCACCGGCGGCGCCATCCTCGGCGCGATGATCCTCGGCTCCATCTTCCCGGTGGCGATTAGCTAATCGCCCGATGGCGCTGCGCTTATCGGGCCTACACGTCAGCGCGATTGGTAGGCCGGATAAGGCGGTACGCCGCCATCCGGCAACAGATTCACCCTTTTCATCAGGAGATAGCTATGTTTGATTTACTCCTGCGCCGTGCGCGCCTCGTCGACGATACCCTGACTGATATCGCCATCCAGGACGGGAAAATCGCGGCGCTGGGCGAGATTAGCGCGCCCTCCCGCAACACCCTCGATCTGCACGGCAACAGCTACGTCAGCGCCGGCTGGATTGACTCCCACGTTCACTGCTACCCGAATTCGCCGATTTATCACGATGAGCCGGACAGCGTCGGCATCGCCACCGGCGTCACCACCGTGATTGATGCCGGCAGCACCGGCGCCGACGACGTCGATGACTTCTATCAACTGACCCGTAACGCGGCGACGGAAGTTTATGCGTTGCTCAATATCTCCCGCGTCGGGCTGATTGCGCAGAATGAACTGGCGAATATGGCCAATATCGACGCCGCTGCGGTGAAGCAGGCGGTGCAGCGTCATCCTGATTTTATCGTCGGCCTGAAGGCGCGGATGAGCAGCAGCGTCGTCGGCGAAAACGGCATTACGCCGCTGGCGCGCGCCAAGGCCATTCAGCAGGAAAACGGCGATCTGCCGCTGATGGTGCACATCGGCAATAACCCGCCGAACCTCGATGAAATCGCCGATCTGCTGAGCCGCGGCGACATCATTACCCACTGCTATAACGGCAAGCCGAACCGCATTCTGAATCCCGCCGGCGAACTGCGTAGCTCGATTACTCGCGCTCTGCAGCGCGGCGTGCGCCTCGACGTTGGGCACGGCACCGCCAGCTTCAGCTTTGAAGTGGCGCGGCGGGCGATTGCGCTGGGCATTCTGCCGCACACCATCAGCTCCGATATTTACTGCCGTAACCGTATCGATGGCCCGGTGCGCTCGCTGGCGCTGGTGATGTCGAAATTCCTCGCCATCGGCATGACCCTGCCGCAGGTCATTGCCTGCGTGACCGTCAGCGCCGCCGAGGGGCTGCGCCTGTCGCGTAAAGGGCGGCTGGAAGTGGGCTTCGACGCCGATTTAACGCTATTTCGCCTGGAGCACCGGCCCACGCTGCTGGTGGATGCCGAAAAAGAGAGCCTCCAGACTGACAACATTCTGGTGCCGCTGGCCGCGATCCGCGCGGGCAAAGGCTATCTGACCGAACAAGGGAGCGCGGAACATGCCTTCGATTTTTGAGAAATACCATTTAAAACAGGTGATTAATACTTCGGGCCGCATGACAGCGCTGGGCGTTTCCACGCCGCGCCCGGAAGTGGTGGAAGCCGCGATGGCCGGTATGAACCAGTACTTTGAAATGAAAGACCTGGTGAATAAAACCGGCGAGTACATCGCCAGGTTGCTGGATGTGGAAGGGGCGACCGTTGTCTCCTGCGCGTCGGCGGGGATTGCCCAGTCGGTGGCGGCGGTGCTGGTGAAAGACAGCGACTGGCTGCTGGAGAACCTGCACGTTACGCCGATTGAGAATAACGAAATCGTGTTGCCGAAGGGCCACAACGTCAACTTCGGCGCGCCGGTTGGCACCATGGTGGCGCTGGGCGGCGGTAAGCTGGTGGAAGCGGGCTACGCCAACGAATGTTCCGCCCAACAGCTGGCGGCGGCAATCACCCCGCGCACCGCGGCGATCCTGTACATCAAATCCCACCACTGCGTACAGAAAAGCATGCTCAACGTCGCGCAGGCTGCGGAAGTGGCGCGCCAGCATGGCTTGCCGCTGATTGTCGATGCGGCGGCGGAAGAAGATCTGCAGTGCTACTACCGCATGGGCGCCGACCTGGTGATCTACAGCGGCGCAAAAGCCATTGAAGGGCCGACCAGCGGGCTGGTGATCGGCAAAACGCAGTACGTCGAGTGGGTTAAACGCCAGTCGATGGGGATTGGCCGGGCGATGAAAGTGGGTAAAGAGGGCATTCTCGGCCTGACCTGCGCCATTGAACACTACCTGACGGCGAGCAAAGAGAGCGGCGAGCAGATGGTGGCGAAGATGACGCCGTTTATCGAACAGCTCAACACGCTTAACGGCGTGACCGCCCGGGTGGTGTGGGATAGCGCGGGTCGCGATATCGCCCGCGCCGAAATCAAATTCAACGAAGCGGTGACCGGCGTGAAGACCGGCGATCTGGTTAACGCGCTGAAGCAGGGCGAATACGCCATCTACTTCCGCGGCTATAAAGCTAACGAAGGCATTATCGAAGCCGATGTCCGCAGCGTGAACGCGGAGCAGCTGGCGGTGGTCGCCCGCCGCATCGCGGAAGTGCTGAACAAGGAGAAACAAGCATGAAACTGACCCCAAACTTTTACCGTGATCGCGTGTGCCTGAACGTCCTGGCGGGCAGCAAAGACAACGCCCGCGAAATTTACGACGCGGCGGAAGGTCACGTCCTGGTCGGCGTGCTCTCCAAAAACTATCCGGATGTCGCCAGCGCGGTGGCCGATATGCGTGACTACGCGAAGCTTATTGATAACGCGCTCTCCGTCGGGCTGGGCGCAGGCGATCCAAACCAGTCGGCGATGGTGAGCGAGATTTCTCGCCAGGTGCAGCCGCAGCACGTCAACCAGGTCTTCACCGGCGTGGCTACCAGCCGCGCGCTGCTCGGGCAGAATGAGACCGTGGTGAATGGCCTGGTCTCGCCGACCGGTACGCCGGGAATGGTGAAGATCTCCACCGGCCCGCTGAGCAGCGGCGCGGCGGATGGCATTGTGCCGCTGGAAACCGCCATCGCGCTGCTGAAAGACATGGGCGGCAGCTCCATCAAATACTTCCCGATGGGCGGCCTGAAGCACCGCGCCGAATTCGAAGCCGTCGCCAAAGCCTGCGCTGCGCACGATTTCTGGCTGGAACCGACCGGCGGTATCGATCTGGACAACTACAGCGAGATCCTGAAAATCGCTCTCGATGCCGGGGTGAGCAAAATCATCCCGCATATCTACAGCTCGATTATCGATAAAGCCAGCGGCAACACCCGCCCGGCCGATGTGCGCCAGCTGCTGGAGATGACTAAACAGTTAGTGAAGTAGTGCTATTGCCGCTCATCCTAACTTTCTCCCGGAGGGAGAGGGAACCATCTGGTTTTCTCCCTCTCCCTTTGGGAGAGGGCCGGGGTGAGAGGCAACTTATCCCACCGAACCATCAAGGAGTTGCTATGCCTGTCGCTCGTCATCTGCTTGTCGCTTCACTGTCCCTGTTTGCCGCCGCCGCGGGCGCCGCGCAAACCCACTATGCCTGGGTAGGTACCTATAATCCCAATGGCGAAGGTCTGTACCGCTTTACCGTCGATGCCAACACCGGCGCGCTGCGTGACAGGGCGCTGGTGAGCGCGTTGCCAAACGTCGCGCAGCTGACCGTGTCGCGCGATGGCAAAACGCTGTATGCCGCCAGTGAAGTCGAAAAAGGCGTCGTGCAGGCGTGGCGAATTGACAAGAATGGCGAGCTGACCGCGCTCAGCCAGGTTGCCTCCGGCGGCGCCGGGCCGGTGTATCTCTCCCTGACGCCGGATGGTAAACATCTGCTGGTGGCCAACTACGTCAGCGGGAGTATCGCCGTGCTACCGGTGAAAGAAGATGGTAGCCTGGGCGAGGCAGTGGACAGGCATCAGGATGAAGGCCCGGCAGGCGCCGAACGCCCGGCGGCGGCCGTCGAGGGCAGCTTCGCCATTAGCGATCACAATGGCCCGCACGCCCATATGATCGCCGCCGATCCCAGCGGGAAATTTGTTTATTCCACCGATCTGGGGCTGGATCGGATCTATCAGTACCGGCTGGATAGCGCCAGCGGCAAGCTGACGCCGAACGATCCGCCGTTCATCGCCGCTTCGTCGCCGGGCGCCGGCCCACGCCACTTCGTCTTTACGCCAAAGGGCGACGGCCTGTGGCTGATCAACGAAGAAGCGTCGACGCTGACTTTCTATCATCTGGATAAGCAAAGCGGCTTGCTGCGCGAAGGCAAAACCGTCTCCGCGCTGCCGAAAGAGTATAAGGGCACCAGCTTTGCCGCCGGTCTGGCGCTGAGCAACGATGGTAAGCAGCTGTATGTCGCCAACCGCCTGCATAACAGCATCGCCCACTTTACGGTGCAGGCCGACGGCCGCCTGAGCCACCAGGAGGATATCTGGACGCGTGGGGATTACCCCCGTACGCTGACCCTGGATAATCAAGGGCAGTGGCTGTACGTCATGAACCAGCGTAGCGATAATATTACCCGCTTCAGCGTGGCGCCGAAGGATGGCAAATTAACCTTTGCCTCCGACTACACGCCGGTTGGTAGCCCATCGCAGATGGTGATATCCGCCCAACCCTGAGCCGTAACCACAAGGAACTGACATGCGATTTCCCAACCAACGCTTAGCGCAACTCTTCACCCTGCTGCGAAATGAAACGCTGCCGCAGGATGAGCTGGCGCAACGCCTGTCGGTTTCCACCCGTACCGTGCGCGCCGATATTACCGCCCTGAATGCGCTGCTGGCGCAGTATGGCGCGCAGTTTATCCTCAACCGCGGCAGCGGTTATCAACTGAAAATTGATAACCCGGCGAGCTTTCAGGCGCTGGAGGAGACGGCGCCGAAGACGCAGCACGTGCCGCGAACCGCCCAGGATCGCATAACGTTTCTGCTGGTGCGCTTCCTGACGTCGGCGTTCTCCATCAAGCTGGAAGATCTGGCGGATGAGTGGTTCGTCAGCCGCGCGACGCTGCAAAATGATATGGTCGAGGTGCGTGAGCGCTTCCAGCGCTATCAGCTTACCCTTGAAACCCGCCCTCGCCACGGCATGAAGCTGTTTGGTAGCGAGGTGTCGATTCGTGCCTGCCTGACCGATCTGCTGTGGGAGCTGGCCCAACAGGGCGGTATCAATCCGTTGATCGGCGCCGAGGCGCTGGAGGCGGAAGTGCCTGCGCTGCTGGAGCCGATGCTGCAGGAGACGCTCACCCGGCACCATATTCGCCTCACTGATGTCGGTGAGCGCTTTATCTGCCTGTACGGCGCAGTGGTGGTGCGCCGCGTCAGCGAAGGCTATCCGCTGGCCGATTTCAGCGCCGAAGATGTGGCGCAAAACGTCCGCGACGCCGCGCGCGATTTGGCGGGAGAGCTACAGCGGCTGGCCGGAAAGCCCTTCTCGCCCGCTGAAGAAGAGTGGCTGTGCGTGCATCTCGCCGCCCGTCAGGTGCAGGACGTCGACCCGGAAACCATCAGCGCCGACGATGACGAAGCGCTGGTCAATTACATTCTGCGCTACATCAACAGCCAGTATAACTACAACCTGCTGGACGACGCCCAGCTGCACGCCGATCTGCTGACCCACATTAAAACCATGATCACCCGCGTGCGCTACCAGATCATGATCCCCAATCCGCTGCTGGATAACATCAAACAGCACTACCCGATGGCCTGGGATATGACCCTCGCCGCGGTCTCCAGCTGGGGGAAGTACACGCCTTATACCATCAGCGAAAACGAAATTGGCTTCCTGGTGCTGCATATCGGCGTCGGGCTGGAGCGCCACTACAACATTGGCTACCAGCGTCAACCACAGGTGCTACTGGTCTGCGATACCAGCAATGCGATGGTACGGATGATCGAAGCGATCCTGCAGCGCAAATATCCGCAGCTGGAGATCGCCGCCACGATTTCCCAGCGCGAGTATGAACAGCGGGATGCGATCGAGGCGGATTTTGTTATCTCCACGGTGCGCATCAGCGAAAAAGACAAACCGGTGGTGACCATCGCGCCGTTTCCCACCGACTATCAGCTGGATCAGATTGGCAAGCTGGTGCTGGTGGACCGTACCCGTCCGTGGATGCTGAATAAGTACTTCGATGCCGCCCACTTCCGGGTGGTCGATAAGCCGATGGATCAGCAAACGCTGTTCGCCGAGCTGTGCCAGCAGCTGCTGGAGGAAGGCTTTGTTGACGCCGAGTTTCATGCTTCGGTGGTGGAGCGTGAGGCGATTGTCAGCACCATGCTCGGCGATGGCATTGCGCTGCCGCACTCCCTGGGACTGCTGGCCAAAAAGACGGTGGTTTATACGGTTATCGCCCCGCAGGGCATCGCCTGGGGCGACGAAACCGCCCATATCATTTTCCTGCTCGCCATCAGTAAGCGCGAGTACGAAGAGGCGATGGCGATCTACGATATTTTCGTGACTTTCCTGCGTGAGCGCGCCATGAGCCGCCTTGCCACGACCCGCAGCTTCAATGAGTTTAAAACGGTGGCGATGGAGTGCGTCAGCCGGTTTTGAGAGGCTGACGGAGGGGATTAACGCAAATGATGCACGACCTGGTTGCTGCTGCCGCGCCAGATCAGCGCCGGGTCTTTTAAATCCTGCACAAATTTACCGTCGACAAGCACGTTAATCAGGTTCACAACTTCCATCTGCTCGGCGTTCAGTTCGTCAATCTTATAGCCGGTCCAGACCCAGATATCTTTGCCGGGGCATTCGGCGCGCACGCGCTGAACCAGCTTTAAGATCTCCGCGACGTTCTGCGGATGCAGCGGATCGCCGCCGGAGAGTGAAATCCCCTGGCGCTTGATGCGGGTATCGTTGAGGTCGGCAATGATGCGGTCGGCCATCTCAGCGGTAAACGGCATACCGGAGTTCACCCGCCAGGTGCTCTTGTTGTAGCAGCCTGGGCACTCGTGGACGCAGCCGGAAACAAACAGGGTGCAGCGGGTGCCGGGGCCGTTGACGATATCTACCGGGTAGTACTGATGGTAATTCATTTTTCGCTTCTCAATTAATGCCATAGCCGCGTTGGCTGCGCTCGCTCACCCCAGTCACGTACTGAATGTACGCTCCCGGGGATTCCCTCGTTTGCCGCCTTGCTCTGACGCTAATTGCTTTGCGAATACGAAGGAATGCGGCCATTTCCCGGGTCGCGGCGTTCCGCCTTACCCGGGCTACCGGACGGTGCAAAACAGTAGCCCGGATAAGGCGCTGCGCGCCGCTATCCGGGAAAAGCGCATAGCTCTTTAACCGATCTGCCCATTGGCCAGGTGCTTAACGCGGCGCTTCACTTCTTCCTGCTTGCCGGCGTTGAACGGACGCGCGTCCGGACTGCCGAGATAACCGCATACCCGACGAGTAACCGACACGCGAGCGGCATCGTGGTTACCGCATTTCGGGCAGGTAAAGCCCTTGCTGGTGCACTCGAACTCGCCGGTAAAACCACACTCGTAGCATTCATCGATCGGCGTATTAGTCCCGTAGTACGGCACGTGCTCATAGCTGTAATCCCACACGTCTTCCAGTGCCTTCAGGTTGTGCTGGATGTTCGGGTACTCGCCGTAGCAAATGAAGCCGCCGTTGGCCAGCGGCGGGTACGGCGCTTCGAAATCGATCTTGTCGTACGGGTTGACCTTCTTCTCGACGTCGAGGTGGAAGCTGTTGGTGTAGTAGCCTTTATCGGTCACGCCCTCCACTATGCCAAACTCGGCGGTGTCGAGACGGCAGAAGCGGTCGCACAGGTTTTCGCTCGGCGTGCTGTACAGACTAAAGCCGTAGCCGGTTTCTTCCTTCCACACATCGACGGCGTCGCGCAGGCGCTGGACGATGGCCACACCTTTCTCACGCAGCGCCTCGCTGTCGTACATATGCTGATTACCGTACAGCGCATTGATGGTCTCATGGATACCGATGTAACCCAGTGAAATGGACGCGCGGCCGTTTTTGAAAATCTCGGAGACGTCATCGTCGGCTTTCAGCCGCACGCCGCAGGCCCCTTCCATATACAGGATCGGCGCCACGCGGGCCTTCACCCCTTCCAGACGGGCAATACGGGTCATCAGCGCTTTGCGCGCCAGCTGCAGGCGCTCGTCCAGCAGCGCCCAGAAGGCGGTTTCGTCGCCTTTCGCTTCCAGGGCGATACGCGGCAGGTTGAGGCTAATCACGCCGAGGTTATTGCGCCCGTCATGCACCTGCTCGCCGTTCTCGTTTTCCCACACCCCGAGGAAGCTGCGGCAGCCCATCGGCGTTTTAAACGACCCGGTGACTTTCACCACCTGATCGTAGTTGAGGATATCCGGGTACATGCGCTTGCTGGCGCACTCCAGCGCCAGCTGCTTGATGTCGTAGTTCGGATCGCCGAACTTATGGTTCAGACCGTCGCGAATGGCGAAGACCAGTTTCGGGAATACCGCGGTTTTGCGATTTTTACCGAGGCCAGCGATGCGGTTGCGCAGAATCGACTGCTGGATCAGGCGCGACTCCCAGCTAGTGCCGAGGCCAAAACCAAAGGTGACAAACGGCGTCTGACCGTTGGCGGTATGCAGCGTGTTGACTTCATACTCCAGCGACTGGAAGGAGTCGTAGCACTCTTTTTCGGTACGGGCGCGGGCATAGCCTTCGGCGTCCGGGATCTGCCACTCTTCGGCGATTTTACGATGCTTTTTGAAGCTTTCGGTGACGAACGGCGCCAGCACTTCATCGATACGGTTGATGGTAGTGCCGCCATAAATATGACTGGCGACCTGGGCGATGATCTGCGCCGTCACCGCGGTGGCGGTAGAGATAGACTTCGGCGGCTCGATCTCCGCGTTGCCCATCTTAAAGCCCTGAGTCAGCATACCTTTCAGATCGATCAGCATGCAGTTGAACATCGGGAAGAAGGGCGAGTAATCGAGGTCGTGATAGTGGATCATGCCGCGCTCGTGGGCCATCACCACATCGTGGGGCAGCAGGTGCTGCCGCGCATAGTGCTTGGCGACGATACCGGCCAGCAGGTCGCGCTGGGTCGGGATGACTTTGCTATCCTTGTTGGCATTTTCGTTGAGCAGCGCGGAGTTGGTCTGCTCGACGAGGCCGCGGATCTCCTGATTGAGACGGCCGCGCTTTTCGCGCTGGCTATCACGGTCATGGCGATACTCAATGTAGGCGCGCGCCAGCTGCTTATAGGGGCCGGACATCAGCTGGTTTTCTACCGCAGTCTGGATCTCGTTGATGTCGACCTGGGCGCGGCCCTGCATTTGTTGGCTAACGACTTCTGCGACGGTGGCGCAATAGTCTGCGTCATCGACTCCCGCTGCTTTAGCTGCACGTAGAATTGCTTCCTGAATGCGCTCTGATTTGAACGGCACTTTACAGCCATCACGTTTCATCACATGCGGTGTCATGATCACTCCATATATAGAACAGGTTATCCACAGAGGCGGAGGTTATCCCGAAGGCGCTACACGCTACGGCTCGTGCTGTTTGCCTTCAGATCCGGCCCGTTTTATCCACATCTCATCACCGCCAGACATCGACAAGATATGGTGACATAATAGACGATTAATACAACATGTAGGGCCGGGACGCATTTTAAGTTCTATATGTAGTGATTTGCATCAAAGATGTTTGCGATTTTATTGACCCAGAACAAGGTAAAAAGGTGAGAGTACGGATGATGGGCGCTGGCGATAAATGTAAATTTATCTGGCTGGAAAATAAGCAAAAATGCCTGGCATCCACCTCCGATGCCAGGCATTACGCTCCGGTTTCTGTCGGGCAAGAAGTACCTTACGCCTGCAGCCACCATACGGCTTCGAACGGCCGCAGCGTCAGACCGGTCGGGCGGGGCGTGGTTTCGGCATAGTTGCTGATGATCATCTTCCAGTCGCCCTGGGCTTCCTCTGGCTGCCAGGTCTGCAGGTCGCGGCTCAGGTTGGCGGCGACCACCAGCGTTTGCCCCTGCCACTGACGGCGATAACACCACAGCGACGGATGGTCCGGCAGGAGATCCTGGTAATCGCCCCAGGTCAGCAGTGGCAGGGTTTTGCGCAGCGTAATCAGTTGCTGATAGGCATAAAACACCGAATCGGGGTCCGCCAGCGCCGCCTCGACGTTGATCTCCCGGTAATTATCGCCAAGGCCGATCCACGGCTCACCGTCGCTGAAGCCGCCGTTCTCCCCGGCGTGCCATGGCATCGGCGTGCGGCTGTTGTCGCGCGACTTACTGGCGAGGATTGCCAGCAGTTCGTCCGGGCTTTGCCCCTGCGCTGCGCGTTCGATAAACATATTGTGGCTTTCGACGTCGCGATAGTCGCTGATGTTGCTGAAGTGCGGGTTGGTCATGCCGATCTCTTCGCCCTGATAGATATAGGGCGTGCCCTGCATGCCGTGCAGCACCATCGCCAGCATCTTCGCCGCCGGCACCCGGTACTCGCCTTCGTCGCCAAAGCGCGACACGATGCGCGGCTGATCGTGGTTACACCAGAACAGCGCGTTCCACGCCCGATTGTGCATCCCCTGCTGCCAGTGACGGAACAGCGCTTTCAGCGCCACATAGTCCGGGCGGGCGAGGGTCCATTTTTCACCGCCGGGATAATCGACCTTTAAATGGTGGAAGTTAAAGGTCATCGACAGCTCGCGGCCGTCCAGCGCGGCGTACTGCTGGCAGTGCTCCAGCGAGGTGGAGGACATCTCGCCGACGGTCATCAGGTTACGGGGAGTAAAGACATCGCGGCTCATCTCCTGCAGGAATTCATGCACCCGCGGGCCGTCAGTGTAGAAGCGGCGGCCATCACCCTCCGCATCGCAGGGGAAGGTCTGGTCTTTCGAGATCAGGTTGACGACGTCGAGGCGCAGACCGTCGACGCCGCGGTCGGCCCAGAATTCGCAGACCTTTTTCAGCTCGGCGCGTACCGCCGGGTTCTCCCAGTTGAGATCCGCCTGTTCAATGGCGAACAGGTGCAGATAATACTGCCCGCTGTCGGCATGCCACTGCCAGGCGTTACCGCCAAACTTGGAGCGCCAGTTGTTCGGCAGCGCGTTCGGTTCGCCGTCGCGCCAGATATAGAACTGACGGTAGGGACTCTCCTTATTCAGCGACTGACGGAACCATTCATGCTCGGTCGAGGTGTGGTTCAGTACCATATCCAGCACGATGCGGATGCCGCGGGCCTTCGCCTCCGCCACCAGGGCGTCAAAGTCGGCCATCGTGCCGTAGGAGGGATCGATAGCGGTGTAGTTCGCCACATCGTAGCCGTTATCCACCTGCGGCGACACGTAGAACGGCGTCAGCCAGATGGCGTCGACCCCAAGCTTCTGCAGATAGTCGAGGCGGGAAGTGACGCCGCGCAGATCGCCGGTACCGCTGCCGGTGGTATCCTGAAAACTCTTCGGATAGATTTGATAAATAACGCCGTTTTGCCACCAGTGGGGAAGATGATTCATAGTGCTTTCCTGCTGCAACGAGGGGCGCCAAAGGCGCCCCGAAAGAAGAAGTTAGACAATCTGCAAGGTGCCCTGACGGTACTTGCGCTGATACACCACGGTGGTCAGGATAATCGGCACCACCACCGCGATAGCCATCGCCATGGCGTACACCTGCCAGTAGGTTGGCTGGATGGAGAGGATGCCCGGCAGGCCGCCGACGCCGATGCCGTTCGCCAGCACGCCGTTCAGGCCGCACAGCAGGCCGGCGAGGCCGGAGCCGATCATCGCGCACAGCATCGGGAAGCGGTACTTCAGGTTGATACCGTACATCGCCGGTTCGGTAACCCCGAGGTAAGCAGAAATTGCCGCCGGCACCGAGATTTCGCGTTCATTCTGTTTACGGCTGGCAATAATAATGCCGACTACCGCCGATGCCTGGGCAATGTTGGATAGCGCAATCAGTGGCCACACCGGGGTGCCGCCCATGCTCTGGATCATCTGCATATCGATAGCGAGGGTGGTCTGGTGGACACCGGTAATCACCAGCGGCGCGTAGAGGAAGCCGAACAACGCGGCGCCGATCGGCGCAAAGCTGCCGGTTAACAGGTGGCGTACCGCGAAGGCCACGCCGTCGCCGATCAGGCGGCCGAACGGACCGATAATGGCGTGCGCGAGGAACACCGCGAGGATCAGCGAGCAGACCGGGACAATGACCAGGTAGAGGTAGTCAGGCACGATGCGCTTGAGGCGCGTCTCGATAAAGCCGAGCGTCAGGCCCGCCAGCAGGGCCGGGATCACCTGCGCCTGGTAGCCGACTTTGGCAATCGTAAACAGGCCGAAGTTCCACACCTCCGGCACCTGCTGGCCGAGGAGATAGGCGTTCATCAGCTGCGGGGAAACCAGGGTGACGCCAAGAACGATCCCGAGGATCGGCGTGCCGCCCATCTTCTTCACCGCTGACCAGCAGATCCCCACCGGCAGATAGAAGAAGATCGCCTCGCCAATCAGCCACAGGAAGTCATAGATGGTTTTCAGCGACGGGTGCATCTGAGCCAGCGTCTGGCCGTTGCTCATGGGTAAGTCGCCGATGACGTTACGGAAACCCAGGATCAGACCGCCACTGATTAGCGCCGGCAGCAGCGGGAAGAAGATCTCGGCAAAGTGCGAGATCAACTGCTCATGCCACTTCATATTTTGCCGCGCGGCCTGCTTGACCTGCTCTTTATCGGCGGAGGTCTGGCCGGTGGTAGCCAGCAGGGCCTTGTAGTAATCGCCCACCTCGGTGCCGATGACCACCTGGAACTGACCGGCGTTAGTGAAGCATCCCTTCACCATGCGCAGCTGTTCAATCTCTTTTGGTTTGGCGATGGCCGGGTCGTTCAGCACAAAGCGCAAACGGGTAATACAGTGGCTGACGGTGGCGATGTTGCCGCGCCCGCCCACCAGTTCGATCAGTTTATCGATGTCCTGCTGGTTTACTTTGCTCATGATGAAGCCTCAAAAACAGAGGGGAGAGATGCCGTTTTTACCTTAAGGGCATCCTAACCGTTTCGTTTGCTTTGCAAAATGGGAACGTTCCCGAAACCCGGCGACGATCACATAAATCGTCCGAACGAGATTAATTCAGGGCGGCGGGAATCACGATCTGGCGGGGTTCGACGCTGCCGGCGATCTGCTCGATCAACTGCCGGGCGGCCCGGCGTCCGGACTCGGCATAGCCGGGATCGACGGTCAAGATTTCCGGGTGGAGAAACTTCATTAGCGGCGTGCTACCGACGCTGGCGAGCTGCAGCGCAGCGCGGCCCTGCTGCTGGAGGTACTTGCTGGCGCCGAGGGCGAGGGTATCCGTCGCGCAGACCAGGGCACTGGTTTCGGCCGTCAGCACGCTGGCGACGGTGTCATACCCCTGCTTCATGCCCAAGCCCGGCAGAGCGGCGGTGGGCGTCAGGCGATGCTTTTTACAGAAAGCGAGGTAGGCGAGATGGCGGCGTTCGCCGGTGGTGACGTCGCTGTGCGGGACGCCAAGAAAACTGATGTGGCGATGTCCGCGATCGTAGAGCCGCTGCATCAGCAGCGTGATGGCGCCTTCGTCGTCATAGCACACCGAGGCGAAACCGGGGGCGTCGCGGGCCATCAGCACCAGCGTATCGCGCCAGGGGGCGAGCATCGCCTCATCAATGCCGGTAAATCCGAACAGCACCACGCCGTCAATATTACGCCGGGCGAGCATGCCGAGATGCTCTTCAACCAGTCCCGGGGAGAACTGGCTCTCCATCATAATCGGATCGTAACCCTGTTCATAAAAGGCGGGCAGCATGGTCTGTACGGCAAGGTTTTCCGACAGGGAATCCAGACGGGTGACGATAATCGCCACCACTTTATCGCTCTGGCCGCGCATGGCGCGGGCGGAGCGGGAGGGGGAGAAACCGTGCTGCTGCATCACCGCTTCGACGCGCTCGCGGGTCCGTTCGCTGACCCCGCTCTCGTTGTTAAGGACGCGGGATACCGTCGATTTTCCTACGCCGCTTAAACGCGCGATATCTTTGATGGTCAGCCGGTTCTGCATGCGGAATTCTCGTCAGGGATGGTAGAAGTGAGCCTAATGCTACTCAACCAAACCGCAATGAGCAAAGTCTGGTTTACGTTCGGTTTAGTTGCGCGGGCTTATCATCGCCATAAATGCCACACATGTCTCAACGAGCGCGCTATAATCCGCGCCGTTTATATTCACTTACCGGAGAATTTATGGACCCCGATCCCACTCCTCATCCTCGATGGAGCAACCTTTCTTTCCGGTAAGCCTGTTTAACACTGCTTTACCGGAAAGCGTAAAGCAGTGACGTCCTTGATGTCCCTGCCATAAAAATTACATGCCTGACAGGTAGGCTTTGCTACGCCTGTTGGCGATGCTGCGTTCGCTCGCGCGAGCGCGGAGGGACTGTTTATGTTGAAAAATTATACCCGGCAGCTGTTCGCGCAGCTTAGCCGCCATCTGCCACGCCGTTTGGTCCAGCGCGATCCGCTGCCTGATGCCCGTAACCTGACCAGCGTGCCGATCCCGGACTCGCTCGGCAAGCGCTGCCTGGACGTTGCGGCGATGGATGACCAGGAGATCTGGCGTGCCTTTGACAGCCACCCTGAAGGGCTCAATGAAGGCGAAGTGGCGGCAAAGATCCTCAAACATGGTGACAATCAGATCCCGGCGCAGAAGCCCTCGCCGTGGTGGGTGCATCTGTGGACCTGCTATCGCAACCCGTTCAACCTGCTGCTGACGGTGCTCGGCATCGTCTCATATTCCACCGAAGATCTGTTCGCCGCGGGCGTTATCGCGCTGATGGTCGGCATCTCGACGCTGCTTAACTTCATCCAGGAAGCGCGCTCGACCAAAGCGGCGGATGCGCTAAAGGCGATGGTCAGCAATACCGCCACGGTGCTGCGGGTGGTGAACGAGCAGGGGGAGAGCCGCTGGCTTGAACTGCCTATCGACCAACTGGTGCCAGGAGATATCGTCAAGCTGTCGGCGGGAGATATGATCCCGGCGGACCTGCGCATTATTCAGGCGCGCGATCTGTTTGTCGCTCAGGCCTCGCTGACCGGCGAATCGCTGCCGGTAGAGAAAGTCGCGCGCAGCCGCGACCCGCTGCAGCAGAACCCGCTGGAATGCGACACCCTGTGCTTTATGGGGACCAACGTGGTGAGCGGCTCGGCGCAGGCTATCGTCTACGCCACCGGCGGCAACACCTGGTTTGGCCAGCTGGCCGGGCGCGTCAGCGAGCAGGAAAGCGAGCCGAACGCCTTCCAGAAAGGCATCAGCCGGGTCAGCATGCTGCTGATCCGCTTTATGCTGGTGATGGCCCCGGTGGTGCTATTGATTAATGGCTACACCAAAGGCGACTGGTGGGAAGCGGCGCTGTTTGCACTGTCGGTGGCGGTCGGCCTGACGCCGGAGATGCTGCCGATGATCGTCACCTCGACGCTGGCGCGCGGGGCGGTGAAGCTGTCGAAACAAAAAGTGATCGTCAAACACCTCGACGCCATTCAGAACTTTGGCGCGATGGATATTCTCTGCACCGATAAAACCGGCACCCTGACTCAGGACAAGATCGTGCTGGAGAACCACACCGATGTCTCCGGTAAGTCCAGCGAGAGAGTGCTGCATACCGCCTGGCTCAACAGCCATTACCAGACCGGGCTGAAAAACCTGCTCGATACCGCGGTGCTGGAAGGCGTGGAGCTGGAGGCCGCCCGCGGCCTCGCGGAGCGCTGGCAGAAGGTGGATGAGATCCCGTTCGACTTCGAACGCCGCCGCATGTCGGTGGTGGTAAAAGAGCAGGACGACGCGCATCAGCTGATCTGTAAAGGGGCGTTGCAGGAGATCCTTAACGTCTCGACCCAGGTGCGCTACAACGGCGAAATCGTACCGCTGGACGACACCATGCTGCGCCGCATCCGTCGGGTCACCGATACTCTGAACCGTCAGGGACTGCGGGTGGTGGCGGTAGCAACCAAATACCTGCCGGCGCGCGAGGGCGACTACCAGCGCGCCGATGAATCCGACCTGATCCTCGAAGGCTACATCGCCTTCCTTGATCCGCCGAAAGAGACTACCGCCCCGGCGCTGAAGGCGCTGAAGGCCAGCGGCATCACGGTGAAAATCCTCACCGGCGATAGCGAACTGGTGGCGGCGAAGGTGTGCCATGAAGTGGGGCTGGATGCGGGCGAAGTGGTGATTGGCAGCCAGATTGAAGCCATGAGCGACGACGAGCTGGCGGCGCTGGCGAAGCGCACCACTTTGTTTGCACGTCTGGCGCCGCTGCATAAAGAGCGTATCGTGACGCTGCTGAAACGCGAAGGTCACGTGGTGGGCTTTATGGGCGATGGCATCAACGACGCCCCGGCGTTACGCGCGGCGGATATTGGCATCTCGGTTGATGGCGCGGTGGATATCGCCCGCGAGGCGGCGGATATCATTCTGCTGGAAAAAAGCCTGATGGTGCTGGAGGAGGGGGTGATCGAAGGCCGCCGCACCTTCGCCAACATGCTCAAGTACATCAAAATGACCGCCAGCTCCAACTTCGGTAACGTCTTTAGCGTGCTGGTGGCCAGCGCCTTCCTGCCGTTTCTGCCGATGCTGCCGCTGCACCTGTTGATTCAGAACCTGCTGTACGATGTCTCCCAGGTGGCGATCCCGTTCGATAACGTCGATGATGAGCAGATCCGTAAACCGCAGCGCTGGAACCCGGCCGATCTCGGGCGCTTTATGGTCTTCTTCGGACCGATCAGCTCGATTTTCGATATCCTCACCTTCGGCCTGATGTGGTGGGTGTTCCACGCCAATACCGTGGAGATGCAGACTCTGTTCCAGTCCGGCTGGTTTATTGAAGGGCTGCTGTCGCAGACGCTGATTGTGCACATGATCCGCACCCGGCGCATTCCGTTCGTTCAGAGCCGCGCCGCGTGGCCGCTGTTCGCCATGACTCTGGTGGTGATGGCCGTGGGCATTGCCCTGCCGTTCTCGCCGCTGGCGGGCTACCTGCAGCTGCAGGCGCTGCCGCTCAGCTACTTCCCGTGGCTGGTGGTGATCCTGGCGGGCTATATGGTGCTGACCCAGACCGTTAAAGGTTTCTATAGCCGTCGCTACGGCTGGCAGTGAAGGGCGCATTTTCGGATGAGCCACGTAAAAAAGGCAGCCACTGGCTGCCTTTTTTTCTGCCAACCAAAGCGATCAGCGACGCACGGCGATGGCTTCGATCTCGATCTTCACGTCTTTCGGCAGACGAGCGACTTCCACACAGGAGCGCGCCGGGAAGGTGGCATTGTGCTCGGTGAAGAACGCTTCGTAGGTGGCGTTAACGGTAGCGAAATCGTTGAGGTCTTTGACGAATACGGTGGTCTTGACGATGTCGCCGACGGTGAGGCCAGCGGCTTCAACGATCGCTTTCACGTTGTTCAGCGACTGACGCGCCTGCGCGGACACGTCTTCCGGGACGCTGCCGGTTTTCGGGTCGACCGGGATCTGGCCAGAGGTGATGATCATGCTGCCCAGATCAACGCCCTGAACGTATGGGCCAATCGCTGCTGGTGCATTTTCCGTCGCAATAGTTTTGCTCATGTTATCTCCAGATGAACTGAGTAATGTTACGCAAAATCATTCAGGTTGCCGCCAGAGGGTAAGCGCTGTGCCGCCGGCGCAGACGCCGCCTGAAGGACGAAGCGTAGGGTGGTAACCATTATAGGGAGGCCTACCACCAATACCAACCGCATTTAGTTGGCCAGCACCACATAATGAGAAAACTCTTTTTCACAGTATTTGCATTTGAGTGCGATGTCATCAGCGCGTTTTTTCACTGCAAAACTGGAAGAAACCGGTTCGGCGTGGCTGATACAGTTGCTGTTCGGGCAGACCAGCACGCTGTCAATGCGATCCGGCAGGCTCGGGCGGGATTTGCCCACCACTTCGTAATCATCAATGCGGTTTACCGTCGCCTGCGGGGCGTACAGCGACAGCTGGTTAACCTGCTCGTCGGTCAGGAAGGTGTTCTCGATTTTAATCAAATCCTTGCGGCCCATCTCGCCGGAGGGCAGGTTCAGGCCGATGGTGATACGCTGGTCGGTTTCGGTCAGTTTGAACAGGGTGAGCAGCTTAAAGCCGACCTGCGCCGGGATATGGTCGATCACGGTGCCGCGTTTAATGGCTTCTACTTGCAGTTTATTGTCGTGTGTCATCTCTCATTCCCCCTTACAGTGCCAGCTCGCTATTCAGTACCAGTGCCAGTAACGCCTGGCGGGCGAAGATGCCGTTACCGGCCTGCTGGAAGTACCAGGCGTGCGGTGTTTTATCGACATCGGTGGTGATTTCGTCAATGCGCGGCAGCGGGTGCAGCACCTTCATGTTGGCGCGCGCCCCTTCGAGGTCGGCGGCGCGCAGGACGAACTGCGCTTTCACGTTGGCGTATTCCGACGGATCCAGACGCTCTTTCTGCACGCGGGTCATGTACAGAATATCCACTTCCGCCATCACGTCGTCGATGGCGCTATGCAGGCTCCAGGCGATACCTTTTTCATCCAGCATATCGAGGATGTACTGCGGCATGGCCAGCGCGTCCGGGGCGATAAAGTAGAAGCGGTTGCCGCTGAATTTGGCCAGCGCCTGGGTCAGGGAGTGGACGGTACGGCCATACTTCAGATCGCCGACCATCGCCACGTTGAGGTTTTCGAGGCGGCCCTGGGTCTCCTGGATGGTGAACAGGTCGAGCAGGGTTTGGGTCGGGTGCTGGTTAGCGCCGTCGCCAGCGTTCAGTACCGGCACGCCGCCGGAGAATTCGGTCGCCAGGCGCGCGGCGCCCTCCTGCGGATGACGCATCACGATGGCGTCAACGTAGGTGCTGATGACGGAGATGGTATCCGCCAGGGTTTCCCCTTTTTTGCCCAGCGAGGTATTGGCGCTGTCAGAAAAGCCGACCACGCTGGCGCCCAGGCGGTGCATCGAGGTTTCAAAAGAGAGACGGGTACGGGTGGAGGCTTCAAAGAAACAGCTGGCGATAACCTTATGCTTCAGCAGCTCGGGTTGCGGATTGGCTTTCAGCTTTGCCGCCGTCGCCAGCACCAGTTCGAGGTCTTCGCGGCTGAGATCGTTTATGGAAATGATATGTTTTTGATATAGCGGGTTAGCCATGCTTATCTCCTGACGCCTGGGCAAAAAAAAAGCCCCTTAAATAAGGGGCTTCGGGAATCCAATGAGCAACGGAAAGAAAAACGCCAGGCCAGCGTCTGCGTTCAGACGCGCTAAGACAGAATGTCGTACGCAATTGGCCATGCTTCCTCCCGGCAAAACGACTGGCATTATACGCAGACCGTTATGACGATCAAGCGATTCATTCACAAACAGGTAATCGTTTGCCTGCAGAAAAGTGCGCCAGCGCAAAGAACGGTGAAACTGTACTGGTATGGCAGTGGCGATGGGGGTATAAAGTCATAAAATGAAATGCTGTTTTATATTCGAGGTAAGTGATGATTATTGGCAATATCCACCATCTGCAGCCATGGCTGCCTGCCGCGCTGCGCGAGGCCATTGAGCACGTCATCGCCCATGTCAGCGAGGCGACGCCGCTGGGTAAACACGATATCGACGGCAATAACCTGTTTTATCTGATTTCCGAAGATACCACCGAGCCGCAGGCCGCGCGCCGCGCGGAATACCATGCCCGCTATCTCGATATTCAGATTGTGCTCCGCGGCATCGAGGGGATGACCTTCAGTACCTTGCCGGCTGGAGAGCCGCAGACCGACTGGCTGGCGGAGAAAGACATCGCTTTTCTGGCCGAAGGCCAGCAGGAGAAAACGGTGATCCTCAACGAAGGGGATTTTGTGGTGTTTTATCCCGGCGAAGTGCATAAACCGCTGTGCGCCGTAGGCGCCCCGGCGAAGGTGCGCAAAGCGGTAGTGAAGATGCTGATGGCGTAAAATGGCGAGCCATATCCCGGATAAGCGCCGTGCTATCCGGGATGTGGCCACACGCGAAGGACTACTTGCTCAGCGTCGCCACCATCACCGCTTTGATGGTGTGCATCCGGTTTTCCGCCTGATCGAAAACCACGCTCGCCGCCGACTCAAACACCTCGTCAGTCACTTCCATACCGCCGTGCAGGCCGTAATCGGCGGCCATCTGTTTGCCCAACGTGGTCTGGTCGTCATGGAATGCCGGCAGGCAGTGGAGGAACTTGACCTGCGGATTGCCGGTCAGCGCCAGCATCGCGCTGTTAACCTGATAGTCGCGGAGCAGGGCGATACGTTCGGCCCATTTTTCCTTCGCCTCGCCCATCGAGACCCAGACGTCGGTATAGATAAAATCGGCGCCTTTCACTCCTGCGGCGATATCTTCCGTCAGGGTGATGTTGCCGCCCTGCTGTTTGGCCAGCGCGGTACAGGTCTCCACCAGCTGAGACTCCGGCCAGCAGGCCGATGGCGCTACCAGGCGCAGATCCAGACCGGTCAGCGCTGCGGCTTCCAGCATCGAATTGCCCATGTTGTTGCGCGCGTCGCCGGCGTAGACCAGCGTCATCTGGTTAAAGGCTTTGCCCGGCAGGTGCTCTTTCATGGTCAGCAGGTCCGCCAGCAACTGGGTGGGGTGGAACTCGTTGGTGAGGCCGTTCCACACCGGCACGCCGGCGTATTGCGCCAGGGTCTCCACCACCTCCTGGCCGTGGCCGCGATACTGAATGCCATCGTACATCCGCCCGAGCACGCGGGCGGTGTCTTTGATCGACTCTTTATGGCCAATCTGGCTGCCGCTTGGCCCCAGATAAGTCACGCGGGCGCCCTGATCGTATGCGGCAACTTCGAAAGAGCATCGTGTACGGGTTGAGTCTTTTTCGAAGATGAGCGCGATGTTTTTCCCTGCCAGTTTCTGGACTTCGATACCGTTTTTCTTATCGGCTTTGAGCTTTGCCGCCAGCTCGAGCAGGGCGGTGATTTCTGCAGGCGTAAAATCGAGTAACTTTAAAAAATGCTTCTGGTAAAACGCAGACATGGTTCCCTCACCTGGCATAGGCCACTAATTGAATTAAAATTCAATTTATATGTATGAATATTCATTTGCAAGTCTGTGATCGAAATCTTTCACTGAGAAGTGGAGGCAATGACGGCGGTATGTGACAATAGGGACAACTGCCGCACATTATGAGGAACGAGCCATGGCAAACCCGGAACACCTGGAAGAACAGCGTGAAGAGACGCGTCTGATTATCGAAGAGCTGCTGGAGGATGGCAGCGATCCGGACGCACTGTACACGATTGAGCATCACCTCTCTGCAGACGATTTCGAAACGCTGGAGAAAGTGGCGGTGGAAGCGTTCAAGCTGGGCTATGAAGTGACCGAGCCCGAAGAGCTGGAAGTGGAAGAGGGTGACATGGTCATCTGCTGCGATATTCTCAGCGAATGCGCGCTGAACGCAGACCTGATCGATGCCCAGGTGGAACAGCTGATGACGCTGGCAGAAAAATATGACGTCGAGTATGACGGTTGGGGTACCTATTATGAGGACCCGAACGGTGAAGAAGACGGCGACGATGACGAAGATTTTGTCGATGAAGACGACGATGGTGTTCGCCACTAAGCTGCAGATGGATACGGCGGCGCCTGCCGCCGTATAGCAAGGAACTTCCATGGATTACCCGCAGATACTCTCCCCGATTATCAACTTCCTGCACTGCCCGACGCCGCAGGCGTGGATTGATGAAGCCCGCAAGCCGGAAAACCTGCCGCTGCTGCTGACCGACCATATGGTGTGCGAACTGAAAGCGGCGCAGAACGCCATGCTGCTGGTGCGTCGCTACGTCGCGGATAAAGCCGACGCCGACGAGCTGCTGGCCTGCCTGAAGCCGTATGAAGACTTCACCTACCGCTGGGGGCCGGAGCCGGATTTCGTCGCCCTGCATAAGCGGATCAACAAAAGCGCCATGCCGCAGACCGACGACCCGTGGGGCCGCCAGTTGCTGGACAGCATGATTTTGCTGATTAAAGAGGAACTACATCACTTCTGGCAGGTGCGGGAGATGATGCTGGCGCGTGATATTCCCTACGTCAAAATCACCGCCAGCAACTATGCCCGCGGCATGCGGCGGGAGGTGCGTTCGCACGAACCGGTGATGCTGATCGATAAGTTGATCTGCGGGGCCTATATCGAGGCCCGCTCCTGCGAACGCTTTGCGGCGCTGGCGCCGTGGCTGGATGACGATCTGCAGAAGTTTTATCTGTCGCTGCTGCGCTCCGAGGCGCGTCACTATCAGGACTATCTGGATCTGGCGCAGAAGATTGCCGGAGACGATATTAGCGAGCGGGTGCGCCAGCTCGGCGAGGCGGAAGCGGCGCTGATCCTCAGGCCGGAGGCCGAGTTCCGCTTTCACAGCGGTGTGCCGGTGGCGGCGTAACCCTCGGTATTCGGGCCCTGCAGCCCCGGTAGCCACTAACACTGGCAGTTTCAGTAGCCCTGGGGAAAGAGATAGCGTTGAGAGCTTCAGCCCGCAATGGTACGAGCCGTAGGTCGGGTAAGGCGTTAGCCGCCACCCAACAAAAAAACGGCACCGCGAGCACGGGTAAGGTGCAAGGGGTTCCATCCGGGACATACCCCGGCTTGCGCTACGCTTAGCCGGGCTACCGAACTGTAGCCCCGGTAAGCGTAGCTCTACCGGGGACGCCTGCGATATCGAGGCGCTACAGCGTTTTCAGCATCCGCACTTCACAGTCAACGTGGCCGGTGCAACCCAGCGGCCCGTCAATGTGCTCAAAGCCGAGATGTTCATATAAGCCGATCGCCTCCGTCAGGAAGGCGGTAGTTTCCAGATAGCAGCGTTTAAAGCCCTGCTCGCGGGCGTAGTCCAGCGCCAGCAGCGCCAGCTTCTTCGCCAGCCCTTGACCGCGCGCGCTGGTCATAAAATACATTTTCTGTAACTCGCAGATATCCGGCTCGCTGCAGGCGAGCGGCGCGACGCCACCGCCGCCAACCACTTCGCCCTCTTTCTCCACCACCCAATAGGCAGAGCCTGGCTGGCTGTACAGCTCATACAGTTCATCGAGATTCGGGTCGGCGACCGTATAGCCTTTATCGGCGGTCAGGCCATATTCAGCCGAGACCTGGCGGATGACCCTGGCGATGGCGGCATTGTCTGCCGCCGTAATGCGACGCAGCAACGTCGCCGCGGGGACGCTCGTATTCATACAATGACTCATTACCCAAAAAAGACGAATGATGATGTTAATAACATCGCGACAGGGGAAAGCGCAAGCGAGGATGTTTCATAAAAAAACGCCCCTTGCCGGGTGGCAAGGGGCGGGAGGATCACAGCGCGGCGATCACCGCCTGCTGCTCAATCAGCTTCGCTTTCGCTTCCGCGTAGCCTTCCAGCTTCTCGCGCTCTTTAGCGATCACCGCTTCCGGTGCGCGGGCGACAAAGCCTTCGTTGGACAGCTTGCTCTCGATGCGGCCAATTTCACCTTCGATTTTGGCCACTTCTTTCGCCAGACGCGCCAGCTCATCTTCTTTATTGATGAGGCCCGCCATCGGGATCAGCAGCTCGGCGCCGTCGATAATCTTGGTCACGGAGACCGGACCTTTATCATCGGCAGGCAGCACGGTAATGCTTTCCAGACGCGCCAGGTTCAGCAGGAAGCTGCGGTTGTCGTTCACACGACGCTCGGCCTCTTTGCTGCAGCCGCGCAGCAGCAGTTCCAGCGGTTTGCCCGGGGCGATGTTCATTTCCGCACGGATGTTACGCACGGCGACGATCGCCTGTTTCAGCCATTCGGTATCGGCCAGCGCCGCTTCATCGACCTGAGAAGCATCGTACTGCGGGAACGGCTGCAGCATGATGGTGTCGGCGGTGATACCGCAGATCGCTTTCACGCGCTGCCAGATGGTCTCGGTGATGAACGGAATGATCGGATGCGCCAGGCGCAGCAGACCTTCCAGCACGGTCACCAGCGTATGGCGAGTCCCGCGCAGCTCCGCTTCGCTGCCACCGTTCATCACCGGCTTGGTCAGCTCCAGGTACCAGTCGCAGAACTGGTTCCAGGTGAACTCGTACAGGATGCCGGCGGCGATATCGAAGCGGAAGTTATCCAGCGCTTCGCGATACGCTTTCACGGTGTGGTTGAATTCCGCGAGGATCCAGCGGTCGGCCAGGGAGAGCACCATTTCGCCGCCGTTGAAGCCACAATCCTGATCTTCGGTATTCATCAGTACGAAGCGGCTGGCGTTCCACAGCTTGTTACAGAAGTTACGGTAACCTTCCAGACGCTTCATATCCCAGTTGATGTCGCGGCCGGTAGAGGCCAGCGCTGCCAGGGTGAAGCGCAGGGCGTCGGTGCCGTGCGGCTCGATGCCGTTCGGGAACTGTTTCTCGGTGCGCTTACGGATTTTTTCCGCCAGCTGCGGCTGCATCATGTTGCCGGTACGTTTCTCCAGCAGCTCCGGCAGGGTAATGCCGTCAACCATATCCAGCGGGTCGATAACGTTACCCTTGGATTTGGACATCTTCTGGCCTTCGTCATCGCGGATCAGACCGGTCATGTAGACGGTCTTAAACGGTACCTGCGGCTTGCCGTTTTCATCTTTGATGAAGTGCATGGTCATCATGATCATGCGGGCGATCCAGAAGAAGATGATGTCGAAGCCGGACACCATCACGCTGGTCGGGTGGAACTGACGCAGGGCGTCGGTGTTTTCCGGCCAGCCGAGGGTGGAGAAGGTCCACAGCGCGGAGGAGAACCAGGTATCGAGAACGTCTTCATCCTGACGCAGGGCAACGTCCGTACCGAGTTTGTTTTCCTGACGCACTTCGTCTTCGCTACGGCCCACGTAGACGTTGCCGTCGTTGTCATACCATGCCGGGATGCGGTGACCCCACCACAGCTGACGGGAGATACACCAGTCCTGAATATCGCGCATCCAGGAGAAGTACATGTTTTCGTACTGCTTCGGCACGAACTGAATGTCGCCATTCTCAACGGCTTCCACCGCCGGCTTGGCCAGCACGTCCGCACGCACGTACCACTGGTCGGTGAGCATCGGTTCGATAACCACGCCGCCGCGATCGCCGTAAGGGACGGTCAGATCGTGCGGTTTGATCTCTTCCAGCAGGCCGAGGGCGTCAACCGCCGCGACGACGGCTTTACGCGCCGCGAAGCGTTCCAGTTTCTGGAACTCCGCCGGGATCTCGTTGGAGTAGACGTCGGATTCATTGCCTTTGGTGTCGTAGACTTCCGCGCTTTCGCGGATGTCGCCGTCAAAGGTCAGGATGTTGATCATCGGCAGCTGATGACGACGACCCACTTCGTAGTCGTTAAAGTCGTGCGCCGGGGTGATCTTCACGCAGCCGGTGCCTTTTTCCATGTCGGCGTGTTCGTCGCCCACGATCGGGATGCGACGGTTAACCAGCGGCAGCACCACGAATTTGCCAATCAAATCTTTGTAACGCGGATCTTCCGGGTTAACGGCCACGCCGGTATCGCCAAGCAGGGTTTCCGGACGGGTGGTGGCGACCACCAGGTAATCTTTACCGTCAGCGGTTTTCGCGCCATCGGCCAGCGGGTAGCGGATGTGCCACATGGAACCTTTCGATTCGCGGTTTTCCACTTCGAGGTCGGAAATGGCGGTGCGCAGTTTCGGGTCCCAGTTAACCAGGCGTTTACCGCGGTAGATCAGATCTTCTTTGTACAGGCGAACAAAGACTTCTTTCACGGCATTGGAAAGCCCCTCGTCCATGGTGAAGCGCTCGCGCTCCCAGTCCACGGAGTTGCCGAGGCGGCGCATCTGGCGGGTAATGGTGCCGCCGGATTCCGCTTTCCACTGCCAGATTTTGTCGATGAAGGCATCGCGGCCGTAGTCGTGACGGGTTTTCCCTTCTTCCGCGGCAATCTTACGCTCAACCACCATCTGGGTGGCGATACCCGCGTGGTCGGTACCGGCCTGCCACAGGGTGTTTTTGCCCTGCATGCGCTGGTAGCGAATCATGGTATCCATGATGGTTTGCTGGAAGGCATGACCCATATGCAAACTGCCGGTGACGTTCGGCGGCGGGATCATGATGCAGAAGCTCTCCTGGCTTTCATCACCATTCGGTTTGAAATAGCCCTGCTTTTCCCAGTGCTCGTAAAGCGGCTGTTCGATATCTTGTGGGTTGTATGTCTTTTCCATTATTTCCAGGTTGCCGTGTTCAGGTTGAAACCAGCCATGCGGTACGCTTTATAGCGTTCGCGCGCCAGTTGTTTCAGATTTTCTTCGTAAGGGACAAAGTCTATCACTTCTGTGAAAGCGGTGGCAAAATCTGCAAAGTTAAGCCGCAGACTGATCAGAATGTCCCGCGGGCTGCTGTTGCGTTTCTGCGGCCAGGCAATCTCCACCGGCGCGCCGCCTCTCGGGCCTTCGCCCGCCAGATTATGCGGCACAAAGCTCTCCGGCGGCCGCGACCACAGCGCCTCGTCGAGGCGAATCGCCTGCTGCTCATCTTCACAGGCGATCAGGACGCGCTTGCCGTTGCGCCAACGTTCTGCGGCAATGTCACACACCAGCTGCTCGACGGCGCTCAGGCCTTCGACGGTGTTTTCGTTGTCCAGAAGGTAGAACGTTGCATTCTTCATATATGGGGCTTCTTGTCGTGGATTTAAATGCAAAGCCGGGTGGCGCTACGCTTACCCGGCCTACAAACGGCATCTTTCCGTAGGCCCGGTAAGCGTAGCGCCACCGGGCATCAGACGGCAATCACTCTTCGCCGTTAAAACCCGCACGATTGAGCAGGAACTGCGACAGCAGCGCCACCGGACGACCGGTAGCGCCTTTGGCCTTACCGGAACGCCAGGCGGTACCGGCAATGTCGAGGTGCGCCCAGTTGTACTTACGGGTAAAGCGCGACAGGAAGCAGCCGGCGGTAATTGCGCCGCCAGGACGGCCGCCAATGTTCGCCATATCGGCAAAGTTGGACTCCAGCTGATCCTGGAACTCGTCGGCCAGCGGCAGACGCCAGGCGCGGTCGCCCGCCAGTTCGGAGGCGCCGATCAGCTCATGAGCCAGCGGGTTATGGTTCGACATCAGGCCGGTGATGTGATGGCCGAGGGCAATCACGCAGGCGCCGGTCAGCGTCGCGACGTCGATAACCGCTTCCGGTTCGAAACGCTCAACGTAGGTCAGGACGTCGCACAGCACCAGGCGGCCTTCGGCGTCGGTGTTCAGGACTTCCACCGTCTGACCGGACATGGTGGTCAGGACGTCACCCGGACGATAGGCGCGACCGCCAGGCATGTTTTCGCAGCCCGCCAGCACGCCGATGACGTTCAGCGGCAGCTGCAGCTCGGCAACCATCCGCATCACGCCGTACACCGCCGCGGCGCCGCACATGTCGTACTTCATCTCGTCCATGCCTTCGGCAGGCTTGATGGAGATGCCGCCGGAGTCGAAGGTCAGGCCTTTACCGACCAGCACGATAGGGCGCGCGTCCTCAGACGGGTTGCCTTTATACTCGATGACCGACATCAGCGACTCGTTCTGCGAGCCGTTGCCGACGGCGAGATAGGAGTTCATCCCCAGCTCGCGCATCTGCTGTTCGCCGATCACGCGGGTAATGACGTTCTTGCTGTAGGTATCGGCCAGCTGACGCGCCTGGGAAGCCAGATAGGCGGCGTTACAGATGTTCGGCGGCATGTTGCCAAGATCTTTCGCCGCTTTGATGCCGGCGGCGATCGCCAGGCCATGCTGAATGGCGCGTTCGCCACTGGTCAGCTCGCGACGGGTCGGCACGTTAAAGACCATTTTACGCAGCGGGCGACGCGGCTCGCTTTTGTTGGTCTTCAACTGATCGAAGCTGTACAGCGTCTCTTTGGCGGTTTCAACGGCCTGGCGAACTTTCCAGTAGTTGTTGCGGCCCTTGACGTGCAGCTCGGTCAGGAAGCAGACGGCTTCCATTGAACCGGTATCATTCAGGGTATTGATGGTTTTCTGGATGACCTGCTTATACTGACGTTCATCCAGCTCGCGCTCTTTGCCGCAGCCAATCAGCAGAATGCGCTCAGACAGAATGTTTGGCACATGGTGCAGCAATAACGTCTGGCCAGGTTTGCCTTCCAGCTCGCCGCGACGCAGCAGGGCGCTGATGTAGCCGTCGCTGATTTTATCGAGTTGTTCGGCGATGGGGGAGAGGCGACGTGGTTCAAAGACGCCGACCACGATACAGGCGCTCCGTTGCTTCTCCGGGCTACCGCTTTTTACACTGAACTCCATGCACTATGCTCCTGAATCTTAAAGACAACAGTGGTGGCTACGGCTATACTCGTCGCCTTTCAAGTTGCAGATGCGCCGGCTGCGCCTGCTTACCTGATGCGGGCCTAACGCGCGCGCCAGGGGTCACAGCCCTGCTGCCTTCTTACAACTCGAAATCCATTGAGTATATAATTGCAAGCTTTCGTAACTCATGTCCGCTGTTGCGGTGACTTCGTGTTAATCTTAACGTTATTAAGGCCTGGGTTCGTCAGAAAAGATCCTGACATGCAGAACCGATGAGTCATTTAATCTTAGCGATGTTTTCAACGACCAAAGAGAATAAATGACGTTTAAGCCATGAAACAAGCAATTTTCCTGCAATAAAACGGGTTTTTACGGGCGTATTTATAGTGATAATCATAAGATATCTGGTTCGTGAGACGCTGAAAAGCCAGTTGGCGATCCTATTCATCCTGTTACTGATTTTCTTTTGTCAGAAATTAGTCAGGATCCTCGGCGCCGCGGTGGATGGCGATATCCCAACCAATCTGGTGCTCTCGCTGTTGGGGCTCGGCATCCCGGAGATGGCGCAGCTTATCCTGCCGTTAAGTTTGTTCCTTGGCCTGCTAATGACCCTGGGCAAACTCTACACCGAAAGTGAAATTACGGTGATGCACGCTTGCGGTCTGAGCAAAGCCGTGCTGATCAAGGCGGCGATGATCCTCGCGCTGTTCACCGGCGCGGTGGCGGCGGTCAACGTCATGTGGGCGGGGCCGTGGTCGTCGCGCCATCAGGACGAAGTGCTGGCCGAAGCCAAAGCCAACCCCGGCATGGCGGCGCTGGCCCAGGGCCAGTTCCAGCAGGCCAGCGATGGTAACGCGGTGATGTTTATCGAGAGCGTCAACGGCAACCGCTTCCATGACGTCTTCCTTGCCCAGCTGCGTCCGAAAGGCAATGCGCGCCCCTCGGTGGTGGTGGCGGATTCCGGCGAGCTGTCGCAGCAGAAAGACGGCTCGCAGGTGGTGACCCTCAACAAGGGCACCCGCTTTGAAGGCACCGCGATGCTGCGCGATTTCCGCATTACCGACTTCAATAACTATCAGGCCATTATCGGCCACCAGGCAGTGACCTCCGATCCGGACGACACCGAACAGATGGATATGCGCACTCTGTGGCAGACCCATACCGACCGCGCGCGTGCCGAACTGCACTGGCGCTTCACGCTGGTGGCGACCGTCTTCATTATGGCGCTGATGGTGGTGCCGCTCAGCGTGGTGAACCCGCGTCAGGGGCGCGTGCTGTCGATGCTGCCGGCGATGCTGCTTTACCTGGTGTTCTTCCTGCTGCAAACGTCGATTAAGTCGAACGGCGGCAAAGGCAAAATGGACCCGGCTATCTGGATGTGGGCGATTAACCTGCTCTATTTTGCGCTGGCGGTGCTGTTAAACCTGTGGGACACGGTGCCGATGCGCCGCTTCCGCGCCCGTTTTAATAAAGGAGCGGCCTGATGCAGGCGTTTGGCGTACTTGACCGTTATATCGGTAAGACGATTTTCAACACCATCATGATGACCCTGTTCATGCTGGTGTCGCTCTCCGGCATTATCAAGTTTGTCGATCAGCTGAAAAAGTCCGGGCAGGGTAGTTACGATGCGCTGGGCGCTGGTCTCTACACCATCCTCAGCGTGCCGAAGGACATCCAGATCTTCTTCCCGATGGCGGCGCTGCTTGGCGCGTTGCTGGGGCTGGGGATGCTGGCCCAACGCAGCGAGCTGGTGGTGATGCAGGCATCCGGTTTCACCCGGCTGCAGGTGGCGCTGGCGGTAATGAAAACTGCGATCCCGCTGGTGCTGCTGACCATGGCGATCGGCGAGTGGGTGGCGCCCCAGGGCGAGCAAATGGCGCGCAACTACCGCGCCCAGCAGATGTACGGCGGTTCGCTGCTGTCGACTCAGCAAGGGTTGTGGGCGAAAGATGGCCACAACTTTGTCTATATCGAACGCGTGAAAGGCAACGATGAGCTGGGGGGCGTCAGCATCTATGCCTTCAATCCGGAGCGTCGTTTAGAGTCGGTGCGCTATGCCGCCTCGGCAAAGTTCGATAGTGAAAATAAAGTGTGGCGCCTGTCGCAGGTGGATGAATCCAACCTGACCGATCCAAAGCAGGTGACCGGGTCGCAGATGGTGAGCGGCACCTGGAAAACCAACCTCACGCCGGATAAGCTCGGCGTGGTTGCCCTGGATCCGGATGCGCTGTCGATCAGCGGTCTGCACAACTATGTGAAATATCTGAAGTCCAGCGGCCAGGATCCGGGACGCTACCAGCTCAATATGTGGAGCAAAATCTTCCAGCCGCTGTCGGTGGCGGTGATGATGCTGATGGCGCTGTCGTTTATCTTTGGTCCGCTGCGTAGCGTGCCGATGGGCGTGCGGGTGGTGACGGGGATTAGCTTCGGCTTTATCTTCTACGTACTGGATCAGATTTTCGGCCCGCTGACCCTGGTCTACGGCATCCCGCCGATCATCGGCGCGCTGTTGCCGAGCGCCAGCTTCTTCCTGATAAGCCTCTGGCTGATGATGCGCAAGGCCTAGCGGGTAAGCCTGAAACGTAAGCCCCCTCAACGATGAGGGGGCTTTTTTTTAGCGCTTGCGTCCGCCCAGCAGGCTGCCCAGCATGCCGCGGACGATCTGATTGGTAACCTGGCGAACCGCGCTTTTCGCTGCCGTCTGCACGATACCGTCGCGTTTGCCGCCGCGCGGGCCGGTGCTGCCGAACAGAATATCTTTCAGGCCGCCGAGTAGCCCATCGTCATCGCCGCTCTGCTGGCCCTTCGCCGGCGGAGCCGACTGCTGCCCGGTGGCGACCTGCACCCCTTGCTGCAGCATCTCAAAGGCCGACTCGCGGTCCACCTCCTCCTCATACTTGCCGTACAGCGGCGAGTGATTCAGCAGGCCATTGCGCTCGTCATCGCTGACCGGACCCATTCGCGAGCAGGGGGCGATAACCATCGCCCGCTCGACCACCGACGGACTGCCTTTCTCATCGAGGAAGGAGATCAGCGCCTCGCCGGTGCCCAGCTCCTGGATCGCCTGCTCGGTACTGAAGGCCGGATTGGCGCGCATGGTCTGGGCGGCGGTTTTCACCGCCTTCTGGTCCTTCGGCGTAAAGGCGCGCAGGGCATGCTGCACGCGGTTGCCCAGCTGGCCGAGCACGGCGTCGGGAATATCCGCCGGGTTCTGCGAGACAAAGTAGACGCCGACACCCTTGGAGCGGATGAGGCGGATCACCTGTTCGATTTTATCCAGCAGTACCTGCGGCGCGTCGTTGAACAGCAGATGCGCCTCATCGAAGAAGAACACCAGCTTCGGTTTTTCGAGGTCGCCAGCTTCCGGTAGGCGCTCGTAGAGTTCGGAGAGCATCCACAGCAGGCTGGCGGCATAGAGCTTCGGCATCTGGTAGAGTTTTTCGGCGCTGAGGATATTGATCACTCCTTTACCACTGGCATCGACGCGCATCCAGTCGGCAATATCCAGCATCGGCTCGCCGAAGAAGTGCTCGGCGCCCTGCTGCTCCAGGGTTAACAGCCCGCGCTGGATGGCGCCGATCGAGGCGCTGCTGATATTGCCGTACTGATTCTGGAACGCTTTGGCGTTGTCGCCGATAAACTGGGTGATGGCGCGGAGGTCTTTGAAGTCGAGCAGCAGCAGGCCGCGGTCGTCCGCGATGCGAAAAATAATGTTCAGCACGCCGCTCTGCACCTCGTTGAGATTGAGCAGGCGCGCCAGCAGCAGGGGGCCAAGATCGGAGACCGTCGCCCGAACCGGGTGACCCTTCTCGCCAAAGATATCCCAGAGCACCACCGGGTTGGCGTGCGGCTCCCAGTCGCTGACCCCGATCTTCTCCAGCCGCGCCTGCAGTTTCTCTGAGCTCTGCCCCGCGGCGGCAATGCCGGTCAGGTCGCCCTTGACGTCCGCCATAAATACCGGGACGCCAATCTCCGAGAACGACTCAGCCAGCTTTTGCAGGGTGACGGTTTTACCGGTGCCGGTCGCACCGGTGATCAGCCCATGGCGGTTGGCCATCGCGGGCAGCAAATACAGCGCGTTATCCAGCGTGCGCGCAATCAACAAGGGTGAGCTCATGATCGATTCCTCCATTTATCCTGCGACGATTATAGGCAACCTCGTCGTCCGGCGTTGGGGAAATTGTCACGTGCCGCGCACGCTGTGCAGAGCAGTCTTCAGGCGCAGTGGCGCTGGATAAGCGCGATGCTCTGCTCAATTTCGCGCTCGATATCCGTTTCGCTCCACTGCGCCAGTTCGGACGCGAAGGGCTCAAAAGCGTATACCCCTTGATAGCCGCGGGCTTCCAGCGCTTTAACCTGCTCGCAGGTGCCGAGACGATCCTGCGGGGTTAGCATGATGCGCTCGGCATCGGTGAGCTGCTCGCGCGGACGGGTATCGTCCACCCCGGAAAGGTGCACCAGACCGATGTCCGCCACCTCCACCTGGCTGAACTCGTCCGCCGCCTGCGGGTAGAGATGGTGATGGAAGGTGTCGATCAGCAGCTTAAACGGCACGCGGGCGTCATGGATCAGCGTCTGCGCCTGGTGTGCAGAGCGCAGCGAGCTTTGCGGGAAGCCCAGCGGCTCCACCAGGCCGTGGATGCCGTAGAAGGCGAACAGTGGCGCCAGGTCGCGCAGGGCGCTCAGGGTTTCGCTGGCCGGCACCTCGCTGCCGTCGTTGAGCGGACAGAGCACCAGCGATTTGGCGCCGATGGCCTGGGCCTCTTTCAGCAGCGATTCGGTCAGCTGCCGCACCTCTTCGCTACGACGGTTAAAGGGGTAGACCGCATTAATCGTCAGGATCTCGATGTGGTAGCGCGCCGCCAGCTCGCGCACCTGCTGATGGCTCAGATCGTCGGTCACTTTTCCGCTGGGTAAATCGTTGCGCAGCTCGACCTTATTCAGGCCCAGACGGTTTACCAGACGGAAAAACGCTTCAATGCTGAGCGCTGGCGCGATTTTGCGGTTAATACAAAAACGTTGCATTGCGATGGCCATAGGACACTCCTGACGGAAGAGGGGGTAGGTTCGTTCAATTGGCTAACAGTCAAAACGTTTATTCCAAAATTAGCAAGAATGGAAATGATGAATGTTTGAGCTGTCTCGCAAAATATCACTGGCCCCGACGACGGGGGCGACAGCGGCGGGAAGCCTGGCGTCGAGAGGCAATGAGGCGCGATGCGGGAAGCGCACAGGCAATCCGTCGGCGCAAAATGCGACTGTTATCACCAAAATGAAATTTCATTTCACGACAATGTTGAAATATAAATTTCATTTTACTACGGTTATAGCACAGCAGAATCAGCGACGGGCCGGTGTGCGCTGGCCCCCCTTCACTATGAGGCGAGAACATGACGATCACAGGAAACTTTATTGGCGGGAAAACCGTTATTAGCAGCAGCAACGAAACGATGCCGGTGTACGACCCGGCGACGGGCAAAGCGGTGCGCGAAGTCACGGTGTCAACCGCGCAGGAAGTCTCCGAGGCGATTCAGGTTGCTCGCGATGCGTTTGACAGCTGGTCCCGTACCACGCCGCTGCGCCGCGCCCGCGTGCTGTTCAACTTCAAAATGTTGCTGGAGCAGCACGTGGAAGAGCTGGCGGGGATCATCGTCAGCGAGCACGGCAAAGTGTGGTCGGATGCGCTGGGCGAGCTGACCCGCGGCATGGAAGTGGTCGAATTCGCCTGCGGGATCCCGCACCTGATTAAAGGCGAATACTCCTCTGACGTCGGCACCGGCGTCGACAGCTATTCGCTGATGCAGCCCCTGGGCGTAGTGGCCGGGATCACCCCGTTCAACTTCCCGGCGATGGTGCCGATGTGGATGTTCCCGCTGGCGCTGGCCTGCGGCAACAGTTTCGTCCTCAAGCCGCCGGCGCTGGCGCCGACGGCCGCCGTGCGTCTGGCAGAGCTGCTGAAAGAGGCCGGTCTGCCGGACGGCGTGTTTAACGTCGTGCACTGCAGCAATGAAGATGCTGAGCAGCTGTACACTGACCCGCGTATTGCGGCGGTGAGCTTCGTCGGCTCCTCCGGCGTGGCGGAGTATATCTACAAGACCGCCAGCGCCCACGGCAAGCGCGTACAGGCCTTCGGCGCCGCCAAGAACCACGCGATTGTGATGCCGGATGCCGATCTCGACGCCACCGTTAACGCCATTATGGGCGGCGCTTTTGGCTCCGCAGGCGAGCGCTGCATGGCGCTGCCGGTGGTGGTGGCGGTGGGAGATGAAACCGCCGACAAACTGATCGCCCGCCTGAAGCCGCTGGTGGAAGCGCTGAAAGTAGGCCCGGGCTGCATGCGCGGCCAGGAAGAGAACGAGATGGGACCGGTGGTGTCTGATACCCACCAGAAAAAAGTGCTCGGCTATATTGATAAAGGCGAAAGCGAAGGGGCAAAACTGGTGGTCGATGGCCGCAAACTGCGCGTGCCGGGTTACGACGCGGGCTATTATGTCGGCGGCACCCTGTTCGATCACGTCACCCCGGAGATGACCATCTGGCGCGAAGAGATCTTTGGCCCAGTGCTGGGGATTGTGCGCGCGGCGGACTATGACAGCGCCCTTGAGCTGGTCAACAGCCACGAGTTTGGCAACGGCAGCGCCGTTTTCACCAGCAACGGCCACACCGCGCGTGAATTCGTCCACGACGTGCAGGCGGGGATGGTTGGGGTGAACGTGCCGGTCCCGGTGCCGATGGCGTTCCACAGCTTCGGCGGCTGGAAGCGCTCGGTGTTTGGCGCGTTGAACGTCCACGGGCCGGACGGCGTGCGCTTCTACACGCGCATGAAGACCGCCACCGTACGCTGGCCGGCAGGGCAGCAGACCGTATCTGAATTCAGCATGCCGACATTAGGTTAATCGGCGAAGGAGAGCGCCATGTCGTTACTGGCTAAATCGCGAAAAGAGGGACAGATCCAGCATATTACGCCGCAAAGCGCCGGTTGGCGCTATATCGGCTTTGATGTCTGGATGTTGAAAAAAGGGCAGACCGTGACGCTGGAGAGCGGCGATCGCGAGCTATGCCTGGTGCTGGTCGCCGGGCTGGCGTCGGTGAAAACGCAGCATGCCGATTTCCCGAATCTCGGTAAACGGATGTCGCCGTTTGAACGCACCCCGCCGTGGTCGGTCTACGTCCCGCCGCAGGATAAAGTCGAGGTAACCGCCGATTCCGATCTGGAGCTGGCGGTATGCAGCGCGCCGGGCAAAGGCCGCTTCCCGGCACGACTCATTCGGCCGGAAGACGTCGGCGTAGAGCATCGCGGGAAAGGGCGCAACCAGCGCCGGGTGCATAATATTCTGCCGGACAGCGCCGAGGCGGACTGCCTGCTGGTGGTGGAAGTGTACACCGACGAGGGGGCCACCAGTTCGTGGCCATCGCATAAGCATGATACCGCCCTGCCGGGCAAAGAGACGCAGCTGGAAGAGACTTACTATCACCGCTTCGATCCGCCGCAGGGCTTTGCCTTCCAGCGGGTCTACACCGACGACCGTAGCCTGGACGCCTGTATGGCGCCCTACAACCACGATGTGGTGATGGTGCCGCGTGGTTACCACCCGGTGGCGGCGATTGCCGGTTACGACAGCTACTATCTGAACGTGATGGCCGGGCCGGATCGGAAATGGTTGTTCACCTGGGAAGATGACCACGCCTGGATCAACACGCCGGAGTACCCGCGCCACGACTGACTCGCGGTGCAGAAGCGGATACAAAAGGCCGGTTAGCGATGCTAACCGGCCTTCTTGTTTGAAGGCGGCGGGTGTTTTTTAGCGAAACGCTCCGCGGAATCCCACTCCCCGACCCGGCAAGCGCAGCGCCGCCGGGGAGGACACCTCCGGCACTGTACCCGTCTTGTGCCGGATGGCGCTACACTTATCCGGCCTACGGCATCCTCCCGTAAGCCCCTATACCTCAGGCTGGCAAGCGCAACGCCGCCGGGCAGGGCATCCCCGGCGCCATACCCGCCTTTGTGCCGGATGGCGCTACGCTTATCCGGCCTACGGTTCGTGCGACCTGCCGTTAATTTATTCACCATTCTTGCTGAAACTGCCGGTGCTGACGGCCTCAAAATCGCTGAGACGTTCCCGGAAGGCCGGGGCAGCCCGCATGGATGCGGGCTGAGGGCCGTGTTTTGCACGGACGCTGCCTCGGCCCGACCCGAAGCCTGCAGGGATAAGTCGAAGGTACCACGCAGTGGCGATTTTGCTGGCCGGAGCCCGGGGGTACAGGGGGCGGCGGCGACTGGCCGCCCCCTGTGCGCTCCCTGCGCCATGAGTGACATAACGCAGACGATTAACCGGGAGCGCAATGTGCGTTGAAATCACATGCGACAAACGCTTTTCCCGGATTAATAAAGTTGCATACCAATAACATTATCTCTGGCACCCCGCAGGCGCATATACCTTAGGCCCGGCAAGCGCAGCGCCGCCGGGCAGGACACCTCAGGCGCCATACCCGCCTTTGTGCCGGATGGCGCTACGCTTATCCGGCCTACGGTTCGTGCGACCTGCCGTTAATTTATTCACCATTCTTGCTGAAACTGCCGGTGCTGACGGCCTCAAAATCGCTGAGACGTTCCCGGAAGGCCGGGGCAGCCCGCATGGATGCGGGCTGAGGGCCGTGTTTTGCACGGACGCTGCCTCGGCCCGACCCGAAGCCTGCAGGGAAAAGTCGAAGGTACCACGCAGTGGCGATTTTGCTGGCCGGAGCCCGGGGGTGCAGGGGGCGGCGGCGACTGGCCGCCCCCTGTGCGCTCCCTGCGCCATGCCAGGCATAACGTAGACGATTAACCGGGAGCGCAAATTTCGCTGAAGTTACACGTGATAAACGCTTTTGCCTGGCTGAGAAAGTTGCAAACCGATAACAGTCTCTACGGCATCCCGCAGGCGCATATACCTTAGGCCCGGCAAGCGCAGCGCCGCCGGGCAGTCAGGCACCGTACCCGTGGCTGTGCCGGATGGCGGCATAAATGCCTTATCCGGCCTACGAGATCCTCCCGCAGGCTTATACGACTCCGCCGGGCAACTAACGCCAGGCGGCTTATCTCACGCCTTCTGCTTGGCCTCGGACTCCTGGCTGCTGTTCAGCGCCAGCGAAACCGCCAACGTCTGGGCCAGACACAGGGAGGCAACCTGCGAGCGGAAGCCATCCACCTGCGCTTCACGCACCACAAAGCAGACATCGCTGAAGGCCGCCAGCGGGCTGACCTGACTGTCGGTGATCGCGATCTGCCGCGCTTTGCGCTGCGCGCCCAGCTCCACCAGCTCGACCACTTCCCGGGCGTACGGCGAGAAGCTCACCGCCACCACCACGTCTTTCGGGCCGACCAGACTCAGCTGCTCGGTGAACATGCCGCCGAGGCCGTCGATCAGAAAGGCTTTGCGATCGAGGTGGCGCAGCGCATAGGTCAGATAGGAGGCGACGCTGAACGACCGGCGCAGGCCAATGACGTAGATATTTTCCGCTTCGCCCAGCAGGGCCACCGCGCGCTCCAGATCATCGCTGGAGGTCTGCATCGCCAGCTGCTGCAGGGCCTGGTTGTTCACCATCGTGAACATATTGAGGATTTCCGTCGGCGTTTCCGGCGGGCTGGACTCATCGCTGGTGGTCTGGCGGAACAGACGGGCGCGCTCGGTATAGTTGGCGGTCTCTTCCATCAAATGTTGCTTGAACATCTGTTTCATTTCGTTAAAGCCGCTGAAGCCGAAGGCGTTGGCAAAACGAATCAACGTGGAAGGGGGAACATCCGCCTGTTGCGCAATGGAGGCCACGGTATCAAAAGCCACGCTATTGCTGTTATCAAGGATATAGCGGGCGACCTGTTTCAGGCGTTTGCTTAACGTATCGTAGCGACGCCTGATTTCATCCTGCAGGATGGTCAGCTGTGTTGGGTTATTGGCCATAGAGTGCGCTCTGAGAAAATGGAAGGAATATGGCTTCCAGTGTACCAAATGAAGCGAATTTTTCATTTATTGCGACGAAATACGCGATTCATTTCACGAAGAAACAGAAAAACGCCCGTTCCGCAAGGTGACGGAGACGGGCGTCGGGGGATCAGCGGCGGGCTTCGCGCCAGTAGCCAATGAGCGTCAGGTAGTTGTGTTTCACTTCCTCTATCAGGGCCTCATCGCTGAGCTCACCCTGCATCCAGCGCCGCGACGGCTGGCCAAAGATGGTGCGCCCAACGGCGAAACCTTTGATCATCGGGTGTGCGGCCGCCTCGGCGAAACCGGCGCGCAGTTTGTCGGAAGGCGCGTCGAGGCCGAGGATCAGGATCCCGCGGCTCCACGGATCTTCGCGCTCGATAAGGGCGGTGATCTGCTGCCAGCTGGCGCTGGAGAGCGGCGGCAGCTTCCACCAGTCCGGCTTGATCCCCAACTGATAGAAGTGTTCCAGCATGGTGTGGTAATGGCGCTCGTCTTTGTCCGGGCCATTTTCCGGCAGGATCACCTCCAGCAGCAGCTCATGGCCTGACTTGTTACAGGCCTGCCACACCTCGAGCAGCAGGGCGTCCTGCTCTTCACGCAGCGCCGCCGGGTCGGCAGGATGATAGAAGACCAGGCATTTGACGACATGCTCCAGCGGCCAGTCGATCAGCTGCGAGCCGATGTTGCCATGCTCCAGACGCAGCGGTCGCGAGCTGGGCAGCTCGATGGGGCGGCCGATCCACCAGCCCTTGCCGGTAATGGCGTTCAGCGCACGCTGGCCATAGGTGCCGTCGGCCAGAATGCCGCTGCGCTGATCGAGACCCGCCTCCTGCGCCGCCGCTTCGGCCGCGGCTAACAACAACAGCTTGAGCTGCGGAATGCAGGCTTCATCGCGCCCGGTCTCCCGTGCCAGGTCGGCCAGCTGTTTGCGATGGTCGAAGGCGAAAATGCACAGCTCCGGCCACTGCTGACGGCGGCTGGTGACCCGGTGCAGGTGGTTGAGGCGCTCGTCGACGTCCGGGCGCGGCACCGATTCGGCGCGCAGCAGGTAGTCATCGAGTTCGACTTTGGTGGGCATCGCTGGCGCGCAGCCGTGGCGGGAGACCACCAGCGCCCCGCAGGCGTTGGCGTAACGGCAAGCCTGCTCCCAGCCTTCGTCGTTGAGCCAGCCGCGCAGCAGACCCGACATAAAGGCATCCCCGGCGCCCAGCACGTTGAGAACCTCCACGCGCACGCCCTGCTGCAGCGGCACCTGGTCCCAGCTGTCCGGGATGTCGCCTTCCAGCACCACGCAGCCCATCGGCCCGCGCTTGCAGACGAGGGTGGCTTTGGTGGCATTGCGCACATTTTTCAGCGCGGTCAGGGTATCGGTGCTGCCCCCGGCAATATGAAACTCTTCTTCGGTTCCCACCACCAAATCGAACAGATGCAGCACTTCCTGCAGCTGGCTGGTGACCGGTCCGGACTCAATGAAACGGGTTTCGCCATCGCCGAGCGAGGTGAGCCCCCACAGCACCGGACGGTAATCGATATCCAGCGCGGTACGCAGGCCGTGACGGCGAGCGTACTCCAGCGCCTTCAGCACCGCGGCGCGAGTGTTGGCGTGCGACAGGTGGGTGCCAGTCACCGCCAGCGCCCGGGAGGAGGCAATATACTCCTCGCTGATGTCATCAGGCGTTAAGGCCATATCGGCGCAGTTATCACGGTAGAAAATCAGAGGGAAGGTCTCCTGATCCTTAATCCCCAGCATCACCAGCGCGGTCAGGCGGGATTTGTCGGTGATCAGATACTCCGTATCCACCCCGGCGCGGTTGAGCGTTTCACGCAGGAAACGGCCGTTGTGTTCATCGCCAACGCGCGCCAGCATGGCCGATTTCAGCCCCTGAATCGCGGTGCCAAAGGCCACGTTGCCGGAGGAGCCGCCCAGATATTTCGCGAAACTGGCAACGTCTTCTAGCCGCGAACCGATCTGCTGGGCATAGAGGTCGACGGCCACCCGACCTATACAGATGACGTCGAGCCGCTTTACTGCTGCATTCATAGCTAGGATTTCCTTTTTGGTGTCTGCTGCCTGGAAGGGTCGGGATCCCGACGTCGACTCCGTGAACAGCCTGAGGGTTATTGGTTACCCTTAGTTTGAGAAATAAATATTTCATTTGCAAACTCGTTCGGAATTAAAAAACCAAAAGTGTGAGGGATCTACCACTCTGCCGCACTGAGCCTCGCGCGAGCGTGGATCGGCCCCTCTGTCGCCCCAGGGGAAAGTGAAACGCCGGAAGCGGTTTCTTTACCTATGATTTTTAAGGGGATATTGTCGTGTGGCGCGGCAAAAAAGGGTCCGAAAACGTGTCTGGAATGTAAGTGAAACGTATGAAATGGGTAGAGAGTTTGATCCCTCTCGCAAAATGAAATATTTCTTCTGTATTTGTATTTAATGAAAAAAATGTTTGCCTATAATCCACAGGTATTCCAGTGACGTGAACGACGGCCCCGGCGGCATCGGCGCGACGCCACACACAAATACTGAACAATAAGGATTGTGCATCATGGGCAAACTGAGACTGACGACGGCGCAGGCGCTGGTGAAGTTCCTCGATAACCAGTACCTGGAAGTGGATGGCGTAGAGCTGAAATTCGTGAAAGGCATTTTCGCGATTTTCGGCCATGGCAACGTCCTGGGGCTGGGGCAGGCGCTGGAGCAGGACAGCGGCGATATGCGCGTCTATCAGGGGCGTAACGAGCAGGGGATGGCCCACGCGGCCACCGGTTTTGCCCGCCAGGCCCTGCGCCGGCAGATTATCGCCTGCACCTCCTCCATCGGTCCGGGAGCGGCCAACATGATCACCGCCGCCGGCACCGCCAGCGCCAACCGCATTCCGCTGCTATTGCTGCCGGGCGATGTCTTCGCCACCCGCCAGCCGGACCCGGTGCTCCAGCAGATTGAACAGAGCTACGATCTCAGCATCAGCACCAATGACGCTTTCCGCGCAGTCAGCAAATACTGGGACCGTATTACCCGCCCGGAACAGCTGATGAGCGCCTGCATCAACGCCATGCGCGTCCTGACCGACCCGGCGGAAACCGGCGCGGTGACGCTGTGCCTGCCGCAGGATGTGCAGGGCGAAGCCTGGGACTACCCGGAATCCTTCTTTGCGCGCCGCGTGCACCGTCTCGACCGCCGCCCGGCCAGCGCCGCGCAGCTGGCGGACGCCGTCGCGGCCATCAAAGCCAGCCGTAAACCGCTGATCGTCTGCGGCGGTGGGGTGAAATACTCCGGCGCGGGCGAAGCGCTGTCCCGTTTCGCCGAGCGCTACGGGGTGCCCTTCGCCGAAACCCAGGCCGGGAAGGGGACGGTGGTCTCGTCTCACCCCCTGAACGTCGGCGGCGTCGGCGAGACGGGCTGTCTGGCGGCGAACCTGCTGGCGAAAGAGGCCGACCTGGTGATCGGCGTCGGCACCCGTTTCAGCGATTTTACCACCGCCTCGAAATGGATTTTCCAGCACCCGGAGGTGCGTTTCCTGAATATTAACGTCAGCAACTTCGACGCCTGGAAGCTGGACGGCATTGCCATGCTGGCAGATGCCCGGGAAGCGATGACCGCCCTCGACGCGGCGCTGGCGGATACCGGCTGGCAGGCCGGATGGGGCGCGCAGATCGAGAGCGTGCAGAGTCGTCAGTTAAAAGAGACCCAGCGCGTCTACCAGGCGGTGTGGCAGGAGAAATCCTTTGTGCCGGAGATCGACGATCACCTCGATCGTGAATCGGTGTATCGCGAGTTCCGCCAGATCACCGACTCCACCCTGACCCAGAGCAGCGTCCTTGGGGTACTGAATGAAACGCTGCCGGCCGAGGCGGTGATCGTCGCGGCGGCGGGCAGCCTGCCCGGCGATCTGCAGCGCGTCTGGCGCAACCGCGCGGAAAACACCTACCACGTGGAGTACGGCTACTCCTGCATGGGATACGAAGTCAACGCGGCGCTGGGCGTGAAGCTGGCGCAGCCGCAGAGCGAAGTCTACTCCCTGGTCGGCGATGGCTCCTTCATGATGCTGCACTCTGAGCTGGTCACCTCCCTGCAGGAGCGGGCGAAGATCAACGTCGTGCTGTTCGACAACATGGCCAACGGCTGCATCAACAACCTGCAGATGGAGCACGGGATGGACAGCTTCGGCACCGAGTTCCGCTACCGCCAGCCGGAAACCGGCCAGCTGCAGGGCGGCCTGGTGCCGGTGGACTTCGCCACCATCGCCGCCGGCTACGGCTGCAAAACCTGGCGCGTCACCACCCTGGACGAACTGCGCCACGCGCTGGACGCCGCCCGTCGCGAAACGGTCAGCACCCTGATTGATATTAAAGTGCTGCCGAAGACCATGGTGCACAAATACGGCAGCTGGTGGAACGTCGGAGTCGCCCAGACGGCGCTCTCTGAGCGGATCCGCAAGGTGGCGCAAATGATTAATGAAAAGCGCGCCCAGGCGCGTGATTACTAAAACGAACCTCTACCCTGAATCCTACAGACTTACGGAGAAAACCATTATGTCGCTCAAATTAGGTGTCATCGGCGCTGGCGCTATCGGTAAAGAACACATCCGTCGCTGCACCCAGGTTCTGCAGGGCGCCACCGTTGTGGCGGTGTCTGATATCAATGCCGACAACGCCCGTGCGGCGGTCGCGCTGCCGGGCGTGCAGGCGGAAGTCTACGCCGACGGCCACGACGTGATTAACGCCAGCGATGTCGATGCCATCCTGGTCACCTCCTGGGACCCGACCCACGAAGAGTACACCCTGGCCGCCATCGCCGCTGGTAAGCCGGTGTTCTGCGAAAAACCGCTGGCGATGTCTGCGGAAGGCTGCCGTCGCATCGTTGATGCCGAAATGAAGGCCGGCCGTCGTCTGGTGCAGGTTGGCTTTATGCGCCCGTACGACGAAGGCTATCTGGCGCTGAAAAAAGTGATCGACGATGGCGATATCGGCGCGCCGCTGATGCTGCGCTGCGCCCACCGCAACCAGTCGGTCGGCGAGAACTACACCACCGATATGGCGATCACCAACACCCTGATCCACGAGCTGGACGTGCTGCGCTGGCTGCTGAACGATGACTACCGTTCCGTGCAGGTGCGCTTCCCGCGCTCCACCTCGCACACCCATGCGCGCCTGAAAGATCCGCAGATCGTCTCCTTTGAAACCAAAAAAGGCACCCTGATCGACGTCGAAGTGTTCGTGAACTGCCAGTACGGGTATGACATCCAGTGCGAAGTGGTCGGCGAAACCGGGATTGCCCGTCTGCCGGAGCCGTCTGCCGTCCAGATGCGCAAGTCCGCCAGCCTGTCGACCGCCATTCTGACCGACTGGAAAGACCGCTTTATCAAAGCCTACGACGTCGAGCTGCAGGCCTTTATCAACGACGTCAAAGCCGGCCAGCTGCACGGCCCGTCGGCCTGGGACGGCTACGCGGCGTCGGTGGCGGCGGACGCCTGCATTAAAGCGCAGGGAACCAGCGAGCCGGTTGAGGTGACGCTGCCTGAGTGCCCGGCATTCTACAAACGTTAAGCGCGTTTTGCTGACGGAACTTCTTTGCACAGGTAACGACGATGAAAATTGCCTTTGATGTGGATGTCATTAAGGACCTCGGGATCACCCGCATGGTCCATCAGGTAGCGGAGTGGGGCTACAAGTACATTGAACAGTCGCCGCACCCGCAGATTAACCCGTTCTACAAGCACCCGCGCGCCAGCCGGGAGATCATGGCGGAGTACAAGCAGGCGCTGCGCGATACCGGCCTTGAGCTGTCGTCGTTTATCTGCGTCTACCGCTGGTCCGGCCCGGACGAACTGCGCCGTCAGGCGGCGGTGAAAAACTGGAAACGGCTGGTGGAAATTGCGGTGGAGATGGGCGTTCAGGTGATCAACACCGAGTTCTCCGGCGATCCGAATCAGCCCGAAATCTGCGATGAAATGTTCTATCGCTCAATGGAAGAGCTGTTGCCGATTTTTGAGCGGGAAGGCATCCGCGTGGAGATCCAGGCGCATCCCTGGGATTTCTGCGAAGAGAACAATGAAACCGTCGATATTGTGAAGTCGTTCCGCAGCGATAACGTGAAGTACGTCTACAGCGTGCCGCACACCTTTTTCTACGACAAAGGCGTCGGCGATGTGGCGAGCATGCTGCGCTATGCCGGGAGCGATCTCTCCCATGTCCTGATTGCGGATACCCGCAATCATACAAAACATTGCCGCTATATCGTTAACCCGCCGGGCGTGGATGCCGTGGTGCACCAGCACGTAGGCGTCGGGGAAGGGGATGTGGATTTCGACGCGCTGTTCCGCACCCTGCGCGAAATGAAATTCGCCGAGCAGACCTTCAAGGTCGGCGGGGAGCCGATTGTCGCCACCTCGCTGTTTGGCTACCCGGAAAAAATGAAATACCAGGCAGTGGAAACCCGTGAACTTATTGAACGTGAATTGCTGCGCCGGTAAGGCGCAGCGGCAGGAGCCCTACTATGAACAAAGATAACGTCAAACTGGCTATCGCCCCGATCGGCTGGACTAACGATGATATGCCGGAGCTTGGCAGCGAAAACACTTTCCAGCAGATCGTCAGCGAAATGGCGCTGGCCGGTTTTACCGGCAGCGAAGTCGGCAGCAAATATCCGCGCGACCCTGCGGTCCTCAAGCCGATGCTGGATATCCGCGGCATTCAGATCTGCAACGCCTGGTTCAGCACCTTTTTCGCCAACGGCCAGCGGGAAAAAACCATTGATGAATTCGTCAATCACATGAACTTCCTTCATGCGATGGGGGCGAAAGTGATTGGCTGCTCCGAGCAGAGCGGCAGCATCCAGGGGCTGGATAAACCGATCCTCGGCGATGCGAAGCCGTGCTTCAGCGACGAAGAGTGGCAGCGGGTAGCGGAAGGCTATAACACCCTCGGCCGCCTGGCGGCGGAGAAGGGGATGCAGGTCTGTCTGCACCACCACATGGGCACCGGCATTCAGACCACCGCGGAAATCGACAAATTTATGTCGCTGGTGGACGAGCGCGTCTTCCTGCTGTTCGACACCGGCCATGCCTGGTATTCCGAAGGCGGCGAAGCGCCGATGCTGGCGATCCTCAAAAAGTATCTGCCGCGCATCAACCACGTTCACCTGAAAGACGTCCGTCCGCCGGTGATCGACCAGGTGCGCCGCGACGGCCTGTCGTTCCTCGACGGCGTGAAAAAAGGCACCTTCACCGTCCCGGGCGACGGGGTGATCGATTTCCGTCCGGTGTTCAAGCTGCTGGACGACTTTGGCTATAAAGGCTGGATGGTGGTGGAAGCAGAGCAGGATCCTGCCCTGGCCAATCCTTTCGAATACGCCGTCAAAGCGCGCAAATATATCCGCGAAACGGCAGGGATCTAATCGTTGTGACATTTTCAGGCCATACCGGGTATGGCCTGCTTTTTTCCTTCCCCCAATTCTTGTCCCCACTTGCAAACGGCTTAACCACGGCGCCGGACAGTTCCCTCTCCCGGATTCAGGGCTTAACCACGGCGCCGTACCGTCCCCTCTCCCTCAGGGAGAGGGCCAGGGTGAGGGTGACGATGACGGGTAACGCGTCACTTCACTTCCGCCAGCGCGGTCTTATCCACATAAGGTTTCATCAGCGCATCGGCTTCCTTCTGCGCCGCCTGAACCGCCGCTTCCGGCGTCACTTTGGCATCATTGACCACCGCCGCCAGCTGGTTCTCCATCGCCTTACGCACCGCCACGGTCTCCCAGGTGGAGTACCACGGATGGGCGTACTTCAGTTGCTCAAGCGCGATCGCCGCCCGCGGATCCTGCTGCAGATAGGCCTTCATCTCCGGCGTATCATATGACGCCTTGCGCGGCGAGAAGTAGCCGGTGAAGCGGCTCCATGCGCCGTTCACGTCGGGGCTCACCAGATAGGTCAGGAACTGATACGCCGCTTTCTTCTGCGCCTCGTTGATGCCTTTAAAACTCACCAGGCTGGCGCCGCCGATCGGCACCGCGCGCTGCTCTTTGGCCGGCAGCATCGCCACCCCAAGCTCAAAATCTTTGCTGTTCTCGCGCATAAAGCCCAGCGCGCCAGTGCTGAGCATCGCCATCCCGAGCTTACCGGAGAAGAACGCGGCGCTGATCTGCTTCGAGTTCAGCACCCCGGACGGCATTACCTTGTCCTTGTAAATCAGATCCTGCCAGAAGCGCAGGGCGCCGATGGCGGTCGGCGAGTTGTAATAGACCTCGCCCGGATAGTCTTCGTTAAAGTATTTCCCGCCGTTGGCGCGTACCAGCGCCGAGAAGATCCAGCCGCCGTAGTCGTCGTTGGTCGACGGCAGCATGATCCCCCACTGGCCTTTGCTCTCGTCGGTCAGCTTTTTGGCATCAGCCAGCAGCTCGGCCCAGGTCTGCGGCGGCTGTTTGATCCCGGCCTGATCGAACATCGTCTTGTTGTAGTAGAGGATCGGCGTCGAGTTATGGAACGGGATCGCATAGGTGGTGCCCATCACCTGGGCGTTCTTATGCATCGCGGGCCAGAATTCCTTTTGCAGAAAATCGCCAGCCTTTTGATCGCCATATTTAAACAGCTCGTCCATCGGCAGGATCTCATCCTTCAGCGCCAGATCGGTGGTGAAGTTAGCGGACATGATCACCAGCGCCGGCGGCTGGCCGGCCTTCTGCGCCGATTCGGCTTTGATCTTGGTGGTGTCGTAGTTGCCAGTGAAGATGCCGCGTACTTCGACATCCTGCTGCGAGTCGTTGAATTGCTTAATGACGCGGGTCATCTCCATGGTCAGCTTGCCGTCCACCGGCGCCGGGAACATGAAGTCTATTTTTTCTTTTGCCAGCGCCGCGCCGCTCAGGGCAAGGCTGAGGCCAACCGCGACCACCGTAAGAGGTTTAAACATGATTACACTCCATCAGTAAATTATGCTGGGTCTCAGCATGAAAAAGATGCACATCGGCAGGCGAGAAGCCGATCGGTAGTGACTCGCCTTTCTCCGGCACCGTGCCGCGGTGGCGGCGGCTAAAGCGCAGGGTGCCGATCGGGGTGCTGACGTGGAGCAGGTAGTCGGCCCCCATCAGTTCTCGTTGCAGAACGGTGGCCGGCAGGCGCAGATGGCCCTCCTCCACGCGGTCGGTAATATGTTCCGGGCGAATGCCCAGCCAGACGCGGGTCTGATCCCGGTGGCGCGGCGGCAGCGGATGGCGCTGTTCTCCCAACAGTACTTCACCGTTGGCGCAGGCCAGCGACAGCAAGTTCATCGCCGGCGAACCGATAAACCCGGCGACGAACAGGTTGGCCGGGTTGGCGTACAGATACTCCGGGCGCCCGACCTGCTGTACGTGGCCGCCGTTCATCACCACGATGCGGTCGGCCATCGACATCGCCTCGGTCTGGTCGTGGGTAACATAGATGGTGCTGGTTTTCAGCTGCTGGTGGAGGGCCATAATGCTGTCGCGCACTTCGCTGCGCAGGCGGGCGTCGAGGTTGGAGAGCGGCTCGTCCATCAGGAACAGCCGCGGATTGCGCACGATCGCCCGGGCCATCGCCACCCGCTGGCGCTGGCCGCCGGAGAGCTTCGCCGGTTTGCGGTCGAGCAGCGCCTCCAGCTGCAGCATCTGCGCCACTTTATCCACTCGCGGCTGCCAGCTGCTTTTCTCTTCCTTGCGCACCTTCATGCCGAAGGTGATGTTGTCGCGCACCGACAGATGCGGAAACAGGGCATAGTTCTGGAAGATCATCGCGAAGTTGCGCTCGCGCGGCGTGGTGGCGGTGATGTTCTCATCATGCAGCCAGATTTGGCCTTTGCTGACCGGCTCCAGCCCGGCGAGCAGGCGCAGCAGGGTGCTTTTCCCGCAGCCCGACGGGCCGACCAGCACCACGAATTCGCCTTCGTGAATATCCAGCGACAGGGCACTGAGCGCCGGTTTGCCGTCGAAACGTTTACTGATGTTTTGCAGACTGAGCATGGCGGTTAGCGCTCTTCCGTTGGGCAACTGATGTTTTCGTCGTACTGCCAGGGGCCGGCGTAGTGGGCCAGCGAGTGCTGGTAGCTCACCCACTGATCGCCGACCTGACGGTGCATCAGGCACGAGGCCGGGGAGAGGTCGTAATAGGGCCGGGTGTCTTCGTGGCAGTACGGCACCTGATGGACGGTGCCGGGGATGGTGGAGATCAGCGCCTGGCGATACTGGGTCATGGTCAGGCTGTGGTTATGGCCGCAGAAGATGCGCGTCAGCGACGGGAAACGCTCCACCAGCGCCAGCAGACGGTGGCCGTTTTCGCAGGCGATCGGGTCCATCTGCGCATTGCCCAGCGGCAGCGGCGGGTGGTGCATAAACACCGTTGCCGGTTTGTCGCCGCCCTCGAACAGCTGCGCTTCCAGCCAGCCGATGGTCTCGTCGGTCAGCCAGCCTTTTGACGTGCCGGCATGACTGGAGTCGATAAACAGCAGGCGGGTGGCGAAGTCATCCACCGCATAGCGCATATTTTGCGGATCGTTGCCCAGCTGCGGGCACAGCGGGTGAAGATGCTCCAGAAAATGGGCTTTGTCGTCGTGGTTGCCGGGGATCAGATACAGCGGATAGTTCAGGCTGCCGAGGATCTGGCGGGCCACCTGATACTCCTCCGGGCGGCCGCAGTTGACGATATCCCCGCTCACCACCACCGCATCCGGGCGCTCGCGCAGCGCGTTAAGCTGGGAGACCACGTCGGCGTTGGCGGCATTGACGTCGATAAAGCCGTACAGCTTCTCGCCGCGGCTGCGGAAATGGGTATCGGAAATGTGCGCTAACAGCATGAATCACTCCTTATTTGATCCCGGAGAAGCCGAAGCTCCGCAGGAACTGTTTCTGAAAAAGGATGAACGCCAGCATCAGCGGCAGGCAGACCATCAGCGTCCCGGCGCCGATGGTGCCCCACTGGCCGCCGGATTCGGCGCCCATGGCGAAGGAGACCAGCCCGACGGTCAGCACCTGCTTATCGGGATCGTTGAGCATCATCAGCGGCCACAGGTACTCGTTCCAGTGGTAGGTAATGCTGACGGTGGCGAAGGCCAGCACCGACGGCCAGGACATGGGCAGCAGCACGCGGAACAGTACCTGCCACCAGCGGCAGCCCTCCATCAGCGCCGCCTCCTCCAGCTCTTTCGGGATGGCGAGGAACGCCTGACGCATCAGGAACACGCCGAACGCCGAGGTGAAGTAGGGCATCATCACCCCGGTGAGGGTGTTGAGCAGGCCGAAGGTTTTCAGGGTCAGCATGTTCGGCACCATCATCACTACCGGCATGATCATCAGCTGCACCAGGAACAGGAGAAACAGCGTCTGCTTGCCGCGAAACTCGTGGCAGGCGAAGACGTACCCGGCGGTGGTGATGGTCAACAGCTGCACGAAGAAGGTGCCGAAGGTGAAGATAAGGGTGTTGGCGTACAGGCTCAGCCAGTCGGCGCTGTTCCAGGCGTCGCGGAAGTTATCGAGGGTCAGCGGCAGGCGGGGCAGCAGCGACGCCATATCGTCGCCGAAGGTGGTGGCGCTGAACGAGGTCGCCAGCATCCAGATAAACGGGCTGACCCACAGCAGCGCCAGGCAGCACATTAATACTGTGAGCGTAAAGGGCGACGAGCGGCGCAGGCGCAGCCACAGCGGACGCGTAGCGGTGGGCGAGCGGACCAGCAGCGGCGAGATATCAGCGCTCATAGTGGGCTCCTTTCTCCAGCAGTTTCAGGTTAATCAGCGAGAAGGCGAACAGCCCGGCCAGGGTCAGGAAGGTGGCGGCGGAGGCTTTACCAAGGTCGTGGGTATCCCAGGCGAGATTCTGGATGTAATAGAGCAGCACGGTGGTGGCGTTGTCCGGCCCGCCGCGGGTCATCACCGCCACGTGGTCGATCTGGGTGATGGAGTAGATCAGCGCGGTGGTGATCACAAAGCTCAGCGTCGGGCGCAGCAGCGGTAGCGTGACCTTAAAAAAGACCTGCGTGCGGGTAGCCCCCTCCATCAGCGCCGCTTCCCGCGTCGAGGCCGGAATGCTCTGCAGCCCGGCGAGGAAAAACAGCATGTAGTAGCCGGCGAACTTCCACACGCCGATCAGCGCCAGGGCCAGCAGCGCGCTGTTGCTGCGTCCCAGCCAGTTGTTGTTCATCGGCCCGAACAGCTTCGCCAGATAGTGGTCGAGCAGGCCGAGGCCGGGCATAAAGATAAACAGCCACAGCGCGGCGGCGCTGACCATCGGGATAATCATCGGGAAGAAAAAGGCGGTGCGCAGCCAGCGGTTGACGCGATGGTTCTCGCTCAGGGCGACCGCCAGCAGCAGGGCGAGGGTCACCCCAGGCACCACCGTCAGCAGGATATAGAGCAGGTTATTGCCCAGCGACTGCCAGAAGACGTTATCGGCAAACAGGCGGGCGAAGTTATCCAGCCCGACATACTGCGCGCCGTCGCTGGCCATGCGGGTATCAAACAGGCTGTCATACACCGAACGCCCCAGCGGGAACCAGGTAAACAGCAGTAAAAACAGCAGGGAAGGCGACAGGATCAGCCAGGGAAGCCAGGTCTTTCTCATGGTGACGCGCATCTCGTTCAGCCATTTATCGAAGCCCGGATTGTGGGAAGCAATGACTACAGAGGCATGGCGGGGAGATGACGGTTTGATGAAGCGACGGGGAAAACGCCGGGCGAGCGGGCCGCCCGGCGGGAGAGAACCATCAGAAGTCGGCTTTCAGCACCGCGCGGTAGCGGGCTTTGCCTTCGCGAACGTGCTTCAGCGCTTCGTTAATCTGCGACATCGGGAACAGCTCGGTGGTCGGGGCCACTTTGCTGCGCCCGGCGAATTTCATCAGCTTACGCAGTTCGGACGGATTACCGGTCGCCGAGCCGGAGATGCTGCGGTCGCCGCCGATAAGGGTAAAGGCCGGCACCGGGAACGGCTTCATCACCGCGCCGACGGTATGGAAGTTGCCGCCGTAAGCCAGGGCTTCGAAGTACGGCTGCCAGTCGAGATCCACCGCCACGGTGTTGATGATCAAGTCAAACTGACCGGCCAGCGCTTTTAAGGCTTCAGGATCGCGGCTGTTGACCACGCGATCGGCGCCCATCGCCAGCACTTCCTGCTCTTTCGCCGGGTTGGAGCTGAAGGCGGTCACTTCCGCGCCCATCGCCCGCAGCAGCTTAATGGCGATATGGCCGAGGCCGCCGATGCCGATCACCCCGACGCGGCTGGTGGCGGTGACGTGGTGGGTCAGCAGCGGTTTAAAGACGGTGATGCCGCCGCACAGCATCGGGCCGGCGGACGCCAGATCGATGCTCTCCGGCAGGGGGATCACCCACTGCCAGTCGGCGCGCAGCTTATTGGCGAAGCCGCCGCGGTTGAGAATGGTCGGCACCGAGCCTTCCAGACAGTTGATCTGGTTGCCGCTGATGCAGGCGTCGCAATGGCCGCAGCTGCGCGCCGTCCAGCCGATGCCGACCTTCTGGCCAATCTTCAGCCCTTTATCCTGCGCCGCGCTGCCCAGCGCCGCCACCCGGCCAATGACCTCGTGACCGGCCACCAGCGGGTAGCTCGACATCCCCCATTCGTTGTCGATCATCGACAGGTCCGAATGGCAGATCCCGCAGTATTCCACCTCAACTTCGACATCTTCCGGCTGCAGCTCGCCGGCATCGTATTCCCACAGCGACAGATCGGCGCCCGCTTCTTTGGCGGCGTAGCTTTTAATGATGCTCATGTTCATTTCCTTGGGGTTGGCGTGATAACCCAGAAAGTGTAGAGCATGGTATTCCCCGGCGCTTGGCAATCGGAGGGGTCGCGAAGCGGGCGGACCAGCCGCCCGTTAAGGTCAGCGACTGGCGAGCGGCCACTGATTAAGGCGGATGCCGCGCTGCGGGGCGTTCTCGGCAAAATCATCCAGCACCGCCCGCACGTCCGGGTCGAGATAGCCGACGCTGTCGTGCTCGACGATCACCACGCTCTTTTCCGGAATTTTCGCCAGCAGGGCCAGCAGATGCGGATTGTGCATAAAGGTCAGATTTTGCTGGATGCGCAGCACGTAGTGGTCATCGTAGCGCGCCAGCTGCAGCGAGTGGCGATGGCTGCGCCAGAGGCTGAACGCCATCTGGGTGGCAAGACCAATCCCGATCCCCGCCAGCATGCCGAAGGCGATAATCCCGCCGATGGTGGCGAGGAACGGGACGTACTGCGCCGCCCCCTGGCGGAACTGCTCGATGAACAGCCGCGGCGTCGCCAGCTTATAGCCGGTATACAGCAGCACGGCGGCGAGGCTGGCGAGCGGGATTAAGGTCAGCAGGCCGCTGAACCACAGACCGCAGATCAACAGCAGCACGCCGTGGATAAAGATCGACAGTTTACTCTGCGCGCCGTTGCTGACGTTGACCGAGCTGCGGACGATCACCGCGGTGATCGGCATCGCCCCCAGCACGCCGGAGAGCAGGTTGCCCACGCCCTGGGCGACCATTTCACGGTTCGGCGAAGGCGGCGGATTTTGCGGACGCAGCTTTTTCAGCGCCTCCTGGCTGAGCAGGGTTTCGAGGCTGGCGACCAGCGCCAGGGTCACCGCCACCACCCACACCGACGGATTGCGCCACGCGCTCCATGCGGGGGACTCCAGCTCGCCCAGCAGCTCGCCGAGGCTGCCGAACGCCGGCAGGGTAATACGCGGCAGGGCGGCCAGCTGCTGCGGCGCAAAATGGGTCAGCAGCAGGGTGGTCACGCAGCCGAGCAGGACGGCGATCAGCGGCCCGGGGATCCAGCGCAGGCTCTTCACCCGGCGGATAAGCGGCGAGCCCCACAGCCAGAGCACCAGCAGACCGCCCGCGGCCACGGCAATCGCAGTGACGGAGAAAGCGGCATTGCCCTGAACCACATCGGCAAGTCCGGTCTCTTCCGCCGTGCCGAGCGCGACGGGGATCTGCTGCATAATCAGCAGGATGCCGATCGCCGCCAGCATGCCTTTGATGACGCTGGCGGGAACCAGCGAGATAAAGCGCCCGGCCCGCAGGATGCCGAACAGCAGCTGCAGCACGCCGGCCAGCACCAGCGCCATCAGGAAGAGGGAGAAGGAACCCAGGGATTCAATGGCGGCGACGACGATGGTGACCAGTCCGGCGGCGGGGCCGCTGACGGCGAAGCGGGAGGGGCTGAGGGCGGTGACGACCAGGCCGCCGATGATGCCGGTCAGCAGGCCGACGAAGGGCGGTAAGCCGCTGGCCTGGGCGATGCCGAGGCACAGCGGCAGGGCGACAAGGAAGACGACGATGCCGGCGAGAGAGTCCTGACGAAACGTATTCATGGGGCGTGCTCCTGCGGTGAGAGGTGCTCGACGAGGGTGGTTAAATGGCCGGAAGCCAGGTCGTAGACGCAGCCGTGCAGGCTGAGCGGTCGCCCGCTGGCGAGCACCGTCTGCACCGGTTCACTCTCCAGCAGACGGGCGAACTGGGCGCGAACGTTGGCTTCCACCAGGGCGTCCAGCGCATGGCGAGAGCGCTCCGCGTCGGTGCTGGCGCTGGCGCCGGAGGAGGCCGCAACACCACACCCATCGGCGATCTGCGCAATTTCGTGATGCAGGGTATGGCGCAGCTGGCCGATGCGGCGAGCCAGCGCCGAGGACTCCTGCGCCAGCGGCAGGGTGGGCAGGGAGAGCGCCGCCTGCACACCGCCGCAGCCGTAGTGGCCGCAAAGCACCACCCGCTCCACCTCAAGGTAGTGGAGGGCATACTGCAGGACGCTCATGACGTTGTCGTCGGCGGGGTCGAGCATGTTGGCGATATTGCGGTGGACAAAGAGCTCGCCGGGCTGACTGCCGGTGAGCACCTCGGCGGGCACGCGGCTGTCGGAGCAGCCGATCCACAGCGAGTGGGGCCGCTGCCCGTCGACCCATTTTTCGAAATAATCCGGATCATGCTGACACTTCTGCAGCGCCCAGCTGCGGTTGCGGGCCAGCAAAGGTTTTAACGTCGTCACAAGTATTCTCCTGAGTTAATTCATCGAGTGAATATGTCCATCAAGACTCGTACAGCGACTAGTAAAAATAGTGTTTACCGGAACCCTTCACGCCTGAGGAAAATCCTGGAATAAACGGCAAAAAGAAAACTTTTCATTAATGTAAAGTTATAAAAATATTGATGAAATTAATATTTGGCTGCGGAGGGAGTGAATAACAAAAAGGCATTGGTTAAAACTTTCTGGAATATATGGGAATGGTGGTGGGTAGGGTTAGGGGGGAATATTGGGGTATAGGCGAGGGGAATTTATCTGGGGAAAGATGGGTTGTGCTGGGGATGTGGTTGAGAGTGAGGTGAGAACAAGTTGAGATAAGTTTGAGTGGGGTTTGGGGTTAATGGGGGAGAAGGAGGGCTGGCAGGGGGAGCCGGGTTCTCGGGGGAGTGAGAGGAGGGGGGCTGGTGGCAGTCGCGCTGTGGAACGGTCGTAAAAGGTGACGCCGCGCAGGATAGCGCTGTTTTTTTCAACACTTAGCGCAATGACGACACGCTGTCGCTTGCATGACCGCCGCCGACAGGTATAATCCAGAACGTTTCCGCATCCCCTTCAGTGCCGAAGTGGCGAAATCGGTAGACGCAGTTGATTCAAAATCAACCGTAGAAATACGTGCCGGTTCGAGTCCGGCCTTCGGCACCAAAAGATACAATCAAGTCGCTCAAGGGCGGCTTTTTTTGTGTCCATTTTCTTCTGGGATCACCTCCGCGTTTGTTAATCATTGATGACTCTTACTCCCTCTGAGTGTGTTTTTGATTTTAAAATACCTTTTTACATTCTTATCTATATGATTTTGTTATGAAAAAAATTTTCGATTCAAGATGGGAAGAAAGAAATTTGGGCGAATCATTTTTTTCAACGGAAAATGGATGTTGGTACGCAAAAAATTACGTCAAAAAAGCTGTATGTCACAAAGGGTATTACGTAAAATATCACGTCATCAGATTCACACATACATTGGATGGATTAAAGTATGGCTAATATTGATGCGGATTACTGCTACTCGTTTCCTGCTATACGTGGCATTCAGGCTGGCCGACCTTTCTATATCGCCACGTGCCCGATGCGTATCATCCCGAAAATTTTCAGTTTTGATGAAAATGACGTACCGCCTGAGCTACGTGCACAACGGACTCTAAATAAATCGCGTATCCCTGAAATGGTCCGTTATCTTCTGGAAAATCCTAAAGATTATGTGTTTTCAGCCCTGACGGCTTCCATTGCAGTAGATGTGCAGTTTGAAGAGTTTCAGGGGTCCAATAACTTGGGTACATTATGTGTGCCGATGGATGCGCAAATTTTGATCAATGATGGTCAGCATCGCCGTAAAGCGATAGAAGATGCTTTAGACGCACGTCCTGAGCTGGGACAGGATAATATTCCGGTATTGTTTTTTGTTGATGAAGGTTTAAAACGCAGCCAACAGATGTTCGCGGATCTAAATAAATACGCAATTCGGCCCAGTCCATCTCTGGCGTCACTTTATGATCATCGCGATGCTAGTTCGAATTTGGCACGTTATCTGGCGATGTCTATTGAGCCATTCGTTGGAATGACTGAATTAGAAAAGTCCGGTATAAGCCAGCGGTCCAATAAGCTTTTTACTTTGAGCAGTATCAAGCAGGCTACCCGTTCTTTATTGGGCAAGGATCCAAAAGAAAACAATTTTGAACAATGCACCCAAATTGCTACCCAATATTGGTTGGCTATTTACAATGTGATGCCGGATTGGCAGTTAGCGATCAAAAAAGAGGTTTCACCGGTTCAGTTGCGACAAGATTATATTCACGCTCATGGTCTTGGATTACAGGCTCTTGGGCTACTAGGATATACCCTCCTAACGGATTATCCTGAGCAATGGTCTGAGAAAATCTCTGCACTTAAGACATTTAACTGGCGCAGGAACAATCCGGATCTCATTAAACGTGCAATGCAGCACGGCAAACTGAGTAAAACCAGTGCCGCGATCCAGTTAACCTGCAATGCGCTAAAAACTGCGCTCTCTATTCCCCTCACTCCTGAAGAACAGGAGCTTGAAGCTCAGATGGTTGTCTCATGAGTAAATTAGTTCAGGCCTATGATTTGGCCGAATACGAAGATTTTATTAATCAGGAACAGTTCGCTGGACGACCTCTGGCCGAATATGTTGCTGAAGTACAAAGAATTTATTGTGCGGATAAGCGTCCGTGGGTGATTGGTTATAGTGGGGGCAAAGATTCTTCAGCAGTTATTACGCTGGTCTATCTGGCCTTACTGGGCCTACCCCCAGAAATGCGCAGTAAAGATGTTTTTGTGGTGTCATCCGATACGCTTGTTGAAACGCCGGTAGTCGTGGATCTGATTAAGAAAACGATGTTGCAGATTGAGGCGGGGGCAAAGCGTAACGGCTTGCCGATCACTCAACACGCAGTAACACCTAAAACGAATGAAACCTTCTGGGTCAATTTGCTGGGGAAAGGTTATCCGGCTCCAACCCGGAGTTTCCGTTGGTGCACCGAGCGCATGAAAATCAATCCGGTGAGTGACTTTATTAAAGATAAGGTCAGCCAGTTTGATGAAGTTATCGTCGTACTGGGTTCGCGCAGTAGCGAAAGTGCTTCTCGTGCGCAGGTGATCGCAAAGCACAAGATTGATGGCTCCCGCTTGGCCCGACACACCACGCTGGCAAATGCATTTATCTATACCCCCATTGATACTTGGGATGTGGAAGACGTCTGGAAACTATTACGCGGTGCATTCCGATATGCTCCCGAAGATATCGACGAGTGGGAAAGCCCGTGGGGTGGAAACAACCGTCCACTGTGGACGTTATATATGGATTCTTCCGCACAGGGTGAATGCCCGCTGGTAATTGATGATAGTACCCCTTCCTGCGGCAACTCGCGTTTTGGCTGTTGGACTTGTACCGTTGTCACTAAAGATAAGGCGATGGAAAGCCTGATCAAAAACGGTGAAGAATGGATGTCTCCGCTGCTGAAATATCGTGATCTGCTGGCGTTTACCACTGATCCGGTGAATAAAGACACGTTTCGAAACTATAAGCGTCGCACCGGGAAGGTGAGCTATCAGTACGCTAAAGAAAGTGATGAGCCGGGGGCTGAGCGTAAGCATGTTCCTGGTCCTTACTGGCTAAAATATCGTCAGCAATGGCTCAAAGAATTGCTGGAGATTGAGCGCGATTTAAATGCTCAGGGCCATACCATTACGTTAATTACCGAACCAGAGCTACATGCGATTCGTCAGGAGTGGTTGAAAGATCCTAATGAACCAGACTGGTATGACACGCTACCGGGTATTTACCGCGAAGTGTATCAGCAGGATTTAGACTGGGTGGTGGACGATCAGTCGCGCTTTGATGCCAGCGATGCAGATCTGTTGGTGCAGATAGCGCAGGGATTTGACGTTGTGCCTGAAATGGTGATGAAACTCATCGAGCTGGAAGTTTCAATGGAAGGCTTAAGCCGTCGTCAGGGCATTTTTGACAAACTTGGCACGATTTTAAAGCAGGACTGGGGCACTCTCGAAGAAATTGAACAACAACAGGTCACTCTGCAAAAACGAGTTGAACGAGATATTCATCAGGAAGAACTTACAAAGCTGGAAGCTGAACTTCAGGTTTTACAGCGCAGAATTGTTGATGCCAGTGAATCCTCGTTACTGATTGGGGAGGAGAAATAACGTGCTCATTAAACAGCTGGTATTACATAATTTTCGGGTATTTAACGGTACACATACCATTGATCTGGCACCCAGAAAGCGTCCGCACGATTTGAATCCACGACCTATTGTGCTGTTTGGTGGTTTAAACGGCGCAGGGAAAACGTCTATCCTGTCGGCGATCCGCATAGCGTTGTATGGACGACTGGCGTTTGGGCTAGCGACTCAACAGCAAGAGTATATTGAACAACTCAGCGCATTGATTCATAACGGCGCGTACTATATTGAGCAGCCGGAAGAAGCATCTGTAGAACTGACGTTTACCTATAATAAAGGCGGTCATGAGGCCGAATTTACCGTTACGCGAACCTGGAAAAAGGGGAAGAGGGACCGCCTTTCTCTGCAACAGGATGGGCAGCCACTCAGTGAGCTGGATTACGATCAGTGCCAGGGATTTCTAAATGAGTTAATTCCGCATGGCATTGCTGATTTGTTCTTTTTCGATGGCGAGAAAATTGCAGAACTTGCTGAGGACGAATCCGGTAATATTTTACGTACTGCCGTACGACGCTTATTGGGGCTGGATCTCATCTCTAAACTGCGTAACGATTTAATGATTTTTGTTAAGCGTCAGCAATCCAGCCAGCTAGCAAGCTCTCAGCAACAACAGATTGCAGAGCTTGAAAAACAGAGTAAAGAATTAGCCTGCCAGACAGAAGCACTGCTGGAAAGCGCCGATTTTGCCAAATCGCGGATTGAGTTTCTGTCTAAAGATATAACCCGTTATGAAGGCTTGCTAAATGCTCAGGGGGGCGCTTTTGCCCAGACTAAAGCGCAGGAAAAACAGAAAGTCGAAACGCTGCTAAAAGATAAAGAACATCTGGAAAAAGCACTGAGACAAGAATGCGATGGCTCGCTACCTTATGCGCTTGCGCCCACTATTTTGTCTCGTTTGCTGCGACAACTTGCTGATGAAACGCAGATTAAACAGGCAAAAAGCTTTGAAAAAGAGCTGAGCCAGTTTTTAACGCAACTCAGAAATGATATTGCATTTCGTTCTGCGGGGACTGGCAAAATAGCAGCTGAAGCGATTACCGATAATCTAAAAGATTATATGGCAACGAAACCAAAAGGTGATTTGCTCTTTGACATCTCTGAGCGTGAAGCTGGTATGCTTCAACAGTCTATTGAGATAGATAGTAAAAGAGCATGGCAGCGTTTTGAGCTTTATCGCACACAGTTATCTGAGATTGAACAACAGTTAGAACAAGCGGCTGCTAATATTGCCCGTGCTCCTGAAGATGATCAGCTGATGGATCTCTTTGAGAAATTACGTGACCTGGATAGGCAGCGCGAAGCCCAATTGCAGAAATATCGGTCATTGCTGGAAGATGCTAAACGCACGAAACAGCAGCAACTGGATTGTGTTCGCCAGATTCAAAAAGCGCATGATGCCGCTCGTTATCAGCACAGTTATAGTAGTGCGTTTAAGAATGCTCAGGAAACGATAAACTTACTCGATCGCTACAGTGATGTATTAACCCAGGCTCGAGTTAAAACGCTGTCTACAAACTTTGAGCTTGCTTACCGTAAGTTGGCTCGCAAAGAGGATTTACAACTTAGTGCGCATATCAACCCTCAGACGTTTGATGTTGAATTAATTGATGAGAATGGATCAGTAATTAACCGTAAGTTACTTTCTGCTGGTGAAAAACAGATTTATGCAATTGCTATTCTTGAGGCGCTGGCGAAAACCTCTGGTCGTGATTTACCAGTGATAATTGATACGCCATTGGGACGTCTGGATTCTCAGCATCGTGATAAATTGATTAACCACTACTTCCCGGAAGCCAGTCATCAGGTTGTATTGCTGTCTACCGATACTGAAGTAGATGAGCGTTATTTTGTCGATCAGTTGCGTGATGATATCTCTCATGCTTATGAGATTGTGTTTAATGCGCATACTAAATCGTCAACGCTGAAACCAGGTTATTTCTGGGAATTAACTAAGGAGGCTATCTGATGCTCCCAAATCGAATGGCGCTTAGCCGTCAGACTGAAGATCAGCTTAAAAAGCTTAAAGGGTATACTGGGATTACACCCAATATTGCTGCCCGGCTAGCATTTTTCCGCTCGGTGGAGAGTGAGTTTCGCTATTCACCTGAACGAGATAGTAAGAAGCTGGATGGTACGCTGGTGCTGGATAAAATTACGTGGCTAGGAGAAACGCTGCAAGCTACGGAATTGGTGTTGAAGATGCTTTACCCTCAACTAGAGCAGAAGGCGATGATTAAAGCGTGGGCTGCGCATGTTGAAGATGGGATTGCATCAGTTAGAAACCATCGCAACTTAAAAGATTTCATGAATTCCTTATAAAGAAGTTCATGTTACTATAAGCATAATAAGGCTATCGTTAATCATGAAAGTGGTTTAAATATGAATTCTGACTTATTTATAGAAAAACTTAAAAGTATATCGAAAGAGTTTTCATATGATGCAAACTGTCGGGACGATGGCCTTATAGTGTTAAGTAGGGAAAATACGCTATTAACCATATCAATTAGATTTTATGATAATGGAGTTCATATTTATCTTTATGCGAGAACCACCTCATGGGATGGTGATGGAGATCGTACAGATATGAATGATATTTTTTCTACATATCCTGCATTATATATGAGAGTCGATATCGGGGTATCATGTACATTACTTAATATAGAACATCCTTTGGGCCAAGGTGTTAATGGCGCAATTAATAGTATTGAGCTTTATGCCCGTTATCTAACATTTACACAACCATATAATAATGGATTATTTTCTATATCTGAGGAGAGTTTAAATGTAATTAGAAAAATTTTTAAATCAATTACAGATTATGAGGAAAATCTTTATTATTTTATCGATCATGATGAGTCTTTTCAACCTCATTATACCACATATGGTTTAAATCTACACATGTGGGCAACAACTATAATTAAATGTTTAGGCGAGAAGATCTCATCAAAAGAGCTATGTTACAATGCCAGAAAAAATCCAAACTGGTATTACTTTAAATCTGAACGTTATAAGATATCTATAATATTCTCCCCTAAAACTGCTAATGTTTTCAGATTTTTCATTAAAGATAAAAATAATTTTAATGTGCTACAGGATGCTGTTTGTACGTTTCTTAAAACAGATAAGACATTAAACGCATTTTTAAAAAATGAATTAATAATAGTGCGGAAAATTGTCGAAGAATTGGAAAGCGAAACATCTGAAATTATATATGTTCCTATAGAAAATAAATTGATATGTATATCACTTAATCATATTTTTTTCTTAACATGTGATTGTGGAATACAAAAATATAATTTAGCTAAAAATATTGTAATAAGTAGAAGGAAGCAAGAACAAGATTTCCTTTTCAATAAAGATACTTATATTTGGGCAGAGACTATAAATGGCGGTAGATTTGAGTCTTTTTCACGGGAATTATTAGAGCGAGTTCCTGGAATTATTAGAGTTTATAATACATCCGTAACGAATGAACCTGATGCGAATGCTGATTTAATTTGTATATGGGACACTACAGATTTAGCTGGTATGCCACAAATTAAAGATAGAAGTCCGGTACAACGACGTAAAATAGTCGTACAATGTAAAGCATGGAAAAAAAACATTGGTAAAAATGATATACCTAGCATTAGAGATACTTTGGACCGATTTGATGCTCAGGGGATGCTGATTATTGCGTCTAAAAAAATCACAAAAAGCCTGGTTGAGCATATTGACGTGCTGAAAAGAAAAGGTATATGGGCTGATTTTTGGGATAGGGATTATATAGAAAAATTATTAGATGATAATCCAGATGTGGCGTTGAAGTATAAAGATATTGTTTCTTTTATGGGCTAGATGAATTAAGCACTGAGAAAGGAGGTCTCTCAGTACTTAATCTATTGAGGGAATTATATTACCTGACATATAAAATAATTTAGATAATATCCTCCTCAAATGACAGTGTATAATCAATGATTTCTTGTATGGGTTCTATCCATGTACTGTGATTAATGTCATTTATATTTATAAGGTTTATTATTCGATGCCTATCGAAAATTATTGATGCGGTAATCTCATCGCTCTGACAAAAATAACGATTGCAATCTCTGAAATCATAAGGAACAAATAAAATATTTTGCGCATTAGAAGGGAGATCCATTATATAGTTTTTTACCCTATCAACACTAGCTTGTTTGTTTGCCCAGTTTTTTCCGGATGCGCTTTGACCTAGAAATATCTGTTTTCTATCCAAATTAGAATCGTTTCTAAAAGGAATCCAGGCAACAATATCAACCCCACCATCGCCATTATCCCCATCTCTGAATACATTTGGCCTGTTTGATCTTGTTAAACCTAAATCTTGAGCAAGAAGATTATATTTATATTCAATACTTCCAGAGTATCTTGAGTTTCGTTCTGATGAGACTCCAAATATATGAACCTCTGCAGTGGTTGGGAGGTATTTTTTTAGTGCAGCATATGATATCTGTTCAAATAGAGTTGTTAAAAAATGATACCCGTTGATATATCTTAGTAAAGAGCATAATAATAATAATATATATATGTAATGGTTTTCACCTATATTGTCTATTTTCTTTATTCTATTGCCATCATAAAGAAAGGGATAGTTATCACCGTAATTTAATACTCGACAGTTGATCTCTTCAAACCATCCAGATATTCGTCCCAACCACTCTTCATTTATAGTGCTACCATTCTCTGTACCAATATCTGAAATTTTATTGTTTTCAAAAAAACGGTCGTAAATATCATCAATGCTGAGACCATCATCACAGTCAACCAGAGCCAAAAGTTCTATATAATCACAATAGTAATGTGAATTACATAGCGTCTCGTCTGGCGTCTTGTCTAATAATTTGAACTCAATCATCCCATTTCTCTTCGGCCATGGATTCAATAATAACTTTCATATTCTTAGCTAATGTAAATATTTCTTTTAGCTTAGTTTTGACAGTATCATGATGTTGTTCTACATTATGGATAATATTATTTGCTCTTTTTAATCCAGCTAAAGATAGATCTATTTCTTGATTAAAGGAGTCAGCAGTAACTGAAACTAGATTATATGCTTCAACAATACTGCCTTCTCCAGTTCGGAAATATTCTTCAGCATGCTTATCTTCAAGTACTTTATCAAGCATTCCTAAATGCTTGCTATCCCCTAAAACACGACTACGACCATTTTCATTTTTTTCGAAAAACCATCGGGTCAGCAGTTCTAATTTATCTATATACACATGAGATGTCGGTTCATTTGATTTTATATCAACATTAATATAGTTTCTTATATTTTCTCTGCTCAATAAATCGGAGAGATAATTGAAATGCAAAGTTGTTTCGTCTAATGATTTTATTTTAAAAAAAGCCTGATCTTCAATCTTGAGATAAAGCTCGTAGGCTGTTAATAAGTTTCGAACATAATCGCTACGGCTACCTATTGATTTTGCTAGTTTTCTACATTTTATAGTAAAATCCGCATCATTTAGTTCTTTAGATAGTTCATTAAGATATCTGGCTTTGGGCAATATTCCCCATGATTTTACACCTGTAATATGTCGGTAACCAAGATATTTATTTATATCCTCCCTGGATTTAAATATAATGCAGGGCAGTACTTTTGGTCGTTCTGTTGTTTCATTTAACACCTTATCTATTTTTATTTTTTGGGAAGTGGCTAAACTAGGATCATTTAATAGGATGACCGAGGTTAAACGTCTGTTCCCTTCAACAACAATATATTTACCTTGTTCATTATCATCAGGAATCACCAATAAAGATTCGCCGATGAAGAATCCTGACTGGCCTATAGCAAGCATTAGCTCAATAATTGATGCATCATTCAACATCCAGTTTACAATTTCTGGTTTCCCTATTTTTTTCTTCCGGAAAGATGATGGAAGTCGAGGGTTCTTATCATCTAGTTTAATATTTTCAAGATCGATGAAATCTATATTTTGTCCTGACATTACATAACCTCAATTAACATGATTAGAAATCAATTCCCAAAACGCCTTGTCACGCATTTTATTAACTTTTTTATCCCCATCTATAAACAGACTAAAATGCTTCTCAAGTTGTCTAATCTGCCCCATCAAAGACTCCTGCTCGCCTTTATCATCAATGTTGAATACGGCTTTAATATCAGCATTCTTGATCTCAGAAACTCGATGAATCACCCAAGTTAGAATATAAGAAGCATAATTATTCTCGCCTGTTTTAAAATGGGTAATTTCTTGTGTTGATAGGATTGCTCCAACACCATATTCCCGGCCTTCCTTAAGAATTTTACGCAAACTGGCAAAATCCTGGCGCATAAAATTATCAGCTTCATCAACCAGAATCATTTTTGTTAGCTGGCGGTAATCCCCTTGCACCATCGGTTTGCCGCGCTTTTGCATCTGTGCATAAAACAGGTCAAGCGTCAGTGCAACCACCAGGTTTTGAATCTCTGATGGATAACCCGCGAGTTCGATAACTGTGACACCATCAACCAAATCGTACAAACTGGTCATCTTCTCTGGATCTGTTTCAAAAATCTGGAAACCAGCCAGATTATAAAGCGCAGCATATAATGAATCTTCGTCGACTTTCTCTTGTGCCAGGTACTGCTGCCACACATCTTCAATAGTCGGTGCTATACGAGTCCATGTTGATCGATCATGAGGCACTATTCCTGCTAAGTCATAGCACTCCATTATTAGCGTAACCAGCTTCATGCGTTGTTTTACGCCAAGGTTATACGCTTTGCCCATTGTTTCAGCGAATGCCATGGCCGTATGCCTCGGTAACATGGGCATATCACCAAATAACGATAACGGATTGTAAGGTAACAATGATAGCTGATACCTCTTAGCTCCCGTAGCTTCCAGAAACGCATCATCCACATAGTCGGATTTATAGTCGAAGATCAACAAGCCAATTGGTTTACCATCAACGTTACAGGACTGATTGCGCATCAGTTGCGTAACCAGAGATTTAGTAAACTGGGTTTTCCCGGTGCCCATTGTTCCAATAATGCCGGTATTAGTATTCATGAACTTAGCGGTGTTGGTTGGCTCCCAGTACAATGGATTCTGACGCACAGCATCATGACCAAACAAGACCTGTAATGGTGTATTGCTGACATTACTGGAGGTTAGTGCCGATGCTTCAGGTTGTGGAAGCTCCAGCACAGAAATGGGCTGCGGCTCAGTTGTTGTTGCTACCTGTACTGGATGTGAAGAATTGACATCACACTCTGATTTGAGCAGATATTTTTCCGGCACCCGATAGCGTTGAGCTAGTGGAGGTTGATTACCTTGTGCTGCAATTAACGATGGAAGCAATGAATAGGGGATTTCGATCTGAAGAATATTCTCTGCCGTTTCTTTATAAGAGAGATCAAAACAGGTTCCGCTGTCTACATGCGCTACCACAAAGCCTTCTGCATAATCAGCAAGCTCACCTAACTGATAGTCGCCAGTGAGCCACCATTCACGTCGTTCCAGCAGAGGGGATAGCTTGTCGTTATCCAGTACACCATACAGACGCAACTTCTCTACCTGCATTAATACCTGGCGGATAAAAAGTGCCCGATATAATTGTGATGCCAGAGTTTGCGGCCCAAGAATATCTTGCTGTAAATAACGTTTTAGCTCGCGGGCCTGCTGCCCAGCATGGTTGTAATCAGGGCGAGCCCCTGTTTTTACTTCAAGTGGTAACAGATACAGATTGTTATCTTTGAAGCCGACAAAGAGCACATCGTCAGAGATCGCTCCTTTCTGATAACCCTGTAAATGGCGCGATAAATCGCTTTCTTTCATTCTCAGCCCGACGTTACCGGAAACGCGGATCATCTCAGCTACTGAAAGTGGAACCCAACAAATATCTGACTGGTGCAGCATAGACTGTACGAATTTGTATGCACCGATAATACCGTGTTTCTCTTTGCGCTCCTTCTCATTTGAACGCAACATTTTCAACAGCCACTCACCGTTAAAGGCATTAAATTCAGCAAGTAGTTGCTGGTTATCAACTGTGGATTGCCCTGTTTGAAGGAGACGCAGGAACAACTCAACCTGTTTTGTCACGGTTACGGCGTCATAACCTGCGCAACTGGTGTACTGGTCAGAGTAATGAATTAGTACGACATCTTTTTGACTGGTAAAGAAATCGAGTGTGACCTTAGGGTCGATAATTGTGGTCCAGAGAGAACTATCATAAGAGCGATTCAGCAGTTGCTTAAAGTTGCCGCTGACAGCCAGACTAATTCCCTGACCGTGATACTGGCTGTTGCTCTGCCGTGCCGGTTGCCATAGACAGCCTAACAAGCGGGCGAGACGCAGGGCGCAAGACGATTCAGTATCGACATTACGCAGACCAAACGCGGTAAAGTAAGCATCGCCTTGTGTTTCAGCCCCTTCGCCTGCAATCAAGCCATGACATAATACCCCGCTGGCAGCATCCTCAATGCGTATTTGGCGGCAATCAACCGGTGCGGTGTTGGTGAAAAATGCGAGATGGGCATAAGCCAGTTGATCGCTTTCCGGTGGCAGGATAAATTTGCTGAATGTTAAGCGACTGCGAAGCAGATCGATCAACATATCGGCTTCAGAACGCCACGTACCGCTGTTCAGACCAAGATCATTTTTTAGTTGTTCATAGCTGCCGCTTTCGGCAAAGCGGTCAAAGGCATTGGGTAGCAGACGTTCGTCATAGCAGTTTACGTGTATCGAAATTGCGTTATCTTTTTCCTGCTTAAAATAATCTACCAGTCCCAGGAATAGCTCTCTGGCTTCTCCCATATTAATAGCATTAATAACCAGGGCATTATTTCCCGCACTCTGGAACAGCCGAGAATAGGCATCTGTAAATTCGTTTAGCTTGTCTTTCACCAGACGCTTAACATATTCGTGGCTCATCTGGCGCTGGGGAACAATATCTATCCAGAAGCGGTTTTCTACCATCGGTTGTAACTGTGCGTATTCATGTTCGCTATGATACACAAATGGCATTAGGCCAGAGACGACCAGACGATCTAGAGTAATCTCTGGTAATGAAGCGAAGGAAGCTGATGTGGGGTATCCGGGCTCGGCGATAATAGTTTCAGCTAGCTGTAAATGATAAGCCATTACCAATGGGTGCAGAGGCGAGAGACGTTCATAATCGTCGCCGCGGCAAATTCCCAGATGTAACAGACGTTTTTCCTGGATGGTTAATGCTCTGCTTAGACTGATTTGCTGTAATGCCTGTTCAAAAGTAGCGATCATGTGACTGACTAATACACGATATTCCGCTGACCATGACACCAGACTCGGCAGGGTATTTCGACGTTGATAGTAAACGAACAATTGGTGGTACGCATTATGGAGGTCGGGATAGCTCGCCAGAAGCTCATCCAGTGCAAACTCACTGCCATTACTGCCATTACTGCCATTACTGCCATTACTGCCAGTGCTGAGCAGATTACGCTCGATCAGGGCGTACTCTTGCATAAGCAACTGTTGGCGAACACCAACCACATTATGTTCGATATTGTCCAGGATGACGCGACCTTTCAACTTGTTCCAGGTTGCATTCCCTTCTTCTTTAAAGAGTTTATTGAAACGACCCTGATCAAAAAGCAGAGGCAGGGTTAATCCTTCCTCTGCTCCTGGACCTTCGATGTTAAACAGTAAACGGGAGTCACCTGAAATCAAGGTAAATTTGATCAGCTCACTTTGATTCGCCAGCGTTTCAAAATTAACGAGTGCATAATGGCGGCAATCAACATCATCACTTTCTTCATCAAGTAAACAGGTCTTGTCGCCGAGCTCTGCAATACGTAACTCATTATCTTCCAGTTGCAGAGTTAATTGACCTTTACCAGGTTCAATACGATAACAATGCTGGATTTCATTAAGCCAGAATTGCCCTTGTTCAACTAACAGCAGGCGAAACTTGTACTCTTCTGCTGAGTTATTGCGGTTAATGATTTCGAGGCTAAAGAAGCAGGGCCGACCATCAAAAGGCACTGATGCCAGTATCTTAGAGTTTTTCCCCCCGAGCCGGCTAGTACGCCAGAATCGTTCTTTCTGTAACGGACGATGATGAGCAATTTTTACCTGATTGTCCTGAAGGTCGTTACCCTGGAAGATAAACTCCAGCTCAACGTGTGACTGCCCCGGTAGAACCTGAACCAGGACACTGATATCTCGTTTACCTGCTTTACTGGTGCTTTTGGCTCTTTGCCAGACCTCACCGTTTTCAGCAGTAATGTTTTCCAACACCAGTTTCTGTTCACTGTTTTGTGCTTTTTCATTCAGGTAGACGGAGAAATCAAGTTCACGCCAATCGTCATTGTCAACGAAATGCTCCTGAATGAATTTTGCACTAAATTCAGTTAGTACATTCTCCAGTTGCCCGCTGTAGCGTTCAACACTGTCCTCTATCTGGCGATATAACTTTTGGTTTTCATTGAGCCGGGCGCGCAACTGCTTATCACTAAAATTCAGCAGGTTATTATCGTTGAATAACTTTAGCTCTGAGAAATCCAGATTGCCGTCGTCCAGCAGACGGTATAACGATGAAAATCCAAAAACCGTTGCGCCTTCATCCAATATTGTTGTCAACTGATCGCCCAGCAAACAGCGGGATACTTGAGAACGGGCGCTGTCCGTTGTGATTAACTTTTCGAGCTGGTGACGGAAGGTTTCTGGATGCCAGATAGCATCCGGTGCAGCGACATCTTTGGTACTATTGAGTAAGGTATCCAGCATGCTGTTGTGGATAATCAACAACGCTGTCTGGGCAAAAATGCCATTGCGGCCAGAAACCTGATCGCGTAAATGAGAAATATAGTTTTCTGTAAATGCAGGGGGAGTGGTGCCGTGCAGTACCGGAATAAGCTGGATATTATTACATTGGACGTAGGTAAGATATTGCCCCGGTGCAATTTCTAGTTTATTTCCATTCGCTAAAGAGTCGAAAGCCTTCCAGAGCTTTAAGGCGTTATCCGGATCGGGAGATTTAAACTGGTAGCGCTCACCAGGCTGGATGATGCTGCTAACCCATTCAATGAAGGTTTCTGCCAGATAGGTTTCATACTGTTTTACGGACATATACGGCGTCTCCACTGTCACTCATTCTCTCCACATTCCCCATGCGTTCATAAAACGCAACCAGCATTTGTGTAGACTGGTTATCCAGATAAAATCCGCGTTGCTCAAAACCACGTAGCAGCTCATGCAGACGGAGTTTTTTGTTTTTACCCACGGTAAGGTTAGTTAGTAGCAGTAGTCTATCCTGGTTCAGTACCAGCACTTTCCCCGCTCGGCCACGAACCTGAATGAAGTCAGTGCAAATCTGGCTTTCCAGCTCGTTGATGTATTTGCGATTTACCGCTGCTCGCTCGGTTTTTTTACCCTGAAACTGTTCAACGGCAACAGATAAAAGCTGTTTAAAGGCATCTTCCAGGTTTGTAGCACGATCGCGTTCAGGAAGATCTCGCTCCTCCTTACTGATAAACTTCTGTATATAATTATTGAGTTCATTCAGTACTCGATTCGATGTATCTGAATAACCTAAACAATCTTGATATACCTGCCAAAGAGGGCGTTTTTCCTCACCTTTTACTTGTAATACCTCTAATGCAGAGAGTATGGGGAACAATTTTTCACTTTGGCGGGCAAACCACTTGTAGCCGAAGAGCTTTATTTTATCTCGTTCTGAGCTAGCTTTTTCAGTATCGAGGATAAAGAACAATGATTTACTCTGCGGCTCGCCGTCTTGCCAGTTGTCCAGATTGAGCGCCAGTTGTGCGCACCAACTAAAGGCGTACAAACGTAGAGTATTGGTCAGTTCCTGCAAAAGATATTGTGGATGCTCTGCCAGAAACGCCAAATCAGACTGAAAACACGTTACCAGATAGGGTAAATAAGGTTGTTCTTTTGCAAATGGCCCCTCACCCAGTCGGATTAATTTTTTATTGAGCTTATTCAGCATCTCTTTTTCAATAAAATTCAACTTATCTTGTATCGGGTTATTAAGGCTAAAATCTCTCATCAAATTGGCAAACAGTGTTCCAAGGCGTTTGTCGGCAGTCGAGCCTGCACTTATCTTTTCACCATCAAACTGAGCGTGGAACAGCAAAAACAGGGGGGAGACGCGAAAAATATCCTGACTGGAAAAATACATCCTTTCTAGCACGGACAAGAATTCTGGTTCATCGATCAATATTTGCAGATGAGTTTTGCAATCCTCGCGAAACTGCTCGAGACTGTAAGTATCGATTTTATATTTCACGGCATAGCTCAGTACTAAACCTGTGACGATTTGCCAGTCAATATTGTTATTCTTATTACGTATTGGAAGGTAGCTATCCAGCTGGTTATTACCAACTTTTAAATTTGTTGCAATGGGGTACATGATGTTATCCCTCCATGCCGCTGATAGTAATCATGTCATCGTCCGCTCTTGCACTATAAACTCGTGTTACACCGTCATAAAACTTGATTTCGCTGCTAGATTTTGCCTTTTCTGCAATTAGCTCAACGATCTCATCCAGTAAGACAATCGCACTTTTGTCATATTTATTAGGGCGATAGCCATTATTCAGTTTGCTCAATAGCTCAAATAAATTAAGACCGATCCGAATCGGATCCAGCGGATCTTGTCCTACTTTTAAATAGATATCGAAACAAGTTGTATGGGCTGTATTTTTCTTGAGGATGGAATCCCAGTCCGGTTTCAGCGCAACAGGTGCTGTGATTTTAATCCCACCAAATTCACCTAAAAAGAACTCTTCTTTTTTGGTACTCAGTTCAGGTGCTTTACGGTTCGCATAACGCTGAATACCAGCGATAAGCTCAAAAGAGTAGAAGCGGTTCAGTGCTCTTTTTTGTTCCGGATCTGCGGTATAGTTTTTATGCAGATGCCAAATCTCTGAATAACGCTCAAAGAGAGTTTCTTTAAAGAATACAGAGAATCTTTTGTGATAGTTATTCCCTAAAGGTTCATGTTGTAGTAGCCAGAAAAGTCTAATTAAGGAAGCTGCGTCACCAGGCTTAACACATTGACGATCAAACGTGAGATGTAATTTTGCAAGTGTACTCAGGAAATCATCCAGTTCGGGATCAACCAATCCAAGCTCATAGCGTAAAATAAATTGATCAATCTCATATGTATGCAATCTGGCAGGATCAAAATCAGAAACCTTTTTGATTAGATCATTTTCTGCACTATTAAACAGATTATCAAAAAGGTACCCAGGCCCTGTCAGCAGGTGATGTAAAAAATCCAATAAGGTTCTTGTGGTAACAAATTGATCTTTTATTAATCGAGCTTTAAATAGCTGTGTTATTAAAACATTCTGAACACCGGGCATGCACAGTAGTTTAAAGTTAGCAACGGTTTTTAAATCATGTCCTATTGATTCATCACGTTGATAAATTGTATAAAACAGGTTTTTGTCTTCATTCCCCGTTAAGTGATTCATTAATTTTTTTATAAACGGGGAGTATTCCTGCTCTTCATCAAACTCGAACTTTGGATAATGTTCGAAATCAAAGAATGTACAATGTTCATTGCGGTAAGGACGGTGGCCTTCCTGTTGAGCTGACAAGAATGAGTCAATAGCAGTGCGAATAGCTATATGGGACTCAGAACCTTCTCTGGCAAAGTTGGCGAGCATCCCGGTGTTGATACCGATGAGGAGCGGGTATGATTCTGGGTGATGATTTTCAAACAATTCATCCAGTGCATCGATAGCCGATTGCTGAGGCGCAAAACTGTGTGTCGCATCCAGATGGAAACTAAACTTCTGCTGATATCGTGGATCTGACTTACAGCGTGTTAAAATTTCTGATTTCCCATCTCCGCTGCTTCCGCATAGAAAAATGATCTCACCGGGAGTAGCGGTATCCAAGTAACGCTGTAAATCTTCTTCAATCTCTTGTTTTACAAAGAGTTGTTCTTTTAACTCATCGAAAACATCCCTTTGCCGATGAGTCTCCGTAGTTACGGAAAACGAAGATGACTTCGCAAGTACACCCAACGCTTGACGTAATGTGATTGCGCTCATAACTTCATGTTCTCTAAAGTAAGAATTGGCCTATTTTATACGAGCTAATCCTTGAACTCTATAGGCCTTTCGTCATCTTATTTACAGGATGGCATATACATCCTCGCATTCGTAACCTTAGTTCCCAAACTACCGACCGCAAAACTACGATTGAGCTGACGGGACAACCCCCGCGCCCTTAGAAGAGCCTTCAAGATAGTTTTGAGCGTGTGCGCACACCGCGATTGACATCTGAATTTAAGGAAGATGCTGTCCACACTGAGAAAATGTGTGGGCTGTTCCATTGCTAAGATATCTGAACGTCTCTATGTATCGGTGCCCTGCCTTTATAAATGACATAGGCTCTCTGTCTCACGTCCATTTCCAGGGCTTTGTGCATCAGCTTTGCCGTCAGAACCTTCGGTCCAGATTTATCTGAATCTTCTTTTTATCCACAGTAGCTTCGGCTAGCATTTTTTGTATTGTTCAAGAGACTTAAGCCGCTTCACTTCAAAGCTTCCATGCAGCAACACTGCTGCGCCAGACATCAAGTAGGGTGATAAGAAATAGTAGACCAACATCATATCTCCAGGGCAGAATCTGTTCATCGGCCTTACAGCAAATGCTGATGATCTGTTCGTCGAAAAAGTGCATTCAATGGGGGTATATTGAAGGTTCAGATTAAAACAAACCTACCATCATATTGTGTTAATCAATGGGACATGTCAGATATTTCCTGACTTGGTAAAAACAGCTAACAACCTATTTTGGGGCTTTACCGGCAAGATTCGGGATGAGTTCCTAATATTCATCAATGCTTTTTATATGAATACGTGCAGAGAAACATCGTTAACTCGCGCCGTGAATACAATCATGACTTAACATAACCATCAGTTGATAACATCACGGCAGCTAAATTTTTTAGCATAAAATATAGAAAGAAAATTTGTTCTGAGCTAGTATAGCCTTTTTGGATAAGAAATATAATGGCTTTATTAATATGGAAAGATTATGGATAAAATATTAGACATAGTGAACGGATGGATCGCCGCTGCAGTGTCAAGCGGGGCATTAAGTATTACGCAGGTTATTCTTTTTCTTTTCATCGCAGGGCCTTTGGCTCTTATCATCTGGAGAATCAGAGGGGTAATCGAGTTTGTTAATGAAGTCAGAAACTCAAAGTTAAATGAGTTACAGCGCCTTTTGGATAGCCATGATCTATCTGATGAAATAACTATCTGCTTAAAAGAAGATATCGAGAGAATATCCTGTTATCGCTTGACAGGAATTGCTGATGTACCCAGTCAAAAAATCATCTTAAGACTGTTAGTAAAGAATAAAGGTCTTATAGCCGCAGGTTTCTTTAAAAAATTCAATGCATTTTTATCAGTTAAAGATGGGGTTCTTATGTTTAATAAAGGATTCTCTTTTTGGTTTTTTAATGTCGTTCATGTCTTGTTTTCGTTGCAGTTTATATCACTTTCTATTTTGTCGTTGATATTGTCTATCTACAGGCATGAGCAAATCCCTGTTTGGGGGCATTTAATATTGTATTTCGTTGCTGTGATTATGTTTCTGTTTTTTATCGCTTTTACAGCAATGATACCGCGACCAGGAGAGTGTAAATTACTAAATAAGATCTTACAAATGCAACATAACGACTTGTCTAAATAAAATATTGGCGTCAAGCATATATATTAATGTTGAAGTGGCGTTTGGTACAACATTGGAAAATTCCCTGCCCCATGTAGATGCCAGACTACTGGCTACGGTGGAGGGAATGCCTTTTTCAATAGGCGGCCAAGTAACTGATCTCTAAGTAAATAAGTTTTAGTTATTTTATGTGGTTATTTTCTTTGTAAAGGTATTTAATAATGATAGCAGGAATTACGGTATGAATATAAAATATTAGGTGCAGTAATTTTTGTTAGCAAAAGTCTATTTGTTAAAGGGTTGTGTGGAAACTATTTTTCGTATTTCACATGCTTTCATCTCACTCTGTTATGTAAAACTATTCGTCAGGTTTTCTAAATGAGAGTATGATGACGAATAATTAGATGAAAGGCAATATTAATGGCTATGATAACTCTTATTCATAAAATAAGTAAATTTATATACTTTATACTTCTGTTCGTTATCCTTGCGAGAGTGATACCGCGGCCAGAGTATTATTTGAGCTATGAGGTGGCAAGGAGTATAAATAATTTAATTTTCGACGATGTGAATGCTGATACAATGTATGATACTTTCTTTTATATCACTCTAATGACAGTGCTTTCACTTTCTGGGGTGCTTTACATAGCGACGATAAAACTGTTCAAGATAATAAGGTGAGGGTGAGGTTTTATTTCATCAATATACCCAAGTTATCATGCTGAATATCAGTGAGAAATTTGTAATCTATGCTCGTTTGCGTCTTCATGTTTTCCTATTGAAATATCATGTGGTTTTTATAATGACAGTGCCTTTCTGGGTTTGAAACAGAACTCCTGACAAGTTAGTGTTTGTTGTGGTGCGGTGTATGCTATTCTGTCCGTTTCGCTTTTGGCTGCAAGCAGGAAAACTCTTTATGCCGGCAGTAATAGTTTTGTTCTGTCAATAAAAACCTGCAAATGATGCCTGATATTTTGAACAAAATGATGCATCAAACAGATTTCTCTTATGATAAAATCCAGCCGCTGTCGCTAAAACTACGCATAGCTTTTAGTTGAAACGGTAATGGTATTTATATATTCTGAAAATAAGTTAGTTAATTTGCGTAGTTTGCTACACAACCGGTACTATATCCATAAATTATTAAATGGCGTGGGTAGTTTATGGCTCTGCATGGTAAATTTGTCATTAACGACATGTATTATTCTCCATTATCATTCCCCGGCGTTGGTACCTTCCTGGCGTTTTCCGGGAATGGTGCTTACCGTAACCGTGGTGCCTGCGCAATGATACCTAAAGAGGGGCCGGTACCAGCGGGAAAATACTGGATTGTTGACCGTCCGGAAGGGGGGCTCAGATCGCAGGTCAATGCAGGGGTGCGAGATATCTATAACAATGTAGTTAAGGGCGCTTCATTCAGGCATAGCGAATGGTTTGCCCTGTGGCGGGATGACTGGGGAATCGACGATTACACATGGGTTGAGGGGGTTAAGCGAGGCAACTTTCGACTTCATCCTGGCACTTTATCAGAGGGGTGCATCACTCTTCCGCATGATTCAGATTTCGCCATGTTACGTAATGCACTTCTCAGGACGCAGCAAATAGATGTTCCCTGCATAAGAAAACTGAAGGCATACGGCTCGATTGAGGTGATTGCCAATGGCCAGCCATGTTTTTAATTTACTTATTAAGATAGCGTTGCTCGCTGTGGTGATGATGATTGTTGCGAGAGTTGTTCCGTATGATGGATTAGTTGACTCTATTACGGGTAGTTTTACTTATCAGAGCGCTGACAAGGTTACTCATTTCATTTTGGGGGAGCCTGATTTAGAGGTTTGGCAATCTCTGAGCATCTATATTAGTATACTGATTAATACATTTATCAGCATACCTGCGATGAGTGCCATAATCACGATATATAGTGCTGTGATACATAAATTTAGGTTTACTGATATTCTCAAAACGTTTGGCCATTCCACATTGCGGCGATTTGCTAAAGTATTCGGCTTTACCTTCTTATTCTGGGGGCTGTTTCGCTTGCTACCTTATCAGTCCGTAATCCCTCTGCAAAAATATTCAAATTTTACGATAGTAGCAATTGTGATCTTTCAGTTGCTTTTAACAATTGTTTGCTATTGGTTTATCACGAAGAAAATCATAACTACAAGGAGTTTGTAAAATGCCCATTCCGGCATACATGTGGCTTAAAGACGATGGCGGCGCAGAAATTAAAGGGTCGGTAGATGTTCAGGATCGTGAGGGAAGCATAGAGATTGTTGGTTTTAGCCACGGCCTGAATATTCCGGTAGATAGCGCCAATGGGAAGATAACGGGTAAGCGTTCTCATTCACCGATGATGATTGAAAAGGAGTTTGATAGCTCCAGCCCGTATCTCTATAAAGCTGTCGCGACGGGGCAAACGCTTAAAAGCGCGGAGATCCGCTGGTATCGTATCAACCACGCAGGGCAGGAAGAATGCTACTTCATCATGCTGATCGAGGGCGTGAAAGTAACAGGCATTAACCCGGGAATGCCGAACGCTAAAATGACAGGGAACTTGCAAATCAACCACATGGAATCAGTTTCCCTTATGTATGACAAAATTACCTGGCGCTATGTTGATGGCAATGTCCAGTATTCGGACGACTGGAACGTGAGAGCGTGATAGGTAAAAGGGGCAAGTTATGCCCCTTTTTGTCATTGACTATGCCGCGCTAATAATCCTGCCTGGACAGATTAAACGTCACTGTTACCGTACAGGTGCTGTTGCTATAAACGCCGACACTGATATGTGTCTCTTACTTATCCCGCGTCTCGCCAGCCTCCCAGCTATAGCTGCCATCGGCCGCTAACCTATCGCCCAGCTCCTGATACTCGAACTGATAAAACTCAGCCTGGGTGCCGTACCCGGCGTAGTCTACCGCCGCCAGGCCGACGAACGCCCCGGTAAAGAACCCGCCGTAGCTCTGCAATACATAGTCATCGGACAGCACCGCAGCATCCAGCTGAACCGGGATCTCGGTGAAGGTCACGCCATCGAAGCTGTATTCATAGCTGTAGGTCTGCTTGCGGACTTTGGTCCGGAACCAGACGTATTCCACGCCGTCCGGCACCTTGATGGCGTTATCCTTCAGGTACGACGTGTATTTCCCGCGGTTATTTTCGCCGACTTCGATGACCTTGCCGTTAATTTCATTCCAGGTCAGGAAGACAAAGCTCCAGTGGCGGTCGTTATAGTAATTCGTTAACCCGGCCATCTGCTGGTAGCTGAAGGGCTCGAATTTCACCTTCACCGCGGCGTCAAAATAGAAGGCCTGCCAGCGGCGGGCAATCAGCGACAGGTCATGCGTATTGGCTAACGAACCCTGGCCGATTAAGGTTAATTTGCCGTTGCCGGTGGTGCCCATTTTGGCCGTAAACGGCACCCGCAGGGTATTCCAGTTCGGGTCGAGCGCTGGCGAGGTAAAGTCATCCTGCTGGCTATTATCGCTGGCGCTTTCGGTGAAGATGGCGTCTTTCGGCCCTTCGACGAAGGTTTTCCCGCCGTGACCGCCTTCAATACGCGGCCAGCCCTCATCGTCCCAGTACACTTTCTGGATCGCGGTTTCCCGGCCGAGGGTTGACCAGCCGCGCGGGTCGTAGATGGATTCCCCCGGGCGATTCCACGGCCGGGCGCAGAGCGAGGCGTAATACCATTCGCCTTCCGGAGTGGAGACCAGCGCGCCATGGCCCTGTTTCTGGATGTAGCTGTCCGGCGTATCGACGTTGGTTAAGAACACGTCGCCCGGCTCGGTTTCGAAGCTGTCGGCCTCGAGGGTTTTCGACCGCGCCACCACCTCCTGGTGGGTAAACACGGTGCCGCCCTGGGCGGCAAACAGATAGTAGTAGCCGTTCAGTTTATAGAGGTGCGGCCCCTCGACCAGCGCCACGGCGGTGCCGCGGTAAATGGTGCGCGCGGTTTCCGGCATTAACTTCAGCGTGTTGGTATCCAGCTCCGTTAAGGTAATGCCATCGAAGGGGTGATGGTACTCCCGGTGATCCCAGGTTTGCTGGACGATATATTTCCGGCCATCGTCGTCATGGAACAGCGAGGCGTCAAACCCGACACCGTTCAGCTTGATCGGGTCGCTCCACGGGCCCCGAATATCCTTCGCGGTAGTCAGGTAGTTGGTCATGTCTTTAAAGGCGCCTTCGGTGACCTTCACATCGGTATACACCAACCAGAATTGCCCATCGGCCCAGGAGAGCGCTGGCGCCCAAATGCCGCCGGAGGAGGGGTTGCCCTTCATGTCCAGCAGGGTGGTGGTGGAGAGTGGCGAAGGCAGCAGGTTCCAGTTTTTCAGGTCTTTCGACTCATGTAAACGCACGCCCGGGAACCACTCAAACGTCGAGTTGGCAATATAGTACGTATCCTCGACGCGAATAATACTGGGGTCGGCATTAAAGCCGCGTAATATCGGGTTTTGAATAAGTGACATTTCATTACACCTTTTAAAATGGAAAGTGACGAATCGGTCTGATTTATAATTTTTTTAACTACACGCGGATCTCATCCAGCTGACGGTTAATGTCGGTAACATGTTTATCGGAGATCGGATAAACCTGAATAATCACCATCGAAATAGCGGCCAGCGCGATCGGGATCCACACCGCGGTCATAATGATCCCGTCGATGGCGCTGGCGCTCTGCACGGCGCCGCTTTCATTAAATCCATACACCGCCAGCAGCCACAGCGGGATCGCGCCGCCGATGGTGAAGCCGATCTTGAAGAAGAGTCCCATAATGGCGTTGATAATGGCGGCATTGCGTTTGCCCGATTTTAATTCCCCGTACGCGATAACTTCCGGTACCAGCGCCCACATAAAGCCGGTGGCGGAGGTTAAGCCCCACTGTTTAATAAAGGTGGCGATGTAGGCCAGCCACAGGGCGTCGTGCATCCCTTCGCGTGACCAGACGTAGGTCAGCAGTTCGCCGACGATGAACATGGCGAGGAACAGATGGAAGAAGCCTTTTTTACCAAAGATTTTTTTCAGTTTCGGCCAGAACACCGGGAAGGCGATGCCGGGAATAGACGCGACGAGACCCACGGCGCCCATCCATTCGGAATGGCCGACGACGAACTGGTTGAAGAAGCCGTTAACGGTGTTCATGAAGAACATGAAGGTAAAGGCCAGCATAAAGAACATGCCGAGAATAACCAGCGGGCGGTTATGTCTGAGTTCGTGGAAAAGGTCGGTGGTTTTGACGTTGGCGGTCTGCTCGGCGGTCGCGACAACGCGTTCTTTGGTGAATTTATAACAAATAAACAGGGCCACCGCGCCGATGATCATATAGATGGCGTACACGCCAAACCAGGCGTAGTTCGCCGACGGATCGGTATAGTTGCCGAGATTCAGCTCAAGGCCAAAAAAGCCGGTGTCTTTCAGGCTGCGATCTTTCGGCGCCGCCATCTGCACAAACATCGGGAACAGGGTATAGACCAGCAGGTTGGCGCTGTTGGCCAGCATCATGCGGGTACTGGTCAGCTTATCGATCGATTCCGGGTCGCGGGTCAGTGACGCATTCAGCGAGCCATAGGGAATATTGACTAAGGAATAAACCAGGTCCAGCGCCAGATAAATAATAAAGGCGAAAGCCACCGAACCTTTCACCCCAGGGATGGGCGCGAACAGTAATGCCGACAGGATCACCAGCGGAACGCCGGCTCGTAACAGCCACGGACGATATTTCCCCGCTTTCGAGGTTCGTTTATCCACGTAGGTTCCGACCATCGGATCCCAAAACACATTAATGATACGGACAAAAAGAAAAATAAAGCCTGCCGTTGCCGTGCTGATGGTATTTACCGTCAGCATATGCAAAGCCAGAAAACCCCCAATTGTGCCGAAAACCAGGTTTTGCGCAAAGTCGCCCATGCCATAACCAATTCGTTCTCCGCGGGTTAATTTATGATATTCATCATGCCGACTGTGCATTATGTTTTTACTCATTCTAAGCAGACTCCGGTTTGTTTTGTGTAGGTGAAACACTTTCTGACACAGTTGACCTGGAAGAATCTATTACGTTTTTAAATTACGTAATTATGTTTTTTTACTTCTGTGATCCTCGAAGCAAAGGCCTGTATCGCCTGCGTTGAATCGTTATCCGCCGCTAATTTTTTGGCAGGCAGACATTGTGACAAAATCGGCATTTTAATTTGGTATGGATACCTGAATTCCCCAGGAAGTGTACGCTATACGCGCGCGAAGCGAGATATTTAAAATAGTTTTATTTGCGAGATGGCTCACATTTGAGCATTTTCTCAATCGCTGAGTGAAATAACGTAATTGAGCAACCGACGATGAGAATACACGATGTGTCACAGTTGTTAATTTTCCTGTTTCTCAATTTCGGAGTTCATCATGCAGACCTATTTCGACCAGGTAGATCGCGTTCGCTTTGCCGGACCCAAAACCGATAATCCGCTGGCGTTTCGCCACTATAATCCGGATGAAATCGTGCTGGGAAAACGCATGGCAGAGCATCTGCGTTTTGCCGCCTGTTATTGGCATAACTTCTGCTGGAATGGCGCGGATATGTTTGGCGCCGGTTCGTTTGAGCGTCCCTGGCAGGCCGCGGGCGATGCGCTGGAAATGGCCAAACGCAAAGCGGACGTGGCGTTTGAATTTTTCTACAAGCTCAACGTGCCGTATTACTGCTTCCACGATGTCGACGTCTCGCCAGAAGGCGCGTCGCTGAAAGAATATCTGCACAATTTCGCCGTGATGACCGAAGTGCTGGCGGAGAAACAGCAGCAAACCGGCGTGAAACTGCTGTGGGGCACCGCCAACTGCTTTACCCACCCGCGCTATGGCGCCGGAGCGGCGACCAATCCCGATCCGGAGGTGTTTGCCTGGGCGGCCACGCAGGTAGTGACCGCCATGAACGCCACCCAGCAGCTCGGCGGCGAAAACTATGTGCTGTGGGGCGGCCGCGAAGGTTACGAGTCGCTGCTGAATACCGACCTACGCCAGGAGCGTGAGCAGATTGGCCGCTTCCTGCAGATGGTGGTGGAGCACAAGCATAAGATTGGCTTTGGCGGCACGCTGCTTATCGAGCCGAAACCGCAGGAGCCCACCAAGCATCAGTACGATTACGATGTCGCGACGGTGTATGGTTTCCTGAAGCAGTTTGGTCTGGAAAATGAGATCAAGGTGAACATTGAAGCCAACCACGCCACTCTGGCGGGGCACTCTTTCCACCATGAAATCGCCAGCGCCATCGCGCTGGGGATCTTCGGCTCCGTTGATGCCAACCGCGGCGATGCGCAGCTCGGCTGGGATACGGACCAGTTCCCGAACAGCGTGGAAGAAAATACCCTGGTGATGTACGAGATCCTCAAAGCCGGGGGATTCACCACCGGCGGCCTGAACTTTGACGCCAAAGTTCGTCGGCAGAGCACCGACAAATACGACATGTTCTATGGCCATATTGGCGCCATGGACGTGATGGCGCTGTCCCTCAAGCTGGCCGCGCGCATGATTGAGGATGGCAAGCTCGATCAGGGTCTGGCAAAACGCTATGCCGGCTGGCAGGGCGAGCTGGGGCAGAAAATTATGACCGGGCAGATGTCGCTGGATAATATTGCCCGGTACGCTGAGCAGCATAACCTGAATCCGCAGCATCAGAGCGGGCGTCAGGAATTACTCGAAAATCTCGTCAATACCTATATCTTTGGTTAAATTTTGCTGACATGCCCCTGCGGGGGCATGTATTACGCCGTCTGCCTGCAGCCGAAAAATAGCGTTTATTGGTTCGTGCTGTGTTTTTTGTCAGTGGCGAAAGACCACCTGTTTAATATCAGCGAAGGAGGGAAAGTAGCGATAATTGTGTAATGCCTCTGTGACCGTACAAAATAAAAAATAACTTGTTCTGATGATAGCGATATATTCTGTCAGCTCAGAATAGGCTGGTTATTGTCTGAATAAAATTAACCTATATTGAGAAACTCATGACAATGATAAAAAAGCTTCCATTAACCATGGCGGTTATCGCCGCGTTTTTTCCGCTTACCTCTGTAATGGCGCAAGAATTTACGCAGGAACAGATCGACGCCATCGTCGCCAAAGCCGTTGATAAAGCGCTGGCCGACCGCCAGGCGAAAATCGACGCCGCGGCCGACAAAAAGGTCGACGTGATCACCAACCCGCAGACCACCGCCGCCTCGCCGGATATGGCCATTCCGTTCGGCCTCAAGTTCAGCGGCTATGCCCGCTATGGCGCCCACTTCCAGACCGGCGACCAGAAATATGTCGGCGTCGACGGCTCCTATAACGGCGCCTCGGCGATCGGCCGTCTCGGCAACGAAAGCAACGGCGGCGAATTCCAGATCAGCAAGGCCTTCAAAAGCGCGCAGGGGGCTATCTGGGATCTCAACGTGATGTTCGACCACTGGAGCGACGAGGTTAACCTGAAGAAGGCCTACGTCGGCGTCACCAACGTCCTCGACTCCAACCCCAACGCCTATCTCTGGGCCGGCCGCGACTTCCACCAGCGTCCGCAACAGGGGATCAACGACTACTTCTGGATGAACCACGACGGCCAGGGCGCCGGGGTGAAGAACTTTGATATCGGCGGCGTGCAGTTTGACGTGGCGACGGTCTCGCAGGTGAAATCCTGTAGCCCGGAAGTGATGGCCGATGAAACCAACCCGTCGCGCATCACCTGTACCGGTAGCTCCGATACCGGCGACAACGGCCACTACGCGCTGACCACCAAAACCCACAACATCAAGGCCGGGCCGATCGACGTCGAGGTGTACGCCAACTACGGTTTTGACTCGAAGGCGGTGGACAGCGACGCGCGCCTCGAAGCCTGGCAGGGCGGCCTGGTGCTGAGCCACACCAACGACAGCGGGGTGAACAAGGTGATCCTGCGCTACTCCGACAACTCGGATAACAGCGTCTACAACAAAACCGACGACCTGACCACGGTCTACGCCAGCTTCGAGGGCAGCCATAAGTTCACCCAGCAGGCGCAGATCGAATACCTGCTGGCCTTCCATGATTACGACAACGGCAAGGACAACACCGACAACCGTAAAAACTACGGCGCCATCGTCCGGCCAATGTACTTCTGGAACGACGTGCACTCCACCTGGCTGGAAGCGGGCTACCAGCGCGTGGATTACGACCAGGGCGGGGATAACCACGGCTGGAAGCTGACGCTGTCGCAGAACATCGCCATCGGCATGGGGCCGGAGTTCCGTCCGATGCTGCGCTTCTACGTGACCGGTGGCCAGGTGGACAACGAGCATACCGCGAAGGTTAACGGCACCCAGGACCAGCAGCTGGATTCGCTGAACGTCGGCGGGATGTTTGAGGCGTGGTTCTGATGCGATAGCGTTGCCGAAGGCGCGTTCCCGGCTGGCGCTACGCTTAGCCGGGCTACGACTGAGGAGGCCTGCGGGATACCACCCGTAGGCCCGGCAAGCGCAGCGCCGCCGGGCAGCTGGCCCAGGCTCCCTCAGTTCACCGTCAGGCGCAGGGCCAGATCCTGCGGGTAGGGGTCAAAATAGTTCTGCGCCTGCAGGTAGCGATCCGGATACTCGGCCAGATAGTGCTTAAGCAGCGTCAGCGGGGCGAGGATCGGCAGCAGCCCGGCGCGATAGTTGAGGATCACCTCCCGCAGTTCGCCGCGCTGGCGGCTGTTCAGCTGGTCGCGGAAATAACCCTGAATATGCATCAGCACGTTAGTGTGGTTTTTCCGCGAGGCGGGCTGCTTGAGGATCGCCATCAGCTTTTCGCGGTAGACCTCGAAGAAAGCCTCCAGATCCTCCCATTCATGCAGCGAGGCGACGAACGGGCCGATCTCCCGGTAGCCCGCCTGGTGGTGAGCCAGCAGCTGCAGCTTGTAGCGGCTGTGAAAGGCCAGCAGGCCGTGACGGGTCAGGCCGCGGGCGCGCAGGGCGTTGAGTTCATGCAGGGCGAAAACGCGCTCGACAAAATTCTCCCGCAGCAGCGGATCGTGCAGCCGGCCATCCTCTTCCACCGGCAGCCACGGGTAGCGCGCTATCAGGGCGCCGGTAAACAGCCCCACGCCTTCCTTACGCCCGCGATTGCCTTTTTCGTCATACAGCCGCACGCGCTCCATCCCGCAGCTCGGCGATTTGGCGCAGACGATAAAGCCCGACAGTTCGCCCAGGGTTGCCAGGTGGGCGCTGGCGAAATCAGCCATCTTCCCCGTCACATCCTCGTGTGGGGCGTGGCTGAAGCGCATACGGATCTCCCCGACCGGGGTCTGCACCAGGCGGAGCGCCGGGCGGGGAACGGGCAGGCCGATCGCCATCTCCGGGCAGACGGGCTTAAACGCCACCCACTGCGCGAGCTCATCCATCACAAAGCCCATACGCTTATGCCCGCCGTCGAATCGCACGGCTGAGCCGGTTAAACATCCGCTGATCCCAATGACAGGTTGCGTGTTCATGGCGCTGTCCTCTCTTCTGCTGTGGTTCGGGTAAAGAAAAGGGTCACGGTGGCGACCGTAATGCCGAATTTCTTCATCTCGGTTTTGTTAAACAAATGGCTGCCGTCCTGCAGGAACATCCAGTCGTCAAAGTGCAGCAGCCACCGGCTGCCGCTGGCCTCGACGTTCATGCTGTAGCGCCAGTGAAAGGCATTGCCTGCCGCCTGGCCGCTGGCCACCCCTTCGATATCCCCGGCGGTGCCCTGATAACGGTTATCGCCGGTGCGGCGAATGCGCCACACCCGCTGCTGCTTCTCGCCATCGTCATAGATAAAGCGCTCATGGAGCGTCAGGGTGTCGCCGACGACGTCGCCATCGATCGCCACATGGAAGCGGCGCAGCTGCTTGCCGCTACGATCCTGCACCATCCCCCACGCCTCGGTTCGGCCCTGAAAATAGTGGAAAATGTCGAGGGCGGGCTGCTGCTGCCGGTACTCCGTGACCTCGGTGCTGCAGCCGGCGAGGATCAGCATCAGCAGCGCCAGGCCAAGGGTCAGAATGCGTTTCATGGTGTACCTCCGATCAACTGCTGACGCAGTTCGGGATAAGTGGTGCGCGGATCGAGCCAGATGGCGAGAAAGCGGGTGCTGAACGCCGCCGACTGGCGCGGGCCGAGCGGGGTAAAGGCGGTCTGCGCGGCGCTGGCGCGGTACCAGAACTGCCCCTCGCCGCCGCTGACCACGAACGCCAGCTGGCTGCCCGGCGCGACGTCCGGCCAGATCCCCTGCAGCATGCGCAGCCAGGCTTCGCTGCGCGGCTCCTGCTGCAGAATGCCCTGCGCCTGCCACTGGTCGCGGGTGGCGTCCACCAGCGCCTCGCGATCGATGTCGCGCCGGTAGGTGATGATCAGCGCCCGATCCTGCTGCGGGCCGTCATACCGGCCATTGGGCGTGCGCAGCTGCGAGTGATAGACGGTGAACGGCCCCCAGGTGAGGGTCGCCTCGCCGACGCGGCGCCAGGCCAGCCAGTCGGCGGCGTGGGCCGCCGGGGCGAGGGTGGTCAGCCATAGCAGTAACAGCGCGAATCTCATTTTTGCCTCCCCATCCCCAGATGGAACAACAGCATGAGCACCAGCCAGCCGCAGGCCATGGCGGCCACGCCAAGCGCCATCGGCACCAGCAGGGTCATGGCTCCGAGGCGAGCGCCGATCAGGTAGGCCACCGGGCCGCCGACGGTGGCGGCCGTGGCCAGCACCCAGCCGGGAAGCGTCGTGGTGCGGGTCAGTCGGGTCCAGACGACGGCGAACATCAGCCACAGGGCCACCATCCACAGGGGCAGCAGGCTGTCGCCGCGAAAATCGATCAGTCCCGCCAGCGCCCAGCAGGCGTCCAGGCCGCAGCCCGCCGTGGCCAACAGCAGGGCGGGTGGACGACTGGCCGCCGGCAACCGCAGCCAGGCGAAAATGGCCAGCGTCAGCCAGATCAGCAGACCGCGCTCGCGTAACATCACCACCAGCGTCCAGTAAACATCGAACGCAAGGGCCATCAGCAGGTGCTGCGCCGGGCGTGTCATACCCGCTCCGCGGTGAGCTGCACCACGCTGATGGTGCGGGCGTTAAATCCGGCTTCGCAGTAGCCGAAGTAGTAGAGCCACATCCGGCGGAAGCGCTCATCAAAGCCGAGCTTTTCAATATCCTGCCAGGCGTGGGTAAAACGCTGCCGCCAGTGCGCCAGGGTGCGGGCGTAGTCCGGGCCCATGTCGAACAGGTTGCGCACCACAAAATCGGTATGGCGGGTCATCAGCTCGCTCATTGCGGTGATGCTGGGCAAAAAGCCGCCGGGGAAGATGTAGCGCTGGATAAAATCGACGCTTTTGCTGTAGTCGCGATAGCGCTGATCCTGGATGGTGATCGCCTGCAGGGCCATTCTGCCGCCCGGGCGCAGGCGCGCCTGGCAGGTGCGGAAGAAGGCCGGGAGGTAGCGCTGGCCCACCGCCTCAATCATCTCCACCGACACCAGTTTGTCGTACTCGCCGCGCAGATCGCGGTAGTCGCAGAGCAGCACCTCGACGCGATCCTGCAGCCCGGCGCGGGCCATGCGCTCGGTAGCCCAGCGGTGCTGCTCCCGGGAAAGGGTGGTGGTGGTGACCCGGCAGCCGTAATGGCGGGCGGCGTACTCGGCCAGCGCCCCCCAGCCGGTGCCAATCTCCAGCAGATGATCGCCGGGAGTGAGCGCCAGCTGGTCGCACAGGCGCGCCATCTTGGCCCGCTGGGCCTGGGTCAGATCCTGCTGGTCATCGGTAAACAACGCGCTGGAGTAGAGCAGGTCGTCATCCAGAAAGTGGGCATAAAATTCGTTGCCGAGGTCGTAATGGGCGGCGATGTTCTCCCGCGCCTGGGCGCGGGTGTTGCGGCGGGTCCAGTGGCGCAGGCGGGCGACGGGCTTGCCCAGCAGACGAAAGCCGCGCTCCAGACGCCCCAGCACCTCGCCGTTGCGCGCGAGGATCTGCAGCAGCGCCGTCAGCTGGTGACTCTCCCAGTCGCCGTCCATCCAGGCCTCGGCCGCCGCCAGGCTGCCGCCGGTCAGCAGACGCCAGTACACCTCCGGCGTGCAGACCCGTGCCTCGGCGCGCAGCGCGGCGGCGGGGTCGCCAAAATGAAACGTCTGCGCCCCTTCGCGCACGGTGAGCGAGCCTTCGCGGAGGCCGCTCAACAGACGAAAGAGCAGCCAGCGCGCGAGCCGCACGTTGCGCGGCACATCGGGTTCAAGCGCAAAGACGGGATCGGTCATGAGCGTTCACTCCTGCTGACAGGATGGTTGTACAGCGGCAGGCGCTTCAGCCACAGCCGCAGCGCCTGCCAGTAGATGGCGAGGACGGTTTTCAGGGTCATCAGCGGCAGACGCAGCAGCAGCCCGCGCAGGTTGGCGCGGGTCAATGGCACGCGGCTCAGGGTCAGCGTGGCGTCGAACACCTTGCTGGCCTGATGGTTTTCAATGTGCATGTGCAGCGTTTTGCCGGGCGCGTTGAAGCGCCAGTGATAGACCATGTCCATCGGGTTAAACGGCGAAACGTGAAAGGCTTTCTCCAGCGGGCGCGCCTGCTGGCCGTCCACCGCGTAGTAATGACGCTCATTCCACGGCGTGTTGCGCACTTCGGCCAGCACCCAGCGCAGGGTGTCGGCCTCGTCATAGCAGTAGTAAAAGTTGACCGGATTAAAATGGAAGCCGAAGTAGCGCAGCTGGGTCAGGAGCATCACGCGTCCCGCCGGGCGGCAGCCGGTCAGGCTCTCCAGCCGGTTCAGCGCCTGGGCCTTCAGCGGCGCGCCCAGCGGATAATCGGCGTCGTACCAGGCAGCGGCGGCCAGGCGGTTGCGGCGGATGCCCGCCTCAGGCAGCCTGTCCAGTTCGTCGAGGTCGAGCCAGGCCATAAACAGGCGGTAGACGAAGTGGTGCGCCTTCGGCTGCAGGCGACGGTGGCGCAGGACGCCCTGATAGAGGCAGCTGTTCATCTCAGTTGCCCTCCGCCGCGGCGATGCCCTGCACCACGTCGAGCGCGCTGCGCACCCCGTCCTCATGAAAGCCGTTGTACCAGTAGGCCCCGCAGTACCAGCTCCGCTGCTGGCCGTTAATCTCTTCGCGCCGCAGCTGGGCCGACCAGCTTTGCGGGTTAAACAGCGGATGCTCATAGACGAAGCGCTGCCAGACGTAGCGATCGTCCACCGGCGCGTCCGGGTTCAGGGTGACGCAGAACAGCGGCGCGTCCGCGGGCAGCCCCTGGAGAATATTCATGTTGTAGGTGACGCAGGCCCGGGCCCGATCCCCGTCGCTCAGGCGATAGTTCCAGCTGGCCCAGGCGCGCTGGCGCTCCGGCAGCCAGCGCGGATCGCTGTGCAGCACCACCTCGTTGCGCTGCCAGCCGATATCCCCGAGGACTTCGCGTTCGGAATCGGTGGGCGCCGCCAGCATCGCCAGGGCCTGCGCGGAGTGGCAGGCGAAGATCACCTGGTCAAAATGCGCCTCCCCGGACGCCAGCCGCAGGGTGACCCCCGTCGGGTGACGGTCCACCTGCTGTATCGGCGCGTTGAGCCGCAGATCCAGACGATCGCCGAGCCTGGCGAGCAGGGCGCGAACGTACTCCCGGGAACCGCCGGGCACCACGTACCACTGCGGGCGATCGCGAATATCCAGCAGGCCGTGGTGTTCAAAGAAGCGTAAAAACAGCGGCAGCGGGAAGCGACGCATCTCCTGCAGCGACGACGACCAGATGGCCGCCCCCATCGGCAGAATATAGTGGCGGGCGAAGAAGGGGCTGAAGCGGTGGCGGGCGAGGAAGCTCTCCAGCGTCGCCCCCGGATCCAGCGCCTCGGTCAGCGCCAGTTTCGCCAGCCGGTTAAAGCGGACGATCTCGCTCAGCAGCCCCCAGAAGGCCGGCTTCAGCAGATTGCGCCGCTGGGCGAAAAGCGAGGTCAGGCTGTGACCGTTGTACTCCAGGCCGCTGGTCGGGTTGTGAACCGAGAAGCTCATCTGCGTTTTTTGCCCGTCGATCCCCAGCTCGCTGAGCAGGCCCATAAAGCGCGGATAGGTGCGATCGTTGTAGACGATAAATCCGGTATCGATGGCCCAGGTGCCCTGCGGCGTGGCGACATCCACGGTGGCGGTGTGGCCGCCCGGCGTGGCGCCCGCTTCGAACAGCGTCACCTGATGGTGTCCGGCCAGCCGCCAGGCGCAGGTCAGCCCGGCGATGCCGCTACCGATGATGGCGATGTTCATGAGCGCACCATCCTGCGCAACAGCAGGCGCTGGATACCCGATGGCAGGCTGGCCAGCAGCCGCAGGGCCAGGCTGAAACCGGTGGGGAAGGCAATGTGGTTTTGGCCTTTCGCCAGGCCATGGCGGATCGCCGCCACCGCCCGATCCACGCTCACCCGGCCGGGCATGGCGAAGTCGTTTTTGCGCGTCAGCGGGGTGTCGACGAAGCCCGGAGAGACCACCGTGACGGCCACCCCTTTCGGCTCCCAGTCCAGACGCAGGCTGTTGGCAAACCAGGTCAGCGCCGCCTTGGAGGCGCCATAGGCTTCCGCGCGCGGGAAGGGTAGCCAGTGCGCCATCGAGCTGACCAGCACCACCCGATCGCCTGCCTCCAGCTGCGTCTGCAGCGCCGCCAGGCAGTTCACCGGCCCGAGGAAGTTGGTGGCCATCACTCGCTCCACGAGGGCGGCATCCACCTGCCCGTGGTCGAGGTATTCGCAGGTCCCGGCGCAGAGAATGATCAGGTCGGCAAAACAGCCCGTCAGCGCCTGGCGACAGGCGTCCCTGTCTGTCATATCGAACAGGCGCCCGCTGATGTTGGGGCTGAACTGCTGGAGCGCCGACAGGCGCGAAGCATCTCGCCCGCAGGCGATAACCAGATGGCCATCCGCCGCGAAGGATTTCGCCAGACCGGCGCCGATCCCGGAGCTGGCGCCGGTGATGAGTACCGTCATCATGAGCGCACCCTCCGCTTCACGCCGCGCACCGCCCAGCCCAGCAGGGGAAGATGCTCGTAGATCATCTCCCCGGCGTCGTAGTAGTCGCGCTGATGGAGAACCTGCTCCCCGGCGATGTCCACCACCGAGCACCCCGGCAGGACCAGGGTTTCTCCACCGGCAATGCGCGGATGCGACCAGTGCATGGTCCAGGTCACGGCGAACCGTTGGCCGTCGCAGAGCGGCGTGTCGATGGTGAACCGGCACTGCTCCACGTTGGCCAGCAGATGGGTAAAGTAGCGCTGGATGGCGAACAGCCCCTGATGCTGCCCAAAAGGATCGCTCAGCGTCGCGTCCGGATGGTACAGCGCGGCCAGCGCCGCGGGCGGCTGCGCGTCCAGCCCGGCGTAGTACTCAACGAAACGACGAATCACGGACGGCGAGGTGCTCATGGATCACATCCTGGCTAGATAGGGTGGCGTTATGGCATACTTAAAACTTACACAAATAAAATTATTTGTCCAAGTTTGTGGTAAAATATATTTTATTTGTGTTAAAAATCATGTTGTTATGATTAGTGTTTTAAGGGGTGAAAATCGTGAGTGGTGCGAAGGGCAAGCGTGTGCCGGCCGCGCCACCGGGCGCTGGCGGAACAGAGAGTGGGGGTAAGTGAAAACAGGGAGTTAGAGCGGAATTACCTCGAGGGAGACGACCTGCTGCTGCCAGAGTTCGACCTGCCTCTGGCGGGCGGCGGAAAGTTTGCCGCTGGTGACCAGCAGCCAGTTGCGCTGGGGGAAAATCTCCGGCGCCAGGGCGGCGGGAGGCACCGGCAGAACGTCGATGCGATGGCCCTGGCCGGTACGTTTGAGCGCCTCAAGCCAGATTTCGCAGGCGTCGGTCAGGTGCCAGCCGGTGATCAGAAAGTTGTCCCCGGGCGCCTTCTTGTCGCCTTCGAGGCAAAACGAGGTATAGGCGATGATGATGCCGTCGAGAATTTCGCGCAGCGTCATGATGGCCGGCACGTTGGCGGAGACCTGGCTGCGCAGCGGACGCAGCACCTCGGTGACCAGCTCCTGGCGCGGATATTCGCGCCCGGCGTCGTAGATCAGCTGGCGCAGGGACTCGATTTTTCCCTCTTTCAGCCTCTGCAGCATGGTCTCCTGCAACGTCAGCCAGTTGTTGGTGCGCCGTGCGCCGGGGCGCGACAACAGGGGCTTCACCTGGCTGACTGGTACCCCTTTTTTCACCCAGTCGAGGATCTTCAGCGCCTGCTGGACGTCGTCATCGCTGTACTGACGGTGACCACCATCGGTGCGCAGCGGCTTGAGCAGGCCATAGCGGCGCTGCCAGGCGCGAAGCGTGGTCGCATTTATCCCGCATAGTCGGGCAAATTCGCCGATGGAGTAAGGCATGGAGGCCACCTGTTAACAAAGAATATTCTCAATATACTACGAATCACGTCGGCTGGCGTGAAGTGTAGTGGCTTTGCACTACACTTTCCCCTACCGCGTAAATGAAAGGAGTTCTCATGAAGCTATGGCCTGTTGTCACTGGCGTTGCTATCGCGTTAACCCTGGTGGCCTGCAAATCGCCCACGCCGCCGAAGGGCGTTCAGCCGATTAGCGGGTTTGACGCCAGCCGTTACCTCGGAAAATGGTATGAGGTCGCCCGCCTGGAAAATCGCTTCGAGCGAGGGCTGGAGCAGGTGACCGCCACCTACGGCACCCGCAGCGACGGGGGGATCAGCGTCGTCAATCGCGGTTATGACCCGGTCAAAAAACGCTGGAATGAGAGCGACGGAAAAGCCTACTTCACCGGCGCCCCCACCACCGCGGCGCTGAAGGTGTCGTTCTTCGGGCCATTCTACGGCGGCTATAACGTGATCCGCCTGGACGATGACTACCAGTACGCGCTGGTCAGCGGCCCCAACCGCGACTATCTGTGGATCCTGTCGCGCACCCCCACCATTCCGGCGGCGGTGAAGCAGGATTACCTGAATACCGCGCGCGAGCTGGGCTTTGACGTCGATCGCCTGGTGTGGATCCGCCAGACGCCGCGCTAGCCTCGCCCCTTAGCGGCTGAGCAGGTGGGTATAAACCACGTACAGCCCGGCCAGCGCCGCCACGTTCAACGCCACGCTGACGAAAAACCACCGCCGGAAGGGCTGCTTTTGCGTTTTATGGCGAAAGCACTGCTGGCCGAGGATGGCCCCCGGCCAGCCTCCCGCCAGGCCCAGCACCAGCAGCGTGGTTTCCGGCACCCGTCGCCAGGCTTTGCGCGCCGCCAGCTTGTCGGCGCCATAGATAAGCCATGTCAGAAGGCTGCTCAGTAAAAACCACATCGCCAGCGGGTAGGGCAGCAGGGCGCTGCCCACGGCGGTGAGCAGCAGCAGGGAATAACACACCAGGTTCAGATTCATAGGGACGTTCACGCCGGCCAGAAGAATGGCGCCACTATAGCCAATTTCCCGGACCGGCGTAAACGCGGCGGGTTATTCGCTACGCTTGCCCCGATGCCGGGACAGCCACATCAGCTTATATGCCGCCGGAATGATAAACAGCGACAGCAGCGGGGCGGTGATCATCCCGCCAATCATCGGCGCGGCGATGCGACTCATCACTTCCGACCCGGCGCCGGTGCCCCATAAAATCGGCAACAGGCCGGCGATAATCACCGCCACGGTCATCGCCTTCGGCCGCACGCGCAGCACCGCCCCCTGGTACAGCGCCTCGTCGAGCTTATCGACGCTGAAGGTCTGCGGGTTATCCAGCGATGGCTCCGCCTCGATGGCATGGCGCAGGTATATCAGCATCACCACGCCAAACTCCGCCGCCACCCCGGCCAGGGCGATAAAGCCGGTCCCGGTGGCTACCGACAAATGGAACCCCATCCAGTAGAGGAACCAGATCCCGCCGACGAGGGCGAACGGCACGCTGGTGATAATCAACAACGCCTCGCCGACGCGGCGGAACGCCAGGTACAGCAGCACGAAGATAATCATCAGCGTCATCGGCACCATCAGCTTCAGCTTCTGATTGGCGCGCTCCAGCAGCTCAAACTGCCCGGAGTAGGACACACTGATGCCCGGCTTCAGCTTCACCTCCTTGCCGATGGCCTGCTGCAGATCGTGCACTACCGACACCATGTCGCGGTCGCGGGCGTCGATGTAGATCCAACTGGTCGGGCGGGCGTTCTCGGTCTTCAGCATGGATGGTCCGGTGACCACCTTCACCTCAGCCACGTCGCCGAGGACGATCTGCTGCTTCAGCGGCGTGAGGATCGGCAGCTGGCGCAGGGTCTCCGGGCTGTCGCGATAGCTCTGCGGGTAGCGGATGTTGATCGGGTAGCGCTCGACGCCCTCTACCGTTTCGCCAACCATCGCGCCGCCGATGGCGGACGAGACGAACAGCTGCACGTCGCCGACGGTCATCCCGTAGCGGGCCGCCTTCTCGCGCTGAATATCAATGTTGAGGTAGCGCCCACCGACCAGCCGCTCGGCTAATGCCGACGTGACTCCCGGCACGCTGCGCGCCACCCCTTCAATTTGTTCGGCGATGGCGTCGATATCGGCCAGATTAGTGCCGGAAACTTTAATGCCAATCGGGCTCTTGATGCCGGTGGAGAGCATGTCGATGCGGTTGCGGATCGGCGGCACCCACAGGTTCGCCAGCCCCGGCAGGCGCACGGTCTTGTCCAGCTCCTCGACGATCTTTTCCATGGTCATCCCCGGTCGCCACTGATCCTGTGGCTTAAGCTGAATGGTGGTCTCTACCATCTCCAGCGGCGCCGAGTCGGTAGCGGTTTCGGCCTTGCCGGTTTTGCCGAACACCCGGGCCACTTCCGGCACCGTCATGATCAGCTTATCGGTTTTCTGCAGCATATCCGCCGCCTGCGCAGCGGAGATCCCCGGCAGCGTTGACGGCATATACAGCAGATCGCCTTCGTTAATCTGCGGCAGAAACTCGCCGCCGACCCGGTTAAGCGGCCAGATAACCGTCAGGATCGACAGGAGCGCGATCAGCAGGGTGGTCTTCGGCCAGTGCAGCACCTTCAGCAGCAGCGGGTGGTAAATACGGATCAAAAAGCGGTTCAGCGGGTTGCTGCTCTCCGCCGGGATCCTGCCGCGGATCCAGAAGCCCATCAGGATCGGGATCACCACGATCGCCAGCAGCGCCGCCCCGGCCATCGACCAGGTTTTGGTGAAGGCCAGCGGACCGAACAGTTTGCCCTCCTGGCCTTCGAGGGTGAAAATCGGGATAAACGACAGAGTAATGATCAGCAGGCTGATAAACAGCGCCGGGCCGACCTCCACCGAGGCATCGGTAATGATTTTCCAGCGGATGTCGTTGCTGAGCTTCTCTCCCGGGTGCTGATGTTCCCACTCCTCCAGCCGCTTATGGGCGTTCTCAATCATCACGATGGCGGCATCGACCATCGCCCCCACCGCAATGGCGATCCCGCCCAGCGACATGATGTTGGCGTTAAGCCCCTGGAAATGCATCATGATAAAGGCGAAGCACAGGCCGAGCGGCAGCGAAATAATCGCCACCAGCGCCGAGCGCACGTGCCACAGAAACAGGGCACAGACCAGCGCGACGACGATAAACTCTTCCAGCAGCTTATGGCTGAGGTTGTCGATGGCGCGGTCGATAAGCTGGCTGCGGTCGTAGGTGGTGACCACTTCAACCCCTTCCGGCAGGCTGCTTTGCAGCGACGCCAGCTTCGCTTTGACCGCCGAGATCACCTCGCGGGCGTTCTTGCCGGAGCGCAGGATCACCACCCCGCCGGCGACTTCGCCCTCGCCATTAAGCTCGGCGATACCGCGGCGCATCTCCGGGCCAATCTGCACCCGCGCGACGTCGCCGAGATACACCGGCACACCGTTGTCACCGGTTTTCAGCACGATGTTTTTGAAGTCGTCGAGCGTCTGCAGGTAGCCGCTGGCGCGCACCATATATTCGGCTTCCGCCAGTTCGACGGAAGAGCCGCCCGCCTCCTGGTTAGAGACGTCCAGCGCCGATTTCACCTCGCCGAGGCTGATGCCGTACTGGGTCAGCTTCATCGGGTCGACAACAATCTGGTACTCCTTGACCACGCCGCCCACCGACGCCACTTCCGAGACGTTAGGGATGGTTTTCAGCTCATATTTTAAGAACCAGTCCTGCAGGGAGCGCAGTTCGGCGAGGTCGTGCTTGCCGCTGCGGTCGACCAGCGCGTACTCGAAGACCCAGCCGACGCCGGTGGCGTCCGGGCCCATTTCGGCGCTGACCCCGGCGGGAAGTTTGCCCTGCACCTGGTTGAGATACTCCAGCACCCGCGAGCGCGCCCAGTAAGGATCGGTGCCGTCTTCAAAAATCACATACACGTAAGAGTCGCCGAATTGCGAGAAGCCGCGTACCGTTTTGGCGCCGGGTACCGACAGCATGGTGGTGGTCAGCGGCCAGGTGACCTGGTTTTCGACGATCTGCGGCGCCTGCCCCGGGTAGCTGGTTTTGACGATCACCTGTACGTCGGAGAGGTCCGGCAGAGCGTCCACCGGGGTATGGACGATGGTCCAGGTCCCCCAGATGCTGAGAAACAGCGCGCCCATCATCACCAGAAAGCGGTTGGCCACCGAGCGGCGGATAATCCATTCAATCATGGTTCCGTTCCTCAGTGCGCGTGGGCGGCAGGAGCCGTGACATCAGGAGCCTGCGCGCGCATGCGCTCCAGCGCGCCGGAGATATTGGCTTCCGAGTCGATCAGGAACAGGCCGCTGGCGACGACTTTCTCACCCTCCTGCAGCCCGCTGCGAATGGCCGTGACGCCGGCGGATTCATGGAATACCTGCACGCGTTTCGGCACGAAGCGGCCCTCATTATCCACGGTAATCACTCGCTGCTCGCTGCCGCTGTCGATCAGCGCTTTTGACGGGATCAGCAGCATCGGTTCGCTTTCACTGGTTAGTTGCAGATAGGCATTCATCCCCGGCTTCAGCGCTTCATCCGGGTTGTTAACCTGCAGGCGCAGCTGCAGGGTGCGGGTGGCGCTATCGACGCTGGGGAGAAGGGTCCATTTGCTGATGCTGAAAGTTTTGCCCGGCCAGGCGGGAACCTGAATGGCGAACTGCGAGGCGTCTTTAATCAGCCAGGCGATGGACTCGGGGACTGCCACGCTGACCCACACCGGGTCCATACCCTGGATTTTCGCCACCACATTATCTTTGGCGATGTTCATTCCGGCACGCAGATCGAAGGCGGTAATAACGCCATCGATCGGCGCTTTGAGGGTAAAGCGGGTCTGGATTTTACGCGTGGTTTTCAGGCGGCGGATATCGTCATCCGGCATTCCGGCGAGGCGCAGGCGCTCGAGGATCCCCTCGACCTGGGTGGCGGTGCCCCCGGTCTCCTGCAACAACAGATATTCGCTCTGCGCTTCCACCCAGTCAGGGATGGTCAGCTCGAGGAGCGGCGTGCCTTGTTTCACCTTGTCGCCGACGGTCAACGGATAGACTTTATTGATAAAGCCCGCCGCCCGCGCCTGCATAATCACATACTGGTACTCGTTATAGCTAATGTTGGCCGGGAAGGTCTGAGCGTAGCGCAGCGGCCCGCGGGTGACCGCGGCGGTTTTTACGCCGAGATTCTGGGTCTGCGTCGGGTCGATACGCACCCCCGGCGCACCGGCGGCGGTACTTTCCTCATCGGCGTATTTCGGCACCAGATCCATATCCATAAACGGCGATTTACCCGGTTTATCGAAGCGGGTGTTCGGGTACATCGGATCGTACCAGAACAGCACTTTACGCTGCTGCTCGGCCGCCGGAGCGGCAGAGTGGGTCGGCGTCAGTCGGGTATACAGCGCCGCGGTAAGCGCGCCGCCAATCACCATGCTGCCGAGGATCAGCGCCGTATTTTTCAGTGTCAGGGATGCCATGTGTCGTCCATTTAGTCGTTGAGGGGCTTACCGTCGCCGGGCCATTAATTGGCGCGAATATCCTGCAGCAGCGACAGGTTGCCCTGCTGAACGAAGGTGAAGTCCACGCTGTCGCCATCCTTCACATTGTTGAGCTGCGTCTGCGGGGTGATAGTGAAGCGCATGGTCATCGGCGGCCAGTTCACCGCCGGGATGGCCTCATGTGCGATGGTGATTTTTTTGCTATCCATATCAATAGCTTTAATGACGCCTTTGCCGCTGATGCTTTGCGCCTGCGCGGCGGCGGGCTGTTCATGCATTGCCATGCCGGCGTGCGGGTCGGCGGCCTGGACGGCGAACACCGCGCCAGAAATCAGAGTGAACAGGGCGACTTTAGAGAGTGAATTCATGATCGGGACTCCTTGGGTTATTCCATCCAGCCGCCGCCGAGGGCGGTGAACAGGGTGATTTCATTTGCCTGACGGGAATAGTTGAGTTCCAGCAGGGTTTGTCGGGTGGTAAAAATGTCGCGCTGGGCGCTCAGGACTTCGATGTAGCTGACCGCGCCGTGGCGATAGAGCGCGCTGGCGCGCTGCAGGGTGATATTCAGCGAAGCGAGATAACGCTCCTGGGCGGCAATCTGATCGGCCAGGCTCTGGCGCAGAGCCAGCGCGTCGGCCACCTCTTTAAAGGCGGACTGAATTTTTTGTTCATAGTTGACCACCTGCTGCTGCTGGCGGATCTCCGCCAGATCGAGGTTGGCCTGATTACGCCCGGCGTTGAAAATCGGCAGTTCGATTTTGGGGATGAAGTTCCACATCGCGCTGCCGGCGTTAAACAGGCTGGAGAGTTCGCTGCTGCTGCCGGAGAGCGAGCTGGTCAGGGTGATCGACGGGAAGAAGGCCGCCCGCGCGGCGCCGATGTTGGCGTTGGCCGCCCGCAGGCTGTGTTCCGCTTCCAGAATATCGGGCCGCTGCAGCAGGATCGCTGAGGAGAGCGACGGCGGCAGAGTGACGCCTTGCAGATCGATGGCGCTGCTGGCGCTATCGTCCGGCAGATGCTGGTAGCTGCCGAGCAGCAGCTGCAGGGCGTTATTGGCCTGCGCCAGCTGGCCCTGACGTTTGGCGATATCGGCGCGGGTGCTCTCGATCATCCCGCGCGCCTGCTCCAGCGCCAGCACGGTGGTGCTTCCGGTCAGCAGCTGTTTTTCAACGAAGGCGTAAGACTGCTGATAGTTCTGTAAGGTGTCGTTGGCCACCTGCAACTGCGCTGCCGCCAGCCGCTGGTTGAAGTAGCTTTGTGAAACGTTAGCAATCAACAGGATATGCACCGCACGCCGGGCCTCTTCGCTGGCGAAGAAGTTCTGCCGGTCGGCCTCACTGAGGTTTTTCAACCGGTCAAAGAAGTCGAGGTCATAGCTGAGATTCAGGCCGGCGGCATAATCGCTGCTGGTGGTGGTGTCGCCTTTAAGCTTGCCGCCATAGGTGGTGCTGCCGTCACCGTTCAATTGCGGGGAGCGGTCGGCGTCGGTAACCCGGTACTGGGCGCGAGCTTCCTGCACTTTCAGCGTCGCCATCCGCAGGTCGCGGTTGTTGGCCAGCGCGGTGCTAATCAGGCTTTTCACCTGCGGGTCGACGAAAAAGGTGCGCCAGCCGGTCTCCTGATAGCCCGCTGTCGCGGTAACCAGTCTGTTCTGGCTGAGTGAGAACTGCTGCGGCACCGGCGCGGCGGGGCGCTGGTAGTCCGGAGCAAGCGACAGACAGCCGGTTAAGGCAAATATCACGCTGAGGGTAAGTAGCTGTATTGAACGCATGGCGGCAGACGGTTTCGACGATTTATCCATGGCGGCTACTTTACGTAGCGGGCTCTGTTCAACGCGTGACAGGAAAATGACAAAGCTGTCATTTTCCTGATATTTCATTGCTATCCGGAGTCGCTTCTCTAAAATTGAATACCCGCACAGAACGCGCGTGAAGGAGCCTGCCGTGAAGATTTTGATTGTCGAAGATGAGAAGAAAACCGGAGAGTACCTGACCAAAGGGCTCACCGAGGCCGGCTTCGTCGTCGACCTGGCCGATAACGGCCTTAACGGCTATCACCTGGCGATGACCAGCGATTACGATCTGCTGATCCTCGACATCATGCTGCCGGATGTGAACGGCTGGGATATCGTCCGCATGCTGCGCGCCGCCAATAAAGGCATGCCGATCCTGCTGCTCACCGCGCTTGGCACTATTGAGCATCGGGTGAAGGGCCTGGAACTGGGCGCCGACGACTATCTGGTGAAGCCATTTGCTTTTGCGGAGCTGCTGGCGCGAGTGCGGACCCTGCTGCGCCGTGGAGCGGCGGTCATCGTCGAAAGCCAGTTTCAGGCGGCGGATCTCAGCGTCGATTTGGTCAGCCGCAAGGTGACGCGCGGCGCGACGCGTATCACCCTGACCAGTAAGGAATTCACTCTGCTGGAGTTCTTCCTGCGCCATCAGGGCGAGGTGCTGCCGCGTTCGTTAATTGCCTCGCAGGTCTGGGATATGAATTTCGACAGCGACACTAACGCCATCGACGTGGCGGTGAAGCGGCTGCGCGCCAAAATCGATAACGACTTCGAGCCGAAGCTTATCCAGACCGTGCGCGGCGTCGGCTATATGCTTGAGGTGCCGGATGGCCGCTAAGCGCCCCTTTTCCCTGGCCACCCGGCTGACCTTCTTTATCAGCCTCGCCACCATCATCGCTTTCTTTGCCTTCACCTGGATCATGATCCATTCGGTGAAGGCCCACTTTGAAGAGCGCGACGTTCACGATCTCAGGCAGCTCAGCACCACCCTGGAGACGGTCCTCGACCACGCTGACTACCCGCAGGCGCGGCGGTTGGAGATCGTGAGGAATATCATTGCGGGTTACGCCAACGTCTTTATCTGTCTGGACGACGGCCAGGGCAATATTCTGTTTCAGTCGCCCGACGGGCCGGATCTCAGCCATATGCTGAGTACGCCGGGGCTGGCGATGCAGCTGCGCGACGGGAATGTGATTTCATGGACTGACCCGCAGCCGCGAAAGATGGTTCATGATAATCATCCAATGGAGACCCGCGCCTGGCGGCTGATCATGCTGCCGCTGGGCAAGCAGGCGGACGGCAAACCGGCGTACCACCTGCTAATGGCCTTATCCATCGATTTTCACCTGCACTATATTAATGAGCTGAAAGCGAAGCTGATTTCCGCGGCGACGATAATCAGTTTGCTGATCATCGCCATCGTGCTGTTTGTGGTCTATCAGGGGCATAAGCCCATCCGCCAGATCAGTCGCCAGATCCAGAATATTACCTCGCGGGATCTCGACGTGCGCCTTGACCCGCAGGCCGTGCCTATCGAGCTGGAGCGGCTGGCGCTGTCGTTTAACCATATGCTGGAGCGCATAGAGGATGTCTTTACCCGCCAGTCCAACTTCTCCGCCGATATCGCCCATGAAATCCGCACGCCGATTACTAACCTGGTGACGCAAACTGAAATCGCCTTAAGCCAGAGCCGCAGCCAGCAGGAGCTGGAAGAGGTGCTCTATTCCAATCTTGAAGAGTTCTCGCGGATGTCACGGATGGTCAGCGATATGCTGTTCCTCGCCCAGGCGGATAATAACCAACTGATCCCCGAACAACGGGCGCTGGATCTGCCCGAGGAAGTGCATAAGGTGTTTGAGTTCTTTGAAGCGTGGGCGGAAGAGAAGGCGGTGGCGCTGCGCTTTGTCGGTAGCCACTGCCGGGTGACGGGCGATCCGCTGATGCTGCGGCGAGCGATCAGCAACCTGCTGTCGAATGCGATCCGCTACACGCCGGCCGGCCAGGCGGTGACCATCCAGTTGAGCGAAAGCGCCGAGACGATCCGTCTGGTGGTGGAGAATCCCGGTACGCCGATTGCCGCCGAGCATCTGCCGCGGCTGTTTGACCGTTTCTATCGCGTCGACCCCTCGCGTCAGCGCAAAGGCGAGGGCAGCGGTATCGGCCTGGCGATTGTGAAATCCATCGTCAGCGCCCACCACGGCAGCGTAGCGGTGCAGTCCGATCTGCGCTCTACGCGTTTTATTATCGTGCTGCCGAAATAGACGCAATAACGGCTGAAAGTCAGCGGGCAGCGCCAGGCGGCCGCCCGCAGTATTGCCGCTCTCTTACTCTTCGAAGTACCAGTAGCCCTGATTAATCAGCCGCGTCAGTTCGCTCACGAACGCCGGATTCTGCAGGCCGCTGCCGAGCTCTTCCTGACCTAATGAGGTATAGCGGCACAGCGCATCCAGCGCTTTGGCATCGGTAGTGTCCAGCTGTTCGCTATGCACGAAGAAGCTGTCGCCGATATGCAGAACGCGCAGGCCGCTCAGGCGGGAGAGCTTTTCGCCGCCCAGCAGCGCATCGACCACTTCCTCTTCTTCATACGGTGGTTCCGCCGGCGCAATATCCAGCTCGTGACGCGGGGTGGTGACGAAACTGCCGAACCACTGCTTGAAGTCTTCCGGCTGGCGAATCATGTCGATCATCATGGTGCGCAGACGTTCGAGTTCATACTCCTCCACCCGGCCCGGATGCTCGCGGCAGGTGAGGTCCGGATCGCTGTAGTGTTCGCCGCCAAGATCGTTCTCCAGCACATAGTCGGCGAAGCTGCTGATCAGGTCGCGACCGTTTGGCCCGCGGAAGCCGACGGAGTAGTTCAGCGCGGTTTCGTGGGTCACGCCATCGTGCGGGAATCCTGGTGGAATATAGAGGATATCGCCCGGCTGCAGATCTTCATCAATGATCGGCGGGAACGGATCGACGTGCAGCAGTGCCGGATGCGGGCAGAACTGACGCATCGGCAGCTTATCGCCCACGCGCCAGCGGCGGCTGCCCATGCCCTGAATAATAAAGACGTCATACTGATCGATATGCGGGCCGACGCCGCCGCCGGGGACGGAGAAGGAGATCATCAGGTCGTCCAGACGCCAGTCCGGCAGTACGCGGAACGGGCGCACCAGCTCGGCGGCGGGCATATGCCAGTGGTTTACCGCCTGGGCCAGCAGCGACCAGCCGGTTTCGCCCAGCCCGTCAAAATGTTCAAAAGGACCATTGCTGGCCTGCCATTTGCCGTTGGTCAGGCTGACCAGTCGGCTGTCGACTTCCGGCTCCATGGCTAATCCGGCCAGCTCGTCCGGGGTAATCGGGTCGACGAAGTCCGGAAACGCGTTTTTTAATACCACCGGCTGTTTTTGCCAGTACTTCTCTAAAAACTCGGGCCAGTTAATGTTGAGTTGATAAGCCATCGATTATTACCAGTAAGAAGAAACGGGCCTGATTATAGAAACGGGGGCCAGGTGGGCGCTTTGTCGTGGGTCAAGAGTGGTGCTTAATTCACCATCGGCGCGATAATGGCGTTGGGTAAGAGAGAAAAATCACATTTTTGCCAAAAAACGATCTTAGCGTAAACGGCGCTGCAGGCCGCATGAACACTGGGATGGCGCCTTGAATGGTAAGAAGATGAATAAGCGAAAAGTTCAAATAATGAGCGGTCGATAAGATTTTTCTATTTTAACGCTTGCTACTTCCGGCGAACTCCCTATAATGCGCTCCCACTGACACGGCAGATGTGAATCACTTCACACAAACAGCCAGTTCGGTTGAAGAGAAAAATCCTGAAATTCAGGGTTGACTCTGAAAGAGGAAAGCGTAATATACGCCACCTCGCGACAGAGCGCTAAAGCGCGTCGCAACTGCTCTTTAACAATTTATCAGACAATCTGTGTGGGCACTCAAAGTGACATGGATTCTTAACGTCCTCGGACGAAAAATGAATACCAAGTCTCTGAGTGAACATACGTAATTCATTACGAAGTTTAATTCACGAGCATCAAACTTAAATTGAAGAGTTTGATCATGGCTCAGATTGAACGCTGGCGGCAGGCCTAACACATGCAAGTCGAGCGGTAGCACAGAGAGCTTGCTCTCGGGTGACGAGCGGCGGACGGGTGAGTAATGTCTGGGAAACTGCCTGATGGAGGGGGATAACTACTGGAAACGGTAGCTAATACCGCATAACGTCGCAAGACCAAAGTGGGGGACCTTCGGGCCTCATGCCATCAGATGTGCCCAGATGGGATTAGCTGGTAGGTGGGGTAACGGCTCACCTAGGCGACGATCCCTAGCTGGTCTGAGAGGATGACCAGCCACACTGGAACTGAGACACGGTCCAGACTCCTACGGGAGGCAGCAGTGGGGAATATTGCACAATGGGCGCAAGCCTGATGCAGCCATGCCGCGTGTGTGAAGAAGGCCTTCGGGTTGTAAAGCACTTTCAGCGGGGAGGAAGGCGGTGAGGTTAATAACCTCATCGATTGACGTTACCCGCAGAAGAAGCACCGGCTAACTCCGTGCCAGCAGCCGCGGTAATACGGAGGGTGCAAGCGTTAATCGGAATTACTGGGCGTAAAGCGCACGCAGGCGGTCTGTCAAGTCGGATGTGAAATCCCCGGGCTCAACCTGGGAACTGCATTCGAAACTGGCAGGCTAGAGTCTTGTAGAGGGGGGTAGAATTCCAGGTGTAGCGGTGAAATGCGTAGAGATCTGGAGGAATACCGGTGGCGAAGGCGGCCCCCTGGACAAAGACTGACGCTCAGGTGCGAAAGCGTGGGGAGCAAACAGGATTAGATACCCTGGTAGTCCACGCTGTAAACGATGTCGATTTGGAGGTTGTGCCCTTGAGGCGTGGCTTCCGGAGCTAACGCGTTAAATCGACCGCCTGGGGAGTACGGCCGCAAGGTTAAAACTCAAATGAATTGACGGGGGCCCGCACAAGCGGTGGAGCATGTGGTTTAATTCGATGCAACGCGAAGAACCTTACCTGGTCTTGACATCCACAGAACTTTCCAGAGATGGATTGGTGCCTTCGGGAACTGTGAGACAGGTGCTGCATGGCTGTCGTCAGCTCGTGTTGTGAAATGTTGGGTTAAGTCCCGCAACGAGCGCAACCCTTATCCTTTGTTGCCAGCGGTTAGGCCGGGAACTCAAAGGAGACTGCCAGTGATAAACTGGAGGAAGGTGGGGATGACGTCAAGTCATCATGGCCCTTACGACCAGGGCTACACACGTGCTACAATGGCATATACAAAGAGAAGCGACCTCGCGAGAGCAAGCGGACCTCATAAAGTATGTCGTAGTCCGGATTGGAGTCTGCAACTCGACTCCATGAAGTCGGAATCGCTAGTAATCGTAGATCAGAATGCTACGGTGAATACGTTCCCGGGCCTTGTACACACCGCCCGTCACACCATGGGAGTGGGTTGCAAAAGAAGTAGGTAGCTTAACCTTCGGGAGGGCGCTTACCACTTTGTGATTCATGACTGGGGTGAAGTCGTAACAAGGTAACCGTAGGGGAACCTGCGGTTGGATCACCTCCTTACCTTAAAGAACCTGCCTTTGTAGTGCTCACACAGATTGTCTGATGAAAGTAAAGAAGCAAGGCGTCTTGCGATTGAGACTTCAGTGTCCCCTTCGTCTAGAGGCCCAGGACACCGCCCTTTCACGGCGGTAACAGGGGTTCGAATCCCCTAGGGGACGCCACTTGCTGGTTCGTGAGTGAAAGACGCGTGCCGATATATCTCAAAACTCATCTTCGGGTGACGTTTGAGATATTTGCTCTTTAAAAATCTGGATCAAGCTGAAAATTGAAACGACACACTGTTTAAGTGTGTTCGAGTCTCTCAAATTTTCGCGACACGATGGTGTTTTACGAAACATCTTCGGGTTGTGAGGTTAAGCGACTAAGCGTACACGGTGGATGCCCTGGCAGTCAGAGGCGATGAAGGACGTGCTAATCTGCGAAAAGCGTCGGTAAGGTGATATGAACCGTTACAGCCGGCGATGTCCGAATGGGGAAACCCAGTGTGATTCGTCACACTATCGTTAACTGAATACATAGGTTAACGAGGCGAACCGGGGGAACTGAAACATCTAAGTACCCCGAGGAAAAGAAATCAACCGAGATTCCCCCAGTAGCGGCGAGCGAACGGGGAGCAGCCCAGAGTCTGAATCAGCTTGTGTGTTAGTGGAACGGTCTGGAAAGTCCGACGGTACAGGGTGATAGTCCCGTACACCAAAATGCACAGGCTGTGAACTCGAAGAGTAGGGCGGGACACGTGGTATCCTGTCTGAATATGGGGGGACCATCCTCCAAGGCTAAATACTCCTGACTGACCGATAGTGAACCAGTACCGTGAGGGAAAGGCGAAAAGAACCCCGGCGAGGGGAGTGAAAAAGAACCTGAAACCGTGTACGTACAAGCAGTGGGAGCACCTTCGGGTGTGACTGCGTACCTTTTGTATAATGGGTCAGCGACTTATATTCTGTAGCAAGGTTAACCGTATAGGGGAGCCGCAGGGAAACCGAGTCTTAACTGGGCGTTAAGTTGCAGGGTATAGACCCGAAACCCGGTGATCTAGCCATGGGCAGGTTGAAGGTTGGGTAACACTAACTGGAGGACCGAACCGACTAATGTTGAAAAATTAGCGGATGACTTGTGGCTGGGGGTGAAAGGCCAATCAAACCGGGAGATAGCTGGTTCTCCCCGAAAGCTATTTAGGTAGCGCCTCGTGAATTCATCTTCGGGGGTAGAGCACTGTTTCGGCTAGGGGGTCATCCCGACTTACCAACCCGATGCAAACTACGAATACCGAAGAATGTTATCACGGGAGACACACGGCGGGTGCTAACGTCCGTCGTGAAGAGGGAAACAACCCAGACCGCCAGCTAAGGTCCCAAAGTCATGGTTAAGTGGGAAACGATGTGGGAAGGCACAGACAGCCAGGATGTTGGCTTAGAAGCAGCCATCATTTAAAGAAAGCGTAATAGCTCACTGGTCGAGTCGGCCTGCGCGGAAGATGTAACGGGGCTAAACCATGCACCGAAGCTGCGGCAGCGACACTATGTGTTGTTGGGTAGGGGAGCGTTCTGTAAGCCTGCGAAGGTGGCCTGTGAGGGTTGCTGGAGGTATCAGAAGTGCGAATGCTGACATAAGTAACGATAAAGCGGGTGAAAAGCCCGCTCGCCGGAAGACCAAGGGTTCCTGTCCAACGTTAATCGGGGCAGGGTGAGTCGACCCCTAAGGCGAGGCCGAAAGGCGTAGTCGATGGGAAACAGGTTAATATTCCTGTACTTGGTGTTACTGCGAAGGGGGGACGGAGAAGGCTATGTTAGCCGGGCGACGGTTGTCCCGGTTTAAGCATGTAGGCGGAGGTTCCAGGTAAATCCGGTACCTTTTAACGCTGAGGTGTGATGACGAGGCACTACGGTGCTGAAGTAACAAATGCCCTGCTTCCAGGAAAAGCCTCTAAGCATCAGGTAACATTAAATCGTACCCCAAACCGACACAGGTGGTCAGGTAGAGAATACCAAGGCGCTTGAGAGAACTCGGGTGAAGGAACTAGGCAAAATGGTGCCGTAACTTCGGGAGAAGGCACGCTGGTGTGTAGGTGAAGTCCCTGCGGATGGAGCTGAGACCAGTCGAAGATACCAGCTGGCTGCAACTGTTTATTAAAAACACAGCACTGTGCAAACACGAAAGTGGACGTATACGGTGTGACGCCTGCCCGGTGCCGGAAGGTTAATTGATGGGGTTATCCGTAAGGAGAAGCTCTTGATCGAAGCCCCGGTAAACGGCGGCCGTAACTATAACGGTCCTAAGGTAGCGAAATTCCTTGTCGGGTAAGTTCCGACCTGCACGAATGGCGTAATGATGGCCAGGCTGTCTCCACCCGAGACTCAGTGAAATTGAACTCGCTGTGAAGATGCAGTGTACCCGCGGCAAGACGGAAAGACCCCGTGAACCTTTACTATAGCTTGACACTGAACATTGAGCCTTGATGTGTAGGATAGGTGGGAGGCTTTGAAGCGTGGACGCCAGTCTGCGTGGAGCCAACCTTGAAATACCACCCTTTAATGTTTGATGTTCTAACGTAGGCCCCTGACCGGGGTTGCGGACAGTGTCTGGTGGGTAGTTTGACTGGGGCGGTCTCCTCCCAAAGAGTAACGGAGGAGCACGAAGGTTAGCTAATCCTGGTCGGACATCAGGAGGTTAGTGCAATGGCATAAGCTAGCTTGACTGCGAGCGTGACGGCGCGAGCAGGTGCGAAAGCAGGTCATAGTGATCCGGTGGTTCTGAATGGAAGGGCCATCGCTCAACGGATAAAAGGTACTCCGGGGATAACAGGCTGATACCGCCCAAGAGTTCATATCGACGGCGGTGTTTGGCACCTCGATGTCGGCTCATCACATCCTGGGGCTGAAGTAGGTCCCAAGGGTATGGCTGTTCGCCATTTAAAGTGGTACGCGAGCTGGGTTTAGAACGTCGTGAGACAGTTCGGTCCCTATCTGCCGTGGGCGCTGGAGAATTGAGGGGGGCTGCTCCTAGTACGAGAGGACCGGAGTGGACGCATCACTGGTGTTCGGGTTGTCATGCCAATGGCACTGCCCGGTAGCTAAATGCGGAAGAGATAAGTGCTGAAAGCATCTAAGCACGAAACTTGCCCCGAGATGAGTTCTCCCTGAGACTATAAGTCTCCTGAAGGAACGTTGAAGACGACGACGTTGATAGGCCGGGTGTGTAAGCGCAGCGATGCGTTGAGCTAACCGGTACTAATGAACCGTGAGGCTTAACCTTACAACGCCGAAGCTGTTTTGGCGGATTTGAGACGATTTTCAGCTCTGATACAGATTACTCGATGCGTCCGTGAGACGTGTTGAAAACAGAATTTGCCTGGCGGCGATAGCGCGGTGGTCCCACCTGACCCCATGCCGAACTCAGAAGTGAAACGCCGTAGCGCCGATGGTAGTGTGGGGTCTCCCCATGTGAGAGTAGGGAACTGCCAGGCATCAAATAAAACGAAAGGCTCAGTCGAAAGACTGGGCCTTTTGTTTTGTCTGTTGTCTGTCGGTGAGCGCTCTCCGGAGCAGGACAAATCCGCCGGGAGCGGATTTGAACGTTGCGCAGCAACGGCCCGGAGGGTGGCGGGCAGGACGCCCGCCATAAACTGCCAGGCATCAAACAAGTAAAAAGCCCATCCGTAAGGATGGGCTTTTTGCGTTTCTGTGGACCGGGCAGCGTGCCGGCATGTCTCCCCGGTGGCGCTGCGCTTACCGGGGCTACGGATTCGCACCCGCCCTGCACGACCTGTAGCCCGGACAAGGTGCGCAGCACCGCCTCCGGGGAAACATCCGGCCCGACCGCCGGGTTCGTTAACATCAGTAATACCTATCACATTAATAGGTTATCCTGGAATTGTCCTTATTAATTATATGGATTATCTTCCCTGCGTGATGAATCAACGCATCATCTCTCCCGAGGGAGAAAAATAGAAAGCAACTCGCTTATTTCTCATCCTGTTAACTGGTTATAAAGTCAATGAAAAAACCGCTAATTGGGATTCTGGCTTTCGCTTATGGACTAAGCTTACCTCTGTTTGCTGCTGATACCGCCACATTAACGCTCTCCGGGCGGGTGGTTTCAGAAACCTGCAGTACCGATATCGTCAATAAACAACCTCAGCAGCGTTGCGGAAAGAATACCTATCTTATTGCTTCGCAAAATAGCGTGACGAATGCTCGCGGCGTGATCACGCGGACGGTGAATTTACCGGATGATGCAAGTCGGAAAATAATTATTAGTAGTTACGATTAATATTATCTCTCTATTTCAGCGCCATTTTATTGTGCCTCGGTAAAATAATGGCGCTGCCTCTTCCTCCCGCAAAATAACGCACTTACGATTCAGAAAAAATATTTCCGTGACTGAATACTTCGCTCCCGGATGTATTGTGGCAAACGGTATGCTTCTTCCCTGTTTTTGTCTTAATGAGCTACATCATTAACACTTTGTTAACTTGATCTGGTTTATATGGCGGAAAATTTGTTATACAAAGGGGGATGATTGCCTGTATGGATGCTGCCCGAAATACCTTGCGAGACATATGCAGGTTATCGGCTGGCAATATGAGAATAGAAATGAAAATCCTGCTTAACTGGTCGCCACTGCGCCAGCTCTTCACTTACATTCAGGAGCGCTTTACCTTTCTGGTGCTGCTCTGCTGGCCAGCGATTATCTGGCTGTTCTGCCGGGTCGGCGTATGGCTTATGGATAACGTTTATGAACTGCTGGGGAAATCACCCGCCCAGTCCTTCACCGTTTATCTGCAGCCGTTTATGACCCCCGGCACGCTGCTGCGCATCTCCATCAGCTGGATTGTCTTATTGTTTATCCTGTTTAGTATGGCGATGGCCTTCACCTGGGGTTTACGTCGCTTTATGAACCGCCACAAATAAATCCCTGGGCCGCCGTCAGTCGACGGCCCTTCTTAAGCCCTTACGCCATCTCGCCAATAGTCTTACGAAAACGCAGCAACGCGATAGTAAAGAATACCCCGCCGATAGCCAGCAAGGTTAAGAACTGCGGCCAGACGATGGCGAAGCTGGCGCCGCGGTACAGTATCGCTTGCGCCAGACTGACGAAGTGGGTGGTCGGCATGGTCAACATAATATCCTGTACCAGCTGCGGCATACTTTCCCGCGGCGTGGATCCGCCGGAGAGCATCTGCAGCGGCAGCAGCACCAGAATCATCAGCAGCCCCAGCTGCGGCATCGAGCGGGCGAGGGTGCCCATAAAAATGCCGATTGAGGTCGTGGCGAACAGGCTGAGCGCCACCCCCAGCATAAACAGGGGAATCGACCCTTCAATGGGCACCTGCAAAATCCCCTGCACCATCAGTATCAGCGACAACCCGGAGACCACCAGCACCACCAGGCCCATCGACCAGATCTTGGCCATCATGATTTCAAACGGCGTTACTGGCATCACCAACAAGTGCTCTATGGTGCCATGTTCCCGCTCGCGGATCAGCGCCGAACCGGTGAGGACGATCGCCAGCATGGTGATGTTATTGATGATCGCCATCACCGCGCCAAAGCGCTCCTGCTCAAGGTTAGGGTTAAAACGCATCCTTACCGCCAGCTCTACCGGCAGTACGCTGTTATCCCGATAACGGGCGACAAAGCTGTTGACTTCGCCACTGATAATATTCTGGATATAGCCGTTACCGGTAAAGGCCTGGCTCATTCGCGTGGCGTCAACGTTGACCTGGATTTCCGGCTGCCGACCGGCCAGCACATCGCGCTGGAAGTTAGGCGGGATGTTGATGGCGAAAGTGTAGCGCCCGGCATCCAGCCCGGCGTCCATCTCATCAGCGGTGATCAGCTCCGGCTCGAGAAACCAGGGACGGTAGAAAGCGTTAATAATGCGTGAAGAGAGCTGGGATTTATCCATATCAGCAACCGCGATCGGCGCCAGGTGCAGCGAACCAGGCATCACCGTGGCCGAGGAGTACACCGACACGGTAAACGCAAACACGATCAGCGCCAGCATCGCTTTATCGCCGAGCAGGCTGCGCAGCTCTTTGACGCCAAGATTATAAATATTGCGTAATCCGCGCATCATCCCTCCTGTTTCTTCAGCAGCAGCACGCTCAGCCCGAGCACCAGCGGCACCGCAATCAATAGCGGAATGAACGAGCCCCACAAATCGCTGAGATTCAGCGCCTTGGAGAAGGTGCCGCGAGCGATAGTCAGGAAGTGGCTGGTCGGATAAATTTGCCCGATCCAGCGCCCGGGCCCTTCCAGCGACGCCACCGGATCGATCATCCCGGAGAACTGGGTTGCCGGGATCAGCGTAATGATCGCGGTACCGAAGATGGCGGCGATTTGGCTCTTCATAAAGGTTGAGATCAGCAGCCCCAGACCGGTGGCGATGGTGACATACAGCAGCGCCGCCAGGGTCAGCGTCAGGAAGCTGCCCATATGCGCGACGCCAAAGACAAAGACCGACAGCGCGCACAGCAGGAAGAAGTTAAACATCCCCAGTACGATGTAAGGCAGCTGCTTGCCGAGCAGGAATTCACTGCGGGTGGTTGGCGTCACGTACAAGTTGATAATCGATCCGAGCTCTTTCTCACGGACTACGCTCAGGGCGCTGAGCATCGCCGGGATCATCATCAGCAGCAGCGGGATCACCGCCGGGACGATGGCCGGCAGGCTCTTCACGTCCGGATTATAGCGATAGCGGGTCTCGATGGAGATGAGCGAGGTATCGTGCTGTGGGCTACTCTGCCGGGCGGCCATCTCCTGCAGCCAGGCGAGATGCATCGCCTGCACGTACCCGCGCACCGTTTCCGCGCGATTTGGCATTGCGCCGTCCACCCAGATGCCGATTTGCACCGGTGTGCCGCGGGCGATATCGCGACCAAAGTTCGGCGGGATCTCTATTGCCACCGCCAGTTCGCCGTCACGCATCCGGCGGTCCAGTTCGTCATAGCTGTGCAGTGGCGCCTGCTCGATAAAGTAGCGTGAGCCAGCGATGTTCTGCGACCAGCCCTGGCTGCTGAGGGTTTGGTCGCGGTCGAGTACGGCAAAGCGCAGATCCTCAACGTCCATGCTGATCCCATAACCCATGATAAACATCAGGATCACCGTCCCCAGCAGCGCCAGCGTCGATCGTACCGGATCGCGGCGTAGTTCCAGCGCCTCGCGGCGGCTATAGCTAAACAGGCGGCGCAGGCTGAATGACTGGCGTGGGGACGCGTTCTGCTGGTGTGATACGACAGCAGGCGGTGCGGGCGTGGTAGAGACAGAAACGGTCGGTTGTGCGGCATCCGCCGCTTCCTGCAGCCAGGCGATAAACGCCTCTTCGAGGCTGGCTGAGCCACGTTGCTCAACCAGCGCCTGCGGCGTATCGCTGGCCAGCACCTTGCCGGCGTGCATCAGCGAGATGCGATCGCAGCGTTCCGCCTCATTCATAAAGTGGGTGGAGATAAATATAGTAACGCGATCCTGGCGCGCCAGGTCTACCATCAGCTGCCAGAACATATCGCGCGCCACCGGGTCGACGCCGGAGGTCGGCTCATCGAGGATCAGCATCTCCGGGCGGTGGATGACCGCCACCGCTAACGACAGGCGCTGACGGATCCCCAGCGGCAGATCGGCGGGAAGCGCGTCTTTAACCTCGGTCAGCATAAAGCGCTCGCTCATCTCAGCGACCCGGTGGGCTATTTCGTCGTCCGGGATATGAAACAGGCGGGCGTGCAGCTCGAGGTTTTGCCGAACGCTCAGTTCGCTGTAAAGCGAGAAGGCCTGTGACATATAGCCCACCCGCTGTCGGGTGGCGATATTCTTCGGGTCGACCGGCTGGCCGAACAGCCAGGCTTCACCTTCGCTGGCGGGCAGCAGGCCGGTGAGCATCTTCATGGTGGTGGATTTGCCGCAGCCGTTAGATCCAAGGAAGCCAAAGATTTCGCCGCGGGCGATGCGAAAGTTAACGTGGTCGACGGCAACAAAGTTGCCGAAGCGCATGGTCAGGCCGCGTGCTTCGATGGCGATCTCTTCCTCGCGGCTGTCGCGCGGCGGGATAACTACCGTCTTATGCGCTTGACGTTGTGCTTCAGGTAGCAGGGCGATAAACGCCTGCTCCAGGGTCTGGCTGCCGGTCTGGGCTTTGAGCTCCGCGGCGCTGCCAGTCGCCAGCACCTCGCCGGCATTCATCGCCACCAGCCAGTCAAAGCGCTCGGCCTCTTCCATGTAGGCGGTAGCGACCAGCACGCTCATCTCCGGCTGGCGCTGGCGAATACTGTCGATAAGCTCCCAGAACTGCGCCCGGGAAAGCGGGTCGACGCCGGTGGTCGGTTCATCAAGGATCAGCAACTGCGGGTCGTGGATCAGCGCGCAGCACAGGCCGAGCTTTTGCTTCATCCCACCGGAGAGTTTACCGGCGGGGCGATCGCGAAACGGCGCCAGCCCGGTGCTCTGCAGCAGCTCGTTGATGCGCAGTTCGCGCTCGGCTTTATCGTGGCCGAACAGGCGGGCGAAGAAGTCGACGTTTTCATACACCGAGAGGGTGTGATAGAGGTTTTTCCCCAGCCCCTGTGGCATCCACGCGATTTTCGGGCACACGTCGCGGCGGTGATGCACATCACGCATATCGCCGCCAAGCACCATCACGTTACCCTGTTCAATGGCCCGCGCCCCGGCGATCAGCGAGAGCAGGCTCGATTTGCCGACGCCGTCCGGGCCAATCAGACCAACCATACGCCGTGCCGGGATCGCCAGGCTGATATCCCGCAGCGCGATGGTGGCGCCATACTGCTGGCCAACGTTTTCCAGCAGGGCGACGGGGGGCGAGGTATCCTGCGGCGTCAGTTTCATTGCGGCAACCTCACCGTTAGCGCCTCAGGCCAGGGTTGTTGTTTATCCACCCGCACGTAAGCCATGCCGGGCAGGCCGGTTTTGACATATTCCAGATGCTGCGCCAGCAGCTCCGGCGGGATGCGCGCTTTGACGCGGAACATCAGCTTAAGGCGCTCGTCGCTGGTTTCTACCGTTTTCGGCGTGAACTGGGCGACGCTGGCGACAAAGCTGATGTTGGCCGGGATCACCAGATCCGGCGCGGCATCAAGGATCAAGCGCGCTTCGCTGCCGAGCGCCAGCAGGCCAGCCTGTTCGGTTGGCAGAAAGAAGGTCATATAGACATCGGCGAGATCGACCATATTCAGCACCCGGCCACCGGCGGCCAGGACTTCGCCTGGCTCAGCGACGCGATATTGAATGCGGCCATCACGGGGTGCTTTCAGCTCGCTATCGTCAATATCGGCAAGGATCCGCCGTTCGGTCGCCTGGGCGGCTTCGACGCGGGTTTGCGCCTGAATAATGCTGGTGCGGGCAGCTTCGATGGCGGCGCGGGCGGCAGAGACCTGGGCTTTTGCCGATTCCAGCGCCGCGCGGGCACTCTCTGCTGCCGCGCGGTCGTCATCCAGCTGCTGGGCGGAGACGGCGCCGCGCTGCGACAGGGCATTCGAGCGGACATGGCGTTTCGCCGAGGAATCCAGCTCCGCCTGGCGCTGCTTCACCACTGCTTCGCTGGCGCGCATTTCACTCTGCCGCTGATCGAGCAAGGCTCTGGCGGCGAGCACCGCGCTTTCCGCCTCCTTGATTTGTGCGGCGGCTTCAAGACGCTGCTCGTTCAGTACGCGGGTATCCATCCTCGCGAGGACTTCTCCCTGACGCACAAACTGGCCCTCTTTGACCAAAATCGTGTCGATACGCCCGGCGATTTTACTGGCAATATCGACTTCGGTGGCTTCGATTCGGCCGTTGCTACTGGCAAAACCGTCCGGGAGACCTGGCGGGCGCAGCAGCCACCATGCGGCGGCGGCGAGCATCACCAGTAAGCCGACAAGATACCCTGCCCAACGTTTCTTTATTTTGTCCATACGCGACTCGCTTGATTCCCTTTGCTGAGTGGTGCGCGTGTTTCCTCCGCCGAGCGGAGCGTCCTCCTTGCGAGGGACGAAAAGGTGGGGATAAAGGCCGCTGACGCCGCGCTCTGCCGCGTCGATGCGCAGCCGATCGCTGTGCTACTTATGTGGTCATCATCAGCGATCCTGGCCTTAATGAAACACGCATAGTGAGAGCTACCGTCATCGCGATAGTAACATTCGTGGCGATGTTGTCCATACGAAGTGCATGGTCTTGTCGGTGTGTTAACAGAAATACCCACCGTCAGGATAAAACCGCGAAAACAGGGCGCCTGTTTTGTTATCTGGTTGCCCCCCGGTAACTACGATATGATTCCGCTCCTGGCATTAAGAAACATCCGACGAGTGCTTTAATTTCATGAATGAAGAAAGCCAAAAATATATCGCCGTGATTTTTAAGGAATGGCTACCGCTGTATGACAGCCTGACGCCGGACGTCCGTGCATTGCTTAAAAAAATGGCCGATGAGCGATCGTCGATGTTAGCGACCCGCTTTTACGATTTTATTTTTCAGGATCCGGATATCGCCAGGCACCTCTCTTATGAGCTGGTTGAGGAACGTCTGAGCCGCTCTCTGGCGGGATGGGTACAGCAGATCCTGACCTGTGAAAAAGAGGATCTTCAGGCTCTTGCGGAGCGCCAGTATCAGATCGGCAGCATTCATTCGCGGATTGGCATCCCGGCAGAGGCGGTGCTGCGCGGCGCGCGGCAGATAAAATCCGGGCTGGTGGAGGCGATTCGTGACAGCCAGGTCGCGCGGGACACCGGGATAGCGGCTATCCATTACGCGATCATGGCGATGAATATGGCGGTGGAGATGATGTGTCACGCCTATACGCTGTCGCATTATCGGGCTACCAAAAATGAAGAAGCTTTTCGTCTGTACAGCCTGATGGATAACGTCCCGATGGAGTATGGCAAGCAGCAGGCATCGCTTTCGGGTTGGGAAAATAGTGCGATTTTTAATATCGTCAGCGAGAACAGGACGGACCTTAACGCAACGTTATTATCTGAATCCGAATTTGGTTTGTGGTTTCGCCATAAATGCGTTCGCTATTTTAACCACAATCCGCAGATGGGGGAGATTACTGAGTTGATCGGTCAGGTGGATGCGTTGATTACCGAATGGCGTACCGCGGAACAGGATGCTGGTTATAAAAATACTCAGAGCCTGCTGCAAAAGATCCATATCCATTGCCAGCACATCAGCAGCCAGCTGGGAGTGTTATTCAGTAGTCTGTCGCAGATGCAAAATGGCAAAGACGCGCTAACCAGCCTGCTTAACCGTCGCTATCTGCCTGTGGTGCTCAAGCATGAAGTCACCCTGGCGATTGAGTATGACCTGCCGCTGACGGTAGCGATTATCGATATTGATTTCTTTAAAGAGATCAATGACAAATGGGGCCATATGGTCGGCGACCGCGCCATTAAGCACGTAGCCGATCTGCTCAGCGATAATATTCGCTCCAGCGACTATCTCTTCCGCTACGGCGGCGAGGAGTTTCTGCTGGTGCTGGTGGAGACCCGCGCGGCAGAGGCTTTCCCTCTCCTTGAACGTCTGCGCAAAAAGATTGGCCAGCTGGCGTTTAACGTTGGCGGCGACACGCAGATCCCCATCACCGCCAGCATTGGCTTTGCCGCCCACACCGGTCACCCCGATTACAATCTGCTGCTGCGCGACGCCGATAACGCGCTGTATGCCGCCAAGCGCGAGGGGCGCAACTGCGTGAAGATGCACAAAGGCGGGGGATAAAACCGTAGCCCCGGTAAGCGTAGCGCGACCGGGGAAGGGCTCTGAAACTCAGAACAGCACCGGCAGCCCCAGCCCGCGCTTCACCTCATGTAGCGTCTGCTGCGTGAGCTGGTGGGCACGTTCGCTGCCCTGGCGCAGCAGCTCAAGCAGCATCCCTTTATCCTGAATATAGGTAGCCCGGCGTTCGCGGATCGGCGCCAGTAGCGCCTGCAGGCAGGTTTCCAGTTCATTCTTACACTGGCGATCGCCCAGCCCGCCGCGCTGATAGTGGGCTTTCATCTCAGCAACCAGCGCCTTATCGCTATGGAAAGCGTCGAGATAGGTGAACACCACGTTGCCGTCGACATGTCCCGGATCGCTGACTCTCAGGTGCGTCGGGTCGGTATACATCGCGCTGACCGCGCGGTGGATCTCCTCTTCACTGGCCGATAACGTCAGCGTATTGCCCAGCGATTTCGACATTTTGGCATTACCGTCGACGCCCGGCAGGCGGCTCACTTCGCTGAGTAGCGCCTTACAGTGGCGCAGCACCGGCTCGCCGGTGAGGCTATTCATCTTGTGGACGATCTCGTTGGTCTGCTCAATCATCGGTAGCTGATCGTCACCCACCGGCACCAGCTCGGCCTTGAAGGCGGTGATATCGGCCGCCTGGCTAATCGGATAGGCAAGAAAGCCCACTGGCAGCGAACGGGCGAATCCCTTTTGGGCAATCTCATTTTTGACCGTCGGATTACGTTCCACGCGGGCGACGGTGACGATATTCATATACAGCGCGCTGAGCTCCGCCAGCGCGGGCAGAGCGGACTGCAGGCAAATAGTGGTGAGCCTGGGGTCGATGCCGACGGCCAGATAATCGGCCATGACTTCGAGGATATGGTGGCTGATTTTTTGCGGGTTGCTGCCGTTATCGGTGAGCCCTTGCAGGTCGGCGATCAGGATAAACTGCTGGTGGTCGTGCTGCAGCGCGACGCGCTGGCGCAGCGAGCCGACGTAGTGGCCAAGGTGCAGCTGGCCGGTCGGGCGGTCGCCGGTGAGGATGGTTTGTGGATGGTTCATCAGGGACTCCTTATCAGACTGTTCAGCCGAAAGACGTCCTGAAAACACCAAAGCCGCCTTCCGGCGGCTTTGAAAATGGAAACGTGTATCGTGCCGCCTGTTATGCAGGCAGCCACCAACGACGGGGATAGGTAACGATAACGTTTCTGTTCATCTTTTTATCCTGCCACGAAATCACGGCGGGGTAAACCCGCCTCGTATTACATGGTCGAGAAGACGTTCATGATCACGCCGCCGGAGATAATCAGCGCCATGGCGATAATGGCCGCCAGGTCCGGTTTCTGCTTATAGAGGATCATGGAGCAAATCGTCACGCCGACGATACCGAAGCCGCACCACAGCGAGTAGGCTACGCCCACCGGAATGGTGCTCATCGCGCGGGTGAGGGCGAAGTAACACAGGCCGTAGGCGCAGACCACCAGCACCGAAGGCGCCAGTTTGCTGAAGCCGTTGGTTTTTTTGATCATCGAGGTGCCGGTGATTTCGGAGCCGATAGACAGCGCCAGCCATAAAAATCCGAGATTAAACATAGGGTATTCCTTTCCTGTTAGTTAGCGATGTTCTTATCCATGGAGGCGACTGGCGCGGCGGGCGCGGGCTCTTCGCTCGCTTCGGAACCCATCTTCGAGAACAGGTTCATGATAACGATGCCGCTGGCGATCACCGCCATGCCGATGATGGCGGCGGTATCCGGATGCTGGCCGTAGAATGCCATTCCCAGCGTCGAGACCACCAGGATACCGGTTCCGGACCAGGTGGCGTACGCCAGGCCGACCGGGATATCTTTCACCGCCCTTGAGAGCGAGTAATAGCAGGTGCAATAGAGCGCAATCAGCAATACGAGCAGCAGCATTTTTGTGCTGCCTTCGCTGTTACCGAACATTTTTAACGTCGAGGTTGCCGAGGTTTCGGAGAGGATAACCAGCAGCATCCATAACCAGCATTTTGTTTTCGAAGACATCGTTAAGCTCCAGGTTCATAGTTGGGTAAGGTCATATCTTTCTGTTTTTTAAATAATCAATGGCTGCATCGGTCAGTTGCGCGTGCGGTGCCGCCGCCAGCGCCGGATTATTCACTATGTCTGTGACGGTGAGATAACGGCGCGGTTCGCTGCTGGCGGCAGGCGCGGTGGGCGCGTCCAGCGTCGCCAGCAGCTCATTCATGGTGCCGAGGAAGACGCCGCAGGCTTCCAGGCGAGTCAGTGTGGCCTGCAGATGTCCGGCGTAGGCGCTGTCGGCCTGCGCCCCGCGCAACTGGTTGAGTTCGCTGAGCGGATCGCAGTGGTAGCGCAGCGCCAGCACGGGGATCCCCGTCAGCAGCGCCTCGTGCGCGCAGCGGGCGAGCGGACTGCGCAGCGTGCCGTTCAGCAGATCCGAGGCCAGCGTATAATCGAGAAACGGTAGCAGTACCGCCCGCCACGGCGCTGACGGCAGGGCATCCTGCCAGGCCGATGACGGGATAATCTCGCCCACCTCCTGCCACGCGGCGGCGTCGGCGAGACCCTCCTCCAGCGCGAGGCGCAGCGGGTAGCCGCAGCTTGCCAGGCGCTGGCGGATTGCCGTGCGGTAGCCGTCAGCGGCGGTCACCATCACCAGTACCGGCGGGCGCAGGCGCTGTAAAATTCGCGCGACTAAACCTTCAATCTGTTCGTCGGTCATGGCGAGCCTCCGTTAGCCGATGAGCGTCACCTGCGCGCCGTTTTTCAACCCGGCGGCATTGGCTTCTTCGGTGTCAATGTGAAACTCCAGCGCGAAGTCATCGCGCACCCGCACCACCACTTCATCGAAAGTCAGCTGACGCTCGCCGTTGCTGCGCACGCTGACCTTCTGGCCATTGCTAACGTTGAGCTGGCGCGCGTCCTGCGGCGACATATGAATATGCCGCCAGGCGCAGATCACCTGCGAATGGAGTTCAACGTGGCCTGCGGGCCCAATCAGCAGCGCGCTACCGGCATTATCCAGCTGGCCGGACTCACGAACCGGCGCCTTAATCCCGAGCGTGAAACAGTCGGCGCGCGATACTTCCAGCTGCGATACCGGGCGGGTCGGCCCGAGGACGCGGACGTTGGTCAGCGAGCCTTTCGGCCCGACAACGGTCACGCACTCCTGGGCGGCGAACTGCCCCGGCTGGCGCAGCGGTTTGAACGGCGTCAGGCTGTAGCCTTTGCCGAATAGCGCCTCGACGTCCTGTTGCGCGAGATGGACGTGGCGGTTGGAGATCCCCACCGGGATCGCCGGCGCCGTTGCGCTCAGGCGGGCGGCGATTTTTTCGCGAACCAGGGTGTCGATCATGACTTCTTCCCTTTCTTCAGCGCCGGATGTTTATCTTCCGTTTCGTTCGGGGCGGCAGGGGGGACGATGGGTTCCGGGGCGGCGATAACCACCGGTTCGGCCGCTTTTTTCGCAGGCGGCGGGTTGCCTTTGAGGTTGCTTAACGCTTCAACCACACAGCGCTCCGGGCGGGCAATCACCAGCGACTTCACGGTGTGCTCGGCGCCGGCCACCGCCACGCCGCGTTCAATGGCGGTGTGGATGGCGCTGATCTCCCCTTCAAAGCAGACGCTCACCAGCCCGGAGCCTGGTTTGCGATAGCCAATGCAGGTCACTCCCGCAGCTTTACAGGCGGCGTCGACGGCCTGAATGGCGGCGACCCATCCTCGCGTTTCAATTACGCCTAAACTTTTCATGGTCGGCTCCTGTTAATGGCGGACTAAGCGAATATCAAAATCAAATTGCCGGAAGAAGGTTTCCAGCCGGTCCAGTTCGTCCGGTGAATAAGACGGGTCCTGGGTAATCGGGTAGGGCATATCCAGGCGTTCGTACTTTTTGCGTCCCAACTGGTGGTACGGCAGCATGTCGATGCGGCGGATATTCCCGCGCTTCGCCAGCTTCTGTACGTAATCAATGGCGCCGGTAATGGCGTCGAATGAGTCGTTGTAGCCGCGAATGAGCGGCATACGCACAATGACGTTGGCGCCGGAATCCACCAGCCATTCGAGATTGCGGCGGATCCCTTCGTTACCGATGCCGAGCATCGCCCTGTGGTGATCGCTGTTAATCTGCTTTATGTCGAATAAGAAGGTGTCGGTGACCGGCGCCAGCTTCTGGTAGTTGGCAAGCGGGGTGGTGCCCTGGGTTTCGACGGCGGTGTTAATCATCATCTTTTTGCATTCACTGAATAAAGCGACGGCAAAATCGGTCTGCAGGCTCATCTCGCCGCCGCCGATGGTCACGCCGCCGCCGGAGGAGATGTAGAAGTCGTAGTCCTGCATGATGATCTCCATCAGCTCGCTGACGGTGACGTCCTTGCCCATAATGTCCAGTGCGTTCTGGGTGCAAATCTCTTCGCATTTGCGACAGCCAATGCAGTCTTTATTGCGGTCGACGAAGTGCTTCATTTCGCCGTTCTCTTCCGCCCGATAATGAATACCCGCCGGACAGACGCTGACGCAGTCGCCGCAGTTAATGCATTTGTCGTGCGAGAACATCACCTGGAACTGGCTGCTCAGCCCTTCCGGGTTGGCGCACCACGGGCAGCGAATGTTGCAGCCCTTAAAAAACACCAGCGTGCGAATGCCATCGCCGTCATAGATCGAATATTTCTGGATATTGAAAATTCGGCCCGTTAATTCTTGTTTTGCGATCACGCTTGCCTCCCGCTCCGTCCCGTTACGGGACGGAGAACTTCCGGTTATTTCTCAAATACGGCTCAAATAATTCCCAATAAGAGATCTAGAACTTCTCAATCACCGTACGGCTGATGATCTCGTCCTGGACCTCTTTGCACAGCTCGACGAAATAAGCGCTGTAGCCGGCGACGCGGACGATCAGGTCGCGGTATTTCTCCGGCTCCTGCTGCGCCTTCTTCAGCACTTCGTTATCGACGTAGCTGAACTGCATCTGGCCGTTGCCGAGAATCGAGGCGGTACGCAGCAGGGTAATCAAGCCGTGGCGACCTTCCGGGGTATCCAGCAGCCCTTTGAGGAACTTGAAGTTGTGCACCATGCCGATGTTCATGGTTTCCACGTTCATCTTGCTGACCGACTTGATAATCGCCGTCGGGCCTTGTTTATCCGCGCCCTGGGTTGGGCTGATGCCGTCGGAGAGCGGCATCCACGCCAGGCGGCCGTTCGGCGTGGCGTTGGTCAGCTCGCCGATTGGCGTGTTGTTGGAGATAGACAGGGTGCCGTGGCTGAGGGTTGAGTAGAGCATCTTGTACTTACGGCACTCTTTCTCGGTCCATTCGGTAATATCCAGCGCGTACTGGTCGACGTAGTTATCGTCGTTACCGTATTTCGGCGCGTTCAGGCAGTCGCGGCGCAGCGCTTCGTAACCTTCAAAGTTGGCCAGCAGCGCATCGCGGATCTGCTCAAGGGTGTATTTCTTCTCTTCGAACACCAGCTTGCGGATCGCCGCCATCGAATCGACGTAGGTCGCCAGACCGGAGAAAATCAGCCCCGGGCCGTGGTTGACCATCGCGCCGCCGGCGGCGACATCTTTGCCGCTCTCCATGCAGCCCTCGACCAGCAGCGACATCAGCGGCTTTGGCGCCACATCGCGGTGGACGCGCTGGCTGATGACGGTGCCGATGGCCGACAGGCGCACGATATGGGCGATCTGCTGTTTCACCGCCGCGTCGAAATCGTCGAAGGTGCGCAGGTCGCGCAGGTCGCCGGTGTCCAGCCCCTGATAGCTATCGAACAGCACCATCCGCCCGCGGTTGAGCACGAATTCGATAGCGATAGGCCACTGGGTGTAGCCGGTGGAGGTCCACTGGTAGATGCGCCCGGATTTCTGCGGCTCAACGCAGCCCATCAGGCAGTAATCGCGGGCGTCTTCAAAATCGAAGCCTTTGCGCAGCATCATCTTGATGTGGGAGTCATCGAAGTGGCAGGCCGGGAAGCCCATTCCCGCTTTCACCACGTCGACGATTTTTTCCATGTATTTCTGCGGCGACTGGTTGTGGATACGGCAGGCCAGCGACGGCTGGTAAACCTTCACGAAGCGCACGGCGTCCATAATTAGATAGGTCAGATCGTTACAGGCATCGCCGCCGCTACGTTTCTGGCCGCCAACGGTGAGGTTGATAAACGGCTGATAACCCGCGAAATATTTCGCGCCCAGCTCGCTCGACATCCACATCAGTTCGGCACATTTGATGATGAACGCCTGCAGCAGCTCCAGCGCGCTGTCGTGGGTCAGGCGGCCTTCGCGGATATCGGCTTCGAACATCGGGTAGCAGTACTGGTCGACGCGCCCTAGCGACAGCCCGGTCTGGTTCTCTTCGATTTCAAACAGTGATTCGACGGTCCAGATACTCTGCAGCGCTTCCTGCAGGGTCTTCGGCGGATTGGCCGGCACGTTTTCGTTGACGTCGGCGATGGTCAGCAGTTCGGCGCGGCGCTGGGCGTTTTGCTCTTTAGCCGCCAGTTCGCGGGCGTGGGCGGCGATACGGCGGGCATAGTTGACCACCCCTTCACAGGTTTCAATCGCCGCTTTGTAGTAGTAGATGCGATCGATATCTTCCGGGTTTTCCATGCTCAGGCTGGCCAGATGCGCCTCGGCATCGGCTTTAATCCCATTCATCCCTTTGGTGAACAGCAGCACGTCGTAGCCCGGGCAGGTATCGCCGCCGCCGTTAATCTGGTGATAGGAGAGGTCGCTGACGAAGGTCTCGCCGCTGAAGGCCCAGACGCCAGCCTCACGGTATTGCGCTTCGCAAATCTCATCCAGCGAACGGCCTTCCCAGAATGGGACGATCTCTTCGCGAATGGTTTTTTTATCTGCTTCGCTGATCTCAAACGGATCCTGCGGGCGGGTGCTCATGGTGTCGAGCTCGTCGCGCACCCAGCGCCAGGCGATATCCGGCGAGAAGGCGCCCGCGCGCGGCTTGCCGCACGGATGGCCGACGATCAGCTCATCGTCCTGAATCAGAATCGGCGCGGTTTCGCAGGCGTGGCGAAAAGCTTTCGCCCGCAGCAGAATGGTCGGCATGCCCGGGTTGGCTTTGACCACTTCGGTAAAGGCCAGCGCGCGATAGATAGAGACGCTCGGGCGTACCGTCAGGTAGTGGTTACGCAGGCGCTGCATGCGCGGGGTTAAGCCTTCCATCACCGGCATGTCGGCGCAGGCGGCGAACGGCGCGTGGCTGACCGGCTGTACGCCGCTAAACAGGCGCACCGGCAGATTCAGCGCGCTGAGGTTGCGTTGGGCGCTGATAAACATCGCCGAGAGTTCGTTCACTTCAGCATGGTCAAAAGCGGCGCCGTGCAGCATGGCGTCGAGCATCGGATAGCCGTCAATGGCGCAGGCGGCGCGGACTTCGCTTAGTTCCGCCAGCTTGAACCACAGGCACTCCACGATCTCATAGGCCTGCTGGGTATTGAGCGCGCCGCTGTTGATATCGCGTTGGAAGTAAGGCAGTAGCGCGATATCCGCCCCTTGCGGGTTAACCGCATAGCTGCCGTTATCCAGCTGTAGCGCCAGCTGGAACAGATAGAACGCCTGGCAGGCTTCTTTGAAATTACGCGCCGGATGGGCCGGAACGTGGTGCAGAATGGCCGCGCTATCGAGCAGCTCGGCTTTGCGATAAGCATTGGTTTCCGCGGCCGCCAGCTGTTCGGCGCTGTTGGCCAGATTTTGCGCCAGCGCCAGCAGGGCGTCGCAGGCGTAGATGGCGGCGCGACAGCCGTTGACTTCATCCATACCGCTGCGGCTGACCGCGCTACCGAGGGCGCGGGTTTTCTCTTCTAACTGGTGCTTAATCGCCAGCACGCCTTTTTCGACCACCAGTTTGTAATCCGGCGAGTCCAGCTCGCTATTGAGGTTGAGGAACTGGAAAACCGATGGACGACGGGTCGCGTTTTCGTCATGGAAAATCGCCCCGTGCGGTTTACGGGTCTGGTTGCCGACGATCAGCTCGTCGGCGCTGATGGTCAGCGGCAGCTGGCGCATCAGTTCATAGAAGCGGCGCGCCGGTTTAACGGCGGCGGGAACGCCCGCGATGTCGCCATCAAGAGCGTTCAGCGTGGTGGCATGTTCGGTGCACAGCGTGCTTTTCTGGGCGAGTAAACGGTCTGCCAGCACTTTGACGCGCGGCGTTAAGTTGTAGTGTGCCATGAAGTATTCTCCAGATGTTCTTTTTCCGCGGCTGATGACAACCCGGTTGTGGATACAGTGTCCGTTTCTGCCGGGTGGCGGCTGACGCCTTACCCGGCCTGCAAATAACCCAGCGATCACCCGGTTATCTGTTACCCGTAGGCCCGCGCAAGCGGAGCGCCGCCGGGCGATGTCTGTTGTCCATGCCACGCCTGGCGATAAAGTTCGGTTAACGCGTTAGCGTCTGGCGCGCGTGGGTTGGTCGGAGTACAGCTGTCGCGCAGCGCCTGGCCGACCATCTCCGGCAGGCGGCGGTCGAATTCAGGCGCGTCAATGCCGGTGTCGCTAATGCCGGAGGGCATGTTCATCTCTTCTTTTAACGCCTGAATGGCGACCAGCAGGCTGGCGACGCCCTGGCGTGGCGAGGCGGCAGGCAGATCCAGCAGATGCGCCAGACGGGCATATTTATGCGCCGCGAGGGTGTCGCACTGGCCGTCGACATCGGCGTTCCAGGCGACGACGTGCGCCATCAGCAGGGCGTTGGCGCGGCCATGGGGCACGCGGAAGACGCCGCCGAGGGCGTGTGCCAGGCTGTGGGTTATCCCAAGCGACGCGTTGGTGAAGGCCATGCCCGCCATGCAGGAGGCGTTGTGCATCTTTTCGCGCGCCAGCAGGTTGTCGCCGCTGCGCCAGCAGGTCGGCAGATAGCGAAATACCTGCTGCACCACTTTCTCCGCCAGCGCGTCGGAAAAGTCGCTGGCGGCGCGGGAGACGTAGGCCTCAAGGGCGTGACACAGCACGTCCATGCCGGTGTCGGCGGTAATTGCCGGCGGTACCGAAGTCACCAGCGCCGGGTCAAGAATGGCGATATCCGGCAGCAGCGACGCATCCACCAGCACCAGCTTCTCCGCGTTGGCTTTCACCACCGAAAAGGCGGTGACTTCCGAACCGGTACCGCTGGTGGTGGGGATGGCGACAAAGCATGGACGCGGCCGGTTAGTCTGCGGACGGGTTTGCGCCAGGGAGAAAATAACCGCTTTGGCGGCATCGATTACCGAACCGCCGCCGAGCGCGATAACCAGATCCGGATAGTGGTTATCCATCAGCTTCATGCCGCGCACCACGGTGGCGATATCCGGATCGGCCACCACGTCGTCCCACACCTGCCAGGCGATCCCGCGCTGGCGCAGCAGGGCGGTGACGCGCTCGGCGAGGCCAAACTTGACCATCGCTTGATCGGTCACCAGCAGCACGCTACGGGCGGAGAGTTCGTTCAGCACCGAGAGGGCGTCCTGACCGAAGCAAATCCGCGGTTTCAGTAAAAATTCACTCATTGGGCTATTCACTCCTGTTAGGCGTCCCGAAACACGTTCTCGACAATGGCGACCACCGACATCGCTTTGTAGCGGTCTTTATTGAGCGCGAAGTACTCTTCCGCCAGCACGATGTCGTGCATACCGGCGCCGACGTTATCGACGGCGACCCAGGTCTGGTCCTTCATCGGCTGCTGATTGTCATCCAGTCGGGTGACCAACAGCAGGTTGCTGCCGCGCAGCTCATCGCATTTCTGCGTGGCGACGACATGGCCGGTTACCTTTGCGAGAATCATCGTTTATCGCCTTATATCAGTGCGTTACTTAGCAAGGCGCTCCAGCACCTGGCGGATAACGCGTTCCACGTTTTGCTCGTTGATTTCGCCTTCCATGCTGGCGGCGCCTGCGCTGGCGAAACGGTCATCGCTGCCTGCGGATCGCGCTGGCGCGGCGTTAGCCGGGGCGTTGAAACGCAGGTCATTAAGAATGCTGCGCTGCGGATCGCTCGCCGGAGAGACGATGGTCGGCTGTGGTTCAGGGCGGCTGCCCGGCGCGCGAAGCTCGTCGATCGACCGCACGCCGTAGCCGACTTTGCGGATATTGAGCAGGTTCATCGGGCCGACGTTGTCGGAGCTGGATCCGCCGCCGACTGCGCCGCAGCCGAGGGTCAGCGCCGGGGAGATGTTAGTGGTCGCGCCGATACCGCCGAGTGCCGCCGGGGTATTAATCAGAATACGGTTGACCGGTTTTTCAAGGCTGAACTGGCGGATGACGTCCTGATTACGAGTGTGGATCACCAGCGTATGGCCGAGTCCTTCATTGGTCAGCAGCTCCACCACGCGGTGGCAGGCGGCTTTCCAGTCCTCTGCCACGTACAGGCCGAGCACCGGGCACAGTTTTTCCCGCGAGTAGGGGTTTTTCGGCGATACGGTGGTCTGTTCGGCGATCAGTACTTTAGTGCTGGCCGGGACGCAGAATCCCGCCATCTGGCTGAGGTACAGCGCGGTTTTGCCGACCACTTTCGGGTTGATGGTGCCGTTCGGGCGCAGCAGCAGCGCCGCCATTTTCGCCGCTTCATCTTCATTCATAAAGTAGGCACCCTGCGCTTCCAGCTCGCGGTGAACCTCGTCGTAAATGCAGCCTTCGACGATGATCGACTGCTCGGAGGCGCAGATCACCCCATTATCGAAGGTTTTGCTGGTGATGATATCTTTCACCGCGTGGTGGATATCGGCGCTGCGTTCGATAAACGCCGGGCCGTTGCCCGGGCCGCCGCTGATGGTCGGGGTGCCGGAGGCGTAGGCCGCGCGCACCATGCCTTCGCCGCCGGTGGCGAGGATCAGCGACACGTCTTTGCTGTGCATCAGCTCAGAGGTGGCTTCGAGCGTCAGCTGGGTGATGCCGTCAACGCAGCCCTCCGGCGCACCGGCCGCTTCCGCCGCGCGTTTGACGATTTCAATCGCCTTCCAGCTGCACTGACGCGCGCCCGGATGCGGGGAGAAGATAATGGCGTTGCCGGCCTTGAGGGCGATCAGCGCTTTGTAGATAACCGTGGAGGTTGGGTTCGTTGAGGGGACCAGCGCGCAAATCACGCCCAGCGGCACGCCCACGTCCATCACTTTTTTTACCGGGTCGTCATGAATGATGCCAACGGTCTTCATATCTTTGATGGCGTCGTAGACGCGCAGCGAGGCGAAGCGGTTTTTCAGCACTTTGTCCTGCCAGTTGCCAAAACCGGTCTCTTCCGCGGCCATTTTCGCCAGCGCTTCGGCGTGGTGCGCTGCTTCCTGGGCCACGTTTTTCACGATGGCGTCGATTTGCTGCTGCGAAAAGGTGGCCAGCATCGCCTGCGCCTTTTTGGCGTTGCGCACCAGTTCCCGGGCGTTCTGCCGGGACTGCAAATCGTTATCCAGTTCAATCATGAGTCTATCCTTCATCAGACGAAAAGAGTGGGGACGGGGCGCGCCCTGTCAGGTCATGCTTTGTGCTGCGCCGCGATTTTTTCGATGTCGTTATGTGGACGCGCAATGACGCGAGAGCTGACGACTTCGCCGATGCGTTTCGCCGCTTCCACGCCGGAGTCGACCGCTGCGTTGACCGCGCCGACGTCGCCTTTCACCATCGCGGTGACCAGGCCGGAGCCGACGTTTTCATAGCCAATCAATTCGACGTTGGCGGCTTTGCACATCGCATCCGCGGCTTCAATACAGGCCACCAGACCTTTGGTTTCGATAAGACCAAGCGCTTCTTTCATCAGGTTTCTCCGTTAGTCCGCAATTTTGTAATGCGAGACGATTTTGTTGATGTCGTTATGCGGACGCGCGATGACCAGCGAGGTCACCACTTCGCCGATGCGTTGTGCGGATTCAACGCCGGAATCGACTGCCGCTTTTACCGCGCCGACGTCGCCTTTCACCATCGCGGTGACCAGGCCGGAGCCGACGTTTTCATAGCCGATAAGCTCGACGTTGGCGGCTTTACACATCGCATCCGCCGCTTCAATGCAGGCCACCAGACCTTTGGTTTCAATCAGACCTAATGCATCACCCATTTGCGTTCTCCTGGCCTTCAGGCCTTGTGTTTAATGACGATTTTGTTGATGTCGTTATGTGGACGCGCGATGACCAGCGAGGTCACCACTTCGCCGATGCGCTGGGCTGATTCCACACCGGAATCCACCGCCGCTTTTACCGCGCCGACGTCGCCCTTCACCATCACGGTGACCAGGCCGGAGCCGACGTTTTCATAGCCGATCAGTTCGACGTTGGCGGCTTTACACATCGCGTCCGCTGCTTCAATACAGGCCACCAGACCTTTGGTTTCGATAAGCCCCAATGCATCACCCATCGTGATCTCCTCCAGAACAGGTTTTGTTATTCGGGAAAACCGTCCGCGTAACGGCATCAACACGCGGAAGCGGCGTTCGAGGTTCACTATAGGGAATGGGGAGGTAAGTGAAATTTAAATCCGTGAAGATGAATATTTTAGGTTTTTACTCTGTGATTTAGCCTTATTTAAACTTCTTTTTATCTGTTCGTTCTGTTTTATGCGTATTGATTTTTATGATGATATGGCGCTTTTTTAGGCTATTTATCGGCGGGAGATGAATGTTAATAAGATGTTAATTACTTGCCAGCGGTTAGTAATATAGCCGCGTGATAATTGTGGGTATGCTCATGTTTTGGCGTCGAAGCTAAATGCAAAACGTGCGCTTTTAGCATCGTGGAAAGAGGGGGCAATAATGGAGCGTGAGCGAGGGCGCATTTTCCTCGCGGCGGTTCAGGGGGGACGGGTTAGTTAAGCGTGCTGCCGGACTTCAGCGTGCAGATGTAGAGCGGCGAGTTGATAGAGCTTAGCAGGATAGCTTTCTCGTTAAGCTTTTGCGCGTTGAGGAACAGGCCGTCATGGCTGTCGGACATTTCGCGCATGAAGTAGTCGAAGATGACATTCGGCGATTCGTCGATGGACGAGGCGCTGGATTCCCATTTCTTGATGCGGTAGTGGCGCTCGGTCGCCGAGATGCGCTGGCTGGTGTAGCTGAATTTGACGTAGCGCTGCAGGTAGAGCCAGCCGGCGGCAGAATCGGTATAGCCTTCCACCACCATCGACCCGTTGCCGTTAGCGGCAAAATTAAAATGGATATTGCCGTTCACATTCTCTTTTTCCATGTTTTCAAAACGCATGATCGCTTTGGTGGAGCAGCTCATCACGCCATCGTTGGCATCTGGCAGCAGGCGCCAGACGCTAAAACCGGCGGCGGCGACAAACGTCAGAGCGGAAAGGGCGAAAAAGGTGCGGGGCGCGAGTCTCATTGCGGCTTCCAGGAGTAGTAAAAGTAGTTATCGCAATAGCTAAACGGGTTGTCCTCGTGCATCGCGCAGTGGGCGAGAAACACCCGGCCCAGGCCGTTGGTCTCCAGCCGGTCGCCATAGAAGAAAACAAAACGCTCACCCGGCTTGCAGCTGAGCTTCAGCCGCTGACGCACCTCATCAAAATTCTTACCGTAGGCCGTCGCGGAAACCGAACGCAGCATTTCATCGCTGGCGAGCAGTTCGCACTGGCTGTGGTTCATCAGCGTCAGATTGATTGGCCGGGCGGCGTGGGTGCCGGCAAAAGTGAATGCCACCAGCAGCAGGGCGATGATCAGCAGACAGCCGCCGGCCAGATACCAGCACATTCCGCGCGCATGTGGCGAATCGGTGGGTGGCGTTGTCGCCGCCGGGGGGACGGTTTCAACAGCCCTCTCGGGTGGATTAGCACCCTCGGTAAGCGCCGGCCCGGCATCGAGCAGTTCAATGCTCAGATCCTGATTCAGCTGCAGCATGCCGCGCGATACAGTGACGATAATGTTATCGATATCGTAGTGGCGGAAGGTTTTACGCAGCATGCTCAGGTATTGATTGAGGTTGCTGTTGGAAGAGGTTAAACCATTATCATCCCAGACTTTTTTCAACACTTCATCGCGACTGACGACGCCAGTATGGCGGAGAAAAAAATAGAGTAGCGCGCTGGCGGTGATGGATAGCTGGCTATCCGGTTCATCGCTGCCGGGCAGGGTAAGCGTGCCGTCCGTTGCATCATAAATGAGACGGGCATTGATGTTGTAGCGCATCGCGGCCTCACTCTATTCGCTTCACGCGGGAAGCGTCATTTTGGTCAGATCGTTTACCAGCGACTGTCGGTGATCGCTGCTCATGGTGCGCCCTTCGGTGAGTTCCGATAACCAGATGCCGTCGGCCGCGTAGCGCACCAGCGTGCCGGTCGGGCCGTTATCCAGCGCATCGCCCTGCGCCAGGTGATCCAGCATCCAGTCGCGCCAGCATTTTCGCAGCACCGGCTCGTCCGGCATCGCCAGCGACAGCACCATCAACTGGCGGCTTTCGTGGGTATCCGTCAGCTCCGGGTTGGACAGATAGCGCAAATAGGCGCGGGTAAAGCGCCCGTAAGCGATGTTATCGGCGGCCATCAGTTCGCTAATCGCCTTTTCCATGATCGCCAGCAGCCGGGCGAACAGGGCGAAAATCAGCGCCTGCTTATTGGGAAAGTGATGCAGGAGGCCACCTTTGCTCACGCCAGCCTCGCGGGCGACGGCGTTCAGCGACAGGGCAGCGATACCATCCCGGCCGGCAATCATCGCTGCCGATTCAATCAGCTGACGGTGGAGACGGACGGGATCTTTTTTACGATGCTGGGCTTCCATATTCATGGCCGGAATCATACCGACCAGACGGTATGATTATTTTTGATCGCTATCAATATGAGAGGCGGCTTCGGGCGACGGGATACCGTTAATGCGTGGAGGCTCACAAATTGTCATATTAATGAACGCGATAACCCGGATGGGCTATCGCGTTGAGGTTTATTTCGTTGCCAGATGCACCGCCAGGCCGCTTTGCCCCGGCGCCAGCTCCGGGCGCAGCGTCAGCGACGGGATCAGATAATCGCCATGATTCTGCCGGCGGAATGGAATGGGCTCGGTTTGCCACAGCGTGTCCAGCCGCTCGGCAAGCGTAGCGCACTGGTCGGCGAATTGCCCGGCATCGGTTTTATCCGTGCGGTAGAACACCAGCGGCGGAAGCACCTCAAAGCCGGGATAGAACAGCATACCGTGCTGAATGGGGAACAGGATGTCGTCGATGGGGCCATTGATCCCGCGCGGTGAATAGTGTTCCGCCCAGCCGCCGGCGGTGACGATCAGCATCGCCCGCTTGCCGACGAAGGTGCCTTCCCCATAGCGATCGCCCCAGTGGCGGTCGCTGTGCTCGCCGACGCCATAGGCAAAGCCCCAGGCGTACACCCGGTCGATCCAGCCCTTCATGATGGCGGGCATTGAGAACCACCACAGCGGAAACTGGAAAATCACCGTATCGGCCCACAGCAGCTTTTCCTGCTCGGCTGCGATATCCGCACTTTGGGTGCCCTGGGCAAAGGCCCGTTTTGAATCGAGGGTCGGCCGCCAGAACTCGCCGACCGGCGTGGCGCCGCTGTCATCGGCGTCATACCCGGCCTTCCAGCGCATGGCGTAGAGATCGGAGACTTGCACTTCATGCCCGGCCTGCTGCAGATGGCGGACGGCAAAATTTTTCAGCGCGCCATTAAGCGAGCGCGGTTCCGGATGGGCGTAAATCAGCAGTACTTTCATAACATCACCTCTGGCGTATGGAGAGCTGCAGAGTAGGAAAGCTGACGCTATAGTAGAAATTAATTACTTAAATTCCAGGTATAGCCGTGATTAATTTACATCGTCTGGATCTCAATCTGCTGCGCACGCTCGACGTGCTGCTCAGTGAAAACAACGTCACCCGGGCGGCGCATCGGCTGAATCTGTCGCAGCCGTCGGTCAGCATTCAGCTCGCCAGGCTGCGGGAGATGTTTGCCGACCCGCTGCTGATGCCGGGCCCGCGCGGCATGCAGCCCACCGCCCGCGCCGATGAGCTTCGTCAGCCGTTGCGCGCCGCATTAGCCGCGCTGGAGCAGGCGGTGGCGCCGGTGGCGCCTTTTAATCCGGCCGCGGCGGCGGAGACCTGGCGGGTGGCGGCGACGGACTATATGGCTTCGGCGATCCTCCTGCCGATGCTGGGCAGGCTACGCCTGGCCTCTCCCGGCAGTCGGCTGGCGGTATTCGAGCTGCAGCCGGCACGGCTGGAGCAGCAGGCGGCCAGCGATGAAGTGGATCTCTTCTTCCATACCCGCGAGGGCGCGCCGCCGGGGCTGCATCAGCGCCTGCTGTTTCGCGAGCGCTACGTGCTGGCGGGCCGGGCCGGGCATCCGGCGCTGCGGCCTGGGCTTAGCCTGGAAACGTTCTGTCAGCTGGAGCAAGCGATCGTCTCCCCGGACGGAGGCGGCTTCAGCGCGGCGACCGATACCGCGCTGGCGAATCTTGGCCTGACGCGGCGGGTTGTCCTTTCCGTGCCACATTTCCTGTTTATGCTGGAGACCCTGCGCAATAGCGATCTGGTGGCGGTGCTGCCGGAGCGGCTGGTGCGCGGGCAGAGCGGGCTGGCAGTCGTCGAGCCGCCGCTGGCGGTCGCCGGCTTTGAGATGCTGATGCTGTGGCACGAGCGCTGGCACCGCGACCCGGCGCATCAATGGCTGCGTCAGTTCATTGTGAATTCACTGGAGGAACAGACATGCTGAGTGGACTGAATCATCTGACCCTGGCGGTGAGCCAGCTGGCGCCGAGCGTGGCGTTTTATCAGCAGCTGTTGGGCATGACGCTGCACGCCCGCTGGGACAGCGGCGCCTATCTCTCCTGCGGCGATCTGTGGCTGTGCCTGTCGCTGGATCCGCAGCGGCGCATCACACCGCCGGAGGAGAGCGACTACACCCATTATGCGTTTACCATCAGCGAAGCGGATTTCGCCCGCTTCGCCGCCCGCCTTGAGGTTGCCGGCGTGGCGGTCTGGAAGTTGAACCGTAGCGAAGGTGCCTCGCACTACTTCCTCGACCCCGACGGCCATAAGCTGGAGCTACACGTCGGCAGCCTCGCCCAGCGTCTGGCCGCCTGCCGCGAACAGCCGTATAAGGGGATGGTGTTTTTTGATGAGTGAAACTGCCTTGCAGACGCGAGGTAACCCGTCGCCCCGGTAAGCGCAGCGCCACCGGGGAGATGAGTTATGCTAGTTTCTGCCTTTGCCCGGCGATCGTGCCGATTAACGCCTGCACCTGTTTCTGCTTGCGCGCCGACAGCTTGCTGACCTGACGCAAAGCGGCGGTGAGCTCCGGCTCTGTTGGTTTGGCGGTAATCACGATACAACCGTTCATTACCTTGAGATCCACTGCGGTTTCGGTGGCAAAACCTGCCGCCTCCAGCCACTGACCCTTCATGGTCAACGCCGGAATACGCTGATAATCAGGATGACGAGTCGCATAACTCACGGTTAATTGACGACTAACTGCCGGGGAGACTTCTGGATCGGTGAATTCTGCAATAGAATGCGGGGTAGTCATGATGGCTATTTCCTATGAATAGTGGTTGTGATTAGCAAGGCGCTCGTGTTGCAGCACGGGTGCCTTGCGATAAATACCTGTACATATCATCAGGGAATAGAAAGAAAGTCCAGCTGAAAATCAATGAAAATAACGGTGTGGATGAAGAGAAATATTATTTTTAATGATGAGAATAAAGCGGCTATTTAGCCGCTTTATTGGTTTCTGGGGGCGGGTTAATTTATGGCAGCTTCGGTGAGAGCGTCGGCCAGGTGGAGCTGGGTTTGTTGGGTTGCTTTAATAATTTTCTTCAACTTTTCACAATCATTAATAAAGCTATCCACTTCAGATGAAATACGTAGCTGTTCTTTCAATGGCGGTAGAGGTAGGACTAAGCTAAAAAGCTTATCAGAAACAAGTTTACATGTTCCATGAGAGGAGCGATCTACTAAAGATAACACCCGGATTGAACAGGCTTGCATCATTTTAATTAAAAAATCAGGATGATATAAATCTGTTGATATAGCTTTCATATCTTGATTTATGGTTACTTCTTTTTTAGAAATAGCAACAGGGAATGTATGCGCAAGGATCATACCCCGGACAACAAACAAAAGGCTCTCTTCAGAGATGAGAGTTACTGAACTGTTTTGTACTGCGTCTTGAGATATAGAGAGTTCACTTTTTGATATGTAGTCTACTTTCATATCTTTTGGTGAAACCCAAGGTATATCACCTTCCCAAAATGCAGAATTATTCTTGCTTGGTGTTCCACCACCCTTTATTTCACCAATCTCTCCGAATCTTACCCATTCCCAATTATTTGGGGTAACAAACGGTTTTTCCTCATCACTAATCGGCGGCAGCGGTTTTTGCTTTTTCATTTTCCCGTCTTTCACCAATTGCACTTTTTCCTTCGCAATACGCTTGAGCAGTTCAGAGGCCGGTTCGTCGTTCGGATCCTGCGGCACCAGTTTGCCCATCACCGCCAGTTGCAGAATGGTCTGCTTTAAGGCGTCTATGCTGGCTTCGGTGGTAAACAGCGTGTCGAAATGCTCGCTGATACGCGCCCAGTTTTCGGCCAGTTCATCGGCGTTCTGGCTGCTGGTTAGCGTGGTTAGCAGGGTTTCAACCAGTTGTTGATGCGCGTCCAGACTGGTCAGGGAGTACTGTTCCAGTTGGTCGCAGAGGGACATCAATTCATTTACTTTTGATACGATGGCTTTCTGTTCGCTTTGAGGTGGAATTGCTATTGTTAAATTATAAGCGTCGTTACGATTTAAGCCGGGCTTAATTCCTTTTCCCAAAGTATCGAGGCCTAAGGTATGAAATTGTATAAAGACAAACTCGAGATTCATCGCACTTGGAGGGATAGTGCTGTAAGCAACATCTGTCACCCAACAGGCAGCCTGATCTGAGAGGTTTAATGCCCCTGCTGAACCTTTTCTGCCGATAACAATACATGGAGATTTAATGCATGCTTCGTTATGTGTACCTACAATTCCATTGGAGCCATATACATTGTATTCGCCAGAATTAGATCTTTTTTCTTGAGGTAAATTATTACCATATTCCATTTCATAGATGCTACCAAACCGCACCCACTCCCACCCCACCGGCAAATCAAACGGTTTCTCCTCCTCGCGAATCCCCGGCAGCGGCTTCTGCTTTTTAATTTTTCCCTGCTTCACCAGCTCGGCCTTTTCCGCCGCAATGCGTTTCAGTAGTTCCGACGCCGGTTCGTCGTTCGGATCCTGCGGCACCAGCTTACCGCGCACCGCCAGCTCAAGAATCAGCTCGCGCAGCTTCTTAATGCCGTACAGGTCGATCTTACCCGAGCTGCCGCGCCCGGCCGTGGAGCGGGTCTGCAGCGCCGTGGTCCAGGTGTCGATATGATCGACAATCAGTTTTTCCACCGCCATCAGTTGGCCTCCTTACCGGAGAGCGCCGCGCCGAGGATATCGCGCAGCTGGTGGCGCAGGGTCTGGATTGCTTCCTGCTGCTTCGCGTACTGTGCCAGCAGTTCGTCCGGATCGTGGCTGACGGTTTCCGCCTGGTGCGGGTTTTTGATATCGAGGTTAAAGTTGCGGGCAATCACCTCGTCGATGCTTACCTTCCACGCCTGTTCGTTCTCGACGCGGCTGGCGAAGCCGTCGGCTTCGTTGCCCCACCAGTCGATCTCGGCCTGGAATTCTTCAAACTTCATCGGCTTGGTTTTGCTGTAGTTTTTCACGCCCGCCGGGTACGGATGCTCGTAGAACCAGATTTCTTTGGTCGGCTGGCCTTTGGTAAAGAACAGCAGGTTGGTTTTGATCCCGGTGTACGGGTTAAACACGCCGTTCGGCAGGCGCACAATGGTGTGCAGGTTGCACTCCTCGGTGAGCAGCTTTTTGATTTTGGTTTTCACACCTTCGCCAAACAGCGTGCCGTCTGGCAGCACCACCGCCGCGCGGCCGTTTTTAGCCAGCACTTCAACGATCAGTTGCAGGAACAGATCCGCCGTTTCGCGAGTCTGCATATCGGAAGGGAAGTTCTTCTCGATACCGTCTTCTTCGGTGCCGCCGAACGGCGGGTTGGTGACGATCACATTCAGCTGTTCATCCCACGACGACAGCGGCTTGTTGAGGGTGTTGTCGTGACGGATTTGCACCGGCACTTCGATGCCGTGCAGCAGCATGTTGGTGGTCGCCAGCAGGTGCGGGAGCTGTTTTTTCTCCACGCCGTGGATCTGCTGTTGCAGCGTCTGGTGATCGGCCACGCTCTTCACGTAGTTGTTTTTTACGTGATCGAACGCGCAGGCGAGGAAGCCGCCGGTGCCGCAGGCCGGGTCCATAATCGACTCGCCGAGCTTCGGATCGACGCGATCGACCATAAAGCGGGTGACGGCGCGCGGGGTATAAAACTCACCGGCATTGCCCGCCGATTGCAGATCTTTGAGGATCTGTTCGTAAATGTCGCCGAACAGGTGGCGCTCGCTGGCACTGGTGAAGTCGATTTCGTTGAGCTTGTTGATCACCTGACGCAGCAGGGTGCCGTTTTTCATGTAGTTATAGGCATCGCTGAACGCCTGTCTGACCACAAAGCCGCGCGGGTTTTTATCGATGGGGGCGGTGAGGTTTTTCAGCGTTGGGAACAGGTCATCGTTGACGAACTCCAGCAGGGAATCGCCGGTGATGCCTTCGGCGTTCGCCGCCCATGTGCGCCACAGGTAGCGCTGCGGAATGGGGAGTTGGTAGTTATCCTGCTCCAGTTCCAGCGCCTCTTCCTGGGCGTCGAAGATCTTTAGGAACAGTAACCAGGAGAGCTGACCCAGACGCTGTGCGTCGCCATCGACGCCTGCATCTTTACGCATGATGTCTTGTAATGATTTGATAGCCGAACTGATTGACATGGGGTCGTCCCTTTATAAAAAACAAAGCCACCTGCGGCAGACGGGCCGCAGGTGGCGTAATCAGGATGGTCAGGCAGAGCGGGAAGGAAGCTGGTAAATTTCGCTTTCCAGGTCGGTCACTGCCTGCATATAGGTGCCTTTATCGCCAAAACCGTCGGTGATGATCTCCTGCAGAGTTCCCATCTGGTCGAACGGTTTGAGCTTCAGCACCTGAATATTCTCGATTTCTTCGACGCCGGCATCAGCGTATTTGTCCAGCAGATTACTGAGCACGGTCTGCGCGACATCGGAATATTTAGTGAAATAATTACGCTTGCGAACGTTGTCTGCACGCTCTTTGCGCGTGAGCGGCGGCTGACCATACACCACATGGCAGAGCATGTCGAACGGGTCGAGATCTTTGCCAACCTCTTCCGCCAGTACATCCCAAAGGATTCCCTGCAATTCGAGCTCTTTGATTACCGCCGCTTTGCGGTCAGCATCTTGCCATTTCTGAACAAAATCATCCAGTGAGGCGCAGGCTTTGAGCACGGTTTTGCGGGTGTAATCTTTGAATGACTCGGTGACCAGCTTGCCGTCGGCATCATAATACTGAACGCGCTGAGACACGACGCCTACGGTGACACCGTTAATATGGAATTTGCGGATTCGGTTGTCTTCTTCTTCCGGAAGTAGGCCTGAATTGTCGAATGAGCCGGTTGTATACGTTGCCGGATCTTCATCTGCCCCTGTAACGTCGTCCTCTGCAAAAACGTCAAAATCGTCTTCATCCAGCTTTTCATCGAACCCGGAATTCGGGTCGGTAATGTCATCCGCAGTGGCTTCCATCACTTTTTCCGGGATACCGTCGAAACGCTCATCGGCGAAGAGCTCAGTGGCCTTTTTAAAGTCGAGAATGGTGAACCACAGTTTGCCGTAGCTTTCTTCGATGCGAGTACCACGGCCGATAATCTGCTTAAATTTGGTCATCGAGCGGATGGTTTGATCCAGCACGATCAGTTTGCAGGTTTTCACGTTCACGCCGGTGGTCATCAGTTCTGAGGTGGTCACAATTACCGGCCATTCTTTTTTCTTGTCGCTGAAATTCTGCAACTGACCTTTTCCTTCGTCGTCGTCGCCGGTAATTTTCATCACGTATTTATCGTTACGTTTTACCATCTCCGGGTTGAGATTGATCAGCGCCCGACGCATTCGTTCAGCATGAGGAATGTCTTCGCAAAATACGATGGTTTTATCCATCGGATTGGTGCGTTTGAGGTAATCGGTAATAGTTTTTGCCACCAGTTCAGTACGCTCGTCGATGACCATCGTACGGTCGAAATCTTTCTGGTTATAGATTCGGTCGTCAATCAGTTCACCGTTGAGGTCACTCTGGCCACGCACGGGCCGCCAGCCCTGTAAATCAACATCAATATCGACACGTACCACTTTGTAAGGCGCGAGGAACCCATCCTCAATGCCTTCTTTCAACGAATAGGTGTAGATCAGATCACCAAAATAGTCGCTATTGGAGATCTCGTGCGTTTCCTTCGGCGTGGCTGTCATACCAATCTGGGTAGCGGAGCTGAAATAATCCAGAATTTCACGCCAGGCGCTGTCTTCAGAGGCGCTACCGCGGTGGCACTCGTCGATGATAATCAGATCAAAGAAATCTGGTGAAACCTGCTTAAACGCTTTTTGATGCTCTTCATTGCCGGTTAACGCTTGATAAAGCGCAAGATGGATTTCGAAAGCGGGATCGAGAGTGCGCCCGGTGATTTTGGTCATTGCGGAACCGAAAGGCTGAAAGTCATCAAGTCGGGTTTGATCAACAAGGACGTTTCGGTCAGCCAGGAACAAGATGCGTTTTTTTACGCCAGCTTTCCATAAGCGCCAGATGATGTGGAACGCCGTCAGCGTTTTACCCGTTCCTGTTGCCATGACCAGTAATAATCTCTTTTGCCCGGTGGACACGGCTTCCAGCGTTTTGTTGATGGCCTGGAGCTGATAGTAGCGCAACCGTTTCTCACTGCCGTCGTTGTAATAATCTTGTGTGACGATCGGCATCTGGGCGGCGGTATAACCTTTCCAGAGGCAATATTTCTGCCACAATTCGTCAGGCGTTGGGAATTCGTCGAGGGTAATTTCTCGCTCAATCGCGCCGGTTGCTGTTTTATCGTGGAAAATAAAGCCATCGCCGTTAGAAGCAAATGCAAAGGGAACGTCCAGCAGGTGTGCATAACCTAGAGCCTGCTGCATACCTTTGCCGATTTCATGCTTATTGGCTTTGGCCTCGATAACAGCTAGTGGCATATTGAGTTTGTGGTAGAGCACGATATCGGCGGATTTCACCGTTCTACGCGCCGCGACTTTGCCGCGCACGATGACCTTACCGTCCCGGAGTTTGACCTCCTGTCGGATTTGAGTTGTGTCGCTCCAGCCTGCATCGAGGATGGCGGGCATAATGCGTTTGGTGATGATATCTGCTTCCGTCAGGGTACTCAGGTTCAGGTCAGCCATTGGGTATTCTCGATAGAATCGGATAGCTCTGATTCTACATAAAAAAAAGATTATATGGATAGCTTTAGGTGATATGGATCACATTACATGCTGATTTCGATAAACTATACATTCAACGACATTGAGCGTTATATTAGTAATCTCTGATTGCAGACGTTTTTTATCAATATACTTCCGTTTGTAATAATCAGTAAGGTTAAGTTTATATCTGGAGACTGTGTATATGCCTTATGATTTATCGTCCCGATTAGTTATAGGTTTGGCATCAAGCGCGCTTTTTGATTTAGATGAATCAGATGAAATATTTCGAACAAAAGGCGAGGACGAGTACAGGAAATTTCAGCGTGAAAATCAAGATAAGCTCTTAGGGAAAGGTGTTGCATTTCCATTCATTAGACGTCTTTTAACATTGAATAAAATTAACCCAAGTAATCCTCCTGTAGAAGTTATCCTTTTATCAAGGAATGATCCAGATACCGGGTTGAGGGTAATGAATTCAATTGAAAGTTACGGGTTAGGTATTACCCGGGCTGTTTTCCTTCAAGGTCAGTCTCCTCATAAATATATCCCAGCATTGGATATTGAGTTGTTTCTCTCCGCAAATTCTCAAGATGTTAATCAGGCTGTAATGGCTGGGTATCCTGCAGGTCAGATTCTTAAGGGGAATATTAAGGATGATGTTCAGGATCATGAACTTAGAATTGCATTCGACTTTGATGGAGTTATCGCAGATGATTCTGCGGAAGCTGTATACCAAAAAAGCCATGTGCTTGCAGATTTTCATAATTATGAAGCTCAACATGTCAATGAGACTCATAATCCGGGACCATTGAAAGATTTTCTTCAACGTATATCTAATATTCAGAAGATGGAAGAAAAATTAGAGAGAGAAGATCCAGCATATAGACGTATTCTTCGCATTTCAATTGTAACGGCGAGAAACGCTCCTTCACACAAGAGAATGATCAATACGATGAGAGCGTGGGGGATCAATGTTAATGAAGCATTCTTTATGGGCGGGGTAGAAAAGAACAAAATCCTTGAAATTATGCAGCCACATATGTTCTTTGATGATCAGCGTCTCCATCTCGAACCTTCAGCATCTGTTTTACCTTCTGTGCATATACCATTTGGTGTGACGAATAAAAGATAATGGTGTAATTAAAATATAAGGCCCCGATATTTTGGGGCATATATGAGATATTACTTGCTGCTTTTAATTAAAATAATCACTCCATCGCCACCTTCACCGCTTCTCCCAGCTTCACCATCACCGCTTTATGTTTCTCGGTCGGCGGCAGGGCGCAGTTGATCCTGACGCAGTTGCGATACTTGCCCGCTGCCGAAAACAGCGAGCCCGGCGCGACCTGGATCTTCAGCCGGCACAGCTGTTTGGCGACGCAGACCATATCCACCTGCTCCGGGAGCTCCACCCACAGCATAAAACCGCCTTTCGGCCGGGTGACGCAGATCCCGCACGGGAAAAACTCCCGCAGCCAGCAGGTGTAGATCTCCATATTACGCTGATAGATCTGCCGCATCCGCCGCACGTGACGGTGGTAGTGGCCTTCGCGAATAAAATTGCAAGCCGCCAGTTGGGTTGAAGGGACGTTAGTGCCGCTGGCGGCGTACTTCATCTGTAGCAGCTTGTCGTAGTAGCGCCCGGGCGCTATCCAACCGATGCGCAGGCCGGGGGCGATGGTTTTGGTAAAAGAGCTGCAGAGCATCACCCGGCCGTCGATATCCCAGGAGTGAATGGTGCGCGGGCGCGGGTACTCGGTGGCCAGCTCGCCGTAAATATCATCCTCGAAAATCACGATATCGTGGCGCTGGGCCAGGTTCAGCACCGCGCGCTTGCGAGCGTCCGGCATGATAAAGCCCAGCGGGTTATTGCAGTTTGGCACGAGGATCACCCCTTTGATCGGCCACTGATCCAGCGCCAGCTCCAGGGCCTCAATGCTGATCCCGGTTTCCGGATCGGTAGGGATCTCAATGGTCTTTAATCCCAGTCCGCGCAGCATCTGCATCGTGCCGTAGTAGCAGGGAGATTCCACCGCCACGATATCGCCAGGCTGGCATACCGACAGCAAGGCCAGAGACAGCGCGCTATGGCAGCCGCTGGTGAGCACCAGATCATCAGCCGTCACTATCGAGCCGCCGTCAAGCATCAGACGGGCGATCTGCTCCCTCAGCTCGCGGCGCCCGGCCAGCTCGTCATAGTTCAGCACTTCGCTGAGGTTATGCTGGATCGCCCGGCTCAGTTCGCGCCAGATAGGCTTCAGGCTTGGCTGTGTGACATCCGGCGAGCCGCCGCCGAAGGGGATAATCGATTTATCGTAGCGGGCGTCGAGCATGGTCAGCACCTGATCCCACTGGGTGATCTCCACCGGGCGCTGTACCGGACGCGACATCGGCGGCACCGGCGGCTGGGCCTTGCGCGGGGCAACGAAATAGCCCGATCGCGGCTGCGGTACGATCATCTGCTGCTGCTCAAGCAACTGATAGGCCTGCTGGACGGTGCTGATGCTGACGCCATGTTCCTGGCTCAGGCTGCGCACCGACGGCAGTTTTTCGCCGTGGCGATACAGGCCCTGTTCGATGCGTTCGGCCAGCAGCGTAGCGAGATGTTGGTAGCGGGTCATACTGTATCCTTAATTTCCGCCATACAGATGGAATAACCAGTACAGATTGGCGTAAAAATTGGGCTCTGGTGTACGTTTTAGCTAATCTGTATGTTAAAGAAAAGCGTTTTGTGAATCTGTATTCCTTGGCCCCAAATCCGTGAAGATAAAGCCTCTGGCAAGGTGAGGAGGTAGAGGATGGAATTTCACGAGAACAGGGCAAGACAGCCATTTATCGGTTTCGTACTGCTGGTGCGGTTTATCAAAAAATGGTGGCTTCAGGAGCAAACGCGCAGAGCTTTGCAGCGAATGAGCGACGAACAGCTGAAAGACATCGGCCTGCGTCGGGATCAGATCAATTAAAAAGTGCGGTTTTTTTCAGGCATCATTCCTTCTTTGCCCCGGTAAGCGCTGGCGACGCCGGGGAATACATTCACGAAATTTATCAATTGATGCGGCGCGATCGTCCGTTTCTTGATACTTACCCTGATAAGTATTATTTTCTTCTCAACAATGAGAGGAAAACCTGTGACCGAAGACGACCTGTTTGTCCGCCGCCCGTTGGGGATGAGAATGGCCATGGTGGTGCGCCAGTGGCGCGCCATTATTGACTCCGCTATCACCGATACCGGACTCACCCAGTCCAGCTGGACGGTGTTGATGCAACTGCATCAGCTGGGAGACAACGTCTCGGTCAGCGAACTGGCGGAGGTGCAGGGAATTGAACTGCCGCCGCTGATGCGCACCCTCTCGTTACTGGAAAAGCAGGGCTATCTGGTGCGTTCTACATCGCCATATGACAAACGCATTCGCCTGCTGACGCTGACCGCCGAGGGGCGGGCGATTCTGGAAAAACTGAGCTGCGTGATCGAGACCTATCAGGAACGCGTGACTCAGACCATCCCGGAGGCCGACCTCGCCACCTTCAGCGCCACATTAAATCAAATCGCCTGCCGTTTGCGGAATATCCGCGAAGAAGATAACAAGATCTAACACACTATGATGACGCCTGAACAAAAATTTGCCCGCTGGGTACGGGTGAGTATTGCCGCTTTTCTGGGAATATTCGCCTGGTTTATCGTTGCCGATATCTGGATCCCGCTGACGCCGGACTCCACCGTCATGCGCGTGGTGACCCCGGTTTCGTCGCGGGTCTCCGGCTATGTCTCGCACGTTTACGTGCACAACAACAGCCAGGTGAAAAAGGGCGACCTGCTGTATGAGCTCGACCCAACGCCATTCATTAATAAAGTTGAAGCGGCGCAGATCGCCCTCGAGCAGGCGAAACTGAGCAACCAGCAACTGGATGCACAAATCGCCGCCGCCCGCGCCAACCTGCGCACCGCACAGTACACAGCCCGTAACGATAAGGTCACGCTCGATCGCTACCAGCGCCTGAGTACGATGCAGAACGTCTCGCAGTCCGACCTCGATAAGGTGCGGACCACCTGGCAGACCAGCGAGCAGTCGGTCTCGGCGCTGAACGCGCAGATCCAGAACCTGCTGATCCAGCGCGGTGAGCGCGACGATAAGCGCAACGTCACTCTGCAGAAATACCGTAATGCGCTGGAGGAGGCGCAGCTGAACCTGGCCTGGACCCAGGTGCGTGCCGAAACTGACGGTATGGTCAGCAACCTGCAGCTTAACCCGGGGATCTACGCCACCGCGGCGACGGCTGTGCTGGCGCTGGTCAACAACAACACTGACATCGTCGCCGACTTCCGTGAAAAGAGCCTGCGCCACACGGCGGTGAATACCGATGCAGCGGTGGTCTTTGATGCCCTGCCGGGGCAAGTCTTCCCGGCGCACGTCACCAGCAGCGATGCCGGGATTCTGGCGGGGCAGGAGGCGGTGAACGGCCAGCTGTCGCAGCCGGAGCAGTCCACCCGCTGGGTGCGCGACGCACAGCGCATGCGCATTCACGTCGCCCTGGATCAGCCGCTGGACAAACCGCTGCCGACCGGCGCCCGCGCCACGGTGCAGCTGTACAATAGCGAGGGACCTTTCGCCCGCACCTTTGCCGGCCTGCAGATCCACCTGGTGAGCTGGTTGCACTATGTCTATTAATACCCTGGCGCACGTCTTTACCCCGCACGGCAATATCGTCTACACGGCGAATGATTTTCGCCAGACGGTGCGTATCGCCGTGGCCGGGACGATTGCTCTCAGCATCTCCACCTTCTACGACGTGCAGTACGGTGTGTTTTTCGTGGTTTATCCGCTGATGCTGATGTCGCTGGTGCCGGTGTTCAACCGCCATGTCGCCCGCCAGTTTGTGTTCAGCGCGGCGGTGAACTGCGTCGAAATGGTACTGATCGTCGGTTATCTGTCGCAGTGGCCGGTGATCATGACCCTGGTGGTGTTCGCCCTGTACGTGATGCGTTTTCGCTTTATGAGCCAGGGGCCGCTGTTTCTGCTGGGGTCGATGGGGGTGGTGTGCCAGAGCACGATGCTCAACTTTATGAGCTACCCGACCAGCAACTGGCACACCCTGATGTTCTCCAATATGGAAGCCTGCGTGCTGGCGGTGGCGCTGAGCGCGCTGCTGCATTACCTGATCCCGGACGTCGAACCGCGCAAGCCGCCGCCGCGCATTGAAAAAGACGCCGCCCGCATTCGCCACGAGTCGCTGCTCTCCGGTACGGTCGCGACGATCATCTTTGTGGTGTTCCAGATCTGCGATCTCAGTGACTCGCTGTCGGCGCTGATGGCCGGGATCTTGATCCTGTTTCCGATGCACTATCGTGGGGCGGTGATCAGCTCGATCTGGCGCGTCGTCGGGGTGGTGCTGGCCTGTCTCTATATTCTGGTGGTGCAACTGATCATCTATGATTTCAGCAACCACATGATCCTGATGATGCCGCTGATTGGTCTCGGGCTGGCCTTCAGCGCCCGCCTGCACGTGATGGAGAAAGTGGGCGCCGGGGTGGGCTTCGCCAGCATCACCACCATCGGCATTATGTTCGGCCAGAATCTGCATCCCTATCAGGATCTGGTATTCAGCGACCTGTACCGCATCACCTCGGTGACGGTCTCGCTGGTGGTGACGCTGACTCTGGTCTTTCTCATGCACCGTCTTCTGAACTGCTTTGCGGCGACGCGCTTTGTGGTGAGCGAATAGGGTCACACCGTCATCGCCCGCTGCGCATCGCGAAAGGCGTTATGGAGTAAGCGCCACATATGGTGCGCGGCGGGGGGAAAGCGGCGGTTCGAGTTGCGTAATAAGTGGCATTGGGCGCTGCTGGCGATCGGATGGTCGATGGGGACCGCCTTTAGTATGCCGTGAGCGATTGCTTCCCGGGCGGCGAATTCGGTCATGAAAGAGATCCCCAGACCGGCCTGGCTCAGGCTCATGGCGGTGGAAAAGAGGTTGCAGCGATAGGCCGGATGAAACTGCCGCCCGGCGGTTTTAAACATGGCGTTCATATGGCGCTGTAGGCCAAAGCTTTCTGTCAGGGCGATCAGGCGATATTGCGTTAGCTCATCGATGGTCACCATTGACTGTCGCGCGATGGGATGCTGCGGAGAGACCACCGCGCAGATGGGCCCCCACTGGAAGCTGTGGCGTTTAAGCTCCGGATTGCCGATGGGGCCGAAGGCGACCGCCATATCCGCTTCACCGCTGGCGATATCGTTGAGCATCTCCTGCATATTGCCGACGCTAATATCAACGAATACGTTCGGCCACGACTGCGAAAACGTGCTCATCACCGACTCGATAAAGGTCGTCACCAACCCCCCGCCAATTCTCACAGAGATGGTGCCGCCACGCATATGGCGTAAATCCTTTAGATGACTCTCCAGCTTTTCCCGCCGCTGGCGGCTTTCGTGGTAATCCTCGGCCAGCAAACGTCCGGCTTCAGTGAGCGCCACATTGCGCCCCTGTCGCTCCAGCAGAGGGAGTTCCAGCGTTCGCTCCAGCTGCGCTATCTGGCGACTGATAACCGACGGATTAATCCCCAGAATATCAGCGGCCCGCCGAATGCCCCCCTGGATCCCCACTTCGTACAGATAGCTCATGGGACGTTCGTGTAACATCCTGTCTCCCTCCTTTGTTGACTTCAGGTCAACAATAACATCCTTTACCAGACATTTATCATCCCGGCTAGTTATAGATAATCGTGATTCAGGTACATAACAGACAAGGGGAGTCACGGAACGGATTAACTGCCATGGCAATAAACCAGTACCACCGGTGGTTGCCAATAATAAGATATCGATATGCCAGTAAAAAGATAAATAAGTGAGGTATATGCCTGTTGCCGGCTTTTCGGGAAAAGAGAGGCACCTTATTTATTGATGGGTGTTTTACGTCAAAATAATCAATGCCAAAACCAATACATTGAAAAGCGTCCAAATGGCAAAAGACCAATAAGATATTTCATAATGTGAGGACAGGGTATGAGTGAAAATAAAACGTTGGAACGTTCCTCCGACGACGCGACAAATGAGTGGCGGGTAGGACCTGGGGCATGGATCTCGCTGGTGGTGGTGTTATTAGTCTTCTCCGGGCTGCTGTTTAAAGTGGAAGGGATGGCCTGGCTGGGGGCTTTCGACTTTACCACCCTCGGCGGCGCATTTGGTACGATGAAGACCCCGGAAACTAACACTTTTATCGGCAGCGGCGGCATCAGCGCCAAGGCCGGTTTCTTGTTTGCGCTGTCGCTGGTCCCTACGGTGATGCTGGCGCTGGGGTTGCTGGAAATCTTTACCCATTATGGCGCGATACGTGCAGCGCATAAGCTGCTGACGCCGTTGTTACGCCCGTTACTGGGGATCCCGGGTTATACCGGTCTGGCGTTAATTACCGACCTCCAAAGCACCGATGCCGGGGCCGCGTTGACCAAAGAGCTGTATGACAGCAAAAAAATTAGTCGGAAAGATGTGGTGATTATGGGGGCATGGCAATATTCCGGCGCCGGTCTGATCAATAACTATTTCTCCATTGGCTCAGCGCTTTTCGCGTCGTTAACCATCCCTATTATTATTCCGCTGCTGTTAATGTTTGTGCTGAAATTCGTTGGCGCGGCAATCACCCGTCTGGTTTTGAATACGGCCTATAAAGGGGATTTTGATAATGAGTAATTCGGCAAAAGTGGCCAGTAATCCGTTTGATATTTTTGTTATCGGTGCACGTAAAGGATTTAATATCGCCATCAACAATCTGATGCCGAATGTATTAATGGCATATGTGATCGCCGAAATGCTTAATTTGCTCGGGGTGATGCAGTTGATAGGCCAGGTCTGCGCGCCGCTGATGGGCCTGTTTGGCTTACCGGGCGAAGCGATTACCGTGCTGCTCACCTCCTGGCTTTCCGCCTCGGCGGGGACGGGAGTGGCGGTGAGCCTGTTGAGTAAAGGCACCCTCAACGTGGCGGACGTCACCATCCTGATCCCGGCCATCTTCCTGATGGGTTCGCAACTACAGTATATGGGGCGGCTGCTTGGGGTGGCGGATGTACCGAAAAAATACTGGCCGCTGCTGATGGCGGTGAGCATTATCAACGCCGTCATCGCCATGCTGGTCATGCGCGTGATGGCATAATGAAAGGCAAGGAGTCAGTTGTGTCGCGAACGTTAGAGCATTTCAATTATCTGCACCAAATACCTGAGCTGGGCTTTGAGGAGTACAAAACCTCGGCTTACATCGGCGACGCCCTGGCGGCGGCAGGGTTCCGGGTTCACCGCAACGTTGGCGGGACTACCGGGATTGTCGCCGAAATCGATAGCGGGGAACCGGGGCCAGTGGTGGCGCTCCGGGCAGATATGGATGCGCTGGGCCATATTATCGATGGCCGCTTAGAGGCCCGTCATACCTGCGGTCATGATGGCCACTCTTCGGTGGTATTAACCGCCGCCGAAGAGATCCTCGCCGAGGGGCTGGTAAAGCGTGGGAAGTTAAAAGTGCTTTTTCAGCCTGCTGAAGAGCTGGGGACGGGCGCGATCGCTTTAACGGAGGCCGGGGTACTGGATGACGTAGAGATGCTGTTCGGCTTCCATCTCCGGCCGCTGGAAGAGTGTCCGATGGGCCAGGCGGTACCGGCAATGTACTATTCCGCTTCGGCGACGGTGATGGTGGATTTTCACGGCAAAGCCGCTCACGCCGCTCGTCCGCATCTGGGCATTAACGCGCTGGATGCCGCCTCGCATGCAGTACAGGCGGTGAACGGTATCCATCTGGCGCCGTCGCTCACCTGGAGCGCGAAAGCGACGCGCTTTCTTTGCGATGCGGGCGTCACCAATTCGGTGCCGGCGAAAGCGCACGTCTGTTGGGATCTGCGCTGCGAGGAAAATGACGGCATGGCGACACTAAAAGAACGCGTGGTCAGGGCTATCGAGAGTAGCGCAGCAGCATATGGCGCCAGCGTCGACATCCGGGTAGTCAAAGAGATGCCGGCGGCGATTATCGACGCAGAAGCCACGGCTATCATAAGCCAGGCAATATGCGAAACCTTTGGCGAGGCGGGCTTAACGGCCGCGAAGAGTACGCCGGGCAGCGAAGATTTTTTCCACTATTTGCGTCTGCGCCCGGCGGTGAAAGGTGGCTTCTGGGGACTGGGCTGCAACCTGCTGCCGGGCCTGCATCATCCGGAAATGCATTTCGATCGCACCGCGCTGGCGGATGGCGTGCGGGTATTCAAATCCTGCGTTCGCCAGCTGTTGGGCTGAGGCTAAGCTGCCAGCCCCCGGGTAGCGGCTTACGCCTTACCCGGGCTACGGTTGGGCATTTTGTCGGTAGCCCCGGTAAGCGTAAGCGCTACCGGGGAAGCGTCCCGGATGTCGGCTAACGCCTCATCCGGGCTACCGCGGTGCGCATAGGCAGCCGGGGAATAACGGCAAGATCGCATCGGATGGTAAACTCACGCCGGTCGCGGAAAGTTCGCCAACAGGTGATAGTCAGTTCCGGCGACGCGAAACAGGGCTGCCGTTTCGCCGGGTATAACCCATCGTTGCTCATCGCCAGGCATGCAGCTCAGGTAAATGCACAGCCCGCAGCCGCTGCGCAGCTGGCGCGGAATATCCTTCACCTCGAAGGTCATTCCCGCCGCCTGCAGGGCTTTGCGCATCCGCACCACCCCCACCGTGGAATGAAATAAAAACAGGAAGGTTGTCATCCGCGCCTCCGCTGGCGCTGGCCGATCAGCGCCGCGCCGATCGCCCCGGCAAACTGGGCGTCGGGATGGGTTGTCACCGCCATGCCGACATGGCTTTCCAGCATCCGGGCAAAGGTGGCGCAGTGGCTGACGCCGCCGGTAAACAGCAGTGGCCCCTGCGCCGATAAGCGGCCAATAAAGTTCGCGCTGCGCCGGGCCATGGCGTTAATCACCCCGGCCAGAATCGCCTCCGGCGCGACGCCGGCCGACCGCAGGCTAATGACCTCCGATTCGGCAAACACCGTGCACATGCTGGTAATCGCATGCGGCTCGACGTCTGCAGTGATGCTGTCGAGTTGTTCGACGCTGGCGCCAAGCGTCCGTGAAATGACGTCCAGAAAGCGGCCGGTGCCGGCGGCGCATTTATCATTCATCAGGAAGTCGCTGAGATTGCCCTCGGCGTCCAGCTGGATGACTTTGCTGTCCTGGCCGCCGATGTCAATCACCGTGCGGGTGTCCGGCGCCAGCAGGCGAGCGCCGAGGCCGTGACAAGAGATCTCCGTCACCTGCTTATCGGCAAAATCCACCAGCTGGCGACCATAGCCGGTGAGGGTTAAAAAAGGCGTCTCCGTGAGGCCAGCGCGTAGCGTTTCCCAGGCCTTATGGATGGCGTCGGCGGGGCGAAAGGGAGTGGGGCAGAGGAAGCGGCGTACAATGACGCCGTCCGCCAGCAGGATGCCTTTTGTGGCGGTGGAGCCGGAATCAATGCCAACCGTATAGTTCACGCGAGCTCCTTACAACATTTCGATAAAGGCGGCGACGCGGGTGCTGAGCTGGCCGAGGTCCGCCGTCGAATAGTCGGTTTCTATCGCCATATAAGGAAGGTCGTGCTGCTTGCGCAGATGGCGTTTAATCGCCAGCGATTCCACGGCATAGGTATGGCAGGCCTGCAAAATGACGTCGATCACCCCGTCGGCCTGATACTCCTCCACCATCTGGCTCAGCAGCTGCAGACGCTGGTCGTTGGGGGAGATACAGGAGCAGCCGATGGCGAGATATTTATCGGTTAAGGCGTCGTAGACGTCGCCCTCTTCCGCCACGCAGCGCTCGGTGGCTTTCGCGCCGGTGCAGTTTTCATAGCCGACCACCCAGCCGCCGTTTTCCTCGATGGCGCGGACCACTTTTTCCGCCGCGCCGCCGATCGGGCAGCCGGTGATCAGGATCCGCGGACGAGGTTCCAGCCGTTTACCCTGCCGCCACTCCTGATGGATGCGGTCCGCCATGGCATGCAGTTCATCAATCAGGGCGGTTTTGTCGAAACGGAAGGTAGCGCCATACACCACTTTCAGGATGTCGCCGCCGCTGAGCGCCGGCGGATTGAGTTGCCCGAGACGATAAAAGTGGGCCAGCGCCCGGCGCTCGCGATTTTTCAACACGATGGCTTCGCGCAGCGCCGCCTCGCTAATCGGCGTGCCAAACCGGGCCTCAATCACCTGCTGCAGGCGCAGGATCTCCGCTTTCCACAGCGCGCGGGAAGCCGCGTCGCTGGCGCTGTTCGGCAACTGCATGACGTGGACCGCCTTGAACTCGGCCATGTACTCGTACATCTTCTTTTTACCGTCGCAGGTGGTTTCCCCGACCACCAGGTCAGAGAAATAGAAGTAGGGGCATTTATCGGTTTTGCCGAAGCCATAGCTGCTTTTGATCAGCGGGCAGAGGTTGCGCGGCAGATCTTTTTCCGCTTCCTCGATGGTTTCATCGGAGGTGGAGCACAGTGAAACGACAATGGCGCCCGCCGCCATGGCGATCTCCTGAGGCATAAAGGTGCAGTAGGTGCCCACCAACGGCACGTTCTGCTCTTTAAGATCCATGACGGTGAGAAAGCCCTTCTGGCGAGCTTCTGAGAACTGGTCAAAAATGGCGGGTAGATCGGTGATAAGCGACATGATTTTCCTTCCCCGTACACGGGAGATGCTGAAAGAGTCGCCATTATAGCCCTGTTGTTTGTGAGCTTTTATTGATCTCCTGCGTCTGCGCGCGGCGTTAATAGACCTTCTTCAAATCCATCTCTTCCTGGATCCGCTCGCTCCACGCCAGATGGGTGCGGATGGCCTCTTCGATACCGGCGTTGTAAAACAGCGGCCCCAGCTCTTTGGCGATAAAGTCGACAAAAAACTCGGCGTCAAACTGCTCCAGCTCGAGGTTGAAGGTCTCTTCGCAGTACTTGCTGAGCTTATCGCGCAGCAGGTCGCGCTGTGCCGGGCTGAGTTCAATGTCGTTCATGATGGAGCTTTCTCCGTAAAAGGGCTCACGACTGCCGGGCTTCGATCACCGCTTGCCCACACTGGCGCTGATGGCGTAACAGTCCGGCCAGGCAGCAGGCGGCGACGATCCCGGCGGCCACCGCCAACAGGTGGAAGGGGAGTCTGCCGCCATGGAACCACAGCCAGCGCGCGCCTTCAATCGATAACGCGCTGACGCTGAGGATCACGATATTCAGCGAGGCGGAGACCGTGCCTTTCGGCAGGTCGTTGGAAAAGAGGGTAAAGCGAAACAGCGTCGGGAAAATCAGCCCGATGCCGAAGGCGTAGAAGCAGGTGCCGAGCACTGACCACAGCCAGACGTGCGGCCATATCAGATTCCCAACGATCAGGATGGCCAGGCCGAGCATCTGTATGGGGACCGCGCTGAGCACAAAGCGCGGGCGGGTGGGATCTTTTACCCAGCGCGCCACCGACAGATTAGCGATGATGACGGCGCTAAAGACTGGTACCTGGCTCCAGGCGAACTCGCTGGTGGTCAGCCCGCCGGCGTCCATTAAAATCACTGGCGATACCGCCACCCAGCTCATCAGCGGAATATAGCTCAGCGACAGCGTGGCGGCGCCGAGTAAAAAGATGCGGTTACGAAAGACGGCGCGGAAATCGCGCAGCACGCCGGGCAGGCTGAATGGCACATCGCCGCGGCGCACCGTCTCCGGCATGGTCAACAGCAGGCCGAGCCAGGCCACCAGCCCCATGGCGGCGATGATGCCGAACAGCGCTTTCCAGTGGATGAAATGCATCAGCGCCGCGCCGGAGAGCGGGCCGACGATCGGCGCCACCAGCACGACGGAGGTGATCACCGCCATCAGCCTGATCGATCTTTTTTCCTCAAAGGCCTCCTGTACGGTGACGTAGCCGACGGTGGCGATAAAGCAGATGCTGGTGCCCTGCACGAAGCGGGCAATCAGGAACTGGGTCATGGAGGTGGTGAACAGCGTCGCCAGGCACGCGAGGGTGAAAATCAACGCGCCGGTGAGCAGTACCGGACGCCGTCCGATCCGGTCAGAGAGCGGCCCCAACAGCCATTGCAGCGCCATGCCGCCGGCCATATACAGGCTCACCGAGGCAGGAGCCAGCGCCACATCGGCATTGAAATCCCGCACCACGTGGAGGATCCCCGGCTGGATCAGGTCGGTAGTAAGATAGGCTGAAAAATCATACAGAATGAGCGCCGCCGGGAAGAACAGCGCGGCGGCGTGGCGGGTCAGCCAGTGGGAAATCCGGTGCATCATTTCTCCCTCCCTGTGGAATATTTATCAGCGCTATTGTTCGGATAGTATCATTGCTAACCAATATGCAGATGCAGCAGCGAGGGGATCTGCGAGAACAGCCACAACATCAGGCCGATGGTCCCCCCCACCAGGGTGCCGTTGATGCGGATAAACTGCAGATCTTTACCGATATTGAGCTCGATCTGCCGCGACATATCGCGGGCGTCCCAGCTCTTCACCGTGTCGCTGATATGGCGGGTGAGGAAGGCGGCGAACTCCGGCGCCACCCGGTGCGCCGCCTGTTCCAGGTGTTCGTTAAGCGATTCGCGCAGGGCGTCGTCGCGGAGTAAGGTTTCACCGAACCACTGGCCAGCCTCGGCGATGCGCTGCTTAATACGTGAGTCATCGCTGCTGATATCGTTTTTTACCCAGCTGCGCAGGTCGCCCCACACTTCACCGAGATAGCGGTTAAAGGTCTCATCATTTTTCAGATATGCTTTGATGTTCTCGGCCTTCTGCGCCATGAGCGGGTCGGATTTCAGGTTGTCGATAAGCTTCTGCACCGCGTGGTCGAAGGCCTGGCGGATCTGGTGGGTACGGTCATGGCTCACCTCGTCCAGCAGGGTATTCACCGCATCGGTGACCATCTCGGCGCTGTGCTCGCCGAGCCACTCGGTGGGTAACAGTTTGGCCTTCAGCGGGTGCTCGGTCTCCAGCCAGCGCACGATGCCGCGGGCGATAAAGGCGCGGGAGTTGTCCCGCTGCAGCAGGGCGATAAGCTGGCTTATCAGCGAATCCAGCAGCTTCTGGTGGCGATTGTCGCGGGTCATTCCCTCCAGCATCATGGCGCTGGTCTGCGTCAGGTCGACTTTATCGATCGCCTTATGTACCGCGCGGCGCAGCAGGCGCTGAATGCGTGCGTCGTCGGTCAGTTCAAGAAAACCGCTCATCACCTGCAGCAGATGCTGGCCGACCCGCCGGGCATTCTCCGGCTGGCTGAACCAGTTGCCGAGCATCAGGGCTGGCTCATAGCGGCGGATCAACGCGACCAGCGACGGGGTATCGAGGAACTTCTCCTCGACAAAGCGGCCAAGATTATCGGCGATGCGGTCTTTGTTACGCGGGATAATCGCGGTATGTCGTGCGACAAAGGGCAGCGGAATACGACGAAACAACGCGACCACCGCAAACCAGTCGGCCAGCGCCCCGACCATCGCCGCTTCGGAAATGGCCTTTAGCGCGCTGACCCACGGCGTCGGCGGCAGCAGCAGGGTGGTGATAAATAGCGCGGCGGCGATCAGCAGCAGCGACAGCGCCAGCAGTTTGGCGCGTTTGAGTTCAGCGAGTTTTTCCATAAACTTAAGCATATAACCTGACGGCGAGGTCGTGCAAAAATCGCCAGATAATCCACAGACCGAAGATCATCAGGACCGCCCCTGCCGCCCGCTCGACTCGCCAGACGATGGCGCCCAGGCGGCGCTGTACCTGCGGCAGCGCAATCGCACTCACCAGCAGTAAATCCCAGAAGAACACCACGCTGACCATCCACAACCCGCTCACCGTTTGCTGCAGCAGGGTGACCGCCGGCCCGAGCAGGGAAGTCATCAGCGCCAGATAAAACAGAGCGTTTTTGGGGTTGAGCAGCGATGACCCCAGCCCGAGCAGCAGCTGCCTGCCGAACCCCGGACGCGATGCGCGAATGCTCTCCACCGCCAGCGTCGCGGGACGGCTGCGTATCAGCAGGCTGCCAACCCACAGTAAATAGCCCGCCCCCAACAGCTCAATGAGCAAAAACAGCAGCGGCGCCTGGCGCAGAAGCCCCCAGCCGACGATGGCGAGAACAATATACAGCGCATTGCCGGCGGCGATGCCGAGACATAATCCGATGCTGCCGCGGATCCGGTAGCGCACGGCGTAGCCGACCAGCAGAAAAAAATCAGGGCCCGGGCTGAGCAGAGCGACAAAGTGAGACAGGGCTAGCGCCGGGAAGGCGGCGGGAAAGAGCGTCGATAAGGTATGCATAGTGGCCTCGATAATGGTACTGAGGCCACCCTAAGCGAAGTGCCGTATTACTTATTGTCGGATATTGATCTGCTGTGCGCATATTGCCGCGGCGTGGCGGCGGTATAGCTGACAAAGGTTTTATGGAAATGGCTCTGATCGGCAAAGCCAGCCTGATAGCCGACATCGGCAATAGGGTCCCCGGCGCGTAAACGCGTTTTCGCATATTCGATGCGCGCCATGTTGATCAAACTGGCGGGTGTCAGGCCGGTATCCTGTTTCACGGCGCGGATAACGGTCTCTTTACGAAGCGCGCTGTCGTAGGCCAGCTTATCCAGCGACGGCGGCGCTGGCAGATCTGTCGCCAGGCGCTGAAACAGCAGGGCGCTGGCGTGATGTGGCGCCTGCGGCGCGGCGGCGCACAGCGGCAGCGCGTGCAGGAGTTGCGCCAGCCGGGCGGGCAGTTGTTCAAGGCTCCCGCGGCTCATCAGGGCGACAACCTGCTGGAAACAGGCAAAGAGAGGGCTGTCGCGCAACAGTGGCTGCGGCGAGGCGATACTGGCGCCAGGGGGAATATCCGGGCGCTGCGCGTGGCACCATGCCGCCTCCAGGTACAGCATATGATAGCTGCGCGGCCTGTCATGCAGCGGATTACAGCTATGCGGCGCGTGCGGGGGGATCACGATCAGATCCCCGGGCTGCAGGAGATATTCCTCACCATTGCACAGGCAGCGCGTTTCCCCCTCGATAATCGCCCCCACCGAGAGCTGCGGGTGGCTGTGGCGTTTGTAGGCCTGGCGGCTGCGCCAGGTGCTGCGCAGCTCCAGCCACGGTAGACGATCGTCTCGCCAGAAGGTTTGGGGGATATCTCGGGTATGGTTCACCGCATCGACCTTTGCTGAGGAGGGAGAGGTCGTTTATAGCATGCTGCGCGGAGGCTGTCGCCCGCCTGGATTTGCGTACCGCCTCGAAAAAGGATGTCGCGCTTGCAGTCCGGGGAAATCTATTTTCGTGGCGGTGCGTAAAGGTTGTATTGCCCGGGTGTCAGAAACATTCCGAGCGCGTAGAGTCCCTGCAGGATAAGCAGGCAGGGATGAGCCGATGGCAAAGGGTACCACCTCGACGCCGCATGATGCGGTGTTTAAACAGTTTCTCACTCAGGCCGACACCGCGCGTGATTTCCTGGCGATCCATTTACCGCCTGCGCTGCGTCAGCGCTGCGACCTCGATACCTTACAGCTGGAATCGGCAAGCTTTATCGAGGAGAGCCTGCGGGCCTGGTACTCCGATGTGCTGTGGTCACTCAAAACCGCGTCTGGCGAGGGCTACATTTATGTGGTTATCGAACATCAGAGCTCGCCGGATGCGCAGATGGCCTTCCGCCTGATGCGCTACGCCATCGCCGCGATGCAGCGCCATCTTGATAGTGGTCATACCAGACTGCCGCTGGTGGTGCCGATGCTCTTCTACCACGGGGCGACCACGCCATACCCGTGGTCGCTCAACTGGCTGGACTGCTTTACCGATCCGCAACTGGCGAGGGAGCTTTATATCTCGCCCTTTCCGCTGGTGGATATCACGGTGATCCCCGACGATGAGATCGTTCGCCATCGGCGCGTGGCGTTACTTGAGCTGATACAGAAGCATATTCGCCAGCGCGATTTAATGAACATCGTTGGGCAACTGACGACGATTTTACTTAGCGGGGACGCTAATGACAGACAGCTAAAAACGCTGTTTAATTATCTGCTGCAGACTGGCAACGCGCGCCGCTTTGGCCGGTTTATCCACGAAGTGGCGCAACGGGTTCCTCAGCACAGGGAGAGATTGATGACCATCGCCGAAAGATTACAGGAAGTGGGCCGCAGAAAAGGCAAACGGGAAGGCCGGCAAGAAGGATGGCAACAAGGCAGACAAGAAGGACAGCATGCCGAGGCGCTGCGCATTGCACAGAGGATGCTGGACGACGGTATTGCCTGCGAGACGGTAGTGAAAATCACTGGCCTGGCCGCCGACGAGATCGCCACGCTGGAACATTGATAACGCCGGGGCGGCCTGAGGGTAGCCCCGGTTAGCCTCTTTATGGAATATTCCGGATATACCTAACTTTACCCGCATCGCCAGCCATCTCGACTACCCTTAATATCCTTGGCGGCATTTTTGACTGCCTTAATAGCGATAACAAGGAGACATGCGAAATGGCCTATCAGACGGTGAATCCTGCGAACAATCAGCTTATTAAAACGTACCCGGCGCACAGCGACGCGGACGTGGAGGCGGCGCTGCAGCAGGCGGATGCGCTCTACCATTCTGCCTGGGCAAAAGGCGATATTGAACCGCGGCTGGCGGTACTGCATAAGCTGGCTGATCTGATCGACAGCCGGGCGGAGGAACTGGCAAAAATCGCCAGCCAGGAGATGGGGAAACTCATTAAGCAGAGCCGCGGCGAAGTGAAACTTTGCGCGCAGATCGCCCGCTATTATGCCGATAACGCCAAATCGTTGCTGGCGCCGGTGAAATATCCCTCCGAACTCGGCGACGCCTGGGTTGAGCATCATCCCATCGGCGTCTTAATGGCGGTGGAGCCGTGGAACTTCCCCTATTACCAGCTGATGCGCGTCCTGGCGCCAAACCTGGCGGCCGGCAACCCGGTTATCGCCAAACACGCCAGCATTGTGCCGCACTGCGCGGAGACCTTTGCCCATCTGGTGCGCGAGGCCGGCGCACCGGAAGGGGCGTGGACCAACCTGTTTATCTCCCAGGAGCAGGTGGCGAAGATTATCGCCGACGATCGCGTGCAGGGCGCGGCGCTCACCGGGTCGGAGAAAGCCGGCAGCGTGGTGGCGGCGCAGGCGGCTAAGCATATTAAGAAATCGACGCTGGAACTGGGCGGCAACGATGTGTTTGTGGTGCTGGACGATGCCGACCTGGAATGCGCGGTGAAAATCGGCGTCCAGGCGCGGCTGAATAACGCCGGCCAGGTATGTACCGCTGCCAAGCGTTTTATCCTGCACGAAAATATCGCTGAGTCGTTTCTGGCGAAATTTAGTGAGGCGTTTCGCCAGGTGAAAATCGGCGATCCGCTGGATGAAAGCACCACGCTGGGGCCGCTCTCTTCCAAAGATGCGCTGGACACCCTAAGCAAACAGGTGGACGAGGCGGTGAAAAATGGCGCTACGCTGCATCTGGGCGGCAAAGCGGTGGCACGAGAAGGCAATTTCTTTGAACCCACCATTTTGACCGGTATCACCCGTGACAACCCGGCGTACTTCGAAGAGTTCTTTGGCCCGGTGGCGCAGATCTACGTGGTGAAAAATGACGAGGAGGCAATCCAGCTGGCCAATGATTCCCACTATGGTCTGGGCGGCGCGGTCTTCAGTCAGGATATCGAACGCGCCAAACGGATGGCCTCCGCCATTGAAACCGGGATGGTTTATATCAACTGGCTTACCGATACCGCGCCGGAGCTGCCGTTTGGCGGCGTGAAGCGTTCCGGTTACGGACGGGAGCTCTCCGATCTCGGCATCAAAGAGTTTGTGAACCAGAAGCTGGTGGTGGTGCGCCACTAAGCCTATGACCCGGCCATAAAAAAACCTGCCATTCGGCAGGTTTTTTTATGGCTAATGCTCAGCGCACCTTAACTTTATCGCGGGGCGTTGACCATAATCAGAAGGTGACCCCGCCGCCCACATAGGCGCCATCAATCAGGGTGTGGTTCGGGCGACCCTCTTTACCGTCAACGCTCACATGGCGGTAACCCACTTTCAACGTCACTGGACCAATCGGAGACCAGCTCACGCCGCCGTTCGCTTCGACATAGTTTTTTACGCTGTTGTTCAGGCCGTCCGGCGCGACATACCCTTCGCCAAACACGTGGATGCTGTCGGTCAGGGCCACGTTCACCCCGCCGCCGACCGGAAACGCGACGCCGTTATCGCCTTTTTTCGGCCCGAGGTAGATAGCTTTCGCGCCAGCGTTGAGCATAACCGGACCTACTTCCAGATTGTAACCCGCGCCAACGCCGCCGGTCTGGCTACCATCATCGGTATTCTTCAGCCAGTGGCTTTCGGCGTACAGGCCAGAAGAGGATTTACCCATTTCCATATTCAGATTGGTGAAGTTTTTACCTTGTTCAACGGTAAATCCCATCGCCATGGCGGAACCAGAGACCGCGGTCAGGGCAGCAACAATCAGGATGTTAAGCTTTTTCATGGTTTGCTCCTCGTCATTAAATTTGTCTGAGCGCACCTTAACAATCGATGTTTACCTCTGCAAATGTGACTTACGTCAATTTTTTATGCTGGGTTTGTCAGGGAGGTGTTTTGAAAATGTTGTAATGACGTTGGGTTACGGCGAGGTCAATCATCAAATTTGGTCTGTTTAGCCGCGGTTTAATGGGTGGGCTAAACAGAAACTGAACAGGGCGGGCATTAATTATTAAGGATCCTATTCATTTAGTTTCTTATTATTTCCAAAAGTGTTTCTGCTGTTACTTATTAAAACGTTGCTTTACATTTTTCGACGCGCTGCCGACGTTTGGTCCCTGTTTTTGATGAGGTGTCAGAGAGAGGATGGTGCCTGCGCCTTGGGGCGCAGGCGGGCAGGTTAGCGTCGTAACCCGGCAAATGCGGCGCGAATTTCCTCTTCCGGCAGCTGAATGCCGATAAATACCAGCGTGCTGTGCGGCGTTTCATCGCCCCACGGGCGATCCCAGTCGGCGCTGTAGAGGCGCTGCACGCCCTGAAACAGCAGGCGATTTGGCTCGCCGTCGATCCACAGCATGCCTTTATAGCGCATCAGTTGCTCGGCGAAGGAGAGCAACAGGTTTTCCATTACCCGTGAAACTTCACTGATATCCACCGGATAGCCGAGCTCGACCACAATCGACGAGACGTCGTTCTGCTTTTCTGCAACAAAATGAAAACGCGGTGTGGCGCTGACAACCTTTTCTTCCAGCATAAAGCCGCTGGTGTTAAACAGCTGGCTTAGATCGATATCGCCGTGAATGACGGTATATACCGGCGCCCGCGCATTGATGCGCGCCAGCCGTTCGCGCAGCTTCTCGGTGTCGCCGGCAACGTCGGTTTTGGTTAGCAAAATGCGGTCCGCATAGCCGACCTGCGACTGGGCGATGGTGAACTGATCCATCTGCTGGTCGGCATGGACGGCATCCACCAGGGCGATCACGCCGTCCAGCAGATAGCGCTCGCAGAGCACCTCATGGGAGAAAAAGGTCTGGATAATCGGCCCCGGGTCGGCCATGCCGGTGCACTCAATCACCAGCCGGTCAAACTCGATTTCGCCGCGATCGCGACTGTAGAGGAGATCGAGCAGGGCGTCTTCCAGTTCGTTGGAGCGCGTACAGCAAATACAGCCGTTGGTCAGGGTTTTGATCTGCGTGGCGCGGTCGCCGATCAGCTGATCGTCAACGGAGACTTCGCCAAATTCATTTTCAATCACGGCGATTTTGAAACCGTGCTGCTCATTCAGGATATGGCGCAGGAGGGTGGTTTTTCCTGCGCCGAGAAAACCGGTGAGTAGGGTGACTGCAATCGGTGCCATTATTGCCTCCATTAACAGCAGCGTACGCCGCCTTTGCCGTCTCCGCCGTAGCGGGCCTGCTGGCGTTCGCGGAAGAATTCTTCATAAGTCATGTAGGGCTGATCCGGATGGTTGGTTTGCATATGCGTGACGTAGTTGTCGTAATCCGGAATGCCAATCAGCATTTTTGCCGCCTGACCGAGATATTTTTTGGCCTGACCTAAGTTACCAAACATTGTAAGTTCCAGATAACGAATAAAGCCGGATGGCGACTCGCGCCTTATCCGGCCTACGTTAATGCGCTTTTGGTAGGCCGGATAAACGTAGCGCTATCCGGCATCAGGGTTAATGATGTGACGAGGTCTTCACGCCGCCTTCCGGTACCGGCACGTACGGGGTCTCTTTGTCGGTACGCACCTTATTGTTGCGCACGTTGAGCCAGGTTTTGATGCCGTAGAAGATGATGCTGTACACCACCACCAGGAACAGGATACTCAGCCCGGCGTTGGTGTAGTTGTTGACCACGATATGATTCATGTTGGCAATCTGCTGCGCGGTCAGCTCGCCGCCGGCGGCAATCTTCTCTTTATACTGCTGAGCCATAAAGAAGAAGCCTTCCATCTGCGGGTTGGTGCTGAACAGCTTCAGACCCAGCGCCCAGGTGGTGCACAGTAGCAGCCATGCTGCCGGGATAACGGTGACCCAGATATATTTGGTGCGCTGCATCTTGACCAGCACCACGGTGCCAAGCACCAGCGCCACGGCGGCCAGCATCTGGTTAGAGATACCGAACAGCGGCCACAGGCTCTTCACGCCGCCCAGCGGGTCGACCACGCCCTGATACAGTAGGTAGCCCCACAGGCCGACGCAGCCCGCGGTACCGATAATCCCGGCGACCAGCGAGTCGGTTTTTTTCAGGAACGGCACGAAGTTACCCAGCAGATCCTGCAGCATAAAGCGGCCTGCGCGGGTACCGGCATCCAGCGCGGTGAGGATAAACAGCGCTTCAAACAGGATACCAAAGTGGTACCAGAAGCCCATATCCGCCATCGGGATGATTTTATGGAACACATGGGCGATACCAACGGCCAGCGTCGGCGCGCCGCCGGCGCGGTTCAGTACCGAAGGTTCGCCGATATCTTTCGCCGTCTGCAGGATCTGCTCAGGGGAGATCACGAAGCCCCAGGAGCTGACGGTCGCCGCCGCGTGGACGGTGACTTCTTTCAACTGCGCAGCTATCATCGCCGCGTTTTCAACGCCCATTTCATGCAGGTTTGGCATGACGATGCCAAGGCCCGCCGGCGGGGTGTTCATCGCGAAGTAGAGACCCGGTTCGATAATCGAGGCGGCGACCAGCGCCATGATGGCCACGAAAGACTCCATTAGCATCGCGCCGTAGCCGATAAAGCGGGCATCGGTTTCGTTGGCCAGCAGCTTCGGCGTGGTGCCGGAGGCGATCAGCGCGTGGAAGCCGGAGACCGCGCCGCAGGCGATGGTGATAAACAGGAACGGGAACAGCGCGCCTTTCCACAGCGGGCCGGTACCATCAATGTACTGGGTCACCGCCGGCATTTTCAGGTCCGGGTTGAGGATAACGATCCCCAGCGCCAGGCCGACGATCACGCCGATTTTCAGGAAGGTGGCCAGATAGTCCCGCGGCGCCAGAATCAGCCATACCGGCAGCAGCGCGGAGATAAACGCGTAGCCAATCAGGGTAAAGGTGATGGTGGTGTCTTTAAAGGTCAGCGCCGGGCCCCAGTATGGGTCGTGGGCAATGATGCCGCCAAACCAGATGGACGCCACCAGCAGCACGATACCGATAACCGACACTTCACCCACGCGGCCAGGGCGCAGGAAGCGCATGTAGATCCCCATAAACAGGGCAATAGGCACCGTCGAGCAGACGGTAAAGACGCCCCACGGGCTTTCCGCCAGCGCTTTCACCACGATGAGCGCCAGCACCGCGAGGATGATGATCATAATCAGGAAGCAGCCGAACAGCGCGATAGAGCCCGGAACCGGCCCCATTTCCTGCTTGATCATCTCGCCCAGCGAGGCGCCGTTACGCCGTGAGGAGATAAACAGCACCATGAAGTCCTGTACCGCGCCCGCCAGCACCACGCCGGCCAGCAGCCACAGGGTGCCCGGCAGATAGCCCATCTGCGCGGCCAGCACCGGGCCAACCAGCGGGCCGGCGCCGGCAATGGCGGCAAAGTGGTGGCCAAACAGCACGTAGCGGTTGGTCGGCACATAGTTCAGGCCATCGTTATTAATGACCGCCGGCGTCGAGCGCGTTGGGTCAAGCTTCATCACCTTCTGCGCGATGTACAGGCTGTAATACCGGTAGGCGACGAGGTACACAGAAACCGAGGCGACGACGATCCACAGGGCACTGACGTGCTCACCGCGGCGCAACGCGACGACTGAGAGGCAAAATGCCCCGATGATTCCGAGAATCACCCAGGGTATGTGCTTGAATAGTTTTTTGGTATCCATAGTAAAACCTGGCGTTAATTAGATGAATAATTGGCCGAAGCCGTCTGGTTTTAAGTAAGGGTTGATGGAGGTATTGATTAGCTAGGCTGCCTTCGATCTTGCCAGAACAGCGCGCGCGTAAAGTTGGGTAAATGGGTGAGTGGTTGTATAGGGGGTTAAGCGGTTACTGGAAGGGGTAAGCGGTTAGATATGAGTACGAGAGCGCGTAAATGTGTGATTAAGTTCACAATATTATTCTGCGCATCTCAAAGATATGCTTTCAAACTGAGGATAACGGTTTTTATCACCCGCAGATTACTATCTTTATTTCAAATAGAGGTATTTTGATATTATGCTGGCTTTGTCATGTCGTATGGATAGCGTTTAGCAAAGGGAATTCGTGTTATGAAATTTGTAAAGATAATGATCGTCGCCAGTGCTTTTTATTTAACATTTGCTCATGCAAGAGAGATACATCAGGCTGTTGATGAGCCGGCAGCCCCTTATAATTTGCGCTGGGGGATGAGTTACGATGAAGCCAGAAACACGCCTTTATATTCTCTTGAGGTATCAGATATCAATTATGCCGGAAAAGACCCGGATCTGATTATCTCAACGCTGACTCCCCAGGAAGTGGGGGCATTGAAATATCAGGAGATGAAGCTTTATTTCGATAAGAATAAAGGGCTGAAAAGTGTTTTTGTTAGCGCTGATGTTGATTCCAGTCAGCAGGCCTATAAAGTTGATGATGGCCGGGAAGCACTCGCCTTATATAATGAGGAAGTTAAGGTCCTTGATCGAGAATATGGGCCAGCGACAATCAAAGAAGAGTTCATTGCAGACAAAGGGAAATTCTATCAAAGTCTTTCCGCCTGCATTGCAAAACAGCAGGAGTGGTATAGTAAAAGATTAGATCTGAATAAAATAACAAATTGTTCTACCTGGCAACGTACTTATAAAAAAGGTCGGGTAACCGTTTTGCTATACATCGAACCGAGACAAGTTTCCAAACATTATATTTATAAATAAATTAAAGGACTTCACGGTGAGAATATATAAGATTTTTTTTAGAATTATTGCCATGGTCATTATGGTTATGCTCCTTTCTGATTGTCGTCAGTCGTATTATATTGCCAGAAATACGGGGCGCAATATAATGACCTTATCCGACCATCAGCGCGCTAAATCGGCGTTAAACGCTAACGATTTAAACGCAGCTCAGGGCTACCTGACGGGAGAAAAATACAATAATCGCTACAGGCCTGTTAGCGGTGAGGAATCCTGGGGAAGTTTACAATATCGGGCGGCGAAAATCGTTGCCAACGCCGCGGCGAACGGTCAAAAAGTGCGTGATGATGCGCTCTATCTCGCTTATATCTCTTTGTTTGAAGCAGAAGAGGGAGTGCCCGAACGTCCCGATATTATGTTGGGTTACATGCATAAAGCCATGGCGCTACTGTTAGCGAATTCGCAATTACTCGATAAAATCGATTCTAAAAATGTCAGTACTTTACCCAGCCAGTTTACCCTTGAGCGCTATGCTGTATGGCAATATTTATACGATGGCGGCGAGATTGACTGGACCAAAAAAGCGCCTGAAGGTGAAGGTTATACAATTGCTGGCGAAAGCTATCAGACCTGGAATATCAAGTTAAAAAAAGCTATCTGGAATCGGGGAGATGCCTTTTTAACAAATATAGGTAAACAACAATTTATTCATGACGCTATAGATTATTCTCAATTTCCGGTTATTGCCTGTACCGCCAGGCGAAAAGGCTGGCACTTAACATTACCTGCTGACTACCGGGAACAAAATTTCCGCGGCGGTGGACGTTTTGATTGGGCTTCATGTCGCGCTGTTGAATAAGGCTGGCGGGTGAGATGACGCATATTAAGCGCCAGGTTTACGCATCGGGCGATAAGTAAACCTGGGCGCGGATTTTAGACTGCCACTTCCATTTCCATCATCACCGGGTGGAAACGGCGTTTAAAGTAAATCAGACCGTGCCCCTGCGGGCTCAGGGTAATATTGCGGATCTCCACCAGATACACCAGGTGGGTACCAATGGTTTGCACCTGGCTTATCTCGCCTTCGAGACTGGCCAGTGAACCTTTCAGCACCGGCTGCCCGAGCGCGCCCTGCTGCCAGCCGCTGAGGGCGAACCGCTCTTCCATCGTCACCCCGGTCATCCCGGCGAAATGACGGGCCATGATTTCCTGTTCGTGGTTCAGCACGTTGATGCACAACTTGCCGTTGCCCTGAAATACCGGGTTCATCGCGCTGTTGGCGTTGATACAAACCATCACCGATGGCGGCGTATCCGTCACCGAGCACACCGCCGTGGCGGTAATGCCGCAGCGACCGGCTTCGCCTTCGGTGGTGACAACGTTAACCGCCGCCGACAGGCTGGCCATGGCATCGCGAAAACGCAGGCGTTGTTCATCTAATTGCATTATGACCTCCCGCTGTGAATTACTTCAGCAGCTTATCCAACATGTTGATATCAGCGTTATTGTGCAGATGCGGCACCGTCCAGCCGTTCTGGTCGTACTCGGACAGGCAGCGGTCGACCATCGCCATCATTTTGTCCATATTGCCGGAGCTCTGCGCCTGGCGCAGACACTGCAGGCGAATTTCATCCTGGCTACCGGAGTAGTTGATCTCATACAGTTCATGGCGACCGCCGAATTCGCTGCCGATGGCGTCCCACATCAGTTTGAGGATCTTGATACGTTCAACGTGATCCATACCGTTGGAGCCGCGCACGTACTTCGCCAGATACTGATCGATCTGCGGGTTGTTCAGATCGCGGGCGCTGGACGGCAGATAAATCAGGCCGCTGGTGACGTTACGCTCGATGATGTTCTTGATCTTGGCGTAGGCCATCGGCGCCATCACGCGATAGGTCTGCAGCGCGGCGTGATCCGGCAGCCATGCGCCGTTGACCCACGGCGTCGCTTCCGAGCACATGGAATCGCTTAACGCCCAGAACATGTTGCGCCACGCCACCACTTCGCCAAGGTCGGCCTGCACGCCGCGGAATTCGAGGGTGCCGGTACATTCCAGAGAGCGCTTCAGCAGGGCGGTGATAAAGTCCAGTTTTACCGCCAGGCGCACGCAGGCCTGCAGCGGGTACATGCGGGCGAAACCACCTTCCATGGTCCAGCGGCGGCAGCGGTCAAAGTCGCGATAAATCAGTACGTTCTCCCATGGGATCAGCACCTTATCCATTACCAGAATCGCGTCGTTCTCGTCGAAACGGCTGGAAAGCGGATAGTCGTACGGCGATCCGGTCGCGCCGGCGACCATCTCATAGGAGGCGCGGGAGATAAGCTTGACGCCTTCGGCATCCATCGGCGCGACGAACATCAGCGCGAAGTCTGGGTTCTCGCCCATCACCTGTGCGGAGCCGAAGCCGATCATGTTGTAGTGGGTCAGCGCCGAGTTGGTGGCGACCACTTTCGCGCCGCTGACGATGATCCCGGCATCGGTCTCTTTTTCCAGCTTGATGTAGACATCCTTCACTTCATCAGCCGGCTTGTGGCGGTCGATCGGCGGGTTGACGATCGCGTGGTTAAAGTACAGGCCGGTTTCCTGAATGCGGGTGTACCAGTTGCGGGCGTTCTGCTCGAACTGGCCGTAAAACGCCGGGTTGGCGCCCAGCGCGCAGCCGAAGGCGGCTTTGTAGTCCGGGGTGCGGCCCATCCAGCCGTAGCTTAAGCGCGACCACTCGGCGATGGCGTCGCGCTGCTGGCGCAGGTCGTCGGCGCTTTTCGACACGCGGAAGAATTTATGGGTGTAGCCGCCGCTGCCGGTATCGGTGCCCCAGCACAGGGAATCCTGCATCTCCGGTTTGTGCAGCGCATCGTACAGCTGAGCGACAGAAGCCGCGGCGTTACGGAAGGCCGGGTGGGTGGTGACATCCTTCACGCGCTCGCCGTAGATATAAATTTCGCGGCCATCCTGCAGGCTTTTTAAATACTCTTCGCCAGTTAACGGGCGTTTCGCGTCGGCGCGGAAATCTTCAGGTTTCATAGGGGCCTCTTCAGTATTTATCGGAAAAATAATGTTAAATATATGTTTTGTTTTTGTTGTTTAATTGAAGCGGTTATTGCGCTTGCCGTGAAGGGACGTTTGCGACAACGGCGGGTACTTTTCAGGCGGGATTAAATTTTGTGATCTCGGCAGCTTTTGGCGGGTGGCGCGGCGCTGACCCGCCCTGTGGTCTGTAGCCCAGGCAAGCGCAGCGCCGCCGGGGTATTACGACACAGGTACTTTTTGCGCCCGGTAGCTGCTGGGCGAGCAGCCGACCTGGCGGCTAAAAAAGCGCGCAAAATAGGCAGGGTCTTTAAACCCCAGCTGCCAGGCAATCTCATTGACCGCGCTATCGGAAAACAGCAGCAGCCGCTTCGCCTCGCGCAGCTGGCGGTCGAATATCAGCCGCTTCGGCGAACGGTTGGCGAAGCGGCGGCAGATATCGGTCAGCCGCGATTCGGTCAGATGCAGCTCCCTGGCGTAATCCGGTACCGTCCAGTGCTGATGGTAGTGGCTGTCGATCATCTGGTTAAAGCGCTGGAATAACTTCAGCTCGCCGCGCATCCCGCTGGCGGCATGATCGTCGAGCCTGGCGTTGCGCAGCAGCAGGGTAAATACCGCCTGCGCCAGCAGCGCCAGGGTGTGTTCCCGCCCGGGCAACTGGGCGGTAGATTCCCGGCGAATCAGCTGCCAGTAGTGGGCCAGCGCCGCCAGCTCGTCGGGTTTATCTGCCAGCGACAGACAGATCCCCGGCAGGCCGAAGGTCTCCCGCGTGCCGGGATAGAGCACCTCCAGCAGCGGCCAGATCAGCTCCTCATGGACCGTCAACACATGACCATCGCTATCGGACTCGGTAATAAACGCGTGCGGCACCGAGGGCGGCGTTAACACAAACAGCGGCGCCTGCACCGAATAGCGATGGTCATCAAGCTGCAGCTCAATCTGCCCGGTATCAAGGTAGTGCATCTGGAAATAACGGTCGTGACGATGCGCCTGCATGTCGCGGCCAAAAAAGGCCGCCATGCGGGAAAACGACTGGTAGTGCACCTCTTCGGTGCCCAGGCTCTCGTCGTACTCTTTATTGATATCGATGTTGGCGATTGGGCTTTGGCACATAGCGGCTCCTTACGGTGTCGCGCGAGGGCGCGAGCCCTTCATCGGAATCGCCCAGATGATCACCGCGCCAATCACCAGCAGTGCGGCGACGAACCACAGCCCGCTGCTGAAGCTGCCGGTAATATCCTTCAGCCAGCCGATCATAAAGGGACTGAGCGCCGATCCGATATTGCCGGTGGCGTTGATCACCGCAATGCCGATTGCGCGGGCACGCAGACTGATGGACTGATCCGGCGTGGTCCAGAAGATGGCCATAGCGCTAAACGATCCGGTGGAGGCCATCACGATCCCGAGCAGCTGGATCAGGTTATGATCGGTGGCTGACGCCAGCAGCCAGCCCGCAGCGGCGAACAGGAACGGCAGGGCAGTGTGATGCTTCCGCTCCTGGTATTTATCGGAGTGGCGGCTCCAGTAGATCATCCCGAGAATGGTACAAATTTGCGGGATTGCCGCCAGCAGACCGATGGTGATATTGCTGCTGCTTTCGTTAAAGCTTTTGAGGATCTGCGGCGTCCAGATGCTGATCGCGCTGAGCGTATTGGTCAGGCAGAAGTAGGCGAGGGTATACATCAACACGATCGGGGTGAACACTTCCCGCCACAGGCTGCGCTGCTGCATGGCGTGATGGCTGATGGCCCCTTCCGGCTGCACCAGAGTCAGGCGATCGTTATCCATCATCTCCTGCAGACATTTTTTGTCCTCCGCCGTCAGCCACCTGGCCTTCGACGGCGAATCATCGAGCCAGAACCAGACCATAATGCCGAGCAGCACCGACGGGAAGCCTTCCAGCAGGAACAGCCACTGCCAGCCGTGCAGGTTCAGCAGACCGTCGAGGGACAAGATATAGCCGGAGACGATCGACCCCAGCGCGGTGGTCACCGGCATCGCAATCATAAACAACGCGTTAGCGCGGGCGCGGAAAAATGCCGGGAACCAGTAGGTCAGGTACAGCAGGATACCCGGCAGGAAACCGGCCTCGGTGATCCCCACCAGCATGCGCAGAACATAGAGACTTTTTGGTCCGGTGGCGAACATGGTGGCGGTAGAGGCGATGCCCCACAGCACCATGATGGTAGCGATCCAGCGTCGTGCGCCGACGATGCTGAGCATCACGTTGCTGGGAATGCCAAAAATGACGTAAGTGGCGTAAAACAGGGTGGTGGCCAGGCCAAACATGGTGGCGTTGAGGCCCAGATCCTGCCCCATGGTTAATCCAGCAAAGCCGATATTGATCCGGTCTAAAAACGAAAAGATAAACAGGACGAATAAAAACACGATCAGACGGCGGAAGAGCTTGTTGATAACCGACTGCTGCTGCGCCGTCAGCTGTTTGTGCTGATTCGCCGGATCGAACTTTTCCGGGATGGCAGGTGATGTATCGCTCATTATTATTTTCCTCTAATGGGAATTTTGTCGGGTACTGCGGGTTGCCCGGTAGTGCTGCGCTTACCGGACCTGCGATTCGCTGCTGCTCCGGGCCGGATGAGCGTAGCGCCACCCGGCGTTAGTAGACGCCTGACGAACCCAGGTCGGTTTTTTCCGCGCCAAACCGCGCCGCCAGCGCTTCTGCGCCGCGGGCCAGCAGGGTGGTATCGACGCCGACGGCGACGAACAGCGCGCCCAGTTCGAGATAGCGTTTCGCCAGCTGTTCATTGGCCATCAGGATCCCCGGCGCCTTTCCGGCCTGGCGGATTTGCTGGATGGCATCTTCAATGGCGGCCTGCACTTCCGGGTGTTGTGGGTTGCCGCCGTGGCCCATATCGGCGCTGAGATCCGCCGGGCCGATAAACACGCCGTCCACCCCGTCGACATCGAGGATCTGCGGCAAATTTTTCAGCGCTTCGCGGGTCTCAATCTGTACCAGTACGCACATGGCGTCATTGGCCCGGTGGATATAATCCGGAATGCGATTCCAGCGTGAGGCGCGGGCCAGCGCGCTGCCGACGCCGCGGATGCCGGCAGGCGGGTAGCGGGTGGCGCTTACCGCCAGCCGCGCTTCTTCGGCATTCTGCACCATCGGCACCAGCAGAGTTTGCGCGCCGACGTCCAGCAGCTGTTTGATCTGCACCGGATCGTTCCACGACGGACGCACTACCGGCTGGCTGGGGTAGGGCGCAATGGCCTGCAACTGGGTCAGCACCGTTTGTACGTTGTTGGGCGCGTGTTCGCCGTCGATCAGCAGCCAGTCGAAGCCCGCGCCGGCTAGCAGTTCGGCGCTGTAGCTGCTGCACAGCCCAAGCCACAGGCCGATTTGCGGACGGCCGGCCTTGAGCGCCTCTTTAAATGCGTTGTTCATGTTGCTCTCCTCAAACAAAGCGGCAGCTGATGGCGCCCATGTTGCCGTAGTCGACGTGGAAGGTATCGCCCTTGCGCGCCGGGACCGGGCGGGTGAAGGAGCCGCCGAGGATAATCTGCCCGGCTTCGAGCTGGACATCGTACGGCGCCAGTTTGTTGGCCAGCCACGCCACGCCGTTGGCCGGATGATTGAGTACGCCCGCGGCGACGCCGGTCTCTTCAATCACGCCGTTGCGATACAGCAGGGCGGAGATCCAGCGCAGGTCGAGCTCGTCCGGTTTAATCGGCCGGCCGCCGAGGATCACCCCGGCGTTGGCGGCGTTATCGGAGATGGTGTCGAACACTTTGCGCGGGCGCTGGGTTTCCGGGTCGATGTTGTGGCAACGCGCGTCGATAAGCTCCAGCGCCGGGATAACGTAGTCGGTGGCGTTGTAGACATCAAACAGCGTGCAGTTCGGGCCGCGCAGCGGTTTGGCCAGCACGAAGGCCAGCTCGACTTCGATACGCGGAACGATAAAGCGGTCGGTGGGAATATCGCTGCCGTCGTGGAAGAACATATCGTCGAGCAGCGCGCCGTAGTCCGGCTCGCTGATCTGCGAACTGGCCTGCATCGCTTTAGAGGTCAGGCCGATCTTATGACCTTTGAGTACGCGGCCTTCGGCGATCTTCATCTCGACCCACTCGCGCTGGACGGCGTAGGCGTCCTCAATGGTGATCGACGGATAATCCAGCGAGATCGCGCGGATCTGTTCACGCTGTTTTTCGGCCTGGTTCAGCCGCTGGGCAATCAGGGTTCGGGTCTGTTTATCGAGCATAGTGATTCCTGTGGCATTGTATTGCCGGATGGCGCTTCGCTTATCCGGCCTACAAATTCATGGCCGTTGTAGGCCCGGTAAGCGCAGCGCCACCGGGCAATTTGCACATTATTTAAATAACGCGTGCACGTTGTTCTGTTTGTAGTTCAGCGTCGGGTCGAGTTCTTCCATGGCGAACGACAGCGCCAGATAGCGGCTCTCCATCAGCGCGGCAAAGTGGGCTTTGATCAGCGCGAAAAGCATTTCGCCCACCTCCTGGCGGCTCTCAAGGCTGCGCCCGGCGCCGATCTTCAGGGTCATATGCACGAAGGCGTAATCCTGCTTGCCGTCGGCCATCTGCCAGGTATCCAGCCAGTGGGCGCGGCTGCGAATACCGCCGATCGGGAAGATACCGGTGGCGGCCAGCGCCTCGTTGACTTTGGCGAACAGCTCTGGCAGATCGGCCTGCTCGCGGATGTTGTCGGTACATTCGGCGATAAAATGCGGCATGGGGCCCCCTTACGCCTGCGCTGGCAACGGGAACACGGCGTTAACCTGGCCGGTACCGGAGCTGGCGAATAGCTCGGTGATAAACTCCACCTTGCCGTCGTATTTATCCCAACCCAGCAGACCGAGCAGCATCACCGTGTCGTGCATGTTGCCTTCGCCGTAGCAGTAGTCGGCGTACTCCGGCAGCATGGTGCAGAACTCTTTGAATTTGCCCTCCCGCCACAGTTTCACCACGCGCTCATCCATCTGATGATCAAACTCGCGGGTGTAGCTGTTCATCCCCTCTTCGGCGCGCTGGTCATCGATAAAGCGGTGCGACAGCGAACCGCTGGCCAGCACCGCTACGGTGCCGTCATATTTCTCAATGGCTTTGAGGATCGCTTCGCCCAGCCTGCGGCTGTCGGCAAAGTCGTGAACGGTACAAAACGCGGAAATGGACACCACTTTGAAATGCTTATCGCTGTTCATGTAGCGCATTGGCACCAGGGTGCCGTACTCCAGCTTCAGGCTGGGAATATTGTGTGCTTTGGCGCGTACGCCGAGCTTTACGGCCTCGTCGGCGATAAGCTGGCCCAGCTCCGGGTTGCCGTCGTAGTCGTAGGTCATGTCGCGAATAAAATGCGGCAGTTCGTTACTGGTGTAGACGCCCTGAAAATGGTCGGCGCAGTTGATGTGATAGGCGCTGTTGACCAGCCAGTGGGTGTCGAACACGATGATGGTATCGACGCCCATTTCACGGCAGCGCTTGCCAATTTCTTTATGCCCGTCGATCGCGCCCTGGCGGCAGCCGTGGTTTTTCCCCGGCAGCTCAGACAGATACATCGACGGCACGTGAGTGATTTTTGCTGCTAACGCTAACTTACCCATATCAGACTCCCCATTTCGGGATCGGATGGTCGCCCATCGAGATGCAGACGTTTTTCATTTCGGCGAACACTTCAAAGCTGTACTCGCCGCCTTCGCGGCCGGTGCCGGAGGCCTTCACGCCGCCGAACGGCTGACGCAGGTCGCGCACGTTCTGGGTGTTGACGAACACCATCCCGGCTTCAATACCGCGCGCCAGACGCAGCACTTTGCTGACGTCCTGGGTCCAGATATACGACGCCAGGCCGTATTCCACATCGTTCGCCAGGCGCAGCCCTTCCGCTTCGTCTTTGAACGGCAGCAGGCAGGCGACCGGGCCAAAAATCTCTTCCTGGGCGACGCGCATGCGGTTGTCGACATCCGCCAGTACCGTCGGGCGCAGGAAGTTGCCGGCTTTCAGATGCGCCGGCAGGTCGGACGGTTTATCCGCGCCGCCGGCCAGCAGGGTGGCGCCCTCTTCGATGCCGAGGCGAATGTAGCCGGACACTTTCTCCCAGTGCTGCTTGCTAATCAGCGCGCCGACCTGGGTATTCGGATCGGTCGGATCGCCCACGCGCAGGCGGTTGGCGCGCTCGGCGAAGCGCTTGACGAACTCCGGATAAATACTCTGCTGAATGAAAATGCGCGAACCGGCGGTGCAGCGTTCGCCGTTGATCGAGAAGATGGTGAACAGCGCGGCGTCGAGCGCGCGCTCAATATCGGCGTCTTCAAAAATCAGCACCGGCGATTTTCCGCCGAGCTCCATGGAGTACTTTTTCAGACCGGCGTTCTTCATGATGTTGCGGCCGGTGGCGGTGCCGCCGGTGAAGGAGACGGCGCGCACATCATGATGGCGCACCAGCGCGTCGCCGGCGGTGGCGCCATAGCCCTGCACCACGTTGAGCACGCCAGCCGGGATCCCGGCTTCCAGCGCCAGCTCGCCCAGACGATCGGCGGTCAGCGGCGACAGCTCGGACATTTTCAGCACCGCGGTATTCCCCAGCGCCAGGCACGGCGCCACCTTCCAGGTGGCGGTCATAAACGGTACGTTCCACGGCGACACCAGCGCGCACACACCAACCGGCTGCACGAGGGTATAGTTAAGCATCTTGTCGTCGACCGGATAGGTCTTGCCGTTCATCTGCTGGCACACTTCGGCGAAAAATTCGAAGTTATGCGACGCCCGCGGGATCAGCACGTTTTTGGTCTGGTGGATAGGCAGGCCGGTATCGGCGGTTTCCATCGCCGCGATCTCCGGGACGTTCTGATCGATTAGATCCCCGAGGCGGCGCATCAGCCGCGCGCGCTCTTTCATCGGCAGGTTAGCCCACTTCGGAAAGGCCTCTTTTGCCGCCGCTACCGCCTGGTGAACCTCGGCTTCGCCGCCAGAGGCGACTTCAGCCAGTACCTCGCCGGTGGCCGGGTTGGTGGTATGAAAATAGTCTGCGCCGGGAACGTTTTTACCGTTGATCCAATGGTTAATCTTTTTCATGACAGTGTCTCCTCATACGCTTGCTGGCTGATGATATGGTTGACCAGGCGGCCCACGCCCTCGACTTCAACGATCACCTCGTCGCCCGGCACCACATCGGATAGCCCTTTCGGCGTGCCGGTGGCGATCATGTCGCCCGGTTGCAGGGTCATAAATTCGCTTAAATAAGCGATGAGGAACGGGATGCTGAAGATCAGATCGGCGGTGGTGCCCTGCTGGCGCAGTTCGCCGTTGACCCAGGTACGCAGGGCCAGATTATGCGGATCCGGGATCGCCTCTTTGGCGACGATCCACGGGCCGATCGGCGTCAGGGTATCGCGGCTTTTCACCCGCAGGTTCGGGCGGTAGTAGTTTTCCAGATAGTCGCGGATCGCGTAGTCGTTGCACACGGTATAGCCAGCGACATAATCCATGGCCTCGGCTTCGCTGACGCGGCGCGCGGTTTTCCCGATCACCACCACCAATTCGGCTTCGTAGTGCATGTATTCGACGTTATCCGGGCGTACCGACTGCTGCTGGTGGCCAATAAAGGTGTTTGGCGCTTTGATGAACACCAAAGGCTCGGTTGGCGGCTTAAATTCCAGCTCGCTGGCGTGGTCGGCGTAATTCAGCCCCAGCGCGAACAGCGTGCCGTCGGCGGGCGGCAACCAGCGGAATTCGCCTTCTTTCAATACCGTGCCATCGTTCAGGCGCACCTGGTCGCGTTCATCGACCAGCACGTCGCGTACCTGTCCCTGCCATTCAATGCGTGCCTGTTTCATGCCAGCTCTCCTTCTGCGACAACCGGGTTTTCCAGCGCCGGGAATCCGTCGGCGAGAATACGTACGCGGTCGCCGGGGCGCAGCGTGACGCGAGAGTGGGGCGTGCCGATAAGGATCGCGTCGCCGGGATTGAGGGTGGCGAACTCGCTTAAGGCGCTCAGCAGCTGCGCGGCGTTACGCTGCAGATCGCCGGTATGCCAGCTATCCGCCTCGCGGCCGTTGATTTCGGTGATGATGGTCAGGTTATCGACGTTACGCACCGCCGACAGCGCGCCGACGGGGCAGAAGCCATCGCGGCATTTCGCCTTGATCGCCGGGCGATAAAAACTCTCTTCCGGCAGACTCACATCGTTAGCCAGCGCGTAGCCGGCGATATAGTTCGCTGCCTCTGCCGCCGCCACTTTACGCGCGGTTTTGCCGACAATCAGCGCCACCGTCGCGCCGCTTTGTACGGTCTCGCCCTGCGGATAGGGGATCGCCTCGCCGTCGCCAATCACGGTATTGCGCGGCTTGATAAACCAGACCGCGGTTTTCGGCGGCGTCTTGTAGGGGGCCTGTTGAAACGCTTCGCGCCAGGCGTCGAGCTGGCTGCGATGATTGAGCGCAACGGCGAAGATGGTACCTTTCATTCACCACTCCTCTGGTACTGATTTCGGATTTAAATGCATTTCATTAATATGTTAATGATCATCTTTTATGCTTTGCGGCCAGGTTTAGCAACTGGAAGTGAATGTTTTGTGATCTGATTAACACAATATTTACGCATCAATAATTTATTGGTTTTTAATCAATGAGTTGACTGTTTTTCAGGAAGAGGCTGGTACTTTTCAGGTGCAGAAACCGGTTGTACATGGCAGGATTAAAGCTAATTATTAAGTTGTTAATAAGTTTTGGATGAGGCTGTAGAGGGGATACTATGCATGATTCATTAACCATTGCCTTGTTGCAGGCGCGTGAGGCGGCGATGGCCTACTTTCGGCCGATCGTCAAACGGCACAATCTCACCGAACAGCAGTGGCGGATCGTGCGAATTCTCGCCGAACGTCCGTCGATGGATTTTCACGATCTGGCCTTTCGCGCCTGCATCCTGCGCCCCAGCCTGACCGGGATTTTGACGCGCATGGAGCGGGATGGGCTGGTGCTGCGCTTAAAGCCGGTTAACGATCAGCGCAAGCTGTACGTCTCGCTGACGCCTGCCGGAACCGCGCTGTATGAAAGCGCTCAGGCCGAGGTGGAAGAAACCTATCGTCTGCTGGAGGCCCAGTTCACCACGGAAAAGCTGCAGCAACTGACCTCGCTGCTGGAGGAGTTTATTGCGCTTGGCGTCCCTGCCGGGCGCGGTGATGAAGAAGAGTAGCGGTTACGGCTCGGCGCTCGGCCGGGCGAGGGCAATAAGCGTTTCCGCGCGGGCGGGGGCCAGCGGTTCTCTTGGCTGCGGCAGCGGCCAGCCGTACAACCAGCGGGCGCTGGCGGCGCAGGTACGCCCCTGACAGGCGCCCATTCCGCAGCGCTGGGTCAGTTTGGCCTGCAGCCAGCCTCCGGCGGCCGCCACATCGCCGCAGCGTACATCCTCGCAGCGGCACAGCAGGCTCTCCGGCGTTGCGGCGTCTTTCAAGGATTCCGTCAGCCGGAAGGTACGGTTGATTGCTTCGGCGAAACGCTGCCAGCGGGCGCGGCGGGTAAATAACGCCTGCGCTTGCTGGCTGGCCCCGGCGGCGGCATACCCGGCGATTTCGCCCTCCGCCAGCGCCAGCTCGCTACCGCCGAAACCGGTACACTCGCCGGCGGCATAGATATCCGTGACGCTGGTCTGCTGCCAGCGGTTAACCTGGATCGCCTCCTGTGCCGTGGCGCAGCCAAACAGCAGCCCCGTCTCGATATTGGGTATCAGCCCGTAGCCGATAGCCAGCCGATCGCAGGCGATAGTTCGCTCGACGCCGCGCTGGCGAAGCGTAACGGCTTCCAGCCGCGTTGCGCCGTGAGCGCGGATCGCCTGCGCGCCGCTCAGATAGCCTTTCGGGGCCAGCGTCGCTAACTGGCGCAGCTTCTGCGGCCAGCGCCACAGCCCGCTGGCGAAGCGCAGCAGCGCCGGGAGCGGCGCTTGCTCAATGATATTCGTCACGTCGCCTCCGGCCTTGTTCACCGTATCCGCCACCGCCAGCAGTAGCGGACCGCTGCCGGCAATCACCACCTTTTCTCCTTTCAGCGACAGGCCCTGTTTGATTTGCGCCTGCAGGCCGCCCGCGCCGGTCACGCCGGGTAAGGTCCAGCCGGGAAAGGGCAGCGACAGCTCGCGCGCGCCGCAGCAGAGGATCAGTTTCTGCCAGCAAACCACGCCGCCGCCGTCGGCGGTTTCAAACAGCACGCTGTGCGCGGAGGGGCGGGCAATCAGCCGCGCGCCGTTCACTACCCGGATGGCGGCAGATGCGGCGATGGCGTCGCGGTAGCGCCGGGCCAGGGCGGGCTGCGTCGCCTGCGGACCGGCCCGCCAGATTTGCCCGCCAGGGGCGGGATTATCGTCGAGAATAATCACCTGTTTATCGCAGGCGGCGGCGGAGAGCGCGGCCGCCATGCCGGCGGGGCCGGCGCCGAGGATTAAAATGTCACAGCGCAGCGTGTTCATCGTGGCTCCTTTCTATTTGCATACCGGCCCGGCACAGGGTCTGGCAGGCCAGCACCCGTAGGCCATCGACGGTGACCCGGCACTCCTGGCAGACGCCCATGCCGCAAAACGGCGCGCGGAGATCGCCGTTAACCGCCTGGCGGGTGGTGGGGTCGCCGGTCAACGCCAGCGCCGCCGCCACGCTAATGCCTTCCGGCACCGTCAGCGCTTCGCCATCAATGGTGATAGTGAGCGTGGCCTTCATGCAATCGCCTCCTGTTGACACAAACGGGCCGGGAGCCAGGCGTCGGGCGCCACTGGGCAGCGTTCATCGAGGATCTGCGCCGCCAGCAGTTCAGCTGTGGCCGGAGCGGTGGTGACGCCCAGCCCTTCATGGCCCAGCGCCAGCCATAAACCACGGCGGGTGGGGTGCGGGCCGATCAGCGGGTTGCCATCCTGCGAGGCGGCGCGCAGGCCGCTCCAGCAGCGGATGATATTCAACGTCGCCAGCGCCGGCACGAAATGGCGGGCGCGATCGAGCATCTGCGCCAGCAAGGGCAGATCCAACTCGCGCTCACGGTTATCAAACTGACGCGAAGAGCCAATCAGCAGCTGGCCGGTTGGCCGCGGCTGAAGGTTAAACGCCACCGAGGTGCCGCCGCCATGGGCGCTGGCGCCGTAACCCAGCTCAACCAGCTGGTGATGCACCCGCGGCCGGTAGCGATCGGTAATCGCCAGTTGGCCTTTTTTCGGTCGCAGCCAGTTTTCCGCTAACAGCGCGTTGGCTTCAAGTCCGCAGGCCACCACGATGGCCCGCGCCTGTAGCCGTTTGCCGCTGGCGAGCAGCACCTGCGGTTCGGTAATCGCCTGCGCGCTGTCGTGCAGGCAGGTGAGATGGTCTCCGGCATCGGCCATCAGCCAGCGGGCGACGTTTGGCGCGTAGACGATACCATCGCCTGGCACCCACAGGCCGCCCGCCAGCCCGCCGCGCAGCAGCGGCTCGCGCCCGGCGATCTGCTGCGGGGTCTGGCGTTCGCTGGGCACCTGATAGCTGGCCAGCCGCCGCTGTTTGTCGCCAGCCACGGCCATCTCTTCTTCGCTTTCCGCCAGCCACAGCGTGCCGCAGCCGCGCCAGGCGCAATGGTCGGGCATCCGTGGCGTGATAGCGCGCCAGCGTTCCAGCGACCATGCCGACAAGGCAAGCTCGGCGGGGTCGTCATCCATGCACACCAGATGGCCCATACCGGCCGCCGTCGCGCCGGGCTGACCGTCATCGATAAGCGTCACGCTCTGCCCCCGCTTCGCCAGCTGCCACGCGCAGGCGGCGCCGATGATCCCGGCGCCGATCACGATGACGTCGCACTGCTTCACGGCGCGATCCCCCAGCAGAAGGGATCGTCAGGGTTGAGGATCAACTGGTTGTCTCCACACACCCAGGCTTCGCCGCGGATCGTTGGGATGATGCCTTCCGCGGTGCGCTGGTAGCTGGCGGTAAACTGGCTGCCGATGATGCTGGCCTGACGCCAGATTTCCCCCGGCTGCAGCTTGCCATCCTGCGCCAGGCAGGCCAGCTTGGCGCTGGTGCCGGTACCGCACGGCGAGCGATCCCAGGCCTTTCCCGGACAGAGTACGAAGTTGCGGCTGTCGGCGGTATCGTCATCGGCGAAGAGTTCGATATGGTCGATAACGCCGCCGTCGTCGCCGCGGATCCCCGCCGTCTCCAATCCCTCGCGTACCGCCCAGGCGTAGTCGGTGAGCTGTGGAATCTGTTCGGGGGTAATGGCGAACGGGTGGTCGTTAATCAGGAAAAACCAGTTGCCGCCCCAGGCAATATCGCCGATGACGGGACCATGCGCGGTCTCAACGCGGATCTGTTTTTTCCAGCGGCGGGCCGGGACGTTTTGCACCGATACGCTGCCATCGTCGTGCAACGTAGCGCTTACGTCGCCGACCGGGGTTTCAATCAGATGTACGCCGGGCTGGATACGCCCAAGCCAGGCCAGCGAGGCGATAAGCCCGATGGTGCCGTGGCCGCACATATTCAGAAAACCGGCGTTGTTGAAGAAAATCACGCCAGCGGTAGCCGCTGCCGAGACCGGTTTGCACAGCAGCGCGCCGACCAGTACGTCATTGCCGCGCGGTTCGAGAATGGCCGCTTGACGCCAATGGTCAAAGTCGCGGGCGAAGCGGTCGCGGCGCTTCGCCATGCTGCCGCCGCCGAGATCGGGGAATCCGTCAACGATCAGGCGGGTCGGTTCGCCGCCGGTATGTGAATCAATAGCTCTCAACGTAACAGGGGGGCGTGGCGCGGTCATCAGGCTCTCCGGAAGTTAACAACATGTTTCATCATGCTGGCGCAACCTTTCCCGACCTGCTTGAGCGCTTTCGTCAGAGAAAATGACGAAATCTGCACAGTCATGAGCGCGGTATATTTCTATTTCACATAGTTATTTCTTATTAATCATTTGCTTAATGCTGTGGTAAACCGAAAGTGACCATTGCGCCAGTGGCTAAATCAGGGGAAGGCGTAAAGCGGATCCAGGATCGCAAAACCGAGGGATGCTGCTTGAGGTGTTAACGGAAAGTGAATAAATATCCTTCGGTCACTTACCATGAGGAGGCCTTATGATCGGTGTTTCTGATGCGGCGCCGCCGCGCGCGGTTAACCAACCTGAGCTGGCCGTCGATGAGCTGAGCCAGATCTGCGAAGGGCTGGCGCGCCAGCGGCCGGAAAATATGCCAGCGCTGCTGAATGCGCTGGCGCTGATTGCGCCCCTGCTCAATGCCATTCCTAATGTGGTCTTTTTTATCAAAGATCGTCAGGCGCGCTATCTGCTGGCGAACCTGACGCTGGCCCGCCGCTGTGGTTTCAAAAGCGTCTCCTCGCTGCTGGGCAAAACCTCCGCCGATGTCTTTCCTTCCGCGCTGGGTCAGGGTTATACCGAACAGGATCTGCGGGTGTTGCGCGAAGGTGTGACCCTGCGCGATCAGCTGGAAATGCATCTCTACAATGGCCGCGAGCGCGGCTGGTGCCTGACGCAGAAACTGGCGCTGCGCGATGTCCGCGGGCAGGTGATCGGCATGGCCGGGATCTCGCACGATCTGCAGGAGGCTCATGCCCGCCATCCGGCGTGGCAGCGGCTGGCGATCGTCGACGATCATATCCGCCGCCATTATCACCGGCCGATCGCCATGGAAGAGTTAACCGCCTTAAGCGGGATGTCGATTGCGCAGATCGAACGCTACTGCAAACGGATCTTTCATCTCACTCCGCGGCAGATGATCCACAAAGTGCGGCTGGAAAAAGCGACCGAACTGCTGGCTGGCGATACGCCGATTACCGATATCGCCCTGCAGTGCGGGTATACCGATCACAGCGCCTTTAGCCGCCAGTTCAAGGCGATGACCGGCTCGACGCCGCGCGATTTTCGCCTCACGCTGCTCGGATAAACGCTGGCTCACACTTTTGCCGACTGTGCTAATTTCGTCATTGTATTGAGGGAAAACCGACAAGCCGCCGGTTCCGCGACACGTCAATCTGTCAGTGAATATTCACCATTCATTCACTTCGACTTAACAAAATGACGACAAGGAACCGAGCATGAGCAAAAAAGCGATTCACTGGAGCGGCGTATTCCCGGCGGTCAGCACGCAGTTTCGTAGCGATTACTCCCTCGATTTAGACGCCACTCACGCGGTGATGAAAAACCTGGTGAAAGATGGCGTTTCCGGGCTGGTGGTATGCGGCAGCGTGGGTGAAAACACCTCGCTGAGCACCGATGAAAAACTACAGATTATCGAGGTGGCGAAGGATGCCGCCGGCGGCAAAATTCCGGTCATCGCCGGGGTGGCCGAGTTCACCACCGCCTTCGCCCAGAAAATGGCGAAAGAGGCGGAGCGCGTCGGCGTCGACGGGATCATGGTGATGCCGGCGCTGGTCTACTCCTCAAAACCGCATGAAACCGCGGCCCACTTCCGCAGCGTGGCGAGCGCTACCGACCTGCCGATTATGGTCTACAACAACCCGCCGATTTACAAAAACGACGTGACGCCGGACATTCTCGCCACCCTGACTGACTGCGACAACATCGTCTGTTTTAAAGACTCCTCCGGCGATACCCGCCGCTTTATCGACCTGCGTAACACCGTTGGCGACCGCTTCGTGCTGTTTGCCGGGCTGGATGACGTGGTGGTGGAAAGTATTGCCGTCGGCGCGGAAGGCTGGATCTCCGGAATGTCCAACGCCTTCCCGCGCGAAGGGGAAACGTTATTCCGTCTCGCCCGCCAGCAGCGTTACGAAGAGGCGATGGCGTTGTACCGCTGGTTCATGCCGCTGCTGCATCTCGATGCGCGTCCGGATCTGGTGCAGTGCATCAAGCTGTGTGAAGAGTTGCTGGGCCGCGGCAGCGCCATTACCCGTCCGCCGCGTCTGGCGCTGGAAGGCGAAACGCGCCAGCAGGTGGTGGCGATCGTTGAACAGGCGCTGGCCACTCGTCCGACGCTGCCGGATGTCGGCCTCTGAGCACAGGAGTCAATATGAATGCATCTCAGACCATGGCGGGACGGCAGTTTATCGCCGGACGCCGTATTGCCAGCGGTGAGGCGACGCTATTGAGCCTGCGGGCGGTGGACGGCGAAGCCACCGGCCACCGCTTTTATCCGGCTTCCTGTGAGGAAGCCGCACTGGCCGCAGAAGCCGCGCAGCAGGCCTTTGCCGTCTATTCACAAACCACGCCGCAGCAGCGGGCGCACTTTCTCTGCGCGATTGCCGATGAACTGGACGCGCTGGGCGAGCCGTTTTTTGCTATCGCCGGGCAGGAGACCGCGCTGCCGCTGGCGCGGCTACAGGGAGAGCGGGCGCGCACCAGCGGCCAGTTGCGGATGTTTGCTGGCGTGATCCTGCGCGGTGATACCTTCGCCGCCCGTATTGATACCGCCTTAGCCGACCGTCAGCCGCTGCCGCGCCCGGACCTGCGCCAGTATCAGCAGGCGTTAGGGCCGGTGGCGGTGTTTGGCGCCAGCAACTTTCCGTTGGCCTTTTCTACCGCTGGCGGCGATACCGCCTCGGCGCTGGCGGCTGGCTGTCCGGTGGTGGTGAAGGCCCATCCGGGCCATATGGCCACCGCCGAGCTGACCGCCGAGGCGATCGTCAGGGCGGTGGTACGGTGCGGTTTACCCGGCGGCGTATTCAATATGATTTTCGGGACCGATATCGGCGCCGAATTGGTCCGTCATCCGGCGATTCAGGCCGTTGGCTTTACCGGTTCGTTAGCCGGCGGTAAGGCGCTGTATCAGCTGGCGCAGCAGCGCCCGCAGCCAATTCCACTGTTTGCTGAAATGTCGGCGATTAACCCATTGATTATTCTGCCGCAGGCGCTGCAGACGCGGGCCGAGGCGCTGGCAAAGGAGCTGGTGGCGTCATTCACCCTCGGCGGTGGCCAGTTCTGTACCCGTCCGGGGCTGATTCTGGCGCTGCGCGGCGCCGGGCTGGAACGCTTTAAGTCGGCGCTGTGCGCGGCGGTAGCGGGCTCCACGCCGCAGGTGTTGCTCAATGCGCCGACCCTTCAGCACTACCGTCAGGGCGTGGCGGCGCTTGCGGCGCACCCGCGTATTGAGAGGCTGGCGAGCGGCCTCGTCGCCGGCGTCGGGCAGGCGCAGACCCAGCTGTGGCAGGCTCAGGTCGAGGATCTGCTGGCGCAGGATACGCTGCTGCAGAGCGAAGTTTTTGGCCCGCTGTCGCTACTGGTGGAAGTGGACGATGAGGCCCAACTGCAGGCGGTGGTGAAAGCGCTGCAGGGGCAGCTCACCGCGACGGTGCATGCTGAGGCGGATGATGGCCCGCTGGCGGCGAGCCTGCTACCGCTGCTGTGTGAGAAGGCCGGACGGGTGCTGTTTAACGGGTATCCCACCGGCGTGGAAGTGTGCGATGCGATGGTCCACGGCGGTCCGTGGCCGGCGACTACCGACGCGCGCGGGACCTCGGTCGGCAGCCGGGCGATTGAGCGTTTTCTGCGCCCGGTCTGTCTGCAGAACGCGCCGGCTGCCCTGTTACCGCCGGCGCTGCAGGATGCGAACCCTTTGAACCTGCTGCGCCTGGTCAACGGCCAGTGGACCCGGGAAGCGATTTCCTCCTCTCATTGACGCAAGGGCATCACCATGACCATTCACACTACGCATAACAGTCAAACCCGCGTTGCTGAGTCGGGTAAGTTTAAAAAACAGCTGACCCTGACCGATCTCACCTTTATCGGCCTGGGGGCGATATTCGGCTCCGGATGGTTATTCGCCGCCAGCCACGTGGCCTCCATCGCCGGTCCGGCCGGGATCGCCTCGTGGGTGATCGGCGGCTTTGCGGTGCTGCTGCTGGGGATTGTCTACTGCGAGCTGGGGGCGGCGCTGCCGCGCGCCGGCGGCATTATTCGCTATCCGGTCTTTTCCCACGGCGAGCTGATGGGCTATCTACTGGGGTTCATCACCCTGATCGCTTTCTCCAGCCTGATCTCGATTGAAATTGTCGCCGCCCGGCAATATGCCGCCGCCTGGTTTCCGGCGCTGACCCAACCGGGCTCCAGTTCGCCGACGCTGCTGGGGTGGGTGGTGCAGTTCCTGCTGCTCTGTTTCTTCTTCGCGCTTAACTACTACAGCGTTAAGACCTTCGCCCGATCGAACAACTTCATCAGCGTGCTCAAGTTTCTGGTGCCGTTGCTGGTGGTGGTGACGCTGTTCGCCTTCTTTAAACCGGAGAACCTGCACGCGCAGGGGATTGCGCCATTCGGCATGTCCGGGGTGGAAGCGGCGATCAGCGCGGGCGGAATTATCTTCGCTTATCTGGGACTGACGCCGATTATCTCGGTGGCCAGCGAAGTACAAAAGCCGCAGCGGACTATCCCTATTGCGTTGATTTTATCAGTGGTGCTGTCGACGATTATCTACGTGCTGCTGCAGCTGGCGTTCCTTGGCAGTATCCCCACCGAGATGCTGAACGGCGGCTGGGCTGAGGTGAGCAAACAGTTCTCGCTGCCGTATCGCGATATCGCCATTACCCTCGGCATGGGCTGGCTGGCCTTTATGGTGATAAGCGATGCGATCATCTCCCCGAGCGGCACCGGCAATATCTATATGAACGCGACGCCGCGGGTGATCTACGGCTGGGCGAAGGCGGGTACTTTCTTTAAAGCCTTTACCCATATTGATAAAGCGTCCGGGATTCCGCGTCCGGCGCTGTGGCTGACCTTCGGGCTTTCAATCTTCTGGACGCTGCCGTTCCCCTCCTGGGAACAGCTGATTAGCGTGGTGTCGGCGGCCCTGGTGCTGAGCTACGCCATCGCTCCGGTGACCGCTGCCGGGCTGCGCCGCAACGCGCCGGATTTGCCGCGGCCGTTCCGCGTGCGCGCCTTCGGCATCATCGGCCCGGTATCGTTTATGATCTCGGCGCTGATTGTCTACTGGTCAGGCTGGAATACGCTCTCGTGGCTGTTGGGGCTGCAAATCGTGATGTTTGTCGTCTACGTGATGTGCAAAGGTAAGGTGCCGGAACATACCGTGAGCCTGGCGCAGCAGGTGAAATCGTCGCTGTGGCTGATCGTGTTTTATGCGTTGATTATCCTCTTTTCCTGGCTGGGCAGCTTCGGCGGGCTTAATGTTATCGGTCACCCCTGGGATACGGTGCTGGTGGCGGCGATGTCGTTGGGGATTTACTACTGGGGCGCGCGCAGCTGCCTGCCGCAGGCTAACTTTAGCGGAGACGAAGAAGAGTAAAGGAGAACAGTATGGAGTCGGTAACTCTATCGTTACCTGAAGCTTATGACCTGGCGCTGGAGGTACTCAGCGCCAATGGATTTAGCGCCGACCACGCGGCGGCGATTGCCCGCAATGTGACCGCCGGGGAACGCGATGGCTGCGCTTCCCACGGCCTGTGGCGGCTGTTGGGCATTGTCGATACCTTGCGTAAAGGTAAGGTATCGCCTGATGCCGAGCCGCAGATCCACGATCAGGCGCCGGCGATTGCGCGGGCGGACGCCGGCGGCGCCTTTTCGCTGCTGGCCTACGAGCGCGCGCTGCCGCTGCTGCTGGAGAAGGCGCGGCAAAACGGCATTGCGGCGCTGGCGATTAACCGCTGCGTCCATTTTTCCGCGCTGTTTGCCGATATTGAGCCGTTGACCGAGGCAGGGCTGGTGGGGCTGGCCTGCACGCCAAGCCACGCCTGGGTCGCCCCGGCGGGCGGCACGCGTCCGCTGTTCGGCACCAACCCTATTGCCTTTGGCTGGCCGCGGCGGGATAAGCCGCCGTTTATTGTTGATATGGCGACCAGCGCCGCGGCGCGCGGTGAGATCCAGCTGTATCAGCGTGCTGGCAAAGCGCTACCGGAAGGCTGGGGAATCGACAGTCAGGGACAGCCAACGACCGATGCCGCGGAGGTGCTGAACGGCGCGATGTTAACCTTTGGCGGGCATAAGGGCTCGGCGCTGGCGGCAATGGTTGAGCTGCTGGCCGGGCCGCTTATCGGCGATATGACCAGCGCCGAATCGCTGGCGTGGGATAACGGCGCGGGTGGGCTCCCCTACGGCGGCGAGCTTATCCTGGCGCTGGATCCGCAGCGCTTTCTCGGCGTGCAGGCACAAGAGCAACTGGCGCGCGCCGAAACGCTGTTCAATGCGATGCAGGATCAGGGGGCGCGGCTGCCGGGCGAGCGGCGTTTCGCCTGCCGACAGCAGAGTGAGCAGCAGGGGGTTACCATCAGTCGTTCATTGCATGATGAGATTTGCGCCTTGCGGCCATAGTAAAGCGCGGAGCGCGGCGGGCCGACCATCAGAGCGACAGGCGCATGGCGCAGCGCGACTCGGGCGGCAGGCCGTGCCGGGTCTCCTGTTCCCTTTTTGCCGCCAGTCCGGCAGGCAGGGTCAGCTCATCGAGCATGGTGAATCCCAGACGGGTATAAAACGGCGCATTCCACGGCACCTCGCGGAAGGTGGTGAGGGTTACCGCCGGGTAGCCCATCTGCTGTGCGCCCTCAATAACCTGCTTCAGCAGCATCCGGCCGATGCCCTGATGCTGCCAGTCCTGATGGACGGCGACTTCGACGATAAATAACGCATCGTCGAGCGGTTCGGTCAGAATAAAGCCAATCGGCTGTCCGGCGGCTTCCGCCAGCAGGCTATGCTCGGTTTCCAGATAATCATGATGACGCGCAACGCTAATCACCTCACTGTCCGCCAGCCAGGCGAGAGAGGGGATCTGGCGAAATGCCTGGGCGGCAGAACGTTCAATGGCGGGCAGAAGGGCGATATCGCTCTCCTGAGTCAGGCGTAATACGGCACCGGCAGTTATAGTGTTAGTTTTCATCACCTCAGCATAGCAGCCTTCGGGAGAAAAGTATGGAGCTGACCGCCGTTCCCGCCACGCAGTTCAGCAGCGTGCAGTTAACGGATATTCTCAACGCCTGTTTTGAAGCCTATCTGGTGCCTGTTACCCAGTCGGTGGCGGGATTTGCACAGCGTTTTAGCGCCGAAGGAATGAGCCTGATCGATTCCCGCGTCTGGCTGGCCGGAGATGAACCGGCGGCGATCGCGATTGTCGCCCGCCGGGGAAGTGCCGCTCGCCTGGCGGCCTTTGCCCTGCGCCCGGCCTGGCGCGGCAAAGGCCTGGGCCGGGAACTGATGCAAGATCTGCTAATGCTCCTGCAACAGCAGGGGGTTGAGATGGTATCTCTGGAGGTGATCCGCGATAACCATGCGGCCGTCGCGCTATATCAGACGCTGGGCTTTACGCGACGCTACGGGCTCTGCGGCTACCTGAGCAATGAACCTCTGGCTCCGGTAGCGGGCGTATTACAGCTTTATCCCACCCTGGCCCTGCTACGGCGCGCCATTGACGAGAGTAACAGTCAGCTCCCCTGGCTGCTGGATCCGCTCACCTTCGCCACCCTGCCATGTCAGGTCGTGACGCTGGAACAGCGCGCCTTCGCGGTTCTAACAACGGCGGGCTCACGGCCTGTACTGCAATTTTTGTGGGTGGAGCCCGCCGCCCGCCGTCAGGGGCTGGCGCGTGAGCTGCTGGTGACGCTGGCGCAGCAGTTCCCGGGTGTGGGGACTTCGGTGACGGTCCCGGAAACGTTTACGCCGCTGTTTGCCGCGGCGGGATATGCGCCGCTATCGCTGCAGCAGTATGAAATGAGCGCAACGATGAATGCCCTGCGGTCAGCAGGGCGTTAAGATTCAGTCGTTACGCGGGTCACTAATCGGCTGGCGAACCAGGAAAATGTAGGCCAGTGCGCCGAGAGCGGTCACACAGCCGCATATAACCAGTGCCAGCTGGAAGGAATGGGTGGTATCGACAATAAATCCGGTCACCACCGGTGCGAATGAAGCGCAGATAAAGCTGGCGAAATTCTGAATACTGCCGACGGAAGCCGTCATTCTTGATGCTACGGCGACGTGGATCAATCCCCAGCAGGACGTTCCGGCAAAATGAATACAGAACAACGCCATACCGATTAACAGCACCGCCGCGATTGAGGTGGTGGCATGCGGCACGATCAGCGTAAACGCCGCGGAGCAGAACATCCCGGCAATAATGCAGATCTTGCGGCTTTTGATCGGGGCCATTCCGCCTTTGACCAGCCAGTCGGTGACGTAGCCATTGATCAGCATACCGGCGGCACCAAACAGGAAAGGAATGGCGGCCATAAACCCGGTACTTTTCAGATCGAGGTTATACGCCGTTTGCAGGTAACCCGGCAGCCATGCCAGATATAGCCACGCGGTATAGTTGATGCCGCTGAAGCCGAACATCATTCCCCACATGGTTTTGTTTTTAAACAGACTGCGCCATTCGGCAAAGCTCAGCGGGTCGCGGCGCACGTTGACGCTTCCGGCATTAAGGTAGGCCTGCTCATCGGCGGTGAGGGGGATATCCTCCCGGTTGCGATAAAGCATATACCAGCCGATAGCGACGAAGATCCCCAGTACGCCGATGGTAATAAACATCCAGCGCCAGCCCATCATCAGCATCATCGCGGCAAGGATCGGCGGGCTGATCGCCACGCCAATTGTCGAGGCGGCGTTAAAGAAGCCCATTGGGCGGCCGCGCTCTTTAATATTAAACCAGTCGTTGATCACCTTGACGCCGCACGGGTTCATCGGCGCTTCGCCGATCCCCATGCCGATACGCACCAGGACAAACTGGGTAAAGCTGTGCACCATCCCGGAGACCGCCTGAAATAGCGACCAGAAAAACATCCCCAGCCCCAGCATGATGCGTGGACCTTTGCGATCCAGCAACGGCCCGCAGGGCAGTTGCGCAATGCCATAGGCCAGAGAGAAAACCGATAACAGCGCCCCGATTTCAGTGGCGGTAAGCCCTAACTCCTCGCGAATCGTTAAGTTCGCAACGGACAATGAACTTCGGTCGAGGTAGTTAATCACCGCCGCCAGAAATAACAGAATCATTGCCGTTGTTTGAATCTTTTTAATACGAGAACTACGTTGTAGTGTATTTTCTAAGGGAACTGAAAGGTTTTCCGCTTCCCCCTTTTTAAAGTCGGTCTGCGGGTCTATGGTTATATTTTGTGATTCCACGCCTGACTCCTGATTATTATGTTTGAATACCAAGTGACAACGAAGGGGGTAAACATCACCCACCTGTTTCACAGTAAAGTAAGTCGACTTGTTTTCAGCATAAATAACCTTTTTGAGGGCGCCGGATTACGTTTTTGGATTTGTGCTGTTGCTAATCATTTTCTGTTTTTAATCGGTACTTAATGTGCCAGCGATTCACTTTGCTTGAGAGAGTTAATCATGGATTGCTTCGCGGAGTTCAGGTGGTTACGTAGCGCCAGGTTGGCATCCAGATCGCTGCGACAGATGAGTGCGCTCAGGATCGTCATATGTTCATCAATGGCGATGATATTGCGCTGTTTAAGGTCACTTTCATCCCACTGATAGTGGAAGTGAAAGATCACGGAAATAATTTCAAGTGATTGATTAAAAAATATATTATCAGCAGCGGAAAGCAGCAGCGAATGAAAATCACGATCGAGCTGGGAGAACATACGAAAGCTGTTGCCGATGCTGTCCCGCAGGGTGCGGTGGCGCTCGAGCAGGGTTTTGGCCTGCAGCCAGCGGGCATCGCTGTCCGGCAGATTAAGAAAATGTTGAAGTGCGTGGGTTTCCAGCATTTCCCGCAATTCGAACAGTTGCTCGGCCCAGGATTGCTCAAATTTTTTCATGTTCCACTGGCCGCGCTTTTCGCTTTCAATCAGGTTGTAGCGGCTGAATTTCAGTAAAAATTCTCTGACCACGACCGGGCTGACGCCCGCGGCACGCGCCAGTTGCAGTTCGGAGAACCGCTCCCCGGCGCGTAGCTGACGCTGGTTAATCATGGTGAAAAACGCTTGTTCAAAGAGACGGTTTTGTTCGGTCAGCGAGGCGCTGGAACCATCGAAGCCGTCCTGTACTTCCGGCTGACGAAGGATCTGGTAGTCGTGATTGACCTGGCTCAAGACGCCGCGCTCGCATAAGTGGCAAAGGATATGGCGCACCGTGGTGCGGCTAATGTTATACATCTCCGCCAGTGCGCTTTGCGAGGGTAGCGGCGAGGGGATAAAGCCGCGCGCCATATCGTTGATGACCTGGTTAATAACATTGTGACGTAGGTTTTGTGAGCGACTCATAACGTTTTCCTTTTTTATCCATTAAAGCCGGATTTAAAACAGTTTTGTGCGCGACATTTCACAGATTTTGCAATGACTTTCACTCTGCTTCTATTTTTCATTGATATCTAAGCCAACAAATACGGAGGCAATTATTATGACGTCGATGAATACTTTAGTGTGTCAGGAACCTAAAAAACTACACTGGGAAAAACGCCAGATTCCCATTCCCGGCGATGATGAAGTGCTCATTAAAATAAAGGCTGTGGGGATTTGTGGGACAGACATTCATGCATGGGGCGGCAATCAGCCTTTTTTTAGTTATCCGCGTGTTCTTGGACATGAAATATGCGGTGAGATAATTGGGCTGGGTAAAAATATTCTTAATTTGAAGAGCGGCCAACAGGTTGCTGTGATTCCCTATGTCGCCTGCCGCCAGTGTCCGGCCTGCCTGAACGGCCGGACAAACTGCTGCGAGAAGATTTCGGTGATCGGCGTGCATCGCGACGGCGGGTTTAGCGAGTATCTCTGCGTGCCGGTAAACAATCTGCTGGTGGTGGATGACGTCGACCCTGAAGCCGTGGCGTTGATTGAGCCATTCGCCATTAGCGCCCACGCGGTGCGTCGCGCAGCGATCCTGCCGGGAGATCAGGTGCTGGTGGTCGGCGCGGGCCCGATTGGGCTCGGGGCGGCGGCGATCGCTAAGGCTGACGGTGCGCAGGTAGTAGTGGCGGATACCAGCCCGGCGCGGCGCGATCATGTGGCACAGCATCTCGGCCTGACCACCCTCGATCCCTCCGATCCGCTGTTTATCGAGCAACTGTCTGCCACGTTTGGCGGTTCTCTGGCGCAGAAAGTGATTGACGCGACGGGAAATCAGCAGGCGATGAATAACACCGTTAATTTAATCCGTCACGGCGGTAGCATCATTTTTGTTGGTCTGTTTAAGGGGGAACTGCAGTTCTCTGATCCGGAATTTCATAAGAAAGAGACGACCATGATGGGCAGCCGTAATGCGACGGAAGAGGATTTTGCCAAGGTCGGGCGGCTGATGGCCGAGGGGAAAATCACCGCCAGGATGATGCTGACCCACCGTTACGATTTCAGGTCGCTGGCGGACATTTACGAAAGCGACGTGATTAACAATCGTCAGCTGATCAAAGGCGTTATTCATTTTTAGCAGGTAATCTTATGAAATCGTTAAACAGACAAGATTTTCCCGGGCCGCAGTACCCGACGCGCGCGATTCAGTTTGGCGAGGGCAACTTCCTGCGGGCATTTATTGACTGGCAGCTGGATCTGCTGAATGAGCAAACCGAGCTGGCGGCGGGCGTGACCATTATTCGCCCGATCAACACCGCGTTTCCGCCGTCGTTAAATACCCAGGACGGACTCTATACCACGATCATTCGTGGGTTGAATGAACGCGGCGAGGCGGTGAGCGAATCGCGGATTATTCGCTCCGTTAATAACGAGCTCAATCCCTGGCAGGATTTTGCCAGCTATCTGGCGCTGGCTCGTAATCCGGCGATCGCGTTCGTATTTTCAAATACTACCGAAGCGGGTATTAGCTATCATGCCGGAGACCGGCCTGACGATAAGCCGCCGGTTAGCTTCCCGGCGAAGCTGACCCAACTGCTGCTCGAACGTTTCCGCCATTTCAATGGCGCTGCGGATAAGGGGTGGACGATTATCCCCTGCGAGCTGATCGACTACAACGGCGAAGCGCTGAAGGCGCTGGTGCTACGCTACGCCAAAGAGTGGCAACTGCCTGCGGCTTTTCGCGACTGGGTTGAGACCGCCAATACATTTTGTTCGACGCTGGTTGACCGCATCGTCACCGGCTATCCGCGTGAGGATGCGGAAAAGCTGGAGGCGGAGCTGGGCTACCATGATGCTTTCCTCGATACCGCCGAATACTTCTGGCTGTTCGTTATTCAGGGGCCGCAGGCGCTGGCGAAGAAACTGCGCCTTGATCGCTGTCCGCTCAATATTCGCATCGTCGACGATATTCGCCCCTACAAAGAGCGCAAAGTCGCCATTCTCAACGGCGCACATACCGCGCTGGTCCCCGTAGCGTGGTTGTGCGGCGTGGATACGGTTGGCGAAGCGATGCGGGACGAAGCCATTCGGCATTATGTGCAGCAAACCATCGGCGAAGAGATTATCCCGGCGCTCGATTTACCGGCCGAGGAGCTTCGTCAGTTTGCCGATGCGGTCACCGGGCGCTTTCTTAATCCCTATATTCGCCATCAATTGCTCGCCATCGCCCTGAACGGCATGACTAAGTTCCGCACCCGGATCCTGCCGCAGCTGCTGACGACAATCCGCCAGCACGGCGCGATCCCGCCGCGGCTAACGTTTGCCCTGGCGGCGCTTATCGCCTTCTATCGCGGCCAGCGCGACGGACAGGTGTATCCGCTGCAGGATGATGACGTCTGGTTAACCCGCTTCTCGCAAGGATGGAAGCAGGTGGCGAACGGGAGCCCGCTGCATGGACTGGTGCTGGAGGTTTTACAGGATAACGCGCACTGGGGCGAGGATCTGACGGCTATTCCCGGCCTTTCCGACCAGGTCACGCGCTATCTGGAAATGATTTTGCGCTCAGGAATGCGGGAGGCCCTGGCGCGGCTGTAACGGTTTTGTTATGCGGCGTCCGCGGATTTGGGCGCCGTTTTTTTTGTGCTCCGAACCGCAAAAAGTGAATTTAGCGCCAACTCCTGGTGGATTTCCCGCATCATAAGCCTCTGTAAGGTGAAGAGGGGGATGTCATGCGTAAAACGGAACTGTTGGCTTTTCTGCAAAATCAGACCGATTTTTTCGATCCGGATAACCTGAGCGAGGTCTTCACCGCTGGCTACCTGGCCCGGCGTTTTGCGATGCAAAGAAATACCGCCAGCCACTATCTGAATCAGTTGGTGGCCCAGGATGTGCTGGTGAAGATCAATACTCGACCAGTCTATTTCCTGCATAAAGCCGCCTTCTGCCAGCAGTTTTTCCCTCTTTCCCGCAGCGAGTACGCCAGCATGGCGGAACTGCTCGCAGAGAGCGACCGGCAGCCGGAGCAGGCGGATCATTTCTCATTGCTGACCGGCCATGACGGTAGCCTGCGCAAGCCTATCGAACAGATGAAAACCGCGCTGTTTTATCCCAACGGTGGGCTTCCGCTGCTGATCGTTGGCGACAGCGGAACTGGCAAGAGCTATATGGCGGAGCTGATGCATGAGTTTGCTATCGCCCAGGGGCTGCTGCCGCCCGATGCGCCTTTTGTCAGCTTTAACTGCGCCCAGTATGCCAGCAACCCGGAGCTGTTGGCCGCCAACCTGTTTGGTTACGTCAAAGGCGCGTTTACCGGCGCGCAGAGCGATAAAGCCGGGGCGTTTGAAGCGGCAAACGGCGGCGTGCTGTTTCTCGACGAAGTCCACCGCCTGGATGCGCAGGGGCAGGAGAAGCTGTTCACATGGCTGGACCGTAAGGAGATCTATCGGGTGGGGGAAACGGCGCAGGGGATGCCGATTTCGCTGAGGCTGGTGTTTGCCACCACCGAAGATATTCACAGCACGTTTCTGACCACCTTTATTCGTCGTATCCCGATCCTCGTTAGCCTGCCTGATTTACAGACCCGCAGCCGCCACGAAAAAGACGCGCTCACGCTGCAGTTTTTCTGGCAGGAGGCGCGCACGTTGGCTACCCGGCTGCAGCTGACGCCCCGGCTGCTACAGGTGCTGACGCACTATGTTTATCGCGGTAACGTCGGTGAGCTGAAGAATGTGGTGAAATACACCGTGGCGTCGGCCTGGGCCAGGTGTCCGGGCAGCGAGATGCTTACCGTGACGCTGCACGATCTGCCGGAAAATATCATGGCTGCGACGCCAGCGCTCAGTGAAGCGATGGGCCAGCAGGAGCCGCTGCTTATCGAGCCGCAGACCAGCCTGGTCTGGCTGCTGCGCGCGCGCGACCCGATTCAGGGGCTGATTTATGATACTCAGTGCCGCGTTCTCGCGCTGTATGAGGCGGTGCAGAGTAAAAAAACGCTCTGGGATGAGGCGCAAAAAAGCATGGGCGAGGAGATTGAAACCCTCTTCGATCGGCTGATTTTCGATAATCACGATGCCAATAGTTCGCATATGCTGCTACTGATAACGCATCAGGTGCGGGAGGAGTTTTATCGCCTTGAAAAGCGCTTCAATATCCAGTTTAACGGCAACTGTATCTACGCTATAAGCCACTACCTGATACATCGTTCCCGGCAGGGGCCGTCCACGATGAGCAACGAGAAAAGCCGCCTGCTGGAGGATTTTCTGGCGCAGAAATATCCGCTGCTGTATCGCTTTTGCGAAGAGATCCTCGCTGCGCTGGCGCTGAAGCTGGACATTGAACCCCGGCGCATTGACCTGCTGCTGCTGGTGCTGTGGTTACATAAAAATGGCGCCATCAGCCAGCAGCAGGTGACCCGGGCAATTATCCTCGCCCACGGTTACGCCACCGCCAGCAGCATCGCCAACGTGGCGAACCGGTTGCTGAAAAGCCAGCTGTTTGAGTCATTCGATATGCCGCTCGACGTGACGCCGGAGGCTATTGCTAACCAGGTGATGGCCTATATTGAGAGCCACGCTCTGGCGTCAGGGTTGATCATTCTGGTCGATATGGGATCGCTGAACGCCATTCATCGCCATTTTAACCGTCGGCTGAGTACGCCGATGGCGATAATTAATAACGTCTCGACCGGGATGGCGATGTACGTTGGGGAGCGCATTTTGCAGGGCGTTATGCTGGAAGATATCGTCCGCGACATCGGCGATGACCTTGCGGTTGAGCACCAGCTCTATTACCCGCAAACCGATAAACCGCGGGCGATTCTTACGACCTGCGCCACCGGTCTGGGCGCGGCAGCGAATCTGTCGGCGCTGTTAAAAGCCAGCATTCCTGAAGCGCTGGGGATCGATATTGTGGCCTGTGATGTGGAAACGCTCGCCGATCCTGCGCGGCGGCAACCGATGCTCAGCCGCTATGAGGTGCTGGCGATCGTCGGTACCCTGGATCCGCAGCTTGCCGATCTGCCGTGGATCTCGCTGGATTCGCTGATTTCCGGCCAGGGCAGCCGCCCGCTGATGCGTATCTTCGGCGAGCTGGCCTCCTCTGAACAAGTCAGCGAGATCAATAACCTTATCCTGAAAAATTTCTCGCTGCGCCGGGTGATCGAGTCGGTGACGATCCTCGATACCGCAAAGGTCATCAATCAGGTCGAGCAGTTTTTACTGCGCTATGAGCATCTGGCCGGCTGCAACGTGCCCAACGATCGCAAGGTGGCGCTGTATGTGCATATCAGCTGTCTGATAGAGCGCCTGATCCGCAACGCGTCGCCATCCCATTATTCCGGAAGGCAGTGTCCGCAGAGCGAGCTGGCGACGCTCCGCGAGGCTTTTAGTGTCATAGAGAGCGGGTATAGTGTCAAAATCCCCGTCGTCGAGCTCTGCTACATTCATGATATCCTGACGCGGGAAACGGAATTTATTCAGGAAGATCAAGAGTTTTAGTTCCCTCAGTCCGTTCGTCTTTGCGCTAACCAGAGCGCCACTGTTTCTGGCACGCCGGTTGCAATTAAGAAAGCAGTGGAATGCGCTTTCGAGGTAAGGATGAAACGACACTATATTTTTGCCAGCCATGGCACCTTTGCTAACGGTTTGCTGAACTCCGTGGAGCTAATCCTCGGTAAACAGCCGGATATTCATACCCTGTGCGCCTATGTAGAAGAGGAGTCCGATCTCACGCAGCAGGTGGAGGCGCTACTGGCGCGTTTCCCGGCGCAGGATGAGCTGATAGTGATTACGGATATTTTTGCCGGTAGTGTGAATAACGAGTTTGTGCGTTTTTTATCACGCCCACACTTCCATTTATTATCCGGTTTAAATCTGCCGTTAATTATTGACTTGCTGATTTCCGCAGCGGAAGAGAATACTGAAAAATTAATTACTGAAGCATTAACCAGCGCCAAAGAGAGCATTCAGTACTGCAATCAAACGATTGCCAGTGCGATGACTATGGATAAAGACTTCTGAAATGAGGAAGCATGATGATTACGTTATTAAGGGTAGACCATCGATTACTTCACGGCCAGGTGGCCTTTTCCTGGACCCAATATGTCGGCGCCGATTGCATTTTGATCGCCAACGACAGTGTCCCTGAAGATGAACTGCGGAAAACCACCATTAAGCTTGCCAAACCGCCCTCGGTAAAACTGGTGATTAAAAATATCAATGATGCTATTGAGGCGATAAAAAGTGGGGTGACCGATAAATATAATTTATTTATTGTCGTGGAATCGGTCAATGACGCCTGGCGTATTGCCAGCGCTATCGGGGAAATAAAAAGCATAAATCTCGGCGGAATTAAGGCTAAAGAGGGCAGTAAAAATATCTCTAAGGCGATTAATTTACTGCCGACAGAAATAGAGCAGCTACAACAACTGGTGGGGAAGGGCGTCGAGGTGGAGATTCGCCAGGTCCCGAACGATCGCAAACAGCTTTTTACGGAATGCGTGTAATTCCGGAGGACAGATTATGGTAGAGGCTCTCTTACTGGGTCTGGTGGCGTTTATCGCGCAATCGGAATATGCCTTAGGGACGTCGCTGATTTCCCGGCCTATCGTCACCGGGCTGCTGACCGGACTGGTGCTGGGGGATGTACAGACCGGCGTCATTATGGGCGCGACGCTGGAGCTGGCGTTTATCGGCTCTTTCTCCGTTGGTGCCTCGATCCCGCCCGACGTGGTGACGGGCGGTATTCTCGGCGTGGCGTTCGCCATCACCTCCGGCGCGGGCACGGAAACGGCGCTGTTGCTCGGCCTGCCTATCGCCACCCTGACCCTGATCCTGAAAAACGTTTATCTGGGGATGTTTATCCCGATGCTCAGCCAGAAGGCGGACGGGTATGCGGAACGGGCGGATACGCGGGGCATTGAGCGGATGCATCTGATTGCCGGCTTCGGGCTGTCGCTGATGCTGGCCACGGTGGTGACCGTTTCATTCCTGGTGGGCAGCAACGCGGTGAAATCCCTGCTCGATACCATCCCGGAATTTATTAAACACGGGCTCAGCGTCGCCACCGGCATGATCCCGGCGCTCGGCTTCGCGATGCTTGCCAGGTTGCTGATTAACAAGAAAGTTGCGCCGTACTTTTTCCTCGGCTTTGTGCTAATGGCTTATTTGAAAATCCCGGTGACCGGCATCGCCATTCTCGGCGCCATCGTGGCGGTGGTCATGGTTAACGTCACCGCGTTGAATTCACCTCGTACGACGACAGAACAAGGAGTCAGCGATGACGACGAAGACGATTTCTGAAGAGACCCTGCAACCGCAGGAGCAGGAAGAAACCCGGATTACGCCACGAGATTTACGCCGGGTGTTCTGGCGCTCCTTCCAGATGGAGTTCTCGTGGAACTATGAGCGGCAGATGAATCTCGCCTTTGTTTACGCGCTGATTCCGGTGCTGAAAAAGCTCTATCCGCGCAAAGAGGAGCTAGCCAGGGCGCTGAAACGTCATCTGGTGTTTTTCAATACCACGCCGCATATCGTCACCCTGCTGCTGGGGATCACCACGGCGATGGAGGAGAAAAACAGCCAGCAGAAAAACATGGATGCCACTGCGATTGATAACGTCAAAGCCTCGCTGATGGGGCCGCTGGCCGGGCTGGGGGACTCTTTCTTCTGGGGGACGCTGCGCCTGATCGCCACCGGGATCGGCACCAGCCTGGCGCTGAAGGGCAACATCCTCGGGCCGATCCTGTTTCTGCTGGTGTTTAACGTGCCGCACATTCTGGTGCGCTGGTGCTTTACCCGCTGGGGCTACGTGCTGGGAACCGGGGTCCTGCAGCGGATCCAGAAGAGCGGAATGATGGAGAGCCTGACCTACGGAGCGTCGATTATCGGCCTGATGGTGGTCGGGGCGATGACCGCCTCAATGATCGATATCACCATCCCTCTCTCCTTTGGTGCCGGAGAAGCCAAAACTCAGGTGCAGGACATTATCAATGACATTCTGCCCTGCATGCTGCCGCTGGTGAGTTTTGGCATCGTCTACTGGCTGCTGGGACGGAAAGTTAAACCGCTCTCAATTATTGGCGGCATGGCGCTGGTAGGCATTCTGGGTTCGTGGATCGGATTGTTTTAACGGGAGTGAGCTATGCGACCAACAATGATGACCTATATCAGTGAAGAGCCGGCCTGCCTGGCGCAGATCCTGCGTGGCTACCGGCAAAAGCTGGCGGCGATTGAGACCTTTGCCCGCCAGCACCCGGTACGCCGAATTTTGCTGCTGGCGACCGGATCGTCGCTGAATGCCGCGCTGTGCGCGCGCTATTTCTTTGAACAACGCTTCGGTGTGCTGGTTGACATTAAAGAGCCGTACAACTTTACCCATTACGAAGCGATCGACCCGCATACCGATCTGGTGGTGGCGATTTCACAGAGCGGGAAAAGCGCGTCAACGCTGGAGGCGATGCGTAAGGTACAGGCCTCAGGACTGCCGGTGTTTGCCCTGACCTCCGACCCGCAAAGCCCGATAGCCCGCGCTTGCGATGGCGTTCTGGATATCAATACCGGGATCGAGAGCGTAGGGTTTGTGACCCGCGGTTTTAGCGCGACGGTGCTGAATCTGTTGCTGATAGCGCTGATCATTGCTCGTCAGCAGGGGAAAGTCAGCGAGGTGGAGGAGCAGCACTATCTCGCTGAATTCCAGCGGCTGCTTGCGGCGATCCCGGATGTTATCGCCCGCACCTCGCGCTTTATCGACCGGTATAGCGAAACGCTGCGGAGCGGGGAGCGCTTTGTCGCCACCGGCTACGGTGCGCTGGTTGGCGTGGCGAAGGAATTTGAAACCAAATTTACTGAAACTGTGCGCGTGCCTTCCAGCGGCTTTGAGCTGGAAGCCTATATGCACGGTCCCTATCTGGAAGCCAACACCCGCCATGTGATGCTGTTTATTGAAGATGCGCCGGATGCGCGAACCCGGGCGCTGCGGGACTATATGGCGCCGTCCATTGCCCGGGCTTTTACGCTAACGCTGAGCGATGACGAGGATGCGCAGACGCTGGCGCTAAACTGTCCGTGCGAGCATCACCTGGCGCCGCTGTTGCTGATTGTTCCCGTCCAGATGCTGGCCTGGCATACCGCCGGACTGAAAGGCATCGATCTGGCTAAACGTATTTTTGACGATTTTGACCGCGTATTAAAAAGTAAAATCTGAATATTCAGGAGAAAACTATGTTGGGTTTTAATCAGGACGAGTACCTGACCAGTGCTCGCGAGATCATCGCTGCGCGTAAACAGGCTGAAATCGTGGCCGACGATATTTATGACAGCGGCTGCAGCGCATTATTTTTTGCCTCGGTAGGCGGTTCTCTGGCACCGATGATGGCCATTAATGAGTTTGCCAAAGCATTAACCAGTGTGCCGGTATATCTTGAGCAGGCGGCCGAATTAATTCATCGCGGACATAAAAAATTAAATAAAGATGCAGTTGTCGTTACGTTATCTAAATCCGGTGATACCAAAGAGTCGGTGGCTATTGCCGAGTGGTGCAAGGCGCAGGGGATCCGCGTGGTGGCTATTACCCGTCATGCCGACTCGCCATTGGCCGCCGCCGCCAGCTGGCATATTCCGATGTGCCACAAGAACGGTGTGGAATATGAATATATGCTGCTGTACTGGTTATTCTTCCGCGTTATTTATCGTCACGGCGAGTTTGAAAATTATGCGCGATTTGCCAGCCAGCTCGAATTACTGCCGGAAAATCTTCTGCAGGCCAAACGCCAGTTCGATCTCCAGGCGGATAGCATTGCCGCACAATACCACGACTGCGACTATATGATGTGGATTGGCGGCGCGGAAATGTGGGGCGAGGTTTACCTGTTCTCAATGTGTATTCTCGAAGAGATGCAGTGGAAGCGGACGAAATCCGTGAGCTCGGCTGAATTTTTCCACGGCACCCTGGAGCTGCTGGAAAAAGAGGTCCCGCTGTTTCTGGTGAAAGGAGAGGGGAAATGCCGGGCGCTGGACGAGCGCGTCGAACGCTTTGCCGAAAAGATAACTGACCATCTGGTGGTAATCGACCCGCGCGACTATCCGCTGAACGGCATTGATGACGCGTTCCGCTGGATTATGGCGCCGTGCGTGGTGTCCACCCTGCTGGTGGATCGGCTGGCGGCCCACTTTGAACACCATACCGGCCACGACCTCAATATCCGCCGTTACTACCGTCAGTTTGATTACTAAGCTGTGTTGATGGCGGCCAGCCGGGCTGGCCGCCATGCTATTCTCCGAGGCGCTTCCCAGAAAATTATCGTCAAACCCCACCGGGCAAAAACCGGTGGTAGAGTCCGGCTTTCCTTCTCTTTCAGGCAAGCGGATGGCCATGAAAAAACGGATGACCTCGACGCCGCACGATGCGGTCTTTAAACGATTTCTTCGCCACCCGGAGACGGCGAATGATTTCCTCGCCCTCTACCTTCCCGAAGCGATCCGCCAGCAGTGCGATTTCGCTACCCTGAGACTGCAATCGGCGAGCTTTATCGATGAGGATCTGCGCGCCTGGTATTCGGACGTCCTCTGGTCGGTGCAAACTACCTGCGGTGCGGGGTATGTTTATGTGGTGATAGAGCATCAGAGCTCACCGGATAACCATATGGCGTTTCGCCTGATGCGCTATGCGATTGCCGCAATGCAGCGCCATCTGGATGCCGGGCACAAAACGCTGCCGTTGGTGGTGCCGATGCTTTTTTATCACGGAGTGACCAGTCCATACCCCTTTTCCCTCAACTGGCTGGATGAATTTGCCGACCCGCAAATGGCGAAGACGCTGTATGGCTGTTCGTTTCCGTTGATCGACGTTACGGTGATGCCGGACGATGACATCGTGCAGCATCGGCGAGTCGCCTTGCTGGAGCTGATGCAAAAACATATTCGCCAGCGCGATCTCAGCGGCATAACGGAGTCGTTGGCGGCCGTTGTGATGCTGGGATACACTAACCGTCGGCAGTTGAGAATGCTGTTTCACTATATGCTGCAGTACGGTAATACGGCCGAGCCGGGCGTGTTTCTCCGCCGGCTGGCCCGCCGTCTGCCACAGTATGAGGAGACACTGATGTCTATCGCGCAAAAGCTTAAGCAGGAAGGTCGGCAAGAAGGTCGACTAGAAGGCCGGGAAGAAGGGCACCAGGAGGGCTTGCAGGAAGGAAGCCGGCGCGAGGCGCTGCGCATTGCCGGCAGTATGTTACAAAATGGCCTCGACAAAGAGATGGTACAGAAAATCACTGGACTGTCGGCTGATGAACTACAGCCGCTGTAGGGTTAACGCCCTGCCACGGCAACCGTTGCCCGGCGCGGAAACCCGCCGGGCAGGATGGTTTTAGCCTTCGCTTTTCACCACTTTGATCTCCACCATGCCGATCCCCAGCTGACGCGGGGAGTGACCGAGGATATTGCCCTCGTTGGTGGACTGCGGGTCCGGCGGAGTGATGGTCAGGGTGTTGCTGCGCGACGGGTTGTCGAAATGCAGCGTCGTAGTGGTCACATCATTGGCCAGCGTAAGCACTTGCTCACTTTCACCTACCCGCACCGGGATCGGCTTATTGGCGTTTGGGCCGTAAGCTTTGGCGGTGATCACCAGATCAAATTTTTCCGGTAGCGGCTCTTTATATTCAATCTTCACGTCGCTGCCCAGCTGGGCATTGGACCACCGACCCCAGGACTCGGGACGCGAAATGCCGCTGAACTGCTTGACCTCTTCCGGGGCGCCGGCGACGTTAAACACGAAGCTGTCGGCCTTGTAGCGAATATCGTTGTCGACGACTTTTAGCGTATCGACGTTCCCCTTATAGCGCTCCATATCGATAAGGGTATCCCTGAAAGCGGTTTTGCCTTGCCACTGCGGCTTATCGACGTGCTGAACCTTTTGCTCACCGCCCAGCTGCCCCTGCGAGACGCACCAGTCGGTAGAGAGCGCGAGTTCAGGCGCCCACAGCTGCCCCATTTTATAGCAGCGATCGACCCAGACGAAATTATCCCGCGGCGCGAAATCGGCCAGCTGGAAGCGCAGCGGCGCAGAGTATTCGCTCTCCGGCAGCGGTTCAACGCGCTGGTTTGATACCCTGAGCAGTAGCGGCAGACGGAAATGGCTGCCGGAGAAGGCGATCATGTTCTTCTGCGAATCGATGGTGAAGTTTTTCATCTCTTTCGGGAAGTTCCACAGGCGGATCACGTCCGGTTTCCAGGCCAGGACCTTCTCTTTCATATTCATGAAAATACCGGAGAGCGACTGGCCGGAGAGGCTGCTGCGCCCGAGGCCGATATAGTTATCGCCGCCGAGAATATCGAGCACCGTCGCGCCGTTATCCATGGTGTTGCGTTTCACCGCCAGGGTCTCCTGCTGCGGTTTATCGCCGCGCAGGACGAAGAACAGATTGCTGCGATCGTGCTTGTTGAGGTAATCCCAGGCGCTGTTTTTCATGGCCAGGTGATCGGAAGAGACCACGATGACCGTGTTTTTGAAATAGGGTGAGGCTTTAATCTTCTCTATCAGCGCGGCGATATGTTCCTGGCTGCAGCTAACGGCGCTGAAGGAGAGGTTTTTCTTACCGTCCACGTCATAGCGTTTACGCTCGCAGGTGCGCGAGATAAAGCCATCGGGGTGGTGGGTATCCACCGTCAGGGCGAACAGCGAGAAGCGTTTACCGGAGCGCGACAGCTCTTCGAATTTTTTCCACGTCTCATCGAGCACGGTGTCGTCATAGAAGCCCCAGTCGTTGCGATAGGCGGGATCCGCTACCGTAGTTTTGAGCTCTTCCGCCCCGTACAGGTGATCGAAGCCGTGGGATTTGAGAAACACGTCTTTGCCGGCAAAGCGCAGGTTGGCTCCCTGCACAAAATAGTTTTCATAGCCGGAGTTTTTCAGGATATCGCCAAGGCAGATATTCTGGGGAAAGAAGCTGGAGACCGAGGCCGAGGCGTTGCCTTCAAACGGCGCGAACAGCGGAATGCCGCACTGCGAGGCGACCATACCGGCGATGGTGTAATCCGTCCCCGGGAGCTGCATGGTATTGCTGAAATCGAGGCCCTGATCTTTTATTTTGCCGAGCTCAGGGGTGAGGTTAGGAAAGGCGTCGTTATCAAAATAGGTACGCTCGAGGCTTTCGCCATAGATATAGACCAGGTTCAGCTGTGGATTGTCGATACGCTTCGACGGCTCTTTGTAGTATGCGGCAAAGTCCGGGTCACCTTCCCGTGACTGCGATTTCACCAGCTCGCTGATCTGATGGAAGGCCGGGCTGGCATCCACGGAGGCCAGCGCCAGCAGCAGCGCCGCCAGGCTGTAACCGACGTGATGAGGATGATGCCGACGGCGGCGCAGCACCCAGCCCAGCGCGCCAAAGACGGCAACCAGCGCGACGCCCACCCCGACGCCCGGCAGAATATATTTGCCGATCCCGGCGCCAGTCAGGCTGTTGGTCAGGGTATAGAGCACCGCGTCGTTGATGCCGTCGCCGGTAAAGTAGTCGCTGGCGTAGAGGGTGATATTCAGCACCACGAACAGACCTAACACCGTGAGCGTGGCGGCAAACCACCAGGTGTTACGACCCGCTTTCCAGGCATACAGCACCACCGAAGCTAAAAATAAGGCGATGGATAACAACTCTGACACAGCTCATCCTCATTAGCGCCAGTTGTCGGCTGGCAGAATAGATTACTTTTCACGCCACACTGTAATTGCAGCGCCATCTTGCTGCAATTCTAGCGTCATGAAACTGTGCAGTTATTCAGAATTGGTTTAGATGTTGCCTTTTTTGATCGGTGTCGCATCGGGTGTGGCGGGGAAGCGGAGAGGGAAAAAGGGTAAAAAAACCGTTTCAGGCCGCGCTGCCGTCGCGAAGGCAACAAACGCGGCATGAGCAGTACGTATCAGGAGAGGAAGTTAACGCCCTGTTTTAAGACCAGATCGCAGGCTTTGGTTTTCACCTGTTTCGCCAGCGAGCTGTTGCCAAGCGTATTCAGGTCCAGCTGCTGGCCGTTATTACTGTTGAGCAAGCCCTGCAGGCCATCGAGATAGTTGGTGTCTTGTTTCTGTTTTTCCGGCGTGCTGAGTCCCAGTTTATCCAGCACCTGGTTTTTGACGTTATCGGCGCTGGTCACGGAGGCCAGTTTCTGTTGCGCGCAATATGACAGGATCCCGGCCGCATTATTCATGCTGCTGGCGGTCAGAGACTGGCTGCTGCCGCTGAGCAGGCTGGTTAGCGAGGAGACGGACATGCCGCCGCTGCCAGCCTGGGTGCTGCTGCCGCTAAGCTGGCTGGCGGCGCTGTTAAGAGAATCCTGCCAGGAGGCAGCGTGAGCGCCGGCGAGGGTAAATGCACTGGCGGCAAAAGCGGCAAGTAAGCCATTTTTAAACGATTTCATAGACGGACTCATAAGCGTGACTGAATAATCGCTTTAGTATAACGCCGTCATCGTCCGGAAATCTCTTAATACTCCTTGCCAGTGACGCGGTGCCGGTAACTTTCCCAGTTGAAGATAACCCACAGACTGTTCCCCAGCCGCATACGGTCCATTACCCGTTCGCCGAGCAGCTTGTTCATCTCTTCCATATTACTGTTGGTGAGCATCCCGGTAGGCCGTTTGGATGAAGAACGACGGTCAACTATCTGATTGATAATGACCTTCTCATAGCGAGACTCCGTCTGCATACCAATTTCATCAATCACTAACAGGTCGACTTTGCTGAGGTCGCTCAGTAACTGCTCTTCGCTCGTTTCCCGGTTGCCAAAGGTATCTTTCATCGCCGACATAATATCGGCCACGGTGATGATTAAGACCGACTTCCCGCGCAGCAGCAGCTCGTTGCAGATGGCTGCCGCCAGGTGATTTTTGCCGGTCCCCGGTTTACCGGAGAAGATAAAGCTGGCGATATTGCCATCGAACTCTTCCACATACTGACGTGCGCGGGCGAGGGCGTTCATCTGTCCTTCGCACTCGACGCGGTAGTTATCAAAGGAACAGTTCTGATGCAGCGGGCGGATCCCTGAGCGGTTGAAGGTGCGCTGCATTTTCATCGCGCGATTCTCCCGCTCCAGCGCTTCGGAACGCAGCCGGCCTTGCTCTTTTTGCCAGGCCAGCAGTTCTTCGCCGGTTTTAAACGCCGGTTCGATATGGGCCGGCATCATTTTCTGCAGACGCTTCATCAGGTCGCCCACGTTTTTCATGCTCATCCTCGGAAACCTCGCGGAATATGACTGTCGGGTTCGCTCACGCTGTTCACATCGCGCTTCGGCTGTCCGCCGTTGCTGGCGCGGCTGATTTGCACGCTACGCGCCAGCTTCTGCTGCCACTGCACGTGGTGAAACACTTTACCTTCCGCCTGCCAGTAAGCGACGAAGGCAGCCAGCTCTTCCGGCGTGACTGGCTGGCTCAGGGCAATGCCCCATAGCGCGGCCAGGCGCTGAAAATCGGCGTCAGGCTGCCAGTCGGCGTACATGGCAAATTTGCCCATTGGCACCGCAACTGGCGCCGCGGATGGCTCCTCGAAAAACTGCGGGTCAAGGGCGATGTCGCTGCCGGGGCGCGCCAGCCTGGCTTCCAGCTCCAGCAACTGCGCCAGCCGCGCTGGCGTCAGCGCATAGAATGCCGGCGCGTTATTGGCAAAAACGGCAACGGTGCCGTCAGTTGATTTCGCCAGCAGCGCCGCGTGCTGCTGGAGGAACTCTTCCAGGCCGCTAAAATGGGAGGTTAAAATTCGCGAAGACATAACTCTATCTCAACTCTGAACTGCAAAGAGTGGGGTGATCTGCACATAGTAGCACAGAGCCCATCGCGGAAGGAGCGTCGCGGCTGTACCGCGACGCCGGGGTCAGACGCGAGGGCGCTTACGATACAGCCACAGACCGGGTATCGACAGGCCAATAGAAAGGGCGCCCACAATAGACGACGCCTTTAAAAAATTGCTCAGCAGCAAAATCATCATCTCTTCAGAATAGCCAAAATGGCTGATCTTTACCGCGGAGATCATCGCGGTATAGGCCGAGATGCCGGGAAACATCGGGATCACGGCGGCGACGGTAAAAATCTTCGGATGCGCCAGATACCAGCGTGACCACTGAATGCCGATGCTGCCCACCAGCAGCGCGGCGAGAAAGGTGGCCCATTCAATGTTAAAACCGGCGCTCATCATGACCATGCGCGAGCCGTGACCGATCGCCCCCAGCAGCGCGCACCAGCGCAAGGCGCGCTGGGGGACATTAAAGACCATGGCAAAACCAACGGCGGGGATTGCCGCCAGCAGCATGTCTTCCGCCAGTGCGAAAATAAACGAGATTATGCCCATCCGCGCAGCCCCCATACGGTCATCGCCATCACCACGCCAATGCAGGTGGCAAGGGTTAACAGGCTGGCGATCGCCCAGCGGGCGAGCCCCGTATTAATATGCCCTTTAAACATATCGGCGACGGCGTTGATCAAAGGAAAACCCGGAACCAGCAGCAGGACGCTGGCGGCCATGGCAATGGTCGGCGTACTGGCAAAGGCCGGGAGGCGCAGCAGCAGCCCGGAGATGGTTGTGGCGACAAAGGCGGTGATGCAGAAGTTGATCTGCGGATGCATGGACCGGTGGGTCAGCACCTGGCGAATGTACATGGCTACCGTACTGGCGCAGAAGCTGACCAGCGCGCCGTCCCAGCCGCCGTTATTCAGTTTGCAGAAACAGGCGCAGGAGAGCCCCACCATGATGACCAGCAGCCAGCGCGGATAACGCAAGGGAACGATCTGCGCAAAGCGCTTCTCGACATCGCGATAGTCGAGCAGCTTATGTTCGGCGAGGATCACAATGTGCTGCACTTCCGTTACCACATGCATATTGATGCCGCGGTCGACATTTTTACGCGTTGAGGTGAGACATTCGCCATCTTTAATGGTGGTCAGCACGATGGCATTAGACGAGATGGCGCTTTCGACGCTGTCCATTCCCAGCGCCCGTCCGAGGCGGGTGGATAGCTCTTCCACCAGCGCACTTTCGGCGCCGTGCTGTAACAAAAAAAGACCACACTGGATGCACAATCGTGTGATTGCCCGCTGCTGTGACCGATCAACCTGCATAATTCCTCTGCTGTCCGCGACGTCTGGTTATCTGTCGATACTTTAACCTGAAGCGCCGTAGCGGCTGAGGGGGGCGGGATCAAATAATATGCAAAAATGTCCCGGCTGGCGGGGCGGCAGAATTTGAAGCATCCCACACTTTTGCCAGTTTGGTGAAAAGTGCAATTTTTGCCGCCATTCATCCCTTCTTTTTCCCGTCTGACTTATCAAAAATGCAGGAAAGCACTTTTATTAAACAAAAAATATACAAATAATTAACCCTGCAAGAGTGAGACAACCCTATGAAAACACAGGTCGCGATTATTGGCGCAGGTCCCTCCGGGCTGCTGCTGGGGCAGTTGTTGCACAACGCCGGGATCCATACCGTGATCCTCGAGCGTCAAACGCCACAGTATGTGCTGGGGCGCATCCGCGCGGGAATTCTGGAAAGCGGCACCGTCGATCTGCTACGCGAAGCGGGCGTGGCGCAGCGGATGGATGCCGAAGGCCTGGTGCATCATGGGGTGGAGTTTCTGTTTGATGGCCAGCGGGTACCCGTCGCACTGAGCGAGCTGACTGACGGCAAGAGTGTGATGGTTTATGGCCAGACGGAAGTGACCCGCGATCTGATGGCGGCCCGGGCCGCCAGCGGCGCGCCGATCGTCTATGGCGTGAGCGAGGTGGCTATTCATGACGCGAAAAGCGACCGACCGACGGTCACCTACCTCAGCGAAGGTGAAACCTGCCGCCTGGAGTGCGACTTTATCGCCGGTTGCGACGGTTTTCACGGGGTGTCACGGCAAAGCATTCCCGCTGACATTCTCAAAACCTACGAGAGCGTGTGGCCGTTTGGTTGGTTAGGCCTGCTGGCGGATACGCCGCCGGTCAATCCGGAGCTGATTTATGCACACCATCAGCGGGGGTTTGTATTGTGTAGTCAGCGCTCACTTACGCGCAGCCGCTATTATCTACAGGTTCCGCTGAGCGATAAGGTTGAAGCCTGGTCGGACGAACGTTTCTGGCAGGAGCTGAAAAGCCGCTTGCCGGAGGACCTGGCATCCAGGTTAGTGACTGGTCACTCACTTGAGAAGAGCATTGCCCCGCTGCGCAGTTTCGTGGTGGAGCCGATGCAGTATGGGCGGCTGTTTCTGGTGGGAGATGCGGCGCATATCGTTCCGCCAACCGGCGCCAAAGGGTTAAACCTGGCGGCATCGGATGTTAACTACCTGTGGCGGATCCTGCGTGAATACTATCATCGTGGCCGCAGCGATCTGCTGGCGACCTACTCGCAACTGGCGCTGGATCGGGTGTGGAAAGGGGAACGCTTTAGCTGGTTTATGACTCGCCTGCTGCATGATTTCCCGGACCAGAATGCGTTCGACGCCAAAATGCAGGCCGCCGACCGCCGCTACTACCTTGGCTCCCGCGCCGGGCTGACCACCATCGCGGAAAACTACGTGGGCTTGCCCATGGAACGCGTTACCTGACTAAAGAGGAGTGATTATGCCGCCCATACAAGCCGTCCCCGTATTTAAGCTGTATGGCGAAGAGCGCGGCTGGCCAACGCCGGACCTGCTGCACTGCGAGTCGATTTTGCAGCGTAGCAGTCTGTACGAGTGGCATATTCGCGTTCATCAGCATGCGGAAATGGTCCAGCTCCTCTACCTGCATCAGGGCCGGGCGGAGATCGAAATTGAAGGCGCCACCGCGGTGATGACGGCGTCCTGCATCCAGGTGGTTCCCGCCCTTTGTATTCATGGGTTTCATTTTTCACCCGGGACACAAGGGTATGTGCTCTCCCTGGCGCTGCCGCTGCTGAGCCGGTTTGAAAACCAGTTCGGCCGGCCGCTGGATGTGCTTAGCGTACCGCAGTGCGTGCCGGTAGGCCGTTCCCGGGGGCATATGCATACGCTATTTTCGGCGCTTCGCGAGGAATATTGCGAAGAGCATGATGCCCGGGAGATGATGTTGTACTCGTTGCTGGGGACGCTGCTGGTCTGGCTGAACCGGCAGTGCCGCCCCGCACCGCCCACGGAAGATAAAGCGGAGCGGAAGCGCAGTATGATGCGCCACTTTTCCCGACTTATTGAGAGCCACTATCGGCAGCATCTCCCGCTGGCGGAGTATGCGAAGCTAATTGGGTTGTCGGTCACGCACTTAAATTATTTATGCCGCGAGTTCTATGGCTGTAGCGCGCTGGGGGTATTGCATCAACGCCTGATGCTGGAAGCGCGACGCAATCTGCAGTACACCCGCATGACGGTAACACAACTCTCTGATTACTTAGGGTTTAGTGATGCTGCCTATTTTTCTCGCTTTTTCCGCCGCTATAGCGGGATGTCGCCTAAAGCATTTAGAGAAACAATCAAAGATAATGCTTTATAACTCACGTGCCTGAAATTATTTTTGCTAAATAATAGTTTTATCTTTTCTAATTTATTAGCGCAGGAGCGTCTGTGCTAATATTAATCGCAAGTATACACAGCAATAATATTTACACGGTATGACCACGGTTCGGTCGTTACGTATACCGTGTACGCAGGCCATGAATATACTTTTTATATTCATTCAGAGAATGATAAGGCGATGATGTTAAGCGCCGATTGTTTGCCGGCAGGCGAAGGAACTTCGACAGGAAGCGGAGGTGTTATGTTACCAGGACAAGGTAAGTTTGGTGTTGTTATTAGTAAAATTCCCGTCATGCAGTCAGGGTTAAAGGTTATCTTTAATGAAAATCTCCCTGATTACGAACTCAGTTTTTGTCGTTCTCATGATGAGCTCACCCTTTTGCAACTGCGGCGGGCAGTGCTGGTCGTCGCGGATATCTCCGGCGAGATTGCGCATCCCCGTGCCGTCTGCGAGCGGTATTACTCTCTGATGACGCAGTATCGTGATATTCACTGGGTTTTTATGGTCAGTGACAGCCTCTATCCATTGGCCGTTGAGCTTTTAATTCGCCCTGAAAGTTCGCTGATCTCGGAGAGTGAGCCGGTTAACCGGTTGATTGAGGTGATTTGCGCCGGCAGTCGTGCCGCTGAGCAAATTAGCCGGACGTTGTTCACCGGAGACGAGGATAGCGATTTCGCAAGCTACCACTCTGCGGCGATGCTGACCCTTTCGGAACGCAAGGTTTTGCGTCTTCTGGCAAAGGGATGGGGAATCAATCAGATCGCTGCGCTGTTGAAAAAGAGCAATAAAACCATCAGTGCGCAGAAAAATAGCGCAATGCGACGCTTATCACTGCGAAGCAATGCTGAAATGTATGCCTGGATCAACAGCGTGCAGGGAATGCAAGAGCTGAATATCAATTCAGCTTACGGGGAGCAAATGGAATGGAAAAAAATAGCACAACCCGCCATGTCGCCATCGTAGAGAAATGTGTGATGACGGAAATGGCCTGGCGCTATATCTTTAGTCGTGAAGATAATAGCCGATATCATATTCATCTGTTTAAAAATGTCAGTATGCTCAGGGCGGCGGAAACATCGTTTTCCTGGTCGGCCATTATCTTTTCTCTTTCGGGAAGCCGTTCTTCACGAGCTGAGAGTCTGCTTTTTGTTCATGAAATGGCGCGGTGTCGGCCGGAAGTCCAGGCAATTATTCTGGCTAATAATGAAAGTGAAATGCATCTGATCGGCCATCTTATGCCGGCCTGTCTGCACGGCATACTGAATAAATCCGCGCCGCGACGCGGGTTACAGGAGCGTTTGTTACAGTTGCTGGACAATCATCACCTCAGCGGCAGCGAACAATTTTGCGACAGAGAGGCGTGCAACGATCCGCTAAGTCCAACGGAGCACGCCATCCTTCGGTATATGTCGTGGGGATATTCGCTTTCTGATATTGCGATACAGCTGAACCGGAACATTAAAACTATCCGCGCGCATAAATTTAACGCCATGACCAAGCTCGGGGTTCGCTCAGACATCGGTTTATTAAACGCGGCGGATATCTTGCTGCATTTACCGATGAGAGGCGCGAACAACGCCGTTAAACAGGTGGCGTAACGCGGCTATAAACACACGTCTACCCATGTCGCATCGGTGAGCTGCGCCAATCGTTCTGGTTCAATACGAACGGCGCTGTGAATGGCTCCCGCTGCGGGTAGCACCTCCTGATAGTGCCTGAGCGAGACGTCGCAATAGACGGCCAGCGGGTTTTCCAGACCAAAAGGGCACACGCCGCCTACCGGATGACCGGTCCAGGTCACCACCTCATCGCTGCTTAACATTCTGGCTTTCGCACCAAAGGTCTCTTTCAGCTTTTTGTTATCCAGCCGCGCATCGCCCCTGGCGACGATCAGTACAATCTTATCCTTGATCTTGAGCGACAGCGTTTTGGCGATTTGTCCAGGCTCAACGTTGTGTGCGGCAGCGGCGAGCGCGACGGTGGCGGTACTCTGATTTAACTCAATAATTTCGATATCGGGGGCGTGTTCGGCAAAAAACTGCCGTACAGACTGCAGACTCATTGGATTCTCCTGATTTAAGCCTGGTTAAATCTGTCACAAGCCTGGCGGAGTGTAAATAACAGCGCGGACAATCCAGATTCTTTCTATTTTGTCGATCTCCTTCACATTCACCGTAACCGGTTACTGTAACCGGTTGCGGTTGTGCGCGTAGAGATGAATACTGGAACAGTCACTTCTCACTTTATTTATAACATAAGAGCCGTGTATGAATCGTTGCGTCATGAGCAGTATAGCCGGTAATCCATCAGCGGCCTGCTGCATCAAAAAGCGGTCATCGTAACGGCAGGGTAATCGTTGTTGGGCCAGTATCAATAGCCTGTCAGGAGGGCTACTATGTCTGCTAACCATGCTGCGTTTAATTTGATATTTCGCTTTGTAGAAAATTACATAAGCCCCATAGCAGGGCGAATCTCATCGCAGCGCCACGTCATGGCTATCCGTGACGGTTTTATCTCAGCGATGCCATTTATGATCGTCGGATCGTTCCTGCTGGTGTTTGCTTATCCACCTTTCTCACCGGATACCACCTGGGGTTTTGCCCGCGCCTGGCTGGATCTGGCAAAAGAGTTTGAGGGGCGTATTCTGACCCCCTTTGATATGACGATGGGGATCATGTCGATCTACATCTGCGCGGCGATCTCCTATAACCTCGGTAAGCACTACGAGAAATCCAATCAGCTCGATCCCTTCATGTGCGCAATGCTGTCGATCATGGCCTTTTTGCTGATTGCCGCGCCGAAGACCAATGGCACGCTGCCGGTGGATAGCCTCGGGGGGACCGGGATCTTTACCGCGATTCTGGTGGCGATCTATTGCGTGGAAATGATGCGTTTTTTGAAAGCGCACAACATTGGGATCCGCTTGCCGGACCAGGTTCCGCCGATGATCAAAAACTCCTTTGATCTGTTGATCCCGGTGCTGGTGGTCGTGCTGACGCTGTATCCGCTGAGTCTGTTTATCCAGCACCATTTTGACATGCTGATCCCGCAGGCCATTATGGCCATCTTCAAACCGCTCGTTTCGGCAGCCGACTCTCTGCCGGCAATTCTGCTGGCGGTGCTTATTGGCCACCTGTTGTGGTTCGCCGGGATCCACGGTGCCGCGATTGTGTCCGGGATGCTGCAGATGTTCTGGCTGACCAACCTCGGTATGAACCAGCAGGCGCTGGCCCAGGGGGCGCCTCTGCCGCATATCTTCATGGAGGCGTTCTGGACATTCTTCATAGTGGTTGGTGGTTCCGGGGCGACCATGGGGCTGGTGTTCTGTTATCTGCGTAGCCGCTCAGCGCATTTGCGCTCCATTGGTCGTCTGAGCGTGGTGCCAAGCCTGTTTAACATTAACGAGCCGGTTATCTTTGGGACGCCTATCGTCATGAATCCGGTGTTCTTTATTCCGTTCCTGCTGGCGCCAATGGTGAACGCGGTGCTGGCCTGGGCAGCAATGAAGCTGGATCTGATTGGCCGCGTTATCTCGGTGGTACCGTGGACGGCGCCAGCACCGATTGGCGGCGCCTGGGCGCTGGGCTGGGATTTTCGGGCGGCGGTTCTGGTGATCGTTCTGGCCTGCGTATCGGCGATTATCTACTTCCCGTTCTTTAAGGTGTATGAGAAACAGCTGCTTGCTCAGGAAGCGGAAGAGGCCGAACGGGCGGAGCAGGAGAGTCAACAGACCGCATAAATAGCAACGGGCGGCAAGGGCCGCCCGTTAATTTTGAGGTAGGGGGCGTTATTTCAGCGTGCAGTCGCCGCACTGTTGGACATCCGGCAGGCGATAGCGCTGGCAGCAGGTGCGTCGGACTAACAGCCCTTCACGCAGCACCACCGTTCGCCACAGCGGGTTATCCTGACCATCGGCGAGCTGTTTTTCAAAGAAGCAGTGCTGACGCAGAGCGGCGACCTGCTCATCGCCCAGCAGCGTGCGCATTTCACCTAAATACCAGTTGATCAGATAGCCGGTATTACTCCAGATAAGTTTGCCATTGATCTCGCCCGTCGCTTCCAGCGCCTCAACAACCGGCTGCAGGGTACGAATCACCAGGGCATCTATCCGCGCCTGCGGTGAAAGCGCTGCTATCCTGGCATCGTTATGCACATCAATCCAGAAGCAGGCAGCCCGACCGCTCTCGTGAAATTCGACATGGAAATGTTCTGGCGCCAGGCTGAGTCCCTGCGGTTCATTAAGCAGCGCCAGCATCAGCGGCGGCACCAGCAGGCCGATATACCACTGGGCCCAGAGCGAGAGCAGGGGCTTCTGTTCACGCGGCTGCGTGGGCTGATGACGATAGATATGATCGGACCAGGTGGCCAGCAGGGTGCGTAACGCGATGGGTTGCGACCACTCGGCGAGCGTTAACGCATGCGGCGGGGCAGGCTCATCAAGACGCAGGAAATCCAGCAGATGAGGGCGCAGGGCAGTGATTTTTGCCCGAAGACTCTCCGCCAGCGCGCGTTCAGCCGTCGGGAAGGGAGCCCGCCAGATGAGTTCGTCGCTAAGAGAAAGGGAGCGCCAGGCCATTTGATTTCCAGATACAAATCTAAATGATAATGATTCCTGATATTAGTTGTTTGCAGGCGGCATGGCAAGGAGTTTGTCGGCGCCGCGATACCGCGGCGCGCGAAGGAAAAGCTAACTGGCAAGAATAATATTGCGTCCTTTATTTTTGGCCTCATACAGTGCGCCATCGGCTCGTGCCAGCGCTTGCTCAATGTTGTCATCAATGAGCGGCGTCAGGCCAATGCTGATGGTCACGTTGGTGGCGACACTTTCATTAAACATATGCGGGATCTTCAGATCATAGACCCGCTGGCGAATGCGTTCGGCAGCCTGCCAGGCGGTTTCCTCGCTGCTGTTGGTCAGCAGGACCATAAATTCTTCCCCACCAAAACGAGCGACAATATCGCGTGAGCGCACGGCGTTGCGGATCGCGGCAGAGACGCGAATCAGCGCCTGGTCGCCCATCATATGGCCATAGTGGTCGTTATAGGCTTTAAAGTGATCGATATCGAGGAGCAGCACAAAGTGGTTGTCTCCGTCCAGCGCCAGCAGGGTGTCGAGGCGGTTCTGTAGCCCGCGGCGATTATACAAACCGGTCAGGGGATCCAGCATACTGAGATCGTTGAGCGTGTTGCGTTCCTGCATCAGTTTATCCATTAATCCTTGCGTGAAGGCATCGTTGCGCTTCTGGATAATATTTTGCAGGGTAATACCGGCAATAGGCAGCACAAAACAGTAGGTCATGCGCAACCATTGTTCCCCCTCTGACATTATCAGGCAGATAAGGAAAGTCGGTAAAGAGTGAAGGGTAAAGGCAGTGATATTATTGGAAAAAGCGATGGTGCCGATAAACAGAATGCTTAATAGGGCGATTACCAGATAGTTAAAATGCGGCGGTGTCAATAGCATCGCTTTTGCCACCACGTGCCATGCCCAGAGCATGCCAAATAACAACGAGATAGCCGGAATATTTATTTTCGCTTGCGGCCATTTCCAGTGCCAGAGCAGCAACAGCCCGCTGCAGGTCACGATCAGGGCGCAGGGCAGCGTAAAACGAACTACCGTAAATAGTGGGCTGACCAGCGACAGAGAGGAGGAAATGAAATTAAGCAGTAAAAAAAGCCGTAAGGAATATTGATATTTTTGTGCGTAGTGTGCTCGCCAGGTTTGTGCAGTCATATCGGAAGAATCATTATTAGTCGTTAAATTTCAAAATGATGAAAGCCAAAAATGAAGAGTCTGATAACAATGTGCAAAAAAAGGTTATTTGCAAAATAAGCAAAATATTTAATATATATCGATAATCCGCTTAATTTATCACCTTCATGAATGTATGTCATTACCGCGAACGTAAAGAAAAAGACGCAAAGCACATCGCAAATGACAAATGATAAATGTTATCATATGATATTGGTTATCATTATCGTTTTGAGAGGTGAAACCATGTTGCAGCGGGCATTAGGGAGTGGTTGGGGTGTGGTGGTTCCCGGCGTGCTGATTGCCGCTCTCGGGTATGCCGGAGTCTCGGCCGATGTGTGGCGGGCGCTGGTCACGGTGGGCATGCTGATGTCCGCAGCGATGATATGGCATCGTCAACTGCGCCATTTTATCCTGCTGCCATCTTGCGTTGCATTGATTGGTGGAATAATGCTGATGATTCTGGATTTTAAACTAGGGGGATAATGCCGGAAGAGAAAAGAATATTGGTGCGAGGGGGGGGACTTGAACCCCCACGTCCGTAAGGACACTAACACCTGAAGCTAGCGCGTCTACCAATTCCGCCACCTTCGCACAGTATTCTTTCTTTAGGATATTGCCTCGTTGGTGCGAGGGGGGGGACTTGAACCCCCACGTCCGTAAGGACACTAACACCTGAAGCTAGCGCGTCTACCAATTCCGCCACCTTCGCCCAGTGCGAGCAATATCTTTGTGGATTATGGTGCGAGGGGGGGGACTTGAACCCCCACGTCCGTAAGGACACTAACACCTGAAGCTAGCGCGTCTACCAATTCCGCCACCTTCGCATACCATCGACACTATGAAAGTATCGTTACCACGGAGGCGCATTCTAGTGGTTTTCGGCGGCACGTCAATAGTTAATTATGCAGGTTGTATCGATTGCTGCAAAAATGGGCGGGTTTGCCGCGAAGAAGGGCCAGCGGCACCACAAATGGGCCGCTGGTGCCAGAAGACGATTATTTTTTCGCCTGGCGGGTCATGATGGTGCGATAGACCTTAAACCGTCCTGTTTGGGCGATCACTTCATGGAAGCCAAATGTCTCATCCAGCACCTGGGGATACGGCAGGAAGGCGTTGGCGACAATGCGCAGTTCGCCGCCGCTGTTCAGATGGCGAACCGCGCCGCGGATCAGCGCCTGGGCCGCTTCGAGGCTGGTCTGCAGCCCATCATGGAATGGCGGGTTGGAGATGATCATGTCGAAGCGACCATTGACCTCCGAAAAGACGTTGCTGGCAAACACATCGCCTGCAAAACCATTAGCGGCAAGCGTCGCGCGGCTGGCTTCGACCGCCGGGGCGCTGACGTCGCACAGGGTCAGACGCACCTTCGGCGAATGGCTGGCCAGCACTGCGGCCAGCACGCCCGCGCCGCAGCCGACATCCAGCACTTTCCCTTTGGTATGCGGCTCGAGAGTGGACAGCAGCAGCTGACTGCCGACGTCCAGACCGTCGCGACTAAACACGCCAGGCAGCGTTTTAATCGTCAGATTATCCAGCGCATACTCGCCCCAGAATGCGTCGGCGTCGAAGGTCGGCTGCTTTTCCAGACGACCATGGTAGAGGCCACAGCGACGGGCGCTGTCGATTTTATTCAGCGGGGCATATTCGGCCAGCATTTGCTCTGCGCTGCGAACGCCGCTACGGTTTTCCCCGACGACGAAAATATCGATTCCCACCGGCAGCAGAGAGAGCAGGTTCATCAGCTGGAACTGCGCCTCGGGTTTGTTCTTCGGCCAGTAGTAGATCAGGGTGTCGCAATCGGCGACGTCGGCGGCCTCGGCCACTAAGCTAAAACGGACGTTGTCACCCATCTGACGGTTCAGCACCTGCCAGTGGTGGAACTGTTGGGTATGAGCGCGGCTGGCCGCGGTATCCAGACGCGCAGGCAGGTCATCCTGCAGGTCACCGGCAAACAGAACGCGGGCGGACTCGAAATCATCACTGTGGCGCAGCAAGACTTCACTTGCCGGGGTAAAAGCGGACATGAAACACTCCTTCATTAAGACTGGCGCCGATTATAGTAGTTTGTTGGCGCAGATACGACGGATTTGCTATATTGCGCGCTTGTTTACCAGGAGTGTTTCGCTATGACATCCCGACGAGACTGGCAATTACAGCAGCTGGGCATTACCCAGTGGTCGCTGCGCCGACCGGGGGCGTTGCAGGGCGAAATCGCTATCTCGCTTCCTGAACATATTCGCCTGGTGATGGTGGCAGAAACCCCGCCGTCGCTGACAGAGCCGCTGATTGGCGACATATTACGCGCGCTGGCCGTGACGCCAGATCAGGTCCTGCAGCTTACCCCCGAGCGGGTGGCGATGCTGCCGCAGGACAGCCGTTGCAACAGCTGGCGGTTGGGCACAGAGGCGTCGCTGCCGCTGGCGGGCGCCCAGGTGTCCACCCCCGCTTTTGATGAACTTCAGACCAGCGCGCCTGCTCGCAGGGCGCTCTGGCAACAAATCTGCGCACATGAACACGATTTCTACCCTCAGCACGGCTGATTTATCCAACGCCTGGCAAATCGAAAAACGCGCCCACGCTTTCCCGTGGAGCGAACAGACCTTTGCCAGCAATCAGGGTGAACGTTATCTGAATTACCAACTGGCAGTGGATGGGGAAATGGCGGCATTTGCCATTACTCAGATTGTCCTTGATGAAGCGACGCTGTTTAACATCGCCGTCGACCCCGCATACCAGCGCCGTGGCCTGGGACGGGAACTGCTGGAACATGTTATTGATGAAGTTGAAAAACGCGGCGTCGTCACGCTGTGGCTGGAGGTGCGCGCTTCCAACGCTGCCGCCATTGCGCTCTATGAAAGCGTGGGTTTTAACGAAGCGACCATCCGCCGCAACTACTATCCGACGGTCGACGGGCGCGAAGACGCCATTATTATGGCTCTGCCAATCAGTATGTAAGACAAGGTGATACGATGAAATGGGACTGGATTTTCTTTGATGCCGATGAAACGTTGTTTTCGTTTGATTCTTTCAGCGGCTTACAGCGGATGTTTCTCGACTACAGCGTGACATTTACCGCCGAAGATTTTCAGGACTATCAGGCCGTGAATAAGCCGCTGTGGGTGGATTATCAAAACGGCGTCATCACCTCGCTGCAGCTGCAGCACCAGCGCTTTGACAGCTGGGCGGAACGTTTGAATGTTAAGCCGGGTGAGCTCAACGACGCGTTTATGAATGCGATGGCGGAAATCTGTGCCCCGCTGCCGGGGGCGGTCTCGCTGCTCAACGCGCTGCAGGGCAAGGTCAGGATGGGCATCATCACCAACGGTTTTACCTCGCTGCAGCAGACTCGTCTGGAACGCACAGGTTTACGCGATCACTTTGATTTACTGATTATTTCTGAAGAAGTCGGCGTCGCCAAGCCGGATGCGCGCATCTTCGATTACGCGCTGGCGCAGGCGGGTAATCCACCGCGCTCGCGAGTACTGATGGTCGGTGATACCGCTGAGTCGGATATCCGCGGCGGCGTGAATGCCGGCCTGGCGACCTGCTGGCTGAATGCGCACCAGCAAACGCTGCCGGTAGACCTGCAGCCCGACTGGACGGTGACCTCGTTAAGCGAACTGGAGCAGCTCCTGTGTAAACACTGATTGCCTCCCCCCCATTGATGGGTAAAATAGCCGCAATTTTTCGTATTCCACATGCGCAGCCCGTTGCTGCGTTTACTTAGAAGATTAATTATGACGTTGTCTCCTTATCTGCAAGAGGTGGCCAAACGCCGCACTTTTGCCATTATTTCTCACCCGGATGCCGGTAAGACCACCATCACCGAAAAGGTGCTGCTGTTCGGACAGGCGATTCAGACCGCCGGTACCGTAAAAGGCCGTGGCTCCAGCCAGCATGCAAAGTCCGACTGGATGGAGATGGAAAAGCAGCGTGGGATCTCAATCACCACCTCGGTGATGCAGTTCCCGTATCACGACTGCCTGGTGAACCTGCTGGATACGCCGGGGCACGAAGACTTCTCCGAAGATACCTACCGTACTCTGACGGCGGTTGACTGCTGTCTGATGGTGATCGACGCGGCGAAAGGCGTTGAAGACCGGACCCGTAAGCTGATGGAAGTTACCCGTCTGCGCGACACGCCGATCCTCACCTTTATGAACAAACTCGACCGTGATATCCGCGATCCGATGGAGTTGCTGGATGAAGTTGAGAATGAGCTGAAAATCGGCTGCGCGCCGATTACCTGGCCTATCGGCTGCGGCAAGCTGTTCAAAGGCGTTTATCATCTCTACAAAGATGAAACCTACCTGTATCAGACCGGTAAAGGCCACACCATTCAGGAAGTGCGCATCGTGAAGGGGCTCAACAACCCGGAACTCGACGCAGCGGTGGGGGAAGACCTGGCGCAGCAGTTGCGCGACGAGCTGGAGCTGGTGCAGGGCGCGTCAAACGAGTTCGATAAAGATCTGTTCCTGGCGGGCGAAATCACCCCGGTGTTCTTCGGGACTGCGTTAGGTAACTTCGGCGTTGACCATATGCTGGATGGCCTGGTGGAGTGGGCGCCGGCGCCGATGCCGCGTAACACCGACACGCGTGAAGTCACCGCCACGGAAGAGAAATTCACCGGCTTCGTGTTTAAAATTCAGGCCAACATGGACCCGAAACACCGCGACCGTGTGGCTTTCATGCGCGTGGTGTCCGGCAAATATGAAAAAGGCATGAAGCTGCGTCAGGTGCGTATCGGTAAAGACGTCGTGATTTCCGACGCGCTGACCTTTATGGCCGGCGACCGTTCTCACGTTGAAGAAGCGTATCCGGGCGATATCATCGGCCTGCATAACCACGGCACCATTCAGATTGGCGATACCTTCACCCAGGGCGAGATGATGAAGTTCACCGGTATTCCGAACTTCGCACCGGAACTGTTCCGTCGTATTCGCCTGAAGGATCCGCTGAAGCAGAAACAGCTGCTGAAAGGGCTGGTTCAGCTCTCTGAAGAGGGCGCGGTACAGGTCTTCCGTCCGATCGCCAATAACGACCTGATCGTCGGCGCCGTTGGTGTGCTGCAGTTTGACGTGGTGGTCGCGCGTCTGAAAAGCGAATACAACGTGGAAGCGATTTACGAATCGGTCAACGTGGCCACCGCGCGCTGGGTTGAATCCACGGATGTGAAGAAATTCGAAGAGTTCAAACGTAAAAACGAAGTTCAGCTGGCGCTGGATGGCGGTGATAATCTGACCTATATCGCCCCGACAATGGTCAACCTGAACCTGACGCAGGAGCGTTATCCTGACGTGGTGTTCCGCAAAACGCGCGAGCACTAATCCCTGATGAAGCGCGGCATAGCCCGCGCTTTTTTCTTTCCACGCTCGCGTTTCCCTCCTTCTGGAAAGTTCTTAAAACACCGCTAATTCGTCTGTTTTTTGTCCATATCATCCGCAACCCCTTCGTCTGTCTACTATATTTAATTCGTGATTTTAAAAATGCTGGCGTAATTCACTGCTTTCAGACGCCAGCGCTGGTGAAAAAACGAGGACATCACGATGACCAGACTAAAGAATGCCAATATGTTGCTGGCGCTCTTCTTAGGCTTAGCCGCGTTGAACGCCTCGGCAGAGACGGAAAAAACAACGGTAGACAGTGCGAAGTCGGCTGCCAGCAATGCGGGAGAGGCGGTAGACAATTCGATTAATAAAGTCGGCGATTTTATGGATGACAGCACCATTACCGCGCGGGTAAAAGCGGCGTTGATCGACCATAAAGATATTAACTCCGGCGATATTTCGGTGAAAACGGAGAATAAAGTGGTCACCCTCAGCGGCGACGTCACCAGTACTGAACAGAAAAGTCAGGCACTGAGCGTAGCGAAAGGGGTCGAAGGCGTCTCGCACGTTAACGACAAGCTGACGGTCCATCATAAATCATCGAGCGAGACGGCGACGCTGAAAGGCTATGCCGGGGATACCGCCATTACCAGCGAAGTGAAAGCCAAGCTGTTGGCGGATGACATTGTCCCTTCGCGCAATGTGAAAGTCGAAACCAACGCCGGCGCGGTGCATCTGACCGGTACGGTGGCTTCCGCGGCGCAGGCGGAGCGTGCGGCAGAGATTGCGAAAGCGGTCTCCGGCGTGAAAAGCGTCCGCAACGATCTTAGCGTTAAGTAAATCGAGTTATTAACAAAAGTGTTGTCTGGCCAAGGTTGCCGAACGAATAGCAGCATCCTCTGAGCGATGAGCTATACAGAAAGGGTGCGCAAACCGCTGTTCACCGTCCATTATGGTAAGGAGAAAAGTATGTTTCGATGGGGAATTATTTTTCTGGTCATTGCATTAATTGCTGCGGCCCTGGGCTTTGGTGGTCTGGCGGGTACTGCCGCTGGCGCCGCGAAAATCGTCTTTGTCGTCGGGATTATCCTGTTCCTGGTGAGCCTGTTTACAGGACGCAGACGTCCTTAGGTGGCCCGCGATGCGGGCGATGCTGAAGCCTGAGCATTTTTACTGACACGTCATCTTACACAAAGCCAGTCCTGCGGACTGGCTTTCGCGGTTTAAGCGGTGGGAAAATTGCGTTACCTTGTCAGGAGAAGACCAATCGAACAGGAAAGCAGGGTGGGGCAACGCATTCCCGTCACGCTGGGCAATATCGCCCCGCTGGCGGTTAAACCCTTCCGACCAGGTAAGCTGGCGCTGGTATGCGAAGGCGGGGGACAGCGAGGGATTTTTACTGCCGGGGTGCTGGACGAATTTATGCGCGCCGGATTTAACCCCTTTGATCTGATGTTGGGGACCTCCGCCGGCGCGCAAAACCTCTCCGCCTACATGTGTAATCAGCAAGGCTATGCCCGCAAAGTTATCACCCGCTACACCACCTCACGCCAGTTTTTCGATCCGATGCGCTTTGTGCGCGGCGGCAACCTTATCGATCTCGACTGGCTGGTGGAGGCCACTTCGCAGCAGATGCCGCTGGCCATGAATTATGCTGAAGCGCAGTTCGCGTTGGGGAAAGAGCTGTGGCTGTGCGCCTGCCGCGGTGACGATTACTCTGCCAGCTATTTTTCGCCGACGCCGCAAACGTGGCTGGACCTGATCCGCGCCTCCAGCGCCATCCCCGGCTTTTATCGCAGCGGCGTGTTGCTCGACGGCGTCAGCTACCTTGACGGCGGCGTCAGCGATGCGATCCCGGTGCAGGAGGCGGCCCGCCGCGGCGCGCAGACCATCGTGGTGATCCGTACCGTCCCCTCGCAGATGTTTTATACCCCGCAGTGGTTTAAGCGGATGGAGCGCTGGCTGGGGGAGAGCAGCCTGCAGCCGCTGGTCAATCTGGTGCACCACCACGAAAACACTTACCGCGCTATCCAGCAGTTCATCGAGAAGCCACCCGGCAAGCTGCGGATCTTCGAAATCTACCCGCAGCGGCCATTGCGCAGTATGGCGCTTGGCAGTCGGCTGCCGGCGCTGCTGGAGGACTACAAAACCGGACGTCAGTGTGGCCGCTATTTCCTGGCGACGGTGGGTAAACTGCTGGCCGACCAGCCGCCGCTGCTGCGCCATGCGCCGCGTATTGCCCGGGCTGCGCCGGTGGTGGTGCCGCCCGTACCGGTGGCCAATGAAGCGCCTCAGGCGACTGTCATTCCTGCACCGCAGGCGAATGACGCCAGCTTTGATCATGAGGATCTGGCATGAGCCACCGTTTTATCGATACCCACTGCCACTTCGATTTTCCTCCCTTCGCCGAGGATGAAACCGCCAGCCTGGCGCGCGCGGCCCAGGCCGGTGTCGGGCAGATCATTGTCCCGGCCATCTCCGCTGCGCGTTTTAACCGGGTGCTGGCGCTGGCGGCGCAGCATGAGGCGCTGTACGCCGCGCTGGGAATGCATCCGATCGTCATTGAGCAGCATGCCGATGAGGGGTTGGCGCAGCTGGAGAGGTGTCTGTCCCTGCGTCCGCCAAAACTGGTGGCGGTGGGGGAGATTGGCCTCGATCTCTATCGCGACGATCCGCAGTTTGACCGCCAGCAAGCGCTGCTGGAGGAGCAACTGAGGCTGGCGAAGCGTTACGATCTGCCGGTGATCCTCCACTCCCGACGTACCCACGATAAGCTGGCGATGCTGCTGAAAAAACATGCCCTGCCGCGCACCGGCGTGGTACATGGCTTCGCCGGCAGCCTACAGCAGGCCGAGCGCTTCGTTCAGCTCGGCTATAAGATTGGCGTTGGCGGCACTATTACCTATCCGCGCGCCAGCAAAACCCGCGAAGTGATGGCGCGTCTGCCGCTTTCCGCGCTGCTGCTGGAGACCGATGCGCCGGATATGCCGCTGAATGGTTTTCAGGGTCAGCCCAACCGCCCTGAACAGGTGGCGCGCGTATTTGACGCGCTATGTGAACTGCGCGCGGAACCGGCACCGACGATTGAAGCCGCGGTGTTGGCGAATACAAAAAGCCTCTTTTCCGCGCTCGCGGGCTAAGCCTCTCCTTTTCCGCCTGAGACGAAGCAGGCCTCGATTTTGGCCTGCTGTGATAATTCCATCATTTTTTGTCCATCTAAAATTCTTTATATCTCAATAATAAACTGTTGTTTATGGCGACGATATGCACAAATTGTGCGCCATGGCGTCGAGAAACCTTAGTAGGATATGTTAGAATAATAACATCATCACTCACTGCGCTTTGCCGGTTATGCTTAAACAGGACGTAAAGATAAGCGTCGCGATGATGGATGATTAATTGTGACTCACATCACATCACAGTAATGCAAATTAGTAAGTAGTTTTCATTAACTGTGATGAATGTCGAAGTGTAACAGCGAGTGGATGTTACAATAGTAACAGACTCGCAAGGTGAACAAACTATTGATCCGGCATGACGCCGGCGGAGTATGAAATGACTGATTTAAAAGCAAGCAGCCTGCGCGCGTTAAAACTGATGGACCTGACCACCCTGAATGACGACGACACCAATGAGAAAGTCATTGCCCTGTGTCATCAGGCGAAAACCCCGGTGGGTAACACTGCGGCGGTGTGTATCTACCCGCGCTTCATCCCGATTGCCCGTAAAACGCTGAACGAGCAAGGAACGCCGGATATTCGCATCGCCACGGTCACCAACTTCCCGCACGGTAATGACGATATCGACATTGCGCTGGCGGAAACCCGCGCAGCGATCGCTTACGGTGCCGATGAAGTGGACGTGGTCTTCCCGTACCGCGCGCTGATCGCCGGCAACGAGCAGGTCGGTTTCGAGCTGGTGAAAGCCTGTAAAGAGGCCTGCGCGGCGGCCAACGTGCTGCTGAAAGTGATCATCGAAACCGGTGAGCTGAAAGAAGAAGCGCTGATCCGCAAAGCGTCTGAAATCTCTATCAAGGCAGGCGCTGACTTTATCAAGACTTCGACCGGTAAAGTGCCGGTGAATGCGACGCCGGAAAGCGCGCGCATCATGATGGAAGTGATCCGCGATATGGGCGTTGAGAAAACCGTTGGCTTCAAGCCTGCCGGCGGCGTACGCAGCGCGGAAGATGCGCAGCAGTTCCTGGCGATCGCTGATGAACTGTTCGGCGCCGACTGGGCCGATTCTCGTCACTATCGTTTTGGCGCATCCAGCCTGCTGGCTAGCCTGTTGAAAGCGCTGGGTCACGGCGACGGCAAGAGCGCCAGCAGCTACTAATCCCTTGATTTGCCGGATGGCGCTGCGCTTATCCGGCCTACGAATGGATGCCTGTAGGCCGGATAAGGCGCTCGCGCCGTCATCCGGCAATTTATTCTCTTTGGGAGGTTACCGTGTTTCTCGCACAAGAAATTATTCGTAAAAAACGTGATGGTCATGCATTAAGCGATGAAGAGATCCGCTTTTTCATCAACGGCATCCGCGACAATACTATCTCAGAAGGGCAGATCGCCGCGCTGGCGATGACCATTTTCTTCCACGATATGTCCATGCCGGAGCGTGTTTCGCTGACCATGGCGATGCGGGATTCCGGCACCGTTCTCAACTGGAAAAGCCTTAACCTCAACGGCCCGATCGTCGATAAACACTCCACCGGCGGCGTGGGTGACGTGACCTCGCTGATGTTGGGGCCAATGGTGGCCGCCTGCGGCGGTTATGTACCGATGATCTCCGGGCGTGGCCTCGGCCATACCGGCGGTACGCTGGATAAACTGGAAGCGATCCCGGGCTTCGATATCTTCCCGGACGACAACCGCTTCCGCGAGATTATTAAAGATGTCGGCGTGGCGATTATCGGGCAGACCAGCTCGCTTGCTCCGGCCGACAAACGTTTCTATGCCACCCGCGATATTACCGCGACGGTGGACTCCATCCCGCTGATTACCGCCTCGATTCTGGCCAAGAAACTGGCGGAAGGGCTGGACGCGCTGGTGATGGACGTCAAAGTCGGCAGCGGCGCCTTTATGCCGACTTATGAACTCTCTGCCGCGCTGGCCGAAGCGATCGTGGGTGTTGCCAACGGCGCCGGCGTGCGTACCACCGCGCTGCTGACCGATATGAATCAGGTGCTGGCATCCAGCGCCGGCAACGCCGTTGAAGTTCGCGAAGCGGTGCAGTTCCTGACCGGCGAATATCGCAACCCACGCCTGTTCGACGTGACGATGGCGCTGTGTGTGGAAATGCTGATCTCCGGCAAGCTGGCGGCGGATGACGCCGAGGCGCGCGCGAAGCTGCAGGCGGTGCTGGATAACGGTAAAGCGGCGGAAGTCTTTGGCCGCATGGTCGCGGCGCAGAAAGGGCCGACCGACTTTGTCGAGAATTATGATCATTATCTGCCGACGGCGATGCTGAGCAAAGCGGTCTATGCTGATACCGAAGGTTTTATCAGCGCGATGGATACTCGCGCGCTGGGAATGGCAGTGGTTTCTATGGGCGGCGGCCGCCGCCAGGCATCAGATACCATTGACTATAGCGTTGGCTTTACCGATATGGCGCGTCTGGGTGACCACGTTGACGGACAGAGTCCGCTGGCGGTGATCCATGCCAAAGACGAGAACAGCTGGCAGGAGGCCGCGAAAGCGGTCAAAGCGGCCATTAAACTGGACGATAAAGCCCCGGAAATTACACCGACAGTCTATCGCCGCATCACTGAATAGCGATATACTGATCTGATCGCTTTTTTGCAGCGCAAGATGTATGGAGAACAAGATGAAACGTGCATTTATCATGGTGCTGGACTCCTTTGGGATTGGTGCAACGGAAGACGCTGACCGCTTTGGCGACGTCGGCGCCGATACGATGGGCCACATTGCGGAAGCCTGCGCCAAAGGCGAGGCTGACAATGGCCGCAAGGGCCCGCTGAATTTACCGAACCTGACCCGTCTGGGTCTGGTGAAAGCGCATGAAGGTTCTACCGGTAAAATTGCCGCCGGAATGGATGGCAATGCCGAAGTGATTGGTGCCTATGCCTGGGCGCATGAACTCTCTTCTGGTAAAGATACGCCGTCCGGTCACTGGGAAATCGCCGGTGTGCCGGTGCTGTTTGACTGGGGCTACTTTAGCGACCATGAAAACAGCTTCCCGCAGGAGCTGCTGGATAAGCTGGTGAAGCGTGCGAACCTGCCGGGCTACCTCGGCAACTGCCACTCCTCCGGGACGGTGATCCTCGATCAGCTCGGCGAAGAACATATGAAAACCGGGAAACCGATCTTCTATACCTCCGCTGACTCAGTGTTCCAGATCGCCTGTCACGAAGAGACCTTTGGCCTCGACAAGCTGTATGAGCTGTGCGAAATCGCGCGTGAAGAGCTGACCGAAGGCGGCTATAACATTGGCCGCGTCATCGCCCGTCCGTTTATCGGCGACAAAGCCGGTAACTTCCAGCGTACCGGCAACCGTCACGATCTGGCGGTCGAACCGCCGGCGCCGACCGTGCTGCAGAAGCTGGTTGACGAGAAGAACGGCCACGTGGTGTCCGTGGGTAAAATCGCCGACATCTACGCCAACTGCGGCATCACTAAGAAAGTGAAAGCCACCGGGCTGGACGCGCTGTTCGACGCGACCATCAAAGAGATGAAGGAAGCGGGCGACGAGACCATCGTCTTCACTAACTTCGTCGACTTTGACTCCTCCTGGGGCCACCGTCGCGATGTCGCCGGCTACGCGGCGGGTCTGGAGCTGTTTGACCGCCGTCTGCCGGAGCTGATGGAGCTGGTTGGCGAAGACGACATTCTGATCCTCACCGCCGACCACGGCTGTGACCCGACCTGGACCGGTACCGACCATACCCGCGAGCATATTCCGGTGCTGGTGTACGGCCCGAAAGTGAAACCGGGTTCGCTCGGTCACCGTGAAACCTTCGCGGATATCGGCCAGACTATTGCGAAATACTTTGGTACGTCTGACATGGAATATGGCAAAGCCATGTTCTGAGGTCATTGCCCGGTGGCGCACAGCGATCCGGGCCTACGATTTGTAGGCCGGGTAAGGCGTAGCCGCCACCCGGCAAAAACAACAATGTAAAAGGAACTGAAGATGGCAACTCCTCACATTAACGCAGAAATGGGCGATTTCGCTGACGTCGTTTTGATGCCGGGCGACCCGCTGCGCGCGAAGCACATTGCAGAAACCTTCCTTGAAGACGTTCGTGAAGTGAACAACGTGCGCGGCATGCTGGGCTTCACCGGTACTTATAAAGGCCGCAAAATCTCCGTGATGGGCCACGGGATGGGTATCCCGTCCTGCTCAATCTACACCAAAGAGCTGATCACCGATTTCGGCGTGAAGAAAATCATCCGCGTGGGCTCCTGCGGCGCGGTGCGTGAAGATGTCAAACTGCGTGACGTGGTGATCGGCATGGGCGCGTGCACCGACTCTAAAGTGAACCGTCTGCGTTTCAAAGACCATGATTTCGCGGCGATTGCCGATTTCGGCATGGTGCGTAACGCGGTAGACGCGGCGAAAGCGCTGGGCGTTGACGCGCGCGTAGGCAACATCTTCTCCGCTGACCTGTTCTATACGCCAGACCCGTCCATGTTCGACGTGATGGAAAAATACGGCATCCTGGGCGTGGAAATGGAAGCGGCCGGGATCTACGGAGTGGCGGCAGAATTCGGCGCGAAAGCGCTGACCATCTGCACCGTCTCCGACCACATCCGTACTCACGAGCAGACCACTGCCGCTGAGCGTCAGACGACCTTCAACGATATGATCAAAATCGCACTGGAATCGGTACTGCTGGGCGATAAAGAATAAGACCTGTTGTGCCGGGTGGCGGCTTCGCCTGACCCGGCCTACGGTTTTCCAGGCCCGCTAAGCGCAGCGGGCTTTTTTTATTAGCGCACCGCGCCGGCTATCCACGCCGACAGTTCTTTGAGTTCCGCTTCCTGCTCCGGGAAATCGCCGACCAGCGCCTTACACTGCTGCTGCAAGACTTCCGCCCGATACTGACAGCCAACTAAGCGTGCCGCCAGGGCCTCCAGCGGCGCCGGGTTCAGGCTATCGGTAAAGGCTTGTGCGCGGGTGATATGGCCTTTCTCGACATCAAAATGCAGCTCAACGCCGCCCCAGCGAAAGCGCTCGTCCAGCAGATGAGAGAAGGCCGGCGCCTGGCCGAAGTTCCACTCCCAACTGCTCTGGCGGGCGAAGGTCTCGGCAAAATTCGGCAGGTCCGGCGTGTTGTCCGGGGAGATCACCTCGGCGTCCACCCGTTCGCCGTAATGGCTGAAGAACGCCTCCTGAATCGCCTCGCAAATGTGCTGATGAGTAATACCCGGCAGCAGCTCAACCAGGTTCGCCACGCGACCGCGCACCGAGGTAATGCCTTTGGCCTGTAGCTTTTTCTGGTCCGGGTTAAGGTAGTTAGCGAGGCGACTTAAATCGGCATTCAGCAGCAGGGTGCCGTGATGGAAACCGCGGTCGATGGTCTCGCGATAGGCGGATCCAGACACTTTGCGGTCGCCGCTGTCGGTTTTGACCACCAGATCGTTGCGCCCGGAGGCTTCGGCGGTTACGCCGAGTGAATTGAGCGCCGCCAGCACGATAGCGGTGGAGACGGTTTTGTCGTACTCCGGTTTGCCTGCCATAAAGGTAAAGCAGGTATTGCCGAGGTCGTGGAACACCGCGCCGCCGCCGCTGCTGCGACGGGCCAGCCGCACGTGATCTTCCTCCATGCGGCGAGTATTACACTCCTTCCACGGATTCTGCGCGCGGCCGATGACCACGGTATCGGCATTGCGCCACAGGAACAGCACCCGCTGGGTGGCGGGCATCTGGCGGAAAATACACTCTTCGACCGCCAGGTTGAACCACGGGTCGTAAGAGTCAGAGAGCAGGAGGCGCAATGTGGACATTATAGATTTCCTTTCTTTTCATCGTCTTCATCCTCAACCGGTTTGTTGGCGGTGAGCAGGAAGGGCGATTGCTGCCAGCGGGTGCGTTTACCCTGCAGCAGCGTGCGGGTCAGCACCACGCCGATAGCCAGGGACAGTAACAGCATCAGGCGTAATATATTGGTGGTATTATCCACCTGCTTCGCCTCGGTCGCCAGGGTATGAGTATCGAGGGTCAGACGCAGGTAGCCCAGCGGGCCGTTTTTTCCCGGAACCGGCTCGACAATCTGCTGGTTGAAGTAGCCGCCGGCTTTTTTGCCATCCAGCGCCAGCCGGTCGCGAACCTCGACGCTTTCGCCAGAGCGTGCCACCAGGTCGCCCTGTTCGTCATACACGCCGGCGTCCAGTACGCGGCTGTTATGGGTCAGCTGCGTCAACAGTTGATTAATGCGCTTCTCGTCCGGTGTTTCGCTGCGCATCAGCGGCACGAGATTCAGTACCACCTGCTGCGCCAGCGTGCGGGCCAGCTCTTCCAGCTGCGGATTGCGTTGTTTCTGACTGTTCTGACTGAACCACGAGGCGCCCTGCATCAGTGCGACGAGCAGCGCCAGACAGATAAGGACAATGACCGCACGATGCAGCCGGAATTTCAGTTTTGCGCGAACCATATTCCACCTTTGAAAATTTGCAGCTTAATGTTGCCAGAAGCGCTGGTTACAAGGTAGCCTCATGCGTTATTTTCCTCGCCTGAATGAAGAGATGTGGAGCCGTAATGCCTAACAGTTTGACCTGGTGCGACCTGCCTGAAGACGTTTCCCTGTGGCCTGGGTTGCCGCTTTCCCTGAGCGGCGATGAGGTCATGCCGCTGGATTATCACGCCGGGCGCAGCGGCTGGCTGCTGTACGGGCGTGGGCTGAATAAGCGCCGTCTGACGGACTGGCAGCGCGAGCTGGGCGCCGCGTTAGTGATCGTTGCCTCCTGGGTGGTCGAGGATTACCAGGTGATCCGCCTGGCCGGTTCGCTGACTCCCCGTGCGACGCGACTGGCGCATGAGGCGGGGCTGGACGTCGCGCCATTGGGTAAAATCCCCCATCTGCGCACCCCAGGGCTACTGGTGATGGATATGGACTCCACGGCGATCCAGATCGAATGCATCGATGAGATTGCGAAACTGGCTGGCACCGGCGAGCTGGTCTCGGAAGTGACCGAGCGGGCGATGCGTGGGGAGCTGGACTTCACCGCCAGCCTGCGCCAGCGCGTGGCGACGCTGAAAGATGCGGATGCCACTATTTTACTGCAGGTGCGCGACGCGCTGCCGCTGATGCCGGGCCTGGCACAGCTGGTGCTCAAGCTGGAAACGTTAGGCTGGAAAGTGGCGATCGCCTCCGGCGGCTTCACCTTCTTTGCCGAGTACCTGCGCGACAAGCTACATCTCGACGCGGTGTTCGCCAATGAACTGGAGATCCGCGACGGCAAGCTCACCGGCAACGTGCTCGGCGATATCGTCGATGCGAAATATAAAGCCAATACGTTGCGCAAGCTGGCGGAAAAGTATGAGATCCCAACGGCGCAAACTGTGGCTATCGGTGATGGCGCCAACGACCTGCCGATGATTAAGGCGGCAGGCCTCGGCATCGCCTATCACGCGAAGCCTAAAGTGAATGAACAGGCGGAAGTGACTATCCGCCACGCTGACCTGATGGGGGTATTCTGTATTCTCTCGGGCAGCATGAACCAAAAGTAAGAGGTAAACGTGGCGAAAGCTCCAAAACGCGCATTTGTCTGTAATGAATGTGGTGCGGATTATCCGCGCTGGCAGGGGCAGTGCAGCGCCTGCCATGCCTGGAACACCATCACCGAGATGCGCATCGCCGCGTCGCCGCAGGTGGCGAGAAACGAGCGTCTTTCAGGCTATGCCGGTAACGCCGGCGTGTCGAAGGTGCAGAAGCTGTCAGATATCAGCCTGGAGGCGCTGCCGCGTTTCTCCACCGGCTTTAAAGAGTTTGACCGCGTGCTGGGCGGCGGCGTAGTGCCGGGCAGCGCGATCCTGATTGGCGGCAACCCCGGCGCCGGGAAATCGACGCTGCTGCTGCAAACCCTCTGCAAACTTGCGGAGGGGATGAAAACCCTGTACGTCACCGGGGAGGAGTCCCTGCAACAGGTGGCGATGCGCGCCCATCGTCTCGGGTTGCCGACGGCCAACCTGAACATGCTCTCGGAAACCAGCATTGAGCAGATCTGTCAGATCGCCGATGAAGAAAAGCCGCAGCTGATGGTGATCGACTCCATCCAGGTGATGCATATGGCCGACGTGCAGTCGTCGCCGGGCAGTGTCGCCCAGGTACGTGAAACCGCGGCTTATTTGACGCGCTTTGCTAAAACTCGCGGCGTGGCGATTGTGATGGTCGGCCACGTCACCAAAGATGGCTCGCTGGCCGGTCCGAAGGTGCTGGAGCACTGTATCGACTGCTCGGTGCTGCTGGACGGGGATGCCGATTCCCGTTTCCGCACCCTGCGCAGCCACAAAAACCGCTTTGGCGCGGTCAATGAACTCGGCGTTTTCGCCATGACCGAGCAGGGCCTGCGCGAAGTCAGCAACCCCTCCGCTATCTTCCTTAGCCGGGGAGATGAAATCACCTCCGGCAGTTCGGTGATGGTGGTCTGGGAAGGGACCCGCCCGCTGCTGGTGGAGATCCAGGCGCTGGTGGATCACTCGATGATGTCCAACCCGCGCCGCGTGGCGGTGGGGCTGGAACAGAACCGTCTGGCGATCCTGCTGGCGGTGCTGCATCGTCACGGCGGCCTGCAGATGGCCGATCAGGACGTCTTCGTCAACGTGGTTGGCGGGGTGAAGGTTACCGAAACCAGCGCTGACCTGGCGCTGCTGCTGGCGATGGTTTCCAGCCTGCGCGATCGCCCGCTGCCGCAGGATCTGGTGGTCTTTGGCGAAGTCGGGCTGGCCGGGGAAATTCGCCCGGTGCCGAGCGGTCAGGAGCGTATATCCGAAGCGGCGAAGCATGGTTTCCGCCGCGCCATCGTCCCGGCGGCCAATGTGCCGAAAAAAGTACCGGAAGGCATGCAAATCTTTGGTGTGAAAAAGCTTTCAGACGCGCTAAGCGTTTTTGACGACTTATAATAAGTTAAAAGGAGATTAGCGATGTCGTCATTTGACTATTTAAAAAGCGCCATTAAGCAGAAAGGCTGTACCCTGCAGCAGGTGGCGGAAGCCAGCGGAATGACCAAGGGGTATCTCAGCCAGCTGCTGAATGCCAAAATCAAAAGCCCGAGCGCGCAGAAGCTTGAAGCGCTGCATCGTTTCCTCGGGCTGGAGTTTCCCCGCCGGCAGAAAAGCGTCGGGGTGGTGTTTGGTAAGTTTTACCCGCTGCATACCGGGCATATCTATCTGATACAGCGCGCCTGTAGCCAGGTCGATGAGCTGCATATCATCATGGGCTATGACGATACCCGCGACCGCGAGCTGTTTGAAGAGAGCGCCATGTCGCAGCAGCCGACGGTGCCTGACCGCCTGCGCTGGCTGCTGCAGACCTTTAAATATCAGAAGAATATTCGCATCCACGCCTTCAATGAAGAGGGGATGGAGCCCTATCCGCATGGCTGGGACGTCTGGAGCCATGGGATCCGCGCTTTTATGAGTGAAAAAGGGATCGAGCCGAACCGGATCTATACCTCGGAAGAGGCCGATGCGCCGCAGTACCTTGAGCATCTGGGGATCGAGACGGTGCTTATCGATCCTAAGCGGACCTTTATGAATATTAGCGGCGGGCAGATCCGCGAGAACCCGTTCCGCTACTGGGAATATATTCCGACGGAAGTGAAACCGTTCTTTGTGCGGACGGTGGCGATCCTCGGCGGCGAGTCGAGCGGTAAATCGACGCTGGTCAATAAGCTCGCCAATATCTTCAATACCACCAGCGCCTGGGAATATGGCCGGGATTATGTCTTTTCGCATCTTGGCGGCGATGAGATGGCGCTCCAGTATTCGGATTACGATAAAATTGCCCTCGGACATGCGCAGTATATTGATTTTGCAGTGAAATACGCCAACAAGGTGGCGTTTATCGATACCGACTTCGTCAGCACTCAGGCCTTCTGCCTGAAGTACGAGGGGCGTGAGCACCCGTTCGTGCAGGCGCTGATTGATGAATACCGTTTCGACCTGGTGATCCTGCTGGAGAACAATACCCCGTGGGTGGCCGATGGGTTACGCAGCCTTGGGAGTTCGGTGGATCGTAAAGAGTTTCAGTCGCTGCTGGTGTCGCTGCTGAAAGAGAACGAGATCGAGTTTGTCCATGTTAAGGAGTCGGACTACGATGCCCGGTTCCTGCGCTGCGTTGAGCTGGTGAAACAGCTGATGGGCGAGCAGGGGTAGGGGCTCTGCGGGCTGTTGCCCTCACCCCAACCCTCTCCCGGTGGGAGAGGGAGCAAACCCTAAAAAAGGCAACTTGCGTTGCCTTTTTGTGTTTTATTTCGCGATACGCTTGTACTTGATTCGCTTCGGCTCCAGCGCGTCGGCGCCGAGGGTGCGTTTCTTATACTCTTCGTATTCGGTAAAGTTACCTTCGAAGAACTCAACCTTACCTTCATCCTGGTAATCCAGAATGTGGGTGGCAATACGGTCAAGGAACCAGCGGTCGTGCGAGATAACCATCGCGCAGCCCGGGAACTCCAGCAGGGCGTTTTCCAGCGCGCGCAGGGTTTCGATATCCAGGTCGTTGGTTGGTTCATCGAGCAGCAGGACGTTACCGCCGACCTGCAGCAGTTTCGCCAGGTGCAGACGACCACGCTCACCGCCGGACAGCTCGCCAACGCGTTTACCCTGGTCGACGCCTTTGAAGTTAAAGCGGCCCACGTAGGCGCGGCTCGGCATCTCGGTGTTGCCGATCTTCATGATATCCAGGCCGCCGGATACTTCTTCCCACACGGTCTTGCTGTTGTCCATCGCGTCGCGGAACTGATCGACGGAGGCCAGCTTAACGGTTTCACCCAGGGTGATGGTGCCGGAATCTGGCTGCTCCTGGCCGGACATCATACGGAACAGGGTGGATTTACCCGCGCCGTTCGGACCGATGATGCCGACGATAGCGCCTTTCGGTACCGAGAAGCTCAGATCGTCAATCAGCACGCGGTCGCCGTAGGATTTGCGCAGATGGCTGACTTCCAGAACTTTATCGCCCAGACGCGCGCCTGGCGGAATGAACAGTTCGTTAGTCTCGTTGCGTTTCTGGTATTCGACGTTGTTAAGCTCTTCAAAGCGCGCCAGACGGGCTTTGCCCTTAGACTGACGGCCTTTCGCGCCCTGGCGAACCCACTCGAGCTCTTTCTCGATGGATTTACGACGCGCCGCTTCCTGAGAAGCTTCCTGCGCCAGACGCTGATCTTTCTGCTCCAGCCAGGAGGAGTAGTTGCCTTCCCACGGAATACCTTCGCCGCGGTCAAGTTCGAGGATCCAGCCGGCGACGTTGTCGAGGAAGTAACGGTCGTGGGTAATCGCCACCACGGTGCCTTCGAAATCGTGCAGGAAGCGTTCCAGCCAGGCGACGGACTCGGCGTCCAGGTGGTTAGTCGGTTCGTCGAGCAGCAGCATATCTGGTTTTTCCAGCAGCAGGCGGCACAGCGCGACGCGGCGGCGTTCACCACCGGAAAGATTCGCGATTTTCGCATCCCAGTCCGGCAGGCGCAGGGCATCGGCCGCGCGCTCCAGCTGCACGTTCAGGTTGTGGCCGTCGTGCGCCTGGATAATCTCTTCGAACTTGCCTTGCTGGGCGGCAAGCTTATCGAAGTCCGCATCCGGCTCGGCGTATTTGGCATACACTTCGTCCAGACCCTTCAGCGCGTTAACCACTTCGGCGACCGCTTCTTCAACGGACTCGCGCACGGTGTGCTCCGGGTTGAGCTGCGGCTCCTGCGGCAGGTAGCCGATTTTGATGCCAGGCTGCGGACGCGCTTCACCTTCGATCTCGGTGTCGATACCGGCCATGATGCGCAGCAGGGTAGACTTACCGGCGCCGTTCAGACCGAGCACACCGATTTTCGCGCCAGGGAAGAAGCTGAGGGAGATATTTTTCAAAATATGACGTTTCGGCGGAACCACTTTGCCGACACGATGCATGGTATAAACGAATTGAGCCACGTTGGACTTCGCCTCTTTCTATTTTGATAGATAGTTCAAAGCCGAAGTGTAGCCTTTTTCGCGCGCTAATCCCAGCGAGGCGACAGGATTCACAGAAGCGTAAAAAAATGTCCAGGACATGGCGCGTTTAGCGTTGTCTGATTAGCATAAGTAAAGCTGCCTGCCGAACCGGCGGGGGCTTTTAAGCGGCACGATGCTGCGAAAATGCACCGGAAAGAGGAAGAGCTTGTGGAAAAAGCCAAAAAAATGGCGTGGCGTCTTTTGGCTGCCAGCGTTGGTCTGTTGACGTTGAGTCAGCTGGCGCATGCGGATTCACTGGATGAACAGCGCAACCGCTACGCACAAATTAAGCAGGCGTGGGATAACCGGCAGATGGATGTAGTCGACCAGCTGATGCCCACGTTAAGCACCTATCCCCTGTACCCCTATTTGCAGTACCGGCAGATCACCGACGATCTGATGAACCAGCCGGCGCTGGTGGTGAAAAACTTTATTGACGCCAATCCGACGCTGCCCCCGGCGCGTTCCTTACGTTCGCGCTTCGTGAATGAGCTGGCCCGGCGCAGCGACTGGCGCGGCCTACTGGCGTTTAGTCCCGATAAGCCGACCAGCACCGAGGCACAGTGCAACTATTACTACGCCAAGTTGAGCGTGGGGCAGTCGCAGGAAGCCTGGAGCGGGGCGAAAGACCTGTGGTTGACGGGCAAGAACCAGCCTGGCGCCTGTGAGCCGCTGTTCAGCGCCTGGCGCGACTCCGGACAGCAGGATCCGCTGGCCTATCTCGAACGGATCCGCCTGGCGATGAAGGCCGGCAATATCGGGCTGGTCAAATCGCTGGCTCAGCAAATGCCCGGCAACTATCAGAGCATCGCTTCCGCCGTCGTCGCCCTGGCTAACGATCCAAACAGCGTTCTGACCTTCGCCCGCACCACCGGGGCGACAGACTTTACCCGTCAGATGGCCGCCGTCGCCTTCGCCAGCGTCGCCCGTCAGGATGTGGAAAATGCCCGCCTGATGATCCCTTCGCTGGTGCAGGCTCAGCAGCTCAATGAGGATCAGACTCAGGAGCTACGTGATATTGTCGCCTGGCGCCTGATGGGTACCGATGTAACCGAAGAGCAGGCTATCTGGCGCGATGACGCGATCATGCGCTCACAGTCCACGCCGCTGGTGGAGCGGCGCGTGCGGATGGCGCTGGGGACGGGCGATCGCCATGGTCTGAACACCTGGCTGGCGCGCCTGCCGATGGAGGCGAAAGAGAAAGACGAATGGCGCTACTGGCAAGCGGATCTGCTGCTTGAGCGCGGCAGGGACGAGGAGGCGCAGGCGATCCTTCGCTCGTTGATGCAACAGCGAGGCTTCTATCCGATGGTCGCTGCGCAGCGACTTGGCGAGGAGTATACCTTCCGCATCGATAAAGCCTCGGGAACGATCGATCCGGCGCTGGCTTCCGGTCCGGAGATGGCGCGGGTACGCGAGCTGATGTACTGGAATATGGATAACACCGCGCGCACCGAATGGGCGAACCTCGTCACCAGCCGAACCAAATCCCAGCAGGCGCAGCTGGCGCGTTACGCTTTTGATCAGCACTGGTGGGATCTGAGCGTGCAGGCGACGATCGCCGGCAAACTGTGGGATCAGCTGGAGGAGCGCTTCCCGCTGGCGTATAACGATCTGTTCGCGCGTTACATCAGTGACAAAGATATCCCGCAGAGCTATGCGATGGCGATTGCCCGTCAGGAGAGTGCCTGGAACCCGAAAGTGCGCTCGCCGGTTGGCGCCAGCGGACTGATGCAGATTATGCCGGGCACCGCGACGCATACCGTCAGCATGTTCAGCATTCCCGGCTACAGCGGCCCGTCGCAGCTGTTGGATCCGGAAACCAACATCAACATCGGCACCAGCTATCTGCAGTATGTCTACCAGCAGTTCGGCAATAACCGTATCTATGCCTCGGCGGCCTATAACGCCGGGCCGGGCCGGGTTCGTACCTGGCAGGGGAACAGCGCCGGACGGATCGATGCGGTGGCGTTTATCGAGAGTATTCCGTTCTCGGAAACCCGCGGCTACGTGAAGAATGTCCTCTCCTATGACGCCTACTATCGCTACTTTATGGGGCAGCAGGATAAGCTCTTCAGCGATGCGGAGTGGCGGCAGCGTTACTGATCGCCGGGAAGTATGTTATGCTTTGTACTCGTTGAAGAGTACATTCGACGGGCAGCGTAAGCTGCCCGTCTCAATATGGTGGCGCGATATGACCCAACAATCTCCTTATTCCGCGGCCGTTGCCGAACAACGTCATCAGGAGTGGCTGCGCTTTGTGGCGCTGTTACAGCAGGCCTATGCTGAGGATCTGCATCTGCCATTGCTGCAGCTGATGCTGACCCCCGACGAGCGCGAAGCGCTGGGCACCCGGGTGCGCATTATTGAAGAGCTGCTGCGCGGCGAGATGAGCCAGCGCGAACTGAAAAATGAGCTCGGCGCCGGGATTGCGACCATTACCCGCGGGTCGAACAGCCTGAAATCAGCGCCGGCCGAACTGCGTCAGTGGCTGGAACAGACGCTGTTGGCTAGCGATAAATAGCGTTATGAAACGGGCTCAACGCCAGCACGACCGCCTGATGGTAAACGCTGCTGCGGGTTAATTTTCCACCGGTGAAAACCCCAATCGCTCCCTCTTTACGACCGATCTGGTCGATGCCGGTATACTGCGACATGACCGGTCCCAGGGCTTCACCAGCGCGAACCTGCTCAAGAATAACCTCAGGTAACGGCAGCGTGGCTGAGCGTGCTTCTCCGCGCCGATCAGCGCTTTCAATGACCACCCAGCTAAAGGTGCTGCCATCGTCGATACCGGCCTCAATGGCCACCCAGAAATCGGCACTGGGTTGGACAAGACGCGCATTGGCGACGCGATTTCGTGCGCCAGCGCGCGTTTCCTCGCTGCCGAAGGGCTGTTCCGGCACGCCGCTCTCGACGGAGACGGACTCAATATGGCAGGATCCTTCGCCGAAAATCTCGTTAAAAGCCTGCAGAATTGCCTGAATTTTGGCGGGATTAGTGGTCGCTGAGACAACATGGTGCATAATCAAAACAACTCAGAATAAACTAACGTCATCGCAGTATACTCTAAATCACCCTCAGGGCAGGCGGTAATGCCCAAACCCGGTTGATAACGAGTCCAGAACGGAAAAAAAGCATGTTACAGGTATACCTTGTTCGCCACGGTGAAACGCAGTGGAACGCCGAGCGACGTATTCAGGGTCAGTCCGATAGCCCGCTGACCGCACACGGTGAGCGCCAGGCCTGGCAGGTTGGCGAGCGCGCCAGAACGCTGGGGATCACCCATATTATTACCAGCGATCTGGGACGAACCCGCCGCACAGCAGAGATTATCGCCGAAGCCTGCGGCTGTAGCGTGATCGCCGATGCGCGTCTGCGCGAGCTGGATATGGGGGTGCTGGAGAAGCGCCATATCGACTCGCTCAGCGACGAAGAAGAGGGCTGGCGTCGCCAGCTGGTCAACGGCACGCCGGATGGCCGTATTCCGCAGGGCGAATCGATGCAGGAGCTCAGCGAGCGGATGCATGCGGCGCTGGCATCCTGTCTGGAATTACCGGCCGGTAGCCGACCGCTGCTGGTGAGTCATGGGATTGCGCTGGGCTGCCTGGTAAGCACGATTTTAGGGCTGCCGGCATACGCTGAGCGTCGTTTGCGACTGCGCAACTGCTCTATCTCGCGCGTTGACTATCAGCAAAGCCCGTGGCTGGCTTCCGGCTGGGTGGTGGAAACGGCGGGCGACGTCTCGCATCTTGACGCCCCCGCGATGGACGAGCTGCAGCGTTAACGACGAATCGGGATCAGATACTCGCAGCGTAACTGAATCGGCGTAGCCTGATCCCGGTTTTCATCTTCAGGGTAGAAGCGTTCAATATCCAGCCCCTTGCGACGGGTCAGGTTTAGCATCGGCATGCAGGTACCGTAGACCGTCAGGATGAATTCCTGCAGGCCGGTGCCCAGTCCTTCATACGTGAACATGACATACTCGCCGCCCTCCAGGGTGACCGGGTGGGCGTTCTGCAGATGACCATTAGCCATCTCCGGCGTCAACGCGGTGGTATAGAACACTTCCTGCTCATCGTCTTTCTCCAGGCTCGGACGCGGCTCATGCAGCCCGTAGAGCACCGGAGGGATCGACGGCGAATTGCCGAGGAAGTCCCGCCAGAACTGGACGCGCATCTGGTTGCGGAAATCGGAGATTTCCTCGAGCTTACAGGTATAGCTCTGGGTGACGCCGAGCAACTGAGTGGTGGGCAGGGCGACAAATTCATGCTTTGGCAGCGTGAATTCGCCAAGACGCAGCGGCGGACGCATACCGAACGAGCTCCAGTCCGGGGAGCGGCGGTAGAGCGCCGGCGTCAGCGAGAACTGCTTTTTAAATGCCCGGGTGAAGGTCTGCTGGGAGTCGAAACGGTACTGAAGCGCAATATCAAGGATTGGGCGGGCGGTTAGACGTAATGCGACAGCAGATTTCGATAACCGGCGCGCGCGAATATAGGCACCGATGGCATGGCCGGTGACATCCTTAAACATTCGCTGTAAATGCCACTTGGAATAACCTGCCTTCGCCGCCACATTGTCCAGAGAAAGCGGCTGATCCAGGTGACCTTCCAGCCAGCTAAGGAGATCGCGAATAATCCCTGCTTGATCCATAAAATGTCCCCATCCTTAAACACAGGTGCCTGATATTAAAGTAGCGGATAATAGCATTTTTTGATGTTTTAGCATTCAGTGTTTTTTTTGCTTTTAAATGCGGAAGGTCAGTGGAGCTGAACGATAATTTTGTAAAGCTGTGATCTATAAACCTTTTCTGCTAAGTGCGTGATAATCACTCAGCTATATTTTTTAATAATGGTAACAATATGAAATACAAGAAGTTTGCGATGGGCCTGCTGCTGCTGGCCGGCTGCCAGATGGCTCAGGCGGAGCAGATTGGTTCCGTGGATACGGTCTTCAAATGGTTAGGGCCGGATCACAAAATTGTCGTCGAAGCCTTTGACGATCCGGATGTGCAGAACGTGACCTGCTATATCAGCCGGGCGAAAACCGGCGGGATCAAAGGCGGGTTGGGGCTGGCGGAAGATACCTCCGACGCGGCCATCTCCTGCCAGCAGGTCGGGCCGATTGAGCTGACGGACAAAATCAAAAACGGCAAAAGCCAGGGTGACGTGGTGTTCCAGAAGCGCACCTCGCTGGTGTTTAAAAAACTGCAGGTCGTGCGCTTCTATGATGCCAAGCGCAATGCGCTGGTCTATCTGACCTACTCGGATAAAGTGGTTGATGGCTCGCCGAAGAACGCCATCAGCGCCGTGCCGATCATGCCATGGAATAAATAAACGGGAGCGCGCATGCAGCAGCCACGGATTTGGTTAGTCGAGGATGAACAGAGTATCGCTGATACCCTGGTTTACCCGCTGCAGCAGGAGGGCTTCCAGGTCACCGTCTTTGGCCGCGGGTTGCCCGCGCTGGAGGCGGCGGCGCATCAGGCGCCCGATGTCGCCATCCTTGACGTCGGCTTGCCGGATATCAGCGGCTTTGAGCTCTGTCGGCGCATGCTGACGCGTTATCCGGCGCTGCCGGTGCTGTTTCTGACGGCGCGGAGCGACGAGGTCGATAAGCTGCTGGGGCTGGAAATCGGCGCTGACGATTATATCGCCAAGCCGTTTTCGCCGCGCGAAGTCTGCGCGCGGGTGCGAACCGTGCTGCGGCGACTGCAGAAGTTTGCCGCGCCTTCGCCGGTGGTGCGCGTCGGCGAGTTTGTGCTCGATGAGCAGGCGGCGTCGATAAGCTGGTTCGGCCAGCCGCTGAACCTGACGCGCTACGAATTCCTGCTGTTGAAAACCCTGCTTCACGCGCCTGGTCGCGTCTTCTCCCGTCAGCAATTGATGGAGCTGGTGTGGAGCGATGCCTGGGAAAGCCTCGACCGTACCGTCGATACCCATATCAAAACCCTGCGCGCCAAGCTGCGGGCCGTGAATCCCGAGGTTACGCCGATCAATACCCATCGCGGCATGGGCTACAGCCTGGGGCGTGGCTGATGCGTATCGGCATGCGCCTGCTGCTGGGCTATTTTCTTATCGTCGCTATCGCCGCGTGGTTTGTGCTGTCGATCTTTGTCCAGGAAGTGAAGCCAGGCGTGCGCGGGGCGACGGAGGGGACCCTCAACGATACCGCCACGCTGCTGGCGGCGCTGGCGCGTGAGGACCTGCTGGCGGCAAATCCGCAGCAGGGCAGGCTGGCTCAGGCCTTTCAACAGCTCAACCAGCAGCCGATCAACGCCCATATTGGCGGAATTAAAAAGGTGCGTAATGAGTACCGTGTCTATCTGACCGATGCCAGGGGCAAGGTAGTGTTTGACTCCAGCGAACAGGCGACAGGGCAGGACTATTCGCGCTGGAATGACGTCTGGCTCACCCTGCGCGGCCAGTACGGCGCGCGCAGTACGCGCAGCGATCCGCATGATGAAACCAGCTCAGTCATGTATATCGCCGCGCCAGTGATGGATAAGGGGCGGATTATCGGGGTGCTGAGCGTCGGTAAACCCAACCTGGCGATGACGCCGGTCATCAAGCGCAGCGAACGGCGGATCCTCTGGGCCGGCGGCGCCCTGCTGGGCATTGCGTTGTTGATTGGCGTCGGCGTCGTCTGGTGGATCAATTTCTCTATCGGCAAGCTGGTGCGCTATGCGGACTCGGTGACCGCTGAGCGCCCGCTGCCGCTGCCGGAGGTTGGCAGCAGCGAATTGCGCAAGCTGGCCCAGGCCCTGGAGAGCATGCGGGTAAAGCTCGAAGGTAAGAATGCCATCGAAAACTATGTCTATGACCTGACCCATGAACTGAAAAGCCCGCTGGCGGCCATCCGCGGCGCGGCGGAGATCCTGCGCGAAGGGCCGCCGCCTGAGGTAGCGGCGCGGTTTACTGATAATATCCTCGCGCAAAACACCCGGATGCAACTGCTGGTGGAGCGGCTGCTCCAGCAGGCGCGACTGGAAAGCCGGCTGGAGATAAAGCCGCAGCCGGTGTCGATAGATGCGCTATACCAACGGCTGACGGAGGAGCGTGACATCGCTCTGGCGGCGAAAGCTATCACCCTGCGCTGGCGGGAGAGTGGGATGCTGGTCAATGGCGATGGCGAGCTGCTGGCCCAGGCGCTGGGTAATCTGCTCGACAACGCGATTGACTTTACCCCCCAGGGCGGCGAGATCGCCCTGGCTGCGGAGAAGCGAAATGAAGAGGTGCAATTGAGCGTTATCGACAACGGGTGCGGTATTCCGGACTATGCCCTGGAACGAATCTTTGAGCGATTCTATTCGCTGCCGCGCGAAGACGGCCATAAGAGCAGCGGCCTGGGACTGGCGTTCGTTCGTGAAGTCGCGCGCCTGCATCAGGGTGATATTCATCTGCACAATCGCCCCGAAGGCGGCGTGGTCGCCACGCTGCGGCTTCACCGTCCCTTCACATAGCTTCAAATTCCCCCCACATAGCCGCTCTACAGTGAGGCCATCACGATAGGGAGAAAGGCTATGTTGAAATCACCGTTATTCTGGAAAATCACCACGTTAATCGGTTGTGTTGTGCTGTTATCTTTGCCGTTAATGATGGTCAGGGAGCTTATTAATGAGCGGGCGGATTATCGTAGCGAAGTGGTGGACGCCATTGAGCAAAGCACCAGTGGCTCGCAAAAACTCGCCGGGCCGCTGATCGCCATTCCGGTGACCGAGACCCTGACCCGCATGGAGAACCAAAAAGAGGTCAACTATCAGCGGAGCTGGGTGTATTACTGGCTGCCGGAGTCGCTGGCGGTCACCGGCAAACAGACCGTGGAGTCGAGGAGGGTGGGCATCTACAGCGGCCAGGTCTGGCATAACGCCTTGCAGATTAAGGCCTCGTTTGATCCGCTGCGTCTGGCGGCGCTGAGAAAAACGAATATCGTCTTAGGCCAGCCGCGGCTGGTGGTGAGCGTCGGCGATGCCCGCGGCATTGGCGCCATCCATGCCCCGGAGGTCAACGGTAACGTATTAAGCGTGGAGCCGGGGCTGGGGATAAGCGGCGATGGCGCAGGTATTCATATGCCAATGCCTGCGCTGGCGGAGGACAACAAGCCGCTTGAGATTGCCTTTTCACTCGATCTGAACGGGACGGGAGAGTTTTCACTGGTGCCGATCGGGCGTAACAGCGAGCTGCAGTTAACCAGTAACTGGCCGCATCCCGGCTTTCTCGGCAGCTTCCTGCCAACGCAACGGGAAGTGAGTGCTGCCGGCTATCGCGCCCACTGGCAAAGCAGCTGGTTCGCCAACGATATGGGGAGCTATTTTAAGGATGATATGGAGATCCCGTGGTCGCGACTGCCGGCGTTCAGTGCCGATGTGATGTCGCTTGCCGACCAGTACCAGCTAACCGATCGGGCGACAAAATATGCCATCCTGTTAATCGGGCTCACCTTTATGGCTTTTTTCGTGTTCGAGAGCCTGACCCGTCATCCCCTGCATCCGATGCAGTATCTGCTGGTGGGCCTGTCGCTGGTGCTGTTTTACCTGGTGCTACTGGCGCTCTCGGAGCACGTTGGATTTACCGCCGCGTGGCTGGCGGCCAGCCTGTCCGGCGCGGTGATGAACGGGGTCTATTTACAGGCAGTGCTCAGGGGATGGCGTAACAGCCTGCTGTTTGTCGCCGCGCTGCTACTGCTGGATGGGGTGATGTGGTTTCTGCTGCATTCCGAGGACAGCGCGCTACTGCTGGGTACCGGGGTACTGGTACTGGCGCTGAGCGTCCTGATGTTTTTGACCCGCCGGGTGGACTGGTATGCGTTATCGTTACCGAAAGGCAGTGCGCCCCCGCCGCCGGCTGCCGATGACGACAAGCTGCGCCTCTGGAAAGAGTGACGACATAAAAAAACGGCGCCCTGAGGCGCCGTTTTCACATCATGACTGCGGAATAAAACGCATTATTCCTGCAGATCGCCACAGAAACGGTAGCCTTCACCGTGAATGGTGGCGATGATTTCCGGGGTATCCGGAGTGGATTCGAAGTGTTTACGAATCCGACGAATGGTCACGTCAACGGTACGGTCATGCGGCTTCAGCTCGCGACCGGTCATTTTCTTCAGCAGCTCGGCGCGAGACTGAATTTTGCCCGGATTTTCGCAGAAGTGCAGCATCGCGCGGAATTCACTGCGCGGCAGCTTGTACTGCTCGCCGTTCGGGCTCACCAGTGAGCGGCTGTTGATATCGAGTTCCCAACCATTGAACTTGTAGCTCTCCACGCTGCGGCGCTCTTCGCTCACGGTACCGAGATTCATGGTACGGGAGAGCAGGTTGCGCGCGCGGATGGTCAGCTCACGCGGGTTAAACGGTTTAGTGATATAGTCGTCAGCGCCGATTTCGAGGCCAAGGATCTTATCCACTTCGTTGTCGCGGCCGGTTAAGAACATCAGCGCGACGTCAGCCTGCTCACGCAACTCGCGCGCCAGCAGAAGACCATTTTTACCCGGCAGGTTGATATCCATGATTACCAGGTTGATATCATTTTCAGACAGGATCTGATGCATTTCCGCGCCATCGGTCGCTTCGAATACATCGTAACCTTCTGCTTCGAAAATACTTTTTAACGTGTTGCGTGTTACCAACTCGTCTTCAACGATAAGAATGTGCGGGGTCTGCATGTTTGCTACCTAAATTGCCAACTAAATCGAAACAGGAAGTACCAAAGTCCCTGACCTGCCTGCTGCATGTCGCAAATTAACATGCGCGGCGTAACATGACTAAAGTACGTAATTGCGTTCTTGATGCACTTTCCATCAACGTCAACAACATCATTAGCTTGGTCGTGGGTACTTTCCCTCTGGACCCGACGGTGTCAAAAACGGCTGTCATCCTAACCATTTTAACAGCAACATAACAGGCTAAGAGAGGCCGAACACCCAATAAAACTACGCTTCGTTGACATATATCAAGTTCAATTGTAGCACGTTAACAGTCTTGTGAAATCATTGCATCGTCATGCTCTTTATAGTCACAATCCTTACACAGCTCAACTAGTTGCGTGGATAAATTAATAAATACAGTGAATCCAATGCATGGAACGATGGCTCAGATGAAATTTCATTGCCCATCATATGGATAAATGGGTTCTGTTAACATACTCCTCGTCATGGCCTCCTGAGAACAGTTTAGATTTTTTTATGGGTAAGCAAACGCAATTTTAGTGATTTTTGTTGCAAATTTGTAAATTTTCACCGCGTAAAATGGTGGGGCCAGCGCTTCGCCAACGCCTGAGAGAGAGAAAGAAACCGCAATGCGTTTAACGATTATTTTAGTCGCCCCAGCCCGGGCAGAAAACGTCGGTGCCGCTGCCAGAGCAATGAAAACGATGGGATTTCGCGATCTCAGGATCGTGGACAGTGAAGCCCACCTGGCGCCAGCGGCACGCTGGGTGGCGCATGGTTCAGGTGATATCCTCGATGGCGTCACTACCTATCCAACCCTTGCTGCGGCGCTGCACGACGTCGATTTTACCGTCGCCACCACCGCCCGCAGTCGCGCGCGGTTTCATTACTACGCCACGCCGCAGCAACTGTTGCCGCTGCTGGAGGAGAAGGCGCAGTGGATGACGCACGCGGCGCTGGTTTTTGGCCGTGAAGACTCCGGGTTGAGCAATGAGGAGCTGGCCCTGGCCGATGTGCTCACCGGCGTGCCGATGGTAGCGGATTATCCATCGCTCAATCTCGGCCAGTCGGTGATGGTCTACTGTTATCAATTAGCATCGCTTATGCAACAAACGGCTCCCGCCGCCACCGCGGCAGATCATCATCAGCTGCAGGCGTTACGCATCCGCACCGAGGCATTGCTTTCGCGTTTAGGCGTGGAAGAGGATGCCAAACTGGCCGACTGGCTGGCGCAACGAATGGGGCTGCTGCAGCAGCGCGACACGGCAATGTTGCATCGATTGCTGCATGATATTGAAAAAAACCTACCAGAATAAAGCTCTATCATATTTTTTAGTTATAGTTATATGTGCTGTTTTTGTGGGATAAATTCCGCCGAACTGGATGTTTTTTCTTGCCATGACGGCGCAATACGTAAGCTGGCTGAAATGGGGTTAATTGAGAAATTCATTGACTTAAGAAGGCAGATACTTTAACCAATATAGGCAGGACACACAGACAGATAAAAATACAGAGTACACAACATCCATGAATCGCATCGGCATGATTACCACCATTATCACCACCACCATTACCACAGGTAACGGTGCGGGCTGACGCGTACAGGAAACACAGAAAAAAGCCCGCACCTGAACAGTGCGGGCTTTTTTTTTGACAAGAGATCAAGGGGTAAGAACCATGCGAGTGTTGAAGTTCGGCGGTACATCAGTGGCAAATGCGGAACGTTTTCTGCGGGTTGCCGATATTCTGGAGAGTAATGCCAGGCAGGGGCAGGTAGCGACCGTACTGTCTGCCCCGGCGAAGATCACCAACCATCTGGTGGCGATGATTGAAAAAACGATCGGTGGCCAGGATGCCCTCCCGAATATTACCGACGCTGAACGCATTTTTGCCGAACTTCTTCAGGGCCTTGCCGATGCCCAGCCCGCTTTCCCGCTTGCCCAGCTGAAAGCCTTCGTTGAGCAGGAATTTGCTCAGATTAAGCATGTCCTGCACGGCATCAGCCTGCTGGGCCAATGCCCGGATGGGGTTAATGCCGCGCTGATCTGCCGTGGCGAAAAGCTCTCCATCGCCATCATGGCGGGTCTGCTGGAAGCCCGTGGACATAAAGTCAGTGTGATTAACCCGGTCGAAAAACTGCTCGCCGTGGGCCACTATCTGGAATCCACCGTCGATATCGCCGAATCCACCCGCCGCATTGCCGCCAGCCAGATCCCGGCAGACCATATGATCCTGATGGCCGGATTTACCGCCGGCAATGAGAAGGGCGAACTGGTGGTGCTGGGGCGTAACGGCTCCGACTATTCGGCGGCGGTACTGGCCGCCTGCCTGCGCGCGGACTGTTGCGAAATCTGGACCGATGTCGACGGGGTGTATACTTGCGATCCGCGCCAGGTGCCAGATGCGCGTCTGCTGAAATCAATGTCTTATCAGGAGGCGATGGAGCTCTCCTACTTTGGCGCGAAAGTGCTGCATCCGCGCACCATTGCCCCTATCGCTCAGTTTCAGATCCCATGCCTGATCAAAAATACCGGCAACCCGCAGGCGCCGGGAACGCTCATCGGCGCCAGTCGCGATGAAGACGACCTGCCGGTGAAAGGCATCTCTAACCTCAACAATATGGCGATGTTCAACGTCTCCGGTCCGGGGATGAAAGGTATGGTCGGCATGGCGGCACGCGTCTTCGCCACCATGTCCCGCGCTGGCATCTCGGTGGTATTGATCACCCAATCCTCTTCGGAGTACAGCATCAGTTTCTGCGTGCCGCAGAGCGATTGCGCGCGTGCCAAACGGGCGATGGAAGATGAGTTTTATCTCGAGCTGAAAGAAGGGCTGCTGGAGCCGCTGGCCATTATGGAGCGTCTGGCCATCATCTCCGTGGTGGGCGACGGGATGCGTACCCTGCGCGGTATCTCGGCGAAATTTTTTGCGGCGCTGGCCCGCGCCAATATCAATATCGTGGCGATTGCCCAGGGCTCTTCCGAGCGCTCTATTTCGGTGGTGGTCAGCAATGACGACGCCACCACCGGCGTGCGCGTGACCCATCAGATGCTGTTCAACACCGACCAGGTGATTGAAGTGTTTGTCATCGGCGTCGGCGGCGTCGGCGGCGCGCTGCTGGAGCAGATCAAGCGCCAGCAGGGATGGCTGAAGAACAAACATATCGATCTGCGCGTCTGCGGTGTAGCCAATTCTCAGGCGCTGCTGACCAGCGTTCATGGCCTGAATCTGGAGAACTGGAGTGAAGCGCTGGCGGAGGCGAAAGAGCCGTTTAATCTTGGCCGTCTGATCCGCCTGGTGAAAGAGTACCACCTGCTCAATCCGGTGATCGTCGACTGTACCTCCAGCCAGGCGGTCGCCGATCAGTACGCCGACTTCCTGCGCGAAGGTTTCCATGTGGTGACGCCGAACAAAAAGGCCAATACCTCTTCGCTGGATTACTATCACCAGCTGCGCCATGCGGCCAGCAGCTCGCGCCGTAAGTTCCTCTATGACACTAACGTTGGCGCTGGCCTGCCGGTGATTGAGAACCTGCAGAACCTGCTCAACGCGGGCGATGAGCTGCGCCACTTCTCCGGGATCCTTTCCGGCTCTCTGTCCTTTATCTTCGGCAAGCTGGACGAGGGGGTGAGTTTCTCAGCCGCGACGGCGCTGGCCCGTGAGATGGGGTATACCGAGCCGGATCCGCGCGACGATTTATCCGGGGTGGATGTCGCGCGTAAGCTGTTGATTCTGGCCCGTGAGACCGGGCGTGAACTGGAGCTGTCAGACATTATCGTGGAGTCGGCGCTGCCGGCGGACTTCGACGCCAGCGGCGACGTCGAAACCTTTATGGCCCGTCTGCCCTCGCTGGACGATGGGTTTGCCTCGCGGGTTGCTAAGGCACGTGATGAAGGTAAAGTCTTGCGCTACGTCGGTAACATCGAAGAGGATGGTACCTGCCGCGTGAAAATTGCCGCCGTTGACGGCAACGATCCATTATTCAAAGTCAAAAATGGTGAGAACGCGCTGGCCTTTTACAGCCACTATTATCAGCCACTGCCGCTGGTGCTGCGCGGCTATGGCGCCGGGAACGACGTCACGGCGGCCGGCGTATTTGCCGACCTGCTGCGCACCTTGTCCTGGAAGTTAGGAGTTTAAGATGGTCAAAGTATATGCCCCGGCTTCCAGTGCCAATATGAGCGTCGGGTTTGATGTGTTGGGCGCGGCGGTCACGCCGGTGGATGGCACGCTGCTGGGCGATAACGTCACTGTTGAAGCGGCGGAGCAATTCAGTCTGCACAATCTGGGACGCTTCGCCAGCAAACTGCCGACGGCGCCGCAGGAAAACATTGTTTATCAGTGCTGGGAAAGCTTTTGCCGGGAGATCGGTAAGACGGTACCGGTGACGATGACCCTGGAAAAAAACATGCCGATCGGCTCCGGGCTCGGCTCCAGCGCCTGCTCGGTGGTCGCCGCGCTGGTGGCCATGAACGAGTTCTGCGGTAAGCCGCTCAACGAGACGCGGATGCTGGCGCTGATGGGGGAGATGGAAGGGCGTATCTCCGGCAGCATTCACTACGATAACGTGGCGCCGTGCTATCTTGGCGGCATGCAGTTGATGATCGAAGAGAACGGGATTATCAGCCAGCAGGTGCCGGGGTTTGATGAGTGGCTGTGGGTGTTGGCCTATCCGGGGATTAAAGTATCCACCGCCGAAGCGCGGGCGATTCTGCCGGCACAATACCGCCGCCAGGATTGTATCGCCCATGGTCGCCACCTCGCGGGCTTTATTCATGCCTGCTACACCCGCCAGCCGCAGCTGGCGGCAAAATTGATGAAAGATGTCATTGCCGAACCGTACCGTACCAAACTGTTGCCGGGCTTTAGCGAAGCGCGCCAGGCGACAATGGAGATCGGTGCGCAGGCTTGCGGCATCTCCGGCTCTGGCCCGACGCTGTTTGCGTTGTGTGATAAACCGGACACCGCACAGCGCGTCGCCGACTGGCTTGGCGCGCACTATCTGCAGAATCAGGAAGGCTTTGTTCATATTTGCCGGCTGGACACGGCGGGCGCACGCGTAGTGGGATAACCAATGAAACTGTATAACTTAAAAGATCATAACGAGCAGGTCAGCTTTGCGCAGGCCGTCACCCAGGGACTTGGCAAGCATCAGGGTCTGTTCTTTCCGCACGATCTGCCGGAATTCAGCCTGACTGAAATCGACGACATGCTGGCGCAGGATTTTGTCACCCGCAGCGCCAAAATTTTATCGGCCTTTATCGGCGATGAGATCCCGCAGGATGTCCTGCAGCAGCGGGTGCGCGCAGCGTTTGCGTTTCCGGCGCCAGTAAGCAAGGTTCAGGACGATGTCGGCTGCCTGGAGCTGTTCCACGGCCCGACGCTGGCGTTTAAAGATTTTGGCGGCCGCTTTATGGCGCAGATGCTGACCCATATCGCCGGCGATAAGCCGGTCACCATTCTCACCGCAACCTCTGGCGACACCGGGGCGGCGGTGGCGCATGCCTTCTACGGTCTGCCGAACGTCAAGGTCGTGATCCTCTATCCGCGCGGTAAGATCAGCCCGCTGCAGGAGAAGCTGTTCTGTACCCTCGGCGGCAACATTGAAACCGTGGCGATTGATGGCGACTTTGATGCCTGCCAGGCGCTGGTGAAGCAGGCGTTTGACGATGAAGAGCTGAAGGCCACGCTGGGGCTCAACTCGGCTAACTCCATCAACATCAGCCGCCTGCTGGCGCAGATCTGCTACTACTTCGAAGCGGCGGCGCAGCTGCCGCAGGAAGCTCGCAATCAGCTGGTGATTTCCGTGCCAAGCGGCAACTTCGGCGATCTGACCGCTGGTCTGCTGGCCAAGTCGCTGGGTCTGCCGATTAAGCGCTTTATTGCCGCCACCAACGCGAACGACACCGTTCCCCGTTATCTGCAGGGCGGCGAGTGGGCGCCAAAAGCCACCCAGGCGACGCTGTCTAACGCCATGGACGTCAGCCAGCCGAACAACTGGCCGCGCGTCGAGGAGCTGTTCCGCCGTAAAATCTGGCGCCTGAGCGAGCTGGGTTACGCCGCGGTCGATGATGAGACCACCAAAGCGGCGATGCGCGAGCTGAAGGCCATCGGCTACATCTCTGAGCCGCACGCGGCGATTGCCTGGCGCGCGCTGCGCGATCAGCTGCAGCCGGGAGAGTACGGCCTGTTCCTCGGTACCGCGCATCCGGCGAAATTCAAAGAGAGCGTGGAAGAGATCCTGCAGGAAACCCTGCCGCTGCCGAAGGAGCTGGCTGACCGCGCCGACCTGCCGCTGCTGTCCCACAATCTGCCGGCTGATTTCGCCGCGCTGCGTAAGCTGATGATGGGCTAAGCCAGGCAATAATATCGGCAACATGATCGACCAAACCGGGCAGCTATTGCCCGGTTTTTATATTTAAAGCACTTTTTCCATATCAAAAAAACTTCTCTCCATAAAATTCCCCACACTATTTTATTGTCAGCGCACTGCTTTTATTGCAAACTCGTTTCCGGATTGTCCTCTTTGCAGGGTATTTTCACTGGATTATCTTTTTTATTTATTATTTCATGCTGGTTATATTTATGCTGCTGATTTTATTATGATGCGGCTATAGATATCATTTGTTATAGATGCATTGTTAATGCACAAGGTTTTCAAGGAGGAAACATGCGTATTTTATCTCTTCTCTTCGTGGTGTTCGCTTTAATCGGGTGCTCCGGAACAACGATTGGCGGTAATGAAGATAAATTAACGCCAGCCTATCTGAAACAACATCTCATTGTCGGGAAAACCACCAAAGCCGAGGTTCGTCAGTATTTTGGTGCCCCGGATTCTGGTCATACGACGGTGACGGCGTCGGGTAAAGAGAGCTGGTATTATTCAGTAGATAAAGGGATCAACCTGGTCAGCCTCGCGGGTTCCATGATCCCGGTAACCGGGGCATCGCAAGCTGCCGATGCGGTCGATAAGTCCAGCCAAAAAGATTCGAACTCGTTGATGATTTTCTTCGATGAAAAAGGCGTAGTGGAAAACTGGGTGCGTTAAAATAAGTAATAATCTGTTTAATTATATTGAAAAGGGGAATGACTCCCCCTTTTTTATTACCGTAACGTGTTACTGCTCGTGGCGTTTAAACACCAGTTCGCCTTTCTCCGAAGCCTCCGCATCAAAGAAATAGCCTTCGCTATTAAAGGCTTTGAGCTGCTCCGGCTGGGTTAAGCGGTTTTCGATAATGTAGCGACTCATCAGACCGCGCGCCTTTTTCGCATAGAAGCTGATCACTTTGAATTTACCGTTTTTCTCATCGAGGAAGACCGGCTTGATCAGCTGACCCTGCAATTTTTGCGTTTTCACCGACTTAAAATACTCATCGGAAGCCAGATTGATGACGATATCGTCGCCCTGAGCCTGCAGCGCCTGATTCAGCTTCTCGGTAATGGTCTCGCCCCAGAACTGGTACAGATCTTTGCCGCGCGGGTTTTCCAGACGGATCCCCATCTCCAGGCGGTAGGGCTGCATCAGGTCCAGCGGGCGCAGCACGCCATACAGGCCGGAGAGCATGCGCAGGTGTCGCTGGGCGAAGTCAAAGTCGTCCTCGGTGAGCGTCTCTGCCTGCAGGCCGGTGTAGACATCGCCCTTAAAGGCAAGGATCGCCTGGCGGGCATTTTGCGGCGTAAAGTCAGGATGCCAGTCGTGGAAACGGGTGGCGTTCAGATCCGCCAGCTTGTCGCTAATGCTCATTAGCTTGCCGATTTGCGGCGCGGTCAGCTTACGAGCGATGCCGATAAGCTGTTGAGAGTACTCGAGGAGTTCGGGCTGGGTATAGCGAGTCGTTGCCAGCGGGCTTTGATAATCGAGCGTTTTAGCAGGTGAAATCAGAATCAGCATATCCAGTCCTTGCAGGTAATTTCGACGAATTTTAACAAAAAAAGTGCATGGTGGGATCGATAGCTGCGATTGCCGCGCTATTCGCGCGGCAGTTCATTCCAGGCGCCCGGGGCCAGTTGCTGGTGAATATCCGGGTAGCGGGCGGCATCGAAAGTGGGCTGGATACCCAGCCGCCGCTGGCGCAGATAATCGCTGGCGATAATCCGCACCGTCGGGGAAAGCAGCAGGATGGCCGTCAGGTTGGTCATCGCCATCAGCGCCATGATGATATCCGCACTCTGCCAGACGACGGGCAGGCTAACCAGGGTTCCCAGCAGCACCATCAGGACGGTGAGTAATCGCAGCCCCCAGATGTAGCGAGGCTTATCCAGACGCAGAAAGACCAGATTATTTTCCGCATACACGTAGTTGGCCACAATAGAGCTAAAGGCGAACAGCAGCACGATGAGGGCGATAAAATCGGCTCCCCAGCCGCCGACCAGCACGCTCATCGCATGTTGCAAGTCCTGAATGCCATTGAGCGTATATTCATTGTCGGGGCGCGGCGCCAGCATGACGATAATCGCGCTGGCAGTACAGATCACGATGGTATCGATAAACACGCCAATCATCTGCACGATCCCCTGCGCTGCCGGGTGCGGCGGCCAGGAGGCGGCGGCCGCGGCGGCGTTAGGCGAAGAACCCATCCCTGCTTCATTGGAGAACATGCCGCGCTGGAAGCCACTGGTCAGTGCCTGGCTGATGGAGTAGCCCACCGCGCCGGCGGCGGCTTCCTGCCAGCCGAAGGCGCAGCGAAAGATGGTGGCAAAAATGGTCGGCAGGGCGGTGACGTGCCACAGGCCGATGAGCAGGCTGGTGGCGATCCACAGCAGCGCCATGATGGGCACCAGCCACTGCATCAGGCGCGCCACGCCGCGCAGGCCACGGAGAATGGCCAGGAAAACGAAAATGGCCAGCACGCCGCCGCTGACTGCCGCTGGCAGATCGAACGCATAGTGCAGGGCATGGGCCACCGAGTTGGCCTGCACGGTGTTAAAGATAAATCCATAGGCCAGCAGCAGGAGGATCGAAAACAGAACGCCCATCCAGCGCATGCCGAGACCGCGCGCCATATACCACGCCGGGCCACCGCGAAACTGTCCCTGGCTGTCGCGCTCTTTGTATAGTTGCGCAAGAGAACACTCAGCGAAGCTGCTGGCCATGCCGAGCAGGGCGGAAACCCACATCCAGAATACGGCCCCAGGCCCGCCGGCGGCGATCGCCAGCGTCACCCCGGCAAGGTTGCCGCTGCCGACCCGGGCGGCAAGACTGGTACAGAGCGCCTGGAAGGATGTTAAACCGCCCGGCTGCTGGTGCAGGCTTTTTTTCAGACTGCGGCCGAATTTGCGCACGTAACGGAACTGAATACCCCGGGTTTGCCAGCTAAACCAGATCCCTGCCCCCAGTAACAGATAAATCATCACTGAGCCCCAGAGTATTTCATTGATAAATGAGAGAAAATCAGGCATTAAACATCCTCTTGTCCATGCCGGTACGCTTGTGTAAGCGTTACCAATTAAGTGACAATCCTTTCGCTTTCAGCAAATTAAGCGGCACAGTTTATCACACTCTGCGCTCTTCTCTCGTCGGCGGTTGCGCTGACCCGGCAGCGTGTTATCATCTGGGCAGACCGGTTACATCCCCTTAACTGCTGTTTAAGAGAAATATATCATGACGGATAAATTAACTTCTCTGCGTCAGTACACCACTGTCGTCGCTGACACCGGAGATATTGCGGCAATGAAGCTGTATCAGCCTCAGGATGCCACCACCAACCCTTCCCTGATTCTCGGCGCGGCTCAGATCCCTGAGTACCGTAAGCTGATTGATGACGCTGTGGCCTGGGCACGTAGCCAGAGCAGCGATCGCGCGCAGCAGATCCTCGATGCTTCCGACAAGCTGGCGGTGAACATCGGTCTCGAAATCCTGAAACTGATCCCGGGCCGTATTTCCACTGAAGTGGATGCACGCCTCTCCTATGATACTGAAGCGTCTATCGCGAAAGCCAAGCGTATCATCAAGCTGTATAACGACGCGGGCATCAGCAACGATCGTATTCTTATCAAGCTGGCTTCCACCTGGCAGGGCATTCGCGCCGCTGAACAGCTGGAAAAAGAAGGCATCAACTGTAACCTGACGCTGCTGTTCTCCTTCGCTCAGGCTCGCGCTTGCGCCGAAGCGGGCGTCTTCCTGATTTCGCCGTTTGTTGGCCGTATCCTCGACTGGTACAAAGCCAACACCGACAAGAAAGAGTACGCGCCGGCAGAAGATCCGGGCGTGGTTTCCGTCAGCGAAATCTACGAATACTACAAGCAGCACGGCTATGAAACCGTGGTGATGGGCGCCAGCTTCCGTAATGTTGGCGAAATCCTGGAACTGGCCGGCTGTGACCGCCTGACCATCGCCCCGGCGCTGCTGAAAGAGCTGTCTGAAAGCGAAGGCGCCGTTGAGCGCAAACTGGTTTATACCGGCGAAGTGAAAGCGCGTCCGGAACGTATTACCGAATCTGAGTTCCTGTGGCAGCATAACCAGGATCCGATGGCGGTAGACAAACTGGCGGAAGGTATCCGTAAGTTTGCGATCGACCAGGAAAAACTGGAAAAAATGATCGGCGAACTGCTGTAATCCCGCAGGTGGCCGACGCCCGTCGGCCACATTACACTGTCTGTCCCGCCTCCGGCAGTGTATCATTTCGTTTAACGCCACAGTTTGAACGGAATAACCATGAATACCTTACGAATCGGCTTAGTTTCCATCTCCGATCGCGCCTCCAGCGGCGTCTATCAGGATAAAGGCATCCCGGCACTGGAAGAGTGGCTGGCGCGTGCCCTCACCACCCCTTTCGAACTGCAAACCCGCCTGATTCCGGATGAGCAGGTGATCATTGAGCAAACGCTGTGCGAACTGGTTGACGAGATGGGGTGCCATCTGGTGCTGACCACCGGCGGAACCGGCCCTGCGCGTCGCGATGTGACGCCTGACGCAACGCTGGCGATTGCCGATCGCGAGATGCCGGGCTTCGGCGAGCAAATGCGCCAGGTTAGCCTACACTTTGTGCCGACGGCTATCCTTTCCCGGCAGGTCGGGGTGATCCGCAAGCAGGCGTTGATCCTCAACCTTCCCGGACAACCGAAAGCGATTCAGGAGACCCTGGAAGGGGTAAAAGATGCTGACGGCAAGGTACTGGTGCACGGTATTTTTGCAAGTGTACCTTATTGTGTACAGTTGCTGGAGGGGCCTTATGTGGAAACCGATGGCCGTGTGGTAGAAGCATTTCGTCCTAAGAGCGCCAGGCGCGAAACTTTATCCTGAATTTAATGCATTTGTGACATAACCTGCATCGCTGATGGTGTGCCGTTTTATTTACGATATAGTGCTGTTTACTTTACACGCTATAAATCACGCTGCACACCTCAGGATGAAATCGCGTTATGTCATATGCAAACCGACCGCTAAACCGCCAGGATTATAAAACGCTGACGCTGGCCGCCCTGGGCGGCGCGCTGGAGTTTTATGACTTTATCATTTTCGTTTTCTTTGCCGCCGTCGTCGGTGAGCTCTTCTTTCCCGCAGATATTCCCGAATGGCTCCGTCAGGTACAAACCTTTGGCATTTTCGCCGCCGGTTATCTGGCGCGCCCGCTGGGAGGGATCATCATGGCCCACTTTGGCGATCTGGTGGGACGCAAGAAAATGTTCACCCTCAGCATCCTGCTGATGGCGCTGCCGACCCTGGCGATTGGCCTGCTGCCAACCTATAGCTCGGCGGGCATCGTCGCGCCGTTGCTGTTACTGCTGATGCGTATTCTGCAGGGGGCGGCGATCGGCGGGGAAGTTCCTGGCGCCTGGGTGTTTGTCGCCGAGCATGTCCCGGAAAAACGCATTGGTATCGCCTGCGGTACGCTGACGGCCGGCCTGACGGTTGGCATTCTGTTGGGGTCGGTGGTGGCGACGCTTATCAACACCAGCCTGACGCCGCAGGGGATCCACGACGGCGGCTGGCGGATCCCCTTCCTGCTGGGCGGTGTATTTGGTCTGATTGCGATGTATCTGCGTCGCTGGCTGCAGGAGACGCCGATTTTTCTTGAGATGCAGCAGCGTAAAGCGCTGGCGCAGGAGCTGCCGGTAAAAGCGGTAGCGCTGAAGCACCAGAAGGCGGTGGTGATCTCTATGCTGCTGACCTGGCTGCTGTCGGCAGGCGTGGTGGTGGTGATCCTGATGTCGCCGGTCTGGCTGCAGAAACACTATGGCTTCGCGCCGGCGATTACCCTGCAGGCCAATAGCATCGCCACGATTATGTTGTGCATCGGCTGTCTGCTCGCCGGGCTGGCGGCGGATCGCTTTGGCGCCAGCCGGACTTTCATCGTCGGCAGCCTGCTGCTGGCGGTTGCCAGCTGGGCATTTTACCACCTGTCCGGCGCCAGCCCGCAGCGGCTGTTTCTGCTCTACGGCACGGTGGGGCTCTGCGTCGGGGTGGTAGGGGCGGTGCCTTATGTCATGGTGCGGGCCTTCCCGGCTGAAGTGCGCTTCACCGGCATCTCATTTTCCTACAACCTGTCGTACGCGATCTTTGGCGGCCTGACGCCGATTGCGGTCACCATGCTGATGGGCGTGTCGCCGATGGCGCCAGCCTGGTATGTGCTGGCCCTCTCGCTGATGGGGCTAGGATTAGGTATCTGGCTGCGTCAGGGGCTGACGGCGTCGGCGGGATTGCCGGAAGGGGAACTGCAGCGTTGAGTCTGGTCTACCGATGATGACCTGCCGCCGCCCTGTGACAGGACGGCGGCGGACGATTAACGTGGTTCGCCGATCGGCAGCACGGTGCGGCCGAACTGCTCGTTCAGCACTTCACCCATCGCCAGGTAAATAGCGCTGGCGCCACAAACCAGGCCGACCCAGCCAGCGACTTTCACAATGCCTTCGTTATCCACCAGATGACCAATCGCCAGCAGCGCGAACAACACGGTCAGGCTCAGGAAGACAAACTGCAGCATGCGGGCTGCTTTCAGGGTGCCAAAGAACATAAACAGGGTAAAGACGCCCCACAGGCCGAGGTACATGCCGAGGAAGTGCGCGTTAGGCGCTTCCGCCAGACCCATTTTCGGCATCAGGAGGATAGCCACCAGCGTCAGCCAGAAGCTGCCGTAGGAGGTAAAAGCGGTTAAGCCAAAGGTGTTGCCTTTCTTGTATTCAAGCAGGCCGGCAAAAATTTGCGCAATGCCGCCGTAAAAAATGCCCATCGCCAGGATAGCTACATCGAATGCGAACAGGCCGCTATTCGCCAGGTTAAGCAGAATAGTGGTCATGCCGAAGCCCATAAGGCCCAGCGGTGCCGGATTAGCCAACTTAGTGTTGCCCATAATTCCTCAAAATTATCATTAAAAGGGAAGCATTACCCCGCGACTTGGCGGCGGGGCGCGGCATAATAATGAGGCGCTGAAGGGCTGTCTATGATCTGGCGGGGTATTTTTCACCAATTTCTGTTGCGCCCGACGGCGGCTGGATCATTTGCCGTAAACAGGCAATATGCAGGACCGCAGGGATGGTGACCCGGTAAGCGCTGCCGCTCACCGCTTTGACGCTGTTCAGCGCGGCGCCGAGCGGCCCGCCCAGCCCGGCGCCGCGCACCAGACCATGACCAATAACGCTTACGGCGGCATGAGTGCGCAGAATGGCGGTTAAGCGCTCGTCCAGCAACAGGGCGACCCCTTCGCTTAGCTTGCGGTGCCTCAGCAGATGGGGCAACAGATTTTCCAGCTCATGGCTCCGGCAATCCACCGCGGCAAGAAATTGTGCCTTTTGCTCCGCATCCAGCTTATTCCAGCTGTGCTGCAGGAAATGTTCCAGTAACTGCTGTTCGATCTGCGGCGTCGTCATCTGTTTGTCGACCTTCGCCTTCAGCCGTTTACACACATCCAGCAGGATCGCGCGATAAAATTTGCCGTGGCGGCGTAGGGTGTTGGCGATGCTGTCGCCGCCAAAATGCTGTAGCTCTCCGGCAATCAGCTGCCAGTTGCGGCGATAGCGTTCAGGGTGGCCCTCCATTGCTAAAAAGGTCTCGTTGCGCAGCAGCGTGCTGGAGAGGCGGGGTTTGCCGTTTTCGCCGTGGGTCAGAATACGGGTAAAAGCTTCCAGATGCGCCTCGCTGCACTCAGGAAGAAAGGCCAGATCGTCATCTGCCAGATAGTTAATATGCATAAATCATCCCTCCTCAGGATAACGAGGTTAGTCGTCGCCGATAATTTTTAATGAGGCCATATCTGAGGAGTGGACCGTGTGGCCGGAGAAGGCGATTTTCTTCACACAGCGTTTGCTGTCGTTATCGCTATTGATGTTGATCCAGCCGGAGGTGCTGCCCTCTTTTATCCCGGCGGGGACGTTCAGCGTATGGCTGGCGCCGCGGCTGGCCTTAAAGTAGACCGTCGCCCCGGAAAGCTGTACATCGCCGCGCTCGGCGCTGAGCTGAATGCGTTTGACGACCCGACAGACCGGGAGTTTCAGCGTCAGGTCGTTGGTTTCATTGCGCGGCATGGCTACCACACCGAGGATTTTATGGTCATTGGCGGCCGCCGAGGTGATAAACGATAAGCCGAGGATAAGCCCCGCGGAAATCCGGAATAGTGGTTTCATCAATCTGTCCCCTGAATAAGTAAAGTGCGACGGCGAGGGATATTATCACCAGGGGCGTGGGGCCATTAGCGCGCAAGTATTGCGGGTTATGTCAATGATATTATGAATATATTTTGTTTTTACATTCATCATTTATATATGCATTTCGCTGCCTCTTTTGGCGCCTGACAATGTCGCTCGGGACGCTTTTCACGACTCAGGTCGGGGCCCGGTGCAAAAAATTTTTAGGCTTGCCCCTTGATGCCGGGGTGGGCGACCCCATCTTGTAGTCAACCGCAGTGAAGAACCTGAAAAAAAATGATGTCTGGGCAGTTGAAACCGCACGTTTCGCCCTTATTACAGGTTCACAACCACATGTTGATCGAATTTTTAGTGGAGACGTTTAGATGGGTAAAATTATTGGTATCGACCTGGGTACTACCAACTCTTGTGTAGCGATTATGGATGGCACTACTGCACGCGTGCTGGAGAACGCCGAAGGCGATCGCACCACGCCTTCTATCATTGCCTATACCCAGGATGGTGAAACTCTGGTTGGTCAGCCGGCTAAACGTCAGGCAGTGACAAACCCGCAAAACACCCTGTTTGCGATTAAACGCCTGATTGGCCGCCGCTTCCAGGACGAAGAAGTTCAGCGTGACGTTTCTATCATGCCATACAAAATTGTTGCCGCAGACAATGGCGACGCATGGCTGGATGTGAAAGGCACCAAAACTGCACCGCCGCAGATCTCTGCTGAAGTGCTGAAAAAAATGAAGAAAACGGCTGAAGATTACCTGGGTGAACCGGTAACTGAAGCGGTTATCACCGTACCGGCTTACTTCAACGATGCGCAGCGTCAGGCAACCAAAGATGCCGGCCGTATCGCCGGTCTGGAAGTCAAACGTATCATCAACGAACCAACCGCGGCCGCGCTGGCTTACGGTCTGGATAAAGAAGTCGGTAACCGCACTATCGCGGTATACGACCTCGGTGGTGGTACTTTCGATATCTCTATTATCGAAATCGACGAAGTTGACGGCGAGAAAACCTTTGAAGTACTGGCGACCAACGGTGACACCCACCTGGGCGGTGAAGACTTCGATACGCGTCTAATCAACTACCTCGTTGATGAGTTCAAGAAAGATCAGGGCATTGACCTGCGTAACGACCCGCTGGCCATGCAGCGCCTGAAAGAAGCCGCTGAGAAAGCGAAGATTGAACTGTCTTCTGCTCAGCAGACCGACGTTAACCTGCCGTATATCACTGCAGATGCGACCGGTCCGAAACACATGAATATCAAAGTGACTCGCGCGAAACTGGAAAGCCTGGTAGAAGACCTGGTTAACCGTTCCATCGAGCCGCTGAAAGTGGCCCTGCAGGATGCCGGTCTGTCCGTTTCCGATATCAACGACGTGATCCTCGTTGGTGGTCAGACTCGTATGCCGATGGTGCAGAAAAAAGTCGCTGAGTTCTTCGGTAAAGAGCCGCGTAAAGACGTTAACCCGGATGAAGCTGTGGCGATCGGCGCAGCGGTTCAGGGTGGTGTACTGACGGGTGATGTGAAAGACGTTCTGCTGCTGGACGTAACCCCGCTGTCGCTGGGTATCGAAACCATGGGCGGCGTGATGACAGCGCTTATCAACAAAAACACCACTATCCCGACCAAGCACAGCCAGGTGTTCTCTACTGCAGAAGACAACCAGTCTGCGGTAACCATCCATGTGCTGCAGGGTGAGCGTAAACGCGCGTCTGATAACAAATCACTGGGTCAGTTCAACCTGGATGGTATTAACCCGGCGCCGCGCGGTATGCCGCAGATCGAAGTCACCTTCGACATCGATGCTGACGGTATCCTGCACGTTTCCGCGAAAGACAAAAACAGCGGTAAAGAGCAGAAGATCACCATCAAGGCGTCTTCCGGTCTGAATGAAGAAGAAATTCAGAAAATGGTTCGCGAAGCAGAAGCTAACGCCGAATCTGACCGTAAGTTCGAAGAGCTGGTACAGACCCGTAACCAGGGTGACCATCTGCTGCACAGCACTCGTAAGCAGGTTGAAGAAGCAGGCGATAAACTGCCGGCTGATGACAAAACCGCTATTGAATCTGCGCTGACTGCGCTGGAAACTTCCCTGAAAGGCGAAGACAAAGCGGACATCGAAGCGAAAATGCAGGCGCTGGCGCAGGCTTCTCAGAAGCTGATGGAAATTGCTCAGCAGCAGCACGCTCAGCAGCAGGCGGGTTCCGCTGACGCTCAGGCGAGCAACGCGAAAGACGACGATGTTGTCGACGCTGAGTTCGAAGAAGTGAAAGATAAAAAATAATCGCCCTTTGAACGGGTAAAACACTGGCACGGGCGAAGAGGTTTCCTCTCCGCCCGTGCACGCATGTTAAGGGGCTGAAAAACACCGATGGCAAAGCAAGATTACTACGAGATTTTAGGCGTCTCCAAAACAGCGGAAGAGCGTGAAATCAAAAAGGCTTACAAGCGCCTGGCCATGAAGTATCACCCGGACCGCAACCAGGGTGATAAAGAGGCCGAAGCCAAATTTAAAGAAATCAAAGAAGCGTATGAAATCCTGACTGATGCCCAGAAGCGTGCGGCCTACGATCAGTACGGCCACGCGGCCTTCGAACAGGGCGGCATGGGCGGCGGCGGCGGTTTTGGCGGCGGTGCGGATTTCAGCGATATCTTTGGCGATGTTTTCGGCGATATCTTTGGCGGCGGACGTGGTCGTCAGCGCGCGGCGCGCGGCGCCGATCTCCGTTACAACATGGAGCTGACGCTGGAAGAAGCGGTGCGTGGCGTCACCAAAGAGATCCGTATTCCGACGCTGGAAGAGTGCGACGTCTGTCACGGCAGCGGCGCCAAGGCCGGCAGCAAGCCGCAGACCTGTCCGACCTGTCATGGCGCAGGCCAGGTGCAGATGCGTCAGGGCTTCTTTGCGGTACAGCAGACCTGTCCGCACTGTCAGGGACGCGGTACGCTGATTAAAGATCCATGCAACAAATGTCATGGTCATGGGCGTGTAGAGAAAACGAAAACCTTGTCGGTTAAAATTCCGGCAGGTGTGGACACCGGCGATCGGATCCGTCTGGCGGGCGAAGGCGAAGCTGGCGAGCATGGCGCACCGGCAGGCGATCTGTACGTACAGGTCCAGGTGAAGCAGCACGCTATCTTTGAGCGTGAAGGTAATAACCTGTACTGCGAAGTCCCGATCAACTTCACGATGGCGGCGCTGGGTGGTGAGATTGAAGTGCCGACGCTCGACGGTCGCGTCAGTCTGAAAGTGCCGGGTGAAACCCAGACCGGCAAGCTGTTCCGCATGCGCGGCAAAGGTGTGAAATCCGTTCGCGGCGGCGCCCAGGGCGATCTGCTGTGCCGCGTGGTGGTGGAGACGCCGGTAGGGCTGAATGAGAAGCAGAAGCAGCTGCTGAAAGAGCTGCAGGAGAGCTTCGGCGGCCCGACCGGGGAAAACAACAGCCCGCGTTCGAAAAGCTTCTTCGACGGTGTGAAGAAGTTCTTCGACGACCTGACCCGCTAATTCCGCTTTTCCTGATATCCGGCCCGGGCCTTGCTGCCCGGGCTTTTTTTGCCTTACGCCTCCTCTTTTATTCGTAAAAAACGAGCTTTAAAGCAATTTAAATCTGATTTTTTCGAGTTATCAGTGTGTGTATTATGCTTTTATCGAGTTATTCACCAACAGGATGAAAGTAAAAGTGAAACATCTGCAACGATTCTTTAGTAGCGATGCTTCCGGCGGCATTGTCTTAATCATTGCCGCCGCGCTGGCGATGGTGATGGCCAATACCAGCGTGACCAGCGGTCTGTATCACTCCTTCCTGGAGACGCCAGTTCAGCTGCGAGTGGGGGCGCTGGAGATCAATAAGAACATGCTGTTATGGATCAATGATGCCCTGATGGCGGTGTTTTTTTTACTGATTGGCCTGGAGGTCAAACGTGAGCTGATTCAGGGGTCGCTGGCGAGCCGTCGTCAGGCGGTGTTTCCAGTGATTGCCGCGCTCGGCGGGATGATTGTGCCGGCCCTGGTCTATCTGGCTTTTAACGCCCAGGATCCTGTCGCCAGAGAGGGGTGGGCGATCCCCGCGGCGACGGATATTGCCTTTGCGCTCGGTGTGCTGGCGCTGTTAGGTAGCCGGGTACCGACGGCGCTGAAGATTTTCCTGATGGCGCTGGCGATTATTGATGACCTCGGGGCTATCGTGATTATCGCGCTGTTTTATACCCACGACCTGTCCATGCTTTCGCTGGGCGTGGCGGCGGCGGCAATTGCGGTGCTGGTGGCCCTGAACCTCAGCGGCGTGCGGCGTACCGGGATCTATATTCTGGTTGGCGCGGTGCTGTGGACGGCGGTGCTGAAGTCTGGCGTTCATGCGACCCTTGCCGGGGTGATCGTCGGCTTTATGATCCCGCTAGAGGAAAAGCATGGCAAGTCACCGGCCAAAGCGCTTGAGCATGTCCTGCACCCGTGGGTCGCGTTTATGATCCTGCCGCTGTTCGCCTTCGCCAACGCTGGCGTTTCGCTGCAGGGAGTCACCCTGGCCGGACTGACGTCGCTTCTGCCGCTGGGCATTATGGCCGGGCTGTTTATCGGCAAGCCGCTGGGGATCAGCCTGTTCTGCTGGCTGGCGCTGAAGCTGAAGTGGGCCTCGCTGCCGGAGGGGACCACCTGCAAGCAGATCATGGCGGTGGGTATTCTGTGTGGGATTGGCTTTACGATGTCGATTTTCATCGCCACTCTGGCCTTCGGTAGCGTCGACCCCGCGTTGATCAACTGGGCCAAGCTTGGCATCCTGATTGGCTCAGTGCTATCAGCAGTCATCGGATATCTCATACTGCGTCAGCGCGTGACGGAGACTCGCCTCGCGGTATAACCTTTCTGCAGGAGAGCCTGCGTGGCTCTCCTGGACATTATCAGGGAGAGAAGCATGTCACATATCAACTACAACCATCTGTACTACTTCTGGCACGTGTATAAAGAAGGGTCCGTCGTTGGCGCGGCGGAGGCGCTGTTTCTGACGCCGCAGACGATTACCGGGCAGATCAAAGCCCTGGAAGAGCGCCTGCAGGGTAAGTTGTTTAAGCGAAAAGGAAGGGGACTGGAGCCGAGTGAGCTGGGCGAGCTGGTCTTCCGCTATGCCGACCGCATGTTTACCCTCAGCCAGGAGATGCTCGACATCGTCAACTACCGCAAAGAGTCGAATCTGCTGTTTGATGTCGGCGTCGCTGATGCGTTATCCAAGCGGCTGGTCAGCGGCGTGCTGGATGCCGCCGTCGTTGAGAGTGAGCAGATCCATCTGCGCTGTTTTGAATCCACCCATGAGCTGCTGCTGGAGCAACTGAGCCAGCATAAGCTCGATATGATTATCTCTGACTGTCCGATCGACTCGACACAGCAGGAAGGGCTATTTTCGGTGAAGATTGGCGAGTGCAGCGTCAGCTTCTGGTGCATGAATCCGGCGCCGACGAAGCCGTTTCCGGCCTGTCTGGAAGAGCGGCGGCTGCTGATCCCCGGTCGGCGTTCGATGCTGGGGCGTAAACTGCTGAACTGGATTAACGTGCAGGGCCTGAAGGTGGAGATCCTCGGCGAATTTGACGATGCGGCGCTCATGAAAGCCTTCGGCGCCGCGCATAATGCGATATTTGTCGCGCCGACGCTCTATGCGCATGATTTCTACTATGACGAATCGATTATCGAAATTGGCCGCATGGATAGCGTGATGGAGGAGTATCACGCTATTTTTGCCGAGCGAATGATTCAGCATCCCGCGGTTCAGCGCATCTGTAATCGCGATTACTCGTCACTGTTTACCGAACCCCGATAGCCTGCCGGCGTGGGCTGGCGTGGCGCTGGCCGCGCCAGCGCGCGTTAGCGGGGGAAGATGGCGGGCATAAAAAAACCCGCTTTCGCGGGTTTCTTTAACAAAGTTCAGCAAGCAGGCGATTAAGCCAGTTTGTTGATCTGTGCAGTCAGGTTTGCTTTATGACGCGCAGCTTTGTTTTTGTGGATCAGACCTTTAGCAGCCTGACGGTCCACGATTGGTTGCATTTCGTTAAATGCTTTCTGTGCAGCAGCTTTGTCGCCAGCTTCGATAGCTGCGTATACTTTCTTGATGAAAGTACGCATCATAGAGCGACGGCTTGCGTTGTGCTTGCGAGCCTTTTCAGACTGAACGGCGCGCTTCTTAGCTGATTTGATATTAGCCAAGGTCCAACTCCCAAATGTGTTCTATATGGACAATTCAAAGGCCGAGGAATATGCCCGTTTAGCCTTCTTTTGTCAATGGATTTGTGCAAATAAGCGCCGTTTAACACCACAGCGCTTCATTACGTAGTGATGGCGCAAGATTCTACCAGCTTGTTGCAGGCGAATACAGCTTTTCCACCATAAAAATCGCCGGGCGCGGCCAGTTTTCCCGCTTTCTCGCGCTGAGTGAATGAATTCCTGAGAACTTTCGTTGCCGAGGTGCAATCGCTGGTTAACGTTGACAGTTGTACAAGGTATACTCGGACGATTTTCACTGTTTTGAGCCAGACATGAAGCTGATACGCGGCATACATAATCTCAGTCAGGCGCCGCACGGGTGCGTGCTGACCATTGGTAATTTTGACGGCGTGCATCGTGGGCATCAGGCACTGCTGCAGCGGTTGCGCGAAGAGGGCCGCCAGCGCGGTTTACCGGTGGTGGTGATGATTTTCGAACCCCAGCCGCTGGAGCTCTTTGCCGCCGATAAAGCCCCGGCGCGGTTGACCCGCCTGCGTGAAAAGCTGGGCTATCTGGCTGAAAGCGGGGTCGACTATGTATTGTGCGTTCGCTTTGACCGCCGGTTCGCCGCGCTAACCGCGCAGGATTTTATCAGCGAACTGCTGGTGCGCCGCCTGGGTGTGCAGTTCCTTGCCGTCGGTGATGATTTCCGCTTTGGCGCTGGTCGCCAGGGGGATTTTTTGTTATTGCAAAAGGCCGGAGCGGAATACGGCTTCGACGTGACCAGCACCCAGACTTTCTGCGAAGGTGGGGTGCGTATCAGCAGTACGGCGGTGCGTCAGGCGCTGGCGGATGACGATCTCCTGCTGGCGGAGACGCTGCTGGGCCATCCGTTTAGCATCTCCGGACGCGTCGTTCATGGTGATGAACTGGGCCGTACCATAGGTTTTCCGACGGCGAACTTACCGCTGCGTCGTCAGGTTTCCCCGGTTAAAGGGGTCTATGCGGTAGAAGTGACAGGGCTGGGCGACAAACCCATAGCGGGCGTCGCCAATATTGGCACCCGTCCAACGGTCGCGGGCGTGCGTCAGCAGCTTGAAGTACATCTGTTGGACGTTGTAATGGACCTCTACGGTCGCCATATCAATGTAGTACTGCGTAAAAAGATACGTAACGAGCAGCGGTTTGCGTCGCTGGACGAGCTGAAGGCGCAAATCGCACGTGATGAGTTAACGGCCCGCGAATTATTTGGGCTGACCAGCCAGGCCTGAGCCGCTGGTGTTTATCAAACCGAAATACGGAACCGAGAATCTGATGAGTGACTATAAATCGACCCTGAATTTGCCGGAAACAGGGTTCCCTATGCGTGGCGACCTCGCCAAACGCGAACCGGGAATGCTGGCGCGTTGGACCGATGATGACCTGTACGGCATCATTCGTGCAGCCAAAAAAGGCAAAAAAACCTTCATTCTGCATGATGGCCCTCCTTATGCGAATGGCAGCATTCATATTGGTCACTCGGTTAACAAGATTCTGAAAGACATTATCGTTAAGTCCAAAGGACTGACGGGCTATGACTCGCCGTACGTGCCGGGCTGGGACTGCCACGGTCTGCCGATCGAGCTGAAAGTCGAGCAGCAATACGGTAAGCCAGGTGAGAAATTCACCGCCGCTGAATTCCGCGCCAAGTGCCGTGAATATGCCGCTGAGCAGATCGACGGTCAGCGTAAAGACTTTATCCGCCTGGGCGTGCTGGGCGACTGGTCGCGTCCGTACCTGACCATGGACTTCAAAACTGAAGCCAATATCATCCGCGCGCTGGGTAAAATCATCGGCAACGGTCACCTGCATAAAGGCGCTAAGCCGGTGCACTGGTGCGTTGACTGCCGTTCCGCGCTGGCGGAAGCGGAAGTGGAGTATTATGACAAAACGTCTCCGTCTATCGATGTGGCGTTCCACGCGGTAGATAAAGCCGCGGTACTGGCGAAATTCGGCGTGGCCGACGTCAACGGCCCGGTGTCGCTGGTTATCTGGACCACCACGCCGTGGACCCTGCCGGCTAACCGCGCCATCTCTCTGTCGCCGGAATTCGACTACGCGCTGGTGCAGGTTGACGGTCAGGCGCTGATCCTGGCGAAAGACCTGGTTGAGAGCGTAATGAAGCGCCTTGGCGTTACGGATTACCGTATCCTGGCGGCGGTACAAGGTTCTGAGCTTGAACTGATGCGCTTCCAGCATCCGTTCCTCGATTTTGACGTGCCGGCGATCCTTGGCGACCACGTGACGCTGGACGCGGGTACCGGCGCGGTGCATACCGCCGGCGGCCACGGTCCGGACGACTACACTATCAGCCAGAAATACGGTCTGGAAATCGCCAACCCGGTTGGCCCGGACGGTGCTTATCTGCCAGGTACTTACCCGTCTCTGGACGGTATCAACGTCTTCAAAGCCAACGACATCATCGTTGAGATGCTGCGTGACAGCGGTGCGCTGCTGCACGTGGAAAAAATGCAGCACAGCTATCCGTGCTGCTGGCGCCACAAATCGCCGATCATCTTCCGCGCCACCCCGCAGTGGTTCGTCAGCATGGATCAGAAAGGCCTGCGCGCGCAGTCGCTGAAAGAGATCAAAGGCGTGCAGTGGATCCCGGACTGGGGCCAGGCGCGTATCGAATCGATGGTGGCCAACCGCCCTGACTGGTGTATCTCCCGTCAGCGTACCTGGGGCGTGCCGATGTCGCTGTTCGTGCACAAAGAAACCCACGAACTGCATCCGCGTACCCTCGAACTGATGGAAGAAGTGGCGAAACGCGTTGAAGTTGACGGCATCCAGGCGTGGTGGGATCTCGATTCCCGCGACATCCTTGGCGATGACGCCGACAGCTACGAGAAAGTGCCGGATACCCTCGACGTGTGGTTTGACTCCGGGTCGACCCACTCTTCCGTGGTTGATGTGCGTCCGGAATTCGCCGGTCATGCCGCCGATATGTATCTGGAAGGTTCTGACCAGCATCGCGGCTGGTTTATGTCCTCGCTGATGATTTCCACGGCGATGAAAGGCAAAGCGCCATACCGTCAGGTACTGACCCACGGCTTCACCGTCGACGGTCAGGGCCGCAAAATGTCCAAGTCTATCGGTAACACCGTTAGCCCGCAGGACGTGATGAACAAGCTGGGCGCCGATATCCTGCGTCTGTGGGTGGCCTCCACCGACTACACCGGCGAAATGGCGGTCTCCGATGAGATCCTCAAACGCGCCGCGGACAGCTATCGTCGTATCCGTAACACCGCGCGCTTCCTGCTGGCGAACCTGAACGGTTTCGATCCAGCGAAAGACATGGTTAAACCGGAAGAGATGGTGGTGCTGGACCGCTGGGCAGTCGGCTGCGCGCAGGCGGCACAGGAAGATATCCTGAAAGCCTACGAATCCTACGACTTCCATGAAGTGGTACAGCGCCTGATGCGCTTCTGCTCCATCGAAATGGGCTCGTTCTACCTCGACATCATCAAAGACCGCCAGTACACCGCGAAAGCGGACAGCGTGGCGCGTCGCAGCTGCCAGACCGCGCTGTTCCACATCGTGGAAGCGCTGGTGCGCTGGATGGCGCCGATCATGTCCTTCACCGCGGACGAAATCTGGGGCTACCTGCCGGGCGATCGTGAGAAATATGTCTTCACCGGCGAGTGGTATGAAGGTCTGTTCGGCCTGGCCGACGATGAAGCGATGAACGACGGTTTCTGGGATGAATTGCTCAAGGTGCGCGGCGAAGTCAACAAGGTGATCGAGCAAGCGCGTGCGGATAAGAAAGTCGGTGGCTCTCTGGAAGCAGCGGTCACGCTGTATGCCGATGCCGACCTGGCGGCCAAGCTCAACGCGCTGGGCGATGAATTACGATTTGTCCTGTTGACCTCCGGCGCCAACGTTGCCGATTATGCGCAGGCGCCGGCTGATGCCTGGCAGAGCGATCTGCTGAAAGGGCTGAAAGTGGTCCTGAGTAAAGCCGAGGGCGAGAAGTGCCCACGCTGCTGGCATTACACCAGTGACGTCGGCAAGGTAGCGGAACACGCAGAAATCTGCGGTCGCTGTGTGAGCAACGTCGCCGGTAACGGCGAGCAACGTAAATTCGCCTGATGAGTAAATCGATCTGTTCAACGGGGCTACGCTGGCTGTGGGTCGTCGTAGCCGTGCTGATTATCGATCTGGGTAGCAAATTCCTGATCCTCCAGAACTTCGCTCTGGGGGAGACGGTTCCGCTGTTCCCGTCGCTTAATCTGCATTATGCCCGCAACTATGGCGCGGCGTTTAGTTTCCTCGCCGACAGCGGCGGCTGGCAGCGCTGGTTCTTTTCCGGGATCGCGATCGGCATTTGTGTGGTGCTGACGGTACTGATGTACCGTTCGAAGGCGACGCAAAAGCTGAACAATATTGCCTACGCCCTGATTATCGGCGGTGCGCTGGGTAACTTGTTCGATCGCCTGTGGCACGGCTTCGTGGTCGATATGATCGACTTCTACGTCGGCGACTGGCATTTCGCCACCTTCAACCTCGCCGATAGTGCGATCTGCATCGGCGCAGCGCTGATTGTGCTGGAAGGTTTCTTGCCGAAACCGACCGCGAAAGAGCAGGCGTAAATGTCAATGCCGGGTGGCGCTACGCTTACCCGGCCTACAGAATTTGTGGCCGCCCGTCGGTCCGGTTAGCATAGCGCCACCGGGCAACCGGTGACCTAAAACAAGCGAGCAATTTGCATGTCTAAATCCGTACAGAGCAACAGCGCGGTACTGGTGCACTTCACACTGAAACTGGACGACGGCTCCACCGCCGAGTCCACCCGCAGCAACGGCAAACCGGCGCTGTTTCGCCTCGGCGACACCTCTCTGTCTGAAGGGCTGGAGCAACAGCTTCTCGGTCTGAAAGAGGGGGAGAAAAAGGCCTTTTCGCTGGAGCCTGACGCCGCCTTTGGCGTACCCAGCCCGGACCTGATTCAGTATTTCTCTCGCCGTGAGTTTATCGACGCTGGCGAACCAGAAATCGGCGCGATTATGCTCTTTACCGCAATGGATGGCAGCGAAATGCCTGGCGTGATCCGCGAAGTGAACGGCGATTCCATCACCGTCGACTTCAACCATCCGCTGGCCGGGCGCACCGTTCATTTTGATATTGAAGTGCTGGAGATCGATCCGGCGCTGGAGGAGTAACATGCAGATCCTGTTGGCTAACCCGCGCGGTTTTTGCGCTGGCGTTGACCGCGCTATCAGCATTGTAGAAAACGCGCTGACGCTGTATGGCGCACCGATCTATGTTCGCCATGAAGTGGTGCACAACCGCTATGTGGTGGATAGCCTGCGCAAGCGCGGCGCCATTTTTATCGAACAGATCAGCGAAGTGCCGGACGGCGCGATCCTGATTTTCTCCGCCCACGGTGTTTCGCAGGCGGTACGCAACGAAGCGAAGAGCCGCGACCTGACGGTGTTCGATGCCACCTGTCCGCTGGTGACCAAAGTCCATATGGAAGTCGCCCGCGCCAGCCGCCGCGGCGAAGAGTCGATTCTGATTGGCCATGCCGGCCACCCGGAAGTCGAAGGTACCATGGGACAGTACAACAACCCGCAAGGGGGCATGTACCTGGTCGAGTCGCCGGAAGACGTTCTCAAGCTGGAAGTCAAAAACGACGCCCGGCTGTCGTTTATGACCCAGACCACGCTCTCCGTCGACGATACGTCTGACGTTATTGACGCCCTGCGCGCGCGTTTCCCGAAAATCGTCGGCCCGCGCAAAGACGACATTTGCTATGCCACCACTAACCGTCAGGAAGCCGTGCGCGCGCTGGCGGAGCAGGCTGACGTGGTGCTGGTGGTCGGGTCGAAAAACTCCTCCAACTCTAACCGCCTCGCCGAGCTGGCGCAGCGGATGGGCAAAGCGGCTTACCTGATTGACGACGCCTCCGATATCCAGGAAGCGTGGGTCAAGGATGCGGCCTGTGTCGGCGTGACGGCGGGCGCATCGGCGCCGGATATTCTGGTGCAGAACGTCATTACCCGCCTGCAGGAGCTGGGCGGCGGCGAAGCCGTGCCACTGGAAGGCCGGGAAGAGAATATCGTCTTTGAAGTGCCGAAAGAGCTGCGTGTGGATGTCCGTGAAGTAGAGTAAGTTCTTTCCTCCAGCAGTATGAGAAGATGCCAGACTTAACGTCTGGCATTTTTTTTAGGGAGAAACCATGCGCTTACCGATCATTCTTGATACTGACCCGGGCATCGACGATGCTGCCGCCATTGCCGCGGCGCTGTTCGCGCCCGAGCTGGAGCTGCAACTGATGACCACCGTGGCGGGCAACGTTTCGGTGGAGAAGACGACCCGTAACGCGCTGCAGCTGCTGCACTTCTGGAATGCCGATGTGCCGCTGGCGCAGGGGGCGTCGATGCCGCTGGTGCGTCCGTTGCGCGACGCCGCCTCGGTGCATGGCGAATCCGGCATGGAGGGGTATGACTTTGTTGAGCATCAACGTCAGCCGCTGGCGAAGCCGGCCTTCCAGGCGATCCGCGATGCATTGATGCACGCTGCCGAGCCGATCACCCTGGTGGCGATTGGCCCGCTGACCAATATTGCGCTGCTGCTGACCCAGTATCCGGAATGTGTGTTCAATATTCGCCGGCTGGTGATCATGGGCGGCTCGGCGGGGCGCGGCAACTTCACGCCGAATGCGGAATTCAATATTGCTATCGACCCGGAAGCCGCCGCGAAAGTCTTCCACAGCGGGCTGGAGATTGTCATGTGCGGGCTGGACGTCACCAACCGGGCGCTGCTGATGGCAGATTACCTGGCGACCCTACCGACGCTGAACCAGACCGGTAAAATGCTTCATGCTCTGTTTAGCCACTATCGCAGCGGCAGCATGAGCAGTGGTTTGCGAATGCACGATCTCTGCGCTATTGCATGGCTGGCGCGCCCGGAACTGTTCACTCTCCAGCCGTGCTTTGTGGCGGTGGAGACGCAGGGGACCTGGACCGCGGGCACCACGGTGGTGGATATCGAAGGACGACTGGGTCAGCCGGCGAACGCCCTGGTGGCGCTCGATATCGACGTGGAAGGGTTTCAGCGCTGGGCAGCGGAGGTGATTGCCCTGGCGCCGTGATAAATCACTCGATTTTCAAGGAAAGAAGCAATGACCTATGGACAGGCGTATTTGAGCGGCTGTAAAGAGACCTTTAATTTTAGTGGCCGCGCCAGCCGGCAGCAGTTCTGGACGTTTTTTCTCATCAATGTATTGATCGCCACCATGCCGCTGGCGGCCTGGTGTCTGGCAACCAGCGTTAACCCTCAATACGGTATCCTCAGTTTTGTTGTCATTCCCTTTGCCGCGCTCTGGCTGCTGCTGATGGCGCTCCCCTTGCTGGCTGTTGGCTGCCGGCGAATGCATGATATCGGCCGCTCCGGGATCTGGTTTGTGTTGGGGGTTATCATTCCGTGGTTTGCAATTATTTCGCTGGCTCTGTGCTGCCTGCGTTCAACGCCGGCACCGTCTCGCTGAGATAATCAATCATCACCCGCATCCTGGCGGGCATATGCTTATCTCCCGCCCACAGTAGCCACAGGTCGCCGGAGTAGCTGCTGATGAATTCCCACTCGGGCAGCACCTGCACGATATCGCCCTTCGCCAGCGCCTCGCGAGCGGTAAACAGCGGCAGGCTGCCAATGCCCAGATGCTGCTTAACCGCGTCGAGGCGGACGGCGGTATGGTTGGCGGCGTACCGCCCGTAGGTTTGCACTGTTTCGCTTTTCCCTTCCCGGCGGAACTTCCAGCGCGCGTCGGCGGGCGTTTCGCCAAGACTAATGCAGCAATGCGCGCGCAGATCCTGCGGCGTATACGGCGTACCGTGCTGCTGTAAATAGGGCTCAGTGGCGCAGATAACGTGCCTGATTGGCATCAGCGGTTTGCCATGCAGACCAGGGGAAGGGGTATCGGTGATGCGCAGCGCCAAATCAATACCGTCATCGATAAAATCCAGAGGGCGATCTTCCAGCCGCAGGCAGACGTCCACCTGCGGGTAGCGATGGAAAAACGCCATCATCAGCGGGTGGATCACAAAGCGGCCGACGGCTTTCGGTACGCTGAGCGTCAGCTTTCCCTGAGCGACCGTTTGGCGACTGCTGGCGGAATCTATCGCCTGCCGCGCCGCTTCCAGCATCTGCTGGGCATGCTGATACACTGTTTCCCCGGCATCGCTCAGTCGCAGCTTGCGGGTGGTACGATGCAGCAGCTTGCTGCCCATCTCCCGCTCCAGCCGCGACACGCTGCGGCTCACGGCGGAGGGCGTCAGTCCGCTCTGGCGGGCGACGGCGGAAAAGCTGCCCTGGTCGACAATCTGGACGAAGAGGGCGAGGTCCGGCAGGAGGTTTAGATTCATTTGTGCTCCCGGGGCAAAAGTGCATTGGCGGGTGGTGGGATTATCGCTGTCGATATTATCAATATACTGGTCGGACAGAGAGGAGAATCACCATGACTGAACGAGTTTATTACACCAGCGATGCTACCGACGGGCGCGCCCAGATCATCGCCTGCACCGCAGAAGTGGATGGCCGTTACGCCATCGAACTGGATCGGACGTTGTTTCACCCGCAAGGAGGCGGTCAACCGGCAGACCGCGGCTGGATAGCTGGGCAGGTGGTTGAGACGGTTATTGTGCGCGGCGACAGCGTGCTGCATATCCTGTCGCAAGCGCTTCCCCTCGGTGACGTGGAGATGAAAATTGATGCCTCCGCGAGACAGCTGCATGCCCGTCTGCATTCTGCCGGCCACCTGCTTGGCCTGGCGGGCGAACAGCTTGGCTGGCAACCGGTGAAAGCGCACCACTGGCCCGGCGAAGGGCGGATAACCTTTACCAGCAGGAACAATGCCGCGCTGCCGGACGCCAGTGCGCTACTGGCGCCGGTGAAGGCCTGGCAGGCGCAGGACTTACCGCGTCAGGTGACGTTCGCTGATGGCTTGCGCCAGGTGGGCTTCGGCGAACTGCCCGCTTATCCCTGCGGTGGCACCCACGTCGCCCGTCTGGCGGAGCTGGGCGACATTGTTATCAGTCAGATAAAGATGAAGAAGGGGCAGCTGGTGGTCAGCTATATCCTGGCATAAGGCTTTCTGCTCTACCGAAAGTATAATGTTTCCACAGCATTTCAATGCTGGTCGGTCGAGTTTGCCAGATTTAGTGCATCTTATTTCTTGAAACCGACAGATGACGAAAACGTCGATTATTGTCTCCGAGAGAGCACCCGCAAAGCACGCATTTCAGCACAATCGTATAGTTTTTACTGATATCGTCCGCCGTTTGTCATAAATTTCTAATTATCGGCGTTTTTGAGTAGCGGCCCGCTGACGGGCTGGTTACTCTGAAAACAATTTACGTAATGTTAACAAAAGAGAATAGCTATGCATGATGCACAAATCCGCGTGGCCATCGCCGGCGCGGGCGGCCGGATGGGACGCCAGTTAATTCAGGCTGCATTGCAGATGGAAGGCGTGGCGCTGGGCGCGGCGCTGGAGCGCGAAGGGTCAAGCCTGGTGGGCAGCGACGCCGGGGAGCTGGCGTGCGCCGGCAAAGCGGGCGTCGCGGTGCAGAGCAGCCTGACGGCGGTAAAAGATGATTTCGACGTGTTGATCGATTTTACCCGCCCGGAAGGCACGCTGAATCATCTGGCGTTTTGCCGCGAGCACGGTAAAGGGATGGTCATCGGCACCACCGGTTTTGACGACGCTGGCAAGCAGGCGATTCGCGACGCCGCGCAGGAGATTGCCATTGTCTTCGCCGCTAACTTTAGCGTCGGCGTCAACGTCCTGTTAAAGCTGCTGGAGAAGGCGGCAAAGGTGATGGGCGACTACACCGACATCGAAATTATCGAAGCGCACCACCGGCATAAAGTGGATGCGCCGTCAGGCACCGCGCTGGCGATGGGCGAAGCGATCGCCGGAGCATTGAACAAAGATCTGAAGGAATGCGCCGTCTACAGTCGTGAAGGTCATACCGGCGAACGCGTTCCGGGCACCATTGGCTTCGCCACCGTCCGTGCGGGCGATATCGTCGGGGAGCATACGGCGATGTTTGCTGATATCGGTGAGCGTATTGAAATCACCCATAAAGCCTCCAGCCGGATGACCTTTGCTAATGGCGCGGTTCGCTCTGCATTGTGGCTGAAAGACAAGAAAAATGGTCTGTTTGACATGCGTGATGTGCTGGATTTGAACAGTTTATAACGATTATTACCCATCGTGATGTGGTTATTGCAATCAATAAGTTATTGATGCAAGGGGCAATATATTGTTGCCCTTTTTTATTTTTATGGGTTTTGTGTGTGTTTTACGTTGTGATAGCTATAAATAATAATCTTCATGCTGTTTTTGGTGAATGAAATGTAAATTTTGACCATTTGGTCCACTTTTTAGCGCTTCGTCGCCAGGTTTTACACTCTTTCCCGTCCGCAAGCGTTTTCTCAGCCAGGTTTGTTGATCTTTTTGGCGTAAAAATCACATGTTATGCGCCAGTGGCGTAAAATGACATTAAAAATCTCCGCTTTAAGTTGACTTTTATCCGACATCTCTCCAGAATGCCGCCGTTTGCCAAAAATCTGCGGGCAACAGATTTGCATTGATTCAGATCGTGTTTATGAATTAATATGCAAATAAAGTGAGTGGATATTCTCTGGAGGGTGTTTTGATTAAGTCAGCGCTATTGGTTCTGGAAGACGGAACCCAGTTTCACGGTCGGGCCATCGGGGCAACCGGCACGGCGGTTGGGGAAGTCGTTTTCAATACTTCAATGACCGGTTATCAAGAAATCCTCACTGATCCTTCCTATTCCCGCCAAATCGTCACTCTTACTTATCCTCATATTGGTAATGTCGGCACCAACGCCGCCGATGAAGAATCTTCTCAGGTACACGCGCAGGGTCTGGTGATCCGCGATCTGCCGCTGATTGCCAGCAACTTCCGCAATACTGAAGATCTTTCTTCTTATCTGAAGCGCCATAACATCGTGGCGATTGCCGATATCGATACCCGCAAGCTGACGCGTCTGCTGCGTGAGAAAGGGGCGCAGAACGGCTGCATCATCGCGGGCGACAGCCCGGATGCTCAGCTGGCGCTGGAGAAAGCGAAAGCGTTCCCGGGTCTGAACGGCATGGATCTGGCGAAGGAAGTGACCACCGCAGAAACCTACAGCTGGACGCAGGGCAGCTGGACTCTGGCGGGCGACCTGCCGGAAGCGAAAGCGGAAAGCGAGCTGCCGTTCCACGTTGTGGCGTATGACTTCGGCGCGAAACGCAACATCCTGCGCATGCTGGTGGACCGCGGCTGCCGCCTGACGGTGGTGCCGGCGCAGACCTCTGCCGAAGACGTGCTGAAAATGAATCCGGACGGTATTTTCCTCTCTAACGGCCCAGGCGACCCGGCGCCGTGCGATTACGCTATCGACGCGATTGAAAAATTCCTTGAGACCGATATTCCGGTATTCGGTATCTGCCTTGGCCATCAGCTGCTGGCGCTGGCGAGCGGTGCGAAGACCATTAAGATGAAGTTCGGCCACCACGGCGGCAACCATCCGGTGAAAGATATTGATAACAATGTGGTGATGATCACCGCGCAGAACCACGGTTTTGCGGTTGACGAAGCCACCTTGCCGGCCAACCTGCGCGTGACCCACAAGTCGCTGTTCGACGGCACCCTGCAGGGCATTCATCGTACCGACAAACCGGCGTTTAGCTTCCAGGGGCACCCTGAAGCGAGCCCGGGGCCGCATGATGCCGCGCCGCTGTTCGACCACTTTATCGAGTTAATTGAGCTCTACCGTCAGTCCGCGAAATAATCAGGAGTAAAAGAGCAATGCCAAAACGTACAGACATAAAAAGTATCCTGATTCTGGGCGCGGGCCCGATTGTTATCGGTCAGGCGTGTGAGTTTGACTACTCCGGCGCGCAGGCCTGTAAAGCCCTGCGTGAAGAGGGCTACCGCGTTATTCTGGTGAACTCCAACCCGGCGACCATCATGACCGACCCGGAAATGGCTGATGCGACCTACATCGAGCCGATTCACTGGGAAGTGGTACGTAAAATTATCGAAAAAGAGCGCCCGGATGCCGTGCTGCCGACCATGGGCGGCCAGACCGCGCTGAACTGTGCGCTGGAGCTGGAACGTCAGGGCGTGCTGGCAGAGTTCGGCGTGACCATGATCGGCGCCACTGCGGACGCGATTGATAAAGCGGAAGACCGTCGTCGCTTCGACGTGGCGATGAAGAAAATCGGCCTCGACACCGCGCGCTCCGGCATCGCCCACACCATGGAAGAAGCGCTGGCGGTTGCCGCCGACGTTGGCTTCCCGTGCATTATCCGTCCGTCCTTTACGATGGGCGGCACCGGCGGCGGTATCGCCTATAACCGCGAAGAGTTCGAAGAAATCTGCGAACGCGGCCTGGATCTCTCTCCGACCAACGAACTGCTGATCGATGAATCGCTGATCGGCTGGAAAGAGTACGAGATGGAAGTGGTGCGCGATAAGAACGACAACTGCATCATCGTCTGCTCGATTGAAAACTTCGATGCCATGGGGATCCATACCGGCGACTCCATCACCGTTGCCCCGGCGCAGACCCTGACCGACAAAGAATACCAAATCATGCGTAACGCCTCGATGGCGGTCCTGCGTGAAATCGGTGTGGAAACCGGCGGCTCTAACGTGCAGTTCTCGGTGAACCCGAAAGACGGTCGCCTGATCGTTATCGAAATGAACCCGCGCGTCTCCCGCTCTTCGGCGCTGGCCTCGAAAGCCACCGGCTTCCCGATTGCTAAAGTGGCGGCCAAGCTGGCAGTGGGCTACACCCTTGACGAGCTGATGAACGACATCACCGGCGGCCGCACTCCGGCTTCCTTCGAGCCGTCCATCGACTACGTGGTCACCAAAATTCCACGCTTCAACTTCGAAAAATTCGCTGGCGCGAACGACCGTCTGACCACCCAGATGAAATCCGTCGGCGAAGTGATGGCCATTGGCCGCACCCAGCAGGAATCGCTGCAGAAAGCGCTGCGCGGCCTGGAAGTGGGCGCCACCGGCTTCGACCCGAAAGTGAGCCTCGACGACCCGGAAGCGCTGACTAAAATTCGCCGCGAGCTGAAAGACGCTGGCGCCGAGCGTATCTGGTACATCGCGGATGCCTTCCGCGCCGGCCTCTCGGTAGACGGCGTCTTCAACCTGACCAATATCGACCGCTGGTTCCTGGTGCAGATTGAAGAGCTGGTGCGTCTGGAAGAGAAAGTGGTGGAAGTGGGCATCAACGGCCTCGACGCCGACTTCCTGCGTACCCTGAAGCGTAAAGGCTTTGCCGATGCGCGTCTGGCGAAACTGGCGGGCGTGCGGGAAGCGGAAATTCGCAAGCTGCGCGACCAGTATGACCTGCATCCGGTCTACAAGCGCGTGGACACCTGCGCCGCCGAATTCGCCACCGATACCGCCTACATGTACTCCACTTATGAAGAAGAGTGTGAGTCCAACCCGTCCGTTGACCGCGATAAAATCATGGTCCTCGGCGGCGGCCCGAACCGTATCGGCCAGGGTATCGAATTTGACTACTGCTGCGTACACGCCTCTCTGGCGCTGCGCGAAGACGGTTACGAGACCATCATGGTCAACTGTAACCCGGAAACCGTGTCTACCGACTATGACACCTCCGACCGTCTGTACTTCGAGCCGGTGACCCTGGAAGACGTGCTGGAAATCGTGCGCATCGAGAAGCCGAAGGGCGTTATCGTCCAGTACGGCGGCCAGACGCCGCTGAAGCTGGCGCGCGCCCTGGAAGCCGCAGGCGTACCGGTTATCGGCACCAGCCCGGACGCTATCGACCGCGCGGAAGACCGTGAGCGCTTCCAGCATGCGGTTGACCGTCTGAAGCTGAAGCAGCCGGCGAACGCCACCGTCACTGCCATTGAGCAGGCGGTAGAGAGAGCGAAAGAGATTGGCTACCCACTGGTGGTTCGGCCGTCTTACGTGCTTGGCGGCCGGGCGATGGAAATTGTTTACGACGAGCAGGATCTGCGCCGCTACTTCCAGACCGCGGTTAGCGTCTCCAACGATGCACCGGTACTGCTGGATCGCTTCCTCGACGACGCGATTGAAGTGGATGTCGACGCCATCTGCGACGGCGAAATGGTGCTGATTGGCGGCATCATGGAGCATATCGAGCAGGCGGGCGTACACTCCGGCGACTCAGCCTGTTCCCTGCCAGCGTATACGCTGAGCCAGGAAATTCAGGATGTGATGCGCGAGCAGGTGCAGAAGCTGGCTTTCGAGCTGCAGGTTCGCGGCCTGATGAACGTCCAGTTCGCGGTGAAAGATAACGAAGTTTATCTGATTGAAGTGAACCCGCGTGCGGCGCGTACCGTACCATTCGTCTCCAAAGCCACCGGCGTCCCGCTGGCGAAAGTCGCGGCGCGCGTAATGGCCGGTAAGACGCTGGCGCAGCAGGGCGTGACCAAAGAGATCATCCCGCCGTACTACTCGGTGAAAGAGGTGGTTCTGCCGTTCAACAAATTCCCGGGCGTTGACCCGCTGTTAGGGCCAGAAATGCGCTCTACCGGGGAAGTGATGGGCGTGGGCCGTACCTTCGCGGAAGCATTCGCCAAAGCGCAGCTGGGCAGCAACTCGACCATGAAGAAACAGGGCCGTGCACTGCTCTCCGTTCGCGAAGGCGACAAAGAGCGCGTGGTCGACCTGGCGGCGAAGCTGCTGAAGTTTGGCTTTGAGCTGGATGCGACCCACGGTACGGCGATTGTGCTGGGCGAAGCCGGTATCAACCCGCGTCTGGTGAACAAGGTGCATGAAGGTCGTCCGCACATTCAGGACCGTATCAAGAATGGCGAATACACCTACATCATCAACACCACCGCAGGTCGCCAGGCGATTGAAGACTCCAAGCTGATTCGCCGCAGCGCGCTGCAGTACAAGGTGCATTACGACACCACCCTGAACGGCGGCTTTGCCACCGCGATGGCGCTGAACGCTGACGCCACCGAGAAGGTGATTTCGGTTCAGGAAATGCACGCGCAAATCACCAAATAAGCGCGCCGGCCTGGCCGGAGAGCAACAAACCAGGGCTGACGACATCGTCAGCCCTTTTTTTGGCTGCAGTCATCTTCGGAGAGTTCTGCTTTTAACCACCTGTCGGGTCAGGCTAACTATAGTGAGCACCATAACGATACCTATTGATGAAAAGACAGGAGGATACAATGCGGAACAATATTCTGGTGGCATCCGCACTGGCAGCGACGGCAATCATGTTCGTGGCCGGCTGCTCATCGAATCAGTCGATCAAAACCACCGATGGCAAGACCATTGTCACCAGCGGCAAACCGCAGGTGGATGATGACACCGGCCTCGTCTCATACAAAAATGCCGAAACCGGCCGCGTGGAGCAGATTAACCGCGACCAGGTGAAGTCCATGGATGAGCTGGATAACTAATGGTTATCCCAGGCCCCGCGGGGAGTGTGCGGGGCCGAACGATCGCGTTACAGTAGCGCGCGATCGATTTTAACCACGATTTTACGCAACGCTGCGCCTTGTTCGAGGCAGGCCATCGGGCGGTGTAATTCGCCAGGGAAGAGGATCGCCAGCTCTTCCGGGTAGAGATGAATCAGCGTTTCGCTGTCGATAGCCTGACAGAAACCGATATCCTGCGTCGTGTTGAAGTGACCATCTTCAACGACCGGCAGCCCTTTATTCCCGGCACCGATGATCTCTTCACCTTTCAGCACAATGTGAATGTCGAGATATTGACGATGATATTCCGGGCGTTGCTCGCTCAGCGGCCGGGTATGGCCTTCGACGACGGTAAAAAACACATTATCACTCTCGACGGTATATTTCCCCGGCGGCAGCGCGTGCGGTTGTTGCTGTAACACGGCCTGCAGCGCCTGGCGGATCACCGGCGGATAGAGCTCATTTTCGGCGGCGGCGGTTAAGGTATCGATAATCATGCCGGGATCCTCTGCGGTTGTTGCGAATGAAGTAACGTTAATGAGTGAGCGACAATACTGGCGATGTCGGGGGTAATATCGACGGCCAGAACATCGCTTTCACTGGCGTCTGGCGTCTCCAGGGCGGCAAACTGGCTACGCAGTAACGCTTCTGGCATAAAGTGGCCTTTACGCTGGCGCATTCGCTGCAAAATGCAGTCATAATCCCCGGTCAACCACAGGAAGCGTAGCTTCGCGTTCCCCTCACGCAGGCGGTCGCGATAGCGCTTTTTTAATGCGGAACAGACCAATACACCTGACTCGTTTTTCTGCTCAAGACTGAAAATGACGTCGGCGATACGCGTCAGCCACGGCTGACGATCCTCATCATTCAGCGGCTGGCTGGTGGCCATTTTGACGATATTGTTGCGTGGATGAAGGTCGTCGCCGTCGATAAATTTCGCTCCCAGCGCGTGGGCCAATGCCTGACCGACGGTGGATTTGCCGGTTCCGGAGACGCCCATCAAAATAATGCATTGTCCTGCCATCATGCGCTCCTTCTCTCAGACCGCGACCAGCATGCCGCCGTCAACGAACAGCAGATGGCCGTTGACGAAATTCGACGCGTTTGACGATAAAAAGACGGCAGCGCCGACCAGCTCCTGCGGATCGCCCCAGCGGGCGGCAGGGGTGCGTTTGCATAACCAGTCGGTAAACGCCTTATCCTCAACCAGCGTCCGGGTCATCGCCGTATTAAAGTAGCCCGGGGCAATGCCGTTGACCTGAATGTTGTGCCGCGCCAGCTCAACGCACATTCCGCGGGTTAGCATCTTCACCGCGCCTTTGGCGGCGGCGTAGGGGGTGATGGTGTCGCGCCCCAGCTCGCTCTGCATGGAGCAGATATTGATGATTTTTCCCTGCTGGCGGTCAACCATGCGCTTCGCGACGGCCTGAGAGACGAGAAATACCGCCGTCTGGTTAACTGAAATCACGTCATTCCATTCCTGCACCGGGAATTCGGTAAACGGGTGGCGGCGCTGGATCCCGGCGTTATTGAATAACACGTCAATCGGGCCAAGATGCGCTTCGATATTGGCAATGGCTTCTTCAACGGCCTCGGCATCGGTCACGTTAAATACCGCAGCATGGGCGGTGGCGCCTTCGTCGCGGAGCTTCATCACCGCATCGTCCGCTCGCGGGGCAGAAAGGTCATTAATAATGATTTCTGCGCCATATTGCGCCAGACCCTGAGCCATGACAAAACCGATCCCCTGTCCTGCGCCCGTAATTAAAATGCGTTTACCTTGTAAGCTGAAAAGATCGTTCATCTCGATATCCTGATTAGCGGCTGAAGAAAACCTGTGCCCTATCTCACGGATTTTTACCGGGGGAAACTGTGATGAAGATCACTCGGAACCGTGTTACAAAAAGGGGTTACTTTAAACGTGACGCTGCCGGTAAATCTCGCTGACTCAACAGGTTAACGGCTACGGACTGGCATTCTCTTTTGCCCCCCCGACAGGCATAATGGCCTGAAGCAGTCAGGTATTTGGCGGACACACAGATGAAAGCACAACGCATTACTCTCCATGATATTGCCGAGCTGGCTGGCGTAACCAAGATGACCGTTAGCCGCTATTTGCGCACCCCGGAAAAGGTGAAACCGGAGACGGCGGAGCGTATTGCCAGCGTGATAGCGGAGATCGGCTATCAGCCCGACCCGGATAATCCGGCGATGACCAGCGTCGCCGTGCCGCGGATTGGCGTACTCATTCCCTCCTTTCATAATCAAATTTTTGCCGATCTGCTGGCCGGCATCGAATCTGTCGCCGCCGGGCATGGTTACCAGACGCTGGTGGTGAATTACGACTACGATCGCCAGCGTGAAGAGGAGCAGATTGCCGCCGTGCTGGCGTTTAACGTGAAAGGGCTGCTGCTGACCGAGTCGGTGCACTCCCTGCGCGCGGACAAGTATCTGAATGCCGCGAAGATCCCGATCGCCGAAGTGATGGGGCTGGCGGAGAATCCAGGACGCATTAACGTCGGATTCGATAACTTCCAGGCCGGCTTCGATATGACCACCATGCTGCTGGCCAGCGGTAAACGACGGATCATCTACTTCGGCTCGATGTCCGACGTCCGCGACGAGCAGCGTTATCTGGGCTACTGTCGGGCGATGGAGAATGCCGGGCTGGCGGTGGGGCGCATTGCGCCGAATAAAGTCTCGTCGGTTTCCATTGGCACCGGCATGATGACCCTGGCGCGGCAAATGTACGCCGATATGGACGGTATCCTGTGCACTAATGACGACCTGGCGGTGGGCGTGTTACAGGAGTGCCTGGCGTCCGGTATCAGCGTGCCCCAGGAGCTGGCTATCGCGGGCTTTCATGGCCTGGAGATTGGCCAGATCGTCTCTCCCCGGCTGGCCAGCGTCCTGACGCCGCGCTTCGAGATGGGGAAGGTGGCGACAGAGATTTTAATAAAGAAAATCAAAGGACTGCCCACCATTGAAAAAGTGGATCTCCACTACCGCCTGTCGATGGGCGAAACGATTTAACGGCCACCAGCCAGCGCCTGTCGTGTGTTAGCAAAAGGTTAATGCGCGCGCAGTCCATCGCCTGTCTGGTCGCCGTTTTGTCTTCACGATCACGCGTCCGGTAACATGCATTTTTAACACGATTCAGCGTGATACAGATCGCAAAATCCCCCGATAAAAACCCGTTTGATAGTGGCTACCGTCGTAACCAAACGTCAAACAGGTGATCTGATGAAGAGTGTTATTCCCCGCGCCGTCCTTTTAGTGGCCCCCGTAATTGAAACCCTGCAGCTGCAGCTGGCGGAGCATTTCCCGCTGCTGCGTCTCTACGAGCAGGACGATCCGATCGCCTTTCTGCGTGAACAAGGAGAGAACATTGCCGTCGTGGTCACTCGCGGCGACGTCGGCGTAGCAAACAGCGTCCTTGAGTTGCTGCCTCAGGCTGGGCTGATTGCCATCTTCGGCGTCGGTACCGATGCGGTGGATCTGGCGTATGCCCGCTCGCGGCAAATTGCCGTCACCATCACCTCCGGGGTGTTGACGAATGATGTCGCTGACCTGGCGATGGGGCTGCTGCTGGCCGGTTCCCGTCAGCTCTGTCAGGGCGATCGCTTTGTCCGCGAGGGACGCTGGCTGAGCGGTGGTATGCCGTTGGCGACTCAGGTCAGCGGGAAGCGTATCGGCCTGCTGGGTATGGGGAATATTGGCCAGGCGATCGCCCGCCGGGCGCGGGGTTTTGATATGCAGGTGCTGTATACCGACCGTAAAAAGATAGCGGGCCTCGATTATCAGTGGTGTGCCGACCTGCATACCCTGGCGCATGAGAGCGATTTTCTGGTGATTGCCGCATCCGGCGGCGAGGCGAACCGCGGCATCATCGACGCCTCGGTGTTTAACGTGATGCCGGCGCATGCCTGGCTTATCAATATTGCCCGCGGTTCGCTGGTGGATGAAAAGGCGTTGATCCACGCGTTACAAAACGGCGTTATCGCCGGGGCCGGGCTCGATGTTTTCGAACAGGAACCCCAGGTCCCGGCGGCGCTGATCGCCCTCGATAACGTGGTGCTGCAGCCGCATGTCGCCAGCGCCACGCAGGAAACACGACAGAAAATGAGCGAAGTGGTTTTTGCTAACGTCGCCGCCTGGTTTGCCGGCGCAGCGCTGCCAAACGCTATCGATTAATTAGCTTTTTATTTCTGTACCCGCGCGATCTCAATCAAAACAATAACCTCTGCATAGAGAGTGCAAATATATGAACGAGAAAATTCCCAGCACCCGTTGGCTGCGTATCATTGTGCCGGTGTTAATTGCCTGCATTATGTCATTTATGGACCGGGTTAATATTAGCTTTGCCCTGCCAGGCGGCATGGAGGCCGATTTAGGCATTACCAGCCAAATGGCCGGCGTGGCCAGCGGTATCTTTTTTATTGGTTATTTATTTTTGCAAATTCCCGGTGGGCGAATTGCGGTTAACGGCAGCGGTAAAAAATTTATTGCCTGGTCGCTGGTAGCCTGGGCTATCGTTTCCGTGGCGACAGGGTTTGTGACTCATCAATATCAACTGCTGGTGCTGCGATTTATTCTCGGGGTTTCGGAAGGGGGAATGCTGCCGGTAGTGCTGACCATGGTCAGCAATTGGTTTCCGGAAAAAGAGCTGGGTCGCGCGAACGCGTTTGTGATGATGTTTGCCCCGCTCGGCGGTATGCTCACCGCGCCGGTCTCCGGCGCCATTATTGCGGCGCTTGACTGGCGCTGGCTGTTTATCATCGAAGGGCTGTTGTCGCTGGTGGTGCTGGTCGTGTGGTGGTTTATGATTAGCGACCGTCCGCAAGAGGCCCACTGGTTGCCCGCCCGCGAGCGTGACTATCTGGTGACCACCCTGGCCGCCGAGCGTGCGGCGAAGCAGGCCGAAGCCCCAGTTAGCAAGGCCCCGGTGAAGGATGTGTTTGGTAATGCCGGACTGATGAAGCTGGTGATCCTCAATTTTTTCTACCAGACCGGGGATTATGGCTACACGCTGTGGCTGCCGACCATTCTGAAGGGGTTAACCGGCGGCAACATGGCCAGCGTTGGCTTCCTGGCGGTGCTGCCGTTTGTCGCCACGCTGGCCGGGATCTATGTGATTTCGTTGTTCAGCGACCACAGCGGTAAGCGTCGTCTGTGGGTTCGCTTCTCGCTCTACAGTTTTGCGGCAGCGCTGGTGGCGTCGGTGGTGCTGCGCGACCACATGGTGGCGGCCTATATCGCGCTGGTGATCTGCGGCTTCTTTCTCAAATCGGCTACCAGTCCGTTCTGGTCGATGCCGGGGCGTATCGCTTCGCCGGAGGTGGCGGGCAGCGCACGCGGGGTGATCAATGGTCTGGGCAATCTCGGCGGATTCTGTGGCCCCTATCTGGTGGGCGTGATGATGTATCTCTACGGCCAGAATGTGGCGGTCTGCGCCCTGGCCGGTTCGTTGATTATCGCCGGCACAATGACCTTTCTGCTACCGAAGCAATGCGATCTGGTCGACAGCGATTCTGATGTGGCGATCAAGAATCAACCCCGAAATGCGTAACCCACTGCGACATAAATCACAGTTATCATTGTAAGCGGTTGGCTTAACTGTCTACACTCTTGCTGATTACGACAAGAGCAAACGCAGGCCAATCAATGATTCTGATAATTTATGCGCATCCTTATCCGCAGCATTCTCATGCGAATAAGCGAATGCTTGAACAGGCAGGGACGCTTGAAGGCGTAGAGATACGCTCCCTCTATCAACTCTATCCCGACTTTAATATCGATGTCGCCGCCGAGCAGGCGGCGCTGGCCCGTGCCGATCTGGTTATCTGGCAGCACCCTATGCAATGGTATAGCGTACCGCCGCTGCTCAAGCTGTGGATGGACAAAGTGTTGGCGCACGGCTGGGCCTATGGTCACAACGGTATTGCCCTGCGCGGTAAATCGCTGATGTGGGCGGTGACCACCGGCGGCGGTGAAAGCCACTTCGACATCGGCTCATTCCCCGGTTTTCCGGTGCTGGCGCAGCCGTTGCAGGCAACCGCGCTTTACTGCGGAATGAAATGGCTGCCGCCGTTCGCCATGCACTGCACTTTTATCTGCGATGACGAAACGCTGCAGGCGCAGGCCCGCCATTATCGTCAACGCTTAATCGACTGGCAGGAGGCACACCAGAATGGATAGCCATACGCTGATACAAGCGCTGATTTACTTGGGCGCCGCGGCGCTGATTGTGCCCATCGCCGTCCGCCTGGGGCTGGGGTCGGTGCTGGGCTATCTGATCGCTGGCTGTATTATCGGCCCGTGGGGGCTGCGGCTGGTGACTGACGCCGAGGCGATTCTGCACTTTGCCGAGATCGGCGTGGTGCTGATGCTGTTCGTGATTGGTCTGGAGCTGGATCCGCAGCGGCTGTGGAAGCTACGCGCCTCGGTGTTCGGCGGCGGCGCGCTGCAGATGGTAGCCTGCGGGGTATTGATCGGTCTGTTCTGCATGCTGCTGGGCCTGCGCTGGCAGGTGGCCGAGCTGATAGGCATGACCCTGGCGCTCTCTTCCACAGCCATTGCGATGCAGGCGATGAATGAGCGCAATCTGACGGTGTCGCAGATGGGGCGGAGCGCCTTCGCGGTGCTGCTGTTCCAGGATATCGCGGCGATCCCATTGGTGGCGATGATCCCCCTGCTGGCGGCCAGCGGCGGCGCCACCTCGCTGGTGGCGTTTGCCCTCTCCGCGCTGAAGGTGGCCGCGGCGCTGGCGCTGGTGGTGGCCCTGGGGCGCTATCTGACCCGTCCGCTGCTGCGCTTTGTCGCCCGTTCCGGCCTGCGCGAAGTGTTCAGCGCCGTGGCGCTGTTCCTGGTCTTCGGCTTTGGATTGCTGCTGGAGGAAGTCGGGCTGTCGATGGCGATGGGGGCGTTTCTCGCCGGGGTGCTGCTGGCCAGCTCCGAGTATCGTCATGCGCTGGAGAGCGATATCGAGCCGTTTAAAGGGCTGCTGCTGGGGCTGTTCTTTATCGGCGTCGGCATGTCGATTGACTTCGGCACTCTCGTGACCCATCCGCTGCGTATCGTTATTTTGCTGGTCGGTTTCCTGGCGATAAAAATGCTGATGCTGTGGCTTATCGCCAGGCCGCTGGGCGTGCCACGCGCCCAGCGCCGCTGGTTTGCGGTGCTGCTGGGGCAGGGAAGCGAGTTCGCGTTTGTGGTCTTTGGCGCCGCGCGGATGGCGGATGTGCTGGACGGCGAATGGGCTAAGGCGCTGACCCTGGCGGTGGCGCTGTCGATGGCGGCAACGCCGGTCTTGCTGGTCCTGCTGACCCGTCTGGAGAAATCGGCCAGCGGCCAGGCGCGGGATGCTGACGAGATTGATGAAGAGCAGCCGCGGGTGATTGTTGCCGGCTTTGGCCGCTTCGGGCAGATTGCCGGGCGACTGTTGCTCTCCAGCGGGGTGAAGATGGTTATCCTCGATCACGACCCGGATCATGTTGATACCTTGCGCAAATTTGATATGAAGGTTTTCTACGGCGATGCCACCCGGGTCGACCTGCTGGAATCGGCCGGCGCCGAAAAGGCGGAAGTACTGATCAATGCCATAGACGATCCGCACGTCAGCCTTGAGCTGGTGGAAAGGGTAAAAGAGCATTTTCCGCATCTGCAGATCATCTCCCGCGCCCGCGATGTCGATCATTACATCAAGCTGCGCCAGGCTGGCGTCGAGGCGCCGGAGCGTGAAACCTTCGAGGCGGCGCTGAAGTCCGGCCGAATGACGCTGGAGGCGCTGGGACTCGGCGCCTATGAAGCCCGCGAGCGGGCCGATCTGTTCCGTCGCTTCAACCTGCAGATGGTCGAAGAGATGGTGGCGATGGCGGAAAACGACGCGGCGTCGCGGGTGGCGGTCTTCAAGCGGACCAGCGATATGCTCACCGGCATCATCAACGAAGATCGTCATCATCTGTCGCTGGTGCAGCGTCACGGCTGGCAGGGGACGGAAGAGGGCAGGCACACCGGGGATATTGCCGATGAGCCGGAAAATAAGCCCTCAGCCTGACGCTCGTCAGTAACATTTTGTTTTCCGTTTAGAACCGGTTCTGGCGGCCCACGGTGTGAACGTGGGCTTGCCAGCAAATCAGAAAATTTTCTTATTCTTTACCTTCCGGCCAGTCGACGAAGTAGTACGCTTTCCGTATAGTGGCGACAATTTTTTGCACTCGGGAATGAATGAATGATCAGTCTGATTGCGGCGTTAGCGGTAGATCGCGTCATTGGTATGGAAAACGCCATGCCATGGAACCTGCCTGCCGATCTCGCCTGGTTCAAACGCAACACGTTAAATAAGCCGGTGGTGATGGGGCGTCTGACCTGGGAATCCATTGGGCGCCCGTTGCCGGGGCGTAAAAATATCGTGATCAGCAGCAAACCCGGCAGCGACGATCGCGTGCAGTGGGTCTCCTCAGTGGAGGAAGCGATTGCTGCCTGCGGCGATGTGGAAGAGATTATGGTGATTGGCGGCGGCCGCGTTTATGAGCAGTTCCTGCCGAAAGCGCATAAGCTCTATCTGACCCACATTGATGCGGAAGTGGAAGGCGATACCCATTTCCCGGATTACGACCCGGACCAGTGGGAGTCGGTGTTCAGCGAGTTTCATGACGCTGACGCGCAGAACTCACACAGCTACTGCTTTGAGATCCTCGAACGCCGTTAAGCGGGAAGGATAGCAATGAAAAAACCCCGGTCGCGCCTGGCGTGACCGGGGTTTTCTTTTGCGTGAATTCCGCGACGAAGGCGCAATCAGTATCTCGTCATGTTCCCCGTCGCGGGCTTCGTCTTTCGGGAGCGCTGTCCGGGGAAATGTAGGTCGGGTAAGGCGTGAGCCGCCACCCGACACAAAAGTGGCTTCGCGTCCGCCGTTCTTGCCCGGGGCGACAAATCGCAAGGCAATGTAGCCCGGATAAGGCGCAACGCGCCGCCATCCGGGAAGACTCAGGACGCGACGGCTTCGCCTTCGTCGAGGCTTTTCTGGCGGTTCGACGGCTGGGTGAAGTACTGCTTATCTTCCCAGCGCAGGCAGGTGAGTTCTCCGCCCCAGCAGCAGCCCGTATCCAGGGCGTAAATCCCCTCCGGCGTACCGCGTCCCTCCAGTGAAGCCCAGTGGCCAAAGGCAATGCTGTAAGCATTGCTGACCGGGCCAGGAATGGCAAACCACGGCTTAAGCGGCGCCGGGGCGTCCTCGGGCGCCTCTTTCGAATACATATCCAGCTGGCCGTTCGGGAAGCAGTAGCGCATGCGGGTAAAAGCATTAGAGATAAAGCGCAGGCGCGCCAGACCGCTCAGCTCGTTGCTCCAGTGATTCGGCATATCGCCATACATGGCATCGAGGAAGAAAGGGTAGGAGTCGCTGGAGAGCACCGCTTCTACATCGCGTGCGCACTGCTGGGCGGTCTCCAGATCCCACTGCGGCGTGATGCCCGCGTGGGCCATCACCAGCTTTTTCTCTTCATCCACCTGCAGCAGCGGCTGGCGACGCAACCAGTTGAGCAGCTCGTCGGCATCCGGGGCTTCCAGCAGGGATTTCAGACGATCCTTCGGCTTGTTACGGCTGATACCGGCGAAGACGGCCAGCAGGTGGAGATCATGGTTGCCCAGCACCAGTCGCACACTGTCGCCCAGAGATTTGACATAGCGCAGGACCTCCAGCGACCCCGGGCCACGGGCCACCAGATCGCCGGTCAGCCATAGCGTATCGGTGCTCGGGTCGAATTCAACCTGCGCTAATAATGCGATCAGTTCATCGTAGCAACCGTGAACGTCGCCAATAAGGTATGTTGACATTGTTTTAATGAATGAGCGTTGGAACTGCGAGACGGAACACAGGGATCTCGATACGGAACGGCGCGCCGTCGATATCGATCATCTCATAATGACCCTGCATGGTTCCCAGCGGCGTTTCGATGACCGCGCCGCTGGTATATTGATATTCACCGCCTGCGGGAATATGCGGTTGCTCGCCGACCACCCCTTCACCCTGAACTTCAGTCTCACGACCGTGGCCGTTAGTGATGAGCCAGTAGCGGCCAAGCAGCTGAACCTGACTCCGCCCCAGATTGCGAATGGTGACGGTATAAGCGAAGACGTAACGCTCTTCTTCCGGAGAAGACTGCGATTCGATATAGACGCTTTGCACCTGAACGCAAACACGAGGCGAATTAATCATGGTTAGCTCTCCTTCGAAGGCAGATTGTTGGATAACCAGTTGGCCATCTTACAGTACTGCTCTACAGAAATATTTTCCGCACGCACTGCCGGGTCGACGCCCAGCTCGGTCAACACTTCAACGCTAAACAGATTGCCGAGACTATTGCGGATGGTCTTACGGCGCTGGTTGAAGGCTTCGGTGGTGATGCGGCTCAGTACCCGGACCTCTTTTACCGGATACGGCATGGTGCGGTGCGGCACCAGGCGAACCACCGCGGAGTCAACCTTAGGCGGCGGGGTAAACGCGCTCGGCGGCACTTCGAGTACCGGGATCACCTGGCAATAATATTGCGCCATCACGCTTAACCGACCATACGCCTTACTGTTCGGCCCGGCAACCAGACGATTGACCACTTCTTTCTGCAGCATAAAGTGCATATCGGCAATGGCATCAGTATAGCTGAACAGATGGAACATTAGCGGCGTCGAGATATTGTACGGCAGGTTGCCGAAGACGCGCAGCGGCTGGCCCATTTTCTCCGCCAGTTCGCCGAAGTTCATGGTCATCGCATCCTGCTGATAGATGGTCAGCTTCGGTCCGAGGAACGGGTGCGTCTGCAGGCGAGCCGCCAGATCGCGGTCCAGTTCGATAACGGTCAGTTGGTCAAGACGTTCGCCGACCGGTTCGGTCAGCGCGGCGAGACCCGGGCCGATTTCAACCATTGCCTGGCCTTTCTGTGGATTAATCGCCGAGACGATGCTGTCGATCACAAACTGATCGTTGAGGAAGTTCTGCCCGAAGCGTTTACGGGCTAAATGGCCCTGATGGACTCGATTATTCATTGGGTATTAACAATCATTTTGATGGCGAGATTAAGCGCCGTGATAAAACTGCCGACGTCCGCTTTTCCCTGACCCGCTAATTCCAGTGCGGTGCCGTGGTCGACGGAGGTACGAATAAAAGGTAAACCGAGCGTAATGTTCACGCCACGGCCAAAGCCCTGGTATTTTAGCACGGGCAGGCCCTGATCGTGGTACATCGCGAGTACCGCATCGGCATGGTCAAGGTATTTGGGCTGAAAGAGGGTGTCTGCCGGCAGCGGACCGCTGAGGTTCATCCCCTTCGCGCGCATCTCTTCCAGCACCGGAATAATGGTGTCTATCTCTTCCGTTCCCATATGGCCGCCTTCGCCAGCGTGCGGGTTAAGCCCGCAAACCAGCACATGCGGCTGGGCAATGCCAAATTTCGTGCGCAGATCGTGATCGAGAATGGTGATGATCTCGCGCAGCAGCTCGGGCGTTATTGCTTCGCTGATGGCTTTCAACGGCAGATGGGTCGTCACCAGCGCCACCCGCAGCTCCTCGGTCGCCAGCATCATCACCACTTTGCTGGCCTTCGCGCGCTCTTCGAAGAACTCGGTATGACCGGTGAAGGCGATGCCGGCGTCGTTGATGTTGCCTTTGTGCACCGGGCCGGTCACTAACGCCGCAAATTCGCCGCTAAGGCAGCCGTCGCAGGCGCGCGCCAGCGTTTCCACGACATAGGCGCCGTTTTGCACGTTCAGCACGCCGGGTTCCGCCGGAACGTTCAGCGGTACGTTAAGCAGCGTCAGCGTACCAGCGCGTTGCGGAACGGGCGGTTGCGCAGGATCGTATGGGAGGAGAGATAAAGGAAGACCGAGCCGCTGGGCTCGGTCAGTTAACAGGGCGCCGTCGGCGCAGATCACCAGCTCAACTGGCCAGTCGCGCTGGGCAAGCTGCACGACCAGGTCAGGGCCAATCCCGGCGGGTTCGCCGGGAGTGATGACAACTTTACGGATTTCAGGCATCGATATTAGTTGCTCAGAATTTTAACATACGCACTGGCGCGCTGTTCCTGCATCCAGGTTGCCGCTTCTTCAGAGAATTTGCGGTTCATCAGCATGCGGTATGCACGATCTTTCTGCGCGGCGTCGGTTCTGTCGACCTGACGGCTATCCAGCAGTTCGATCAGATGCCAGCCGAAGGAGGAGTGCACCGGTCCGCTGGTCTGCCCTTTGTTCAGACGCATCAGCGCATCGCGGAATGCCGGATCGAAGATGTCCGGCGTCGCCCAACCTAAATCACCGCCCTGGTTTGCTGAACCCGGATCTTCAGAGAACGCTTTCGCCGCTTTGGCGAAGGTGGTTTTCCCGCTCTTAATGTCAGCCGCGATCTGTTCCAGTTTGGCCTGAGCCTGGGCATCATTCATGATCGGCGACGGCTTAAGCAGAATATGACGGGCATGCACTTCGGTGACGGAGATGTTCTGAGTCCCGCCGCGCAGGTCGTTGACCTTCAGAATGTGGAAGCCGACGCCAGAGCGGATCGGGCCGACGATATCCCCTTTTTTGGCGGTGCTTAACGCCTGGGCGAAAATACCAGGCAGCTCCTGGATACGACCCCAGCCCATCTGGCCTCCCTTCAGCGCCTGTTGGTCAGCGGAGTAGGTGATGGCCAGTTTACCGAAGTTAGCGCCGTTGCGCGCTTGTTCAACGATGGCATTTGCTTGCTCCTGAGCTGCGGCAACTTCATCCGCGGTCGGGTTTTCCGCCAGCGGGATCAGGATGTGGCTCAGGTTAAGCTCGGTGCTGGCATCGTTCTGGTCGCCAATCTGTTTTGCCAGCGCTTCGACTTCCTGCGGCAGCACGGTGATACGGCGACGCACTTCATTGTTACGCACTTCCGAAATCAGCATCTCTTTGCGGATCTGGCTACGGTAGGTGTTGTAGTTGATGCCTTCATAGGCCAGACGGCTGCGCATCTGATCCATGGTCATGTTGTTTTGTTTGGCGATGTTGGCGATGGCCTGATCGAGCTGGTCGTCAGAGACCTTCACGCCCATCTTCTGCCCCAACTGCAATACGATCTGGTCCATGATCAGTCTTTCGAGGATTTGATGGCGCAGTGTCGCGTCATCCGGCAGCTGTTGGCCAGCCTGACCCGCATTGAGCTTAACTGATTGCATCAAACCATCGACGTCGCTTTCCAGCACGACGCCATTATTGACGACGGCCGCTACTTTATCGACCACCTGAGGGGCAGCGAAACTGGTATTCGCGATCATGGCGATACCGAGAAGCAGCGTTTTCCAGTTCTTCATACTTTTTCCATTTCAATTAACCGCAAATGCGGACGATGTTGTAAACCAGCCGCATCACAGGGAGCTCTGGTACGGTAAAATGTTCGAACGCAGCATCTGCTGGGTGCCGAGGCCGTAGTTAGAGCTCAGACCGCGCAATTCAATATTGATTCCGAAGGTGTTGTCGTATTTGCTCTCGCCGCCGTTGTTGTTGCTATCCCAGCCGTTGACTTTACGTTCGTAGCCAAGACGGATGGCGTAGCAGCAGGAGTTATACTGAACACCCAACATCTGGTTTGCTGCTTTCCGGGTATTGGTATCGAAGTAGTATGCCCCGACCACGGACCAGCGATCGACGATCGGCCAACTGGCGGTCATCCCCACCTGCGAAATACCCTGTTTATATTGTGCCGCCGTGGAATATGAAGGCAGTGTAGCCTGAATATATTCCGGGCTGGCGTAACGATAGTTAAGCTGGACTAAGCGGTTTTCATCGCGACGGTATTCAATGGTGCCGTTACCGGTGGCGACGTTATCCAGACGGGTGTCGTACTGGATCCCTCCGCGTAAACCCCAGTCATCGGCGATGCGCCAGTAGGTATCGCCGGCCCATACCAGTGAACCCGTGGTGTCGTTGTTCTCCCAGTTGATGTTGTCATCACCGGTGCGTGACTCGGTGAAATAGTAGATTTGACCAACGGAAATATTAAAACGTTCCACGGCGGCGGCATCATACACGCGAGAGGTGATGCCGGTAGTGACCTGGTTGGCTGACGCGATGCGGTCCAGACCGCTATAGGTACGGTCGCGGAACAGGCCGGTGTAGTCCGACTGCAATAGCGTGGAGTCGTAGCTACCGATTTCACTCTGATCGCGGTACGGCACGTACAGATACTGCATGCGCGGTTCCAGCGTTTGGGTGAATCCCTCCTGCAGGTCGCGTTCAAAGACCATTTTACCGTCGATTTTAAACTGCGGCATTACGCGACTGACAGACTCTTTGTAGTCAGTGCCGTTGGCGGCGTTGTACTTATCGAGGTTGCTCTGCTGGTAGTGGGTCGCCAGCAGCTTGGCTTCAGTATTCAGACTGCCCCAGGCGTTGGACAGCGGCAGGTTGATCGTCGGTTCGAGGTGAACGCGGGTCGCTTCCGGCATGTTGTTATTCGAGTTAACAAAATGGGCGACCTGACCGTACAGATGGGTATCGAACGGGCCGACATCGTTCTGGTAGTAGTTGATGTCGAGCTGCGGCTCAGCCGAGTAGGAGTTGCTCGATTCCCGGTCAAAGACCTGGAACTGCTTGGTCGATACCGTCGCGTCAAAGTTCTGATTGACGTAACCGGCGCTGAATTTCTGCGTCGCATAGCCGTCGGTACTGGAACCATATTTCGAGCTGAAATCGTTGAAGTAGTCAGGATCGCTGACCTTGGTGTAGTCAGCGTTCAGACGCCATACCTGATCGATAACCCCGGAGTGGTTCCAGTAGAACAGCCAGCGGCGGCTGTTGCTGTCGCTCGAATGATCGTCTTCGTAGACTTTATCCGACGGCAGGTAGTCGAATTCAGTTAAGCCGCTGCCGAGCTGGGTCAGGTAGCGGAATTCGTTTTCCCACATCACGCCGCCGCGTTTGTTCATATAGTGCGGGGTGATAGTGGCATCGAAGTTCGGCGCAATGTTCCAGTAGTACGGCAGGGAGAATTCCACACCGTTTTTGGTACTGTATTTGGCGTTCGGGATCAGGAAACCGGAACGACGTTTGTCGCCCACCGGCAACTGCAGGTAAGGGCTGTAGAAAATCGGTACTGAGCCCAGCTTAAAGCGGGCGTTCCAGATCTCGGCAACCTGCTCTTCACGGTCGTGGATGACTTCGCTGCCCACGACGCTCCAGGTGTCGGAGCCCGGCAGACAGGAGGTAAAGCTGCCGTTTTCCAGAATGGTATAGCGGTTTTCGCCGCGCTGTTTCATCAGGTCCGCCGTGCCGCGTCCCTGGCGTCCGACCATTTGATAATCGCCCTGCCAGACGTTGGTATCTTTGGTGTTCAGGTTTGACCAGGCTTTAGGCCCTTTGAGGATCACCTGGTTATCGTCGTAATGGACGTTGCCCAGCGCATCCACCGTTCGCACCGGTTGCGCCTGGCCCGCGGCCTGCTGCTGATGCAGCTGCACTTCGTCGGCACGCAGGCGGCTGTTCCCCTGGTTAATATCGACGTTGCCGGTGAAGACGGCATTATCCGGGTAGTTGCCCTTCGCATGATCGGCGTTAATCGTCACCGGCAGATCGCCAGGCCGCCCTTCCACGAGCGGACGATCAAAGCTTGGCACGCCAAGCATACATTGCGTTGCGAGATCGGCAGCGAGGCCTTGTTGGCTATACAAGGCGCTGGCAATCATCGTAGCCAGGAGGCTGGGAATACGTTTTTTCATACGTTGTATTTATTGTTCCATCATCTTGTGGCAGCGGCTTGCAAACGGTCAGAGCCTAACTTACTCAACATTATCACGCTAGTGTTAATCCTGCCCGTTTCGAGCCCGAGCGTTAGGCACCCTGTTGAATGACGAGTATGATAAAGCAAATTATAGGCTATGTCCCACAATTGACCGAGGCGCGAGTGCCGGGTAACGTGCGGTCATATTCGAGCTTAACGGCGATAAACAGTTGGGGAGTCTATGCAGTATTTGGGTAAAGTGATTGGCGTGGCAGTGGCTTTGCTGATGGGCGGTGGGTTTTGGGGCGTCGTGCTCGGCTTTCTGGTGGGCCATATGTTTGACCGGGCGCGCAGTCGCCGGTTGAATCTCTTCGCCAATCAACAGGAACGCCAGTCGCTCTTCTTTTCCACCACCTTTGAAGTGATGGGGCATCTGACCAAATCCAAGGGTCGCGTCACCGAAGCTGATATTCATGTCGCCAATGTGCTGATGGATCGCATGAACCTGCACGGCGCATCGCGTACGGCGGCGCAGCAGGCGTTTCGCGACGGCAAGGCCGACAACTATCCGCTGCGCGAGAAGATGCGTCAGCTGCGCAGCGTCTGCTTTGGGCGCTTCGATCTGATTCGGATGTTTCTGGAAATTCAGCTGCAGGCGGCGTTCGCTGACGGCGAATTGCACCCCAACGAACGTGAAGTGCTGTTCGTCATCGCTGACGAGCTTGGCATCTCCCGCGCCCAGTTCGATCAATTCCTGCGGATGATGCAGGGCGGCGCCCAGTTTGGCGGCGGTTCGCAGCAGCAATCGTATGGTCAGCACGGCGGCAATGCCGGCTGGCAGCAGGCGCAGCGCGGGCCAACCCTCGAAGATGCCTGCAATGTGCTGGGGGTGAAACCGACCGATGACGCGGCGACGGTGAAGCGCGCCTATCGTAAGCTGATGAACGAACATCATCCGGACAAGCTGGTGGCGAAAGGGCTGCCGCCGGAGATGATGGAGATGGCCAAACAGAAAGCTCAGGAGATCCAGAAGGCCTGGGAGCTGATCAAAGAGCAGCGCGGCTTCTGAGTTTTCCCGCCCCTCCCGTCCGGCGAGGGGTTTTAGTTTTTAGGCTGTGCGCGTCGGTACAGCCGCCGCGGATGGCCGATTTTTCCATACAGCATCTCCACTTCCAGAAAGCCGGTCTCGACACCGTGTTCCAGATAGCGCCGGGCGGTGGTTTTGCTGAGCCCGGCGGCGCTGACCACCTCATCGACGGAAAAACAGTGTGCTTCCCGGCCGCTAAACAATCCCTGCACCAGCGCCAGCGTCTTCTCTTCAATGCCCTTACTGCCGCTATCCACGCGGAAGTTCTTCGCCTGCAGTTGGTAGAGAGAATCGACGTTCTGCTGATCGACGATTTTCCATTCCCGCTGCTGATCGTAAAACTGGATAAAGCGCTCAAGCGACTGGCTCAGCCGCTTCCAGGAGACGGGCTTAAGGATATAGTCGAAGGCGCCGTTGCGGATGGCCAGGCTGCAGGTTTCCATATCGCTGGCGGCGGTGATAAAGATCACTGAGCAATGGGTGGTTGCCAGCACCGGGTCGGTCATCAGCGTGACGCCTTTGCCGTCCGGTAAATAGTTATCCAGCAGCACCAGCTGCGGCGGACTGGCGTGGACCAACTGCCGCGCCTGAGCGAGGGAGGCCGCCATGCCTGCCAGCCGCAGTCGCGGGTGTTTTTGCACAAGCTCGGCGTGCAGGCGCGCCAGCTCGCTCTCATCTTCAATGATCAGCACATCGACCAGGTCATGATGCATTGTGGGCCTCCGTTTGCGGACAGGCGGGCGCGTCGGCCGGGATAAACAGGGTGAAGATGGTTCCCCGCGGCGCGTTGTCGGCGACTTCGATGGTGCCGCCCGCCTGAGTGACATAATGTTCAATAAGATACAGACCAATGCCGTGATCGCCACGGGTTTTGGTGGTCACGCCGCGTTCAAAAATGCGGTCGCGAATATCGGGACGAATGCCGACGCCGCGGTCAGCCACTTCGATGATCAGTTCCCGGGCGTTGAGCTGAATCAGCACTTCCACCGGCTCGTGCGGCAGCTCGGCGCGCTGCGTGGCTTCGATGGCGTTATCCAGCAGGTTGCCGATGATGGAGATCAGTTCGGATTCCTTTAACGACGGCAGCGGACGATCGATACGACAGGCCGGGTCGAAGCTCAGGGCCACGCCTTTTTCGCGGGCGCGGGTCGCTTTGCCCAACAGCAGGCCGCACAGCGTCGGCGAGTGGAAGTGCGAGGAGATGAAGTCCAGCAGCTCCTGGGCATGCTCCGACTGGGCCTGAATATAGCGGATCGCTTCGTCATAGTGACCCATATGCAGCAGACCGGAGAGGGTGGTCATCCGGTTGAGCTGCTCGTGGCGCATGATGCGCAGGTTGTCGACATAGCGCTTCACCTGGCTGAGCTGGGCGGTGAGGGCATTGATTTCGTTGCGGTCGCGGAAGGTGATCACCCAGCCCTGCAGCGTATTCTCCAGCATAATGCGCACCCGGCTGGCGAGCACGGTCAGCTGGTTGAAGCGGCACAGCTCGTCATGAGTGTCACGCTCGAGCATGTCGCCGCTGGCGAAAAAGGGCTGCGGCGAAATGACGCTGTCGATTGACTGGCCGCGCAGCTGACGGGCAGGCTGGCTGAGCCCCAGCAGGCTGCGGGCGGCATGGTTAATCACCTCAATGCGCCGCTGGTGATCGATGACGATCACCCCTTCAAAGATCGACTCCATCATTGCCTTTTGCTGACGTACCAGCAGGCCTATCTCCCGCGGCTCGAGCGAAAAAATCTGCTTCTTGATGCTGCGGGTAAAGTACCAGGAGAAGATAAACAGGGCGATGAGCAGCAGGATGGCGGCGATAAAAATATTGATCACTTTGGTCAGCGTGATGCTGTCGAGATAGCTGGTGAGGTAGCCAACGGAGACAATGCCGATCACCTGCCCCTCGTCATCGACGATGGGCGTTTTGCTGCGCAGCGAGACGCCGAGGCCGCCTTTGCGAATGGTGGTGATGGTGTGCCCCTCCAGCACCGCCTGATTGTCGCCGCCGACCAGCCGCGTGCCAACCCACTCCGGATGGACGGAGTGAAACAGATGCACGCCCTGACGATCGCCGATGACGATAAAACTGGCGTCGCTATGGGCGGCGATTTGCTGCATAAACGCCCGGATCGCCTGCGGATCGTGCTGGCTGACCTGCTGACGCAAATTTGGCATCAGGGCTATCTCTTCAGCCTGAATTTTGGCCCGGCCACTCATCTCCTGATACAGCTGGCGGCTGGCGTCAAAATAATAATAAATGCCCAGCGCTATAAAGAGGACCGAGAAAAAGGCGACCAGCGAAATAAACAGCTTATATTGAAAAGAGAGCTTCATAGGTCCCGTACTGCGTATTCACCATATCGGCACTCTATCATTTTTCTGTCACGTGACGTAAATGTTAAGAAGAAGTTGTGATCGTCTGCGCAGGCGCTGGCTGTCGGCGGGGGACTCAGTGGAAATAACGCCTCAGAGAGAATAAAAACCATAAAAACCACAATAATAAATCAGAGATATATCACCCCTTAGCGGTTCCGTGAATAGAAACCATAAAAACCATAGTGACCATTAAAACTTCTTTTTTAATCTGGGGAGCTTCACATTAACGACGCCGCTGTCCCTTTACGCTGAAAATGAATAATAACGACAGGGCTGAATTTATGAGCACCACAGACAATGCATTCTCTGCAACCCTTGAACCGATCAATACGCCGAAAACCACGCTGAAGCAGCGCTGGTGGCACATCATGGATAACTGGAAGGTAGGGATCGTCCCGCTGCCGCTATTTTTGCTGGCCGGGGGGCTGATTGCCCTCGACTGCCTTGGCGGTAAACTGCCGAGCGATATCGTGGTGATGGTGGCCACCCTGGCTTTCTTTGGCTTCGCCTGCGGCGAGTTTGGTAAGCGCCTGCCGGTGCTGGGAAAACTCGGCGCGGCGGCGATCTGCGCCACTTTTATTCCTTCCGCGCTGGTCCATTACGGTCTGCTGCCGGATGTGGTCGTGGAATCCACCACCAAATTCTATAAATCCACCAATATCCTCTATCTCTACATCTGCTGCATCATCGTCGGCAGCATCATGAGTATGAACCGCACCACGCTGATTCAGGGCTTTCTGAAGATCTTCTTCCCGATGCTGTGTGGCGAAGTGGTTGGCATGCTGGTGGGCATCGGCGTCGGCACGCTGCTGGGCATGGAGCCGTTCCAGGTGTTCTTCTTTATCGTGCTGCCGATCATGGCCGGTGGCGTGGGGGAAGGGGCGATCCCGCTGTCAATGGGTTACGCCGCGCTGATGCATATGGAGCAGGGCGTGGCGCTGGGCCGGATATTGCCGATGGTGATGCTCGGCAGTCTGACGGCGATCGTTATCTCCGGCTGCCTCAACCAGCTCGGCAAGCGCTCCCCGCATCTCACCGGTGAAGGGCAACTGATGCCGAACCGCAGCAATGAAACCCGTAGCCTCGGCGAGAGCGAAGGCGTGAGCGGCAAAACCGACGTCGGGACCCTGGCCTCCGGCGCGCTGCTGGCGGTGCTGCTGTATATGATGGGGATGCTTGGCCACAAACTGATTGGCCTGCCGGCGCCGGTGGGCATGCTGTTCCTCGCGGTGCTGTTAAAGCTGGCTAACGTGGTTTCTCCACGCCTGCAGGAGGGATCGCAGATGGTGTATAAATTCTTCCGCACCGCGGTGACTTACCCGATCCTCTTTGCCGTCGGCGTGGCGATCACCCCGTGGCAGGAACTGGTAAACGCCTTCACGCTGACCAACCTTCTGGTGATCGTCAGTACCGTCTCGGCGCTGGTGGCGACCGGGTTCTTTGTGGGTAAAAAAATAGGGATGCACCCGATCGATGTGGCGATTGTCTCCTGTTGCCAGAGCGGGCAGGGCGGCACCGGCGATGTGGCGATCCTGACCGCCGGTAACCGCATGAGCCTGATGCCGTTCGCGCAGATCGCTACCCGCATCGGCGGGGCGATAAATGTCTCGCTGGGACTGCTGTTCCTCAGCCACTATCTGGCGTGATTAAACGCTGCGCTAAGCGATAAATCTGCCATTTTCCGCTACAGAACGCAGAAAATATCTGCGTTCTGTATCCTAAATGCTCCGCATTTAGCGTTACAATCAGCGCGCGATCGGCTATCGCATCCATCATCATGACAGCCCAGGCGCTGTCGCATTTATCATATGTAGGAGAGGAATTAATGTCAGTGGATACTCCCGCCCAGGCGGGCGTCAGCATCGATGCATTGCTGGCGGCGAAAGAGCAGCGTGCAGCCCGCCAGGCTGACTGGCTGGCCCATTATCAGCAGCCTGTTATTTCCCTGACCCTGGTGACCCCGGGGGCGGTGAAAGACAGCATTCGCTATCGCAACATGATGGGCGTTGCCCTCCAGGCCTGCGACCAGCTGCTGTGGAAGCACCGCTGGCAAGCGCTGGATCGTCAGGTGCTGTGGTTGCCGACCGGGCCCGAAGCGCTGTGGTGCGTGGCGCACCCGGCCAGCGAAATCAAAGCGATGTGCAGCACGCTGGAGCAGAGCCATCCGCTGGGACGCCTGTGGGATATCGATGTGATCTGTCCACAGAACGGGCAGGTGGGACGTCAGTCGCTGGGTGAGTCGCAGCGCCGCTGTCTGCTGTGTGATGAGCCGGCGCACGCCTGCGCGCGCAGCCGTCGCCACGACACCGATCTCGTCGTGGCGCGCGTTGAGCAGATGATTGATGCGTGGTTTGCCCGCGACTAACGGGTCAGTATTCCCCGGCGGCAAGGCGCTACCGGGGACATCCTAAAAGTCGACCGGCGCGCGAAAGGTCATCGCGTTGCCGTAGGCAGGGTGGGTGATGGTGAGCGTCTCGGCGTGCAGCAGCAGACGCGGGGCCATCGCCAGCGCCTCCGGCGTGGCGTAAAAGCGGTCGCCAAGGATCGGATGCCCCAGCGCCAGCATATGCACGCGCAGCTGATGCGAGCGCCCGGTAATCGGCTTCAGGCGCACGCGGGCGGTGTTGTCCTCCGCGTACTCCAGCACCTCATACTCGGTTTGCGCCGCTTTGCCGGTTTCGTAGCACACCTTCTGCTTTGGCCGGTTCGGCCAGTCGCAAATCAGCGGTAAATCCACCAGACCTTCCGCCGGCTGCGGATGGCCCCAGACGCGGGCGACGTACTGTTTTTTCGGCTCGCGCTCGCGGAACTGACGTTTCAGCTCACGCTCTGCGGCCTTATTCAGCGCCACCACAATCACGCCGCTGGTGGCCATATCAAGGCGATGCACCGATTCGGCCTGCGGGAAGTCGCGCTGAATGCGCGTCATCACGCTGTCTTTATGCTCCTCAAGACGACCGGGTACGGACAACAAGCCGCTCGGCTTGTTGACCACCATGATGTGCTCATCCTGATACAGGATCACCAGCCAGGGATCCTGCGGCGGATTGTAGTTTTCCATCGCCATGTTCGCGTTCCGTTACTGGTGGGTGACGACGATCAGACGCAGCGCGTCCAGACGCCATCCGGCCTGCGCCAGCGCATCCATCACCTGCTGACGGTTGCTTTCGATCGCCGCCAGTTCGTCGTCACGGATGTTCGGGTTCACCGCCTTCAGCGCTTCCAGACGCGACAGCTCCGCCGTCAGCTTTTCATCGGCTTCGTTACGCGCTGCGTCGATCAGCCCCTGCGCCGCTTTGGCGATCTGCGCTTCGCCCTGTTGCAGAATGGCGTGAACGTCCTGCTGCACCGCGTTGACCAGTTTGCTGCCGGTGTGGCGGTTGACCGCGCTCAGCTGGCGGTTGAAGCTTTCAAATTCCACCTGGCCGGCGAGGTTGTTGCCGTTTTTATCCAGCAGCAGGCGAACCGGGGTCGCCGGCAGGAAGCGGTTAAGCTGCAGCTGCTTCGGCGCCTGCGCTTCGACGACGTAGATCAGCTCCAGCAGCAGGGTGCCGACCGGCAGCGCCTTATTCTTCAGCAGGGAAATGGTGCTGCTGCCGGTATCGCCGGAGAGGATCAGATCCAGACCGTTGCGGATCAGCGGATGTTCCCAGGTGATGAACTGCGCATCTTCACGCGACAGCGCCACGTCACGCTCGAAGGTGATGGTGCAGCCGTCTTCCGGCAGGCCCGGGAAATCCGGGACCAGCATATGGTCGGACGGGGTGAGGACGATCAGGTTTTCACCGCGGTCGTCCTGGTTGATGCCGACGATATCGAACAGGTTCATCGAGAAGGCGATCAGACTGGTGTCGTCATCCTGCTCTTCGATGCTTTCCGCCAGCGCCTGCGCTTTCTCACCGCCGTTGGAGTGGATCTCCAGCAGACGGTCGCGGCCCTGCTCCAGCTGCGCCTTCAGGGCGTCATGCTGTTGGCGGCAGGATTTGATCAGATCGTCAAAGCCATCGGTGGATTCTGGCGCCGCAAGATAGTTGATCAGTTCATCATGGACGCTGTCGTAGACGGTGCGGCCGGTCGGGCAGGTATGTTCGAAGGCATCGAGCCCTTCGTGATACCAGCGCACCAGCACCGACTGCGCGGTCTTTTCCAGGTATGGAACGTGGATCTGGATATCGTGTGCCTGACCGATACGGTCGAGACGGCCGATACGCTGCTCCAGCAGATCCGGGTTAAATGGCAGGTCGAACATCACCAGGTTGCTGGCGAACTGGAAGTTACGTCCTTCGGAGCCGATTTCGGAGCACAGCAACACCTGCGCGCCGGTGTCTTCTTCGGCAAACCACGCCGCGGCGCGGTCGCGTTCGATAATCGACATCCCTTCATGGAACACCGCGGCGCGGATGCCTTCGCGCTCGCGCAGCACCTGCTCCAGCTGTAGCGCGGTGGCGGCTTTGGCGCAAATCACCAGGACCTTCTGCGAGCGATGGCTGGTCAGGTAGCCCATCAGCCACTCGACGCGCGGGTCGAAGTTCCACCAGGTGCCGGTATCGCCTTCAAATTCCTGATAGATCTGCTCCGGATAGAGCATGTCGCGCGCGCGCTCTTCCGCGGTTTTGCGGGCGCCCATGATGCCAGAGACCTTGATGGCCGTCTGGTACTGGGTCGGCAGCGGCAGACGAATGGTGTGCAGCTCGCGTTTCGGGAAGCCTTTCACGCCGTTACGGGTGTTCCGGAACAGCACGCGGCTGGTGCCATGGCGGTCCATCAGCATCGAGACCAACTCCTGGCGCGCGGCCTGAGCGTCTTCGCGATCGCTGTTGGCAGCCTGCAGCAGCGGCTCGATATCCTGCTCGCCGATCAGATCGCCAAGGGTATTGAGTTCGCTATCGCTCAGCGTGTTGCCCGCCAGCAGCAGGGCGACGGCATCGGCGACCGGGCGGTAGTTTTGTTGTTCTTCAACAAACTGGGCAAAATCGTGGAAGCGGTTTGGATCCAGCAGACGCAGGCGCGCAAAGTGGCTCTCCATCCCCAACTGTTCCGGCGTCGCGGTCAGCAGCAGGATGCCCGGCACGCGCTCGGCCAGCTGTTCAATGGCCTGATATTCACGGCTCGGCGCCTCTTCGCTCCACACCAGGTGGTGCGCTTCGTCGACCACCATCAGGTCCCATTCGGCGTCGCACAGATGCTCCAGGCGCTGTTTGCTGCGGCGCACGAAGTCTAAAGAGCAGATCACCAGCTGTTCGGTTTCGAACGGGTTGTAGGCATCGTGCTGCGCTTCGGCGTAACGTTCGTCGTCGAACAGCGAGAAACGCAGGTTGAAACGGCGCAGCATTTCCACCAGCCACTGGTGCTGGAGGGTTTCCGGGACCACAATCAGCACGCGCTCGGCGGCGCCGGAGAGCAGCTGCTGGTGGAGGATCATCCCGGCTTCAATGGTTTTACCTAAGCCCACTTCATCGGCCAGCAGGACGCGCGGCGCGTGACGACGGCCCACGTCATGGGCGATGTTCAGCTGATGCGGGATCAGGCTGGTGCGCTGGCCGCGCAGGCCGCTCCACGGCATGCGGTACTGCTCGCTCTGGAACTTACGCGCACGGTAGCGCAGGGCAAAGCGGTCCATACGGTCAATTTGACCGGCAAACAGGCGGTCCTGCGGCTTGCTGAACACCAGTTTGCTGTCGAGCAGCACTTCACGCAGAGTCACGTTCGCTTCCTGGGTGTCCAGGCGAGTACCGGTGTAGGACAGCAGCCCGTTCTCTTCATTCACTTTGTCAACGTGGAGCTGCCAGCCTTCATGGCTGGTAATGGTGTCGCCCGGGTTAAACATCACGCGGGTGATCGGGGAATCGTTGCGAGAGTACAGACGGTTTTCGCCGATGGCGGGGAAAAGGAGAGTGACCATGCGCGCATCCAGCGCTACCACCGTCCCTAATCCTAGTTCGCTCTCTGTGTCGCTAATCCAGCGTTGACCAAGTGTAAAAGGCATATGTGTTCGGCTCTTTGTTCTTTAATTGCAGGCAATAGTTGATCATCTCCATGAATAATCGGAGATGCGTCAAAATTGGGGCCAGGAATGGAAAGGGCGCTATATTACTGGATGGAGGAACGTTCGTCACCTCCTCCGCACCCTTCATTTTTCGGCTTTTGTGCCTGCGGAATGAGTGAGAAAAAATTAAAATAGCCCCAGCTGTCCTGTCACTATTGTAGCAAAGTCATCGTTGACGAAGGGCAGGATCCCTTCCGCCACCGGCTGCAACTGCTTTGTTAAATAGTGATCGTAATCGAGCGGCGACTGCTGGTAATCCACCGGCTCCGGGCCGCTGGTGGTCCAGACGTATTTGATGGTGCCGCGCTGCTGATACTGCTGCGCCCGCCCAAGCTTCACGTTGTGTTCATCCGCCAGCCTCGCGGCGCGCACGTGCGGCGGCACGTTACGTTGATACTCGGCCAGCGGTCGGCGCAGGCGCTTGCGATAAACCAGCTGCTTGTCGAGTTCGCCATTCATCAGCCTGGCGATAGTCTCCCGCACATAATCCTGATACGGCTGGTTGCGGAAGATGCGCAGGTATAACTCCTGTTGAAACTGCTGGGCTAGCGGCGTCCAGTCGGTGCGTACCGTCTCCAGCCCCTTGAACACCATGCGCTGGGCATCGCCCTCCTGAATCATCCCGGCATAGCGCTTCTTGCTGCCGGTATCGGCGCCGCGGATCGTCGGCATTAAAAAGCGGCAGAAGTGGGTTTCATACTCCAGCTCCAGGGCGCTGGTCAGCTGGCTTTTACCAAGCTCCTGCGCCCACCAGGCATTGACGTCGCTGACCAGCTCGCGGCCGATCTCCGCTGCCTGTGCTTCGCTGTGCGGGCGTTTCAGCCAGACGAAGGTGGAATCGGTATCGCCGTAGATAACGTCGTAGCCTTTGGCTTCAATTAGCGCTTTGGTCTGGCGCATGATCGCGTGACCGCGCATGGTAATCGACGAGGCGAGACGCGGGTCGAAGAAGCGGCAGGCGCTGGTGCCCAGCACGCCGTAGAAGGCGTTCATGATAATCTTCAGCGCCTGGGAGAGCGGCTTATTATGCTGGCGTTTGGCTTCATCGCGGCCGTGCCAGATCTGGCTGACAATGCCGGGCAGGCAGTGTTTGTCGCGCGAAAAGCGGGCGCCAAGGAAGCCCTCGATGCTGTGCTGATCATCGGGCTGCGCCAGGCCTTCCACCAGGCCGACCGGATCGATTAGAAAGGTACGAATAATCGACGGATACAGGCTTTTATAGTCCAGCACCAGCACCGAGTCATACAGACCGGGGCGGGAGTCCATCACGTAGCCGCCGGGGCTGGCCTGCGGGGGGACGTCGCCGAGGTTCGGCGCCACGTAGCCCAGGCGGTGCATGCGTGGGAAATAGAGATGGCTGAAGGCGGCCACCGATCCGCCGTGGCGATCGGCGGGCAGACCGTTAACCGTCGCCCGTTCGAGCAGAAACGGCATGATCTCCGTTTTGTGGAAGATCCGCGTGACCAGCTCGCAATCCTGCAGGTTATAGATCGCCAGCGCCGGTTTGTCTTCATGGAAGCGGCGATCGATCTCGTCCATCCGATCCCACGGGTTGTCAATGGCTTTACCTTCACCCAGCAGTTCGCGGGCCACGGCCTCCAGTGAAAAGGAGGAGAAGTTCCAGAACGCGGATTTTAGCGCGTCGATGCCGTCGATAATTAGCCGCCCGTTGGCCTGGGCGAAAAAGACGCCGTTCTTAAAACCGTGCTCACGCCACTCCAGCTCGCTGTTGCCGCGGCCGAGACGCAGCGGGATACGGTAGCGCTCGGCGTGCTTTTGCAGGACCCGCAGATCGAACTGCACCACGTTCCAGCCGATCAGCACGTCAGGGTCGTGTTCGGCAAACCAGGCGTTGAGCTTTTCCAGCAGCAGGGGACGGCTGACGATGAAGACCAGCTCGAAGTCGACGTCTGGCGGCGTTTCCGGTTCGGGGCCCAGCATGTAGACCACCCGCTGGCCGCAGCCTTCCAGACCGATGCAGTACAGCTCGCCGTGGCGGCTGGTTTCGATATCCAGCGACACCCATTTCAGCGGCGGGCGATAGTCAGGGTTCGGTTTCATGCGCGCGTTGACCAGCTGTGAGCCGCGCGTTTCGCCTTCCACCCACACCGGGGCGGTAATAAAGCGCTCCATCAGGTAGCGCTCCGGCGGACGGATATCACCCTCGTAGACGGTGACGCCGCTGTCGCGGAGCATCTTCTCCAGACGCATCAATTGACGATGGGCGCGACAGTAAAGGCCGACAACCGGCTGACGGTGGAAATCTCTCAGGGCCAGCGGAGCGAAGCGGAAGCCTTTCTCCCCCTGCAGCAGCCGTTCAGCCTGCGCCTGCTGCGCTTCGGGGATAAAGGCAACGGACTCCTGCGGCGGGAGTGTGACCTGCAGCGGGCCGTCGTCGGTGGCCAGCCAGAAGGAGAGCTCGCTGCCCTGCGGGGTGTCCCGCCAGTGACGGGTGAGTAGAAAACCTGCTCGTGGCTGGGTCACGGGTATTCTCGCCGATAAAAAACCAGGCTTGATTATAGCCTGGTTTCATGATGGATGCTGGGGTTTTATACAGGTATTCGGCGCTAAGGTGGCGAGCAGGGTGATTATTGGCCGTAGTAGGCTTTGGCCCCGTGCTTACGCAGATAGTGCTTATCGAGCAGCGTCTGCTGCATATCCGGCAGCTGCGGCGCCAGCTGGCGGCAGAAGATACCCATATAGGCGATCTCTTCCAGCACGATGGCGTTATGCACCGCGTCTTCGGCATTCTTACCCCAGGCAAACGGGCCGTGGGAATGCACCAGCACGCCGGGCATCTGCGCCGGGTCGATTCCCTGCTGACGGAAAGTTTCGACAATCACGTTGCCGGTTTCCCACTCATATTCGCCGTTGATCTCCGCATCGGTCATCAACCGGGTGCAGGGAACCGGGCCATAGAAATAGTCAGCGTGGGTGGTTCCGGTCGCTGGAATGGATTGCCCGGCCTGCGCCCAGATGGTGGCGTGGCGCGAATGGGTATGCACAATACCGCCCAGCGTCGGGAAGGCCTGATACAGCAGGCGATGAGTAGGGGTATCCGACGAGGGCTTCTTGTTGCCTTCCACCACCTCGCCAGTCTCCAGACTGACCACCACCATATCGTCGGCGGTCATCACGCGGTAATCCACGCCGGAGGGTTTGATAACCAGAACGCCCTGGTCGCGGTCGACGGCGCTGACGTTGCCCCAGGTTAAGGTCACCAGATTATGCTGCGGCAGCGCTAAGTTGGCTTCCAGAACCTGGCGTTTAAGATCTTCTAACATAGTGTGCTCCGAATAGCAGGCGAGTCGGGTATCCCTCACCCCGACCCTCTCCCGGCGGGAGAGGGAGAAAGGCGGCATGGCGCCCTGTCGGTATCCTCTCCCCAACGGGGAGAGGGAAAGGGTGAGGGGACGGCCTCTTAGCGTTTTGAACCGTAATACACTTCATTCCAGCGCAGCGCGTCCTTGAAGGACGGCAGACGGGTATCGTTGTCGATGACCGTCAGCTCGATATTGTGCAGCTCGGCGAACTGGCGCATATCGTCGAGGTTCAGCGCATGGCTGAAGACGGTATGGTGCGCGCCACCGGCGATGATCCAGGCTTCCGAAGCGGTACGCAGATCCGGCTGCGCTTTCCACAGGGCGTTGGCCACCGGCAGCTTCGGCAGATCGTGCGGCGTCGGGACGGTTTCAATGGTGTTGACCAGCAGACGGAAGCGATCTCCCAGATCGATCAGGCTGGCGACAATCGCCGGGCCGGTCTGGGTATTGAAGATCAAACGCGCCGGATCCGCTTTGCCGCCGATACCCAGCGGCTGGACGTCGAGGATCGGTTTCTCAGCGGTAGCGATCGTCGGGCACACTTCCAGCATATGCGAACCGAGCACCAGGTCGTTGCCGTTGTCGAAGTGGTAGGTGTAATCCTCCATAAAGGAGGTGCCGCCCTGCAGACCGGTTGACATCACCTTCATGATGCGAAGCAGAGCGGCGGTTTTCCAGTCGCCTTCACCGGCAAAGCCGTAGCCCTGCTGCATCAGGCGCTGCACGGCGAGACCCGGAAGCTGTTTCAGGCCGTGGAGATCTTCAAAGGTGGTGGTAAAGGCGTGGAACCCGCCCTGCTCGAGAAAGCGTTTCATCCCCAGCTCAATGCGCGCGGCGTCCAGCACGTTCTGGCGCTTCTCGCCGTGAACCTGCGCTGCCGGGGTCAGACGGTAGCTGCTTTCATATTCATCGACCAGCGCGCTGATATCGCCGTCGCTGATGCTGTTGACCACCTGCACCAGATCGCCGACCGCCCAGGTGTTCACTGAGAAGCCAAACTTGATCTGCGCCGCGACTTTATCGCCGTCGGTCACTGCCACTTCGCGCATGTTATCGCCGAAACGGCACACTTTCAGATGGCGAGTATCCTGTTTGGAGACCGCCTGGCGCATCCAGCCGCCGATGCGCTGGTGGGCTTCTTTATCCTGCCAGTGGCCGGTGACCACGCTGTGTTGCTGGCGCATACGGGCGCCGATGAAACCGAACTCGCGGCCGCCGTGCGCGGTCTGGTTCAGGTTCATAAAGTCCATATCGATGCTGTCCCACGGCAGCGCGGCATTGTATTGCGTATGGAACTGCAGCAGCGGCTTGTTGAGGATGGTCAGGCCGTTGATCCACATTTTTGCCGGCGAGAAGGTATGCAACCAGACCACTAACCCGGCGCATTTGTCATCGTAGTTGGCGTCGCGGCAGATATGGGTGATCTCGTCCGGAGTGGTGCCCAGCGGCTTAAGGACCAGTTTGCACGGCAGTTTGGCTTCCGCATTCAGGCTGTTCACCACATGTTCGGCATGCTTCGTCACCTGGCGCAGGGCTTCCGGGCCGTACAGATGTTGGCTGCCAATAACGAACCATACTTCATAGTTATCAAAAATCGTCATTTTCGTATCCTTAATGGGTGAGCGCTGCCTGAGATTGCGGGGCTTTTTCCGCCTTTGCAGCCGAAGGGAGATAGTGTTGTTCAGCGCTGACCGACCACTGCTGGTAGCGCTGATAGAGTTGTTCGAAACGTTGCGCCTGCGCCGGGCGTGGCTGCAGGGTGGTTTCCACCTGGCTTGCCATCCGCTGCTGGGCGGCGGGAATATCGTCATAGACGCCGGCGGCGACGGCGGCGAAGATAGCCGCCCCCAGCGCACAGCACTGATCGGAGGCGACAATCTGCAGCGGGCGGTTCAGCACATCGCAGCAGGCCTGCATGATGACCTGGTTTTTCCGTGCGATACCGCCGAGGGCCATCACGTTGTTAACCGGGATCCCCTGCTCGGTGAAGCACTCCATAATGGCGCGGGCGCCAAAGGCGGTGGCGGCGATGAGGCCACCGAACAGCGCCGGCGCGTCGGTCGCCAGGTTAAGATCGGTGATCACCCCTTTCAGACGCTGGTTGGCATTCGGCGTGCGGCGGCCGTTGAACCAGTCGAGCACCACCGGCAGGTGATCGAGGGACGGATTATTGGCCCAGGCTTCGGTGAGCGCCGGCAGTAACTGTTTTTGGCTGGCTTTGATTTGCTCGCGCAACGCCGGCTGCTGCTGAGCCAGTTGTTCCAGCGGCCAGCCGAGAATGCGGCCAAACCAGGCGTAAATATCGCCGAAGGCGGACTGGCCTGCCTCCATGCCGATAAAGTGCGGAACCACGCTGCCGTCAACCTGCCCGCAGATGCCTTTTACCGTGCGCTCGCCGACGCTCTCTTTATCGGCAATCAGGATGTCGCAGGTGGAGGTGCCGATGACTTTCACCAGCGCGTTAGGTTGCGCCCCGGCGCCAACGGCGCCCATATGGCAGTCGAAGGCGCCGCCGGAGATGGCCACGGTCTGCGACAGACCCAGACGCTGGGCCCACTCTGCGCTCAGCGTGCCGACCGGCACATCGGCCGTCCAGGTATCGGTGAACAGCGGCCAGGCCAGATGCTGGTTAATGATGGGATCAAGCTCATCGAAGAAGCTGGCCGGCGGCAGACCGCCCCAGCTTTCGTGCCACAGCGATTTATGTCCGGCGCTGCAGCGGCCGCGGCGCAGATCCTGCGGACGGGTGGTGCCGGAGAGCAGGGCGGGTACCCAGTCGCAAAGCTCTACCCACGAGGCGGCAGCCAGGGCGACGGCGCTATCTTCGCGGGTGACGTGAAGGATTTTGGCCCAGAACCATTCGCTGGAGTAGATACCGCCGATATAGCGCGAGTAATCCTCTTTGCCCGGCTGGTGACACAGGCGGGTGATCGCCTCGGCTTCCTCGACCGCGGTGTGATCCTTCCACAGGACAAACATGGCGTTAGGGTTGTCAGCGAATTCTTCGCGCAGCGCCAGCACGTTGCCCTCGGCATCAACGGGAGCCGGGGTTGAGCCGGTGCTGTCGACGCCAATGCCCACGACGTCGGCGCGCTGTTCGGCGCTCAGCGAAGCGAGCACGCTTTTCAGCGCCGCTTCCATGGACTCGATGTAATCTCGCGGGTGGTGGCGGAACCGGTTGTTAGCCCCATCGCAATACTGTCCTTCCCGCCAGCGCGGATACCACTCTACGCTTGCCGCCAGCTCTGCGCCGGACGCGCATTCCACCGCCAGGGCGCGGACTGAGTCACTACCAAAGTCGAGGCCAATCGCAATTGCCATCTTGTTACTCCATGCAGAAATCATTCATGCAGCAACAGTAGATATCCCCGGCAAAATCCGTCAGGCCGGATTCGCTAATCTTATGGATTATTTTGCTGTCACCTCGCAAAGTGTGACGCCGTGCAAATATTCGATGTGGACTTTCCTGCCGTATTTATAGACACTTTTGTTACCCGGTATATCACGGTGGAATGCACGCTGCTGGCGCTTTTTCGCTTACCGTGCGGCTTTTTAGCGAAATTCCCACCGCCGTCGCAGTCGCGACAGGGCCGAGAGCGATAAAATGATGAATATGGACAATTGGTGTCACTAATACCTTCGGGGAGAACCACGCGTATGGCCGAAACGCAAAACGATCCGCTGCTGCCGGGCTACTCTTTTAACGCTCATCTGGTCACCGGCCTCACGCCGATTGAGGCGCAGGGATACCTGGATTTCTTTATCGACCGCCCGCTGGGCATGAAAGGCTATATTCTCAACCTGACGATCCGCGGCGAGGGTGTTATCAACAACCACGGCGAACAGTTCGTCTGCCGGCCGGGTGATATGTTGCTGTTCCCGCCAGGGGAAATCCATCACTACGGCCGCCATCCCGACGCCAGCGAGTGGTATCACCAGTGGGTCTACTTCCGGCCACGCGCCTACTGGCACGAGTGGCTCAACTGGCCGACGATCTTCGCCCAGACCGGCTTTTTCCGTCCGGATGAACAGTGGCAGGCGCGCTTTGGCGAACTGTTCGGCCAGATCGTCGATGCCGGGCAGGGGGCGGGGCGCTATTCCGAACTGCTGGCGATAAATCTGCTGGAACAGCTGCTGCTGCGGCGCATGGAGGCGATCAACGAATCGCTGCATCCGCCGCTGGATAACCGGGTGCGCGACGCCTGCCAGTACATCAGCGACCATCTGGCGGACAGCCATTTTGATATTGCCAGCGTCGCCCAGCACGTCTGCCTGTCGCCCTCGCGTCTGTCGCACCTGTTCCGCCAGCAGTTGGGGATCAGCGTGCTCGGCTGGCGGGAAGATCAGCGCATCAGCCAGGCCAAACTGCTGCTGAGCACGACACGGATGCCGATCGCCACCGTCGGGCGCAACGTTGGCTTTGAAGATCAGCTCTATTTTTCGCGCGTATTTAAAAAATGCACCGGCGCCAGCCCGAGCGAATTCCGTGCAGGATGTGAATAAAAAGTAAAGAAAGTGAAATGATGACCCGCTTAAATATCACAGCCAGTAAACTATTAAGACAATTGGTGGCTTGACGAGGGCGCGATGGCTCCGGAGAATCCGGGCTTCGTTTTTTAACCGGGTACATTATGCAAGCATTGCTGGAACACTTTATCACCCAATCCACGGTCTACTCGTTGTTAGCCGTGATGCTGGTGGCCTTTCTCGAGTCGCTGGCGCTGGTGGGGCTTATCTTACCCGGAACGGTGATGATGGCCGGCCTTGGGGCGCTTATCGGCAGCGGTGAGGTTAACTTCTGGCAGGCGTGGCTGGCGGGGATTGTCGGCTGTCTGCTGGGCGACTGGATCTCATTCTGGCTCGGCTGGCGCTTTAAAAAGCCGCTGCACCGCTGGTCGTTTATGAAGAAAAACCGTGCCCTGTTGGAGAAGACCGAGCATGCGTTGCATCAGCACAGCATGATCACCATTCTGATCGGCCGCTTTGTTGGGCCGACGCGACCGCTGGTGCCGATGGTCGCCGGGATGCTCGATCTGCCGGTGGCGAAGTTTGTGCTACCGAATATTATCGGCTGCCTGCTCTGGCCGCCGCTCTATTTCCTGCCCGGCATTCTCGCCGGGGCGGCGATTGATATTCCGGCCGATGAAAACAGCGCCAGCTTTAAATGGCTGCTGTTGGGGGCGGCGCTGCTGGCCTGGCTGGCAGGGTGGCTGTGCTGGCGGCTGTGGCGGAGCGCGAAAACCTCAGGCGATCGCCTGACCCGCTGGCTGCCGCGCGGCCGACTACTGTGGCTGTCACCGCTGATGGTGGTGGTCGCCGCGACGGCGCTGACTCTGGTCTGCCGCCATCCGCTGATGCCGGTCTATCTGGCGATCCTGCACAAGGTTATTGCGCGCTGATGCCCATCAGATGTGAGGCGCTGCTGTTGCCGCTTAACAGCTCGGCGGTGGCGCCATCCCAGACAATCCGCCCTTCGGCGACCACTATCGAGCGCGGCGCGATGCGCGCGGCATCTTCCACGCTGTGGGAGACCATCAGCAGAGTGAGCTGCTGCTGCTCGCAGACATCGGCGACCAGGGACAGCATTTCCTGACGCAGCGCCGGGTCAAGCGCTGAGAAGGGTTCATCCAGTAACAGCACCGGCTGCTGGCGCACCAGACAGCGGGCCAGCGCCGCGCGCTGCCGCTGACCGCCGGAAAGCTCGCCCGGCAGGCGTTCCAGCAGCGCATCAATTCCCATCTGTCCGGCCATTGCCGCCACCTGCGCCTGCTGCTCGCGGCTCAGTTTCAGGCCCGGGTGGATCCCGAGGCTGATATTCTGCCGAACCGTGAGATGGTTAAACAGGTTATTCTCCTGGAACAGCATCGAGACCGGACGCTGCGCCGGCGGCGTCGCGTTATGCGCCTCGCCATTGATCCGCAGGCTGCCGCTGGCGGGCGGTAGAAAACCGGCGATCAGATTCAGCAGGGTGCTCTTTCCGGCGCCGCTGGGGCCGAGCACCGCGATGCGCTCGCCGCGCGCGACGTCAAGGGTAAAACGCATCGGCAGATGCTGGTACAGCCAGGTCACATCATTGAGTTTTAGCATCACGCCCCGGAAGTTTTTCAATCAGCGTAAATAATAAGAAACAGAGCAGCAGCAGGAGCAGGGCGGTGACGGCGCCGTCCTGGCTGCGGTAGGCGCCTATCTGCTGGTAGAGATAGAAAGGCAGGGTGCGGAACGCCTCGTTGCCGAACAGGGCCACCACGCCGAAGTCACCAATCGACAGCACGCAGGCAAAGGCGAGCGCCTGGGCCAGCGGGCGCCGGAGGGCGCGAAGCTCAACCACCCGCAGCCGCGTGAAGCCTTCAATACCCAGCGACTGGCACAGCATACTGTAGCGAGCGGTCACGTCGCGCATCGGGTTTTCCAGCACTTTAAGCGCGTAGGGGATCGCCATCAGGGCATTGGTGAAGATGACGATGCCGTCGGCGGACTCCGGCAGTCCGACGCTGTTACTGAGCAGCAGAAAAAAGCCAGTGGCCAGCACAATCCCCGGCATGGCAAGGATTAACATGCCGCTCAGCTCCATCGCCTGCCCGGCCAGCGGCCGCTGGCGGGCGCGCAGCTCCCGGCTGCTCCACAGCAGCATCATCGTCAGGGTTACGCTCAACAGCCCGGCGGCGATGGCGATGCGCAGAGAGGTACTCAATGCCTGCCAGAGCGCCGGCTGCGCCAGCACGTTCAGCATGTTGCGGTTGATCCCGTCGACGATGACCGCCAGCAGCGGCGGGAGCAGCAGCAGCAGGGCGGCGCCGATCAAGAGTCCGTCGCTCAGGCGGCTGTGCAGACGATCGTCAGGGTCGCGCCAGCCGCGGACATGGCTGACGCCGATAGCCACCGCTTTACTGAGGCGCTGGCTGAGCAGCACCAGCCCCAGGCAGCAAAGCATCTGGATCAACGCCAGCATTGCCGCGCGCGCCGGATCGTAGTCAAAGCTCAGCGCCTGGTAGATAGCCAGCTCAATTGTGGTGGCCTTCGGGCCGCCGCCCAGCGACAGCACGGTGGCGAAGCTGGCGAAGCAGAGCATAAAAATCAGCGCAGCGACGGCGGGAATGTGCCGGCGCATCCACGGCCATTCGACGAGGCGGAAGAAGGCATAACCGCGCATGCCAAGCTGGGCGGCAATTTGCCGCTGTTCACCAGGGATACTCTCCAGCGCCTGCAGCAGCAGGCGGGTGGCCATCGGCATATTGAAAAAGACGTGCGCCAGCAGGATGCCCTGCAGACCGTAGGGCGAGAAATCCCACTGCCAGCCGAGCGCGTGGAACAGCGCGGCGATCCACCCCTGGCGGCCATAGACGCTGAGGATGCCGAACACCGCCACCAGCACCGGCAGGATTAGGGTCATCGCGCACAGGCGCAGCAGCAGTGTGCGGCCCGGGAAGCGACGCCGGTAAAGGGCGCGGGCGAGAAAGATGGCCGGCACCACCGAGAACAGCGCTGACAGCGACGCCTGCCAGAAGGAGAAGCGCACCACGTGCCACAGGTAGCTATCGCTGAAGACCGATTGCCAGCCCGCGCCGGGGGCGCTAAACCACAGCGCCAGAAACGCCGCCAGCGCGACGGCGCAGAGCAGGGTGGCGGCAAAAAGGCCCGGCAATAGCCCGCGAAGGTTTAGCGGCTGACGGCGCGTTGCCATGCGCTAATCCAGGTCTGACGCTCGCTGGCGACCTGCTGCGGGGTAAACGCCAGGGTGGTCTGCGGCTTCACCAGGGTATCAAACCCGGCCGGCAGCGCGACCTGAGTCACCGGATACATCCAGTTCCCGGTGGGGATGGCGTTCTGGAAGCCAGGCGAGACCATAAATTTGAGGAACTTCTCCGCCAGTTCCGGCTGCTTGCTGGCGGCGGTACGCGCGGCAACTTCGACCTGCAGATAATGGCCTTCGGCGAAGCTCGCCGCCGCATAGTTGTCTTTCTTCTCTTCAATAATGTGGTAAGCCGGCGAGGTGGTGTAGCTTAAGACCAGGTCGCTTTCCCCTTTCAGGAACAGACCGTAGGCTTCACTCCAGCCCTTGGTGACGGTGACCGTTTTCGCCGCCAGCTTCTGCCAGGCCTCGGGCGCTTTATCGCCATAGACCTTTTGCATCCACAGCAGCAGGCCCAGCCCCGGGGTACTGGTGCGGGGATCTTCGTAGATGACGCGCCATTTCTGCGGGCTCTCAACCAGCTCTTTCAGGCTTTTCGGCGGGTTAGCCAGTTTATTTTTGTCATAGACGAAGGCGAAATAGCCGTAATCGTAGGGGACAAAGGTGTCATTATCCCATCCGCCTGGCACGCTGACCGCGCTGGCAGGTACGTGGCTTTTGGCGAACAGTTTACTCTGCGCCGCGGCTTCCAGCAGGTTGTTATCCAGGCCAAGCACGATGTCGGCCTTGCTGTTCTTGCCTTCCATGCGCAGGCGATTCAGTAGCGAAACGCCATCTTCCAGGGCGACGAACTTCAGTTCGCAGCCGCAGTCCGCTTCAAAGGCTTTTTTGACCGCCGGGCCGGGGCCCCAGTCGGCAGAGAAGGAGTCATAGGTATAGACGGTGAGGACAGGCTTAGCCAGAGCGGGCATGGCGACCAGCGCCAGCAGCGGGAGTAATTTTTTCAACACTTTGCACCTCAGAAAAAAGGGGTGGCAAAGGATTTTGAGTGAGCCTCAAATCCCTTCGCCGGCGTTATCCGGATCAGGTTCGACGGGTATTTTCTCAGCCCATACGCTTCATCCTTCAAGCCGCATCTGCGTTAGCTTCGCGCGTTCACCCCTGTCACATAGTTATCTATGCTCCAGGGGATTCACCCGCTTGCTGCCTTGATGCAACTTGAATGATATTGCGTATGTTTATTAGCACCCCGTTGAGAACGGCCTTAGTGTAATGATTTTGTCAGATGACGGAAAGCGCTTACGGCTCCGGCGGCGCAAACCACGCGGATTTAAAGTCGAACCAGCCGAGGGTGTTCATCCGTACGCCGCGCATACTGCGCTGCCCCTGAATCATCAGCCAGTGGTGGATCAGCGGCACGATATGTTGCCCGGCCAGCAGCCGCTGGCTCCAGGTGGCCGGATTAAACTCTCCCGCGCGCCAGCGGCAGGCGTCTGCCTGCCAGTCAATGGGGATGCAGCGCTGAATGAGCGGGACTTCGTACAGATAGGCGAAGAGTGAGAATTCGATCGGTAAAGTGAAGTTAACGCTGTTGAGCCAGATATCGCTGACCACCTCGCCGCGATGCCAGGCATCGTACTCCAGCTCCTGGATCTCCAGTTTTACCTGATGCGCTGCCAGCAGGTCGCGCATAATCCCGCCGATCACCCGATGTTCGACGTGATCGCGGTAATAGGTGAGGGTGACGGTCTCCAGCCCCGCCGGCTTCTCGCAGGCGTGGTTGCTGGCGTGATGCCAGCGCGGCAGCAGGCCGTAGGCGGGAAACCAGTTGCCCTGGTAGTGTTCGCCCGCATGGTAGAGCAGGTTGGCGGGCTGAAACAGATAGCTTAACCAGCGACGCACCGCGTCGTTGGCCCCCAGCGGGCTTCGCGAGTCGAACAGCAGGTAATAGCAGCCCTCTTCCAGGCGACTCTCCACCGCTTTTTCGCTTTCGGTATTGCCCTGCAGCGTCAGGCCGCCATTGGGCTCTTCACTAATTTCCGGCAGCACCCAGACGTTCACCTCATCGATCAGCGCCCGGTAGCCAAAATAGTCTTCAAAGGCATGGATCTTGAGCTGGTTCTGATTGTTACGCACCACGGCATAAGGGCCGGTGCCGACCGGCATGGAGGAAAAGTGGTTCATGGTCTGCCACTCCTGCGGCAGCACCATCGCCGGCACCTGACCCAGCAGCCAGGGCAGCCAGCGGTCGGGCTGGCGCAGATGAATATCCAGGGTCCAGGCGGTGGGCGATTCGATGCGTTCGATATGTGAATAGAGCGGCAGGGCATTGCTGCGCTGCAGAGAGGCGATCACATCCGCCATCTCCAGCTCACGGCCGTGGTGAAAATGGATGCCCGGGCGGAGGAAAAAGCGCCAGTGGGTGGGGGTCAGCTGCTGCCAATGGTGGGCAATATCGGCTTCCAGTTCCCCATTTTCCTCATTTACCCGCGTCAGGGCGCTGAAAATTTGCCGGGCAATATGCGTTTCCGAACGCCGCAGCGCACTGCCGGGCAGTAAATTCTTCATCGGACGGTAGTAGAGCACGCGCAGGATATGGCGTCCCTGGCGAAAGCTGCGGCCAAGATGAGAGATCAGCATCTGGCGGACGGCGGCCTTATCGCCGACCAGCTGCACCAGCTGATCGATGCGATCCTGCTCGAGGAGATCTTCGGCACGCTGCTGCTGCAGGGCGAGGCCGGTATAGAGAAAGGTTAGCCGCGAACGCTTGCCGCGGCCTGCCTCCGCCTCCCAGGCCAGCCAGCCGCGGGACTCCATCATATTGAGCAGGGTGCGCATATGGCGACGCGAGCAGCTCAGCATTTCCGCCAGCTCGTTGAGGGTGGTCTCCTGCGACTTGCCGTCGCAGCACTGCCATAAGCGGATGAACTGTTGTTGCAGACGGCTGGAAGACATAAAAGGGGAACTCCTGCGCAAAACTCAGCAATTTATTACTCCCCATATTAAGCCAATAATGAATCCCGATGAAGCGAGGAGGTGAATATGATGAGGTCTACCGCAAAATCGTTCTACCAGCGCTATTTTTCTGCGACGCAGGATGCGTCCTGGCTGGCCCGCCTGATGGCAGGACGACAACAGGAAATCCTGGGAGAACTGATGCAGTGGGGAGTGACGTCAAAGGCCTCTGATCATTGACTTGCAGACATCATGTGTGACTGAGTATTGGTGTTATACTCGTCGTTTTTCACGCTGCAGGGGCGTTGGCCGCGACCGCTCGTTTCGCTGTCGATGCGCTCAGGGTCTGACGTTCTGGCCACGCTCACCCTTTCAGGGCCAGCACAAGCGCTGTGCAAAACGGTTAACCGTTTTGTCCTGCAACATGGAACCCATAGAGTATAGAATCACCCGCCAGCAGAAATCCTCTGCTGGCTTTTTTCGTTTACTTCGCGTGTGTTAAGGACATTCCATGCTGTGGTTGATGACGATGGGACGACGGCTAAACGGCGTGTATGCCGCCTTTATGCTGGTTGCTTTTATGATGGGCGTGGCGGGCGCGTTGCAGGCGCCGACGTTGAGTTTGTTTCTCAGCCGCGAAGTAGGGGCGCAGCCGTTCTGGGTGGGCCTGTTCTACACGGTAAATGCCATTGCCGGGATCCTGGTGAGTCTGGCGTTGGCTAAGCGCTCTGATAGCCGCGGCGATCGGCGGCGGTTAATTATGCTCTGCTGCCTGATGGCGGTGGGCAATGCGCTGCTGTTTGCCTTCAACCGTCACTACCTGACGTTAATTACCTGCGGGGTGATGCTGGCGTCCATCGCCAATGCCGCCATGCCGCAGCTCTTCGCCCTGGCCCGGGAGTATGCCGACAGCTCGGCGCGGGAAGTGGTGATGTTCAGCTCGATCATGCGCGCCCAGCTGTCGCTGGCGTGGGTGATTGGCCCGCCTCTGGCCTTTATGCTGGCCCTCAATTATGGCTTTACCACCATGTTTTCCATTGCGGCGGGCATCTTTGTCATTAGCCTGGCGCTGATTGCCATTAAACTGCCCTCGGTCCCGCGGGTGGAGCAGCCTTCGGAAGAGGCGGCGGCGCTGGTGCAGGCCGGCGGCTGGCAGGATAAGAACGTGCGCATGCTGTTTATCGCCTCCACGCTGATGTGGACCTGCAACACGATGTATATCATTGATATGCCGCTGTGGATCAGTAACGATCTCGGTCTTCCCGACAGCCTTGCCGGGATCCTGATGGGCACCGCCGCCGGACTGGAAATACCGGCGATGATCCTCGCCGGCTACTACGTGAAGCGCTTTGGTAAACGTAAAATGATGGTGGCGGCGGTCGCGGCCGGTGTGCTGTTTTATGCCGGGTTGATTCTGTTTCATGGCCGTACGGCGCTGCTGGCCCTGCAGCTATTTAACGCGGTCTTTATCGGTATTATCGCCGGGATCGGTATGCTGTGGTTCCAGGATTTAATGCCGGGCCGGGCGGGGGCGGCGACCACCCTGTTCACCAACAGTATTTCCACCGGCGTGATCCTCGCCGGCGTGATGCAGGGGGCGCTGTCGCAAAGTTATGGCCACGCCAGCGTCTACTGGACAATCGCCGCGATTTCGCTGGTGACACTGTTTTTGACCAGCAGGGTGAAGGATATCTGACAATCTGCCTTGCCCCGGCGAGCCGCGTCGCCGGGGCAAGCTGACTACTCCAGGACGATACGCTTGATATCGCCGATGATAAAAATGTAGGCAATCACGCCGATCAGCGCCGTCAGGCCGACGTAGATCAGCGCGTAAAAGAAATTACCCGTTGCGGAGATAACCACACCAATTATCAGTGGCGCAATAATAGATGCCATATTGGCGCAAAAATTAAATATGCCGCCGGTGAGGCCTGCCATATTTTCCGGGGCAATATCAGAAATTAAGGTCCAGCCCAGACCGACCATCCCCTGGCCAAAAAATGCCACCGACATAATAATGATAACGGTGCTGTTAGCGCTTACCCAGTTCGCCGCAATAATACAGCTGGACAGTAGTAAACCGGAAATTATTGGTAACTTTCGACTGATGTTGACGGAGCCGGTTCGCTTCAGCAACCGGTCCGAGATCCAGCCGCCGAAGAGGATGCCGATCGCGGCGGCGAGGAAGGGCCAGGTGGCGAAAAATCCGACGTGAAGCCAGGGAAGATGGCGCTCGTTGGCAAGATAGCTGGGAAACCACGTCAGGAAAAACACCAGCGTGGTGTTCCCGGCGAACTGGCCCAGACTGGCGCCTACGATCTGACGACAGCCCAGCAGACGCCTGGCGTCACGCCAGTTAAATGGAACGTTCTGGATTTTATTGTTAATGTTGTTTGCGCCGATGTAATCCAATTCTGCTTTATTAGCCGTGCGTGATTCATGCGGTTCGTGATAAAAACGCCACCACACCAACGTAAATAAAATACCTAATCCGCCGGTGAGAAAAAACAGCGTTCTCCAGCCATGGTGTTCGAGGATTAAAAATAACAGCGGCGAGAAAGCGGCCAGCCCTATATATTCGCCAACTGTATATGTTGCCGTCGCCCGCGCGCGCTCATGCTGGGGAAACCAGGTGCTGACGATGCGGCTGTTGGCCGGAAAGCAGGGCGCTTCGCTGACGCCAAGCCCCAGGCGCAGGAGGAGCAGGGTTTTCAGCCCGAGGGTAAAACTTTGCAGCAGAGTAAACAGCGACCAGAAGAAAATAGACAGGGCATAGGTGAGCTTGTTACCAAAACGGTCTAAAAATACCCCGCCAGGGATCTGCGCCAGCGCATAGGTCCAGGCAAAGGCGGAGAAAATGATGCCCATCATCGCTGGATCGATATGAATTTCCTGGGTTAATTGTGGGGCGACAATACCCAGGATGGTGCGATCGAGATAATTGATCATCGTTCCGACGGACAACAGCAGTAAAATAACTATCCGAACGCGGCTTCTTTTTTTCGTCCCCGATGAGGAAGTGAGGACTTCCTGAGAGTTTGACATACTCATAGCGAGTTCCTTTAAAGTTTAAAATATTTTTGCATATATTCGCACATGCAAAAACATCTCCAGGAACTATAGATAGTATCTATGAATGGCAACGCTTTGTTGCACATTCATACGCTTCACAAAAGAATATTTGATGTAACGCCGATATTTACCCGCTCCCGCACATTATTGGTGGCTTGCATGGTATATTAGCGTCAGTGCATTTATTCTTATATTATACGGGCAAAAATAATGAACCTAAAGCAACTTTATTATTTTAAACGTCTGTCTGAAACCGAACATTACACCGAAGCCGCCTCCAGTCTGTGCATCACCCAGCCCTCGCTAAGCCATGCGATATCGGAGCTGGAGAAGGAGTTAGGGGTCGCGCTGTTCGCCAGACAGGGACGGAACGTTAAAATTACGCAAAACGGCAAGCGTTTTTTGCCGTATGTCGAAGATGCGCTGGCCTCGCTGGAGAATGGCCGGATGACATTACAAAAAAATGGCGCCGAGAATAAAGAGAATATTCGCATCGCCTTTATTTACACGATGGGCGAATATGTTGTTCCGCAGTTAATTAATCAATATTCTCTTTCACCTGAATGTCACAACGTTACTTTTTCTTTTACTCAGGGGACATCGCTGACCCTATTGCAGGAGCTGAAAGCTGGCAAAGTCGATCTGGCGATTTGCTCTTATATTGCGGATGAGCCGGATATCGATTTTATTCCTGTTATTCAGCAGGAGCTGGTGGTGGTCACGGCGAAGGATCATCCGTTGGCCCGCCTGTATGAACATGAGGTCGATCTGGTAGAGACGATTCATTATCCCTATATCTATTTTTCAGAGAATAGCGGTTTACGTCCGTTTATCGATAATGTGTTTATGCAGCAAAAGCTGGTGCCGGAGATCGCCTGCTACGTGGATGAGGATACCGCGATGGCCGGGCTGGTCAGTATTGACTATGGGATCGCGATTATGCCGCGGATCTCCGCGCTCTCCTATTACAACGTTCACATCCTGAAGATTAAAAACACCATCCCCCCACGCTATATCTATCTGGCGACAATGAAAGATCGGTTACTTTCCCCGGCGCTACAGTCATTTAAAAATGTGGTTATCCACGACAGCCAGAATCTCTGTTAGTGGATGGCCCGGAGATCGCCTCCGGGCCATTCGGGCATCAGGAGAGAATATCCATCACTTCACGTAGTTTGGCGATGGCGATCTGTCCTGGCGCAGAAGCCTGTCCTACGGTACCGAAGGTCATCGCCGAGCCGAATAAGCGCCCGGTAACCCGGCTAACGCCACCGGATTTGCCCATCGACATGGTAATCAGCGGGCGAGTGGCATATTTTTCTTTCATGGTCAGCGTAGCGGCAAGCAAGGTCAGAACGTCCTGCGGCGACTGCGGCATCACCGCGATCTTCGGCAGGTCGGCGCCCAGATCCTGCATGCGGCGCAGGCGATAGATAATATCTTCCTGAGCGGGAGTCTTGTGGAAATCATGGTTACTCATGATCACCTTGACGCCCGCGGCATGCGCATCGTCAACCAGCGCGCGGATCTGCGCTTCATCATTGAATAGCTCGATATCGATAACATCAACCAGTCCGCTGCGCGCGGCTTCGCGATTGAGCGCGAAGTACGCTTCGTCGCTGATCTCGGTTTCGCCACCTTCTTTCTTGCTGCGGAAGGTGAACAGCAGCGGGAGCGCTTTCAGCGCGCCACGGATTTCCGCCAGCGCGGCCATCACCTGGGTCATGTCTCTGACCTGGGTAAAGTGGTCAACGCGCCATTCGATAATATCGGCGCCGGCATCGACCAGACCATGGGCGTTACCCAGTATCTCATCGAGGGTTTTGCCGATCAGCGGTACACAAATGAGGGTTTCCCCTTCCTGAAAGGTGATGTTCTTTACGGTTACTGCATTTGTCATGTAGGTATCCATTATTGTTCGCGTTGAACCTCAGGCGGTGACTGCGGTGCGGGACACTTTTTGCGCCGCCCGAGCCTGCAGTTGACGATAGCCGATGTACAGGGCGATCACAAAGCCGATCACGGCGATTGCAAAATCAAACCACATAATGCTGGCAATACTGATCTGCGAAAGCTTTGCGGTGATCAGCGGGATCGTGAAGCTGGCGATACTGCCGGCGGTGTAGAAGATCCCGGTTGCTTTGCCTTTTCCGTTCGGGAAACTCATTGCCATGATTGTTGCTCCCAACTGCAGTACCCCGCCGGCGGCGGCAAAGCCGATGATAAAGGCGAAGCCGGTGACCATCATCGGCGTCGGGAACAGGCACACCAGCAGCAGCGAAATCATCGACAGGCCAGTATAGATGATCATGGCGATGGCTGAGCTGAACACCTCTTTGACGAAGGCGGCGGTCACGAAGACGCAGACCAGCGAACCGACGGTATAGATGCTAAGCAGTTTAATCGCCGAGGCGTAGGGCAGGCCGACCACGAATTGACCGTACTGCGCCAGCCACTGGCTGACCAGATAGAAGGTTGCCATGCCAATGTAGCCGTACAGGGTGAAGATCACCATATCCAGCTTATTAGCCTGCGGCCGGGCAGTTGCTTCCGCCTGCGCCGTAGGGGCCTCCTCTTTTTTCGCCGACTGGCTATCCGGGAATGGCATTTTGAGCAGGTAGATGCCGCTCAGGACAAACAGTCCCGCCGCAATGACGAACGACCAGCCGAACCACAGATTCGCCCAGATCAGGAAGCTGATAATGAATGGCAGCAGGAACTGTCCGGCGGAAACGAAGGCTTTGATCAGCACGTTGGCCCGGCTGGCGGAGTGCGGGAAAGACTCCATTAGCGCCGGATAGGTTCCGGAGTCGAGGAAGCTATTCGCCAGGCCCGCCATAATGCCGAAGACGTAGGCCAGATAGATATTTTTAGTCAGCAGGATGCCGACGAAGAAGATCAGATAGCTGAGGATCCCCAGATAAATAAAAGGCTTACGGCCAAAGCGATCCGACAAAAAGCCGGTCACAATGGTCGCCAGCTTGCCGATACCTAACGAGGAGATAACGATGGATACGCCAGCAGCGTCTGTTCCCCACTGTTCCTGAAGATGGGCCATGTTGAGGGTGATTAAGAGCACCCCCATGCCGTGAATCAGGTAGTTGAGATACAGCCCTGCCGCAGTAGGGATGTATTTATTTTTCATCATTCGCCTCTTAGAACAGAATGCTCTTGATGTAATCAACCGGCATCTGTTTACCCGTCCAGATTTCGAACGCGCGCGCGCCTTGCCACAGCATCATCCCCAGACCGTTCAGGGTGCGGCAGCCTTTTTTCTCCGCCACTTCCAGCAGGTGAGTTTTACGCGGGTTGTAGACGACGTCAGAGACGATCAGATCCGGGCGCAGGAAGCTGTCGTTCGGCAGCAACATTTGGCCTTCGAACGGCTTCATGCCAACGCCGGTGGCATTGGTCAGGATCACGCTGCTGTCGATTTCGGCGCGCAGCTTGTCATGATCGTCGAGATCGAACAGATGGATCTCGCAGTTGGTGTTGTTGCGGATCTTAGCTACCGTCTCTTCGGCGTTGGCGAAGAATTTATCGCGGCGGTTAAAGATGGAGATCGCCTTCACGCCATCCAGAGCCGCCTGGACGCAGAGGGCGGTCGCCGCGCCGCCGGCGCCGAGGACGGTCATCTTCTTGCCGATGATATCGATACCCGCTTCGCTAAGGGCGCGCATATAGCCGGTGCCGTCGGTGATATGCCCGGTCAGTACGCCATCGTCGTTGACCACGGTGTTGACCGCCCCGACCAGCTGCGCCGCCGGCGACAGCTTATCGAGATACTGGCAAATTTCGGTTTTGTTCGGCATAGAGACATTAAAGCCGCGCAGCTTCATTGCCCGAAAGCCCTGCACAACGTCCTTCAGCTCCTGATTACCGACTTCAAAAGCCAGATAAACATAGTCCAGCCCGAGATGGGCGAAAGCCTCGTTATGCATGGTGGGTGACATGCTGTGGCGAATCGGGGTGGCGATCAGGCCAATCAGCTCAGTGTGTCCAGTAATACGTTCTGCCATGACAAAAATCCTCAATAAGTTAGAAAGGGAATTCGTTGTGCTTCGCGACTGCCCAGCGCACCCATGTCTTCCAGGGTATCCAGCACGTTGCGGCCTTCGCGGATGCCGTCGATAATGCGCCGCGCCATCAGGCTGTCGCCGATATTCATGATTTTGACGTTATTGGCATTGGCCCAGCGCTCGATCTCGTCGAGACCCGTCCGGTTGGCGCGCATCCCCAGGCAGACAAAGCCGTAGTCAAAGGGGATATCGAAGGTTTGCTGTGTATTTTTCACCCGGAAATGGTCGGCAGCGACTGCCATCAGTTGGGTATTCATGTGCTGTTCGACCTGGTGCTCGTCGAGCATGGTCAACATGGCATTTTTGGTAATGATGTCGAGGTCGCGACCGGCGGCGTCCTGCATTTCGATTAATACCGCCTGCGCGCCGCGCGCCGTAAAGTATTCGATAACGTCGAGGCCAACGGCGCCTGCGCCGACGACGGCGATACGTTTACCCTCGATATCGGTAAATTTCGCCAGGTTGTCGATCATGCCGGTAATGGAAAAGACTTTGCCGTCCGCGGTATCAATGTTTTCCCGCAAGCCCTCAATGGGCGGCAGCAGCGGCGTTGAGCCGGTGGCGTTGACAATCAGATGCGGATGTAGGGCGGAAACTGAGGCCACGTCGGCACATTTGCCGACCTGCAGCATCAGGTTGTCCAGCGAGGCGATGCGATTTTTCATAAACTGCGGGAAATCAGCGATGCGTTTTTTCTCCGGCAGGCGGGAGATTTCGCTGGCGAGGCCGCCGACGTGGTTTTTCGCCTCCAGCAGCCAGGTATGGCAACCGACTTCCGCCGCCGTGCAGGCGGCTTCCATCCCGGCGGTGCCAGCGCCGATGACCACCACGTTCGTTTCGCGACTGACGCGGCGCATTTTGTAGGCATCGCCGTGGATGATGTCCGGGTTAATCGAACAGCGCAGCGGGCGCGAGCGGGCGATACGATGGTCAGCGCAACCGATATTGCAGGAGATGCATTTGCGCATCAGGCGCTCTTTACCGCCTTGCACCTTCTGCACCCACTCCGGCTCGGCAATCAGGCCGCGGCCAATGGCAATAAGGTCGGCATCGCCGCTGGCGAGAATATCCTCGGCCACCTGTGGTGAGCGAATATTGCCGGCGATGACCGTGGGCTTATGGAATTTATCGCGCACCGCGCGGGAGAGGTAGCGCTTCCAGCCATCCTCCAGCGACATCTGGTCGATTTGCAGATTCAGGTTGTCATTCTGCGCCGCAGAGACGTTGATGATATCGACCTTATCCTGGCAGAGTTCAAGGATGCGCAGGGAATCTTCGAGGGTATTGCCCCCCTTGAGGAAGTCGTCGGCGCTGATGCGCAGGCTGACCGGAAAACGCGGCCCCACGCAGGCGCGCACTTTATCGATAATCAGACTTAATATCCGGGTGCGATTTTCGACGGTGCCGCCAAATTCATCGGTGCGTTTGTTAAATAACGGCGATAAAAACTGGCTAATTAAATAGGAATGACCGGCATGAATTTCGACGCTGTCAAAACCCGCACGACGAACGCGCTCCGCGGCATCACCAAACTTTTCAACGGCATGATAAATTTCCTCATGCGTCATTGGGCGTGGAATATTTCCGTGCTTTTTCGAGGGCGTCGTGGAGGAAGAGAGTGGCGTCTGACCGTCAAGGCGGTAGGCGTACGCCGAAGCGCCAGCATGATTTAACTGAATGGATACGCAGGCGCCATGTTTATGCAGGGTCTCGGTTAATTTAAACAGCCGCGGAATATATTGATCGTTATCGATGCGTAACTGCGTGGTGCCGTTGGAAGCAAAGGGAAAATCAATACAGATGTTTTCGATGGTGATAAGTCCGGTGCCGCCTTTGGCCCGCAGTTCATAGTATTCCAGCTGTTCCTGCGACACCTCGCCGTTGAGCGTGGCCATATTGGTGCCCATAGGGGGCATGATAATGCGGTTTTTTAGCGTCATGCCGTTGATGGTCAACGGACTGAAAAGGTGCGGATAGTGGCTCATCTCTTCTCTCCACAGGAGGCCGGGAGGCCGATATGCGGGGGCCCGGGCGTGTCCTTAGTTAATATTTCTCTGTGGGCAAAGATAGCGAGGGGAAAAATCGAAAAATAATGTTTTTTTTTGTTCTGAGCTATAGGGGTTCTCTATGAGATTAACGCTTCTTTCACATTCTTATATTTTTATATTAAACACTCGTGCCTTATTTTTACTTGCAGTGAAGGGATAATACATAAACAACGAAGAGGAAGAGAAGGAAAGCGGAATGATTCTTCTTTATGGTGTGGGGCAGGGTGGGGTCAAGGCCTGACAATCAGCGAATCAATATTGGTTTTTGTGCGTGAGATCGCAATTTCCGCCGCGATAAAATTAAAAAGCCCGGTCAAATGACCGGGCCCGAAGGTTAATTCATAAACGCCGGCAGCTTGCGTTCATAGTCGGAAATCGCCTCTCCGTGCTGCAGCGTCAGGCCGATGCTATCCAGGCCGTTGAGCATACAGTGGCGGCGGAAGTCGTCGATCTTAAAGCTGTAGGTTTTATCCCCAGCTTTAACCACCTGCGCTTCCAGATCCACTTCAAACGTCATGCCCGGGTTGGCCTGCACCAGCTTGAACAGCTCGTCGACCTGCTCGTCGCTCAGGGTCACCGGCAGCAGCTGGTTATTGAAGCTGTTGCCGTAAAAGATATCGGCAAAGCTTGGCGCAATCACGACCTTAAAGCCGTAATCGGTCAACGCCCACGGCGCGTGCTCGCGCGAGGAGCCGCAGCCGAAGTTTTCACGTGCCAGCAGGATTGACGCCCCTTTGTATTGCGGGAAATTCAGCACAAAATCCGGGTTCGGCTGCTGGCCTTTATCGTCGAGAAAGCGCCAGTCGTTAAACAGGTGGGCGCCGAAGCCGGTGCGAGTCACTTTCTGCAAAAACTGCTTGGGAATAATCGCGTCGGTATCGACGTTTGCAGCATCCAGCGGAACCACCAGGCCGGTATGTTGGGTAAATTTCTCTGCCATGATGGTCTCCTTACTTCAGATTACGGATATCGGCGAAATGACCGGTAACAGCTGCCGCTGCGGCCATTGCCGGGCTCACCAGGTGCGTGCGTCCGCCGCGGCCCTGACGGCCTTCAAAATTACGGTTGCTGGTGGAGGCACAGCGCTCGCCCGGATTCAGGCGGTCATTGTTCATTGCCAGACACATCGAGCAACCCGGTAAGCGCCACTCAAAGCCGGCTTCGATGAAGATCTTATCCAGGCCTTCCGCTTCCGCCTGCGCTTTCACCGGACCGGAACCCGGCACCACCAGCGCCTGGACACCCGGCGCCACTTTACGCCCTTTAGCGATTTCCGCCGCGGCGCGTAAATCTTCGATTCGCGAGTTGGTGCAGGAGCCGATAAACACTTTATCGATAGCCACATCCGTCAGCGGGATCCCGGATTTCAGGCCCATGTAGGCCAGCGCTTTTTCGGCGCTGGCGCGTTCCACTGGATCGCTGAATGACGCCGGATCGGGGATATTATCCGTCACTGAGATCACCTGGCCCGGGTTGGTGCCCCAGGTCACCTGCGGGGCAATCTCCGCCGCCTGCAGCGTCACCACGGTATCAAACGTCGCGCCATCGTCGGTTTTCAGGGTTTTCCAGTACGCGACGGCATCGTCAAAATCTTTGCCTTTCGGCGCATGCAGACGGCCGCGTACGTAATTGAAGGTGGTTTCGTCCGGCGCGACCAGGCCCGCTTTGGCGCCCATCTCGATCGCCATGTTGCACAGGGTCATACGCCCTTCCATGCTCAGATCGCGGATCGCTTCGCCGCAGAACTCAACCACATGGCCGGTGCCGCCGGCGCTACCGGTTTTACCAATGATGGCCAGCACGATATCTTTAGCGGTAATACCCGGCGCCGCTTTGCCTTGCACGTCGATTTTCATGGTCTTCGCGCGGCCCTGTTTCAGGGTCTGGGTCGCCAGCACATGCTCCACTTCGGAGGTGCCGATACCGAACGCCAGCGCCCCGAACGCGCCGTGGGTGGCGGTATGGGAGTCACCGCAAACAATGGTCATCCCCGGCAGGGTGACGCCCTGCTCCGGGCCCATGACGTGGACGATACCCTGGTATGGGTGATTTAAGTCATACAGCTCAACGCCAAACTCTTTACAGTTCTTAATCAGCTCCTGCATCTGGATACGGGCCATCTCGCCGGACGCGTTGATATCTTTGGTCTGCGTCGAGACGTTGTGATCCATGGTCGCGAAGGTTTTACCCGGCTGGCGCACCTGGCGGCCATGCGCGCGCAGGCCGTCAAACGCCTGCGGGGAGGTCACTTCGTGCACCAGATGGCGGTCGATGTACAGCAGCGGGGTTTCGTTCTGCGCCTCATACACTACGTGCGCATCAAATAATTTTTCGTATAACGTCTTCGCCATGATTACACCCCTTCTGCGACATAGCGGGCAATGATATCGCCCATTTCATCAGTACTGACCGCCGCCGTTCCGCGCGCCAGGTCGCCGGTACGAACCCCTTCCTCTAAGGCACGGTTGATGGCGCTCTCAATGGCGGTCGCCGCTTCGTCAGCGTCGAGGCTGTAGCGCAGCAGCAGGGCCAGAGAGAGGATCTGCGCGATCGGGTTAGCGATATTTTTGCCCGCGATGTCCGGCGCCGAGCCGCCCGCTGGTTCATACAGGCCAAAACCTTGCTCGTTGAGGCTGGCGGACGGCAACATGCCCATAGAGCCGGTGATCATCGCGCACTCGTCGGAGAGGATGTCGCCAAACAGGTTGGAGCACAGCAGCACGTCGAACTGGGACGGATCTTTAATCAGTTGCATGGTGGCGTTATCGATATACATATGCGCCAGCTCAACGTCCGGATACTCCTTGCCGATCTCGGTGACGATTTCGCGCCACAGAATGGACGACTGCAGGACGTTGGCCTTATCGATGGAGGTCACTTTGTGACGACGCTTACGAGCGGATTCAAAAGCGATGCGCGCGATACGTTCGATTTCAAAGCGGTGATACACCTCGGTATCAAAGGCTTTCTCATGCTGACCGCTGCCTTCGCGGCCTTTTGGCTGGCCGAAGTAGATGCCGCCGGTCAGTTCGCGAACGCAGAGAATGTCGAAGCCGTTGGCAGCGATGTCGGCGCGCAGCGGGCAGAACTCCTCCAGCCCCTGGTACAGTTTGGCCGGACGCAGGTTGCTGAACAGTTTGAAGTGCTTACGCAGCGGCAGCAGCGCACCGCGCTCTGGCTGCTCGGCGGGCGGCAGGTGTTCCCATTTCGGACCACCGACGGAGCCGAACAGGATCGCATCCGCCTGTTCGCATCCGGCGACGGTCGCCTGCGGCAGGGGAGTCCCCTGACGGTCAATAGCCGCCCCACCGACGTCATACTGGCTGGTGGTAATGTGCATGGCAAAACGTTGGCGCACGGCTTCCAGTACTTTCATCGCCTGGTTCATCACTTCCGGGCCAATGCCATCACCCGGCAAAACGGCAATATGGTAATTCTTCGACATTACACGGTTTCCTTATTGTTCTCTTTATTCTGAGCTTTGCGTTGCAATTCTTTTTCGACTTCGGCGGCGCGCCAGATGTTGTTCAGCACGTGAACCATGGCTTTTGCTGACGACTCAACGATATCTGTGGCCAGACCAACACCGTGGAAACGGCGGCCGTTGTAGTCAACGACGATATCCACCTGGCCCAGGGCGTCTTTGCCGTGGCCTTTCGCACTTAAGCCATACTTCACTAAATCAATGTTGTAGTTTGTCACGCGGTTAATAGCCTGGTAGATGGCGTCGACCGGACCGTTGCCATTAGCGGCTTCGGTTTTGATTTCATCCCCGCAGACCAGCTTGATTGAAGCAGTGGCGATATCGCTGGAGCCAGACTGGACGCTGAAGTAGTCCAGGCGGAAATGCTCCGGCTCTTCCTGCTGCTTGTTGATAAACGCCAGCGCTTCCAGATCGTAATCGAAGACCTGGCCTTTTTTGTCCGCCAGCTTCAGGAACGCGTCGTACAGATGATCCAGGTTGTAATCGCTCTCCTGGTAACCCATCTCTTCCATCCGGTGTTTCACCGCCGCGCGACCGGAGCGGGAAGTCAGGTTCAGCTGTACCTGGTTCAGGCCGATGGATTCCGGAGTCATGATTTCGTAGTTTTCGCGGTTCTTCAGTACGCCGTCCTGGTGGATGCCGGAGGAGTGGGCGAAGGCGCCGGTGCCGACGATGGCTTTGTTGGCCGGGATCGGCATGTTGCAGATCTGGCTGACGGTCTGGCTGGTGCGCCAGATTTCATGATGATTAATGTTGGTGTGCACGTTCATGATGTCTTTGCGCACTTTGATCGCCATGATCACTTCTTCCAGCGCACAGTTGCCAGCGCGTTCGCCGATACCGTTCATCGCGCCTTCTACCTGGCGCGCACCGGCGTGGACCGCGGCGAGGGCGTTACCGACGGCGATGCCCAGGTCATCATGGGTGTGGACGGAAATAATCGCTTTGTCGATATTCGGCACGCGATCATACAGGCCGCTGATAATGTTGGCGTATTCGAACGGCATGGTGTAGCCGACGGTGTCCGGGATATTAATGGTGGTGGCGCCAGCGTTGATCGCCGCTTCCACGACGCGAGCCAGATCGGCAATCGGCGTGCGGCCGGCGTCTTCACAGGAGAATTCGACATCGTCAGTGTAGTTGCGCGCCCGCTTCACCATATAGATCGCGCGCTCAATCACTTCATCCAGCGTGCTGCGCAGTTTGGTGGCGATATGCATCGGCGAGGTCGCAATAAAGGTATGGATGCGGAAAGCTTCAGCCACCTTTAAGGATTCTGCTGCCACATCGATATCTTTCTCAACGCAGCGCGCCAGAGCGCAAACACGGCTGTTTTTGATGGTGCGTGCGATGCTTTGCACCGATTCAAAATCGCCCGGGGAAGAGACCGGGAAACCGACTTCCATTACGTCGACCCCCATACGCTCAAGGGCCAGAGCGATCTGCAGCTTCTCTTTGACACTCAGGCTTGCCTGTAACGCTTGTTCGCCATCACGTAAGGTCGTATCGAAAATAATGACTTGCTGGCTCATGGTTTGGATCCTTAGTCTGTGTCCTGGCGCCTTGTTGACGAGCATAAAAAAACCCGCGCCAAGGCGCGGGTTTTATAGTCTTGCTGGAAGATGACTTAACGCTGAACGTCGCCCAACAGCCTACCGCGCAAATGGCATGCGTTTAGTAGTAGTAGGCTGGTGATACGAGCGGTGCGAATCATTGCGTCAAACTCCAGATGAAATCGTTATGCTTTTAGAGTTACTGGATAGCCGTTTTAAAGTCAACCCCTGGCACGGAAAAAGCGTTATTGGCTCACGATATGAATTAGCAAATTGTGCTGATGTAAGCCCTGTTTTGCCGAAGATCCTATTTTGGACAAAGGGAGGCGCGTCCTCATTTGTTTCATTTGAAAAAGTGCTTTGCATTCAACGCATCGCTCACGATGTGCCATGAACGAGGCGGCAAAAAAAGCTATCTGAATGAAAATATTATATTTATTTTCCTTATGAATGTATTTGCCCATTAGCGGATTATTTTTCAATGATAAGCAGTTGTTAATTTTATGAGGTTAAAAATAAAATACTTTATTATTGCTTAAGTTACAGTTAACTATTAGTGTTGTTTTTATTTTTACGGATTATGGTTACACTCACCATCATTAAGTAACCGGTATGGTTTGAGCGGTTCATTTTCCTGGTAGTCCCGCTTTTTCACTGCCACTCATAGCCTTGATATATTCCTAAAAATCTCCTTTGCTATTTTGCAAATGTCATTTGCATGATAAATGATATTTTCGACGCTAATTATAGCGGTTTAGTAAAGGGAATTCATCGTGACGGCGGAATTAGATATGTTAATTGACACTCCAGAATATAAATCAGCCCCCGGACAGGAAGTCGTTAAACCTCAACTACGGATGGTTGATCTCAATCTGCTCACCGTTTTTGATGCGGTTATGCAAGAGCAGAATATCACCCGTGCCGCCCATACGCTCGGCATGTCTCAACCCGCGGTGAGTAACGCGGTTTCACGTCTGAAAGTGATGTTTAATGATGAGCTGTTTGTGCGCTATGGCCGCGGTATTCAGCCGACGGCGCGGGCCTATCAGCTTTTTGGTTCTGTGCGCCAGGCTCTGCAGCTGGTCCAAAACGAATTGCCGGGCTCCGGTTTTGAACCGCTAAGCAGTGAGCGCGTTTTCCATCTGTGCGTCTGCAGCCCGCTGGATAACATCCTGACGTCGGTTATTTTTAATAAAGTTGCGGAGATCGCACCCAATATTCATTTGGTCTTTAAATCCGCGCTGAATCAAAATACGGAACATCAGTTACGTTATCAGGAAACGGAATTTGTGATCGGTTATGAAGAGTTCCGTCGCCCTGAGTTTGCCTGCGTCCCGTTATTCAAAGACGAAATGGTTTTGGTGGCCAGTCGCAACCACCCCCGTATTTCCGGGCCGGTGATGGAGGCGGATATTTATCGTGAGGAGCATGCTACGGTGGCTCTCGATCGGTATGCCTCATTCAGTTTACCGTGGTATGACACGGCCGATAAACAGGCGCGTATCGCCTATCAGGGTAATGCGATGGTCAGCGTATTAAACGTGGTATCGCAAACCCAGATGGTGGCGATTGCCCCGCGCTGGCTGGCCAATGAGTTTGCCGATAAATTAGCCCTGCAAATATTACCTTTGCCGTTGAAGGTTAACAGCCGGACCTGCTATCTCTCGTGGCATGAAGCGGCTGGCCGCGATAAAGGCCATCAGTGGATGGAAGAGCTGCTGGTGGATATTTGCAAGCGCTGAGCCGATGGCAACGAGGATAAAAGGAGCTTCGGCTCCTTTTTTTATATGATTTAAATTCGATAATGCAGAATTTTGTTCTGTTTGACCTGTTCGAGGCATTCGTTGGGTTCGTGAAAAATGGATCAATTCCTGCTATCACGCCTTTTCTCCGAGTATTTACCATTCCCTTTTCTTATCTCTGAAGCAATCCACCATATTTTCACTTCTCCGCTTTCTTTTCTTCTTATTAAGGGGATAACACATCCCCTGCGGCGAATTGCCTGCCTGCTGGCGAGCAGTTATGGTAGTGGCATGCAGTCCATTCACCTCAGTGCGGAGGGTCTCTCCTCCGCATCGTGCGAGCGCGCGGAAATTGAGTTCCGCTGTCGTAAAACAATAAGCCTGGAGGCAAACCATGGAGATGTTGTCAGGAGCCGAGATGGTCGTCCAATCGCTTGTCGATCAGGGCGTCAAGCAAGTATTCGGCTATCCCGGAGGCGCAGTCCTCGATATCTATGATGCGTTACATACCCTTGGCGGTATCGATCATGTGCTGGTTCGCCACGAGCAGGCGGCAGTGCATATGGCGGATGGCCTGGCGCGGGCGACCGGCGAGGTTGGCGTCGTGCTGGTCACCTCTGGACCAGGGGCGACGAACGCCATCACCGGTATCGCGACGGCCTATATGGATTCCATTCCGCTGGTGATCCTCTCCGGGCAGGTGGCGACATCGCTGATCGGCTACGATGCCTTCCAGGAGTGCGACATGGTGGGGATTTCCCGTCCGGTGGTGAAGCACAGTTTCCTGGTGAAGCAGACCGAAGATATTCCCGGTGTCCTGAAGAAAGCCTTCTGGCTGGCGGCCAGCGGTCGCCCCGGACCGGTGGTGGTCGATCTACCGAAAGATATTCTCAATCCGGCGAAAAAGCTGCCGTACGCCTGGCCGGAGGCGGTGAGTATGCGTTCGTATAACCCGACCACCAGCGGTCATAAGGGACAGATTAAACGCGCCCTGCAGACCCTGGTGGCGGCGAGTAAGCCGGTCGTTTACGTCGGCGGCGGGGCGATCAATGCGCATTGCGAACCCCAGCTGCGTGAACTGGTGGAAAAGCTGAAGCTGCCGGTTGCTTCCTCCCTGATGGGGCTTGGCGCTTTCCCGGCGACGCACCCGCAGGCGCTGGGGATGCTGGGTATGCACGGCACCTATGAAGCCAACATGACCATGCACCATTCGGACGTCATTTTCGCCGTCGGCGTCCGCTTTGACGATCGGACCACCAACAATCTGGCCAAGTACTGTCCGAACGCGACGGTGCTGCATATTGATATCGATCCGACCTCGATCTCGAAAACCGTGCCGGCAGATGTGCCGATCGTCGGCGATGCCCGGCTGGTACTGGAGCAGATGCTGGAGCTACTGGACCAGGAAGAGACGCAGCAGCCGCTGGACGACATTCGCGACTGGTGGCAACAGATCGAGCAGTGGCGTGCCCGCCATTGTCTGCGCTACGACGACCAGAGCGATAAAATCAAACCGCAGGCGGTGATTGAAACTATCTGGCGGTTGACCCAGGGCGATGCCTACGTCACTTCCGATGTGGGCCAGCACCAGATGTTCGCCGCCCTTTATTACCCCTTCGACAAACCACGGCGCTGGATTAACTCCGGTGGTCTCGGCACCATGGGCTTTGGCCTACCGGCTGCGCTGGGGGTCAAAATGGCTCTGCCGGACGAAATGGTGGTCTGCGTGACCGGTGACGGCAGTATCCAGATGAACATTCAGGAACTCTCTACTGCGCTGCAGTATGAGTTACCGGTCCTGGTGCTTAACCTCAACAACCGCTATCTCGGGATGGTGAAGCAGTGGCAGGATATGCTCTATTCCGGGCGCCACTCCCAGTCCTATATGGAATCGCTGCCGGACTTTGTGCGTCTGGCGGAAGCCTATGGTCACGTCGGGATCCGCATCAGCGAGCCGCAGGAGCTGGAGTCAAAGCTTGCTGAAGCGCTGGAGCAGGTGCGTCAGCGCCGGCTGGTGTTTGTCGATGTCACCGTCGACGGCAGTGAGCATGTGTACCCCATGCAGATCCGCGGCGGCGGCATGGATGAGATGTGGTTGAGCAAAACGGAGAGGACCTGATTATGCGCCGGATATTATCGGTATTACTGGAAAACGAATCGGGCGCATTGTCCCGCGTTATCGGCCTCTTTTCCCAGCGTGGCTATAATATAGAAAGCCTGACTGTGGCGCCGACGGACGACCCTACGCTCTCCAGAATGACCATCCAGACCGTGGGCGATGAAAAAGCGATCGAGCAGATTGAAAAGCAGCTGCACAAGCTGGTGGATGTGCTGCGGGTCAGCGAATTGGGGCAGGGGGCCCATGTCGAACGCGAAATCATGCTGGTGAAGGTTCAGGCCAGCGGCTATGGCCGTGAAGAAGTGAAACGCAACACCGAAATCTTTCGCGGACAGATTATCGATGTGACGCCTTCTATCTATACCGTTCAGCTCGCCGGAACCAGTGATAAGCTTGATGCTTTCCTGGCTTCGCTGCGCGATGTCGCTCGGATCGTGGAAGTGGCTCGCTCCGGTGTGGTCGGCCTGTCTCGCGGTGATAAAATCATGCGCTGAGGATCGGGAACTGATGCAAAAATAGCCCGGCAGCGACTGTCGGGCTTTTTTTTTTGCGAAATCAGTAGGAACTGTAAGCGAAAGCGGTTGCTGCGCTAACTATTCTGCGCTTAGATGTTATAAAAAGGGTTCCATACCTGAATAATGGTTATGTTTGGCACTTCTTACCCAAGGGGCAATTGTGAAACTGGATGAAATCGCCCGGCTGGCCGGTGTTTCAAGAACCACCGCGAGCTATGTGATTAATGGCAAAGCGAAGCAGTACCGCGTAAGCGATAAAACGGTCGAAAAGGTGATGGCTGTGGTGCGAGAGCATAACTATCATCCGAATGCGGTCGCCGCTGGCCTGCGTGCAGGACGCACACGATCTATCGGTCTGGTGATCCCGGATCTCGAAAATACCAGCTATACCCGCATTGCAAATTATCTCGAACGTCAGGCGCGTCAGCGCGGCTATCAGCTGCTGATTGCCTGTTCGGAGGATCAACCCGATAACGAGATGCGCTGCATTGAGCATCTGCTGCAGCGCCAGGTTGACGCTATCATTGTCTCCACTTCGCTGCCGCCGGAGCACCCTTTCTATCAACGCTGGGCTAACGATCCATTTCCGATTGTCGCGCTTGACCGCGCTCTTGACCGCGAGCATTTCACCAGTGTGGTCGGCGCTGATCAGGATGACGCTGAAATGCTCGCTGCCGAGTTGCGGACCTTCCCTGGCGAAACGGTACTTTATCTCGGCGCGCTGCCGGAACTGTCGGTGAGCTTCCTGCGCGAGCAGGGCTTCCGCAAAGCCTGGCAGGACGATCCGCGCGAGGTGCATTATCTCTATGCCAACAGCTATGAGCGCGAAGCCGCGGCTCAGCTGTTTGAGAAATGGCTTGAAACCCATCCGATGCCTCAGGCGCTGTTTACTACCTCTTTCCCGTTGCTGCAGGGCGTGATGGATGTGACGCTGCGCCGTGAGGGCAAACTGCCCTCCGAGCTGGCGATCGCCACCTTCGGCGATAATGAGCTGCTCGATTTTCTGCAGTGCCCGGTGCTGGCGGTGGCTCAGCGCCATCGCGATGTCGCTGAGCGGGTGCTGGAGATCGTCCTCGCCAGCCTCGATGAACCGCGCAAGCCAAAGCCGGGCCTGAGCCGTATTCGCCGTAATCTCTATCGTCGCGGTAGCCTGAATCGCCGCTAAGCGCGCAATATCGCCAGAGCCCAGGAATATTCCTGGCGGGCCTGCCGGAAAGCAGGCCTTTGACGATTAATCAGGCAATTGACGTCCAAAATGCAAAACTGAATATATTTCAGACAAATCCCTAAACTTCTTTACGTGTTATTTTGTTTAATTCGCTGGCAATCGTTTTGTTACTCAAAACGGGACACAAAAAATGATTGCGCAGGCTTTAATTGTATTATTTTGTTACATTCACCAGGTTAATTGCTGAATTAACACTCATTTTGTACGCCCCAGCCTTTCTCTTCTGCCCTATCCCGCGTCTGGTCCGCCCCTCAGCCAGCAACAGGTACTGTTAACGACCGGCATAATGGCCTAAAATGCCGCTCGCGTCGCAAACTGACACTTTATATTTTCCCGCCGAAGATATTTTGTTGTTTATAACTGTTACGAGTTTGTTGGTTATTTTCTTACACGTATTCATAACGTTAATTTGCCTCGCCTGTTGATGATTTTTTCATCAGGGCTAATGTCGGCTGTAAATAATGGGTTTTTGAGCTCTGTTGGCATCCGTGCTGGCTTGACAAGCTTTTCCTCCGCTCCGTAAACTCCTTCTGGTGGGAATTTGTGGGATAAAGTGGCGAAAAGGGGTGAGGCTGGCATGTTCCGTGGAGCAACGTTGGTCAATCTCGACAGCAAAGGCCGCCTGGCCGTGCCAACGCGCTATCGCGATGGGCTGATCGAGGACGCTGCCGGTCAATTGGTATGCACCATTGACATTCATCACCCGTGCCTGCTGCTTTATCCATTGCCTGAATGGGAAATCATCGAGCAGAAATTGTCGCGTTTATCGAGCATGAATCCCGTTGAGCGGCGCGTACAGCGTTTGCTTCTGGGTCATGCCAGCGAATGTCAGATGGATAATGCCGGACGATTGCTCATCGCGCCGGTGTTACGGCAGCATGCCGGGCTGACAAAAGAAGTGATGCTGGTCGGGCAGTTTAATAAGTTTGAACTGTGGGATGAAACGACCTGGTATCAACGGGTCAAGGAAGATATCGACGCTGAGCAGTCCGCGACCGGTGAACTGTCGGAGCGCCTGCAGGATTTGTCCTTATAAAAATGATGGAAAATTATAAACATACTACGGTACTTCTGGATGAAGCCGTCAACGGCCTCAATATTCGTCCAGACGGTATCTATATTGATGGTACTTTTGGCCGCGGTGGTCACTCGCGCCTGATCCTCTCCCGGCTGGGAGCGGAAGGACGCTTGCTGGCAATCGATCGCGATCCACAGGCGATTGCCGTCGCGAAAACCATCGATGATCCCCGCTTTTCCATCGTACATGGTCCTTTTTCACAGCTCGCTGACTACGTCGACGAGCGTAATCTTACCGGTAAGATCGACGGCATTCTGCTCGATCTCGGCGTCTCTTCCCCGCAGCTTGACGATGCGGAACGCGGCTTTTCCTTTATGCGCGACGGGCCGCTGGACATGCGCATGGATCCGACGCGCGGTCAGTCCGCGGCCGAGTGGCTGCAGACGGCAGAAGAAGCCGATATCGCCTGGGTGATTAAAACCTTCGGCGAAGAGCGTTTCGGTAAACGTATCGCCCGCGCGATCGTCGAACGTAACCGTATTGAACCGATGACCCGCACCAAAGAGCTGGCGGAGGTCATTGCTGCGGCGATGCCGGTAAAAGATAAGCATAAACATCCCGCGACCCGTACCTTCCAGGCGGTGCGCATATGGGTAAACAGTGAACTGGAGGAGATAGAGCAGGCGCTAAAAAGCTCGCTCAGCGTGCTGTCCCCGGGTGGGCGGCTATCGATCATTAGTTTTCATTCGCTGGAAGATCGCATTGTGAAGCGCTTTATGCGTGAACAAAGCCGCGGTCCGCAGGTTCCGGCGGGAATACCGATGACCGAAGCGCAGCTCAAAAAACTGGGCGGCCGTGAGTTACGAGCACTAGGCAAGTTGATGCCGGGCGAAGAAGAGGTGGCAGAGAATCCACGTGCCCGTAGTTCAGTGCTGCGTATTGCAGAGAGGACGAACGCATGATCGGCAGAGTGACAGAGGCCTTAAGCAAGGTTAAAGGGTCGATTGGAAGCAACGAGCGCCATGCTTTGCCTGGCGTGATCGGGGACGACCTTCTGCGGTTTGGGAAACTGCCACTCTGCCTGTTCATTTGCATCATTATTACGGCGATTACCGTGGTCACCACCGCGCACCATACGCGCCTGCTGACCGCGCAGCGTGAACAACTGGTTCTGGAACGCGACGCCCTGGATATCGAGTGGCGCAACCTGATCCTCGAAGAGAACGCGCTCGGCGATCACAGTCGGGTTGAGCGGATCGCGACCGAGAAGTTGCAGATGCAACACGTCGATCCATCACAAGAAAATATCGTTGTACAGAAATAAGGATTATTGCGACGGATGAAAGCAGCGCCAAAAACGCCAAAAGCAAAGCGTCAGGAAGAACAGGCCAACTTTATCAGTTGGCGTTTTGCGTTGCTGTGCGGCTGTATTCTGCTGGCGCTGACTTTCCTGCTGGGTCGTGTCGCCTGGCTCCAGGTGGTCAGCCCCGACATGCTGGTGCGTCAGGGCGATATGCGCTCGCTGCGCGTCCAGGAAGTGTCTACCGCGCGCGGGATGATTACCGACCGCTCCGGGCGGCCGCTGGCGGTCAGCGTACCGGTGAAAGCTATCTGGGCCGATCCGAAGGAGCTGCATGATGCCGGGGGGGTCACCCTGGATACGCGCTGGAAGGCGCTGGCGGACGCCCTCAATATGCCGCTGGATCAGCTGGCAACGCGCATCAATACCAATCCGCGGATGCGTTTTATCTATCTGGCGCGTCAGGTAAACCCTGACATGGCCGACTACATCAAAAAGCTAAAGCTGCCGGGCATTCATCTGCGTGAAGAGTCCCGTCGTTATTACCCTTCCGGAGAAGTGACTGCTCACCTCATTGGCTTTACCAACGTCGACAGCCAGGGGATTGAAGGGGTCGAAAAAAGCTTTGATAAATGGCTTACCGGCCAGCCGGGCGAGCGTATCGTGCGTAAAGACCGCTATGGCCGGGTCATTGAAGATATCTCTTCTACCGACAGCCAGGCGGCGCACAACCTGGCGCTGAGCATCGACGAACGTCTGCAGGCGCTGGTCTATCGCGAGCTGAACAACGCCGTGGCCTTTAACAAAGCCGAGTCGGGCAGCGCCGTGTTAGTGGACGTTAACACCGGGGAAGTGCTGGCGATGGCCAACAGCCCCTCCTATAACCCGAACAACTTCGCCGGTACGGCGAAAGACACCATGCGTAACCGCGCTATCACCGACGTATTCGAACCGGGTTCGACGGTGAAACCGATGGTGGTGATGACGGCGCTGCAACGCGGTATCGTCAACGAAAATACCGTGCTGAATACCATTCCCTATCGAATTAACGGCCACGAAATCAAAGACGTGGCGCGTTATAGCGAATTGACCCTGACCGGGGTGCTACAGAAGTCGAGTAACGTCGGTGTTTCTAAGCTGGCGTTAGCGATGCCGTCCTCAGCGTTAGTAGATACTTACTCACGTTTTGGGCTTGGAAAGGCGACCAATTTGGGGTTGGTCGGAGAACGCAGTGGCTTATATCCTCAAAAACAACGGTGGTCTGACATAGAGAGGGCCACCTTTTCTTTCGGCTACGGGCTAATGGTAACCCCGTTACAGTTAGCGCGAGTCTACGCAACGATTGGCAGCTATGGCATCTATCGCCCGCTGTCAATTACCAAGGTTGATCCACCGGTTCCGGGCGAGCGCGTCTTCCCGGAATCACTCGTTCGTACCGTCGTTCATATGATGGAAAGCGTGGCGCTGCCCGGCGGCGGCGGCGTGAAAGCGGCGATCAAAGGCTATCGCATCGCGATTAAAACCGGTACGGCGAAAAAAGTGGGGCCGGATGGCCGCTATATCAACAAATATATTGCTTACACCGCAGGCGTTGCGCCCGCCAGCCATCCGCGCTTCGCGCTGGTGGTGGTGATCAACGACCCGCAGGCAGGTAAATACTACGGTGGCGCCGTTTCCGCGCCGGTCTTCGGTGCCATCATGGGCGGCGTATTGCGCACCATGAACATTGAGCCGGATGCGCTGGCAACGGGCGAAAAAAGTGAATTTGTAATTAATCAAGGCGAGGGAACAGGTGGCAGATCGTAATTTGCGCGACCTACTCGCTCCGTGGGTGCCAAACGCACCGGAGCGCATTCTGCGAGAGATGACGCTGGACAGCCGGGTGGCTGCTTCCGGCGATCTCTTTATCGCGGTACAGGGTCATCAGGCGGACGGGCGTCGTTATATCCCGCAGGCGATAGCGCAAGGTGTGGCTGCCATTATTGCTGAAGCGCAGGGCGAGGCTGAAGACGGTGAGATCCGTGAAATGCACGGCGTGCCGGTTATTTACCTGAGCCAGCTTAACGAACGCTTATCGGCGCTGGCCGGGCGTTTTTATCATCAGCCGTCGCAGCAGCTGCGTCTGGTGGGCGTCACCGGTACTAACGGTAAAACGACCACCACTCAACTGCTGGCGCAGTGGGCGAAGCTGCTCGGCGAAACCAGCGCAGTGATGGGGACCGTTGGCAACGGCCTGCTGGATAAAGTCGTGCCGACCGAAAATACCACCGGTTCTGCGGTAGACGTTCAGCATGTGCTCTCCAGTCTGGTCGGGCAGGGGGCAACCTTCGGCGCGATGGAAGTCTCTTCCCACGGTCTGGTGCAACACCGCGTGGCGGCGCTGCAGTTTGCCGCCTCGGTGTTTACCAATCTGAGCCGCGACCACCTCGACTACCATGGCGACATGGAGCACTACGAAGCGGCGAAATGGCTGCTGTACTCGACCCACCATTGCGGCCAGGCCATCGTCAACGCTGACGATGAAGTGGGGCGTCGCTGGCTGGCGAAGCTGCCGGATGCGGTGGCGGTGTCGATGGAAGATCATATCAATCCGAACTGCCACGGCCGCTGGCTGAAGGCCACCGCGGTCAACTATCACGACAGCGGCGCGACCATTCAGTTTGACTCCAGCTGGGGCAACGGTGAAATCGAAAGCCGCCTGATGGGCGCCTTTAACGTCAGCAACCTGCTGCTGGCGCTGGCGACGCTGCTGGCGCTGGGCTATCCGCTGGCCGATCTGCTGAAAACCGCAGCGCGTTTACAGCCGGTATGCGGCCGTATGGAAGTGTTCAGCGCGCCCGGTAAACCGGCCGTGGTGGTGGATTACGCCCATACGCCTGACGCGCTGGAAAAAGCGCTGCAGGCCGCGCGCCTGCACTGCAGCGGCAAGCTGTGGTGCGTTTTCGGCTGCGGCGGCGACCGTGACAAAGGCAAGCGTCCGCTGATGGGCGCTATCGCTGAAGAATTTGCCGACATCGTGGTGGTCACTGATGACAACCCGCGCACCGAAGAGCCGCGGGCGATTATCAACGATATTCTGGCCGGCATGCTCGATGCGGGTCATGCGAAGGTGATGGAAGGCCGCGCGGAAGCGGTCACCAACGCCGTGATGCAGGCGAAAGAGAACGACGTGGTGCTGGTGGCGGGTAAAGGCCATGAAGATTACCAGATCGTCGGCAATCGCCGTCTGGATTATTCCGACCGCGTCACCGTCGCGCGTCTGCTGGGAGCGGTAGCATGATTCGCTTTACGTTAAGCCAGCTCGCCGCGATCGCCCATGGCGAACGGCAGGGTAGCGACATCGCTATCGACGAGGTGACCTCCGATACCCGTAAAGTGACGGCGGGCTGCCTGTTTGTGGCGCTGAAAGGCGAGCGTTTCGACGCTCATGATTTTGCCGAACAGGCGAAAGCAACTGGCGCCGGCGCGCTGCTGGTGAGCCGTCCGCTGGCCTGCGATCTCCCGCAGGTGATCGTGAAAGATACCCGCCAGGCTTTCGGCGAGTTAGCCGCCTGGGTGCGTCAGCAGGTACCGACCCGCGTCGTCGCCCTGACCGGCTCGTCCGGTAAAACCTCGGTCAAAGAGATGACCGCGGCGATCCTTAGCCAGTGCGGCAACACACTGTATACCGCTGGCAACCTGAACAACGATATCGGTGTACCGATGACGCTGCTGCGCCTGACTAAAGAGCATCAGTACGCGGTGATCGAACTCGGCGCCAACCACCAGGGCGAAATCGCCTGGACCGTCAGCCTGACGCGTCCGGAAGCCGCGCTGGTCAACAACCTTGCTGCGGCGCACCTCGAAGGTTTCGGCTCGCTGGCGGGCGTGGCGAAGGCGAAGGGCGAAATCTATACCGGTCTGCCGGAAAACGGCATCGCCATTCTCAATGCTGATAACAACGACTGGCTGAACTGGCAGGCGGTGATTGGCGATCGCAAAGTGTGGCGCTTCTCACCGAATGCGGCCAACAGCGACTTCACGGCGACCAACGTGCAGATCACCAGCCACGGTACCGAATTTACGCTGCAGACCCCAACCGGCAACGTTGACGTCCTGCTGCCGCTGCCGGGACGCCATAACATCGCTAACGCGCTGGCGGCGACCTCGCTGGCGATGGCGGTAGGCGCCGATCTGGCGGCGGTAAAAGCCGGTCTGGCGCAGCTGAAGGCCGTTCCGGGGCGTCTGTTCCCGATCCGGCTGACGGAGAGCCAGCTGCTGCTGGATGACTCCTACAACGCCAACGTTGGTTCGATGACCGCGGCAGTGCAGGTACTGTCAGAGATGCCCGGCTTCCGGGCGATGGTGGTCGGCGATATGGCGGAGCTTGGCGCGGAAAGCGCGGCCTGCCATCGCGAAGTCGGCGAGGCAGCGAAAGCGGCGGGGCTGGATTGCGTCCTCAGCGTCGGCACCTTGAGCGCGGATATCAGCCGCGCCAGCGGCGTGGGCGAACATTTTAATGATAAAGCCGCAGTAGTGGCTCGCCTGCGCGAGCTGCTGGCGGAGCACAAGATAATGACCATTTTAGTGAAGGGTTCACGTAGTGCCGCCATGGAAGAGGTAGTACGCGCATTACAGGAGACTGGGACATGTTAGTATGGCTGGCCGAACATTTGGTCAAATATTATTCCGGCTTTAACGTCTTTTCTTATCTGACGTTTCGCGCCATCGTCAGCCTGCTGACCGCGCTGTTCATCTCGTTGTGGATGGGCCCGCGCATGATCGCCCGTCTGCAAAAACTCTCCTTCGGCCAGGTCGTACGTAACGACGGTCCGGAGTCCCATTTCAGCAAACGCGGCACGCCGACCATGGGGGGGATCATGATCCTCACTGCGATCACCGTCTCCGTTCTGCTGTGGGCTTACCCCTCCAACCCGTACGTCTGGTGCGTACTGACGGTATTAATCGGCTACGGGATCATCGGCTTTGTTGATGATTACCGTAAAGTCGTGCGCAAAGATACCAAAGGCCTGATCGCCCGCTGGAAGTATTTCTGGATGTCGGTGATCGCGCTGGGCGTGGCGTTCGCGCTCTATCTGGCCGGGAAAGACACCCCGGCGACCGAGCTGGTGGTGCCATTCTTTAAAGACGTGATGCCGCAGCTGGGCCTGCTCTATATCCTGCTGGCTTACTTCGTTATCGTCGGTACCGGCAACGCCGTCAACCTGACCGATGGCCTCGACGGCCTGGCGATTATGCCGACCGTCTTCGTCGCTGCCGGCTTTGCGCTGGTGGCATGGGCTACCGGCAACATGAACTTCGCCAACTACCTGCACATTCCCTATCTGCGCCATGCTGGCGAGCTGGTGATCGTCTGTACGGCGATTGTCGGCGCGGGTCTGGGCTTCCTGTGGTTTAACACCTATCCGGCGCAGGTCTTTATGGGCGACGTCGGTTCGCTGGCGCTTGGCGGCGCGCTGGGCATTATCGCCGTGCTGCTGCGTCAGGAATTCCTGCTGGTGATTATGGGCGGCGTTTTCGTCGTGGAGACTCTGTCGGTGATCCTGCAGGTTGGCTCCTTTAAGCTGCGCGGTCAGCGCATCTTCCGTATGGCGCCGATTCACCATCACTATGAACTGAAGGGCTGGCCGGAGCCGCGCGTTATCGTGCGCTTCTGGATTATTTCGCTGATGCTGGTGCTGATTGGCCTGGCGACGCTGAAGGTACGTTAATCATGGCAGATTATCAGGGTAAAAAAGTCGTCATTATTGGGCTGGGTATGACCGGCCTGTCATGCGTGGACTTTTTCATGGCGCGCGGCGTGACGCCGCGTGTAATGGACACCCGCGTCGCGCCTCCGGGGCTGGATAAATTACCCGAATCGGTCGAATGCCATGTCGGTGGACTCAATGATACCTGGCTGCTGGCGGCGGATCTGATTGTCGCCAGTCCCGGCATCGCGCTGGCCCATCCTTCGCTGAGCGCGGCGGCCGAAGCAGGCGTAGAGATCGTTGGTGATATCGAACTGTTCTGCCGCGAGGCGCAGGCGCCGATCATCGCCATTACCGGCTCTAACGGCAAAAGCACCGTCACTACCCTGGTGGGCGAGATGGCGAAAGCGGCCGGGGTTAACGTCGGCGTGGGCGGTAATATCGGCCTGCCGGCGCTGATGCTGCTGGACACCGATCGTGAGCTGTATGTGCTGGAGCTCTCCAGCTTCCAGCTGGAAACGACCTCCAGCCTGCAGGCGGTGGCGGCAACCATCCTCAACGTGACTGAGGACCATATGGACCGCTACCCGCTGGGGCTGCAGCAGTATCGCGCGGCGAAGCTGCGGATTTACGAGAATGCAAAAACCTGCGTGGTGAACGCGGACGATGCGCTCACGATGCCGGTACGCGGGGCGGACGATCGCTGCATCAGCTTTGGTGTCGATGTCGGTGACTACCACCTTAACCGTCAGCAGGGCGAAACCTGGCTGCGCGTTAAAGGTGAGAAAGTCCTCAATGTGAAAGAGATGCCTCTCACCGGTCAGCATAACTACAGCAACGCCCTGGCGGCACTGGCGCTGGCCGATGCCGCGGGCCTGCCGCGGGCCAGTAGCCTCAAGGCATTAACCACCTTTACTGGCCTGGCCCATCGCTTTCAGCTGGTGCTGGATCACAACGGCGTACGCTGGATTAACGACTCGAAGGCAACCAACGTCGGCAGCACCGAGGCGGCGTTGAACGGCCTGCAGCTGGACGGCACGCTGTATCTGCTGCTGGGCGGCGACGGCAAGTCCGCTGATTTTACCCCGCTGAAGCGCTACCTCGGCGGCGATCGTATTCGCTTGTACTGTTTTGGTCGCGATGGCGCCGAGCTCGCTGAGCTGCGTCCTGACGTGGCGGTACAAACTGAGACCATGGAACAGGCGATGCGTCAGATTGCATCTCTGGTAAAAGCGGGCGACATGGTGCTCCTGTCGCCGGCGTGCGCCAGCCTGGATCAGTTTAAGAACTTTGAACAACGGGGCGATATGTTTGCCCGTCTGGCGAAGGAGTTAGGTTGATGCGTTTCTCTCTCCCACGCCTGAGAATGCCGCAGCTGAGCTTGCCTCGGTTGAGACTGCCGCGACTGCCGGGGATGTTTATCTTCGCCTGGCTGTTCGCCGCGCTAAAAGGCTGGGTGATGGGCTCGCGCCCGAAAGATAACGACAGTCTGGTGATGTATGACCGGATGCTGCTATGGCTGACCTTCGGCCTGGCGGCGATCGGCTTTATCATGGTGACCTCGGCGTCGATGCCGGTGGGGCAGCGCCTGGCGAACGATCCTTTCCTCTTTGCCAAGCGTGACGGCCTGTACATTGTGCTGGCCTTTGTCCTCGCGCTGGTGACGCTGCGCCTGCCGATGGATTTCTGGCAGCGCCACAGTACCGCGATGCTGATTGCCTCAATTGTGATGCTGCTGATCGTACTGGTGGTGGGCAGCTCGGTAAACGGGGCATCGCGCTGGATCGCCCTTGGCCCGCTGCGTATTCAGCCGGCGGAGTTCACCAAGCTGTCGCTGTTCTGCTATATCGCCAACTATCTGGTGCGTAAAGCGGATGAAGTGCGTAACAACCTGCGCGGGTTCTTAAAACCGATGGGCGTGATTTTCGTGCTGGCGATCCTGCTGCTGGCGCAGCCTGACCTCGGTACCGTGGTAGTGCTGTTCGTCACCACGCTGGCGATGCTCTTCCTTGCCGGCGCGAAGCTGTGGCAGTTCATCGCCATTATCGGCATGGGTATCTCGGCGGTGGTCCTGCTGATCCTCGCCGAACCGTACCGTATTCGCCGTGTGACCTCCTTCTGGAACCCATGGGAAGACCCGTTCGGCAGTGGTTACCAGCTGACCCAGTCGCTGATGGCCTTTGGCCGCGGCGAGATGTGGGGGCAGGGCCTCGGCAACTCAGTGCAAAAACTGGAGTATTTGCCGGAAGCGCACACTGACTTTATCTTCGCCATTATCGGCGAAGAACTCGGTTATATCGGTGTGGTACTGGCGCTTTTAATGGTATTCTTCGTCGCTTTCCGCGCCATGTCGATTGGCCGTAAAGCGCTGGAGATCGATCATCGCTTCTCCGGCTTCCTCGCCTGTGCGATTGGTATCTGGTTTAGCTTCCAGGCGTTAGTTAACGTCGGGGCGGCGGCGGGGATGCTGCCGACGAAAGGTTTGACGCTGCCGCTGATCAGTTATGGTGGTTCCAGTCTGCTGATTATGTCGACGGCCATTATGTTGTTGTTGCGAATAGATTATGAAACGCGTCTGGAAAAAGCCCAGGCGTTTACACGGGGTGTTCGATGAGCGGTCAGGAAAAGCGGTTGATGGTGATGGCGGGCGGTACCGGCGGGCATGTGTTCCCGGGGCTGGCGGTCGCGCACCATTTAATGGACCAGGGCTGGCAGGTTCGCTGGCTGGGTACCGCCGATCGTATGGAAGCGGATTTAGTGCCGAAAAACGGCATCGAGATTGATTTTATCCGTATCTCCGGCCTGCGTGGCAAAGGGATAAAAGCGCAACTGTTGGCGCCGGTGCGTATCTTCAACGCCTGGCGTCAGGCGCGAGCGATCATGAAGCGTTTCCAGCCGGATGTGGTGCTGGGCATGGGCGGCTATGTCTCCGGGCCTGGCGGTCTGGCGGCGTGGTCGTTGGGGATCCCGGTGGTCCTCCACGAACAAAACGGTATTGCCGGTCTGACCAACAAATGGCTGGCGAAGATTGCGAAGAAAGTGATGCAGGCGTTTCCCGGCGCGTTCCCGCATGCGGACGTGGTCGGAAACCCGGTGCGTACCGATGTACTGGCGCTGCCGCTGCCGGGTCAGAGACTGGTGGGGCGTCATGGACCGATTCGCGTGCTGGTGGTCGGTGGCTCTCAGGGCGCGCGCGTCCTGAACCAGACTATGCCGCAGGTGGCGGCGAAGCTCGGTGATGCGGTGACCATCTGGCATCAGAGCGGCAAAGGCGGTCAGCAAACCGTGCAACAGGCCTATGCCGCTGCGGGGCAGCCGCAGCATAAAGTGACGGAATTTATTGATGACATGGCCGCGGCCTATGCCTGGGCTGATGTCGTGGTTTGCCGTTCCGGCGCGCTGACGGTCAGCGAAATCGCGGCTGCAGGTTTACCGGCGCTGTTTGTACCCTTCCAGCACAAAGATCGTCAGCAGTACTGGAATGCGCTGCCGCTGGAGAAAGCCGGCGCGGCGAAAATTCTTGAACAGCCTGAGTTCACGGTAGAGGCGGTTGCCTCTACCCTGGCGAGCTGGGATCGGGAAACGTTGCTGGATATGGCGGAACGAGCGCGTGGCGCTTCGATTCCGGACGCTACCGAGCGAGTAGCAGAAGAGGTCAGCGCCGTAGCTTTGGCGCGCTAATTGCGGTGATTTTCACCGCCCGAATGACAGAAGTTGATGGCGTAAAGAATGAATACACAAGATTTGGCAAAACTGCGTTCCATAGTGCCCGAGATGCGTCGCGTCCGGCACATTCACTTTGTCGGCATCGGCGGTGCCGGTATGGGCGGTATTGCCGAAGTGTTGGCTAATGAAGGTTACCAGATCAGCGGCTCCGACCTGGCGCCGAATCCGGTGACCCAGCAGCTGTCGCAGCTTGGCGCCACTATTTATTTCAACCATCGCCCGGAAAACGTTCGCGATGCCAGCGTTGTGGTCGTTTCCAGCGCGATTTCCGCGGATAACCCGGAAATCGTTGCCGCACACGAAGCGCGCATTCCGGTGATCCGCCGTGCGGAAATGCTGGCGGAGCTGATGCGCTTCCGCCACGGGATTGCGATTGCCGGAACTCACGGCAAAACCACTACCACCGCGATGGTGTCCAGTATTTACGCCGAAGCCGGGCTCGACCCGACCTTCGTCAACGGCGGGCTGGTGAAAGCGGCGGGCGTGCATGCCCGTCTCGGCCATAGCCGTTATCTGATTGCGGAAGCGGATGAGAGCGATGCGTCGTTCCTGCATCTGCAGCCGATGGTCGCGATTGTGACCAACATCGAAGCCGACCATATGGATACCTACCATGGCGACTTCGAAAATCTGAAGCAGACCTTTATTAACTTCCTGCACAACCTGCCGTTCTACGGACGTGCGGTGATGTGCGTGGACGATCCGGTTATTCGTGAACTGCTGCCGCGCGTCGGCCGGCAGATCACCACCTACGGTTTTAGCGACGACGCCGATGTTCGCGTCGAGGACTACCGTCAGCTTGGGGCTCAAGGCCATTTTCGCCTGGTGCGTCAGGATAAAGAGATCCTGCAGGTCACGCTCAATGCCCCGGGACGCCATAACGCGTTGAACGCGGCGGCGGCGGTGGCCGTGGCGACGGAAGAGGGGATTGACGACCAGGCGATCCTGCGCGCGCTGGAAAGTTTCCAGGGAACCGGACGCCGCTTTGATTTTCTTGGCGAGTTTCCGCTGGCGGAAGTCAACGGCAAGCCGGGCAGCGCGATGCTGATCGATGACTACGGCCACCACCCGACGGAAGTGGACGCCACCATCAAAGCCGCGCGCGCTGGCTGGCCGGATAAAAATCTGGTGATGCTGTTCCAGCCGCACCGTTATACCCGTACCCGCGATCTGTATGACGATTTCGCCAACGTGCTGACCCAGGTCGATGCGCTGCTGATGCTGGATGTCTATCCGGCGGGCGAAGCGCCGATCCCGGGCGCTGATAGCCGCTCACTGTGCCGTACGATCCGCGGTCGCGGTAAAGTTGACCCAATCCTGGTCTCTGACCCGGCCCAGGCCGCGGAGATGCTGGCGTCGGTGCTGACCGGTAACGATTTAGTGCTGGTGCAGGGCGCGGGCAATATCGGAAAAATTGCCCGTCACCTGGCTGAAATCAAACTGGCTCCGCAAAAAACGGAGGAAGAGCGCCATGGCTGATAAAATCGCGGTGCTTTTCGGTGGAACCTCCGCTGAACGTGAAGTGTCGCTGAATTCAGGCGCCGCGGTGCTGGCCGGGCTGCGTGAAGGCGGGGTGGATGCCCATCCGGTCGACCCGCGCGACATCGATATTACCCAGTTAAAAAATCTGGGCTTTAAGAAAGCGTTTATTGCCCTCCATGGCCGCGGCGGGGAAGATGGCACATTGCAGGGGCTGCTGGATCTGATCCAGTTGCCTTATACCGGCAGCGGGGTGATGGCCTCTGCGCTGTCGATGGATAAACTGCGCAGCAAATGGCTGTGGCAGGGGGCGGGATTGCCGGTCGCGCCGTGGGTCGCGCTGACCCGCGCCCAGTTTACTGCAGGACTTTCTGCTGCCGTTGAACAACAGATTGCGGCGCTGGGCCTGCCGGTCATCATCAAGCCGAGCCGTGAAGGCTCCAGCGTCGGGATGTCGAAAGTCAGCGAAAGCTGTGATTTACCGAGTGCATTGGCGCTGGCTTTTCAGCATGATGATGAAGTTTTGGTCGAAAAATGGCTTAGTGGGCCGGAATTTACCGTCGCCATCGTCGGTGAAGAAATTTTACCGTCAATACGTATCCAGGCCGCGGGAACCTTCTATGATTATGAGGCGAAGTATCTGTCTGATGAGACGCAATATTTCTGCCCTGGATTTGAAGATCCCGCGCGTGAGTCAGACATCCAGAGCCTGGTGCTTAAAGCCTGGAATGTTCTGGGGTGTAAAGGCTGGGGCCGTATTGACGTGATGCTGGACAGCGATGGCCAGTTTTATCTGCTGGAAGCAAATACTTCCCCGGGCATGACCAGCCATAGCCTTGTACCGATGGCGGCGCGTCAGGCAGGAATGAGCTTCTCCCAGCTTGTTGTACGAATTCTGGACCTGGCGGGGTGATATGTCGCAGGCTGCGCTGAATACGCGGAACCATGAAGAGGACGTTTCTTCTTCGCGTCGGAGTAATGGAACGCGGCTGGCAGGGATCGTTTTCCTGCTGGCGGTGCTGTTTACCGTGCTGGTCAGCGGGTGGATGGTTCTTGGCTGGATGGAAGATGCGCAGCGCTTGCCGCTGTCGAAGATGGTGGTGACCGGCGAGCGTCACTATACGCGCAATGATGACATCCGCCAGGCGATTCTGGCGTTGGGTTCACCGGGTACTTTCATGACTCAGGATGTGAACATTATTCAGAGTCAAATTGAACGCTTGCCGTGGATTAAGCAGGCGAGCGTCCGTAAGCAGTGGCCCGATGAATTGAAGATTCATCTGGTTGAATATGTGCCGATTGCGCGCTGGAATGATCAACATATGGTGGATGCAGAAGGAAATGCCTTCAGCGTACCGGCGGATCGCACCAGCAAACAGAATTTACCGATGTTATACGGCCCGGAAGGCAGCGAGAACGAAGTGCTGCAAGGGTATCGTGACATGGGGCAGGTGCTGGCAAAGGATAAATTCACGTTGAAAGTGGCGGCGATGACCGCCCGTCGCTCCTGGCAGTTGACGCTTAATAATGACATTAAGCTCAACCTTGGCCGTGGCGATACCATGAAACGGCTTCAGCGCTTTATGGAACTCTACCCGGTTCTCCAGCAGCAGGCGCAGACCGACGGCAAACGGATTAGCTACGTTGATTTGCGTTATGACTCGGGTGCGGCAGTGGGCTGGGTACCTGCTCCCGTAGAGGAAACTAATCAACAACAGAATCAGGCACAGGCAGAACAACAATGATCAAGGCGACGGACAGAAAACTGGTAGTTGGACTGGAGATTGGCACCGCTAAGGTGGCCGCTTTAGTAGGGGAAGTTCTGCCCGACGGCATGATTAATATCATCGGCGTGGGCAGTTGCCCATCACGTGGTATGGATAAAGGCGGTGTGAACGACCTCGAGTCGGTGGTGAAATGCGTACAGCGCGCCATCGACCAGGCCGAACTGATGGCGGATTGCCAGATTTCATCAGTTTATTTGGCACTTTCGGGTAAACATATAAGCTGTCAGAATGAAATCGGGATGGTACCGATTTCGGAAGAAGAAGTGACGCTGGATGACGTTGAGAACGTGGTCCACACCGCGAAGTCGGTTCGCGTCCGCGATGAACATCGCGTCCTGCACGTGATTCCGCAGGAATATGCCATCGACTACCAGGAAGGGATTAAAAACCCGGTAGGGCTGTCCGGCGTGCGTATGCAGGCGAAGGTGCATCTGATTACCTGCCATAACGATATGGCGAAAAACATTGTTAAAGCGGTGGAACGTTGCGGTCTGAAAGTTGACCAACTTATTTTCGCCGGGTTAGCGGCCAGTTATTCGGTATTAACAGAAGATGAACGTGAGCTGGGCGTCTGCGTCGTGGACATCGGCGGTGGTACAATGGATATCGCCGTCTACACCGGCGGCGCATTGCGTCACACCAAAGTGATCCCGTACGCCGGGAACGTGGTGACCAGCGATATCGCCTATGCCTTTGGTACGCCGCCGAGCGATGCCGAAGCGATTAAGGTTCGTCACGGTTGCGCATTAGGTTCCATCGTCGGTAAAGACGAAAACGTCGAAGTCCCGAGCGTAGGCGGACGTCCGCCGCGCAGCCTGCAGCGTCAGACGCTGGCAGAGGTGATTGAACCGCGCTATACCGAGCTGCTTAATCTGGTCAACGAAGAGATCCTGCAGCTGCAGGAACAGCTCCGCCAGCAGGGTGTCAAACATCATCTGGCGGCAGGGATTGTGTTAACCGGCGGCGCGGCGCAAATTGAAGGCCTGGCGGCCTGCGCGCAGCGGGTATTCCATACCCAGGTGCGTATTGGCGCGCCGCTGAACATTACTGGTTTAACGGATTACGCCCAGGAGCCGTATTATTCGACGGCGGTTGGGCTGCTGCACTACGGCAAAGAGTCACATTTGAGTGGTGAAGCGGAAGTCGAAAAACGCGTGACGGCGTCAGTGGGCTCGTGGATTAAACGACTCAACAGCTGGCTGCGAAAAGAGTTTTAATTTTTTAAGAGAACGCAGACAATTAGCGTTCTCAGGCGACAGGCACAAGACGGAGAGAAACTATGTTTGAACCTATGGAACTGACCAACGACGCGGTGATTAAAGTCATCGGCGTCGGTGGCGGCGGCGGTAACGCCGTTGAACACATGGTGCGCGAGCGCATTGAGGGTGTTGAATTCTTCGCGGTGAACACCGATGCGCAGGCGCTGCGTAAAACGGCTGTTGGCCAGACTATCCAGATCGGTAGCGGTATTACCAAAGGTCTGGGCGCTGGCGCGAACCCGGAAGTCGGCCGCAATGCGGCGGACGAAGACCGCGAAGCGCTGCGTGCGGCCCTTGATGGCGCAGACATGGTGTTCATCGCGGCAGGTATGGGCGGCGGTACCGGTACCGGTGCGGCGCCAGTGGTTGCGGAAGTGGCGAAGGATCTGGGTATCCTCACCGTTGCGGTGGTCACGAAGCCGTTTAATTTCGAAGGCAAGAAGCGCATGGCGTTTGCTGAGCAGGGGATCACCGAGCTGTCCAAGCACGTTGACTCACTGATCACCATCCCGAACGACAAGCTGCTGAAAGTACTCGGCCGTGGTATTTCTCTGCTCGACGCGTTCGGCGCGGCAAACGATGTACTGAAAGGCGCGGTGCAGGGTATCGCCGAACTGATTACGCGTCCGGGCCTGATGAACGTCGACTTCGCGGACGTCCGTACCGTGATGTCAGAAATGGGCTACGCGATGATGGGCTCCGGCGTGGCGAGTGGTGAAGACCGTGCGGAAGAAGCGGCTGAAATGGCTATCTCTTCTCCGCTGCTGGAAGATATCGACCTGTCCGGCGCGCGCGGCGTACTGGTTAACATCACTGCGGGCTTCGACCTGCGTCTGGATGAGTTCGAAACCGTGGGTAACACCATCCGTGCCTTTGCGTCGGATAACGCGACCGTAGTTATCGGTACTTCTCTGGACCCGGATATGAACGACGAGCTGCGCGTGACCGTGGTGGCGACTGGTATCGGCATGGACAAGCGTCCGGAAATTACCCTGGTGACCAACAAACAGGTTCAGCAGCCGGTGATGGATCGCTACCAGCAGCACGGTATGTCGCCGCTGACGCAAGAGCAGAAGCCGGCAGCAAAAGTGGTGAACGACAATACGCCGCAAACCGCGAAAGAGCCGGATTATCTGGATATCCCAGCCTTCCTGCGTAAGCAAGCCGATTAAGAATCGACTGGAAGTTGGGCATCTGCGCTCTTTGTGCTAAACTGGCCTCCCGATAGTGGTGTACACTTCGGTTGGATAGGTAAATTGGCGAGATTATACGATGATCAAACAAAGGACTCTTAAACGTATCGTTCAGGCGACTGGTGTCGGTTTGCATACCGGCAAGAAAGTCACACTGACGTTACGCCCTGCGCCGGCAAATACCGGGGTCATCTATCGTCGCACCGACTTGAATCCACCGGTAGATTTTCCGGCTGATGCCAAATCTGTGCGTGATACCATGCTCTGTACTTGCCTGGTTAATGAGCATGACGTGCGGATTTCTACGGTTGAACACCTGAACGCCGCATTGGCTGGCCTGGGTATCGACAACATTATTGTTGAAGTCGATGCGCCGGAAATCCCGATTATGGACGGCAGTGCGGCTCCGTTCGTTTATCTGTTGCTGGACGCCGGCATCGATGAACTGAATTGCGCCAAGAAATTTGTTCGTATCAAAGAGACGGTTCGCGTCGAAGATGGCGACAAATGGGCTGAATTCAAACCGTACAATGGTTTTTCGCTGGATTTCACCATCGATTTTAACCATCCGGCGATTGATGCCAGCACCCAGCGCTATACGCTGAACTTCTCGGCCGATGCATTCATGCGTCAGATTAGCCGTGCGCGTACCTTCGGTTTTATGCGCGATATCGAATATCTGCAGTCCCGCGGCCTGTGCCTGGGCGGCAGCTTCGATTGTGCCATCGTTGTTGACGATTATCGCGTACTGAACGAAGACGGTCTGCGCTTTGAAGACGAATTTGTTCGCCACAAAATGCTGGATGCGATCGGTGACCTGTTTATGTGTGGTCACAACATTATCGGCGCATTCACGGCGTACAAATCGGGTCACGCGTTGAATAACAAACTGCTGCAGGCGGTCCTGGCAAAACAGGAAGCCTGGGAGTATGTGACCTTCGAAGACGACGCAAAACTGCCTATGGCGTTCCGCGCACCGTCGATGGTTCTGGCGTAAGCCTGACCATTCAGTAAATTCGACTGGTAACCTGGTACTCTCTCCGACCAGGGAACCAGTCGTTTTTCTTTTATAACCCCTTCCAGTTATTTTTCGCAGTGATTGTCGGGCAATAATTAGCGCGCGTTCGCTGTTTTATTAAGCGTTTTCCCCGGGCAATCGCCTTCATTCATGCTGCCTCAGCGCGGTAATAATGTTAGTATTTGAGCGCAAAATTATTTCTCCGGGTTGCTTTACCCCGTGGAAGTCAGGGTGTCCTGCAAAAAACGCTAATTAAGAGGCAGCCTGAACGACGACGGGTATACCAACGAAAGGTAATGAAAGTGAGTGGATTGCTGACGCGCTGGCGACAGTTTGGCAGACGGTATTTTTGGCCGCATCTCCTGTTGGGGATGGTCGCGGCCAGCTTCGGCCTGCCCGCGCTTAGCAACAGCCACGAAACCGCGACGCCGGCGAAGGCAACGTCCAGCAACCATAATCCGAGCAAAGTTAACTTCTCTCAGCTGGCGCTGCTGGAGAGTAATCGTCGGCCGAACTTTACCGTCGACTACTGGCATCAGCACGCCATTCGCACCGTTATTCGTCATCTCTCCTTCGCGATGGCGCCACAGGCATTGCCGGTGGCGGAAGAAACTTCCCCGCTGCAGGCCCAACATCTGGCGCTGCTTGATACGCTCAGCGCGCTGCTGACCCAGGACAGCACGCCGCCGGTGGTGATCCGCCAGGTGGCTTACATCTCTTCCTCATATTCTGCCTTCCGCGTGAGCGCCTGGATTAGCCAGGTGGCGGGGATCCGCGCAGGACCTCAACGTCTCAGCTGAAAATAACCACGGACCATCCTATTTTTTGTGACTCCGCACCGCGGGGCGTTTGAGATTTTATTATGCTTATTAAAATGTTAACTAAGGTTTTCGGCAGCCGTAACGACCGTACGCTGCGTCGTATGCGCAAAGTTGTCAATATCATCAACGGCATGGAACCGGCGATGGAAAAACTCTCTGATGACGAGCTGAAAGCGAAAACTGCTGAATTCCGCGCGCGCCTGGAAAAAGGCGAAGTGCTGGAAAACCTGATCCCGGAAGCCTTTGCCGTCGTTCGCGAAGCCAGTAAGCGTGTGTTCGGCATGCGCCACTTCGACGTCCAGCTGCTGGGCGGTATGGTGCTTAACGATCGCTGCATCGCCGAGATGCGTACTGGTGAAGGTAAAACGCTGACCGCGACCCTGCCGGCGTACCTCAACGCGCTGACCGGTAAAGGCGTCCACGTGGTGACCGTCAACGACTATCTGGCGCAGCGTGACGCCGAAAACAACCGTCCGCTGTTCGAATTCCTTGGTATGAGCGTGGGCATCAATATGTCCGGTCTGCCGGCGCCGGCGAAGCGTGAAGCCTACGCTGCCGATATTACCTACGGCACCAACAACGAATACGGCTTCGACTATCTGCGCGACAACATGGCCTTCAGCCCGGAAGAGCGCGTTCAACGTAAACTGCACTATGCGCTGGTGGATGAGGTGGACTCCATCCTGATCGACGAAGCGCGTACCCCGCTGATCATTTCCGGTCCGGCGGAAGACAGCTCTGAAATGTACCGTAAGGTAAACAAAATCATCCCGCACCTGATCCGTCAGGAAAAAGAGGATTCGGATACCTTTACCGGTGAAGGCCACTTCTCTGTTGATGAGAAAGCCCGCCAGGTTAACCTGACCGAACGCGGTCTGGTGCTCATCGAAGAGCTGCTGGTGCAGGAAGGCATTATGGAAGAAGGTGAGTCGCTGTACTCCCCGACCAACATCATGCTGATGCACCATGTGACCGCCGCGCTGCGCGCCCATGCGTTGTTCACCCGCGACGTTGACTACATCGTTAAAGATGGCGAAGTTATCATCGTCGATGAGCACACTGGCCGTACGATGCAAGGCCGCCGTTGGTCCGATGGTCTGCACCAGGCGGTAGAAGCCAAAGAAGGCGTGGAGATCCAGAACGAGAACCAGACGCTGGCCTCTATCACCTTCCAGAACTACTTCCGCCTGTACGAGAAACTGGCGGGGATGACCGGTACAGCGGATACCGAAGCCTTCGAATTCAGCTCTATCTATAAGCTGGATACCGTTGTCGTGCCGACCAACCGTCCGATGATCCGTAAGGACATGGCGGATCTGGTCTATATGACCGAAGCGGAAAAAATTCAGGCGATTATCGAAGATATTAAAACCCGCACCGCTGCCGGCCAGCCGGTGCTGGTGGGGACTATCTCGATCGAAAAATCCGAAGTAGTTTCGCGCGAGCTGACCAAAGCCGGCATCAAGCACAACGTACTGAACGCCAAGTTCCACGCCAGCGAAGCGGATATCGTCGCCCAGGCGGGTTATCCGGCAGCGGTGACCATTGCCACCAACATGGCGGGTCGTGGTACCGATATTATGCTCGGCGGTAGCTGGCAGGCGGAAGTCGCCGCGCTGGAAAATCCGACGCCGGAACAGATTGAAAAAATCAAAGCGGACTGGCAGGTGCGCCATGATGCGGTTCTGGCCGCAGGCGGTCTACACATTATCGGTACTGAGCGTCATGAATCACGCCGTATCGATAACCAGCTGCGTGGCCGTGCGGGTCGTCAGGGTGATGCCGGTTCGTCTCGCTTCTACCTGTCGATGGAAGATGCTCTGATGCGTATCTTCGCCTCCGATCGTGTGTCCGGCATGATGCGCAAACTGGGGATGAAGCCGGGTGAAGCCATCGAGCACCCGTGGGTAACTAAGGCTATCGCCAACGCTCAGCGTAAAGTGGAAAGCCGTAACTTCGATATTCGTAAGCAGCTGCTGGAATATGATGATGTGGCTAACGACCAGCGCCGCGCGATCTACACTCAGCGTAACGAACTGCTGGACGTGTCTGATGTCAGCGAAACCATCAACAGCATCCGCGAAGACGTCTTTAAAGCGACTATCGATGCGCATATTCCGCCGCAGTCTCTGGAAGAGATGTGGGATATTGAAGGCCTGCAGGAGCGTCTGAAAAACGACTTCGACCTCGAGCTGCCGATCAAAGAGTGGCTGGATAAAGAGCCGGAGCTGCATGAAGAGACCCTGCGTGAACGTATTCTGCAGAGCGCGGTAGAAACTTACCAGCGTAAAGAAGAAGTGGTCGGTGCCGAGATGATGCGTCACTTTGAGAAAGGTGTGATGCTGCAGACCCTGGACTCCCTGTGGAAAGAGCACCTGGCAGCGATGGACTATCTGCGTCAGGGTATCCATCTGCGTGGCTATGCGCAGAAAGATCCGAAGCAGGAGTACAAGCGCGAATCGTTCTCTATGTTTGCTGCGATGCTGGAGTCACTGAAGTATGAAGTGATTAGCACCCTGAGCAAAGTCCAGGTGCGTATGCCGGAAGAAGTCGAAGCGATGGAGCAACAGCGTCGTGAAGAAGCCGAGCGCCTGGCGCAGATGCAGCAGCTCAGCCATCAGAGCGATGATGAGGCCGCTGCCGAGGATCTGGCGGCACAAACCGGCGAGCGTAAAGTGGGGCGTAACGATCCCTGTCCGTGCGGTTCCGGTAAAAAATATAAACAGTGCCACGGCCGTCTGAGCTAAGGCCTGATAAAAAAACAAAGGCGCAGAGTTCTGCGCCTTTTTTATGGAGCTGATCCAATGAAAAAACTGCAAATCGCCGTCGGGATAATTCGCAATCCACAAGGCGAAATCTTTATTACCCAGCGCGCCGCTGATGCCCATATGGCGAATAAGCTGGAGTTCCCGGGCGGGAAGATTGAATCTGATGAGACGCCGGAGCAGGCGCTAATTCGCGAGCTGCAGGAAGAGGTTGGAATTACGGTAAGGTCTGCAACGCTATTTGATAAGCTGGAGTATCAGTTCCCTGACCGCCATATAACGCTGTGGTTTTTCCTTGTGGAAAATTGGCAAGGCGAGCCATGGGGTAAAGAAGGGCAACCGGGACGGTGGATGGCGGGTCAGACACTGGATCCAGAGGCGTTCCCCCCGGCGAATGAACCGGTTATCAACAAACTTATCGGCCTGGGCTGAGCGTCAGGCTACAACGCTAACCCGATAATTATCGGGTTAGCGTGCCGGTAAATCAGGGCTGCTGCTCGCTCCAGTCATCGCTGTCGGAGAGATCGCCCGCACTGGGGATGCGTTTCTCTTCTGCGGCCCATTCTCCCAGATCGATCAGCTGACAGCGCTTGCTGCAGAATGGACGAAAGGGACTCTGCTCGCCCCACACCACGTTTTTGCCGCAGGTCGGGCAGTTGACGATGGTCTCTTCAGACATGTTATCACCTTAGCAGCAGGCCAGTTCAAAATCAAAGCGCTCCGGCACGATCCCATACTCACTGTCCAGCGGCAGGAAACGGATAGCGAAACGGCTCTTATGGCCGGAGATCTGCGGATACAGCTGGTGAGCCAGATCGAGACGCAGACGTAGCAGATCGGCATCTTCGCCATTATCCTGGTAAAAGCCGTTGAGGCTGGTCTGTTTGCGAAACAGCGCAGAGTTACGGATCAGGTCGAGGATCAGGTTCAGGGACTGGATCAGCGGATCGAGGCTGGCGAGCCAGCTGGCCACCTGCTCGTCCCGATGCGCCTGTGGCATATGGAGCCAGATATGCAGGGTCGGTAAATCGAAGCTGCAGCAGCCGCCTGGAATACTCAGGCGCTGACGCACCAGCGCAATCAGGCGATCTTCACGCAGAAACTGGCCAATACGCGGCGCGGCCATCAGGGTGCTGGAGGATTGCTTCAGCTGCTGGCGCAGTTCGTTAATGCGCTCCTGATCGACGCCCGGTACTTCAGCCCAGGACTGGAGCTTGCGCTGCTGGCGCTCCAGTTCTTTAACCAGGTCGGTACGCACCTCGCCACGCTCCAGCACATCCAACAGATCGCCGGCGTTACGGAAAAAATGGAGCGCATCGGCATGAGTGGCAATCATCGGATGGAAAGCCATTTGCTGGATCAGAAATTCGATGCGCAGCCAGGTACGCATTTTCTCATTAAGAGGATGTTCAAACAGAACGGGGGTATGCATTACGAGTTTTCCTGTGAGGCGGCCTGCGATGCCAGCATTAAATACTTTTCGTGCAGGCGGGCAACATCCGATGCCACTGCATCCGGCGTGCCAGTGTTTTCAATAACATCGTCCGCGGCGGCCAGGCGCTGCTCGCGCGTGGCCTGAGCGGCAAGAATATGTTCAGCATGTTCGCGGCTGACCTTGTCACGCAGCATGGTGCGTTCGATCTGCGTTTCTTTTGGCACATCGACGACCAGTACGCGATCGGCCTGACCGGACAGGCGGTTTTCGACCAGCAAAGGTACGACCCAGAGGAGATAAGGGGAGGTAGCAGCCTGCATCTGGCGGCGCGTTTCCTGCTGGATCAGCGGATGCAACAGCGCGTTAAGCCAGGCTTTATCCTCCACGTGAGCAAAAATTTTTTCCCGCAGCAGGCGGCGGTTCAGCGTGCCGTCGGGGGCAATCATCTGCGACCCAAAGTGGCCGGCGATGGCCTGGAGCGCTGGGGTGCCAGGTTCGACCACCTGGCGGGCGATAACATCGGCATCAACAACGTTAACCCCGAGCTGCGCGAAGGCGTCGGCGACCGTGCTTTTACCGCTGCCGATCCCACCTGTTAACGCGACTGTGTACCCCATATCTTCTGACCCTGAAACGGATTGCTCGTATTTTTTGCATTCAGACAGCGATGACTGGCCGCACGTCGGAGAGGTGATAGTGATCATGTCGTGATAGTCACGTGCCAACCGGGATCGCCGCCCGCTATTCTGTTTCTTTTAATCAAGCAAATCAAATGGTTAAAAATAATACGCTGGCGAGGAAAGGCATAAGCGCTTTTTTCTCCATTCACCAGGTAAATTTATACGATTGTAGCGTAAAAAAAGTGAAAATCGCAGTCTTGCGCAGGCCTGATTCGTGCGTATGATAACGTCACTGGAGTTGTGCTCTCACAATAATGCAATTAACCCCAGGAATTCGCACATGCGTATTGAAGAAGATCTGAAGCTTGGTTTCAAAGACGTTCTTATCCGCCCGAAACGCTCTACTCTCAAAAGCCGTTCTGATGTTGAGCTGGAACGTGAATTCACTTTCAAACATTCAGGCCAGACCTGGTCCGGTGTGCCAATTATTGCGGCCAACATGGATACCGTCGGCACCTTCAGTATGGCGAAAGCGCTTGCCACTTTTGGTATTCTGACCGCGGTACACAAGCACTACACCGTTGAGGAATGGCAGGCGTTTGTACAGGGCGCATCCGCAGATGTCCTCAAGCATGTGATGGTTTCCACCGGCACTTCCGATGCGGATTTCGAAAAGACGCAACAGATCCTCTCTCAGAATCCGCAACTGAAATTTGTGTGCATCGACGTGGCTAACGGCTACTCTGAGCACTTCGTGCAGTTTGTGGCGAAAGCCCGTGAAGCCTGGCCGCAGAAAACCATTATCGCCGGAAATGTGGTCACTGGTGAAATGTGCGAAGAGCTGATCCTCTCCGGCGCCGATATTGTGAAAGTCGGGATTGGCCCGGGTTCCGTCTGCACTACCCGCGTCAAAACGGGCGTCGGCTATCCGCAGCTCTCCGCCGTGATCGAGTGCGCTGATGCGGCGCACGGCCTGGGCGGCCAGATCATCAGCGACGGGGGATGCACCATGCCGGGTGATGTGGCGAAAGCTTTCGGCGGCGGCGCCGATTTCGTGATGCTCGGCGGCATGCTGGCGGGCCATGAAGAGAGCGGCGGAACCATCGTTGAAGAGAACGGGGAAAAATTCATGCTGTTCTATGGCATGAGCTCCGAGTCGGCGATGACGCGCCATGTGGGCGGTGTCGCGAAATACCGCGCGGCGGAAGGTAAAACCGTTAAGCTACCGCTGCGTGGCCCGGTGGATAATACTGCTCGCGATATCCTTGGCGGCCTGCGTTCAGCCTGCACCTATGTTGGCGCGTCGCGTCTGAAAGAGCTGACCAAACGGACGACCTTTATCCGCGTTCAGGAACAAGAGAACCGGATATTTAATAGCCTGTAAGTGGCTTCGCTGGCGCCTGTGCTGCGCCAGCGTTTCTCACCCTCCCGCCCCGCCAATGGCATCGCCCAGATGAAAAACGGGCAAATACATCGCCACCACCAGAATGCCGACCAGTGAACCGGTTATCACCAGCATGATGGGTTCGAGATGCGCAGCCAGACTGTCGGCTCGCTGATGCGTTTGCTCTCGATGATGGTGCGCCAGATTTTCCAGCATTTGATCCAGCGCCCCCGCGCTTTCACCCGTACGGATGAGCTGCAGGCACAGCGGAGTAAAACCGCCGCACCGGCTTAACGCCTGCCAAATCGGTTCCCCCTGGGCTATCAGCGTACGGGCTTGCGCCAGGCGCTGGCGCCAGAGTGGGCACGACAGAGTTGCTTCAACACTTTGCAAACCCTGCAGAAAGCTAATACCGGCGCTTTGGGTTAACGCCAGGATGGTAAAGATCAGGCTCAGCTGTTGGCCGCCGATCAGGGGGCCGATGAGAGGGAGCGCGTTCAGCAATCGCTGGCGACGCAGCAACCAGTCGCTACGCCGCCGGACCAGCTGGTTGAGCAGCAGCGGGCTCAGGAAAAGGGCCAGCAGTAGCGGCCAGCCGCGACTTAGCATGTCGCCTGCCGCAACGACCATCCGCGTCAACAGCGGCAGCGGCGTACTGAACGTCTGGTAGATGGCGGTGAACTCGGGCAGGACAAAATAGAGCATCCCCAGCACCACCAGCAGCGCCAGGGCGAGTACGATCAGCGGGTAACGCAGCGCTTTTTTGACCTTGCCGGCGAGCCGCTGCTGCTCCTGCTGTTGGTTGGCCAGCTGCTGGCAGCAAATATCGAGCTTGCCTGTCAGTTCGCCGGTGCTAATCATCGCCAGATAAAGTGGCGGAAAGGCTTGCGGCCACTGCGCCAGCGCGGTAGAGAAAGCTACGCCCTGAGCCAGCTCGCGGCCCAGGGACTCAAGCAGCGCTTGCCATTGCGGGTGTGGTTGCTGCTGCGCCAGCAGAGATAAACCGTCCGCCAGCGGCAGGCCGGCCTGCAGCAGGGTGGCGAGCTGACGGATCGTTTCGCTACTGTAGCGTGGGTGCCAGAGATTCAGCTTCACTGCACAGCGGCGCACGGCCAGCGGCATGACGCGCTGCTGCTGAAGGTCGTGCAGCACCTCCAGACGACTGGCTTGCCATAGCATCCCCTGGCAAGGGGCGCCGTGCGCATCGATACCGCGCCAGCGCCAGAGACGCTTAGTCGCCATGGGGGATCCCCAGCACCCGCACCACCTCTTCAAGGCTGGTCAGCCCCTGTTCGATAGCCTGACAACCGCTTTCAAAAAGCGTCATCATCCCCGCGGCTCGCGCCAGAGATTCAATTTCAATGGCATTCAGCCCCTGGACTATTCCCTGGCGTAACCCGGGGGTGACAGGCATGACCTCAAACAGCGCCAGCCTGCCGTGATAACCGTGATAACAGTGATCGCAGCCAGCCGCCTGCCAGCGCGGCAGCGGGCGTGGCCACAGGCTGTGCGGCAGGTCGGCGGCGCTACCGACATTGCGCCGACAGTGGGGGCACAGCTTGCGGACCAGGCGCTGGGCGATAACCAGCGAGAGCGCTGAAGATATCATCCAGCGGGCGATGCCCATCTGCTGCAGGCGGGTGAGGGTTTCGCTGGTGGAGTTGGTGTGCAGGGTGGAAAGCACCAGATGGCCGGTCTGGGCGGCTTTCAGGGCTATTTCAGCGGTCTCGGCGTCACGAATCTCGCCTACCATGACAATATCCGGATCCTGGCGTAACAGGGCGCGGAGTACGCTGTGAAAGGTGAGCCCGGAACGCGGATTAATTTGCGTCTGATTCATCCCGGCGATGGGGATCTCCAGCGGATCCTCGACGCTACAGATGTTCACTTGCTCCCGGTTTCTGGCCTGCAGGGCGCTGTAGAGGGTCACCGTTTTACCGCTTCCGGTCGGGCCGGTGACCAGCAGTAGACCCTGCGGCTGATTAAGCGCCTGGCGAAAAGCCGCCAGCTGGGAAGAGGAGAGTCCGAGGGCCTCCAGATCCAGGGCCTGGTCAACCTGATGCAGAAGACGCAGGACAATTTTTTCGCCATAGCGGCAGGGTAGAGTGGCGATGCGAAAGGAGAGCGGTCGTCCGCCGAGGTTCAGCGCGAACTGACCATCCTGTGGTAAACGATGCTCGGCGATATCGAGACTGGCCATGACCTTGAGTCGCGCGATAACCGGTGCCGCCAGCTCGGGGGCCAGCAACGGCAGGGCATGGAGGACGCCATCGACCCGCAGGCGGATGCGTAAATGCGTTTCCGTGGGTTCGATATGAATATCGGACGCCCGCTGACGCAGAGCCTGTTCGAGGATCTGGTTGACCCGTTCGGCGATATTCTCTGGCCCCGCGTTTTGCGCCAGTTGCGCCTGCTTTTCCTGGGCCTGCAGACGCTTGTCCATCTGTTCCTGGTTCCAGCATTCAATATCGATTCGCTTTTGCGTCGCGAAGCGCAGCGCCTCCATCAGCTCCGCCGGTGGGGTATCGACCACCGCAATGGATATCGTCTGCTCGTCGCTATGCAGCAACATGGCGTGATAGCGGCGACAGAGAGGGATCAGCTGTTCTGTTTTCATGTGTTTGCCCTTACTTCACCCGGAAGACGTCTTCGCAGGCCTGCTGAAGGGCGCTGTTGCCGGTGATAGTGCAGACGCGCTGCCAGCCAGTGACGCCCTCGGCGTTATCCCAGGTCGGCGTCAGGGTGACGCCCAGTCCGTTCAGGCTTTCCTGGCCGGTGAGGGTGACGACCCCTTTGGCCACGCTCATGGCGGAGAGGTAGCGAGTGGTTGTCGGCGAGGGAATGCCGTTGCTGCCGCCGTCACATACCGTCAGGCCGCCATGATCGAGCGCGCAAAGTTCGATGGCCGTCCGGTAAGGGACAAAGGTCTGCAGCAGGTCGGTGAGGGCGGCTTTACGCAGGTAGTTCTGGTAGGCCGGGATGCCAATGGCACTGAGAATAGCGATGATCCCAATGACCACCATCAGTTCAATCAGGGTGAAACCACGTTGTTTATCCATAAGTCGCTCCTTGTTGTGACTGGAGCACTGTGACGGGATTTGGGATACCAGGCGAGGAGGCGAAAACGATCCGGGAAACCAGATTCCAGGGTTTTTACTTTGCTTACATGGTGGGCATGAACGGCTGCGAGTCGGCTCGCAAATTCAGGCCCTCACGCCCGGAAGCGTGAAGGCCAATTGCTTAGCGAAAACGCATCGACAGGTCGAGCGCCTGCACATGTTTGGTCAGGGCGCCGACGGAGATATAGTCGACGCCGGTGTCGGCAAATTCGCGGATGGTGTCGAAGGTGACGTTACCGGAGACCTCCAGCGCCGCCTGGCCTGCGGTGATTTTCACCGCCTCGCGCATCAGGTCGGTGGTGAAGTTATCGAGCATAATGATGTCCGCCCCGGCTTTTAACGCCTGCTCCAGCTCATCCAGGGTTTCCACTTCCACTTCCACCGGCACATCAGGATGTAGCCAGAACGCCTTTTCCACCGCCTGACGGATCGAGCCGGAGGCGATGATATGGTTTTCTTTAATCAGGAAAGCGTCGAACAGGCCCAGGCGGTGGTTGGCGCCGCCGCCGCAGAGTACCGCGTATTTCAGCGCGGTACGCAGCCCTGGCAGCGTTTTACGGGTATCCAGAAGTTGGGTTTTGGTGCCGGCCAGCAGGTCGACGTAGCGACGGACGACGCTGGCGACGCCGGAGAGAGTTTGCACAAAGTTCAGCGCCGTGCGTTCGCCGGTGAGCAGAATACGCGACGGGCCTTCCAGCTCGAACAGCGGCTGGTCGGCTTTGACCGCATCGCCGTCGGCCACGTGCCAGGTGATATTCACGTCGTCACCGGCGAGCTGAATAAAGACCTCTTCCACCCAGCGTTTGCCACAGAAGACGCCATCTTCGCGGGTAATGACCACCGCATGGGAGCGTGCATCCTGCGGCAATAATTGCGCGCTAATATCGTTGTTGGCGTCGACTTCGCCGCCCAAATCTTCCCGCAGGGAGTGTGCGACAGCATCGGTAATATCGAGGTTAATACGTTCCAGCAGCACGTCACGGCGGCGGTCGGGGTTGTAACGACGAGGCGACATGATAAAGCTCCAGATAGATAAGATTCAGAAGTGGGAAACATGCTAACCTGAACGACGTTTCAGTACCATACACACTTCATCCTTTGGGCCGGCGTGTGGCCCGGAAGCATGAGTTCGCGAAAGGAGATCCCGCATGCAGTTGAACGAGGGATGGCTGGTCGGCGCGCGTCGGGTTCCCTCGCCGCACCATGACTGCCGTCCGGATGAAGAAGCCCCTTCCTTACTGGTGGTGCATAACATTAGCCTGCCACCGGGTGAATTTGGTGGTCCGTGGATTGATGCGCTGTTCACTGGCACCCTGGATCCCCATGCGCATCCTTTCTTTGCCGAGATTGCTCATCTGCGCGTTTCGGCACATTGTCTGATTCGCCGTGATGGCGAAATCGTGCAGTATGTGCCTTTCGATAAGCGTGCGTGGCATGCGGGGGTCTCCTGCTATCAGGGGCGAGAACGCTGCAATGACTTTTCCATTGGCATTGAGCTGGAAGGCACGGATACCCTGGCGTATACCGATGCGCAGTACCAGCAGCTGGCGGCGGTGACGGAACTACTGATCACGATTTACCCGGCTATCGCCGAAAACATCGCGGGCCACAGCGATATCGCGCCCGTGCGGAAAACCGATCCAGGACCGGCCTTTGACTGGATAAAATTCCGGGCGCTACTCAGTGCGCCGTCAGATAAGGAGACATCATGACGCTGTTTACGACGCTGCTGGTGCTTATCGCCGAACGGCTGTTTAAGTTGGGCGAACACTGGCAGCTTGATCATCGGCTGGAGGTGGTGTTCCGCCGGATAAAACATTTTTCGCTGCTGGGCACGCTGCTGATGACGGTGGTGGCTGTCGCGGTGGTGTATCTCATTCAGCGCCTGCTGCAGGGGCAGCTATTTAACGTACCTCTGCTGGTGTTCTGGATCTTGCTGGGCCTGTTGTGCATCGGGGCAGGCAAGGTTCGGCTGCATTATCATGCCTATCTGAAAGCGGCGTCGCGCAATGACAGTCGCGCCTGCGATGCCATGGCCAGCGAGCTGACGCTGATCCACGGCGTACCGCCGGGCTGCGATGAGCGTGAATATCTGAGTGAGCTGCAAAATGCGCTGCTGTGGATTAACTATCGATATTACCTGGCGCCGCTTTTCTGGTTTGTGGTGGGGGGCGCGTGGGGGCCGCTGACGCTTATCGCTTATAGCGTCCTGCGTGCCTGGCAGACGTGGCTGGCGCGCTACCAGACGCCGCATCATCGTTTGCAGTCTGGAATCGATGGTCTCTTGCATATCGTGGACTGGCTGCCGGTGCGTCTGGTGGGGGTTGTCTATGCTCTGGTGGGGCATGGAGAGAAAGCGCTCCCGGCGTGGTTTGCATCGTTAGGCGACCGCCATTCATCGCAGTATCAGGTATTGACCCGCCTGGCGCAGTATTCCCTGGCTCGTGAACCGCACGTGGATAAAGTGGCGACCCCGAAGGCCGCGGTGTCGATGGCCAAGAAAACCTCGCTGGTGGTGGTGGTGATCATGGCGCTGCTGACTATTTACGGCACCCTGGTTTAACGGCCTGAGCCCGCGCTCAGCCTGCCACGATGCATGCACCTGCGGGACTCTTGCTGCGGGTGGCGGCTTCGCCTGACCCGGCCTGCAGAACCGCGTCAGCGGGCTTCATTCCGAACCGCTACAGCGTATCCGCCGGCGGGATGCCGAAGTCGGGCATCCCGTCCTCCCTCCAGCTGACGACTTTTAACCGCGTATGGCGATTGGGGTCATACAGTGGATCGCCTTCTATCTCGGTGTAATTCCGCGCGTGATACACCAGCACATCTTCCCCTTCCGGCGTTTGGGTAAAACTATTATGGCCCGGGCCATACTGGCGGTTTTCATAGCTGGTACGAAAGACCGGCTGCGGGGCTTTATGCCAGTTCGTCGGCTGCAGCGGATCGGCCTGCAGATCGATCCAGAGTAACCCCATGCAGTAGTTTTCATCGGTGGCGCTGGCGGAATAGCTGATGAACAGCTTATCGCCATGCACCAGCACCGCAGGACCTTCGTTGACCTTAAATCCCCGGCACTCCCAGTCGAACTCCGGCTTGCTCAGCATGACCGGCTCGCCTTTTAGCGTCCACGGGTTGGCCATTTCAGCAAGATATAAGTTTGAGTTGCCTTCGATATGCGGGGATTTTTGCGCCCACAGATACCAGCGTTTGCCCTGATGGATAAAAGTAGTGGCATCGAGGGCGAAGGTATCGAAAGGCGTGACCACCTGGCCTTTTTCCTGCCAGCGACCGGTCAGCGGATCGTTGTCGGCGCACTCGAGAACGAACATGCGATGCTGGAACATCCCCAGCGCATCCAGATCGTGAGTATGGGTGGCGGCAAAATAGATATACCACTTACCGTCTATTTCATGCAGCTCCGGCGCCCAAATCAGCTGGCTCATCGGCCCGCTTTGCGGCGCGCGCCAGACCACTACCGGCTCAGCATCGCGCAATCCTTCAAGGGTGGCCGCGCGCCGGATCTCCAGCCGGTCATATTCCGGTACCGAGGCAATAAAGTAGTAGTGATTAAGGTGGCGCAGAATAAAGGGGTCTGCGCGCTGTTCAATAAAGGGGTTTGGCCAGTTGTTCATCAGGCTTTCCTTACGTGTTCACTGGTTTTCAGTTCCTGGTATTCGTTCAGCTCGCTGTAGTTGCTGCGGCGCTTCTCTAAATCGCTTTGAATCTGGCGCATCAGGGTGCGGTCAACCTTCAGCAGGCGCACCACGCCGGCGGTGATCAGATAGCCGACGCCGGGGATGACCGAGAATAGGAGCACGATGCCGTTGAGGGCGGAGGCGCTTTGCGCTTTCGCGCCGGCGTCGTAGCCGTACCATGACAGCAGGAAACCGACCATTGCTCCGGCGACCGCCAGGCCGACCTTGAGGAAGAACAGATTGCCGGAGAAGCTAATGCCGGTGATGCGCTTACCGGTTTTCCACTCGCCATAGTCGTCAACGTCGGACATCAGCGACCAGTGCAGCGGAGAGGGGATCTGATGCAGGATGTTGAGCAGGAAGTAGAGCACCATAATCAGCGTGGTGGCGTGCGGATTAAAGAAGTAGAAGGCGCAGGAGAAAATCGCCAGCACGATGTTGGTCCAGAAGAAAACCTGCAGTTTGCACCAGCGGTCGGTGAGGACTTTCGCCAGCATGCTGCCAATCATCATCCCGACCACGCCGAGGCTGATAAACAGGGTGGCAAAATGGGTGCTTTGTCCCATCACCCAGGTGACGTAATACATGGTGGCGGCCATGCGAATAAAGCCCGGGCAGACGTTGCACAGCGTGAGCAGCAGGATGCGCACCCACTGGTCATTTTTCCACACGTCTTTGAGGTCTTTTTTCAGTTCATCATTCGTCTGCACCGCCGGGTGTATGCGTTCACGCACGGTAGCGAAGCAGAACAGGAACATACACATGCCGATAAAGGCCAGCACGGTCATCGCCATCTGGTAGCCCTTCGCTTTATCGGCGCCGCCGAACCAGTCGGCCATTGGCAGCAGCGTCAATGACAGCAGCAGCGTGGCGATACCCACCATAACAAAACGATAGGACTGGCAGGCAACGCGTTCTTTCGGATCAGCGGTCATCACCGTTCCCAGCGAGCAGTAGGGGATGTTAATCGCGGTATAGGTCACCGACAGCAGAAAGTAGGTCACGAACGCATAGATAACTTTGCTGTTATAGGTCCACTCAGGAGTAGTGAACATCAGCACGCTGAACAGGGCGTAGGGGAAGGCAATCCACAGTAGCCATGGACGAAAGCGGCCATATTTACTGCGGGTACGGTCGGCAAGGGCGCCCATAATCGGATCGGTCACCGCATCGATGACGCGCACCGACAACAGCAGTACGCCGACCAGCGCCGGCGCCAGGCCGAAGATATCGGTATAAAAATAGTTAACAAACAGCATGATGGCGCCAAATATGATATTGCATCCGGCATCACCCATCCCGTAACCAATCTTTTCCTTTATTGATAGTCTATTGTCTGCCATGTGCGGTCTCTCCGTTGCAGTATGGAGAGAATTATTGGCTGCTATCGAGGGAAATACGTTGCAGGAACTCGTTAACGATATGGATATATCAGCTATGGAGGGGAAAGTGTGAAGCAGATAACAATGCTCTGCGCCCGTTATTCAGGGAGGGGCGCAGAGCAAAGAGAAATATTTATGAGATGTATTATTGTGCTTTTATGGTGGCGGCGGCTTTCTGTTTAAACAGATAGCCCACGCCCAGCACCGCAATCCATACCGGGATCAGCCAAACGGAAATCGCCATCCCCGGGGTCATCAGCATAATCACCAGCACTGCCGCCATAAACAGCAGGCACACCCAGTTACCCAGCGGGTAGAAGAGGGCAGGGAAGCGAGTGGTGACCCCCTGCTGCTGTTTGGCGCGACGGAATTTCATATGCGCCAGGCTGATCATCGCCCAGTTGATAACCAGGGCCGAGACCACCAGCGCCATCAACAGGCCGAAGGCGGATTCCGGCGCCAGGTAGTTTATCAGTACGCACAGCGCGGTCACCAGGGCCGAGACGAGGATGGTATTCACCGGCACGCCGCGTTTGTCGACGCTGAGCAGCGCTTTCGGCGCGTTACCCTGCTGGGCAAGGCCGAACAGCATACGGCTGTTGCAGTAGACGCAGCTGTTATAAACCGACAGAGCCGCCGTCAGCACCACGACGTTAAGGGCATTTGCCACCAGCGTATCGCCAAGCTCATGGAAAATCAGGACGAATGGGCTGGTGTCCGCGGTCACGCGGGTCCACGGCAGCAGGGAGAGCAGCACCGCCAGCGAGCCAACATAGAAGATCAGGATACGGTAGATAACCTGGTTGGTGGCTTTCGGAATGCTTTGCTCCGGATTATCCGCTTCCGCCGCGGTGATCCCCACCAGCTCCAGACCGCCGAAGGAGAACATGATGATCGCCATCATCATTACCAGTCCGGTAAAGCCGTGCGGCAGGAAGCCACCCTGATCCCACAGGTTACGTACCGTCGCCTGCGGGCCGCCGTTGCCGCTGAACAGCAGCCAGCCGCCGAACAGAATCATCGCCACCACGGCGACCACTTTGATAATCGCGAACCAGAACTCCATTTCCCCGAACACTTTCACGTTGGTCAGGTTAATGGCGTTGATAGCGATGAAGAAGACCGCCGCAGAGGCCCAGGTCGGGATTTCCGGCCACCAGAACTGGATATATTTGCCGACGGCGGTGAGTTCCGCCATGGCCACCAGGACATACAGCACCCAGTAGTTCCAGCCGGAAGCGAAGCCGGCAAAGCCGCCCCAGTATTTATATGCGAAGTGGCTAAACGAACCTGCTACCGGCTCTTCCACCACCATCTCACCCAACTGACGCATGATCAGAAAGGCGATAAAGCCGGCGATAGCGTAACCAAGAATGATACCCGGGCCGGCGGACTGAATGACGGACGCGCTTCCCAGAAACAGGCCGGTGCCGATAGCCCCGCCCAGCGCGATAAGCTGAATGTGGCGGTTTTTCAGGCCGCGCTTCAGCCGATCGCCGTGCTGTTGACCTTCCATATGAAACCTCGTGTGTGGTTATTTTTTGTGTACGTCATCCGTCAGGTTGCTGCTGCTCTGCTGTCCCTGCCAGAAAGCATAGCCAGCGAAAATTTGGGCGAAGTGGCCCACTTTTTACCTGAGTGATGCCGCGCACATATTGTTGTGTTTGTGTATTTAGCGACTTCCGTTTCTGTATTGTTTTGTTTACGGAAGGCGGTGTGGTAATTCAAAAAAAGGCCTTTCGTCTGAGGGAGAATAGTGTTAAGCGCGACCGAATGCACCTGCTTTATGAAGGGATGATGACGATGTGTCTAAAAAGACATCAATAGACACATTCAGTATTATTCCATCGCATTACCCATGAGTGGTTATTTATTCTGTTAATTTGATTTTTTATTCATCTATGGCGCAGTTGAATCGGTTCAGATAGCGTAATTTTTCGTTTCCATAAAGTTAACGCTACCCCTTTGTGAGTAAACGTAACATTTGTGCAAGGTTACATTTCTGAAATGTTATTTCTGTAAGGTTGTTAAAATGTCCGCGGTTTACTGATTTCAATCAAAACCTGTATGGACAGAAGGTGAATACTTTGTTACTTTAGCGCTACGAACTTTAAATTGGTAAGACCAATTGACTCCGGGCTAATGGCAGAGACAGGGAATATGGCCTACAGCAAAATCCGCCAACCAAAATTATCCGATGTGATAGAGCAGCAGCTGGAGTTTCTGATCCTTGAGGGGACCTTGCGCCCCGGTGAAAAACTTCCGCCCGAACGCGAACTGGCTAAGCAGTTCGACGTTTCCCGCCCCTCGCTGCGTGAGGCGATTCAACGCCTCGAAGCCAAGGGCTTGTTGCTTCGTCGTCAGGGAGGTGGAACGTTTGTTCAGAGCCGCCTGTGGCAGAGCTTCAGCGATCCGCTGGTCGAGCTGCTGTCCGATCACCCTGAATCCCAATTCGATCTGCTTGAGACCCGTCACGCGCTGGAAGGCATCGCGGCTTATTACGCGGCGCTGCGCAGCAATGATGAAGATCGCGATCGTATCCGCGAGCTGCATCAGGCCATTGAACGGGCGCAGCAGTCGGGCGATCTGGACGCTGAGTCCGGCGCCGTCGTCCAGTATCAAATCGCCGTCACCGAGGCGGCACACAATGTGGTTTTGCTCCATCTGCTAAGGTGTATGGAGCCGATGCTGGCACAAAACGTTCGTCAGAACTTTGAATTGCTGTATGCCCGCCGGGAAATGCTCCCGTTGGTCAGCAACCATCGTACTCGCATTTTCGAGGCGATAATGGCCGGGGAGCCGGAGCAGGCGCGTGAGGCGTCGCACCGTCACCTGGCGTTCATTGAGGAAATTTTGCTGGACCGTAGCCGTGAGCAGAGTCGTAGAGAGCGCTCACTGCGTCGTTTACAGCAACGAAAGGACGAGAACTCCGGTTCTTAAGCGCCATTTTTAGAGCGCGGCAACTAAACGCAGAACCTGTCTTATTGAATTTTTGGTTGTTCAAAGGTGAAGAACGAAGAGTTCAATGGGACAGGTTCCAGATTAATCAACGATTAGATAGATAAGGAATACCCCCCATGTCAGAACGTTTACCAAATGACGTGGATCCGATCGAAACTCGCGACTGGCTACAGGCGATCGAATCGGTCATCCGTGAAGAAGGTGTTGAGCGTGCTCAGTATCTTATTGACCAACTCCTTTCTGAAGCCCGCAAAGGCGGGGTGAAAGTGGCTGCTGGCGCATCGACCGGCGGTTACGTCAACACTATTGCCGTTGAAGATGAACCGGAATACCCGGGTAATCTGGATCTGGAACGTCGTATCCGTTCTGCGATCCGCTGGAACGCGATCATGACCGTTCTGCGCGCATCGAAAAAAGATCTCGAACTGGGCGGCCACATGGCTTCCTTCCAGTCTTCCGCAACCTTCTACGAAGTGTGCTTCAACCACTTCTTCCGCGCACGCAACGAGCAGGATGGCGGCGATCTGGTGTACTTCCAGGGCCACATCTCTCCGGGCGTGTATGCGCGTGCTTTCCTGGAAGGTCGTCTGACTGAAGAGCAGATGAACAATTTCCGTCAGGAAGTTCACGGTAAAGGTCTGTCCTCTTATCCGCACCCGAAACTGATGCCGGAATTCTGGCAGTTCCCGACCGTTTCTATGGGTCTGGGCCCAATCGGGGCAATTTATCAGGCTAAATTCCTGAAATATCTGGAACACCGTGGTCTGAAAGACACCTCCAAACAAACCGTTTATGCTTTCCTGGGCGACGGTGAGATGGACGAGCCGGAATCTAAAGGTGCGATCACCATCGCCACCCGCGAGAAGCTGGACAACCTGGTCTTCGTTATCAACTGTAACCTGCAGCGTCTTGATGGCCCGGTAACGGGTAACGGCAAAATCATCAACGAACTGGAAGGCATCTTCGCGGGCGCTGGCTGGAACGTTATCAAGGTTATATGGGGCGGTCGTTGGGATGAGCTGCTGCGTAAAGACACCAGCGGTAAGCTGATCCAGCTGATGGAAGAAACCGTTGACGGCGATTACCAGACCTTCAAATCCAAAGACGGTGCATATGTGCGCGAGCACTTCTTCGGTAAATATCCGGAGACCGCGGCGCTGGTTGCCGACTGGACTGACGAGCAGATTTGGGCCCTGAACCGCGGCGGCCACGATCCGAAGAAAGTTTACGCTGCACTGAAAAAAGCGCAGGAAACCAAAGGCAAAGCGACCGTAATCCTCGCCCATACCATTAAAGGTTACGGCATGGGTGACACCGCTGAAGGTAAGAACATCGCCCACCAGGTTAAGAAAATGAACATGGACGGCGTTCGTTACGTCCGCGATCGTTTCAACGTGCCGGTTGCCGATGCCGATCTCGAAAAACTGCCGTACGTCACCTTCCCGGAAGGTTCCGAAGAGCACACCTATCTGCACGCTCAGCGCCAGAAACTGCACGGCTATCTGCCGAGCCGTCAGCCGAACTTCTCTGAGAAGCTGGAGCTGCCGACGCTGGAAGATTTCGCTCCGCTGCTGGAAGAGCAGAATAAAGAGATCTCTACCACTATCGCATTTGTTCGTGCCCTGAACGTGATGCTGAAGAACAAATCCATCAAAGACCGCCTCGTGCCGATTATCGCCGACGAAGCGCGTACTTTCGGTATGGAAGGTCTGTTCCGTCAGATCGGTATTTACAGCCCGAACGGCCAGCAGTACACCCCGCAGGACCGTGAGCAGGTTGCTTACTACAAAGAAGACGAGAAAGGCCAGATCCTGCAGGAAGGGATCAACGAGCTGGGCGCAGGCGCATCCTGGCTGGCTGCGGCGACTTCTTACAGCACCAACAACCTGCCGATGATCCCGTTCTACATCTACTACTCGATGTTCGGGTTCCAGCGTATCGGCGACCTGTGCTGGCAGGCAGGCGACCAGCAGGCTCGCGGCTTCCTGATCGGTGGTACTTCCGGTCGTACAACGCTGAACGGCGAAGGTCTGCAGCACGAAGATGGCCACAGCCATATTCAGTCGCTGACTATCCCGAACTGTATCTCTTACGATCCGTCCTATGCATACGAAGTGGCGGTCATCATGCATGATGGCCTGGAGCGTATGTACGGTGAGAAACAAGAGAACGTTTACTACTACATCACTACGCTGAACGAAAACTACCACATGCCGGCCATGCCGGAAGGCGCCGAGGAAGGTATCCGTAAAGGTATCTACAAACTCGAAACCATTGAAGGTAGCAAAGGTAAAGTTCAGCTGCTGGGCTCCGGTTCTATCCTGCGTCACGTTCGTGAAGCAGCGCAGATCCTGGCGAAAGACTACGGCGTGGGCTCTGACGTGTATAGCGTCACCTCCTTCACCGAACTGGCGCGTGATGGCCAGGATTGCGAACGCTGGAACATGCTGCACCCGCTGGAAACCCCGCGCGTGCCGTATATCGCTCAGGTAATGAACGACGCTCCGGCCGTGGCATCCACTGACTATATGAAACTGTTCGCTGAGCAGGTTCGTACTTATGTACCGGCTGATGATTACCGCGTACTGGGTACCGATGGCTTCGGTCGTTCCGACAGCCGTGAAAACCTGCGTCACCACTTCGAAGTCGATGCTTCCTATGTGGTCGTTGCAGCGCTGGGCGAACTGGCTAAACGTGGTGAAATCGATAAGAAAGTGGTGGCTGACGCTATCGCGAAATTCGACATCGATGCAGAAAAAGTTAACCCGCGTCTGGCGTAAGAGGTAAAAGAATAATGGCTATCGAAATCAAAGTACCGGACATCGGGGCTGATGAAGTTGAAATCACCGAGATCCTGGTCAAAGTGGGCGACAAAGTAGAAGCTGAACAGTCGCTGATCACCGTAGAAGGCGATAAAGCCTCTATGGAAGTCCCGTCTCCGCAGGCTGGCGTCGTGAAAGAGATTAAAGTCTCCGTCGGCGACAAAACCGAGACTGGCAAACTGATTATGATTTTCGATTCCGCCGAGGGTGCAGCAGCCGCTGCACCTGCGCAGGAAGAGAAGAAAGAAGCCGCTCCGGCTGCGCCAGCAGCTGCCGCGGCAGCGAAAGAAGTTCACGTCCCGGATATCGGCGGCGATGAAGTTGAAGTTACTGAGATCATGGTTAAAGTGGGCGACACCATCGCCGCTGAGCAATCCCTGATCACCGTAGAAGGCGATAAAGCCTCTATGGAAGTGCCGGCGCCGTTCGCGGGTACCGTGAAAGAGATCAAAATCAACACCGGTGACAAAGTGTCCACCGGCTCCCTGATCATGATCTTCGAAGTGGCGGGCGCTGCGCCTGCCGCTGCTCCGGCACAAGCTGCCGCTCCGGCTGCCGCGGCACCGGCTGCCGCCGCTGGCGCGAAAGACGTTAACGTCCCGGACATCGGCGGTGATGAAGTTGAAGTCACTGAAGTGATGGTTAAAGTCGGCGATAAAGTGGCTGCTGAGCAGTCCCTGATCACCGTCGAAGGCGACAAAGCGTCTATGGAAGTGCCGGCGCCATTCGCAGGTACCGTCAAAGAGATCAAAATCAGCACCGGCGATAAAGTCAAAACTGGTTCCCTGATCATGGTCTTCGAAGTGGAAGGCGCTGCGCCTGCCGCCGCGCCGGCTCAGGCTGCTGCTCCGGCACCGGCTGCTGCACCGGCTCAGGCCGCTAAGCCTGCCGCTGCACCGGCTGCGAAAGCAGAAGGCAAAACTGAATTCGCTGAAAACGATGCTTACGTTCACGCGACGCCGCTGATTCGCCGCCTGGCGCGCGAGTTCGGCGTTAACCTGGCAAAAGTGAAAGGCACCGGCCGTAAAGGTCGTATCCTGCGCGAAGACGTTCAGGCTTATGTGAAAGACGCGGTTAAACGCGCTGAATCCGCACCGGCGGCTGCCGCTGGCGGCGGTATCCCGGGCATGCTGCCATGGCCGAAGGTTGACTTCAGCAAGTTTGGTGAAATCGAAGAAGTGGAACTGGGTCGTATCCAGAAAATCTCTGGGGCTAACCTGAGCCGTAACTGGGTGATGATCCCGCACGTTACCCACTTCGACAAAACCGATATCACCGATCTGGAAGCGTTCCGTAAGCAGCAGAACGCCGAAGCTGAGAAGCGTAAACTGGACGTGAAATTCACCCCAGTGGTCTTCATCATGAAAGCCGTTGCCGCTGCGCTTGAGCAGATGCCGCGCTTCAACAGCTCGCTGTCCGAAGATGGTCAGCGCCTGACGCTGAAGAAATACATCAACATCGGTGTGGCGGTTGATACCCCGAACGGTCTGGTGGTTCCGGTCTTCAAAGACGTGAATAAGAAGAGCATCACCGAGCTGTCTCGTGAACTGACCACCATCTCGAAGAAAGCGCGCGATGGCAAGCTGACGGCTGGCGAAATGCAGGGCGGTTGCTTCACCATCTCCAGCATCGGCGGCCTGGGCACTACCCACTTCGCGCCGATTGTTAACGCGCCGGAAGTGGCCATCCTGGGCGTGTCTAAGTCCGCGATGGAGCCGGTATGGAATGGTAAAGAGTTCGTTCCGCGTCTGATGATGCCGATCTCTCTGTCCTTCGACCACCGCGTCATCGACGGTGCTGATGGTGCCCGCTTCATTACCATCATTAACAACACCTTGAGCGACATTCGCCGTCTGGTGATGTAATCGAAAAAGCCGGCCTGACGGCCGGCTTTTTTCTGATAACCTCAGGCTGTTGGGGATTATCAGCAACAAAGGACAAAATCGTTTGCCGTTTGTTGTTTAAAAATTGTTAACAATTTTGTAAAATACACGCGGATAGAACGTCCCGGTGGACTTGGGCGTAAGAATAATAGCGTCAGACCCGCCGGATATAAATTACAGAGGTCATGATGAGTACTGAAATCAAAACTCAGGTCGTGGTACTTGGGGCAGGCCCCGCAGGTTACTCTGCAGCCTTCCGTTGCGCTGATTTAGGTCTGGAAACCGTCATCGTAGAACGTTACAGCACCCTCGGTGGCGTTTGCCTGAACGTGGGTTGTATCCCGTCTAAAGCGCTGCTGCACGTGGCAAAAGTTATCGAAGAAGCGAAAGCGCTGGCCGAACACGGCATCGTTTTCGGCGAACCGAAAACCGACATTGACAAGATCCGCACCTGGAAAGAAAAAGTTATCACTCAGCTGACCGGCGGCCTGGCTGGCATGGCTAAAGGCCGTAAAGTGAAAGTGGTTAACGGTCTGGGTAAATTTACCGGCGCCAACACCCTGGAAGTGGAAGGCGAAAACGGTAAAACCGTGATCAACTTCGACAACGCCATCATCGCGGCGGGCTCCCGTCCGATTCAGCTGCCGTTTATCCCGCATGAAGATCCGCGCGTATGGGACTCCACCGACGCCCTGGAGCTGAAATCTGTACCGAAACGCATGCTGGTCATGGGTGGCGGTATCATCGGTCTGGAAATGGGTACCGTATACCATGCGCTGGGTTCAGAGATTGACGTGGTTGAAATGTTCGACCAGGTTATCCCGGCTGCCGATAAAGACGTGGTGAAAGTCTTCACTAAACGCATCAGCAAGAAATTCAACCTGATGCTGGAAACCAAAGTGACTGCCGTTGAAGCGAAAGAAGACGGTATTTACGTTTCCATGGAAGGCAAAAAAGCGCCGGCTGAAGCGCAGCGTTACGACGCCGTGCTGGTCGCTATCGGTCGCGTACCGAACGGCAAAAACCTCGACGCAGGTAAAGCGGGCGTGGAAGTGGACGATCGTGGCTTCATCCGCGTTGACAAACAAATGCGCACCAACGTGCCGCACATCTTTGCTATCGGCGATATCGTCGGTCAGCCGATGCTGGCGCACAAAGGCGTACACGAAGGTCACGTTGCCGCAGAAGTTATCTCCGGCCTGAAACACTACTTCGATCCGAAAGTGATCCCGTCCATCGCCTACACTGAGCCAGAAGTGGCATGGGTTGGTCTGACTGAGAAAGAAGCGAAAGAGAAAGGCATCAGCTACGAAACCGCCACCTTCCCGTGGGCTGCTTCCGGCCGTGCTATCGCTTCCGACTGCGCAGACGGTATGACCAAACTGATCTTCGACAAAGAGACCCACCGTGTTATCGGCGGCGCGATTGTCGGCACCAACGGCGGCGAGCTGCTGGGTGAGATCGGCCTGGCTATCGAAATGGGCTGCGACGCTGAAGACATCGCGCTGACCATCCATGCTCACCCGACTCTGCACGAGTCTGTTGGCCTGGCGGCAGAAGTCTTCGAAGGCAGCATCACCGATCTGCCAAACGCCAAAGCGAAGAAAAAGTAACTTTTTCTTTCAGGCTAAAAGCATAAGCGGCTCCCGGAGCCGCTTTTTTTATGCCTGATGTTTAGAACTATGTCTCCGTTCATAAACCGCTACACCTCATACATACTTTGAAAATAATCACGCCATAAACTTATAGGCAGTTAACGATATAGTTGAGGTGTGAGATGAAACGCTTTTTAACCGCAGCGCTGGTCGCTGCAACGTGCCTATCCGGTGTGGCCTGCGCGGCTGACGCCACCATCCCCTGGGCGGACAACAGCGGTGGCACGGAAACGACCCATATCGCGGCGATGGGGCAGGATCTGAATGCCCAGCATCAGCAGGTGACGAAGACGAATGAGGGGGTATGGGCGGCGAACTCCGGAAGCATCAGCGCTGATGAAGCGGCATTATCCAGCACAAAGCCGACTTTTGCTGGCGATCCGTCTCTGATGCCCCATCAGGGCTAAGCGAATAGAAACGCCAGGTTGCTTGAGGGCAACCTGGCGTTTTTTTATGGTTTGACAACCTGCCAGCCGGCGTCAGCATCGGGGGCAAAGCGCGTGATGGCCTGCGCTTTTGCGGCGCTCTCTTCGCCGAGATTAGCCTGATAAACCGTATCGTGCAGATCGATCATAAAGCTCATCACTCCGGTTTCACCCCATTCCACAGGCCAGGCGAGCAAGGCCGCATCCTGGTCATCGCGGCCTGTGATAATGCGGAAACGATAGCCATGATAACCGGCGCCGGGCTCCGTCGGGCTGAATGCCGGCCCCAGCGGGCTGGGCGTCTCACCCGGCGACGTCGGCCAGTACAACCCATCTTTTTTGCCTTCACTGCTGATGATTTTCTGCGCCCAGCGGTGGTTCAGCTGGTAGTAATCCTGCTGGGCGTCAACGTAGGCGTGCATGGCGGCTATCGCCGACAGTTCATTGCGACCGATGGCGCGGGTGAGGATCTCCTCTTCGCCTGCGGCCATATCAAAGCGCCAGCCCTGAGACGTTTTTACGATAGGCACCGGCAACCGCCATGCCTCGCTGCCGACGTCGAGCCAGGCGTTATCACCCTGCTGCACGATGACATGTTTTACCTGCCAGTCGCGCTGAAAACGGTCGACGGCGCTGGGGTCGATCCCATCGGTAGGTAAAAATTGCTGCCAGTTATCGCCGAGCACCTTGCTCAGCGCCGCTTCATTTTGCTGGCTGAGCGCCTCAGCCAGCGCGCTCGCGGCCTGCTCCGGGGTAGAAAACTGCTGCTGGGCGAAGGCGGCTAACGGTGACAGTATCAATGTGAACAGGGCAATAGGTAATAGGTTTCTCATTCTGCTCATCCTCAGCGGCGGCGCAGTTCATGGTGTTCGGAAAGACGTTCTCTGGCGCCGCCACGCTCCTCGCGGTTTACAGCGGAAAACTGCCGACTTTGCAGTCCCCGTTCCTGCTGCGCTTGCCAGGAGGGGGCGCGGCTTTCGTTGCCGCTAAGAGCGCTGGCGCGTAAATGACTAACCTGCTGCTGACGCTGCGCGGGCGTGGCGGACTGGATCTGCTGCCGATGCTGTTGCTGCTGAGGTGTCAGGTTCTGCTCGCGGCTCTTAACGGTTTCCCGACGCTGCTGTTGTTGCGGCGTGGGATTTTTCAACTGCGTTTTCGCCGCCTCGCGACGCTGCTGCTGGGTCGAGGTTGGTGTGCTGTCGTAACCGCGATAGTTGCTGCGCTGGGTGGCTTGTTTCAATTGCGCCGAAGCTGCCTGACGCTGGGCATCGCGTGAGGCGTTGTTTGCCGCCAGGTTGCCCGCTGTCGCCGCCGGTACGTTATGCTGCAGCTGGGTCATCGCTGCCTGGCGCTGCGCTTCGCGATCGACTGGCGCATGTTGGGTAGCGCTCAGTCCGCCGGAAACGTTGGTCTGATGGAAGCGTTGAGCAACCGTATTATCGGGATACGGTGTGTGACCGCGATAGGCAGGATTATGCTGCCAGTTAACGTGGTTGCCCGGCAGGTTTTCTCCCGTTATATGATTGAAATTATTTACATTAATATTGATGTTATCGCCATTATGCGAGTAATCGCCGTGGTGATAGTCGTCATCGTGATGGTGGTGGTCATCATCATCCCAGTCGATGCTGCTAAACAGCGCCCAGGTAGTGGCCACGCCCAGGCTGTAACCGAAGCCTTTGACGAAGCTATCGGTAAACTGCTCCCCGGGAGGCGGCGGCAGGTAGACCGGCGGATAGGCGCTGTTTGGCCAGGTACCATAGACGGTGGAGGGGTTATAGCTGGGAACATAGACCACCTGCGGATTGGTCGGTTCTATTTTAATAACCTGCGTGGGCGCAGGCGCCGCCGAGTGGGTGGTGGACGTTGCTGCCGTGCTGCTGGCGGAAACCGGTGCGGCAGGGGTGACAATCACTTTCTGCTGTGGCGTGGATTTCAGGGTCCCGGTCTGCTGGGCAATAGCGCGCAGGCGCTGCACCGAGTCCATCACATCATGCGGCTGGGCCAAAAACGCATTGCCGAGGTTCTCCACCCAGGGCGGATTTTCGCCCATCATCGCCAGCAGGGCAGGGAAAGCGACAAGGGATTTGACGCTGGGATCCCACGGCTGACTGGCAACCGCCTGAACCGCCGCATCCCCTTTCATCGCGGGGTTATCCTGGGACCACTGTACCGCCTGCATGACGTTGTCGGGATAAGCGGAGGCCATCAACACCTGCGACAGCAGACTGTCCGGGTAGAGCGCGATGGGCGCGACCCACTGATCAATTTGCGCCTGGGTGTAGGTGGTGGTCACCGGCTGTGTCGTAGACGCTGCGGGCGCTGGCTGGGCTGGCGGTTCAGCGATCGTCGTCGGGGTTCGGCTTTGTACATAGAGTGTTCCCGCCGCCGCGAGTAAGCCAGCGCTACAGAGCAGGGCGATGATATGGGGTTTGAACGGCAGTGACATAGAAGCTCCTGACCCAAAAAGTAACCCATCTCGCTAAAGTATCGGCGAAAACGGCGCGTTTGCTGAGTATAAGTAAGCGGTATGGCTTTTTATTGATTATTGTTGGGATCGGCCTGGGGAGTTGTACGCGGAAAGGAATTTTTGTCGCGGGATTTGAACAGAAAGCCTGCAATATCCTGCCCTTAACGATTCAGCTAAATTTTAATGTTGCTTTTTTGTAAACAGATTAACACCTTTCAAAAATCCTGCTATGCTGCCGACGCGGTATCGGGCATTTACCCTACAAACTGCTGTCTCACAGGAGCGTGAAGAAAATCGCCCAGCCACTAAATCCTTCAAGATGCGTCAAGGCGGCAAACTGCCAATCCCGAAGCAGATTGATTGAAGACGTGTAGGCCGCATTATGACAATGAGAAGCGAGGAGAACCGTCGTGCTAGAAGAATACCGTAAGCACGTAGCTGAGCGTGCCGCCATGGGGATTGTTGCCAAACCCTTAGATGCAACCCAAATGGCCGCGCTGGTAGAACTGCTGAAAAACCCGCCTGCGGGCGAAGAAGAATTCCTGTTAGACCTGCTGATTAACCGTGTACCGCCGGGCGTCGACGAAGCCGCCTATGTTAAAGCTGGATTCCTTGCCGCGATCGCCAAAGGCGAAGCGACCTCCCCTCTGGTAACCCCTGAAAAAGCCGTTGAACTGCTGGGCACCATGCAGGGCGGTTACAACATTCACCCGCTGATTGATGCGCTGGACGACGCGAAACTGGCGCCGATTGCCGCGAAAGCGCTGTCTCATACTCTGCTGATGTTCGATAACTTCTACGACGTAGAAGAGAAAGCGAAAGCGGGTAACGAGCACGCAAAACAGGTCATGCAATCCTGGGCTGATGCTGAGTGGTTCCTGAACCGCCCGCAGCTGGCAGAGAAAATCACCGTTACCGTCTTCAAGGTCACCGGCGAAACCAATACCGATGACCTGTCTCCGGCGCCGGATGCCTGGTCTCGCCCGGATATCCCACTGCATGCGCTGGCGATGCTGAAAAACGCCCGCGAAGGTATTGATCCGGACCAGCCGGGCGTCGTCGGCCCGATTAAACAAATCGAAGCGCTGCAGCAGAAAGGCTATCCGCTGGCCTACGTCGGCGACGTGGTCGGGACGGGTTCCTCGCGTAAATCCGCGACCAACTCGGTGCTGTGGTTTATGGGCGACGATATCCCGAACGTGCCGAACAAGCGCGGCGGCGGCCTGTGCCTGGGCGGCAAAATCGCGCCAATCTTCTTCAACACCATGGAAGATGCGGGTGCGCTGCCTATCGAAGTTGATGTGTCAAACCTGAACATGGGCGACGTGATTGACGTTTACCCGTTCAAAGGCGAAGTGCGTAATCACGAAACCAACGAACTGCTGGCCAGCTTCGAGCTGAAAACCGATGTGCTGATCGACGAAGTGCGCGCCGGTGGCCGTATTCCGCTGATCATCGGCCGCGGCTTGACCACCAAAGCGCGCGAAGCGCTGGGGCTGCCGCACAGCGACGTCTTCCGTCAGGCGAAAGACGTGGCGGAAAGCACCCGCGGCTTCTCTCTGGCGCAGAAAATGGTTGGCCGCGCCTGCGGCGTTGCCGGTATCCGTCCGGGCGCCTACTGCGAGCCGAAAATGACCTCTGTCGGTTCTCAGGACACCACCGGTCCAATGACCCGTGATGAACTGAAAGACCTGGCGTGCCTGGGCTTCTCCGCTGACCTGGTGATGCAGTCCTTCTGCCACACCGCAGCCTATCCGAAGCCGGTTGACGTGACCACGCACCATACCCTGCCGGACTTCATCATGAACCGCGGCGGTGTTTCTCTACGTCCGGGCGATGGCGTTATCCACTCCTGGCTGAACCGCATGCTGCTGCCGGATACCGTGGGTACCGGCGGCGACTCCCATACCCGTTTCCCAATCGGTATCTCCTTCCCGGCGGGCTCTGGTCTGGTGGCCTTCGCCGCTGCGACCGGCGTGATGCCGTTGGATATGCCGGAATCGGTGCTGGTGCGCTTCAAAGGGAAAATGCAGCCGGGTATCACCCTGCGCGACCTGGTTCATGCCATCCCACTGTATGCCATCAAGCAGGGCCTGCTGACCGTTGAGAAGAAAGGTAAGAAAAACATCTTCTCTGGTCGCATCCTCGAGATCGAAGGTCTGCCGGATCTGAAAGTCGAGCAGGCATTTGAACTGACCGATGCGTCCGCTGAGCGTTCTGCTGCCGGTTGCACCATCAAGCTGAACAAAGAGCCGATCGTTGAGTACCTGAACTCCAACATCGTCCTGCTGAAGTGGATGATCGCCGAAGGCTACGGCGACCGCCGTACGCTGGAACGCCGTATCCAGGGCATGGAAAAATGGCTGGCGGATCCGCAGCTGCTGGAAGCCGACGCTGACGCGGAATACGCGGCAGTGATCGACATCGATCTGGCGGATATCAAAGAGCCAATCCTGTGCGCGCCGAACGATCCGGACGATGCCCGTCTGCTGTCTGACGTGCAGGGCGAGAAGATCGACGAAGTGTTCATCGGTTCCTGCATGACCAACATCGGCCACTTCCGTGCCGCCGGTAAGCTGCTGGACAGCCACAAAGGCCAGCTGCCGACTCGCCTGTGGGTGGCGCCGCCAACCCGTATGGACGCCGCGCAGCTGACCGAAGAAGGCTACTACAGCGTGTTTGGTAAGAGCGGGGCGCGTATCGAAATCCCTGGCTGTTCCCTGTGTATGGGTAACCAGGCTCGCGTGGCCGACGGTGCGACGGTGGTCTCCACCTCCACCCGTAACTTCCCGAACCGTTTAGGTACCGGCGCTAACGTCTATCTGGCCTCTGCCGAGCTGGCAGCGGTGGCTTCTCTGCTCGGCAAATTGCCGACGCCGGAAGAGTACCAGACCTTCGTGGCGCAGGTGGATAAGACAGCGGAAGATACCTACCGTTATCTGAACTTCAACCAGCTGGATCAGTACACTGAAAAAGCTGACGGCGTGATCTTCCAGACCGCGGTGTAAAACCATTCGGTCAGCCCGGCTGACCGTTTGGCGATAAACTCCCCAATGCCCGGTGAACATTGCATCACCGGGCATTTTTATTTCCAAACCTCCTGCCCGTTACGCTTTTTTTCTTTCTGTCTGCTGCGATAATTACTGCATGGGTACAGTGCAGCGGTGACGCATTGCCCTTGCAGAGGAAAAGACTATGGACTACGAATTTCTGCGCGATATTACCGGAGTGGTAAAGGTGCGAATGTCGATGGATCACGAGGCGATCGGCCACTGGTTCAACGAAGAGGTGAAAGACAATCTTGCCCTGCTTGATGAAGTAGAGCAGGCTGCACGCACCGTGAAGGGCAGTGAACGTTCCTGGCAGCGGGCTGGCCATGAATATACGCTGTGGCTGGATGGCGAAGAGGTGATGATCCGCGCCAATCAGCTTGAGTTTTCCGGCGACGAAATCGAGGAGGGGATGGGCTACTACGACGAAGAAAGTCTCTCTCTCTGCGGCGTGGAGGATTTCCTGCAGGTCGTTGCCGCTTATCGTGAATTTATGCAGCAGCGTTAATGACGCCTTTTATGTCGGGTGGCGCAAGAGCGTAGCCCTGCTAAGCGTAGCGTGAGCAGGGGAAATCCCCGGGTAGCGGCTGGTGCCTTACCCGGGCGACCAGGCGGCGCAGAATCCCAGGCCCGGCAAGCGCAAGCGCCGCCGGGCATTTCCAATATTACACGGCAGGAATATTGCGGCCGTAGTAAATCTCGCGCATCTCTTTCCACAGCAGGTCGGTAATGACCTTGCGCTCTTCGGCGGTCAATTCTTCCGGTCGGGTATGGAACATGTAGTGCTTAAGGTCGAACTCCTTGAGCAACATTTTGGTATGGAAGATATTTTCCTGATAAACGTTCACATCGACCATGTCATACAACGACTTAATGTCATCGGACATAAAGTTCTGAATCGAATTGATTTCATGATCGATAAAATGCTTCATCCCATTGATATCGCGGGTAAAGCCGCGCACGCGGTAGTCAATGGTCACAATGTCCGATTCCAGCTGGTGGATCAGATAGTTCAGCGCTTTAAGCGGAGAAATGACCCCGCAGGTAGAGACTTCAATATCGGCGCGGAAGGTGCACAGTCCACCTTCCGGATGGCTCTCCGGGTAGGTATGCACGCAGATATGGCTCTTATCGAGATGGGCGACCACGGTTTCCGGTAACGGACCTGGATGTTCGGTCTGGTCGATAAGCTTGGGATCGACAGGCTCTTCGCTGACCAGAATGGTCACGCTGGCGCCCTGGGGTTCATAATCCTGGCGGGCGATATTCAGGATATTGGCGCCAATAATAGAACAGGTTTCTGTCAGGATCTCCGTCAGGCGATTGGCATTATAGAGTTCGTCGATATAGGCGATGTAGCCGTCACGCTCCTCTGCCGTTTTGGCGTAACAGATATCGTAGATACAAAAACTCAGGCTTTTGGTCAGGTTGTTAAAGCCATGCAGCTTCAATTTTTTCAATTTAGTTCACCCCCTTACTTCGCGTCACGGTGCGGACAGAGCATCATGCAGATATTGTGGTAAGGCGAAGGCCGCCGTATGGATTGCCGGATTGTAGTAACGGCAGGTCAGGTTGGCTTTGTGAAAGCGCGCCTGAATGATTTCGCTGGAGAGATGGCGCAACGCCTCGTTGTCGCTCGCCCAGGCAAAAGTCATGATCCCGCCGTAATAGGTTGGGATGGCCGCCTGATAGAAGCTGACGTCGCGAAAATAGTGGCTCAGTTTGCGATGGCTACCGACCGCTTCGTCCTGCTGCAGGAAACAAACGCCGTTTTGGGCAACGAACACGCCCCCCGGGTTCAGGCAGCGTTTGCAGCCTTCATAAAAAGCCGAGGTGAACAGGCTTTCGCCCGGACCGATAGGGTCGGTACAGTCCGAGATGATCACGTCAAACGTTTGCGTCGTCTGGTTAACAAAATTGACGCCATCATCAATCACCAGCGTGAAGCGCGGATCGTCGTAGGCCCCGGCGCTATGGTTGGGCAGGTACTGACGGCAGAATGAGACCACCCCGGCATCGATTTCCACCATGGTGATGGTTTCGATGCTACGGTGACGAGAGACTTCGCGCAGCATCGCGCCGTCGCCGCCGCCGATGATCAGGACATGCTTCGCGTTGCCGTGGGCCAGCAGCGGCACGTGGGTCATCATTTCGTGATAAATAAACTCATCGCGTTCGGTGGTTTGCACGACGCCATCCAGCGCCATCACCCGGCCAAAGGCGCGGTTGTCGAAGATGATCAAATCCTGATGATCGGTTTTTTCGTGGTACAGCACGTTATCAACGCTAAAGTACTGACCAAAATGGTCATGCAGCGTTTCATGCCACAGTGGATTATCGGCCACGGTGAGGCTCCTCCTTCGTTAACATCTGTTACACCCGTAAAACGAGTGCAACATCATAGACAACTATAGATGAGGATGCACGGCGGTTATTGCAGCAATGCGGCAGGAATAACCGCCACCGCCCGGGGAGAGCGGTGGGGGGAGGGTTATTTCGCCGGTGCGGGTTGGCTATCTACTATCCGCACGGAATAAACCATGGTGGCGCCTGGCGGGATTTTCGGCGGTAATCCTTTACTGCCATAGGCTTTTTCGGGCGGGACGACCAGCGTCAAGGAGCCATGGTTCTGCAGGCGTTGCAGCGGGCCGCGAAACACCGGGGGATAGGCATCCAGCTTCTGGGTGAGCGCCTGATCTTTCGCTTCCATATCGTTGATCACTGTCCCGTCCGTCAGCATCTCTTTGATTACTACGGTGACCAGATCGTTACCGCTTATTGTTCCTTTGCCCGGATAATCGACGCGACTGTAGACGCCATCTTTGAAGACCACATCTTTTTTGCGCGCAAACGCCTGCTGATATTTCTTACCGGCACTGATGTTTTTCTGCTCGATTTTATTCAGGTTCTGGAAAACCTGCTGCGAGACGTCAAACAGCGCCTTGTTACGCTCCTGTTCTCCGAGACGAAGCTGGCCGCTAAAAGCATCTTCGATACCCCGCAGCACCAGCCCGGCGTCGACGGTAATTCCCTGAGTGCGACGGGTGGTGAGAACGTTAAGGGCTTCTGCTCCCATCGAGGCGCCGATCGCATAAGCCTGCTGTTCTCCCGATGCGCTGAGTTTGGCGGCGGCGCTCTCGCCGCTGCGCGTTTTGGACTGTACAGAAAGCTGTGTTCTCAGCAGTTGGATTTCATCTTCTTTCATCCGTAGCTGGGCGTTGTCTTTATCCGCCTGCAGGCGGTAGGCTGCAACAACCGCCGCCATTTCCGGCGGCTCATTTTTTGGCGCTGCAGCGGTGTCAGGGCGGGTTGTTGGCGCTTTTTCCGCGGCGGCCAACCGGGCGGTTAACGACTGCTTGTCGGCGTTTAGCGCCTTAACCTGGTCGAGAGCGGCCTGCTGCGTTTTCTCCGCGGCGTCGAGCCGGATAGTCAGCGACTGCTTATCGGTGGTCAGCGCTTTGACCTGGTCGAGGGCGGACAGCTTCTCTTTTTCCGCCGCGGCCAGTCGGCTGGCCAGCGGCTGTTTATCAGCGTTCAGTGTTTTGGCCTGGTCGAGGGCGGCCTGCTGCGCCTTCTCCGCAGCGGCGAGCCGGATAGTCAGCGACTGCTTATCGGTGGTCAGCGCTTTAACCTGCTCGAGGGCAGCCAGCTTCTCTTTTTCCACCACGGCCAGTCGGGTGGCCAGCGGCTGTTTGTCGGCGTTAAGGGCTTTGGCCTGGTCGAGGGCGGCCTGTTTCTCTTTTTCCGCAGCCATCAGCCGGGCGGTGAGTGTCTGCTTGTCTGTGTCGAGGGCGGTGAGCTGGCCGAGTGCGGTCTGCTGTGCTTTTTCCGCGGCGGCCAGCCGGGAGGTCAGCGTTTGTTTATCTGTATTCAGCGTGGTGAGGCTGGTGCTGAGCCGTTTATTTTCCGCTTCGACGCTCTGAAGCTGCGACGTTAATTGTTGGATCTGCTTAAGTGCGGCAGCCTGGCTCTGTTGCAGAGTATTATTCCGGGCAACGACTTCCTTTTTAATTAACGTCTCATTTTCCGCCGTGGCGGCGGTTAAGGCGAGCTGTAATTGCTTTATTTTATTATTTAACGCCGCTTGCTCATTCGCAATGGATGTATCCGTGGCTGGTGTGGCGGTAAGCTGTTTTTTTAATTGTTGGATAATTTTATCTTTTTGCGCAATCGTTGCCTGTTGGCTGGCGATTCTTTTTTGCAACTGTGCGTTATTGGCCGTCGTTTTTTTATTGTCCGCGTTCTGGCGAGCGTCTGACGCTTGCTTTGCTGTGGCCGCAGAGCTTTTCTCTTCTTGCGCCTGAGCTTGCTGAGTTTGCTGCTGGGCGTAATCGAGAAAAGCCGGCGTAGCACCGGCGTAGAATGAGGTTGAAAGCGCCAGCGCCGCGACGAGCATCAGCAGTGGTGCTTTAGGGGTCAGCGTGGCGGGTTTGTTCATGGCAGTTTGTTTTCACCACGCTGTACCAGGGTATCGATCAGCGTTTTCTGGATATCGGAACACAGTTTGATGGATTTAAACTGATACATGGAGTCAATGCCCAGTCGGGTGGGATCGGCCACTTTATCGCGCACATTGTTGTATTGCGATGCCGAACGCACCAGGGCATTGAACTCATTGCTGAGTTTAGTTGCCTGCTGTGGGTTCACCTCTTTAAGTGAATCCAGCGCCTTTCGGCAGGACTCAATACGCTCCTGTTCGCTGGCCGCTCGCTCCTGCTCAGCCTGCTGCTGTGATGTGAGCGGCGTGGTGATCGGTTTTACCTGCTGGCGAGAAGAGGTATTGCTACAGCCCACTAATAAAAGTGCGGCGAGCGGGATAATACGGAGAGTCGGCGAGATATTCACAATTTCAGTCCATGAAGTAGGGATATTTTCACCGGATTCTAGAAGGGTGCTTTTTATTTTGCAATATATGACTAATGATATTTTATTAGTTTTTTAGTCATTCATCATTATTAGGGGTTTAATTTATTTGGCGAATTGATAGGTTTGCAATTAAATAATGTTTGTTTATATACAATAATAAATATAGATATAAATATTTAAATGTGACAAATGAAACGGCAAAGGCGCGGAGCGTGACCGTCCGCGCCGGTCATTATTTGACGTAAGCCAACAGGCTGAGCGAATCGCGGGCCAGCGCTTTGCATTTTTTCGCCGTCGGGATGTTAATACCGCTGAGATCGCGGTAGCTATCCTCGCCAAGCGCTTTCATGTTGTAGCTGTCGTAGTTGCTCAGGTCCCACTGGTTCTGTTGGGCAAAGAAAACCAGCGCGCGTCGGATCTGTGTATTGGGCAGGTTCTGGTAGCCACAGTCGTTTTTCAGAAACACAAAAACCGCGGTTAAATCAGCCATATCTTCTGCTTCTGATTCGCTGAGCGCGTAGCTGTTGGCGGAGAGAGCAAGCAGGCTGCCGAGTACCATTGTTCTGAAAAGCGTCTTCATTTTTTCTACCATTAGATCACCGACGCTTCAAATTAGCATACTTCTTTACACAGCGCCGATCTTTATTCTTACTCTTCTGCTTGACCTTCCCGTTACGGTAGGGTTTAAGCTCAAATATTCGCCCGCAGAATAAAAAGGATGTGAATATGCAACGTCGAGACTTCCTCAAACTGACCGCCGCGGTTAGCGTGGCCAGCGCATTACCGCTGTGGAGCCGTGCGGTTTTTGCGGCCAGTCGCCCGGCTCTGCCGATACCGACGCTGTTAACGGCCGATGCGCGCAACCGTATCGCCCTGACGATCCAGGCGGGCAAAACACAGTTTGGCGCTCTGCACGCCACCACCTGGGGCTATAACGGTTCACTGCTGGGTCCTGCGCTACAGTTGACGCAGGGGAAGACCATTACGGTTGACATTACCAACCAGCTGGCGGAAGAGACCACGCTGCACTGGCATGGCCTGGAGGTCCCGGGCGAGGTCGACGGCGGACCGCAGGGGGTTATCGCCCCGGGCGCCACCCGTACGGTGAGCTTCACGCCGACGCAGCGGGCGGCCACCTGCTGGTTTCATCCGCATCAACATGGGACCACCGGCCGGCAGGTGGCGATGGGGCTGGCCGGCCTGGTGCTGATCGAGGATGAAGAGAGCGGACGCCTGCTGCTGCCTAAGCAATGGGGAATCGATGATGTGCCGGTGATTGTCCAGGACAAGAAGTTCACCGCCGCCGGCGAGATCGACTACCAGCTGGATGTGATGAGCGCCGCTGTCGGCTGGTTTGGCGATACGCTGCTGACCAATGGCGCTCTCTATCCCGAACATGCCGCCCCGCGCGGCTGGCTCCGTCTGCGCTTGCTAAACGGCTGTAATGCCCGTTCCCTCAATTTTGCCACCAGCGATAAGCGTCCGCTGTACGTGGTGGCCAGTGACGGCGGTCTGTTGGCCGAGCCGGTGAAGGTCGATGAATTGCCGGTGTTGATGGGGGAACGCTTTGAGGTGCTGGTGGACACCAGCGACGGTAAACCTTTCGATCTGGTGACCCTGCCGGTGAGCCAGATGGGCATGGCCATTGCGCCTTTTGATAAACCACAGCCGGTGCTGCGCGTTCAGCCGCTGGTCATTCCCGCCTCCGGCAAACTGCTGGATACGCTGGCCACGCTGCCGGCGCTACCGTCCCTGACGGGGCTGACGCAGCGTCAGCTCCAGCTGTCGATGGATCCGATGCTCGACAGGATGGGCATGCAGGCGCTGATGGAGAAGTATGGCGACCAGGCGATGGCGGGAATGGACCACGGCATGATGGGGCATGGCGGCATGGGCGACATGAGCAATATGCACCATGGCGACATGAGCAATATGAGCAATATGAGCAATATGAACCACGAGGCTGGTCGGGATCATGGCATGTCGTCAGGCAAGGGGTTTGATTTCCATAACGCCAACCGCATCAACGGCAAAGCCTTCGACATGAATGTGCCGATGTTTGCCGCGGCCAGAGGCCAGTATGAGCGCTGGGTGATATCGGGTAAGGGCGACATGATGCTGCATCCGTTCCATATCCACGGCACCCAGTTCCGTATCCTCAGCGAGAACGGCAAGCCGCCAGCCGCGCACCGCAGCGGCTGGAAAGATACCGTCCGCGTGGAAGGTGACGTCAGTGAAGTGTTGGTGAAGTTTGATCATCCGGCGCCGAAGGAGTTTGCCTATATGGCCCACTGCCACCTGCTGGAGCATGAAGACACCGGGATGATGTTGGGATTCACGGTTTAGGGCTCGGCGGCCTGCTGCCATCTTCCATGGGGAGAAGGGATAAACACAAAAAAAACGGCAACTTTCGTTGCCGTTTTGCGTTTTATTTGGCGTCATCCGGGAGCGCATAGGCGACGATGTAATCGCCCATTTTGGTACCGAACGAGCCGTGACCGCCGGCAGAGATGACAACATACTGTTTGCCATTCACTTCGTAGGTCATTGGGGTGGCCTGACCGCCGGCTGGCAGACGGGCTTCCCACAGCTTCTCGCCGTTGCTCATATTGTACGCGCGCAGGTAGTTATCTGCGGTCGCGCCGATGAACAGGACGTTACCGGCCGTGGAGATCGGACCGCCAAGCATCGGCATCCCCATGGTGAACGGCAGCTTAACCGGCATCGGGAACGGCAGGCTGTCCTGCGGCGTACCGATACGTTTTTTCCATACCACTTCGTTGGTTTTCAGATCCAGCGCGGAGATATAGCCCCAGGCCGGTTGTTTGCACGGCAGACCGAACGGCGACAGGAACGGATTCAGGGTGACGCCGTACGGGACACCGTACTGTGGCTGCACGCCGGACTCGGTGCCAGAGCCTTTCGCATCTTTCGGCGGCTCCATCGGGTTGCCCGGGCCGCGTGGGATCAGTTTAGAGACGAACGGCAGCGCCATCGGGTTGGCAATAGCCACCTGACGGTTCGGATCGACGGAGATACCGCCCCATTCAAACATCCCCAGGTTACCCGGGAAGACGAGAGTGCCCTGCTCAGATGGCGGGGTGAAGATACCTTCATAGCGCATCTGGTGGAAGATCACGCGACACACCAGCTGGTCGAACATAGTCGCGCCCCACATGTCCGCCCCGGTCAGATCTTTCTTCGGACGGAAGCTCAGATCGGAGAACGGCTGGGTTTTGGCGACGTAATCCCCTTTGGCAGCGCCCTGCGGAACCGGTTTTTCCGGGGCCGGGACCACCAGCTCGCCATTACGGCGATCCAGTACGAAGATGTTGCCGGTTTTCGCCGGGGCATAGACGACCGGTACGGTTTTACCATTAACCTCAATGTCAGCCAGCGTCGGCTGGGAGGGCATATCCATATCCCACAGATCGTGGTGGACAGTCTGGTAGCTCCAGGCCAGCTTACCGGTGGTGGCGTTCAGCGCCACAATCGAGCTGGCGTAACGCTCTTGCTCCGGCGTGCGGTTGCCGCCCCAGATATCCGGGGTGGTCACGCCCATCGGCAGATAGACCAGATCCAGCTTAGCGTCGTAGGCGGCAGGCGCCCAGGAGTTCGGTGAGTTGAGCGTGAAGTGATGTTCATCGCTCGGGATGGCGTTCGGATCTTTCGCACCCGGATCGAAGGCCCACAAGAGTTTACCGGTATTCACATCAAAGCCGCGGATGACGCCAGACGGCTCGCGGGTTGAGAAGTTATCGGTGACCGCGCCGGCAATCACGATGGTTTTATCGGTGATAATCGGCGGAGAAGTGGGTTCATACATACCCGGCGTGGTGACCGGCATGTTGGTCTGCAGGTTGAGAATACCTTTATTGGCAAAGGTTTCGCACAGCTTACCGTTGTCGGCGTTCACCGCGAACAGGCGGCCATCGTTCACCGGCAGGATAATACGGCGCGGACAGTCGGCGACGACGTCGGCAGGCGCGTTATCCGCTTTGGCTTCGTGATAAGAGACGCCGCGGCAGGTGACGTGCTGGAACGACGGATCGGCGTTCAGCTGCGGGTCAAAATGCCACTTCTCTTTACCGGTGGCCGCGTCCAGCGCGAACAGACGCTGGTGGGCGGTACACAGGAAGAGCGTGTCGCCGACTTTAATCGGCGTCACTTCGTTGGTGATTTCACCCGGGTCGTTCGGTTGCTTCAGGTCGCCGGTGCGGAATACCCAGGCTTCCTTCAGGTTCTTCACGTTGTCGGCGTTAATCTGCTTCAGCGGAGAGAAGCGCTGGCCTTCCTGGTTGCGGCCATAGGCCGGCCAGTCGCCGTCGGCAACGTTGGAGATCGGCGCGGCCGGGGTGGCGTCGGCGCTCAGGGTGCCGTTGACTTCCTGCGGGTCGTTAAAACCAGCCCAGGTCAGCATGCCGCCGCTGATCAGCAGGGCGACGACCAGCGCGCCTACGGCGCCAGCGGAAGGCACGGACAGACGACGCCAGACAAAGGGCAGGATCAGCCAGATACCAAAGAAGACGAGGATGTCGCTACGCGGCGTCAGCGCCCAGAAGTCGAAGCCGACTTCCCAGACGCCCCAGATCATCGTCGCCAGCAGCAGCGCAGCGTACAGCCACAGCGCAGCGCGTTTGCCGCGCAGCAGCATTACGGTCACGCCCAGCATCACCAGACCGGCGATAGGGTAGTACCAGGAGCCGCCAAGCACGACCAGCCATGCTCCGCCGATTAAAAGATAGAGGCCGCAGAACGCTGCAAATAGCGCAGTCAGCGTCACCAGGAGCCTTGATTGTTGAGACTTTGTTTCAGCCATAGAAAGTTACTCATGTGTTTGTTAATTTTTTAACTGCAATTAATTATAGGTTTTAACAAGTGTGATCGGAATCACAAATATGGCTTTATTAATCCCTGCACCGAAGATTTCTTTTTGCTGGTATACTGGGTGGCTTGCCGGTCATCGTCGGGGCGAAAGCAGCGGCTTTGATGATTTATATTTAGAATCAAATGGTTAGTCTTATGAAACATACTGTAGAAGTGATGATCCCGGAATCCGAGATCAAAGCGCGCATCGCGGAACTGGGTCGTCAAATCAACGAACATTACCAGGACAGCGGCAGCGAAATGGTGCTGGTGGGGCTGCTGCGCGGCTCATTTATGTTCATGGCCGACCTGTGCCGTGAAGTGCAGGTGCCGCATGAAGTCGATTTTATGACCGCCTCCAGCTACGGCAGCGGCATGTCCACTACCCGTGATGTGAAAATCCTCAAAGATCTGGATGAAGACATCCGTGGTAAAGACGTACTGATCGTGGAAGACATCATCGACTCCGGCAATACCCTGTCTAAAGTGCGTGAGATCCTCAGCCTGCGCGAGCCGAAATCGCTGGCCATTTGTACGCTGCTGGATAAACCAAGCCGTCGTGAAGTGAATGTCCCGGTTGAGTTCGTCGGTTTCGCCATTCCGGACGAGTTCGTGGTGGGCTACGGTATCGACTACGCCCAGCGCTACCGTCATCTGCCGTATATTGGCAAAGTTACCCTGCTGGACGAGTAAGAGATATCCCCCCTGGACAGCGCGCGCTGCGCTCTCCAGGGGGGCTAAGCCTGAAGGCTATTTGTGGTTGATGTGCTTGATCTTGAGGTTGGAGATGCCGTGGCGATAGCGCTGTTCGAGGGTTTCCCGGCTCACGGCGGTGACATCCAGATCGCGCAGCAGCCCGTCGTGAATGCCATATGCCCAGCCGTGGATGGTGACCTTCTGTCCGCGCTTCCACGCCGATTGCATAATCGTCGAATGTCCCAGGTTGTACACCTGCTCCATCACGTTGAGTTCGCAAAGGGTATCCAGACGGCGCTCCTCAGGCATTTCACCCAGCAGTGAGCTGTGCTTGAACCAGATATCGCGGATATGCAGGAGCCAGTTGTCGATAAGCCCCAGCTCCGGGTTTTCCACCGCCGCCTGCACGCCGCCGCAGCCGTAGTGGCCGCAAATAATAATGTGCTCGACTTCGAGGACATCGACGGCATACTGCACCACCGACAGGCAGTTCAGGTCGGTGTGGATCACCAGGTTAGCGACGTTACGATGGACAAACAGTTCGCCAGGTTCCAGGCCGGTAAGTCGCTCAGCGGGAACGCGGCTGTCAGAGCAGCCAATCCACAGGAAGCGCGGTTTCTGCGTCTGCGACAGTTTCTCAAAAAAGCCGGGGTCCTCTTCCACCAGCATTTTTGACCATAGTGCATTATTGCTGATGAGTGTATCTATATCATTCATGGACGTTATCGGCCTGTAACCAAGTAAGTGCGTTGCGCTAATATAGGGTAAGCTCACCTTTTTTAAAACCATCTTAACCCGTGATACGTCAGGCTACCGATGCGTTGGCGGCGCCAGCGCCAGTAGAACGCAAACGTGAGTCAGGCGGGTTAATGACGTGTCACGACACGAGAAGAGATATTTAATGACCATTGCTCTGGAATTAAAACAGCTCAAAAAAACCTACCCCGGCGGGGTTCAGGCGCTGCGGGGAATCGACCTGCAGGTTGAAGCAGGCGATTTCTATGCCCTGCTGGGGCCGAACGGGGCCGGAAAATCCACGACTATCGGCATCATCAGTTCGCTGGTGAATAAAACCTCCGGTCAGGTCAATGTCTTTGGCTACGATCTGGAAAAAGACGTCGTCAACGCCAAGCGCCAGCTTGGCCTGGTGCCGCAGGAGTTTAACTTCAACCCGTTCGAGACCGTGCAGCAGATTGTCGTTAACCAGGCGGGCTACTACGGCGTGGAACGCAAAGAAGCTGTCGCCCGCAGCGAAAAATACCTAAAACAGCTCGATCTGTGGGAAAAACGCAACGAACGCGCGCGGATGCTCTCCGGCGGGATGAAGCGTCGCCTGATGATCGCCCGCGCGCTAATGCATGAGCCGAAGCTGCTGATCCTCGACGAACCGACCGCTGGCGTCGATATTGAACTGCGTCGCTCAATGTGGGGCTTTCTTAAGGATCTGAACGATCGCGGAACCACCATTATCCTGACCACCCACTATCTCGAAGAGGCCGAAATGCTATGCCGCAACATCGGCATCATCCAGCACGGCGCGCTGGTGGAAAACACCTCGATGAAAGCATTGCTGTCGAAGCTGAAGTCAGAGACCTTTATTCTCGACCTCGCGCCAAAAAGCCCGGTACCGAAGCTCGAAGGCTACCAGTATCAACTGGTCGATACCTCGACGCTGGAAGTCGAGGTTCTGCGCGAGCAGGGGATTAACAGCGTCTTTGCCCAACTGAGCGCCCAGGGGGTGCAGGTACTGAGTATGCGTAACAAAGCTAACCGTCTGGAAGAGCTGTTTGTCACGCTGGTGCATGAGCGAAAAGGAGAGTCAGCATGATGCAGCTTTATTGGGTCGCGCTGAAAAGCATCTGGACCAAAGAGATCCACCGTTTTATGCGCATCTGGATCCAGACGCTGGTGCCGCCGGTGATCACCATGACCCTGTACTTCGTGATTTTCGGCAACCTGATCGGGTCGCGCATCGGCGAGATGCACGGCTTTACCTATATGCAGTTTATCGTGCCGGGCCTGATCATGATGGCGGTGATCACCAACGCTTACGCCAATGTCGCCTCGTCGTTCTTCAGCGCCAAGTTTCAGCGCAATATTGAAGAGCTGCTGGTGGCGCCGGTGCCGACGCATGTGATCATCGCCGGCTACGTTGGCGGCGGCGTGGCGCGCGGACTGTGCGTGGGGATCCTGGTGACGGCGGTATCGCTGTTCTTTGTGCCGTTCCAGGTTCACTCCTGGCTGTTTGTCGCCCTGACGCTGATCCTCACCGCGGTGCTGTTCTCGCTGGCGGGTCTGTTGAACGCGGTGTTTGCCAAGACCTTTGACGACATCAGCCTGATCCCGACCTTTGTGCTGACGCCGCTGACCTACCTCGGCGGGGTGTTCTACTCGCTGACCCTGCTGCCGCCGTTCTGGCAGGGGCTGTCGCATCTGAATCCCATCGTCTACATGATCAGCGGTTTCCGCTTCGGCTTCCTGGGTATCAACGATGTGCCGCTGGTGACCACCTTTGCGGTGCTGGTGGTCTTCATCGTCGCCTTCTATCTGCTTTGCTGGTCGTTAATCCAGCGCGGCCGCGGCCTGCGCAGCTGATGCTCATCACGGTTAGCGCTTCCTGATGCCAATACGCGAAGCGCTAACCGCTTATCTTTGACCGCCATCACCGATACGCCATCCTCCCCTTGCTACATTGTTGGCTGGCTAAGGAGGGAAGCATGCTTGGTTGGGTCATTACCTGCCACGATGAGCTGGCGCAGGAGATGCTGGATCGTCTTGAACGAAAATTTGGTCCGCTGGCCCAGTGCCGGGCGGTCAATTACTGGCGCAATCTTAGCAGTAATATGTTGAGCCGGATGATGTGCGATGCGCTGCATGCCACCGACTCCGGGGACGGGGTCATTTTCCTGACCGACAGAACCGGCGCGGCGCCTTATCGGGCCGCGGCGCTGATGAGCCACAAACATACCCACTGCGAAGTGATCTCCGGCGTCAGCTATTCATTACTTGAGCGAATGTATCTGCTGCGGAACACGTTAAGCAGCGAGGCGTTTCGCCAGGCCATCGTCAGCGCGGGCGGGCCGATGGTGAGCAGCCTGTGGCATCAGCAGCAGAAGAATCCCCCGTTCCGCTTGCGTCATGATACCTTCGGAAATTAAGCAGCGTGACAGATGCCGCTTTTGTTACAATAGCTGCCGTTGATGGTTTACCGGTTCGATGCGCATGCTTGCCCGATTTTTTACGCTGCTTCTTTTACTGACCTCGCTCAGCGCTTCCGCCAGTCTGCTTAGCCAGCAGGGCAAGCCTGTGCGCTATATGCAGACCACCGAAGATGCGGTTATCTGGGCGCAGGTGGGGAATCATGTGGTCAGCGTCGGCAATGTACGTGCCGGGCAGATCCTCGCGGTTGTCCCGACGGCGGCTGATTATTATGAATTTCGCTTCGGCTTCGGCACCGGGTTTATTGATAAAGGCCACCTCGAGCCGGTACAGGGTAAGCAGCGCGTGGAGGACCGACTGGGGGATCTCAATAAACCGTTGAGTAACCAGAATTTGCTCACCTGGAAAGATACGCCGCTCTACAACACACCCGCCGTGAGCAGCGTGCCGTTTGGTACGCTGGCCTCTAACCTGCGCTATCCGATCCTCAGCAAGCTAAAAGACCGGCTCAATCAGACCTGGTTTCAGATCCGCATTGGCGACCGGCTGGCGTGGGTCAGCAGTCTGGATGCGCAGGAAGATAATGGTATTCCCGTACTGACCTATCATCACATTCTGCGCGACGAAGAGAACACCCGTTTCCGCCATACCTCGACCACCACCTCGGTACGCGCCTTCAACAACCAGATGACCTGGCTGCGCGATCAGGGCTATACCACGCTGACCCTGTATCAGCTGGAAGGCTATGTGCGTAATAAAATCAACCTTCCGGCGCGGGCAGTGGTCATCACCTTCGATGACGGCCTGAAATCGGTAAACCGTTACGCCTATCCGGTACTAAAGCAGTACGGTTTTCATGCCACCGCGTTTATTATCTCCTCGCGTATTAAGCGCCATCCGCAGAAATGGGATCCGAAATCGCTGCAGTTCATGAGTATTTCTGAACTCCGGCAGATCCAGGATGTTTTTGATATTCAGTCGCATACCCACTTCCTGCATCGGGTTGACGCCGGCCGCCGGCCGATTTTATTCAGCCGCAATTACCATAATATTCTGTTTGATTTCGCCCGCTCGCGCCGGGCGCTCAGCCAGTTTAATCCGCATGTTCTCTACCTTTCCTATCCCTTCGGCGGCTATAACGCCACGGCGGTGCAGGCGGCGAATGACGCCGGGTTTCATATGGCGGTGACGACGGTGCGTGGGAAGGTGAAGCCGGGGGACAATCCGTTTCTGCTAAAGCGGTTATATATCTTACGCACGGATTCGCTGGAGACGATGTCGCGGCTGATCAGTAACCAGCCGCAGGGGTAATACCGGCGCTGTGCCTGAGCGCAGCGCCGCGGTCATCAGGCGACCTGCACCGGAATGGCTTTCGCCTGGCGCTTCATTTCATTGTCGCCTTCGAAGTAGGCGATGTTGGGCTGCCAGCGGCGCGCCTCTTCGTCCGACATGGTGACGAAGCTGGCGATGATCAGGATATCGCCGACGCTGGCGCAGTGCGCGGCGGCGCCGTTGACGGAGATGATTCTGGAACCCCGTTCGGCGGCAATCGCATAGGTGGAGAAACGATTGCCGTTGGTGACGTTCCAGAGGTGAATGGTTTCATTCTCCAGAATACCGGCCGCATCCAGGAAATCCTGGTCAATGGCGCATGAACCTTCATAGTGCAGGTCAGCCTGCGTGACTTTTACGCGGTGGAGCTTGCCCTGCAGCATATTACGCATCATAACTTCTACCCTTCAACCTTAATGTAGCAGAGCGGACAGGTCGTCCGCCCTGAGAAAAGCCCGGGCAAGTATTGCCCGATTTTTACCCGCTGTCTACTGACCGAGCGTGACGATCTGGTTGTCGATCAGGCGGGCCTGACCCAGCCAGGCGGCCATCAGGATCACCGCGCGCTGGCTGGCATCCGTCAGCTCAAGCAGGGTGTCGGCATCGCGGATCTGAATGTCGTCGGCGCGGAAGCCTTTTTCATTCAGCTCCTGTTCAGCGATAGCGATGATCTCATCGAGCTGGCGATCGCCGGCGGCCAGTTTTTCCGCCACCGCGCTCAGCACCTTGTAGAGGCCGGGAGCGATTTTGCGCTGGTCGGCGGTCAGGTAGCCGTTACGCGAGCTCAGCGCCAGGCCATCTTTCGCGCGGACGATCGGCACGCCGATAATCTCGATATCGTAGCCCATGTCGGCGACCATCTTGCGGATCAGCGCCAGCTGCTGAAAGTCTTTCTCGCCGAAGCAGGCGACGTCCGGCTGAACCAGATTGAACAGCTTACTGACGATGGTCGACACGCCGCGGAAGTGGCCCGGGCGGCTGGCGCCTTCCAGCATAGTGGACAGGCCGGGGACGTCGACGTAGGTCTGGCCTTCGGTGCCCTGGGGATAAACTTCCGCCGGCGTCGGCGCGAAGACAAAGTCGACATGGCGCTTGTTCAGCTTTTCGCAATCATCCTGCAGGGTACGCGGATAGCGCGCCAGGTCGTCGGCGCGGTCAAACTGCATCGGATTGACGAAAATACTGACCACCACCACGTCCGCGCTGGCTTTAGCCTCATCAACCAGCTTCATATGACCATCATGCAGGTTGCCCATCGTCGGAACCAGCGCGATACGCTTACCTTCCTGACGCAGACGGCGGATATGCTGACGCAGCAGCAGCACGGATTCAATAATCAGCACAACAAGACTCCTTAATGGAAACTGTGTTCTTCGCCCGGATAGACCCCGGATTCAACTTCGGCAATATACTGCCGTACCGCGGCGCGGATGTCGCCCGCTTCGGCAAGGAAATTCTTGGCGAATTTAGGGATGTGGCCGCCGGTGATCCCGAATGCGTCATGCATCACCAGGATCTGCCCGTCGGTGACGTTGCCCGCGCCGATGCCGATCACTGGAATGGTCAGGGCGTCGGTAATGCGTTTCGCCAGTTCTACCGGGACGCACTCCAGCACCAGCAGCTGCGCGCCAGCCGCTTCCAGCGCTAATGCGTCGTCAAACAGGGTCTGCGCTGCATCGCCGCGCCCCTGCACTTTATACCCGCCGAATACGTTTACCGACTGCGGCGTGAGGCCGAGGTGGCCGCAAACCGGCACCGCGCGTTCCGCCAGCATCTTCACGGTATCGGCCAGCCAGGCGCCGCCTTCGAGTTTGACCATATTGGCGCCAGCGCGCATCACGATGGCCGCATTTTCGAAGGTCTGTTCGGGGGTGGCGTAGGCCATGAACGGCAGGTCGGCAAGCAGCAGGCTGTTCGGCGCACCGCGGCGGACGGCGCGGGTGTGATAGGCGATATCTTCCACGGTGACCGGCAGGGTGGAGTCGTGACCCTGTACCGTCATTCCCAGGGAATCGCCCACCAGCAGCACATTAATGCCTTCATCGGCGAACAGCTTCGCGAAGCTATGGTCGTAGGCGGTAATGGTGGCAAAGCGCTTCTTTTCCTGTTTGCATTTCTGCAGCAGGGCAATGGTGGTCGGTTTCATAACATTTCCTGATGATGAAAGTCATATTAACCGGCATTCTAACAGCAGCATTCAGAGGGGCAATGATTTTGGGCAACCGATTACGACGATCGCCGCAAATGCTAAAAAAGGAGAGGGGATTACCAGCTCGCGGGTTTTTCCGCGCCCAGATCATCCAGCACGGCGCGCAGCGCAGGGCCGTCAGGAAAATGGAGATCCGGAGCGATCTCGAACAGCGGCCAGAGCATAAAGCCGCGGTTTTTCATATCATAGTGCGGAACGGTCAGGCGCGGGCTATTGATGACCTCATCGCCAAACAGCATGATGTCGAGGTCGAGCGTGCGCGGTCCCCAGCGTTCAGCTTTGCGCACCCGACCCTGCTGCAGCTCGATGCGCTGAGTGTGATCGAGCAGCGCATCGGGCGCCAGGGTGGTTTCCAGCGCGACGGCGGCGTTGAGATAGTCCGGCTGATCCTGCGGGCCCAGCGGCGGCGTGCGGTAGAACGAAGAGACGTTCACCACGCGGCTGTGCGGAATATCGCCCAGCGCGCGGATGGCTGCCTGCACCTGCTCCAGCGGAGAAGCAAGGTTACTGCCAAGCGCGATATAGACCAGGGTCATGCGTTACCCTGACGCGGCGCGCGTTTGCGCGGACGACGGTGGCGACGGCGTGGCGCCGGATCGTCCCCGAGGTCGTTGAGCATGTCTTTTTGTTCCGGCGGCGCGGCGACCTGGAATTCGCCCCACCATTTGGTCAGACGCTGCAGTTCGCTGTTGTTTTCCGCCCCGGCGCGCAGCTCCAGCAGATCGTAGGCGGCACGGAATTTCGGATGCTCCATCAGTTTCCAGGCGCGTTTGCCCTGGCGACGGGACATGCGCAGCTGCAGCTGCCAGATATCACGAATAAGGGTAGTGATGCGTTTAGGGATCGCCAGCGTACGGCAGGCTTCGTCCAGGACATCGTTCATCGCCAGAGCGAAGGCGTCGTAGTACGCCAGGCCGCTCTCCTGGGCGATTTTTTGCGCCGTCTCCAGCAGCGGATACCAGAACATCACCGCGAAGAGGAAGGCCGGATTGACGCGCATGTCGTTATGAATGCGGTTATCGGTGTTCTTCAGCACCTGGCTGATGATCCGCTCCATCGGGCTGTCGCCGCGCTCGGTAAAGTAGCGGGTGATGGTCGGGAACAGCGGCTGGAACAGGTTGTATTCGCGCAGCAGCATGTAGGTCTGGTAGCCATACCCGGCCTGCAGCAGCTTAAGCACCTCTTCGAACAGGCGTGCCGGCGGCACGTCGTGGAGCAGGGTGGCCAGGCGCGGCAGTGGTTCAGCCGTTTCCGGGCTGATACGCATATCCAGCTTGGCGGCAAAGCGCACCGCGCGCAGCATGCGTACCGGATCTTCGCGATAGCGGGTTTCCGGATTGCCGATCAGGCGGATCACGCCGTCCTGCAGATCCTTCATGCCGCCGACGTAGTCGCGAACGGTAAAGTCAGCCACGCTGTAATAAAGGCTATTGATGGTGAAGTCGCGACGCTGGGCATCCTCTTCGATCGAGCCGAAGATGTTATCCCGCAGCAGCATGCCATTCTGGCCCTGCTGGGAGGTCACGCGATCGGTGGTGTGCCCTTCGTGGTGGCCGCGGAAGGTGGCCACTTCAATGATTTCCGGCCCGAACATGACGTGCGCCAGGCGGAAACGTCGCCCGACCAGACGGCAGTTGCGGAACAGCTTGCGCACCTGATCCGGTGTGGCGTTGGTGGTGACGTCAAAATCTTTCGGCTTTTTGCCAAGCAGCAGGTCGCGGACACCGCCGCCGACCAGCCAGGATTCGTAGCCTGCCTTGTTGAGGCGGTACATGACCTTGAGGGCGTTTTCACTGATATCTTTGCGGGAAATAGCATGCTGCTCACGCGGGATCACCGTCATAGGCATGGGTTCGACGGCGGCTTCTGCCTCGCGCTCCTCACGGCTTAGCACCTTACGGCAAAAATTAGCGACTCGGGTAAAAATGGTGCACCTCGTAGTGTCAGACGGACTTCAGATCAACTGTACAGTATAAAAATAGCGGCTAATCATAGCTCAGCGGGAGCCATTTGAGAATGCTCGATTTTTGCGGGCTGCCAGTTGGCGACGGCCTGACTGAGTAAATCGTCCATGCTCAGGGCTTGCCAGTCCTGGGCGATGTCTTGATTAAGAAACCGGAGCGCCCGGACAATTTCGGGGCGCGGATCGCCTTCCGGCAGCGCCGGTGCGTGGTTTTGTTTAGAGAGTTTATTCCCGTCAGCATTGAGGGCCAGCGGCAGATGGAGGTAGTCCGGCGCCTGCCAGCCAAAATGCTGATACAGTGAAATCTGCCGGACCGTCGGCTCAATCAGGTCAGCGCCGCGGACGATCTCGGTGATCCCCTGAAAGTGGTCATCAACCACCACCGCCAGATTGTAGGCAAACAGGCCGTCGCGACGGTGGATAATAAAATCCTCGCGCGCCAGCGGCTCGTTGGCGACCAGCGTGCCGCGCAGGCGATCGGTGAACTGCAGCACCGGACGGGTCTGGCGCAGGCGCAGCGCGGCGTTTTCCGCCCCCAGCCCGAGGTCGCGGCAGTGACCATCGTAGATCCCGCCTACGGCATGGATCCGCGCGCGGGTGCAGGTGCAGTAATAGCTCAGCCCTTGTTCACCCAGCCAGGCCAGCGCCTCGCGGTAAGCTTCATGTCGTTGCGACTGCCAGAGCACGTCGCCGTCCCAGTGCAGACCGTAGTGGTCAAGCTGGCGCAGAATGGTGTCGGCGGCCCCGGGGACTTCGCGCGGCGGGTCGATATCTTCAATACGAACGTGCCAGATACCCTGGTTCGCGCGGGCTTGCAGGTAGCTGCCGAGCGCGGCAATCAAAGAGCCGAAGTGGAGTTCACCGGAGGGGGAGGGAGCAAAGCGCCCAATATAGCGTGAGTCAGTCATGTTACGGACAACAGAACCAGGCGGGAGAGACTCCCGCCAGAGAGTGAGGCAGCAGGGGATTAGCCCGCCATCTGTTTTTCGCGAATTTCCGCCAGGGTTTTGCAGTCAATGCACAGATCCGCAGTCGGACGCGCTTCCAGACGGCGAATGCCGATCTCCACGCCGCAGGATTCGCAGTAGCCGAAGTCTTCATCTTCAACTTTTTTCAGCGTTTTCTCGATCTTTTTGATCAGTTTACGTTCGCGGTCGCGGTTACGCAGTTCCAGGCTGAACTCTTCTTCCTGGGCGGCACGGTCTACCGGATCCGGGAAGTTGGCAGCTTCATCCTGCATGTGCGTTACGGTGCGATCCACTTCATCCCTGAGTTGATTACGCCATGCTTCAAGAATACGCTTGAAGTGCGCCAGCTGGGCTTCGTTCATATACTCTTCGCCCGGTTTCTCTTGGTACGGCTCCACCCCAGCGATGGCGAGAATACTCAGGGACGATGTTTTACGGTTTTGCCCTTCTTGCATGTTGCTTCTCCTTAACACGCACTATCGATCCCCATGTGGGGGAAAATCAGGCCGCTATAAATAGCAGATGCTTTTCCGGATAGCAATTATCTAAACGTTACACTTGACAACCCTGTGAAGAAAAGCGTATTCGCGCTTGCGACCCGAACACTATTTAGCCACTTATTTCCCGGGGTTTAACACCACGGCAATCGGCTTATTCAGAGTCATCTTCGTCGTAGAAAGTTCCGCCTTCCAGGCGAGAATTTCCACCCCCTTGTCGCGGGCTTCTGTTAACAGCTGTGCGTATCTGGCATCAATATGATGCGCGGGAGAGAAACGGTCAATTGCCGAATGCAAAACGGCAAATAAAATCACCGCACGGTCGCCATTTGCCGCGACGGCCATCAGCTCCCGCAGGTGCTTCTGACCGCGCGTGGTCACCGCATCGGGAAAATAACCGTATTCTTTCTCCGCCAACGTAACCGATTTCACTTCAATATAGCAGTTTTGTCGGTCATCTGCCTGTAACATAATATCGATACGGCTATTCTCTTCGCCATATTTCACTTCGCTTTTCAGCTGGTTATAGCCGGAAAGCTCAGGGATTATTCCGGCGGAAATCGCCTCTTTTGCCAGCGAATTCGCGCGCAGCGTATTGACGCAAATAACCGCGCCCTGTTGCGTTTCAGTTAATTCCCAGGTGTGGGCATATTTGCGCTTCGCATTGTCAGAAGTGGAATACCAGACGGTGTCGCCCGGGGCGGCGCAACCGGTCATTGCGCCGGTATTGGGGCAGTGAAGCGTCAGCTCACGGCCATCGGGGGTAACCACGTCAGCAAGAAATCGTTTGTAACGTTTAAGCAAAATAGCGGGCTGTAACGGCGGATCAAACTGCATCAACTTTCCTTATGAAACGGATAACGTTCCAGCGCCGTGTAGCGCGTGCGCCCCCGGCCGAAGCTGGACTCATAAAGCACGAACTCGTTCACCGGAAACGACCAGTGAAAGCCGGGAGCCGGGATCGGCACCGCCTGGCGGGCATCGCGCCACAGGGTAATATGCGGATGAAACGGCTGCGGGCTCTGATAGCAGCCGCTGCGCGCCGCCTGAGCGCGCAGCATACTGGCGAGCTGCAGCAGGCCGCGCGGCGGCTGACGGGTCCCGAGCCAGACCACCCGCGAGCGCAGCCACTGTCCGGCATCGTCCAGTGTCAGGGTAAAGCCCGGCTGGCGCAGCCGGCCAGCGAGGGCGGCCAGCGCCCGCTGTTTTTCCGCGCTCACCTCGCCGAGAAACGCCAGCGTCAGATGGAGGTTATCCGCCGCGACGGGCCTGCCGGCATCCTCGGGGAAGTGGCTTGCCCGCCACTGGACGATCTGTTTCTGGACGGCAGACGGCAGTTCAAGCGCAAAAAACAGCCTTTTCGGCTCAGACATGATAGAGACTCGGTAATGAATTAGGGGGATGCTACAATGCGAGCCCCTGAATGTTAACCCCCGGAGCCTTTTGTGTCCTCATTGCCGGTTGCCGCCGTCCTCCCAGAACTGTTATCCGCCCTGCAGCACGCGCCGCAGGTTTTGCTCAACGCGCCGACCGGCGCCGGGAAATCGACCTGGCTGCCGCTGCAGATCCTCGCCGAGGGCAACATCGCGGGACGCATTATCCTGCTGGAGCCGAGGCGCCTGGCGGCGCGTAATGTCGCGCAGCGGCTGGCTGAACTGCTTGGCGAAAAGCCGGGGGAGACCGTGGGTTACCGCATGCGCGCCGAAACCTGCGTCGGGCCGCAGACCCGCCTGGAGGTGGTTACGGAGGGGATCCTGACGCGCATGATCCAGCGCGATCCGGAGCTGGCGGGCGTGGGGCTGGTGATCCTCGATGAGTTTCACGAGCGTAGCCTGCAGGCGGATCTGGCGCTGGCCTTGCTGCTCGACGTCCAGCAGGGATTGCGTGACGATCTCAAGCTGCTGATCATGTCGGCGACCCTCGATAACGATCGCCTGCAGCGTCTGCTGCCTGAGGCGCCAGTGGTGGTCTCGGAGGGACGCGCTTATCCGGTGGAGCGCCGTTTCAACCCGCTTCCCACGCACCAGCGCTTTGATGAGGCGGTGGCGGTGGCGGCAGCGGAGCTGTTGCGACACGAGCAGGGATCGATGCTGCTGTTTCTGCCCGGCGTCGGTGAGATCCAGCGCGTTCAGGAACAGCTGACGGAGCGCGTGGCGGAGGATGTCATCCTCTGCCCGCTGTACGGCGCGCTGCCCCTAAGCGAGCAGCGCAAAGCGATCCTCCCGGCGCCGGCCGGGAAGCGCAAAGTGGTGCTGGCCACCAATATCGCCGAGACCAGTCTGACCATCGAGGGGATCCGCCTGGTGGTCGACAGCGCCCAGGAGCGGGTCGCCCGCTTTGACCCGCGCACCGGCCTGACCCGGCTGGTGACGCAGCGCATCAGCCAGGCATCGATGACGCAGCGTGCCGGACGCGCCGGTCGTCTCTCTCCGGGGATCTGCCTGCATTTGCTCGGCAAAGAACAGGCGGAACGGGCGGCGGCGCAGAGCGAACCGGAGATCCTGCACAGCGATCTGTCGGCGCTACTGCTGGAGCTGCTGCAGTGGGGCTGCCACGATCCGGCCGCGCTGGCCTGGCTGGATCAGCCGCCCGCGGTGAACCTGGCCGCCGCGCGCCGCCTGCTGGCGGCGCTCTCGGCGCTGGACGGCGAGCGGCTGTCGGCGTTTGGCCGCAAAATGGCGACCCTCGGCAACGAGCCCCGGCTGGCGGCGATGCTGGCCGCCGCGCAGACCGATGACGAGGCGGCGACGGCGGCCAGGCTGGCGGCGATCCTTGAGGAGCCTCCGCGCGGCGGGCTGGTGGATTTGGGCGCCGTCTTTTCCCGTCAGCAGACCAACTGGCAGCAGCGGGCGCAGCAGCTGATGAAGCGTCTGGCCCGCCGCGGCGGCCAGCCCGATGCCGAAGGAATGGCGGGGTTGCTGGCGTCGGCCTTCGCCGATCGCATCGCCCGACGCCGCGGTCAGGAGGGGCGCTACCAGCTGGCGAACGGCATGGGCGCGATGCTGGACGCCGACGACGCGCTGGGCCGCCATGAGTGGCTGATCGCTCCGCTGCTGCTGCAGGGCAGCGCCTCGCCGGATGCCCGCATGCTGTTGGCTCTGCCAGTGGATATCGGCGAGCTGATCGCCGCCCGTCCCGAGCTGGCGCAGCGTTCCGACACGGTGGAGTGGGATGAAGCGCAGGGGACGCTGAAAGCCTGGCGGCGGACGGTGATAGGCCAGCTGGTGATCAAGACCCAGCCGCTGGCGAAGCCCTCTGAGGCGGAGCTGCATCAGGCGATGCTCAACGGTATTCGTGAGAAAGGCCTCGGTGTGCTCAACTGGACGCCAGAGGCTGAGCAGCTGCGACTGCGGCTGCAGTGTGCGGCGCAGTGGTTGCCGGAAGAGGCGTGGCCCGCGGTGGATGACGCTTCGCTATTGGCCTCGCTGGAGGCATGGCTGCTGCCGCAGATGAACGGCGTTCACTCGCTGCGGGCGCTGAAGGCACTGGATCTGCGTCAGGCGCTACAGGATTGGCTGCCGTGGCCGCTGCGCCAGAAGCTGGATCGCGAGCTGCCGACGCACTATACCGTGCCGACCGGCAGCCGTCTGGCGATCCGTTACCATGCGGAGAACCCGCCAGCGCTGGCGGTACGTATGCAGGAGATGTTCGGCGAGGCCACGACGCCGGTTATCGCCGAGGGGCGGGTGCCGCTGGTGCTGGAGCTGCTGTCGCCCGCCCAGCGTCCGCTGCAGATCACCCGCGATCTGAGCGCCTTCTGGCAGGGAAGCTACCGCGAGGTGCAAAAAGAGATGAAGGGACGCTACCCGAAACACGTCTGGCCGGACGATCCGGCCAACACCGCCCCGACCCGCCGCAGCAAAAAATATTCGTAGTCGTCTGGCCGGGCGGTATCCTGCCCGGCCAGGCGGGCAGTAACCGCTAGACCATCTGCTGCCAGAGAAAAATGCCCCCTCCGGCCAGCGCCAGCCAGGGGCCGAAGGCCAGCGGCTGCTGCAGCGACTGCCGGGTCCACAGGCGCTGCAGCAGGGTCCACACCAGCCCGCAGGCCGAGGCGAGCAACAGCACCTGCGGCAGAACCTGCCAGCCGCACCAGGCGCCCAGCGCCGCCAGCAGCTTAAAATCGCCATAGCCCAGCGCCTCTTTCCCGGTCAGCAGGCGGAACAGCCAGTAGACCGACCACAGCGCCAGATAACCGGCCATCGCCCCGGCGACCGCGTCCGGCAGGGCAATGTACACCTCGTTAAGATTGAACAGCAGCCCGGCCCACAGCAGGGGCAGCGTCAGACGGTCGGGCAACAGCTGGGTCCGGGCGTCAATCCGCGCCAGCATCAGCAGGAACGAGAGCAGCAGCAGGCCGCCCGCCAGCGGCAGGCCCGGCGCGAGCAGCGCCCCGGCGAGGATAAACAGCAGGCCGGTGGCCAGCTCGGTCAGCGGATAGCTCCACGCGATGGGCGCCTGACAGCAGCGGGCGCGACGGCCCAGCCAGAGGAAACTGAGCAGCGGGATATTGTCCCGCCAGGCGATCGGCTGGCGGCACTGCGGGCAGGAGGAGCCCGGGGTGCTGAGGGTTATCCGCTCGTCGTCCGCGGTCTGGGTCAACATGCGCGGCAGACGATAGATCACCACGTTGTAAAAGCTGCCCAGCGCCAGGCCGAACAGCAGCAGGAAGCCATACCAGACAAGGGGAAAGTGCAGCGATAATGCCGTTAATGTCGTCATTTTTGCTCCTGGGGTAACCATTTTCCCTGAATCTGCCACGGTGTGCGACCCGGCTCGTTTTTAGAGGCGGGGCGCGTCACCAGCAGCGCCAACAGCGGCGGCATTCCCTGCCGGGGCTGTAGCGTACCGCGAAACAGATAGCGGCCATCGGGCGACAGGGTCCCCTGGCCGCTGAGGCTCAGCTGATGAGAATCCTGGCGGAGGGTCAGCGCCACGGCTCCGTCCGCCGTACAGCGGAAGGTGCCATTAACCTGGGCCAGCTCCAGGCTGCCGACCGGGGAGTGCAGTCGGGCCTGACGCCACTGCGCGCCTCCGGCGGTGATTTGTCGGCAGCGCCCCTCGCTGAAGTGCGCTTCGGCCAGGCTGAAAGTGACCTCTCCCTCGGCGCTGACGGGCATGGTCGACATCAGCCAGCGGCTGAGCAGGCTGGCGGGGGCGGTGAGCCGCCCCTCCTGCAGGCGCAGATCGCGCAGGCCCCACAGCCGGGCCTGACCCTCCACACCGCGGGGATCGCTGAGAGAGACCTGCCAGCCAGCCAGGGTCAGCGACCACGCCAGTCGTTCAAGCCGTTCGCCATGCCAGTAGACCGGTTGCGCCGCGCCGCGCCAGACGCTGCCGCTGAGGCTGCCCACCTGTACGCCGGGCGGCAGCATCGGGACCAGCAGGCGCGCCGGGGCGGTAGCGGTGAGCCACAACAGATAGAGGACCAGCAGCAGCGCCACCGCGATCCCTTTAGCTTTCATCGTCGCGCTCCAGCAGCAGATGGTTGACCATAACCCAGCCGGGCCGCGACGGCTGCCCGGTCACGGACAGGGAGACCGCGTTGACGCCACGCATCGCCGGGGCGTCGAGCCACGCCATCAGCGCCTGGAAGGTGCAGGGCTGGAGGGTGACCTGCAGACGTTTTCCCTGCGGCTGCAGGCGGGCGACGGCCAGCCCGTGGCTCGCCGCCTCGCGCATCACCAGGGCGGTGAGCGCTTCTTTTGCCGTCGGCGTGGGCTGCTGGCTGAGCTGCTGCAGGCGCGGGCTCTGCTGCGTCATCCAGCGCAGGCTGGCCTGCTCTTTCATCAGGGTTTGTCGCCACTGCGCCTCACGGGCTCGCCAGGGCTGCCACAATCCGTACCAGAGGGCGCATACCACCAGCAGCCCCGCGAGTCCGAGCAGCAGGCGTTGCTCGGACGGCGTGCGCTGCCGCCACCAGATAAGCAGATTAGCCATTGTTTTCCTCCAGCGTCAGTTGTCCCTCAATGCCATCCGGTTTCGTGGTCATGTCACCTGGCCGGACGCGAAACCGCGGCTGCGCCCGCTGGGTGAACTGCTCCAGCGCCCGGGAAGAGACCGCGGCGATATCCAGCTGCAGACGGTTGCCCGCGGCATCCCAGCTCAGCGTCCGCAGGCGGATCCCCGGCGTGTCGCTGAGGATGTTTTGCAGCGCGCTGAGGCGATCGACGAGGGGGGCATGCTGCGCCTGACGGGCGAGGGTTTGCAGGTGTTGCTGCATCTGCAGTCGCGGATTAATCACCTTTTTCTCCGTCGGAAACCAGCGGTGATAGAAAGCCCGGCTGGCCTGCTGCGCCGCCTCGGCCTGACGCGCCAGATCGAGATGGTCCAGCACGCTGTTTGTCCCCACCAGTAACGCCAGAGCCAGTGCGGCATATTGCGCCGAACGCCAGGTCGCCTGTGCAGGCCGCCGCCGACGGACGGCAAACTCCCCCTGCAGCAGACTGAGCTGCTGCGTTGCCGGATAGCGTGCGGCAAGGGTCAGCAATGTCTGCGCAGGTTGCGCCCGCCAGACGCCCGGCGCCGCGGGCGGCGGTGAATAGCTGTCGATGACTGGTTCTTCCGCCTCGCTCTGCAGCAGCTCCGTCAGCCAGACGTTTTCCGCCGCCATGCCGCCCCACGGCTGGTGGCGGATCAGCCACTGCTCGTCCACCTGCACCGCGCTCCACGCTGGCGGATGCCAGGGCAGGGCCAGCACGTCGGGCGTCAACGCCAGGGGCCGAAGGGAGAGCGACTCGCAGCGGGCCAGCCAGTCGCGCATTTTTTGCCGCTGTACGGCGACGATCTCGCACTGCGCCTGCTGGCGGTGGAGCAAGGCAAAATGGGTGGCTTCGACATCGTCGGCCAGCTGCTCTTCCAGCAGGAATGGGGCGAGCTGCAGCGGCGGTTTACGCAAGCCCGCCGGCAGGGTGAGCGAGTGAAACGCGCAGTCGCTGGCCGGGATCAGCACCCAGGCGGGGTAGTGCGCCGCCAGCGCCGGGAAAGGGCTGGCGTCCTCAGCCGGCCACCGGCCGCTGGCCTCGTGGTGTGGCTCGCCGGGGGCGAAGAGTTGCCAGTGCAGCGGCGCCAGCCCGGGGGCGAAGCGCACGATCAGCATGGCCTGGGGAGAAGCGTTAAACTTATTCATCGACCACCATAGAAAGTCCATATCGCCGCTGGACGACGGTAAACGTGCGCCCCTCCTGTTGCAGGACGCTGTGCAGCTGAAAGCGAAGATTGCCGGTCACCACGCTAAAGGCGGCGATAAAGCGCGTGCTGTGCACCGTCAGCCAGGGGCGGGCAAGCGTGGTATCGGTTTTCTGCAGCGTCGGCTGCGCGAGAAACGCAGCGACGCTGCTCCATCCGGTTCGCGGGCGGTTGTGCAGCAGTTGTTGCGCCTCCTGCAGCGTCAGCTCGCCGGGAAAGAGGGCCACCAGCAGAGCGGCCTGGGAGGGTCGCAGGGTGTTGACATTGACCTGCAGCGCGTCATCCGGCTGGACGCAGACGAAGGGGAGCAAGCGCTGATAGAGGGCGGCGTCCATACCCGCCAGCAGGCGCAGCTCGCTGACATCCTGCATCGGCTGGTTGGCGGCGAGATAGCCCGGGGTTTGCGCCATGTAGACCTCATCCTCTGCTCCGTTCAGCCGCGGCTGGCCGTCGCTGTCCGTCCAGTCGCCAAGGGCGGCGGCGATCTGGCTGGCGCGCAGCGGCGATTCGCCGAGCAGCGCCAACAGCCGGACGAAGACGTCGGTCGGGTAGGGCGTTCCGCCGCTGGTTTCATCCGCGCGATGGTTGATGGCATTGAGGTTAAAGCAGGCGCGCCCGTCGCGGATCGTGGCGCGGATTTCACCATCGTCGAGGGTAAAGCGGCGCCCCTCCTGCGCCCAGCTTTGCGCCAGGTTCGTTTGACTGGGCGAGTCCAGCGCGTCGCGTTGCAGCAGCGCGGCGGCCATGTTTTCCGCCGCCAGGGCGTACCATCTGGCCTGCAGATTATCGAGGGTCACGGCGGTATGCTGATACATGACCGCGGTGCGTTCGGTCATGGCGCTGGCGAGGATCATCATCAGGGCGAGGATGAACAGCACCATCAGGAGCGCGACGCCGCGTTGCCGATTTTTCACTGGCTGCCTCCCGGGGTGAGTAAAAACAGGCGGGTGATCTCCCCGCTGTTCGCCAGCGTCAGGGTGATCTCCAGCCCTTGCGGCAGCGTCTGCGAGCGATCCCAGGTCTCCTGCCAGCGTCCGTCGGCGTAGAAGCGCAGACGAAACGCCGTCACCTCGCGCAATACCACCCGAACCGTCGGCTGGCTGCCGGTCAGCGGATCCTGCTGATCGAAGCTCAGTCGCTCAAGCTGTTGCTGGCGCAGACGGTAGCAGACGTTCTGGATCTCCGAACGCGGGAGGATCCCCAGTGGGTTCGGCCAGCCGCTGCGGCTGAAGGCCAGCCCCCAGTCGTCGCTCTGCAACTGGAAACGTCCGGCGAAGAAAAGCGTGTCGCTGTTTCTGGCGCGACGGGGAATGATGTGCGTGACATCGTCGGCGATCTGGCGAAAGGCGCGCTGGAGGGCGGCGATCTGCTGGCTCTTCTCGCGGGTCAGGCCATCGGCGCGGATGACGTTCTGCAGCACCATCACGGCGGCGGCGCTAAGGACGGCGAGGATAGCCAGCGCCAGCAGCGTTTCAATCAGGGTGAAACCGCGCATTTTCGTTATCATGGCGGCGTCACCCAGGTGCGCAGGGTCGCCAGCGGCGCGGGATCGCTTTTTTGCCGCCGGACCTCCACGTCCAGCGCCCGCAGCTGCGGCAGCGCGGTTTCCACTCCCTGCCAGCGGACAAACCAGCGCGTTCCGGCGGCTTCCACGGTGGTTTCGGACCAGCTGAGGGCGGGCCAGCGTTTCTCCAGCCGCAGCTGCACCAGCTGATTATCCGCCAGCCAGCTGGCGAGGATTTTCTCTTCCATACGCCCAAGCTGGCGCGTCTGCTGCAGGGTGGACTGCATCACCGCCAGACCGGCGAGGGCGAAAATCACCAGCGCGACCATCACTTCGATAAGCGTCATCCCGGCCTGGCGTTTCATGGCTGCTCCCGCGCCGCCAGCGGCTGGCTGTCACCCTGGGCGTCGATGGTGATGCCCGTCGCGGCGTCAATCCGCAGCTGAAACGGTGTGACTTCGCCGCCTGGGAAGATCAGCACGTCGGGCTGCTCGCCTGGCGTCCACGCCTGGCCGTCGGGAAAGCGCAGCGTCAGCCTGGTCCGGGGGAGGGTTTCCGCCGTGGTGACGCGTCCGGCCTGCAGTGGCAGCCACTGCGCGTTGCCCCAGCGGTCATCAGCCGCCGCCGGAGCGTCTTCGTCGGCAGGCTGCAGGCGCATAAACTGCCAGCGGTCAGGGTGGATGACGATCCCGAAGAGCTGACCGGTTTGCTGCCCGCGCTCGCGGACAAAATCCAGCTGCGCCTGAAAGCGCGCCAGGATCTGCGTAGCCTCCTGGGTGCGGGCGGAGGGAAACGCCAGCAGCACCATGCTGGCGCTGACGCCAATCAGCAGCAGGACCAGCATCATCTCAAGGAGCGTGAAACCGCGCTGAGACACTATTTCTTCCCGAGGGTCCAGTTGCCGATGTCGTCATTGGTGTCGGGCATCCCGTCCGGGCCGACGCTGAAGACGTCGATGGCGCCATGCTGACCCGGGCTTAACAGCTGATACTCATTTCCCCACGGGTCCTGCGGCAGGCGGCGGATATAGCCGCCTTCCGGGTAGTTGCGGGCGTGCGGCTCGGCGGCCGGGGCGGTCACCAGCGCCTGCAGTCCCTGCTCGGTGTTGGGGTAGCGGCTGTTGTCCAGTTTATACATATCCAGCGCCCCCTCGAGCGCCACCAGATCGCTGACGACTTTCTGGCGGTCCGCTTTCTCCTTGTTGCCCATCAGGTTGGGCACCACCAGGCTGGCGAGAATGCCGAGAATGACGATCACCACCATAATTTCCAGTAACGTGAAACCGCGTTGCCGTTGCATAGTTTTCTCCATTAATACAGTTACATACTCATAAGGGTGTTCAGTTGCAGGATCGGCTGCAGGATAGCCAGCACGATAAACAGCACCATGCCGGCCATGGTGACCACCAGCAGGGGTTCAAACAGACTGAGGGCCATCTGGATCTGCGCGCTCAGCTCCCGGTCCTGGTTCTCCGCCGCGCGCTCCAGCATCGCGGTCAACTCGCCGCTCTGCTCGCCGCTGGCGATCATGTAGCGCATCATCGGCGGGAACAGGGCGGTGGATTCCAGCGCCCGATGCAGACTGACGCCTTCGCGTACCGATTCGCTGGCCGCCGCCAGCTGGCTGCGCGCCCAGGCGTTGCTGAGGACGCCGGCGCTGATGCGCATCGACAGCAGCAGCGGCACCGCGCTGGCATTGAGAATGCTTAAGGTGCGGGCGTAGCGTGCGCTGTTCACGCTGCGGGCCACGCGGCCGATGACCGGCAGGCGCAGCAGCATCCGGTCCCAGGCGAGCCGCCGGGCGGGCTGGCGCAGCAGATAACGCAGCGTCAGCAGCGCCAGTAGCGACAGCAGCACCAGCCAGGGCCCCGCGCTGCGCACGATATCGCTCAGGCTCATCAGCAGCCGGGTGGAGAACGGCAGGGCCTGTTTCAGATGAACAAACTGCTCAACGACTTTTGGGACCACAGTGGAGAGCAGAATGGCGATCACGCTGATGGCGACCAGCGTCAGCACGATGGGATAGATCATCGCCTGCAGCAGGCGGGCGCGAAGCTGCTGGCGCTGCTCGGTATAGTCCGCCAGTCGGTTCAGCACGCCGTCGAGATGGCCGGAGGTTTCGCCGGCCGCCACCATGGCGCAGAACAGCCCGTCGAAGCAGGCGGGATAGCCGCGCATCGCCTCCGCCAGCGAGTGGCCTTCGAGTACTTTGCTGCGCACCCCGGCCATTAACGTTCTTAGCGGCGCCTTTTCGCACTGCTGGGCGACGGCATCGAGCGCCTTTTCCAGCGGGATCCCGGCGGCGACCAGGGTGGCCAGCTGGCGGGTGAGCAGGGCTAAATCACCGGCGCTGGTGCGCCTGGTGAGGGATCCGCCGCGCCACAGCCGGCGCGCCGGGTCGGCGGCGGTCACTTCCAGCGCCAGCCAGCCGTTGTCCCGCAGCAGCTGGCGGGCGTGGCGGGCGGAGTCGGCCTGCTGAACGCCGCGGCGGGTTTTGCCCTGCGGGTCCAGTGCCTGATAGCGAAACAGGGCCATCTCAGACGCTTTCCGTCGTTTGCTGTTCGGTGACCCGCATCACCTCTTCCCAGCTGGTGATCCCCGCCAGCGCTTTGTCGCGTCCGGCATGACGCAGGGTTTGCCAGGCTGGCCCCAGCTGCTGGATCAGGGTGATCTCATTCTCGCCGCGGTGGATGGCGGCGCGGACGCGGTCGTCAACCAGCAGCAGTTCATGAATACCGGTGCGTCCGCGATAGCCGATGAAATTACACTCCGGACAGCCTTTGGGCTGCCACAGCCGCGCGCCGACCGGGACCGCCATCTGCCGGGCGGTGTCGGCATCCGCCTGCGTGGGCTGACGGCAGTGCGGGCACAGTTGGCGCACCAGCCGCTGCGACATCACCGCCAGCAGCGACGTGGAGAGTAAAAAAGGCTCCACGCCCATATCCTGCAGACGGGAAATGGCGCCCAGCGCGCTGTTGGTGTGCAGGGTCGACAGCACCAGGTGTCCGGTCAGCGAGGCCTGGACGGCGATCTGGGCGGTTTCGCCATCGCGGATTTCCCCCACCAGTACCACATCCGGATCCTGGCGCAGTATGGCGCGCAGGCCGCGGGCGAAAGTCATATCGACTTTGGCGTTGACCTGAGTCTGGCCGATTCCCTCCAGCTCATACTCCACCGGATCTTCAATGGTCATGATATTGCGTTCGTGGGCGTCGAGGCGGCTGAGGGCGGCATACAGGGTAGTGCTTTTCCCCGACCCGGTCGGCCCGGTGACCAGAATAATGCCGTGTGGCCGGGCGATCAGCGCGTCGACCCGATCGAGCAGAGCGGGGGGCATGCCCAGCGTCAGCAGATCCAGGTTGACGCTGTTTTTGTCCAGCAGGCGCAGGACGACGCGTTCGCCGTGGCTGGAGGGCAGGGTGGAGACGCGCACGTCGATCGCCCGCCCGCCGATGCGCAGCGCCATCCGCCCATCCTGAGGGATCCGTTTTTCAGCAATATCCAGGCTGGCCATCACCTTGATACGCGAAATTAACAGCGCGGCCAGCCGCCGCTGCGGGCGCAGAATTTCGCGCAGCACGCCGTCGACGCGAAAGCGGATCTGCAGATGGCGCTCATAGGTTTCGATATGAATATCCGAGGCTTTCTCTTTGATGGCCTCGGTGAGCATGGCGTTGATCAGGCGGATGATCGGCGCGTCGTCCTCGCTGTCGAGCAGATCGTCGCTGTCCGGTAGCTCTTCGGCGAGGGTATAGAGGTCGAGCTCATTGCCGATATCGGCCATCATGCGGTGCGCTTCCGCCGAGTCGCGCTGATAGCTGAGCACCAGCACTTTCTCGAACGCGTCCGGCGCCAGACGGCTGACGCTCATCGGTCCGTCCGCCAGGCGACGCGCTTCCAGCAGCGCCCGGGCGGCGGTATCGGAGCGGCACAGCGCTTCGCAGCGTTCGCCGTCGCTGAGCAGCACAAGATGATGCGCGCGGGCCCAGGCAAAGGGCAGCAGCGGACGGCGTTCGGCGGCTGGCGTCATGGGCGGCCTCCGAGGTTAAAGGCGTCAATGGCGGCGCTGACCTGGCGGAAGGCCTGGGTCTCCTGCTTTGGATAGATGTGCAGCAGGTCATTACTGAGTGTCGCTTCGCTGCTGTCTTTGCCCCGCTGTTTGGTTTGCGCATTGTCGAATGCGGTGTACTGGCCGGAAGAGGCCTGACGGTACTCATCACGATCGCGAATGATGGTCGGACGGATAAACAGCATCAGGTTGCGTTTCGACACTTTCTTGCTCTCGGAGCGGAACAGGGCGCCGATCACCGGGATGTCGCCGAGCAGCGGCACTTTGTCGGCGGTATCGGTGACGCTTTTATCCAGCAGCCCGCCAACCACCACCGTTTCACCGCTGCCGACCAGCACGGCGTTATTCACCGTCCGGGTATTGAAGGTCGCGCCGAGATCGCTACTGGTGCTGGAGGCCGAGTCGGCGACGCTCGATACCTCCTGCTCAATCTCCAGCAGCACGGCATCGCCTTCGTTAATCTGCGGTTTCACCTTCAGCTTAATGCCGACGGTTTTGCGCTCGACGGTATTAAAGATGTTGTCGCCGGAGGTGGTTTGCGAGCCGGTTAATACCGGAACTTCCTGGCCGACGTTAAAGGTGGCTTGCATGTTGTCGAGGGTGACGATGCTGGGGGTGGCCAGAATATCGTTCTTGGTACTGCTGGAGAGGGCGGTGAGCAGCATCGCCCAGTTCCCCTGATAGAAGCCGGCGGCGATACCGTTAAACGAGCCCAGAGCGCTGGCCAGCGAGCTGCTGACGGTACCGTCTTTGTTGTATTGGTTGGCGCCAGCGATAACCGTGGAGATCGGCAGCCCGCTGTTGGTGAACTGGGTCATGCCGGCATTTTTATTGGCCCACTGGATACCGAGGTTGAGGCCGTCGGCATCCTGCACTTCGGCGATAATCGCCTCCACCAGCACCTGCGGGCGGCGGATATCGAGCTGGGCGATCACTCGCTCAAGATCGTTCATCACGTCCGGCGCCGCGGTGACGATCAGGGCGTTGGTCTGGCCGTGGGCTTTGATAATGATATTTTTGTCGATCGCGGCCACCGGTTTGGCGCTTTGCTTATCGTTCTGTAGTGAGCTGCTGATCCCGGTGAGGACCTCCACCAGATCGGCGGCTTTGGCGTACTTCAGGTAGATCACTTTGGTGTTGCCCTGCACCGCCTGCTGGCGGTCGAGCTGTTTGATCATGGCGATAATGCGCTGGCGCGAGTTCGGCTCGCCGCTGACCAGTACCGCGTTGGTGCGCTCATCGGCCACCACGTTCGCCACCATCGAGCCCGGCAGCGCCGACTTGCTGCTGTCTTTATTGAGCTCGGTAACCAGTTTGACCACCTCCGCGGCGGAGGCCCAGGAGAGGGGAACGGTCACCACGCTGCGATCCCCGGCGTTGTCGACGCGCTCGACAATGGTCAGCAGGCGTTTGATGACCGCTGCGCGGCCGGTCATCAGCAATACGTTGGAGGGCTCATAATGGACCACGCTGCCGGCGCCGGCGTTATCGTTCAGCTGGCGAAGCAGCGGGGCGAGATCGCGGGCGGCGACGTTGGTCAGGGGCACCACCCGGGTGACCACTTCATCGCCTTCGCCCGGTGCAGCCTCGCTGGCGACCGGGACGGCCGAGGTTTTTGCATCTTTAGCCCGCACCACCTTCAGTACGCCGTTATTCATATTGATCACGGCGAAGCCATACACATCCAGCACGCTAAGAAAGAATTGATAATACTGCTCTTCATTGAGCATATCGTAACTGCGTACGGTAATGGTGCCGCGCACGCTGGGATCGATAATCACCGTTTTATTCAGGTTTTTGCTGACGGTATTGATAAATTCCTGGATATCGGTGCCTTTAAAGCTGGCGGAAAATTCTTCTGCGATGGCCGGACGAAATAGCAGCGGCGTTAATATCAGCAGCACAGTCAGCATTTTCCGCAGTCGTTTTATGGTTGGCAATTATTCATCCCCCAGCGCGAAAGCGATATCGTGTCGTTGACCTTCTCGCTCAACGGTCAGCGTTATTTCGGTCTGTTCATTCAGGTGTTGCAGCGCCTGCTGTGCTTGCGCCTGATCGCGTAAATCAATGCCATTTAGGGCAATGGCTAAATCATTTTCCTGCAGGCCGGACTGACGAAATAGCGAGGCGTCTTTGCCTGGATTAAGGCGATAGCCCTGCAGTTTGTCGCCACTGAGCACCGGCGAAATAGATAAATAAGTGAGGATATTTTGCGGCTGTTCGCGGAGTTGCTTCACAAGAGGCGGAGTGGCCGCTGTAGCGGGCGATGACGACGGCGCGCGGGTATCGTTAAATAACAAAATGGCCTCTTTGCGTCCCTGATAGTTAACGATGATCCGGTCGGGAAGAATGGCGACGATCCGCGCATCATACCCCGGGATAGTATCGCCGGCGCTAAGGCTAACCTGCTGATTTCCTTTTTCTATAATGGCGATGGATCGTGCCGGGTTACTGCTGGCGAGCAGACCCGTAAGGCGTAGTTTCAGGCTGGAAACCGGCACCTGATTGAGGTGGGTTGCATCCGTTGGCGCGGGGTTGTTTTTTGCCACCAGACCAAACAGGGTAAATACAGGCCGTTCGGTTTTTAATTCCGACTCCGCCATTGGAGAAGCGGTTAATGGCAGGGCGGAAATATCCTCAGGACTCACAGGGAATACCACGCGCCAGGTTAATTTCGCCAGCTGGGGGATAGCGGTTATTAATATGATGAGCGTCACAATTTGTGGTAATAATTTAATTATCCCTTTATTTATATTTGTTAACCCCATCACAGAAACTGGCATTTTAATTCCTTTACTAATTTATTTTTCTGCACGTTGGCGTAATACCCTACCGAAACAGGTAGGTGATTATTGGCTTTTGAATTATTTATTGCCGGAGAGTGGCGATAAGCTTGGCGAATCATAATCAGTTTGCGGTTTCGGGTCGTCATTCCCTTTATTGATTTACTCCCCCGGCTTCCTACGCCCCCCTCTCATTTGTGGGGGATGATTGCGCCCCGGAAAGCAAAAATATCTAATTAGCGCGCTGTAAAGATATTCATCCTTTCTTACCTTTTATAATTTAATAAGCATATTAGGGACTATCGAATGCTCAGATATACCTGTCATGCCCTATTTCTTGGATCGTTAGTATTATTGAGTGGCTGTGATAACAGCTCTTCCTCTTCACCCTCTGGCTCACCGGGTTCACCAGGCAATCCTGGCAACCCAGGCACGCCCGGTACGCCCGACCCGCAGGATGTGGTCGTCCGCTTACCGGACGTTGCCGTCCCTGGCGAAGCGGCGCAGGCTTCCGCCAACCAGGCTGTCATTCACCTTGTCGATATCGCCGGCATCACCAGCAGCACGCCGGCCGACTATGCGACTAAAAACCTCTATCTATGGAATAACGAAACCTGTGATGCGCTGAGCGCGCCGGTGGCGGACTGGAATGATGTCAGCACTACGCCGACCGGCAGCGACAAATATGGCCCTTACTGGGTGATCCCGCTGACTAAAGAGAGCGGATGTATCAACGTTATCGTCCGCGATGGCACCAATAAGCTTATCGACAGCGACCTGCGCGTCTCTTTTGGCGATTTCACCGATCGCACGGTATCGGTCATCGCTGGCAACAGCGCGGTCTATGACTCCCGCGCCGACGCCTTCCGCGCCGCCTTTGGCGTGGCGCTGGCCGATGCGCACTGGGTCGATAAAACCACCCTGCTGTGGCCGGGCGGCGAAAATAAACCCATTGTGCGCCTCTATTACAGCCACAGCAGTAAGGTGGCCGCCGACAGTAACGGCGAATTTACCGATAAGTATGTCAAGCTGACTCCCACCACCGTCAGTCAGCAGGTGAGCATGCGCTTCCCGCATCTCGCCAGCTATCCTGCCTTTAAGCTGCCGGATGATGTCAACGTCGATGAATTGCTGCAGGGCGAGACGGTGGCGATATCCGCCGAAAGCGACGGGATCCTGAGCTCCGCCACCCAGGTACAGACCGCCGGCGTGCTGGACGATACCTATGCCGCCGCCGCCGAGGCGCTGAGCTACGGCGCCCAGCTAACCGATAGCGGCGTGACCTTCCGCGTCTGGGCACCCACGGCGCAGCAGGTTGAGCTGGTGGTCTACAGCGCCGACAAGAAGGTGGTGGCCAGCCATCCGATGACCCGCGACAGCGCCTCCGGCGCCTGGTCCTGGCAGGGCGGGAGCGACCTGAAGGGCGCGTTCTACCGCTACGCGATGACCGTCTACCACCCGCAGTCGCGTAAAGTCGAGCAGTACGAAGTGACCGATCCCTACGCCCATAGTTTGTCGACCAACTCGGAGTACAGCCAGGTGGTCGATCTCAACGACAGCGCGCTGAAGCCGGAAGGCTGGGACGGGCTGACGATGCCGCACGCGCAGAAAACCAAAGCCGACCTGGCGAAAATGACGATCCACGAGTCGCATATTCGCGATCTCTCTGCCTGGGATCAAACCGTTCCCGCCGAACTGCGCGGTAAGTATCTGGCGCTCACCGCCCAGGAGAGCAATATGGTCCAGCATCTGAAACAGCTGTCGGCCTCGGGAGTGACCCATATTGAGCTGCTGCCGGTCTTCGATCTGGCGACGGTCAATGAGTTCAGCGACAAAGTCGCCGATATTCAGCAGCCGTTCAGTCGCCTGTGCGAGATCAACAGCGCGGTGAAGAGCAGCGAGTTCGCGGGCTATTGCGACAGCGGTTCGACGGTCGAAGAGGTGCTGACCCAGCTGAAGCAGAACGACAGCAAGGATAACCCGCAGGTGCAGGCGTTGAATACGCTGGTGGCGCAGACCGACTCCTATAACTGGGGCTACGATCCGTTCCACTACACGGTGCCGGAAGGATCCTACGCCACCGATCCGGAAGGCACGGCGCGCATTAAAGAGTTCCGCACCATGATTCAGGCGATCAAGCAGGATCTGGGAATGAACGTCATTATGGACGTGGTGTACAACCACACCAACGCCGCCGGCCCGACCGACCGCACCTCGGTGCTGGATAAGATCGTCCCCTGGTACTATCAGCGCCTGAATGAAACCACCGGCAGCGTGGAATCGGCCACCTGTTGCTCCGACTCGGCGCCAGAGCACCGGATGTTCGCCAAGCTTATCGCCGATTCACTGGCGGTATGGACCACCGATTATAAGATCGATGGCTTCCGCTTCGACCTGATGGGCTATCATCCGAAAGCGCAGATCCTCTCGGCCTGGGAGCGCATTAAAGCGCTGAACCCGGACATTTATTTCTTTGGTGAAGGCTGGGATTCCAACCAGAGCGATCGCTTTGAAATTGCCTCGCAAATCAATCTGAAAGGCACCGGGATCGGCACGTTCTCCGATCGTCTGCGTGACGCCGTGCGCGGCGGCGGGCCGTTCGATTCCGGCGATGCATTGCGCCAGAATCAGGGGGTGGGTAGCGGCGCCGGCGTTCTGCCGAATGAGCTGACCAGCATGACCGACGATCAGGCGCGCCACCTCGCCGATCTGACCCGTCTGGGCATGGCCGGTAACCTCGCGGACTTCGTGCTGATCGACAAAGACGGCGCGGTGAAGAAAGGCAGCGAGATTGACTATAACGGCGCGCCTGGCGGCTATGCGGCTGACCCGACGGAAGTCGTGAATTATGTGTCAAAACACGACAACCAAACGCTGTGGGACATGATCAGCTATAAAGCTGCTCAGGAGGCGGATCTCGATACCCGCGTCCGGATGCAGGCGGTGTCGCTGGCGACGGTGATGCTCGGCCAGGGGATCGCCTTTGACCAGCAGGGCTCGGAGCTGCTGCGCTCTAAATCCTTTACCCGCGATTCGTATGATTCCGGTGACTGGTTTAACCGCGTGGATTACTCCCTGCAGGACAACAACTACAACGTCGGTATGCCGCGCAGCAGCGATGATGGCAGCAACTATGACATCATCGCCCGGGTAAAAGACGCGGTGGCGACCCCGGGTGAAACGGAGCTCAAGCAGATGACCGCGTTTTATCAGGAGCTGACCGCGCTGCGTAAATCCTCTCCGCTGTTTACCCTCGGTGACGGCGCGACGGTGATGAAGCGCGTGGACTTCCGCAATACCGGCGCCGATCAGCAGACGGGTCTGCTGGTGATGACCATCGATGATGGGATGCAGGCTGGCGCCAGTCTGGACAGCCGTGTCGACGGCATCGTGGTGGCGATCAACGCCGCACCGGAAAGCCGGACGCTGCAGGACTTCGCCGGCACATCGCTGCAGCTGAGCGCCATCCAGCAGGCGGCAGGCGACCGTTCGCTGGCGAGCGGCGTGCAGGTTGCCGCTGACGGCTCGGTCACGCTGCCGGCCTGGTCGGTAGCGGTCCTCGAGCTGCCACAGGGGGAATCGCAGGGCGCTGGCCTGCCGGTGAGCAGTAAATAACATAACGTGGGGCGCCCGTAAGGGCGCCTCTGGCTGATGACAAACCTGTTTCGTTATTGTGCTCGCCTTTCTGCCGGGTGGCGGCTTTCGCCTTACCCGGCCTACGAAAGACTGCAATATCAAACAGTTATGCAGTTGTCTGTCGGCCCGCACTAGCGTAGCGCCGCCGGGCAATCTCTGAAGAATGCACTTTGTCAGCAGTCTGGGGCGCCCGTAAGGGCGCCTTCTCTGCACCGTGAGGGAACAGGAGACGGTTGTGATTGTTCGTGATGATAGTGAAAGAGGCATCTCGCCGCTGACGGCGCCTCAGCCGTCCACCGCGCAGGCAGACGCGCCGGTAAGCCGCGGCCGGATGGTGCAGATCCCCGGCTGGATTATCCCGCTGTACGCCGGATTATTTATCGCGCTCGGCTGGTTTGGCGGCGAGCAGTGGCGCCATCCGTCACCGCCGCAAACGCTGCCTCTGCCGGTGGCTCATGCGGCGCTTTTGCCGTTAACCGCCGCCGGGGAGACCGCGCCAAAAAACCCGCCGTCGGCGGTAAAACCCAGCGCGCCTGCGGCGCCGGTAATGGACAGCGATACGCTGCCGCCCCTGCGCTATAGCGCCCATGTCTATGCCTCGCTACCGGAAAAGCGCAGCATTGTGTTAAACGGCAAAGCGTGGTCGGAGGGTGATTCCCCGCTGCCCAATCTGGTGGTGGAGCAGATCCAGCAGGATGTGACGATCTTTAGCTTCAACGGCACAACATTTACCCTGGCGGCGCTGGATGACTGGCCAGGCGGGAAAATTGACGAGGAGCCGAAAGGGGAATAAGGGCTACGCGCAATAAAATGCGCGTTGAGAATATTTTGTTTAGTCGCTGCGCAAGCTGGCAATAAAGGGAGCGAGCTGGCGATTAAATTGACTACACTGTGTGGCTTCCGGAGTGCTGTCCTGCAAAAGTTGTTGATAAAGCCGGTCGCTATTTTGGCTTAACGTCGCCACGTCAATATTTCCCCACCCGCGCGCTTTGCCGACATTCACCGCTGCCCGATATATCGTTTCATCGGCGGGCAGATCGCTACGATTACATTTATTCTTGAGATAGCGCGTCCCGGCTGCTACCGACGAGAGCTGCTCCAGCTGCGCCTGGCTGCTGATGGCCGGGCTGAGCGTTGAGGCGGGTTTCTGTTGGCAGCCAGAGAGCACGGCGACCACGCAAAGCGAAAATATAAGCGGAATGCGCATAGTAAAGTAATCAAAATAATGAATCACTGGCCGCTAGTTTAACAAAGATTTTCCTGGTGTCATCATAAAATATTATTCTGCATAAATGTTAACAGGCTCTCATTTTTATTGGAAGAAACTCGATTAATTCCCTTTACTTCTCTCAATAATAAATGTTGTCGTCCGGGAAATATATTTTCGGTGTGAGGCGATGCCGCCGCATTTGGCATCAGGGCGAGCGTCATTTTTTATGTTATTAAAAAACATACTCTTTCCCATCTTGTTACGTGCGCAGGAGGTAAAATGCTGGTTAAGAATGTCGCATTTTAGTGCTATCCTGTATGCCCTGAACATTACGTGCTATGTTCTGACCATTTCTGCTGATGATGCGTTTAACATAATGATTTTATGGTGAATTTTTATTGTTAATATCATGTAAAACGAAGCAAACCAACCTCATGAAAGGCTGGCGGCATGTCCTGCCTGCCAGCAGGTTGTCGTCCGAAGGATAAGCAGCCTGGACGTTAATTTGAGAGATTTCTTCTTCCTCTGTGCAGGGGAAGTATTGAGAATCAGGCCCTTGCGCCTGAACGTTGCGGAGAAAAAGCATGGCGGGAGATGACCGCGAGCCTATCGGACGTAAGGGGAGACCCTCACGTCCGACAAAACAAAAAGTTACCCGTCGCCGGGTCCGGGAAGAGGACTACGACGACGAGTATGATGACGATGATTATGAGGATGAGAAACCGGTGCCGAGAAAAGGAAAAGGCAACGGTGGCAAACCTCGTCGTAAGCGCCGCTGGCTGTGGCTGCTGGTCAAGCTGGGGATTGTCTTCGCGGTGCTGATTGCCGCCTATGGCGTCTACCTCGATCAGAAAATCCGCAGCCGCATTGACGGTAAAGTCTGGGAGCTGCCGGCCGCGGTTTATGGCCGGATGGTGAATCTTGAGCCGGATATGCAGATCAGCAAAAACGAGATGGTGCGTCTGCTGAACGCCACCCAGTATCGTCAGGTCAGCGCGATGACGCGCCCGGGCGAATACACCGTGCAGGCCAACAGCATCGAGATGATCCGTCGTCCGTTCGATTTCCCGGACAGTAAAGAAGGGCAGGTGCGCGCGCGTCTGACCTTCGATGGCGACCATCTGGAGACCATCGAGAATATGGATAATAACCGCCAGTTCGGTTTCTTCCGTCTCGATCCGCGTCTTATTACCATGCTGCAGTCGCCGAATGGTGAGCAGCGCCTGTTCGTGAAGCGCAGTGGCTTCCCGGATCTGCTGGTGGATACGCTGCTGGCGACCGAAGACCGCCACTTCTACGAGCACGATGGTATCAGCCTGTATTCCATCGGCCGCGCGGTGCTGGCGAACCTGACGGCAGGTCGTACGGTGCAGGGGGCGAGTACCCTGACCCAGCAGCTGGTGAAAAACCTGTTCCTCTCCAGCGAGCGCTCCTACTGGCGTAAAGCCAACGAAGCGTATATGGCGCTGATCGTCGATGCCCGCTACAGCAAGGATCGCATCCTTGAGCTGTATATGAACGAGGTGTACCTCGGCCAGAGCGGCGATAATGAAATTCGCGGCTTCCCGCTGGCCAGCCTGTACTACTTTGGCCGTCCGGTGGAAGAGCTGAGCCTCGATCAGCAGGCGCTGCTGGTGGGGATGGTGAAAGGGGCGTCGGTGTATAACCCGTGGCGCAACCCGAAACTGGCCCTTGAGCGACGCAATCTGGTGCTGCGTCTGCTGCAGCAGCAGCAGGTTATCGACCAGGAGCTGTACGATATGCTGAGCGCGCGTCCGCTGGGCGTGCAGCCGCGCGGCGGGGTGATTTCACCGCAGCCGGCCTTTATGCAGATGGTTCGTCAGGAGCTGCAGGCGAAGCTGGGCGATAAAGTGAAAGATCTCTCCGGCGTGAAGATCTTCACCACCTTCGACTCGGTGGCGCAGGATGCGGCGGAAAAAGCGGCTACTGAAGGGATCCCGGTACTGAAGAAACAGCGCAAGCTGGCAGATCTGGAAACCGCCATGGTGGTGGTGGACCGCTTTACCGGTGAAGTGCGGGCGATGGTCGGCGGCGCGGAGCCGCAGTTCGCCGGCTACAACCGCGCGATGCAGGCCCGCCGGTCGATTGGTTCTCTGGCCAAGCCGGCGACCTATCTGACCGCGCTGAGCCAGCCGAACCAGTATCGCCTGAACACCTGGATCGCCGATGCGCCGGTGACCATTCGCCTGTCCAACGGCCAGACGTGGTCTCCGCAGAACGACGATCGTCGCTTCAGCGGCCAGGTGATGCTGGTGGATGCCTTGACCCGCTCGATGAACGTCCCGACGGTTAACCTCGGGATGGCGCTGGGCTTGCCGGCGGTCGTCGATACCTGGACTAAACTGGGGGCGCCGAAGAATCAGCTCAACGCGGTGCCGGCGATGCTGCTGGGTGCGCTGAACCTGACGCCGATTGAAGTGGCGCAGGCCTTCCAGACCATCGCCAGCGGCGGCAACCGTGCACCGCTGTCCGCCCTGCGGTCAGTGATTGCGGAAGATGGCACGGTGCTCTACCAGAGCTACCCGCAGGCGGAACGCGCCGTGCCTGCCCAGGCGGCCTACATGACGCTGTGGACCATGCAGCAGGTGGTGCAGCGCGGCACGGGGCGTCAGCTGGGCGCGAAGTATCCGGGCCTGCATCTGGCGGGGAAAACCGGGACCACCAACAATAACGTCGATACCTGGTTCGCCGGCATCGACGGTAGCCAGGTGACCATCACCTGGGTGGGCCGCGACAACAACCAGCCGACCAAACTGTACGGCGCCAGCGGCGCGATGTCGATTTACCAGCGCTATCTGGCGAACCAGACGCCAACGCCGCTGGCGTTGACGGCGCCGGAAGACGTGGTCGACATGGGCGTGGACAGCAACGGCAACCTCGTCTGCAGCGGTGGCGTCCGTTCGCTGCCGGTCTGGACGACGCAGCCGGATGCGCTGTGCCGCCAGGGCGAGATGATGCAGCAGCAGCAGTTGCAGCAGCAGGAAGCGAACAACCCGTTTAATCAGTCCGGGCAACAGCAGCCGCAGCAGCAGCAACAGCAACAGCAACAGCAACAGCAGCAGCAACAGCCGAAGCAGCAGGAAAAGAGCGACGGCGTCGCGGGCTGGATCAAGGATATGTTCGGCAGTAACTGATTTTGGTCGCACAACCCGACCCCTTAATACGAAAGTATTAAGGGGTTTTTTTATACCTGTAAAAAAGTTAACGCCTCTTTAACTCCATAATAACTATCTGGTTATTAATTCGGCCTTCGGTCTCGCCAGGCTGGCATATCGCTTGCCTTGCCTTCGGCGTTTCGCCTATTATATCGCCCGTCATAATAATAATTATCGTTTACGTTATCATTCACTTTCATCAGAGATATACCCATGGCGCGTCCAAAAACTGCTCAGCCAAATCACTCGCTGCGTAAAATCGCAGTCGTAGTAGCCACGGCGGTTAGCGGCATGTCTGTCTATGCACAGGCTGCGGAACAACCGAAACAAGAAGAGACTATCACCGTCGTTGCGGCACCGGCCGCCCAGGAAAGCGCCTGGGGACCGGCGCCGACCATCGCGGCAAAACGCTCTGCCACGGCGACGAAAACCGATACCCCGATCGAAAAAACGCCGCAGTCTGTCTCGGTGGTCACGCGCCAGGAGATGGAGATGCGCCAGCCGACCACGGTAAAAGAGGCGCTCTCCTATACGCCGAGCGTCTTCTCCACCCGCGGTAGCTCGACCACCTATGATGTGGTCACCATCCGCGGTTTCACTACCTCGACGACCGTCAATACCAACCAGTATCTGGACGGCATGAAGCTGCAGGGAAATAACTACTCTGAAGTCTCCATGGACCCGTATTTCCTCGAGCGCGTGGAAGTGATGCGCGGGCCAACCTCGGTGCTGTACGGCAACAGCAACCCTGGCGGTATCGTCAGCATGGTCAGCAAACGCCCGACCACTGAGCCGCTGAAAGAAGTGCAGTTCAAGATGGGCACCGACAACCTGTGGCAGACCGGGTTTGACTTCAGCGACGCCATTGATGATGCCGGCGTCTGGTCCTATCGCCTGACCGGCCTGGGCCGCAGCCAGGATACCCAGCAGCAGATGGCGAAGTCTACCCGCTATGCGGTGGCGCCGTCCTTTAGCTGGCGCCCGGACGATAAAACCGACTTCACCTTCCTGAGCAACTTCCAGAATGACCCGGATGCGGGCTACTACGGCTGGCTGCCGCGCGAAGGCACCGTGGTGCCGTATTACGATGCCAACGGGAAGGCGCACAAGCTGCCGACCGATTTCAACGAAGGCGAGGCGGATAATAAGATCTCGCGCCGCCAGAAGATGGTGGGTTATAGCTTCTCCCATCAGTTTGATGACACCTTTACCGTGCGGCAGAACCTGCGCTATGCCGAGGTTGATACCTTGTATCGCTCGGTGTACGGGAATGGCTATGTCGCCCCGGGCTACATGAATCGCGCCTATGTGCGTTCTGATGAGCACCTGAACACCTTTACCGTCGATACCCAGCTGCAGTCTGCTTTCGCCACCGGCGCGGTCAGCCATACGCTGCTGACCGGCGTGGATTACTCGCGGATGCGCAACGATGTGGATGCCGACTACGGGACGGCGGATCCTATCAGCATGAGCAACCCGCAATACGGCAACCCGAATATTCAGGTCACTTTCCCGTACGCGGTCCTCAACCGAATGGAGCAGACGGGCCTGTACGCGCAGGATCAGATGGAGTGGGATAAGTGGGTCATGACCCTGGGCGGCCGTTACGATTACGCCACCACCTCAACGTTAACTCGCTCCAGCAACAGCCTGGCGGAGAATCACGACCAGCAGTTCACCTGGCGCGGCGGTATCAATTACCTGTTTGATAACGGCATCTCTCCGTACTTCAGCTACAGCGAATCCTTCGAGCCGGTATCGGGCTCCGGGCTTAACGGCCAGCCGTTCGATCCGTCGCGTGGCAAGCAGTATGAAGCTGGCGTGAAATATGTGCCGAAAGACATGCCGGTGGTGGTCACCGCCGCGGTCTATCAGCTGACCAAAGATAAGAACCTGACGGCGGATCCGGCTAACCAGGCGTTCAGCATCCAGACCGGCGAGATCCGCTCCCGCGGCCTTGAGCTGGAGGCGAAAGCGGCGGTGAACGCCAATATCAACGTCACCGCGGCTTACAGCTATACCGATGCGGAATACACTCACGATACGGTGTTCAACGGCAAGCGTCCGGCGGAAGTGCCGCGCAATATGGCCTCCCTGTGGGCGGATTACACCTTCCACGAAACCGCGCTCAGCGGTTTGACGGTCGGCGCCGGGGCGCGCTATATCGGTTCTACGGTCAGCTATTACAAAACTGACACCAGCACCGGTAACAAAAATGATGCCTTCAATGTGGCCGGTTATGCGCTGATGGATGCGACGGTCAAATACGATCTGGCGCGCTTTGGCCTGCCGGGCTCTTCGGTCGGCGTCAACGTCAACAACCTGTTTGACCGCGAATATGTCTCCAGCTGCTATAGCGAATACGCCTGCTACTGGGGTGCGGGACGTCAGGTTGTCGCGACCGCAACCTTCCGCTTCTAACTACTCACGGGCGCGGTTCGCCGCGCCCAACATCAGGTTGTTGCTATGCAGGAACAGACTCCGCACTCTGAGACCACCTTTGCGTTAAATGGCGTGACCTTTCGCGTACCGGGTCGCACGCTGCTTCACCCCCTTTCGTTAACCTTCCCGGCAGGAAAAGTGACTGGCCTGATAGGCCATAACGGTTCCGGCAAATCCACATTACTGAAAATGCTCGGCCGCCATCAGCCGCCTTCCGCGGGCGAGGTGCTGCTGGACGGCCAGCCGCTGGAGAGCTGGAGTAGCAAGGCGTTTGCCCGCAAAGTGGCCTATCTGCCGCAGCAGCTGCCGGCGGCGGAAGGGATGACAGTTCGCGAGCTGGTGGCGATAGGTCGCTACCCGTGGCATGGCGCGCTGGGGCGCTTCGGCGTGGCGGATCGCGAAAAGGTGGAAGAGGCGATCGCGCTGGTGGGGCTGAAGCCTTTGGCGCAGCGGCTGGTGGACAGTCTCTCCGGCGGCGAGCGTCAGCGGGCGTGGATCGCCATGCTGGTGGCGCAGGATAGCCGCTGTCTGCTGCTTGATGAACCGACCTCGGCGCTGGATATCGCCCATCAGGTCGATGTCCTGGCGCTGGTGCATCGTCTCAGCCAGCAGCGTGGCCTGACGGTGATCGCGGTCCTGCATGATATCAATATGGCTGCCCGCTACTGCGATTATCTGGTCGCGCTGCGCGGTGGGGAAATGATCGCCCAGGGAACGCCAGCAGAACTGATGCGCAGCGACACGCTGGAACAAATCTACGGCATCCCGATGGGGATCCTGCCGCACCCGGCGGGCGCGGCGCCGGTAAGTTTTGTCTATTGATGATGAACCCAACTCTGATAACCCGACGCCGCCTGCTGACCGCGATGGCGCTCTCGCCGCTGCTGTGGCAGATGCGCGGCGCGCAGGCGGCGAACATTGACCCGCAGCGCGTCGTCGCGCTGGAGTGGCTGCCGGCCGAACTGCTGCTGGCGCTTGGCGTCACGCCCTACGGCGTGGCCGACATTCCCAACTATCGCCTGTGGGTGAACGAACCCGCGCTGCCCGCGTCGGTAATCGATGTCGGCCTGCGCACCGAACCCAATCTTGAGCTGCTGACGCAGATGAAACCGTCGTTTATCGTCTGGTCGGCAGGCTATGGCCCGTCGCCAGAAAAGCTGGCGCGTATCGCGCCTGGCCGTGGTTTCACCTTCAGCGACGGCAAACGGCCGCTGGCGATGGCCCAGCGTTCGCTACTGGAAATGGCCGACCTGCTGGGTAAACAACAGCAGGCGAAGCGCCATCTGGCGGAGTTCGACGCGCTGATGGAGAACCTGCGTCCGCGATTTGCCCGGCGTGGCGATCGCCCACTGCTGATGATTTCGCTGCTTGATGCCCGCCACGTGCTGGTATTCGGTGAGAACTGCCTGTTCCAGGAGGTGCTTGACCGCTTTGGCATTCAAAACGCCTGGCGCGGCGAAGCGGCATTCTGGGGCAGCGTCACCGTCGGTATTGATCGGCTGGCGGCATTTAACGAGGCCGATGTGATCTGTTTCGATCATGGCAACGATCGGGAGATGGCCCAGCTGTTGGCGACCCCGCTGTGGCAGGCGATGCCGTTCGTGCGCGCGGGGCGTTTCCAGCGGGTTCCGGCGGTGTGGTTCTATGGCGCGACGCTGTCGGCGATGCATTTCGCCCGCGTGCTGGCCGATACGCAGGGGAGGGCGGCGGTATGAACGCGCGTCTCTCGCCGTTAGCCATTCTCCTGCTGACCGGGCTGCTGGTTGCCGCTTTCGCGCTGAGCATCGTCAACCTCAATGTCGCTTTACCTTACGCGCAATGGCGTCAGGCGCTGTGGCAGCCGGATATCGATAATATCGCCCAGATGCTGTTCCATTACAGCCTGCTGCCGAGGCTGGCGATATCGCTGCTGGTCGGCGCCGGGCTGGGGCTGGTCGGCGTGCTGTTCCAGCAGGTGCTGCGTAACCCGCTGGCGGAGCCAACCACGCTCGGCGTCGCCACCGGCGCACAGCTGGGAATGACGGTGACGACGCTATGGGCCATCCCTGGCGTGCTGGCCTCGCAGTTTGCGGCGCTGGCTGGGGCTTGTCTGGTGGGGGCGCTGGTGTTTGGCGTCTCGTGGGGCAAACGTCTGTCGCCGGTGACGCTGATCCTGGCCGGCCTGGTAGTGAGTCTCTATTGCGGCGCGGTCAATCAGCTGATGGTGATTTTCCATCACGATCAGCTGCAAAGCATGTTCCTGTGGAGTACCGGCACCCTGACGCAGACCGACTGGAGCGTGGTGCAACGCCTGTGGCCGCAGCTGCTCGGCGGCGCGATGTTGACGCTGTTATTGCTACGCCCGTTAACCCTGATGGGACTCGATGATGGCGTGGCGCGCAACCTTGGGCTGGCGCTGTCTCTGGCGCGGCTTGGCGTGCTGACGCTGGCGATTGTCATCAGCGCGCTGCTGGTTAACGCGGTCGGCATTATCGGCTTTATCGGTCTGTTCGCGCCGCTGCTGGCGAAAATGCTCGGCGCCCGCCGCCTGCTGCCGCGATTGCTGCTGGCGGCGCTAATTGGCGCGTTGATCCTGTGGCTTTCCGATCAAATTATTCTCTGGCTCAGCCGGGTCTGGCGGGAAGTCTCGACCGGGTCAGTCACCGCGCTGATTGGCGCGCCTTTATTGCTGTGGCTGCTGCCGCGGCTGCGCAGCATCAGCGCCCCGGTGATGAATGGCGGCGATAAAGCGTTGATCGAGCGCCGCCACGTGCTGTGGTTCGCGCTGGGCGGCTTAGCGCTGCTGCTGTTGGCGATAACCGCCGCGCTGACCTTTGGTCGCGATGCCCATGGCTGGCAGTGGGCCAGCGGCGATCTGCTGGCGCAACTGATGCCCTGGCGCTGGCCACGTGTGCTCTCGGCGCTGTTCGCCGGGGTGATGCTGGCGGTCGCGGGCTGCATCATTCAACGCCTGACCGGCAACCCGATGGCCAGCCCGGAAGTACTGGGCATCAGCTCTGGCGCGGCGTTCGGTGTGGTATTGATGCTGTTCTTCGTGCCGGGCAACGCCTTTGTCTGGCTGTTGCCTGCCGGCAGCCTTGGCGCGGCGGCAACGCTGCTGGTTATTCTGATCGCCGCCGGGCGCGGCGGTTTCTCGCCGCACCGGATGCTGCTGGCGGGGATGGCGCTGAGTACCGCCTTCACCATGCTGTTGATGATGCTGCAGGCCAGCGGCGATCCGCGCATGGCGCAGATCCTGACGTGGATGTCCGGTTCGACCTATAGCGCGACGCCGGAGATGGCGCTGCGTAGTGGCGTGGTGATGCTGGCGCTGCTGGCGCTGGCGCCGCTCTGCCGCCGCTGGCTGACCATTTTGCCGCTGGGCGGCGAGGCGGCGCGGGCGGTGGGGATGGCGCTGACGCCATCGCGTATCGGGTTGCTGCTGCTGGCGGCGAGCCTGACGGCGACGGCGACGCTCACCATTGGGCCGTTAAGTTTCGTTGGCCTGATGGCGCCGCATATTGCGAGGATGCTGGGATTCCGCCGGACGATGCCGCATATGGTGATTTCCGGGCTGACGGGCGGGATGCTGCTGGTGTTCGCCGACTGGTGCGGGCGAATGATGATGTTCCCCTACCAGATCCCGGCGGGGCTGTTGTCGACCTTTATCGGCGCGCCGTACTTTATCTATTTGCTGAGAAAGCAGAGCCGCTAACGATCCTGGATGGCCTCAATATCCCCGGTGGCGCTAGCGCTTACCGGGGCTACAGCGCTGTGCAATTTGGTAGCCCGGACAAGGCGCAGCGCGCCGCCTCCGGGAAACTCCCCGGTGGCGCTAGCGCTTACCGGGGCTACAGCGCTGTGCGATTTGGTAGCCCGGACAAGGCGCAATGCGCCGCCTCCGGGAAAATCCCTGCGCCACCAGGCGTTCAAGTACCTTACAGTTTGGCAAACACCCGACGGGCGGCGTCGATGGTGTTGTTAATGTCCTCTTCGCTGTGGGCGATGGACATAAAGCCGGCTTCAAACGCCGACGGCGCCAGGTACACACCTTCCTCCAGCATCAGGTGGAAGAAGCGCTTGAAGCGTTCGACATCGCACTTCACCACGTCCTGATAGCAGGTGACGGTTTCGGCATCGGTAAAGAAGATGCCGAACATGCCGCCGACGTTATTGACCACCAGCGGGATCCCGGTTTCGCGCGCCGCGTTCAGCAGGCCATCCGCCAGCTGGTTGGTCAGCTCGGTCAGGGTTTCATGCACGCCCGGCTGCGCCACTTCGCTTAAGCAGGCGAAGCCAGCGGCCATGGCGATCGGGTTACCGGAGAGCGTACCAGCCTGGTACACCGGGCCGGTCGGCGCCAGCGCGTCCATCACTTCGCGGCGGCCGCCGAAGGCGCCCACCGGCATCCCGCCGCCGATGATTTTCCCGAGACAGGTCAGATCCGGCTCCACGCCGTAATAAGCCTGGGCGCCCGCCAGCGCCACGCGGAAGCCGGTCATCACTTCGTCGATGATCAGCAGGGCGCCAAATTCGTCGCACAACGCGCGCAGGCCCGGCAGGAACTCCGGCTGCGGCGGAATGCAGTTCATATTCCCGGCGACCGGCTCGACGATGATGCAGGCGATATCCTGTGGATATTGCTCGAACGCCGCGCGTACCGAGGCGAGGTCGTTATAGGTGCAGGTCAGGGTATGTTTCGCGAAATCGGCTGGCACGCCCGGCGAATTTGGCTGGCCGAGGGTCAGCGCGCCGGAACCGGCTTTCACCAGCAGACAGTCGGCATGGCCGTGATAGCAGCCTTCGAACTTAATGATCTTATCGCGGCCGGTGAAGCCGCGGGCCAGGCGAATCGCGCTCATGGTCGCTTCGGTGCCGGAGTTCACCATCCGCACCATATCCATGGTCGGGACCAGCTCGGTCACCAGCTCCGCCATTTTCACTTCCATTTCGGTCGGCGCGCCAAAGCTCAGGCCGCGGGACGCCGCTTCGATCACCGCATTGCGGATAGCCGGGTGGTTGTGGCCCAGCACCATCGGACCCCAGGAGCCGACATAATCGATATAGGCCTTCCCGTCCACGTCATAAAGATAGGCGCCATCCGCGCGTTCGATAAACAGCGGCGTGCCGCCGACGCCGGTGAAGGCGCGCACCGGCGAGTTAACGCCGCCGGGGATCAGTTCGCGCGCAGCATGGTATAGATTTTCAGATTTGCTCATGGCCAGGGTCCTGGTTCGTGAAAAATGTTTTATCGGCTATTCTAAGTTATTCCAGGATGGTTATGAAAGTTTTGCCCAATTGAAACAATGCGCCGCAAGGGCATTTTTTTGACGACGCAGCGCGCCGGGACGGCTAAAATGCCTCTCTCTTCATTTGTATTACCAATAATTGATAATGGCATGAAAGCAGAAACTCCCTCTTTTGAAGCACATCAGTTCGTGCGGGTACGTCGCGGCGATGCGGTGCGCCGTTTGATTCAGCGCGATAAAACGCCGCTGGCGGTCCTGTTGATGGCGGCGGTGGTTGGCACGCTGGCCGGTCTGGTGGGCGTGGCGTTTGAAAAGAGCGTGAACTGGGTGCAGAACCAGCGGATCGGCGCGCTGGCGCAGGTGGCCGATCATTGGTATCTGGTCTGGCCGCTGGCGTTTATCTTGTCGGCGCTGCTGGCAATGGTCGGTTATTTTCTCGTGCGCCGCTTTGCGCCGGAGGCGGGCGGCTCCGGGATCCCGGAAATCGAAGGGGCGCTGGAGGAGCTGCGGCCGGTGCGCTGGTGGCGCGTGCTGCCGGTGAAATTCATCGGCGGCATGGGGACCCTGGGCGCCGGAATGGTGCTGGGACGCGAAGGGCCGATGGTGCAGCTTGGCGGCAACATTGGACGCATGGTGCTGGATATCTTCCGCATGCGCAGTCCGGAGGCGCGGCACACGCTGCTGGCGACCGGTGCGGCGTCGGGGCTCTCGGCGGCCTTTAATGCGCCGCTGGCCGGTATTCTGTTTATCATCGAAGAGATGCGCCCGCAGTTTCGCTACAACCTGATCTCCATTAAAGCGGTATTTACCGGCGTGATCATGTCGAGCATTGTGTTTCGTATTTTCAATGGCGAAGCGGCGATCATTGAGGTAGGCAAGCTGAGCAACGCCCCGGTGAATACCCTGTGGCTGTATCTGGTGCTGGGCATGCTCTTTGGTTGCTTTGGTCCGCTGTTTAACTTCCTGGTGCTGCGCACCCAGGATATCTTCCAGCGCATCCACGGTGGCAATATCAAAAAATGGGTATTGATGGGCGGGGTCATCGGCGGGATCTGCGGCCTGCTGGGGCTGATGCAGCCCTCCGCGGTGGGCGGTGGCTTTAACCTGATCCCCATCGCCGCCGCCGGTAATTTCTCCGTCGGTTTGCTGCTGTTTATCTTTATTGCCCGCGTGGTGACCACGCTGATCTGCTTCTCTTCCGGCGCGCCGGGGGGGATCTTCGCGCCGATGCTGGCGCTGGGCACCTTGCTGGGCACGGCGTTCGGCATGGCGGCTATTCCGCTGTTTCCGGCCTACCATCTCGATGCCGGCACCTTCGCCATCGCCGGGATGGGGGCGCTGCTGGCCGCCTCGGTGCGCGCGCCGCTCACCGGGATTGTGCTGGTGCTGGAGATGACGGATAACTATCAGCTCATTTTGCCAATGATTATTACCTGCCTTGGCGCAACACTACTGGCGCAATTCCTCGGCGGTAAGCCTTTGTATTCGACCATTCTGCAACGTACTCTGGCGAAGCAGGAGGCCGAGCAGGCGGCAAAAGCGCAGCAGGCACCGCGGGAGAATACTTGAACGATTTACCAGGGTATTAGATAATGGCTCAAAAGGTCCGGTTATTCTTTAACCGGCCGGAAGTATCAATGGGAGCAAAAAATGAGTGATGACGTAGCGTTGCCGCTGGAGTTTACCGAAGCCGCAGCCAACAAAGTAAAACACCTGATTGCGGATGAAGATAATCCGAACCTGAAACTGCGCGTGTATATCACCGGCGGCGGTTGCAGCGGTTTCCAGTATGGCTTCACCTTTGACGATCAGGTGAACGAAGGCGATATGACCATCGAGAAACAGGGCGTCGGCCTGGTGGTTGACCCAATGAGCCTGCAGTATCTGGTCGGCGGCGCCGTCGACTATACCGAGGGTCTGGAAGGTTCGCGTTTCATCGTGACCAACCCGAACGCGAAAAGCACCTGCGGCTGCGGTTCCTCATTCAGCGTTTAAAGCGAGTGCGACCGGGCGCCTTCTCCTCCAGCGAGAGGGAGCCAACGCGAAAAACGGTAACCTTAAGGTTACCGTTTTGCTTTTACTACCGCCCGTTATCGTCCAGGGCAAACGTCGGCAGCTTCAGGTGCCAGCGGATCGCCGCCAGACGGATCACCAGTGTCACCACCATGCCCATCATCGCCGAATTCTCCAGCGGGAGATGAAAGGTGTCGTGTGCTGTAGCGTGGACAATGCCGCCGACAATACAGGCGGTGGCGTAGATCTCGGTGCGCAGAATCATGGGAATTTCGCGCGCCAGCACGTCACGGATAATCCCGCCGCCGACGCCGGTGACCACCCCCATGCAGACCGCCACCAGCGGACCACTGCCGGCGAGAAAGGCTTTATTGACGCCGATGCCGACAAACACCGCCAGACCGACGGCATCAAGAACGGGCAGTATCCATTTCGGCAGCCGACGCGGCTGGCGGACCAGCAGGATGGTCAGCATGCTGGTGACCATCGCCACCACCAGATCGGTGGGATCTTTGACCCAGAATACCGGGCCATTCGCCAGCGCCATGTCGCGGATGGTTCCGCCGCCCACCGCCGTCACCACGCCTAACACCAGCACGCCGAATGGGTCCATGCGTAATTTTCCCGCCAGCAGAACGCCGGAGATCGCGAAGACAGCCGTGCCAATAATATCCAGCCAATAGACAAGCATCGTTGATTCCCACTGAACATCCGGTGCGCCGGATGATTATTTTACCTGGTCAAGCGCCGCACAAAGTTGTTTGGCGGCGAGGATAATACGTGGGCTTGCGCGTTCAAACCAGTCGCTGTGTAACGCAATCAACGAAATGGTGAGCTGATGTTGCCAAAAGCGCTGCGCTTCGGCAATGCGGCTGGCGTCGCCGGTCACCACGATCGCCTGCGGCTGGCGGGCCAGCACCTGTTCGCGGCTCACCTGCGGCCAGGGAACACGGCTGGTGGCAAAGATATTCTCGCCGCCGCACAGCCCCAGCACCTGATCCTGAATCGAACCGGGACCACTGGTGAATAGCGGCGCGGATCCGAACTGCAGGAAGACGCGTTTCTTCGGCGCATTGGCATAGCGCGCTTTCAGCGTATCGTATTCCTGCTGCATCGCCTGCGCCGCCTGCTGCGCTTTTTCCGGCTGCGGGCTCCACTGCGCCAGCTGACGCAGGGTGGCGATGATCTCTTCTATCGTCGAGGTCTGCACCCAGAGGACATGAATACCCAGCGACTGCAGCTGGTTAACCTGGCGTTCGGCATTGCCCCCGCGCCAGGCCAGCACCACGTCTGGCTTTAGCGCCACGATGCGCTCCAGGTTCATCCCCTGCCAGCTGGCAACCTGTTCTATGGTTTTGGCCTGCGGCGGATAATCGGAATAGCTGCTGACGCCGACCGGCGTGATCCCGGCGGCAAAGGCCAGTTCGGTATTGGCGGGGGAGAGGGTGACCACCCGCGGCGCGGCCAGTAGCCACGCCGGGGCGAGTAACAGCAGCGCGGCAAGCGCGAAGGATAGCGACTTAGCCACGTGCCAGGTTCTGTACCAGATTCTCCACCATCAGGGTGGACTGTCTGGCGGCGACCGCAAGGAACTCGTCAAAACTGAGGTGGGACTGCTGATCGGCCACGTCGGAGATGGCGCGAACCACCACGAAGGGAACCTTGAAGTTATGGCAGACGTGAGCGATGGCGGTCGCTTCCATTTCCACGGCGATTGCCTGCGGGAAATTATGGCGGATCTTCGCCAGCGCGACGGAGCCGTTAATGAAGGCATCGCCGCTGACGATCAGGCCGCGAACGGCATTGAGATCTAACGCTTTAATGCAGTCTTCGGCGGCGGCCACCAGCTTATCGTCCGCTTTAAAGCCCGCCGGGCAGCCAGGCAGCTGGCCATACTCATAACCGAAGGCAGTGACGTCGGCATCGTGGTAGCGCGCTTCATCGGAGACGACGATATCGCCGACCTTCAGCGTCGGCGCGAGGCCGCCGGCAGAACCGGTATTAATGATCACGTCAGGCTGGCAGCGCTCCAGCAGCAGGGTCGCGCCCGTCGCCGCCGCCACTTTCCCGATACCAGACTTCAGCAGAGCGACGTCAACGCCGTGAAGTTGGCCGGTATAGATTTCGCTCCCGCCAATAGTGATAGTCTGGCGGTTTTCGATTTTGTCGCGCAGGAGGGTAACTTCCTCTTCCATAGCGCCAATAATGCCAATTTTCATAGATTTACTCGCGATGTGTCAGGTTTAGTTGCATAGTCTATCATGCGCTTAAGGGGAAGCGTATTGCTCGCGCGGGAGAGGCTATGGCAAAGATTGATTTTCGCAACAAGATAAACTGGCGTCGACGCTTCCGTTCGCCGCCGCGGGTGGAGACGGAGCGCGACATCCTGCGGATCTTCGAAAGCGATCGGGGGCGGATCGTCAACTCGCCGGCCATCCGCCGCCTACAGCAAAAAACCCAGGTCTTCCCGCTGGAGCGCAACGCGGCGGTCCGTACTCGCCTGACCCACTCGCTGGAGGTGCAGCAGGTGGGGCGCTATATCGCCAAAGAAGTGCTTAGCAGGCTGAAAGAGCAGAAGCTACTGGAAGAGTATGGCCTGGAAGAGCTGACCGGGCCATTCGAGAGCGTGGTTGAAATGGCCTGCCTGATGCACGACATTGGCAACCCGCCGTTTGGCCACTTTGGCGAGGCGGCGATTAACGACTGGTTTCGCCAGCGCCTGGCCCCCGGCGATGCGCTCGGCCAGCCGTTGACCGACGATCGCTGCGAGGTACAGGCGTTACGCCTGCACGAAGGGGAAACGGCGCTGAATGCGCTGCGGCGTAAAGTGCGCCAGGATCTCTGCAGCTTTGAGGGCAACGCGCAGGGGATTCGTCTGGTCCACACGCTGATGCGGATGAATCTGACCTGGGCGCAGGTGGGCTGCATCCTGAAATATACCCGACCGGCGTGGTGGTTCGAGGCGACGCCAGCCAGTCACAGTTATTTAATGAAGAAGCCTGGCTATTATTTAGCCGAAGAAGAGTATGTCGCGCGCCTGCGTAAAGAACTGGATCTGGCACCTTACAATCGATTCCCATTAACCTGGATTATGGAGGCCGCGGATGACATCTCATATTGCGTCGCGGATCTCGAGGACGCGGTTGAAAAACGTATTTTCAGCGCCGAGCAGCTTTATCAGCATCTTTACGACGCCTGGGGCAACCATGAAAAAGGATCGTTATTCTCTCAGGTAGTGGAAAATGCCTGGGAAAAATCGCGAGCTAATTACCTGCGACAGAGCGCGGAAGATCAGTTTTTTATGTATTTGCGGGTAAACACGCTGAATAAGCTGGTGCCCTACGCGGCGCGCCGATTTATTGATAACCTGCCGGCCATCTTCACTGGCGACTTTAATCATGCGCTGCTTGAGGACGATAGCGATTGCAGCCAGCTGCTGGAACTCTATAAAAATGTAGCGATGAAACAGGTCTTTAGCCATCCGGATGTCGAGCAGCTGGAATTGCAGGGCTACCGGGTGATTAGCGGCCTGCTGGATATCTATCAGCCGCTGCTGAAATTATCTCTGGAGGATTTCAGCGAATTAGTGGCGCAGGAGCGGGTACGGCGGTTACCCATTGCCTCCCGGCTGTATCAGAAACTTTCAACCCGTCACCGGCTGGCCTATGTTGAAGCAGTAAATAAGCTGGTGCGCACGGCGCCCGAATTTGCGCTGATGGAATACTATTATCGCTGCCGTCTGATCCAGGATTATATCAGCGGAATGACGGATTTGTATGCGTGGGATGAATATCGGCGACTGATGGCGGTGGAATAGGCTGGAGTTTTGTAAAGATGGACAATAAATTTTTACTTTTTCCAGAAACTTAATTCCGGAACTTAGCGCTATAAAATGACTCTGATAGTCACGTACACAGCAACTTTCGTTATCTGATATTGAGATTGAAACTGATGAAAAAAACCACGTTAGCAATGAGTGCACTGGCTCTGAGTTTAGGTCTGGCGTTGTCCCCGCTCTCTGCGAGCGCGGCAGAAACGGCATCTTCGGCCACTAATGCACAGCAGATGCCAAGCCTGGCCCCGATGCTGGAGAAGGTGATGCCATCGGTGGTGAGCATTAACGTTGAAGGTAGCACCACTGTTAATACCCCACGGATGCCGCGTAACTTCCAGCAGTTCTTTGGCGATAATTCGCCGTTCTGCCAGGATGGTTCTCCTTTCCAGAGTTCACCGTTTTGCCAGGGCGGTGGACAGGGCGGTCAGCCTGACGGCGGCCAGCAGCAGAAATTCATGGCGCTGGGCTCCGGCGTCATCATTGATGCGGCCAAAGGGTATGTGGTGACCAACAACCACGTTGTGGACAACGCCACCACGATTAAGGTTCAACTGAGCGATGGCCGTAAGTTTGATGCCAAAGTCGTGGGCAAAGATCCGCGCTCCGATATCGCGCTGATTCAGATTCAGGATCCGAAAAACCTGACGGCGATTAAGCTGGCTGATTCTGATGCGCTGCGCGTCGGCGACTACACCGTGGCTATCGGTAACCCGTTTGGTCTGGGCGAAACCGTGACCTCCGGGATTGTCTCCGCGCTGGGCCGTAGCGGCCTGAACGTGGAAAACTACGAAAACTTTATCCAGACCGATGCGGCGATTAACCGCGGGAACTCCGGCGGCGCGCTGGTGAACCTCAACGGTGAGCTGATCGGCATTAACACCGCCATCCTGGCGCCGGACGGCGGCAACATCGGTATCGGTTTTGCTATCCCGAGCAACATGGTGAAAAACCTGACCGAGCAGATGGTGAAATATGGCCAGGTGAAACGCGGTGAGCTGGGCATCATGGGCACCGAACTGAACTCTGAACTGGCGAAAGCGATGAAAGTCGACGCCCAGCGCGGCGCCTTCGTCAGCCAGGTGATGCCAGGTTCGGCAGCCGCCAAAGCGGGCATTAAAGCCGGCGACGTGATCACCACCCTCAATGGCAAGGCGATCAGCAGCTTCGCCGCGCTACGTGCTCAGGTCGGCACCATGCCTATCGGCAGCAAAGTTGAGCTTGGCCTGCTCCGCGACGGCAAACCGGTCACCGTTACCGTCGAACTGCAGCAGAGCAACCAGACCCAGGTGGATTCCAGCACCATCTTCAACGGGATTGAAGGGGCGGAAATGAGTAACAAGGGTCAGGATAAGGGCGTGGTGGTCAACAATGTGAAAGCCGGCACCCCGGCGGCGCAGATTGGCCTCAAGAAAGGCGATATCATTGTCGGGGCGAATCAGCAGCCGGTGAAAAACATCGCCGATCTGCGGAAAATCTTCGACGCCAAACCGTCCGTGCTGGCGCTGAACATTCAGCGCGGCGACGCCTCTATCTACCTGCTGTTGCAGTAATCGTCAGCGCAAGCGCCACAGCCCCTTCCCTCGCCGAGGGCAGGGGCTTTTTTTTCGTTCTGTGACCACTTCCACAACTCCACATATCTCGCCCCGCCTTCGGGCATATGCACAATGCAGCAGGACGGAGACTCTTTTATGCTGGTGCCCTGCATAGGGGAGGATTACATGGCTGGCTGGCATCTTGATACCAAAATGGCGCAGGATATTGTGGCGCGCACGATGCGCATCATCGATACCAACATCAACGTGATGGATGCCCGCGGGCGGATTATTGGCAGCGGCGATCGGGAAAGAATTGGTGAATTGCACGAAGGCGCGCTGCTGGTGCTTTCTCAGGGGCGGGTGGTGGATATCGACGATGCGGTCGCTCGCCATCTGCACGGCGTGCGTCAGGGGATCAACCTGCCGCTACGCCTCGAAGGTGAAATCGTCGGGGTGATCGGCCTGACCGGCGAGCCGGAGGCGCTGCGGAAATATGGCGAGCTGGTGTGCATGACGGCAGAGATGATGCTGGAGCAGTCGCGGCTGATGCATCTCCTTGCGCAGGACAGCCGCCTGCGCGAAGAGCTGGTGATGAACCTGATTCAGGCGGAAGAGCATACCCCGGCGCTGAACGAATGGGCTCAGCGGTTAGGTATCGATCTCAATCAGCCGCGGGTGGTGGCGATGATTGAGGTGGACAGCGGCCAGCTCGGCGTGGACAGCGCGATGGCGGAACTGCAGCAGTTGCAGAACGCGCTGACCACCCCCGATCGCAATAATCTGGTGGCCATTGTGTCACTCACGGAAATGGTGGTGCTGAAACCGGCGCTGAACAGCTTTGGCCGCTGGGATGCCGACGATCACGTCCGCCGCGTCGAGCAGCTTATCGCCAGGATGAAAGAGAATGGTCAGCTCCGCTTTCGCGTGGCGCTGGGCAACTTCTTCACCGGTCCCGGGAGTATCGCCCGCTCTTACCGTACCGCACGGACGACCATGATGGTGGGTAAGCAACGAATGCCGGAGAGCCGCAGCTATTTCTATCAGGATCTGATGCTGCCGGTGCTGCTAGACAGCCTGCGCGGCGGCTGGCAGGCCAATGAACTGGCCCGTCCGCTGGCGCGTCTGAAGGCTATGGATAACAACGGTTTGCTGCGGCGTACGCTGCAGGCGTGGTTTCGCCATAACGTGCAGCCGCTGGCGACATCAAAGGCGCTGTTTATTCATCGCAATACCCTGGAGTATCGGTTGAACCGTATCTCGGAGCTGACCGGTCTGGATCTCGGCAGCTTTGACGATCGGCTGCTGCTCTATATAGCCCTGCAGCTGGATGAGCAACGATAGGGCGTCGAGATAAAAATGCCGGGAGGCGGTTCGCCTTACCCGGCCTGGAGGATGCATGGCGTAAGCGGCAGATTATATTGGTTGCCCGGTCAGGCGGTGCGCCGCCGGGAACGCTGTCACTTACGGGTAAGTTTTTCCAGATCGGCTTCGATTTCGCTGATCTTATTGGTGACCACGCTTTCCAGATGGCGTAAATCGTCGAGGATTTTACGCTTGAGATCGATTTCAGTGCGATCGCGCTGGCAGATCTGATCCAGTTCGTCGATGACGTAGCGCAGATTGGGGCTGATCTCCTGGACTTCTTTGTAGCCCTGGCCGACGCCGTCGGCGACAACGGTTTTGCGCTGACGCGGGTATTTAAACTTCACGCTCTTGGCGAAGAATTCGCCTTTGTCTTTCTGAAAATAGATTTTCAGGATGTCGTTGTTAGCTTCCTGCCGCAGGCTATAGCGATCGATCTCATCAGGGTTGGTAATGCCAAGACTTTTCAGATTATCGTACATAACGGTACCTTTGATAGCATCATAACCATTGAATAATTAACGAAAAAATCCATTTTCGCCAGCATCAAATATAAAAAAAGCGGGATATCTCCCGCTTTTTATTTGCTTTAGTCGATGGTGCGCAGCAGTTCGTTAATGCCGACTTTGCCGCGGGTTTTGGCATCGACTTTCTTAACGATCACCGCGCAGTACAGGCTGTATTTACCATCCTTCGACGGCAGGTTGCCTGACACGACTACCGAGCCAGCCGGTACGCGGCCGTAGAAGACTTCACCGGTTTCGCGATCGTAGATTTTGGTGCTCTGACCCAGGTAAACGCCCATGGAGATGACGGAGCCTTCTTCGACAATCACCCCTTCAACCACTTCAGAGCGCGCGCCGATGAAGCAGTTGTCTTCGATGATGGTCGGGTTCGCCTGCAGCGGCTCCAGTACGCCACCGATGCCGACGCCGCCGGACAGGTGAACGTTTTTACCGATCTGCGCGCAGGAGCCGACGGTAGCCCAGGTATCAACCATGGTGCCTTCGTCAACGTAGGCGCCGATGTTAACGTAGGACGGCATCAGCACGGTGTTGCGGGCGATGAATGCGCCCTGACGTACCGCTGCCGGCGGCACCACGCGGAAACCTTCTTTCTGGAAACGCGCTTCGTCATAGTCAGCGAATTTCATCGGTACTTTATCGAAGTAGCGGCTTTCCGCACCATCGATAACCTGGTTATCGTTAATACGGAAAGAGAGCAGTACCGCTTTCTTCAGCCATTGATGCGTCACCCACTGACCATCGATCTTCTCAGCGACGCGCAGCGCGCCGGAATCCAGAAGGGCGATAACCTGGTTTACCGCTTCGCGGGTCACGGTATCCACATTGGCCGGCGTGATGTCGGCGCGACGCTCGAAGGCGGACTCAATAACGTTCTGTAACTGCTGCATTGTTTCTTTCCATTCACTAAAAAAAATACGTCACCCTTTATCGTTTGGATTGAGGGCCTCTGTCAACCGTTGTTGCACTTCTTGTTGTAGCTCATTATTAAGGCCACGCCGGTCGGCGGTGGCGATTATAAATAAATCTTCTACTCGCTCACCAATTGTCGTAATTCGCGCCCCGTGAAGCGAAATACCGAGGTCGGCGAACACCTGGCCGACGCGGGCGAGCAGCCCTGGCTGATCGAGCGCAATCAGCTCGAGAAACGATTTTCGATCGGTATGGGTCGGCAGGAAATTCACCTCTGTCGGAACAGAGAAGTGACGCAGTTTTGCCGCCTGACGACGCGGGGCCGGGGGTTCCCAGCTACGCTGAGTTATCGTCTGTTCAAGACCGTGGCGAATCGCGTCGTGGCGGTCAGCGGAAAGCGGGCTGCCGTCGGGTTCGAGGACAATAAAGGTATCCATCGCCATGCCGTCGCGGGTGGTGAAGATCTGCGCGTCGTGGACGCTAAGGTTGCGACGGTCCAGTTCGCCGCACACCGCGGCAAACAGATAAGGGCGATCCGGGCTCCAGATAAAAATCTCCGTACCGCCGCGGGTGGCCTGCGAACTCAGCAGAATCATCGGCTTATTCAGATCGTGACGCAGCAGGTTGCGGGCGTGCCAGGCGAGCTGCGTCGGCGTATGCCGCACGAAATAGTTGGCGCGGCAGCGGTTCCAGATCTGATGCAGCGCCTCTTCATTAATATTGTCCATCCGCAGCAGGGCCAGCGCCTGCAGCTGATGATGACGCACCCGTTCGCGCATATCCGGGGTGCTTTGCATGCCCCGACGCAGCTGTTTCTCGGTGGCGAAATAGAGTTCGCGCAGCAGACTCTGCTTCCAGCTGTTCCACAGCGTTTCGTTAGTGGCGCAGATATCGGCAACGGTCAGGCACACCAGATAGCGCAGGCGATTTTCCGTTTGCACTTCCTCGGCGAACTGCTTAATCACCTCCGGATCCTGAATGTCGCGCCGCTGGGCGGTGACCGACATCAGCAGATGGTGACGCACCAGCCAGGCGACCAGCTGCGTTTCGCGAGAGTTCAGTCCGTGCAGCTCGGCAAACTTCAGCACATCCTGCGCGCCGAGGATCGAGTGGTCGCCGCCACGCCCTTTCGCAATGTCGTGGAACAGGGCGGCGATTAAAATCAGCTCCGGGTGCGTTAAGCGCGGCCATAGCTCCACGCACAGCGGGTGGCGGCTGCGGGTTTCTTCTTTGGCAAAGCTCTCCAGCTTCAGCATCACGCGGATGGTGTGTTCATCGACGGTGTAGGCGTGAAACAGATCGAACTGCATCTGGCCGACGATATGTGACCACTGCGGCATATAGGCCCACAGCACGCTATGGCGATGCATCGGCAGCAGTCCGCGGCTGACCGCCCCCTGATGGCGCAGCATGCTGAGAAAGAGCGTGCGCGCCTCCGGGATATAGCACAGCGGCTGGGTCAGATGGCGCCGGGCATGGCGCAGATGGCGCAACGTCGTGGAGTAGATGCCGGTGATGGTGCTGTTGCGTACCATCATATAAAACATGCGCAGAATGGCCTGCGGTTCGCGAATAAACAACGTGTCGTCACGCAGATCGATAAGGGTGCCGCGAAGCTGGAAGTCATCGTCTATCGGGCGCGGTTTTTCATCCTCGGTCAGGGCGAGAATAGCCTCTTCAAACAGCTGAAGCAGCATCTGGTTCAGCTCGCTCACCCGGCGGGTGACGCGGAAGAAGTCCTTCATCATATGCTCAATCGGCTGGTTGCCGTCGCCTTCATAGCCAAGCCGGCGGGCGACGCTGAGCTGGCGGTCGAAAAGCAGACGGTTGTCATAGCGAGTGAGCTCGAGATGCAGTGCGAAACGGATGCGCCACAGCTGATGCAGACACTCGTTGAGCTCATTGCGCTCGGCTTCAGTCAGAAAGCCGAAGCCGACCATCTCATCCATCGAGGTGGCGCCAAAATGACGGCGAGCCACCCACTGTAGCGTATGGATGTCACGCAGGCCGCCGGGGCTGCTTTTCACGTCCGGCTCCAGGTTATAGCTGGTGCCGTGATAGCGTTGATGACGGACGTTCTGCTCTTCCACCTTGGCGGCGAAGAACTTTTCCGATGGCCAGAAGCCGTCGCTAAAAATATGTTTTTGCAGTTCAAGGAACAGCGCGACGTCGCCGATCAGCAGGCGCGATTCAATCAAGTTAGTGGCGACGGTGAGATCCGAAAGTCCTTCGAGCAGGCACTCTTCGAGGGTGCGCACGCTGTGGCCCACCTCCAGCTTGACGTCCCACAGCAGCGTCAGCAGTTCGCCGACCTTTTGCGCCTGGTCGTCCGGCAGTTTTTTGCGGCTGAGGATCAGCAGGTCGACGTCAGAGAGCGGATGCAGCTCGCCGCGGCCATAGCCGCCGACGGCGACCAGCGCCAGATCGCAGACGGATTCAAAACCGTAGGCGATCCACAACCGCTGCAGCAGCTGGTCGATAAATTCGGTGCGCGCCGCAATGAGCTGCTCCGCGGCGATGCCGGAGTCAAACGCCTCGCCCAGCCAGTGCTGGAAGGTATCGATGTGCGCCTTAATTGCAGCACAGTTCAGATCGCCCTGTGGCCAGCTCACCGGATGTTCCGGCGGGACGGGCAGAAGAGGGGAGGCTGTGTCAGGTAATGAGTTGCTCATCGCGTCACCATAAGAAAAAACTATCTAATAAAAAAGCCGGCGGGCGCCGGCTTTTCATCATTCATCGTGCGAGATTATCGCCGGGATGGTGTCATCCTTGCGTAGCGTCAGAATTTCGCAGCCGTTGTCTGTCACCACAATAGTATGCTCGTACTGCGCAGACAAGCTCCGGTCTTTAGTTTTCACCGTCCAGCCGTCTTTCATGCTGCGGATCTCTTTTTTACCCGCGTTGACCATCGGCTCGATGGTGAAGGTCATGCCGGGTTTGAGCACAACGTTGGTTTCCGGTGAGTCGTAGTGCAGCACCTGCGGCTCTTCATGGAAGCCGCGGCCGATACCGTGGCCACAGTATTCGCGCACCACGGAAAAACCTTCGGCTTCAACGTATTTCTGGATCGCCGCGCCGATAGTGCGCAGGTTGATCCCCGGCTTCACCATTTTCAGCGCCAGATACAGGCTTTCCTGAGTGATGCGGCACAGGCGCTCGCCGAGAATCGTCGGTTTACCGACGATAAACATTTTGGAGGTGTCGCCATGGAAATCATCTTTAATGACCGTCACGTCGATGTTAACGATATCGCCATCTTTCAGCAGTTTGCCGTCGTCAGGGATACCGTGGCAAACCACTTCGTTGACCGAAATGCAGACGGACTTCGGATAGCCGTGATAGCCGAGGCAGGCGGAAATGGCCTTCTGCTCGTTAACGATATAGTCGTTACAGATGCGGTCCAGTTCGCCGGTGCTGACGCCAGGTTTAACCCAGGGTTCGATCATTTCCAGCACTTCAGCGGCCAGGCGGCCGGCAACGCGCATTTTTTCAATGTCTTCAGATGTCTTGATAGAGATAGCCATGGAGTATGTCCAGCAGTGTCGATATTTTCGACAATAATAGAGTAAGTCCTGCCAATGGTAACAGTCCGGGCAGGCTGGTGCCAAATTGAGAATCATTAACAGCACGTGGCGTCAACAAGAGTTGGTGTCTGGGCGGATTTTGTGGTATAAAGCGCGCCGGACTTCCGTTCCATCTCAGATACACAAGGATGGGACGTAAGCGACATACTCATATTGTGTAAATAACACACACGTATCGACACATATTCCGGGGTGCCCTTTGGGGTCGGTAATATGGGATACGTGGAGGCATAACCCCAATTTAATCTATAGAGGTTTTAAACATGGCAACTGTTTCCATGCGCGACATGCTCAAGGCTGGTGTTCACTTTGGTCACCAGACCCGTTACTGGAACCCGAAAATGAAGCCTTTCATCTTCGGCGCGCGTAACAAAGTTCACATCATCAACCTTGAGAAAACGGTACCGATGTTCAACGAAGCTCTGGCTGAGCTGAACAAAATCTCTGCCCGTAAAGGCAAGATCCTGTTCGTGGGTACTAAGCGCGCTGCAAGCGAAGCGGTAAAAGAAGCTGCTAACAGCTGCGACCAGTTCTTCGTGAACCATCGCTGGCTGGGCGGTATGCTGACTAACTGGAAAACCGTTCGTCAGTCCATCAAACGTCTGAAAGACCTGGAAACTCAGTCCCAGGACGGTACTTTCGACAAGCTGACCAAGAAAGAAGCGCTGATGCGCACTCGTGAGCTGGACAAGCTGGAAAACAGCCTGGGCGGTATCAAAGACATGGGCGGCCTGCCGGACGCACTGTTCGTTATCGACGCTGACCACGAGCACATCGCTATCAAAGAAGCAAACAACCTGGGTATCCCGGTATTTGCTATCGTTGATACCAACTCTGATCCGGACGGCGTAGACTTCGTTATCCCGGGTAACGACGATGCAATCCGCGCAGTAAGCCTGTACCTGGGCGCTGTTGCTGCTACCGTTCGTGAAGGTCGCTCTCAGGACCTGGCTTCTCAGGCGGAAGAAAGCTTCGTAGAAGCTGAATAATAAGGTTTAAGCCCTTATTAGTACCGTGTATGAATAGGGGCCCATTACAGGCCCCTTTTTTCAATTTACGCTGTTTGGCCGTTGGCCGGGCAGTATCCACATCTCCCGAGGATTTTAGAATGGCTGAAATTACCGCTTCCCTGGTAAAAGAACTGCGCGAACGTACTGGCGCAGGCATGATGGATTGCAAAAAAGCGCTGACTGAAGCGAATGGCGACATCGAGCTGGCAATCGAAAACATGCGTAAATCCGGCGCGATCAAAGCGGCGAAGAAAGCAGGCAACGTGGCTGCTGACGGCGTGATCAAAACCAAAATCGAAGGCAACTACGGTTACATTCTGGAAGTTAACTGCCAGACTGACTTCGTTGCTAAAGATGGTGGTTTCCAGGCATTTGCTGACAAAGTACTGGACGCTGCTGTTGCGGGTAAAATCTCCGACGTTGAAGTTCTGAAAGCGCAGTTCGAAGAAGAACGCGTTGCGCTGGTTGCTAAAATCGGTGAGAACATCAACATCCGTCGTATCGCTGTTCTGGAAGGCGACGTTCTGGGTAGCTACCAGCACGGTGCGCGCATTGGTGTTCTGGTTGCCGCTAAAGGCGCTGACGAAGAGCTGGTTAAGCAGCTGGCAATGCACGTTGCTGCAAGCAAGCCGGAATTCGTTAAGCCGGAAGACGTGTCTGCTGAAGTGGTAGAGAAAGAGTACCAGGTTCAGCTGGACATCGCGATGCAGTCCGGTAAGCCGAAAGAAATCGCAGAGAAAATGGTTGAAGGCCGCATGAAGAAATTCACCGGCGAAGTTTCTCTGACGGGTCAGCCTTTCGTTATGGAGCCGAGCAAATCTGTTGGTCAGCTGCTGAAAGAGCACAACGCTGACGTGACTGGCTTCATCCGCTTTGAAGTGGGCGAAGGCATCGAGAAAGTTGAGACTGACTTTGCAGCAGAAGTTGCTGCGATGTCCAAGCAGTCTTAATTTTTACAAGGAGCCGCCTGAGGGCGGCTTCTTTTTGCGCCCATTTTGTAAATTCAGCCAACTGCGTATAGTGACCGCGCTGAAATGCGACATACAATGTCGCCAGAATTCTCATATCTCATTCGTTGACAGTCTCAGGAAAGAAACATGGCTACCAATGCAAAACCCGTCTACAAACGTATTCTGCTGAAATTAAGTGGCGAAGCGCTGCAGGGCTCAGAAGGCTTCGGTATTGATGCAAGCATACTTGACCGCATGGCTCAGGAGATCAAAGAGCTGGTCGAGCTGGGTATTCAGGTTGGCGTAGTAATTGGTGGTGGTAACCTGTTCCGTGGTGCTGGTCTGGCGAAAGCGGGTATGAACCGCGTTGTGGGCGACCACATGGGCATGCTGGCAACGGTCATGAACGGCCTGGCAATGCGTGATGCGCTCCACCGCGCCTATGTGAACGCTCGTCTGATGTCCGCCATCCCGCTGAACGGCGTGTGCGACAACTACAGCTGGGCAGAGGCGATCAGCCTGCTGCGCAACAACCGTGTGGTGATCCTCTCCGCAGGCACCGGCAACCCGTTCTTTACCACCGATTCCGCAGCCTGCCTGCGTGGTATTGAAATTGAAGCCGACGTGGTGCTGAAAGCGACCAAGGTTGACGGTGTGTTTACCGCGGATCCGGCAAAAGATCCTTCTGCCACCATGTACGATCAGCTGACCTACAGCGAAGTGCTGGATAAAGAGCTGAAAGTCATGGATCTGGCGGCCTTCACCCTGGCGCGTGACCACAAATTGCCGATTCGCGTCTTCAACATGAACAAACCCGGCGCCCTGCGTCGCGTGGTCATGGGCGAAAAAGAAGGCACATTGATCACGGAATAATTCCCGTCAGCGCCAAATCCGGGTAATATTCCGCTTTACTTTCGCGGGGATATTGCCCGGTGATTTTCATTAAATCTGACTATACTTAGCTCATTTTCCGACGGGTGTCCCGTCTGGTCTGACTGAGACAAGCTTTCAAGGATTCGTAACGTGATTAGCGATATCAGAAAAGATGCTGAAATCCGCATGGAAAAATGCGTCGAAGCATTCAAAAACCAAATCAGCAAAATTCGCACGGGTCGTGCTTCTCCGAGCCTGCTGGACGGGATTGTTGTTGAATACTACGGTACGCCGACTCCGCTGCGCCAGCTGGCCAGCGTCACCGTCGAAGACTCCCGTACCCTGAAAATCAACGTCTTTGACCGTTCTATGTCTGCGGCTGTTGAAAAAGCGATCATGGCGTCTGACCTCGGTCTGAACCCAAGCTCCGCCGGCAGCGATATTCGTGTTCCGCTGCCGCCGCTGACCGAAGAGCGTCGTAAAGATCTGACCAAGATCGTCCGTGGCGAAGCTGAGCAGGCGCGTGTCGCCGTGCGTAACGTTCGCCGTGACGCGAACGACAAAGTTAAAGCGCTGCTGAAAGAGAAAGAGATCAGCGAAGATGACGATCGCCGTTCTCAGGACGACGTGCAGAAAATGACTGACGCCGCCATCAAGAAAGTTGACGCGGCGCTGGCAGATAAAGAAGCGGAACTGATGCAGTTCTGATGCTCTGCTGTTGCTCGGGCCGACACTTCCTGGCCTGAGTAAAATCTGAAACGCCGTACAGAAGACTGTACGCTCAATTCTCGGGATTGCGTTGAGCTGGCTGGCCTTGTAGCCTTTAGCGCTAAGTTGAAGGCCTGATGCCGCCGCCTTACCCCCGATAGTTGTCGCGTAGGGGCTTGCTGGCGGCGTTTTGCTTTTTATTCTGTTTCCTTTCTTCTGGACGTCTCATGAAGCAATTAACCGTTCTCGGTTCGACCGGCTCCATTGGCTGTAGCACGCTGGACGTGGTACGCCATAACCCTGGTTGCTTTTCCGTCGCCGCGCTGGTCGCGGGGAAAAACGTTGACCGCATGGTTGAACAATGCCTGGAATTTACTCCGCGTTACGCCGTGATGGATGATGCGCAAAGCGCTGAGCGGTTGCGCACCCGTCTGCATGAGCATGGCTGCCGTACCGAGGTGCTGAGCGGCCAGCAGGCGGCGGCTGAGGTCGCGGCGCTGGATGAGGTCGATCAGGTGATGGCGGCAATCGTCGGCGCGGCGGGGCTGGTACCGACGCTTGCGGCGATCCGCGCCGGGAAAACCGTGTTGTTGGCGAATAAAGAATCGCTGGTGACCTGCGGTCGCTTGTTCATGGAGGCCGTTCAGCGGTCGGGGGCGCGATTGCTGCCGGTCGATAGCGAACATAACGCGATTTTTCAGAGTATGCCGGAGACAATTCAACAGCATCTGGGATACGCTGACCTCACCCGGAATGGCGTCTCGTCCATTCTGTTAACCGGTTCCGGGGGGCCTTTCCGCGAGACGGACGTGGCTGAACTATCGGCGATGACCCCGGATCAGGCCTGCCGCCATCCCAACTGGTCGATGGGACGTAAGATCTCCGTCGATTCAGCCACGATGATGAACAAAGGTCTGGAATATATTGAAGCGCGCTGGCTGTTCAATGCTTCGGCGCAGCAGATGGAAGTGCTGATCCACCCGCAGTCGGTGATCCACTCGATGGTTCGCTATCAGGACGGCAGCGTGCTGGCCCAGCTTGGGGAGCCGGATATGCGCACGCCGATTGCTCATACCATGGGCTGGCCACAGCGCCTGAGCTCCGGGGTCAAACCACTGGACTTCTGCCAGCTGAGCAACCTGAGCTTCTCCGCGCCGGACTACGCCCGCTATCCCTGCCTGAAGCTGGCGATGGACGCGTTTGAGGTCGGCCAGGCGGCCACCACGGCGCTGAATGCGGCCAATGAAGAGTCGGTTGCCGCGTTTCTGCATGGCGATATCCGCTTTACCGATATTGCGGCGGTGAATCTGGCGGTGCTGGATAAGATGAACCTGCAGGAGCCGCAAAGCATTGATGATGTTCTGGTTATCGACGCTGACGCTCGTGCGGTAGCTCACCAGCAGCTTAATCGTTTGGGCGCGCAGGCGTAACGCGGTGGTATTTGTGGGCGAAAGGCTTCGGTGATATAGTCTGCGCCACCCGATCGTTGCATTTTGTTGTTAAAGATTACGGTGGCCGTGGCAAAACACGGCTTTTTTGCGTAAAGCTTTTGGTTGTTCTCTGCGATTGGCTGCAGCCCCGGCATCGGATAAAAATGCGTATCCAGCGCGGCCCGGTGGCCTCTGTTTGGTGGCTAGTTAATCCTTATTATGGACTTAAAACGCGTGATGTTGTCTGCTAATCAAACTGTCAGCGAAATATCGCCAACTCATGGCTGCCGTCATGTCGCCATTATTATGGATGGCAACGGCCGTTGGGCGAAACGGCAAGGTAAAATTCGCGCTTTCGGGCACAAGGCCGGTGCGAAATCCGTGCGTCGCGCGGTCTCCTTCGCGGCGAATAATGGAATTGAGGCGTTAACGTTATACGCGTTCAGCAGCGAAAACTGGAACCGTCCAGCCCAGGAAGTCAGCGCGCTGATGGAACTGTTCGTCTGGGCGCTGGATAGCGAAGTCAAAAGTCTGCACCGACACAATGTGCGTTTGCGGGTCATTGGCGACACCACGCGCTTCAATGCGCGCCTGCAGGAACGCATCCGCAAAGCGGAAGCGTTGACCGCAAACAATACCGGCTTAACGCTGAACATTGCGGCAAATTACGGCGGTCGCTGGGATATTACCCAGGGCGTTCGTCTGCTGGCGAAACAAGTACAGGACGGGACGCTGCTGCCTGAAGAGATCACGGAAGAGATGCTGAGTCAGCAGGTCTGCATGCATGAACTGGCTCCCGTTGATTTAGTTATTAGGACCGGGGGAGAGCACCGAATAAGTAACTTTTTGATTTGGCAAATTGCCTATGCCGAACTTTACTTTACGGATGTTCTTTGGCCCGATTTTGCTGAACAGGACTTTGAAGGTGCACTCCATGCCTTTGTTAATCGAGAGCGTCGTTTCGGCGGCACTGAGCCGGGTGGCAGTCATGCCTGATGGGGGTCACTTTTGCTGAAGTATCGCCTGATATCTGCTTTCGTCTTAATTCCCGTCGTCATTGCGGCGCTGTTCTTATTGCCGCCGATGGGATTTGCTATCGTGACCCTCGTGGTCTGCATGCTCGCCGCGTGGGAGTGGGGGCAACTGAGCGGTTTCACCTCAACGTCGCAGCGGGTCTGGCTGGCGGTGCTGTGCGGCCTTCTGCTGGCTGCCATGCTTTTTCTGCTGCCTGAATACCATTATGACGTTCATCAACCGATGGTGGAAGGTTCACTCTGGGCCTCATTCGCCTGGTGGATCGTCGCGCTGTTGCTGGTGTTATCGTACCCGGCGTCGGCGGCATTCTGGCGCCATTCCAAAGTGCTGCGCCTTATCTTCGGCATATTGACCATTGTTCCGTTTTTCTGGGGCATGCTGGCGCTGCGCGCCTGGCACTATACCGATAACCACTACAGCGGTGCGGTGTGGCTGCTGTACGTCATGATCCTGGTCTGGGGAGCCGACTCTGGCGCCTACATGTTTGGCAAAATGTTCGGCAAGCATAAGCTGGCGCCAAAGGTTTCACCGGGAAAAACCTGGCAGGGTTTTTTTGGCGGTTTGCTGACGGCGGCCGTGATCTCCTGGGCTTACGGGGTGTGGGCGCATCTTGACGTCACGCCGACGGTGCTGCTGGTCTGTTCCGTGGTGGCGGCCCTGGCTTCCGTGCTGGGCGATCTGACGGAAAGTATGTTTAAGCGCGAGGCCGGCATTAAGGATAGCGGGCACTTGATTCCCGGACACGGCGGTATTCTCGATCGTATCGACAGCCTGACGGCGGCGGTACCGGTCTTCGCCTGTCTGCTACTGTTGGTCTTCAGGACGATTTGACGGAAGGTTATATGCTGAGCGTGCTCTGGAATCTGGCAGCTTTTATCATTGCGCTTGGCGTACTGATTACGGTGCATGAGTTTGGCCATTTTTGGGTGGCGCGCCGCTGCGGCATCCGGGTTGAGCGTTTTTCTATCGGCTTTGGCAAAGCGCTGTGGCGGCGGATGGATAAGCAGGGCACGGAGTTCGTGATTGCCCTGATCCCGCTGGGCGGCTACGTCAAGATGCTGGACGAGCGCGTCGAGGCGGTGGCGCCGGAGATGCGCCACTACGCCTTCAACAATAAAACCGTCGGCCAGCGTGCGGCGGTGATTGCCGCCGGCCCCATCGCTAACTTCATTTTCGCTATCTTTGCTTACTGGCTGGTCTTTATTATCGGCGTTCCTGGCGTGCGGCCGGTGGTGGGTGAAATAACGCCCAATTCGGTTGCCGCGCAAGCACAAATTGCAAAAGGAACGGAACTTAAAGCGATAGATGGTATCGAAACGCCTGATTGGGATGCGGTGCGTATGCAGCTGGTCGCCAAAATCGGCAACCCGCAAACAATACTTACCGTCGCCCCTTTCGGGACCAATCAGCGCCAGGATAAAATCGTCGATCTGCGGCACTGGGCGTTTGAGCCAGACAAGCAAGATCCCGTGACCTCGCTGGGGATCCAGCCGCGCAGCGCGCAGATTGATACGGTGCTGGCGGAGGTCCAGACGGGCTCGGCAGCTCAGAAAGCGGGTTTGCAAGCGGGCGACCGGATCGTTAAAGTCGATGGTCAACCGTTAACGCAGTGGATGACGTTTGTTAATCTGGTGCGAGATAATCCGGGCAAAGCGCTGGCGCTGGAGATTGAACGGCAGGGGAGTGCGCTGCCGTTAACCCTGACGCCGGATGCGAAAACGGTAAAAGGTAAGGCAGAAGGGTTCGCAGGGGTGGTGCCAAAGGTCATCCCGCTACCTGAGGAATACAAGACAGTACGTCAGTACGGACCGTTTGCCGCCATCGCTGAAGCCACGGATAAAACCTGGCAGCTGATGTCACTGACGGTCAGGATGCTGGGTAAATTGATAACCGGTGATGTCAAACTGAACAACCTCAGTGGGCCGATCTCTATCGCTCAGGGGGCTGGAATGTCAGCGGAGTTTGGGTTGATTTATTATCTGATGTTCCTTGCGCTGATTAGCGTGAACCTCGGAATCATCAACCTGTTCCCACTGCCCGTACTGGATGGGGGACATCTGCTGTTTTTAGCGATCGAAAAGCTGAAGGGCGGGCCGGTATCCGAGCGAGTTCAAGACTTTAGTTATCGCATTGGCTCAATACTGCTGGTGCTGTTAATGGGGCTTGCACTTTTCAATGATTTCTCTCGGTTATAAGAGAGTTTGTTAGGAAGAACGCATAATAACGATGGCGATGAAAAAGTTGCTCATAGCGTCGCTGCTGTTTAGCAGCGCGACTGTATACGGTGCTGAAGGGTTCGTGGTGAAGGACATTCATTTCGAAGGCTTGCAGCGTGTCGCTGTTGGTGCGGCCCTCCTCAGTATGCCAGTGCGTCCTGGCGATACGGTGACCGACGATGATATCAGTAACACTATTCGCGCGCTGTTTGCCACTGGCAACTTTGAGGACGTCCGCGTCCTGCGCGATGGTGATACCCTGCTGGTGCAGGTGAAAGAGCGTCCGACGATCGCCAGCATCACCTTCTCCGGCAATAAGTCGGTGAAAGATGACATGCTCAAGCAGAACCTTGAGGCCTCTGGCGTTCGGGTGGGCGAGTCGCTTGACCGCACGACCATCGCGGATATCGAGAAGGGTCTGGAGGATTTCTACTACAGCGTTGGTAAATACAGCGCCAGCGTCAAAGCGGTTGTGACGCCGCTGCCGCGTAACCGTGTCGATCTGAAGCTGGTCTTTCAGGAAGGCGTCTCCGCAAAAATTCAGCAGATCAATATCGTCGGCAACCATGCGTTTTCGACCGATGAACTGATCTCCCACTTCCAGCTGCGCGATGAGGTACCGTGGTGGAACGTGGTCGGCGACCGTAAATACCAGAAGCAGAAGCTGGCGGGCGACCTTGAAACCCTGCGCAGCTACTATCTGGATCGCGGTTATGCCCGTTTCAACATCGATTCTACTCAGGTTAGCCTGACGCCGGACAAGAAAGGGATCTACATTACCGTCAACATCACCGAAGGCGATCAGTACAAGCTTTCCGGGGTGCAGGTAACGGGCGATCTGGCGGGCCATTCGGCCGAAATCGAAGCGCTGACCAAAGTCGAGCCGGGCGAACTGTACAACGGCGCGAAAGTAACCAAGATGGAAAACGACATCAAGAAACTGTTGGGTCGTTATGGTTACGCCTACCCGCGCGTTCAGTCGCAGCCGGAAATCAACGACAGCGATAAGACCGTCAAACTGCACGTCAACGTCGATGCGGGTAACCGCTATTACGTGCGTAAAATTCGCTTCGAAGGTAACGACACCTCCAAAGATGCCGTCCTGCGCCGCGAAATGCGCCAGATGGAAGGCGCATGGCTGGGGAGCGATCTCGTCGATCAGGGTAAAGACCGTCTCAACCGTTTAGGCTTCTTCGAAACGGTGGATACCGATACCCAACGCGTGCCGGGCAGCCCGGACCAGGTCGACGTTGTCTACAAGGTGAAAGAGCGTAACACCGGTAGCTTCAACTTCGGTATCGGCTACGGTACCGAAAGCGGCGTCAGCTTCCAGGCGGGCGTCCAGCAGGATAACTGGTTAGGTACCGGTTATGCGGTCGGGATCAACGGCACCAAAAACGATTACCAGACCTATACCGAACTGTCGGTGACCAACCCGTACTTCACCGTTGACGGTGTGAGCCTCGGCGGCCGTATCTTCTATAATGACTTCGATGCGAACGATGCGGATCTGTCTGACTATACCAACAAAAGTTATGGTACAGACGTCACGCTGGGCTTCCCGGTCAACGAATACAACACGCTGCGCGCCGGGGTCGGTTATGTTCATAACTCCCTGTCCAATATGCAGCCGCAGGTGGCGATGTGGCGTTACCTGAACTCGATGGGCCAGTATCCGGACAACACCAACGACCGGAACTCGTTCAGTGCGAATGACTTCACCTTCAACTACGGTTGGACCTATAACAAGCTTGACCGCGGCTTCTTCCCAACGGAAGGTTCGCGCGTCAACCTGAACGGTAAGGTGACCATTCCGGGCTCAGACAACGAATACTACAAAGCGACGCTGGATACCGCCACCTATGTGCCGATCGACAACGATCACCAGTGGGTAGTGTTGGGTCGTACCCGCTTTGGCTATGGCGATGGTATCGGCGGCAAAGAGATGCCGTTCTATGAGAACTTCTATGCCGGTGGTTCCAGCACCGTGCGTGGCTTCCAGTCGAACACCATTGGTCCGAAGGCGGTGTACTTCCCGTCGAGCAGCCGTCATGATGGCGATAGCGGTTATACCAATGACTGTAAGAGCACCGAATCCGCGCCGTGTAAATCCGATGATGCGGTGGGCGGTAACGCGATGGCGGTGGCCAGCCTGGAGCTGATTACCCCGACGCCGTTTATTAGTGACAAATATGCGAACTCGGTCCGTACTTCCGTCTTCTGGGATATGGGTACCGTATGGGATACTCACTGGGATTCGAACGCCTATGGCGGTTACCCGGATTACAGTGATCCGAGCAACATCCGTATGTCTGCGGGTATTGCCGTGCAGTGGATGTCGCCGTTGGGGCCGTTGGTCTTCTCCTACGCCCAACCGTTCAAAAAGTACGATGGAGACAAAGCCGAACAGTTCCAGTTTAACATTGGTAAAACCTGGTAATTGTTGGCGGCAACGGAATGCAAGTGCAGTATAGCGCTGACTGTAGGCGATAACGCGGTTATCGCCTCGCCACGCAAATAACGGTACCCCTGGGTACTCATGGGATGGTAAGGAGTTTATTGTGAAAAAGTGGTTATTAGCTGCAGGTCTGGGTTTGGCAATGGTAACTTCCGCTCAGGCGGCAGATAAAATTGCCCTGGTGAACATGAACAGCCTGTTCCAACAGGTTGCCCAGAAAACTGGCGTTTCCAACACGCTGGAAAACGAGTTCAAAGGCCGCGCTAGCGAACTGCAGCGTATGGAAGGCGACCTGCAGTCTAAAATGCAGCGTCTGCAGTCCATGAAGCCGGGCGCCGATCGTACCAAACTGGAAAAAGACGTGATGGCTCAGCGCCAGACCTTCTCCCAGAAAGCGCAGGCGTTTGAACAGGATCGCGCACGTCGTTCCAACGAAGAGCGTGGCAAACTGGTTACCCGCATCCAGACTGCTGTACAGAGCGTAGCGAAAGATCAGAGCATCGATCTGGTGGTTGACGCAAATGCCGTTGCATACAACAGCAGCGATGTAAAAGACATCACCGCTGATGTGCTGAAACAGGTTAAATAAGTAATGCCTTCAATTCGACTGGCTGATCTCGCGCAGCAGTTGGATGCAGAATTACACGGTGATGGCGATATCGTCATCACCGGCGTTGCGTCCATGCAGAGCGCGAAAACGGGCCAAATCACTTTCATGGTCAACCCTAAGTACCGTGAACACCTGGCCGCTTGTCAGGCTTCTGCCGTTGTCATGACGCAGGATGATTTGCCTTTTGCCCATAGCGCCGCGCTGGTAGTGCGTAATCCCTACCTGACCTACGCGCGCATGGCTCAAATTCTTGATACCACGCCGCAGCCGGCACAGGATATCGCGCCGAGCGCGGTCATCGATCCGTCGGCGAAGCTGGGTAACAACGTGGCGATCGGCGCTAACGCGGTTATCGAATCCGGTGTTGTACTGGGCGATAACGTGGCGATCGGCGCAGGCTGCTTCGTTGGGAAAAATACGAAAATCGGTGCCGGCTCGCGTTTGTGGGCCAATGTGACCATTTACCATGAGATTGAGATCGGCGAGAATTGCCTGATCCAGTCCAGCACGGTGATCGGCGCGGATGGCTTCGGTTATGCTAACGATCGCGGTAACTGGGTCAAGATCCCGCAACTGGGTCGCGTCATTATTGGCGATCGCGTGGAGATTGGCGCCTGCACCACCATCGATCGCGGCGCGCTGGACGATACCCTTATCGGTAACGGCGTTATCATTGATAATCAGTGTCAGATTGCGCATAACGTGGTAATTGGCGACAATACCGCGGTTGCCGGCGGCGTTATCATGGCGGGCAGCCTGAAAATTGGCCGCTACTGCATGATTGGCGGCGCCAGCGTGATTAACGGCCATATGGAAATCTGCGATAAAGTCACCGTCACGGGGATGGGGATGGTGATGCGTCCTATCTCTGAACCTGGCGTATACTCCTCCGGTATTCCGCTGCAGCCGAACAAGGCGTGGCGTAAAACTGCGGCGCTGGTGATGAATATTGACGAGATGAGCAAGCGCCTGAAAGCGATTGAGCGCAAGGTTAATCAACAAGACTAATTCATCATTTGGTCACATGACATTTCCGGCCTGTTGCATTCGCTAAAAGATTGCCGCAGGCCGTGTTATTATTGCCTTTTAGTACATTTAGACAGGAAGAGTATTTTGACTACTGACACTCATACTCTGCACATTGAAGAGATTCTGGAACTTCTGCCTCACCGTTACCCGTTCCTGCTGGTAGACCGCGTGCTGGATTTTGAAGAAGGTCGTTTTCTGCGCGCAGTAAAAAATGTTTCTGTAAACGAGCCGTTTTTCCAGGGGCACTTCCCTGGTAAGCCGATTTTGCCTGGCGTGCTGATTCTGGAAGCGATGGCGCAGGCCACCGGGATTCTGGCATTTAAAAGCGTCGGAAAACTGGAGCCAGGCGAGCTGTATTATTTCGCAGGCATCGACGAAGCGCGCTTCAAACGTCCGGTAGTACCAGGCGATCAGATGATTATGGAAGTCACTTTCGAGAAAACCCGCCGCGGCCTGACCCGTTTCAAAGGCGTCGCGCTGGTTGACGGTAAAGTGGTATGCGAAGCGACGATGATGTGTGCGCGTAGCCGGGAGGCCTGATACGTGATTGATAAAACCGCTTTTGTTCATCCTACCGCCATTGTAGAAGAAGGCGCCGTCATTGGTGCTAACGTTCACATTGGTCCGTTTTGTATTGTTGGCGCTAACGTCGAAATTGGCGAAGGCACCGTACTGAAGTCTCATGTCGTCGTTAACGGCCATACCAAAATCGGCCGTGACAATGAGATCTATCAGTTCGCTTCCATCGGCGAAGTTAACCAGGATCTGAAATATGCTGGCGAACCGACCCGGGTGGAAATTGGCGATCGCAACCGCATCCGCGAAAGCGTCACCATTCATCGCGGCACAGTACAGGGCGGTGGATTAACAAAGGTGGGCAACGATAACCTGCTGATGATCAACGCCCATGTGGCGCACGATTGTACGCTTGGCGATCGCTGCATTCTGGCCAATAACGCAACCTTGGCCGGTCACGTATCTCTGGATGATTTCGTCATCATCGGCGGCATGACCGCAGTACACCAGTTCTGCATCATCGGCGCACACGTCATGGTAGGCGGATGCTCCGGCGTGGCGCAGGATGTTCCGCCGTTCGTGATTGCCCAGGGTAACCACGCGACGCCGTTTGGCGTCAACATCGAAGGGCTGAAACGCCGCGGCTTTAGCCGTGAGGCGATTACCGCGATTCGTAACGCGTATAAACTGCTGTACCGCAGCGGCAAAACGCTGGACGAAGCCAAACCGGAAATCGCCGAACTGGCGACTCAGCATCCTGAAGTTCAGCCGTTTGTTGATTTCTTTGCCCGTTCCACTCGCGGCTTGATTCGTTAATGGCTGAACCGCGTCCCCTGACGATTGCCCTGGTCGCCGGAGAAACCTCCGGCGATATTCTTGGTGCAGGCCTCATCCGGGCTCTCAAAGCGCGCATCCCTGACGCGCGCTTTGTCGGCGTGGCGGGGCCGCTGATGCAGGCGGAAGGGTGCGAAGCCTGGTACGAAATGGAAGAGCTGGCGGTGATGGGCATTGTTGAGGTGCTCGGTCGCTTACGCCGTCTCCTGCATATTCGCGCCGATCTTACCCGCCGCTTTGGCGAGCTGCGCCCCGATGTCTTCGTCGGCATCGACGCCCCTGACTTCAATATTACCCTCGAAGGGAATCTGAAAAAGCAGGGCATCAAAACGATTCACTACGTCAGCCCGTCGGTCTGGGCCTGGCGACAAAAACGCGTTTTCAAAATCGGCAGAGCGACCGACCTGGTGCTGGCTTTTCTGCCTTTCGAAAAAGCGTTTTATGACAAATTTAACGTCCCCTGCCGCTTTATCGGCCATACCATGGCGGATGCGATGCCGCTGGATCCTGACAAAGGCGCTGCGCGCGACCGGTTAGGGATCCCGCACAATGTGCGCTGTCTGGCGCTGCTGCCCGGCAGCCGCGGCGCGGAAGTCGAAATGCTCAGCGCGGACTTTCTGAAAACCGCGCAGTTGTTACGCGTCACCTATCCCGATTTGCAGGTGGTAGTGCCGCTGGTCAATGCCAAACGGCGGGAGCAGTTTGAGCGAATCAAAGCTGAGACGGCGCCGGATATGATCGTGCATATGCTGGACGGTCAGGCGCGCGATGCGATGATCGCCAGCGACGCCGCGCTGCTGGCCTCCGGGACGGCGGCGCTGGAGTGCATGCTGGCGAAGTGCCCGATGGTGGTTGGCTACCGCATGAAGCCGTTCACCTTCTGGCTGGCAAAGCGTCTGGTGAAAACCGACTACGTCTCCTTGCCGAATCTGCTGGCCGGTCGCGAGCTGGTCAAAGAGCTACTGCAGGATGAGTGCGAGCCGCAGGCGCTGGCCGCCGCCCTGCAGCCGCTGCTGGCCGATGGCAAAACCAGCCACGAGATGCATGAGACGTTCCGCGCGCTGCATCAGCAGATCCGCTGCAACGCCGATGAGCAGGCCGCGGACGCCGTACTGGAGTTAGCAAAACAATGATGGAGTTCGTCTATCCGCATACCCATCTGGTTGCCGGCGTTGATGAAGTTGGCCGCGGGCCGCTGGTTGGCGCGGTCGTGACCGCGGCGGTGATCCTCGATCCGGCGAAGCCGATTGTGGGTTTGAATGATTCCAAAAAACTCAGCGAAAAGCGTCGCCTGGCGCTGTGCGATGAGATTAAAGAGAAAGCGCTGTGCTGGAGCCTGGGGCGTGCCGAGCCGCACGAAATCGACGAGCTGAATATTCTGCATGCCACTATGCTGGCGATGCAGCGCGCCGTCGCCGGCCTGAGCATTGTTCCTGAGTTTATCCTGATCGATGGCAACCGCTGTCCGTCGCTGCCGATGCCCTCTCTGGCGGTGGTGAAAGGCGACAGCCGGGTGGCAGAAATCAGCGCAGCGTCTATTCTGGCAAAAGTCACTCGTGACGCCGAAATGGCCACGCTGGACCTCGCATTTCCCCACTACGGATTTGCCCAGCATAAAGGCTATCCCACCGCTGTTCACCTGCAGAAGCTGCAGGAACACGGCGCAACAGAGCATCACCGGCGCAGTTTTGGTCCGGTGAAGCGTGCCCTGGGCCTGGCGTCCAACTAAGTCACCGGGATCTAAAGATGGCTGAACCACGTTTCGTACACCTGCGGGTGCACAGCGACTATTCCATGATCGATGGGCTGGCAAAGACCGGGCCACTGGTCAAGAAGGCGGCCTCGCTTGGCATGCCGGCGCTGGCGATCACCGATTTCACCAACCTGTGCGGGCTGGTGAAGTTCTACGGGACGGGACACGGCGCGGGTATTAAGCCGATTGTCGGCGCCGATTTTCACGTGCAGTGCGACCTGCTCGGCGATGAGTTTACCGAGCTGACCGTGCTGGCGGCGAACAACACCGGTTACCAGAACCTGACGCTGCTCATTTCCCGCGCCTATCAGCGCGGCTACGGCGCGCTGGGGCCGTGGATTGACCGCGACTGGCTGGTGGAACACCAGGAAGGGCTGATTCTGCTTTCCGGCGGCCGTAAAGGCGACGTCGGCGTTAGCCTGATCCGCGGCAATATGCCGTTAGTGGAACAGTGCGTCGCGTTCTATGAAGAGCATTTCCCGGACCGTTATTTTCTTGAGCTGATCCGCACCGGTCGTCAGGATGAAGAGGCCTATCTCCACGCCGCCGTGGCGCTGGCGGAAGCGCGCGGCCTGCCGGTGGTGGCGACCAACGATGTCCGCTTCCTCGACACCAGCGATTTCGACGCCCATGAAATCCGCGTCGCGATCCACGACGGCTTTACGCTCGACGACCCGAAACGGCCGCGCAACTACTCGCCGCAGCAATATATGCGCAGTGAGGAGGAGATGTGCGAGCTGTTCGCCGATATCCCGGAAGCGCTGGAGAACAGCGTCGAGATCGCCAAACGCTGCAACGTCACCGTGCGGCTTGGCGAATATTTCCTGCCGCAGTTCCCGACCGGCGATATGACCACGGAGGATTTCCTGGTCATGAAATCGAAAGAGGGTCTGGAAGAGCGGCTGGAATTTCTCTTCCCGGATCCTGCCGTCCGTGCTGAAAAGCGCCCGGAGTATGACCAGCGTCTGGATATTGAACTGCAGGTGATCAACCAGATGGGGTTCCCGGGCTACTTCCTGATCGTTATGGAGTTTATCCAGTGGTCGAAGGATAACGGCGTGCCGGTTGGCCCGGGCCGCGGTTCCGGCGCCGGCTCGCTGGTGGCCTACGCGCTGAAGATCACCGATCTTGATCCGCTGGAATTCGACCTGCTGTTCGAACGTTTCCTTAACCCGGAACGTGTCTCGATGCCCGACTTCGACGTCGATTTCTGCATGGAGAAACGCGACCAGGTTATTGAGCACGTGGCGGACATGTATGGCCGCGATGCGGTATCGCAGATCATCACCTTCGGTACCATGGCGGCGAAAGCGGTCATCCGCGATGTGGGCCGCGTGCTGGGTCACCCGTACGGCTTTGTCGACCGTATCTCCAAGCTGGTGCCGCCCGATCCGGGTATGACGCTGGCGAAAGCGTTTGAAGCCGAACCGCAGCTGCCGGAAATCTATGAGGCGGACGAAGAAGTTAAAGCGCTGATCGACATGGCGCGTAAGCTGGAAGGGGTGACGCGAAACGCCGGTAAACACGCCGGTGGGGTGGTTATCGCTCCCACTAAAATTACCGACTTTGCGCCGCTGTATTGCGATGAGCAGGGGCTGCATCCGGTTACCCAGTTTGACAAAAACGACGTGGAATACGCCGGGCTGGTAAAATTCGACTTCCTCGGTCTGCGTACGCTCACTATCATTAACTGGGCGCTGGAGATGATCAACAAGCGGCGGGCGAAAAACGGCGAAGGGCCGTTGGATATCGCCGCTATCCCGTTGGATGACAAGAAAAGCTTCGACATGCTGCAGCGCTCGGAAACCACCGCGGTCTTCCAGCTTGAATCGCGCGGCATGAAAGATCTGATTAAGCGTCTGCAGCCTGACTGCTTCGAAGATATGATCGCGCTGGTGGCCCTGTTCCGCCCGGGTCCGCTGCAGTCGGGGATGGTAGATAACTTTATCGACCGTAAGCACGGCCGCGAAGAGATTTCCTACCCGGACGTGCAGTGGCAGCATGAGAGCCTGAAACCGGTGCTGGAGCCGACCTACGGCATTATCCTGTATCAGGAACAGGTCATGCAGATTGCCCAGGTGCTCTCCGGTTATACCCTCGGCGGCGCGGATATGCTGCGCCGTGCGATGGGTAAGAAAAAACCGGAGGAGATGGCCAAGCAGCGTTCTATCTTTGAAGATGGGGCGAAGAAAAACGGCGTTGACGGCGAACTGGCGATGAAAATCTTCGACCTGGTGGAGAAATTCGCCGGTTACGGATTTAACAAGTCGCACTCCGCCGCCTACGCGCTGGTCTCCTACCAGACGCTGTGGCTTAAGGCGCACTATCCGGCTGAGTTTATGGCGGCGGTAATGACCGCCGATATGGACAACACCGAGAAGGTCGTTGGCCTGGTGGACGAGTGCTGGCGCATGGGGCTGAAAATTTTGCCCCCGGATATTAACTCCGGCCTGTACCATTTCCACGTTAACGACGACGGCGAGATTGTCTACGGCATCGGCGCCATCAAAGGCGTTGGCGAAGGGCCGATCGAAGCGATCATTGAGGCGCGCAACAATGGCGGTTATTTCCGCGAGCTGTTCGACCTCTGCGCGCGGACCGATATTAAAAAGCTCAACCGCCGGGTGCTGGAAAAACTGATTATGTCCGGGGCGTTCGATCGTCTCGGTCCGCATCGCGCGGCGCTGATGAACTCGCTGGGCGATGCGTTGAAAGCCGCCGACCAGCACGCGAAAGCGGAGGCTATTGGCCAGGCCGATATGTTCGGCGTACTGGCGGAAGAGCCTGAACAAATAGAACAGTCCTACGCCAGCTGCCAGCCATGGCCTGAGCAGGTGGTGCTGGATGGTGAAAGGGAAACCCTGGGGCTATACCTGACCGGGCACCCGATTAACCAGTACCTGAAAGAGATTGAGCGCTACGTCGGCGGCGTGCGGCTCAAAGACATGCATCCGACCGATCGTGGTAAAGTGACCACGGCGGCGGGGCTGGTGATTGCGGCGCGGGTAATGGTCACCAAGCGCGGCAATCGTATCGGCATCTGTACCCTGGATGACCGTTCCGGGCGTCTGGAGGTGATGTTGTTCACCGACGCGCTGGATAAATATCAGCAGTTGCTGGAAAAAGACCGCATACTTATCGTCAGCGGACAGGTCAGCTTTGATGACTTTAGCGGGGGGCTTAAAATGACCGCCCGCGAAGTCATGGACATTGACGAAGCCCGGGAAAAATATGCTCGCGGGCTTGCTATCTCGCTGACGGACAGGCAAATTGATGACCAGCTTTTAAACCGACTCCGTCAGTCTCTGGAACCCCACCGTTCGGGAACCATTCCAGTGCACCTCTACTATCAGAGGGCGGATGCACGCGCGCGGTTGCGTTTCGGCGCAACATGGCGCGTCTCTCCGAGCGATCGTTTACTTAACGATCTGCGTGGCCTTATCGGCTCGGAGCAGGTGGAACTGGAGTTTGACTAATACAGGAATACTATGAGTCTGAATTTCCTAGATTTTGAACAGCCGATTGCAGAGCTGGAAGCGAAAATCGATTCCCTGACTGCGGTAAGCCGTCAGGATGAGAAACTGGATATTAACATCGACGAAGAAGTGCATCGTCTGCGCGAGAAAAGCGTAGAGCTGACGCGCAAAATCTTCGCCGATCTCGGTGCATGGCAGGTTGCGCAACTGGCGCGCCACCCGCGCCGTCCTTATACCCTGGATTATGTCCGCCTGGCGTTCGACGAATTTGACGAACTGGCCGGTGACCGCGCCTACGCTGACGATAAAGCGATTGTCGGCGGTATCGCGCGTCTTGATGGTCGTCCGGTGATGATTATCGGCCACCAGAAAGGTCGCGAAACCAAAGAGAAGATCCGTCGCAACTTTGGTATGCCGGCCCCGGAAGGCTACCGCAAAGCGCTGCGCCTGATGGAGATGGCCGAGCGGTTTAAAATGCCGATCATCACCTTCATCGACACCCCTGGCGCCTACCCGGGCGTCGGCGCGGAAGAGCGTGGCCAGTCGGAAGCGATTGCCCGCAACCTGCGTGAGATGTCGCGTCTGAGCGTGCCGGTTATCTGCACCGTGATCGGCGAAGGCGGCTCCGGCGGCGCGCTGGCGATTGGCGTGGGCGACAAGGTCAATATGCTGCAGTACAGCACCTATTCGGTGATTTCGCCGGAAGGCTGCGCGTCCATTCTGTGGAAAAGCGCGGATAAAGCACCGCTGGCCGCGGAAGCGATGGGTATCGTCGCACCGCGTCTGAAAGAGCTGAAGCTGATTGATTCTATCGTTCAGGAACCGTTGGGCGGCGCGCACCGCAACCCGGAAGCGATGGCAGCGAGCCTGAAAGCGCAGCTGCTGGCAGACCTGGCCGATCTCGATCTGCTCAGCGAAGAAGAGCTGCTGAACCGCCGCTATCAGCGTCTGATGAGCTACGGTTACGCCTAAGTTTTCCGCTAGCGAAAAACACTAAGGGCCGGATTTTCCGGCCTTTTTTTTGTGTGCGATGCGCCCAGGGGATTGCTATGATGCTTGACTTAGGTGAATACCAGGAGGAAAGCGTGAATATTATCGCCATCATGGGGCCTCACGGCGTCTACCACAAAGACGAGCCGATCAAAGAACTGGAAGCGGCGCTGCAGCGCCAGGGCTTCCAGACCATCTGGCCGCAAAACAGCGCCGACCTGCTGCAGTTTATTGAGCACAACCCGCGCATCTGCGGGGTGATCTTCGACTGGGATGAATACAGCGTCGATCTGTGCAGCGATATCAATCAGCTCAATGAATATCTGCCCCTGTACGCCTTTATTAATGCCCACTCCACGATGGACGTCAGCAGTCAAGATCTACGCATGACGCTGTGGTTCTTCGAATATGCGCTGGGACTCTCCGAAGAGATCGCCACCCGCATTGGGCAGTATACCCGCGAGTACCTGGACAATATCACCCCGCCGTTTACCCGCGCGCTGTTTAACTATGTACAGGAGGGGAAGTATACCTTTTGTACACCGGGCCATATGGGCGGTAGCGCCTATCAGAAAAGCCCGGTGGGCTGCCTGTTCTATGATTTCTTTGGCGGAAATACGCTGAAGGCGGATGTCTCGATTTCGGTCACCGAGCTGGGCTCCCTGCTGGATCATACCGGCCCGCATCTGGAGGCGGAGGAGTATATTGCCCGCGCCTTTGGCGCTGAACAGAGCTACATGGTGACCAATGGCACCTCGACGTCCAACAAAATTGTCGGTATGTACTCGGCGCCCGCCGGCAGCACGCTGCTGATTGACCGTAACTGTCACAAATCACTGGCCCACCTGCTGATGATGAGCGATGTGGTTCCCTTGTGGCTGAAGCCGACCCGCAACGCGTTGGGGATCCTCGGCGGTATCCCCCGGCGCGAATTTACCCGCGACAGCATTCAGCAGAAAGTGCGCGACACGGGCGGGGCGCAGTGGCCCGTGCATGCGGTGATCACCAACTCCACCTACGATGGTCTGCTCTATAACACCACCTGGCTTAAGGAGACGCTCGACGTCCCGTCGATCCATTTCGATTCCGCCTGGGTGCCCTATACCCATTTCCATCCGATATATCAGGGGAAAAGCGGCATGAGCGGTGAGCGGATCCCCGGAAAAGTCATCTTCGAGACGCAGTCCACGCATAAGATGCTGGCCGCGCTGTCGCAGGCCTCGCTGATCCACATTAAGGGCAACTATGATGAAGAGACCTTTAATGAAGCCTTTATGATGCATACCTCGACGTCGCCGAGCTATCCCATCGTCGCGTCAATTGAGACCGCGGCGGCGATGTTGCGCGGTAACTCCGGTAAGCGCCTGATCCAGCGCTCCATTGAGCGGGCGCTGGACTTCCGCAAAGAGGTGCAGCGACTGCGCGAGGAGTCGGACGGCTGGTTCTTTGATATCTGGCAGCCGGAAGCGGTGGATAAAGCCGAGTGCTGGCCGGTGGCGCCTGGCGAAGACTGGCACGGTTTCAAAGATGCCGATGCGGATCATATGTATCTCGATCCGGTGAAGGTCACCATTCTGACGCCGGGCATGGACGAGCAGGGGAATATGGCTGAAGAGGGGATCCCGGCGGCGCTGGTGGCGAAGTTCCTCGACGAGCGGGGCGTGGTGGTGGAAAAAACGGGCCCCTATAACCTGCTGTTCCTGTTCAGCATCGGTATTGATAAAACCCGGGCGATGGGGCTGCTGCGCGGCCTGACCGAGTTCAAACGCGCCTACGATCTCAATCTGCGGGTGAAAAATATGTTGCCGGATCTGTACGCGGAAGATCCCGACTTCTACCGCAACATGCGGATCCAGGATCTGGCGCAGGGGATCCACCGCTTGATCCGTCAGCACCAGCTGCCGCAGCTGATGCTCAGCGCCTTTGACGTCCTGCCGGAAATGAAAATGACGCCGCATCACGCCTGGCAGCGCCAGATTATGGGTGAGGTGGAAACCATTGAACTGGAGAACCTGGTCGGCCGGATTTCGGCCAACATGATCCTCCCTTATCCGCCGGGCGTACCGCTGCTGATGCCGGGAGAGATGATTACGGAGGAGAGCCGGGCAGTGCTCGATTTCCTGCTGATGCTCTGCTCCATCGGCCGTCATTACCCGGGGTTTGAGACCGATATTCACGGGGCGAAGCGCGATGAGGACGGCGTGTATCGGGTACGAGTCTTAAAAAATGACGAAAGGCTTGCGCGTTAACGGCGCGCACGAGTAACGTGGCTGGCTTAACAGAAGGAGTTTGACCATGCTGGGTTTGAAACGGGTTCACCATATTGCCATCATTGCGACTGACTACGCCCGCAGTAAAGCGTTCTATTGCGATATTCTGGGGTTTACGCTGCAAAGTGAGTTCTATCGCGCCGAGCGCGACTCCTGGAAGGGCGATCTGGCGCTCAATGGCGAGTACGTGATTGAGCTGTTCTCGTTCCCGTTTCCCCCGGCCCGCCCCAGTCGCCCCGAAGCCTGCGGGCTGCGTCATCTGGCCTTTAGCGTGGATGATATCGACGCCGCGGTAGCGCATCTGACGGCGCATGGTGTCGAGTGCGAAGCGATTCGCGTCGATCCCTTTACCGGCAAACGCTTTACCTTCTTTAGCGATCCGGACGACCTGCCGCTGGAAATATATCAGCAGTAAACCTTGCCAGCGCGACCCTGGCCCGGTAACGTGCCGGGCCATCACTTCTCGGTATGTTCGTGGATATGACGGCTGATATTGCGCATACGCTTCATCCCCATCGCCAGCTGCTGGTGGCCTTCAGCGGCGGTCTGGATTCGACGGTTCTCCTGCACCAGCTGGTGCTGCTGCGGGAACAGGATCCCTCGCTGACGCTGCGGGCGGTGCATGTTCACCACGGCCTGAGCGCCCATGCAGACGACTGGGTGGCGCATTGTCGGCAGATTTGCCTGCAGTGGCAGGTGCCGCTGGTGGTGCATCATGTGACGTTAGCCAGGGGCGGTCTCGGCGTGGAGGCCCATGCCCGTGCGGCGCGCTATCAGGCCTTTCAGGATACGCTCAATGCCGGCGAGGTGTTAGTGACCGCTCAGCACCAGGATGACCAGTGCGAAACGCTGCTGCTGGCGTTAAAACGCGGCAGCGGTCCTACTGGTCTGTCGGCGATGGCGCCATCCTCTGCCTTTGCCGACAGTCGACTACTGCGTCCTCTCCTCAATGAAACCCGCGAATCGCTACGCCAGTGGGCGCTCGCCCATCAGCTGTCGTGGATTGAAGATGAGAGTAATCAGGACGATACCTATGACCGCAACTTTCTGCGCCTGCGGGTGATCCCGGTCCTGCGCGAGCGCTGGCCGCACTTTAGCGAGGCCGTTGCCCGCAGCGCCAGCCTGTGCGCCGAGCAGGAACAACTGCTGGACGAAATGCTGGCGGCGGAGCTGGCGTCGCTGGTGGCCGAAGATGGCTCGCTGTCTATCACGCCGCTGACGTCGATGAGCCCACCCCGTCGCGCGGCGCTGCTGCGTCGCTGGCTCGCCGGGCATCAGGCGCCGATGCCGGCCCGGGAGGTGCCAGAGCGCCTCTGGCATGAGGTGGCGCTGGCGCGGGAAGATGCCAGCCCTTGTCTGCGGCTCGGGGATTTTACCGTCCGCCGTTTTCAACAGCGTTTGTACTGGGTGAAGTATCTTCCCGGCCAGACGGAAAGTGTCCAGCACTGGCCCGACTGGCGCCAGCCGCTGCGGCTGGCAGACGGTCTCGGCGAGCTGATGCTGCAGCCCGGCGGCAGGCTGCGCCCGCCGTCTGCGGATGAGCCGGTCACTGTCCGCTTTCGCGCCAGCGGCCATCTGCATATCGTCGGACGCCACGGCGGACGTAAGCTGAAGAAGATCTGGCAGGAGCTGGGCGTTCCTCCCTGGCGACGAGACACTACGCCGCTGCTGTTTTACGGCGAAACGCCGATCGCTGCAGCGGACGATCTGTTTGTGACCACCGAAGGTGAAGTGAAGGACGGGGAAGGGGTCAGGCTGTCATGGAGGAAAACGGGCGGTTAAGCCCGTTTTGATTCAGGATTCGCTCACCACCACGGTGCCGATTTCCGGGTGACTGAAGCTGGCGATTTTATCCAGGCGCAGCTCGCGGACGTTGCCGGCGAGTTCGACCACCAGATACTCGATATTTTTACGCGAGATTAGATCGCTGGCCTTTGCCTGCAGCTGTTCGCCATCCTTCAGCGCCAGCGTCAGCACCAGGTGATGCTGGCAAGCCAGTTCCAGGTTGTCGTAATCATCGCAGTTAATGGGTTGATAAGTATCATTCATTGACATAATCGCTCACCAGTAAGTTTGCTGCCGCATAAGCGGCCTTTTCCCTGACTGACTCCGAAAGGGCCTCATCCGCCGCAATCTCATTCAATACTTTCAACACGCAACCCAGCGCATCCGGGATATACCCTAAGTCTCCGCTGGCTATTTCCGCATACCGCTTGCGTATTAACTCACAATAGTGGTCCACATGCCCTCCTGTCAGCGTTCTGACTCAACCGTGGGATGCAAGTTTAAGCCTACGAAGATAAACTCTGTTTAGCAAGGGAACTATATCATAGTCATTTAAGCAATTTCAGCAGGATGAAACAGGTTGCTGCGATTGACGACAGCCTTTTGCCGCCAGTTTCGCTACAATGTCCGCCATTCTTTTCAGGAGTTTATTCATGGCGCTGAAAGCGACAATATATAAAGCTGCGGTAAATGTAGCCGATCTGGATCGCAACCAGTTTCTGGATGCTAACCTGACGCTGGCGCAGCACCCCTCGGAAACCCAGGAGCGCATGATGCTGCGCCTGCTGGCGTGGATCAAATATGCCGATGAACGGCTGCAGTTTACCCGCGGCCTGTCGTCGGACGACGAGCCGGAGCTGTGGCTGCTTAACGATCATCTCGGGGTCGATCTGTGGATCGAACTGGGTCTGCCGGATGAGCGGCGGATTAAGAAAGCCTGCTCACGGGCGCAGGCGGTAGCGCTGTTTGCCTATAATAGCCGGGCCGCTGAAATCTGGTGGCAGCAGAATCAGAACAAGCTTGCGGCGTACCCGAAGTTGACCATCTGGTATCTTGATGACGCGCAACTGGCGCAGCTTAGCGCCTTTGCCGACCGTACCATGACACTGCAGGCCACTCTGCAGGACGGTAGTATCTGGTTATCCGATGCTCGGAATAATCTGGAAATTCATTTGACGTCCTGGCAAGCACCGGCATGATTACCATTAGCCGCAGCGTGACCCTTGCCGATAACGAGGTCACGCTGGAAGGTATTCGTGCCCAGGGGGCCGGGGGCCAGCATGTGAACAAAGCGTCGACGGCAATCCATCTGCGCTTTGATATTAAAGCTTCAAGCCTGCCGGAGTTTTACAAAGAGCGCCTGCTCGCCGCCAGGCACCACTTAATTTCTGCTGACGGTGTGGTTATCATTAAGGCTCAGGAATACCGCAGCCAGGAGATGAACCGCGAAGCGGCGATTGCCCGGCTGGTGGCCCTCATAAAAGAATTAACCGCAGTGCAAAAAAGTCGCCGGGAGACGCGACCGACTCGGGCATCCAAAGAGCGACGCCTTGCTTCCAAGGCACAGAAGTCCTCAGTCAAGGCGCTGCGTGGGAAAGTTCGCCAGTGAAGACGTCGGCGAACGGGTGAAATGGATGATAAGGAAAGCAAAGTGAAGAAAATCGTATTCTCCGTGATAGCGGCCTGCTCGCTGTTCGCGCTGTTTGGTTGTAACCATCGCGCCGAGACTGACACCGTACAGCCAGCGGCGATGGAAGAGCTCAAACCGATGCAGCAAAGCTGGCGTGGGGTGCTGCCTTGCGCGGATTGTGAAGGTATCGACACCTCGCTGTTCCTGGAAAAAGACGGTACCTGGGTGATGAACGAGCACTACCAGGGCGCTCGTCGTGAACCGTCATCTTTTGCCTCTTATGGCACCTGGGCTCGCACAGCGGATAAACTGGTGCTGACCGACAGCAAAGGCGAGAAATCATATTTTCGCGCGAAGGGCGACAAGCTGGAGATGCTTGACCGCAACGGGAGCCCCGTTCAGTCTCCTCTCAATTATACCCTGGAGCCGGTGAAGGCCAGCCTGCCGACCACCCCGATGGCGATGCGCGGCATGTATTTCTATATGGCCGATGCGGCAACCTTTACCGATTGCGCGACCGGTAAACGCGTCGCGGTGGCGAACAATGCCCAGCTTGAGCGGGATTATGCCGCTGCCCGCGGCAATGATTCACGACCGGTGCTGCTGGTGGTGGAGGGGCACTTTACCCTCGAGGCGAACCCGGACACCGGCGAAATGATGAAGACGCTGATGACGGACCAGGCCGGCAAATTTATTCCCGGTAAAGACTGTAGCCATTGATTGTCAGGCCCCTGCCCGGGAAACGGGCAGGGGATGATCCCACACAGTCCCCCTACTTGCTCCTGCTATTCGCCCTGTCATATACAGAGTGAGCGTGGGTCTGGCTGGCGGAAAAGCGCAAATCTTTTCTTTACTCCGCATCGTCCTTCGGTTTATTCAGCCCCACCAGCTTCCCGGCCTGAAGATAAACGCCCAGTTTCAGATGCCCGACATACTGTAGCTGCGTTTCGGGTTTAAACGTGGCGACGTCTCCTTCCCGCATGTGCAGCAGATCGGAAGGACTTATCCACGCCGCCTGCGCCAGGGTCAGCGGATGCCCGGCTCTGACGAAGGCCTCGCTAACAAACTCCGAGCAAAACCATGCTTTCTTGTCGGCGCTTGCCGCATCGCCCAGTTGCGCTTTGGCCAGGCCGCTCACGCACTGCTGACGAAAGTTACGCGAGAAAGGGTTGAGCGAGCAGAGCGGTTTGGTGACCATATAAGGGATAAACTGAATAATGCCGCGATAGTTATACCCGCTGTCTTTGACCTGCCAGACAAAATTTTTCATCGCCGTTGCCTGGTCCGGCGTCAGGTCGGGCACCCTGAGGGCAAAGAGTTTATCGCTATGCGCCAGCGCCTGCTGAACAGAAATCACCTGTACGCCAGCGCCGGTGGCTTCCGCGATCTGACCCTCGCCAAGATACAGTGCGACGTGGCTAACGGAAGAGGCGCTGAAGGCGCGGATCCCAAGCGAAGTGATACCCATGCTGGACGAGAAGAGCAGGTCGCCGGAACGGAGATCGCTTTCGTCAATTTCGTGGAGCCCGCTGCCGGCAATCGAGCTTTGACGCTGGAGAGTGACAGCCCATGGCGGGGAGCGGCCCTCGGTAGCGGATGCGGAAGCGGCGCTGCGGCCGACGTCTATGGTGCAGGCGGTAAGCAGCAGCAGGGCGGAAGTAAGCAATCCGCTGCTGAGGATAGGTGCAGTCATGGGTACTTTCCTTGTAAAAAAAAGGCCCTGACATCCGTTCAGGGCCCTGAGGTGGTTGCTTAGCCTTTTATCGCTTTAACCAGATATTCCACGATATCACCGGTTTTAATCAGCTGCTTCTCACCATTGCGACGATACTTGTATTCGATATCATCGTTATCGAGGTTCCGATCGCCCAGCACGATGGTGTGCGGAATACCGATCAGTTCCATATCGGCGAACATCACGCCCGGACGCTCTTTACGGTCGTCCATCAGCACATCGATGCCGTGCGCACGCAGCTCGGCGTACAGCTTCTCGGCCAGCTCCTGCACGCGATAGGACTTGTGCATATTCATCGGCAGAATTGCCACCTGGAACGGCGCGATGGCGTCTGGCCAGATAATCCCGCGATCGTCAAAGTTCTGCTCGATAGCGGCGGCCACCACACGGGTCACCCCAATACCGTAGCAACCCATGGTCAGGATCTGGTTACGGCCATCTTCGCCCTGAACTGCGGCATTCATCGCCTGAGAGTACTTAGTACCCAGCTGGAAGATGTGGCCCACTTCGATACCGCGCTTGATAAGCAGAGTACCCTTGCCGTCCGGGCTCGGATCGCCGGCAACGACGTTACGAATATCAGCAACTTCCGGAGTCGCGACGTCGCGATCCCAGTTGATGCCGAAGTAGTGTTTGCCATCGATGTTAGCGCCAGCGGCGAAATCGCTCATTACCGCGACGGTACGGTCGATAACCACCGGGATCGGCAGGTTCACCGGACCCAGGGAGCCCGGACCCGCTTTCACCAGAGCGCGGATCTCTTCTTCGGTGGCGAAGGTCAGCGGGCTGGCGACCTGCGGCAGTTTTTCCGCTTTCACTTCGTTCAGCTCGTGATCGCCGCGCACCAGCAGGGCAACCAGCGGGGAGGCGCTACCTTCAACCGCTTTCACCAGCAGGGTCTTCACGGTTTTTTCGATCGGCAGGTCGAACTGCTCAACCAGCTCGGCGATGGTTTTGGCGTTCGGCGTATCAACCAGGGTCATCTCCTGGGTGGCGGCTGCGCGCGGCTCTTTTGGCGCAACGGCTTCCGCAAACTCGATGTTTGCCGCGTAGTCGGAGCTGTCGGAGAAGATCACATCGTCTTCGCCGCTCTGCGCCAGCACCTGGAATTCATGAGAGGCGCTGCCGCCGATAGAACCGGTGTCAGCCTGTACCGCACGGAAATCCAGCCCCATACGACTGAAGATTTTGCTGTAAGCGGTATACATCGCGTCGTAGGTTTCCTGCAGCGATTCCTGAGAGGTATGGAAAGAGTAAGCATCTTTCATCAGGAATTCACGGGAGCGCATCACGCCGAAACGCGGGCGCACTTCGTCGCGGAATTTGGTCTGGATCTGATAGAAGTTCAGCGGCAACTGCTTATAGGAGTTCAGCTCGTTGCGGATCAGATCGGTAATGACCTCTTCGTGGGTTGGACCGAGGACGAACGGGCGATCGCCACGATCGGCAATGCGCAGCAGTTCCGGGCCATACTGCTCCCAGCGACCGCTCTCCTGCCACAGTTCAGAGGGCTGAACGACCGGCATTAACACCTCGATCGCACCGGCATTATTCATTTCTTCACGCACGATGTTTTCGACTTTTTTCAGGACGCGCACGCCGGTCGGCAGCCAGGTGTATAACCCGGAGGCCAGCTTGCGGATCATCCCGGCGCGCAGCATCAGCTGGTGGCTGATTACCTCGGCGTCGGCAGGTGTCTCCTTCAGAGTGGAGAGCAGATATTGGCTAGTACGCATGTTGTAACGGTTCCAGTTAAACGAGCGGAACAGGCTGGTTGCCCAGCCTGAAACAAAAAAAGTGGTTTAGTTTACCAGTGTGGCAAAGATGCCAAAAGAGAGGAAAAATAAAATTAGCGCGCTTCGAGGGCAAAGACTTCAAAACCAGAGGCAATCACCCGCCAGCGGACGTTGAAATCCAGCAACCAGACGGCATAATTTTTTCCTGCTTCTTCCTCTTTACGGTAGGCCGGGCGCGGATCCTGCGCCAATACTTCGCGGATAAACGCTTTGATATGCGGGTAGCGTTTTTCCAGGGTCAGTAACTGTGCTTCTGTTTCCGGTGTAAAACTGACGTTCATACCCGCCAGCGGCGCCTGTTGCGCATAGCTGGCGCTGGCATCCGGCAGGGCTTCGGCGAAAGGAAGATACGGTTTGATATCAACCACCGGCGTCCCGTCGACGAGATCGAGGCTACCGAGTTCCAGGATCACCTGATCCTTCTGACAGCGAATGCCTTTCAGCTCAACCAGCGACATGCCGATGGGGTTGGGGCGAAACGTCGAACGGGTGGCGAAGACGCCCATCCGCGCATTGCCTCCCAGTCGGGGAGGGCGCACCGTCGGACGCCAACCGCCTTCCATGGTCTGATGAAACACAAACAGGATCCACAGATGGCTGAAGTTTTCCAGGCCTCGCACGGCGTCGGCCTGGTTGTAGGGCGCAACCAGATGCAGTTCTCCGCCGCCGTGTTTCACCAGACCAGGCTGGCGAGGAACGGCAAATTTCTCTTTATACGGCGAGCGGATAACGCCTATCTGCGCGAACTGGAATGCACTCATTGTGCCGAAACGTTAAGCGCCGAGCCCAGACAAACCGCCTGACGGTAGCAGCCTGGCGTGCCGCTGGTCACTTCGCAGCGGTGAAGCAGGACGGCATTGGCTTTCATGCGTGCCGCATTCACCTGCAGACGCTTGCGGGCGGTTGGGATGTTCGGCGGAGAATCCTGATTTGAGGCCTGGCATGACTCACCAGTCACTTCACCCAGATCGCGGAACGGTTTTCCCACCAGCTCTGACGCATCGGTATAAATACGTACCGGCGCCGGACGGGTTGCGCGTGGTTTGCTCGGCTCAGATTTAACCGGGGGGGTTGCAGTGCTTTGAACAGGTTCAACGGGGGATCTGCTTAGCATGGAACAACCGCTTAACATGAGTGCTAACAAACAGACCGGTAAAGCACGCATAGTATTTCCTCAATGAATAAAAAACAGGGCGTTATTGAATCAGGTGCTTGCATAAATGACAAGACGGGCGTGAAGCCCGTCCTGAATGATATTACGGTGAGAAAAGATTACCAGCCTTTCACTGCGCCGCCGTTAAAGATCTTGTTCGCCGCTTCGTAAACTTCATCGCTCTGGTAAGCCTGAACGAATTTCTTCACATTCTCAGCATCTTTATTGTCTTCACGCGCCACAATCAGGTTCACGTAAGGAGACTCTTTGCCTTCAACAAAGATACCGTCTTTCGCCGGGGTCAGGCCAATCTGGCTGGCGTAAGTGGTGTTGATGACGGCCAGCGCAATCTGTGCGTCGTCCAGCGAACGCGGCAGCTGTGGCGCTTCCAGTTCAACAATTTTCAGGTTTTTCGGGTTCTCGACGATATCCAGCGAGGTCGGCAGCAGGCCCACGCCGTCTTTCAGTTTGATCAGACCCACCTGCTGCAGCAGCAGCAGGGAACGGCCGAGGTTAGTCGGATCGTTCGGGACGGCGATCTGCGAGCCCGGCTGCAGTTCGTCCAGCGATTTGATTTTCTTCGAGTAACCCGCGATCGGATAGACGAAGGTGTTGCCAACGGAGACCAGCTTATAGCCACGGTCTTTAATCTGCTGGTCGAGATACGGTTTATGCTGGAAGGCGTTCACGTCGATATCGCCTTTGCTTAGCGCTTCGTTTGGCAGCACGTAATCGTTGAAGGTCACCAGCTCAACATCGAGACCATACTTCTCTTTTGCCACTTTCTGCGCAACTTCAGCGACCTGCTGTTCCGCCCCGACGATAACGCCGACTTTAATATGATTCGGATCTTTTTCATCCTGACCGCAACCCACCAGCGCCAGAGAACCGATTAACGCGCCAACTGCCGCAAAGGTTTTGAAATTAAAGGCCATGTTATTTCCTTCCTGTAAGAATGAGTGTTGTCTGCCAATAACGTTATTTATGAGTCACAGCCCGGACGATACGATCGCCAGAGAATTGAATTAAATAAACCAGAATAACCAGTAACACCAGTACGGTATTCATCACCGTTGCGTTGTAGCCGATATAACCGTACTGATAACCAATCTGCCCCAGACCACCGGCGCCCACCGCGCCGCCCATGGCGGAGTAGCCTACCAGGGTAATAAGCGTGATGGTGGCGGCGTTGACCAGCCCCGGCAGCGCTTCAGGCAGCAGAACCTTGCGGACGATCTGCAGCGGTGTGGCGCCCATCGCGCGGGAGGCTTCGATGAGCCCGGTCGGGATCTCCAGCAGGGCGTTCTCCACCATGCGGGCGATAAACGGCGCGGCGCCCACCGTCAGCGGAACGATTGCCGCCTGCAGGCCGATCGAGGTGCCGACGATTACGCGGGTAAACGGGATCATCCAGACCAGCAGGATAATGAACGGAATGGAACGGAAAATGTTCACCAGCGCCGACAGAGTACGGTACAGTTTGGCATTGGCGACGATTTGCCCCGGCCGGGTCACATACAGCAGCACGCCCACCGGCAGACCAAGGACAAAACCGAAGAAGCCGGAGACAAAGGTCATTGCCAGCGTTTCCCATACGCCGCGCAACAGCAGCCACATCATTGCCTCAGACATAACCCAATACCTCTACTTTTACATGATGTTCCTGCAGCCAGGCGATGGCCGCCTGAGTGTCTTCCTGTGTACCGTGCATTTCGGTGAGCATGATGCCGAACTTCACCCCGCCGGCATAATCCATCTGCGCGCTGATAATGTTGTTATTCACATTGAAGCGACGCGCGGTTTCAGAGAGCAGCGGCGCATCGACGGAGTGGCCGGTAAATTCCATACGCAGCATCGGCACGCTATCCGCTGCGGCGGTAGGTTTCAGGCGCGCCTGGTAGTCATCCGGAATATCGAGGTGCAGCGTGGACTGAATAAACTGCTGGGCCAGCGGCGTCTTCGGATGGGAGAAGACTTCGCTCACCGTATCCTGCTCGATCAGTTGACCGTTGCTAATGACCGCCACGCAGTCGCAGATGCGTTTCACCACATCCATTTCGTGGGTGATCAGCAGAATGGTCAGTCCCAGACGCCGGTTAATGTCTTTCAGCAGTTCGAGAATGGAACGGGTGGTGGCCGGGTCGAGGGCGCTGGTGGCTTCATCGCACAGCAATACCTTCGGGTTGCTGGCCAGCGCGCGGGCAATAGCGACGCGCTGTTTCTGGCCACCGGAGAGATTAGCCGGGTAGCTGTCGTGCTTATCACCCAGGCCGACGAGATCCAGCAGCTCCGTCACACGACGTTTGATTTCTGCCTGCGGGGTGTTATCCAGTTCCAGGGGCAACGCGACGTTGCCGAAAACGGTCCGGGAGGCCAGCAGGTTAAAATGCTGGAAAATCATGCCAATCTGACGGCGCGCACGGGTTAGCTCTTTTTCCGACAGTGCAGTCAATTCCTGACCGTCAACCTGTACGCTGCCCTCGGTCGGGCGCTCCAGCAGGTTGACGCAGCGAATCAGCGTACTTTTACCGGCGCCGGAGGCACCGATGACGCCATAAATTTGTCCGGCAGGGACATGCAGGCTGACGTTATTCAGCGCCTGAATGCTGCGATTCCCCTGCTGGAACACTTTGGTGATATTGGAAAGTTTAATCATCAGTTATTTATTATCGTTTAGCCGTTTGCCGTGGCATTTTCTTCTGCCGTATCCAGGCGATGCCTGGCAATGAAATGGATGTTAAGGCATCCAGACGTCTAAATCAATCTGACTCTTTATAATGAGCACTTTCTTGCATGCTGAAACATGCGATACTAACGGCACTAGCCTTTTTCAGGAGCAAACCGGTGGCAAAGTCAGTACCCGCAATTTTTCTCGACCGTGACGGCACTATTAATGTCGATCATGGCTACGTCCACGAAATCGACAATTTTGAATTTATCGATGGCGTCATTGACGCGATGCGCGAACTAAAAGAGATGGGCTATGCGCTGGTGCTGGTCACTAACCAGTCCGGTATTGCACGCGGTAAATTTACCGAAGCCCAGTTTGAAACGCTGACCGAATGGATGGACTGGTCTCTGGCCGATCGTGGCGTCGACCTGGACGGTATCTACTATTGCCCGCATCACCCGCAGGGTGCGGTGGAGGAGTACCGTCAGACTTGTGATTGTCGTAAACCGCATCCGGGGATGCTGATCTCCGCCCGCGATTATCTGCATATCGATATGGCTTCTTCCTATATGGTAGGGGACAAACTGGAAGATATGCAGGCTGCTGCGGCGGCAGATGTCGGTACTAAAGTGCTGGTGCGTACCGGTAAGCCCCTGACTGAAGAAGCGGAAAAAGCGGCTGACTGGGTGCTAAATAGCCTGGCAGAGCTGCCTGCGGCGATTAAAAAGCAGCAAAAATAAGCGTTGCGTTTAAAAGATGAGCGGTTGAAATAAAATTGTATTTTTCCGCTTGTCATTCCCGGAGAGCTCCCTATAATGCGCCTCCATCGACACGGCGGATGTGAATCACTTCACACAAACAGCCGGTTCGGTTGAAGAGAAAAATCCTGAAATTCAGGGTTGACTCTGAAAGAGGAAAGCGTAATATACGCCACCTCGCGACAGAGCGCTAAAGCGCGTCGCAACTGCTCTTTAACAATTTATCAGACAATCTGTGTGGGCACTCAAAGTGACATGGATTCTTAACGTCCTCGGACGAAAAATGAATACCAAGTCTCTGAGTGAACATGCGTAATTCATTACGAAGTTTAATTCACGAGCATCAAACTTAAATTGAAGAGTTTGATCATGGCTCAGATTGAACGCTGGCGGCAGGCCTAACACATGCAAGTCGAGCGGTAGCACAGAGAGCTTGCTCTCGGGTGACGAGCGGCGGACGGGTGAGTAATGTCTGGGAAACTGCCTGATGGAGGGGGATAACTACTGGAAACGGTAGCTAATACCGCATAACGTCGCAAGACCAAAGTGGGGGACCTTCGGGCCTCATGCCATCAGATGTGCCCAGATGGGATTAGCTGGTAGGTGGGGTAACGGCTCACCTAGGCGACGATCCCTAGCTGGTCTGAGAGGATGACCAGCCACACTGGAACTGAGACACGGTCCAGACTCCTACGGGAGGCAGCAGTGGGGAATATTGCACAATGGGCGCAAGCCTGATGCAGCCATGCCGCGTGTGTGAAGAAGGCCTTCGGGTTGTAAAGCACTTTCAGCGGGGAGGAAGGCGGTGAGGTTAATAACCTCACCGATTGACGTTACCCGCAGAAGAAGCACCGGCTAACTCCGTGCCAGCAGCCGCGGTAATACGGAGGGTGCAAGCGTTAATCGGAATTACTGGGCGTAAAGCGCACGCAGGCGGTCTGTCAAGTCGGATGTGAAATCCCCGGGCTCAACCTGGGAACTGCATTCGAAACTGGCAGGCTAGAGTCTTGTAGAGGGGGGTAGAATTCCAGGTGTAGCGGTGAAATGCGTAGAGATCTGGAGGAATACCGGTGGCGAAGGCGGCCCCCTGGACAAAGACTGACGCTCAGGTGCGAAAGCGTGGGGAGCAAACAGGATTAGATACCCTGGTAGTCCACGCTGTAAACGATGTCGATTTGGAGGTTGTGCCCTTGAGGCGTGGCTTCCGGAGCTAACGCGTTAAATCGACCGCCTGGGGAGTACGGCCGCAAGGTTAAAACTCAAATGAATTGACGGGGGCCCGCACAAGCGGTGGAGCATGTGGTTTAATTCGATGCAACGCGAAGAACCTTACCTGGTCTTGACATCCACAGAACTTTCCAGAGATGGATTGGTGCCTTCGGGAACTGTGAGACAGGTGCTGCATGGCTGTCGTCAGCTCGTGTTGTGAAATGTTGGGTTAAGTCCCGCAACGAGCGCAACCCTTATCCTTTGTTGCCAGCGGTCCGGCCGGGAACTCAAAGGAGACTGCCAGTGATAAACTGGAGGAAGGTGGGGATGACGTCAAGTCATCATGGCCCTTACGACCAGGGCTACACACGTGCTACAATGGCATATACAAAGAGAAGCGACCTCGCGAGAGCAAGCGGACCTCATAAAGTATGTCGTAGTCCGGATTGGAGTCTGCAACTCGACTCCATGAAGTCGGAATCGCTAGTAATCGTAGATCAGAATGCTACGGTGAATACGTTCCCGGGCCTTGTACACACCGCCCGTCACACCATGGGAGTGGGTTGCAAAAGAAGTAGGTAGCTTAACCTTCGGGAGGGCGCTTACCACTTTGTGATTCATGACTGGGGTGAAGTCGTAACAAGGTAACCGTAGGGGAACCTGCGGTTGGATCACCTCCTTACCTTAAAGAACCTGCCTTTGTAGTGCTCACACAGATTGTCTGATGAAAATAGAGCAGTAAGTAATCTCTGCAGGCTTGTAGCTCAGGTGGTTAGAGCGCACCCCTGATAAGGGTGAGGTCGGTGGTTCAAGTCCACTCAGGCCTACCAAATTCGCTCTCGTGCTTTGTTGTGGCAAAGCTCGCATACTTCAGTATGCTTCGCTTCACCACGCCGCGCCCGAAAACGAATTAAGGTTAAAAGAGATTCATTCGATGGGGCTATAGCTCAGCTGGGAGAGCGCCTGCTTTGCACGCAGGAGGTCTGCGGTTCGATCCCGCATAGCTCCACCATCTTTACTGTAAACACAAGAAAACTTCAGAGTGAACCTGAAAAGGTGCACTGCGAAGTTTTGCTCTTTAAAAATCTGGATCAAGCTGAAAATTGAAACGACACACAGTTAATGTGTGTTCGAGTCTCTCAAATTTTCGCAATCAGAAGTGAAACATCTTCGGGTTGTGAGGTTAAGCGACTAAGCGTACACGGTGGATGCCCTGGCAGTCAGAGGCGATGAAGGACGTGCTAATCTGCGAAAAGCGTCGGTAAGGTGATATGAACCGTTACAGCCGGCGATGTCCGAATGGGGAAACCCAGTGTGATTCGTCACACTATCGTTAACTGAATACATAGGTTAACGAGGCGAACCGGGGGAACTGAAACATCTAAGTACCCCGAGGAAAAGAAATCAACCGAGATTCCCCCAGTAGCGGCGAGCGAACGGGGAGCAGCCCAGAGTCTGAATCAGCTTGTGTGTTAGTGGAACGGTCTGGAAAGTCCGACGGTACAGGGTGATAGTCCCGTACACCAAAATGCACAGGTTGTGAACTCGAAGAGTAGGGCGGGACACGTGGTATCCTGTCTGAATATGGGGGGACCATCCTCCAAGGCTAAATACTCCTGACTGACCGATAGTGAACCAGTACCGTGAGGGAAAGGCGAAAAGAACCCCGGCGAGGGGAGTGAAAAAGAACCTGAAACCGTGTACGTACAAGCAGTGGGAGCACCTTCGGGTGTGACTGCGTACCTTTTGTATAATGGGTCAGCGACTTATATTCTGTAGCAAGGTTAACCGTATAGGGGAGCCGCAGGGAAACCGAGTCTTAACTGGGCGTTAAGTTGCAGGGTATAGACCCGAAACCCGGTGATCTAGCCATGGGCAGGTTGAAGGTTGGGTAACACTAACTGGAGGACCGAACCGACTAATGTTGAAAAATTAGCGGATGACTTGTGGCTGGGGGTGAAAGGCCAATCAAACCGGGAGATAGCTGGTTCTCCCCGAAAGCTATTTAGGTAGCGCCTCGTGAATTCATCTTCGGGGGTAGAGCACTGTTTCGGCTAGGGGGTCATCCCGACTTACCAACCCGATGCAAACTACGAATACCGAAGAATGTTATCACGGGAGACACACGGCGGGTGCTAACGTCCGTCGTGAAGAGGGAAACAACCCAGACCGCCAGCTAAGGTCCCAAAGTCATGGTTAAGTGGGAAACGATGTGGGAAGGCACAGACAGCCAGGATGTTGGCTTAGAAGCAGCCATCATTTAAAGAAAGCGTAATAGCTCACTGGTCGAGTCGGCCTGCGCGGAAGATGTAACGGGGCTAAACCATGCACCGAAGCTGCGGCAGCGACACTATGTGTTGTTGGGTAGGGGAGCGTTCTGTAAGCCTGCGAAGGTGGCCTGTGAGGGTTGCTGGAGGTATCAGAAGTGCGAATGCTGACATAAGTAACGATAAAGCGGGTGAAAAGCCCGCTCGCCGGAAGACCAAGGGTTCCTGTCCAACGTTAATCGGGGCAGGGTGAGTCGACCCCTAAGGCGAGGCCGAAAGGCGTAGTCGATGGGAAACAGGTTAATATTCCTGTACTTGGTGTTACTGCGAAGGGGGGACGGAGAAGGCTATGTTAGCCGGGCGACGGTTGTCCCGGTTTAAGCATGTAGGCGGAGGTTCCAGGTAAATCCGGTACCTTTTAACGCTGAGGTGTGATGACGAGGCACTACGGTGCTGAAGTAACAAATGCCCTGCTTCCAGGAAAAGCCTCTAAGCATCAGGTAACATTAAATCGTACCCCAAACCGACACAGGTGGTCAGGTAGAGAATACCAAGGCGCTTGAGAGAACTCGGGTGAAGGAACTAGGCAAAATGGTGCCGTAACTTCGGGAGAAGGCACGCTGGTGTGTAGGTGAAGTCCCTGCGGATGGAGCTGAGACCAGTCGAAGATACCAGCTGGCTGCAACTGTTTATTAAAAACACAGCACTGTGCAAACACGAAAGTGGACGTATACGGTGTGACGCCTGCCCGGTGCCGGAAGGTTAATTGATGGGGTTATCCGTAAGGAGAAGCTCTTGATCGAAGCCCCGGTAAACGGCGGCCGTAACTATAACGGTCCTAAGGTAGCGAAATTCCTTGTCGGGTAAGTTCCGACCTGCACGAATGGCGTAATGATGGCCAGGCTGTCTCCACCCGAGACTCAGTGAAATTGAACTCGCTGTGAAGATGCAGTGTACCCGCGGCAAGACGGAAAGACCCCGTGAACCTTTACTATAGCTTGACACTGAACATTGAGCCTTGATGTGTAGGATAGGTGGGAGGCTTTGAAGCGTGGACGCCAGTCTGCGTGGAGCCAACCTTGAAATACCACCCTTTAATGTTTGATGTTCTAACGTAGGCCCCTGACCGGGGTTGCGGACAGTGTCTGGTGGGTAGTTTGACTGGGGCGGTCTCCTCCCAAAGAGTAACGGAGGAGCACGAAGGTTAGCTAATCCTGGTCGGACATCAGGAGGTTAGTGCAATGGCATAAGCTAGCTTGACTGCGAGCGTGACGGCGCGAGCAGGTGCGAAAGCAGGTCATAGTGATCCGGTGGTTCTGAATGGAAGGGCCATCGCTCAACGGATAAAAGGTACTCCGGGGATAACAGGCTGATACCGCCCAAGAGTTCATATCGACGGCGGTGTTTGGCACCTCGATGTCGGCTCATCACATCCTGGGGCTGAAGTAGGTCCCAAGGGTATGGCTGTTCGCCATTTAAAGTGGTACGCGAGCTGGGTTTAGAACGTCGTGAGACAGTTCGGTCCCTATCTGCCGTGGGCGCTGGAGAATTGAGGGGGGCTGCTCCTAGTACGAGAGGACCGGAGTGGACGCATCACTGGTGTTCGGGTTGTCATGCCAATGGCACTGCCCGGTAGCTAAATGCGGAAGAGATAAGTGCTGAAAGCATCTAAGCACGAAACTTGCCCCGAGATGAGTTCTCCCTGAGACTTTAAGTCTCCTGAAGGAACGTTGAAGACGACGACGTTGATAGGCCGGGTGTGTAAGCGCAGCGATGCGTTGAGCTAACCGGTACTAATGAACCGTGAGGCTTAACCTTACAACGCCGAAGCTGTTTTGGCGGATTTGAGAGAAGATTTTCAGCTCTGATTCAGAGTCCGAAGGATTTTGCGCTGAGACAAGGCGGCAAACGAGGCGATGGAAGGAGCATACATAAGTATGTGACTGACATTCGCGAGAGCAGCCAACGCAGTATGAGCGCAAAAGACACAGGACGAGCACAAAGAATTTGCCTGGCGGCACTAGCGCGGTGGTCCCACCTGACCCCATGCCGAACTCAGAAGTGAAACGCCGTAGCGCCGATGGTAGTGTGGGGTCTCCCCATGTGAGAGTAGGGAACTGCCAGGCATCAAATTGCAGTAAGCCGGGGTGACAACCGGTGGTAATAAAGCGAAGAAATTCGGTGGAGCGGTAGTTCAGTCGGTTAGAATACCTGCCTGTCACGCAGGGGGTCGCGGGTTCGAGTCCCGTCCGTTCCGCCACTTATTAAGAGCCCTGAGCATTTGCTCAGGGCTTTTTTGTTTGATCTGTTCTCTATTATTGCTAATTCAGCAAAAATCCTCTGCATTAATCGCTCTTTTTCTCCTCCACACCATCAGCCATAATTTCATCCGTTAACCGAAATGAAGAAATAACGAGGAAAATCATGGCAATCCCTGCATTTGGTCTTGGCACCTTCCGTCTGAAAGATGATGTTGTTATCGCATCCGTAAAAACCGCGCTGGAGCTGGGCTATCGTGCTATCGACACCGCGCAAATCTATGACAACGAAGCCGCGGTGGGTCAGGCCATCGCCGAAAGCGGCGTGCCGCGTGATGAGCTGTTCATCACGACCAAAATCTGGATCGAAAACCTGAGCAAAGACAAACTCATCGCCAGCCTGAAAGAGAGCCTGCAGAAGCTGCGCACTGACTATGTTGATCTCACGCTGATCCACTGGCCGTCACCGAACGATGCGGTAGCTGTTGAAGAGTTTATGGCAGCCCTGATGGAAGCGAAGAAGCTGGGGCTGACCCGTCAGATCGGTATCTCCAACTTCACTATTCCACTGATGGAGCGCGCGATTGCCGCCGTTGGCGCTGAGAATATCGCGACTAACCAGATTGAGCTCTCGCCGTATCTGCAAAACCGTAAAGTGGTCGATTGGGCGCGTGAGCACGGCATCCATATCACCTCTTACATGACGCTGGCCTACGGTAATGCACTGAAAGATGAAGTGATTGCCCGCATCGCGGCGAAACATGGTGCGACCCCAGCGCAGGTTATCCTGGCATGGGCGATGGGCGAAGGCTATGCGGTTATCCCATCGTCCACCAAACGTGACAACCTGGCCAGCAACCTGAAAGCGCAGGATCTGCAGCTGGATGATGAAGATCGTAAAGCGATCGCCGCACTCGACTGCAACGATCGTCTGGTGAGTCCGGAAGGTCTGGCTCCACAGTGGGATTAATCTCCCGCTTTCGGCATGCCGTTCGCACTGCCGTCTGAGACGATATTACGACAGCTCCTTCGGGAGCTGTTTGACGTGCTCACTTAGAAAGTCAATAAATGCCCTGATGCGCGTGCTGACCGCCCGGTCGCTGTAGTACACCGCACTGAATGGCATCTCCACCGGCAAGCGTTTGTCGGCAAGTAACTCCACAAACTCCCCACGGCCAATCTCTTTATCCACCATATAATCCGACAAACAGGCTATGCCGTTACCGGTCAGGCACAGCTGCTTGAGCGTTTCGCCGCTATTGGAGGACACCGCCGATTCGATCTCTAACAGCTGACCATCGCAACAGGAGACCGGCCAGGTATTCAGCGATACCGGCTCGGTGAACCCGAGGCAGTGATGCTGTTTCAGATCTGACGGATGCTGCGGCATACCGTAGCGCGCGACATAGTCTGGCGAGGCGACGATCTTACGATAGCTGGTAAATAGCGGTCGGGCGCGCAGGCTGGAATCCGTTAAGGTCCCGGCCCGAATGGCCACATCCACTTTTCGTTCAATCAGGTTAATAAACGTCTCTGAAGAGACGAGCGACAGCGTCATTTCCGGGTAGCGCTCGCGAAATGGCTTCACCAGCGGCATGAGAAAATGCAGCATCACCGGCGTCGCGGCATCCACCCGCAGCAGGCCCCGCGGCGTTGTGCGCGTTTCCAGCAGGTCATTCTCTGCTGCCGCCATTTCCTGCAAGACCACCTGCATCCGGCGAAAATAGCGCTCGCCTTCCTCCGTCAGACTGAGCTGGCGGGTGGTCCGATTGAGCAGGCTTACGCCTAGCTTTGATTCCAGCTTCTTGACCGCCCGGCTGACGGCAGAGTTGGCCTGTCCGAGCTGCTCGGCCGCCCGGCTGAAACTTCCGCTTTCCACCACCGCCACAAAGATGGCGATCTCCTCTGATGTGGCTCTCATTATTGCACCTGTAGCAAAATTCTATTGATACTTTGATAGTTTTTGTTATTTATACAACCCTTCATACTACGTGTCATCTTAATCCTGATGCTACGGAGTAAATTATGCCACTGGCGCTATTTGCCTTAACTATCGGTGCCTTCGCGATTGGCACCACTGAATTTGTGATTGTCGGCCTGGTCCCGACTATCGCGCAACAACTCTCTATCTCTCTGCCTTCGGCGGGACTGCTGGTCTCTATCTACGCGCTGGGCGTGGCGATTGGCGCTCCGGTGCTGACGGCGTTAACGGGGCGTATGCCGCGTAAACAGCTGCTGCTGGCGTTGATGGTCCTGTTTACGGCGGGTAATGTGCTGGCCTGGCAGGCCCCGGGCTATGAAACGCTGATCCTGGCGCGATTGCTGACCGGTCTGGCACACGGCGTGTTCTTCTCTATTGGCTCGACAATCGCCACCAGCCTGGTGGCAAAAGAGAAAGCCGCCTCAGCTATCGCTATTATGTTCGGCGGCCTGACGGTCGCGCTGGTCACCGGGGTGCCGTTCGGGACTTTCATCGGTCAGCATTTTGGCTGGCGGGAAACGTTCCTCGCGGTATCGATTCTGGGCGTGATTGCGCTTATCAGCAGTCTGCTTCTGGTGCCGAATAATATTCCGGGCCGCGCCAGCGCCAGCCTGCGCGATCAGATGAAAGTCTTAACTCATCCTCGCCTGCTGATGATCTACGCCATTACCGCGCTGGGCTATGGCGGCGTATTTACCGCCTTTACTTTTCTTGCTCCGATGATGCAGGAGCTGGCCGGTTTCAGTCCGTCTGCGGTTAGCTGGATCCTGTTGGGCTACGGTGTCTCGGTCGCTATTGGCAATGTGTGGGGAGGCAAACTGGCCGATAAGCATGGCGCCGTCTCCGCGCTGAAGTTTATCTTCGCCGCGCTGGTTGTGCTGCTGCTGGTCTTCCAGTTGACCGCCAGCATCCACTATGCTGCGCTGGCAACGGTGCTGGTAATGGGTATTTTCGCCTTCGGCAACGTGCCGGGTCTGCAGGTATACGTGGTGCAAAAAGCCGAACAGTATACGCCTGGCGCCGTCGACGTCGCTTCCGGTCTCAATATTGCCGCCTTCAATATTGGTATTGCGCTGGGGTCCATCGTCGGTGGGCAGACAGTTGAACGGTATGGTCTGGCGCAGACGCCTTGGATTGGTGCGGTGATTGTGCTGGTCGCCCTGCTGTTGGTGATGCTGAGCGGTCGTTTAGATAAATCGCCGCGTCGTTCGACAGCGGTTTCTCTCGAAGGCTAGGGTTTATCGCAAATTGCATTGAAAGTGGATGGGAAAATCCCTATAACAGAAGAACCAGTCGTTGTTGGGCTGGTTTCTGTTATTGAGGATTGATGCCCAAATTGCGAAAGAATACCTATGCCATGCGCTACGTCGCCGGACAACCTGCGGAGAGGATATTGCCTCCGGGGGCGTTTGCGGGCGTCAGTCCGGTTTATCCTGCCGGCACGCCGTTAAGCAGCGATGAAAAGATCCGCGTGCTGGTATGGAATATCTTCAAGCAGCAGCGCGCAGAGTGGCAGTCGGTCCTCAAAAATTTCGGCAAAGATGCGCATTTGGTCCTGTTGCAGGAGGCGCAAACTACCCCAGAACTGGTCAGGTTCGCGACTTCAAACTATCTGGCCGCCGATCAGGTGCCGGCGCTGGTATTGCCGCAGCATCCTTCCGGCGTGATGACGCTGGCCTCCGCTCACCCCATCTATTGCTGTCCGCTGCGCGAGCGCGAGCCTATTTTGCGATTGCCGAAATCGGCGTTAGTGACCGTTTATCCGCTGCCCGATGCGCGGCTGCTGATGGTGGTCAACATCCATGCGGTCAACTTTAGCCTTGGCGTCGATGTCTACAGCAAGCAGTTGCTGCCGATCGGCGATCAGATCGCCCATCACAGCGGGCCGGTGATCATGGCCGGGGACTTCAATGCCTGGAGCCGGCCGCGAATGAACGCGCTGTACCGCTTTGCGCGTGAGATGTCGTTACGCGAAGTTCGTTTCTCTGACGATCAGCGCCGCCGTGCGTTTGGTCGTCCGCTCGATTTTGTGTTCTATCGTGGGTTAAGCGTGCACGATGCTTCCGTGCTGGTGACCCGCGCCTCCGATCACAACCCGCTACTAGTCGAATTCAGTCCCGGCAAGCCTGATTAATTTAAGGTATGTCAGGCCTGCCATCGGGCAGGTCTGCGTTCAGCACGATGCTGCCCTAAATTACTCACACAACCGAAGGACAACACAATGACAACACGCTCTCACCATGACAACGTCGAAAAGCAGTTCGGCTCCCAGGCCAGCGCCTATTTGACCAGCGCCGTGCACGCCTCCGGGCGCGATCTGCAGCGGCTGGCTGAACGGCTGGCCGATTTCCCTCAGGCGAAAGTGCTGGATATGGGCTGCGGGGCAGGGCACGCCAGCTTTACCGCGGCGGGACAGGTTGCCGAGGTGACCGCCTATGATTTATCAAGCCAGATGCTGGAAGTGGTTACCGCGGCGGCAAAAGAGAAAGGCTTTAGCAATATCGTGACCCAGCAGGGATATGCTGAAACGCTGCCGTTCGCTGATGCCAGCTTTGATGTGGTGATTAGCCGCTACTCCGCGCACCACTGGCATGATGTCGGCCAGGCGCTGCGTGAGGTGAAACGTGTTCTCAAGCCGGGCGGGGTGATGATCATAATGGACGTGATGTCGCCGGGTCATCCGGTGCGTGATGTCTGGTTGCAGACCGTGGAAGCGCTGCGCGATACCTCGCACGTGCGTAATTATTCCAGCGGCGAGTGGCTGGCGCTGGCCAATGACGCAGGCCTGGTGATTAATCATTTATCGACCGATCGCCTGCCGCTGGAGTTCAGCTCATGGGTGGCGCGGATGCGCACCCCAGAGGCGCTGGTAGAAGCGATTCGCTTATATCAGCAGAGCGCTTCGGCGGAGGTCAAAGCCTACTTCGAATTACAGCAGGACGGGTCGTTTACCAGCGATACCATCCTGTTCGAAGCGCATAAAGCGGTTTAATACGGGCAACAAAAAAGGCACCGGGGGAAGTCGGTGCCTTTTTATCGAACCCTGACGTATCAGGACTCTGGTCGATCGCTGTTTTTCACAAACAGCGTTAGCTGATCGCCAGGCCGCAGATTGTCGGTATCGCTGTTCCAGCGCATCACGTCGCGAATATTAACACCGTGACGCTTGGCGATGCTCGACAGCGAATCACCTTTGCGAACACGATAGGTGATGCTATCGCTGTTGTTCGCCAGGCGCTGTGCGCTGCTACCTGCGCCGACAACCAGACTCTGCCCGACTTTTAACCCTGAACCGCGCAGATTGTTCCACTGCTGCAAATCCCGGGTCGTGACGCCGAGACGCGAAGCAATCCCGGAAATCGTGTCGCCAGAGCGTACCTTATAGCTACGGCTGGTCAGCGGCGTATTGTCCGCGAGCTGCGTTGGCTGCACGGCGGCAATGTCGCCAGAGGCCAGCGATTCACGCAGCTGAGCGGCGTGCTTCTGCGGCACCATGACGTACTTTGGCCCACTCGCGCCCAGCGTTGACCCCTTTACGCCAGCGTTGAAGGTTTTCAGTTTGCTGACCGGCATTCCTGCCATGTCCGCGAGCTGAGAAATATCAACCGGGCTGTCGAGGCGAACGCGCGCCAGCGCACGGCTTTCATCGGCCGTAGGCAGCTTTACGCCGTAACGCTTGCTGTTTTTGAGAATGTCGCTCAACGCCAGCATTTTCGGTACGTAGATTTTCGTTTCATGCGGCAGAGACAGCGACCAGAAATCGGTGGGTTTACCACGCGAACGGTTCGCTTTTACTGCTTTCATGACCCGACCTTCGCCGCTGTTATAGGCTGCGACCGTTAATAACCAGTCGCCGTCGAACATTTTGTTCAGACGTTGCATCATGTCCAGCGCCGCGGTAGTAGATGCGACGACGTCACGACGCGCATCGTAACTGCGGGTCTGTTTTAAACCATAATTGCGCCCTGTGCTCGGAATGATCTGCCAAATGCCTGCGGCATTGGCGCCAGACGTCGCGTGTGGGTCAAAAGCGCTCTCCACTATGGGTAGTAATACCAGTTCCATTGGCATGTTACGTTTCTTAACCTGCCCGGCTATCCAGTACATATACGGCTCTGCCCGTAAAGTTACATCGTGGAGATAGCTCTTATTTCTTAAGTACTTCTGTTTCTGTTCGCGAATCCGGGGATTATCCGGTATTCCCATCTTTAGCTCGTCGCCTATGGAAGTCCACAGATCCTGGTCTTGCGCGTAGAAGGTTCCATCATCTAACCAGCGCGCTTGACTTGTGAACTTACCTGCTTCCCCTTGACCAGCCGCAGAAAGGCTCTGTGCTCGCTGTTCGACGGTGCCATCGTGCTTAGACGCCTGGCACCCCACCAGCAGGACAGAGGCGAGTAATATCGCTCGTGCCTTCATGTGTGTGTCAATAGTTGCTTAAAAGACGACCAAGGATAACGGCGAAGTTGGCCGATGACAAGAATTAAATATCAGAAGTCGTCTTTCTTTGACCTTAACCATGCAAATCGCGCCACAGAGTGTTGCAAATTTGTTTCTTGGTTAATTTTATCAATTAAATCAATATCATTTACGCGTAAAAATAAATTTATACGACGCTCATTTTTCAGAGTTACGGGTAGTGTTTTTTGTTTTTTTGCACGTAACTCATTAACTTTATGATAGTAATCGTTTATGTCCCTATCATCTGGCAGGATACTCAATGCAAACTTCATATTCGCTAACGTATATTCATGTGCGCAACATATGAGGGTTTCTTCAGGAAGGGCGTTAATTTTCATAAATGATTGATACATCTGCTCTGCAGTACCTTCGAAGAGCCTTCCGCAGCCGCCGGAGAACATTGTGTCGCCACAGAACAGATAAGGTTCGCTGTAGTAACAGATATGTCCTAATGTGTGACCTGGCGTAGAGAAAATGGAAAAATCGTGCCCGAGAATTGACAGCCGATCGCCATCGCCTACCACCTGAGTGACTCCCTTATCCTGGGTTTCCGCCGGCCCGTAAACCACTATAGAAGGGAATTTTTCACGTAATTGTTTTACGCCGCCGACGTGATCCTGATGGTGATGGGTTAGTAAAATGGCTTCGGGCTGCCATTGGTTTTCCTCAATGGCCGCCAGAACCGGCGCGGCTTCGCCTGGGTCAACGATGATGCAGCGGCCGTTATTCTCACTGAGAACCCAGATGTAGTTGTCCTGAAACGCGGGAATACTGATAAGATTCATAAATTACCTCTAAAGCGTAGCGGAAGGTGGCAATGAAGCCGGCAAGGATACCTCACACAGTGACAGCGCCTGAGCATTGGTCCAGTATGCCGTGGGGCGAATACTATCGCGAAACGCTGGAGCAGCAGATGAAACCGTGGCTGGCTAAATTATATGGCTTTCATCTGCTTAAGATTGGCAATCTGAGCGCGGAAATCAATACTGAAGCTTGCGCCATCTCGCACCAGGTCAATGTCTCGCTGGCAGGAAATCCGATGCAGGTTCGGGCCGATCCGCTGCATTTACCCTTTGCCGAAAAGTCCGTCGACGCCTGCCTGCTGGCGCACACCCTGCCGTGGTGTAGCGATCCGCATCGTCTGCTGCGGGAAGCCGATCGTGTACTGATCGATGATGGCTGGATGATCCTGACCGGGTTTAATCCGGTCAGCCTGATGGGGTTGCGTAAGCTGGTGCCGCTCCTGCGCAACGGTACGCCTTATAATAGCCGTATGTTTACGCTGATGCGCCAGCTGGACTGGCTGTCGCTACTCAACTTTGAAGTGCTGCACTATGGGCGTTATCAGGTTTTACCCTGGTCGCGCCACGGCGGCAAACTGCTGAGCACCCATCTGCCAGCGCTGGGCTGTTTGCAATTGATTGTCGCCCGTAAACGGACCATTCCGCTGACGCTCAATCCGATGAAATCCGGTAAAGCGAAAACCCAGCTGCGGCCGGCAGTCGGCGCCACCCGGCAGTGGCGCAAGGGGCAGAATTAGCTCTCCGGCTGGTAGCCGATGTCGTCCTGAGTGGGATGGGAGGCCGCCGCGCGGGCCAGCTCGTCGCAGCGTTCGTTTTCTGGATGGCCGGCGTGGCCCTTCACCCACTCCCATTTGATCTTATGCTGGCCAAGCGCAGCATCCAGCCGCTGCCAGAGGTCGACATTCTTTACCGGTTTTTTCTCTGCCGTTTTCCAGCCGCGCTTTTTCCAGTTGTGGATCCACTGGGTGATCCCCTGGCGGACATACTGGCTGTCGGTGCTGAGCACCACCTCACAATGCTCTTTTAACGCCTCGAGAGCGACGATTGCCGCCATCAGTTCCATGCGGTTATTGGTGGTCAGACGGTAGCCGGCGCTAAAGGTTTTTTCGTGCTGGCGGTAGCGCATGATGGCGCCGTAACCGCCGGGTCCTGGATTTCCCAGGCAAGAGCCGTCGGTGAAAATTTCTACCTGTTTGAGCATCTCTGGTAGACTTCCTGTAATTGAAATCGATTTGTAAACGATAAGTCTGACATAAATGACCGCTATGAGCACTGCAATTACGCGCCAGATTGTTCTCGATACCGAAACCACCGGTATGAACCAGATCGGGGCGCACTACGAAGGACACAAGATCATTGAGATTGGCGCGGTGGAGGTGATCAACCGCCGCCTGACCGGTAACAATTTCCATGTCTATCTGAAGCCCGATCGGCTGGTGGATCCTGAAGCATTCGGCGTGCACGGGATCGCCGATGAGTTCCTGCTGGACAAACCCACCTTTGCCGATGTGGCTGATGAGTTTATGGATTACATCCGCGGCGCGGAGCTGGTGATCCATAACGCCTCGTTCGATATCGGCTTTATGGATTATGAGTTCGGGAAGCTGAACCGCGGCATCGGGAAAACCGAGACCTTTTGTAAAATCACCGACAGCCTGGCGCTGGCGCGGAAAATGTTCCCCGGCAAGCGCAACAGCCTGGATGCGTTATGTTCGCGCTACGAAATAGATAACAGCAAGCGTACGCTGCACGGGGCATTACTCGATGCCCAGATCCTTGCCGATGTCTATTTGATGATGACCGGCGGCCAGACTTCGATGGCGTTCTCTATGGAAGGCGAAAGCCAGCAGCAGGCGGGAGAGATGGGCATTCAGCGCGTCGTCCGCGCCGCCAGCCAGTTACGGGTAGTTTATGCCTCTGATGAAGAACTGGTGAACCATGAATCCCGCCTCGATCTGGTACAAAAGAAAGGCGGAAGCTGCCTGTGGCGTGCCTGATAACCACTAAAATGGATTAAAAGTAGGCGGTTGGGCGATTTTTGCAGCAAACGATTCAAAACGGTAGAAAAAGCGTTGACGGGGTAGAGGGGAATCCGTAATATTCGCCTCGTTCCCAACGGAACAACAACGCGGAGCGGTAGTTCAGTCGGTTAGAATACCTGCCTGTCACGCAGGGGGTCGCGGGTTCGAGTCCCGTCCGTTCCGCCACTATTCAGAAAGCCTGAATCAGCAATGATTCAGGCTTTCGTCGTTTTCGTCGCCGAATTTCAGCGCGCCTCTTGTTCCTCCTGCATACACTGCATGAATACCCGCATCGCCGGACTGATTGCTTTCCCGGCGTGATGGGCGCAGAGCGCATGGATCGTCAGCGGCGTCTCGCTGAACGGCAGCTCGACCAGCGTCCCGCGTTTGAGTTCCTCCTCTACCGCAAAGCGCGGCAGAAAACTCACCCCTAGATTGCCCGCCACGCACTGCTTGATGCTTTCAATACTCCACAGTTCGATGGTGTTCTCCATGGTAATGCCGCGCTGGCGCAGGGTACTTTCAAAAATCTGCCGGAACACGCACTGGGGTTCGTTGATGATAAAGCTCAATGGGATATGCTGCCGCGGGCGCAGGAAGTCGACCGGCGCCTGATCGACTGACGCGACCAGCGCCAGCGGCTGCGGGCCAAGTTCCATCATGGTGAGCGCATCATCGTTGCCAACCCGGTAAAACACCCCCAGGTCGACTTCGTCAGCGAGCAGCGCATCACGGATGTTGTAGCAATTGAGTGACTGCAGTGACAGGCGGACCTTCGGGGCGCGTTGCTTAAAACGCTGCAGCACCGGCGGCATTTTGTACGCCAGCAGGGTTTCACCAGTGGCGACGCGAAGTTCGCCGCCGGGTTCATCGTCCTGGCGCGCCGCCTGGCGAATCGACGCCATTACTTTGGTCAAGTCGTAGACATGCGGCAGGACATTCTTACCCGCGGCGGTGAGACACATCCGCCGGCCAATTTTCTCAAACAGCGGGATGGCAAGCTCCTGCTCAAGCTGCTGGATATGAAAGGTTACGGTGGACTGGGTGCAGCACAGTTTCTGCGAGGCGCGCAGAAAGGATCCTTCTTCGACAACCGTTTTGAAAGTGATAAAGCGTCGCAGATCCATATTTCCTCTTTATATCGACATTCTCGAATTCAGAATGAAAAAACATTCATTTTTTTAAATTATCAGCTTCGGGTACTGTCTGCCAGTCAAGAGGAGAAAACACGTGACACCTACCCTGATTAGCGCCTTTTTAACTTACACCCTGATCACCGCCCTGACGCCCGGGCCGAATAATATTCTGGCGCTGAGCAGCGTCACCGCGCACGGCTTTCGACGGAGCATGCGGGTTCTGGCCGGCATGAGCCTGGGGTTTGTGATCATCATGCTGATTTGTGCCGGGCTGACGTTCACTCTCGTTACCCTGGATGAGGGGATAACCTCCCTGCTACGCTGGGTCGGCGCAGGGTATATCCTGTGGCTGGCCTGGCACATTGCCCGCAGCGACCCGGCCAGCGGTGGGCAGGAGGAGCGGCCTGTCAGCTTCTGGGCCAGCCTGGGGCTGCAGTTTGTGAATGTAAAAATTATCCTGTACGGCATCACGGCCCTGTCGACCTTTGTTCTGCCAGTGACTCGCGAGCCATTCTGGCTGGTGATGATAAGCCTGTTGCTATCAGTAATAGGCGTTGCCGGCAATCTTTGCTGGGCGCTGGCCGGTCATCTGTTTCAGCCGGTGTTCGAACGCCATGGAAGAGGGTTAAATCTGCTGCTGGCGCTGCTGCTGGTCTGGTGCGCGGTACGAATGTTTATGGAATGAATTAAGGGAGCGTAACGCTCCCTTGAGGTTATTTATCCTGCGGCAGGGCGGGTTGCCCTTCATTTACCCAGGTCATGAAGATCCGATAACCGATGGCCAGCAGGGTGGCGCCGAGAAACATACCGAGAATGCCGTTAGAGGCCATTCCGCCGAGGGCGCCCAGCAGCACTACCGGCATTGGCGCGTCGACTCCGCGCCCCAGCAGCAGAGGTTTGAGGACGTTATCGGCCATGCCGGCGACGATCAGCAGGATGGTGTAGAAGATATCCATGCCGGTACTGTGGGTGCCGAGACTCCACATTAGCGCAATGGCCGGGGCCGTCACCAGGATCACCGGCACCTGGGCAATGCCGAGGATCAGGGCCAGAATAAAGAAGATCCCGACGGCGGGAATGCTGGCCATCAGCATGATCACGCCGACCAGCAGCGCCTGGATCAATGCCACCCCGATGACGCCCTGGGCGACCGCGCGGATGGTGCTGGTGCACAGGCGGGTGAGGGTCACGCCTTTATTTTCATCGGTAATACGGATGGCAATACGCTGGGCGCTGATGGCGCCCGCTGCGCCCCAGGCCATCATAATTCCCGAGACGATAAACGAAATAATAAAGCCAATCAGCCCGCCGCCCATGCTGGCCAAAATACTGAGAAACTGTTTGGCAATGTCGCCGATTTGCGAGCGGTAATTACTGAGCAGTCCCGGGAGATCGACGGAAGCTCTCATCCACAGGGCGCTAAGCCGTTCGCCAATGATCGGTAACGCGGCAATGCGCGAGGAGGGCGGGGGAATGGTAAAGCTCTGGCTGCCCATCTTGTCTATCATGGCGCTGGCGCTTTCCGCCAACGAGGTGATCATCAGCACCGTGGGGATGACGATCAGTAAAATACCTAACAACACCAGCACCACTGACGCCAGTCCCTGTTTGCCCGCTAACAATCCGGCAAAATATTGATGTAAGGGATAGAGCGCCACGGCGAGGATCAGCGCCCAGAGCATCATATTGATAAAGGGAGAAAAGACGGTAAAACAGAATGAGGCCAGCGCCAGAATAAGCCCGAACCGAATAAACATATCGAGAAAGCGGGTGACCAGCCGTTTTTCAATCAACAGCAGATTATTATTATCCATTTTCTTTTACGCTCACATAATATTCTTACGCCAACGCTCAGCGTTGTTTAACAAAACACGCCAGCAACAGAAAATTCATGATTTACAACGCAGAAGTGAGTTGAAGGTGATCTCCGCCCATTTGGTTGTGGGGGCTTTTAATGAGTGTAGAACAGAAATGAATGGCGCCCGGCAAATATTCTGCGGTGCGCTGGCGGGCGAAATCCCGCTTTCTTTACCTGCTGAATGAGGAAGAAAGCGGAGGGAGATTAACCGAGGGTAAAAGGATCGGCATCGCGCCAGGCGGGAAATTTTTCGCGATATTCCTGGAGGGCAGCCAGCGACAATTCGGCATCAAGACGGGTGGCCTGATGCGGATCGGCAGTGGCGACAATCTCCCCCTGGGGACTGATAATCCGGCTATCGCCGCGGTAATGATGGCCGTTACCGTCAGTACCGACCCGGTTACAGCCGGCGACATAGGCCTGGTTCTCGATAGCGCGGGCGACCAGCAGCGACTGCCAGTGCAGGGAGCGCGGCGCCGGCCAGTTGGCAACATACAGCGCCAAATCATAGTCGTTCAGATTACGCGACCATACCGGAAAGCGCAGGTCGTAACAGACCAGCGGCAGGATACGCCATCCGCGCCATTCAAAGACCACGCGTCGGTCACCAGCCTCATAATGATGGTGTTCATCGGCCATACGGAACAGGTGCCGTTTATCATAATGGTGCACCGTACCGTCGGGCTCGACCAGCAGGAAGCGGTTAACAGCGCCGTGTTCGGTTTGCAGCGCTGCGCTGCCGGCAATCAGCGCCTGGGTTTGCGCGGCCCGGGCATGCATCCACTCCACCACATCGGCTTCGGGTAAAGACTGTTTTGCCGCTTCCATGGCAAAGCCGGTGGTGAACATCTCCGGTAAAACAATGACATCGCGCCCAATAATCCCTTCCAGTTGGCGATCAAAATGGCGCAGGTTGGCAGGGCCGTCCATCCAGACCAGCGGTTGTTGCAACAGCGTAATTTTCAGGCCAGGCACAATGGTCAACTCCATTCTCATGAGGGGGTTAGGTTAACTGTAACACCATATCAGCCTCGCGGCGGTCAGCGGAATATTTTGTTAAAAAAATGCTACTGACAGAAGCCACGGAGGAGGGGGGACGAAAAAAAGGCGGGGAAAATTCCCCGCCCGGCGTGTGATGTGGTGATTGTTTTATTATGCGGCTTCAACTTTGCGAACTTTTTCCGGCAGCTTTACCGGCTTTGTCGCCAGCTCCTCTGGCGCAAAGTCGTCGACGTTGATGCTGCGCAGGCGACTGTGCTCTGCGCGGGTCAGAATAGCGGCTTCTTCCTGATTTATTAATCCTTTGGCCAGCGCGTTGTGTGCCAGCTCATCCAGACGGGTGAACGGCAGGTTTTTACCCAACTCTTTGCAGATCCGCTGGTGGATAGGATCGGCCGCCATCACTTCCAGCAGCGCCTCTTCCAGCAGACCAACCGGGTTATGCTCGCTCGGCGTCAGGTACTGACCGCGACCGATGCGGGAGCGAGTGGCGCTGGGCACCTGCAGAATTTTAGCGACTTTATGGTCCAGCTTATCCGACGGCGCATGATGATGACGCCCGGTCGGGAAGATGGCCACACGCATCGCACCTGCCACCAGACGGTTGGGGAAGTTTTTCAGCAGATCGTCGATGGCCTGTTCAGCCTGGTGCAGCGCATCCTGCACTCCCCAGTGAACCAGCGGCAGATCGGCTTCATTGCGTCCTTCATCGTCATAGCGTTTCAGCACCGCGGAGGCCAGATACAGCTGGCTTAACACATCCCCCAGACGCGCGGAGATACGTTCGCGACGCTTGAGGCTGCCGCCCAGTACCGCCATCGACACGTCTGACAGCAGCGCGAGGTTGGCACTCAGACGGTTCATTTGCTGATAGTAGCGACGGGTGGCGTCACGGGTCGGCGCGCTGCTGGTGCGTCCGCCGGTCAGGCCCAGCCAGAAACTCCGGACTTTGTTACTGCCGACATGGCCGATGTGTTTGAACAGCAGCTTATCGTAGGCATTCAGGTCGTTATTCTGCGCGGCGGCCATCTCTTCCAGCACGTAAGGGTGGCAGCGAATAGCCCCCTGACCGAAGATCATCATGCTGCGGGTCAGAATGTTTGCGCCTTCAACGGTGATGGCGATCGGCGCGCCCTGGTAAGCCCGGGCGAGGAAGTTACCTTCGCCCAGCATAATGCCTTTCCCGCCGGTAATATCCATCGCGTCGATAATGGAGCGCTGGCCGCGGTGGGTACAGTGATATTTCACAATCGCGGACAGCACTGCCGGTTTCTCGCCGAGCATAATGCCGTAGGTGATCAGCGATGCCGCGGCGTCCATCACATAGGCGTTACCCGCGATGCGCGCCAGCGCCTCTTCAATCCCTTCCATTTTGCCGATCGATATTTTGAACTGACGGCGAATGTGGGCGTAGGCGCCGGTCGCCATAGCGACGGATTTCAGGCCGCCGGTGGCGTTGGAAGGCAGGGTAATACCGCGGCCCACGGACAGACATTCAACCAGCATGCGCCAGCCCTGACCGGCCATGCTCGGGCCGCCGATGATGTAATCGATCGGCACGAAGATATCCTTGCCGCGGGTTGGGCCGTTCTGGAACGGGACGTTCAGCGGGAAGTGGCGACGGCCAATTTCCACGCCCGGCGTTGAGGTGGGGATCAGCGCGCAGGTGATGCCCAGCTCTTCCTCGCCGCCCAGCAAACGGTCCGGGTCAGAGAGTTTGAAGGCCAGCCCCAGCACGGTGGCGATTGGCGCCAGCGTGATATAGCGTTTGTTCCAGGTCAGGCGCATCCCCAGCACCTGTTGACCCTGCCAGTCGCCCATGCACACCACGCCGGTATCCGGAATAGCGCCGGCGTCAGAGCCCGCTTCCGGACTGGTCAGTGCGAAGCAGGGGATTTCCAGGCCGCGCGCCAGACGCGGCAGATAATGATTCTTCTGTTCTTCGGTACCGTAATGCTGCAGCAGTTCGCCCGGGCCCAGCGAGTTTGGGACGCCGACGGTGATCGCCAGGATGCCGGAGACGCCAGAGAGTTTCTGTAGCACTCGTGCCTGAGCGTAAGCGGAGAACTCAAGCCCGCCATACTCTTTCTTGATAATCATCGCGAAGAAGCGGTGCTCTTTCAGATAGGCCCACAGCTCGGGCGGCAGATCGGCCATTTCGTGGGTGATGGCGAAGTCGTTAGCCATCCGGCAGGCCTCTTCCACCGGGCCGTCGAGGAAAGCTTGCTCTTCGGCGGTCAGGCGCGGCTGCGGATAGTTATGCAGCTTGTGCCAGTCCGGGTTGCCGCGGAACAGATCGCCTTCCCACCAGGTGGTGCCGGCGTCGATGGCTTCTTTTTCCGTACGCGACATCGGCGGCATCACCTTGCGGAAAGCGCGAAATGCCGGTGCGGAAATCATCGATTTACGCATGGGGGCAAAGTTGAACGGCAACAAAATAATGGCCAGCGGCAGCAGCAGCCAGATATTCCACACTCCGGCCGCGCCGAGCGCCGCGGTCCAGGCGAGCAAAATCACACTGCTGAGCAGCAGGCTGACCCGGTGATAGAAGAGCGCACCGAGTAAAACGACGGTTGCAACAATACTCAAAATCATCATAGAGAAATGCTCCCTGAGCTTGTAGGAGGTCTGACCACTTGTGATGTATTGGTTGTAGTGCATGCGTTTTTATTTAGCAATGTGTTTACAAAATAATTACAACCTCGCTCACATTGTTGTATGCAAAAGCGGCACATAAAATCAAAAGGGCGGGGGATAACACTGCCTGCTGCTTCTCGCTTCGGCGGCTATCCGGTACACTGCCAGGGTTATTCCACTCATACTGAAGGATTATCCTCATGTACCAGGATCTTATTCGTAACGAACTGAACGAAGCCGCGGAAACGCTGGCTAACTTTCTGCAGGACGAAGCCAATATCCATGCTATCCAGCGTGCCGCTGTTCTGTTGGCGGATAGCTTTAAGGCGGGTGGGAAAGTGCTGTCCTGTGGTAACGGCGGTTCCCATTGCGATGCGATGCATTTTGCGGAAGAGCTGACCGGTCGTTATCGCGAAAACCGCCCGGGTTACCCGGCCATCGCGATCTCCGACGTCAGCCATCTCTCCTGCGTGAGCAATGATTTTGGCTATGAGTATGTGTTCTCCCGCTATGTTGAATCCGTCGGCCGTGCGGGCGATGTGCTGCTCGGCATCTCCACGTCAGGTAACTCCGGCAACGTGATCAAGGCCATTGAAGCCGCGCGGGCGCAGGGGATGAAAGTGATCACCCTGACCGGTAAAGACGGCGGCAAAATGGCGGGTTCCGCCGATGTTGAAATACGCGTGCCGCACTTTGGCTATGCCGACCGCATCCAGGAGATCCACATCAAAGTGATCCATATCCTGATTATGCTGATCGAAAAAGAGATGGTGAAAGGCTAACAGGCAGGCGAGTGTGTACTGTTGACGGCGGCCTCGCTTTGGCGCCGTCGTGATTTGTGAGGGTGAGGTGATCTATGTGCGAACTGCTCGGGATGAGCGCCAATGTGCCAACAGATATCTGTTTTAGCTTTACCGGGCTGGTGCAGCGCGGGGGCGGGACGGGGCCGCATAAAGACGGCTGGGGCATTACCTTCTATGAAGGCAAAGGCTGTCGCACATTCAAAGATCCGCAGCCGAGCTTTCAGTCGCCGATCGCGAAACTGGTCCAGGATTACCCGATTAAGTCCTGTTCCGTCGTCGCCCATATCCGTCAGGCCAATCGCGGGATGGTGGCCCTGGAGAACACCCATCCCTTCACCCGCGAACTGTGGGGGCGCAACTGGACCTATGCGCACAACGGGCAGCTCAAAGGCTATAAATCGCTGAAAACCGGTAATTTCCATCCGGTAGGTGAAACCGACAGTGAAAAAGCGTTTTGCTGGCTGCTGCACCGTTTAACCGAGCGCTATCCGCGCACGCCGGGCAATATGCTGGGCGTTTTCAAGTATATCGCCACCCTGGCGGGTGAACTGCGTGAGAAAGGGGTGTTCAACATGCTGCTGTCGGACGGGCGCTACGTGATGGCGTTCTGCTCGACCAATCTGCACTGGATCACCCGGCGGGCGCCGTTTGGCGTGGCAAAACTGCTGGACCAGGATGTGGAGATCGACTTTCAACGCGAGACCACACCCAACGATGTGGTCACGGTTATCGCCACGCAGCCGCTGACGGCCAATGAAACCTGGCACAAGATCATGCCAGGCGAGTGGGCGTTATTTTGTCTCGGGGAGCGTGTAGTTTGAGGCCAGCTGCGGCTGAACAACCTCGTGGCTGAGCGGCTTGCTTACCACATAGCGGCCGTCGGTCACTGACACAATCGGCGGTTTGTGGGTCTGCTGGAAATAGTCATAGCCAGGCTTAAGCTGTTTCCAGAAATCCGCATAGTAGGAGTATTTGTGGCGTTCCATATTGGCGTTGGTCATGCGGAACGGATAGATACTCACCTGCACGCTTGGCTGGCCGAAGACTAAGGCGCCGGTCACAAACTGGAAGATCTCATCGATCCCGCTGTCGGTCATGGCGTAGCAGCCGACTGAGACGCAGTCGCCATGGATCATCAGGTATTTCCCTTCATAACCATGGGCGCGATCGTAGGCGTTCGGGAAGCCGATGTTAATGGCTTTATAGAAGCGGCTGTCGGGTTTGAGCTGGCTGCGGGTGACGCTATAGAACCCTTCCGGACTCTTGAAATCACCCTGACGCTGTTTCGGACCCAGGCCACCGGAATAGTTGCAGATCCGATAGCTGTCGAGGAGCTGGTAGGTTTCACCCATTTTGACGTAAAGGTCGAGCATGCGCTCTTCTTTAAAGATCTCAATGTAAACCGGTGAACCCATTAATTGCTGCTTGTATTCTTTGCTAACCGGCGTCGTCGGGCTATTGCTGCTGAGCAGCCCGGCAAATGACACGCACGGCAACAGAATCATCGCAATAAATAATGCGATTTTGCGCATACTGCTTGTTCCTTGATAAAACAAAATAGCCACATTGCCAGGACGGCAAGAGAGACCCGAAATCAGAGTTTTCTGGATTTAGAGCGCTCACATTAGCATCACGGCATTTTTTCGCAAGGGCGACGTGGCGGCGTTTACAATTCAGCCTCACTTTATAACCCGCTTACGGCGAAAACACAGTCAGAACTTTGCGCAATAGCTCGCATTTTAGAAGCACTTATTGCCCCTCGCGCTACAGCCGCCGCTCACGAAATGTTACACTTGCGCCGGTTCATCACCAGAGTAAGAAAGGAGGCTTCTCTTCCGTCATGAGCGCCACTGGCGCCGTTTCGCCCTTTCTTCTCTGCCATTCTGTCAATAAGCTGGCCCCGGCCTGCGTCGGGGTTGAGGTTACGGATACCTGCTAACGATATGATTAAAATCACGAAAGGGCTGGATTTGCCCATAGCTGGCATGCCATTACAGCAGATCTCTCCTGCGCCAGCGGTGAAGCGCGTCGCGCTACTCGGCGAAGAGTACGTCGGGATGCGTCCCGCTATGGCGGTCAAAGAGGGCGATCGGGTCAAAAAAGGTCAGATCCTGTTCGAAGATAAAAAGACCCCCGGCGTCTACTTTACCGCCCCGGCGAGCGGGGTTGTCAGCGCCATCCACCGCGGTGAACGGCGCGTTTTACAGTCAGTGGTGATTGATATCGAGGGCAATGACGCGGTGGCCTTTACCCGTTACGCCGCGGACGCACTGGCTGAGCTGCCGCGCGACACCGTACAGCAGCAGCTGCTGGCCTCGGGCCTGTGGACGGCGCTACGCACCCGGCCATTCAGTAAAACGCCGCGCCCGGGCAGCGTGCCCGCCGCTATTTTTGTCAACGCCATGGATACCAATCCGCTGGCGGCGGAGCCGCAGCCGATTATTCTGGCCGAGCGTGCCGCCTTCGATGCCGGTCTTACCGTGCTCACGCGTCTGACCGACGGGAAAGTGCATGTCTGCCAGCCCAGCGGCGGCAAGCTGGGCGGCCATCCTGCCGGCCAGGTCTGTTTTAATCAGTTCTCCGGGCCGCACCCGGCGGGGCTGCCGGGAACGCATATTCACTTTCTGGAGCCGGTAAGCCTGAATAAACAGGTCTGGCACCTCAATTATCAGGATGCGATCGCTATCGGTCAGCTTTTCCTTGAAGGTGAGCTGAACTGCGAACGGGTAATTGCGCTCGGCGGCCCGCAGGTGAAGTCGCCGCGGCTGGTCAAAACGACGCTGGGCGCCAGCCTGGACGATCTGCTGGCGGGCGAGCTGGAGGAGGGGGAAAACCGCGTCATTTCCGGCTCGGTACTTAGCGGTACCCGCGCCCACGGCCCCCACGCTTTCCTCGGGCGTTTCCATCTGCAGGTGAGCGTGGTTCGCGAAGGTCGGGAAAAAGAGCTGTTTGGCTGGGTGATGCCGGGCAAAGAGAAGTTCTCGATTACCCGCACTACGCTAGGCCATTTCTTCAAGCGCAAGCGCTTTCATTTCTCCACGGATACTAACGGCGGCGAGCGGGCGATGGTGCCGATTGGCAACTATGAGCGGGTCATGCCGCTGGATATTCTGCCGACCATATTGCTGCGCGATCTGCTGGCCGGCGATAGCGATAGCGCCCAGGCGCTGGGCTGTCTGGAGCTGGATGAAGAAGATCTGGCGCTCTGCACCTACGTTTGTCCGGGCAAATATGAATACGGTCCGGCGCTGCGCAGCGTGTTAACCCAGATTGAGCAGGAAGGATAAGAGATGGGCTTAAAGCACCTGATTGAGAAACTTGAGCCGCATTTCACGCATGGCGGCAAGCTGGAAAAATATTACCCGCTGTATGAAGCGGCGGCGACCATCTTCTACACGCCGGGGCAGGTCACCCGCGGCGCGGCGCACGTGCGCGACGCCATCGACCTCAAGCGGATGATGATCCTCGTGTGGTTTGCCGTATTCCCGGCGATGTTCTGGGGCATGTACAACGTTGGGCTGCAGACCATTCCGGCGCTGCACAAACTGTACGGCGCCGAACAGCTGCAGCAGGTGATCGCCAACAACTGGCATTACAGCGTCGCCCAGTGGTTAGGGGTCAGCTTCAGCGCTGACGCCGGCTGGCTGAGCATGATGACCCTGGGCGCGGTCTTCTTCCTGCCGATCTATATCACCGTTTTTATCGTCGGCGGCTTCTGGGAAGTGCTGTTCGCGATTGTGCGCAAACATGAGATCAACGAAGGCTTTTTCGTTACCTCGATTCTCTTCGCGCTGATTGTGCCGCCTACGCTGCCGCTATGGCAGGCGGCGCTGGGGATCTCCTTTGGGGTGGTGATCGCCAAAGAGATTTTCGGCGGTACCGGGCGCAACTTCCTCAACCCGGCGCTGGCGGGGCGCGCGTTCCTGTTCTTCGCCTACCCGGCGCAGATTTCCGGCGATCTCGTGTGGACGGCGGCGGACGGTTTCTCCGGCGCCACGCCGCTCTCCCAGTGGGCCAGCGGCGGCGGTGAAGCGCTGGTTAACGTCGCGACCGGCATCCCGGTGAGCTGGATGGACGCCTTCCTCGGCAACATTCCCGGCTCAATTGGCGAAGTCTCCACGCTGATGATCCTGATCGGCGGCGCGATCATTCTCTTTGGCCGCGTCGCGTCCTGGCGCATCGTCGCCGGGGTGATGATCGGCATGATCGCCACCGCCACCCTGTTTAACGTTATCGGCTCCGATACCAACCCGATGTTCTCGATGCCGTGGTACTGGCATCTGGTGCTCGGCGGCTTTGCCTTCGGCATGATGTTTATGGCGACGGACCCGGTATCCGCCTCGTTTACCGATAAAGGGAAATGGAGTTACGGCGTGCTGATCGGCGTGATGTGCGTGCTGATCCGCGTGGTGAACCCGGCTTATCCGGAAGGGATGATGCTGGCGATCCTCTTCGCCAACCTCTTCGCACCGCTGTTCGATTACCTGGTGGTGCAGGCCAATATTAAGCGGAGGAAGTCGCGTGGCTGAGAAGAAAAGTAACGATAGCATCGGCAAAACGCTGCTGGTGGTGCTGGTGCTTTGTCTGGTCTGCTCCATCGTGGTAGCGGGCTCGGCCGTGGGGCTGAAATCCCGCCAGCAGGCGCAGCGGGCGCTGGATAAGCAGCGCAATATCCTGGCCGTCGCCGGCCTGATACAGCCCGGGATGGATGCTGATGCGGTAGCGGAAACCTTCGCGGCGCGCATTTCGCCGCGACTGGTGAATCTGGCGACCGGCGAGCTGCTGAAGAAAGACCCGGCAAAATTTAATCAGGCCCAGGCGCTGAAGGATCCGCAGCAGAGCATCGCGCTGGACGCCAGCCAGGATCCGGCCGGCATTAAGCGGCGTAGCAACCTGGCGGAAATTTATCTGGTGCGCGACGCGCAGCAGAAGATTGAGCAGATGGTGCTGCCGATCTACGGCAATGGCCTGTGGTCGATGATGTACGCCTTTGTGGCGCTGGACGTCGATGGCCGCACGGTGAAAGGTATTACTTATTACGATCAGGGGGAAACCCCGGGGCTGGGCGGCGAAGTGGAGAACCCGAACTGGCGCCAGCAGTTTATTGGCAAGCAGGTGCTGGATGACAACGGCATGCCGGCACTCCGGGTGGTGAAAGGCGGCGCGCGCGCCGGTGACCTGCATGCGGTAGACGGTTTATCCGGCGCCACGCTAACGTCTAACGGCGTGCAGCGCAGCTTTGATTTCTGGATGGGCGAACTGGGCTTTGGTCCGTTCCTGAAAAAAGTGCGTGAGGGAGGGCTGAATAATGGCTGAACAGAGCGATATGAAAGAGGTGAAGCGCGTGCTGGTGGGGCCGCTTATCGCCAACAACCCCATCGCCCTGCAGGTGCTGGGCGTCTGCTCCGCGCTGGCGGTAACCACTAAACTGGAAACCGCCTTCGTGATGACCATTGCGGTGACGCTGGTGACGGCGTTCTCCAGCATGTTTATCTCGATGATTCGCCACCATATTCCCAATAGCGTGCGCATCATCGTGCAGATGGCGATCATCGCCTCGCTGGTCATCGTGGTGGATCAGCTGTTGCGGGCTTTCGCTTATGAGACCTCTAAGCAGCTGTCGGTGTTCGTCGGGCTTATCATCACCAACTGTATCGTGATGGGGCGTGCCGAAGCTTATGCCATGAAATCGCCGCCGCTGGCCAGCTTTATGGACGGTATTGGCAACGGTCTCGGCTATGGCGCGATCCTGATAATCGTCGGCTTCCTGCGCGAGCTTATCGGCAGCGGCAAGCTGTTCGGTATCACGGTGCTGGAGACGGTGCAGAACGGCGGCTGGTATCAGCCGAACGGCCTGTTCCTGCTGGCGCCGAGCGCCTTCTTCATTATCGGTTTGCTGATCTGGGCCCTGCGTAGCTGGAAGCCTGAGCAGCAGGAAAAGGAGTAATCGATGATGGCTCATTACATTAGCCTGTTTGTCCGCGCGGTGTTCGTTGAGAACATGGCGCTGGCCTTCTTCCTCGGGATGTGTACCTTCCTCGCGGTGTCGAAAAAGGTCTCCACCGCCTTCGGCCTCGGCGTCGCAGTGACGGTGGTGCTGGGTCTTGCTGTGCCAATCAACAACCTGGTCTATAACCTGGTGCTGCGCGACGGCGCGCTGGTGGAAGGCGTAGATCTCAGCTTCCTGAACTTCATCACCTTTATCGGGGTGATTGCGGCGCTGGTGCAGATCCTGGAGATGATCCTCGATAAGTACTTCCCGGCACTCTATAACGCGTTAGGGATCTTCCTGCCGCTTATCGCCGTTAACTGCGCCATTTTCGGCGGCGTGTCGTTCATGGTGCAGCGTGATTACAACTTCCCGGAATCCATCGTTTACGGCTTTGGCTCCGGCATTGGCTGGATGCTGGCGATCGTGGCGATGGCGGGGATCCGCGAAAAAATGAAGTACGCCAACGTGCCCGCCGGTCTGCGCGGGTTAGGGATCACCTTTATCACCACCGGGTTGATGGCGCTGGGCTTTATGTCCTTCTCCGGCGTGCAGCTATAAGGGCGAATAAGTATGGAAATTATTCTTGGCGTCGTGATGTTCACGCTGATTGTGCTGGTGCTGTCGGGGCTTATCCTGGCTGCGCGCTCAAAGCTGGTGAACGCGGGCGACGTGGTTATTGAGATCAATAACGAAGCGGATAAACAGATCCGCACCCCGGCGGGTGACAAACTGCTGAACACGCTGTCCAGCAACGGTATCTTCGTCTCTTCCGCCTGCGGCGGCGGCGGCTCCTGCGGCCAGTGTCGGGTGACCATCAAAGAAGGCGGCGGCGATATTCTGCCGACCGAGCTTTCGCATATCACCAAACGCGAAGCCAAAGAAGGGTGCCGCCTGGCCTGCCAGGTGGCGGTGAAGCAGAATATGAAAATTGAGCTGCCGGAAGAGATTTTCGGCGTGAAAAAATGGGAGTGCGAGGTTATCTCTAACGATAACAAAGCCACCTTCATTAAAGAGCTCAAATTACGGGTGCCTGATGGTGAAGCGGTGCCGTTCCGCGCCGGCGGCTATATTCAGATCGAATGCCCGTCGCATAAAGTGGCCTATGCCGACTTTGATATTCCTGATGAATATCGTTCAGACTGGGACAAATTCAATCTGTTCCGCTATGTCTCTGAGGTGAAAGAGCCGACCCTGCGCGCCTACTCGATGGCTAACTATCCGGAAGAGAAGGGCATCATTATGCTCAACGTGCGCATCGCCACGCCGCCGCCGAAGGTCCCGGATGCGCCGCCGGGGATCATGTCGTCCTATATCTGGTCGCTGAAGCCTGGCGATAAGGTGACGATTTCCGGGCCGTTCGGCGAGTTCTTTGCTAAAGAGACCGACGCTGAGATGGTGTTTATCGGCGGCGGCGCCGGCATGGCGCCGATGCGCTCGCATATCTTTGATCAGCTTAAGCGGCTGCACAGCACGCGCAAAATCAGCTTCTGGTACGGCGCCCGTTCGCTGCGCGAGATGTTCTACGATGATGAGTTCGAGCAGCTGGCGCGCGACAACCCAAACTTTACCTTCCACGTCGCGCTCTCCGATCCGCTGCCGGAAGATAACTGGACCGGGCATACGGGCTTTATCCATAATGTTCTGTATGAAAACTATCTGCGCGACCACCCGGCGCCGGAAGACTGCGAATTCTATATGTGCGGGCCGCCGGTGATGAACGCCGCGGTGATAAAAATGCTCAAAGACCTGGGCGTCGAAGATGAGAACATCATGCTCGACGACTTTGGAGGCTGACGATGCTGACGGTATTTGTCGCGACCTTTGTGATTTTTGCGCTGGTGATCCTCGGTATGTCGCTGGGCTACCTGGTGAAGCGCAAGAGCATTCAGGGCAGCTGCGGCGGGATCTCGTCGCTGGGGCTGGAGAAAGTCTGCGACTGTCCGGAACCGTGTGACGCGCGTAAGAAACGTCTCGCTCGCGAGGCGCAGCGTCAGCAGCGGCGTATTTTGTAATGCCCGGCGGCGCTGCGCATGCCGGACCTGCGGCTTCGGTTTTGTAGGCCGGGTCAGGCGCAGCCGCCACCCGGCATAAAGCGGCTCCGTGCCCGGTGGCGCTGCGCTTGCCGGGTCTGCTGCTTCGGTTTTGTAGGCCGGGTCAGGCGCAGCCGCCACCCGGCGAAATAACAGCGCAACCGGAGATGTCCCTGCTCGCGCTGCGCTTAGCAGGGCTACCACTTCTGTGTTATTTCCGGGCAGATTGCGCTCCCAATATTTCTTCTGCGTTATGTCACTCATGGCGCAGGGAGCGCACAGGGGGCGGCCAGTCGCCGCCACCCCTGTACCCCCGGGCTCCGGCCAGCAACATCGCCACTGCGTGGTGCCTTCGACTTATCCCTTCAGGCTTCGGGTCGGGCCGAGGCAGCATCCGTGCAAAACACGGCCCTCAGCCCGCATCCATGCGGGCTGCCCCGGCCTTCCGGGAACGTCTCAGCGATGTTGAGGCCGCCAGCACCGGCAGTTTCAGTTGCCCCAGGCCCGGCGGTGATTTGGGACCGTAGGCCGGGTCAGGCGCTAGCCGCCACCCGGCAATAGCATGCCAGCAATGTGAGGCCGCTTTCGCGGCCTTTTTAGCCGTTGACTCCCTTACTGCCAGCTTTTCGCCTGTGCCGGAGAATCCACCATCACCCCGTCGGCACCCAGCTCCTTCGCCGTGCGGTAGTCTTCCGCACTGTTGATGCCGAAGAAAATAATGTGCGCTTTGCCCTGTGAGCGGAAGCAATCCATCGCCTCTTTATCCCAGGTGAGCGTTGCCGGGGAGATCCCTTCGCCAAGGGTAAACTTCTCCACCACCTCCACCTTGCGCTTCAGCTCCAGCCCATACCACTGCTCGCCCTCGTGCTGGCTGCTCAGCTGACACTGGTGGCTGAGTGAAATAGTCGCAAGTTTAGTGCGAGTCTCGCTGCGGGTGACGAAGCGGGGAATAGCCGATGGCAGGGCGGCGATATAGCGGTCATCGGTGGAATAGACCCGCACGCGATCGAGGCTGTCGGTGGCTTTTAACACTGCCAGCAGGCGTTCGCCCATCACCGCCGGATCGGTATCTGGAGATTTGATATCGATATAGAAAAAAGTGTGCGGCCACTGTTGCAGCACGCTTTGCAGGGTCGGGATCGTGGCCTGCTTACCGCGCCACGGGTGGCTGTCATCCCCCCATTTCCAGCCGGCGTCGACTTTCGCCAGCTCGGCGGCGGTTAAGCTGGAGACCTTACCCTCGGCGTTGGTCAGGGCGGAGAGATCGCTTGAACGGTAGAGTACCGGTACGCCGTCGCGGCTTAACTGCACCGTGACCCAGATGGCCTCAGCGTGGTTCTCCAGCGCCAGTTTAATGGCCGGCAGGGTATTTTCCGGCGCATCGCCGGTACCGCCGCGGTGGGCAATCAGCTGTGGGTTAGCTAAAGCGCTGCTGGCGGCCAGCAGGCAAAGGGCGGTGAGTCGTTTCTTCATGATTGTATCTTTCAGATTAGTTGATTAACTTTATGAAAGTAAACATGATTTATTGCACTTTTATGTTGTCAGCGTTTTTTTGACCACCGCAGTAAAAAAAGCATCAAACTGGCGCGCAGTTTTTGCTATGCTGTATGGGTATACAGTATTGAGTCTGACGATGCGTAAAATTATCCATGTCGATATGGACTGTTTCTTTGCGGCGGTGGAGATGCGCGACAACCCGGCGTTGCGCGATATTCCCCTCGCGATAGGCGGCAGTCGGGTACAGCGTGGCGTGATTAGTACCGCGAACTATCCTGCGCGTAAGTTTGGCGTGCGCAGCGCCATGCCGACGGCAACGGCGCTCAAGCTGTGCCCGCATCTCACGCTGCTTCCCGGCCGCTTCGATGCCTACAAAGAAGCCTCGAATCATATCCGCGAAATTTTCTCCCGCTATACCTCGCGCATTGAGCCGCTGTCGCTGGATGAAGCCTACCTTGACGTCAGCGACAGCGTGCATTGTCACGGGTCGGCCACCCTGATAGCTCAGGAGATCCGCCAGACCATCGAACGGGAGCTGCGCCTCACCGCTTCGGCGGGCGTGGCGCCGGTGAAGTTTCTCGCTAAAATCGCTTCCGATATGAATAAACCCAACGGCCAGTTCGTTATCGCTCCCCATCAGGTGGCAGAGTTTGTGCGGGCGCTGCCGCTGGCGAAAATACCCGGTGTCGGAAAGGTGTCGGCGGCGAAGCTGGAAAATATGGGCCTGCGTACCTGTGGCGATGTGCAGAACAGCGATCTGGCCATGCTGCTCAAGCGCTTCGGTAAATTCGGCCGTATTCTGTGGGAGCGCAGCCACGGGATTGATGAGCGGGAAATCCATAACGATCGGCAACGTAAATCGGTGGGCGTGGAGCGGACGTTAGCGGAAGATATCCACGAATGGTCAGCGTGCGAAGCGATTATCGAAAATCTCTATCCCGAACTGGAGCGGCGGCTGGCGAAGGTTAAACCGGACCTGCTGATCGCCCGCCAGGGGATTAAACTGAAATTTAATGATTTCCAGCTGACCACTCAGGAGCACGTCTGGCCGCGGCTGAACAAAGAGGATCTGATTGCCACCGCCCACAAAGCCTGGGATGAGCGCCGCGGCGGACGGGGCGTGCGTCTGGTTGGGCTCCATGTGACGCTGCTCGATCCGCAGCTGGAAAGGCAGCTTTTATTAGGGATTTAACCATGCATATTCGTGCTTACCACGACAGCGATTTGCCATTGCTCTGCCAGATCTTTCTGCGCGCGGTGCAGGAAACGGCGAGCCGGGACTATACCCCGGCGCAGATTGCGGCCTGGGCACAGGTGGATGAGATGCGCTGGCGACAAAAGCTGGCTGACTCAATCGGGCGGGTGGCCGTGGTTAACAATCAACCGGTTGGCTTTATCACCGCCATCGGGACGCATATCGATTTGCTCTTTGTCTCGCCGGATCACGCCCGGCAGGGTATCGGCGGCACGCTTATCGAGGCGCTCTGCGCTCAGTATCCTGAGCAAATCCTGACGGTGGACGCCAGCATTACCGCAAAGCCCTGTTTTACGGCCCATGGATTTAAAGTGGTGGCGGAGCAGCGGGTGGCGGCCCGTGGGGAGTGGTTTATTAACTACCGGATGGAAAAACGCGTGGCGCTAAGGTGATGCGGGGGAAAACCGGCGGCAGACTGCCGCCGGTGGTGGGGCTTATTTAGCCGGAATGGCTTTCAGCAGCTCGGTCAGCAGCGTCCAGTACTGGCCGACGCTCTCGATATGTACCTGCTCATCCGGGGAGTGCGGACCGGTAATGGTTGGCCCGATGGAGACCATGTCCATCTCCGGATACGGTTTTTTGAACAGACCACATTCCAGACCGGCGTGGATGATCTGGATGTTCGGCGTCTTGTTGAACAGACGCTGGTAAGTCTCGCGCACCAGGTGCATTACCGGCGAGTTGGCGTCCGGCTGCCAGCCAGGGTAAGCGCCTTTGGCTTCGGTTTTCGCCCCCGCCAGTTTACCCAGAGAATCCAGCATGCTGACCACGTAGTCTTTGCCGCTGTCGATCAGCGAGCGGATCAGGCAGTGGATCTGCACGTTGTCATCGGTCATGGTGACGACGCCGACGTTCAGCGAAGTTTCCACTACGCCTTTCGCCACGTCAGAGTTGCGGATAACCCCGTTCGGCGTGGCGTTCAGCAGGCGGATGAAACCGTCGCGGGAAGCCTGCGTCAGCGCTGCTTTGTCGTTATCAACCGCTTCCAGGAGCACTACCAGGTTCTTCTCTTTGGCCTCCAGCTCGTTTTTCAGCAGCGCCTGGTAAGTATTCACCAGCGCTTTCAGCGCATCGGCTTTATCCGCGGCGACGGCGACGGTCGCGTATGCTTCGCGCGGGATGGCGTTGCGCAACGTACCGCCGTTGAAATCGACCAGACGCAAATCCAGCTCATCGGCGTGGCCGGCGAGGAAGCGCGACAGCAGCTTGTTGGCGTTACCCAGACCCAGGTGAATGTCACCGCCGGAGTGGCCGCCTTTCAGCCCTTTTAAGGTTACTTTAAAGCTCTGGAACCCGGCCGGAATCGCTTCGCGAGTCAGCGCCAGGTTAGAGGTGAAATCGATCCCGCCGGCGCAACCCATGTAGATTTCGCCTTCTTCTTCGGAGTCGGTATTGATCAGGATATCCGCCTGCAGCCAGTTGGCCTGCAGACCGAACGCGCCGTCCATACCGGCCTCTTCGGTCATGGTCAGCAGCACTTCCAGCGGACCGTGAGCGACGCTGTCGTCGGCCAGCACCGCCAGTGCAGACGCCATCCCGATGCCGTTATCCGCGCCCAGCGTGGTGCCGCGCGCTTTCACCCATTCGCCGTCAATGTACGGCTGGATCGGATCTTTGGCGAAGTCGTGGACGGTATCGTTGTTTTTCTGCGGCACCATATCGAGGTGCGCCTGCAGCGCTACCGGCTTGCGGTTTTCCATACCGGCAGTCGCGCCTTTACGAATCAGAATGTTGCCAACCTGGTCACGTTCCGCGTGTAAGCCTTTTTCTTTTGCCCAACCCATAATGTGCTCGGCGAGCTGTTCTTCGTGATAGGACGGGTGCGGGATGGAGCAAATCTTGGCAAAAATATCCCAAAGCGGCTGCGGGGATAGTTGAGACAGTTCAGACACGGTAAGTCTCCTTACAGACTCCTGCATACAGCGGTTGCAGGACGAGGGTTAGCGTTAAAATACACAACAAGCCCGGGCTTGCGCGATGGGGTTGAGAATACCACTTTCCACCGCCGCAGGTAGTGTAAACAACGCAAAAAGCGTTGCGCAAACCGCTTAACACTGGTTTTTAGTGCGTCAGATCTCTATAATCTCGCGCAACCATTTTCCCCCTCGAACATTATTTAAGCCGTATTACACAGGCTGGGACACTTCACATGAGCGAAAAATACGTCGTCACCTGGGACATGTTGCAGATTCACGCCCGCAAACTGGCCAGCCGTCTGCTGCCGGTTGAGCAATGGAAAGGCATTATTGCCGTCAGCCGCGGTGGACTGGTACCGGGAGCCTTACTGGCGCGTGAACTGGGCATTCGTCATGTTGATACCGTATGCATCTCCAGCTACGACCATGATAACCAGCGCGAGCTGAAAGTGCTGAAACGCGCGGAAGGCGATGGCGAAGGCTTTATCGTTATCGACGATCTGGTGGATACCGGCGGTACCGCCGTGGCGATCCGCGAAATGTATCCAAAAGCACACTTTGTCACCATTTTCGCCAAGCCGGCAGGCCGCCCGCTGGTGGACGATTACGTTGTGGATATTCCGCAGGACACCTGGATTGAACAGCCGTGGGATATGGGCGTGGTGTTTGTACCGCCTATCGCAGGTCGTTAATTCTTCAGGACAGTGCTATTTACCACGCCCGGCTTGCCGGGCGTGGTTTTTTTTATCCTTTAGCAGGTTACAATAACAGGAGTGGCACTACGACGGAGGCTGCACATGTCACAGGCTAACCTCAGCGAAACGCTGTTTAAACCCCGCTTCAAACATCCCGAAACCTCTACGCTGGTGCGTCGGTTTTCCGCCGGAAAACCGCAGGCGATGCAGTCGGCGCTGAGCGGCAATCACGTCGATCACTGGTACCGTCTGATCAACCGTTTGATGTGGATCTGGCGCGGCGTGACCCCGCAGGAGATCCTCGATGTGCAAGCGCGCATTGTGATGAGCGAGGCCGAACGAACGGATCCAGAACTGTTCGATACCGTTATCGGCTATCGCGGCGGCAACTGGATCTTTGAGTGGGCGAAAGAGGCCATGCAGTGGCAGCAAAAGGCCGGGCAGGAAGCCGATCCTTTGCTGAGCGGCCGCCACTGGTTGCATGCATCGAACCTGTATAGCATTGCCGCTTATCCGCATATTAAAGGCGATGAGCTGGCCGAACAGGCGCAGGCTTTAGCCAACCGGGCGTATGAAGAGGCCGCCCAGCGGCTGCCGGGCTCGCTGCGCGAACTGGAGTTCACCATCCCTGGCGGTTCGCCAATAACCGGCTTTTTGCATATGCCAAAAGGCGATGGGCCGTTTCCGACGGTGCTGATGTGCGGGGGCCTGGACTCACTGCAGACGGATTATTACAACTTGTATGAGAACTACTTCTCACCGCTCGGTATTGCCATGCTGACGATCGATATGCCTTCCATCGGCTTCTCGTCAAAATGGACGCTGAATCAGGACACCAGCCTGCTGCACCAGCACGCGCTGCGCCATCTGGAAAATGTACCGTGGGTCGATCATACCCGGGTCGCGGCCTTTGGCTTCCGCTTTGGCGCCAATATCGCGGTCCGTCTGGGTTACCTGGAGCCGCAGCGGCTGAAGGCTGTGGCGTGTCTGGGCCCGGTCGTTCATGGTCTGCTGGTGGATCCCCTGCATCAGGGGCGCGTGCCGGAGATGTATCTTGACGTGCTGGCCTCGCGGCTGGGCATGCATGACGCGTCCGATGAAGCGCTGCGCGTGGAGCTCAACCGCTACTCGTTAAAAACCCAGGGACTGCTGGGGCGCCGTTGCCCGACGCCGATGCTTTCCGGCTTCTGGAAGGACGATCCGTTCAGCCCCGAAGAGGAGTCGCGGTTAATCACTTCGTCATCTGCCGATGGCAAACTGCTGGAGATCCCGTTTAACCCGGTGTATCGCAATTTTGATCACGCATTGCGACAGATCGCCCGCTGGATCAATCATAGATTTGGTTAATTTATTGCTAAATTCTATTGGTTTGGTAAAACAGTTGCATCACTAAAGGAGATCGCAATGACGTTACCAAGTGGACACCTGAAAAGTAAGTTGATCAAGAAATTCACGGCGCTAGGGCCTTACATTCGCGAAGAGCAGTGCCATGACAACCGTTTCTTTTTCGATTGCCTGGCAGTTTGCGTCAATGTTAAGCCCGCGCCGGAGAAGCGTGAATTCTGGGGCTGGTGGATGGAAATGGAAGCACAAGAGTCACGTTTCACCTACAGCTACCAGTTTGGCCTGTTCAATAAAGAAGGTTCATGGCAGGCGGTCGACATTGACGACCCGGAAGTGAGCGACAGACTGGAAAAAACGCTACGCGAGTTCCACGAGCGCGCGGCAGCGCTGCTGACCACCTTTAATCTGAAGCTGGAACCGGCCGACGATTTCAGCGAACCGGTTCGCCTGCGGGCCTGATTGATCTACGGATACGATTTCTCCACGCCCGTGCGGCGTGGAGGAGCGTGCCGCCATACCCGTAATTTCAACCCCACCATCTGACTCACCCTGCCTGCGGCGACAGCTTGCCAGCCATCGCCTGTTGAATAATCGGGATAGGGGTCAGTAAGTGCTCGCGCATCAGCGCGCTGGCTCGTTCGGCATCGCGCGCCAGAATGGCGTCCAGCAGGGTCTGGTGTTGAACATGTTTGTCTTCCAGCATCTCCACCGACAGCACGGTGGTGCGCAGCCAGATGAAACGGTAGCGCGCCGCCAGATCGAACAGCCTTTCGCGCATCTGCAGCAGATACTGGGAGCCGCAGCCGGCGACGATGGCGGTGTGAAACGCCTGATGGCGCTGGTCCCATTCATCGAGTAAGCGCTCACTGGCGTCACAGGACTCCAGCTTGTTGAGCAGATGGGCGCGGGCCAGCAGCTCGGCTTCCCACTCGTCGCCGCCGCGTTCGATGGCGAGGCGCACCAGCATGGCTTCCATATTGGCGCGCGCGTCGAAGATATCGAGAAGCTCCTGCTCCGACATGGGCGCCACCCGATAGCCTTTCTGATTAACCACCGTCACCAGCCTTTCCGCCACCAGCTGCGAGAGCGCCTCCCGCAGCGGCCCGACGCCGAGCTCATAGCGCGACGTCAGCAGGCTCATTCGCAGCTTCTCATCGGGTTGGTAGACCCCGCGGATGATGTCGTTTTTCAGCCAACGGTACCCGTCAATGGCCGTCGCCTGGGGAATGGCGGTCATGTTCTTACTCCTGAATACTCTTCCCGGCGGGCGCCGGGAACAGGGTTAACGCGTATTTTGCAGCGGCAGTTTTTGCCACAATACCAGCTTTTTCCAGCGCGACATAATCGGGACTGTACAAATAATTCCCAATGCTAACAGGCCGGTAGAGATCACCTCCAGCTGCTGCGCCGGACGGAACAGCATCACCACCAGCACGAAGGTGATAAAGGCGATCACCAGCCAGGTCAGGTACGGATAGAGCCACATTCTCAGACGGATCTCGCCGCCTTGCGCCTGAAGGATTTTGCGCATCCGCAGTTGTGAAACGGCGATCACCAGATAGACCAGCAGGGCGATGGCGCCAGAGCTGTCGATGAGGAATTTAAACACCTTCGCGGGGGCATAGTAGTTTACCACCACGGTGAGGAACGCCGCGCCGGTGGAGAGCAGCACCGCCACGTACGGGGTTTTGCTGCGGTTGGTCCGGCCCATGATGGCCGGCGCATCGCCGCGACGGCTCAGGGAGTAGAGCATCCGCGAGGCGGTATACAGCGCCGAGTTCAGACAGCTGGTGACCGACAGGAGGATCACACCGTCCATAATCAGCTTCGCGTAGGGAATATGCAGCAGCTCGAGCACCGAGCGGTAGGAACCGATGCTCTTCAGCCCCGGCATATTCCATGGGATGAGGGCGACGACGATAAAGATCGAACACAGATAAAAAATAGAGATACGCCAGATCACCGAGTTGGTGGCGCGGACGATGTGTTTATCCGGCGTGTCCGATTCGGCGGCGGCAATGGTGACGATCTCCGCGCCCATAAAAGAGAACATGGTGATCAGCATCGCGCTCAGCACTGCGCCGAAGCCGTTCGGCATAAAGCCGCCGTGGTCCCACAGCCGCGAAATGCCGCTGACCTCGGCATAGGGATAAAAACCGGTAATGGCGACCGCGCCCAGTACGATAAACGCCAGAATAGCGATCACTTTGCACAGCGCCAGCCAGAACTCGAATTCGCCGTAGTTCTTGACGCTCAGCAGGTTACTGCCGGTGAGGGCGAGAGTGATGACCAGGGAGAACAACCACACAGGGACGCCCGGCACCCACGAATGCAGAATAATCGCCGCGATATTGGCTTCCAGCGGAATAACCAGTACCCAGAACCACCAGTACAGCCAGCCGATGGTATACCCCGCCCAGCGGCCGATGGCTTTGTCGGCGTAGGTGGAAAAGGAGCCAGTATCCGGCGTGGCGACGGCCATTTCGGCCAGCATACGCATAATCATCACCACCAGCAGCCCGGCAAACAGATAGGCCAGCAGCACCGCCGGGCCCGCTTCGGCAATGGCGACGCTGGAGCCGACAAATAAACTCGCGCCGATCACCCCGGCGATAGATAACATCGTGACGTGGCGCGACTTCAGTCCCGCCCCTAAATCCTGTGATTGCGACAGTTGCCCCATCATTTACCCTCTCGAAGTGTGTCACCTGGGAGAGCGCCCCGACATTCCCGCGCCGGGGTACGCGTATTATTGTTGTTTTGCAGGTCTCGTCTTCATTCCCTTACGAACGTACTTCGCTTCCGCATGTATTCTGTTCTATGCCTGTTTCTCTATGCCTGTTTCGCCTCGGTAAAGCAGTCGGCGATGATCTTGAGACCCTGCTCGATCTGCGCCTCTTCAATGGTCAGCGGCACCAGGATGCGCAGCACGTTGTAGTACGGCCCGCAGGAGAGCAGGATCAGGCCTTTGTCGCGGGCGCGGGCGACGATATCCGCCGTCAGCCTGGCGTTAGGCTTGCTGCGGTCGCCCTTTTCAAACAGCTCAATGGCGATCATCGCCCCCAGGCCGCGAACGTCACCGATCTCCGGATGATCTTCTGCAATCGCCAGCAGGCCCTGGCGCAGGGTGTCGCCGAGTTGGTTGGCTTTTTCCAGCAGGTTCTCCTGCTCGAAAATCTGTAATACCGCCAGGGCGGCGGCGCAGGCGATGGGGTTGCCAGCGTAGGTGCCGCCGAGTCCGCCGGGGGCGATGGCATCCATCACCTCCGCCCGCCCGGTGACGCCCGCCAGCGGGAAACCGCCGGCGATGGATTTGGCGAAGGTGGTGATATCTGCCGCCACGCCCATCTGCTCCATGGCGAACAGCGTGCCGGTACGGCCCGCGCCGCTCTGGACCTCATCGGCGATGAGCATAATGCCGTGTTCGTCGCACAGGGCGCGCAGGCGCTGCATAAAAGCCGGGGAAGCGGCATAAAACCCGCCTTCACCCTGCACCGGCTCAATAATGATGGCGGCGATATCTTCCGGCGCGGCGTCATTTTTGAAGATGCGATGGATGCTGGCGATCGCCTCGTCATCACTGACGCCGTGCAGCGCGCACGGGTAGAGGGCGCGATAGACGTGGCCCGGCATTAACCCCATACCGGCGGAGTACGGGTTCACTTTTCCGGTCAGCGACAGGGTATAATGGGTACGGCCGTGATAAGCGCCGGTGAAGGCGATGGCGCCGCTGCGCCCGGTTGCCGCGCGGGCGATTTTCACCGCGTTCTCCACCGCTTCCGACCCGGTGGTGACCAGCAGGGTTTTCTTGGCGAAATCACCGGGCACCTTCTGGTTCATCTTTTCGCACAGCGCCAGGTAAGGCTCGTAGGCCAGTACCTGAAAGCAGGTATGCGACAGCTTTTTCAGCTGGTCTTCGACGGCGGCGACAACCTGCGGATGCAGATGGCCGGTATTGAGCACCGCGATACCGCCGGCAAAATCGAGATATTCCCGGCCTTCGACGTCCCACACCCGGCAGTTCTCCGCGCGTTCGGCGAAGATAGGGTGGATCTGGCCGACGCCGCGCGGGACCGCATCGCTGCGACGCGCCATCATTGCTTTATTGCTGTTCATCCATCGCTCCTGTTAAAGGCCAATACACATGTATTTGATTTCTAAATAATCTTCGATACCGTACTTCGACCCTTCGCGGCCAAGGCCGGAGGCCTTGACGCCGCCGAACGGGGCGACTTCGGTGGAGATAATGCCGGTGTTGATGCCGATGATGCCGTACTCCAGCGCTTCGCCGACGCGGAAGACGCGGCTCAGATCGCGGGCGTAGAAATAGGCGGCGAGGCCGAACTCGGTATCGTTGGCCTGGGCAATGACGTCGGCTTCATCCTTAAAGCGGAACAGCGGCGCCAGCGGGCCGAAGGTCTCCTCTTTCGCCACTTTGGCGCTGTCGGGAACGTTGACCAGGATGGTCGGCTGGAAGAAGTTGCCGCCCAGGGCGTGCGGTTTGCCGCCGGTGACGACTTTCGCGCCTTTGGCGATGGCGTCGGCAATATGTTCTTCAACTTTGGCGACGGCTTTCTCGTCGATCAGCGGGCCGGTGGTGACGCCATCCTGCAGGCCGTCGCCGATGCGCAGTTTTTCCACCGCCTGCTGCAGTTTTTCAGCGAAACGGTCATACACCCCGTCCTGGACGTACAGTCGGTTGGCGCAGACGCAGGTCTGCCCGGCGTTGCGGAACTTCGACGCCAGCGCCCCCTCGACGGCTTTATCGAGGTCGGCATCATCAAAGACGATAAACGGCGCGTTGCCGCCCAGCTCCAGGGAGACTTTTTTGATGTCTTTCGCGCACTGCTCCATCAGCTGGCGGCCAATCTCGGTCGAGCCGGTAAAGGAGAGCTTGCGCACCAGCGGGTTGCTGGTCAGTTCGCCGCCGACGGCCCCGGCGGAACCGGTGACCACGTTGAACACCCCGGCGGGGATCCCGGCGCGATTGGCCAGTTCGGCCAGCGCCAGCGCTGAAAACGGCGTCTGGCTGGCCGGTTTCAGGACCATGGTGCAGCCGGCGGCCAGCGCCGGGCCCACTTTGCGGGTGATCATCGCCGCCGGGAAGTTCCACGGGGTGATGGCGGCGGTAACGCCGATGGGCTGCTTAATCACCAGCAGGCGCTTGTCGGCCTGATGGCCGGGAATGGTATCGCCGTAAATGCGCTTACCTTCTTCGGCGAACCACTCAATAAAGGAGGCGGCGTAGCTGATTTCGCCTTTGGCTTCCGCCAGCGGTTTTCCCTGCTCAAGGGTCATCAGGCGGGCGAGATCGTCCTGATTCTCCATCATAAGATCGAACCAGCGGCGCAGAATATTCGCCCGCTCTTTGGCGGTCAGGGCACGCCAGGCGGGAAGGGCGCGATTGGCGGCTTCAATTGCTTCGCGGGTTTCGTCGGCGCCCATTTTCGGCACACTGCCGAGCTGCTCGCCGTTGGCCGGGTTGGTCACCGCAATCACATCGCCGTTGGGCGCATCGCGCCACTGACCATCGATCAGCGCCTGCTGGCGAAACAGTGTCATATCGTTGAGTTGCATAATCGCTTCCTGTCTTAAGGGGGTTAACGGGTAAAAGCGGCGTGTAGTGTCTCCACGCTACGTGCCGCACGCAGCGTGCGTCCGGGGTTGCTCTGGCTTTCCAGCAGGGTCTGCACCTTGCTGACGATGTGCGCGCCGATCGGGATAGCGGAGGTGGCCGCCGGCGATGGCGCATTGCAGGTATGTATCGAACGCGCGGTGGTGACGAAGAGAAAATCGTCGATCAGTTTGCCCTGCGGCGATACCGCCTGCGCCCGCACGCCGGCGGGCCACGGGCGTAAATCGCTCAGCGTCAGGCTCGGGCAGTATTTCTGCACCAGCCGCAGATAGCCGCTTTTGCACAGCGAATTCTTCATTTCGCCCAGTCCGGCGCGCAGGTTGTTTTGCAGTACCCGGCGGATGCCGGGCGAGGTGAGGATCTCCAGGGTATCGGCCAGCGAGATATCGCGCTTGCGGTAGCCTTCGCGCTTCAGAGCCAGCACGGCGTTGGGGCCGACGGTGACGCTGCCGTCGATCATGCGGGTCAGGTGGACGCCGAGGAACGGCATCGCCGGATCGGGGATCGGATAGATCAGATGGTTGACGATCTGGTTGTGCTGCGGCGCCAGCTGGAAATACTCGCCGCGGAACGGACAGATGATAAACCCGGGATCGACGCCGAGCATTTTTACCAGCCGATCGGCCATCAAGCCCGAACAGGCGATCAGCGTGGAGGCCTCATATTCGGCGCCCTGGCGGGTGCGGATCACCACGCCGCTGGCATGTTCTTTCAGGGCGCTGACTTCGGCGTCGTAGACGATCGTTCCGCCTTTTGATTCGAAGATCTTCGCCATTGCCGCCGCCACGTCGCGGTAGCTGACGATGCCGCTGGAAGGGACGAAGATCCCGCCGAGCCCGGTAATGTTCGGTTCGCGCTCGCGTAGCTCCCCGGCGCTTAGCCACTCGCGCTGCAGGCCGTTGGCGGCGGTGCGATCCCACAGGGCGCGCATCCGCTCCATCTCCAGCGGCGAGGTGGCGACCAGCATTTTGCCGCAGACGTCATAGCGGATGCCGTTCTGCTCGCAAAACGCTTTGGTGGCGCGGTTGCCGGCGAGGCAAAACTGCGCCTTGAGGCTGCCGGGAGTGTAATACACCCCGGCGTGGATCACGCCGCTGTTGTGGCCAGTCTGATGGCAGGCCGGACCGGTCTCTTTTTCCAGCAGCGCAATGCGGGCGTCCGGGTAAATCTCAATTAACTGCATGGCGGTCGACATGCCGATGATGCCGCCGCCGATAATCACGAAATCATACATCCGCTCAATTCCTTCGCCTGAGAACCCTTATTGATGAGTCTGGTAATGATTCGTGGAATACGCAAAGTAGCCGCGCTGGCGCATCAGTTCGCGGCGCAGGTCCGGGTGCGGCGTAAACCGGTCGCGGCCGTGCAGCCAGAACAGGTTGTTAATCAGCAGAAATTTGCCCACCGGCACCGGTATTGAAAGGATGTTTTTGCTGGTTTCCAGCGCGTCGGAAAGGCGGCTCAGCCAGGTGCCTTCTTCAAAATCTTTCGGCTGGACGAACTGGTCGATATAGCGCATTACCGGACGGCCCAGCGAATCGACGTCGAACACCGGGTGAAAAACATCCTTGCTGACGTTTTTGCTCGGCGGCGCGGCCCAGCGCATTGGGCGGCGAGCCAGCGGGTCGCGGAAAAATTCGTCGAGATGCTCCCAGTCGTCGAGATGCAGCAGCAGGGAATTACCGCCCTGCATGTTCTGCTCGTCGATCTTCATCATTAACACGTAGTCGGTTTGCTCTTCGACGTAGGTGCCGTCGTTGTGCAGCTCCATCACCCGGTGCGGCTGGCGCAGGTAGCTGTCGGAGTTATCGACATTTTTCACCACAAAGCGAGCGTAATACTGACCGCTCATGGCGTCGAAGTTGGAACGGCCAATCAGATGGGCGACGGCGGTGGCCAGCTTGACCATCTCCTCGGCCTGGCTGACGTTATCGATCCCTTCGCCGTTGATCAGCAGCGCGCCTTCCGCACGATCGAGCAATGTTTTGATCAGCAACGGCTGCAGCTGATTGCCGCACAGATCGTCGAGGATCTTGCCGACCTGGAAGCGTAAGAAAGATTTGTATTCCAGCGCCTGCACCGGCCACTGCGCGACCTGCTGCAGGAACTGCGTGGTTGTTTCGGCGGAAAAGGTGAGCTCCAGCAGGCGCGGCGACTGTGCGGAAGGGGCAATGGAAAAGCCCGGATATGGCTGGGCTAACGGCGCGGGTGTCGGTTTTACTGCGGTCAGGGCGTTCATCAGGATCGTTCCTCGCTGTAAGGTCAGGGTGATGTTCATTTCGTAGCCATAAATTAAAAATATCTACATTTTTATAAAATGCGTACGAAATGGCCTTTTTGTTTCTATTTTGTGATCTGACAACAATTATTTAACAATGCGGGAGGGAGATAAGGTGGTGGTCAACCTTGAGGAACAGAGCGGGTGGCGGAAAGCGCAAAATGCGGGGGAGGCTGAGGGGAAATCGTAATACCGGTCACAGTTTTTAATCTGCGCCATACCCTTATGAACTGAGGGTGTTAGTATTCAGCGCGTTAATACCTTTCAATGCTTACCGAGGCTTCGATGCTGGAGAATGTCATTATCAGATAATCAGTTCCCCGACCTGCCCAGGCCGGACTGATTATCGCTGCGCTTAAACCTTACGCACACACCTGCGGGTGTAGGCATGTTTTCGCACATGATAATGAACAGGTTTCAGTATGAATTTATCCCGTCAGGAACAACGGACCTTACACGTTCTCGCCAAAGGTGGCCGTATTGCGCACGTCCGCGATACCTCCGGCCGCATTACCGCCGTCGAATGCTACACCCGTGAAGGGCTGTTGCTGAACGACTGCACCCTCGCGGTCTTCAAAAAGCTCAAAACCAAAAAGCTGATTAAGTCGGTGAACGGCCAGCCGTACCGGATCAACACCACTGGTTTGAATAACGTTCGCGCGCAGGCGGACAACCGCTGATACAGCGACCCGGGCAGGGTCGCTGCCCGGGCGTATGGCTCTCAAGGAGAAACACCCATGATCGATATCCCTCGCATTTTTACTATCAGTGAAAGCGAACACCGTATTCATAACCCTTTTACCCCGGAAAAGTACGCCACCCTGGGACGGGCGCTGCGGATGGCGCCGGGCACCGCTATTCTTGACCTTGGCAGCGGCTCCGGCGAGATGCTCTGTAGCTGGGCGCGCGATCATCAGATCGTCGGCACCGGCGTGGACATGAGCCTGCTGTTCAGCCAGCAGGCGACCGCCCGTGCAGAAGCGCTCGGGGTAAGCGACCGGGTAACCTTTGTGCATCAGGATGCCAGCGGATATGTCGCCAGCCAGCCGTGCGATATTGCCGCCTGCGTAGGGGCCACGTGGATCGGCGGCGGGGTGGCCGGCACGATTGCGCTGCTGAAGCAGAGCCTTACCCCAGGCGGCATGTTGCTTATCGGCGAGCCATGGTGGCGCAAACGTCCGGCCACGGCGGAAGAGGCGGTTGCCTGCGGCGCGCAGACTCCCGATGACTTCCTGACGCTGCCGGCGCTGGTCGCCCACTTTGGTGAACTGGGTTATGACGTGGTGGAGATGGTGCTGGCCGACCAGGAGGGCTGGGATCGTTATGAAGCGGCGAAATGGCTGACGATGCGCCGCTGGCTGGAGGCCAATCCGCACGATGACTTCGCGCCGGAGGTTCGCCAGCAGTTGACCACCGCGCCGCTGCACCATGTCACCTGGACCCGGGAATATCTCGGCTGGGGCGTGTTTGTCCTGATGGCGCGTTAACCGGTATGTCGGTAGCGTCAGGAGGCGCTACCGACCATCTTCAGACCTTCAGCTCGTCGTAGCTGACCATGACGTGCTGGCGAAAGGCGGGCCGTGCGGTTAGCCGTGCATAATACGCCGCAAGATGGGGGAGGGGACGACGGGTGATATCGATGGCAAAGTAGCGGTACAGCACATGACCAAACTGGATGTCGGCCAGGGTGAACGTATCGCCCACCAGATAGCGACTGCCGGCGAGACGCGTCTCGGCAATCGCCAGCTTTTGCTCCAGAGCCTTCACCGCCGCGGCGATGGCCTGCGGATCCCGCTCGGCGGCAGGCGTGCGCACCACGCGCCAGAACACCGGCGCCGTAAAGCCGAGGGCGATATTCTGCTTTGACCACTCGGCCCAGCGATCAACCTCAGTGCGGGCCAGCAGATCGCCCGGCCAGAAGGCGTCATCGGCGTAGCGATTGGCTAAATAGCGAAGGATCGCGCCCGTTTCCCACAGCGGCGGATTATCGCCATCCTGCAGCACTGGCACCGTGCGATTGGGATTGAGCTGATAAAACGCCTCGCTGTCGGTACCACCATAGCGATGCCCCACGTCGAACCGGAGATAGTCCAGCCCAAGCTCGCCAACACACCACATCAGCGCCTGCACGTTAGAGGAGGTTTTTCGGCCCCAGATGGTCAGCATTGAGATCTCCAGAGAACAGGGAAAGAAGGAGCATAGCAGGTTGGGTTGAAAACGTGAGGGGGAAAAGATGAGTGGTACAGCGGTGTATATGTTGTGGGGACGCATGTTATCCCCTTGCGATAACGCGAATTCATCCCTACAAAGGTATAATGACCATCAATATGGCGCTTGTATAAAATAATGCAGCAATCATCTTTGAACGAGAATAAGGCGAGGGAGTGGAAACGTTAGTTATTCTGGCCGTAGTCGTATGGATACTTTTCAAGCTGGTACAAAAGGTTACGAGCAAACTCTATCCTCAAGACTCGGTGAAGGTACAGGAGAAGCCCGACACGACACCAGCGACGGATGCCTGGGGAAATTACCCTAAAGCCGAAGGGCATGTCGTTTTATTCGAACAGTTCCGACGTGAGCAGGCGCAGCGGCAGCAAGCTGCTAAAGAGGCTGAGACATTCTACCGCTCAAGGGAGTGGCGGCGTTTACGTTACCAGGCGTTTCAGCGCTACGGCAATAAATGTTGCGTATGCGGGCGCGGCGCCAGTGACGGGATGGTGATGCACGTTGATCATATAAAACCGCGTTCTCTTTACCCGCATTTAGCCCTCGATATTGCCAATCTGCAAATCATGTGCAACGAGTGCAACGTCAGTAAGGGCAACAGAGATGAGGTTGCGTGGCAATAATAAGGACAGGTTAGCGGCTATGTGCAATTCCCCTGGTATTAAAATGTTCGTAACGAACAAATAAGCAAGTCTTGACGGAATGAATCCGCAATGACGCTTTTATTTCGTTACAGCAGCTCATTGGTGAATTCCTTCATCACCGCATTTGTCGGTAGCGCCATTTGCCTTGCGTTAGTCCTGCTCATTTTCAATAAAGTGAGATGACTGCCAGTGGCTGGAGATCAATGATGCGGGATACTTACCTAACGACGGGCTGTTACCTTATCGAACGTTTAAGGAAAATACAGGAGGGATAACGGGCAACTTACTCCGTATCACGACGCTATCGCCTCCCTTATTTTTTATTGATGCAACGGTTGGTCGCAGGCCGCGAGGATTGACTCATGCATCGCTTCGGAAAGTGTCGGATGTGCAAAGATCATCGACAGGAGACTTTCATCTGTGGCCTCCAGGTGACGGGCGATGCCAAACCCCTGGATCTGTTCCGTGACCTGTGCGCCAACCATATGCGCGCCCAGCAATTCACCTGTTTCAGCATCGAAAATGGTCTTCACAAAACCCTCTGTCTCGCCGCTGGCCAGCGCCTTACCATTGCTCTGATAAGAGAACTTACCGATCCTGACGGGTCGTCCTCTGGCCAGGGCCGTCGATTCCGTCAGGCCCAGACTGGCAACCTGAGGCCGGGAATAAGTGCAACCGGGCACATAGTCGCGATCAAGCGGGTGGGTGCCTTCGACACCAGCCAGTGTCTCAATGCAGATCACGCCTTCGTGGCTGGCCTTGTGCGCCAGACACGGCGGGCCGGCTACATCGCCGATGGCATAAAGCCCAAATACGTTAGTGCGACAAGCCGCATCCGTCTTGATAAAACCGCGGTCTAACTCGACGCCCAGTGCTTCCAGCCCCAGATCTTCAATATTCGGCTGTACGCCAACCGCCAGCAGCACGCGTTCGACTTCCAGGAAAGATTCGGCGCTCGTATTTTTCATTGTACAGCGCACCCCGGTATCGGTGAGCTGTACTTGCGTTACCTGGGTCTGGGTATGGACCTGAATCCCGCGCTTTTCGAATGACTTACGCACCGCCGCTGACACTTCGGCATCTTCCACGGGCAAAATCTGCGACGCTAGCTCGACCAGCGTCACTTTACAGCCCAGATCGTTATAAAGGCTGGCGAACTCGACGCCAATCGCGCCTGAACCGATGATTAATAGCGACCTGGGCAATCGCTTAGGCTGTAGTGCCTCGTAATAGGTCCAGATATGTTCGCCATCTGGCTCTATGCCTGGTAATGCGCGTGGTCGGGCGCCCGTGGCCAGGATCACGTGATCGGCCCGGTAATCGTGCGCTTCCCCCCGGGCATCCGCTACCGTTATTTGTCCCTTACCGCGCAGCCGCGCGGTGCCATCAATCACCCTCACGCCATTTTTCTTCAACAGGTACTCAACGCCACCCGTGAGCTGTTGCGAAACGGCACGGCTAAACTGCACCAGTTTCTGCAGATCGACATTCACCTCACCCACGCTGATGCCCAGCTGACTGGCATGGGTGATACTGTGCGCGACCTCAGCGCCATGCAACAGCGCCTTGGTTGGAATGCATCCCCAGTTCAGGCAGATGCCGCCCAGATGTTGTTTTTCCACTAAGGCGGTACGAAGACCTAGCTGGCCGGCACGGATGGCGGCCACATACCCCCCAGGACCCCCGCCGATGATCAGCACATCGTAATTATCGTGCATAGCTCGTCTCCTGGATAAACATCAGGGTAGGGGTTTCAGTCAGTCGCTTGAGTTCCCGGAGAAAAGCTGCACCTGCCGCCCCATCGATGACCCGGTGATCGCAGGATAGCGATACCGTCAGTTGGTGGCGCGCGACGATTTGCCCGTCGCGTACTACCGCCCGCATCTCGCCGGTGCCAATGGCGAGGATTGCGCTTTGCGGTGGATTGATGATGGCGTCAAACTGCCGTACACCGAGCATACCCAGATTTGACACGCTAAAGGTCCCTCCCTGGAACTCTTCCGGCTTCAGCGTGCCCGCTTTGGCTTTGGTCACCAGGGCGTGAATTTCGGCCGATATGTCGCTGATCGATTTCCGGTTCGCCGAGCGAACAATAGGGGTAATTAGCCCGTCAGGCAGCGCAACAGCCACTGAAATGTCGGCATCCGCAAAGCGGCGGATACTTTGTGTCGCTTCATCAAACTGGATGTTGACGTCTGGCACGGCCACCAGCGCGAGGGCACAAGCCTTCACCAGCAGGTCGTTAACCGAAATCTTGACGCCGGGTACTTCGCGGTTAATTTCCTGACGAAACGCTAACAGTCGTTCCAGATCGAGATCGACACTCAAACGGAAATGGGGAGACTGTTGCTTGGAGGTTTGCAGACGAGAAGCGATAGCCCGCCGCATACCGGACATCGGGATGCTCTCAAAGGGTGCCGGGGCACTCTTCTGCACAGGGCTGGTCTGCGGGTGCTCGTCGAGTAACAACGCCGCGGCCAGCACATCATCGCGACTCACCCGACCGCGTGAACCGCTGCTTCGGCAGTCATGTAAGTTGATACCCAGTTTGCCGGCCAGACGGCGCGCCAGCGGGGTGGCCGATACCTGGCTATCATCGGCATGCGAGCGGGGCGCTTTACTGCGACGAACGGGGGGCGTCGGAGAGGCCAGACGACCGCCGGCGGCAACGATCGCGCTTTCCAGATCAGAAACAGAGATACGATCCCCGCGCCCGCTGCCGCGGACTTTTTTCAGGTCGACACCCCAGCGGGCAGACAGTCTTAACGCATGGGGCGTGGCATTAACCTGAGTCACATCAGTCACGCCTTGCAGACTGACGGGAATGACGGTCTGCCCAATAGGGGGCTCCGGACTGTTGGATGGCGGCGAAACAACGGAAGGTGGCTTAGCGCCTGCCTGTGCCGCTAGGTCCGGCGCGGCATCCTCCGGGCCAGGTGCTGCGGGTTTCACCGTCGCCAGACTGGCAGCAAATTCGTCCAGTTCAGCATCGCTGACTGAAGCGTCAGCCACCAGAGCCAGCACGGCGCCAACCTGAAGCGTCTCACCCTCCCGGGCGATTATCCGGCGTAATGTACCGGCAAAAGGTGCCTCCAGCACATTGACGATTTTACTGGTTTCAATCTCACAGATTTCCTGCCCTCTGGTGAAATCGTCACCCTCCTGGATTGCCCATCGAGCGAGCAAGCCTTCCTCCATGGAAAGCCCCCACTTTGGCATTTCAAGCGTCTTGATTTCGCTCATAGGTTAATCCTCCAGCACTTGACGGACGGCGGCTTCGATACGTTCAACGCCAGGGATCCAGAGTTTTTCGAGAGCAGGGGAGAACGGGACCGGCGTGTGTGGCGGCGTCACCAGCAGAACGGGCGCTTTGAGGAAATGGAATGCCTGAGACGCAATCAGCGCCGCGACATCATGAGCAAAACCGAAGCGTGCAGCAGATTCGTCGACTATCACGACCCGCCCCGTGGAAGCCACCGATTCCAGAATACCTTCCTCATCCAGCGGCGAAATGGTTCGCGGGTCGACCACCTCGACCGAGATCCCCTCTCTGGCCAGTTTGTCCGCCACCTGGTTTGCTTTATGTACCATTGCCGACAACGCAATGATGGTGACATCCTCTCCTTCGCGCGTGTAGTTGGCTACACCTAGCGGGATGGTATAGATCTCGTCCGGTACCTCGCCCTTGAGGTCGTACAGCATTTTATGCTCGCAGAATACCACCGGGTCGTCGTCGCGAATGGACTGGATTAACAGACCCTTGACGTCATAAGGCGTCGAGGGCACCACCACTTTCAGTCCAGGCGTGGTGGCAAAGATATTATAGGGTGACTGTGAATGCTGGGCCGCGGCGGAAAACCCTGCGCCGATCATCCCTCGCATTACCAGCGGAGCTCTGGCTTTGCCACCAAACATGTAGCGGAACTTAGCCGCCTGGTTATACAGTGCATCGTGACTCACACCAAAAAAATCCATGAACATCAATTCCGCGACTGGCCGCAGCCCCGTTGCTGCGGCGCCGGCCGCCATACCGATAATGGCCGACTCGGTAATGGGCGTGTCGATCACCCGATCGGAGCCGAACTGCGTCCACAGCCCTTTAGTGACACCCAGTACACCGCCAAAGGCTTCAATCTTCGCCTCTTCGGGCGCATTTCCGCCATGACCGCCACGCAAGTCTTCACCGATGAGCACTACGCGTTCATCGCGTTCCATTTCCTGAGCCAGGGCTTCCTTGACCGCTTCACGATAGGTTTTTATTGTCATGGTTATCACCCTCAGTATGAGACGTACACGTCTGTCAGCAGGTCTTCCGGAGCCGGGTAGGCAGCGGCGCGGGCCTTCAATACGGCATCGTTGACCAGGGCTTCTACTTTCTCGTCAATCGCCGCCAGTTCTTCCTGGGTGATATGTTGCTTGACCTTAGCGGTGAAAATCTTCAGCGGATCATGTTGTTCACGCAGGCGTTGCACTTCACCTTCCGCGCGGTATAGCGCGGGATCGCCCTCAAAATGACCATGCCAGCGGAAGGCTTTGGCCTCAATGACGCTTGGGCCACCGCCTTCTCGCGCACGCTTGACCGCCTCTGAGGTTGCCTCATAAACGGCAAAGAAATCGGTGCCATCGACGGTCACTGCCGGCAGGCCGAAGCCAGCGGCGCGCCGGGCGATATCACGCCCACCCACGGCGTAGTCATGGCCGGTCCCTTCGCCGTAACCGTTGTTCTCGAAAATAAAGACGGCTGGAAGCTGGAGCACGACGGCCATATTGATGGCTTCAAAGACCAGGCCCTGATTAGAACCCCCATCGCCCGTAAAAGAGACCCCGACGTTGCCGGTTTTTAGCGTCTTTGCCGTTAGCGCGGCGCCGATGGCCAGTGGAGGGGCCCCCCCAACGATAGCATTCGCCCCCAGCATTCCTTTCGACAGATCGGCAATGTGCATCGAGCCACCCTTACCGCGACATAACCCGCTGTCCTTACCGAATATTTCGGCCATCATGCCGTGAATGTCACAACCTTTAGCAATACAGTGGCCATGTCCACGGTGTGTTGAACCAATGAAATCTGCGCTCGTTAAATTTTCGCAGACCCCCACCGCGATGGCCTCCTCACCGGTATAAAGGTGAATGAAGCCCGGAATATCACCGCTGGTATTTTCCTGATGCAACCGCTCTTCAAAGGTCCTGATCTCCCGCATCTTGCGGTAAGCCTGCAATAACGCCTGTTTGCTGAGCATCGTTTAATTCTCCTCAATAAAGGTCACCCAGGCGGGGCCAACAGACAGGGCGAATAACCCTGGCCACACCCATGCAATGAATCTACGAGCGGTTAGAGAGAGTGCGAAGCCACCTTCATGGGGGGGTAGGTGGGGGTTTTCATGCTTGAGGTCAAACTTTCTAAATTTTGTGTGGCCATAAAGTTTGCCTGCCCCATGTCATCCCGGTGGCTGGCGTACAATTGAAAAAAAACAAAACGAGTAGACACCACGGATGAAGCCATTGGATTTAGAAGGTCGCCAATCACCCTCACTGGTCTCCGGGCCATTGCGGCTGACGCGAGGCTTGCCGTTAATCCTGACCAAATTCGTCCCGCCTCGCTCCTCGATACAATTGCTGGAGCGCCCCCGGCTTCTTCAGCTTCTCAGTCCCGTTCAGCAGTGCCGGCTGGGCGTCGTCTGCGCCGGCGCTGGATTTGGCAAAACCACGTTGTTGGCGCAATGGCATCAGCAGATGGTCGCCCAGGGTGAACGTATCGCCTGGCTGAGCCTCGATGAGGATGATGATGACGTATGGCAGTTTATTCCTTATCTGCTGCAAGCATTGCGTCCACTCTATGCTGACTGGGACGCCGATTTCTGGCGTGACATGGAAGAACAGAAGCTCTCCAGCTCCGAGCAACTGCTGGCCGGGCTCATTAACCAGCTACACTATTGCCCGCATGACGTATACCTGATCATCGACGACTTCCACGTGATTAACGATCGTGGGGTCTATGAAGCCCTGGGGTATTTAATCAAGCATGCGCCTGCCGCCTTGCATCTGATCATTGGCAGCCGTTTCCACCCGAATCTTGCGCTGAGCCAGCTGCAGGCCCAGGACCAACTGGTGGAAATCTATGATCGAGACCTGCAATTTACGCTCGAAGAAACAAAACACTATTTTAGCCGCACGGTTGCGCTACCCCTCAGCAACCACCATGCACAGCGGCTACAGTCCGTGACTGAGGGCTGGATTGCAGGGATGAAGATCGCTTCATTGTCCGCAGAATTACAGCATGATCCCGAGCATCTGTTGCGCAATATGCATGGAGGAACACGGTCCATTGCCCGCTATCTGAAAGAGGTGGTACTGGATCCGCTGCCGGAAGAGGTTCTCGATTTTCTGGTGAAAACGTCCTTCCTCAGTCGGTTAAATGCCGAATTATGCAACGCAGTGACAGGACGAGATGATAGTAAAGCGATGCTGGCATGGATTGAGCGACACAACCTTTTTTTGTCAGCCCTTGACGAACAAGGCTACTGGTTCCGCTACCATCCTCTGTTGCAGGAAAATCTTCGGACCATGCTGCAGCAGAACAACGATATTGATCGCAAACAGCTACATGAGTTAGCCAGTCATTGGTTCGTCGAACAGAAGCTGTGGTCTGAGGCGGTACGCCATGCGCTCAGCGCAGGCAAGCCGGTGCATAGCCCCGTACAGGACGGCGCAAGCGCTCAGTCACTGGCGGAAGAAGGGGATATCGATACCCTGATTTCATGGATGCATCATTTACCGCCCAGCACCGATCCTTCGCGCATTGACCTGCAAATTAATCTGGCCTGGGCACTGGCGCATTATTTCCACTTTGATGAGTCGAGGCAGCTGCTTGATAACCTCGATCAGATGGTACTTCATCATCGTGAGGATTTAACTCGCAGCACCTGGTGTAAATTGCGCGTTGTGCGGGCAATTTGCGAAGCCTTTGCGGAAAACATCCCGGAGAGTCTGGCTATTGTTCAGCCGTTGCTGGCCGAAGTGCCCTGCGGCGACACCTGGGTTGATGGTCTGATATGCAATATTCTCAGCTATTGCCATGTTGTTAACCAGCGCTATCACGATGCGCTGGAGGTTCAACAGCATATGCCCTCTCCGGAAAGTCCTTTAGATAATCTGTTTGTCTCGGTTTATCGCGCTTTTATCATTGCCCAGTGCCATCTTTGTCAGGGCGATCTGGGGAAAGCCGGGTGGTACGCAGAGAAAACGTTGCGCCAGGCTGAATGTTATACCGGTACCCAGTCGACCAGTGGCGCGACGCTGGCGCCGCTGCTGGCGGAGATAGCCTATGAATGTCAGAGTGGCGACTCGCCCGATCATCTGTTAGCCGACCGGCTCGAATTCATCGACCGATTCAGTCCACCCGATGCGCTGAGTCGTTGCTATACCTATCTCGCGCGTCAGGCCCTGGATGGCGATATGCCGTATGAGGCCGAGCGATTGCTGGAGCATGCGCAGCGTCTTGCCGTGTCTCGCGGCTGGCAACGGCTCCAGGCCATGATGTTAGCCGAGCAGGTGAGGGTGCGGCTGCAGCGCGGCAATGTCACAGGCGCAGAGCAACTGCAGCGACAACTTGAACAAATGGCCGCCAGCTTCAGAATGGATGCCGAACATCCCTGTCAACGCGCTATCGCTCTGTCTGCATCCCTTAGCCACTGTCGCCTTCTTCTCGCCAGAGGCCAGGCGCCGCAAGCCTGTATTCTCCTGGCTGATATGGTCCCTGATCAGGAAAACCGGGGGGACAGGTTAACCGCAGCGCGTCTGCGTACGCTCTGGTCATTGGCCTTGTGGAACAGTGGCAAAACTGCCGCTGCGCGCACGACATTTCAGCCAGTCGTGCAGCTGGCTGAACAACAGCATCTCAAAGGCCTCTTTCTTGAAGCTGGCGATACCTTGCAACCTTTGCTTGCCGGTATGAATGAAACCTCTTCGGCTTGTACTGAGGAAGGGATAGTCCATGAACCCTGGGCCGGCAAGCGCGCGCCTGCAGATGGAACACCGTTTAATAGTGGAAGCCCCGATATTCATGGGGAACTCAGCGAGCGAGAGTTGCAGATATTACAACTGATCGCTGAAGGTCAGATGAATAAAGAAATTGCTCGCACCCTCGCTATTTCTGCCGAGACGGTCAAATGGCACATCAAAAACATCTACGCGAAGCTTAAAGTGAATAGTCGCACTCAAGCGATGAGCCGGGCGCTGGAGATGAAATTACTGGATTAACGGTTTGAAGAGGGAGGGCTGGATATAAAATATTATTAAGACGAGCCACTTTCTTAACGGGGCTATGAGCCACGGATAATCCCGGCGTTTTTGAGCCTATGATCTTCAAAACATATTTCGTGATAACGACGTTCACTGCTCCCTCAAAACAGCCTTACCGTATGAGATTTTCAGTTTTACAGTTGATTCCTTTACTTCAGGCGATAACCCAGATAGCAAGGGATTCGTTCATTACCAGTTTGACCCTCATATTTTCTTATCCCACCACCTGAACTTCCTATGAAATATCGCCCACCAGCTCTGCTATAACTGCATCACCGCTGATTGCGCAATCGGGTACATCATTTCCTATTTCTGCGGAACCCGAAAATTATGGATATTGCCAGCATTGAAAAATTGATCGCTCTGGTTGAAGCCTCCGGCATTGGCGAACTGGAAATTGCCGAAGGGGCAAGCTCCGTGCGTATCAGCCGCGCCATCTCCAGCCCCACGGCGGTTGGGTCGTCCGCCGTATCCGCGGCCGTCGTCCAGCCGCAGTTGGATATTCCGATTCAGGCCGCACAGGCCAGGGCTATCGCATCTGACCCTGCGACGGAGCACATCACGTCATCCCCGATGGTAGGAACCTTTTATCTCTCTCCGGGACCCGGTGCGGCGCCATTTGTGGCTGTGGGTCAGCAGGTTAATATTGGCGATACCCTGTGCATCGTCGAAGCGATGAAGATGATGAATCAAATCTCGGCAGAGAACAGCGGGATCGTTAAAGCGATTCTGGCTACTGATGGTCAACCGGTTGAATTCGACCAGCCGCTGATAGTGATTGAATAGGGGATCTCATGCTGGACAAAATCGTGATTGCCAATCGTGGCGAAATCGCGCTGCGTATTCTGCGCGCCTGCCGGGAGCTTAACATCCGCTCGGTAGCCGTTCACTCTACTGCCGACCGCGAGTTAAAACACGTGCTGCTGGCCGATGAAAGCGTCTGTATTGGTCCTCCGTCATCCGCCAAAAGCTATCTCAATATTCCGGCGGTAATTTCGGCAGCTGAAGTGACGGGCGCGGCGGCCATTCATCCCGGTTACGGTTTTCTCGCAGAAAATGCGGATTTTGCCGAACAGGTGGAACGCTCAGGATTTGTGTTTATCGGCCCGAAAGCGGAAACCATTCGCCTGATGGGGGATAAGGTCTCGGCTATTCAGGCAATGAAGCAAGCTGGAGTACCGTGCGTACCGGGTTCCGATGGCCCGCTGGACGATAACCATGAGAAGAATCGCCGGCTGGCAGCCGGGATCGGTTACCCGATTATCGTCAAAGCCTCCGGAGGCGGCGGTGGGCGCGGGATGCGGGTTGTTCGCGAAGAGAAAGAGCTGGCGCAGGCCATTGACATGACGCGCGCCGAGGCAAAGGCAGCGTTCAACAATGATATGGTCTACATGGAAAAGTATCTGGAGAATCCACGCCATATCGAAATCCAGATTCTGGCCGATGGGCAAGGGCAGGCGATATATCTTGCCGAACGCGATTGCTCAATGCAGCGTCGCCACCAGAAGGTGGTGGAGGAGGCCCCTGCGCCGGGGATCACCGCGGAAATCCGCCAGGCTATCGGCGAGCGCTGTGCCAAAGCCTGTCTGGACATCGGCTATCGCGGTGCCGGTACCTTTGAATTTCTCTATCAGCAGGGTGAGTTTTATTTTATCGAAATGAATACCCGCATTCAGGTGGAGCATCCGGTGACGGAAATGATCACCGGCATTGACCTGATTAAAGAGCAGTTGAGGATTGCCTCCGGATTGCCTCTCTCCATCAGCCAGCAGCAGGTGAGCCTACGCGGTCATGCAATTGAATGCCGTATTAACGCCGAAGACCCACATACCTTCATGCCCAGCCCCGGCAAAATTACCCGTTTTCATGCGCCAGGTGGCTTCGGCGTACGCTGGGAATCTCATATCTACGCAGGTTACTGCGTCCCACCGTACTACGACTCAATGATTGGCAAATTGATCGTCATCGGCGACAGCCGGAATGAGGCCATTGCGAGAATGGAACATGCCCTGAGCGAACTGGTGATCGATGGCATCAAAACCAACGCTGAACTACAGCGGCGGATCATGGCGGATGACCATTTTCGCGCTGGCGGCTGCAACATCCATTATCTGGAAAAGAAACTGGAGCTCAATCGCTGAACTTAGCCCCAAAGCCGCCTCCGGGCGGCTTTCTTCATTTATCGCTATCAATATCACTACAGGAAAACCGGAGGTAAGTTGTGTCTGCACTCTCTTATGTGACGGGTGAGAGCCATTGTGCCTGGGCTATATATCTCTCCCAGGTGGAACGCGTTCTGCCGCTGCCCGGCGATCTCAATCGCTGGGCCAATACTCTGCGCCACCCGGAAAGGGCGCTGATTGTCGATGTTCCTCTGGAAATGGATGACGGGACGATTCGCCATTTTGAAGGCTTTCGGGTTCAGCATAATCTCTCTCGCGGACCCGGCAAAGGGGGCGTGCGCTATCACCCCGACGTCAGCCTGCAGGAGGTGATGGCGCTGGCGGCGTGGATGACCGTGAAATGCGCGGCGCTCAATCTGCCGTTCGGCGGGGCGAAAGGCGGTGTGCGCGTCGACCCGTCGACGCTATCCGACAGAGAGCTGGAGCGTTTGACCCGGCGCTACACTTGTGAAATCAGCAGAGTAATCGGCCCTCGGCAGGATATTCCGGCGCCGGACGTCGGCACTAACGCCCAGGTCATGGCCTGGATGATGGATACCTGGTCACGCAACGCCGGAACAGCCGCGACCGGCGTGGTGACGGGGAAACCGGTCCACCTCGGCGGATCGCTGGGGCGGGTACAGGCGACCGGGCGCGGCGTGTTTATCACCGGCTGTCACATTGCGGAAAAAATGGGACTCCCCGTGGCGCAAAGCCGGGTTGCGGTGCAGGGTTTTGGCAATGTGGGTAGCGTTAGCGCCGGGCTGTTTCATGCTGCTGGCGCGCGGGTGGTGGCTGTACAGGATCATCGTGCGACGTTGTATCAGCATAACGGGCTCGATATCCCGGCACTGCAGGCGTGGCAACAGGAGCACGGCACAATAGCTGGTTTCCCCGGTGCCGATAACGTGACGGAAGAGGCTTTCTGGCGTCTCGAGTACGAGATACTGATTCCGGCAGCCCTGGAGGGGCAAATTAGCGCGGAACTCGCGGCTGGGCTGCGCTGCCGCCTCATTCTGGAGGGTGCCAATGGTCCTACGCTGCCGGAGGCTGACGACGTGCTGGCTGAGCGGGGGATCGTGCTGGTTCCAGACGTTATTGCCAACGCCGGCGGGGTAACGGTCAGCTATTTCGAGTGGGTGCAGGATCTCTCCAGCCTTTTCTGGAGCGAAGAGGAGATCGACGCTCGGCTGGATACCATTATGCGCCACGCTATCGAAAGCGTCTGGCAAAAAGCGCAGGCGCTGGCAATCCCCCTGCGTACCGCCGCCTGGGCCCTAGCCTGCGAACGGATCCTACAGGCAAGTAAAGACCGCGGGCTGTATTCCTGAGGCATGGCGATGAAAAGCCCTGCGTTGTCGGCGCGGGGCCATAGGTAGAGTCAGAAAGCGTCAGGAAGAGGCGCGCGCGATATGCGCCCGCCGTTGCCGCTGGTCACACCACAGGGTGAATATCCCCGCCAGCGCTACGATCCCTGCGCCGATCAGCGTTGAAGAACCGGGCAGGCTGTTTAAGAACAGATAACCGATGACCATCGACCAGACCAGCGTGGTGTAGTCAAACGGCGCCAGTAGCGAAGCGTCGGTAAACCGCAGGCTCAGCGTGACCAGAATCTGTGCCATGCCGCCGAAGAAGCCGCAGCCCACCAGCAACAGCAACTGACTCGGCGTAGGACGTACCCAGCCGAACAGGCTGGTTGCCAGACCAATCAGGGTGGTCATCAGCGAGAAGTAAAAGACGATGGCGCCAGGTTTTTCAATGCCGTTGAGAAAACGGATCTGAATGTTGGAGGTGGCGGTGCAAAGAGCGGCAAGCAGGGCGAACGCGACGCCGAGAGCCATCCCGGACTGCAGATGGCCGCCAGCGAACAGAGAACCGCTGGCGGTTAAACTGGCGGAGAGCATAAACAGAATGCCGGAAAAACCGACGATAACCCCCAGCCAACGGGAAAAACGTACCCGCTCTTTCAGCAGCAGGGCCGCCATGATGACGGTGAAGAGCGGAGCAGCGTAGCTCAGTGCGGTGGCGTCGGCGAGAGAAATCGATACCAGCGCCAGATAGTTGAAGTACATCCCACCGGTACCGGAAAAGCCGCGAATCAGATGGCCGAAAATATTTTTGGTCTTGATACTGGCCAGCACGTTGCCCTGAATTTTTAACCAGATAAGCAGGGGAAACATAGCAATAAAAGAGCGAAAGAAGATCACCTCGCCGGTGGGAATCGCCCCCTGCAATCCTTTGACGCAGGCCAGCATTAATGTAGCGCATAGCGCGGAGAGTATTTTTAGATAAATCCCAAGTCGGGCATTCATGTGACTACCTTTGGTTAACGGTCGCGGAGGGACGCGGCGTGGGTGTCGCGCATGGCGTAACAGTAGAGGGCGCTCGGGGCAGGCAGATAAGATAATTTTGTTCTGTGAGGATAACTTTTGCTTATCTCCCGGCGCCGGCGCCGTCATATAAATCACCTATCTCGCAACAGCGTTTCCCTCTTACCCATCACCGAAACAATGTCGATATAGTCGCGATAAGTGGTTAGCCATACCGGCGAAACGGGAAACCTTTTACCGGGTGTCGGTACTCTTTTATCCAGACCGAGGAAAACAATAATGAAACTGAAGCGAAATGCGGGTTTAGCGCTGGTTCTGACGCTGGTAGCAGTGTCCGGGGCCGCGCGCGCCGACATGCTGGCGGATATTCATGCGCGCGGTGAGCTGAAGTGCGCGGTCTATTCCGATGTGCCGCCATTTTCTGCCCCGGATCCAAAAACCCGCCAGTTGGTCGGGATGGACGTTGAACTCTGTCATGCGCTGGCAAAACAGATGGGAGTCAAGGCGCAGCTGGTTCCTACTTCCGTGGAAGCGCGTATTGCTATTATCGCCACCGGGCGAGCCGACGTGCTGATCGCCAACCTTGCCTATACCAAAACACGTGGCCGCCAGATTCAGTTCAGTGACCCTTACTACGTCGCGAAAGAGATGCTGTTGGTAAAAGAGGCGAATGCCGATAAAACCCTTGCCGATTTTAAAGGCAAGCGTATCAGCGCCACCAAGGGCACTACCTCTGAACAATCCATCGTGCTGAAGGGCGGCAAACCGGTTACCTTCCAGGACGCGGCGTCGGCGTTCCTTGCCCTTGAACAGAATAAGGTGCTGGGTTTCGTCACCAACACTATGACCGGTATCAAAATGATCGGTCAGGCAAAAAAGGACGGCATTAATCTGGCGATGATTAAAGAGCCGATGGCGCTAGAGCCTATAGGCGTGGGGATGAAGCAGGGCGAACCGCAACTGCTGGCCAGCGTCAATGAAAGCCTGAAGGTGATGGATGACGACGGGACGATCGACAAGATCTGGAATACCTGGATTGGACCGAATACCGAATACAAAATGGTCCGCGAAGAACGGGTACAACCGTTGTCCAGCCTTACGTTCGAACCGCTGGAATAAGTATGACGCCGACATCGAAAACGTTGTTACCCGAGCGCCGCGTTGAAATTCATGCCAGCGCTCCGGCGCGGATTTCCATGATGGGCAGCCGGGCCTGGCTTATCGAAGCGCCGGGTGCCTTTGACCTTCCGGCACAGCGCCGTATCTGGTCTATGGCGCAGAACCTGCAACAGTGGCCGGCGGTGGAATCCCTGATCCCCGGCGTGACCAATTTACTGGTATTGCTCCATGACACGCCGGAGGAACCGACGGCAGTGGAGCGCCGGTTACACGAGTACTGGCTGTCCGCGCAGGCGCTCAACCTCGAAGGGCGGCAGATTGATATCCCGGTGTGCTACGGTGGCGAACACGCCACCGATCTCGAGGCGGTATGTCGGCATACTGGTTTTTCCGCCCGGGAAGTTATTCGTCGGCATTCGCTGGGGGTCTATACCGTGGTCGCGCTTGGCAGTGCGCCGGGGTTTGGCTATCTCCATGGTCTGGATCCGCGTCTGGCGACGCCGCGTAAAAAGGTGCCTTCGCTGAATATGCTCAAAGGGACGGTCACTATTGGCGGGCCACAGGCGGGGGTGTCGGTGTTGACCGGACCGAACGGCTGGAATGCAATCGGCTACGCGGAAATTGAGGTATTCAACCCCCACGCCGCCATTCCTGCATTGATGGCGCCAGGCGATATCATCCGTTTTCTGCCTGAGAGAGTCGAACTGTGATTGAGATTGAACAAAGCGGATCGCTAAATACGATTCAGGATTTAGGCCGTCCGGCGTGGCGTCATCTTGGCGTCTCAGTGAGCGGGGTGATGGATCCGCTGGCACTGCGCGCCGGTAACGCCCTGCTGGGAAACGAGGAGAATGCGGCGGCCATCGAAGTTCAGATGTTTCCCTTTCGCGTGCGTTTCCTGGCGGACACCTGGATCGCGCTCACCGGCGCCGATTGCCGGGCAAGGCTCGACGGCGATGAACTACCGGCCTGGTGGGGCTGCGCGGTACGTAAAGGACAGGTGCTTGAGTTGCGTTTTCCCCGTCGCGGCGCACGCGGCTACTTATGCGTGGCAGGGGGCATTGATGTCCCTCTGGTTCTGGGCTCGCGCAGTACCGCTCTGCGTGGCGGTTTCGGCGGACTCGAGGGGCGGCAACTACAGCGCGGCGACGTGCTGTCCTGTGGTCCCTGGCAGGGGGCGCCACTCCCGGATTCCGGGATTGGCATTGAGCCGCCGGAAGTGGCCTTAAACGCCTTTTTCCCGCGCAACGCACAGGGCGATGTCCAGATCCGAGCTATCCCCGCTGGCGAGTATCCGTTGTTTGCCGCTGATGCATCGCGGTTCTGGAGCCAGGCGTGGAAAATTTCGCAGCACAGCAACCGAACCGGCTATCGCCTGGCGGGAGAGCCTATCCTGCCAGCCGAAACGGTTGAAATGCGCTCCTATGGCCTGATACCGGGCATCGTACAGGTTCCGCCGGCCGGCGAACCGATTATCCAGTTAAGCGATGCCAACACCGCGGGAGGCTATCCCAAAATTGCCTGCGTGATTGAAGAAGATCTCTGGCGTCTGGGCCAGCTCCAGGCGGGGCAGTCAATTCAACTGGTACAGGCCGATACGTCTACCGCCATCGCCGTGCGGCAGGAAATTGAACGTTGGCTGCAGCGTTTGCGCGTCAGCATAGCGCCGCTGGTCAAGGTCGTTGGTTTATAAGGAACTCAGCATGAAAATTGATGTGAACTCTGATATGGGAGAAGGTTTTGGCGTCTATCAGCTATGTGATGATTCAGCGCTAATGGATAAGGTCTCTTCCGCCAACATCGCCTGCGGTTTTCACGCAGGGGATCCGGCGATCATGACGCGGATGGTACGCCTGGCGAAAGTGCGCGGCGTGGGGATTGGGGCCCACCCCGGTCTGCCGGATCGCCAGGGCTTCGGGCGCAAAGAGATGGCGTTCTCTGCCGATGAGATCTGCCAGCAGGTGGTATATCAGCTTGGCGCGCTCTCTGCCATTGCCCGCGCCGAGGGTACCCGGGTAGTTCACCTGAGTTTTCACGCGGCAATGGGCAATATGATTAACCGTGACGATGCGCTGGCGCTGCAGGTGATGCAGGCCGTCGCCCGGATCGATTCGCAACTGATTATCTTCTGCCAGCCGGATACTATCATTGAACGGGCGGCACAGGCTGCCGGATTGCCGGTGCTGACGCTGTTTCTCGCTGACCGGGCCTACGACGATCGTGGACAACTTGTCCCGCGCGGTATTGCCGGTTCGCTAATCAAAGAGGAAGCGGCGGTGCGCGCCAGAGTACGTCAGTTTCTCCAGCAGGGAACGGTGACCACTTTTAGCGGCAATACGCTGTCGATACGTGCGCGTTCGATCCTGGTCCATAGCGATACCCCGGGCTCGCTGGCGCTGGCGACGCTGGTTCGTAGTGAGATTGAAGCCTGCGGTGCGACGGTAGCATCCGCGGCGGAGGTGCTGGCGCAGTAAAGCCTTTTCCCGTCACGAGGGGGGCAAATCGCGCCCCTGACCACTACCTGTTCTCCCTTTACGTTATGCGCTCTCGGACCCACGGTCAGTCAAAACCCATTGGCCATCCCGCCAGGTATGAATCCATCCCGGCGCCCCTCTGGAACGATAAAAAATGCCTGCCGGGTCAGACGCCAGGCAGGCATTTCACTCTGCTTAGCGCGCACAATTTGCGCGCTACAGCTTAACGGCAACCCGCGCAGAAGGCCGCGAGGCGATCGCAACCGGTTTGCAGGCGTTCCATACTGGTGGCGTAAGAAAGGCGGAAGTAGGGGCTCATGCCGTAGGCTGCCCCCTGTACCGTCACCACGTGCTGCTCCTCAATCAGCGCCATCACAAAATCGGCGTCGCTGGCGATAAAATGGCCGCTGGCGCTGGTTTTTCCGATAAACGCCTCGATGTTGACGAACAGATAGAAGGCCCCCTGCGGCTTATGGCATCGCAGACCGGGAATTCCGGCAAGACGCTCAAGCACGTAATCGCGGCGCTGGCGATAGATTTCCGCCCGTTCTGCCAGCAGACCCTGCGGGCCATCCAGTGCGGCGACGGACCCCGCTTGTGCCAGGGTCGTCACGCCGCCGCTGTTTTGCGTATTGACGTTGCTCATCGCCTTAATCAGCGTCAATGGGCCACCGCAAAAACCCAGCCGCCAGCCGGTCATTGAATAGGCTTTCGAGACGCCGTTCACTGTCAATACGCGATCGTACAGCCGGGGCTCCACCTGTGCCAGGGTCCAGAATTTCACGCCGTCATACAACAGATGCTCATAAATATCGTCGGTCATGATCCAGATATGCGGATGACGCAACAGCGTCTCACCGAGTGCCAGGAGTTCGGCATGGGTGGCGACCGATCCAGTCGGATTGCTGGGATAATTCAGCAGCAGCCATTTGGTCTTCGGCGTGATCGCTGCTTCGACGTCCTGCGGCAGTGGTTTAAAACCGTACTCTTCATGACAGGGTACTGGCACCGGTGTGCCGCCAGCGAATTTAACGATGTCGGCATAGCTAATCCAGGATGGCATGGGGATGAGTACCTCATCGCCGGGGTTAATGGTCGCCATCATAGCGTTGAAGATAATCTGTCGGGCGCCACCAGCGGTCAGGATCTGGCTGATATCGTAGCGTAGCTCATTGTCGCGCAGGAACTTGCGCTGGATGGCCGCACGCAACGCTGGCGTGCCGTCCGTCGGCGGGTAGCGGGTATCCCCGGCGCATGCTGCGGCATAGGCGGCATCGATCACGTGAGGAGGAGTGGGAAAGTCCGGTTCGCCGGTAGACAGACCAACGACATCGATTCCCTGCGCGGCGAGATCGCGTGCTTTTTGCGTCATGGCGACGGAGGCGGAGACGGTAACATTTTTGAGACGATCGGCTATATCAGGCATGAGGCTGCGGTTCCTGGTTCTAAGGTCAGCAAACCCACACGCGGCGCAGAATAATCCACCGTGTGCGGCGAAGGAGGTTAATACACATCAGCCAGCATAGAGGGGGGCGAAGGTGGCAAGCTAATAGCGCTTTGTTGTGGGGACATAACGCAATGCGATGACCGAAGGAAATCGTCCTCCTGGCACTCCGTTGACAAACAGGTATATGCCGCTGCACTCCGACGGTGCAAAGGCAGCGGCGTTGAAGTGTGGGTTGTCTGAAAATGGCGGCGCTATTGGCTGCCTGTGGTGCTCTTAGGCTATGGCACCGATCTTGCTTGCCATCAGAGATACGTATTGATGTGGGACTGCTACTATGAATCTTCGCCGCCTGAAATATTTCATTAAAATCGTCGACGTCGGGAGCCTGACGCAGGCCGCTGACATTCTGCATATCGCTCAGCCGGCGCTCAGCCAGCAGCTGGCGACTCTGGAAGGCGAAGTCGATCAGCAGCTATTAATTCGTACCAAGCGAGGGGTGACGCCAACCAACGCCGGAAAAATTCTCTATACCCACGCTCAGGCGATTCTGCGCCAATGCGAGCAGGCGCAGAGCGCCATCGACGGTGCAGGCCAGGCCCTGAGCGGTCAGGTTTCTGTCGGGCTGGCGCCGGGCACAGCTGCCCAACTGCTGGCGATCCCGCTGCTGACTGAAGTCCAGCGCCAGCATCCCGGGGTTGTGCTCTATTTCAATGAAAATTTTGGCACCACCCTCAGCGAATTAATTATGAGCGGTCGGATGGATATGGCGGTTATCTACGGTGACCGTGATATTCATGGATTGCGTTTTCTACCGCTGATGAAAGAAGAACTTTTTTTCGTCTGTCCGCACGCGCTGGGGGAGCCCCGGCGCGAAATCTCCCTGGCGGAGGTCGCCCGCTACGATCTGTTTCTACCGCGGATTTATAACATTATGCGTAAAGCCGCGGACGACGCCTTTACACTGGCCGGACTGAGCTACCGGGTGAAGTGCGAGATTGAATCGCTGACCACGCTTAACGCCGCGCTGGCGGCGGATCTCGGCGGCACCATCATGCCGGAGTCCGCGGCGCGCACCATGCTCCAGCCCGCCAATGCCTGGATGGCGAGAATTGTCGAACCCAATGTACTCACCTCGCTCTCGTTCTGTATGTCCGATCATCTGCCGCTTTCGCAGCCCGCGGAGGCGGTGAAGGGGATTTTGCTCTCCCTGATGGCGCAGCGGACTGAGGACAACCGGCCGCTAACCCTGGTGGGATAATAAGTCCCCCTTATTGCCTCAAAGCGAAACCCTCTTATCAACCCTTCCGATCCCCGCGCTAGAGTCACTACTCTGGCGCGCGGCATAGCCGTGCTCTGACCCTTGCGCGATGGAATCATGATGGAAAAAGAACTGATAGCTTTTGAGGACGTGCGCCAGCTGGCGCAGAAGATGCATAACGCCGGACTGCGGGAGCTTGAGTGGCGCGGCGCGGACTGGTCGGTTCGCCTGCGCTACCCCAGTGGCAAAACGATGGACGAACCGCCGCCTCTGCCGCCGCTGGGGGCCGAAACCCGCCCGCTATCGGTGTGTTCCCCGATGCCGGGACGCCTGTTGCTGAGCCATCCCAGCCATGGGGAGGCGTTCGTCAGCGAGGGGCAGCATGTTGCGCCGAACGATATCCTCGCGCTGGTGCAGGTCGGGCCGCTCTATTTGCCGGTGCGCAGCCCGGTGGCCGGGACGCTCAAAAACCTTGTGGCGCCGGCGGGGAGCCGGCTGGAGTACGGCAGCGAGATCGCGCTGCTGCTGCCCACAGATGCCGCTTCCGCGAAGTTATAAGGACCCCTTATCGGGCCAAACTATTTATGTCTTATCCCCGTTGGACATAACTGCATACAGTCAGAAAAACAACGTCAAAGGCAGATCGGTCTGCCGCAACAGGAGAGGCTCATATGCCATTTTCAGATTATAAAGTGGCCCTGGTGACCGGCGCTTCCGCTGGGATGGGGGAAGCGATTGTCGAACGCCTTTGTCAGGAAGGCATTGAGGTTCACGCGGTAGCACGTCGCCATGAACAGCTTGCCGCCCTGGCGGACAGAACTGGCTGCATTCCCCACGCCGTCGACGTCGGCGATCTATCGGCGCTGACCGCACTGTGCCAGGGTCTGCAGGTCGATATTCTGGTGAACAACGCCGGCGTTTCTCATCCGGGATCGATTCTCGATGCCGAGGCCGACTGGGTCAACACCCAGGTGGATGTCAACCTGCGTGCCGTGCTGCACCTGTGTCGTCTGTTGGTACCGGGAATGGTGGCGCGCGACTGCGGTCACGTCATTAATATTACCTCCATCGCTGCGATTTATAACTTCAATGGCAATTCCATCTATCACGCCACCAAAGCAGGAGTGCACGCGCTGTCGCGTCAGCTGCGCGTCGATTGCTATGGCAAGCGGGTACGAATTACCGAAATTTGCCCCGGGCGGGTGGCGACGGAGATATTCGGTAACGTATCCGGCGATCACGAAGACGCCCGCCGTCGCTTTATCGATGGTTTCGAGCTGCCGGAAGCAAAAGATATCGCCGACTGCGTGGCCTTTGCGCTCGCCGCGCCGGTGGCAGTCAACATCGGCAATATTGAGATCACGCCGACGCTGCAGGTACCCGGTGGGCTATCCACGATGCGTCCTGGTGACCGTGAGTCCTGAATGACGGCAAACGAGGAGGATATATGGCACTCGACTTCAGTAACGTGATGACTGGCCACTACGGCCAGATGATTATTGATGGCACCGTCGTCACTCTGGAACTGGCGTTGGGTGCATGGCTGCTGGCCATGTTTATTGCGCTGGTGCTGGTGATGATCCGTCTGAGCAACAAGCGCTTCGCGCAGCTTTTGGTCGCGGCGTATGTATCCTATCACCGCAATGTACCGACGCTTATTCAGCTGATGATGTGGTATTTCGCGATTCCGACGCTGCTGCCTGAGTCGTTGCAGATGTGGGTCAACGAGATGAATGCGGAGTTTCTGTTCTCGCTGGTCGCGCTGGGATTGTGCCAGGCGGCCTATTTCTCTGAAGACATCCGCAGCGGTCTGCGTGCCATCCCCGAAGGCCAGAATGAAGCGGCGAGGGCGCTGGGAATGGGATATTTGCGCGCCATGTGGCTGGTGATTCTGCCACAAGGGATCCGTAATGCGTTGCCATCGGTGATTAACCACACCGTGCTGCTGTTTAAAAATACCAGCCTTGCAATGGTCATTGGCGTCACCGAGTTGACTTACGTAACGCGCGATATTGAAAACCAGACCTTCCGTACCTTCGAAGCTTATATGGTGGCGACGGTAGGCTACCTGGCCTTCTCTTTGTTGCTGATGGGGATGGGGGCGCTGCTGGCCCGTCGCTTTCAGCGCGCGTATGCGAGGTAATATGTATGTTTGATTTTTTCACGATTCTGCATGATAACGGCCTGTTGTTGCTGATGGGGCAATATCCTGATGGTCCGCTTGGCGGTGTGCTGTGTACCTTGCTGGTGTCGCTGCTGGCAGTGCTGTTCGCCTTCCCGGTCGGCGTGCTGTTGTGCCTCGCTCGCCTCTCTCCGTGGCGCTGGCTGAGCTGGCCGGTCACCTGCTGGATCTATCTGCTACGCGGTATTCCTCTGATGATGGTGGTGTTCTGGACCTATTTCTGCGTGCCGTTGCTGATTGGCCACAATATTAGCGGCTTCAGCACGATGCTGTGTACGCTGGTTATCTACGAGAGCGCCTACATCGCTGAAATTGTGCGCGGCGGGATCCAGGCGCTGCCTTCAGGGCAATATGAAGCCTCCCGTGCGCTGGGAATGGGGCATGTGCGGGCTCTGCGCCTGGTGATTCTACCGCAGGCGTTGTACAACGCGCTGCCAAGTCTGGTCAGTCAACTGGTGTCGATTATCAAAGATAGTACCCTCGGCTACGTTATTAACGTTCCGGAGCTGACCTATGCGGCCAACCAGGTCAGTAATCAGCTGCTGACAAAACCGTTCCAGGTCTTTGCCATCGTAGCGCTGAGCTACTACATCATTAATTTTAGCCTGACGTGGCTGGCCAATCGCCTGGAGCTGCGTATTGCCAGCAGGAGGCAACGTGCACAGTCCGCTATGGGAAAGCCGGTCATGCCGCTGGTTCTCGACCCATCACCATCACAAACTCAATAAGGAGCAACCATGCGACCGATGATTCTGTTCAATCAGGTGAATAAATGGTACGGGGAATATCAGGCCCTGACCGACGTCAGCGCCGAAATAAAAAGCGGTGAAGTGGTGGTGGTGTGCGGTCCTTCCGGATCCGGCAAATCGACGTTAATCCGGACGGTCAACCGTCTTGAGCCCATCGAAAAGGGACAGATCCTGTTTGACGGCGTCGATATTCATGGCTCGAGCACCAGGCTGAACCAACTGCGTACGAGAATCGGCTTTGTCTTCCAGAGTTTCAATCTGTTTCCGCACGTTTCGGTGCTGGAAAATATCATGATGTCGCCAGTGAAAGTTCTCGGCGAGAAGCGTTCGGAAGCCCGACGTCATGCCGGGGAACTGCTGGAAAGGGTGGGACTATCGCACAAGGCCGACGTTTATCCGGCACAGCTTTCCGGCGGCCAGCAGCAGCGGGTGGCTATCGCCCGGGCGCTGGCGATGAAGCCGCCTGTCATGCTGTTTGACGAACCGACATCTGCACTCGACCCGGAGATGGTCGGCGAGGTGCTGAGCGTGATGCGCGGGCTGGCGCAGGAAGGGATGACCATGATGTGCGTTACTCATGAAATGAACTTTGCGCGTGACGTAGCCGATACGATCTGGTTTATGGATCAGGGACAAATACTGGAAAAGGCTGATCCGGATAAATTCTTCACCGCGCCACAACATCCGCGCGCGCGACGTTTCCTCAATGATCTACTGCTCCATTAGGCGTAAATTCACTAATCAAAGAACAGGTAGGAACTTTTCAGCCTTATAACGCCTGATGAATTTCATCGGGCGATTTGTATTGTCGTGGCTGTTGTATTGTACATTTCTACTCTATCGACTTTCTTGCCTGTACCAGAGAACATCGGTAGGCATCCATTTTCGAGGTGCCGCAGATACAGATTCTCGACGGTCGTTCCGATAGCATTCATCCGGGCTCAAGCATTCAAATGGATAAGGATCATTTACCGTTGCTGGAAGACCAAAACCCGGTACGACGAAGCGAGATACTTTCTGGCACTGGAAGAGTGAAAATCTCCCTTACTAATGCCGTAAAAAGCTTGTCGAATGTCTCAGGGCGTGAAGCGGACGTTACTAACATCTATATGCATCAATCTGTGGGGAGCAGGTCAAGGCGACTACATCAGTGTTCAGAAGGATCACACCTTATCAGGGTGCTCGTGTACCTTTCAGAGCGTGAGCGAAGCGCTGGCAGAGCCTGCATGTCGTGTGCAGGTACGTTTACCACTATTCACCTGTTTACGTGGCTCATACGGCCACACATTGGGCTTAAATGCGTGTGATCAATCTGTTTCGGGAGGATTTAGAGACGTTGGCAGCGTCATCAGCTTCGAGTTGATAGCGGTTCGTGTGGACTGTTCACGCTTTGTACCTGTTCGAGCTTTACAACTACAGGCCGCTACGTGCTAACATCCCTGAGTAGCCACTGTTAACCATAGCGGCAACTGTTGGTCATACAATCCCTTAAAAGAAGATCGTAACTTGAGAGAGAGCTACTATTTAACTTATTGTTTTTAATGGTTTTTGTTGTGTGAGTGCCGATAATAGGAGTCGAACCTACGACCTTCGCATTACGAATGCGCTGCTCTACCAACTGAGCTATATCGGCCCTGCAAGAGGTGTTCACGAGCGTGAATCACGAGGCAAAAGGTTAGAACTTAGCGGGCGATGCGTCAATAGCCAGTGGAATCAACTGCCTATTTTTGCATCGCCCGTTCTCATTTACGCACGAATGGTATCGTCGCCGAAACCAATCCACTTATAGGTGGTTAACGCTTCCAGCCCCATCGGGCCGCGGGCGTGCAGCTTCTGGGTGCTGACCGCTACTTCCGCGCCGAGGCCGAACTGGCCGCCGTCGGTGAAGCGCGTGGAGGCGTTCACGTAGACGGCGGAAGAGTCCACTTCATTGATAAAGCGGTTGGCGTTACGCAAGGTGCGGGTCAGGATAGCGTCGGAGTGCTGGGTGCCATGTTCCCGAATATGGGCGATAGCCTCATCCATATCGGCCACCACTTTGACGTTCAGATCCAGCGACAGATACTCGTCGTCATACTGCTCCGCTTTCACCGGCTCGACTTTCGCCGGGCCGTTCTGCAGCGTGGGGAGGGCGGAAGGGGCGGCATGCAGGGTGACGCCGCTCTCGGCCATCTGCTTGCTCAACGCCGGCAGGAAGGTGTCGGCGATGTTGCGGTGCACCAGCAGCGTTTCCACGGTATTGCAGGTGCTCGGCCGCTGGGTCTTGGCATTGACGATGATCTTCAGCGCAGGGGCGATCTCGGCGGTTTCATCAACGAAGATATGGCACACGCCAATCCCGCCGGTGATCACCGGGATCGTTGACTGCTCACGGCACAGCTTGTGCAGGCCAGCGCCGCCGCGGGGGATCAGCATATCGATGTATTTATCCATCTTCAGCATTTCGCCCACCAGCGCGCGATCCGGGCTCTCAATGGCCTGTACCGCGGCGGCCGGCAGACCGCACTCCTGCAGCGCCTGCTGGATCACCTTCACCGTGGCGGCGTTGGTGCGCCAGGTCTCTTTCCCGCCGCGCAGGATCGCTGCGTTGCCGGTTTTCAGACACAGGGAGGCGACGTCGACCGTCACGTTGGGTCGCGCTTCATAAATCACGCCAATCACCCCCAGCGGGACGCGGCGACGTTCAATACGCAGACCGCTGTCCAGCAGCCCGCCGTCGATCACCTGGCCGACCGGATCGGCCAGATTGCACACCTGGCGCACATCGTTGGCGATGCCGCTCAGACGCGCCGGGGTCAGCGCGAGGCGATCAAGCATCGCTTCACTCAGGCCATTGGCGCGAGCTTCGGCTAAATCTTCCGCGTTGGCGCGCAGAATATCGTCGGTCTGCGCTTCCAGATAATCGGCGATCTTTTCCAGTACCTGGTTCTTTTCCCGGCTGGAGAGTAACGCCAGCTGCCAGGAGGCCGCTTTGGCGGCAATGCCCATTTGTTCCAGCATTTTCAGCTCCTTAACGGATGATCATATCATCGCGGTGGACGGCCACCGGGCCGTATTCATAGCCCAGAATGGCATCGATTTGCTGCGAGTGCTGGCCGGCGATAAGGCGCAGCGCATCGCTGTTGTAGCGGCTAACGCCGTGAGCGATATCGCGCCCTTCGCTATTGCGGATGCGGATCACTTCGCCGCGGGAGAAGTTGCCGCTGACGATTTTGATGCCTTTTGGCAACAGCGAACTGCCTCTTTCGAGGATCGCCTGGGTCGCGCCCGCATCGACGGTCAGTTCACCGGCCGGCGGCGCGCCGAAGATCCAGCGCTTACGGTTCTCCAGCGGAGACTCCTGCGCGTGGAAGCAGGTGCCCACCGGCAGGCCTTCCATCGCGTGGCCGATGACGTCCGGGCGGTTGCCAGCGGCGATAATGGTATCAATCCCCGCGCGGCAGGCGACATCCGCGGCCTGCAGCTTGGTGCCCATGCCGCCGGTGCCGAGTCCGGAGACGCTGTCGCCGGCGATGGCGCGCAGCGCGTCGTCGATGCCGTAGACGTCTTTAATCAGCTCCGCCTGCGGGTTGCTACGCGGGTCGGCGGTGAACAGGCCTGGCTGGTCGGTTAACAGCAGCAGCTTATCTGCCCCGGCGAGGATCGCGGCCAGTGCGGAGAGATTGTCGTTATCGCCCACTTTGATTTCCGCGGTGGCGACGGCGTCGTTTTCGTTAATGACCGGGACGATGCTGTTATCCAGCAGCGCGCGCAGAGTGTCGCGGGCGTTGAGGAACCGTTCTCTGTCTTCCATGTCGGCGCGGGTCAGCAGCATCTGGCCAACGTGAATGCCATAGATAGAAAACAGCTGTTCCCACAGCTGGATCAGACGGCTTTGTCCCACCGCCGCCAGCAGCTGCTTGGAGGCGATGGTGGCGGGCAGTTCCGGGTAACCAAGGTGCTCGCGCCCGGCGGCAATGGCCCCGGAGGTCACGATGACAATACGGTGTCCCATGGCGTGCAGCTGTGCGCACTGGCGCACGAGCTCAACGATATGGGCGCGGTTCAGGCGGCGGGACCCGCCTGTTAAAACACTGGTGCCCAGTTTTACCACCAGCGTCTGGCTTTCACTCATGATTCTCTGCCGTTCAAAAGGAATATCGATATCGAGCTGATGTTGTAGCAGGAGTCGGCCCGCTTGCCAACACCCGGGGCGGCGGGCGCGCCATTTTATTGCGCGGGATCGGGCATTCTGGAGAGGGGATGTGACAAAAATATGTCAGATACATTTAAATACTCTTTTTTATAAAAAGTTCCACCTTGTCATAAATATTTAATCTCCCGGCGTTAAAAAACCTCCTGTTTTTGATGGGCGAGCGCCCGCAATTGAATAGCGCGTATAAATAAATCACCAGGACTGAATAATGAAAAAGAGTACTCTGGCATTAATGATGATGGGCTTTGTGGCTTCAACAGCGACGCAGGCAGCGGAAGTTTATAACAAGAACGCGAACAAACTGGATGTGTACGGCAAGATCAAAGCCATGCACTACTTCAGCGATTATGACAGCAAAGATGGCGATCAGACTTACGTGCGTTTCGGTATTAAAGGCGAAACGCAGATTAACGACGACCTGACCGGCTATGGCCGTTGGGAATCTGAATTCTCGGGCAACAAAACCGAGAGCGACTCGAGCCAGAAAACCCGTCTGGCATTCGCCGGGGTGAAGCTGAAGAACTACGGCTCCTTCGATTACGGTCGTAACCTTGGCGCCCTGTACGACGTGGAAGCCTGGACCGATATGTTCCCGGAATTCGGCGGCGATTCCTCTGCCCAGACCGATAACTTTATGACCAAACGCGCCAGCGGCCTGGCGACCTACCGCAACACCGATTTCTTCGGTCTGGTGGATGGCCTGGATATGACCCTGCAGTACCAGGGTAAAAACGAAGGCCGTGAAGCGAAGAAACAGAACGGCGACGGCGTTGGTACCTCATTAAGCTATGATTTCGGCGGCAGCGACTTCGCCGTCAGCGCGGCCTACACCAGCTCCGACCGTACCAACGATCAGAATCTGCTGGCCCGCGGCCAGGGTTCGAAAGCGGAAGCCTGGGCGACCGGCCTGAAATATGACGCCAACAATATCTACCTGGCGACCATGTACTCTGAAACCCGCAAGATGACCCCGATCAGCGGCGGTTTTGCCAACAAAGCGCAGAACTTTGAAGCGGTGGCGCAGTATCAGTTCGACTTCGGTCTGCGTCCGTCCCTCGGCTATGTGCTGTCGAAAGGGAAAGATATTGAAGGGGTGGGTAGTGAAGATCTGGTTAACTACATTGACGTGGGCCTGACCTACTACTTCAACAAAAACATGAACGCCTTCGTGGATTACAAAATCAACCAGCTGAAAAGCGATAACAAACTCGGCATCAACGATGACGACATCGTCGCGCTGGGTATGACCTACCAGTTCTGATTAACCGCAGAACCACCCGCCGCAGCCCTGGCTGCGGCTTTTTTTTTAGCGGCGATTCTTCGCCAGATGCAGGGTGTCGCTGTTCATGGTGATCTGCGCGTTATACTCCTTCGGCAGACGACGCGCCTGATAGAACGCCGATTCCCAGTAAGGGTTGTCCAGCGAAGAGCGCATCACGCCCTGGCTGCTCGAGGCGTGAAGGAAATTATGATCGGTATCGTAAAAGCCAACGTGCATCCCGGCCCGGGTGCGGAAGAAAACCAGATCGCCGGGACGTAAATCGCGTTTATTGACCCGCACGCCCATGTGCAACAGCTCGCGGGTGGTGATCCGCTCCATCGGCAGGTTAAAGCGATCCTTCAACGTGCGCCAGACGAAACCCGAGCAGTCGACGCCGCTTTGTTCAGTACCGCCCCATTCATAGGGGGTTCCCTGCCAGGTGTGCATCTGATCATGCAGGGCCGCCACCACCGGGATCAGATCGTCCGATCCGCCGTCAATGGTCATATCCGCATGAGATTTTGTGTTCTTTGCCTGTTTCGGTGAGGAGGAGCATCCTGCCAACAACAAAAAAGGAATTAAAAAGAGAGCATGCGTCAGTTTTGGCTTCATATCGTTATTTTCGAAGTAGCAAGCAGACTGCTTTGTTTTATAGCCGATTAAAAAGAACGGCTGAATAAGCCGAGGCCGCCTTTACGTTTATTTACGATTAAAAATAAACAACCAGTCGAGAGATCAGCCATAAAAGGCAGTTGTCACTTCCGAACGGCCTGTGCCAGGATTCTGATTAAACATTTCACGAGGCATTCCATGACGCATTACGCCATCTCTGGTGAGACTTTGCCCGGCGCCGCTTTCGACGCGGGGTGGATGACGTCTGCGCTTCATCATTGCTTCACCACGCTCTGCCCACCGCCTCCCCCTCCAGACCGGGTTGTTTTCGACGCTTAACGCCGTCTTTAGCAGGCGCTTACCTGCCGGTATGACGCTTGATACCTTGTGTTTGACGTTCTGGAGCATGCTATGCACGTTCGCTATTCTCTGCTCGCCTCGCAGGCGACAACGGCCATTTTTGTGCTGCTGTGGGGCAGCGCGGCCATCTTCACCCGCTGGGGACTGGACAACGCTTCGCCGATGGCGCTGCTGGTCTTTCGTTTTCTGATTGCCCTGGTCGCGCTGGCGCCGCTGGCCATCGTCCGTCGGCGCTGGCTACCCGCGCCGGGCACCCGCCTGCAGACAGCGGCCACCGGCCTGATGCTGATTGGCGGCTATTCGGTCTGTTACTTCGAGGCGATGGCTAACGGTGTGACGCCGGGACTTATCGCCACCATCATGGGGATCCAGCCCATCCTTACGCTTTGCGTGGTGGAGCGTCGCCTGCAGGGGCGGCGGCTGTCAGGACTGCTGATTGCCCTGGCGGGGCTGGTGCTGCTGGTGTGGCGCAGCCTGGCGGCCTCGCCGATGGCGATGGTGGGGATCCTGTTTGCGCTGGCGGCTCTGCTGCTGATGACCTTTGGCGCGCTGTGGCAAAAGCGCAGCCGTCAGGCGCCGGCGGATGTCCTGCCGCTGCAGTACGCCGTCAGTCTGGGGCTGTGCCTGCTGATTGCCCCGGTCAGCGGCTTCCGGTTTACCGTTAACGCCGGGTTGATTATTCCGGTGCTGTTTCTCGGGCTGCTGATTTCGGTGGTCGCCCAGCTGCTGCTGTATCGTCTGCTGAGCGCGGGAAATATTGTCAATGTCACCAGCCTCTTTTATCTGGTGCCAGCGATCACGGCGCTGCTGGATTATCTGCTGCTGGGCAACCGGCTGCCGGCGGCGGCGATGGTCGGTATGGTGGCGATCATCGGTGGGATCGTGCTGGTGTTCCGCACCGCGAAGGTCCGCGCCGGCTGATGGCGAGCCGGGCGCTTTGGCGTCCGGTTCATTTTCCTGTCATCTTTTTTACGCATGCTCCCGGCAGCTTATTTTGACCAGTAAGGGAAAGTACCATGGGCAACACGCTGACGATTTTTGATCTCGATAACACCCTGATACAGGGCGATAGCAGTACGGTCTGGAGCCAGTTTATGGTTCGCGAAGGGCTGGCGACGCAGAAGGGGTATCTTGCCCGCGAGGCGCGGCTAATGGCGGATTATGACCGGGGAGAGATGAATATCGCCGATTATGTGGCCCTGATCCAGGCGCCGCTGGCCGGAATACCGAAGTCGGACGTTGATGCGCTGGTGGCCCGCTGCGTGCGCGAGGCGATCCTGCCCCGGGTCTATCCGCAGGCGTGGGAGCTCATTCGTCGTCTGCGGGCCGAGGGGGAGCAGATGCTGATTATCTCCGCCTCGGTTAGCCTGCTGGTGCAGGCGGTGGCCGCCGCGCTGGAGATTGATCAGGCGCTGGGCATTGACGTGGAGATGGTCGACGGCGGCTACAGCGGGGTCATTGCCGGGATCCCCAGCTATCAGCAGGGGAAGGTGGCGCGTCTGGCGCAGTGGCGCGAGACGCATCCGCAGTATGACGGCGAGGTGACTTTCTATACCGATTCCATTAACGATCTGCCGCTGTGCCTGCATGCGGATCGCGTGCGGCTGGTCAATCCCTGTCCGCAGCTGCAGGCGGCGGGTGCCGGATATGGCTGGCCGGTGCTGAGCTGGCGGCTGGAATAGCGGAGCGGATAAATATTTCTTCGGGTTCAGCCGTTCCAGGCCGGATAAGCCCTGTAGGCCGGGTAAGGCGCCAGCCGCCACCCGGCATAAAAGCAGCTCCGTGCCTGATGCCATCGCCCGGCGGCGCTGTGCTTGCCGGGCCTACAGACAGTCGGAGCCGGACGAGTAGGCCGGGTAAGGCGCCAGCCGCCACCCGGCGAAATATCGGCGCAACCGGAAATGTCCCTGCTCGCGCTACGCTTAGCAGGGCTACCACTCCTGTGTTATTTCCGGGCACATTGCGCTCCCGGTTAATTTTTCTGCATTCTGTTTTTCGTGGCGCAGGGAGCGCACAGGGGGGGGCCAGTCGCCGCCGCCCCCTGTCCCCCGGCCTTCCGGGAACGTCTCAGCGATGTTGAGGCCGCCAGTACCGGCAGTTTCAGTTGCCCCAGGCCCGGCGGTGAGTCAACAGCCAGTCCTGGACGAGTAGGCCGGATAAGGCGAAGCCGCCATCCGGCGCAAAGGTGTGCTAGCGTCCGCCCTGATACAGCGGCACCGCGGCGCCGCCGATATAGCGACGGCGCAGCCAGGCGGAAAGGGTGTCCATGATCATCACCACCGCCACCAGCAGCAGGGTGATAAACATCACCACATCCCAGTTCCACAGGCGCATGTTCTCGGCATAGATAAGCCCGATACCCCCGGCGCCGACGAAGCCCAGCACCGCCGCGGAGCGGGTGTTGGATTCAATCTGATACAGGCTCAGGGCGAGGAAGGTTGGGAACGACTGGGTAAAAATGCCAAAGCGATGCTTTTGCAGGCCGTTCGCGCCCACGGCGGTCAGCCCTCGCCCGGGCGAGCGGTCCACGGCTTCGTGTCCTTCCGCGTACAGCCGTCCCAGCAGACCGGTGTCCTGCATGATGATCGCCAGCACCCCAGCCAGCGGCCCGAGGCCGACCGCGCGCACGAAAATCAACCCCCAGATAGCCATGTCGATCCCGCGCAGCACATCAAACAGGCGGCGCATCAGCAGGGCAAGGGTCCCCAGCACCACGCCGCGCATGATGTTGCGGGCGGCAAAGAAGGAGAGCAGCAGTGCCAGCACCGTGGCGGTCAGCGTCCCGGCGAAGACGATAGCCAGGGTGATGCCGATTTGCGTGAAGTAATAGCCGAACGGCCAGTTCCAGAAGTCGTGCCAGACGAACATCCGCGCCAGGTAGCGGCCAATCTGCTGCAGACCGGTGGTCAGCTGCTCGCCGCTGATGCCAAACTGCAGAAAAAACCAGACGTAATAGAGCACGCTGGCCAGCGCCACCAGCCCGACGTAGCGCAGGTAGCGCCCCTGGACCTGATAGAGCTGTTTATGCTGCCGCCGGCTGGCGGCGATATCCGGTTGCATGTGCCAGACGCTCATTTCTTACCCTCCAGTACCCACAGGCGCAGACGACCGGACAGCATGTCCAGCGCCGACACCACCAGAATGATCAGCAGCAGGGTGATGCTCACCTGATCGTAGCGGTCGAGTTTGATGTTGGTCATCAGCTCCTGGCCGATGCCGCCCGCGCCCACCAGCCCGAGAATCGTTGACGAACGGAAGTTGATTTCAAGCCGCATAAAGCCGTAGGAGAGAAACAGCGGTTTCACTTGCGGCCACAGGGCGAAGCGGATTTTCTGCAGCGGCGACGCGCCGCAGGCCGCCAGGCCGCGTACCGGTTTGTTTTGCGCGCTCTCCACCGCCTCGTAGAACAGTTTGGTCAGGCTGCCGACGGTGTGCAGCATCAGCGCCAGAAAGCCCGGGATCGCACCGATGCCGAACGCCATGACAAAGATCACCGCCCACGCCAGCTCGGGCATGGTGCGCAAAAACGCCACCAGTACCCGAATGGCAAAGCGTACCGGCGCCGGGGTCCAGGCGTTGTTGGCGGCGAGGAACGCGAAAACCGTGGCGATGGCGACCGCCACCAGCGTCGAGGCCAGCGCCAGCTGCAGGGTTTCCCAGATGAGCGGCAGCTGGATCGGCAGGCGATAGCCCCACCAGGCCAGCGAGCCTTTGGTCTGTACATCGGCGAACAGGTTGCCGGCACTCAGAGGCGGAATGGTCTCTGCCATATAGTCAAAGAAGTGGGGCAGCGAGTGCCAGATGGTCAGCAGATTAAATTCTGCGGCGCTGCCGGCGGCAAAATAGAGCGCCAGCAGGAGTAACGACCAGCAGACGGTATCGCGCTTTTGCCGCGAGCGTACCTGCTGGTAATAGCGTTCAAATTCGGTGTGGGTCGTCTTCATGCGTCGGGGATCTTCAACGTAGCGCCGCCGCTCACCCTGGGGGCAAGCAGGCGGCGTTGAGGCAGGATTAACGCGCGCTCACCAGCTCGCGTTTCATGTCGATAATCTGCTGGAAGTCAGCCACGCTGCCCGGACCGATGTGCTGGGTACCGCCCATCGCTTTGATAAAGCAGGCGTGATCCTCGGTGTCCAGTTTTTTCACCGCCGCCACGACTTTCGCTTTAAAGTCCGCCGGCAGCGCATTGCTTACCAGGATCGGGCCGTTCGGGATCAGCGGCGATTGCCAGATAATGCGGATCTGCTTCATCAGATCCGGATGATCCATGCGAATCAGACGGTTGAACGCGCCGGTGGTGTAGCCGGTGTTGTAATCGCCGACCATCGAGGTCCAGGTGACCGCGCCCGCGAACTGGCCGTTCAGCACGCCGAGAATGTCCTGCTCGTGGCCGCCGGAGAAGGTGACGCTGGAGAAGGTATTGTTGTATTTGTTGTCGGCGTTACCGCCAAATTTTTCTTTAAACGCATGGTTAGGGATCAGATACCCGGAAGTGGAATCCGGATCGGCGAAGCCGAAGGCTTTGCCTTTTAAATCGTCCAGCGTTTTGTACGGGGAGTCGGCTTTGACGATCACCACGGAGTGATAGCCGCGGGACTGATCTTTATCGTCCACGGCGATGCCGACGATATCCACCGCTTTCGGGTTATTGATATAAACCGAAGCGTAAGAGGAGGGGGACATGCTCAGCACCACGTCGACTTTACCCCCCAGCAGACCCTGGATCACCCCGGAATAGTCGGAAGAGTTACGCAGTTTGGTATCCACGTTCAGCTCTTTATCGAGGAAGGTCTTCACACACTGGTTATCACCGATTTGCTGGGTGGCGTTCTGCCCGCCGAGAATGCCCAGATTCAGCTCTTTCGGCTGCGCTGCCGCCGCCTGCCATGCCATCATCATGCCCGCGACCACTGCGGATAAACGAACTGCGCCAGTCATATATTTTTTCATTATGTTGCCCGTGTGAGTGAAATTAATGCAATTGGCTAACTTCATCGCCGTACAGCTGCTGCAGCACATCCTGCGTCAGCCGGGAGGGGTGATCGTCAAAAATAAGCTGGCCGCTGGCGACGCCGATAACCCGGGTGCAGTAGGCCTTCACCAGCTCTACCGAATGCAGGTTCACCATCACGCTGATGCCCTGCTCGCTGATCTCGCGCAGCACATCCATGATGCGCTGGGTGTTCTTCGGATCCAGCGAGGCGACAGGTTCGTCGGCCAGCAAAATGCCGGGGTTTTGCATCAGCGCCCGGCAGATTGCCACCCGCTGCATCTGTCCCCCGGAGAGATTCTCCGCCCGCTGCAGCGCGTGCGGCAGCATGTTCATCCATTCGAGCAGCGCAATGGCGCGCGCCCGGTCGGCGGCGGGGAAAATTTTAAACAGCGACTTCAGGGTTGAAGTCTGGCTGAGGCGGCCAAGCAGGACGTTGGTGAGCACGTCGAGGCGCGGTACCAGGCAGAAGTCCTGAAAGATCATCCCGCACTGACTGCGCCAGGCGTTGAGTGAGCGGCCTTTCAGCTTTGAGACATCGTGTGGCATACCGACTTCCGGATAGCTAAGAATTTCACCGCCGCTGGCGCTGTGCGTACCATTAAGGACATGCAGGAGCGTCGATTTGCCGGCGCCGGAGCGGCCAATGACCCCGACCATTTCACCGGCGTGCAGGTCAAAGCTGATGCCGTCCAGCACCTTGTGCTGAGCATGATAGGCTTTAGTCAGGTTACGCACGCTTAAGACCTTCCGCTGCAGGCCGGCATCGAGATCGGTGAACGGCTGGAAATCAGTTTCGGCCACCGCGGCAAGAGAGCTGTTCATAAGAGTGTCCAGGTTCGTCATTAACTGGGCACTATTAATAGGTCTTTATATGAAATTTCGATGACGGTATTGCGAACAAAGCGTGAACAGGCGGGAAAAGGCGGGGATGACAGGCCGACCGCGCGGCTTGCTGACCGCTGGCGAAGCCTTGAAAAGCGGCTATGCTTTCGGGGGGCGCGAAGGCAGGCGCACCCGTGACGGCAGGCACCTATCGGCAAAACTCGTTTTATCTTGCTAATGAGGTCTGTTTAATCGAATAGATAATGCTTCTACCTTTGTTTAGCATTCATCATTCCGCAGAATTAACATATGCATAACTATTTTGTGCGGCAGGTTAATCTATTCATGTGGCTTATGAATTGGTAAATCATCCTAGTTATTGCTTATATTCAGAGTTATATTCTTTATTTTGTTGTTAATTTGGTTTATTTGACAACTCTATCCTGCCCCTCATTAAGAATATTCCTAACATAATAGGGCGAAGATCCTGGGTAATATAAAGCACAAGTAAGAATTGAAGGTAATATTGCCAATAACCTCATGAAAATAAATGTCTTTTTCCACTCCTCAAAAATCCGATATTTTCAGTTTTTGTAAATATTGACCCAGGCACGAAATTGATTGCCTGTCCGCGTGTTGACACTCCATAGGAAAAAACTTAAATTCAACGCCATGCAGAAATAATTAAAATTAAACCCGGCTTATCAAATATTGATAAGTAATGCGTGTCTTATTTAATGGCGATTTATTAAAGGAAGCGAATACGCCAGTTAACTTTGTAGGCCTGGCAAACAGTGAAGTTGTAAAAATGATTACTTCAAGGACTATGAGGTTAAAAACTATATGGAATATAAATGCTGTTCCGATAAGTACATTTGGTCTGCCCATGACTCCTACTTCTATAAAGGACTATCCGAACTCATTTTGGATATCGATGAATTAATTTATCTGTCGCAGGAGAAGATTAGAAAGGATTTTGTGTTTATCAATCTCAACACGGCTTCTTTAAATGAATTTATCAGGCGCGATAGCGAATGGCTATCCGCGGTAAAGGGGAAACAGGTCGTATTGATTGCGGCCAGGAAATCAGAAGCCTTAGCAAATTACTGGTATTACAATAGCAATATTCGCGGCGTGGTATATGTTGGCCTGAGTCGCGATATTAGAAAAGAACTGGCCTACGTAATTAATGGCAGATTTCTCCGCAAAGATATTAAGAAAGATAAAATTACTGACCGGGAAATGAAAATAATCCGCATGACCGCTCAGGGCATGCAGCCGAAATCGATCGCCAGAATTGAAAATTGTAGCGTGAAGACAGTATATACCCATCGGCGCAATGCTGAGGCCAAACTGTATTCCAAAATATATAAGTTAGTTCAGTAACACCCAGGCAATATTGTTTTTTAAATGGTTCACCGGGACATCATGTCCTTAATTCAACTCAGGATGAAAAAGCGATGAAAAAAAAGGTTCTGGCAATAGCTCTGGTAACAGCGTTTACCGGTATGGGTGTGGCGCAGGCTGCTGACGTAACGGCTCAGGCTGTTGCGACCTGGTCGGCGACCGCTAAAAAAGACACCACCAGCAAGCTGGTTGTGACCCCGCTCGGCAGCCTGGCATTCCAGTACGCCGAAGGCATTAAAGGCTTTAACTCGCAGAAAGGTCTGTTTGACGTGGCGATTGAGGGTGACGCAACGGCGACCGCCTTTAAGCTGACCTCGCGCCTTATCACCAACACCTTAACCCAGCTGGACACTTCCGGCTCCACGCTGAGCGTGGGTGTGGATTATAACGGCGCCGCGGTGGAAAAAACTGGAGATACCGTGATGATCGATACCGCTAACGGCGTGCTGGGCGGCAACCTCAGCGCGCTGGCTAATGGCTACAACGCCAGCGGCCGTACCACCGCACAGGATGGTTTCACTTTCTCCATCATCAGCGGCACCACCAACGGCACCACCGCAGTGACCGATTACAGCACCCTGCCGGAAGGGATCTGGAGCGGCGACGTCAGCGTCCAGTTCGACGCCACCTGGACCAGCTGATCCTTCTGATGCACCAGCAGGGGGGGCTCCCCCTGCTTTTTTCACGGACGGAATTGTTATGAAAAAGCACCTTCTGGCTCTCGGGCTGCTGCTTGTCGGGGTGTCGCCGGCGCAGGCGCTGGATGTCGGCGATATCTCATCTTTTATGAACAGCGGCAGCAGCACGCTGAGCAAAACAATCAAGAACAGCACAGACAGCGGTCGACTGATCAATATCCATCTCGAACGGCTCTCTTCCCCGCTGGATGGTGGGCAGGTTATCCCGATGGATAAACCGGATGAGGTGCTGCTTACCCCCGCCAGCCTGCTGCTACCCGCTCAGGCCAGCGATGTCATCCGTTTCTTCTACAAAGGCCCGGCGGATGACAAAGAGCGTTACTACCGCATTGTCTGGTTCGATCAGGCACTCAGCGATGCCCAGCGCGATAACGCCAACCGCAGCGCGGTAGCGACGGCGTCCGCCCGCATCGGCACCATTCTGGTGGTGGCGCCCCGGCAGGTGAATTACCGCTTTCAGTACGCCAACGGCTCTCTGACCAACACCGGGAATGCGACGCTGCGGATCCTCGCCTACGGCCCTTGCCTGAAGGCCGCCGACGGTAAGGAGTGTAAAGAGAATTACTACCTGATGCCGGGTAAATCGCGCCGTTTTACGCAGGTGGACACGGCGAATAAAAAAGGACGGGTTGCGCTTTGGCAGGGTGAGCAGTTTGTTCCCGTGAAATAGACAGTTGTGCAGATGGATAACGACGATGCCTCTACGACGGATTTCCCCAGGACTGAAAACGCAGCTTGCCTTCGGCATGATCTTTTTGTTCGTTCAGCCCGACGCCAGCGCTGCTGCCGTACGTGCCCAGCAGATTGGCGGGGTGATTATTCCGCAGGCCTTCAGCCGGGCGCTGCAGGACGGTATGAGCGTCCCGCTCTATATTCATCTTGCCGGCAGCCAGGACACCCGTGACGATCAGCGGATCGGCAGCGCCTTTATCTGGCTGGACGACGGCCAGCTGCGTGTCCGGCAGATCCAACTGGAGGAGAGCGAGGGGAACGCCAGCGTCAGCCAACAGACCCGACAGCAGCTGATCGGCCTGGCCAACGCCCCGTTCAGCGAGGCACTCACCATTCCCCTGACCGACAGCGCGCAGCTGGATCTCAGCCTGCGCCAGCTGCTGCTGCAGCTGGTGGTCAAACGCGAGGCGCTGGGCACCGTGCTGCGCTCGCGCAGCGAAGATATCGGTCAGTCCAGCGTGAACACCCTCAGCAGCAACCTGAGCTATAACCTCGGCGTCTATAACAACCAGATGCGCAATGGCGGGAGCAACACCTCCAGCTACCTGTCGCTGAACAACGTCACCGCGCTGCGGGAGCATCACGTGGTGCTCGACGGCTCGCTGTACGGGATCGGCAGCGGTCAGCAGGACAGTGAATTATATAAGGCCATGTATGAGCGCGATTTCGCCGGCCACCGCTTTGCCGGCGGGATGCTCGACACCTGGAACCTGCAGTCCCTGGGACCGATGACCGCTATTTCGGCCGGCAAGATTTACGGCCTTTCCTGGGGGAATCAGGCCAGCTCCACCGTCTTCGACAACAGTCAGTCGGCCACGCCGGTGATTGCCTTTTTACCGGCGGCGGGCGAGGTGCATCTCACCCGTGACGGCCGGTTGCTGAGCGTCCAGAACTTCGCCATGGGCAACCATGAAGTGGATACCCGCGGCCTGCCGTACGGTATTTACGACGTGGAAGTGGAGGTGATCGTTAATGGTCGGGTGGTCAGCAAACGCACCCAGCGGGTCAATAAGCTGTTCAGCCGGGGACGCGGCATCGGCGCGCCGCTGGCGTGGCAGGTATGGGGCGGCAGTTTCCATATGGATCGCTGGTCGGAAAGCGGCAAAAAGACCCGGCCGGCAAAAGAGAGCTGGCTGGCAGGCCTCTCGACCTCCGGGTCGCTCAGCACCCTGAGCTGGGCGGCAACGGGCTATGGCTACGACAACCAGGCGGTGGGGGAAACCCGCCTGACGCTGCCGCTGGGCGAGTCGATCAACGTTAACCTGCAGAATATGCTGGCCAGCGACAGTTCCTGGAGCAGCGTCGGCAGCATCAGCGCCGCGTTGCCCGGGGGCTTCAGTTCAGTGTGGGTCAACCAGGAGAGAACCCGCATTGGCGATCAATTGCGGCGCAGCGATGCCGACAACCGGGCGATCGGCGGCACCCTCAACCTGAACGCGCTGTGGTCGAAGCTGGGGACGTTCAGCGTCAGCTACAACGATGACCGCCGCTACAACAGTCATTACTACACAGCGGATTACTATCAGACGGTCTACAGCGGCGCGTTTGGATCGCTCGGCCTGCGGGCGGGGATCCAGCGCTATAACAATGGCGACAGCAGCGCCAACACCGGGAAATATATCGCTCTCGATCTCTCGCTGCCGCTGGGCAACTGGTTCAGCGCCGGGATGACCCATCAGAACGGCTACACCATGGCTAACCTCTCAGCGCGCAAGCAGTTTGATGAAGGCACTATTCGCACCATCGGCGCCAATCTGTCGCGGGCCATCTCCGGCGATACCGGGGATGACAAAACCCTCAGCGGCGGAGCGTATGCCCAGTTCGACGCCCGCTACGCCAGCGGCACGCTGAACGTCAACAGTGCGGCGGACGGCTACGTCAACACTAACCTCACCGCCAGCGGCAGCGTCGGCTGGCAGGGCAAAAACATCGCCGCCAGCGGACGAACCGACGGTAACGCCGGAGTGATCTTCAACACCGGGCTGGAGGACGATGGTCAGATTAGCGCCAGGGTTAACGGGCGGATTTTCCCGCTCAGCGGCAAGCGTAACTACCTGCCGCTCTCTCCCTATGGCCGCTATGAGGTGGAGCTGCAGAACAGCAAAAACTCGCTCGATAGCTACGACATCGTCAGCGGGCGTAAGAGTCATCTGACCCTTTATCCGGGCAACGTCGCAGTGATTGAGCCAGAGGTGAAGCAGATGGTCACCGTCTCCGGTCGTATTCGTGCAGAAGACGGCACGCTGCTGGCGAATGCGCGGATTAACAACCATATCGGCCGTACCCGGACCGATGAAAACGGCGAGTTTGTCATGGACGTGGATAAGAAATACCCCACTATCGATTTCAGCTACGGCGGCAATAAAACCTGCGAAGTGGCGCTGGAGCTCAGCCAGGCACGCGGCGCCGTCTGGGTCGGGGATGTGGTCTGCAGCGGCCTCTCGTCGTGGGCGGCGGTGCAGCAGACAGGAGAAGAGAATGAAAGTTAATGCACTGATGGCGCTGGCGATCCTCGCGCTGCTTTGGCCGGCAGCCGCACTCAGGGCGGCGGTGACCAAGACCACCTGGTCGGATGCGCCGGCGCGCGAGTTTGTGTTTGTTGAAAACAACTCCGACGACAACTTTTTCGTCACCCCCGGCGGGGCGCTGGATCCGCGTATGACCGGCGCTAACCGCTGGACCGGCTTAAAATACACCGGCTCCGGCACCATTTATCAGCAGAGTCTCGGCTATATCGATAACGGCTACAACACCGGGCTCAATGCCAACTGGAAGTTTGATATGTGGCTGGAAAACTCGCCGGTTTCGCACCCCTTAACCGGCCTGCGCTGCATCAACTGGTACGCCGGGTGCGATATGGCCACCAGCCTGATCCTGCCGCAAACCACCGACGCCAGCGGGTTTTATGGCGCGACGGTGACCAGCGGCGGCGCGAAGTGGATGCACGGCATGATGTCGGACGCGTTTTATCAATATCTGCAGCAGATGCCGGTCGGCGGCAGCTTTACGATGACCATCAATGCCTGTCAGACCTCGGTGAACTACGATGCCAGCAGCGGTGCGCGCTGTAAGGATCAGGCCTCCGGTAACTGGTATGTGCGCAACGTCACCCACACCAAAGCCGCGAACCTGCGGTTGATTAATACCCACTCGCTGGCGGAGGTGTTTATCAACAGCGACGGCGTGCCGACCCTGGGTGAAGGGAACGCCGACTGCCAGACGCAGACCATCGGCAGCCGCGCAGGATTAAGCTGTAAGATGGTCAACTATACCTTACAGACCAACGGCTTAAGCAACACCTCGATCCATATTTTCCCGGCGATCGCCAACTCGTCGCTGGCCTCGGCCGTCGGGGCGTACGATATGCAGTTCAGCCTCAACGGCAGCTCCTGGAAGCCGGTGAGCAATACCGCTTATTACTACACTTTCAACGAGATGAAGAGCTCAGACTCGATCTATGTTTTCTTCTCCAGCAACTTCTTTAAGCAGATGGTGAATCTCGGGATCAGCGATATCAACACCAAGGATCTGTTCAACTTTCGCTTTCAGAACACCACCTCGCCGGAGTCAGGCTGGTATGAGTTTTCCACCTCCAACACGCTGATTATCAAGCCCCGTGATTTCAGCATCAGCATTATCTCGGACGAATATACCTCGGCGCCGTCGCGCGAGGGATATGTCGGCAGCGGCGAACCGGCGCTCGATTTCGGCTACATCGTCACCACCAGCGGTAAAACGGCCGCCGATGAAGTGCTGATCAAGGTGACCGGACCGGCGCAGGTGATTGGCGGGCGTTCCTACTGTCTCTTCAGCTCTGATGACGGTACGGCGAAAGTGCCGTTCCCGGCGACGCTCTCTTTTATCACCCGCAGCGGCACGACGCAGACCTACGATGCCGGGTGCGATGACAGCTGGCGGGATATGACCGATGCGCTGTGGCTGACCACGCCATGGACCGATATCTCCGGCGAAGTGGGGCAGATGGATAAGACCACGGTGAAATTTTCGATTCCGATGGATAACGCCATTTCGCTGCGGACGGTAGACGATAACGGCTGGTTTGGCGAAGTCAGCGCTTCAGGAGAGATTCATGTCCAGGCGACGTGGCGCAACATTAACTAAGGCCCTGCTGACGGTGGGCTGCCTGCTGGCAGCGCCGCTGGCGCAGGCGATCTCGGTCGGCAACCTGACCTTTTCCCTGCCGGCCGAAGCGGATTTCGCCAGTAAACGGGTGGTCAACAACAATAAAAGCGCGCGGCTGTACCGCATCGCCGTCAGCGCCATCGATCGTCCGGGCGGCAGCGAAGTACGCTCCCGGCCGGTGGATGGCGAACTGCTGTTTGCCCCCCGCCAGCTGGTGCTGCAGGCAGGTGAGAGCGAGTATTTTAAATTTTACTATCATGGCCCGCGGGATAACCGCGAGCGCTACTATCGGGTCTCGTTTCGCGAAATCCCCACCCGCAACCTGACGAGGCGCAGCCCGACCGGCGGCGAGGTCAGCATGGAGCCGGTGGTGGTGATGGATACCATTCTGGTGGTGCGCCCACGCGAGGTGCAGTTTAAATGGTCTTTCGATAAGGTGGCCGGGACGGTGAGCAACACCGGCAATACCTGGTTCAAGCTGCTGATTAAACCCGGATGCGATTCGACCGAAGAGGAGGGGGACGCGTGGTATCTGCGTCCTGGCGACGTGGTTCGCCAGCCAGCGTTGCGCCAGCCGGGGAACCACTATCTGGTTTATAACGACAAATTTATTAAGATCAGCGATACCTGCCCGGTGAAGCCCCGTCCCGCGGAGTGACCCTTATCCGGTGGTCGCGCGGCGGGTAAAACGCCGGCTGGCCAGCAGGCTCAGACCGCAGCACAGCAGGTAGTACACCGCGCCGGTGAAGACGAAGATCGCCAGGGGATAGATCTGCACCCGGTTGTTGACCTGGCCGGCCACGGTAGTCAGCTCCGGGACGTTGACGATAAACGCCAGCGACGTGTCTTTCAGCAGGCCGATAAAGATCCCCACCAGCGAGGGCTGAACGTTACGCAGCGCCTGCGGGAGCAGCACCAGGCGCAGCGTTTGCCCGGGGGCGAACCCCTGGGTTAGCGCCGCCTCATACTGTCCTTTCGGCAGCGACTGCAGCCCGGCCAGCACCGAGTGCATCACCGAGGCGGCGGTAAACCACGCCAGCGCCAGGGTCACGGTTACCGCGCCGGGCAGATCGCCGCCGGTCAGCATCGGCAGCAGATACCACAGCCAGAAGATGACAAATATCAGCGGGATGCCGCGAATAATTTCCGCCCACAGAAACAGCAGACGCCGCACCAGCCCGCCGTAGCGCCAGGCCAGGCCCGCCAGCGCAATGCCTCCCGGCAGCGCCAGCAGGGTGGCGCCGATGGCCATCAGCAGGGTCAGCGCCACGCCGCCGGGCTGGCCCTCCGCCAGTCGGCCCCACAGCAGGTAATCGAGGTTATCGGCGATCACCGCCAGATTAGCGTTCATGTTGGGCGCTCCGTTGCAGTTTTCTTCCCAGGCCGAGACGCGTTAGCGCCACGCCCATCGCCACCCCCAGCGCCAGGTACAGCGCGGTACCGACGGCAAACGCCTCCAGGGCGTGCGCGTTATAGCTCTCAATCTGTCGTACCTGATAGGTCAGTTCCGCAAAGCCGATGCCGCTGGCCAGCGATGAGAGTTTCATCAGGTTAAGATACTGGCCGACAATCGGCTGCCAGGCGTTGGCCAGCCCCTGCGGCAGGAGGATAAAGCGCAGCTCCTGCCACGGCGTAAAGCCCTGCGACAGCGCGGCTTCCCGCTGCCCGTGGCTGACGGCGCGCAGTCCGGAGGCGACCTCTTCCACCAGAAAGGCGGAGGTAAAGACCCCCAGCCCCCACATTGAGCAGAGGAACTCCGGTGTCAGCCACCAGACGTTACCCGGCAAAATGGACCAGGCGTGTTCGTCGTTCACCACCTCCTTCACCGCCAGCGGCAGCAGGTTCCAGGCGGCAAAGTACCAGAACAGCAGCTGGACCAGCAGCGGGGTGTTGCGAAACAACGAGACCCACGCGGCCACCAGTCCGCGCCCCGCGCGGCCGCCGCCGAGGCGCAGGGCCAGCAGCAGGACCGCCAGCAGGGTGGCGAGCAGGATCCCGGCGACGCTGACCCAGACGGTGGTGAGAAAACCAGAGATAATCCATTGCAACGGCTGCCCGCTCAGGACGCCGTGCCAGTCAAGCATCGGTGTCACTCGAGGCTCTCCTGGTGCAGCGGATCCAGCACCTTCTGCAGAAAACGCCGTGCGCGGGCATGCTGCGGATGGGCGAAAAACTCAGCCGGCGGGGCGACCTCGAGAATGTCGCCGCCGTCGATAAACACCACCCGGTCGGCAATTTCCCGGGCAAACTGCATCTCATGGGTCACCACCAGCATGGTGATCCCGCTGTGGGCGAGGGTTTTCATCACCTGCAGCACTTCGCCGATCATCTCCGGGTCGAGCGCCGAGGTGGGCTCATCGAACAGGATAATCTGCGGCGAGGAGGCCAGGGCGCGGGCGATCGCCACTCGCTGCTGCTGGCCGCCGGAGAGCTGCGCCGGCATCTGCTGCGCTTTTTCTTCCAGTCCGACCTGGCGCAGCAGCGCCAGCGCCCGCTCCTGAGCCGCGCTTTTCCCCCAGCCGTGAACGCGCTCCAGCGCCAGCGTGATGTTCTCCTGCGCCGTCAGGTGGGCGTAAAGGTTGAACTGCTGGAAGACAAAGCCGACGCGGCTGCGCAGCTGGCGCAAGGCGCTGCCGCTCAGCCGGCTGGTCGGTTTATCGTCGATCAGGATCTCGCCGCCGCTTAAGGATTCGAGCTGGTTGATCAAGCGGATCAGCGTCGATTTTCCCGAACCGGAAGGGCCGAGGATCGCCACCACTTCGCCGGGCTCGACCTGCAGGTTGATGGCGTTTAGCACCTGATGATCGCCGTAGCGCTTGGCCACATCACGGAACGTAATGCTGGCGCGCTGCAGACGTGAAAAATCCGCGGCCGGGGCCGCGGAGTGGGAGAGTAAACCCGAGAACATATTATTTCGCTTCTATGGTAAAGGCGCGCGGCTGCGGCGTTTTAGTGGCAGGTCCAAACCAGACATCATAGATTTTCGCGGCTTCGCCGGTTTTCTCCAGCTTCACCAGCTCATCGTTAACGGCTTTCAACAGGGCCGGTTCGCCTTTCTTCACGCCCACGCCAATCTCTTCTTTGCTGAGCAGGTCGGGCAGAATTTTAAACTTGGCTTTATCCGGCGCTTCCGCCAGCAGACCGGCGAGGATGGTGCTGTCCTGGGTGATGGCCTGGACGTTGCCGTTGCGCAGGGCGGTCAGGGCCAGCGGAATATCGTCATAGGAGAGGACGCGAGCCTGCGGGAAACGCTGGTGCAGGGCTTGCTCGCCGGTGGTGCCTTTCACCGCGCCGATGCGCGCTTTGCTGTACTCATCGAGCTTATCCGGAGAGCCGGCCGGCACGAGGAACTGCTGGCCGGTGACGAAATACGGCGTCGAGAAATCAATAACCTGGGCCCGCTCCGGGGTGATGGTTATGTCGGCGACGATCAGGTCGGCTTTGCCGGACTGCAGCAGCGGAATACGGTTGGCCGGGTTGGTGGCCACCAGCTCGAGTTTGACGCCGAGCGCTTTCGCCAGCGCCTGGGCAAAGTCGACATCATAGCCGACGATATGGTGGGTTTTGGCATCCACGGAGCCGAACGGCGGGTTGGCGTCGAAGGTGGCGACTTTCACGACGCCGGCGGCTTTGATGTCAGCCAGCTGGTCTGCCTGTGCCTGAGACGCGAGCAGCAGCATACCCAGCGCCAGTGCAATTTTTGTGGTTTTATTGCGCATGTTTTTTCCCCTGAATCCCTGTTTTGTTTTGTGGACATCACGCTCCCACAAATTCCCCGTCGGCGGCAAAGAAGAAAAAATTCTTATCTATAACGAAAAAGAACTTAACAAACCTGTGGGTATTCTTTATGCGCCGCTGGCGTTTTACCGGCGCGGCAACGATTGCCGGGTGGTTCCCTCTCCCTCAGGGAGAGGGTTAGGGTGAGGGGATAGGAGCGGGCGTAATATGCGCCAGCCAGGATTGCAAATTCGGAATTAATATTTCCCGCGCCCGGCCAACTGTGGTTGAAATAGACCCAGGCGATTCGCTTCCCGACAGAGGAGAAAATGAAAGTGGCATTGTGGCAACGATTAACGGGCTGGCTGGCTTTTTTGTCCAACGGTGAAGCCGGACAGCAGGATACCCAGCGCGTCATGGAGGCGATACTGCCGGTGGCCAGCCTCTACGGCGTGGACATTGGCAACGTGGAAACCCGGTGGTTCCGTCATGATAAGACATACTGAGCGACGCAGGACGCGAGAAGCCTACTGGAACGAGGTGTGCTTTGTGTAGCAAGAGACTGCCTGAGGTTGCGGCAACACAGGATGCGCCGCCGCAGCCCAGGCAGTTTTGACCACGCTTATCCCCCCAGATACATCCGCTTAATTTCCGGGTTAGTCAGCATCTCCCGCGCCGCGCCTGACAAGGTGATCCGGCCATTCTCCAGGACATACGCCCGATCGGCGATAGCCAGCGCGGCCGTCGCATTCTGCTCCACCAGCAGCACCGTCATATTCTCTTCGCGCAGTTGCTTAATGATGCCGAACAGCTCGCCGACAATTTTCGGCGCTAGCCCGAGGCTCGGTTCATCCAGCATCAATAACACCGGCTCGCTCATCAGCGCCCGGGCGATGGCCAGCATCTGCTGCTCGCCGCCGCTCATGGTGCCCGCCATCTGATGGCGCCGTTCCTTGAGCCGAGGAAAGAGGGCGTACATGCGATCGCGCAGGCGGGTGTAGCCGGCGAGATTATTGTAAGCGCCCATGCGCAGGTTCTCTTCGATAGTCAGGTTGGTAAAGACCCGACGTCCCTCCGGCACCAGCGCCAGCCCGCGGCGCACAATCTGGTGGGTCTGGCTGCGTGAGATATCGTCGTTGAGGAAGCTGACGCGCCCGCTGGAGCGCACCAGGTTGACGATCCCGTTGAGGGTGGAGGTTTTACCGGCGCCATTGCTGCCGATCAGGGTGACGATCTCCCGGTCATAGACGTCGATATCAACGCCTTTCAGCCCCTGGATCACGCCGTAAAAGACCTTCAGTTCCCGGGCGTTAAGCATAATTGGCTTCTCCCAGATAAGCGGAAATGACGTCAGGATGCTGGATCGCCTCGGCCATCAGGCCGCTGAACAGCGGCTTACCATACTCCAGCACCATCACCCGCTCGCACAGGCGATTGACGAAGGGCATATCGTGCTCAATCAGCAGGACGCTGAGCTGATAGTCATGTCGCATGCGGAAGATAAGCTCCGCCAGGTCCTCGGTTTCCTTCGGGTTCATCCCGGCGGCCGGCTCATCGAGCAGCAGCAGCTTCGGCGCGGTGGCCAGCGCGCGGGCGATCTCCACTTTGCGCTGGTTGCCATAGCTCAGATTTGTGGCCTGCATATGGGCGAAGTGGGCGATGCCGATGTCCTCCAGGATGGCCATGGCTTTGGCCTTCGCCGCCCGCTCGGCCGGAAAGTAGCGGCCAATATGCAGAGCTGCCTCCAGCAGCGAGTAGCGGCTGGCGCGGTCGAGCCCGACCATCACGTTCTCCAGCACCGTCATGGAGTTAAACAGACGGATATTCTGGAAGGTACGGGCGATCCCGGCGTTCACCACCTGGTTGGGCTTCAGCCCCTTCAGCGACGTACCCGCCAGGGTGACGTTGCCGCTGGTGGGTTTATAGTTGGCGGTGATGACGTTAAACAAAGTGGTTTTGCCCGCGCCGTTAGGGCCGATAAGGCCAAAGATCTCCGCTTCATCAACATGGAAGCTGACGTTGTCGATGGCCCGCAGGCCGCCAAACTGCATGGTGACGTCCTGCACCTGCAGGATAACGTTATTTTCCGCCATAGCTGCTGTTCCTTCTTCCCATCTGCCAAATCTCTTTTTTCCCCAACAGCCCTTCGCGGGCGAAAAGCATGATGATCAGCAACAGCAGGGAGAAAACCACCATTCGCAGGCCCGGATAGGCGCCAAGATCGTGGCCGAAAAACTGCAGCGGCTGGTCGAGGAAGCGCAGCCATTCGCCGCTGCCGACCACCAGTACGGTGCCGAGCAGGGCGCCGGTGGTGCTGCCGAGTCCGCCGAGGACGATAATAATCAGCAGCTGGAAGGTGAGCATAAAGTCGAACAGCCCCGGGGAAATGGTGGTCAGCAGCGAAGCCAGCAGACCACCGCCGATCCCTTCGAAGAAGGCGCTGGTGGCGAAGGCGCAGGTTTTGATGCGGAAGGTGTTGACCCCCATGGCGATCGCCGCATCTTCATCGTCGCGAATGGCTTTCATCATCCGGCCATACTTCGACCACACCAGCTGAAGGATCATGCCGGTGGCCAGCAGGGCGAACAGCCCGCACCAGAACAGGAGATGCGGCTGCTGCGGAATATCGTTCAGCCCGATGGCGCCGTTGGTGATTTGCGGATTGTTAATAGCGAGGATCTTGATGATAAACCCAAAGCCGAGGGTGACAATGGCCAGGTAGTCGCCACGCACCCGGAAGACCGGCACGGCGAGGCACACCGCCAGCGCCGCCGCGCACAGGCCGCTTATCAGCAGGGCAGGGAGGAAGCCTGCGTGCAGGCTGAGGATCCACGGGCTGGGGGCGGCCATTTCAAACATGTCTACCTTGCTGTCGCTGGAGAGGATCAGCAGGGCGGTGACGTAGGCGCCCACCGCCACGAAGCCGTTCGGCTCCAGCGACAGCTGGCCGGTCACGCCGTTGATCAGGTTGTAGCTGACCGCAAGGATCATAAAGATAAAAATGGTGCTGATGACACGAACAATGTAGTCATTGAAAACCACGTTGATTCCGGCCAGCAGCGCGATACAGATGACAATAATGGCCAGGTTGCGCAGCTGCGCCCCGGCGGTCGTCGTCGCGTTGAGCATCAGAAACGGCTCCTTTCCAGACGTTCGTCGCCCATAATGCCGACCGGGCGGAACAAGAGGACCAGAATCAAGAACAGGAAGGCGAAAGCATCTTTATAGCCGCCCAGTTCGGGGAAGATCGCCACGGCGACCACTTCGGTAAAACCGAGGATAAAGCCGCCCAGCACCGCGCCGGTGACGCTGCCGATCCCGCCCAGCACGGCGGCGGCGAAGGCCTTCAGGCCGATAAGCACGCCCATCAGGGGATCGATAGTGGGGTAGCTGATGGAGTAGAACACGCCGCCGAGGGCCGCGAGACTACTGCCGAGGGCGAAGACCAGGGAGATGATCCGGTTGGCGTCAATGCCCATCAGGCGCACGGTGTTGACGTCAAAGGCCACCGCGCGGATCGCCATCCCATAACGGGTGCGGTACAGCAGCCAGAGGATCGCCAGCAGCAGCAGGACGGTGATCAGCGGCACAATCCACGCCACGTTGGTAATGATGACGCTGCCGAAGGCGCGGGTCTGGTTGAAAAAGTCAGGGGCGGAGAAGAAGCGTGAGCTGCCGCCGAACAGCACGTTAAACAGGTTTTCGAGGAAGAAGCTGACGCCGATGGCGGTGATCAGCATGGAGATTTTCGAGGCCTGACGCAGCGGACGATAGGCGACCCGGTCAATCAGCATACCAAACAGGCCGCACAGCCCGAGGGTCAGGAAAACGGCTACCCCGAAGGGTAGCCCAACTGAAGAAAATAAAAACAGCGTACTAAACGCGCCGACCATCATCACGTCCGCATGGGCGAAGTTGATCAGCCGTAGCACGCCATAAACCATCGTATAACCGATGGCAATCAGGGCGTACATGCCCCCAAGACTCATTCCATTGACCACTTGCTGGAGAAAAATGGCGCCGTCCATTTTGTAGCCTCGTCACAACTTAAGGGTTAACCACGGTACGAAACGCCAGCTTGCCATCTTTCACTTCGTTGATGACCGCGCTGCGAATGGCATCGCCGTTCTGTAACGTCAGCGTGCCGGTCACGCCCTGGAAATCTTTGGTGGCGCGGATTTTTTCATTCACGCAGACCCGATCGTGGGGATCGCTGCACTGGTTCATGGCGTTGACGATGACGTTATAGGCGTCCGCCGCCATTGCGCCCCAGGTATGGGTCGGCTGCTGGTATTTGGCTTCCCAGGCTTTGATGAAGGTTTCCCCGGCCGGGGTCTGCTCTTTGGCGTTCGGCGAGTAATAATCGGTGGTCATATAGCCGTTGACCGCGTCTTTACCGACATCGAAGAAGACCTGATCCGCGGCCAGACCGTCGCCGCCCACCACCGGTTTGTTGAGCCCCAGTTGTTTAGACTGCACGGCAATCAGCGCCCCTTCGGTGTAGTAGATCGGCATGTAAATCATGTCGACATTCTTCGCCTTGACGCTCGCCAGCTGGGCTTTAAAGTCCTTGCTGCCGCCCGGGGCCTGTACCTCGATGGGAATGGTGCCGCCGTTTTTCAGGAACTGGGTGCGGAACGCTTTCGCCAGGCCGACGGAGTAGTCGTTGCTGCTGTCAAACACGATGGCGGCGGTTTTGGCTTTCAGATCGCGGGAGGCCAGATTGGCCCCGACCACCCCCTGGAAGCTGTCCGAGAAACAGACCCGGCTGACGTACGGATGGTTACGGGTGACGCGGTCGTTGGTGGCGGTGGAGGAGACCAGCGGCGTTTTGCTGTCGTCGGCGATCTTGGTCATCGCCAGGGTGTTGGAGGAGGTGACTTCCCCGATCACGGCATCCACTTTATCGCTGGAGACCAGGCGCTGCATGGCGTTGGCCGCTTCGACTTTGTCGCTTTTATCATCGATAACGATAAGCTTGATGGTATCGCCATTTTTTAACGTCGGGGTGATGGCCTGAATAATGTCCAGCCCTTTCTGCGACGGCTGGCCGTAGCCGCTGAGGGCGCCGCTCAGGGGTAATACCACCCCGATTTTAATTTCCGCTGCCTGCGCGCTGCTGGCGCCGACCAGCGCGGCAACCAGCGTGGCCATTAAAGACGCTTTCCCGGAAAACGATTTCATTGGTATTTCTCCGTCGGTCGATTATTTATCTTTAACCATCAATGACTGCATAACATTGAGGAATAATTCGCCAGCGTGTCCGACGAATTATTGGCTGTTATGTTGAATAGATAACGAGATATATACCCTAAATAATTCGAGTCGCATGAAGGCGGCAAGTGAGCGAGTCCCCAGGCGCTTACCGAAGTCAGTGACTGGGGGGAGAGAACGCAGCCAACGCACATGCAACTTGAAGTATGACGGGTATTTTTAATGCGCTGATTTACCTTACAACGTCCGTTTCGTTTTTACTCATGCAATATTCTTATTACCTGCAGGGAGGGGCATAAGGCTGATGACAACACGGTTTTTGCTACGGTGAACGCATTTTGCCGGGGGGCGACTGGCGCCTTACCCGGCCTGAAAAATCCACCATATAAACCGGTTGAACGGTTTGCGCAGGCCCGCGCAAGCGAAGCGCCGTCGGGCAATTTCAGCGCGCACCCGAATATAATATTCAGGTGCGCCCGGTAGTATTAAAATTTATTCTGCTGCTGGTGTGACTTATTATTTTAAAGGGGTCAACGGTTTTATTTTTCCATGCAGCGCCGGATTATCACTTTCATCTTTTAACTGCACGCCGGTGACGCGGCGTAAAAAAGCCTGCTCCAGCAGCCAGGCCAGTTTAAAGGCGGCGGCGTCATGGCTTAATCCCTCCGGACGAATATTGGAGATACAGTTGCGCTCAGATTCCAGACGCTGACGATGGGGCTGCCAGGTGAGGTAGACGCCGAGGCTGTCCGGCGAGGAGAGACCCGGTCGTTCGCCAATCAGGATCGCCACCGCGCGGGCTTTCAGGGTTTCGCCAATATCATCCCCCAGCGCCACCCGCGACTGATGCGCCAGCACTACCGGCGCCAGGCCGATACCCAGCGTTTGCAGATAGGGCAGCAGGGCGCGGATCAATGGCACCGCCTGGCGCTCTACCGCCCAGGAAGAGAGGCCATCGCCGATCACCAGCAGCAGATCGGCGGGGCGGACGCCGCTGGCGGCGAGGTCGGCGCGGCTTTCGTCGGCGAGCTGCCGCCCGAGATCCGGACGCCGAAGATAGGTGTGACGGTCCGGCGCGGCGCTGTGCACCGTCAGAGCGTCGAGGCCGAGCGCCGCCAGCGGCGCCACCAGCTGCTGGCTGGCGAACGGCTGATGAATGGCATCCCGCGCTCTGGCGTGGGCCAGACCAAAGTTGAGGACTTCGCGGGTCGGCAGGCTGGCGCCGCTGCGGCCCAGGGCGATCCGCGCATCGGTAAATTCACGCAGCGGGTTCCAGGCATCGGGACGGTTCATACGGAGGCTCCTTGCGGCAGGACGGACAGCAGCGGATGGCGGGCGTCGGTGAGCCGCAGCGTGCCGTGCGGATCGATAATCTGCATCTTCGCCAGCCAGTCGGCGAACTCCGGGGCATGCTTTAAGCCCAGCAGGCGACGGGCGTACAGCGCGTCATGGAACGAGGTGCTCTGGTAATTGAGCATGATATCGTCCGCTCCGGGCACGCCGATCAGGAAGGTGAGCCCGGCGGCGCACAGCAGGGTCAGCAGGGTGTCCATATCATCCTGATCCGCTTCCGCGTGGTTGGTATAGCAGACGTCGCAGCCGATCGGCAGGCCCATCAGCTTGCCGCAGAAGTGATCTTCCAGCCCGGCGCGAATAATCTGCTTGCCGTCGTAGAGATACTCCGGACCGATAAAGCCGACCACGGTATTGACCAGTAGCGGTTCAAAGTGGCGGGCGACGGCGTAGGCCCGCGCCTCACAGGTCTGCTGGTCGACGCCGTGGTGGGCGTTGGCCGACAGGCAGCTTCCCTGGCCGGTCTCAAAATACATCACATTGTTGCCGAGGGTACCGCGCCTGAGGCTGAGGGCCGCCTCGCGGGCCTCCTGCAGCATGGCAAGATTGATGCCGAAGCCGCTGTTGGCCGCTTCGGTTCCCGCCACCGACTGAAACACCAGATCCACCGGCGCGCCGCGCTCAATCAGCTGCAGCGTATTGGTGACATGGGTCAGAATGCAGGACTGGGTGGGAATGGCGAAGCGCTGAATAATATCGTCCAGCATGACGTTCAGCTGCGCCAGCACCGGTAAGCTGTCGCTGGCCGGGTTGATGCCGATCACCGCGTCCCCGGCGCCGTACAGCAGCCCGTCGAGCATACTGGCGGCGATGCCTTTCAGGTCGTCGGTAGGATGGTTGGGCTGCAGGCGTACGCTGAGGTGGCCGGGCAGGCCGATGGTGTTGCGAAAGCGCGTCACCACCTGGCATTTGCTGGCGGCAAGGATCAGATCCTGATTGCGCATCAGCTTACTGACCGCCGCCGCCATCTCCGGGGTGATGGCGCGGGCGACCCGCTGCAGCGTGGCGGTATCGGTAGCATCATCCAGCAGCCAGTCGCGAAAATCGCCGACCGTCAGGTGACGCAGGGCAGCAAAGCCCTGCGCATCATGGGTGTCGAGGATCAGGCGAGTCACTTCGTCCTGCTCGTAAGGGATAAGCGGGTTGTCGAGAATGTCGGTCAGCGGCACCTCGGCGAGGGCCATTTTCGCCGCCATCCGCTCTTCGGCTGAGGTGGCGATAACCCCTGCGAGGGCGTCGCCGGAGCGGGCTGGCGACGCTTTCGCCATCAACGTTTTCAGACTATCAAAGCGCCATACCTGGCCCGATAGCGTGGTTTTATACATGCCGCCTCCTCAGGAGACCGTGCGCAGTTGAGGATCCACTGGCGCCCGTTCACGGGCCGCTGCGGTTTTGCGGAACCACAGGTAGCCGCCGAGCATCATCGCCGCGAAAATCAGCGCCAGCAGCAGGTTATACCAGACCATCGCCACCAGGCAGAGCACCGCCATGCCGAGGGCAAAGGCCGGCGCCAGCGGGTAGAGCGGGGCGCGGAATGGGCGGATCAGCTTCGGCTCGCTACGGCGCAGTTTGAACAGCGCCGCCATGGAAGTGATATACATAACAATAGCCCCAAATACCGACATAGTGACGATACAGGCGGTCAGCGGCATGCCGCTGATGGTGATCAGCGAGTCGGAGAAGATCGCGGCGATACCGACCACGCCGCCGGCGAGGATCGCCAGATGCGGGGTGCGGGTGCGGCGGTTGAGGGTCGCCAGCCCGGCGGGCAGATAGCCGGCGCGGGCGAGGGAGTAGATCTGCCGCGAATAGCCCATAATGATGCCGTGGAAGGAGGCGACGAGGCCAAACAGCCCCAGCCACACCAGCATATGCAGCCAGCCGCTGCCATTGCCCACCACCGTCTTCATCGCCTGGGGCAGCGGATCGTTAATATTGGACAGCGCGCGCCAGTCGCCGACGCCGCCGGCGAAGACCATCACGCCGATCGCCAGCACCGTCAGCGTCAGAATGCCGCCGCCCAGGGCGCGCGGAATGGTGCGCTGCGGATCTTTGGCCTCTTCGGCCGCCATGGAGGCCCCCTCAATGGCGAGGAAGAACCAGATGGCGAACGGAATGGCGGCGAACATCCCCGGCAGCGCCAGGCCGCTGAAGCTTTCCGCGCCCGCCCAGCCGTTAGTGGTGAAGTGGCTCCAGGAGAAGCCGGGCGCGACCACGCCCATGAACACCAGCAGCTCGAAGATGGCCAGCAGGGTGACGATCAGCTCGAAGGTGGCGGCAATGCCGACGCCGAGAATATTGAGCGTCATAAAGATCACGTAAGCGCCGCAGGCGACCCATTTCGGATCCAGCGCCGGAAACTGCACGTTGAGGTAGGCGCCGATGGCCATGGCGATGGCCGGCGGGGCGAAGACGAATTCAATCAGGGTGGCAAAACCGGCGATAAAGCCGCCGGTGGGCCCGAAGGCGCGGTAGGCATAGGCGAAAGGGCCGCCAGCGTGCGGGATGGCGGTGGTCAGCTCGGTAAAGCTGAAAATAAAGGCGCAGTACATCGCGGCGACCGCCAGGGCGACGACCATAAATCCCATCGTGCCCGCCTGTGACCAGCCGTAGCTCCAGCCGAAGTACTCCCCGGATATCACCAGTCCGACGGCGATCCCCCATAAACGAAAACTGCCGAGCGTTCTTTTTAAGGTGGTGGTTTGCTCTGTCATACGTGTTGCCTCGCCAGATAGAAAGGTTCTGAACGACAGGCTGCAAAGAGAGTGCCAGAACGTGGTCTGTCGCGATGAGGCGTCAGCGCGTGGCGCGCCCGCTGGCGCTGCGCAAAAATGGGGCAGGCTGCACGCTGTCGGCGCGTGCCCTGGTGCAGCGGCTTTGCTTTTTCCGCGGCGGCACGGTATAACACTTCTTCTTTTGGATGTTTAGATGTCTATACGTTTATACGCATCATGACCCGAGCAAGCGGGCTGGCGTGAGAAAATAAAATGCAAAGCACAACACAACAACAAGGTGGGCAACTGAAGCGCACCATGAAAACGCGCCATCTGATCATGCTGTCGCTCGGCGGCGTGATTGGCACCGGCTTATTTTTTAATACCGGCTATATCATCTCCACCACCGGCGCGGCCGGGACGCTGCTGGCGTATCTGATTGGCGCCCTGGTGGTCTGGCTGGTGATGCAGTGCCTCGGTGAATTGTCGGTGGCGATGCCGGAGACCGGCGCCTTCCACGTTTACGCGGCGCGCTATCTTGGCCCGGCGACGGGCTATACCGTGGCGTGGCTCTACTGGCTAACGTGGACGGTGGCGCTGGGTTCGAGCTTCACCGCGGCGGGTTTCTGCATGCAGTACTGGTTCCCGCAGGTGCCGGTCTGGATCTGGTGCGTGGTGTTCTGCGCGGTGATCTTCGGCCTTAATATCATTTCGACGCGCTTCTTCGCGGAAGGCGAGTTCTGGTTCTCGCTGGTGAAAGTGATCACCATCATCGCGTTTATTATTCTCGGCGGCGCGGCCATTTTCGGCATCATTCCGATGCAGGATGGCTCGCCGGCGCCGGGCCTGCACAATATCACCGCCGAAGGCTGGTTCCCGCACGGCGGCCTGCCGATCCTGATGACCATGGTGGCGGTGAACTTCGCCTTCTCCGGGACGGAGCTTATCGGCATTGCCGCCGGAGAGACGGAAAACCCGCATAAGGTCATTCCGGTCGCCATCCGCACCACCATCGCCCGGCTGATTATTTTCTTTATCGGCACCGTGTTCGTGCTGGCGGCGCTGATCCCAATGCAGCAGGCGGGGGTGGAGAAAAGCCCCTTCGTGCTGGTGTTTGAAAAGGTGGGCATCCCTTACGCGGCGGATATTTTCAACTTTGTGATCCTGACGGCGATCCTCTCGGCGGCTAACTCCGGCCTGTACGCTTCCGGGCGGATGCTGTGGTCGCTGTCGAACGAGAAGACGCTGCCGGCCTGCTTTGCCAAAGTCAATAAACGGGGCGTGCCGGTGACCGCGCTGTCGGTGAGTATGCTGGGCGGCGTGCTGGCGCTGTTCTCCAGCGTGGTGGCGCCCGATACGGTGTTTGTGGCGCTGTCGGCGATCTCCGGTTTTGCGGTAGTGGCGGTGTGGTTGAGCATCTGCGCCTCGCACTTTATGTTCCGCCGCCGCCATCTGCAGCAGGGTAAGGCGCTGAGCGATCTGCAGTATCGCGCTCCCTGGTATCCGGTGGTGCCCGTTCTGGGGTTTGTGCTGTGCCTGGTGGCCTGCGTGGGCCTCGCCTTTGACCCGAGCCAGAGAATTGCGCTGTGGTGCGGGATCCCCTTTGTGGCCCTGTGCTATGGTGCCTGGTATCTTACTCGTTCACGGAATATGACTCAGGAGTCCCAACATGTCGCAGACTAACCCGTTCACTGCTCTGCTTGCCGTCCAGCCTTATGTCCTGCTGGACGGCGCCATGGCCACCGAGCTGGAGGCCCGCGGCTGCGATCTGGCCGACAGCCTGTGGTCGGCGAAAGTGCTGCTGGAGAACCCGCAGCTGATCCGCGATGTGCATCTCGACTACTTTCGCGCCGGGGCGCAGGTGGCGATCACCGCCAGCTATCAGGCCACCCCGGCGGGCTTTGCCGCGCGCGGGCTGGATGATGCGCAGTCCCGGGCGCTGATCGGCAAAAGCGTCGAACTGGCGCGCAAAGCGCGCGAGGCGTACCTCGCCGAGAACCCGCAGGCCGGCACGCTGCTGGTGGCCGGTTCGGTAGGGCCGTATGGCGCGTTTCTCGCCGACGGCTCGGAGTATCGCGGCGATTATCAGCGCAGCGCGGCAGAGTTCCAGGATTTCCACCGCCCGCGCGTCGAAGCCCTTCTGGATGCGGGCGCCGACCTGCTGGCCTGTGAAACCCTGCCGTCATTTGCTGAGATCCAGGCGCTGACGGCCCTGCTGCAGGACTATCCCCGCGCCCGCGCCTGGTACTCTTTCACGCTGCGCGACGCCGAACATCTCAGCGATGGGACGCCGCTACGCGAGGTGATGGCTGCCCTGGCGGATAACCCGCAGGTGGTGGCGGTGGGCATCAACTGTATCGCCCTGGAAAATACGCCCGCGGCGCTGGCGCATCTGCACAGCCTGACGGCCCTGCCGCTGGTGGTCTATCCTAACTCCGGCGAACATTATGATGCGGTGAGCAAGACCTGGCACCATCATGGCGAAGCCTGCGCCACCCTGGCGGATTATCTGCCGCAGTGGCTGGCGGCCGGGGCGAAGCTGATTGGCGGCTGCTGCCGCACCACGCCGAAGGACATCGCCGCGCTTAACGCGAAGCGCTGAGTTTTTTGCCGGGTGGCGCTGCGCTTACCCGGCCTACATATTGCGCGATCCGTCGCCGCCACCCGGCGCCAACCATCTGCCACTCACCAACCGCTCAAAACCAACTATCCTTTCCCGCTTTTGTTCTAAAAACGATTCGCTATTAGCCAGAATTTTTAATTACTTCATCTCCCTCCTGATGCCGGAAATACTGCACCTATAACAACTCAGGGGAAGCAGACATTATGGCATTCACATCGCGAATTACTCTTCTGGCGGCGCTGGCTGTCGCCGCCTTCCAGGCGCAGGCGGTCAACGTGACCGTGGCGTATCAAACCTCCGCTGAGCCGGCGAAAGTCGCCCAGGCGGACAACACCTTCGCCAAAACCAGCGGCGCGACCGTCGACTGGCGGAAATTCGACAGCGGCGCCAGCGTGGTGCGTGCCCTGGCCTCCGGCGATGTGCAGATCGGCAATATCGGCTCCAGCCCGCTGGCGGTGGCCGCCAGTCAGCAGGTGCCGATTGAAGTGTTCCTGCTCGCTTCAAAGCTCGGCAACTCCGAAGCGCTGGTGGTGAAAAAAAGCATTACCAAACCGGAAGATCTGATCGGCAAGCGCATCGCCGTGCCGTTTATCTCCACCACCCACTACAGCCTGTTGTCGGCGCTCAAACACTGGGGCATCAAGCCGGGCCAGGTGCAGATTATTAACCTGCAGCCGCCGGCGATTATCGCCGCCTGGCAGCGCGGGGATATCGATGGCGCTTACGTCTGGGCGCCAGCGGTTAACGAACTGGAAAAAGAGGGCAAGGTGCTGACCGATTCCGCGCAGGTTGGGGAGTGGGGCGCGCCGACCCTCGACGTTTGGGTGGTCCGTAAGGACTTCGCCGAGCAGCATCCGGAGATCGTCAAAGCCTTTGCTAAAAGCGCCATCGACGCCCAGCAGCCCTACATCGCCAACCCGGAAACATGGCTGAAACAGCCGGACAACATCAGCAAGCTGGCGCGCCTGAGCGGCGTGCCGGAAGCCGATGTCCCCGGGCTGGTGAAGGGGAACACCTACCTGACCGCCGCTGAGCAGGCGCAGGCGCTGAATGGTCCGGTCAATCAGGCCATCGTCGATACCGCGCGCTTCCTGAAAGAGCAGGGCAAAGTGCCCGCGGCGGGAACCGATTATCGTCAGTACGTCACTGACCGTTTCGTGAAGTAAAGGAGGCGGCGATGCTGCAAATCTCGCATCTTTCCGCCGACTACGGCGGTAAACCGGCGCTGGCGGATATCAACCTGACGCTGGAGAGTGGGGAGCTGTTGGTGGTGCTGGGGCCGTCGGGCTGCGGTAAAACTACCCTGCTGAACCTGATTGCCGGATTCGTGCCCTATCAGCACGGCAGCATCACCCTCGAAGGTCAGCGGGTGACCGGGCCGGGCGCAGAGCGCGGCGTGGTCTTCCAGAACGAAGGCCTGCTGCCGTGGCGCAATGTGCAGGATAACGTGGCGCTGGGCCTCCAGCTGGCGGGCGTGGATAAAGCGCAGCGCCGGCAAGCGGCGGCGCAGATGCTGAAGAAGGTGGGTCTCGAAGGGGCGGAAAAACGCTTTATCTGGCAGCTGTCCGGCGGTCAACGCCAGCGGGTGGGCATCGCCCGGGCGCTGGCGGCGAATCCGCAGCTGTTGCTGCTGGATGAGCCCTTCGGCGCGCTTGACGCCTTTACCCGCGAGCAGATGCAGACATTGCTGCTGAAACTGTGGCATGAGACCGGCAAACAGGTGCTGCTGATCACTCATGACATTGAAGAGGCCATCTTTATGGCCACCGAGCTGGTACTGCTGTCGCCGGGGCCGGGACGGGTGGTGGAGCGGCTGCGGCTTGATTTCAGCCGTCGCTTTGTCGCGGGCGAATCCTGCCGCAGCATCAAATCCGACCCGCGGTTTATTGAACAGCGGGAATACATTCTGAGCCGGGTGTTTGACCAACGGGAGGCTTTCTCATGAGCGTGGTACTGAACGACAAACCGCGTCAGACGACGCTGAAGTGGCGCTGGCCGCTCTCCCGTCAGCTCACCCTCAGCGTGGCGACTCTGGCGGTATTGCTGGCCGTCTGGTGGGCGGTCGCAGCGCTGCAGCTGATTAGTCCGCTGTTTCTGCCGCCGCCGGGCCAGGTACTGCAAAAGCTTATCACCATCGCCGGGCCGCAGGGCTTTATGGATGCGACGCTCTGGCAGCATCTGGCGGCGAGCCTGACGCGGATCGTCATCGCCCTGCTGGCGGCAGTGCTTATTGGCGTACCGGTGGGGATCGCCATGGGGCTCAACTCGACGGTGCGTGGGATCCTCGATCCGCTGATCGAACTCTATCGTCCGGTGCCGCCGCTGGCCTACCTACCGCTGATGGTGATCTGGTTTGGCATCGGTGAAACCTCGAAGATCCTGCTGATCTACCTGGCGATTTTCGCGCCGGTAGCCATGTCGGCGCTGGCAGGGGTAAAAAGCGCGCAGCAGGTGCGCATTCGCGCCGCCCGTTCGCTGGGCGCCAGCCGGGCGCAGGTGCTGTGGCTGGTGATCCTCCCCGGCGCGCTGCCGGAGATCCTCACCGGGCTGCGCATTGGTCTCGGGGTGGGCTGGTCAACGCTGGTGGCCGCTGAGCTGATCGCTGCCACCCGCGGATTAGGATTTATGGTGCAGTCTGCCGGCGAGTTTCTCGCCACCGATGTGGTGCTGGCGGGGATCGCGGTGATTGCCATTATCGCCTTTTTACTGGAACTGGGTCTGCGCGCGCTGCAGCGTCGCCTGACGCCCTGGCATGGAGAAGTACAATGAGTGAACGTCTGAGCATTACCCCGCTGGGGCCCTATATTGGCGCGCAGGTGACCGGGGCGGATTTAACCCGTCCGCTGAGCGACAACCAGTTTGAACAGCTGTATCACGCGGTGCTGCGTCATCAGGTAGTATTCCTGCGCGAGCAAAATATCACCCCGGCGCAACAGCGCGACCTGGCTCTGCGGTTTGGCGACCTGCATATCCATCCGGTCTACCCTCACGCCCCTGGCGTGGAAGAGATTATCGTCCTCGATACCCACAACGATAATCCGCCGGATAATGACAACTGGCATACCGATGTCACCTTTATCGACACGCCGCCCGCCGGCGCCATTCTGGCGGCGAAAGAGCTGCCGACGACCGGCGGTGACACCCTGTGGACCAGCGGCATTGCCGCCTGGGAAGCGCTGTCAGAACCTTTCCGGCAGCTGCTGAGCGGCCTGCATGCCGAACACGATTTCCGCAAATCGTTCCAGGAGTATAAGTACAACAAGACCGAAGCCGAGCATCGGCGCTGGCAGGAAGCGGTGGCGAAGCATCCGCCGCTGCTGCATCCGGTAGTGCGTACCCACCCGGTGACCGGCAAGCAGGCGCTGTTCGTTAATGAAGGGTTTACCACGCGAATTGTCGAGGTGAGTGAGAAAGAGAGCGCAGCGCTGCTGAACTTCCTGTTTGCTCATGTCACTAAACCGGAGTTTCAGGTGCGCTGGCGCTGGCAGCCGAACGATGTCGCTATCTGGGATAACCGGGTGACCCAGCATTACGCCAATGCCGACTATCTGCCGCAGCGGCGGATCATGCACCGGGCGACGATCCTCGGCGATAAGCCGTATTACCGGGCGGGGTAATGCTTGTAGCCGGTTAAGGCATCAGCCGCGAGCCGCGGAGAAAAGCGGATGCTGCATTGCCCGCTGCTTCCCGGAGGCGGCGCCTGACGCGCCTTTTCCGGGCGACCGATCCGTCGGAAATGGTGTACCGTAGCCCGGCTAAGGCGCAACGCGCCGCAAGCCGGGAAAAAGCGTTTATGCCGATTTTTGCGCACCCAGATGCGCGCCAATATAGCGCTGATAGCGATTGGCCTTCAGGTAGGTGAGATCCACCAGCACCAGACCATCCACGCAGTTATTGAAATCCGGATCGCTGCCGAAATCGATAAACTGCACGCCGCCCGGCTCGCACACTTCCGAGTACTGCTTATACAGCGGCGGGATCGCGCAGCCGAGATTGCCGAGCAGGGACTTCAGCCGGGCCAGGTCGTCGTTGTAATCCTCCCCGCCAAACTGCGCCAGCACGTCGGGCAGCGACGCCGGATAAGGTCGACGCGACTCCGCCAGCGGATGCGTCGCCGGGAACCACAGCCGGTAGAACGCCACCAGCAGATCGCGGGCGGCGGGCGGCAACCCGCCAGAAATCGACACCGGACCAAACAGATAGCGATAGTGCGGATAGCGCGCCAGATAAGCGCCGATGCCTGACCACAGGTAGTCCAGCCCGCGACGCCCCCAGTAGCGCGGCTGGATAAAGCTGCGCCCCAGCTCAATGCCGTGCTGCAGGACATCGTCCATCCGCCCGTCGTAATGGAACAGGCTGTAACTGTAGATCCCTTCCAGGCCGCGCTCTGCCAGCTGGATGGCCGTCGGCATAAAGCGGTAAGCGCCGACGATTTCCAGATCGTCTTCATCCCACAGGATCAGATGCAGATAGTCGTCGTCATACCCGTCGATATCCCGCCGTTTGCCGCTGCCTTCCCCGACCGCGCGGAAGGCGATTTCCCGCAGGCGTCCCAGCTCGCGCAGCAGCGGCGCGTCCTCCTGGCCGTTGCGCTGCCAGAGGTAAATCACTTTGCCGTCGGTGGTGCGGCCCAGACACTCGGCCTTATGCAGTTCGCGTTTGAGCAGCGCCCGGTCTTCCGGACGGGCGATGGCGCTTGCGGTTTTAAACCGCCCCGGCAGCCCTTTGCGCAGCTGTTCAAGGTGCTGATAGCAGCGGCCGGTAAGCTCGCGAGCGCTGGACTTAGCATCGAACCAGCTCGACCAGGGGATCTGCTGGCCGATGCGCACCGGCAGGCTGCTGTTGCGCCGGCGAAACATCTGCTGCATCAGCAGGAGCAGCGGCAGGTTGTCGGAGACCAGCGTGCTGGCGTAAAACAGGGCGCTGTTGTGGGCGTTAATCCACGCCGGCAGCAGCGGGGCGCGATATTTTGCCGCCAGCTTAATAAAGCCGGAGTGCCATTTTTTATCGCGGATACCGCGACGGGTGAGGCGGGAGACTTCCCCCGCCGGGAAGAAGATCAGCACCCCGCCGGCCTGCAGCTGGTGATCCATCTGCTGCAGCGCCGCTTTAGCGGTGCGGCCATGAATATTATCTACCGGGATAAACAGCGAGCTCAGGGGCTCAAGGTGGGTGAGCATGCGGTTGGTGACCACTTTGACATCGCGGCGCACGCGGGATACCGCATACAGGAGCGCCAGGCCGTCGAGGGTGCCGGTGGGGTGGTTGGCGATAATGACCAGCGGGCCATATTCGGGGATTTGTTCGAGATCGTGCGCCGGGATGGCGCAGCGGATATTGAGGTATTCCAGTACCTGTTCGACCGTATCAAGCCCCTTCAGGTGGCGATGACGATCGGCAAATTGTTGAAACTCTTCCTCATAAAACAGCTTTTTTAACAGTTTCTTTTGCCAGGGGGCGGGCCTCGCCTGAGGCCACAGGTCATCGAGTACGTCGTCGAGACTAAACATAGTGGCTCCTCCTCCGTCCTGCCCAGACAGTAGAAGGTGGAGATGTCGTTCAGATTACAGTTGGGTGAAGTTTCGGTCGCAGCGGGGGAGGTTTCCCGGATAGCGGCTAACGCCTCATCCGGGCTACGGTTGGCGCCGATTTGTAGCCCCGGTAAGCGTCAGCGCCACCGGGGAGAGGCTATCGGCGTTCACCGCAGCTAAGATCAAAGCTATCGCCAGCCCAATTTGGGGGATATAGCCCGCGCTGGACATCGCGATGAAAGGTTGAAAATGGCCAATCGATCACCCGGGTGACCCAGCCATGCTTAAGTGGATTGATATGGATGTAATCAACGTGTCGGCGGTAATCATCTTCATCGCGTATGGCATGCTCCCAGAAGCGCGGTTGCCAGAGGGGTTGTCGTTTTAACGTTCTGCTAAAACAGCCTTTGATATCTCTCCAGCGTGAAGAAAAATCGTCATCATTATGAGGTAGTGTCCAGATGCAATGCAGATGTTCAGGCAACACCACCCAGGCATCAATAATAAAGGGGCGATGTTGTTTAACAACGGCGACAGAGTAGCGCAATAATTCTATGTTTTCAGTTAGGTGCATGCTTCTACGGTCTTTAAGGTTAACAGTGAAGAACCAGGTTCCCCCCTTAATGTAATAACGTCGATAAGCCACCACAGGATCTCCTGGAATTCGGTATTTATGATGTGGTTTAACACGTTAGAAGGCGAAATCCGGTACGCCAAGGAGAAGGTGCAGAAGGTGGAAAGCGGCGCGCAAAGTTTTAGCTACAGATATTGGTTAGCGCCTGTCCCCGGATAGCGGCGCAAGCGCCTTATCCGGGCTACGGTGTGGTGGTCGCGATAAATACAGCGCACCGGGGATGAGGTTTGGTAGCCCCGGTAAGCGAAGCGCCACCGGGGAGGGGCGGGTTTAACGGAGGATTTTTTTCTCGGCCAGATCGAGGGCGAAATAGCTGAAGATCAGGTCGGCGCCTGCGCGTTTGATAGCGCCGAGGCTTTCCAGAACCACTTTCTCTTCATCGATAGCGCCCGCCTGGGCAGCGAATTTGATCATCGCGTACTCCCCGCTGACCTGATAGGCGCCGAGCGGCAGATCGCTGCGTTCGCGGATATCGCGCAGAATATCCAGGTAGGCGCCAGCCGGTTTCACCATCAGGCAGTCGGCGCCCTGGGCTTCATCGAGCAGCGACTCGCGAATGGCTTCCCGGCGGTTCATCGGGCTCATCTGATAGGTTTTCCGATCGCCCTTCAGCGCGGTACCGGCCGCTTCGCGGAACGGGCCGTAGAAGGAGGAAGCGAACTTGGTGGAGTAGGACATAATCGCCGTATTAGTGAAACCGGCGGCATCCAGCGAGCGGCGAATCGCCTGTACCTGTCCGTCCATCGCGGCGGAAGGAGCGATGAAATCCGCCCCGGCGGCGGCGGCGACAACGGCCTGCTTGCCGAGGTTTTCCAGGGTCGCGTCGTTATCCACCCCGTGGTCGCACAGCACGCCACAGTGACCGTGGGAAGTGTATTCGCAGAAGCAGGTATCGGACATGACGATCATCTCCGGCACCGTGGACTTGCAGATCCGCGACATACGCGCCACCAGGCCATTTTCATTCCAGGTATCGCTGCCGGTAGCATCGGTGTGATGAGAAATGCCAAAGGTCATCACCGAGCGAATGCCGGCGTTAGCGATGCGTTCGATTTCACGTGCCAGATATTTTTCCGGAATGCGCATCACGCCGGGCATGGCCTCGATCGCTTTGTAATCATCAATTTCTTCTTCAACAAAGATCGGCAACACCAGGTCGTTCAAACTCAGTGTTGTCTCTTCAAACAGGGCGCGCAGCGCAGCGGATTGACGCAGGCGGCGGGGGCGAGTGATTAAATCTGTCATGGTTTGCCTGATTTTGTGAAATGAAAGACGTTAGTGTAACTGAAATGGCATGGGGATGTTTCGCCAAAACGATCGTTATGTCGTGTCGGCGAAACCCCCGCGAGCTTACTGGCTGGCCGTCTGCATGTTGGGCTGCGCGCCGCTCAGCTCGCTGACCAGGTCGTTGATGCCATCGCTCATATTGTTGAAGCGGGTTAACGGCGAGCGGGTTACCACCACAAAGGCGCCGACGTTAGCCTGCGGATTCATCGCCATATAGGTGATAAACCCGCCGCCGCCGCCGGTTTTCTGAATAATCCCCGGATGGCCATTCTTCGGCTTCATATACACCCAGCCAAGTCCCAGCGCGTCGGCGCGGCCCGGCACGTCCATACCAATCACCCGGGTCAGTTGGTTACGCTGATAAATCAGCGTCTGCATCCGATCGGCCTGCTGGCTGCGGGTATAGAAATCGGATGACAGGAACTGCTGCATCCAGCGCATCATATCCCCCGGCGTCGAGTAGACTCCGCCGCTGCCGATCGCCGCCAGGGTGTTGTTGCATGGGCTGGCGCCTTTTTCCGGGATCATCAGCCGCTGGCACTGATCCGGTGACGGGGTAAAGGTGGTGTCCTTCATCCCCAGCGGCCGGGTGATCTGTTCTTCAAACAGCTGCGGATAAGGTTTGCCGGCAGCGGTGGAGAGCGCGTCCGCCAGTAAATCAAAGGCCAGGTTGGAGTAGGCTGCCTGTGAGCCCGGCGCGGTCTTCAGGGTCGCGGTAGAGAGCCAGTTCCAGCGCTGCTGGCGGGTCGGCCAGACAAACACCGGACGATGAGCGGCGCCGCCAGGCTGCTCGCGCGGCAGGGCGCTGGTATGGGTTGCGAGGTTAACCAGGGTGATTGGTTTTCCCTGCCAGTCAGGCACCCGGGTACCCGGCGGGGCGTATTTGCTCAGCGGATCGTTGAGTTTCACCACCCCCTGGTCGAGCAGCTTCACCAGCATCTCGCTGGTCATCAGTTTGCTGAGGGAGGCGATACGGATCACCGAGTCGAGCTGCGGGTGCTGATTATTCCCCGGGCGGGTTTCGCCAAAGCTGCGAAAAACACGCTGATTGCCATCGATAACCACCAGCGCCATGCCGGTGGCGCCGCTGCCGTAGTAGATATGATTGGCGTAACGATCGACCACATCCGAGGCGAAAACCGGGTCAACGGTAGGCTGTGCGGCCTGCACCGAGGTCCACGACGCCGCGCACAGCGCAGCAAAAATGAGCAAACTACGTTTCAACGGAGATCATCCATTAAATAAATAAAAAAGAAGAGGGTATTTATACTACGAAGTGGCGCAGAACAAAGTGGGATTCACGACATTCCTGCAGGAAAAAGGTAACGGTGCGTAAAAAAGACTTTTTTACGCTTTCAGATATCGGCTTTTTCCGCTGCCGCGTATGATGACCGTTTGGCTGAAAGTTCGTGGGAGAGAACAATGACGGCTCAACGGGTAGTGATGGTCGTGGATATGCAAAACGGCGTGTTCGCCACGCCGCGTCTGGCGCGCGAGCGCTGCGTCGCGCAAATTAATCGTCTGGTGCGCGCGGCGGACAAGGTTATTTTCATTCAGCATGATGAGGCCGGCGGCCTCGAAGCCGGCAGCGAAGGCTTCGCCCTGCTTCCCGAGCTGGAACAGCCAGCTGGCGCGCTGTATGTCACCAAAACCGCCTGCGACGCCTTCTACCACACCTCGCTGGCGCAGGTGCTGGACGAACACGACATTCAGCAGTTCGTCATCTGCGGCTGCGCCACCGACTACTGCCTCGACACCACCATTAAAAACGGCGCCAGCCGCGGGTACGGTATTGTGATCGCGGAAGATGCCCATACCACCGCCGACCGCCCCGCCGCGCAGGCCGCGACGCTTATCGCCCACTACAATGAGGTGTGGCGTACGCTGACCGTTCCTGGCAATCCTTTACAGGTGAAACCCACAGAAACAATTCTGCACGCCTGGCAGCAGAACTAAGCTGTTGATATCCGGTCTTATCATTCGTCTGCCCCGCGAGAGCGCATCCACGCGGCGGCCGACGTATGCGTCGTACACAGCAATAGCAGAACGATAAGAAGTTAGCAGGAGACAATGATGTTTAAATCTTTTTTCCCCAAACCGGGGCCGTTTTTTATTTCTGCCTTTATCTGGTCGCTGCTGGCCGTGATCTTTTGGCAGGCGGGCGGCGGCGACTGGCTGCTGCGGGTCACCGGAGCATCGCAAAATGTGGCGATCAGCGCGGCGCGCTTCTGGTCGCTCAACTATCTGGTGTTCTACGCTTACTATCTGTTTTGCGTCGGCGTGTTTGCACTCTTCTGGTTTGTCTACTGCCCGCATCGCTGGCAGTACTGGTCGATTCTCGGCACGTCGCTCATCATCTTCGTCACCTGGTTTCTGGTGGAAGTCGGGGTGGCGATCAACGCCTGGTATGCGCCGTTCTACGACCTGATCCAGAGCGCGCTGGCCACCCCGCATAAGGTCAGCATCAACCAGTTTTATCATGAGATCGGCATCTTTCTCGGCATCGCGCTCATCGCGGTGATCATTGGCGTGATGAACAACTTCTTCGTCAGCCACTACGTCTTCCGCTGGCGCACGGCGATGAACGAACACTATATGGCCCACTGGCAGCATCTGCGCCATATCGAAGGCGCCGCGCAGCGTGTGCAGGAAGATACCATGCGCTTTGCCTCCACCCTGGAAGATATGGGGGTAAGCTTTATCAACGCGGTGATGACCTTGATCGCCTTCCTGCCGGTGCTGGTGACGCTCTCCGAACACGTTCCCGACCTGCCTATCGTCGGCCATTTGCCGTATGGTCTGGTGATTGCCGCTATCGTCTGGTCGCTGATGGGGACCGGCCTGCTGGCGGTGGTGGGGATTAAGCTGCCGGGCCTGGAGTTTAAAAACCAGCGCGTGGAAGCCGCCTATCGTAAAGAGCTGGTCTACGGTGAGGACGATGAAACCCGCGCCACGCCGCCGACGGTGCGCGAGCTGTTCAGCGCGGTGCGTCGCAACTATTTCCGTCTCTATTTCCACTATATGTATTTCAATATCGCCCGCATTCTCTACCTGCAGGTGGATAACGTTTTCGGCCTTTTCCTGCTGTTTCCGTCGATCGTTGCCGGTACGATTACCCTCGGGCTGATGACGCAAATTACCAACGTCTTCGGCCAGGTGCGCGGCTCGTTCCAGTACCTGATTAGCTCGTGGACGACGCTGGTGGAACTGATGTCCATCTACAAACGTCTGCGCAGTTTTGAACGCGAGCTGGACGGCAAGCCGCTGCAGGAAGCGATCCCGACATTACGTTAATTAAGACAAGGAAGCATGATGGCCGCACGTTTATCGCGCATTATTCCCGGTTCATTGACGCTGTTGGCGGCCATGGTGCTGAGCGCCTGTACCAGCCAGCAGGCCCCGACGCTGAAAAAGGGCGAGAAGCCCGTTGACGTGGCGTCGGTGGTGCGGCAGAAAATGCCGGCCAGCGTCAAGGATCGGGAGGCCTGGGCGCAAGCCATCGCCACCGCGTTTGACAGCCAGAAGCTGGCGCCGACGGAAGAGAATGTCTGCTCGGTGCTGGCGGTCGCGCAGCAGGAGTCTAACTATCAGTCCGATCCGGTGGTGCCGGGGTTGAATAAAATCGCCTGGCAGGAAATTGACCGCCGGGCGGAAAAAATGCACATTCCGCCGTTTCTGGTCCATACCGCGCTGAAGATCACCTCGCCAAACGGTAAAAGCTATAGCGACCGTCTGGACAATGTGAAGACGGAAAAGCAGCTGAGCGCCATTTTTGATGACTTTATCGGGATGGTGCCTATGGGGCAGAAGCTGTTCGGTTCACTTAACCCGGTGCACACCGGGGGGCCGATGCAGGTCAGCATTGCCTTTGCCGAGCAGCACACCTCCGGCTACCCGTGGAAAATGAACGGGACGGTGCGCCAGGAGGTCTTCAGCCTGCGCGGTGGCCTGTGGTTTGGCACCTATCATCTGTTGAATTACCCGGCCAGCTACAGCGTGCCGCTGTACCGCTTTGCCGACTTCAACGCCGGCTGGTATGCCAGCCGTAACGCCGCCTTCCAGAACGCGGTGGTGAAAGCCAGCGGGGTGAAACTGGCGCTCGACGGCGACCTTATCCGCTACGACAGCGAGGAACCGGGCAGCACCGAGCTGGCGGTGCGTCGTCTGGCGGGCCAGTTGGGAATGAGCGACAGCGAGATCCACAGCCAGTTGAAAAAGGGCGACAGCCTGGCGTTTGAGAAGACCGACCTTTATCAGCAGGTTTTCCGCCTCGCCGAGAAAAGGGCGGGCAAGACTCTGCCGCGGGAGATGTTGCCAGGGATCCAGCTTGAGAGTCCGAAAATTACCCGTAATCTGACGACGGCGTGGTTTGCAAAACGGGTTGATGAGCGGCGGGCAAATTGTATGGCGCGGCGTTAACGGCGCTGACGCCAGCGCACAATGAGCGCCAGCAGCCCGATGAACGAGCAGCCGATCAGGAAAGGGATCAGGCCAAAGAGGGTGCCAACGGCGAGACTGATGTCGACTTGCGGACGGCTGGCGTCCTGCGTTTGCATCAAGCGTTCAAATACCCCCGGAGCGTGGATCAGCATGCTGAGCATCTGCGCGCCGGCCCAGCAGCAGACTAGCACGAACAGGCCGTAGGCGACATGGCTGCCGGTCAACGCCCCTCTTTTTTTATTTCCCAAAAGCGATTTTGAAAAACTGAATTCAGCCATAGGCCCTCCCACCTCTGTACTGCTGGTTTTTTCTCCAGCTCTATGGCAGGTATTCTGGCAGTGAGGGGCCATTGTCAGTATCAGATTGCTGGTAATTGCCGTCCAGGAATAATCCTGTTTTCGCCGGTGTGTTAACCGCGCCACAGGAATGGAAAAGGGAGAGCGGCGTCGCAATCCAGCAACATTCTCTCCCGCGCTACAGACCGCCGCGGGCGGCTATGCGAAGATGCGTTTTTTTGCTGTTGGAGGTCGCATGAAGCTCACAGATAAAATTCGCCGCGACTGGCACTACTACGCGGTGGCGCTGGGGCTAATTTTTATTCTCAATGGGGTGGTGGGGCTGCTGGGGTTTGAAACACAGGGCTGGCAATCCTACGCCGTCGGTCTGGTCACCTGGGTCATTAGCTTCTGGGCCGCGGGCCTGGTGATCCGCCGCCGCCCGGCAGAAGAGGCCTGAGACCCCTGCTGCCAGGCGCGATAAACGCGTTTTAGTTCATGGAGGTTTTCAGCGCCCGGTCCGCGGCATGGCGCTCCAGCGCCAGCTCAATCAGCCGGGTGATCAGGCTGGTGTAGTCGAGGCCGCTGGCCTGCCACAGCTTCGGATACATGCTGATGTTGGTAAAGCCCGGCAGGGTGTTGATCTCGTTGATCACCACCTCGTTGTCGGCGGTGAGGAACACGTCGACGCGGGCCATGCCGCTGCAGCCCAGGGTCTGGTAGGCCTGCACTGCAATCGCGCGGATCTTGTCGTTGATCTCAGGGGCGATGGCGGCCGGGACCACCACCTGCGCGCCCTGGTCATCGATATATTTGGTGTCGTAGGCGTAAAACTCGCTGTTGAGGACAATTTCACCGCAGGTGCTGGCCTGCGGGTGGTCGTTACCCAGCACCGCACACTCAATTTCCCGCCCTTTAATGCCTTGTTCCACCACGACTTTATGGTCAAATTCAAAGGCCAGGGCCACCGCCTGATGGTACTGCTCTTCGTTTTTAACTTTGCTGACGCCAACCGATGATCCCTGGTTGGCCGGCTTCACGAACAGCGGCAGCCCCAGCTTCGCTTCGACATCGGCAAAGCTGAACTGCGCGCGGTTGGCGCGGGTCAGGGTGATAAACGGGGCGACGGCGAGCCCGGCATCGCGCAGCAGACGTTTGGTCACGTCTTTGTCCATACAGGCCGCGGAACCCAGCACATCGGAACCAACGAAAGGCAGATTCGCCATGCGCAGCATCCCCTGCAGGGAGCCATCCTCGCCCAGCGTGCCGTGGACGATGGGGAAAATCACATCGATAGCCGCCAGCGGCTGGCCGCTGTCGGCGTTAATCAGCTGCTGTGCTTCGCGGCCCGGGATCTGCGCCAGGGTCACCGTGGAAGGACGCAGGGCAATGCGGGCAGGATCCTGAGCATTGAGCAGGTAGTTGCCGGCGTCGTTGATGTGCCATAGCCCCTGTTTATCAATACCCAACAGAACCACATCGAAGCGCGATTTATCAATCGCTTCCACGATATTCTTCGCTGACTGCAGCGACACTTCATGCTCCGCCGACTTGCCGCCAAAAACGATCCCAACCCTCATCTTTGCCATTTCAACTTCCATCCAGATAACATCAAAGGGCATAACATACCATGTGAAACCGCTGCCTGCCTGCCATAATATTTACCTGATCAATTGACGGGAGTGGGCGTGAGAGGAAAGACGCTGCTGGTGCTGGCCGGGCTGCTCGGCGCGGGCCTGTTAGGATACCGCTATCTGCCGCCGCACCTGAATCCGCTGGCGCCGCTGGCGCTTGACGATCCCCCGGGCTGGTTGACGTCATTCAAGCTGCGCAGGCTGACGGCAGACCAGTGCGCCTCCCTGCTGGCGGAAGCCAATCGCCGCCGGCTTATCGCCAGCCAGCCGGTGGCGGACAGCGAGGGAAGCTGCCCGCTGCATAACGTGGTGCGGGTAGCGAATTTTGGCAGCGTGACGCTGAGCAGCAGTTTCCTCGCCAGCTGCCCGCTGGCGCTGAGCAGTGCGCTGTATGTCGAGCAGCAGGCGAAACCGCTGACCCGTCAACTGATGGCGAGCGATCTGCGCCAGATCGATCATCTCGGCAGCTTCGCCTGTCGCAATATCTACCATCGGCAACAGGCGCGGCGCAGTGAACACGCCACGGCGGACGCGCTGGACGTCAGCGGTTTCCGCCTGGCGGACGGCCGACGCGTCAGCGTCCTGCAGGGCTGGCGGAGCGAGACCTCGCATCCCTGGCTGGCGGCGCTGTTGAACAACAGCTGCCACTACTTCGGCAACGCGCTGGGGCCAGAGTACAATGCGGCTCACGCCAATCATTTTCATCTGGGGATGCGCGGGCAGGGCTTCTGCTTTTGAGCATAAAGCGCTGTGAGCAGCCTAAATGACCAGAAAATGCTTCGTCAGGTTCTCATCCGCACTCATAAAACACCAAACTCACCGCCAGCGCATCTATGGTAGTACACCAGTGGAATGAAATTGCTAAGCTAGGTAATAATTGGCAAATCATTAATGAATACGCGTAGTTATGGAATCCTGGAAGGTTAATCTCATCTCCGTCTGGTTTGGTTGCTTTTTTACCGGCCTGGCGATCAGTCAAATTCTCCCTTTTTTGCCCCTCTACGTCTCCCAGCTGGGCGTTACCTCGCATGAAGCGCTGTCGATGTGGTCGGGGCTGACCTTCAGCGTGACTTTTCTTGTCTCGGCGATCGTCTCGCCGATGTGGGGGAGCCTGGCAGACCGCAAAGGCCGCAAGCTGATGCTGCTGCGTGCCTCGCTGGGGATGGCGATTGCTATTTTACTGCAGGCCTTCGCCACTAACGTCTGGCAGCTGTTTATCCTGCGGGCGATCATGGGCTTAACCTCCGGTTACATCCCCAACGCCATGGCGCTGGTGGCCTCCCAGGTGCCGCGCGAGCGCAGCGGCTGGGCGCTGAGCACGCTATCAACCGCGCAAATCAGCGGCGTGATCGGCGGCCCGCTGCTGGGCGGCTTCCTGGCGGACCACGTCGGGCTGCGGATGGTCTTTTTTATTACGGCGATCCTGCTGACCATCAGTTTTCTGGTGACCCTGTTTCTGATCAAAGAGGGAGGGCGCCCTCAGGTCAGTAAAAGCGAGCGCCTCACCGGAAAACAAGTCCTTGCCTCTTTACCCTATCCGGGGCTGGTGATCAGCCTGTTCTTCACCACCCTGGTGATCCAGTTGTGCAACGGCTCAATTGGCCCGATCCTGGCGCTGTTTATCAAATCGATGGCGCCGGACAGCAACAATATCGCCTTTCTGGCCGGGATGATCGCCGCGGTGCCTGGCGTGTCGGCGCTGATTTCTGCGCCACGGCTGGGTAAGTTAGGCGATCGCATCGGTACCTCGCGGATCCTGCTCGCGACGCTCTGCTGCGCAGTGGTGATGTTTTTCGCCATGTCTTTTGTCACCACCCCGCTGCAATTGGGTACGCTGCGTTTCCTGCTCGGCTTTGCTGATGGCGCGATGCTCCCGGCGGTGCAGACTTTATTGCTGAAATACAGCAGCGACAGCGTCACCGGACGCATCTTTGGCTATAACCAGTCGTTTATGTATCTGGGCAACGTCGCCGGGCCGCTGATTGGCGCCTCTGTATCGGCCATGGCCGGCTTCCGCTGGGTGTTTATTGCTACCGCCATTATCGTTTTCATTAACCTCTGGCAGCTGGCATGGATGCTGCGCCGCACCCGCCGGGCTAACGCCTGAACCTCTGCTGACGGTATTTATCGCGATACCGTCAGCGTTATTCACCGTCGGTACATTAACCATTACTTTTTGTTATCGCCATTTCGTGAGCGATATTCCATTTTATTATTTGCCGCTAAATCTGGTTATAGCCCGCTCTGGTTGTGATTAAACAATACTATTTATAGTGGTATTTTATTGTGGTAAAACGTTTCGCAGTATATTGGGTGTTGCGACGATTCTTATTTTAAGTAATTCTGATGTTCGTCATCGGGCATGACATCCCAACCAAAAACAGGCCTCGCATAAGGAACTGGTGCTATGAAGAATCTCATTGCTGAGTTACTGGTTAAACTGGCGCAAAAGGAAGAAGAAGCAAAGGAACTGACGGTGCAGGTTGAAGCGCTGGAGATCGTGGTCACCGCATTATTGCGCCATATGGAGCATGATGCCCAGCAGGCATTGATTCAGGATATAGAACAGGCGATTGACCAGGTGACGCCCTGTCCGCCGGTCAACGACCAGGATGCGATGCTGCTGCAGCAATATCTAAAGAAGCTGTTGCGGCATCCTCGTAGCTAGTCTTTGTGACACGACAAGGATGCCGTCATTTTTCTGTCATCTCCCTTTTATAAAGTCTCCCCCGTTTTGTTTTTTTAAGTATTTTTTACATGGAGATGACAAAAGTGAAATTAAGCGCCCTGTTTATTGCCCTGGTTCCTCTGCTGGGCTCGCCGGTTATTCATGCAGAAACCACTGCTGCGCCGGTTCTGGAAAATCGCGCTGCGCAGGGAGATATCACCACTCCCGGCGGCGCGCGTCGTTTAACCGGCGATCAAACCGAAGCGCTGCGCGCCTCGTTAATCAATAAGCCAGCTAAAAACGTTATTTTGCTGATTGGCGATGGCATGGGTGATTCGGAAATTACCGCTGCGCGAAATTATGCGCAAGGGGCAGGCGGTTTCTTTAAAGGGATTGACGCCTTGCCGTTAACCGGGCAGTACACGCACTATTCGCTGGATAAAAAAACCGGGAAACCGGACTACGTGACCGACTCGGCGGCGTCCGCCACCGCCTGGACCACCGGCGTCAAGACCTATAACGGCGCGCTGGGCGTCGATATTCATGAGAACGCGCATCAGACCATCCTCGAGCTGGCGAAAGCGGCGGGGCTGGCCACCGGCAACGTTTCCACCGCCGAGCTGCAGGACGCCACCCCCGCAGCGCTGGTGGCGCATGTGACATCGCGTAAATGTTACGGCCCCACGGTCACCAGTGAAAAATGCCCCAGCAATGCGCTGGAGAAAGGGGGCAAAGGCTCCATTACCGAACAGCTGCTGAACGCCCGGCCGGATGTCACCTTAGGCGGCGGGGCGAAGACCTTTGCCGAAACGGCGACGGCGGGCGAGTGGCAGGGCAAAACCCTGCGCGAGCAGGCGGAAGCGCGCGGCTACCAGATTGTGACCGACGCGGCTTCCCTTGCCGCCGCGACTGACGCCAGTCAGGCTAAGCCGCTGCTGGGACTCTTCGCCGATGGCAATATGCCGGTTCGCTGGGAAGGGCCGAAGGCGTCTTATCACGGCAATATCGATAAGGCGCCGGTGACCTGTACGCCAAACCCGAAACGCGACGCCTCGGTGCCGACGCTGGCGCAGATGACGGAGAAAGCGATTGACCTGCTGAGCCGCAACGAGAAAGGTTTCTTCCTGCAGGTGGAAGGCGCTTCCATCGATAAACAGGATCATGCGGCGAATCCGTGTGGCCAGATCGGCGAAACCGTAGACCTCGACGAAGCGGTGCAGAAGGCGCTGGAGTTTGCGCGAAAAGACGGCAATACCCTGGTGATCGTCACCGCCGACCATGCGCACGCCAGCCAGATCATTCCGGCGGACAGCAAAGCCCCGGGACTGACCCAGGCTCTGAATACCCACGATGGCGCAGTGATGGTCATGAGCTACGGCAACTCTGAGGAAGAGTCGATGGAGCATACCGGCACCCAGCTGCGCATTGCGGCCTACGGTCCACACGCGGCTAACGTCGTCGGCCTGACCGACCAGACCGACCTGTTCTCGACCATGAAAGCCGCCCTGAGTCTGAAATAAGTCGCTGCCGGTGGCGAAATCGCGTCACCGGCTGGTTTTTTTTCTATCTGCGTCCAGACTTACAACGATCCACTCACAGAAGGATGGTGCGATGAAAATAACCTTACTAATGACTCTACTGTTTGGCTTGATCTTTATCAGCGCGGTTGGCGCGGCAGAAAAAACGCCCACTCCACAGCAGCAAAAGATGACGGACTGCAATCAGCAAGCGTCAGCCAAAGCGCTGAAAGGAGATGAGCGCAAAACGTTTATGAGCCAGTGCCTGAAAAAAGAGACCACTACGTCGCAAGGAAAAGCGCTCACCCCTCAGCAGCAGAAGATGAGCGACTGCAACAAAGCGGCCTCGGCAAAATCGTTGAAGGGTGATGAACGCAGTACCTTCATGAGTACCTGCCTGAAGAAAGCCTGAAAAAAAAGGGAGCGCCTGCGCGCTCCCTTCTTCTTTGAACACTCAGGGCATTGCTGCCTACCCTCTCAGGCTCAGGAGCGGCTCAGTTTCTCTGATTTCTCCATACACTGGGTGATGGCTTCGATCACCGCGGAGCGGAACCCTTTCTCTTCCAGTACGCGGACGGCTTCGATGGTGGTCCCGCCAGGCGAGCAGACCATATCTTTCAGCGCCCCCGGATGCTCGCCGCTCTCCAGCACCATTTTGGCGGAGCCCATTACCGCCTGGGCGGCGAATTTATAGGCCTGGGCGCGCGGCATGCCGCCGAGGACGGCGGCATCGGCCATCGCTTCGATAAACATAAAAACATAGGCCGGCGCCGAACCGCTCACGCCCACCACCGGATGGATCATCGGCTCGGCAATTTGCTCCGCCTGGCCAAAGCAGCGGAACATGGTCAGCACTTCGGCCACATCTTCGCTGCTCACCAGCGCGTTAGGCGTGACGGAGGTCATACCGGCGTTGACCAGTGACGGCGTATTGGGCATCGCGCGAATAATTTTGCGATCGTGACCGAGGGCGCGCGCCAGTTGCTCAAGCGTGACCCCGGCGGCGATGGAGACCACCAGCGACTCTTTATTCAGGCTTGAGGCGACGTCGCCCAGCACTTTGGTCATGATCCCCGGCTTAACCGCGCCGAAGACGATATCGGCAATCTGCGCCACTTCCTGAGCGCTCCCGGCGGCGTTGATGCCATACTGGTCGCGCAGAGCCGCAACCTTATCCGGCGACGGGGTGTAGACCCAGATTTGTCCCGGCTGTACCTGGCCGCTGGCGATCAGTCCACCCAGAATGGCCTTACCCATATTGCCGCAGCCGATAAAGCCAATTTTCTTATCCATCACCATTCCCCTCTGCTTTTTTCGTTACGATCTGATTAGCTTACCATCCTGGCGCTTTCATGGGGGAGAAAAGCAGGTAACATTGGCGTCACTTATTGCAGGTAACAGGAGCTGGCATGGCTATTTGGGTAGATGCGGACGCGTGTCCGAACGTGATTAAAGAGATTTTGTTCCGCGCGGCAGAGCGTACCCAGACCCCGGTGACGCTGGTGGCGAATCAGCCGCTGCGCGTGCCGCCGTCGCGTTTCATCCGCACTTTGCGGGTTGAGCAAGGTTTTGACGTGGCGGATAACGAAATCGTTCGCCAGTGCGCGGCGGGAGATTTAGTCATCACCGCCGACATCCCGCTGGCGGCAGAGGTGCTGGCGAAGGGCGGGGCGGCGCTGAATCCGCGCGGGGAACGCTACAGTGAGGCGACGATCCGCGAGCGCCTGACGATGCGGGATTTTATGGAGACATTGCGGGCCAGCGGCGTGCAGACCGGCGGCCCGGATAGTTTATCGCAGCGCGACCGGCAACAGTTTGCTGCCGAGCTGGAGAAGTGGTTGCTGGCGGTTAAGCGTCAGCAGGGTTAAACCCAGCTATCGTCGTCGCTGCCAATATCATCGTCGCCAAAGCCGGCGTCGAAGTCGTCGTTCCAGGTGTTGTCGGCAAGGAACTGATCGTCTCCCTGGCGGAACGGATCGTCACCCGCGGTGGCGTCCTGCGCGGCGGCGGCAGCAGGCTGCGGCTGCTCTTCGATGATATTGACAATCTCCTGCGGGTGCGAGCCGCTGAACATGTTGGTCAGCATATTGCCCAGCACCACGCCGCCCGCTACGCCTGCGGCCGTTTGCAGCGCGCCTGCCATAAAGCCGCCGCCGCGTGCCGCTGCCTGCGGGGCATAGTTCTGTTGCTGTTGCGGCGGGGCATACTGCGGCTGGGCGCTGGCCTGCGGGCGACCGTATTGCTCCGCGCCCGGGATGGGGTCAGAGCCGCGTGACGAGCCGCCACCGCCAAACAGGCCGGAGAGGAATCCGCCGCTGCTGGGCTTCGCCGCCTGCAGCTGGCTGACCTGGCTCTCCAGCGCCTGGATGCGATCGTTAAGCTGTTTAATCGCGGCTTCCTGGATAAGAATGGTTTGCGCCATATAGTAGGGGGCCGCCGGCTGCGCGCTTACATGTTGGGCAATCCGCTCCTCGGCGCTGGTATCGCGCGATGCACTGTGCGCCTCAGCCTCTTTTAGCCGGGAAAACAGTCCATCAATAAGGCGTTGTTCTTCAGATTGCATGTTACATTCCTCTGTCACACTGTCGAATAGGCATCAGGGTGCGTCTGAAACACGATGTTGTAAATATGTTGCTTCGTAAAGCTATGCATAAATGTGTTACCGTTTACGCCAGCGTTGGATAAAAAATAACGCCCAGCCGAAAGTAAAGCTGGTTAAACACTTAATGCAATGATAAGTTTACATCAAGAACCCCTTTTGTCACTGTGGTGATGGGGTGCAAAGAAGTTGTGTAACGTTTTGTTTACGACTACGTTACGGAACAAACAGCGATAATACGTTCTTTCGTTTTCATATTTTACGACAGGCGGAACCAGGGGGTCTTCGGTCATGACACAGCCAATCTTTCTCATCGGGCCACGCGGCTGCGGTAAAACCACCGTTGGTCATGCGCTGGCGCGAGCGCGGCATTTTCAGTTCTCCGATACCGATCATCGGCTGCAGGCCCATGAGCAGCGGACGGTGGCAGAGATCGTGCAGGCAGAAGGGTGGGCGCGTTTTCGCGAACTGGAGACCCTGTCGCTGAAGGCCGTGACTCTGCCGAATACGGTGATCGCCACCGGCGGCGGTATTGTGCTGGCGGAAGGTAATCGCCAGTTTATGCGGGAAAACGGCGTGGTGATCTATCTGCAGGCCTCGGTGTCGGCGCTCATTGATCGTCTGGAGGCCTACCCAAAAGCCGAACAGCGGCCGACGCTTACCGGTAAGCCGGTACGTGAGGAAGTGGGCGAGGTGTTGGCGCAGCGCGAAGCCTTATACCGTGATGCCGCCCATCATATTGTCGATGCCACGGCCTCCCCGGATCGGGTGGTGGAGCAGATTATGACCATGCTGTGCGGCGCGACGGCAACCCCGGTAAGTTAAGAATTTACTTACATTAAGGCGGCGAGGGGCGCCTATACTTGATAGTTCTGATACCAGAAGAAGGAAGAACTATGCCAAACAGGCCCCCATATCCGAGAGAAGCGCGCGTGGTTGCGGTAGAGAAAGGCCCGCAGGGTCAGACCGTCACCTGGTATCAACTCCGCGCGGATTATCCTGAACCCAATTCGCTGATCAGCGAACATCCTACCGAGCAGGAAGCCGTGGATGCCAAGCGGCGCTATGAAGATCCTGATAAGTCGTAACCCCTGAGCCCGGATTGCCGGCCATACTGGCAATATCGGGCGTATCTCACATTTTTTATTTATCAGTCGTACTAATGAATATCTAACACACGGATTTTTCAGGCACGCCGCTGTCGCCCGGCAATCTTTACATTCAACCGCGGCGCGGAACTGCTACGCTTCTCGACGGTTGATTTTTACTCACCAGGGGGGCGGATGCCGTGTGTGGTAAGTCTGTCTTGAAGCAGTGGTAGTGAAAAGGTACATGATATGAGTAGTGCAACGATGGCAATTTTGACCATCGGCGTTGTGCCGCTGGCGGGAGTGTTGCCGCTCCTGACCGAACATATCAGGGAAGAACAGATCACCCACATTAGTTTGCTGGGCGATATGACACATGCTGAGGTAACCAAAGAGTACGCGGTGGGTGACGGCGAGCAGGGCCTGCTGACCTTGCTCAATGATAACCAGCTGGTGATGGTATCGCGGCAGAAAATTGAACGCGATATCCGCAGCGTGATCGCGATGCTGGATCGGCAGAACTATGATGTGATCCTGTTGCTTAGCTCCGAACAGTTAAGCGGTTTTACAACCCACCATGCGATCCTTCTTGAGCCGCAGCGGATCATCCCGCCGCTGGTGGCGTCGATCGTCGATGGGCATCAGGTGGGGGTGATCGTGCCGGTGGAAGAGATCATGCCTATGCAGCGGCAAAAGTGGCTCTCGCTGGAAAAGTCGCCGTACTACGCGCTGGCCAACCCTTTTACCGGCAGCGACAGTGAGTTATTAAGCGCCGGCAAAACGCTGCTGGAGCAGGGCGCCGACGTGCTGGTCCTCGACTGTCTCGGTTACTATCAGCATCACCGCGATGTGTTACAAAAAGCCCTGGACGTCCCGGTTTTGCTGTCGAATGTGCTGGTTTCCCGACTGGCGGCAGAACTATTGGTCTAATGTGTTAATTTCACGTGACAGGGGCAAGGAGCGCCCCCTATATTGAGCCTTTAACCGACGATCAGAAGGGCTTGTTTATGCTTCAAAGCAATGAATACTTTGACGGAAAAGTGAAATCCATTGGCTTCACCAGCAGCAGTACCGGTCGCGCCAGCGTTGGCGTGATGGCGGAAGGGGAATACACCTTTGGTACGGCGCAGCCGGAAGAGATGACGGTGGTCAGCGGGGCGCTGAATGTCCTGCTGCCGGGTGAGACTGAGTGGAAAGTTTACGCCGCCGGCGAAGTTTTCAATGTGCCAGGCAACAGCGAATTTCATCTGCAGGTGGCTGAGCCAACCTCTTATCTGTGCCGCTATCTGTAAGCCAGAGTGACACCCGGCGCCTGCCGCCGGGTTGTTTTTTCCTTCCTGCCAGGCAGGAAGGAAAGCGGCGCTTAGCGCTGCGCTTCGCCGCCGAGCCCTTCTACCAGGCTTTGGATCAGGGCAGCCAGCTCGCCGGTCATTAAGATAAAGTCGGCGTCAAAGCGCTGGGCGAAATCTTCCCGATCGATATCTTCGTTTTGGTCACGTAATTCATCGCAGAACTTGAGGCGCTTAATTGACGCATCGTCGCAGATCACAAACTGAATACGCTGCTGCCAGTCCAGCGCCAGCTTGGTGACGACCTTCCCGGCCTCAATGTGCACGGCGATTTCGTCGCTGACCAGATCCTGTTTCTTGGCGCGGATCACGCCGCCATCTTCCAGCATCGCTTTCAGCTCGGCTTCATCCAGCAGCTGGAAGCCCTGCGCCACGGTGCCGGAGCGGACCCACTCGGTCAGCGTCAGCTCAATCGGATTCTCCAGGGTCAGCGGCACCACCGGCAGTGAACCGAGGGTTTTACGCAGCAGGGCCAGCGTGTCTTCCGCTTTCTTCGCGCTGGCGCAGTCCACCATGATCAGGCCGTTAACGGTATCGATCCACATCATCGTCTGGCTGAAGCGGCTGAAGGCGCGCGGCAGCAGCGAGTGCAACACTTCATCTTTCAGGGAATCTTTCTCGGTCTTCTTCAGCTTGCGGCCCTGATCGGCTTCCAGCTTCTGGATCTTCGCCTCCAGCGCCTGCTTGATCACCGGCGACGGCAGGATCTTTTCTTCTTTACGCGCGCAGATAATGATCTGGCCGTTTGCCGTATGCGTCAGCGCGTCGCTGTGCGATCCCATCGGCGACACCCAACCGGTTTTCGCCATATCCTGGCTGCCACACGGGGTAAATGTCAGCTCGGCCAGCTGTTTTTCCATCTCCTCGGCGCGCAATTCGATATCGCGGCTGAGACGGTAAACCATTAAATTTTTGAACCACAGCATGATAATTTCCACGGCTTTATCGTTAAATCAGGCGGGCATGATAGCGAATTGTCGCTATGCTTGCATTGTTAATCGGGGTGAGGAGCTGAGCGTGCGTATTGGTATTGATTTAGGTGGAACAAAAACCGAAGTGATAGCCCTGAGCGACCAGGGAGAGCAGCTGTTTCGCCACCGGTTACCCACGCCGCGTGAGGACTACCGGCAAACCATCGAGACTATCGCCACCCTGGTAGCGATGGCCGAGCAGGCGACCGGGCAGCAGGGTACCGTGGGGATGGGCATTCCTGGCGCAATTTCGCCCTATACCGGGGTGGTGAAAAACGCCAACTCGACCTGGCTCAACGGCCAGCCCTTTGATAAGGATCTCAGCCTGCGCCTTGAGCGTGAAGTCCGGCTGGCCAACGACGCCAACTGTCTGGCGGTGTCGGAGGCGGTGGACGGCGCGGCGGCGGGGGCGCAAACGGTGTTTGCGGTGATTATCGGCACCGGCTGCGGCGCCGGGGTGGCGCTCAACGGGCGGGCGCATATCGGCGGCAACGGTAACGCCGGCGAGTGGGGGCATAACCCGCTGCCGTGGATGAACGACGATGAGCTGCGCTATCGCGCCGAAGTGCCCTGCTACTGCGGTAAACAGGGATGTATCGAAACCTTTATCTCCGGCACCGGCTTTGCCACCGACTACCAGCGGCTGAGCGGCAAGGGGTTAACCGGCAGCGAGATTATGCGTCTGGTGGGCGAAGGTGACGAAAAGGCCGAACTGGCGCTGAGCCGCTATGAACAGCGGCTGGCGAAATCGCTGGCCCACGTGGTGAATATCCTCGACCCGGACGTTATCGTGCTGGGCGGCGGGATGAGCAACGTCGAGCGTCTGTATCAAACGGTACCGGACCTGGTGAAGCAGTGGGTCTTCGGTGGCGAGTGTGAAACGCCGATCCGCAAAGCGTTGCACGGTGACTCCAGCGGAGTACGCGGCGCGGCCTGGCTGTGGCCGCTCCAGGGGACCTGAACCGCTCCCCCTCACCCCGGCCCTCTCCCTGCAGGGAGAGGGAGAAAAGCGGTACGGTGCGGGTGGTAGAGGCAGTGGCCGGGAACCCCTCACCCTGCAGGGAGAGGGGAATCGCAATAGCGTGCGAAATTACAGACCGGCGCCGGACGGTTCCCTCTCCCTCCGGGAAAGGGTTAGGGTGAGGGGACATCGCCATAATTCAGACCTCACTCCACCGCAAACACTCTGTCCAGCCGACTGTAGCCCAGGCCATTTATCTTCTTCACTTTGATCTGCACCGGAATACGTTCCTTCATTGCCTCCACGTGGCTGATCACCCCGATAATTTTGCCGCTGGCGTTAAGGGCATCCAGGGCGTCCAGCGCCGTATCCAGCGTTTCGCTGTCGAGGGTGCCGAACCCTTCATCGAGAAACAGGGAGTCAATCCGTGTTTTATGGCTCACCAGGTCTGACAGCGCCAGGGCCAGCGCCAGGCTGACGAGAAAACTTTCGCCGCCGGAGAGGGTGCGGGTGTCGCGCACGGCGTCGGCCTGCCAGGTATCGACCACCTCCAGCTCCAGCGCCTCGCTGGCCTTGCGTTGCAGCAGATAGCGGCCGTGCAGGCGGTTGAGCTGCTGGTTTGCCAGCCAGACCAGATTATCCAGCGTCAGCCCCTGGGCGAATTTGCGGAACCGGTCGCCGGTGCTGGAGCCGATCAGCGAATTCAGATAGCCCCAGTCGTCCGCCAGCTGCGCCGCCTCTGCAATCTGCTGCCCCAGCGCCTGCTGCTGCTGGCGGCTTTCATTATCCTGCCTGAGCTGCTGGCGGATCTCACCCTGACGGGTCGTGTTGTCCCGCAGCCGCTGGGCCAGGGCGTGCAGTTGCGTTTGCAGGGTGGGGCCGTCCGCGTCTGATCCTTGCGGCCGCAGCGCCAGATGCGCCTGTTGCTGCTGAGTCGCCTGCTCGCAGAGCACCGTCGCTTGCTGAAGCTGCTGCTCAAGCGACTGTTTTAACTGCGTCAGCCGCTGGGCGGTCTCGTCATCCAGCAGTGCGGCGAGGAACGCCTCCCGATCGTTGAAGCGGCTGGCGGCCAGGGCAGTCGTGAATTGCGTCTGTGACTGATGTACGCGCGCCGTTTCTTCGGTCTCCAGTTGCTGCTGGGCGACAAGCTGGCTGTGCAGCGACAGGCATTCCTCGTGGATTTCGCGCCAGTTGTCCGGGATCACCGGCTCAGCCTCCGCGTCATCCTCATCGCCGGGCGGCAGCGTATCGAGCAGCGGTTTCAGGGCGGCGATCTGATCCTGGAGCACGCCATGCCGCGTCTGTTGCGCCTGCCACCGGGCAAATTCGCTTTCGCGAGCGTGCAGCCAGGCGGCTTCTGCGCCTTCTTCCGGCAGGCTGAGCGACAGCGTCTGCAGGGCGTTCTCCAGCCCCTGGCGCGTGGTCTCCAGCTGCTGGTGAGCCTGGCGCTCCAGCGCTTGCTGGTCGTTGAGCTGGCTCTGTAACATCAGACGCTGGCTGAGCTGATAGAGCTGCTGCTCGTAGCGCTCCTGCTCCTGCATCCAGTCGTTTATCTCTTGCGCAATATCCCGCGTGACCTGCAGAGCGGCGCAGGTTTCCTGCCACGCTTTAGTGAGCGCTTGCTCTTCCTCTGTGAGCCGCCGGGCCGCTTCGGTCTCACGCTGGAGCTGCTGCGTCAGGGCGTTGACCTGCCCGAGGACCAGCAGACCTTCTTCTTTCAGCGCGGCGACCTCTTTTTCCAGCGCGTCGCGGCGGCGCTGATTATCCGTGACCGTTAGGGAGGCGTATTGCTCAATCGCCGGATGTTCACAGGATCCGCACAGCGGGCAGGGCTTCCCCGCCTCAAGCCGGGCGCGGTAACCTTCCAGATCTTTAATCGTTTCTTCCCGTTGGCAGAGCGCCTTCAGGTCGAGATAGTGCTGGTTTTTGTCTTTATATTGCTCCCGACGTTGCGTCAGGGTGGCATTGAGTTTTGCCTGCTCCGTTTGCGCCTGCTGGATGTTCTCGGCGCTCTGCCGCAGGCGTTTGTGCAACTGCTGATGCTGTTCATGCAGGGAGAGCAGCCGCTGGCGCAGCGGCCGCGATTGCGTTTGCTGCGCCATCGCCGCCGCGACTTCCTCTGCGGACAATGACAGGGAGCTGGCCGGCAGAGCGCTGAGTTTCTGGCGCAGCGCGGCCAGGCGGGTGGTCTGAGCCGTTAGCTGCTGTTTATCGCGCGTCAGTTGCGAGAATTGCGCCCGCCAGCCGGCAATCTCCTGGCCCCATAAGCGGAATCGGTCATGGGCCGCCAGCCACTGCGCCAGGTCCGTCAGTTCAGCCTGACGCTGCTGCTGAGCGTGCAGGGCGCTGCGGCGGATGCGCGCGCGCTGCGCGGTGCAGGCAAGTAAGCGAGCATTTACTTCGTTGATCCGTTGCCGGGTTTGCGCCAGACCTGCCACCTGTTCCTGCTGACGCTCCCACAGGGGGCGCAGCTGGGCGGCCGGCTGGGCCAGCTCAAGCTTCGCCAGCGCCGGGGCGGCGTCGGTCAGCGCCTGGCGGGCCTGCTGTTGCCGGCTAACCGCCTGCTGGTGCTGCTGCGCCAGCTCGTCGCAGCGCGTCAGCCACTGAAGCTGCTGTTGCTGGTTTTGCTGCTGCGTTAGCAGGGTTTTTTCTTCGTCAGTGAGTACCTGCAAACTTTCCTGCAGCGCCTGCTGCTGCGCTTCCGTCAGCAGAACGATGCCCGCCGCCTGGGCTTCGAACTTCTCCAGCGTGTGGCGAGCGGCTTTGTGCTGTTCGTAGACCATGGCCGAAATCTGGCCGTAGATTTCCGTGCCGGTCAGCTCCTCCAGCAGCTCCGCGCGATCGCTCGGCTTCGCGTTCAGGAAGGCGGCAAATTGTCCCTGGGAAAGCAGCATCGAGCGGGTGAAACGGCCATAGTCGAGCCCGGTGAGCGTCGCGGTTTGCTCCAGTTTGTCCGAGACCTTATCGGCGAGGATTTTGCCGTCGGCGCAGCGTGCCAGCTCGACGCGGGGCGCCTGCAGATTGCCATCCGGTTGGTTGCGTGCCCGGTTCTGGCTCCAGAAAGCGCGGTAGGCGGTGCCTTTGACTTCAAACTCGACCTCCGCCAGACATTCGGCGGTATCGCGGGTCATCAGGTCATTTTGCGACTGGGAAACTTTATTCAGGCGCGGCGTCTCGTGATAAAGCGCCAGGCAAATGGCATCGAGCAGGGTGGTTTTGCCGGCGCCGGTGGCGCCGGTAATGGCGAACAGGCCGTTGCTGACGAACGGCTCGGCGGTAAAGTCTATCTTCCATTCACCCTTCAGGGAGTTGAGGTTTTTCAGACGCAGACTGAGGATTTTCATGCGTTTTCGTCCTCCGCGGTGAGCGTATGCAGCGTATGGGTGAACAGCTCGTGCAGCCGGGCGCGCTTGTCATCGTCAATCTCGGTCAGCGCCAGCCGGCGCTCGAACACCTCTTCCACCTTCAGTTCGCTGAGGGTCTCCCGCTGGGCGTTGAGCAATATTTTCTCGCGCTGCTCGCGGCCGCGGCGTACCAGCAACACTTCCACCGGCAGATCCTCCGTCAGCGCCTGAATATGACGCTGAATATCGTGCAGGTAGTCCTCGGTGGTGATTTCGATATCCAGCCACACCGGCGGGTCCTGCTCGACGCCGCGCCACTGCTCCAGCTGGGCGGTGATGGCGGCCAGATCGCCTTTGATCACTGCCAGCGGCTGGGTCACGGGCACCTCCAGGGTTTCCACGGCGCTGAGGCGCCCGTCGTTAAAACTCACCAGGTGCACCGATTTGGCTTTGCCGGTTTCATCGAAGCTCAGCGGCAGCGGCGAGCCGCTGTAGCGGATGTGCTCGCAGCCACCGACCACCTGCGCCCGATGAATATGGCCCAGCGCAATGTAGTCGGCAGGCGGGAAGTGTTGCGCCGGAAAGGCATCCAGCGTGCCGATGTAAATGTCGCGGACGGCATCGCTTTTGCTGGCGCCGACGGTGGTCAGGTGGCCGCTGGCAATGATGGGCAGCGGCCGATCGCCGCGCAGCGCGCAGGCCTGCTGATACTGCTCCTGATAATAGTCGCTGATGGCGTGCAGTAGCTGTTGCTGTTTTTCCCGACCGGAGTGGCCGGCCTGACTGGTAACCAGCTCGCGGGGGCGTAAAAACGGCACCGGGCAAAAGATGGCGCCAGGGGTGCCGTCGCGCAACGGCAGTTCAATGGGCGCGTAGCCGGCGTTCGCCACCACGGTGGTGTGCAAAAAGGCGAGAATATCGCGGGACTCATTGAGCATCGCCACTGAATCGTGATTGCCCGCCAGCACCACCAGGCGACAGCCGGTCTGCTGCAACTGGACGACAAAACGGTTATACAGCTCGCGGGCATAGCTCGGCGGCGAGCCGGTATCAAAAATATCGCCAGCCACGATAATGGCGTCGACTTCATGCTCCTGCGCGCGGGCCAGCAGCCAGGTAAGAAAAGCGTCGTGTTCTGCCGCGCGGCTTTTGCTGTAAAAATTCTGGCCCAAATGCCAGTCGGAGGTGTGAAGGAGGCGCATAAATCTTCCCTAGCGAAAAAAGCATGGGCGGCAGTATATCATTTGTCGGCGCGGGGTAAGTCCGCGTCATGCTTCAAATTACCCGATCATCAGACCGTCATTTTTTTCATAAATCTGTCACAAAAGTGACGCATAATGACGCCGCACTTCTATACTGATGGCTAAAAAACACAGGGTAAATAATGGCGAGAAGAATTCTGGTCGTTGAAGATGAAGCTCCAATCCGCGAAATGGTCTGCTTTGTTCTGGAGCAAAATGGCTTTCAGCCCGTCGAGGCGGAAGATTATGACAGCGCGGTGAATCAACTCAATGAACCCTGGCCTGATTTGATTCTCCTTGACTGGATGCTGCCGGGTGGTTCGGGGCTGCAGTTTATTAAGTTGCTCAAGCGCGAGGCGATGACGCGGGATATCCCGGTTGTGATGCTGACCGCGCGTGGAGAAGAAGAGGATCGTGTTCGCGGCCTGGAGACCGGCGCGGACGACTACATTACCAAGCCTTTCTCACCGAAAGAGCTGGTGGCGCGAATCAAAGCGGTGATGCGCCGTATTTCGCCGATGGCGGTGGAAGAGGTGATCGAAATGCAGGGTCTGAGCCTCGACCCTTCGTCGCATCGGGTGATGACCGGCGACAGTCCGCTGGACATGGGGCCGACGGAATTTAAATTATTGCACTTCTTTATGACCCATCCTGAGCGAGTGTACAGCCGCGAGCAGCTGCTGAACCACGTCTGGGGAACCAACGTCTATGTGGAAGACCGCACGGTGGACGTCCATATTCGCCGCCTGCGCAAAGCGCTGGAAAACAGTGGCCATGATCGCATGGTGCAAACGGTTCGCGGCACGGGGTATCGTTTCTCCGCCCGTTTCTGAATTTTGACAGGAGTGTGACCCGTGCTGGAACGGCTGTCATGGAAAAGGCTGGCGCTGGAGCTCTTTTTAGCGTGTATTCCGGCCCTGATTCTGGGGGCGTTTGTGGGTCATCTGCCGTGGTTTTTACTGGCGGCAGTGACCGGTTTGCTGATCTGGCATTTCTGGAATTTGATGCGCCTGTCGTGGTGGTTGTGGGTGGATCGGAGCATGACTCCTCCGCCTGGACGCGGCAGCTGGGAGCCGCTGCTGTATGGTCTGCATCAGATGCAGATGCGTAATAAAAAGCGTCGACGCGAGCTGGGAAGCCTGATTAAACGCTTTCGCAGCGGGGCGGAATCGCTGCCGGATGCGGTTGTACTGACCACGGAAGAGGGGGCCATTTTCTGGTGTAATGGCCTGGCGCAGCAGATTTTAAACCTGCGCTGGCCGGACGACAGTGGCCAAAATATTCTCAACCTCCTGCGTTATCCCGAGTTCGCCAACTATCTGAAACAGCGTGATTTTTCTAAGCCACTCAACCTGGTGCTGAATAACGCTCGCCATCTGGAAATTCGCGTGATGCCTTACACCGATAAGCAGTGGCTGATGGTGGCGCGCGACGTGACGCAGATGCATCAGCTGGAAGGGGTGCGGCGGAACTTTTTCGCCAACGTCAGCCATGAACTGCGCACCCCGCTGACGGTGCTGCAGGGCTATCTGGAGATGATGCAGGAGCAGGTACTGGAGGGGGCGACGCGGGAAAAAGCCCTGCACACCATGCGAGAGCAAACTCAGCGTATGGAAGGGCTGGTGAAGCAGTTGCTGACGCTGTCGCGCATTGAAGCCGCGCCGGCGCTGGCGATGAATGACCGCATCGACGTGCCGATGATGCTGCGGGTGGTGGAGCGCGAGGCGCAAACTCTCAGCCAGGAGAAACAGACGCTGATCTTCACCGTTGACGAGCAGCTCAAGGTGCTGGGTAATGAGGAGCAACTGCGCAGCGCCATTTCCAATCTGGTCTATAACGCGGTGAACCACACCCCGCCGGGGACCGAAATTCGCGTCAGCTGGCAGCGGACCCCGCAGGGGGCGCTGTTCAGCGTCGAGGATAATGGGCCAGGCATTGCGCCAGAGCATATTCCCCGTTTGACCGAGCGTTTTTATCGGGTGGATAAAGCTCGCTCCCGGCAAACGGGGGGCAGCGGCCTGGGACTGGCGATCGTCAAACACGCGGTCAACCATCATGACAGCCGGCTGGAGATCGACAGCACGGTGGGCAAGGGAACCCGTTTTAGCTTCCTGCTCCCGGAACGATTAATTGCCAGAAACGACGCCTGATCGGCGTGCTGTCAGCTTATCTTGCCAATGACCAGCCCCGGCTGGTCATTTTCGTTGGCATCCCTTTTTTCCTCGCCTATTTAATGAACGCGTGCTGCTTTTTTGTTCGCATGATAAGCCACGGGTTTTCCATCAATATGGTAAATGATTCTGGTGTGAAACTGATAACCAGCATAATCATCTGCTTTTGCGATCGTGCCTTGCTTTAAAACGTTATAAGCGTTTAAATTGCGCCTGCGCAGTCGATGACAGACTGCTTTTGCGTGGTAATACCAAAAACAATTCTTTCCCACGCCGCTTCGGGAGCATATCTCGCTGAGTTTACCGGCAATGGCCGCTGTATCGTCCCTGAGAGGGGAGCGCGGTATTTTTCCATTTTTTACAACACCACATCCACAGGCAGTAATGAATTTATGACCCATCAGTTAAAATCTCGCGACATCATAGCGTTGGGCTTTATGACCTTCGCGTTGTTTGTTGGCGCAGGCAACATAATTTTCCCTCCGATGGTTGGCTTACAGGCGGGCGAGCACGTCTGGACTGCGGCGATCGGCTTCCTGATCACTGCGGTGGGTCTGCCGGTGCTGACGGTGGTGGCGCTGGCGAAAGTCGGCGGCGGCGTTGAAAGCCTGAGCACCCCGATTGGTAAAGTGGCGGGTATCCTGCTGGCGGTGGTGTGTTATCTCGCGGTGGGACCGCTGTTCGCGACCCCGCGCACCGCGACCGTCTCCTTTGAGGTCGGTATTGCGCCGCTGACCGGCGACGGCCCGCTGCCGCTGCTGATCTACAGCGTTATCTATTTCGCGCTGGTGATTCTGGTCTCCCTCTATCCGGGCAAACTGCTGGACACCGTGGGCAACTTCCTTGCGCCGCTGAAAATTATCGCCCTGATTGTGCTGGCGGTCGCGGCCATCATCTGGCCAGCGGGCCCGATCAGCGACGCGCTGGAAGCGTATCGTACGGCGCCATTCTCCAATGGCTTCGTCAACGGCTACCTGACCATGGATACCCTCGGCGCGATGGTGTTCGGGATCGTGATTGTCAATGCGGCACGCTCCCGCGGCGTCAGCGAAGCGCGTCTGTTGACCCGCTACACCGTCTGGGCTGGCCTGATGGCAGGCGTTGGCCTGACGCTGCTGTACCTGGCGTTGTTCCGTCTGGGTTCTGACAGCGCCACTCTCGTGGACCAGTCCGCCAACGGCGCGGCCATTCTGCACTCCTACGTGCAGCACACCTTCGGCGGGGCGGGCAGCTTCCTGCTGGCGGCGCTGATTTTCATCGCTTGCCTGGTGACGGCGGTGGGCCTGACCTGCGCCTGCGCCGAGTTCTTTGCCCAGTATCTGCCGTTCTCCTATCGCACGCTGGTCTTTATCCTTGGCCTGTTCTCGATGGCGGTCTCCAATCTGGGCCTGAGCCACCTGATTCAGGTGTCAATTCCGGTGCTGACCGCTATCTATCCGCCGTGTATCGCACTGGTTGTATTAAGCTTTACCCGCAGTTGGTGGCATAATTCGTCCCGCGTTATCGCGCCGGCCATGTTTATCAGTCTGATGTTTGGTATCATTGACGGGATTAAGTCATCGGCGTTTGCCGCGATTCTGCCGGCCTGGACCGCGCGTCTGCCGCTGGCGGAGCAGGGCCTGGCCTGGCTGATGCCCACCGCCGTGATGGTGTTCCTCGCGGTGATCTGGGATCGCGCAGCCGGACGTCAGGTGACTTCCAGCGCCCATTAACAGGCGTTAAGGAAAAGCGTTTAACCACGGGACTTCGGGTTCCGTGGTTTTTTATTTTTTGTGTTAAACGGCATTGAAAAACCACGATGGAAAGTAGTAACAAGCTTAAGCGCGGGCTAAGCACCCGGCATATCCGCTTTATGGCCCTGGGTTCCGCCATCGGCACCGGGCTTTTTTACGGCTCAGCCGACGCCATTAAAATGGCCGGACCCAGCGTGCTGTTGGCCTACATTATCGGTGGCGTCGCGGCATATATCATTATGCGGGCGCTCGGTGAGATGTCGGTGCATAACCCTGCCGCCAGCTCATTTTCCCGCTATGCCCAGGAAAACCTCGGCGGACTGGCGGGCTATATCACCGGCTGGACCTACTGCTTCGAAATCCTGATCGTCGCCATCGCCGACGTCACCGCCTTCGGTATCTACATGGGCGTCTGGTTCCCGACGGTGCCGCACTGGATCTGGGTGCTCAGCGTGGTACTGATCATCTGCGCCGTCAACCTGATGAGCGTCAAGGTGTTTGGTGAGCTGGAGTTCTGGTTCTCGTTCTTCAAAGTGGCCACCATTATCATCATGATCCTCGCCGGGTTCGGCATTATTATCTGGGGGATCGGCAACGGCGGCCAGCCGACCGGCATTCATAACCTGTGGAGCAACGGTGGCTTCTTCAGCAACGGCTGGCTGGGGATGGTGATGTCGCTGCAGATGGTGATGTTCGCCTACGGCGGCATCGAAATCATCGGTATTACCGCCGGTGAGGCGAAAGACCCGGAGAAATCCATTCCGCGCGCGATCAACTCGGTGCCGATGCGTATTCTGGTGTTCTACGTCGGCACACTGTTCGTCATTATGTCCATCTATCCGTGGAATCAGGTGGGAACCGACGGCAGCCCCTTTGTCCTGACCTTCCAGCATCTGGGCATTACCTTCGCGGCCAGTATTCTTAACTTCGTGGTCCTGACAGCCTCCCTGTCGGCGATTAACTCCGACGTGTTCGGCGTAGGTCGTATGCTGCACGGTATGGCTGAGCAGGGCAGCGCGCCGAAGGTGTTCGCTAAAACGTCGCGCCGCGGTATTCCGTGGGTGACGGTGATGGTGATGACTATTGCGCTATTGTTTGCGGTGTATCTCAATTACATCATGCCGGAAAACGTCTTCCTGGTGATCGCCTCCCTGGCCACCTTCGCCACGGTGTGGGTGTGGATTATGATCCTGTTGTCACAGATTGCCTTCCGCCGCCGTCTGTCGCCCGAAGAGGTCAAGGCGCTGAAATTCAAAGTGCCCGGCGGAGTGGTGACCACGGTAGTCGGCCTGGTGTTCCTGGCCTTTATTATCGCCCTGATCGGCTATCATCCGGATACCCGTATCTCGCTGTATGTCGGTATGGCGTGGATCGGCCTGCTGCTGCTGGGCTGGGTCTTTAAGACCCGTCGCGATCGCCGCCTGGCGCAGGCACAGTAAATGCACCGCCCCGGTCAGCATCACGCGACCGGGGCGGCTTGCAGTCCCGCGTCCTCCCCCGTTATCCTCCCCCAAAAAATCCTGTGATGATGAGTTCTGCGCCTGACGGCTATGGCAAGGTGTGCCCATTCTGCACAATGAGGATTCACGATGTTGAAGGCATGGCACCTTCCGGTTGCACCCTTTATCAAGGTGCAACAGGACCGACTGTTTATTACCCTGTGGTTAAGCGGTGAGTCGCTGCCGCAGCGGATCACGCTGCGCGCGGAAGAGGATAACGAAGAGCTGTCGCTGCCGATGCAGCGGCTCCGTCAGGCGCCGCAGCCAGGCGTGGTGGCATGGCGCGGTGAAATCTCTCTCGCCAGCGGCCAGCCGCGCCGCCGCTACAGCTTTAAGCTGCTGTGGGCCGACCATCAGCGCTGGTTTACGCCACAAGGTTTCACCCGTTTCCCGCCGGCCAGGCTGGAACAGTTTGCCATTGACCTGCCGGACGCCGGCCCGCAGTGGGTGGCCGATCAGGTGTTCTATCAGATTTTCCCCGATCGCTTTGCCCGCAGCGCCGCGCGTGACGCCGACCAGGATGCGGTCTATTACCATCACGCGGCGGGACGGGAGATTGTGCGCAAGGCATGGGACGAACCGCTAACCGGTGAAGCGGGCGGGTCGACGTTCTACGGCGGCGATCTCGACGGCATCAGCGAAAAACTTCCCTACCTGAAGCAACTCGGCGTCACCGCCCTCTATCTGAACCCGGTTTTCGCCGCCCCCAGCGTGCATAAATACGATACCGAGGATTATCGGCGCGTCGATCCGCAGTTTGGCGGCGACGCGGCGCTGCTCCGGCTGCGCCACAACACCCAGCGGGCGGGGATGCGCATGATCCTCGACGGGGTGTTCAACCATACCGGCGATTCCCATCCCTGGTTCGACCGACACCAGCAGGGCAGCGGCGGCGCCGGCCATTACCCGGATTCTCCGTGGCGCGACTGGTTTACCTTCTCAGAGGAGGGGCAGGCGCACAACTGGCTGGGCTATGCCAGTCTGCCGAAGCTCGACTATCGCTCGACCAGCCTGGTCAACGAGATCTATGCCGGCGAGGACAGTATCGTACGCCACTGGCTGAAGGCGCCGTGGAGCATGGACGGCTGGCGTCTGGACGTGGTGCATATGCTGGGCGAAGGCGGCGGGGCGCGGAATAACCTGCAGCATATCGCCGGCATCACTCAGGCGGCAAAACAAACGCAGCCGGAAGCCTTTGTCTTTGGCGAACATTTTGGCGATGCGCGACAATGGCTGCAGGCGGATGCCGAAGATGCGGCGATGAACTATCGCGGCTTTACCTTCCCGATCTGGGGATTCCTCGCCAATACCGATATCTCTTACGATCCGCAGAAGATAGACGCCCAGACCTGCATGGCGTGGATGGATAATTATCGCGCCGGGCTGTCGCATCAGCAGCAGCTGCGGATGTTCAACCAGCTCGACAGCCATGATACGGCGCGCTTTAAATCGCTCCTTGGTAAAGACGTAGCGCGCCTGCCGCTGGCGGTGGTGTGGCTGTTTAGCTGGCCGGGCGTACCGTGCATCTACTACGGCGACGAGGTGGGCGTGGATGGCAACAACGATCCGTTCTGCCGCAAACCGTTCCCGTGGGATCCGGCGCTGCAGGATACCCAGTTGCTGGCGCTGTATCAGCGGATGGCGAAACTGCGTAAGGCCCAGCAGGCGCTGCGCTACGGCGGCTGTCAGGTGATTTACGCCGAGGATAACGTGGTGGTGTTTGTCCGGGTCTACAAACAGCAGCGCGTGCTGGTGGCGATTAACCGCGGGGAAGCCTGCGAGGTGGTTATCGAGGATTCGCCGCTGCTGAACGTGGCCGGGTGGACGCTGCTGGAAGGCGCCGGCGCCTTTCAGGACGGGGTGCTGACCCTCCCGGCCATCTCCGCCAGCGTCTGGTCCGGCCGTTAACGGTAGAGCTGGCTCAGCAGGTCGCCGCGGAGGAGCGCCTCCCGCCACCAGCGCTGAGCCAGCCCGTCATTCCCGCTGCGCCAGGCCATGTAGGTGATATCTTTTTCCCGCCAGCAGGCGACGCTTTTCTCCACCAGACTGCCTTTTTCCAGCCATGGGCGAGCGATATGGCGCGGCAGAAAGCCGCAGCCCAACCCGGCGCACAGCAGTTCGACTTTACTGGCGAAATCATCGACGCCGATTTGCGGCTGCTCGTCGAGGAGATTGCTGTTTAGCGGATGGCAATAACGGGCGCTGTCGCGGATCACGATGGCCCGATGTTGGCTGAGCTGTTTATTGGTCAGTGGCTCCTTCGCCTGAGCCAGCGGGTGGGCGGGGGCAACCACGAAAATATTATCCAGTGCGCCGAGGGTTTGCCATGACCACTCTGCAGAGGTCGGGGGCTCATTGATGGCGCCGAGGATAATATCCGCGCCATGGTGGGTCAGCTCTTCCCACGAACCGGCGAGGGTGTGATGACTGAAGTTCAGCCGCGTCTGCGGGTTTTGCGCATAAAATTCGGCGATCAGCGGTAGCAGGGCAGAAAAGGGAAACGAAGCATCGAGAGCGATCGCCAGCTCTCGCTCCCAGCCCGCGCTCAGCTGCTGCGCCTGCTTTTCCAGATCTCTGGCGGCGCTCAATAGCTGCCGTCCCTTCTCCAGCATCAGCCTACCGGTATCGGTAAACTTCGCCCGGTGGCCAGAGCGATCCAACAGCACAATATCCAGATCGCTCTCCAGCTTCTGGATCATATAGCTCAGGGCGGCGGGGGTTTTATACAGCGACTCCGCGGCGGTGGCGAAGGACCCGTGTCTGTCCAGGGCATCAAGGATCATGAGTACATCAAAATTCACACGCATGGGGGAGCTATCCATTAATTTATTTTCCCTTGTTGTACCTAAGCACAATAATCAATGCCAGTGAATAAATCAGAACAGTTTGGCGTAAAAATTTGATTAATGCGGATGCGAGCAAATCCTTGCTACGGGCAAAAAAATAAACCACAAAAAAACTTTAATAACTTGTTAGAAATAACTGGCTATACTCACCATGCTTTATCAGTCAGGATCCACACGACGCATTAACCATCATGTCATCTTTTTAACTCATTGATTAAGAAGGTATTTAATGTCTATTCGTGAACTGCTCGATCCCACTAATTCCGCACTTATCTTTATTGACCACCAGCCGCAGATGTCATTTGGCGTGGCGAATATCGATCGCCAGACCCTGAAAAATAACACCGTGGCGCTGGCGAAAGCGGGCAAAATTTTTAATGTGCCAGTGATTTATACCTCCGTAGAGACCAAAAGCTTCAGCGGTTATATCTGGCCGGAATTATTGGCCGTGCATCCTGACGTCAAGCCGATTGAACGTACCTCGATGAACTCCTGGGAAGACGACGCGTTTGTGGCGGCGGTGAAAGCGACCGGCCGTAAAAAGCTGGTGATTTCCGCCCTGTGGACCGAAGTCTGCCTGACCTTCCCGGCGTTGATGGCGCTGGAGGCGGGCTACGAGGTCTATGTGGTGACGGATACCTCCGGCGGCACCTCTGTCGACGCCCATGAGCGGTCTATTGACCGGATGGTGCAGGCGGGGGCGGTACCGGTGACCTGGCAACAGGTGCTGCTGGAGTACCAGCGCGACTGGTCGCGCAAAGCGACCTACGATGCGGTGATGGACCTCGTACGCGAACACAGCGGCGCCTACGGGATGGGCGTGGATTACGCTTATACCATGGTGCATGGCGCGCCGGAGCGTAAAGCGTAAATCACTTCATCCTTCAGGCTGCCTGATCTTCGGCTGCGTTTACCCGTCCCCGGTCGCTGACTTATCTCCGCTCAGGGGGACGTGCCGGCTTGCCGCCTCGACGTAGCATGAATGATGTTGTGTATGGTCATCTGTGGCTAATGGCGGGAACAATCCCGCCATTCCCCTGAAGCAAGGAACTCTCTATGGCGCAGCAAAAATCGGTGACCCTGGTCATCAGCCATCTGCTCGATCCGCAACACGGCCAGCGCTACGAGGAGTGGCTCGGTAAAATTATGCCCATTGCGGCCGAGTTTCCCGGCCATCTCGGCGCGAATGTGATCCGGCCCGCCGCAGGGCAGAATCTGTGGAGCGTCATAATCCGCTTCGATACCCTGGAGCACCTCTACGCCTGGACGCAGTCGGAAACCCGTCGGCAGCTGGTGGCAGAGATTGCGCCGCTGCTGACGGAAGGCGATCGGACGGAGGTGCGGACCGAGCCGGCCTTCTGGTTTACCCCGCCGACGGCGAACGTGCGCCAGCCGCGGCGCTGGAAACAGTTTCTGATCACCCTGCTGGTGATTTTTCCCAGCACCAACCTGGTGCCTGCGGTCACCGGTATGCTGTTGCCGTCGCTCAAAGGGAGCCTGCTGCTGCACCTGATCAATGATGCCTGCGTGGTTGCGCTGGTGGTCTGGTTCTGGATGCCCATCGTGACCCGCCTGTTTGCTGGCTGGTTAAAGAAAAACTGAGTCAGCCTCCTCAAGGAGTGCGTTATGTCGCAAACTGCCACACTGATTCTGACCCACGGTCAGATTCATACCCTCGATCGCGCGAATCCCCTGGCGGAAGCCGTGGCCATCGCCGACGGAAAAATTGTTGCTACCGGAAGCCACGATCGGATCATGAGCTTTGCCGCCGAGGGGACGCAAATCGTCGATCTCAAAGGGCATACGGTGATCCCGGGCCTCAACGATTCTCACCTGCACCTGATCCGCGGCGGGTTGAACTACAACCTTGAGCTCCGCTGGGAGGGCGTTCCCTCGCTGGCCGATGCCCTGCGAATGCTTAAGGATCAGGCGGATCGCACACCCTCTCCGCAGTGGGTGCGGGTGGTCGGCGGCTGGAGCGAATTTCAGTTCGCTGAGCGGCGGATGCCGACCCTGGAAGAGCTGAACGACGCGGCGCCCGATACGCCGGTGTTTGTGCTGCATCTCTACGATCGCGCGCTGCTGAACCGCGCGGCGCTGAAAGCCGTGGGGTATACCAAAGAGACGCCGGATCCGGTGGGCGGAGAGATCGTCCGCGATAGCCGCGGCAACCCGACCGGGATGCTGATCGCCAAACCGAACGCCATGATCCTTTACGCTACTCTGGCCAAAGGGCCGAAGCTGCCGCTGGATCTGCAGGTGAACTCTACCCGTCAGTTTATGCGCGAGCTGAACCGACTGGGGCTGACCAGCGCCATCGACGCCGGGGGCGGCTTCCAGAACTATCCGGAAGATTACGAAATTATCGAACAGCTGCACGCGAAAGATCAGATGACCGTGCGCATCGCCTACAACCTGTTTACCCAGCGGCCGAAGCAGGAGCTGGAGGATTTCGAACGCTGGACCGATATGCTGAAGCCGGGGCAGGGGACCGACTTCTATCGCGCCAACGGCGCCGGCGAGATGCTGGTGTTCTCGGCTGCGGATTTTGAAGATTTCCTGCAGCCGCGGCCGGATCTGCCGCAAGGCATGGAGGATGAGCTTGAGCGGGTGGTGCGCCATCTGGTGGAGCATCGCTGGCCGTTCCGCCTGCATGCCACCTACGACGAGTCCATCAGCCGGATGCTGGACGTGTTTGAGAAGGTGAACCGCGATATCCCGTTTAATGGCCTGCACTGGTTCTTCGATCATGCCGAGACCATTACCGAGCGTAACATTGAGCGGGTGAAGGCGCTGGGGGGCGGTATTGCGGTGCAGCACCGGATGGCCTTCCAGGGCGAATACTTTGTCGATCGCTATGGTAAAGAGGCGGTGAAACATACTCCGCCGGTAGCGAAAATGCTGGAACTGGACGTGCCGGTGGGGCTGGGCACCGATGCCACCCGCGTCGCCAGTTATAATCCGTGGACCGCACTGTACTGGCTGGTCTCCGGGCGCACCGTTGGCGGGATGGCGATGTACGACGACGACAACCGCCTGCCGCGCGATGTCGCGCTGGAGCTGTGGACGGCGGGCAGCGCCTGGTTCTCCAGCGAGCAGGGCAAGAAAGGCCGTCTGGCCGCCGGTCAGCTTGCCGATCTGGTGGTGCTGTCGAAAGACTACTTCAGCGTCGCGGAAGAGGAGATCAAAGGCATTGAGTCCGTGTTAACGGTGGTTGATGGCAAAGTGGTGTACGCTGCCGGTCACTTTTCGCCGCTGGCGCCGCCGCCCATTCCGGTGCTACCGGAGTGGTCACCGGTGGTGAAGGTCCCGGGCCATTACCGTTCCGCTCCGCCGGCGGCGGCTAAAATCGGCGCCATGGTGCAGATGCACCAGTGCTGCGGCAGCTGCGGCGTTCACGGCCACCAACATGATATTGCGCGCAGGTCGTCGATTCCGGTCTCCGATGAGCAAGCTTTCTGGGGCGTGCTGGGCTGCTCCTGCTTTGCCTTCTGATACCTTGACGCCTCCGCCCCGGCAGCTTCGGGGCGGAGGTTTCAGCCGCAGGCCCGGCGTCAATAGCGCTGCTGTGAGCCAAAAAGCGCCATGCGGCGGGCAATCATCTCGCGTACCGGCTGCAGTCCCTGGGTGATGACTTTCCGCGGATCGTTCACATCGTGCCCGGTATCGGCGGCAAAGATCGCTTTCACCTGCTGGCACCAGGCGTACATGTTTTCGGTATTGACGTTAATCTTGGCGGTGCCGCAGGCAATCGCCCGGCGCATATCCTCATCGGCAATACCGGTGCCGCCATGCAGCACCAGCGGGACCTTCACGCGCTCGGCAATGGCTTTCATCTCAGTAAATCCCAGCCGGGCTTTACCTTTATACAGACCATGGGTGGAACCCAGCGCGGCGGCGAGGCAATCCACCTGCGTTTCTGTCACCAGGGTGTAGCACTCTTCAGGATCGGCGTAAATGACCTCGGAGTTAACGATACCATCTTCACTGCCGGCGATGGTCCCCAGTTCGGCTTCCACGGAGATGCCCTTGCTGTGCGCCAGCGCCACCAGGTGGCGGGTGATGGTCAGGTTTTCCCTGAACGGCAGATGTGAACCATCAAACATAATGGAACTGAAGCCGGCAGCGATCGCGGCTTCGCAGGCCTCCTGGGTAGTGCCGTGATCCAGATGCAGAGCCACCGGAATATCAATATGTAAATAATCTATGGCATTCACCACAATATCATGAATACATTTTAACCCGAGCATATGCTTAACCGTGCCGCCGGACACGCCCAAAATAACCGGTGAGCGGCACTGCTGGGCGGTGCTTAATACGGCGCCGACCCATTCCAGATTATTAATGTTGAACTGACCGACGGCGTAACCGTTCTTTAGGGCATGCTGAAGCATGTCCTTCATCGACACTAACATATTCACCTCTTGATATGTATTAAACGCAGTTATTCTTCAAAATATTGCTTTAAGTTTCTCTCGTAGCTATTTAGCGAGTGGTGGACGACCGCCAGATCCGGCATCGATTCCCGTACCCCTTTTTTCTCAATAGAAATAGCGGCGGTCAGGCTGGCAAATAAAATAATATTATCTATATGCCACGAATAATGGACGCCATAGGTAAAGGCACCGTGAAAAACATCCCCGGCGCCGGTGGTATCAACGGCATTGCACAGCCAGGACGGGACGATCTGCAGCATACCGCTCTTTAAGAAGGCGCAGCCTTTTTCGCCAAGGGTGATAAACGCCTCGCCGCGGCAAATTTTATTCAGTTCAATCAGGGCCGCTTTAATGTCTGCTTCGGTGCTCAGTGAACGATAGCTCATATAATCGCGGGCAAAATGTTCGCTTACGACAAAATAGTCAGTCCAGGCCGCCAGTTTAATATTGCTGGCACGCAGTGAACCCCCGTCCATCACGACTTTGGCGTGGGGCAGTTTCTTGATTAAATATTCACTGATTTCTGCCTCATGGCCGTCAATTAAAATGGTGACCGGCTCCTCGCTGGCAATCAGCCGCTCGGCGAGGTCGTCCAGTTTGAGCTTTTGATCGTAGGTCAGGGAAGGTGGCGTTTGCATCTTGCGGGTAATAATCGTCCGCGAACCCGTTAAGCGATTGACCAGCACCGAGGCCAGCGGAGTGATCATGTCATCGGAAAAAACCACCTGGCTGGTATCCACGCCCGCTTCGGCAAACTCATCGATAATGCGCTGACCGTAAAGGTCCTGATGCAGATGACCAATGTAATAGACTTCCTCACCCCATAATCCTAGCAGCCATGCCGCATTGGCCGCTGGGCCGCCGCCGCTTTCTATAAAATCATGACAAAAGTTTTTGGTATTCTCCTGAGGCCATTCATTGAGAAAGAAAAACTGATCGAAACAAGCAAATCCAATGGACAAAATAGCCATAACCACTCCTGATTATTGGTCAGCGGCGGGAAGCCTGACCTCCCCGCCGGGAAAAATGACGTCGCTTATTCATTTTTCTGCTTCGCCGTGAGCTCCTCATAGCTGAGCGTATCGCCAACCACCCGTACGTGACGGAAACAGAAAGGCGCCAGCAGCGCGACGAGCAGCACCAGACAAATCAGGTAGATAGTGACCTGGCCAAACTGGGTGAAGGCGTTACCGATAATGATGCCCCATACCGCGAAGTCGAAATCGGCGAAGGTGCTGTTTTCAAACCCGAGGTTGCCGAGCGCCGGCAGCAGCATCGCCGGCAGGAAGGCGAGGAAGATCCCCCCGATAAAGGAGGCGATGATACATCCGCGCTTGCCGCCCAGCTTGTCGGCGAAGACGCCGGACGTGCCGCCGCAGAAGAAGTGCGGCACCATGCCGGGAATAATCAGCGCCATGCCCAGCCCGCCGAGCAAGAGCATCCCGACCAGCCCGCCCACGAAGGAGCTGATGAATCCCACCACCACGGCGGTGGGGCTAAAGGTGAAGAATACCGCGCAGTCAACGGCCGGGATGGAGTCCGGGATCAGCTTCTGGCTGATGCCCTGGAATGCCGGCACCAGATCGCCGAGGATCAGCCGCACACCGTTGTACACAATGGCCACGCCAACGGCGAATTGCAGGCCGGTCAGCACCGAGAAGATCAGCATGTTTTGGTCGGTGATGGTGCTCAGGTATGCCGACCCGGCGACAGCGCTGCAGATAAAGTAGATAACAAACATCACGATACCGGTGGTGACGGTGGTATCGCGCAGAAAGCCCCACTTTTCTGAAATTTCGGTATCCGCGAAGGAATTTGCCGGATTGCCGGTCCGGCTGGCGATCCATGCCGAGAGGTAGTAGCCGAGGGAGCCGAAATGACCCATGGCGATCCCACCGTCTTCCGTGACCTGCTTGGTGTAACGCTGACCAATCGCGGGGGAGATGGCCGACCATGACCCCAGCAGGAATCCGCCGATCAGGATCAACATCCAGCCATGGAACTCCGCCGCCTGCAGGACAGCGGAAAACAGGCAGGCGAGGAAGAACGAGTGATGGCCGGTCAGAAAGATATATTTATACTTGGTACAGCGGGCGATAATCAGGTTGAAAATAAAGCCTAACAGCAAAATACTCATGGTTTCCACGCCCAGCATCTTCTGGGCGACGGAGACAATGGCTTCATTGTTTGGAATAACGCCGCGGATATTAAACCCGGCCTCGATAATACCGCCCAGCGGGTTGAGATTGGCAACGATAACGCCTGCGCCAGCGCTCAACATTAAATAGCCTAGAATCGGTTTTAATGTGCCGGTAAGGAGTTTGTTACCGGGGGAGCGCAGCGCCACTAAACCGACAAAAGCAATCAGCCCCATTAAAAAAGCAGGTTGACTGAATATTTCCGCTAAGAAACTAAGAATAGCCTGCATGGTCGTTCCCTCTATGTTAATTAAGAGTGATTCGCCGCAATTTTGGTCAGCGCGTCGGTAATATCCTCGGCGATTTTCGCTTTATGGACATAGCTGCGAATGATGGCGACATGACAGTGGGCTGGAAATTGATTTGCCAGTTCTTTGATCGTGACGTAAAGGTCGGCTTTTTCGCCGACGGCGTTAGCAAAATCGACCGAGGCGACGTCCGCTTTGATACCTAATTCTTCACAGATCTTTTTGACATTATTCGCAGCCATCAATGAACTGCCAATACCGTTACCACAAACTGTTCTGATAACTAACATAATGACTACTCCATTTGTTTTTGGATGAAATGTAAGACTGAATTCACGTCATTTTCCTGCTGAAGGAAGGTCACAATATCTGACTCGATCAGCGAGGCTATCAGTTGGATCATTTTGATATGACTGTCAGCGTCCGCGCCGGCGATAGCGATGATCACGGTAACCGGATCGAACTCATCGTGGCCGAAGGAGATTGGCGTGGCGGTGGTGACAAGCGAAAATCCGGTTTGCAATGCCCCTTTTTCCGGCCGGGCGTGCGGCATGGCAATCCCGTCGTCTATGACGATGGCAGCGCCGAAATCTTCATATACCGTCAGCATCTCGTTGACATATTCGGCGCTGCAAATCTGACGCCTGGCGAGTAATGAACCCGCCAGTTCGATGGCCTCTTCCGCACGGGAAATATTCTGCTTAAGGGCGATTAACGACGGGTCAAAAATAATTTCCATCCTCAGCTCCTGAACGTATTCCTGTTCCTGAGTAAAATCATGACTAAATACATTGATGAAAATGATGGATGAGATCACATCCGGGGTTTTAAATATTGATGGGGATCACATCGACGGCAAAGTACCGGCAGAAAACGATATAAATAATTTATGTATTTTTCAGTGGGTTATGAAGGCTTTGTATTTTGACGCTGAAATTTGACAGAGAAAAAGTGAGAGGTAGGGCGAATTTTTTCGGCAGAAGTGTATCTCTGGTCACAAATATCGGCGGGTCATTTTCTTAAATTTTGACACCGCTAACAAAAAAGGCCCGCCTGAGCGAGCCTTTTATTAAAACGCGTGCCGATTACAGGCTGGAGACGTTTTCGGTCAGGTATTTTGCTACGCCTTCCGGAGAAGCAGCCATACCTTCTTTTCCTTTTTCCCACTGCGCCGGGCAGACTTCGCCGTGCTCTTCGTGGAACTGCAGCGCATCAACCATACGCAGCATTTCGTCGATGTTACGGCCCAGCGGCAGGTCGTTAACCACCTGGTGGCGTACCACGCCGTTAGCGTCGATCAGGAAAGAGCCGCGCAGCGCTACGCCTTCGTCCGGATGCTCGATACCGTAAGCTTTCTGGATTTCACGTTTGATGTCAGCAACCATCGCGTATTTAACCGGGCCGATACCGCCCTGGTCTACCGGGGTGTTACGCCATGCGTTGTGAACGAACTCGGAATCGAAGGAAACGCCAACCACTTCCACGCCGCGTTTCTGGAATTCTTCGTAACGTTTGTCGAACGCGATCAGCTCAGACGGGCACACGAAAGTGAAGTCCATCGGCCAGAAGAACAGAACGGTAGGTTTACCGTTGGTGTGCTGTTTGAAATTGAATTTCTCAACGATCTCACCATTACCCAGCACAGCGGCTGCAGTAAAATCCGGCGCTTGACGAGTGACCAGAACCATTTGATTCTCCTGTAATTACTAAGGTTATTTGGAACGCAACGCGGGCAAGTATAGAGCCTGGCCGCTAATAACACAAAGAGGCGCTAACAATCGTTCAGCCAGCTTTTACCTATCAATCACGTGGCTATTACAGCTGTTTGTTTTCTGCCAGGCGCATCATTTGCGGATAAAAGCGCCAGAACTGCCCCTCCAGCTGGTCGTAGTGGGTATCCAGATCCTGCCAGGAATCGCGTAGGGCGTCGAGACGCGGACGGCGGCTGGCCATGCCGTTAAGCACGCGCTGAATAAAATCCATCTCCTGATAGCGCTCCAGCCAGCGCTCCGACCACAGGTACTGATTCAGATTGACGAAGCGTGGCGGCGAGTCGGGCAGGATGGGGACGATCTGCTGCTCGGCGTAGCGCACGAACTCGTCCAGCGGCAGGTCAGGGGAGAGCTGCGCCCAGTGCTGCGACAGGAAATGATCCCACATGACATCGAGGGTGATGGGGGCGACGCGACGGGTTTGCGGGCGAAACCACTCCCGCGCCTCTTTGACTTCCGCCAGGTTGTCAGTCATCACGTCAATCCGGCGATGCATATAGATGCCGTCGATGATCTCAGCCGGATAGTCGCCCTGCGGGTTGCCGCGCACAAAATCGGCCATCAGGTTGCCGGGCAGCGAGCTGTCGGCGAGATGGGCGAGGTGCAGGTGGGCGAGAAAATTCATAAAACGACATCCTTTAAATACGAGCGGGCAGGTGGAATCACCGATGTTGCGCTGAACGGCGCCTCGGTGTCCGCATGGCATGCTGCCTGGCTGCGCGCGGCACCTTTGCCACCGGTAAGGCATTCGGTTGCCGCATGGCGGCATTCGGAATGATTTGGAATATAGATTATGTCATTCATCCGGAGGGGTAAAGGTTGCAGGCGGAACGCCCCGGCACTAGACTACCCGCCTCTTTATTCAGTCTGAGTTACCGTCATGCGCGTTACCGATTTTGCTTTTGAACTACCCGAATCTCTGATCGCCCACTATCCGATGCCTGAGCGCAGCAGCTGCCGCCTGCTCTCCCTGGACGGGCCGACGGGCGCGCTGACGCATGGCACCTTCACCGACATCCTCGATAAGCTCAATCCCGGCGATCTGCTGGTGTTTAACAACACCCGGGTGATCCCGGCGCGTCTGTTCGGCCGTAAGGCCAGCGGCGGCAAGATTGAAGTGCTGGTGGAGCGGATGCTGGATGATAAGCGCATCCTGGCCCATATTCGCGCCTCAAAAGCGCCGAAGCCGGGCGCCGAGCTGCTGCTGGGCGATGACGAGAGCATTAAGGCCACGATGCTGGCGCGTCATGGCGCGCTGTTTGAAGTGGAATTTAACGACGAGCGTCCGGTGCTGGAGATCCTCAACGGGATCGGCCATATGCCGCTGCCGCCCTACATTGACCGCCCGGACGAAGACGCTGATCGCGAACTCTATCAAACCGTCTACGGCACCAGGCCGGGCGCGGTAGCCGCCCCGACCGCCGGTCTGCACTTCGACGAACCGCTGCTGGACAAACTGCGCGCTAAAGGCGTTGAGATGGCGTTTGTCACCCTGCACGTGGGGGCGGGGACTTTCCAGCCGGTGCGCGTCGACAGCATTGAAGAGCACACCATGCACTCTGAATATGCGGAAGTGCCGCAGGAGGTGGTCGATGCGGTGCTGGCGGCGAAAGCGCGCGGCAACCGCGTGATTGCGGTAGGCACCACCTCGGTACGCTCGCTGGAGAGCGCGGCGCAGGCGGCGAAAGACGCCCTGATCGCGCCGTTCTTCGACGATACGCAGATTTTCATCTACCCGGGTTATCAGTACCAGGTGATCGATGCGCTGGTAACCAACTTCCATCTCCCTGAATCCACACTGATTATGCTGGTGTCGGCGTTTGCGGGTTATCAGCACACCATGAACGCCTATAAGGTGGCGGTGGAGCAGAAATATCGCTTTTTTAGCTACGGGGATGCGATGTTTATCACGTACAATCCGCAGGCTATTTCTGAGCGTCCCTGACAAGGCCGGCCCGCCGGCGTTTTGGACGCCATGACGCATTTTTTAGCCACGGAATCATTCCGTGGCGAGTATGAAAACGTCGGACTGTTTTTCTGACGCAGGAGCAAGCATGAAATTTGAACTGGATACCACCGACGGTCGCGCCCGCCGCGGTCGCCTGGTGTTTGAGCGCGGCGTGGTGGAAACACCGGCCTTTATGCCCGTTGGCACCTACGGCACCGTCAAAGGGATGACGCCGGAAGAAGTGGAAGCCACCGGCGCGCAGATTATTCTCGGCAACACCTTCCACCTGTGGCTGCGCCCGGGTCAGGAGATCATGAAGCTGCATGGCGATCTGCACGATTTTATGCAGTGGAAAGGACCGATCCTTACCGACTCCGGCGGCTTCCAGGTGTTCAGCCTTGGCGATATCCGTAAGATCACCGAGCAGGGCGTCCATTTCCGCAACCCGATCAACGGCGATCCGATTTTCCTCGATCCGGAAAAATCGATGGAGATTCAATACGATCTCGGTTCCGACATCGTGATGATCTTCGACGAATGTACGCCGTACCCGGCGGACTGGGATTACGCTAAGCGCTCGATGGAAATGTCTCTGCGCTGGGCCAAGCGCAGCCGCGACCGTTTCGATAGCCTTGGCAATAAAAATGCGCTGTTCGGCATCATTCAGGGCAGCGTTTACGAAGATTTACGTGATATCTCGGTGAAAGGTCTGGTAGAGATTGGCTTTGATGGCTACGCTGTCGGCGGTTTGGCGGTCGGTGAGCCGAAGGAAGACATGCACCGTATTCTGGAGCACGTCTGCCCGCAGATCCCGGCCGATAAACCACGATACCTGATGGGCGTCGGGAAGCCGGAAGATCTGGTGGAAGGGGTACGTCGCGGTATCGATATGTTCGACTGCGTCATGCCGACGCGCAACGCGCGTAACGGCCACCTGTTCGTCACCGACGGCGTGGTGAAAATCCGCAACGCGAAGCACAAAAGCGATACCGCACCGCTGGACGCCGAGTGTGATTGCTATACATGTCGCAATTATTCACGCGCTTACTTGCATCACCTCGACCGTTGCAACGAAATATTGGGCGCGCGTCTCAATACCATTCATAACCTGCGCTACTATCAGCGTTTAATGGCTGGTTTACGCAAGGCTATCGAAGAGGGTAAATTAGAGAGCTTCGTGACCGATTTTTACCAACGTCAGGGGCGCACCGTGCCTCCTTTGAACGTTGATTAATTTTAATAATGAGGGAATTTCAATGAGCTTTTTTATTTCTGATGCGGTAGCGGCAACGGGTGCACCGGCGCAGGGCAGCCCGATGTCTCTGATTCTGATGCTGGTGGTGTTCGGTCTGATTTTTTACTTCATGATCCTGCGTCCACAGCAGAAGCGCACCAAGGAACACAAGAACCTGATGAACTCCATCGCCAAAGGTGATGAAGTGCTGACCAACGGCGGTCTGGTCGGTCGCGTGACCAAAGTAGCGGAAACTGGCTACATTGCTATCGCGCTGAACGATACCACTGAAGTGGTTATCAAACGTGACTTCGTTGCTGCCGTTCTGCCGAAAGGCACCATGAAGGCGCTGTAATCTAACTTTTCCCAAAGGGAACTGCCGTGTTAAACCGTTATCCTTTGTGGAAGTACGTCATGCTGGTCGTCGTCATTGTCGTCGGCCTGATCTATGCGCTTCCCAACCTGTATGGTGAGGATCCGGCTGTTCAAATCACTGGCGCGCGCGGCGTCGCCGCCAGTGAGCAAACGCTGATCCAGGTCCAGAAAACTTTACAAGAAGAAAAAATAACCGCGAAGTCTGTGGCACTGGAAGAGGGCGCTATTCTTGCGCGCTTCGACACCACTGATACCCAGCTGCGTGCGCGTGAAGCGCTGCTTACCGTGCTAGGTGACAAATACGTCGTGGCGCTAAACCTTGCTCCGGCAACCCCACGCTGGCTGGCGGCACTCTATGCCGAGCCAATGAAGCTGGGTCTTGATCTGCGCGGCGGCGTGCACTTCCTGATGGAAGTCGACATGGACACCGCGTTAGGCAAGCTGCAGGAACAGAACATCGACAGCCTGCGCAGCGAACTGCGTGACAAAGGCATTCCTTACGCGACCGTGCGCAAGGAAGACAACTATGGTCTGAGCATCGTCTTCCGCGACAGCGCGGCGCGCGACCAGGCTATCTCTTATCTCAGCCCTCGCCATCGCGATCTGGTGATTTCCTCTCAGGGTGACAACAGCCTGAAAGCGGTGATGACCGATGAGCGCCTGAAAGAAGCCCGTGAGTACGCGGTTCAGCAGAACATTAACATTCTGCGTAACCGTGTGAACCAGCTGGGCGTCGCCGAACCGCTGGTTCAGCGTCAGGGTGCTGACCGCATCGTGGTTGAGCTGCCGGGTATCCAGGATACCGCGCGGGCGAAAGAGATCCTTGGCGCAACCGCGACCCTCGAGTTCCGTCTGGTCAATACCAACGTGGACCAGTCCGCCGCTGCCTCTGGCCGCGTGCCGGGCGACTCGGAAGTGAAAGAGACGCGTGAAGGCCAGCCGGTGGTGCTGTACAAGCGAGTGATCCTGACCGGTGACCATATCACCGACTCGACCTCCAGCATGGATGAGTACAACCAGCCGCAGGTCAACATCTCGCTGGACAGCGCGGGCGGTAATATCATGTCTAACTTCACCAAGGACAATATCGGTAAGCCGATGGCGACCCTGTTCGTGGAGTATAAAGACAGCGGTAAGAAAGACGCTAACGGTCGCGCTATCCTGGCGAAAGAGGAAGAGGTGATTAACATCGCCAACATCCAGTCGCGTCTGGGTAACAGCTTCCGTATCACCGGTATCAGCAACCCGAACGAAGCACGCCAGCTGTCGCTGCTGCTGCGTGCCGGCGCGCTGATTGCCCCGATTCAGATCGTCGAAGAGCGGACTATCGGCCCAACCCTTGGTATGCAGAACATCAAGCAGGGTCTGGAAGCCTGTCTGGCCGGCCTGGTGGTCTCTATCCTGTTCATGATCCTCTTCTATAAGAAGTTCGGTCTGATTGCGACCTCGGCGCTGATTGCCAACCTGGTGCTGATTGTCGGCATTATGTCCCTGATCCCGGGGGCGACGCTGACCATGCCGGGCATCGCGGGTATCGTGTTAACCCTTGCGGTGGCGGTCGATGCTAACGTTCTGATCAACGAGCGTATCAAAGAAGAGCTGAGCAACGGGCGTACCGTTCAGCAGGCGATTGACGAAGGTTATCGCGGCGCGTTCAGCTCGATCTTCGACGCCAACGTGACGACGCTTATCAAAGTGATCATCCTGTACGCGGTCGGTACCGGTGCCATTAAAGGGTTTGCGATTACCACCGGTATCGGTATCGCGACCTCAATGTTTACCGCTATCGTCGGCACCCGTGCCATCGTGAACCTGCTGTACGGCGGCAAGCGCGTTAAAAAGCTGTCTATCTGAGGAGTGCGTTGTGGCACAGGAATATACTGTTGAACAATTGAACCACGGCCGTAAAGTCTGGGACTTTATGCGCTGGGACTACTGGGCCTTCGGCATTTCAGGTTTTCTGCTGATTGTGTCGATCGCCATCATCGGCGTCCGCGGCTTTAACTGGGGGCTCGATTTCACCGGCGGTACGGTGATCGAGATTACCCTTGAGAAGCCGGTCGATCTGGACCAGATGCGCGACTCCCTGCAGAAAGCGGGCTTTGAAGAGCCGCAGGTGCAGAACTTTGGCAGCAGCCGCGACATCATGGTACGTATGCCGCCGGTGCATGACGCCAACGTCAGCCAGGAACTGGGCAGCAAGGTCGTGACGGTGATTAACGAATCGACCAGCCAGAATGCGGCGGTGAAGCGAATTGAGTTTGTCGGCCCGAGCGTCGGCGCGGACCTCGCGCAAACTGGCGCCCTGGCGCTGATTGCCGCGCTGGTCTGTATCCTGATCTACGTCGGCTTCCGCTTCGAATGGCGTCTGGCTGCCGGGGTGGTTATCGCCCTGGCGCACGATGTGGTGATCACCATGGGCGTACTGTCGCTGTTCCATATCGAGATCGACCTGACCATTGTGGCCTCGTTGATGTCGGTTATCGGCTACTCGCTGAACGACAGTATTGTGGTATCGGACCGTATCCGTGAAAACTTCCGTAAGATCCGCCGCGGTACGCCGTACGAGATCTTCAACGTGTCGTTGACCCAGACGCTGCACCGTACCTTGATCACCTCCGGGACCACCCTGATGGTGATCCTGATGCTGTTCCTGTTCGGCGGCCCGATTCTGGAAGGCTTCTCGCTGACCATGCTGATCGGTGTCTCCATCGGTACGGCTTCCTCTATCTACGTCGCCTCTGCGCTGGCGTTGAAACTGGGTATGAAGCGCGAGCATCTGCTGCAGCAGAAGGTCGAAAAAGAAGGGGCGGACCAGCCGTCTATTCTGCCGTAATCCGGTTCAGTTGAGATAAAGCCATCCCGGCCCAGGCGGCCGGGATTTTTTTTTGTCCGCGATAAAACCTGCTGACAGTATGCTGTCAGGAGCCCTCCCATACACTCCTTCTGAACTCACTAACGAGCAGGAGGAAGTATGAATAACGTCATTAACTGGTTTGAAATTCCGGTCGTCGATATGGATCGCGCCGTCGCGTTTTATGAGCCGGTGATGCAGGTGACGCTACGTCGCGAAACCATGGACTGCGCCGAGCTGGCGGTGTTCCCGCATCAGGATCCGGCCCCCGGCGGCGCGCTGGCCAAATTTGAGGGTATCGCGCCTTCAGCGCAGGGCGCTATTATTTACCTGCATACAGACCATCTTGCCGCCACCCTGGACCGCGTTGCCTCGGCGGGTGGGGCGTGTGTTTTCGGGCCGCTGACGCTGCCGAATGATATTGGCACCATCGCGCTGTTTACTGACAGCGAGGGCAACCGCGTCGGCCTGCACCAGCCGGCTTAACCTAAACGTTTTGTGAAGTGAGACATGACCCGACGCGCCGACCGTTTATTTCAGATTGTGCAGATCCTGCGCGGCAGGCGGCTCACTACCGCCGCGCTGCTGGCGGAGCGGTTGGGCGTGTCGGAGCGCACCGTGTATCGCGATATTCGCGATCTCTCCCTCTCCGGCGTGCCGGTGGAGGGCGAGGCGGGGAGTGGTTATCGCCTGCTGGCGGGCTACGATCTGCCGCCGCTGATGCTGACCACCAAAGAATCCGAAGCGCTGATCGCCGCGATTCGGTTGCTGAAAACCTGGGGCGGTGAGGCGCTGTCGCAATCGCTGGAATCCGCCCAGGAGAAGATGCTGGCGATCCTGCCGGAGGCGCGCCGGCGCCAGGCGGAGCAGACCCGCCTGTTTGCCCCCGATCTCGGCGCCCATCGCTATGCCAAAACCTATTTTGACGTCATTCATCAGGCGGTCTCCGGCCAGCAGGTGCTGCAGTTGCGCTATCAGGATGAGTCTGGCCGGGTAACCGAGCGCGACGTGCTGCCGCTGGGGCTGTTTTTCTGGGGGGAGCGCTGGCTGCTGGTGGCCTGGTGCGAGCTGCGTAATGATTATCGTAACTTTCGCCTCGACCGTTGTCTGGCGGTCAGGGCGACCGAGCGTCGATTCAGCGAGTGTGCCGATCGCTCGTTAAGCGATTTTCTGCGCAAAGTGCGGTGCGACGTGTGGGAGAAATAAAAACGCCCGGCTGGCCCGGGCGCTGTCTTGCTGTATCCGCAATTAGAAGTTGTAACCGACCACGAAGTAACCACCCCAGCCGGTCGAGCGGACGCTGAAATCGCCATCGCCGAAGTTCAGCTTGGCATCGTCAGCCCACTGGCCGCCGTTATGGAAGTAACGGGCCACCACCGAGTAGTGCCAGTGCGCGTAGTTCAGCGCCAGGATGTGGCTGGAGGCGATGGAGTTGCTGGTGCGCGCGTGCTTCCCGTTCAGATCGTAGAAGTTGTCATCGCCGAGGTCAGAACCCCAGTCGAAGTTGGTGAAACCGATGTAGCTCAGCGAGCCGCCCCACAGGTCGGTCAGCGGCACGAAGTATTTCACTTTGAAGCGGTAGCCGTCCCACTCGTTTTCGTTGGACGCGCCGTAGTTCTGCCACTGGTATTTGGCGTAGACGTTCAGTGACAGGCTCATCGGCAGGCCGGTATCGATATCGGTACCCAGACCCATATACCAGGTGCTCTGCTCCTGAGAGTCGTTACGGCCCATATCGTAGATATAGTTGTTCGCGAAGTACCACTCTTTGAACGGCCCGAAGCTCAGATCGGTATTGGTCAGCTTATCGATAGAGAAACGCGGTTCGATCTCCATAAACAGCGGCGAGCCGTTGTTCCAGATACCTTTTGCCGTGCTGTTGCCGCCGAAGAATACCGGGGCATCGATATAGCCGTAGAAATCAAACCAGTCTTTTTTGGCGAACGCTTCATATTCCAGGTAGGTATCGTTACGGATCTGCGGTCCAAAACGGGTGTGGTAGCTGCCCACCACGTTAACACTCTGGTGCCACCAGTCAGACAGGTACTGCGGTTTATCGTTTTCTGCCGCGCCCGCAGTAAAAGAAGTGGAGAGCGCCACAACCGCACCCGCTGCCAGTAATGTTTTTTTCATAGTAATGCCACTGTTTAAATTGAGCCTGAAGGCGTTAAAAGAAGTGCCGAAGCGTTTCTAAATATTTCGTCTTTCTGTGGGGGTCTATTATAGGAATCATTGCTCACAAAAATACGTGTTGTTTCACATAACCAGAACATGCGTAATCGATTGCGTTCACGATTCTATGCATTTCTTGACAAAATGCTACTGAAAATCGCCATACAGAACGATTTCTAATGAACTCTTGTGAAAAGTTGTAAGTGGATAAGAAAGACGGGGCTGGAGGTAGGCCGGGCGGGGCAGGGCCCGGCGTGAAGATTTACTGTGCGGCGGCGGGCTGGATATCGTGGACGCGAATAAAACCGACTTTGTCGGGCGTCACGTTCAGACGCAACGGGATATCCACATCGCTGGGGGCGAGGATGCTGGCCGGGGCGCTAATCAGCTGATCCTGTACATTGACTTCCTGATAGCTGTGGGTGGTGCCGGTGATCTGCCCGGAGGCGACGGTGGCGGTAAAGGCCGGCAGCGGATCGTTGGATTCACCCTGAATGCGTAAAGTCAGGCGTGACCCGTCGCCGTCCGGCGTAATGCTGCCCACCGACATGCGCAGGGTGCCGATCTGGCTCTCCAGCCGCGCCGGGGTTTTGGCCTCCGGCAGCAGATAGACGCCGCGGGTGGATTTGGCGTTCAGCGCGTTTTGTTGGGTGATTTTGATCGTTTGCTGATTGAGCTGGGTCATCTCCTGGCTCAGGGTACTCACGCTCTGGTGCATCTGGCGGATTTCGCTTTGCTGGGCGCAGGCGGTCAGGGTAAACAGGCTGCCCGCGATGGCGAGTTTCAGGTAACGTCTTGTCATGGTCAGGATTCCGTTTGCAGAGGATGCTTAATGGTAGCCAAACCGCCTGCCTCTCTCATAGATCCTTTGTCTCAAAAGCTCTTTCTTTGTAGTCAGGTCACTTCGCGGTAAACTACCCTTCAGTTTAACTACCTGTCAGGACGCGCTATGCATTGCCCTTTCTGTTTCGCCGTGGATACCAAAGTGATCGACTCTCGTCTGGTGGGGGAAGGCTCTTCCGTGCGTCGCCGTCGGCAGTGCCTGGTCTGTAATGAACGCTTTACCACCTTCGAAGTGGCGGAGCTGGTGATGCCCCGGGTGGTGAAGAGTAACGATGTGCGTGAACCCTTCAACGAAGACAAGCTGCGCAGCGGGATGCTGAAAGCGCTGGAGAAACGTCCGGTTAGCGCCGATGACGTGGAAATGGCGGTCAACCATATCAAAACCCATCTGCGCGGCACCGGCGAGCGCGAAGTGGCCAGCAAAATGATTGGCAATCTGGTGATGGAGCAGCTGAAAAAGCTGGATAAAGTCGCCTATATTCGCTTTGCGTCGGTCTATCGCAGCTTTGAAGACATCAAAGAATTCGGCGAAGAGATCGCCCGCTTACAGGACTAAGCCATGCAGGACGAAATGTACATGGCGCGAGCGCTGAAGCTTGCCGCGCGCGGACGCTTTACCACCCATCCTAACCCTAATGTCGGCTGCGTCATTGTGAAAGACGGCGAAATCGTCGGCGAGGGCTTTCACTATCGCGCCGGCGAGCCGCACGCTGAAGTGCACGCGCTCCGCATGGCCGGCGAAAAGGCGCAGGGCGCCACCGCCTACGTCACCCTTGAGCCCTGCAGCCACCATGGCCGTACGCCGCCGTGCTGCGATGCGTTGATCGCCGCCGGCGTTAGCCGCGTGGTCGCTGCGATGCAAGACCCAAACCCGCAGGTGGCGGGGCGCGGTCTGTATCGTCTGCAGCAGGCCGGTATTGACGTCAGCCACGGGCTGATGATGAACGAAGCGGAAGCGCTGAATAAGGGCTTCCTGAAGCGGATGCGCACCGGTTTTCCCTGGGTGCAGCTAAAGCTGGGCGCCTCGCTGGACGGCCGCACGGCGATGGCCAGCGGTGAAAGCCAGTGGATCACCTCCCCGCAGGCGCGACGCGACGTGCAGCGTCTGCGCGCCCAGAGTCATGCCATCCTCACCAGCAGCGCCACCGTGCTGGCGGACGATCCGGCGCTGACCGTGCGCTGGCAGGAGCTGAGCGCCGATACGCAGGCGCTCTATCCGCAGGAGAACCTGCGTCAGCCGCTGCGTATCGTCATCGATAGCCAAAACCGCGTCACGCCGGAGCATCGAATTATCCAGCAGCAAGGTGAAACTCTGTTTGCCCGCACCCATGCCGATGAACGTGCCTGGCCTGACAACGTGCGTACCCTGCTGGTGCCTGAGCATAACGGCCATCTCGACCTCGTGCTGCTAATGATGCAGCTCGGTAAACAGCAGGTGAACAGCGTCTGGGTGGAGGCGGGAGCGACGCTCGCCGGGGCGCTGCTGCAGGCTGGCCTTGTCGACGAGCTTATCGTCTATATTGCGCCTAAACTGTTAGGCAATGCGGCGCGTGGATTATGCGCGCTGCCGGGGCTTGAAGAACTGAGCCAGGCACCCCATTTCAAATTCAATGAGATACGTCAGGTTGGCCCGGATGTCTGCCTGCATTTAACCACTGCGTGAGGCTTTCCTGATTATTAGGAAGCAGCGCTCAGAATAATATGATAAAATCCGCCCCCCTTGCGGGGCACATGAACCCGAAGGAAGAGTATGAACATTATTGAAGCTAACGTTGCTACCCCGGACGCTCGCGTCGCCATCACCATTGCGCGTTTCAACAACTTTATCAATGACAGCCTGCTGGAAGGTGCGATTGACGCCCTGAAACGCATTGGTCAGGTAAAAGATGAAAACATCACCGTTGTTTGGGTTCCAGGCGCGTATGAGCTGCCGCTGGCGGCTGGCGCACTGGCGAAAACCGGTAAATATGACGCGGTGATCGCGCTGGGTACGGTGATCCGCGGCGGTACTGCCCACTTTGAATATGTGGCTGGCGGTGCCAGCAATGGCCTGGCGCATGTCGCTCAGGACAGCGAAATCCCGGTAGCCTTTGGTGTTCTGACCACTGAAAGTATTGAACAAGCCATCGAGCGCGCTGGCACCAAAGCCGGTAACAAAGGCGCAGAAGCTGCGCTGACCGCGCTGGAAATGATTAACGTATTGAAAGCCATCAAGGCCTGATTTTTGTAAGGGGAATTCCGTGAAACCTGCTGCTCGTCGCCGCGCCCGTGAGTGTGCCGTCCAGGCGCTCTACTCCTGGCAGTTGTCCCACAACGACATCGCTGATGTCGAATACCAGTTCCTGGCGGAACAGGACGTAAAAGATGTAGATGTTCTGTATTTCCGTGAACTGCTGTCCGGAGTGGCGACTAACAGCGCGTACCTCGACGGCCTGATGAAGCCCTACCTGTCCCGTCAGCTGGAAGAGCTGGGCCAGGTGGAAAAAGCGGTGCTGCGTATCGCGCTGTTTGAGCTGTCCAAACGTGACGACGTACCGTATAAAGTGGCCATCAATGAAGCTATCGAACTGGCGAAAACCTTCGGCGCTGAAGATAGCCATAAGTTCGTCAACGGCGTGCTGGACAAAGCTGCTCCGGTAATTCGTCCCCGCAAAAAGTAAACGCCAGGCCGGGCTTTGCAGGATCTGATCCCGCGAACCCGGCCTTATTTTTTTCTTTGCTGAGGCATAACGTATGGCATGCGGCGAATTTTCCCTGATTGCCCGTTATTTTGATCGCGTTAAAAGCGCCCGCCTTGATGTTGAAACCGGCATCGGCGATGACTGCGCGCTCCTGAATATCCCCGAGAAAAAAACGCTGGCAATCAGCACCGACACCTTGGTGGCGGGCAATCACTTCTTACCCGATATCGACCCTGCCGACCTCGCTTATAAAGCGCTGGCGGTGAACCTGAGCGACCTCGCGGCGATGGGCGCGGAACCGGCGTGGCTCACGCTGGCGCTGACTTTGCCAGAGGTGGATGAAACCTGGCTGGAAGCCTTTAGCGACAGCCTGTTTGTCCAGCTGGACTATTACGATATGCAGCTGATTGGCGGTGATACCACCCGTGGCCCGCTCGCCATGACGCTGGGTATTCACGGCTTTGTGCCGCCAGGGCGCGCCATGAAACGCGCTGGCGCGAAGCCAGGAGACTGGATCTATGTCACCGGCACCCCGGGAGACAGCGCCGCCGGCCTGGCGGTGCTGCAGAACCGGCTGACGGTGGATGAACCGTCTGACGCCGACTACCTGCTGGCTCGTCATCTGCGCCCGATGCCGCGCGTGCTGCAGGGTCAGGCGCTGCGTGACCTGGCGACATCGGCTATCGATCTTTCCGACGGCCTGATCTCCGATCTGGGCCATATTCTTAAAGCCAGCGGCTGCGGCGCGCGCATCGATCTCGATGCCATGCCGTATTCCGACGCGATACTGCGCCAGGTGGAGCCCGAGCAGGCGCTGCGCTGGGCGCTCGCCGGCGGGGAAGATTACGAACTGTGCTTTACCGTACCGGAGCTGAACCGCGGGGCGCTGGACGTGGCCCTTGGCCATCTTGGCGCGCGTTTTACCTGTATCGGACAGATTGCGCCGGAGAGCGAAGGGCTGCAATTTATCCGCGATGGTAAGCCGGTCGCGCTTGATTTAAAGGGATACGATCACTTTGCGTAGTCGAGACGAGGCGTTACGCCGCCTGAGCATGCGTAACCCGTGGCATCTGCTGGCGACTGGCTTTGGCAGCGGCTTAAGCCCGGTGGTACCGGGGACGATGGGGTCGCTGGCGGCGATCCCGTTCTGGTATCTGATGACCTTTCTCCCCTGGCAGCTCTACTCGCTGGTGGTGATGATGAGCATCTGTATTGGCGTCTATCTGTGCCATCGCACGGCCAAAGATATGGGCACCCATGACCACGGCAGTATAGTCTGGGATGAGTTTGTCGGGATGTGGATCACCCTGATGGCGTTGCCGACCCTGGACTGGCAGTGGGTGGCCGCTGGCTTCGTGATTTTCCGTATCTTCGATATGTGGAAGCCGTGGCCGATTCGCTGGTTTGACCGCAATATCCACGGCGGAATGGGGATTATGGTCGACGATATCGTCGCCGGCGTGATCTCGGCCGGCGTGCTGTATGTCATTGGCCATCACTGGCCCATCGGTCTGCTTTAATCGTCTCTCCCCGGTAGCATCATGCTGCCGGGGAAACCACACTTGTTACTTAAATCCCACCACCGGATGCGGCTGATACGGCGCCTCCAGCTTGTCGATCTGTTCCGGAGAAAGCGTCAAATCCACCGCCTGCAGCAGGTCGTCGAGCTGTTCCTGACGCGATGGACCGATAATCGGCGCGGCAACGCCAGGTTTACTTAACAGCCAGGCGAGGGCGACCTGGGCGCGGCTGGCGTCGAGTTCTTCCGCCACGTCCGCGAGATTCCCGGCGATCTGCGCGTCGTTTTCTTCGCTGGTGCTGTAAAGCGTTTTGCCGAACTCATCCGAAACCAGCCGGGCGGTGGTCTCTCCCCAGGGGCGGGTCAGTCTGCCGCGCGCCAGCGGGCTCCACGGGATCACCGCCACGCCGTTGTGCTGACACAGTGGCAGCATCTCATTCTCTTCTTCCCGGTAAATCAGATTGTAGTGATCCTGCATGGTGACAAAGCGCGCCCAGCCGTTCTGCTGCTGGAGCGCCAGCGCCTGGGCAAATTGTCGGGCATGCATGGACGAGGCGCCGATATAGCGCGCTTTGCCGGCTTTCACCACCTCGTCCAGCGCTTCGAGGGTCTCTTCAATCGGGGTGGTATAGTCCCAGCGGTGGATCTGCAGCAGGTCGACATAGTCCATCCCAAGACGGCGCAGGCTGTCGTCGATGGAGCGCAGGATCTGCGCCCGGGAAAGCCCTTCCGCCAGATCGCCGACCTGGTGATACACTTTGGTGGCGACAACCACCTCATCACGGCGGGCAAAGTCGCGCAGGGCGCGGCCAACGATCTCTTCACTGCTGCCGTCGGAGTAGCTGTTTGCGGTATCGAAGAAGTTGATGCCGCCTTCAATAGCGTGCTGGATAAGCGGGCGGCTGCTCTCTTCCGGAAGCGTCCAGGCGTGTCTGCCGCGGTCCGGCTCGCCGAAGGTCATGCAGCCGAGGCAGAGTCGGGAAACCCGTAAGGCAGTATCACCGAGGGGGATATAGTGCATAGTGCGCTCCTGCTATTCATCAAGGGTATCCCTTAAGCATAGCAGGAGCGGAAGGGGCAATTATGCCAGCCAGTCGCGGATTTTGGCTTCAATACCGGCGGCATCAAGGCCGAGGTCGGCGCGGATCTCTTCCTGAGTGCCCTGAGGAATAAAATAATCCGGCAGGCCAATATTGAGCACCGGTACCGCCCGGCGATGGGCCATCAGCACTTCGTTCACGCCGCTGCCGGCGCCGCCCATGATGGCGTTCTCTTCCAGCGTCACCAGCGCGTCGTGTTCGCCGGCCAGCTGCAGGATCAGCGCCGTATCCAGCGGCTTCACAAAGCGCATATCCACGAGGGTCGCGTTGAGTTTATCCGCTACCGCCGCGGCTTCCGGCAGCAGGGTGCCAAAGTTGAGGATCGCTATTTTCTCGCCCTGACGTTTCACCATCCCTTTGCCGATCGGCAGCGATGCCAGCGGCTCGAGCGTCGCGCCGGTGCCGCTACCGCGCGGATAGCGCACGGCGCAGGGGCCGTCGCTGTAATGGTAGCCGGTATGCAGCATCTGGCGACATTCATTTTCATCGCTCGGGGTCATCACCACCATATCCGGAATACAGCGCAGGAAGGAGAGATCGAACGCTCCCTGATGCGTCTGGCCGTCTGCGCCGACAATCCCGGCGCGGTCGATAGCAAACAGCACCGGCAGCTTCTGGATAGCCACATCGTGGATCACCTGATCGTAGGCTCGCTGCAGGAAGGTGGAGTAGATCGCCACCACCGGCTTGTAGTCGCCAATCGCCAGCCCGGCGGCGAAGGTGACCGCATGCTGCTCGGCGATGGCGACGTCAAAGTACTGATCGGGGAATTTCTTCGAAAATTCCACCATCCCTGAACCTTCGCGCATCGCCGGCGTGATCGCCATCAGCTTGCTGTCTTTGGCCGCTGTCTCGCACAGCCAGTCGCCGAAGATTTTCGAGTAGGAAGGGAGGCCGCCGCTGCTTTTGGGCAGTACGCCGCTGGTATGGTCGAATTTTGGCACCGCATGGAAGGTGATCGGGTCTTTCTCGGCGGGCTCATAGCCGCGGCCCTTTTTGGTCATAATATGCAGGAACTGCGGGCCTTTCAGATCGCGCATGTTCTTCAGCGTGCTGACCAGACCGAGCACATCGTGGCCATCGACCGGCCCGATGTAGTTAAAGCCCAGCTCTTCAAACAGCGTCCCCGGTACCACCATCCCTTTGATATGTTCTTCGGTTCGTTTAAGCAGCTCTTTAATCGGCGGCACCCCGGAGAAGACCTTTTTGCCCCCTTCGCGCAGGGTGGAGTAGAGCTTACCGGAGAGCAACTGCGCCAGATGATTGTTCAGCGCGCCGACGTTCTCGGAAATCGACATTTCATTGTCATTCAGCACGACCAGCAGGTCGGGTTTGATATCCCCGGCGTGGTTCATCGCTTCAAACGCCATGCCGGCGGTGATCGCCCCGTCGCCAATCACGCACACTGCGCGCCGCTGCTTATCCTCTTTCGCGGCGGCGATAGCCACCCCGATACCGGCGGAAATGGAGGTGGAGGAGTGGCCGACGCTCAGCACGTCATACTCGCTTTCACCGCGCCACGGGAAGGGATGCAGGCCGCCTTTCTGGCGAATGGTGCCGATTTTGTCCCGGCGGCCGGTCAGAATTTTATGCGGGTAGGCCTGATGGCCGACGTCCCAGATCAGGCGATCGAACGGCGTGTTATACACGTAGTGCAGCGCCACGGTCAGTTCCACCGTGCCGAGGCCAGAGGCAAAGTGACCGCTGGAGCGGCTGACGCTGTCCAGCAGATAGCGCCGCAGCTCATCACACAGCTTCGGCAGGCTCTCTTTTGGCAACAGGCGCAACTCCTGGGTGGAATCTACCAGCGCCAGGGTCGGGTATTTGGCAATATCAAAACTCATCAGAGACTCATTTATTGTTTATTTATCGCGCTGAATAATGTAATTCGCGAGCGCTTCCAGTGCCGAAGTATCCAGAGATTGTGCGGCCAGCTCATCTAACGACCGGCGGGCATCAGCGATCAGGTCGTGCGCTTTCTTCCGGGCTTGCTCAAGACCCAGGAGGGCGGGATAGGTGCTTTTACCCAATTGCTGGTCGGCACCCTGACGTTTGCCAAGGGTCGCAGTATCCCCTACCACGTCGAGAATGTCATCCTGGACCTGGAAGGCAAGACCGATATTTTCCGCATAGCGATCCAGCGCGGGCAGGGCAGCGCGGCCGCGTTCGCCGGCGCTCAGCGCCCCCATCCGGACGGCGGCGCGGATCAACGCCCCCGTTTTGTGGCGATGGATACGCTCCAGCGCCTGCAGATCCACCTGCTGTCCTTCCGCCTCCAGATCCAGCGCCTGGCCGCCGCACATACCCGCCACGCCGCTGGCCTGCGCCAGTTCGGAGACCATCGCCAGCCGGTCCCGATCAGAGACGTCGGCCATCGGCGCATCACTCAGTATAGAGAACGCCAGCGTTTGCAGGGCATCTCCCGCAAGAATTGCGTTGGCTTCGCCAAATTTAATATGACAGGTCGGCAGTCCGCGACGCAGATCGTCATCATCCATCGCCGGCAAATCATCATGCATCAGGGAATAAGCATGAATACATTCGACCGCCGCGGCGGGGGCATCGAGCGTGGTGCGGCTGACGCCGAACATCGCGCCGGTGGCATAGACAAGGAAGGGGCGCAGGCGTTTACCGCCTAAGAGTGCGCCATAATGCATCGCTTCCACCAGCGGAGTGTTCTGAAAGGGCTGCGGCGCGATAAAACGGCGCAATGCCCCATTAGCCTGTTCCACACAGGCCTGCAATTGTTGCGGGAAATCCATTTTATTCAGCGTCCGGCGTAAAAGGCGTGGTCGGGGAATCTTCACTATCCGCCAGCAGGATCTGCACGCGCTGTTCGGCCTTCTGCAGCTGACTTTGCCCCTGGCGCGCCAGCTGTACGCCGCGCTCAAATTCGCTTAGCGCTTCCTCTAACGGCAAATCGCCGCTTTCCAGACGGTTAACGATCTGCTCCAGTTCGCCCAGAGCAGTTTCAAAGCTGGCCGGGGCCTCATTTTTCTTTGGCATAGTGAATGTAGACTCTTGTTATGTCGCGACGGCAATACCGGGTATGGTAACGAAGTCACGCGTGTAAGCAAATAACGCGCAATGGTGATATACTCCGCGCCCAGGATGCAGGCACCGGTGTGCGCTGCTTTACAACTTTTGCTTATAGCCCCGTCGGGCTTGCCAACGAACTATTGTCGCCATGAAGTTTATCATTAAATTGTTCCCGGAAATCACCATCAAAAGCCAATCTGTGCGGTTGCGCTTCATTAAAATCTTAACCGGGAACATTCGTAACGTTCTCAAAAACTATGACGAGACGCTGGCCGTCGTCCGTCATTGGGATCATATCGAAGTTCGCGCGAAAGATGAAAATCAGCGCCCGGCTATTCGCGATGCGCTGACCCGTATCCCCGGCATCCACCATATTCTGGAAGTCGAAGACGTACCGTTCACCTCGCTGCACGATATTTTTGAAAAGACGCTGCCGCTGTGGCGCGAGGCGCTGGAAGGCAAGACCTTCTGCGTGCGTGTGAAGCGTCGCGGCAAACATGAATTCACCTCCATTGAGGTGGAACGCTACGTCGGCGGCGGTCTGAATCAGCATATTGAAACGGCGCGCGTGAAGCTGACCGACCCGGACGTCACCGTCAATCTCGAGATTGAAAACGATCGCCTGCTGCTGGTGAAAGGCCGCTATGAAGGCATCGGCGGCTTCCCGATCGGCACCCAGGAAGATGTGCTGTCGCTGATCTCCGGCGGCTTTGACTCCGGCGTTTCCAGCTATATGCTGATGCGCCGCGGCTGCCGCGTGCACTACTGCTTCTTTAACCTTGGCGGTGCCGCCCACGAGATTGGCGTTCGCCAGGTCGCACATTACCTGTGGAACCGCTTCGGCAGTTCGCACCGCGTTCGCTTTGTGGCGATTAACTTTGAGCCCGTGGTCGGCGAAATCCTTGAAAAAGTGGACGATGGTCAGATGGGTGTCGTGCTCAAGCGCATGATGGTCCGCGCTGCGTCAAAAGTCGCGGAACGCTACGGCGTGCAGGCGCTGGTCACCGGCGAAGCGCTGGGCCAGGTTTCCAGTCAGACCCTCACTAACCTGCGCCTGATCGACAACGTTTCCGATACTCTGATCCTGCGTCCGCTGATTTCGCATGATAAAGAGCACATCATCGACCTGGCGCGTGAGATCGGCACGGAAGATTTCGCCCGCACCATGCCGGAATACTGCGGCGTGATCTCGAAGAGCCCGACCGTGAAGGCGGTGAAGGCGAAGATTGAAGCGGAGGAAGAACACTTCGATTTCAGCATCCTCGATAAAGTGGTGGAAGAGGCGAGCAATATCGACATTCGCGATATTGCCCAGCAGACGGAAGCCGCCGTGGTTGAAGTGGAAACCGTGACCGGCTTTGGCGCTAACGACGCGATCCTCGACATCCGCTCCATTGACGAGCAGGAAGACAAGCCGCTGAAGGTCGAGGGCGTTGAGGTCGTTTCGCTGCCGTTCTACAAGCTGAGCACCAAATTTGGCGATCTCGATCAGAGCAAAACCTGGCTGCTGTGGTGCGAGCGCGGGGTGATGAGCCGTCTGCAGGCGCTCTATCTGCGCGAGCAGGGCTTCAGCAACGTGAAAGTTTATCGCCCGTAACGGGTTGCCATCCATATTGAAAAAGGCCTTCCCCGATGGAAGGCCTTTTGTCATCTCCGGGCCAGCGCATTAGCGCAGGGTCATCGCCAGGTCATTCAGCTGATCGATGACGATATTCCAGCCCTCAAAAAATCCCATCTGCTCATGCTGCTCGCGAGTTTCATCATCCGCATGCAGCACTGTGGCCGTATAGCGACATCCGTCTTTTTCGTCGGCAAAGGTGATGATGGCCGTCATGGCGAAGGGAGAAACCGCAGGGCGATAATCCGCCGTCAGCATCGAGGTCATGACGATTTTTTGTTGCGGGATGACCGCAAGAAAACAGCCGGGATTATCGCTGCGTTCACCGTCAGGGCCGTGCATCACGGTATGAAAAGCCCCGCCAGAGCGAAAATCAAAGGCCAGCACCTCAGTAGACCAGGGCTTCGGGCACCACCAGGTTTTGAGTAATGCCGGGTCGGCCCACGCGCGCCACAGGGTAGAGGCTGGCGCGCTGAGCAGGCGGCTGATGACAAGATCGCGAGAATCGGTTGCGCTACGGGACATGCTACGACTCCTCAGGAAAAGGGGAGCCAGTCCGCGGCGCGGACCGGCTATCAGGCTTCGTAGTAATTATAGATGCCGGCGGCCATTACCAGCTGCGAGGCGACCTCATACGCTTTCTCGCGACCCACCAACAGGTCAATCATTTTCAGGGCGAAATCAATCGATGTCCCCGGTCCCTGGCTGGTTAACAGATTCACCCGTGGATCCCAGACCACCCGTTTATCCTGCCACTGATCGGCGGGGATATGTTCCTTCAGCGCCGGAAAACCGGTCATGTTACCGATTGGGAACAGCTGATGGGGCACCAGCACGGTCGCCGGGGCGGCGCAGATGGCGGCCACAATGCGGCCTGAGAGGTGGAACTGTCGGACGGTTTCCACCAACAGCGGGCTGTCGCGGAAGCACTCTGCGCCCTTGATGCCGCCCGGGAGGACGATGATATCGAAATCACCATCGGCCACCTCGACCAGCGGCGCATCCGCCAGCAGTTTGACGCCGCGCGAGCAGACGATGGTCAGGCCGCCGTCGCTGGCGACGCTGGCGGTGGTTACCTTCACTCCGCCGCGGACCAGCAGATCGATAGTGGTGACCGCTTCGGTCTCTTCGCTACCAGGGGCGAGGCAAATCAGTGCCGACGCGCTCATATTCATTCTCCTTACGCTTGATCAATTCAAATAAGCGGGCGTTTTCCGGTACGGCAACGCCGTGGGCGCGGGCGCGGTTGAGCAGAAAACCGGTGATATAGTCGATCTCCGTGTGCCGCTGGGCGCGGATGTCCTGCAGCATGGATGAGATATTTTCTGCCGTACTTTCAATCACCTGTTCGACATAAAATAGCAGGTTTTCCGCCGAGGTATGAATACCTTCGCGCTCCATCACCGCCGCCACTTCCTGGCAAATGGCGGCAACCTCCTGCGGATAGTGGCGCAGATCGCCGTTTTTACATCCTTTGAGGGCAGTCAGAGGATTAATGACGCAGTTTACCGCCAGCTTGCGCCAGGTGGCCGAGTAGATATGGTTGTGCCAGGCGACATCCGGCAGTACGCTTTGCAGGACTTCCGCGAGATAGCTGTAGTCCTCCTCGTAGCTTTTCGCCGGACCGATATGGGTGGTGCCCTGGGCGACGTGGATGATCACATTCCCGTCGCGACGCGCTGCCTGGGTGGTGGAAGCCAGCAGTAAAGGCTGTTTCACGCCGCGCAGCTCCTCGACGGTGCCCATGCCGTTATGCACCAGCACAATTGGCGTAGTGACCGGCAGGATCCCGGCCAGGTGCTTCACCGCATTCGACACCTGCCAGGCCTTTAAGGTGACGATCAGCAGCTCGCTGCTGGCGAGAAAATCGGGGTCGTTGGCCGTCAGTGATTCGTTGAACACCGAGCCGTCGGTTTCAATGACATTGACGCTACAGAATGGCTGCGGTACGCGTAGCCAGCCCTGGACTTCATGTCCCTGTTTGCACAACGCGGTCAGCCATAGTTGTCCCAGTGCACCGCATCCCAGTACGGTTACTTTCATTGTTCCTCCTCATCTGCCGCTACCCGAGGCGCTGATGGCTAAAGTCTATCTCGTCGCTTTTCGCATTGTCGGACGGAAAGGGGGATTCGGCGTCGTCGGGCAGCACGGGGAAATAGCGCGAGCGTTGCGTAATCAGCTAAGCTTCCGGGATAACAAGTTGAGTTATGCCGCGTTGCAGGTATTATGCAACGCAAAAGAAACGGAAGGAGAGGAAAAGATGCCATCTTTCGATATTGTCTCTGAAGTTGATCTTCAGGAAGCCCGTAACGCGGTGGACAACGCGAGCCGCGAAGTCGAGTCGCGTTTTGATTTTCGTGGCGTTGAAGCCACTTTTGAATTAAACGACGCCAACAAAACCATTAAGGTGCTGAGTGAGTCTGACTTCCAGGTGAACCAGTTGCTGGATATCCTGCGCGCTAAGCTGCTTAAGCGCGGCATTGAAGGTACCTCCCTCGACGTGCCGGAAGATATCGTGCACAGCGGTAAAACCTGGTTTGTTGAAGCGAAGCTGAAGCAGGGCATTGAAAGCGCGGTGCAGAAGAAGATCGTCAAACTGATCAAAGACAGCAAGCTGAAAGTGCAGGCGCAGATTCAGGGCGAAGAGATCCGCGTGACCGGTAAGTCCCGCGACGATCTGCAGTCGGTGATGGCGCTGGTGCGCGGCGGCGATCTGGGGCAGCCGTTCCAGTTCAAAAACTTCCGCGACTAACGCGGCGGCAGACAGCAAAAAGCGGGGAATTCCCCGCTTTTTTTATACCCCTTTGATGAGCTGCTCGATCTCGAAGCGGTTGGTGACCTTGCTGTCGATTTTGATATACACCGAGCGCTCCTCAGGTACCACCAGCGCCTGATGAACCCCGTTGGCGTTCAGCAGACGCGTCTGTAGCGCGCTGTCGACCACCACGCCATCCGGCACCTCCACCCGCAGGCTGCTGACGTACGGCGGCTCGCTCATGGTACTGGCCACCAGCAGCCACAGCATTGCCAGCAGGGCGCCCAGCAAGAACACGGTTTGCGAATCAAAGAAACCATCGACCCAGCCGCCAAGCGCGCCGCCAATCGCCACGCCGAGGAACTGGCTGGTGGAGTAGACGCCCATTGCGGTGCCTTTATAGCCCGCTGGCGACTCCTTGCTAATTAACGATGGCAGCAGCGCTTCCAGCAGGTTAAACGCCAGGAAGAAGAGCTGGACGCCCGCCACCAGTTCCCAGAAGTAGCCTCCTGCGCCCCAGAGGACAATTTCCGCAATCAGCAGGATGGCGACGCAGAGCAGGAAGACGCGCTTCATTTTGCGCTTCACTTCGGCATAGATGATAAACGGCACCACCGAGATGAACGAGATAACCATGGTGACCAGGTAAATCTTCCAGTGCTCGGCGGCCGGAAAGCCAGCAGCCTCCAGTTGGCCGGGCAGCGCGACAAAGGTCGACATCAGCATGATGTGCAGGCACATGATGCCAAAGTTGAGCTTCAGCAGGCGTGGTTCCACCAGTACTTTGCTAAAGCAGCCCTTCACCATCCCGGATTCGCGGTTGAGCACGTGGTTATGGCTGTTGGGCACCACCCACAGGGTGAGCAGGATGCCGATGGTCGCCAGAATGGCGATCATCCAGAACAGCGCGTGCAGACCCAGCTGGTGGGTGACAATCGGCCCCAGCACCATGGCGATGGCGAAGGTGACGCCAAAGCTGACGCCGATAAAGGCCATCGCTTTGGTGCGGTTCTGTTCGCGAGTGAGATCGGATAGCAAAGCCATGACCGCGGCGGCGATAGCGCCGGAGCCCTGCAGGGCGCGGCCAAGAATGATGCCCCAGATAGAGTCGGTGAGCGCGGCGATGACGCTGCCGAGTACAAAGATGAGCAGGCCGCCGACGATCAGCGGCTTACGGCCAATACGGTCAGATAACAGTCCGAAGGGGATTTGGAAAATCGCCTGCGCCAGGCCGTAGATACCGATCGCCAGGCCAATCAGCGCTTCACTGGCGCCCTGCAACGCCATGCCATACGTGGTCAGAACCGGCAGGACCATAAACATGCCAAGCATGCGCAGGGAGAATACCGTCCCCAAACCCCAGGTCGCGCGCAGTTCCCCTGGCGTCATTTTGTTATCGTTCATTACCACCTCAATATAAAAACTGCGCCTAGTGTAGCGGCGGGGGGTAAGAAGCGTAAATAAATGTTTGTTTAACAGATATTACGGGGCTGTTGCGCGATGAGACAAGTTGGTAAAAATCAATAAACCAGTGGAGGGGGACTCCACTGGCGAGGGGAAAAATTAAGGTAAAGTAAAGTCAACCCACTGGCTGCCAGCGTCAGCCGATTTGACGCACTGTTCGACCCAATAGACGCCGTGCAGCCCGGCTTCAACGTCCGGATACCAGAAGTCTTGCAGGAAAGCGCGATCGTCACGGTCCGTGGCGTCAATCGCCTGCGCATAGCGGCGATAGAGGTTGGCCCAGGCTTCGAATAGCCCTTCCGGATGGCCGCCGCCGATGCGGTCATCCGCCAGCGCGTTCGGCGACAGGTAGGGCATCCCGCGCTCCAGAATGCGCGCCGGCTCGCCCTGCACCTCATAGCTGAGCTGGTTAGGATGCTCATCCCACCATTCGATACTCGCTTTTTCACCGACGATACGCACTTTTTGCGAGTGCATGGCGCCGCTGTTGACCGCGCTGGTCCACATCGAGCCAACCGCGCCGTTGTCATATTCCATCAGGACAAAGGCGTTATCTTCCAGCGGCGCGCGGGAGGGGACAAAGCTCTGGCGGGAGCACATCAGCCGTTTGATATTGAGCTGCGGCGCCATGGTTTCGGCGACAAACAGCGGATGGGTGGCCAGATCGCCCAACACATAGCTGGGCCCGGCAAACTTCGGCGTCACGCGCCAGCGGGTGGATTCAGCCTGCAGCTCGACGGCCTGGTTATGAAAGCCGTGGGCGAACTGCATATTGACGATGCGGATCTCGCCGAGCAGTCCATCGGCAATCATCTGCCGCGCCTGCTGGATCATCTGATAGCCGGCATAGCCGTAGGTGACGCCGACGATTTTGTTCTGTTTTTTGCTCAGGTCCACCAGCTCGCGTGCTTCTTCGGCGCTAAAGCAGAGGGGCTTTTCACAGATGACGTGGAGGCCCGCTTCCAGCGCCGCTTTGGTGATGGCGAAATGGGTATTGTTCGGGGTGGTGACCGAGACGACCTCGATGCCGTCAGGGCGCTGCGCCTCTTCACGAAACAGGGTCTGGTAGTCGGCGTAGCAGCGCTCCGGCGCGATGCCCAGTTGCTCGCCGAACGCGCGTCCGCGCTCGGCATCGACGTCAAGCGCGCCGGCCAGCAGGGTATAAACATTGTCACGCAGCGCCGCACAGCGGTGGCTGTAGCCGATTTGACTGGTTCCCCCGCCGCCGACCATGCCCCAACGCAGGGAGCGGGATAAGGGTTTCAGGCCGTTTAACATGGTGCTCTCCTTTTTGAAATCATTCGCACTCTGAGGCGCTCAATGCCGACGCCTGCGGCAACGCGCATCCGGATAGACTGACCTTAACTTAAGGAAATGTTTGTTCTGTTTCAATTGTGTTGTGGAATTTATTTTCCATATATGCGAGGGGGATCGAATTAGCGAAAGTTTCTTTTGGGCTGCGTTGAAAAGATGAGCGAGGGCTTATCGCCTCCCGGAGCAGAGCAGATTCTTGCGGGTGTTTTTCGTTGCGACCAAATATGAAATAAATTTTCTTTTTAGCCGCTGAGCCGGTGCAATCCGCAGATTGCACCGGGGAGCCGATGCCGCTATGACGCTCCGCGCACAGACGCGGGGGAAGGTGAAGCGGCGGGAGGATTACCGGCCGCAAAGATGCCTTTCGCCGCCAGACCTGCGACGGTGAGGGCTGCCGGGATACCGAGGATCAAAAAGACGCTTTCAAAGGGCAGGTTGAGCGCCATCATCTCGGCACCGGCAAAGGCGCTGAGAATGGCGCCGATGCGCCCGACGCCATGCATCCAGCTGGATCCCGTCGCCCGCGCCTGCGTAGGATAGTAGCGGGCGGAGAGGGCGTTCATACCGGTATTAGCACCGTTCAGACAGGCGCCGCTGATAAACGCCAGCATACAGAGCAAGGCAAAGCTGCCCGCGGCGTAGCCCATCGCCATGGTGAACAGGCCGCCAACGGCGTAGATCATCCCCAGCGCGCGATGAGGGTTGATCCTGTCCATCAGCCAGCCGGCAAACAGCGAGCCGAGGGTGCCGCCCGCCTGGTAGATCGCTGTCATGATGGCCGCCTGGCTAACGGTCATTCCCACCGCTTTAACCAGCGTTGGCAGCCAGCTACCGAGGATATAGACCAGGAACAGCCCCATAAAGTAGACCAGCCATAGCATCAGTGAGCCGAAGCCGTACTGGCGGGAGAGCACAATGCGCATCGCGTTGCCGGCCGCCGGCTGCGCCGGCAGGGTAAACGTCACGTTGTCGCTGATTTGTCCGGGATAGAGACGGTTAAGAATGGCGCGAATGCGTGCGGCGGGCGCTTGTTTGATCACCAGAAAACGAACCGACTCCGGCAGCAGCCAGATAAGCAGCGGGGCAAACAGCAGCGGCAGAATGCCGCCGAGCGCCATCAGCGAGTGCCAGCCAAACTGCGGGATCAGCCACGATGCTGAGAATCCTCCTGCCGCCGCGCCGAAGGTGAAGCCGCAAAAGATGACGGTAATAATAAATGAACGCTGGCGTTCCGGAGCGTACTCCGACACCAGCGTCCCGATGTTTGGCATCGCGGCGCCCAACCCCAGGCCGGTCATAAAGCGGAAAAACATCATCTGTTCAATGTTGTGCGAGAAGGCGGTGGCGATGGTCCAGAAGCCGAAGAAAAAGACGCTATTGATAATGATTTTCTTGCGCCCCAGCCAGTCGGCGAGCGGGCCAGAGAAAATCGCGCCCAGCGCGAGGCCGATCAGCGCGGCGCTGATCACCACGCCTAGCTGGTGGTTGCTTACCCCCCATTCCAGCTTTAGCGTCGGGGCGATAAACCCCATGATCGCGATATCAAAACCATCGAGAGCGATAACGCAAAAACCGAGAAAAATGATCTGCTTTTGAAAGCGGCTCAGCGGGTTACGGTTTATTAACTCTCTGACATCCAGGCGTTGAGTCTGTGTCATAGCGTATTCCTTATGCGCAGGAGCGCAGGTAGGGCTGCGCGGCATTGAACAGTAATTGCGCCCGCTGGAGCGGCGGCAAGGCGCCCTGCTCGCCGTCGAGCGGCACTTCGAGGGAGACCGGCAGCGTTGCCGGCAGGGCCGACATTAGACCGTGCAGATCCAGACCGCCTTCCCCTGGCACGTTGCGCGCCGAGCGGGCCTGGCGGATGAGTTCCTGTTCGCTCTCCGGCCTCTGCGCCGCGCCATCGCAGAGCTGCATATAGTTGAGACGATGCGCGGGCAGGCTGGAGAGGGCGGCGAGCGATTCTCCCGCGCGCCAGAAATGAAGGGCGTCCACCAGGATGCCGATATCCTCCCGCCCGCTGGCGGCGATCATCGCCTGCGCATCGGCGATAGTGCGCAGTTGGGTCCAGGGCATCGGCTCAAGGTTCATGGTCAGCCCATAGGGGCGACCGGCCGCGGCGAGGATAGCCAGGTTGTCGGCGCTGCGCTGAAGGTTGTCGTCATTGCCGGCGACTAACACCTGTCCGGCGCCAAGACGCGCCGCAGTCTCCATAAACCGTTGCAGCCGATCGTCGAGGGTAAACCCGGGGGTCAGGCGGACGATCTCCACGTCTGAGACGCGGATGCCGGTTTCCATCAGCGCAGACAGCGTCGCGCGGACGGCGGGGGTATCGCCCAGCATGTCGTAGTCCGGGTCGGCCGGTGTGGCGGGGAGCAGCCGCAGACCAACGTGGGTAAAACCGGTTCTGGCCGCTATCCGCACCTGTTCGGGGGGAGGGACATCGAGCAGGGTCAGCGCGGCGAGCGATAGGGTACGCATGTTCATAAAGGGCTCCGGTACAGTTGCAGGTGAAGATAGTTATGGGTATTGCCGTCCCTGGTCGTTTATTGCTTTGTTTTTATTGTGTTTTCCGCCAGATTTTTACCCACCAGATAGCCGAAGGTCATGGCGGGTCCGAGGGTTATCCCTCCGCTGGGGTAATAGCCGCGCATCACGCTCGACATGTCGTTGCCGATGGCGAACAGGCCCGGTATCGGCTGCTGCTGTCCATCCAGCACCCGGGCGTGTTCGTCGGTTTGCAGTCCGCTGAAGGTGCCCAGCGAGCCGGGCAGAATGCGCACCGCGTAAAACGGCCCTTCGCGCAGCGGTCCGAGCGTCACCTGATGGTCACCCTGGGCGCGGTTATAGGCTGATGCCCCGCGGTGAAAATCGACGTCTTCGCCAGTGCTGGCGAAGTGGTTAAAGCGTTCAACGGTTTCCGCCAGCGCATTGGCGTCGATGGCGCACTGCGTCGCCAGCTCCCCCAGCGTGTTTCCCCGCTGCAGATAACCGGTACGCAGCCAGGCGGTGGGGGTGAAGGGGAGCGGTCTGGCATGGCCCAGGCCGTAGCGACGCAGCGCGCGACGATCGGCCAGCAGCCAGGCCTGCGGCGTGTCGCCCGCGGGTGTGGCCGCCAGCAGGGCGGCGATAAAGTCATGATAAGAGTCGGCCTCGTTAACAAAGCGTTTGCCGTTGGGCAGGACAGCGATCACCCCGGGCTTGGCGCGTTCCACCAGGTGGGGAAACATCAGCTGCTGACCGCTGGCCAGGGTGACGCGGGACACCGGCGCCCAGGCCAGCGGGTGGCGCAGGCGGGTGTCGAACTGGCCGCCGACGGATTCGCCAAGCCTGATCCCCTCGCCCTGATTGTCCGGCGGTGCGGCGGAAAAATGGCCGTAACCCTCCGCCGCGTGGGGCACCACCTGCGCCAGCCGCTGCCGATCGTGGGGAAAACCGCCGCAGGCCAGCACCACGGCCCCTGCTTCGACGTGAATCTCCCCGCTGTCGCTGCGCAGCACCGCGCCGGACACACCCTGCGGACCCTGCAGCAGCCGGACCACCGGGGCATTGAGCTGAAAGTGCACTCCGGCGTCGAGGGCGGATCGCAGCAGACGGGCGACCAGCGCATTGCCATTGACCAGATGCTGCCCTCGTCCGGCGCGCAGCCGCTGCCAGCCGTGGCGCAGCAGGCGGCGGACGGCATACAGCGCGGAGCGCGGCGAGCGGGTGGCATTGAAAAAATGCGCCATATCCGCGCCGCCGGCGATGCCCATCCCGGCAAGGCTGATGGTCTCCAGCGGCGGACGCAGTCGGTGGAGCCAGTCGCCGAGCTGACGGCCATCGTAGGGCTGAGCGGTGACCGACCGCCCACCGCTCGCCGCGCCCGGCGACGCGTGAAAGTCCGGCATGGCACTGCCTGAGAGAAACTGCACTGCCGTCCTGTGATGAAAAAAATCCACCATCTCCGGCCCGTGGCGCAGGAAGGTCTGCAGGCGAACGTCGGCGGCTTCGCCCCCCATCTCATGCTGCAGATAGGTCAGCGGGGCGTCAGCCGCTTCGTCGATGCCCTCCGCCCGCGCCAGCGGGTTGCGGGGGATCCACAGCCAGCCGCCGGACCAGGCGCTGGTCCCGCCGAGTACTGACGCTTTCTCCGCCACCATGACGCTGGCGCCGTGCATGGCCGCGGTGACCGCGGCAGAGAGTCCCGCCGCGCCGGAGCCGACCACCAGCACATCCACCTTCACAGGCCTGCTCATGATGGACTCCTTACTGCAATGGTGAAAAAGCGGTGGGGCGCATCAGCACCGACTCCAGGCGTTCAACGGCGGCCAGTTCGCGATTTTTCCGCGAAAAGGTCTGCCAGCGTTCGTCCTGCGCCATTCGAGCGCGGCGCACCAGGCGATCGTCCAGGCTTTCATAAGCCCAGATGTGCACCACCTGATTGACCACGCCGATCTCGGTAAAAAAGAAACCGATCAGTTTGCCGAGATGGTCGGTCTGCACCGCCAGGGCATCGCTTTGGTACAGCGCCAGCCAGTCGGCCATTTTCAACGGATTGATGGTGTACGTGCGTTTTTCGTAGATCATGATGTTTTCCTGATTAGTGGGGGGAGTGTTGTGCCAGATGGCAGGCGGCGAGGTAGCCAAACGTCAGCCCCGGGCCGAGGGTGATGCCGGGACCCGGGTAGGTGCCGGCCATCAGCGAATCCATGTCATTTCCCACCGCGTACAGCCCCGCGATGGGTTTTCCTTCCACGTTGACGACCTGTGCATCGGCGGTGGTGACCAGGCCCCGCGACGTTCCCAGATCGCCGGTATAGAGTTTGATGGCATAGAACGGCGCGCTGAGCAGGGGGGCGTTACAGGCGTCAGGCTGATGACCCGGATCGCCCATCGCCCGGTTATAGCTGTTGCCGCCTTTAGCAAATTCCCGATCCACGCCCTGCGCGGCGTCGCGGTTGTAGCGGGCAACCGTCTCGCTCAGCGTTTGGGCATCCAGACCAAGCTGTTGCGCCAGCGTCTCCAGGGTGTCGGCTTTGTACAGATAGCCGGCGGCGATCAGGGCGTCATTATTGACCGGCGCCGGGCGTGCCAGCCCGAGGCCGTAACGCTTCATCGCCTGGGCGTCGCAGAGTAAAAAGCAGGGGGCATTTTCCGCTGCATCCTGCATCGCGCTGGCGAAATGGTGATAGGAGTTAGACTCGTTGACGAAGCGTACCGCCCGCTGATTGACGGCAATCACGCCCGGTTTGGCCCGGTCGGTTACCAGATGGGGGAAGCGCTCCTCGCTGCCGTCGGCCCGGGTCAGCACCGATACTGGCGCCCAGAAAAAGTTGGAGGCCTGATCGGCTCCCTCGCGAGCGTTAAGCGCCGCCGCGAGATGCAGCGCGGCGCCATCGTTGGCCGGCGGCGACATGGTGAAGTGTTCGCGGGTGTGTGGCCGATAGCGCGCCGCCAGCGCGCCCGCGGCAAAGCCGCCTGCGGCCAGCACCACCCCGCGGCGGGCGTGCAGCGTCTCTCTTTGCCCCTGATACTCAATCTCCACCCCGCGGACCGCGCCTTGCGCTTCGCACAGCGCCAGAACATTGACATTCAGCCGCAGGTTCATGCCTTTACGCAGCGCCGTTGTCGCCATGCGGGCTATCAGCGCATTGCCCATCGCCAGGCGGGTGCCGCGAGGGTACTTCACCCGGTCGCGGGCGTAGCGCAGCAGTAGCCGGGTGCAATGGGCCAGGGAGCGTAGCGAGCGCCGCATGTCGAGAAAATGTTGAATGTCGACGCGGTTGACCATCATCCCGCCAAACAGCAACATCCCCGGCGGCGGTGAACGCAGGTCGCGAAACGCGTCCCCCAGTTCACGACCGTCATACTCCACCACCTCCAGCGCACGACCGACGTCGACCGCGCCGGGTTCATCCGGATAGTAATCAGGGGAGAGCGGGCGCAGGCTATATTTCACCGCCCCCTCGCGCTCGAGAAAGGCCAGCGCCTCACGCCCGGCGCTAACAAACGCTTCGGCGAGATCTTCACGGTACTGGCTCTCGCCGATAATGGTCCGCAGGTAGGTTTTCATCGCCTCGGCGCTGCCGCTTTTACCCGCCGCACGCGCCTGATCGGTATCGTGCAGCCACACGGCGCCACCGGAGATAGCCGAGGTGCCGCCGAACTGGCCGGCTTTCTCCAGCATCAGCACCGACAGCCCTTTGCAGCTGGCGGTGACCGCGGCGGCAAAGCCAGCGGCGCCGCTGCCGATGACGATCACATCCCAGCTCTTCATGCTGCCGCTCCCTGCGCCGGCGGGATGGCGCCGATAAACTGGCCCATCAGCGTCATCTGCGCCAGCGCCATTTCCGGCCCGGTCTGCACCCGGCAGCCGCGGGCGGCGGCGAAAGTGAGCAACGGCGTCATCACCGGGGCGGTGACAACATCAGCCACGTGGGTGGCGCTGTCGAGCGTATCCAGCAGCGCCTGCGGCAGGGGCAGCTCATCAAATCCGGCCATGCCGGCCGGCGAGCCATTAACCAATAGATCGACGCCGTGAAGGGTGTCCGGCAGCGCGCTCAGTTGTACCGCCGGGAAGGCCTCAGCCAGAAGGTCATGCAGGCGTTGCCGGGTGGTCGGGTTTTGATCGTGCAGGGCCAGCTGACGGATCCCCGCCTCGCACAGTCCCCAGGCGATGGCGCTGCCGACGCCGCCGCAGCCAGAGAGCAGCGCCTGCTTACCTGCCGGTTGAAAACCCTGCGCCTCGGCGGCGAGCTGAAAGCCGACGCCGTCCAGCATATCGCCCTGCAAACGGCCATCCGCCAATTTGCGGATCACATTGATGGCGTTGAGTCGGCGGGCGCGGGGGGTGAGCTCGTCGACCAGCGCGGCGGCGCGCTGCTTATGCGGCACCGTCACCAGCACGCCGGTCATGTTCTGCCAGCCACGCAGAGCGTTGAGGTAGTCGACTACCGCGTCCGGGGCGATATCCACCGGGATCATGACACTGTCCATGTGCTGTTCAGCAAAGTAGCGGTTGAAGTTATCCGGTGATTTGACCTGGGCGATCGGATGACCAATCACGGCGACAACCTGGGTAGTTCCACTGACCATTTCAAACCTCATTTGTTAAATGAATGTTGTGAAAGTATTTCAGTGGAAGCTGGGAGCGACAACGCAGAATTCGGACATGTCGGTTGTTAATCGCACGATCGCTGCGATAATCGCAGGAAATCGATAATGATGTTGCAAAAATGTGAGCGAATATGCAAAACACCATTCATCCACGCGATCTGATCGTCGGTTTACAAAAAGGGCTGGCGTTAATCCAGCTTTTTTCCAAAACCTGCCCAAAACTCACCGTCGCCCAGGCGGCGAAAATGAGCGGCCTGACGCAAAGCGCCGCGCGGCGTTTTCTGTTGACGCTGCTGCATGAGCGCTATCTGCAAACCGATGGGCGTTATTACTGGCTTACCCCGAAGACGCTGCGGCTTGGTCAGGCCTACGTCGATTCGGCGCAGTTTCCCCGCATGGTGCGGCCAATTGTCGAATACATCGCCAGCCGGACCGAGGAGCACGCCTCGGTAGGGGTGGTGGATGAAGATGAGCTGGTCTATATCGCCCGCAGCCGGCATACGCCGTTTAACTCCACGTCGGTTCGGCTTGGGGAGCGGGTGCCCATCTTCTGTACCGCCGGGGGACGGTTATGGCTGGCTTCGCTGCCGGAAGCTGAGTGCGAGGCGGTTCTGCAGCGTATTACCCGGGAACAACGCACGCCCTATACGGTGACCGACGTCGCGTTGCTGATGGAGAAAATCGCCCAGGTGCGGCGCCAGGGTTATGCCACCATTGAACAGGAGTTTGAGATTGGCATGCTGGTGCTGGCGGTGCCGTTAACTGACAGGGAAGGAACCTGGTGGGGCGCGCTGAGTCTGACCAGCCATCAATCGCGCACATCGCTGGAAGCGTTATGTCACGACCATCTCGATCTGCTCTACAGCGCGCAGGCGATGCTGGTGAGCTAAACAGGGCAGCAGATGCGCTGCCCTCAAAGATGTTGCTTACGCCGACGCGTTGTTCAGGAAGCTGTTCCAGTTGCTGGCGGCGTTATCTACGAAGATGTTCCAGTTTTTGCCAGCGGTGAGGACAAAGTTTCCCCAGTTTTCGCTACCAGTGGTCACAAAGGTTTCCCAGTTTGACTGCCCGGTCAGGAAGGAACCAAACGCCATCGCGCTGTCGCCGACGAAGGAGGCAAACGCGCTGCCGGAGGTGAGAACAAAAGAGGTGAAGCCGACGCCCGAGTTGGCAACAAAGCTGGCGAAGCCGCTGGCCGCGCCGAACAGGTTAAAGCCACCGGAGATGTACTCCATTTCGTTTAGTGTTAACTCTTTCATTGCAATTCCTTGTAGTAATGATTTTCCAAATGGGTGGGTAAACCCGGTGCAAAAGGTAGCACTGCTGTCGTGCACAGCGCGAGTCAGGTCCGCTGTGTATTAGCTCATTTTTTCCTCATTTTTTGGCAGGAGAGCAGCGTAAACGGCCGGAAGAGGGGAGGGGAGTATGAAATGAGAAAGAAAGCGGTGAGGAAGCAGAAAAGAAAAAGCCCCGTAAAAACGGGGCTTTATATCGCACTGGAGTGGGAGATTATCTCACGTAAGCCAGCAGGCTATGTGAATCCGGCACCATAAAGTCAACGGACATCATCACGGACAGCGCGGTGATGGCGACGATGGAAAAGACGAACAGCTTACGCGCCCAGACTTTATCATCGGCCACTTTATAGCCACGCAGCGCCATGCCCAGCCACCAGACGCTGACCGCTGCCGCCACGACCAGGTATTTATACCCGGCGTAGCCGCCCAGCGAGAGCATCAGGGTCGCCACGGCAAAGGCAACGATGTACAGCGTAATATGGTTTTTGGCGACCGAAATGCCTTTCACCACCGGCAGCACCGGAATGTTCGCCGCCTGATAATCCTTAAAGCGGAAAATCGCGATGGCGTAGGAGTGAGGCATCTGCCACAGGCTAAAGATAGCCAGCAGGATCGCCGCACCGCTGTCGAAATCACCGGTGACCGCGCAGTAGCCAATCACCGGCGGCGCGGCGCCGGAGAGTGAGCCAATCAGCGTGCCATAGACGGAGTGGCGTTTCATGTACAGGCTGTAGACGCCGACATAAACCACGAACCCCATCACCCCCAGCCAGCAGGCCAGCGGATTTGCGCCGAACCACAGCAGCATGAAGCCAGCAATACCCAGCAAGGTGGCGTACACCAGCGAAGCTTCTGGCGAGATCAGCCCTTTGACCAGCACCCGGTTTTTCGTCCGTTCCATCTTACGATCGATGTCCCGGTCGATGTAGTTGTTGAATACACAACCCGAGGCGACCACCAGGGATACTCCAAGGAGCGTCCAGACGAACAGCGGATAGTCGATGTGGCCTTTGGAGGCCAACAGGAAACCGCCGATCACGGAGATCAGGTTGCCAAAAATAATGCCTGGTTTCGTTACTTGCAGGTATTGCTTAAACATACTCGCCGCTCTTAGTGCATCATCATGTTGTAGTTCAGGTTCCACATAATCCAGATGGAGCCGACAACCACGATCGCAATGATGATTACGGTGAAGATAAATGCGGTCAGGTTCCAGCCTTCATCGGACTTGCTGTTCATATGCAGGAAGTACACGAGGTGTACCACGATCTGCACCACAGCGGTCACCAGAATGGTGCCAAGGATAACCGCATGCGAGGCGGAGCCACTCATCACCATGGCGAACGGAATGACCGTCAGGATGATGGACAGGATAAATCCTGTCATGTAGCTCTTCACGCTGCCGTGAGAAGCGCCGCTATGATCGGTAGAATGACTCATTACATCGCCCCCATCAGATAGACAACCGAGAACACGCAGATCCACACGACGTCCAGGAAGTGCCAGAACAGGCTCAGGCACAGGATACGCGTGCGGTTAGTGCTGGTCAGGCCACGACGTGAAACCTGGAACATCAGCACCGCCATCCAGATAAGGCCAGAGGTCACGTGCAGACCGTGGGTGCCGACCAGCGCGAAGAACGCCGACAGGAAACCGCTACGATCCGGACCGAAGCCTTCCATGATCAGGTGATGGAATTCATAGATTTCCATCCCGATAAAGCCAGCGCCAAACAACCAGGTCAACGCCAGCCAGGAAACCACCTGGCTCTTGTTGTTTTTGTACATGGCGATAGCCGCCATGCCGTAGGTGATGGAGCTGAACAGCAGCAGTGCGGTTTCAACCAGAACGAACGGCAGTTCGAAAATATCTTTGCCCGTCGGTCCGCCGGCTGTGCCGTTCACCAGAACGGCATAGGTAGCAAACAGCGTAGCGAAGATAATGCAGTCGCTCATCAGGTAGATCCAGAAACCGAATACCTTCATCGGTCCTGTATCATGGTGCCCGTGTTCATGCGCGTGGGCAGTATGCGCAAGAGTATCAGTTGCCATTTTTCAGCCCTGCTTTGTTAATCTCATCGAAATGCTGTTTTTCCAGTTTTTCGACTTCTGCAACCGGTACGTAGTAATCCACGTCCTCGTCAAAGCTCTTAATAATCCAGGTCGCTACGATGCCGATGAAGCTGGCAATCGCCATCCACCAGATATGCCAGATCATGGCGAAACCAAATACCGTAGCGAAGGCGGCAATGACGATGCCGGCGCCGCTGTTTTTCGGCATATGAATTTCTTCATAGTGAGCAGGCTGTTTGTACGCTTCACCTTTCTCTTTCATTTCCCAGAAGGCATCACGCTCGTGAACCTGAGGAACGATAGCGAAGTTATAGAACGGCGGTGGAGAAGAGGTTGCCCACTCCAGCGTACGACCACCCCATGGGTCACCGGTCAGGTCACGGTTCTGATCGCGGTCGCGAATAGACACGTAGAACTGAATCAGCTGGCACAGGATACCGCAGGCGATCAGCGCTGCACCGCAAGCTGCAACAACCAGCATCGGGTGGAACTGCGGATCGATCTGCTGGCTCAGACGACGGGTCATACCCATGAAGCCCAGCACGTACAGCGGCATAAACGCCACGAAGAAGCCGATGATCCAGAACCAGAAAGCGCGTTTGCCCCAGGTTTCGTTCAGGGTGAAGCCAAAGGCTTTCGGCCACCAGTAGGTCAGACCTGCGAAGCAACCGAATACTACGCCGCCGATGATAACGTTATGGAAGTGCGCGATCAGGAACAGGCTGTTATGCAGAACGAAGTCCGCGCCCGGTACCGCCAGCAGCACGCCAGTCATCCCACCGACGGAGAAGGTCACGATAAAGCCGATAGTCCACATCATCGCTGAGTTGAAGACGATGCGACCCTGATACATGGTGAACAGCCAGTTGAAGATCTTAACCCCGGTCGGGATCGCGATAATCATGGTAGTAATACCGAAGAAGGCGTTTACGTTCGCGCCAGCACCCATGGTGAAGAAGTGGTGCAGCCAAACGATGAACGACAGAACGGTAATACAGACGGTTGCCCACACCAGAGAGGTGTAACCGAACAGACGCTTACGCGAGAAGGTCGCGGCGATTTCGGAGAAGACCCCGAACACCGGCAGAACCAGGATGTACACTTCCGGGTGACCCCAGGCCCAAATCAGGTTGATGTACATCATCATGTTGCCACCCATATCGTTGGTAAAGAAATGGGTGCCCAGGTAACGATCCAGGGTCAGCAGCGCGATGGTGACGGTCAGAATTGGGAAAGAGGCGATAATCAGGATGTTAGCGCACAGAGATGCCCAGGAGAATACCGGCATCTTGAACATGGTCATGCCCGGGGCGCGCATCTTGATAATGGTCACGAAGAAGTTAATACCGGTCAGGGTAGTACCGATACCGGAGAGCTGCAGCGCCCAAATCCAGTAATCGACCCCTACGCCAGGACTGTATTCAATTCCCGACAGCGGCGGATAGGCCAGCCAACCGGTCTGCGCGAACTCACCGACGCCCAGAGACAGGTTAACCAGAATCACGCCCACAACGGTGAACCAGAAGCTCAGGTTGTTGAGGAACGGGAAGGCCACGTCGCGCGCGCCGAGCTGAAGCGGAACCACCAGGTTCATCAGACCGATAACGAACGGCATCGCCACGAAGAAGATCATGATAACGCCGTGGGCGGTAAAGATCTGATCGTAGTGATGAGGCGGCAGGAAGCCTGCTTCCCCGGCCGAGGCCAGCACCTGCTGGCTACGCATCATAACGGCATCAGCAAAGCCACGCAGCAGCATGACGATTGCCACGATAACGTACATGATACCGAGACGTTTGTGGTCGACAGAAGTCAGCCACTCGTTCCACAGGTAGGACCACTTACCGAAGTAAGTGATGGCAGCCAGAAGCGCCAGTCCCCCAATGATAATCGCAGCCACCGTAACCACGATAATGGGTTCGTGGTAGGGCACTGCATCCAGTGTAAGTTTTCCGAACATCGTTTTCTTCCTCGGCCCCTTAGTGAGCGGTTTCCGCGTGGCTCATGTCCATGCCTTCCATCCCGTCGTGAGCAGCGTGCTCGCCTTCAGGTTTGGACATGTTCATGCTCTCGTGAGACATGAATTTGTTCACAACATCTTTGAACAGATCCGGCTTCACGTTAGAGAAGTATTCCACTTTGTTGTATTCGCTAGGCACAGCCACTTTATCGAACGCGGCCATGGAGTCCATGGAGTTCGGCGACTGTTTGGCTTTTTCAACCCACTGATCGAAGGTTGCACGATCCGGAGTAGCAATCGCTTTGAACTTCATACCTGAGAAGCCCGGGCCACTGTAGCTAGCGGAGATACCGTCATAAGTACCAGCTTCGTCAGCAATGAGGTGCAGTTGAGTCTGCATCCCGGCCATTGCGTAAATCTGGCTACCTAAGCGCGGAATGAAGAACGAGTTCATCACCGAGTTAGAGGTCACTTTGAAGTGTACCGGTACGTTCGCCGGGAAGGCGATTTCGTTAACGGTAGCAATACCCTGTTCCGGATAGATAAAGAACCATTTCCAGTCCATCGAAACGACTTCGATGGTGATTGGTTTCTCGTCGTGGGCAAGCGGTTTGCTTGGCTCCAGTGCGTGAGTGGTTTTCCAGGTCAGAACGGCCAGGAACAGGATGATCAGAATAGGTACCGTCCAGACCACAGCTTCCACTTTGTTGGAGTGTGACCAGTTCGGGCTATACTTCGCATCTTTATTGCTCGCGCGATACTTCCAGGCAAATCCTACTGCCATCAAGACGGCGGGAATAACGACAATCATCATCAGGCCGAAGGCCGTCAGAATCAAAGAGCGTTGCTCCAGTCCAATCTGTCCTTTTGGGTCAAGGAGTGCAGAATCACAACCACTGAGTAATACAGTACTTGCGATTAATGACATCCATCCCAAACTTTTATTGTATTTCCTGAGTCTCATTGAACGACCTCAATTCCACGGGATCTGGTGGCGTTTAAAGTGTACGGGCATTTTACGGTAAGGTTGCATTACTGTAAACATGATTGGATCTCTGTCAGTTCTGTGTTAGCGGCTTCTGCTTGGTTTGTCACATATGTTACGTAGTGTTACGTAATCGCTTGCAAAGCCTGATTTTCGTGGGATTGATAACGAAAGGGATAAGAAAAGGAGTACTTAGCGGCGAATGGGCATAACCACCCAAAAATTAGAACAATTGCTTAACATTTAATTATCAAATAAAAGACATTGTGAAAACCTAAAATAAAATCGCCGTAGCTGAATCGGTTAAATTATTTAAAGAATCGAATGAAAACTGTCAATAATTTCCAGAAATCAAAAACGCACAAAACAACAAATAGCGCGGCGGGCAATATAAAAGCGTTAATAAGCCGTTATAATTACGTTTCGTAATTACAACGGCTAATAATGATGCAGCTTCCTTAAATCAGGCGAGTTTTACGCAGCGCCAGGTAGTCGAGCAGACCGCCGAACAAAATACCGCCCACCGCAGTCAGCGCCGCAACCTCCAGCAGACCGGACAGGAAAGAGAAGGCGGTGTAATCCAGGGCGTTCATGATCAGCAGTACCAGCCATACCGCCAGCAGCAGGCAGCCCAGCGCCAGGATCCTTAACGCCAACGCATAGGCTTGCGGGTATTCGCTTCGCGGCATAAAGCTTGCTGTGCGTTGGGTATGCTCAAGCGTTTGCCGGCACAGTAGCAGCAGCGCGATCCCCGGTACCGCCGCAACGACCGAGAAGAGATAGAACGTCGACCAGCCGTGGGCCTCGACAAACCAGCCGGCGATCGGCCCAACGTACACGCGGCCGACCGCGGACAGCGCAGAGAGCAGCGCGAACTGGGTAGCGGAAAAGGATTTATTGCACAGCGTCATCAGCAGCGCGACAAACGCCGCCGTCCCCATTCCCCCGCACAGGTTTTCAAAGAACACGGCGGTTGCCATGGAATAGAGGTGCTTATCGGTAATCGACAGCAGCCAGTAGCCAGCGTTGGAGACCCCCTGCAGCACACCGAAGATCAGCAGCGCCCGAAACAGCGTCAGCCGCTGCATCAGGACCCCGCCATACAGGGCGCCGAGAATGGTGGCAAACAGGCCTAAGGTTTTGTTCACCATCCCCACTTCGCCGGCGTCAAAACCGACGCCGCGGATGAGGAAGGTGGTGGTCAGGCTCATGGCAAACGCATCGCCAAGCTTATAAAGGACGATGAGCAGCAGAATCAGCCAGGCGTTATTGCGACCGAAAAAATCGCGCAGCGGTTCGGCGACCGCCTGCTCCAGCGATCTGGGAACCGGGATAACGTCGCTCGGCTCGGGCGCCAGCAGTGTGGCGATGATGCAGGGCACCAGCAGCGCCGCCATCAGCCAGTACATCCCCTGCCAGCCGAGATAGCGGTCGGCAAGCCACAGTGCCAGCCCCCCGGATACCAGCATCCCGAGGCGATAACCCAGCACGCTGATCGCGGCGCCAGCGCCGCGCTCTTCCGCTGGCAGAACGTCGGTTTTCCAGGCGTCGAACACAATATCCTGTGACGCCGAGCAGAAGGCGATCACCACCGCCAGCGCCGCCATCCAGCGGAGCTGGGAGACAGGCTCAAGAAAGCCCATCGCCGCGATGGCCAGCAGGAGCAGGACCTGGGTAGTCAGCAGCCAACCGCGACGACGCCCAAGAAACGGCGGCGTATAGCGGTCCATTAGCGGGGACCAGAGAAATTTAAAGACATAGGCCTGGCCGACGAGTGAGAAAAAACCGATCGTTTTCAGATCGATATTTTCCACTGTCATCCAGGCCTGCAGGGTACCGGAGGTGAGGGCCAGCGGCAGGCCTGAGGCGAAACCGAGGATCAGCAAAATCGCTGATTTCGGCTGTTGAAAAATGCGTAAGTAGTGACTGGACATAGCATAAAGCACGAACCCGGCCGCGGCCGGGTTCGTGGTGGCATTAACGCGCGTTTTGCTTGATGAAATCGTGGATGCTGGTGTCCTGCGCCATATCGGCGATGGTATCGGTCAGGACGCTGTTGACGGCATCAGCGATGTTCTTGTTCGAGGCCTGGAAGGCGCCTTCAACGGAATAGCTGGCGCGGTAGTTTTTGGTCATCTTCGTGCCGTTTGCCGCGGTGGCGATGATGGCGATATCGGCTTTCGTGGCGATGTTGTAGCGCACGTTGCCCTGGGAGACGTCAGCGTAGAGTTTATTGACAATAATCTGCAGATCGACCGCACCGTTCGGGCCAATCATGTAGCCGCGAGCGGTCATCTGTTTCTCCAGCACTTCCTGCAGCAGGAAGCGCAGATCGCGCGAGGCGGTGAGGGTGACCTGCTGATTGTCGCGCGTGACTTTCGCCAGCGCCTGGTCCGGACGCTGATCGGCGCCGTTGATGCTGACGGTCACGCCCATCAGGCTCGGATCCTGCTGCGGCAGCGTGATTTTCGGCGATACTTCAATGGTGGTCGGCGGCGTGGCGCATCCTGCCAGCATAAACATGGCGACCAACGGGAAAAGGATCTTCTTAAGCATGTTCAGGTCTCAACGCATGGTGTTGTTATAAGGAAAATTACCGCCATCATAGCATTGCCAACGGCAAGGGGAAGTGGCAACGCGTGTAAATCCATCGCCCTGGCGGTTTTCTGAGCGTCCCGCCATGGTTAATCGCTCTTTCCCCGGCGGATCTGGCGACCAGAGCCAGTAAACGTGATACTTTTGAATGAAAATATCAGAACAATGCTAATTTTTTGTTGTTTTCTCCTAATGGAAGCGGTAAAAGCGGCTAACATTTAAATGGAGTGGCGGCATCTCAGCGTTGTCGGAGGAGAAAATTCATGATGATACGTGAACAGATCGAAGCAAAACTTAGAGCAGCGTTCGACCCGATGTATCTCGAAGTCGTGGATGAAAGTTATCGTCACAACGTCCCAGCGGGCTCTGAAAGTCATTTTAAAGTGGTGTTAGTGAGCGATCGCTTCACTGGCGAGCGTTTCCTCAATCGCCACCGTATGATCTACGGCACGCTAACCGAGGAGCTGTCGAATACGGTGCATGCCCTGGCGCTGCACACCTACACGATAAAAGAGTGGGAAGCATTACAGGATACGGTTTTCGCCTCGCCGCCTTGCCGCGGTGCGGGGAGTATCGCCTAGAAATCCCATTTGCAACCGCTGGCGCTTTTCCAGTATGTTGCTTGCAGATTTAGCAAAAACGGCCTACGGGCCGTTTTGTTTTGCCTGGAAAATGCGCAAAGTGAGCGCTTTTGCGGACAAATTTGAGCGGGAAATGTGAAAAATGCCGCAGCAGTGGGCGACAACCGTTCTCGACTCACAAAAGTGATGCCGCTATAATGCCGCGTCTTATATATGAATGTCTTCGGGATGATTCTGACGACAGGGAATGTGTTTCTGATTTGAAGAGGGCATCCCGGTTCTGCGAAGCCACCTACACGCGCTTCCAGAGTTGACCGAGCACTGTGATTTTTTTGAGGTAACAAGATGCAAGTTTCAGTTGAAACCACTCAGGGCCTTGGGCGCCGTGTAACGATTACTATCGCCGCTGACAGCATCGAGAATGCTGTCAAAAGCGAGCTGGTCAACGTAGCGAAAAAAGTTCGCATTGACGGCTTCCGTAAAGGCAAAGTGCCGATGAATGTTGTTGCTCAGCGTTATGGCGCGTCCGTTCGCCAGGATGTGCTGGGTGACCTGATGAGCCGTCATTTCGTTGACGCGATCATCAAAGAGAAAATCAATCCGGCCGGTGCGCCGAACTACGTTCCGGGCGAATACAAACTGGGCGAAGACTTCACCTACGCGGTAGAGTTCGAAGTGTATCCGGAAGTTGAACTGCAGGGTCTGGACGCGATCGAAGTTGAAAAACCGGTTGTTGAAGTGACCGACGCTGACGTTGACACCATGCTGGAAACCCTGCGCAAGCAGCAGGCGACCTGGAAAGACAAAGACGGCGCCGTTGACGCTGAAGATCGCGTCACTATCGACTTCACCGGTTCCGTAGACGGCGAAGAGTTCGAAGGCGGCAAAGCCTCTGACTTCGTACTGGCGATGGGCCAGGGTCGCATGATCCCGGGCTTCGAAGATGGTATCAAAGGCCACAAAGCGGGCGAAGAATTCACCATCGACGTGACCTTCCCGGAAGAATACCACGCTGAAAACCTGAAAGGTAAAGCGGCTAAGTTCGTTATCAACCTGAAAAAAGTTGAAGAGCGCGAACTGCCGGAGCTGACTGAAGAATTCATCAAACGTTTCGGCGTTGAAGATGGTTCCGTCGCTGGCCTGCGCGCTGAAGTGCGTAAAAACATGGAGCGCGAGCTGAAAGGCGCTGTGCGTAACCGCGTGAAGTCTCAGGCTATCGAAGGTCTGGTTAAAGCCAACGAGATCGACGTTCCGGCTGCCCTGATTGACAGCGAAATCGACGTGCTGCGTCGTCAGGCTGCTCAGCGTTTCGGTGGCAACGAGAAACAGGCTCTGGAACTGCCGCGCGAGCTGTTCGAAGAGCAGGCTAAACGCCGCGTTGTTGTCGGTCTGCTGCTGGGCGAAGTGATTCGCACCAATGAGCTGAAAGCTGACGAAGAGCGCGTGAAAGGCCTGATCGAAGAGATGGCTTCTGCGTACGAAGATCCGTCAGAAGTGGTTGAGTTCTACAGCAAGAACAAAGAGCTGATGGACAACATGCGCAACGTGGCGCTGGAAGAGCAGGCTGTTGAAGCTGTGCTGGCGAAAGCCAAAGTGTCTGAAAAAGCCACTTCCTTCAACGAACTGATGAACCAGCAGGCGTAATTTCGCCGCGATTGTTTAAGGTTCGAGCAAAAACCCGTTGCCGAAAGGCGGCGGGTTTTTTTTTAAGATAATGATAGCCTCAGGCACGGTGCTAAAACGCATTTACCATGATAGCGTTACAGCAAAAGCTTGTTATGCTTGAAATATGGCAACACCATCCCCATTACCGGGGGAGGCAACTGCATCCGCTATCGCACGCGTGTTGAAGAGGCGGTGACGCGTTCAGCGGATAGAAACTGTGGCTGATAATCCGTCCGTAAGGTTACAATCAGTGCAGCAGGTATTTTAAAATTACTCCAGGAGACGGAAATGTCATACAGTGGCGAACGAGACAACTTTGCACCCCATATGGCCCTGGTGCCGATGGTCATTGAACAGACCTCACGCGGTGAACGTTCTTTTGATATCTACTCCCGTCTGCTTAAGGAACGCGTCATTTTTCTGACCGGCCAGGTCGAAGACCACATGGCAAACCTGATCGTGGCGCAGATGCTGTTTCTGGAAGCGGAAAACCCGGAAAAAGACATTTACCTGTACATTAACTCTCCGGGCGGGGTGATCACCGCCGGGATGTCGATTTATGACACCATGCAGTTCATCAAGCCGGATGTCAGCACCATTTGTATGGGGCAGGCCGCTTCTATGGGCGCGTTTCTGCTGACCGCCGGGGCGAAAGGCAAGCGCTTCTGCCTGCCGAACTCCCGCGTGATGATCCACCAGCCGCTGGGCGGCTATCAGGGACAGGCGACGGATATTGAGATCCATGCCCGTGAAATCCTGAAGGTGAAAGGACGCATGAATGAGCTGATGGCGCATCATACCGGCCAGTCTCTTGAGCAGATTGAGCGTGACACCGAGCGTGACCGCTTCCTCTCCGCTGCGGAAGCCGTGGAGTACGGGCTGGTCGACTCTATTTTGACCCATCGTAATTGATGCCCGAGGCGCAAGGGTGCCGCTTTACGCTTCATCCTTCTCGCCGCGATTTTTCGGGTGGTTGGCATTTTTTCGGACGCTTGCCGGGCAGGCTTGCGGCCGGAGGCTTTGCCACCGCCTCGATGTAGCGCGAAGGATTTTGTGTATATACTAATGAAGGGCGGCACAACGCTATATGGCGGCTTGCGCCTGAGAATGGCATTTGCGTCGTCGTGTGCGGCACAAAGAACTTAAAAAGAGGTTTGGACTCATGACAGATAAACGCAAAGATGGATCGGGCAAATTGTTGTATTGCTCTTTTTGCGGCAAAAGCCAGCATGAAGTGCGTAAGCTGATCGCCGGGCCATCCGTGTATATCTGCGACGAATGCGTTGATTTATGTAACGACATCATTCGCGAAGAGATTAAAGAAGTTGCGCCGCACCGCGAGCGCAGCGCATTGCCGACGCCGCACGAGATTCGCCACCACCTTGATGACTATGTCATCGGTCAGGAACAGGCGAAGAAAGTGTTGGCGGTCGCGGTATACAACCACTACAAACGTCTGCGCAATGGCGATACCAGCAATGGCGTAGAGCTGGGTAAAAGTAACATTCTGCTGATCGGGCCGACCGGTTCCGGTAAAACGCTGTTGGCGGAAACGCTGGCGCGCCTGCTGGATGTGCCGTTTACCATGGCAGACGCCACCACCCTGACCGAAGCGGGTTATGTGGGTGAGGACGTCGAAAATATCATTCAGAAACTGCTGCAGAAGTGCGACTACGACGTGCAGAAAGCGCAGCGCGGCATCGTTTATATCGACGAAATCGACAAAATTTCGCGTAAATCCGATAACCCGTCGATTACCCGCGACGTCTCCGGCGAAGGCGTACAGCAGGCGTTGCTGAAGCTTATCGAAGGCACCGTCGCCGCCGTTCCACCGCAGGGCGGGCGTAAACATCCGCAGCAAGAGTTCCTGCAGGTTGATACCTCCAAGATCCTGTTTATCTGCGGCGGCGCGTTCGCCGGCCTGGACAAAGTGATTTCCCACCGTGTTGAAACCGGCTCCGGCATTGGTTTTGGCGCGACGGTAAAAGCGAAGTCCGACAAAGCGAGCGAAGGCGAGCTGCTGGCCCAGGTCGAGCCGGAAGATCTGATCAAGTTTGGTCTGATCCCGGAATTCATTGGCCGTCTGCCGGTGGTGGCGACCCTGAATGAGCTGAGCGAAGAAGCCCTGATCCAGATCCTGAAAGAGCCGAAAAATGCCCTGACCAAGCAGTATCAGGCGCTGTTTAGCCTTGAGGGCGCAGAGCTTGAATTCCGCGACGAAGCGCTGGACGCCATCGCCAAGAAAGCGATGGCGCGTAAAACCGGCGCCCGCGGTCTGCGCTCGATTGTGGAAGCGGCGCTGCTGGATACCATGTATGACCTGCCTTCGATGGATGATGTCGAAAAAGTGGTCATTGATGAGTCGGTTATCGAAGGTCAGAGCAAACCGCTGCTGATCTACGGCAAACCGGAAGCCCAACAGGCATCTGGTGAATAATTAACCATTTCACTCAAGCAGTTAACAAAAAGGGGGGATTTTATCTCCCCTTTTATTTTTCCTGCATTCCCGCCGTTGAATGTGTGGAATACATCCCCATATACTGGATTACATATTAACGACGATGCAGTGGAGTATGGCGTCGTCGGCTACCTGGCGGACTTTAAACTAAGAGAGAGCTCTATGAATCCTGAGCGTTCTGAACGCATTGAAATCCCCGTATTGCCATTGCGCGATGTGGTGGTTTATCCGCACATGGTCATACCCCTGTTCGTAGGGCGGGAAAAATCTATTCGTTGCCTCGAAGCGGCCATGGACCATGATAAAAAAATCATGCTGGTTGCGCAGAAAGAAGCGTCGACGGATGAGCCGGGTGTAAACGATCTTTTCACCGTTGGAACCGTGGCGTCTATTTTGCAGATGCTGAAGCTGCCGGACGGCACCGTGAAGGTGCTGGTCGAAGGGCTGCAGCGTGCACGTATTTCTGCGCTGTCTGATAATGGCGAACATTTCTCGGCGAAAGCGGAGTATCTCGACTCGCCGGCGATTGACGAACGCGAGCAGGAAGTGCTGGTTCGCACCGCTATCAGCCAGTTTGAAGGCTATATCAAGCTGAACAAAAAGATCCCACCGGAAGTGCTGACGTCGCTGAACAGCATCGACGATCCGGCGCGCCTGGCGGATACCATCGCGGCGCACATGCCGCTGAAGCTGGCTGACAAGCAGTCTGTGCTTGAGATGTCCGACGTCAACGAACGTCTGGAATATCTGATGGCGATGATGGAATCGGAAATCGATCTGCTGCAGGTTGAGAAGCGCATTCGCAACCGCGTCAAAAAGCAGATGGAGAAATCCCAGCGCGAGTACTATCTGAACGAGCAAATGAAAGCGATTCAGAAAGAACTCGGCGAGATGGACGACGCCCCGGACGAAAACGAAGCGCTGAAGCGTAAGATCGACGCGGCGAAAATGCCGAAAGAGGCGAAAGAAAAAACCGAAGCGGAACTGCAGAAGCTGAAGATGATGTCGCCGATGTCTGCGGAAGCGACCGTCGTGCGTGGCTACATCGACTGGATGGTGCAGGTGCCGTGGAACGCGCGCAGTAAGGTCAAAAAAGACCTGCGCCAGGCCCAGGAGATCCTCGATACCGATCACTATGGCCTGGAGCGCGTGAAGGATCGCATCCTTGAATATCTCGCGGTGCAGAGCCGGGTGAACAAAATCAAGGGGCCAATCCTCTGTCTGGTGGGACCGCCGGGGGTAGGTAAAACCTCGTTAGGTCAATCCATCGCCAAAGCGACCGGACGTAAATACGTACGTATGGCGTTAGGTGGCGTGCGCGATGAAGCGGAAATTCGCGGTCATCGTCGGACCTATATTGGCTCGATGCCGGGCAAACTGATCCAGAAAATGGCGAAAGTAGGGGTGAAAAACCCGCTGTTCCTGCTGGATGAGATCGACAAAATGTCTTCCGACATGCGCGGCGACCCGGCTTCTGCGTTGCTTGAGGTGCTGGATCCGGAACAGAACGTGGCCTTTAACGACCACTATCTGGAAGTGGATTACGATCTCAGCGATGTGATGTTCGTGGCGACGTCTAACTCCATGAACATTCCGGCGCCGCTGCTGGACCGTATGGAAGTGATTCGCCTATCCGGTTACACCGAAGATGAAAAGCTTAACATCGCCAAGCGTCACCTGCTGCCGAAGCAGATCGAACGTAACGCGCTGAAGAAAGGCGAGCTGACCGTCGACGATAGCGCCATTATCGGCATTATTCGTTACTACACGCGTGAAGCGGGGGTTCGTAGCCTGGAGCGTGAAATCTCCAAGCTGTGCCGTAAAGCCGTTAAACAGCTGCTGCTGGATAAGTCGCTGAAACACATCGAGATTAACGGTGAGAATCTGCATGATTATCTCGGCGTACAGCGCTTTGACTATGGCCGTGCCGATAGCGAGAACCGTGTCGGTCAGGTGACCGGTCTGGCGTGGACGGAGGTGGGGGGCGATCTGCTGACCATCGAAACCGCCTGCGTACCAGGCAAAGGCAAGCTGACCTACACCGGTTCGCTGGGTGAGGTCATGCAGGAATCGATTCAGGCTGCGCTGACCGTGGTGCGTTCGCGGGCGGACAAACTGGGCATTAACGCCGACTTCTACGAGAAGCGTGATATTCACGTCCACGTTCCGGAAGGGGCGACGCCGAAGGATGGTCCTAGCGCGGGTATCGCCATGTGCACGGCGCTGGTCTCCTGCCTGACCGGTAACCCGGTACGCGCTGATGTGGCGATGACCGGTGAAATCACTCTGCGTGGTCAGGTGCTGCCGATCGGCGGTCTGAAGGAAAAACTGCTGGCGGCGCATCGCGGCGGCATTAAGACTGTTCTGATTCCTGATGAGAACAAACGCGACCTTGAAGAAATTCCAGATAACGTTATCGCCGATTTGGATATCCATCCGGTGAAACGAATCGAGGAAGTTCTGACACTTGCGCTGCAGAACGAACCGTTCGGCATGCAGGTTGTGACCGCGAAATAGTGATTCTGCGCAAATTGCGCTAATAAAAATAGGGCTGGTAAGTCATTTCGGACTTGCCAGCCTTTTTTTGTGTAGCTAACTTAGATCGCTGGCAGGGGGGTCATCGACAACTGCTGTTGTAAGGGCATGACAGTCCTGATATAACTGCTGCGCGGTCGCACTATGAAGGACTCAGGTGCGATATAAATTATAAAGAGAGGAAGAGAACAGTGAATAAATCTCAACTGATTGACAAAATTGCTGCGGGTGCGGACATTTCTAAAGCTGCAGCTGGACGTGCGTTAGATGCTTTAATCGCTTCTGTTACTGAATCTCTGCAGGCTGGGGATGACGTTGCGCTGGTAGGTTTTGGTACCTTTGCTGTTAAAGAACGTGCCGCCCGTACTGGTCGCAACCCACAAACAGGTAAAGAAATTACTATCGCTGCCGCAAAAGTGCCGGGCTTCCGTGCTGGTAAAGCGCTGAAAGACGCGGTGAACTGATCGGCTTTCCCGTCAGGGAATGTGACGAAGTACAAGGGCGCATCGTGAGATGTGCCTTTTTTATTGCCTTTTCAGACCACTTTATGTGTGTTTATCGCCACTTGTGGGCTGACAATCACCCTGTTTTCTTGTCAAAATACGTCCTCACGCGCGGCGGCCATCACGTGCTATGCTGCGCGAGCTAAAGTCATCTACAGCGGAGCGTTGTTACACCATGATGGACAACCTACGCACGGCCGCCAACAGCGTCGTGCTCAAGATTATTTTCGGTATCATTATCGTCTCGTTCATTTTGACCGGGGTGAGTGGTTACCTGATTGGCGGTGGCAAAAACTATGCCGCAAAAGTGAATGGCCAGGAGATTGGTCGTGGGCAGTTTGAAAATGCCGTCGCCAGCGAACGTAACCGTATGCAGCAGCAGCTTGGCGACCAGTTCTCCGAGCTGGCGGCGAACGAAAACTACATGAAAACCATGCGCCAGCAGGTGCTGAACCGCCTGATCGATGAATCGCTTCTGGATCAGTATGCCCGCGAGCTGGGCCTCAGCATCAGCGATGAGCAGGTGAAGCAGGCGATCTTCCAGACCCAGGCTTTCCAGACGAACGGTAAGTTCGACAACCAGCGTTTCAGCGGTATTGTCGCCCAGATGGGGATGACCACCGATCAGTACGCTCAGGCGCTGCGTAACCAGCTGACCACCCAACAGCTGATTAACGCCATTGCGGGTACCGACTTCATGCTGCCGGGTGAGTCCGATCAGCTGGCGGCGCTGGTGTCTCAGCAGCGTGTCGTCCGCGAAGCGACCATCAACGTGAATGCCCTGGCGGCAAAACAGACGGTCAGCGATGAGGAAATCAACGCTTTCTGGCAGCAGAATCAGGCCCGTTTTATGGCGCCGGAGCAGTTCCGCGTCAGCTATATCAAAATGGATGCCGCCAGCATGCAGGAGAGCGCCTCTGACGAAGAGATTCAGTCATGGTACGACCAGCATAAGGATCAGTTCACTCAGCCGCAGCGCAACCGCTACAGCGTGATTCAGACCAAAACGGAAGCCGATGCGAAAGCGGTGCTGGCCGAGCTGCAAAAAGGGGCAGATTTCGCCACGCTGGCGAAAGAAAAATCGACCGATATTATCTCTGCCCGCAACGGCGGCGATATGGGGTGGATGGAAGAGGCCTCTACGGTGCCAGAGCTGAAAGATGCCGGGCTGAAAGAGAAAGGCCAGCTGTCTGGCGTGATCAAATCCTCGGTTGGCTTCCTGGTGGCCCGTCTGGACGACGTCCAGCCGGCGCAGGTGAAGCCGCTGGCTGACGTGCGTAATGACATTGCGGCGAAAGTGAAGCAGGAAAAAGCGCTGGATGCTTACTACGCGCTGCAGCAGAAGGTGAGCGATGCGGCCAGCAACGATAATGAATCGCTGGCGGGCGCGGCGCAGGTCGCCGGACTGAAGGTGGTGGAAACCGGCTGGTTTGGCCGCGATAACCTGCCGGAAGAGCTGAACTTTAAACCGGTCGCTGACGCTATCTTCAACGGCGGTCTGGTGGGTGAGAACGGCGCGCCGGGCAGCAACTCCGACATCATTACCGTTGACGGCGATCGCGCATTTGTTCTGCGCATCAGCGAGCACAAAGCCGAGGCGGTGAAGCCGCTGGCTGAAGTGAAGGCGCAGGTTAGCGATATCGTTAAGCACAATAAAGCGGAACAGCAGGCGAAACTGGACGCCGACAAGCTGCTGGCGGCGCTGAAAGACGGCAAAGGCGATGAAGCGATGAAGGCGGCTGGCCTGAGCTTTGGCGCGCCGCAGACGCTTTCCCGTACCGGCCAGGATCCGCTGAGCCAGCTGGCATTCACTCTGCCGCTGCCGCAGCAGGGCAAACCGGTCTACGGCGTTGGCAGCAATATGCAAGGCGATGTGGTGCTGGTGGCGCTGGATGAAGTGAAAGCAGGCAACATGCCGGAAGAGCAGAAGAAGGCCATGGTTCAGGGGATTACCCAGAACAACGCCCAAATCGCTTTCGAAGCACTGATGAGCAACCTGCGCAAGGCGGCGAAAATTAAGCTGGGCGACAGCATCGACCAGCAGCAGTAATTTCGCGTCGTCTCGCAAAAATGAGCAACATGATGTAATCCTCAAGGGCCGCTTTCGCGGCCCTTTCCATTTCTGTGATTTGCCTTTTGTCGGCCATCCGCACTGACGCTATCGTAACCTTGCTGTCTACACACAAGGAGATATCAGCATGAAATATGGAATAAAAACACTGATGGCCGCGGGCGTTCTGGTTTTCGCGGTAGGCGTACAGGGCGCGCTGGCGGCACCCGCCAGCGGTAAAGCGGCGGTGAATAAAGAAAATGTGCAGGCGACCGCTTCGGCGAAGGCGGAAGCGGTGCCCGGCGACACCGACAACGGGGCGACAAAAGTCAGCATTAACCACGCCAGCGCCGAACAGCTGGCGCAGGCGTTGAATGGTGTGGGGTTGAAAAAAGCCCAGGCCATTGTCAGCTACCGCGAAGAGTACGGGCCGTTCAAAACCCTCGATGATCTGAAGCAGGTTCCGGGAATGGGGAGCGCGCTGGTGGAGCGCAATTTAGCCCATCTGACGCTGTAAATTTTATGCCAGACCTTGCACAGCGGTGATTTTTTGCCAGGATAAAGAGGTTGCATCAAGTGGTGTGACCTCTTACCTCATAAACAACAATAACAGAAAGGCATTAGTGCTATGCAGACACAAATTAAAGTTCGCGGCTATCATCTGGACGTCTACCAGCATGTGAACAACGCACGTTACCTGGAGTTCCTTGAGGAAGCCCGCTGGGACGGCCTGGAAAACAGCCCCGCGTTTCAGTGGATGATGGAGAAAAACATCGCCTTCGTGGTGGTGAATATCAATATTAACTACCGTCGTCCGGCGGTGCTGGGCGATGTGCTGACAGTGAGCAGCAAACTGGAGCAACTCAACGGCAAAAGCGGCACCCTTAGTCAGGTGGTCACCCTCAACCCCAATGGCGAAGTGGTAGCCGATGCGCTGATTACCTTTGTCTGTATCGATTTGAAGACCCAGAAGGCGCTGCCGCTGGAAGGGGAGTTGCGTGAGAAACTTGACCAGATGAACTTGCGCTGACAACCGACGTGCGAGTGACGGGCCCACGGCAGGTGATGAACCCGTAGCCCCGGTAAGCGTCGCGCTACCGGGGAATTTGAGTCAAAGCTCCGGTAAATCGCGCCCCGGAGGCTATGCCTGTCCCAGTCCGGTTTTTTGCTTCATCACCGCCATTACGCCGACCTTGTCCCCCAGATACTGGTTGAGTCCGTTTGCGCGCAGGTTACAGGCGGCGCACTGGCCGCAGCCATCGCCCTTAATGCCGTTGTAGCAGGTGAGGGTTTCCTGGCGCACCAGATCCAGCTGACCCCAGAAGTCGGCAAGCGCCCAGGTCTCGGCTTTATTCAGCCACATCAGCGGCGTCTCAAAGCGAATGTCTTTCGCCATCCCAAGGCTGACGGCGTGGTGCAGCGCTTTGACAAACTCATCGCGACAGTCCGGGTAGCCGGAGAAGTCGGTCTCGCACACGCCGGTGATGATGGCTTCGGCTTTCACCTGATAGGCGTAGATTGCCGTCAGGGTTAAAAACAGAATATTGCGCCCGGGGACAAAGGTGTTGGGAATGCCTTCGGCATCAGGCTGATAGTCCGGTACCGGAATGTTATCGCGGGTCAGGCTGCTGACTGCCAGTTCGTTGAGCAGAGTGACGTCCAGCACTTTATGCGCGACGGCGCCCAGTTTCAGGGCGAGTTCGCGCGCAACGTCGATTTCCGCGCGGTGGCGTTGGCCATAATCAAAAGTGACGCAATGCACTTCATCATACTGTTGCAGAGCCTGCACCAGACAGGTGGTTGAATCTTGTCCTCCGCTGAAGACAACTACGGCGCGTTTCATGGCAATTCCTGACTAAATGAGTAAAGGCGCTATGGTAGCGCCAGACGCGCGCGGCGACCAGCTCTCTCACGTCAACGAGGCCGGCAGCCAGGCGCTGGCGAAGTCAAACCAGCCCCGGGCGTTGAGGCGCAGGCCATTAACCCCCGGCGGCGCGCTGATCCGATAGTTATACTTGAACAGCGGCGTCATGATGGCGTCTTCCATCAGACTGTTGAACACGTTGCGCAGCGCATCGTTGCGGCTGCGGGCGTCGGGCTGAGACTGCACGGCGTCTAATGTCGCCTGCAGATGGGCATATTGCGCCCCGGTCAGCAAATTAGGCCACAGCATATCGCAGCGCAGCCACTGCTCCAGGGCGTACTCCGGCGCTTCGCCGATCAGGCGGTCGCCCATCATCAGGTCGGCTTGCCCCAGATGCTGGCAGCCTTCCCAGTTTTTGGCGTCATGAAAAATGATCGTCAGTTCGCAGCCCAGCAGAGCCAGCCGTTGCCTCAGTTGCTCGGCCATCGCATGAAGCTCGACCGGCAGATGATAGAGCAGGGTGAGCCTGGCCGGCAGCGGCACCGCGTTGTTTTCCGGTCCCTGCGGGATGGACCATCCCGGCAGCACCTCATGGCTTGGCGTAATCAGATCCTCCTCCAGCGGCAGCGTTTCCAGCAGCGACGAGTGATGGATTATCGACACCAGTCGCTGGGCCTGAGTTTTACTAAGACGCGGGCTGTGGCGCAGGGTCAGATAGCAGAAGCCAAGGCTGATACGGTTGCTGACCTGGCGCAGATTGTGGAGCTCTTCGCGATCGCCGATGGTGATCTGCACCGGATGGCGGCAGCTGGTGCCGAGATCGCGGTCAAAGAGCTGAGGAGTGATCCAGTATTCCACCGCCTGGATCAGCGGATGCTGCAGGTGGTACCGGGGATGGTTCTCCAGGCGGACGAGTTCCGGACTAAACCGCTTCAGGCGGAATGGCCCGCAGCCGATGGCCGGATCGTCGGGATGCGCCAGCACGCTGCAGTAGCTGGCGAGACGGAACGGTAGCCAGTAGTCAGGACGATGCAGCGTGATGGTGAGACACTGGGCGTGAGTGACATCGATACGGCTGATGCTGGCGAAGAGGGTCCGTAAGGCGGGCAGCTCAAGCAGCAACCGTAACCGCTGCCGTAGCTGTACGGTTTGCACCGCATCGCCATTGTGCCAGTACAGCGTGGAGCGAATGTAAAAATGCCAGCGCAGGCCGTCCGGCGAGACCTGCCAGTGATGCGCCAGATCGCCGATCGGCATATTGTCGCCTTCATCGAAGCGCGTCAGCCCGGCATAGATCTGCCCGGCCAGATGCTGCTCGGCGCGTCCGGGGAGAAAGCCAGGACGCAGCGGCTCCAGTGGGCGATAGTAAGGAATACGCAGCGTCGGAGTATTGTTTTGCCACTGACCGCCGAGGAAGGGATGGAGCAGGGCTTTCAGCTCCACCGGGGCCAGCTGCGCCAGCTCCAGCGCGTTTTGCTGCTGACCGTTGTTCAGCGCCTGCTCCATCATCTCGTTGCGCAGACTTTCCGGGGTTTTGTGAAATGAGAGCTGTCCGCGTTTGCCGCGCCCGGAGCTGGCCTGCCAGCTTAGCCACCCCGCCTCCTGCGCCTGACGCAGCAGAGTGCGGACGTGGCGTTCGCTACAAAAACAGCGCTCCGCCAGTTCGCCGACGGTCACCTGCTGCGGCGCCCCGGCTGAGGGTTGCCACAATCGCTGGTATTGATTTAAACGGTGTAAGAGTCGCATGGGGGCCGTCATCCACCGGGCCGCTGTAAACCCGGAACAATTAATAATATCTATTCACTATTACTTCCGTATATCCCAGGTGATACTGCAACACAAGCGAAGCCCATCACACATCGGGGAATACACCATGGCAAAACTGGCCGCATTTGATATGGACGGCACCCTGCTGATGCCGGACCATCGTCTCGGCGAGCAAACGCTCACCGCGCTGAAACGGCTGCGGGAACGTAATATCACCCTGACGTTCGCTACCGGTCGCCATGTGCTGGAGATGCACCATGTGATTGGCGAATTTTCCCTGGACGCATTTCTGATCACCGGCAACGGGACGCGCATCCATTCGCTGGAAGGGGAGGAGCTTTATCGCCAGGATCTCGCTCCCGAGGCGGCGGAAACGGTGCTGCACAGCAAATGGGATACTCAGGCCAGCATGCATGTGTTTAACGATGGCGGCTGGTTCACCGGTCAGGCAAGGCCTGAATTGTTGCAAGCGCATGTCTTCAGCGGCTTTCACTATCAACTGTGCGATCCGAAACGCATGTCGGCGCAGCATGTCACCAAGATCTGTTTTTGCGGCGATCATGACGATCTCCGCCGCCTGCGGATCCAACTGAATGAGACGCTGGGCGATCGCGCGTTTCTCTGCTTCTCGGCGATGGACTGTCTGGAAGTGCTGCCGGTCGGGTGTAATAAAGGTGCGGCGCTGGCGGTGCTCAGCCAGCACTTAGGCTTCACCCTGCAGGAGTGCATGGCGTTTGGCGATGCGATGAATGACCGCGAGATGCTGGGCAGCGTTGGGCGGGGTTTTATCATGGGCAACGCGATGCCGCAGCTGAAAGCCGAGCTGCCGCATCTTCCGGTTATCGGAGACTGCCGGCATCAGGCGGTCTCCCACTTTTTAACGCATTGGCTGGATAATCCTGATCTTCCTTATTCCCCCGAATAGAGAGACCCTTCCGGCAAGCCAGATAGTTTTCTATCTGGCTTTTTTTATCGCCTGCCGACCAGCGCGGCGATCTCCGCCTGCCAGGGCGCGATATCGCCGATATTGGCGGCCACCCACTGCGGGTTGTAATAGGTTTCCAGGTAGCGCTCACCGCTGTCGCACAACAGCGTGACGATGGAACCCGTTCGCCCTTCCTCGCGCATCCGCGCGGCCAGCTGCAATACGCCCCACATATTGGTGCCGGTAGAAGCGCCGACCTTGCGCCCAAGCTGTGTTTCCAGCCACAGGGCGGTGGCCACGCTCGCCGCATCCGGTACGCGCAGCATCTCGTCGACGACGTCGGGAATAAATGACGGTTCGACGCGTGGGCGGCCGATGCCTTCAATTTTGCTGCCGACCGGGCTGCGCAGGGTGGCGTCGCGGGTCTGCCAGTATTCGAGGAAGACCGAATTCTGCGGATCAACGACCATCAGCTGCGTCTCATGGCCCTGGCTGCGAATATAGCGGCCAATGGTTGCCGAGGTGCCGCCGGTGCCGGCGCTCATGACGATCCATGACGGCTGCGGGTGCGGTTCATGGCTCATCTGACGGAAAATACTGTCGGCGATATTGTTATTGCCGCGCCAGTCGGTGGCCCGCTCGGCAAAGGTGAATTGATCCATATAATGGCCGTTCAGCTCGCGGGCCAGCGTTTCGGAAGCATCGTAGATTTCGCAGGCGCTCTGCACAAAATGGCAGCGTCCGCCGTAAAACTCGATCTGTTCGATTTTACGTTTGGCGGTGCAGGAAGGCATCACGGCGATAAACGGCAGCCCCAGCAGGCGGGCGAAGTAGGCCTCCGAAACGGCGGTTGAACCCGAGGAGAATTCAATAATCGGCGTACCTTCTTTGATCCAGCCGTTGCACAGGCCATAGAGAAACAGCGACCGCGCCAGGCGATGTTTAAGGCTGCCGGTGGGGTGGGTGCTTTCATCTTTCAGATACAGGTGGATGCCCGGAAAAGCGGGCAGCGCCAGACGGATCAGGTGCGTGTCGGCGGAGCGCTGATAGTCGGCGTTGATTTCGCTAATGGCATGTTTAACCCAGGCGCTATTCATCGTGATTTCCTGTTTGTCATTTTGTGCCTAGCTTAGCGGAAAGCGCAGGAAAAATTGTTGCCATTTAGCCTTTGGATTACCATTATGAGAGCAAAATTTTCTCTTCGGATGCCCTATGCTAGATAAAATTGACCGTAAGCTGCTGGCGCTGCTGCAGGAAGATTGCACCCTCTCTTTGCAGGCGCTGGCCGATGCCGTTAATCTGACCACCACGCCCTGCTGGAAGCGCCTGAAACGGCTCGAAGATGAAGGTATTTTGCGCGGGCGCGTCGCCTTACTGGATGCCGAAAAGGTGGGGCTGGGCCTGACGGCGTTTGTCCTGATCAAGACTCAGCATCACAGCAGCGACTGGTATGGCCATTTTGTGAGCGAAGTGACGCAGATGGCGGAGGTGCTCGGCTTCTGGCGGATGGCAGGAGAGTATGATTACCTGCTGCGGGTGCAGGTGGCCGATATGAAACGCTATGACGATTTTTATAAACGTTTAGTGAACAGCGTGCCGGGGCTGTCGGATGTCACTTCGAGTTTTGCCATGGAACAGATAAAATATACCACCGCCTTGCCTGTCGAATAACGGTATTGCGCCGTAACCCATTACAAATCAGGATCTTACTGCTTGCGATTATTTGCTCAACTCAGCTGGTACTTCCGCCGGGAGTGGCGCCGCTATCTTGGCGCGATTGCCCTGCTGGCCATTATTGCCGTCCTGCAGCTTATTCCGCCGAAGGTGGTGGGCATTGTGGTGGACGGCGTGACGCAACAACATTACACCGCAGAGAAGGTGTGGATGTGGATCGGCGCGCTGGTGCTGGTCGCGGTAATGGTCTACCTGCTGCGCTATGTCTGGCGCGTGCTGCTGTTCGGCGCCTCTTACCAGCTGGCGGTCGAACTGCGGGAAGATTTTTACCGGCAACTGAGCCGCCAGCATCCGGCATTCTATTTGCGCCATCGCACTGGCGATCTGATCGCCCGCGCCACCAACGATGTTGACCGGGTGGTATTTGCCGCCGGTGAAGGGGTGTTAACCCTGGTGGATTCGATGGTGATGGGCTGTGCGGTATTGATTGTGATGTCGACGCAGATTAGCTGGCAGCTCACCCTGCTGGCGCTGTTGCCGATGCCGCTGATGGCGCTGGCGATTAAACGCAACGGCGATGCGCTTCACGAACGTTTTCGCGTGGCCCAGGCGGCCTTTTCCAGCCTTAACGATCGCACACAGGAGAGCCTGACCAGCATCCGCATGATTAAGGCTTTTGGGCTGGAGGATCGCCAGTCGGCGCAGTTTGCCGCCGATGCCGCCGATACCGGCGCGAAAAATATGCGCGTGGCACGCATTGACGCGCGTTTCGACCCCACCATCTATATCGCCATTGGGGCCGCTAACCTGCTGGCTATCGGCGGCGGCAGCTGGATGGTGATCCACGGCAGCCTGACGCTGGGCCAGCTGACCAGCTTTGTGATGTATCTTGGCCTGATGATCTGGCCGATGCTGGCGCTGGCGTGGATGTTTAACATTGTTGAGCGCGGTAGCGCGGCCTATGGCCGTATCCGCACAATGCTTGAAGAGGCGCCGGCGGTGGACGACGGTACTGAAGCAGTGCCGGCAGGCCGCGGTGTCCTGCAGGTTGCCATCCGCAACTTCATCTATCCGCAGGCGAGTAAACCTTCGCTGGAGCAGGTTAATTTTACCCTCCAGCCGGGGCAAATGCTGGGTATCTGCGGGCCGACGGGCGCCGGTAAAAGTACCATTCTGGCGCTGCTGCAACGTCATTTTGACGTCACCAGCGGCGAGATCCGCTTTCACGATCTGCCGCTGCCGCGTCTGCAGCTCGACAGCTGGCGCGCCCGGCTGGCGGTGGTCAATCAGACGCCATTTTTATTCTCCGACACCGTCGCCAATAATATCGCGCTGGGCAAACCGGATGCGACACCGGCGCAGATTGAACGCGTGGCACGGCTGGCCAGCGTGCATGACGACATTCTGCGCCTGCCCCAGGGGTACGATACCGAGGTGGGCGAGCGCGGCGTGATGCTCTCCGGCGGCCAGAAACAGCGCATCTCGATTGCCCGCGCTCTGCTGCTGGAGGCTGAAATTTTGATCCTTGATGATGCTTTGTCGGCGGTAGATGGCCGTACGGAGCACCAGATCCTGCACAACTTGCGCCAGTGGGGGGAGGGGCGGACGGTGATTATCAGCGCCCACCGGCTGTCGGCGCTGACCGAGGCCAGTGAAATTCTGGTGTTGCAGCATGGGCATATTGCCCAGCGTGGCCGCCATGAGGCGCTGGCCGTGCAGCCAGGCTGGTACCGCGACATGTATCGTTACCAGCAGCTGGAGGCCGCGCTTGACGAGGTTCCGCAGGCGCAAGAGGAGGCCCTGGATGCGTAGCTTTACCGAACTCTGGCCGACGCTTAAACGCCTGCTGGCCTATGGTTCTCCCTGGCGTAAGCCGCTGGCCATTGCGGTGGGGATGATGTGGATCGCGGCGGCGGCGGAAGTGAGCGGCCCGCTGCTCATCAGCTATTTCATCGATAATATGGTGGCGAAGCATACACTCCCGCTGAAGCTGGTGGCAGGCCTGGCGGTAGCCTATATCGGCCTGCAGTTGCTGGCGGCATTACTGCACTATAACCAGTCGCTGCTGTTTAACCGCGCCGCGGTCGGCGTCGTCCAGCAGTTGCGTAGCGATGTAATGGATGCCGCCCTGCATCAGCCGCTCAGCGAGTTTGATACCCAGCCGGTTGGGCAGCTTATCTCGCGGGTGACCAACGATACGGAAGTCATTCGCGATCTGTACGTGACGGTGGTGGCGACGGTGCTGCGCAGCGCGGCGCTGATCGGCGCGATGCTGGTGGCGATGTTTAGCCTCGACTGGCGGATGGCGCTGGTGGCGATCGCGATCTTCCCGGCGGTGCTGATCGTGATGATCATCTATCAGCGCTATAGCACGCCGATCGTGCGCCGGGTGCGCGCCTGGCTTGCTGATATCAACGATGGTTTCAACGAAGTGATCAACGGCATGGGGGTGATCCAGCAGTTCCGCCAGCAGGCGCGCTTTGGCGAACGGATGCGCGAGGCCAGCTATGCCCACTATCTGGCGCGGATGCAGACGTTGCGCCTCGACGGTTTTCTGCTGCGCCCGCTGCTGAGCCTTTTTTCCTCGCTGGTGCTGTGCGGGCTGCTGATGCTGTTTGGCTTTAGCGCGGTGGGCACGATCGAGGTCGGGGTCCTGTACGCGTTTATCAGCTATCTCGGACGCCTTAACGAGCCGCTTATTGAGCTGACCACCCAGCAGTCGATGCTGCAACAGGCGGTGGTCGCCGGCGAACGCGTTTTTGAGTTGATGGATCGCCCGCGCCAGGCGTGGGGCTCGGATGACGCGCCGCTGAGCAGCGGCCGGGTGGAAATTGACCATCTCTCCTTTGCCTACCGGGGGGATCGACTGGTCCTGCAGGATATCAGTCTGGATATTCCCTCCCGCAGCTTCGTGGCGCTGGTCGGGCATACCGGCAGCGGGAAGAGTACTCTCGCGAGTCTGATGATGGGCTATTACCCGTTAACCCACGGGGAGATCCGCATCGATGGCCGGCCGCTTGCTTCCCTCAGCCACAGCGCGTTGCGTCGGGGCATCGCGATGGTGCAACAGGATCCGGTGGTGCTGGCGGATACCTTCTACGCCAACGTCGCGCTGGGTCGGGATATCAGTGAGACGCAGGTCTGGGAAGCGCTGGAGGCGGTGCAACTGGCGGAGGTGGCGCGCAGCATGAGCGATGGCCTGTACACTCAGCTGGGCGAGCAGGGCAATAACCTCTCCGTTGGGCAGAAACAGCTGTTGGCGCTGGCGCGCGTGCTGGTGGAGACCCCGCAGGTATTGATTCTGGATGAGGCGACGGCAAACATCGACTCCGGCACCGAGCAGGCGATCCAGCAGGCGCTGGCGAAAGTCCGCCAGCATACCACCCTCGTGGTTATCGCCCATCGACTGTCAACCATCGTTGAGGCCGATACCATCCTGGTGCTGCATCGCGGTCAGGCTGTCGAGCGGGGCACCCATCAGCAGCTGCTGGCGGCGAAGGGTCGTTACTGGCAGATGTATCAGCTGCAGCTGGCTGGCGAAGAGCTGGCGGCCAGCGCCCGGGAAGAGTCGCTCAGCGCCTGATGCACCACCAGCAGGCAGCGAAGAAAGCGTGGCCTGCCGTGGTGCAAAAACGTTACATTAAATGCACTGTTGTGGTGCATTTTTGCGCTGCAAACGCGTTTCAGCAGGCAATTGTCTGACCTGTCCCCTGTTTTTTACCATCAAAGGGCCGCTCTGCGGCCTTTTTTCATTTCTGGCATAGCCCTTGCTTTATATCCATCGTGTTAGCTGCGGCCATTACCGAATACTGCCTGGAGGGGACTTATGAAGCTGGTTACCGTGGTAATCAAACCATTCAAACTGGAAGACGTGCGTGAAGCCTTGTCTTCCATCGGCATTCAGGGCCTGACGGTCACTGAAGTCAAGGGCTTTGGCCGTCAGAAAGGTCATGCGGAGCTCTACCGCGGCGCCGAGTATAGCGTCAACTTTCTGCCAAAAGTGAAGATTGATGTGGCGATTGCCGACGATCAGCTGGATGAAGTCATCGATGTGATCAGCAAAGCGGCTTACACCGGAAAAATTGGCGACGGCAAAATTTTTGTCGCTGAATTGCAGCGCGTCATTCGCATCCGTACCGGCGAAGCTGACGAAGCGGCACTGTAATTTCCAGACCACACAGTGATGGGGAACGAAACAATGAAAATGGCAACAATGAAATCGGGTCTGGGGGCATTAGCCCTTCTTCCGGGACTGGCAATGGCCGCGCCCGCAGTGGCGGACAAAGCCGATAACGCGTTTATGATGATTTGCACCGCGCTGGTTCTGTTTATGACCATCCCGGGGATCGCGCTGTTTTACGGCGGCCTGATCCGCGGCAAAAACGTCCTTTCCATGCTGACTCAGGTGATTGTGACCTTTGGCCTGGTCTGCGTACTGTGGGTGATTTATGGCTATACCCTGGCATTCGGCACCGGCGGCAGCTTCTTCGGTAGCTTTGACTGGGTGATGCTGAAAAATATTGAACTGAAAGCGCTGATGGGCACCTTCTATCAGTACATCCACGTGGCCTTCCAGGGCTCGTTCGCCTGTATCACCGTCGGGCTGATCGTGGGGGCGCTGGCTGAGCGTATTCGTTTCTCCGCCGTGCTGATTTTCGTGGTGGTGTGGATGACGCTCTCTTATGTTCCGATTGCGCACATGGTCTGGGGCGGCGGTCTGCTGGCGACCCACGGCGCGCTGGACTTCGCGGGCGGCACCGTTGTACACATCAACGCCGCGGTTGCCGGGCTGGTGGGTGCGTACATGATGGGCAAACGTGTGGGCTTCGGCAAAGAAGCGTTCAAACCACACAATCTGCCGATGGTGTTCACCGGAACCGCCATCCTCTACGTGGGCTGGTTCGGCTTCAACGCCGGCTCCGCCAGCGCAGCGAACGAAATTGCCGCACTGGCTTTCGTCAACACCGTCGTCGCCACAGCGGCAGCCATCCTGGCCTGGACCTTTGGCGAATGGGCTCTGCGCGGCAAACCTTCACTGCTGGGCGCCTGCTCCGGGGCGATTGCCGGTCTGGTTGGCGTCACACCAGCCTGTGGGTATATCGGTGTCGGTGGGGCGTTGATTGTGGGTATCGCATCTGGTCTGGCGGGCATCTGGGGCGTAACGGCGCTGAAACGCTGGCTGCGGGTTGATGACCCTTGCGACGTCTTCGGCGTCCACGGCGTCTGCGGCATCGTCGGCTGTATCCTGACCGGTATCTTCGCGGCCACCTCTCTGGGCGGCGTGGGTTATGCAGAAGGCGTCACCATGGGCCATCAGCTGCTGGTGCAACTCGAGAGTATCGCGATTACCATCGTCTGGTCGGGCGTTGTCGCTTTCATTGGCTACAAAGTGGCGGACATGACCGTGGGGCTGCGCGTACCAGAAGAGCAGGAACGCGAAGGACTGGACGTCAACAGCCATGGCGAAAACGCCTACAACGCCTGATAGAAAACCCTTCTCCCTGTAGCAAAAAGCCTCCCGTTCGGGAGGCTTTTTTTATGCGTTGCGGTTACGCATCACCCCTTCCTGGACCGTTGAAGCCACCAGCGTTCCATCCTGAGTGTAGAACTCGCCGCGGACGAAGCCACGGGCGCTGGAGGCCGAGGTGCTTTCAACGCTGTATAATAGCCATTCATTGATATTAAACGGCCGATGGAACCACATTGAGTGGTCGATAGTGGCGACCTGCATGCCAGGCTCAAGGAAGCCGACGCCGTGCGGCTGCAGCGCCACCGGCAGGAAATTAAAGTCCGAGGCATAGCCCAGCAGATATTGATGAATGCGCAGATCGTCGGGAACGGCGCCATTGGCGCGCAGCCACACCTGGCGCACCGGTTCAGCAATATGGCCTTTCATCGGGTTATGAAATTCGACCGGGCGGATCTCCAGCGGTTTATCACAGAGGAATTTATCTTTTACCTGCGGCGGCAGAAGGTGTGCCAGCTTGCGGGCGATATCGGTTTCCGAGTGCAGGCCGTCAGGAGAGGGGGCCGGCGGCATCGCTTTCTGATGCTCATAGCCGTGCTCTGGCGCCTGGAATGAGGCGGTCATATAGAAGATCGGCTTCCCGTTCTGAATGGCGGCCACTCGCCGGGCGCTAAAGCTGTTGCCGTCGCGCAGTACTTCCACATCGTAGACGATCGGTTTCTGGCTGTCGCCCGGGCGCAGAAAGTAGCTGTGAAACGAATGTACCAGACGTTCAACGGGCACGGTCTCTTTTGCCGCATACAGCGCCTGGCCCACCACCTGGCCGCCAAAAACCTGGCGCAATCCCAGGTCTTCGCTCTGTCCGCGGAATAACCCTTCCTCAATTTTTTCCAGATCTAATAATGCCAGCAGGTTAGAGAGTGCCTGACTCATACTTATCCTCAATTAATGATAGCGGCGCAGCGCGGTGCGCGTGATGTGGCAAAGTATAACCTGGAATCGCAAGTGGTCCGATGGGTGTAATAATCTGAATAACGAGGGGGTAACAGGAACAAATCTGAGATCTGTGCCACACTTATTGACGACACGAAAGTTCCTGCCGGCGAAGCGGCGGAACATCCTCCTGGGTATTAAGGGATGATAAGGAGAACATCATGAAATTTGCCTATATGTTTAGTGCCTTAGCCGTCGCCGCGACGCTAACCGCCTGTGCTAATCACCACTCTACCAGTTCTTCGACTCAGGCAGCCGCGCCCGACCCTTATGGCATCGCGACGCTGAGCGTGGCACAGCAGCAGCCGAGCGTTACGGGGACGATTAATATCCGCCAGAGAATCGCTTTACCGCCGGATGCGGTACTGACGGTGACCCTGTCGGATGCTTCTCTGGCAGATGCGCCAGCCCGCGTGTTGTCGCAAAAAGCGGTGCGTACCGAAGGCAAACAGGCGCCATTTAACTTTGCCCTGCCTTACAATCCGGCAGACATTCAGCCGAACGCCCGTATTCTGCTGAGTGCCGCGATCGCGGTGAACGGCCAGCTAATGTTCATTACCGATACCGTGCAGACGGTGATAAACCAGGGTGGGACGCATGCCGACCTGACGCTGGTTCCGGTCACGCAGACCGCCGTCCCCGTTGCGCAATAAGCTCGCCGAGCCCCCTGACGGGGGCTTTTTTTTGTCTTCAGTAAACCCAGCGATAATGCTGGAGATCGATATGGCCGCTGCCGGAGACCTGAACCCCTTCGGCCAGCAACGCCTGGCGCTGTCGCTGAAGATCGGGCCCGGTGAGGGAGATATCGCCATGGCGATTGACCACCCGATGCCAGGGCAGGGTTGACCCTTCCGGCAGGCGCTTCAGTACGCCACCTACCTGGCGCGCGGCGCGCGGTGAACCGGCCAGGCGGGCGACATCGCCGTAGGTGGCGACATAGCCTTCCGGTATCGACGCCACGATATGCCAGACGCGTTGGGGGAATGTGTCGTGCGGATCCATGTTCAGCCCTGTTAACCGGAAAACGCCAGCATAAGCGCTGAGGCGCAGGCTGTACAGCCTGCCTCGGTTCAGGCGGGTTGTTCGACAGTGAAGGTTAGGGCCAGGCCGAGGATCTGCATGCCATGGACATTGTCAGACGGTGAACTGGCGATGAGGCTCTCGAGAAATTTCAACCGCTGCGAAGTGGCGTTAATGATCAGTTTCGCGCGCAGGCCTGGCATGGTCAGCGACGAAATGGGGTACACCACCCGGCCGCTGATGTAGACGGGCAGTTTGCGCAGTTCCACCTGGCGCAGCACGCCGACGGTGGAATAGAGCAGCGCCAGCGGCGTGACCGCCCGCACGGGGGTCTGGCTGATGGTCGCGAAGTCGAGCATTTTTTCCGGGCGCAGATAGTTCACGCCATGAAAGGCGATGGTCATCCCTTCAATAGCGGGTAAAGGCAGAGTGATGGTCTGTGGTGATGAGTCAGTCATTCGATTACCGTCGAGACAAGGTGCTGATGATTAAAGGTGACGCAAGAGGGCTAAGTATGGTGGATAACCCGGCAATGTGCTGAGCGCGCGCTCCCAATCTCACAGCCTGGCCGTGAGTTGTTGGTTTTATTGGCGTATTGTGCAATAAACCAGCAGGCGATCGGGGTGAGCTTGCAATTCACCAGGTCAGCAGGGATAATGCGCCAGCGCGTTGGGTAACTAACGCTCTCAATGGGGGCTCTGTTGGTTCTCCCGCAACGCTACTCTGTTTACCAGGTCAGGTCCGGAAGGAAGCAGCCAGAGCAGACGACGTGTGTGCCGGGATGTAGCTGGCAGGGCCCCCACCCATTTCGCCCTCCTGATATCTCCCTTGTATTTGTCCGGTCTTTATCCCTGCTATAATTAATATCTGATACGGATCACATATTATTTTTTGTTGCTAAAACAACCCGTTTTTATTCCATAATATTTACTTGTCATAAATCTGAAATGCTACTGAAATATTAATGTCATTTGCATGTCATAAATAAAAGGCATCTTATTGATGGGAATTTGTTGCCAGAGCCATGCTATAAAATATATCTCTGGATCAGCATGTTAACTTCGTGTATTAATTATGATGATTTTATTGCACGGGAAGCGTAGCTATGACCACAGTGGTTTTGAATGTAAAAATTGACGCCGAGTTAAAAGAGAAGCTGCGTCATTATGCGGAAGTGAATAACGAGAACCTGGGAACGGCAACGGAAAAGCTGCTGCAGCTGGCTTTTCAGCTGGAGGAATCAGCAGGTGAGGCGGGGGTGACGGAAGAGGACATTGACAGCCAGCATACCGAAGAGGAAGCGACCCCATTAACCCCTAAAGAAATCAAAGCATTAAGAAAACTTCTGAAGAAGAAAAAATGAAACAACAATTCTCTACAGCCAGCAACTATAGCGAAGCCTGCGATATGTTGCGCTCAGGATACGTAAAACACGTGCGCCTGAACTGGAATATCGGTAGTGATGAGTTCTTTCGCATTGCCTCCGACTGGTGTGACACCGGCGCTAAAATTAAAAAAGATGAAGATGGCTTTATTATTTCCCTGAAAGGGTTTCCTATTCCGCGTCAGCATTAATGAAATTGCCTTATTTCTGTCACTGGGATGCCATAACCAGAGGGCAGGATACTCAGGCAATTTTATAAAAACATCTCATATACCTCATGGATGATGGTCATTTGACGGGCTGATGCCAGCCCGTCGATATTTTCTTATATTATTTTCCGCAAACGCGTATTTTCCTTCTGTTCTGCAAGGCTTTGCCACAGCGGTTGTAGCGTGGAGAAGGCCTGGCGCAATGCTTCGTCTGGCAGTGTAAATGGCAGACGCAAATAGCGATCAAAGGCTCCCTCAAGACCAAAGCGCGTGCCGGTGCCGATATGGATCCCCTGACTTTCCGCGCGCGCAGAGAACAGCGTGGCCAGCATGTCAGGGAGTTCCACCCAAAAAGAGAGCCCACCTTCCGGCGGCGTAAAGCGCCAGCGGGGAAAATACTCCGCCATTAACGTTTCGCACATGTCCCGGCGCGCCTTCAGCATTTCCCGCCGCGGCGGTAGCAGCGTGGCGGCATTGGCCAGCAGCCAGCTGCAGGCCAGTTGCTCCAGCAGAGGCGTACCCAAATCCAGGGAATCGCGAGCCTGAATAAGGGAGGCGATGGTTCGCGTACTGGCGCGGATCCAGCCGATGCGCAGTCCCCCCCAGAAACTTTTCCCGGCTGAGCCAATGGTGATCACCGCAGCATCGGGATTAAAGCAGGCCAGCGGCGGGGGCGGTGGCGCGTTATACCAGAGATCAACCATGGTCTCGTCGATCACCAGCGTCGTCCGCGTCCTGGCGGCGATATCCGCGACCCGCTGGCGGGTGGGAGCATCCATACAGCGCCCGGTGGGATTGTGAAAATCCGGCATCAGCCACGCCAGACGCGGCGCGGTCTGCGCAATAGTCGCCGCGAGTCCATCACAGTCCCATCCTTGCTGTGGAAGCGCGACGCCGACCGGGCGGCAGGAGGCGCCCTGAATGGCGCTAATCGCCATCGGATAGGTGGGGGCATCGATGACCACCCGGTCACCCGGGCCGGTAAACAGGCGGAGGATCAATGCGAAGGCGCTGAGGGCGCCGTTGACCACCATCACTTCATCGGGCCGCGTCGGCAGACCGCGTTCGCTGTAGCGACGGGCAATCGCCTCCCGCAGTACCGGCAGCCCTTGTTGATCGTAGCCGGTCTGGCCCAGGTAGGGCGGCAGCAGCGTCATGGCATGCTGGAAGGCCTGATGGACTTCCGGCCCGGCGCTGAGGGCGGCGGTAGAGAGATTCAGCGAGGAGGGGATGTCTGAGGGGGGCGGCAGGTCGGCGGGACGCTCTGGCAAGACAATGCGCGAACCGCTTCCCTGACGGCTGTAGAGAAAACCCTCCTCCCGTAACTGGCCGAGCGCGCTGGCGATGGTGGTCCGGCTGACGTTCAGCGCCGCCGCCAGCTCGCGCTCGCCTGGCAGGCGCGTTTGCAGCGTCAGGCGACCGTCGAGGATCAGCAGGCGGAGCGCTTCCGCTAGCTGACGCCATAGCGGCGTGCGTGAAGTGGACTCCTGCCAGTTGCCGAGCAGGCGTACCAGCGATTGTGTTCCAAAGCGTCGGGTTGACATAGCGATCCACTTTTCCAAAACTGGCCATTAATTATCAGTCCATTTTTGCTGATGATAAGGGCATTCGCAATGATGTAGAGGAAAAAATATGCTTCGTCGCCTGCTGCAGTTATATATCGGCCTGGTACTTTATGGCGTGTCCACGGCGCTCTTCGTGCATGCCAATCTTGGCGCCGATCCGTGGGATGTTTTCCATCTCGGGGTGGCTAAACAGCTGGGTATCAGTTTCGGTACGGTGATTATCCTGACCGGCGCGGCGGTGCTGCTGCTGTGGATCCCGATCCGGCAAATGCCGGGGCTCGGCACGGTGAGCAACGTTATCGTGCTGGGGCTGGCGGCGGATGCCACGCTGGCCGTCCTGCCGCCGCTGGAGTCGCTGGTGGCTCGCAGTGTGCTGCTGGTGGGGGCGATTGTGCTGAATGCTATCGCCACCGGGATGTATATCGGCGCGGGCTTTGGCCCCGGGCCGCGTGATGGCCTGATGACTGGTCTGCACGCTCGTACCGGCTGGTCTTTGCGTGGCATCCGGACGGCTATCGAGTTGACTGTGCTGGTGATTGGCTGGCTGCTGGGCGGTAAGTTTGGCGTCGGCACCGTGATTTACGCGCTGTCGATTGGGCCGCTGATCCAGCTGTGCCTGCCGTGGTTTCGCCAGCCCGTCAGCCGCAAAGCGGTCAGCACTCCGCAGGAGATAGTCTCCTGAATTAACGACTCGCCCTCTCTATCCGCAAGAGGGCGAGCCGACGCTTACAGGCCGCTCAGACCGTGAACCATCATGTAGATCCCCACCACGATAATCAGTAAACCTGAGAACCAGGGCGCCTTGCGCGAGATATCATTAAGCCAGGGCCAGCGGCGGGTGGCCTGTTTAAGACTCAGCGCGGCGATAGCACCGGAAGCCACCAGCGTCAGCGCCAGCCCAACGCTAAAGCCCAGTACCAGCGTGGCGCCAAGCGAAAATTTCTTCAGCTGTAAACAGATAAGCAGCACAGTAATGGACGCCGGACAGGGGATCAGCCCGCCGGTCAGGCCAAACAGTACGATCTGCCCGGTCGTCACCTGACGGCCATCAAAGCGCCGGTTGATCTCCTGAGCATGAGCCCGCTGATGCGCGTCCTGCCACTCCTCCGCCACCAGCGGCGCGGCGGATGAGGACGCATGTTCATAGTAGTGATTATGTTCATGGTGGTGATCATGTTCGTGGTGATGATCATGTTCGTGGTGATGATCATGTTCGTGGTGGTGCTCATGTTCATGGTGGTGATCATGGTGCGTATGGGGCTGCGATTCGCGCCAGGTGCGCCAGAGCATCCAGCAGGCAATCAGTACAATCGCTATCCCCGAGATCAGTTGAAACCAGGGTTCGGAGGTCTGCGCGTTCCAGCCGCGGCCAAACCACAGGCCGGCCATGGCGATCAGCCAGACGACTGCCGTATGGGAAACCGTCGCCGCCAGCCCCAGCAGCACCGCCTGTTTTAACGTTCCCCGTACCGCCACGATAAAGGCGGCCATCATGGTTTTTGAATGGCCCGGTTCAAGGCCGTGCAGGGCACCGAGCAGTATCGCGCTGGGAATAAACAGCCAGGCATTACCTTGCTGCAGAAGGGAAGTGAAATCGTTCATATCGGGATCCTTGCCAAAAGTGCGTTTATCCTACTCCCCCCCAGTAGTAAAATACTACCCCCCAGTAGAAAAAGCGGCTGACAAAAGGGATCATGCTATGCTGGCAGGCGTTACTGATGATGAAGGTCGGTAATCACGGACAGAATGAAACGGTGGATCGTGCAATGTCACATACAGTTCGACACAAAAAAATGTTACTGACCCGACTGAAAAAAATTCAGGGGCAGAGTTCCGCGTTAGAGAAAATGCTCAATCGCGAGCATGAGTGCGCTGAGGTACTCCAGCAGCTGGCGGCGATTCGCGGCGCGGTCAACGGTATGATGCTGCAGGTTATTCAGGGGCATCTGACCGACCATGTGGTGAAAGAGCCTGAAGAGACACAGCGTGAAGCGGATCTGGAGACGGTGATGCAGGTGATCAAATCTTATCTGAAGTAGCGCCCAGGCGCGGGCGGCGAAGTGGCCACACCCGCTGGCATTCTGCTTATTGCTCCTGTTGCTTAATGCACATGGAGGTTATTTTCTGCCCACAGAATAAACTGCTCTTTTGGCAGCGCCTTGCTGTACAGCCATCCCTGGGCGTACTGGACGCCATGCTGTCGTAGCCAGTCGCGCTGGCTTTCGGTTTCCACCCCTTCGGCGACGGTGGCCAGATTGAGCGCTTTGGCCATTTCAATAATGTGCGGCGTCAGCGGCCGGTACTCGAGGGTATCGACAAAAGATTTATCGATTTTCAGCGTATCGACGTCCAGTTTCTGCAGATAGCTCAGGCTGGAGTAGCCGGTGCCAAAGTCATCAATCGAGATACGATGCCCGGCCTGACGGTAGTGAGCGATCACCGGCATGGTGGTCTCCGGGTCGACAAACCCGCGCTCGGTGATTTCAAGGATGATCTGTTCGGCGGCGATCCCCCAGTGCTGCAGCTGATCGTGTAACAACGTCGGCAGGGTGGGCGAGCGTAAATCATCTACCGACAGGTTGATGGAGATGTGCACTTCCGGCCGCTGCCGCAGCCAGGGACCGAGATCGGTAAAAATTTTCCTGACGATATCTTCCGTCAACTGCGTAATCAGCCCGGTCTGCTCGGCCAGAGGAATAAAAATATCCGGCGATAAAAAGGTGCCGTCGGGTTGCTGCCAGCGGGCCAGCGCCTCGGCCCCGGCGATTTTCCCATCCTGCAACGAGATTATCGGCTGATAGTAAACCTGAATCGCTTCGGAGTTGAGGGCGTCCAGCATACTGTTGCGTGGTGATCGCAGGTGTCTCAGCAGGCGCAGCAGCAGCCAGGTAGCAATCAGGCTGGTGAAGATGCCGACAGGGAGCCAGAAGATTAGCTGCTGGCGAATACGCTGCTGCAGCGGCAGCGTCGACGACCAGGTCACGATGCCGGAGCCCAGCTCGGGAATGCGCTGGATCCGATAGACCGTGTTATCCAGCGTCAGCATATTAATATGTGGATCTTTAATACGCTGCCAGACCGTATCCGGCAGCGGTTGGCTGCTGATCACCATTTTCAGGTGATCCAAACCAAACAGCATGGTATGGATCTTCTCCTCGCTGGCAGGAACCACATCGATAAAAGAGATGGGATCGATCATCACCATATGCTGTTGACTGCCCATGGCCGTCATCTGGTGATTAAGGCCGAGATCGTTTATTGAGGTCAGCCAGGTGCGATAGCCGTCAGGGGCAATGTGATCCGGCGGGGGAAAGGTGACCGCGACGCTATGGTCTTCCAGGGAGGAACATTGCGGCACGGAATCACGCAGCCAGAGCACTTCCTGAATGTAGCGATGGGTATAGGCGATGCGGCGGAGCGTGAGCAGGTGCTCAGGGCTACAGGAGGCGGCGGTGTGTGAGTCGGCCTCACGTAGCGCTTCCCTGGCCTGATCGGCAACCTGCAGCGTGCGGACGACGATACGGTTGGAATAGTCATCCAGTTCACGATAGAACTGCAGCTTGGCCTGCCGCGCTGCCTGCCAGATGCTGAGTGAGATGGGCAGGATGATGGCCAGTATCAGCACCCCTGTAAACAGCGCCACCAGATGCCGGGTCCTCATGCCTGTGTCCTTATCGTTCGCCGGGTGTCATCAGTATATGCGAAAGATAAATCAGGCGCAGCGAGAGAAGTGAGCTGCGGTCGCGAAAAAACCGGCATCGCGAGAGGCTGCGATGCCGGGAGAGAAGGATGATTCCGATGCAGCAGAATAAAAATGAGGGTGTGAATGCCGGGCAGGGTGTGTTCCGGCATTCAGTCGCAGCATACGCGGCGCAGATGACAGCAATATGTTAGCTAGTGCGCATCCGGCGCCGGGATATCAGCGCTGATACGCAGGTCATTCTCATCAAATACCATGCAGAAGCGCTCATCGAAGGCCAGATTTATTTTCTGCCACGGGCGGAAATGGACGTCGCCGGGCAGCAGGACCTTGACGTTATCGTGGCCGTAGCACTGGCCGAACAGATAGGTATTGTTACCCAGACGCTCCACCACTTCACATTGAAACTCCACCACGGTACCGGTAGTGACGTCGGGCGTGAGATGCTCTGGCCGGATCCCCAGCGTCACCGCGGCGCCGGGCTTCAGCGGCTGGGTAGCGATATTGAGGACCAACTGATGGTCCTGCGCGAGGGTGACCGTTAAGCGTTCCGGCTGCCAGTCGCTGACGATGGCCGGCAAAAAGTTCATCTTCGGCGAGCCGATAAAGCCGGCGACGAATTTGTTGACCGGATTGTAATACAGCGCCATCGGCGAACCCATTTGTTCGACTTTCCCGTAGTTCATGACCACGATTTTATCGGCCAGCGTCATCGCCTCTACCTGATCGTGGGTGACATACACCATGGTGGTCTTCAGCTCCTGGTGCAGACGGGCAATATGCAGGCGCATATCGACGCGCAGCTCCGCATCGAGGTTAGAGAGCGGCTCATCGAACATAAACACCCGGGGATTACGCACGATCGCCCGGCCAATGGCCACGCGCTGCCGCTGGCCGCCAGAGAGCTGCTTCGGTTTACGATCCAGCAGGTGCGAGAGCTGCAGCGTTTTAGCCACCATTTCCACCTGGCGACGGATCTCCGTTTTCGGCACTTTATTCACCTTCAACCCGTAGCCCATGTTCTCTGCCACCGTCATGTGCGGGTAGAGCGCATAGGACTGGAAGACCATCGCCACGCCGCGGCGGGCGGGCACGACATCATTCATCACCTCATCGCCGATCAGCACTTCACCCTCGCTGACCTCTTCCAGACCGGCAATCATGCGCAGCAGCGTCGATTTTCCACAGCCGGAAGGACCGACGAAAACGGCAAACTCGCCATCTTCAATATCGAGATTGACCTGGTGCAGCGTCACCGTGCTGCCGAACCTTTTGGTGACATTCCTCAGTCGTATATTGGACATCCACATTCCCCGAAGTGAGTAGCTGTTGTTGGCCGTTGGTTTGTCGCTGTGTGTAGCATGAATTGTATTACGTGTAACAAATCAGCGTGGCGATGTTCAACAGCAGTAAAATCATGCCCTGACTATAACTTCCGCAGTTTTAGCGCCATACAGCGGCGTTTCATTTCTGCAAGGATGATCACACAACTGGCAGCTTATGGTAGTTTTGTCAGCAATCTACGGGTAGCGTATAACAAAAGAGATCCGGAACCTTTTTCTCATATAACTCGGCAGTTTGAAGTGATTTATTTTTCTGACTGGCAGAGATAAGCCCAATAAAAACCATTAAATTGTTATACCTTCACATGAGGTTGATAATGAAAAAGAACACGCTTGCTGCACTGATCCTTACCACCCTGGCGGCGGGGCAACTCACCAGCCTGCAGGCGCACGCCGCCGGGCAGCTCAACGTCTGGGAAGACATTAAAAAATCCGCCGGCATCAAAACCGCGGTTAGCGATTTTGAAAAGCAGTACAACGTGAAGGTCAATCTCCAGGAGATGCCTTATGCCCAGCAGCTGGAAAAGCTGCGCCTCGACGGCCCGGCGGGCATTGGGCCGGACGTGCTGGTGATCCCGAATGACCAGCTCGGCGGCGCCGTGGTTCAGGGACTACTCTCGCCGCTCAGTGTCGATCAGGCGAAACAGGATGCCTTTACGCCAGCCTCCATCAATGCCTTCCGCATGGACAACGCGCTGTACGGGATCCCGAAAGCAGTGGAAACCCTGGTGCTTATCTACAACAAGGACCTGATCGACAAGCCGCTGGACAGCCTGCAGGCCTGGCTGGACTACTCGAAAACCCAGCGCGAGCAGAACAAATACGGCCTGCTCGCCAAGTTTGACCAGATCTATTACAGCTGGGGGGCGATTGGCCCGATGGGCGGCTATATCTTTGCTAAAAACGACAGCGGTGGCTTTAACCCGCAGCAAGTGGGCCTCAATACCCCCGGCGCCGTCGAAGCCGTCACCTTCCTGAAAAAATTCTATGCCGAGAAGGTCTTTCCAGCGGGGATCCTCGGCGATAACGGGCTGAATGCCATCGATTCTCTGTTTACCGAGAAAAAAGCGGCGGCGGTGATCAACGGCCCCTGGGCCTTCCAGCCGTATGAAGCCGCTGGCATTAACTATGGCGTGGCGCCCCTGCCGACCCTGCCGGACGGCAAGCCGATGAGCTCCTTCCTGGGCGTCAAAGGCTATGTGGTATCGACCTGGAGTAAAGACAAAGCGCTGGCGCAACAGTTTATCGAGTTCATCAACCAGCCGCAGTATGTGAAAGCCCGCTATGTCGCCACCGGCGAAATTCCGCCGCTGAAGGCGATGATTGACGATCCGGTGATTAAAAACGACCAAAAGGCCAGTGCCGTCGCCATCCAGTCGGCGCGAGCGGTGGCGATGCCGGGCATTCCGGAGATGGGGGAAGTGTGGGGGCCGGCCAACGCCGCGCTTGAACTGAGCCTCACCGGTAAGCAGGCGCCGCAGGCCGCGCTCGATAACGCGGTGAAACAGATCACGATGCAGATCGAAGCAATGCAGGCCAGCAATCAGTAATTCACCGTCACGTGAAGTCACCGAGCGGGAGGGGGACCTCCCGTTTGTAGAAGGAGTCGAGTGTGAGCATCCATTCCAGCGAAAATTTTAGCGATGCACGCGGGCCCGGGCGCCATGCATGGTGCGGCCTGCTGCTGGCAATCGTGCCGGGTTTCGGTCAGTTTTATCATCGCCAGTGGCTGAAAGGGCTGGTCTTCCTGGTGCTGCTGAGCAGCTTTCTGGGGATTTTTTATGATTTCCTGCGTGAGGGGTTGTGGGGGTTATATACCCTGGGTGAAGAGGTACCCCGGGATAACTCTATCTTCCTGTTAGCGGAGGGGATTATCAGTGTGCTGATCGTCGCCTTTGGCGTGCTGATCTATTTTCTCTCGCTGCGGGATGCGTGGCTGAACGGCAAAAAACGCGATGAGGGGATCGCCCTGAACAGCGTGCGTAAGCAGTACCAGATGCTGCTGAGCGACGGCTTCCCGTACCTGATGATCACTCCGGGCTTTATTCTGCTGGTCTTTGTGGTGATCTTTCCCATTCTGTTTGGTTTTGCCATCGCCTTCACCAACTACAACCTGTACCACACGCCGCCGGCGAAGCTGGTGGACTGGGTGGGGCTGAAAAACTTCGTCAATATTTTCACCCTCTCTATCTGGCGCTCCACCTTCCTGGATGTGCTGCAGTGGACCGTGGTGTGGACGCTGCTGGCGACCACCCTGCAGTGTACGGTGGGCGTGCTGCTGGCGATTCTGGTGAACCAAAAAGATCTGCGCTTTAAGCCGCTGATCCGCACCATCTTTATTTTGCCGTGGGCGGTGCCGGGGTTTGTCACCATCCTCGTCTTTGCCGGTATGTTCAACGATTCATTCGGGGTCATCAACAACGCGATCCTGTCGTTCTTCGGTATCAGCCCGAAGGCATGGCTGACCGACCCGTTCTGGACTAAAACGGCACTGATCATGATGCAGACCTGGCTTGGCTTCCCGTTTGTCTTTGCCATGACCACCGGCGTGCTGCAGGCGATCCCGGACGATCTGTATGAAGCGGCGACGATGGACGGCGCCAGCGCCTTTACCCGTCTGCGCACCATCACTCTGCCGCTGGTGCTGTACGCGATCGCGCCGATCATCATCACTCAGTACACCTTCAACTTTAATAACTTCAACATCATTTATCTGTTTAACAACGGCGGTCCTGCGGTGGCAGGCTCCAACGCCGGTGGGACGGATATTCTGGTGTCGTGGATCTATAAGCTGACGATGTCCTCGTCGCAGTACGCCATCGCGGCGACCATCACGATCCTGCTGTCGATCTTTGTCGTCGGCCTGGCGCTGTGGCAGTTCCGCGCCACCAAATCCTTCAAAAATGACGACATGGCGTAAGGGAAGCAACATGGCTCAATCACCCAGTATTAAACGCGAAAAGTGGATCCGACTCTCTCTCACCTGGCTGGTGGTTATTCTGGTCTCGGTGGTGATCATCTATCCGCTGGTCTGGACGGTCGGGGCGTCGCTGAACGCCGGCAATAGCTTGCTCAGTACCTCAATCATTCCGGAAAATGTGTCGTTCCAGCACTATGCCGATCTGTTCAATGGCAATGTGAATTACCTCACCTGGTACTGGAACTCGATGAAAATCAGCTTTCTGACTATGGTGCTGACCCTGATTAGCGTCAGCTTTACCGCTTACGCCTTCTCCCGCTTCCGCTTTAAAGGGCGGCAGAACGGGCTGATGCTGTTCCTGCTGCTGCAGATGATCCCGCAGTTTTCCGCGCTGATTGCGATCTTTGTGCTATCGCAACTGCTTGGCCTGATTAACAGCCATCTGGCGCTGGTGCTGATCTACGTCGGGGGGATGATCCCGATGAATACCTGGCTGATGAAGGGGTATCTCGACGCGATCCCCAAAGATCTGGATGAGTCCGCTCGCATGGACGGCGCCAGCAGCTTTCGCATCTTTATCGAGATCATCATGCCGTTGTCGAGGCCGATCCTCGCGGTGGTGGCGCTGTTCTCCTTCACCGGTCCGCTGGGCGATTTCATCCTCTCCAGCACCATCCTGCGTACCCCGGATAAATACACGCTGCCTATCGGTCTGTATAACCTGGTGGCGCAAAAAATGGGTGCCAGTTACACCACCTACGCGGCGGGGGCGGTGCTGATTGCCGTACCGGTGGCGATCCTCTACCTGGCGTTACAAAAATACTTTGTCTCCGGCCTGACCTCGGGCAGTACTAAAGGATAAGCACATGAAAAGATTCACCCCCGCATGGCTTGCGGTTTGTCTGGCATGCAGTTTCTCCACCTCTTCTCTGGCCGCGGACGCGCTTGAAACCCGCGCGTTTCAGGGCATGCCGGCGGACTTTATCAAAGGCGCGGATATCTCCACGCTGCTGGATGCCGAAAAGCACGGGGCGACGTTCTACGACCAGAATAATCAGCGCAAGGATCCGATCGCGATTCTGAAAGAGAACGGCGTCAACTATGTTCGCCTCCGTCTGTGGGTGGATCCGCAATCGGCGAGCGGCGAGGGCTATGGCGGCGGAAATAACGACCTGGCCACCACCCTGACCCTCGCGAAACGGGCGAAAGCCCAGGGGATGAAGCTGCTGCTCGATTTTCATTACAGCGATTTCTGGACCGATCCCGGCAAGCAGTTCAAGCCGAAAGCCTGGGAAAAGATGGATTATCCGCAGCTGAAAACGGCGATTCATGACTATACCCGGGATACCATCGCCCGCTTTAAGCAGGCAGGCGTCCTGCCGGATATGGTGCAGATCGGCAATGAGATCAACGGCGGCATCCTGTGGCCGGAAGGGAAAAGCTGGGGGCAGGGGGGCGGCGAGTTCGACCGGCTGGCCGGGTTGCTGAACGCGGCCATTGATGGCCTGAAGGAGAATCTACGTAACGGCGAGCAAGTGAAAATCATGCTGCATCTGGCCGAAGGGACCAAGAACGATACCTTCCGCTGGTGGTTTGATGAGATTGACAAGCGCCATGTACCGTATGACGTGATTGGTCTGTCGATGTACACCTACTGGAACGGGCCGATCAGCGCCCTGAAGGCCAATATGGATGACATCAGCAAACGCTATAACAAAGACGTTATCGTCGTCGAGGCGGCCTATGCCTATACCCTGGCCAACTGTGATAACGCGGAAAATAGTTTCCAGGCGAAAGAGGAAAAGGACGGGGGTTATCCCGCCACCGTGCAGGGGCAATATCACTATATTCACGATCTGATGCAGGCCGTCATAGATGTTCCCGACCAGCGCGGCAAAGGTATTTTTTACTGGGAGCCCACGTGGATTGCCGTGCCGGGAAATACCTGGGCTACCCCGGCGGGGATGAAATATATCCACGACGAGTGGAAAGAAGGCAATGCACGTGAAAATCAGGCGCTATTTGATTGCCAGGGAAAAGTATTGCCGTCGGTAAAAGTTTTTAATTAATTTTTTGTCGTTTTTTTCAGGAAGTTTATTATGAATAAATTTGCACCTTTACATCCGAAGGTTAGTACGCTGCTGCATGGCGCGGATTATAATCCGGAGCAATGGGAGAATGACCCCGATATTATTGATAAAGACATTGCCATGATGCAGCAGGCAAAATGCAATGTGATGTCGGTGGGAATATTTAGCTGGGCGAAACTGGAGCCGCGCGAAGGGGTATTTAACTTCGCCTGGCTGGATACTATCCTCGATAAACTGTATGCCGCCGGCATTCATGTTTTTCTGGCCACGCCGAGCGGCGCGCGTCCGGCGTGGATGTCTCAGCGCTATCCGCAGGTTCTGCGGGTGGGACGCGATCGGGTGCCGGCCCTGCACGGCGGCCGTCACAACCACTGTATGTCGTCACCGGTCTATCGCGAGAAAACCCTGGAAATCAATACCCTGCTTGCAGAGCGTTATTCTTCACACCCGGCGGTACTGGGCTGGCATATTTCCAATGAATATGGCGGTGAATGCCATTGCGATCTCTGCCAGAACCGTTTTCGCGACTGGCTGAAGGCGCGTTACCAGACCCTGGAGAACCTCAACCAGGCCTGGTGGAGCACCTTCTGGAGTCATACCTATACCGACTGGTCGCAAATTGAATCACCTGCGCCACAGGGCGAGGTGTCAATTCACGGTCTCAATCTTGACTGGCATCGCTTTAACACCGCTCAGGTGACCGATTTCTGCCGCCATGAAATTGCCCCGCTGAAGGCGGCTAACGCCTCCCTGCCTGTGACCACTAACTTTATGGAGTATTTCTACGATTACGACTACTGGCAACTGGCAGAGGCGCTGGACTTTATCTCGTGGGATAGCTATCCGATGTGGCACCGCGATAAAGACGAAACCGCACTGGCCTGCTACACCGCGATGTATCACGACATGATGCGCAGCCTGAAGGGCGGCAAACCGTTTGTGCTGATGGAGTCCACACCAGGCGCCACCAACTGGCAGCCGACCAGCAAACTGAAGAAGCCGGGAATGCATATTCTCTCCTCGCTGCAGGCGGTGGCGCATGGCGCCGACTCGGTGCAGTATTTCCAGTGGCGGAAAAGCCGCGGTTCGGTTGAGAAATTTCACGGCGCGGTGGTTGACCACGTCGGGCACATTGATACCCGTATTGGTCGTGAAGTCAGCCAGCTCGGCGAGATACTGAGCAAGCTACCGGAGGTCCGGGGTTGTCGCACCGAGGCGAAAGTAGCGATTATCTTCGACCAACAAAACCGCTGGGCGCTTGATGACGCCCAGGGGCCGCGCAATCTGGGTATGGAGTATGAGAAGACGGTCAACGAACACTACCGTCCGTTCTGGGAACAGGGCATTGCCGTCGATGTGATTGACGCTGATGTCGATTTAACGCCATACCGGTTAGTGATTGCCCCGATGTTATATATGGTGCGCGACGGCTTTGCCGCGCGGGCAGAGGCGTTTGTCGCCAGCGGCGGCCACCTGGTGACCACCTACTGGACCGGCATCGTCAATGAGTCCGATCTCTGCTATCTCGGAGGCTTCCCGGGCCCGCTGCGCAATCTGCTGGGGATCTGGGCGGAAGAGATCGACTGTCTGAATGACGGCGAGTTTAATCTTGTGCAGGGGCTTGCCGGGAATCAGTGCGGTCTGCAGGGTCCCTATCAGGTGCGCCATCTCTGTGAACTAATCCATACCGAGAGCGCTCAGACGCTGGCCACCTACCGGGATGATTTCTATGCCGGACGGCCGGCGGTGACGGTGAACGGTTTCGGGAAAGGTAAAGCCTGGCATGTCGCCTCCCGCAACGATTTAGCCTTCCAGCGCGATTTCTTTGCTGCCCTGAGCAGGGAGCTGGATCTGCCACGAGCGATAGCGGCGGATTTACCGCCCGGCGTAGTGGCTACCGCGCGCACCGACGGTGAGAGCACGTTTGTCTTCCTGCAGAACTACAGCGCGCAAAGTCATACTCTGACTCTGCCGCCGGGGTATTGGGATTGCCTGACCGACGCGGCGGCGCCGGACCCGCTGACACTCTCAGCATGGGATTGCCGTATTCTTCGTCGTCACGCCTAATCCTTTTTTCTCCACGCCTGCTCTGCTGAGCAGGCTTTTTTTTATCTTAAACCTGGAGTTTATGATGGTGAGTTTAAAATCCTTTCTGCACTATTTCTCTCCTGCACGTCCGGCACAGCCGTTAAGCGAGGCGGAAAAACAGCAAATCGAGGCGCTTATTCAGGCCTTTGGTGGCGAAGCGAATATTACGCAAGTGGATGCCTGTATTACTCGTCTGCGGGTGACGGTTCGTCACCTTGCGGCCGTGGATACTGACGCATTACAGCAGCAGGGCGCGCTGGGCGTCATTATTCTCGGCCAGCAGGTGCATGCTATTTTCGGTAAGCAGTCCGATGCGCTGCGTCAATTGCTGGATGAGCATTTTGCTACCAGGAAATAAATAAAACGGGATAACCTGAAAACAGGTTATCCCGAAAATAAGACAAAGACAGCAGTGGCAATAATGATTACCGGAGGGTAATTAATGACCTTACAGTTGGAGATATAAATAACCTTTTTGTCTTACCAGCGCGATATTACCACCAGGCCTCAACCTGCACGCCGAAATTCCAGGTATTATTCGCCGTCTGGTCTTCAAACGGTTTACCATCTTCAGAATCATTCAGGTATGAAGCAAAAATGCGTAATTCCGGGCGTGACATAAAGTCCGGCCCGTCCGCGAGGCCCAGCGCAATGGTATATTTCTCACCGGCCTGTTTGTAGCTGGTGCCATTGTTATAGCTGTCTTTCTGATAGAAACCGCCGACTTCGCCAATCAGGCGGACGTAGTCGGTGAACTGATACTGCCCGCGGGCAACCAGCGACAGCATCCGCGTTTTGTCGGTGTAGTCGGTAATGTCATCCGCCGAGCCCCAGGTCAGGACGTGGTTGATGGAGAACTTTTCGGTAATCGGGATCAGGCCGGTGTTAATCACGCGATAGCCGGTGGCGTCGTTCACGTAGTTCCACATATCGTACCAGCCGCCGCCCTGGGAGACCATGTTCTGCGCCAGCCCTTTGTTAGCATACTGCAGCACGGTTTTGTTATAGCCGCCCAGCATATCCTGACTGATTTCACCGGTCAGCATCACGCCATTCTCGGCATCGTACAGCCCGCCGTAGCTGTCCTGTTTTTTGGTGGTGTTCGGCATGGCGTAGTCGATGCCGAATTCGGTCCACGAACCCGACCACGGCTTCCAGCCTGCATAGCGTAAATCGATATAGTTAATATTGACGTTGCTGTCGCCATCGACGCGATAGTCAACGTCGTTGGCATCGCCGCGGATCCAGGCCAGCGAGACGGCGCCCGGGCCGAGGGTGTAGTTTTCCACCCCGGCCCCGGAGCCGGATATGTTCCAGTATTTGGTATCGATGATGTGCAGATCGTGGCGCTGGTAGTAACGTTTACCCCCCCAAATCACCGCATTCGGATCGCCGGGGATCAGCCCTTTGATCTGCAGGTTCAGCTGACGTAAACCGAACTGTGCATCATCATTCAGCGTGGTTTCATTATCGTTAGAGCCGTCGGAGACCATGCTGACCATGCTGTCGAGATAGAAGCTGACGTCATCTTTCTTGTAGACCTCGGAGCCCAGCTCCAACTCACCATAGGTATCCGATTCATTACCCAAACGGCCCAGCTTGTTCTTTTGCCATTCCGCTTCACTACCATCGCCGGAGACCCCAACCCCGGCGCGCATATAGCCATGGAAATCGATACTCGGGATTGCGGCGGTCGCCGCAAACGCGGAAGGGGCGATTAGCGCAGCGGCTAACGCGGCGGAAAGGGCGCGCAGTGTCGTATTCATCTCTATCCTCTTATTGTTTTGTATTACGTTCACATAACTGATGTCATAAAATGCCTAAATGTAACTTCAGGCAAACGAGATATGATTATTGTGTGACTAAGTGCAAATAATCATGCTGGTTTTTGTTGTGATGGGTGAGGTGATTCACAATTAACTGTGTTGTGAACGTAATACTTTTTGTGGTGTAATTTTGCGATGAAAGGTGGCGGTGAGCGTTTTTTCAAATGGCCCCTGTTACAATCATGGGATAACAACATAAGGAACCGGACCATGAAGTCTAAAAGCGCTACTCTGGAAGACGTCGCACGCCATGCGGGCGTCTCTTACCAGACCGTGTCCAGGGTACTCAATAAATCTGCCAATGTATCCGAAGCGACGCGCCGCAAGGTGGAGAAATCAATAGAGGCCTTACGCTATGTGCCAAACCGGCTGGCGCAGCAGCTGGTGGGGAAGGAGAGCCAGACGGTCGGGCTGGTGACGATTTCGCTGGCCTGGCATGCGCCTTCCCAGGTGGCGGCGGCGGTAAAACGCTATGCCAATCTGGAAGGTTACCAGGTCCTGATTTCGATGATCGATGAGAGCGTCAACCAAAGTATCCAGGATTCCATCAATGAGCTGAAATCTCAGCGGGTGGATAAAGTCATTATCAACGTGCCGCTGGAGACCGAGCAGGCGCAGAAAATCGCCGCTGACAACGATGATATCGTCTGCCTTTTTCTCGATGTCGACCCCTACAGTTCCGTGTTTAACGTTTCGTTTAATCCGGCAGATGGCACCCGGGCCAGCGTCAAATATCTTTATGAGATGGGGCATCGGGAGATCGCGCTGCTGGCGGGGCCGGACAGCTCCGTCTCGGCCAAACTCCGGCTGAAAAGCTGGCTGGAGACTCTCGAGGGCTACGGCCTGAAGCCGGTGACCGTTCTGCACGGCAACTGGGATGCGCAAAGCGGCTATGCCGGCGCGCTGCAGATGCTGCGCGAAACGCCCAATTTCAGCGCCGTGCTGGTGGGTAATGACCAGATGGCGCTGGGGGTGCTCAGCGCCTTCCATCAGCACCAGGTGGCGGTGCCGGGGGAGAAGTCCGTCATTGGCTATGACGATACCTACGAAAGCTCCTTTTTCTATCCGGCGCTGAGTACGGTGTCGCTGGACCTCGATCTGCAGGGGAAAGAAGCGGTGCGGCGGATCCTCGCCAGCACCAGCGGTGCGCCACATACTTCATCCATCCTGCCGGCGCGCCTGGTGATACGTCATTCCAGCGGCGCCAGAACTGAGCAAGGCAAAGATCTGCAGGCCATCGCGGAACAGCTACGCGCCATCGCCCACCGTCTGGCGCCCTGAAACCTAAGGCGGGGAAACTCGCCTTAGGCCCATTACCCTTAATTTGAACATGGTTGATCTTTGTCGTGGAACGGCGTAACTTAAATGTTATGTTATAACATAATGACGAGGTCATCATGAAAGCCCATATCCATCCCCCCTATCGCACGGTGGTGTTTCACGACACCAGCGTTAATGAGTATTTTAAAGTCGGTTCCACCATCCGCACCGATCGCGTGATTGAACTCGACGGCGAAACTTTTCCGTATGTAACGATCGACGTCTCCTCGAAATCGCATCCGTACTACACCGGCAAACAAAAAACCTTCGCCAGCGAGGGCAGCGCGGCCCGGTTCCGTCAGCGCTTCGGCGGCTTTATTGATGCGAAAAGGAAGGCATGATGCAGGTCGTTAACTCATTACGCAGCGCCAAACAGCGCCACCCGGATTGTCAGCTGGTCAAGCGCAAAGGGCGGCTGTACGTTATCTGTAAGAGCAACCCCCGCTTTAAAGCGGTGCAGGGGCGCAAAAAACGTCGTTAACGGAAACTCTCCAGAGTGCGGCGCTGCTGGCCGTCGGCGGTAAAATTGTCGGCGGCCAGCCATTGCCGCATGGCGTTATCCAGCTGCGGCCATTCGCCGTCTATCACCGAAAACCAGTCCGTATCCCGGTTATGTCCTTTGCTCACCAGTGCCTGACGAAAACGTCCTTCGTACTGAAAACCCAGCCGTCTTGCCGCCCGGCCCGACGGCATATTGAGACTATTACATTTCCATTCATAGCGACGATAACCGAGCGTATCAAACACATACTGCATCAACAGCCAGTGCGCTTCGGTGGCCATAGCCGTTCGGCTCAGCAACGGTGAAAAATGCACATGTCCCACCTCTACCACGCCGTGGGTGGCGTCAATGCGCATTAACGCCAGCGAGCCAACCGCTTTCCCTTGCCGCTGGTCAACGACGGCAAAATGGATCGGGTCTGCCAGCGTGGCGACCTGCTCCACCCAGGCACTGAATTCTGCAAGGTTGCTCTCAGGTTCACGCAGCAGCCACGCCCAGCTGCGGGCGTCTGGCGCCAGCTGGTGAGCAGCAAACAGGTCGCTGGCATGCGCGAGAGTCAGTGGTTCGAGCCGACAGCGGCTGCCCTGTAATACCTGCCGTGCTGGCCATGGACGCGGTTGCCAGTCAGGCAGCGCGGCGCCGAGTTCCTGTCCAAACTGATTGTATTCACGCATTGCGGTTTCCTTAGCGGGGTTTTTCAGGCAGCGTACGCGCTCACTGGTTCCATAAAAAGTGCCACAGGCGTATGTTTTTATAGGGCCACGAGGAGATGAGATGAACATACCGGACGATGGTTTTTTTACGCTGGTGACGCAGGGGATACAGCACCGATCGGATGAAACCCTGCAGCGGGCCCTTTACCACACATTGCGCCATGCCATCCTGCAGGGAACTCTGGCGGCCAACTGCCGTTTGCCCGGATCGCGGGTGATGGCCGGACGGCTGCAGCTGTCGCGAAATACGGTCAATGCTGCCCTGGAGCAGCTGGCGCTGGAGGGATACCTGATGCGGAGCCGTCAGGGAACGCAGGTGGTACCGCTCGCCGCCTGCCGCGAAGAGCCCGTGAAGGTGCCGCCCGTCGTGCTGCCTGAACGGCTGCAAGGGCTGCCAGCCGCAATGCGCCGCGACTCTCCGGCGCTGCTGTTTACCCCTGGCATGCCGGCGGTGAACTATTTCCCGTTGCCGCTGTGGCGGCGGCTGATGGATAACGTCTTACGTGACGAGGGCAGTGCACTGCTGGGCTATGGCGAGGCGGCAGGCGACCCCTTGCTGCGGGAGGCTATCGCTCGTCATCTGGCGCTCTCCCGGGGGATCCGTTGCGATATTCGGCAGATTGTCATTACCGAAGGGGCCCTGGAAGGGGTGAACTTATGCGCTTCGCTGTTGACGGATCCTGGCGACAGCGTGTGGGTGGAAGAGCCGGGTTACCTGGGGGCCAGGAGCAGCTTCCAGCGGGCAGGGCTGCGGGTCAGCGGGATGGCGGTCGATGACGAAGGGATGGGGATTGCCAACGGCGTCGCGGAGCCGCCCCGGCTGATCTTCACCTCTCCCTCTCATCAGTATCCCCTCGGGAGCGTCATGAGCGCCGCGCGACGTCTGGCGCTGGTGGAGTACGCCCGCCTGCACGGGGCGTGGATTGTGGAGGATGACTACGACAGCGAGTTTCGCCATAGCGGAGAGCCGATCCCGGCGATGCTGGGGATGGTGCCGGATGCCCCGGTGGTGTATCTCGGTACCTTCAGCAAAACACTCTTTCCGGCGCTGCGTATTGGCTTCATGGTGATGCCGCCTGCGCTGGCGGATGCCGTTCAGGATGTGATTGGCACGTTGCTGCGTGGAGGACACCGCACGGAACAGCGGGCGCTGGCCAGGTTTATTGAGAAGGGGCACTATGCTCGCCATCTGGCGGCCATGCGTCGCCTGTACCGCAAGCGCCAACAACAGCTGCGTGAGGCACTGGCGCAAGAGATAACCGTGCCATGCGAGGTCCTTGGCGGGGAAGGGGGGCTCCATTTGACAGTCGCAATGGAAGGGTTCGATGACCAGGCGATTGCGCAGCAGGCGCGTCAGTTTCAACTGGCGCCTGCCGCGTTAAGTCATTTCTATCTCGACCCGCAGCGGGGGCGGAGCGGGCTGGTGCTGGGATATGGTAATACTTCTGCTTCCCGCTATCCGCTGGCGCTGCGGACGCTAAATCGTCTTATTGTGCAGCACCGGCGCGGGTCAGCGTAAAAACGTCGTAGAAGGAGAGCTCGCCTTTGGTGGCGACCATCTTTTTGAGCTGCGCCTTCTGCTCGCTATCGACATCCGGCGACTGAAGAATACGCTCGATCAGCTGCCGGGGAACAAAGCGGGTGTTATACCATTCCCCGTTGTAGCACACGCGAAAGTCGAGGACATCGATATCTTCATAACGATAGCGCGGATAGACATCAAAGAAGAAAAAGGCGTTGAACAGGATGAACAGCACCACCAGCAACCAGACCGAGTCTACCAGCGTTTCAGAGCGCAGCATGACCACCAGCGTCGCCAGAAACGCGGCATACATGGCAACAAACAGCCCCGGATGGTTGCGGATAAAACTGATGCTAAAACGCGGGCGATTATCGCGTTTTTCCTGAACGTTGAGTTCGTCAATGGTATGAGTTAGCAGGCGTTGTATTTCTGTCATCTTGGTCCCCGAATTCTGCAATGAGCCAGCCGTGCGCGCCCGGCGGACCAGGCGTGGCAGGCTTAGCCTGAAGGCTATTTTATGTTGCAATATTCCACGGCGAAAGTAACAGATCAGTTACAGAAAACCATAACAGTTACGGATTTGGTACCGGAAGGCGCTTAATGATCTGCGCCGGGTTGCCGCCGACGACAGCCCCTGCCGGTACATCTTTGGTGACGACTGCACCGGACGCAATGACCGCATTATCACCAATGGTCACCCCGGGATTGATTACCGCCCGCCCACCAATCCACACATTGTGGCCAATGGTCACTGGTTTGCCATATTCCTGGCCGCTGTTACGCGCTTCGGCATCCAGCGGATGGGTGGCGGTATAAATATGGACGCCCGGCGCCAGCATGCAGTTATCGCCAATATGAATAGGGCAGACGTCCAGCATCACGCAGTCAAAATTGGCGTAAAACGCGTTGCCGAGAAAGATATTGTAGCCGTAGTCGCAGCGAAAGCTTGGCTCGATATACGCATCGCCGGCGCGACCGAACAGCTCGGCCAGAATATGCTGACGTTCTTCCTGCGCATCCGGGGAGGAATGATTATAACGGTGTAACAACTCTCTGGCGCGCAGGCGATCGGCGCGAAGCGTTGGGTCGCCAGATAAATAGAGCTCACCGGCGATCATTTTACGTTTTTCTTCACTCATGGGTCTTCCTTATACCTGACTTGAGATGGCCGTAGCAGTATAAAAAAGAAACCGGTTACAGGGTTGCTGTTAGCTGAATGATGTGATGACTATCACAAAGATACCCTGCGGCGGCTGACGCGTATCGTCCGGTCAGCAGACCACGTTGTGCGCGTCGATTAGCGGATAAACTTCCAGACTGAGGTCGGGATCTTATCGTACAGCTTATTCATGGTCAGTTCAGCCAGACGATGATCGGCGGCTGAGTAAAATACCGCCAGTTCATTATCAGACAGTTCATATTTATTTTTTTCAATGACGCGCTCCAGCGTGTCAATTGTCTGGCAACGACGTAAGCGCATCAAATAGTCTGTTTTAGTTAATGGCTTATCAGACATAATTCCACCTTTTGATTGTAATAATTCTAACACGAGAGACTGGCCGGGTTTTCCCGGCTGGCGTTGACAAAGCAACGAAATAGTCGATTACCGGATTTTTTCCACTTTTGCAAATCCGTTGAGTTAATGCCGTAGTTACTGAACAAGGTAAAAGTATCGTCCAGATATTCGTCAACCTGAGCGACCAGTTTATTATCCTCAGTGTACTTAATTTTATAATTAAGCGCGAATGTGGCAATGTGCTCGATCAATTCATTTAACTGAAGATTGACAGCCGAAGTCGGGTCGTTGACCCAGCCATGGTTGCTCTCTTCCAGGTTTGCAAGGCAGTCATGATACAGCGTTTCGCAGAGAAAGCGTAGCTGTGCAATATCATGTCTTTTTGGCGAGTATTCGTCCATAACGCATCCCCTTTTGAGTGGTTTAAACGACGACTAACAAACACCGTTGTGGGATGAACACGACTAACCGACCTGACACTAACTGAGTAATCCTGCTGATTTAACTATAATCCACTCTCCAACAGATTTCATCGTGCTATTACGAAAAATTACAATTATCAGAGAGAAATTATCTTAAAAATAGACGAATTAATTTCGCAGGCCCTGGCGCACAGCCCGAGAAATAGAGAAGTCTTATCAATCATCGGCTTAAGGCAGGCAGCTGTCGCGTTCAGAAACCGCCGGCCGCGGGCGTTGGTATTAGGATTATTCCTGGTAAATGAGTGTGTAAAGATCATAAGTGCCAGGCAATGTGAAAAAATAGCCAGGACCATATCAATATATATTAAATGCAGTGTGAAAAATAAACAATGGCAATATGTGCCCTGTTGCGACGGACAAAAAAAGGGCCGCGAAGGCGGCCCTTTGTTCAAGTGTGACGATTAATGATGCTCAACCTGATGGCTGTGCTCAATATCTTCCGATTTCTTGCTAAAGCGGCGACGAACCACCACGAAGAACACTGGCACGAAGAAGATGGCCAGAATCGTCGCGGTCACCATCCCGCCCATTACGCCAGTACCGACGGCGTTCTGCGCGCCGGAGCCGGCACCCGAGCTGATCACCAGCGGCATAACGCCGAGGATAAACGCCAGGGAGGTCATCAGGATCGGACGCAGACGCATACGCACTGCTTCAAGCGTTGCCTCAATTAGCCCTTTACCCTCTTTCTCCATCAGGTCTTTGGCGAATTCAACGATCAATATCGCGTTCTTCGCCGACAGGCCGATGGTGGTCAACAGGCCCACCTGGAAGTAAACGTCGTTGGTTAAACCGCGGAAGGTAGCGGCTAACAGCGCACCGACCACACCCAGCGGAACGACCAGCATGACCGAGAACGGAATTGACCAGCTCTCATACAGCGCTGCCAGACACAGGAAGACGACAATCAGCGAAATGGCATACAGGGCAGGGGCCTGGTTGCCGGACAGTCGTTCCTGATAAGACATCCCGGTCCAGTCGTAGCCGATACCGGAAGGCAGTTTACCCGCCAGCTCTTCCATCAGGCTCATCGCCTCACCGGTACTCTTGCCTGGCGCTGCCTGGCCGAGAATTTCCAGGGACGGCAGGCCGTTGTAGCGTTCCAGACGCGGCGAACCGTATTCCCAACGCGAAGTAGAGAAGGCGGAGAACGGCACCATCTGACCATCGCTGCCACGAACATACCACTTGCCGATGTCTTCCGGCAGCATACGGTATTTCGCTTCAGACATGATGTACACTTTCTTCACGCGGCCGCGGTCGATAAAGTCGTTGACATAGCTCCCGCCCCAGGCCGCGCCCAGCGTGGTGTTAATGTCGCTGATGGAGACGCCCAGCGCCTGGGCTTTTTCCTGATCGATATCGATTTTAAACTGCGGTGTATCTTCCAGACCGTTAGGACGCACGCCGGTTAACACGTCAGGGTGCTGCGCCACCATGCCAAACAGCTGGTTACGCGCCTGGGTCAGTTTTTCGTGGCCCAGACCGCCCTGGTCAATGAGCTGGAAGTCAAAGCCGGTCGCGGTACCCAGTTCAACGATAGCTGGCAGGTTAAAGGCGAACACCATCGCATCTTTAATCTGCGAGAAGTAGCCCATCGCCCGGCCGGTGATCGCTTCAACTTTGTTTTCCTCACCCGGACGCTGGCTCCAGTCTTTCAGCGAGACGAACGCGATGCCGGTGTTCTGGCCGCGGCCGGCGAAGCCGAAGCCGTTAACCGCAAACACGGATTCCACGTTGTCCTTCTCTTTGGTGAGATAGTAATTCGTCATCTCATCCAGCACTTTCTGCGTACGCTCCTGGGTGGCGCCGGCAGGCAGCTGCGCCATGCTCAGGAATACCCCCTGGTCCTCGTCCGGCAGGAACGAGCTCGGCAGACGGACGAACAGCCACGCCATGCCCACCACGATGATCAGATACAGGACCAGATAACGACCGGTGCTGCGCAGAATGTTGCCTACGCTGTCGGTGTAGTGGTGCGTGCTCTTATCGAACATGCGGTTAAACCAACCGAAGAAACCGGTGGTCGCGCCATGGCTGCCTTTCTGAATAGGCTTCAGCATCGTGGCGCACAGCGCTGGCGTCAGGATCAACGCCACCAGTACCGACAGCGCCATCGCAGAAACGATGGTGATGGAGAACTGGCGATAGATGGCCCCGGTTGAACCGCCGAAGAACGCCATTGGGATAAATACCGCCGACAGCACCATGGCGATACCGACCAGCGCGCCCTGGATCTGTCCCATCGATTTACGCGTCGCTTCTTTCGGCGGCAGACCCTCTTCCGCCATTACGCGCTCGACGTTCTCGACCACCACGATGGCGTCATCCACCAACAGGCCGATGGCGAGCACCATCCCGAACATCGTCAGGGTGTTTATCGAGAAGCCAAACGCCGCCAACACCGCGAAGGTGCCTAACAGGACTACGGGTACGGCGATGGTCGGGATCAGCGTGGCGCGGAAGTTCTGCAGGAACAGATACATGACCAGGAACACCAGGATGATCGCTTCCACCAGCGTTTTAACCACTTCGTGAATAGAAATTTTCACGAACGGGGTGGTGTCATACGGGTAAACGATCTTCATCCCCGACGGGAAAAACGGCTCCATCTTCGCCAGTTCTGCACGGATAGCGTTGGCGGTATCCAGCGCGTTCGCGCCGGTAGCCAGTTTAATACCCAGACCCGATGCTGGCTGGCCGTTAAACTTCGCCACTACGTCATAGCTTTCGCCGCCCAGCTCAATTTTGGCGACATCGCGCAGACGAACCTGGGAACCGTCCTGGTTCACCTTCAGCAGAATGTTGCCAAACTCTTCGGTATTGGTCAGACGGGTTTGCGCGATGATCGAGGCGTTAAGCTGCTGGCCTTTCACCGGCGGCGTACCGCCTAACTGACCCGCGGCCACCTGGGCGTTCTGCGCTTTCAGGGCGCTGATCACGTCCACCGGCGTCAGCTGGAAGTTGTTCAGTTTGTTCGGATCCATCCAGATACGCATCGCGTACTGGGAACCGAACAGCTGAACGTCGCCGACACCGCTGGTACGGCTGATCGGGTCCTTCATGTTGGCCGCCACGTAGTCCGAAATATCGTCCTGGTTCATGGTGCCGTTGGTGTTAATAACGCCGACAACCATCAGGAAGCTGCTGGACGCTTTCTCAACGCTAATCCCTTGCTGCTGTACTTCTTGCGGCAGCAGAGGCGTCGCCAGCGCCAGCTTGTTCTGAACCTGAACCTGGGCAATATCCGGATCGGTACCGGATTCGAAGGTCAGGGTGATGGTCGCCGTACCGGTGGAGTCGCCATTGGAGGACATGTACATCAGGTGGTCGATACCGTTCATATTCTGTTCGATAACCTGAGTCACGGTGTTCTGCACGGTTTCGGCGTCAGCACCGGGGTACATGGCGGTAATGGAAATTGCGGGCGGCGCAATCGTCGGATATTGCGCTACCGGCAATTTGAGGATCGATAATCCCCCAGCCAGCATGATGATGATGGCGATCACCCATGCAAATATGGGGCGATCGATAAAGAAATTAGGCATGTCTTAACGGCTCCTGTTTAAGTTAAGACTTGGTTTGTTCTGATGGCGCGTTGCCTGCGGCTTGCTGTTTGTCATCAGAAGCTACTTCCTGCGCTTTTACCTGCACGCCTGGTTTGATTTTTTGCAGGCCGGTGACGATAACGCGATCGCCGGTTTTCAGACCTTCTGTCACCAGCCATTTATCGCCAATAGCCTGGGTAGCGGTGACCTGGCGAACTTCGACTTTATCGCCTTCGCCTACCACCATGACGCTGGCGTCGCCACGAGGAGTACGGGTCACACCCTGCTGCGGCACAAGCAGTGCGTCAGGGTTGACACCTTCTTCCAGCCGCGCACGCACAAACATCCCAGGTAACAGGGTGTGGTCCGGGTTCGGGAAAATCGCGCGCAGCGTGATAGAACCAGTGGTCTGATCGACAGTCACATCCGAGAATTCCAGCGTACCGCCCTGCGGGTATTTAACACCGTCGTTAGTCACCAGCTCGACTTTAGCTTTACCGTTTTCCTGTTTCAGGCGGCCGTCGGCCAGCTCCTGTTTCAGGCGCAGGAAATCGTTGCTCGACTGGGTGACGTCAACATAGATCGGGTCCAGTTGCTGAACGGTTGCCAGGGCAGTCGTTTGACCATTCTGCACCAGCGCCCCTTCGGTCACGGCGGATTTACCAATACGGCCGCTAATAGGTGAAGTGACTTTGGTGTAGGCCAGATTGATGCGCGCGGTTTCAACAGCCGCTTTTGCTGCCACCACGGCCGCATTGCTCTGCTGTGCTGTCGCAACGGCAGTATCGTAGTCTTGTTGACTGATATATTTAGTGCCTAACAGTTTCTGATAACGCTTGACCGTCAGTTGATCCATGTTCGCCGCCGCCTGGGCTTTTGCCAGGTCGCCTTTGGCGCTGTCATAGCTGGCCTGATAGGTGGCGGGATCGATCTGATACAGGGAGACGCCGGCCTGGATATCGCTACCTTCAACGAAGTTACGTTTCAAAATAATGCCACTGACCTGAGGACGGACTTCCGCAATGCGATAGGCGCTGGTGCGGCCTGGCAGTTCGGTGGTTATTTGTAGAGGTGCGGATTTGAGCGTCACAATACCGACTTCCGGCATATGCTGGGCTCCCTGTTGAGCCGGTTTGTCGTCACATCCTGTTAGCGCTAAGCTGCCTGAGAGCATCAGAACGACCGCCAGAGGCGTTAACCCTCTGTTTTTGTTCATATGTAAACCTCGAGTGTCCAATTTCAAAATGTTCAGTGGCTCAAACAACCACAAACCCACTACAGTCTTTCTATTATGGTCATGCTATGGTACATACATTCACAAATGTATGTAAACGTAACCTCTGTAAAGTCATTAACCTATGGCACGAAAAACCAAACAACAGGCACGTGAAACCCGGCAACTGATTCTGGATGTTGCTCTGCGTCTGTTTTCGCAGCAAGGCGTATCATCTACCTCGTTGGCAACAATTGCAAAAGCTGCGGGTGTAACGAGGGGGGCTATCTACTGGCATTTCAAGAATAAATCAGATTTATTCAACGAAATTTGGGAGCTGTCAGACGCCAGTATTAGCGATCTCGAAATTGAGTATCGGGCAAAATTCCCCAACGATCCACTCTCAGTTATCAGGGAGATATTAGTCTATGTTCTTGAAGCGACAGTGACAGAGGAACGTCGACGATTAATGATGGAGATTATCTATCATAAGTGTGAGTTCGTCGGTGAGATGACCGTGGTGCAGCAGGCCCAGCGGCAGCTCTCCCTGGCGAGCTACGAGCGTATCGAGCAGACCTTAAAAGAGTGTATCGCCGCGAAGCTATTGCCCGCCAATTTACTCACCCGGCGGGCGGCCGTGTTAATGCGCAGCTACCTTTCCGGACTGATGGAAAACTGGCTGTTTGCCCCTGATTCATTCGACCTGCATGCGGAAGCGCGCGACTACGTCGCCATCCTGCTGGAGATGTATCAGTTCTGTCCTACGCTACGCGGCCCGGAGAGCCTGACAGCTTAACGTTAGCGCGCGGATGTACGTGAATTTTTAGCGCCGTCCGCCGCTATTCGCCAGCGAAGAGAAGTGCTATTCTGCGCGCTTGCGACGACCCCCGGTATTCTCCGGCATTTGCATTCATTCATATTAACTATGCTGCACACGATCTCCAGGCAACGCGCCACGTTTATCTTTTTCATTACGCTGCTCTGCTTTATTGGCCTTTTCAGCCCAGTTCAGGGCCGCGCCGCGGACCTCCCTGACCGGGCAGAGGTGCAGAGCCAGCTCAATACGTTAAACAAGCAAAAAGAACTGACTCCGCAGGACAAACTGGTCCAGCAGGATTTGACCCAGACGCTGGAAACGCTGGATAAAATCGAGCGCATCAAAAGCGAGACGGCACAGCTGCGTCAGCAGGTCGAGCAAGCCCCGGCGAAGCTGCGCCAGGCGGTGGATAGTCTCAACAACCTGAGCGAGGTCCCTGACGACGCCGCCACGCGCAAAACGCTCAGTACGCTCTCTCTGCGTCAACTGGAGTCACGCGTCACCCAGACGCTGGACGATCTGCAGAATGCGCAAAACGATCTGGCGACCTATAACAGCCAACTGGTTTCCCTGCAAACGCAGCCGGAACGTGTGCAGAACGCGATGTATAACGCCTCCCAACAGTTGCAGCAGATCCGCAATCGGCTGAATGGCACCTCGGTGGGCGACGAGACGCTGCGCCCGACCCAGCAGGTGCTGTTGCAGGCTCAACAGGCGCTGCTCAACGCGCAGATTGAGCAGCAGCGCAAGAGCCTCGAAGGCAACACCGTCCTGCAGGATACCCTGCAGAAGCAGCGTGACTACGTCACCGCCTGGAGCAACCGGCTGGAGCATCAGCTGCAGCTGCTGCAGGAGGCGGTGAACAGCAAGCGGCTTACGCTGACGGAGAAAACCGCCCAGGAGGCGGTCACCCCGGATGAAACCACGCGAATTCAGGCCAATCCGCTGGTCAAGCAGGAGCTGGATATTAACCATCAGCTCAGCGAGAAGCTGATCCAGGCGACGGAGAACGGTAACCAGCTGGTGCAGCGCAATATCCAGGTGAAGAACTGGCTCGACCGCGCGCTGCAGTCTGAACGGGATATTAAAGAGCAAATTTCAGTTCTGCGGGGGAGCCTGCTGCTGTCGCGCATTCTTTATCAGCAACAGCAGACGCTGCCGTCGGCGGACGAACTGCAGGATATGACCAACCGCATCGCCGACCTGCGGCTCGAGCAGTTTGAGGTGAACCAGCAGCGCGACGCGCTGTTCCAGAGCGATGCCTTTGTCGCCAAACTGGAGGAGGGGCACAGCAGCGAAGTGAACGATGAAGTCCACGCCGCGCTACTGGAAGTGATCGACATGCGCCGCGAACTGCTTGACCAGTTCAACAAACAGCTGGGGAACCAGCTGATGATGGCCATCAACCTGCAGATCAACCAGCAGCAGTTGATGAGCGTCTCGAGCAGTCTGAAGGAAATTCTGACCCAACAAATTTTCTGGGTGAACAGCAATAAACCGATGGACTGGGAGTGGATTAAGGCCTTCCCGGAAGCGCTGAAAGGTCAGTTTAAGGCGATGAAAATCACCGTGAACTGGGAAAAAGCGTGGCCCGCGGTGTTTATCGCTTTCCTGGCCGGTTTACCATTGCTGCTGATTGCCGGCCTGATCCGCTGGCGTCTGCAGTGGCTGAAGGATTATCAGGCTAAGCTTGCTTCCCAGGTGGGACAGCTGCGCAACGATACCCAGCTGCATACGCCGAAGGCGATCCTGATCGACCTGATTCGGGCCTTGCCGGTGGTGCTGGTAATTTTGGCGATTGGCCTGATCTTACTCACCATGCAGCTTAATATCAGCGGACTGCTGTGGGCGTACAGTAAAAAGCTGGCCATGTTCTGGCTGGTCTTTGGTCTGTGCTGGAAAGTGCTGGAAAAGAACGGCGTGGCGGTCAGCCACTTCAATATGCCTGCGCAGTTGACCAGTCACTGGCGGCGACAAATTGTTCGCGTCAGCCTCGCGTTGCTGCCGCTGAATTTCTGGTCGGTGATTTCCGAGCTGTCGCCACTGAACCTGATGGACGACGTGCTGGGGCAGTTTGTGATTTTCTTCAATCTGCTGCTGATTGCCGTGCTGGTCTGGCCGATGTGTCGGGAAAGCTGGCGTGATAAAGAATCACACAGCCTGCGCCTGCTGACGATCACCGTGCTGTCTATTGTCCCGGTAGCCCTGATGGTGCTGACGGCGACCGGTTACTTCTACACCACGCTGCGCCTGGCGGGACGCTGGATCGAGACCGTGTATCTGGTGATGATCTGGAACCTGCTGTACCAGACCGTGCTGCGCGGTCTGAGCGTGGCGGCGCGACGTATCGCCTGGCGCCGGGCGCTGGCGCGCCGTCAGCATCTGGTGAAGGAGGGTGCGGAAGGCGCCGAGCCGCAGGAGGAGCCGACTATCGCTCTCGAGCAGGTCAACCAGCAGACGCTGCGCATCACCATGCTGGTGATGATCGCGCTGTTCGCGGTCATGTTCTGGGCGATTTGGTCTGATCTGATCACCGTTTTCGCCTATCTCGACAGCATTACCCTCTGGCACTACAACGGTACCGAAGCGGGGGCCAGCGTGGTGCGCAGCGTCACGATGGGCAGTCTGCTGTTTGCCATTGTGGCGTCGATGGTCGCCTGGGCGCTAATACGCAACCTGCCGGGTCTGCTGGAGGTGCTGGTTCTCTCGCGTCTCAATATGCGTCAGGGAACCTCCTACGCCATCACCACCATTCTTAACTATGCGATTATCGCCATCGGGGCGATGACGGTGTTCGGGTCGCTGGGCGTCTCCTGGGATAAACTGCAATGGCTGGCGGCCGCGCTGTCGGTTGGTTTAGGTTTTGGCCTGCAGGAGATCTTCGGTAACTTCGTCTCCGGTCTGATTATTCTGTTCGAGCGTCCAGTGCGCATTGGGGATACGGTAACCATCGGCACCTTCTCCGGTACGGTAAGCAAAATCCGTATCCGCGCGACCACCATCACCGACTTCGATCGCAAAGAGGTGATTATCCCGAACAAGGCGTTCGTTACCGAGCGCTTGATCAACTGGTCGCTCTCCGACACCGTGACCCGGGTGGTGATCCGCCTCGGCGTCGCCTATGGCTCCGATCTGGATAAAGTGAAAGAGGTGCTGCTGAAGGCCGCGCACGATCATCCGAAAGTGATGCAGGAGCCGGCGCCAGCGGTTTTCTTCACCACCTTCGGGGCCAGTACGCTGGATCATGAACTGCGTCTGTATGTTCGTGAACTGCGCGATCGCAGCTACACGGTGGATGAGCTCAACCGCGCCATCGACCGCCTGTGCCGGGAGAATGACATTAACATTGCCTTTAACCAGCTGGAAGTTCATCTGCGCAATGAAAAAGGCGATGAAGTCACCGAAGTGAAGCGGGACGGGAAGGGGGACGATCTGGCGCCCACCACCGCGTCCTGATCGAAGAGGGGCGGCGCAAAGCCGCCCCTGCTGCTTCAGGGTGCCAGCGCGGCGAGTTCTTCATCGCTGAGCCCGGTGAGCTCCTGCACGGTTTGACGTTCGAGGCCGCGCGCCAGCATTCTGGCGGCGATGCTGCGAGTGGCGGCTTCTCGACCTTCCTGCTCACCCTCTTGCTGTCCCTGTTTACGGCCTTTTTCTTCCAGCCATTCGGCAATGGTCATCATCAGCTCCTTATGCCTGGGCGACTGCGCCGCCAGCGTGCGGATCAGCGCCCCCGGATGTTCCGTAGTTCCCGCCTGCAACATATAGCGCAGCAGCGTATTCAGCTGCGCTTCGGTCAGATAGCCTTGCGTCATCAGCGCAATCAGCGGCACCTGCAGCTCGGCCAGATCGCGATGGCGGATATGCTTTTGCAGCAGCTCCAGCATGGCCATCCGCCGATGACGGGCGATCTGATTATCTGGCATTACGGTGAGGTCCACCAGCGGAAAATCATTGCTATAGAGCGTCTTCGCCAGCGCCGGATCGGCGAATAGCTGTTGCCAGTTGCGGGCCCAGGGCCAGGGGCTCACTTTGCCGTGATAAAACAGAATGGGCACCACCAGCGGCAGCGTGTCGTGGCCGGCGTCCAGATGACGCTGCATGGCGGCCAGCGCATAGCGCAGCAGGCGAAATGCCATCAGCTTGTCCGGGGTACTCTGGTGCTCAATCAGCGCGTACACATAGCCCGGTCCATGACGCGTGCGCAGTGAGTAAAGGATATCGGAATAGCTGGCGCGCAGGTCCTCTTCAACAAAGCTACCGGAGACCAGCTGCAGCGAATCCAGTTCGCAGATCGCCAGAAACGGCGCGGGGAGATACAACTGCAAAAAATCCTTCGCGACCGCCTGATGCATGAGCATCTGGCGAAACACCGCGTCGTGTGGGGTTTGACTGACTTTTTCCATCAATATTGTCTCCAGTGGCGTCATGCGCAGAGGACCAGACTGCCAGCACACTGCCGGAGACAACATCCTACTTCTCTGGGTTTTGCGACCCGCTTTCCGCGTTTTTTAACTTGTTTGCATAATCCCGCCTGACAATTTCCAGCGCGCCCAGCACGGTTTGCGCCGGGATCTGATGCGATTCCAGCAACATGATTAAATCGACGGCCAGTTTGACCTCATCGGATGCATTTTCCAGCGACATCGGGCTCTCCTGTTAGCGCGTCAGCCGCGCCAGTACGTTTTCAATCTTGTCCAGTGCCTGTCGGCAGCGCGCCAACCGGCCGCTGTAGGCTTCAACTTCTTTCCCCAGCCGCTGCTGCTCGTCAAGGCTGGTCGCCTGCGCCAGCTGACGCTGACGTTGGTCGCGCATCGCCAGCAGGCGGCGCTCATACTCCTGATGCTGCAGGCGACGGCGCTGCCAGCGGCTCAGCGTTGGCGACGCGTGGTCCCAACTGCGCAAGGACCAGGTGGCGGTTTCACGACGCAGCGCGGCGATTTGCGCCGCCAGACGCTCGGCAATCCAGACCACCTGCGGCAGTTGCTGGCGCTCGACGGCCTGGCTCAGTTGGGAAAAGTTTTGCCGGGCTTCCGCCAGATAGTCCTGCATCAGCGTGCTGCGGGTATGAAAGAGCTGACGGTCAAAGCGTGGGCTCAGGGCCGCGTGCTCCGCCAGCGGCGCTACCAGCGCGGCCAGCTCGCTGAGCTGATCGTTGAGCGTTTGTAAAAGTTGAGCTGTTTTCACCACACCTCTCCATTCCCTTCCAGCCAACTGTGCTACAGTAGCCTCATCTGTTTGATAACGATTCGCATTATGCCACCTGTTATTCTAACCATTATCGGCTGGCTGGCGGTAGCGCTGGGGACGCTGGGCATCTTCTTACCGTTGCTGCCGACGACGCCGTTTATTCTGCTCGCCGCCTGGTGCTTTGCCCGCTCATCGCCGCGCTTTCACCAGTGGCTGCTGTATCGCTCCTGGTTTGGCGGCTATCTTCGCCACTGGCAGCAGTACCGCGCGATGCCTCGCGGCGCCAAACCGCGCGCCATTGCGATGATCGTGGTGACTTTTGCTATTTCGCTGTGGCTGGTTAAGCTTACGTGGGTGCGCATCATGCTGTTGGTCATTCTGGCCTGCCTGCTGATCTTTATGTGGCGCATTCCGGTGGTTGACGCAAAGCAACAAAAGCACTGATGCGCAATAATGCCTGTTGCAATTGTTGCTGACAGCCAGTAAATTCTGGCGTTTTCGAGCGCGGGCAAGCCTGGTCAAAGGTTAAACAAATGTTTCTTTGGCCCCTTTTGCACGCCCGTGGGTAACACCGTTTCAATCAGGCATACACTTATGACCGCAACTGCACAGCAGCTTGAATATCTGAAGAACAGCATCCAGAGTATCGAGGATTATCCAAAACCTGGCATTCTTTTCCGCGATGTCACCAGCTTACTGGAAGACCCGAAGGCCTACGCGCTTAGCATTGAACTGCTGACCGAGCGCTACAAAGACGCGGGTATTACCAAAGTGGTAGGGACTGAGGCGCGTGGCTTCCTGTTCGGCGCCCCGGTTGCGCTGGCGCTGGGCGTGGGCTTTGTTCCGGTTCGCAAGCCGCGTAAGTTGCCGCGTGAAACCATTGCCGAGAGCTATGAGCTGGAGTATGGCACCGATCAGCTGGAGATCCACGTTGACGCAATCAAACCGGGTGACAAAGTGCTGGTGGTGGACGATCTGCTGGCGACCGGCGGCACCATCGACGCGACGGTCAAACTGATCCGCCGTCTCGGCGGCGAAGTGCACGATGCCGCTTTCATTATCAACCTGTTCGATCTGGGCGGCGAACAGCGCCTGGAGAAGCTGGGGATCCACTGCTACAGCCTGGTGCCGTTCCCGGGCCACTAAGCAAATCCCTCCACATAGCCTCGCCGATCGGGCGGGGCTGTGATAGCATGACCCCTTCGTGATTTCACCTTCCAGCGTTTCAGAGCCAGCCCATGAGTTATCAGGTCTTAGCCCGTAAATGGCGCCCACAAACCTTTGCTGACGTCGTCGGCCAGGAACATGTGCTGACCGCACTGGCGAACGGCTTGTCGTTAGGGCGCATTCATCACGCTTATCTTTTTTCCGGTACCCGCGGGGTCGGTAAGACCTCCATCGCCCGTCTGCTGGCGAAAGGGTTAAACTGTGAAACCGGCATCACCGCCACCCCCTGCGGCGTGTGTGATAACTGCCGGGAAATTGAACAGGGGCGTTTTGTCGATCTGATTGAGATTGACGCCGCCTCGCGCACCAAAGTCGAAGATACCCGCGACCTGCTGGATAACGTCCAGTACGCGCCGGCCCGCGGCCGCTTTAAGGTCTATCTCATCGACGAAGTCCATATGTTGTCGCGCCACAGCTTCAACGCGTTATTAAAAACGCTGGAGGAGCCGCCAGCGCACGTCAAATTCCTGCTGGCGACGACGGATCCGCAGAAGCTGCCGGTGACGATCTTATCCCGCTGCCTGCAGTTCCATCTCAAAGCCCTGGATGTTGAACAGATCCGCCATCAGCTGGAGCATATTCTTGGCGAAGAGCAGATTGCCTTTGAGCCCCGTGCGCTGCAGCTCTTGTCGCGGGCAGCCGACGGCAGCCTGCGCGATGCCTTAAGCCTGACCGATCAGGCGATTGCCAGTGGAGAAGGACAACTGACGGCCGCATCGGTGAGCACCATGCTCGGCACCCTTGATGACGATCAGGCGCTGTCGCTGATTGAAGCGCTGGTTGCTGCCGACGGCGAGCGGGTGATGGCGGGCGTCAATGACGCCGCCGCACGCGGCGTCGAGTGGGAGGCGCTGTTGGTGGAGATGCAGAGCCTGCTGCACCGCATCGCCATGGTACAGCTATCGCCTTCGGCGCTGGGCGCCGATATGGCCACGGTCGAAGTGCGGATGCGCGAACTGGCGCGAACCGTACCGCCGGGTGACGTTCAGCTTTACTACCAAACGCTGCTGATGGGCCGCAAAGAGCTGCCTTATGCGCCGGACCGGCGAATGGGCGTCGAAATGACGCTGCTCCGCGCGCTGGCGTTTCATCCGCGTAAGCCGCTGCCAGAGCCGGAAGTGCAGCCAGCACAGACCGCCGCGCCCGCGCCGCGTCAGCCGGTTGCCCCCGCTGCGCCGCCGCAGCAGCCGTCGCAGAGTTTGCCGCCGACCACCAGCCAGGTGCTGGCGGCCCGCAGCCACCTGCAGCGCAGCCAGGGAGCAACCACTCCAAAAAAGAGTGAACCGGCAGCCGCTTCCCGCGCGCGGCCGGTGAATAACGCTGCGCTGGAGCGACTGAGTTCGATTACCGAGCGCGTCCAGGCTCGTCCGGCGGCGGCTGCCCTTGAGCAGGCCCCGGCGAAGAAAGAGGCCTATCGCTGGAAGGCCACGACAGTGGTTGAAGAGGCCAAAGTCGAAGTCGCCACGCCAAAAGCGCTGAAAAAAGCGCTGGAGCATGAGAAGACGCCGGAGCTGGCGGCCAAGCTCGCCGAAGAAGCGGTCGAGCGCGACAGCTGGGCGGCGGAAGTGAGCCGGCTGGCGGTACCTAAGCTGGTCGAGCAGGTGGCGCTCAACGCGTGGAAAGAGCAGGAGGGCAGCCGCGTCTGTCTGCATCTGCGCCCCAGCCAGCGTCACCTCAATTCCACCGGCGCGCAGCAAAAGCTGGCTGAAGCGCTGGGGGTGTTGTACGGTACGCCGGTTGAATTGACCATCGTGGAAGATGATAATCCCGCGATGCGTACGCCGCTGGAGTGGCGGCAGGCTATTTATGAAGAAAAGCTCGCGCAGGCGCGCGAAGCCATTATCGCGGATAATAACATTCAGACCCTGCGTCGTTTCTTCGACGCCGATCTGGATGAAGAGAGTATCCGCCCCATTTGAACGCCAGTCTGACTGGCATTCAGTACCTTTAACGATGACTGAGAGAGAAGCCTATGTTTGGTGGAAAAGGCGGCCTGGGTAACCTGATGAAGCAGGCCCAGCAGATGCAAGACAAAATGCAGAAGATGCAGGAAGAGATCGCTCAGCTGGAAGTGACCGGCGAATCCGGCGCGGGTCTGGTGAAAGTGACCATTAACGGCGCGCACAACTGCCGCCGTGTGGAAATCGACCCAAGCCTGCTGGAAGACGACAAAGAGATGCTGGAAGATCTGGTGGCTGCCGCGTTTAACGACGCCGCGCGCCGCATTGAAGAGACCCAGAAAGAGAAGATGGCTTCCGTTTCTGCCGGTATGCAGCTGCCGCCAGGCTTCAAGATGCCGTTCTGATGCAAACCAGCCCGCTGTTAACTCAGCTTATGGAAGCGCTGCGCTGTCTGCCGGGCGTTGGCCCGAAGTCGGCGCAGCGCATGGCGTTTACCCTGCTGCAGCGCGATCGCAGCGGCGGTATGCGCCTGGCGCAGGCGCTGACGCGCGCGATGTCGGAGATCGGCCACTGCGCCGATTGCCGCACCTTCACCGAGCAGGAGGTGTGCAATATCTGCAGCAACCCGCGTCGCCAGGAAAACGGCCAGATCTGCGTGGTGGAGAGTCCGGCGGATATCCACGCCATTGAGCAGACCGGGCAGTATTCCGGCCGCTACTTCGTGCTGATGGGGCACCTGTCGCCGCTCGACGGCATCGGGCCAGATGACATCGGGCTCGATCGCCTTGAACAACGGCTGGAAGCGGAGTCGATCACCGAGGTGATCCTTGCCACTAACCCGACCGTTGAGGGTGAGGCGACGGCCAACTACATCGCGGAGCTGTGCGCGCAGTATGGCGTTGATGCCAGCCGCATCGCCCACGGCGTGCCGGTGGGCGGCGAGCTGGAAATGGTCGACGGCACCACGCTGTCCCACTCGCTGGCCGGTCGTCACAAGATTACTTTCTGAACAAATGGAGGCGGCCAGCGCCGCCTCCGCTTGAAAAATTTCCCCGCAGTCCCCATCTCCCACTCAACGGTTTTTTACCCCATTTAAAATGGCATTGTTGAGGTTGAATCAGATGAAAGGACAAGAAACTCGTGGTTTTCAGTCAGAGGTAAAGCAACTTCTGCACCTGATGATCCATTCCCTCTATTCCAACAAAGAAATCTTTCTGCGTGAGCTGATTTCCAACGCCTCTGATGCGGCCGATAAGCTGCGTTTCCGCGCGCTGTCGCAGCCGGATTTGTATGAGGGCGATGGCGAGCTGCGCGTACGGGTTTCGTTTGATAAAGACAACCGCACCCTGACCATCGCCGATAACGGTATCGGCATGAACCGGGAAGAGGTTATCGATCATCTCGGCACTATCGCCAAATCCGGCACCAAAGCGTTTCTGGAATCGATGGGTTCCGACCAGGCGAAAGACAGCCAGCTGATCGGCCAGTTCGGCGTCGGCTTCTACTCTGCCTTCATCGTGGCGGATAAAGTGACCGTGCGTACCCGTGCGGCGGGCGATAAACCTGAGAACGGCGTGTTCTGGGAATCCGCCGGCGAAGGGGAATACACCGTTGCCGACATCACCAAAGCCGATCGCGGCACCGAAATCACCCTGCATCTGCGTGAGGGCGAAGACGATTTCCTCAACGACTGGCGCGTGCGCTCCATCATCAGCAAGTATTCCGACCATATCGCGCTGCCGGTTGAGATTGAAAAGCAGGAAGAGAAAGACGGCGAAACCGTGATTTCGTGGGAAAAAATCAACAAGGCGCAGGCCCTGTGGACCCGCAGCAAGTCCGAAGTGAACGACGACGAATACAAAGAGTTCTACAAGCATATCGCTCACGACTACAGCGACCCGCTGACCTGGAGCCACAACCGCGTGGAAGGTAAGCAGGAGTATACCAGCCTGCTGTATATCCCGTCGCAGGCGCCGTGGGATATGTGGAACCGCGATCATAAACACGGCCTGAAGCTGTACGTGCAGCGTGTGTTCATTATGGACGACGCCGAGCAGTTTATGCCGAACTACCTGCGCTTCGTGCGTGGCCTGATCGACTCCAACGATCTGCCGCTGAACGTCTCCCGTGAAATCCTGCAGGACAGCAGCGTGACCCGCAACCTGCGTACCGCGCTGACCAAACGCGCGCTGCAGATGCTGGATAAGCTGGCGAAAGACGACGCTGAAAAATATCAAACTTTCTGGAAACAGTTCGGCCTGGTGCTGAAAGAGGGCCCGGCGGAAGATCCGAGCAACCAGGAAGCGATCGCCAAACTGCTGCGTTTCGCGACGACGCATACCGACTCCTCCGCGCAGACCGTGTCGCTGGAAGAGTATGTCTCGCGGATGAAAGAAGGCCAGGAGAAGATCTACTACATCACTGCCGACAGCTATGCGGCGGCGAAGAGCAGCCCGCACCTCGAACTGCTGCGTAAGAAAGGGATTGAAGTTCTGCTGCTCTCCGATCGCATCGACGAGTGGATGATGAGCTACCTGACCGAGTTCGACGGCAAAGCGTTCCAGTCGGTGGCGAAAGCCGACGAGTCGCTGGACAAGCTGGCGGATGAAGTGGACGAGTCCGCCAAAGAAGCTGAAAAAGCGCTGGAGCCGTTCGTTGAGCGTGTGAAAAACCTGCTTGGCGACCGGGTGAAAGAGGTGCGTCTGACCCATCGTCTGACCGACACCCCGGCGATTGTCACTACCGATGCCGATGAGATGAGCACGCAGATGGCGAAGCTGTTCGCGGCAGCGGGCCAGGCGGCACCGGAAGTGAAATACATCTTCGAACTGAACCCGGCGCATCAGCTGGTGAAACGCGCCGCCGATACCCAGGATGACGCGCAGTTCGGCGAATGGGTGGAACTGCTGCTGGATCAGGCGCTGCTGGCCGAGCGCGGCACGCTGGAAGATCCGAACCAGTTTATCCGTCGTATGAACCAGCTGCTGGCTTCCTGACGCGAACCTGAACGAGTAGCCCGGCCGAGCGACGCGACGCCGGGAACGGGATAAATGCCCCGCCTGAGCAATTTGCTCCAGCGGGGCATTTCACATTGGATTGCATAAAATATCTCACCATTAACCGTTTCAGCCGCACCGCCTTCCTTGAGCCATCGCCGTTCTGGTGGTATGGTTTAGCGTTTTTGAAAAATTGAATCGACTTTTGAGGGGATTTTCGTAATGCGTATTATTCTGCTTGGCGCTCCGGGCGCGGGTAAAGGAACTCAGGCTCAGTTCATCATGGAGAAATACGGTATTCCGCAAATCTCCACCGGCGATATGCTGCGCGCGGCGGTAAAATCCGGCTCTGAGCTCGGTAAGCAAGCGAAAGACATTATGGACGCCGGCAAGCTGGTGACCGATGAGCTGGTCATCGCGCTGGTGAAAGAGCGTATCGCCCAGGAAGATTGCCGTAACGGTTTCCTGCTGGACGGCTTCCCGCGCACCATTCCGCAGGCTGACGCCATGAAAGAAGCGGGTATTACCGTTGATTACGTGCTGGAATTCGACGTGCCGGACGAACTGATCGTCGACCGCATCGTTGGCCGTCGCGTTCACGCGGCATCCGGTCGCGTCTACCACATCAAATTCAATCCGCCGAAGGTGGAAGGCAAAGACGATGTGACCGGCGAAGAGCTGACCACCCGTAAAGACGATCAGGAAGAGACCGTGCGTAAACGCCTGGTGGAATACCATCAGATGACAGCGCCGCTGATCGGCTACTACACCAAAGAAGCGCAGGCGGGCAACACCAAATATGCCAAAGTCGACGGCACCAAAGCGGTAGCTGACGTGCGCGCTGAACTGGAAAAAATCCTCGGCTGATAAAGCCTTTTCTCATCCTGCTGCGGCAGGATGAGAACTCCTCTCATTTCTACCTTTTGCTATGATTGGTTCCGTTTAGCGCCATTTCAGCTACAATTGGCTGCGATTCAAATGGTTAAGAGGCGGTAATGCATCAGACGAAAACAGGTATCTTGCTGGCCAATTTAGGCACTCCCGATGCGCCCACCCCCGGTGCGGTGAAGCGCTATCTGCGACAATTCCTCAGCGACAAACGGGTGGTGGATACATCTCGTCTGCTATGGTGGCCGCTGCTGCGTGGCGTCATACTGCCGATTCGCTCCCCGCGCGTGGCGAAGCTCTATCAGTCCGTGTGGATGGAGGAGGGATCGCCGCTGATGGTATACAGCCGTCGCCAGCAGCAGGCGCTGGCCGCCAGGCTGCCGGATACGCCGGTGGCGCTGGGCATGAGCTATGGTTCGCCGTCGCTGGCCAGCGCGGTGGATGATTTACTGGCGCAGGGGGTGGGGCACATCGTAGTGCTGCCGCTGTACCCACAATATTCCTGTTCGACGGTGGCCGCCGTCTGGGATGAGCTGGCGCGGATCCTTGCGAAAAAGCGCGCTATTCCGGGTATCTCGTTTATTCGCGATTATGCCGATCACCCGGACTATATCCATGCGCTGGCGGCCAGCGTGCGCGCCTCCTTCGCGGTGCACGGGGAACCCGATCTGCTGCTGCTCTCCTACCATGGGATCCCGCAGCGCTATGCCAACCAGGGCGATGATTATCCCCAGCGCTGTCGCGATACCACGCGGGAACTGGTTTCCGCGCTGGGGCTGCCGCCGGAGCGGGTGATGATGACCTTCCAGTCACGCTTTGGCCGGGAACCCTGGCTGACGCCGTACACCGATGAGACGCTGAAGATGCTTGGCGAGCAGGGGACGAAGCATATTCAGGTGCTGTGCCCGGGGTTTGCCGCTGACTGTCTCGAAACGCTGGAAGAGATTGCTGTTCAGAACCGGGAAGTTTTCCTCGAAGCGGGTGGCGAGCAGTATGAATATATTCCGGCGCTAAATGCGGATGTGGCGCATATTGAGATGATGGTCAACCTGACGGCGCCTTATCGCTGATCGCGCGCAGGGCGGGGAATATGCTACTATTTCCCGCTTGTTCCCTGTTATTTAAGCGCCACTATGAAATTTCCCGGTAAACGCAAATCCAAACACTATTTTCCCGTCAACGCCCGCGACCCGCTGCTGCAGCAAATTCAACCGGAGAATGAATCCAGCGTCTCCTGGGTGGTCGGTATCGACCAGACGCTGGTGGATATCGAAGCGAAAGTGGATGAAGCGTTTATCGTACGCTATGGTCTGAGCGCGGGCCACTCGCTGGTGATTGAAGATGACGTCGCCGAGGCGCTGTACCAGGAGCTGGTACGCAATAATCTCATTACCCATCAGTTTGCCGGCGGCACCATCGGCAATACCATGCACAACTACTCGGTGCTGGCGGACGATCGCTCGGTGCTGCTTGGCGTGATGTGCAGCAATATCGACATCGGCGGCTATGCCTATCGTTACCTGTGCAATACCTCCAGCCGCACCGATCTGAACTATCTGCAGGGCGTCGACGGCGCCATTGGCCGCTGTTTTACCCTGATCAGCGACAGCGGCGAGCGCACCTTCGCCATCAGCCCGGGTCACATGAACAAGCTGCGCCCGGAAAGCATTCCGGAAGCGGTGATCGCCGGCGCCTCGGCGCTGGTGCTCACCTCCTACCTGGTACGCTGCAAGCCGGGCGAGCCGATGCCAGACGCCACGATGAAAGCCATCGAGTACGCCAAAAAGCATGATGTGCCGGTGGTGTTAACTCTCGGAACTAAATACGTGATTGCCGATAACCCGGCGTGGTGGCAGCAGTTCCTGCAGGAGCATGTCTCGATTCTGGCGATGAATGAAGAAGAAGGGGAAGCCCTGACCGGTTTTGCCGATCCGCTGTCGGCGGCGGATAAAGCGCTGGACTGGGTCGACCTGGTGCTGTGCACTGCCGGTCCGGCGGGCCTGTATATGGCGGGCTTTACCGAAGAAGAGGCGAAGCGGAAAACCCAGCATCCGCTGCTGCCGGGGGCGATCCCGGAGTTTAACCAGTTTGAATTCAGCCGTGCGATGCGCCACCAGGATTGCGTTAATCCGCTGCGTATCTATTCACATATCGCCCCGTATATGGGCGGGCCTGAAAAAATCATGAATACCAACGGCGCTGGCGACGGCGCCCTGGCGGCGCTGCTGCATGACATCACCGCCAATAACTACCACCGCAATAACGTACCCAACTCCAGCAAGCACAAATGCAAATGGCTGACCTACTCCTCACTGGCGCAGGTGTGTAAATATGCCAACCGCGTGAGCTATCAGGTGCTGAACCAGCACTCGCCGCGTTTAACCCGCGGCCTGCCGGAGCGTGAGGACAGCCTGGAAGAGGCGTACTGGGATCGGTAAGCGCGCCCCTCTCCCGACGGGGAGAGGGCAGTACATCAGCCGGTGACCACTTCACCGGCCGGTGGCGTTTCCAGAAGCTGCAGCATGGCGCGGGCAATTTCCCGCTCGCCCATCACCACCTGATTAGCCCCGCGATCGATAATGTAGTCCACTTCATCATCGTAATGGGCGCGGGCGATGATCTCGATATTCGGGCATTTTTCCCGTGCGGAAGCGACAATCTCTCCGGCCTCGTAGCCGTTGGGGATAGTCAGCAGCAGCCAGCGGGCGCAGTCGAGATGCGCCAGTTCCATGATCTCTTCATTGGCGGCATTACCCAGCACCGCGCTGATCCCGCGCTCGCGTAACTCATCCACGCGGGTACGCGAGGTTTCAACCACCACCAGCGGGATCCCCTGGGCCATCAGCTTCTCGCCCAGCAGACTGCCGACGCGGCCGAAGCCAACCAGCAGCGCGTGGTTACAGATATCGACTGGCACCTGTTTCTCATCTTCCAGCACCTCTTCCAGCGTCTGCTCGTCGAGGGTTTCGGTTTTATCGAGATATTTTTCCAGCAGGGTAAACAGCACCGGGTTGAGCATAATCGAGATGATCGCCCCGGCCAGCACCAGGTTTTGTCCAGCCTGCGGCAGCAGGTTAAGCGCCATCCCCAGGCCGGCGAGAATAAAGGCAAACTCACCAATCTGCGCCAGGCTGGCGGCAATGGTCAATGCGGTACGCGGCGAATGACCAAACATACGCACGAGGAAAAAGGCGGCGGCGGATTTACCAAAGATAATAATCGCCAGTGTCGCCAGCACCGCCAGCGGCTGCTGCACCAGCACCATCGGGTCAAACAGCATGCCGACGGAGACAAAGAACAGCACCGCGAAGGCGTCGCGCAGCGGCAGGGTGTCATGGGCGGCGCGGTGGCTCAGCTCAGATTCGTTAAGCACCATGCCGGCGAAGAAGGCGCCAAGGGCGAAGGAGACATCAAACAGCTCCACTGCGCCGAAGGCGATGCCCAGCGCCAGGGCCAGCACCGACAGGGTGAACAGCTCGCGTGATCCGGTGGCGGCGCTGCGCGACATGATCCACGGCACCAACCGGCGACCGACCAGCATCATGATGGCGATAAAGGCCACCACTTTACCAATGGTGATCCCGAGGTCGAGGGCCAGAGAGGCGAAGCCAACGTCACCTTTCTCCGTCATCCCGGCAATCGCTGGCAGCAGGACCAGCGTCAGGACCATCACCAGGTCTTCTACAATCAGCCAGCCAATGGCAATCTGCCCGCGCTGACTGTCAATAAGCTGTCGCTCCTCGAGGGCACGCAGTAGCACCACGGTACTGGCGGTGGAGAGACACAGGCCAAAGACGATGCCGGTCATCAGCGACCAGCCAAGGGCGGCGGAAAGTGCCATACCCAGCAGCGTCGCCACGGCTATCTGGGCGATGGCCCCGGGAATGGCGATCGACTTTACTGCCATCAGATCTTTCAGGGAAAAATGCAGCCCGACGCCGAACATCAGCAGGATCACGCCGAGTTCTGCCAGTTCAGGAGCCAGTTTGGTATCAGCAACAAAGCCTGGGGTGAAAGGTCCGGCCAGCACGCCCGCTAAGAGATATCCCACCAGAGGAGAAATACGTAGCTTATTGGCAATCATGCCGAGAATAAAGGCGAGCACGAGGCCGCCGACAATGGTGGTGATAAGCGGTGTTGCGTGGTGCATTCCGTCTCCTTTCCAGTGGTGTATCGGTCCATTTTGCTACCCTATCCGGGTAATAGTTTATGACAAAAACGTTCACTTTGTTTATGAATAATTCTTGAATTGTGCAAAAAAATGGAATTAACCGGCCAAAAGGCACAGAAGGGAAAATCGCGGAGGGAATGCGCGCATCAGGCTGATGGCGCAAGGGATAACGGCGGCCAGCGTTGCACTTTGGCCGCCGGATAATCAGGCTTTTTGCCGGTTATCAGGAAGAAATATCGTCAGGAAACCCAGCAGCGGCAGGAAGGCACAGATTTTATACACCAGATCGATACTGGTATGGTCCGCCAGCAGGCCCAGCACCGCGGCGCCAAGGCCACCCATGCCAAAGGCGAAGCCGAAGAACAGGCCAGAAACCATGCCGATTCGACCCGGCAGCAGCTCCTGCGCATAGACCAGGATAGCGGAAAAGGCCGAGGCGAGGATAAAACCAATAATCACCGTTAAAATCCCCGTCCATTCAAGGCTGGCGTAGGGTAAAACGAGGGTAAACGGCGCCACACCGAGGATAGAGCCCCAAATCACATATTTACGTCCAATTTTATCGCCAACTGGCCCGCCGATTACCGTCCCGGCGGCAACCGCGAACAGGAAGGCAAACAGATGAAGCTGGGCATTTTGCACCGATAATCCGAACTTATGCATCAGATAAAAGGTGTAATAGCTGCTAATGCTCGCCATATAGAAATATTTCGAGAAAATCAGCATCAGCAGAATACCTACCGCCAGAATCACCTTATTGCGCGGCAGCGGATTAACGATCAGCGGCTTCGGTTTGCCTTTATTCATCCGGTGCTGCGCGGCATACCAGCGGCTGATTTGCGACAGCACCACAATAGCCAGCAGGGCGGCCAGCACGAACCAGGCGACGTTGCCTTTGCCATAGGGGGCGATAATTACCGCCGCCAGCAATGGACCAAGCGAGCTGCCGAAGTTGCCGCCGACCTGGAACAGCGACTGGGCCAGGCCGTGACGGCCGCCAGAGGCCATCCGCGCCACGCGGGATGATTCCGGATGGAAAACCGAGGAGCCGGTACCCACCAGCGCGGCAGCCAGCAGCACCATGCCGAAACTCCCGGCCAGCGCCAGCAGAATCAAACCGCAGAGGGTGAAGCACATGCCCACCGGCAGGGACCACGGCATTGAGCGCTTATCGGTGATGTAACCAATCACCGGCTGGAATAGCGATGAGGTCAGCTGGAAGGTGAGGGTGATCATCCCGATCTGCACGAAGGTAAGGGAGAACTCCGCCTGCAGCAGCGGGTAAATCGCCAGGATGAGCGACTGGATCATATCGTTAAGCAAATGGGACAGGCTGATCGCGCCTAAGATGCCAAACGAGGTGCGTGCTTTTTGCGGCGGCGCAGCGGGGCCGGACAGGGGTTGAGCGGTCTGATTGATTGCCATAGGTTCACGTCACTTTTTTATATAGCTTTCGTCATTTTTACGCCATGGCGACGACCCTGATTTTCCCGGCTACTACATGGGAAATATAACCAACGGGCTGACGCAATGCCATACAACGCGAAGGCGTATAGAGGATGCAGGTGGAATTATTATCCGACTAACATACCTGTCCTTAGGGGTTGAAGGAAGTCGCAATTCTGAAAACATATTTGTCAACGCGACTAACTCGCTATACTTTCGGCACTTGGGATTAAGTCAGGGAGTGAAGCATGCAGTATTTTAAACATCGCGTAGCGCTGGCGTTATTTGCCGCCTTATCGCTGGGCAGCCTGTCCGCACAGGCCTATGAGCAGGATAAAACCTATAAAATTACCATCCTGCACACCAACGATCATCACGGCCATTTCTGGCGCAATGACTACGGCGAATATGGTCTGGCGGCGCAGAAAACGTTGGTCGATGGCATCCGGAAAGAAGTGGCGGCGGAAGGGGGGAGCGTCCTGCTGTTATCCGGCGGCGATATTAATACCGGCGTGCCGGAGTCTGATTTACAGGATGCAGAGCCCGATTTTCGCGGCATGAACCTGATCGGCTACGACGCAATGGCGGTGGGGAACCATGAATTTGATAATCCGCTTAGCGTGCTGCGCCAGCAGGAAAAGTGGGCGAAGTTCCCGTTCCTGTCGGCCAATATTTATCAGAAAAGCACCGGCGAACGGCTGTTCAAACCCTGGGCGCTGTTTAAGCGCGGCGGGCTGAAAATCGCGGTGATTGGCTTAACCACCGACGATACGGCCAAGATTGGCAATCCGGAATATTTCACCGATATCGAATTCCGCAAACCGGCGGAAGAGGCGAAGCTGGTGATCCAGGAGCTGCAGCAGAATGAAAAGCCGGACGTGATCCTGGCCACCACCCATATGGGCCATTACGACAATGGCAACCACGGCTCTAACGCGCCGGGCGACGTTGAAATGGCGCGGAGTTTACCTGCGGGATCGCTGGCGATGATCGTCGGCGGTCACTCGCAGGATCCGGTATGCATGGCGTCGGAAAATAAAAAGCAGGTCGATTATGTGCCAGGCACCCCGTGCGCGCCGGATCGTCAGAACGGCATCTGGATCGTCCAGGCGCATGAGTGGGGCAAATACGTCGGCCGCGCCGATTTTGAGTTCCGCAACGGCGAGATGAAGCTGGTGCATTATCAGTTGATCCCGGTGAACCTGAAGAAAAAAGTGACTTACGATAACGGCCAAAGCGAGCGGGTGCTGTATACGCCGCAGATCGCGGAGAACCCGCAGATGATGTCGCTGCTGACGCCATTCCAGAACAAAGGCAAAGCGCAACTGCAGGTCAAAATCGGTAGCGTGAATGGTCATCTGGAGGGCGACCGCAGTAAAGTGCGCTTTGTGCAGACCAATATGGGGCACCTGCTGCTGGCGGCGCAGATGGCGCGCAGCAATGCGGATTTCGCGGTGATGAGCGGCGGTGGGATCCGCGACTCGATCGAGGCGGGGGATATCACCTATAAGGATGTGATGAAGGTCCAGCCGTTCGGCAATGTGCTGACCTATGTCGATATGAGCGGCAAGGAGGTGGTGGATTACCTGACCGCCGTCGCGCAGATGAAGCCGGATTCCGGCGCCTATCCGCAGTTTGCCAACGTCAGCTTTGTAGCCAAAGATGGCAAACTGAACGATCTGAAAATCAAAGGCGAACCGGTGGATCCGGCGAAGACCTACCGGATGGCGACGCTGAGCTTTAACGCTACCGGCGGCGATGGATATCCGAACATTGCCGATAAACCCGGGTATGTGAATACCGGCTTTATCGATGCCGAAGTGCTGAAAGAGTATATCGAGAAGAACTCGCCGCTGGATGCGGCAGCCTACGAGCCGAAAAGCGAGGTGAGCTGGCAGTAAGCCTGGGTTTCAGGTTGGCTATTTCCCCGGTGGCGCTGCGCTTACCGGGGCTACGAGTTGGGTAGCCCGGATAAGGCGCGTGCGCCGCTATCCGGGATGGTGTGCTCAATCGCGGCGGGCGATATCGGCGAACTTCGCGTCCAGAAGCTGCGCCAGATCGCTGGCCGCCAGCTCAATATCCAGACCGCGTTTGCCGCCGGAAATATAGATGGTGGCAAATTCCTGCGCCGGGGCGTCAATCACCGTCGGCAGGCGCTTCTTCTGCCCCAGCGGACTGATGCCGCCCACCAGATAGCCGGTGATACGCTGCGCCACCATCGGGTCGGCCATGTCGACTTTCTTGGCGCCCAGCGCTTTCGCCACTTTCTTCAAATCCAGCTGCCCGGCGACCGGGGTGACGGCGACCGCCAGATGCTTCATATCGCCGTTAACGGCGACCAGCAGGGTCTTGTAAACCTGGTCGGCATTGAGGCCGAGCTTGCGCACCACTTCATCTCCGAAGTTGGTCTCATTGGGATCGTGATCGTAACTGTGGATCTGAAAGGGGATTTTGTTTTTTTCGAGTAATTTAACGGCGGGAGTCATAGCTATCCTTCTTACCAACCGGTTTTGCGTGACGTCAGAATACGCCCGCAGGTTGTCTAAAAAATAGTACCATCTTGCGCAATAGTGTTGGCAGTGATGGCCACTTTGAGCGACAATCAGACGATCCGGGATGCAAATCCCGGGATAATAATAATGATGAAATTCCTCTTTGACGGGCCAATAGCAATATTGGCCATTTTTTTAGGTCAGCATATCCGGCAGATTCCCTTCGCCATACAGGTGCAGCGCGCCGACGGCAACCACGTAGCGCCCCGGCGGCAAGGCCAGCAGCGTCTCGCGCCAGGCGAGATTGCGCTGGTGCATCAGCACATCATATAAAGACTGGCTGAAAGTCGTCGGCAGAGATACCGCACCGTGCGATGGCGGTTGTTCCAGCCACCAGCCGATCATCACCTGCAGTAAACGGGCGTTGGTGCGCCAGTGGGTCAGCGTATCCTCCAGCAGCGCCATCCCCCCGTCGGGCAGATCGCGCAGCAGCGCGATTTGGCTGTCGGCGCCTTCCAGCTCCATCACCGTTATGTTGCTCTCGCGGGCGGCCATCAGCAACTGATAATCGATGCCGTAATCCGGTCGCAGTCCCAGCTTCTGCGCCTGGGTGGCTTGTAGCACCATCGCCACCTGCCACAGCGGCTGGCTGTCGAACAGCCCGACCGACAGGCCCAGCTCGCCGGCTCGCGCCTCTAGCTCGCTCAACTGCGCATCGCTCAGACGTTCTGCCAGCGGCGGGTAAGAGGGAAGGTTGCTAAACGGGGTTTCATTGCCGCTGATATCGGCCTCGACGATTAACGCATCGGCCTGGCGTATTTTTTTCAGAAGCTTCGCTGGTGGCGGCGCCATGTCGCGGGTGCCCATATGGATGCTGCCGACGAGGTGCAAATAGCGTTCGCCGGGCAGGACGATATCCATCGCAGGCCAGGAATAAGACGAGCCGACGGCGGCTCGCCACAGCATTTTTATCCGGTTTAACAGGCCCATACGCGCTCCGAAGTGTGAGGCATTCATGCTAGCGCATATGGTGATACACGTCACCCTTCCGGCGGGCTTTTCTTGTGTCAGCAAAAATACAGGCGCCGAACAACGTCGGCGCCCGTTTCATCTGACGGCGTTTACTCTTTTGGTTTAAAGCGCAGCAGGCGGTTGGCGTTACTCACCACGGTGATCGACGACAGCGCCATCGCCGCGCCGGCGACCACCGGGTTGAGCAGGGTGCCGGTCAGCGGCCAGAGGATCCCGGCGGCAATCGGGATACCCAGCGAGTTGTAGACAAACGCGCCCAGCAGGTTCTGCTTCATATTGCGTAAGGTCGCCTTCGAAATCGCCAGCGCATCGGCCACGCCGTGAAGACTATGGCGCATCAGGGTGATCGCCGCGGTTTCAATAGCGACATCGCTGCCGCCGCCCATGGCGATCCCGACATCCGCCTGGGCCAGCGCCGGAGCGTCGTTAATGCCGTCGCCAACCATCGCCACTTTGTGCCCCTGGCTCTGCAGTCGTTTAATGGCATCGGCTTTACCGTCCGGCAGCACGCCAGCGATCACTTCATCAATGCCGGCTTCTTTGGCGATGGCCTTCGCGGTGGTGGGATTATCCCCGGTAAGCATCACCAGCCGGTAGCCCTGCCGATGCAGGCGGGCCAGGGCGTCGACGCTGTCTTCGCGCAGCGGGTCACGGATGGCGAACAGCGCGGCCGCCTGACCATCCACCGCCAGCAGCACCGGCGTGGCGCCGCGCGAGGCCTGCGCCGTCATCTCGCTTTCTATATCGCCGGTGGCGATATGCTGCTCGTTGAGCAGCGCCTGGTTGCCGAGCAGCAGGCGATGACCTTCCGCTTCGCCGCTGACGCCAAGGCCGCGCAGGGTGCGGAAGCCGCTCACTTCCGGCAACGAACTGTCGGCGGCTTTATCGAGGATCGCTCGCGCCAGCGGATGACTTGAGCCCTGCTCCAGCGCGGCGGCAAGACGCACCGCAGTCGCTTCATCAATGCCAGCGAAAGTTTTCACCGCCACCACCTGCGGCTTGCCTTCGGTCAGGGTGCCGGTTTTATCGAACACCAGGGTGTCGAGCTCGCTAGCGCGCTGCAGCGCATCGGCATCGCGCACCAGCACACCGTACTCCGCCGCCCGGCCAACGCCGGAGATAATCGACATCGGCGTCGCCAGGCCTAACGCGCACGGACAGGCGATAATCAGTACCGTGGTGGCAATGACCAGGGTATAGACGATCTGCGGCGCCGGGCCGAAGACGTACCAGATCGCGGCGCTGATCAGCGCAATGGCGACTACCGCCGGAACAAATACGGCGGAGATTTTATCCGCCAGCTGGCCGATCTCCGGTTTGCTGCTCTGCGCCTGGCGCACCATGCGGATAATTCTTGCCAGCGTGGTCTGGCTGCCGACGGCGCTGGCGGTAAACAGCACGCTGCCATCCTGCACCACGGTGCCGGCGTGAATGGCATCGCCATCGCCTTTTTGCTGTGGCACCGGTTCGCCGGTGAGCATCGCTTCATCAAACCAGGCTTCGCCCTGGCTTATCACGCCGTCGACCGGGACGCGGTCGCCGGTGGTCAGGCGCAGCGTCATACCCGCCTGAACTTCCGCGAGCGGCAGATCCTTTTCCCCCTCAGGGGTCACCACGCGGGCTGAAGGCGGCGTCAGATCGAGCAGTTTCTCCAGCGCTTTCGAGGAGCGCTGGCGGGCGCGGGCTTCCAGCATATGGCCGAGGTTAATCAGGCCGATAATCATCGCGCTGGCTTCGTAATACAGATGCCGGGCTTCCATCGGGAACCACTGTGGCCACAGGTTGACGCTCATCGAGTACAGCCAGGCGACGCCGGTGCCGAGCGCCACCAGCGTATCCATGGTGGCGGTGCCATTTTTCAGGCTTTTCCACGCGCTGCGGTAGAAGTGGCCGCCGGCAAAGACCATGACGGCGAGGGTGATAAGGCCGATGACCAGCCACAGCGAACGGTTGTCGTCGCTGACCATCATGTTATCGCCGATCATCCCCCAGACCATCACCGGCACGCCGACCAGCAGGGCGACAATCGCCTGCCAGCGAAAACGCTTCATCGTAGCAATAGCAGTTTCCTGCTGGCGTTCGCGGCGTTGCAGATCGTCTTCGATCGCCTCCGCGCCATAGCCGGCTTTCTCCACCGCCTGCACTAATTCTGCGGCGGACGCACTGCCCATCACCAGCGCCGTGCGTTCCGCCAGGTTAACCCGCGCCTGTGAGACGCCCGGCACCGCGGCAAGCGCGTTTTGTACCCGGGAGACGCAGCTGGCGCAGCTCATGCCGTTGATCAGCAGCTGTTGACTGTCATCTTCGTCATGGGCTGCCGGAAGCTCAGGAGTGGCCGCTGTCAGTGCTTCCGACGGGATTGATGATTCTGCCAGCGGTTTAGCCTTTGGGTGGCTGAGCTCCGCGCCGTATCCGGCTTGTTTCACAGTTTCAATCAGCGCTTGCGCGCTGGCGCTACCCGTGACATGGGCTTCAGTGAGGGTCACCTCGGCTTGCTCAACGTCAGGACGCTGCTCCAGACTCTCTTTCACGCGTTTGACGCAGTGGCCGCAGGAGAGGCCATCCAGCGTCAGGTCGATAGTGTTAGACATAAATAACTCCTGAATAATTTTCCGGTCAACGATTGACCAGACCCACTCTTTCATCGAGTATTAAGAAGGTTAAACCTTCCAGCAAGGGGAAGGTCAAGGAGAAAAAATGAATATCAGCGATGTGGCGAAAAAAACCGGTTTAACCAGCAAAGCGATTCGTTTTTACGAAGAGAAGGGGCTGGTGACGCCGCCGTTGCGGAGCGAAAACGGCTACCGCACCTACAGTCAGCAGCATCTCGATGAGCTGACGCTGCTGCGCCAGGCGCGGCAGGTGGGGTTTAACCTGGAAGAGTGCCGCGAGCTGGTGGCCTTGTTCAACGACCCGTCGCGGCACAGCGCCGATGTGAAAAAACGCACGCTGGAGAAAGTGGCGGATATCGAGAACCATATCCGCGAGCTGCAAAATATGCGCGCGCACCTGCTGGCGCTGGCCGAATCCTGCCCCGGCGACGACAGCGCGGAGTGCCCGATTATCGATAATCTTTCCGGCTGCTGCCATCGCAAGGCGCAGGCTTAACGGACGGCGGGTCTGATTCGTAGCGTAATCCCTTCTACGGCAATCACTTCAACCTTGCTGCCCGCCGCGAGGTCTTCATCGGCAATCACCGGCCAGGAGCTGTCGCCCACGCGTACATGGCCACGGCCGTTTACCAGCGGGGCATCCAGCGTCAGGCGGCGGCCCACCAGTTGCTGCCCGCGTTGGTTGAGCTGAGCATCGGCCGGACGCTGCGTTTTGACCCGCTTGCGCAGCCATTTCGACCACAGCCACGCCGCCAGCAGGGTGAGAACGGCAAACAGCGTCCCTTGCCATTCCCAGCTCAGCGGCAGGAGCCAGGTGAGAGCGCCGGTCACCACGCCAGCGACGCCGCTCCACAGCAGATAGCCGCTGCCGCCAAGCATCTCGGCCGCCAGCAGCAGCCCGCCCAGGCTTAACCAGAACAGATGCGGATGGGCGAAGATCATGTCGATCATGATTTTTTCCGATCGCCAGCGCCTTCTTTGATCAGCTCGCTGATCCCGGCAATCGATCCCATCAGGCTGCTGGCATCCAGCGGCATCAGCACCACTTTGCTGTTGTTAGCGGCGCCAATCTGCTGCAGCGCATCGGTGTACTTCTGCGCCACGAAGTAGTTGATCGCCTGAATATCGCCCGAGGCGATTGCCGAGGAGACCATCTGAGTGGCGCGGGCTTCCGCTTCGGCGGAACGTTCGCGAGCTTCGGCCTGCAGGAAAGCGGACTGCCGTTCCCCCTCGGCTTTGAGGATCTGCGACTGCTTTTCCCCTTCCGCTTTCAGAATTTCCGCCTGTCGCACCCCTTCGGCCTCAAGGATATAGGCGCGTTTGGTACGTTCGGCTTTCATCTGGGCGTTCATTGAGGCAATAAGCTCCGCCGGCGGGCGAACGTCGCGAATTTCGACGCGGGTGATTTTTACTCCCCACGGATTAGTGGCGTCGTCAACGATATGCAGCAGACGGGTGTTAATGCTGTCGCGTTGGGAGAGCATTTCGTCCAGCTCCATCGAGCCGAGCACGGTACGGATATTGGTCATCGTCAGGTTGACGATCGCCTGCTCAAGATTGCTGACCTCGTAGGCGGCCTTTGGCGCGTCAATCACCTGAATAAAGCAGACAGCGTCGATGGTGACGTTGGCGTTATCCCGGGAGATAACCTCCTGCGAGGGGATGTCGAGCACCTGCTCCATCATGTTCACTTTGCGGCCGATTCGGTCCATAAACGGCACGACTAAGCTTAATCCCGGCTGCAGCGTCTGGGTAAAGCGCCCAAAACGTTCTACCGTCCACTGATAGCCTTGCGGGACAATTTTCACCGCCGCGGCCACAATGACCAGCGCGACGAAAATAAGGATAGGAATAAAAATCAGCATCAAAAACCTCCTGTCTTGTTGCCTGGTGGGGCGCTACAAGGAAATAGCGCATGTTTAAACTGAGTATATCTTTCTCCTCATCCTGGAGAAAGGAAAGTGGGGTAAACTAGCGGTGTTTCAGAAAATAATCAGGAAGACTCATGAAGGAAAATAACGCGCTTTTGCGTCTCGAGGGTGTGGGGTTTAAGACCGACGACGCAGTTATTTTACACAATATCACTCTTCAGCTCAGACCCGGAGAATTTAAGCTGATTACCGGGCCTTCCGGCTGCGGGAAAAGCACCTTGCTGAAGATTATCGCCTCGCTGCTCAGCCCAACCTCCGGACGCCTGTTTTTTGACGATGTGGATATCGCGACGCTGTCGCCGGAAACCTATCGTCAGCAGGTGTCTTACTGCGCGCAGACGCCGGCGCTGTTCGGTGATTCAGTCTACGATAACCTGATTTTTCCGTGGCAGATCCGCAACAAACAACCCGATCCGCAGGCGCTGGTGGCTGACCTGCAGCGCTTTGGCCTTGGCGAAAATATGCTGGAAAAGTCTATTAACGAACTGTCCGGCGGGGAAAAGCAGCGCGTATCGCTGATCCGCAATTTACAATTTCTACCGCGCGTGCTGCTGCTGGACGAAATTACCAGCGCGCTGGATGAAAGTAATAAACAGAATGTGAATGACATTATTCATGGCTACGCGACGGAAAAACAGGTCGCTGTTCTGTGGGTCACCCACGATCGCAACGAAATTTCGCATGCCGATGAAGTGATTACGCTGCAACCTGCCGGCGGAAACATGCAGGAGGTACAGCATGAACGGGCATAACATTACGAACGAATCGCTGGCGCTGTCGATGGTGCTGGTGCTGATCGCTATTCTGGTCAGCTATCGGGAAAAACTGGCACTGGAAAAAGATATTATCTGGAGTATTTGCCGGGCGATCGTGCAGCTGATTATCGTCGGCTATGTGCTGAAATATATCTTTAACGTCAATCATGCGGTTCTGACGCTGTTGATGGTGCTGTTTATCTGCTTTAACGCGGCGTGGAATGCGAAGAAGCGCAGTAAATATATCGATAAAGCTTTTGTCTCGTCGTTTATCGCCATCACCACCGGCGCCGGACTAACGTTGGCGGTACTGGTCTTTTCGGGGTCGATCGCCTTCGTGCCGATGCAGGTGATCCCGATTGCCGGGATGGTGGCCGGGAACGCCATGGTGGCGGTGGGGCTGTGCTACAACAATATGGGCCAGCGCTTCAGCAGCGAGCAGCAGCAGATTCAGGAGAAGCTGAGCCTCGGCGCGACGCCGAAGATGGCTGCGGCGCGGCTGATTCGCGAGAGCATTCGCGCGTCATTGATTCCCACCGTCGATTCAGCGAAAACGGTCGGGCTGGTGAGCTTGCCTGGGATGATGTCGGGGCTAATTTTTGCCGGTATTGACCCGGTGAAGGCGATTAAGTACCAGATCATGGTGACCTTTATGCTGCTGTCGACCGCCAGCCTGTCGACGATTATCGCCGGCTATCTGACCTACCGGAAGTTCTTCAATGCCCGTCATCAGCTGGTGGTAACGCAGCTGAAAAAGCACCCATGAACGATCCCGGGTTGCGGCGTTCACGCCTTACCCGGGCTACCACGGCGTAATCTGTAGCCCGGATAAGCGTAGCGCTATCCGGGTCAACGCCTCTGATTAGTACAGCAGCGAATAGAGCTGGCGGCGGTATTTGGCGGCCAGCGCATCGCCGGTACCGAGGGCGGCGAGGATCTCCTGCAGCATCTTGCGCGCCTGGCCATCGCCGGCGCCTAAATCCTTCTGCAGATGGCTGAACAGCAGCGCCAGCGCTTCTTCATTACGCCCGACCTGATGCAGCTGCAGCGCCAGCTGGGAGGCCAGCTGCGCATCGTCCGGATTCTGTTCCACCTGCTGCTGCAACTGCTGAATTTCCGGGGTGTCGGCGGCCTGTTTGAGCAGCTCAATCTGCGCCACCAGACCCTGATAGTGGGTGTCCTGATCCTGCAGCGGGATGGTTTTCAGCACGCTTTCCGCTTCATCGGAACGGTGCAGGGCAATCAGCGTTTCCGCCAGCAGCAGACCAATCTGGCTGTCCTGATTCGACAGCTGCCAGGCTTCCTTCAGCAGCGGTAATGCCTCGGCGTATTTTTCTTCCTGCATCAGGGCCAGCGCCTGCTGGGCTTTCAGCTCCTCTTCACGCGGCAGGACTTTATCCAGCAGGGCGCGAATCGCTTCCTCCGGCTGCGGGCCTTCAAAACCGTCCACCGGCTGGCCGTTCTGGAACAGATAAACTGTAGGGATGGCGCGCAGACCAAACTGTGAAGCGAGCATTTGCTCGGCGTCGCAATCAACCTTCGCCAGCGTGAACTGGCCGTTATACTGGGCGGCCAGGCGCTCGAGGACTGGGGTCAGTTGTTCGCAGTGCTGGCTGCGGGCAGACCAGAAATAAAACAGCACCGGGACGTTCATGGACTGCTGTAGCGTCTGCTGCAGGTTCGCTTCGCTAATATTGACAATATTCTGTTCGGACATGGGCATTTCTCGTTAGTCGATTTCTGTTTTACATGGGGGCGGCATGCCGCGCTTCAACTCAGCCGTGGATAATTTTGTCCATCGCGCGGGCAGGCAGCAGGCGTTTGAGCAGCGCCACCGCGTGAGTCACCAGAGTGACCGGGTAGCGCAGCTTTGGCTTATCGCTGGTAAAAGCGTGGCGCACTTTTTCCACCACCGCCTCCGGCCCGAGGGTAAAGCGAGCGGCGATGCCCGGATTTTCTACGGGTTTATCGCTTTGCGTCTGGTTGACGTTATCGGTAAAGCGGGTGCGGATCGGGCCCGGTTCAATCAGGCTGACCTGAATACCACTGTGGCGCAATTCCATGCGTAGCGCATCGGACCACGCCTCGAGGGCGTATTTACTGGCGGCATAGGCCCCGCGACCGGGACTGGCGATGAGCCCCATCACCGAGGAGGTCATCACGATGCGCCCTTCGCCGTGCGGCGTCATCGCCGGCAGCAGCAGCATGGTCAGCTGATGCGCGCCGAAAAAGTTGGCGGAAAACTGCTGTTCCATCTGCTGGCGGCTGATGGTGTTCAGCGGGCCATAGACGCCATAACCGGCGTTATTGAACAGGCCATAGAGACGATTATCGGTCAGCGCAATCACCTCCGCCGCCGCGCGCTCCACGCTCTGTGGGTCATCCAGATCGAGCAAAATACCGGTTAGCCCCAGCTCCTGCATCCGCGCGACGTCCTCCGCTTTGCGGCAGGCCGCCAGCACGCGAAAGCCCTGGCGGGTTAAATCCAGCGCGCTTTCCAGACCAATTCCGCTGGAACAGCCTGTCACTAAAACCGTTTTTTGCATAACTTTACCTGTCAGCGACCCCTGGCGTTCAGGAGTCATGATTAACTAAGGGAGCCAGCCGGTTCGCCATCCAGTCGGCGATAAACGGCTGCGCGTCGCGATTTGGGTGAATGCCGTCGTCCTGCATCCATTGCGGTTTGAGATAGACCTCCTCCATAAAAAAAGGCAGGAGAGGAATATCGAACTCTTTGGCCAGGGCCGGGTAAATCGCGCCGAAGGCTTCATTATAGCGGCGGCCATAGTTCGCCGGCAGGTGAATTTGCATCAGCAGCGGCTCGGCGTTGGCCGCTTTGATATCTTTAATAATGGTGCGCAGTGTTTGCTCGGTCTGCTGTGGCGGAAAACCGCGCAGCCCGTCATTGCCGCCGAGCTCAACCAGCACCCAGCGCGGCTGATGCTGCTTAAGCAGCGCTGGCAGGCGGGCCAGCCCCTGCTGCGAGGTATCGCCGCTGATGCTGGCGTTCACCACCGGTGTTTTCGCCTGCCACTTCTCATTGAGCAGCGCAGGCCAGGCGGCGTTGGCCGCCATTCGATAGCCAGCGCTCAGGCTGTCGCCGAGGATCAGCAGCGTGTCCGCCGCCATTGCGCGGCAGGTAAACAGGAACAAAAACAGGAAAGGCACATGCCAGCGGAAAACATACTTGAAGTTCATCATCTTAAGAAGTCCGTCGGTCAGGGAGAGCATCAGCTCTCCATCCTTACCGGAGTTGAGCTGGTTGTCAAACCGCGGCAGACCATCGCCCTGATCGGCGAGTCAGGTTCCGGTAAATCGACCCTGCTGGCGATCCTCGCTGGCCTGGACGATGGCAGCAGCGGGGAAGTCTCGATGCTGGGCAAACCGCTGCATCGGATGGATGAGGAGGCGCGGGCGGCGCTGCGGGCGCAGCACGTTGGCTTTGTTTTTCAGTCGTTTATGCTGATCCCGACGCTCAACGCCCTGGAGAACGTCGAGCTGCCGGCGCTGCTGCGCGGCGCCAGCGACAGTGAGAGCCAGGGCGATGCCCGCGCGCTGCTTGAGCAGCTGGGGCTTGGCAAACGCCTGCACCACCTGCCGGCGCAGCTCTCCGGCGGCGAACAGCAGCGGGTGGCGCTGGCCCGGGCCTTCAACGGGCGCCCGGCCCTCCTGTTCGCCGATGAGCCCACCGGCAACCTCGATCGCCAGACCGGGGACAAAATTGCCGATCTGCTGTTCTCGCTTAATCGCGAACACGGCACCACCCTGATCCTCGTCACTCACGATCCGCTGCTGGCGGCGCGCTGCGACCGCCGTCTGCGCCTGGTGGATGGCCAGCTGCGGGAGGAAGCATGATCGCCCGCTGGTTCTGGCGCGAATGGCGCTCGCCGTCGCTGCTGATCGTCTGGCTGGCGTTAAGTCTCGCCGTGGCCTGCGTGCTGGCTCTGGGGTCGATAAGCGATCGGATGGAGAAAGGCCTTAGCCAGCAAAGCCGTGAGTTTATGGCCGGCGACCGTACGCTGCGCAGTTCGCGCGAGGTACCCGCCGAGTGGATCGCGCAAGCGCGGAAGTCAGGGCTGACCGTCGGCGAGCAGCTGAGCTTCGCCACCATGACGTTCGCCGGTGATACGCCGCAGCTGGCGGACGTTAAGGCGGTGGACGACCGCTATCCGCTGTATGGCACCCTCGAGACGCAGCCGCCGGGGCTGAAGCCGCAGGCGGGGAGCGTGCTGCTGGCGCCAAGGCTGATGGCGCTCCTGAACCTGAAAACCGGCGATACGATTGACGTTGGCGATGCCACGCTGCGCATTGCCGGGGAAGTGATTCAGGAGCCAGACGCGGGGTTTAACCCCTTCCAGATGGCGCCGCGACTGATGATGAATATGGCTGACGTGGCAAAAACCGGGGCCGTGCAGCCCGGCAGTCGCGTCGCATGGCGCTATAAGTTCGCCGGTAACGTGCAACAGCTGGCGGATTATGAACAATGGCTGCTGCCGAAGCTCGGCGCGGAACATCGCTGGACTGGCCTTGAACAGGACGACAGCGCGCTGGGCAAATCCCTTGAGCGCTCGCAGCAATTCCTGCTGTTATCCGCGCTGTTGACGCTGCTGCTGGCCGTTGCCGCGATCGCCGTGGCGATGAGCCACTACTGCCGCAGTCGCTACGATCTGGTCGCAATTTTGAAGACGCTGGGTGCCGGGCGGGCGCAGCTGCGCAAGCTCATCGTCGGCCAGTGGCTGCTGCTGCTGACGCTGTCGGTAATAAGCGGCGGGGTCGTGGGCCTGGCGCTGGAGCGCCTGCTGCTGTTGATGCTCAAACCGGTGCTACCCGCCGCGCTACCCGCTGCCAGCGGTTGGCCGTGGCTGTGGGCTATCGGGGCGACAGGCGTCATTTCCCTGCTGGTGGGCCTGCGGCCGTATCGACTGCTGCTGGCGACCCTGCCGCTGCGAGTGCTGCGTCAGGATGTGGTGGCTAACGTCTGGCCGCTGAAACACTATATTCCTGTGGTCTGCGCGGTGGTGGTCGGCGGGCTGGCCTGGCTGATGGGCGGCAGCCCGCTGCTGTGGTCGGTGCTGGCCGGGGCGGTGGTGCTGGCGCTGCTGTGCGGCCTGGTGGGCTGGGGATTACTGTGGCTGCTCAAACGCCTGACGCTCAAAGCCTTGCCGCTGCGTCTGGCGGTGAACCGCCTGCTGCGCCAGCCGTGGTCGACCCTCAGCCAGCTGGCGGCGTTTTCCCTGTCGTTTATGCTACTGGCGCTGCTGCTGGTGCTGCGCGGCGATCTGCTTGACCGCTGGCAGCAGCAGTTGCCCCGGGAAAGCCCGAACTACTTTCTGATCAATATTGCCCCTGAGCAGATAATGCCGGTGAAGACTTTCCTCGCCGAACACCAGACCCGGGCGGCGGAATTTTATCCGATCGTCCGGGCTCGTCTGACGCAGATCAACGGTCACTCCACGGACGGTAACAAAGACGAAGCGCTGAATCGCGAGCTTAATCTCACCTGGAGCGAACAGCGTCCGGATCATAATCCGCTGGTGGCCGGTAGCTGGCCGCCGAAGCCGGGCGAGGTATCGATTGAAGAGGGACTGGCGCAGCGGCTGGGGGTGAAGATCGGCGATACGGTGACCTTTACCGGCGATACTCAGGACTTCAGCGCGAAGGTCAGCAGCGTGCGCAAAGTTGACTGGGAGAGCCTGCGGCCCAACTTCTTCTTTATTTTCCCCTCCGGGGCGCTGGACGGGCAGCCGCAGAGCTGGCTCACCAGCTTCCGCTGGGATAACGGTCCCGCGATGTTGACCCAGTTGAACCGCGAGTTTCCCACCGTTAGCCTGTTGGATATCGGCGCCATCCTGCGTCAGGTCGGCCAGGTGCTCTCCCAGGTCAGCCGGGCGCTGGAGGTGATGGTGGGCCTGGTCACGGCCTGCGGCGTGCTGCTGTTGCTGGCGCAGGTCCAGGTCGGTATGCGCCAGCGGCATCAGGAGCTGGTGGTCTGGCGCACGCTGGGGGCCGGGAAATCGCTGCTGCGCGCCACGCTGTGGGCGGAGTTTGCCCTGCTGGGGCTGGTTTCCGGACTGGTGGCGGCGATAGGCGCGGAAGTGGCGCTGGCGATGCTGCAGACGAAAGTATTTGATTTCCCCTGGACGCCGGACTGGCGCTTGTGGGTGATGCTGCCGCTGACGGGAGCGGTGTTGTTATCTCTGTGCGGCGGCGGGCTGGGGCTGCGTTTGTTAAAGGGGAAAGCGTTGTTCCGTCAGTTTAGCCAGTAAGATTATTGCATTTTGATGATGCGCCCCCTTTTTTTGGCGGCGCTTTTATTTTAAGCGCAAAAATTGATAACTCGTTGATTTTTAAGCGCACAAAACATTAAAAAACCGACAACACGCTGTACTGATTCGCGGTTAATATTCAGCTGGTAAATATAAGGTTGCTTATTAATCAAGGAAAAACTATGGCACATAAAATAAAAGCGCTGGCGGTCTCGATCGGCGCAACACTGGTGTTCGCTTCATTTGCTTCCCACGCGGAGATCACGCTGCTGAAACAAGATCCGCAGGCGGGCGATCCGTTAAGCCGGCTTAACTTTACCGTCGGCGGGAGTATTCGTCCGCAGTTCAACATGATGAGCGGTGATGGTGATAAAGGATCCTATAAGCGTAACGGTTTCGACGGTGGCACCCGTTTCCGCTTCGCGGCGGATTACTACCTGTTCGATGATATTAGCTGGATTAGCTACTACGAACTGGGGGTGAACATTCCGGCACTGTTTGACTGGGATAACCACTACGCGGAAGGCGCAAACAATACCACCCGCCGCATGCTGTATACCGGCCTGAAAAGCGATACCTGGGGCACATTAACCTACGGGCAGCAGAACAGCATTTACTATGATGTGGTGGGGGTGAAAACCGATATCTGGGACTACGACATGATCGGCCAGGCCCCGGGAAACGGTATTAACGGCGATTACGATGGCTCCTATCGTTCACGTAATATGCTGAAATATAAGAAAACCGTGGGTGATGTCGATTTATACGGCTCTTATCTGTTCGAAGATAGTGAGTATCTGCCTGGCAACGGCCTGCGCTACAAGCGTAAAGGCGGCGGTTCTATTGGTGCGGACTACCACATCATGAAGGACCTGACCTGGGGTACTGCGTGGAACTACACTCGCGCCGAAATGCGTGACCCGTCAAGTTCCGACAACAAAACCTATGACCAGAACATCGTCGGTACCGCGCTGAGCTGGACCCCGGATAACTGGACCTTCTCCTTCGGCGGCGGCTGGTATCAGAACTTCCTCACCACCAAAAAAACCGATGTGCATAACTACTTCGCCGGCGACGCCTGGGGGATTGAATATTTTGCGGGCTATAAATTCCCGATCAATCAATACGCTGTTAAATCTATTCAGCCGTACTTTATGGGCGACCGCCTGCAGTACGTGAATGGCCGCAACTACCAGCGTATCGATAACGGTCTGGGGATCAGCTTCCAGCTGGATTACGGTTTCCGCGTTGACTACGAACACGTGTTTACCTCCAGCACCGACAACCTGGGGGATATGAACCTGGTGCGTCTGCGCTACGACTTCTAAGCGGTCACAACTCCCCGGTCGCGCTGCGCTACCGGGGCTACAAATCGCGCCGAGCGGTAGCCCGGCTAAGGCGTTTACGCCGCAAGCCGGGACAATAGCGCATGCGATTACTTCGCCAGCCAGGCGGCGACCTCCTGCCAGTTGCCGCGAAAAATAATCTTCCCGTCTTTTTTCCCCAACTGATAGCGATACATTGGATCGTAATATTCTTCCAGCAGCGGCACCAGCCAGGCGAAGTGCGCCTCGGTGCTGGCGGTGCGCTGCTGCTGCGCCAGCGCCGCGTCGAGCCGTTCAGTCAGCTGAGCAAAACGCTGCAGCCCCAGGCGACGGCGGATGGCAAACAGACCGTGATGGAGGTACTCGCCGTATGCCTGCCAGCCTTTCTCTTCGCCATACGCGGCGATAAAGTCGCGATACATGCGATCGAAATACTCTTCGCGCAGCCGTTCGAGGCGAACGTCAAATGGATCTTCCACCACCGCCAGCGGCGATTGCGCCATGCGGAGGCGCAGGCACTCCGGCAGATGGTTGGCACCGATCATATGGCCTTCATCTTCCAGCACCCAGCGGGTCTGCTGTTCGGCTTTTTTAAGCAGGCTGACCGCCAGGTGGTTTTCAAAGGTGGCCTGCGGGTGCTGATCCTGCAGGGTTCGACCGAATGAAGAACCGCGGTGATGGGCAAGCCCTTCCAGATCGATACCGTCCGGTCGCGAGCAGACCAGCTGAGTTTTGCCATTGCCGGTGCAGCCGCCAATCAGCACAATCGGGCGCTGTACCAGTTCGTCGGTGGCCTGGATCGCCGCCTGGCGTAGCGCTTTATAGCCGCCGACGATCAGGGGGTACTCCACGCCAGCGTCTTTCAGCCACTGCTGGACGATATGCGATCGCTGGCCGCCGCGGGCGCAGCACAGGTAACCGTGCGGGTAACGGGCGCACGCTTCCAGCCACGCCTGGATCCGGCTGGCGCGCAGGTCGCCATCAACCAGCTTATGGCCGAGCGCCAGCGCCGCCTCTGGCCCCTGACGCTTGTAGCAGGTGCCGACCGCGGCGCGTTCTTCATCATTCATCAGCGGCAGGTTGATCGCCGCCGGCATCGCGCTTTGGCTAAACTCCACCGGGGCGCGTACGTCAATCAGTGGCGTATCGCTGGCGAGAATGGCGCGATAATCCGTCCCATTGGTCATGGGGTATCCTCTGAAGTCAAAACAGAAATGGGCTTTACAGCAAGGGGGGGATTGTACGCGCCTCAAGGTGTGCCGGGGAAGGGGATAGATCAAATCCCCGGCACGCAGGGCTTAGCTGAGCTGCGATTGCGCCCAGAACAGGCCGCTGGTGTACTCCGGCGGCAGCAGCGGCTTGATCGCTTCCAGCGTCGCGCTCAGGCGATCGGTATCGCTGTCGGTGAGGTTCAGGTGCCCGACTTTGCGACCCGGACGCACCTCTTTATCGTACCAGTGCAGGTGCACCAGCGGCAGCTTCAGCCAGTCGTAGTTGAGATCGGTGCCGATCAGGTTGATCATTACCGACGGGCTGTTGACCACCGGCGGCGGCAGCGGCAGGTCGGTAATCGCTCGCAGATGCAGTTCAAACTGGCTGATGGAGGCGCCATTTTGCGTCCAGTGGCCGCTGTTGTGCACGCGCGGCGCCAGCTCGTTGATCAGCAGCCCCTCGGCGGTGACGAAGCACTCCATCGCCATCACGCCGACGTAGTTCAGCTCGTTCATGATCGCCGTCAGCATGCTTTCCGCTTGTTCCTGCTGGCGGGCATTGGCCTGCGGGAAGGCCACGCTGGCGCGCAGAATACCGTCCTGATGCAGGTTGCGGGTCAGCGGGTAGAAGACGGTGCTACCGTCATGGGCGCGGGCGCCCACCAGCGACACTTCGCCGGAGAAGTTAATCCCCTGCTCGACGATGCACTCGCCGTAGTTATCCTCCGGGAGTTGCGCGATTTCGTCAGCGCGCAGGCGCCACTGGCCGCGGCCGTCGTAGCCGCCGACGCGACGCTTAACGATCGCCAGCTCGCCAAGGCGGGCAAACACCGCCGGCCATTCGCTTTTATCCGCCAGCAGCTGCCACGGGGCAGTGGCCAGGCCAAGCTTGTCGAACAGCTGCTTTTGCGTCAGGCGGTCGGCGATAATCGGGAAGACATCGCGGTTGACGAACGCCGGATGGCGGGCCAGCTCGCGGGTGAGGGCGGTTTCCGGCCAGCGTTCAATTTCTGCCGTGATGACGCTCTGCTGGAACGGCACCGCTTCCGGGTCGGCTTCCAGGCCGACTGGCCAGACGGCGATGCCCAGCGGCTCACCGGCCTGGCGCAGCATGCGACCTAACTGACCGTTACCGAGCACGCATACCTGTTTCATGCCGCACCCCGCGGATCCGGGTTATCCAGCACTTCATCGGTTTGTGCCTGACGCCAGGCGCTCAGGCGCTGGTGCAGTTCGGCATCATGCTGGGCAAGGATCTGCGCGGCGAGCAGGCCAGCATTCGCTGCGCCAGCTTTGCCGATAGCCAGCGTACCGACCGGAATGCCGCGCGGCATTTGCACAATGGAGTAGAGGCTGTCGACACCGCTTAAGGCCGCGCTCTGAACCGGTACGCCGAGCACCGGCACCAGGGTTTTCGCCGCAATCATGCCCGGCAGATGCGCCGCGCCGCCTGCCCCTGCAATAATCACCTGATAACCGTGGCTCTCGGCGCTTTCAGCAAAGCTGAACAGCTTATCAGGCGTACGGTGGGCGGAGACCACTTCGACATGGTACGGAACGTTCAGGGCATCAAGGATTTCTGCGGTAAATTGCATGGTAGCCCAGTCGCTTTTGGACCCCATCACGATGGCGATACGCGCCGAATTATTGCGGGAAGACATGCGTCTTAAAACTCCTGTGGGTGTGTTTCACACTGCTTTAGAGGCCACAGAGAATAGCATGAACTGCCAGCAAGGAAAACGGTTGCGTGCGCATGGTTAGCCGTCTTTTGTCTCGTTCAGTGATGACGTCGATCGCGGCTTATTGGCCTTTATCTCATTCATGATGCAGGTGATGAGCAGCACTACCCCCCACGGGAGCATCAGGGTGCCCATCACCAGTAAATAGATTTGTACCAGCCGGCTATCGTGGGGGCGAGTACAGAGCAAATAAATGGCATAGAAATAGATGGCCCACGCCAGCATTGCACACCAGACAAACGTCAGCGTGTTGCCGATAGCGACGCCGATTAAGGCGATATAACTTACCCCTAACGGATTGAGGATCGCGATGATCGTTCCCCACATCAGCGGCTGATTCCACTTTTTCCTGTTCATGCTCATTCCTTGAGAGTGATGTCGTGGGAGACTAGCATGCAGGACGCGGGGAAGCGCGCACCTTTACCCGGGCAAAAGACGGTTTCGGAATTGTGCTCGCGCAGGAACTAGAACGGAAAGTGGATCAGTTCGACGTCGTCCGGTGTCACCTTGACCATCGAACCTTCGCTGTGCCAGGCGCCAAGTACCACGCGCCATGCAGGTTGGCCGTTGGCCTGCAGTTCATGGACCGCCGGGCGATGGGTATGGCCGTGGATCAGCCACTGCACATGATGTCTTTCCATGACGTCAACTACCGCCTGTGGACTCACATCCATAATGTCCATCGATTTACTGCTGTTGGCGGCTTTGCTGTCGGCGCGCATGCGGGCGGCGATGCGGCGGCGGATAAACAGCGGCAGGGCCAGGAACAGACGCTGGATCCACGGGGTGTGGACTTTGGCGCGAAACGCCAGATAGCCTGGGTCATCGGTGCACAGCGTGTCGCCATGCATAATCAACACTTCACGGCCATAGAGGTCCAGTCGCTCTTCTTCGGCGAGCAGGAGCATCCCGCTCTGGCGGGCAAAGCGCTGGCCGACGAGAAAATCGCGGTTGCCGTGGATGAAGTAGCACGGCACGCCGGCGTCGACGACGGCTTTGATTGCCGAGGCAATTTGTTGGTGCAGCGGGTTCGGATCGTCATCGCCGATCCACGCCTCAAACAGATCGCCAAGGATATACAGGGCGTCCGCCTGGCGGGCTTCGCCCTGTAAAAAACGCAGAAAACCGGCGGTGATCGCCGGTTCTTCTGTTTGCAGGTGCAAATCTGCAATAAAAAGTGTCGCCACGAATTACTCGCTGACGGTGACGCTTTTGATGATCACATCATCTTTCGGCACATCCTGGTGCATGCCGCTGCGGCCGGTGGCAACCGCTTTGATTTTGTCTACCACGTCCATGCCTTCAACCACTTCGGCGAAAACGCAGTAGCCCCAACCCTGCAGGCTTTCGCCAGAGAAGTTCAGGAAGTCGTTATCGGCCACGTTGATGAAGAACTGGGCGGTGGCGGAGTGCGGCGCCTGAGTACGGGCCATTGCCAGCGTACCACGGGTGTTTTTCAGGCCGTTGTTCGCTTCGTTCTGAATCGGAGATTTGGTCTCTTTTTGTTTCATGCCCGGTTCGAAACCGCCGCCCTGAATCATAAAGCCGTTGATAACACGGTGGAAAATGGTGTTGTCGTAGAAACCTTCGCGGCAGTAGTCCAGGAAGTTTTTAACTGTTTCCGGCGCTTTGTCGTCAAACGTTTTGATTACGATATCGCCATGATTGGTGTGGAAAGTAACCATTTTTGCATCCTGTTCCGATGAGTGTGGTGCCAGCACCCGATGTCGGGTGAGATATAGGGGGGTGTTATAGCATAACCGCGGGGGTCGATGCACCTTGCAATGTGTGCTGCGTCCGGTCTGAATTATGGGTATTATAGAGACTTCATTACCCACACACGTCTACACGGAATCTTCGATGTTAAAAATTTTTAATACACTGACGCGCCAGAAAGAGGAATTTAAACCTATCCATGCCGGGGAAGTCGGCATGTACGTGTGTGGTATTACCGTTTACGATCTCTGTCATATCGGCCATGGCCGTACCTTCGTCTCCTTTGACGTCGTGGCGCGCTATCTGCGTTTTCTTGGCTATAAGCTGAAGTACGTGCGCAATATCACCGATATCGACGACAAAATCATTAAGCGCGCTAATGAAAACGGCGAAAGCTTTGTCGCGCTGGTCGATCGCATGATTGCCGAAATGCACAAAGATTTTGACGCGCTGAATATTCTGCGTCCCGACAGCGAACCGCGCGCAACGCACCATATCGCGGAGATCATTGAGATCACCGAGCAGCTGATCGCTAAAGGCCATGCTTACGTGGCAGATAACGGCGACGTGATGTTTGACGTGCCGACGGACCCGAATTACGGTCTGCTGTCGCGTCAGGATCTCGATCAGCTGCAGGCGGGGGCGCGCGTCGACGTGGTTGACGTCAAGCGGAATCCGATGGACTTCGTCCTGTGGAAGATGTCGAAAGAGGGCGAGCCAAGCTGGCCGTCGCCGTGGGGCGCGGGTCGTCCGGGCTGGCATATCGAGTGCTCGGCGATGAACTGCAAGCAGCTCGGCAACCACTTCGATATTCACGGCGGCGGTTCGGATCTGATGTTCCCGCACCATGAAAACGAAATCGCCCAGTCCACCTGCGCCCATGACGGCGAGTACGTTAACTACTGGATGCACTCCGGCATGGTGATGGTTGACCGCGAGAAGATGTCGAAATCGCTGGGTAACTTCTTTACCGTCCGCGACGTGCTGAAGTATTACGATGCGGAGACGATTCGCTACTTCCTGATGTCCGGCCACTATCGCAGCCAGCTGAACTACAGCGAAGAGAACCTCAAGCAGGCGCGTTCGGCGCTGGAGCGTCTGTACACCGCGCTGCGCGGGACGGACAAATCCGTCGACGCGGCGGGTGGCGAAGCCTTCGAAGCACGCTTTATCGAGGCAATGGACGACGACTTCAACACCCCGGAAGCCTATTCGGTGCTGTTCGATATGGCGCGTGAAGTAAACCGCCTGAAAACCGAGGACGCGGCCGCGGCGAACGCCATGGCGGCCCACCTGCGTAAGCTTGCTGCGGTGCTGGGTCTGCTGGAGCAGGAGCCGGAGGCGTTCCTGCAGAGCGGCGCGCAGGTTGACGACGCGGAAGTGGCGGAGATCGAATCGCTGATCCAGCAGCGTCTGGACGCGCGTAAAGCGAAAGACTGGGCGGCGGCGGATGCGGCGCGCGACCGTCTTAACGAGATGGGCATTGTGCTGGAAGATGGCCCGCAGGGCACCACCTGGCGCCGGAAGTAAGCCATAAAAAAACGCCCGCAAAAGCGGGCGTTTTTCTTTTCGTTGTCAGGCCGTGACGGTGACGCTCTGGCCTTCAAAGCTCACCGTCTGACCGGCGACGATCTTGCAGCGTTTGCGGGTTTCCACCGCGCCGTCAACTTTCACCAGCCCGTCAGCGATAGCGATTTTCGCCTGGGCGCCGCTTTCGCTCCAGCCTTCCAGCTTCAGCAGATCGCACAGCTCAACGTGCGGGTGTTTACCCAAGGAAAATGTCGCCATCTCAGGCCTCCTCAACGTCGTGATACTCTTCGCACGCCTGCAGCGTGTTCTGAATCAGGGTGGCGACGGTCATCGGGCCAACGCCGCCGGGAACCGGGGTGATGTAGGACGCGCGTTCGGCGGCATCTTCATACACCACGTCGCCGACCACTTTGCCGCTTTCCAGACGGTTAATGCCGACATCGACCACAATCGCCCCTTCTTTAATCCACTCGCCAGGAATAAAGCCCGGTTTACCTACCGCGACGATCAGCAGGTCGGCGTTTTCGACGTGATGGCGCAGGTTTTTGGTAAAGCGGTGGGTCACGGTGGTGGTGCAGCCGGCCAGCAGCAGCTCCATGCTCATCGGGCGACCGACGATATTGGACGCGCCAATGACCACCGCATTGAGGCCGTAGGTGTCGATATTGTAGCGTTCCAGCAAGGTCACGATACCGCGCGGAGTGCACGGACGCAGGCGCGGCGCCCGCTGGCACAGGCGGCCAACGTTATAGGGATGGAAGCCGTCGACGTCTTTATCCGGCGCGATGCGCTCGAGCACTTTGACGTTGTCGATCCCTGCCGGCAGGGGCAGCTGAACCAGAATACCGTCGATGGTCTTATCGGCATTCAGGGTGTCGATAAGCTCCAGCAGCTCGGCTTCGCTGGTGGTTTCCGGGAGATCGTAAGAGCGGGAGACGAAGCCCACTTCTTCACATGCTTTGCGCTTGCTGCCGACATAAATCTGCGAGGCCGGGTTGCTACCGACCAGCACGACGGCCAGCCCAGGGGCGCGTTTTCCGGCCGCAACGCGAGCCTTCACTTTTTCCGCAACCTCAGAGCGTACCTGCTGCGCAATCGTTTTACCGTCAATAATTTTTGCTGCCATCAGAGAGAGGATTCCATCTGTATCTTTACGAAAGGGGGATGAGGATATTTTGTCAGAAGCGGGCCTCGCTGTCAGTCCTCGTTTGCTGTTTTATCCTGTCTGCGGTGAATTTAGCCTGTTTTGACCCTGTTAAGCCCAGGGGCATTGGTGTGTTGCGCCTGGCCACTAAGTGAATTTTCGCGCGCATGAGCCCCGGTGGTATGCTTCTTGTACAGTTGCTGAGGGATATTTCGCCAGCATCGTATAAGCCCCGCAGTTTCCTGGCAAAATGGATTGACTCAACGGACGTGGACCGTATAATTCCAGGCGTTTCACTCCGCGAAGCACTCGCTTCTCAGGGCGCCCTTAGCTCAGCTGGATAGAGCAACGGCCTTCTAAGCCGTAGGTCACAGGTTCGAATCCTGTAGGGCGTGCCATTAAGAAACAAGCACTTACGCCAGTTTTAAACCAGCCTGATTTCCTCCTTGTGTCGTATTTGTGTCGCTAGTGCCAAAAATGGCGTCAATTTTCCGTGCGTGTTCGGTCAGGTGGTTCGGCGCCAGGTGAGCATAACGACGCACCATCTCGATGCTCTCCCATCCTCCCATTTCCTGCAAAACAGAAAGCGGGACGCCGGACTGAATAAGCCAGCTCGCCCAGGTGTGCCGGAGGTCGTGAAAACGGAAATCCTCGATCCCCGCTTTTTTCAACCCGGCTCGCCAGGCGTTATTGTCATCCACTCGCATTTTTCTAACCGCGGGCGTCAGTGTCCCATCAGGGCGATGCTTTGCCGTCGTATGAACAAACACCCACCGGGAGTGCTTCCCTATCTGATCCCTTAATACCCTGCATGCGGTATCATTCAGAGCTACGCCAATCGCCTTGCCCGCTTTTGCGTTCTCCGGATTTACCCATGCAACCTTTCTCTGCATATCGACCTGCTGCCACTCAAGCCCGATGATGTTTGAGCGGCGCAGGCCGGTTGCCAGTGCAAATATCACCACTGGTTTAATGCTCTCCGGCATGCACTCGATCAACCGCTCAGCTTCTTCTCTGGTCAGCCACCGTATCCGCTTACTGATCGGCTTGCGGGTTTTGATAACAGGAGCTGTTTTTATCCAGCCCCAGTCATTCGCCGCGGCCCTGAGAAGGGAACGAATGAAGGAAAGGTGTTGCGCCTTCGTCGCCTGCGAAACCTGCCGTGGTTTGTACTCCGGAACAGGCTTACCCTTCCTCAGCGCGGCATCACGCTTACTCTCCCACACCTGCAGGTGTTTACGGTTGATCATCCCGTTAACGGCTTCATGAACTTCCTCCGCCGTTATTTTCGAGACATCACGGCCGGAAAAATGCTGCAGCCAAAACTCAATTTTGGTTTTGTCATCATCCAGCGATCGCTTATGGTCCTTTTCCCGCAGCCACCGGATGCAGCATTCTTCGAAGGTTCTGACGGGCAGATCGCCGATCTGATCAACCCGCCACGCTTCCGCCTTCAGCTTGTCGTGGAGCTCCTGAGCCTGCTTTTTGTCCCCCGTGCCAAGAGATCGCCTAACTCTTTTTCCTGACGGCGTAAAGAAATGACAGTGCCACACGCCGCCCCTGAGGGTGATTGACATAAAACTTCTCCTTTATGTTCACCCGCGTTCGCGATGACAGGATCGCGCGGGGTTTTCAAATATGCAATACACGCCGCCTCAGTCGTTCTGTACTTGTTGCCGACCTTTCGGCCGGCGAGCTCCCCAGACTCAATCAGGCGGTAGATCACCCGCGCCGACACGATGAGCAAATCGGCGGCCTGCTGTGCTGTTATCGGTTTGTCAGACGTCATATCACCTCCGATGCTTACCGCGTAATTCCTCTTCTTCTTGGCAATCAGCACAGCGCTGACAGCCAGCCACCAGTTCCCGGCGCCGCTCGGGTATCTCTTCCCCGCAGTCGCGGCAGTGAGTAGCTGAAACAGCCGCATGGTTGATGCGCATGTTCTGGATGGTCATTTCCAGTCGGCGCTCTGCCAGCTCGTTGGCCTGATCGATGATTTCTGCGCTCATGCTGCTTACCCCTTCACGAAAATTATCCAGTGCGTTTTATCTGCCTTCCCGGTGCGTTGCCAGATAGCTGGCTTTTCACCAGTGAGCGCGAGAATCTGGCTCACCGGTATCTGGGTTTCGTTCCATTTGAAGATGAGCACGCCGTGTGGCCGCAGCACGCGAAAAGCCTCTTCAAAACCTGTGCGCAGGTCATCGCGCCAGGTTTCTTTGTTCAGGCGACCGCATTTCTTACCCATCCATGCATTTTCTCCCACTCGTTCAAGATGAGGAGGGTCAAACACAACGATCGGGAAAGAGGCATCGCAGAACGGCAGCGCGCGGAAGTCGGCGATAATGTCCGGGCTTATAACCAGGCTGCGACCGTCGCACAGAGTGTGCTGCTCGGCGCGAATGTCGGCGAACACCTCACGCGGGTCCTGTTTGTCGAACCAGAACATGCGGGACCCACAGCACATGTCGAGAATGGTTTGATCTGTCATGCTGCACCGCCTTCAACGCGCTTGAATTCGATAACCCAAACCCAAGGGTTGGTTTTCCAACTATCTGAGCCGTAGATTGATGCCCACAGGCGCGCGAACACATCAGCTACACAGTCGCCACTCTTCATGTCGGCGGTACTGCACCCTTCGCGTACAGCATCGCCGTCACTTATACTCTTCAGCCGCTCAACCCGAACGTTGGTGATTTCCAGCAGAATGCGGCTGGCCCAGCGCGGCATGTGGATTGACGGGCGCCATGCTCCTTCGAACTTGTGCTCTTTGGTATGTGGTTTCCAGTAGGCGTCATCGGGAATAGACCATAGGCCGTAATCACCTGGTCTCTGCTCGCAGCTAGCGCGGTAAATCCTCGCAGCTGAGCGCTCATCCCCTTTGCAAAGGTTGCCTTCCCAGTCGATACAGCAGCCGTCTTCGTTGCCAAGGGTTGCCCATGTTTCACGTACCCAGATGCGGTCGCCGACCGCGCCGAACGGGCAAGAAATAGCACCCAATACAGGATTCATTCCTGTGTGGTCTTTTTCCCCGAGCACAACGAAAACTTCTTTTCCGTTGATGTCCCATTCCTTGCAGAACTTCATGGCACCGTCAGTCCCTTTAACAATCCGCCTGGTCTGCGTCTTCCGGCCGTCGAGGATGGCCCTCACCATATCGGCGTTAAAAATCATTCCGCGTTCTTTCATGATTCCACTCCATACCGCCCATTCATGCGGCCAATAACACTGACAAATTTTACCAGGCTGACACCCATCGGCTTTACCTTCTCGTAGTGCCTGCGAAGGATGGGGGGCATACAGCGTTCCACTTCGGTTTAGGCTTTACGCTCATCGCTTTGGTTATCTCTTCTGCGCAGCGACGAGCCTGGGCGCGGAGAGCGTTTTCTTTTTCTTCTGGCGTCATGCAGCCTCCCGTTTGGCTATCAATCGGGCACCGAAATTCAGCAGGGAATCACGCTCGACCGTCGAGAAATGGCAATGAGTACGAGGGTAGGGATGCCAGATAATCAGCATCGAGCCTTTGTTATTTCCGCTTACCGGCTTACCTGTCACCGGGTTGATAAATGCCAGTCTTCCCGCGGTAATAAAGCGAACCTCGCTAGCGGTCTGGATTGCCTCCTTGAACCAGCCAACCGAAGTGTCAGCAGGTACCAGCATCACCGTGCCGATCTGATTGGTGCTCTCAGCGGCTGCCTTCTTCACGAATGGCGTGATGTCGCTATATGGAGGGTTCAGCCAGACGTAGCCCGGAATGCTCAGGTAATCAGCCCATGGCGTTTCAAGTGTGTTCTGCTCGGCTGTTATGAACTCGCGACACAGCGCGTTATGCGGCGCTGCGGCGGCATCAAGTTGAAAGCAGAACTCTGCATTCAGACATGCGAAGAGGGCGGGCGGAGTGCGCCAGAGGTCGCGCTGATCCGCTGGCGTTTTGCTGCCGCCATAATCACCCGCAGATTTTTTAACTGGCAATGCGGCCGCAATACGCTCGCCGATCCAGCGCATCACCGGCACTGCCATGCTGTTACCGATGGCGCGATAGCGGGGGCCATCCGGGCATTCAGTCGCTTCTTTCCCGCGCCATGAAATCTGTGTGTGGTTATCTTGGAATCCCTGCAGGCGTTCGCATTCAACCGGCATAAGACGCCGAACGGCGAGCGGGTAAGTTACAGCAAGATCAGTGGCACCTTTATAGTCTCGAGCTTTACATGTCGATGCCGTTTCATCATCTGCATACTCACCGAAAGCAACCATTCGATATGCGCTAACAATTCCTGCGCCTCTTTGGCTGAAAAGCTCTTGGTTGCTTTGGCCGATTCCACCTATGTTGCTTGACTGGTTTAAAGTTGGGTGTGGATAATTTTCCCCATCCCAGTGGCTACCGTTAGTAGCGAGATGGCCAGTGACCTCGGCAATGTTTTTCTCCGTTTCTCTGCTCGGCGGAGTATCCCGACGCACGCCTTCGGACTCAAAAAGTACTTGGCCGGGATCGAATCCTTTTCGAGCACTTGCGACAACGAACACACGCTTGCGTCGTTGGGCCACTCCGAAATATTGGGCGTCTTTGACGATCCAAGCGATTGTCCTTTGGGGTCCATACACACAACCAGAGTGCGTCCACTTTCCCCCTGATGGCTTAAGTTCACAGCTTTCTCCGGCAAGTCCTGCCAGAAAGCAACCAAAGGCGTTGTCGTGGCTTGTGAGGACACCGGGGACGTTTTCCCAGACGAAGATTGCTTCTTCTTCCCCGCGCTCGATGCGCTTATCGTCGATTGCATTCGCTAATTCCACATATGAAAGGGTTAACTGACCACGGGCATCGGAAAGGCCATTTCTCAGGCCTGCAATGCTGAATGCCTGGCAAGGTGTGCCGCCGACCATTACGTCAGGTGCCTGAACTTCACCGGCGCGCACCGCCGCGGCTATTTTGGTCATGTCGCCAAGGTTCACTACATCGGGCCAACGTTCCGCCAGCACAGCAGACGGGAACGCCTCGATTTCTGAGAACCATGCTGCTTTCCATCCGAGCGGCTCCCAGGCGACCGTTGCGGCTTCAATGCCACTGCATATTGATCCGTAAATCATTGCGCACCTCTTTTCGTGTCTGCCTTTCTCATGCGGCTTAAAGTCCTGGATACCGACGCAACGCTGCGGCCCATCTTCATTGCGATGCTTTTATGCGACTCGCCGGCAGCGCGCATTTCAGAGACGATTTGCTTCTCTTCTGGCTTCCATGGCTTGTAGACAAACGCTGTGCTGATGGAATAGCTCTGCGCCAGGCGGTAGAAGTTTGCCTGGCTAATCCCCAGCGCATCCGCTGCGCGACAGGCAGGCATGGTTCCGGCTACGGCGCGGAATTGCTCTGGTGTGATGCTCTGCTTATTCATTGGGCCTCCCGTGGTAACCGGTAAATTTCTCCGCCAAGTGTTAAGTCCCCCCAGCGTTCTACAGTCAGGAAAGGCTTAACGACCTCAAGCTCTGGTACTGAGATGAACACCTCTTTCATTTCCAGCGCAGGGGCCCATCCGGCGTAATAGGGCTCATGAAAGTTCAGGGTTATCCCAACGGTATGCGCACCTTCTCCCGGCACTGTCTGCCATCGATGAAATACCGTAATGTTGTTCCGCGCGTCCTTGCGCAGGATGGACAGGATTGACTCAGCTGTTACTTTCATGGCTGCCACCTGCACTTTCAGTGCTTCCTAACGCCTGTTTTATTTCCCTGCGCCGGATGCCTGTTACCTCATGGCATTTGCTTTGATGTTCGGAAAATCCGTCCAGAGCGAACCATGCTTCGCTGTATTTTTGAGTTATGACTTCCGGGTTGTTTTCACTCTCGATTTCCCGGCAGAACTCCGCGAGAATATCGTCAGCTTCCTCCATGGTTATCGACGGTTTTACTGGCTTACACTGGTCACTGCTTGAAACCGCCGATGGAAGAGCCCATGCAGGCAGGGCAGGCGGCTTCCAGTAAAAAGCGCCTAACTCTTTAGTGCGTGCGTAAGTAAAACCTTCTGCTTTTTCGCCTGATATGGTTGCGAAGCCTACGTCCAGATCGTAGAGATACCGGCCTATTCCCCACTGAACAGCAGCGCGTTTCATAGCGCTTGAGCGTCCGCCTTTTACAGCTTCAACCTGCGTGTTTTCGGATGCGTCCCACTTGGTGATCCACTCCCCATCGACCTTTATGGAAATTCCGCATTCGACGCCGCCATTGTTTGGGATATCTCGGTACTCATTACGCCAGCCGGCCTTTCCGCAAACCTCATCAAGGCGCTTCATGATTGCCCGGTTTGTGACATAGGCCAGGACCTTTGCCCAAATTGACGATCCGCTTTTCCCTGCCTGCTGAATACGCCACTCGATATCCTTATGGGGAAATGGGGCGTCAAGTAGCTCAAGATTCATTGAAAATTCCCCGCGAATTCATCCCAGCCGATCACCGGGTTCTGCCGTTCCGCAGAAAGGTTTACTGGTTCGTCATCGTCGAAATCACGTTCGCCGATCGCATCGCTCATGAGCTGAATGAATTCGTCGTCATCCCATTTTTCCGCCGCGCTCATGCTGCTTTCTCCCGATGAGTAATGACGTAGCCATGCTCCGCCAGACATTCGATCACCACATCCCAATCCAGTTGCATGAGGACTTCACGACTGTTAACCGTCCCCGACAGCACCACGTCTTCCAGCTCGACGGTTAACGTGTTATGCGGGCCTACAGATGTGCGCATGTCTGTGCATTCACATTTGATATTCATAAGCACCTCAGTAACTGATACCGGTATGAGGAATGCGGCCGTCTTTAACCGCGGTGAGCACCTCGATAGCCTGATCCCGGGTTAGGCTGGTATTGGCCAGAAGAGCTTTGACGATTTCAGTGCCTACAGCCTTGCGGTGCTTAACGTCGGCTTCGCGTCGCGCCTGCTCATCTGCTTTGCGCTTCTCCTCAGCCAGGCGGGCTTGTTCGCGTTGCTCTGCCTCGCGGCGGATGCGATCGGCTTCTTCCTGTGCTTTGCGACGCTCCGCTTCGATAGCGGCCTGCTTGTCAGCCTCAGCTTTCTGCTCGGCAGCAATGCGATCTCGCTCTGCCTGCTCAGCTTGTGCTTTCAACACAGCTTCACGATGCGCCGCTTCTTCACGTTCACGCTGTATGCGCTGCTCAACTTCGCGGGCTGCTGCAGCTGCTGCCAGTCGCTTAATTTCTTCTTCATGGGCAATACGCTGGCGCTCAGCCTCAGCCGCTTTATCTGCCTGCTCACGATCGAAAGCGTCATTCATCAGCAGAGCCATTTCGTGGTCAGACTCAATACGAGCTGCCAGCTGCCGATCGAACTCTTCATTCATGGCCAGAGCTTCGACGTGAAGGGCGTTCATGGCTTCTTCGGCCTTAATGCGTTCCTGCTCGGCTTCCCATTCAGTCAGCGGGCGACGCACTTCATCTTTCAGCGCATCAAGGCGCTCACGGACAACGCGGCGGCTTTCGTCAATCTGCTTTGGCAGAGCCTTCAGCTCAGCGACCAGGTCTTTACCTGCGTTGTCGATGTAGGTTTTAGAGCGCGCGACCTTGTGAGCCATGGATGCGATAGCGTCACGGCCTTTTTTGGTGGTCACGTCCGGCACCAGGCTGCGAGCCTCTTTTTCGATCGCTTCGATAAGCGGGTCGAGCTGGTCGTTATTGGTGAAAACCGCCATCGCGTTCTTTTTCTCGATGACGACTAAATCCATTATTTCGCTCATGGCTTCCCCTGAAATTTGGTTGTAAGAATCCCCGGCGCGATGAAAGCCGCCTGATAGCTCAGTTAAATTCGTGCGCTGATATGCGCGGTTAATGCGTCCCGGCAGGTACCAGGTTCGGCTCAATGTTGCGTGAAGCGTATGGCCGGCGGATGTGGCGCAGATTTCCCTGCGGCTCATGCCAGTAGCTGCCGTCGCGATAGTCGAAGCTGACCAGCCAGGCGGCGCCGGTGCGGCGATTGCGCATCATCACGGCGCGTCCGCTGTTAGGAATTGAGTTAGCCATTGAACACCCCCGTAGCGTGCAGAATTTTGATAACAACAGCCGACCAGATAACGCCGCAGATCAGCAGGCAGTAAATCAGTGAACGAATGCCTTGTTTGCTCATACTTTCTCCCGCGCTTTCAACATTGCATCAGCCATCAGGTAAGAAAGCCCGGCAATAATGAAATCATGTTCATTAGTCGCAGGGTGCTCAATGCCCGCTGGATAACTTGCTAACCATCCCTGCATCGCTTTTGCCGCAAAGTAATCACGAACAGTCAAACCTTCGTACCCTTGCGTTGGATATGCAGGGCCGCCATTGTTTTCTTTGCTCATTTTCCACCCCAGCATGCGAAGCTAAAAAAAAGGACAGCAACCAAAAACGGAACGACCTTTAACCAAAAATTACGCCATGCAGGCTTGTCTTCTTCGCGGATCATCTCTTCACCCTTGCCTTATCGCGGCTAACGGAGCGTTGTTACCTATCACCGGCGCCAACGTTGTTGTTTGGATGAGATGATAATAGCAATGAGTATTAACCATAGCAATACGTATTGATATTATTTGATAGCAATTGCTATTAAATCATTGATAGCTAAATGAATTTATTTTTTTCTATTGTGCTGTTATGCTCAAAAAAACGCCAAAGAGGGTAGCACCATGTCGAATGAGGATGAGTTTTTCGCAGAGATGCACCCGCAGATAGCGCAGGTTATCGGGATAGCGGTTATGCAACTGCTGGTTGAGAGGCGCGAGCCGTCAAGAGAGGCGCTGATAGAGATGATTCAGGTGTTGTGGCAGGGTGACCAGGTAGATCTGGCAGTAGAGTTGGCACTGGATGTGCTGATACTGCGGGAAGAGTGATTCCTTAAACTATGATTAATATGGTTTTATTTTCTTGTTATAAGGGAGAGCAGCTTTTCTGAAGCGCGTATCGGCTTTGATAAGTCTCCTGCGATATAAGTATATTTATTGGTTTTTATCAGAACCTCTTCCCCTCTGTGTGAGCTTTCGAACTCATCAAATGCACTCATAAGATCACTGTTATCAATTTTTTTCCTAATGTCAGAAAACCTCAATATATCAATTCGTTTTACTTGAGGATGAGAGAATTCTCCTCTACGCATATCATCAATATGGCTTATCAATTTCTCTCTAATCGGTATTGATACCTGATTCCACTCCTTTCTTTTTTCACCTTTTATGGCAAAGTAGTAGCTTATATAACCAGTTGCAGGAACTGCAATGGCGGCTACAATCATGGCAATTGTTGCAACGCAGTCGCTATATGTCATGAGGTCTTCCTATGCCAGATGTATTTACATTTTCCGAAATGCTTTCAACAGTGGCGCTGGTAATATCTTTAACCAACGCTGTCTGGTTGTTCTTTTTTTGGTTGACAGTCAAGAGGATGTAATAGCGATTAACATCCTCTACAAATCAACCGTGCTTCCTGTACGTCTGCGGCATGCTGCCGATCACCTTGCCGAACACGAACACCCGGTTCATCTCGTCTTTCTCGATCGGGTCCCAGGCTGCATAGCTCTTGTTATCTGAGATAACCAGCAGCTTGTCCTTCATCTTCTGCAGGCGCTTGACGTGGGCTGTGTCGTCGTACAGGAAGGCGTATATCCCGTCGCCGTCAAAGCTCTTAACGCTGATGTCGACGAACAGCAGATCGCCCGGCTCAATCGTGCCGGACATGCTGTCACCCCGGACGTTGATGATCCGGATGTTCTCAGCCTTACGCCCATCGAACATGTGGCGGGCTTCAGCTGGCTCATACTCAACAGAACGGAGAATCTCTACGAATTCCTGGTTCACGATGCCCGGACCGGCACTAACCATAAGGTCCAGCACATCAATCCTGAATGCATCAGTATCCTGACTTTTAACCTGGGCAGCGCGAGGAAGCTGGCCGTCATCGCGCATCGGTCCATTGCCGGTTGATAACCATTCAGACCTGACGCCCAAGGCGTTAGCAATCTCGACAATTTTTGTTGAACCCCTGGCGTTTCCACTCACCAGGCGCCAAATGGTCGGCTGAGCAATACCTGAAGCCTTCGCAAGGGCCCCTTGGGACATTCCGGCCGAAGCCATGGCCTCGTTCAAACGATCTGCAAGAGTTTCTTTTTTCATATTCTCAAATTTATACGCTTGCGTATTGATGGTCAAAACACGTTTTGCTATTGCCAAAACCAATACGCATTGCTATTATCATTTTGCACCAATACTTATAGGAATTGGAACATGACGAACAAAACCATCCAGAAGGCAATTGATATCGCTGGCAGTCAGAAAAAATTGGCCGATCTGTGTGGCGTAGCGCAGCCGACAGTTTGGCGCTGGCTGCATGGCGGCGGAATTGACGCTCGCTATGTAATGAAAATCGTGTCTGCAACCAACGGCAAGATTAAGGCAGCAGAGATCAGGCCTGACCTTGCTCAGTTGCTGAGCGCACATTCATCGGCCGCCTAACCGGCGGCCTTTCAATCAACACCAGGGGAAGTATCACAAATGGAGAACGCAATTAAACGCAATAAGGACAACGCACGTCGCATCGAGACATGGCTGCTGAATCGCATCTCTCTCATGGGAGGGAAAAAAGTGGCCATGGCTGTAGGCGTCAATGAGTCGCAGGTTACGCGCTGGAAGTCATCGTGGGTGCCGAAAATGGCGATGTTACTGGCCGTTCTTGAGTGGGGCGTTGTCGATGATGACATGGCCCGCCTTGCAAAGGAGGTCGCTTTAATTTTGCAGAGCGACAAGGGCAATGAAACGTCTCAGTTGGAGGCGTAATGACCCGGGGAAGTTCAGAAAAGGAGAAAGCCGCAGTGGGCAAACACTAACGGCTTTCATGTGCAAAAACGAAGAGGTAATTGCGAGGTAATTATGCCTGGTAAATCTGTAAGAGTAAACAATCCGGAGGTAGCACGTGAGCATGTCACTTATGGCGAAAGCAATGGGGGTCAAAGTGGGAAACTCACTGCGTAAGCTCGTTCTTATCAAGCTGGCCGACAACGCCAACGACAAGGGCGAATGCTGGCCTTCGTATCAACACATTGCCGATCAGTGCGAATGCAGCAAATCCGCTGTTCGCAACCATATTGATGCGCTTGAGGATATGGGGCTTCTCAAGCGTGAAAATCGCGTTGGGGTTAACAACGGGAAAGGTAATACATCCAACGTGTATTATCTGAACCTTGATGCCACCCCTATGCCATCAAAAAGCACAGGGGTATGCCATGAAATAGCACCCCCTATGCCATCTGATGGCACACCCCCTATGCCACCAGATGGCACCAGAACCAGTCACTCTTTTGAACCAGTCACTGAACCAGACTCTCTCTCTGCGCGAGGGCAGTTTATCAGCGAGGCTGCAAAGCGACGGATCGGGATTTCACCCAACGGGGAGATACCTTTCCCTCCTGCCTTCAAGCCATCGGCAGATCACATTGCGATTGCCTCGGAGAAAGGGATCAACATTGAAACCGAGTTGCTGAACTTTCGTGATTATCACCAGGCCCGCGGCACAAAGCTTATCGACTGGAACTCGGCATTCCGGGTGTGGCTCAGGAACGCGAGAGTTAATCCGCTTTCAGGGCGCCAGAGAAGCGAACCTGATTCTCCACACTGGAACAGCCCTGAAGGCTGGAAGGACTTCATATGACCGCACAGCTTATGACCGCGATCGGCAATCGCGATGGTGATGCGCTGGCCAGAATGGCCGCAGGTAGCACGGAGCCGCAGAGGCTTCTCGATTTCGAAGCTGAAAGGCTGGTTGACTCCCTGTTCCGTCAGCTGAAGCAGATCTTCCCGGCGTCAACGCAGACCAATCTGCGCACCGACGCCGAAGAGAAGACAGCGAAGCGCCAGTGGATTGCGGCTTTTGCCGAAAACGGGATCCGCACCCGCGAGCAGTTATCCGCCGGAGTGCGACATGCGAGAGCCAGTGAATCGCCGTTCTGGCCATCGCCGGGCCAGTTCATCAAGTGGTGCAAGGACAGCGGCACCGTGCTGGGAGTGACTCTTGTCGACGTGATGAACGAGTTCCACCGCTACAGCCGTGAAAAAGGGCTGCATACCGGCGGTGCTGAGTGCTTCCCGTGGTCTCACCCTGTCATGTACTGGGTTGTCACCGATACACGGCGAGCAATGTACCAGCGCCAGCTCAGCGAGGCAGAAACCGAGAAATATGCCGCTAAAAAGCTGGAAGACTGGGCACTGAAAGTCGCCGCCGGAGAACAAATACCGTCGCCGGTACTGGCTCTGGAGAACAACCAGGAAGCCATTCCTACAAACCATGTCAGCCGGCAGCAGGGTTTTCACCCTGAAGGCAAAAGCTTCGGATGCATGCCAAATGCGGCATCGCTCGGTGCGTTAACTCCGGCTCAATGGCTGCGGGATGAATACCTGCTCGGGAAAGAGAGAGGACTTATCTGATGAAAAAGAACTCTGGCAAACAAGCCGTTATTAACTTCGTCGGCCAGCATCCTGGCTGCAGCTTTCAGGATATCCGCCGCGGTACCGGGCTTGACTCTTCAGTGGTCAACTCCTCCCTGTGGCAGATGAACAAAGACGGCCAGGTTAAGCGTGAGGGTGAGTGCAGGAGCTACCGCTACACCCTGATCGACACAACAGCCGTAACCGAAAGCGAACCATCGGTTCAGTATCGCCAGCGTCCTGGCGGCGTAAACCCAATGACCAACCTGTTTAACCAGTTCCTGGCGGGAGTAAGAAAATGACTATCACATTACAGGCAGTAAACGAGCTCATCGCCTCCCTGGAGAGCGCAGGCGAGCTGTCGATCAGAGAGCAGAAGTTCCTGAAGCTGGCGAAAGCGTTTAAGCAGATGGCGGCGGAGAATGTTACGCTGAAGAGCGCCATTACAGACCATAGTCATTCGGTTCACTTCTGCGAGGTTTGCGGAAAGGATGATCCGTGCAGCACTGACGATGTTTGTTATGCGCTTAGTGAAACCCCCACCACCGACGCATGCCTGGCCGGGATTAAGGCTGACGAAGAGAAAGCGGTGCTTAATGACCTGCTACGCCACCTGGACAAAATCGACATAGAAAATCTCTCTTCTCCGTGGGAACTTTCTTCCGAAGTTGTGGCGTTTGTTAATTCACGCTTGCTGCGCGAGGGGGCCGACAAATGAGCGTGACGCATGTAGTCAGCTTTTCTGGCGGCAGAACGTCGGCCTACCTTGTCCACCTGATGGAGCAGCGCCGCAGGGCTGGTGAGGATGTTCGCTACGTATTCATGGATACCGGCGCTGAGCACCCAGGGACATACAAATTTATTCGAGAGGTGGTGAGCAACTGGGGCATCGACCTGATATGCCTGCGTGTAGATGTTAACCCTGAGCTTGGAAAAGGTAACGGCTACAAAATTATCAGCATTGATGACATCGGTCCTGACCTGCAGCCATGGATAGACATCACAAAAAAATACGGCACTCCATATTTTGGCGGCGCGTTCTGCACCAGAACAATGAAAATCGAAGTCTGCAATCACTTCTGCAAAGACAACTTCGACAATCACCAGTCATGGCTGGGTATGCGCCTTGATGAGCCGGCTCGTATATGGGGAGAAAAGCTTTTCCACCTGATGCGCCGAATGAATTTCGATACTTACACCATGGGTAGCCTGTATCGGGAACTTGCAGCTATTGATACCTGCGAGCAAATGGTAGAGATGCTGGAGCCTAGATTTCTGTTGGACACCGCAACCGCAGGAAGGATAGCTCAGCGAGTAATCGACATCAGGAAATCAAAGCAGAGCTTTATGGCGGAAATTACCGAGTTCGAGAAAGAGGATGTACTGAACTGGTGGAAGCAGCAGTCGTTTGACCTGCAGATTCCTGAGCATCTTGGTAACTGCGTTTTCTGTATCAAAAAGGGTCTGAACAAAGTGGCCCTTGCTATGCGCGATGAGCCGGAAATGCTGTCCCAGTTCCGCGCAGTAATTTCCTCTCCTGATGTCCGGGTTGTCGAACGCCGGCAACAGGAAAACAAAATCATGTACCGCGAGGGGCAGTCACTGGATGGCGTAGAGGCAATGTACGCTGGTTACGAACGAGACGATATCGCAAGAACTGTGCGCAGTAGCGGCGGGTATGAATCAGGATCCTGCACGGAAAGCTGCGAGGCTTTCATTGTTGATAACGGACAGCTTGACCTATTTGCAGAACAGGAGCGAGCAGCATGACTACTGATATCGAACTAGCGCAGAGCCTGAAACGTCGAGCAACATCCGCAAATGAGTTTGGCGAAAGCCTGTACGTAAAAGGCGCTGACGTCATCGCGCTGGTAGAGGCGCTGGAGAAGGCGCAGACCATCAACGCAGCAGCCGAAAAGCTGGTCCGCTGCAAAGGTCGCTATCACAGCGAGCAGAACTACCGAGCATTGGCGGCGTTGTTTGGCGTGAACACTCCAGATCTGCCGCCGCTGGAGCATGAAAACGTCCATTATGCCGATGCTGCAGAGATTGAGATCGCAGCACTGCGCCAGCGCATCGCCGAACTGGAGTCCCGCACCGTGAAGGTTCCCTATCTGCCGGACGACTGCGACAGAACGGAGGCCCATTATAAATACCAAGCGGCATTGCGTGACGCTGCCATCAAGGTAGAGGCTGATAGCCTCGATACTGATGGGAGCAACAGAAATCAGCCGGGAATGGTTGTAGCGGTACATATCGATGTCGGCGACTTCGTGAAATTCAGAGGTCAGGTGTATGAGGTGAAGGAAACCGACTTTGACGATCACGACGTCACTCTATGGTTCGTTTGTGGCGAAGTGCTGAAATGCGCAGCAGGTTGCCAGATAGAAGTGGTTTCTGCGCCGGTGGAGGATGAGTAGATGGGCGTAAAAAAAATGATATGCGTCAGTTCCACTACGCCAGCATGGTTTACTCCAGGCGCCGTATACGACTCAGAACCTCGCGGTACCGATATCTGCCTTTGTGGCGACAACCTCGTTTCAGACCTCAACAAAGAGGACTGGTACGAAATGAGCCAGCGCGCTGATGGGCTGTGGTTTTTAATCGGTTTTCAGCAGTCAATTTTGTTTCGGGGAGCCAACCAATGACTGATGCTCTGACCAAAGAAAAAATTCTTGATGCTATGCGCGGTTCTATTGAGGGCTTCGCCTTCTTAATCGTCGATTCGCTGGAGTTTGAACTTAAGCGCGAGCTAACCGACGCTGAACAGCAGGAAGTTTCCACAGTTGTTGAGCAGTTGGTTCTGACGTTTCCTGAACCATGTCCGCGCTGTGGTGTAACGTCTACGCGCCCAAATGGTGAGCATTATTGCCATGCTAACAGCGTGGAGGCTGAATAAATGACAAATAACCAGTTAACAGATGAGCAAATTGCTCAGTTGTTGGGTGATGCATGCATGGTGATTGGCGACAGGTTCGCGACTGTTGACGAACTGAGTGCGGCGAAGGCAATCAGGGCGTTAGCTGTGGAGCTACAGGAACGTCGCAAGCCACTGCAAGACAAAGACCTGCAGGGCGTGATCGACGCACTGGAGCACCCTGCAGGGATTAACGCGGCAGGTAAACAGGTGGTGCGCCTCTCCTTGGTGGAGCTGCAGGAACGCCGCAAGGCCGACAGCGAGCCGGTGGGGTGGACTGATGAGCAAGAGCTGCGTGACGTTGAAAAAGATGGTTGCGGGTATCTCTTTAAAGCCAATCCGATCACGCCGCACGCTGATCCTCGCCGTGTCATTCTGCTCTATCGCCACGCTCAGCAGCCGCGAGTGCCGGAAGAAGCCACTCCGGACAGTATCGAGATTCTTGCCAGTGCCAGACGTCGTGACCACGCTGTATTCCAGTGGGATGAAGACCAACGAAATGCGGCCGCTGATTCCTGGAATGCCTGCCGCGCCGCCATGCTGCAGGAATTAAAAAAAAGTGCAGGAACTGAAGCAACCTGCAGGAGTAACGAAAACGCGCAGGTGCTAACCAGCATCAATCCCGCGCCAGATCTGGTTTCCTTGCAAAAAAAAGCTGAGTCGATAATCGGCAACTATCCGGGAATTCCGGATTGTTGGTGCCGCACATGCCGCCCTGTGGTCTTGAACGATATGCGCTTTGTGGTGTGCCCTGATTGCGGGAATAAGAGATGCCCACGGGCAAATGACCATAGAAACGCCTGCACCGGTAGCAATGAGCCTGGACAGGAAGGAAGTGCGTATCCGGACGCTCCACGGGAGGTGAAATGATGCCGTACTTCTTCCTGATTTTCGTCATCAGCAGCAATACATCGAATATGCAGGTGGTCACCATGCAGAGTATGGAGCAGTGCAAAGCAGCCATTAAGGCGATGAAAGTTGCAGATGATAAGAGGTCCTGGGATGACGTTTCGCCAAGCGTAGACAATATTCAATGCGTAGAGGTGAAAGGTGAGTAATGTGCGCGATGAAATCAGGAAATTCGACCTTGACCGATTGCGCTCTCTTCGAGAGTTCGTGGGCGACCTTATAGCCAGAAAAGAAGAAGAGCCACGCAGAACGGTATGGCGTGTCTGCTCTGACGGTATTTGCTACGGAAATTTTAGGGAAGAGGAATACCTCAAGGCAGTAGCGTTTCTCGCGGAGAAGGCTGCCGAAATTGACGCAGACCCGACATCAGACAGAAGAGATAGACGCATGGAGATTTTATTTCATCGCGTCATCGAGTCGGAATATGAGGGGTGGTTTGATGCCTAAATCCCCCGCAGAACGCAAAGACTCCAGCTGAAATCAAACCCCTCTCCGGAGGGGTTTTATCGTATATGCTCATTTTGCTTTTATCCCCGGGAAGGGCGATAATTACCTCGTCAGCCTGAGCAACTGACACGATTATCCGGCGCCAAGTGGGGACACATGGCGCACAAAACCTTACAGCAATCTCTGTCACCGATGGCGAAAGCCACCGGCGATTTTCTGCATTCAGCGTTTAGCCTCTGCGGAGGTGAAGCGTGAAGCAACAATTCTGCCTTATCAACGACAACGTTAAGCGTAACGTCGTCAACTTCATCCAGTCTCTGCCTGTAGACCACCGATCGCCGCTGATTATCGAGGCGCGCGAAGAAAGCCGCACCGACAAACAGAATCGTCTCATGTGGCCACTTTTGAAAGACCTGAGCGATCAGGTGATTTGGCACGGCGAAAAGCTGGAGCCAGCGGAGTGGAAAGACCTCATCACCGTGCTGGTCAGCCAGATGCAAAACCCGGAGCGTGAGCAGAAATCCGCCCCGGGCATCAACGGCGGCCGCGTCTACTTCGGCGTTCGTACCTCTCAGTCCAGCAAGCGTTACATGGTCGAGGTGATCGAGGCGATTTACTGGTTCGGCACCGAGCACAATGTGAAGTTCAGCGAGAAGTCCAGCAGTCGGATTGCATGGGCCCAGGAATGGAGGGCTTCTCATGCACAGCTTGCTCGCTAAGGTAATGGAACGCGGCATCTTCCGCGTACCGGCGCGCCGCAAGCGCAAAGTCGAAGTTAAGCCTTCCGATATCCCCACCTTTCACTATACGGCTCACCTGGCAGATGTCCGCTGGCTGCGTCGTGCTGCCAGAAGGAAAATTGCATGAGCCTCTACCGAAGCATTAATGGTGCTATCTGGCGCAACATCTGGGTTGTTGGAGATCTGCATGGGTGTCATACGCTGCTGATGAACGAGCTGGAGAGGGTCAGTTTTGACCCATTGTGTGACCTGCTGATTTCAGTAGGTGACCTTATCGATCGCGGGGCGGAAAACGTCGAATGCCTTGAGCTAATCACAATGCCCTGGTTCATGGCTGTAAGAGGGAACCATGAGCAGATGATGCTCGACGGACTACGTTCTTCCTGGAAAGTGGACCACTGGCTCGCTAACGGTGGCGGATGGTTCTTTAACCTTGACTACGACAAAGCACGCCTGGCTATCTCGTTGGTCCATTTGGTTGCAGGTTTGCCACTTATCATCGAGGTAATGACCGAGGGTAAGAAGGTGGTGATATGCCATGCGGACTACCCGCATAACCAATATGCGTATGACAGGCCCGTCGATGCAGAACAGGTCATCTGGAATCGTGAGCGAGTGAGCGCGGCTCAGGATGGGATTGTGAATGAAATATCCGGTGCAGACCTGTTTATTTTTGGTCACACCCCGGCAAATCAGCCAAGCCAGTATGCCAATCAGATGTATATCGATACCGGGGCTGTATTCTGCGGCCGCCTGACCTTGGTGCAGATCCAGGGTGGTGATCATGCTTAAACGTACTCAGCGCCGGTGCAAAATCTGCCGGGAAAAATTCACTCCAGCATTCGAAAACCATCGTTGGTGCTGTCCTGAGCATGGTGCTGAATTTGCCATGCAGGAACTGGAGAAGAAGCGCGAAAAGCAGGCTCAGGCGAAAGCGAAGAAAGAACACGCAGCCTGGCGCAAGCGCAAAGCCGCAGTGAAACCTCTCCGACACTGGGAAGACATGACCCAGCGCGTCGTTAACGACTATATCCGCGAGCGTGACCACGATCTGCCGTGCATCAGCTGCGGCACGTTCGAAACGGTTCAGTGGGAGGCCGGTCATTACCGATCCCGCGGGAAGGCGTCTCACCTGCGCTACAACGAGGACAACATTCACAAGCAGTGCCATCACTGCAACGTGCAGATGTCAGGGAACCAGCAGCAGTACCGCATCGCCCTGGTAGAGAAAATCGGCGCTGAGCGCGTCGAGGCGCTCGAAAACAACAACACCCCTCACCGATACACCATCGAAGAACTGGAAGGCATCAGGCGCCATTACAGCGCGCTACGCCGTGCGCTCATAAAACAACGGGAGGCTGCATGAAGATCACCTATAGCGACGAAGGGGCTTATTCCCGCATCTGGCTGACTGGCCCATTCTGGCAGTTGGCTATGGCCAGACGCATTGCGGATGCAGGACTGTACGCTTCCCCGGTCAATACCTGGGAGTCTCGCGGCATTACCTTCCAGATCACCCTGTACGGAAAGAGCGCGTATGTGCTCAGGGCATATAAGGCGATGGCCAAGGCTATGACGAGGGCTGGAAAATGAGCCGTGACGTTATCGAACGCATCCGCGACCGCTGGCAAAAGCTCCGCCTGTTCCGGGCCCGCGGCACGGTATTAGTTGACTACCGCATTTTGAAGAATTTCGTTCGTATCTATCAGACCCTGGGAGAGACAGCATGACAGCGCAATATTTAGAATTTGTTCGCCAGCAGCTGATAGTGGCCACCGCCGATCTGAGCGGCGCGACGAAAGGGCAACTGGTAGCTTTTGCAGAGAACGCACAATTCACTGCTACGGCGCGCAGCCGTGGAAGGAAGAAGGTATATAGCGAGGTGAAGCAAAAAATGGTTAACCCTGACGGGCCGCCGATGAGCGGCAGCCAGTCCCGCGCTAAGGGTTCATCAATCGCTCTCGTTCTGCCCGTTGAATATTCGACGGCAAGCTGGCGACGGGCTCTGCTGTCGCTGGAAGAGCATCAGAAAGCCTGGTTGCTTTGGAACTACGGTGAAGAAACAAAATTCCCACACCAGACAACCATCTGCCAAATATCATGGCAGGAGTTCAAGCGCCAGATAGAAGGGGAGAAAATTGCTGCAAAAACGCTGGGTAGGCTGAAAGCTATGATATGGCTTGCAGCGCAGGACGTAAAAGCTGAATTGGCTGGAAAGCGCGTATATCAGCAACAGGAGCTTGCATCCCTTACCGGTACCACGCCGAATAACTGGAGCACAAACTACGCATCCCGCTGGCGGGCTATCAGAGAGATATTTCTCAAGCTGGATCGTGATTCGCTATTAAATGTGACAAAAGCACGATCGCAACAAAAGTCGACAAATTACCATGCAGGTATTGCAAAAATGAATTAATTGGCATATATTTCGTGTAAATCTGATATCGTCGCCATAGGTTCGATTGTCGACACACAAAGAATTCAAGCCCGAGGTTAACGCCTTGGGCTTTTTCATTTCAGGGTCAGAAGCACAGCGGTTGTGCGTTCGGCTGTTAACCGAATGGTCGAAGGTTCGAATCCTTCCTGTCCCGCCAGATAATGGCCTGACCTGATGACGGGCTCATAATCCAATCCATCAGGGGCGCTGCTGCAACAGCGTCGCAGGCCGCCAGACCCAGCCAGGGTATTTTCGGTCATCACCGACATTGCTATTACCCTCATGCTTATTGCCTGCCTAACCGCAGGCTTTTTTATTTTCAGGGTCGCGGGAATCACCCTCGACGCTTTGTTGGTAAATCAGCCCGACGGCCCTGAACCTTTTACTGACTACAGATAGCACCCCGAACATTATCGGAGGTGGAGACTATGAAAATGCCTGACAAAATCTTTTCGGCGGCCTCGTACTGCTCGTCAGGCGGCCTGATATGCACCGGGCTGGCAAGGACCTATGACTGGTTTCATGGCCTTGACTGGAATTTTATTGCTCTGGCCAGTGGCGTGATAATCGGTGTAGCGACCTACCTGACCAATCTCTACTTTAAGCGCCGCTGGACAAAGATGTATCAGCAATCCCTCGATCGTGGTTATGGTGGCCCGCCACCGCAGGATGAATAGCGATGGCTAACCTGAAAACGAAACTCAGTGCGGCCATGCTGGCGCTTATCGCTGCTGGCGCATCAGCTCCCGTTCTCATGGATCAGTTCCTGAATGAGAAAGAGGGCAATAGCCTCACGTCATACCGCGATGGCGCTGGCATCTGGACGATATGTCGTGGAGCTACCCGGGTAGATGGAAGACCTGTAACGCAGGGAATGAAGTTAACCCAGGCCAAATGCGATCAGGTAAATGCCGTCGAGCGCAATAAGGCACTGGCATGGGTTGATCAGAATGTGCGGGTTCATCTAACACCTCCTCAAAAGGTCGGAATTGCCAGTTTCTGCCCCTATAACATCGGGCCCGGTAAGTGCTTTCCTTCCACCTTCTACCGCAAGCTGAATGCCGGTGACCGTAAAGGTGCCTGCGCTGAAATTCGCCGGTGGATTTTTGATGGCGGAAAAGATTGCCGCGTACGTTCCAACAATTGTTACGGCCAGGTCTCTCGTCGTAATCAGGAAAGCGCACTGGCATGTTGGGGGATAGATGAATGAGCCGATTAGCAGCCATTATCAGCGCCATTGTGATCTGCCTGATGGTTTGCCTTGGGTGGCTGGCCAGTCACTACCACAGCAATGCCACCGAGTTCAAAAGGCAGCGCGATAAAGTGACTGAGCAGCTCAGCCTGGCGAAAGACACTATCGCTGACATGCAGACCCGCCAGCGAGATGTCGCAGCGCTCGATGCCAAATACACGAAGGAATTAGCCGATGAAAAAGCTAAAAATGATGCTCTGCAGCGCAAGCTTGATAATGGTGGTCGGGTGCTCGTCAAAGGCAAGTGTCCAGTGTCAGCCGCAACCCAAACCGCCGGCGCCGCCAGCGTGGGCGATGATGCCACCGTCGAACTCTCTGCAGTTGCTGGACGAAACGTTCTCGGTATCCGATCCGGAATCGTCAGCGACCAAACAGCCCTGAGGGCGCTGCAGGAATACATCACCACGCAGTGCCTGAGGTGACGATGCTGATACTCTTCATTCTCCTGTCGATCTGGCTCTGTCGACTGTCGGGGAAGCCTGGCTGGTTTAAGGTCAGCCATATTATCTCAATGCTGGCGCTCGAAGATGAGCATCCGGCACGCGGTAAGGGGCTGCGTTGAGATAAGAGCCCACATTACAGAAGTCCTTCATTGAGGGGCTTCGATAATGTCACAACGAGGTAAGGACTATGGCAAAACCGGACTGGGGAGCACTGCAACACCAGTTCCTCGCCGAGCATGCCAAAACTGGAATATCCCCGAAAGACTGGTGCGCAGCGCAGGGACTGAATTACTCATCTGCGAAACGCTATATCAAAGTAACGACTTACGGTGCGAATTCGCAAAAAAAAACTGCGAACAAATCTGCGAATTCGCAGAAGGAGAAAGGCGGGGCCAATAAAAACGGGAAGGTGAAAAAAAACCAGCCCGACACAGGCACCCGCTCAAAATCTCCAGAAACGAAACGCGCTCATTATAATTCCAGACCCGGCAACCAGAATGCATTAAAGCACGGTGGCTACGGCCGCCGGATGCTGCTATCTGACGCCATCACCGAAGATGCCCAGATGCTCACGCTCGACGATGAGCTTTTCTGGCTGCGTGCGGCGAGCCTGACAGCGGCAGAGAATATCGGGCGCTGGCAGACAGAGCTGGAGACGGCAGGCAGCGAGCAGGCCAAAGATCTGCACGACCTTATCTCTCAGGCGCAGAAAGCCATGCATCGCAACACTGCGCGCATTGAGTCGCTGGAGTACACCAAGGCGGCGATTATCAAGCAGCGCGTTGATGCCGCTTACCGCGAAGCTGCGACCGAAAAGGTTGAGCTCGAAATCGATGTGCTGAAAGACGGCGACAAGGATAACGCGATCGTCGTGCATAACTCGCTGCCTATCCCGGGAAGATAAATCATGGCCGACATTTACCTACCCACGCTACACAACGGGCAGTTAACGGTATGGTCTGACTCCTGGGATCACCAGTTGAATGCGGTTCGCTGTGGTCGACGCTGGGGGAAAACCTTCATGCTGTCGAGCGCAGCGGTGACCTACGCAACGTCGCAGTTCCGGCGCCCGGGCATGGACATCGCGCTGGGCGGCCGGGTCGGTATCTTCACTGCCGAGTATCGCCAGTACCAGGAGATCTACGACAAGCTGGAAGAAATCCTTCTGCCGCTGAAAAAGAGCTTCAGCCGGCAGGAAAAGCGCCTGCTGCTGAAGAACGGCGGGAAGATTGACTTCTGGGTCACCAACGACAACAAACTGGCCGGTCGTGGTCGTGAGTACGAAATTATCCTGATCGATGAGGCGGCGTTTACCAAGTCGCCTGAAATGTTGAAGGAGATTTGGCCGAAGTCGATTAAGCCGACGCTGCTGACGACTAAGGGCCGGGCCTACGTATTCTCAACGCCTGACGGTGTGGACGAAGAAAACTTCTTCTATGCCATCTGCCACAACAAAGACCTCGGCTTCCATGAGCATCACGCGCCGACGTCTTCTAACCCGTTCGTGCCTCCCGAGGAGCTGGAGAAAGAGCGGCAGAACAACGATCCTCGCGTTTTCCGGCAGGAGTTTCTGGCCGAGTTCGTCGACTGGTCCGCTGCGTCACTGTTCGACGTCCGCAAATGGTTCGAGGGTGAAAACCAGGATCAGCCTGTCGATTACCCTGAGATGTGTCAGGCCGTCTTCGCTGTCATGGATACCGCCGTTAAGGGCGGCACAGAGCACGACGGCACAGCGGTGGTTTACTACGCCGTAGACACCCGGCCCGGCATTCAGCGCCTGACCATTCTCGACTGGGATGTGGTGCAGATCGACGGCGCGCTGCTGGAAGAGTGGATTCCGTCAGTCTTCACCCGGCTGAATGAGTTATCCGGCCAGTGCGTCGCTGTAAATGGCAGCCTCGGCGTTTTCATTGAAGACGCCAGCATGGGAAGCATCCTTCTGCAGAAAGGCGAGAGCCTGGGATGGCCGGTCAACAAAATTGAATCCGCCCTGACCAGCAAAGGGAAGGACGAGCGCGCCATTATGGCCTCCGGGTATCACTACCGCGGGCTGGCGAAAATTTCCCGATACGCCTACGAGAAGACGGCCGTCTTCAAAGGCGAAACAGCAAACCATCTGCATAAGCAGGTTTCACGATTCCACCTTGCCGATAAGAACGCGCACAAGCGCGCCGACGATTTGCTGGATGATTACACCTACGGGCTGATCATCGCGTTCGGTAGCGGCGACGCACTCTAGCGAGAAAACCAATGAACGAAGATGATATCGCAATCGGCAGTTGCTCGCCGGAGCTGATCACGCTCCTGGACAGCGATGACATTCAGCCGGGTATGTCGGCTGGTTATCAGACCTGCAAAACGATTTACCTCTTCCACCCGTTGGGCGGGAAAATGGTGGATCGCCCGATCAAGATGGCGATGAACGAATCGCGCACCGTTCACATTTCGCAGGCGTATGGCATTGAGCAGCGTCTCCGCGATGCATTTGAGCGGGAGTGGAAAGCGCTGGGCGCCGATAAGCACATCGCTAATGCGGCGCGTATCTCTCGCATTTACGGTGTTTCGGCGATCGCAATGCTGGTTGATAACCAGGAGCCGTCCTCGGCGGTGGACTACCGCACGCTGTATAAGCACAACGTGACATTCAACATTCTCGATCCGCTGAACACCGCGGGGAGTATCGTCCTGAACCAGGACCCGAACGCGAAGGACTTTCAGAAGGTTGAAGGGATCAAGGTGGCCGGCAAGCCGTATCATAAATCCCGCTGTGTGGTGCAACAGAACGAGGACCCGATTTATCTGGCCTATAACTCTGCTGCCTTTGGCTTTACCGGTCGCAGCGTTTACCAGCGCGCACTGTTCCCGCTGAAATCCTTCATCCAGACCATGCGCACCGACGATATGGTTGCGGTAAAAGGTGGCTTGCTGATAACCAAAATTGCCGGGGCAGGCGCTGTAGTAAACAAGGTTATGCAGGCTCTTGGCGGCATCAAGCGAATGATGCTGAAGAGAGGAAAGACGGGAGAAGTTCTTCAGATTGGGCCGCAGGACGATATCAGCTCGATCGACCTGAGCAATCTGGAAAAGCCGCTCGACTCAGCTCGAAATCACATCCTGGAGAATATCGCAGCAGCAGGTGACATGCCGGCTATCATCCTGAACTCGGAAACATTCGCCCAGGGCTTCGGTGAGGGCACGGAAGACGCTCGAGCGGTTGCGGTCTACATCGACAACATCCGCGAGTGGCTTGACCCGCTGTATGACTATTTCATCCGTATTTGCCAGTATCGCGCCTGGAGCATTGAGTTTTTCAATTCTCTGCGTGCTGACTTCCCGGAGCTTAAAAACACGTACAGCCTGTATTTCTCCTCATGGATTAACAACTTCGAGTATCGCTGGCCGTCATCCTTGAAAGAGCCGGAAAGCGAAAAAGTGAAGGTTGATGAAACCCGCTTTAAGGCGATCGTCAGCATGTTGGAAGTGCTGCTTCCCCAGGTCAACACGGATGATGAGAACCGCGCTCTGCTTATCGAGTGGGCGCAGACCAACGCGAACGCTAACGAAAGCCTGTTCCCGCAGCGGCTCGATCTCGATATCGACTCGTTAAAGGCTAACCGGCCTGAACAGCCACGGGATGAAGAGCCCGGCGGCGGGATGATGCTATGAAGACTTTCACGCGCACCGTACGCGAGGCGGTGAAGTTTTTTCTGCGCAATGGCTACACCTCTAGGCAGGAGCTGGAGCAATGGCAGGCCATTATCCGGCAGGCAGCTGAAAGCGAAACTGATGACGACTACATGAGTATGGTGTCCGATCGGTTGCGTAAGACCTATGACCTGCAGGTAAGCAAGGCTGGAGCGCTGGAGCGCCACAAGGGGCTTTCACGCTTCACGCTGAACTACATGGAGCCGAAGTTACGCAGTGAGCTGGATCGCCGCATCCTGGCCAGCGCTGACCTGATAAAGCTGAATCGCACCGCGGCGATTAACAAAACCGTGCAACGCTTCAGTGGTTGGGCAACCAGCATACCGGTGCAGGATTATGTCGGTGGCGGTCTGTCACCATCGTCGCGAAGCGGGGTTAACTACAACTGCGATCATATCCAGAAGAGTGCCCAGCAGGTCGACTATGAAGCGCGCCGCGTGATGATTGACCAGAGCCATAAGCTGATCGCCAATATCGACAACATCATCGCGACGAGCAATAACGCGATTGCTGCCGAATGGCATAGCCACTGGCGCCAGCCAGGGTACGACTACCGGGAAGATCACAAGGAACGTGACAAGCTGGTTTATCTCATCCGCGGAAACTGGGCGCAGAAAAATGGCTATGTCAAAGCTGGCCCCGCCGGCTATCTCGACGAAATCACGCAGCCTGGCGAAGAGGTTTTCTGTCGGTGCTACGTCACCTATCTATACAACCTCCGCAGCATTCCCGAGGACATGCTGACCCAGAAGGGCCGCAAGTTCCTGGAGTCCATGAAAGCAGCATAGGAGCATTAAAACGTGGCTATTTTTGGCAGCGGGATAATGTTCCGTCAGGGGAAGTTCGTCTTCCTGATCCAGCGCTCGGATGATGGCACATGGTGCCAGCCGGGCGGGACGATAGAGCCGGGAGAATTAGCCATAGACGCCGCACGGCGCGAGGTGCTGGAGGAAACAGGCTATCAGTACGATGGCCCGCTGACGCCGCACAGCGTACATGGTGACTACCTGACCTACCGCGCCGACGTGCCGGAGCAGTTCGAAGCGAAGATAAACGACGAATCGCTGGCCGCCGGATGGTTCCATATTGACGATCTGCCAAAGCCGCTTCATCAGCCATTCGCTGAAATGCTGGCGCAGCAGGCGCTCAATGAAACCGACGTGGCCGCGCTCATCGCTGACGGAACGCTCAGCAGCCCGCAATATTTTTACAACATGTGGATGTTCGCCATCCGGGTGACCGGAACAGGGGTTACCTGGCGATCTGCAGATCAGGAGATGACGTTCCGTAACCCGGACGACTATCTCACCCCTGAATTTCTCCAGCGGGTAGCTGGCGTACCGCTTATCTGGCTTCACCCCGAAAAAAGAACACTTGATAGCGACGAGTTCTCAAAGCGCGTTATTGGCACCCTGACAAATGCCTGGGTTGCCGATAAGGGCGAAGTGTGGGCCGTTGCGCGTGTGTACGACGCCGAAGCTGCTGAAATTATGGCAACAAGGCAATTAAGCACCTCGCCAACTGTGAAGTTCTCCGAGGTTGCTCAATCAATCATTGTCGACGGTCAGCCTCTACTGGTGGAGCCATCCCCCGAGCTGCTCGACCACGTTGCAATTTGTGAACAGGGCGTGTGGGACAAGCTCCTTGCCCCTACCGGTGTTAAATCTGATTCCATTCCTGAAGAGGCTGAAAAGATGGACGAGGAAAAAATCGTAGCGCTGATTAATAAGGCGATCGATGCGCGTTTGGCTAAGGCCGACGAAGAGAAGGAAGCGAAAGCCAAGGCTGACGCCGAAGAGGCCGCCAAGAAAGAGAAGGCGGACGCAGAAGACAAAGAAGCGGAAGAGGCGAAAGCTAAAGCCGACGCGGAAGAGAAAGCCGCGAAGGAAAAAGCTGATGCTGAAGCCAAAGAAAAGGCAGATGCCGAAGAGGCTGAGAAAATGGCAAAAGAAAAAGCCGACTCTCAAATCCGCCAGGAAATTGCTGAGCTTCGCTCCCGCATTCCTACCGAACTGAGCGACGAAGAGCGCAACGAAGTTGCTGAAGCGCAGGTGAAAGCCGATAGCGTCTTCTCCAGCTTTGGCAAGCGCGCCCCGATCCCGCTGTCCGGTGAAAAACCGATGGCGTATCGCCGCCGGCTGATGATTCAACTGCAGGAGCATTCGCCGGACTACAAAGCCGTCGATCTCTCTGCCATCGCTGATTCTCAACTGCTGAGCACGGCAGAAAAGCATATCTACGCTGATGCGCAGAAGGCGGCCAGCCTGTCAGTTGGTCCCGGTCAGTTGCGCGAGATTAAGCGCGCCGATGCTACCGGTCGCCAGATCAGCACCTTTGAAGGCGATCCCGCCGTCACCTGGGCGCCGTTCCAGTCTGGCAAGCGTCAGGTCACCAGTTTTAACAACCAGGCTTAACGGGAGCTCTGAAGCATGGCTAATTTATCTCTTAACCCGATGGCGACCACGAATGCCGCTGGTTCCTTCGGTGTGCAGTCTGATGGCTTCATTCAGGGCGTTGCTCTGGATGACCCGGCAAACCGCTTTAACCTGGCGTCCGGTACTGTCGCCGCTACCGAAACCAAACCGCTGTGGGGTGGCCTGCCGGTTGCCGAGTTGCTGCCCGGCGTGAACTCAAGTCCTCGCGGGTCGACTATTCGTCGCGCTGTATCACTGGCTGAGCTCGAAGGCTTCACCGTCTTCAACCAGGCTCACAACGGGCTTACCACTCCGCAATCACCGGTTCCGCTGTATGCGTCCGGCATGAGCGTTTCATTCTATCGCCTTGGCTCCAACATGCGCGTTCCGCTGAAAGCTTCAGCGCAGGTGGTCGCGCTGGGAACCGCTGGCGCATCGGTGAAAACGCCACTGGCGTGGGACTTCGTCAATAACCAGGTCACCACCGCAGCCGCGGCGGCTTTTGCCGGTTCTGACATTGCCACCACTGCCGTGACCTACTCGAACGGCGTAGCCACCGCCACCACCGCCTCCGCGCATGGGCTGACTGCTGGCCAGTACGTGAAGATCAGCGGCGTAGCTCCGGCTGCCTATAACGGCACCGTCGTTGTGCTGACCGTGCCGAGTGCGACAACCTTCACCTATGCGCCTGCCAGCGCGCCGGGCGGCTCAGCAACTACGCAGGGCACTATCGGTGCTGTGGCTCAGGCAGACATCACCCTGCCGGTGAAAGTCATCTCCATCGAGAGCGGGAACTCTAAAACTGTCAGCTATGACAGCGCTACGGGATTCCTTACCTGGAACAACACCGACAGCTGCGCGCTGGTCTTACTTTAATCGGGAGCTTTAAATGGCTGCAATTACCCCCAGCTACACCATCGTCAACCCGTCGTATATTGCGCCGGAGTTGATTATTGGTTATCAGCAGGCGTCCGGTGCGTTCGAAACCATCGCCAGCGGTAACCCGCAGGTCCGCCTTGGCGTAGGCGACCAGTACGTTTATATGCGCCGCCTGGATATCCGCACTCAGGTGACCTCAAGCCAGTCAGGCAACGCCAACCAGCTGCCGAGCGTGGCGCTCGAGGCGCGCATGATCTCGACTCCAACCTACCTGTTCCGCTGCCGTGGTATCTACGATCACCACGACACCGCGGCGGCCGGTAACTGGAACGTGGCTCTTCCAGAAGCTCAGCGTCTCGGCATGCGGCAGGGCATCTTCCAGCAGTTGCGCTCTGCGCTGCTATACGGCATGAACCCGGCGGGCGGCGAAGGTCTGCTGAACACCGCAGGCGCGACCACCGAAACCCTGCCGCCGGACAGCAACAGCAACACCACTGTGCTGACCTACGACCACGGACAGATGGCGGTCTATCTGCTGGGCCATGTACAGGCCGCGCTGACCCGCACCATGCAATTGGGTCGCCAGCAGCGTGTCGTTATCCTCGGGCCGCAGCGCGTGCTGGGCGCGATGGAGATTCAGCAGATCGTTCAGCTGACCTCTTATCAGCGTCCTGGTGGTGGTACTGATACCGTCGGCGGCACCGTGAAAGAGGTTCTCCGTGGCGCGAATGTCCAGGTTGACTGGGTATACGACGACACGCTGATCGGGGCCGGTGCCGGTGGTACTGACGCGGTGGTTATTACCATCCCGGAAGTGGAAGTGCCTATGGTCAACTCCACCGTGAACACCAACGAATTCGCCAAACTGAGCCCGTCTCTGGCGGCGAATGCCCTGATGTTCACCGACATGGCGGCACCGATGGAAATCCCGACGCCAATCCCCGGGGGCGCTATCGACGTGCTGTCAGAAATGCGCTCTACGGCTGGCTGGGCAGTCCGTCCGGAAGCTATCACCATCCTGTCGATGGCATACAGCTCCTAAAACGCGAAATTGAGAAGTGCTTAAGCCTCTGCATGGTTCGCCGTGCAGGGGCTTTTTTACGAGGGTAAACAATGAAACTGTACATCGCCAACACTACCAAGCAGCGCCACATCTTCACTTTCCGCCAGCTGGAAACCGGGCGACTCCGCCAGATCCCCATTGAGCACGGCTCACAGATGCAGGTTCTGGATGGATCGACCGAAGAAGTCGAAGCGGTTATTCAGCATCATCAGGTTTACGGCCTGGTTGACTCAACCAAAATCGACCAGAGCCAGGCATTTGTCGGCCTATGCTACAGCATCAACAAACCCGTTTCCGCCAGCGTTATTGAGAAAACCATTCGCGATAACGATGGCCATCTGACCCGCGGAGCTCATAACCGCCGGCAGGCATCCGTCGCCGCACTGGATAACACACTGCGCGAAAGCGGTATCGGCTACGAAGGTGACATGGAATTCAGCGCAGAGCAGGCCAAGGGGCGCGATGACCATTCTGACGATCCGACCATCAACGAAAAAATTGTCACGCCGAAAGCCGGGAGCAAGAAGAAATGACCACCAGTCTGTCGGGATTTATCGAATTCGTTCGATCTGATATGGGCATCACCCCCGACCAGGTTCCCGACGACTCGCCGTCTTTTTCTCTCGCCTATGGCGGCGCCGTTGAATGGGTAAACCCGGACATCGCCTGTGTCATGCCGAACATGTACAGCATCGCGGTTTATAACCTTGGGGCGTCGTTTCTAATCAATTACGGGACAGAGGCTGTGTTCGCCAATTTCCGTAGCCAGTACGGACTGAACGACTTCAAGGCCGGGGTTATTACGGGCGCCGGGGATAACTCTACCAGCGCACAGCGACTGGTCCCTGATTTCTTCAAAGACCTGTCGCTGGCAGACCTGCAGATGCTCCAGGACCCGTGGGGCCGTCGCTACCTGATGATCGCTCAGCAGTTCGGGAGCCTGTGGGGCTTGTCATGATCACCTTTCATCTGGGCGTTATCGATATCCCCTACGAGGACGAGGACACCACGACCGGGGATGTTGCCGAGTATCTGGAAGAAAAGTACCAGATCATGCAGACATTCTTTGACCGCTACGGCAATGACATTGCTGACCTGATGAGTAAAGACCTGGCCGCAGCGTTTGAAAACATGTTCGCCGGCGCGCCGCCGGCAAAAGACCCGCTCGCTGAGTCAATGTCAAAAGTTCACGATCTCTTTGTCGGATTCCTCGATAACACCGAGATGAACGGCCTCCCTGGCGTACCAACGCGCCGCGCGCTCAAGGGTATATCGAAGCGCTTTAAAGGCAAAAAGGGGCCGCCGCGCCCTTCGTTCATTGATACCGGAACCTATCAGGCAGCTATGCGGGCCTGGGTAAGCGGGGTGCTGAATGCCTTCCCTGAGTGAGTTACAGAACGCCAAAACCGAGCTTAACGCTACCCTGACGCAGGGGCTGGATGATCTGAGCCGGTTCCAGGTGGTGACGTTCACGAAGTACATCAGAAAGGTGCTTCCGCTCGATGGATTCGTGTTCTGGGTGAAAGCCTCGGTTCTGTCTGACGATCCGAACAATGAGCCGGATACGGTGGATGTGAAGGGCTATTTGCACCTGACGACAGAAACCATTCAGGACGACGAGCAGTTGTACGATCGCAACGTGGTGACGTTCACCGCGCAGGCGGACATCGACCCGTTTAACGACATCGGGTCAGAGGTGCTGTACATCGGCGAGTTTTTTGGCGTGCAGTTCTCGTTCTCCCGGCGTACCGGGCTGAATGAGCCGGCGAACCTGTACCACTACACCGGAGAGGCGATTTTCCCGCACATGCGGTCGCAGATCATCAACTCTGCGGATGACATAGACCTCTCTGACGTAGTGGTGTCGAGTTCTTTGCCGATCTGGCTGGCCCTTAATCAGTACATGCCGATGTTCCCAGCGATGCTCTCAACGCAGAACCTTTCACCGCCGTATGCAACGGTGAAATGCAGTAACACGTCACCGATCGCCGGCGCGTTCTATCTGGACGAGAAGCAAAACCAGTATCAGCTGGTATCGGAAGATGTGACGCTTTCGGTCACCGGCCTGCGTAACGCAAGCATTGAAGACTTTGTGCGGTATGTGCAGGACTACACGACCGGCGATGCCCCGGAGATGGGGATCATGAATATTCCCGTCGTGCAGGATGAGCGAGTCACTCAGAACGAGCTCAACATCATCGCCATGCGTAAGACCATCAAATTCAAAATCAATTACTACCAGCAACGGATGCGTAACTTAGCGCGCCAGCTGATCACGTCTGCAATTCCGTCCATTGACCCGGAGAAATAAGTAAATGGCAATTGTTAATATTAACGTGTCGGTGACGAATCCGCCGAAGCCCTCGCAGTTGTTAAAGTCCGGGGCGATGATTTCTATGGGCGGCACGACGCTGAATGCCGGTGAATATCAGCTGCTGACCAGTGAAACCGACCTGGCAGACATCCTCGCGCCGGCGAAAACCATCTCGACGCTCGCCTGGGCTACTGGCGTGGTAACCGTCACGCTGGCTGCCGCACACGGATGGGCTAACGGGTCACAGGTCCCGGTGATCATCTCCGGAGCGACTCCGGCGGGGTACAATGGAGCCTATACCGCTACGGTGACAGGAGCCAACACCTTCACCTATCCGCTGACGACAAACCCTGGCACCGCAACGGCAATGGGTACGGTAAAAACGGTAGTTCAGAACGAAATTTCCCAGATGAATACCTCGTTCTGGGCCCAGGGGAAAACGCGGGCAGTTTATGTGCTGGAACTGGGCGATGTGTCCATGGAGGCAGCTGTCGCAGCGCTGACAACCTTCATCGCTGAAGACGTCTCTCTGGGCAATACCTACCAGAAGTTTTTCTCCTATCTGGTGCCGCGCGAATGGGATTCGGTCGATGAATTTAAAACCCTGACCGGGCTTTATACCTCGCCGGGAAGCCTGGTTTACTTCTTCGTCACCACAACGATCGCAACCTATCAGGATTGGGTCGCGACGAAATACAAAACTGTCTTGTCCGGCGTCGAGGCTCCGGACATTCCAGCGAGCGAGTTTTCCATGGCTGGCCCGTTCCAGTCATCCCTGGCGAACGACCCGGGGTCGAGCAACATGGTACCGCCGATGTCGTACCGCTTTATGTACGGCCTGACGGCGTACCCGCTGGAAGGGAACAGCGCACTGCTGAAATCACTTCAGGACAATAACATCAACTACATCGGCACCGGCGCAGAAGGTGGTCTCAGCAATAAAGTGCTGTTCACCGGCCGCATGCTCGATGGTAACCCGTTCAACTACTGGTATTCGGTGGCGTGGACGGCGATCAACCTTGAACTCGACCTGGCGAATGAAATTATCAACGGCTCCAACACGACCGTTAACCCGCTGTACTACGAGCAGAAGGGCATTGACCGCCTGCAGCGTCGCGCTCTGAAAACCTTGCGTAATGGCATCAGCTACGGGCTGATCCTCGGTCGCGTCATCGACACGCAACTGACGCAGGAAGATTTCAACACCGAGTATGACAAAGGCACTTACGCCGGCAACGCCGTAATCAACGCCGTTCCGTTCAGTAACTACAACAGCCTGAACCCCTCCGATTACCAGGAAGGCAAATATAACGGGCTGAGCGCCGTCATGACGCCGCGCCGCGGCTTCGAATCCATCACGTTTAACGTGAACGTAACGAACTTTGTAGGGGCGTAAAAAATGGCGAACCCATTAGTACCGCAGGGCTTTCTTAACCGCGTACGCGGGGCTCTTTCCGTCACGGATACACCGGCGCTGAACGTCTCGGCGTCGTACCTGGCAAAGGACGGCATTAGCCTGCGTCCGGATGGCCCAGCTACCGACATCATCCCTACGATGACCGGCACCGTCGGCAGCCAGGCGCCGTATCAGCAGGTAACGCTGACCGTGCATCTCCTGAAAACTCAGGGTCTGGGCGAAAGCTACCGGCAGCGCTTTTTAACCGACACGTCGCTGGGTGAAATCGTGGTGACGCCGGATGCAACGACGTTCGGCAATATCACGCTGCTCAACTGCTACCTGGTCAACTTCAACGAGCTGGCTTTCAGCGGGATGGACCCGGCTTTTGTGGTAACCATCAGCGGCTACATGGTCACTAACGACAACATGTGGGTGTGATGCATGAAAATTGACAAGAAACTGAATCTGGTCACCAGCGTTACCCGCGAAGACGGCTCGATCGTATACCTGCACGTGACGCCGTTCCCCTATGAGGTGGTGGAAGAGCACTGCATCCTGCTGGGGAACCTGTTCACCAAATTCATCTCGCAGGTTGGTGGTCTTGGCGCCGCCAGAATCGCCGCGATGATGCTGAGGCAGAGCCTGAAAGCGGAAATCGATAACGGCCGGACAGGCCCGAACATCGTTGATGAAATTCAGCGACTGACGGTCGTTATCCATAACGTCGGCGGCCAGTGGAAAACCACGCCTCTTGGGGTGGCATTCAATCAGGGGATTATCGACCCTGATGAGTATCGCGAGGTCGAAGGCGAAGTGGTTTTTTTTATGGTTTCCTCTGCTATTCAGAAGGCAAACCTGATCGCACCGACCGTGGGAACGGTGATCAAAATGTACGATGGGCAACTAACCTCATCGAGCGGTACGGCGTTCCGCGATTCGTTGCAGACGTCGAAGCCGGTTACCGATACCCCGACCCAGAATGCCCAGCCGGAAACGTCATTTATACCCTCTTAGACTGGGCGTCTAATGAGGGCTTCTGGCAGGTGATAAGGGAGATCACCGGCGAGGAGTATGCCAGCCCGGCGCAGTACCGGCAGCGCTACCTCCTCGCCGCGCTCAAAGAAAGAGGTTTCTTCAATGGTAGCTAAGTCGATCGTCGACATTGACGTAAATGACGACAAGTTTGTCGCGTTTATGGAAAGGTTTCGCGAATACCAGAGCGCGCTGGATGATTTACCGGAAGCCTGGCGGGTAGCTGCCGTTGGTATTGGCGAAAGCAGCAAGCAGACCGAAAAAGCCAAAGGTGAGGCGAAGGATTTAGGCGCGGAGTTTAACGCCGTGGCCGAGGCCATTCTGACCATCAACAGCGGTATCGATCGGCTCAATACCAACCTGGAAGACTCGAAGAAAAAGCAGGACGAATTCAACAAAAGCACCCGATCTGCGAAGGGTTTCCTCAGCGATGCGACGAAAGACGCAAAATCGCTGGCAGGGCATATCAAGGAAGCGACGGCCAGCCTTCTTTCCTGGGGTGGCATTGTCGGGATATTTACCGGCGTCCTGGGCGTTGGCGGCCTGTTTGGCATCAACCGACTGGCGGCCACCACCGGCGCCCAGCGGTTTACCTCTCTCGGGCTCGGGACGAGCATCGGCGCGCTGGATTCCACCGCCATAAACTACCAGAAAGCGCTGGGTAATCCGGCGGGGACGCTGGGCGCTATCCGCGATTCGCAAATGGACCTTTCGAAGCGCTGGACGTTTCAGGCGATGGGGATTAACAATCCCGACCAGGACCCGGCCAAACTGCTCCCGCAGATGATCCGTAATGCGCGCGATATCTTCGTGCAGAACGGCAGCACGCTGCAGGGCGCACAGGCGCACGGCCTGACAAACTTCTTTACGCTGGACGACCTGAACCGCTTCAAAAACATGAGCGATGAGGAGATTACCGCCATGGAGAAGCGCGCGCAGCAGGATGCGCGCATGTTGCAAATTACCGACCAGCAGGCGCGCCAGTGGCAGGATTTTAACGTCCAGCTCGACTACAGCAGTCAGAGTATCAGAAACACGTTTGTGCGTGGCCTGGGTCCGCTCACGCCGCAGCTGAGCAAGCTGTCTGATGCGCTGTCAGGCGCGATCGATACCGTTCTGAAATCACCCGAACTCGGCAAGTGGATTGATGCGCTTGCCGGTGGCATTGAGCGGTTCGGTAACTACCTGGCTTCGCCGACGTTCAAAAGCGACGTTGAGTCGTTTATGTCGGGCGTTGAGCGGCTGGGCCGCGTCATCATGAAAGTGCTCGGCTGGCTCGATGGCGGATCGTCGGCGATGGACGATATCAAGTCCGGGTCCTCATTCCTGAATAATGACGTCCAGACCGATGCCGGCGGAAATCACTTCGTAAAAGGCGGACTCAGCGATCCGAACACGCCAGCAGCGTCAAAATGGCTGGCGCGCCATCTGTACAGCTTGACTGGTACGGCCCCTGCCGAGTACGACCAGTATTTTCTGGATGCAGCCAAGAAATATAACGTCGACCCGCGCTGGCTTAAAGCCATCGCCGCGGGGGAATCTTCATGGGACCAGAATGCTGTCAGCAAAGCGGGCGCCAAAGGGTTAATGCAGGTAATGCCTGGCAACTTCCAGCCGGGAGAAAATCCATTTGACCCGCGGGACAACATCATGGCCGGCGCGAGAGTATTTAAAGATGGTCTCGACTGGTCAAGCCGTAATGCTGGCGGCGATTTTGACGAAGCATTGCGTTATTACAATGGTGGAGTCCGCCGCGGTAGTGCAGAAAACAGGGCTTATCCCGGCAGGATCAGGGAAAAGTATGCTGCGATGTATGGAGCGCCGAAGAACAATGACGCTTCTGGCGTCGATAGTTCAGAGATTGCCAAAAATACCTCGAAAACTAACCAACTCCTGCAGCAGATCGTAGATGGGAAAGGCGGCAGAGGCGGGAGCGGTGACGTTGTTATTTACAACAACACCGGCGGGAATGCCGTGGTAACTTCAGCGCAATTGGGGGCGAGGTAATGGGATTCACACGTGAAATGTATAAACTGGGTTTTGAAATATCCCCAGTAATACTTTGCGGAGGGATAGCGCAGGCCATTCCTGGCGGAATGCTCCCGATAGTCGCTTTGACGCAGAGCGCAAGCTTTGTCACGGGACTGCTTGGAGGAGCCATAAACCTAACCGATCTGGATAAATATTTCTGCCACTGGCGTCCGGTTCAGGGCGCCACAATGGTTGATTATGAAATTGCCAGATACCCTTTCGCCAACCAGGTTGTAGCTGCGAACGCTTTGCTTGCTCAGCCTTTGCGCGTTTCGTTGGTGATGGAGGCTCCGGTCAATGAAAACACCGGGGCGATGACAAAGCTCGTCACTATGAGTGCTTTGCAGTCTGTCCTTCAGGCGCATTCTAACTTAGGCGGCACGTTTATCGTCGCCACCCCGTCCGTTATCTATAGCAACTGCATTTTGCGTGTCGTGAGGGACATCACTTCTGGTAACGATCCATTACCACAGCGTTCATGGATATGGGATTTCGAGCAGCCACTGATAACCGATAATGGCGCAGAGCAAGCCGTGAACAATTTTTTAAACAAGATTGGCGCCGGGGATATGGTAACCGACCCATCATGGACTAATACCGCCAATGCTCTTGGCAACACGCCTCTCGGGAGCTCTGTATCGGAAGCAATCACCGGCCTATTGGGTAAGTTGGGGGTAGGGCCATGACAACCCAGAATTATCCGTTTACCGGCAATGATCGTCAAAGCATGACATTTACACCGATCCTTGATGGCACCGTCTATAACTGCCAGGTCAAATGGAACATTGCCGGGATGAGGTGGTATGTCCTCATAACAGATGGCTCTGGGAATACCATTCTAAATACCCCGCTCGTTGGCTCCGTGCTTAACGGTGGAATAAATATTATCTCCGGAGTGTTTAATTCGTCCTCCATGTACTGGCGCGAGCAGAATGGACAGATTGAGGTAAACAGCTCATGAGATATTATGATATTGAGATAACCATTCCTGCTGAAGGTGCCTCTCCGGAAAGAACGATAAAATACAGTAGCCATAAGAACGGAGTTTACAATCCAGGCGCCATGATGATTGAGTTTGATATCCTCAGATACGGTGAATCGACACCCCAGGGCGAAACTCACCTGACCATCTGGGGTATTGGCCCAAAAGAAATGCAGCAGGCTCGCCAGAATTTCTTTGGCAAAAAAATTAAAATATCCCTTGGGATGAAAGATGGGCTGCCATTGGCTGGAAAGGTTACCGCACCAAAACTGGTATTGGATGGCGTGATAAATCAGGTCTTTGGTAACTGGCAGGGTATTGAATTACGACTTGACTTCATAATCGTGGTTGGTCCTGTCCAGAACGTGCAAAATAACAAACCCGTCCCCCTTCCTTTAACCTTTGACTGGAAGGAGGGGCAGAAGCTTTCTGTAGCCCTCACGCAGTGTTTTATGAACATCAAAGGGTATACGTTCAATATCAACATAAGCGACCGGCTAATACTTAACCATTACCGGGGGCTGTTTTGTGATGACATTGTCACCCTGGCCAAGGACCTTAATACTTTTTCACGTTCCAGAATTCGCGATGGCGGATACTCTGGTGTAGAGATCGCAATAGTGAATGGTAATGAGATCCGGGTATGGGATAACGATTATGATAACCACCCGGATAAGACTTCTGTTTCCAGCGCCGTAGCCAGAAGTAACAGCCCAACACAAATAGATTTCAAGGATTTGATAGGTCAGCCAACATGGGTGGCATTTAATACAATCAGCATGGCGTGCGTAATGCGCGGTGATATTCAGGTTGGTGATCACATCCTGATGCCTAAAAAAAGCACTCCGTTGATACAGGCCTCTTCGTACTCTCAATATCGAGAAGACTCTGCCTTTACTGGCGACTTTATTGTGAACTCCGTTCGCCTGTTAGGGAATAGCAGGCAACCAACGGCAGAAGCATGGGTAACAATTATTGAGGCTTCCCCTTTCATTAAGGCAGGTAATGCATGAGCATCGACAACAAGCTTAATTTTGCCTCAAGCATGAACAGGTTTACTGAAAGAAAAATTGATAATGCGCTTCAAAAATCAGGGAAAGTTCTTCCGGCGAGCGTGGTTAAGCAAACAGGGAATATGATCACTGTTTCCTTTGAGCTAAGGGATATCCCATATGTTTTGCCGCAAGTTACTATCCCCTTATTCGGCCCTCAATATATTCGTTACCCCATGCAGCCGGGAGATAAGGGGATTGTTATCCCCGCAGATACTTACATTGGCGGGGTTAGCGGTCAGGGAGGCGGCATTGCAGATATGACACCGCCAGCAAACTTAAGCGCCCTCGTTTTTTTGCCTATCAGTAATACCGAGTGGCAGGGTGTCGACGGACAGGTGGTGACGGTATATGGGCCGGAGGGTGTAACGCTGCGCGACAGCGGCAGCAACACGACTTTTCTCCTGAAGCCTGACAGCATCGCCATTTCCACACCTGACAGCTTCACCGTAACCGTTGGCGGGACAGTCATCTCACTAATCGGGACAAAATGGAGCATTTCAGGCGAGGCAGGGCATCTGCAGGACTCTGTGGCCAGCACCAGCCCGGCAATCATGCACGCCGGGTGGCAATCGCTTCTGGCCTGGCTGAACAGCCATGAACATTCAAACGGCAACGATGGAAATGATACCGGGGGGCCGACTTCAACGTATAACGGGAGTATCACCGAGTGAGAACCTATGGCCGAAACTCTGAGGGGAAGTGGGTCCTGGTGGAAACCGACGAAAATGGGTTTAATGACTCGGTGTATTTGACTACCCTGATCCAGAATCTGAAACTGGCGCCGCAGGAGTCGCCATTTTACGCCAATAACGGAATCCCGGCCGCCGGGTCGGTGATCCAGCAAATCCTGCCGACGTATTACGTAAACCGTATTCAAAAACAGTTCAGCCAGTATTTTTCCTCGCTGCAGATTGCGCTGATCAGCGACGACCCGCCTGTTTATAACATCTCGGCAATCACAAATGCAGGTTCAAAAATAATTACACAGGTGGCCGTATGAGCGATTTACCAGTCAGCTATACGTCAGCAGGCCCGGTTCCTCTGACGCCGGAAGAGCTAAGAGCACAGCTCGTTTCCCAGGCCATTGCGTTATCTCCTGGCCTCACAACTGATTTGCCTGGCTCTCTGATAGAAGACGTGGCCAGCACTGATGTCGGCGCGCTTATCGTCTGCGATCAGGCGAGGGTTGACCTGATTAACTCAGTGGGGCCGCTAAAGGCTAACCTCGCCATGCTGGAGCTTCTCGCGCAGCAGGCTGGTATCCCTGGGCAAAAAACGGCTGGCACGACAACGGTCCCGATTCAGTTTTCCGGCCCGGCGGGATTTGTTATCCCACAGGGGTTTATTGTTTCTGATGGGACCTACACCTATTCAGTCAGTGATGCGACGATTATCTCGTCGTCAGGAGTGTCTGCCAGCGTATCATGCGAGGGAACGGAGACCGGGAACTGGGCGGTGCCGGTAAATACGGTTAACCAGGTAATCACTAGTCTTCCTTCTGACGTCACCATAACCTGCACCAACCCGATCGCTGGCACTCCGGGTGCTGACCCGGAAACGAATTATCAGTTTCGTGATCGAGTATGGCAGGCGCAGATGGCCACAGTTCAGGGATATCCTGGATTTATCCGGCAATATCTCACCAGCCTTGATAACGTGCAGGCGCGCCTGGTTTCTGTCATTCAGGACGGGGATAAGTGGATAGTCATGTGCGCCGGCGGTGATATTTACGATATTGCTGGCGCGCTCTATAAGTCGGCGGGGGATATCAGCCGGCTGAAAGGGTGTTCACTGAACGTAACGGGGATCACGAATGCAAATCCTGGCGTCGTCAGCACAGACCTGACTCATGGTTACACTGACGGCCAGGTTATCAGGATCACTGGCGTGACCGGGATGACGGGCATTAATGACGTTCCTCTGACCGTGACGGTGCTGTCTCCTCACACTTTTTCCATCGGGATTGACACCACGTCATCCGGGACCTGGGGAGGCGGCGGCGAGGTGACACCGAACGTCAGAAACAATACCGTGACGGTGAATGACTGGCCTGATAACTACGTGATCCCGTTCGTGACGCCATTGCTGCAGCGGGTCACTGTGACGTATCAGTGGGGGACAGAAAGTGTTAACTACCTGACAGATGCCACGGTCGCCTCTCTGGTCTCGGAGCCTACGATTCAGTATGTGAACGGCATATTCGCCGGGAAACCGCTGAACGTTAACAACCTGAAAGACGCATTCTTACAGGCGATTAACTCGACAATCGACATGGGGCTGATCAGCACTCTAACCGTCGCGGTCACCATCAATGGTGTGATAACGCCACCGGATGCCGGGACGAATATCATCAGCGGCGATAAGTTCAGTTATTTTTATATCGCGTCGGATGGCGTGATCGTAACAGGGGCGTAGCATGCTGGACGATATCATCCGGTCGTATATGTATACGCAATACAACGACGATGACAATCTGCGGGCGTTTTTTACTGCGTATAACTCGATGGCGCAGGGCATTTATGACTGGATGGTTAATGCCAACCTGCCGATTTTCATCGGTGACTACAACACCGGAGACCAGCTCCGGTGGATTGCCCATGGCATCTATGGCGTGTTCCCGCCGGTGATTTCCAGCAGCGATCAGCAGGAGATAGGCCCATATAACACCTTCGAATTTAACAAGCTGGCATTCAATGAGTACCGGGTGATTGACCAGTCGAACCAGGTTGTTGTATCCGATGACCTTTTTAAGCGGATCATGACATGGAATTTTTATAAAGGTGACGGCTTCTATTTCTCTATCCCATGGATAAAACGGCGTATTCTGCGGTTCCTATTGGGAGTAAATGGCACAGACATCCTCAACGACCAGCGATGGAGTATCTCGATCCAGTTTGTGGATGGCGGTATCGTGATATCCATCTATAAGGGGAGGCGTAGGTTCACGCGGAGCGCTATCTACAACGCATCGGCCTATAACTCCAGGAAGTACAACCAGAAGGACACGGCCTTTGTGATCACCGAGGATTTCGAGTTCGCCATTTTCTTCAAGCAGGCCATGGATAGCGGCCTGCTGCACATGCCTTTCTACCAATCGATATCGGTTGAGATTATCGACTAATAAAAAACTTGTTATAGAGGCTTGAGGATATCTATTAACGACATATATCCCCCACTTCCGCAAGTAGAGAACCTTAGATAAACTACGCCACCTTTAGAAATGAGGTCCTGAGAATTTGAAATATCCTCGTTATTAAGTTTTTCAAAATTAGTAGGGATGGCGAACTCAACACCATCATTTCTCTTTACCTTAATTAATTCAATGTATCTTCCTGATTTGGAATATTGACCACCTGTGACGGTCAGCAATCCTTCATTAAGAGAGCAATTGCTTCCTTTTTTTGGGATGTCATCCAAGCCTGTAAATCCTGCGGTATGTGTTACTTCATCGAAGAAAACAGTTGGAGAAGCAAATGCATTAACTGACGCAGACGAAAAGATTAAATATATTAGTAACTTGCTAATAACCTTCATGGTAATTCCCCTTTGTTGATGTGCTTAAAAAGTTACATAAATAATTGATTTTTATCAATCGAATACTTCTTAGCATAACCCGCTTCGGCGGGTTTTTTTATGCCTATATCCCGGAGGAGACATGGCACTAACCCTTTTGGCTACAAACAACGCAGAAAGCACGCTGGCTTCTGCTATCAGCGCTACCGACACGTCGCTGATCGTTAGCGCTGGAACTGGTGCCGAGTTCCCTGATGCTGTGGCAGGCGAGAGCTACTTTACTCTTACAATAATTGACGCCGCCACTGGTTCAGAAGTAGAAATTGTAAAAGTAACATCAAAAAGTGGTGATGTATTTACAATTGAGAGAGCCCAAGAAGGAACTATTGCAAAATCATGGTCTGCTAATGATTATGTAGCAAATATGATGACCGCAGGAACATTGAATGTAATTTCGGACTTAACAAATCAGGCCGCTCAATCAGTAGAAGAAATATCTAATATAGCAGCAACTCTCCCTACAAATGAACAGTTTACAGAATTGCAAACGTCTGTTGATTCTATTACTGCCGATCCAGCTAATGCCATAACTTCCATTACTATACCTGCACTAGATTTCAGCCTTGCTATTGGGAGCGCTAGCTTTGGAATGATCGCTAGCAGGCTTGCAGGATGGCAGTTTACTCATGGCGCAGATGCATCAGTTACCAAAATGATAGACCTACCATCTCACTGGTCAAAAATGCGTATTTCTCTTATTTGGGCGAACCTTGTCGCGAATACCGGGAACGTAAGTTTTTCAGGGTTAATACAGAGTTGGTCGGCCGGGGAATCATTTAATCAAACTCCATCGGGAGGAGGAATTGTAGCTGCTGCTAACGCCACGCCGTATATAGGGGTTGAAACACAAATAGCCCTTGATCTAACAGTGGACCCAACACGGCACACCACCATTCGCGTAGGTAGAAACGGCTCCTCGCCAAGCGATACGCTCCCAACAGCAATGGTATTATTAGCTGTAAGGCTAATTAAGGTGGCATAAATGAGCGTAACTCAAACGTGGCGCACTGGAATTCCAACACCAGGGGTCTTGCGTAACTATCCACCTAACCCGCTATATGTAGATTCCGTAAATGGTAGCTCTTCAGGGACGGGTTCTGTTGATAATCCAGTTAATACATTATCTCTCGCTCTCGGTTTATGCGCAGGGCTTCCTGATTACGAAATAAAAATATCCGCGCCAGAAAATAGCCCTTTGCGGCAAGAGGTTATTTTTGACACGTCATTAAATGTGACCTTGTCCGGTGTAGATAGTGAACCTTGGTATACTTTCGGTTCGGAAAAACACATATCAGGATGGACTCAGAGCGGGCAAATTTGGCGCAAAACGCTTGGCTATACATCTGTGCTTCAGGTCGTCGTCACGACGATGACAGAGACAGTCGGCGATCGTGATGATTTCTTTTTCAAATTGGTACAGAACACAGCCACGCCAACGACACCGGCTGCAGGTGAATATGGATATTCAAGCGGGGTTATTTATGTCCGCTTGCCCGATGATTCCAGCCCTAACCTGCATACCATAGAGATATCCCGGCGTAACTTTGGGGTTGGAACAATTGGTTTCGGCCTGCTGACAATAAACGACTGCATATCCAGATATTGCATGATTAACGGGATTTCATGCGGTCAATCTACTCAGCCTGCCGGAACTGGTTATCTGACTGTAAATAACTCACTTGTAGAATATTGCGCAAATGGTGGTGTAGGCGGTACAGGCCGAAACGAACTTATCATCTGCAACAATGTAAAAGCGTACAGGATAAGTAATGACGGATTTAACCAGCATGCTCCGACTGGTGGTCAAGGGAAGATGATCCTTAATGGTTGCGATGGAAGCTATAACGGAGATAAGGCAGGTCAATCAGCTCAGGGTGCATCCAACCATGAGACAACGACAATGATATTAAATGGAGGAACATTTAATTTTAATGTCTCAGGTGGAATGGTAGTTATCGAAAATGCCCGGTGTGATATTCATGGTGACACGCAATATGGTCCTGTAATGATGAATGGAAACATGCGACTTGGTAATACCGCAGGAACAATTGCCAATCAGGGCAGTTGCGCATGGCTTAATAACTCAGTTGGCGCTGTAACGGGTTCTGTAACTGTAGAAAATGGCGGCGGTGTAGGTGTAAGGAGAGATTCCGGCGCTGTAGTTGATGGAATAACAACCATCCATTCAATAAATAACGCATTGCCAGATATTTTGTGAGGTTAAAATGACAGTTTGCAGATTATGCCAGGCCGAACCCATGTTAATGACAAAGCCGGAAACTGACGGGGTGATCAGCTTTTATGTTTACTATGTTGAATGCTCCGGGTGCGGAGTGGGCACCAAAAGATTTTCTGAGCAGTCCTTAACTGCAGAAGAGGCCATCCAGAACGCACAAGGCCAATGGGAGCTAATGAACAAGGTCGATCCTTAAAAGCCGTTTCGCTTGACGTGTGAAATCGATAAAACTACTGTATATAAAAACAGTATTTATCGGAGGGCAGATCATGCTTCGACAGACAGACATCGCCGCAGCTTTCCGCGAGTCGGTATTGCGCAGTTCCAAGGGGTTCCAGTACCTTCACACCCGTGACTTTGTTACCGCGCTGCGCCGGCGCGGCATACACTTATCCGAGGTGGAAGCGAACTCCTGGATCGCGCGGGAACAAACGTATTTCGTCGACAAAACGCCGGACCATAGCGAAAACAGGCTGTGGATGATGGCCAACATGGGGAGGGTCATCTGATGGGGTTCCCGTCTCCGGCGTCTGACTACACGGAACAGCGATTAACGGTTAACTCGATCTGCAATGTCGGGCCAAATACGCGCCTCTTCGAGCGATCAGGCGGTTACGTTGTGCTGGATATCTCCCTGAAGCCAAAGCAGGGTAGTCAGGTTCTTATCCAGCACGGCGGCGGGACGGAGCTTGCCACGCTGAGAGGAAAGTCACTGATTACTGAAGATGGTGAAGCGATCGAGGGCGAAGTCCTGGACGATGTTACTGTCATCGGCGTCGTGACGTTTACTATCTGCGATGTTCGTTCCGATAATTCTATTATTTAACTGGGGTATATATGGCGCTGAAGCTATTAGCCAATAATAACGCAAAGAGTGTTCTCGCTGCGGGTATTAGCGCGTCCGCTACCGTTATTACCGTGGGAACTGGAGCGGGTGCTTTATTCCCATCGCCAGTATCGGGAGAAAGTTATTTCAAATTAACGATAACCGACGCGGCCACGAAAACAATTTCTGAAATTATGCACGTCGCGTCTGTATCTGGTGACGTGATGACAGTAATTCGTGGTCAGGAAGGAACTACGGCACGCGTATGGTCAACTAATGATATCGTCGCGAATTTAATGACCGCCGGGTCATTATTATCCTTTCTGCAGATCAGCAATAACCTGTCAGAAATTAAAGATGCCGGTGAGGATGCGGTAAATGAAGCCCGTTATAACCTTGGGATCGCTGATTCTTCTGGTTTTGTCGGGCGTTCACTTGGCGCTCCAAAAGCTTTCTATGCAAACGGAACCTATACGCGCTCACCGCTGGCCCGTTTTGCAAAAGTAACGTTGGTCGGAGGCGGAGGCGGCGGTGGCGGGTGCCAGGCATCTAATAACACCGAAACCTTTTCCGGTGCTGGCGGCGGCGCGGCGGCAACTGTTGTTGTATGGGTTGACCTGTCTGCAGCCAGCTCTTACGCGATAACTATCGGTAAGGGGGGTAAGGGCGGCGTAGGCGCAGTAAGCGGGGGTGATGGAGAATCTTCCTCGTTTGCGGGTCTGTTCTCGGCGCCGGGCGGTAAGGGTGGCGTGAAGTCTGGCATCTCGAATACTGCCGGCGGCGCAGGCGGTACGGCTACAGTTGGCGACGTCCGGATCAACGGAGGTACTGGCTCCGATGGGCAGACAGGATCAAGCCTTTTGCCTGGGAATGGCGGAGCGTCGTTTTTTGGCGGTGGCGGCCGGGCAGGAGCTCAGGCTGGTATTGCTGGCACTGCTCCCGGCTCCGGCGGTGGTGGGGCCTATGACCTCGGGTTTACCGGCACGGCATTTACCGGTGGCGATGGTGCTAATGGCATGGCGATCGTGGAAGAATTCGCGTGACGGGTGTGTCGTAGATGTGGCGTGACAGGAATGCACGATAAAGACAGGGATGTATTCAAACGACACGAAACGACACAAAACCGGATGCGAACGCGGAAAATATGTGTGATTACAGTGTGTTATTTAACGCTCTACTTTCTTCTAAGCCGTAGGTCACAGGTTCGAATCCTGTAGGGCGTGCCATTAATAATCAATCACTTATCAGCTTCCTCCAGCCACTGATTTTTCCTTGTGGGACATATTTGGGACATCTTCTGCAAAAATCGAGTCAATTTGACGTGCGTGCTCAGTTAAATGGTTAGGTGCCAGGTGAGCATATCGACGGACTATTTCGATGCTTTCCCAACCACCCATTTCCTGAAGTACAGAAAGTGGGACGCCTGACTGAATTAACCAGCTTGCCCAGGTGTGTCTCAGGTCATGGAAACGGAAATCTTCAATTCCTGCCCGTTTGCATGCCGAGTTCCACGCGCGGCCATCATCCACTCTCATCTTCCTGATATCAGGAGTTAACGACCCGTCAGGGCGGTGCCATGCTTTCGTATGGACGAACACCCATTTATGATGGTTCCCTATCTGATCGCGCAGAACCTTACAGGCAGTATCATTAAGCGCTACGCCAATAGCGCGGTTTGATTTGCTGTCCTCAGGGTTAACCCAGGCAACCCGACGCTGCATGTCGATTTGCTGCCATTCCAGATTGATGATGTTCGACCTTCTGAGGCCGGTCGCCAGCGCAAACTTAACGACCGACTTCAGCGGCTCCGAACATTCATCAATCAGCCTTTTCGCCTCTTCATGCTCAAGCCACCGAACGCGCTTATTTCTCACTGACGGTATCTTGATAACTGGCGCTTTCTCCAGCCACTTCCAGTCGCGCTCTGCTGCGCGCAGGATGGCCTTCATCAGCGCCAGGTGCTTAGCCTTGGTCGATGTTGTTACAGGCTTGGACTCAAATGGGGGCGCTTCCTTTCCCTTCCTTTTTGCAGCATCAACCCTCTGCTGCCATATCTCCTTTGCCTTCCTGTTCTGCATCCTGCTAACGACGGCATAAATTTTTGCCTCGGTAATATCCTTTAGCTTCACTCCTTCGAAATGCTCAAGCCAGAATCCCATCCGGCCTTTATCGGTGTCGAGCGATTTCTTGTCTGCTTTCTCTTCCAGCCAACGGAGGCATGCTTCTTCAAAAGTCACTTCAGGAAAGTCGCCGAGTCTGTCTACTCGCCAGAGCTCTGCCTTTCTTTTGTCGTGCAGCTCCTGAGCTTGCCGCTTGTCCGCTGTCCCAAGAGATTCCTTAATTCGCTTCCCGCCCGGGAGCGAGTACGAGGCGTACCATATTTCGCCTCTGCGGAAGATGGACATTTGCGTTCCTCTTTATGTGCATCGCCCGCGCTCACGGCGACAGTATGCAGCGGTGAGTTAAGCGCTGCAATGCATGCCTGGAGGGTTGTGAGGTAAGGGGACTTAGGTTTGGTGGGGTCTTTGCGCGTTGCCTGTAATCTTCCTGAGCGGATCCAGTTCGTTGCGGTAGGCCTGGATATCTTCAGGAAAGCACAGGCCTCATCGAGGGTGAGGCTGTGTGATTCCATGGTTACTCCGTCATTGATAACTGAATCTGCTTATCTACATCCAGTAGCAAAGAAGCAAATTTGCGCTCCATAAATACACGAAGCGCCTTCAGCGCCTTATCCTTGGTGCTGTATTGCTTGATAGGATTCTGAGAGGCGTGGTTGGGTTTACCCCCTTCAATTACCCATCCTTCCCCATGGTATATAATTGAAGACCATGATTTGTATACGCTCATGTTTCCTGCGTTGACTGACCAGCCATTTACATATGTACCAAAATCAGTTGGGGGGCTTACATCTTTGTCATCATCATAATCTGACCACCTTAGCGACCTGTTTATTTCCTGCATGCGCAACGCGTTCTCATATATCTCTTTTTCTTTTTTGTTCATTGCCATTATCTATCTCCGATAAAAATAAACCGCCTTATTCGGCGGTCTCTGCGGTTTCGCTGTTTACGATGTCGTAAAACTGGCCGTAGGTTAATTTCTGGAAGTTTGCGGGGATGGTAATCTCGCCATGCTTTTTGTCATTATTATTCGGAATGCCAAAAAGAAGCGCATCATCCCTGGCAGGGTGTTTACCTCCATACGTGGAGAGCATGGCAAATCCGAACCCTCGACCAGACTGACCGCCGATTCCAGTGCGCATAATTCCGTAGTGGTTAATGATGTAATCTTTCCATTGGGGGAATGTCTTTAATTTGCGGTTAGCGTCGCCCATAACGGCATCCAGTTCTTTGTTATATGCTCTTCCTTCTTTTGTGTTTCCCTTTCCGCGAGCAATAACAACGCGCTTCCCATCAAAGAAATCTTCCCGCTTTATGGTGACAAGGCAGGGGAACTGGAAGTTTTTATCCCATGCAAAACCCTGAATTAGCCCGCCGACACCACCCCAACAGTTGGTCAGTGTCCATGCTACAGCGCCAACAGACTCAGCCGCATTGGCAATGATTGAAGTTCTTTCTTCATTGATAGCGTTATATCCATCAATGAGGTTTTTCACATCTTCACCTTCGACCATGTAATAGTCGTAGTATTTACTTTGGTCTGACATTTCTCTCTCCAAATAAATAAATCGCCAGCAGGCAGTTATACGATTTTGAGGTGGGGAATTTCCCCGGCGATAATTTTATCGGCGAGTTCAAGGTACAGTGGCCCAATGCCGCCAAGGTCTATAGGAGCAGCGCCGGAAGCGATATGCAGTGCTTTCGCTAATTCGTCACGCTTCCTTGATTCTCGCTCTTTCTTTATATCGCTTAAAATATCTATGCAATCCATACAAACGTGCATTCCATCCTTGCAGGCGACCATTGCAAAGTCTCCATAATTACCACCACAGAGAGTGCAAAGGTCTTTTGGGTCTGGTATGAATTCTTGGAACTTGAGGGGAGTTAAATCTATATGATTTCCCATTGCCAATGCTCCAGTTAAAGTGATTGAATCATTTTTAAAATTACTGGCTTCACCGCTTCTCTTATTTCTTCGATGGTATATTCTGAGAATTGCTCATGCATCTGCTTCCATACCCCGTGAGCATTACGCTGAACCCTGCAAACACGCACAAGGTGCATTTGCATTTCCGCAGCAGTTTCTTCATCAACAATCATGATTTACTCCCAAATAAAAACCCGCACTCGGCGGGTTATGTTTATTCGATGCTTGGTTTACTTCTTCGCGTTCTGCTCTGCCATCTCAATGTAGCGCGGGTCAGTTGCTTTAGGTAGCTCAACGCTTCTTTCCCTGTAGTAGCGGACGCGCTCCATAAAATACTCGCGCAGATGTTCAGGCTGCTCTCTGGCAACCACTTCGGCGACGACAGGCATGTTCAGGCGCTCTTTGTAGGCGACGCCGGACGCTGCCAGGTCGACGTTGACCTTGTCCTGCTCGTCTTTCGATTTGGCTGCAATGTTCCACTGTGACATAAAAATCCCCTCTGCTGTGGAGGGGATTATATACCACTATCATCTTTATTTCGGTATAAAGCGATGCTTGGTCAGCCTGGCTCCCATCTCGTGTTCCTGCCGCAGGGTTTCTTTGAACTCGTCAAAGCGTCTTTTGCTTTCGACATCAAATGAAAGCACCACTTTCGTGGGATCGACACACTCAGGCTCCATTCCATTCCTGAATATCACGAAGCTTGCTCCGTACAGCTCAGCAAGTTTCTCAGCCTGCTGCTGCCACTCTGGTTTATTTTCCATTCGTTATCTCCTGCGCGGCTTTGCGTTCTGCTGGGGATTTAGGCATCAAACCACCCCTCATATTCCGACTCGATGACGCGATGAGATAAAATTTCCATGCGCCTGTCCCGCCTGTCCGATGTCGGATCTGCATCAATTTCTGCGGCCTTCTCCGCTAGAAACGCTACTGCCTTGAGGTATTCTTCTTCCCTGAAATTGCCGTAGCAGATGCCGTCAGAGCAGACACGCCACACCGTTCTGCGTGGCTCTTCTTCTTTTCTGGCTATAAGGTCGCCCACGAACTCACGAAGAGAGCGTAATCTGTCAAGGTCGAAGGTCCTGATTTCATCGCGTACGTTACTCACCTTTCACCTCTACGCATTGAATATTATCTACGCTTGGCGAAACGTCGCCCCAGGACCTCTTATCATCTGCAACTTTCATCGCCTTAATGGCTGCTTTGCACTGCTCCATACTCTGCATGGGAACCACCTGCATATTCGATGATTGGCTGCTGATGACGAAAATCAGGAAGAAGTACGGCATCAATTCACCTCCTGAGGGACGGCTGGCAAATCCATCCACTTGATAACTCCGGTAATGGTGCCATCTGAAGCCCTCCATTCCCCTGATTCGCAATCATAGCAGGCTGTTCGAATATCCCCGTAGCTGGTAATGACAAGATATTTGCCATTCACCTCAGGATGGAAATCGCTCAGCGCATTCCACACTAACGGGCCGTTACCGCTATAAATCTCCAGCAGCTCCCTGGCCATCTGGTAGGCGATATGCCTGCGGCCAAAGTCCCTTGTCACTTCTTTAAGTCGATCGATGGCAATCGTCATTTTCCCTCCTGCAGGGCGGCTGGCAGCGTATCGTGTCCAAGTCCTTTATCAGTGAATGAAATCACCACTTTTGTCGGATCTGCACATTGAGGAGCCTCTCCGTGCCTGAACAAAACGAAACTCATGCCGTGCATTTCTGCCAGTTTTTCAGCCTCGACTTGCCAGTTATCCGAAGTTGCCGGAGAATTGCCGCCTTGCGCCGGAGAGACGCTGTTTTGCGCCGGGCAGCAATATGATTGCGCCGGAGAGTTGCCAGGATGCACCGGACAAGGCCAGCGCAGAGAGCCGTCGCCGCTGGGGCAGGTGCAAACAGGGGAAGCTTGCAGCATGGCGGCGCGGCAGGCATTAAAACCGCGAGCCCATGCCTCATCAACTTCAGTAACGTCATACTTGACAAGTGCTGGGCAATATTCGGCGGTAACTTCATCCAGCACTACCGGCGCTGGCTGCGAGGCCACTCTGAGCGCCTTGATATGCACACGCCCACCAAAGTAGTGCCAGTCCACCTTACAGCCCGTTGCTGCAGTGATGTTTTGGCAAATAACCTCTGCCGTTTCTTTCGGGATTGCTACAAGGCACACGCTAACCCCCTTCTCGTATACCTCTGGGTCGCAATCAGCAATCGCTGTCTCGCTGCCCATTGCGGCCAGCGCTATGAGGGCCAACTTCTCGGCCTCTTCTGCTGGCAGCATTACGTTGCTTCCGGCGCCGTAAGTTTCACGCCATGATTTAATTTTTTCCAGGCGCCCTCTGGTTATGGTTGGTTTGGTCATGGTTGCCTCACCACAGGTATTGCAAACAGGTTGCTTTGAATGCCCCGCGAACGCCTTCACGCGACTCGTAGTAGTAGGTTGAATAACCATCACGCGGAACGGCCTTCATCCACTTATTGGCGCAGAATTCAGCCTTTTCAAAGCGTTCGCGGTCATCGGCGTCTATCTCACCCTGGCGAATAGCCTCTTCGATGAGTTCCTCCTTGCTGACCTCGCCGCGCCCCATCAAGGTTACGCAGTCATCGCTTTTGAGTAATTGCACAGCAAATTTCACAGTTTCCATCACTCAGCCTCCACCTTGATGCCAGCTGCTGACGAGAACACCTCAAAGGCAGCCCGCCAGGCATCTTCGCAATATGCAATTGTCATGGTTCCGGCCGTCGCAGGAAGTTTACTGTTTGACCATTTCGCGAATCCGTATGCCTGGCCATCTTCATCATCCGGCAGCTTCACGGTGCGGGACTCCAGCTCGGCGATGCGATTAGCCTGCCAGTCAACGAAGTCTGCAAGCCCAACACCTTTTTCGCGCAAACCGTAGTCATCCCGAAGCATGTCGTATACATCTGCTTTGGTCTGCGCCTTCTCCAGCTCCTCTACCAGCGCGAGAACGCTGACAGGGTTAGCAAGACTAATCAGATTTATCTTTGACTTATGAACGGTACAAATCTGATGGCCTGCCTCAAACCATTCACTGTCGTAATTTTTAATAACGCGCACTGCTGCCGCTTTCAGGCTCTGCGCCAGTTCGGTGATATCAGTTGTCATGCTGCTCGCTCCTGTTCTGCAAATAGGTCAAGCTGTCCGTTATCAACAATGAAAGCCTCGCAACTTTCTGTGCAGGATCCTGATTCATACCCGCCGCTGCTGCGCACTGTTTTTGCGATATCATCACGTTCGTAACCAGCGTACATTGCCTCGACGCCATCAAGTGACTGCCCCTCTCGGTACATAATTTTGTTTTCCTGCTGACTGCGCTCGACAACCCGGACGTCAGGAGAGGAAATTACTGCGCGGAACTGGGCCAGCATTTCCGGTTCATCGCGCATAGCAAGGGCCACTTTGTTCAAACCCTTTTTGATACAGAAAACGCAGTTACCAAGATGCTCAGGAATCTGCAGGTCAAACGGCTGCTGCTTCCACCAGTTCAGTACGTCCTCTTTCTCGAACTCGGTAATTTCCGCCATAAAGCTCTGCTTTGATTTCCTGATGTCGATTACTCGCTGAGCTATCCTTCCTGCGGTTGCGGTGTCCAACAAAAATCTAGGCTCCAGCATCTCTACCATTTGCTCGCAGGTATCAATGGCTGCAAGTTCCCGATACAGGCTACCCATGGTGTAAGTATCGAAATTCATTCGGCGCATCAGGTGGAAAAGCTTTTCTCCCCAGATGCGAGCTGGTTCATCAAGGCGCATACCCAGCCATGACTGGTGATTGTCGAAGTTGTCTTTGCAGAAGTGATTGCAGACTTCGATTTTCATTGTTCTGGTGCAGAACGCGCCGCCAAAATATGGAGTGCCGTATTTTTTTGTGATGTCTATCCATGGCTGCAGGTCAGGACCGATGTCATCAATGCTGATAATTTTGTAGCCGTTACCTTTTCCAAGCTCAGGGTTAACATCTACACGCAGACATATCAGGTCGATACCCCAGTTACTCACCACCTCTCGAATAAATTTGTATGTCCCTGGGTGCTCAGCGCCGGTATCCATGAATACGTAGCGAACATCCTCACCGGCTCTGCGGCGCTGCTCCATCAGGTGGACAAGGTAGGCCGACGTTCTGCCGCCAGAAAAGCTGACTACATGCGTAATACTCATATCACTGCGCATTGTCTAACCTCAAGCCGCCTGCTCAACAGACGGCATATATGATTTATACAGACTGCAAACCACTCCGGCCTCAATTAACCTCTCATGCAGACATTCATCACTTACACATGCAAACAGAACATTGCCTGAACTTAAATTCAGCTCATCAGGCATGACGATATCCCATGCGAGCATATATAATTCGCCAATCCACTGGCGGTCTTGTTTGTTTCGTTTGTCGGCTAAGACGATGATGTCGTGACCAGCAGAATAAAGAGAGCGGAGTAAGTCGACGTTGCAGATAATTTGATTGCCTGAATTGTCTCTGAGGGCATCCAGGCTGAAGACGATAAACTTATCGAGTCTTCCCATATCACCTCTTAGTGCATAGTTTTATGCATCACTGGATGTTCAGTTGTGGCCCATTGAAGCTCTTTCTCCGGGTGAGATGATGGATTGCCATCATCCCATTGAATGAAGTAGTAGGGCGGTGAGCCGTCTTGCTGTTCGAATATGTTCATCACATATCCGCGAATGTCACCGGATACGTGTTTAACTATCGCGTTCTGAGGGAATTTTGGCATTTTTGGACTCCTGCATTTTCAGGAATGTTATCATTGCAGCTCGGAGTGGGTTGTTATTAAAGTGATATGACTCATTGGGGTAAAAAGCTTCTGCTCCCCAATGGCCTCTACCATCATTTTCGCTCATTGCGTAAATGCTTATTTTATTTGCGGTGATTATCGGCCATGCATCTTCTGGGTTATTACATGGGTTAAAAACATGCCAATTTGCACCATCACCCCAATGCACCGCCATGTCAGTATACGGGAGTCTTGATATGCAGTCGTAGTCGACGACAATCTCTGCAACGCGTAAATTAATCTCAAAATCACTCATCTTGCTGTAATCGGTCATTTATCCCCCTGCATCATTAAAAACACGACCATTGCCGCTCTGAGAGGATTGCAGGCAACATGAAAATGAGACTCACCCCATTCATTTTCAGCTTTCCAGTCGCCTTCGTATCTGTTACGTAGTGAGATGCGATTAGCTTCGATAATAGGGAAAGCGTCTGCTGGGTTGTTGCAGAAATCATACCAAATGTAATCTACGCCATTTGACCGGCCAACTGATCTGCCGTCTGCATTGTGTGGATAGCCGAGTGGTTTTACAAAAGTAGAGGCTAAAAGCACTCTCTTGTTAATTTCAAAATCTGATAGTTTGCTGTAATCCATCACACCATCCTCTCTTTCTTCTTGCTCTTCAAAATAGCGTCCAGATACTTGTTATCGTTCACGCTTGGAAAGCTATTCCGCCCGGCCAGTTCTTCCTTCGTTGGCACCTTGTCCATTCTGTGGCGAATTGATAAATCATCAGGGAATATTGTGGGGTCGTAGTTTCTTCCGATCATGATGTTTCTCCGGTAGAGAATAGGGTGGTGTGATTTACTGGCCGGCTGTTGGTGAAAGTCCTAACTGATAACGCTTAGACCTGACGGAATAAATGCTTCGGGAAGTTGATTTGGCTATCTCTTCCGCAGTCGAGGACTTAAAGAGAGAAAGTTCTTGCGCAGTCCATGGCTTAATTTTCATGTGATAGGTGAGCCTGACTCCCATCCTTGAGGCTTTTCCCCATATTGCCGGAATCGTTCTTTCGAGCTTCTCGGCGATCAATTCGGCAGGCATGGTGGCGGATACTTCGCGCAGGAAATCCTCTTCCCACGACTCCCAGGGAATGCATTTCATTTCCACTGCTCTCCGAAAGTGAATCCTATTTCCTCCAGAGCTTCATCCATCTTGCTGATGAACTCCGGCACCTGCTCGTCGAACTCATCCATGTATTTCTTCTCGCGCTCAACGATAACGTAATGAAGCCCTTCACGTTTCATGCGGGGGTCGTAATTGGCAAAGAACCAGGCCTCCTTGCCTGTCACCCACATGCTGTATTGTACCTGTGCCATGTATGCCGCTTTGATAGCGTCAAAGCCTCCCAGGCGAAACTTCATGAAGTCCCGAGAGGTGAATGGGCACTTAAGCTCTAATCCAAAACCGTTGCTGCACAGCCCGTCTGGTGAGCAGGCCGTGCGAAGGGTTTCATCGCGGAACAGAATGGGGGATTCGATAACGTCTACGCAGGATGTAAACTTAAATAATGCCCGAGCGTCATCTTCATATTGCTTTCCCCATGCCAAAGACTTTGCGTTTACCTCAGGGGCTACGCCAGTGCACACCTCTGCAAGTAATGTGTGGAAATAGGATATTTTCATATCAGGCCATTTCGTGCCTGAGCGTGGTTTGGCGATGACGTTGTGAACCTCTGAGGCGGTGATGACTCCGAGCCTTAACTTTACCCAGTCCTCATCACCTTGCTCTACAGTGGTAACATCAATACCGGTTCTCGCCAGTATGATTTCTGGTGTCATGCTGCCGCCTTATTTTTCAGAAAACTGAGAGCTTTAACGGCCTCTTCCTGCGTCAGTTCTGACGATTCACGAATTTCACGGCGGAAAATTTGTGAGCACAGGGGGAGTAGGTTGTCATCCCACGTCTTATTCATTGAGATAAGGGCATCGTTTATCTCTTTGATAATTTGCATGTCAGCAGGGGTAATATCCCGCTCAGGCTGGCGCTGCGCTGCAAAGTTAATACCTTCTTCACCTTCGGTATTTACGTGGTCTATCGCGGCATCCAGGCGTGTCCGGCGCGGCCAGTATTTGGCGGCCTGCTTAACGACCGTTTTGAGTATCATCTGCTCTTCATCGGTAACCCATGGGCACTTCTTGCTGTTATCCGATTTGAATTTTTTCCATGCTTCTGAGCGGTCGCGGATTGAGTAGATTGCGTCAATCCTCATGGTGTGTGTTAAGTAATCACCATCATCGGTTTTTACTGTGACGTATGCGCCGACAATATCCCCTCGCTGCTCTGCGGTATCGAAATCGTTGTAGATATGAACCGGCGGCTTATCGAGACCCTCACGACGGAACTGATCGTTTTTGCGAACGATCGACGACTGGCACCACTTAATAGCCCCAGACTGCTGCGCAATATGCATCAGCCCCATGTAGCTGATGTCTAAGCAGACACCACCCTTTCTTGGAACCAGATAAGCCAGCTTCTGTGCAGGGTTAAGCGACACTCCGATGGCTGCGACGTTAACGATGGCGTTCTGCGTTGATACAGGGTTTGCCATAGCAATTTTCAGGAGATAGTCATTGTTCTGAAAACACTGAATGGCAAACTGGCTTTCCTTAGCCCATGTCACGCTCTGGTCAGTCAAAGCGCCGCAGAATAGCGGCTCCTGCTGTTTGACGAACTCTACGATGTTGCTCATGCTGCATCCTCAAACGAATGGCGACGGATGAATGACGCCATAGCGCGCTCGACCACTACACGAGGCCGGAATAAGTCCCACATCGCTGTGCCGGCATAGTCCTGGTAATCACAGTCCTCTTCACTAAGCCATTCAGCTGCGGCCTTTGTGTGCTCGTCTGGTCTGTGGTCTTCAAGCAGGTTAAAAAGCGGCTGCGCTGATGCACACAGCCGCTCAACCTCTTTGTCTATCTCCTGATAATCCGCATCGGTAAACCCGGCGATAATCTGCTTAATTTCGTTTTTATCATTCATGCTCAGGCGCATCGTCTCTCTCCTGTTCATTGTCATGCTCGGATAACATGCCTTGCATGAGGCGAACGAAGTCTTCGTCAGGCATAGAGCTGACGGGGATATGATTGGTCATGGTGGTTTGGTTATTCGGTTGGTGGGTTTGGTAGTGGCATCCAGTGGGTTACGTCGTCAATTGGCTCATCATCGTCATATGCCAGTGCGTCAATATAGAACCCTTTTCGACGAGAATATGAAATTCCGGACATTACAATCCCATCAAAAAAAACAATGATGTCACCTGTCTCCTCAGGCATCCGCTCACTACATTTAATCCACTCCATCACTTCCTCCTGAACCACGGATAACCAATTGCCGCCTTCATGTCGTCATACGCTGACATCCATAAGGCACCATCACCGATATAACGAGCTATTGCTGCTTTGCTCTGTGCCACCTGCAGCAGGTACTGGTCTATTGGCTTAATGTTTGACATAAGTCCTCCATTACCTTTCTGGCGGCTTTAATTAACTGGCGAACCTTACGTTCAAGTTCAGATTCAGGGTTGTAATAGGCGGCCAGGATGCAGCCGCCAGACATCGTAAGCATCATGGCGTTTCCTTAGTTAGTTAAATGCATGTCTACTGAATACTTGATTTAAATATTCACTGATTTGCAGTGGTGAAGCCGCACTCAGGCGGCATCATCCTTACTGTTTTCGTGGCGTTCGATAATTTCTTCGCTGTATCCACTTTCATTTAAATAAGCGATTACTTCATCGTTGCTCATATCGCCGAAGACAGCATCTAAAATCGTCTCCCTGAACTTTTTAAGCTCATCACCAACTGATACGTCAAAGTTAATTGTCGTCCCATCTTCGCGAATTCTTACTTCTCTCCATGAGCCATCACCAAAAAGACCGCCTTTTCTGATATCAATTTCCATCATTTCCTCCAGTTAAAAAAATTGCCGCCACGAATGACGGCAAATGACACAGGTTGATACTGGGCAATATCACGCTGTTAACTCAGCGAATTAACAGCAGGCTATTACCATGGGATGGTTAGCATGAGATATGCTATGGTGCCGTATATGAGGCACATAAACGTTAGGGCGATGCTGAGAGAGCGAATGCCGTTTCTGCTCATTGTGAATCTCGCGCTTTCAGCATTGCATCGGCAATGAAATACGCATCATCTGCCAAATCTTTATACTGAGGCGAATTAGGTCCGCCACCAAGTGAATGCCCATCGTACCTGCGAACAATCGCAGCCATTGCCTTTATGGCAATATAATCCCTTATAGTTAAACCTTCATATCCCTGACTTGGAAACGCAGGTCCACCATTATTTTCTCTGCTCATACAACCCCCTGCATAGTAAACACATAAGCACAAACAGCGGCTAATATAACTATCGCTGCCAGCTCGATTTTGAACGAGCGCCATGCTCGCTTGTCACAGTCGCGAATCATTGGATGCTCCTGAGGTAATAAAAAAAGGCTGCACTATGCAACCTTTTTATCTTTTTATTCATTTACGCATTACTGTGATTCATCGTCTTCAGATTCATCAGTTTCTGATTCCTCATCCAGTTGATCAAACCAGGAAATATACTGCTCAGCCATCTCCCTTAAATCTCTTGCTGCGCCCGATTCCCCAGCTGAAAGTTGGTTAATATTTTCAGCAGTGCCAATAATTTCAAGGCAGCGAGAGAAATCTTCCGCTGTATTCCTGAATAAGCAGTAACTCATTGTTGCCATCTTTCACCCCATTAACGAGCTGTAACCTGTTTAGATTTGCGATGCCCTGCAGCGAAGAGGGCGACTTCTGGAAGGCACATGCTTCCAGTTGATTCCGGTTCCTGCTTGTCACGGAGACTGCACAGGGAAGTTGCGCGGTCTACTCGTGATTTGCACTCAGCTTTGTGCGCTTCGTTCTGAGCAGCTTCTGCCCGACGCTTAGCCATCAGCTCACCACGTTTCAGATAACGCCGTGTGACGCTGTTTGATGCGATTAAATTGGTCATATGTCCTCCGGTGGTTGCTTTGGTGATGTGTTTGGTTGGGGGCCCGTTTCGACACTACGTCTGCCTACTTCACTTCAGCTTCTGCGCAATGCCTCGCCGCTTCACGTGCGACATATTCCCTTCCGTGAACCATTCAACACATCCCAAAGCAACTTCCTTTGGTCTCCCACAAGGGCGGGAGAAGTAACCCCATCTATGTTAAAGAAGCAGCCAAATCTGCATTTGGCGCGGTGCCATTTGGCTTTCCGCATCGAGGTTTTGTTTCGATGAATTCATTTAAAACCATAGTTGTATTTATGTCAATAACCATGGTTGTAAATATTGAGTGTGAGGTTGTCATGTGGTTGTATTTGAATGTGAATTTTTTTTGACTTTACGTGCTTTGCTTGGTTCAGGCGAAAAAAAACCGGCTCAACGCCGGCTTTTTAAGTGTTCTTGAAAAAGGTCAAAGTATGACTGAGTACCAAAACACTCTCCCTATGATCTCTACGTCTGCCTCATCAGCTATCTCATCTTCTTCTCGGTTGAAACTATGCACAATCAGCTTTCCACCAGGCATGCGATATAACTGTTTGATTCTTTTTAATCCGTCTTGGTTGATCGCGTAAATTTTTCCGTCGACTACTTTTTTATTGTTGGTGTCCACAGCAACAGTTGTTCCATCCGGGATGATAGGCTCCATACTGTCGCCATGAGCAGGGAAGCAAATCACTCCTCTACCAGAGGTGTCAGCCCCAACTTTACGTAATGTAGATTTGGCAAACCTAAGCTTGAATCCGTTGTAATCCTCATCACTGAAACTTCCATCTCCAGCCGCTAGCTCAATATCTCTTAAGAACGGCACTTCGACCTCATCTGCAGGTAATGGAGTGTCATGATCCCAAGACGAAACCGTCCCCCACTCGCTCTCGGGGCCAATATTGGACTCTGGCTGCTGCATTAGGCCAGCAAGGTTATCTCCCTCCCTCATAGGCCCATTCTGTTCTCCAAGCCATTCAGGACGCACGCCTAGGGCAGCAGCAATCTCCACAATCTTAGTAGAGGATTTAGCTTTCCCGGAAGCGATTTTTTGTATGGCAGCCTGCGATACACCAACTTTTTCAGCTAGTGCGGACTGTGTCACATTCGCGGCGGTCATGGCGATTTTGATTCTTTGAGCAAGTGTCATTTTCATACGCAAAAAATACAACCCAAGTTTTACGCGGTCAAACAACCAAAAGCTTGCAATAAAACAACCATAGTTATATATTGAGTTATGAATACAACGGAGGTGGTTTTATGAAGTCAGTTATCAACCCAGTAATTAAAACCGCCATTGCCATTGCCGGATCACAAGAGAAGCTAGCAAAGGCCTGTGGCGTTAGTCAGTCTGCGGTGCAGAAGTGGCTACACAATAAAGCAAAAGTTGCCCCACAAAACGTAGAAGCACTCGTTGAGGCAACTGGAGGGAAAGTAAGGCCGCATGAAGTAAGGCCTGACCTCCCAAGTCTGTTTAAGCATCCAGAACAAGCAGCATAGATCTACCGCTCTTTAACATTGCCAAATCTTTTCTCCGCCCGTGTGGAGATAACCATAAGCGCATCACTACGAATGCGTGCAACTAACTATTTCTATCACCAAGGAAATTATCTATGGAAGACACCGCAAACTACAGCAAACCATCGCAGCGCGACATCGATCGCGCAGAGACAGACCTGCTAATCAATCTCTCAGCGCTTACTCAGCGACGCCTGGCAAAGATGATTGGATGTCATGAGACGAAGATAAGTCGCACTGACTGGCGCTTCATAGCGTCGATTCTGTGCGCTTTTGGGATGGATTCAGACATCAGTCCGATTAGCCGCGCATTTCGTTGTGCGCTTGAGGGAATGACAAAAGATAAAGCCCCGAAGAGCGGTAACTCATTCGAGGCTTAGGCACTTGTGTTACGCCAACACAATTAACAGGACTAATTATGAAAGAACGCGGAATGATTTTCAACTCTGAAATGGTGCGGGCGCTGCTCGACGGCCGGAAGACGCAAACCCGGCGCGAAGTAAATCTGAATCTGGATATAGCGTGCCTAGCCACAACCTATGACTGGGCCACTTCCCTCGCGGCCAATCATTATCAGGCTCTGACAGAAGAACAAATTCAGCAGAAAGCTGAATCTCTTCGTGGCGTTATTCACCCTGTAATTTTGGGTAATGGGCAGATGGTCTCCATCATCTGTCCTTATGGCAAGCCAGGCGATCGCATCTGGGTAAGAGAAACCTTTTGCCCGGTAGATGACATTCAATATGGCGGGGAGAAGTGGGTAGATTACCGAGCCACTCCTAAGTTTGAAGCAAGCCATCCTGCAGGCTGGGACAGCGCGCCTAATGACGCTGAAGCCCTCAAATGGCGCCCATCAATCCACATGCCGCGCTGGGCAAGCCGCATTCTGCTGGAAATCACCAACGTGCGGGTTGAACGGCTGAAGAGTATCAGTGACGGCGATGCGATACGCGAAGGGTGCAGTACCGCCGACATGAAGAGTGGCGACTGTGTAGCTGATGTGTTCGCGCGCCTGTGGGCGTCAATCTACGGTGCTGAAAGTTGGAATGCCAACCCCTGGGTTTGGGTTATCGAGTTCAAGCGTGTGGAGGATTAATGAACACGGCAGAGATATTTGAGTTCCCGGGGACGCCACCCGGGAGTATATCGCCGGTAAAAACCGGAAAGGGGTTTGCCTTGATCCACCGTCAATTTATGGATAGCAAGCTCTACAAGGACTCACAAGCAGTACACCTGTGGATTCACCTTATCCTCAAAGCAAACCACTCTGACGAGCCTGTAGAGACAGAATTTGGCGTCATCACAGTGAAGCGTGGACAGATGATTACAGGTCGTCCAACTCTTGTAATGGAGACATTCATACCTGACAACAAAGTTCGGAGCCTGCTTCGAACATTTGAGGCCAAAGGGATGATTACCACAGAGTCAAAAGGTAGAAAGTTTAGCCTGCTGACGATTGTGAAATATGACGATTTCCAGTCATTAAATTGTCCAACGGTTGTCCAACAGTTGTCCAACGGAAACACCAGTAACGAAGCGCCTCTCAGAGATAATTGTCCAACGGTTGTCCAACGGTTGTCCATAAACAATAATAATATATTAAATACTAACGTATTTAATGATCGTCCGAGAAAATCAAATCTTCCCTCTGAGAAGTCGAAACCTATAAAACCTGACGCTGCCATTCAGTCACCTAAAGGTGACAAGTGGGGGACATCTGACGACCTTAAAGCTGCCGAATGGATTTATTCCAAAGTCTGCATTGTCTCACCGTCAAGCAAGCAGCCTTCATGGGCATCATGGGCTAACGATATTCGCCTGATGAGAAATGCTCTTGAGGTGGGCCATCAGGAAATTTGCCAGACATTTAGCTGGGCCAACAAAGACCAGTTCTGGCAATCGAATATCCTCAGCCCTTCAAAGCTGAGAGAAAAATGGGAGACGTTAAAAATACAGATGCGGAATCCCGGCAGAAATCAGCCTGCAATACAGGACCAGCCGCAAAGGCACTGGAACGACAAAAGAGAGTGGGATGAAAACTTCCTATGAAAAATATTGTTCAGGCGATTCACAATCGCGACAGCAATGCACTGGCTCGCCTTGCTGGAGAGTCCAAAGAGCCAGATCGCGGAATAAACCACGACGCTGAAAGGCTGGTAGACATCCTGTTTGACAACCTAAAGCAGCTGTTCCCGGCATCAGTAAGCACAGCCCTGAAAGACCCAAGGGATGAAGCAGCAGCAAAGCGACAATGGATCGCCGCATTTGCCGAGAACGGAATCAATACCAGGGAGCAACTCAAGGCTGGCATGCAACACGCCCGCGCCAGCGCATCGCCTTTCTGGCCTTCGCCTGGACAGTTTATCGAGTGGTGCAGAGCCGGAGAGTTTCACAGCGCTGGACTACCTGACGCCGACGCGCTGCATGAAATGTTCCGGTTATTTTGCCGGGACCGCGGATTGTATGACTGCGCTGAAAACTACCCCTGGGAAAGCAACGCATGTTTCCACATGGTGACAGCAGTCTACAACCAGATGCGGTCGTTCAACCTCACTGATGGGGAGTGTCGTAAGCGCTGTGGGGAGCAACTTCAAAAGATGGCAAGAAGGATTGAGTCAGGCGAGGAAATACCACCTCCCCGCGCTCAGCTTCCGCATTTGCACATCCCGCTAACCAACGAGAAAGGTCTACAGAAGATTGCAGAAATCAGAGCCGCGCTTGGGCTGGCAAGGAGACGACATGCGAGATGAACGCGATGATTTCGAGTCGCTTTTCAAAAGTGTTTTTATCAACAAATACCCCCTCTCCAGAACCTATACCGGATACGAAAACAGCTTTGTGAATTGCTGTTTTTTCTTCTGGCAAACCGGATTTCAAAAGGTGGCTAACGATGGATTCATTACAGCAAAGCATCCTGGATTTTGTGCGACTGAACGAGCCAGTCAGTGTGGATAAAATCGTCAGGGAACTGAAGATTTACCGCAATAAGTTTTACGCACTCATTGAGCCCCTCAGGATGGATGGGTTCCTTTTTAGCCGCTCTGGATTTGGCATTTTTTACAGCGCAGAAAGTTACGAGGCATGGCTGGAAAACGGCGGCCGCGAAATTCTTTCACAGCGAGGAAAGCTGGGCGCAGAAGCGTGGCTTGAAGCCAGAAAAAACAAACCGTGGGTAGCAAGGGAGGGTAGCGTTAAATTCGCCATCCTGGATTGCCTGAAAAGCGCAACGGAACCTCTCGGGCTGCCGGTGATATCCGCACGAACAAAAATCAATGCAAAGTCAATCTCTGGCGCCCTTTCGTATCTGATCCGAATCGGCTCGATAGTCCATGACGGAAAGGACTTCAAACGAAAATATTCGCTCGCAGAAAAGGTGTCAGAGCACGAAATTGTGGCTGAAAAAGTCAAGCCAAAACCGGGTAATTTCAAGCTGTACAACCCGAAGAAAAACGGCGTAGTTCAGGCATATCTGAACAGCCCGGCACGTCAGAGGCTGATGGCTGTATATGGGAGGGTGGAATGAACACCAATGACTATCTATATCTTGTCTTAATACCAGTGGCTGAAACTTTTCGCTCGCGATTCCCTAAAGGCTCAGCTTCATTTTGTGCAATCCGAAATTATAAATCCTGTCGAGTGAAATTTAGCGGCAAAAGGCTCGAAAAAGAATGGCAAGAATTTTGTGCTGAGCACGACTTGAAAAACGATAGTCAACTTGAATATTAATTTTCATACAGCAAGAGGCTGTATATGGGAGGATGGGATGAAAGACGAAGAGGATTTTGTTGATGATTTTGTAAACCAGACAGGATGTGATCCCAGAGATTATCCGCATCGCGACGTTAGGAGACTGGCTTACAACATGTGGCTGGCTGGTAAGGTTAGGGCCGCTGAAAAATATCAATCAGGAAACCTCTCAGATAGTAGAGATAAATTTGAAAAAGAAGCAGCAGAAATATTAAAGCTTCCGGAGAGGGTGATTAGGAGCGCCCGGGATGGAGATGATTATGACCACATTTATGAGTCCGACAATGTCATGCAACCGCTTAGTTGGTGGTGGTTTTGGTGGAAAATGAGCCGATTGGACATTGAAGTTGACATCAAAAAGCCAAAGCAAAGCTCCTTGCCTGGTGAATACCATATCGGATTCGATGCCGGATTGGAGTCTCAATATGACATCGATGTTGAGGCAGTAAAAGCTGCCGGCTTAAAGGTGAAAGGTGAATGACATGTCTGAAATCTACATAGCAGAGCTATCTGCAGGATTTAGTGGGCTGATTGTGATAATCGGCCTTTTTTATGCCCGGAGGAAATGGTGAGCGAAAAAATAACCCGGCGAGTGGTTTGTGCTGCCAATCAGTACGAATCGAAAATTGGCAGCAAACCAATGGTCTTTATCGGCGTTCGGCACTATTGCCCAATAATGCGGCATAGCATCAGTCAACTTCTTAGCGTCATCGACAGGGCGACGGAGGTTCAGGGCTTCGTTGACCAGTTCGGCGTCTTCATGGACCGAAAAGAAGCGCTAAAGGTGGCAAAGGAGGCCGGACAGCTTAACGTCGCGAGGATTAAAACCTGGCCGGATGATGAGCTGTTTAGCGAAGATTTATATTAACAGGCCTGCATAGCGGGCCTTTTTTATGAGGGTAAAGCATGAATACACCAACTATCTACACAGCAACTCCTGCTGATTTATCACCACCAGTTCAAACAGACTCCTTCTGTGTCGATCTGGTTCTGGCGACTGACTATCAGAAGCTCAAGGATGAGTTTGCGGCGCTGGCTACGGAGAATGTGGCGCTGAAACAGTTTCCGGAACAGATAGTTCAGTTTATCGGCGGCCTAGGGAGCAGTGAGATTGGCATCGACACGAAAGAGAAAATTGGGTTGGCGGCCATCCGCATTAAAACCCCCGCCACCGACGCCTGCCTGGCCGGGATTAAGGCTGATGGCCGCGCAGAGGGTATCAACTTTGCAGCAAGCCGCCTTGCCGCCGCTTTCAATCACGGATTCGTAGATAAGCCAATGGCTGAGGTTGGCGACGTGGTACGCATGATTCTTGACGCTAAAGCAGATTTAGCCAATAGCCAAATACCAGCAGAAGATGGCCTGTCAGGTGAATATGCAGAAAAATCCCTGGCCGAATGGGAAACCGAACTGCGCGAGGGGGCCGACAAATGAGCCACGCTATCGATGCACATCTCACTGACGAAGTGATCAACGCCGCATTCGAAAACACTAATTTCGGGCGAGACGACTTTCGCACCATTCTGGCGGAAACCGTTATGAAGCGAGCCGCCGGTTATCACTCTGGCTGGACGGCGACGAACATCTGCATGCGCCTTGGCCTGCTGAGCGAAAAGAACCAGAGCGCTACAAAACTCGGCCTGACGTTTGCCTTTCACCACTACTACCGCCAGAGCGTCCGCGATGCGCTGATGCCAAAACAGGAGCGCGCGGCATGAGCAAAACGCTGGATATTCGAGCCGGTGACCGGTTCGAAACAGTTTACCCATTCATTTTTGTATGCACTGACCATCAGCAGTGGGACGGAAATGTATTCACCGATGAAAGGTGGATTGGTGGTTGCCGAAAGACATTTGAGCCAGCTGATTGCGGTTATGGGGACCAGGCCGTTTACACGGCTGATGCAGAAGGTAAAAGAATCCTTGAGGTTCTTTCAGTCGCCGAAATGCCTGGAAAGTGGCAGCGCCGGATCATATATGCCTGCCATCTTGTTGACCCGGAAGGGAAGGAACGGAAAGGCAGGAAGGCCTATACGGTAACCGAGGACAGATTCATCAAAATGTCGTCAGGATATTTTGCAGATTATGGAGTGGAGAACAGCGATGACTGATATCACCGAACTGGTGCTGATTACCAAAATCAAAAAGCAACTCGAAAACTTTGACACGGTAATTCTTAAAGAGGTTGAGGCTAACGCTCTGGTAGAGGCGCTGGAGAAGGCGCAGCAGCGCATCGAGGAGCTGGAGTCACGCACCGTGAAGTTGCCGCCCAGGGTTGATAGCTCAAATGTTCCCTTCGCGGGGCTCACCTGGAATTGCTGCCTGGAAGAGGTCGAGAAGCGTCTAACCGCCGCTGGCATCAAGGTGGAGGCTGAGTGATGTGGCGAGGTAATGACCGCAGCAGAAGCCAGATGATACTGACCGAGTATCGCTATGACCATAAAGCCAAAGACTCCAAATCCGTTTACCTGGTGCGACATAACAGCCGCATTCATCAGACTGTTCTGGAGCAGCATTTGACGATAGAGCGCGATAGTTTCGGTCGTTTCATACCGACTATCGAACTGAAAGACTTTCCGGAAGGACTTAGCGACCGCGAGTCGATGCTGAAACTTGCCGACTGGCTGCACCGTTTAGGTGTGGCGATCGAGGATAACTGGAGCCAACCATGACCAAATCAACCATAACCAGAGAGCGCCTGGAGCATTATGCATCACTTCCATCGCAGCCATTTGGCAAAGGTGCCGGAGTATTCATGTATGAAGTGCGTCAGATGGCCAGAGCGCTACTAGCCGCAATGAACGGCGAGCCGGTGGCGATCACGGCAAACATTGAACGAGATGCCCAACGCTACCGTTTTTTGCGAGAAAGAGATGCTTTTGGCGATGAAGGTGAGCCAGGTCTTGCGAGCTGGGATGACCTTATTGAACTCGACACGAATGATTTTGACGCAGCGATAGATGCCCGCATGGCGCATCCAAGCGTTGATTCCCTCACGCTGGACAATGCTCTTCAGAAACATGAACGACGCCGCTGCAAAGACAGAAACTGCAATAAGCCTATCTACGGATATTCAGTCGATGGTCTGTGCGAGGACTGCTATGCAGCGGTATCTCAGCAGCCAGCGCCGGTAGTAGAGCGTGAGCCCATCGCCTGGCTCAATGACGCATACTTAGCTCGCGGCGTAGTTGACGGTGAGGCTGGTAGCGAAGATGCAGGCCCCGGATATATTCCAGTGTATCGCGAAGCAGGACCACAGCCAGTGCCGGTAGTGCCGGATGATTTGTCAATATTTGAAGCCGCAATTGAAGAATGTAAAAAGTGCGACTCAATTGATGAGCATGCCTGGAATCACGGTGTTTTGGCTGTGATATCAAAGTATGAATCCTGCCGCGCCGCCATGCTCCAGGCTCAGTCAGACGACGATGGCGGCCCAACCGATGATGAACGCATTATGGCTATTGAGGGGATTATCAAGCCGATGTCGGATTGCGACACTCCCGTATATCCAGACGCAGAAAAGCGCATCGCTGATGCTGTTGAACTTCTGAAGAAAGCCGCTCCGGGTATGCTTTCCGAACAGGGAGGTCCAGACGGCCCTCTTGTTGGGAAGATGAAGCGGCAAAGCAAATAAAATGGAAGCGACGTGGAGACAAAATAATGTGGATTTTATTCGTTTAGATTGGCAGCACATATTCCTTGGGTCTTTCAGATGCTTCGCAACCAACCCTCACCTCCATGAGCCAGGAGTTCAGCACTGAAAGCGCTTGTCGGGATGCATTTAAGAAAATTAAAGAAATTAATAATGGTGAGTTGAGGCTCCGTGGGGTTTGCACCCCAAAAGGGGAGGGGAAATGATGCCGAGCAAACTCAAAAAGCGCCGCATTCGCCGATTACGTGACGATGTGGCCTGGTACAAAGCAGAAGCCACGGACTGGCAGAAAAGGGTCTTTGAGTTGGCTGATGAAGTCGCAGCGCTCAGAGCTAAGTTACGTAAACTAACTGGAAGAGGATTACCATGAGCAACGTTATCCCGCTTCACACAGATTATCTCAGGCAGGCTTTTGAGCTTATCGAGAGTCTCAACGACACCTGGTTATCCAAAAAGCAGCAGGCCATCGTAGAGCAGGCATTGTGCTGCCTGGAAAAGCAGATTGAACTCAACGTGAGGAGCAAGCATGAGGAAACAGGTATTCGAAATTAGGTCTCCTGTTATTCAGCAAAACGCCATTCAGTACATCCAGCAGATTTATCCCAACCACGAAAAGCCACTCATCGTAACCATTCAGGAAAAGAGCAGAAGCCTAGATCAGAATCGTAGGCTTTGGGCAACCTTGCGCGATATTTCCGAACAGGTTAACTGGCATGGACGCAAGCTGGACTCTGAATCATGGAAATGCATTTTTACGGCGGCGCTGAAAAAGCAGGACGTTGTTCCAAACCTGACCAATGACGGATTTGTAGTCCTCGGTCAGTCAACCAGCAAAATGCGGGTTAGTGAGTTCTCCGACCTGCTCGAGCTTATCAACTCATTCGGTGCCGAAAGAGGCGTCAAATGGTCAGAGGAAAGTAAACAGGCTATGGAGTGGGCTGCAAGATGGGGTAAATAGCCATGAATCGCAAAGTAACAACTAAAACCATTCAGTTTGTAAGGAAGATGTCCACAACAAAAACATGCAGGGAAATAGCAAAGCTTCTGCATTACAAGCCAGAAACCCTCTACAACATTGCACACCGCTTTGGCATCAAGTTCACATCTAAACGGTGCAAATATTCACCGTCAGTAATTAAAAGGATTTTTATGCTGAAGGATGAGCAAAAGCTTACCTGGTATGAAGTTTCTTTAGCCACCGGGTTAACAGTTAACGTCTGCAATTACCTCTACAGAAAGCAAAAACAATGCGACAGACACCCTTCGTCTACGAACCGATGACCAACGAAGAAGCTGAGGCCTTAATTGCTGCATACACCTCCCGCAACATCGTTGCTACTAAAACCCTCGCGCATGACCCTCGACTATGGATAGTGACAGTTATTCTGCCTGAGTCATTACGGGAACCACGGATAGACCGGCGCTATCAACAGAAGCACTGGACATGAACGCTAAAGAATCAAACTCACTCAGAACGCAATTTCTCATCATGCACTGGTGGTGCGGAATTGACCTCGCCTACTACGTAATAAAACGGGACGCCAAAAATGCTAAGTCCTGAACAAATCTCTCAGTATCACGCTGAGTGCAACCGGCGCGCCGGCGTCTGCCTCGAATGTGGCATCAGGCTTGTCGAGCAGGAATGCCATGTTTGCGATCGGTGCGCAACAAACCTTTATCCCGATCAGAACCAGGAGGAGGAGCCGGAAGATGGCTAGACCTAACTCACCACCAAAACCCTATACGGAAAAAGAGAAGGAATACATCCGAAGAGTGGCAGGAAAGGTGCCAGTAGAAGTGATGGCAGCCGCAATAAACAGACCTGTTAAGGCCGTTCTGTGGTGGGCTAACAACCATGGCATTAGCCTTCGAGTCCCATTCGAGACGTTGGCAAAGCATTGGCCTGACCTGGCAAACAGAATGACGGGAGGGAAACTGAAGAAGGAGGCATGTGATGGCTAAGGGCGCAATGCCTAAACCAAAAAAATGCCCCATATGCTCCACAGAATACATCCCACGAAGTTCTCTCCAGAAGGTCTGTCACAACTATAAATGCGCTATCGCTTACAACAAAAAGCGAGATGAAGAAAATGCAGCCCGCAACAAGCGAAAGCAAGAGCGCCTCCAAAAATCTGAGCTTAAGCAGCGAAAGGATAGGCTTAAAACTGCTTCACAATGGAATAAAGAAGCACAGGCAGCAGTAAACAAGTTCATTTACTGGCGTGACTATGGAAGGCCGTGTATCGCATGTGGAAGACCTCTTAATTATGGCGTTCGCGGGGGTGCTGTCGACTCCAGTCACTATCGCTCAAGAGGCGCTGCTCCATGGCTTCGATTTAATGTCTTCAACAACCACTCTGGCTGCGTGAGATGCAACAGGGAGCTATCAGGCAATCTGATTCCATACCGACTTAACCTCATAGAGAAAATTGGCCTGCAACGGGTCGAGCGTATTGAGCATGACAATACAGTAAGGAAGTTTTCTATCGAATACCTGAAGCGTGTGAAAGCGATATTCACGCGTCGAGCCAGGCATTACGAAAAATTGAGAAAGAGACAACTGGAGGTGGCGGCCTGATTCGTTAACTCCAATAAACCAGCACTGTATTAATTCAAGGTAAAAACCATGAACACAGTAACCAGCATTAACCAGGCAAAAATGCAGAAGACCCGCGACCACGCAGAACTCGCCAGCGTTCAGCAAATCAAAAGCCAGTGTCAGCGAACGCTCGACTATCTGAATGCCAGGGAATCAGAACTCAAGGAGAAGCTAGGTATCACAGACGATGACCCCGAGGTGGCATGATGTGCTCGTACACCATTGAGGAAATCAAAGCGCTCGCTATCAGCAGCGGCAGTGCAAACCAGTTCTTTATGCGAACCGGAATTAAGCCGAACGACGTAATCAGCATCCTTTGCGATCTGATTCAGGAAAGCGGCATTGTCCAGCCATCGACTCCACTAGTTATTACCCCGTCTAAATCAGGATAGTTCTCTCAGAAGGACATCAATATGACAACGTTTGATTATTACCGCTTAGCCAGGCTGCGCGGGAAGCTTCGCTACGCCCGAGATTATGAGCGGCGAATTATGGATGAAATCAGAGCAGTGGAAGCAGGTAAGAAGGGAGTCATTGATACGGTGTTAACCAAGTTAATCAGGTGGTGCGCATGATGACGCTATTCGTTTTATTCGTGGCCGTGTATGCATTCTTCGCCGGCATGGTAGCCGAGCACGAACATACAAAGATGCTGGCAGATGGGAAAGCTGATGTAGAGCTGCCCTCATTAAAAATCGCATTGCTATGGCCTTTATATATCTGGAGGAATGATAAGTGAATCTTGAAAACTGCATCAAATTCCACTCGGCTAAAACAACACAAATCAGCGACTCTCCACGTGCCACAGCATCAGATTCTTTAACAGGGACGGATGTTATGGCAGCAATGGGCATGGCGCAAAGCAGGGAAGAAATGGGCTATTCTGCCTTTTTGGGGAAAATGGGTATCAGCAGCAATGACCGTGAGAAAGCTATTGAACTGCTGACCCGCTATGCATATTCGGCCTGCGTTAAGGTTCCAGCCTTACGCGACCTTGATGATGATATTAAGCCAAAGGTGATGCAAGTTCTCGCAATGTTTGCATTTGAGGATTACTCACGCAGCGCAGCCAGCACCAGGATGTGCGACTGCTGTAATGGCGCGAAGTTTATTGAAGTGGAAGTCTTCACGACGAAAGTCACTTCGCCAAAAACACCAATATCCATAGCGGACAAGGAAGCCAGAAAGGTCGTGCCGGAAGAGCATTATAAAAAACGCCAGGTGAGGGATGTGGTGAAAGTCATTTGCCAAAAATGCAAAGGGAAAGGAACGCTGTCTAATGCGTGTCAGTGCCATGGGAAAGGGTTGGTATTAGATAGGGAAAAAACAGAACAGCAGGGAGGCTTGCCTGCATATAAAACATGTTCAAAATGCAATGGACGCGGATATGCGAGACTTCCGGCAGAGAATGTCCGCAGAGCTTTGTGTGCATCGGGAATGGAAATAAGCCAGCCAACATGGAGTAGAAACTGGAAGCCATTTTATGAATCACTCATTGAAAGGCTTTTCCAGGGTGAGTCTCACGCCGATACGGTGCTTAAAACTGTGACGCGGTGATCAAATATAATGGGGAACGGATTCCCCATATAATGCTCATGTTGACTTCGTGAATAAAATAGCTTAAATTTGACTCTAATGATGGGATATTAGCCTTTCATTGAAGCGATGAAGTACAAGATGACAGTGCTGATGAATCGGGGACATCAAAACCCTTGAGCCGGGTCGTATGGGGACGGCAACAACGCGACTTCAGCCATCGCTAAAAATACTAGCCCTGAGCTAACAGCTCGGGGCTTTTTTGTTTGTGCAATCCGGTCAGGACTTTTGAGTTAATGCGTGCTGCACGACACGCTGATGCTCATACGCGAGAGTCCTGAGCCAGATTGAACTTGCAAGAGCCTTTGGCTAGGCTTGTGGCAGCTATGGGGTAACGGCCCATTGAGACAGAGCAGCCAGAATGCTAATTGTATTCGCACTGTCACAACCCAATTATGGAACTCTGGCGTAGATGGTTCGCGCGGATGCCTGAAGAGTATCAGGAGATGGTTCGATTCCATCGGGTTCCACCAAGTTAGCCGGCTTAGCTCCAATGGTAGAGCAGCCCCCTTGTAAGGGGATGGGTAGCGGTTCAAGTCCGTTAGCCGGCACCAATTCAGCGCCATTAGCTCAGCCGGAGAGAGCAATAGCCTTCTAAGCTATCGGTTTCAGGTTCGAGTCCTGAATGGTGCGCCAGACACGGGCATGAGCACTAACGCTTAAATAAGTCCTGATAGGTGCCAGATTGATCACCTGGCCGTTGCTCCACGAAACGGAGCCCATAACAGGTAAGGGTTGTTGGTGTAAGGGAGTTCCACCTTTGCATTCAACATGAATGAGTGCATTGCTCTGCAGTGACAGCTCTTATCGTTGTGATGAATGTGCGGGCTGACGCACTGGTTTAGGGTGGGCAGTTTCCCATGCCTTTCCGGACTCGAGCGGAAAAACTGATTCACTAAGGGTAGGCAATGCAGGAGATCAGCACCTGCCATCACAGCTGTATACTTGGGCGGGTGGTTACTATACAAAAGCCATTGGCTACCACCTCAACCCTATCAATAGGTAAGAGCATTTAAGAACTTGCAAAGAGCTTAACGGTCTGCGAAAGCGTTTCCTAGTGGCACAACTGGCAGGTACAACTGAGTGCTCTTTCCTATTGTGGTGAATGAGCTAGATGGTGAGGTAAAGGCTCACCATGGCGACGAATGCCTGCGGAAAATGGCACCGCCTCCACAACCCAATCCCTCTACCTTGGGACCCTTAAGGCCGTAGAGCCTGCTTTCACCCTCATTGCTTCCTTTGCCTGCTCTCCCTCAGGCAATTTTTTAGAGTGCATTTTTCGCCAACAACCAGACCCAACACACATATTCCTGCGATGCTGTGGCTACGGCAACTAATGCACTCTAAAAAATAAAAACCCACAAAAGTGGGCTTCGTGAAAATGGGCGACGGCCAGTAGTTGGAGCTACCAACCGTCATCTTGCTCATGACACCATCACGAGCAAAACCGATGGCCCATCCAGTCTGATCAGACGGATGAAAACTATCCCGGATTTGTTCAGCGAGCAATCGCAATATTTTAAAAACGTGAGCAAATCCCTCTTCTGAGGGTCGCAGATTTCTTCGCGGCCTGGCTATGTCTCTACGCGCCGTTAATCGGCCAGGCGCTTTTTGAACGCAGCCGCCGAAAGGTGGAGACTACGCAATGGCAAACGGAAACGAGTTCATTCCGGCTTTGCTACTCGCGCTCATCATGTCGTTATTAGGTTCACTGGCTAAGTATGCACATCGTCCAGTAAGTGAAAGAACATCCCTTTTAAAGCATGTAGCCGTGTCGCTCTTCGCCGGTTTGATGATGGCCTTTTATGGGCTTCATGAACAATGGTCACTTTCACTGCTGGGACTGAGTTGTGGCGCTGCCGGATGGCAGGGTGCTGCAATCATCAAGAAGTTCGATCCTCCGGGTTTCAGCCAGAGTGACAATGGTGATGACAATGGCAAGAACTAGTATTCGGATCGGGCGACACATTCTTGATTTTGTCCCGGTTGTGTTTCTGGTTCTGACGGCGGTTTTAACCAGTCAGTTCCAGAAATCAATAGATACCAGCGACCAGGCGATGCAACTGGTAAACACGCTCAATAAGCAACGAACAGCCGCAGAGATGCGTGCTATGCATGCCGAGCGTGAAGCCGCCAAAGGCGGTAGCTCATTCAACGTATTCGTTATCCAGCCAGATAAGCGCAACGCTTCATCTCCGGCCTATGTCGACCTGAACAAACCCTTGTGAGTGATGTATGAACCAGACGCAGTTTAAGCTAGCCGCGAAGATTACTGATGCGCTGGCCGCAAAGTGGTTTCCTCACATTCAGAAAACCATGGCTGAGTTTGGTATCGATACTCCACTTCGGCAGGCAGCATTCATCGCGCAGATTGGCACCGAGTCGAGCGGGTTTAAATCTGTGGTCGAGTCGCTCAATTACTCAGTAGAAGGCCTTAAGATTTTCGGCGCAAGACTGACAGCGGAGCAGCGGCAGAGACTTGGCAGGAAACCCGGTGAGCTTGCTCTTTCTCCATCGCGTCAGGCTGATATTGCGAACATCGTTTATGGCGGCCGTTACGGAAACGTAAATCCCGGTGACGGCTGGAAGTTCAGAGGCCGCGGGTTAAAGCAGGTCACATTCCACGACAACTATCTTGCATGCGGTAAAGCGCTTGGCTTAGACCTCATCGCTAACCCTGACTTGCTCCTCCTGGATGAAAACGCCGCCCGTAGCGCCGGCTGGTTCTGGAAGGCAAACAGCTGCAACCAGTTTGCAGACAAAGAAGACATTGTCGGACTGACAAAACGTATCAATGGCGGGACAAACGGCCTGGACGACCGGAAAGCTCGTTACATCATCGCTAAAGGCGTTCTGGTGAAAAAATGAAATTTATCGATAACCTCCCGCAGCTCTGGAAAATGTGGTCAGTCCGCATCATGGCTATTCTGGCTATTGTCGCTTCCGTGTGGGCACAAATCCCTGACGAGGTTAAAGCCCTAATCCCGCCGCAGTATCTCGGCTATGCAGTCGGCTTTGTATCGGTATGCGGCATCATTGCTCGCGCTATTAAGCAATTCAACACCGATGAACAAAAATGAACATCCCATCGCTGTTTCAGCCTGGCTGGAAATGGTGCGGAATTGCATTGCTGTGTGGCGCCTTGCTTGGCGCGCTTGCCACCTGGTGGGTGACTGACAACAAATTCACCGCTGACATTGCCACGATAAAGCAGCGGCACGCCGAAGACCTCAAGGCCATCAGTGACGAAGCAAGTGCTCAGCGAGACAAAAACGCCGCTCTTGAACGTGCGCTGGCTAATGCAATCACCAAAAGTGACCAGCAACACACGCAGGAGTTAACCGATGCGCTCGCAAAAAATCAGGCTCTTCGTGATGCTGTTACCTCTGGCGCTCGCCAGCTGCGCCTCGCAAAAGCCGGTCTTGCAACCTGTAACCTGTCCAAAAGTGCAGTTGCCGGCACCTCCGGCATGGGCGTTGGAACCGAAATCCAATTCAGTCCAGATTTTGGACGAAACATTTACGATATCCGATCCGGTGCAATCACCGACCAAGCCAAATTAGAAATGCTTCAGGATTACATTCGCGCAGGCCAACAGGCCGGTGTGATTGCAGGTGGTAAGTAAACCACGAAAGAGGTGATCCTTATCTCCGGCGCATTCGGTAAGTGCGCCCTGCGGACGAGAATCCGAAGTGGCTCAGCACCGCTGTAAAGCAGAGCGAAAGCTGCGAAAGAACCTCAAAGGCTCAGTCAGAAATGGCTGGGCTTTTTTATTGCTCCAAACCAGCGCCATGCCCGGCGTAGTCAAACCACAAAGCCTTACAGAAATAAGCCTCGGAGAAACACCGTTATAAGCGGCGGCTTCTTTGTGGGCGGTTTTTCTGGGCAACGAGGCTTATCTCTATAAGGTTAACGCAATGAAGAAACTCATTAAGCAAGTCAATGGTGTTCCTGTTGTGAGCACCGAAGTTATTGCTATCGAATTTGGCCGCCGACACGACAACGTGTTGCAAAACATCCGCTCTCTCATTGCCTCTGGTCATTTGGGAGCCCTTGATTTCAAGGACTCCTCCTACATCAGCAAGCAGAACAAAGAAATCGCTTGCTATGAGCTAACTGAGCGAGGATTCCTGATCGCGATGCCATTCATTGGTGGCGATAAAGCAAAAGATGGACAGGTAAGGCTGGTAGATAGCTTTATTCAGTATCGCGAGTTGGCCAAAAAAGAAGCCGCCATACGCGCTGAAAGGGAAGTGGCCAGGCTTGAATATCGGCCAATGACCGATGCGATAAAGCGCCTGAAAGAATCAGAAGGTAAGGCGCCAGAACATTACCACTTCAGCAATGAAGCCGACATGATTAATCGTATCGTGTTGGGTATGCCATCTTCCAGGTTCCGTAAAGAAAACGAAATAGGCAAAGATGAGGCTATTCGTGATTACCTTACTGCCGAACAGATTCGCGCCATTACTGAATTGCAACGCGCTGACACGGTATTCATCACCATGGGTTGGACATTCGACCAGCGCAAAGAAGCGCTGAAAGGCCTGTTCGACCGCAATCACCGCTTACCGCTCATTGAAGAACAGCATCGGCTGGCGGCGTAAGGATGCGTATATGAATGAGGTCACGAAAAGTCTTTATGTCGGATGGCAAGATAAGCTCGAAGCCGATCGGGTTGACTGTGTCATGTTAAGAGCGCAAAAGTTCTGTCATGGGTATGCATCTGCCAAGCAAGCATTCAAAACCTATGAGGCTGAATATTCCAGCAACGGTATTGTCCATCTTCATGTCGATAAGTATCAGTTGTATGGCATATCTGAGCTTAAAACATTTAAGCAAACAGGCTGGAATTCTTACACCCATTATCTTGAGATGATTGGCATGTATATCGGGTCAGCCATTGGGGACAAGTCTTACCTGTCCATGAATGTCAGCAGAATGGCTGGCGTCTCTTCTTCACTCAACACATAAGGCAGCCTGAGGCAAACATGACTCCAGAACAATTCGCTTACTGGCTACAGGGCTACGCAGAAATCTCTGGCAAGCAGCCTACAGAGTCTGAGTGGCAGGTCATAAAAGACCACCTCCAGACGGTGTTTAATAAAATCACACCCGATCGACTTGGCGGACCAGCAAGAACCCCTGTAGGGCTGAGTGATTATTTAAAATCTTGGCCGCACGCCATTGGTGTCACCTGTTGAGGTGGACAAGCAAAAGCCTGAGAGGTCACCCATGAATAAATGCAAAACCGGACAAGTGGAGTGCCCTATTTGCGGGGTAGGTGAGCTTATGATGGGAACAACAAATAGTTTCGTAGAATATAAGGGCGCGAAGCACTGTATACCCCTTCACTTTTGCGTATGTAGCTATTGCGAAACCGAACAAGCCACCGAACAGCAATTATTAGAAAACAAGATGGAAATGATCGCGTTAAAGGAAAGATACGCGGAGCATCTCGATGAACACCCGGATTTTTAATTACCTCATAGCCGCTCTCGTAGCGGCTTTTTCTTTTTCTGCGGCAGCCAAATCTGATTGCCCTGGTAAATTCCTGAATGACAATCCTCCTGCTATCCAGTACGACCAGGAGATTTGCTTCACTCAGTTCTCTGTCCTCTACAGCGACAAACTTAAAGACCCTGTTATCAGCGCCCAACACCTCACAGCAGATGACGTTAAAGGTTCTCTTCAGCTTAAGCGCAAGGATGCGTTCCACTCTGAGCCAAAGGTGCCGAAGCAATTCGAGTCCACTCAAAAGGACTATCACCTTAGCGGCTATGACATTGGCCATATGACCGCGGCGGGCGACGCTGGAAACGCTCAGGAGCAGTTTGAAACATTCAGCCTGGCAAACATGACCCCACAACTTCCAGACCTCAACAGAAAGGCATGGAGACTGATGGAAGAGGCTGTGAGAAAACAGGTGCTCGCTGAAGGTGACGCCTGGGTAGTCACTGGCATGGTTCCCGGCACAAAGACAATCGGTAACGGCGTAAATGTGCCGAGCGTTATCTGGAAGGCAGTCAAAGCCAAATCAGGCGAGTCTGTTTATGTCGGTGACAACACGACCGGCACAGTAACAAAGCTCACCACTGAGCAGTTTAAAGCGAAGTACAACATCTCTCCTTTTGGTGATTAGTCACCATTGCGTCGGTCTGTCGCCGTCCACTCATCTTAACTGAGACCGTGGGCCCGAAAGGGTTTCCTCCCCCGCGAGTGGTTGAGTGGAGTCAATAACAGACAATGCCGGGTCCGCAAAGCCTTCATACGTCAGCCATCCAGAGCTGAGGCAGACGAATCTGGAATCACCGCAATGCAGAATTTTCTTCCGAGAGAATTCGACATTGTAGTGAGCAGTTAAAAACCGCCACCGAGAGAATAAAGACCTCTCAGCAGAAAGCTCTAAAAATGAACAAACCACGCATCTACTTTAACCGTGTAACCAGAAAATGGCGCTGCTACTCAATCAGCAAAGACATGCGATATGCATCAGCTGACGGGGAAAGCCCGGGCGAAGCATGGAAGAAGTGGAGTCTTAACCACTAACCGAGGAATTGTCATGTCAACTGAAAATGAATTCGCTTTTGAAAAGGCGCGGAGATTGCAGATTGGCCGCCGCCATGAGCGCACTTTTATATCTTTCTATCTGGATGTGCAGAAGATAATGCGTGGCGGACGATTGTTAAAGGAAGGGGTTGGCTCTGGTTTTTGCAATAGTCGCTTCTATCACGGCTTCAAAATTGTCCCATTATGGAACGTATACCAAAAGCAAACGAAGTCACTCATGATCAGTCGTGATGCATGGTGCTTGTCAATATCCCTGAAGGAGCCAGGTAAATGAGCCACAGTAAATTTTCAGAACTGCCAGATTCCATCCAGAATCTTGCAGCGCAGTGCCTGGCTAGTGCGATAAACAACAGCGGTGTTACGGACTCCAGAGAGTTAGCGAAATCTATTGGCGAAGCGTTCGTCGTGCTTTATGACTCCGCTGTTGAGCCAGTTGAGAATGTTGTCATCTTCAAGACGCAAGATGCGTTATCACCGGAAGTAATTGAGGCAATAAGCAAAAAGGTGGAGAGCAGTCATGCCGGGAAAATTATCACTATCGATCCACTGCAATGCTAAGTGGTGGCTCTCCGCATATCTCTGGCTCTGGATAAAGAAAGAGCAGATTAAAGCCTGCATCACTCAGCAAGAGATTACCGCTGAAGAGATAAAAGCAATGGCTGACTGGATGGCAAAGAAAGGCTTTGTGCTGAAGGTTGGCTGATAAGTTAAACAGGAAAACAACATGGCAGGTCTGACAATAAAGCAAGAGACTTTCTGTCAGGCATACATCGAAACGGGTAATGCTTCAGAGGCTTATCGGACGGCGTATGCTGCTGACAAGATGAAGCCGGAAGCAATACACGTAAAAGCATCTGAGTTGCTTTCAAACGGTAAGATATCGGTAAGGGTAAGGGAATTGCAGGGTGAAATTAAACAGCGCCATAACGTCACTGTGGACTCCCTGATAGCGGAACTTGAAGAGGCAAGGCAAAAGGCATTGAGCGCTGAAACGCCGCAATCATCCGCTGCTGTTGCCGCCACAATGGGCAAGGCGAAGCTAACCGGTCTGGATAAACAGATTGTTGAACTAACAGGTCAGGGCGGCGGCCCGGTTCGCGTGGTCACAATGTCACCTGACGATATTAAGCGGGTGATGGAAAATGACGATTGCTGATTCCCTGATCCGCGCAAAAATGTGCGAAGCCGATAGGCTGTACTTTGCCAGATACTTCTTCAAACAACGCATGGGCGCAAAGATGATTGTCGCGCCTCATCACCAGGTCATTGACCGCACATTGCAGCGCGTCGTTGATGGTGAGATAAAGCGGCTGATTATTAACGTCCCGCCGGGCTATACCAAAACAGAGCTGGCGACTATTAACTTCATTGCTCATGGGCTGGCGCTTAATAACCGCTGTCGCTTCATGCACCTGTCTTACTCGCACAACCTTGCACTCCTTAACTCATCGACAGCACGCGGCATCGTTAAGTCTGGTGCATTTCAGGCTATGTGGCCTATGGCGCTGCGCGATGATGCAGACAGCAAGGCGATGTGGTGGACGGAATACGGCGGTGGCGTATATGCCTCTTCCGCAGCCGGGCAGGTTACTGGCTTTCGTGCCGGCCACATGGAAGACGGATTTCAGGGCGCATTGCTGATAGACGACCCTGTTAAACCTGATGATGCCTTCTCCGAGGTTGTTCGGGATGGCATTAACAACCGATTTAACGAAACCATCAAATCACGACTGGCTGTGGAAACAACGCCGATCATCGTGATTATGCAGCGTATCCACTATCACGACCTGAGCGGATATCTGTTGCGGGGTGGTAGCGGTGAAAAGTGGCACCACCTGAATCTTCCCGTAATTATTGATAACTCCGTCGCCTATCCGGAAGAGAACACGCACGGGATCCCAATTGAACACGGGCTCCCTGATGGGTGGTTATGGCCTCGCAAGCACAACGAATCACACCGCATAGCATTAACATCGCATCGCAGAACCTTTGAGGCTCAGTACATGCAGGCGCCTCGCAGGTTTAATGCCGAGGGTGCTCTGTGGGATGAGTCGATGATTGCCGCTGCGCACAAAATTAAAATCCACCTCCCGAAGACGCGGACGGTCATCGCCATAGACCCGCAGGCAACAAACAGCGAAGAAAGCGATGAAACGGGTATCGTGGCCGCCTCCTGCTATGGTGGCGGACAGGAGCGAATGTATTCCCTTGATGGTGATTACAGCGGCAAATACAGCCCCAATGGCTGGGCCAAAAAAGCGATGGATGCGTATGAAACGCATGAAGCTGATGCGATCGTAATCGAGACCAACCAGGGCGGTGACATGGCGGAAGAGACGCTTCGCAACGCCGGATTTAAAGGTCGAATCATTCGCGTTCATGCGAGCAAGGGAAAGTTTGCCCGGGCTGAGCCAATATCAGCCTTGTATTCACAAGGAAAGGTTGCGCACATGGGGAACCTCTATCAGGTTGAAAACCAGTTTCTTGAGTATGTGCCGGCCACTTCGAAGAAATCACCAGACAGGCTTGATGCCGCTGTGTGGGGGCTGACTGAGCTTAGTCTTGGCAGTGGTGGAATCAATATGAACCCCAATCTGGTGCGACAGGCCTCTTCCCGCAATCACTTCCCACGTCGATGAGAAACATATGGCAAATTATAATAAACGCCGTCAACGTCGGCAGGGTGGCCAGCGCAAGCCGTTAACCATATCAGCGGCTATCCGAGAAAAAATCGAGAGTGGGGAGCTTATCCCGACGTTCGATCAGATTAAATTGATGTACGGCCCGGCAAAGACGCTGGGAGCGCCTAAAGATGCACAACTGGCAATGGACCATCAGCTTGAGGTGTCAGGAGCTTATACGCTCTTACAGCACGCTTTCGACATGGGACAGTTTCCAAACCTCGGCCCGAGCTTCATGGGTTATGCCGCACTTTCCTCTCTGACGCAGAACGGATTGATTCGTGCATGCGTCGAGACGGTCGCGGATGACATGACGCGAGAGTGGATCGAAATTACAGCCACGGACTCAAACGGCGACGGCGACGATTCTGACGAGAAGACAATCCTCGAAGAGGCGATAATTGACTATCGCCTCCAGGCTTTATGCCACAAGGCGGCCGAGTTTGACGGTTACTTCGGTGGCTGCCTTATCTTTATTGATACCGGAGCATCAGATAGCCAGCTCTTAACTCCGCTCGATATCAGCGACAAGTCGGCTGAACTGAAGAACTTTAAGCGCTTTACGATTATCGAGCCGATCAACGTCTTCCCGGGCAACTATGAATCACTCGACCCACTGAGCCCCCGGTACTATGTTCCTGACACATGGTGGGTGCTGGGTAAGCAGGTTCACAAGAGCCGGCTGATTCGCGTCTGTGGTAACGAAGTCCCGGTCATTCTCAAGCCAACCTACAACTTTCTCGGCATCCCTCGCGCACAGATTCTCTATGACTATGTGCTGCACTTTCAGGATGCGCGAATGGCTGAGGCAAGGTTGCTTGAGAAGTTCTCCCTGAAGGTCTTTAAGACCAACATGCAGGACATCCTGACCAACCCTAACGCTACCAGCGGCATAGATGCGCGAATTAACTACCTCACGGCCTACATGAGCAATGATGGTGTGTTTGCGCTCGACAAAGAGATGGAAGACTTCATTAACGTCTCCGTCCCGCTCAATGGCGTTACCGACATCGTCCGGCAGCAACTGGAGTTCATCGTTGCAATCAACCGCACTCCCGCCGTGAAGCTTATGGGGATTTCACCCCAGGGGTTCAATACCGGCGACGCGGACATCAAAAACTACAACGACCACATCAACTCGCAGCAGGAGAAAGTGCTCCGCGAACCGCTGCAGAAGATGCTGGACATCATCCAGATTGTGAAACTTGGCACTTATGATGAATCGGTGGCATTCAAGTTCACCTCTCTGAATGAAGACGATGAGAAGTCGATTGCCGAGACGCAGTTAATCAAGGCACAGACCCGCCAGATTTACAAAGAAAGCGGCGACGTGGATTCGTTTGAGGTGCGTAAAGCTCTCTCCGATGACCCGCACAGCGGCTTTTACGGCATAGATGCAGAACAGGTTCCGGAAGGCGACGATGGCGAAGAAGAAACAGAAAACGGCATCTTCAACCCGACCGAACGCGGGACTGGAAGTGGAGTACAGGAAGAAGTTGCTTAGCCTTATCGATGAAATGTCTCGCTCTGTAGACTGGTGGTTAAGCGCCGAGTATCGCCGCAATGAAAGTGAAATTGTTGGCGATGCTTCACCGGCCAAAGAAGTCGGATCGAAGCTGATAAGCATCATGGCTACCTGGCGAGAGACATTCGATAAAAAAGCGAAGGATATAGCCCTGTGGTTTGTCCGCCGCTCCAACGCCTGGGCATCCACATCTGTAAAGAACAAGCTCAAGGCGCAGGACATGACCGTTAACTTCCGGGTTACTCCGGAGGTGCAGAACGTCCTCGACAGCATCTACGAGACGCAGGTTAGCCTCATTAAGTCCATTCCAGAGCAATACCTCACGCAAGTACAGACGATGGTTCAGGAAAGCATTGTGCGCGGGCGTGATGTTGGTTATCTGAAGGATGAGCTTAAAAAACGATACGGAGTCACTGAGCGTCGGGCAAAGGTTATCGCCCGCGACCAGAACGCCAAGGCGACAAACTCAATCGCTCTTGAGCGCTGCAGGCAAGCCGGAATTACCCAGGGGATATGGGTTCACCGTGCAGGCGGGAGCAAAACATTCCGCCATGCTCACGTGAAAATGAACGGCACCGAGTTTGAGCTCGCAAAAGGTTGCTGGGATGACCACGAAAAGCAATTCGTGCAACCCGGTCAGTTAATAAACTGCCGGTGCGAGTACAGGCCGGTGATTCCAGCGCCTGGTGAGTAACAATGGACATTGTCTGGAATCTACTGATATTAACCCTGCCGTTCACCCTCGTGATTTCGTATGCTTTTGGCGGTTGGTCCACGCATACAACAGCAATACATTCACGAAAAAGACCGAGAAAGAAAAATCACCAAGGCGGTGAGTAACATGTCCCACGAAATCATTAGCTCGGCCGCCACGATGTTTATCGCCGGTGGTGCAATCCTCGCTGTAACCCTCATCGTCGCTCTCAAGAGGAAGAAATGATGCTCGCCACCAAAATCATCGAACAGGCAGCCACAAATGAAGAGTCCGCTCTTTATCTGGCATCAATGCTAAACATCAGCATCGATTTCGATGAGGATGAAGGCGTAATCAGCGTGGTATGGTCATCTCCTGATGGCATGCTGCAGACGGCATCGGTTGATCATGATTTCGAGAAAGAGGACATGGCGGCGAAAATGTCACTTGTCAGGGCGCTGATTACCACGGCAGCATCATATATAATCCAGTAAGCATATCTGGATAGGGTAGCTCCCGAAAAGCGGCATCGTCACCGCCTTCCAGATATATCCTGACGAGCAACTGAGACGAGGTTGTTATGATTGTTTTAATTGGTAATTACGATAGCGGCGGCCAGAGCTCTGATTGGGAGAGCGTTTTTCTTGGCGTCTTTGATAATGAGAAAGACTTACAGGAAGCAGAATCTCGCTTCAAGGCTCAGGTTGAAGGTCATACCTATTACAGAATAAAGCGAATAAAAACCATTTTAAACACCTATGCGGAAGTTGAAACGATGACGTCAATCTTCGATGAAGAAGATAGTGATGACGAAGAGGAAGAATAGGTGGCTGTCATGAAGGTTTATGCTGTTTTCGTAGAGCGGCGGGTATCAGAATCCCAAAATCTAATCGGCGAAACTTTTAATGCCGAGTATCAGTATGATGATTTGATAGCCGTTTATGAAAATGAGCCTGCGGCTTTGCAGTATGTGGCGATGCAAATTAATAAGCATGATTACAGAATAGAGTCATACGACCTTAAAAAATAACGCCATCACATTATCAAAAACAAACAGGCTGCCTCATGGCGGCCTTTTTTATTGCCAGAGACAAGGTAACAGATGCCAGTACAAAAAGTTAAAGGCGGCTGGCGATGGGGTAATTACATGAAGTATGAGTGATGTGATTATTTTAATATTTCACTCCTGATGATAAAATAACAAAGCCCTCAGCTATTACCAGTAACTGAGGGCTTCTGACCACTCGCCTAATCAGGAGGCTTCATGGCTACCAAGAAGTTATCACAAATCTGTTCCGGATCACAATATGGACATTGGACGGTAATAAATGAAGCTGAGCCAAGGAAATACATCAGCACAAGCGGCTATGAATCATTTGATCCTGTCTGGCTTTGCAGGTGCTGCTGTGGAGTAGAAAAGAATGTAATCGCCTCATCTTTGCTATCTGGTAGAAGCAAAAGTTGCGGTTGCGCCAAAAACAAAAGAAACATCAAGCACGGAATGCACAGAGCCAGCGAATATGTAATATGGTCTGGAATGATTGAGCGCTGCCACAACAAAAACAACAAACGATTTAAAGATTACGGAGCAAGAGGAATCTCTGTTTGCGATGAGTGGAGAGAATCATTTGAAGCATTCTACATAGATATGGGTAACCGTCCATCCAAAAGGCATAGCATCGACAGAATTGACTTCCTCAAAGGATACAACAAAGAGAATTGCAGATGGGCCACTATGTCTGAGCAAAATCTCAACAAGTCAAATAACCATCTCATACCATACAATGGGGAAATGCTCCCTTACACGCAGGTTGCAAGGATGATTGGCATGAAGCCATCCACATTGAGCAAAAGGTTAAGGCTTGGCTGGGATATAGAAAGAGCCATTAGTGAGCCAGTAAAGAAATAATAAAAACCCGCTGCGGCGGGTTTTTTATTTGTTAAAGGTGATTTCATGCCCGTGCATAAGAAAGATGGAATGTGGTGGTGGGGAGGACGGGGGCCATTCAAGACAAAGGAAAAAGCAGAGGCCGTAGAAAGAGCGGCTTATGCCAATGGTTACACTGGTGACTCCGCTATCGCATTTGACCGCTCATCAAATAGACGCATTGATGATAACGGATATCTTCATGTAGATAGTTGTAATTTAACAAGAGAACAAGTCGCCCCCTATTACGGAAAAGAAATTCCAGGATGGGAAGAAAACGGCCTTAACCCAGATCAAATATATTATGGTTATCGGCCAGGGGATGAGCTTGAAAAAGCCGTTTCACTTTTTTCTGGAATGCCTCTGCTATGCATTCATCAACTTGATAGCGCGACTAGCCCCCTAAAAGAGGTGCGAGTCGGCTCTATCGGGACCAGTGCTGCATGGAATTCTCCTTATGTCCAAAATTCACTATCAGTTACTGACCAAAAAGCGATTGATGGAATATACGACGGGACGCTGAAGGAAATCAGCGCAGGATATTACTTCACTCCCATTTTCGAGCCCGGTGAGCACAATGGGGTTCACTATGACTTCAAAATGACAGACATCAGGCCGAATCATGTAGCACTAGTTTCCAGCGGAAGGGCCGGAAGCGATGTGTGCGTATCAGACGGTATGCCGTCACAACTCAAAAAGGTGCAATCAATGCAACTTACCAAAAAACAGGCGCTTGTAATGGGCAATCTGGCCGCATACCTCAAGCCCCGCCTTGCACAGGATGCCGCGCCGGCAGACCTGGCAAAACTGGTTACGTCTTACAAAAAGCCAGGGAATCTCGTTAAAGCCGTTGTGCGCCAGTATGGCAACCAACTGGCACAGGATATGGACATCGAGCCAGAAGAACTGGCAGAGCTGATGGAAGCTGCTGAAGCCGTTCCGGAAAGCGTCGTTGATAACGAAGCAGACCCGATGGGCCAGGAAGATGACACCATCTTCGACGAAGAGAACCCGCTGGAAAGCATCAAGGCCATTCTCGGCGGCAAAGTTCCGGATGACATCCTGGAGAAAGTAGCCGCGGTATTCGCTCGTCCGACTGGTGATGAAGATCCGGAAGACAAGAAAGAAGAGAAGGCTGAAGAAAAAGAAGAGAAAAAAGAGGCCGCAATGGACGCCAACACGATTATGCAGAAGGCTCGCGTAGAGGCTCAGTCTCACTTCCGCAGCCTGAACGAAGCCGGGCGCGCTGTGCGTGAGCTGGTCGGCGAGCTGGATGTCATGGCGTTTGATAGCGCCGAGGACATCTATGGCCACGCGCTGAAACAGAAAGGCGTGAACATCAAAAACTACGACAAGGCCGCATACAAAGGCATGGTGGACATCATGGCGGCTAGCAAGCCAGCCACGAATCCGGCGCCCGCTTTTGATAGCGCGTCTGCGACATCTTTCGACGGTCAGTTTGCTGGCCTCAAAAACATCAAAATCCGATAAGAGGCTTTGACAATGGCACTTCAAGATCAAGTTGGCTTGTACTACTCCGGTGCGGTTGAGGGTGATAAGGCCTCTCATAACCCGGTTGTATATCTGCCGAAAAATCCGCTGGCTGAAGGTAATGTTACCGTTGGCCGCTTCGTGTTTCGTGGCACTGACCCGGAAACCCAGGTAAAAGCTTCTGGCTCTGTGGTTGCCGGCTTTGTTCAGCGCCTGATCAACTACTACAACTACACCATCACCTCCAGCGGTACGCTGACCATCCCGACCGAAACCCCGGTCACGGTTGCGGTGAAAGGTGAGTTCTACGCAGCTATCAACCAGTCAGCGACCCCGACCTACGGCCAGAAAGCATTTGCCTCTACCACAGATGGCAGCATCGCTTACGCCAACGCCGGCGCAACTGTTGCTGGTCACGTAGAGACTGGCTTTGTCGTGAAAGAGATTCGCGCTGAAGACGGTTTGGTGCTGATCTCCAACTATTCCCCTGCGCTCGCATAATTAATTAAATATCCGCCTGCGACTGACACTGCATTAACGCGGTGGGCTTTGTCGCGCGCGGATGGAGACAAAAATGAATATTACGTTTGAACAAGCGAAGCGTTATGGCTTTGATTTCGGTCGTAACGCCCGCCAGTGGATTACTGCGGAAAACATGCCGCAAATCCTGCAGGATGCCGCGCTGATCACCCAGGCTAACACCACCGTCCCGGCTGAACTGCTGGCATACATCGACCCGACCGTTATCGAGATTATGACCGCGCCTCGTAACGCTCGCGAACTGTATGCAGAAGAAAAACGCGGCGACTGGACGACTCCGTATTTCAAATGGCGTGCAGATGAAGTGACCGGCAACACCGCCGCTTATTCTGACTTCGGCCAGTTTGGCGTATCCGGCGTCAACAGCGAATGGCATACCCGCGAGCAATACCGCTTCCAGACCATCATCGAATACGGCGATCTGGAGCAGGACATGGCAGCACAGGCCAAAATCAACCTGGCTTCTGCCAAGCAGCGCGCAGCGGCGACCACCATTGATATCGACGCCAACAAATTCTACCTGCTCGGCGTAGAAGGCAAAGAAATCTATGGCGTGCTGAACGACCCGAACCTGCCGGCTGCAGTGACCCCGATTTCAGTCGGCGGCCAGACTGCATGGGCATCGAAAGACGCGATCGCTCGCTACAACGACGTCATCAAACTGTTTACCACGCTGGTTAACCAGTTAAACGGTCTGGTTGATGAGAAGTCGAAGCTGAAAATCGTCATGTCTCCGGGTACCCGCTCTCTGCTGGCAGCGCCTACCAGCCTGGGCCTGACCACCATGAAGATGCTGGAAGATTACTTCCCGAACGCTGAGTTCGTATCGCTGCCGCAACTTGGCGCAGCATACGCGCCGGCCGCATCTGAAACGCTGATGATCATCTCGCCGGAAGTGCTGGGTAATGAAACCGGCCTGCTGGGCTTCGGTGAGAAAATCCGCATGGGTCGCGTAGTTCCTTCTCTGTCCTCCTTTGCACAGAAAGTCACTGGCACCACATACGGTGGCGTCATCCGGGTTCCCGCAGCTGTCGCTCAGATGACTGGTATCTAACCATGGCTCGCCCTCGCAAAACCACAGCCTCTCCGGAGGCTGTTTCAACTCCTGAAGGAAATACTATGTCTGGCTCTATTCACGTTCGCCTGAAACACCCACATGGACTCATCTTTGACCTGAAGAACGATAAGAAAGTCTCTCTGAAAGGTTCCGACTTCAATCTGCGCGGCCTGGAAAAAGGTGTGCTCACCTGCGGATTCGGATCCACCACTGTTGATGCCGCTGAATGGGAAGAGGTTCTGGCGACGTATCCATCGCTGGTAGCCGACATGGTTCGAAAAGGCACGCTCATTCATGAGAAAGATGCCGCAAGCGCTGATGCCAACGCCAGTGAGAAAAAAGGCGTTAAGCACGGTCGCGAGCCGGTCGATGTCAAAAATGACAAGACCATTAAAACTCAGGAAGTTCCGGCCAGCGAGGCAGCATAATGGCGATCGTCACTTTCGACAGTGGCGAGTTCCTTTCCATTTACCCGCGATTCTCCGGTGTTCTCACGCCAGCGCAATTACAGAACGCATTTGATGTGGCCTGCCTTGTTCTGGATAACACTGAATCGTCTGTCGTTCCCTACGACCCTACAAATGGCATCAATGACCGCAAGACATTGCTCTATGCGCTCACGTGCCATATCGCCTCTATGGCGCTCTGGGGGAATGGTCAGGCTGGCCCTGCATCAGGAGCGACAGAGGGTAGTGTGAGCGTCTCGTTTGCTGTCCCTGATGTAACAAACGCCTCATGGTTCAAGATGACGCCATGCGGTCAGCTGTTCTGGCAGGCGACCAGGAAATACGTTGTTGGTGGTCGATATTACCCGCGGCGCTACGTTCACCCATGGGGATGAGTTATGGCTTCTATATCAGGCGGCGACAAAATAAGTCGTGTGATGGCTGAAATTGGAAAAAGCGCATCAATTAAGATGAATGCTGGAATCCTTGCAGGAGCAACGAACGAGGATACTGGTGAGCTCGTAGCTACATATGCTGCGGCAAACGAATATGGAACAAAAAACATTCCAGCAAGACCATTCATGAGGAATGCAGTCGCAGAGAAATCTGAAGAGTGGGGCGCATCAGCCGCAAAACTCATGAAAGGGCAGACTCAGAATGCAGATGGATTCCGAAATGCTTTCAATGTGCTTGGGATGATAGTTGTTCAAGACATCAAGGACTCAATTGAAAAATCAGTCCCGCCGCCAAACAAGCCGTCAACCATCGAAAACAAACGCCGGAAGGGTAGGGCAAGGCCAGAAATGACTCTGGTTGATTCAGGAAGCATGCAGAGATCTGTTGACTACGAAATTATCGAGGTCACCAGTGGCTTCGCATGGTGGAATCCACTCACCTGGTTTAAGAAATAATGAACTTACACCACCTCGTATCCGGCCTCATAGCAACCGTAAACCCGTTCATTGACGTACAGATGAAGGTCTTTGTCAGTGAGTCAGAAGATGACAGCGGGAAGATGGTTAAGGTTTATTCCGAGTCTACCGTTAACGGTCAGCTTCAGGCTCTGTCTAATGACGACCTGCGACACGTCGATAATCTCAACCTCACGGGCGTCGTCAAAAAGTTCTACGTCAACGGCTCATTCAATGGCATTAACCGCCCACGGAAAACAGGTGGTGACTTCCTGATAATTGGTGGTGAAACATGGATGATCCGCCAGGTTCTGGAAGAGTGGCCCGACTGGTGCTCATTCGTAATACAACTGCAGGTAACCTAAATGGCGGCATCCATCACGCCGCTGATGGATGGTTTGTTTCTGTCTCTGCGGGCATTCCTTAAGGCTCACCTTACCCTTTCGGCCTGCAGGCAATCGCAGCAAAACAACACTGAGATGCCGGATGGTAATTACGTCATTATGACGCCCCTCGGCATTGACGGGCTATCAACAAACTCCATCAGCTACCAGTACACAACCGGCGCAGATTCAGGAACAGAAACGCATAAACGAACGGCCATCTGGCGCTGTCAGCTGGATTTCTACGGGGATGCCGCTCAGGACTATGCAAACATCATCTTTACGCTTTCTCGTTCCGATTATGCCTGCCAGTGGTTTCGTGATTTTTCGGAGAGCACATCAAGCGCTCCGCCGTTAATCACCCCTCTTTACTGCAAAGACCCGATACAGACAACCATGGTGAATGGTGAGGACCAGTGGGAAAACCGCTGGACTTGCGACTTCTACGCCCAAATCCCCGTCGACGTGTCGGTAACTCAGTATTTCATGACCAGCGCAAACGTCCGCGCTGATTCTGTAGACGCCAAATTTCCTCCTGAGAGTGCGTAAACATGGCAATTAGTTTAAGTAACATCATCAAAATCAACCCGGGCGTGCTGTCAGCCACAGGCTCGGCGCTTGACCTTAATGGGTTGATTCTGACTGACAGCGAATACGCGCCAAAGGGTGCGCTCCTGTCATTCACTAATTCTGACGATGTCTCCACGTATTTCGGTAGTTCATCTACTGAGTTCTCGATGGCGGACATTTATTTCCAGGGATTCAATAACGCCAGCCAGACGCCGGGGCAGTTGTTTTTCTGTCGCTATAACTCAGATGCGATCGGCGCGTTTCTCCGCTCGGCCAGCCTGGGAGCATTGACCCTTGCTGAACTGAAATTGCTGAGCGGCACGCTGACACTGACCATCAATGGTACATCGGTCACCACCGCTAATATCAGCCTGTCCTCTGTTGCGAGCTTCACCGCTGCAGCAACGCAGATTGAAGACGCCATTAATGCCATTAACTCCGGCGTGCAGGTGACAGTCGTATGGGATACCACCACCAAGGCATTCATCATCACCACCGAAACGACTGGTGATGCGGCAACGCTGACATTTGCCTCAGGGACGCTGGCTCCGAGCCTGCTGTTAACTTCTGCCACTGGCGCAACCCTTTCCCAGGGTGCTGATGCCGACGTTGTCAGCGAACTGATGACCTCAGTTACTGCTCTGACTCAGGACTGGGCTCAGTTCACCACGACCTTTGTACCTAATCCAGACCAGGTGACTGCGTTCGCGTCATGGGTGAGCGGCGAAGCTTACCGGTATGTATTCGTGTTGCTGGATGACTCCAATTACTGCCTGCAGTCAGGCAGCACTCAGACGCTGTTCTACCCGGTTAAAACTGCAAATTATGCCGGAGTGTTTCCTGTATACGGCGATGTCAGCAAAACCGCCTCTGCTCTTGGGTACGGTGCAAGCCTGAACTTTAATCAGCAGAATGGCCGTCTGCCGATCGCCTTCCGGGTACTGAATGGCCTCCTGGCTGACGTAACCACCAACTCCGATTACTCGGCGCTGATTACCAACGGCTACAGCTTCTACGGCACGTATGGCGCGAATAACTACACGCAGAATATGTGGTACAACGGCGCTATCTCCGGTGATTACAAATGGCTGGATGCTCAGTTAGGCCAGATTTGGCTTAACGCAAACCTCCAGAAAGCCATTCTGACGCTGTTTACGTCCAACACGTACATTCCGTACAACGCGCAAGGTAAGGCGCTCATTGAGGGCTGCATGACAGCCACAATTGAGCAATTCAAGACCTGGGGTGGCTGCTCGGTGGGTACAGACCTGGATGCGTCGCAGATTCTGGCAATCAAAAACATTGTCGGCTCTGATATCAGCTCCTCTCTGACCTCTGCCGGCTACTACATCTACGTCGCGCCGTTCAACGCAGCAATGCGCGCTAACCGAACCACGCCAACCGTATACCTCTGGTATTGCGATGGCGGCGTCATTCAGAAACTGACTGTGAATTCTGTGGAAGTTCAGTGAGATGGAGCTGAATAAAGTATGCCGATCTTGCGGCTGCTCGCTTCCATTAGCTTCTTTTTGTAAGAACAAACAGACCAAGGACGGACTGTCTTGTTACTGCCGGGAGTGCTCCAGACAAAAATACCAGGAATTTTGTTCTCTTAATCCAGAGAAGATTCGGGAAGTGTCTGCAAAAACTCGCGAAAAAAACAGAGAGAAGCGTAATGCGTACCAGCGGGCATGGCATGCGAGAAATAAGAAAAAAGAGCGAGAATACAGAGTCAGGAACAGGCAGTCTATTTTGGAAAAGAATGCTGAATTCTATAGGTTAAACAAGGGCAGATACGACTCTAACGTTTCACATAAGAGGCGCAAGGCACAGACTCCCCCTTGGGCTAACCAGGATGAGATCAAACTCATATATCAGGCTGCAAGGGATAGGAGTCATTCCTCTGGAATCCCTCACGAAGTTGATCACATTGTTCCTTTATTCTCTAAATATGTATGCGGCTTGCACTGCGAGGATAACCTGCGGGTTATTCCAGGAACCTTGAACAGATATAAAGCAAGCACGTATTGGCCGTGCATGCCTGATATTGGAGCACAATAATGGCTAATTCATTAACTTCTGCTGACTGCACAATCATTCTGACGGTCACCAACCTGTATACCAGTGGCTTTAACCTGGAGCAGTTCGAAGCGCAGAACATCTTTGAGCAGGGCGATACTGAGCTGGCGGAAACCATCCGTACTGCAGACGGCAAGCTGACCGGCGGCTTTGTGTTTGGCGACCTGCCGTGGACCTTCCACCTGCTGCCTGATTCGCCAAGCCGGAGCTATATCGATACCTGGTTTCAAACCCAGCGTACATCGAAAGCGATTTTCCGCTGTAACGGGACGGTCTATCTGCCGTCACTGAGCCGGAAATACACGATGACAAACGGCATTTTCAAAAGCTGGAAAGCCGTCCCTTCTGCTGGCCGCATCCTGCAGCCAATGGCAGGTCTGATTGAGTGGGAAAACATCGTCGGCTCTGATTACACCGCATAACACAAACAGCCCCGTCACCTGATGGGGCTTTTTTATCTGCAGTAAGCGCACTCACCCGCGCGTTCAAACCAAGAACCTTTCAGAAAGCGAATCTGAGAACTGCCGTTAGTGCCGGTGGGCCTCTTGGGGCGGCTTTTCTGTGTGAGCAGGTTCGCTTTTTAAAAGGTAACTCACATGCAATACCCAACTGTAGTTAACGGTTTAGATTTCCGCGACCTGATTTTTGTGGCGGATAACGACCCGGTGACTGATTCATTTATGGTGGCAAAGGCTTTCGGCAAGCTACCAAAGAACGTAATTCGGGATATCGAAAGGACCATTGCGGCCTGCCCGCCTGAGTTTGACACAAAACTCAATTTTGAGCTTTGCTATAAAAACAATGAGTTGCAGAACGGTAAGCCGCAGAAGTTCTATCGCCTCCGCAAGGATGGGTTAATGCTTCTGGTTATGTCCTACACCAAAAAAGAGGCGATGCGTATCAAGATCGCCTACATCAACGCCTTTAACTGGATGTATTCAATGCTTCAGGTTGGCCGCCGGCAGTTTGAAGAAGAGCGCAACGCCGTAATGCTGGAGTACATGAAAGAGAAGGATGTTGCCAGCATGTCAGGCCGCCTGTTGCGTCGATGGGGAAAAGAGAAGAAGCCGCAGTTGCTTTCCCGTATCGAAAAGCTCGACCAGCAAGGCCAGATTGCTTTGCCCGGATTCGTTAATGCGATCGCAAAGTAAGCACCGCCAAATTACAGAAGCCCACTCAGGTGGGCTTTTTTATGCGCCGTCAAAATAAACTCAGGAACTAAAATGAGCCGCAAGCATATTGATTTCACCATTGATGCGAATAATCGCGACAAAGGGAAGACCTTCCGCATTACTGAAATGTCGGCCACTGATGCAGAGATGTGGGCAACAGACCTCGCATGCGCGCTGATTGGCAGCGGCGTTGATGTGCCGAACAATGTTACAAACTTCCTCGCTAAAGCGTCATCTGACACTGAAAGCGAAGAAATCCGCGACTCGATTATGGCATCTGGCATGATCGGCCTGGCGAAATACGGCATCACTGCGCTATCCAAGGTTGACCGTGATGAGCGAGTGCGGCTTTCGAATGAGCTCATGCGATGCGTGCAGTTTGTGGCCGCACCAAATGCTGTTATCCCGCTGTCACCGGAAATCCACATCGAAGAACCAAGCACGCTATTCCGCCTCAAGGTCGAAGCTCTGAAACTTCACCTGTCTTTCTTGAACGCCATCGCAGACTAGACCTGCCGCCAGAGATGCCTGAAGACGCTCGCGGGCTCATACAGTACGAGAACGTTCCGAGAACTATTGCGGCGGTTGTTTCCGGGAGGTTGGCGACTCTTCATGAGTTGAGCACTGTCTACAGTGTGCAGGATATGTGGTGGCTGCTTGAAATTCGCAGGGTGGACAATCACAACAAATCGGTAATGAGTAAACCACATGGCTCAAGTAATTGACGCGCTGCTTATCACCTTTGGTATCGACACCAGAGAGTTTGATAAGGCCCGGCAGAAAATCGACGACGGGACGAAAAATCTTCGCGAGACATCAAAGAAAAACGCCGATTACATGGAATCCCAGGGCAAGCGAGCTGCGGGATTCTTCTCAAGCATAAAGAACGAGATGCTGGCACTGGCCGGCGTGAGCCTGACGTTTGGTGGGACGTTAAAGTTCGTCGATGGCATGACGCATAGCCTGCAGGCGCTTTCGAACCAATCGGCGGTACTTAGGGCATCGGCCAGAGAGCTTGATGGCTGGGGGCGGGCAGCAGAAGCAGCGGGTTCTAGTGCGCAAGCTATGCTCGGCTCATTATCAAGCATAAATGATAAATTAATGTCTGGTCGCCAGGGACGGCCCGACGCTGGGTTTGTCAATTCCCTGCAAATGCTTTCTCAAGATACAGGGATTTACTTTGATACATACAATCCAAACCTGACGTCGCAAGATATAGCGAAGCAAATTCTTCTTGCAATACAAAAAGACCCTAATAAGGAAAGGGCGAGATTAGCCGGCAGGCAAGCTGGTTTTTCTGATGAAGTTATAAACAGCGCCATGGCTGGTAAGTTTTTGCCTAATGTGGACAGGTTTACCGCTGGCTCAGGAATTAGCGACAATAACATACGGGCCGCAAAAGAGTTCAATGAGCAATGGACCGTTCTCGCTCAGAACTTTGATACTCTGAAAAACAAGCTATTTAATGGGTTGATACCCGTTATCCAGCAGGTGAATACGTCACTAACCGACTTGTCACAAAATCGAGGTCCGATATCTGATTTCTTTGGTGAGCTAAGCAAAGACATCAAGGGGATTACTGGCATAGACCTCGGGAAATGGTCGTTAAAGCAGGAGTTAGATAGCTTAATGGAGAGCTTCAAAGAGCTTTCCAACATGTTTACCCATCTCGGCAACGCGCTGAACGCACTGAATAATGGTGAATTCAGCAAGGCGGCCGATGAGTTTAAAAAAGCCTGGTACGGTACGGAGAACGGCAAGGAAAACGGGAAGGATTACCTGCCCGGGGTAACAAAATCTGCAGAGCAGAACTCTCTCATCATCGGCGGTAAAACCATAGCCGGGTGGATGACAGAAGCATATGAAAAAATTGCAGGCAAAAAAGCGCCAGAAGAAAGGAAGCACGATCAGGATGAGAAATCATACTGGGACACCACCAAAGAGTATCTTGGGAAGATTTCAGATTATTTTGTTGCTGAAGCTGGCGCTGCAGAGAGAAGCCCCAGCATCGAAGGATATCAGCCGAATGTACCGCTGAATGCTACGGCGGCCAGGCTTGGGCCAAAGGGTAAAGCACTGCTTAATGCGATGTCTGGCGAGTTCGGGATGCTGGAAGGGAAATATGGCCTTCCAGCCGGATTGCTTCGCGGCGTGGCTGCGACAGAATCTGGTGGCGATCCGTATGCAGTATCTAAGGCTGGGGCAAAGGGTTTGTTTCAGTTTATGCCTGGCACCGCCAAAGATATGGGCCTGAATGGCAGCGATGTCTATGACCCCAAAAAATCAGCAGAGGCAGCGGCAAAATATCTGCACTACCTGATTATGGCGACCGGGGATACGCAATCAGCGCTTCAGGCTTATAACTGGGGGCTTGGCAATCTGCAGAAAAAAGGCATGCAGAACGCGCCAAAAGAAACCCAGGAATATTATGCCAAGGTTGTTGCCAACATGAAGGCAGGGGCTGGCATGGCCGCAGATAGTGTCGCACCTTATCGAATGCCTTCTCAGGGCGGTCAGAGCTTCCATATTCAGCAAATGCAGGTTATGACTCCGGCCTCATCTGTTGGCAAATTGTCTCAGGACATGAGTAAATCGGCCCAAAACAGAGCCACGTTAATTGGATATGACAGCGGCCAGTCAGGAGGCTAAATGTTCTCACTGAACGAAACAACCCTGCTGTCAGCCATAAACTCTGGCAGCATTTTTTCCATCATCAACTCAACGCTATTTCCATCATGGGGCATCACCTATAACAAAGTCGATGAAACGCTAACTGGTGTTATCCCGGGGATGACCGTGTTTGAGCCCACAGGATGGGTTTCTGCGGAGCCAGTAGGTGATGCTGCCATTGTTAACGCACCGATAGAAAAAGGCTCTTACACTTCGTATAACAAGGTCAGGCGGCCGGCTGAGTTGCGAGTGGTTTTTGTTCTGGAAGGCTGGAGCGCTTACACGGGAGCGCTACCAAACATCACGAACTTCTCTACCCTCAGCAGAACCGGATTGCTTGGCATTCTGGATACGATGAAAAATACGGCTTGTACGTATGACATCGAGACTCCGGATCGCGTTTATGAAGGTTACGACCTGGCGCACTACGACTACTCGATAAGCGCGAAAGGCGGCTTAACGCTACTGAAAGTTAGCGCTACATTTCAACAGGTAATGGATATCGCCGAGGTATCTTTATCGAGCAACACTACACCAAACGCTCCATCTGATAACAATTCAGCAAGCGTAAATTCTGCGATTTTGACGACTAACGGACAATCCTCAGTCAAAGATGTAACTCTGACAGATGTTAAGAATGCCTGGACTAGCGGGAATGTATCGCTTTCAAGTGCCTTGCAAACAACCTCAAGCGCTATCGTATCTGGTGTTAATTCAGCTGCGGATACGGTTGGTAATGCATGGACATCGGGAACTGACCAGGTATCAACGCAAATAAAAAACGGAATCGGTAAATTCGTTTCGGTGGTGACGTGATGCAGGAAATTACACTCAACGCAATAAAGTCCCAGCGAGTTACGGTATCTCTCAATAACACCTCCTACACGATAAGGATCCATCAGCGGTCTACTGGCTTATTCCTTGACCTCTATCTCGGAGACAATGCCATAGCGCAGGGGGTGTTATGTCTGAACTGCAACTGGATTGTCAGATACGCATATTTAGACTTCCCGGGCGACCTCGTTTTTGTCGATACGAAGGGTGCAGCAGACCCTTATTGGGATGAGTTGGGTAGCCGTTTTAAGCTTTACTTCCTCACATCTTCAGAGATTTCGTCGTGACCTATAAAATCAGAAAACTGAAACTTCAATTTACGCTTGGAGAGGGGGAGTTCGAACAGGGAAAGGGAAATGTTCTCACCATGGAAAACATGAAGTGTGACCTTTCCATATCGGCTTATGGAGGAACCGCTGCCACAAGTATGGAGTTGAGCTTATGGGGGCTTTCTCTTGATTATATGGCCAAGATAAGCGGAAAGTCTCAGAGGCAGAATCAGAACAACAAAAACTTCGTTCGCGTTTATGCGGAAGGGGAGCTGGTTTTTGATGGCGTCATCAATAGCGCAAGAATCAATATGAACCAAGCCCCTGATGCCGCTCTGGAGATTAGTGCAAACGTCGCAACTTTTGTCAGAGCGATTCCATTGGCTCCAACCTCTATAAAGGGACCTGTTAAAGCTCAGGATCTCGTTTCCTCCATATGCAAACAAGTTGGGTTCAAGTTCGCTAACTATGGTGTCGACATTACCATGAACGGCGCTAACTACAGCGGAAATGCCGTAGAGCAAATCATTAAAATATCGAAGGATTACAACTTCAGCGTAGATGTTAACTTCGAGACAATCTCCATTTTTCTTGATGGAGTAGCCAGGGATAACATCATCCCCTATGTGGCTCCAGATGCCGGACTTATTGGTTACCCAATTTTTTATGATGTAGGCATATGCTTTAGGGCGATGTTCTCGCCGGCCTTTATAGTTGGCAGGTTTCTCAACCTTAATACCATCCTCCCAAATGCATATGGGATGTATCAGATCAAGGAAGGAACAACGCACTATCTTTCTTCAAATGTAGATGGCGGACTTTGGGAAACGTACATTGTCGCATTTCCCGTAGGGCCGGGGCAGGAGGGATAGATTGAATAAGAAAAGAACTATAAGCCCTGTCGATATGAGCTGCCAGGGAAACATGATGGAATACGTCATCAGCAAAATGATCTCAGGTATGTCATTTATTTCGATAGTCAGGGTCATCGAGATTAATGAGGACGGCACGCTAGATCTGGAGCACATGCTGCATGAAACTAGCGCTAACGGGGAAAGTCTTAACGATGGTGGTAAGTTCTATAACATCCCATTTCTCCGGCTCCAGCGTGGAAGTAGTGCCGTTATCATGGATCCAGTAGTTGGCGACATAGGGCTTATGGCAGTTTGTGACAGAGATACCACCCTTGTTCGAAAAAATAAATCGCCATCGATACCTGGAAGCTCACGGTTTCACAACTATGCTGATGGTGTTTACTTGACATCCATCTCGACACTTAATGAGCAACCAACACAATTCATTAAATTTAATGAAGATGGCATCACAGTTAACGCTCCCTTAGGGTTGCATGTTGTCGGTAATGTAACAACTGAAGGTTCAATAACAGCATCAGGGGATGTTGTTGGAGGAGGTATTTCTCTTGATAACCACATTCATGGTGGGGTAGCATCAGGAGGTTCAACCACCTCGGGTCCGCAATGATGAAAACGTTATTTGTGGCTTTATTTATCGCATCGGTATCTCATGGCGCAATCGCTGCCCTAACCAAGAGTAAAGTGGAAACACTTTGCCGAGATGTTACGCAGATAAATCAGACTCTTGCAACTCAAAGCCTTATGCGCGATGGAGAGAAAGCGCCATTTCTTGAGCAATACAAGGCCGAGTTTCACCTTACAGATGAACAAATCAATGAAGGGGTGGAGTTTTACAAAGGTAACCCAGGGACAGCAAGGGCATTGACTCGAGTATCCATCATGCCGGGAAGAATCTTCATGGAAAATTGCATGGCTTCGCCAGCCGAGCACATCCCAAATCTAGACAAAATAGAGGGTGGCAGTGAAGATCAGATGTTTAAATATTCAAATCAGTAATATCTGATACTCATTTTGGGGGGTTAGTTTGTCGTTCATCGTTATCGCTGCGCTTCTGGGATTGATACCCGCCTTCATTGCGCAAAGCAAGGGGCGGTCTTTTGCTGGTTGGTGGGTTTATGGCTTCCTTCTTTTCATCGTTGCTATTATCCACGTCATCTTTGTTAAGCCTATAGGCAATAACGGGAATTTCGTTTCTAACGGAAGTGAACCAATGAGAGACTGCCCGCGCTGTACTGAGCCAGTAAAATATCAGGCAACAAAATGTAAACATTGCGGTAGCGAAATTGAAGCCATGGAACTTCTGAAGCCTAAGTATAATGGCACGCAAATAGCATGGGGTCGGATACTCATCTTAATCGGTGGGATTATCGTACTGGCTGTGATCTTCAGTGCACTAAATGGTCATGGATAGTTAATAGCTAGTCGAGATAACAAAGCCACTCAACCAACCCGCTCCGGCGGGTTTTTTTATGCCCGGAGAAAACGTGATCACCTCTTCTTTGTATCTAAACCCCGACACGTGGGATATCGAACTTGATGATACTGGCAACATTGCTGTGGTGGAAAATCCCTACGCATGCGCTCAGGACGTGGCAACCGCGTGCTCTGCGTTTCGTGGCGAGTGCATTTACGACGTAAACATTGGCGTTCCTTACTATCCGACAATCCTCGGCAAAAACCCTGGCTCAGGCGTCGTACAAAGCGCTCTGGAGACAGAAGCTCTACGCCTGCCTTACATCGCCACGGCTGATGCCACGGTCGTCACAAATCGCGCTGAGCGAGTTTGCGGCGGGGTGATTGTAGTAACCGATACAAACGGCCTTTCCCGCACCGTTAACCTTTGAGGCTAAAATGTCCACAACAATAACCACCTCGGTGCCATCAGTCACATTTTCAACTACCGGACTGGATGTCCCAGATGAGGCAGATATCCTCGCCGGCCGCCTGACGGACCTTTCCACTGCGCTCGGCACGTCGATGAGCAAAGAGCTCACCACGCCGCAGGGTCAGATTGCTGTCGCCGACACCGCTATCATTGCGGATAAAAACGACCAGTGCCTCGCCATCATGAACATGGTCAACCCGGATTACTCAACCGGAAGGTGGCAGGATGCTATCGGGCGCATTTACTTCATCGACCGCAAAGGCGCCTCAGGAACGATTGTGACAGCCACTTGCTCTGGTCTTGTAGGTACACTCATTCCTGCCGGCTCAATCGCTCAGGATGCGAATGGCTACCTCTATTTCTCATTATCTGATGCAACCATCGGCTCTGATGGTTCGGCATCTGTTGAATTTCAGAATCAGACCACTGGTCCAATCGCCTGCCCAATCGGTGAGTTAAACACGATTTACAAGGCGGTATCTGGATGGTCAACCATTACCAACGTTGCTGCAGGAGTTCTCGGGTCAGATGAGGAGGGGCGTGCAGCATTTGAGTATCGTCGCAGGCAGTCAGTTGCTAAGAATGCCAGCAACACGCTTGCAGCAATTTATGCGGCCATTCTTGAGGTTGACGGCGTCACTGATGCTTACGTCACCGATAACAAAACCAGCACCGCTGTAGAGAAAGGCGTAACAAATTACAGCATAGCGCCACACTCGTTTTATGCGGCTGTATATGGTGGTTCGGACGCGGATATTGCCAAGGCGATCTGGAGCGCCGCCCCTCCTGGTGTCGATATGAATGGTGACACTTCTTACACCGTTCAGGACACGGAAAACTACGTTTATCCCTATCCTTCGTATGACATCAGATGGGAAACGCCAACGCCGACAAGCATGTATGTCGAGGTTCAGATTGTGCAAAGCAACCTGCTGCCGAGTGACGTTACAAACCAGATTAAGGCCGCCATCCAGAAGGCATTCAATGGTGAGGACGGCGGAACCCGGGCGCGCATAGGGTCTAAGGTTTTTGCCGGTCGTTATTACTCTGGCATCCAGGCTATTGACCCTAATAACATGGAAATTCTCGGTATCACGCTATCCCTGGACGGTATTTCTTATGGCCCATCCGTGGAGTTTGGCATAGATGAAATTCCGACTCTGGATGATGCAAATATTCTGGTGATTATCTCAAGCTAATGAATACCTGGGTCTGCGTTGCCTCCGGGCCATCGCTGACGCGCGAAGACTGCATCCTTGTCGAAGAGTCAAAACTCCCCGTTATCGCAGTAAACTCCAGTTGGGAAATGATACCCGGTTGTCAGTACGTCTATGCCGGCGATCACACCTGGTGGGCTGCGAACTTTAACGATGTGCCTGCCGACAAGTGCAGATTTACCAGCGTGCATGCCACGGCCACTCAATTCTCCATCAACTACTTCGATCCACCTGTCAGGGGTTCCTTCAACTCAGGGCAGAGAGCCATTCTCCTCGCAAAGCATCTGGGCGCGAAACGGATAATCCTTCTCGGTTACGACTGCTCTCTAAAGGCCGGCATTCACTGGCATGGGAAGCATGGAAGAGGGTTGCGTAATCCTGATGAAGATAGCCTTAAGCGCTGGCGTGGAGAGTTTCGTCAGGTTCTGCCTGTAGTAGGCGAGGGGAACATCATCAACTGCTCAAGGCATACCGAACTGGATATGTTTCAGGTTGGAAATTTAGAAGAAGAACTATGCAAAAGTTTTTTATAGACGGGATGCTCGGCATTGGTGACAACATCATGCAGCGACCATTTGTCAAAAAGATGGTCGAGAAAGGGAATGAGGTCTGGATTAAAACGGCCACCCCGGAAATCTACATCGACATACCCGGGCTTCATTTCGTCAAATCAGGCACATCACTGCGTACACAGCATCGCAACGAAGAAGCATCTGGAGTTGCGTGGGAAGCGCTTCCTGAAGATCACCTGATTATCCGGAAGAAAATCTTCTACGGCACTGTTGAGCTGAGTCGAGGAAGTGTCTTTGACGCCGGCAGGCGGCAGTTTGGCATCGAGCCAATTAGATTAGACCTTCCATCATTCACGCTTCCTGACATCGGCATTCCGACCAATAAGAAGGTAGCCCTCATCAGGCCAACCACAGAGCGTCGAGAGTGGCACAACGCCGCCAGAGGTCCGTTAAACGGACACGTTGACCAGGCCTCCAGATATCTTGCCCAACTAGGTTATTTCTGTATCAGCGTGGCGGACTTACAGCCAGGCGTTGAGTGGATCCCCGATAACGAGCCATTTTCTCATCTGAAGCTCCATGGCGGCCAACTGAGGTTAACCGAATTAATGGCCCTGGTAGAGCGCTCCGATGTTGTTGTGACGGGCAGTGGACTGATTTCACAGATGGCTTTTGCATATCGCAGGCACACCGTTTTTCTCGGTGGTGGCTGTGGCGGGTGCAATCACCACACAAAAATAACTGACGGCCGGCTTATGGATTTATCCCGTTGCCTGTTCCTTTATCCCGACGATTACTGCATGTGCCAGCAGATGAAACACAACTGCAACAAGCACATTTCCGACCTACCTGAAAAGCTGTCCCGGTGGATGCATGAGAAAAATCTCTGAAATTATTCAGTCAGAACTTAGCTTCTTTCCTGAGTTGGGGTTCGGATACTTCCCTGTGCCGAAAAATCGTCCTTATGACGAGCGGTACTTTGAGAAATACAAAGTAATGGCCGACACGGAAATGGGCCGTCAGTTGACAGACTTCAGGGTGAACTTTGTCCGTAAGCATCACCAGGGCGATGTATGCGACGTTGGCATTGGCTGCGGCCAGTTTGTTGAAGCATGTGACTGCAGCGGCTTTGATGTTAACCAGGCCGGCATTGACTGGCTTGAGGCTGAAGGCAGATATCTGGATTTCTACAAACAAGGGTGTGACGCGCTGACGTTCTGGGATGTGCTTGAGCATATCGATGAGCCAGATAAGGCGATCGCCTGCGCCAATAAATGGGTTTTCGTATCCATCCCCGTCTTCGACAGTGCAGAACACATTCTCAGAAGCCGGCACTTCCGCAAGGATGAGCACATTTTCTATTTCACCAATGACGGTCTGATCCGCTGGTTTATGGATAACGGCTTTGTGCTCGTCGAATCGGTAAATACCGAGTCAGAAATCGGCCGAGACGGCATTACAACGTATGCATTTAGACGGGAGTAATTATGGAAAGTTACGCTGCTGCGATAATGAGGCAGTACGTCAATTCAGAAAAACTCCTTTCCCTCATCGAAACATTCAACCAGTCCGTCGGCCCCGACAAATTCATCGAAGACTTCTATGACCTGGTCTGGAACATACAAACAGCGACCACTTACGGCCTGAATGTATGGGGGAAAATTGTCGTAATAGACAGAACACTGACCGTAACAGAAAACAAAGTCTATCTCGGTTTTAAGCAGGCTCTTAGCCACCCTCCGGTAGTAGATGACCCACAGCCGTTCAATCAGGCTCCGTTTTACCTCAGGGGCTCGAACGTTACTTCAACCGTGACGTTAACCGATGACGCCTACCGAAAACTCATTATGTGCAAGGCGATGGCAAACATCTCCAACTGCACAATCCCGGCAATGAACAGAATGCTGATGTTCATGTTTGGTGAAAGCGGCGTCTGCTACGTGCGAAACGATGGCGATATGACCATGAGTTACGTGTTTGAGTTTGAGCTAAGCACGGTAGAGCTGGCGATAGTTCAGAGTTCGGGCGCCTTGCCTGCGCCGGCGGGAGTTACCGTAAACATAATACAGGTATCCAGTTCATCATGAATTCTTCTGATATTCCAGATCGCTATACCAAAGCGTTCAGCGTTAATGGCAACAAAAACCCCATCCCAACAGACTCATCAACTACAACGCTTGGGAATGGTGAAGCCACTTTTGATTCTGGTTTTCCTCCGTTAACCATGACGGCCATCAGCGCCGGCGGCATCCCTCCCGACGGGAAAGACATGAACGGCATCCTGTATTCGGTCACCATCAAGCAGCAGTGGAATGATGCCGGCATGGGATACCCGTTCAACAGCACATTCGCTGCAGCCATTTCAGGTTATCCAAAGGGTGCAATTCTGCCTTCCAGCGATTATGGCGTGCTGTGGTTGAACCAGACCAACGCGAATACCACAAACCCTGAAGGCACGACCGGCTCATCTACCGGGTGGATCCCTGCATGGGGATGTGGCTCAGCCGCAGTCAGCATTAGCTCTGCCAACGTCACTGTCTCAAATATCGCAGCGGCAAATCCACGCTTGATTCTTTCCGGCGCGCTGACTGGTAACCGTTACCTCTACCTTCCGCCATTTGTGAAGGACTGGACGATTGAGAACAACTGCACCGGATCAAGTTTTTACGTGGTTATTTCTACGACTGCCAGCGGCGGGACAACAGTCATCTCGAAGCCCGGAACGGTAATCGGCGTGCATGGTGACGGCACCAATATCACATCACTCCAGGACGTACACGGAAAGGCTATTTTCGCTTCAAATGGCACCTTCTCATTCACTGCTCCAGCAGGCGTAACTTTAGTAAAAGCAACCGTTACTGGCGCAGGTGGCTCAGGAAGCGGATGCCAGGCTTCGTCAGTAAACGAATCTTACAGTGGCGGTGGCGGTGGCGCTGGAGGTACAGCCATAGGATGGGTATCTGTCGTACCCGGCGTGACTTATTCAGTTGTGGTTGGCCGTGGCGGATTGTCAGTTTCTGGCGCAACACCAGGTAATGACGGTGGCGATTCATCATTTGCTGGATTGCTGTTTGGACGAGGCGGCAAAGGAGCCAGTAAGGCCAGTATTGTTAACTCAGCTGGCGGCGATGGAGGTGTGGCTTCTGGTGGTGACATCAATATCAAAGGCGGCACCGGGCTGGACGGACAGTCAGGTGTCTACATGCTGACTGGTGCCGGTGGCGCTTCTTACTGGGGCGGCGGCGGCCGAAATGGCGCAGCAGGCGGCATTGCTGGAACATCAAACGGTTCTGGCGGCGGCGGTGCGTACGACACCGGTTTCAGCAGCACTGCGTATTCATCTGGTGCAGGCGCAAACGGCATCGTCCTGATCGAATACTAAAACCCCTTCAGATTTTCAATTTCCTCGCCATTTACGCGCGAACAACAATTACCCATCTATTTATTCGGGACAAAAAATGGCAAACACAGATACTGCCAATGCGAAGCTATTTGCAACGCAGGCCCAGGTGGCTGCCGCGCAGGCTAAAATATACGCAGACCAATCACAGGATGCCTCTGGATACGCAGATGCTGCCAAGGCATCTGCAAGCGAATCTGCTACTTCAGCTGAAAACTCAAAGACATCTGCTGATTCAGCTTCACTATCTGCAATTTCAAGTTCTGCTGATGCGGAGATTGCTGCAGAAAGTGCAAGCGAGGTGGCTGCCATAGCTGCAACACTGCCAACTAATACTCAATTTACAGAGTTACAAACTTCTGTCGATGCAATTACCGCAGACCCGGTAAATGCAATTACATCTATATTGATCCCAGCAAGTGATTTTAGCCTTGCGATTGGTAGTGCAAGTTTTGGGATGATTGCGAGCAGATTGGCGGGATGGCAATTTACACACGGAGCTGATGCTTCAGTTAGTAAAATGATAGACCTACCGTCTCACTGGGCTAAAATGAGAATTTCATTCATATGGTCTAACCTTGTGGCAAATACCGGGAATGTTAGTTTCTCAGGATTAATACACAAATGGTCGGCAGGTGAGTCATTTAACCAAACTCCAGCGGGTGGAGGAATTGTCGCTGCAGCAAACGCAACACCATATATTGGAATAGAAACACAAATCGCACTTGATTTAACCGTTGACCCAACAAGACACACAACTATACGTGTTGGCAGGAATGGTTCTTCCGCAAGCGATACGCTTGCAACAGCCATGGTTATTTTGGCGATAAGGTTAACCAAGGTGGCATAAATGAGCGTTCCGCAATGGTGGCGCCTTGGGGTTCCAACTCCAGGGGTGCTAAGAAATTATCCTCCAAATCCATTATATGTGAATACCGTGAGTGGTAGCGCTACCGGAACTGGCTCAATAGATAATCCTGTAAACACATTGTCGTTAGCGCTTGGGTTATGTGCTGGGCTGCCTGATTATGAAATAAAAATAATAGCACCAGAAAGCTCCCCATTACGGCAGGAGGTTATATTCGATACCTCCATGAATGTGACATTGTCTGGTGTTGATGGCGCGCCATGGTACACATTCGGTTCTGAACAGCATACATCTGGTTGGGCTCTAAGTGGTTCTGTTTACAGCAAAACACTTGGGTACACATCTGTTATGCAGGTCGTTGCGACTACCATGACAGAAACGATTGGCGACAGAAGTTTTTTTTATAAACTCGTCCAGAACACCACTACTCCAACAACCCCATCCCCTGGAGAGTATGGATACTCAAGTGGAGTTATATACGTCAGAATGCCTGACAACTCTAACCCAAACTCACATATAATTGAAGTTTCTCGTCGTAACTTTGGTGTTGGCACCATAGGTTTTGGATTATTAACAGTAAATGATTGTGTTGCAAGATATTGCATGATTAACGGTATCTCTTGTGGGCAATCTACTCAACCAGCAGGAACTGGTTATTTAACTGTAAATAACTCAACTGTTTCTTATTGTGCAAATGGTGGGGTTGGCGGAACCGGAAGAAATGAACTGATTATCTGCAATAACGTAAAGGCATGGAGAATATCAAACGACGGTTTTAACCAGCATGCACCGACTGGTGGCGCCGGGGTTATGATAATCAATGGTTGCGATGGAAGCTATAATGGAGATAAAGCAGGGCAGTCAGCTCAAGGAGCATCCAACCATGAGACAACTACAATGATATTAAATGGTGGTACATTTAATTATAATGTAAGTGGTGGCATGGTTGTTATTGACACTGCCAGGTGTGATATTCATGGTGACACTCAATACGGCCCAGTGATAATGAATGGAAATATGCGACTCGGTAACACCGCAGGCACCATTGCAAACCAGGGAGGTTGTGCATGGCTTAATAACTCAGTTGGTACTGTTACAGGTTCTGTGACTGTAGAAAACGGCGGAGGCGTTGGCGTAAGGAGAGATTCTGGCGCTGTAGTTGATGGAATAACAACCATTCATTCAATAAATAACGCGTTGCCAGATATCCTGTGAGGAAGCAATGACAGTTTGTAGATTATGTCAATCCGAGCCTATGGTGATGACAAAGCCAGAAACTGACGGGGTGATCAGCTTTTATGTTTACTATGTTGAGTGCTCTGGATGTGGAGTGGGAACCAGGCGCTTCTCAGAGCCAACACTAAGTGCCGAAGCTGCTATCCAGAGCGCCCAAGATCAGTGGGAGCTAATGAATAAAGTCGACCCTTAAAATCCGTTTCGCTTGACGTGTAAAATCGATAAAACTACTGTATATAAAAACAGTGTCAATCGGAGGCAGACATGCACCGTCAGTCAGATATCAACCAGGCTTTCCGCGAGTCGGTATTGCGCAACTCCAAAGGCTACCAGTACCTGCATACAAAGGATTTTGTGGCAGCGCTGCGCCGGCGCGGGCTGCACTTTACCGGCTCTGAGGCAAATGCGTGGATATCGAGAGAGCAAAGCTATTTCGTCGACAAAACGCCTGACCATAGCGAAAACCGGCTGTGGATGCTGGCGAATATGGGGAGGGTGCTCTGATGGGATTTACGTCTCCGGCAACGGACTATACCGAACAGCGCCTGACCGTTAACTCGATATGCAATGTCGGACCAAACACATTGTTGTTTGAAACCGGTGGTGGTTATGTCGTGGTTGATGTCTCTCTGAAACCCAGGCAGGGAAGCCAGGTCATGATTAACTATGATGGCCGTACTGAAATAGCAAAGGTAATGGGGTCGTCTTTGATTACTGAAGATGGGGAGGCGATCGAGGGAGAGGCTCTGGATGATGTTACCGTTGCCGGCGTGGTGACGCACACCATCATCGATGTGAGAAGTGACAGCGTAGCGGTTTAACTTCGTGGGACGAATTTGGGACAGGGACAGTTTTTCAACTGTTTTCATCTCTTTCTAACTTTTTACATCATGGGACGTGTGAGCGCAGGCATGATGCGGTAAGTTAATGAAATGCTAGGTAGTTCTAGGAACTTCTAAGCCGTAGGTCACAGGTTCGAATCCTGTAGGGCGTGCCATTCAATATCAGCTTCTTATCCTCTTGCTGCTTTTTCGTACCGGACACCATTTTCCCTATCCTGTAACCTGGCTGTGCTATTGCGGTTGAAAAACATATTTCAACTACGTGTTAATACATTCGTTATTTGCCCCTGCCGTCTATTTTGCTGCGCAAAAGTCATTATCCTAAAAACGATCCTCATTCATTATTTCATGTTCACATACCGTAAGTTTCATGCTTAAATCCGCGCAACATATAATGGAATATGTTTTTGCACTGCACGTTAAGTAATAACGAGAACACGGATGAAATCTCTGTATTTGGCTCTGGGACTAATGACGCTGAGTCTGACCACCTACGCCGCTTTTTTATCGCCAGCCGATCGCGACAGCGTTGAGCAACAGCAGCAACAATTACTGCGTCAGAACCAGCAGCAACGTGAATCGCTGGAGCGCGCCACGCCAAGCCTTCACGCGGCGATGCCTGCGCAGGCTGAAGCCTCTGATGGTCCCTGTTTTTCTATCCATCGCATCGCGTTAGATGGCGCGACGCTTATTGATCCGCGTCAGCAGCAAAAAATAGTCCAGCCCTGGCTTGGGCAGTGCATGGATATTGCGCGTATTACTAAACTCGTAAATATTATTTCCGACTGGTATATCAGTCGGGGATATATTACCAGCCGCGCTTTTCTGACCGAGCAGGATTTACGTTCCGGGGTATTACATCTGACTATTCTTGAAGGAAAGCTCGAAAAAATCACCATGGAAGGGGCGGCTAAACGTGAGTTAACAATGGCGTTTCCAGGGCTGGAAGGCCATATTCTTAACCTGCGTGATATCGAACAGGGGATGGAGCAGATTAACCGCACGCGCGCGACGCCTGTGCAAATTGAAATCCAGCCGGGCGAAAAACCTGGCGGCTCCATCGTTAACCTGACGGCGACAGCGGAGCGCCCACTTTTGTTGTCGATGAGCGTCGACAACAGCGGCCAGAAGAGTACAGGTAGCGGACAAATCAACGCGGGTTTAACAGGCAACAATCTTTTAGGGCTGGCCGATCGCTGGTTTGTCAGCGGCGGGCGCAGCAGCGCGTTTTCGAATGCCAAAGACGCGCAGAATATTGCCGCAGGGGTCAGCATTCCTTACGGTTATACGCTGTTTGACTACAGCTACAGCTGGAATAATTACCTGAGTACACTCGATAACCACGGCTGGATCTGGCGTTCCAGCGGTGACACCGAAACCCACCGGCTAAACTTCTCACAGGTTCTCTTTCGCAATGGCGACCTGAAAACGGGTCTCTCCGCCGGACTGAGTTATCGGACCAACCACAATTATCTCGACGATGTTTTGCTGCAAAGCAGTAGCCGTAAGTTGACGACACTGCTGTTTGACCTCAACCACACGCAAAAAATGTTTGCCGGGATTGCCACCTTCAACCCCACGTTTTCCCGCGGAATGCCGTGGTTTGGTGCCGAAAGTGACGGTAATAAACCGGGCGATTTGCCAAAAGCGGAATTCAGAAAATGGAGTCTGAGCGCCAGCTTTCAGCGCCCGTTGCTCAACGATCTCTGGTGGCTTAGCAGCCTTTACGGCCAGTGGTCTCCGGACCGCTTATATGGCAGCGAGCGCCTGACCTTAGGCGGGGAAAGCTCAGTACGTGGTTTTAAAGAACAGTACATTTCAGGGGACAATGGCGGTTACTGGCGTAATGAACTGAACTACGCGCTTTTTACGCTCCCCGCCATTGGGCAGGTCGGCGCTCTGGCCGCACTGGATGGCGGCTGGTTGCATGCTGACCGACTCGATCCCCGGGCCGCCGGAACCTTGTGGGGCGCAGCGGTAGGGTTCACCACGACGAATCGCTGGTTATCCACCTCTTTTACCGTGGCCGGTCCGCTGGCGTATCCGGACTGGCTTGGTCCCGATCGCCTCAATATCTACTACCGCGTTGCCGTGGCATTTTAAAGGATTATCGTCATGCATCAGCCTCCCATTCGCCTGTCATCGCGTCTGCTAAGTTACCTGATTAGCCTCCTGCTGGCCGGGCAGCCGCTCCTGCCGGCCATTGGCGCAGCGATCAATCCCGAGGGCGCAACCGGTGTGGATAGTGCCGCAAATGGTGTGCCGGTCGTTAATATTGCCACCCCGAACGGCAGCGGGATCTCGCATAACCAGTTTAAGGATTACCACGTTGGCCAGGAGGGTTTAATCCTCAACAATGCGACCGGGAAGCTGAACCAGACCCAGCTCGGTGGGTTTATCCAGAACAACCCGAATCTGCAGGCCGGGAGGGAAGCGAAGGGCATCATTAACGAAGTGACCGGTGGTCACCGATCGCAGTTGAACGGGTACACCGAAGTCGCAGGCAAGGCGGCGAACGTGATGGTCGCCAACCCCTATGGCATCACCTGTAACGGCTGCGGCTTTATTAACACTCCCCAGGCAACCTTGACCACTGGCAAACCCGTGTTTGATGAGGCGGGGAATTTGCAGGCGCTGGAGGTCGCGAAGGGAACCATCTCCATTGAAGGCAAAGGCATTGACGCCAGCGGCAGCGATGCGTTGTCGATTATCTCCCGAGCGACGGAAGTGAATGCGGCGGTTCATGCCCGGGACTTATCGGTGATTGCCGGGGCTAACCGGGTGGATAGCCATGGCACTGTCACCCCGATGAGCGGAGAAGGTCAGCCCCCGACGCTGGCGGTGGATACCGGGGCGCTGGGCGGTATGTACGCCAATCGTATTCGTCTGGTGTCGAGCGAAAACGGCGTGGGGGTGAACCTCGGCGACCTGAACGCGCGTCAGGGCGATATCACCCTTGAAGCGAATGGCAGGCTTGCTTTGCGTCACTCACTGGCCAGCGGCGGGATCGCCGCTCGCGGCCAGCATATTACGCTTACCGGCGATCACAAGGCCGGGGGCGCAATCACATTGCATAGTCAGAGCGATCTGGTATTGAGCAAAGGGTCCCTGACCAGCGATACCGATCTGCGGCTGACTGCGGGCGGTTCAATCACGCAAAGCAGTGAAAAACTGACCGCCGGACGGGATGTCTCATTGACGGCCAGCGCCATCCGCCAGGATAGCGACAGTCAAATCGATGCGGGTCGCCAGATCGCGCTGCGGGCTGGCGACAGCGTGACGAATGAGGGAAGAATGACGGCCACTGACGAGCTTTCGGTGACCGCGAAGACGCTGGCCCATCATGGCGCCTTGATCGCTGGCAACGCTATCTCCCTTGATGCCGCCCGCCAGACGTTGAATGGCGCGATAAACGCCACCGGCGATATCACGGTATCGGGGGAGACAATCGCCACCAGCGCGGCATCGCAAATCCAGGGAAAACACCTGCATATTGCGGCGAAACAGGTTGATTTAAAAGGGACTCAGGCGGCGAAATCCGCTCTCACCGTGCGCGCCAGCGAAAAACTGACCCACAGTGGTAAAAGCAGTGCTGATACCCTGTCATTGCAAGCCCCGCAACTCAGCAATAGCGGTGTGGCCATCGCCTCCAGGCTGACCACGCAATCGCAGTCTCTCACCAACAATGGCTTGCTACAGGGCGAGGCTCAACTTTCTGTTACCAGCCAAACGTTGAATAACCAGCAGGACGGTACGCTCTATAGCGCGGCAAATCTGACGCTCGCTATCCCGGATATCCGCAATCGCGGGCTTATCACCAGCGATCACGCGCTCACCCTGGCCAGCACGACCCTGATCAATCCAGGTACCATCATCGCCGATACGTTAACGGTTAAAACCGTCACTTTATCCGATGACGGTCTGCTTCAGGGTAATCAGGCACTCACGCTCACCGGCGATTCGCTGGCTCAGGGGGCCACAGGACGTTGGCTGACCGCAGGGGATATGTCGCTCACCGCGACGACGCTAAACGCCGCAGGCGCCATACAAGGGCAGCAACTGCGTATTAATGCGCAGGACTGGCGGCAAAGTGGTTCTCTCCTGGCGACAGGCAATCTGGATACCACCGTCAGCGGCGCATTGCGCAATGATGGCGACATCATGAGCCAGCGAGATTTTGTCCTGCGAACCTCCTCCCTGACAAACAGCGGCAAGCTCCTTGCCGCCGGCGATATGTCGTTCACGGGTGTCCTGTTCAACAACAATGGTTCGCTGCAGGCAAACCGGATCGCACTGACGCAGGAGACGATCGACAATCAAGGGACCGTTATCGGGCTTGATGCGCTCACGCTTAGCAGCAACGGAACCGTGGATAACCGCGGCGATCTGCTAAGCCAGGGCGACCTGACACTCTCCGCTGGCGATATCGCTAACCACGGACGGGTGCAGGGGAAAACCATCGTTATTGAGGGCGCGGACCTCAGTAATAGCGGCGCGATCCAGAGCGCGGTCGATCTGGCGTTAACGCTCAGCGGCGATCTGCAGGCGATTAACGGCAGTAAAATGACTGCCCTGAGGGATGTCCATATCAGCGGCCACGCGCTCAGCAATGAGGGGCTGGTGAGCGCCAGCACGCTGACGATGGAAGGCGACTCGCTGAGCAACAGCGGAGAGATTAGCGGGGTAAGCCATCTCGACGTATTGCTGAATGGCGATCTGCAGCAGCAGGGCAAATTGCTGACCGGAGGATCGCTTGTCCTCCATGCGCAAGACCTGAACAACAGCGGTCAGTTGCAGGGGGCGAATACGCAGATTAGCGTGGCTTCGCTCAGCAACAGCGGACGCCTGCAGGGTGACAGTAATCTGACGCTGAACTTGATAAAAGCGCTCAACAACCAGGCCAACGGGGCCATCCTCAGTCAGGGGGAGCTGACGCTGAGGGCGTCTGCGCTCAGCAATCACGGCACGATCCAAAGCCATGGCGCAACCAGCCTCAACAGTACCTTATATGCCCGCAATGCCGGCAACATTGTCTCTGGCGGAGACCTGACGCTTTCCACTCCAGACTACAGCGGCAGCGGCTGGCTGCAGGCAACCCATCTCCTTCTGGACGCGGCGAAGATCGCCAACGCAGGCACGATGCTGGCGGCAAATCAGGCCACGCTGACGGGGAGCACGCTATTAAACAGCGGCACCGTTCAGGCCGTACAGTTAAGTGTCGACACCCGGACACTGGCCAACAGCGGCACCTTGTTCGGCAAGCAGAACCTGTTGCTTTACAGCGACAGCGTAAACAACGACGCGGGCAAACTCTTCAGCGGCGGCGATCTTCTGGCGAACGTCGCCTCCCTCAGCGGCGCGGGTCAGATAGTTGCCCTGGGTAATCTGACGCTGGCGCTGGTCAACAGCTGGATCGCTCAGGGAACTGTGGCCGCAAACAAACAGCTTGTCATCAGCAGCCAGAGCGATATCACCAACGCTGGCGCCTTACAGGGCAATGGCGTAACGCTGACCGCCGCCGGGCAGCTCATCAATAACGGTCAACTGGTAGCTGGCAACGGCAATACGGCATTGACCGGGCAACAGATTGCGATGAATGGGGAAGGTTCTCTGCAGGCGGGTGGGGACGTGAGCCTGACCAGCCTTGGCCATATCACGCTTGATGGCTTTACCGGTACGGCGGGAAACCTGGTGTTAACGGCCACCGGAACGATCCTCAACACCGCCTTACTGTATGCGGGCCATAATCTCTCGCTGTTTGCCAACCGCATTCATAACCTGCGCGGCGACATACTGGCGGGTAATGACCTGGTGATGCAAAAAAACGCCAGCGGTGATGCCAACACTGAAGTGATTAACACCTCTGGAACGATTGAAACCACGCAGGGTGACATGACCATCAGCACCGGGTACTTGCTCAATCAGCGTGAAGGGCTGGAAGTGAAGGTCTCGCAGACTAGCGGCGAGCAGGCCATTCCGGGTCTCGGAGAGGCGATAATCGATGTCGATATCAGCCAGCTGGCTGACGGGACGTACGGCCTGAGCAGCTATTTGGCGTCAAGCGAGTCAGGGGCATGTAACGGTCATGGCGCCTGCAGCTATCACAACTGGAACCAGCTCTATTATGCAATGTACGCCGAATCAGCACAGCAGAAGTTTATCGGCAGCCAGACGCGGACGGAGGTCACCAGCCGGGGCGGGGCAGCACGCCTTGCCGCGGGGAAAAATCTACATATTAGCGCCAGCACGCTGGAGAACGTTGCCAGCCATATTCTGGCAAATAGCGATATCGCGTTAACGGGAAATACGCTCAACAATCAGAGCTGGCAGGCCGGTACCGTCACTGACTGGTATATCTATCAGTACGACCCGCACCGCTATGGCTACAACATTGGCTTTGGCAAGGGCGCCGGCTACGCCGTTGCGCCGGGGGCGCCTTATCCCACGGATGACAATAACTATGAGGATGCGCAGTCCGAACGCTCTACCATTGGTTTTACCCTGGCCGGGCATGAATCCACGGCCGAACAGGGAGAAATTTACCGTTCGGTGATCCAGGCTGGCGGCAACGTCAGCGCCAGTTTCGCCAGCGACATCAGCAACACCAACAGCATCGCTAATGCGGATAAAATAAGCAACACGCTTGTCGCGCCTGACCTGAACACATCTTCAGCGCAACTCACTGACGACAGTGAGAGTCTGCAGTCCCTCGCCGGGGCTGATACCGCCGCGATGACTCGCCCGGACTGGAACGACACAACCGGTAGCGGCAGCCAGACCATCGGCAACGGTACGGCGCTCGTTCAGGAACCGCTGGGCGATAACTATCCACTGCCGTCCGGCATCAACGGCTATTTTGTCACGTCCGACGATCCGGACAGCCCATATCTGATCACGGTCAATCCGAAGCTCAATGGCCTGGGCCAGCTCGATCCGTCGCTGTTTGGCGATCTGTATAAGCTGGCTGGCATGAATCCAGCCAGCGCGCCACGCGAGACGGGCAGCCAGTACACCGATGGCGACTCGTTCCTTGGCTCGTCATATATGCTGGATCGCCTGGGGCTTAACCCTGACAGCGATTATCGTTTTCTGGGCGATGCGGCGTTTGATACTCGGTATGTCAGCAACGTGGTGCTGAACCAGACCGGGTCACGCTATCTTGATGGCCTCGGCTCTGATCTCGATCAGATGCGTTATCTGATGGACAACGCGGCCGACGTGCAGACCTTGCTTGGCCTGACGTTTGGCGTGGCGCTCACCGCCGCACAGGTGGCGGCGCTCAATCGCAGCATTCTGTGGTGGGAGCCCGCAACGCTTAATGGTCGGACCGTGATGGTGCCGAAAGTTTACCTGTCGCCGAAGGACGTTAGCGTCCGGAACGGTAGCGTAATCAGCGGCAATACCGTGCAACTGGCAGGGGGCAATATCAGCAACAGCGGCAGTACGTTGCTGGCGCGAGACGGCCTTGCCATTGACAGCAGTAATAGCTTCAGCAACCTTAACGCCGGACTTATCCGCGCGGATGGCCGTCTTGACCTGAGCGCGTCGGGCGATATCAATAACATTGGTTCGACGATATCGGCGAAAACGCTGCAGCTGGTAAGCACCGGCGGTAGCATCAATAACGTCACCCGCACTGAGCAGTGGCGTGTTGGCGATGACAGCCGCTGGGGCAATATCCAGTTCAGTGGTACCGATAGCGAGCAAACGGCTGCCATTACTGCCAGCGACGGCCTGTATATGGCCGCGGCGAACACGATCAACATAACCGGAGCGACGGTGAGCGCCGGCGGCGATCTGGTGATGGAAGCCGGGAGTAACATCAATATTGCCGCCAACCAGTTCACCGAGAGTCGCAGCCAGTCTGGCTTCTGGGGCCAGAAACACAGTCGTTCCTCATCCACAACGTATCAGAGCAGCAGCATTACGGCGGGCGGTAACGCGATAATGCGGGCGGGCAACGATCTGAACGTGACGGCCAGTGCCATCAATGCGGGTCACACCGCGCAGTTGGTGGCGGCCAATGACCTGAACCTGAACGCGGCGGGTAACGAACAGAGCAGCCGCACGGGCGGCAGCGAAAGCCATCAGAGCGGCGCAGAGCGTAGCACGGTGACCGCAGGCGACAAGGTAACGCTGGTGGCCGGGCGGGATGTGACCAGCCAGGCGGCGGGCATCGCAGCGGAAGGGAATGTTGGTATTCAGGCCGGACGCGATGTGAATCTGCGGGCGGAAGCCACCACCGCAGGCAGTAGCAGTCATAGCGGTAAGAAAACCGTTATCGATGAATCCGTGCGCCAGCAGGGTACCGACATTGCCAGCGGCGGCAGTACTACGATTATTGCTGGACGCGACGTCAACGCCGAAGCGGCGCAGGTGACTGCCAGCGGGAATATCGGCCTGGCGGCGGGCCGCGATGTGAACCTGACCACGGCGACGGAAAGTGATTACCACTACAAGGAAGAGACGAAGACCAAAAAGGGGTTCCTGAGTAAGAAAACCACGCATACCATCGAAGAGGAGAGCGCCACCCGTGAAGCCGGTACGCTGTTAAGCGGAGATCAGGTTCAGGTGTTGGCAGAGAATAATCTTCTGCTGCAGGGCTCGGCGGTGGTGGCTGAGGGTGATGTTCAGCTCCACGCAGGTAATAATGTCGAGATCACGGCGGCGACCAATACCGATACCGCCTGGCGATTTAAAGAAGAGAAAAAATCCGGCCTGACGGGAACCGGGGGGATCGGATTCTCTATCGGCAGCAGTAAAACCACGCACGAGCTGCGTGAAGCGGGCACCACCCAGAGCCAGAGTGCTTCCACGACGGGAAGTACGGGCGGTAGCGTGGTGATTTCTGCCGGTAAGCAGGCGCATATCGGTGGTTCAGATGTGGTTGCGGGCCGGGATATCCGCATCACCGGCGACAGCGTGGTGATTGACCCCGGGCACGACACCCGGACGGTCGACGAGAAGTTTGAGCAGAAATCCAGCGGGCTGACGGTGGCCCTGTCAGGCAGCGCAGGCGGTGCGGTGAACAATACGGTTTCCGCCGCGCAGAAGGCGAAAGAGGTCAGTGATGGCCGCCTGAGTGCGCTTCAGGGAACAAAAGCGGCGCTTTCCGGTATCCAGGCCGCCCAGGCCGTCGCGCTGGATGGGGCCAGAGGCGGCAGCGATAAAGACAATAACAATACGATTGATATCAGCGCGTCGCTGGGTTCGCAGTCCTCTTCCTCCCGGTCACATTCGGAGCAGGTGACGACCAGCGGCAGCACCCTGAATGCCGGAAATAACCTCGCTGTTACGGCAACGGGCGGCGACATCACGGTCGCGGGCGGCCAGATGAAAGCCGGTAAGGATGTCACGCTGGATGCGCTCAGGGATGTGAACCTGACAGCGTCACAGGACACACAGCAGACTACCGGCAGCAACAAAAGCAGCGGCGGCAGTATTGGCGTCGGCGTGGGGGTGGGCTCCGGCGGAGCCGGTATCAGCATCTCGGCAAACGCCAGCAGCAGCAAAGGGCATGAGAGCGGCAACGGCACCAGGCAGAATGCAACCACGGTGGATGCCGGTCATCAGGTCATCATCAGTAGCGGACGGGATACCACGCTGGCCGGCGCGCAGGTCAGCGGTCACCAGGTGACGGCTGATGTCGGCCGCAACCTGACGATAACCAGCCTGCGGGACAGCGACCATTACGACAGCACACAGAGCAGCCTCAGCGGTGGCCTGGGTTACACCTTCGGCGCCGGGTCGTGGTCGGGAAGCCTGAATGCCAGTCGTGACAAAATGACCAGTGACTGGTCTTCGGTGCAGGAGCAGAGCGGGATATTTGCCGGTCAGGGCGGCTTTGATGTCACTGTAGGCAGCCACACGCAGCTGAATGGCGGGGTGATTGCTGCCACAGGAAGCGCAGATAAAAACAGCCTCGATACCGGCACGCTGGGTTTCAGCGATATCCACAACCAGGCGGATTATAAGACGCAGCATCAGGGCGGCGGTATCAGCACCGGGGGCAGCATTGGCTCTCAGTTCGCCGGGAACATGACCAGCGCCCTGCTGGCGGGTGGCGGCAACAGCGGTCATGCGGAAGGTACGACGCAGTCGGCGGTATCCGAGGGCACTATCACCATCCGTGACCAGGCCAGCCAGAAGCAGGACGTGGCTGACCTGAGTCGCGACACGGAACACGCCAGCGGCAGTATCGGGCCGATATTTGACAAGGAGAAGGAGCAGCGGCGCCTGCAGGAAGTGCAGCTGACAGGGGAGATTGGCAGCCAGGCGGCAGATATTGCGCGCGCGCAGGGCGAGATAGCAAAACAGAAGGCGATAAAAGACCCTGCAGCCCTGACGGCGGCGGAAGCGAAGCTGAAGGCAGAGGGTAACAGCAGTCCGACGGCAGAACAGATTGCGGACCAGGCGGGTCGTACCGCGATGGCTGCATACGGAACCGGCAGTGACCTGCAGCGGGGTATCCAGGCAGCCACGGCAGCGCTGCAGGGACTGGCGGGCGGTGATATCGCCGGGGCGCTGGCAGGGGCATCGGCGCCGGAGCTGGCGAATCTTATCGGTCACGGTTCAGGGCTGAGTGACGGTGCCGCGGTGGTGGCGCACGCTATCCTGGGCGGTGCGGTGGCGGCATTGCAGGGCAACAGTGCCGCGGCGGGCGCAGCAGGCGCGGCAGCAGGTGAACTGGCCGCGAGGGCGATTGCTGGTATGCTGTATCCGGGCGTGACGGACTTGTCCACGCTGACGGAAGCACAGAAGCAGACGGTCAGTACGCTGGCCACTATTTCAGCGGGGATGGCAGGCGGACTGGCCGGCGACAGTACGGCGTCAGCGGTGGCGGGCGCGCAGGGCGGGAAGAACGCGGCTGAGAATAATGCGCTGAGTAAGAAAGACAAAATTAACATCTTTGATATCAACCCGATGCTGAAAATCGGGGTTGAGGATGCTGACGGTGAGTTACTGAAAGGCGGTGGTGGGGGGATCTCTAAAGGTGGAAAACCAATAAAATTAGAGGGAGGTTTTTACTCTGTTGACGGCATGAAGATAAGTCAAAGTTATTATGATCGTTTATGGTACCAAGGCCGTTCGGCTCCATTCTTGCAAGCCAAAGAGATATTAAATAGCAATCCCAAAGTTACTTCTGATCCAAGAGGGGCTCCGGGGTACTTTAAGTATGAAAGTAATGGATTAGAAATGATCTATAATCCTACTACCGGGCAAATTGGTCATATTCAGCCAATTAAGAAAAAGTAAGGTGAAGAAATGGATATGTGGTCTGATTTAGAAGAAGAGTTGATACGATATAGAGATATATCTATCTCAATAAAAAGAATTTTGTGTCTTTATGAAAAGGAGTGCCAAACTCTCATTAAACAAATGAAAGGTAAGTCTTTTGATGACGTACAAATGCTTTTTGAAAGACTTTATGATATTCAAGGGGAATTATCTATTGCATTATATAAATATGATTTTATGCTGAGTGATGAGTTACGTAATTTTGTCTATCATTTTGAGAGAGACGATATTTACTCTCGTAAGCATTGGTATCAGAAATTTAATGAAGGCATGACGTGGCCAAATGATGATTAAAATGATATGGACATACTTACCGAGATCTTCTTGTTAACCGGCAGCCCTTAATCGGTTTAATCACCAGTCTTGTATTGGCGTCGGCGTGGGGGTGGGCTCCGGCGGAGCCGGTATCAGCATCTCGGCAAACGCCAGCAGCAGCAAAGGGCACGAGAGCGGTAACGGCACCTGGCAGAATGAAACCACGGTGGATGCCGGCCATCAGGTCATCATCAGCAGCGGACGGGATACCACGCTGGCCGGCGCGCAGGTCAGCGGTCACCAGGTGACGGCTGATGTCGGCCGCGACCTGACGATAACCAGCCTGCGGGACAGCGACCATTACGACAGCACGCAGAGCAGCCTCAGCGGTGGTCTGGGTTACATCTTCGGCGCCGGGTCGTGGTCGGGAAGCCTGAATGCCAGTCGCGACAAAATGACCAGTGACTGGTCTTCGGTGCAGGAGCAGAGCGGGATATTTGCCGGTCAGGGCGGCTTTGATGTCACTGTGGGCAGCCACACGCAGCTGAATGGCGGGGTGATTGCTGCCACAGGAAGCGCAGATAAAAACAGCCTCGATACCGGCACGCTGGGTTTCAGCGATATCCACAACCAGGCGGATTATAAGACGCAGCATCAGGGCGGCGGTATCAGCACCGGGGGCAGCATTGGCTCTCAGTTCGCCGGGAACATGACCAGCGCCCTGCTGGCGGGTGGCGGCAACAGCGGTCATGCGCAAGGCACGACGCAGGCCGCAGTGGCTGATGGCAGCCTTATCATTCGCGACAGGGAGAATCAGAAGCAGGACGTAGCTGGCCTAAGCCGTGATGCGGAACACACCAGCGGCAGTTTAAGCCCAGTCTCCGACAAGGAGAAAGCGTAGCGGCGCCTGATATAAATCCAGGTGATCGGTGATTTTGCCGCTATCCCATTCTTTCAACATCTACAAACTGAGCGCTGATATACCTTACGTATTTGAAGGTATCGGATACTTCAGCTCGATCTGCGGCGCATCGCTTAGCCGCCGGCCAGATTTTGCCATCAGGTATCCGGCGATTTCTTCAGGCGTCAAATCGACATGAAGCATGTCTTTATCCTGAAACCATTCATCTGGCCAGTAGATAAGGTCGGATGGATTGGCATCAAAGTTTTTCTCCAGCACTCCCAGCGCGTAGCTTTGTTCAGATTCCTTACCTTCGGCCTGACACACAAACTGGATGATCTGAATCAGCTCATCCCAGGTTAAATCCGCCACATATTTTTCTTGATTAAATGCCATCCGGGTGAAGTCTTTTGCACTGGTCCATGAAGAGAAGTCCCGGAAATCAGAGAATGCATATGGGTTAATGACCTGACTATTCCAGCTATCTATCAACATTTTCAATCCGGCATCTTCTTCCTTGGCCCCATTATCAATTTGCGACAGTATCTCTTCGGCCATGTCCGCTAGCTGTTGCAGTTTCTGGCGGTTTACTTTGGCTGGTTGCAGACGATCGGGTAATGGCATCGGGTTAGTCCTTGTAAAATTGAGCGTATTAGTGACAAGCTATGAGCCCATCCTGGTCAAACATTTATCCAAAGTCTATATACAATCAATCCCTCTTCTGACAACGATCGGCTCACGGTATAAGCATCAGCGACAGGTCCCGGACGTTCGTTACCCGCCGTCCGGAAAAGGTCTGCTTTTCAAGATGAAAAGATCATATCTGTTAGCCGACTTTCCCTGTGCAGAAGGCCGTTTATGGCCTGTTTCAGCGCACATCCAGTTGCGCCTTTCCCCGCCAAATAACCGCAATCTGATAACAAAAAGTTTAATTTTTTTCCCCGCCGCGCTGACTATAGTTAGGGCACTTTCACTTGCCCAATAAGGTCACGATTATGAAATTAGTTATCGCCTCCGTAATTTCTCTGCTCAGCTTCAGCGCGCTGGCGGCGCCAGAGGGGACGCTCAGCGTACACATTCTTAATCAGCAAACCGGGCTCCCTTCACCGGGGGTGCAGATTGAGCTGGATAAACAGCAGGGGGAGAGCTGGCAGCATATCGCCACCGGTAAAACGGATGCCGATGGGCGGATTAAATCGCTCTATCCGCAGGCGGAGAATATGGAGCCGGGGGTTTATAAAGTGACGTTTAAAACCGGTGACTATTTTAAAAGCCAAAACATGAATACGTTCTTCCCGGTGGTTCCGGTTATTTTCAATGTTACAAAGCAAAATCAAAAACTGCATATCCCGCTGCTGCTCAGTCAGTACGGATACTCTACCTACCGCGGCAGCTGATGTCGCAAGCTGCTATCCAGCCAACGCCTGCGTCTCTCCCGCAGGCGTCACGCTTTCCTCGCACCACGATGTCCACGCCTAACGCTCGGTCTCTTTCTCTTTAAAGTGTTTAACAGCTTCGTCGTACATCGCCAGCAGGCCGGAAATTTCGCCTTCATATTGCGGCACGCGCTGGGCGCGAACGAGCTCAATCAGCAGCGCATAGGCTGCTTCTTCCGGGGCCGCATGTGGATTGATCAGTCCAGACATATCACCTCCTTAACAGTGGGCTTTTAGCCTACCCCTCGGCGGGAAAACGCAACAGCCTGATATGCAACCAGTACTTCTTATATGGCTCTTGTGAAACCTCAGAGGCGAAGACCTCGGCGGAAATCAATTGAAGGAGGGGTTATCCAGACCACTGGCGTGGCGGTTAGCGGTGCATCTACACCGGCAGCAGGCTCATCATCAGCCAGGCGATGGTAATGCAGATGAGGGTCATCGACAGCACAAAATTCATGGTAGCTCTTCTTCATCCTTTCTTTACTCAGCGTAAATTTTGACAGCGATGATCGCCTTTATCCTTGGCGATTTGTGCCGCTATCCGGCGGTGGGCTGGGGAAAGACGGCCTGTTTCCCCGTGAAGGCCAGTAAAATATCCTCTTTGTCAGGGTTATAGTGATGACATCAATGAATAAGCGGCATCACATTGGTTATGTTGGTCTTTCCGCCTGAAGAATGACTTCAGGTCGCTGATAAGCTTGCTGGGGGACTAACAGGATGAGCACTACACCGTTAACGCTTTCTTTTGCCGGGCAACAACCGCCCATCGCCCTGCCGCAGGTGCCGGGAACGCGGGGGCCGGTGGGAGTCGACATGCGCGGGCTAAATCAGTCCGGATTCTGCAGCTATGACCCCGGCTTCGCCAATACCGCCGGATGCCAGTCGGCGATCTCGTGGATCGATACAGAAAACAGCGTGCTGCTGCACCGCGGCTATCCGGTAGATCAGCTGGCTCGCCAGTGCGATTTTCTCGAAGTGGCCTACATCATGCTGAACGGTGACGCGCCGGATGAGGCCAGCTATCAAACCTTTCGCGAGACCATCACCCGCCATACTCTGGTCCACGAGCAGATAGCCCGCATGTGCAGCGGCTTTCGTCGCGATTCGCACCCGATGGCGCTGATGTGCGCCCTGGTGGGGGCGCTGGCGGCGTTCTATCATGATGTCCTGGATGTGGAAAATCCGCAGCACCGGGCGCTGGCCGCCACCCGGCTGCTGTCGAAAATGCCCACTATCGCCGCCATGAGCTACAAGTACACCATTGAACAACCCGCCGCGTATCCGCGCAACGATCTCTCCTATGCCGGAAATTTCCTGCAGATGCTGTTTGCTATCCCGGCGGAGAAATATGTTCTGAATCCGGTCATCGAGCAGGCGATGAACCAGATCCTGGTGCTCCATGCCGATCACGGGCAGTGCGCCTCGACCACCACGGTGCGTGCGGCGGGCTCCTCCGGGGCGAATTTATTCGCCTGCGTCGCCGCCGGGCTGGCGTCGCTGTGGGGGCCAATGCACGGTGGCGCCAATGAATCGAGCATGCGAATGCTGGAGGAGATTGAAAGCGTCGATCAGGTTCCGGCGTTTCTGCGCCAGGCGAAGCGCGATCCGCAGGCATTTCGCCGGCTGGGTTTTGGCAACTCGCGCTACCGTCACCGCGATCCGCGCGCCGGGATCCTGCGTGAAACCAGCCATCGGGTACTGGCGGAGGTAGGCATGTCCGACCGTTTGCTGCAGGTGGCGATGGCCCTTGAGGACGTGGCGCTGACCGACCCCTATTTTGTGGACAATGGCCTGTCGCCGAGCGTGGATTTCTATACCGCGGTGATCCTCAAGGCGATGAATCTGCCTTCGTCGATGTTTGCGGTGGTCACCGCGGTCGGTCGGACGGTCGGTTGGGTGGCGCACTGGAACGAGATGCACCAGGCGCCGCTGACCATCTACCGGCCACGGCAGATTTACGTTGGCGAGGGCTATCGGGATTACGTCTCCCGACGCGGCGAGCAGTCTGCTGGCCCAAGGTAATGCGTACGGGCAGGAGGCGCGCGGCGTCTTCCTGCCCAGGCGGGGTGCTACTTAGAGATGCCGGGAGAGCAGATAGTGCTCGACGGCGGTATATTCGGTTAACCGGGTATACAGCGCCAACAGGGCGCTGAGAAAAGCGCCTACCTCACAGGCTTGCGGCCCGGGTGTGGCGAGTAATGGCTGTAGCGTAGCTCTCAGTTGATCAAGGTCAGACTTCAGCACATACGGTATATGCAGGGTGCTGAGGATGGCTTCAGTCTGCTGGAAATCGTGACGAGATGGCAACGCCTCGTCTGCGCTTAGCCAGCTCAGGATAATCAACATAAGGCGATTTTTAGCGTAGAGATACGATTTCATGGCCTGTCTCCTGTCGGTAGTGGCGCAACACCATCCCCTGAACTTTGTTCATCAGTTCCACGTTATTTTTCACCGCCAGCTTGCTAAGGACGCGTGAACGGTAGTAGTAGACCCGTTTGATCGTGAGCTGCATGGTGCTGGCCACGTGACACAACGGCATTCCCCCCATCAACAGGCTGATTAAAAAAGTTTCCTTACGGGTCAGGTTATAGCTGTCAGGTATGGCGATATAGAGCTTGTCGGCGGGGGGCGACGTCCAGCGCGGAGCGCGGGCAAGCGCCGTACTGAGCCCGGCAAAACTGGTGATGAACTCTGCGCCGAGCACAATGGCGAGGCTGCTTTCGAGCTCGCTCAACGGGTAGCCTGATTTGGCAAAAATAAAGATCCGGATCAGGGGATTAAACGATTTTAAACTGAGCGCGACCTGCAGTACTTCGATGCTGACGCTGCTGTAATCAATAAGGATGGTGCTTAACCGGGCTCCGGCATCGGTCGCAAAAAAAGTATAGAACATCTCACTCTGTCCGCTAAACGGGTAACAGAGCATTTCTTTAATATCCAGAGGCTTGCTGTTTGGTTCATTAATATACGCCTTCAGCGCAATATTAAAATATTCTGAATCCGCAATGCAGATCAACATAATGACCTCCTGGCATAAATACGCTGTGCATGCTGTCCTGCCTGATTCGACAATTTACTGTAGAGAATACCCGTCTGAAATAACATACTCCCTGCGCTTTCAATCGAGGGGGGAGAACGTGGGAGGAGGTGGTTAATAATGAGGGTGAGATATTTAGATCGCATTTTGCGAATATTTTATGGAAAACATATAATAAAAATTATCATTTATTTACAATAAGTTATGCTTTTATTGTGCATTTGTTTTATTTCTTTTTCAGAGTGGCGTTAAGACTTTTCTATAAAAAGTAGAAATGGTCCTGGTGGCGAATTTGAATAATAAACAATGAAGTGAGTAGGATGTCAGTGCAGGGAAGGGGTTAAAAGATAACAGGTTAATCCAATGGACTGAGCATTAATAAATTGTACGTATAAAGTACGCCAGGGGTATTTCCTGAACGATTCTCCATAAGCGTGGTGATGAGGAGTAAATATGAAAAAATACAGCAGAGGAATGGCATCTTTCGTGGTGATGATGATGCTTTCTCCGGTAGCGGCACAGGCTGCTGATGGCAAAGTCACCTTTAATGGTGAAGTCATCGAAAATACTTGTACGGTAGTGAATAAAGACAAGACGGTGACCCTGCCGACGGTCCAGCGTTCAGCGCTCAGCAGCGCGGGTGAGACGGCGGGCGTGGTTCCCTTCACCATCGATCTGACGAGCTGCACCCCAGGGGCTGATGTCTCGGTGTACTTCGAGAAAGATCAATACGTTTCCACGGAGGGCCGACTAAAAAATACCCTGTCTGACGGCACGGAAGCAGAAAACGTCGATGTGGAACTGCTGAACACCCGGTTTACGCCGATTAACCTCGCGGAGACCCCGGCGGTCGCTGCAGACGGCACCATTGCTCGCCCGGACGTGATCCCGGTGGCGGTGGCTGAGCAGGATGGTTCCGCCTCGCTGCCTTTCTATGCCCGCTACTATGCGACCGACGCCGCTACGGCTGGAAAAGTCGCTACCTACGTCAACTTTACGGTGGTCTATCCGTAAACCCTGTCCACGGCCCCGCTCAGGGGCCGTTTATCCACCCGGCAAGGAGGAGGTGAATATGCGGCGTATGGTTCTGGCATGGCTGCTGTCCTGCATTTTACCCTCGGCGGACGCCAGCATGGTTATTGACGGCACACGGATTATTTTTTCCGGCGACAAAAAAGAGATCGCCGTCCGGGCCACCAATATGGGGGAGACCCCCTCTCTGACGCAGGTCTGGGTCGACGATGGCCGCGTGCAAAATCAACCGGAAAAAGATTCGGCGCCGTTTATTGTGCTGCCGCCGATTGTGCGTATCGAGCCGGGAAAGGGCCAGAGTTGGCGCCTGATGTTCAATGGCAGCCGTCTGCCGCAGGATCGGGAGTCGCTGTTCTGGTTCAATCTGCTGGACATCCCGCCTGAGCCGAAAAACGGCACGGCAATCAATTACCTCCAGCTCGCGATACGGTCGCGTATCAAGCTGTTTTACCGTCCGGCAGGCGTGGCGGCGGAAAAAATGGCGCCGGAGAATGCCCTGCGCTGGGCGCTGGCTCCCACGGGCAATGGGCTGCGGGTGAGCAATGCCTCATCGCGCTATATCACCATCGACAGCATCACCCTTAACGGACAAAAACAGTCCGCTGGCATGGTCGCCCCTTTTTCCTCGCTGGAGATCGCGCTTAAAGGGGTCGCGCTGCGTACGCTGCCGGAGAAATTCAGCTTCACCACCATCAATGATTACGGCGCGGTAGTGAATCATAATTATCCTCAGTAAGGACATTATTATGAAACTCAGGGAGATCAAGTTTGGGTTGATGCTGCTCCTTCCCTGGCAGGAGGCATGGGCGGCAGAGGCGTTTAGTTTTAACCGCGCCCATTTGCACGGCGCCGCGCAGGTTGATCTCCAGAAATATCAATACGGTAATCCGCTGCACGCCGGACAGTATCGCAGCACGCTCTCGGTGAATGGCCGGGACCTGGCGGAAGAAACGTTTGTTATCCAGGAACACGATGGCCAGCTTGAGCCCTGCATCTCGCCCTCGCTGTTCGACGCCCTGCAGCTGAAGGATGCCCAGTGGCCGGCGGCGGCCACCTGCCTGCGCTTTTCGCAGATCAATAAGGCGATCGGCTGGGAGTATGACAGCGGGGAAAACGTCCTGCGGGTGAATATGCCCCAGGCGCTACTGCAACCCCATTATCGGGGGGCGGTGAACCTGAAGAAGGTGGATAGCGGCGTGCCCGCCGCAGTGCTGCGCTATCAGGCCAACAGCTATCAGAGCATCGTCGACGGGGATAGCAGCAGCCATCATTATCTCGGGCTGGATGCCAGCCTGCGCGCCTTTGGCTGGCGTTTACATCACCAGTCCAGCTACCAGGCGCAGGAGGGGAATACACACTGGGATAGCATTGCCACCTGGGCTGAGAGAAGTGTAGTGAACTGGGCGTCCACGTTACGGCTGGGTCAGGGATGGACCGACGGAACCTTCTTTGACAGCGTCAGTTTTATCGGCGGCAGGCTGGCTACCGATGTGCGCATGCTGCCGGGCTCCCGCCGCGGCTTTGCGCCGTCGGTTAGCGGCGTGGCGCGCACCAATGCCCGCGTGACGGTCACCCAGAACGGCGCCCTGTTGTACGAGGCCACGGTTCCGCCGGGCAAATTCACCTTTGACGATCTCTATCCCACCAACGCCGGCGGCGATTTACAGGTAACGATCCATGAGGCGGACGGCAGTCAGGAGACCTTTACCGTGCCGTACGCCGCGCTGCCTGGCCTGGTGCGGGCAGGCGCGGTCTACTATGACCTGTCGCTGGGCTATCTGGATGAGGACGGGATCGCCGGGCGGCCGGGATTTGGCGAAGCCACGGCGCAGTACGGCTTCAATGACTATGTCAGCGGCTATACCGGCGCCAACGCGACGACGGATTATTACTCGATGCTGGTCGGCAGCGCCTTCAATACCTACTGGGGGGCGCTGGCGGTCGATCTTTCCCGTTCTGCGGCGAAGGGCAGGGAACGCGGCTGGCAGGAGGGGTATCGCTGGCGGGTATCCGCATCAAAATCCTTCGCGTCCGATACGCGGATGCTGGTCTCGATGAGCCACAGCAACGACGGCAACTATCGTTCCATTCGCGACGCCGTCCGGGAGCACGACCGTTACCCCAACGACTGGCGGGAGATGACCCGCTACAGCGCGACGTTGTCTCAGCAGGCCGGCAGCGGCAGCCTGTCGTTTAACGGAATCTGGAGCGAGGATGTCCACCACCACCGCTGGCGCTCCTATCAGCTGGGGTACGCCAACCGCTATGGCCAGCTCAATTACTACCTGTACGCCCAGCAGAGTCAGGATATTCATCACCGCAATAATCAGGTGGTGGGCGTCTCCTTTTCGCTGCCGTTCGGGCAGGCGGGCAGCCTGACTACCCGCTTTAACCATGATAAGAACTACGGCAGCCAGCTGCAGTCCAGCTATACCGGCAGCGCTGGCGAGAAAAATGCCTTTAGCTATGGCCTGACCGCCAGCTACGACATGCCGCGGGAGAACCCGCACGAGGCCAGCGTTGGGGGCAACGGTAGCCTGCGTACGGATTATGCGTACCTGAATGCCAGCGCCAGCGCCGGTCGCCACCAGCAGCAGTACTCGCTGGGGGCATCGGGCGCCCTGGTGGCGCATCAGGGCGGAATGACCGCCACCCCCGAACTGGGGGAAACTTTCGCCATTGTGGAAGCGCCCGGCGCGGCGGGCGCTCGGGTGGCAAACCGCCTCGGACAGCCAATAAACCGCCAGGGTTTTACGATCATCCCTTACCTCGATCCCTTTACCGATAACTGGCTGGATCTCGATCCGCAGGGTCTGAACGACCATGTGGAGATTGTCTCCAGCAGCACGACGGTGGTGCCCGATTCGGGCGCGGCGGTGAAGGTCAAATTTGTCACGCGTACCGGCTATCCCTGGTTTGCCCATGTCACGCTGCCGGATGGCGCGGCGCCCCCGCTGGGCGCGGAGGTGTTTGACGACAGCGGTCGGGCGGTTGGCGCCGTCGGTCAGGGCGGGCTGCTGTATGCCCGGGTGCCGCAGGCCGACGGCAGCGTCTCGGTAGTATGGGGCGAACGCAGCGGGCAACGCTGCCGGTTGGCCTATGCCATCCGCGGCGACGCGGCGCAACAGGTTAGCCGCGGTACGCCGCATCAGGTCTGCCGGCCGGGAATAAAGGAGAAGTAATATGAAAAAAATCATCGCATCAGGGGTACCGCTTCTGCTGGCCGGCGGATACTGCGCCTCGCTGTCGGCAGCGTGCCAGATGGTCAGTGGCAAAACTATCGAGTATTCAGTGAACGTCAGCCAGGCCAGTATCAACCTTGACGTCAGCAATCGCCCCATCGGCTCCCTGCTATACAGCTACGGAGGGATGATTATCACTAATAACGAACGCTGGGAGATCGCCTGCAGCGGCAGCGAGCCCGGCGGGTTTCAGAGCATCGGCGGCTCACGGGTTGGCCCGGCGGGAGACGGCAAGCCCGGGGATATCTACAGCATCGACCGCCTGCCGGGCATTGGCTACAGCTTCCAGATGGGGGAACAGGATGGCATTAATTTCGATCCCCTGTTCACGGCCTGGCCCTCAGCGCCGGTATTTTCCGGCCAGCGCGCATTTCAGGCGGAAAATAAAAAACCGACCATCTATTTCTGGCGGATTGCCGATAACGGCGGTCTACCGCCGCCGGGCGAGTATTGCCTTAACGATTACCTTGGCGATATTTATCTTGGCGGAGTACAGGCGATGCGCTTTAGCGTCAGTGGGCTCTGTATTCAGGTCAAATCACCCACCTGCAAGATTACTGACGACAGTAAAAACATTAACGTCTTCCTCGGGCGGCATAACAAAACCGCGTTTACCGGGCTCAACAGCACCACCGCCCCGGTTCCTTTTAACATCAACCTGACGAACTGTGAAAATGTCGGCAGCGTGTTTATGCAGTTTAACGCGACGGTGGACAGCGCTGTCGCCGCCAACGAGGTGATTAAAATCGATGACCAACCTGAAGGCGCATCCGGACTTGGCGTGCAAATCCTCAGCGCCGGCGGCGCGCTGGTGCCGCTAAACCAGGTGAGCCAGGTCTGGTCCGGGAATAAAGGCAGTCAGACGAACTATCGTTTATCCTATCAGGCCCGCTATATCCAGACGCAGCCCGCAGTGACTGCGGGCGAGGCGAACGCCAGCGCGACCTTCGTGGTGACTTATAACTGATCGGCCTGACGGCGTGGCGTCGTCAGGCATGCGCCAGTAAAGGAAACATCAACTTCCTGTCTTTAAACAGGTTTTCCTTCTGGTCATAGACGAAGAGGATATCTTCTCCCTCTATTTTCTCATACTCGCCGAGCCGGTCTTCATTAGGGGTAAAACCGAGGATGGCCTGGTAAACATGGTCATCGGCCAGTTCGTTGACCAGCGTCGACAGGCTCTTACCCTCCTCGCAGAAGAGGTCAAAGCAGATCAGCACCGGACCGTTTTGCATGGCGATGACCACTGCCTCATTTTTTGCCGAGTAATAAACAAAATGCTTCATAAAGGCTGAGCAGTAAAACATCAGCAGGCCAAAGTTATGCTCCACCCGCAGCGGTGAGAACGGGTTGGATTTTTCATAGTAATGGCGGAGCAGGGCGACATCGTCAGCGCTGTCCATATCCAGTTTACGAAAATCACCGGCTCGCGGGGAAACCGGCATAATATATTGATGCTCTTCGCTGCGGGTGAAGCCAAATTTGGGGTAAAAATCCACCGTGGTGGGATTGGCGAATAAAAAGAAGGCGTCCGCCTCCTGCTGCCAGTCCTGCAGGATGTGATGGATAAGCTGGCCGGCTAATCCCTTATTACGGTGGTCCGGTTCGGTCATCACGGTGCCAATCTGAATATAACGCCGGGGCTCGCCCTGCCAGCGCAGGTCGATGATATTGGCCGAGGCGTTAGCGATAACTTTATTGCGTTCGACAAAGGCGTAGGGGATATAGGCGTCGGTCCAGTAACCTTGCTGATACCACTCTTCAAAAGACAGATCAAAAGTCTTAACGGCAAGGTCAATGAAGCTTTTTCTTAATGGACTATTTTCTCTGACTTGCTTCACTAATTGATAATTCATTGTCATAGTTCCTTCTCACTATGGCTTCTGAAAGCGGCGACGTCGGCAAAGGCACTTGCGTCGAATGAGCGCTGTAAACGTAGCATATCTGGGAAAAGGATCCGCAATGTCGATGCTTAACCTTTGCCCCAGTCACAAATAACCGCATGCTGGCCATATCAGACCGGGCTGAACGGCCTGTTTGCGTTTGCTATCGCCATAATAGAGCGTGAGTAAACGAGGCACTGGTCGAGAGGCTGAGGCAAATGTACTGGCGATTTTATCGACAATCGGCCGCGCCGTAGAGGTTAGGTTTATTTATTTATGCATTAAACAGGAAATTTTACGCGATCTGCCTAATAATAGAGTAGCCGTCATCGCAAGGGCTGAAATTACTCAAGGAGCGACGTATAATAACGCCCTTTGTGTCTGAGTATTACCGCACGAATTGGAAAAATATAACATGCAGGATCCGCTACTTTATTTCGCGGTTTTTGCTCAGCTATTATTGAGTGAATTAACAGGATTACTATGTCAAATTTACCCAAATTTTCCCGCGCGCTTTTGCACCCGCGTTACTGGCTGTTGTGGCTGGGAATTGGCTTTTTGTGGCTGCTGGTGCAATTACCGTATCCGGTGATCTACCGTCTGGGAACGGCGCTTGGGCGGCTGGCAATGCGGGTGATGAAAAGCCGCGCGCGGATTGCCAGACGTAATCTCGAACTCTGCTTTCCCGAGATGAGCGCCGCCGACCGCGAGGCGCTGCTGGTGAAAAACTTTGAATCGCTGGGCATGGGGCTGATGGAGACCGGCATGGCCTGGTTCTGGCCGACGCACCGGGTGGCGCGCTGGACCGAGACCAGCGGCGTTAACGAGGTGGTGGAGCTTCTGGAACAAAAGCAGGGCATCTTACTGATCGGTATTCATTTTCTGACCCTCGAAATGGGGGCGCGAATGTATGGCATGTTTACCCCGGGCATTGGCGTCTACCGGCCCAATGATAACCCGCTGATTGACTGGCTGCAGACCTGGGGACGCTTGCGTTCGAACAAGACCATGCTGGATCGAAAAAATCTGAAAGGGATGGTCAGGGCGCTGAAAGAGGGGGAGATCCTCTGGTACGCGCCAGATCACGATTACGGCCCGGCCAGCAGCGTTTTTGCCCCGCTGTTTGCCGTCGAGCAGGCGGCGACCACCACCGGCACCTGGATGCTGGCGAAAATGTCCGGGGCGACGATTGTGCCGTTTGTTCCGCGGCGCAAGCCCAACGGCATGGGGTATGAATTGATCTCTCTGACGCCAGAGCGCACGCCGCCGCTGGCGAGCGCCGAGGTCACGGCGGCCTGGATGAATCAGATTATCGAACAGTGCATCCTGATGGCGCCCGAGCAATATATGTGGCTGCACCGGCGTTTTAAGACTCGCCCGGAAGGGGTACCGCCGCGTTACTGAACGCTTCGGCCGAAAAATAAGCGCATCGGTAGCACGCTCAGTAAATCGCCGTCTATACTGAAAGAGCCTGACTGAAGGCTAATTCCAAGGAGATTGCAGGATGAAAAAAGTGATAGTCGCGTTAGCCCTTTCCGCCGTTGCATTTGGCGCGTCCGCCGCACAGTTGATCACCAAAGAAGAAGTGAAACACTTCAAACTGACCAAGGTCGGACCGATCTCGGTAGGGCCGTCCGGTGGCGAGTTCTCTTCACCTTCCGATCTGCACGATCAACTCTCTAAGCTGGCCGATGAGAAAGGCGGAAAATATTACGTGATTACCGCCGCGCGCGAGCATGGTCCAAACTTCGAAGCCACAGCGGAAGTGTATAAATAACCTTTTTAAAAGCGTGCCGTAGCGGCGCGCGACGCATTGAGCCTGGAGCGCGTTAAGCCTCCGGGCTCATTTTTTTTCTGCCATCGGAATTGCCTTAGGCAATTGCGGCAGCGGAAATGCGTTTTTATCGCTATATATAAATTTCATGATCACGATGTTAATGAATTATTGCTTTTTATTGTTGATAAAAAGCCAATTCTGACCTAATGCCTGAGGGAGTGACCCCTGGCAAAAATAGGTAGGACAAATGTGTTATCATCGCGCCTTTCCCTTTTTGTCTGGGGCTTTCTTGTATGCTACAACCTGTTGTTCGCGTCGGTGAATGGCTGGTAACCCCCTCTGTAAACCAAATCAGCAGGAAGGGGCGCCAGCTTACCCTTGAACCGCGTTTAATCGATCTTCTGGTCTTTTTTGCCCGCCATCCGGGGGAAGTGCTTAGCCGGGACGAGCTTATCGAAAACGTCTGGACCCGGAACGTTGTGACCAGCCACGTCGTCACGCAGAGTATTTCCGAACTGCGCAAGTCGCTCAAAGACGGCGACGACGTTAGCCTTGAGTACATCGCGACGGTACCCAAACGGGGGTATAAGCTCACGGTGCCGGTGATCTGGTGCACCGAGGAGGGGGAGGAACTCGCCCCGCAGGTGGAGGCGCTGACGCCTTCGTCGTCGACCGCTATTCCCGTGCCACCTGCTGCCGGTGGGCCGCCAGAAGCCCCCGACTCCTCCGCCGATCTTACCGCGCCGGTGACAGCGCCGGCGGCGGCTCCCGCTGTCGCCAGCGCGCCATCGGCCCGCAAACGCCTCACCACCGCCCTGGTGTGGGGGCTGTTCCTGTTGGCGCTGGGCACCTGTGTGGCGCTGGTGGCGCTGTCGAGCATGGAGTCGCGGCCGCCGGTCAACAAGGCGCGCCTGCTGCTCAATCCGCGCGATATCGATATCCACCTGGTCAATGGTAACTCCTGCGCCAACTGGTCGTCGCAGCACTCCTACGCGGTCGGCCTGGCCAGCCTGATCACCACCTCGCTGAACACCTTCTCGACCTTTATGGTGCATGACAAAACGGACTACAACATCAATGAGCCGAGCAGCTCCGGGAAAACGCTGACCATTGAGTTCGTCAATCAGCGCCACTATCGGGCGCAGCAGTGCTTTATGTCGGTCCAGCTGGTGGATAACGCCGACAGCTCGACGATGCTGGATAAACGCTACTTTGTGACCAACGACAACCAGCTGACCATTCAGAACGATCTGATGAACAGCCTGTCGGATGCCCTGACGCAACCGTGGCCGGCGCGGATGCAGGCGATGCTCAGGCAATATCAGCCCTCGCAGAGCGTGGCGTTAACCTATTTCTACCAGTCGCATCAGCTGTTAATGAAGGGCGATGTCGATTCATTAAGTAAAGCCAGTAGCCTGCTGGATGATGTGATTAAGCGGGCGCCGGATTTTATTTACGCCTATGCCGAAAAAACGCTGGTGGATGTATTACGCCATTCGCAGCAGCCGCTGGACGATAAACAGCTAGCTGCCCTCTACAGTGAGGTTGAGCGGGTAGGGGAGATGCCGGGTATTAAAGACATGGCGATTTATTATCAAATAAAAGCGGTAGATTCGTTGGGTAAGGGTAAAGTCGACGAAGCGAATACCGCGATTAACAGTGCGATTGATTTAGAGATGTCGTGGCTGAATTATGTGCTGTTAGGCAAAGTCTATGAGATGAAAGGAGAGAACCGACTGGCTGCCGATTCTTACATCACTGCGTTTAATTTACGGCCCGGCGGGGATACCCTGTACTGGATTGAAAACGGTGTTTTCCAGACATCAGTTAATCGGGTGGTACCGTATCTCGACAATTTCCTCTCTTCAGAATAAGTAAACCCTCATCATGCGCAAGGTTTTGGGCATGGTGAGGTTAAATTTATGTTTCTCATGAAGTCTCCTGTTGTTATTTGTATTTAGCATTCAGGAGGCTTTGAATAACACTTCAGTAACACTCATCTCCCACTCTAACTCCATGTAACTAAACGATGTTTATCTTTTTCTGACACCCTGTTGTCATGTTTATATGTTAAGCGAAAAAGGTCAAAATATCATTTGTCTGATGTTTGTTATTATTTCACTTTATCTTTAGGACTTATCTCGTACAAATCAGTAATCTTGTTGGCAGTTGGTCGGGTCAATTAATGGTTCTGTATCATGATCTGTACCTCCCAAATAAACTTAGGAGAAAAACAACCATGAGTTCTGCCAAGAAGATCGGGCTATTTGCCTGTACCGGTGTCGTCGCCGGTAATATGATGGGGAGCGGTATTGCATTATTACCTGCGAACCTGGCCAGCATCGGTGGTATTGCCATTTGGGGCTGGGTAATTTCAATTATTGGTGCGATGTCTCTGGCTTATGTTTATGCCCGACTGGCCACTAAGAACCCGCAACAGGGTGGTCCAATTGCCTACGCCGGGGAAATATCTCCCGCATTCGGTTTCCAGACCGGTGTGCTTTATTATCATGCAAACTGGATTGGTAACCTGGCCATCGGGATTACCGCAGTTTCTTATCTCTCAACGTTCTTCCCAATTTTAAATAACCCGGTGCCAGCAGGTATTGCCTGTATTGCCATCGTGTGGATCTTTACTTTCGTTAATATGCTCGGCGGGACCTGGGTCAGCCGTCTGACCACTATTGGTCTGGTACTGGTGCTTATTCCAGTGGTCATGACCGCGGTTGTCGGCTGGCACTGGTTTGATGTCGCCACCTATCAGGCGAACTGGAACACCTCCAGCACCACCGATAGCCACGCGGTCATTAAAAGTATCCTGCTCTGCCTGTGGGCCTTTGTTGGCGTCGAATCCGCCGCCGTGAGTACCGGGATGGTGAAAAACCCGAAACGCACCGTACCGCTGGCAACCATGCTGGGTACTGCGATGGCCGGTATTGTCTATATCGCCGCGACTCAGGTTATCGCCGGTATGTATCCTGCTTCTCAGATGGCCGCGTCCGGTGCGCCGTTCGCGATTAGCGCCTCTACCATTCTCGGCGGCTGGGCTGCTCCGATGGTTTCCGCTTTCACTGCCTTCGCTTGCCTGACGTCTCTGGGCTCGTGGATGATGCTGGTTGGCCAGGCTGGTGTACGTGCTGCCAACGACGGTAACTTCCCGAAAGTGTATGGCGAAGTCGATAGCAACGGTATCCCGAAAAAAGGCCTGCTGCTGGCCGCGGTGAAAATGACCGCGCTGATGGTACTGATCACCCTGATGAACTCCGCCGGTGGTAAAGCCTCCGACCTGTTCGGTGAACTGACCGGTATCGCGGTACTGCTGACCATGCTGCCTTACTTCTACTCCTGTGTTGACCTGATTCGCTTCGAAGGCATCAACATTCGTAACTTCGTTAGCCTGATTTGTTCGGTACTGGGTTGCGTGTTCTGCTTCATCGCGCTGATGGGCGCAAGCTCCTTCGAACTGGCCGGCACCTTTATCGTTAGCCTGATTATCCTGATGTTCTACGGTCGCAAAATGCACCAGCGCCAGAACAACGCAACGGATAACAACAGCCCCGCTAACGCGCACTAATCAGTAACCCTTTTTCCTGAGGCTCCTTCCATCACCTGTCATCACGCGACGGGAGGGGCTTTCTACATCTGGAGATTTGACTATGAACGTTATTGCAATCATGAATCACATGGGTGTTTACTTCAAAGAAGAACCCATCCGTGAACTGCATCGTGCTCTCGAACGCCTGGACTTCCGTATTGTCTACCCGAACGACCGTGACGACTTATTAAAACTTATCGAAAACAACTCTCGTCTGTGCGGCGTGATCTTCGACTGGGATAAATACAATCTCGAACTGTGCGAAGAAATCAGCAAAATGAACGAGTACATGCCGCTGTACGCGTTCGCTAACACCTACTCGACTCTGGACGTTAGCCTGAACGATCTGCGCATGCAGGTTCGCTTCTTCGAATATGCGCTGGGCGCTGCGGAAGATATCGCGAACAAAATCAAACAGAACACTGACGAATACATCGACACCATTCTGCCGCCGCTGACCAAAGCGCTGTTCAAATATGTACGTGAAGGCAAATACACCTTCTGTACCCCTGGCCACATGGGCGGTACCGCGTTCCAGAAAAGCCCGGTAGGCAGCATCTTCTATGATTTCTTTGGCCCGAATACCATGAAATCCGATATCTCCATTTCGGTTTCTGAACTGGGTTCTCTGCTGGACCACAGCGGCCCGCACAAAGAAGCGGAAGAGTATATCGCTCGTGTGTTTAACGCAGAACGCAGCTACATGGTGACCAACGGTACCTCTACTGCTAACAAAATCGTCGGCATGTACTCCGCGCCGGCCGGCAGCACCGTGCTGATTGACCGTAACTGCCACAAATCGCTGACTCACCTGATGATGATGAGCGACATTACGCCGATCTACTTCCGTCCGACCCGTAACGCCTACGGTATCCTCGGCGGTATCCCGCAGAGCGAATTCCAGCACGCGACTATCGCCAAGCGTGTGAAAGAGACGCCGAATGCGACCTGGCCGGTACACGCGGTGATCACCAACTCAACCTATGATGGTCTGCTGTATAACACCGACTTCATCAAGAAAACCCTGGATGTGAAATCCATCCACTTTGACTCCGCATGGGTGCCTTACACCAACTTCTCGCCGATCTATGAAGGCAAATGCGGGATGAGCGGCGGCCGCGTCGAAGGGAAAGTGATCTACGAAACCCAGTCCACGCACAAACTGCTGGCGGCGTTCTCTCAGGCTTCGATGATCCACGTGAAAGGCGACGTTAACGAAGAAACCTTCAACGAAGCCTACATGATGCACACCACCACTTCTCCGCACTACGGTATCGTGGCGTCCACCGAAACCGCGGCGGCGATGATGCGCGGTAACGCCGGTAAACGCCTGATCGACGGTTCTATCGAACGTTCGATCAAGTTCCGTAAAGAGATCAAACGTCTGAAAGGCGAGTCTGAAGGCTGGTTCTTCGATGTATGGCAGCCGGAACATATCGATGGCGCTGAATGCTGGCCGCTGCGCTCCGATAGCGCATGGCACGGTTTCAAAAACATCGATAACGAGCACATGTACCTCGACCCGATCAAAGTCACGCTGCTGACGCCGGGGATGAAGAAAGACGGCACCATGGATGAGTTCGGTATTCCGGCAAGCATCGTGGCGAAATATCTCGACGAACACGGCATCGTGGTTGAGAAAACCGGTCCGTACAACCTGCTGTTCCTGTTCAGCATCGGTATCGATAAGACAAAAGCGCTGAGCCTGCTGCGTGCGCTGACCGACTTCAAACGCGCGTTCGACCTGAACCTGCGGGTGAAAAACATGCTGCCGTCGCTGTACCGTGAAGATCCTGAATTCTATGAAAACATGCGTATTCAGGACCTGGCGCAGAACATTCACAAACTGATTGAGCATCACAACCTGCCGGACCTGATGTTCCGCGCGTTTGAAGTGCTGCCATCGATGGTGATGACCCCGTATGCCGCGTTCCAGAAAGAGCTGCACGGTCAGACTGAAGAGGTTTATCTCGAAGAGATGGTCGGCCGCGTCAACGCCAACATGATCCTGCCGTATCCTCCGGGAGTGCCGCTGGTGATGCCGGGTGAAATGATCACCGAAGAAAGCCGCCCGGTGCTGGAGTTCCTGCAGATGCTGTGCGAAATCGGCGCTCACTACCCGGGCTTCGAAACCGATATCCACGGCGCCTATCGTCAGGCGGATGGTCGTTACACCGTTAAAGTGCTGAAAGAAGAAAACAACAAGTAATAGACGCACACCAGGGAAGTGGCTTGCCACTTCCCTTTTTTCACGCTGCAAGGAGAACCTATGAAAACACCCTCACAGCCGCGCGCGATTTACTACATCGTTGCGATCCAGATCTGGGAGTACTTCAGCTTTTACGGCATGCGTGCCTTACTCATCCTTTATCTCACCCACCAGCTTGGCTTTGACGACAGCCATGCCATCAGTCTGTTCAGCGCCTACGCATCTTTAGTTTACGTTACCCCTATTCTCGGCGGCTGGCTTGCCGACCGCCTGCTCGGCAACCGCACGGCGGTGATTGCCGGGGCGCTGTTAATGACCCTCGGCCACGTGGTGCTGGGCGTCGAGTCGACCTCCGCATGGAGTCTGTACGTCGCGCTGGCGATCATCATCTGCGGCTACGGCCTGTTCAAATCCAATATCAGCTGCCTGCTCGGCGAACTGTACGCTCACGACGACCCGCGTCGCGACGGCGGTTTCTCGCTGCTGTACGCCGCCGGCAACGTCGGGTCGATCGCCGCGCCCATCGCCTGCGGACTGGCGGCGCAGTGGTACGGCTGGCATATCGGCTTTGCGCTGGCGGGGATCGGCATGTTTATCGGCCTGATGATTTTCTTAAGCGGCAGCTGCCATTTCCGGCATACCCGCGGCGTCGATAAACCGGCGCTGCGGGCAGTGAAATTTGTGCTGCCGACCTGGGGCTGGCTGCTGGTGATGCTGTGCCTGGCGCCGGTGTTCTTCACGCTGCTGCTGCAAAACAACTGGTGCGGCTATCTGCTGGCGATCGTCTGCCTGTTCGCCGCCCAGATGGTGGCGCGGATCATGATCAAAGCCCCGGAGCATCGTCGCGCGCTGTGGCAGATCGTCCTGCTGATGCTCGCCGGAACGCTGTTCTGGGTGCTGGCGCAGCAGGGCGGGAGCTCGATTAGCCTGTTTATCGACCACTTCGTCAATCGTCGCCTGCTGAACTGGGACGTGCCAACCGCGCTGTTCCAGTCGGTCAACGCGGTGGCGGTGATGGCGGCCGGCGTGGTGCTGGCGTGGCTGATGCGCCCGGAAGGCAGCGTGCGTTCGGTGCTGCGCGTCTGGCTGAAATTCGCTTTCGGCCTGCTGCTGATGGGCGGCGGCTTTATGCTGCTGGCGCTCAATGCCCGCCACGGCGCGGCTGACGGCCAGGCCTCGATGGGCATGATGGTCGCCGGGCTGGCGATGATGGGCTTTGCCGAACTGTTTATCGACCCGGTGGCGATGGCGCAAATCACCCGTCTGAACATGCCCGGCGTCACCGGGGTGTTGACCGGGATCTATATGCTGGCCACTGGCGCGGTGGCCAACTGGCTGGCGGGCGTGGTGGCGCAGCAAACCACCGAATCGCAAATTAGCGACACGGCGATTGCTGCCTATCAACATTTCTTCTCGCAGATGGGCGAATGGACCCTCGGCTGCGTGGCGGTGATGGTCGTTATCGCCTTTGCCGCGGCCTGTAGTGTGGGCAAACGCCGTGCGGCTGCCGGTGAAGTTACCGGCGGCGGCGCCTGACGCTCGTCCCGGCTGGTGGCGTAAACGCCTTATCCGGGCCGCGATTCGTCGCCCCGGTAAGCGCGGCGCGACCGGGGGCATGACATCAACAGCGGAGCGCGAAGTCGCTCCTTGCACAGCTTAGTGAACAGGAGGGGGATATTCTGGCATGCGCGGAGGCCAACGATAAAAAATACCGTTACTGAAGCCATAGCTGAGTGAGATCAGCTTGGAGTGAATCCAGGATCGTTAAGATTGTGCTCTGGTGTCTTCCCAGAGACAGGCCGCGCGGAAGGGTGACCTGGTTCAATTTATCGAAGCTAGTTTGAAAGCAAGGTTATGAGGAATCCATATGTCTGAACAACAAGCACAAGGTGCCGATGAGGCCATTGACCTTAATAATGAACTGAAAACTCGTCGCGAAAAACTGGCTGCACTGCGTGAGCAGGGCGTAGCCTTCCCCAACGACTTCCGTCGCGATCATACCTCTGACCAATTGCATGCTGAATTCGATGCGAAGGATAACGATGAACTCGCTTCCCTGAACGTTGAAGTTGCGGTGGCTGGCCGGATGATGACCCGCCGCGTGATGGGCAAAGCCTCTTTCGTCACTCTTCAGGACGTCGGCGGCCGCATTCAGCTGTACGTGGCGCGCGATGACCTGCCGGAAGGCGTCTACAACGAACAGTTTAAAAAATGGGACCTCGGCGATATCATCGCCGCCCGCGGCAAGCTGTTCAAAACGCAAACCGGCGAACTCTCTATTCACTGCACCGAGCTGCGTCTGCTGACCAAAGCCCTGCGCCCGCTGCCGGATAAATTCCACGGCCTGCAGGATCAGGAAGTCCGCTATCGCCAGCGCTATCTGGATCTGATCGCCAACGAAGAGTCACGTCATACGTTCCGTATCCGTTCGCAGATCCTCGCGACCATGCGCCAGTTCATGGTGGCTCGTGGCTTTATGGAAGTCGAAACCCCGATGATGCAGGTGATCCCTGGCGGGGCGTCCGCCCGTCCGTTCATCACCCATCACAACGCGCTGGATCTGGATATGTACCTGCGCATCGCGCCGGAACTGTATCTGAAACGTCTGGTGGTCGGCGGTTTTGAACGCGTGTTTGAAATCAACCGCAACTTCCGTAATGAAGGGATCTCGGTACGCCATAACCCAGAGTTCACCATGATGGAACTGTATATGGCGTATGCGGACTACAAAGACCTGATCGAACTGACCGAGTCGCTGTTCCGCACCCTGGCGCAGACGGTGCTGGGCAAAACCGAAGTGCCGTATGGCGACCAGGTGTTTGACTTCGGCAAGCCGTTTGAAAAACTGACCATGCGCGAAGCAATCAAGAAACACCGTCCGGAAACCAACATGGCGGATCTGGATAACTTCGACGCGGCGAAAGCGCTGGCGGAATCTCTCGGTATTCAGGTAGAGAAAAGCTGGGGTCTGGGACGTATCGTCACCGAAATCTTTGACGAAGTGGCGGAAGCGCATCTGATTCAGCCAACCTTCATCACCGAATACCCGGCGGAAGTTTCCCCGCTGGCGCGCCGTAACGACGTCAACCCGGAAATCACTGACCGCTTTGAATTCTTCATTGGCGGCCGCGAAATCGGTAACGGTTTCAGTGAGCTGAACGATGCCGAAGATCAGGCGCAGCGCTTCCAGGATCAGGTGAACGCCAAAGCGGCGGGCGATGACGAAGCGATGTTCTATGACGAAGACTACGTCACCGCCCTGGAGTATGGTTTACCGCCGACCGCGGGTCTGGGTATCGGTATCGACCGCATGGTGATGCTGTTTACCAACAGCCATACCATCCGCGACGTGATCCTCTTCCCGGCCATGCGTCCGCAGAAGTAATCCGTTGCACTCCCTCCCGGCCTGCGCCGGGAGGTCCTCCCTGCATTATCCCCATCCTGTCTTTTGCCCTGCTTTATGAACCGCTAACCGCTATTTATCGGGATGTTTTGCCGTGGCCAGACGCGCGACAATAGTGACCATTTCGCAAGGAGACGCTATGAGCAAATTTGGTATTGCCCTCATGACCGCGGCGGCTATTAGCCTGCTGAGCGGCTGCCAGGCGGCGAAGGAGAAGCATCCGACGCAGGAGGAACTGATCCGCCAGATGCAGCAGCGGGCCGCGGCCCCGGATACGCACACACTGCCGCCGGGCAAAGCCACGCAGGACCAACTGATGCGCTACGCCTTCACGCTCAGAGAGGCGGTTATGGTTCAATTGCCCAACAGCGCGCGCTACCAGGGGAAAATATGCTCCGTGCGGCTGTCGCTTAACCGCAGTGCAAAACTGACCGGACTGCAGCAGGAGGGGGGCGATCCGGCGTTCTGCGCGGTAGTGACCGATGCGGTACTGCGCACGACCTTCCCGCCCTTTGCCAGCGAAGGGGTCTACCAGATCTTTAACCATCCGCTACTGGATTTTAAGCCTTAGCGCACCCGGCTTTCCGCCCCCGCCGGATGGCAGGGGCGGGGAGATTACTGCACTTTTTGCAGGGAGCCGCGCTGGCTGCCGTTTGTCCAGCTGCCGTTAAAGGCGTTGTTGAGGGTAAAGGCTGAGCTTTTCACCCGGAAAGTCAGTTTGCCCTGGCTGGCTTTCGCCGCCTCGACCAGATGACCATGGGTTTTCACCGTTTTAGCGGTGACGGTAATCTCATCAATTTTATCGCCATACTCCGTATAAACATACCAGGTGCCCACCCAGGGGCCGAAGCCGCTGCTGGCCTGCTGCACGGCGGCGGCATTCTCGGCTTTGGTTTTATGAATATCGCAGGTGGTCCCGTCGGTCATCTGCGTGCAGCCGGAACGTTCAAGCTGTTCCCGGTATTTCGCGCTAATGGCGTGGGCCGGCGCGGCGGCGACCAGCGCCAGGGTGAGGGTGGTGAAAAGCCAGGTCTTATTCATCTTATTGTTTCTCATCGCGATAGCGGCGTGCATGGTCATAAAGGTTGATACACATTGGTGCATTCTCCCGGTGGCGTCAGAATAAATATAACCGCAGCCATTCCTGATAAATAACTAGCAGGAAGGAGATGGGTTATTTATTGGTAAAACATCATTACCCTGATTTTATTTATCACTGTACCTTCCCGCTGCATGTCATATTATTGCAGAGAGAATGTTAAGTAATTGATGTTTTAAAAGTGACTATTTGTCACTTACGCAAATAACAGCAGGCCCGGCCTGGGCGCGCGGCTAAAGCCCGCGCCGGTGCGGTGTTGAGTTTTTTTCATATTGCTATCATCATATTTCGAATGAAAGGGATAACCTCTGAAGCGGGTTATTAAGCCAGTAATTTTTAGCCGCAAAATAAGCCGGCGGCAAGCATTATTTCCATTTATTTTTCAGGGTTACCTGAAATAGCGGATATATCGCCAGCACAATGATGGATTTCCATCATTTCTCCGTTTTCATCGTCGGTCGTCGCCTGCTTATAGTGACGCCAGACAAGACCACAGGGTGAAAAGGAGAACAAGATGGCGACAGAGCATCTGCAGTGGGGCGTGAGCCCCCTGTGTTGGACCAACGATGTGCTGGAGGATTTAGGCGGCGATATCCCCCTGGATACCTGCCTGCGCGAGGCGCGGGAGGCGGGCTATCAGGGCATTGAGTTAGGACGGAAATTTCCCCGCCAGGCAGAGACGCTGGGCCCGCTGCTGGCGGCGGCTGACCTGCGCCTGGCGTCCGGCTGGTACAGCGGCTTGCTGGCCGAGCGCAGCGTGGAAGCGGAGCTGGAGGCGGTGCGGGAGCACGCGCAGCTCCTCCGGCAGCTCGGCGCGAGGGTGATGGTTTACGGCGAGTGCGGGCAACTGCCGGGTGAAACCCCGCTTGATGAGCCTATTTCACTCTCGCCGCCGTTAAGCCGTGTCAGCCTGGCGGCGTATTGCCACAAGCTAAATACCTTTGCCGACCTGCTGCTGCGCGACTATGGCCTCCAGCTGGCCTATCACCATCATCTGATGATGCTGGTGGAGCACGATGACGAGCTGGAGCGGTTTCTGTCCCATACCCATGACAACGTCGGGCTGGCGTTTGATACCGGACACGCCTTTGTCGCCGGGGTCGAGATCCCGCGCGTGCTGCAAAAATATGGCCACCGTATCCGCCATCTGCATCTGAAAGACGTCCGTCCGCAGGTGCTGGGGCGTCTGTATCGTGAAAACCTGAGCTTTAACGAGGCGGTGCGCGCCGGGCTGTTTACCATCCCCGGCGACGGCTGCATCGACTATGCGCCGATCCTCGACTTCGTCCGGCGCAGTGACTACCGCGGCTGGCTGATTATCGAAGCCGAGCAGGACCCGGCGATGGCGCCGCCGCTGGCCACCGCCCGCCGCGCCTATGCCTGGCTGGCGCACCATTTATCTTCCCCTTCACCGTCAGAGGAGCACGCAGCATGAGCGCGCGGTTAAATATCGGTCTTATCGGCTCGGGTTTTATGGGTCAGGCACACGCTGACGCGTACCGTCGCGCGGCCATGTTCTATCCCGATCTGCCGAAGCGCCCGCATCTCTACGCGCTGGCGGATCAGGATCAGGCGCTGGCTGAACGCCATGCGGCGAAACTGGGGGCGGAAAAGGCCTACGGCGACTGGCGCGAGCTGGTAAACGATCCGCAGGTTGATGTGGTGGATATCACCTCGCCGAACCATCTGCACTACACAATGGCGATGGCGGCGATCGCGGCGGGTAAACATGTCTATTGCGAGAAGCCGCTGGCGGTCAACGAGCAGCAGGCGCAGGAGATGGCGCAGGCGGCACGGCGCGCGGGGGTGAAGACCATGGTGGCCTTTAACAACATCAAAACGCCGGCGGCACTGCTGGCAAAGCAGATTATCGCCCGGGGCGATATTGGCGAACCGGTGCGCTTTCGCGGCACCTTTGATCAGGGGTTTTATAACGACCCTAACCTGCCCTGGTCCTGGCGCTGCTCGAAAACCCTCGGCGGCAGCGGGGCGCTTGGCGACCTTGGCGCCCATACCCTGTCGGTCGCCCAGTTTTTGCTGGGCGGGATCCGCGAAGTGACCGCCAGCGCGCAAACCTGCCTGCGCCAGCGTCCGGTGCCGCAGCGCGATGCCGGGTATGCCAGCCGGGTCGCGGCCGATGCCGAGTGGCGGGAAGTAGAAAATGACGATCAGGTTCAGTGCCTGGTCAATTTCGACAGCGGCGCGGCGGGAGTGATTGAGGCCTCGCGCATCGCCGCCGGGCGGATCTTCGGCGTGTTCTGGGAGGTTTCCGGCACCGAAGGAACGCTGTATATGGACGGGGAGCGCTTTAACGAACTGCAGGTATATCGCTTCAACGATGATAAACAGGACCGCGGCTTTAAGACGCTGTATGCCGGGAGCCAGATCCCGGCCTATGCCGGCTTCTTCGGCTTCGATTTTGGCGGCGGTGGGCTGGGCTATTTTGACGTCAAGGTGATCGAAGTGCATGACCTGGTGCAGGGGATTTGCGGGGAGGGCGACTGCTATCCCAACTTCGAATTTGGTTTGCAGAATCAGCGCGTGCTGTCGGCGATTGAAGCCTCGATGGTCAGCCGCCGCTGGGTGAACGTGGTTAAAGACTAAGGAGCCGCTATGTTTCCCTCACACTTACCGATCCCGCGCCACCCGGCGGCGCAGAGCATTCCCTCCCTGCGCTGGGGCATTATCGGTCCCGGCTGGATCGCCGAGCGCTTTGTGCACTCATTGAAAACCTACAGCCGGCAGCAGGTGGTGGCGGTGGCCTCCCGCAGCCAGGCGAAGGCCGAGCGGGTGGCCGCGGAATGGGGGATCCCCCAGGCTTACGGCCAGGTGGAGGAGATGCTGGCGCGCCCGGATATTGATGCGGTGTACATTGCGACGCCGCACAACCATCACTTTCCCGACGGCATGCAGGCGCTGAAGGCGGGTAAACACGTGCTGATTGAGAAGCCCTTCGCGCTCAACCTCGGCGAAGGGCGTGAGCTGCAGGCCGAAGCCGCCCGCCAGGGGAAGCTGGCGCTGGAGGCAATGTGGTGCGATTACGCGCCGAAATATGATGTGATCCGCCAGCTGCTGGAGGATGGGGCGCTCGGCGACCTGCATACCCTGCTGGCCGATCACGGCGAGTATTTCACCCCCGACCACCGCATCTTCAATGCCGACCTTGCCGGCGGGCCGATGATGGACCTCGGCAGCTATTTGACCTCGTTTGCGCTGATGGTGGGCGGCATGCCGCAGGAGATTGTCGCCCGCGGCAGCGCCACGGCGGAGGGGCTTAACGGTCAGACGTCGATGCTGTTTAGCTGGCAGAACGGGATGCAGGGGTTGTTAAACACGACGTTGTTCAGCAACACGCCGGGCGGGGCGGTGGTGGCCGGACGCCAGGCGACCCTGACGATCGACGGTCAGTTTTACGCCCCCGGCGGCTTTACGCTCGCCGCCAGCCAGGGCGGGCAGGTGCTGCGCTGGGAAGAGCCGCGCAATCGCTACGACCAGCTGTTCTGGCAGGCGGAGCATTTTGCCTGGTGCATCGGGCAGGGGCTGCAGGACTCGCCGCTGCGGCCGCTCAGTCGGGTGCTGCAGAATCTGCAGGTGATGGATGAAGTGCGGCGCCAGGTGGGCGCGGTGTTTAACGAAGAACGGTAAGGAGCCGGCCGGGCTTTGGTTTGCAGATAGCGCGAGCGTGTCTGCCATTGCCCGGCACCAGGACGCGTACGATGCCGGATGTCTGTTGCCCGGCGGCGCTGCGCTTGCGCGGGCCTACGATTTTACTGCAACCGTTTGATATTAAAGCGGATTAATGCCTGTGTTATGTAGGCCGGGCAAGGCGTCGCCGCCGCCCGGCATAAAGGCTGGTACAGCGCCTGATGGCGGTTGCCACGCAACCACTCAGCGACAGTCGTCGACGGCGACAAACTGGCCATGCTGCAGGGACTGAACCGCCGCTTCGGCAATGGCCTGCGCCTGCAGGCCGTCCAGCAGGCCGGGCAGATCGGCCACGGTTTCACCATTCAGGGCGCGAATAAAGGCGTCAAGATGCTGGTAATAAGATCCCTGTACCCGGCTGAACCAGTCCGGCCACAGGCCCGGCTCAATGCGCTGATTGCCGCGCCACAGGGTAGGGCCCGCCGGCGACTGGCTACCGGACTCCAGCGCGCCTTCGGCGCCCAGCAGCGTGATCCGTTCATCATACCCGTGGCCGGTGCGGCGGGTGTTGTCCAGCTGCGCCAGCGCGCCGCCGCGCATCTGCATCATCAGGATGGAGGTGTCGACATCGCCAAATTCGGCAATGTCCGGCAGGGCCAGCGCCGCGCCCATCGCCGCCACGGTACGCACTTCATCGCCAGTGAGAAAGCGCAGGAGATCGAAGAAGTGGATCGCCTGATCGCGCATCTGGCCGCCGGAGCTGCGCAGATAGTCGAGCGGCGGCATGGTGGAGGCGCGGCAGACCATCTGCACCAGCTCGACCCGGCCGATCAGCCCTTGCTCCAGCTGGCGGCGGAGCTGCTGATGGCTGCTGTCGAAGCGCCGGTTAAAGCCGACAGTCACCGGCACGTTCAGGGGGAGCACTCGCTCCACCACCTCACGGGCGCGCGCCAGGGAGAGGTCGATCGGTTTTTCGCAATAGACCGCCTTGCCCGCCCGGGCGGCGGCTTCCAGCAGTTCGGCATGCGACGGGGTTGAACTGGCGATCAGCACCGCGTCGATGGCGTCGCTATGGATCGCCTCGCTCACTGTCACCGCCCGGGCGCCATAGCGGGCGGCCAGCGCCTGGGCGCGCTCCGGGGCGGCATCGGCCACCATCGTCAGCGCACTTCCTTCATGACGGGCAAGACTGGCGGCATGAACCTGACCGATAAAACCACTGCCTACCAGGGCAAAACGTTTGCAGATCATTTTTTTCTCCAGAATGGCGAGGGGACGTTGCCACCATAATCGGTTTGCTAAACTCACTGACACTGCCGTTTTGATGGATTTCCATCATGAAGAGAGGGGCGATGAAAAACATTTCACTGGCGATGCTGGCCAGACAGATTGGCGTCGGCGTGGCCACCGTTGACCGGGTGCTGAACGAACGCGGCGGCGTATCGCCGCAGACCACCCGCAAAGTGCTGCAGGCGGCGCGCGAGGCGGGGCTGAAGCGGATCCTGCCGGAGGAGCACCGCTTTCCCTGGCAGGTTGAGGTCTTTCTCAGCAGCAATGACTCGTTCTTCTTTCCCCAGCTGGCGCAGGATTTTGCCGCCGTGGCGGATAGCCTCGGCTATCGCCGTCTGACCCTGCACCGCACCTTTGTCCCGGAGTCGCAGCCGACGACCCTGGCCCGGCGCATTGTGCGCAGCTGCCAGCAGCGTCAGGGGATCATCGTCTTCGGCAATGACCATCCCGCAGTGCACGACGCGCTACGCCGCTGCCGGGAGGCGGGTGTCCCGGCGATCACCCTGGCGACGGACCTGCCCGGCGCCGACCGACTCTGCCACGTGGGGATCAATCAGCTGCAGGCTGGCCGCACGGCGGGGTTAATGCTGGGGAGGATGACGCCGCGGCCCGGCGAGGTGCTGATGGTCAGCGGCCGGCAAGATTACAGCGCGCATCGCCTGCGCATTCAGGGGTTTCGCGAGGTGCTGAGCCAGCGCTTTCCCCACCTGCAGCTCAGCGACGTGCTGGCGGGTGAGGAGCGGCGGGAGCAGATCACCCGCCTGCTGGAACAGGCCCTGTGCCGCAGCCGGAATATTGTTGGGATCTATAACACCGGGCTTGGCAATACCCAGATTGCCGAGGCGCTGGCCCGCCACCGCCGCGAAGGCGACGTCTGCTGGATCACCCATGAGCGTTACAACACCACCCGGCAGCAGCTGGCGAAGGGGAGTCTGGCGTTAACGCTCGATCAGAACACCCGCCAACACGCCCAGCTGGCGATCGACCTGATGCTGCGCCATCTGGAGTCCGGCTACCAGCCGCAAACCTATGCCGACGGTAAAGTCGACTTTATCCTCTACAGCGCCGAAAACGTCGACTGAGTCGGTCGGCGTATCCCCTCCTGACCGCATGACTATCCCTGGCGGGTAAATACCCGCCTGGCGGGGAAGCGATCGCGTCAAAGCGTTGTCTGCCTCTCATTTTTCGCTCATTTATGCGGCAATGTTAGATGTCTGTCAAAATTCTGTTACTGCATAGTTTTAAAATTTTCATTTCAGTTATTTACTTATAAAAGTTTCAAATGTCTTGTTAATGAAATAAACGGTCTGAAATCCAGGTTGTGGCGTAAATGGACTAACGTTTCAAAAAAGTGATGAAAAAACAGCCGTAATTTGTGATTTAGATCACGATGGCGTGCGAGAGGTGCCGCAGCGTCGTCGATATCACAGCAGACATTTGCCGCAACGTAACTGAAATTAATTTTTCATTTTGTTTCATTCACCGGCGTACCTACAAAATCAAGGATCAACTATGAATATTAAGAAAACGATTGTTGCCTCTTTGTTAGCCTGCATGCTGCCTGCGGTGGTTATGGCAAAAGACGTCTCTATTGGCGTCTCCATGGCGCTGTTTGACGATAACTTCCTGACGATCCTGCGGACCTCGATGCAAAAAGAGATGAAAAAAGACGGCGTTAAATCGCAGATCGAGGACGCAAAAGGGGATGTCTCCCAGCAGCTGCAGCAGGTGCAAAACTTTATCGGTCAGGGGGTGGATGCCATTATCGTCAACCCGGTGGATACCAATGCGGTGAAACCGATTATGGATCAGGCCACCAAAGCCGGGATCCCGCTGGTGTTTGTGAACCGCCGTCCGCAGGCGGAGCTGACCGACAAGATGGCCTATGTGGGGTCGGATTCCATTCTCGCCGGCCGTCTGCAGATGGAAGCGCTGGCGAAAGCGATGAACGGTAAGGGCAATGTGGCGATCCTGCTCGGCGACCTGGCGAATGAGTCCACCCGCGATCGTACCAAAGGGGTGGAAGAGGTGGTGGCGAAATACCCGAACATCAAAATCGTCCAGAAGCAGACCGCGAAATTTACCCGCAATGACGCCGTGGACGTGGTCAGCAACTGGATGACCAGCGGTGAGGATATCCAGGCCATCGCCTCCAACAACGATGAAATGGCGATCGGCGCCCTGCAGGCTCTGGGCAAAAACCCGAACCATATTCTCATCGCTGGCGTGGATGGCACCCCGGATGCCCTGCAGATGCTGAAGAGCGGCAAGATGATCGCCACCATCTTCCAGGATGCGAAAGGCCAGGGTGAAGGCGCAGTCGACGCGGCCATCAAGCTGGCGAACGGCGAGAAAGTGGAAAAAATCATCGACGTGCCGTATCAGCTGATCACCAAAGAGAACATGGCTGAATTTACTAACCGTAATCAGAAATAGTCTTGGCCAACCCGTGGTACGGAGGTGGATGTATGAACGCTTTTGCACTTGAAGCCGAAGGTATCAGTAAGTTCTTCCCCGGCGTGAAGGCGCTCGATAATGTCTCATTGCGCGTGCGTCCGGGAACGGTGCATGCCCTGATGGGCGAGAACGGCGCCGGCAAATCCACGCTGATGAAGTGCCTGATCGGTATCTATCGCCCCGATAAAGGGTCGATTCGCGTGAAAGGGGAGCCGGTGGAGTTTACCGACACCATGGATGCGCTGCGCTCGGGGATCTCGATGATCCACCAGGAGCTCAATCTGGTGCCACATATGACGGTGGCGGAGAATATCTGGCTGGGGCGCGAGCCGATGAAGTACGGCTTTGTCGACCACGGCCAGCTGACCCGCCAGACCCAGGCGCTGCTGGACAAGCTTAATATCCGCTTAACCGCCGACCGGCTGGTGGGCGACCTGAGCATCGCCGCCCAGCAGATGGTGGAGATTGCCAAAGCGGTCTCGTGGAACGCGGATATCGTGATCATGGATGAGCCCACCTCGGCGCTGACCGAAGGCGAGGTGGCTCACCTGTTCACCATCATCCGCGACCTGCGCGCCCAGGGTAAAGCGATCATCTATATCAGCCACAAAATGGATGAGATCTTTGCCATTACCGATGAGATCAGCGTGTTTCGCGACGGCACCTGGGTGGGGAGCAAAAACACCACCGAATTTACCCGCCAGTCGCTGATCACCCAGATGGTGGGCCGCGAATTAACCCAGCTGTTTCCGAAATTTAATAACACCATCGGCGAAGAGGTGCTGACGGTGCGCAACCTGACGCGCCAGGGCGTGTTCCATGACGTCAGCTTTACTGTACGCCGCGGTGAAATCCTTGGCGTGGCCGGGCTGGTGGGCGCCGGGCGCAGCGAGGTGATGGAAAGCCTGTTCGGTATGGAGCGCTTCGACAGCGGCGAAGTGCTGATCGACGGGGCGCCGGTGACCATTGATTCCCCCTCCGTGGCGATTGAAAAGGGGATGGCGTTATTAACCGAAGACCGCAAAAAGTCGGGCCTGTTTCTGGTGCTGTCGGTGCTGGAAAATATGAGTATCGTCAAAATGCCGGAATATATCGGCAAGAGCGGTTTTGTCCAGCACGTGAAAATGGCCGAAGACTGCATGGAGCAAATTCGCCGGCTCAATATTAAAACGCCGACGATGGATCAAATTATTAATAACCTCAGCGGGGGGAATCAGCAAAAAGTCCTGATTGCGCGCTGGCTGTTAGCGCAACCGAAAATCTTAATTCTCGATGAGCCGACCCGCGGTATCGACGTCGGGGCGAAGGCGGAGATTTATCATCTGATCAGTGAACTGGCGAATCGGGGGGTGGCGGTCATTATGGTCTCCTCTGAGCTGCCGGAAATCCTTGGCATGAGTGATCGGGTTATGGTGATGCATGAAGGCCGTATCACCGGCATCCTGGAAAAAGACGAAGCCGACCAGGAAACCATTTTGTCGTTGGCATCCCATTGAGGCACAGAGAATGAGTAATATGAAATTAACGGCGGCTCCGGCCAGCGAGGGTTCCTCCTTCTTCGCTAATTTGCGGCATAAAATGCCGAAAGATACCGGCATCTTTGTGGTGATGCTGGTGATTGCCCTGACCTTTGAAATTGCCGGCTGGTATGTTCGCGACCAGTCGTTCCTGCTCAATACCAACCGCCTGGTGCTGATTGTGCTGCAGGTGGCGATCATCGGCATCATCGCCGTCGGCGTCACCCAGGTGATCATCACCACCGGGATTGACCTCTCCTCCGGCTCGGTTATCGCCCTTGCGGCGGTGGTGGCGGCGAGCCTGGCGCAAACTTCCGACAGCCTGTCGCCGATGTTCCCGGCGCTGGTCAACCTGCCAGCGGTGATCCCCATTTGCGCGGGGATCGGCGTCGGCCTGCTGTGCGGGCTGACCAACGGTTTCCTGGTGACGCGGACCGGTATTCCGCCGTTTATCGCCACCCTCGGGATGATGGTTTCGGCGCGCGGTCTGGCGCAGTATTACACCCAGGGCAACCCGATCAGCTTCCTCTCCGACAGCTTTACGGCGATAGGTCAGGGGGCGATGCCGGTGATTATCTTCTTCGTGATCGCCGCCGTGTTTCACATTGCGCTGAAGCATACCCGTTATGGCAAATATGTGTATGCCATCGGCGGCAACATGACCTCGGCCAAAGTGTCCGGCATCAATGTGAATAAGTACCTGGTGATTGTCTACACCATCGCCGGGGCGCTCTCCGGGCTGGCGGGAGTGGTGCTGGCGGCGCGCGTCAGCAGCGGCCAGTCGAGCATGGGGATGTCCTACGAGCTGGACGCGATTGCCGCCGCGGTGATCGGCGGCAGCAGCTTAATGGGCGGGGTGGGGCGCATTACCGGCACCCTGATTGGCGCGATGATCCTTGGTCTGATCAAAAGCGGTTTTACCTTTGTCGGCGTCGATGCCTACGTGCAGGATATTATTAAGGGCATCATTATTGTCGCCGCGGTGACCATCGACATGCGTCGCAACCGGAAAAAACACTAATCTTATCAACGGGCGGCAGCGGCGAAGGATGTCGTTGCCGCCCGTCCTGTCCAGAAATAAACAAAATACGCCCCGCCAGGCGCGGCCTGTCTGTTTTGCCCACGCGGCTCATCCTGTACAGTTTTGCCACTTCCGTTGTCCATTCGTCAGGGGGCCCATGCGTGGCCTCCGGTTTCTGGAGTCGTATGAATACACCATCCGTCGTCAAATCCTCGCCGCTCTGGCGACCGGCAAGCAGAGGCATTATCGTCACGCTGATCGCCGGACTGGCGATCCTGGCGCTCGGTCAGGGCGTGAATTTGCCGGCCAGAGAGGTTTACCGTGAGATGCAGACCCGCCAGCTGGAGGAGGATGCGCAGTGGGTGGCGCAACGCCTTGAGCGGCGAATGAACACGCCGGCGCCGCAGCGGGAAGCCGCCTGGCCGTTGGCGGCGATGCGCGCCGAACTCCATACCCTCGCCCGGCAGCGGCATTATCGGCTGCTGCTGGTGAATGGCGACGGGCATCTGCTGGCGGCGTCGCATGCGCTGCCGGCCAGCGTACTGGCCCAGGTGCAGGCGCAGTTCCCCAGGGAGATGCAGCCGCCGCTGTTCGGCAGCCACTACCAGACTATCCAGCCTTTCGCCCCGCACCAGCGGATGTTAACCCGCGCGCTGAACGGCGAGGCGGGGCTAACGGGCTGGAATCTGGTGGTGCTGGCGCCGGACGGCGGATTGCCCTCGTTACTGATGGCTTACCGCTGGCCGGTGACGATCGGCCTGGGCATGCTGTTTGCCGGTGCGCTGCTGGCGGTGAGGCAGGCAGCGCGCGCCCGGCGAAAACGCTAATTGCCGACGGCGCCGTCAGGGATGGCGAAACTGCAGGGTGGCGGGGAGGTAGCGCTGGAGCGGCTCCGGCGCCTGGCCGTCGATCAGCTGGCTGAGCAGATCGTAGCAGTGCCAGGCCAGCTGGCGATTATCCTGCTGCACGGTATCAATGCGCAGGGAAAGCGAATCATACAGGTAGTGATCGTCGAAGCTGGCGAGATGAATATTGGAGTCCAGCAGATGATGCTGGCTCATGTAGCGCAGGACCCCTTCGAGCAGTCCGCAGGCCGCGGTAAATAAGGCCTTCGGCGGACGTCCCAGCCGCGCGCAGAGCGCCGCGAACATCTCATACCCGGAGCTGGGGTGGTAGTTACCGTTGATCACCCACTCAGGGCGCAGCGTGACCCCCGCCTGAGCCAGGCCTTGCGTGAATCCCGCCAGCCGGTCGCGCGACGGCGACAGCCGCGGCTGGCCGCCGAGAAACCAGAACTCGTCCGCATGCTGAGGCGCAATGCGGGAGATCAGCTCGGCGGTTGGCGTCACCGAGTCGGTCATCACCAGCGGCAGGGCGCTGTCGCTGGGGGAGCGGTCAAACAGCACCACCGGCAGCTGTTCGCTGAGCTTCAGGTAGTCGGCATCGCTGTGCATGCACGAGGCGACGATAAGCCCGTCGACCTGGCGGGCAATCATATTATTGACCACCACGCTCTCCTGGCCGGGGTTTTCGTCGGTGCAGGAGATAAGCAGCTGCACGCCAGCTTCCCGGCAGAGCGTCTCAAGCTCATGGGAGAAAACGGCAAACCCGTAGTTGGTGATCTCCGGTACCACCAGGCCAATGGTATGGCTGCGGTTATCGCGCAGCGAGCGCGCATGAATGCTGGGCTGATAGTGCTGCTCGCGGGCGATCGCCAGCACGCGCTCGCGCGTCTCCTGCGCCACGCGCAGCTCTTTGCCACGGCCGTTGAGCACCAGACTGGCGGTCGCTTTGGAGACGCCCGCCAGTTCGGCGATATCTTTGATAGTTACGCGTTTGGTTTTCATCACCACTCAGGAGCCTGAAAGCAAAACGCTTATACTACCATGCATGGCCGCAGCAGCCAGCGGCAGAATGCCACCGGCGTCGCACCGCTGAAGATTAACTGCCCCGGATAGCCCGGGAAGAAGCGGCTGCTCATCACCCCTTCGCCATCGTTGATGAAAATTTCCACGCTGGAGCGGTCGATAAAGATCCGCAGGCGCCGCGCTTCGCCGCGCCAGTAGCGGTGATGCATCTCGGCGGTCTGCAGCCCGCGGCGCGACAGACGCAGGCCGTCGCGGTTGACGGTGAGCTGCAGGGCGCCGGCAAAGTCCAGCCCCAGCGTACTGTTGGGAACGATGTCAAAGGCCAGCTCCATCGGGGCGAGGGGCAGGGTCTGCCCGCGCCAGCCCTGGGCTTCCTCGCGCAGAGCGGCCAGCTCGCGCAGCGGGCGCTGATACAGGGTGCCCGCCTGCCACTCCAGCTCGCGCACGCAGGTCATCTGGTGGATCCATCCCTGTGCGCGGGTGGGTTGATGCATCTCTTCCCCGTCCGGGACGCCCATCCAGCCGACCAGCAGACGGCGGCCATCCTCGGCCAGCATGGTCTGCGGCGCGTAGAACTCAAACCCGCTGTCCAGCTCGTGCAGCGGGCCGTGGTCGAAGGTGCCGCGTTCGGCGTCGAAGCGGCCTGCCATCCACACCGCCGGATAGGTATTGAGAAAGCGCTGCGCTTCGCGGGCCAGCCCCTGCGGGCAGCAGATCAGCAGGTGGGTATCCGCCAGCGGAAAGAGATCCGGGCACTCCCACATATAGCCGCCGTTCGCCAGACCGTTAACGCCATGTCCGGCGAGCTCGCCCACCAGGCGCCACTCCCGCAGATCGCTGGCGGTGAACAGCAGCACTTTACCGTGCTGTTGCAAATCCTGCGCGCCGAGGACCATGTACCAGCGCCCGTTCTGCTGCCACACCTTGGGGTCGCGTACATGGCCGGTGTAACCGTCAGGGAGCGGCAGCACCGGCCCCAGCTTGCGGAAGGTGCCATCGGCATTCTCTGTCGCCAGGCACTGCCAGGCGGTGCGCCCGCCGTCGGGGAATTTCACGTTGCCGGTGTAGCACAGGGTCAGGGCGCCCTCGAACTCGACCGCGCTGCCGGAGTAGCAGCCGTTGCGGTCATACTCTTCGTCCGGCATCAGGGCGATAGGTTCATGCCGCCAGTGCAGCAGATCGGCTGAACTCCAGTGTCCCCAGCACTTATAGGTATGGTCACAGGCGAGCGGGTTCCACTGATAAAACAGGTGGTAACGCCCGGCGACCTGGCAAAAGCCGTTAGGATCGTTCAGCAGTCCGCTGACCGGCGCCAGATGCCATTGCGGATAATGGCTGTCGGCCAGCGCCTGCGGCTGGCCCTGCATAACGGCCTGCAGGATCGCAGGCAGGCGTGACGGTAATGACATTATTCAGCGTCCGTTTTGTATTTCAGCGTCAGAGAGAGCATGAAGGCCACGGCGAAGGCGATCGCCATTCCGATAATGTAGTTCAGCAGCGAGCTGGCCTGCACGATGGCCATCCCCGGGATCGCCGTCAGGCCCACCGCGGTCATATAGACGTGCATTGACACCACCCAGGCGCCGCCGGCGGCACCACCGACCAGCGCGGCGATGAACGGCTTCACAAAGCGCAGGTTAATCCCGAAGATTGCCGCTTCCGTGATCCCCAGCATCGCCGAAAACGCCGACGGCAGGGTGATGGCTTTGATTTTGGCATCTTTGGTTTTAAACCACACCGCAAAGCAGGCGCCGCCCTGAGCGACGTTGGCCATCGCCCAGATCGGCAACAGGAAGTTGACGCCAATCGATGGGTTGCCCAGCAGACCCGCCTCGATGGCATGGAAGCTGTGATGGATACCGGTAATGACGATCACCGAGTAGAGGCCGCCGAACAGCAGGCCCGCCAGCCAGCCAGCGTGGCTGATAAGCGTGCTGAGAATAAACGAAATACCGTCGCCGAGCGCGCGACCGGCCGGGCCGATCAGCAGCAGGGCGATAAAGCCGGAGATAATCACCGTCAGGAACGGGGTGAGGATCAGGTCCAGCGCGTCAGGGATAACGCGGCGCAGCCGTTTCTCGACCATGCTCATAAACCACACCGCCAGCAGCACCGGGAAGACGGTGCCCTGGTAGCCGATCATCGCCACTTCGATGCCGAAGAAATTCATGGTGTGGAAGCCGGCGGCGACGCCCCAGGCGTTGGTCAGCGCCGGGTGGGTGAGGATCCCGCCAAGGGTCGCGCCCAGATAAGGGTTACCGCCAAATTCGCGGGCGGCGGTAAAGCCGATCAGGATCGGCAGAATGATAAACGCTGCCGAGCTGCACATATCCAGCATGATATAGATAGCGTTGCTCGGGTCGACCCAACCGTAGGTTTTCACCATCCCCAGCAGGCCCATCAGCAGGCCGGAGGCGACGATGGCGGGAATGATCGGTACGAAAATGTTGGACAGCAGGCGGGCGATGCGCTGGAACGGGTTCAGCTTTTTCGCGGCCAGGTCGGCGGCTTCGGATTTGCTTGATTCGCTGATGCCTGCGGCCTGGATAAAGGCGGCATAGACTTTATTGACCACCCCGGTGCCGAAGATGATCTGCATCTGTCCGGCATTGCGAAAGCAGCCTTTCACCCCGTCGATTTTGCCAATGGCCTGTTGGTCGGCGAGCGCGTCGTCGACCAGCACCAGCCGCAGGCGGGTGGCGCAGTGCGCGGCGCTGGCGATATTTTCCTTGCCGCCCAACAGGGGAAGCAGTGAGCGGGAAATCTGATCAAAATCCATAGTACCCTCTGAATGCATGATGATATGGCGTAGGCGGTGCCAGCCGTGGCAGGCACCGCGAACCTTATATTTATGTGTTACTTACCCTGTCGTCCGGGTTACCGTCAGAACCAGGTCTCCATTTGCATACCGAACGACCATTCGCCGCCCGATTTGAACCCGTTGCTGCCTAATGCATCATCGTTGGCGTAGTTATCCAGTTTTTTGCTCCAGTCCATCCACGATGTATAGAAGCGGATCTCCGGACGCGAGAAGAAGTCGCCGATGCTGCCCACCTTGAAGGTTGGGGCGAAGGTCAGCTTGTAGAAGCTGCCGTTCACCGCGTGGCGATCGTTGTAGCCTTCAGGCTGCAGATCCATGTACTGATAGCTGCCCTCCCAGGCGAGGGCGAAGTTCTGCGTCACTTCCTGAATCAGGCGCAGGTTGAGAGTGGCCCACTGATAGCTGTCGCCATCGACATAACGATCTTTACTGCTCTGCGCCAGCGCGGCCGGGGCAATAAACCAGCGATCGCTCAGCGGCGTGGTGCCGTAGCTGGCGAAGCGCCAGGTATTGGCCCCCGGGCGCAGCGCACCGTCGGAGCCGATGCCTTTAACCTCGGCGCCCAGCCCGTGGCCATACAGCAGGGCCGTTTTGCTGGTCCCGTCGCGCAGGCCATAGAAGCTCTCATTGTGCAGGCCCAGCAGAGCATGGACCCCGGTGTTAGCGGCATCGCCTTTCACCAGATTGCCGTTCGTGTCCTGGCGTTCGTCATTATCTTTCGCCCGCATCCCGCTGACCATCATCTGCACCGGGCCGGCAAAGTTATTCATGCTGACGATATAGTTCTGCACGCTGTTGCTGCTGTCAGCGATATCGCCAAAGTTGCGGCCGTATAACGAGAAGTTGCTGCGCAGGCTGTCGTTCCATTTCACGTCGTAGATCCCGCCGCCGGTCCCGGCGAGGAAAACCACATCCGAGTCAATCCAGTGGATGTCGAAGTTGTCACGGTCAAAGCGTTTCCCGGCCCACAGGGTCGAGCCTTTGAACGGGCCTTCGAAGGTGGGCAGGTTGCCCAGCTCGACAAACGCCTGGCGCACGTTCAGGTCGCTGCTGCTTGCCGTCCAGTCGTTATAGGTGGTTTGCCCGTCGGCCACCATCACTTTGAAACGGGTGGTCGCCCCGTTGTCCAGCGTCTGTTTATGTTCGAGGTTCATTTCCACATAGGTGTCGGCCTGGTTGCCCAGACGACCAATGGCGCCACCGGTCTCCCCGGCGGGGGTCATATAAGCGCCGGATTTGGTGCTGGCGGCCGAGTCGTTCATGATCACGCCGGAACGGGCATAGCCGTGGAACTCAAAGCCGCCAGGCCGTTCGGCTTTTTCTTCCAGCTGAGTGGTGCGCTTGGCCACCTGCTGGGTGGTGACCTGGGTTTGCTGCTGCTGCTGGGTTAACTGCTGAACTTTCTGCTCCGCCGAGGCGGCACGGCTTTCGGCAGTGCTGGCGCGGGTTTCGGCGTCCTGCAGGCGTTTTTCCAGGGCGGCGAGACGCGCTTCAATGCTGTTCAGGTCTGTCTGCCCATGGGCGGCGGCGGTGCCGGTTAGCAAAGCAATAAGAATGGCTAACTTCCGTTTTTTATACATGCTGTTGACATCCAAAGGTGAAAATCAGTGAGTGTGCTAACTTTTGCTAAACCGGTTTAGTTAATATGGTAAACATGTCAGTAACGCGGTGAAAATAAAAATTGCTAAACCGGTTTAAGAATTGTGATGTCGCCAGCAAAGTGGGCCGTTAGCCGGCCCAACGGGATCACAGCGAGCGCTGAAGATCGTCCCTGTAGGGCAGGGCGGTCATGGCGCCTTTGGCGGTGGTGGCCAGCGCGCCGCAGGTTTGCGCCAGCGTAAGGTCGGGAGCCAGCGCGGCGAGGTTGTCAGGGATACCGTGAGCGGCGAGGCCGGCGAGCAGCCCGGCGACAAAGGCATCGCCGGCGCCGGTGGTATCAACGGCCACCACCGGGCGAGCGGGGAAGTGGCTAACCTGCCCGCGCAGGGCGGCCTGGACCCCCGCTTTGCCCTGGGTCACCAGCAGCAGCGTCGGCTGGAAGCGGGCGTTCAGCCGGGCGATGCCGCTGACGATGTCGTCGCTGCCGCTGACAAAGGCCAGCTCCTCTTCCGAGAGTTTTATGGCGTCGGCGAGGGCCAGCGCCCGGTCGAGACATTCACGCAGGTCCTGCGGATCCTGCCACAGGTCGCTGCGGATATTGGGGTCGAAGCTGACATAGCCCCCGGCGCGTTTTATCGCCTCCATTGCCGCGAATGCCGTGCTGCGGCTCGGCTCGGCGCTGAGAGCGATGGAGCAGACGTGCAGCCACTGGCCGGCGGCAAACGGCGGGAGATCCTCGGGCTGAAGGAACAGGTCGGCGCTCGGACGGACCATAAAGGTAAAGGTGCGCTCCCCGTGCTGATCGAGATCGACCACCACCGTGGAGGTGCGCTGCGCGGCGTCGAGGCGCATATAATTCACATCGACCTGCTCCTGCGCCAGGGTGTGACGCATAAAGCGGCCGAAGGGATCGTCGCCGACGCGGCCAATAAACCCGCTGTCGCCGCCGAGCCGCGCCACGCCGACCGCGACGTTGGCCGGTGCGCCGCCGGGGCATTGCAGCAGGCGGCCCTCGCCATCGGGCAGGAGATCAACGACCGCATCGCCGAGTACCCAGATTTTTCCATTCATTCGACAAATTCCTCTTAGCTAAACTATGTTAAACCGGTTTAGCTAATTAAAGCATAGCCCACCGGTAAGCGGAACGATCGGGTCACGAAACAGGGAGGCGAGGGTAAAAAATGTGAGCCAGGCGGAATATTTCGCCACTCCAGATCTGGACTTTTCCTTCCCCACCCGCTTAGGTATAGTTCAACAGGTCGCGGTTAGCCCCGCCGCGGTGGCCAAAGGTAAAGGAGTGCGCAGCGCGATGAACCCCAGTTTTGGCGATATTTACGATCGGTACCAGAAGCTGACGCTGACCACGCATCTGCCGGCGGTGATCGCCTGCAGTGAAACGCTGAGTTTGGGCAAAGACCAGGGCTTTATTCCGCAGCCGGGCTATCTCTACTTTCTGCTGCAGGGGCAAATGACGCTGGCCTTTGGCGATGAGCAGAACCTGGTCGGGATTGTTATCGCGCATATGCCGTTAGGATTACTGGAACATTATTGTCCGTCGGTCGCGCTCTATTATCAGTGTCTGGGCGAGTGCCAGCTGGCGAAAATAACCGCCAGCGATTTTGAGCGAATATTCTTTCATTCGTCGCCGGGCTATATGCAAGAGCTGACCACGATCCTGGCCTATATGGGCATATTTGCCCTTGATGCCCACTATGAACGCGGCAGCCAGACCAGTTTTCAGACCATTAAATCGATGCTGTCGCGCTATTTATATCGCAGCGAAATTGATGGTGGTCAGCATGAAAGCCTGTCGGCATTTATTATTAAACGAACCAATCTCTCGCGCAGCTATGTGTACCAGGTGCTGGCCGCGCTGCGCGAGGGGGGATATATCACGGTGAAAAAAGGCAAGCTGATCTCCATCGACCGTCATATTCCTGAGAAATTCTGAACCCGATTCGGCAGATTCACGCCATCACGTTGCTATCACCGCCAGGGAAAGCGCTAAGCGCGCTTTTTCCCCGGCCCCGTTACGTCTGAATCTGGCTGTTTTATTAAGTTAACCTTTCACTCTGGAGTTATTTTATGACCCTGGATTATGTTGCGCTGGCCATTCTGATCGCCGTGGCCTTAATACTGTTTTATGGCGTGATTGTTATTCACGATATTCCTTATGAAATTGCCAAAGAGCGGCGCCATCCTCATCAGGATGCGATTCATTATGCCGGCTGGGTCAGCTTATTTACCTTGCACGCGCTGTGGCCTTTGTTATGGATCTGGGCAACGCTGTGGCGCGAAGATCGCGGGTGGGGAATGCGCCACATTGCCGACGATCAGCAGGCGCTGCATCAGCGTCTGGAAACGGTGGTCCAGCAACTGGAACAGGTCCAGCGCGAGGTGGCTGCGCTGAAAGCGGAGGAGGCAAACTAATGGAAACGTTAATGTTACTGACCTACGCCGCGCTGTGCATCGTGGTGTTTAAAGTCTTCCGCATCCCGCTCAATAAGTGGACCGTACCGACGGCGGTGCTCGGCGGTATCGCCCTGATTGGCGCGGTGATCTTCGGGATGAACTACAACTTCCCGTATACCGACGTTGGTAACCAGGTGTTTCGTACCGTGCCGATTGTGTCGCAGGTGCGCGGCCGGGTGCAGAGCGTACCGGTGAAGCCTAACCAGATGCTGCATAAGGGCGATGTGCTGTTTACCCTCGACCCGACGCCGTTCCAGGCAAAAGTAGACGATCTGCAGGCGCAGATAAAAGCGGCCAGTCAGGATGCGCTCTCCTTAAACGCGGCGTTAAGCCAGGCGCAGGCCGAGCTGAGCAGAGCGGTGGCCCAGCGCGACCAGTCGCGGCGGGAATATGCCCGCTATCGGGAGGGTCATGCCCAGGGCGCCTTCTCCGATCAAATGGTTGATACCCGTCTGCAGACGTGGAAGGCCGATGAAGCCAGCGTCAGCGCGGCTCAGGCAAAGGTGGTGCAGGCGCGCAACGCGCTGGACTCGGTGGTGAAGGGCAAAAATACCACCGTGGCCTCCCTGCTGGCGCAGCTGCAAAAGGCGCAGTTTCAGCTGGAGAACACCGTCGTCCGTGCCCCGGAGGATGGCTATGTCAGTACCGTCGGCTTACGGCCGGGTACCATGTCCACTGCCCTGGGGATGATCCCGCTGATGACCTTTGTGCCGGTGGAGGGCGTCGCCTCGCGGGAGTACGTCGCGGCATTTCGCCAGAACGCCCTGCAGCGTCTGCACAAAGGCGAGCCCGCGGAGCTGATGTTTCCGGCTATCCCGGGCACCGTCTTTCGCGGAGAAGTGGCCGACGTGCTGCCGGCGATTGGCGAGAGCCAGTTCCAGGGGCAGGGCAAACTGCTGACCACAGACGCGCTCAATACCCATGGCCGGGCGCTGGTGGTGCTGAAGGTGACCGATCCGCGTTTTGCCGAATACGCTCTGCCGCAGGGGGCTACCCTCGAGGCGGCGGTCTACTCGGATCATCTGAAAGAGCTGTCGCTGATCCGGAAGATCCTGATCCGCATGAAAAGCTGGGAAAACTACCTCTATCTCGATCACTAAGCCGGCGGGTGCGGGGCGGACGTGCCGCCCCGCGCCGCAGTCAGGTCTCGCTGTCCACCAGGCCGTCAATAATGACCTGCCGCACCCCCTGCGAACAGGGTTCAATACGCCCGCGCACCCCATAGACGGCCGCCAGGGTCTCGGGGGTGATGACCGCGGCCGGGGTGCCGTCGCCGAGCAACTGGCCCGCCTTGAGCATCAGCACGTGGTCGGCGTGACGCAGGGCAATATTGATATCGTGCACCACCACCAGGGTCACGATGTTGCGCCGTCGGGTCTCCCGGCGTACCAGATCCATCACGTGAAACTGGTAGTTGAGGTCAAGGGCGCTGAGCGGTTCGTCGAGCAGCAGCAGGCGCGGCTGGCGGATCAGCGACTGAGCGAGACCCACCAGCTGCTTTTGCCCGCCGGAGAGCTGATCGAGGTAGCTCATCGCCAGATGGGCAATCCCCAGCTGCCGCAGCAGCGCCATCACCTCCTCCTGATGCTGCGGACTGTGGCGTCCTCCGGCGGCGCGCTGGGCAACGATAATCGACTCCAGCACATGCAGATGCACGCCGGCGGGCAGCGTCTGCGGAAGATAGACCACCTGCTCTGCGCGACGTGAGAACGGCTGCGTCAGCAGATTTTCCCCCTCCAGCAGCAGCTCGCCGCGGCAGGGTCCCAGACCCGCCATCGCCCGCATTAACGTTGATTTACCGCTGCCGTTTGGCCCCAGCAGCGCGGTGATTTTCCCTCGCGGCAGATGGGGAACCGTCAGGTTCTCGATCACCTTGCGTCTGGGGTAGCCGGCGCTGAAGTGAGACAGCGACAGCCCGGATAACGTCTGGTCGCTCATACCTGCCCCCGATGACGTAAAATAATGCTCAAAAAGAACGGGACCCCGACCAGGGAAGTGACGATCCCCACCGGAATAATGGCCCCCGGGATCAGGTTCTTCGAGGCGATGGAGGCCAGGGAGAGCACCAGAGCGCCGATCAGCGCGCTGGCGGGCAGATAAAAGCGATGGTCTTCGCCGAAGAGCATCCGCGCAATATGCGGCGCCACCAGGCCGATAAAGCCGATTGGCCCGACAAAGGCCACCGAAAGCGCCGACAGTATGCTGATCCGCAGCAGCGTGGTCAGGCGCAGGCGGCGAACGTTAATACCAAAACTGATGGCCCGGTCCTCACCCAGCCGCAGGGCGGTCAGCTTCCACGCGCTGCGCAGCGACAGGGGCATCACCAGCGCCAGGGCGACCAGCAGGATGGCGACTTTGCTCCAGGAGGCGCGGTCGATGCTGCCCATGGTCCAGAACACCAGCCCCTGCAGCGTGTCTTCGTTGGCGATGAACTGCAGCATCGAGACCAGGGCGTTAAAGGTAAAGACCAGCGCGATGCCGAACAGGATGACCCCGGAGGTGGCCACCTGGGTCCAGCGGGTGATGCCGTCCAGCAGCAGGGCCGCCAGCAGGGCGAAGATAAAGGCGTTGGCCGAGATAAACCACTGGCCGGGAATACCGGGCAGGCCAATACCCAGCACAATCGCCAGCGCGGCGCCAAACGCCGCAGCCGAGGAGACGCCAAGGGTAAACGGACTGGCCAGAGGGTTATTGAGGATGGTCTGCATTTCGGCGCCGGCCAGTCCCAGCGCCAGGCCGACGATAATCGCCATCACCGCATAGGGCAGACGGATATCCCAGACGATGGCGCGCGTGCCCGGATCGGCGCTGGCCGGATCGGTTAACGTCTGCCACAGGCTCTGCAGCGGCAGACCGGAGGGGCCGAGCATAAAATCGAGCAGCAGCGACGCGACAATCAACAGCGCCAGCAGGAGCATCAGCAGCAGACGGCGACGCACGATACGGCGATAGTCATCTATCACGCCAGAGGTCCCGGCGGGCAGCCCGTCGAGCACGGAGTCGGAGGTTAAACGCATGCCGGATTACTCGCTCTGCTGCCAGGAGAAGACGAACGGCTGGTCCGGCAGGTCGGTGAAATGGCGCACGATATAATGGTAAGTCTCATCCGGGTTGAGATCGCCGAAGGCCTGCGGGTAGATATCTTTCGCCAGGTATTCCATGCCGACAATATTCCACGGGTGGTTATAGAAGTGGTGATAGACGCCATAGGCCCGCTTTGCCTGTACCGCCGGGATCTGGCTGACCCCAGGTCGCGCCAGCAGGATCTGCGCCTGGGCCTTCACCGCCTCCGGCTTAACCTCATAACCCAGGGGCAGCACCTGGCTGTTGCCGCGCTTCGAGCCGGTCATGATCCAGGCGTCGGGCTTCATGCTGATGATTTTCTCCAGCGAGACGAACCCGGAGGCGCCCGGCAGCAGCTGCGAACCGATATTGTTCGCCCCGACCGCCTCCACCAGCCCGCCCCAGCCGCTGTGGCCGTGGGTAAAGCAGCAGGCGTCGCTGTTGCCGGCCAGCGCTTCCACGAAGACGTTGGCCTTCGGCGTGATGGCCGCGGTTTTCTGGCGAATCGTCTGCAGCTGCTGACGATAGTAATCGGTAAAGGCTTTGGCCTGGCTCTCGCGGTTAAGGACTTTGCCCAGCAGGTCGATGCTGGGGGCGGTATCTTTCGCCGGGTCTATCTCATAGTCGACAAACAGCACCGGAACGTGCAGGGCGCTGAGCTTGTCGATGACGCCGCTCTCCATCAGCGCTGGCCTGGCGCGCAGCTGGGCGATCATCAGATCCGGCTGACGGGCGATGACGCTTTCAAGATCGACGTTCCCTTTGTCGCTGAAGCCCATGTCAAGGATCGTGGCCGACTGCGGCCACGTCGTTTTCAGCATCTGCCAGGTGGCAACATCCTGCTTTTTCGCCAGATTATTCCATGCCACCAGCCGTTTAAACGGATTGTCCCGGTCCAGCAGGGCGAGGGTCATAATGTCGCGGCCATCCTGCAAAATAATACGCTGCGGCTCTTTGGCCAGGGTGACCTGCCGGCCGTCGAGGTCAGTGACCGTCAGGGGATATTGGGTTGCATAGCTGAAGAGGGGCGTCGCGATCAGCGCAGTAAGTAACAGCGATCTTACTGATTTTCTTGCCATAAAAGGAGTTCCGTTTGCCAATTTATAAATATAATGATTCTGAGAATTATTCTCGAACAAACATCAACGGCAAGTATATCAAGGACAAATTTCATAAAATGTAACAAACATGTTGGAAATTATGCCAACGCCGACAGGGCGCGCACGGCGGCAGCATTTTCTGCCATGGCTGGAGGTCGAAGACGTTTTTCAGGCTAATTCCTAATGTCATTCCCGGTTCGTTGTGCCATCCTGAATGCGACTCATAACACGACACGTGAGAGAGGATATTATGAAAAAAGCAATGATTGCGTTATCGGCTATTCTGGTTGCAGCTCCGGTTTTTGCTGCGACAACACATGCAACAGATGATACCGTCGCGGCGGCGAATGCCAATGCCAACACCGCCAAAGAGAAGCTGCACCAGGCCCAGCATGAGGGCGAAGAGCAGCAGCTGAAGGCGAAACATGCTGCCGAAGGCAAGCAGGACAGCGTTGGCAGCCAGGTGAGCGAAGGCGCGCAGAAAACCTGGAACAAGACCAAAGAAGGCACCGAGAAGGGGTGGGATAAGACCAAAGAGGTCAGTGAAAAAGGCTGGAATGCCACCAAATCCGGTGCGGAAAAGGGCTGGGATAAAACCAAAACCGGCGCCGAAGAGTTAAAAAATAAAGTGACTGAATAAGTCCTTTTACCTGTCTGAATCAAGGTCGCGAAAGCGGCCTTTTTTATTGCCCCGCCATCAGCACAACCTCTTCCCGACAGCCGATGCCAGGAATCGTCCTGGTTAACCAGTTACTCACTCTTTCTTCACATTTGCCCGGTACAAAGGAGCTGAATCAGGAGGTGTACCATGAAAAAGATGATTTCTCTGGCAGTAATTTTATCGTGTGTGCTGAGCGTCCCGGCCTTTGCCGATGGCCCGAACGACGGCCATCGCCCGGGGCAGCCAACGGTGTGGCAGAACGGTCCGGACCATGATGGGCATGCGCCGCAGGGCGGACCTGACGCGCATCATCAGGGCGACCATGACCAGCGTGGCCCGGATCGCGACGGTCATGACAAACGCGATCAGGCACGTCATGAGCAGGACCATTTCGCCTGGCGCGGGAACGATTTCCGCAAAGGCCACCCGGCTCCGGCGCCGTTCCGTGGCGATGAATATCGCGTCCGCGACTGGAGCGACCGCGGCCTGCCGCCCCCGCCGGAAGGCCATCACTGGTCCTATATCGACGGTAACTATGTGCTGATCGCTGCGGCGACCGGGATCATCACCTCGATTCTGGTGAGCGGCGCCCTCGGCCACTAAATGCGCTGCTCCGCGACGCTGGGTCAGGGAAAGCCTGATCCGGCGATGGCGCACTCGCGGAAAGCTACGGGTTCAGCGCAGCATCCGGCCAGTATTTATAACCATTGATCATTGCCTGGGCGGCCAGCCCTTTTTCGGTCAGGTCGTAGACGTTGACCTTCGAGGGCAGGGAGGCGGTATCTGACGCCACGCCGCTGGTGGAGGCGGCGATCGGCGCGATGCCTTTGTCATCATATTTTGCGGCGGCATTCGCATCGGCGCCAACCATGTATCCCTGGCGGATAAAGGTCTCCAGCGCCGCTTTATCATGGAAAACCAGCACCGTGCGCTGCTGCTTAATCCCCATCCCCAGGCCGGCGCCGCCCTGGGCCATTTTCATATAGGTATCCTTCCCGGTGGCCTTATTCCGTACCACGCCGTAGCCGCTGCCAAACCCGAACAGCAGGATCTTGCTGCTGTTATTGGCAAACACCGCATACCCCTTCGCATGCTGAATATCACTGCGGGCCTCAGGCTGCAGGGCGTAAAGCTTGTTGAGGGTTTCGCTGCGCATCTTCTGGATGCTGGCCCGCTGCTGGCTGGCGGTATCGCCCTGCGCGCTGCAGCCCGCTAGCATGACGATGGCGGCGAGGGAAAGCGTCTGTAATTTCATACACGTTTATTTTATTTAAATCTGAATATGGTCGGGAATGGTAGGTTAAATAACGGTAAATCCTCCATAAAATAAACGTTTATTTTTAAATTTCACTATTTTGATTATTTATTACTCTGTATGTGCGGATTATTAAATAAGATGAGTTCATTCCAGGTATTAGAAATGCTGCTTGCATAAAGTTTCCACCACGTTACCGTGTTAAGTCCTTAATTTATTTCCCGGAGAACGGCATGAGTGATTATGTAATCCCCGAAATTAAAGCGACGGAAGATGAAATGATTTCTATCCGTCATTATTTACATGCCAATCCGGAATTAAGTCTGGAAGAGTTTAATACCAGTGAGCTGGTGGCTGGCAAACTGGCGGAGTGGGGCTATCAGGTCACCCGCGGCCTCGGTAAAACCGGCGTCGTCGGCAGCCTGAGCAAGGGCGACTCGCCGCGTACTATTGGCCTGCGCGCCGATATGGACGCGCTGCCGATCCATGAAACTACTGATTTGCCCTGGGCCAGTACGGTACCCGGAAAAATGCACGCCTGCGGCCATGACGGCCATACCACCATTCTGCTGGCGGCGGCGAAATACATCGCCTCGCCGGCCTGCCAGTTTAACGGCACGGTGAATCTGATTTTTCAGCCGGCGGAAGAGGCTATCGGCGGCGCCGATTTAATGATTAAAGACGGGCTGTTCGAGCAGTTCCCCTGCGAACGCATCTTTGGCTTGCACAACATGCCGGGGCTACCGGTGGGCAAGCTGGGCTTCTACGCCGGCAACTTTATGGCCTCGGCGGACACCGTCAAAATTACGATTACCGGCTACGGCGGCCACGGCGCCCATCCGGAGCGTACCGTCGACCCGATCGTCGCCGGCGCGGCGCTGGTGATGGCCCTGCAGAGCATCGTGGCGCGCAACGTGCCGCCGGGGGAAACGGCAGTGGTCAGCGTCGGCACCTTCCAGGCCGGTATCGCCTCCAACGTCATTCCGGAGAGCGTGGTGATGGAGCTGAGCGTGCGGGCGATGAAGCCGGACATTCGCGATCTGCTGATCAAGCGTATTCACGAGCTCGCTGATTTTACCGCCAAAAGCTATGGCGCCAGCAGCGTAGTGGAGGTGTACGACTCCTACCCGGTATTAACCAACAGCCCTGAAGAGACCGATTTCGCCCGGGCGCTGGCGCTGGAAGTGTTTGGCCGCGAAGGGGTACTGGAGTCGGTCTCGCCGATGAACGCCAGCGAGGATTTCGCTTTTATGCTGCGCGAACGCCCAGGGAGCTACTTCCTGCTCGGCAACGGTGAGAAAGGGGAGAAGGGCGGTTGCATGGTGCACAACCCCGGCTACGACTTTAACGATGACATTATCACCACCGGCGCGACGCTGTTCGCCCGCCTGGTGGAAAAGCACTGTCGCTAATCTCTGGAGAAGAACGCGAATGAAAAAATCACTGTTGCTATGGCTGGCATTAATGGCGTCGACGTCGGCGCTGGCCGAAGGGGGAAAGGAGATCCGCTTCGGCGTCGACCCGACTTTCGCGCCGTTTGAATGGAAAGATCCGCAGGGCAAGCTGGCGGGGTTTGATATCGATTTAGGCAACGCCATTTGCCAGCAGCTGCAGGCGAAATGCGTGTGGGTGGAAAGCAATTTCGACGGCATTATCCCGGCGCTGAAGGCGCGTAAATTCGACGCGATCCTTTCCGGGATGTACATGACCGAGAAGCGCAAAGCGCAGATTGCCTTTAGCGACAAGCTATATAACGGGCCGGTGTTCCTCGTGGCGCGTAAAAATACCCTGCAGGGCAATACGCCGGAACAGCTGAAGGGCAAAACCATCGGCGTGGAGCAGGGCTCGGCGCAGGAGACTTATGTTAACCAGCACTGGCGGCCGCAGGGGATTAACATTGTGGCCTACCAGGGGGCCGATAGCGTGGTGCGTGACCTGGAGTCCGGGCGCATCGACGGCGCAGTGCTCTCCGGGATGATGGCCGACTACAGCTTCCTGCAGCAGCCGCAGGGTAAGGAATTCGCCTTTGTCGGCGGCCATCTGCAGGACGATACGCTGTTTGGCGCCGGGGCGGCGATCGGCTTGCGTAAAGACGATGAGGCACTGCGTCAGGAAATTAACGGTGCCATTGCGAAGATTCTGGCCGACGGCACCTATAAAAAATTAGCCGGCAAATATTTTAGCTTTGATGTTTATTCCGGGACATAATGTCTGAGTGTACCTGCGGGCGTGGAGCGCCCGCCGTAAGATTCCTTTTCTGATTATCCAATCACCTCCTCTCCTGACCCCTGCGGTTACCTGAGGGAAGCAGAATATAAGCTAAGGAGTACTCGGCATGATGACACGTCCATTGGGTAAAACCGGATTTTCCATCGCCCCATTAGTCTTTGGCGGCAACGTCTTTGGCTGGACCATCGATGAAAAAACCAGTTTTGCTCTTCTTGATGCTTTTGTTGACCACGGTTTTGACGCTATCGATACGGCGGATGTTTATTCCCGCTGGGCGGAAGGCAACCAGGGCGGCGAATCCGAAACCATCATCGGTCGTTGGCTGCAGGCGCGCCCCGGCATGCGCGATAAGGTCAAAATCTTCACCAAAGTCGGCTCCGATTTAGGCCTACCCGGCCATAAAGGGCTCAGCAAAGCCTGGATCCAACAGGCGGTAGATGACTCCTTACGCCGCCTTAATACCGACTACATTGATCTCTACTTCTCCCACTGGCCGGATCCGCAAACCCCGGTGGAGGAAACGCTGGAGGCTTTCCACAGCCTGCAGCAGGCTGGAAAAATCCGCGCCATGGGGGCCTCTAACCTGGATGCGATGCAGCTGGCGGGGGCGCTGGAGGTAGCGCGTAAAGGCGGCTTGCCTGCCTGGCAGGTGCTGCAGCCGGAATATAACCTCTACCACCGCTCCGCGTTTGAAGGCGCGCTGTGCGATCTCTGCGTCAGCCGCGATATCGGGGTGGTGACCTACTACAGCCTGGCCTCCGGGTTCTTAACCGGTAAGTACCGCCAGCCGTCGGATCTGGCCCAGAGCCAGCGCGGAGGGGGGATTGGTAAGTACCTGAATCCGCGCGGGATGCGGATTATCGATACCCTGGTGGCGGTCGCGGACGAGCAGGGGGCGAAGCCGGCTGAGGTGGCCCTGGCGTGGCTGATCGGCCGCGAAGGCGTGACCGCGCCGATCGCCAGCGCCACCAGCGTGGCTCAGGTGGAGAGTTTTGCCCGCGCGGCGGCGCTGAGCCTGAGCGCGGAGCAAGTGGCGCGACTGGACAGCGCCAGCGCCTGAGTTACTCCCTCTCTCCGGCGGGGAGAGGGAGAAGGGCTATACATGACGCGGACCGTAGGCCGGGTTAGGCGCCAGCCGCCACCCGGCGAAATGACGGCGCAACCGGAAATGCCCCTGCTCGCGCTGCGCTTAGCAGGGCTACCACTCCTGTGCTATTTCCGGGCTGATTGCGCTCCCGATATTTTTTCTGCGTTATGTCACTCATGGCACAGGGAGCGCACAGGGGGCGGCCAGTCGCCGCCGCCCCCTGTACCCCCGGGCTCCGGCCAGCAAAATCGCCACTGCGTGGTACCTTCGACTTTTCCCTGCAGGCTTCGGGTCGGGCCGAGGCAGCGTCCGTGCAAAACACGGCCCTCAGCCCGCATCCATGCGGGCTGCCCCGGCCTTCCGGGAACGTCTCAGCGATTTTGAGGCCGTCAGCACCAGCAGTTTCAGTCGCACAAGTGGGTAAATTAATGACTGGCTGCTCGGACCGTAGGCCGGGTCAGGCGCAGCCGCCACCCGGCGAAATGACGGGTGTGGTGCCTGAAAGCGTGCCCGGCGGCGCCCCTTTATTCCTGATGGCGGGTGACGTTGAGGATCTTCGCGCTGGCGCCGACCGGGAAATTGCTGAGGGCGCCGAAATCGCTGCCCTGATAGCCCATGATCTTGCCGTCGGTGCGCATCTGCTGCAGATCGATCAGGATCACCCCCAGCGTGGGAATGATTTTCTCCCGCCAGACGAACAGATAGAGATCCTCAGCCACCTGCACATAGTGGCAGCGATCGACATCCGCCAGCCCCTTTTCCACACCGTCCAGACACTGCCAGGTGTAAAAATTGTCGTTGAGATAGATGTGCTCATAGCGCTCGGTCGGGCTGTAGGTGTACTGATTGCGCATGCCAATGAGCGCATCGGTAAAGTCCGGCAGCGGCCCCGACTGCTCATCCAGGCGGGCAAAAACAAACCGTGCCTCTACCGCGGTCAGCGGCAGGCCTTGCTCCACCCGGCTGAAGGCGTCCAGCCGCGCGGCGGCTTCGTCCGGCAGCTGGCCGTAGACCAGGGTGGCGTTGCGCTGTGTCAGGTTGCATACCGCGCTAATGCTGGCGTTATCCCGCTCCGGGTCAAGGAAGTCGATAAACAGAATGTCCGGGCGCAGGGCGGTTGCCCGCCAGGGCGCGCGCTTGTCGTTCCAGCTGAGCGTCTGGTCATCTTCGATAACCAACTGCTGCGGCTTACTGCCCGCGACATAAAAAGTAAAGGTTTCGCCGGCGGGCAGGCTGGTGGTGGCGAGTAAATTACCGTGTGGCGCAAAACCATCGGCCAGCGCGCCGACCTGGATAAATACGGCTTCTGAAGTCATAGGGGCTCCTGAACAGAGTAGGGCGTTAGGCAAACGCCAGAGTGGGAACATCGACGATACTGGCGCCGCCGTCGGCGACCAGCGTGGCGCCGCTGATGATGGCGGCCTGCGGCGAACAGAGAAACTGACAGGCCTCGGCTATCTCCTCGGGGCTGGCGGGGCGGCGCAGCGGAACATCGCGACAGACCCGCTGATAAGCCTCCGTCAGCGATAGCCCTTCTGCCTGCATCAGCGGGCGCATCTCTTCATCCGCCATCGGCGTCGTGACCCAGCCGGGACAGATGGCGTTGGCGCGTACCCCCTGTGGGCCGTAATCGCGGGCGACGGAACGCATCAGGCCAATTAAGGCGTGTTTGGCGGTGACGTAGCCGCAGGCCTGCGGCCCGGCGGCGAGTGAGGCGATGGAGGCGACAAACAGGACATTGCCTCGGCGGGCAATGAGCGAGGGCAGACAGGCGCGAACGCTGGCGAACGCGCTGGTGAGATTGCCGTCCAGCGCCTCGCGCCACTGGCTGTCGCTGGTCTCGGCGGCGGGGCTGTTGCCCATCCCGCCGGCGCTGCAGATGAGGACATCAATACCGCCAGCCTGGTCGAGGATCGCCGGCAGCAGCCGCTGACCCCAGACCTCGCCGTCGGCGGCATCGCCCACCAGCGCCGTGGCGCCGGTCTCATCGGCGACAGCCTGCAATGGCGCTTCGCGCCGTCCGGTAATAAACACCCGGTCGCCCGCGGCGCACATCAGCCGCGCGCAGGCGGCGCCAATTCCGGTTCCACCGCCGGTGATCACCACGACTCTCGCCATTCGCTCTCTCCTGTTATGGGGTCTTCGATTACCTTAAAAAGCGCGTCAGGTCCCGGCTATCGTCCGGAAGAACGATAGCCGTGGCGGTTAATGGATCTCTCTCACAGGGCGCCATTCTCATTATTTCGGCAACAGCGGGTCAGGCGTCATCACATGATTACGCCGCGGCGAAAATTAATTGCATCCTGTTAAGGGTATAAGTGAAAAAAAACAGAAATCCATCGTTCTTTAGGATGAGAATGACGCGTCGGGGATAGGTTTTTTTTATCACCAGGGGCAGGTACGCCGGGTGTTAATCTTTTTTGTTTATATTTTAACGCGGCTATCGTAAAGCATGGCGGGTGTATTTTTTAAATGCTTTATATAACAATGGCTTGTTGAAAATTATGTAACGGCTATCACATTGTTAATATGTTAATGATTGTGTTACTTAAATGTGAAATGTATGCTTCAATTATCAGTAGTCATCCATGTGTCATGTACCATCATCTCGACGGGGAGGCCCTATCATGTCTGCTTTGTTAAAAGCCAGCCGTAATGATGCGATAATAGCCCGTTGTTTACAGACTATTTCCCAGCTAATTCCACTGACTTCAGCGGTCTTTTATCGAGTAAATAATCGTTTAAAACCCGAAAGCTATATATTGCATAATATTTCCGATAATACGCACCAACAATATCTGGAAAACTTCCAGCCGCTGGATCCGCTTCTGCCCTCGCATTTTAGCCACCAGAACACCACCGTGGCGGCGATGACGCCGCGGCTCTGCGACCGCAACCGCCATTACTATCATGAATTCATGTTGCCGAATAACGTACGCGACATGACCGAGATCTTTATTCGCCGCGAGCGGCGGATCATCGCCGGTATCTCGCTGATGCGCGACGTGCCTTTCTCCAGCGAAGAGCGCCAGCGGGCTCAGGCGGTGCTGCCGCTGGTGGAGCTGGCCATTCGCGACTGTCTGCAGGAAGACGATGACCTGCCCGCCATCCTGACGGCGAAAGAGCGGGAAATCGTCGGCATGGTGCGCGAAGGCGCCAGCAATAAGCTGATTGCCCGCCAGCTGGATATCTCGCTCTCGACGGTAAAAACGCACCTGCGCAACATTTTCGCCAAGACCGAAGTGGTCAATCGTACCGAACTGGTTTCCCGAACCTGGATGCCGGCCGCTCAGCGTACGCTGCATCTGTGATCTGACTTTCGCATCCCGCGCGCGCCGTGGCAGCACGGCGTTTTCCTGATGCCTGTGGGTATCACTCCCTGGAGGATCCTCCGGGGGGAGGCTTTTTTGACCGGAGCACGCCTACGATGTCGAGTACCCCTCTCACTGATAATGCGCTTTCCCGGCCCGCCGGGCTGGTGGTCTCCCTGCGTTTGCTGGCGGCGATCGTGATTTTTGCCGCTATTGCGCCGGGTATTCTGATGACCGCGCCGGCGGTGGCGGCGCAGCTGGCCAGCGAATGGCAGCTTAAACCTGGGCAGATCGGCTGGCTGTTCTCGGCGGAGCTGGGGGCGATGAGTCTGGCGACGCTCCCGGCGTGGTGGTGGATGAGCCGCCTCGACTGGCGGCGGGTCGCCCTGATGGCCGGGGTGGTGTTTCTGACCGCCAACCTCGCCTCGGCGGTGGTCACCCAGTACGAGACGCTGCTGGCGGCGCGCTTTCTCGCCTCGCTGGCGGGCGGCACGCTGATGATTTTGTGTATCAGCTGCGCGGCGGGGACGCCGAACCCGTCGCGGGTCTACGCCTTTTGGGTGCTCGGGCAACTGCTGTTAGGCATGCTTGGCCTGCTGGTGCTGCCCGGCCTGTTCGCGACCTTTGGCCTGAAGGTGGTTTATCTGATCCTCGCCGCCATTATGCTCTGCTGTTTGCCGCTGGTGTCCGCTTTCCCTCCGCGCTTTCAACCGCTCTCTGCCTCCCACCAGCAGCCGTCGACGGCGCTGTGGCGTCAGGCGCTGGCGGTGCTGGCGGTACTCACTTTCTATATCAGCCTCAGCGCAGTGTGGACCTTTATCGGCACCATCGGCAGCGCGGCGGGGCTAACCCCGACGCAGGTCGGTCTGGTGCTGGCGGCGGCATGGCGGCCGGTCCGGCCTTAGCCGGGGCCTTACTGCAGCGTTTTGCCAGCGCCGACCCGCTGCTGGCGGCGGCAGGCGTCTGCGCGCTGCTGTCATTGATTTTGATTGCGGCGGCGTCCGCCGCCGGGAAGAGTTAGCCCACGGGAGGATAGAGTGAAAAGAAAAACCGGTTTCTTCTTTGATGAACGTTGTTTCTGGCACAGTACCGGCCTGCACGCGGTGACGCTGCCGGTGGGCGGGTGGGTGCAGCCGCCCGCCGGTGGCGGCCATGCTGAATCGCCGGAGACCAAACGGCGGATGAAAAACCTGATGGACGTCTCCGGGCTGACGCCGCAGCTGGCGCTGCGCAGCGCGGCGCCGGCGAGCCTTGAGGACCTGCGGCGGATCCACCCCGACAGCTATCTGGAGCGCTTCAAGGCGATCAGCGATAACGGCGGTGGCATGCTCGGCAAAGAGGCGCCGCTGGGGCCGGGCAGTTATGAAATCGCCTGTCTTTCCGCCGGGCTGGCCTGTGCGGCGGTGGAAGCGGTGCTGGAGGGGGAGCTGGATAATGCCTATTCGCTGTCGCGCCCGCCCGGACACCACTGTCTGCCGGACCAGTCGATGGGATTTTGTTTCCTCGCCAATATTCCCATTGCCGTCGAGCGGGCGAAAGCGCAGCTGGGGCTGGGCAAGGTGGCGATCATTGACTGGGATGTTCACCACGGCAACGGCACCCAGCATATCTACCTGCAGCGCGACGACGTACTGACTATCTCCTTGCATCAGGACGGCTGCTTCCCGCCGGGCTACGCCGGCGAGGACGATCGCGGCGTGGGCGCGGGCGAAGGTTACAACATTAATATTCCGCTGCTGGCCGGGGCGGGGGATGACAGCTGGCGCTATGCGCTGGAAACTATCGTCATTCCTGCGCTGGCGCGTTTTGAGCCGGAGCTGATTATTATCGCCTGCGGCTATGACGCCAACGCCATGGATCCATTAGCGCGGATGCAGCTACATAGCGACAGCTTCCGGGCGATGACCGAACAGGTCCAGCAGGCGGCAGATCGCCTGTGCGGCGGGAAACTGGTGATGGTGCACGAAGGCGGCTACGCCGAATCCTACGTGCCGTTCTGCGGCCTGGCGGTGATGGAAGCCCTGAGCGGCATTCGCACCGAGGTCCAGGATCCGCTGCGGGAATTTATTCAGCAGCAGCAGCCGCGGGCGGAGTTTGCGCAGTTCCAGAGGCAGGCTCTCGATCGGCTGGCGCAACGGTTTGGCCTGCAGTAATCGCTCACGCTCACGGTGATCGCTAAAGTCCCGGCACGGGACTTTTTCTTTACTTAGTCCCGAAACGGGACTAGTCTCTGCACATGAAGATAATCTCAGTGAAAACCTTAAGGGACTTCTGGGCGGAGAATCCCGACGCTGAACAACCGCTAAAGGCCTGGGTAGACGAAGCGACAAAAGCAGACTGGAAAACCCCGGCGGAGATAAAGGACCAATACCGCAGCGCAAGCATATTGAAAAATAAGCGGGTGGTATTCAACATTAAAGGAAATGATTACCGGTTAATCGTAGCCGTTGCTTATCTGCGGGGGTGGGTGTTCGTTAAGTTTATCGGTTCGCATAAGGAATATGACGAGATAAACGCTGAGACGATTGAGAGGAAGTAAATGATGAAAATAAAACCTATCCGCACTGAACAAGATTACGAAGCCGCGCTAAGCGCGGTTGAACCTTTTTTTGATAATGAACCAGCGCTTGATACGCCAGAGGGCGATTTTTTTGAGGTGATGTGCCTGCTGATTGCTGAGTATGAAAAAAAGCACTATCCCATCGAGCCGCCGACGCCGATAGAGGCGATCAAGTTTCGCATGGAGCAGCAGGGGCTGACCGTCAAAGATCTGGAGCCGGCGATTGGTAAATCGAATCGTGTCTATGAAATTCTCAATGGTACGCGCAACCTGACGCTCCCGATGATTCGCCGGCTTCATGCGCAGTTCGGCATCCCCCTTGAGAGCCTGATCGGCGCGTGATGGCGCGGGCATCCGCTCACTCATCCATCCACTGACTTACCGCCTGATTAATCATCGCCAGCACGCTGAGCAGCAGCATCCGCTGCTGCGCTTCCAGCCGCAGATAACGGCGCAGCGGCGGCATTTTACAGACCACTTCGCTGGCGGCCCAGGGTTCAATGCTGCAGCGCCAGCCGCTACTATCAAAGGTCAGCGAAAAGCGGCGGTAATCCAGCTCGCTTAAGGTCTGCTGGAGATTAGGAAAACCGTTGAGATAGCCGGCGAGTTCCTCGCTGTCTTTGCCGCCGATAAAGCGGATCGGCTGGCGTTTCCACCAGCCGGATTGATGGGCGCGAATGTTACCGCGAGCGGGCCGGGTCACCGGCCCCTCGACGACAAACTCGCAGCTGTGAATGCTGGCCATAAACAGCCGCTTCTGACGCACGCTGAAGGTCACGGCGGTGGCGTCGTTCAACCGCAGCAATGCGCTGCGTTCGCTCAGCTTTTCGCACGGCCAGCCCGCCAGATCGCGCTGCACCGCGTTCATTAACGGCGTCTCAAACCAGGGGACGGAGGACATCTGGCGTCATCTCCCCGCGGGTCTGTTTTTCATAATTGTTGATGGCGCGCTCCACCACCTCTTCCACTACCAGCGGCTTGAACGGATTGACGCGCTGCACGCACACCGTCCAGAACAGGGCGTAAGCGGCGGTCAGGCCGAGCATTATGCCGAACGGCACCAGCACCTGGCGGCTGTCCATCCCCGGCGGCGTGATATTGACGATAGCGATGATGATCCCGACGCTGGAGATAATCTGCGGCAGCGGGAACCACGGCGAGCGGTAGGCGCGCGGCAGGTCCGGGCGGCGAATGCGCAGCATCACCACCGACAGCGTCACCAGCAGATAGGCGACGCCCCAGGCGCAGACCGCGGCGAGGATCAGCGGCACGATGCGGTCCAGATCGCCGTTCAGATACCAGGCGTGCAGGCAGGGGATCGCCACCCCGATGGCAATGGCGATCACCGGCGTCTTAAAGCGCGGGTGCAGCCAGGTCAGGAAGCGGGGCAGCGCGCCGTCCAGCGCCATGCCGTAGATAATACGCGGCACGGCGGCCATCAGCGTATTGATGGTGGCGCAGCCGGCCAGCAGCAGCCCGACCCCCAGCCAGTACTGGCCGGCGTGGCCCATCACCCGTTCGGCGAAGGCCGGGATCGCCATCGGTGTATCCAGCAGATGGACGTTGTTGGCCGCGTCGAGCACGGTATTCTCCACCTGGCGGTTGATCGCCGCGCCGTAGATAAACATGCAGCTGGCGACTCCCAGCAGGCCCAGCGCCATCGCCCGCGGAATAGTGCGGTGGGCCTGTTTAATCTCCGGCGCCATCGGCGTCACCAGTTCGCAGCCGACGAACATAAACATCGCCATGCCGATATAGCCGAACAGACCGTTGATATCGCTGATGTTCAGCGGCGTGCCGAACCAGCCGGAAAGATGAGTCACCGGCGCCATAAAAATGCCACACAGGCCGAAAATAGTCAGTGTGGTCCACATGCCGAAGGTCAGCACCACTTCGACCTTGCCGAAGATTTCCACGCCGATGGCGTTGAGCAAGCCGAAAATCACCACCATGCCGACACCCACCATCCAGGTGTTCTGGTGGGCGGCCATCTGAGCGTTGATCGATTCGAAGTTTACCAGCGCCATAATGCCCGCCAGGATCGTCTCCGCCGTCCCGGCGAAAATATGGACGATCAGATAGGCGCACAGCGCGCCGGTGATAGCGAAGAAGCGGCCCATGCCGCAGGAGATATAGTCGTACACCGAACCGGTGGTAGGAATGAGCGTCGCCGCCTCGGCAAAGGTGGTGACCTGCGCCTGCATCATAATAAAGGCCAGCAGCACCGCCAGCGCGAAGGTATCGCCGCCCATGCCGAAGCCGCTGGTGACCGTCAGGATCACCGGGCTGGCCATGATCAGCCCGACGGAGCTGGCGAGGGTGGTCGGGAAGCCGACGACGCCGCGCTCAAGATGGCTGGCGAGTCTGTTACTAAACATAGTCAACCTCTGCACAATAATGGGGTAGGGCAGGGAATAGCCAGCGCCACTCCCGGATAGTCATAATTTAGGCGGGCATCCTGCTCAATGAATATCGTCCGGAAGGTGGAGGGCGGCGCATGATTCTGTGACGCAGTCGATGAATGTCGCGGTGGATAAACAACATGACCCCGAAACCCGGGGCCATCCGTCTTGCCACGGTGCGCGTATTTCTGCCGGATGGCGGCTGCGCCTTATCCGGCCTACGGTCCGTGCGGCCTGCCTTTAATTTACTCACCATGCTGACTGAAACTGCCGGTGTTGGCGGCCTCAAAACCCCCGGTGGCGCTGCTGCTTACCGGGGCTACAGCGCTGTGCGATTTGGTAGCCCGGAGAAGGCGCAATGCGCCGCCTCCGGGTCCCCCTGTGCGCTCCCTGCGCCGCCGGGCATTATCAGCGTGTTAGCGCGTCTCGACGTTCGCCAGGTAGTGCTTCACAAAGCGCGGCGTCAGGATTTTCCACTCCACTTCGGTGCCCTGTTTAACAAACCAGCTGTCGCCCGGCGCAAAGCGCTGCGGCTCACCACCGGCGACGGTCAGCTCCACTTCGCCTTCCAGCACGGTGGCATGCTCGGTAAACGGATAGGTCATGGTAAAGCTCCCCTCAGTGGACGAAAACAGTCCGCAAGTGAAGGCGTCCTGCGGCTCGCCGTAGATCATCGCCCCGGCCACCTGCGGGTCTCCCGCGGTCGGCGTCGCGCCGAGCAGGCTGACGCTGCCGATCGGCTGCAGGTCAGGTACCGGGTGTTTAAGTTTAAAAGCGTGCATAGCGTTCTCCTGGTTAACTCCGGCCTTTCCAGAAACCGGCGGTTTGATGCATCAATTTTCCGGCTGTGACTAATAGCAAGCGCAGGCTGTCACGGCCGTGGATGGTCGCGTGGGGGATGCTGCTCAGCAGGCGATAGCGGTCGGAACCGCCGTTGATCCCTTCGGCGAGGATTTTGCACACGATGTGCGACGGGGTGACGCCGAAGCCGGAGTACCCCTGGACGAAAAAGACGTTGTTGTGATCGCGTAGGGTGCCGATCTGCGGGAACAGGTTGGCGCTACAGGCCATCGGCCCGCCCCAGGCGAAATCGATCTTCACATCCTTCAGATAGGGGAAGACCTCCGCCAGCAGGGTGCGATTCCAGGCGGCGAAATCGTTCGGCGTATATTCCACAAAGCGAGTCGCGCTGCCGAACAGCAGGCGATTTTCCCGGGTGACGCGGTAGTAGTTAATCACCGGGCGAATATCGCTGAAGGCGCCGCGCAGTGGGCTGATGCGCTCGATCAGTTCATCGGAAAGGGGCTCGGTCGACACCTGATAGGAGTAGGTCACCAGCGTCTTGTTGTAGATCTCCGGCTCCATATTGTTGAGGAAGCTGTCGCAGGCCCACAGTAGTTTGGCGGCTTTGACGCTGCCCATCGCGGTGCGTACCCGCACCTGTTTGCCGTAATTCACCTCCACCACTGGCGAGGATTCGAAGATCTTTACCCCCAGCGAATGGGCGGCCTGCGCCGAACCGAGCAGCATATTGAGCGAATGGATCTGCCCGCCGCCCATATGTTTCAGCGCGCCGCAGTAGACCTCGGAGCCAACCACCTGCTGCACCTCTTTGCCGGTATACAGTTCGATTTCTTCATCCGGGGTAGCGGCTTTAAACTCCTTCTCCCACTGGCGCAGCGTTTTGAGCTGCCGCTGGTTATAGGCGAGATAGCCGTAGCCGGGGACGAAATCGGCGTCGATATGGTATTTGCGGATGCGTTCGCGAATGATGCCCGCGCCGAGGTTGGCGATTTTAAACAGCGTCTCCAGCCCCTCTTTGCCGACGTGCTTTTTCACCGCTTCGATGTCGTGACCGATACCGGCCATCACCTGGCCGCCGTTGCGCCCGGTACCGCCGTAGCCAAGATGGCGCGCCTCCAGCACCACCACGTTGGTGATACCCTGTTCCGCCAGCTCAAGGGCGGTGTTAATCCCCGAGAAGCCGCCGCCGATAATCACCACGTCGGCTTCAATATCTTCCCGCAGCGCCGGGAAATGGAGGTGGTATTTCTTCGTCGCGCCGTAGTAGTTCAGCGCATCGATTTTAATGTTCATCGCGTTACCCTGTGGTCTTGCCTGGCTCAAGGTCCTCATCACAGCACGCCATGCGGGCGTTGAATATCGTCCGGAAGAATGACGTTCTTTAGAACGATGGGCGGCGCAGAGCAACCGTGCTGTGATAGGCCAACTTTGCTAAAAAAACGGGTGCTGACGATGAGCGAGATAACCTTACTGGCGGAAGTGACCGCCTTTTTACGCCAGCCACACGGGCAGTTTATTGCCGGTCAACGTGAGGCGGGCCACGGCGCGCCGTTCGCGGTGGTTAACCCGGCCACCGGTCAGGCAATTGCTGAGGTGACGGCAGCGGATGTGGATCAGGCGGATCGCGCCATGGAGAGCGCCCGCCAGGCGTTCAGTCAGTGGCGTGAGATGCCGACGCTGGCGCGCGGTACGCTGCTGTTGAAGCTGGCGGATGCCCTGGCTGAGCATCGCGAAGCGCTGGCGCAGCTGGAAAGTCTCTGCTCCGGCAAGACCATCATGCTGGCGCGGATGTTGGAGCTGGATCAATCGGTGGCGTTTTTGCGCTACTTCGCCGGCTGGGCGGGGAAAGTCACCGGCGAAACGCTGGATGTCTCGCTCCCCTCCATGAACGGTGAGAAATATACCGCCTTCACCCGCCGCCAGCCGCTGGGGGTGGTGGTCGGCATCGTGCCGTGGAACTTCTCCATCATGATTGCCATCTGGAAGCTGGCGGCGGCCCTGGTCTGCGGCTGCACCATCGTCCTCAAACCGAGCGAGTATACGCCGCTGACGCTGCTGCGCGTGGCGGAGCTGGCGAAAGCGGTGGGTATCCCGGATGGGGTGATTAACGTGGTCAACGGCACCGGCGGCGAGATTGCCCAGCGGCTGATGACGCATCCGGCCTGCGCCAAGGTGAGCTTCACCGGCTCGGTGGCCACCGGTGAAAAAGTCCAGCAGTCGGCCTGCGCGTCAGGTAAACGGGTGACCCTTGAACTGGGGGGCAAAAACGCCGCGCTGTTCCTCGATGACCTGACGCCGGAGGCGATGGTCAACGGCATTATTGAAGCCGGCTACCTGAACCAGGGGCAGATTTGCGCCGCTGCGGAGCGTTTTTATCTGCCGCAGGGCAAACTGGATGCAGTGCTGGCGCTGCTGAAAGACAAGCTCAGCGCCTTCGCGCCGGGATCGCCGCTGGATGAACAGACGCTGATGGGGCCGCTGGCCAACCGCCAGCAGTACGAGAAAGTGCTCAAACTGATCCAGACCGCGCGCGACGAGGGGGATACCATCGTCTGCGGCGGCGAAGCGCTGCCGGGAGAGGGGTATTTCCTGCAGCCGACTGCGGTCAAAGTCCGCAGCGAAGAGAGCACCCTGATGCGCGAGGAGACCTTCGGTCCGGTATGCAGCTTTATCGGCTATCGCAGTGAAGAAGAGGCGCTGGCGCGGATCAATGCGTCGCCATATGGCCTGGCGGCCAGCGTCTGGTCCGATAATATTCGCCAGGCGCTGCGCTACTCGGAGGCGATTGACGCCGGCATCGTGTGGGTCAATATGCATACCTTCCTCGACCCGGCGGTACCGTTCGGCGGCATGAAGGGCTCGGGCATCGGACGCGAATTCGGCAGCGCGTTTATCGATGATTATACGGAGCTGAAGTCGGTGATGGTGCGCTATTAACCGCCGCTCAGCGACATAGCGCAGGCATTTGTCGTTTTGCGCCAGATGGGCGACACATCCTGCGCCTTCTGGCCCTGAAACCGGGAGGGGGCACTGCCTCGCTTCCGGGACTCTTTTCCCGTCACGGATCCTGTCTTCCCCTCGTAATCCGCCATTGCCGTAAAAAAAATCAGCAGATTATCTTTTTTGCCCGCCAGGACTTGTTTGACATTAGATAATGAGTATAGTTCTCATTCTCTTTTTCATTCGTAATTTTGGCAAGGTTCGAGCTGCGCCAGTGAGTCGTTCACTAAGAGTCGCGAAGGCGTAGGGTGACGTAAAGACAGCAGGCTGGAAACAGACAATATCGGTCGCTGCGCGTCCATCGGGTCATTGATTTTTTATAGGGTTGATCCAATGAAATACACACTTCCGACGTTGATGCTGGCCATCAGCGCGGCGTTAAGCGGCTGCGCGACGCCTCATTCCTCTGCCGTTTCCCAACCGGTTGTCGACTCGCCAGCCCCTAACGTGGCGCAACCGCTGCAGCGCCAGCTAGCGGAAGGGCTGTACGAGATGGCGTTAAGCCCGCAGGGTGATGCGCTGTACGTCGCCAGCGCCGAAGGCTTTAAAAATGTGCAGGGCGGGGCGGTCTACACACTGGATCCGCACACCCTCAATACCATCGGCCTGACGCACACCGATCTGAAAAACTTCGCTTTACAGCTCTCTGCGGAGGGTAAAACGCTGTATGTCAGCAATTCGCTGGACGGCGGCATCAGCGCTATCGACACCGCCACCGGCAAGGTAAAAAACCGCCTGCTGTTCAGCGAGCGCAATGAAAAAGGTCGCCCTTATGGGGCCCGCCAGCTGCTGTTGCTGAACAATACTCTCTACGTTGGTGCGGTCGCCGACCCGGCGCAAATCTGGGTGGTTGACGCCACCACTCTGAAGCTGAAAACACGGATTAAAAATACCGGTAAATGGATGACCGGCCTGCACTACTCCGCACAAACCGGTCGCGTGTACGCCGCTAACGGCAGCGGTGAAATTCTGGTGATCAACCCACATAACCAGCGCATTGAACAGCGCTGGAAGCCGCTGGGCGACAAGCCAGCGCTGCTGCTTAATATGGCCGAAGATAGCGACACCGGCCGCCTGTTTGTGACTGATAACTCGAAAGCGAAAACCACTCTGGTGCTGGATATCCACAGCGGCAAGCTGCTTAAACAGCTCGACGTCGGCGATTCGCTGGCAGTGCAGTTCAATAAGAAACGCCACGAAATTTATATTTCGCAGCGTGAATCCGGCAAGGTTATCAGCCTTGACGCCAGCCGCTACACGCTGAAGAAAAGCTGGGCGCTGCCGGCCAATCCCAACAGCCTGCTGCTTTCCGCCGATGGTCAGACGCTATTTGTCACCGTCAAACAGCCCTTCAATAAAGACCACTCCACAAAAGGCCCGGACAGCGTCGTACGCATTGACCTGAACGCGCAATAAAAATAACGGGTCCGGCGACGGGCCCTTTGATTCATTTATCCTCATCCATGGGGCAAATTATGCACACCACGCACTATTCATCCTTCCCGCTGCGTAAAACGCTGCTGGCCTTAGCCATCGGCGCTGCCAGTCAAACGGCGATGGCCGCGGACGCTGCCGCCGCGAAGCAACCTGGCGAAGAGACCCTCATCGTCGAGGCTAACGAAACCAGCGATTTTAAATCCGGCGGCGACCTGGTGGTTCCGGCATTCCTCGACGGGCAGATCGCTCACGGCGGCCGTCTGGGGATGCTTGGCGAACAAAAGGCGATGGACGTTCCTTTTAACGTTATCGGCTATACCTCGAAGCTGATTCAGGATCAGCAGGCGAAAACCATCGCCGATGTCGTCAGTAACGACGCTGGCGTGCAGGCCGTACAGGGCTACGGCAACTTCGCCGAGACCTATCGAATCCGCGGGTTTAAGCTCGATGGCGATGACATGACCATGGGCGGTCTGGCGGGCGTGGTGCCGCGTCAGGTGATGGACACCCAGATGCTGGAGCGCGTTGAAATTTTCAAAGGAGCTAACAGCCTGCTTAACGGTGCGGCCAGCAGCGGCGTCGGCGGGATGATTAACCTTGAGCCGAAACGGGCGGAAGATCTGCCGACCGCGCGCGTTGGCGTCGACTATACCTCTGATTCTCAGGTGGGCGGCACCCTCGACCTGGGACGCCGTTTCGGCGACAACAACCAGTTCGGCGCCCGGGTCAACCTGGTGCATCGCGAGGGTGAAGGCGCTATCGATAATGATAAACGTCGTACTACGCTGGCTTCGCTGGGGCTTGATTACCGCGGCGACCGTTTCCGCTCCTCGCTCGATTTCGGCTACCAGAAGAAAACGTTCCACGGCGGTACGATGGGCGTCAATATCAGCGGCGTGGATTTCGTTCCGGCGCTGCCGGACAACAGCAAAAACTACAGCCAGAAGTGGGGCTATAGCGATATCGAAAGCGAATTCGGCATGGCGAAGGCAGAATACGACCTGACCGATAGCTGGACGGTATACAGCGCCCTTGGCGGCCAGCATTCGCATGAAATTGGTACCTACAGCGCGCCGAAGCTTCTGAATAAAAACGGCGATGCGACGGTGGGCCGCCTGGATACTAACCGCATTATCGACGCGATCAGCGGCATGGGCGGGGTACGCGGCGATTTCAATACCGGCGCGATTTCGCATAAGGTGAACCTCGGCTATGCGGCGCAGGTGCATACCGATGCTACCGCCTGGCGGATGTCGGCGAAGAATCCGACCACCAATATCTATGACAACCGTGATGTGGCGATGCCGGATAACGCCTATTTTGGCGGCAACTACCACGATCCGCTGGTCACCTCGCGCAGCCGTACGCAGGGCTGGCTGCTGAGCGACACTCTCGGCTTCTTTAACGATAAGGTGCTGTTTACCGCGGCCGCTCGTCATCAGAAAGTGGTTGTGCGCAACTACAGCAACGCCACCGGACTGGAAGATACCTCTTCGCGTTATACCCAAAGCCGCTGGATGCCGACGTTTGGCCTGGTGTACAAGCCGTGGGAGCAGCTGTCGCTGTATGCTAACCATACCGAAGCGCTGCAGCCGGGCTCTGTGGCGCCGACGACGGCGGCCAATGCCGGGCAGAGTACCGGGATCGCGCACTCGAAGCAGGACGAAGTGGGCGTCAAGATCGACTACGGAACGATCGGCGGATCGCTGGCGCTGTTTGAAATCAAAAAACCGAACGCTATTTCCGATACCGCTGGCAATTACGGCCTCGACGGCGAGCAGCGTAACCGCGGCGTAGAGATGAACGTCTTCGGCGAGCCGATGCTGGGGCTGCGTCTTAACGCCAGTACGGTGTGGCTGGATGCCAAACAGACTAAAACCGCTAAAGGCGCAACCGACGGTAAAGATGCCATCGGGGTGGCTAACTTCTACGCGGTGCTCGGCGCCGAGTATGATATCAAGCCGGTGGAAGGCCTGACCGCCACTGCGCGCGTCAATCATAGCGGGTCGCAGTATGCCGATGCGGCCAATACCAAGAAGCTGGATAGCTACACCACCCTGGATTTAGGCCTGCGCTATCGTATGCGCCTGAACGCCGACCAGAACGAAATGACCTGGCGCGTCGGGGTGACCAACGTGACCAACGAGAAGTACTGGTCTGGCATTGACGATACCGGTACCTATCTGTTCGAAGGCGATCCGCGTACCGTGCGCGTCTCAATGAGCTACGACTTCTGACGCTAAAAAAGCGGGGCGGGCGGCTGACGCTCGCCCCGCGCAACTTGCGACAATTCCCCCTAAGTGATAAAAGGTGCCCCTTCACAAAAACACACAGGGGAACGACGTGAAAGACGCGTCAACGTCGTCGGATGCCGTAGAAGAGAGCGGCCCGACGCTTCATCGCGGTTTACAGAACCGACACATTCAACTTATCGCCCTTGGCGGCGCGATTGGTACCGGCCTGTTTCTTGGCATTGGTCCTGCGATTCAAATGGCTGGCCCGGCGGTCTTATTGGGCTACGCCGTGGCCGGGATTGTCGCTTTTCTGATCATGCGCCAGCTGGGCGAGATGGTGGTGGAAGAGCCAGTATCCGGCTCCTTTGCCCACTTTGCCTACAAATACTGGGGCCCGTTCGCTGGTTTCCTGTCCGGCTGGAACTACTGGGTGATGTTCGTGCTGGTAGGGATGGCGGAACTGACCGCCGCCGGGATCTACATGCAGTACTGGCTCCCCGACGTGCCCACCTGGGTTTGGGCGGCGGCCTTCTTCCTCATTATTAACGCCGTCAACCTGGTCAACGTCCGTCTGTATGGCGAAGCGGAGTTCTGGTTCGCACTGATTAAGGTGCTGGCGATTATCGGCATGATTGCCTTTGGCCTGTGGATGCTGTTTGGCGGCCACGGCGGCAGCAAAGCCGGGTTCGACAACCTGTGGAAACACGGCGGCTTCCTCGCCACCGGCTGGCACGGTCTTATTCTGTCGCTGGCGGTGATTATGTTCTCCTTCGGCGGGCTGGAACTTATCGGCATCACCGCCGCCGAAGCGCAAAACCCGGAAAAGAGCATCCCGAAAGCGGTGAACCAGGTGGTTTATCGTATCCTGCTGTTCTATATCGGTTCGCTGGTGGTGCTGCTGGCGCTCTACCCGTGGGTGGAGATCAAATCCGACAGCAGCCCGTTTGTGATGATTTTCCATCATCTCGACAGCAACATGGTGGCCTCCGCGCTGAACTTCGTCATTCTGGTGGCCTCGCTGTCGGTCTATAACAGCGGTGTGTACTCCAACAGCCGGATGCTGTTCGGCCTGTCGGTGCAGGGCAATGCGCCGACGTTCCTCGCCCGCGTCAGCAAACGCGGCGTGCCGGTGAATTCGCTGCTGCTGTCAGGCGTCATTACCTCGCTGGTGGTGGTGCTGAACTACCTGCTGCCGCATGAAGCGCTGGGGCTGCTGATGGCCCTGGTGGTGGCGACGCTGCTCCTGAACTGGATCATGATCTGTATGGCGCACCTGAAGTTCCGTGCCGCCCAGCGCCGCAAAGGGCGTGAATCGAAGTTCAAAGCGCTGCTGGCGCCCGCCAGCAACTACTTCTGCATTGCTTTCCTTGGGTTGATTCTGGTGCTGATGTGCACTATCGACGGCATGCGCCTGTCGGCAATCCTGCTGCCGGTGTGGATCCTGTTCCTGTTTATCGCCTTCAAACTGCTGCGCCGCCCGGCGTAAGCGAGACGTCCCGCCGTCCGGCGGGGCTGCCTGCCTTTTTATTGTGATCCTCTTCGCAGGTGGGGAATTTGCCTGACGATCTTCTTTTTGTAATCGATTACTTTTGTGTTGAGCGATTTTGTAATCGATTACTTTTCTGAGGGCGAGCAACATGGTCACAACAACAGAAGGTCGGGAAAGTGTCCGCGTGAGCCACCGTTTTCTGGTGCCGCGGTTGTCGTTAATGATGTTTATGCAGTTCTTTATCTGGGGCAGCTGGTCGGTGACCCTGGGGCTGGTGATGACCCGCTATGAGATGTCACTGCTGATCGGCGATGCGTTCTCCGCCGGGCCGATCGCCTCCATCCTGTCCCCCTTTGTGCTGGGGATGCTGGTGGACCGCTTTTTCGCCTCGCAGAAGGTGATGGCGGTGATGCACCTGGCCGGGGCGGCGATCCTGTGGTTTGTCCCCCAGGCGCTGGTGGCGCAGAACGGCGCCCTGCTGATTGGCCTGCTGTTCGGCTATACGCTGTGCTATATGCCGACCCTGGCGCTGACCAACAATATTGCGTTCCACAGCCTGGCCAATATCGATAAAACCTTCCCGGTGGTCCGCGTGTTCGGCACCATCGGCTGGATTATCGCCGGGATCTGCATCGGGGTGACCGGCATCTCTGATACCACCGGCATCTTCACCGTGGCGGCGCTCTGTTCGGTGGCGCTGGCGATCTACAGCCTGACGCTGCCCCATACCCCGGCGCCGGCCAAAGGCATGCCGGTGCAGTTTCGCGATCTGCTGTGCGCGGACGCCTTCGCGCTGCTGAAAACCCGTCACTTCCTGATTTTCTCCCTCTGCGCCACCTTAATTTCCGTGCCGTTAGGCACCTATTACGCCTATACCGCGTCGTATCTGGCGGATGCCGGCGTCAAGGATGTCAGCACCGCGATGTCGTTCGGCCAGATGTCAGAGATCGTCTTTATGCTGGTGATCCCGCTGCTGTTCCGTCGCCTCGGGGTGAAATATATGCTGCTCATCGGCATGGTGGCGTGGTTTGTCCGCTACGCCTTTTTTGCCCTCGGGGTCAGCGAAGAGGGGCGCTTCCTGCTCTATCTGGGCATTTTGCTGCACGGCGTGTGCTATGACTTTTTCTTTGTCGTCGGTTTTATCTACACCGACCGCGTGGCGGGCGAGAAGGTCAAAGGCCAGGCGCAGAGCATGATTGTGATGTTCACCTACGGGATCGGCATGCTGCTGGGCTCGCAGATCTCCGGCGCGCTGTATAACCATCTGGTGGCCGGCCAGAGCGTGCCGCAGGCCTGGGTGACCTTCTGGTGGATCCCGGCGGTGGCCGCCGCGGTTATCGCGCTGATTTTCCTTTTCTCTTTCCAGTACAACGAGAAAGAGCCGCACTAATTTTTCAGGAGGGGGTATGAAAACGATTAAGGGACCGGGCATTTTTCTGGCGCAGTTTATCGGCCCGCAGGCGCCGTTCAACACCCTGGCGGGGATGGCGCAGTGGGCCGCCGGCCTGAGGTACAAGGCATTGCAGATCCCCTGCAACCACCCGGCGATTTTCGATGTCGAGCGGGCGGCGGCGAGCCAGACCTACTGCGACGAGGTCCGCGGCACCCTGGCGGAGCATGGGCTGGTCATCAGCGAGCTGTCCACTCATCTTGAAGGGCAACTGGTGGCGGTGCATCCGGCGTATGACGCGGCGTTTGACGCCTTTGCCCCAGCCGCGTTACATGGCGATCCGCAGGCGCGCCAGCGCTGGGCGGTGGAGAAAGTGCGCCAGGCGGCAGTGGCCTCCGGCCGTCTGGGGCTGAAGGCCCATGCGACCTTTTCCGGGGCGCTGGCATGGCCCTTTTTTTATCCGTGGCCGCCGCACAATCAGCCGCTTCTGGATGAGGCCTTTGCCGAGCTGGCCCGGCGCTGGCGGCCGCTGCTGGACCACTTCGACGAACAGGGCGTCGATGTCTGCTATGAGATCCACCCCGGCGAAGATCTGCACGATGGCGTGACCTTTGAGCGTTTTCTCGCGCTGGTGGATAACCATCCGCGCTGCAATATGCTCTATGACCCGAGCCACCTGCATCTGCAGCAGATGGACTATCTGACCTATATCGATATCTATCACTCGCGTATTAAAGCGTTTCACGTCAAGGACGCCGAATTTCGCCGCAACGGGCGCAATGGCGTCTATGGCGGATACCAGCCCTGGCAGCAGCGGGCCGGGCGTTTCCGCTCTCCCGGCGACGGGCAGATCGACTTCAAAGGGGTGTTCAGTAAGCTGACCGAATATGATTTTGACGGCTGGGCGGTGCTGGAGTGGGAGTGCTGCCTGAAGGACGCCGAGACCGGCGCGCGCGAGGGCAGCGAGTTTATCCGCCGCCATATCATTCCCGTTGCCGGACGGGCCTTCGATGACTTTGCCGCCGGCGGGAGGGAATAACATGATTCAGGTTGCGATAATCGGGGCAGGGTTTATTGGCCCGGCGCATCTGGAGGCGCTGCGGCGGCTGGGAGATGTCGAGGTCGTGGCGCTGTGCGACAGCCGCCTTGAGGCGGCGCAGCGCAAGGCGCAGGCGCTGAACATTGCCCATGCCTACGACAGCGTGGAGGCGCTGCTGGCCCATCCGGGGCTGCAGGTGGTGCATAACTGTACACCGAACCATCTGCATGCCCAGATTAACCGGCAGATCCTCGCCGCCGGGCTGCACGTCTTCTCGGAAAAGCCGCTGTGTATGACGGCGGAGGAAGCGCGGGAGCTGGTGGCGCTTGCCGCCCGGGCCGGCGTGGTGCATGGCGTCAGCTTCGTCTATCGCCAGTTCGCCATGGTCCAGCAGGCGGCGGCGATGATCCGCCATGGCGATGTTGGCAGGATCTTCGCGGCGCACGGCAGCTATTTACAGGACTGGATGCTGCTGGAGACCGACTACAACTGGCGGGTCGATTCGGCGCAGGGCGGCGCGTCGCGGACGGTGGCCGACATCGGCTCCCACTGGTGCGATACCGTGCAGTTTATGTCCGGTCGGCGGATTGTCGAGGTGATGGCGGATCTGTCTATCGTCTGGCCGACGCGTAAAGCGCCAGTCAATGGCAAAGCGACCTTCAGCGCCGTTCACGAGGCGCAGGCATATGAAACCCGGCCTGTCGATACTGAGGACTTTGGCTCGGTGCTGTTGCGTTTTGACGATGGCAGCAAAGGCAGCTTGATGGTCTCCCAGGTGAGCGCCGGGCGGAAAAACCGTCTGGCGGTGGAGATTAACGGCAGCCTCTGTTCTCTGGCCTGGGATCAGGAAGTGCCCCAGCGACTGTGGATCGGCCACCGCGAGCAGCCGGATCGCCTGCTCAGCGACGACCCGAGCCTGCTGCGGCCGGAGGCCGCCGCCAGCGCCCATTATCCCGGCGGCCATATTGAGGGCTGGCCGGATGCCTTCAAGAATATGATGGGGCATTTTTATCAGGCGGTGCGCGCCGGGAAGATGCCGGAGGCCGGGGCCCGGCGCTTCGCCGCTTTCGACGACGGCGCCGATGTGATGTACATCATCGAGGCGATCGTCAAAAGCCATCAGCAGCAGCGCTGGGTCAGCGTCGAACGCTGAGCGCAGGCGGGGCGCAGGATTATTTCACCCCAAGATAGCCGTCGAGATAGGCACCGGAGAGCTCGTTGCCGAACAGGACGGCATCTTTATTTTCCATCGCATTATCCCATTTGTCGCTGGCGTTGCCGGTAAAGGCGTGCTCGGTGCGGGTGCCCTGCGCCGCCTGTTGTTTGATGGCCTCAGCGGTGCGGCGGGCGTCGCTTTCACTCATGCCAGCGGCTTTATCCTGCTGGCCGCGGGCGTACATTGCCGTGAAGGTCGGCAGGTTTAAACGGTAATTTTCCTGGCGGTTGACGGTGAAATTACCGCCGACAAAATCGGAGCGGTGGGCGACAAACGCGTAAGCGTGGCGTTCCGGTGACGATTTTGACGAGGTGCAGCCGGTGATCGTTGCCAGGGCACAGCTGAGGGCGAGAACCGCGGTGGAGAGCCTCATGGAGATATCATCCTTAATCATAAATGAAGAAATAGGGCGCCAGGGGGCTGTCGCCAGAGCGCGAACCGGGTGGAACGGCAAAAGGATGCGCGTTAACGGCGTGGGAGAGAAGCCCTGATTTTTAATAGTTTTCTCGTGCGTTCCCGCGCTTTCGCGCCAGGCTGGCAGGCTGACCAGAGGTCATTTATGATAGCCTGCAGGATCCACCTCTATCGCAGGAAGTGCAGGGTTTATGTCTATTCAGAAAATTGCTCGTCTGGCCGGCGTCTCGGTGGCCACGGTGTCGCGGGTGCTGAACAACAGCGATACGGTAAAAGCCAAAAACCGTGAGCGCGTGCTGCAGGCGATCAAAGAGAGCAACTATCAGCCGAACCTGCTGGCGCGTCAGCTGCGAACCGCTCGCAGCAATATGATCCTGGTGATGGTCTCCAATATCGCTAACCCCTTTTGCGCCGAGGTGGTGAAAGGGATAGAAGAAGAGGCGGAGAAGAATGGCTACCGCATTCTGCTGTGTAACTCCGGGTCGGATCTGGCCCGCTCGACCTCGGGCCTGCAGCTGCTCTCCGGCAAAATGGTCGACGGCATTATTACCATGAACGCGCTCTCCAGCCTGCCGGAACTGACCACCATGATTGGCGATGCGCCCTGGGTGCAGTGCGCGGAGTATGCCGACACCGGCAGCATCTCCTGCGTCGGGATTAACGACGTCGAGGCGGCTCAGGGGGCGGTGTCCCGACTGGCCGATAGCGGCCGCCGCCGCATTGCGCTCATTAATCACGACCTGAGCTATCGCTATGCCCGTCTGCGCGAGCGCGGCTATAAAAGCGTGCTGCACGTGCACGGTCTGGTGTATCAGCAGGTGACTTACGCGCAGGATCTTAGCGCGGCGGCCGGTAAACGGGCGATGGAGCAGCTGCTGTCGCAAGACGAGCAGCCCGACGCGGTGTTTGCCGTTTCGGACTCACTTGCTGCCGGGGCGCTGCGGGCGATTGACCAGGCCGGACTGCGGGTGCCGGAGGATATCGCGGTGATCGGCTTCGACGGCACCGAGCTGGCGGAAGTGGTCTCCCCGCAGCTGACCACCGTCGAACAGCCCTCCCGGGCGATCGGCCGCACGGCGGTGGTCCTGTTAATGAAACGCATCGACGATCCCGACGCCGCCGTCGAGCGGGTGATGATGGACTGGCGCGTGATAGCCCGCGCCAGCGCCTGAGGATCAGCGGGAGAAGGCGCCCGCCAGCGCGCGAATGTCGTTGCCGGTGGGCGTTTGATGAATGCGTAAGCCAAACTCCTCCACCACGGCGAAGACATGGTCGAAAATATCCGCCTGGATCCCCTCATATTCCGCCCACACCACGGTGTTGGTGAAGCAGTAGATCTCGATGGGCAACCCGTTGGCATCCGGCGCCAGCTGGCGCACCATCAGGGTCATATCCTGGCGGATGCGTGGATGATGGCGTAAATACTCCTGCAGATAGGCGCGGAAGGTGCCGACATTGGTCATTCGCCGCTCATTGAGAACCGACTGTTCCCCGGCGTACTGCTGGTTCCAGGCGCTAATCTCCTCGTGGCGCGAATCCATATAGGGCTTAAGCAACTTCGCCCGGATCAGGCGCTGCTGCTCCTGTTCATCAAGAAAATGAATGCTGGTGGTGTCGATGTTAAGGCTGCGTTTGATGCGGCGGCCGCCGGAGGCCGACATGCCGCTCCAGTTTTTAAACGAGTCGGAGACCAGCGACCAGGTTGGAATGGTGGTGATGGTGTTGTCCCAGTTGCGTACCTTGACCGTGGTGAGGCCGATATCGATCACCGCGCCGTCGGCGCCGTACTTCGGCATCTCCAGCCAGTCGCCAAGCTTGAGCATATCGTTGGCAGAGAGCTGGATACCGGCCACCAGACCGAGGATCGGATCTTTAAACACCAGCATCAGCACCGCGGCCATCGCGCCGAGCCCGCTAATCAGGATCGCCGGTGACTGGCCTATCAGCAGGGAAATAATCAGGATGCCGATAATAATCGCCGTCACCAGCTTAATCCCCTGGAATATGCCCTTCAGCGGCAGCTGTGAGGCGGCGGGAAATTTCTGCGCCAGCTTTAAGATCACATCCAGCAGCGAGAAGAAGGACAGCATGGCATATATCATCACCCATAGCTGAGCCACGGTGGTTAATATTTCCGCGGCCTCGCTGCCTTTTTGCAGCCACAGCACCGCCTGCACGTTGACGATGATCCCCTGCAGGGTAAAGGCCAGTCGGTGAAAGAGTTTATTCTGCGTGATGATTTGCAGCCACAGATGGCTGCTGGCCAACGCCCGTTTTTCGAACGCGCGCAGGACCACTTTGTGCAATATCAGATGCACGACCACGGCGGTGAATAAGATAATGCCGAAGATAATCATCAGCGAGCGGGTGGGGGTTATTTCGATTCCTAAGGCGGCAATTTGCGATATTAATTCCTGCATAACGTCTCCTGAATATCCAGCGGGTATGATGACCGCTGGATAGCTATTATGCAAATCACCGCCGCCGGTATTACGACGCTACCGTCGCCGGCTGTCGGTTGAGATGATGGCGCAGCCACAGCGCGATGGCCCCCAGCAACAGCATCATGACCACCTCGACCAGCAGAAAATCAATCAGCGCCTGCGGATAGTTCCCGCCGCCGCGGCGGGCCAGCGCGAGGAACAGCGAACCGAGGATGGCTGGCCCGAGACCGAGGGTCGCCTGCTGCAGGGTGCTGAGGATGGCGCTCCCGGCCCCGGCGTCGCTGGCGCTGATATCGCGCATGCCAATCCGGTAAAAGCTGTTGACGATCAGCGCCTGGCCGTAGCCGATCAGCGCCGTGGCGGGGACCAGCGTCAGGGCGGTGGTAGCGATGCCGAAGCGGGAGAAGGTGGCGCACAGCAGCAGTAGCCCGGCGATCTGCACCGCCAGACCGGTCAACAGGATCCGCCCCATGCTGTGGCGGGCGATAAGCCGCGGGGCATACAGCGCCGAAATAAAATAGGCCACGCCGAGGGCGATAAAGCTATTGCCGGACTGCCACGGCGCCATCCCCAGCCCCTCCTGCATGGTCAGCGCCATGCAGAACATAAAGCCGGACCAGGCGCTGAAAAACAGCAGGGCGATGGCCATGCCGAAGCGGATGCTGGTCAACTGCAGCAGACGCGGCGGCAGCAGGGGATGGTCGCCGCGCTGCTGCTGGCGCAGGGCGCTCTGACGCATGGCGAACATGAGCGGCAGGACAGCCACCAGCATCAGCTGCAGCCACAGCGGCCAGTGCAGCTCCGGACCGAGGGCCATCGGGAACAGCAAGCAGCAGAGGATCAGCGCGAGGTACAGCGTGCCCAGCCAGTCAATACGCGACGGCGTCTCGCGACGGGTTTCCGGCACATAGCGGCGGCTCAGAGCCAACACCAGCAGGCAGATCGGCACATTGATAAAAAAGGCGTTGCGCCAGCCCAGCCCGGCGATGTCCGCCGATACCAGCCAGCCGCCGCCCATCTGTCCGACAATAAAGGCGATCCCGCCGATGCCGCCATACAGGCTGATAGCCCGGGCGTGGGCGGGGCCTTTGAGGGTCACGTGCAGAGTGGCGAGGATCTGCGGCACAATCAGCGCCGCCCCGGTGCCCTGCAGGGTGCGGGCCGCCAGCAGGGCGCCGATGCTGTTCGCCATCCCGCACAGCAGGGAAGCGATGCCAAAGAGGGCGACGCCCCACATAAACAGGCGCCGGCGGCCATAGTTATCGCCAAGCTTACTGCCCATCGCCAGGCAGACGGCAAAGGCGACGCCGTAGAGCGCGACGATAAGCTCCAGCTGCGTGGCGCTGGCCGCCAGGGTGTGGGTGATGGCGTCCAGCGCCACATTGGTGATCGAGGTATCAATAAGCGGCAGCATCTGGCCGCCCAGCAGCAGCAACAGACCGGCGCGGCCGGGTGAAACAGCAGACGTATTCATGGGATTCTCCATTGCGTCATTCAGCAGACCGACGTAGCATTACCGATAAATTAAACGGGTACCAGTTCCTGTCTATACTGGTACTGGCACTACTATGCTGGAGGGGTGATGACCACGATGCCGCAACGGGAGTTGACGATCGCCGTGCCGGACGATCGACGCAAACAGCTGGGGGCATTTTTGCGCGCCCGCCGCGAAAGCCTCGATCCGCAGCGCCTGGGGTTGCCCCGCGTGGGCCGCCGGCGCACGCCGGGCCTGCGTCGGGAAGAGGTGGCGATGCTCGCCGACGTCGGCGTCACCTGGTACACCTGGCTGGAGCAGGGGCGGGAGGTGAATCCGTCGGAGGCGGTGCTGGTGGGGGTCGCGAATGCCCTGCAGTGCAGTCCGCTGGAGACCCGGCACCTGTTCGTACTGGCCGGGCTGACCCCGCCGGAAGCCACCCAGGTGACAGTGTGCGAAGGCATCAGCCCCGGCACCCGCCGGATGCTGGACAGCCTGATGCCGCAGCCAGCCAGCATTCAGAAACCGAACTTTGATATTGTGGCCTGGAACGACAGCTTCTGCCGCCTGATGGGCATCGATTTCGCCACCCTCCCGGAAGAAGATCGCAACTGCATTTATCTCTATCTGACCCATGAGACCTGGCGCAGCCGGATCGAAAATCGCGATGTGCTGCCGACCTTCGTCTCCTATTTCCGCGCCGCGATGGCCGAGCACCGTGGCGATCCGGCGTGGGAAAACAAGCTGGCGCGCTTTTTCGCCGCCTCGTCGGAGTTTGAAGCGCTGTGGCATCAGCGTTACGAGGTGCGCGGTGTGGAAAACCAGATTAAACATTTTAACCACCCGCAGCTCGGGCGATTCAGTCTGCAGCAGATGTACTGGTATTCGGCGCCGCGCAACGGTTCGCGCCTGCTGGTCTATCTGCCGATGGACGAGGCGGGCGAGCAGGCACTGGCGTGGCTGGACCAACATTCATGACAGGGAATCAGATGGTTGAGAATGTGCCATCTTCGGGTATTGCCCGGCAGGGCTTTCATGTTATCTGCGACTTCAGCGCACATTGCGCTCCCGGTTAGTCTTCTGCGTTATGTCTCTCATGGCGCAGGGAGCGCACAGGGGGCGGCCAGTCGCCGCCGCCCCCTGTACCCCCGGGCTCCGGCCAGCAACATCGCCACTGCGTGGTGCCTTCAACTTATCCCTGCAGGCTTCGGGTCGGGCCGAGGCAGCGTCCGTGCAAAACACGGCCCTCAGCCCGCATCCCTGCGGGCTGCCCCGGCCTTCCGGGAACGTCTCAGCGATGTTGAGGCCGCCAGCACCGGCAGTTTCAGCAGCCCCAGGACCCGCGGTGATTTGGGTTTGTAGGCCGGGTAAGGCGTACGCCGCCACCCGGCAGAAAGGCGAGCACATTAGCGAAAACAGGTTTGTCATCAGTCTCAAGGAATGCCTATGAACGTAACCCGAAAAGAGCAACGCATAATTCAGCGCGCGCTGAACGCCTGGCAGGTCAGCGGGGAGTTAACCCCGGCGGACAGCCAGCGGCTGGCGCAAACGCTGCGCGTCTCCCCCTTCGACTGGCGGCGCCTGAGCCGCTACGCCTTCTGGACCGCGCTGGCCTGCGTGCTGATTGCTCTGGGCAGCCTGTTCGCCGACAGCGAGCTGGTGGCGTGGCTGCTGAGCCTGTTCAGCCACTCGGCGCTGACGCGGATCCTGCTGCCTGCGCTGCTGGCAGTCGTCTGCTACGGCTGGGGCTTTCGCCGCCAGCGACGGGAAACGCAATGGCACTACAGCACCGAGGCGATTTTGTTTCTGGGCGTCGTCTTTACCGCCGTGTCGCTATGGCAGCTTGGCGAACGGCTGGATAACGGCAGCGGCCATATCGCACCGCTGTTTCTGGCCGGATGCGTGATTTACGGCGCCATCGGCTATATTGCCCGCTCCGGGCTGGTGTGGCTCTTTTTTCTGCTGGCGCTGGGCAACTGGTTCGGCGCGGAAACCGGCTACGTCTCGGGGTGGGGCGCCTACTGGCTGGGCATGAACTACCCGATTCGCTTCGTCCTGTTCGGCGGCGCGCTGCTGGCGCTCTGCTACGGCGCGCAATCCCTGCTTCGCCAGCGGCAGCTGTTTACCGTCAGCAAGGCGATGGGCCTCACGTACCTGTTTATTGCGCTGTGGATCCTGTCGATTTTCGGCAATTACGACGCAGACAGCTGGTACCAGGTGAGCCAGGCGCGACTCTTGCCGTGGGGGCTGCTGTTTGCCGTAGCGGCCGGCGTCTGCATTTTTATCAGCCTGAAAACCGATGACGGAATGCTGCGCGGCTTCGGACTAACCTTCCTGGCGATCAATCTCTATACCCGTTTCTTTGAGTTTTTCTGGAACGGGATGCACAAAGTGCTGTTTTTCCTGATCCTTGCCGTCTCGCTGGCGGTGATTGGCCGCTATGCCGAGCGCATCTGGCACGCGGGGAACGTTAAGCCATGAAAAATTAAGCGCTTTTAAAGAAGTGTGGCTGACGGCAGCGACGTCCTGCGCGAATTGTCGTATAAGCGAATTTTACGCTTTTGACAGGGGAGCGAGATGAACAAGGAGTCGATTTTTCGCCAGCTAGAACAACGGATCGCCGGGCGAGCGCTGACGGCGGAAGCGCTGGGCGAGTTTAACGCTATGGCCATTGCCGATAGCTTGAAGCAAAAACGCAGCATCATCAGCCATCATCTGAATAATCTCCATCGCGAGCAGCGGGTGGTCAAAGTGAATGGTCGCCCGGTGCTGTTTTTACCCGTTACCGTTCTGCGCGATCATCACCGCCTGGCGGTTCGGCACGGCGAATACGCCTCCATTCAGGCGCTGTGCGCGGAGCGTCAGGATAGTCTGGCGCAGCTGATTGGCGCGCAGGGCAGCCTGCAGGAAGCATTGCGCCAGTGCAAGGCTGCCATCAGCTACCCTGGCGCAGGTCTGCCGCTGCTGCTGCGGGGCCCTACTGGCACTGGGAAAAGTTTTCTAGCTCGCCAGCTCTGGCACTACGCAATAGATGAAGGCATTTTACCTGCCGATGCGCCTTTTACCGTATTTAACTGCGCCGAGTACGCGAATAATCCAGAACTACTGACCTCGAAGTTATTTGGTCATGCGAAGGGGGCCTTTACCGGCGCCGATAAAGCCGTTGCTGGTCTTATCGAGACCAGCAACGGTGGGGTGTTGTTTATCGATGAGGTTCATCGGCTGCCGCCCGAAGGTCAGGAAAAGCTGTTTCATTTTATGGATAACGGTAGCTGGCGCCGGCTGGGGGAGAGCACCGATGAGCGCAGCGCCACGGTGCGGCTAATTTTTGCTTCAACCGAGGATCTGGAAAAACATTTCCTGGCGACCTTTATTCGCCGTATTCCGGTAATTGTAAAAATTCTGCCGATCGCTGAACGCGGCCAATTCGAGCGGCTGGCGTTTATCCACCACTTTTTCCGCCGTGAAGCCCAGCGTTTGAACCACGATCTGGCGTTGGATGGCGAAATCGTCAGCCAGCTCATGCGTGAAACGCTTGAAGGAAATGTCGGTGGGCTGGAAAATTTGATTCGCAATATTTGCGCCAGCGCCTGGACATTTGGCGAACGTGATAGCGGTCTTTTACACATAAAAGCGGGTTTGCTGCCCGACCGATTACTGGCGGATGCGCCTTTTTCCCTTCAGCAAAATAGCGAGCGGGTTATGATTTACCGCGATGGCGACGCGCAGCCTCTTTTTTCTGGTCGTCACCATGAATACCAACGGCTAACGGAAAATATTTGTAGCCTGTGCGAGGAGTTGGCTCAGGATAATATTAGCGTGCGGACCTTTGAAAAGCTTATTTATCAGAACGTGACGCTCTATCTTGATGCGCTGATGAATCAGGAGAGTACGGTCTCTCTGCAGGACAAACGGCTGCGCTTTATTGAAGATGTGGGCAAAGCAATCGCTGTCAATTATGACCTTCAGCTAAATGTCGAATTCGCTTATCTTACCGGCCGCTACCTCACCAGCCTCCCTCTGGCGCCGCGTAGCGTTGCTGAGCCCGTGCGTCTGGTGATGCAGCGCTGGCTGGACTCCTCGGCGGGGCTGGCGCAGCGTATCGCGGAGAAACTACTGGATGTCGTCAATAATAAATACGATCTGCTCATCGATACGCTTGACCGCCTGGCGGTTGCCGCTATCGTCAGCAATGCGATTGATGCGACCAGCGGCGGAAAAGTGAAAGCGCTGATAATCGCCCACGGTTATTCGACCGCCAGCAGCATTGCCGGCGTTGCCAACCGCCTGATTGGCGAGAAGATCTACCAGGCCATGGATATGCCGATGGAGGTGGCGTTTAACGATGTCAGTCGCGCCGTGGTTGATTATCTCCAGCATACGGACACGCGTGCGGGTGTGATGGTGCTTATTGATATGGGCTACACCAAGGAGATTGCCGATGCGCTTTTGTCGGTGATTCACGGCCCGCTGGTGGTGGTGGATAACGTAACGACCCGCATGGCGCTGAACGTTGCCAGCGAGATCGCGCTGGGAAAAAACATCGAACAAATCGCCGAAGAGATCGTGCCGCTTAATCAGTCGCGTTGGGATGTGTTCTGGCCCGCAGAAAAAAAAGAGCGTGCGCTGCTGGTGACCTGTATTACAGGTATCGGTACCGCATTTAAATTTAAAAATCTGATGGAGAAGAGCCTGCTCAACGATTTTGATATTAACATCATCGCCTGCGAGTATACGCGCTTAAAAAACAGTCGTACGGCGGTATCGTTACTCCACCAGTATGAAGTTATTGCGGTCGTGGGTACCCACGACCCGCAGCTGGCCGGAGTGCCCTGGGTTGGCATTGAGGAACTACTTGGCGAGCAGGGGCATCGACATCTGAGTCAGCTCTTAAGTGACTATCTTAATGAAAAGCAAATTGCGCTGATTAATAAAAATATGGTTCGTGAGTTTTCGCTGCATAACGTTGTCAACTCTCTGACGATACTGAATGCCGGAAAAACCATGGGCCATATCGAAACCATTATCGCTGAGTGGCAAAATACGCTTGGTTTTCATTTTAATAATAACTTAATTATCAGTTTATATGTGCATCTCAGCTGTATGATTGAGCGTCTGGTAATGCGTAATGAAATTAGCCATTATAAAGATCTTGAGCAATTTACCCGCCAGCATGGCGAATTTATTGCCATGGTGAATCACTCGTTCCAGCGCCTGAAAATACTCTATAACGTGGCGCTACCGGTAGCGGAAATTGGCTATATTCACGATATTTTTGAATTACGTATTGAAGATTTTAGCTGGTAATTCTCAACGCAGCCCCGGAGAATTTCGCCGGGGCTGGCAGGCGGCTAGCGAATCAATATTCGACTTTCCACATATAGCGGCGGGTGGTCAGCGGGTGGTTGCGGGCGGTGGCCAGCGCCAGGTTGTAAACATCCAGTACGCAGTTGTGCAGCAGGCCGCAGAAATATTCGCGCACGCTGGTGTGCAGTGTGTCGATTCCCACCTTTTCCACGTCAATAATCTGCAGTTTTCCCTGGTAACGTTCGATAAAGCGGATCGCGCGGTCATCCAGCGGGCGTGTGCGGCCGCTGCTTTTTAATAAAATAAACGGCGTTCCCGCTTCGGTAATCTCAAAGGGACCGTGGAAATACTCGCCGCTATGGATGCTCGCGGAGTTAATCCACTGCATCTCCAGCAGAATACAGATGGATTCCTGATGCGCGGCGCCGAATGAGGGGCCGCTGCCCATCATGTAGATGACCTTTTCGCTCTTCCAGGCTTCGGCAAAATGGCGCGCATCCGCCTGAACCTGCTGCTGAGCGCCGCGTACCACGGATTCAAAACTGGCAAAGGCGCTGACCATCTGATCGTAATGGGCGTATCCCTCAGTTTGCGCAAGCACTTCCAGCGCCAGCCACAGGCTGTATGCCGCTTTTTGCTGCGTCGGATCGACGGTTTCGGGATAGCGCGCCCAGCAGTATTCAATAGTGTAATCGCTGTGTTCGCACAGCGGCGTGCCGGGGGTATATACCAGTCCAATAGTGGCGGCGCCTTTCTGACGCGCGATGCGGGCGGCTTCCACCGTTTCAGCGGTGTTGCCCTGCTGCGAGGCGAGGATCACTACGCTGTTTTTACCTAACGCGTTCGGCGTCGCGTGGACAAATTCATTACTGGTAACATAGCCGACGGCCAGCTTTTTAGCTTCACAATCGAGAAAATATTTCCCCGGCCAGAAACCGGTTAATGAACCACCGCAGCCAACAAACCATACGCGCTCAATGTGCTGCTTAGATAAAATATCGCGAATAATAGTATGTGCGTTTTTATGAGCTATAGACATATTGGTCTCCTTGAGATGTAACGGGTCCTCCGCTGAATAGCGGATAACTTTTACTATGCGTCAATTAATTGGGTTGTTTACTTTTCATTTTCTGGTGGAACTGCGGATCCTTCGGTATCGCGGGATCGATGCCCTTCACTGGTGGCAGTCGGGCACAAACCATTTGTAACGGAATGATATATTCAAAGACCGCAAAGTCGGGATCGTTAATAAATGCGAAGGGCATATTTTTGCCGTTATTTTCGACTTGTGGACCAATGCGATAAATATGCTGAGTCCAGCCGCCAAGTATTTCCGCCAGGCGATCCTGACGCTCATCGGGAAACGGATCGAGCATGATCAGGGTAGAGCGCTCGTCGAAGGCGTTATAGATCCCGTGGATGAACTCCTCAAATTCATAACCGGCAACCGGACAGCGTAGCGTTTCAAGCATCTTTAGCGCACCTTCCTGAACGGTGCCAAACAGCCTTGCCGGACCGGTCAGGCGAATGTCCGCGCTGTCGATAAGCGGTCGGGCATGATTGAGAACCCACGCCTGCGAGGCCTCAATGAGCGTCGGCAAATGATTAAACGTGGTATCCATGCGGATGAGTAGCGCTTTGCGCTCCTCATCGCTCAGGCGCCGCTGGCGACTGGCGACAGCAAGCGCCAGCAGCATCAGATTAAGTATGGTGCAGTGATACCCTTTGGTTTTAGCGCCAGCCCGCTCTTCTCCACAGGGTACTGTTAAGACCAAATCTGCCGCCCGGTCGATAACGGCTGGCGCTTCCCCGGCCATGGAAGCGGTGAGATGCCCGGCTGCCCGGGCGCGTTCCATTGCGGCGAGGGTAGAGAGGCTGCCGCCTCCCTGAGAAATGCCGATGACCAGCGCTTTGTCGCTGAGGGTCAGCGCCGAATCATCCAGCAGAAAAGGCCAGTAGACATCAACGGGTAGCCCGCACCACTGCTGCATAAACGAGCGGGCGGTCAGCGCGCCGTGATAAGAGGTACCGGAGCCGGTCAGGATAATACGCGTGATGCCGCGCTCCGTTAGCGCTTTCGCCGCCTGCCAGAGATCTTCCCGCGTCTGCGTCAGCATAGCGAGCAGACGGGCGGGTGTTTCATTCATATAGTCTTCTACGTGCATGGGTGATATTCCTCTTCTTAAAGCAGGCCTAGCGCGCTGGCCGCCATGCCAAACGCGACGGTTCCTAGCAGGATCCAGTTAATATTGACTCCCTTACGGATCAACTTGTACATCCCGAGGGTGAAAAGCAGCGGCAGCAGCGAAGGAAGAATTTTGTCAATAAACTCCTGCGCCTTCATGGTGGTCTGCCCGGCGGTAAAGCTGAGCGGGGTGGTGATATCTATCATGCTGGCGGTCATCGCGCCGACGACCATGAGGCCAACAATTGATGCGATATAGGTCACCCGGTCCATAAGGCCGCTTTGGTAAATTCTCATCAGCCAGGTCGTACCCGCCCGGTAGCCGAGCTTCAGGCCATACCAGCGGCACAAAAGATGCGGCAGGTTATAAACTAACAGCGCCAGTATCGGTCCCAGCAGGCTGCCCTGCTGGGCGAAATAGATACCCATCCCGGCGGCGATAACCTTTAATGATCCCCAGAAAATGGAGTCGCCGATGCCCGCCAGCGGTCCCATCAGGCTGGTTTTAATCGCGTTTATCGACTCCTCATTAAATTCGGGGTTACGCTGGTTCTCTTCTTCCATGGCAATCGACAGGCCGAAGATAAAGGTCGAGAGATGGGGCGTGGTGTTAAACAGCACCAGATGACGCTGCAGGGCGCGCCCCAGCTCCGTTGGGTCCTGATAGATACGCTTCAGGGCTGGCGACATGGCAAAGGCGTAGCCCATATGCTGCTGGCGCTCGTAGTTCCACGAGCCCTGTAGCGTAAAGGAGCGCCAGAACACGCTGCGTAAATCGCGGGCGGTGATGCGGCTTGCGTCATCGCTTTGCGGCTGGGTAGCGCCAGTCACAGTTTGCGTCATTTCGCTCATGATTAGCTCTCCTGCTGCTTAAGATTAAGGAACTGGCTGATGATAAATGCCAACACCACAGCGAACAGCGCAATGGCGATGATATCCAGTTTGGTATATGCCGCTATCAGAAATCCCAGACCGAGGTACGGCATCAGTTTGCTGCTGAGCATCATGCTGATCAGCAGGGCGAAGCCGAGCGCTGGCAGGATCTTACTGGCGACGATCAATCCGTTGGTTATCACCGGTGGAATGGCCTCCAGGAACCAGCTTACCGCCGAAGAACCAAGCAGAATGGCAAAAAAAACCGGTAGAAATCCGTTTAAAAAATAGAGTAGCGTCGGACCGGCGAGGTGCATCAGGCCGACCATTCGGGTATTACCCCGTGCCGCATAGCGATCCGCCAGATGACCAAAGCGGGCGTTCACCACGCGCACCAGGATGCCTAGCGTCTGCGCCAGCATTGAGACAGGGATGGCGATGGTGAGCGCAGCCTCCGGACCGCGGCCGGACATGATCGAAAACGCGGTGGCCAATACGGAGCCGGTCACGATATCTGGCGGGTGCGCGGCGCCGATGGCGACGTTGCCGAGGAAAATAAGCTCCAGCGTAGCGCCAATCAGAATCCCCTCATGCAAATTACCGCAAACCAGACCGGTGAGGGCGCACATCACCAGCGGTCGATCGATCATTGATACCCCAAGCAGGCGGCCATCAAGTATCCCCAGGGCGGCGATCAGGCCGAGTAACGTTGCGGTGAGCAACATAGTGACCTCCGAAGTTAAAGTTGGTCGTTAAGGAGTTCAGCCGAGTGGGCGGGTACCTGACGCATCTCCAGCCGAATGCCTTTTTCTTTTAGCGCTCTGCTATGGGCGATTTCCTCGTCGGTCAGATAGATGGCCTTGCCGAATTGTCTTGCCCCTTCCTTCTGTGGCAGACCACCGTAATTAATTGCGCTAATTCCCGGGATTTTTTCCACTAGCGCGAGGGTTTCCGCAGTATTGCCAAGGACCACCATGACTTTTTTATGATCCAACTTGCCGCTGTTAAGCTTTTCCGCCGCCTGTTCAACGGTGGCGATGTCCAGCGTGACGCCCGCTGGCTTTGCCAGGTTAAGCGACATCGTAATGAAGGCATCCGCCGCGGCTTTGGCGTTGGCGACGATGATATGGTCGATATCCAGCGCTCGGGTCCAGGCAAAAACCACCTGGCCGTGCAGCAGCCGATAATCAATGCGCACGAGTTTAATCATGAGATTCTCCCTGTGGGTCAGAGGATGGTTGTGTTATTAGAGGATTGATGAAAACAATGGATTCACGCGCCGCGCTGGTGGCGTAGATAATCGCGGCCTCGGTAGTGGCTTCTTCGCACAGCAGAAACTCCAGCAGCAGAGTCAGATTGATGCCGGCGACCACGAAAACGTTGCGATGTCGCATCAAGACGCTCACGGCGCTATTGTTGATACTGCCGCCAAGCAGGTCGGTGAAGATCACCACTTCATCACCATTCGCCTGGACGATGAGATGCTCCAGGGTTTGCTCCAGCTGTTCGGTGGTCACGATATCTTCGTCATAGGCGCAGACCGGGATAACGCCGTGTTCGTCGCCAATCAGCAGCGACAAACTGTTCACCAGTCCGCGAGCAAAATGGCCGTGGCTGGCCACATAGATATGTTTCACCCGGTTTCTCCTTCATCCAGATAGCGGTATCTGTTAAGAGCAAAGGGCGTGCCAGAAATAAAAAGTATTATTTATCAATTAATTAAATCGGCTGGTTCACACTAAAGTCGTTATTCCTGGCACAAGCGGGCTCATTAGCGCCAGAAACCTGGCACAAACGGCAGAATAAGAGGGGAAAGAGTGGGGGGAAGAAAGTCCCGGGCGAGACGCTGCTGCGCTATGGCCCGGGCGTTCCCGGCAGAAGGGAATTAAATCTCGGTAATGGTCGTCGACTGCGGCAGACGCGACTTCGGCAGGGTGGCGTTGAAATCTTCCACGCTATGGTGGCCAACCGGGACCACCACCAGGCTGGTGTAGCCCTGGGCTTTCAGGTCAAATTCCTCATCGAGGATCGCAAAATCAATCCCTTCGATCGGCACGGCGTCGAGGCCCATCGCCGCCACGCCCAGCAGGAAATTGCCGACGTTGAGATACACCTGCTTCGCCATCCACTGATCGTCATCTTTCAGCTCTTTGCGGTGCATATCGGCAAAGAAGGTACGACCCTTGTGGTTAGCGGCTTTTGCGTCCGGGGTGGCGAAACGGCCATCGGCCTCTTCCTGATCCACCACACGCTGCAGCCAGGCGTCGTCCATCGCGGTTTTCGCGCAGAACACCACCACGTGCGAGGCGTCGAGAATTTTGCGTTCGTTGAACACGTAGGTGCCGCTGGCGGCTTTGGCTACGCGAGCTTTCCCTTCATCGGTGCTGGCGACGATAAAGTGCCACGGCTGGGAGTTGGTGCTAGACGGGCTGTACTGCAGCAGCGTTTTCAGCTGTTCGGCTTCGCTGGCAGTCAGCTTTTTCGTGGCGTCAAAGGCCTTGGTGGAATAGCGCTTTAAAGCGACCGATACGATATCCATAACTCTTCCTCACAGTTTACAGCACCTTACCGGTGCGTTAAGGAGAGGAAGAGTACAGCGAAGATCGCCAAATGATAAGGGTGAAAAATGCGATAACACTTATCGCATTTTGCTGAAAATCAGCGCGGACGCAGGCGCTGCTGGGCCTTTTTACTCAGCTTGTTCACCACCTGATGCCACGAATCGTCAATCAGCTCGGCCAGCAGATCCTCGCTGATATCCTCTCCCGGCACCACCGTGATCCAGTGTTTCTTGTTCATATGGTAGCCCGGTTCGATACTGCGATAAATTTCCTGATTGAGCAGCGACTTCTGCGGCTCAGCCTTCAGGTTAACCAGCGCCCGGCCACGAATGGTCATGGTGATCATAAAGATACGGCCATCGACCTTAAACACGTCGTACTCTGGCCCAAAAGGCCAGCAGTGCTCGGTAAAGGGGTAGGTCAGGGCGATACGATGAGCGCAGGGATGCAGCATCTCGGGGGTCATTAGGCGTCCGCCTCATGCAGGGCGTTCCACATGGCTTCAAAGCCGAGGGCGATAATCTCCCGGGCGCGCTGCGGATCGTGGCTGGCGAATTCGATGGTGGTCTCCGCCAGCGACAGAAACAGGGCATCGCCAAAGGCGCGGTACGCCTCGCTGAGAAAAATCTCTTTCACCGACAGCTGGCACATTTCGTTGAGCTCCGGAAAGCTCTCTTTTACCTGGCGGCGGGTTTCGTCGGTGATGCGCTCGCTGAGCGCCATCCGGCGGATCGCTTTGTGCTCCATCGGGTTGCGCACGCCCCAGTCGATATAGCTGTTCCAGATATTGCGCGCGTTCTCTTTCGGGCGCTTCTCGTGCGGATCCAGCCCGGCGATCATTGTGCGCACCAGGCGCAGCTTAATGGCGAGGTACAGCTCGTTGAGCAACTCATCCTTGGTGGCGAAATAGCGAAACAGCGTCCCCTCGGCCACCCCAGCGCTGCGGGCGATGGCCGACGTCGAGGCGGCGATGCCGGACTGGGCGAAAGCCGCGGTGGCAGCTTCCAGTAACGCTTGCTTTTTATCTTCACTCTTTGGACGAGCCACTACTTTTTTCCTCACGCAGGTTTAAACAAACCGCCGATCTTTGCACGTCTGACCAGGTCGCTGCAACGGCGGAACGCAAAAATTGAAAATCGTCTTGACGACTTTCATCACTTTCCTAATAATGAGTGCGTACTCACTCATAATCAAGTTATATCACAAAGCCTCCGGGATGGGGGCTTTTGTCTGGTCAGGATATGAACCGTGTCACTTTTAGCGTGGTCGCCATCATGTTACTCGCAGCAGCAACGACATTGCCGTTTGTCCTCAATGCCGGTTTTGGTAAGGCGCCGCAGGGGGCACAGCTTAGCCAGGTGGAAGCGTCTCCCCACTACCGGGACGGCCAGTTCCATAACCAATTGCCCACGCCAGGGTTCACCGGGCAGAAAAATATGCTGGCGGCGTGGTGGGATTTCCTGATGACCAAACGGGAAAACGCCCGTCCCGCTCAGCCGCTGCCGCTGGTGAAGACCGACCTGGCGACGCTGCCCCTGGGGCAGGATGTGATGGTCTGGCTCGGCCACTCCTCCTGGTACCTGCAGCTGGCAGGAAAACGTATCCTGATCGATCCGGTGTTCAGCGATTACGCGGCGCCGTTCTCCTTTATCAATAAAGCCTTTCCCGGCGACTATCCGTGGCGGGCGGAAGGGATGCCAGACATCGATCTGCTGATCATCTCCCACGATCACTACGACCATCTGGATTACGCCACCATCCGCGCCTTGCTGCCGAAAATTAAGCGGGTCATTACGCCGCTGGGCGTCGGGTCGCATCTGCGCTACTGGGGGATGGACGGGGCGCTGATTACCGAAGCGGACTGGCAGCAGGCGATCCCGGTCAGCGATGAATTCACCGTTCACGTTCTGCCGGCGCGGCACTTTTCCGGCCGTGGACTGAAGCGTAACCAGACGCTGTGGGCCAGTTTTCTGTTCGTCACCCCGCAGCAAAAAATTTATTACAGCGGCGACAGCGGCTATGGGCCGCACTTCAAAGCGATTGGTGATGAATTTGGTCCGGTTGATCTGGCGATTATGGAGAACGGGCAGTATGACCAGGACTGGAAATATATTCACATGATGCCGGATGAAACGGCTCAGGCTGCCGACGACCTGCGCGCCCGCGCGGTGCTGCCTGGGCATGCAGGACGGTTTGTTCTGGCGAAACACAGCTGGGATGAACCGTATCAACGGCTGGCGGCTGCCAGCGAAGGAAGGGCCTGGCGTCTGCTGACGCCTATGCAGGGCGAGCCGCTGTGGGTCGCCGATAAGACGCAATCATTTAACGCCTGGTGGCGCTAAGCGCCAGTGCAGTTTCAGAGGAGAGAGCATATGACGATTTCCGCTCAGGTGATTGACACTATCGTCGAGTGGATTGATGACAACCTGCATCAACCGCTGCGTATTGATGATATCGCTCGCCATGCCGGGTATTCGAAATGGCATCTGCAACGGCTGTTTTTACAGTACAAGGGAGAGAGCCTTGGGCGCTATATTCGTGAAAGGAAGCTGCTGCTGGCCGCACGCGATCTGCGCGACACCGATCAGCGGGTCTACGATATCTGCCTGAAGTATGGCTTCGATTCGCAACAGACCTTTACCCGCGTCTTCACCCGGACCTTCAACCAGCCGCCGGGCGCCTACCGCAAAGAAAACCACAGCCGCGCCCACTGAGGCGCGCTCTCCTGGTTTACCGTTCGAGGGAGAACCAGCGACGCCACACCCAGCGCAGCACCAGAAATTCAAGGGTGCCCAGCGCTAAGAACCACAGACAAAACAACACCGTATAGAGCTGGTTGAGATCCATCATATGGAATGTCTCAACCAGCTTTTGCGCCAGCGTCAGGCCCAGCGAAGGCGCGGGCAACAGCAGACAGGAGAGCAGGGCCAGCAGTAAGATCCCGGCGGCGGAGAGAAGCGTTTCCAGCGGATGTTTCATGTCATGTTAATCATCAGTTAAAAAACATATTGTCCGGTAAAATAATGCTTAACGCAATATGCTTTGTTTTTTTACTCTCTATAACACGGCTATTTTAAATATTATTGCCTGCCATTCGCTCTCATGTTAATTAATCTGAAATAATTTGTAATTAAGTTAATTGCAGCCGGATGTAAATTAACGTCATTATTATGCCAGCGCTTTTACAAAACTATAAGTGCTATATCCCACCAGCGTGGCAACAATGATGGCCAGCAGGATGTACAGCACCAGACGGCGTCCTCGGTAGATTCCAAACATATTTAACCTCGTTTAGTTTTGGTTTATTAATATTCTGTAATATTTATCTTGTGAATTAACTTATCACACATTTTGTATTTTGCGAAAAATTTAGGCGCATATTGGATCACATTTTTACCGGCTTTTTAGCCACGTTTTACTTCATTGGCCAGGAATGATTTCAGGCTTTCCGATTCACGGAATTTATAAGGAAAATGTAATTTGACCAAGATGAATAACCCAAAGTTTACGACGCCCTCGGGCGACACCGCGCCACGGCAGGTCTGGCAGCAGACCGTTGACGCAGTGCTGGCGCAGACAAAAAGCCAGGCCGCTGGGTTAAATTCCGCAGACGCCGCCGAGCGCCTGAATACCTTTGGTCCGAATGCCCTGCCGGAAAAGAAGGGTAAACCGGGCTGGCTGCGCTTTCTCGCCCACTTTAACGACGTACTGATTTACGTGCTGCTGGCGGCTGCGGCGCTGACCGCCATTATGGGGCACTGGGTCGATACCCTGGTGATCCTCGGCGTGACGGTGATTAACGCCCTGATCGGTCATATCCAGGAGAGCAACGCCGAAAAATCCCTGCAGGGGATCCGCAACATGCTCTCCAGCGATGCCCGCGTCCAGCGTAACGGCAAACATGAGACTATCCCGACGCGCGACCTGGTTCCGGGGGACATCGTTATCCTGCGCGCCGGCGACCGCGTACCAGCGGATATGCGCCTGATTGAAACCCACAACCTGCGGGTGGAAGAGGCGATCCTCACCGGCGAGTCGACGGTGGTGGATAAAATCACCGACGCGCTGGAGGGCGACCTGCCGCTGGGCGACCGGGTGAACATGGTCTTCTCCGGCACCACCGTCAGCGCTGGCGGCGGCATCGGCGTGGTGACCGCCACCGGCGCGGAGACCGAACTCGGCCATATCAACCAGATGATGGCGGGCATTGAGAAGCACCGTACCCCGCTGCTGGTGCAGATGGATAAGCTCGGCAAAGCGATTTTTGTCATTATCCTCGCCATGATGGTGGCGCTGTTTATCTTTAGCCTCGCGCTGCGGGATATCCCGATGGGCGAGCTGCTGCTGTCGCTGATTAGCCTGGCGGTGGCCGCGGTACCGGAGGGGCTGCCGGCGATCATCTCGATTATTCTGTCGCTGGGCGTGCAGACGATGGCGCGCAAGCGGGCGATTATTCGTAAGCTGCCGACCGTGGAAACTCTCGGCGCCATGACCGTGGTCTGTTCGGATAAAACCGGCACTCTGACGATGAACGAAATGACCGTCAAAGCGATCATCACGGCAGACTGCTGCTACCGGGTGGAAGGCGACAGCTATGAGCCGCAGGGACGGATCTTCCTTGAGGGGAGCGACGAGCCCGTGCAGGTTCAGCCCGGCACCGTGCTGGAGACCTGGCTGCGCACCATCGACCTGTGTAACGACAGCCAGCTTACCCAGGATGAGCGCGGTCTGTGGGGGATCACCGGCGGGCCGACCGAAGGGGCGCTGAAGGTGCTGGCGGCGAAAGCGCAGCTCCCGGCGGTGGAGGCCCGTCTGGTGGCCAAGATCCCCTTTGACTCACAGTACAAATATATGTCGACCCTGCAGCACATCGATGGCGAGGCCCGGGTGCTGATCACCGGTGCGCCGGACGTTATCTTCGCCATGTGCCGCGAGCAGATGAGCCGCCACGGCGCGGTGCCGTTCGAGGCGCAGTACTGGGAAGAGGAGATGGCGCGCTTCGCCCGTCAGGGACTGCGCATGGTGGCGGCGGCCTGTAAGCCTGCCAGCCTTGATGCCACCACCCTCAACCATGAGGACCTGCAGGAGGGGCTGATTTTCCTCGGCATCGCCGGGATGATGGATCCCCCGCGTCCGGAAGCCATTGACGCCATCCACGCCTGCCAGACCGCCGGGATCCGCGTGAAGATGATCACTGGCGACCACCCGCAGACGGCGATGAGCATCGGCCAGATGCTGGGGATCACCAACAGCAGCCAGGCCATGACCGGCTACCAGCTGGAGCACATGGACGATGCGGCGCTGGCGAAGGCGGCGGTGGAGTACGACATCTTTGCCCGTACCAGCCCGGAGCATAAGCTGCGCCTGGTGAAAGCCCTGCAGGATAACGGCGAAGTGGTCGGCATGACCGGAGACGGCGTCAACGACGCGCCGGCGCTGCGCCAGGCCGACGTGGGTATCGCCATGGGTATCAAAGGTACCGAAGTCACCAAAGAGGCGGCTGACATGGTGTTGACCGATGATAACTTCGCGACCATCGCCAGCTCGGTAAAAGAGGGCCGTCGGGTCTATGACAACCTGAGGAAGACCATCCTCTTCATCATGCCGACCAACCTGGCGCAGGGGCTGCTGATCATCATCGCCCTGCTGGCGGGGAACATTATTCCGCTGACCCCGGTGCTGATCCTGTGGATGAACATGGCGACGTCGGCGACGCTCTCCTTCGGCCTTGCCTTTGAAGCCGCAGAGCGCAACGTGATGAACCGCCCGCCGCGTAAAACCGGCCAGCACGTGATGGATGGCTTCGCCGTGTGGCGAGTGGCTTTTGTCGGGTCTATGATTGCTATTGCCGCCTTTATCCTTGAGGCTTGGCTAGCGCCGCGCGGCCACAGTCCGGAGTTTATCCGCACCGTGCTGCTGCAGATGCTGGTGACGGCGCAGTGGGTCTACATGATCAACTGCCGCAGCAGCGACAGCTTCTCCCTGAGCATGGGTCTGCTGCGCAACAAAGGCATCTGGCTGGTGACCGGTGTCCTGCTGCTGATGCAGCTGGTCATTATCTATGTCCCGCTGATGCAGAGCATGTTTGGTACGGAAGCGCTGCCGCTGCGCTACTGGTTTATCACCCTGGTCATCGGCGTCGCCATGTTCCTGGTGGTGGAAGTTGAGAAGCGCCTGACGCGCCGGTTCCGCAAAACGGCTTGATTGATCTCGCGCGCCTCGCTGCAGGCGCGCGTTACTTTCGCAAGGATCCCCCTATGATTAAAACCTTCCGCTTTGCTCTGCTGGCCTGCGGTCTGGCCGGCGGCGCCCTGACGGCGACCGCCGCGCCGGCGGTGCCGGTCCGCGTCGCCACGGTTGAACTGGCGCCTCATGCTGAAGAACGCGCCATCCCCGGACGGGTCGAGGCGATCCGCGCCGTCGACATTCGCGCGCGCACCGAAGGGGTGATAGTTCAGCGCCACTTCCAGGATGGCCAGTATGTTACCGAGGGCGACCTGCTGTTTACCCTCGACGACGCGCAGCCCCGCGCGGCCCTGGCCCTGGCGCAGGCCGAGCTGAAAAGCGCCGAAGCCTCATTACGTCAGTCGCAGCAACTGCTCACTCGCTACGAGCGGCTCATTAACAACCACTCCATCAGTCGCAACGACGTCGACACGGCCCGGATGCAGCGCGACGTCGCCGCCGCCGCCGTGCAGCAGGCGAAAGCCCGCGTCGAGGCCCAGCAGATTGTGCTCAGCTACACCCGGATTGCGGCGCCGGTGACCGGTCGCGTGGGGCACAGCGCCTTTCACGTCGGGACGCTGATTAACCCATCCAGCGGCGTGCTGGTGGACATTGTGCAGCTGGATCCGGTGCGGGTGTCGTTCGCCCTCGACGAAGCCGCGTTTTTCAGCAAAACCGGCCAGCACGCCGACATCCACGCCCTGAAGCAGGCGTGGCTGGCGCAGATTGAGGTTGATGGCAAACGGCGCGATGGGGTGTTGACCTCCATCGATAACCGGATTGACGCCCGCACCGGCAGCGTGGCGGTGCGGGCGGAGTTCGCCAATCCGCAGCACCGTCTGCTGCCGGGCGGCAGCGTAACGATCCTGTTCCGTCCGCAGGAACTGCAGTCGCGGGTGATGATCCCGGCCGCCGCCGTGCAGCAGGATCCGCAGGGCTTTTTCAGCTGGGTGCTGAAGCCGGACCACACCGCCGGGCAGCGTCGTCTGACCCTCGCGGGGCAGCAGGGGCAGCAGTTTGCGGTTGAGAAAGGGCTGCAGGCGGGCGAGCAGGTGATCACCGACGGCGCGCAGCGTTTACGCGAAGGCGCCGCGGTACAGGTGCTGAACTAAGTAAGGAGAAGGGATGCTGACCTTTTTTATCCGTCGTCCGCGATTTGCCATGGTGATCGCGCTGCTGCTGACCTTTGTCGGCGCGGTGTCGCTGAAGCTGATCCCGGTGGAGCAGTACCCGGCGATCACCCCGCCGGTGGTGAACGTCAGCGCCAGCTGGCCGGGCGCCAGCGCGTCAGATGTGGCGGAAGCCATCGCCGCCCCGCTGGAGACCCAGCTCAACGGCGTCGATCATATGCTGTATATGGAGTCCACCAGCTCGGATGAGGGAACGTACCGCCTGAGTATTACCTTCGCGGCGGGCACCGATGCCGACCTGGCGGCGATCGACGTGCAAAACCGGGTGGCGCAGGCGCTGGCGCAGCTCCCGGCGGAGGTGCAGCAGAATGGCGTCCAGGTCCGCAAGCGCGCCAGCAACCTGCTGATGGGGGTGAGCCTCTACTCGCCGCTGGGCACGCTGTCGCCGCTGTTTGTCAGTAACTACGCCAGCACCCAGGTGCGCGAGGCGCTGGCCCGCCTGCCCGGCGTCGGCGAGGTGCAGATGTTTGGCGCCCGGGATTACAGTATGCGCATCTGGCTGCGTCCGGACCGCATGAACGCGCTCAACATCACCACGGATGACGTTGCCCAGGCGCTGCGCGAGCAGAATGTGCAGGGCGCGGCGGGGCAGGTGGGCACCCCGCCGGTATTCAACGGCCAGCAGCAGACGCTGACCATCAACGGGCTGGGGCGTCTGAACGAGGCGGCCAGCTTTGGCGAGATTATCCTCCGCCGCGGCGCGCAGGGGCAGCTGGTTCGCCTCGCTGACGTGGCGACCATTGAGCTGGGCGCCCGCAGCTACAGCTCCGGCGCGCAGCTGAACGGTAAAGCGTCGGCCTATCTGGGGATCTACCCGACGCCCACCGCCAATGCCCTGCAGGTCGCCAGCGCAGTGCGTGCGGAGCTTAACCGCCTGCACACTCGCTTTCCGGCGGATCTCACCTGGGAGGTGAAGTTCGATACCACCCGCTTTGTGGCGGCGACGATCAAAGAGATCGGCGTCTCGCTGGCGCTGACCCTGCTGGCGGTGGTCGTGGTGGTGTCGCTGTTCCTGCAGAGCTGGCGGGCGACGCTGATCGTAGTGCTGGCGATCCCGGTGTCATTGATCGGCACCTTTGCGGTGCTCTATCTGCTGGGCTACAGCGCCAACACCCTCAGCCTGTTCGCGATCATTCTCGCCCTGACGATGGTGGTGGATGACGCCATTGTGGTGGTGGAGAATGTGGAAACCAAAATGGCGGAAGGGCTGGATCGCCTGCAGGCCACCGCCCAGGCGCTGCAGCAGATCGCCGGGCCGGTGATCGCCACGACCCTGGTGCTGCTGGCGGTATTTGTGCCGGTGGCGCTGCTCCCGGGGATCGTCGGCGAGCTGTACCGGCAGTTTGCCGTGACGCTCTCCACCGCGGTGGCCCTGTCGAGCCTGGTGGCGCTAACCCTGACACCGGCCCTCTGCGCACTGCTGCTGCGCCCGCGTCCCGCCCAGCCAGCGGCGGTGTGGCGGGCGTTTAACCGTCTTCTCGACGGTACCCGCGACGGCTATGGCCGGCTGGTGGGCTGGATGAACCGCCGTCCCTGGCTGGCGCTGGCGGCGACGGTGGCGGCAGGCGCGCTGGTGGCGTTCAGCTTCACCTCGATGCCGAAAGGCTTCCTGCCGCAGGAAGATCAGGGTTACCTGTTTGCCAGCGTGCAACTGCCGGAGGCGGCGTCGCTGGAGCGTACCGAAGCGGTGATGGCCCAGGCGCGCAATCTGCTGATGGCTAACCCGGCGGTGGAGGATGTGATTCAGGTGTCCGGCTTCAACATTCTCAACGGCACCAGCGCCTCTAACGGCGGGTTTATCTCGGTAATGCTCAAGGACTGGCACCAGCGGCCGCCGCTGGATGCGGTGATGGCAGATATTCAGCGCCAACTGCTGTCGCTACCGGAGGCGACGATCATGACCTTCGCGCCGCCGACCCTGCCGGGCCTGGGCAATGCCTCGGGGTTTGATCTGCGCATCCTGGCGCAGGCCGGTCAGTCGTCGGCGGAGCTGGAGCAGGTGACGCGGCAGATCCTCCAGCTGGCGAACCAGCATCCTCAACTGAGCCGGGTGTTTACCACCTGGAGCAGCAACGTGCCGCAGCTGACCCTGACGGTCGACCGCGATCGGGCGGCGCTGCTGGATGTGCCGGTGGCGCAGATTTTCAGCAGCCTGCAGACGGCGTTCGGCGGCACGCGCGCCGGCGATTTCAGCCGTAACAATCGTGTCTATCATGTGGTGATGCAAAATGAGATGCAGTGGCGCGAGCGGGCAGAGCAGATTAGCGAGCTGTACGTCCGCAGCCGCGACGGCGAGCGGGTGCGGCTGAGCAATCTGGTCACCATTACGCCGACGGTGGGGGCGCCGTTTATTCAGCAGTACAATCAGTTCCCGTCCGTTTCAGTGAGCGGTTCAGCGGCCGAGGGGGTCAGCAGCCGCACGGCGATGGCGGCCATGGAGCAGATTTTGCAGGCCCATCTGCCGCCGGGATATGACTATGCCTGGAGCGGGATCTCCTGGCAGGAGCAGCAGACCGGCAATCAGGCGGTGTGGATCGTGCTGGCGGCGGTAGCGATGGCGTGGCTGTTCCTGGTGGCGCAGTATGAGAGCTGGACGCTGCCGGCGAGCGTCATGCTCTCGGTGCTGTTCGCCATCGGCGGAGCGCTGCTCTGGCTGTGGACCGCGGGCTATGCCAACGATGTGTATGTTCAGATAGGGCTGGTGCTGCTGATTGCTCTGGCAGCGAAGAACGCGATTCTGATTGTTGAATTCGCCCGCAGCCGGCGCGAGGAGGGGCTGTCGATAGTTGACGCTGCGCGCGAGGGGGCCACCCGCCGCTTCCGCGCGGTGATGATGACCGCGGTGTCGTTTATTATCGGCATTATGCCGATGATGCTCGCCACCGGCGCCGGGGCGCAGAGCCGGCGGATCATCGGCACCACGGTATTCAGCGGTATGCTGGTGGCGACGATGATTGGCATCCTGTTTATCCCGTCGCTGTATGTGCTGTTTCAGCGTATGCGTGAGTGGGCGCATCGGCGGGGGTAAGTGTTGCGCCACAGCGTCTGCCTGTCGATCCCCTCTCCCTGTGGGAGAGGGTTAGGGTGAGGGGGATTTTCCGTTCACGTCGCGTTTGGCCTTATCTGCCGGAGCAACAGCGTCTGCCTGTCGATCCCCTCTCCCTGTGGGAGAGGATTAGGGTGAGGGGGAATTTTCCGTTCACGTTGCGTTTGGCCTTATCTGCCGGAGCAACAGCGTCTGCCGGGCGGTCCCCTCTCCCTGTGGGAGAGGGTTAGGGTGAGGGGGAATTTTCCGTTCACGTTGCGTTTGGCAGAAAAGGGTAGTCCTTCGCTGGTGAACGGGTAAGGACGGCGGGCACGGCGCCGCTTTTGTGCCGGGCGCCCGCTACTTCCTCTCCACCGTTATCATGGTCACGAACGGATGATACTGCCACGGCACGCTGCCGCCTTTGCGGTACATCTTCGACAGGGTGCCGTCGAGATAGAGCATCTGCCGCACCCCAAGCTTTGACTGCGCATAGCAGGCAAAATCATAGAAGTTGGTCTCGCGATCGCTGAGCATAAACACCACCCGGCCCTGCTTATCGATACCCACCCCGTTACGCAGCTTGCGCGAACTGGCTGAGGGCTTCAGCCGCCAGTTGATGACGCCATTCTCAATCAGCATCGGGCCGGACTGCACCGCATAGCGGATGGCGGGAGAGGGCTTGTATGCCGGCAGCGGCACGATTTTCGCCCGGTCGTTCGCCACCAGGAACACGCCGCCGGGGCGGATAAAGAAGTTCCCGCCGCCGGCGGAACGGTTTACCGGCGTCAGCCGTTTACCGTCTTCGATATACAGCCCCAGCGGCGCGTAGGCTTTATCGTAAATGCCGCCGTTCATCGCCATTTGCACCCGGCCGTCGCCATCGATACCCGCCAGCAGCGAACGCAGGGAACCCCAGGCTTTGCCGTGCCGATCCTGCCAGTACATCGCAATGCGCTCTTTCTGCGCATCCACCCGATAGCTCTGCAGGGTCAGCGTCGGGTCGGTGAGGGTACAGGCGGCGCTGGCGACGGCGGCCAGGGGCAGCAGCGCCAGGGGGAGCAGGCAACGTAATAACATGGGCAGTCCTTTCTATGGTCTGCGCCGAGTATACCCGCCTCGCTGCCTTATGCCGCCCAAATCTCACAGTGTTTTTGCACCAGGCCGGAAAGCGAACCGCCGTTGGCGATAAAGTCGCGCATCTGCTGCGCTTCGCTGTGCGGCGATTTCGCCTGGCGGACCACCGCTTCCAGCGCCGCCGTCGCCTTCAACTGATGGGCGAAGGGAGCCAGCCGGTCGGCGAGCTGCAGGATCTCCTGGCGGATGCTGCGCTGCTCTCCGCTGCGCACGTCGGTGAGGGTCCCGTCCAGCCCATAGCGGCACGCCTGATAGCGGTTAAAGGGGTACAGCAGATAATCATCAGGCTGGTGCTTAAAAGGGCGCTCCGTCAACAGCCAGCAGGCCAGGGTCTGTATAAAGCCGGCGATATGGATCGCCTGGGCGAGGGTCAGGGGAGTGTCCATCACCCGCACCTCGACGGTCCCAAACTGCGGGCTGGGGCGAATATCCCAGTGCAGATCCTTCATGCTGTCGATCATGCTGGTGTAGCTCAACTGGCGGAACAGGCGACGAAACCCCTGCCAGTCTGCCACCCACGGCATCGGACCGTTGTCGGGATAGGAGGAGAAGCGGTTCAGGCGTGAACAGGCGAAACGGCTGTCGGTACTGTCAAACCACGGCGAGGCGGCATTAAGGGCGATGAAGTGCGGTACAAAGCGCGACAGGCCGTGCAGCAGATAGAGGGCGTCGTCGCCGCTCTGGCAGCCGACGTGCACATGCTGGCCAAAGACCGTGGCCTGCTGCGCCAGATAGCCAAAATGCTCGACGGTTTTAACATAGCGCGGATTGTCGCTGATTTGCTGACGCTGCCAGGCATGAAAGGGGTGCGAACCGCCGCCGCAGATCTGCAGATGATGGCGCAGCGCCGCGCGCTGAACCGCCTGCTGGATGGCGCTGAGCTGGGTTTGGGCATGGCTGATGTCGCGGCACACCCCGGTGGCGATCTCCAGCATGCTCTCGGTGATGTCATGTTTGGCTTCTCCCACGGTCAACTGATGCTGGACGTCGGCAATCAGCGTCGAGGCATCCTGGCTGAGGTCGTAACCCGGCGGGTTCACCACCTGCAGCTCCAGTTCGATACCGAGGGTAAAAGGATCGGAGCGGTGAAAATCGGCTAAAGGCATAGTCTCTCCCGGTCGATGTGTTCCCTGAAGTATAGAAGGGATTGATCCCGACGGAGAATACGCGGCGGCGGAGGACGGGGATGAATGAAAAGTGACGCAGTGTGATTATTTGAATTTTGCCATATAGCGGCTGGTGCAATTCTGCAACATATTTCCCGTTGGCGGTGCGGCGGAATAAGGTGCAATTATTTTCCCATAATTATCATGGTGATAATATAAGTCATTCTTATTTTATTGGTCGGTTTTGGCCTATTATCGCCCGCGTAAGAGCTGGTACGCATTTTGCCTGTTAATCCGTGACACTTTATTTAACAGGGATCATGTGATGCACAAAAAGACGTTATTTTCGCGTGCCGGTCGTCTCGCCGTGGCGGTGAGCGGCGCACTGGCCCTGGCGGGCGCCGCCTTACCTGCCAACGCCTCCACGCTGCGGATCGCCATGACCGCCGCGGATATTCCGTTAACCCTTGGCCAGCCGGATCAAGGCTATGAGGGCAACCGCTTTACCGGCATCCCGCTGTACGACGCGCTGGTGGAGTGGGATCTGTCGCAAGGTGAAAAGCCCAGCGGTCTGGTGCCAGGGCTGGCGACCGAGTGGCACATCGATCCGCAGAACACCAGCCGCTGGATTTTCACCTTGCGTCCGGGCGTCAGGTTCCATGACGGGACGGAGGTGAACGCCGACGCCATCGTCTGGAACGTGGATAAGGTGCTGAATAAAGCGGCGCCGCAGTACGCCCCGGGGCAGATCGGCAACACCCTGTCGCGCATGCCGACCCTCACCGGCGCAGAGAAAATTGACGACCACACTGTGGCGCTGACCACCTCGGAACCAGACGCGCTGCTGCCGTACAACATCACCAACCTGTTTATCGTCTCGCCGACGGCGTGGCAGAAACAGTATGACGCGGTGCCGGCCAGCGCGGGAGATAGCGCCGCGCGCAGCAAACAGGCGTGGACCGCCTTCGCCGCCCACGCGGTGGGTAGCGGCCCGTTCAAACTGGAGAAGCTGGTGCCGCGTCAGCAGCTGATCCTCGATAAAAACCCCGACTACTGGAACAAAGATCGCATTCCCCGGGTGGATAAAGTGGTGCTGATCCCCTTGCCGGAGGCCAACGCCCGTACCGCGGCGCTGCTGTCGAAGCAGGTGGACTGGATTGAAGCCCCGGCGCCGGACGCCATCGATCAGATCAAGTCTCAGGGTTTTCACCTCTACGCCAATACCCAGCCGCACCTGTGGCCCTGGCAGTTCTCCTTTGAAAAAGGATCGCCGTGGCAGGACATCCGCGTGCGCAAAGCGGCCAACCTGTGTCTGAACCGTGCCGAGCTGAAGAGCTACCTCGGCGGCTACATGACCGAGGCCACCGGGGTCTACGAGGCTGACAGCCCGTGGCATGGCAAACCCACCTTCCAGATCAAATATGATCCGGACACCGCCCGCCAGCTAATGACCGAGGCCGGATACAGCGCCAGCAAACCGCTGCACGTCACGGTGGCCACCTCGGCCTCCGGCTCCGGGCAGATGCAGCCCTTGCCGATGAACGAGTATATCCAGCAGAGCCTGAAGAGCTGCTTCTTCAATGTGGATATCAAAGTGGTGGAATGGAACACCCTGTTTACCAACTGGCGCCTGGGCGCCCGGGACCCGTCGGCGAAAGGGATCGATGCGATCAACGTCAGCGCCGCGGTTAACGATCCTTACTTTGGCCTGATCCGCTTCTCGACCGCCAAAGCGTTTCCGCCGGTGGCGACCAACTGGGGTTACTTCTCCACTCCGGAGACGGAGAAGCTGGCCGCCGCCGTCAAGCACGCCTTTACCCCGGCGGAGATGAACCAAGCGGCCGGTGAGCTGCACGCCGCGCTGGTGGATCAGGTGCCATTCCTGTTTGTCGCCCACGACGTCGGGCCGCGCGCGATTTCCCCTGCGGTGACCGGGGTGGTGCAACCGCAGAGCTGGTTTATCGACCTCAGCCTGGTGAGCAAAAAAGAGTAATCGCGAAAGGGGCGACCGATGATCAATACGCTGCTATACCGCATTCTGCTGGCTATCCCCACCATGCTTGGGGTGGCGGTGATCTGTTTCATGCTGGTGCAGATCGCTCCGGGCGACCCGCTGGTGTCGGTAATGCCGCCGGACGCCTCGGAGGCGCTGCGTCAGACGTTAATGCAGGCTTACGGCTTTGATAAGCCGCTGCCTATGCAGTTTATCCACTGGCTGTGGCGGGCGCTGCACGGCGACCTTGGTATGTCGGTCGCCACCGGCCGCCCGGTAATAGACGAAGTGATGACCGCGGTGGCGTACTCCCTGCGCCTGGCGCTGCTGGCGACGGCGATCGGCTTCGTCCTCGGCAGCCTGTTCGGCTTTGTCGCCGGCTATTTTCGCAACAGCGTCATTGACCGTCTGGCCTCGGTGTTGTCGGTATTTGGCGTTAGCGTGCCGCACTACTGGCTGGGGATGCTGCTGGTGATCCTCTGCAGCGTTAAGTTCGCGCTGCTGCCGGCCACCGGCGGCGGGCCGATAGGCGAGGTGGGCTGGCAATGGGACTGGGCGCACCTGCAGTTCATGCTGCTGCCAGCCCTCACCTTGTCGGTGATCCCCACCGGGATTATCGCCCGCACCGTGCGCTCGCAGGTGGCCGATATCCTCAGCCAGGAGTTTATCGTTGGCCTGCGCGCTCGCGGGCTCAACGAGTCGCGCATCTTTGTCCACGTCATGAAAAATGCCGCGCCCACCGCGCTGGCGGTGATGGGGCTGCAGGTGGGCTATCTGATGGGCGGCTCGATCCTTGTGGAGACCGTTTTCTCCTGGCCGGGAACCGGATTGCTGCTCAATACCGCCATTTTTCAGCGCGACCTGCCCCTGCTGCAGGGCACCATCTGGGTGCTGGCGCTGTTTTTCGTGCTGCTCAACCTGCTGGTGGATATTCTGCAGACCACCCTCGACCCGCGTATTAAGAGGAGCTGACCATGGTGGATACGGCAACGACGAAAGCGGTCCCGGCCGCAGCGGCCCACGCTTCCCGGCAAGGTTACTGGCGCGGCGTGCTGCGCCGCTTACTGCGCGACCCCGGCGGGGTGGTGGTGGGCGTGGTGATCCTCCTGCTGCTGGCCCTGGCGCTGTTCGGTCCGTGGCTTATCGTCAAAGATCCTTATCAAACGTCGATGTTCCTGCGCCTGAAACCCATCGGCAGCGACGGCTTCCCGCTGGGCTCGGATGAGCTGGGACGCGACATGCTGTCGCGGCTGATCCTTGGCACCCGACTGTCGCTGTTTATGGGAATTGTCCCGGTGGTGTTCGCCTTTTTTATCGGCGGGGCCATCGGGATTATCGCCGGCTATACGGGCGGCAAAACCAATACCGTGATTATGCGCACCGTGGATGTGTTCTATGCCTTTCCCTCCGTCCTGCTGGCGATTGCGCTGTCGGGAGCGTTGGGGGCGGGCATCGGCAATGCGCTGCTGTCGCTGACCCTCGTGTTTGTCCCGCAGGTGGCGCGGATTGCCGAGAGCGTGACCGCCCAGGTGCGACATATGGACTATATCGACGCCGCCCGGGCCACTGGCGCCAGCGCGTTGACCATTATCCGCGTCCAGGTGTTGGGCAACGTGCTCGGGCCGATCTTCGTCTTCTCCACCGGGCTGATTTCGGTGTGCATGATCCTCGCCTCCGGCCTGTCGTTTCTCGGCCTCGGCGTGCGGCCGCCGGAGCCCGAGTGGGGGCTGATGCTCAATACGCTGCGCACGGCAATCTATACCCAGCCGTGGGTGGCCGCCCTGCCGGGCCTGATGATTTTTATCACCTCCATTTCGTTCAATATCCTCGCGGACCGCCTGCGTGCGGCAATGGCGATTAAGGAGTAAGCGATGCAACCCTTTATCAATATCGACCTTGGCGGGCCGGCGCAGCCTCTGCTGAAGGTTAATCACCTGCTGAAGTACTTTCGCGGCGGCAAAGGCCGGGAGGTGGTGCAGGCGGTGGACGATATCAGCTTCACGGTGATGAAAGGCGAAACCCTGGGGGTAGTCGGCGAGTCGGGCTGCGGCAAATCGACCACCGCCCGGCTGCTGATGCAGTTGCTCACCCAGGACAGCGGCGAACTGATCTTCGACGGACAGGGGGTCGGCTCGTCGCGTCTGCCGCTGAAAGCCTACCGTCGCCAGGTGCAGATGGTCTTTCAGGATAGCTATGCTTCGCTCAATCCGCGCATGACCATGGAGGAGAGCATCGCCTTCGGCCAGCGCGTCCATGGCGTCAGCGCCAGAGAGGCCAGCGAATATGCCCGCTATCTGCTGGCGCACGTTGGCCTTGAGCCGGCACGCTTTGCCGACCGCTACCCGCATGCGCTCTCCGGCGGCCAGCGGCAGCGGGTGAATATCGCCCGCGCGCTGGCGATGAAGCCGCGGCTGGTGATCCTCGATGAGGCAGTGTCGGCGCTGGATAAATCGGTGGAAGCCCAGGTGCTGCAGCTGCTGCAGGAGCTGAAACGGACTCTCGAGCTGACCTACGTGTTCATCAGCCACGATCTGCACGTGGTTCGCTGGCTGTCGGATCGGATCCTCGTCATGTACCTTGGCGAAGTGGTGGAGATTGGCCCGGCGGAGCAGCTGTTTACCGCCTCCGCCCACCCCTATACCCGGGCGCTGTTAAGCTCGATGCCCTCCATGGACCCGGAAAACCGCACCCTGACCTCACCGCTGAGCGGCGATCCCCCCAGCCCCATCGCGCCGCCGAGCGGCTGCCGCTTTCACACCCGCTGCCCGCATGCGAAGGCGGTCTGCGCCGAGGTGAAACCGCGGCTGGAGGCGGTCGGGGAGGGGCACCAGAGCGCCTGCCTGATGGCGCAGCCGGCCTCGCCCTGGCATCAAAGCATCCCCCTTAAGGAGGTCAGCCATGTCGGATAACGCCTTTGTCCATGTGCGCGACCTGCGGGTCGTCTTTCGCCGCGACGGACAGACCATCAACGCGGTCAACGGGGTCTCCTTTGACGTACAAAAGGGGGAGGTGATGGCGCTGATTGGCGAGTCGGGTTCCGGCAAGAGCGTGACCCTGCGGGCGCTGATGCGCCTGCACCCGCCAGGGAGCAGTGAGCTCTCCGGCACCCTGCAGGTGGGGGACGACGAGGTGCTGACGATGAGCACCAGTCAGCTGCGGCGCTATCGCGGCGGATGCTGCGCGATGATTTTTCAGGAGCCGCTGCTGGCCTTCGATCCGGTCTACACCGTCGGGCAGCAGATTATTGAAGGGCTGCGCCGCCACGAAGGGCTGTCGCGCCAGGCGGCCCGGGACAGGGCGCTGGAGGCCCTGCGCCAGGTGCGTATTCCCAGCCCCGAGCGGCGACTGGATGCTTACCCGCACGAGATGTCCGGCGGGATGCGCCAGCGGGCGATGATCGCCCTTGCGCTCTCCTGTAACCCGCAGCTGCTGCTGGCGGATGAGCCGACCACCGCCCTCGACGCCACGGTGCAAATCCAGATCCTGATCCTGCTGCGTGAGCAGCAAAAGCAGCGCGGGCTGTCGATCGTGTTTGTGACCCACGATATCGGCGCCGCGGTGGAGATCGCCGACCGGGTGGCGGTGATGTACGCCGGGCGGATCGTCGAGGAAGCGTCGATGAGCGAGATCCTGCGCCACCCGCGCCATCCTTATACCCAGGTGCTGCTGGGCAGTCGGCCGAAAGAGGGGCTTAAGAAAGGTGATGCCCTGCACTGCATTCCCGGCGCGCCGCCGGATCTGGCGCGCTTGCCGCCCGGCTGCGCTTTTGCCGAGCGCTGCCCGCACCGTCGCCCGGTCTGTGAACAGAGTCTGCCGCCGACGGAATCCGTCGCGGAGCGCCACGCGGTGAGTTGCCACCGCTGGCGCGAGCTGGCGATTGACGCTAACGCCCAGGCCCTGGCCGTCTGATCGGCGGCAAAAAACCATACAGGATGAAGACCAGGCGTTGATAGCGCATTCCCACCGCCGGTTACGCTGGCGGCGACCTTGATGTCAGGAGACTACCATGAGCAGTGATGTACTTTTTACCCCCGCGACCGACACCACCGGCTGGCGCATCAATGGCGACCGCCTGTGGGCGTCGTTAATGGATCTCGCGCAGATCGGCGCCACGCCGAAGGGCGGCTGCCGCCGTCTGACCCTCACCGACCTCGACCGCCAGGGGCGGGACAAGGTAATAGGCTGGGCGCGGGAGGCCGGGATGAGCGTTACCATCGATAAAATCGGCAATGTGTTTATGCGCCGGGAAGGCCGCAACCCCGGCCTGCCGCCCATCGTCTCCGGCAGCCATATTGACACTCAGCCCACCGGCGGCAAATTTGATGGCAACTACGGCGTGCTGGCGGCGCTGGAGGTGGTGCGCACGCTCAACGATCTGCAGATTGACACCGACGCGCCGATTGAGGTGGTGTTCTGGACCAACGAAGAGGGGTCGCGCTTTGTGCCGGTGATGATGGGCTCCGGGGTCTTTGCCGGCGTCTTCCCGCTGGAAGAGACCTGGGCCGTCACGGATAAAGAGGGTGTCAGCGTCGGCGAGGCGCTGGCGCAGATCGGCTATATCGGCGAGCAGACCCCGGGGGAGCATCCCATCGGCGCCTATTTTGAGGCGCACATTGAGCAGGGGCCGATTCTCGAAGATGAAGCGAAAACCATCGGTATCGTGCAGGGCGTGCTGGGGATCCGCTGGTACGACTGCGTGGTCACCGGCCAGGCCTCGCACGCCGGACCCACGCCGATGCGCCTGCGTCAGGATGCCCTGCAGGTGGCGACCCGCATTATGCAGGAAGTGGTGGCCATTGCCGGGCGCAGCGAAGAGGGACGCGGCACCGTCGGCAGCGTGCAGGTGTGGCCCAACAGCCGCAACGTGGTGCCAGGGGAGGTCACCTTCTCCATTGATATGCGCAATCTCAGCGATGCGCTGGTGGACGAGATGGATCGCCAGCTGCGGGCGTTTATCGCGGAGGTTGAGCGGGAGAGCGGTCTGCAGGTGGCCCTGAAGCAGGTAAGCCACTATCCGGCGGCGCCGTTCGATGCTGAATGCCAGCAGGCCATTGCCGATGCCGCGCAGCGGCTGGGCTATCCGGCGCGGCCGATCGTCTCCGGCGCCGGGCATGACGCAGTGTATATGAGCTACCTGGCGCCCACCGGGATGATTTTTATCCCCTGCAAGGACGGGATCAGCCATAACGAAATTGAGTATGCCTCGCCGGAGCACGTCGCCGCCGGGGCCAACGTGCTGCTGCAGGTGATGCTTCAGTACGCGCGGCCGGTGTAGACGGTCGTCCTCCCCGGCGACGCGTCTTCCAGCCGTTTATCATGCTGTCGCCCGGGTAAGGCGGTTACGCCGCCGCGGCCCGGGACGGCGGATGACGGGGCGGTCAATCACGGCTCCCGCTCCCTGCGACAACCCGCTGGCGGCCAAATTTGCGCGAGCCCACCACGCACAGTACCACGCCCAGCGTAACCGCCAGCATCAAGGGGCTGACGGTTTCGTGCAACAGCGCCGCCGACAGGCCAAGCCCGAAGAACGGCTGCAATAACTGGAGCTGGCCGACGGCGGCGATCCCGCCCGCGGCCAGCCCTTTGTACCAGAAGATGAAACCGATCAGCATGCTGAACAGCGACACATAGCCGAGCGCCGCCCAGGAGGAGGCCGATATGGCATGCCAGGACGCGGGCTGAACCATCAGCGAGGCGGGGAGCATCAACGGCAGGGCTATCACCAGCGCCCAGCAGATCACCTGCCAGCCGCCGAGCTCCCGCGTCAGCTTTGCCCCTTCCGCATAGCCGAGGCCGCAGGCGATAACCGCCGCCAGCATCAGCAGATCGCCGCTGAGTGAGGCCGCCGCACTTTGCGTCAGGGCGAATCCCACCACCAGCAGGCTGCCCAGCAGCGAAAAGATCCAGAAAGCCCGCCGCGGGCGTTCGCCGCCGCGCAGTACGCCGAAGAGGGCGGTCATCAGCGGCAGCAGGCCAATAAACACAATCGAATGCGCCGAGGTGATGTGCTGCAGGGCCAGCGCCGTGAGCAGGGGAAAGCCGATCACCACCCCTGATGAGACGATGATCAAGGGCACAAGCTGCGCCAGGCGCGGGCGTTTCTGGCGAAAGCCGACCAGCAGCGCGACGGCAAGCAGCCCGGCGATGGAGGCGCGCAGAAAGGTCAATAAGAACGGATCCATATCCTGCACCGCCAGCCGCGTCGCGGGCAGCGACCCGCTAAAAATAATCACCCCCAGTAAACCATGAAGCCATCCGGACCAGGGACCGGGCACCGATTTATCCAGTGTTGAATCTACCACGTTAACCTCGCGTTATCAGATGTGCTGTGCCCGCTTGAGCATCGTCTGCGGCGATGGTAATGTGCCCAATCTAATACAATCAAATTATTGTCATAGATACATTTCACGATGAAAGCCCGATATAAAGCCGTTGTCGACCGATATGCCCAGGCGATCCGCAGCGGGCAGCTGCCCGCAGGCAGCCGTCTGCCGACGCACCGTACCCTTGCCGCCGGGGAGCGCATCTCGCTGGCCACCGCCACGCGCATCTACCGTGAACTGGAAGAGATGGGGTTGGTCAGCGGCGAAACCGGCCGCGGCACCTTCGTGCGCGACCTCTCGCTGCCGCCGGGGCATGGGGTCGATCAACAGGTGGTGGCCGCCGATGTCGTGGATCTCAATTTCAACTACCCTTCGCTGCCGGAGCAGGGCGATGCGCTGCGCGAGGCGCTCAGGCAGCTGGCGATGGCGGGCGATATTGACTCGCATCTGCGCTATCAGCCTCATGCCGGGCGGCTCGCCGAGCGGGAAATTATCGCCCGCCATTTGACCTGCCAGCACTTTGCCCCGGACGCGGAAAATGTCCTGATCGTCAACGGCGCACAGCACGGGCTGGCGGTGACCGTCATGGGGCTGTTACGTCCGGGGGATGTGGTGGCGGTGGATGCGCTGACCTATTCGGGCTTCAAGGTTCTGGCGGCGCTGTATCATCTGGAGCTGGCGGCGATCCCCTGTCGGCCGGAGGGACCGGACCTGCAGGCGCTTCATACGCTGTGCCAGCAGCGGCGGGTGCGGGCGGTGTATACCATGCCGACGCTGCACAATCCGCTGGGCTGGGTGCTCAACACCGGGCAGCGGCAGGCGCTGGCCGATCTTGCGCGCCAGCACGATCTGCTGATTATTGAAGATGCCGCCTACGCCCGGCTGGTGAGCCGTCCGCCGCCGCCGGTGATCAGCTATGCGCCGGAAAGAACGGTGTATGTCACCGGTTTTTCAAAAAATATCGCCACCGGGCTGCGCGTGGGGGTGGTGATTTCTCCGCCGCGCTACCGGCCGGAGATTGAGCGCGCCATCCGCGCCACGACGTGGAATACGCCGACGCTGATAAGTTCGCTGATCTGCGCCTGGATTGAAGATGGCACGGTGGCACGCTTTGAAATGCAGAAACGACAGGATGCGCGACAGCGGCAGCAGGTGGCCCGCGAGGTGCTTTGTGGGCTTCCCGTCGTCAGTCATCCCGATTCGTACTTTGTCTGGCTGCCTCTGGGTGAAGAGAGCCGGGCCGATCGACTGGCGAATGCGCTGATGGAACGCCGTATTTCGGTGTCGACCGCCGAGCCGTTCTGCGTCTCCGCCACGATCCCGCAGGCGCTGCGCATTGCGCTCGGATCGGTGCCTTTCGACAGTCTGCGCCCGGCGCTGCTCAGCGTGCGCGACGCCGTTGAGTATGAACAATACCGCTAACCCATCTGCTCCAGCTGGCCGCGCAGGACCTCCACCCCCTGGGCGATGGCGTCAGGGTTAATGGCGTGGAATCCCATGCGAAAGTAGTTATCCGGCGGCGCGGCGCTGAGAAAATGGCGCGCCCCGGGCTCAATCAGCACGCCGGCGTGGGCGGCGCGCCAGGTGAGCTGCTGGGTGTTGATCTGCGCCGGGGTCTGCAGCCAGAAGGCGTTAGCATGTTCGCTCCCCGCCAGCGCGCGACACGACGGCAGATAGCGCTGCAGGGCGGCGTGCAGGCGCTCCCAGCGCTGGGCGGAGTCGTAGTGGTAGCGCCGCAGATGGGTTTCATAATGGCCCTGGGCAAGGAAGTGGGCCATCTGGTACTGAATGTTGGTCGGCGGATGGCGATAGACCAGCCGGCGCAGGGCGCGCGCCTCGTCGATCAGGTCCGGGTCGGCGACCATAAACCCCAACCGCAGCCCCGGTGACAGCGCTTTTGACAGGCTGCTGACATACACCACCCGGCCGCTGCGATCGCTGGCCTTCAGCGCCGGCAGTGGGTTGAGGGTAAAGTTACTCTCCGAGTCATAATCATCTTCAATAATGACTGCGTCATGGCGGGCGGCATGCTCCAGCAGCTGGCGACGCCGCGCACTGCTCATGGTCACCCCGGTGGGCACCTGATGGCCGGGGGTGACATAGTAGTAATCGCAGGGACGCTCATTAAGCACGATCCCCTCTTCATCCACCGGGTGCGGCACCACCTCGGCGTCGGCGAGCAGAAAGGTGTTGATGGCTTCGCGAAAGCAGGGGTTTTCGACGCCAATGCGGGTGGTGGAAGAGAGCAGCAGTCGGGTCAGCAGGTAGAGTGCATTTTGCGAGCCAAGGGTGATGAGAATTTCATCCGGCGCGGCGACAATGCCGCGCTTGGGCAGCACCCGGGTGCGGATCTGCTCGATCAGCATCGGCACATCCTGGTCAATATGGTCGATGACCCACGCCGGGTCGCGCACCCCGCCGTGCAGCCAGTTCGCCGCCGAGCGCCAGGTGGCCAGCGGGAACTGCCGGGTATCGGGCTGGCCGTAGATAAACGGGTAGCGGTAGTGCATCCAGCCCGCCGGTTTGAGGATCGACTCCTGCTGGCTGGGGGTCATCTGCAGCCGGTCGCCCCAGCGTGGTGCAGCGGCTTCGCGCTGCGGTGCACTCTCGACGGCGGCAGGCGAAGCTTCATGATAGTCGGGATGCAGGTAGTAACCGCTTCGTGGGCGGCTAATCAGGTAGCCCTCGTTGACCAGACTTTCAAACACCAGCGCGGTGGTGTTGCGCGAGACGCGAAGCTGGCTGGCCAACTGGCGACAGGAGGGCAGCGGGGTGTCGGCGGCGAAGATCCCGCTGAGAATGGCATTCACCAGCGTCTCTCGCACCTGTTCCTGCAAACCGCGGCCAGGCTGAAAATCAACGTGTAACAGGTGACGGATCATACGGGGCTCCTCTGGCAATAACGCATTGCGACCACCCGTTACACTCAGCAAATTCCATACCACCCTGCCGCCATCTGACACAGCGATGCGGCCCATCTGGCTCTATACGGAATTGAAAAACGCTCCCACATTAAAAACGTATTCAGCCGCCGTGGACCGGAACGTCCCCGGCCACTATTTTGCAGAAACCTTTTCGCGTTCTGGAATGAACCCGTCTGGCCAATCCATCAGGGGTGAAATAATGAAAAAATCATTGGCATCAATGTGTCTGAGCGCTGTATTAACGGTCGCTTTTTCTTATCACGCCGTCGCGGCCGATCTTCCGGAAATAGAAAAATCCGGCACCTTGAAAGTGGCGACGGAAGATGATTATGCGCCGTTTAACTTTATGAATAATGGCCAGGCCGATGGCTTTAACAAAGATATGCTTGAGGAATTACGTAAGTACGCCAAATTCCATGTCGACCAGAGCATATTACCGTGGACCGGATTATTAGCGGCCGTCTCCACCGGGCAATACGATATGGCCTTAACCGGGGCGGTTATTACCGATGAGCGGCTGAAGGTTTTTGATTTCACCCCACCGTGGGCCTCCGCGCAGCACTATTTCGTCAAACGCGCTGGTGATACTTCGTTAAATACGATTGCCGATCTCAGCGGCAAAAAAGTGGGGTTACAGGCCGGGAGCGCGCTGCTGGCGCGTTTGCCGGAGCTGAAGGCGATGCTGGAGAAGACCGGCGGCAAGCTGGGACCGGTGGTGGAGTATCCCTCCTATCCGGAAGCTTACGCCGACCTGGCGAATAAGCGACTGGATTACGTGATTAACGTGGTGATCTCGGTAAACGACCTGGCGAAAGCCAAACCGAAGGTCTTCGCCAAAGGGCTGGCTGTCTCCGGACCGGGGTATATGGCGTGGCCGATCCCGAAAAACTCGCCGCAACTGCTGGCCTATATGACCAAGTTTATGAACCACATGAAGGAGACCGGCAAGCTCGCCGAGCTGCAGAAAAAATGGTTTGGCGAAACCTATGACAACCTGCCGACCGAGGCGATCACCAGCCCGGAACAGTTTCACAAACTCGCCGGACTGTAATATTCCGCGGCGGGCGACCGCCGCCTGTTGCTGAGAAGGAGGGCCTCATGGATGCAATTTCCTGGCAGTTATTAATCGAAGGCGCATGGACGACCCTCTGGATTTCGGCCATCGCTATTGCCTTCGGGGTGGTGGCGGGCCTGCTGATCGCCCTGGTACGGATGCTGCGCCTGCCGGTGATCGACCAGCTGCTGGTGGTCTATATCAGTCTGGCCCGCGCAACGCCGCTGGTGACGCTGGTGCTGTTTCTGTTCCTTTCCCTGCCGACGATGGGCATTAACCTCGACAAGAACGTGGCCGCCATCGTGGCGTTGACGCTTAACACGTCGGCGTTTAACGCTGAGATCTGGCGCAACGCCTTCCGCACTTTTCCGCGCGAACAGCGGGAGGCGGCGGAGTCGGTGGGAATGCGCCGCTGGACCTACTTCCGCTACATCATGCTGCCGCAGATGTGGATCGAGAGCCTGCCGGCGCTGGTCAATGAGATGTCCTTTTTGATCAAAGGTAGCCCGGCCATCGCCGTGATTGGCGTGGTGGATCTCACCCGGGTCACCAACCGTATCTCCTCGGTCACCTACGAGCCGCTGTCGCCGATCCTCGCCGCCGGCCTGCTGTATGTGGTGATCATCGGCTGTTTGTTGAAGCTGCAGGGTATCGCGGAACGTAAAGCCAGGCGTCTGGCGCGCTAGGAACGGGAGGCATTATGAATCAGTGGGGCGTTATCTGGTCGGTTCGCGATAGCTTTATTGCCGGGTTATTCGCGACCCTCGAACTGTTTATTACCGCCGCCCTGGCGGCGCTGATTATCGGTATTGCGCTGTGTTATTTTAGCGAATATCAAAAGAAAGTGATTAACCGGATTATTATTAGTTTCGTCAGCCTGATGCGTGCGATCCCTTTTTTGATCCTCGCTTATCTTCTGTATTACGGGCTGCCGCAGCTCGGTATTAGCATGGAGCCGTGGACCGCCGGTTTACTGGCCCTAATTATTTATCATGGCGCCTATTTTTTTGAAATATTGCGCAGCCAGCGGCGGGTATTTTCCGGCGGATATATTGAAGCGGCGATTGCTCAGGGCTTTTCGCGCTATGCCATTTTTCGGCGGATTATTTTACCCAATATCATCTCTTCCGCCTTACCGCTGATCGGCAATCAGCTGATTATTTGCCTGAAGGACACCGCTTTCCTGAGCATTATTACCGTTCAGGAGATCACCGCCGCCGCCAACAGCGTCCAGGCGACCTATTTTATTCCGTTTAACGCCTTTATCGTCGCCATTGGGCTTTACTGGGCGATCAGCATTCTGCTGGAGCTGCTGATTAAGCGCCTGACCGCCTGGGGAGCCAAAAGAGGAATGAGCCATGCCTGAGTCTATTGCCGTAAGCGTCAAAAACGTCTCCAAACAGTTCGATAATGTGGAAGTCCTGCGGGATATTAACCTGACGGTGGAGAAGGGGACCGTGGTGAGTATTCTCGGCTCGTCCGGGTCGGGAAAATCCACACTGCTGCGCTGTATGAACTGGCTGGAACAGCCGGACCGCGGTGAAATTCATATCGGCGGTCAGCGACTGGGGATTGATGAACAGCGCGGCCGGGCGATGTCGCACCGCCAGCTGGCCAAAATTCGCGAGCGGGTGGGGATGGTCTTTCAGAGTTTTAACCTGTGGCCGCATCTGACCGTTCAGCAAAACGTCAGCGAGGCGCTGCTGCACGTTAAGGGCATGAAACGAGACGAGGCGAAGGCCATTGCCATGCAGCAACTGGAGAAAGTGGGCATGGCGCACAAAGCCGATGTTTACCCGATCACCCTCTCCGGCGGGCAGAAGCAGCGGGTGGCGATCGCCCGTTCGCTGGCGATGTCGCCCGAAGTTATTCTCTTCGATGAACCGACGTCGGCGCTGGATCCGGAGCTGGTTAATGAGGTGTTGGGGGTAATGAAAGCCCTCGCCGCCGAGGGTTACACCATGGTGGTGGTGACGCACGAGATGGATTTTGCCCGCCAGGTGTCCAACGAGGTGGTGTTTCTGGAGAAGGGGCTGCTGATTGAGAAGGCGCCGCCGGAGAAGTTCTTCACTCAGCCTGACTCTGAACGCGTCAGGCAGTTTCTGCAAAGCAGCCGTTAGTCCGGCTTGCATCCCTTGCCGACAGCGCCGGCAAGGGATGCGTCGGGTTTCGCTTAATCCCGATCGATGGCGAACGGCTGCCACGCCTGGCGCACCGGCATCACCTCCACCCGGTTAATGTTCATATGCGCCGGCAACGTGGCGATATAAAACATCTGCTCGGCGATATCGCGCGCGCTCAGTGGCGTGGTGCCGCGATAGAGCTTATCCGATGCCGCCTGGTCGCCTTTGGTACGCACCAGGGTAAATTCGGTCTCGGCAATCCCCGGCGCCAGATCGGTGACCCGCACGCCGGTGCCAAGCAGATCGCAGCGCAGGTTATAGCTGAACTGCTTCACAAACGCCTTGCTGGCGCCATACACATGGCTGCCGGGATAGGGCCACTGCCCGGCGATCGAGCCGATATTGATAATACTCGCCCCGGCGCCATGGCGTATCAGCGTCGGCAGCAGGGCGTGGGTCATCGTCACCAGACCGGTGACGTTGGTGTCGATCATCGTTTTCCAGTCCTCCAGCGCCACCTCCTGCGCCGGCTGCGGCGACAGCGCCAGCCCGGCGTTGTTGATCAGGGTGGTGACATCGGCGAAGGGGGCGGGGAGCGACGCCACGGCGGCAGCCACCGCCTCGCTGTCACGAACGTCAAGCTCAATAATATGCACCGGCACCTGGGCGGCGAGTCTGTCCTGCAAGGCCTTCAGTCGCGGATAGCGGCGCCCGGTCAGCACCAGCGACCAGCCCGCGTCGGCAAACACCTGCGCTGCCGCTTCGCCAAAACCCGAGGTCGCCCCGGTGATAAACACTACGTTGCTCGTTGCCATGTCATTCTCCTGTGCGGTTGTCCCTCCACTATAAAAACGCCGGACGGCAAGGCACAGGGCCAGACGGCGGACGCGGATGTGACACCGTGTCACATCGTTTTTCGCGCACTGGCTCTATCCGTTTTGCGTTGCCGCGGCCAATGATGAAGCCAACCACAACGACATGAGAGAGGGCAGGGTATGAAGCTGGCAATTCACAACGAGGTCGCGGTAAGCAATGACGAAGTTCGGCAATTGGATCGCGCCTATGTGTTTCATTCATGGTCGATGCAGGGCAATCTCAACCCGCTGGTCATCGCCGGGGCGCAAGGCTGCGAGCTATGGGATTACGAGGGGAATACCTGGCTCGATTTCAGCAGCCAGCTGGTGAACGTCAACATTGGCTATCAGCACCCCCGGGTACTGGCGGCCATGAAGGCGCAGCTGGAGACCCTGGTCACCATCGCGCCCGCCACCGCCAACCTTGCCCGCGGCGAAGCGGCGAAGCGCATCGTCGACCTGGCGCCGGCGGGCTTCAGCAAGGTGTTCTTCACCAACGCTGGGGCAGATGCCAATGAGAACGCGATTCGCATGGCGCGGCTCTATACCGGGCGCGACAAGGTGCTGTCGGCCTATCGTTCCTATCATGGCAACACCGGCAGCGCGATTGCCGCCACCGGCGACTGGCGCCGGGTGCCGAATGAGTTCTCCCGCGGCCATGTGCACTTCTTCAACCCCTACCTTTACCGCAGCGAGTTCAACGCCGCGACCGAGGAAGAGGAGTGCCAGCGCGCGCTGGCGCATCTGCGGCGGATCATTGAATGCGAGGGGCCGACGGCCATCGCGGCGATCCTGCTGGAGTCCATCCCCGGCACCGCCGGGATCCTCGTGCCGCCGGCAGGCTATATGCAGGGTGTGCGCGCCCTGGCCGACGAGTTTGGCATCGTGCTGATCCTCGATGAGGTGATGGCCGGCTTTGGCCGTACCGGCAGCTGGTTCGCCTTCGAGCAGGATGGCGTGGTGCCGGATCTGGTGACCTTTGCCAAAGGGGTTAACGCGGGCTACGTGCCGGCGGGCGGGGTGCTGATTAGCGAGCCGATTGCCCGCTATTTTGACGACCACTTTTTTGCCGGCGGGCTGACCTACTCCGGCCATCCGCTGGCGATGGCGGCGATTGTCGCCACCATCGACGCGATGAAAGAGGAGAAGGTGGTTGAGAACGCGGCCTATATCGGCAACGAGGTGCTGCGCCCCGGTCTCGAGGCGCTGGCGGAGAAGCACGCCATTATCGGCGAGGTGCGTGGTCGCGGCCTGTTCCAGGCGCTGGAGCTGGTGAGCAGCCGTGAACAAAAAACGCCGCTGACTGCCGCCGACATGGCCGCGATCAAAGGGGCCTTAACCGAGGCCGGGCTGTTGGCCTTTGTGGTGGAGAACCGCATTCACGTGGTGCCGCCGTGCACCATTACTGCTGAGCAGGTGGCGCAAGGGCTGGCGATTTTTGATGCGGTCTTTGCTCGCTTTGCCAGCCTGGCGAAGTAGGGGAGTGGCATCGGATAACGTTACCTGGCAGTACGCTTGCCGGGCCTAAACGCCAGCCGGACGGTGCCCTCTCCCTCCGGGAGAGGGCCAGGGTGAGGGGAAGCACTGCAGTGTGGTTGTTTATATTATCGGTGGCTTCAGCGCACATTGCGCTCCCGGTTAATCGTCTGCGTTATGTCACTCATGGCGCAGGGAGCGCACAGGGGGCGGCCAGTCGCCGCCGCCCCCTGTACCCCCGGGCTCCGGCCAGCAACATCGCCGCTGCGCGGTGCCTTCGACTTATCCCTGCAGGCTTCGGGTCGGGCCGAGGCAGCGTCCCTGCAAAACACGGCCCTCAGCCCGCATCCATGCGGGCTGCCCCGGCCTTCCGGGAACGTCTCAGCGATGTTGAGGCCGCCAGCACCGGCAGTTTCAGCAGCCCCAGGACCCGCGGTGATTTGGGTTTGTAGGCCGGGTAAGGCGTACGCCGCCACCCGGCGAAATCAAGGATACCGTGCCTGATATCTTGCCCGGCGGCGCTGCGCTTGCATGGGCCTAAGCGCCAGCCGGACGGTTCCCTCTCCCTTCGGGAGAGGGCCAGGGTGAGGGGAAGCACTGCAGTGTGGTTGTTTATGTTATCGGTGGCTTCAGCGTAGTTTGCGCTCCCGGTTAATTGTCTGCGTTATGTCACTCATGGCGCAGGGAGCGCACAGGGGGCGGCCAGTCGCCGCCGCCCCCTGTACCCCCGGGCTCCGGCCAGCAACATCGCCGCTGCGCGGTGCCTTCGACTTATCCCTGCAGGCTTCGGGTCGGGCCGAGGCAGCGTCCCTGCAAAACACGGCCCTCAGCCCGCATCCATGCGGGCTGCCCCGGCCTTCCGGGAACGTCTCAGCGATGTTGAGGCCGCCAGCACCGGCAGTTTCAGCAGCCCCAGGACCCGCGGTGATTTGGGTTTGTAGGCCGGGTAAGGCGTACGCCGCCACCCGGCGAAATCAAGGATACCGTGCCTGATATCTTGCCCGGCGGCGCTGCGCTTGCATGGGCCTAAGCGCCAGCCGGACGGTTCCCTCTCCCTTCGGGAGAGGGCCAGGGTGAGGGGAAGCACTGCAGTGTGGTTGTTTATGTTATCGGTGGCTTCAGCGTAGTTTGCGCTCCCGGTTAATTGTCTGCGTTATGTCACTCATGGCGCAGGGAGCGCACAGGGGGCGGCCAGTCGCCGCCGCCCCCTGTACCCCCGGGCTCCGGCCAGCAACATCGCCGCTGCGCGGTGCCTTCGACTTATCCCTGCAGGCTTCGGGTCGGGCCGAGGCAGCGTCCCTGCAAAACACGGCCCTCAGCCCGCATCCATGCGGGCTGCCCCGGCCTTCCGGGAACGTCTCAGCGATGTTGAGGCCGCCAGCATCGGCAGTTTCAGCAACAATGGTGAATAAATTAACGGCAGGCCGCACGAATCCCAGGTCGGGTAAGCGAAGCGCCACCCGACAAAACAACGGCTGATTGGGCTATGGCGTCGGGCAGCGGGGACAGGGTGCGCTCTGTTGCCCTCACCCCGGCCCTCTCCCACAGGGAGAGGGGGAAAACCGAGCCTCACTCCGGCTCTTCATACACAGGGAGAGGGGGGAAACCGGCAGTTTCAGTCGCCGCAAGTGGGTAAATTAACGACAGGTCGCACGGACCCCAGGTCGGGTAAGCGAAGCGCCACCCGACAAAACAGCGGGCATCCGCTGGCCTCACCTCATCCGGTGTTCTCCGTTGACCAGCGCTTCGCGATCGAAAAAGCGCTGGATCACACCCTCCGCCATAAACGCCGCCCGATCGGACATATGGGCGATGACGTCGGCATCGTGGCTCACCAGCAGATAGGTCATGCCGTGCTCCTGTTTCAGGCGGTTAAGCAGATTGAGAATTTCCGCCTGCACTGACATATCCAGCGCCGAGGTCGGCTCATCCAGCAGCAGGATCTGCGGGCGCAGCAGCAGGGCGCGGGCAATGGCCACGCGCTGCCGTTGCCCGCCGGAGAGCTGGTGTGGATAGCGGCGCACGGCGTCGGCGGCCAGACCCACCTGCTCAAGGGCGGTGGTCACCCGCGGGGAAACGTCGCGGATGCCGTGGATCTGCAGCGGCTCCGCCAGGGTGCGCCACAGAGTATGGTTGGGATGCAGCGAGGCGTACGGATCCTGAAACACCATCTGCACGTTGCGCCGCAGCGCGCCCTGAAAGCGGGCGCCCGGCGCGATGCCCTGGCCCAGCAGTTCTACGCTGCCGCGCCATTCGCGCTGTAATCCGGCGAGCACGCGCAAAATCGTCGATTTACCGCAGCCGGAGGCGCCGATCAGACTGAAGGTTTCCCCGGCGTCGACACAGAAACTGGCGGCAGAGACCGCCGTCTTCGCGCCGAATGTTACCTGTAAATCCTGAAGATTAACGATCGCCATGGGCCGTCTCCGTAAAGTCCTGGGTTCTGTCGAGGGTCGGCAGCATCTGGCCGTAGGTGTGCGCATTTGGCCGGCAGGTCCACAGGGTGCGGGTATAAGGGTGCGTCGCGCTCGGTAGCGCCCGCGCCGGCATCTCATCGACCTGTCTCCCCCGGTACATCACCAGCACGCGATCGCAATGCGCGGCCACCAGCGGCAGATCGTGGCTGATCAGTAGCATGGCCATCTGCCGCTGCGCGCACTGCTCCACCAGCAGCTCGAGGATCTGGTTGCGCAGGCGGGCGTCGAGGGCCGAAGTTGGCTCGTCGGCTATCAGCACCTTCGGGTTATTAAGCAGCGCGAGGGCGATCATCACCCGCTGCCCCATCCCGCCGGAGAGCTCGCCGGGATAGCGGCTGAGGACCGGCAGATCCAGACCGACGGCGGCGATGGCGTCTTTAACCGCCTCGGCGCGCCCACGGCGGCTGAGACGCTGATGCAGGGTTAACGCCTCTTCCAGTTGCGTCTGAATGGACTGCACAGGATTTAGCGCATAGCGCGGATCCTGCAGCACCATAGCGATATCGTTGCCGCGCAGCGCGCGCCAGCCGCGGGCGCTGAGGGTTAGCACATCGCGCCCCAGCACCTCCAGCCGTTCGGCGCTCACCACCCCGGGCTTGCGCACCAGGCCCATCAGCGCCCGGGCGGTCATCGATTTGCCGGAGCCGGATTCGCCCACCAGCGCCAGCCGCTCGTTGCCGAGGGTGAAGCTGACGTTGTCCACCACCCGGGCGGTGGGGTAGTCGACGGCGAGTCCCTGGACGGTCAGTCGGATGTCAGTCATGTTGCGGCTCCAGAATATCGCGCAGGCCATCGCCCAGCAGGTTAAACGCCAGGCTGGCGAGCAGGATCGCCGCGCCGGGGATGGCAGCGATCCACCACTGGTCGAAAATCACCTGCATCCCGTCGGCAATCATCGCTCCCCACTCCGCCATCGGCGGGCGGGCGCCCAGGCCGAGAAAGCCGAGCCCGGCGGCGGCGAGGATAATGCCCGCCAGATCGAGCGCCAGCCGGACAATCGCCGACGGCAGACACAGCGGCAGAATATGGCCGATCAGCAGCCGCCAGCCGCGAATGCCCAGCATCTCCGCCGCGGCGAGGTAATCGCTATGGCGCAGGCGCTGAATTTCGCTGCGCGCCTGACGGGCGTAGGCCGGCCAGGTGGTCAGGGCTAACGCCAGCGCGCCGTTGACCAGCCCCGGGCCGAGCATCGCCACGAACGCGAAGGCGAGGATCAGGCGCGGCATCGACATCACCACGTCGGTAAAGCGCATCAGTATCCGCTCCAGCCACCCGCCATAGTAACCGGAGAGGATACCTACCAGCAGCCCGACGGGCAGGGTAATGGCGGTCACCAGCGCCACCAGACCCAGCGCCGGGCGGGCGCCGTAGAGCAGGCGCGACAGCAGGTCGCGGCCGTAGCTGTCGGTGCCGAGCCAGTGTCCCGTCCCGGGCCCCTGCAGACGAGCGGCGGCATCCTGCCAGTTGGGATCGTGCGGCGCCAGCCACGGGGCGAACAGCGCGGTCAGTACCAGCAGGATCACCAGGGTCAGGCCGCTGAAGGCGGCGGGGGAGCGGCGCAGACGGCGTAAAAACAGATAAGTCGGCATCAGCGCACCCTCGGATCGGTTAACCGCACCAGCAGGTCGGTCAGGTTATTGATCAGCACAAAACTCACGCCAATCAGCAGCGTGCCGCCCATGATCGCCGTGGTATCTCCGGCGAACAGCGCGGTGGTGAGATAGCGGCCGATCCCCGGCCACGAGAAGACGGTTTCGGTGAGCACCGCCCCTTCGAGCATGGAGGTCCAGGCGAGAGCGGTCACCGTCAGCAGAGTGCCGCGGATATTGGGCAGGACGTGGCGCAGCAAAATCGTCATCTCTCCGGCCCCTTTGGCCCGCGCCAGCAGAATGTACTCTTTGTTCATCTCGCTCAGGCAGGCGGAGCGGGTCAGGCGGGTGATGCTCGCCAGCGAGTAATAGGCCAGCACCAGCACCGGCAGCGCCAGATGGCCGATGGCATTTTTAAATGCGGCGGTATCGCCGGAGAGCCAGGTGTCGATCAGCGCAAAACCGCTGCGCGGCTCGACGGTATACTGATAAATATCGTCGAGTCGACCCGGGCCCGGCGCCCACTGCAGCCGGGCGTAAAACAGGGCCAGCATCAGCAGGCCGAGCCAGAAAATGGGCACCGAGTTGCCCAACAGGGTAAAGGTGCGCACCGCCAGATCCCACGGCGAACCGGCGTAACGGGCGCACAGCACCCCGGCGACGATGCCCAGTACCGCGCCGACGATCAGCGCCAGGGTCGCCAGCTCAAGGGTCGCCGGGAAGACCGCCAGCAGATCGTGGAGCACCGGCTGGCCGGTGGCGCTGGCGATGCCAAGATCGCCATGAGCCAGGTTGACCAGGTAGTGCCAGAACTGCACCGGCAGCGGCTGGTCGAGACCCAGCTGATGGCGAACCTGGTCATAGGTCGACTGGCTGGCATGGTCGCCGACGATCTGCAGTACGCGGTCGACGGGCGACAGCGCGGAGAGCGAGAAGGTGACCAGCAACAGCCCGAACAGCGTGAGCAGCAGCGTCAACAGCCCCTGCAGCAGGCGGGTAAGGTGAGTGGAAAACGATGGCATGGAAAATGGAAATTCCTGGTATATCAACATGATTCCCGGCGGCGCGACGCCCGCCGGGCCCGGGTGGCGAAACGGTCATCCGGGCAGGCGAGGCCGCCGGACCCGGTGACCAAAACCCGCTTACTTGGTGACGTTATCGTACCAGACCATATCGGCGTTCAGCCCCTGCTGATAGCCCTTCACGTTATCGCGCACCACGATCTGGGTTTTCCCCTGGTCAATAAAGACGTATGGCGAATGCTGCAGCAGGGATTCCTGCATCGTTTTGTACAGATCGAGGCGTTTCGCCGGGTCCGGCTCCGCCACCGCGGCGAGGGTGGCTTTATTCAGCTCAGGGATCTGCCAGCCGTTGAGCCCGGCCACGGTGCTGGACTTACCATCGTTCCAGGCAAAGGCGCTGGCGTTGGAATGCGCATCAAAGTAGTCCGGGATCCACAGGCGGATCGCCGCCTGATGCTGCTTCGCGCGTACCCGGGCATAAACCTGACTGCCGGCGGCCGGCAGCAGATCCACTTTCACCCCGCCCTGGGCAAAGCTGGCCTGCAGCGACTGGGCGATGGTGATAAACGGCGGTTTGTTCTCCACGTCGAGGGTGAAGTGGGCATCCTTAATGCCCGCTTTATCGAGGATAGCCTTAGCTTTTTGCGGGTCGAAGGTGAACGGATTGGTTTCCAGCGCCCCCGGCAGGCCGGCCGGCAGGAAGCTTTGGTGAATAAAGTACTGGCCTTTCAGCAGGTTTTTGGTGATGCCCTCATAATCGACCAGCCAGCGCGCCGCCTCCCAGAAGGCCGGATTATTCAGCAGCGGGTTGGCGCTGTTGGCGGTATTAAACACCAGATAGTTCTGCTCGGCGGACGGGATGCTCAGCACCTTCACGCCGGGTTTATCCTGCAGGGCGGCAATCTGGTCAGCGCCGAGATCGCGGGCCACGTCGGCATCCCCCTGCTGGATCAGCAGGCGGCGGGAAGCCGGGTCGGGGACGTTTTTAATAATGATGCTCTTGATCTTCGGCGCGCCGGTGGGGGAGCTGGCGTTGGCTTCCAGCACGATGGCCTGATGCGGCTGGTAGACGCGCATTTTATAGGCCCCGCTGCCCGCCGAGTGCATCTTCAGCCAGTCGTTGCCGAAGTCATTATTTTTCGCGTTCGGCGCCACCTGTTTTTCATCAACGATGGAGGCGATAGGGGTGGAGAGAATATTCAGCGCCACCGCCGGGCTGACGTCGGCGGTCCAGTGCAGCGTCAGGGTATGGTCATCAATCTTTTTCAGCTGGCTGGCGATGTTGTCCGGCTGCCAGCCGAGCACGTTGAGAATAAACGCCGGCGATTTATTCAGCGTCACCGCACGGGTGTAAGAGAAAATCACATCTTCCGGGCGCAGCGGATTACCGGAGGCGAATTTAGCATCCGGCTTCAGTTTGATGGTCAGGGTTTTCGCCGCCGGATCGGCCTGCCAGCTTTCGGCGAGGATCGATACGATTTTTTCAGGGTTGTTGCGGTCCGGCTGCACCAGACGCTGATAGAGGCTGGGGACCGTCTGAATGCTGGAGAGTTCGTTCGCTTCCGCCGGGTCGAGGCTGACGATATCGTCGAGACCCTGGGCGACCACCAGCGTGTTGGGCGGTGTAGCGGCATGCGCGGCGGCGGTGAGCGCCGTCAATACCAGTAAAGGCAACAGTTTTTTGGTCATGTGCAATCCCTGAAAAATGGTTGTTTTAATTTTTTATGCCTCGCTACGTTAGGCCGCTTGCCAAAAGGCGTAAAGTCAAAATAAGGATATCCTTATGCTAAAAATGCATATTCAAGAACGACAGGTTATTGCCGGCCGCGCAGAAGCGTCTTTCTCCGCTTCTGGCTTCTTGCTATAACAAATTGTCTATTGCAAGGAGGTGGGTGTGCCGGAAATCAATGAGTTTGGCCAGCAGGTGAACGACCTTGTTCCTGGCTGGCAGGGGGCGCAAGTCCTGCGGCGGACGGCGTTAAATGGCCGTTTTTGTCGACTGGAGCCGCTGGACGTTGACCGTCATGCGGCGGATCTGTTTGCCGCCTATGCGCTCGGCGACAACAGCGACTGGACGTGGCTGGCGTCTACGCGGCCGGAGAGCGTGGCGGCGACCGCCCACTGGATCGCGGGCAAGGTGAATGATGATGCTCTGGTGCCGTATGCGGTGGTTGACCTGCGTAGTGAGCAGGCGGTGGGCATCGTCAGCTATATGGCGATCGAGCGGGAAATGGGCACGGTTGAGATCGGCCATGTCACCTGGTCGCGACGGATGAAAAACACCCCGCTGGGTACCGAAGCGGTCTGGTTGTTGCTGAAGAACGGCTTTGACCACGGCTATCGTCGGCTGGAGTGGAAATGCGATTCGATGAATGTCGCCTCGCGCCGGGCCGCCGAGCGGCTGGGCTTTAGCTGGGAAGGACGTCTGCGGCAGAGGCTGGTGCGCAAAGGGCGGACGCGCGACAGCGATATGCTGTCCATCATCGACGGCGAGTGGCCTGCGCGCGATGCGGCGCTGCGGGCGTGGCTGGCGGCGGAGAACTTTACTGCCGACGGGCAGCAGATCAAACGCCTTGAGGCATTTCGCTAACATCAACCTATGTGGTCAAACCCCGGAACGGCACCCCGGTCGCGCTGCGCTTACCGGGGCTACGTTACATTGCCTCAGGGTAGGCCGGGCAAGGCGTAGCCGCCGCCCGGCATTGACCCGTTAGCGGCGAACCGGCGCGTCGCCAGCGACATAATACGCCGCGGTGCTGCGCGGCAGCGGCTGGCGGCCGCGAATGGCGTCGGCCATCTTCTCGCCGATCATAATGGTGGTGGCGTTGAGGTTGCCGGTGATGATCTGCGGCATAATCGAGGCATCGACCACCCGCACGCCTTCCAGACCGTGGACGCGGCCCTCGCCATCGACCACCGCCATCTCGTCGTAACCCATCTTACAGGTCCCGCACGGGTGGAACGCGGTCTCGGCGTGGTTGCGCACAAACTCATCCAGCTCGGCATCGCTCTGGCATTCTGTTCCCGGACTGATTTCGCGGCCGCGATACTTATCCAGCGCCGGCTGGTTCATGATTTCGCGGGTAATGCGGATGGCGTCGCGGAACTCCTGCCAGTCCTGCTCATGGGACATATAGTTAAACAGGATCGCCGGATGGGCGTGCGGGTCGCGCGACTTCAGGCGCACGTGGCCGCGGCTGGGCGAACGCATTGAACCGACGTGGCACTGGAAGCCATGCTCTTTCACCGCGTTGGAGCCATTGTAGTTAATCGCCACCGGCAGGAAGTGGTACTGAATGTTCGGCCAGGCGAACTCTGCGCGGCTGCGGATAAAACCGCCCGCTTCGAACTGGTTGCTGGCGCCGATGCCGGTGCCGCCGAACAGCCACTCGGCGCCGATCTTCGGCTGGTTCCACCACTGTAGAGCCGGGTAGAGCGACACCGGCTCTTTGCATTCATATTGCAGATACATCTCCAGATGGTCCTGCAGGTTCTCACCCACGCCGGGGAGATCGTGCACCACCGGGATATCGAACTGCCTGAGCAGCTCCGGGTTACCCACGCCGGAGCGCTGCAGGATCTGCGGCGAGGCAATCGCCCCGGCGCACAGCAGCACCTCTTTGTTGGCCGTCGCTTTTGACGGGATCGTGCTTTCTCCCTCCAGCCACTCGACGCCCACCGCGCGCTTGCCGGCAAAAATAATGTGATCGGTCAGCGCATGGGTGCGGATGGTCAGGTTCGGGCGCCCTCGCGCCTGGTCGAGATAGCCGCGGGCGGTACTGGCGCGACGGCCCTGCGGCGTCACGGTGCGGTCCATCGGGCCAAAGCCTTCCTGCTGGTAGCCGTTGAGATCGTCGGTACGCGGATAGCCCGCCTGCACCCCGGCTTCAACCATCGCCTCGAAGAGCGGATTATTGCCCGGCTTCGGTGTCGTCACGCTCACCGGGCCATCGCCGCCGTGGTAGTCGTTAGGCCCGATATCGCGGGTTTCCGCTTTCCGGTAGTAGGGCAGGCAGTCGAGATAGCTCCAGTGTTCCAGACCCGGCTCTTTGGCCCAGTTATCCAGATCCATCGCGTTACCGCGAATGTAGCACATGCCGTTGATCAGCGAGGAGCCGCCGAGCCCTTTGCCGCGTCCGCACTCCATGCGGCGATTGTTCATGTACGGCTCAGGTTCGGTTTCGTACGCCCAGTTGTAGCGCTTGCCCTGCAGCGGGTAAGCCAGCGCGGCGGGCATCTGGGTGCGGAAGTCGAACCGGTAGTCCGGGCCGCCGGCTTCCAGCAGCAGGACGGTGGTGTTTGGATCTTCAGTCAGTCGTGTTGCCAGAACGTTGCCGGCGGAGCCGGCACCAATAATGATGTAGTCAAATTGCAAAAAAACCTCCCGGTTAAAATATGGACTGGAATTTACCCATCTCAACCTGGATGGACTTCACCTGGGTGTAACTCTGCAGCGTCATGACGCCATTCTCGCGGCCAATGCCGGAGTGCTTATAGCCGCCAACCGGCATCTCCGCCGGGGATTCACCCCAGCTGTTGATCCAGCAGATGCCGGCTTCCAGCTGGTGGATAAGACGGTGGGCACGGTTGAGGTTGGGCGTCACCACGCCGGCGGCGAGGCCGTATTCGGTGGCGTTGGCGCGGCGAATGACCTCCGCTTCGTCGGTATAGCTGAGGATCGACATCACCGGGCCGAAGATCTCTTCGCGCACGATGGTCATCTCGTCGTTACAGTCGGTAAACACCGTCGGGGCGACCCACGCGCCGTTATCGAAACCGTCGCCTTTCAGCGCCTCGCCGCCGCACAGCAGGCGCGCGCCTTCGCGTTTGCCGCTCTCGATATAGCGCAGAACGTTGTCGCGATGGGGGAAGCTGACCAGCGGGCCGAAGTTGGTGTCATCGGCAAACAGATCGCCGGGGCGGATGCGGCCCACGCGTTCGAGGATCTTGTGCTCGAATTCCGCCTTCTGTTTCGCCGGGACAAACACCCGGGTGCCGTTGGTGCACACCTGACCGGAGCTGTAGAAGTTGGCCATCATGGCGATATCGGCGGCGAGGTCGAGGTCGGCATCGTCTGCGATAATCAGCGGCGATTTACCGCCCAGCTCCATGGTGACCTCTTTCAGCGACGATGCCGCGGAGTTGGCCATCACTTTTTTGCCGCTGGCGACGCCGCCGGTGAAGGAGATTTTGGCGATACCCGGATGTTCAGTCAGGTACTGGCCGGTCTCCGCGCCGATCCCTGGCAGGACGTTAAACACCCCGTCCGGCAGGCCCGCTTCGCTGTAAATTTCCGCCAGCTTGAGGGCGGTGAGCGGGGTGACCTCGCTCGGTTTGAAAATCATCGCATTGCCAGCGGCCAGCGCCGGCGCCGATTTCCACAGGGCGATCTGGATCGGGTAGTTCCACGCGCCGATCCCGGCTACCACCCCCAGCGGTTCGCGACGGGTATAGACGAAGGAACTGTCGCGCAGCGGGATCTGGCTGCCTTCCAGCGCCGGGATCAAGCCAGCGTAATACTCCAGCACGTCGGCGCCGGTGACGATATCGACGGCGGCGGTTTCGCTGAGGGGTTTACCGGTATCCAGCGTCTCCAGCCGCGCCAGCTCATCGTTGCGCTGGCGCAGAAGGTCGACGGCGCGACGCAGGATGCGCGAGCGTTCCATGGCGGTCATCGCCGCCCAGATTTTTTGCCCACGCTGCGCGCTTTCAACGGCGCGGTCGACATCCTCGCGTCCGGCAGCCTGAACGGTCGCCAGCACCTCGCCAGTGGCAGGGTTGATGGTCTCGAAGGTGCGACCGCTGGTGGCCGATGTATAACCACCATTAATATAAAGCTGCTGTTCTGCCATTCGGGACATAACGCCTCCTCGGTTATGGGTTCGGTAAATGCTGACGAATAAAGTGGCTGGTCAGCGACTGCGCCAGCGTCTTATCCAGCGGTTTGCCGCTGAGCGCCGCCCGCAGCCACAGGCCGTCTATCAGCGCCGCCAGCCCGTAGCCGGCCTCCTGCGCCTGCTCGCGCGGCAGCTCGCGGCGGAATTCGTACACCAGGTTCGACAGCAGCCGACGGCTGCTGACCTGCTGTAACCGATAAAGCATCGGCTGGTGCATGCTGCTGGCCCAGAAGGCCAGCCAGGCCTTCATCGCCGCGCTGCTGATCTGCGTCTCATCAAAGTTGCCGCCGACAATCGCCTGCAGGCGCTGGCTGGCGCTGCCGTCCGGCAGGGCGTGCAGACGGTTGAGCACCGCGTCGCGCAGCTGGCTGGTGATGTCGCGCATGGTCGCCTCCAGCAGACCATTTTTATCTTTGAAATAGTGACTGATGATCCCCGTCGATACGCCCGCCCGTCGGGCGATCTGCGCGATGGTCGCGTCATGCATTCCGACTTCATTTATAGCGTCCAGCGTGGCGTCGATCAGTTGCCTGCGCCGGATTGGCTGCATCCCCAGTTTGGGCATTTTTGCCACTCCATTCATCAGCGTTGGTTAACTATTAAAGCGGTTTTTGATTGGACGTTCAATATAAAATGTGTCTTAATTGTTACGTTATTGAATTTTAATAGTTACAAAAACAGTGGGGATACTGGATGACAGATCTTTCGCAAAACAGAGAAAAGGACAAAATCAATCCGGTGGTTTTTTATACTTCGGCCGGACTGATTTTGTTGTTTTCCCTGATGACGATCTTTTTTCGCGATTTTTCTGCCGAGTGGATTGGGCGCACCCTCGACTGGGTGTCGAAAACCTTCGGCTGGTACTATCTGCTGGCGGCGACGCTGTACATCGTCTTCGTCGTCTGCATTGCCTGCTCGCGCTTCGGCTCGGTGAAGCTCGGGCCGGAGCAGTCAAAGCCCGAGTTCAGCCTGCTGAGCTGGGCGGCGATGCTGTTCGCCGCCGGGATCGGTATCGACCTGATGTTCTTCTCGGTCGCCGAGCCGGTGACGCAATATATGCAGCCGCCGGAAGGGGCGGGGCAGACCATCGAGGCGGCGCGCCAGGCGATGGTCTGGACGCTGTTTCACTATGGCTTAACCGGTTGGTCAATGTATGCCCTGATGGGCATGGCGCTGGGATACTTTAGCTATCGTTATAATTTGCCGCTCACCATCCGCTCGGCGCTGTACCCGATTTTTGGCAAACGGATCAATGGGCCCATCGGCCACAGCGTCGATATTGCGGCGGTGATCGGCACCATTTTCGGCATCGCCACCACCCTCGGTATCGGCGTCGTGCAGCTCAACTACGGTCTGAGCGTGCTGTTCGATATTCCGGACTCGCTGGCGGCAAAAGCGGCGCTGATTGCGCTGTCGGTGATCATCGCCACCATCTCGGTCACCTCCGGGGTGGACAAGGGCATCCGCGTGCTCTCCGAGCTGAACGTCGCCCTCGCGCTGGGGTTGATCCTGTTCGTGCTGTTCATGGGCGATACCTCCTTCCTGCTCAATGCGTTAGTGTTGAACGTCGGCGACTACGTCAACCGCTTTATGGGCATGACGCTGAACAGCTTCGCCTTCGACCGGCCGGTGGAATGGATGAATAACTGGACGCTCTTTTTCTGGGCGTGGTGGGTGGCCTGGTCGCCGTTTGTGGGCCTGTTCCTGGCGCGCATTTCGCGCGGACGCACCATCCGCCAGTTTGTGATGGGCACCCTGATTATTCCGTTCACCTTTACCCTGCTGTGGCTATCGGTGTTCGGCAACAGCGCGCTGTATGAGATTATTCACGGCGACGCGGCCTTTGCCGAGGAGGCGATGGTCCACCCGGAACGCGGATTCTACAGCCTGCTGGCGCAGTACCCGGCGTTTACCTTTAGCGCGTCGGTGGCGACCATTACCGGTCTGCTGTTCTACGTCACCTCCGCCGACTCCGGCGCGCTGGTGCTGGGGAACTTCACCTCGAAGCTGAAGGACATCAACAGCGACGCCCCGAACTGGCTGCGCATCTTCTGGTCGGTGGCCATCGGTCTGTTGACCCTCGGGATGCTGATGACCAACGGCATCTCGGCGCTGCAGAACACCACGGTGATCATGGGTCTGCCGTTCAGCTTTGTGATTTTCTTCGTGATGGCCGGACTGTATAAATCCCTGAAAGTGGAAGATTACCGCCGGGTCAGCGCCAGTCGCGACACCGCCCCGCGTCCGATGGGCCTCCAGGATCGTCTGAGCTGGAAGAAGCGCCTGTCGCGGCTGATGAATTACCCGGGCACGCGCTATACCAAACAGATGATGGAGACGGTGTGCTACCCGGCGATGGAAGAGGTAGCCCAGGAGCTGCGGCTGCGCGGCGCCGCAGTGGAACTGAAGAGCCTGCCGCCGGAAGAGGGCGAGAACCTGGGCCACCTCGATCTGCTGGTGCACATGGGCGACGAGCAGAACTTTATCTACAAGATCTGGCCGCAGCAGTACTCGGTGCCGGGCTTTACCTATCGGGCGCGCAGCGGGAAATCCACCTATTACCGGCTGGAGACCTTCCTGCTGGAGGGCAGTCAGGGTAACGACCTGATGGACTACAGCAAAGAGCAGGTGATCACCGATATTCTCGACCAGTACGAACGGCACCTGAACTTTATCCATCTGCATCGGGAAGCGCCGGGGAACAGCGTGATGTTCCCGGATGGCTAATCAGGGAAGCCCCCGTCGGGAAAAGGCTGACGGGGGCGACGGGCGGTTACGGGTAGTTAAAGGCGTCCGGATGGTTGTCGAGGCTACCGCTGAGGGCGGCAAACAGCACGGTTTTGCCATCGATGGACAGGGCATCGCTGACGTTAAGCCAGGTCAGCTTCTCCTGGTCGGTTTTTTCATCGACCACCGAGTAAACGCCGGACATCTGTTGGCTTTTCTCCGACCAGATCACCGCGATACGTTCATGGCCGCAGTCGTGGGGTTTGCAGGCGCTTAACACCTGCCAGGATTCGCTACCCAGTTTCACCGTCTGCGCCGGTGAACCGGTGCCGCCGGTGGTTACCCAGGCGGGCAGCTGATGGCCTTTGACCATCTGGTTAAACGACGCCCGGGTGGCGGCATCGTGGGCCAGACTGTTCAACGTGACATCGCCTTGCGCCATGACGCTGGCGGAGGCGGCTAAGGTGATGATAGCGGTAAGCGCTTTAAACATGTTTCCTCCTGGACTTATTCCGTCCTCATAACAAGCCTCTTTATAGTGAGCGTAGGGAATGATTAATGCAAACTCTGACATATTTTCTGTGAATGATTAGAAGCGGTGCGCGCATGGACGTTACGCTAAGCGATATGCCATGATGCGGATTGATTTATTTTCCAAATATATGCCCTTGTGATAAAGCAGTCAGCGAAATGGCATAGTTATTCAGGCGATAAAGCATGGCGTATGTGAATCATCTACTGACGTTTATTGAGAGTAATCCGGCGCTGGCGGTGGGGTTTAATCTTATTCTGCTGCTGGTCTCCGGCATATTTGCCCATCTTTTATGCAAGTTCTTGCTGATTAAAGTGGTGCGTAAGGTCTTCTTTAGTAGCCACAAACAGGATGTGCCGCTGGAGAAGGATCGACGCATCGCCGAAAAACTGTCCAATTTCATTCCGGTTATTATCGTCTATTACGTCCTGCAGTTTATGCCGGCGATGCCGGCATCGCTGGTGACGGCGATTAATACCATCTGCGGGATCTTGTTTTTTATTTTTATGTCGGTGTTTTTCAACGAGATGCTGGATATTGTCAACAGCTCTTATCTGCGAAAGACCAAACGTAAAAATCATTCCATTAAGGGCTATATCCAGATAGGCAAAATCTTAGTTCACATCCTGGCGGCGATTATGATCCTCGCCGTGATGTCGAACAAATCGCCGATCATTATTATCTCCAGTCTGGGGGCCGTGGCGGCGGTGCTGATGATCGTGTTCCAGCATACCCTGCTGTCGCTGGTGGCGAACGTTCAGTTGTCGTCTAACGACGTTCTCCAGCTGGGGGACTGGATTGAAATGCCTGACAAGAACCTCAGCGGTGAAGTGACGGATATCGCGCTGCACACCATTACCATCCGCAACTGGGACAATACGATCTCCCGCATCCCGACCAAGAATTTCCTCACCGAGACCTATACCAACTGGCAGGCGATGTTCTCCTCCGGGGCGCGGCGGATCATGCGCAGTATCGCCATCGATCAGCACTCGGTGCGTTTTCTCGACCAGGAGATGCTCTCCTCGATGCTGACCATCCGCGGGGTGAGTGAGCCTTTGGGCACGCTGCTTGATGGCCGGGATCCCGGCGGCGTGGCCGACCGCTGGTTTGTCGATAACGGGCTGACCAACCTGACCCTGTTTCGCCACTATCTGATGCACTATCTCGCCGAGCGACCGGATATTATTAAGGAGATGTACATTGTGGCGAGAACGCTGAAACCGTCGCCGTCGGGCATCCCGCTGGAGATTTACTGCTTCACCTCCTCGACGCTGTGGAAAGACTACGAAAACACCCAGTCGGCGATATTTGAGTACATTACCGCCGTGGCCGGGCAGTTCTCCCTGCGCCTCTATCAGTATCCCGCCGGGCACGATTTCTGGCGTCTCTCCCAGGAGCATGCCGCCCGGACAGGGTTGCCGCCGTCGGCTGAAGGCTAAGCGCTGATCTGCTGGCGCCAGAGGGCGATCTCCTCCTCCAGCCAGGCGATGAACCGGGCGACTTCCGGCCGGTTCTCCGCCTGTGGGGAGAGGGTCAGCCAGTAGTGCCAGGGGTAGGGGACGGTGACGGCGGTGAGCTGCACCAGCTCGCCGCGGGCTATCGCCCCCGCCACCAGCGAGCGCCGCTCCAGCGCTACGCCGGCCCCCAGGCGGACCGCCTCCAGCACCAGATTGGAGTCGTTCAGACGCAGGCCCGCGGGGACGATCGGCTTTTCCAGTCCCGCCTGGCTGCACCAGGCATGCCAGGACTCCATGGAAAAAATAATATCGCTGGCGGCGATCGCCTGCGGGGTGGTCGGCAGGTCGCCGCTGCGATAATGCGGCGCGGCCACCACCAGTTGTTCATCGGCAAACAGATGCCGGCTTTCCATCCCCTCCCAGTCGCCTTGCCCCATGCGAATGGCCAGATCAATACCCTCCTGTTGCAGGTTAACCACCGCCAGGCTGGTCAGCAGGCGCACCGCGATCTGCGGATGCCGCGCCTGAAAGCGCGCCAGCCGCGGCAGCAGCCAGTGGCAGCCAAAGGAGGGGAGCGTCGCCAGGGTCACTTCCAGGGTGCGGGGTTTGATCTGCACCATGCGCGTGGCGTCGGCGATGTGCTGTAACGCCTCGCGGATTTGCAGGGCATAGAGCCGGCCTTCTTCCGTGATGCGCACCCCGCGGCCGTGGCGGATAAAGAGCGTGACGCCGACCAGCGCTTCCAGCTGTTTGATATGCTGGCTGACCGCCGAATGGGTCACGCTCAACTCGTGGGCGGCCTGCGTCACGCTGCCGAGGCGCGCCACCGCCTCAAAGCTGCGCAGGCTGGCGACAGGGGGAAAATCTGCCATGGTGGTTTCTCTGTCAGTGAGTCGATACGTTAACGTTACTACCGGGTTAGCGGCTTTTAAAGCCGCTGCAAACAGGCTGAAAAGGAGGCAAATGCTGCCTCAGTCGGTATAGCACAAGGGGAACTGGAGGGCTACCGCGAATCGCCAATCTGTTAGTTTGACTAACCATTGCGGTAAGTATCCCGTGATATTCGCGGCCTCGGTTTTCCAGTAAGGTAAAGCCGCAACCCCTTTATCGCAGGCAGGAGTGACGATGAAACTCATTGGTATGATGGATTCACCTTATGTAAGACGCGTGGCGGTTTCTCTGGCGCTCTATGGCGTGGAATTCGAGAGCCTGCCGCTCTCGGTCTTTAGCGGCTTTGACGAATTTTCCCGTATTAATCCGGTGGTCAAGGCGCCGACGGTGGTGCTCGATAACGGGACGCAACTGATGGACTCCACCCTGATCCTCCACTATTTCGAAACGACCAATCCCACCGGGCGCCGGCTGCTTCCCGCGCATCCCGAGGCGCTGGCCCGCGATCTGCACCTGCTGGGGGTGATCCTCGCCGCCAGTGAAAAAGCGGTCCAGCATGTTTATGAGCACCGTCTGCGGCCGGAAGAGAAGCAGCATCAGCCGTGGATAGCCCGGGTGACCGGCCAACTGCTCGCCGCCTGTCGGGAATGGGACGCCCGGCTGGCAGACCGCGCCGCCGCCGCGCAGCCGGATCAGGTGCTGGTCACCAGCACGGTGGTCTGGTCCTTTATCCAGTTGATGATCCCGGCGGTGGTGTCGGCAGCGGCGTTTCCTCATATCCGCGCGCTGGCGGAGAAGGGGGAGGCGCTGCCGGTATTTCAACAGTATCCGCTGGTTTAACGGCAGGGATGGAGAGGGGCGCCGCAGCGTGGCGCCCTGAAGCAGGAGAGGATCACCAGCAGACAAACCCGCCGTCGACCACCAGGTCTACGCCGGTGCAGAACGAGGCGGCGTCGCTGGCGAGGAACAGCGCCGGGCCGGCCATCTCTTCCACCTTCGCCATTCGCTGCATCGGCGTCTGGCTTTCAAACTCGCGGGTCTGGTGCACCATCTCCGGACGGGTATTCATCGGCGTGGCGGTATATCCCGGGCTGATGGAATTGACGCGGATCCCTTTGCCCACCCACTCCATCGCCAGGCTTTTCGACAGATGGATCACGCCGGCTTTAGAGCAGTTGTAATGTGCCTGGTCGAGGCCGCGGTTAACGATAATCCCCGACATCGAGGCGATATTGATAATCGACCCGCCGCCGGACTCCAGCATCAGTTCCGCTTCCGCTTTGCAGGAGTTCCATACGCCGGTGAGATTGATATCGATCACCCGCTGCCATTGCTCGCTCTCCATCTCCAGCGCCGGATTGGCGTTGGCGATCCCGGCGGCGTTGACGGCGATGTCGAGGCGGCCAAAGCGGTTTTTGGCCAGCGCGACGGCGGCGCGCAGGTCGGCAATCTGGCGGACATCGCCGGTATAAGAACAAGCCTGACCGCCGATGGATTCAATATGGCTGACCGTTTCTGCCAGCCCGCCGTCGTCGCGAAGATCAAAACAGACTACCCGCGCACCCGCGCTGGCGAGGCTGCAGGCGATGGTCTGGCCGATACCGCTGCCGGCGCCGGTGACGAAGGCGACGCGCCCCTGCAGGTTAAACAGCTGCTGTGCAAAATCTTTACCGATCATAATGTTTACTCTCTTCAATATAGTGTCGAACGTCGGGAGCCCTGTTTCCCGAATGGCGGCGCGTAGCGCCTTATCCGGGCAACCTTTCGGCGGTGTTACGTAGCCCCGGTAAGCGAAGCGCCACCGGGGGGCCGTCCCGGCGTGGTGGCGCCAATGCGGGACGCCTTATTCGGGCGATGGGGCCCGCTAACCCGCGGGGGATTACGACATAATCAAACCGCCATCGATATTGATGGTCTGCCCGGTGAGATAGCGCGCGTCGTCGGAGGCGAGGAAGGCCACCAGCCCGGCCACGTCTTCCGGTTTACCGGCGCGTTTCATCGGAATGCCCTCGACCCACTCGGCCATCAGTTCGCCCTTGCCGTAGCGCTTCTGCTCGGTGCTGAGAATTTCGCCCCACACGCGATCGTTGTAATCCCACATTTCGCTTTCAATAATGCCCGGGCAGAAGGCGTTGACGGTGATATTCCACGGCGCCAGCTCGTGAGCCAGGCTTTGGGTAATGCCGATCACGCCCATTTTGCTGGCGGCATAATGCGGCGTGTAGATAAAGCCCTGTCGCCCCTGGCCGGAAGAGGTATTGATCAGGCTGCCGTGATTCTGTTTCACCATATATTTGGCCGCCTCGCGGCAGCACAGCCACACGCCGGTGGTGTTGACCGCCAGCACTTTTTCGAAATCGGCTTTTGGCATCCGGTCGTAGTAATCGATGGTGATCACCCCGGCGTTCTGAATGGAGACGTCAATGGTGCCGAAGCGCGCGGCGGCCTGCTCATACAGCGACTGCACCTGGGCTTCATCGGTGACATCGACCTGCAGCGATAAAATATCCGCCTGATAGCGCTGACGCAGAGTTTCGGCGGTCTCGTGAACGCGCTCGGCGTTGGAGACCATCACCAGATTCGCGCCGTCGCGGGCAAAGCGCTCCGCAATACCTGCGCCGATGCCGCGGCAGGCGCCGGTGATCACCACCGTTTTGTTCTGGAAATCTCGTTGCATATTTTTTCCCTTTCGCTGAGCCGGGCACCAGGCCCGGCGGAAGATGTGAATCGTTGCCGGTTAGCTGGAGGTGGCGCCGTTGGGGGGGATGGCGGCCAGTTTCTCCTCGTGGCGGCGCATCAGGATGACCTTGCTCTGCAACTTCTGCTGGAACTGGTCGACGACCACAGCGGTGACGATCACCACGCCTTTAATCACCATCTGCCAGAAGTCGCTAACGCCCATCATCACCATGCCGTCGGCAAGGAAGACGATGACGAAGGCGCCGATAATGGACCCGGTCACCCGGCCGCGGCCGCCGGCCAGCGCAGTGCCGCCGAGCACGGTGGCGCCGATGGCGTCCATCTCAAACATGTTGCCGGTCATCGGGTGCGCGGTTTGCAGCTGTGATGCGACGATCAGGCCGACAAACGCCGCGCACAGGCCGGAGAAGGCATAGACGAATATTTTCGCTTTCACGATCGGCACGCCGGCGAGGCGGGCGGCGGATTCGTTGCCGCCGATGGCGTAGATGTAGCGGCCAAGCGGCGTTTTGGTGGTCAGCCAGTAGCCCAGCACGAGGAAGCCGATCATCAGCCAGATCGGCAGATAGACGCCGAGCAGGGTGCCGGAGCCGAGGGTGGCGAAACCGGTGTTGCCCAGCGCTTCCATGCCATTGAGATTCGGGTAGGTGCTCCCGTCGTTAAACAGCAGCGCGGAGCCGCGGGCGACGTACATCATGCCTAAGGTGCAGATAAACGGCGCCACGCCGAAGCGGGTGATCACCGCGCCGTTGACCAGACCGACCAGCACGCCGAAGATCGCCACGCAGAGGATCACCTCCGGGACATTAAAGAAGAGGATATCGCCGTTCCACAGCGGCAGGCCGTTGGTCAGCAGCGCGCCCGCCACCATGCCGCAGATCCCCGCCACCGCGCCGACGGACAGGTCAATGCCGCCGGTGAGAATGACCAGCGTCATGCCGATGGCCAGCAGGCCGGTGATCGCCACGTGCTGGGTCATGATCAGCAGGTTAGAGGCGGTCAGGAAGTTGGGTACCATCACGCTGAAGAACGCGATCACCAGCAGGAGGGCGATAAAGGTGCGGGCCTTCAGCAGGTACATATAAATCATATATTTCTGGTTCATGATGGATTCCAGCCTGATTAATCTTGAGGTGTTGAAGCCGCGATTAACTGTTCGCGGGTCACCGCGTGACGCGGTAGATCGGCGGTAATGCGGCCATCGGCCATCACCAGGATGCGGTCGGCAAGGGCCATCACCTCATCCAGCTCCGAAGATGAGAACATCACCGCCAGCCCCTGCTGGGCCATTTTGCCGATCAGGTGATAGACGTCGGTTTTCGCGCCGACGTCGATGCCGCGCGTCGGTTCGTCGAGGAACACCACCTGCGGCTGGGTCATCAGCGCTTTACCCAGCACCACTTTTTGTTGATTGCCGCCGCTCAGCGAGGTGATGGGCAATGTGGCGTCGCTGACCTTGATCGCCAGCTGCTGGATCATCTCTTTCACGCAGGACTCTTCTTTCTGCGGATTCAACCAGCGCCAGGCGCGGCGGAACCCCTGCAGGCTGAAATCAGAGAGCGTCATGTTGGCCTGAATCGACATCATCTGCACCACGCCTTCGCCCTGACGGTCCTCCGGCACCAGCGCCAGCCCCTTTTTCAGGCGCTGTTGAAAGCGAGATTTGCCGATGCTTTCGCCGTTAAGATGCACCTCGCCGCGCTGGCAGGGCATCAAGCCCACCAGGCCTTTAAACAGCTCGGTGCGCCCGGCGCCCAGCAGGCCGTAAATACCGATCACTTCGCCTTTGCTGAGGGTGAAGGTGACGTCATTAAGTTTGTAGCCGCCGCTCGGATGCAGCGCGGTCAGCCCTTTGACGTCAAGCACTGCGTCGCCTTTCGGCGCCGGTTGATAATCAAAGTGTTTTTTCTTATCACCGACCATCTGCTCGATGATCCACGGAACGCTGGCGTCGCTGACGTGACGCTCGCTGATAAAACGACCGTCGCGGAAAATGGTGATGTTGTCGCCAATCTCCATCAGCTCTTCGAGGCGATGCGAGATATAGATGATGGTCACGCCGCGGCGTTTAAGCTGCGCGATCACCTTGAACAGCACTTTGACCTCAGACTGGCTGAGCGCCGAGGTGGGCTCGTCCATGATCAGCACCCGGGTGTCTTTCGACAGGGCGCGGGCAATCTCGACTAACTGCTGGTGGCCGATACCGAGTTCACCCAGCGGAGCATAAGGATCGACATCCAGCTCCAGCCGTTCCAGCAGCGATTTGGCCAGCGCGTACTGGTATTTTTCGTTAATGCGTCCTTTCTGAAAGAATTCATTCGCCATGAAGATGTTGTCCATCACATTCATATTGGGGAATAAATTCAGTTCCTGAAAAATAATACTGATGCCCAGTTTTTCTGCCTGATGCGTCGACTGTAATGAAACCGCTTCGCCATCGAGAATAATTTGCCCGGAAGAGGGCGTTTCCACACCGGCAAGCATTTTCATCATGGTGGATTTACCCGCACCATTTTCTCCGATCAGCACGTTGACCTTATTTCGATAGACCCGGTAATTGACATTATCCAGGGCGGTCACGCCGGGATAGACGCGCGAAAGGCCGCGGGTTTCGATAATCACTTCGGACTCAACGGGCTGGAGAGCGACGAGATCGTGCGGCGCCATATTATTGTCCCCCCGCATGAATGATTTTCGCCGGGGTAATTTCCGGGAGAGTTTGCGGAATATCCCAGGCCGAGAAGACGCCGTACACCTCCACGCTATCGCCGGTTTTGACGTTGGCTGTCTGAATCATTTTGACCGCCTGACTGTTGATATTCTTGCTGTACTCGCCGAACAGCACCTGGTCATTAAAGTCCTGATAGCTGGCGCCGCTGTAGCCGTCGCGCAGCTGGGTGCCGCGCAGGGTAGGGCCAATCTGCACCGTCACCTTGCCGACGCTGGCGTCGGACAGGGTCATTTTGCCGCTGCGCGAGGCGGTATCGAGTTTGCTGACGGTGCCTGAAACCTTGACGTAGAAGATGCAGGGGTTTTCATCCTGCGCACGGTAGCCGAGGGTTTTACAGGCGCTATCAATGTCTTTTGCCGCCTTGAGCGCGCTCATCAGTTCCGCCGCCGGACGCGCTTTCGTCACCACCTGCGGTACGATGCTCTGCTGCCAGGTTTTATCCATATTCGCCATATGCGGGTTGGGCGGGGATTTCAGGTCTGCCAGCTCCTGCTGCGAGACGATGCGACAGCCCCCTAGCGCCAGTACGGCCAGCGTCAGACAGGTTTTCTTAAACATAATGCTCTCCTCTGCGCCCCCGCGGGGGCGCAACCACCCGAACTCAGGACTTAATGTTGAAATCCTGGACTTTATCGGCGTTATCCTGGGTAATCAGAATGCCGCGGAACATCACGCGCTGCTTCGCCGGCTTCTCGCCTTTTTGCAGGTAGTTATCCAGATCGGTGACGCCCTGAGCGGCGATGGCCTGCGCCTGCAGCATCACGGTTGCCTGCAGGGTGCCGGCTTTCACGGCGTCGCGCTCATCGTTGCTGCCGTCGATGCCGACGACGATCACATCGCTACGGTTGGCTGCTTTCAGCGCCGCAATCGCGCCGAGGGCTACCGGCCCGTTGCCACAGATGACGCCTTTCACGTCGGGGTGAGCCTGCAGGATGCTGTCCATGATGCGTTTGCCGTCGATCAGGGTGCCTTTGGCATCCTGTTTCGCCACGCTGACCATATCCGGATACTGGTCAATGACCTGATGGAAAGATTTAGAACGGGTGACGCAGTTATTATCGGCGAGGTTGCAGGTCAGCTCGGCGTATTTGCCTTTCTCCGCCATTTTTTCCACGAAGACGTTGGCGACCTCAGAGCCGGCCTGGAAGTTATTGTGGGTAATTTGTTCCAGCGCCACATCATCAACCGGAATTTCGCGGTTAATTAAGACCACCGGAATGCCGGCTTTTTTGGCTTTTTCAATGGCGGCGACGCTGGCGGTGGAATCAGCGTTATCGAGAATAATGCCCTGCACTTTTTTACCAATCGCGGTGTCGATAAGCTCATTCTGCTTTTTGACATCTTCGCCATGGGACAGCACGGTAGTTTTATAGCCGAGCGCCTGGGCTTTTTCGCTGGCGCCTTTGGCTTCCGAGGCGTAATACGGGTTATCCAGCGAGTTGACCATGATCATAATGGTGCCTTTCTCCGCGGCGTGCGCGGCAAAGGAGAAGGCGGTCAGGGTAGCAGCGGTTAAAAGGGTTATACGTAATTTCATGACTCTGTTCCTGTATTTTTATATTCGAACAAATGAGCCCCTGAGCGGGCAGGCTTTTACGGTCTGAAATTTCCCCTGATGTATTCGGGGATAGCGATATCGTTATGGGCCGGGTTTCTCCTGTGATAAGTGAATGCGTGTCGTCGCGCAGTCTGGCGGTCAGGCTGGCGAGTCCGGTTTCCATAATGTTCGGTCGACCGCATGGCGCCACTCCTGCCAGCGCGTTTGTAAGCGCTGGTGGCGGGCCATGTCGGGCTGAAAGGTGCTGTGTTCGGTTAAGAAGGCCTGCAGATCGGCGGTCGACCCCGGATGGAGCGCTTTGCGGGCCAGCAACGCCGCGCCGATGGCGGACAGCTCCGGCACGTCGCTGCGCATCACCGGGCAGCCGAGCAGATCGGCCTGGTATTGCATCAGCCAGTCATTGTTGGTCGGCCCGCCGTCCACCATCAGCGCCGTCAGGGTGAACTCCTCATGCTGACGCATCGCCACCACCACGTCGGCTATCTGATAGGTGATGGACTCCAGCGCCGCACGGATCAGATGCGCGCGCTTCACCCCGCGACTCAGGCCGCAAATCACGCCGCGGGCGCTGTCGTCCCACCAGGGGGCGCCAAGACCGGTCAGCGCCGGCACGAAGTAGACCCCGAGGGTTGAGTCGACGGAGGCGGGGAGGGTATTCAGCTCATGGGCCAGCTCGGCGGCAGAGAGTTCGCTCAGGCCGGTGCTGTCCGCCATCCAGGCGACGGCATCGCCGGTGTGAGGAATATTCCCTTCCAGGCCCCACACCAGCTGGTCGCCATCGTGCCAGGCGACAGTGGTCGCCAGCGCGTCGATATCGCACTTCGCCGATTTGACCGGGGCCATGACCGAAGAGCCGGTGCCGTAGGTGGCTTTGACGCAGCCTGCCTCGCCGAGCGCGTGGCCGAACAGTGCCGCGTGGGAGTCGCCGATCATCGCCATGATCGGAATACCGTCCGGAATGGCGGCCAGTCCTCTGGTATGGCCGAAGAGGCCGCTCGACGGTTTAATGTCCGGCAACGCCGCGCGCGGAATGCCGAACAGCGCCAGCATCTCGTCGTCCCACTCGCCGCGGTGCAGGTTCAGCAGCTGGGTGCGGGCGGCATTGGAGTAGTCGCAGCAGAAGGCTTCTCCAGCGGTCAGATTCCACAGCAGCCAGCTGTCGATGGTGCCGAGGCAAATCTCACCGCGTTCGGCGCGCAGGTGGCCATCGACAGTCGCATCCAGCAGCCAGCGCATTTTGGAGGCCGAGAACAGCGGGGCGATTGGCAGGCCGGTGGCACGCTTAATGTGCTGTTCCTGACGATCGTGACGCAGTGTGTCGCAGAACGCGGCGCTGCGGGTGCATTGCCAGGTAATGGCCGCGTTAATCGGTTCGCCGCTGTCGCGATACCAGCCGATGGCGGTTTCCCGCTGGTTGCTGATGGCCAGCGCGGCGACGTTTTCCGCGCCAACGTGGGCCACCGCGCTGGCGATCACCGCCAGCGAGGCGGTAACCAGCGCTTCGCCCGATTGCTCCACCCAGCCGTCGCGCGGCGTTTGGATCGCCAGCGGCTGCGAGAATTTGACGATAACTTTGCCCCGGCTATCCAGCACCACCGCTTTGGCGTTGGTGGTGCCTTCATCCAGGGCAATGATGAACTCTTTTGCTGTCGCCTGCATCGTGCTCTCCTCGGTCACTCGGTGTCCTGGAACCGCGAAGACGAGGAATATCTCCCACCGTCTCCTGCGTCTGTGCAGGCCATGTTGTGACATTTCGTTATCATCTTTTTAATCACTGAATATATATTCGATAGTGATTATTTATTTGATACCTTAAGCCACAAACCCGGTGACGGGCTACCGGAAAAATCATCAATTGTGCTGGCAATCACATTTCGCCGATCGGTGAAAGCGGCAGTTGGCGGCTGGAGTGGTTGATTAACTGATTGAATTTAAATGTATTAATAGAGTCAGCCCTGAAGCTAAAAAAGCACGTCAGGGCGGAAGTGAGGAAAAGCAGCGCGGCAGGTTAGTCGCTAACCAGCATGCGAGCGGTAGGATAATCGGTGATTAAAACATCAATGTAGCCGCCGGTGAGGGCGCCTTTGATGGCCGCGACTTTATCGGTACCGCCGGCCAGCGCGACCACGTTCGGGCATTTTTTGACCTTCTCCAGCGCCATACCGATCACCGGATCTTCATCATCGCGTAACACCGGATGGCCGTTTTTGTCGTAGTAGTGCAGGCAGATATCACCCACCGCGCCGCGCGCCGCCAGCACCTGCAGCATATCTTCGTGATAGTAGTTACCGGAGGTTTTCAGCAGTTGAGAGGGTTCGAGAATGCCGATGCCGACGATGGCGATATCCACTTCATCAAAGCGCGACACCACGTCAGCGACGTCTTTGCTGGCCAGCAGCCGGTTGCGCTCCTCCATGGATCCCTCGATGCTCTGTGACGGCAGCAGCCAGGCGTCGCAATTCAGGCGCTGGGCGAGGGTCTGGGTAAGAATCGTCGCCTGCACGTTACCGTTTGGCCCGACGCCGCCGAGCAGCTGGATCACGCCGCTGGCTTTCAGGTTTTGCGCATGAACTTCATCGACCATCGCGCGAATGGTTGAGCTCCACGAGGAGACGCCAATCAGATCTTTTGGCCGCAGCCGGGTTTCCAGATAGTGGGCGGCAGCGGAGCCAATCGCCCGCTTGATGGTATGATCGCTGGCCTCTTCCTCGGTATCCACCACCACCGCCTGCTTAAGGCCGTAGCGATCCTCAAGCCCTTTTTCGAGCTTCAGAAAGATGTTGGACGGCTGAACGACGCTGATCTTGACGACGCCTTCTTTCTGGCAGCGGGTAATGGCGCGGGAGACAAATGACTGAGACAGCGAGAGAAGTTGGGCGATATCAGACTGCTTTCGTCCTTCCAGATAGTAAAGCGTGGCAATCTTAACCAATAGCCGTTGTTCATCCTGCTTAGCCATATTAATCCTCGAAAATCATTTATCGCCTTTCTTCAGGCGGTTAGCTGCAGCCATTATCGTAGTGACTTTTATCATACGCGAAAAAAAATCAGACTTAAGTGTGACAGGCGTCTAACTTTTGCCAATCCTCAAAATCGACTATGGACAAAAACAAAACAGCCAGGCCATAATCGAATAAAGAATCATTATTGAATATATATTCAAGGCGATTTCGAGTCAATGTGTTTATCCGGGCTTCGCCCGGAGCGGGAGGCAGAATGTTCCTGAGTAGGGCGCTGTGGCAGAAGGCTTACCACCCGGCATGGGGATATCTGGTTTTTTTAGTCCTTGCTGGAATAAATATTCCATGCTGAAAATAAATTCAGAGGTGTGAAATGAATCCCTACAGATATGATATTCAGACGCTGGAGCGTAAAGCCCGCGTGGTGCGGCGCCATATTGTGCGCTTAAACGCCAATAGTCCGGCCGGCGGCCACACCGGGGCTGACCTTTCGCAGGTCGAACTGTTAACCGCGCTCTATTTCCGCGTCCTTAACGTCGCGCCGGACCGGCTCGACGACCCGCAGCGCGATATCTACATCCAGTCGAAAGGCCATGCGGTGGGCTGCTACTACTGCGTCCTGGCGGAAGCGGGATTCTTCCCGGTCGAGTGGCTGGAGACCTACCAGCATGCCAACTCCCATCTCCCCGGCCACCCGGTGCGGCAGAAAACGCCGGGCATCGAGCTCAACACCGGCGCGCTGGGTCACGGTTTGCCTGTTGCGGTGGGGCTGGCGCTGGCCGCGAAGAAAAGCAACAGCACCCGCCGCATTTTTTTGATCACTGGCGACGGCGAGCTGGCGGAGGGGAGCAACTGGGAAGCCGCCCTGGCGGCGGCGCACTACGGTCTGGATAACCTGGTCATTATTAATGATAAGAACAACCTCCAGCTGGCCGGGCCGACGCGCGAAATCATGAATACCGATCCGCTGGCCGATAAATGGCGCGCGTTCGGTATGGAAGTCAGCGAATGCCAGGGTAACGACATGGCCTCGGTGGTCGCGGCCATCGAGGGGCTACAGCAGAACGGTAAACCGAACGTTATTATTGCCAACACCACGAAAGGCGCGGGGATCTCCTTTATCCAGGGGCGCCCGGAGTGGCACCACCGGGTGCCGAAAGGCGAAGAGATCGCTCTGGCGCTGGAGGAACTGAAAGATGAGTAATACAGAACACCTGGCTAACGTCATGGTCGAGGCCTTTATCGCCGCCGTGGAAAGCGGTGTCGATCTGGTGCCGGTGGTGGCCGACTCCACGTCGACGGCTAAAATCGCCCCCTTTATTAAGCAGTTTCCCGGTCGGCTGGTGAACGTCGGCATCGCTGAGCAGAGCATGGTCGGCACCGCCGCCGGTCTGGCGCTGGGCGGCAAAGTGGCGGTGACCTGTAACGCCGCGCCGTTTCTTATCTCGCGGGCCAATGAGCAAATCAAAGTGGATGTCTGCTACAACAACACCAACGTCAAGCTGTTCGGCCTTAACGCCGGAGCCAGCTACGGCCCGCTGGCCAGCACCCACCATGCCATTGACGATCTGGCGGTGATGCGCGGCTTTGGCAATATCCAGATCTTCGCCCCCTCCACGCCGCGCGAATGTCGGCAGATCATCGACTATGCTCTTGCTTATCAGGGCCCGGTCTATATTCGTCTCGATGGCAAGGCGCTGCCGGAGCTGCTTGACGAGTCGTATCGCTTTGTTCCCGGCGCCGTGTTGACCCTGCGCGAAGGCGAGGACGTCGCGCTGGTGGCCACCGGTTCGACGGTGCATGAAGTGGTGGAGGCGGCGCAGCAGCTTGCCGACCTCGGTATCCAGGCGAAAGTGGTCAGCGTGCCGTCGATCCGCCCCTGCGATACCGCGGCGCTGCTGGCGGCGCTCCGGCCGTGCGGCTCAGTGATCACCGTCGAAGAGCATAACGTCAACGGCGGGTTGGGTAGCCTGGTGGCGGAGGTGCTGGCGGAAGCGGGGGGGGGCATTGCCCTGCAGCGGTTGGGGATCCCGGACGGGGAGTACGCCGCCGCCGCCGATCGCGGCTGGATGCGCCAGTACCACGGGTTTGATGCCGCCGCCATCGTTGCCCTGGTGCAAAAACGGGGCTGATGGACTGAACGCCCGTCGCGTGAAGCGCGGGCGTTTACTGCTGCAATGCGCAAAGCGTGATGACCTGCTCCTCCGACGCTATCCAGTGCAAGGGATAGCGTTGCTCCGCAAACTCAAGCGCTAAGGTGCTTGCCGTTATGTCCAAGATCTGAAAATCGGCGAACCCCAGCGCGCGCTGATTTGCCGCAGGCGTCGCCTTAAACCCACTCTCTTTTGCCGAAAACGCCAGCGTCAGCGCCAGCGGGAAGGGCAGGCCGCTGCGCAGCAGCGCTGTTTTTTCCGCCGGACTGATAATGCTGTCCTCCAGCTCCGCCGCCATCTGGGGGGTAAACCGGCGCTCAATATCGACGCCCACCGGCCGATCGGCGATCACCGCCAGCGCGCGCTGGGCGCAGTGGCTGATGCTACCGAACCAGGGCGTGGGCCACAGCGGCTGGCGCTGGTCGCCGATGGCGGGAGGCTGTTTCTCCCCCACCTCGCGCAGGGCGTACACCGCGGCGATGCGTCCGGCCAGGTGCTCCGCCTGCCGCTTGCGGCCCCAGCCGCTCAGACTGGCGTGATAGGGCAGCCAGAACAGATCTTCAGGCTGGAAAGTCGCCGGGTCGAAGTCGATCTGCTGCAGCGTATAGCCGGCCAGCGGCAGCGTGGCGTGATGGATGCGCATAGGACAAGGTTACCGCGGTTGTCCCCGCCCTTTATCCTGCAAGGGCGGGGGAGGGAGAAGCCGCTATCAGAAGTGGGTGTTGACGCTCATATACCAGGTGCGGCCCGATTCGTTATAGGTCTCGGCACCGGCGCCATACATATAGCCGGTGGTGCCCCCGGTGGTCTGGGCGTTGCCCGCGCGCCAGTGACGCTTGTCGAAGACGTTATCCACGCCGCCGGTCAGACTGACGTATTTGGTGACGTCCCAGGTCGCGCTCAGGCCGAGGATGCTGTAGGGGCTGACCTCGTTCTTCTCGCTGCCGGTAACCGGTTGACCCTTGTAGTTGTACTTCTTCGGCTCCTGCTTGCCGTACCAGGTGAAGGTCGACTGCAGCGAAACGTCATCGCGTACCTGCCAGCTCAGCGTAGAGTTCAGCGTATATTCCGGGATAATCGACAGACGATCGCCGGTCTCTTTGTTCTTACTCTGCAGCATATAGGTGATGTTGTTGGTCCAGTTGACGGTCTCGCTCACCGGCACGTTCAACGTCCCTTCCAGGCCTTCCACCACCGCTTTTGGTACGTTTTCCCATTGGTAGAGGTCGGTGCCGCTGCCGTTGGTATAGACCGGGGCATAGCCCGCTTCAATCTTGTTGCGGTAGTCGTTGCGGAACCAGGTGACGCCCGCCAGCCAACCGTCGCGTTTAAACTCGAGGCCAATCTCTTTGTTGATGCTGGTCTCGGCTTTTAAGTCGTCGTTACCCTGCAGATAGCAGCCGGATTTACTGGCGTAGCAACCCTGGCCTTTGCTGTAGAGAATGTAGTTCGGGTTGGTCTGATACAGGCTCGGCGCTTTATAGGCGCGAGCGATACCCATCTTCAGCGTGAAGTCGTCCCACAGGCCCTGCGACAGGTTGAGGGACGGGCTCCAGTTGTTGCCGACGATGCTGTGATGATCGAAACGCAGCGCCGGGGTTAGCATGGTGGTGTCGGTCAGCTCCATGTTGTTCTCAGCGAACAGCGAGAAGATTTCCGCCTGCGAGTACGGGCTGCGGCCAGTGCTGTCGTAGCCCGGGATGCTGCCGCCCGACAGCGCCTGGGTGTTGGAGGCGTTATCCTTCATCCGCTGCTGGTTCCACTCGCTGCCCAGCGTCAGGTTCTGATTAACCAGATAGTCGAACGGGATGCTGACTTCACTGTGCAGCATCACATCCGACAGATCGATATCCGAGAACTGATTACTGTTAAAGATCCCCTCGGTGCCCCCGGCCAGGCCTTCGCCTTTGCGCGAGTTGCGGGTGCGCTCGTACTGCGCCCAGTTGCTGGTGGTCACCCCGTTGTCCCAGGCGCCGTTCCAGGTGACCGAGTAGGTGTTGCGATACAGACGGTTGGTCTCTTTACCGTAGTTCTCTTTCACCAGGTCGTTGGTGTTGGTGTTCTGAGTGTCGCCGGCGTAGAGGTTGCCCTGGCGGCTGTAGCCGGCTTCAAACTCCAGCGACTGCATCGGGGCGAATTCCCAGCGCACCAGACCATCGATGTTTTTATTTTGTACCCCTTCGCGCCCTGCAGGCAGGGTGTCGGCATAGATCCCGGTACGTTCGGACTGATGACCCTGGTTGATATCCCAGGCGTCGGCCTGCGTTTTGTCGAGGTTACCGAACAGACGGAAGCTGAAATCGCCGCCCAGCGGGCCGCTGAGGCTGAAGTTAGTGCGTTTGGTGGAGCCTTCATCCTTGTGCTCCGGGGCGTTCATATAGGTGTTCCATGAGCCGTGCCACTCATCGCCGGTTTTTTTGGTGATGATATTCACCACCCCGCCGGCGGCGCCGTTGCCGTAGCGGGCGGCGGCCGGGCCGCGAATTACTTCGATGCGTTCGATCATCTCCGGCGGCACCCAGCTGGTGTCGCCGCGGGTGTCGCGCTCGCCGCGCCAGCCAAGGCGCACGGAATTGCGGCTGGTGACCGGCTTGCCATCGATCAGGATCAGGGTGTTTTCCGGACCCATGCCGCGGATATCAATCTGGCGGTTATTGCCGCGCTGGCCGCTGGTGGAGTTGCCGGTCAGGTTGACCCCCGGCATGGTGCGAATGATCTCCGAGACGTCGCGCGCCGGCGGGCGTTTGCGGATCTCATCGGCGGTGATGGTGGAGACGCCCGGCGCCTGCAGATTCTGCTCGGCGGCGGTGACCACCATGGTCTCTTCAGCAGCGCTGTTTTTATCGTCGGTGGCGGTTTCCGCTGCGCTTAACGGAAAAGCAACCCCGTAAATTCCCAGATTGACCAGCAAGGCCAGGGATTTGATCCTGTTATTCATTGTTATTCCTGCTCTTTAGTCGCCACGTTCCCCAAACGCCCCTTCCCACCGGGAGGGGAGGCGGCATAAATGTTGCCGGAAGAGGGCAAAGGCACTCCGTCGCTAACTGAATAAGCTCTCTTCGACATGTTTTGTGAAAGACGCGCTTCCCACGGCGCGCTAATACGCTATTGCAAATGCAAATAGTTATCAATAATATTATCAATAAAGAATTACAATTAATTAAAAAAGTCACGCTATACATAGGGTTAATGACAGAATGTTAAGGACAGGAAGCGAGGAGTGGTGGCAAACCCTGCAGGGGCCGCAGTGCCGCGCAGTGGATGACGCCATCGAGGTGACGTTCTGGTGGCGGGATCCGGCGGGGGATGAAACGCACTCTCCGCGCCGTCGGGTATGGCTCTATATCACCGGGGTGACCGACCACCATCAGAATGCGCGGCCGCAATCGCTGACGCGTCTGCCCGGGACCGACGCCTGGTCCTGGCGAACCACCCTGTCGCCGACCTGGCGCGGTAGCTACTGTTTTATTCCCTCCGACCGTGACGATGATTTTTCCCCTGAGGTGTTCAGCGCTGACGCGCCCGACCGCGCGCTGCTGCGCGAAGGCTGGCGCAAACTGCTGCCGCGGGCGATAGCCGATCCGCTGAACCCGCACAGCTGGCAGGGCGGACGCGGCCATGGCGTGTCGGCCCTGGAGATGCCGCAGGCGCCCGCGCAGCCCGGCTGGGACCAGTTTAATGAGGCGCATCCTCCCGCCCGATGCCTTGAGTGGCGCAGCGCGCGTCTGGGCAACCATCGCCGGGTCTGGATCTACACCACCGGCGAGGCCGTCGACCCGCAAACGCGGCCCCTGGCGATCCTGCTCGACGGCCAGTTCTGGGCCGAGAGCATGCCGGTGTGGTCGCCGCTGGCCGCGCTGACCAACGAGGGGAGTCTGCCGCCGGCGGTCTACCTGCTGATCGATGCGATCGACAACCAGCGCCGCGGGGTTGAGCTGCCCTGTCACCGCGATTTCTGGCTGGCGGTGCAGGAGGAGCTCCTGCCGCTGATCCGCGGCCATGCCCCGTTCAGCGACCGCCCGGAGCGGACAGTGGTGGCCGGGCAAAGCTTCGGCGGCCTGGCGGCGATGTTCGCCGCCCTCAACTGGCCGCAGCGCTTTGGCTGCGTACTCAGCCAGTCAGGCTCGTACTGGTGGCCGCATCGCGATGGCTGCGGGACGGGCTTTATCGGCGAACAGCTTCGCCAGGGTGAGGTGTCCGCGGCCGGGCTGCGCATCTGGCTGGAAGCGGGCCAGCGTGAACCGATTATTTTTCGCGCCAACCAGGCGCTGTTGGCGCAACTCACTACGACACAGCAGACGATTTTCTGGCGTCAGGTTGACGGCGGGCATGATGCGCTTTGCTGGCGCGGCGGGCTGACGGCAGGGCTTATCCAGCTCTGGTAGCCTCTGCTGTCGCACCCTTAGCACCGCGCTTTACGACAGGAGTTTGATATGCAATTCAGTAACCCCTTCGACAATCCGCAAGGGCAGTTTTACATTCTGCGCAATGATCAGCAGCAGTACAGCCTGTGGCCGGCGCACTGCGACCTGCCTGCCGGCTGGGCGGTGGTGTGCCCCCCGCAGTCGGCCGAGGCCTGCAACGCCTGGCTGGCGGCCAACTGGTCAACCCTGACCCCCGCCCATCATGCGTCATAAGGAGCTGACAATGACCACTCGTTTACCGCTGGTTGCCGCGCAGCCGGGGATCTGGATGGCCGAGCGCCTCTCCACTCTGCCAGGCGCCTGGAGCGTGGCCCACTATGTTGAACTGCGGGGCGCGCTCGACCCGGCGCTGCTGGGTAAGGCGATTGTCGCCGGTCTGCAGCAGGCGGACACCCTCAGCCTGCGCTTTGAGGAAGAGGAGGGGGAAGTCTGGCAGTGGGTGGCGGCCGACCGCACCTTTGGCGAACCGTCGATCATTGACCTGCGTACGGCGCCGGATCCGCATCGCGCCGCCACGGAGCGGATGCAGGCGGACCTGGCGCAGGATCTGCGTGTCGACGGCGGCAACCCGCTGGTGTGCCATCAGCTGCTGCGCGTCGGCGACGACCGCTGGTACTGGTATCAGCGTTATCACCACTTGCTGGTGGATGGCTTCAGCTTCCCGGCGATAACCCGGCAGATCGCCGCCATTTACCGCGCCTGGCAGCGGGGGGAAGCCACTCCTGAGTCGCCTTTCACCCCCTTCGCCGAGGTGGTGGACGAGTACCAGCGCTACGCCGGCAGCGAGGCCTGGCAGCGGGATAAAGCCTTCTGGCAGGCTCAGCGCCAGGCGTTACCGTCGCCTGCCTCACTCTCTGCCGCGCCGCTGGGCGGACGCGCCGCCGGGAGCGATATCTGGCGGATGAAGCTGGAGATGAACGCCGACGCCTTCCGCCGTCTGGCTGGCCATGCGCCGCAGTGTCAGCCCGCTGACCTGGCGCTGGCGCTCACCACGCTGTGGCTGGGCCGCCTGTGCAACCGGATGGACTACGCGGCGGGCTTTATCTTTATGCGCCGGATGGGTTCAGCCGCGCTGACCTCGACGGGGCCGGTGCTCAATGTCCTGCCTCTGGCGGTGCATATTGACGCCCAGGAGACGCTGGCAGACCTGGCGATGCGCCTCGCCGCTCAGTTGAAAAAGATGCGCCGCCATCAGCGCTATGACGCCGAACAGATCGTTCGCGACAGCGGCAAAGCGGCAGGGGACGAACCGCTGTTCGGCCCGGTGCTGAACGTCAAAGTCTTTGATTACCAGCTGGATATCGATGGTGTGCAGGCAGTGACCCACACCCTCGCCACCGGCCCGGTCAACGATCTCGAGCTGGCGCTGTTCCCGGATGAGACCGGCGGGCTGTCGCTGGAGATCCTCGCCAACAAGGCCCGGTACGACGAAGCCGAGCTCCGTCGCCATGTGGCGAGACTGACCGCGCTGCTGGCGCAGTTCGCCGCCGATCCGGCGCTGCGCTGCGGCGAAGCAGAGATGCTCTCCGCCGATGAGCTGGCCCGGCTGGCGGCGGTCAACGATACCGCTGTGCCGCTGCCTGCCACCACCCTCAGCGCGCTGGTGGCCGACCAGGCGCGGAAGACCCCGGATGCCCCGGCGCTGGCGGACGCCCACTGGCAGTTCAGCTATCGCGAGATGCGTCAGCAGGTGGTGGCGCTCGCGCAGCTGCTGCGTCAGCGCGGCGTGAAGCCGGGCGACAGCGTGGCGGTGGCCCTGCCGCGCTCGGTGTTCCTGACCCTGGCGCTGCATGGCATTGTCGAAGCGGGGGCCGCCTGGCTGCCGCTGGACACCGGCTACCCGGACGACCGCCTGCGGATGATGCTGGAAGACGCCCGGCCGTCGCTGCTGATCACCTCGGCGGATCAACTGGCCCGCTTCAGCGATATTCCGGGGCTGGAAAGCCTCTGCTATCAGCAGCCGCTGGCCGCCGGGGATGACGCGCCGCTGGCGCTGTCAAAACCGGACCATACCGCCTACATCATCTTTACCTCTGGCTCCACCGGGCGGCCTAAAGGGGTGATGGTCGGCCAGACCGCCATCGTCAACCGCCTGCTGTGGATGCAGGATCGCTATCCGTTATCTGCCGACGACGTGGTGGCGCAGAAAACGCCGTGCAGTTTCGACGTGTCGGTGTGGGAGTTCTGGTGGCCGTTTATCGCCGGCGCGCAACTGGTGATGGCCGAGCCGGAGGCGCACCGCGACCCGCAGGCGATGCAGCAGTTCTTCGCCCGCTACGGCGTGACCACCACCCACTTTGTGCCGTCGATGCTGGCGGCGTTTGTCGCCTCGCTGGATGCCGACAGCGTCGCTGCCTGCCGCACGTTGCGGCGGGTATTCTGCAGCGGCGAAGCGCTGCCGACGGAATTGTGCCGCGAGTGGGAGCGCTTAACCGGCGCGCCGCTGCATAACCTGTACGGCCCGACGGAGGCGGCGGTGGACGTCAGCTGGTATCCGGCCTGCGGGCCTGAGCTGGCGGCGGTGACCGGCAGCAGCGTGCCGATTGGCTGGCCGGTGTGGAACACCGGGCTGCGCATTCTCGATGCCGCGATGCGCCCGGTGCCGCCGGGGGTGGCGGGGGATCTTTATCTCACCGGCATCCAGCTGGCGCAGGGCTATCTGGGACGTCCGGACCTCACCGCCAGCCGCTTTATCGCCGACCCGTTTGCCCCCGGTGAGCGGATGTATCGCACCGGCGACGTGGCGCGCTGGCTGACGAACGGCGCGGTGGAGTATCTTGGCCGCAGCGACGACCAGCTGAAGATCCGCGGGCAGCGCATCGAGCTTGGCGAGATTGACCGGGTGATGTCGGCCCTGCCGGACGTGGCGCAGGCGGTGAGTCACGCCTGCGTCTTCAATCAGGCGGCGGCGACCGGCGGCGATGCCCGACAGCTGGTGGGCTATCTGGTCTCTGACTCCGGCCTGCCGCTGGATACCGCGGCGCTGAAAGCGCGGCTGGCGGAACAGCTGCCGCCGCATATGGTGCCGGTGGTGCTGATGCAGCTCGCCGACCTGCCGCTCAGCGCCAACGGCAAACTGGACCGCAAAGCGCTGCCGTTGCCGACCCTCGGCGGGGAGCGCAGCGGTCGGCCGCCGGAGCCCGGGATGGAAACCCTTGTCGCCACGGCCTTCAGCCAGCTGCTGGGCTGCGAGGTGAACGATATCGACGCCGATTTCTTCGCCCTCGGCGGTCATTCTCTGCTGGCGATGCGTCTGGCGGCACAGCTCAGCCGCCAGCTGGCGCGGCAGGTGACCCCGGGGCAGGTGATGGTGGCCTCGACGGTGGGCAAACTGAGCGCGCTGCTGGCTGCCGATCTCAGCGATGAGCAGGCCCGGCGCCTGGGGCTGGATACGCTTCTGCCGCTGCGCGAGAGCGACGGCCCGACGCTGTTCTGCTTCCATCCGGCCTCCGGCTTCGCCTGGCAGTTCAGCGTGCTGGCGCGCTATCTCAGCCCGCGCTGGTCAATAACCGGTATTCAGTCGCCGCGCCCGCAGGGGCCGATGGCCAGCGCCGCCAGCCTCGACGAGGTGTGCGAGCACCATCTGCGCACGCTGCTGGCGCAGCAGCCGCACGGCCCTTATTACCTGTTTGGGTATTCGCTGGGCGGCACCTTAGCCCAGGGGATTGCCGCCCGCTTGCGCCAGCGCGGCGAAGCGGTGGCCTTCCTCGGCCTGCTGGATACCTGGCCGCCGGAGACGCAAAACTGGGCGGAGAAAGAGGCCAACGGGCTGGATCCCGAGGTACTGGCGGAGATCGACCGCGAGCGCGAAGCGTTCCTCGCTGCCCAGCAGGGGCAAGCCTCCGGCGAGCTGTTCAGCGCTATCGAAGGTAACTATGCCGATGCGGTGCGGCTGTTAACCACCGCCCACAGCGCGAAGTTTGACGGCAAGGCGACGCTTTTCGTGGCGGAGAAGACGCGGCAGGCGGGGATGGATCCGCAGGTCGTATGGGGCCCGTGGGTGGCGGAACTGGAGGTGTTCAGCCAGAACTGCGCCCACGTCGACATTATCTCCCCGCAGGCCTTTGAAGCCATCGGCCCGGTGGTCAGGGAGATTCTGGGGTAACGGTTGAGTTCGGGCTACAGCAGGTAGCCCGGCTCAGCGTAGCGCAAGCCGGCGAAAGAGGAGATTACCGGCGGCCCAGCGGGACCACCAGCGGCGTATGCGCCACCGGATCCTCAATGATCGTGCAGCGCAGGCCGTAAATCCGTTCAATCAGATCGGCGGTGACGATCTCCTTCGGCGCCCCCTCGGCGACGATCTTGCCGTCGCGCAGGGCGATCAGGTGGGTGGCGTAGCGGCAGGCCTGATTAAGATCGTGCAGCACCGCCGCCAGGGTATAGCCCTTCTCGCGATTCAGCTCACTCAATAGCTCCAGCAGGTCGATCTGATGGCTGATGTCCAGCCAGGTGGTTGGCTCATCCAGCAGCATAATCGCCGTCTCCTGGGCCAGCACCATCGCAATCCACGCCCGCTGCCGCTGGCCGCCGGAAAGCGTGTCGACGCTCTGCAGCGCCAGATCGCTGATCCCGGTCGCCCGCATCGCCTTGTTCACCGCCTCTTCATCTTCTTTGCGCCAGCGGGTAAACAGCGGCTGGTGCGGATAGCGCCCGCGGGCCACCAGCTCCTGCACCGTGATATCGCCAGGAGTGGTGGCATTCTGCGCCAGCAGCCCGATGCGGCGGGCAACCTCTTTACTGGCGTACTGCTGGATCTGCGCGCCGTCGAGCCAGACGTGGCCGCTGGCCGGCGTCATCAGGCGACTGAGGGTGCGCAACAGCGTCGACTTGCCGCAGCCGTTGGGGCCGATAATGGCGGTGAAGTGGCCGTCAGGGATGGTCACGTTCAGCGACTCGGCGATGGTCTTGTTACCGTAGGCCAGGGTTAACTGCTCGCCGCGCAAACGGGAGGGGACAGCACTCATTTTTTGCGGGACTCCTGAATCAACAATGCAATAAGGTAAATACCGCCGAGGCTGACGGTTAACACGCCAACCGGCAGCTGCCACGGCATAAACAGCCGCTGGGCGCCGTAATCGGCCAGCGCCAGCAGCAGCGCGCCGCACAGGGCCGATTGGGTCAGTCCCCAGCGGGCCGTGCCGCTCAGGCGGCGGGCGATATGCGGTGCCACCAGCGCAATAAATGAGATCGGCCCGGCCAGCGCCGTTGAGGCGGCGGTGAGCACCACCGCCACCAGCATCAGCAGCAGGCGCGAACGCTCGACCTGCACACCCAGCGCGCAGGCGGTATCGTCGCCCATCTCCAGCAGTCGCATCCGGCGAACCAGCAGGGCGCTGCCCACCAGCATCAACAGGATCAGCGGCGCCGACGGCCAGGTTTTACCCCAGGTCAGGCCGTTAAGCGATCCGGCGTTCCACAGGCCCGCAGAAAGGGCGGTCTCCAGCGAGGCGCGCAGCAGCAGCCAGGTGTTGAATGCCACCAGCATGGCGCGCACGCCGATGCCGATAATGATCAGGCGGAAGGTCTCGATCCCGTTGCGCCAGGCCAGCAGCCAGACCACCAGCGAGGTCAGCACCCCGCCGGCCATCGCCGCCAGGGCAATCGCCGTCAGGTTCTGGCCGAAGAGGACCATCGCCACCAGCACGCCGCTCCAGGCGCCGGTGTTAAAGCCCATCACGTCCGGGCTGCCGAGCGGGTTGCGGGTCAGCGACTGGAAAATGGCGCCGCTGACGCCGAGCGCGGCGCCGATGAGCAGCGCCATTAACACCCGCGGCAGCCGCCATTCGTTCACCACCATCGCGACGTTGCGCGGCGCATCGCCGAACAGCGCCGAGAACACCTGGTCAATCGTCAGGGGCACCGGGCCTTGCGTCAGCCCGAGCAGGGAAATCAGCAGGCTGGCGGCCATCAGCACCAGGCAACTGGCTATCAGGCGGCGGGACGGGGCAATCACAGGCCACCTCCCCGCGGCTGACGGCGCACCAGCCAGATCAGCACCGGCGCGCCGAGAAAGGCGCTCACCACCGATACCCGCAGTTCGCCGGGCACCAGCAGGCGGCCAATCACGTCGGCAAACAGCAGCAGGGCCGGGGTGGCGAGCAGGGTGACCGGCAGCGACCAGCGATGATCGGCCCCCACCAGCCAGCGCGCCATATGCGGCATCATCAGGCCGATAAAGGCGATGGGGCCGACGACGGCGGTGGCGCTGCCGCACAGGACGGTGATGACGATCAGGCCGATCAGCTGGGTGCGGGCGACGCGGCTGCCGAGGGCGGTGGCGGTATCGTTGCCGAGGCTCAGGCTGTTAAGCGCCCGGCTCAGCAGCAGGGCGGCGATCCCCGCTATCACCACCGGCAGCAGGACAATTTTCAGCGTCTGCAGGGTGCGGATATCCAGCGAACCGGCCTGCCAGAAGCGCAGCTGATCGTAGACGTCCGGGTTGAGCAGGGCGATGCCGTTGGACAGCCCCTCCAGCACCGCCGCAAGGGCGACCCCGGCGAGGGTGAGGCGCACCGGGCTCAGCTGGCCGCCGCCCTGACTGCCGGTAAAGGCCACCAGCAGCGAGGCGCAGAGCGCGCCGCAAAACGCCAGCAGCAGTTGCTCCTGCGGGGAGGTGATCCCGAACAGCGCCGCGCCGAGGACGATGGCGAAGCTGGCGCCGGAGTTGACCCCCAGCAGGCCGGGGTCGGCCAGCGGGTTGCGGGTGAGCGTCTGCATCAGCGCGCCGGCGAGACCGAGGGCGACGCCGGCCAGCAGACCGGCCAGGGTACGCGGCAGGCGCGCGTCCAGCACGATGGTGCAGTCGGCGCTTTGACAGGTTCCGCTGAAGGCGGTGAATACCGTGCCGATCGGCAACGATTTGGCGCCGATGGTCAGGCTAAGCGCGGCGGCTAAGGCGAGTAATAGCAACAATCCGGGCACGGCGACAGAGCGTACCGCGGTCGTAGAAAACGACATAACTGACATCCCTGATATGATAATGATAGTAATTATCGTTATCGATTTTATTCAGCTATGGTAGCATGACCCACAGTAAAAAGGGTATTAAAAATAACGACAAGGCGCTGTAATGAACCGACAATCCTGGCTGCTCAATCTCAGCCTGCTGAAAACTCACCCGGCGTTTCGCGCCGTTTTTATCGCTCGCTTTATCTCTATTCTGTCGCTTGGCCTGCTGGGCGTGGCCATTCCGGTCCAGATCCAGATGATGACCCATTCGACCTGGCAGGTCGGGCTGTCGGTGACGCTGACCGGTGCGTCGATGTTTGTTGGTCTGATGGTGGGGGGCGTGCTGGCTGACCGCTATGAACGTAAACGCCTGATCCTGCTGGCGCGCGGCACCTGCGGCGTGGGCTTTGTCGGTCTGTGTCTGAACGCCCTGCTGCCGGAGCCGTCGCTGGCGGCGATCTACCTGCTGGGGATCTGGGACGGGTTCTTCGCCTCGTTGGGGGTGACCGCGCTGCTGGCGGCGACCCCGGCGCTGGTGGGGCGGGAAAACCTGATGCAGGCCGGGGCCATCACCATGTTGACGGTGCGCCTTGGCTCGGTGATTTCGCCGATGATCGGTGGCCTGCTGCTGGCCACCGGCGGCGTGGCCTGGAACTTCGGCCTGGCGGCGGCGGGGACCTTTATCACCACCTTAACCCTGCTGCGTCTGCCGCAGCTGCCGCCGCCTCCGCAGCCGCGCGAGCATCCGCTGCGATCTCTGCTGGCGGGGCTGACCTTCCTCTGTCAGAGCCCGCTTATCGGCGGGATTGCGCTGCTTGGCGGTCTGCTGACCATGGCCAGCGCGGTGCGGGTGCTCTATCCGGCGCTGGCCGGGAGCTGGCAGATGTCGGCCGGACAGATTGGCCTGCTGTACGCCGCTATTCCGCTCGGTGCGGCGCTGGGGGCGTTGACCAGCGGCCAACTGGCCCAGACGGTGCGGCCGGGTGCGCTGATGCTGGCGACCACGGTGGGATCGTTTGTCGCCATTGCGCTGTTCAGCCTGATGCCGCACTGGGCGTTGGGCGCGCTGTGCCTGGCGCTGTTTGGCTGGCTGAGCGCTATTAGCTCGCTGCTGCAGTACACCCTGATCCAGACCCAGACGCCGGAAAATATGCTTGGGCGGATTAATGGTCTGTGGACCGCGCAAAACGTCACCGGCGACGCCATCGGCGCGGCGCTGCTCGGCGGATTAGGGGCGGTGATGACCCCGGCGGCATCCGCCAGCGCCAGCGGCTGGGCGCTGGCCCTCGTCGGCGTGCTGTTGGTGGGGCTGCTACGCGAGCTGCGCCGTTTCCAGCGCCCGGAAATCGTCAACGAAAGTTAAGTAGGGTGCGATTGCCCGGTGGCGGCTACGCCTTACCGGGCCTACAGTCTCGGGCATTGTAGGCCGGTGCAAGCGCCGCGTCGCCCGGCAAAGAGTTCAGGTTGCGTACCCGTCCTGATGCCCGGTGGCGGCTGCGCCTTACCGGGCCTACGGTCTGGCCTGGGGGACTCTGGCATTGTAGGCCGGGCAAGCGCAGCGCCGCCCGGCAAAGAGTTCAGGCCGCGTTCCCGTCCTGATGCCCGGTGGCGGCTGCGCCTTACCGGGCCTACGGTCTCGGGTATTGTAGGCCGGGCAAGCGGAGCGCCGCCCGGCAAAGAGTTCAGGTTACGTACCCGTCCTGATGGCACGGCCCGCGTTAGCCGAACAGGCTGGAGAGACGCTGGAGCACCAGCAGGGCGCTGTAGTAGTCAAGACGGAAGGACTCGGTGCCCAGCGGGTAGACGCGTTTGCCTGCGACCGCCGGGAGATGCGCCAGCAGCGGGTTGGCGTAGATGGCATCCGCATCTTTCTGGTCGCCGGCGAACAGGAACAGGCTCTGGCCGTTCAGACCGGCCGCGAGGTTCTCCCCGCCCAGCTGCACGATATCGTGGCGTTTACCCTGGCTATGGCTGGCGGGCAGGCCGCCCGGCAGCGTCGCCAGGCTAAAGCCCAGCTGTTCGAGCATCTGCCCCTGGGCCGATGCCGGCGTCCAGATATTGGCGCTGTGCGCGGCGGCGGTATAGACCAGGGCGGTCACCGGCTGCGGCGGCAGTTTCATTTTTTCTTTTAACGAAACGAGCTGTTTATTGAAGTCGGCAATGCGCGCGCTGGCCTGCTGCTCATGGCCGGTGATCTGCCCCAGTTGGGTGAGCAAGGTTTGCCAGCTTTTATCGTCATAGTTGATGACCAGCGTCGGGGCGATCGTTTTGAGCTGATCGTACAGCGGCAGGGCAGAGTCGCCGCCGGTGGCGCTCACCAGGATCAGATCCGGCATCTGGGCGGCCACCGCTTCCGCGCTTGGTTCGCCGATGTACAGCCGTGCCAGCTTGCGGGCTTTGGCGACCTCGCTCCACTGACGCAGAAAGCCCTGACTATCGGCGACGCGGTTGTTCGGCGTGGTCGCGCCGCTGGCGACCACCGGGGCGTCAATCGCCAGCAGCGAGCCGGTGAGGGTCACGCTGGTGGAGACAATGCGCAGCGGCTGGCTCGGCAGGGTGTGTGTCCCGTAGCTGTCGGTGACCTGGCGCGGCCAGTCCGCCGCCTGGGCTGAGGTAATTCCTAAAAGCAACAGCATGCCGGTCAGCGCACCGCGGCGGCAGAAAGAAAAGAAGTTCACGTCATCGCATCCTGATTCGAAAGGTAATAAATGCGTCTCATTTTCAACTTTGCGTCAGCAGGATGCAAGCCAAAGTGGCGCGCAATGACGTAACGCGGTTGACATGGCGGACAATACCTTTTAGGTTAGCCAACCAAAATACAAATGATAATTATTCGTAATATATTTATCGTTTTTGGAGGATGATATGGAAACGTCACTGGCTGAGGATGTACAGAAACACACCCAGACCCTGTCTCCGGACAGCTTCTTCTTTATGTCGCCGTACCGCAGTTTTAGCACCTCCGGCTGCTTCCGCCGCTTCTCACAGCCCGCTGTCGGCGGCGATGCGCTGAACGGTGAGTTCCAGCAGCAGCTGGCCGCCGCTTTTGCCGACGCCCGCGCGGCGGGGATCCGCAAGCCGGTGATGGTGGGGGCTATCCCGTTCGACACCTGTCAGCCTTCCGAGCTCTATATCCCCGAGCGCTGGGAAGCGTTCTCCCGCCCGGAAAAACAGCGTTCCGCCCGCTACGCCGCGCCGCTGGAGACAATGGAAGTGGTGGAGCGCCGGGAGATCCCGGAGCAGGACGCGTTTTTAGCCATGGTGGAACGCGCTGCCGCGCTGACCGCCACCCCGGAAGTGGACAAGGTGGTGCTCTCAAGGCTTATCGATATTACCACCCGCGACCGCGTCGATAGCGGCGCGCTGATGGAGCGACTGATCGCCCAGAACCCGGCGAGCTTTAACTTCCACGTGCCGCTCTCCGACGGCGGCGTGCTGCTGGGCGCCAGCCCGGAGCTGCTGCTGCGTAAAGACGGGCCGCGCTTCAGCTCATTGCCGCTGGCTGGCTCCGCCCGTCGTCAACCGGACGATGTGCTGGACCGGGAAGCGGGCAACAGGCTGCTGGCATCCGGCAAAGATCGCCACGAGCACGAGCTGGTGACCCAGGCGATGAAGAGCGTGCTGGGCCCGCGCAGCAGCCAGCTGTCGCTGCCGGCATCGCCGCAGTTGATTACCACCCCAACGCTCTGGCACCTGGCAACACCAATCGAAGGCACCGCGCTGGCGCAAGAAAACGCCATGTCGCTGGCCTGTCTGCTGCACCCGACCCCGGCGCTGAGCGGCTTCCCACACCAGGCGGCGAAGCGCCTGATTGCCGAACTGGAACCCTTCGACCGTCAGCTGTTCGGCGGCATCGTCGGCTGGTGTGACGATGAAGGCAACGGCGAATGGGTGGTGACCATCCGCTGCGCGCGTCTGCAGCAGCGTACGCTGCGCCTGTTTGCCGGCGCGGGAATCGTTCCGGCCTCCTCGCCGCTGGGCGAATGGCGCGAAACCGGCGTCAAACTGACCACCATGCTTAACGTATTTGGCTTGAATTAAGAGGCAAGGATGATTGCATTTACCCGTTGGCCGGATGCGTTCGCGGCCCGCTATCGTCAAAAAGGCTACTGGCAGGATCTGCCGTTAACCAATCTGATCACCCGTCACGCGGAAAACGACGCCGTGGCGATTATCGATGGCGAACGGCAGATTAGCTACCGCCAGTTTAATCAGCTGGTGGACAACCTTGCCTGCTCGCTGCAGCGCCAGGGACTGAAGCGCGGGGAAACCGCGCTGGTGCAGTTGGGCAACGTCGCCGAGTTTTACATCACCTTCTTTGCGCTGCTGCGCATCGGCGTCGCGCCAGTGAACGCGCTGTTCAGCCATCAGCGCAGCGAGCTTAACGCCTACGCCGCGCAGATTAAACCGGCGCTGCTGATTGCCGATCGCGAGCACGCGCTGTTTGCTGACGATAGCTTCCTCCATGCGTTTATCGCTGAGCATCCTTCCCTGCGCGTCGCACTGTTGCGTAACGACGGCGGCGAGCGCGATCTGGCGACGGAGATTAACCGCCCGGCGGATAACTTTGTCGCCAATCCAACCCCTGCCGACGAAGTGGCCTTTTTCCAGCTCTCCGGCGGCAGCACCGGGACGCCGAAGCTGATCCCGCGCACCCATAACGATTACGACTACAGCATCCGCCGCAGCAACGAGATCTGCGGGATCAACGCGGAGACGCGCTACCTCAACGCGCTGCCGGCGGCGCATAACTATGCGATGAGTTCCCCGGGTTCGCTCGGCGTCTTCCTCGCCGGCGGGCGGGTGATCCTCGCCGCCGACCCGAGCGCCACCCTCTGTTTCCCGCTGATTGAACAACATCAGATCAACGTTGCCTCGCTGGTGCCGCCGGCGGTCAGCCTGTGGCTGCAGGCGATCCATGAATGGGGCAGCAATGCGCAACTGCAATCGCTGGAGCTGCTGCAGGTCGGCGGCGCGCGCCTGTCGGCGACCCTCGCCGCGCGCATTCCGGCGGAAATCGGCTGCCAGCTGCAGCAGGTGTTCGGCATGGCGGAGGGGCTGGTGAATTACACCCGCCTTAACGACAGCCCGGAGCGGATCATCCATACCCAGGGCTGCCCGATGTGCCCGGACGATGAAGTGTGGGTAGCGGATGCCGATGGCAACCCGCTGCCGCGCGGCGAAGTGGGCCGCCTGATGACCCGCGGGCCGTACACCTTCCGCGGCTACTACAACAGCCCGCAGCATAACGCAGAAGCCTTTGACGCTGACGGGTTTTACTGCTCCGGCGATCTGATTTCGATCGATGAAGACGGGTATATCACCGTCCAGGGCCGGGAAAAAGATCAGATCAACCGCGGCGGCGAGAAGATCGCCGCTGAAGAGATCGAAAACCTGCTGCTGCGCCATGAGGCGGTGATCCACGCCGCGCTGGTCAGCATCGAAGACAACCTGCTGGGCGAGAAAAGCTGCGCTTATCTGGTGGTGACCTCGCCGCTGCGCGCCGTCGCGGTGCGCCGCTTCCTGCGCGAGCAGGGGGTGGCTGAATTTAAACTGCCGGATCGCGTGGAGTGCGTTGCCGCGCTGCCGCTGACGCCGGTGGGCAAAGTCGATAAAAAACAATTACGTCAGTGGCTGGCCGAAGGCAAGCTGGGCTGAAGGAGAACAGAGAATGGCAATCCCTAAATTACAGGCATATGCGCTGCCGGAAGCCAGCGATATCCCGGCGAACAAAGTCAACTGGGCCTTTGAGCCGTCGCGCGCCGCGCTGCTGATCCACGATATGCAGGAGTATTTCCTCAACTTCTGGGGCGAAAACAGCGCGATGATGGAGAAAGTGGTGGCCAATATCGCCGCCCTGCGCGACTTCTGCAAACAGAACGGCATTCCGGTGTACTACACCGCCCAGCCGAAAGAGCAGAGTGATGAAGATCGGGCGTTGCTGAATGATATGTGGGGGCCGGGCCTGACCCGCTCGCCGGAGCAGCAGCAGGTGATTGCCGCGCTGGCGCCGGATGAAGACGATACCGTGCTGGTGAAATGGCGTTACAGCGCATTTCATCGCTCGCCGCTGGAGGAGATGTTGAAAGAGGCCGGCCGCGACCAGCTGATCATCACCGGCGTTTATGCTCATATCGGCTGCATGACCACCGCCACCGATGCTTTCATGCGCGATATCAAACCGTTCTTTGTCGCCGACGCCCTGGCGGACTTCAGCCGTGAAGAGCACCTGATGGCGCTGAAATACGTCGCCGGCCGCTCCGGCCGCGTGGTGATGACCGAAGAGCTGCTGCCGCTGCCGGCCTCCAAAGCGGCGCTGCGCGCGCTGATCCTGCCGCTGCTCGACGAATCCGACGAACCGCTGGATGATGAAAATCTGATCGACTACGGTCTGGATTCGGTGCGGATGATGGCCCTGGCCGCCCGCTGGCGCAAAGTGCACGGCGATATCGACTTCGTGATGCTGGCGAAGAACCCGACCATCGACGCCTGGTGGGCGCTGCTCTCCCGTGAGGTGAAATAATGGCGGCGCTGGATTTCCACGGCCAGACCGTGTGGGTGACCGGCGCAGGTAAAGGGATTGGCTATGCCACCGCGCTGGCTTTCGTCGAGGCCGGGGCTAACGTCACCGGTTTCGACCTTGCCTTTGCCGGCGCAGGCTACCCGTTTGCCACCGAAATGCTCGACGTCGCCGATGCCGACCAGGTACGCGACGTGTGCGCGCGGCTGCTCAACAACATCGAACGACTGGACGTGCTGGTGAACGCCGCCGGGATCCTGCGCATGGGGGCGACCGATCAATTGAGCGCGGAGGACTGGCAGCAGACTTTCGCGGTGAACGTTGGCGGCGCGTTTAATCTGTTTCAGCAGACGATGGCCCAGTTCCGCCGTCAGCGGGGCGGGGCGATCGTCACCGTCGCCTCCGATGCCGCGCATACGCCGCGTATCGGCATGAGCGCCTATGGCGCCTCGAAAGCGGCGCTGAAAAGCCTGGCGTTAACCGTTGGCCTTGAGCTGGCAGGCAGCGGCGTGCGCTGCAACCTGGTATCGCCGGGCTCCACCGACACCGATATGCAACGTACCCTGTGGGTCAATGACGATGCTGAACAGCAGCGGATCCGCGGCTTCGGCGAGCAGTTTAAGCTCGGCATCCCGCTGGGCAAAATCGCCCGCCCGCAGGAGATCGCCAATACCATTCTGTTCCTCGCCTCTTCTCACGCCAGCCATATTACGCTGCAGGATATTGTGGTTGATGGCGGCTCGACGCTGGGGGCGTAAATGGCCTGGAAGCGAGAGCTCACGCTGGCGGCGCTGAACGCCAGCAGCGAAAACACCATGGTGGCGCATCTTGGCATCATCTACACCCGACTGGAAGCGGGGCTGCTGGAGGCGGAGATGCCGGTGGATGCGCGCACCCATCAGCCGTTTGGCCTGCTGCACGGCGGCGCCTCCGCGGCGCTGGCGGAGACGCTGGGCTCGATGGCCGGTTGGCTGATGACCGAAGAAGGGCAGTGCGTGGTGGGCACCGAGCTTAACGCTACCCACCATCGTCCGGTCTCCAGCGGGAAAGTGCGCGGCGAATGCCGACCGCTGCATCTTGGCCGCCAGAGCCAGAGCTGGGAGATAGTGGTGTATGACGAGAAGGGGCGGCGCTGCTGCACCTGTCGTCTGGGCACCGCGGTGCTGGGCTAAGAAGCCGCTATTTCCCCGGCTTGCGCTACGCTTAGCCGGGCTACGGTTTATGGACCAGGATGCTGCTATTTCCCCGGCTTGCGCTACGCTTAGCCGGGCTACGTATCGGCGCAATGGGTAGCCGGGATAAGGCGCAGCGCGCCGCCATCCGGGAATTTCCCTGCTCGCGCTGCGCTTAGCAGGGCTACGGTTTCTGGACCAGGAAGCCGCTGTTTCCCCGGCTTGCGCGACGCTTAGCCGGGCTACGTATCGGCGCAATGGGTAGCCGGGATAAGGCGCAGCGCGCCGCCATCCGGGAATTTCCCTGCTCGCGCTGCGCTTAGCAGGGCTACGGTTTCTGGACCAGGAAGCCGCTGTTTCCCCGGCTTGCGCTACGCTTAGCCGGGCTACGTATCGGCGCAATGGGTAGCCGGGATAAGGCGCAGCGCGCCGCCATCCGGGAATTTCCCTGCTCGCGCTGCGCTTAGCAGGGCTACGGTTTCTGGACCAGGAAGCCGCTGTTTCCCCGGCTTGCGCGACGCTTAGCCGGGCTACGTATCGGCGCAATGGGTAGCCGGGATAAGGCGCAGCGCGCCGCCATCCGGGAATTTCCCTGCTCGCGCTGCGCTTAGCAGGGCTACGGTTTCTGGACCAGGAAGCCGCTGTTTCCCCGGCTTGCGCTACGCTTAGCCGGGCTACGTATCGGCGCAATGGGTAGCCGGGATAAGGCGCAGCGCGCCGCCATCCGGGAATTTCCCTGCTCGCGCTGCGCTTAGCAGGGCTACGGTTTCTGGACCAGGAAGCCGCTGTTTCCCCGGCTTGCGCTACGCTTAGCCGGGCTACGTATCGGCGCAATGGGTAGCCGGGATAAGGCGCAGCGCGCCGCCATCCGGGAATTTCCCTGCTCGCGCTGCGCTTAGCAGGGCTACGGTTTCTGGACCAGGAAGCCGCTGTTTCCCCGGCTTGCGCTACGCTTATCCGGGCTACGTATAGTAGCCCGGATAAGGCGCAGCGCGCCGCCATCCGGGAATTTCCCTGCTCGCGCTGCGCTTAGCAGGGCTACGGTTTATGGACCAGGAAGCTGCTATTTCCCCGGCTTGCGCTACGCTTAGCCGGGCTACGGATCTGTAGGTCGGGTAAGGCGTTAGCCGCCACCCGACAAACAAACGGCACCGTTCACGGTAATCCTTTCATTCATTTTCCTGCCTTAAGTGATCTCGCTAGCAATGTGAGACAAATCTCTGTGGGTGTACGGCATCTGCGCTGTTTCGATGTTGTTAAATTCTGCGTTGTGATCTAGAAACAAAATGTAACATCCTGATTACCCTACCGGTGGACCACAACAATGAATAATTCAGGGAAATACCTTATCTGGACACTGCTCTCCGTGATCGGAGCCTTTGCCCTCGGCTATATCGCCTTAAACCGGGGTGAGCAGATAAATGCGCTGTGGATTGTCGTCGCGGCGGTCTGCGTTTATCTGATCGCATATCGTTTCTACGGTCTGTATATCGCCAAAACCGTTCTCGGCGTTGACCCGACGCGGATGACGCCGGCGGTACGACATAATGACGGCCTCGATTATGTTCCGACCGACAAAAAAGTGCTGTTCGGTCACCATTTTGCCGCCATTGCCGGCGCGGGGCCGCTGGTGGGCCCGGTGCTTGCCGCGCAGATGGGCTACCTGCCGGGGATGATCTGGATCCTCGCCGGCGTGGTGCTGGCCGGCGCCGTACAGGACTTTATGGTGCTGTTTGTTTCGACCCGTCGCGATGGCCGCTCGCTTGGCGAACTGGTTAAAGAGGAGATGGGGCCAACCGCTGGCGTCCTGGCGCTGGTGGCCTGCTTTATGATCATGGTCATCATCCTCGCGGTCCTGGCGATGATCGTGGTGAAAGCGTTGACCCACAGTCCGTGGGGGACATACACCGTCGCCTTTACCATCCCGCTGGCGATCTTTATGGGTATCTATATTCGCTACCTGCGCCCGGGGCGCATCGGCGAGGTGTCGGTGATCGGCCTGGTGATGCTGGTGTTCGCCATCATCTCCGGCGGTTGGGTGGCGGAAAGCCCGACCTGGGCGCCGTGGTTTGATTACACCGGCGTACAGCTGACCTGGATCCTGGTGGGCTACGGCTTTGTCGCCGCGGTACTGCCGGTCTGGCTGCTGCTGGCCCCGCGCGACTACCTCTCCACCTTCCTGAAAATCGGCACCATCGTGGGGCTGGCGATTGGCATTCTGATTATGCGCCCGACCCTGACCATGCCGGCGCTGACCAAGTTCGTCGACGGTACCGGCCCGGTGTGGAGCGGCAACCTGTTCCCGTTCCTGTTTATCACCATCGCCTGCGGCGCGGTCTCCGGCTTCCACGCGCTGATCTCCTCCGGCACCACGCCGAAAATGTTGGCCAACGAAGGCCAGGCCTGCTTTATCGGCTACGGTGGTATGTTGATGGAATCCTTCGTCGCCATTATGGCGCTGGTGGCGGCCTGTATTATCGACCCGGGCGTCTACTTCGCGATGAACAGCCCGATGGCGGTGCTGGCGCCGGCGGGAACCACCGATGTGGTCGCCTCGGCGGCGCAGGTGGTGAGCGGCTGGGGCTTTAGCATTACCCCGGATACGCTGCATCAAATCGCCAGCGAGGTGGGTGAACAGTCGATTATCTCCCGCGCCGGCGGCGCGCCAACCCTGGCGGTGGGGATGGCCTACATCCTGCACGGCTCGCTGGGCGGGCTGATGGATGTCTCGTTCTGGTACCACTTCGCCATTCTGTTTGAGGCGCTGTTTATCCTGACGGCGGTTGATGCCGGCACCCGTGCGGCGCGCTTTATGCTGCAGGATCTGCTGGGCGTGATTAGCCCGGGGCTGAAAAAAACCAGTTCGCTGCCGGCCAACCTGCTGGCGACCGCGCTGTGCGTCCTGGCGTGGGGCTACTTCCTGCATCAGGGGGTAGTGGATCCGCTGGGCGGGATTAACACCCTGTGGCCGCTGTTCGGTATCGCCAACCAGATGCTGGCGGGGATGGCGCTGATGCTCTGCGCGGTGGTCCTGTTCAAGATGAAACGCCAGCGCTACGCGTGGGTGGCGCTGCTGCCGACAAGCTGGCTGCTGATCTGTACCCTGACCGCCGGCTGGCAGAAGTCGTTCAGCCCGGACACCAAAGTGGGTTTCCTGGCCATCGCTAATAAATTCCAGGCGATGATCGACAGCGGCAACATTCCGCCGCAATATACCGAATCACAGCTGGCGCAGCTGGTGTTTAACAACCGTCTCGATGCCGGGCTGACCATCTTCTTTATGATTGTGGTGGTGGTGCTGGCGCTGTTCTCGATTAAAACCGCGCTGGCGGCGCTGAAAGAGGATAAACCGACGGCGAAAGAGACGCCGTACCAGGCGATGCCCGCCGATGCGCAAACTATAACCGCGCAGGCGAAGCGCGCGCATTAACCGGTGTGCCGGGTGGCGGCTTCGCCTTACCCGGCCTACATTTCTGATCCTCCTTCTCCCTTTGGGAGAGGGAAACAAAAGAGAAATGACTTATGTTCGACACCCTCTCCAAAGCGGGAAAATATTTAGGCCAGGCGGCGAAGATGATGATCGGCGTGCCGGATTACGATAACTACGTCGAGCACATGCGAATAACCCACCCGGATCAGACGCCGATGACCTATGAAGAATTCTTTCGCGAGCGCCAGGACGCGCGCTACGGCGGCAAGGGCGGGGCGAAGTGCTGTTAACCCTCTTTCGGCAGATAGAGGCTGATCTGCTCCTGGGTACAGCCGTAAATCGCCGCCAGCTTCTCGCGGGTGCGCTTCTGCGGACGGGAGTCCAGCGCTTCCAGCTGCGACACGGCGGACTGGCTGATGCCGAGTTTAGCCGCGACCTCCTGCTGGGATAGCCCGCGCAGGATGCGCCACGCGGCCTGCAGACTGACGTTTTCTTTATGCATCACGTCGCATACTTCGCCTGGTAGCATGACATTATCATAGATGTCTGATTCATAAGGAATATCTTCCCAGTCGCTTTCATCCTCGTCGTCGTACTCCAGCAGAGCCAGGCGCATACGAAAGTAATCGCTGTAAGGAATGACGACATACTGGTCTTTTCCTTCTTCATCCTTGATGTACTGAATAGTCATATTCGGTATCTTCCTCATGAAGGTAGGTGGTGGTGGTTCGGCGTTTAACCGCCACGACGTAGCAGGTATCGCCCGGCGGATCCCCAAAGGTGTAGATGACTCTGTAATCACCTAATCGCAGCCGGTAGTGGTTTTCGGGAGAGGACAATTTTTTGATATCCGAGATAGATGAAGCTTTATCATCCATCTTTTCCAGCCTGGATTTAATGCGGCTCTTATACCGATTATCGATTTTAGAAAATGGCTTATCTGCCGTTTTTGACCAGACAAACTTCATCCGTACCTCCACTGTACGCCCACACAAAATATAAGGAAATAATAAGACTATTAGATAAATTCCGAATTTCTTATGGGGTACTGTAGAGCGGAGAAAAAACGCAGGTAAGAGGCAAAACGCAACCCGTCGAGGCGGCGCGGGAAGGCCTCTGTCGGGCGACAGAGGCTTGCAGAAAATGTGCGATCAGGCGTTCAATCCGCCATCCACGTCCAGCCCCGTACCGGAGATCTGCCCGGCGGCCGGGCTGGCGAGGAAGGTGACCGCCGCGGCGATGTCTTCCGGCTGGCCGTAGTGACCGACCGCAATCATCTGGCGCTGGGCTTCCGCTTGTTCTCCGTCTTCCGGGTTCATATCGCTGTTGGTCGGCCCTGGATGGACAAGGTTAACGGTGATCCCGCGAGGGCCTAAATCACGCGCCAGGCCACGGGTCAGGGCGTTGAGGGCGGACTTGGTCATGGCGTAAACCGCGATGCCCGGCATGGCCACGCGATTAGCCAGACAGCTGCCGATGTTGATGATCCGTCCGCCATCGGCCATATGCACCAGCGCTTCCTGGGTGGCGATGACCACCCCACGAATATTGACGTTGATAAGCGCGTCAATGTCCGCCAGCGTCATGGATTCCAGTGGACCGCCGCGGGCGATCCCGGCGTTGTTGACCAGAATGTCCAGCCCGCCGAGGGACCGGGCCGCATGGGTTACCGCCTCCTGAATAGCCTGCGCGCTGGCGCTGTCGGCCTGCACCGCTTCGCCATACCGACCCAGGGCCTTTATTTCATCGGCGACCGCCTGGGCTTTATCGGCCGATTTTTCATACGTAATAACCACATCGGCACCGGCGCGTGCCAGCGACAGCGCGATTGCGCGACCCAACCCACGGCTGGCGCCGGTAACCAGCGCCTTCTTACCTGTTAAATCGATCTGCATGATGACCTCGTTGCGAGAGTGGTGAGCATCATCATTAGGTATAGACGGTCGGGGTGATTAACGGCTGAAGTATTCCACCTTCTCAAACGCCGCGCGCAGAACCTCAGGGGTTAACGTCACTGGTAAATAGTGAATCGACTCGCCCGGGCGCAGGGTATGGGCAATGACCCGGTCCAGTTCTGTGCGGTTATTGATATCGACCTCCAGTGCCGCCAGGGTGGTCGGCAGGTTAAAGCGCTGATACGCCTGCACTAACTGCGCCAGCACATCGTCCTGAGCAAGCAGGGCGCTCTGTACCAGAATGCCGTAGGCGACTTTGGTACCGTGGAGGAATTTATCCGTCTGCGGCAGCACCGTCAGTCCGTTGTGCACCGCATGGGCGGCGGCGACCCGGGTGTAACGTTCCCCCAGCCCGCCAACCATCCCACCGCCGGCGATAATCGCCTCTACCACATCGCGAAACGCCTGGGTCAGATCGCCGCGGCGCTGGTCCGCCAGCGCCGTTTCGCTGCTGGCCAGCAGCACGTCGCGGATCGCCAGCGCGCCGTTAATCCCCAGCCGCACGGTGAGCGGCAGCGCCTCCGGCTGCGGCGCCAGCACTACGGCCTCATACCATTTGGCTAAGGTGTCGCCAATGCCCGCCAGCAGGTACTCCGCCGGGGCGTTGAGAATGATGCGCGGCTCGACCAGCACCAGGAAGTTGGCGTCACCGAAGATCTCAAAATTCAGGGCCTGTCCGGCGTCGCTGTACCACACCGACAGCGGCGTCCACGCCGCGCAGGTAGCGGCGATAGTCGGGATGGCCACCAGCGGTACCCCCAGGCGGCGGGCCAGCACTTTCGCGCTGTCGAGCAGCGCGCCGCCGCCGACGCCAATCACTACCGCCCGATCGTCACCGGAGGCCTGCACCAGCGCCGCCACGTCGCGTTCGCTGCAGTGGCCGGGAAAGCGGATCTTTTTTGCCTCCGGCAGGTGGAAGGCCGCCGGCAGAAAAGGTTCGGCGCCGGCCAGGGCGCGCTCGCCATAGACCCACACTGCCCGCGAGAGCTGGTCGGCGCTGAAAAAATCGCTCAGCCGCTCAAGGCTGCCAGGGTGGGAGAAATAGTTGGCCGGGCCGGGTACGACGCGGATATAGCTGTTGCTCATGGAAGCTGTCCTTATAGGTGTTGGGCTAAACTGATGTTATGTCTGGACATCCAGATGGCTAATATTATTTCGTTGTATCTTATGCTTTTTACGCAGTTGTCAGCCAGCGGCGGCTATGAAAAATTCGTTAAATCAGAAGATTAATTACCGCACGGGAACAGTGATGAGCGCGAACCGCCTTGAGATGCATAACATTAGCCTGGCCTTCTCCGGCTTTCAGGCACTGAACAAGGTGGACTTTACCCTTCATGGCGGGTCGGTGCATGCCCTGACCGGGGCCAACGGCGCGGGTAAGTCGACGCTGATGGCGGTGCTGTGCGGCACCCACGCTCATTATGAAGGCGAGGTGACGATCAACAACCAGCCGGTCATCATTCGTTCGCCGCGGGATGCTAAACAGCTGGGGATCCACCTGGTGCAGCAGGAGGTGGATGTGGCGCTGGTGCCGGGCCTGAGCATTGCGGAAAACATCATGCTGGACAGGCTGGCGGAGCCGGGCATGGCGTTTCGCTGGTCGCGGGTTCGGCAGCTGGCGCGCGAGGCGCTGGCGCAGCTGGACGTGGCGCTGGACGTCAGGCGCTCCATTGACAGCTGCACGCTCGCCGAAAAACAGCAAATCCTGCTGGCTCGCGCTCTGTCGCACCATTGCCGCTTTTTGATCCTCGATGAGCCCACCGCGCCGCTGGATCAGCATGAAAGTGAGCGCCTGTTTGCGGTAGTACGCCGTCTGCAGCAGCAGGGGATCGGGGTGGTGTTTATTTCGCATCGTATCCATGAACTGAAGGCGATCTGCGACACCCTGACGGTGCTGCGCGACGGGCGGCTAATTGAGAGCGGCCCGATGGCGCCGCTGAGCGGCGAACAGATCGTCGAAAAGATGCTGGGCCACGAGCTGAGCGATATCTTCCCACCGCCGCGCCCGCCGCACGGCGAAGAGGTGCTGCTGCAGGTTGACGGTTTGCATGATGAGGCGCTGCTGCAGGATATTTCGCTGCGTCTGCGGAAGGGGGAAATTCTGGGTATCGCCGGGCTGGCCGGCGCGGGCAAAACCGAGCTGTGCAAAGCGCTGTTCGGCGCCAGCAAAAGCCGGGTGCAGCGTGGCGAGCTGAACGGCCAGCCGTGGCGACCGCGCGATCCTGCCGACTCGGTGGGGCGCGGCCTGGCGCTGGTCCCGGAGGAGCGGCGCAAAGAGGGCATTTTCATCGAAGAGCCGATCGCGATGAACCTGGCGGTCAGCGCCGATAACAGCTTTTCGCGCTGGAGCCTGTTTGGCCATCGGCAGGCCTGGCGCTGGGCGGAGGAGGTGATTGCCCGCCTCGGCGTGCGCGCCACTGGCCCGGGGCAGATGCTGCGCCGTCTTTCCGGCGGCAACCAGCAGAAGGTGGCCATTGGCAAATGGCTGCGCAGTCATGCCAATGTTTTGATTTTTGACGAACCGACCAAAGGGGTCGATGTGAAAGCGAAAACCGATCTGTTCATGCTGATCGATGGTCTGGCGCGGGAAGGCAAAGGGGTGATTTATGCCTCGGGTGAATTCGCCGAGCTGGTCGGTTTATGCGACCGCATCTGCGTGCTATGGGACGGACGGATTGTGGCGGAGATCCCCGGCGCGGAAGCCCGGGAAGAGACGTTGCTTTATTATTCAACCGGAGGAGCGGCAGCGTGAGCAAGGCCCTGGCAGTAAACGCGACGGTATCGGGCCGTCAGCGATTTTTTGATTTTCTCTATAAGTGGGGCATGTTGCTGACCGTGGTGCTGCTGGTGGCGGTCTTTGGCCTCGCCTCGGACAACTTCCTTGATCCGTTCAACATCATCAACATTCTGCGCTCGATCGCGATTGTCACGGTGATTGCCATCGGGGTGTCGATTTCTCTCACCATTGGCGGCTTTGATCTGTCAGTGGGATCGACGGCATCGCTGGCTAACGCGCTGGTGATTTCCCTGTTTGTCTGGCATGGCCTGGGGACCACCGAAGCGATTCTGATCACCCTCGCGCTCTGCACCCTGGTGGGGCTGTTTAACGCCTTTCTGATCGTGGTGCTGCGCATTCCTGACATGCTCGCCACCCTGGCCAGCCTGTTTGTGATTCAGGGCGTGGCGATGACCTACAGCTACGGCGGTTCGATTACTGAAAACATGGTGCTGCCGAGCGGCGAGATGGCGGAAGGCACTATCCCGGCGGGCTTTGGCGCGCTGGGGCAGGTGCCGACCATCGTCATCATCATGCTGGTGGTGACGCTGGTCGCCCAGCTGGCGCTGTCGTTCACCACCCACGGACGGCGGATGTACGCCATCGGCGGCAACCCGGAGGCCGCGCGGCTCTCCGGCCTGCGGATCACTCGTTACAAAGTCGCAGCATACGTGATTGCCTCGCTGCTGGCCGGGCTGGGCGGCATTCTGCTGGCCTCGCGTATCGGATCCTCGCAGGTCAACGCCGGCGGCGGCTATCTGATGGACGCGGTGGCGGCGGCCTGGATCGGCTTTTCGCTGGCGGGCTCCGGTAAACCGAACGCCCTGGGGACGCTGGTGGGGGCGGTGATCCTCGGCGTGCTCTCCAACGGGCTGGTGATGCTCTCGGTGCCGTATTACGCGATGGACATTATTAAAGGGTTGGTCCTGGCTGGCGCGCTGGCACTGACCTATTTTCAGCGCCGTACTTAACATTTTACAGGGTAAACAGCATGAAAAAGATCGCACTCTCTCTGATGACGCTGGGTCTGCTGCAGTCGACGGCGGCGCTGGCCACTGCCCCGACGCCGGTGCCGGCGGCGATTGCCGAGCACAGCGGCCCGATCCGTATTGCGGTGATCCGCAACCTGGGGTCTGACGATAACACCACCCAGTTTGTCTCCGGGGCGCTGCAGGAAGGCAAAAAGCTCGGTTTCAAAATCAGCACCTTCCTGAGCAACGGCGATGACGCCAAATTCCAGGACTTCGTCAACCAGGCCATCAGCCAGAAATACGATGGCATTATTCTCTCCCAGGGGCGTGACCCGTATTCCACCGCCCTGGTGAAGAAGGCGGTGGATGCCGGGATCAAAGTGGCGGTGTTCGATACCGCGGTGAGCGGTGAGATCCCCGGGGTGACGGTCAGTCAGCAGGATGACGCGTCGCTGACCGAGCTCTCTTTTGGCCAGCTGGTGAAAGACTTCAACGGCAAGGCCAACATCGTCAAGTTGTGGGTGGCGGGCTTCCCGCCGATGGAGCGCCGTCAGGCGGCTTACCAGACGCTGCTGAAGCAAAATCCGGGGATTAAAGAGCTGGAGTCGATCGGCGCCGTGTCATCCGATGTGCAGGGCGACACTGCCAACAAGGTGGGGGCGATCCTCGCCAAGTATCCGAAAGGGAAAATCGACGCGATCTGGGGCACCTGGGATGCCTTTAGCCAGGGGGCCTATAAAGCGCTGAAAGAGAATGGCCGCACCGAGATCAAACTCTACAGCATTGATATTTCCAACCAGGATCTGCAGCTGATGCGCGAAGCCGGCAGCCCATGGAAGGTGAGCGTGGCGGTGGATCCGAAGCTTATCGGCGCGACCAACGTGCGGCTGATCGCCAATAAGATCGCCGGCGAGCCGACGCCAGCCACCTACGACTTCAAGGCGGCGGCGATCCCGCAGGCGCTGCTGGCGGCCCAGCCGGGGGCGGTGAACGTGGCGTCGCTGGGGAAAATTATCCCTGGCTGGGGCCAGACCGAAGACTTTATCGCGCCGTGGTTCGCGACGCTGGAAGCGAAAAACAAATAAAATCAAGCCGGGTGGCGGTGGGCGGCGGCCTGGTGCCCTCACCCCGGCCCTCTTCCGCAGGGAGAGGGGGAAAAACCATGCCACCGGGCGAGAGGGATCCCCTATGTCAGCATTACCTTCCCCCGAATACAGCCGCAATATGCGGCTGATTGGCCATAGCGATCAGGGCGGTCGTCCGGACGGCGTGCAGCTGATGGTGCACCGCGGATTCGCCTATATCGGCCATATGGTGTCGCAGGGCTTTTCCGTGGTCGATGTTCGCGATCCGACCCGGCCCACCACCGTCAACTATATTGCCGCGCCGCCGGGCACCTGGAACGTGCATCTGCAGGCGCATGACGATCTGCTGCTGGTGATCAACGCCCGGGATCTGTTTGCCGACGCCCGTTTTGCTGATGAGAAGGTCTACTACCCCCGCTCGGTGGGCGACACGGTCAGCGATGTGCAGGACAAGGGCTGGAGCGCCGGGCTGCGTATCTTTGATATTTCCACTCCCGCGCAGCCGCGGGAAATCAGTTTCCTGTCGCTTAACGGCATCGGTATTCACCGCATCTGGTACGTCGGCGGCCGCTGGGCGTATGTGTCCGCGCTGATCGACGGTTTTACTGACTACATCTTCCTGACCATCGATCTGGCCGATCCGCGTAAGCCCGAAGTGGCCGGGCGCTGGTGGCTGCCGGGGATGCACCAGGCGGGCGGTGAAACACCGGACTGGCCGCAGGGCAAACGCTATGCGCTGCATCACGCCATTATTGCCGGGGATACCGCCTACGGCAGCTGGCGCGACGGCGGCCTGACGCTGCTGGATGTCAAAGACCGTACCCAGCCGACGCTGATTAGCCATCGCAACTGGAGCCCGCCGTTCGGCGGCGGGACGCATACCGCGCTGCCGCTGCCGGATCGTGACCTGCTGGTGGTGCTTGACGAAGCGGTGCTCGACAATCAGGAGGACGGTGAGAAGCTGATCTGGCTGTTTGATATCCGCGAGCCGGCGAACCCGGTGAGCATCTCGACTTTCCCACAGCCGGATGAAATCGACTATGTGGCGAAAGGGGCGCATTTCGGTCCGCACAACCTGCATGAGAATCGTCCCGGCAGCTTTGTCAGCTCAACGCTGATTTTTGCCACTTATCAGAATGCCGGCGTGCGGGCTTACGATATATCTAACCCGTATCGTCCGCTGGAGACCGGGGCGCTGGTGCCGGCGGCGCCGAAGACGATGATGGATACCCGTCCCGGCCGCCCGCAGGTGATCCAGTCCTGCGATGTGTTTGTCGATGCGCAGGGCATTATCTACAGCACCGATTACAACGGCGGGCTGTCGGTGATTGAGTATCTGGGATGAGGGCAAGGTAAACGCAAAATTGTGCTCGCATGTCTGCCGGGTGGCGGCTTTCGCCTTACCCGGCCTACAAAAGTCTGCAAGATCAAACCGTTATGCGGTTATCTGTAGGCCCGCGCAAGCGCAGCGCCGCCGGGCAATCCCTGAAGATTGCACTTTTTTAGGGTTTGCTCCCTCTCCCTGTGGGAGAGGGTTGGGGTGAGGGCAAGGTAAACGCAAAAAGGCAATGACAATGGCCTTTTTTAGGGTGTGCTCCCTCTCCCTATGGGAGAGGGCCGGGGTGAGGGAAAACAGACGCACTCAGCTGTACTGGCGTACCCGCGCCAGCAGCTCGTCGACGCTGTCGATACGCTCGGCCAGCACGATCAGCGCTCTGCCCAGAGTAATGGCGTGGCGCAGGCATTCATGACGCATGGCGTCGTCCTGGATAGTGTCGATATCCGCGACGTGCGACAGCCCGACGCTGCGGCGGATCAGTTCGCTGCCGCAGAAGCCAACCGCGTCGGCCCAGACTTTCTTCAGAAAGGCGGAGGCGTAGCCGGGGTAAGCCAGCGCCGCGTCGCGGGTTTTCTCCGCCGCCAGCGCCTGGAAGCGTTCGGCGAAGGTGGTCCACAGCTGGTGGATATCGTTCAGCCGCTGTTCGCGCGCGGCGGCGGCGTCGCGAATGCCGAGCTGGCCCGGCAGGCCGCAGTAGTTAAGCAGCAGGTTGCCGATGGCGGTGCCGATATCGAAACCGATGGGACCGAAATAGCCGAACTCGGCGTCGATGGCCTTCAGGCTGCCTTCGGCAACGAAGATCGACCCGCTGTGGATATCGCCGTGCAGCAGCGCTTCCGCATGGGCAAAGAAACGGTGCTTCAGCGCCGCCACCGCCAGCTTTAGCTGGGCGTCGTCGCGCAGGGCGGCAACATCGGCCTCCAGCTCCGCCGGGTAGTTATTGCGCTCGTGGATCTGATACGGGTCGTTAAAGAACAGATCCTCGGTGATCTCGCACATCGCCGGGTTACTAAACTGCGCCACCTGCGCTTTTTTCTCGTGGGGATGGAGATAGAAATCGCTGGTGTGGAACAGCACCTGCGCCAGATAGTCGCCAAGCTGGCGGGCCGCCTGCGGGTAGTAGACGTTAGCGATAAGCTCCCCGCGCCAGATGCGGTGGTCGGAAAGATCTTCCATCACCATCACCGCCAGCTCGGGATCAAAGTGATGGATTTTTACCGTGTGCTGCGGACTGTGCTGATAGTGGGCGACCAGGGTCTGCGCTTCCAGACGGGCGCGGTCGAGGGTCAGGGGCCAGGATTCGCCGACACAGCGCACGTAGGGCAGGGCCTGTTTGACGATCGCCCGGCTGACGCCCTGGCGATCGAACACTTTAAACACCAGATTGAGGTTGCCATCGCCCACTTCCTGCGCGCTGACCAGCTCAGATGGGTTGTCGATGCCGGCGAACTGCTGCGCGTAAGCCACGGCATCGTGGGCGGTGAAGGTATGGTATTGCGACATTGCCTCGATCCTCGAATTCTGATTAAGCCGTTCAGACGTCTATACTTCTGGATTCCATCCTGACACAATGTGATACAACAACGCAACAGGGATTTAACGACATGCAGACATTACAGACCACCAGCCTGCGGGTGAGTGAAAATCAGCTTTTTATTCTCGACCAGCAGGCCTTGCCGCAGGAAAAACGCTGGCTGGCGGCGGATAACGTTGCGCTGCTGGTGGACCATATTCATGCCCTGCGGGTGCGCGGCGCGCCGCTGATTGGCCTGTCCGCCAGCCTGCTGCTGGCTCTGCTGGCCCAGCGCGGCCTGAACCGGGATGCACTCCAGCAGGCGCTGGAGACGCTGCGCGCGGCGCGGCCGACGGCGGTCAACCTGATGAATAATCTGGATCGCATGAAGCAGGCGCTGGCCCGGGAGGATTACCCGCAGGCGCTGGAAGCGGAAGCTTTGCGTCTGGTCGAAGAAGATAAACAGCTGTGCGACCGCATCGCTGAGGCGGGCAGTGCGCTGGTGAAGCCCGGCAGTCGACTGCTGACCCATTGCAACACCGGTGGCCTGGCGACTGCCGGGGTGGGGACCGCCCTGGGGGTTATCGCGCTGGCGCACCGGCAGGGAAAGGTGGCCAGCGTGTGGGTCGATGAAACCCGGCCACTACTGCAGGGCGGACGTTTAACCGCCTGGGAGCTGGGCGAGCTGGGCGTGCCGTATCAGTTGATCACCGATTCAATGGCCGCCAGCCTGATGGCGCAGGGGCAGGTGGATGCGGTGTGGGTCGGCGCCGACCGTATCGCCGCCAACGGCGACGTGGCGAATAAAATCGGCACCTATTCCCTGGCGGTTTTGGCCCATTATCACCAGATCCCGTTTTACGTCGCTGCCCCGCAGACCACCCTCGACCGCCATTGCCCGAACGGGGCGGCGATCCCCATTGAGCAGCGCGCGGCGGCGGAAGTAACCGGGGTGGCGGGCAGCTTTGGCGCGGTACAGTGGGCGCCGATGGGGGCCGCCGTTTACAATCCGGCGTTCGACGTCACGCCTGCTGGGCTGGTGAGCGGCTGGGTGCTGGACAGCGGGGTGGTCACCCCGGCGCAGGTCGCCGCCGGGGCGTTTGCGCCGGACAATGGATAGCCGACACCGTGCCGGGCCTGGAAAAAAATGGCTTTCCCGGGCCCGGGCAAGTGCTGCATTGCTACGGCAGGACCATGGCTACCGCCGGGGCGGATGACCGGTCGATACGCTGACCGAGGGCGGTAATAGCCGCCTGGAAGGGACACAGCGTACCGACGTCGGTCTGACGGCAGCCCGGCTGACGCCACTCCTGACGCAGCATCGGGTGCTGCGCGTCCGGCGTCTGCAGACGACGCAGGTCGTCGAGGCCTTGCGCCTGGAAATAGACCCGCAGATAGCGTTCCCCGCTCTTCGCGTTGCGCCAGCGCTCCAGCACCAGGCTACTGCCCGGCGGGATATTTCCCCGGCTGTAGCCCGGCAGCTGCCAGCTAAAGTTCATCAGCGTGCGCACCATGGCGATATTGGTGTCATGGGCCACCAGCAGCAGCCAGCGTACGTTCGGATTCGCCTCCGGTTTGACGCCGTCGAGCATGGCGTTGAGCAGCACCGACCCGCGTTTTTGCGCGGTATACAGCACGTCGTTACTTAGATCGTAGTTTTCCGTTAACAGCGGCAGCAGGGCGGTGATCTGCCTGGCCTGGGTGATCTTGCCCCACGCCAGCTGGCTGAGAGGCAGGTTTTCACTCCAGCCGAGACGCAGCGTCTCCACCATATTGGCCATCACGCTCAGTCCGCTAATAGTGGTTTTCCCGCTTTTGCTCTGCTCCACCTGCCAGGGGGTGTCGAAGATCGGGCAGGGTTTATCGGCCTGACAAACCGCCTGTTGCAATAGCTGGATGGCCGGCGCCAGCGCCTGCCGACGCTGCGCCAGATCCCCGGCCTTCTCTTTCACCGCCGCCAGCTGGCGGGCGGGGTCGGTTTGCGTGGCGGCGAACTTGTCGGTCTGAAACAGGGGATCGGCATCCCCGCTGACATAATGGATAGCGACGCCGCAGCCGGGGAAGGCGCCATCCACCAGCGCCTGGGCGGTCGCCCGCGTCCGCTGCAGCGGGCTGGCGCGCACGTAAATCGACTCCGCCGTCGGGCATCCCGCCTGCAGCAGCCCGAGCTGGCGATAGTGCTGGCCTTCCTCACGCCCTTTGTTGACCACGGCGGCATAGCCATGGCCGGTGAGCTCGCCGTCATGGGTGGTCCACTCGGTCCACGGTCGGCCGGTGGCGGCCTCGATGGCTTCCCGGTTGCCGGCCGTCGGCGGACGAATACCGTGGCGGCTGAGCTCGACCACTTTCTCCAGCTGCCAGTCCGCGGCGGCGGCAGATTGCAGCGCCAGCAGCGGCAGCGCGCAGGCGATAAACAGGCGTAACAGCCCCTGATGTCTTGCAGGCATCATATCTTCTTCCTTATGCGTTAATCGGTTATGAGGAGAACGAGGTCTGCCGTTCGACGGCATGGCGCCGGGCGACGATGGCGGCAGTGGTAAAACAGAGTAGCGCGGAACCCAGACCGGTACCCACCCAGAACAGCGCCAACGTGCTGAAATCATACAGCGTTTTGCCGTTCTCAAGGATAGCCGTTTTATCAATAATGATCCCGGTGAGAAACTCGCCCAGGCCGGCGCCGGCGTAGCTGGCGATGCCGATGGTGCCGAGCGCGGCCCCGGCGGCTTTGCGCGAGGAGATATCGACGGCGATCAGCCCGCCGAGGAAGCAGGTCAGGGCGCCAATGGTGGCCCCGAAGATAATCATCGCCAGAATATCAGTGTAATAATTGTGCGGCGACCAGAGCATCAGGGCGAAGCCGGCGGTGTTCAACAGGCTGATAAACCCGGCCATCACGCTGCGGTTGCGTGGGAAAAAGCGGTCGGAGAGCATGCCGGCGATGATGGTCCCGGCGATGCCGGCGATGGCGTTGACGCCGATAATCCCGGACGCCTCCAGCGTGGAATAGGCTTTATCCTGCTCGAGAAAGAAGATCCCCCACGAGTTGACGGCGTAGCGGTCGATGTACATAAAGGCGGAGGCGAGGGCGAGGGTCCACAGCGCCGGGTTGCGCAGCGCCAGCAGCTGGTTTTTAAACACTGAGCCGCGGGCTTCGGCCTCCTCCTGCGGTTCATCGCGGATGACGTTGATGGACGGGAAGCCACTGCTCTGCGGCGAATCGTGCATGAACAGCACCAGCAGCACCACCCCGGCGGCGCCGAGCGCGGCGGTGGACAGGTAGCCCATCTGCCAGCCAAATCCGGCGATCACTGCGGCGATCACCATATAGGTCACCGCCTCGCCGATATTATGCGCCGTCGACCAGATGCCATAGAAGGTGCCGCGCTCCTTAACGCCGTACCAGCGCGCCAGCGAGACCGCGCAGGGGCCGACGCCCATCGACTGGGCCCAGCCGTTGATCCCCCAGAAGATGGCCAGCAGCAGGGCGTTGGTGGTCATCCCCATCATCAGGTTCATCCCGGCGCTGAGCAATAAACCGAGGCTCATATAGCGCACCACGTTGGCGTGATCGGCGATAAAGCCGTTGACCAGCTTGCCGATGGCGTAGCTGAAGAACAGGGTTGAGCCGATCATGCCCAGCTCCGTCGGGGTGATCCCCAGATCCACCAGCGCGCTTTTGGCGACGGTGAAGGATAACCGGCAGACGTAAAAGGTGACGTAGGCCAGGGTCATGGCGATAAAGGTTTGCCAGCGCACCCGGCGAAAACGCTGTTCATCAAACGCGGCGCCCGCTTTCGGCGGCGACGCCCGGAAAAAAGCGATAATTCCAGACATAGGTGGTTCTCCGCAGGTCGGAGGCCTGACTGATTGATGTGGTTCGTCCGTGAATGAAGTTATCGTTACTGTGTAGAGTACATAATCAGAAATAGCCTGACCCGTAAGGGTTAATGTAAGGGTTGTGGGATCATCTTTTTCAGCTGCGGGTAGAGCGTCTGGCTGGCCAGCAGTAGCGGGTTGCCGCGCTGGATCCCCTCCTGCGCCAGAAAATCGTTGCTGGCGCCGCCCGCTTCGCGCATCAGCACCAGCCCCGGCAGAGCGTCCCACGGGTTCATGTGCGGCTCGTAGTAGCCAATCAACCGGCCCGCCGCCGCCCAGGCGCTCATCAACGCCCCGGAACCGTTGCGGATAAACATGCCGCCGTCGCTGAGCAGCGCCTGCAGAAACGGCAGAAAGTCCGCCGGGGTGACGCGATGCGAGGTGCCGACGCCCATCACGCCCTCTTTGACCGTCGTCGCGGGGTGTGGACGGATCGGGGCGTCGTTGAGCCAGGCGCCATGGCCCCGCAGGGCGTGAAACAGCTCGCGATGGTTGGGGTCGTAGACCACGCCGATGACCGGTTCGCCGTCGGCGACGATCGCCAGCGACAGGCACCAGGTGTGCAGGCCGTTGAGGAAACAGCTGGTGCCATCGATGGGGTCGACCACCCACAGCACTCGCGCGTCGGGCAGGCGAGCGCCGCTCTCTTCGCCGAGAAAGCCATCTTGCGGAAACGCGCTCTGAATGCGCTGTTTGACAAAGGCCTCCACCCGTTTGTCGGCCACGCTGACCACATCCTGCAGGTCATCGCCTTTATGGTCGACGGTCAGCGCCTCGCGCTGTTGATAGTATTCAAACGCCAGCTCAGCCCCCGCTTTCGCCAGCTCGCAGGCCAGACGGTAGCGGGCCTGTAGCGCTTCTGATTCCTGAGATTGCATAGTGACTCCCTATTTTGCACACGTGTGCATTTTGCGTGAAAAAAACAGCCCCGAAGGGCCGAATGAGTGTGGCCGGGTTTCGCAGAAGATTCTGTGATCGCTCCAGCATAAAATGATTTTTTCATTTCGCACTATGACGAATAATTAGTTTCACCGGCACTTCGCGATGGCGTGAGGGCAGGCTGAAGCGGGCGATCCGCGTCATCAACAGATCCACCGCGTGGTGCGCCAGCAGGGCGGTATTCTGCTGGACGGTGGTGAGCTGATAGGGCTGCCAGTCCGCCTGCGGGATATCGTCAAAACCGACGATGGCCGGCAGCGGGGCGGGGGCGTCCCGCAGGCCATCCAGGGCGCCCAACGCCAGCATATCGGTGGCGCAGAACAGCGCCTGCACTCCGGGGTTTTCAGCAACCAATTCTCTGGCGGCCTGGTAGCCGGCCTGATAGCCGCCGCCGTCGCAGAAGCGGCTGCTCACCGCCATACCCGACGTCCGGGCGATGAAAGCCTCATAGCGCTGGCGGGTGCTGAAGTTCTCGCGATTTTCGCCAATAAAGCCAACCTGCTGCCAGCCTCGACGACTGAACAGATCCGCCACCAGCTTCGCCCCCTGGGCATTATCGCTGCACACCCGGTCGCAGCCGGCGAGGTCCGCATGGCGGTTGATCAGGGTGACGGGGATCTTGCGCGCCAGATACTCTTCCGCCAGCGACAGCGGCGGCGCGCCGGAGGTGATGATCACCCCGGCGACGTGATAGCTCAGCAGTTGTTTAAGCGAGGGGGCGAGCTGCTGCGGATCGTCAGCGTTCATCAGCAGCGGCATAAAGCCATTGAGCGCCAGCTGATGGACCAGCGGCGCCAGCAGTTTGCTGCGAAACGGGTTGTCGAAACCGGCGGTGACGATGCCGATAAAATTACTGCTGCCAGTGATCATCGTCCGGGCGATGATATTCACCTGATAGCCCAGGGCTTCCGCGGCGCTCAGCACCTTCTGCCGGGTCTTCTCCGACACCGAGGCGCCGGGGGTGAAGGTGCGGGAGACCGCCGAGCGCGAGACGCCGGCCAGTCTGGCCACGTCCTCGGCCTTAATCCATTTTTTATCGCTCATCGTCGTTTCGCGCCGTCTGTTTTCCAGGAAGCCGACGCCCGGGCGGGCGTCGGTCACGCACACTGCCTGAAAAGGTATCACAGAAAGGCGCCGACGCGCAGCGCCTTGCGCCTTATGCCGGGTAGCGGATGTGCTCCACCTCACGCTGCAAAATCACCTTGCCGTGGCGAATGGAGGTCAGCACCCGTGCCTGACGACGGACGGCCTCGTAGTCGTTTTCCGCATCGAGGATCAGCAGGTTCGCCGGGCGGCCTTCGGCGAGGCCGTAGTTATCGCCCAGACACAGCGCCCGGGCGCTGTTGTCGGTGACGAAGTCGAGGCAGCGCTGCAGATCGTCATAGCCGAGCATATGGCAGATGTGCAGCCCGGCATCCAGAATGCGCAGGATATTGCCGTTCCCCAGCGGGTACCACGGATCCTGAATCGAGTCCTGGGCAAAGCAGACGTTGATGCCGGCGCGATCCAGCTCCGCCACCCGGGTGACGCCGCGCCGTTTCGGCCAGCTGTCAAACCGGCCCTGCAGATGAATGCTTTCGGTCGGGCAGGAGATGAAGTTGATGCCCGAGGCTTTCAGCAGGCGAAACAGCTTTGAGCAGTAGGCGTTATCATAAGAGCCCATCGCGCAGGTGTGGCTGGCGGTGACCTGCGCCCCCATGCCGCGCACCCGCGCCTCCTCCGCCAGTACTTCAAGGAAACGCGATTGCGGATCGTCGATTTCATCGCAGTGGACATCCACCAGGCGGCCGTAACGCTGGGCGAGGTCCATCAAAAACATCACCGAGCTGACCCCTTTGTCGCGGGTGTTCTCATAGTGCGGAATGCCGCCCACCACGTCGGCGCCCATCTCGATGGCGCGGGTCATGAGTCCGCGGCCGTCGGGGTACGATTCGATTCCCTCCTGCGGGAAGGCGACAATCTGCAGATCGATAAGATCGGCCGCCTCTTGTTTCACCGCCAGCAGCGCCTTCAGGGCCGCCAGCGACGGATCGGTGACATCCACATGGGTCCGGACGTGCTGGACGCCGAAGTCGCGCAGCATGCCGATGGTTTTCAGCGCCCGCTGGCGGGTGTCCTCCGGGGTAATACTCGCTTTGCGCTGGCTCCAGCGGGTGATGCCTTCAAACAGGGTGCCGCTGCGGTTCCACTCCGGCTCGCCCGCGGTGAGGGTGGCGTCAAGATGGATATGCGGCTCGACGAAGGGCGGGATCGCCAGCCGGCCCTGGGCGTCGATATCCCCGGCGTCGGCACTCTGCATCGCGGCCTGGGCGGAGATGCGGTGAATCATCCCGTCCTGCAGGTCAAGGGTAAACAGCGCCTCCTGGCGGCGCAGGCGAGCGTTAATAATTTTCATGGTGGGTCCTGTAAATGGTTTTGCGATAAACGCCAGATCACCAGCGCGACCGAGGCGTTGAGATGAAACTGGGGGTGGCTGACCGGGTAGCCGGTCAGTTTTTCAATACGCTGGATGCGCTGATGCAATGTGTTGCGATGCAGGCCCAGCCGGTCGGCGGCCCGCACCACGTTGCCGTTCTCCTGCAGCAGCGTCTCGAGGGTCTCCAGCAGCAGCCATGGCGCTTTGCGGCCCGGTTCGATCAGGCAGCCCAGGGTGTCGTGCATAAAATCGTTGAGCAGCGCCGGGTCGCTGACCGCGGACAGCAATTTGATAAACCCCAACTGCTGATAGTCGCTGATACGCTGGGTCGGCCGCAGGGTATCGCACAGATCCAGCGCCTGGCGCGCCTGCGACAGCGCCCGCGGATAACCCTGCAGCTGCCTGACCGGTGCGGAGAGGCCGCAGAGCAGCGACAAACCCTCCTCTCCGTCCGCCAGCGCCTGCAGCCACTGCTGCAGCCATTTTTTCTGCTGAAAGCCTTCCCCCTCCTCATCCGGCAGCAGGAAAAGAAACATATTGCTGCGCTCCAGCAGCGGGAAGGGGTTGCCCTGCTGGTTGAGCTGCTGCTGCAGCTGCTGACGCACGCTGCGGTGGGCCTGCAGCAGCCAGGCTTCGGCCTGCTCGGGCGGGAACTGGCGAAACAGGCGGGACAGCCCCTCCAGACGCAGCGCCGCCAGCCGCAGCGGACGGGTAAAATCGAGCTGCTGATGGAGGGCGCGCTGATGGAGCATCTGCAGATCCGGATAGTCGCCGGTGACCAGCTGCATCAGAATGTCGCGCTGTGACTGCAGGGCGTTTTCACTGCGGACCAGCGCGGTGCCGATGCGCTCGGTGACAATTACCATCTTCAGCAGGTAGGGCTGCTCAATCAGCGGAATGCCCAGCTCGTCGGCAAGGGCGATCAGCGTGGCGGGAATGGCGTGGATATAGGCCTCGCCGGTGAGGATCACCATCCCGGCGATGCCGCGCTGTTTTCCCTCCATCAGCAACTGGATCAGGTTGGCTTCATCACGGGGATGGTTGATGCCGGTAATAAAGACCAGCTCGCCGCCCATGATCCACTCGGCGATATGTTCATTTTCCGCCACGTAGTACCAGCGTACGGCCCGCTGCAGCCCTTGCTTTCCCGCCCGCAGACGCAGGGCGGAGAGTCCCTCAAGGGCCAGCAGTTCGCTGACCGTCAGGCTCATGGCTCCTGCTCCGCGACGGCGGCAGGCTGGCGTTTGCTTAGCAGGCTCAGGACGATATAGACCAGCGCGGAGACGGTGATCCCCACCAGCGGCGCGATCCACGGTGACAGATAAGCCACCACCGCGCCGGCGGCGTAGGCGCCGAGTCCCAGCCAGTTAAAACGCGGCAGGCGGGCGTTCTGCAGCAGGGGATAGCGCCCGCCGCGGGCGAACCAGTAGTCGGCGAGGATCACCCCGCCAATGGGCGGAATAATACTGCCCAGCAGCACAAGGAAGGGGATCAGCATTTCATACATACCGCCAATAGCGAGCACAATGCCCACCCCGGCGGCGGCGAGGGTTAGCGTCCGGCGACGTTCGCTGCGCAGCAGATGGCAGGCGGCGGCGGAGACGTTATAGATGGTGGGGCCCTGAATGGTCAGCAGGTTGAGACACAGCATGATCACCGCGGCGACCGACAGCCCCTGCAGGATCAGGACTTCCACAATATCGGCCTGTTGATAAACGATGGCGCACCAGGCGCCGGCGACGATCATCAGCCCGTTGCCGATGAGGAAGCTGCCCATGCTGGCGAGAATGGCGGTCCGGCTGGAGTTAGCCAGCCGGGTCCAGTTCGTCGCCTGGGTGGCGCCGCTGGCGAAGGTCCCGAAGACCATGGTGATGGCCGCCGACCAGGTCATGGTGTCGCTCGGCGCAATGCGGGTCATCGCCTGCCAGCCGCCGGCGTGGTGCAGCGCCAGATACATGGAGACCATCAGCAGCACAAACATCAATGGCACCGACAGGCGCGACAGCGCGTCCAGTCCCTTGTAGCCCACCAGCGCGGTGACGCAGAACAAAATGCCAAACAGCACCATCAGCGGCTGGGTCAGCGCCTCGGGCAGGGCGAGGATCTTCACCAGCGAGATAGCGACCGTGGCGGTCCCCCAGGCGTACCAGCCCAGCTCGGCAAAACCAAGAATAAAATCGGCCAGCTTGCTGCCGATCTCCCCGAAGCAGAACCGGCCCATCAGCACCGTATTCAGGCCGCTGCGCGCGGCGATCCAGCCCAGCGACGCGGCATAGAGGGCCAGCAAGGCGTTGCCGATGACGGCTATCCACAGCAGATTGACGATGGAAAAGGAGACGCCGAGTTTGCCGCCGGCAAACATCGTGCCGGTGAAAAAGGTAAAGCTGAACAACACCATGGCGATGGAAAATACGCCTTTGCGTCCGGCGGCGGGCGCTTCGACGAGGGGAAAATCATTGCTGTTTGACATCCTGGAACCTCTGGCTGGTAGATGGGCGGTGATAGCCGGAAGTAGCAAGAGATGTGCCAGGAAAAACCGGGCACGGGGAATATCACAGGATGTGCACAGTGCACAGTAATGATGGGGTAAAGACGATGAGATGCCATTTTAGTGGGCATCCTGCCATGTTTTGCACCAGTCCAGGGCAGAGGAGGGCGGCGAGCGCATCCCTGGCGCAGGAGGAGAATTTCAGCCAGGGCGATCCGCCAGTTTTTGGCCAGCGAGTAGTGGAGAATAGCGGTGTACTGAAAACGGTTGGTTAAATCACTGTGAATAAGGGTTATTTAATATGCATTTATGATATAACCATTTGTCTTGTGTGTGTTTCCTGAAATATTGTCCCCTCCGGTTAGCGGTGTTAGTATCGGATAAATAGCCATTTAGACGGCTAAATAAATCATCGCTAACCTAAGGAACTGCTATGTGGCAAGAAAGACTCGCGCAACTGGTCACCACCTGTCATTGGATCGGGGCGAAAGGCTGGGCGCCGGCGACCGGCGGCAATATGTCGGTGCGTCAGGATGACACCTGGTGCTGGCTAAGCGAGTCGGGCCGCGACAAAGGCAGCCTGACGACCGAGGATTTTCTGCAGGTTGAGATCGCCACCAACCAGGCGCCTTCCGGACGGAAGCCGTCGGCCGAGACCGGCCTGCACACCCTGGTGTATCGCCTGTTCCCGGAAGCCAACGTGGTGCTGCATGTGCATACCGTCAACGCCACCGTGCTGTCGCGCATCGAAAAAAGCGACACGCTGGCGCTGCAGGGGTATGAAATGCAGAAAACCCTTAGCGGGCAGCACAGCCATCTCGATACCGTTCCGGTCGCCATCTTTGATAATGACCAGGATATTGACGCCCTGGCGGCGCGGATTGCCGATTATGCGCAAACGCGCCCGCTGCGCTACGGCTTTCTGCTGCGCGGCCACGGCCTGACCTGCTGGGGGAAAGATATTCAGGAGGCCCGCCGTCAACTGGAGGGGCTGGAGTTCCTGTTCGAGTGCGAGCTGATGCGCCGCCGCTACGAGCCCTGAGCCGGAGCAGGTATGGATTTTTATCTTGGGATCGATATCGGCACCTCGCGGGTGAAAGCGGTGCTGTTTGATCAGCATTTCACCGCCTGCGCCAGCGCCGCGGAAAACACCTCACCCCGCCTGTCGGCCAATGGCTACGCGGAACAGGATATGACCCAGCTGTGGCATTCGGTGCTGGCTATTCTGCGCCAGATTGCCCGCCACCCGGCGCTACAGGCGGGGCGGCTGCGGGCCATCGGCCTCGCCGGGCAAGGGGAGGGGGTCTGGCTCAGCGATGAGCAGGGCGAACCGGTGGGCCCGGGGATCCTGTGGAGCGATACCCGCAGCCACGAGCTGATGAGCGACCTGCTGCGCCGACCCGGCTTCGACCGCCGCTATTTCGCCGATACCGGCACCCACCTGCAGCCCTGCAATACCAGCCTGCAGCTGTACTGGCTGAAACACTATCAGCCGGCGCGGCTGGCGGCCGCGCGCTATCTGTTTTTCGCCAAGGACTGGATCCGCTTTCGCCTGACCGGCGTGGCGGCGCTGGAGCTGACGGACGCCAGCAGCTCGTTACTCAATCAGCAGACCGGCAACTGGTCCTCGGTGGTGATGAACGAGATGGGGCTGAACGAACTGCTGCCGCTGTTTCCCCCGCTGCTGGCCCCGGATGCTCCGGCCGGCACGCTGAGCGATGCGGTGGCGGCGCTGACCGGGCTGCCCGCCGCGACGCCGGTGGCCGCCGGGGCGCTGGATGTCTGTAGCGCCGCGCTGGGCTGCGGCGCGGTCAACGAAGGGGATATCTACACGATCCTCGGCACTACCTGCTGCACCGGGATCGTCTGCCGCGGCCCGCAGACGGTGAACGAGGCGACGCGCTTTGTCACCCATACCGAAGCCGGGCAGGTGATCTCGCTGTTTCCGATGCAGGCCGGTACGCCAAACATTGACTGGCTGCAGCAGCATATTTCGCTGGACGCCGATCTGGATCGGCTGGAGCAGACGATCGCGGAGGTGGAGCCAGGCAGCGGCGGCGTCTTCTGGCAGCCGTACCTCAATGGCGAACGTGCGCCGTTTTACAGCCCGGACGCGCGGGCCGGCTTTTTCGGCATTAGCCCGCACACCACCCGCGCCGAACTGCAGCGCGCGGTGTTTGAAGGCCTGGCCTTCGCCATTGTCGATGCGCTACAGGGTTATCCGCAGGGCGGCGAGCTGTATCTGACCGGCGGCGGCGCAGCCTCGGCGACCTGGCTGCAGATTATCGCCGACTGTACCGGGCGTACGGTGGTCTCCAGCGCCTTTAACGAACTGAGCGCGCGCGGCGCGGCGATTCTGGCGGCCCGCAGCGTCGCGGCGCTGGCCGAGACGCCTCCGCTGGCGCAGACCCGCTATCAGCCGCGCCCTCAGGCGCATGCCCGCTACGCGGCGCTGTATCCCGTTTACCGCCTGCTGCGTGAGCAGATGCTGCCGGTATGGCAGGCCAGACAGGCCGCCCTTCAATCTTTTTCTCAGGACCGACAACCATGAAAATCGTTTTTACCGCCGAGCATGCTGGTGACCTTAGCGCCTTCCACCAGCTGGGCGAGCTGCTGGTGGAGGGATGGGCGCTGGGCAAACCGAAACTTAGCGCCGGTCAGCTGATTGAGCTGGCCCATGACGCCGAGGTGCTGGTGACCAGCTATGATGAGGTGACAGACGCGGTAATGGCCGCCTGTCCGCGCCTGCAGGTGATCGCCTGCACCCGCGCGAATCCGGTGAATATTGATACCCAGGCTGCGCAGGCGCGCGGCATCCGGGTGCTCTACACCCCGGGGCGCAATGCCGATGCCGCCGCGGAGCTGACGCTTGGCCTGATGCTCAGCCTGGCGCGCCATATTCCGCAATCCCATGCGGCGCTGAAGCGGGGGGAATTCACGCAGGCTGATAATGCCGCCGCCGCCACCCAGCAGGGTCTGCGGCGGGATGTGGTCTGGGACGTGAGCCCGGAAAGCCCCTATGAAGTGTTTAAAGGCAGTGAACTGCGCAATAAAACGCTGGGGCTGGTGGGCTATGGCAACATTGGCCGCCGGGTGGCGCGTATCGCCCGGGCGTTCGGCATGGCGGTGCGGGTGGTGGATCCGTTCGTCGCCGCAGAGGATATCAATGAGCCAGGGTTACAGAAAACGACCCTGGAGGCGCTGTTCCGCGAGGCGGATATCGTCAGCCTGCATCTGAGCAGCGGGCCGCACAGTGACGGGCTGGTGAATGCGGCGCTGTTAAACAGCATGAAGCCCGGCGCGCTGCTGATCAATACCTCTCGCGCGGCGGTGGTCGACGAGGCAGCGCTGATTGATGCCCTGCGCCACGGCCCGCTGGGCGGCGCGGCGCTGGATGTCTATCACCGCGAACCGCTGTGGCGCGATCATCCTTTTGTCATCGAGTTCGATAACGTGATTATCACGCCGCATATCGCCGGAGCCACCCGGGAGAGTATCGCCAAACACACGGCGATGATTGCCGCCGATCTTCAGCGCTATGTCGCCGGGGAGCCGCTGCTGTACCAGTGGCGTTAAGCCGCTTGCGCCGCTGCGGCGGCGCGGGTCCATCGTCAGGGGCGATGGGCCGCCATAAAAGCCTGGGTCTGTTCCCAGTCCACTACCCCGGCATCCGATCCCATCCCGGTCGCCACCAGCGCGGCCACCGCCGAGGCGACGTCACACGCTGCTTTCACGCTGAGTCCGCGCGCCAGCGCGGCAATAAACCCGCCGCAGTAGCTGTCGCCGCAGCCGGTGGTATCCACCGCCTCGACCGGCCACGGCGCAATATGCTCCAGCGCGCCATCGCGACGGATAAGCCAGGAGCCGTTCTCGCCGTCTTTCAGAATGCAGGTGCCCACGCCGAGTGTCAGGAAGAAGCGGCCGATGGCCTCCGGCTGCGTCTCGCCGGAGAGAAAGGCGGCTTCCTCCAGCGAAGGCATGAAATAATCCACCGACGGCAACAGGGGCCGCAGTAGTTCGAGGGTGTCTTCATTCGGGGCGATAAGGTCAAAGCTGGTGGTGACTCCGCGTGCTTTAGCCGCCTGCAACAGCCGCGCGCTCTGTCCCTGGTCCATTGCCGCCAGCAGTCCGGTCCCGCCGTGATGCAGGAAACGACAGTCGAGGACGGCGTCAAATTCCGTTTCACTGACGAACAGGGCGTCGGATGCGCCCCGGCAATGCAGGGCCGGACGCTCGCCGTTGGGGCGAATCGGCAGGATCGTCGCCGAGGTCTCTTTCAGCGCGGTGCGCTGGATAAGCGAGCAGTCGATGCCCAGCCGGGCATAGCTGGCGAGGATAAAGTCGGCCTTTTCATCTTCACCCAGGCAGGCCACCGCTGCGGTGCGGATCCCCAGCTTCGCGGCGTTAATATTGGCCCCGGCGGCGGTGCCGGCGGGGTTGAGGCGAATTTGCTCAATAAAGGCGACGCCGCCGCGCGGCGGGATCGCCACCACCGGGCGCCCGGCGATATCCAGAATAGTCAGGCCGAAAAACACGGCGTCAAAGGTTGCCATCGTTCTCCCGTTTAGCGATGCGTTTGGCGCAGGCGCGCCTGCCAGAAAGAAAGGGCGAGGGCCACCACCAGAATCACGCCGACCAGCGCGTCCTTCACCAGATAATTGAGCCCCATCAGGTTCAGGCCATTATCAATAATGGCAAGGAACAGCACGCCGCCGAGGGTGCCGAGGATGCTGACCCGACCCAGACGGTTAAAGGCGGTGCCGATAAATACCGCCGCAATGGCGTCCATCAGGTAAGACTGCCCGGCCAGGGGAGTAAACTGCCGCAGGTTGGCGGAGAGGATCACCCCGCCGATGGCGCAGAGCGCCGAGGCGGCCACCAGCACGCCGAGCATGGTCAGGCGATCGCGGATCCCGGCGATACGCGCCGCTTCGCTGTTCTGGCCGATGGCGCGGACATATTTGCCCCACAGCGTGCGCTCGGTGACCAGCCAGGCCACCAGCCACAGCGCCAGCACAATCACCACCGGCGTGGGGATCCCACCAAGGTTGCCCACTGCCAGATCGTGATATTCCGGCGCCATCCGCCGATAAGCTATCGCGCCGCCGCCGTCGGTATAGATGCGCTCGGCGCTGCTGGCGATAAACCAGGTGCCGAGCGTGGCGAGGAAGGGGCGGATCCGGCAGATGAGGATCAGAAAGGCATTGAGCAGGCCAATCAGCACGCCGCCAAGCAGGGCGCAGCCTACCGCAGCCTGCCACGGCAGATGCCAGGTTTTCAGGGCGACGAGGGCGAAGGCGGCGCCGAAATCGAGCGCAACGCCCACCGACAGATCAATCGCCCCTGCGCTGACGATCAGGGTCATCGCCATCGCCACAATCAGCAGGATCGCGCTGCCCTGCAGCAGGTTGGCCCAGTTATCCACGGTTAAAAATACCGGATTCGCCCAGCCAAACAGGGCGATGGCCAGCAGGGTGATGACGCCAAATCCGGCCCGCGATAGCCAGGCCAGCGGGCTGCTGGCCGTCTGTTCTGTCGGGGCAGGGGTTTTCAGGGTGATTTGGCTCATGCCTCGCCTCCTTTGTGTCTGACCGCCGATGCCGCCAGCACCACCAGGATCAGGCCGCCTTTAATGGCGCCCATCCAGAAGATATTGACTCCCAGCAGGCCGAGCCCGTTAGAGAGGGCGTTGACCAGAATTGCCCCCAGCAGCGCCCCCCAGATGGTGACCACCCGACGGCGCGAGAAGGCGGCGCCGATAAAGGTCGCCAGCACGGTTTCCAGCAGCAGCGGCGTGGCCGTCCCGCTGGAACTGCCGGAGCCCTGGCTGAGCAGCGGCAGAATAGCCAGCCCGGCGGCAATGCCCGCTAACAGCCAGACCAGCAGGGTCAAGCGGCGCACGTTCAGGCCGCTCATCTGCGCCATATCGCGATTGCCGCCCACCGCCTGCACATGCTGGCCGAAGCGGGAGTGGTGGAGCAGGAACTGGAACAGGATAAATACCCCCAGCAGATAGATCAGCGGCCAGGGCAGGCCCAGCACACTGTTATCGCGAAAGGCGACCATCAGCGGATCGCTGACCGCGATGCGTCGCTGGCCGGTCAACAGATCTGTCAGGCCGGTAAACGCCACGGAGGTCGAGAGGGTGGCCAGCAGCGGCGGCAGGCCGGCCGCCAGCACCAGGAAGCCGTTGATCGCCCCGCAGAGCAGGCAAACCGCCGCCAGCAGCGCCAGCAGCAGGAGATACGGCGTGTGCCATTCGGCCAGACCGAGGCTGAGCAGCGCGACGCCGAGCACCGCCGTCGCCGGCAGGGAGAGGTCGATGCCGCCGGAGACCACGTCATCCCCGCCCACGGCGATAACGCAGACCAGGCCGAAACAGAGGATCGCCAGCGGAACGCTCTGGACCAGCATCAGGCTGATATTTTGCCAGCTGAGAAAGTAGGGAGACTGTACGCTCAGCCATACCAGCAGCGCCAGAAACAGGATCAGGGGAAATTTTTCAATCAGCGTCGCCAGGCCCGGACGGCCGCGACGCTGGATAGCGGTACTCATAGTGAAGGCTCCTGTCCGCCGTTGATCGCCACCAGCAGGGCGTCCAGCGTTAGCCCGCGGGTGGGCAGATTGGCCGCCAGCGCGCCGCGCCAGAGGACCAGGATCCGGTCGCATAGTCCGAGCAGTTCGGGGGCGTCGCTGGAGGAGACCAGCACCGCCCGTCCTTTATCGGCCAGCTGGCGCGTCCGTTGATAAATATCGCGACGGGCGCCGATATCGACCCCAAGGGTGGGTTCATCGAGAATAAACAGCCGGGCATCGGTGCCGAGCCAGCGGGCGAGGATCGCTTTTTGCTGGTTGCCGCCGCTCATGTAGCGTACCGGCAGCGCCGGGCGTCCCGGGCGGATCGCCAGCTGTTCTATCCAGTCGCGCGCTTTCTGCTCGGCGATACCCCGCCGCTCCCAGCCAAAGGTAGCGGTCTCCGGCAGTGAGGCGAGATTAATATTGTCGGCGGTGGTGAAGGGCAGGATCAGCCCCTGATGGCGGCGGTCGCGTGGCACCAGCGCCATGCCGGCGCGGATCGCCTGCTTCGGCGTACGAATGCGCCGCGGCTGGCCGTCGAGGTGGATCGTACCGCGTTCTGCCGGGCGTAAGCCGTAGAGTAAGTCGACCAGCACATCGCGTCCGGCGCCCAGCAGGCCGGCGACGCCGACGATTTCGCCCGGCTGAATATCAAAAGAGAGATCCTGCAGCTGCCGCCCGTCGCTCAGCTGGCGCACCGAGAGCAGCGGGGCCGCCCCGGTGTCTGCCGCCGGGTGCTGGCGCGGGGTATACAGCTGGTCGATTTCCCGGCCGACCATCATGGCGATCAGCGCCTCGGTATTCTGCAGCAGGTCGCGGTCCGGGTAACCGACCACTTCCCCGTTACGCAGCACGGTGCCGCGGTCGCAGAGGGTAGCTATCTCATTGAGGTAGTGGGAAATATACAGAATGGCAATGCCCTGGTCGCGCAGGCGAAGGATGGCGGAGGAGACCAGACTGGCCTCCTGCGCCTCCAGGGGGGCGGTGGGCTCGTCGAACACCACCAGCCGCGCCGCGCCGTCGATCAGCGCGCGGGCAATCTGCACCAGCTTGCGCTCGGCCAGGCTCAGGTCGCGCACCAGCCGTTCGGGGTCGATCGCCAGCTGCCAGTTTTGCTGGAAAAATTGCGCCGTGGCGGCCTTCATCCGTCGGCGATCCAGCGCCCCCCAGCGGGTGCGATACTCCTGGCCGAGAAACACCGATTCCGCGACGGTAAAGTGCGGGATCAGGTTAAGCTCCTGGTGAATGACGCGAATGCCGGCGGCTTCAATGGCTGCCGGATTGCCGAGGGGCAGCGGGTGACCGTCGAGGGTCGCGCTGCCGCTGTCAGCCTGATAGACGCCGGCGAGGATTTTAATCAGCGTCGATTTACCGGCGCCGTTCTCGCCAATCAGGCCATGAATTTCCCCCGGATTGAGGCGCAGGGTGACTGAATTAAGCGCCGTAACGCTGGCAAAACGTTTGCCGATCTGGTCCATGACCAGACCCGCGGCGGGGCGCTCCCCGCCAGGGTGTTGATTTATCACTGCAGTTCGCCGTATCCCAACTGTTTATACACCGCTTTCGCCTCCTGCGGACCTTTCACCGGTATCACCGGGATAAAGGTTTGCACCGGCAGTTTCTGACCGGCAAAGTAGCGGGCCACGTTGTCGGCGGAGGTCTGGCCAATCAGATGCGGCTGCTGCGCGACGTTAGCCACAAACGGACTGCCGGGCTCTGCCATGATCTCCAGCGTCTCCGGACCGGCGTCGATGGCCGTCACTTTCACATCCTTATCACGGCCGGTCTCTTCCAGTGCCTGGACGATACCGATGGCCGGTTGATCCCAGCAGGCGACATGGATGGCGTCCAGTTTGCCTTTCGGATACTGGCTGAGTAATTCGAGGGTTTTCTTCCGCGCGTCTTCCGGCGAGTTGGCGAACTGTTCCGCGAGCTCAGGCTGGATAATATGAATATCCGGATAATCCTTAAGGACATATTTCCACTGATCGTAGCGAATTCCGCAAATACGCAGCGCGCTGGAGAACGCGTTAAATACGGCGACGTTGCCTTTGCCGCCTAATTCATCCGCCATGTAGCGGCCGATGGTCGAGCCTAAGGTGTAGTTATCGGAGGTGGTATTGTTGACCGAATATTGAGAAACGTGATCCACGGTAAATACCGGGATACCAGCATCACGCAATGCTTTAAATTTTGGTTCGACGGCGCTGTCGCCGAGAATACTAATTACCGCGTCCACCTTGCGTGACAGTAAAATATCGTGATTATTGGCATGCACCTGATTATCGCGACCGCCATCAACGCCAATGACTTTGCCCCCCAGTTTCTCCACTTCCTCTGTCGCACCCTTAAAGGCCTCGCGATCCCAGAAATGCTGAGTGCCGACAACGGCAACGCCAATGGTTTTTCCCTGCAAGGAGAGGGCGTCTGCGGCAGTGACGCTCAGCGAGGCAAGGGAAAGCAGTCCCAGCGCGGCAGGCAATAATTTTCTTTTCTGCGACATTGTTATTATGATCCTGTGATGAAGGTGGTTGCGGACCGGTAGCATGACAAGAAGCACCTCGCCACCTCAAATACAAAATAAGTCTAAGTTATGCCGGGAATGTTATATCGCAGAAACGCCAGAGAAAAATGTTATTTTTCCATCGGGAACCTGAAAATATTTCATGATGCAAAATATACCTTTTTATTTTGTGGTTTTATTTTTGACTTATTCCGTGTTTATTTAACGGATAAAGACGGCTTTCTGTTTATTGTGATGGCGTGGAGAAATACGGCCCTTGAAGGGGAATGCAGGTGATTGCGCGGGCTAATACTTTTTTTAGCAGAGTAATGTCTGGCTGGGACGGGGATATTTCCGTCATTTCCTCGATTTATTTTAACGAGTTTTTTGGCTGAGAAGAACGCGAGTGCTATGAAGAAACAGCATAATTATACGGTGATGCACTGGGGAACGTGGCAGGTGGAGAGCCGCGAGGGCGATATCGTGGCGGTTAATCCGGTGCCCTGGGATAAAAATCCGTCACGCATTGGTCAGTCGCTCCCCGACGCGGTGACCAGCCAAACGCGCATTCGCCGTCCGGCGGTCCGCGCCGGCTATCTTCAGCAGGGGCCGGCGTCACGAGAAGGGCGAGGCAAGGAGCCCTTTGTTGAAGTCAGTTGGGAGGTGGCGCTGGACCTGCTGGCTCGCGAGCTGCGCTCGGTCAAGGCGCGCTGCGGCAATGAGGCGATCTACGGCGGCTCCTACGGCTGGGCCAGCGCTGGACGCTTTCACCATGCGCAGAGCCAGCTGCACCGGTTTCTCAAGGGATTTGGCGGGTACACCGCCAGCACCAATACCTATAGCAGCGCCGCGGGCGAGCGCATTCTGCCGCATATTCTCGGGCCGTTGAGCCCGCTGCACCGTCAGCATACCCATTTTTCCGAGCTGGCGCGGGAGTGTCAGCTGTTTGTCGCGATTGGCGGTCTGCCGCTGCGCAATGCCCAGGTCAACGGCGGCGGCGCCAATGACCATATGCTGCCGTACTGGCTGGATAAGATGCAGGCCAACGGCACCCGGTTTATCAATATCAGCCCGGTGCGCAATGACCTCAGCGCGGTGCCCGACGCCGAGTGGCTGGCCATTCGGCCGGGCACCGATACCGCACTGCTGCTGGCGCTGAGCTATGTACTGATCGCTGAGTCCCTTTACGACCAGGCGTTTGTTGCCAGCCATACCGTCGGGTTTGCCCCCTATCGCGCTTATCTGTTGGGCGAGCACGACGGCGTAGCGAAAACCCCGGCGTGGGCGGCGGCGATTACCGGCCTGGATGCCCAGCGCATCGCCGACCTGGCGCGGGAGATGGCCCGCCACCGGACGATGGTGAATATCTCCTGGTCTATCCAGCGCGCCCGTCAGGGAGAGCAAGCCTACTGGGCGACGGTGGCCCTGACCGCGCTGCTGGGACAGATCGGCACGCCGGGCGGCGGCCTCGGGTTTGGCTACGCCTGCACTAACCTGGCGGGCGCGGTGCGAAAAGCGTTTTCCGGCCCACGCTTACCCGCCGGGGAGAATGGGGTGGATAGCGTTATCCCGGTGGCGCGGCTGTCCGATATGCTGCTGCACCCGGGAGAAGCCTATGAGTTCGACGGTCAGCAGCTGCGCTATCCCGACATCCGTCTGGTTTACTGGGCGGGAGGCAATGCGTTTCATCATCATCAGGATATCAACCGACTGTGCGAGGCCTGGCGCCGTCCGGAGACGGTGGTGGTGCATGAGCAGTACTGGACCGCGCAGGCTAAATTCTCCGATATCGTCCTGCCAGCCACCACCTCGCTGGAGCGAGAGGATATCGGCAGCGGCGGTCACGACGGGTTTATGATCGCCATGAGCGCGCAGATCCCGCCGGTGGGCGAAGCGCGTGACGATTACGCCATTTTCCACGATCTGGCCGATCGGCTGGGCTTCGGAGAACAGTTCAGCGAGGGGCGGGACGCCGGGCAGTGGCTGCGTCATCTCTATGAGGAGTCAAGACCGCGGGCGCAGGAGGAGGGTATTGCGCTGCCCTCGTTCGAGGACTTCTGGCAGCAAGGGGTGCTGGAGTACAGCGCGCCGGAGCGGCCGCAGATCTTTCTCGCCGATTTTCGCGCCGATCCGCAGCGCTATCCGCTCTCCACGCCCTCCGGCAAGATTGAACTCTTTTCCGCCACCGTCGCCGGGTTTGGCTATCGTGAATGCCCGGGCCATCCGTGGTGGGATGAGGAAGAGGCCGCCCGGCAGCGACAGGAGGCGGCGCGCTGGCCGCTTCATCTGCTCTCCAGCCAGCCGCGCGCCCGCCTGCACAGTCAGTACGACCACGGCAGCGTCAGCCGGGCGACGAAAATTCAGGGACGCGAGCCGCTGTGGATGCATCCGAGCGATGCGCAGGCAAGAGACATCCGCGAAGGCAGCGTGGTGAAAGTGTATAACGACCGCGGGGCGATTCTGGCGGGCGTGCACCTGAGCGAGCAGATTTTGCCCGGCGTGGTACAGATGTCCACCGGCGCCTGGTATGACCCGCTGGATCCCAATGAAAAAGGATCGCTCGATAAGCACGGTAATCCCAACGTGTTAACTGAGGATCGCGGCAGTTCGCGCCTGGGGCAGGGCTGTAGCGCCCAGAGCTGTTGGGTGGAGATCGCCCCGTGGCGTGAGGAACTGCCGCCGATCACCGCCTTTGATCCACCGAGGTTTATTGAGGTTTAGGCGTTGGCGCTCGCCGGCGGCGGGGCGAGTAGTCCGGAGGAGGCGCGGTATGCGCCGCCTCCGGCAAAGCCCGCGCCTGGCGGTTTAAGACTGACGACAGTTTGACGTTACGCCAGCCGCGGGTAGGCGCTGGCGATATCGTCACCGGTAAACTGGGCGATCCAGCCTTCCGGGTTATCAAAAATGCGAATGGCGGTGAAGTTCGGTTCTGAACCCATATCAAACCAGTGCGGGGTGTGGGCGGGAACCGAAATCAGATCGTTCTTTTCGCACAGTACCTGGAACACCTCGTCGCCAATATGCAGGCAGAACAGGCCGGCGCCCTCGACAAAAAACCGCACCTCGTCTTCGCCATGGGTGTGCTCGTTGAGGAATTTTTCCCGCAGCGCCTCTTTTTGCGGGTTATCGGCGCGCAGGCTGATGACGTCCCAGCTCTGGTAGCCCTTTTCGGCGACCAGTTTATCAATCGCATGCTGATAGGCGGCAATGACCGTTTCCGGGCTGGGATCTGCGCCGAGGTCGCGGTCGGCCTGCCAGCGCTCGAAGCGGACGCCTTTGGCGTTCAGTTGATCCTGAATCGCTTTGGCGTCGGTGCTGTGCCAGAGCGGTGTTTGCGGATCGGTCACGGAAAAAAGAGTTAATGCGCTCATGCTGGGATCTGCTCCGGATGAATGTCGTCAAAACGCTGAACCTGAGGATGGTGGCTCGCCGGGTCGCGGTCGCCGCGTACCAGCTGGATCGTTCGCAAACCTGCAGCCTCGGCGGCGTCGAGCTCCTGATGGATATCCGACAGGAACAGGATGGTGCCAGGGGCATGGCCCAGGTGTTCAGCAATGTTACGGTAGGACTGCACCTCGCGTTTGGCGCCTACCAGGGTATCGAAATAGCCCGTGAACAGATGAGTAATATCACCTTCATCGCTGTAGCCAAATAACAATTTCTGCGCGGCAACGGAGCCTGAGGAATATACATACAGATCAATGCCCTGCGCTTTCCATTTCTCCAGCGCCGGCAGTACGTCCGGATAGAGATGGCCGGTAAAGTCGCCGTTGAGATAGCCGTCACGCCAGATGATCCCCTGCAGCGCCTTTAGCGCCGTGGATTTACGGTCTTCGTCCATAAAGGCGAAGAGGGTAGTGATAAGGTCGGCGGTGCTGGCGGCCGGGGCATCTGTCTCGCGGCGCAGGTTGTCGAGAATGGTTTTGACGGGCTCAGCGTACTGCTGAGCGGTCACAAAGCCGGCCAGTCGTTCGCGGGCGTAGGGGAACAGCACGTTATGCACGAAGCGGATATCGCTGGTGGTGCCTTCTATGTCGGTCACGATGGCGCGGATCATGGTTTCTCCAGAGTGGCGTGGCGCGGAATAACATTAGCATTTAGACGTCTAAGCGTCTTGATTGCCAAATATTAACATCGTGTTATAGTGGCTTCAACAACAGCATTACAATCGGTATAAAAAGAATGAGCAATAACCCTTTGATTCCAGAGAGTAAACTTCCTGCGCTCGGCACCACGATTTTTACCCAGATGAGCGCCCTGGCCCAGCAGCATCAGGCCATCAACCTGTCACAGGGCTTTCCCGATTTCGACGGCCCGCGCTATCTTCAGGAGCGTCTGGCGTACCATGTGGCGCAGGGGGCGAATCAGTACGCCCCGATGACCGGCGTGCCGGCGCTGCGCGAGGCGATCGCCGGGAAGACAGCGGAGCTGTATGGTTACCTGCCCGACGTCAATAGCGATATTACGGTCACCGCCGGCGCGACGGAGGCCCTGTACGCGGCGATCACCGCTCTGGTGCGCCGCGGCGACGAAGTGATCTGTTTCGATCCCAGCTATGACAGCTATGCTCCCGCGGTGGCGCTGGCCGGCGGCGAGTTACGCCGTATTGCGCTACAGCCGCCGCATTTTCGCGTCGACTGGCAGCAGTTTGCTGCGGCGCTGAGCGATAAAACCCGTCTGGTGATCCTCAATACCCCGCACAATCCATCAGCCACCGTCTGGCAGCGCGAAGATTTTGCTGCCCTGTGGCAGGCGATTGCCGAACGCGAGATCTATGTCCTCAGCGATGAGGTCTATGAGCACATCTGCTTTGCTGAGGGCGGCCACGCCAGCGTGCTGGCGCATCCCCAGCTTCGCGAGCGGGCGGTGGCGGTCTCCTCGTTTGGCAAAACGTTTCATATGACCGGCTGGAAGGTCGGCTACTGCGTGGCCCCGGCGGGCATCAGCGCCGAACTGCGCAAGGTGCATCAGTATCTGACCTTCTCGGTGAATACCCCGGCGCAGCTGGCGATCGCCGACATGCTGCGCGAAGCGCCTGAGCACTATCGTGAGCTGCCGGCGTTTTATCGGGAACGCCGCGATCTGTTTATTGAAGCGCTGCGCCCAAGCCGACTGGAACTTCTGCCCTGTGAAGGGACCTATTTCCTGCTGGCGGACTACAGCGCCATTTCCGATCTTGACGACGTCAGCTTCTGCCGCTGGCTGACGACCGAAGTCGGGGTGGCGGCGATCCCGCTCTCCGTCTTCTGCGCCGATCCGTTCCCGCACAAGCTGATCCGCTTATGCTTTGCCAAACAGCCGGCGACTCTGTTGGCTGCGGCGACGCGTTTGTGCCAGCTGTAGTTACTTAATCGTCCACGCCTGCGAGAACTGGCGGCCAGCGAACATCTCCGTGAGGCCGCTAATTTGCTTCAGGCGCAATACCTCATCGGCATCCATCCCCAGCTCTTTGCCGATTTTCTGTGGCGTCCAGCCAAGCTGGGTCAGTTCGCGGACAATCTCTGACATGGCGTGGATTTGGTGGCGCCCGCGCGCCCGGTTATGGCGTATGGTCGCTGCCATCAGCCCGTCACGCGAGGCGGCTTCACTCGTCAGGCAGGTCACTGGCAGATAACCTTTCAGCGTTTTTTTCAGCACCGCTTTGCTGCAGGCCAGCTCATGACGGTGAAAACCGTCGACAATCGTATACGACTGCGGGCTTTGCTGGATGACGACGACCGGCTGGGTAAAGCCGTCGGCTTCCAGCGACGTTTGCAGCAGGCGTTTTTCCGGTGGCGCCACGTTATTCGGATTGTAGTCGTTGGGGATGACCTGCTCCTGTTTTACCCACAGCACGCAGTCAACGGGCTGGGAGCGGAAGGGACTGCGCTGGTGGAGCACCTGACGAAACGCATTGATTGCCTCGATGCGCGCCTCGTCATCCAGCGTTTGCAGATAAGCGTCCAGCGCCTGCGTCAGTTGTTGTTGCATAATATCCCCCATTGTTGGCGATGTTTTTCCATGCGTTTACGGTAGCGCTGATAGTGGCTGCTTTTGGTCGGGCTAAACGAAAGCTGACGGCACCAGTAGTCGTTATTGAGCAGCACTTTGCAGACCCGCCGCCAGGACGGGATATCTTTGGTGCCAATGTCCGCAGGCTGGGTGTCCGGAATATCTTCCATGCCTTTTTTCTGATACCAACGCAGGTAGACGGCGATTTTGTTGCGGTAGTGCTCGGCAGTGGTTTCCGGCATGCTGTCGAGCAGGAACAGCGCATAGCTTTTCCATGTAAGGTGGTCGGGCTTGTCGATTTTTCGGTGGCCGTAAAATTGATTATCATGCCCGGCATAGACCCCGCCGCTGTGCGCGCCGCTCACCCGCTGACACATTGCGGCCCAGCGCTCGGGCTCCAGCACATGGTAGAGCCACAGTCCCTGGCGCTGCTCCGGACCGAACGGTTCGCAGATGCGCATATAGCGCAGCGGCACCCCGGCCTGATACATCAGATCGTACAGAGGGTTATAAGACTGCCCGCTTTTGGCAAACCAGGTCCAGATGTCGGCCGTTTTCCAGTCATAGAGCGGGTAGATGTACCAGGCGTGGCCGCCCGGCGCCGAGGTGGTCCAGGGTTTATCATCGGCGAAGCGCTGTTTACGCTGCGAAGAGATGGCCATAAAGCGATTCAGTGACTCGTCGGCGCGAATGCCCACCAGCACGGCGGCGGGGCGCCGCTGTGAAAACCACTCGGCGAAGTGGCTGACAAAGGACTCAAAGCTCATCCCCGGTTGATAAAATGAAAAATAGCCCGGGTGGGTAATCGCCCAGGGCGGCGGCTGACGGACCCAGTCGGCCCCGGGCTCCCAGCATTGCCATTGCGGTTTATACTGCGTCAGCGCGTTTTGGGTGGTGAGCGGCAGGGCGACCCAGTAAAAGGTTTCGACAACATCCGCATACAGCGCACGCAGTTTTTCGCAGTGGGCGATGGTGCAGGAGAACTGCGCTTCCCAGTCAATAAACAACACACTGATTTTTTTACCCTGTAACCGCGCCGCCTGGGCGGTTAAATGCAGCATGACGGTGGAGTCTTTTCCACCCGAGAAAGAGACGCAAACGCGTGAAAAATTATCCAGCACCCACTGGATGCGCTGCTCAGTTGCCTGCAGCACCGATTCCGGTAAGGGATATTTAATAAACGACATGACCATTAATCCTTTAATAGTAGAGCTTCCCGTTTGTTCAGTATAAACGATGAGCGCTGCGAAATTAATGGTCGATCTGCATTCAAACAGAGTGTGAAAACAGGTGGGCAGTTACTCACTATTATTAAGTTGTGGGCGTGATATATCTCTGTCATTCATTAGAATGGAGATTAATTCAGATAGAAAATGATTTTGTGTAGATGATTGATGGTAGTTAATGTATATCGTGATCTCTGGAAAAAGTGCCTCTATATCGAGAGCGTGAAGTGGCATGGCCGGGGAAATAAAATCATATAAATAGGAGGGGATGAAGCCAATTAAGTCGGTTTTATTGATCATGTTAAGAATGGTCATAAAAGAGTCGCTGCGAAAGGCAATATTACCCGGATTTAACCATGGCGTGCTGCTTTGCTGGACGCGCTGAATGACAGGATCGTTGGTGATATAGTGGGTGAAAAATTCCTGTGCCAGCGCTTCAATCGACGTGAGTTGATCTCGCCGCGGATGGTCCGCCCGGCAAACCGCCAGCGTCTGCACCGTCTGATAGGGCTGACAGATCGTGGCGCGGTTGGTAATAGGCATTCGGGTGAACACCAGGTCCGCCTGGCGATACGCCAGCAGCTCCTCAGCCGATTCCGTGGTGGTCAGGTTATGGTGTTCAATCTGCAAATTGGCCTGATGACAGAGCTCATTAATCATAAAATGGCTATTCACTGAACAGAACAGCGGAGGGCCATATATCACGATACGTTTACGCAGTTCGGAGCGATTATTGAGATTGATGGTTTTTTCCAGCTGTTCGAGATTTTGTTGCAAATGATAATGAAGATTGACACAGGCGGTAGTGGGCGTCATCCCTTTCCCAACGCGAACAAATAACGGATCGTTTAACTGCTGGCGCAAACGCTGCAACGACTGGCTCACCGCTGACGGGGTGATAAATAACATGGCGGCTGCTTTGCTAATGCTCAAATGTTGATAGATACATTCAAAAATAACCAATAAATTCAAATCGAACTTTTTCAGATCGTAAAGATTTGCCATTAATGCAGTCCTGTGTATTATCAGCGCGGGTGGAAATATTCTTAGTGAGAATGTTGATTGGCTTAATATTTGCGGTGTGAATTTAATTACCGGACTATAACGTTAAGTTCTGCTTAATATATCTTATCGTCGTCAGGGGCGCCAGCGGTCGTTGTTATCTGGCGCCATTATGCAATGGGATTATTCTTGTTCGCCCATCATGATCTGCAGTTTTTCTTTATCCGGCAGGCCGACCACCTGCTGCAGCATATTATCCTTATTCATATAGTAAATGGCTGGCGTGACGTTGGCCCCCAGTTCGTCCATCAGTTGCTGATTAACGTTGAGCACTTTCATTTTCTCCGGCGGAATAGCCTGCGGGATCGTCAGGGCCATTTTTCCATTCGATTGCTCATAATCATGCCAGGTCTTCGCCGGATCCTTGGTGGCCAGAATCGCGGCGGCGGTGGCCGGGCTTTCGGGCTTGATCACCCCCACCAGCAGGGTGCGGATCTGCACTTTACCGGCTTCCACCCAGGGGCGGGACTGCTGCCAGAACTGTTTACAGTAGGGGCAGAAGGGATCGGCAAAGACATACAACACGATGGGGGCGTCCTTATTGCCATCCTGCAGCCAGTGGGCGCTGGCCATCTTCTTCCACATCTCCTGTCCTGCCGGCGTGTAGAGCTCTTTTTGAAACAACTGCTCGCTGAGGTTGTTGCCGTTCTCGTCATACATATAGCCGGAAATGGCATGTTTGCCGTCCGGCGTGAGGTAGATGGTGACCCCCATGTCCTGGTATTTGCCCAGCCAGCCTTTCATTCCCCCCGGCGCCTCAAAGGGTTTTATAATAGTAATGCCCTGTTTTTCAATCGCTTTTACCGGAGCGGGGAGCTCCTCCGCCTGGCTGCATAACGGAAAAAGGCTGAGCAAGAGAAGACGCTTTAACATGAATATTCCTTGTAAAATCAGCAGGAAAGGGCAAAACGATTGTCGAACCTATCACAGTCATAGGCAAGATCAGCAGAATGACGGATTGCCCTTTGCTGGCGTGGGTGATGTAATCTTGGATGCTGTTACATTAAGGTAATGTAGAGCGCAACACATAGCCAGTCTGACTGGCGCTGAACCTACCTTCGGGTATTTCAGGTAACGGGGCCGCCTGAAAGGGTGGCCTTTTTACTTTTGTCGCGGCAAATGATGCGAAAAACAGCGATCAGCGCTGAACGCGTCGACAGGTTCACAGAGTTGTCTTGTTCCGGTTGTTAGATAACGCTTATTGATTCGATAATGTAAACGCATTGGTCGGGTCAGGAAAAATTCGTTAACTTAGACCTCAACGAAAACACGGAGGAAGTATAGATGTCCTTAATTAACACCAAAATCAAACCGTTCAAAAACCAGGCATTCAAAAATGGTGAATTCATCGAAGTCACCGAGAAAGACACCGAAGGCCGCTGGAGCGTCTTCTTCTTCTATCCGGCTGACTTCACTTTCGTCTGCCCGACCGAACTGGGCGACGTGGCTGACCATTACGAAGAACTGCAGAAGCTGGGCGTAGACGTTTACTCTGTGTCTACCGATACCCACTTCACCCACAAAGCGTGGCACAGCAGCTCTGAAACCATCGCGAAAATCAAATACGCGATGATCGGCGACCCGACTGGCGCCCTGACCCGTAACTTCGACAACATGCGTGAAGATGAAGGTTTGGCTGACCGTGCCACCTTCGTGGTTGACCCGCAGGGTATCATCCAGGCGATCGAAGTTACCGCTGAAGGTATCGGCCGTGATGCGTCTGACCTGCTGCGTAAAATCAAAGCGGCGCAGTACGTTGCTTCTCACCCAGGCGAAGTCTGCCCGGCTAAATGGAAAGAAGGCGAAGCGACACTGGCTCCGTCTCTGGACCTGGTCGGTAAGATTTAAGTCTGTTTGTGCCCGGCGGCGCTACGCTTGCACGGGCCTACAAGATTGTAGGCCGGGTAAACGGCGTGCCACCCGGCAATCAATGGGCGCTTTCGCGCCCATTTTATTCCAACACCATGATGCAAGCGCATTCAGGCCGCCTGGACGAGGCCGCTTGCATGATGATGTTTTAAGCCCAGGAGATAACAATGCTCGACACCAACATGAAAACCCAGCTCAAGGCCTACCTTGAGAAGCTGACCAAGCCTGTTGAGCTGATTGCCACGCTGGATGACAGCGCTAAATCGGCAGAAATCAAGGAACTGTTGGCTGAAATCGCTGAACTGTCAGACAAAGTCACCTTTAAAGAAGACAACACGCTCGCGGTACGTAAGCCATCATTCCTGATTACTAACCCAGGTTCCGACCAGGGCCCACGCTTTGCAGGCTCTCCGCTGGGCCACGAGTTTACCTCGCTGGTGCTGGCGCTGCTGTGGACCGGCGGTCATCCGTCGAAAGAGGCCCAGTCGCTGCTGGAGCAGATCCGCGATATTGATGGCGATTTCGAGTTCGAGACTTATTATTCACTCTCCTGTCATAACTGCCCGGATGTGGTGCAGGCCCTGAACCTGATGTCGGTGCTCAACCCGCGCATCAAGCACACGGCGATTGACGGTGGGACCTTCCAGAATGAAATTACCGATCGCAACGTCATGGGCGTTCCTGCGGTGTATCTGAATGGTCAGGAGTTTGGTCAGGGGCGGATGACGCTGACGGAAATTGTCGCCAAAGTGGATACCGGTGCGGAAAAACGCGCAGCGGAAGAGCTGAACCAACGTGATGCTTACGATGTGCTGATTGTCGGCTCCGGCCCGTCCGGTGCGGCCGCGGCGGTATATTCTGCGCGTAAAGGTATTCGTACCGGCCTGATGGGCGAGCGCTTCGGCGGTCAGGTGCTGGATACCGTGGATATCGAAAACTATATTTCGGTGCCGAAAACCGAAGGCCAGAAACTGGCCGGCGCGCTGAAAGCGCACGTCAGCGACTATAACGTCGATGTGATCGACTCCCAGAGCGCGACCAAACTGACGCCAGCGGCGACAGAGGGCGGCCTGCATCAGATTGAAACCGCCTCTGGCGCGGTGCTGAAGGCGCGTAGCGTCATCATTGCCACCGGGGCGAAATGGCGCAATATGAACGTACCGGGCGAAGATCAGTATCGCACCAAAGGCGTGACCTACTGCCCGCACTGCGACGGTCCGCTGTTTAAGGGCAAACGCGTAGCGGTAATTGGCGGCGGGAACTCCGGGGTAGAAGCCGCTATCGACCTGGCGGGCGTCGTAGAGCATGTGACCCTGCTGGAGTTTGCTCCAGAGATGAAAGCCGACCAGGTGTTGCAGGATAAAGTCCGCAGCCTGAAGAATGTCGACATCATTCTTAATGCGCAGACCACGGAAGTGAAAGGCGATGGCAGCAAAGTCACCGGCCTGCAATATCGTGACCGGGTGAGCGGTGATGAGCATCATGTCGCGCTGGCGGGGATCTTCGTCCAGATTGGCCTGCTGCCTAACACCACCTGGCTGGAAGGCGCCGTTGAGCGCAACCGCATGGGTGAGATCATCATCGATGCGAAGTGCGAAACCAATGTCAAAGGCGTATTCGCCGCTGGCGACTGCACCACCGTGCCGTACAAGCAGATTATTATCGCGGCAGGGGAAGGGGCAAAAGCGTCGCTGAGCGCCTTCGACTACCTGATCCGCACGAAAACCGCATAACAAGTCAGACAATAGACCTGCATAACAAAGAGGCTACCCTGGGGTAGCCTCTTTTTTTCTATTTCGTCATATTTACCTGACGACCATCACCGGGATATGGGCATGGCGGATCACGCTTGAGGCATTGGATCCGAGCAGGTGGGTACTGATGGACGGGTTGCGCGAGCCAATCACCACGACATCGGCGTTAATTTCGCTGGCCAGCTCGTTGACCATATCGCGCACGCTGCCGAAACGGACATGCAGCTTGATACGTGAGGGGTCAATGCTGAAATGGCTGACCATCGTCTGCAGACGAGTTTCCGCCTCATGCTGCAGGTGTTCTTCAAACCGCCGCAGATCGGCGGTAAAGCGGCTCATGGTGAAGCTCGCAGAGCCGGGTAATACGTGGAGCAGATGGATCACCCCGTCCTGCTGGGCCAGAAACTCCGCATGCCGGACGGCTTTATCGCTCAGCGCCATCTCAAAGACATCAACGGGCATAATGATAGTCTTATACATATGCAATCCTCCTTGTTCATTTGCGTCTATATCAACATATTATATGCGGATATAGTGTCATTCAGGTCGCAAAACTGTCAGTCAGGCAGGTGCAAAGCGTAAAAAAAGGTTAGCGAGGAAGGAACAGCAGAAAGAGGATGTATGGACATCCTCTGAATAAAGCGCGAAACGCCTCAGGCAGCAGGGATTAGCGGTGGAATTCGCCAGCGGCTTCCGGCTGGTACAAGAGCTCCAGCACTTCCAGGTGTGTCGATGCACCGCCCGGCAGCTCCCAGTGAATGGTGCTGCCGACTTTCAGACCCAGCAGCGCGGCGCCCACCGGCGCGAGGACGGAGAGCTGGCTGGCGCTGTCAGTCACCTGAGACGGAAACACCAGCGTCCGCACGCGCTCTTCGCCGCTGGTTAAATCGCGGAATTTTACCTTACTGTTCATGGTGACGACGTCATGCGGCATCGCTTCCGGCGCCAGCATTTGCGCGCGGTCGAGCTCGTCATTCAGGGCATCGGCAACCGGTAAGTTGGCGAAAGCCGGCTGCTCCAGCAGCCTGTCGATACGTTCGGCATCCAGTTCGTTAATGATGATTGCGGGTCTGGTCATTGCATACTCCATGTTATCCAGGAACCTGTCCGTAAAAGAAAACCCTCGCCGAAAAGGGCAAGGGTTAAGGTCCTACCATCATACTGAGAGTTGCCGGTAGTTTGAAGTGATGAAACGCACATTCAGCGTGCAACGCCCCCCGGCGGGCGGCGTTTTCTGCTCAGCACGTCGCTTTGCGCTACTGACCGACCTTGTCCAGGATAAACTGGGTTCCACAGTTGCCCGGATGGGGTTGTGGCAGAAAGGCGGAAGTGGCCAGCGGGGCGTTGATGGTGGCGGCGTTGAGGGAGATTTGCATCTCGGTCAGATAGGCTGGATTACCGTTACAGGTTAATTTAAACGCCTTCACGCTTTGCGGACCCCAGGCGCGGGCCACCGCGGCATCGAAGTCGGCGCGGCTGACGGTTTGACCATAATGCTTCGCGAGGAAATCGCCTACCGGGCTATGCTTAATTTCCCCATTCAGGCGCACCATGGTGCCAAAATAGCTATCGGGATCAAAGCCGAAGCAGACGCCATGTTTGGCGTATTCGTAGCGCTCCAGGCAGGAGGTGCCGCCCGAACCCGGCATCACGTTATTGAGCTTATTGGCCATCTCCAGCGATAGCCCGGTTTCCGCCGCCTGGCATTTGCGGTTCGCTTTCACTTCCGGCATGTTGGGCACCGGGCGCGTGGCGCAGCCGTAGCGCATCCAGCGTCGTTCATCCACCCCGCGCGCGGCAATCGACTTTGGCAGCCCGGGCCACAGGCCGTGCACGGTCAGAAAGTCGGCTTTGTTCGCCGTGTCCTGCTGCAGGCGACACTCTTCCGGTTCGCTACGGTTGCGGTCAAGCATGCTCTGACAGAATCCGGTTTGCCAGGAGAGGGCAAGAACGTAGCGGTCAAAATCAGCGTATCGCGTCGCGGTGAGCGGTTCAGCGCCGGCCTGAGTGGCGGTGAGCACAAGGGCAAGCGCGGCGAAATCCTTCCTGAACATGTTTATTCCTGATTGTGGATGGCAAAAGATAACGGGGAGTTATTAAAGCATAAAAAAGGCGCCCGCTGGCGCCTTTTCGCGTGGTTAGACCATTAGTGGACTGCGCTGCCGGGCACCAGAATCTCAGTGGCGATAATCACCACCAGCAGGCCAACCATCACCGGCACGGAGGTACGTTTGACCACTTCGAACGGCGAAATTTTTGCCATCCCGGCAACGGCGACCACCACCCCGGAGACCGGCGATATCGTGCGGCCGAGGTTAGAGGCCTGCAGCATCGGAATCGACAGATAAGCCGGATTGATGCCGGAAGAGTGCGCCAGCTTGGGGATCATCTCAACAAAAGCGTAGAACGGGGCATTACCGGAGCCGGTGGTCATTGCCGCCAGCATGGTCAGGATCACCAGCACCAGCATCAGAATAATACTGGCCGAGCCGAAGGAGGTGGCGATGGAGATCAGCCCATTGATAAAGCCGATGGTGCTTAGCCCCTGGGCGAAGACGCCGGCGGCGACCAGCAGCATCACTACGCCGGCGAAGGCGTCAGCCATCCCGCGGTAGGCGACTTCCAGCCCGCTGAAGACGTTTTTGGTGTTAAACCCGCGCAGGAACTCAAGGATCGCCGCCAGCAGCATGCAGCCGACGAGGATGGTGATAATGTGCAGTTCCGGTCCCCATTTACCATCAAAGATCAGCACGCCGATGATCGGGGTAAACGGCAGAATGGCGTACAGCGCCGGGGCGGTGGTGGTGATGTCGTTGACATCCAGCATTTCGTGGGAAATGTTCTCTTTTTTATCCAGGTAACGCTGCCAGAAGAAATGGGCGATTGCCATGCAGATAATGGCCGCGATGGAGATGGGCAGCGTGGTCTTGAAGGCAAAGTCGATCAGCGGCATTTCTGCGGCTTTAGCCGCCAGTACAACATCGCCAGAGGTAGGCGAGAGGATAATGGCCGCCGGTGAAGCGCAGATGGCTGCCGCCGCCCCGCGACTGATACCGACGTTCACCATCACCGGGAACAGCGTCGCCATCAGCAGCACGCCAAGGCCGGTCGCAGAGGAGACCGCCAGCGACATCAGGCAGGCGACAAAGTAGGCGGCAATCATCAGCAGATAGGGCGAATTAATATAGCGCAGCGGCTTTGATGCTAATTTCACCACCATATCATTGGCGCCAATATGGGTCATGTAGGTGGCGAAGCCGCACAGCATCATAATCATCATACCCAGATCGCCACCGCGGCTCATGAGTAGAATCTTAATATATTCAATAATATCGGTGGCAGAATAACCGGTGCTGTCGGTATTGCCCGGCAAGACTTTATGCCCCAGCAGGGCGCTGACGATCAATAAGATTAAGCCCCCGACGAACAGCACCCCGGTGGCCGAGTAGCCCTTAATGATATAGCGGGCGACGCCCACAATGACCACAATCCCGATCAGGATCTCAACAAACGTCAGCATTTATTACCCCTAAGCCCAAAGAATATGTAGATAAAAAGCGTCATGCCAAATTTTAATGTGCGAATGTGCCGAAAAAACGGACAAAACTCGCTGATGCAAATCAATAAAGCGATAAGAACTACGCGTCACCCGTCTCGCCTGGATATAATCACCAGATGGATAGTTAAAAGGTTCTGATGGTCACCGGGCAAAAATCAGGAGTTTGCCTTATTTCGTTCAACCTGTATTGAGACTATCTTTGCTATTTTAGGCGGCTTTTAAATGAAAGTGGTAATGGAAAAGTGTTGATGTTACGTCGTTTTTCACTGTTTTCTCTTGGTTTTTTTGGATGGTTGTTGGTATCCGTAAACGCCAGCGCGTCGTTTTCATCGACCCTCAGCGAAGGTTACCATACCTTAAGTAATAACGTCGCGCAGACCTGGAATGAGCCGGAGCACTATGACTTGTACGTTCCAGCCATTACCTGGCACGCGCGGTTTGCCTATGATAAGGAAAAGACGGATAAGTATAACGAACGCCCCTGGGGCGCGGGTTTTGGCGTCTCGCGCTGGGATGAGAAGGGAAACTGGCACGGTCTGTACCTGATGGCGTTTAAAGATTCTTTCAATAAATGGGAGCCTATCGGCGGCTACGGCTGGGAGAAAACCTGGCGCCCGCTGACCGACCAGAACTTCCACCTTGGACTCGGCTATACCCTTGGCGTGACGGCGCGCGATAACTGGGACTACATCCCCATTCCGGTGATCTTACCATTGGCGTCAATAGGTTACGGTCCGGCGACTTTCCAGATGACCTATATTCCCGGCACCTACAATAACGGTAACGTTTACTTCGCCTGGGCTCGTATACAGTTTTAATTCGCTAAGTCTTAGCAATAAATGAGATAAGCGGTGTGTCTTGTGGAAAAACAAGGACTAAAGCGTTACCCACTAAAAAAGATAGCGACTTTTATCACTTTTTAGCAAAGTTGCACTGGACAAAAGGTACCACAATTGGTGTACTGATACTCGACACAGCATTAGTGTCGATTTTTCATATAAAGGTAATTTTGATGTCTAAGATTAAAGGTAACGTTAAGTGGTTTAATGAGTCCAAAGGATTCGGTTTCATTACTCCGGAAGATGGCAGCAAAGATGTATTCGTACACTTCTCTGCAATCCAGTCCAACGGTTTCAAAACTCTGGCTGAAGGTCAGCGTGTAGAGTTCGAAATCACTAACGGTGCCAAAGGCCCTTCTGCTGCAAACGTAATGGCTATCTAACCAACACGTCAGTAGAATATAAAAACCCGCTTAACGCGGGTTTTTTTTTGCCTGTTTTTCAGATTGTTAACGGCTGGCGGCCTGCGAGAAAAGCCAGAAGGCGACGGCCGTCATGGCAAACGAACCCAGCAAATTCACCATCACGTTGAGGAGTGCCCAGCTCACCCGCCCCTGCTGCAGGAGAAAGACCACTTCCGCCGAGAAGGTGGAGAAGGTGGTCAACCCGCCGCAGAACCCGGTGGTGATCAGGAGCTTCCACATCGGGTCAATATCCGTCAGACGGTTAAACCACGCCAGCCCGGCACCAATCACAAAGGCGCCTACCAGGTTGGCCGTCAATGTCCCAATCGGGATAGCATGATGCACAGGGTTGAGCTTCATGCCGAGCCACCAGCGCAATACGCTGCCGGTGCCACCGCCAATAAAAACGGCGCAAAGAAGTTGAAACACGGTTGTTTCCTGCTATTTGATATAAGAGAACCTCAAGTGTAGCGCGCGACGGGCGCGATTGGCTATTCATAACCTGACCGGAGAAAAACATGCGGGTAGCGGCAGGACAATTTGCCGTCACGCCAGTATGGCGGACGAATGCGCAGACCTGTGTGGCGATGATGCAACAGGCTGCGCGTGAAGGGGCGGCGCTGCTGGTGCTGCCAGAGGCGTTACTGGCGCGAGATGACAACGACCCGGATATGTCAGTGAAATCGGCTCAGCCGCTGGATGGGGCGTTTTTGCAGTTGCTGCTGGCTGAGAGCGGGCGTAACCGTTTGACCACGGTCCTGACGCTGCATGTGCCGTCGGCAGAAGGCCGTGCGACCAATACGCTGGTGGTCTTGCGGGATGGCGAAGTAATAGCCCATTATCACAAACTGCATTTATACGACGCCTTCGCAATGCAGGAGTCGCGGCGGGTGGATCCTGGCCAGCAGATCCCGCCGGTAATTGAAGTGGCGGGGTTACGCGTTGGCCTGATGACCTGCTACGATCTTCGCTTCCCGGAACTGGCCCTATCGCTGGCGCTGAACGGAGCTGAGCTGCTGGTACTGCCCACCGCATGGGTGAGAGGGCCACAGAAAGAGCACCACTGGGCGACGCTGTTGGCGGCGCGCGCGCTCGATACGACCTGCTATATCGTGGCGGCAGGCGAATGCGGGACGCGGAATATTGGTCAGAGCCGCATTGTTGACCCGCTGGGAACGACGCTGGCGGGGGCCGGGAGCGAACCGCAGCTGATCTTTGCCGATGTCTCCGCCGAGCACCTTGCGCGGGTTCGCGAGCGTTTGCCGGTACTGCAGAACCGACGATTTGCGCCACCGCAATTATTGTGATGTTTTTTTAAACAGGGCTTGATTCACCTTGTTACAGATTGCTATTGTGTCCGCGCGTCAAATACCCGTATTGTTTATCCTAATAATTCGCTGTGCACGTCAGGACGGACACCCCTGCGCTAACTCCTTCAGGGGGAAGGCTCTGGGCCGAATCACGCAGCCCACGCACAGGTGGATTACAATATGACGGATAAATGCGTGTATGATGGCGTATTCGCAGCTTGTATAGAGAAGAAGGTTAGCTATGGGTGAGATTAGTATTACCAAACTGCTGGTAGTCGCAGCACTGATTATCTTAGTGTTTGGTACCAAGAAATTACGTACGCTGGGCGGCGACCTGGGTTCGGCTATCAAGGGCTTTAAAAAGGCCATGAACGAGGATGACGATAGCGCGAAGAAAGCCACCGTGGAAGAAGAAGCGCCGGCGCAGAAGATCTCTCATAAAGAGTAATTGATCCGATGCGTCCCCCCGGAGGGATGCTGGCGGAACGGCGAAGAGGCCGCGACGAATATCGTTGCGGCCTTTGTCGTTTTTGGCGATGCCGCGCAGAAAAGATGCAACGAACTGTTACGAAAACGCGAAGCAGAGGAAGCAGAGGAAGCGGAGAGGGGCCGCTGCGGCGAAAAGGCGCGCAGCGGCAGAAGCGGCAATTACTTCACTTCCATTCCTTTAGCCTGCAGGTCGGCATGATAGGAAGAGCGAACGAAGGGACCGCAGGCGGCGTGGGTGAAGCCCATCGCCATCGCTTCCGCTTTCATCTCTTCGAACTCTTCCGGGCTGACGTAGCGCTGTACTGGCAGGTGGTGACGGCTCGGCTGCAGATACTGGCCTAACGTCAGCATGGTGACGCCATGGCGGCGCAGGTCGCGCATCACTTCAATGATCTCGTCGTTGGTTTCGCCCAGACCGACCATCAGGCCAGATTTCGTCGGGATCTCCGGATGCGCTTCTTTAAAACGCTCCAGCAGCTTCAGCGACCAGTTGTAATCCGCGCCCGGACGCACCTGACGATAGAGACGAGGTACGTTTTCGAGGTTATGGTTGAAGACATCCGGCGGGGTTACCGTCAGAATATCAAGCGCGCGATCCATGCGGCCGCGGAAATCCGGAACCAGCGTTTCGATCTTAATCGACGGGTTTTTCTCGCGAATGGCGCTGATGCAGTCGGCAAAATGCTGTGCGCCGCCATCACGCAGGTCGTCACGGTCCACTGAAGTGACCACGACGTAGCGCAGACCCATATCAGCGATGGTTTGCGCCAGCTTCTGTGGTTCGTTCGCATCTGGTGCAACCGGGCGCCCGTGCGCGACATCGCAGAACGGGCAGCGACGAGTACAGATCGCGCCGAGGATCATAAAGGTCGCGGTACCGTGGTTGAAGCATTCTGCAAGGTTCGGGCAGGAGGCTTCTTCACACACGGAGTGCAGGCCGTTCTTACGCATCGCTGCTTTGATACCCTGGATACGGGACGAATCTGCCGGAAGTTTGATTTTCATCCATTCCGGTTTTCTGAGCAGAGCTTCACGCTCAGTTGCCACGTTTTTCACCGGGATAAGGGCCATTTTATCGGCGTCGCGGTACTTAACACCGCGTTCCATCACAATGGGTTTACTCATAGCGTGCGTGTTCCAGTTGCGAGTCACGAAGGAAAGCGAATTAATTCAATGAAATGTTGCAATTATCAACTATTTTTGAATCAAGAGCAGGCAGTATACCATTGAAAAGGGGCAGAAAGCAGCCTGCCTGCCTCGCAAATTGTAAAATAGTTGTTGTTTTATCCTTTTTCTTTCCGTGCGCTACGCCTTAAACGCCTGGATTACCGTCTCGATAATTTCTTTCAGCAATGGCTCCTTCCCGCTTTGCTTATTGTAGTGCAGCGCAACATTAATTTTTTCGTCCTGCAGGGAGTGAAAATCCAGGGTTTGCAGTGGCCAAAGCCGGGATACCATGGCGAACAGGCGCTCGGTGGTCAGCCCCAGCATGTCGCTCTCGGCGATCATGGCTGCCTGGGTCAGCAGGTTAAAGGTGCTGAATCCGCAGCGTCGTTCGCCCATCTCTTCCTGCAGGCGGCGGTGAAGGGTGGGGTAGCGCTGGCCTTCCGGAAGCAGCAGCGCAAATTCATACTGAGCGAGATGGGCTTCATCCTGTGGGCCATGCAGCGCGGGGTGCTCGGCACGGCAGTACATCCGTACCCGATCCTGGTACAGCACATGATGGCTTATCGCCTGGCCGCTGTGCAGATGAGTGTCAATTAACAGATCCACCTGGCGCTGGTCGAGCTGCCGCGCGGCGTCGGTGATGGCGATGTTGTGCAACAGGATCTGCGGAAAGGCCGGTTTTAGCGCACTGGCCACGATGGGTATCAGTAGCGCCCCCATGCCTGGCGTGGTGGCGATAGCGATCACCCGCTGCTGGTGGGGGCTACCGGCGATATCCAGCGCACTGAGGAAAGCCTCCATACCCCGGCTGATGTACTGATGAAGATGGGTAGCATACGCGGTGGGCATCACACCTTGCCCCTTGCGGATAAACAGCGGGTCAGGAAAAAGCGCCCGCAGTTTGTTAATCGACTGGCTAATAGCCGATGGCGTGATATTCAGTATCTTAGCGGCGTTGACGATGCCTTTATGGACGTAAACGGCTTCGAAGATGGTTAACAGGTTGAGGTCAATATTGCGCAGGATGCGAAACATCTGGCGGTCATAACGTTCATCCTGTCGTTCAGGGGATTCTGACGGAGACGTATTCTCTGGCACGCGATGAGTCCGGTTGGGAATGATAGGGCAAGTATAGCGGCCCACCACATCCCGTACGTGACAATTGATTGCAAAAATAATGTGTTAATCGTTTAGCGCCCCGCCGCCTGCGGGGCGCTGATCTACCGTTTACTGCTGGGGGAGATATTCGTGCGGGGGATGGTTCAGCAGCGCCAGCAGATTGGCGACCAGCCGCGGGGCGACCGTCTCTGGAGTCACCTCTGGCTGCCACTGGCGCATTTGCGTCATCTCCATGCCGGCATAGCCGCAGGGATTGATGCGCAGAAATGGCGCGAGATCCATCGCGATATTGAGCGCCAGACCGTGGAAAGAGCACCCTTTGCGGATCCGCAGTCCCAGTGAGCAGATTTTGCGATCGCCGACGTAGACCCCTGGGGCATCGGCGCGGGGATGCGATTCGATGCCATACTCGGCCAGGGTATTAACGACCGTTTGCTCCAGCAGCGTCACCAGCTCGCGCACACCCAGCTTGCGGCGTTTAAGGTTCAACAGAACATACATTACCTGCTGTCCTGGACCGTGATAGGTCACCTGGCCGCCGCGATCGCTCTGGATCACCGGAATATCGCCGGGCACCAGCACGTGTTCCGCTTTGCCTGCCTGGCCCTGAGTGAAGACCGGGTGATGTTCCACCAGCCAGATCTCGTCGAGGGTGTCTTCATCGCGGGCGTCGGTGAATTCATGCATCGCCTGCGAGATGGGTTCGTATGGTTGCAGGCCAAGCTGCCGGATAAGAATTTTATTGTGCTGCAAAACAACATCTCCGCCGGGAAGAGAGGACTCAGGGCGGGGAGTATATCACAGCAGGGCGGAAGGGGATGAAAGGACCCGGCACGGCGGCCGGGTCGGGGAAAAGGTTACAGCACCATCCGTACGATATCGATATTGCCTAACTCTTCGTACAGCGTTTCCACCTGCTCAATGTGGGTGGCGTTGATGGTGATGGAGACCGAGTGGTAGTTACCTTTGCTGCTCGGTTTTACTGACGGCGAGTAATCACCAGGCGCATGGCGCTGTACCACTTCCACCACCTGATCAACCAGCTCCGGCAACGCCTGTCCCATTACTTTGTAAGTAAAGGGGGTAGGGAATTCCAGCAGTTCGTTAAGTTTGGTTTTCATGTCAGCTCCGGTGTTACGACAAAATAATAACTCCCACCAAGGGCGGGAGTTATCAGGTTACTTGGATAAATAGTATATGGGGATGGAAATCACACTTTCAAGTGTTCGATTTTTAACCAAACCAGTGGTGGAACATTAACTTAATGTAATCAATAATTTTGCCAAAGAAATTCCCTTCCGGGATTTCCTGCAGCACCACCAGCGGGCGCTGATCGATAGTTTTACCATCTAACTGGAAGTTGATGGTGCCGACCACCTGGTTTTTCTGCAGCGGGGCGTGCAGTTCAGTGTTATTCAGCACATAGCTGGCTTTCAGATCTTTCATCCGGCCACGCGGGATGGTCAGGTAGACATCTTTATCCACCCCCAGCGAGGCGCGATCGCTGTCACCGAACCAGGCCGGTTCGGAAGCAAACTCTTTGCCGGCTTTGATCGGGTTGACGGTTTCAAAGAAGCGGAAGCCCCAGGTCAGCAGTTTTTTGCTTTCCGACTCACGACCTTTGAAAGTACGTCCGCCCATCACCGCCGAGATAAGACGCATCTGGCCTTCGGTGGCAGAGGCGACGAGGTTGTAGCCCGCTTTGTCGGTATGACCCGTTTTGATGCCGTCGACGTTCAGGCTGTTATCCCACAGCAGGCCGTTACGGTTCAGCTGGCGGATGCCGTTGAAAGTGAACTCTTTCTCACGATAGATAGAGTACTCGTTCGGCACATCGCGGATCAGCGCCTGGCCAATCAGCGCCATGTCGCGCGCGGAACTGTACTGTCCGTCAGCATCGAGGCCGTGAACGGTCTGGAAATGGGTGTTTTTCAGGCCCAGGGCGTTAACATAGTTGTTCATCAGGCTGACGAAGGCGTCCTGGCTACCGGCAACATAGTCGGCCATGGCCACGCAGGCATCGTTACCCGACTGCAGGTTGATACCCCGGATCAGCTGCGAAACCGGAACCTGCATCCCCGGCTTGAGGAACATCAGAGAAGAGCCTTTGAAAACCGGGTTGCCGGTGGCCCAGGCATCGTTGCCGACAGTGACCAGATCGGACTCTTTGAATTTACCCGCTTTCATCGCCTGACCGATGACATAGCTGGTCATCATTTTGGTCAGACTGGCCGGGTCGCGACGGGAGTCGGCGTTATTTTCCGCCAGCACTTTGCCGGAGTTGTAATCAATAAGCACCCAGGATTCGGCGTCAATCTGCGGGGCGCCTGGGATCATCGTTTTGATATTCAGGTCATCGGCGCGGGCAGCGGAGGAGAGCGCTGCAACGGAGAGCGCCGTGATGAGTAAACGAGCGGTGAAAGAGGTCTTCATGGTCAGAACAACGGCATCCGTGATGGAGTTAAAAAAAGTGCCTTACTATAGCAAATGCTCTGCGGGCCAGCATCCGACATTGCGCATGAGTTTGTTAATGACTTTTACATGCGCAAGGTGAACGGGCTGCCCGCGGCGTTTAGTTGGCGCGAGTAATAAAGGACTGCAGCTGCGCTTCGCTTTGCAGGCGCTGCTGAACGGCGCTGGCCTGCGCCTTATCAGCAAACGGGCCCAGCTGAATACGCCATACCGCGCCGTTTTGCGTGACCCGGCCTGGCACCGAGAACTGCTGGCTCAGGCGCTGCTGATACTGCTGCGCCCGCGCCTGGTCGCTCACTGCGCCAACCTGGACGACAAAATTACCGCTGGCGCTGGAGGTGGCGGTAGAGGAGGCGGCAACGGCGCTGGCGGTCGCGGCAGTGGCCGCTGTCGCCGCTACGCTACCCTGGATGGAGCCTGGCGCGGTGACGGGAGCCGTTTGCGTCGCGACGGCAGCAGCAGGGGCCGCAGTGGCGGCGGTCGTGGCTGCCGGCTCGCTACTCTCCAGCACGCCGCTGTTCAGCGGCGTCGGGGCGCCGAGGAAACCGCCGCTGTTCACCGGCGCGCCGACGCTGTCTTCCGGCTTCAGCGTGCTGTTGCTGATCGGGCGAACGTCGGCAGGCGCAGGCTGGTTCATACCTGTGGCGTCACCGCCGTCCAGATTCGGTCGGGCGGGCAGGGCGTACGTCTGTTTGGCGACGGTGGTGCAGGCCATTCCCGGACCGGAAAGCGAACCGTCAGGCGCAACGATGATGGGGTCGATACGCACCTTGGTGTTGTTCGAGGTGTTCAGACGGTCAGCAGACGCACGGGAGAGCGAGATAACGCGATCGTTACCATACGGGCCGCGATCGTTAATCCGCACGACGATCATGCGGCCGTTAGCGAGGTTGGTGATCCGCGCATAGCTCGGGATTGGCAGCGTGGGGTGCGCCGCGGTCAACTGGGTCGGATCGAAGGTTTCGCCGCTGGCGGTCAGGTTACTGTTAGGTTCCGCGTCATAGATCGCCGCAAAACCAGCCTGCGTAAAGTTGGCCGGATCCTGAACGATTTTATAGCTTTTACCGTCGCGCTCATAATCCTGATTCGCCGTGGCGTTCGGCGTTTCATACTGCGGATCGGCGCCGCTGATCTCAACCGTCGGGCCATTACAGACGGCCGGCTGTGGAGTACTGACCGTTTTTTGTTGCACGTCATCACTCGAACATGCCGCCAGCAGCCCCGCTGCTATGCAGATCCCCAGCCATTGCTTACGCATTGCAAACCCCTTTAAACGCTTTTCGACAACATTTTTCTGTGGGTATGGATCGACATCACGATACCAAACCCGGCCATCAATACGATCAGGGCGGAGCCCCCGTAGCTCACCAGCGGCAACGGTACGCCCACCACCGGTAAAATACCACTCACCATACCAATATTTACGAAGACATAAACGAATAAAATCAACATTAAACCACCGGCCATGACCCGGCCAAAGGTGGTTTGCGCCTGGGCGGCGATCCACAGCCCGCGCATGATCAGCAGAATATAGAGCGCCAGCAGGATCAGCACACCAATCAGCCCCAGCTCTTCGGCCAGCACGGCGAAGATAAAGTCGGTGTGGCGTTCCGGCAGGAACTCGAGCTGCGACTGCGTGCCGTGCAGCCAGCCTTTGCCGCGCAGACCGCCGGAGCCAATGGCAATTTTAGACTGAATAATGTGATAGCCGGCGCCCAGCGGGTCGGTTTCCGGGTCGAGGAGCATCATCACGCGCTGGCGCTGATAGTCATGCATCAGGAAGAACCACAGGATCGGTATAAAGGCGGCGACCAGCACCACGGCGATCCCGATAAGACGCCAGCTTAGACCGGAAAGGAACAGCACAAACAGCCCGGAGAGAGCGATCAGAATCGAGGTGCCGAGGTCGGGCTGCGCTGCCACCAGCAGGGTCGGCAGGAAGATCAGCACCAGCGCAATCGCGGTGTTCTTCAGCGACGGCGGACAGACGTCGCGGTTAATAAAGCGCGCGACCATCAGCGGCACGGCGATTTTCGCTATCTCCGACGGCTGAAAGCGGACGATACCGAGATCCAGCCAGCGCTGCGCCCCTTTGGAGATAGCGCCGAAAGCATCAACGGCCACCAGCAGAATAATACAGAAAATATAAAGATAGGGCGCCCAGCCTTCATAGACCCGCGGTGGGATCTGCGCCATGACGATCATGATCACCACGCCCATGGCGATCTGGCCGATTTTACGTTCCATCATGCCGACGTCCTGACCGCTGGCGCTCCAGATAACCAGCGCGCTGTAGGTCAGTAGCGCCAGCAGGATCAGCAGCATGGTGGGGTCAAGATGGATTTTATCCCACAGCGATTTTTTGTTCGGATTGTCCGTCATTATTGATCCTCCCCTGCGGTGACCGCCGGGTTTTCGCTTGGCAGCGTGGTGTTGTTATCGCCCAGCATAATGTGATCAAGGATTTGTCGCATAATGGTGCCGACCGCCGGGCCGGCGCCGCCGTTTTCCAGGATCATCGCCACGGCAACCTGAGGGTTGTTATAAGGCGCAAACGCCGTCATCAGTTTATGGTCGCGCAGACGTTCAGAGATGCGGTGCGCGTTATAGGTTTCGTTGGCCTTCAGGCCGAACACCTGGGCGGTACCGGACTTGGCCGCGATCTTATACGGCGCGCTGGCGAAATATTTGTGCGCGGTGCCGTTGCCGCGGTTGGCCACGCCGAACATGCCGTCTTTGGCGATTTCCCAGTAGCCGGAATGGATGTCGCCCACCGGCGGCTCATGCGGCTGAACCCACGGAACGGGCTTGCCGTCTTCCACGGTGCTTTGCAGCAGGTGCGGCACTTTCACCACCCCGTCGTTAATCAGGATCATCAGCGCCTTGTTCATCTGGATGGGGGTGGCAGTCCAGTACCCCTGACCGATGCCCACCGGAATGGTGTCCCCCTGGTACCAGGGTTTCTTGAAGCGCTTGAGCTTCCATTCGCGGGTTGGCATGTTGCCCGAGCGCTCTTCAGAAAGGTCGATACCGGTGTAGTGGCCGTAGCCAAACTTGCTCATCCACTCAGAGAGGCGATCGATGCCCATGTCATAGGCGACCTGATAGAAATAGGTATCCGCAGACTCCTCCAGCGCTTTGGTGACGTTCAGGTGGCCGTGGCCCCATTTTTTCCAGTCACGATAGCGTTTATCGGAGCCAGGCAGCTGCCACCAGCCTGGGTCGAACAGGCTGGTATTGCGGGTGATCAACCCGGCGCTCAGCGCCGAGACGGCGACGTACGGTTTTACCGTTGACGCCGGCGGGTAGACCCCCTGCGTCGCGCGGTTGACCAGCGGCGTGTTCGGATCGTTGAGCAGGCCGGAGTAATCTTTACTGGAGATGCCGTCGACGAACAGGTTCGGGTCATAGCTTGGCGTAGATACCAGCGCCAGAACGGCGCCGGTACGCGGATCGGTGACCACCACGGCGGCACGGCTACCGGCCAGCAGGGTTTCGATATACTGCTGCAGCTTGAGATCGAGAGTGAGGTAGATATCGCGTCCGGCCTGCGGCGGCACCTCTTTCAGTTGTCGAATGACGCGGCCGCGGTTGTTCACTTCAACCTCTTCGTAGCCGGTCTGACCGTGCAGGACATCCTCATAATAACGCTCAATACCCAGCTTACCGATGTCGTGGGTCGAGGCGTAGTTAGCCAGCTTGCCTTCTTTGTCGAGGCGGTCGACGTCTTTATCGTTAATTTTTGAGACGTAGCCAATGACGTGCGTCAGCGCCGAGTTATAGGGATAATAACGACGCTTGTAGCCTTTGACTTCCACGCCGGGAAAGCGGTACTGGTTGACGGCAAAGCGGGCAACCTGCACTTCACTGAGGTTGACCTTTACCGGAATCGAGGTAAAGCGATGGGAGCGTGCGCGCTCCTTTTTGAAGCCGGCGATATCATCGTCGGTTAAATCGACGACGTCACGCAGCGCATCCAGCGTCTGCTGCACGTTATCGACTTTCTCCGGCATCATCTCCAGCTGATAAATGGTGCGGTTAAGCGCCAGCGGGGTGCCGTTGCGATCGTAAATAATGCCGCGGCTCGGCGGGATCGGTACCAGCTTGATGCGGTTTTCGTTCGAACGCGTCTGATAGTCATTGAAGCGAACGATTTGCACATTGTACAGGTTGGCGACCAGAACGCCGGTAAGCAGCAAAATCCCCAAAAAAGCGACCAGCGCCCGGCGCACGAACAGCGAGGATTCAGCCGTATAGTCGCGGAAAGAATTCTGTAATTTCATTCGCTGCTTAGTCTACCCTGATCATCATTACTCACGGTGGTACGGGTGGTTGGTGGTTATGCTCCACGCCCGATACAGACTCTCGGCCACCAGTACGCGCACCAGCGGGTGAGGTAAGGTGAGGGTGGAGAGCGACCAACTCTGTTCCGCCGCTGCTTTACAGGCTGGAGAGAGGCCTTCCGGGCCGCCTACCAGCAAACTGACGTCGCGCCCGTCCTGTTTCCAGCGTTCCAGTTCGCGCGCCAGCTGCGGCGTATCCCATGGTTTTCCCGGAATATCCAGGGTCACGATACGGTTCTTACCGGCAGCGGCCAACATCATCTCGCCCTCTTTTTCGAGGATGCGCTTGATATCGGCGTTCTTGCCGCGTTTACCGGCGGGGATCTCCACCAGTTCAAACGGCATATCTTTGGGAAAACGGCGCAGATACTCGCTAAAGCCGGTCTGTACCCAGTCCGGCATTTTGGTGCCAACGGCCACCAGCTGCAACTTCACGCATTAACTCCAGAGTTTTTCCAGCTCGTACAGACGACGGCTCTCTTCCTGCATGACGTGAACCATCACGTCGCCGAGGTCGACGACGATCCAGTCGGCGGCGGCTTCCCCTTCAACGCCCAGCGGCAGCATGCCGGCGGCGCGGGATTCCTGAACCACGTGGTCGGCGATGGACATCACGTGACGGGTAGAGGTGCCGGTGCAGATAATCATGCAATCGGTGATGCTGGATTTGCCATGTACATCAATGGCGACGATGTCCTGACCTTTCAGGTCATCAATTTTGTCGATAACAAAATCCTGGAGTGCTTTACCCTGCAAGTGTTCCCCCTGGGTGCATGAAGATTGATAATGATAAAGAGCCTGACAGTATACCTGAACTGATGAAAAAGTCGGGTGAAATGTCTGTCGGCAGGCGTTCGTGGCGGGGTATCATCCCATCCCTCGCCGCGGATTGCATCGCCATTTTTGTAAAACAATTTCTGCAAACATGCTGTGGCGGATGCTGCCCGGCAGCGGAGAATAGCAGCCTGCTCTGGCCTGTCAATGGTCTGGCGGGAATTCTTCTTGCGGCTGCCAGACGGCCTGGCTATTTAATACGCGCAGGGTGGTGAAATCGTCGCGCATATCGAGGAGGCTCCAGGCGCCATGGGCAATCGGGAAATGCCACATCGCCGCCGCGGGCATCTGCAACAGCAGGGCCGTCAGCAGGCTCAGGACGCCCTGATGGCCGACAATCAGCAGGTGGTCAAGATGGCGGCAGTCGGCCAGCGTTGTGGTGAATTCGCTGACGCGGCGGGCAAAATTCTGAAAGCTTTCGCCATTGGTGGGGGCCGCGTGCTGCCAGTCAGCACACCACGCGGCATAGTTTTCCGCATCCTCTCGCTGAAGGTCGCGATGATGACGCATCTCCCAGTCGCCGAAAAACATTTCATTGAGCGCGGCATGGCACTCACGCGGGATATGGCGATCGCCAAGCAGCAGATCGGCCGTCCTCGCGGTACGCGCCAGCTCGCTACAGATGACTTTGTCGAAAGGTACTGCCCGCAGCCGTTCGCCGAGCGCTCGCGCCTGGGCGACGCCGCGCGGCGTCAGCGGAGTGGGGGCGTGGCCGCTGTATAACCCGGCAACGTTGGCTTCGGTTTCGCCGTGGCGAACTAACCATAATTTCATGATGATGCTCAGACAGGCGGTGGAGACGTGGCGCTACGATAGCGCTTTTTTAGCATCAGGCCCAGTCCGGGGTCAGCAATAGAGTCCCTGCTCGCGGATGTAGTCCAGCACGGTGGCCGGCAGCATCTCGGCGCAGGATTCCCCACGCTCGAGGCGCTGGCGGATAATCGTCGCCGAGATATCGAACCACGGCGTCTCCGCCAGGTAGATGGCCCCGGCGGGGCGGTTATGCAGGCGCTCTACGTCGTGGGTTAAGTGACAGTCCAGCCACTGCTGATCCGCGTCGTGCGCCATGGTCAGCGGGTAACCCGGACGGCGGCAGACGATCAGATGAACGTTATCAAGGATGGTTTCATAGCGGTGCCAGGTGGGGAAGGTGAGCAACGAATCCTGGCCGATGATAAACGCCAGCGGTTTTTCTGACCCCTGCTCCTGACGCCACGCCTGCAGCGTGTCTGCTGTCCAGGAGGGGGTGTCACGCTGCAACTCGCGTTCGTCGAGCGTGAACAGCGGTTTATCGGCAATCGCCAGCTTAAGCATATGCACGCGCTGGGCGCTGGTGGCTTCCGGCTGGGGACGGTGCGGCGGGACGTTGTTAGGCATGATGATGACCTTGCTCAGGCCAATCTGATTCGCCAGGATCTCGACCGGCTTGAGGTGACCATAATGCACCGGATCGAAGGTGCCGCCATAGATTGCCTGTAACTGAGTCATATCAACCATCAATAAAAACGTCCGCCAGGGCTTTGTGGCAGAGCAACAACGAAAGACTTTCCAGTTCGGGCCAGACGTCGTGCCCGTAATCCTGTTTAAAGGTCAGTTCCGCGCGGGTCAGGAGGGTCACCGCCTGGCGCAGCTGTTCCCCGCTCAGTCGGGCGAGGGCATCGCTGAGCAGCTGACGGCGGTTTTGCCAGACCCGATGTTTATCAAACAGCGAGCGCAGCGGCGTGTGCGTCGACTGGCGTTTGAGCGTGACCAGCAGCAGCAGCTCCCGCTGTAGCGTACGCAGCAGGATCGCCGGCTCGCAGCCTTCAAGGCGGAGCTGTTGCAGAACATGTAGCACGCGCTTGCTTTTGCCTGCCAGTAGCGCATCGACCCAATGGTAAGGGGTAAAGTGGGCGGCATCGTTTACCGCCTGCTCAACCCGGGGCAGGGTCAGCTTACCGTCCGGCCAGAGCAGCGCCAGACGCTCCAGCGCCTGCGCCAGCGCCAGCAGATTACCTTCGTAACAGTAGCACAGCAGCTGACTGGCCGCGTCGTCGAGCTGCAGCTGATGCTGTTTGGCCCGGGCGGCCAGCCAGCGCGGCAGCTGTGCGTATTCCGGTGTCTGGCAACTGACCTGGACGGCCCGCTGCGCCAGGGCGGTAAGCCACGCGGCATTCTCCTGGGCTTTGGTCAGCTTATTCCCGCGAACTATCAGCAGCAGGTCGTCGTGCAGCAGGCCGATCAGGGTCGCCAGCTGTTCGTTGATCGCCGCGTTAGGGCCGTTTTCCGGCAGGATTAGCAGCAGCGTTTGCCGGCTGGAGAACAGACTCAACGCCTGGCTTAACGCGAAAATCGCCTGCCAGTCGGTGCTGTTATCGATGGTGAAGGTGTGGTGCTCGGTAAAGCCCTGGGCGGCAGCGGCTTCGCGAATGGCGTCCTGGCTTTCCTGCAACAGCAGTGGATCGTTGCCAAGCAGCAGATAGGCCGCGCGCAGCCCTTCAGTGAGCTGCGCGCGGAGCTGTTCCGGGTACAACCGAATCATCATTGACCCAGAGTGGTGGAGACGCGGTTACCCGAGGAAGCCGGTGCCGTGCTGCCGGCGACCGGTTTCTCTTCCTGCTGGGTTGCTTCAACATCTGCAACCTGCACGCTCGGCAGCTTACGAATCAGCTGTTCCGCCGCTTTGTCGTACATTTCCTGAATAATCATATCCTGCTCGGCGTCTTTCGCTAACGCCGCCTGCGGGTTATCGAAGAACGAACGATAGACCTTGGTGGTAATCGGATAGATATCGTGACCCGGGATCAGGACGCTGGCATGAACGGTCATGACCATCTGATATTCCGCCGTACGACCATCCTGGAACACCGAGGCGGTATCTTTCTGAATCGACGAACCATCGAGGCGCAGAGAAGGAACATCTTTACGCAGCGTGCTGGCGTCGATCAGGTCCACGCCATTAAGACGCAGCTGATTACGTACCGCGCGACTTAACGGTCCGTTCGGATCGCTCGACTGAAGAATCATGGTTTTCATGGTGGTGGGCACCTTCGTAGTGCTACGCAGATGCCAGCCACAGCCGGCGGTGACAAGCACCGCCAGGGATAACAACATTGTTACCAGATATCGCACGCTTCCTCCCGCGCTTAGCCAACGACCAGATTGAGCAGTTTACCCGGAACGTAAATCACTTTACGCACGGTTTTACCGTCGAGATATTTCGCGACCAGATGCTCCTGGCCGGCACGCTCGCGGACCTGCTCTTCAGTTGCATCTACCGCAACGGTAATTTTACCACGAACTTTGCCATTGACCTGGACGACGACGAGGGTGCTGTCTTCCACCATCGCGCTTTCATCCGCCACCGGCCACGGCGCGTTGTCGATATCGCCTTCGCCGTTCAGCTCGCGCCACAGGGTGAAGCTGGCGTGCGGGGTGAACGGGTTCAGCATACGCACCACCGCCAGCAGCGCTTCCTGCATCAGGGCACGATCCTGTTCGTCTTCCTGCGGCGCTTTCGCCAGCTTGTTCATCAGCTCCATGATCGCCGCGATGGCGGTGTTGAAGGTCTGACGACGGCCGATGTCATCGGTCACTTTGGCGATCGTTTTGTGAATATCGCGACGCAGCGCTTTCTGATCTTCACTCAGCGCCGCCACGTTCAGTGCCGCAACGTCCCCTTTGGTGGTGTGCTCGTAGACCAGTTTCCAGACGCGTTTCAGGAAGCGGTTAGCCCCTTCAACGCCAGATTCCTGCCACTCGAGGGTCATATCCGCCGGGGACGCAAACATCATGAACAGACGCACGGTATCCGCGCCATAACGCTCAACCATCACCTGCGGGTCGATGCCGTTGTTTTTCGACTTGGACATCTTGCTCATGCCGGTGTACACCAGCTCATGGCCTGCCGCGTCTTTCGCTTTCACGATGCGGCCTTTTTCGTCGCGCTCAACGATGGCGTCAACCGGGGAAACCCAGTTACGTTCGCCGTTTTCGCCTACATAGTAGAAGGCGTCAGCCAGCACCATACCCTGGCACAGCAGCTGCTTCGCCGGCTCATCGGAGTTGACCATGCCCGCGTCGCGCATCAGCTTGTGGAAGAAGCGGAAGTAGAGCAGGTGCATGATGGCGTGTTCGATACCGCCGATGTAGATATCTACCGGCAGCCAGTAGTTGGCCGCTTTCGAATCCAGCATCCCTTCCTGATACTGCGGGCAGGTGTAGCGCGCATAGTACCAGGAGGATTCCATAAAGGTGTCAAAGGTGTCGGTTTCACGCAGCGCCGGCTGACCGTTAACGGTGGTCTTCGCCCATTCAGGATCGGCTTTGATCGGGCTGGTGATGCCGTCCATGACCACATCTTCCGGCAGGATCACCGGCAGTTGATCTTCCGGGGTCGGCAGCACAGTGCCATCTTCCAGGGTCACCATCGGGATCGGCGCACCCCAGTAGCGTTGACGGGACACACCCCAGTCACGCAGACGGTAGTTAATTTTACGCTCGCCTACGCCCATGGCTGCCAGTTTGTCGGCAATGGCGTTGAAGCCGGCTTCATAATCGAGGCCGCTGAACTCGCCGGAGTTAAACAGGACGCCTTTCTCGGTCAGCGCCTGCGCGGAGAGATCCGGCTCGCTGCCGTCAGCGGCGAGGATAACCGGCTTGATGTTCAGACCGTACTTGCTGGCGAACTCATAGTCACGCTGGTCGTGACCCGGAACGGCCATGACCGCGCCGGTGCCATATTCCATCAGCACGAAGTTTGCCGCCCAGACAGGAATTTCTTCGCCGGTCAGCGGGTGAATGGCTTTAAACCCGGTATCGACGCCTTTTTTCTCCATCGTCGCCATGTCGGCTTCGGCTACTTTGGTATTACGGCATTCGTCGATAAAGGCAGCCAGCGCCGGATTGTTCGCTGCAGCCTGCTGCGCCAGCGGGTGACCCGCCGCGACGGCCAGGTAGGTGCAGCCCATAAAGGTGTCCGGACGGGTGGTGTAGACGGTCAGCTTATCGGCGTAGTTATTGACGTCAAAGGAGATTTCCACCCCTTCGGAACGGCCGATCCAGTTGCGCTGCATGGTCTTTACGGTGTCTGGCCAGTGATCCAGTTTATCCAGATCGTTCAGCAGTTCATCGGCGTAGGCGGTGATTTTAATAAACCACTGCGGGATCTCTTTACGCTCGACTTTGGTATCGCAGCGCCAGCAGCAGCCGTCGATAACCTGTTCGTTGGCCAGTACGGTCTGGTCGTTCGGGCACCAGTTCACCGCGGAGGTTTTCTTGTATACCAGCCCTTTTTTGTACAGCTCGGTGAAGAACTTCTGCTCCCAGCGGTAGTATTCCGGGGTGCAGGTCGCCAGCTCGCGGCTCCAGTCATAGCCAAAACCCAGCATTTTGAGCTGGTTTTTCATGTAGGCGATGTTGTCGTAGGTCCACGGTGCTGGCGCGGTGTTGTTTTTCACTGCCGCGCCTTCCGCCGGCAGACCAAACGCATCCCAGCCAATCGGCTGCAGGACGTTTTTGCCCAGCATACGCTGGTAGCGGGCAATCACGTCGCCGATGGTGTAGTTACGCACGTGACCCATGTGTAGTCGACCAGAAGGATAAGGAAGCATCGACAGGCAGTAATACTTCTCTTTGCTCTCGTCTTCAGTTACTTCAAATGTACGATTTTCGTCCCAGTGAAGCTGGACTTTCGATTCTATCTCTTCCGGGCGGTATTGCTCTTGCATGGCAGCCAGTGGTCCTGTTTTCAATACAGCTACAAAATGTAGCCAATGGATGTGTTATTTCAGATCGGCATAGCATAGCCCAAACGCCCCCGTCAAAACAGCCTTTCGCACATTAACATCGGCAAAAGCCGCGCTGATTATTTCGCGACTCTGTGGCTTGTCAGACACAGCGGGAGAGGAATAAGGTCTATTATCAGAAGACGTTAACCACACCGGAGGCGAAATGATGAACAAGGTTGCTCAATATTACCGTGAACTGGTCTCCTCGCTCAGCGAACGGCTCCGCCATGGAGAGCGCGATATCGACGCGCTGGTGACACAGGCGCGGGAAAAAATCGCCCGCGCCGGCGATCTCACGCAGAGCGAGATCGAGTCGGTGATTGCGGCAGTAAAACGCGATCTCGAGGAGTTTGCCCGCAGCTACGAAGAGAGTCATGAAGACGAGAGCGACAGCGTGTTTATGCGGGTGATCAAAGAGAGCCTGTGGCAGGAACTGGCTGATATCACCGACAAAACGCAGCTCGAGTGGCGCGAAGTCTTTCAGGATCTGAATCACCACGGCGTGTACCACAGCGGTGAGGTGGTCGGCCTGGGCAATCTGGTCTGCGAGAAGTGCCACTATCACCTGGCAGTGTATACCCCGGACGTGCTGCCGCGCTGTCCGAAGTGTGGCCACGATCAGTTCCAGCGTCGGCCCTTCGAACCCTAAGCGGTGCGAAAAACGATGCGCGAGGCTGCGCGCATCGTGGTTTGTCTTATTTCACGGTGTTGACTTCGGTGCTCTTGAAATACTGTTTCCCACCCATGTCGCTAACATATTTCTGCGATGAGTTGAGTACCAGTTTATCGGCGGTTAAGGTCCCGACGCCGCATTTCGCCAGGCCCAGTATGCCGCAACTTTTACCACCATTGACCACTTTGGTGGCGGTTAACGTCATATTGCCGCCCGCGCTGAGGGTAGAATAGTTGTAGATCGTGCCTTTATTTTTGGTATTTAAGGTCAGGTCTCCGGTGCTGCTGATCTGCCCTTCGTTGGTAATATCTGAATTGGTCGTGATTGAAATATTCTTTGCATTGATAGTGCCATTGTTGCTTACCACGCCATGATCGGTGGTGATATCGGCCGCCTTCATATAACCATTTTGATTCAGCCAGTAGCTGTGGGCAGTAATGGCATTGGTGGCTTCCATGCGACCGCTGGTGCTTTGCGCCAGCGTACCGTTGGTCTGCAGATTGATATTTTCGCCGGTGATATTGCCGAGGTTATAGATTTCCCCGCTGTTTGCGCTGCCATCCTGCTTAAGCGACTGAATGGTGGTTTGGCCGGTAGAGTTAATGTTGCCGGTGTTTTTAAAGCTGTCGCCAACAAACGTCAGGCTGGTATTTTTGGCGCTGATTTTGCCTTCATTGAAGAAATCGCCCATCGCCGTGATGGAAATCTGGTTATTTGACAGCAATGAGGATTTTTCCTCGTTGCTGATTTTCCCGCCGCTGGTCAGCGTTAAACCGTTGGTGCCGGTGATCGAACCGGATTTAAAGCTCGTGATGTTACTGTTGGCGGAGGCAATCAGCTGGCCGCCGGTGAGCGATCCAGTATTGACGATAGAGCTCCCACTGGAAAGCATTAAGTAATAAGCGCCGGCGATGCTGCCGTCATTGGTGATCCCCGTGGCGGTGGAAACCTGGCTCAGCAAACCTTTGCCCGTTATTGTCCCTTTGTTTAGCAGGTTACCGTTGCTGGTGAGCTGCAGCGTGCTGTTAGCGACAATGGAGCCCTGGTTACGTACGCCAAAGCCGATGTTATTGCCGACCATGCTGATGCTGTTGGCGGTGATGCCGCCAAGGCTGCTGACGTCGATGCTGTACTGCGGGTTGATCGTCATTTCGATAAGCGTCGCTTGTTTACCTGCAGAGGTTATCGCGCCAGAGCTGTTATCCATGGTGAAGCGACCTGCGCTGACCAGGGCATTATTGGCCTGTACTTTACCGTTAATCTTAATCGCATCGGCGAGCAGAACTGCGTAGCCGTTAGCGGCGTTCATGCCATTTTCGCCGATGGTGAGGGTGCCGCCTGATACGGTATAGCTTCCGATGGCCCCGTCGTCGGTCATATTAACCTTACCGGTGGTCAGGATGGCCTTGTTGGTATTGACAAAGCTACAGCCGGAGCAGGTGATGCCGTTCGGGTTGGCGATCACCACGTCCGCTTTCTGACCGTTAACTTCGATAAAGCCCTTCAGGCTACTGGCGTTTTTAGAGGTGACCTCGTTCAAAATCACCGAGGCGCTGCCGGCGGTCAGATTATTGTTACGAGCGATATTGCCAAAGGTGCTGTGGCTGACATCGTCGCCGCTGTTATTGAGGATGGTGCCATTGGTGCCAACGTTGAAGTCGCGGTACAGGTTATGGGAGACGCCGGCGGCGTTCGGCTTTTCAATATCAATAACCGTGGCGCCGGAAGAGTGCGTATAGCTGGTCGGGTCGGCATAAACCACCGACGAGGTTAATACTGCCGCCAGCGCGACATAAGAAGCTTTAAACTTAAACATTTTATTTATTCCTTTAAATTAAGATTAATAAACAACGTAGCTGAAAGGGTCGATAATGATTGAATTAATACCTCCACTGTAATGAAAAGCCCATATTCAGGGCGTCGCTATGAAACGTATCCGGTTTACTGAGCGGGGTGCTAATAAACAGATCGTATTGCGTTGACCATAATTGTCCGCGCAGGCCGCTGACGGCGCCGGAAAGGACTTTGCCTTTTTGATACAGATCGGCACCAATAAGGCGACCCACATCCGCGCCCAGATAGAATTGCCGCTCGTGGGTGGGTAGATCCCAGATAAAATCGTTGCGCCAGTACCATCCCTGATTGCCGGACAGGCTGTTTTCACCGTCAAAACCGCGCACGCTCCAGCGACTACCAATATTGAATTTATTATCGGAAGCGAGTTTGTCCGGGCTGAACTGGGCGCTCAAGCGGGGAGCCCAGGTAAATTTGTCGCCGGTGGCGTCAAATTTCATTAGCGCCTGCAGATTTCCATGCACGATCCTCGACAGCGGGCTGTATAACCCGGCCTTTTCCTCCGGCGTTGGCGTTGAGCTGAGCCACGGCAGGCTGCGCTGGATGCCGATGCTGGCATCAACAATCTTTTTGTTAAAGTAGTGCTGGTGGTTGAGGGTGAATTCCCATGCGGGTGTCTGCTTGCGCATCACCAGTAGCTCACTGCCGCCAAAGTAATAATGCGAGGTACTCTTGGCGATCCGCAGGTCGGCGGTGGTTTTTTGCTGCCGGGTGTGGGAGAGCAGACGACTCAGCGTGGCGCTGTAGTAGCGATTTTTACTCTTATAATCCATCGTCGACCAGTTGCCGTTAAACTGCTGGCGATACTGGCTGTATGCCCCGTAGGCGCTTAGTGTCCAGTAGCCGAAGGGGATGGAGTAATACAGGCTGCCGTTGTGGTTGCCGTCGTTATGCTGATTGAATTCAATATCGCCCCCGCCGGAAAGGTACAGGATATCGTTGAGGGTGGTCAGGTCATAGAGATAGAGGGCGCCGCCGGCCTGGTAGCGGCCGCTGGCTTTGCTGCCGGCGTCGTCAAGCCAGGCGCCAAGCTGCCATTTTTTCGCCAGGCTGCGGGCAATCTGGATATCGCTTTCTCCCTCGTGCTGGCCTGGCAGCAGTTTCATGTGCGCCGTGGCGCCGGGCAGACGCTGCATATTGGCCATCCCCTGCTCAAGATCGCTTAAGCGCAGGATTGTGCCGGAAGAGGTTGGCAGTGAATTCCACAGGCGGGTGGTGTCCGAGCCGTCGGCATAGCCGATAGCGCCCACTTTGCCATAGTGCAGCGTCAACCTGAGCATGCCCTGCTCCAGCGACTGGGAGGGCACATCAATCAGGGAGGTGATGTAGCCTTGCGCAATCAGCTCGTTTTGCAAGGTATAGGCCAGCAGGCGAATACCTTCGCTGCCGAGGCAGCGGCCCTGCGCCTGCTGCGCGGTTTTCGCCAGTAATTTCCGGGTGAGCGCCTGGTTATCGGAGTCGATATCGACCCGGTTGATCAATTTACAATGCGTTTCCTCAGGGAAAGGGATACCCTGCGGCGCCACGCGCTGTTGTGAAGACTGAAAGTCCTGTTGCTGCGGAGCCAGCGCCTCCTGGCGGGCTTTATCCTGTTCCGTCTGGTGAGCCGAGGTGGTCAACTGTGCGGCCCCGGCGGCTGAGGTGCCCGCCAGAGTGATAAAAAGTAGCCCGGTGAGCGTGCGAGATCGAATTAACATGAAGCAATATCCATTTGTTTCATTGGTTCGGTGGCGCATCCGTTATTCTGCGTGCGGCAGAGAATATTGATGGCCTTTATTTCGCGCAGGCGAGGTCAGGCAAGAATATTATATTCAATTAATAAAATAATCGTGCGACGAACCTGTTACGAGGCGTTATATGCTAGCGGCGGTAGTGAAGCAGATCCACGAATTCATTAGTGAATTCTTTATGAATTGATCAATTTAATAAATAAGTTCAGCTTTTATCACTGAGGTTTATTTGGTACGTAAATGATAGTAGCGATAACCGGCCGCATAAATAATATAGAAGAATAATATGGCGGGAAAGATAAGCTGCGCATACCGGGCGGTATGCGCAGCGAATAACGATTAATGCAGAATTTTGGCGAGGAAATCTTTGGCGCGATCGGATTGCGGATTGGCAAAGAAGGCTTCTTTATCGGCATCTTCGACAATCTTCCCTTCATCCATAAAGATCACCCGGTTCGCCACCTTGCGGGCAAAACCCATTTCATGGGTCACGACCATCATGGTCATCCCCTCGTTGGCCAGTTCGACCATGACGTCCAGCACCTCGTTAATCATCTCCGGGTCAAGCGCTGAGGTGGGCTCATCAAACAGCATAGCGATCGGGTCCATACACAGGGCACGGGCAATGGCCACGCGCTGCTGCTGACCACCGGAGAGCTGCGCCGGATATTTTTCCGCATGCGCCGCCAGGCCAACGCGCTCCAGCAATTTGAGGCCTTTCTTGCGCGCTGATGCTTTATCGCGGTTAAGCACTTTGACCTGCGCCAGCGTCAGGTTGTCGATAATCGACAGGTGCGGAAACAGTTCAAAATGCTGAAAGACCATTCCGACGTGCGAGCGCAGTTTAGCCAGGTTGGTCTTTTTATCGTTAACCACGGTGCCGTCGACGATAATCTGCCCCTGTTGCACGGGCTCAAGGCCGTTTACGGTTTTAATCAGCGTGGATTTACCGGAGCCTGATGGCCCGCAGACCACCACGACTTCGCCTTTTTTCACTTCCGTGGAGCAATCGGTCAGCACCTGAAAGTGACCATACCATTTTGAAACGTTTTTCAGGGTAATCATTACACAGTCCTTTTCTTCAACCAGCTGACCAACAGCGAGGCGCTGAGGCTAATCACAAAATAGACGCCGCCCGCGAACAGGATCATTTCGACCTGGGTTCCGTCACGCTCGCCAATGGTGGAGGCGGTACGGAAGAAGTCGGCGAGGCTCAATACATACACCAGCGAGGTATCCTGGAACAGAACGATCCCCTGGGTAAGCAGCAGCGGTACCATGGCGCGGAAGGCCTGCGGCAGGATCACCAGCCGCATTGACTGCCAGTGGGTCATCCCCAGCGCCAACGCGGCGCCGGACTGGCCGCGGGAGATGCTCTGAATGCCGGCGCGGATAATCTCTGAGTAGTAGGCGGCTTCGAACATCGAAAAGGCCACCATCGCCGAGATCAGGCGAATATCCGTTTTCGGCGACAGCCCCAGCACGTTCTGCAGGAAGCCCGGGACAATCAGGTAGAACCACAGCAGGACCATCACCAGCGGAATAGAACGGAATACGTTAACGTAGGTTTTAGCAAACCAGGCCAGCGGCAGAAAGCTGGACAGGCGCATCACCGCCAGCAGGGTGCCCCAGACGATACCGACCACGATGGCGATCACCGTAATCTTCAGGGTGATCACCAGCCCTGCCAGCAGATAGGGCATAGACGGAACGATCGAACTCCAGTCAAAATCGTACATTATTTGCCTCCCATATTGCCAGGCAGGCGAACCTTACGCTCGACCACATACATAATCAGCATAATCACCGCGTTGATGAAGACGTAGGCCAGGGTGATGGCCGTAAAAGACTCCCAGGCATGAGCGGAGTAGTCCAGCAGTTTGCCCGCCTGCGCGGCCATATCGGCAAGACCGATGGTGGAGGCGATGGCCGAGTTTTTCACCAGGTTCATCATTTCCGAGGTCATCGGCGGTACGATAACGCGGTAGGCGTTCGGCAGCAGCACGTAGCGGTAGGTTTGCGGCAGGGTCAGGCCCATCGCCAGACCGGCGTTCTTCTGCCCGCGCGGCAGCGACTGAATGGCGGCGCGTACCTGCTCGCAGACGCGGGCGGCGGTAAACAGCCCCAGGCACAGCATGGAGGAGACAAAGAACTGAATGTTTGGGTCCAGCTCCGATTTAAACCACATGCCGATATTTTCCGGCAGGAATTCCGGCACCACCAGGTACCAGGTAAAGAACTGCACGATCAGCGGCACGTTGCGAAACAGTTCGACATAGCAGGTGCCAATGCCCGAGAGGAAGCGATTGGGGACCGTGCGTAAAATGCCGAACAGTGAGCCGACGAGAAAAGCGATGATCCAGGCCGAGATGGAGAGGGCGACGGTAATTTGAAAACCGCTCCACAGCCAGCCCAGGTAGGTAGTGTTGCCGAAGGGGGCCTGTTGCAGGAATATCCCCCAGTTCCAGTCTATTGACATACATGACTCCTGGAAAAAAAAGGGTAGCCATTGCTACCCTCGAAGACGGTTGTCCAGCTTGTTTCGGTATTCGCGGCGGCTGGGGAACGACCAGCCACCGTATAGTCTGTCCGTGCTGTGACAATCATCGGGAGGGCAGGATATCCCGCCCCTGGTTGTTATAATTAGTTCAGTGCTTTGTCATTAGGTGATTTGAACAGCGCTTTCATGTCGTCAGACAGTTCGAAGTTCAGGTTAAGGTTTTTCGGCGGAATTGGATTTTTGAACCATTTATCAAACCATTTCGCCGCTTCGCCAGAGGTCTGGGCCTGGGCAACGGTTTCATCGACCAGCGCTTTGAATGACGGATCGTCTTTACGCAGCATGCAGCCATAGGCTTCTTTCGACTGCGCGGTGCCGACGATTTCCCAGTTATCCGGTTTCTTCGCCTTGGCGCGTTCGCCGGCCAGCAGAGCGTCATCCATCATAAAGGCCACCGCGCGTCCGCTTTCCAGGGTGCGGAAAGAGTCGCCATGATCTTTAGCGCTGATGATGCGCATATTCATTTTTTTCTCATCGTTCAGCTTATGCAGCAGGATCTCTGAGGTGGTTCCGGAGGTGACAACGACCGCTTTATCCTTCAGGTCCGGGAAATCTTTGATCGGACCGCCTTTCTTCACCAGCAGACGGGTGCCGACCACGAAGATGGTATCGGAGAAGGCCGCCTGTTTCTGGCGCTCAAGGTTGTTGGTGGTTGAGCCGCACTCGAAATCAAAGGTGCCATTCTGCAGCAGCGGGATACGGTTCTGCGAGGTGACCGGGATCAGTTTGACCTGCAGGTCCGGCTTGTTCAGCTTTTTCTTGATGGCATCAACGATGGCGTTGGAGTAGTCCTGAGAGTAGCCCACAACCTTCTGCTGGTTATCGTAGTAAGAGAACGGGACTGAAGATTCACGATGGCCGACAACGATAACCCCATTTTTGGCGATCTTATCCAGGGTGCTCTGGCCTGCCGCCGGGGCGGCATCTTCTGCGTGTGCCAGACCGGCGGTCACACCCATGACCAGCATTGCGGCGGCCAGTTTACGTAATTGCATATCCAACTCCTTATCCGTAGCGTCAGCGGCGCTATTGATACCCATTGTGATTGTGTGTGTTGTTATTCGAGGCACGCGTCCACGTGCCGCATTTGTATGTGTTTGTTAGCATTTAGTTTGGCTTAATGTAAAGATTTTGCTGTTTTATTGTTTATTTTTGCGAAGTGCTCCGCACCAATGGGAGGCAAAGATCTTCCATTGCACCAAAATAGCGCGACCGCCGAACGTTTATGGTGCAACCCGGTTGCACTGGGTCGGACGATGGCGCTACCAGGGAGAATAAAGCAATGACTGTGCCAGGATGGCTGGCGCGGGGAGAAAAAATGCCGGCGACGGGCGTCGCCGGCGGAGAAACTTATCGGCGACGCTGACGCAGGCTCATCAGTAGCGCAGCGAAGCCTAACAGCGCCGTCAGCGCCCATAGCGGCCAGTTGCCGGTGCGGGCGTAAGGGGTTAAGCCGCTGGTGGGCGTCACGGTGGTGGTCAACACCTCGCGGGTAAACTGCGGGATCATCTTCTGGATCTCGCCGCGCGGGCCGATCACCGCAGTAATGCCGTTGTTGGTGCTGCGCAGGAGTGGGCGGGCCAGCTCCAGGGCGCGCATCCGCGCCATCTGGAAGTGTTGCCACGGACCGATGGACTTACCGAACCAGGCGTCGTTGGAGATGGTCAGCAGGAAGTCGGTATCCGGCCGGAAGTTATCGCGTACCTGTTCCCCGAGGATGATCTCGTAGCAGATGGCGGCGGTCAGCTTCAGGTTATGCGCCATCAGCTGCGGCTGCACGTAGGGGCCGCGGCTGAAGGAGGACATCGGCAGGTCAAAGAACGGCGCCAGCGGACGCAGAATCGATTCCAGCGGCACAAACTCACCGAACGGCACCAGATGGTTCTTGTTGTAACGGTTGGTCGAGTCGTAGCGGTACGGGTTATCTTTACCGAGGGTAATGATGGTGTTGTAGGTATCGTAGCGGTTCTGCTTATTGAGACGCGCATCGACAATACCGGTGATCAGCGAACTGTCTTTGGCGCGCAGCAGATCGTCCATCATGCTGAGGAACTGCTGCTGGTTGATCTCCAGATCCGGGATCGCCGACTCGGGCCAGATAATCAGCTGCGAGTGGCCGATATGCGGCTGGGTCAGCGCCAGGTAGGTTTTCAGGGTGTTGACCAGCTGCTTCTCGTCCCACTTCATGGCCTGTGGGATATCGCCTTGCACCAGCGAGACCTGGGTCGCGCGCTCCGGCAGCAGCTGATACCACTGGATATAGCGCAGCGGGAACGGCAGGGCGAACAGCAGCGCGGCAATAGCCAGCGGCTTCCAGTTACGCTGGACGAGGGCCAGGGCCAGCAGGCCGCTAACCATCATCAGCAGGAAGTTGATCGCCTCGACGCCCATCACCGGTGCGAGACCTTTCAGCGGGCCGTCGATCTGGCTATAGCCGAACTGCAGCCATGGGAAGCCGGTCAGCACCCAGCCGCGCAGGAACTCGGTGATTTGCCAGACGACGGGGGCGGCGATAGCCACCCGCAGCCAGCTGGTTTTGGGCCACAGCCGGGAGAGCAGGCCGGCAAACAGGCCGGTATAGAGCGAGAGATAGGCCGCCAGCAGAACGACGAGAAAGACGTTAACCGGACCTGGCATACCGCCGAATTGCGCGATGCTGACATAGACCCAGTTGATACCGGTGCCAAACAGCCCGAATCCCCAGAAATAGCCGATCCCGGCGCTTTGCAGCGGGCGTCGGTTGAGGGTTAACGCCTGCAGACCGATCAGCGAAACGATAGCTGCCGGCCAGAAGTCATAAGGTGAAAAAGCCAGCGTTCCGCTGGCTCCGAATAGCAGCGCCAGCAGCAGACGTACGCGCTGGCGTTCAAGAAGAGAGGCAAATACCATTTAGGCTAATCGTCCCGTAAATTAACGCCTGTTGCCACAGGCTATGCTGTTTGCCAGCAGGGGGAGGGGACAGCCGGGGATCGCCCACGGTCTGTCTCCCGGCTGGCCGTGACCTTCAGCGCCGCGGCTTACTCTTCCAGCTTCGGCTGGGGAGCGTCATCGGGCAGCTTTACATGCACCTGAATGATACGACGGCTATCTGCCATTGCCACCTTGAATTGGTAACCATCAATGTCGATAGATTCGCCGCGGGCCGGCAGATGGCCGAAGGCCTGCATCACCAGCCCGCCAATGGTATCCACTTCTTCATCGCTGAAGTGCGTGTCGAAGGCGTCATTGAAGTCTTCGATGGAGGCCAGAGCGCGCACCGTCCAGGTGTGGCGGCTCAGCTGGCGGAAATCGATATCTTCTTCTTCGTCGTATTCGTCTTCAATTTCCCCGACGATGAGCTCAAGGATATCCTCGATGGTCACCAGGCCGGAGACGCCGCCGAATTCGTCAATAACGATCGCCATATGGTAGCGCTGTGAGCGAAACTCTTTCAGCATGCGGTCGACCCGCTTGCTTTCCGGGACGACAACCGCCGGCCGTAACACTTTTTCCATGCTGAAGGCTTCGGCGTCGCTGCGCATAAACGGCAGCAGATCCTTGGCCATCAGAATCCCTTCGATGTGATCTTTATCTTCACTGATGACCGGGAAACGCGAGTGGGCGGATTCGATAATGACATCCAGGCACTCGTCCAGCGTCTGGTTACGTTTCAGGGTTATCATTTGTGAACGGGGGATCATAATGTCGCGGACCCGCTGGTCGGCGATATCCATTACCCCTTCGAGCATGTCACGCGTATCTTCATCGATAAGATCGTTCTGCCCGGAATCACGGATCAGCGCCAGCAGTTCATCACGGTTTTTCGGTTCCCCGTGAAAAAGCTGGCTGAGTAACAGGGAGAAAAATCCCTTTTTGCTGTTTACTGTGTCACTACTGTGTGAATTGTCGTCGCTCATGGCGTCGTTTGGGTTCTCATGTTGATTTAACTGTCGCTCGTCGCGCGTAAACTCAGCGCCGGACGGCATGGGTTGCCTGACGTTCAGGCTGGCAAAATGCAGGAACAGCGGCCGGATGCGGCGCAAGCGCCGCCATCCGGCAGGGGGCTATTCAGCAATCTTCTCGGAAATGTACGGGTCCTCATAGCCCAGAGCAAGCATTATCTCTGTTTCAAGGCCTTCCATCTCTTCCGCTTCGTCGTCTTCGATATGATCGTAGCCCAGCAGATGCAGGCTGCCGTGCACCACCATATGCGCCCAGTGCGCCTCCAGCGGTTTACCTTGCTCGCTGGCTTCCTGCTCCACCACCTGACGGCAGATGATCAGATCGCCGAGCAGCGGCATTTCAATCCCCGGCGGCGCTTCAAACGGGAAGGAGAGGACGTTGGTCGGCTTATCCTTGCCGCGGTAGGTCAGGTTCAGCTCGTGGCTTTCTGCAACATCGACCAGACGAATCGTTAACTCTGACTCCTCCTGAAATGGCGGAATGACGGCATCGACCCAGCGCTGAAAAAGGGCTTCGTCCGGCAGGCCGCTGGTCTCTTCGCAGGCCAGCTGTAAATCGAGGATCACCTGACTCATTTTTGCTCCTGTTCCTGGGCTTCGCGTTTTCGCTCGGCGGCCAGTTCTGCTTTACGTTTCTGGTCTGCGGCTTCCCACGCCTCATAGGCGTTCACGATGCGGGCAACCACCGGATGGCGCACCACGTCTTCGCTATGGAAGAAGTTGAAGCTGATCTCATCGACTTCGGCCAGCACTTCGATGGCGTGGCGCAGACCGGATTTGGTGCTGCGCGGCAGGTCAATCTGCGTGATATCGCCGGTGATCACCGCCTTGGAGTTAAAGCCGATGCGGGTCAGGAACATCTTCATCTGTTCAATGGTGGTGTTCTGGCTTTCATCAAGAATGATAAAGGCGTCATTCAGCGTTCGTCCGCGCATATAGGCCAGCGGGGCCACTTCGATGACGTTACGCTCAATCAGCTTCTCTACTTTCTCAAAGCCGAGCATCTCAAACAGCGCGTCATACAGCGGGCGCAGATATGGGTCGACTTTCTGGCTCAGATCGCCGGGCAGGAAGCCGAGCTTTTCGCCAGCCTCGACGGCCGGACGGGTCAGCAGAATACGGCGGATCTCCTGACGCTCCAGCGCATCGACCGCCGCCGCCACCGCCAGATAGGTTTTACCCGTCCCCGCCGGACCCACGCCGAAAGTGATGTCATGATCGAGGATATTGGCGATGTACTGCGCCTGGTTCGGCGTACGCGGTTTGATCACCCCGCGCTTGGTCTTGATATTGACGGCTTTCCCGTACTCCGGCACGCTCTCGGCGCTCTGCTCCAGCACGCGCGCCTCTTTGATCGCCAGATGGATCTGCTCCGGCTCAATATCCTGAATCTGACCGCGCATCGGCGCCGTATCGACATACAGGCTGCGCAGAATATCGGCGGCGGCGTGTACGCAAATAGCGCGTCCGGTCAGTTTAAAGTGATTGTCACGGCGGTTGATCTCAATGCCTAACCGACGCTCCAGCTGTTTGATATTGTCGTCAAACGGGCCGCACAAGGCTAACAGGCGTGCGTTATCCGCTGGCTCCAGGGTAATTTCACGAGTGTCTATGTTCAAACTGTTCCTCTTTACGCAGGTGGCCGGACGCGGCGCGTGGCCGGCTAATCAGGAAATTATTTACGTCACAGGAAAATGGCGCAAGCATTGCTGTAGATATAGGGACGGAGAGAGGAATTACAAGGCCTGCCGGAACCGACAGGCCTGAAGGGATCACGGCTGATAGATACCCACGCCAAGATCGTTCTCTTTACGGGTGCGGGCAATCACTGATTCAGGTGATTCAGCGATACGCAGACCCATCTCCGCCTCGGTACGCACGATTTTGCCGCGCAGCGAGTTGGTGTAAACATCGACGATTTCAACATCGACGAATTTACCGACCATATCCGGCGTACCTTCGAAGTTGACCACGCGGTTGTTCTCGGTGCGCCCGGAAAGCTCCATCAGGCTCTTACGCGACGTGCCTTCCACCAGAATGCGCTGTACCGTGCCGAGCATGCGACGACTCCAGGCCATCGCCTGCTGGTTGATTCGCTCCTGCAGAATATACAGACGCTGTTTTTTATCCTCCTCCGGCACGTCATCGACCATATCGGCCGCCGGGGTGCCCGGACGAGCGGAGAAGATAAAGCTGTAGCTCATATCGAAATTGACGTCGGCGATAAGCTTCATCGTCTTTTCGAAATCGTCTGTGGTTTCGCCGGGGAAGCCGACAATAAAGTCAGAGCTTATCTGAATATCCGGGCGCGCCTCACGCAGCTTGCGAATAATCGCTTTGTACTCCAGTGCGGTATGGGTGCGTCCCATCAGATTCAGAACCCGGTCAGAACCGCTCTGCACCGGCAGGTGCAGGAAGCTCACCAGCTCCGGCGTATCGCGATAGACCTCGATGATATCGTCGGTAAATTCGATCGGGTGGCTGGTGGTGAAGCGAATACGGTCGATGCCGTCGATGGCGGCGACCAGACGCAGCAGATCGGCAAAGCTGCCGGTGGTGCCGTCGTAATTCTCACCGCGCCAGGCGTTAACGTTCTGGCCCAGCAGATTAACCTCACGCACGCCCTGCGCCGCCAGCTGGGCGATTTCAAACAGGATATCGTCGCACGGACGGCTGACCTCTTCTCCGCGGGTGTACGGCACCACGCAGTAGGTACAGTATTTGTTGCAGCCTTCCATAATCGAAACAAAGGCGGTCGGGCCGTCGGCGCGCGGCTCTGGCAGGCGATCGAACTTTTCAATTTCCGGGAAGCTGATATCCACCACCGGGCTGCGGTTGCCGCGCACGGCGTTAATCATCTCCGGCAGGCGGTGCAGGGTTTGCGGCCCGAAAATAATATCGACATAGTGTGCGCGCTGACGAATATGGTCGCCTTCCTGGGAGGCCACGCAGCCGCCAACGCCAATAATCAGGTCCGGGTTTTTCTCTTTCAGCAGCTTCCAGCGTCCGAGCTGATGGAAAACTTTTTCCTGGGCCTTCTCACGAATTGAGCAGGTATTGAGCAACAGCACATCTGCTTCTTCCGCCACTTCGGTCAGTTGATACCCATGTGTCGCATCCAGCAGATCGGCCATCTTTGATGAATCATACTCGTTCATCTGACAGCCCCAGGTTTTAATATGGAGTTTTTTTGTCATTGACTTGCTCATGCTCAGTAATAGATATCCAAAACGCGGGGATATATACAGGGTGAATTTCGCTTTCCAGGGCGCGTATTGTAATGCTTTGGTCGCCCCCTGACCAGTGCGAGCGTTATCACCGCAAGGGAACAAAAAATCCGGTAAACTTAACGGATTCTGCTTTAAGGATAATAGCCATGACAATTCACGCAACAGATGTCGCCATCGTGGGCGGCGGCATGGTCGGCGGCGCCCTGGCGTTGGGGCTGGCGCAACAGGGATTTACCGTGACGGTGCTTGAGAAAACGGCGCCTCCGGCTTTCGATCCGGCATCCGCCCCGGATGTGCGGATCTCGGCTATCAGCGCAGCTTCGGTCGGCCTGCTGAAGAGCCTCGGCGTCTGGGATGCCGTACGGGCGATGCGCGTCCACGCTTATCGTCGTCTGGAGACCTGGGAGTGGGAGAGCGCGCACGTCGCCTTTGACGCCGCAGAGCTCAAACTGCCGGAGCTGGGCTACATGGTCGAGAACAAGGTCCTGCAATGGGGCCTCTGGCAAGCGCTGGCGGCGCATGAAGAGGTCACCCTGCGCGTTGGTAGCGAACTGGAGGCGATGCAGCGCGGCGAGGCGCATACCGCGCTGCATTTACGCGAAGGAGAGGCGATCCACGCCCGGCTGGTGATCGGCGCCGACGGCGCCAATTCCCAGGTGCGGGAGATGGCCGGCATCGGCGTACACGCCTGGCAATATCAGCAGTCCTGTATGCTGATCAGCGTCGAATGCGTCGACGATCCCGGCGACAGCACCTGGCAGCAGTTTACCCCCAGCGGGCCGCGCGCCTTCCTGCCGCTGTTCGACCACTGGGCCTCGCTGGTCTGGTACGACACGCCGGCGCGGATCCGTCAGCTGCAGGGCATGACCATGGCGCAACTCCAGCAGGAGATCGCCAGTCACTTTCCGGCGCGGCTGGGTCGTGTTACGCCGCAGGCGGCCGGCGCTTTTCCGCTCACCCGGCGTCATGCGCTGCAGTATGTCCAGCCCGGCCTGGCGCTGGTGGGCGATGCGGCGCATACCATTCATCCGCTGGCGGGGCAGGGGGTTAACCTTGGCTACCGCGATGTGGATGCCCTGCTGGAGATCCTGGCGCAAGCGCGCGGTCGCGGCGAAGACTGGGCCAGCCTGCCGGTGCTGAAGCGCTACCAGGCGCGGCGGCGAGCGGATAATTTTATCATGCAGTCGGGGATGGATCTGTTTTATGCCGGTTTCAGCAATGACTTGGCGCCGGTGCGGATGCTGCGTAATATTGGCCTGATGGCGGCTGAACGCGCCGGGGTGTTGAAGCGTCAGGCGCTGAAGTATGCCTTAGGCTTGTAAAACCGGCTTCCCGGGCAGGGGCGTAGTGGAGAGCGCCTGCCCGGCAGTCAGTACTGCGTAAGCGTGTCAGGACGCCAATAGCAAAAAAGCTCACCGAAGTGAGCTTTTTTGCATTTAAGTGGCTGGGGTACGAGGATTCGAACCTCGGAATGCCGGAATCAGAATCCGGTGCCTTACCGCTTGGCGATACCCCAATTGTCTGTTGCGCTTTACCGTAACTACCCCGGTTGAGGGCAACAGTGCGTTCACTGCTGAACGACTTTTTAATTTGGCTGGGGTACGAGGATTCGAACCTCGGAATGCCGGAATCAGAATCCGGTGCCTTACCGCTTGGCGATACCCCAACAAATTGTTTCGGAATTATCGATGCGTATCGATACGTCCTGAATATGGTGGCTACGACGGGATTCGAACCTGTGACCCCATCATTATGAGTGATGTGCTCTAACCAGCTGAGCTACGTAGCCAAATTGTCTTACTGTTTCTTCGATGGCTGGGGTACCTGGATTCGAACCAGGGAATGCCGGTATCAAAAACCGGTGCCTTACCGCTTGGCGATACCCCAATACCGTCGCGGTGAACCGCAAATATCGAAGAAATATGGCTGGGGTACCTGGATTCGAACCAGGGAATGCCGGTATCAAAAACCGGTGCCTTACCGCTTGGCGATACCCCATCCGTACAACGCTAACTGGTGAATGGTGCGGGAGGCGAGACTTGAACTCGCACACCTTGCGGCGCCAGAACCTAAATCTGGTGCGTCTACCAATTTCGCCACTCCCGCAAAAAAGATGGTGGCTACGACGGGATTCGAACCTGTGACCCCATCATTATGAGTGATGTGCTCTAACCAGCTGAGCTACGTAGCCATCTTTTTTTCGCGTAACCTTATCGGCGTTGCGGGGCGCATTATGCGTATTGGGCCTGCGAGCGTCAACCTCTTTTTCAAGGAAAATCGTTGTAATGTGACTGTTTGGTTAGGTTGCGAACAGCTCGCTGCAATATTCGGCAATTATTGGTTATTTATCGTTTTTCAGCGGCATAAATCCTGCAAAAAGAAAACGGACCCCGGAGGGTCCGTTTCGCGTTTCACCGCCCGTCAGGGCTTATTTGTAGGCAGACTGGTGGACGCCCACCGCACGGCCTGATGGATCGTTCATGGTCTTGAACGCTTCATCCCACTCAATGGCTTTCGCTGAAGAGCAGGCCACCGACGGACCGCCAGGGACACACTCCGCCGCGCTCGGCAGCGGGAACAGCTCTTCGAAGATCTCGCGGTACAGATAGCCTTCTTTGGAGGTCGGCGTGTTGTACGGGAAACGGAAGCTCGCCGTTTCCAGCTGCTGATCGCTGATCTGCTTCGCGGCCACTTCTTTCAGCGTATCGATCCAGCTGTAGCCGACGCCGTCAGAGAACTGCTCTTTCTGCCGCCAGGCAACGCTGGCCGGCAGGTAGGATTCAAAGCATTCACGCAGCACGTGTTTTTCCATTTTGCCGTTGCCGCACATCTTATCCTGCGGGTTGATGCGCATCGCCACGTCGAGGAACTTCTTGTCGAGGAACGGCACGCGGGCTTCCACGCCCCAGGCGGACATCGCTTTGTTGGCGCGGGCGCAGTCAAACATATGCAGCGCCTGCAGCTTGCGCACCGTCTCTTCGTGCAGTTCTTTGGCGTTCGGCGCCTTATGGAAATAGAGGTAGCCGCCGAACACTTCGTCCGAACCTTCGCCGGAAAGCACCATTTTGATGCCCATGGCTTTAATTTTACGCGACATCAGGTACATCGGCGTCGAGGCGCGAATGGTGGTCACGTCATACGTTTCGATGTGATAGATAACGTCGCGGATCGCATCCAGCCCTTCCTGGACCGTAAAGTGAATTTCGTGGTGTACGGTGCCGAGGTGGTTGGCCACTTCCTGCGCCGCTTTCAGGTCAGGAGAGCCTTCCAGACCGACCGCGAAAGAGTGCAACTGCGGCCACCAGGCTTCGCTACGCTCCTGATCTTCGACGCGACGGGCGGCGAATTTCTTGGTGATAGCCGAGATGACCGATGAATCAAGACCGCCGGAGAGCAGCACGCCGTAAGGCACGTCGGACATCAGGTGGCTTTTCACCGACTCTTCCAGCGCCTGGCGCAGCTCGTTCTTATCGGTAACGTTGTCTTTCACCGCGTCGTAATCGAACCAGTCACGCTGATAGTACTGGCGAATTTCGCCGTCTTTGCTCCACAGGTAGCTGCCCGCCGGGAACTCTTTAATGGTGCGGCATACCGGCACCAGCGCTTTCATTTCGGAGGCGACATAGAAGTTGCCGTGTTCGTCATGGCCCATATACAGCGGAATAATACCGATATGGTCGCGACCAATTAAGTACGCGTCTTTCTCGCTGTCGTACAGGGCGAAGGCGAACATCCCCTGCAGGTCGTCGAGGAACTCAGGGCCTTTTTCCTGATACAGCGCGAGGATCACTTCGCAGTCAGAGCCGGTCTGGAACTGATAGCGATCGCCATACTCCGCGCGCAGCGCCTGATGGTTGTAGATCTCGCCGTTAACGGCCAGCGCATGGGTTTTTTCGGCGTTGTACAGCGGCTGGGCACCGGCGTTGACGTCGACAATAGACAGGCGCTCGTGCGCCAGAATCGCTTTGTCGCTGGCATACACGCCAGACCAGTCCGGACCGCGATGGCGCATCAGGCGGGAAAGCTCCAGCGCCTTTTTACGCAGTTCGCCTGCGTCAGTTTTAATATCCAGTACGCCAAAAATAGAACACATAGCCTTCTCCATTACCCTGTCGTGTTTGATGTTGTGCTGGCTTCGTCTCGTGGCGAAGCCTGAGTGCGTGCTTAAGAAAATGCCGTAAAGGGGGCGCTGGCGCAAGGGTTTTGCGGCCTGAAAAAGAAAAAACGCAACTGTGATTATTGAACAGTAAAAAAAGAGTATCTTTTGAGCGACTTTATTGAGGAATACGCATTTATAGGCCGTTTTTATTAGATGGATGACTTTTGGCAGGCGCTATAAATGAAAAACCACGTCCTGCGACGTGGTTGGCATCAGAAAATATCGATTTCCGCGACGGAAGGGTAAATCCACGACGGGCGAAACGGCATGCTGTCGATGTCATCGAGGGTGGAGACGCCGGAGAGCACCAGAATAGTCTCCAGCCCCGCCTGGAAGCCGGCCAGAATGTCAGTGCGCAGGTTATCGCCGACGATCACTGTCTGCTCGGAGTGAGCCTGCATTTTGTTCAGCGCTGAACGGATGATCCACGGGCTGGGTTTACCGACGTAAAACGGCTTACGGCCGGAGATCTTCTCGATCCCGGCGCACAGCGCGCCACAGGCCGGATAGTAGCCGCGACCGTGCGTATCCGGGTTGGTGGCAATGAAGCGGGCGCCGTTGGCAACGAAGAAGGCGGCCTTATGCATCATCTCCCAGTTGAATGAACGGGTTTCCCCGACGATGACAAAATCCGGGTTCACATCGGTGATGGTAAAGCCGGCTTTGTACAGTTCGTGGATCAGCGCCCCTTCACCCACCACATAGGCTTTCTTGCCTTCCTGGCGGCGCAGGAAATCGGCGGTGGCCATCGCCGAGGTGTAAAACGCGGTATCCGGCACGTCGATGCCGGCGGTGGCGAAACGGTTGGCCAAATCCTGGCCGGTTTGCGACGGGTAGTTGGTCAGCATTACCAGCGGCATGCCTTTATCGAGGATGCGTTTGATAAACTCGGCAGCGCCAGGAACGGCGACGTTATCGTGCATCAGCACGCCGTCAATATCACAAATTATGTTTTGAATGGTCATGGTGGGTCCAGAATCATTAACAAAGACGAAACTATACTCGTCATCGATGAGGTTTCACATCGCTGGTGGACCATACCCACCAGCGACAGGGTGATGCGGATCGTTTCGCGCTATCAATAAAGAGGCGATTAGCTCTCAAGCAAGCGCTGCAGCAGCGTGCCATTGAGCATAGCGCGTTTGACCAGCGCGAAGGCGCCAATCGCTGAGCGATGGTCGAGGGTAGAACGCACCACCGGCAGGTTCTTGCGAAACGCTTTCAGCGCCTGGGCGTTAATGCAGCCTTCGATGGCCGGAAGAAGGACCTTTTCAGCTTCCACTATTTCGCCGGCGACAACGATTTTTTGTGGGTTGAACAGGTTAATCGCGATGGCGATCGTTTTCCCGAGGTGACGCCCCACGTACTCAATCACCTCGCAGGCCAGGGCATCGCCCTTGTTGGCCGCTTTGCAGATAGTTTTGATCGTGCAGTCATCCGGCGTCAGACGGCTCTGGTAGCCCTGCTCAAGCAGGTGGCGAACCCGCTGTTCGATGGCGGCATTGGCCGCGACGGTCTCCAGACAGCCGAAGTTGCCGCAGTGGCAGCGCTCGCCCAGCGGATCGACCTGAATGTGGCCAATTTCGCCGACGTTGCCGTTCCGGCCAATAAAAATGCGCCCGTTAGAGATGATGCCCGCGCCGGTACCGCGGTGCACGCGCACCAGGATGGAGTCTTCGCAGTCCTGACTTGCACCGAAATAGTGCTCGGCCAGCGCCAGGCTGCGGATGTCGTGCCCGACATAGCAGGTGACGTTGAAGCGTTTTTCCAGCGCTCCGACCAGGCCCCAGTTTTCCACCGCAATATGCGGCATATAGCGGATCACGCCGCTTTCCGGGTCGACGAGGCCTGGCAGGATCACCGAGATGGCGATCAGCTCGCGAATTTTGCGCTGACAGTTTTCGATAAAGGTGGCGATGATATTCAGCAGGGCGTGTTCCAGCGTTTCCTGGGTGCGCTCGGGCAGGGGAAAATGTTCCTCTTCCAGGGTCTTGCTGCTTAAATCATACAGGGTCAGAGTGGCGTCATAGCGGCCAAGCCGCACGCCGATGGCGTTGAAGTTGCGGGTTTCAGCGATGATAGAGATAGCGCGGCGGCCTCCGGTGGAGGCCTGCTGATCGACTTCTTTGATCAGGCCGCGCTCAATAAGCTGACGCGTGATTTTGGTCACGCTGGCAGGGGCAAGCTGGCTTTGTTCGGCTATCTGAATGCGCGAGATAGGCCCATGCTGGTCAATCAGGCGGTACACGGCCGCGCTGTTCAGTTGTTTTACGAGGTCAACGTTACCAATTTGAGCTTGTCCGCCTGCTGTCATACTTTTACTTACTCAGTGACGACCTCGTTACCATTAACGATGGTCTTGGTGATTTTATAATCGCGTGTAAAGGCGGTCAGGTTAGCGACCATGCCCGGCGCAATGCTGCCGAGCTGCTTGTCCACACCGATAGCGCGCGCGGGATAGAGCGTCGCCATCCGCAATACTTCGTCCAGTGCCACGCCGCAATGCTCCACCAGATTACGCACCCCTTCAATCATGGTCAGGGAGGAGCCGCTGAGCGTGCCGTTTTCATCTACGCACAGTCCATTGCGGTAGTATATTGTTTTCCCGGCAAAAATGAACTGGTCAATATTCGCCCCCGCCGGCGCGGTGGCGTCGGTGACCAGGCACAGTTTGTCGCCTTTCAGGCGCTTGGCGTTACGTACGTTGGCATAATCGACATGCATCCCGTCGACAATAATACCGCAGTAGACGTCCGGCTCGTCAAAAATCGCCCCGGCCAGACCCGGTTCGCGTCCGGTAATATACGGCATCGCGTTATACAGGTGAGTGGCGAAGGTAATGCCGGCGCGGAAGCCGACTTTCGCCTCTTTCAGCGTGGCGTTGGAGTGGCCGGCGGAGACGACGATCCCGGCGGCAACCAGCTTGCGGATCACTTCCGGCTCAACGCGCTCAGGGGCGAGGGTCACCTTGGTGATCACATCGGCGTTATCGCAGAGGAAATCGACCAGCGCGGCGTCCGGTTTACGCACGTAGTCCGGGTTGTGGGTGCCTTTCTTGACGATATTCAGCCACGGCCCTTCAAGATGCAGACCCAGCGCCTGATTCGGGTGTTTTTGCAGGTATTCGCGCATGACGCGGATACCTTGCTTCATCAGATCGTCACTGGAGGTAATCAGCGTCGGCAGGAAGCTGGTGCAGCCTGAACGTTCGTTCGCCTTCTGCATGATCTCCAGCGTTTCAACGGTGACCGCCTCTGGGCTGTCGTTAAACTGCACGCCGCCGCAGCCATTGAGCTGAACGTCGATAAAACCGGGGGCAATTATTGCGCCGTTGACCGAGCGCTGCTCCATGTCAGACGGCAAATCCGCCAGCGGACAGAGACGTTCGATTAGGCCATCGGCGATAACAACCGCATGGTCATCGAGAATTTCATGACCGGTATAAACCCGGCCCTGGGTTAATGCATACATTACGACCCCCGGTATATACGCCCCATCAGGTCAGCGATCGTTCGTTTGCCGCCGGCATGATGATGCATACAAAGAAAAAGAGGGTCCCGCGCAAGTGGCGGGACACGACTACATTACAGACCTTTAATATTTTCAGCTTCTAATTCGTTGAAATATTTCAGGGTTTTCACTTTCAGCTCCATGGTGGACGGCTCGTCGCAGACAATCACCGCCTTCGGATGCAGCTGCAGGCAGGTAATGGTCCACATATGGTTGACGTTACCTTCTACCGCCGCCTGCAGCGCCAGCGCTTTCTGATGACCCAGCACCAGAATCATCACTTCTTCTGCATCCAGCAGGGTGCCTACGCCCACGGTCAACGCGTATTTCGGCACCAGATCCACATCACCATCGAAGAAGCGGGAGTTCGCCACACGGGTGTCATGGGTCAGGGTCTTAATACGGGTGCGGGACGCCAGAGAAGAGGCCGGTTCGTTGAACGCGATGTGACCATCGTTGCCTACACCGCCCATGAACAGGTGGATTTTACCGTAGGAACGAATTTTTTCTTCATAGCGACGGCATTCCGCATCGATGTCCGGCGCGTTACCATTCAGCAGGTTGATATTTTCTGCCGGAATATCAACGTGGTCAAAGAAATTACGGTGCATGAAGCTATGATAGCTTTCCGGATGCTCTTTTGGCAGGCCGACATATTCATCCATATTAAAGGTGACGACGTGTTTGAAGCTAACCTGGCCTGCTTTATGCATTTCAACCAGCGCTTTGTAGGCGGTCAGCGGAGTGCCACCGGTAGGCAGACCCAGCACGAACGGGCGGTCCGCGGTCGGTTTGAATGCATTAATACGGTTAACGATGTGGCGGGCAGCCCATTTACCGACCTGCTCAGCGGTTACCAGGGGGATCAGTCTCATTCTTCACCTCTATAGTTAAAGTAGATTCTGGCGGATTGGCGCCAGCACTCTGAGGAGAGTATTGCAGCAACTGCGCCGACCGGGGTCAATCCGTGTTGATTTTTTGAATGATAAAATAAGTTTTCGATGTTAGCCAGTGAAAGGGAGGGGGGAATACGATATTTGGTGATAATTATCACAAAAAATACCCGTTTAATTTGCGATACGAATTAATTTTTCACACACTTTGCCGGTAAGTGATAAAACCGACCTTGTTACACAATAAAAAAGTGGCTTTGAAAATGAGCCTCATCGGGGTCTCATAGGGGGAATAAGATGAATATTTTAGGTTTCTTTCAGCGACTGGGTAGGGCGTTGCAGCTCCCTATCGCAGTGCTGCCGGTCGCGGCATTGCTGCTGCGTTTCGGGCAACCAGACCTGTTGAATGTACCCTTCATCGCGCAAGCGGGTGGGGCGATCTTCGATAATCTGGCGCTGATCTTCGCAATTGGTGTGGCATCAAGCTGGTCCAAGGATAACGCGGGTTCTGCGGCGCTGGCCGGCGCAGTAGGGTATTTCGTGATGACCAAAGCGATGGTCACCATCAACCCGGAAATTAACATGGGCGTGCTGGCCGGTATCATTACCGGTCTGGTGGCAGGGGCGGTGTACAACCGCTGGGCCGGCATCAAGCTGCCGGACTTCCTGAGTTTCTTCGGCGGCAAACGCTTCGTGCCGATCGCCACCGGCTTCTTCTGTCTGATCCTCGCCGCGATCTTCGGCTACGTCTGGCCGCCGGTGCAACACGCTATCCACTCTGGTGGCGAATGGATCGTCTCCGCAGGGGCGCTCGGTTCCGGTATCTTTGGTTTCATCAACCGTCTGCTGATCCCAACCGGTCTGCATCAGGTGCTGAACACCATCGCCTGGTTCCAGATTGGTGAGTTCACTAACGCCGCTGGCGCTGTGTTCCACGGCGACATCAACCGCTTCTACGCCGGCGACGGCACCGCGGGGATGTTCATGTCCGGCTTCTTCCCGATCATGATGTTTGGTCTGCCGGGTGCGGCGCTGGCGATGTATCTGGCGGCGCCGAAAGCGCGTCGTCCGATGGTCGGCGGTATGCTGCTGTCCGTAGCCATCACCGCGTTCCTGACCGGGGTAACCGAGCCGCTGGAATTCCTGTTCATGTTCCTGGCTCCGCTGCTGTACCTCCTGCATGCGGTGCTGACCGGTATCAGCCTGTTCATCGCAACGGCGCTGGGTATCCATGCGGGCTTCTCCTTCTCCGCAGGTGCAATTGACTATGTGCTGATGTACAGCCTGCCAGCGGCCAGCAAAAACGTCTGGATGCTGCTGGTGATGGGCGTGGTGTTCTTCTTCGTCTACTTCCTGCTGTTCAGCGCGGTGATCCGCATGTTCAACCTGAAAACGCCGGGTCGTGAAGACAAAGCCGCTGACGTGGTAACGGAAGAAGCCAACAGCAATACTGAAGAGGGCCTGACCCAGCTGGCGACCAGCTATATCGCCGCGGTGGGCGGAACGGACAACCTGAAAGCCATTGACGCCTGTATCACCCGTCTGCGTCTGACTGTGGGCGATTCGGCGAAAGTGAACGACGCGGCCTGTAAACGTCTCGGCGCGTCCGGGGTGGTGAAACTGAATAAGCAAACCATCCAGGTTATCGTCGGTGCAAAAGCAGAATCTATCGGCGATGAGATGAAAAAAGTGGTTACCCGCGGCCCGGTAGCGGCAGCAGCAGCCGCACCGGCTGGCAATGTCGCCACCGCAGCGCCAGCGGCTAAACCGCAGGCGGTAGCGAATGCGAAGACCGTTGAGTCGCTGGTTTCGCCGATTACCGGTGACGTGGTGGCGCTCGAACAGGTGCCGGACGAAGCCTTCGCCAGCAAAGCCGTCGGCGACGGTATCGCGGTGAAACCGACCAGCAACATCGTTGTCGCGCCAGCGGCGGGTACTGTGGTGAAAATTTTCAACACTAACCACGCGTTCTGCCTCGAAACCAACAACGGCGCGGAAATCGTCGTCCACATGGGTATCGACACCGTGGCGCTGGAAGGCAAGGGCTTCAAACGTTTGGTTGAAGAGGGCACGGACGTGAAGGCCGGTGAGCCGATCCTGGAAATGGATCTGGACTTCCTCAACGCCAACGCGCGCTCAATGATCAGTCCGGTCGTCTGCAGCAACAGCGATGACTACAGCGCGCTGGTGATACTGGCGAGCGGTAAGGTCGTTGCCGGCCAGACGCCGCTGTATGAGATTAAAGGCAAGTAAGGCTCCTGAGTCGAGTTTATGCCTCAGCGGCGAAGGGAAACCTTCGCCGCTTTTTTTTCCAGCAATCGGCCCCATAATCCTCTTCTGATACCTATTTTACGTAACTAATAGTTGTCACTACGTCCTGCTTGTAAGATCATGTGCCGTTATACGTTGTTTACGCTTTGAGGAACCCGTGATGAGTGAGGCAGAAGCCCGCCCGACTAACTTTATCCGTCAGATCATTGATGAAGATCTGGCTACCGGTAAACATACCACCGTTCACACTCGCTTCCCGCCGGAGCCGAACGGTTATCTGCACATTGGCCATGCGAAATCCATCTGCCTGAACTTCGGCATCGCGCAGGATTATCAGGGTCAATGCAACCTGCGTTTCGATGACACCAACCCGGTGAAAGAAGATATCGAATACGTGGAGTCGATTAAAAACGACGTGCAGTGGTTAGGTTTCCACTGGTCCGGGGACGTTTGCTACTCGTCTGATTACTTTGATCAGCTGCATCAGTATGCGGTTGAGCTGATCAACAAAGGTCTGGCCTATGTTGATGAACTCTCTCCTGATGAAATTCGCGAATACCGCGGCACCCTGAAAGCGCCGGGTAAAAACAGCCCGTATCGCGACCGCAGCGTGGAAGAAAACCTGGCGCTGTTTGAAAAAATGCGCAGCGGCGGCTTCGAAGAGGGTAAAGCCTGCCTGCGCGCGAAGATCGATATGGCATCGCCGTTCATCGTGATGCGCGATCCGGTGCTGTACCGCATTAAGTTCGCTGAGCATCATCAGACCGGCAACAAGTGGTGCATCTACCCGATGTATGACTTCACCCACTGCATCAGCGATGCGCTGGAAGGCATCACCCACTCGCTGTGTACCCTGGAGTTCCAGGACAACCGCCGCCTGTACGACTGGGTGCTCGACAACATCAGCATTCCGGTTCACCCGCGTCAGTATGAATTCTCGCGCCTGAATCTCGAATACACCGTGATGTCCAAGCGTAAGCTGAACCAGCTGGTGACCGAGAAGCACGTGGAAGGCTGGGATGACCCGCGTATGCCGACCATCTCTGGTCTGCGTCGCCGTGGCTACACCGCTGAATCCATCCGCGAGTTCTGCAAGCGCATCGGCGTGACCAAGCAGGACAACACCATCGAGATGGCATCGCTGGAGTCCTGCATTCGTGAAGATCTCAACGAAAACGCCCCGCGCGCGATGGCGGTGATCGATCCGGTGAAACTGGTTATCGAGAACTATCCGCAGGGCGAAAGCGAAATGGTGGCGATGCCGAACCATCCGAACAAGCCGGAAATGGGCAGTCGTGAAGTGCCGTTCAGCGCCGAAATCTGGATCGATCGCGCTGACTTCCGTGAAGAAGCCAACAAACAGTACAAGCGTCTGGTGCTGGGTAAAGAAGTGCGTCTGCGCAATGCCTACGTGATCAAAGCAGAACGCGTGGAGAAAGATGCCGAAGGCAATATCACCACTATTTTCTGCACCTACGATGCCGATACCCTGAGTAAAGATCCGGCCGACGGTCGCAAGGTCAAAGGCGTGATCCACTGGGTGAGTGCGGCGCATGCGCTGCCGGTGGAGATCCGTCTCTACGATCGCCTGTTCAGCGTACCAAACCCGGGGGCGGAGGAAGATTTCCTCGCGGTAATCAACCCGGATTCGCTGGTGATTAAGCAGGGATATGCGGAGCCGAGCCTGGCGCAGGCCGAAGCAGGCAAAGCTTACCAGTTTGAGCGTGAAGGTTACTTCTGCCTCGACAGTCGCTATGCAAACGCCTCCAGTCTGGTGTTCAACCGCACTGTCGGGCTGCGTGATACCTGGGCGAAAGTCGGCGAATAAATTTCCCTCCCGTAAAAGCGTCGCACCTTGCGGCGCTTTTTTTTGTTTCAGAATCAGCCAATTAAACTTTTCATTTTCGCGATGCGAATTAATCCTGTTACTGCGCGGTAATAAATAGCGCTTCTGATGTTTCCTGTTATATACAAAAAACCAATGTAATCGCTTTCAGTTCTTCTATTTTTCCCTGATTTTGCAATGACTTCCATGACAAAATTATCAGGGATAAGGCTGTAACAAAAAGACATAAATTATGTGCGCTTTGTCATAATCTTAAGCTTTGCCTCACGAAAAACATTGATAATTCGCGTCACGAAAAATAGTCTATCTACAGTGGTTTCGCGGCCTTTTTCACCGCCCCACATTTTGCAGTTTTATTTATTTTTTTAGCGAATGACCGTTGGTCTTCGCCTTTTAAAACGTCAAAGAGGATATGCACATGCGTACGTTTAGTGGCAAACGTAGTACGCTGGCGCTGGCTATTGCCGCCGTCACCGCGATGTCGGGCTGGGTTGTGGTTCCGCAGGCCAGCGCAGCAGGCTTTATCGATGATTCAACCTTAACCGGCGGTATCTATTACTGGCAGCGTGAGCGTGACCGTAAAGATGTCACCGACGGCGACAAATATAAAACCAACCTTTCCCACTCCACCTGGAACGCTAACCTGGACTTCCAGTCCGGCTATGCTGCCGATATGTTTGGCCTTGATATTGCTGCATTTACCGCGATTGAAATGGCCGAGAACGGCGATAGCGGCCACCCGAACGAAATTGCCTTCTCATCGCGCAACAAAGCCTATGACGAAGACTACTCCGGCGATAAGAGCGGTATCAGCCTGTATAAAGCCGCCGCGAAATTCAAATACGGTCCGGCGTGGGCACGTGCGGGCTATATCCAGCCAACCGGCCAGACTCTGCTGGCCCCGCACTGGAGCTTTATGCCAGGTACCTATCAGGGGGCGGAGGCCGGGGCTAACTTCGACTATGGCACGGCGGGCGCGTTAAGTTTTTCCTATATGTGGACGAACGAGTATAAAGCGCCATGGCATATCGAGATGGACGATTTCTATCAGAACGACAAGAAAACCAAAGTTGATTATCTCCACTCCGTCGGCGCCAAATATGATTTCAAAAACGACCTGGTGCTGGAGGCGGCATTTGGTCAGGCTCAGGGCTATATCGATCAGTACTTTGCTAAAGCCAGCTACAAGTTTGACGTCGCCGGCGCGCCGCTGAGCACCAGCTACCAGTTCTACGGCACCCGCGATAAGGTCAGCAACGGCGGGGTCAATGACATCTATGACGGCACCGCATGGCTGCAGGCGTTAACCTTCGGCTATAAAGTGGCGGATGTGCTGGACCTGCGTCTGGAAGGCACCTGGGTGAAGGCCGATGGCCAGCAGGGCTACTTCCTGCAGCGTATGACGCCGACCTATGCCTCTTCCAACGGTCGGCTCGATATCTGGTGGGATAACCGCTCCGACTTTAACGCCAACGGCGAAAAAGCGGTCTTCTTCGGCGCGATGTATGACATGAAAAACTGGGATATGCCTGGCTGGGCGTTTGGCGCGTCTTATGTCTACGCCTGGGATGCGAAGCCGGGAAGAATGTCCTCTCCGGATGCGTACTATGACCCTGACTATCGCCTGAAAGAATCGGCTTACAGCCTGGATGCGTTGTATACCGTGCAGGAAGGTCGGGCGAAGGGCACCCTGTTCAAACTGCACTTTACCCAGTACGACAACCATTCCGATATTCCGAGCTGGAGCGGCGGCTACGGCAACATCTTCCAGGATGAGCGCGACGTGAAGTTCATGGTTATCGCCCCGTTCACTATTTTCTGATGCCTGCGCGGCGGGCGTGAGCCTGCCGCACCTCTGGGAGAACGACAATGAAAAAAATGCTGCTTATTGCCATGATGGCCTCGGGTCTGGTGGCCTGCGCCACGTCGCCGGCACCGAAAGAAGACACCAAACTGAAAGATGCCTATAGCGCCTGTATTAATACGGCGGAGGGGAATCCGGACAAGATTGAAGCCTGTCAGAGCGTACTGAATGTACTGAAAGAGGATAAACAGCACCAGCAATTTGCCAATCAGGAGAGCGTTCGCGTCCTGGATTACCAACAGTGTATTCAGGCCACCCGCACCGGCAACGATCAGGCGGTGAAAGCGCGCTGCGACCAGATCTGGAAGGAGATCCGCAGCAATAATACGACCCATTAAATCAGACGTTAGCGGCAAACGGGCGGAGCATACCTCCGCCCGTTTGTTTTTTTAGCGCTGACTCTCCGCCGGCTGATAGCCTCGGCTCAGCCGCACGAACAGCAGCGCGGTGGCAATGAACCCGCACAGCGCAGCGCACATTAGCCACCAGCCCGGCGCGCTTTTATCGCCGGTGAGCTCGACCAGGGCGGTAGAGATAGCCGGCGTCAGGCCGCCGAAAATGGCAGTAGCGAGACTAAAGGCCAGAGAGAAGCCTACAGTGCGGACGTACACCGGCATCACTTCGGTGAGCGCCGCCACCATCGCGCCGTTATACATCCCAAAGAAGAACGAGAACCACAGCAGGACCAGCGTCATACGGGTGAAATCGGGCGCGGCGGTGAGCCAGTGCATCACCGGCCAGGTGGTGAGCAGCGCCAGCAGGGTAATGCCCATCAGCACCGGACGACGACCGATCCGGTCAGAGATCGCCCCGCCAATCGGTAACCAGATAAAGTTGGAGATGCCCACCAGCATGGTCACCAGCAGGCTGTCGCGAGCGCTGAGGTGCAGCACCGCTCTGCCGTAGGTCGGCGTATAGACGGTGATAAAATAAAAGGTGGTGGTGGTCATCGCCACCAGCAACGTCCCGGCGGTAATAATGCGCCAGTTCCTGGCGATAGTGGTCAGGATCTCTTTAGTATCCGGGCGATGTTTACGCTGCAGGAACTCCTCAGTCTCCTGCAGCGAGCGGCGCAGCACGAAAATCAGCGGAATAATCAGACAGCCAATGAAGAAGGGAATGCGCCAGCCCCAGTCGGCGATCTCCTCATGCTCCAGCGTGGCGTTTAGCGCGTAGCCAATCAGCGCCGCCATGACGATAGCCACCTGCTGGCTGGCGGATTGCCAGCTGGTATAGAAGCCTTTATTGCCCGGCGTGGCGATTTCCGACAGATAAACCGACACCCCGCCAAGCTCGACGCCCGCGGAAAACCCCTGCAGCAAGCGGCCCACTAACACGAGGATCGGCGCCAGCACGCCGATGGTCTGATAGCCAGGTACCAGGGCGATGAGTAGCGTCCCGCAGCCCATGATCGCCAGGGTGACCATCAGCCCTTTGCGGCGCCCGATTCTGTCGATATAGGCGCCGAGGACCACCGCGCCGATGGGGCGCATCAGGAAGCCCGAACCAAACACCGCAAAGGTCAGCATCAGCGCTGCGAACTCGCTCTCCGCCGGAAAGAAGGTGCGGGCGATATAGGTGGCATAAAAGCCAAACAGGAAAAAGTCGAACTGTTCGAGAAAATTACCGCTGGTCACGCGGAGGATAGCGCCGACGGTGCCGGCGCGCGTGGATTGTTGCGTCATAGGGTGTGCTCTCCATTGTCTTTATCTTGTTTTTATAGAGGTAAGAGGGAGCGGGTTAGTCGCCTGCGACTGCCGCCTGTTTTCCGCGCCGCTTCTCAATTGCCCACTTGAGTAGCGCCGCACAGCGATAAAATCCGTGGGCAAATTTTCCGTAGGGAAGGGTTAAGAACAGGGCCATTACCACCCCGAGGTGAACAGCGAGCAAAATACCCATCCATGAGGTATCCCGTCCCGCCAGCAGCGCCAGGCCGGTGAAGCTGGTCAGCAGCAGTAGCAGGATAAAGCCGCGGTCCATCGGTTTTTGTCGTGCATCGCCGTGCAACGGCGACCGGCGCAGGTTTAGCCACAGCAGGCCAGCCGGCCCCACCAGCAGGCCGATGCCGCCAAGGGTCCCGAGGATCACGGGGACGCTGAAGAACGGGTAGGGGGCTTCCTGGCCGGCGAAATAGTGATAGCCCGTGGCCACCACGGTGGCGGCGAAGCAGAGCATAAAGCCGTAGAAGGTGAAGTGGTGGAAACGGCGGCGCAGCAGGGTGAAGGCGTCATCGGCTTCGTTGCAACCTTTGCCATGCCCGCCATCGAGATATTTCAGCGTCAACGCATCCTGTGAGGCCTTGGCGATATCAACCGCGTGCGGCTGGCCCGGGGAGATCTCGCGCCAGAAGCGGATCACCCCGGTCATCAGCAAGCCAAAGGCCAGCACGAAGACCGAGCCAAACATCCACGCCAGCAGGTTATGCGGGAATATCTGATAGAAATCGCCGGCCAGAGGAGAGTGAAGCAGCGAGCCTTTAAGCCCCATCGCCAGCAGCAGAAAGAAAATCAGTCCGCCGACCAGCGCCAGTACGGTGGTCACGCCAGCCCGGCGGTACAGGCTGCCAAAGGCGGCGGGCTGGGCGTAATGCTGATAAGTTTCCAGCCGAACTTCGGCCATCGCCTTCGGCACGTTAATCGCGAATTCGTGCGGCGGCGCGTACTGACAGGCGTGCAGGCAGGCGCCGCAGTTATGACACAGGTTAGCCAGATAGTTAATATCTGCTTTGCCAAAGGCCAGGCGCTGGGTCATCGCCGGGAATACGGCGCAAAACCCTTCGCAGTAGCGGCAGGCGTTACATACCTGCATCACCCTTTCCACTTCCGCCTCCGGCTCGGTGATGATCTGCGCCTCAATGATCAGCTTCTCAAGCGACTTCATGGTGTTTCTCCTGCTGTGCCGCCCGGGCGGCTTGCTGGCCGGCAATGCGGCCGAAGGTGGTGCCGATCGACATCCCGACGCCGGCGGTATAGCCTTTGCCCAGCACGTTGCCAGCCATCATTTCCCCGGCGACAAACAGGTTGCGGCTGGGTTTACCGGCGAAGTGGACGGCGGCGGTGTCGTCGACGTAGAGCCCGAGGTAGGTGAAGGTGATCCCCGGACGTAAGGCATAGCCGTAGTAAGGCGGCGTATCGATAGGCCGCGCCCAGTGGGTCTTTGGCGGCGTCAGGCCGGCGGTGGCGCAGTTATCCAGGCGGGTATGATCGAACTGGCCTGGCGCGCAGGCGGCATTATAGTCGGCGATGGTTTGCGTAAAGCGTTCGCTGTCCAGGCCGAGCTGGCGGGCCAGCTCGGGAAGGGTGTTGGCCTGAGCGCCGGGAAAGACGGGCGGCATAAAGTGGCCGATGGCTTTGCTGTCGATGATCGAGTAGCCGATTTGCCCGGGCTGGTGGGCGACCAGCCGGCCCCAGATGGCATAGCGTTTGGGCCAGAAATCTTCTCCTTCATCGTAAAAACGGTCGGCATCGCGGTTGACCACTACCCCCAGCGACACGCAGTCGACGCGGGTACAGATCCCGCCATCGTAGAGCGGCGCCCGGGCGTCAATGGCGACGCAGTGGGACTGCGAGGGATCGCCGATAATATCGGCCCCGGCGTCGATCATAAACTTGAGCAGCACTCCCTGGTTGAAGCGGGTGCCGCGGATGAGAAAGTTATCGGCGGGCCATTCACCGCGGTCATTTTGCCCCCAGGCCTCGCGCAGCCATTCGCGGTTGGATTCAAATCCGCCGGCGGCGAGGACGCAGCTTTTCGCCACAATCCGTTCCTCGCCCGCCAGCGCGGCGACAAATTCGCCGTTGCGCAGCTCGAGAGCCTGCACCGGTGTGTTGTAGCGGATCTGCACCCCCATTTGCTCCGCGCTGCGGTAATAGGCATTGACCAGCGCTTTGCCGCCGCCCATAAAAAAGGCGTTGGTGCGGGCCACGTGCAGGGCGCCGGAGAGCGGCGGCTGAAAGTTAACTCCGTGCTGGCGCATCCAGTCCCGGCATTGTGACGAGGTGCGGATCACCAGTCGGGCCAGCGCTTCGTTGGTATTCCCCTCGGTGACGCGCAGCAGATCCTGCCAGTACTCTTCTTCCGGGTAGCTGTCGACCAGCACGTCCTGCGGCGCATCGTGCATACAGCGCAGGTTACGCGTGTGCTGCGAGTTGCCGCCGCGCCACTCCCGCGGCGCCGCCTCCAGCAGCAGCACCGAGGCGCCGGCCTCCCGGGCGGTTAAGGCGGCGCATAGCGCGGCATTGCCGCCGCCAATCACCAGTACATCCACCATTATCGGCTCCATTACAATTTAATTAATTGTTAAATTTGTAATGGGAATGTAGGTGGTAACAGCGGTGAGGCGCTATGGTGTAATGCTAAAGAGGGGTTTAGTGAGCGTAAAGGGTAGCACCCGGCCAGCGGTCAGACTCCACCAGCTGGCGCATGACTTTGCTGAGTATCACTCGAGCCGCAAGGCCTGCCGGAGTGAGTTCATCATCAGACAGACTGACCAGAAAGTTGGGGCGACTGAGTATCGGGTTGACGACGTCGATCACCCTCAGCGCCTGATGGTCGAGGTGGGAGATGGCGGCCCCGGGCTGCAGGGTGGCCCCCAGTCCGCTGCGCACGGCCTGCATCAGCAGGGCCAGACCGTCAATGTCCGCCACCACCTCAACGCTGAGATGATGCTGCTGGCAAACTGCCTCCAGCCTGCCGCGCAGGCCATGGCCATGGCCCTGGCTTGGCATAATCAACGGCAGGGAGGTGAGCTGGTCAGGGGAGATGTGGTCCTCCTGCAGGGGGGCCAACAGCGCATGGGTGCCAATCAGGAACAGGCGTTCTTCCAGCACCGGTCTGGCGCTCCAGCGCAGGATCTTTTCCTGCTGGAAAACGATAGCTAAATCGAGCTGGCGGGTGTTGATCATCCGCTCCAGATTACCGGAGAGGCTTTCCACCAAATGCAGGCGCACGTCGGGATAGCTTTCGCGCATCGCATTGATGAACGGGACGCCGAGAACGGAGGCGGTGCTGGGGGCCATGCCGACGCTAACGTGGCCTGACAGGCGCGCCTCGCGGGCGGCGAGGATGGCATCATCGGCATGGCGCAGCGCCAGCTGTGCCTGCGAGTAGAAAGCGAGACCCGCGCTGGTGGGCGTGACCCCGCGGGAGGTCCGCTGCAGCAGGCGAATGGCCAGTTCGTTTTCCAGGCGTGCGATCTGCTGGCTGAGCGCCGAGACGCCGATATTAAGATCAAGCGCGGCGCGCCCCATGCTGCCGGTTTCAACAATGCGCACAAAATAGCGTAGCTGGCGAAGTTCCATATCAACTCTCCGGACAAAACGGGGACGCGGGAAGGTCACCTGTGGGACGAGAGCGGTAAGGGCAGCAGAGGCGCCCATAAAAAAGCCAACCGGCAGGTTGGCTTTTCAGTCTCAGCGAAGCGGGGAATTATTTTTCCACCGCGTCGTGGGCGTGTTCGTCCTCGCGGCAATCACCTTCCGCACAATGACCGTACAGATACAGACTGTGGTTGGTCAGGCGGATGCCGTGGCGGGAGGCAATTTCACGCTGGCGTAATTCGATCGAGTCATCGCTGAATTCGATCACTTTGCCGCAGTCGAGGCAAATCAGGTGATCGTGGTGATGCTGCTGGGTCAGTTCGAAAACGGATTTACCGCCTTCAAAATTATGACGAGTCACGATACCGGCATCATCAAACTGGTTGAGTACGCGGTAAACGGTCGCCAGACCGATCTCTTCGCCCATGTCGATCAGGCGTTTATATAAGTCTTCCGCACTGACATGATGGTTATCCGGTTCCTGCAGCACTTCAAGGATTTTCAGTCGAGGAAGTGTGACTTTCAGGCCAGCCTTCTTTAATGCGGTATTGTTGTCAGTCATGCGGAATCTGTCCTGTTGCTAAACGATCTACTTCCTTCAACGGAAGTCATACAGAAATTAACCCGACGTAATGCGTCTCATTATAGAACTGCCACTGGTAAATGAAAACTGCAAGCATCAGGCCTGGTTTGCTGTCAAAAACGAGGCACCAGCTACAAACTGCGTCACGTGCCTCGTAGAATCAGAGGACATTGTACAGATATGTGATTAAAAGTTAAAAACTTGTAGCTATTAGTTTGATTGCTTTTGTCTATTAATGCGACGCAACTCAATGATTGCGCCGCTTAATCATCAGGCGTTTTTGATTTCTTCGAGGTGCAGCTCTTCGGCAACCTGCTTCACCCATTTCTCAACGCGCTCGTTGGTCAGCTCCGGCTGGCGGTCTTCATCAATGGCGAGGCCGACGAAGTGGTCGTCATCTGCCAGGCCTTTGGAGGCCTCAAAATGATACCCGGCTGTCGGCCAGTGACCGACGATGGTCGCGCCGCGCGGCTCAATGATGTCGCGGATGGTGCCCAGCGCGTCGCAGAAGTATTCTGCGTAGTCTTCCTGGTCGCCACAGCCGAACAGCGCCACCAGTTTACCATTGAAGTCGATCTCTTCCAGCGTCGGGAAGAAGTCGTCCCAGTCACACTGCGCTTCGCCGTAGTACCAGGTCGGGATACCGAGCAGCAGAATGTCGTGGGCTTCCAGGTCTTCTTTGCTGCTTTTGGCAATGTCGTGAACATCAGCAACATCTTTACCAAGCTGCTTTTGAATCATTTTTGCAATATTTTCGGTGTTGCCGGTGTCGCTGCCAAAAAAGATGCCGATGATTGCCATGAGTAAAATAACCTCTTGAAACTTAAATGATGTGGTAGGGACGCGATGCCCATAGATAACGGCAATCATAGCAGAACAGGCAAGGGCGCGGAAACAGCAATCACGCCCGACTGCACACTCTGCTACACGAATGCGGATTTTTCGCGGAAAGTTAGACTTTTCCCTGGCTGTGCAGGGCGCGCAATTGGGTCATCAGCATCTCTTCAATGAGATCGCTGCGGCTCATATTACGCGCTTCCGCCAGTTCATTGAGCGCATCGACCGCGTCGGCGTTGAGTTTTAACTCGACGCGCTTCAGCCCGCGAACCTTATCGCGTTTCAGCTGGTTACGTTTGTTGATGCGCAGTTGTTCATCGCGCGACAGCGGATTGGTTTTCGGTCTTCCCGGGCGACGCTCGTTTGCGAACAAATCTAATGTCGTACGGTCCGTTTGTTCTTTTGCCATGATTCTGAGTGACTTCGGGGAAACAAGCTGCCGGGCTCTAGCCGGCGCAGATAGCGCGCCATCATACATCAGGCGAACGGCTGCGCCAACGACCGCGGGCATTCTGCGGCGCGGTCGGGCATATTTTAGCCAATCAGGCGGCGATGCTCGTCAGATAGCGGCGGATGGCGCGTAACACCGCCTCGGGTTTCTCGGCATGCACCCAGTGTCCGGCGCCGGCGATGACGTGCGCCCGGGCCTGCGGGAACTGCGCCAGCAGCGCGTCGCGGTAGGCGTCGGTCACATAGGGCGAGTTGCCGCCGGGAATAAACTGCGTCGGGTGCGGCCAGGCCGGAATGGTTTCCCAGCCGACGATATGCGGGTACTGGTCCCACAGCACCGGCACGTTAAAGCGCCATTCGCCGTCGACAAAAGATTTCAGCAGGAACTGAATCACGCCCTCTTCCCGCAGATGCTCACGCATCACCTGCGCCGCCTGCTGGCGGCTGCTGGCGGAGGATTCGCTGACGGCGCGGATAGCGGCGAAGATCTCATCATGGCGGCGCACATGATAATCCACCGGCGCGATATCGATCGCCACCAGTCCGCTGATGCGTTCCGGCGCCAGGGCGGTCAACGCCATCACCGCTTTCCCGCCCATCGAATGGCCGATAAAGGTGGCGCGCTCGATCTGGTGCGCGTCGAGCGTATCAAGCAGATCCTGCGCCATGGCGGGGTAGGTCATCTCTGGCGATCGCGGCGACAAACCGTGGTTGCGCATATCGACCTGCACAATATCGTGGTCGGCGATCAGGTCGCGGGCGAGGATGCCCAGGTTGTCCAGGCTGCCAAACAGACCGTGGACCAGCACGATCGGGGAGTGGTTGTGCGGATTCTGTGCAGATTGCGCTCGGCTATTTAATTTCATGGCAAAGTTCTTTTTTTCGCTCCGTCGGGTTAGGGTATTATGTTGGACATTCTGCCATCCGGCTGCAAGACCCAGAAGTTTTCTGAGTTTTACCGCCATCCTGGTTTGACGCTATCCGCGGTTGGGATTTGTACTTATAATCCCAACGATTTGTATTCAGAAAAGATATCGCACTGGATTAAGATGAAAACAATTGAAGTTGATGATGAACTCTATCGCTATATTGCCAGCCACACTCTGCATATCGGCGAGAGCGCATCCGACATTTTACGGCGCATGCTGAAATTTTCCGCCGTTTCCCAACCGGCTACACCGGTCAGCAAAGCCGCGCCGGCACTGGCGCCAGCGCCTGCCGTGGAGGTGAAACCCGCTAACCCGGCGAAAGATAAAGTCCGCGCCATGCGCGAGCTGTTGTTATCTGATGAATACGCCGAGCAGAAGCGTGCGGTGAACCGTTTCATGCTGGTGTTGACGACCCTCTATTCTCTGGACAATAAAGCATTTGCCGAGGCGACTGAGTCTCTGCATGGCCGCACGCGCGTCTACTTCGCAGAAGATGCGCGTACGCTGCTGAAAAGCGGTAATCAGACCAAACCAAAACAGGTTCCTGGTACACCGTGGTGGGTTATCACTAATACCAATACCGGCCGTAAATGCAGCATGATTGAGCACATCATGCAGTCGATGCAGTTCCCTGCGGAGCTGATTGAAAAGGTTTGCGGCACGATCTAGCTTTTTAACATTTGCACCAGAAGGATCAGGCAATGGCAATCGATAAACGTGCGGGGCAGCCTGCGCAACAGAGTGATTTGATTAACGTCGCCCAACTGACTGCTCAGTACTACGTGCTGAAGCCTGAAGTCGGTAATGCGGAGCATGCGGTAAAATTCGGCACCTCTGGCCATCGCGGTAGCGCGGCGCGCCACAACTTCAACGAACCGCATATCCTGGCCATCGCCCAGGCCATTGCGGAAGATCGTGCGAAGAACGGGATCACCGGTCCGTGCTATGTCGGCAAAGATACCCACGCCCTTTCCGAGCCGGCGTTTATTTCGGTGCTGGAAGTGTTAACCGCCAACGGCGTTGACGTGATCGTGCAGGAAAACAACGGCTTCACTCCGACGCCGGCGGTCTCCAATGCGATTCTGGTGCATAACAAAAAAGGCGGTCCGCTGGCAGACGGCATTGTGATCACCCCGTCACACAACCCGCCGGAAGATGGTGGTATCAAGTACAACCCGCCAAACGGCGGCCCGGCTGATACCAACGTCACCAAAGTGGTGGAAAACCGCGCCAACGAACTGCTGGCCGCCGGCCTGCAGGGCGTGAAACGCATTTCTCTGGACGCGGCGCTGGCTTCTGGTCACGTTAAAGAACAGGATCTGGTGCAGCCGTTCATTGAAGGGCTGGCGGACATCGTCGACATGGCGGCGATCCAGAAAGCGGGCCTGACGCTGGGCGTCGATCCGCTGGGCGGGTCCGGTATCGAATACTGGAAACGTATTGGCGAACACTACAAGCTCAATCTGACCATTGTGAACGATCAGGTTGACCAGACCTTCCGCTTTATGCACCTCGATAAAGACGGCGCCATCCGTATGGACTGCTCCTCAGAGTGTGCGATGGCAGGCCTGCTGGCGCTGCGCGATAAGTTCGATCTGGCGTTTGCTAACGATCCGGATTACGACCGCCACGGGATTGTCACCCCAGCCGGGTTGATGAACCCGAACCACTACCTGGCGGTAGCGATCAACTACCTGTTCCAGCATCGTCCGCAGTGGGGCAAAGAGGTGGCGGTGGGTAAAACGCTGGTCTCCTCAGCGATGATTGACCGCGTGGTGAACGATCTGGGCCGCAAGCTGGTGGAAGTGCCGGTGGGCTTTAAATGGTTTGTCGACGGCCTGTTCGACGGCAGCTTCGGCTTCGGCGGCGAAGAGAGCGCCGGGGCCTCCTTCCTGCGCTTTGACGGCACGCCATGGTCCACCGATAAAGACGGCATCATCATGTGCCTGCTGGCGGCGGAAATCACCGCGGTGACCGGGAAAAACCCGCAGGAGCATTACAACGAACTGGCGGAACGCTTTGGTGCGCCGAGCTACAACCGCCTGCAGGCTTCCGCGACCTCCGCGCAAAAAGCTGCGCTGTCCAAGCTCTCTCCGGAAATGGTCAGCGCTGACACCCTGGCGGGCGATCCGATCACTGCTCGTCTGACCGCGGCGCCGGGCAACGGGGCGGCGATTGGCGGCCTGAAGGTGATGACCGACAACGGCTGGTTCGCGGCGCGTCCGTCAGGCACCGAAGACGCCTACAAGATCTACTGCGAAAGCTTCCTCGGCGAAGAGCATCGCAAGCTGATTGAAAAAGAAGCGGTAGAGATTGTCAGCGAAGTGCTGAAGAACGCGTAACCGCAGCCAAACATCAGGCCCCTTGTGGGCCTGATTTTTTTCGCAAGGATAGCGATGAAAATACAACGGAAGTCCCTGTTTTTATTCTGGGCGTGGATGGATCTCTTTTTCGTCCTGCAATTCTTATGGTGGAATATTGCCCACCGCCGCCTCCCTTTTTACGACGACCTGCTGGCTTATCTCCAGCTGCTGCATACTTACGGCTCTGGGGCGGTCTGGCTGTATCCGCTGAATGTTCTGCTGATTATCAGCATCCCACTGTCGATGATCCTTTTTTTCCGTCAGAGCCGCTATGCGCTGTGGCTGGCCTGGGGGCAGGCGCCGCTCAGACTGGTGTTTATGCAGCCTTCGCTGTCGCTGGGTCTGTGGCTGATTCAGGCTGCCGGCGTCATGCATGTAGCGATCCTGGCCGGTTTTCTGCTGCTCTCTGAAGGGCTGAAAATCGCCAGCCTCTGGTACTGCAGAGGCGGGGCTCAGGGCATAAAGCGATAGCCAATGCCGGTTTCAGTCAGCAAATGCTGCGGCCGTGCCGGATCGGCCTCCAGCTTTTGTCGCAAATGACCCATATAGATCCGCAGATAGTGGCTGTGCTCCACGGCGTTAGGCCCCCACACCTGATTCAGCAACTGGCGCTGGGTAAGCACTTTGCCGGGATTATTCAACAGCGCCGCCAGCAGGCGAAACTCGATGGGCGTCAGGTGGATCTCTTCGCTGCCGCGCAGGATGCGGCGGGCGGGGATATTGACCTCCAGGTCAGCGAAGCGCACCACTGGCTCATCGGCCTGCGCCGCGCCGTGGCGACGCAGCGCGACGCGCAGGCGAGCCTGTAGCTCGCCGATGCCAAAGGGTTTACTTAAGTAGTCATCGGCGCCGGCATCCAGGGCGGCAATTTTGTCATGCTCTTCGCTACGCGCTGACAGGACGATAATCGGCATCTGGCTCCACTGACGCAGGTCGCGAATAAAATCAATGCCGTCACCATCCGGCAGGCCCAGATCGAGGATCGCGAGGTCGGGCTTGCGGGTGGCGGCTTCAATCAGCCCACGCTGCAGGGTTTCCGCTTCAAATACGCGCATGCCGTCGGCTTCCAGCGCGGTGCGCAGAAAGCGTCGGATAGCGTGTTCGTCTTCGATAATCAGAACGTTAATCACAATTCCTCAGGTAGCTCTTCCAGTTCAGGGGGCGTTTCTCCCGGCAGTGTAACACGGAATGAGGCACCGCCCTCGGGCCGGTTGCTGGCGGAGATGGTCCCGCCGTGAACGTCGACGATGGCCTGACAGATGGCAAGGCCCAGCCCGACGCCAGGGATCGCCGACTCTTTGTTGCCGCGGGCGAATTTATCAAAGATAGCCTGTTCCTGGCCTGCCGGGATCCCCGGACCGTTATCCCATACCTCCAGCGACAGCTGCCGGGCGTCCGCCTCGGCGCGGATGCCGATGTTCGCCCGGGCGCCGGCATACTTATGGGCATTTTCCAGCAGGTTGATCAGCACCCGCTCGAACAGCGGCCCGTCGACATGCACCAGCTGGAGGGGATCGGGGAGATCCAACTGAATGTGCTGGCCGCCGAGGCTCGGTTCGAGCATGCGCAGCGCGCTGCCGACCACTTCCTCCAGCGTCAGCCACTCCTTATGCAGATTAAAGCCGCCGGACTGGATCCGCGCCATATCCAGCAGGTTGTTCACCAGACGGGTGGTGTTGAGCACATGCTGGCGAATTTCATTGGCCTGAGGAGCATGCTTTGAACCTTCGCTGGCCAGATCGAGGGTCAGAATTTCCGCCTGGCCAAACAGCACGGTTAGCGGAGTACGCAGATCGTGCGACAGGGCGGCGAGCAGCGAGTTACGCAGGCTTTCCCGCTCGCTGGTCAGCCGGGCCTGCTCTTCGCTGGCGGTCAGGGTGAGGCGCTCCAGGGCGCTGGCCACCAGCAGGGTAAAGGTCTCCAGCAGCCGCTGCTGCTCCGGGATCATCAGCTGGCGCAAATTCTCCGGTTCCACCACCAGTAGTCCCCAGGTGCGGGCGGCGCTCTTCAGCGGTAAAATTTGGTACGGCACGCCGGGCAGGGTATCGGTGCCGGCGCCGGCAGGCTGCCCCTTATCAAAGCTCCAGCGGGCGATGGCGTCATCCCATGGGGTCAGCCCTGGCTGGTGGGTTAAGGGCAGCAGTTTTCCCTGGGCGTCCGGCAGCAGCAACTGGCTGCGGGCCTGAAAGGTGGAGGCGATGAAGCGCTCGCTGGTGGTGGCGATATCCTGCTGGCTACGACCCACCGCCAGCGCTTTAGACATCTCATACAGGTGGCGGGTACGGCGTTCACGGTAGCGCGCCACCCGCGCCTGGTAGCGTACGCCAGCGGTGAGGTTACCGATAAGCAGGCCCACAGTGAGCATCACGCCGAAGGTGAGCAGATACTGGACATCTGACACCGCCAGCGTCCCGCGCGGGGCGACAAAAAACAGATCGAAGCTGATAACGTTGATCACCGTCGCCAGCACCGACGGCCAGCGGCCATAGACCAGGGCGATGATCACCACCCCCAGCAGATAGAGCATCACCAGGTTGGCGGCTTCGAAGGCCATCAACCACTGCATGGCCACCAGGGTGATGATGGCGCATAGCGCCACCGCCACCGCGCAGCCCTGCAGCTGCAGGCGCCACTTTTCCAGCGCCGTACGGCTGTCGTTGGCCCGGGCAGGGAGAGGGGACGGTTTTTCATCGAGGGCGATCACCACCAGATCGAGGTCCGGCGCATGGCGAGCCAGACGGTCGGCGAAGCCGCTGCGATCCCACCAGCGGCGTTTGCGCTGGCGGCCGATGACGATTTTGCCGAGGTTATGCTCGCGGGCGTAATGGAGGACCGCTTTCTCTTCCGACGGGTCGGAGAGGGTGGCGGTTTCGGCGCCCAGCTCCTGGGCCAGACGCAGCGCGGCGAGAATAGCCCGCCGCCGGGCTTCCGGCAGGCGGTGCAGGGAAGGGGTCTCGACATACACTGCATGCCAGACGCTGCCCAGGCGGGCGGCGAGCCGGGCGGCGGCGCGCACCAGCTTTTCGCTGCCGGTGTTGTGCCCGATACAGAGCAGGATCGCATCGCGGGTGTGCCAGACTTTCTCCTGGCCCTGGCGGTCGCGCCAGGCGCGCATCTGTTCATCGACGCGGTCGGCGGTGCGGCGCAGAGCCAGCTCGCGCAGCGCAATCAGATTGCCCTTGCGGAAAAAGTTTTCGATGGCGCGCTCGGCCTGGCCGCCGATATAGACTTTGCCCTCATTGAGCCGCTGGCGCAGATCGTCAGGGGGGAGGTCCACCAGCACCACGTCGTCCGCGGCGTCAAAGAAGGGGTCGGGAACGGTCTCCCGCACCTGCACGCCGGTGATCCCGCTGACGACGTCGTTCAGGCTTTCCAGATGCTGGACGTTGACGGTGGTAAAGACATCAATTCCGGCCTCCAGCAGTTCATCCACATCCTGCCAGCGCTTCGGATGGCGGGAGCCGGGCGCATTGCTGTGCGCCAGCTCATCCACCAGAATCAGCGCCGGACGGCGGGCGAGGGCGGCGTCGAGATCGAACTCATACACGTACCGCCCGCGATGAGCGAGCCGCCGCGGCGGCAGGGTGCTCAGGCCCTCCAGCATCGCAGCGGTCTCTTTTCGGCCGTGGGTCTCCGCCACGCCAATCAGAATATCCAGCCCCTGGGCGCGCAGCCGCTGCGCTTCCGCCAGCATCGCCCAGGTTTTCCCCACCCCGGCGCAGGCGCCGAAGAACACTTTCAGTTTGCCGCGATGCGGGGCGGCGGTGTGCTGCAGCAGGCGGTCAGGGTCCGGGCGCAGCGGCTCGTCACTCATTTACTTATCCTTCAGGGCATCCAGCGCCATATTGAGTTGCAGTATATTGACCACCGGCTGACCAAGGAAGCTCAGCAGCGGGGTTTGTGTGGCCTGGTTCACCAGCTGGCTTACCTGCTCAACGCTCAGCTGGCGCGCTTTAGCCACCCGGGGGACCTGCCACAGCGCGGCGGCCGGGGTCAGGTTGTTATCGAGACCGCTCGCCGAGGTGGTGACCAGCTCGACCGGTACCCGCGGGTCGGCGTCCGGGTTCGCGGCGCGCAGGGCCTGTACGCGCTCGCTCACCGCTTTATCCAGCGCCGGGTTGCTGGCGGCAAGGTTGCTGCCGCCTGACGCCATGGGATTATCCGCCGTCTCAGCGGTGGCCGACGGGCGGCCCTGGAAATAGCCTGCGGCAGTATAGTTCTGGCCAATCAGTCCGGAGCCGCGCACTTCACCGTTCAGGCGGATCAGCGAGCCGTTGGCCTGTGAGTTAAACCACCATTGTCCCAGGCTGGTGGTCAGCAGAGGATAGACGCCGCCGGTGAGCAGCGTTAACAGAATAAATAGCACAAGTGCTGGACGAATCAATGACATAGTTTTTTCCTCACACCAGACCGCTCAGGGTCAGCAGCAGGTCGATGGCTTTAATACCGATAAAGGGCACCAGCAGACCGCCGAGGCCGTAGATCCACAGGTTGCGGCGCAGCATCGCCGAGGCGGAGAGTGGGCGATAGCTCACGCCTTTCAGGGCCAGCGGGATCAGGAAGACGATGATCAGCGCGTTAAAGATAACGGCGCTGAGGATCGCTGACGACGGTGAATGCAGGCCCATCACGTTCAGCATGGCCAGCTGGGGATAGACCGCGGCAAATGCCGCCGGAATAATGGCGAAATATTTCGCCACGTCGTTGGCAATACTGAAGGTAGTCAGCGAGCCGCGCGTCATTAACATCTGTTTGCCGATATGGACCACCTCAATCAGCTTGGTGGGGTTGGAATCCAGGTCGACCATGTTGCCTGCTTCCTTCGCCGCCTGGGTGCCGGAGTTCATGGCCACCGCCACGTCGGCCTGAGCCAGCGCGGGCGCATCGTTGGTGCCGTCGCCGGTCATCGCCACCAGCCGACCTTCCGACTGATACTGGCGGATCAACGCCAGCTTGGCTTCCGGCGTCGCTTCGGCGAGGAAATCATCGACCCCGGCCTCGGCGGCGATCGCCGCGGCGGTCAGGCGGTTATCGCCGGTGATCATCACCGTTTTAATGCCCATTTTGCGCAGCTGGGCGAAACGTTCTTTGATACCGCCTTTAACGATATCTTTGAGCGAAATAATCCCCAGCACCTTTTCCCCTTCGGCGACCACCAGCGGCGTGGCCCCCTTGCGGGCGACCTCTTCCACCTGCTTATCGACATCGGCAGGGAAGTGGCCGCCGTTGGCCTCCACGTGGCGGCGAATGGCGTCCACCGACCCTTTGCGGATCATGCGTTGATCAATATTGATGCCGCTCATCCGCGTTTGCGCGGTAAAGGGGACAAAGGTGGCGTGCAGCGACTGCAGATCGCGTTCGCGCAGGTTAAAGCGCTGTTTCGCCAGCACCACGATGCTGCGCCCCTCAGGGGTTTCATCCGCCAGCGAGGAGAGCTGGGCGGCGTCGGCGAGGGTTCGCTCTTCCACGCCGCGCGCCGGCAGGAAGGCGGAAGCCTGACGGTTGCCGAGGGTAATGGTCCCGGTTTTATCCAGCAGCAGGACATCGACGTCGCCAGCGGCCTCCACCGCGCGGCCGCTGGTGGCGATCACGTTGGCGCCGAGCATACGACTCATCCCGGCGACGCCGATGGCCGACAGCAGCCCGCCGATGGTGGTCGGGATCAGGCACACCAGCAGGGCGACCAGCACGGTAACGCTGACCGCATTGCCGCTCCACGCCGAGAACGGCCAGATGGTGGCGGTGGCCAGCAGGAACACCAGCGTCAGGGCGATCAGCAGGATCGTCAGGGCGATCTCGTTCGGCGTTTTACGGCGCTGGGCGCCTTCCACCATGGCGATCATCCGGTCGAGGAAGGTTTCTCCCGGGTTCACGCTGCAGCGGATCACCAGCCAGTCGGAGAGAATGCGTGTCCCGCCGGTCACCGAGGCAAAATCGCCACCGGATTCACGGATCACCGGGGCAGACTCGCCGGTAATGGCGCTTTCGTCGACCGAGGCGCCGCCTTCGATGACTTCGCCATCGCAGGGGATAATATCCCCGGCTTCCACCAGCACCACGTCGCCTTTGCGCAGGTCTTCCGCTGGCACGTGGTCGACCGTCGCGTCATGCTGCGGGGCGCGCAGTTTGCGGGCGAAGGCCGTTTTTTTCACCCCTTTCAGGCTGTTGGCCTGGGCTTTGCTGCGGCCTTCCGCCATCGCTTCGGCAAAGTTAGCGAACAGCACGGTAAACCACAGCCAGATGCTGACGGCGGCGGTAAATGTGGCGCTACCGGTCAGGGCGCCGCCAGCCATGGCGATCGCCAGCAGGGTGGTTAACAGACTGCCCACCCAGACGATAAACATCACCGGATTGCGCCATTGCACCATCGGGCTGAGTTTTTTCACGGCATCCAGCAGCGCCTGGCGCACCAGCGTCGGCTCCAGCAGGGCTAATTGTTTGCGACTCATAACAGGGTGCTCCGCATCGCTCAAAGTAAGGAAAAGTGTTCAGCCAGCGGGCCAAGCGCCAGCGCAGGAATAAAGGTCAGGGCGCCCACCAGCAGCACGGTGCCGATCAGTAAACCGATAAACAGGGCGTCGTGGGTGGCCAGGGTGCCGGGGCTGGCCGGTTGAATTTTCTTCGCCACCAGCGAGCCGGCGATGGCCATCACCGGAATGATGACGGCGAAGCGGCCGACCAGCATGCAGAACGCCAGCAGCAGGTTCCAGAACGGCGTCGCCGCACCCAGGCCAGCGAAGGCGCTGCCGTTGTTATTGGCCGCCGAGGTGACGGCGTACAGCACTTCGCTAAAGCCGTGCGGTCCAGGGTTGAACATCCCGGCGCGGCCGGCGTCGGTCATCATCGCCAGCGCCGTGCCAAGCAGCACCAGCGTCGGGGTGACCAGAATGGCGAGGGCGATCATTTTCATTTCCCGGACATCGATTTTCTTCCCGAGATACTCCGGAGTGCGGCCGACCATCAGCCCGGCGATAAATACCGCCAGCATAACGAACAGCAGCATGCCGTACAGGCCCGAACCGACGCCGCCGAACACCACTTCGCCAATCTGCATCAGCCACATCGGCACCATGCCGCCCAGCGCGGTGAAGGAGTCATGCATGGCATTGACCGCGCCGCAGGAGGCGGCAGTGGTGATCACCGCGAACAGACTGCTGGCGAGAATACCGAAGCGACTCTCTTTACCTTCCATATTCAGGCTACTGTCAGCGCCCAGCGTCAGCAGGTGGGGGTTGCCGCGAGTTTCCGCCCACATCACCACGGCGACGCAGAGGATAAAGATCAGCGTCATTGCCCACAGGATGGCGCGCCCCTGGCGGCGATCGCTCACTACCTCGCCGAAGGCGAAGCACAGTGCTGCCGGGATCAGGAAGATTGCCAGCATCTGCACGAGATTGGTCAGCGCGGTCGGGTTTTCAAACGGGTGAGCGGAGTTGGCGTTAAAGAAACCGCCGCCGTTGGTGCCCAGCAGCTTAATCGCTTCCTGCGAGGCGACAGGCCCCATCGGCAACAGCTGGTGCGCCCCTTCGAGGGTGGTAAAGGGCTGGTAGGCCAGCAGATTCTGCGGCACACCCTGCTGAATAAAGAACAGGGCCACCAGCAGGGAGAGCGGCAGCAGCAGCCACAGGGTAATGCGCGTCAGGTCGACCCAGGCATTGCCAAGGGCGGACATTTTCTGCCGGGCGAAGGCGCGGGTCAGGGCGAATACCACGGCGATCCCGGTGGCGGCAGAGAGGAAATTCTGCACCGTCAGGCCGACCATCTGGCTGAGATAGCTCATGGTGCTTTCGCCGGCGTAAGCCTGCCAGTTGGTATTGCTGACAAAGCTGACCGCCGTGTTGAGCGCCAGATCCCATGACAATCCCGGCAGATGCTGCGGGTTAAACGGCAACACGCCCTGGAGCATCAGCAGGGCAAACAGGGCCAGGCCGCCGAGGGCGTTAAACAGCAGGATCGCCAGCAAATACTGCAGCCAGCCCATCTCCTCGGCGCGGATCCCGGCCACGCGCCACAGGACGCGCTCGACGCCGGCCAGGCCGGGAAGCGGGATATCGTTCATCATCCTCGCCAGACACGTCCCCAGCGGACGCGCCAGCACCAGCAACACCAGCAGGTAGCTGGCTAATAATAAAAATCCCTGGGCAGCCATCAGAATGCCTCCGCGTGTATCAAGGCATAAACCAGATAAGCCAGTAACAGGAACACCAGCCCAACGCCAGTGAGTACGCCTGCAGTCACAATCCACCTCCGGGTGTCTTTTTTGATTTACCGGGAGAATAGAAATTACGGCGCAAAGATTTCGCAAAAATCGGCGGGCGCGGTGTAAAAAAAGTATAAAAATGACAAAGGCACAATTTAACTGATGGTTAGTATTAATTTAACTTTTTTGTAACTAATTTACGTGGTGAATGTAAATTAAGTATAAATACGTGCTTTTTAGTGGTCGGATGAGTAGTAAAATTACAACCAGAGCGGTATCATTTTGCTCAGACAAACATGATTAATTTTACCGGCGCTGCTTGCCGGCCTGACAAAGGGGAGAGAAATGATGGCGTTGTACAAAGCTTATCCTGCTCATATTATTTTACTGCGTCGTGCTTTCGCCGTCGTGGCTGGCGTCGCGGCGCTGCCGGTGATGCTGTTCTGGAAAGATCGCGCCCGCTATTACAGCTGGCTGCACCGGGTGTGGTCGAAAACCAGCGAGCAGCCGGTGTGGATGGCGCAGGCGGAAAAAGCCGCTCACGATTTCTATTAATCCGTCCTGCTGCGACGAAGACAAGAAAACCGCCGGTTGCCCCCGGCGGTTTTTTTTCGTCGCTTGTCTACACTCGTTTTCATGCACCGCAGTGGAATTGGCAGGTGCTTATTTTGCCGGAGCGCGCTATTTTTTCCGGCTTATATCATGAGATGAGTTTTGCTGACGGATATCGAGGAGTTATATGGCCACCCATCTGGTCTGGTTACGCACGGATTTACGCATTCACGATAACCTGGCGCTGGCTGCCGCCTGCCGGGATCCGCAGGCGCAGGTGCTGGCGCTGTATATCGCCACCCCGGGGCAGTGGCGTGAGCATCACCTGGCGCCGCGGCAGGCCGCGTTTATCGCCAGCCATTTGCACAGTCTGCACGCCGCGCTGGCGGAACGGGGCATACCGCTGTGGGTCGAAGAGGCGGACGATTTTACCGCCAGCGTCGAACGGCTGGCCCATTTCTGCCAGCAGCACCAGGTCAGCCACCTGTTCTACAACTATCAGTACGAATTCAATGAACGTCAGCGCGATGCCGCCGTTGAGAACACCTTGCGCGATGTCATTTGCCAGGGCTTTGACGACAGCGTCCTGTTGCCGCCCGGCAGCGTCATGACCGGCAGCGGCGAAATGTATAAAGTTTTCACGCCGTTTAAGAATGCGTTTATTCGCCGTCTGCGGGACGGGCTCCCGGCGTGCGTGGCGGCGCCGAAGCCGCGCCAGGCGCCTGCCCGCCAGGCGCCGCCGCTGCCTGAGCTCAACTACCCGCAAACGCCGTTCGATGGGCTGCTGTTTGCCGCGGATGAAAAAACGGCGCTGGCGCGGCTGCGCGCGTTTTGTCAGCAACCGGCGGCGGAGTATGAGGGGCAGCGTGACTTCCCCGCCGTGGAAGGGACCAGTCGCCTGTCGCCCTGCCTGGCCACCGGGGTGTTGTCACCGCGCCAGTGCCTGCATCGTCTGCTGACGGAACACCCCGCCGCGCTGGACGGCGGGGCAGGCGCAACCTGGCTTAATGAGCTGATCTGGCGCGAGTTTTACCGCCATCTGATGGTCTACTATCCGAAACTCTGTAAAGGACGCCCGTTTATCGCATGGACTGATAAGGTCGCCTGGCGTGAAGATGACGCCGCCCTGCAGGCCTGGCAGCGCGGGGAGACCGGCTTTCCGATAGTCGATGCCGCGATGCGCCAGCTTAACGCCACCGGCTGGATGCATAACCGGTTGCGCATGATTGTCGCCAGCTTCCTGACGAAAGATCTGCGCCTCGACTGGCGGGCAGGGGAGCGCTACTTCATGAGTCAACTGATTGATGGCGACCTGGCGGCGAACAACGGCGGCTGGCAGTGGGCGGCCTCGACAGGCACCGACGCCGCGCCCTATTTCCGCATATTTAACCCCACCACCCAGGGCGAGAAGTTTGATAAGCAGGGGGTGTTTATGCGTCGCTGGCTGCCTGAGCTGGCAAAGGTGCCGGAGAAGGCGCTGCATCAGCCGTGGGCGTGGGCGGATAAACAGGGGATCAAACTGGATTATCCGCGCCCGATAGTCGATCACAAACAGGCGCGGCAGGAGACGCTGGCGGCCTGGGAGGCCGCCAGAAAAGGAATTACTCCACCGCCAGACGGCGGGTCCTGACCTTCAGCGAGTGATACAGCCAGATGACCAGCACCACGCCGACACAGGCCAGCGCGCCCCAGGTGATCTGGCTGAAGACCTTGATGTAGGCGTCAATGGAGTAGTTCACCGCCCCGGCAGCGTCGAAGGACGCCTGCGAGGTCTGGTCGGCGATGACGCCGGCCAGATAGTTGGCGATGGCCCCGGAGAGCAGCATATAGATACCGGTCAGCACCCCGGTGACCCCCGGAATCTCAATGCGGGTGATTTGCGACATGGCGACCGGGTCGATAAACAGTTCGGCAAAACCCATCACCGCCAGCCCCAGCACCATCAGCGGCATGGACGACTGGCCATAGGCCGCGGACCAGCGGGCGCTGAGGGTCAGGATGCAGAACCCGGCGCTCATCAGGCCCAGACCGAGGGCAAATTTCCCCCAGATGCGCACGGTGCGATTGCCACCGACGCTCTCTTTCACCAGCCACGCCAGCACCATCCCGCAGAGCATCACCGCGAAGGCGTTGACCGACTGGAACATGGCGGTAGGGACTTCGTAGCTCATGATATGGCGATTAACGAAGCGGTCAATATACAGGCTGATGGAGCTCCCGCCCTGCTGGGCGAAGGCCCAGAACAGCAGGCTAAACGCGGTGAGGACGACGATCAGGCGCAGATCCTTACGCTGTTTATCGGTTTCAGCGCGCAGGTAGATCCGCGCCAGCACCGCCAGGCCGATAACGGTGGCCACGATCAGGGCATACACCGACCACTCCTGCCAGAACAGCACGGCGATCAGCAGCGGGGCGGTAACCAGCAGCACCAGCAGCCAGCCCCAGTTCGGCAGCAGGAAGCGGCGCGCGCACAGCGCCTGGCGGTTGACGCCGGCAGTATGCTGGAAGTGACGGTTGCCGCAGAGAAAAATCACCAGTCCCGCCACCATGCCGATGGCCGCCAGGGCAAAGCCCATCGCCCAGCTATACTCCTCCTGTACGTAGCCGCAGGCGATCGGCGCGATAATCGAGCCGATATTGCCCGCGGCATACATCAGCGAGAAGCCGCCGTCGCGACGCGGATCGGCAGGTTCGTAGAGTTCGCCCAGCAGACAGCTGACGTTGGATTTAAACAACCCGTAGCCGCAGACGATGATCGCCAGCGACAGGTAGAGGAAGACTGGGGCGGTTTCGCTGGCTCCGAGCACCAGATGGCCAATGGCCATCAGCAGCGCGCCGAGCATGACCGCCATCCGGTTGCCTAACAGCTTATCGGCCAGATAGCCGCCGAGGATCGGCGTGACATAGACCAGCGAACAGTAGGCGCTGAACAGGGCATAGGCGTGGTTATCGTCATATTTGAGCTGATTGGTGAGATAGAGGATCAGCAGGGCGCGCATGCCGTAGAAGCTAAAATATTCCCAGATTTGCAGCGCCACGACGTAGTAAATCGCCCGCGGTTGCGATGATGTTGTCTTCATGAGAAGTGTGGTTTCCTGGCGTAAAGCGAAAGTCGATCGTTCTGCATGAATAGCGCTTTATTAGTCATATTCATGGCTTGAGGGGCTTTCTGTTTATTTAATATGCTTTATTAATGCATAAATATACACGAATGCGCGATGGGGTGGGTAGACAAAATGCGGGATTAACAAAAAAGTCATGGTCGGTGCCGGTTGTGGACTATCGACGGCCCGAATGGATCTGGTTATGTTATGCCTTTGTATACCCTGATTATCTGCTGGAGTGGCGATGAAAAATAGCGAACTGGAACAACTGATAAACGACAAGCTCAATAGTGCGGCCATCAGTGATTTCGCCCCTAACGGTCTGCAGGTGGAAGGACGTGATACGGTGCAAACGATCGTCACCGGGGTGACGGCCAGCCAGGCGCTGCTGGATGAAGCCGTTCGGCTGCAGGCGGATGCGGTGATCGTCCATCATGGCTATTTCTGGAAAAACGAGTCGCCAGTGATCCGCGGCATGAAGCGCCGCCGCCTGAAGACTCTGCTGGCCAACGATATCAATCTCTACGGCTGGCACCTGCCGCTGGATGCCCACCCGGAGCTGGGCAACAACGCGCAACTGGCGCATCTGCTGGGGATTAACGTGCTGGGTGAAATCGAACCGCTGGTGCCTTGGGGCGAACTGTCGATGCCGGTTTCCGGCCTCGAACTGGCCTCGTGGATCGAAGCGCGGCTGGGGCGCAAGCCGTTATGGTGCGGCGATACCGGGCCGGACACCGTCAGCCGCGTCGCCTGGTGTACCGGCGGCGGCCAGAGCTTTATCGACGCCGCGGCGCGCTTTGGGGTGGATGCGTTTATTACCGGCGAGGTGTCGGAACAAACTATTCACTCTGCCCGCGAACAGGGGCTGCATTTTTATGCCGCCGGCCACCACGCCACCGAGCGGGGCGGCATTCGCGCCCTCAGTGAATGGCTGACGGAAACGACCGACCTGGATGTCACCTTTATTGATATTCCTAACCCTGCCTGACGGGAGAGAGAAAAGTGCAGCGAGCGCGTTGTTATCTGTTAGGAGAAACGGCCGTCGTGCTGGAGCTGGAGCCGCCGGTCACGCTCGAGAGCCAGCAACGGATCTGGGGATTGGCCCAGCGTCTGTCTCACCATGAAGAGGTGGTTGACGCCATTCCCGGCATGAACAATATCACCGTGGTGCTCCGCCGCCCGCAGGAGATGGCGTGGGAGGCGATAGACCGTCTGCAGCGCTGGTGGGAGGAGAGTCTTGCGCTGGAGCCGGAGTCGAGGTCATTAACCATCCCGGTCGTGTACGGCGGCGAGGCCGGGCCGGATCTCGGGGTGGTGGCGCAACACAGCGGCCTGAGTGAAAAACAGGTTGTGGAGCTGCATGCCTCGGTGGAATACCTGGTCTGGTTTATTGGTTTTCAGCCGGGATTCCCCTACCTGGGCGGGCTGCCGCCGGCGCTGGCGACCCCGCGTCGCGCCGAACCGCGCGTGCGGGTCCCGGCCGGATCGGTGGGCATTGGCGGCGCGCAAACCGGCATCTATCCGCTGGCGACGCCCGGCGGCTGGCAGCTGCTGGGGCGGACCGCGTTGACGCTGTTTGACCCGGCGCGTAAGGAGCCTGCGCTGTTGCGCGTGGGCGATAAAATTCGCTTTGTGCCGCAAAAGGAGGGGGTATGTTAACCCTGATCCGCGCCGGTCTGTACACCTCGGTACAGGACGGTGGACGAGAAGGCCTGCGCCAGTCTGGCATCAGCCGCTGCGGCGCTCTGGATTATCCCTCGCTGGTGATTGCCAATCTGCTGGTTGGCAACGAGGCGAACGCCGCCGGGCTGGAGATTACCCTCGGTCAGGTGGAGATCGAATTTGCCCGCAGCGGCTGGTTCGCGCTGACCGGCGCCGCCTGCGAAGCGACGCTGGACGGCAAAGCGGTCTGGGTGGGTTGGCGCACCGCCTACCGGGCCGGGCAACGGTTGGTGCTGAAAACGCCGCAGCATGGCATCCGCAGCTATCTGGCGGTGGCGGGCGGGGTCGCGGTCCCGGTGGTGCTTGGCTCGCGCAGCACGGATCTTAAGGCGGGGATTGGCGGTCTGGAAGGACGCCGCCTGCAGGATGGCGATCAGCTGAAGCTCGGGAAAGCCGCTCGGCGCTTTACCACCTCGCGCGGTGTCAAGCAGCTGCCGCTGGGCAACCGCATTCGCGCGCTGCCGGGCCCGGAGTATCATGAGTTTGATGCGGCCTCGCAGGCGTCGTTCTGGCGCTCCCCCTGGCAGCTCAGTCCGCAGAGCAATCGCATGGGCTACCGCCTGCAGGGGCAGCCGTTGAAACGGATCACCGATCGCGAGATGCTGTCGCACGGTCTGCTGCCGGGCGTAGTGCAGGTGCCGCATAACGGCCAGCCCATCGTCCTGATGAACGATGCGCAAACCACCGGCGGCTATCCGCGCATCGCCTGCATTATTGAGGCTGATATGTACCAGCTGGCGCAGATCCCGCTGGGGCAGCCGATCCACTTTGTCGCCTGCTCGCTGGAGGATGCCTTAAAAGCACGGGCCGATCGCCAGCGTTATCTTGAACAACTGGCCTGGAGACTCCACGATGATGATTGATCTCAATGCCGATCTCGGGGAAGGGGGCGCGAACGATAGCGCGCTGCTCCAGCTGGTCTCTTCGGCGAATATCGCCTGCGGCTTTCATGCCGGCGACGCCGGACTGATGGTGCAGAGCGTACGCGAGGCGCTGAAGTACGGCGTGGCGGTGGGCGCCCATCCGGGATATCCCGACCGGGAAAATTTTGGCCGTACGGCGATGGATCTGCCGCCGGAAACGGTCTATGCCCAGATGCTGTATCAGATTGGCGCCCTGGCGGCGATCGTTCAGGCGCAGGGCGGCGAGCTACAGCATGTGAAGCCGCACGGCATGCTTTATAACCAGGCGGCCAAGTCGCCGCCGCTGGCGGACGCGATCGCCCGCGCGATCCGTGATGTTAACCCGAAGCTGGTGCTGGTGGGGCTGGCGGGCAGCGAACTGATCCGCGCCGGGCAGCACTATGGTCTGACGACGCGCCAGGAGGTGTTTGCCGACCGCGGCTACCTGGCCGACGGTAGCCTGGTGCCGCGCAGCCAGCCCGGCGCGCTGATCGACAGCGAAGAGCAGGCCCTGGCGCAAACCCTCGAGATGGTGCAGCACCACCGGGTGCGCAGTATCAGCGGCGAGTGGGCGAACGTGGTGGCGCAGACGGTGTGTCTGCACGGCGATGGCCCGCACGCGCTGGATTTTGCCCGCCGTCTGCGGGCGGCCTTTGCCGGGCGCCATATTCTGGTCAGCGCGCAACTGGACGCTGAAGCGTGACAACCTGAATGACCGCGAAGGAGAGGATGATGGCGGGAGTATTGCTCACCGGTTTTGAACCCTTTGATGGCGAAACGGTTAACCCTTCATGGGAAGTGGTGAAGCAGCTGGACGGGACGATGATTGCCGGGCAGCCGGTGATCGCCCGCCAGCTCCCCTGTGTGTTTGGCGAGGCGCTGTCGGTGCTTTACGCGGCGATAGAAGACCTGCAGCCGAGGCTGGTCATTGCCGTTGGGCAGGCTGGTGGTCGCGTCGATATCAGCGTTGAACGTGTGGCTATCAACGTCGATGATGCGCGCATTCCCGATAACAAAGGCCAGCAGCCTGTCGACACGCCGATCGTCGACGGGGGGCCGGCGGCGTGGTTCAGTACCTTACCGATCAAAGCGATCGTCAGCGCGTTGCGCGATCGCGGGATCCCGGCTTCGGTCTCCCAAACCGCCGGCACCTTCGTCTGCAATCACGTGATGTATGGTTTGCTACATAAGCTGCAGGAGCAGGCTGGCGTCAGGGGCGGCTTTATCCATATTCCATGGCTACCGGCGCAGGCGGCGGCCCATCCCGGCGAGCCGAGTATGGCGACCGCCACCGTGCGGGAAGCGCTGGAAACGGCCATTGCCGTGGCGCTGCGCCAGTCGGTGGATAGTAAACTGGGCGGCGGCGCCACCCATTAACAGAAGGATGACAGTATGCCGGAAGGTCCGGAGATCCGCCGCGCGGCGGATAAACTGGAGGCGGCAATCAAAGGCCAACCCTTAACCGATGCCTGGTTCGCCTTTCCGCAGTTGCAACCCTATCAAAGCCTGTTGATTGGCCAGCGGGTGACCCATATCGCCACCCGCGGTAAGGCCCTGTTAACACACTTCTCCGGCGGGCTGACCCTGTACAGCCATAATCAGCTGTACGGTGTCTGGCGCGTGGTTGACGCCGGGGAACAGCCCGCCTCTAACCGGGTGCTGCGCGTCAGGCTGCAGACCGCCCGCAAGGCGATTTTGCTCTATAGCGCCTCGGACATCGAGATGCTCACGGCGGAGCAGGTTGCCCATCACCCGTTTTTACTGCGCGTGGGGCCAGATGTGCTGGATATGACGTTAACCGTGGAGGAGGTGAAAGCGCGGCTGCTGTCGGCCAAATTCCGCCATCGTCAGTTTTCCGGCCTGCTGCTGGATCAGGCTTTTCTGGCCGGGCTCGGTAACTATCTGCGGGTGGAGATCCTCTGGCAGGTGGGATTAAGCGGAAAGCGTAAAGCCGCTGAACTGAGCGATAGTCAGCTGGATGCGCTGGCGCACGCGCTGCTGGCTATTCCGCGGTTGTCGTATCACACCCGCGGCCAGGCCGATGACAACAAGCATCACGGCGCGCTGTTTCGCTTTAAGGTCTTCCATCGCGACGGGGAAAGGTGCGAGCGCTGTGGGGGTGTGATTGAGAAGACGACACTCTCCTCGCGGCCGTTTTACTGGTGTCCCGGATGCCAGCATTAAGCCCGGCAGTCAGGCAGATAAAAAAACGCGCCAGGCGGCGCGTTTTTTTTCATCCGGACGGCAAGATTAGCGCTTAATGTCGGACTGGTAATCGCGTTTGGTGTAGCCAGTGTACAGCTGACGCGGACGGGCGATCTTCATGCCATCGCTGTGCATTTCGTTCCAGTGCGCAATCCAGCCCACGGTACGCGCCATGGCGAAGATAACGGTAAACATGGAGGACGGAATACCCATCGCTTTCAGGATGATACCGGAGTAGAAGTCGACGTTCGGGTAGAGTTTCTTCTCGATGAAGTACGGGTCGTTCAGCGCGATATGCTCCAGCTCCATGGCTACCTGCAGCAGATCGTCTTTGGTGCCCAGCTCTTTCAGCACTTCATGGCAGGTTTCACGCATCACGGTGGCGCGCGGGTCGTAGTTTTTGTAAACACGATGGCCGAAGCCCATCAGGCGGAAAGAGTCATTCTTGTCTTTCGCACGACGAACAAATTCCGGAATGTGCTCAACGGAGCTGATCTCTTCCAGCATCTTCAGCGCCGCTTCGTTGGCGCCGCCGTGCGCCGGTCCCCACAGGGAGGCGATGCCAGCAGCGATACAGGCGAACGGGTTAGCGCCGGAGGAGCCGGCGGTACGTACCGTCGAGGTCGACGCGTTCTGCTCGTGATCGGCGTGCAGGATCAGAATACGATCCATCGCGCGTTCAAGCACCGGATTGACTTCATACTCTTCGCACGGTGTCGCGAACATCATGCGCAGGAAGTTGCCGGCGTAGGAGAGGTCGTTGCGCGGATAAACAAACGGCTGGCCGATAGAATACTTGTAACACATGGCTGCCATGGTTGGCATTTTGGACAGCAGACGGTAGGCAGCAATCTCGCGGTGACGTGGGTTATTCACGTCGAGGGAGTCATGATAGAACGCCGCCAGGGCGCCGGTGATCCCGCACATCACGGCCATCGGGTGGGAGTCGCGACGGAATGCATGGAACAGACGCGTGATCTGCTCATGAATCATGGTGTGGCGGGTGACGGTGGTTTTGAATTCGTCATATTCGGCCTGAGTCGGTTTTTCACCGTACAGCAGAATATAACATACTTCGAGATAGTTAGATTCGGTCGCTAACTGGTCGATCGGGAAGCCGCGGTGCAGCAGGATCCCCTCGTCACCATCGATAAACGTAATTTTAGATTCACAAGAAGCGGTGGATGTGAAACCTGGGTCAAAAGTAAATACGCCTTTTGAACCAAGACTACGAATATCAATAACATCCTGACCGAGCGTGCCTTTTAGCACATCCAGTTCAATAGCAGTGTCACCACCCAGGGTGATTTTTGCTTTAGCATCAGACATTTATGGTCTCCTTAGCGCCTTTATTGCTTAAGACTGCCGGGTGGTGGATTTGCTTTCGGCCCGCGCCTGCATACGTTACCAGTTTGTTATGTTGCACACAGCTCTGCGTCAGCGAAAAGGGCAGGGTACAGAGCAACGGCGCTTGATGGTACGTCCTTCAGGGCTGCGGTGAAACAACAGCAAATCAGCGTTTTAGCAGTCCGAATATTAAAACCTGTATACCACTAATAACTGTCCTGATTACATCGGTCAATACTGACACACTGTTACATAACTTATTCTCAGGTGAAAGAGTGACCCCATAACTTTTGAGCATTATTGCATTTAACTGGTAATGGTTGTAACAAGAATGTTTAATATTTGTCAAATCAGGTGATTAAAAATTAAAAAAATGTTGTTATCGTGACCTTGATCACTGTTCCGGAGAAAACCCAACAAACTATATGTAGGTTAATTGTAATGATTTTGTGAACGGCCTATACTGCGGCCAGGTCTCCGGAACACCCTGCAATCCCGAGCCACCCAGCGTTGTTTAGTGATGTTTTAATGCCTGAAAAGACGTTTTAACATGACTTCTGGTTATAGAAAGGACGCTGTCTGACCCGCAAGCAGACCGGAGGAAGGAAACAATAAGAACAGCATGTGGGCGTTATTCATGGTAAGAAATGTGAAAAAACAAAGACCTGTCAATCTGGATCTACAAACGATACGGTTCCCAATCACGGCGATAGCGTCCATTCTCCATCGCGTTTCCGGTGTCATCACCTTCGTGGCGGTCGGAATTCTGCTTTGGTTGCTGGGCACCAGCCTTTCCTCCCCTGAAGGTTTTCTGACGGCGGCCTCGATCATGGATAGCTTCTTTGTGAAGTTCATCATGTGGGGCATTCTCACCGCACTGGCCTATCATGTCGTTGTCGGTATCCGCCATCTGATGATGGACTTTGGCTACCTGGACGAAACCCTCGAAGCAGGGAAACGTTCCGCCAAAATCTCTTTTGTTATTACTGTCGTGCTTTCACTTCTCGCAGGAGTCCTCGTATGGTAAGCAACGCCTCAGCACTGGGACGCAACGGCGTACATGACTTTATTCTGGTCCGTGCTACCGCCATCGTTCTGACCCTCTACATCATCTACATGGTTGGCTTCTTCGCCACCACCGGTGAAATCTCATGGGAAGTGTGGACCGGATTCTTTGCCTCCGGCTTCACTAAAGTCTTCACTCTACTGGCTCTCGTCTCCATTCTCATCCATGCCTGGATCGGGATGTGGCAGGTGTTAACGGACTACGTTAAACCACTGGCTCTGCGCCTGGTTCTGCAACTGGCTATCGTTGTGGCGCTGGTGGCTTACGTTCTTTATGGATTTGTTGTGGTGTGGGGTGTGTAATGAAATTGCCAGTCAGAGAGTTTGATGCTGTTGTTATCGGTGCCGGCGGCGCAGGTATGCGCGCGGCGCTGCAAATTTCCCAGAGCGGACAGACCTGTGCACTGCTCTCCAAAGTGTTCCCTACCCGTTCCCATACCGTATCCGCGCAGGGTGGCATCACCGTCGCGCTCGGTAACTCCCATGAAGATAACTGGGAATGGCATATGTACGACACCGTAAAAGGGTCGGACTATATTGGCGACCAGGACGCCATCGAATATATGTGTAAGACCGGCCCGGAAGCGATTCTTGAGCTGGAACATATGGGCCTGCCGTTCTCCCGTCTTGACGACGGCCGTATTTATCAGCGCCCGTTCGGCGGCCAGTCGAAAAACTTCGGCGGCGAGCAAGCGGCACGCACCGCGGCGGCGGCTGACCGTACCGGCCACGCGCTGTTGCACACCCTGTATCAACAGAACCTGAAAAACCACACCACTATCTTCTCCGAATGGTATGCCCTCGATCTGGTGAAAAACCAGGACGGCGCGGTGGTCGGTTGTACCGCCCTGTGCATCGAGACCGGCGAAGTGGTCTACTTTAAAGCCCGCGCCACCGTGCTGGCGACCGGCGGCGCAGGCCGTATTTATCAGTCCACCACCAACGCCCACATCAACACCGGTGACGGCGTCGGGATGGCCATCCGCGCCGGCGTTCCGGTGCAGGATATGGAAATGTGGCAGTTCCACCCGACCGGCATCGCCGGTGCAGGGGTGCTGGTCACCGAAGGTTGCCGCGGCGAAGGCGGTTACCTGCTGAACAAACACGGCGAGCGCTTTATGGAGCGTTATGCCCCGAACGCCAAAGACCTGGCGGGTCGTGACGTGGTGGCGCGTTCCATCATGATCGAAATCCGCGAAGGCCGCGGCTGCGATGGTCCGTGGGGCCCGCATGCGAAACTGAAACTGGATCACCTGGGTAAAGAGGTTCTGGAATCTCGTCTGCCAGGTATCCTTGAGCTGTCCCGTACCTTTGCTCACGTCGATCCGGTGAAAGAGCCGATCCCGGTTATCCCAACCTGCCACTACATGATGGGCGGTATCCCGACCAAAGTCACCGGTCAGGCGCTGACCGTGAATGAGAAGGGCGAAGACGTGGTGATCCCGGGCCTGTTCGCGGTAGGCGAAATTGCCTGCGTATCGGTCCACGGCGCCAACCGTCTGGGCGGCAACTCGCTGCTCGACCTGGTGGTCTTCGGCCGCGCGGCGGGCCTGCATCTGCAGGAGTCCATCGCCGAGCAGGGCACGCTGCGCGACGCCAGCGAATCGGATGTCGAAGGCTCGCTGGACCGCCTCAATCGCTGGAACAATACCCGCTCCGGCGAAGACCCGGTGGAAATCCGCAAAGCACTGCAGGAATGTATGCAGCACAACTTCTCGGTGTTCCGCGAAGGCGATGCGATGCACAAAGGTCTGGAGCAACTGAAAGTGATCCGCGAACGCCTGAAAAACGCGCGTCTCGACGATACTTCCAGCGAGTTCAACACCCAGCGCGTCGAGTGCCTGGAGTTGGACAATCTGATGGAGACCGCGTTTGCGACCGCCGTGTCCGCTAACTTCCGTACTGAAAGCCGTGGCGCCCATAGCCGCTTCGATTTCCCGGATCGTGATGATGAAAACTGGCTGTGCCATTCCCTGTATCTGCCAGAGTCGGAATCCATGACGCGTCGTAGCGTCAACATGGAACCGAAACTGCGTCCGGCATTCCCGCCGAAGATTCGTACTTACTAATGCGGAGACAGGAAAATGAAACTCGAGTTTTCAATTTATCGCTATAACCCGGATGTTGACGACGCTCCGCATATGCAGGATTACACCCTCGAAGCGGAAGAAGGTCGTGACATGATGCTGCTGGATGCGCTGATCCAGCTGAAAGAAAAAGATCCGTCGCTGTCGTTCCGCCGCTCCTGCCGTGAAGGGGTTTGCGGTTCCGATGGTCTGAACATGAACGGGAAAAACGGTCTGGCGTGCATCACGCCAATCTCCGCGCTGAATCAGCCGGGCAAGAAGATTGTTATCCGTCCGCTGCCAGGATTACCGGTTATCCGTGATTTGGTGGTGGACATGGGGCAATTCTATGCACAATATGAGAAGATTAAGCCTTACTTGTTGAATAATGGGCAAAATCCTCCGGCTCGCGAGCATCTGCAGATGCCTGAGCAGCGTGAGAAACTCGATGGTCTGTACGAGTGTATTCTGTGCGCATGTTGTTCAACCTCGTGCCCGTCGTTCTGGTGGAACCCGGACAAGTTCATCGGCCCGGCTGGCCTGCTGGCCGCGTATCGCTTCCTGATCGACAGTCGCGATACCGAAACCAGCGAGCGCCTGGAAGGCCTGAGCGATGCTTTCAGCGTATTCCGCTGTCACAGCATTATGAACTGCGTCAGTGTGTGTCCTAAAGGGCTTAACCCGACGCGCGCCATCGGCCATATTAAGTCGATGCTGCTGCAGCGCAGCGCGTAAGCAACACGGTCTGTCCCGGATGGCGCTTGCGCTTATCCGGGCTACCAAAGCAGTAACCCCGGTAGCGTTTGTGCCACCGGGAAATGAATACCCTAAATAATTCGAGTTACAGGAAGGCGGCGACGCAGCGAATCCCCAGGAGCTTACTCAAGTAAGTGACTGGGGTGAGTGAGGAAAGCCAACGCACATGTAACTTGAAGTATGAAGGGGATAGCAGGAAATCTTTAAAAACCGCCACAAGATGTACCAGTAATCGAGGCGTTCAGTGCGAGGTAAGGCGGCAACTGAGCGCATCCCCGGGAGCATAGTGAACTATGTGACCGGGGTAAGCGAAGGCAGCCAACGCAACCGCAGCCTGAACGCTGAAGATTAATGGCAGTTTTTAAAGGTTCCTTAGCGGATAGAAACCACAACTCGTCCGCAACAAGTGAACCCCGGCACGTGCACTCGGTGTGCGTGGTAGTTTCTACGGCGAAATAAGCATAAAAGTGCTTAAGGGATCACGATGCAGAACGGCGCAATGAAAGCCTGGCTGGACTCTTCTTTCCTCTCTGGTTCGAACCAGAGCTGGATAGAACAGCTCTATGAAGACTTCTTAACCGATCCTGACTCTGTTGACGCCAACTGGCGTTCGATGTTCCAGCAGTTACCTGGCACCGGAGTTAAACCGGATCAATTCCATTCCAAAACACGTGATTATTTCCGTCGACTGGCGAAGGATGCCTCACGTTACACTTCTTCGATTTCCGACCCTGACACCAATGTGAAGCAGGTTAAAGTCCTGCAGCTCATCAACGCATACCGTTTCCGTGGCCACCAGCATGCGAATCTCGATCCGCTGGGACTGTGGAAGCAAGAGAGAGTGGCGGATCTTGATCCGGCCTACCACGATCTGACCGAGGCCGATTTCCAGGATAGCTATAACGTAGGTTCATTCGCCATCGGTAAAGACACGATGAAGCTGGGCGACCTGATTGCCGCCCTCAAGCAAACCTACTGCGGCTCCATCGGCGCGGAATACATGCATATCACCTCTACTGAGGAAAAACGCTGGATCCAGCAGCGTATTGAATCGGTAGCCGGTAAAGCGAGCTTCACCGCGGCAGAGAAAAAGCGCTTCCTCAGTGAACTGACCGCTGCAGAAGGGCTGGAACGCTACCTCGGCGCCAAATTCCCGGGGGCGAAACGCTTCTCGCTGGAAGGGGGTGATGCCCTGATCCCGATGCTCAAAGAGATGATCCGCCATGCAGGCAAAAGCGGCACCCGCGAAGTGGTGCTGGGCATGGCGCACCGTGGCCGTCTGAACGTGCTGGTCAACGTGCTGGGTAAAAAACCGCAGGACCTGTTCGACGAGTTCGCGGGCAAACATAAAGAACACCTCGGCACCGGCGACGTGAAGTACCACATGGGCTTCTCTTCCGATATGGAAACCGAAGGCGGTCTGGTCCACCTGGCGCTGGCGTTTAACCCGTCGCACCTGGAGATCGTTAGCCCGGTGGTTATCGGTTCCGTACGCGCCCGTCTGGATCGTCTGGACGAGCCAAGCAGCAACAAAGTTCTGCCTATTACCATCCACGGCGACGCCGCCGTTACCGGCCAGGGCGTGGTTCAGGAAACCCTGAACATGTCGAAAGCCCGCGGTTACGAAGTCGGCGGTACCGTGCGTATCGTTATCAACAACCAGGTTGGCTTTACCACCTCCAACCCGCTGGATGCGCGTTCTACGCCATACTGTACCGATATCGGTAAGATGGTTCAGGCGCCGATTTTCCACGTTAACGCGGATGACCCGGAAGCCGTTGCTTTCGTTACCCGTCTGGCGCTGGATTTCCGTAATACCTTCAAACGCGATGTCTTTATCGACCTGGTGTGCTACCGCCGTCACGGCCATAACGAAGCCGACGAGCCGAGCGCAACCCAGCCGCTGATGTATCAGAAAATCAAAAAGCATCCGACCCCGCGCAAAATCTATGCTGACAAGCTGGAGCAGGAGAAAGTTGCGACGCTGGAAGACGCGACTGAGCAGGTTAACCTTTACCGCGATGCGCTGGATGCCGGCGAATGCGTGGTAGAGGAGTGGCGTCCGATGAATATGCACTCCTTTACCTGGTCTCCCTACCTCAACCACGAGTGGGACGAGAGCTATCCGGATAAAGTGGATCCGAAACGTCTGCAAGAGCTGGCTAAACGCATCAGTACGGTGCCGGAAGGTATCGAAATGCAGTCCCGTGTAGCGAAAATCTACGGCGATCGCCAACTGATGGCCGCCGGCGAGAAGCTGTTCGATTGGGGCGGCGCTGAAAACCTGGCTTATGCCACCCTGGTTGACGAAGGCATTCCGGTGCGCCTGTCCGGTGAAGACTCCGGTCGCGGCACCTTCTTCCACCGTCACGCGGTTATCCATAACCAGAGCAACGGTTCTACCTATACCCCGCTGCAGCATGTGCACAACGGCCAGGGCCAGTTCCGCGTCTGGGACTCGGTGCTGTCTGAAGAAGCCGTGCTGGCGTTCGAATACGGTTACGCCACCGCAGAGCCGCGTACGCTGACCATCTGGGAAGCGCAGTTCGGCGACTTCGCCAACGGCGCGCAGGTGGTGATTGATCAGTTCATCTCCTCTGGCGAACAGAAATGGGGCCGGATGTGCGGTCTGGTGATGTTGCTGCCGCACGGCTACGAAGGGCAGGGCCCGGAGCACTCCTCCGCGCGTCTGGAACGCTATCTGCAGCTGTGCGCTGAGCAGAACATGCAGGTTTGCGTACCGTCCACCCCGGCACAGGTTTACCATATGCTGCGTCGTCAGGCGCTGCGCGGTATGCGCCGTCCGCTGGTGGTGATGTCGCCGAAGTCTCTGCTGCGCCACCCGCTGGCGGTCTCCAGCATGGACGAACTGGCGAACGGCACCTTTATGCCGGCCATCGGCGAAATCGACGAACTCGATCCGCAAGCCGTGAAGCGCGTCGTACTGTGCTCTGGTAAGGTTTACTACGACCTGCTGGAACAGCGCCGCAAAAACGAGCAAAAAGATGTCGCCATTGTGCGTATCGAACAGCTCTACCCGTTCCCGCATCAGGCGGTGCAGGAAGCGCTGAAAGCTTACTCGCACGTACATGATTTTGTCTGGTGCCAGGAAGAGCCGCTCAACCAGGGCGCATGGTACTGCAGCCAGCACCACCTTCGTGAAGTAGTTCCATTTGGGGCCTCTCTGCGTTATGCAGGCCGCCCGGCCTCCGCCTCTCCGGCGGTAGGGTACATGTCCGTTCACCAGAAACAGCAACAAGATCTGGTCAATGACGCGCTGAACGTCGATTAATTAAAGGATACACAATGAGTAGCGTAGATATTCTGGTTCCCGACCTGCCTGAGTCCGTAGCTGACGCAACCGTCGCCACCTGGCATAAAAAACCGGGCGACGCGGTCGTCCGTGACGAAGTTCTGGTCGAAATCGAAACTGACAAAGTGGTACTGGAAGTACCGGCATCAGCGGACGGCATTCTGGATGCAGTGCTGGAAGACGAGGGCGCTACCGTCCTGTCTCGCCAGATCCTTGGCCGCCTGCGTGAAGGCAACAGCGCAGGTAAAGAAACCAGCGAAAAAGCGGATGCGAAAGCGTCCACCCCGGCGCAGCGCCAGCAGGCTTCTCTGGAAGAGCAGAACAACGATGCGCTCAGCCCGGCGATCCGTCGTCTGCTGGCGGAGCACAACCTCGACGCCGCTGCCATCAAAGGTACCGGCGTGGGTGGCCGTCTGACGCGTGAAGACGTCGAGAAACATCTGGCGAAAGCCCCGGCGGCGGCTGAAGCCAAAGCGCCAGCGGCTACCGCGGCAGCGACACCAGCGCCGCAGCTGGGTCACCGTTCAGAAAAACGCGTCCCGATGACCCGTCTGCGTAAACGCGTGGCCGAGCGTCTGCTGGAAGCGAAAAATTCCACCGCCATGCTGACGACCTTTAACGAAGTCAACATGAAGCCGATTATGGATCTGCGTAAGCAGTACGGCGATGCCTTCGAAAAACGTCACGGTATCCGTCTGGGCTTCATGTCCTTCTACGTGAAAGCGGTGGTTGAAGCGCTGAAACGCTATCCGGAAGTGAACGCTTCCATCGATGGCGACGACGTGGTTTACCACAACTACTTTGACGTCAGCATGGCAGTGTCCACTCCGCGCGGCCTGGTAACCCCGGTTCTGCGTGACGTTGACCTGCTGGGCATGGCGGACATCGAAAAGAATATCAAAGAGCTGGCGGTGAAAGGCCGTGACGGCAAGCTGACTGTAGATGACCTGACCGGCGGTAACTTCACCATTACCAACGGCGGCGTTTTCGGTTCCCTGATGTCCACGCCGATCATCAACCCACCGCAGAGCGCCATCCTGGGTATGCATGCCATTAAAGACCGTCCGATGGCGGTGAATGGCAAGGTAGAGATCCTGCCGATGATGTACCTGGCGCTTTCCTATGACCACCGTCTGATCGATGGGCGTGAATCGGTTGGCTTCCTGGTGGCGATTAAAGAGCTGCTGGAAGATCCGACTCGTCTGCTGCTGGACGTGTAGTCAGTAAGAGTATGACTTACCGTAGGCCGGATAAGGCATTTTTGCCGCCATCCGGCGTTGATGAGATGCCTGATGGCGACGCTAGCGCGTCTTATCAGGCCTACAGGTTTAAAGATAATTACACCCTGAAGGATGGACTGAACACATGAACTTACATGAATATCAGGCAAAACAACTTTTTGCCCGCTATGGCTTACCGGCGCCGGTGGGTTATGCCTGTACTACTCCGCGTGAAGCAGAAGAAGCCGCTTCAAAAATCGGCGCGGGTCCGTGGGTAGTGAAATGTCAGGTTCACGCTGGTGGCCGCGGTAAAGCGGGCGGTGTGAAAGTAGTTAAGAGCAAAGAAGAGATCCGCGCTTTTGCTGAGCATTGGCTGGGCAAACGCCTGGTGACTTACCAAACCGATGCTAACGGCCAGCCGGTCAACCAGATTCTGGTGGAAGCAGCGACCGATATCGATAAAGAGCTGTATCTGGGCGCGGTCGTTGATCGTAGCTCCCGTCGCGTGGTGTTCATGGCGTCGACTGAAGGCGGCGTGGAAATCGAAAAAGTCGCGGAAGAAACCCCGCACCTGATCCACAAGATCGCCATCGATCCGCTGGCGGGCCCGATGCCTTATCAGGGGCGTGAACTGGCGTTCAAACTGGGTCTGGAAGGTAAGCAGGTTCAGCAGTTCACCAAGATTTTCATGGGTCTGGCGACCATTTTCCTTGAGCGCGACCTGGCGCTGATCGAAATCAACCCGTTGGTTATCACTAAGCAGGGCGACCTGATCTGCCTCGACGGCAAACTGGGCGCTGACGGCAACGCGCTGTTCCGCCAGCCGGATCTGCGCGAAATGCGCGACCAGTCTCAGGAAGATCCGCGCGAAGCGCAGGCGGCGCAGTGGGAACTGAACTACGTTGCGCTCGACGGCAACATCGGTTGCATGGTTAACGGCGCAGGCCTGGCGATGGGCACCATGGACATCGTTAAGCTGCACGGCGGCGAACCGGCTAACTTCCTCGACGTTGGCGGCGGCGCGACCAAAGAGCGCGTGACCGAAGCGTTCAAAATCATCCTTTCTGATGACAATGTGAAAGCAGTGCTGGTTAACATCTTCGGCGGCATCGTGCGTTGCGACCTGATCGCTGACGGCATCATCGGCGCGGTAGCGGAAGTTGGGGTTAACGTTCCGGTCGTGGTTCGTCTGGAAGGTAACAACGCCGAACTGGGCGCGAAAAAACTGGCTGACAGCGGCCTGAATATTATTGCAGCGAAAAGTCTGACGGACGCAGCACAGCAGGTTGTTGCCGCAGTGGAGGGGAAATAATGTCAGTTTTAATTAATAAAGATACCAAGGTTATCTGCCAGGGCTTCACCGGTAGCCAGGGGACCTTCCACTCTGAACAAGCGATCGCTTACGGTACGCAAATGGTTGGCGGCGTGACGCCAGGCAAAGGCGGCACCACCCACCTGGGCCTGCCGGTATTTAATACCGTGCGCGAAGCTGTTGAAGCGACCGGCGCGACCGCGACCGTTATCTACGTTCCGGCGCCGTTCTGCAAAGACTCCATTCTGGAAGCAATCGACGCGGGCATTAAGCTGATTATCACCATCACCGAAGGTATCCCGACGCTGGATATGCTGACCGTGAAAGTGAAGCTGGACGAAGCGGGCGTGCGCATGATTGGCCCGAACTGCCCAGGCGTTATCACCCCGGGCGAATGCAAAATCGGCATCATGCCGGGTCACATTCACAAGCCGGGTAAAGTGGGCATCGTTTCCCGTTCCGGTACCCTGACCTATGAAGCGGTTAAGCAGACCACCGACTACGGCTTCGGCCAGTCTACCTGCGTCGGTATCGGCGGCGACCCGATCCCGGGCTCCAACTTCATCGATATCCTGAAGCTGTTCCAGGAAGATCCGCAGACCGAAGCGATCGTGATGATCGGTGAGATCGGCGGCAGCGCGGAAGAAGAAGCGGCAGCCTACATCAAAGAGCACGTGACCAAGCCGGTTGTCGGCTACATCGCGGGCGTGACCGCGCCGAAAGGCAAGCGTATGGGCCACGCGGGCGCCATCATCGCTGGCGGTAAAGGTACTGCTGATGAGAAATTCGCCGCCCTGGAAGCCGCTGGTGTGAAAACCGTTCGCAGCCTGGCCGATATCGGCGAAGCGCTGAAAGCTATCATCAAGTAAACCCTCTCTGCTTCTCCGAAGCAGAAATCTGTCCGATTTCGACATGGTTGGCCACCGTCAGGTGGCCTTTTTTATGGGCGTTATCCATCTCGCCAGAACATCCGCTGAACCGGCGGAATGCCTGCTCCGTGAAAAACCTTATCTATCATATTGATTTTATGAATTATTTCATGAATATAATCCCGGCAGCGTGGTTGCTGAAGGAAATATTTCCGCAATTCGCGACAGGCAAGGGTTTTAGATAGTGAAAAAACAGAAGAGAAGGGCATAAGAAAACAGGAAAAATACTGTGAGCAGTCTAGCATTATTAGGATCGGCGCATTTTTTTCATTTTTCCCCGCGGCGTTAAATAATATTACCTATGATTCTCATATCTCTCTTTTCAGTAACCAAGCAAGCCATACTTTAAACACAACATTAACATTAAGTTCACCAATATTCTTTATTGAGCTACATAATTAACACGTAGAGTAAAAATTGATTTATATCAATGCTTAATGCTTGGAAAAATTCTTCAAAAAACGTTAAATTGTCGCAAGTCAAATTGGCCTAAACAGGCTATCTTCGCTATATATTGATCACCGTCGAAAAATGTAAAACTGGAACAATAAAAACATATTTATTGTAAGGTTATTGCGGCGTAATATATTGGGGAATCAATTGGGTTTTCGTTAACGTATTTGTAACCTTGACGTGGCGTGGCTTCACTTTCAGGTGAAACGCGCTGCGGACGGGCCAACAAATAACTTTTGTATTGGGGCATGCGTATGAGCCAGAGCTTCTCGGTTCATTTTCGGAGTCTTCATGCGATGAGCAAGGAGTCATGATGTTAGATATAGTCGAACTGTCGCGCTTACAGTTTGCCTTGACCGCGATGTACCACTTCCTTTTTGTGCCGCTAACGCTCGGTATGGCGTTCCTGCTGGCCATCATGGAAACGGTTTACGTCCTTTCCGGCAAACAGATTTATAAAGATATGACCAAATTCTGGGGCAAGTTGTTTGGTATCAACTTCGCGCTGGGTGTGGCGACCGGTCTGACCATGGAGTTCCAGTTCGGGACTAACTGGTCGTATTACTCACACTACGTGGGCGATATCTTCGGTGCGCCGCTGGCCATTGAAGGTCTGATGGCCTTCTTCCTCGAATCCACCTTTGTAGGTCTGTTCTTCTTCGGTTGGGATCGTCTGGGTAAAGTTCAGCACATGGCGGTCACCTGGCTGGTTGCGCTGGGCTCCAACCTCTCCGCGCTGTGGATCCTCGTCGCCAACGGCTGGATGCAGAACCCTATCGCATCGGACTTCAACTTCGAAACCATGCGTATGGAGATGGTCAGCTTCTCTGAACTGGTGCTCAACCCGGTCGCCCAGGTGAAGTTCGTTCACACCGTGGCGTCTGGCTATGTCACCGGCGCGATGTTCATCCTGGCTATCAGCTCCTGGTATATGCTGAAAGGCCGCGACTTTGCCTTTGCTAAGCGCTCCTTTGCCATCGCAGCCAGCTTCGGTATGGCGGCGATCCTCTCCGTTATTGTGCTGGGTGACGAATCCGGTTACGAAATGGGTGACGTGCAGAAAACCAAACTGGCGGCTATCGAAGCTGAGTGGGAAACCCAGCCGGCGCCGGCTGCCTTTACTCTGTTTGGTATTCCCGATCAGAATGCGCAGACCAACCACTTCGCGATCCAGATCCCTTACGCGCTGGGCATCATCGCCACCCGCTCGGTGGATAAGCCGGTTATCGGCCTGAAAGATCTGATGGTTCAGCACGAAGAGCGTATCCGTAACGGGATGAAAGCGTACGCGCTACTGGAGCAGCTGCGCGCCGGTTCGACCGACCAGGCCGTGCGTGACCAGTTCAATAGCGTGAAGAAAGACCTCGGCTATGGCCTGTTGCTGAAGCGCTATACCCCGAACGTCGCTGACGCCACGGAAGAGCAGATCGCCAAAGCGACCAAAGACTCTATTCCAAGCGTCGCCCCGCTGTACTTCGCCTTCCGTATCATGGTGGCGTGCGGCATCCTGATGCTGTTGATTATCGGCGCCTCCTTCTGGAGCGTGATTCGTAACCGCATTGGCGAGAAAAAATGGCTGCTGCGCGCCGCGTTCTTTGGCCTGCCGCTGCCGTGGATTGCCGTGGAGTCAGGCTGGTTTGTTGCCGAGTATGGCCGTCAGCCGTGGGCGATTGGTGAGGTCCTGCCGACCGCGGTGGCCAACTCGTCGCTGACCGCAGGCGATCTGATCTTCTCAATGTTGCTGATCTGCGGTCTGTACACGCTGTTCCTGGTGGCTGAACTGTTCCTGATGTTCAAGTTTGCCCGCAAAGGACCTAGCAGCCTGAAAACCGGCCGCTATCACTTTGAACAGTCCTCTGCGGCTATTCAGTCGGCACGCTAAGACAGGAGTCGTCAAATGATCGATTATGAAGTATTGCGTTTTATCTGGTGGCTGCTGATTGGCATTCTGCTGATTGGCTTCGCTGTCGCCGACGGGTTCGACATGGGGGTGGGCATGCTCACCCGTTTCCTCGGCCGTAACGACACCGAGCGTCGGATTATGATCAACGCCATCGCTCCGCACTGGGACGGTAACCAGGTGTGGCTGATCACCGCCGGCGGCGCGCTGTTCGCGGCCTGGCCGATGGTTTACGCCGCAGCGTTCTCTGGCTTCTATGTGGCGATGATTCTGGTGCTGGCTTCGCTGTTCTTCCGTCCGGTCGGTTTTGACTACCGTTCCAAGATCGAGGACACCCGCTGGCGCAACATGTGGGACTGGGGCATCTTCATCGGTAGCTTCGTACCGCCGCTGGTGATTGGTGTGGCCTTCGGCAACCTGTTGCAGGGCGTGCCGTTCCACGTCGATGAATACCTGCGTCTGTTCTATACCGGAAACTTCTTCCAGCTGCTGAACCCGTTTGGTCTGCTGGCCGGTATCGTCAGCGTGGCGATGATCCTGACTCAGGGTGCCACCTACCTGCAGATGCGTACCGTAGGCGAACTGCACCTGCGTACCCGCACCGTTTCCACGGTGGCGGCGCTGGTGACGCTGGTCTGCTTCGCGCTGGCGGGTGTGTGGGTCTACTACGGCATCGACGGCTATGTGGTGAAATCAGTAATGGATCATAGCGGCCCGTCTAACCCGCTGACTAAAGAAGTCGTGCGTGAGGCCGGTGCATGGATGGTGAACTTTAATAACATGCCAGCGCTGTGGGCCGTTCCTGCCCTGGGCGTGGTGCTGCCGCTGCTGACCGTCGTCTCGACTAAAGCGGATAAAGGCGCGTGGGCATTCCTGTTCTCCTCGCTGACCCTGGCCTGCATCATTCTGACCGCCGGTATTGCGATGTTCCCGTTCATCATGCCGTCCAGCACCATGCTGAACGCCAGCCTGACGATGTGGGACGCGACCTCCAGTCAGCGGACGCTGAACCTGATGACCTACGTGGCGATTGTCTTCGTGCCGATCATTCTGGCCTACACCAGCTGGTGTTACTGGAAGATGTTCGGCCGCATTACGCGCGAAGACATCGAAAAGAACACCCACTCGCTGTACTAAGGTAAGGAGCTATATATGTGGTACTTCGCATGGATTTTGGGAACGCTTCTTGCCTGTGCCTTTGGGGTGATTACCGCGCTGGCGCTTGAGCACGTGGAAGCCACCAAAGCAGGTAAAGAAGAACACTGATGAGTATTATCGTGATGCGATATACGAAATCATTCGGATTGCATCGAGGCGGCAAGTCTGTGAATCCCCAGGAGCTTACACCAGTAAGTGACTGGGGTAAGCAGACGTAGCCAACAAAGAGGCGACGTGAATGATAAAGTATATGTATGCGATAATGGACAAGCGCCCGTTAAGGGCGCTTTCCTTATTGATGGCGCTGCTGCTGGCCGGCTGCATCTTCTGGGATCCGTCGCGCTTTGCGGCGAAGACCAGCGAGCTGGAAATCTGGCATGGTTTCTTGCTGATGTGGGCGGTTTGCAGCGGCGTTATTCACGGCGTGGGCTTCCGTCCGCGTGCCGTTCACTGGCAGGGGATTTTTTGTCCGCTTATCGCTGATATCGTGCTCGCTTTGGGTCTCTTCTTTTTCTTCTTTTGAATAAGAGATCTCTGTTAATGGTATGGGCTTGCATAAGCCCATAAAAATTTACGCCCCGTTTACTTTCCCCCATTCCAAACCACCTTTCCCGCGCGTATAGTAGCGAAGTTTGAAAGCTCTAACCTTTTTTTGCATTACCGGGATGTAAAGTGAATACAACGCTGTTTCGATGGCCGGTTCGGGTCTACTACGAAGATACCGACGCCGGTGGTGTGGTTTACCACGCCAGTTACGTCGCTTTTTATGAAAGAGCACGCACAGAGATGCTGCGCCACCATCACTTTAGTCAACAGGTGCTGTTGGCTGAACGCGTTGCCTTCGTGGTTCGCAAAATGACGCTGGAGTATTTTGCCCCCGCCAGACTCGACGACATGCTCGAAGTCCAGACGGAAATTACCTCGATGCGCGGCACCTCTTTGGTTTTCACGCAGCGAATCGTCAACGCCGAGAATACAGTGTTAAACGAAGCTGAGGTTCTCATTGTGTGCGTTGATCCACTCTTAATGAAGCCACGTGCGCTTCCCAAGTCTATTGTCGCGGAGTTTAAGCAGTGACTGACATGAATATCCTTGATTTGTTCCTGAAGGCGAGCCTTCTGGTTAAACTTATCATGTTGATTTTGATTGGTTTTTCTATCGCTTCCTGGGCTATCATTATTCAGAGAACGCGTATCCTTAACTCGGCCGCGCGTGAAGCTGAAGCGTTCGAGGACAAATTCTGGTCCGGGATCGAGCTGTCCCGTTTGTACCAGGAGAGCCAGGGGCGTCGCGATAACCTGACCGGTTCGGAACAAATCTTCTACAGCGGTTTCAAAGAATTTGCGCGCCTGCATCGGGCCAACAGCCATGCGCCGGAAGCGATTGTCGAAGGGGCATCGCGCGCGATGCGTATTTCGATGAACCGCGAGCTGGAAACGCTGGAAACCCATATCCCGTTCCTCGGCACCGTAGGCTCCATCAGCCCGTATATCGGTCTGTTCGGTACTGTCTGGGGGATTATGCATGCCTTTATCGCCCTTGGCGCGGTGAAGCAGGCCACCCTGCAGATGGTGGCGCCAGGTATCGCCGAAGCGCTGATCGCCACCGCGATCGGTCTGTTCGCCGCGATCCCGGCGGTCATGGCGTACAACCGCCTGAACCAGCGCGTGAACAAGCTTGAACTGAACTACGACAACTTTATGGAAGAGTTCACCGCTATTCTGCACCGTCAGGCCTTTACCACCAGCGAAAGCAATAAGGGGTAAGCCATGGCCAGAGCACGTGGACGCGGACGTCGCGAACTGAAGTCCGAGATCAACATCGTTCCGCTGCTGGATGTCCTGCTGGTACTGCTGCTGATCTTTATGGCAACGGCGCCTATCATTACGCAGAGCGTGGAAGTCGATCTGCCGGACGCCACGGAATCGCAAGCGGTGAAAAGCAATGACGATCCGCCGGTGATTGTGGAAGTCTCCGGGGTAGGGCAGTACAGCGTGAAAGTGGGGCAGGAGACGCTGTCCCAGCTGCCGCCGGAGCAGGTGATTGCCGAAGCGAAGCGTCGTCTTGAAGCCAATGAGAAAACGGTATTCCTGATCGGCGGTGCGAAAGACGTCCCTTACGATGAAATTATTAAAGCGCTGAACCTGTTGCATAGTGCAGGGGTTAAATCGGTCGGCTTGATGACCAAACCTATTTAATCGCTTCAGGTATGTGCGTCCGCGTGGCGTCCGATGGTGAGTATCGCTCGCCGTCGGCGTGCATCGCGGGTACAGGCGAACAGTTTTTGGGAACCGATAGTGTCAAAGGCAACCGAACAAAACGACAAGCTTAAACGAGCGATCATCATTTCAGTCGCGCTGCACATCATTCTGATCGCGCTGCTGATCTGGAGTTCGTTTGACGAGCATCTGGATGCCTCTGCCGGCGGCGGCGGGGGATCGTCCATTGATGCCGTCATGGTCGATCCGGGGGCGGTGGTAAATAACTATAACCGTCAGCAACAGCAGCAGGCCAGCGCACGTCGCGCCGCTGAGCAGCGTGAAAAACAGGCGCAGCAGCAGGCGGAAGAGTTACGTGAGAAACAGGCAGCGGAACAGGAACGGCTGAAACAGCTCGAACAGGAACGGCTGCAGGCGCAGGAAGCGGCGAAAGAAGCGAAGGAACAGCAGAAGCAGGCTGAGGAAGCGGCTGCCAAGGCTGCCGCGGCGGCGAAAGCCAAAGCGGATGCGCAGGCTAAAGAAGCGCAGGAAGCGGCTGCCAAAGCGGCTGCCGACGCAAAAGCGAAGGCGGATGCCCAGGCAAAAGCGGCTGAGCTGGCAGCGGCTAAAGCCGCCGCTGACGCGAAGAAACAGGCCGATGCCGCCGCCGCAAAAGCGGCAGCCGATGCGAAGAAACAGGCGGAAGCCGAAGCGGCGAAAGCCGCAGCAGAAGCGCAGAAGAAAGCGGAAGCGGCAGCGGCGAAGAAAGCGCAGCAGGAAGCAGAGAAGAAGGCCCAGCAGGAAGCGGCTAAGCAAGCTGCGGCTGAAAAAGCGGCAGCAGAAAAAGCCGCCGAAAAAGCCGCTGAGAAAGCTGCCGCCCAAAAAGCGGCCGCAGAGAAGGCCGCCGCCGAAAAAGCCGCCGCAGCTGAAAAAGCGGCGGCAGCCAAAGCGGCTGCGGCTGAGAAGGCAGCGGCCGATAAAGCGGCCAAAGCGGCAGCAGCAAAAGCGGCGGCAGCGAAGAAAGCGGCTGCCGCGAAAGAAGCGGACGGCGTTGACGACCTGCTTGGCGATCTGAGTTCGGGTAAGAATGCGCCTAAAACAGGCGGAGGAGCCAAAGGAAACAATGCCTCTGCTGCCGGGAGTGGTAATACTAAAAACAGTGCCTCGGGGGCTGATATCAATAACTATGCCGGGCAGATAAAGTCGGCGATTGAAAGTAAGTTTTATGACGCATCGTCCTATGCAGGCAAAACATGTACCTTGCGTATCAAACTTGCTCCTGACGGCCTGTTGTTAAATATACAGTCCGAAGGTGGTGATCCTGCTCTGTGCCAGGCCGCTCTTGCCGCAGCCCGGCAGGCTAAGTTCCCGAAACCACCTAGCCAGGCAGTATATGAAGTCTTCAAAAATGCGCCACTGGACTTCAAACCTCAGTGATATTTTTCCCCGTGCAAACGGGGAAAAACAATCTATGGTAGTCACAGGGTTTTGGTAGTTTTGTATATTTGAGTTTGTTAACATTCTGCTAAATTATCGTGGGCTTTCCGCCCGGATAAGGGAGATATGATGAAGCAGGCATTACGAGTAGCATTTGGTTTTTTAATGCTGTGGGCGGCGGTGCTGCACGCAGAAGTACGTATCGAGATCACCCAGGGGGTGGACTCGGCACGCCCTATCGGCGTGGTACCGTTCCAGTGGGCCGGCCAGGGCGCTGCGCCTGAAGATGTTGGCGGTATCGTGGCAGCTGACCTGCGCAACAGTGGTAAATTCAACCCGCTGGATCGCTCGCGTCTGCCGCAGCAGCCGACCAGTGCCCAGGAAGTGCAGCCTGCTGCCTGGTCTGCGCTGGGTATCGACGCCGTGGTCGTCGGTCAGGTCACGTCAAACCCGGATGGTTCTTATCAGGTAGCATATCAGCTGGTGGATACCGGCGGTGCGCCGGGTACAACGCTGGCGCAAGGCTCTTTTAAAGTCACTAAACAGTACCTGCGCTACGCAGCGCACGCTGCCAGCGACGCGGTATTTGAGAAGCTGACCGGCATCAAGGGCGCCTTCCGTACCCGTATCGCCTACGTGGTGCAGAAAAACGGCGGCCAGTTCCCTTATGAACTGCGCGTGTCCGACTACGATGGTTACAACCAGTTCCTTGTTCACCGTTCCTCCCAGCCGCTGATGTCCCCGGCCTGGTCTCCGGACGGTTCTAAACTGGCTTACGTGACTTTTGAAAGTGGTCGTTCTGCGCTGGTGGTTCAGACCCTGGCGAACGGCGCTGTGCGTCAGATCGCCTCCTTCCCGCAGCACAACGGCGCGCCGGCGTTCTCTCCGGATGGCTCTAAGTTGGCCTTCGCGCTGTCGAAAACCGGTAGCCTGAACCTGTACGTGATGGATCTGGGCTCCGGTCAGATTCGTCAGGTGACTAACGGTCGCAGCAACAACACCGAACCAAGCTGGTTCCCGGACAGCCAGAACCTGGCCTTCACCTCTGACCAGGCCGGTCGTCCGCAGGTGTATAAAGTCAACATCAATGGCGGCACGCCGCAGCGTATCACCTGGGAAGGTTCACAGAACCAGGACGCCGACGTGAGCGCGGATGGTAAAACCATGGTAATGGTCAGCTCGGCCGGCGGTCAGCAGCACATTGCCAAACAAGATCTGGAAGCGGGTGGTGTACAGGTTCTGTCATCAACGTTTTTAGACGAAACGCCAAGTCTGGCACCTAACGGCACTATGGTAATCTACAGCTCTTCTCAGGGGATGGGATCCGTGCTGAATCTGGTTTCTACAGATGGGCGTTTCAAAGCGCGTCTTCCGGCAACTGATGGACAGGTAAAATCGCCTGCCTGGTCGCCGTATCTGTGATAATAAATAATTGATTATTAAAGGAATCAAAGAAATGCAACTGAACAAAGTGCTGAAAGGGCTGATGATCGCTCTGCCGGTTATGGCAATCGCGGCATGTTCTTCTAACAAGAACGCCAGCAACGACCAGAGCGGTGAAGGCATGCTGGGTGCCGGCACTGGTATGGACGCTAACGGTAACGGCGGCAACATGTCTTCTGAAGAGCAAGCTCGTCTGCAGATGCAGCAGCTGCAACAGAACAACATCGTTTACTTCGATCTGGACAAGTACGATATCCGTTCTGACTTCGCTGCCATGCTGGACGCGCATGCGAACTTCCTGCGCAGCAACCCGTCCTACAAAGTGACTGTAGAAGGTCACGCGGATGAGCGCGGTACGCCGGAATACAACATCGCTCTGGGTGAGCGTCGTGCTAACGCCGTTAAGATGTATCTGCAGGGCAAAGGTGTTTCTGCCGATCAGATCTCCATCGTTTCTTACGGTAAAGAAAAACCAGCAGTACTGGGTCATGACGAAGCGGCATATGCCAAAAACCGTCGCGCCGTACTGGTTTACTAAGAGAATTGCATGAGCAGTAACTTCAGACATCATTTATTGAGTCTGTCGTTACTGGTTGGCATAGCGGCCCCCTGGGCCGCTTTTGCTCAGGCGCCAATCAGTAGTGTCGGCTCAGGCTCGGTCGAAGACCGCGTCACTCAACTCGAGCGTATTTCCAATGCTCACAGCCAGCTTTTAACCCAACTCCAGCAACAACTCTCTGATAACCAGACTGACATTGATTCTCTCCGTGGCCAGATCCAGGAGAACCAATATCAGCTGAATCAGATCGTTGAGCGCCAGAAGCAGATTCTGCTGCAGATAGATAGTCTGAGCAGCGGTGGCGGCGGCGCAGCGGCAGCATCAGGTACGCAGGCTCCATCGTCTTCCGGCGATCAGAGCGCGGCTGCTACCAGCGCAGCGCCAGCGGCCTCGTCAGGCGCCCCGGCGATGACCGGCGATGCGAACACCGATTACAATGCGGCCATTGCCCTGGTGAAGGATGCTTCACGCCAGGATGACGCAATGGTGGCGTTTCAGAACTTCGTTAAAAAGTACCCGGATTCAACTTATCAGCCGAACGCCAACTATTGGCTCGGACAGTTGAATTACAATAAGGGGAAAAAAGACGATGCGGCGTTTTACTTCGCCTCGGTGGTGAAGAACTACCCGAAATCGCCAAAAGCGCCTGACGCCATGTTTAAGGTCGGCGTGATCATGCAGGACAAGGGTGATACCGCGAAAGCGAAAGCGGTTTACCAGCAGGTGATCAGTAAATTCCCCGGCACCGACGGTGCGAAACAAGCGCAAAAACGTCTTAATGCTCTTGGTTGATTACGGCATGACCAGAAATCGCGTTATTTCTGGTCTTGTCGCCTGAATCACCAGCAGTTAAGTGATCTTTATCGAAATTTTAGTTGCGCTGAATTCTGAAATCAGTAATATATGCCGCCGTTGCCAAGGGATATCAAACAAGCCCAAAGCGATGCCAGAGTGGGTCGTTAGCTCAGTTGGTAGAGCAGTTGACTTTTAATCAATTGGTCGCAGGTTCGAATCCTGCACGACCCACCAATCGTTCTGGTGGAACGCGATAGTAAAACGTGAAGGATAACGTTGCGACAGCAACGGCGCCATAGGGCGAGGCGAAGCCGAGTCATCCTGCACGACCCACCACTTAGCAGTATCCAGCGCAGTATCGGGTGATTAGCTCAGCTGGGAGAGCACCTCCCTTACAAGGAGGGGGTCGGCGGTTCGATCCCGTCATCACCCACCACCGGGTCGTTAGCTCAGTTGGTAGAGCAGTTGACTTTTAATCAATTGGTCGCAGGTTCGAATCCTGCACGACCCACCATTTTAATGATGGGACCGGTGGACGCAGTATCGGTAGTATCCAGCGCAGTTTCGGGTGATTAGCTCAGCTGGGAGAGCACCTCCCTTACAAGGAGGGGGTCGGCGGTTCGATCCCGTCATCACCCACCACTCGGGTCGTTAGCTCAGTTGGTAGAGCAGTTGACTTTTAATCAATTGGTCGCAGGTTCGAATCCTGCACGACCCACCAATTTCAGCATTTAACTCAAATGTTGAACGTGAAGGATAACGTTGCGTCAGCAATGGCCCGAAGGGCGAGGCGAAGCCGAGTCATCCTGCACGACCCACCAATTTCAATATTGGTGTCGAGTGAAATTATTCAGGTAGTACCAGAGCGGGTCGTTAGCTCAGTTGGTAGAGCAGTTGACTTTTAATCAATTGGTCGCAGGTTCGAATCCTGCACGACCCACCATCCTGAATGATTACAGTAGCAAAATCCCGCAAGGGGTCGTTAGCTCAGTTGGTAGAGCAGTTGACTTTTAATCAATTGGTCGCAGGTTCGAATCCTGCACGACCCACCAATGTAAAAAGGCGCCCTAAAGGCGCCTTTTTGCTATCCGCCATACTCCAAAATTCGACTTCAGCATGACTCCACGGTCACGCTGCGCTTACCGTGGCTACACAGGGTACGAACCGGTCGTTTGGGCAGATGTGTAGCATCGTCCGCGGCATACGGGCTGATGTACAAAATTCATCACGACTTTTTGCTCGTAATCCGCTATCTTGTTTAGCATATAAAACACCATGACCGTGTTAAGGCGCAGACAGGCCATAGTGACGGTCTTAGAGTTAAGCCAGTAAAACGAGATTGCATGATGAGCGTAATGTTTGATCCTGAAACGGCGATTTATCCTTTCCCAGCGAAACCACAACCGCTGACCGTCGACGAAAAGCAGTTTTATCGCGAAAAAATCAAGCGCCTGTTGCGCGAGCGCGACGCCGTGATGGTGGCGCATTACTACACCGATCCTGAAATTCAACAACTGGCGGAAGAAACCGGCGGCTGTATCGCCGACTCGCTGGAGATGGCGCGTTTTGGCGCCCGTCATTCGGCCTCCACGCTGCTGGTCGCCGGGGTGCGTTTTATGGGGGAAACCGCCAAAATCCTCAGCCCGGAAAAGACCATTCTGATGCCGACCCTGAACGCGGAGTGTTCGCTGGATCTGGGCTGTCCGATTGAGGAATTCAACGCCTTCTGCGATGCCCATCCCGATCGCACCGTGGTGGTTTATGCCAATACGTCCGCCGCGGTGAAGGCCCGCGCTGACTGGGTGGTTACCTCCAGTATCGCCGTGGAACTCATTGATCATCTGGACAGCCTGGGTCAAAAGATCCTCTGGGCGCCGGACCGCCACCTTGGCCGCTATGTCCAGCGTCAGACCGGCGCAGACGTGCTGTGCTGGCAGGGGGCGTGCATCGTGCACGATGAGTTTAAAACCCAGGCACTGACGCGTATGAAGGCCCTCTATCCTGAAGCTGCTGTACTGGTCCATCCTGAATCGCCGCAGGCGATCGTCGAGATGGCGGATGCCGTGGGATCCACCAGCCAGCTGATTGCGGCGGCGAAAAGCTTGCCCCAGCGCCAGCTGATCGTGGCCACCGATCGCGGTATCTTCTATAAAATGCAGCAGGCGGTACCGGAGAAAACGCTGCTGGAAGCGCCCACTGCCGGCGAAGGGGCGACCTGCCGCAGCTGCGCGCACTGCCCGTGGATGGCGATGAACGGCCTGAAAGCCATTGCCGAGGGACTCGAACAGGGCGGCGCTGAACACGAAATCCACGTCGACGAAGCGCTGCGCACCGGGGCATTGATTCCGCTTAACCGGATGCTGGATTTTGCGGCTACACTACGGGGATAACGTATTGTCGCGTCGCAAGACGCTGAGGGGATGAAATGGATTTTTTTAGCACGCAGAATATCTTAGTACATATACCCATCGGCGCCGGGGGGTACGATCTCTCCTGGATAGAGGCCGTGGGGACCATCGCCGGGCTGCTGTGCATCTGGCTGGCGAGCCTGGAGAAGATCAGTAACTATGCTTTCGGGCTGGTCAACGTCACGCTGTTCGCCATCATCTTCTTTCAGATCCAGCTGTATGCCAGCCTGCTGCTGCAGCTGTTCTTCTTTGCCGCTAACGTTTACGGCTGGTATGCCTGGTCGCGACAAAGCAGCAACCATGAGGCTGAGCTGCAGATCCGCTGGCTGCCGCGCAGCAAAGCGCTGGGCTGGCTGGCGGCCTGCGTGGTGGCGATCGGCTTGCTGACCCTGTTTATCAACCCGTTTTTTGCTTTCCTGACGCGGATCGCGGTCAGCCTGATGCAAGCGCTGGGTCTGCAGGTCTCCATGCCGGTGCTGCAGCCGGATGCCTTCCCGTTCTGGGACTCCTGCATGACGGTGCTGTCGGTGGTGGCGATGATCTTAATGACCCGCAAGTATGTCGAGAACTGGCTGCTGTGGGTGATTGTCAACGTGATAAGCGTGGTGATTTTTGCCCGCCAGGGCGTCTATGCCATGTCGCTGGAATACCTCTTGCTGACGTTCATTGCGCTGAACGGCAGCCGGATGTGGATAAACAGCGCGCGTGAGCGAGGTTCTCACGCGTTTTCTGGCTAATGGTGGTGGTGATGATCGTGCCCGGCGTGCATCGTGTTGAGATGGCACTCCGGGCCGCTGCAGGGCTGGTACTCCATCTGCACCGTGGCATGCTCAATTTCATATTTATGTTCCAGGAAATGCAGGATACGGTTGAGTAACGCATCATGATCGTACGGCGGGACCACCTGAACATGGAGCGTCATCACCGGTTTTTCCCCCACCAGCCAGACGTGGACGTGGTGAACATCGCGTACCTCCGGGATAGAGCGACGGATATCCCGCTGCAGGGCCGCCACATCCAGCGAACGCGGCGCGCCTTCCAGCAGTTCATTCAGACTCTCCTTCAGTAATCGCCAGGCGCTACGTAATACCAGGCAGGAAACCAGTACGGAAAGGATCGGATCGACAGGCGTCCAGCCGGTGGTGAGGATCACCACGGCCGCCACGATCGCGCCGACCGAGCCCAGCAGGTCGCCCAGCACGTGTAGCGCCGCAGCGCGCACGTTGAGATTCTGCTCTTCACTCCCCCGATGCAGGATCCAGAAGGCCAGCACGTTGGCCAGCAGGCCGGCGACCGCAATCACCATCATCGTCACGCCGGCCACCGGCTGCGGATGCTGGAAGCGCTGAATGGCCTCCCAGACAATCAAAATGGTAATCACCACCAGGGCAATGGCATTGAGAAACGCCGCGAGGGTGGTCAAACGCAACCAGCCAAAGGTATGGCGGGTATTCGGTGGGCGACTGGCGAAGCGAACCGCCAGCAGCGCAAACAGCAGGGCGGCAGAGTCGGTGAGCATATGGCCGGCATCTGCCAGCAGGGCCAGTGAGCCGGAGATTGCGCCGCCGACGGCTTCAATCAACATAAAACCGGCGGTGACGATAAACGCCCATCGCAGCCGGCGAGCGTTACTGCTGTCCGGAGCCTGGGCAGGGGAGTGCGAATGCGGGTGGGCCATCGTGTCGTCCCTTGATAGTTATCATTATTACGCTATGACATCATAAACAGAGAGCGATAACAAACGAAGAAAAGGCGAGCCTGGCTCGCCTTTTCTTCGTTTGTTCCCAGCGTATCACTTACTGGGTGGTACCGTCGGTTTTGCTGTTATCGTGGTTCATGCTGCCGCCATTGTCCAGTTTCTTACCGGTGTCCGGACAGCGGCCGTCTTTACACATCGAGTTTTTATGCACTTCATCGCTCGACATATTGTCCTGGCTCATCGTCGAGCCATCAGGATGGAGCATGGTGCCGCCAGAGCCAGAATTAATCTGGTTATTGTCCACATTGTTTGGCGCCATGTTCTCACGGGCATCCGGCGCCACCTGACCGGCATCCGCGGAAGAGTTGGCCTGGCCATTATTGGACTGGGCGCCGGTGTCTGCCGCCAGGGCCGCGCCGCTGGCAAGACCTAAGGTGGCGGTGAGCAAAAGGGTCGTCAGTTTTTTCATATTCATCGGATACTCCTGTTAAACCGGGAAGGGGAAATGCGCTTCCCGCGGTGAGTGTGCCAGGGATCTGACTCGCTATGGTTAAAGACTCCGCAGACGATCGCAGTGTCACTATATAATCCTGAAACGTAAGACTTAATTAGCTTTAACAGTTAATTATTGTAGTGCATGAGCTTGGTTTCGCTACTTTATGGCGTATTTTTGCCTATTTCCAGGATTATTCCATCACTACTGTAAAATCACGTTTACACTTTTTCGGCGAAGAGATAGATTGGAGGGATTGCATTTCATTGAATAAGTATGGCAACGCTGGAAAGAAGATGAATTATCAGAACGACGATTTACGCATTAAAGAGATCAACGAATTATTACCTCCCGTTGCGCTCCTGGAAAAATTCCCTGCTACCGAAAATGCTGCAAATACCGTTGCACATGCTCGCAAAGCGATCCATCAGATCCTCAAGGGCGACGATGACCGTCTGCTGGTAGTGATTGGGCCCTGTTCGATTCACGATCCGGCAGCGGCGAAAGAGTACGCTTCCCGTCTGCTGCCCCTGCGCGAGGCATTGAAGGGCGAGCTCGAGATCGTCATGCGGGTCTATTTTGAAAAACCGCGCACCACCGTCGGCTGGAAAGGGCTTATCAACGATCCCCATATGGATAACAGCTTCCGCATCAACGACGGGTTGCGCATCGCGCGCAAACTGCTGCTGGACATTAACGACAGCGGCCTGCCGGCGGCGGGGGAATTCCTCGATATGATCACCCCGCAGTATGTCGCCGATCTGATGAGCTGGGGCGCCATTGGGGCGCGTACCACCGAATCCCAGGTGCACCGTGAACTCGCCTCCGGACTCTCCTGCCCGGTGGGCTTTAAGAATGGTACCGATGGCACCATCAAGGTGGCTATCGACGCGATTAACGCCGCTGGCGCACCGCACTGTTTCCTGTCGGTCACTAAGTGGGGCCACTCCGCTATCGTGAATACCAGCGGTAACGGCGACTGCCATATTATTCTGCGCGGCGGCAAAGAGCCGAACTACAGCGCGAAGCACGTGGCGGATGTGAAGATCGGCCTGGCGAAAGCGGGCCTGCCGGCTCAGGTGATGATCGACTTCAGCCATGCCAACTCCAGCAAGCAGTTCAAGAAGCAGATGGAAGTGGGCGCGGACGTATGCCAGCAGATTGCCGGCGGTGAGCGGGCGATCATGGGCGTGATGATTGAAAGCCATCTGGTGGAAGGCAACCAGAGCCTCGAGAGCGGTGAACCGCTGACCTACGGCAAGAGCGTCACCGACGCCTGCATCGGCTGGGAGGATACCGAAACGATCCTGCGTCAGCTGGCGGAAGCGGTGAAAACCCGCCGCGGCTAAGCGAATCTGCGCTGGCGCAGGCAATAAAAAAAGCGTGGAGATTTCCACGCTTTTTTGTTTTTACCGGGAGGAATTACTTCGCTTTACCCTGGTTGGCGACGGCAGCCGCTTTCGCCGCGATCTCTTCCGCATTGCCCAGATAGTAATGTTTGATCGGCTTGAAGTTTTCATCGAACTCATACACCAGCGGTACGCCGGTCGGGATGTTCAGTTCGAGGATCTCGTCTTCGCCCATGTTGTCGAGGTATTTCACCAGCGCGCGCAGGGAGTTACCGTGAGCGGCGATGATCACGCGCTCACCGCTTTTCAGGCGCGGCAGAATGGTTTCGTTCCAGTAAGGCACGACGCGGTCGATGGTCAGCGCCAGGCTTTCAGTGGTCGGCAGTTCGGCGTCGGTCAGTTTTGCATAGCGCGGATCGTGGCCCGGGTAGCGCTCGTCGTCTTTGGTCAGCTCCGGCGGAGTGACAGCGAAGCCGCGACGCCACTGTTTAACCTGCTCGTCACCGTATTTCTCAGCGGTTTCCGCTTTGTTCAGGCCCTGCAGCGCGCCGTAATGACGCTCGTTCAGCTTCCAGGATTTCTCAACCGGCAGCCAGGCCTGATCCAGTTCGTCCAGCACGTTCCACAGGGTGTGGATGGCACGTTTCAGCACGGAGGTATAAGCAAAATCAAAGCTGAAGCCTTCAGCCTTCAGCAGTTTACCTGCCGCTTTCGCTTCGCTAACGCCTTTCTCGGACAGATCAACGTCGTACCAACCGGTGAAGCGGTTTTCGTTGTTCCACTGGCTTTCGCCATGACGAACCAGTACCAGCTTAGTTACAGCCATTCTCTTACTCCTCTCTACACGCCATCCCTCGCGCCGCGAACGGTGCGCTGAATATGTTGGTGTATGTGTTATTGATTGATAACTATTCTCATTATATTGCCGTGATTTGGCTCACGGCAATGCTTATCCCTAACCATAGCGAAAATAGTGGCTCAGTGTAAGGTGCTTGTAAAACACAGGTTATTTTTTTGTCCTTTGGTGACGGAAAATAGAGCAGGTTGCTGAAAAAAGAGGCGGCAGAGAGGAGGGCGGGGACGAAAAACAGCGCCCCCGGCGGAGGGCGCTGGCGATTAACAGGCGATAAACTGATATTCCGTCAGGCTGACGTACTCCTGGCCCGGACGTAACACACAGTCCGGCTGCGGCCATTCCGGATGATTCGGCGAATCCGGCAGGAATTCGCTCTCCAGCGCCAGCCCCTGCCAGTCGGCGTAGGGCTCCGTCGTCTGCGACGGGGTGCCGCCGAGATAGTTGCCGGAGTAAAACTGCAGCGCCGGAGCGGAGGTATAGACCGTCATCTGCAGCTTGCCGTCCTGCGACCAGACCTGCGCCGCAGGCTGGCTGGCGTCGCCTTTGGCATCCAGCAGGAAGGCATGATCGTATCCCTTCACCTTTTGCTGATCGGCGTCGGCGAGGAAGTCGGCGGCGATGGTTTTCGGCTGGCGGAAATCAAAGCTGGTGTTAGCAACATCTTTGAGTTCACCACCCGGGATACCGTCGCTTTCCACCGGCAGATACCTCTGGGCGAGGATCTGCAACTGGTGCTGGCGCACGTCGCGCTGGTCACCGTCGAGGTTGAAATAGACGTGATTGGTCATGTTCACCGGGCAGGGTTGGTCCACGGTGGCGCGATAGGTAATCGCGATGCGGTTATCGTCGGTCAGACGATAGTGCGCGGTGGCCTGCAGAGTGCCGGGGAAGCCTTGATCGCCATCGGGCGAGGTCAGAGCGAACAGCACTTCCTGCTCGTCGGCGCGGACAATGCGCCAGCGGCGCTTATCAAACCCTTCCGGGCCGCCGTGGAGCTGGTGGCCCGCGTCGTTTGACGGCGTGACGTTGACGAGCTGGCCGTCAAGCGGGAAGCGGCTATTGCCGATACGGTTGGCGTAGCGGCCTACCGAGGCGCCAAGAAACGCGGCCTGGCGGGCATAGTCCTCCAGCTTCGCACAGCCCAGCAGCGGATGACGCAGGCTGCCATCAGCCAGCGGCACCTCGGCGCTGAGCAGCGTCGCGCCCCAATCCGCCACGGTAACGGTCATCCCCGCCTTATTGCGCAGGGTCACCTGCTGCCAGGGCTGGCCGTCCGGCGCCAGCGCGGTGGTTTGCGTTACCATTGGCCTGCCCCCTGTGACGGTTTGCAGACATAGAATGTCTCTTTAATACCGGTTTTCGCTTCATACGTTTTAGCAACGGCCTGCTGAACGGTATCGACCAGATCTTCCGGGACCAGCGCTACCACGCAGCCGCCAAAGCCGCCGCCGGTCATGCGTACGCCGCCTTTATCACCGATCGCGGCCTTAACGATCTCCACCAGAGTGTCGATCTGCGGGACGGTGATCTCGAAATCATCGCGCATCGAGGCATGGGATTCGGCCATCAGCTCACCCATCCGCTTCAGGTCGCCTTTTTCGAGGGCGCTGGCGGCTTCCACGGTGCGGGCATTCTCCGTCAGCACATGGCGTACGCGCTTCGCGACGACCGGATCCAGCTCATGGGCGACGGCGTTAAATTGCTCGAGGGTAACATCGCGCAGGGCGGGCTGCTGGAAGAAGCGCGCGCCGGTTTCGCACTGTTCACGACGGGTGTTGTACTCGCTGCCGACGAGGGTGCGCTTAAAGTTGCTGTTGATGATCACCACCGCCACGCCTTTCGGCATCGAGACGGCTTTGGTGCCCAGCGAACGGCAGTCGATCAGCAGCGCGTGGTCTTTTTTACCCAGCGCCGAAATCAGCTGATCCATGATGCCGCAGTTGCAGCCGACGAACTGGTTTTCCGCCTCCTGGCCGTTCAGCGCAATTTGCGCGCCATCCAGCGGCAGATGATACAGCTGCTGGAAAACGGTCCCGACGGCGACTTCCAGCGAGGCTGAGGAACTTAATCCCGCGCCCTGCGGTACATTGCCGCTGATCACCAGATCCGCGCCGCCAAAGTGGCTGTTCCGCTGCTGCAGATGCTTTACCACGCCGCGGACATAGTTCGACCACTGCTGGGTGTCGTGGCTGATAATCGGCGCGTCGAGAGAGAACTCATCGGTCTGATTGTCGTAATCGGCGGCAATCACCCGCACCGTACGATCGTCGCGCGGCGCACAGCTGATCACCGTCTGGTAGTCGATGGCGCAGGGCAGCACAAAACCGTCGTTGTAATCGGTATGCTCGCCGATCAGGTTGACGCGGCCTGGCGCCTGAATGACATGGCTGGCCGGATAACCGAAGGCGTCAGCAAACAGGGTTTGGGTTTTCTCTTTCAGACTCATCATTACACTCCGGATTCACGAAAATGGACGTCGCTGACGGCACGCAGTCGTTCGGCAGCTTGCTCGGCGGTCAGATCGCGCTGGGTTTCGGCCAGCATTTCATAGCCAACCATAAACTTGCGGACCGTCGCGGAGCGCAGCAGCGGCGGATAAAAGTGGGCATGCAGCTGCCAGTGGTGATGGTCTTCGTCGTTAAACGGCGCGCCGTGCCAGCCCATAGAGTAGGGGAATGAGCACTGGAACAGGTTGTCGTAACGGCTGGTCAGCTTTTTCAACGCCAGCGCCAGATCGCTGCGCTGGGCGTCGGTGAGATCGGTAATACGCTGCACGTGCGCTTTCGGCAACAGCAGCGTTTCGAATGGCCAGGCGGCCCAGTAGGGCACGACCGCCAGCCAGTGCTCGGTGTCCACCACCGTGCGGCTGCCGTCGGCCAGTTCGCGCTGAACATAGTCCAGCAGCATCGGCTGACCCTGTTCGGCGTAATACTCTTTCTGCAGACGGTCTTCCCGTTCCGCTTCATTGGGCAGGAAGCTATTGGCCCACACCTGACCATGCGGGTGAGGGTTGGAGCAGCCCATCGCTGCCCCTTTGTTTTCAAAGACCTGGACCCACGGGTAGCGTTTCCCGAGGTCCGCGGTCTGTTCCTGCCACGCTTTAACCACGCCTTCCAGCGCTTCAAGGCTCAGTTCCGGCAGCGTTTTGCTGTGGTCTGGCGAGAAGCAGATCACCCGACTGGTGCCGCGCGCGCTCTGACAGCGCATCAGCGGATCGTCACTCTCCGGTGCGTCCGGAGTGTCGGTCATCAGGGCCGCAAAGTCGTTGGTAAACACGTAGGTACCGGTGTAATTCGGGTTGGTGTCGCCGGTGACCCGGGTATTACCTGGGCACAGGAAACAGTCCGGATCGTGGGCTGGCAAGGTCTGTTTTGCCGGCGTTTCCTGCGCCCCCTGCCAGGGGCGCTTGGCGCGATGCGGAGAAACCAGAATCCACTGCCCGGTTAACGGGTTATAACGACGATGTGGATGGTCAACGGGGTTAAATACGCTCATGAAGGTTCCTTAGTCTGGATAACCCTGCGGATGGCGGGACTGCCAGTGCCAGGTGTCCTGCGCCATTTCGTCCAGGTTGCGCGTCACGCGCCAGTTCAGCTCGCGGTCGGCCTTGGCGGCATCCGCCCAGTAGGCCGGGAGGTCGCCATCGCGGCGCGGCGCGAAATGGTAGTTAATGGGTTTGCCGCAGGCCTTGCTGAAAGCATTGACCACGTCGAGCACGCTGCTGCCGACGCCGGCGCCAAGGTTGTAGATATGGACCCCGGCTTTGTCAGCCAGTTTTTCCATGGCCGCGACGTGGCCATCGGCGAGATCCATCACGTGGATATAATCGCGCACACCGGTGCCATCCTCGGTCGGGTAGTCGTTACCAAACACGGCCAGCGAGTCGCGACGACCAACGGCGACCTGGGCGATGTACGGCATCAGGTTGTTTGGGATCCCCTGCGGGTCTTCCCCCATGTCGCCCGACGGGTGGGCGCCGACCGGGTTGAAGTAGCGCAGCAGGGCAATGCTCCACTCCGGCTGGGCTTTCTGCAGGTCGGTCAGGATCTGCTCCACCATCAGCTTGCTTTTGCCGTAAGGGCTTTGCGGGGTGCCGGTCGGGAAGCTTTCGACATATGGGATTTTCGGCTGGTCGCCGTAGACGGTAGCTGAGGAGCTAAAGATGAAGTTCTTCACGCCCGCGGCGCGCATGGCAGAAACTAATTTCAGTGTGCCGGTGACGTTATTATCGTAATATTCCAGCGGCTTGGCGACGGACTCCCCGACGGCTTTCAGCCCGGCGAAGTGGATCACCGCCTCAATGGCGTGATCGTGGAGGATCTCCGTCATCAGCGCTTCGTTACGAATATCGCCTTCAATAAAGGTGGCTTCTTTGCCGCCGAGACGCTCAATCACCGGCAGTACGCTGCGCTTGCTGTTGCAGAGATTGTCGAGGATCACCACCTCATGTCCCTGCTGCAGCAGTTGAACGCAGGTATGACTTCCAATGTAACCGCTACCACCTGTAACCAGAACTTTCATGATTCGCTCCATTCGGCTTATCGTGTATGAGGAAGATAGCATATCAAAGAAGTGAAAAGTGTGACACAGGGCAAGTTAGTGGAATCGTTTACACTTGATGGTGAAACGACATAAATTCAAATTTTTTATTTTTAATACAGATGGTTAGGTGATTTTTCCGCTATTTTTCTGAAAAATACCAGGGATCTTTCGACCCCCGGCAGGGGGCATCAGGCCACAGGACCGAGCTGATAAGTGTAACCGTCTCCACTGGGAACGAACGCCAGGCGATGGGTAATACAGTCCGGGGCATCTTCCGCATGGTGCGAGACAAACAGCAGCTGTGTGGCCCCTTCGCCAATCAACACGTCGACAAAGCGACGCACCAGCTGGCGATTGAGGGGATCCAGCCCCTGCAGCGGTTCATCGAGGATCAGCAGGGTCGGATGCTTCACCAGCGCGCGAACGATAAGCGCCAGCCGCTGCTGGCCCCACGACAGGCTATGAAACGGCGCGTCGGCAGTGCGTTTATCAATGCCGAGAATATCCAGCCACTGTTGCACCAGCTTGTGTTGCTTGTCCGAGACCGCCTGATAAATGCCGATAGAGTCAAAATAGCCCGACAGGATGACGTTGCGGACGTTGGTGCTGACCCGGTAGTCCAGATGCAGGCTGCTGCTGACGTAGCCGATATGCTTTTTAATATCCCAGATGGTCTCACCGCTGCCGCGACGGCGGCCAAAGAGCGTCAGATCGTTGCTGTAACCCTGCGGATGATCGCCGGTGATAAGGCTCAGCAGCGTGGATTTACCGGCGCCGTTGGGGCCGACGATCTGCCAGTGTTCGCCCGGGTTCACGGTCCATGAGAGGTGATTGATGACCGGGCGATCGTTGTAGGAGACCACGCCGTCATTGAGCACGATACGCGGCGCCGAGTCTGCCAGCGCATGACGGGCTGGTGGAACATCCGGCTCCGGCAGGGTGATGCCGTCCAGTTTTTCACTGTGCGCCAGCTGGGCGACCAGCGCCTGCTGCAGCAGGGAAGACTTCTCGCCGGTCTCGCTGAGGGTGCAGTCAGCCAGCACGCCGGCGAATTGTACAAACTCCGGGATCTCATCGAAGCGGTTGAGGACCAGCACCAGGGTGATGCCGGCGCGATGCAGGTCGGCCAGCAGGGCAGCCAGCTGCTGGCGGGAGTTGACGTCGAGGCCGTCGAAAGGTTCGTCGAGGATCAGCAGTTGCGGATCGGTCATCAGGGCCTGACACAGCAGGGTCTTACGCGTTTCCCCGGTCGACAGGTACTTAAACCGGCGGTCCAGCAGGGCGCTGATGCCAAACTGTTCGGCCAGGCGCGCGCAGCGGGCAGGATCTTTTACCTCATCCTGGATAATCTCTGCGGTGGTGCGGCCGGTGTCTTCTTCGCCGGGGCTGAGCAGGTCGGTGTTATTGCGCTGCCACTCGTCGCTGACCAGCTTCTGCAACTGCTCGAAGGAGAGGCGGGTTACGCGGGAGAAGTGGCTTTCGTGCTGGCCGCTGAGCAGGGTCAGGTCGCCAGCCAGAGCCCGCGCGAGGGCGGATTTGCCGCTGCCGTTGCTACCGACAAACGCCCAGCTTTGACCCGCTCTCAGGTTCAGCTGGTCTATTTTTAAGGTTTTTGTATCGCTCAGGCGAAACGTGCCTTGCGAAATTTGCAATGATGACATGATGTATCCCATTTTTTGCAGCGATGTGCATCAGGGATACGACTTCGGGCGCGTAATGTCAATGGGGTCAGCATAACGTCGCGAGAATGATGCGATCGGCATTGAAGTAAGCGATCGCCTCCGTCCCTTCCGCCAGGCCAGACGTCTGCGCCTGTGGCAGAGTGGCGCACAGGGTCTGACCGTCGGCCAGCGTCATCAGTACTTCGCACTGCCCGGACCCGCATTCGATATGGCTGATACGACCCGACAACTGGTTATCGGCCTGGCGGGCCACGGCGGGGTCGAGGGTGATGCCGACCCAGGGCGCCTTCAGCAGGACCAGCACCTCCTGGCCCTCATCGAGCCCCAGTTTCTCAGCGCTTTGTGCGGTGATGGCGACGGTCAGGCGCGTCTGCCCGTCGGCCAGCAGTACCTCGACGTGCTGCTGCACCTGCTGGCGATCGCGGCCGGTAATGGTGCCGAACCACTGGTTGCGGGCGCTGGTCTGCAGGGAAAAGCGTGAGATGGCCGCCAGCAGGCTATCCAGCGGCAGGGCATCGTCATCGCTGAGCACATCAAACGCTTTCTGCTGGATCTGCGCCAGCAGATCGTACAGCTGGATCAGCCGCTGCCCATAGCGGGTCAGCACTGCGCCGCCGCCGCCTTTACCGCCGGTGGCGCGATCCACCAGCGGTTGTTCGCTGAGCTGGTTCATCTCGTTGATGGCATCCCACGCGCTTTTGTAGCTGATACCCGCGTGCTTGGCCCCCTGGCTTATCGAACCGGTCTGGTCAATTTGTTTGAGCAGGGCGATCCGCCGGGGATCGGCAAACAGGCGCTGCTGTAGCTTAAGGGTAAGAAGAATTTCGGCCTGCATAATCGTTTCCTGACAAAAAAGGGTATTGTGACCGATAGTCACCCGCTTGCAAAACCTCTGTGCGCGGTTTTGTCATTACCCACCGCACAAATGGGGCGTGTTTTTTCGGCTGAAACCGTTACAATCAGCAAATCATACTATCTGGAGTGAACCATGTTAGAGCTTTTGAAAAGTCTGGTTTTTGCGGTCATCATGGTACCGGTGGTGATGGCGGTCATCCTGGGACTGATTTACGGTCTTGGCGAAGTGTTCAACCTCTTCTCCGGCGTAGGCCACAAAGATCGCAGCCAGCAAAATCATTGATTTCCCGGCGCCCGGTTTAACCGGGCGCTGTGCTATTTCCCTCCTGTATCATTTCCCTTCGTTTTATTGTCCTGTGTCACTATAAAAATGCTCTGCATATCGTTATATTGTCGAATACATAACGCATTGACAGGAGATTCAGATGGCAGGTTCTTGGTTACGCGGGGTTATCGGGGTATCACTCACGCTGTGCGTCGCGGGTCAGGCGCAGGCGGCAGAGGGGAAAGTGACCGTTTTCGCCGCCGCATCGTTAACCAACGCGATGCAGGATATTGCCCAGGCGTATAAGAAAGAGAAAAACGTCGATGTCGTGTCGTCGTTTGCCTCGTCGTCGACGCTGGCGCGGCAAATTGAAGCGGGCGCACCAGCCGATCTGTTTATCTCCGCCGATCAGAAATGGATGGATTACGCCGCAGACAAAAAGGCCATCGACCCGGCAACCCGTGCCACCCTGCTTGGCAACAGCCTGGTGGTGGTCGCGCCGAAAGCCAGCGCGCAGGGGGCGATTACCATTGATGAGAAAACCGACTGGACCAGCCTGCTGAAAGGAGGCCGTCTGGCGATGGGCGATCCGCAGCACGTTCCGGCAGGCATCTACGCTAAAGAGGCGCTGCAGAAACTCGGCGCCTGGGAGACCTTGTCGCCGAAACTTGCCCCGGCGGAAGACGTGCGCGGCGCGCTGGCCCTGGTGGAGCGCAACGAAGCGCCGCTGGGGATTGTCTATGGCTCCGATGCCGTGGCCAGCAAAGGGGTTAAAGTGGTCGGCACCTTCCCGGAGGCCTCGCATCAGAAAGTCGAGTACCCGCTGGCGATTGTCGATGGTCATCGCAATGCGGCCGTGAGCGCTTTCTATGACTACCTGAAAGGGCCGGAAGCGTCCGCGATTTTTAAACGTTACGGATTTACCACCCGCTGATGTTTCTGAGCGAACCCGAATGGCAGGCGGTGCTGCTGAGCCTGAAAGTCTCCTCCCTGGCGGTGGCCTTGAGCTTGCCTTTTGGCATCTTTTTTTCCTGGCTGCTGGTTCGGCGCACCTTTCCCGGCAAGGCGCTGCTCGACAGTATTCTCCATTTACCGCTGGTGTTGCCGCCGGTGGTGGTGGGGTATCTGCTGCTGGTGGCCATGGGGCGGCGCGGGTTTATTGGCAGTTGGCTGTATGACTGGTTCGGCATCAGCTTTGCCTTCAGTTGGCGCGGGGCGGTGCTGGCGGCGGCGGTGATGTCTTTCCCGCTGATGGTGCGCGCCATTCGCCTGGCGCTGGAAGGGGTGGATGTCAAACTGGAGCAAGCGGCGAGAACCCTCGGGGCCAGCCGCTGGCGAGTGTTTATGACTATTACGCTACCGCTGACTCTGCCGGGGATTATTGTCGGCACAGTGCTGGCCTTCGCACGCTCGTTAGGGGAGTTTGGCGCGACCATCACGTTCGTCTCCAATATTCCCGGCGAAACGCGCACCCTGCCTTCGGCGATGTACACCTTGATCCAGACCCCGGGCGGGGAGGGGGCGGCGGCTCGCCTCTGCCTCATCGCCATCGGACTGGCGCTGGTTTCGCTGCTGATTTCGGAATGGCTGGCCCGCGTGAGCCGCCAGCGCATGGGAGGATAATGATGCTGGAGCTGGACTTTACCCAGATCCTCGGCAGTCACTGCCTGCAGATCCGTGAAACCCTGCCCGCCAGCGGGATCACCGCCATCTTTGGCGTCTCCGGCGCTGGCAAAACCTCGTTGATTAACGCCATTAGCGGCCTGACCCGGCCGCAGACGGGGCGCATCGTGCTCAACGGCCGGGTGCTGAACGACACCGCCCAGCGTATCTGTCTGGCGCCGGAGCAGCGCCGTATCGGCTATGTGTTTCAGGACGCGCGCCTGTTTCCCCACTATAAAGTGCGCGGTAATCTGCGCTACGGGATGGCGAAATCCATGGTCAGCCAGTTCGATAAGCTGGTGGAATTGCTGGGGATCGCGCCCTTGCTGGATCGCCTGCCGGGCCGGTTATCCGGCGGCGAAAAGCAGCGAGTGGCCATCGGCCGCGCCCTGCTGACCGCACCGGAGCTACTGCTGCTGGATGAGCCGCTGGCCTCGCTGGATATTCCGCGCAAACGCGAACTGTTGCCCTACCTGCAGCGGCTGGCGCAGGAGATCCATATTCCGATGCTCTACGTCAGCCACTCGCTGGATGAGATCCAGCATCTGGCCGATCGCGTGCTGGTGCTGGAGGCCGGTAAGGTGAAGGCTTTTGGTCCGCTGGAGGAGGTCTGGAGCAGCAGCGTGATGCACCCCTGGCTGCCGGCGGAACAGCAGAGTACGATCCTCAGCGCCACCGTCGCCGCGCAGCATCCGCAGTACGCGATGACGGCTCTGACGCTGGGTGACCAGCTGCTGTGGGTCAACCGGCTCGAACGTCCCGCAGGCGACACCGCACGGATCCGCATTCAGGCGTCGGACGTTTCGCTGACACTGGCCCAGCCGTCCGGGACCAGCATCCGCAATATCTTGCGCGCTGAGGTGGCTCAGTGTCTGGAGGTCAACGGACAGATTGAAGTGCAGCTCAGAGTGAGTGGCCGTCTGCTATGGGCCAGGATTAGCCCATGGGCGCGGGACGACCTGGCGATAGCGCCAGGTCAGCAGGTGTTTGCTCAGATCAAAAGCGTGTCGATCGCCGCCTGATTACAGCAGCTGGCGGTAGATAAACTCGGCGATGCTGGTGGACTCATTGTCGCCGATGACCACCCTGGCGCGAGCTTTCACCTCGTCCACCGCATTGCCCATCGCCACCCCAGTGCCCGCCGCTTCCAGCATGCTAAGATCGTTGTAGTTATCGCCGAAGGCCACCACATCCTGCATCGACAGCCCCTGGCTGGCCACCCATTGCGCCAGGCGTTTGCCTTTGCTGTTGCCGGCGCGCGCGATATCCACCTGATCGTGCCACGACCATTCGCACTCCAGGCCCAGCGTCTCGCCGACCTCGCGGGCAAAGCGCTGCAGGCGGGGAATGTCTTCATCGGTGAGGGCAAATTTCCATACCGCGTTGACCTCGCGGACCGCCTGCGCCAGCGAATCGACCTGGCGGAAGACCGGGCGCTGATCCTCCGGCAGCGCCTGCGCCCAGTTGCGGGTGCGGATCACATGCCCGGTGGGCTGTTCATAAAGCATCGCATCATCCACATACGCCAGGCCATGGATCTGCTGTTCGGCGAGCATGGCCGTCAGGCTTACCGCTTGCGCTACCGGCATAGGATCGGCTGTCAAAACCTCTTTTGCGTGATAATCATACAAATAAGTGCCATTACAACAAATTGCAGGTGTATCGAGAGCCAGTGCCTGATAAAAAGGATGGATAGCGACGTGATGACGTCCGGTAACGACGATAACCTGGTAGCCCGCCTCTCTGGCGCGGGCCAGTGCCTCCAGCGAAGCAGGCAGGATGGTTTTTTTGCTGGTGAGCAGGGTGCCGTCTAAATCCAGGGCAATCACGCGTGTTGTCATGTGTTATTTCCGGTTGATGTTGAAAAGTGACCTGGCCATGATGGTACACCGCCGTGGCGTCAGGACCAATTTTTCCACATCTGCCGTGAATGCCTGTATGCCCTTTGTGCCGCCGTCCGTCGGAAATTCAGCGGACTTTGCGAGTATCATGGGCGGATGTCTTATAATTTTCAGGGTGCTGTTATCCTGAAAATGAAAATTCCACGTGCAGTGAGGGAAGGAGTAGTCATGAAACAAACCGTTTATACCGCCAGCCCGGAAAGCCAACAAATCCACGTCTGGAGTCTTGAAGCGGACGGCAAACTGACGCTGGTGCAGGTGGTTGATGCCCCGGGGCAGGTACAGCCGATGGTGGTCAGTCCCAATAAGGAGTATCTGTACGTTGGCGTTCGTCCGGAGTTTCGCGTGTTAGCGTATCGCATCACGCCGGATAACGGAGCGTTGACCTTTGCGGGAGAAGCGGCGCTGCCGGGCAGCCCGACCCACATTTCTACCGATCATCATGGCCGCTTTGTCTTCAGCGCCTCCTACAATCAGGGTTGCGTCAGCGTGACGCCGCTGCAGGACGGCCTGCCGGGCGAAACCGTCACCGTGGTGGAAGGCCTGGAAGGGTGTCACTCGGCCAATATCTCCCCGGACAACCGCACCCTGTGGGTGCCGGCGCTGAAGCAGGATCGCATCTGCCTGTTTACCCTCAGCGAGGATGGTTTCCTCTCCGCTCAGGAACCGGCGGAAGTGACCACCGTCGAGGGCGCCGGTCCGCGCCACATGGTGTTCCATCCGAACCAGCAGTATGGTTATTGCGTCAATGAACTGAACAGTTCCGTTGACGTCTGGGAGCTGAAAGACCCGAATGGCAATATCGAATGTGTACAAACCCTGGATATGATGCCGCCTGATTTCACCGGCGTGCGCTGGGCGGCGGATATTCACATCACCCCTGACGGTCGTCATCTGTACGCCTGCGATCGTACCGCCAGCATCATCACGGTGTTCAGCGTCTCGGAAGATGGCAGCGTGCTGGCAGTGGAAGGCTATCAGCCGACGGAAACTCAGCCACGCGGCTTTAACCTCGATCACAGCGGTAAGTATCTGATTGCCGCAGGGCAGAAATCGCACCATATCGCAGTGTATGAAATTGAGGGTGAGCAGGGGCTGCTGCATGAGAAAGGCCGCTATGCGGTTGGGCAGGGGCCGATGTGGGTGGTGGTCAACGCCCACTGAAGGGTCAGACGGTAAAAGAAAAACCTCGCGTCAGCGAGGTTTTTTTGATCAGAGCGGACAGGCTCTGTAGGGAAGCTGTTGCCCTGGCGGGCCTGAAGCGTGACGGCTTTAGATATCGTCCATGGTGTAGCCGACGACAATCTCCAGCGTTTTACGGATCACGTCGGCGGTCACCACGTCATCGGTGCTTTCCAGCGCCTGAATCAGCCATAAAATAATGGCCTTATTGTTCAGGTGACCCTCGGACTGGAGAATACTGTTGATGGCGAGCGACATCACGGCGGACTCATCAACCAGCTTATCACCGGCGTTACGGAAATAGTCGGAGAGCGCGGTGTCCTGCAGTCCTGCGTAAATATCGGGTTGCTGATGCATAGTCTGTCTCATCACATTCTCACTCTGTTTTATTCACCATGGTTGGGACAATCAGTGGATTTTTTTAGCTTCCGGCGCCATGCTGCTCTGCGCCAGCGTTCCTCTGCTTTCCCAACGGCCATTGATTTTCTTAACCTGCAAAGGCGCGTGCTTCCGCTGGAGGGCGAGCTTCGCGCAAATTTCTTCAATAACGGCAGCGATGATTTTCCTTCGCTGGCGATCTGACTCTGTGGCCTGCATCAACCGAAGCCGAACCAGCAGGGTCGGGGTGGTAATCGGGCGATTCGTTTTCAGAAGCGCGAGCACCGCCTCGCCGATGATCTCATCGGTTATTTCCTCAGTATCACTGCTATTCATAACCGTCTCTCTGCATGCCACACTCTTCCTGAATCTGGTAACGGGCATTCAGGTCAGCAGCAGGTTTATGGAAGCGATCGCCCCTCATCTGCTACTGCGGTTGCAACAGGCGACGATCGATGACGTTATTCCTGACCGGCAAACAACAAACCAATTAAGGTTTGATAGTGGCTCTCTTCCTCAGGCGCACGGGCGCTGTCAAGGCGGCTCAACAGTTTGGTGCACAGGGCCTTGCGGTTGAGATGGCGCCCTTCGTTGAGAATATCCATCACGATCTGACCCAGCGTTTCCTGCTGGGAAGGTAACGATGCTTTGTTGAAATACTGGGCAATTGCGTTCGCTGTATCTGGAATGTAACCATTCTGCTGCATATGTGCTCCTTTCATTTCATTCATCTGTTAACTGCAAATAAACTTATACAATAATTAATAAGTTGTACATAGAAAGTTGCGTAATATTGCAGCGATCGTTTATATCATGATGATTTTTAATGTAATATTTGTTTTTGTTTGCGGAGATCCTGGCTTGTAAAGGTAGGGGGTAGCGTTGCATGTTGTACAAGAAAAGAAAAAAAAGAAAAACCTTGCACAAAGAGTGGATTTTTAGTGTATCTTTTTTGTTAAGATAAAACGTAGTTTTGCAAGACGATTAGCCTGATAACTGCTACTGTGAATGCTTATCCCTCCCATCTGGAATCACTATGCTTACCACCATCATTTATCGCAGCCATATTTGCGACAATGTCTCATTCAAATCGATCGAGGCCATGGTTGCCAGGGCAAACGAGAGAAATGGGCAGGCGGATGTCACCGGTATATTACTGTTTAACGGGACGCATTTTTTTCAACTTATTGAAGGACCGGAAGAAAAGGTAAGGGATATTTATCAAACAATTGTCCTCGATCCTCGTCATTATAATCTGGTGGAGTTGTTTTGCGATTATGCACCGTCCCGTCGATTTGGTAAGGTCGGTATGGAACTGTTTGATTTACGGGAACATGATCGTGAGGAAGTACTACAGACAGTGATGGACCGGGGCACGACAAAATATCAGCTCACCTATGACGACCGGGCGCTGCAATTTTTCCGTACTTTTGTCGAATCCACGGAAAAAGCGAACTATTTTGAGATCCCTTCGGCGGACAGTTGGGTTTTTATTCCCGATAAGGACACTTTTTATCCGGACACCCCCATTATCGATAATACGGAAAGCTGGTCTTTTGCCTTTCAGCCGATCGTCGATCCTTTCGCCTGCGAAATTATCTCGTGGGAAGCGCTGCTGCGTACACCGGACGGCCAGTCTCCTGGCGCCTATTTTGCCGGGCTGGCAGGGGATGATATTTATCTCGCCGACCTGCACAGTAAGCGCGTCGCGCTGTCTCTGGCGGGTAAATTAGGTTTACGTAATAAGGCGTTAAGCATTAATTTGCTGCCGATGACGCTGGTCAAAGCGCCGAATGCGGTGGCTTTCCTGCTCGACGAAATTAGTCGCAATGACCTGATCCCGGAGCAGATTATTGTCGAGTTCACTGAGCGGGAAGTGATTTCGCGGATGGCCGATTTTACCGATGCGGTGCGCAAACTGAAGGGCGCGGGGATTAATCTTGCCATCGATCACTTCGGCGCCGGGTTTGCCGGGCTGTCGCTGCTGGCGCAATACCAACCCGACAGAATTAAAATCGACCATGAGCTGATCCGCAATATCCACCAGGACGGGCCGCGCCAGTCGATTGTACAGGCGATTATCAAATGCTGTACTTCTCTGGAGATTGCGGTCTCAGCCGTCGGCGTTGAGCGTGCTGAAGAGTGGATGTGGCTTGAATCAGCCGGGATTTCGCAGTTTCAGGGCAATTTATTCGCGGGTGCCCGCCTGGGGGGCCTGCCCGCCGTTGCCTGGCCGGAGAAGAAATGATCCACCGCGAAATCAGCTTACTATTTTTTCATCTTTTTCCCCGCGCGCTGTGAGCCACAACCTGATATCTTTATCTGTACAAGAAAATAGAGTTGTACAGGATGCCTGAATTCGTTAGTTTAGGTAAAAAGTATCAGGTTGATGTGAGGCTGCTATGGCGTTTTACAGTATCGGTGAAGTCGCCGAACGTTGCGGAATCAATCCGGTTACATTGCGCGCCTGGCAGCGGCGTTACGGTCTACTGAAACCGCAGCGCAGCGAAGGCGGGCATCGACAGTTTGATGAAGAAGATATCCTGCGCATAGAAGAGATCAAGCGCTGGATAGAGCGCGGTGTATCCGTAGGGAAAGTCAAAGCGCTGCTGGAGGATAATCTGCCGGCGGCGCGCGACGAATCCGCGCATCTTCAGGAAGAGATGATGTCCATTCTGCGTTATATGCAGCCCGCCAGAATCCGCGCCAAATTAATGGCGCTGAGCCATCAACACCCCGTTGATACCCTCATCGATAGCCTGTTAGTGCCGGTACGACAGCGTCTCAAGCTCGATCAGAATACCTCGTTGGTGATTAGCAGCCTGCTGGATGGCTTGCTCATTGACTGCGTGGCGCTGTTTCTCGCCGAAGCGCGTAAAAAAAATGGTAAAGAGACACTGCTGGTGGGCTGGAGCAATGAAGACCGGACGCGTCTGTGGCTGGAGGCATGGCGTCTTTCGCAGCGCGGTTGGCATGTCAACGTTCTCGCTGAACCGCTGGAGTCGCCGCGGCCCGAGCTCTTCCCCGGGCAGCATATCTTTGTCTGGACCGGACGCGCCGCCACGCCACTGCAGGAGGAACTGCTCAGCCACTGGCAGGAGCAGGGCTTCAGCATTCATTTTCACGGTACGCAATAGCCCCGTCTGGGGGACAGGCCGGGGCTATTGCACCTGACTACAGGTGAATCTGACTCCAGGATTTAAAGGTTTCACTACGACTGATATTAAAAAAATCGGTCCTACCGCTACAGCCGAGCTTTTTAATCAGATTCAGCCGGATCTGATAAATGGTTTTGATGTGCAGATTTAGCGAACGACCAATGCTGGCAACCGCTTCGCCATTGCTGATAAGCTGAATAACTTTCTTTTCCCGTTCGGTAAACTGCACCGAGGCGCCCGGCGCCGGGTGCGTTTTGTAATAGCGGGTGGGCTGATGCAGGAAGATTTTTAATTCTTCCGGCGTCGAATTTGCCGGTAAGCGCAACATAGGCAGTTCACTGAGAAAATTAAGATCGTTTCCCTCAGTTAACAGAATAAATAACGTATCCCGCCGATTATAGTTATGCTCAAGCACCGCGAAATAATTGTCGCTGGTAAAAAAAACATGTTTTTTACGAAAATAAGATGCCGGCAAGGTATTCAGGATCAGCGACATCCCGTAGAGAAGAAAACGATTATCAAACCACAGATCGTAATGCTCAGAACGATAGCAAGTATTATGGTGTGACATTTTTTGAGCCCCAGTTAGCAGATGAAAACCCAGGCGTGCCGGCACAGCAGGGCTGTCCCTGCTGTCGGCGCGGTGGGATCACTTAATGATGATGTTTTTTGCTGTACAGCATATCCAACGCCTGCAGATAGAGGTCGGAAAGTATTTCATTACTTTCCGTTTGCAGGCGGTGCTGGATTTCCGTAATCATCCGCTCATTATTGATCGTGCTGTGCTGCTTCATGAGCGTGTTTTCAATATTCTTCATCAGGGCTGAATTGAAGACAAATTCTGCTGGAATGGTATTTTTAATATGCATAGCTCGAACTCTCCCACGTATAAAGCAAACTGACCATAAAAGTCGCAGCGTACCGGTGGTACGCGAAAAGTCACTAACAGGAAATGCAAAACCAGGAACCACCGCCAGACTCGTCACGCAACCGTTTAGCGTTCCCGCTTTGTTGCGCAACAAGCAGTTAACACTCAAAAACTATAGTCGGTGATCTCAGGATGTACAACTTTTTTCATAACGATATGTACAGCGAGACGGTTTATTTTTTCGTTTTAATTTTATTTGTTGATTTTAAAGGTATTTTTAATTTTATTAACTTGTACAAAAAAGCGGTTCTGTGCAGGATGCGGATACAGGGCAATCAGACAGGGGATAATGACGCAGACCCGATCGGAATACGGGCTCTGTCGGTTTACGTCACTTGAGCAGAAAGAGCGCCGACGCAGGAAGGGGTACACAGCAACTCTGTCGTCGACAGGTGGCTAACTTCCGCGTCGGACCCTGAGCATAGCGGAAAACAGGTGAGGTTTTGTCTGTTTTTTGCACAATATAGTAAAGAGAGAAATATCAACCACTCCGCTATCGCCATGGTCGGTTTGTTGGCGGATTAGGCGTGTGCTACGCTTTTCTGGAACTCCATTTTCATTTCGGCACGGTTATCTTCCCCCATTTTCCTGTCGGGTGTCGCACCAGCATAACGACCGGTAAATACGGCAAAAGCATTCTGTTCATGGACAGGCATAGAGGACTGAGGAGGGATGATGCGTGGTAAAAGCGTGATGCTCCTGGCCGGGTTAGCCGCTTTCGCGCAGGCGGAAGAAATTAATCTCTATTCGGTAAATACTGGTTCCTATGTTTACCATCTGACCAATAACCACGGACAATATACTGAGAATTTTGAAAACCACTTTTTCTCGGTAGAGCGGAAATTCTCGGAAGATTCGAAATATAGTCTGCTGATTGGCACGATGAACAATAGTTTCGACGATCGTTGCCTGGCGCTGGGGGTGAGAAGAGACTGGTACCACAACGGCAGTGGATGGACCTTTAAAGGGGTCTACGGCTACACCGGCGAATTCTTCTTCGACGCCTTTGAGCATTGCGGCGATCATGGCTCCTACAAAGATTTTAAGGACGCCACCGGGATCGGCTTTTCCCCCTATATCTACCATGCCATTCAGTACAACTTTACCGACTATTTCGCCCTTGAGAGCGGCATCATTATTCCCAGCGTGTTTGTGATTAGCATCCAGTGGAGTTTCCGCTAAGTTGCCGCGTCGTTTGTCACAGGGTTATCACCTTCTTGAGCAGCGTGCTGGAGAGCACAGCGAGAGAAATGAGCACCGACAGGATAAACGTTAGCGCAATCACGCCCAGCTTGGTGGCTAACGAGTGAATAGGGATCAGCATCACCAGCAGGTGGAAAACGGAGTAGTGCAGAATATAGACCCCGGTCATCGCTTTGCTAACCGTCGCCAGCACCGCCTCCTTCAGTTCGCGGTTCTTTTTAAACTGCACGGCGTTAGCGGCGATCACCAGCAGGACGATCAGAATATAAATTTGCGATCCCGTCAGAATGAACGCATTGCGATCGGCTTTAAACAGCGCGAAGAAAAAATGGCGTTCATAAAACCAGGTAAATAAATAGACAAAGGGCAGGGCGATAATGGAGGCTTTAATCACCCGCGGGTCGCGTATCCACTCCGTGACTCGCGGATCGTTAAACAACTGCCCGGTTAAATAAAAAAGTAGCCATGTCCACAGACGATACTGCGGCGGCAGGCTGAAGAGATGTTTGTCCGGGTAGAGCACCGAGAGCAGGTCGTAACCATAAGCGCAGCACAGCAGCGTCAGAACCACGGTGAAAAACAGGCCCCGCCGCTGGCTGAGCCAGGCGATAAAGGGATGGAAGGTATAGATCACGATCAGGGCGAAAATAAACCAGGGCTGGATCAGGTAGCCGCGCTGATAAGGCTCCCAGACATAATAGACCGTTACCCAGAACAGAAAGACGATGACCACGCTTTTAATTTTGCCGATTTGCCAGTTGGCATCGTGACGCGTCTGTGCATCAAGATAACCAGCCACCACAAAAAACAACGGCGTCGCGATGGTCGAGATAAAGGTCAGCAGCCCGAGGATCCAGTGATAGTCATAATCATAGTGATCCCAGGTGTTATAGATAGTGAAAAAGGTCACCGCTGTCATACAGCCTAATGTCTTGATAATGCTGAGACCGGTACTGTTCATCGTTGAGGCGTCATATCCTTATGGTGGAAGCAAGCGTAAATTACCGGCAGAACCAGTAGCGTCAGTACGGTGGCAAAGGCGAGGCCGAACATGATCACCACCGCCATACTCTGGAAAAAGACATCGCGCAGCAGCGGGGCAAGGCCAAGCACAGTAGTAAAGGCGGTCAGCAGGATCGGCCGCAGACGAGAGGTTGCCGCATCAATGATTGCTTGTCTTTGATCTTTCTCCTGTTTTTGTTGCTCTATCTCTTCCACCAGCACAATGCCGTTGCGGATCAGCATACCGCTGAGGCTAAGCAGGCCGATTAAGGCCATAAAGCCGAAAGGGATGCCGGTCAGCAAAAAACCGGGCGTGACGCCGATCAGCGCCAGCGGGACGGTCAGCCAGATGGCAACAGCGTTTTTCAGCGAACTGAACATCAGCACCGTAATGATAAACATCACCAGATAGCCAAGCGGCAGGGTCGTGAACAGCCCTTGCTGCGCTTCACTGGAGTTCTCCGCATCGCCGCCCCATTCGATGCGGTAGCCATGCGGCAGCGTCAGCGCGTCAATGCGTGGTTTCACCCTGGCAAGGATATCGCCCGACGTTTGGCTGCTTTGCGGGCTGGGGTCGGTCTGAACGGTAAGCACGCGGGTGCGATCGCGACGGAGAATCAATGGATCTTCCCACTCCAGCGAGAAGCCATGGATGACGTTACTCAACGGAATATACTGCTGCCGGCTCTGGCTCCAGACCAGCACGTTATTCAGGTGATTGGCATCCTGTCGCTCCGCTTCCGGCGGACGGACGATAACCGGCAGCAGGTCGGCGCCCTCGCGATATAACCCGGCGCGACTGCCGGAGAAATTCATCTCCAGCGCGCTATCAATATCCTGTTTATCCACCCCCAGCTCACGTCCCAACGCCAGAGAGTATTGCGGGCGGATCACCTTGCTGCGGTTCTGCCAGTCGTTACGTACGCTGTCGGTCGCCGGATCCGCGGCGAGAATGTCGCCCACCTGACTGGCCAGCGCGCGCAGAGTATCCGGATCAGGGCCCTTAATGCGCACTTCAATCGCGCTATCGCCGGACGGGCCGAACATAATGCGTTTGGTGCTGGCGTTCACCTGCGGGTAGTTTCTGGCAATCCAGGCCTCGACGTGGCGGGTGACGGGGGCGATACTGCGCTGGTCGTCCATCCGCACCATAATCTGCGCGTAGTTGCTGTACTGGCGCTGCCCGCTGTAGGTGAGAATAAATCGCATACTGCCCTGGCCAATGGTGGAGACGGTGGTAGCCACCCCCGGCTGGCTGGCGATCGACCGCTCAATATCGCGGGTCATCTGCTCGGTGGCGTTAATATCGGTACCGTAGGGCAACCACAGGTCGACAAAGAAAATGGGCGTATTCGATGACGGAAAGAAATTCTGCCGGACGAAGGTGAAGCCCCAGATCGCCCCGGCTAACAGCGCGCCCATCAGCACCAGCGTCAGGGTCTTTTGCTGCAGCAGTATTCGCAGCGTCTGCTGATAGCCACGATAGAAGCGGCCGCGGTAGGGATCGGCTTTTTCCTTCGGCGCCTCGGCCGACGGGGCGTTTTTAAACAACCACCACTTGATGAGTACCGGCGTGATGGTCAGGGCGGAAAACCAGCTGAGCATCAGGGAGATCAGCAGCACCTGGAACAGGGATTTGCAATACTCCCCGGTGGAGTCCTGGGAAAGGCCAATTGGCGCGAAGGCGAGGATGGCAATAACGGTGGCGCCGAGCAGCGGCAGGGCGGAGCGGCGGATCACATAATTAATCGCGCCCAGCAGCGGAGATCCTTGCTGGCGGGCGATCAGCACCCCTTCGACAATGACAATGGCATTGTCCACCAACATACTCAGGGCGATGATCAGCGCCCCGAGGGAGATTCGCTGTAACTCGATCCCCCAGATATACATGATAAGCAGAGTGCCGAGGACGTTGAGCGCCAGCGACAAAGCAATAATGATCCCGCTGCGCACCCCCATGAACACCAGCAGCACGCCGACGACGATCGCCAGGGCCATCAGGAAGTTGGTAATAAAACCATTGACCGAGTGGGCGACCTCTGCCGCCTGATCGTAAAAAATGGCGATGTCGATACCCGCCGGTTTATCGGCGGCCATCTGCTGAAGTCGGGCTTCGAGGGCATGCCCCACGTCAATGACGTTAACGCCAGGGATAAAGGAGACCCCCATGGTCACCGCCTGGCGGCCGTTGGCATGATAGATACTGGAGGGAGAGTCGGTCAGCCCGCGCGACAACGTGGCAATATCCCGTAGTCGGGTGGTGGCGCTGGCGCCATGAGGGCTGACCAGAAGATCCCCCAGTTCATCGATATTCTGAAACTCCCCGGTGGGGTGAAGGCGGATCGATTCGCTGCCGGCGCGGATCTCCCCGGCGCTGGATACCACGTTGAGCCGGGTCAGGATAGCGGCAAGCTGGTTAAGCGTAATACCGCGCGCCGCCATTTTCGCCAGCGAGATATCAACATTGATCTGCTGTGGAATCGCGCCGCCAATGGCGACTTTGCCGACGCCCGGCACCAGCACCAGCTCACGGCGCAACTGCTCGGCATAGCGCACCAGCTCAGGATTGGTAAAACTGTCGCCCGAAATGGCGAAGAAAAAGCCAAACACATCGCCAAAGTCATCATTGACGAAGGAGGGGACTACCCCCGGGGGAAAAAGCCGGCTGGCGTCACCGACGCGGCGACGCAGCTCATCCCAGATTTGCGGCAGTTCGCTGGAATGGTACTGCGAAGCAATATTCACTGTAATTTGCGATAAGCCATTCGAGGAGATGGAGCTGACGTTATCCAGCGAGGGAAGCTGCTGAATCGCGTTTTCCAGCGGCAGGGTCACCTCCTCCTCCACCTGCTGAGCGGACGCGCCAGGGTAGTGGGTGACGATCACCGCCGTTTTGATGGTGAAGGCGGGATCTTCCAGGCGGCCAATATTGAGCAGGGCGAACAGGCCACCCACCCCCAACAGCAAAATGGCTAACCAGACGCGGGTCGGGTTGTTAATAAACTGACGGGAAATGTCCATTTATAATCCTCGTTCACGCGTCCAGATCCGCACCGGCTGCCGGTCGTGGAGTTCGCTTACCCCCGCTGCAACCACCTGTTCGCCCGCACGGAGCCCTTCGGTGATCATCACTCCCTGCGAGGTCACTTCCCCGACCGTGACTCTGCGCTCCTCAAGATACAGATGGGCGTTTTCGCCTTTTACCACCCAGACGACCGGTTCATTCTTCGGTCGGTTATCGGGGTTAAACACTGCTTCCACGGGCACTACGAGGGTTTCCCGTCCGGCGCTGGCCGGCAAATTGCCGAGATTGACCGTCACGGTGCCGCTAACCCCGCCGACGGTGGGAAAATCATCTGGTCGCGGCATGGTTAAAATGATCTGCCAGGTGAGGGTGCTGTTGTCGCTGCTGCCGGTATGCTCTTTGTATTCCGCGGTAAACTCGCGGCCCGGCAGAGTATTGATCCTGACGACGGGGCGGTAGGCGGTATTGCGGATATCGAGCGAGGTGAACAGATTTTCCGGAATGCTGAAGACCACATCGAGCAGGTCGGTACGCGTCAGGGTAATCACCGGCTGGCCAGCGGCGACCACCTGATGATTACGGATATGCACGCCGGCGGCAATCCCGCCGAAGGGGGCGGTGAGACTCATTTGCGCCAGCTCTTCACGGGCAATTTTCAAGGCCGCGTTGGCGGCATCGCGATTGGCGCGCTGCACGTCCATCTCCGCCTGGGAAATCGCCTGACGTCCTGCAAGGGTCTGGAAACGATCAAACTGACGCTGGGCGAGGGTCGCCGCCGTTTGTCGCTCATTGACCCGCTGCTGGGCTTCACGGGCATTCAGACGCGCCAACGTTTGTCCCTGAGTTAGGGTTGCACCCTGGCGAATATCCAGTGACTCCACCTGACCACCCCGTTTAAACGACAGCTCGGTGGAGTCGCCAGACTCGATGCGGGCTGGAAATGTCCGCTGCTGGGTATTACCCACGGCGGTGACTTGCGCCACCTTGACCATCCGGGGGGCTGCCTCGACGGACGGCGCTTTCTGATCGCAAGCGGTTGTTAATAAAATAACAACCGGGATGAGAGAAAAATAACGGTTCACAGTATTCCCCTCAGACTCATGATTTATTTTACGTTTTTATTAGGCGGCGCACGCTTATTCTGCGAGGGCGGCGACAACCAGATAGGTGAATAGTCCTACCAGTGTACAGGCGACAATGGCCAGCGCGACAAACAATCCCAGACGTAACAGGCTATAACCAAACATGATTTTCTCCCTTAACTCCCACCCGAACCGCGAATGTCATTTCGCCCGGCACAATGTGTGACCGTCGGACATTCGGTGCGGCACTCCTGCTTGTAATCAGCATAGTCGGAGAAAACATGAAGTGTTAAAAAAGAGAATACCGCGTCGCTGTTGGCGTCAAGGGGTTAAGGGCAGGAGATCTGCGGGCTTTCGCGGGCTTTTATAATATTTTTCAGTCTATTAATGGCTCATTTTCTAATGTTAATTTTCCTGTGCTACGTTTAATAACATTGATTCCGCTTGCCGCTTCTGTTGTTGAGATTTGCTTCCTCCCCAAGTATGGGGCTATTCATCACTACGCATTGTATTGGTAATAAAAGGATTATCTCATGTATAAAAATATCGTTGTTCCCGTTGACGTGTTTGATCCAGGCCTGGCCGACAAAGCCCTCTCTCATGCGAAATTCCTCGCCCAGCACTCTGCCGGGCAAATTCATCTTGTGCATGTTATTCCGGCATTTTCACCGGTATTAACACGTGGATTTATCTCTGATGCGCGAAAGATGGAAGAGCATTTGATTTCTACCGCTAAGGAAAAACTCAGCGATCTGGTAAAGAAAAATGCCCTGGCGGAAGAGACCAGCCATCTTTATGTGCGCAGTGGCAATATTCGCGATCAAGTGATTGACCTGGCCGATGAGCTGAAAGCGGACGTGGTGATTGTCGGTTCGCGCAATCCGGGGATCCAGACCCATCTTCTGGGCTCTGAAGCGGCAAACATCGTGCGCTACGCCCATGTACCGGTTTTCGTTGTGCGCTGATGACGGCGGGATGTCGTCCTGACTTCCGCTTCAGAAATCGAGGGAGAGAGTATGAATACAGATAAACCGGGGGCGCCCTTCTATCAGCGTTCCGTCGAGGAGACGCTCGCCAGCGTGCAAAGTACGCCGGAGGGCATTAGCGGGACAGAAGCGGCCACACGCCTGCAGCAGTATGGCGAAAACGCCCTGCCGCAGAAGCCGGGTAAGCCAGCCTGGCTGCGTTTTATCGTGCATTTTAACGATGTACTGATCTACGTGCTGCTGGCGGCGGCGCTGCTGAAGGCGGTGATGGGCCATTGGATCGACATGGCGGTGATCCTCGCGGTGGCGGTCGTCAATGCGCTGATTGGCTTCATCCAGGAAAGTAATGCGGAGAAATCGCTGCAGAGTATCCGCAATATGCTGTCCAGCGAAGCGGTAGTGATCCGCCAGGGTAACCATGAAACCATCCCCACCACCTCGCTGGTACCCGGCGATATCGTGGTGATCCGCGCCGGCGACCGTATCCCCGCTGATTTACGGGTGATTGAGGCGCACAACCTGCGGGTGGAAGAGGCCATCCTCACCGGGGAGTCAACGGTGGTGGAAAAAACCACCGAGCCGCTGAGCGGCGATTTACCGCTCGGCGATCGCAGCAACCTGTTGTTTTCCGGTACCACCGTCAGCTCAGGGGCGGGCAAAGGGATCGTGGTGGCAACCGGCGGCGATACCGAGCTGGGTCACATCAACCAGATGATGGCGGGCATTGAAAAACACCGTACGCCGCTGCTGGTGCAAATGGACAAGCTGGGCAAAGCCATCTTTATCCTCATTCTGGTGATGATGGCGGCGCTGTTCGTCTTTAGCCTGCTGTTCCGCGATATGCCGGTCTCCGAACTGATGCTGTCGCTGATTAGTCTCGCGGTGGCGTCAGTCCCGGAAGGCTTGCCGGCGATTATCTCGATTATTCTGTCGCTCGGTGTGCAGGCGATGGCGCGCCAGAAAGCGATTATCCGCAAGCTGCCGACGGTGGAAACCCTCGGCGCGATGACGGTTATCTGTTCGGATAAAACCGGGACCCTCACCATGAACGAAATGACGGTGAAGGCGGTGATCACCGCGGACAGCGTCTATCGGGTGGAAGGGGATAGCTATGAGCCGGTCGGTAAGATCCACGCCATTGATGACCCGACGCCGGTCGCGGTCGCGCCTGGCACGCTGTTCGAACGCTATCTGCGTACCATCGATCTGTGTAACGACAGTCAGCTTATTAAAGATGAGAGCGGGTTGTGGAAAATCACCGGTGGCCCGACCGAGGGGGCGCTGAAGGTACTGGCGGCGAAGGTTACTCTGCCGCCGCTGACCAGCGAGCTGCGCAGTAAAATTCCTTTTGATTCGCAATATAAATACATGTCGACCCTCTACCGGCTGGGTGAAGAGGAGGTGGTGCTGGTCACTGGCGCGCCGGATGTCCTGTTCCGCTTGTGTCAATATCAACAGAGCGACAGCGGATTGCAGCCGCTGGATCTACCGTACTGGGAAGGCAAAATTGAAGAGTACGCCCGGGAAGGGCTACGGATGGTGGCCGCGGCCTGGAAGCCGGCTTCCGCAGGCCAGACGGAACTAACCCATCAGGATCTGCAGCAGGGGGTGATTTTGTTAGGGGTTGCCGGGATGATGGATCCGCCGCGTCCGGAGGCCATCACGGCGATTGCCGACTGCCTGCAGGCCGGGATCCGCGTGAAGATGATCACCGGCGACCACCCGCAAACGGCGATGAGTATCGGCAAGATGCTGGGGATTGGCAATGCGGGGAATGCCATTACCGGGCGCGAACTGGAGGTGATGGACGACGCGCAGCTGAGCGTGGCCGCGCAGCAGTATGATATCTTTGCCCGAACCAGCCCGGAAGATAAGTTCCGCCTGGTGCAGGCCCTGCAGAGCAAGAAAGAGATTGTCGGGATGACCGGCGACGGGGTGAACGATGCTCCGGCGCTGAAGCAGGCTGACGTCGGCGTGGCGATGGGGATCAAGGGGACCGAGGTGACCAAGGAAGCCGCCGATATGGTGCTGACCGATGATAACTTCGCCACCATCGCCAGCGCGGTCCGCGAGGGGCGTCGGGTGTATGACAACCTGAAGAAAACCATTCTCTTCGTCATGCCGACCAACCTTGCGCAGGGGTTACTGATCGTGATCGCGCTGCTGGCGGGCAACGTACTGCCGCTGACGCCGGTGCTGATCCTGTGGATGAACATGGCCACTTCCGCCACGCTGTCGTTTGGTCTGGCGTTTGAAGCCGGTGAGAAAAATATTATGCGGCGGCCGCCGCGTGATCCGAAAATTCACGTCATGGACGGCTTTGCCATCTGGCGCGTGGCGTTTGTGGGGTCGATGATTGCGGTCAGCGCATTTATTCTCGAAGCCTGGCTGCAGCCGCGCGGCTATTCGCCGGAGTTTATCCGTACCGTGCTGTTGCAGACCCTGGTCACCGCCCAATGGTTCTATATGCTGAACTGCCGCGTGTCGGATGGTTTCTCGTTGACGAAAAGTCTGCTGGCTAACAAAGGGATCTGGATTGTCAGCGGCGTGCTGCTGGTGCTGCAGCTGCTGATTATCTATGCGCCGTTTATGCAGATGCTGTTCGGTACCACCGGGCTGCCGTTCCGCTACTGGGTGATCACCTTCATCATCGGCTTCGCGATGTTCCTGATCGTTGAACTGGAAAAACCGCTGACCCGCAAATGGCGAACCGCCTGACGGCGTGACGTGCAGTACGCAAAAGAGAACACGCAAAAGAGAAGAGGGGGCATCGCCCCCTCTCTGGCTGACGACAAACCTGTTTCGTCATTGTGCTCGCATTTCTGCCGGGTGGCGGCATTCGCCTTACCCGGCCTACGAAAGACTTCAATATCAAACTGTTATGCAGTTAGCAGTAGGCCCGCGCAAGCGCAGCGCCGCCGGGCAATCCCTGAAGATTGCACGTTGTCAGCAGTCTGAGAGAGGGCATCGCCCTCTCTTTTATTATGGTTCACGCTTGTTGCGCGTTACTGTTTCGGCTCGGCGACCACAGTGCTTCCCACGCCGCGGTTGTTATATTCCCACATGCGATTGACGCTATTGTCGTTGAGGTTGCGCTGCAGATTGCCTTTGGCATCTACTGCGCCAACGTTACCGCTAAAGGCACGGTTTGAACCGACCGCTGCCGCCCACGGCTGGGCGATGTTAAAGCCTTCATTGATGACGCTGTCGCGGATCACGACCTGGCCATTGCTGTTGCCGTTAACGTCCAGCGCGCGGCCCAGCTGCGCGACGTTATCGCCGGACGCGGTAAAGCGGCTGTTGGTCGCCAGGAAGCCGTAGGTCACGCTCTTCAGGGTAGCCGGCGCGAAAACATAGGCTTCTTTCTGGGTACGCGAGTTCACCACGCGGAAATCGGTGTTATCAAATACCACCGCGCCGCGACCGGACACGATATCCACATCGCCTTCAATGTAGCTGTTGGTCACCAGGGTGCGGGTCTGGCGGTTATCCTGCAGACGGTTCTGCACGCCGCTGTTGGTCACAAAGAAGGTGTTCTGACGGCCAAGAATATTGACCTTGTTGATCTGCACCTGATCGCCATCGGTGCGCAGGGCGACGGCCTGGTGAGTACCGGCGTCGACGCTGTCGCCAAGGTTGTTGGCGATGGTCAGGTTCTGCAGCTGCAGGCCGTTATTCTGCGACCAGAAGACCGCAGAGCACATCACGCCGACGGTGGCCGCGGATTTATTCTGGCAGCTATCGAACATATACCATGCCGGTTTGCCCGGCATATATTTACCGCCCGGATTGACCAGACGGCGCCAGGTGTTGCGATCCATTTCAGAATCAATGGCTTCGCTGATTTTCACGTCAATCGGTTTATCGCCGGTACCATACAGGGTCAGGGCGCCAGGCGCCGCCGGTACGTAAACCGTTCCCGGGTACTCGCCAGGCATGATGGCAATAAACAGACGGCGATTTGAATGACGGGCAATCGCCGCATCGACCGCCGCCTGGACGGTGGTATGGGTCACGCCCTGGGTTCCCGCCGGGCCAACGATAAAGTCAGGCTGCGCCGGCAGGCTGATGGCAGATGGCGTCCAGGCCGCGGCATTGGGAGTCAGCGACTGGAAATAGGCCGCCGGGGTAAAGTTTTTCGCTTCATCGGCGTTCAGAATGGGACGCGCGGTGGTGCCCGGTGCAGTCTGCGTAGAGGGCTGTTGATCGGCAGGCGTCGAGCTACAGGCGGACAGCGTCACGCCGAAGGCCAGCGCCAGCGCCAGACGGGAAACGGAATATGTGTTCATGTTGCTCCGGGCAAAATTAAGCGTAGTGAAATACCCCGGCTGAGACGCCAGGGTATAAGTCCTTTAAAACCTGCTGTTTTATACTAACTTGAACGAAACGGGAAGACATGGGCGGAAAAACTTACCGTCTTTACGCAACGTTCAGTCCTGCTGGATGGTCTTTAGTCACAAAAAAATAACATTTCCCCGCGCTATTGTTGACTTTATCGGCGTTATGAAAATAAATGTCTATACAACCCATGACAAGTTAAGCGCTATGACTCAAGCCACCTCTGAACGCGTTATCTGGCGAAACGCGCGTCTCGCCACCCTGAACCCTGATTACTCTCAACCCTACGGTCTGCTGGAGCGCCATGCGCTGCTGGTGCGCAATGGCCGCATTGAGGCAATTGTCGCCGACGCTGACGCCCCCGGCGGGCGCAGTATCGATCTCGAAGGCCGGCTGGTTACGCCGGGTTTAATCGACTGCCATACCCACCTGATCTTTGGCGGCAGCCGGGCGCAGGAGTGGGAGCAGCGGCTGAACGGCGTCTCCTATCAAACCATCAGCGCTAACGGCGGTGGGATTAATTCCACCGTGCGCGCCACGCGCGACAGCAGCGAAGCGGAACTACTGGCGCTGGCGCAGCCGCGTCTGGAACGCCTGCTGCGTGAAGGGGTGACCACCCTGGAGATCAAATCCGGCTACGGTCTCGATCTGCAAAACGAACGCAAAATGCTGCGGGTCGCCCGCCAGCTGGCCGACGACAATGGCGTGGAACTGTCGGCGACGTTGCTCTCCGCCCACGCCACGCCGCCGGAATATCAAGGCGATGCCGATGGCTATATCTCGCTGGTCTGCGAGACCATACTGCCGACGCTGTGGCAGGAGGGACTGTTTGAAAGCGTTGACGTCTTTTGCGAAAACGTTGGCTTCAGCCCGCAGCAAACCGAGCGCGTCTTTCAGGCGGCGCAGGCGCTGGGCATTCCGGTAAAAGGCCACGTTGAGCAGCTCTCGTCGCTGGGAGGTGCGCAGCTGGTGAGCCGCTATCACGGACTGTCCGCCGACCATATCGAGTATCTGACGGAAGAGGGCGTGGCGGCGATGCGCGAAAGCGGCACCGTGGCAGCTCTGCTCCCCGGCGCGTTCTACTTCCTTAATGAAACCCGCAAACCGCCGGTGGAACTGCTGCGCAAATACCAGGTGCCGATGGCGGTGGCGACCGATTTCAACCCCGGCACCAGCCCCTTCGCCAGCCTGCATCTGGCGATGAACATGGCCTGCGTCAAGTTTGGTTTAACGCCGGAAGAGGCCTGGGCCGGGGTAACGCGCCATGCCGCGCGGGCGCTGGGGCGGCAGGACAGCCACGGTCAGCTGGCGGCGGGCTTTGTGGCTAACTTTGCCATCTGGGATGCCGAGCATCCGGTCGAGATGGTGTATGAGCCGGGGCGCGCGCCGCTCTGGGGACGCGTGGTACGAGGAGAACGGCAATGATGCTGTGGCAAGCTACGCCCGCCAGTCTTTGGCAGGGACGCGATGATAGCGCGGAAGCGCCTAATGCGCTGCGCCTGTTCCAGACTATCGCCCGCGCGGAACGCTTCGCGCCGCAGGAGATGCCCGGTGATATCGCGCTGCTCGGCTTCGCCTGTGACGAAGGCGTCCGGCGTAACAAAGGGCGTACCGGCGCCGGGCATGGTCCGGAAGCGCTGCGCCGGGCGCTGGCCAATATGGCCAGCCATCAGGGCCACGACCGCTGCGTGGATATGGGCACGATTAGCGTCGATGGCGAACAGTTAGAAGCCGCGCATCAGGCGCTGCGCGAGGCGGTGGCCGCCTGCCAGCGTGCCGGTAAACGTACGCTGGTCCTGGGCGGCGGCCACGAGACGGCCTTCGGCCACGGCGCTGGGGTACTGGATGCCTTTCCGGGCGAAAAAGTGGGCATTATTAATCTCGATGCGCATCTGGATTTACGCTTTGCCGAATGCGCCAGCTCCGGGACGCCGTTCCGCCAGCTGGCGCTGGAGTGTGACGCCCAGCAGCGCGGTTTTCACTATACCTGCATCGGCGTCAGCCGGGCGGCGAACACCCAGGCGCTATGGGATGAAGCAGCGCGCCGCCAGGTGGCTGTCGTTGAGGATCTGGCGGTGCTGGCGGACTTCGACACTCACGTGTTGCCGGAGCTGGAGCGCAATATCGCGCAGTACGATCGTCTGTATCTGACCATCGATCTCGACGTGCTGCCGGCGCGCGAAATGCCGGCGGTTTCCGCGCCGGCGGCGCTGGGCGTGCCGCTGGCAATCCTGCTGCGCATCGTTGAGCCGTTGTGCCGCAGCGGAAAGCTGCAGGCGGTGGATTTGGTCGAGTTTAATCCGCAATTTGACATCGATGGACAGGGCGCCCGCGCGGCGGCCCGTCTGGCATGGCAAATCGCCCATTGGTGGCGCTAGCGATCCGCGCTATTATTTTCGCTTCGCCGCTCCGCTTATTATGCATAAGGAAAGCCAGGCCATGTTTGCACAACAACCTCGTTCCGCGCCCGCGCCTTTCTATGAAAAGGTGAAGCAGGCGATCAGCGAAAAAATCTACCGCGGCGAGTGGCGTCCGCACGACCGAATTCCCTCGGAGGCTGAACTGGTTGCCCAGTTCGGCTTCAGCCGGATGACCATCAACCGCGCGCTGCGCGAGCTGACGGATGAAGGCCTGCTGGTCAGGCTGCAGGGGGTAGGGACCTTCGTCGCCGAGCCGAAAGGGCAGTCGGCGCTGTTTGAAGTGCGCAGCATTGCCGATGAAATTGTCTCTCGTCGCCATCAGCACCGCTGTGAAGTGCTGCTGCTGGAGGAGACCGAAGCCGATCTCATTCAGGCGGAGGCGCTCACCGTCGCCGAAGGCACGCGTATCTTTCATTCACGGATGGTGCATTTCGAAAACGAGGTTCCGGTACAAATCGAAGATCGCTGCGTGAATGCTGCGGTGGTGCCGGATTACTTGTTACAGGATTACACCACTACCACGCCGCATGATTATCTGTCGCTGATCGCGCCATTAACCGAAGGCGAACATATTGTCGAGGCGGTGCAGGCGACGTCAGAGGAGTGCGCGTTGCTGCGCATTCTGCCGCACGATCCCTGCCTGCTTATTCGCCGTCGCACCTGGTCGAAGACGCATATCGTCTCACACGCTCGCCTGCTGTTCCCCGGCGCGCGCTACCGTCTGCAGGGCCATTTCAGCTCGTAATTTTCCCTGGCGTCAGCAAAACGTGATTGCTGACGCAATATAACAAAATTGTATCATTTCTGTTAAATCCTGGCTTGCGCAGAGTTGTATAGACAAGTATATGTATCTACGTACACAACGTTAATTGTCAGGAGAAACCCCGATGTCGCAAAGCAAATATCGCCAGCTGGACGTCCGTGCCCCGAGAGGCACGACGCTGACCGCCAGGAGCTGGTTGACCGAAGCGCCGCTGCGTATGTTAATGAACAACCTCGATCCCGATGTCGCTGAAAACCCGCATGAGCTGGTGGTCTATGGCGGTATTGGTCGCGCTGCGCGCAACTGGGAATGCTATGACGCTATCGTGAAGGCGCTGAAAAACCTGGAAAGCGACGAGACTCTGCTGGTGCAGTCCGGCAAACCGGTCGGCGTCTTTAAAACGCATGAAAACTCGCCGCGCGTGCTAATCGCTAACTCCAACCTGGTCCCGCACTGGGCCACCTGGGAACACTTCAACGAACTGGATGCTAAAGGGCTGGCGATGTACGGCCAGATGACCGCCGGCAGCTGGATCTACATCGGTAGCCAGGGCATCGTGCAGGGCACCTACGAAACCTTCGTCGAAGCCGGTCGTCAGCACTATCAGGGTAGCCTGAAAGGCCGCTGGGTATTAACCGCCGGTCTGGGCGGTATGGGCGGCGCGCAGCCGCTGGCCGCGACGCTGGCAGGCGCCTGCTCGCTGAACATTGAATGCCAGCAGAGCCGCATCGATTTCCGTCTGCGTACCCGCTACGTTGATGAACAGGCCACTTCTCTGGATGACGCCCTGGCGCGCATCAAAAAATACACCGCCGAAGGCCGCGCTATCTCCATCGCGCTGTGCGGCAACGCCGCGGATATCGTTCCGGAACTGGTGAAACGCGGCGTACGCCCGGATATGGTCACCGACCAGACCAGCGCCCACGACCCGCTGCACGGCTATCTGCCGAAAGGATGGAGCTGGGAGGAGTATCAGCAGAAAGCCGAATCCGATCCGCAAGGCACTATCCTGGCGGCCAAACGCTCGATGGCCGACCACGTGCAGGCGATGCTGGCCTTTAATGAAATGGGCGTACCGACCTTCGACTACGGCAACAACATCCGCCAGATGGCGCAGGAAATGGGCGTCAGCAACGCCTTCGATTTCCCGGGCTTCGTGCCGGCGTATATCCGTCCGCTGTTCTGCCGCGGTATCGGCCCGTTCCGTTGGGTAGCGCTGTCCGGCGATCCGCAGGATATCTACAAAACCGACGCGAAAGTGAAAGAGATCATTAAAGATGATAAGCATCTGCACCACTGGCTGGATATGGCGCGCGAGCGCATCAGCTTCCAGGGACTGCCGGCGCGTATCTGCTGGGTAGGTCTGGAGTGGCGGCAGAAGCTGGGGCTGGCCTTTAACGAAATGGTGCGTAGCGGCGAAGTCTCCGCGCCGATCGTGATTGGCCGCGATCACCTTGATTCCGGCTCCGTCGCCAGCCCGAACCGCGAAACCGAAGCCATGCGCGACGGCTCGGATGCGGTATCTGACTGGCCGTTGCTCAACGCACTGCTTAACACCGCCAGCGGCGCGACCTGGGTGTCGCTGCACCACGGCGGCGGCGTAGGCATGGGCTTCTCGCAGCACTCCGGTATGGTTATCGTCTGTGATGGTACCGATGAAGCGGCGGCGCGTATCGCTCGCGTCCTGCGCAACGACCCGGCGACCGGCGTGATGCGTCATGCCGATGCGGGTTACGATATTGCTATTGAATGCGCAGCAGAACAGGGTCTGAATCTTCCGATGGTGGCAGCAACGCAGGGGAACGCTAAATGAAATCGTTAACGCTCATTCCGGGGAAACTGAGCCTGTCGCAGCTCCGCGAGGTTTACAGCCACCCGCTGAACATTACCCTCGACAGCAGCGCGTTTGCCGCCATTGATGAGAGTGTGGCCTGCGTCAACGCCATCCTTGCCGAAGGGCGTACCGCCTACGGCATCAACACCGGCTTTGGCCTGCTGGCGCAGACCCGTATCTCGACGGACGATCTGGAGAACCTGCAGCGTTCGCTGGTGCTGTCCCATGCGGCGGGCGTTGGCGAGCCGCTGGACGATGACCTGGCGCGCCTGATTATGGTGCTGAAGATTAACAGCCTGTCCCGCGGTTTCTCCGGGATCCGCCTGAGCGTGATCCAGGCGCTGATTGGCCTGGTGAATGCCGGCGTGACGCCGTGGATCCCGGCGAAAGGTTCCGTCGGCGCCTCCGGCGACCTCGCGCCGCTGGCGCATATGTCGCTGACGCTGCTGGGCGAAGGCAAAGCGCGGGTACGCGGCGGCGAATGGCTGCCAGCGACCGACGCGCTGCGTCAGGCGGGGCTGGAGCCGATTACCCTGGCGGCGAAAGAGGGCCTGGCGCTGCTGAACGGCACCCAGGCCTCGACGGCTTTTGCGCTGCGCGGTCTGTTCGAAGCCGAAGATCTGTTCGCCTCCGCGGTCGTCTGCGGGGCGTTAACCACCGAAGCGGCGCTGGGTTCGCGTCGTCCGTTCGACGCGCGTATTCACGAGGTGCGCGGCCAGCGCGGGCAGATTGATGCGGCGGCACTGTATCGCCACCTGTTGACCGATGACAGCGCGATCTCGCGGTCGCATCATAATTGCACCAAGGTTCAGGATCCGTACTCACTGCGCTGCCAGCCGCAAGTGATGGGCGCCTGCCTGACGCAGATCCGCCAGGCGGCGGAAGTACTGTTAGCCGAAGCGAATGCGGTCTCCGATAACCCGCTGGTCTTTGCCGCCGAAAATGACGTCATCTCCGGCGGTAACTTCCACGCCGAACCGGTGGCGATGGCGGCGGATAATATCGCGCTGGCGATCGCCGAAATCGGCTCGCTCTCCGAGCGTCGCATCGCGCTGATGATGGACAGCCATATGTCGCAGCTGCCGCCGTTCCTCGTGAAAAATGGCGGCGTCAACTCCGGGTTTATGATCGCCCAGGTCACAGCGGCGGCTTTGGCCAGTGAAAACAAAGCGCTGTCACACCCGCATAGCGTTGACAGCCTGCCGACGTCCGCCAACCAGGAAGACCACGTCTCGATGGCGCCGGCTGCCGGTCGTCGCCTGTGGGCGATGGCGGAAAACACCCGCGGGGTGCTGGCCGTTGAGTGGCTGGCGGCGGCGCAGGGCCTGGATATGCGCGAAGGGCTGACTACCAGTCCGCTGCTGGAAGAGGCGCGTCATCTGCTGCGCGAACGCGTGCCGCACTATACGCAGGATCGCTTCTTCGCCCCTGATATTGAAAATGCCATTGCACTTTTGGCTGCACGTCACCTGACGCGTCTGCTGCCTGCCGTACTGCATTAATCACCGTTGTTCTCTGTACCCGCGTCGGGGGAAGTCATTCCCCCGGCCGACCTACATCGCATATTTGTCGTCATATAAAAAAATCAGGACACCTGTATATGCAACAACAACACAAACCGCATCTGCTGCGCGGGCTGAATGCCCGACACATTCGTTTTATTGCGCTCGGTTCGGCTATCGGCACCGGGCTATTCTATGGTTCGGCCTCCGCCATCAAGGCGGCGGGTCCGGCGGTGCTGCTGGCCTATCTGATTGGCGGCGCGGCGGTCTTTATGGTCATGCGCGCGCTGGGTGAAATGGCGGTGCGCAATCCGGTTTCCGGCTCCTTTGGCAGCTATGCGCGCCAGTATCTCGGGCCGCTGGCCGGATTTATTACCGGCTGGACCTACACCTTTGAAATGGTGATCGTGGCGCTGGCCGACGTCACCGCGTTCGGTATCTATATGGGACTGTGGTATCCCGATGTGCCGCGCTGGATCTGGATCCTCAGCATCATCTTCTTTATTGGCGCGATGAACCTCTGCAATGTGCGAGTGTTCGGCGAGATGGAGTTCTGGCTGTCGCTGATTAAAGTGGTAGCGATTATCGCCATGATGGCGGCGGGGGCAGGCATCATCTTCTTTGGCTTTGGCCATAGTTTCCCGGCCACCGGGCTGGAAAATTTGTGGAGCCACGGCGGCTTTGCGCCACATGGCTGGCAGGGGATCATCGCCTCGCTTGGCATCGTGATGTTCGCTTTCGGCGGCGTGGAAATTATCGGCGTCACCGCGGCGGAAGCGCAGAACCCGAAGAAGGTCATCCCGCAGGCCATCAACACCATTCCGCTGCGTATTATTCTGTTTTACGTCTGCACCCTGGCGGTGCTGATGGCGATCTTCCCGTGGAATAGTTTTGGCGAGCAGGGCAGTCCGTTTGTGCTGATCTTCGATGGCCTCGGGATCCCGGCGGCGGCGACCGTGCTGAATATCATCGTGATTAGCGCCAGTATCTCGGCGATTAACAGCGATATTTTTGGCGCCGGGCGCATGATGTACGGCATGTCGAAAGAGGGGCTGGCGCCGAAGTGCTTCCAGCGGCTCGCCAGCAACGGTGTACCCTGGATGACGGTGGTGGTGATGGGCGTGGCGCTGCTGGTGGCGGTGGTGCTTAACTATCTGATGCCGGAACAGGTCTTTGTCCTGATTGCCTCGCTGGCGGCGTTCGCCACCGTCTGGGTGTGGCTGATGATCCTGCTCTCTCATTTCTCGATGCGCCGCGGTTTGTCGGCCGAAGAGCGCAGTAAGATCGAATTCCCGATCCCCTTCTGGCCGGTTGGTCCGCTGTTGACGCTGCTGTTTATGGGGCTGGTGATCGCCGTGCTGGGAATGGTGGAAGAGACACGCGTGGCGCTGTTAGCCGGGTTGGTCTGGTTGGGGCTGCTGACGGTGGTGTGGTACGCGCGCGTGCGTAAAACCGCGCTGCAGGTGGCCACGGAACAGTAAGGTCAATCTCCCCGGTGGCGCTGCGCTTACCGGGGCTACGTTTGGACCGTAGATACTGTTATCGGTTTGCAACGGTTTTGGTCGGGGAAAACATGTGCTTTGTGTTAATTCCGACACATTGCGCTCCCAATATTTCTTCTGCGTTATGTCCCTCATGGCGCAGGGAGCGCACAGGGGGCGGCCAGTCGCCGCCGCCCCTGTACCCCCGGGCTCCGGCCAGCAACATCGCCACTTCGTGGTGCCTTCGACTTATCCCTGCAGGCTTCGGGTCGGGCCGAGGCAGCGTCCTTGCAAAACACGGCCCTCAGCCCGCATCCATGCGGGCTGCCCCTGCCTTCCGGGAACGTCTCAGCGATGTTGAGGCCGCCAGCATCGGCAGTTTCAGCAAGCATGGTGAATAAATTAAAGGCAGGCCGCACGGACCGTAGGTCGGGTAAGCGCAGCGCCACCCGACAATATACCGGCACCGTGGGTTGCCCGGATAAGGCGCAAGCCGCTATCCGGGGGGATAATTAACTGAACAGGGCGGTGATCGAGGCGCTGGCGAGGGAATGGAAATGGACGTTAAAGCCGACCATCGCGCCGCTGGCCTCGGCATCGACATCAATCTTATCGATATCCAGCGCGTGGACGGTAAAAATGTAGCGGTGGGTTTCACCCTTCGGCGGTGCCGCGCCGCCGTAGCCTGCCTTACCAAAATCGGTGCGGGTCTGAACGGCCTCTTCCGGTAGCTCCGCCTGACCGGAGCCGGCACCCTGCGGTAGCACCCGAGTATCGGCAGGCAGGTTGACTACCACCCAGTGCCACCAGCCGGAGCCGGTCGGTGCATCCGGGTCGTAGCAGGTGACGACAAAGCTTTTGGTGCCCGCGGGCACATCATCCCACATCAGGTGCGGCGAAATATTGTCGCCATCATAGCCCATGCCGTTGAAGACGTGACGATTAGGCAGCTTGCCGCCGTCCTGGAGATCGTGACTGATCAATTTCATGCTTCATCCTCATTGATAATGTGCAGATTAACAAAGAAGTGTAGCCTTCCCGGCGGCGCAAATCCGCTGTTTATTCGCTAAAAAATGTTTCGTCCTGCACGGCCAGGTTGACCGCACGGGTCAGGCGGGTCAGCTGTTTGGGCGTGATGATGTACGGGGGCATCAGATAAATCAGGCGGCCAAACGGGCGGATCCACACCCCTTGTTCGACGAAAAAACGCTGCAGGGCGGCCATATTTACCGGACGCCGGGTTTCAACCACGCCAATCGCGCCCAGCACGCGCACATCGGCGACCAGCGCAGATCCCCGCGCCGAAGCCAGCTCGGCCTGTAGTTGGGCTTCAATCGCCGCCACCTGCTGTTGCCACTCGCCGCTCTCCAGCAGGCGCAGGCTTTCGCTTGCCACCGCGCAGGCCAGCGGATTGCCCATAAAGGTGGGGCCGTGCATAAAGCAGCCGGCTTCGCCATTGCTGATGGTTTCAGCTACCGTTCGGGTGGTGATGGCGGCGGAAAGGGTCATGGTACCGCCGGTCAGCGCTTTACCCAGACAAAGAATATCGGCGGAGATACCGGCATGCTCGCAGGCGAAGAGTTTGCCGGTACGGCCAAAGCCGGTGGCAATCTCATCGGCGATCAGCAAAATCCCTTCCCGGTCGCACATTTTACGCACCCGCCTCAGCCACTCCGGATGGTACATCCGCATTCCGCCGGCGCCCTGGACGATCGGTTCGAGGATCACCGCGGCGATGTCGTGGCGATGCGCGGCCATCAGGCGGGCAAACGGCACCATATCCAGCTCATCCCACTCGCCGTCGAAGCGGCTTTGCGGCGCGGGAGCAAACAGGTTATCCGGCAGGTAGCCCTGCCACAGGCTGTGCATTGAATTCTGCGGATCGCAGACCGACATCGCGCCGAACGTGTCGCCATGATAGCCGTTGCGGAAGGTCAGGAAACGACGACGCGGCTGGCCTTTGGCCTGCCAGTACTGCAGCGCCATTTTCATCGCCACCTCTACCGCCACCGAACCGGAATCGGCGAGGAAAACGCACTCCAGCGATTCCGGGGTCATCGCCACCAGTTGGCGGCACAGCGCCACCGCCGACGGATGGGTGATCCCGCCGAACATCACGTGCGACATCTGATCGATCTGCGCTTTCATCGCCGCATTGAGGCGCGGGTGATTGTAGCCGTGGATCGCCGCCCACCAGGAGGACATGCCGTCAATCAGCTGTTCGCCGCCGGCGAGGGACAGCTCGCACCCGTGGGCGGAAACCACCGGGTAGACCGGCAGGGGGGAAGTCATAGAGGTGTAGGGGTGCCAGATGTGGCGCCGATCGAAGGCGAGATCGTCCAGTGTCATAAGCGACTTGTAAACCATTTTGAAAACATTTAGGTTTACGAGTATAAACCGAACCGCAAATTAACAAAACCTTTTGGAGAGGCTAATGGCTCACCACGCACGCTGGACAATGTCGCAAGTTACTGAGTTATTTAATAAACCACTCATCGATCTGTTATTCGAAGCGCAGCAAATCCACCGCCAGCATTTTGACCCGCGTCAGGTGCAGGTCAGTACGTTGCTGTCGATTAAAACCGGCGCTTGTCCGGAAGACTGTAAATATTGCCCGCAAAGCGCACGCTACAAAACCGGTCTTGAATCCGAGCGCCTGATGGAGGTCGAGCAGGTGCTGGAGTCGGCACGTCAGGCGAAAAACGCCGGCTCCACCCGCTTCTGCATGGGCGCGGCGTGGAAGAACCCCAATGACCGCGATATGCCCTATCTGGAGCAGATGGTGAAAGGCGTCAAGGCGCTGGGGCTGGAGTCCTGTATGACGCTCGGTACCCTGACCGCCAGCCAGGCGCAGCGCCTGGCCGGCGCGGGGCTTGATTACTACAACCATAACCTCGACACCTCGCCGGAATTTTACGGCAACATCATCACCACCCGTACCTATCAGGAGCGTCTGGATACGCTGGATAAAGTGCGCGATGCCGGGATCAAAGTCTGCTCCGGCGGCATCGTCGGGCTGGGAGAGACCGTAAAAGATCGCGCTGGGCTGCTGCTGCAGCTGGCTAATCTGCCGACGCCGCCGGAGAGTGTGCCGATCAACATGCTGGTGAAAGTTAAAGGCACGCCGCTGGCGGATAACGACGATGTCGACGCTTTCGATTTCATCCGCACCATCGCCATCGCACGCATCATGATGCCCACCTCTTACGTGCGTCTCTCCGCCGGCCGCGAACAGATGAACGAGCAGACCCAGGCGATGTGCTTTATGGCCGGGGCGAACTCGATTTTTTACGGCTGCAAGCTGCTCACCACGCCGAACCCGGAAGAGGACAAAGACCTGCAGCTGTTCCGCAAGCTGGGGATCAACCCGCAGCAGACGGCTGTACTGGAGGGCGATAATGAGCAGCAGCAGCGCCTGGAGCAGGCCCTACTCACCCCCGACACTGAGGAATATTACAACGCGGCGGCGCTATGACCTGGCAGCAACGAATCGAGCGGGCGCTGGACGAGCGGCGGCAGACGGATGCGTTTCGCCGCCGCCTGCCGGTAAGCCACGGCGCCGGACGCTGGCTGGAGCGCGAAGGGGAGCGCTGGCTCAACTTCTCCAGCAATGATTACCTGGGCCTGAGCCAGCATGCCGGCATTATCGCCGCCTGGCAGCAGGGGGCGGAACGTTATGGCGTCGGCTCCGGCGGATCGGGCCACGTGAGCGGCTATAGTGAGGCCCACCGCGCGCTGGAAGAGGAACTTGCCGACTGGCTCGGTTACCCGCGCGCGCTACTGTTTATCTCCGGCTTTGCCGCCAATCAGGCGCTGGTTGCCGCGCTGGCGGAAAAAGAGGATCGGATTGTCGCCGACCGCCTGAGCCACGCCTCCCTGCTGGAAGCGGCGAGCCTCAGCCCGGCCCAGCTGCGGCGCTTTGCCCACAACGATCCGCAGCAGCTCGCGCAACTGCTGGCGAAACCGCTGGACGGTCTGCAGTTAGTGGTGACTGAAGGCATTTTCAGTATGGACGGCGACAGCGCGCCGCTGGCGGCCATTCATGCCGCAGCGCAGACCGCCGGGGCGGTATTGCTGGCGGATGACGCCCACGGCATCGGCGTGGTTGGTGAGGAAGGGCGTGGAAGCTGCGCCGCGCAGGGGGTGCGCCCGGAGCTGCTGGTGGTCACCTTCGGTAAGGCGTTTGGGGTGAGCGGCGCGGCGGTACTGTGCAGCGAATCGATGGCCGATTATCTGCTGCAGTTTGCCCGTCATCTGATCTACAGCACCGCCATGCCGCCCGCCCAGGCGGTGGCGCTGAGCGCGGCGCTGCGGGTCATTCGTAGCGATGAGGGCCAGCAGCGGCGGGAAACCCTGGCCGCCCGCATCCGTCAGTTCCGTGCAGGGATGGGCGATGTGTCGCTGGGGCTGACCGATTCCGTCAGCGCGATCCAGCCGCTGATCGTCGGCGATAACGCGCGAGCGCTGAGCCTGGCCTGCCGTCTGCGCGAGGCCGGCTGCTGGGCGACGGCGATCCGTCCACCGACGGTGCCGGTCGGCAGCGCTCGCCTGCGTCTGACCCTGACCGCCGCTCATCAGGCTGAGGACATTAACCGTTTACTGGAGGCGCTGCATGGTCACGGTGAATAAGCAGGCGGTGGCCGCGGCGTTTGGCCGGGCGGCCAGCGGCTATACGCAACATGATGAACTGCAGCGGCGCAGCGCCGATCTGCTGCTGCGCCAGCTGGCGCGCCGCGATTTTGCTCAGGTGCTGGATGCTGGCTGCGGCCCCGGCAGCATGAGCCGCTACTGGCGTGAGGCGGGCAGCGTGGTGACCGCGCTGGATCTCTCCGCCGGCATGCTGGCCCAGGCGCAGCGCCACGACGCCGCGCAGCATTATCTGCAGGGCGATATCGAAGCGCTGCCGCTGCCGGATGGCTGCGTCGATCTGGCATGGAGCAACCTGGCGGTGCAGTGGTGCGACGATCTGCGCGCGGCGATCGGCGAGCTGTGCCGGGTGGTGCGACCCGGCGGGCGGGTGGCGTTTACCACGCTGCTGGCCGGATCGCTGCCGGAGCTTAATCAGGCGTGGCAGGCTATTGACGACCGTCCGCATGCCAACCGTTTTCTCAGCGAACCGGCGGTAAGGGCGGCGCTGAGCGGCCTGCGCGCCGAAGGCATCGTTCATCAGATTAGCCTGCCGTTCGCCGATGCGCTGAGCGCTATGCGCTCCCTGAAGGGCATCGGCGCTACCCATTTGCACCAGGGGAGGGCATCCGCCCCGCTTGGCCGCGGCAAACTGCGCGAACTGCAGCTGGCCTGGCCGCAACAGCAGGGTATCTGCCCGCTGACGTATTATCTTTTTACAGGAGTCATTGAACGTGACTAAACGTTTTTTCGTCACCGGAACCGATACTGAAGTCGGGAAAACGGTCGCCAGCAGCGCGCTGCTGCAGGCGGCGAACCAGTTGGGTTTTAACACCGCCGGCTATAAACCGGTGGCGTCCGGTAGCGACCTGACCGCACAAGGGTTACGCAATGAAGATGCGCTGGCCCTGCAGCGTAATAGCCGGGTGGCGCTGAGCTATGAACAGGTCAACCCTTATACTTTTGCCGAACCGACCTCGCCGCATATTATTAGCGCCGATGAAGGGCGACCGATTGCCGCGGCGGCGCTTTCCAGTGGCTTACGCGAACTGGAGCGCCTGGCAGACTGGGTACTGGTGGAAGGGGCCGGCGGCTGGTTTACGCCGCTCTCGGACACCCTGACCTTCGCCGACTGGGCGCAGCAGGAGCAGCTGCCGGTGATTCTGGTGGTGGGGGTCAAGCTCGGCTGTATCAACCATGCGATGCTTTCCGCCCAGGCGGTGCGCCAGGCGGGGCTGCCGCTGGCGGGCTGGATCGCCAATGACGTGCAGCCGCCGGGCAAGCGCCATGGCGAATATCTGGCGACGCTGAAAAACCGGTTGGCCGCGCCGTTTCTTGGTGAAATACCGTGGCTTGTCGATATCGCGCAGCGCGACGATCTCGGCCAGTATCTGGATCTCAGCGCGCTGGATCTGGCGTCATCCACTGCGCCAGCAGCGGTTCATCCAGCGCCATAATATCGCCCTCGGCGACATTACGCCCCCGGTGAAGGACACAGAACCGATCCGCCACCCGGCGGATAAAGGGCAGGTGCTGCTCGGCGAGCAGCACCGTCAGACCGATATCGCGATTTAACCGCAGCAGCAATTCCGCCAGCTTTTGCAGGCAGCGCGGCCCTGCGCCGCGTGAGGGTTCGTCAAGGATCAGCAGTCGTGGCTGGACGATCAGCGCCCTGGCCAGCGCCAGCTGGTACTGATCGTCGGCGCTTAGCGAAGCGCCTTTGCGCTGCCGTAGCGCATAGAGTTCGGGAAAATGGTCATAAATTTCGCCGCCGCTGGCGTTAGCCCCGGGTTTCCCGGCCGCCAGGGCAATATGCAGGTTCTCTTCCACGCTGAGCTGGGAAAAGATGCGTTTATCCTGCGGCACGTAGCCGATGCCGATGGCGCTGCGCGACTGAGCGGACAGGGGGGTGAGATCGCACGGCGGGGCGCCAATGTCATGCCAGGTCATCCGACCGCTGGCCACCGGCAGATGGCCGGCAATGCAGTTGACCAGGGTGGTTTTTCCCATTCCCTCGCGTCCCAGTACGCCAATGCACTCTCCCGGGCGTAGTTCAAGATCGACATTCCACAGCGAGTGCTGATTACCGTAAAAATGATTTACTGCCTGTAAATTCAACATGGACGTTTTCTCCTTATCCTGGCGTCAGGGCGACAGAAAGATGCTGCAAAACTCTTGCCAGGAAAAAGAACGCTCGGAAAAAACCGCGAAACGCCGACACCATCGGGCATAGTCAGCGCGGGCGCTGCACTTTTCCGGTGCCCGACGCTAAAGGGTGGTGCAAAAAGCAGCAAAAATCGAGCGGCTTTAAACGGATAGTTATCAAAAATAGTTCGATAAAAATTTTTCGCCGCACGGTTTACAGCGAAAGTCGATTTGCGCCGGGCGGCGGCGGTCTTGGGCTGCAGACAGTTATCCACTATTCCTGTGGATAACCTTGTGTATTAGAGTTAGAAAACCTGCGGTAAGCTAGAGCGTACGCGGCCTGCGGCTGAATTGGCGCGAAAGGCGTCTTTTCGTTAAAGTACTTAAATATCAGCGTGTTATATAAAATCAATGGGTGTAAGAAAAGCGTCATCTACTGCCATAAAACTTTCACCCGTCCGCTTGACAAATGTTAAAAGGTAAAAATTTCTGGGGATAACCCTGCCGGCCGGAGGATTATTCCACCCGGTGCGCGTTTTATGCGCACCATGGCGCCGAAATAAGCCGTTTACTGACGCTATCATAGTGATGTACTGTTTAAATATCCAGTATAATTTGTTGGCAAAAAATGGCCCGGAGGGTAGAATTAAACACCGGCCGCTAAATCCATCTTCAGGTTTTGATCAATGAGTAAATCGTTTGTTCTGCATTCCGCCTTTCGCCCCTCCGGAGACCAACCGGAAGCCATCCGCCGCCTGGAAGAGGGGCTGGAGGATGGGCTCGCGCATCAAACGCTGCTGGGGGTCACCGGCTCCGGTAAAACCTTCACCATCGCCAACGTGATTGCCGACCTGCAGCGGCCGACGATGGTGCTGGCGCCAAACAAAACCCTGGCGGCCCAGCTCTACGGCGAGATGAAAGAGTTTTTCCCGGAGAATGCCGTCGAGTATTTCGTCTCCTACTACGATTACTATCAGCCGGAAGCCTACGTCCCCAGCTCAGATACCTTCATTGAGAAGGACGCCTCGGTAAACGAACATATCGAGCAGATGCGCTTGTCGGCGACCAAAGCGCTGCTCGAGCGGCGCGACGTGGTGGTGGTGGCGTCAGTCTCGGCTATCTACGGCCTCGGCGACCCGGACCTGTACCTGAAGATGATGCTGCACCTGACGGTCGGGATGCTGATTGACCAGCGCGCTATCCTGCGCCGTCTGGCCGAACTGCAGTATACCCGCAACGATCAGGCCTTCCAGCGCGGCACCTTTCGCGTGCGCGGCGAGGTGATCGACGTCTTCCCGGCGGAATCCGACGATATCGCGCTGCGCATTGAGCTGTTTGATGAAGAGGTCGAGCGCCTGTCGCTGTTCGACCCGCTCACCGGCCACGTGGAATCGACGGTGCCGCGCTACACCATTTATCCCAAGACCCACTACGTGACGCCGCGGGAACGCATCGTCCAGGCGATGGAAGAGATCAAGCTGGAGCTGGCGGAGCGGCGCAAGGTTCTGCTGGCCAACAACAAGCTTCTGGAAGAGCAGCGCTTAACCCAGCGTACCCAGTTCGACCTCGAAATGATGAACGAGCTGGGCTACTGCTCGGGCATTGAAAACTACTCGCGCTTCCTTTCCGGTCGCGGGCCCGGCGAGCCGCCGCCCACTCTGTTTGACTATCTGCCGGCAGACGGTCTGCTGGTGATAGACGAATCCCACGTTACGGTGCCGCAGATCGGCGGTATGTACCGGGGCGACCGGGCGCGCAAAGAGACGCTGGTGGAGTACGGTTTCCGCCTGCCGTCGGCGCTGGATAACCGGCCGATGAAGTTTGAAGAATTTGAAGCGCTGGCCCCGCAAACCATCTACGTCTCGGCAACCCCCGGCGCCTACGAGCTGGATAAATCCGGCGGCGAAGTGGTGGATCAGGTGGTGCGGCCGACCGGTCTGCTTGACCCGATCATCGAAGTGCGGCCGGTAGCCACCCAGGTAGACGATCTGTTGTCAGAGATCCGCCTGCGCACGGCCATCAACGAGCGCGTGCTGGTGACCACCCTCACTAAGCGGATGGCGGAGGATTTAACCGAGTATCTTGAGGAGCACGGCGAGCGGGTGCGCTATCTGCACTCGGATATCGACACCGTCGAGCGTATGGAGATTATCCGCGACCTGCGCCTTGGCGAGTTTGACGTGCTGGTAGGGATCAACCTGCTGCGTGAGGGGCTGGATATGCCGGAGGTGTCGCTGGTGGCGATCCTGGATGCCGATAAAGAGGGCTTCCTGCGCTCCGAACGCTCGCTTATCCAGACCATCGGCCGCGCGGCGCGAAACATCAACGGCAAGGCCATCCTTTACGGCGATAAGATCACCCCTTCCATGGCCAAAGCCATTGGCGAGACCGAGCGTCGACGGGAGAAACAGCAGCGTTATAACGAAGAGCATGGCATCGTACCGCAGGGCCTCAACAAGAAAGTGGTGGATATCCTGCAGTTGGGCCAGGGCCTGGCGAAAACTAAAGCCAAAGGGCGCGGTAAAGCGAAGGCCGTTGAGCCTGCCGGGCTTAGCGCCGTGGAGATGACGCCAAAAGCGCTGCAGCAGAAGATCCACGAGCTGGAAGGGCAGATGATGCAGCACGCCCAGAACCTCGAGTTCGAAGAGGCGGCGCAAATTCGCGACCAGTTGCATCAGCTGCGCGAGCTGTTTATCGCCGCCTCCTGAGTCCCGGCGCATACTGCCGGAGTGGGCGTGTGGGGCGTAGTGAAGGCGGGACGCTTCTCTCATTGTCCCGCTACCAGATAGCAAACCTTTGAGAAGAAAAAAGGCCGCATTGCGGCCTTCTTAATGTTTGCTTAATCTCGCCAGGCGACACTAACCTCCCCATGATGAGGATAGCGCCCATGCAAAAAATCAACTTCCGTGAATATCTGGCGGTCGCCACCGCCCTGGTTATTATTGTTGCCTTTTTCCATCAGTGGGTACTGACGTTCTGACCCGCGCGCCGCGGGAATAACACCCACGCGCGGACGCCGGGCCCCGGCTGGCGGTTGTGCAGGAAGAACTGGGCGTCATGCAGCTGAGCAATGCGCGTGACGATGCTCAGTCCGAGGCCTATGCCGCCGTAGCGACTGTCCATGCGCACAAACGCTTTACTGAGTTCGCCGCTTTTCGCCTCATCAATCCCTGGGCCTTCATCTTCCACCGCCATCACCGGCATCAGGCCCGCTTTCACCGACACGCGGATAGTTGACCCTTCCGGGCTGTAGCGGTGAGCATTCTCCACCAGATTGCGCAGGATCACACGGATTAACGTCGCGTCGCCAGAGACGATGGCCTCGCTTTCGACATCCGTCAGCAGCAGCCGCTGCTGACGCTGCGCCAGCATGGTCTCCAGCTCATCCTGCAGCGGTTTGACCACGTCATCCAGCAGCAGCACCTGCTGATAGCTGCCGGCGGAAAAAGACTGTCCGACGCGCGCCAGCTGCAGCAGCTGCGAAATGCTGGTGGTCATCTGGTCGAGGCGCTGGATCAGCGGGTCGACGCCCACGCCGTGCACTTTCGCCAGTAGTTCGAGGTGCAACCGCAGGCCGGCCAGCGGGGTACGTAGCTCATGCGCCACGTCGGCGGTAAACAGCCGCTCACGGTCGAGGGTCAGATTGAGACGGGAAACCAGCTGATTCAGGGCGGTGGTCACCGCCGTGACTTCGGGCACCGATTCGCTGAGCACGATGGGGGTGAGGTTGTCCGGCGTGCGGCTCTCCAGCTCGCTTTGCAGTCGGGAGAGCGGGCGGGTGATCTTGCGCACCGCCAGCATGCTGATATACAGCGCCAGGCCAACGATCAACAGGCTCGGCACCAGCAGGCTGGCGACCGCTTCCCGTACCTCATGCTCCACATGTTTCTGGTTATTGTGGCCTTCGATGGCGCTGGCCACCAGCAGCTGGATCTGCTCTTTGCTCTCATGCCATAGCCAGAAGACGCTGATCAGCTGGCAGACCACCAGGATGGCGCCAATGGTCAGCAGCAGCCGGTGGCGCATGGTCCAGGTTTCGGTTGCAAACAGAGCCATGGTCTATTCCGTGTCGATGTGGTTAGCCAGCATATAGCCAAAACCCCTGACGGTGCGGATCCGCGATTTGCCAATCTTTTCGCGCAGGTTATGAATATGCACCTCAAGGGTATTGGTCGCCGGCTCGTTGTCCCAGCTGTAGATGTCGTTGTAGAGGATTTCACGATGCACCGGGCTACCGGCTTTCATCATCAGCCGCGACAGCAGGGCATACTCTTTTGGCGTCAATTCCAGCGCCGCCTCACCCAGCCACACCAGGCGGCGGGTGACGTTGAGGCGCAGATCGCCGACGCTGATTTCGTTATCGCCCTGGTTATTATGCCGGCGGAGCAGGGCGCGAATGCGCGCATTCAGCTCTTCCAGGGCAAAGGGTTTCACCAGATAGTCATCCGCGCCGGTATCGAGACCGCTAATGCGATCCTCAAGCGTATCGCGGGCGGTGAGGATCAGCACCGGCTGGGTCATCTTCTCCCGCCGCATGCGGGTGAGAAAATGCAGACCGTCTTCATCCGGCAGGCCGAGGTCGAGTACGATCAGGCTGTAGTGATTGCTGGCCAACGATAGCGCCGCTTCGTGCGCTGTGGAGACGCCGTCGCATACGTATCCTTCACTTTGCATCGCCAGAATCAACCCCTGCAACAGCAGCGCATCGTCTTCAATGACTAAGATTTTCATCAACCAGCCTCTCTACATGGCGTTAAAATATCATCTGCTGCCTGGTACTCGTGGGTGCTGACGCCGAGCAGGCCGAGCAGGGTGGAGAACAGATTATCTTGTGAATAATCCTTCGTCTTGGCCTGTTGTTGCAAACACTGGCTGGAGACACCGTAACGTTGCTGGTAATCCGGCGACAGCCACAGCAGCATGGGCACGTGTTTTTGCGTATCCGGCGCAATTGAGTACGGCAGACCATGCAAATAGACGCCATCTTCACCCAGCGATTCGCCGTGGTCTGACAAATAAACCAGACTAGTGGTAAATTTATCCTGTTTGGATTGCAGTAATTTTATCGCTTTATCAACAACATAGTCGACATACAGAATGGTGTTGTCGTAGGTATTGGTCAACTGTTGTTGCGTACAACTTTGGATTTCATTGGTATCGCAGGTCGGGGTGAATTTTTTGAATTCAGCCGGATAGCGGTTGTAATAGGTCGGGCCGTGGCTGCCGATAGTATGCAGTACGATAATGCCATCCTGTTTCAGGTTGTCGATGTAACTGTCCAGATTATGGAACAGGACCTCATCGTAGCACTCGCCGTCGATGCACTGACCGCTGAGGTGCAGGTCGGTGACGTTCTGGTGCGGTACACGGTCACAGGCGCCTTTACAGCCACCGTCATTGTCGTTCCACAGCACCTGAACACCGGCGCGCTGCAGAATATCCAGGACGCCTTCCTGATGGTGCGCCAGTTCTTCATCGTAATGCGCGCGCGGCATATTGGAGAACATACAGGGGACGGAAACCGCAGTTGCCGTGCCGCAGGAGGTGGTTTTCGGGAAGTACACCACGTCGTCCTGTTGCAGGCGTGGGTTAGTCTCCCGATCGTAGCCGCCCAGCGAGAAGTTCCCGGCGCGTGAGGTTTCGCCCAGCACCACAATCGTCAGGTTTTTGCGGGGGCCGCTATGCATCACCGGTTTCTGCCTGGCATCTTCGCCAATCTTCACCAGCGGCAGATTGTCCATGCGGTTGTGCGCATACCACGAGTTCAGCGCCACAATGCTGTTGGAGGGACTCAGGGATTTCACCAGCTCTTTGTTGTTACGGAACACCGAGGCGTAATCTTTGTAGAACAGCGCGGCCACCAGAATAATCAGCAGCGCCGAAACGGCGATATTGAGCAGGCGCATCGCCGCGCCGCGCCACCGCGTGGCGGGCTTACGGATTTTCACCCACCAGGCGACGAATACCGCTAAAACCCCCGAGAGGCCGAGGACGGCGATCATTTCGCCGGAGAGCAGAGCAAAGCTCTCCGCTGGAGTGGTGTCGAGGATATTGGTGATCATGCTGCGGTCGATCACTACCCCGAAGTTCCAGATAAAGTACTGCGCCGACGCGCTGAGCAGAATAAACAGGCTGATGACCACCCGATCGAGCTTCAGGAACGAGGCGAGGGTGGTGATGATATTCATCACGCTAATGGCCACGATCGGCATACTGAGGAATACCAGCCAGTTATGCAGGCTGTTTACCGGCAGTAACGGGAAAACCTGGCGATAAAAAGCCAGGTTGAGAAAGATACCGATATAGCAAGCAAAGAGAATCAAATAAGTCGTGCGGCTGAAGAGCGGCCGACGCAGAGGCAATAACGACATAATACCTACCCACAGAAAGAGATAAGCGTATAGTGCCAGCCCTATTTTAAGACAACCTTAAGATTTTAAGGTGCACCGAAGGTTGGCCCTCCGGCGCGCAGCGTCAGCCAGGAAGCTGAATCGCCTTTTCCAGCGCGCCGCGAAGCAGCGCCCGATCATGGCGATAGGGCACGTCACTGGCCTCCAGCGGCGTCTGGATCACCAGCCGGTCGTTGATGCCACGGATATCGGCTTTTGGCCCGGCGATCACCGCATCCACCACCCGCTTACCCACATAGCGCTCCATAATCGCAATGCGTTCCGCCAGCGACAGCCTCGCCGCCGGGCTGTGCTCTTTGCCGAGGTTATCGATAAACACCATCGGCGCCGGGGTGCGGCGCAGCGCCTGGGCCATCTCGTCGAGCAGCAGGATCGGCAGCAGGCTGGTGTAAAAGCTGCCCGGGCCGATGAGGATCAGATCGGCTTCGGCGATCGCTTCCACCGCCTCGCGGGTGGCGGGTACCGGTGGGGTAAGCATCAGCTCCTGCGGTAGGTTGTCGAGCTGATCGATATTCACTTCGCCGTAAACTTCATGGCCTTCATGATCGAGCGCCATCAAATCCACCGGTTGTTCCGACATCGGGATAAGAAACGCGTCTACTTTGAGCAGGTTTCTGATTAAATTGATAGCTTCTAAAGGCCGCACGCTCAGGTGGTCCAGCGCCTTTAACATCAGATTCCCGAGGTTATGCCCGGAAAGTTCGCCATTACCGCTAAAACGATACTCGAACATCGCCGACGCCACGCTGGGCTCGGCAATTAACTGATTGATGCAGTTGCGCATATCGCCCCAGGCAATGCCGCCTTCCGAGCGGCGGATCCGCCCGGTGGAGCCCCCGTTGTCGGTGGTGGTGACAATGCCGGTCAGCCGCGAGCCGAGCGAGGAGAGGGAGGACATCACCCGGCCCAGACCATGCCCGCCGCCGAGCGCGACCACCCGATCGAGGTCAGCGAATGTACGATTGCGCATAGAAATTCCTTATTTCACATAAACGGCCACACACTACCCGATCTACCCCTAAAAGACGATGGGAGGAGCCCGACAAACTGACCGACATCAAGGCAAAAAAATGATTTATGGCTATTCTGTAGCGAAAATGCACGAAGGTAGCGATATATACAATGTTATATAACGAAATCGCAAATGGCGAAACCGTCCGTAACGCGCTACTATCGGCATAACCTGTTAACACTCTAGCCTCTTCGCCTGTGTCAAAAGATATGGCGGTTTGGCCGCGACTCCTCCGGGTGTCGCCAGGGCGTGGGAAGAAATGACCGCGCCTCCCGTATTTGGAAAGGTGTATATGGCCTCACAGCTTACCGATGCATTCGCGCGTAAGTTTTTTTACCTGCGTCTGTCGATTACCGATGTGTGCAACTTCCGTTGCACCTACTGCCTGCCGGACGGCTACAAACCCGGCGCCGTCAATAACAACGGCTTTCTCAGCGTAGACGAAGTGCGCCGCGTCACGCGCGCTTTCTCCGCGCTGGGCACCGAAAAAGTTCGCCTCACCGGTGGGGAACCCTCTCTGCGTCGCGACTTCACCGAAATCATTGCCGCGGTGCGTGAAAACCCGGCGATCCGTCAGATTGCGGTTACCACCAACGGTTACCGCCTGGCGCGCGATGTCGAACGCTGGCGCGATGCCGGGCTGACGGCGATTAACGTCAGCGTTGATAGCCTCGACGCCCGTCAATTTCATGCCATCACCGGCCAGGACAAGTTCCACCAGGTGATGGACGGCATTGATGCTGCTTTCGCCGCGGGCTTTGACAAGGTGAAGGTCAATACCGTGCTGATGCGTGATGTTAATCATCACCAGCTCGATACCTTTCTCGCGTGGATCCAACCCCGTCGTATTCAGCTGCGTTTTATTGAGCTGATGGAAACCGGAGAGGGCAGCGATCTGTTCCGCCGTCACCATCTCTCCGGCATGGTGCTGCGCGACGAGCTGCTGCGCCGCGGCTGGATCCACCAGATCCGCCAGCGCAGCGATGGCCCGGCGCAGGTCTTTTGTCACCCGGATTACGCCGGTGAAATCGGCCTCATCATGCCGTATGAAAAAGATTTCTGCGCCACCTGCAACCGTCTGCGCGTCTCATCCGTTGGCAAACTGCACCTGTGTCTGTTTGGCGAAGGCGGCGTCGACCTGCGCGACCTGATGGCTGAGGACGAGCAACAGGCCGAGCTGGAAGCGCGGATAGCCGAAGCCTTGACCCATAAAAAGCAGACCCATTTCCTGCATCAGGGCAACACCGGTATTACGCAGAACCTGTCCTATATTGGCGGTTAATCGTTTTAGAAAGGAGCATTCAGATGAGCCAGGCTAGCGCTGAGTTTATTCCGACCCGTATTGCTATTCTTACTGTTTCCAGCCGTCGTGGCGAAGAGGATGATACCTCCGGCCACTGGCTGCGCGAGGCGGCGCAGGAGGCGGGACACCATGTCGTCGATAAGGCGATTGTGAAAGAAAACCGCTACGCCATCCGCGCCCAGGTGTCGGCGTGGATCGCCAGCGATGACGTGCAGGTGGTGCTGATCACCGGCGGGACCGGGTTCACCGAGGGTGACCAGGCGCCGGAAGCGCTGCTGCCGCTGTTTGACCGTGAGGTCGAAGGCTTTGGCGAAGTGTTCCGCATGCTGTCGTTCGAAGAGATCGGCACCTCGACGCTGCAGTCCCGGGCCGTGGCCGGCGTCGCCAACCGCACGCTGATTTTTGCCATGCCGGGCTCGACCAAAGCCTGCCGCACGGCGTGGGACAACATCATTGCCCCGCAGCTGGATGCTCGCACCCGTCCGTGTAACTTCATTCCTCACCTGAAGAAATAATCTATGTCACAACTGACCCATATTAACGCCGCGGGCGAAGCCCATATGGTGGATGTCTCCGGCAAAGCGGAAACGGTGCGCGAAGCGCGCGCCGAGGCTTATGTCGAAATGCAGGCGGCGACGCTGGCGATGATTATCGACGGCAGCCACCACAAAGGCGATGTGTTCGCCACCGCGCGTATCGCCGGGATCCAGGCGGCAAAACGTACGTGGGAGCTGATCCCGCTGTGTCATCCGCTGATGCTGAGCAAAGTGGAAGTCAATCTGCAGGCGCAGCCGGAACATAACCGGGTGCGCATTGAGTCGCTCTGCCGTCTGACCGGTAAAACCGGCGTCGAGATGGAAGCATTAACCGCCGCCTCCGTTGCCGCGCTGACCATCTACGACATGTGCAAGGCGGTGCAAAAAGATATGGTCATTGGTCCGCTGCGCCTGCTGGCGAAAAGCGGCGGCAAGTCCGGCGATTTTAAGGTGGACGAACGCCATGATTAAGGTTCTGTTTTTCGCCCAGGTGCGCGAACTGGTCGGCACCGATGCCCTGACACTCGACGCCCGCGACCTGGCAACCGTCGAGGCCGTGCGCCAACAGCTTGCCGCCCGCGGCGACCGCTGGGCGCTGGCCCTGGAAGAGGGCAAGCTGCTGGCGGCAGTCAACCAGACGCTGACCGCGTTTGACCATCCTGTCGCCAGCGGTGACGAAGTGGCATTTTTCCCACCGGTTACCGGGGGCTAAGATGACGCAAACTCGTATCGTGGTTAGCCCGGCGCGCTTTTGCGTCGGCGATGAGTATCCGTGGCTGGCCGAGCGCGATGAAGACGGTGCGGTGGTCACCTTCACTGGTAAAGTGCGCAATCACAATCTTGGCGACAGCGTAAAAGCGCTGACCCTCGAGCACTATCCGGGGATGACCGAGAAATCACTGGCGGAAATTGTCAACCTGGCGCGCGAGCGCTGGCCGCTGGGCCGGGTGACGGTTATCCACCGCATCGGCGAAATGTGGCCGGGGGAAGAGATTGTGTTTGTCGGCGTCACCAGCGCCCACCGCGGCAGCGCCTTCGCCGCGGGCGAGTTTATTATGGACTACCTGAAAACCCGCGCGCCGTTCTGGAAGCGTGAGGCGACGCCGGAAGGGGAACGCTGGGTCGACGCCCGCGACAGCGATCGTCAGGCGGCAGAGCGCTGGTAGTGTGATACGCTTACAGGGTGAAACTTTGTTAATCAGGAGAGAGTCATGGACAGATATCCGCGTTCCGATTCAATCGTGCAGGGCCGTACCGGCCTGCAGACTTACATGGCGCAGGTATACGGCTGGATGACGGTCGGCCTGCTGCTGACGGCGTTTATCGCGTGGTTTGCGGCGAATACCCCGGCGGTGATGATGTTCGTCTTTTCGAGCAAAATCACTTTCTTCGGGCTGATTATTGCCCAGCTGGCGCTGGTGTTTGTGCTGTCGGGGATGGTGCAGCGGCTGAGCGCCGGGATGGCCACCACGCTGTTTATGCTCTACTCGGCGCTGACCGGGCTGACGCTGTCGAGCATTTTTATCGCCTATACCTACTCATCGATCGCCAGCACCTTTGTGGTCACCGGCGGGATGTTCGGGGCGATGAGCTTGTATGGTTACACCACGAAGCGCGATCTGAGCGGCTTCGGCAGCATGCTGTTTATGGGGCTGATTGGCATCGTGCTGGCATCGCTGGTCAACTTGTGGCTGAAGAGCGAGGCGCTGATGTGGGCGGTGACCTACATTGGGGTGGTGCTGTTTGTCGGCCTGACGGCGTATGACACCCAGAAGCTGAAAAACATCGGCGAGCAGATTGACACCCGCGACAGCGCCACGCTGCGTAAATACTCGATCCTCGGGGCCTTAACGCTGTACCTGGACTTTATCAACCTGTTCCTGATGCTGCTGCGTATTATGGGCAACCGCCGCTAACCTCTTAATATCAAAGAGTTGCATCTCCTAACGCCCGGTAAGAGCAGCGCCGCCGGGCGATATATCAGGCACGGTACCCGTGATTTTGCCGGGTGGCGGCTGCGCCTTACCCGGCCTACAGGATCCTCTCACAGGCTCACACCCCGTAGGCCCGTGCAAGCGCAGCGCCGCCGGGCGATGGCATCAGGCACGGTACCCGTGGTGCTGCCGGGTGGCGGGTGGCGCCTTACCCGGCCTACAGGATCCTCTCACAGGCTCACACCCCGTAGGCCCGAGCAAGCGCAGCGCCGCCGGGCGATGGCATCAGGCACGGTACCCGTGGTGCTGCCGGGTAGCGGCTGGCGCCTGACCCGGCCTACAGGAGCCTCTCACAGGCTCACACCCCGTAGGCCCGTGCAAGCCGCAGCGCCGCCGGGCGAGATTTCAGGCACGGTACCCGTGATGTTGCCGGGTGGCGGCTGGCGCCTTATCCGGCTTACGGTGCGTGCGACCTGTCGTTAATTTATTCACCTTTCTTGCTGAAACTGCCGGTGCTGACGGCCTCAAAATCGCTGAGACGTTCCCGGAAGGCCGGGGCAGCCCGCAGGGATGCGGGCTGAGGGCCGTGTTTTGCACGGACGCTGCCTCGGCCCGACCCGAAGCCTGCAGGGATAAGTCGAAGGCACCACGAAGTGGCGATTTTGCTGGCCGGAGCCCGGGGGTACAGGGGGCGGCGGCGACTGGCCGCCCCCTGTGCGCTCCCTGCGCCATAAGAGACATAACGCAGAAGACTAACCGGGAGCGCAAACTACGCTGAAGCCACAGATAATATAAACAACCACACCGCAGTGCTTCCCCTCACCCTGTCCCTCTCCCGGAGGGAGAGGGAACCGTCCGGCTGGCGTTTAGACCTGCCAAGCGCAGCGCCGCCGGGCAAGATATCAGGCACGGTACCCCTGGTATTGCCGGGTGGCGGCTGGCGCCTTACCCGGACTACAGGATCCTCTCACAGGCTCACACCCCGCAGGCCCGGCAAGCGCAGCGCGACCTGGCGGTGTCATTCGCGGGCCAGCTTACGCTGGTTCTTTTGCCGCAGCTTTTTCGCTCGACTCTCCAGCAGCAGATAAGCCACCGTCGCCAGCAGCAGCGGCAGGAAATAATAGAGCGCGCGCCAGGCGAGCAGGGCGGCGATAATCGCGCCCTTCGAAATCTCCTCTCCGGAGAGCATGGCGATAAACACCGCCTCCAGCACGCCGATACCGGCCGGAATATGAACGATCACCCCGGCGATACTGCTCACCAGCAGCACCCCTAATACCAGGAAATAGTTAATTTCGCTACCCAACAGCAGCCAGATTATCGCCCCCATCGCCATCCAGTTCGCCGCCGAAATCCCCATCTGCAGCAACGCGAAGCGCCAGGAGGGCAGCACCAGCCGCTGGCCTTTAATCGTCAGGTGACGGCGTTTGGCAAACGCGCAACCGAACAGATAGCAAAGCGTAAGGATCAGCATCACCCCACCGATAATGCGCAGAGTGGTCTGGCTGATGTACCAGTGCGGCGGCAGCTTCACCAGATCCGCCGTAAATATCACCCCACCGAGCAGGATATAGCCCAGCCAGTTGGTGGTAATGCTTAATGAAAAAATACGGGTGATGGTGCCGCCGTTGAGCCCCAGCCGCGAGTACAGCCGGTAGCGCATGCCGATCCCGCCGACCCAGGTGCTGAGCGTCAGGTTAAAGGCATAGCAGATAAACGACACCAGCATCACCTGGCGTTTCGCCAGCTTATGCCCACAATAGGCCCGGCCAAGCAGATCGTAGCAGCCGTAGATCAGATAGCTGACGATGACCAGCGCAATGGCGCTAAACAAGGCCAGCCGATCGTAGCCGCGGATCACCTTCCACACGTCCTGCCAGTCGACTTTTTGCGCGTAAATCACCAGCAGGACGATCACCGCGATAAAAAAGAGCACGGTAAGTACTCTTTTCGCCATCCGCCAGCGGGGATGCGATTTGCTCATAGCGGATTATCCCTGGTTTGTGAGTCGACACGATCCTGGGTTTCAATCTCCGGCTGCACCGGCGGGCTGACCCTGGCCAGCCGCGGCGTATGGGCTGGTAGCCAGCCGACCCACGCCGGGAAGTGGCGCAGAAAGTGGAAGGCCATCACGCTGACGCCCAGCCGCCACCAGTTGCGTTTCGGCAGCATCGTTTTATCGATCCGCTGGCAATCCCTGGCGATAAGCCCGTTAAGGTTATCGCGCAGCGTCTGGTTAAACACCCGGTCGTGGATAATCAGATTGGCTTCCAGATTCAGCGACAGGCTCAATGGATCCAGGTTGCTCGACCCGACGGTGGCCCAGTGGTCATCCGCCAGGGCGACCTTGCCATGCAGCGGACGGCGGCGATATTCGTAGATCTGCACCCCGCCCTTAACGAGATAGTGATAGAGCAGGTGGGCGCCAAACTTCACAATCGGAATATCCGGCTCGCCCTGGACGATCAGCTTGACCCGCACGCCGCGTCGCGCAGCGTTGCGCATCGCATGCAGCAGGCGGTAGCCGGGAAAGAAATAGGCGTTGGCAATGATCACCTCCCGGCGGGCGCTGGTGAGCATCTTCAGGTAGTGGCGTTCGATATCGTCGCGGTGATCCTGGTTGTCGCGCCAGATGAACAGCGCCTGCGCCTCGCCGGGAGTCTGGTTGATCTCTGGCTGGTGGCGACGGCGGCGCCACCAGCGGCGGGCGGTTTCGCTGTTGGGCAGGTTCTCCAGCTCGAACTGGAGAATATCAAGCACCACCGGCCCCTCGACCTGCACCGCATAATCCTGTTTCGCCTCCGGGCCGTAGTCGCTCATATGCTCGGCGGAGTAGTTGATGCCGCCGACAAAGGCGGTGGTGTCGTCAATCACCACGATTTTACGGTGCATCCGACGGAACAGGTTGGTGCGCATCCCCATCAGCTTAGGGCGCGGATCGTAGTAGCGAAAAATCACCCCGGCGGCGGTCAGTTCGCCGACAAACTCATCGCTGAGATCCGGCGAGCCGTAGCCGTCAAGCAGCACCTCCACCTGAATACCGCGGCGGGCGGCTTTCAGCAGCACCGCGTGCAGCCGCCAGCCCACCTCATCTTCAAACCAGATAAAGGATTCGAGGATCACCCGCCGGCTGGCGCGACCAATAGCCGCAAACAGCGCCGGATAGTACTGGTCGCCGTTCTCCAGTAGCGTAATGCGGTTGCCTTCCTGCCAACGACATTTCACAAGTGTATCTCCACGCTAAGGGGCGCATGATCGGACAGATGCCGCCATTGTTTGAGGGCCAGCGCCTTCGGGTGGCTGGCGTGGGCGTTTTTGACATAAATACGATCGAGGCGCAGCAGCGGAAAACTGACCGGAAACGTACGCGCCGGCCGTCCGCGGGCGCGGGTAAAGATCTCTTCCAGCCCGGCTTGCGCTTTTAACGGCTGATTCGCCTGCTGACGCCAGTCGTTAAAATCCCCGGCCACCACCACCGGCTCACCGGCGGGGAGGGTATTGACCCATTCTGCCAGCATGGTCAACTGCGCCTGCCGTTGGCCGGCGCGTAAACCCAGGTGAACGCAGATCACATGGATCGTCACGCCGCTCTCTGGCGGCACGATGCGGCAGTAAAGCAGACCGCGTTTCTCGCCGTTGCCGACTGAAATATCCCGATTTTCATAGTATTCAATGGGAAAGCGCGACAGTACGGCATTGCCGTGGTGGCCTTCCGGATAGACTGCGTTGCGCCCGTAGGCGTAATCGCTCCACATGGTGTCGGCGAGAAATTCATAATGGGTGGTATCTGGCCAGTTCTCGATGTGCAGCGGGTGAACCTCGTGAGCGCCCATCACTTCCTGCAGGCAAACAATATCCGCGCTGACGCTGCGCACGGCGTCGCGCAACTCGGGCAAAATAAAACGCCGATTAAACGCCGTAAAGCCTTTATGGGTGTTAATTGTCAGCACGTTCAACGAAAATCCCGACGTTGGCTCAGCCATAATTCTCCAGTAAATGTCACTTTCCTGAATAAAATAGTGTAGTAGACGTCACAAAAAGATGCGGTGTTACGGAATTTTCCGTAAAGTGCGGTACTCTGAGTAGCAGAGAAAAATCCTTCAGGAGAGAAGCCATGAAGTGGCAACAACGTGTACGCGTCGCAACAGGTCTTAGTTGCTGGCAGATTATGTTGCATCTACTGGTCGTGGCAGTGCTGGTGATGGGATGGATGAGCGGCGCGCTGGTGCGCGTCGGATTGGGGCTGTGCGTCCTCTATAGCGTCACGCTGCTGGCGATGCTGTTTTTGCAGCGTCACCACGAGGCGCGCTGGCGCGATGTGGGAGACTTCCTTGAGGAGCTCACCACCACCTGGTACTTTGGCGCGGCCATGATAGCGCTGTGGCTGCTGTCGCGCGTGCTGCACAACAACCTGCTGCTGGCCCTCGCCGGGCTGGTGATACTGGCAGGCCCGGCGGTGGTCTCGCTGCTGGCGAAAGATAAAAAACTACGCAATCTTTCTTCGGAACATCGCATACGCCGCTGAGCCGGTGGTGGCCGCTATGACCAGTAGCGGCCACAAACTTCCCCACACAATCTTCAGACTCGCATCCTTCAGATAAATTTGCTTGGTGATATCGGTAAAATGGCGGATCGGGTTTATCCAGGTCAGATCCTGCAGCCACTGCGGCATATTTTCCACCGGTGAAACGTAGCCCGAAAGCAGGATCGCCGGCATCATAAAGACGAACACGCCGATAAACGCCTGCTGCTGGGTGGCGCACAGCGATGAAATCAATAAACCGAAGCCCACCAGCGATAAGCCATAAATCACCATCGTGAAATAGAACAGCAGCAGCGAGCCGGCAAACGGGATCTGATAGGCCCAGATACCAATCGCCAGCACGATAGTCGCCTGCAGGGTGGCGACGATCAGCGCCGGCACTGCTTTGCCAACGAAGATTTGCCAGGTGGCGAGGGGCGAGACCAGCAGCTGATCGAGGGTACCCTGTTCGCGCTCACGGGCCACCGACAACGACGTCACGATCATCACTCCGATGGTGGTGATCATGGCGATAAGCGACGGCACCACGAACCACTTATAGTCGAGATTCGGGTTGTACCAGTTGCGCACCACCAGTTCGCTGTTGTTCGGCTTCGCTTTCCCCTCCAGCAGCTCCTGCTGATAGTTTTTTACGATCTGCTGCAGGTAGTTGGCGGCGATTTGCGCGCTGTTGGAGTTGCGCCCGTCGAGCAGGAGCTGCAGCGGGGCGGTTTGATAGTTGTCGAGATTACGCGAGAAATCCGCCGGGAAGCGTACCACCAGCAGGGCTTTTTGTTCATCGATGGTCGGCTGGATCGCTTGCGGGCTTTTCAGCAACAGGACGTGGGTAAAGGCTTTGGCGCGGGCGAAGCGCTGAGTGAGTTCCACCGCGTGGCGGCCGCTGTCTTCGTTGTAGATGGCGATGGTGGCGTTGGTCACCTCCAGCGTCGCGGCAAAGGGAAACAACAATACCTGAATCAGCACCGGCATGATTAAAATTGCCCGCGTTTGCGGCTCGCGCAGCAGCGACTGCAGCTCTTTGCGGATCAATGTCCATAAACGGTGAAACATAATTGCTCCTTTGGCCCATTCAACCACGCCGGGCGGCACTGCGTTTGCCCGGCCTGGGGGATCGGCGAACCGTATAATCGATGTTGGTTAAACCGTAGGCCCGGTCAGCGCAGCGCCACCGGGCAAAACCTAATCCAGACGCCGCTTGGTTTTTAACCACGTCAGGCCGATAAACATCACCGCCGACGCAATCAAAAACAGCACATTCACCAGCAGCACCACCGGAATATTGCCCGCCAGAAACAGGCTTTGCAGGGTGTTGACGAAATAGCGCGCCGGGATCACGTAGGTCACCGCGCGGATCACCGCCGGCATACTGTCTATCTGGAAAATAAACCCGGACAGCATAATCGACGGTAAAAACGCGGCATTCAGCGCCACCTGCGCGGCGTTAAACTGGTTGCGGGTAATGGTTGAGATCAGCAGCCCCATCCCCAGGGTGCTGAGCAAAAACAGACTGGTGATGACAAACAGGATCGGCAGCGAGCCGCGATAGGGCACGCCGAGAATAAATACCGACACCAGCATACAGAGCAACATCGCCAGCATGCCGAGGAAATAGTAGGGAATGAGCTTGCATAGCAGCAGTTCGGCGCGGGTGATCTCCGTCGACAGCAGCGCCTCCATGGTGCCGCGCTCCCATTCGCGCGCCACCACCAGCGAGGTCAGGATCGCGCCGACCACGGTCATGATGATGGTAATTGCGCCGGGGATAATAAAGTGCTGGCTAATAGCCGCCGGGTTAAACCAGTAGCGCATCTGCACGTCGATCAGCGGTTCAAAGGTTTCGCCGCGGTCTTCCGCCCGCTGCTGCTGCCAGATCTGCCAGATACCTTCCACGTAGCCCTGAGCGAAGTTGGCGGTATTGGGCTCGCTGCCGTCGGTGATGAGCTGCAGCGGTGCGTCGGCGCCGGCGCGGGCCATCTGGCGGTCGAAGTCCACCGGAATGACCACCATGGCGCGGATGCGCCCGGCCTGCATCATTTGAATCAGTTGCTGGCGATTATCGCTGACCGTGGCGTCGATATAGGGCGAGCCGGTCATGGTATGGACGAAATCCAGCGCCTCTTCGCTCTGTTGCTCCAGCAATACGCCGACCCGCAGTTTGCTGGAGTCGAGGTTAATGCCATAGCCGAAGATAAACAGCAGGAGTAGCGGGATCACCACCGCGATCAGCCAGCTGCTGGGATCGCGGACGATCTGCCGGGTCTCTTTCACGCACAGGGCGCGGACCCGCCGCCAGGAGAGAATGCTATTGCTCATGGCTATTCTCCTTATCCCAGCGGTTAATCAGGGTAATGAACGCCTGCTCCATGGTCGGGTCCGTCTGGCTGTCATCCGCTGCCTGGGCCTTCAGCGCGTCCGGGGTGCCGCTGGCGATAAGTTTACCGTGGTAAACCAGCCCGATACGGTCGCAGTATTCCGCCTCATCCATAAAGTGGGTGGTCACCATCACCGTCACCCCTTTATCGACCATGCTGTTGATATGCAGCCAGAACTCGCGGCGGGTGATGGGGTCGACGCCGGAGGTCGGTTCATCGAGAAACAGAATATCGGGCTCATGCATCAGCGAGCAGGCCAGCGCCAGCCGCTGCTTGTAGCCGAGCGGCAGCTCGTCGGCGGCGTGACGGGCGATACTTTTCAGGCCAAAGGCATCGCTCATTCGGGCGATTTTTTCATTTTGCGCCCGGCCGCGCAGGCCATAGACGCCGGAGAAAAAGCGCAGGTTCTGCTCGACGCTGAGGTTGCCGTACAGCGAAAATTTTTGCGCCATATAGCCCAGATGTTGGCGCGCCTTGCCAGAGCTGACCTTAAGATCCATCCCCAGAACCAGCGCTTTGCCGGAGGTGGGCACCAGCAGGCCGCACATCATTTTGAAGGTGGTGGATTTCCCGGCGCCGTTGGGGCCGAGCAGGCCGAAAATTTCACCGCGCTTAACCTGGAAATCGACGTGGTCGGTAGCGGCGAAATCACCAAACTTTTTCGTTAACGACTGGGCTTCAATGACCGTTTCGTCTTTGCTGCCGTCAACACGATGGATAATCGCTCCCAACGGCGATTCGGCGGTTCCCGCTCCGCCGAGCAGATCGATAAACGCATCTTCAAAGCGCGGCGCGGTGTCGGCCACCTGCAGCGGCGGCATGTCGCCATGCTGCTGGACTTCCTCAATGCGGGCGTCCTTTTTCAGGATCAGGCGCACCGATTTGCCCTGGATCACGCCATCGCTGACCTGCGGCAGTTTCAGCGCCCGCTGCAGCAGACGGCGGTTGTTTTCCTGTGGGCTGGAGACGAGGAAACTGCGCCCGGCCATGGTTTGCGTCAGCGCCGTCGGCTCACCCTGGTAGAGCAGTTTGCCTTCGTTCATCAGCAGCACGTCGCGGCATTGTTCCGCTTCATCGAGATAGGAGGTGCTCCACAGGATCAGCATGCCTTCGCCGGCCAGCTCGTGCACCATCTGCCACAGCTCGCGGCGCGAGATAGGGTCGACGCCGACGCCGGGCTCATCCAGCAGCAGTACTTTCGGGTCGCCCACCAGGGTACAGGCGAGCCCCAGCTTTTGCTTCATGCCGCCGGAAAGCTTGCCTGCCAGCCGTTCGGTGAACGGGCCAAGGGAGGTGAACTCCAGCAGACGGTCGAAAATTTTCTTCCGCGCCTCGCCGGTGACGCTGCGCAGGTCGGCGTACAGGGTCAGGTTTTCCATCACCGTCAGATCTTCATACAGGCCGAACTTCTGCGGCATATAGCCGAGCACCGCGTGCAGAGCGCTGTCGTCTTTTAGCGGGTCGAAGCCGATCACGCTGGCGCGGCCCTCATCAGGCTTGAGCAAACCGGCCAGCATTCGCATCAGGGTGGTTTTCCCCGCGCCGTCGGGCCCCACCAGCCCGGTGACGTAGCCGGCGTGGATCGTGCAGGTGAGCGGCGCCACCGCTGGCCTGTCCATTCCGGGAAAACGGCGGCTCAGACCGTTTAAGGCAATGATGGCCTCACTCATGTCCGTTCCCGTGGTTAAAGGAGACGGTCACCGGCATCCCCTGGCGCAGGGCGCCGTCGGCATCGTTCACCACAATACGCAGACGATAAACGAGGTCGGTACGCAGATCCGGCGTTTCAACGGTCTTCGGCGTGAATTCAGCGCTTGGCGAGACAAAGCCGATTTTGCCGTGATAGGGCTTATCCGGCCGGCTATCGGTATACAGCAGCACTTCACGTCCCGGCTGCGCCTGACCAAGGTTTTTTTCGTCAACATAGGCGCGGACCCATACCGGATGGGTTAACGACAGCGTCAGTACGGTGCCGCCGGCGTTGAGCATGGTGCCGGGCTCGACGGCACGGGTCATCAGCGTACCGTCGGAAGGGGCGGTGAGCACGGTATCGTGCAGGTCCAGTTTGGCCTGGGCCAGCGCCGCCTGCGCCTGTTCCAGACTGGCTTTGGCCTGGGCAATTTCCTGCGGGCGGTTACCGGCGCGGTACTGACGCAGTTTGTCCTGCGCTGATTTGAGCGTTGCCTGCGCCTGGTCGCGCGAGGAACGGGCATTCTCCAGATCGTTGGCGGAAATCGCGCTGCTGGCGCGCAGCCCGAGCTGGCGCTGATAAAAGTTTTGCGCATAGTCGTAAGCGGCCTGCGCCTGTTTCACCGCCGCTGCGGCCTGGGCAATCTCTTCCGCGCGGTAGCCGGCCATCATCAGGTCATACTGCGCCTGGGCGGTAGAGACGTTGGCCTGGGCCTGCAGCAGGGCATTTTCATACGGCGCGCGATCAAGCTCGCCGAGAGTTTGCCCGGCGCGGATGCTGTCGCCTTCGTCGACGGTCAGCGAAGCCAGTCTGCCGCCGACGCGGAAGCTCATGTTGACGGTGCGGATATCGACATTGCCATACAGGGTCAGCGGCTGCTGCCGGCTGCTCTGGTACCACCACCAGCCGCCGCCCAGCGCGGCGAGAAGAATCACGATCAACAGAATGACGACGACGGGTTTTTTCATCAGCCCAAACTCCTTTGCGATAACCCTTGCAGAATGAAATCGATATGACAGGTAATGACCTCGAAAATCTGTTCGGTCTTTTGCGCGTCAAACTGCGTCCAGCCGGTGCGCAGCAGGATGGTTTCACGCCCAAGACGGAAAGCCAGCACCTCGCCCAGCAGGGCGTGGGTGTGGAGGATCATTTGCGTATCACCGGCATCGCGGCCTGTCCAGGCGGCAATCAGCCGGGTGAGATAGTGGTGCAGGGGGGCGATCACCTGCTGGTGGATCAGATGGTAGGCGGCGGTCGGCGCCAGCTGCTCACGGGAAATGAATTTGCTTAAGTTGACCGTATCATCCTGGGTCAGCAGCAGGATCATGTTATGGCAGGCGTTGAGAATGAGGGCGCGTATTGCCTGGCGATCCGGCGACTTCCCGGCGAGCAGGGCCTCCGCCGCTTCGGCCTGTGGGCGAAAATTGTCGCCGATAAAATCGGCGATCCATTGGGCACAGGCGAGATATAAGTCGTCTTTCGAGCCAAAATAATAGGTGATAGCGGCGATATTCTGCCCGGCCTGGGCGGCGATATCGCGGGTGGTGGCATGCTGACCATACTCGCCAAACTGGGCGATAGCGGCCGCGATAAGCTGATTTTTTGCCTGTTCGCCTTTACTAGTCATCGCGCTCGGTAAAAGTTAATCAATCGATTGATTAACTTTAGGCCTCGATCGGCGGTTTGTCCACCAGCCGGGATCAAATATGGAACCCTTCCTCTTTCAGCTCCCCGGCGACCCAGGCGAAGAAACGCTGGACCTTCTCCTTCTGTTCATTGGCATGGGGAAGAACGAAGTGGTGCGCGCCGACCGGCATACTCCGCTCGTCGTCAAATACCGGCGTCAGCTGCCCCTGACGCACGTGCCCGCCGGCCAGCAGATTGCTTTCGAGGATCACGCCCATCCCCATTCTGGCCGCCTCGATGCTCATGTACGACCGGTCGAAATTAAAAATGAAGTTTTTATGCCAGCCGCGGACCTTGTGCCACGACAGCCAACTGCTCCAGTTAATTAAGGTGCTGTCGGAGTGGATCAGATCGCAGGCCAGCAGATCTTCCACCGCATGCACAGGATGGCTGGCTAAATAAGACGCTGCGCTGTAGGGCAAGACGCACTCATTTTTAATGGTTCTGACCAACAGCGTTGGCCACTGTGATAGCCCGTGACGAATATCGATATCAATATTATCCCGGGAGAACTGGATGCTTTCGTAGGAACAGGTCAGGCTGATTTTTAACTCCGGCCACGCCTGGCGAAATTTATCCAGGCGAGGCATCAACCACAGCAGGCCGAAGCTCGGCGCCGAGTGAATACGTAAATAATCCTGATGGATATCGTTGATCACCTGGCTGGTGGCCTGGCCAATCATATTCAGCGCCCCGGAGACCTCTTTGAGATATTTTTCTCCCACCGCCGTTAACATGACGCCTTTACTGCTGCGGGAGAACAGTTTTTTCCCCAGAAAGTGCTCCAGGCTGGCTATCTGATGGCTGACCGCCGAGGCGGTAATATTGAGATTCTCTGCGGCCAGGTTGAGGCTGCCGGTAGCGGCGACTTCAATAAAGGCCTGGATATTGCGTAAAGAGGGCATCGGCAAATTTTTATTGGGCAGCGGTTGACTCATGGCAGCATCCTGGGCAGGGCGTTTCTAAAAGAAAATAGCGAACAGCGTGGCGCAGTCGTGATAGCCAGCATAGGGAAAAGGAAAAAAATGATTTTAATTTGTGATGGGCTTAACAATTTATCTCGTTAAAAGCGCGCGTGTCAGTAAAGACTAAAAATTTGCGGGAAGTCACTAACTCAATTTTTCTCAATCATAATTGAGGTTTTTTGAATACCGTTTCATTTTGGGGTTGTTATATTCCTCTCACAGGCCTGATCACAAACGGCGATGCTTTGAGATCGCCATTATAAAACACCTAACCACCTGTTTAGCTGAGCGAAAAGATATTTATCTTTTGCTGCTGTATGGAAAGTGAAAACGCGGTGATCCGAAGCGGCAACGGGCAGCGAAGTGGATGAGGTATAAGATGAGGAAACCCTATGTCACGTATAGATACACTAGTCTGTACTGACGCCAGGAAAACGAAATATCGTTTCGTGGTTTTGACGATGATTTTCCTGGTGTATGCCATCAATTACGCCGACAGAACCAATATTGGCGCGGTTCTGCCGTTTATCATTGATGAGTTTCATATCAATAATTTTGAAGCCGGGGCCATCGCCAGTATGTTTTTCCTCGGCTATGCGGTAAGCCAGATCCCGGCCGGTTTTTTCATCGCCAAACGCGGTACCCGGGGGCTGGTTTCGCTGTCCATTTTCGGCTTCTCCGCCTTTACCTGGCTGATGGGCACGGTGAGCTCCGTGTTTGGCCTGAAGCTGGTGCGGCTGGGACTGGGGCTAAGCGAAGGGCCTTGCCCGGTGGGGCTGGCTTCCACCATAAATAACTGGTTTCCACCAAAAGAGAAAGCCACAGCAACCGGCGTTTACATCGCGGCGACCATGTTTGCGCCGATTATTGTCCCGCCGCTGGCGGTGTGGATTGCGGTGACCTGGGGCTGGCGGTGGGTCTTTTTCTCCTTCGCGATACCCGGGATTGTGGCAGCGATAGCCTGGTATCTATTGGTGAAGTCAAAGCCATCAGAAAGCGGATTTGTTTCACAAAGTGAACTGGCAGAGATTAATGCCGGGCGTGAAAGTCATAATAATAGCGTACGCGAAAATATATTAATTGCCGATCGATTCACCTGGCTGGATAAAATCATTCGGGTAAAGAAGATGGCGCCAATTGATACGGCGAAAGGCTTATTCACCTCAAAAAATATTCTCGGTGACTGCCTGGCGTATTTTATGATGGTTAGCGTGCTGTACGGATTATTAACCTGGATCCCGCTGTACTTAGTCAAAGAGCGTGGCTTTGATGTAATGAGTATGGGTTTCGTGGCCAGTATGCCGTGCATCGGCGGCTTTATTGGCGCGATTGGCGGCGGGTGGATTTCAGATAAAGTCCTGGGCCGCCGACGTAAACCCACCATGATGTTTACTGCCGTGTCAACGGTGGTCATGATGTTAATTATGCTGAATATCCCGGCAAGCACCCTGGCGGTCTGTATTGGATTATTTTTTGTCGGTTTTTGTTTGAATATCGGCTGGCCGGCTTTTACCGCCTACGGTATGGCCGTTTCGGACAGCAAAACCTATCCAATCGCCTCTTCCATAATTAATAGCGGCGGCAACTTCGGTGGATTTGTCGCGCCGATGGCAGCCGGTTTCTTACTTGATAAAACCGGGAGTTTTAATTCTGTATTTACCTATTTTGGTATCTGCGCCGCCATTGGTTTGGTGGTGATTCTTTTCCTCGATGAACCACAATAACGGAAATATATCCTGTTAATTAATATGACGTAATGTCATGGAGTGAAACTATGTTATTAGAAGATAAAGTCGCCATTATTACTGGCGCGGCCTCCGCTCGCGGTTTGGGTTTCGCCACCGCGAAATTATTCGCCGACAACGGCGCGAAAGTGGTCATTATCGACCTCAATGGTGAAGCCAGCAAAACCGCGGCGGCGGCATTAGGCGAAGGCCATCTCGGCCTGGCGGCGAACGTCTCCGACGAAGTGCAGGTGCAGGCGGCCATCGAACAAATTCTGGCGAAATATGGCCGGGTTGATGTGCTGGTGAATAACGCCGGGATTACCCAACCGCTGAAGCTGATGGATATCAAGCGCGCCAATTATGACGCAGTACTTGATGTCAGCCTGCGCGGCACGCTGCTGATGTCGCAGGCGGTTATTCCCACCATGCGGGCGCAAAAATCCGGCAGCATCGTCTGCATCTCGTCCGTTTCCGCCCAGCGCGGCGGCGGTATCTTCGGCGGCCCGCACTACAGCGCGGCAAAAGCCGGGGTGCTGGGTCTGGCGCGGGCGATGGCGCGCGAGCTTGGCCCGGATAACGTCCGCGTTAACTGCATCACCCCGGGGCTGATTCAGACCGACATTACCGCCGGCAAGCTGACCGACGACATGACGGCCAACATTCTTGCCGGGATCCCGATGAATCGCCTCGGAGACGCGGTAGACATCGCGCGCGCCGCGCTGTTCCTCGGCAGCGACCTCTCTTCCTACTCCACCGGTATTACCCTGGACGTTAACGGCGGCATGTTAATTCACTAAGCGAGGCAAACAGATGAAGATGACCGAATCACAAAAAGTCGCCGCGGCGGCATGGCGTATTCGCCGTTACGCCCTGCAAATGGGGGAAGTGCAGGGGCAGGGCTATATCGGCCAGGCGCTGGGCTATGCCGATGTGCTGGCCACCGCCTTCAGCCACGCCATGACCTATCGTCCGGAAGATCCCGAGTGGGAGGGGCGCGATCGCTTCCTGCTCTCTCATGGCCATTACGCTATCGCTTATTATGCCGCGCTGCTGGAGGCGGGCATTATCCCGGAAGCCGAGCTGGAAACTTACGGCTCCGACGACAGCCGCCTGCCGATGTCCGGCATGGCGACCTACACCCCAGGCATGGAGATGTCCGGCGGTTCGCTGGGACAGGGGCTGTCCATTGCCGTCGGCATGGCGCTTGGGCTGCGGCAGAAACAGAGCACGGCCTGGGTCTACAACTCCATGTCCGATGGGGAGCTGGACGAAGGGTCGACCTGGGAAGCGGCGATGTCGGCGGCTCACTATGGCCTGAGCAACCTGATTAACCTGGTCGACGTCAACAAACAGCAGGCCGACGGCGATTCACGCAAAATCCTCGGCTTTGAGCCGCTGCATGAAAAATGGGCCGCCTTCGGCTGGTACGTACAGCGCGTGGACGGTAACGATCTGCCGGCGGTGATGGCCGCCTTTGACAACGCGAAAAGTTATTCCGGCAACCAGCCGCGGGTCATTTTATGCGACACGCTGATGGGCAAAGGTGTGCCGTTCCTCGAAACCCGCGATAAAAACCATTTTATTCGCGTCGATGCCGACGAATGGCAAAAAGCGATTGCGGTGCTGGATGCTAACAAACCAGAAGGAGTGCTGTAATGAGCCAGAGTCAACCCCGTTTAAAAACGTCGGCGATGATCGCCTCGATTGCCGATGAGGGCCAGGCGACCATCTCTGCGCCCTTCGGCGTCGCGCTGTCAAAACTGGCGGCGCAGCGTCCGGAAATCGTCGGCATGACCGCGGACCTGTCAAAATATACCGATCTGCATATTTTCGCCCAGGCCTTCCCGGATCGTTTCTTCCAGATGGGCATGGCCGAGCAGCTGCTGATGGCGGCGGCGGGGGGAATGGCGAAGGAGGGATTTATTCCTTTCGCCACCACCTATGCCGCCTTTGCAACCCGTCGCGCCTATGATTTTATTCATCAGGTCATCGCTGAAGAGCATCTGAACGTGAAGATCTGCGCGGCGCTGCCGGGCCTGACGACCGGTTATGGCCCCAGCCATCAGGCCACTGAAGATCTGGCGATTATGCGCGGTATCCCCGGCATGGTCATCGTCGATCCTTGCGATGCGCTGGAGATAGAGCAGGCGGTGCCGGCCATTGCCGATCACCAGGGGCCGGTGTATATGCGCCTGCTGCGCGGTAAGGTGCCGCTGGTGCTGGATAAATACGACTATCAGTTCGAACTGGGTAAAGCAAAGCTGCTGGAGGACGGCAACGATGTGCTGATCATCTCCTCCGGGCTGATGACCATGCGCGCGCTGGAGGCGGTTGAAAAGCTGCGGGCCGATAACATCAGCGTGGCGGTCCTGCACGTGCCGACCATCAAACCGCTGGATGAAAAAGCGATTATTGAACAGGCGTCGAAGCCAGGTCGTCTGGTGGTGACTGCGGAAAACCACACCGCGGTCGGCGGCCTGGGGGAGGCGGTGGCCGCGCTGTTGATGCGTAAGGGTATGCGCTGTGAGCTGGATACTGTGGGGCTGCCCGACGCGTTCCTGTTAGCCGGCGCGCTGCCGACCCTTCACGATCGCTACGGCATCTCCACCGCGAAGATCGTTGAAAAACTTAAGTATCGTCTGCGTTAATCGCTTTGCCATGACGCACCAGGCCGCTGAGCTCGCTCAGCGGCCTTCTCATGCCCGCCAGCCAGGCGCGGTATTCTTTTGCAGATTTTATGCGGCCTGTCACAAAATCTGCTAGACTGCGCCCCTTCATGGCATTGTGGTTTTTGCCATCTCTTATCGCAATAATCTCCCTGAAAACTACGCCCTTCACCGGGCCGGGGCGGTTCGGAGTTGTTATGTCTTTTGATTCCCTTGGCCTGAATCCCGATATCCTGCGCGCTGTCGCTGAGCAGGGCTACGTTGAGCCGACCCCTATCCAACAGCAGGCGATCCCGGCAGTAATGCAGGGGCGCGACCTGATGGCCAGCGCCCAGACCGGTACCGGTAAGACGGCGGGCTTTACCCTGCCGCTGCTGCAGCGCCTGATTGACAAAGAGCCGCACGCAAAGGGTCGCCGCCCGGTGCGCGCGCTGATCCTGACCCCGACCCGTGAGCTGGCGGCGCAGGTGGGCGAGAACGTCCGCGATTACAGCAAGTACCTGAATATTCGCTCGCTGGTGGTATTCGGCGGCGTGAGCATCAACCCGCAGATGATGAAGCTGCGCGGTGGCGTCGACATCCTCGTTGCCACCCCGGGCCGTCTGCTGGACCTCGAACATCAGAACGCGGTCAGCCTTGATAGCGTGGAAATCCTTGTGCTGGACGAAGCGGACCGCATGCTGGATATGGGCTTTATCCATGACATCCGTCGCGTACTGGCTAAACTGCCGGCGCGTCGACAGAACCTGCTGTTCTCGGCGACCTTCTCCGACGAGATCAAGGGCCTGGCCGAGAAACTGCTGCACAACCCGCTGGAAGTGGAAGTGGCGCGTCGCAACACCGCGTCCGAGCAGATCACCCAGCACGTCCATTTCGTTGATAAGAACCGCAAGCGCGAACTGTTGTCGCAGCTGATCGGCGAAGGTAACTGGCAGCAGGTGCTGGTGTTTACCCGCACCAAGCATGGCGCCAACCACCTCGCGGAGCAGCTTAATAAAGACGGCATCCGCAGCGCGGCGATCCATGGCAACAAGAGCCAGGGAGCGCGTACCCGCGCGCTGGCCGACTTTAAATCCGGCGGCATTCGCGTGCTGGTGGCGACCGATATCGCCGCCCGTGGTCTGGATATCGAAGAGCTGCCGCACGTGGTGAACTACGAGCTGCCAAACGTACCGGAAGATTACGTCCACCGTATCGGCCGTACCGGCCGCGCGGCGGCCACCGGTGAAGCCTTGTCGCTGGTGTGCGTGGATGAGCATAAGCTGCTGCGCGATATCGAGCGCCTGCTGAAAAAAGAGATCCCGCGCATCGCGATTGCCGGCTATGAGCCGGATCCGTCCATTAAAGCCGAACCTATCCAGAACGGTCGCCAGCAGCGCGGCGGCGGTCGTGGGCAAGGTCAGGGACGCGGTGGCCAGGGTCAGGGACGCAGCGGACAGCCGCGCAGCCAGAACAGCGCCCCGCGCCGTCAGGACGGCGAGGCGCCGAAAGCGCGTACGCAGGACGGCAAACCGCCGCGCCGCCGTCGTCCGCGTAAACCGGCTGGCGAATAACACGCTGATGCCCCGGCCGCGATAACGCGGCCCGGCTCAGGCCCGTCTGTCCGCTACGCGGCGGCGGGCCTTTTTCTTTCCATTACACTATTTGTCGAGCACGCTTCCACACTCAGCAGAAAGCAATACCTCCAGGCGGGCAAAAATGGCACAATAGTGGCTGTTTATACAGTATTCAGGTTTTCTCATGGCTTTGACCGCTGCGCTGAAAGCGCAAATCGCCGCCTGGTATAAGGCGCTTCAGGAACAGATCCCGGACTTTATTCCCCGCCCCCCGCAGCGGCAGATGATCGCCGATGTGGCGAAAACTCTCGCCGGGGAAGAGGGCAGGCATCTGGCTATCGAAGCGCCGACCGGCGTCGGTAAAACGCTGTCATACCTGATCCCGGGCATCGCCATCGCCCGGGAGGAACAAAAAACGCTGGTGGTCAGCACCGCCAACGTCGCCCTGCAGGATCAAATCTACAGTAAAGACCTGCCGCTGCTGCGTAAAATTATTCCCGACCTGCGCTTTACCGCCGCCTTCGGTCGTGGGCGCTACGTCTGTCCGCGTAACCTGACGGCGCTGGCCAGCACCGAGCCGTCGCAGCAGGATCTGCTGGCCTTCCTCGATGACGATCTCACCCCGAACAACCAGGCCGAGCAGAAGCTGTGTGCGACCCTGAAGCAGGACCTCGACAGCTACCGCTGGGACGGCCTGCGCGATCATACCGATAAAGCCATCGATGACGCGCTGTGGAGCCGGCTGAGCACCGATAAGGCCAGCTGCCTGAACCGCAACTGCCACTACTATCGCGAGTGCCCGTTCTTCGTGGCACGGCGGGAAATTCAGGAGGCGGAAGTGGTGGTGGCCAACCATGCGCTGGTGATGGCGGCGATGGAGAGCGAGGCAGTGCTGCCGGAGCCGAAAAACCTGCTGTTGGTCCTCGATGAAGGCCATCATCTGCCGGACGTCGCCCGCGACGCGCTGGAGATGAGCGCTGAGATCACCGCCCCCTGGTTTCGCCTGCAGCTGGATCTGTTCTGCAAGCTGGTCGCCACCTGCATGGAGCAGTTTCGTCCGAAAACCACACCGCCGCTGGCCAATCCGGAGCGGCTCACCGGCCATTGCGAAGAGCTGTTCGAGCTGATTGCGTCGTTGAATAATATTCTCAATCTCTACATGCCCGCCGGTCAGGAAGCGGAGCATCGCTTCCCGATGGGCGAACTGCCGCAGGAGGTGATGGAGATCTGCCAGCGGCTGGCGAAGCTCACCGAGATGCTGCGCGGGCTGGCGGAGCTGTTTCTTAACGATCTCAGCGAAAAGACCGGCAGCCATGACGTGGTGCGCCTGCATCGGGTGCTGCTGCAGATGAACCGCGCGCTCGGCATGTTTGAAAGCCAAAGCAAGCTATGGCGCCTGGCGTCGCTGGCGCAATCCTCAGGCGCGCCGGTAACCAAATGGGCGACGCGAGTGGTGCGCGACGGCCAGATCCATGTCTGGTTCCACTGTGTCGGCATCCGCGTCAGCGATCAGCTGGAACGGCTGCTGTGGCGCAGCGTACCGCATATCGTCGTGACGTCAGCGACGCTGCGCTCGCTAAACAGCTTCTCGCGCCTGCAGGAGATGAGTGGTCTGAAGGAGAAAGCGGGTGACCGCTTCGTGGCGCTGGATTCGCCGTTCAACCACGTGGAGCAGGGGAAAATTATTATTCCTCAAATGCGCTATGAACCGCTGATGGATAACGAAGAGCAGCACATTGCCGAGATGGCGGCCTATTTTCGCCAGCAGGTAGAGAGCAAGAAACATCTCGGGATGCTGGTGCTGTTTGCCAGCGGGCGGGCGATGAACCGCTTCCTGGAGCATGTGACCGATCTGCGCCTGATGCTGCTGGTGCAGGGCGACCAGCCGCGCTATCGGCTGGTGGAGCTGCATCGCAAACGGGTGGAAAGCGGCGAGCGCAGCGTGCTGGTGGGTCTGCAGTCCTTTGCCGAAGGGCTGGATTTAAAGGGTGATCTGCTAAGCCAGGTACATATCCATAAAATCGCCTTTCCGCCCATCGACAGCCCGGTGGTGATCACCGAAGGCGAATGGCTGAAAAGCCTTAATCGTTACCCTTTCGAGGTACAGAGTTTGCCCAGCGCCTCCTTTAATCTTATTCAGCAGGTGGGGCGTCTGATCCGCAGCCATCACTGCTGGGGAGAGGTGGTGATTTACGATAAGCGTCTGTTGACCAAAAACTATGGCGCGCGTCTACTGAACGCGTTACCTGTTTTTCCCATAGAGCAGCCGGGCGTCCCGGAGGTTATAGTAAAACGGAAAGCAAAACAGACAGCAAAACAGTCAGGCCGCAAACGTCGCTGACGCCGGCGCGTGATGCACCAGGGGGAGCCATGGAGTACAGCAAAATTATAAAAGAGGTGGGTCGCGGTAAGAATCATGCCCGCGACCTCGATGAAGAGACCGCCCGTGCGCTCTATGCGCGGATGCTGGACGGCGAGGTGCCGGAGCTGGAGCTGGGGGGAATATTAATCGCCCTGCGCATCAAAGGCGAAGGCGAAGCGGAGATGAAAGGGTTTTACGCGGCGATGCAGCAGCATACGCTGCGCCTGACCCCGCCGGCCGGCAAGCCGATGCCGATTGTCATCCCCAGCTACAACGGCGCGCGCAAGCAGGCGAACCTGACGCCGCTGCTGGCGATGCTTCTGCACAAGCTGGGGTTTCCGGTGGTGGTTCACGGCGTCAGTCACGATCCCACCCGGGTGCTGACCGAGACCATTTTTACCCTGCTGGATATTCCGGCCACCCGGCACGCCGGACAGGCTCAGGCGCAGCTGGAGGGCCATGAACCGGTGTATATCCCGGTGGGGGCTTTCTGTCCGCCGCTGGAGAAACAGCTGGCGATGCGCTGGCGGATGGGCGTGCGCAACAGCGCCCATACCCTGGCCAAGCTGGCTACACCGTTTGGCGAAGCGGAGGCATTGCGTCTCTCCAGCGTGTCGCATCCGGAATATGTTCCGCGGGTGGCGAACTTCTTTCGTGAGACCGGTGGCCGCGCGCTGTTGATGCACGGTACCGAGGGCGAAGTGTATGCCAACCCGCAGCGCTGCCCGCAGATCAGCCTGATCGATGAGCAGGGCGTGCGGGTGCTGTACGAACGCCAGACTGAGACGGCAGCGGAGGCGGTGGTCCTGCCGGCCTCGAAAGATCCCGAGGTCACGGCGCGCTGGATCGAGCGCTGCGTCGCCGGCGTCGAACCGGTGCCCCACTCGTTGAAAATTCAGCTTGCCTGTTGTCTGCTGGCCAGCGGGGAAGTCACCACCCTGGAGCAGGGCCTCAGCCGCGTCAACGACTGCTGGTGATCGGATCTGCAGGATAAAAAAAGCCCGTCCGGTGGCTCGGACGGGCAAGGCAAGGGTATTAAAGGTCTTTTCAGGGTTAATTCAGTGGCTTACAGAGGGAACAGCGATTATTTATAGATAACCGCAGTACCGCTCAGTTTGTTGTTGGTGTTAGCGGAAGTAATGCTGTAGCCGGTCGCGCCAGCGGCTTCGGCTTTAGCAGCCAGTTTTGCTTCCAGACCATCTAAAGTGGTTGCGCCTTGCGCAGACACCACACCGATTTTATTCATGCTTTCTGCCTGAGCGGGGGTGACCGGTTCGGCGGCAAAGGCGCCGAAGGAAAGGGCGGTCAGAGCGATGGCAGCGGCAGCATATTTGATGTTTTTCATAGTTAATCTCTCGCAGGTTGTTCTGTTCAGGGGACGATGTTCCGTCGATGTGATAAGTATCACGCTTTTTTGCGGGAGATAAAATCGAAGGAAATTCACAGTCTTCATCGAATTTTTTGAATGATTAATAATTTACTGATTATTAATAAATTATTTCTCATTCTTTTCGTCACGAAGCTTAGCGAGGAAGACTGACGCGTTTAAGGGCACATATTGCGACTTTTTCCGCCAAAAAATGTGCGCGAAAAGATAATGCGAAAGGCTGTCATGAACGGTAAAGGAAAGTCAGCGTAGCTGGCTATCCTTGGATCCGCGGCGATTATATCCTGAAAACGTATTGTTATGTAAATCTTTCTCCTGCTGGCACTTCACGCAATATCTGACCCCTGGGATGGCCTGTCGACGGGCCTCCGGAATCGGCTCTCCACATTCATCACAAAATTTGTTGCTTTCGCCGCGCGGAAGCTCGCGGCGTGCGCGAGCCACCGCATCGTCAATGGTGCTGTCGATCTGATCCTGAACGGCCCCATCACCTGCCCAACCTGATGCCATCGTCTGCCTCCTGTGAAAGGTTATTGATAAATTATAGCTGAACCGTGCAGTCGGTTACCGCTGCTGGCGGCATTGACCCGCCAGGCTATCGCCCCCTGGCGGTGGGCCTTATCCGCGAGGGCGGCCACCAGATCATCAAGGGTGCTGGCACCGGAGGCGGAGACGGTGCCGACAGGGCGGAGCGGCCCGGCATAGGGCAGTACGGGTGTCGGTGGCAGGGGAGAGGCCGCGGTGGCATGAGCGGTGAGCGCAGCGGCGAATAGCAGCGAGGTGATTTTCATCAGCATATCCTCATAAACAGCATGGGACATAGCTTAAGTGTAGGTCTTTCCCGACCGTGCGATAGGGAATTTTTAATGCAAAACAAGGCGTTTAGTAGGCTACCGGCGCAGGGCAGCGGTACTCTGGCCGGTAGATTATTTAGCGGGCGTCAGGGCGGATCATGTCAAAACGCAGACTATCATCAATACTGTAATAGGCGCTCGGACCTCCGGCGCGCAGGATCGGCTGGGCGCGGGCGGTTTGATAGATGCCGTTGTCCAGCAGTGATTCATCAATATGCACGGCGACCACTTCGCCGAGCACCAGCCACGTATCAACAGGGTTACCGTCGGCGGTGGTGAGTTGAATACATTGCGACAGACGGCACTCAAAGTTCACCGGACTCTCCGCGACTCGGGGGGCGCTGACCAGGCGGCTGGCGGCGGCGGTGAGACCGGCGCGCACGAACTCGTCCTCATGGTGCGGGATCGAGGCAGACGTTTCATTCATCGCCACGGCCAGCGGTCGCGTCGCCAGGTTCCAGACGAACTCCTTTGTTTCGACGATATTTCGCACGCTGTCTTTCCAGCCGCTGCTGGCGAAACCAATGATCGGCGGGCGATAGTTAAAGCAGTTAAAAAAGCTGTATGGCGCCAGATTTCGCTGGCCCTCGGCGTCCTGCGAGGCGATCCAGCCTATCGGGCGAGGCCCGATTATCGCGTTCAGCGGGTCGTGCGGCAGGCCGTGGCCCTGCGAAGGTTGATAAAAGTACATGCTGCACCTGTCACGGATAAAGGAGATATCCAGACTCCCTTATTTACCGCGCCGCCGTCAACGGGTATCTTACGCGGCTGTTCAAAGGAGATTGTCATGAAAGCCCAGAAACCGGGGTTACACCCGCGTAACCGCCACCATCAACGCTACGACCTGCCTGCGCTCTGCCAGGCGCATCCTGACCTGCAGGGATACATTACGCTCAATCCGCTGGGTGAGCAGACCATTGATTTTGCCAATCCGCAGGCAGTAAAGGCGTTGAATAAAGCGCTGCTGGCGCATTTCTACGCGGTCAAACACTGGGACATTCCTGACGGTTTTCTCTGTCCGCCGGTGCCCGGGCGTGCCGATTATATTCATCATCTGGCGGATCTGCTGGCGCAGGATAGTGGCGAGGTGCCGAAGCAAGCCACGATCCTTGATATTGGTACGGGTGCCAACCTCATCTATCCCCTGATCGGCGTTCACGAGTACGGCTGGCGCTTTACCGGCAGCGAAATCAGCCCGGAAGCCTTCGCCAGCGCGCAGGCGATTGTCAATGGCAACCCCGGATTGACCCGGCAGATCCGTCTGCGTCGGCAAAAAGAGAGCCAGGCCATCTTCCACGGCGTGATCCACAAAAACGAGACCTATGACGCCACGCTGTGTAATCCGCCGTTCCATGACTCCGCAGAGAGCGCCCGGGCGGGCGGTGAGCGCAAGCGCCGCAATCTCGGACTCGGCGCCGACAGCGCGCTTAACTTTGGCGGTCAGCAGCAGGAGCTGTGGTGCGAAGGAGGCGAAGTGGCCTTTATCTCGCAGATGATCCGCGAAAGTCAGGCCTTCGCCCGCCAGGTGAAATGGTTTACCTCGCTGGTGTCGCGCGGCGACAATCTGCCGCCGCTCTACCGCCTGCTGACCGAGGTTGGGGCCGTGAAAGTGGTGAAAAAAGAGATGGCCCAGGGGCAAAAGCAGAGCCGCTTTATCGCCTGGAGCTTTATGGACGACGCCAAACGCCGCCGTCCGTTCTAACGCTACTCGGCGGCCGGGCTGTCTGAGCCCGGCATCGGCAGCTGTTGCCAGGTCTGTACCGGGGCGCGAACCCCGGCGCGATCGAAGTGCTTTTTCACCTGAGTGTCGAGGGCAAAGCGCACCGTCCACTGCTTCAGCGGCAGGGTGGTGAAGCTGACGCGTAGCGTGAAGGCGGTATTGCTCAGCCCCACCAGCCCGGCGAATGACGGTTCGCCAATGATCAGGCCGCGGATCTCCTCCTGGGCCAGCAGATCGTCCACCGCCGCCTTCAGCGCCTGGCTGGCTTTATCCAGATCCTCATGACGGTCGACATCATAGTTGGCGACTACCGAGCCAATGCCGCGCACGAAGTTGGCAAAAGTGGTGATCGAGGACCAGGGAATAATGTGATAGGCGCCGGTATCCTGTCGTACCCCCACGGAGCGAATCGACATTCGTTCCACGGTGCCGGTCAAAGGGCCGATGGTGACCAGGTCGCCGGTATTCATCCCGTTCTCAAACTGGATAAATATGCCGGTGATAATATCTTTAACCAGCGTTTGCGCGCCAAACGAAATCGCCAGCCCTAACGCCCCGGCGCCCGCCAGCAGCGGCGCAATGTTAACCCCAATCTCCGAAAGCAGGATCATCACCGTGATGGTGCTGATCACCACCGCCAGCGCGTTGCGAAACAGGGTCAGCAGCGTCCGGGCCCGCGCGCTGGGCAGCGGGCGACCATGGATATCCGAGGCCAGCCGGTTTTCGATCAGGCTGGCCAGCACCGTCCAGCCGATGGCAGAGAAGAAGAGGATGAGGGCGATGCGGATCAGCACATCCACCGTTTTTTGCCCGGCATCGTTATGCAGCCATTCGCGGAAGTCAAACAGGCCCCAGGCGCTCAGCAGCAGCATGACGGCGACGCAGACGGTGAGAATGCGCGCGGCCTTCAGCGAGGCGGAGATCCAGCCATTCAGCCGCTTTTGCAGCTCAGGATAATTGCGCTGGGTGGCGGGTGACAGGGTGATGGTTTTGGCTATCCAGCGCGACAGGATGCCGGACACCAGCGCCGCGCCGCCGATAATGGCCAGGCTGCGCAGGGTGGCGCCCATCATGAATTTCAGGCTATTGCCCGGGTCGAACAGGGAGAAGAAAAAGAGCACCACAAAGTAGGCGCAGGCCAGCCAGTGCCAGACCAGCGCGAAGGCGCGGATAAACAGGCTAAAGAAGGAGAGCGAACGGTCGGCCAGATGGATTAGCCCCTGCGTAATCAAGGTCTTGTTATGAAAAATCAGGTACAGCGCCCACAGCGTAATGCACAGCATGATGACGACGTTAGCCAGCGCGCCAACCTGAACATTCACCTGATTGGAGATAATCGGCACCGCGACGATCAGGCCATAGCCAATCAGGCTGCTGAGCGCGCTCAGGCGCAGGCTCCAGTATGACGCGGCTTCGTCGCTGAGGTTAAAAGGCCGGAGCGCCGGGATGCGCGGGCAGAAAATGAGCCGCAGAATGGCTTTAAAAAACTCGATCAACGCGAAGGCATTGAGGAAAAGACTCTGCTGGAAGGCGATGGTGGGGTTATTACCATTCAGGCGATCGCTTAACAACTGGCCGACAAACAGGGTCAGCGCCAGCAGCAGCAGGTCGATAACAAACGCCCCGGCGATGGTCAGGGGCAGCTGGAGCCAGTTTCCGCGATCGCGGTTTTTATGCCGCCCCCATTCACCCATTTTGCGATACAGCGGCAGCGCCGCAAGACGCACCAGCCACCAGAAGGCAAAGACCAGGCCGGCCAGCAGTAAAAAATGCCAGGCCGCGCTGGTGAAGGTTTGCGAATTAAAAGGTTTATGCGGTGAGCCGGTGATATTGCGCCACAGTTGAGAGAAGCGAGACGAGAGCTGCTCGCCGTATTCCCGGCTGATCTGCGTGACGTTCTCCAGCACCGTGGTCTCTTCTTTCACCGCCGGCGGCGTCAGCGTCGGGGTGCTGTCTGGCGGCGGCGTGGCGGCTGCTTTACGTAACTGGTCAATGAGCTCCTGACGGGCGCTGTCGTTAGCCAGCACGTCAGCCAGCGCGGCGTAGGCCGCTCTTTTCTGTTCCGCATCGGGTTCGCTGGCGCTGGTTTTATCGGCGTTAGCTGTCGGCACGCCGGGCAGGGCGGCGGCGGAAAGCGGGGCAGTAAACAGTGCAGCGAGCAAAAGCAGGATCCACGGCATGGGCACCTCCGTTGCAACGTAAACGGGTAAGTATAGAAGCCGATGGCGGAAGGGGAGGGAAGAGGAATCTGGAAAAGCGGCTCTCTCCGCGGAGGAAGAGAGCCGTTGCGGGTCAGGCGACGTGCTGCAGGAATTCGCGCAGGCGCGGGCTTGGCGGGTTCTTCACCAGCTCCTGCGGGTTGCCGTCTTCAGCAATGCGTCCTTTGTCGATAAAGATCAATCGCGAAGCCACTTTTTCGGCAAAGCCGATTTCGTGGGTTACGATCACCATCGTCATCCCCTCTTCAGCCAGATCCTGCATCACCTTGAGCACTTCATGGCGCAGTTCCGGGTCGAGCGCGGAGGTCGGTTCATCAAACAGCATCATCTTTGGCTTCACCGCCAGCGCGCGGGCAATGGCCACACGCTGCTGCTGGCCGCCGGAGAGTTCAGACGGATAGTGATGCGCGCGCTCGGCCAGGCCGACTTTCGCCAGCAGATCTTTCGCCTGCTTCTCTGCCGCCTGCTTGCTGGCGCCGCGCACCCGCAGCGGACCAAACATGACGTTCTCCAGCGCCGTGAGGTGCGGGAACAGATAAAACTGCTGAAATACCATCCCGGCTTCCTGACGAATCAGACGTTCGTCCACCTTCGGGTCGTTGACCTTCAGGCCATCGACAATCAGATCGCCGCTGGTGATCTCTTCCAGTTTATTGATGCAGCGCAGCATCGTTGATTTACCGGAGCCGGACGGGCCGATAATGACCACCACTTCACCCTGATTAATTTTCAGGGAGATATCGTGCAGCACCTGGGTCGGGCCAAAGTGCTTGGAGACGTTTTTAAATTCAATCACAGGATTTTCATCCTTCTTTCAAGACGACGCAGAATAAAGCTCAGGACCAGGGTGATAATCAGGTAGATAACAGCAACGGCGCTCCAGATTTCCAGGGCGCGGAAGTTGCCCGCGATGATCTCCTGTCCCTGACGGGTCAGTTCGGCGACGCCGATGACGATGAACAGCGAGGTATCCTTGATGCTGATAATCCACTGGTTGCCCAGCGGCGGCAGCATGCGGCGTAGCGCAAGCGGCAGGATCACGTGGCGAATGGTTTCGCGACGCGACAGGCCCAGCGCCAGGCCCGCTTCGCGGAAGCCTTTATGAATGGACAGCACCGCGCCGCGGGTAATTTCCGCGATATAGGCGCCCGAGTTAATCATGATGGTCACTACCGCTGCAGAGAAGGGGTCGATGCGCAGGTCGCTAAAGGCCATCGGCAGCGCAAAGTAGATGAACATGACCTGCACCACAATCGGGGTGCCGCGAATGATTTCAATAAACACCAGTGCGATGTGGTTGGCGATCCAGCCGCCGAAGCAGCGGGCGAAACCGGCCACCAGACCGATTATCAGGCCGCCGGCCAGGCCGAGGACGGAAATCCACAGCGTCATTTTGGCGCCTTCCAGCAAAATCGGAATGGCAGGCCAGATGGCACTCCAGTCAAACTGCATAATACGTTCCTGTTACCGTGTCGAGAGCAGAGGAAATCCTCCGCCAAAATACGGTCTCCCGCCGAGTCTGTGCCGGAAGACCGTTGTGATGTCGCCGGAGCTGCGTCTGGCGAAGTGTGTTCTTATTATTTTGGTTCAGTGCCGAACCATTTTTTATAAATTTCGTTGTAGGTACCATTCTCGCGCAGCGTTTTCAGCGCACCGTTCACTTTCTCACGCAGCTCGTCGCTGCCTTTCGGGAAAGCGATACCGTAGTTTTGCGCTTCCAGTGATTCGCCTACCGCTTTGAACTTGCCGTTGCCTGCGGTTTTGATGAAGTACAGAATATTTGGCGTATCGTGCAGCACGGCATCAGCGCGGCCGGTACCCAGTTCCATATAGGCGTTATCGATGTTCGGGAACTGACGCAGATCTTTGGTTTTGATATTGGCTTTCGCGTAATCAACGGAGCCGGTACCGCTCTTCACCGCGACCACTTTACCGTTCAGATCTTTCACATCTTTGATGTCGTTATTATTGGCGTTGACCATCACCAGCAGGCCGCTTTTGTAGTAGCCGTCGGAGAAGTCGATCGCTTTTTTACGTTCGTCGGTGATGGTGATCCCGGCCAGCGCCAGATCGATATTTTTAGTTTGCAGCGCCGGGATAATGCCGCTGAAGTCCATTGGCTTCAGGGTGTAGTCGAGCTTCAGCTCTTTGGCGATAGCCGCCCACAGGTCAACGTCAAACCCGACATATTTATCGCCTTGCTTAAATTCGAACGGGACGAACGCCGTATCGGTGGCGACAACCAGGGTCTTATTGGCGGCATGGGAAGAAACCGCAAAAGCCAGGGTCAGTGCAGCCAGTGAAACTTTAAATACAGACTTCATAGCATTTCCTTTTATATCCACGGGACGATCCCCTGCGAGAACGACTAGCCTAATGAAAAAATCGTGCCACTTTTACAAGCTGTTGTTTTTCAACAAACGAAGCGCGAGCGGTTGCACAATTTCGATCATGACAGGCACTCACTGCACCAGGATGGGGCGTCACTTTGGTGCGTTATAGAGTTGCTGAATAACGAGCACATTTTTAGCGCAAACCCTGATGGGAAAACAATCTCAACGTAACGATTGTGTGAGGTGATTATTACAATTGTTTTACTTTTGCGCGCATTTTCATCAATTTGGCGCCCTAAAACAGTGCATGGCCAGCAGGGGGACGAAAAGCATAGAAGGGGAAACGGATAGAACGGAAAACAGAAAGGTGGGCGAGAAAAGTAAAGGCGCCGCCGACCGCGCTGCGGCCGGCGGCAAAGCCTTACTCGATATTCGCTTCAATGAACCACAGGAATTTATCCAGATCGCGGGAGGCCGCGGTGAAAATATCCGCAGTATCCTCGTCTTTGGCTTCATCGATCGCCTTGCGCACATCGTTAGCGACGACGGCATAGCGGTCAGCCAGCGCTTTCAGGTGATCCTGAACGTGATGGATATCGAGCGGGTAGCTCTGCAGCGGCGTTTTGCTGTTAATGACCTGAGTGGTGCCCAGTGCGACGCCGCCCAGCTGCACGGCGCGCTCCGCCATGGTGTCCAGGTGCTCGGTTAGCGCGGTACGGAAGCCATCCAGCATTTCGTGCACGGCGATAAAGTTCGCACCGCGCATATTCCAGTGTGCCTGCTTGGTGATAAGTGACAGGTCAATGAACTGGATCACCTGGCGATTCAACAGCTCAATGGTCGCTTTCTTTTCGCTGTCAGCGACATCGTTGCGGGTATAGACCAGATTAGATGCTTTTGATTTAACCAGTTTTGCGGTACTCATCGTTTCATATCCTCTTGATATTGATGCTCGTCACACTTCAAATCTGAATGATGTGGAGCGTTGTCCCAGGTAACTTCGGGACTAAGTATAGCAAGGGTTTCAAAGAGTGAGGCATCGGCAGGCCATATCACTTCGATAGCGCAAAGTGGTTGGTTATTTTGAAAGTCGCTAAATATCATAGGGTTATATTTAGCTGAACGGCCCGGATTTCTCACGGGCCGGCGGCGTAACAGAATGTTAATTGATATCGACTTGCTCGATTTTACTTTGTCGCTGCATGGTCAGCGTGGCGCCCATCGAGGCGATAATGATCGCGCCCAGCGCCAGGGTCTGGGAGAGCTTCAACGTTTCGCCGAGGAAGACCATACCGGAAAGGGCGGCTAATGCTGGTTCAAGGCTCATCAGCGTGCCGAAGGTGCGCGTCGGCAGGCGCGTCAAGGCCATCATTTCGAGAGAGTAGGGCAGCGCGGTTGAGAGAATAGCAATCCCCAGCCCCATCGGCAGCAGCGACCATTGCCACAGTGTATCCGTAGCCTGCGCCATGCCTAACGGAACAAACACCAGCGAGGCGATGAGCGACCCCATCGCCACCGTGGCTGGCCCATGCTCTTCACCGGCGCGCTGCCCGGTCAGAATATAGACCGCCCAGCAGGCGCCGGCGCCCAGGGCAAAGAGCGCGCCGGTTAAATCGACCTGCGCCACATTCTGCCCCAGCGGCAGGAGATACCACAGTCCGAGGATCGCCAGCGCCACCCAGACAAAATCCAGCGGTCGGCGCGAACCAAACAGCGCCACCGCCAGCGGGCCGGTAAACTCCAGGGCTACCGCCACGCCGAGCGGAATACGCTGCAGGGATAAATAAAAGAGATAGTTCATCGCGCCGAGCGCCAGGCCGTACAGTAGCAGCGGCACGCGCTGTGTCGGGGAGAAACGTAACCGCCATGGCTTGAACACGACCACCAGAATCAGCGTCCCGAGCGCCAGGCGCAGGGCGGTGACCCCCGGGGCGCCGACCAACGGGAACAGCGATTTGGCGAGCGATGCGCCGCTCTGAATCGAGGTCATGGCGATTAAAATCACCAGAATCGGCAACCATGCCGCCGCTTTTCGGGATGGACCGGGCATCCTTTCTCCTGTCAGGTTTTGTCAAAAGTCGTAAAAGTGCCAGTGTACTGGAATAACCTGCTGACGGTTGAGCTAATGTTGAAAAAAACAGAGGCGAAAACAGTAGAATGGCGCACGTTGCTGAGAAATTCGCCAGGTGATTAAGATTAATCTGGATGCTTGCGAATTTCTTAATGAGCGTTAAGATGTACGTTAACGCCAAAAATTGTTGTTTTCCATATTGTTATAGAAATATGGAAACTTTTGGTTACATGAAAAAGTATGTTAGACAATGTAAACTCCAAAGAGTTTCCCAAAAGTTTTTGATATATTTAAGGCTTAGGACTTATTAGAAACACATTTGAGGTGGTTATGAATAAAATTGCACGTCTTTCAGCACTGGCCGTTGTTCTGGCTGCATCCGTAGGTACCACTGCATTTGCTGCAACTTCTACCGTAACCGGCGGTTACGCGCAGAGCGACATGCAGGGTAAAGCGAACAAAGCTGGCGGTTTCAACCTGAAATACCGTTACGAGCAAGATAACAACCCGCTGGGCGTTATCGGTTCCTTCACCTACACCGAAAAGGATAACACCAGCAACGGTACTTACAACAAAGGTCAGTACTACGGCATCACCGCAGGTCCGGCTTACCGTCTGAACGACTGGGCAAGCATCTACGGTGTAGTGGGTGTTGGTTACGGTAAATTCCAGAACAACAACTTCCCGAACCAGAAATCCGATATGAGCGACTACGGTTTCTCCTACGGTGCTGGTCTGCAGTTCAACCCGATCGAAAACGTTGCTCTGGACTTCTCCTACGAGCAGTCTCGTATTCGTAACGTTGACGTCGGTACCTGGATTGCTGGCGTGGGTTACCGCTTCTAATCACTCCGGTGATATAAAAAATCCGCCTTTCGGGGCGGATTTTTTTTGCCTGTTGCCGGCCAGCCTGAGCGACTGGCCGGGCCTGCACGATTAATTGACGGTGAACTCATCGGTACCGAGGTGAGCGTAGTCCACCTTCTGCAGCTGGAAGTTGGTGATGTACACCGGACCGGCCTTTTGCTCAGAGATAAAACGATAGCGCGGGACGATTTCCGCCGCCTTGATCCCGGTCCACTGGGAGAAGAAACTGAGGAAATCATTCGCTGAGCGCTGCGCTTTAATCACTTTATGCGCTTTGTCATCGCTGGATAGCACCATAAACGGCACCTGGAAGTTCTGCTGGAACTTATCGTCATGCGCCAGATACTGCACCTCTTTTCCCCGCTCCTTGAACGCCAGACCATGATCGGAAAAGTAGGTCAGTGAAAAGGTATCGCCGGAGTTTTGCAACTGACTGTATAGCTTAGCCAGCAGCGAATCGGTCTGCGTCATGCTGTAGAGATAACAGGAGGTCTCTTTCGACTGGACGAAAACCGTGTACTTGCCTTTGGTCCGATCGCAGGCCTGCGGGTGAGAACCCATCAGATGCAGGACAATCAGCTGCGGCTGGGTGCGCTGCGTAGAGAGTACCTGCTCGGTCAGCTTTAATAACTGCTCGTCCTGAGTATTTTTATTGGCCTCGAAATCGCCGTTTTTCAGGAACTGGACTTCATCCGCACGTTTGGCGATGCTGGCGATAGCGGTGTCGTACTCGCCAATCTGCCCCTGGTTGGAGAACCACCAGGTCTGGAAACCCGCGCGGTTGGCGAGGGTGACAAAGTTATCCTGAAACTGCGGTTTGCCGTCGACCACCCGGTTAAGCGTCAGGCCGAGCGATTTCTGCGTCGAGCCGCTGGCGGCGACATAGTTGTTAAACAGATAACCGTTTACTGAGCTGGCAAACGGCGTGTTATCCCAGTGGCCGCCGAAGGCGCCGAGGGCGTCGCGACGGGCGCTCTCGCCAATCACCACCACATAGAGATGGTACTTTGGCTTCACCGCCAGCACGTGCCAGCTGTCTTTCATGCCGGCCAGCTGCGCCATTCGCGCCTGCTCGTCCAGCACCTCGTTATTATTCACCACCACGTCTTTCACAAAACGAAAGGCCGGATAACCGGTGTCAATCACCTTGAACACGCCGCCCCAGGCGAGGTTTTGCACCGGCTGCAGAAAGAAGATCCCGACGCTGAACAGCAGGCCCAGGGTCTCCATTTTTCCCCAGCGGGAGGGCTCAACGATCCTGCGGCGGACCGCAATGATCCCCAGTGCGAAAATGAAGACCGCCAGCAGATAGTTGTACCACGGGAAGATGGTCAGAATTTCCGTAGATTCTTCCACGTTGGTCGCGTGCAGCGCCAGCAAGGTGTTGAAATTGGGGGCGCCGTAAGCCTGGCCAAAGGGGTAATACAGGGCCGCCAGCAGCGAATAGGCGCCGACTACCCCTTTCTGGACGCGCGGAAAAGCGCGCCACAGAAGATGTAACACGCAGGTAAATGCCACGGTATAGAGCAGGCTAAATTCATAGCCCAGCGCCAGGTTAATCAACAGCGATTGTAAAAAGTAGAATCCTGTCCATGGGTTCAGTGCCAGTCGGCGGGCGACCAGCGTATCTTTCAGGGTGGTGACATTCATAGTAAACAATCAAAAAGAGGCCATGCGCATCCCCTGGCGACAAGGGGTAAAACCTGCTGGACAGTGCGTGAAGAGGGTCTCTGCGAGCCGCGAATGTGGCAGGGCTGTGCAAAGATAGGGCTTGTAAATGGTAAGGTCAACCAGACATAACAGATTGTTTTGCGAGGGCGCTTACAAAACTTGAAAAAAGGTCAGGGAAACGGGGGAAACCGGTCATTTTGCCGGCAGAAGATGACAGAAAAATGAAGCGGCGTACCGCGACGCCGCCTTAGGAATGGGGTTTGCCCTGCTGTGGTTTACCGTTGATCATCTCGCACAGCATACCGATCAGCATTAATCGTACTTTAAAGGGTGAATGGCTAAACACGTTTAAGCACCTCTTGAATTCGTTCATCTGCTCTCCTCCTGCCTGTTCACGCCGTCAATCCATGATGGCTGTTTGCATTACATACAGATATAGCACAGGCTATATTTTATAGCTATGGCTAAAACGTTAATTTTTTGTGCTCTTGGCGCAATCCATTACAATGTGGATCTTTTTATATGATGCTTGACGCGTCACACGAATGAGGAAGCACAATGAACCGTCGCGCAGGTAAGCCAATAACAAAAAAAGTGACGCAGTTAGTAAATGTTGAAGAGCACGTTGAGGGGTTCCGTCAGGTGCGGGAAGCGCATCGCCGCGAACTGATCGATGACTATGTGGAGCTGATCTCCGATCTGATCAACGAAGTGGGGGAGGCGCGCCAGGTGGATATGGCGGCGCGTCTTGGCGTTTCGCAGCCCACGGTCGCCAAAATGCTCAAACGCCTGGCCAGCGTGGGTCTGATCGAACAGATCCCCTGGCGCGGGATCTTCTTAACCCCGGAAGGGGAAAAGCTGGCCCAGGAAAGTCGCGAACGCCACCAGATTGTGGAAAACTTTCTGCTGGCCATTGGCGTCAGTCCGGAAATCGCCCGCCGCGATGCGGAGGGAATGGAGCATCACGTGAGTGAAGAGACGCTGGCGATGTTCCTGAAATTTACCCAGAAACAGGGATCCCAGGAAGCATGACTCTTCCCTTTGTTCAGTCGCTGCTGCGCGACCGTTTTTTACACCTGCTGCTGATTATCGCCTGCGTGCTCAGCGCCATCGTGCCGTTTGTCCCGGCAAGCTGGCCGGCGGCCATTGACTGGCATACCATCATCACGCTCAGCGGCCTGATGCTGTTGACCAAGGGCATTGAACTGAGCGGCTACTTTGACGTGCTGGGGCGGAAAATGGCCCGCCGCTTCGTGACTGAGCGCCAGCTGGCCATCTTTATGGTGCTGGCGGCAGCGCTCCTGTCCACCTTCCTGACCAACGATGTGGCCCTGTTTATTGTGGTGCCGCTGACGCTGACGCTGAAAAAGTGGTGTGCGATCCCGGTTAACCGTCTGATTATCTTCGAAGCGCTGGCGGTTAACGCCGGGTCGCTGCTGACGCCGATCGGCAACCCGCAGAACATTTTGCTGTGGGGACGGTCCGGCCTCTCTTTCGTCGGGTTTATCGGCGAGATGTTACCCCTGGCGGCGGCAATGATGTTGACCCTGCTGGTGCTGTGCTGGTTCTGTTTCCCGGCAAACCGGCTTAGCTACCAGAGTAGCGATAAGGCGCCATCGTGGCAGCCTAAGCTGGTCTGGAGCTGTCTGGGATTGTATCTGGTGTTCCTGACCGCGCTGGAGATGAATCAGGCGCTGTGGGGGCTGGCGCTGGTGCTGCTGGGCTTCCTGATTCTGGCCCGGGCGGTGATCGTCCATGTGGACTGGTCGCTGCTGCTGGTGTTTATGGTGATGTTTATCGACGTCCACCTGCTGACCCAGCTTCCGGCGCTGCATCATGTGCTGAGCGGCGTCGGGACGCTTTCCGGCGGCGGACTGTGGCTGACCGCCATCGGCCTGTCTCAGGTGATCAGTAATGTGCCCTCGACCATTCTGCTGCTCAACTATGTCCCGCCGTCGATACTGCTTGCCTGGGCGGTTAACGTGGGCGGCTTTGGTCTGCTGCCAGGATCGCTGGCCAATATCATCGCCCTGCGCATGGCCAGCGATCGGCGGATCTGGTGGCGCTTCCATCTTTACTCCATTCCTATGCTGCTATGGGCGGCCATCAGCGGCTATTGGCTCTTTAAACTCTGCGCCTGATTTCTGCAGAATTGGGCAAGAAACTGACAGAAACACCCCATTCGCACGCCTCGACACAGCGGTATAACTATACCGCTGACGTTAACCATCCTGTTGAGGAGAGTGCTATGCGATATCAAAAACTGGGCAATACCGGTCTGTTTGTCTCTGAGCTGTGCCTGGGCACCATGACCTTCGGCGGCGAAGAAGGGATGTGGGGCAAAATCGGCCAGCTGCGCCAGGCTGAAGCCGAACAGCTGGTCGGCAGCGCGCTGGACGCCGGGATCAACTTTATCGATACCGCCAACGTCTACTCGGAAGGGCGCTCTGAAGAGATTACCGGTCAGGCGCTGAAAAACCTGAAAATCCCGCGTGAAAACGTCGTGGTGGCGACCAAAGTGTTTGGCGAAACCGGCACCGCCGGCGTGAACTCGAGCGGCAGCTCACGGTACCACATCATGGGCAGCGTGAAAGAGAGCCTGCGCCGCCTGCAGCTCGATCATATCGATCTCTATCAATTGCACGGCTTCGATCCGGCGACGCCGATCGAAGAGACATTGTCGGCCCTGGATACGCTGGTACAGCAGGGGCATGTGCGCTACATCGGTGTTTCAAACTGGGCGGCCTGGCAAATCGCCAAAGCGCTGGGCATCGCGGAACGCCTTGGACTCTCGCGCTTTGCTTCTCTGCAGGCCTACTACACGATTGCCGGGCGTGACCTGGAACGTGAGCTGGTGCCGATGCTGCAAAGCGAAGGACTCGGCCTGATGGTCTGGAGCCCGCTGGCGGGCGGCCTGCTGAGCGGGAAATACCGCCGCGACGGCGAGGCGGAAGCGGGTGGTCGTCGCCTGGCGTTCGACTTTCCGCCCGTGGATAAAGCGCGCGCATTTGATTGCATCGACGTCATGCGGGTGATAGCTGAAGCAAAAGGGGTATCGGTGGCGCAGATTGCCCTGGCGTGGCTGCTGCATCAGCCGGCGGTGACCAGCGTCATTATTGGCGCCAAACGGGCCGAGCAGTTGCAGGATAACATCGCTGCGACCGCTATCCGCCTGAGCGATGATGAGTTGCGCCAGCTTGACGCGGTCAGCGCCCTGCCGCGCGAATATCCGGGCTGGATGCTGGAGCGACAGGGGGAATATCGTCGTCATCAGCTTGACGCGCAGTAACGCCGTTTTTTCCGTGCCTATAAAGATCGCCGCTTGCGGCGATCTTTTTTGTTTGCCTGGCTCACAGAAAACGATCCGACTTTTGCTTCGGTGGCGGATCTTTTGTATATGACTAGTCATTACAGTTAAATGACTAGTCATATACCGAGGCGCAGCATGAAGAACACACTACCGGCAGATTTTTTATGGGGTAATTCCGTCTCCAGCATGCAGACGGAGGGGGCGTGGAACGAGGGGGGCAAGGGGATGTCGGTGTACGATATTCGTCAACCGGCGGAATTCGCCTCGGACTGGAAGGTCGCGACCGACTCCTATCATCGCTTTCGCGAAGATTTCGATCTGATGCAGGATCTGGGCATGAACTGCTACCGCTTCCAGATCGCCTGGAGCCGGGTGTGCCCGGAAGGGGACGGCGAATTCAATGAAGAGGGGATCGCGTTCTACCATCAGTTTATCGATGAGCTCATTGCCCGCGGTATTGAACCGATGATCTGCCTGTATCACTTTGATATGCCGCTGTCGCTGGCGGAGCGTTACAACGGTTTTACCGACCGCCGGGTCATGGACGCCTTTATCCGCTATGGCCAGAAGATGATCGACTGCTACGGCGATAAGGTGAAGTACTGGCTGACCTTCAATGAACAGAACCTCTACCATTCGCCGGAAGCCTTCCTGATCACCGGCTATTTGCGTGGCGATAAAACGCTGCGCGAACTCTATCAGATCCAGCACCACGTGATGATGGCGCATGTCCATCTGACCCACTATCTGCATCAGACGAAGCCGCAGTGCCTGATGGGCGGAATGCTGGCCCATGCGCTGGTCTATCCGGCTACCTGCAAACCACGCGATATTCTCTGCGCCCAGCAACTGGACGAGTTTTTAAACCAGAACCTGCTGCGCGCCTACGCCGGCGAGGGTTATAGCCCGGAAGTGATGCATTTTGTCGCTCGCCAAGGCTTTGACGATATTTATCGCCCTGAAGATATCGCGCTGATGGCGACGGTGAAGGTCGATTATCTGGCGTTCAGCTATTACGCCAGCCGTGCGCTCAATAGCGACGCGATCCCGCCGGGAACGGCGGTCAACAATTACATGCTATTCGGTAATCAGGATAACCCGTACCTGAAAGCGACGGAATGGAACTGGCAGATCGATCCGCTGGGATTTCGCATGATCATCACCCGCTATTACAATGACTGGCGGCTACCGGTGTTCCCGATTGAAAATGGCATCGGGGTGATCGAATCCTGGGATGGCGAACATCCCATTGCCGATGATTACCGCATCGCCTACCATCGCGACCATATTAACGCCATGAAAGCGGCGATATTTGAGGACGGCGCGCAGGTGATTGGCTATCTCGGCTGGGGATTAATCGATATCCTCAGCTCTCAGGGCGATATGCGTAAGCGCTACGGCGTGGTGTACGTCAATCGTGAGAACCATGACCTCAAGGATCTGCGGCGGGTGCCGAAGAAGAGCTATGCGTGGCTAAAGCAGGTGATCCACAGCAACGGCGAAGCGATGTAACAGTGTCCTGGCGGTCAGGTCAAGTATGCTGTCCGCCAGCCACACACAGAATGTAAAAGGACCGGGAATGACGGCGAAGTATCTGCAAATCGCGCGGGAAATAAAAAAACGCATCATCAGCCAGCAGTATCCTGCCAGCGCGCCGCTACCCGACCAGTTTGCGCTGGCGGCGGAGTTCAACACCAGCCGGATGACGATCCAGCAGGCGATGCGTCAGTTAATCGTCGAAGGGCTTATCTATACCCGCAAAGGACTGGGTACCTTTGTGCGGAAAAATTTTCTCCAGCTGTCGCAGTGGGAGTTGCCCGGCAGCGACTATTTTGGCGCCACCAAAACCTGGGAGCATCTTGGCGAGGTACAAAGCGAAGTGGTGCGCTTTGAGGTGCGTTTTCCCAGCGACAAAGAGCAGAGTTCGCTGCTGATTGACGCCGATGCGCCGGTGTATGACTTCGTTCGCCTGCGGTTGCTCAACGGGGAACCGGTGTCGCTGGATCTGACGGTCATGCCGGTGGGGCTAGTGCCGGGGCTCAATAAAAGCCATCTGGAAAGCTCGGTGTTTCGCTATATCCAGGAGACGCTGGGGCTGAAGCTGATGGGATCTTACCGCGTGGTGCGGGCGATGAAGCCGGATGAACTGGATAAATTACATCTTCACTGCGACCTCACCGACCCGGTGCTGGAGGTTGAACAGGTGATCTACCTCGAAGACGGTACGCCGCTGGAGTATGCCCACTGTCACTATCGCTACGATCACGGCGGGATTATTCTGGTGAATAACGGCTAGACCGGGGACCCCTGTTTGCGCAGCGCTTAGCAGGCCCAGGGTGTTGTCAGGTTTGGTAACCCAGGCAAGGCGTCAGCCGCAGCCCGGGGAAATGCAGATAAAAAAACGGCGGGCATCAGGCCCGCCGTTTTTCTTGTCATGCAGAACTTAGTTCAGACGCACCGGCATACCGGAGCGGTTCTGGATAGCCTGCTCAACCACGTTCTGATCGACATCAGACTGGCTGGTGATCGCCTGTACCGGCTGAGTCAGGGTGATCGGCACGATTTCGCCGCCCTGGAACTGCGCTTCGGTGGTCGACAGCGGGTTGTGAACCTCAATGTAACGGCTGCCGTCCGGCTCGGTGGTCGCTTTTACCGGCTCATCGATAAACTGCACGCGGGTGCCGACCGGCACATTCTCAAACAGGAATTTGATGTCATCGTTGCGCAGACGCACGCAGCCGTGGCTCACGCGCAGGCCAATACCAAAGTTAGCGTTGGTGCCGTGGATGGCGTACAGACGGCCAATATATAACGCGTACAGACCCATCGGGTTATCCGGACCGGCCGGTACGACGGCTGGCAGCGGGTTGCCGGCAGCGGCGTATTCAGCGTGCATCTTGGCGGTCGGCGTCCAGGTCGGGCCGGCCTTCTTGCGTTCGACTTTGGTGGTCCAGTTAATCGGCGTATCTTTACCTAACTGGCCGATACCGATCGGCAGAACGATCACGGTGTTGGTGCCTTTCGGATAGTAATACAGACGCATCTCGGCGCTGTTGATGACGATGCCTTCGTGGACGGTGTCCGGCAGGATCAGCTGCTGCGGGATGTTCAGGACGCTACCGCCTTTTGGCAGATAGGTGTCCACCCCCGGGTTGGCTTCCAGCATGTTGGACAGTCCCATCTGATATTTCGCCGCAAAGTATTCCAGCGGCTGCTTGTTATCATCCGGAATGGTGATGACCTGATTCTGACCAACCAAACGGCTGCCGTCGGTCGGCAAAGGATAGGTGACAGCAGACGCTGTATTGCAAAAGCCTACGAGGGCGAAGGCTGCCGCTAAGAGTGTAGATAATTTCATAGTCTTTAATGTCGTGTGCGAAATCAACGCCACACAGGCCTTTGTTAATGATTGAGACAGTAGATGGGAGCGCATTATATGTGCATTCCGCTAAACAGGTAAATCAGATGTGTACGAAATCACATTTTTTTCCCTGTCGCCTCGGCTGACGGGGCTGGCGGATGATGCAATCGCCGCCTCTCACGCGGGTGACAGGGAGGTTATCCTTCCAGTAACCGGTCCTGTAGCGAAGCGCGTGCCGGGGCGGTGAGCTGGTACTCTTCTGCCAGCCAGGCGTCGACCGTGCCATAGCGCTGGTGGATGGCTGACAGCGCGGCGGCGAGATAGGACTCTTTCACCGTCAGGATATCCGCCAGACTCTGGCGTCCCTGGGGCGTCAGGTCGTTGCCCAGCATCTCCAGCATCCAGGCTTCCACTTGTGTCAGCATGCCGTGGGTGAGCAGATACTCCTCCATGACCGTCTCGCTGTCGCATCCGACGGCAAACAGGGTTAACGCGCAGCCGACGCCGGTGCGATCTTTGCCGACGGCGCAGTGTTGCAGTAAAGCGCCTTCAAAAGGCGTGGTCAGCCAGGCGGCGAGCTGGCGATAGGCCGGGTTATTAAAGGGCAACTGGCGATACAGTTGCAGCATAAACTGCTCCCCGTTCAGCGCGTTAAGGGTGGCAGCATTCAGCTCGGTGACTTTCGCATTCACATCGCCGAGCGGCGGATTAGCGGGCGCGTTTAAATAGTGAGTGAGCGGGCTAAGCTTGTCAGGGGTGCGCTGCACTTCGCCGGGGTCGCGATAGTCGAGCACCCGACTGAGCGGCAGCGTCGCCAGATGGTTGAGATCGTCCGCCGTCAACCGATTTAGCGCGCCGGAGCGTAGCAGCTTGCCGCTGCGTACCGTGCGTCCGTCGGCGGCGCGCTGGCCGCCGAGGTCGCGAAAATTGATACCGCCCTGCAGGGATAAAAAAGCCGGGTGTCGCGGTAGGCTGGTGGTCATGGGGTTCCTCATAATGACGTACAGAATAACCGTTTGAGCCCTGGTCTGCGGCTCATCTGACAAAGACCTTAGCACAAGCGCCGCGGCGGAATTTACCGCAGGCCGTGAAAAGTGTGTCATTTGCTGGCATAATGTCTGTTGTGTCACACCCCTCATTCTCTTTTTTCAGGATATCCCCGTGCTAGTATCCAGCAACGTTACCATGCAGTTTGGCAGTAAGCCGCTGTTCGAAAATATCTCCGTTAAATTTGGCGGCGGCAACCGTTATGGTCTGATCGGCGCCAACGGCAGCGGTAAATCGACCTTTATGAAGATCCTCGGCGGCGATCTCGAGCCGACGCTGGGCAACGTTTCTCTCGACCCGAACGAGCGTATCGGTAAGCTGCGCCAGGATCAGTTCGCCTTCGAAGCATTCACCGTGCTGGATACGGTTATCATGGGCCACGGCGAGCTGTGGGAAGTGAAGCAAGAGCGCGATCGCATCTACGCGCTGCCCGAAATGAGCGAGGAAGACGGCTATAAAGTGGCCGACCTGGAAGTCAAATACGGCGAGATGGACGGTTACTCCGCCGAAGCGCGCGCCGGCGAACTGCTGCTCGGCGTCGGCATTCCGGTTGAACAGCATTACGGCCCGATGAGCGAAGTCGCGCCGGGCTGGAAACTGCGCGTCCTGCTGGCGCAGGCGCTGTTCTCCAATCCGGATATCCTGCTGCTCGACGAACCGACGAACAACCTGGACATCGACACCATCCGCTGGCTGGAGCAGACGCTGAACGATCGCGACAGCACCATGATCATCATCTCGCACGACCGTCACTTCCTGAACATGGTCTGCACCCACATGGCGGACCTCGACTACGGCGAGCTGCGCGTCTATCCGGGCAACTACGACGAATACATGACCGCGGCCACCCAGGCGCGTGAGCGTCTGCTGGCGGACAACGCCAAGAAAAAAGCGCAGATTGCGGACCTGCAGTCCTTCGTTAGCCGCTTTAGCGCCAACGCTTCTAAATCACGTCAGGCCACCTCGCGCGCGCGCCAGATTGACAAAATCAAGCTGGAAGAGGTTAAAGCCTCCAGCCGTCAGAACCCGTTTATCCGCTTCGAACAGGACAAGAAACTGTTCCGTAACGCGCTGGAAGTGGAAGCCCTTACCAAAGGCTTTGATGAAGGTCCGCTGTTCAAAAAGGTCAACCTGTTGCTGGAAGTGGGCGAGAAGATTGCCATTCTGGGCGCCAATGGCGTGGGTAAATCCACCATGCTGAAAACTCTGGTAGGCGAACTGCAGCCGGACAACGGCACCGTGAAATGGTCTGAAAACGCGCAAATTGGTTACTACGCGCAGGATCATGAGTACGAGTTCGAAAACGACCTGACGGTCTTCGAGTGGATGAGCCAGTGGAAGCAGGAAAGCGACGACGAGCAGGCGGTACGCAGTATCCTCGGCCGTCTGTTGTTTAGCCAGGACGATATCAAAAAGCCGGCGAAAGTCCTTTCTGGTGGTGAGAAAGGGCGCATGCTGTTCGGTAAGCTGATGATGCAGAAGCCAAACATCCTGATCATGGACGAACCGACCAACCACCTGGATATGGAATCGATCGAATCGCTGAACATGGCGCTGGAGATGTATCAGGGCACCCTGATCTTCGTTTCTCACGACCGCGAGTTCGTCAGCTCGCTGGCGACCCGCGTCCTGGAGATCACCCCAGAACGCGTGATCGATTTCAGCGGTAACTACGAAGACTACCTGCGCAGCAAAGGTATCGAGTAATCCCTGTCCGTTACCCGGGTAGCGGCTACGCCTTACCCGGGCTACGCCTGGCATGTGATCTGTAGGCCCGCGCAAGCGTAGCGCCGCCGGGCAATAACTGCGGGTAAAGAGCCACTTTCGCGCCGGATGGCGGCTGCGCCTTATCCGGCCTACGGTCCGTGCCATTGTGAGCTTAAGAGCGCTATCTTGTACCCATGGTTACTGAAACTGTCCGTTACCCGGGCTACCAAACCGCACAGTGCTGTAGCCCCGGTAAGCGGTAGCGCCACCGGGGATTTTGAGGCCACCCGTTTGTAGCCCGGATTAGCGTAGCGCAATCCGGGAACATCATAAAATCCAGGCCGGGCAAGGCGTAAGCCGCCGCCCGGCATATCGCTTAGCGCCTCCACTCGGTCCCTTCAACGCCATTCACCAGCAGCTTGCGCTTTTCTCCCGCCGGTAATGACAGCTTCAGCGCTTTCCACGCCGGACGGTAGCTGCCGCGAGCGTTGATATTCAGGTTTATGCTGTTGGCGCTGCAGATCATTTCCCACTCCAGCCATAGCGCATCCCCCTCTTTATAGCCCCAGCTTTCGCCGTCGTCTTCAAACAGCAGACCGCGGGTTGAGCCGGTACCTTTCAGCGGGAACAACTGCAGTTCGCGACGATCGTCTTTTTGCGCATCGACGTGGCTGATACGTTCACTAAGCGGCAGACCGGCGCCGGCGCGGACCAGCAGCGGCAGTTTTTCCAGCGGCGCGTCCAGTGTCACCCACTGGCCGCCGGCGAACCACTGGTGGCTGTAAAAATCGTACCAGCCGTCCTGATTATCGGGCAGCCACAGCTGGCGTTGACGGGCGCCGGGCTCGACCACGCTGGCCACCAGCAGATCGCGACCCAGCAGGAAGTCATCGCACTCGGCGAAGGTCTGGGTATCGTGCTGGTGATCGAGGAAGGTCGGGCGCAGCATGGGTTCGTCATCGGCATGCGCCTGCCATAACAGGGTGTACAAATAGGGCAGCAGACGGTAGCGCAGCTCGATGGCTGAGCGGATCGCCGGGGTGATTTCCGGGTACATCCAGGCTTCATTGACCGTCTGGTCGTCATTCCACGAATGAATGGTAAAGCGCGGATGCATCACGCCGTTTTGTACCCAGCGCACGAACAGCTCCGGCTCGGGTTTATCGCCGGAGAAACCGCCGACGTCGTGGCCGACGTTAAACAGCCCGGAAAGGCTCATGCCCAGCCCCATGCGGATGTTATAGCGCAGCGTATCCCAGTTGGTGCGGTTGTCGCCGCTCCAGGTCTGGACGTAGCGCTGCATCCCGGCGCAGCCGGAGCGGGAGATCAGATACGGGCGCTTTTGCGGCGCAAAGCGCTGCTGGGCTTCCATGGAGGCGCGCATCATCAGCAACGGCATCACCGGGCGAATATGTTTAATGGCGATTTCGCGGCCAAAGCCGTAGCAGCGCGCCTCGCCGTCCCACACCTCATACTCGTTATTATCGTTCCAGGTCGAATCGATACCCATCTCCAGTAGCTGGGTGGTCACGCCTTCCTGCCACCAGGCCACGGTGTGCGGGTTGGTGAAGTCGAGATGCGACCCTTCATCATCCCAGAAGCTGGAGCGCTCCGGCGCGTCGGTTTGCGAATCGCGAATAAACAGGCCGCGTTCCGCCACTTCGCCATAGCGCGGATGATCCTGCAGCAGGCAGGGTTTGATATTGGCGGCCAGCTTCAGCCCGGCATCATGGAACGACTGGCTCATCACTTTTGGCTGCGGCACCTTGTCGTAGTTCCAGTTAAAGACGTAGCGCTTGCCGTTGATCGAGGTATAGCCGGAAGAGAGCTGGAACGAGTCGCAAGGGATCGCGTGCTGCTCGCACAGGCGGATGAAGTTCATCAGCTGATTTTGCGCATCCGGCGCGTCGGTATAGTGCATCGTGGAGCCGCTGTAGCCGAGGCTCCATTTTGGCCCGAACAAGGTTTTACCGGTCAGGCGGACGAAGGCTTTGGTCACATCCAGCACCTGTTTACCGGTAAACAGGTAATAATCGATATCGCCGGCCTCCGCCTGCCAGCGGCGATAGGCGGTGTGGTAGTTGTCGATTTCATTGCCCAGATCCAGCCAGCAGCTGCTCAGGTTGTCATAGAACAGGCCGTAGCTGATATCGCTGCGCTGCGTGATGGTAAACGGAATATGTTTATACAGCGGGTCGGTGCTGACGGCGTTGTAGCCCATGGCATCGAGGTTACGCATTTCATAGCGCTTACCGTTGCGCTGCAGGTCGCCGGCCTTTTCGCCCAGGCCGTAGAAACGCTCATCTTTGCGGCGGCTCAGATAATGGGCGACGCCGTCGCCGTGAGCGTTTGCCAGATAGGCGCTGGTGGGGCGGTCACTGGCGAGCGTCTGCCACTCGCCGGCGTCGTCGCGATAGCTCCACTCCAGCCAAAGCGGCTGGTGGACGGTGACGCGCAGCTGGCGGGTGGCGATGGTCAGCGCGTCATCTTCTTTGGTCATCTGCCAGGCCGGGAGGCTAAAACCGCTGAGGTCATCCCGCGCGCGGCCTTCCCACGGCACATCCTGCTGCGGGGCGATACTCCAGGTGCGATCCAGCGCCAGTTGGCCCTGGCGCTTCAGCAAGACGCGGAATAAATTCTCTTCCAGCACATACAGACACAAAGTGTGCTGACCATCAACGGTCAGTTCAACGTGATGCTCCAGCTGTTGGTGCAAACTCCAGTGTTTCAACGTCTTCATATTTTACATCCACTCTCAGGCGCGCTTGGCGCGACGTTCAGCAATAAATGCCACCAGGAAAACGGCGCCAATCAGGTCAAAGAAACCCATGGCGATAAACAGCGGGTTGAAGCCAATTTTGTCGGCGGTCACCCCGATTAATAATGAGAACAGGAAGCTGGCGATCCACGCCGCGGAGCCGCGCATACCGTTGACCGTCGCCATTTGTCCCTTGTCGAAAGACTCCACCACCAGCGCGCTGAGCATGCAGGAGATGATCTGATGGCCGAAACCACCAATGGAGATCAGGATGATGGTGATATAGGGATCGCGAGTAATGGCGACCAGGGCCAGCGAGATCATCAGAAACGCGCCGGTTACCGAGCTGGCGATAACCGAGTTGACTCGCGTGCAGCCGAACCAGCGAACGTACAGGCGGGTGAGATAGCCGCTGACCACGCTGCCAAGATCGGCGGCGAGGAACGGCAGCCAGGCGAACATCGCGATCTGCTTCAGATCCATGCCGTGCTCTTTCGCCAGGTACAGCGGCACCCAGAAGCTCAGTACCGCCCAGGCAGGCTCGGCCATAAAGGCGGGGATGGCGATCCCATAGAAACGTTTATTCTTCGAGACGGTTTTGAGCGCGGTAAAGAAGGGCTGTTTCACCGGCGGGGCTTCGTTATCCTGCTTGATGTACTCCAGCTCGCTTTTGCTGAGGTTCGGGTGCTTTTCCGGGTTCTGATAGAAAGCCCACCACAGCACCACCCACAGCAGCGCCAGCGCGCCGGTAAACATAAACGCCCCCTGCCAGCCGAAGGAGGCGTGGGCGAAGTAGATAATCGGCGGGGCCAGCATTGCGCCGATAGAGAAGCCGACGCCAGCCCAGCCGGCGGCGATTGGCCGTTCAGATTTCGGGAACCACTCGCCGATGGTTTTGGCGTTCGCCGGCGTGGCGGCCGCCTCGGCGCCGCCCATAAAGAAGCGCAACATAGCCAGGTGCAGCCAGCTGCCAGCCCCGGCGTGGGCGATACAGGCCAGCGCCCACAGGGTAGCGCAGATCATAAACCCGAGCTTCAGGCCGATGACGTCGATAAGCCAGCCACAGAGCGGCTGGAAAATCGTGTAAGCCAGCTGAAACGCGCCGACGATCCAGGAATATTGTTCGGTGGTAATACCGAGCGTCGCTTTCAGTTCCGGGGCGATAATCCCCAGCGAGTTACGTGTGATGTAGTTGACGGTGACGCCGAGTAAAAACAGGACCAGCACCCACCAGCGCAGGTTTTTTACCACCCGGCGCGTTTTACTGACCGCGATATCATTGTTGAGGCCTTGACTCATAGCACACTCCACAAGACGTTGTAGGGGGAAAGTGACGGCCTCTTTCCCTGAGTGGTCACATAGTTTTTTTTAACTATTTGAATAGTCTATTTTTTATCTCAACATCATTGGTATAACTAGTATGGGAGATGTTGGACCAATTCAGGCTAAGGGAGAAAAAACGTCGGGCAAAGTGCTATTTATGCAACTTTTTTCATGAAATGACCGAGATCTCAAATTTCGCTCTGTCATTTGCTTACAGGAAGCGCTTTGGCGATTATGAAAATTCTTTCATTTTCCAATCGGAGCTGGATCACAAAATGGATAAAAAGCTGCGCGTCGCCGAAATCGCCGCCCGCACCGGGCTGTCGGCCAGCACCGTTTCGCGCGTCCTGGCCGGAAAGGCGAATACCAGCGATAAGGCGCGCCGGGCGGTGCTGGAGTGCGCCCGCGAGCTGGGGGTCATGCAGGGACTGGCCGCCGGGCGTCTGCTGCTCAATAATCTGCTGGTGTTTGCTCCGCAGCGCGCCTTCGATGAGCGATCGGATATCTTCTACTACCGGGTGATCCAGAGCATCAATAACGCGCTGGCGGTGCATGAAGTGCGCCTGCGCTACTGCGCACTGGACGAGAACGACAGCGACGCCAATCTGTTTCTTGCCCGCATGAACGAAGCGGAGACCCAGGCCGCGGTGCTGCTGGGGATCGACGATCCGCATATTCATGGCCTGGCGGCGGATGTGGGCAAACCCTGCGTATTGATCAACTGTCGGGATGAAGGGATGCGGCTGCCGTCCATTGCCCCCGACCATCGTCTGATTGGCCAGTGCGCCGCCCGCTATCTGTTTGATATGGGCCATCGGGCGGTGATGAACGTGATGTGCCTGCGCCGCTATACCATGGAGCTGCGGCTGGGCGGGATCCAGGAAGCATGGCGCGCGCGCAATCTGCGCTTTACCGCCAGCCGGGATCTCATCAGCGTCGCCAACTTTAGCGCCAGAGAGACGGAAGAGCAGGTAGGGGCCTAGCTTGACGCTTTACAGGGGCGCCCGATGCCCACCGCCTTCCTGGTGGGCGGTGATTTTATGGCCGCCGGCACCGTCAGCGCCCTGCAAAAACGAGGCCTGCGGGTGCCGCAGGATGTTTCGGTAATGAGTATCGACGGGTTTAATCTGGCGGCGATTCAGGAGGTGCCGCTGACCGCGGTGCATGTGCCGCGAGATGAGCTGGGCAGCGAGGCGGTGCATCTCCTGCAGCAGCGCCTGCTGCGCCCGGAGGCGCCGCACGGCTCGCTACTGTTGCACGGCACGCTGGTGGTACGTGATTCGGTACGGCGGATCCGGCCGGGCAAAGGCCATACCGCCGTGGAGCCGCAGGGGCTGTATGACGATTAAACCGGGATACCCAGCGCCCGTTTCCCGTGAATATTCAGATCTTCCAGGGTGAAGCGCCCCTGCCAGCTGGCCTCATAGTCCTCGCGCGGGAAATCCCCCGGCGAGGCCCCTTTTTCCAGAGCAATTTTCACTTTCTGCGCGTAGGCGAGGTTCTTTTCGCACATCGGCGCGGCCGGGATGTACATCACGTTGCCCCAGCCCTGTTGATTTTCCACCGGCGCCACTGAGTGAATAACATCGCAGTGCCACCAGACGGAATCGCCAGCGTTCAGCGCCGGAATCGAGCTTAACGCTTTAATTAAGAGTGGGTGCCATTGCTCAGAGATCGGCAGCACTCTGCCCGGCGCGACGCCGCACAGCTCATCTTCCGGCACATCGTCGAGCAGGGGGCGCAGCAGCACATAAGCCATCGCCTCCGGGATCGGCACCACGTGTAGCAGCCCCTGACCCGGGATCATGTCCGACAGCGCGGTCCAGCCCTGGAAGGTGCGGAACACCGAGCATTTGGTGGTGTTGTCGACGGTGTACTCTTCCACTTCGGTACGGTGCGCGGCGTCCCACGGATCGTAGGCGTCGATATTGCCATTAAAGACGTTGGCGAAAACCTGCTGATAGGCGGGAAGCAGCCAGCGCTCCAGCGCGCCAGAATCGGTATGCGCCCCCAGCCCCTTTGACGTGGTTCCCGGCGGGCGGCGGCGGATACGGTCAGGGTAAATCACGCTGACATCCGGATCGAACCAGCGCTTGCCATTCTGTTCAAAGCGCCACAGGCGATTGAGGAAGGATTGCACCGCCGCCATTTCATCACTCTGTCGCGCCTGCATTTGCGAGGGGGACCAGTAGATCGGATAGATTTCCGGACGCGAAGCCTCCAGCGAACCGAAGAAGCTGTCGCCAGGCCCTTTGTATACATCATCGAAATGGTTCAGATCGAGGTATTCCAGCATCGCGTTGTCCCAGGCCAGCGCCTGTTCGCGCGGGTAGTGGCCTTTGATCACTGCGCAGCCCCGGCGCTTAATCGCCGCGCGCTGCTCATCGCTCACTTTTCCTTCGGCGATATCGCTGAACGGGATCGTCGGCCAGACCTCCTGGCCTGTGGCTTTCAGGGCATTAATCTCGTCCAGGCGCTCGCTGATACGCGCCGAGAGTTTATCGAACACTGCCTGGACATCGCCAATTTGTGCCCGTAAGGCCTGTTTCATCTGGCGAATTGCCGCTTTGTGGTCGGCAGGTAATGTTTCGTGGGTCGGGAGAGCAGCCATAATAACCTCGCTGTATCTTTCATTCGAAAGTATTAAATATTACAAACGTTAATTTAAGTTAAAATGGAGTTAATGCAAGTTTAAAATCTTGCTACGGCGCACAAAATGGAAAAACCGGGGCGCGATGCCCCGGCGAAGGGTCACGCGTTGAAGGGAGCGGTGTTATCGAGGACGGCCTGAATGACGTTCAGCGCGCCGTCATGGTTATTATCGTCGGTAGCGTAGCCGGCGATAGCCTTGATGGTGTCGGCGGCGTTACCCATGGCGAAAGCGTATTTCACCAGCTTCAGCATTTCGGCGTCGTTGCCGCTGTCGCCGATGGCCACGCACTGCTGGGGCGAAAGGTTCCAGCGTTTGAGCAGGCGGCTGATGCCGTTGGCTTTATGCAGGCCGGGGATAATCAAATCGACAAAGCCAAAGCCGCTGGTGACCGGCTTCATGATCCCGTCGAGCGACACGTGCAGTTTATCGATCAGCTGTGGGATCTCGCTGTCCGGCAGGTTGAGGGAGAATTTGAACAGCGTGTCGTCGATGCGATGGTAATCGCTTACCCGCTGCAGACGGTGGTAGTGCTTTGACATCAGGTCGACGAAGGCATCCGGAGCTTTATCGCTCACATACGCGCTCTGCAGGCCGCAGGCGACAAAGTTGAGCTGCGGATCTTTGAGCAATTCGCCAATCACCACCTGTGATTCGTGGCGGGTCAGTTCGCCGTGGAACAGCTGCTTGCCATGCTCAAAGACCAGCGCGCCGTTTTCGGCGACGAACGAAATCTGCTCGCGGATCTCCGGGAAGAAGGAGATCAACTGATAGTACTGGTTGCCGCTGGCGACAACAAATTCAATGCCGCGCTGCTGCAGCTGGGCGAATTGCGCCAGAAACCGTGAGCGATCGTAGGTTTTGGCGTCATTGAGAAAAGTTCCGTCCATATCGGTGACGATAACTTTAACGGTCATAAGGGGATGCTCCTGGCTTAACTTCGACCAGTAACATTCTAATTACAATGTGATGGGGAGCACAAATTTATTTCGAATGAAAGTTCACTCAGCGCAGAAAATGCCGGGTGGCAACGTTGCCTTACCCGGCCTGCAGAACAGGGTAGGCCCGCTAAGCATAGCGCCAGCGGGCACGAAGGGTTACAGCGTATGTTCGGTTCGGGCGATGATATCGTCCTGGGTATCCGGCGACAGGGCGGTGAAGAACGCCGAGTATCCGGCGACGCGGACCACTAAATCGCGGTACTGGTCAGGGTGTTTCTTCGCCTCCAGCAGCGTGTCGCGGGACACGATGTTGTACTGGATATGCCAGCCTTTGTGCACCTCGAAGAAGGTGCGCAGCAGCACCATCAGCTTCTGCTTGTCGGACTCATTCTCCAGGGTGGACGGATTCAGCTTCTGGTTAAGCAGCACGCCGCCGAGGATCGCGCCGGTGGGGAGTTTGCCCACCGAACTGATGACCGCTGTCGGCCCCAGATGGTCGGTACCGGAGGCCGGGCTGGCCCCTTCCGCCAGCGGGGTGTGCGCTTTACGGCCATCCGGTGTCGCCATCGTCTGGGCGCCGAACGGAACGTTGGCGGAGATAGACGACGTGCCAGCGTAATAGTTGCCGCCGATTGGGCCGCGGCCATAGCGCGGGTTGTGATACTGCTTCAGCTCGTCGATATAGGTCTGGTAGGCCCGCGCCAGCAACTCGTCGACGCTGTCATCATCGTTACCGTACTTCGGCGCGCCGTTGATCAACCGCTGGCGCAGTTGCTCGTGGGTCAGACCGTCGAAATCTTCCGCCAGCGCCTTCGCCAGTTCCTGCTGGCCGATGGCGCCCTGATCGAAGACCAGTTTTTTCACCGCCGCCAGGCTGTTGCCGAGGTTGGCGATACCCACCTGCAGGCCGGAAACCCAGTCATATTTCGCGCCGCCTTGCTTGATGCTTTTCGCCCGTTCGATACAGTCATCCACCAGCGCCGAACAGAGAATATCGTGGACGTTTTCCTCCAGCATGGTATCGACCACGTACTCAATCTCAATGGATTTACGGGTGTAGTAGCGGATCTGGTTATCCCAGTCTGCCAGCACCTGGTCGAAATTAGCGAAGTTGCCTTTCGACAGGGCATGCTCCTGGGGCAGGAATACCTGACCGCTGGTGGCATCGCGGCCACCTTCCAGCGTCGCCAGCATCACCCGCGCGAAGTTGATAAAGCTCATGCCGGTGCAGCGGTAGCCCCATTTGCCGCCAACCGCGGTTTCGATGCAGCCGATAGCGGCATAATCGTAGGCGTCCTGCGGCTCGATGCCGAGTTTGATAAATTCCGGGATGACGATTTCGTCGTTATTAAACGCCGGCATGCCGAAGCCGCAGCGGATCACCTGGACGCAGGCGTCGAGGAAGTCGTTGCTCATCCCGGCATGGTAACGCACGCTGAGGTTCGGCTGGGTAGAGCGCAGACGACCACAGGATTCCAGGATGGCATACGACAGCGGGTTGACGGCGTCCTGCGGCTGGCCGTCGACCAGGTTCTGGCCGCCAATGGTGACGTTCTGGTACAGCGGGCTGCCGGCAGAGGCCTTGGAGTGCGAGCCGGAGCGAATTTTGTTGACCTCCAGCAGCTTCAGCCAGCAGCTGTGCAGCAGCTCAATGGCCTGTTCGCGATCCAGCGACTGCTGCAGTTCAACGTCGCGACGGTAGTACGGATAGAGGTACTGGTCCATACGGCCAAAGGAGACCGAGTGGCCATTAGATTCAATCTGCAGGATTAGCTGAATGAAGTAGCACAGCTGCAGCGCCTGCCAGAAGGTTTTCGGCGGCTCATGGGCGATGATGTCGCAGTTTTCGGCTATCGTCAGCAGTTCGTGGCGGCGTGATTCACGGGATTCTGCTGTCGCCATCTCGCGCGCCAGCGCGGCGAAGCGTTTGCTGTGGTCGCTGACCGCTTCCAGAACGATATCAATCGCTTTCAGGAACTGCTCGCCGTGCAGATCTTCCAGCACCGTCAGGTTAATGCGCGACCGGCGTTCGGCGACCTTGGCGCGCATACCGTCGAGGCCTTTCTCCAGCAGCAGCGGGTAGTTGACCGCCAGGTGAGCGTCACCGGAAGTCATGTTGCCTTCCGCCTTGATAATACCGGTGGCGAGGAGCGCCTTCTGCTCATCGGTAAACATACCGTAGCAGCGGTCCTGTACGGTCTGCCCGCGCCACCATGGGCACACTTCATGCAGCACGCGTTTGTTCTCTTCGCTGACCGAGAAGCCGGCGCCGGGGCGGTCGGCAAGATCGTCGATCTCTTTCTCAATCCAGCTGACGGTGTATTCCGGGAAAATCGGCGCAGCGCGCACTTCGCTGGCCTGGTTGCCGACGATCAGTTCGTCGTGCTTGATCCAGATGGTGCGCTCGGCAAGGTGATGTGCCAGCGCCAGGGCGCGACGCACCGGGATTGGCTTATCAAGATGCTGCTGATACATCTCGGTGTAGTGGCGGGCGCGTTCGGTACAGACCGGCGGTTTGACAATATGCACCAGCGCCATTTTATGGGCCTGGATGCGGGCGCTGAGGGTATTGAGTTTGAGAGTCGTCATAAGGTTATCCTCGTAAGATCGCCGCTAGCCCCTTGCTCCGCGCATAATCCTGCGCGAAGGCGAGCAGCTCAGGAGCATCCAGCGGTTTGTCCGGTGCGGTGTAGGGCTGACTGAGTAACTGGTATTTGTTCATTCCCAGCGTGTGGTACGGCAGGAAATGGATCTCGCTGACCTGCAGGCGGTCGGCGGCAAAATCGGTGATCGCGGCAATGTCGGCTTCACTGGCGTTGAATCCCTGGATCAGCGGCACGCGAATAATCATTTTTTTCCCTGCCTGCGCCAGTCGCTGCAGGTTATCCAGCACCCGGCGGGCGCTGCCGTCGGTCCACTGCTGGAAAACGGCCTCGTCGACGTGTTTCAGGTCGGCGAGAAACAGGTCGACAAAGGGTAAAGCCGGTTCAATGTATTTCCACGGCACGTGCAGGCAGGTTTCCACGGCGGTGTGAATACCTGCCTGATGGCTGGCTTCGAAAAGCGCCTGCGCCAGCGTCGGGTTCATAAAGGGTTCGCCGCCGGAAAGGGTGATGCCGCCGCCGCTGCGATCGTAGAACGGTTTATCACGCAGCACCGTCGCCATGATCGCTTCGACGTTTTTCTCCTCGCCGCAGACCGTTAGCGCGGTGGTGGGGCAGCAGTCACGCAGCGCAGTAATATGCTTGTCGTTAACGTTTTGCCGATCAATGATCAAACCATCGAGGGTACGGGTGATAACCTCCGGCGCCGCCTGCTGGCACAGATCGCAGCCGGCCAGGCACAGCCGCGAGTCATACAGCAGATCTTCGCTGCGGGCGCGGCTTTCCGGGTTCTGGCACCAGCGGCAGCCCAGCGAGCAGCCTTTCAGGAAGACGACGGTACGGATCCCTGGGCCGTCATGGGTGGAGTAGCGCTGGATGTTGAAGATCATGGCTTATCCTCTTGTTTGCGTATGAATATAAAAACACCTTCGAATGAAGGTTATATTGACGCAAATCAACAAGCGGGATGGGGCTAAGCTCCTGGGGATAAAAAAACGAGAGAGGTCACAAAACCACCGACGACCCTCGTCGCCGGTGTGGGGGTTAGTGCGAGCCGCATACCTCGCACTGCGGATGACGCATCAGCTTCATTTCACGAAACTGGCAGGTCATGGCGTCGTACATCACGATTTTTCCGCTGGCAGGGGTGCCGTAGCCGGTCAGCAGTTTAATGGCCTCCATCGCCTGCAGCGAACCGATGGTGCCCACCAGCGGGGCCATTACCCCGGCTTCGACGCAGGTGAGGGCATTTTCGCCGAACAGACGGCTCAGGCAGCGGTAGCAGGGTTCGCCATCCTGATACGTGAAGACGCTGATTTGCCCCTCCATGCGGATCGCCGCCCCGGAGACCAGCGGGGTGGTGTGCTGGAAACAGCCGGCGTTGAGCTGGTTACGAATGGCGACGTTGTCGGTGCAGTCCAGCACCAGATCGTGATCGGCAATCTGCCCCGCCAGCGCGGTCTCATCCAGCAAGGCATTGAGCGGGACCAGCCGGACGTGCGGGTTAATGCGCGCCAGCGCCTCGCGGGCAGAATCCACCTTCGGTTGGCCGATGGTCGCGTCGCTGTGCAGCGTCTGGCGCTGGAGGTTGGACAGCGAGACGGTGTCGAAATCGAGCAGGGTGAGCTGACCCACGCCGGCCGCCGCCAGATATTGAGCGGCGGCGCAGCCGAGCCCGCCGAGGCCGACCACCAGTACGCGAGCGGCTTTTAGCCGCTCCTGACCGTCGAAATCAAAACCGCGCAAGATGATCTGCCGGTTATAGCGCAGCATCTCCTCGTCGCTCAGCTCAACGGCCATTACAGCCCCCCAAACAGATGATTAAAGGGCTCGACTTCGACCCATTCGCCCGCTTCGACGTGGCCGCGTTCGCGCTCCAGTACGATAAAGCAGTTACCGAGGCTGAATGAGCTGAAAATGTGCGAGCCCTGATGGCCGGTGGTGGTCACCACCAGCTCGCCGTCGGGGTTGCGCTGCAGAATACCGCGCTGGAAGTCGAGACGGCCCGGCGACTTCTTCAGTCGCGTGGCGGCGCGTACCCGCAGGCGGGTTGCCTGAAGCGGGCCGTGCTTGCCCGAGAGTTTCGCCAGCAGCGGCTGCACCAACTGACAGAAGGTGACGGTGGCGGAAACCGGGTTACCCGGCAGGCCGCAGAACCAGCTGCTACTGAGTTTGCCGAAGGCGAAGGGTTTCCCCGGCTTGATCGCCAGTTTCCAGAAGCCGATCTCCCCCAGCTCTTCAAGAATGGTTTTGGTGTAGTCGGCTTCGCCCACCGAGACGCCACCGGAGCTGATGACCACGTCGGCCTGCTGGTCGGCGGCGATAAACGCGTCACGCAGCTTCGCCGGGTCGTCAGGAATAATGCCGAGGTTAATGACCTCGTAGCCCAGCTGCTGCAGCATCAGGTGCACCGCCAGGCGGTTGGTATCGTAAATCTGGCCGTCGCCGAGCGGTTGACCCGGCAGCTGCAGCTCATCGCCGGTTGAGAAGACCGCGACGCGGACCTTGCGCACCACCTCGACCTCGGCAATGCCCAGCGAGGCCAGCACCGGCAGCTCGGCCACCGTCAGGGGCGTCCCCGCCGGGAAGACCACCGCGCCGTGGGCGATATCTTCTCCGCGACGGCGAATGTGCTGCCCGGCTTTCACCGGCGCGGTAAAGTGCACGCCGGCGTCGGTCTGTTCGGTCTCTTCCTGCATGACCACCGCGTCGCAGCCCGCAGGCACCGGCGCGCCGGTCATGATGCGGATACAGGTGCCGGTGGGCCAGGTCTCGTGAAACGGTTGGCCGGCAAAGGCCTTACCGGCGACCGGCAGCGCCGCGCCGTCGCGAAGGTCGCTTAGCCGGACGGCATAGCCATCCATCGCGGCGTTATCAAAGCCGGGCACATCCAGCGGGGAGACGATGTCATGGGCAGTCACACGCGAGAAGGCCTGCAACAGCGGTACAGTTTCCGTCGCGTTCAGCGGCGTAATACGATCGAGCATCTGGGCGAGGGCTGTGTCGAGCGGCATCAGTCCGGCGGTAAAATCCATGGGTCACTCCTGCGGGCAAAACAGCGAAAACGCCTATTATGGCAGAAAAGCGGCGCGGGCTGTATGCCACCTGGGTACGAGGCTTTACATCGCCCGCCGCTCTTTCTATATTCAAAAATTGTATAAGACATTCAGCAATATAATGATATCAATACCCTTATTCCTGACGTGACCGGCGCCGCGCCGCGGTACGACGGGGCAGGGGCGATCCACTTCATCGTTAAGGACTGGCGAAATGGGCAAGGCGGTTATAGCAATTCACGGCGGCGCAGGGGCGATTTCTCGCGCGCAGATGACGCCGGAGCGGGAGCGAGAGTATGCGGCGGCGCTGTCGACTATCGTCGAAAGCGGGCAGAAGATGTTGGCTGCGGGCGCCAGTGCGCTGGATACCGTAACCGAGGCCGTTCGGCTGCTGGAAGAGTGCCCGCTGTTTAACGCCGGGATGGGCGCGGTATTTACCCACGATCAAACCCATGAGCTGGACGCCTGCGTAATGGATGGCTACAGCCTGCAGGCGGGCGCGGTGGCCGGGGTCAAACATTTGCGTAATCCGGTGCTGGCGGCGCGTCTGGTACTGGAGGAGAGCCCGCACGTGCTGCTGATTGGCGAGGGCGCGGAAAATTTCGCCTTCTCCCGGGGGATGGAACGCGTGGAAAACGATCTCTTCTCCACGCCCGAGCGCCTGCTGCAGCTGCAGGAGGCGAAAGCGGGCGGGGAGATTATCCTCGACCACCACGCCGCCCCGCTCGATGAACGCCAGAAAATGGGCACCGTCGGCGCGGTGGCGCTCGACCTGGCTGGCAATTTGGCGGCGGCAACCTCCACCGGCGGCATGACCAACAAATTGCCCGGACGCGTCGGCGACAGCCCGCTGCCGGGCGCGGGATGCTATGCCAACAATGCCAGCGTGGCGGTCTCCTGCACCGGCACCGGCGAAGTCTTTATGCGCACCCTGGCGGCCTACGATATCGCCGCCTTAATGGAGTATGGTCAGTTGAGTCTCTACACCGCCTGCGAGCGGGTGGTGATGGAGAAACTGCCGGCTCTCGGCGGTAGCGGCGGGCTGATTGCCGTCGATCGCGAAGGTAACGTCGTTTTACCGTTTAACAGTGAAGGCATGTACCGCGCCTGGTGCTATGCCGGCGATACGCCGACCATTGGCATTTATCGCGAATAGAAGAAGGGAGAGGGAGAGTGTCGCAAACTCACGAAACCGATACCTGCGAAGTGCTGGTAGTGCGCAACCTGAACGTGGCCTTTCGCCAACAGGATGCGCCAGAGGTGCAGGCCGTGCGTCAGCTATCCTTCAGCCTGCGTCGCGGCGAGACGCTGGCGATAGTGGGTGAGTCCGGTTCGGGAAAATCGGTGACCGCGCTGGCGCTGATGCGTTTGCTTGACGCCGCCAGCAGCGAAGTGAGCAGCGAGGGGCTGTGGCTGCGGCGGCGTAACCGGCAGGTGATCGCGCTCAATGAGCAAACGGACGCCGAGATGCGCCGGGTGCGCGGCGCGGATCTGGCCATGATTTTTCAGGAGCCGATGACCTCGCTGAATCCGGTTTTTACCATCGGCGAACAAATCGCCGAATCCCTGCGCCTGCACCAGGGGCTGGGGCGCGAAGAGGCGCTGCGCGCGGCGAAAAAGATGCTCGACCAGGTGCGTATTCCCCAGGCGGAAGAGATGCTCTCACGCTATCCGCACCAGCTCTCCGGCGGCATGCGCCAGCGGGTGATGATCGCCATGGCGCTCTCCTGCCGGCCGGCGGTGTTGATAGCCGATGAGCCGACCACGGCCCTGGATGTCACCATCCAGGCGCAAATTTTGCAACTCATTGCCGTCCTGCAAAAGGAGATGGCGATGGGGGTGATCTTTATTACCCACGATATGGGCGTCGTGGCCGATATCGCCGATCGGGTGCTGGTGATGTATCGCGGTGAGGCGGTAGAGACCGGCAGCGTTGAGGAGATCTTTCGTTCGCCGCAGCACCCTTATACTCAGTCGCTGCTGGCGGCGGTTCCGCGGCTGGGGGAGATGCGGGGTCAGGATCTGCCGCGCCGTTTTTCGCTTCCCGGTCAGCCGCAGGCGGAGACCGAAACGCCAGACACGGTGGCGGCGGGGGAGCCTATCCTGCAGGTGCGCGACCTGGTGGCCCGTTTTCCGGTGCGCGGTGGGCTGCTCAATCGCGTGACGCGCGAAGTGCATGCGGTGGAGAAGATCAGTTTTGATCTCTGGCCGGGAGAGACCCTGTCGCTGGTGGGAGAGTCCGGCTGCGGCAAGTCGACCACCGGCCGGGCGCTGCTGAGACTGGTCGAAACCCAGGGTGGCACCATTACCTTCGACGGCCAACGGATTGATACGCTCTCCGGCAGCAAGCTGCAATCCCTGCGCCGTAATATTCAGTTTATTTTTCAGGATCCTTACGCTTCGCTTGACCCGCGTCAGACGGTCGGTGACTCGATCATGGAGCCGCTGCGGGTGCATGGCCTGCTGCATGGTGAAGCCGCGCGTGAGCGGGTTTCCTGGCTACTGAAGCGCGTGGGGCTTCAGCCGGAGCATGCCTGGCGTTACCCCCATGCCTTTTCCGGCGGCCAGCGGCAGCGGATCTGCATTGCCCGCGCGCTGGCGCTGAATCCGAAGGTGGTGATAGCCGATGAGTCGGTGTCGGCCCTGGATGTCTCCATTCGGGCGCAGATTATCAATCTGATGCTCGACCTGCAGCGCGAGATGGGTATCGCGTTTCTGTTTATTTCCCATGATATGGCGGTGGTGGAGCGCATCAGCCACCGCGTGGCGGTGATGTATCGCGGTCGCATTGTCGAAATAGGCCCGCGCCGTGCGGTGTTTGAAAACCCGCAGCACCCCTATACCCGTAAGCTAATGGCCGCCGTACCGGTGGCCGACCCGGCCTACCGTCATCCGCAGCGAGTCCTGCTGTCTGATGACGTCCCGGGCAATATCTATAAGCGGGGCGAGGAGATGGCCAGCGTGCCATTGCAGCAGGTTGGGCCGGACCACTTTGTCGCCCGCGAATCCGCCGATGTGCTGGGCAGAGCATAACAACACATAACGCACCTTTTCAGGAGAATACGATGACACAACCTGTTTCACGCAAATGGTGGCTGGCGCTGAGTATCGCGGCGGCCCTGGCGAGCGCCCCTGCCTTTGCCGCCAAAGATGTGGTCGTGGCGGTCGGGTCTAACTTTACGACGCTCGATCCCTATGATGCCAACGATACCCTGTCGCAGGCGGTGGCGAAGTCCTTTTATCAAGGCCTGTTCGGCCTTGATAAAGAGATGAAGCTACAAAATGTTCTTGCCGAGAGCTATACCGTGTCACCGGACGGCCTGGTGTACACCATCAAGCTGCACAGCGGGGTGAAATTCCAGGATGGCACCGACTTTAACGCCGAGGCGGTCAAGGCTAACCTCGACCGCGCGCGTAACCCGGATAACCATCTCAAGCGCTATAACCTGTATAAAAATATCGCCAGCACCGAGGCGGTCGATCCGACCACGGTCAAAATTACCCTGAAGCAGCCCTTCTCGGCGTTTATTAACATTCTCGCCCATCCGGCGACAGCGATGATTTCGCCGGCGGCGCTGAAAAAATATGGCAAGGATATTGGCTTCCATCCGGTGGGTACCGGGCCGTATAAGCTCGACACCTGGAACCAGACAGATTTCGTGAAGGTCAGCAAGTTCGATGGTTACTGGCAGCCAGGCCTGCCGAAGCTGGACTCCATCACCTGGCGTCCGGTGGTGGATAACAACACCCGGGCGGCGATGCTGCAGACCGGCGAAGCGCAGTTTGCTTTCCCGATCCCTTACGAACAGGCGCCGCTGCTGGCAAAAAACAGCAAACTGGAGCTGGTGGCCAGCCCGTCGATCATGCAGCGCTACATCAGCATGAACGTGACGCAGAAGCCGTTCGATAATCCGAAGGTGCGTGAAGCCATCAACTATGCGATTAACCGTCAGGCGCTGGTCAAGGTGGCGTTTGCCGGATACGCCACCCCGGCGACCGGGGTGGTGCCGCCGTCGATTGCCTACGCCCAGACTTACACCGCCTGGCCCTACGATCCGGCGAAAGCTCGCCAGTTGCTGAAAGAGGCTGGCTACCCTAACGGTTTCAGCACCACGCTGTGGTCATCACATAATCACAGCACCGCGCAGAAAGTACTGCAGTTCACCCAGCAGCAGCTGGCGCAGGTGGGGATTAAGGCGCAGGTGACGGCGATGGACGCTGGTCAGCGGGCGGCGGAAGTGGAAGGTAAAGGGCAGAAAGAGAGCGGGGTACGGATGTTCTATACCGGCTGGTCCGCCTCCACCGGTGAAGCCGACTGGGCGTTGTCGCCGCTGTTCGCCTCGCAAAACTGGCCGCCGACGCTGTTTAATACCGCGTTTTACAGCAACCCGCAGGTGGATAACGCGCTGAGCGAGGCGCTGAAAACCACCGACCCGCAAGAGAAAACCAAACTCTATAAAGAGGCGCAGGATATTATCTGGAAAGAGTCGCCGTGGGTACCGCTGGTGGTCGAGAAACTGGTCTCCGCCCACAGCAAGAACCTCACCGGTTTCTATATCCAGCCGGATACTGGCTTTAGTTTTGAACAGGCAGATTTAACACCGTGAAGGATGGGATGATGCTCTCCGGCGCCAGCGCGCGGGGGGCGGTTTTTCCGCGGGGCGGGTTGCGGAGGTATGATGCTCAACTATGTGATTAAGCGCCTGCTGGGGCTGATCCCCACCCTGCTTATCGTCGCAGTACTGGTGTTTCTGTTCGTCCATATGCTGCCCGGTGACCCGGCGCGGCTGATTGCCGGACCGGAGGCCGATGCCCAGGTGGTGGCGATGGTGCGCCAGCAGCTGGGGCTTGACCAGCCGCTGCATGTCCAGTTCTGGCACTACATCACCAACGTGCTGCGCGGCGATTTTGGCATTTCCATGGCCTCGCGGCGTCCCGTTTCCAGTGAAATAGCCAGCCGCTTTATGCCCACGCTGTGGCTGACGCTGGCCAGCATGAGCTGGGCGGTACTGTTCGGGATGGCGGCGGGGATCGCGGCCGCGGTGTGGCGCAATCGCTGGCCCGACCGTCTGGGAATGGCGCTGGCGGTGAGCGGCATTTCGTTTCCGGCTTTTGCTCTCGGCATGCTGCTGATGCAGGTGTTTTCGGTTGAGCTGGGCTGGCTGCCGACGGTGGGGGCCGACAGCTGGCGGCACTATATTTTGCCGTCGTTGACCCTTGGCGCGGCGGTAGCGGCGGTCATGGCGCGCTTTACCCGCGCGTCGTTCGTTGATGTGTTGCATGAAGACTATATGCGTACCGCGCGGGCGAAAGGGGTGAGCGAAACGTGGGTGGTGCTCAAGCATGGCCTGCGCAATGCGATGATCCCGGTGGTGACCATGATGGGGCTACAGTTCGGCTTTCTGCTCGGTGGGTCGATCGTCGTGGAAAAGGTGTTTAACTGGCCGGGACTTGGGCGCCTGTTGGTCGATTCGGTAGAGATGCGCGATTACCCGGTAATTCAGGCGGAAGTCCTGCTCTTTTCGCTGGAGTTTATTCTTATCAATTTAGTGGTGGATGTGCTGTACGCGGCCATTAACCCGGCTATCAGGTATAAGTAAGGTGCGATTGCTCAACTGGAGAAGGCAGGCGGCGCTGAACGCCATGCCGGGTATCAGACCCGGCGAGATCCATACCCCATGGCATGAGTTCTGGCGGCGCTTTCGTCGCCAGCCGGTGGCGATGGGCGCTGGTATTTTCGTGCTGTTGCTGATTGCGGTAGCCATCGTTGCGCCATGGATAGCGCCGTACGATGCGGAAAATTATTTCGATTATGACCGGCTTAACGAGGGGCCCTCGCTGGTGCACTGGTTCGGTGTCGACTCGCTGGGGCGCGATATTTTCAGCCGGGTGCTGGTCGGGGCGCAGATCTCGCTGGCTGCCGGGGTACTGGCGGTGCTGATTGGCGCGGCTATCGGCACGGTGCTTGGGCTGCTGGCCGGCTACTATGAGGGCTGGTGGGACCGGCTCATTATGCGACTTTGCGACGTGCTGTTCGCCTTTCCGGGGATCCTGCTGGCGATCGCGGTGGTCGCTGTCATGGGCAGCGGGATGGCCAACGTGATCATCGCCGTGGCGATCTTCTCGATCCCGGCGTTTGCTCGTCTGGTGCGCGGCAATACGCTGGTGTTAAAGCAGCAGACCTTTATTGAATCGGCGCGCAGCATCGGCGCCAGCGACGCCACCATTCTGTTCAACCACATCCTGCCGGGGACGGTGTCATCGATCGTGGTTTATTTCACCATGCGTATTGGGGTATCGATTATTTCGGCGGCCAGTCTGTCGTTTCTTGGCCTCGGCGCGCAGCCGCCCACCCCGGAGTGGGGCGCGATGCTCAACGAGGCGCGGGCGGATATGGTGATGTCCCCGCACGTAGCGCTGTTTCCGGCGGTGGCGATTTTCGTGACCGTGCTGGCGTTTAATCTGCTGGGCGATGGCCTGCGCGATGCGCTGGATCCGAAGTTAAAGGGGTAGGGTGAGGGAAAGCACCGCCGTGCGGTGCTTTATATTATTTGCGGCTTCAGCGCACATTGCGCTCCCGGTTAATCTTCTGCGTTATGTCTCTCATGGCGCAGGGAGCGGTGTGGAGCGAAACGACTGCCGGACGGTTCCCTCGCCCTCCGGGAGAGGGTTAGGGTGAGGGAAAGCTTCGCCGTGCGGTGCTTTATATTATTTGTGGCTTCAGTGCACATTGCGCTCCCGGTTAATCTTCTGGGTTATGTCTCTCATAGCGCAGGGAGCGGTGTGGGGCGAAACGACTGCCGGACGGTTCCCTCGCCCTCCGGGAGAGGGTTAGGGTGAGGGAAAGCTTCGCCGTGCGGTGCTTTATATTATTTGTGGCTTCAGCGCACATTGCGCTCCCGGTTAATCTTCTGCGTTATGTCTCTCATAGCGCAGGGAGCGCACAGGGGGCGGCCAGTCGCCGCCGCCCCCTGTACCCCCGGGCTCCGGCCAGCAACATCGCCACTGCGTGGTGCCTTCGACTTATCCCTGCAGGCTTCGGGTCGGGCCGAGGCAGCGTCCGTGCAAAACACGGCCCTCAGCCCGCATCCATGCGGGCTGCCCCGGCCTTCCGGGAACGTCTCAGCGATGTTGAGGCCGCCAGCACCGGCAGTTTCAGCGGCCCCATGTCCAGCGGCGATTCACATATTGGGACTGGACCCTGCAGGCCGGGTAAGCGTAGCGCCACCCGGCAAAATAACGGCGCAACAGGGCTGCCTGGAAGATAATCAATGCTTGCCCGGCGGCGCTGCGCTTGCGCGGACCTGGGGGGTGAGCCTACGGGAGGACCCCGTAGGCTGGGGAATGCGATAAGCCGCTATCCGGGAAGCTGGACTAGACCCGGGTACCCCACAGGTCGTATTCGTCGGCATGCTCGACTTTCACCCGCACCACGTCGCCCGGCTTAACGCGGGTTTCGCCGTTCAGGTAGACCGCGCCGTCGATTTCCGGGGCGTCGGCCATGCTGCGGCCAATGGCGCCTTCTTCGTCAACTTCATCCACCAGCACCAGGATTTCGCGGCCCACTTTCTCCTGCAGACGCTCGGCAGAGATCTGCTGCTGCAGCTGCATAAAGCGGTTCCAGCGCTCCTCTTTCACCTCTTCCGGCACCTGATCCGCCAGTTCGTTGGCGGTGGCGCCTTCAACCGGGCTGTACTTGAAGCAGCCGACGCGGTCGAGACGCGCCTCTTTCAGGAAGTCGAGCAGCATCTGGAAATCTTCTTCCGTTTCGCCCGGGAAGCCCACGATAAAGGTAGAGCGCAGGGTCAGATCCGGGCAAATTTCACGCCACTGCTTAATGCGCGCCAGCTGGCGGTCTGCAGAGCCAGGACGCTTCATCAGCTTCAGAATACGCGGGCTGGCGTGCTGCAGCGGAATATCGAGGTACGGCAGAATTTTGCCTTCCGCCATCAGCGGGATCACATCGTCGACGTGCGGATACGGGTAAACATAATGCAGGCGCACCCAGATGCCGAGCTTCGCCAGCTCTTCGCACAGGCTGACCATGCTGGTCTTCACCGGCATGCCGTTGTGGAAACCGGTACGGTGCTTGACATCGACGCCGTAGGCGGAGGTGTCCTGAGAAATCACCAGCAGCTCTTTTACGCCGGCGTCAGCGAGGCGTTTGGCTTCCGCCAGCACTTCGCCAATCGGACGGCTCACCAGATCGCCACGCATGGACGGGATGATGCAGAAGGTGCAGCGATGGTTGCAGCCTTCAGAAATTTTTAAGTAGGCGTAGTGACGCGGCGTCAGCTTAACGCCCTGTTCCGGCACCAGGCTGAGGAACGGGTTGTGCTTCGGCTTCGGCGAGTAGTGGTGGACGTGCTCCAGCACCTGCTCATAGCTGTGCGGGCCGGTGATCTCCAGCACCTTCGGGTGAACTTCGCGGATCTGATCCTCTTTCGCGCCGAGGCAGCCGGTGACGATCACCTTGCCGTTCTCTTTTAACGCTTCGCCGATCGCTTCCAGCGATTCCTGCACAGCGCTATCGATAAAGCCGCAGGTGTTAACGATGACCATATCGGCGTTGTCGTAGGTGGGGACGACGTCATAACCTTCGGTGCGCAGTTCGGTCAGGATACGCTCTGAGTCCACGAGATTTTTTGGGCACCCTAATGATATAAATCCAATCTTAGACATTTTTTTGTACAATCAGTTGCTCACAATGCCGGGGATTATATAGATGCCGCAACTTTATAGCTACATCAGGTGGTCAACAGATAGGCAGGATAAAGGGACTACCAGAACCAGACAGGTAGCGGCGGCGAAAGCCTGTGCTGAAGAAGCTGGCCTTGAAATGGTTGAAATTATCGAGCCTGGCGTAAGTGCTTTTCGCGGAAAGAACAGGGCGGGTAAGTTGGGCGACTTCATAGACGCCGTAAAAAACGCTGCTATACCGTCTGACTCATGGCTTTACTGTGAGAATCTTGACCGCCTTTCACGTGATCTGGTGGATGAAGTGTAAGCGCACCCGTTTTAGTTCCACGCACTTTTTGAGATTTCCGGAGTTTCAGCCATCATCCGGTATTCTTCCGGCGTCAGGTTATTCAGGGATTCATGGGGGCGCTCGCTGTTATATTCAGCCAGCCAGCGCTCTGTAATTTCACGTGCTTCGTTCAGTGTTCTGAACAGATAAAAATCCAGTATTTCTGTCCGGTACGTCCGGTTGAATGGTTCGATAAAGGCATTCTGTGTTGGCTTGCCGGGCCTGATAAATTTCAGCATCACACCATGCTCTTCTGCCCATTGTGCCAGCGTCAGCGAGACCAGCTCCGGACCGTTATCCATCCGCATCTTCAGCGGATATCCGCGGTTTGCCACGATCCTGTCCAGCACTCTGACAACCCGCTGCGCCGGGATATTCAGGTCAATTTCGATCGCCAGCGCTTCCCGGTTATAATCATCCACCACGTTGAAGGTCCGGAAGCGTCTGCCGCACACCAGCGCATCGTGCATAAAATCGATCGACCAGCTCTGGTTCATCGCCTCTGGTGTTGCCAGCGGAGCCGGATTGCGCACCGGCAGGCGCTGTTTTCCCTTACGGCGAAAATTCAGTTTCAGCAGGCAGTAAATCCGGTGAACGCGCTTATGGTTCCAGGCGTTGCCCTGCCTGCGAAGGACCTGAAAAAGCTTTTTAAATCCGTATCGTGGATAGCGTTCAGCCGCCACGGTCAGCGCCATAATTACCGGCTCATCCCGTCGCGTATCCGGCTGATAATGAAATACCGTCCTGCTCAGCGACAATGTCCTGCATGCCTGACGTAAGCTCATGGCAAACTGTGCGGTCAGATAGCTGACCAGCTCACGCTTTATCGCTGGTTTTAAAGCTTTTTTTCAATAACGTCTTTCAGGGCGCGGCACTCGAGGCTCAGGTCCGCAAACATCTGTTTCAACCGGCGGTTTTCATCTTCGAGGTCCTTCATCTTTTTGATATCAGAGGCTTCCATACCGCCGAACTTCGCTTTCCAGTTGTAGTACGAGGCCTCAGAAATCCCGGCTTCGCGGCACACATCTTTGACGGTGCGTCCGGCTTCGACGGACTTCAGAACGGCGATGATCTGGTGTTCGGTGAATCGGGCTTTGCGCATGGCGATCTCCTCCAGGAACATAATCAGTATGCAGGAAGATCTCTAAATGTGAATGGTCCGCTTTACCGGGATGCTTACAACCAAGAATAAAACCGAAGTTGAAAAATCTAAAGACGAACTTGAAACAGAAAAAACGAATGAAGCACAGGAAACAAACCGTGAAGAGATCAAAGCTGGTAGAGGCTGGAGATCATTCTTAGGTTATGCATGTACTATCATTATTACATACAACTACATTATAGTACCTCTTTTAGATTACTTTGGTATCGTTGTATTCTCGTTGCCACTATCTGACATTATCAGAATTCTAATTTTGCTACTTAGTGGTAACCAAATATAAAGCCCCATAAGGGCTTTTTTAAATTTTAAATGGGTTGCTTATGTTGTTTTTTAAATGTATAAAAGCAATTGGGTTGTTAATAATGTATGCAAAACAATTTCATTGGTTTATGAAGCAATTAATAAGAAATTATGCTATATAGTGTTAATTATTTTTATAAAACACTTGAAATTAAAAGCTCTTTGTTGATAACATTACATGTATTTTGTTGATCTAATGTTGATAAATCGACCGCACTTGAACATAAGTTAATATATTTTAGGGGCATTGGTTGTGAAATATATAATCTCCACGGCTGTGGTTCTGATTTTTACATTTTTGTTATTGTGCTCCCTGTTTGTTTTTAATCCTGCTCTATTCAAAGATGTTAAAATTACTGATTATATAAGTGCTATATCATCGATGGCATCGCTTTTAATAGCTTTTTATGCCTTCTATTTTGCAAAAGATTATTTAGGTCAGGAAAAAAGAAAGAATGCAGCAAAATTAGCTTTTGATATAATTCAAAAGGATTTGCCACAGATTTCACAATTAGATGAGGTTTTTGATAGCCTCTATGTTTTGGAGCATACTATAAAACGGTTTCATAAAAGTTTGCCCCCCGATGAAGAGCATTATTGTATTGAGGTTTTTATTAAGTATAATGAAAAATTAAGTGCTGTAGTTAAAGATTTACATAATAAAAATAACATATTAAAAACAAACTTGCTGAGTGCATCTATACTTGGTTGCAAAATTAGAGATGATGTTGATACTTTTGATAAAATTCTGAGAAATCACCAATTTTTGATGCTTAGTGTGATTGGTATTCGAGAAGTCCTTATAACTTCATTAGAATATGAAAATAATGAAGAACTTGGTCAGTTTGTTAACCCAGGTAAGGTAGAGTCACAACTTGACAAGCTCAATGACTCTATTACGCAATCCTTATACTATTACAAACAGTTCAATAATGAAGTCTCTAAAATACAAAGTGATACTGTCGATGTGGATAGTTTATTTGTTTTTAAATGATTAGATTAATTATTAGATGTTATAGATAATTATTTTAGGCTACATTAAATTGTAGCCCAAAAAATTTATTCACATTTCCAGATCGTATTCTGTACACCACTACCTTTAGGTAGATGTGGGTTCATATTGGCACTATGAACATATGTTGCCTTTTCCTTTCCATACTGCAGACATGCTTCATTTGCTGTTTTTTGTAAGCTATCTAAACCATACCAACCGTCAGACTGAATACTAACAGTTTTACCATCATTATATTGTACTGCTGCACATCCCGCTAATGTTAACGGGATAAGAATCATTATTAGGGATTTCATTATTATTTCCTAAATACCCGTACAACTACTGTACAAGGGGATCTTATGGCAAGAATTACTAAAAAGGAATCAGCATTACACATTCAGGTTATGGATCTCATCCACTCTGAGAAGCAACTCACACAAGACAATAAAGAGTTTATCTTCAATAACTACAAAGGCGATGGTATAGGGGCTACTGGTGCTTTCTTCACACCTGAAATGCTCGCGTGGGATTTCATACTTGATGCTGGTTATACTGGTCAATGTATTGAACTTTGTGCGGGTATAGGTCGCCTCAGCTACTACCAATACTTGAGAAACAACCCAACACACATTACCTGTGCTGAACTCAATCCAGAGTATGTAATGATCGGGAAGAGGTTGCTACCAGAGGCAGAATGGATCATTGGTGACGCTCTCCAGTACTCACCAGACCGTTTCTACGATGTTGCCTATGGCAATCCACCTTTCGGTAAGATCAGCACATCAGAAGCGTATACAGGTCGTTATACAGGCTCAGAGTTTGAATACAAGGTGATAGAACATGCAAGTACCTTATCCTCATATGGGATATGGATCGTACCGCAAGGTTCCGCAGGGTTTAAGTACTCAGGCCATAGGTACTATGACGCTTCAGTACAGACAGCTAAGTACCAGAAGTTCGTGAAAGAGACGGGGTACACGTTCCAGCCTGGTTGCGGTATCGACACCAGTATCTACAAAGATGAATGGAATGGCACGAATGTGATTTGCGAGGTGGTGACGGTTGATTATTAAAAATGTGATTTTAAGCAAGCGTAACGCAACATATAGTGCCTATATTTGCTTATTGCACCACATGGTGTATTTCACGCAGCAGGTAACTTGTATGGGTAAGAACCAACACGTAGTAACGCATTCTGATGGATGGGCTGTAAAAGGTGAAGGTAATGAACGAGCAACTTCTGTACATTCAACGCAAGCTGAAGCTATAGAAGCTGCTCGTGAGATTGCTCGACATCAACAAAGTGAATTGTTAATTCATGGACGTGATGGGCAGATTCGTTCTCGTGACTCATATGGCAACGATCCATATCCGCCTAAGGGATAAATTTTAGGAAAACAAAAGAGGCCAATGGCCTCTTTTTTTTGTCTTTTCAATAGAAAACGTTGAATGAATATTTATTAGGCTGATTTTATTTATTGATTGTTAGGGCAGCCCAGGGAGACGAAGCCGATTTTCGGCTGGTGCGTGACATTGCTCATAGCTTAAAAAGTGTTCAGTTATTGGAATGGTCAGGGCAGGAATTCTACAGATCTTTGCGAAAAAGAGTATAGCTCCGTCACGGTTAATGGTGAAAAAGCGCTCGGGTGAGGAGCGCGTGGGCTTCAGCACCGGGTCAAAACCGCCATTCCTGATAAAAACGCCCGTCATTTACGTTGTAATCTACAAAATGATAACAATTTCTTTACTAAATACCTCGATGACCGCGAGGAGAAGAGGCAAGGAAATGACACCAACAGGCTCCCCGGTGGCGATAGCCACCCTGCCATTCAGTAATCTGGAGATCCCCCCGCAACCGCCGCAGATCCAACACTCCCTTGAGCAGGGGAATGTGCTCTATCTGCCGCAGCTGGCGTTTTCATTAACCGCCACGGAGCAGGCATTGCTGACCCCTGAGCTGGTCGCGCCGCGGCGCAAGAATATCAGCTATCAACCCGACACCCGCACGCTCAGAGGCGTGGCGGATAAGCAGAAAACGGCTGCCATCGCCCGGTTGATGGCGCGTTACCACCAGATGACGCTGCAGCTGATCGACGCGTTATTGCCAGGCTATGGCGAGGCGCTGCACCATCCGCAAACCAGTCTGCGTCTGCATCCCATTACCGCCTGGCGTGAAACGACCTCCTGGCGCAAAGACGATTCGCGCCTGCATGTGGACGCATTCCCGTCGCGCCCGGTCAAGGGTGATCGTATTCTGCGCATCTTTTGCAATATTCATCCCCGCGGCGAACCGCGAACCTGGCGGACAGGGGAGCATTTCGATACCCTCGCGGCACGCTTTCTGCCGCGGCTGAAACCCTGGTCGCCGTCAGGCGCCTGGCTGCTGGCAGCGCTGGGGATCACCAAAAGTCGGCGTAGCCATTACGATCATCTGATGCTGGCCCTGCACGATGCGATGAAAAGCACCCCTGAGTACCAGCGACAGGGGGTGCAGCAGGAGATCGACTTTGCCGCCGGCAGTACCTGGATCTGCTTTTCCGATCAGACCCCGCACGCCGCGATGCGCGGCCAGTATCTGCTTGAGCAGACCTTTCTGTTGCCGGTGAAAGCGATGAGTCACCCGCAGCTCTCGCCGCTGCGGGTGCTGGAAACGCTCCTGCAAAAGCCGTTAGTCGCGCGCAACGTGTAGCGCCCGGCGTGGCTACCGGGCAGAGGATTATTGCGCCGGGGTAACGGCCCCGGAAGGCCTGGCGCTGGGCTTTTTCGGCTCGCGCTTATCCTTCAGGGTGAAAATGGAGATCAGCGTAAAGAGCCCGGCGATGCCGCCGAGGATCAGATAGGTGTCGGCGAAGCCAATGGTATCGTACAGATAGCCTGCCAGCGGAGAGTAGATGGCGGTGGCGATCGAGGCGACAAACAGCACCAGCAAATAGACCGTCGAAGAGAGCTTGTGGTCGAAGTTGGCAGCGATGAATTTAAAGACCGATACCAGAATTAACGGTTTCTCCAGGGCATGCATCATTTTCACCGCGCCAATCCACACCGGACCGAGGGGCACGGCTGACCCGACAATACGTACCGACATGATCAACCCGGCGATGATCAGCGCCCATTTGGCGCCGGTCCGGTTAACAAACCACGGCATCAGGCATAAGAACAGCGTTTCGCCGCACACCTGAATGGAGGCGAGGATCCCATACCAGCGGTTGCCTTCCTCCGGCGTCGGGAACTGCAGCGAGAAATACTGGGCAAACTGCTGATCGTAGGTGTCATAAATTTGCGTGACGAACAGGGTAAAGAGCAGCAGCATCCAGAACTGACCATTCTTCGCCAGCTCGAGGGCATGGGAGACCTTCAGCGATTCGCTTCGCGCCACATCGGCGTCGGTTAATTCAATTTTGGTCAGCATAAAGCAGATGGCGGCGATGACGATGGCAAGGCTGGCGAGCCAGAAGGCCAGATTAGGATTGCTGTCGATATATTTACCCACAATCCAGGCCGCCGCTGCCCAGCCTAACGAGCCCCACATCCGCACCCGACCGTATTCGAACTGGTAGCGACGGGAAATCTTATCGATGTAAGAGTCGATCACCCCGCAGCCGGAGTTAAAGATGATCCCCAGATAGATCCCCCCCAGCAGCGCGCCGAACCAGAAATTGTGCACCAGCAGCGGCGCGTAAACATAGATAAAGAAGGGGCCCACCGGCAGGAGCAGGGCGACCAGCAGCCAGATAAGCCGTTTTTTCAGGCCGAACTTGTCGGAGATAAAGCCGAAGAAAGGTTGCATCAGCAGGGCGATAAAAGCGTTGACCGAGTACAGCAGGCCAGTCTTCGTGGCGCTGATGCCAAGATGCTGGGTGGTCCAGATGACGAAGAAAGCCATGGTCGACGACCAGGCGAACAGGTAGAGGAAATCGAAAAGACTCAACAGGAGGTAGTTTCTTTTACCGGGCGTCATGTTTCAGTTCCTTGCAAACGGGCAGAGAGATTATCAGCGATCCGCGGGCAGCGTTCGCTGTTTTTATGAAATGTTATACGTATTACATTAATGATTTGTTATGGCATTCTGGCTGGCGATCGCGCAATAGCATTTGTGGTGTAGTGTGATCTTAGCAGCACTATTTCCGCCTTTTAATGGTAATAATCGCGAGTTGATTTCTTTTGAAATTAATTGTGATCGTATACCATTATATTTGGTATATATCCTACAAAGCGGTAAGGTTGTCACATTGTAAAGGGTGTTACAGGCTTGGGAATAATTGACCTGGCGCATCATTTTGCACAAAAAATAACCGCATCATGAGAAGGGTAAAGGACGACAGAGGAGGAACTGTGATGACCGTTGACAGACAATATCGCCACCTTTTGCAGAAGCTCATCAATGCCAATATCGATATTGATGCCTATCTGCAGCTGCGAAAGGCTAAAGGCTACATGTCAGTCAGCGAAAATGACCATCTGCGTGATAACTTGTTTGAGCTTTGCCGTGAAATGCGTGCGCAGGCCCCGCGCCTGCAGAATGTCGTTTCACCGGAGGAGAAGGAGGCCCTTCGCCTGGCGGGCGAGTCCCTCGCCGCCGCTGCAGTATGCCTGATGAGCGGGCATCATGATTGTCCGCTGTACATCGCTGTTAACGTAGAGAAGCTAGAACGCTGTCTGACAGGATTGACTTCAAATATTCATAAATTGAATAAATTGTCGCCAATCACTCATGCCTGATCGGCTGAAACTCAGGGGAAGTGGACGCTTCCCCTGTTAAAGGTTATGTAAAAATCCCCGCGCAAATTTCCCCGCTGGCTACCCTTTAGCGCAGAGCTGACTAAAGGAGAATGCCATGCGTCCGATCCCGCTGCTGTTGATATTGAGCGCCTTAGCGCTGCCAGCCCTGAGCCAGGCCGCGGTGCGGGTGGAGGTATTGCAAAACCGGCTGGCCCATCCGTGGGGCCTGGCGTTTCTCCCTGACGATCAGGGCATGTTGATTACTTTGCGCGGCGGCGAGCTCAAGCGCTGGCAGCCAGGTAAAGGCCTGTCGGCGCCGATATCCGGCGTGCCGCAGGTGTGGGCCAACGGCCAGGGCGGCTTACTGGATGTGGCGCTGGCGCCGGATTTTGCGCAGTCGCGGCGGGTTTGGCTGAGCTATGCGGAAAGCGACGCCAGCGGCAAAGCGGGCACCGCGGTAGGCTACGGGCGGTTAAGTGAGGATGCCACGCAGCTGTCGAACTTTACCGTGGTGTTTCGCCAGCAGCCGAAGCTCTCCGTGGGCAATCATTTCGGTGGCCGGCTGGTGTTCGACGGCAAAGGGTATCTGTTTATCGGTCTGGGAGAGAACAATCAGCGCGCCACCGCCCAGGAGCTCAGCAAGCTGCAGGGGAAAGTGGTCCGCCTGACGGAGAGCGGGGACGTTCCACCGGATAATCCCTTTGTCGGCCGGGCTGACGCCAGGCCAGAGATCTGGGCCTACGGTATTCGCAATCCGCAGGGCATGGCGATGAACCCATGGAGCGACGCGCTGTGGCTCAATGAGCACGGCCCCCGCGGCGGGGATGAAATTAACATCCCGCAGGCGGGGAAAAACTACGGCTGGCCGCTGGCGACGCATGGCATTAACTACAGCGGCCTGCCGATCCCGGAGGCCAAGGGCAAGACGGCCCCGGGTACCGAGCCTCCCCTGTATGTCTGGCCGGTCTCCCCAGGGGTGAGCGGGATGGCCTTTTACGCGGCGCAGACTTTTCCCCAGTGGCAGCATAAGCTGTTTATCGGCGCGCTGAAGGAGACGTCGCTTATTGTCTTATCGGTGGACGGTAATCAGGTCCGCGAGGAGGGGAGGTTACTGGAGGCGCGCGGGAAGCGTATCCGCGACGTCCGCGTGGGACCCGACGGCTATCTGTACGTATTAACCGACGAGTCTAACGGCGAACTGTTGCGCTTGAGTCCGGAGGGTTAACCTCAGGTGACCGGGATCTTCACGACCGCGTGCCAGGCGGGGCGCTGGCTAATCTGCTGATACCAGCGCTGCAGATGGGGCCGCGGTTGCCAGGTATCGAGGATCGTCAGCAGATTGTAGACGAAGGGGGCAACGGCAATATCGCCAAGGCCGAAGTGCTCGCCAGAGAGCCATGGCGTTTTCGCCAGTTCGTCATCAAGCATGGCAAACAGCGATTCACAGGCGCCGATCCCCGCGGCGATGACCGCCGGATCGCGCTGCTCCGGCGGCGTCCTGACCAGGCCCATTAACACCGGGCGATGGGCGGGAGAGAGCGTGCCGTTGGACCAGTCCATCCACTTTTCCCCTTGCGCGCGCTGCGCCGGTGCGGCCAGCCACAGGCGATCGACGCCGTACTGGGCGGCAAGGTAGCGAATAATGGTATTTGATTCCCACAACACCACCCCGGTAGCATCGTCTTTTAACAGCGGCACCAGCCCGTTCGGGTTCATCGCCAGATATTCCGGGTCATGATTGAGACCAAACTCCAGCCCGGCGAGGATCTGCTCATAAGGAAGATCCAACTCCTCCAGCACCCAGCGTACTTTCTTCACGTTGGTCGAGTTATTACGTCCCCACAGTGTAATCATTTTCGCTCCTGAGTTTGTTTCACTGCCGTTGCAGCGCGATCGGCGATCATGTTGGGATAAAGTTAATATTTAGGCAATCACGATCAAAAAAGTTGTTCTGATTAAAGCACAGCGGCACGTTATTGCGTAAACTTTAAAAACTTTACCAACTCGCTGTTTCTTTAAGGTCATTTGTACGCTTTACTCACCGGTTGCTGCGGCGCGGTCAGAGTGGTGCGGCATATTTTGTTTGGAAAGGATACTTGGGTGGCTCTTATGATGCATGACGCTTTTTCCCTTCGCGGCCTCGCTGCAGGTTGCGCGCTGTTATTTCTTGTCGCACCTGCGGTGCAGGCTGCAGAACAACTCCCCGACGCCCCTTCGATTGACGCTCGCGCCTGGATCCTGATGGACTACGCCAGCGGGAAGGTGCTCAGCGAAGGCAATGCCGATGAAAAACTCGACCCGGCCAGTCTGACGAAGATCATGACCAGCTACGTGGTGGGGCAGGCGATAAAAGCGGGAAAAATCAAGCTCACCGATATGGTGACCGTCGGACGTGATGCCTGGGCGACCGGCAACCCGGCGCTGCGCGGCTCATCGGTGATGTTCCTCAAGCCCGGCATGCAGGTCTCGGTGGAAGATCTGAATAAAGGGGTCATTATTCAGTCCGGTAACGACGCCAGCATTGCCATTGCCGACTACGTGGCGGGTAGCCAGGACGCATTCGTCAGCCTGATGAACGGCTATGCCAAAAAAATGGGGCTGACCAACACCACCTTTATGACCGTCCACGGCCTTGATGCGCCGGGTCAGTTCAGTACCGCCCGCGATATGGCGCTGCTGACCAAAGCGATGATCCACGATGTGCCGGAAGAGTACGCGGTACATAAAGAGAAAGAGTTCACCTTCAATAAAATTCGCCAGCCGAACCGCAACCGTCTGCTGTGGAGCACCAACCTCAACGCCGATGGTGTGAAAACCGGGACCACCGCCGGGGCCGGCTATAACCTGGTCTCCTCGGCCACCCAGGGTGATATGCGTCTGATCGCCGTGGTACTGGGGACCAAAACTGACCGCATTCGCTTTAACGAGTCAGAAAAACTGCTGACCTGGGGCTTCCGCTTCTATGAAACCGTGACGCCGATTAAACCGGATGCCACCTTCGTTACCCAGCGCGTGTGGTTTGGCGACAGCAGCGAAGCGAAACTGGGAGCCGGCGAGGCGGGCTCTATCACCCTGCCGAAGGGCCAGCTGAAAAACCTGAAAGCCAGCTACACCTTAAATCAGCCGCAGCTTACCGCGCCGCTGGAGAAGGGGCAGGTGGTCGGGACTATCGACTTTAAGCTGAATGATAAAACCATCGAGCAGCGCCCGCTGATCGTCATGGAGCCGGTGAAAGAGGGCGGTTTCTTCAGCCGGATGATCGACTTCGTACTGATGAAACTCCACGGCTGGTTCGGCAGCTGGTTCTCCTGATGCCATGACCGCGCCCGGCGGGGCGCGGTCAGTGACGCCTCAATACAGCAGGGAGATCTGCTGCGCCTTCGCCAGCGCGACCAGCTCATCATCCGGGCAGATATCGCTGGCGATCACGTCAAATTTCGCTAACGCCCCCATGCGCGCCGGACGCACTTTGCCAAACTTACTGTGGTCGACCACCAGCACATGGTAGCGCGCGTGACGCATCGCCCAGTGCTTGACCGGCAGCTCCTCCAGGTTATAGCAGGTCGCCCCCTGCTCGCAGTCAATGCCTGCCGCCGAGTAAAAGGCGATGTCGGGGCTCAGATGGCTGAGGGTATCCTCAAGGCTCAGCGGCATAAAAATCGCGTTGCTGGCGTGAAATTCCCCACCGCACAGGACCGCCCGGCACTGTGGTTTCTCCTGCAGGGCCAGGAAGGTATTCAGGGAGTAACAGACGCCGGTGAAGGGCAGGGCATCATCGATGGCGTCAATGATCCACGGCGTGGTGGTCCCGCAGTCGAAGAAAGCCATCTGATGGGCCTCCAGCAGCGCGGCCGCATGGCGAGCGGCGCGGCGCTTTTCCTCGACCAGCCGGGTTTTTTGATCGCTTAGCAGGTAATGGGTGGCGCTGCGCGGCTCCAGCACAATGTATCCGCCGAGCAGCACAACCGGGCCGCTGTGGCCATTGAGGTCGCGACGAATGGTCATTTCCGACACCCCAAGCAGGGAGGCGGCTTCTTTCAGATGTAGCTTATCGCTGCGTTTGAGTGCCTGAATGAGCTGACTGATACGTTCGTCACGGCGAGTTTCCATATTCCCTCTGCGCTAAAATCGCCCTGCGGGGGCAGGGCGTTAGCGGGATTTTACCTGTCGCTTACGGGTTAGTCACGCGGTGGCCGCAGCGACGGCTGGCGTTTAGCCGCGTACCCAGCCTTTGCGGATCGGCAGGGAGAAGCAGAGACGATACAGTCGCTGCAGCTGGCGATACAGCGCCGGGCCGAACGTATGCCAGATCAGCGCCGCGCCAAGGCAGTCGCACATTCCGGCCAGCAGACCACCGACCATATCCAGCGGCCAGTGCACGCCGAGATAGACGCGGGACCAGGCGATGGCGGCGGCGATGGCCATCAGCAGCGCGCCGGACCACAGGCGGTGCCAGAACAGAAAAGCCAGGGCAAAGGTAAAGCTGACGGTGCCATGATCGCTGGGGAAGGAGTCGTCCGCCGCGTGATGCAGGAAGTTATAGCCTACGCCGGCGACAAACGGCCGATCGTGCGGATAGAGGTGGCCGATCGCCCACGACACGGTCAGGCTAATTATCAGCGCCAGCATCAGCTTAAACACCATCTGCCGCTGGGCAGGCCCCCACAGCCATAATGTCACTACCAGCAAGGGCACGATCAGAATCAGATCTTTGGCGATCAGGATCGCCACCTCAATGGCCCACTGCGGCGAGGCCGGCGTCGCGTTGATCAGGGCGAACAGCGCGTAGTTAATATTTTCCAGCATAGACTTCCAGGCTCGTTGGTCCGATAGCAAATAAGCCGCCTACCCTAAAAAAAAGCGGTGTGGAGATAAAGCAGCATTGTCTTAAAGATCAGGTTGTTAAGAAATCTTGCAAATGGATTTCAATGCTAACCGCCTGAAAAGCGCCAGTATATCGTTTGTCACATTGCTGAAACATAAACGGAATATATACGCAGGCTGAATAGCAGGGGGAGAGTCTGGAGGGGGGGCGCAATTCGCAATATTGTGCGGTGTCACCCACAATTCACTATCTCCGCGCCGGGAGTTTCATTACACTTTGCGCGATTTTTGATAGATAAGAGATTTCATGCAAAATTATTCGCTTTCAGGCCGCCGCCTCGGAAGGCAGGCGTTGCTGTTCCCGCTATGTCTGGTGCTGTACGAGTTTTCCACCTATATTGGCAACGATATGATCCAGCCGGGTATGCTGGCCGTGGTTCAGGAGTTTCAGGTGGGCAACGAATGGGTACCTACCTCGATGACCGCCTATCTGGCCGGCGGCATGTTTTTACAGTGGCTGCTGGGGCCGCTGTCGGACCGTATTGGCCGCCGCCCGGTGATGTTGACCGGGGTGGTGTGGTTTATCGTCACCTGCCTGGCGACGCTGCTGGCGCAGACCATTGAGCAGTTTACCCTGCTGCGCTTCCTGCAGGGGATCAGCCTGTGCTTTATCGGCGCGGTAGGCTATGCGGCGATCCAGGAGTCTTTTGAGGAGGCGGTGTGTATCAAAATCACCGCCCTGATGGCCAACGTGGCGCTGATTGCTCCGCTGCTGGGGCCGCTGGTGGGCGCCGCCTGGGTGCACGTGCTGCCGTGGGAGATGATGTTCGTCCTGTTCGCCGTGCTGGCGGGCATCTCGTTCGTCGGGCTGCAGCGGGCGATGCCGGAAACTGCGACGCGGTTGGGCGAAAAGCTGTCGGTCAAAGAGCTGGGTCGTGACTATCGTCTGGTGCTGAAAAACCTGCGCTTCGTCGCCGGCGCGCTGGCGACAGGCTTTGTCAGCCTGCCGTTGCTGGCGTGGATTGCCCAGTCGCCGGTGATTATTATCAGCGGCGAACAGGCCACCAGCTATGAGTATGGCATGCTGCAGGTGCCGATTTTCGGCGCGCTGATTGCCGGTAACCTGGTGCTGGCGCGCCTCACTTCGCGCCGTACCGTGCGCTCGCTGATTATCATGGGCGGCTGGCCGATCATGTTTGGTCTGATCCTCTCCGCGGCGGCGACCGTGGTCTCTTCCCACGCTTATTTGTGGATGACCGCCGGCCTGAGCTTCTACGCCTTCGGAATTGGCCTCGCGAATGCCGGTCTGGTGCGCTTAACGCTGTTCGCCAGCGAGATGAGCAAAGGCACGGTCTCGGCGGCGATGGGAATGCTGCAGATGCTGATCTTCACCGTCGGCATCGAGCTCAGCAAACATGCTTATGAACTGGGGGGCAACGGCTTGTTCAGCCTGTTTAACCTGCTGGGCGGGGTACTGTGGCTGGGGCTGATGATCTACTTCCTGAAAGATAAAAGCGTCGGCAATTCGCAGCAGGCGTAACCGGTGGCAAACCCGGATGCACAAAGGCATCCGGGGTCTTATCAGGCGAACGGCGCTTCGCGATTTAACACCTTATCAATAATCTGCAGCACGCCTTCTTCGTTGTTGTGCGGCGCGTGATGGCTGGCGACAGCTTTGACGTCTTCCCGGGCGTTGGCCATGGCAAAGCCAAATCCGGCGTGCTGCAGCATCTCGATATCATTGCCGCTATCGCCGAACGCCACCACCTCATGATCCTCAATGCCCCAGCGCTGCTGCAAAATGCGCAAGCCGTTGGCTTTGTGCACCCCAGGCATAATTAAGTCAATACTGCCGTAGCCGGTGGCCACCGCGGTGACCATATCCCCCAGCGCCGCGTGCAGCTTCGGCTGAATTTCCGGGATCAGGCTGTCCGGTACGTTGAGACCAAATTTGAGGATCGCGTCATCAAGGTGGTTAAAATCATCCACCAGTTCGAGGCGGTGATAATACTTCGCCGCCACATTCTTCAGCGCGTCGTTATAGCGGTTGAGAGTGTAGGCGCTGCGCTTCCCGCAGGCGATGATTTCGATATTCGGCAGGGTCTGCAGATGATCGACCACGGCGTTGAAATGGTGGAGCGGCAGTTGGCAGTTGAAGACGTCTTCATTGCCGCTCACCACCCAGCCGCCGTTTTCCGCCACAAAGGCGATCTGATGGGCGATCTCCGGGAAAAAGGAGATCAGCTGATAATACTGGTTGCCGCTGGCGACCACGAAGCGAATATTCTGTTCACGCATTCGCTGGTACTGGGCGAGGAAGCGCGGCCGGTTGTAAGTTTTGGCATCGCTTAAAAAGGTGCCGTCCATATCCACCGCAATCAGTTTGATGCTCATTAGCTGTTCTCCATAACGGGTTCAGATTGTGGCTTAGCCACCGCGCGGGCGACCAGTGCCGCCACCATCACCAGACCCAGCACCACCATCATGGCGCTGCGCAGGCCGAAGTGTTCGCCGAGGAAGCCCAGCAGCGGCGGCCCGACGAGGAAAGCAAGATAACCGGTGATCGCCACCACGCTGACACGCTTGGGCGCGTCCGGCCCGGTATCGCTGGCGGCGGAGATGGTCAGCGGGAAGCCGAGCGAGGCGCCAATGCCCCACAGCAGTACCGAGATGCCCGCCACCCAGGGGTTATCGACGAAGATGATCAGGCCAATACCCAGGGCGCCCATCACCGCGCTGCCGCGGACCACCGTCACCCGGCTGTAGCGATCGATAAACCAGCCGCCGGTAAAGCGGCCCAGCGTCATGCCGAGGGTGAAGCCGGCATAGATCAGCGAGCCGGAGGTGGGGCTAAAGCCGTGGCCGTCCACCATCAGCAGCGGCAGCCAGTCGTTGGCCGAGCCTTCGGCAAAGGCCATCGCCAGGACGATGACCCCGATCAGCAGCAACTGCGCGTCGCGCCATACCGGCAGACCTTTCGCCTCTCCGTGGGCGGCTTCGGCGGCATTTTTACCGGTGCCATCGGGAATGGCGCGGATGGCAATGGCGATGGGCAGAATAGCCACCAGCGCGGCCGCCAGGATATGCGGGGCGGCAGGCAGGCCGAATCCGGTCACTGCCATGCCCACCCCGGCGCCGAACAGGGTGCCGAAACTGTAAAAGCCATGCATCATCGGCAGCACCGTTTTATTCATCTCTCGCTCGATGGCCGCGCCTTCGACGTTAATAGCGACTTCGGCGGAGCCAAAGCTGGCGCCAAAGATGGCCAGGCCGAAGGCGAACAGCGGGGCGGAAGAGACCCACAGGGCCAGGCTGAGCACCAGCATGCCGAGTACGGCGAAGGACATGGTGGTGCGGATAACCTTGCGGGTACCAAAGCGCTTCACCAGCCACGCTGAGCAGAGAATACCGCTCATCGACCCCACCGACAGACCAAACAGCACCACGCCCATTTCTGCCGTAGAAAGCATCAACTGATCGCGGATCGCCGGCGTGCGGGTGGCCCAGGAGGCCATTAATAAGCCGGGGATGAAAAAGAACATAAACAGCGCCCACAGCCGAAGCTGGAGCGCTCTGCGCGAGGTTTGCGTCGTCATCCGTAAACGCCTTAAAGGAGAAGAGTGAAGACAACAGTAGCAAGCATGTGTACATTTGTACATAAACCGGAAGAGGAAAATTATGGCCCGTAGACCGAACGATCCGCAGCGCCGCGAGCGCATCCTGCAGGCGACGCTGGACACCATCGCGGCGCACGGCGTCCAGGCGGTGACGCACCGCAAAATCGCCCTCTGCGCGAATGTGCCGCTGGGGTCGTTGACCTATTATTTCAGCGGCATCGAGGCGCTGGTTGAGGAGGCGTTCAGCCTGTTTACCGCCGAGATGTCGGCGCAGTATCAGCAATGCTTTGCCGGGGTAACGAACCGGGAACAAGCCTGCGATGCCATCGCGGAGCTGATCTTCAGCGCCCAGGTGACCACGGCGCGCAATATGGAGCTGATGTATCAGCTGTACGCGTTCTGCAGCAGTCAGCCGGCGCTAAAGGGGGTGATGCAGAACTGGATGCGGCGCAGCCAGCAGACGCTGGAGCAATGGTTCGCCCCCGATACCGCCCGCGGTCTCGACGCCTTTATTGAAGGGATGACCTTGCACTTTGTCACCGACCGCGCGCCGCTGTCGAAGGCGGCAATCCGGCTGCTGGTTGGGCAGCTGGCGGGGGAGAGGGCGCAGGAAGAGGGGCGCTGAGGCGGTGCGAGACATGCGTGAGGGATAAATTCAGGCAACAAAAAACCCATCAACCTTGAACCGAAGTGGCGGGGTTGATGGGCTCCACAAAATGGGGACATCAAAGAAAAGCAGTGGCATTACTTATGACTGATGCCCTGAGAAAAAGTTCTGCCTGTGACGGCTTTTTTCTCAAAAATTTATTGTAGCCCTGGCCAGATGATCACGATGAGCGTCCCGGCAAGGGTAAGCAGCACGTTGGCGATGGCGTAGGTGCCTGCGTAGCCGAGCGCCGGAATGTTGCTGCGCGCGGTATCGCTGATGATCTCCATTGCCGGGGCGCAGGTGCGGGCGCCCATCATGGCGCCAAACAGCATTGCCCGGTTCATGCGCAGCACATAGGCGCCGAACAGGAAGCAGATCACTACCGGCAACAGGCTGACAATAAGCCCTGCCGCCAGCATCTGACCGCCGACGGCGCCCAGACCGTTATTGATCCCGGCCCCGGCGCTGAGTCCGACCCCGGCCATAAACACCATCAGGCCAAACTCTTTCACCATGTTCAGCGCCCCCTGCGGGATATAGCCGAAGGTTGGGTGGTTGGCGCGCAGGAAGCCAAGCATAATGCCGGCGAACAGCAGGCCGGCGGCGTTGCCGATGCCGAAGCTAAAAGAGCTGAACTGGAAGGTGATCATGCCGATCATCAGGCCGACGATAAAGAAGGCGCAGAAGGCCAGCAGGTCGGTCACCTGGCTGTGAATGGAGATGAAGCCGATGCGGTCGGCCACGGTTTTTACGCGGCGGGCGTCGCCGCTGACCTGCAGCACGTCGCCTTTGTTCAGCACTACGTTATCGTCGATAGGCATTTCAATCTGGCTGCGGATCACCCGGTTTAAGAAGCAGCCGTGGTCGGTGAGTTTCAGCTGCGCCAGGCGGCGGCCGACGGCGTTGTGATTTTTGACCACAATCTCTTCGGTGACGATGCGCATGTCGAGCAGATCGCGGTCGAATACCTCTTTGCCGTTACGGAAGCTCGGGTCGAGGCGGGCGTGCGCGTCCGGATAGCCCACCAGCGCAATATCGTCGCCCATCTGCAGCACCGCGTCGCCGTCCGGGTTGGCCAGAATGCCGTTGCGGCGGATGCGTTCGATATAGCAGCCGGTCTGACGATAAATCCCCAGTTCGCGCAGATTTTTGCCATCCGCCCAGGCCACCAGCTCCGGGCCAACGCGGTAGGCGCGGATCACCGGCAGGTACACTTTACGTTTTGAATCGGTATCGAGGCCGCGCTCGCGGGCGATTTGCTGGGCGCTGGTCTGCAGATCCTGATGCTGCAGCTTGGGCATATAGCGGGCGCCGACGATCAGACTCACCAGGCCGACCAGGTAGGTCAGGGCATAGCCGAGGCTCAGATGATCAAGCGACTGCGCCAGCTGATCGCTGGGCAGGCCGAAATGGCGCAGGGTGTCGCCCGCGCCCACCAGCACCGGGGTGGAGGTCATGGCGCCCGCCAGCATACCGGCGGTAAGACCAATATCCCAGCCGAACACTTTGCCCAGCACGGTGGCGATCAGCATCGCGCTGCCGACCATCACCAGCGCCAGCATCAGGTAGTTTTTGCCGTCGCGGAAAAAAATGGAAAAAAAGTTGGGTCCGGCTTCCACGCCGACGCAAAAAATAAACAGCATAAAGCCGAGATTAAGGGCATCAGTGTTAATCGCGAAATGCTGCTGACCTAATAAGAGAGAAACGACTAAAACGCCAATGGAATTACCAAGTTGTACTGAGCCGAGACGCAGTTTTCCCAGGCATAGTCCTAATGCAAGTACAACGAATAATAACAGGATGTAATTCCCGTTTAACAAATCTGCGACGTTTATATTCACGAAAGCCAACTTCTCATTTACTAGTAAGTTGTTGAAGGAAATGGTTATTTGGTCTAAGGTTGCTCAGGCGTTCGCGTTGTGGCGAACCTATTCTGGCACCCTGTTATAACCAGCAAAAATATACCCGCTAGTTTAATCCTTCCTGGATGCGGCGGCTAGTGACAATCGTTTTTAGGCTGGTTGGGGAGTTATTGGCATGGATTGCCGAAATGCTTTATCTGACTGGGCGACGTGGACGTGAGTTAGAGGCAACATCAGGAGGATACGGTGAAGTCTGAGCGTAGTTGGGCCGGTATTATCTGCGGCTTCGTTCTGTTCATTGTGGTGTGCTTATCGCTGCTATTACATATGAAAGGGGCCTTTCGCGCCAGCGGCAACCCGGAGTTGGGCCTGCTCTTCTTTTTGCTGCCAGGGGCGGCGGCGAGCTGCCTCTCTCCCGGACAGCGGGTACTGCGTCCTTTGCTGGGTGCGATGCTGGCGGCGCCGGTCTGTATGGTGACGATGCGGCTGTTCTTCGTGACGCACAGAACGTTCTGGCAGGAGATGGCGTGGGTACTGAGCGCGGTGTTCTGGTGCGCGCTCGGGGCGTTGTGCTTTTTGTTTATCTGCGCCTGGCTTGATACCTGGCGCAGTCACTCATCGAGCAAATAAATTGACTCAGGCAAACAGGCCAAGGTTCTCTTTCGCCCAGGCTTCGAAATCGGTGCAACCGCCGATGTGTTTCTGGTCGACGAAGATCTGCGGCACGGTTTCAACCGGTTTGCCGACGGTCTTTTCCAGGTCAGCTTTGCTGATGCCTTCGGCGTGAATATCCACGTAACGGTAGTTAAAATCATCACGCTCGTTGGTCAGTTTTTCTGCCAGCTCTTTGGCGCGAACGCAGTAAGGGCAGCCTGGACGACCAAAAATAACGGTAAACATTGCTTCTCTCCTTAAACCTCAGCCGGATGGCGAATGGCGCTTATGATGCCTGCATTGACCGGTGAGGGAAAGAAGGTTCTGCCTTTTGCTTCGATGGTTTACGGCTATGTTTGATAAATGTCGTACTATCAAAACCCGTATACTGACCCGGCGGCGTAGTGAGATTGTCTGATGCGCCGCGCTTATCAACCGGAGAGGCGTGATGCGAAAATTTGCCCCGTTGCCGAAAAGCATTCTCCTGGTTGAGATCCTCGGGATGGGGCTGTTAACCCTCGCCTGGCTCTCGCTTAACCAGTATGTCCAGCTGCCTGCGCCCATTGCCAGCCCGACCGCGGCGCTGGTGATGCTCTTTGCCGGGATCGTGCTGATGATCCCCGCCGCCATCGTCGTTATGTGGCGGATGGCGCAGATCGTGGCCCCGCAGTTAACGCACTCTCCAAAGCCTGAATCCTTGTCTGACAGAGAAAAACGTAATGACGCCGACCATTGAGCTGCTGCGCAGCCACCGTTCCATCCGCCACTTCACCGATGCCCCCGTGAGCGACGAACAGCGCGCAGAGATTATCGCCAGCGCGCAAGCGGCATCTACCTCGAGTTTTTTACAGTGCACCTCCATCATCCGTATTACCGACCCCGCGCTGCGTGAGCAACTGGTCCCGCTGACCGGCGGCCAGCAGCACGTCGCCCAGGCGGCGGAGTTTTGGGTTTTCTGCGCCGACTTTAACCGCCACCTGCAGATTTGCCCACAGGCGCAGCTGGGGCTGGCTGAACAGCTGCTGATCGGCGTCGTCGATACGGCGCTGCTGGCGCAAAACGCGCTGATTGCCGCCGAGTCCCTCGGGCTGGGCGGCGTCTATATCGGCGGGTTGCGTAATAGCATCGAGGCGGTGACCGAGCTGCTGGCGCTGCCGCAGCACGTCCTGCCGCTGTTCGGTCTTTGCCTTGGCTGGCCGGCGGATAACCCGGACATCAAGCCGCGGATGCCGGCCGCCATGCTGGTGCATGAGAACCACTATCAGCCGCTGGATAACGCGCTGCTGGCGGACTATGACGACCAGCTGGCGCACTATTATCTGTCGCGCGGCAGCAACGCCCGCCGCGATACCTGGAGCGATCATATCCGTCGCACTATCGTGAAAGAGAGTCGTCCGTTTATTCTCGACTATCTGCATAAGCAGGGGTGGGCAACACGCTGATTACGTGTACACTGCTGCTCCGGCCAGGTGATCTCCGCCGCCGGCCGCAGGAAAGGTGAAAGTGTGTTCGATAGCTGAGGCCCGCCAGAGCGGGTCTTTTTGCAGAGGTGCAGGATGAAAATTGCCATATTATCCCGGGATGGAACGCTTTATTCATGTCGACGCCTGCGCGAAGCGGCGCAACAGCGCGGGCATCAGGTCGAGATCCTCGATCCGCTTTCCTGTTATATGAATGTCAGTCCGGTGGCATCGTCCATCCACTACAAAGGGCGTCAGCTACCGCATTTTGATGCGGTGATCCCGCGGATTGGCTCGGCGATCACCTACTATGGCACCGCGGCTTTGCGTCAGTTTGAACTATTGGGAAGCTATCCGCTGAATGAGTCGGTCGCCATCACCCGCGCTCGCGATAAGCTGCGCTCGCTGCAGCTGCTGGCGCGCCAGGGCATCGATTTGCCGCTGACCGGCATCGCTCACTCCCCCGATGACACCAGCGACCTGATCGCCATGGTGGGCGGGGCACCGCTGGTGGTGAAGCTGGTGGAAGGCACCCAGGGGATCGGCGTGGTGCTGGCGGAGACCCGTCAGGCGGCGGAGAGCGTGATCGACGCCTTTCGCGGGCTGAATGCGCATATTCTGGTGCAGGAATATATTGCCGAGGCGAAAGGCTGCGATATTCGCTGCCTGGTGGTCGGCAATGAGGTGGTGGCGGCGATCGAACGGCGGGCTAAAGAGGGCGACTTTCGTTCTAACCTGCACCGCGGCGGCATGGCCACGGTGGCGCAGATTAGCGACGAGGAGCGGGCGATTGCCATCAAGGCGACGCAAACCCTTGGGCTCGATGTCGCCGGTGTTGATATTTTACGCGCCACCCGCGGGCCGCTGGTGATGGAGGTGAATGCCTCGCCGGGGCTGGAAGGGGTGGAAACCACCACCGGCGTGGACATCGCCAGCCGGATGATCGCCTGGATCGAGCGCCAGGCGACGCCGGAATTCTGTTTGAAAATAGGCGGCTAGCCGCTGGATGCAAGTCTGTCATGGTATGCGGCGCTTTTTTTGCGTAAGCTATGGCGTCGTTTTTTCATTGTAAGGGGTCACAGGCACTATGGATTCACTGGTCGTTCCAGGTCTGGATACGCTACGCCGCTGGCTGGATGAGATCGGCATCAGCTTTTTTGAGTGCGATTCCTGCCAGGCATTGCATCTGCCGCATATGCAGAATTTCGACGGTATTTTTGATGCCAAAATTGACCTGGTAGACAACGTGGTGCTCTTTTCCGCCCTCGCGGAGGTGAAGCCGTCCGCTCTGCTGGCGCTGTCGGCGGATCTCTCGGCTATCAACGCCAGTTCGTTAACTGTGAAGGCGTTTATCGATATTCAGGACGATAACTTGCCCAAGCTGGTGGTCTGTCAGTCGTTGTCTATCGGCCCGGGGGTGACCATGGAGCAGTTCGCCTGGTTCTTCCGCCAAAGCGAAGAGCAGATCTCAATGGTGATCCTCGAAGCCGGCGCCAACCAGCTGCTGTACAAAGGCGAAGAAGAAGAGCCCGCGGCGGAAAACGTGCAATACCATTTTCTTCACTAAACCTGCCTAAAATTAGCGCAGCCACTACCGCAGCGGCTGCGTATTACCCGCTTTTATTCTGCGTTTATCCTTCTCTTAAAGCATTATTCACCGCCATTCAGGCCGTTTTGGCTTATCACGTAGACCGTTATTGCATAAAAATTTGATAAAAGGCGTTTTTTTACCTGGGCTATAGCCTCTTATTCTGGCTACAGTTATTCTGGCGATGCTTCCAGTTGCGAGCAACCACTCCGGGAGAGATCCGCTCTCCTTTTCTCAGGCAATGAAAAAATATGCATGATTCTTGCATGCGTTGAAATGCGTATATTTGAGCCCGTAAATTAACGGGCGTTGAGAAGGATAAGAGATATGACCGCCTTTGGTAAAAAATGGTTAACAGGTCTGGTTACGGGTGCGCTGATGGCCGTCTCTGCCGGTTCGCTCGCCGCCGAACAAAAAACCCTGCATGTTTATAACTGGTCTGATTATATTGCGCCGGACACGGTAGCGAATTTTGAAAAAGAGACCGGGATTAAAGTCGTGTATGACGTTTTTGATTCCAACGAAGTACTGGAAGGCAAATTAATGGCCGGCAGCACCGGTTTCGACCTGGTGGTACCGTCGGCAAGCTTCCTTGAGCGCCAGCTGGCGGCGGGCGTGTTCCAGCCGCTGGACAAGAGCAAGCTGCCCAACTGGAAGAACCTTGATCCCGAAGTGTTGAAGCTGGTCGCCAAGCATGACCCTGAGAATAAATACGCCATGCCTTACCTGTGGGCGACGACGGGCATTGGCTACAACGTGGATAAGGTGAAAGCCGTCCTCGGTAAAGATGCGCCGGTGGACAGCTGGGATCTGGTGCTGAAGCCGGAGAACCTTGAAAAACTGAAAAGCTGCGGCGTCTCCTTCCTCGACGCGCCGGAAGAGATTTTCGCCACCGTGCTGAACTACCTCGGCAAGGATCCGAACAGCAGCAAAGCGGATGATTACACCGGCCCGGCGACCGATCTGCTGCTGAAGCTGCGGCCGAACATTCGCTACTTCCACTCTTCGCAATATATTAATGACCTTGCCAACGGCGACATCTGCGTTGCGATCGGCTGGGCAGGGGATGTCTGGCAGGCGGCCAACCGCGCGAAAGAGGCGAAGAACGGCGTCAACGTCTCCTACTTTATTCCGAAAGAAGGCGCGCTGGCGTTCTTTGATGTCTTTGCCATGCCGGCCGACGCCAAGAATAAAGATGAAGCCTATCAGTTCCTTAACTATCTGATGCGCCCGGATGTGATCGCTAAAATCAGCGACCAGGTGTTCTACGCCAACGGCAACAAGGCCTCCACACCGCTGGTCAGCGAGACAATCCGTAACAACCCGGCGATTTATCCGCCAGCGGATGTGTTCGCCAAACTGTTCACGCTGAAGGTGCAGGATCCGAAGATTGACCGCGTGCGCACTCGCGCGTGGACCAAAGTGAAGAGCGGCAAATAATCTCTGACGGCCCGTCGAACACGGGCCGAATCAGATCTGCACTCGCCGGGAAATGGCAGCGCGCCCGGCGAGCAGAAGCACCAGGATGGTGCAATTGCACTGTTAAGCACGAAGTATGGCACCGGACCATATGGTGATCGTTTTTTTGCCGGAGAGCACCCGATTGAACGACGTAATGCCCCGCCCACAGGCGAAAGCCCCCAAAGCGCTGACCCCGCTACTGGAAATCCGTAACTTAACCAAGTCGTTTGATGGCCAGCACGCGGTCGACGACGTCAGTCTCACTATCTATAAAGGCGAAATTTTTGCTCTGCTGGGCGCATCAGGCTGCGGGAAATCGACCCTGCTGCGTATGCTGGCGGGCTTTGAACAACCGACCGCCGGGCAGATTATGCTCGACGGCGTGGATCTGGCGCGCGTGCCGCCCTATCAGCGGCCTATCAATATGATGTTCCAGTCCTACGCCCTGTTTCCCCATATGACCGTTGAGCAGAATATCGCCTTCGGTCTGAAGCAGGATCGTCTGCCTAAGGCGGAAATCACCGCCCGGGTGCAGGAGATGCTGGCTCTGGTGCATATGCAGGAATATGCCAAACGCAAGCCGCACCAGCTCTCTGGCGGCCAGCGCCAGCGCGTCGCGCTGGCGCGTAGCCTGGCGAAACGGCCGAAGCTGCTGCTGCTCGATGAGCCGATGGGCGCGCTGGACAAAAAGCTGCGCGATCGCATGCAGCTGGAGGTAGTGGATATTCTCGAACGCGTTGGCGTGACCTGCGTGATGGTGACTCACGACCAGGAAGAGGCGATGACCATGGCGGGCCGTATCGCCATCATGAACCGCGGCAAGTTTGTGCAGATTGGCGAACCGGAAGAGATTTACGAGCACCCGACCACCCGCTATAGCGCCGAGTTCATCGGCTCGGTAAACGTCTTTGAAGGGCTGGTGAAGGAGCGTCTGGAGGATGGCCTGGTGTTGAGTTCGCCAGGACTGGTGCACCCGCTGAAGGTCGACCCCGACGCGTCGGTGGTGGACAACGTGCCGGTCTGGGTGGCGCTGCGCCCGGAGAAGATCATGCTGTGCGATGAACCGCCGGCGGACGGCTACAATTTTGCCGTCGGCGAGGTGATTCATATCGCCTATCTCGGGGATCTCTCTATCTATCATGTGCGCCTGCAAAGCGGGCAGATGATCAGCGCCCAGTTGCAGAATGAACACCGCCATCGGAAAGGAACGCCCACCTGGGGTGACGAGGTGCGTTTATGCTGGGATGCGGATAGCTGCGTAGTGCTGACGGTGTAAGGAGAGGGCGATGAGTACCGTTGAATCCCCGTCAGGGGCGAAAAAACCGGGCGGCTTCGGGCTGTGGGCGGCGCGCCTGCAGATGGCGCATGGCCGCAAGCTGGTGATTGCGCTGCCCTATCTGTGGCTGATCCTGTTGTTCATGCTGCCGTTCCTGATCGTGTTCAAGATAAGTCTTGCCGAGATGGCGCGGGCGATCCCTCCCTACACCGAGCTGATGGAGTGGGCGGATGGCCAGCTGACGCTGACCCTCAACTTTGCCAACTTCCTGCAGTTGACTGACGATCCGCTCTATTTCGAAGCTTATCTCCAGTCGCTGCAGGTGGCGGGCATATCGACGATCTGCTGCCTGCTGCTGGGCTATCCGCTGGCCTGGGCGGTGGCGCACAGCAAGCCGTCGACGCGCAATATTCTGCTGCTGCTGGTGATCCTGCCGTCGTGGACGTCATTCTTAATCCGCGTCTATGCCTGGATGGGGCTGCTGAAAAGCAACGGGGTGTTGAATAACTTCCTGCTGTGGTTAGGGGTTATCGATCAGCCGCTGGAGATCCTGCACACCAACCTGGCGGTGTATATCGGTATTGTGTATGCCTATCTGCCGTTTATGGTGCTGCCGATCTACACCGCGCTGACCCGCATCGACTATTCGCTGGTGGAGGCCTCGCTGGATCTCGGTGCCCGGCCGCTGAAGACCTTCTTCCAGGTGATCGTCCCGCTCACCAAAGGCGGCATTATTGCCGGCTCCATGCTGGTGTTTATCCCGGCGGTGGGGGAGTTCGTGATCCCGGAACTGCTGGGCGGGCCGGACAGCATTATGATTGGCCGCGTGCTGTGGCAGGAGTTCTTTAACAACCGCGACTGGCCGGTCGCCTCGGCGGTGGCGATTGTCATGCTGCTGCTGCTGATCGTGCCGATCATGTGGTTCCACAAGCACCAGCAAAAACAGATGGGAGAGCAGGGATGAACGACTTGCCGGTAGTACGCTCGCCGTGGCGCATTCTGATCCTCGTGCTTGGGTTCACCTTCCTCTATGCCCCGATGCTGATGCTGGTGATCTACTCGTTCAACAGCTCGAAGCTGGTAACGGTCTGGGCCGGGTGGTCGACGCGCTGGTATAGCGAACTGTTCCACGATGATGCGATGATGAGCGCGGTAGGGTTGAGCCTGACCATCGCCGCCTGCGCGGCGACGGCGGCGGCGATCCTCGGTACCATCGCCGCGGTGGTGATGGTGCGTTTTGGACGCTTTCGCGGGTCTAATGGCTTCGCATTTATGATCACCGCGCCGCTGGTTATGCCGGACGTGATCACCGGTCTCTCGCTGCTGCTGCTGTTCGTGGCGCTGGGACATGCCATTGGCTGGCCGTCGGATCGCGGGATGTTGACCATCTGGCTGGCGCACGTCACCTTCTGTACCGCCTACGTGGCGGTGGTGATCTCCTCGCGGCTGCGTGAGCTGGACCACTCGATTGAAGAGGCGGCGATGGATCTGGGCGCCGCGCCGCTGAAGGTCTTTTTCGTCATCACGCTGCCGATGATTATGCCAGCGGTGATCTCCGGCTGGCTGCTGGCGTTCACGCTGTCGCTGGATGACCTGGTGATCGCCAGCTTTGTCTCCGGTCCCGGGGCTACGACGTTACCGATGCTGGTCTTCTCCAGCGTGCGCATGGGGGTCAACCCGGAGATTAACGCCCTGGCGACGCTCATCCTTGGCGTGGTCGGTATTGTTGGTTTTATCGCCTGGTATTTGATGGCCCGCGCAGAAAAGCAGCGAGTGCGCGATATCCAGCGTGCAAGACAAGGCTGAACCACCTAAAATCGGTACAGCAGCCTCCGGTCGGCGCCACCCTGTGGCGCCGTTTTCATGGAAGACATTACGTTGGGATTGTTTACGAAAACTCGCTCATCGCATGCCCGCCTTAACGTCCCTGCGCTGGTGCAGGTGGCGGCCTTTGCTATTATTTTGATTCGCGCTCTGGACCTGCTGATGATCCTCAATCTGTTGGGTCTGCAGGGGCTGAACGAATTCATTCACCGCAGCGTCCAGACCTGGAACCTGACGCTGGTCTTCCTCGGCAGCCTGGCGCTGGTATTTGTCGAAATCTGGTGTGCCTTCTCGCTGGTGAAAGGGCGCAACTGGGCGCGCTGGGTCTATCTGCTGACGCAGATTATCGCCGCCGGCTACCTGTGGGCGGCGTCGCTGGGCTATGGGTATCCGGAACTGTTCAGCATTCCCGGCGAATCCAAACGGGAGATCTTCCACTCGCTGGTGATGCAAAAACTGCCGGATCTGCTGGTTCTGACGCTGCTGTTTGTGCCGGCGAACTGCCGTCGGTTTTTCCGCCTGCAATAACGGTGATACAATCCCCGCCCCTGGATTTTTGAAGGTCAATTATGCATTGCGCACTCTACGACGCCGGCCGCTGCCGCTCCTGTCAATGGCTGGAGCGGCCGGTCCCGCAACAGCTCGCCGATAAAATGGCCGATCTGCGCACACTGCTGGCGGCGATCCCGGTCGCTGCCTGGGGCGAGCCGGTCAGCGGGCCAGAGACGGCCTTTCGTAACAAGGCCAAGATGGTGGTCAGCGGCAGCGTTGAGCGTCCGCTGCTGGGGATGCTGCATCGCGATGGCACCCCGGTGGATCTCACCGACTGCCCGCTCTATCCCGCCGAGTTTGCGCCGGTGTTTGCCGTCCTGAAGCCCTTTATCGCCCGCGCCGGGTTAACCCCCTATAACGTCGCGCGCAAGCGCGGGGAGCTGAAATATCTGCTGCTAACCGCCAGCCAGCAGGGGGAGATGATGCTGCGCTTCGTGCTGCGCTCAGAGGCCAAGGTGGCCCAGCTGCGCGCTGCGCTGCCGTGGCTGCAGGCGCAGCTCCCGCAGCTCAAGGTGATCACGGCGAATATCCAGCCGGTGCATATGGCAATCATGGAAGGCGAGCAGGAGATCTTCTTCACCGAACAGCAGGCGCTGGGGGAGGTCTTTAACGAGGTGCCGCTGTGGATCCGCCCGCAAAGTTTCTTTCAGACCAACCCGGCGGTAGCCAGTCGGCTGTATGCCACCGCCCGCGACTGGGTGCGCGCGCTGCCGGTCCAGCATATGTGGGATCTGTTTTGCGGCGTCGGGGGATTTGGCCTGCACTGCGCGACGCCGGCGATGCGCCTGACCGGTATCGAGATTGCCCCGGAAGCGATCGCCTGCGCCAGACAGTCAGCCGCGCAGCTGGGGCTCAGCAATCTGCATTTTCAGGCGCTGGACTCGACACAGTTCGCCACTCATGAAGACGATATCCCGCAGCTGGTGTTGGTCAACCCGCCGCGTCGCGGCATTGGCGCCGAACTGTGCGACTATTTAAGCCGCATGGCGCCGCCCTATATCATCTATTCCAGCTGTAACGCTCGCACCATGGCGACCGATATTGCCCGTCTTCGCGGCTATCGCGTCGAGCGGGTCCAGCTGTTTGATATGTTCCCTCACACCGCGCACTACGAAGTGCTGACCCTGCTGGTCCGCGAAGTTTAAACAAAATGTGAAGGCTTTGCGCCGCTGAAATCAGGTAAGCTTGGCGCTGCATGTTTTGTTATTGGTGGGGGGAATCTAATGGCCAAAACCATTCTGCTGGTGGAAGATGACGAGGATATTGCCACGCTGCTGCGGCTCAATCTTCAGGATGAGGGCTATCAGATTGTGCATGAAGCCGACGGCGACCAGGCCCTTGTCCAGCTGGAAAAGCAGGTCTGGGATGCGGTGATCCTTGATTTGATGCTGCCTGGCGTCGATGGCCTGGAGATCTGCCGGCGTATCCGTCAGATGACCCGTTACCTGCCAGTAATTATCATCAGCGCTCGCACCAGCGAAATGCACCGCGTGCTGGGCCTGGAGATGGGCGCCGATGATTATCTGGCGAAGCCCTTTTCACTGCTGGAGCTTATCGCCCGCGTCAAAGCGCTGTTTCGTCGCCAGGAGGCGATGGGGCAGAACCTGATGATGGACGCCGGGCGCCTGTCCTGCCATGGCCTGAGCATCGATCCGCTGTCGCGCGAAGTGAAGCTGCGCGGCGAGGTGGTGGACCTGACGCCGCGCGAATTCGATCTGCTCTATTACTTCGCCCGCCATCCCGGTGAGGTGTTTTCGCGGCTGGCGCTGCTGGAGCAGGTCTGGGGATATCAGCACGAGGGCTATGAGCACACGGTTAATACCCATATCAACCGCCTGCGCAGCAAAATCGAACGTGACCCGGCGGAGCCGGACATTATTCTTACCGTCTGGGGTAAAGGCTATAAATTCGCCCCGATGTCGCAAGAGGTCGCCCCGTGATCCGCCGCCTGAGCCTCAGCCAGCGGTTGGCGCTGGTGGTGGTCTCCCTGCTGATGCTGTGCGCGGCGGCGGTATGCGCCGTTCAGTTACACAGCAGCGCGCAGTATGGCAACGCCATGGTGCAGCGCCTCTCCGCCGGGCTGGCTCAGCAGATTGTCGCCCGCGAGCCGCTGCTGGACGCCCACGGCGGGGTCAACCGGCAAACCCTGAAGTCGTTGTTCGACCGCCTGATGACCTTTAACCCCAGCGTGGAGCTCTATCTGCTGTCGCCGGATGGCGACCTGCTGGCCGATGCGGCGCCGCCGGGACATATCCAGCGCCAGCGTATCGATATGGCGCCAGTGCAGGCTTTTCTCACCGGCAGTGCGTCGCCGGTGTATGGCGACGATCCACGTAGTCTCGACGGACGAAAAGTCTTCAGCGCCGCTCCGCTGCGCGTCGACGGGCAGCTGCGCGGCTACCTGTATATCATTTTGCAGGGAGAGACCTTTAATCAGCTGGCGGCCGACGCCTGGCAAAAAACGCTGTGGAGCATTGTTCTGTGGACGCTGCTGCTGGTGGCCCTGTTTGGCCTTCTGACAGGGGGGCTGGCATGGTTCTGGGTCACCCGGCCGGTCCGCCAGCTCACCGCCCAGGTCGCGGCGAGCGGCCAGGACAGCATCAGCGCCATCAAAACTCTGGCGGCCCGCACGCCGGAGCCCCTGCCTGGTAACGAGGTGGCGGTGCTCGAGAATCGCTTTATTGACCTTGCGCAGCAGATAGCCGGCCAGTGGGATCGGCTGGCCGACAGCGACCGCCAGCGCCGCGAATTTGTGGCCAATATCTCCCATGATTTGCGTACGCCGCTCACCTCGCTGCTGGGGTATCTGGAAACGCTGACGCTGAAGGATGAACGGCTGACCGCCGAGGAGCGCAGGCAATATCTCACCATCGCCCTGCGTCAGGGCAACAAAGTGCGCCATCTCTCGCAGCAGCTGTTTGAGCTGGCGCGACTGGAGCACGGGAGCATTAAGCCGCAGCGCGAGCGTTTTGCGATGGGGGAGCTGATCTCCGATGTCGCGCAGAAGTTTGAATTAACTGCCCGCACGCGCGAGGTGAACCTGCGTATTGATGTGCCGGGACCGCTGCCGCTGATTAACGCCGATGTGTCGATGATTGAGAGGGTGGTGACCAACCTGCTCGATAACGCGATGCGGCATACACCCGTCGGCGGGGAGATCCGTCTGGCGGTCTGGCAGGAGGATCAACAGCTCCAGGTGGAAGTGGCCGACAACGGAACGGGCGTCGATGCCGCGCTGCGCGACGATCTGTTCCAGCGGCCGTCGGCGTTGTCTACCCAGGCATCGCGGGAGGATCGCGGCGGGTTAGGGCTACTGATTGTGAAACGAATGCTGGAGTTGCACGGGGGCGGTATCAGACTGGTGGAGTCGGTAAGCGGGGCGCGGTTCAGGTTCTTCGTGCCACTTTAAGACATTGCCGGATGGCGGATACGCCTTACCCGGCTACGGGGAAAGAGTAGGCCGGGTAAGCGCAGTGCCACCCGGCAAAAAAGTTACTCCGGGAACCACTGATTGCTGATTTTCTGGTAGGTACCGTCGGCCTTAATCGCTTTCAGCGCGGCGTTCAGTTTCTCCAGCAGCGCCTTGTTATCCGGGCGCACGGCAATGCCGAGTCCGGTACCGAAGTATTGCGGATCCGTCACTTTCGGCGTGGCTGCGCCCAACTGCGGGTTGGTTTTCAGCCACTCGTTGACCACTGCGGTATCGCCGAACACGCCGTCGATACGGCCATTTTTCAGATCGATAATCGCATTCTGGTAGCTGTCATAGGCGACGGTCTTCACCTCAGGATGTTTATCCTGCAGATATTTCTGGTGGGTGGTGCCGTTTTCCATGCCGATCCGTTTGCCTTTCAGGTCATCGAAGGAATGGAACGCGTCTTTTTTGGCGATCACCAGCGCCGAGTTGGCGTAGTACGGGTCGGTGAAGGCGACCTGCTTGCTGCGTTCCGGCGTAATATCCATTCCGGAAATCACCGCATCATATTTCTTGAACTTCAGTGCCGGGATCAGGCTGTCAAAAGCGTGGTTGGTAAAGGTACATTCTGCCTGCATTTGTTTGCACAGCGCTTTGGCCAGGTCGAGATCGAAACCAACAATCTGATTATTGGCATCCATCGATTCAAACGGCGGATAGGTTGCGGACACGCCGAAGCTGATTTTCTCTGCGGCGGCAGCGCCGAAGGTGAACGTGGTGAGCAGTGCAGCCAGAACTAACTTTTTCATCGTGGAACTCCCGTCTGTCAATCTTATGATTATTCGCCGTGTCTGCGGCATAGAGTGACAATGCCATTAAATGAATTTATATGCAATAAATATGATTAAATATTTTTAATGCCATAAAAAAAGACGGACAGGTGTTAGACTTGTCCGTCTTGTTGTCTGCTTTTTATGCAATAAGGCTCAGGCGCTAGTTACGTCGCTCGAAGGCCAGCGCTTTACGTTCCACCAGGCGCATCAGCAGCGTCAGCAGTCCGTTGACGATGAGATAGATAATCCCGGCGGCGCCGAACACCATCACGTCGTAGGTGCGTCCGTACAGCAGCTGGCCGTGGCCCATTACTTCCATCAGGGTGATGGTGTAGGCCAGAGAGGTACTCTTGAAAACCAGCACCACTTCGTTGGAATAGGACGACAGCGCACGCTTAAAGGCATACGGCAGCAGGATCGCCAGGGTATCCTTTTTACTCATCCCCAGTGCGCTGCACGACTGCCATTGCCCGTCGGGGATCGCCCGGATGGCGCCATAAAACAACTGAGTGGTGTAGGCGGCGCTATTGAGCGACAGGGCGATCAGAGCGCACAGCCACGGTTCAGAGATAAGATGCCACAGCCACGGATAATCCTGCAGCGAAGGAAACTGTCCGGGGCCGTAGTAAATCAGGAAGATCTGCACCAGCAGCGGCGTACCGGTAAACAGGGTGATATAGCCGCGGACTATCCACACCAGCCCCGGCGTCTTCAGCGTCAGGATAATGGTAAAAATCAGCGACAGGATCAGCGCCACGATAATCGACGCCACGGTCAGCGTCAGGCTGGTATGAAGCCCTTTCAGCAGTTCGGGTAAGTAGTCGAGCATCAGCCTGGTCTCCGTTCGAAGCGCGTCGCACGCTGGTCAATCCGCTTAAGGATGTATTGACTCAACAGGGTGATGACGAGATAGATTGCCGCCGCAATGATATACCAGTTAAAGGGTTCCTGAGTGCGGGTGGCGATGCTTTTGGTCTGCAGCATCAGATCGTTGACGCTGATCAGGCTCACCAGCGCGGTGTCCTTCAGCAGCACCAGCCACTGGTTACCGAGGCCAGGCAGAGCATGGCGCCACATCTGCGGCATCACCAGACGGAAGAATATAGCCGCTTTCGACAGCCCCAGCGCCTGGCCGGACTCCCACTGACCCTGCGGAACGGCTTTCAGCGCGCCGCGCAGCGTTTGCGAGGCGTAGGCGGCATACAGCAGCGACAGGGCGATCGCCCCGCAGAGGAACGGACTGACGTCAAAGTTCTCAATCTGCATCTGCACCGGGATCTGCGTGAACCCGAGCGGGATGGTAAAACCGTCAGAGAGCGTCAGCAGCAGCTGGGAAGAGCCGAAATAGATAAACAGCACCACCAGAATTTCCGGTAGTCCGCGCAGGATGGTCACAATGCCGGTTGCAAGCCAGGCTACCGGGCGCCATTTCACTGACTCCAGTACCGCAAAGAGCATCGCCAGGACCAGGCCGATGACGAGCGCGCAAACGGCAAGGCCGACGGTCATCCCGGCGGCGCTTGCTAATGGAAAAATTTCGTTCATTCAGTCTTACTTCTGGAACCATTTGTTATAGATGGTCTGGTAAGTGCCGTCTTTCTTCACTTTTTCCAGCGCAGCGTTAAATTTCTGCTGCAGGTCGGTGTTGCCCTGACGTACGGCAATGCCCAGCCCGGTGCCGAAATAGGCTTTGTCGGTCACTTTATCGCCCACGGCCGCCAGCTTCGGATTGCTCTTCAGCCATTCGGTCACCACGGCGGTATCGCCAAAGACCGCGTCAATACGACCATTCTGCAGATCCAGCTTCGCATTCTGGTAGCTGTCGTAAGGAACGGTAGTGATTTCCGGATGTTTATCGGTGATGAATTTCTGGTGGGTGGTGCCGTTCTGCACGCCCACTTTTTTGCCCTTCAGCTGGTCAATGCTGGTGAACTTACCCTGCTGACCGACGAACAGCGCCGAGTTGTCATAATACGGGGTAGAGAACAGCACCTGCTTTTCACGCTCCGGCGTGATGTCCATCCCGGCCATGACCGCGTCGAAACGGCGGAATTTCAGTCCCGGGATCAGGCTGTCAAAGGCCTGGTTGGTAAAGGTACAAGTGGCATCGATCTCTTTACACAGCGCGTTCGCCAGATCGACATCGAAACCGACGATCTGGTTGTTGGCGTCCACCAGCTCAAACGGAGGGTAGGAGGCTTCGGTGGCGAAACGAATGGTCTGCGCGGCGGAAGCGGAGAGGCTCATGCCTGCGAGCAGGGCGGCAATCAGTACTTTTTTCATCGTCATTTCCCCGAAAAACATCAATGTGAAAGATAGTTTTTAAACGCGTCAGTTTGCGGATGCGTGAAGCAGGAGGCATCCCCTTGCTCGACGATATGGCCATTTTCCATATACACCACCCGGCTGGCCGTCTTGCGCGCCACTTCAACTTCGTGGGTGACGATAACCTGGGTGATGCCGGTTTCAGCCAGCTCGCGAATGATGCTGACGATCTGAGCCGTGATTTCCGGGTCAAGCGCCGCGGTAGGCTCATCGAACAGCAGGACCTGGGGCTCCATCATCAGCGCGCGGGCGATAGCCACACGCTGCTGCTGGCCGCCGGATAAATGCAGCGGGTAGCGATCGCTGTAAGGCTTCAGACGCAGACGCTCCAGCAGTTTCTCTGCGCGAGCCAGCGCCTGATCCTTGCTTAACCCCAGTACGCGGCAGGGGGCTTCGATCAGGTTCTGCTGTACCGTCAGGTGCGGCCACAGGTTGTATTGCTGGAAGACCATGCCGACGTTCTGACGCAGCTCGCGAATCGCTTTATCGGACGGCGCTTTGGTGAAGTCGAATTGGTTGCCGGCGATGGATAACGAACCGGACCGCGGCATCTCCAGCAGGTTGAGTACGCGCAGCAGCGAGCTCTTCCCGGCACCGCTGGGGCCGAGCAGCACCAGCGTTTCCCCCTGCGGGCAATCCAGCGTGATGTCGAACAGCGCCTGGTGTGCGCCGTAGAAGCAATTAATGCCGTTTAGTTTAATACTCATCTGGGCAGTCTGATACGAATAGCTATTGAGGCCGCAAATACTACCTTTGGCAGAATAGTTATGCAATATTTATGCGTTAAAAGTTAAATCTAAACCACGTTTAGCTTTAAAGTTAGCACAAAATATGGCCTGGTGGGTGAGGGGGGCGCAAATGTCGGCATTCCTGGGGCGAATACCGACATTTTACCGGGGTTATCGTTTCAGCGGGGTGGCTTCAACTCCGGAATCAGCGTTTCTCCAGACTCTGTCGCAGCGTCCCGGCTGGCGCATGGCTGTTGTTGCCGAGATAGCGGACGTCATCGACAGCCCAGCACTGGCCTTCCTGGATCATCAGCACTTCATCTTTCCAGCTCTGGGTGCCCTGTTTCAGTTCGACGCGCAGCGGAATATTGCGCGCATCACGGTTCGGGATGGTGGAGGCGCTGGCGACCACGGCGCTGTCCGCTGGGGTGCTGCTGCTGGAGAACGGGTTAGCCTGCAGCAGTTTGCTGTTGGCCGGATCCTGGCGGGCGTCATTGAGTAACTGCGCCAGTCCGTCGCTCAGATAGGGGCGCAGCGCCGCCGGATCCTGAGTGCGGTTCTGGATCTGAGTGTCATAGAATTTTTGCGCTACGTCGTCAGGGCCGCCTTCGACACAGGGGCCGCTGCGGGTACCATTATCTTTATAGGCCGGGGTGACGGTCGTACAGGCGCTGAGCGCCAGCGCGCAAGGGAGAAGTACAGCAAGAAGTTTGTAGCGCATGATGATTTCCTTATAAGCGAACTACGTTTTCAGTTTCCGTTAAAGCATAGCGTATAGCGTGCGGATTGTACTTGACGCAAAGAGCTAAGACCTTGATGTGACAACGGCCTTAGGGCAGGAAATCGACAATGAGCATCACCGAATGATATTCAGGCAGGAAAAACCAGGCGCCGTTTAAAAATAAACAGACTTTTTGGGCAAACAAGAAACATTACCCGGACAATAGGATAATGTTTCTTGAGATATAAGATTAATTACTTCTTCTTATAGATGTTAGCGGAGACGTGCAGTTTTTTATCGGTATTACCGGAAGAGAGCACGATAACGTCCGCGCCTTTTTCATCGGCCTTTTTAATCAGCTCTTCACGGGCATCGCTCGGCGCAGTCTGGCCGGTAGAGGAAATGGTGCCGATTTTGGTATATTGCGTATGGACCTTATTAAAGGCTTCTTTCGTTAAAATCTCAGCGGAGAAGGCGTTCGCCGTTAAAAACAATGCTGCACCTGCCACTAAAGCTGCATATTTCATATTTTTAGACTCCATTGTTTATTTTGCTATCATCATGCTCTTGTTTTAACTCACCAATGAGCGATTTCAGATTGTACTAACGCCGCTTTTTTTTCAAGCAAAATACTGCAATTTTATGACGATTAGTTAACGCTTTTTTAAAGAAAAGATGACGAGGTTCTCATTGATAATGCTTGCTTTTTTTTGCGGAATGAACATTGAGGCGACGCAAGACCTTTTTTTACTGTGGTTAGCTGAAAATTAGCTGAGGCGCACGCAGGAGAAGGGGCCGGGACGCTGAAAGACATTCCCGGTAACATGGTTTATCATATAGAACAGCAGGGGCTGCACCCATGGTCATGCAGGTCACCAGGGAGATAAGATGTTAACAAATAAGCGAGAGCAGGCCCGGCAGCAGCGAGCCGCGTTGTGGGCCACCAAAGATAATGTTCAGCGCCATGCGCTGTCCATGAGTATGCCCTGGCTGGCCTTTGTCAATATCGCTTTTGCGTTAATGATTTTCTTCCGCAATTTTATCTTTACCTATTTTGATAAGAAGTTACTGACGCACCGGGCGGTTATTCCTTATATCGAAGTGGCGCTGATCGCGGTTATTATTATTTCGGCCATTTTAGTGATTATTGCCGTCACGCCGCGGCTGGCGCAGGGGCGATATACGCTGAATATCATCACCGGGCTGCTGCTGGCGCTCAGCCTGTGCTGGTCCCTGAGTAATTACTGTTTTATCTTTTTCTGGACCTTGCCCTTCGCCTGGCCGCTGCTGGTGATTTTAATGACCACCGGCCTCACCGCGCTCTATCACCACTGGCCCGGCATTATCGCCTTTATGCTCCCAATGTGGGTGACCGCCTTGCTGGCAGGGGTGCAGATTCACTATGACGGTGAATTTCGTTTTTTGACCTTATGGGCTATTTTCACCGCGATTTTGCTTTATGGACGGCGTATTCTGCAGCGCTGGTATGATGAAGCCTGGGATACGCATCAGGAAAATATGCAGCTTATCCAGCGGCTGGAAAGTATCGCTAACCGGGATGCCTTAACCGGAACGGCCAATCGCCGGGCACTGAATGCTTTTCTGGCGCAGCTCTGGGAGCAAAAAGCGCCGTTAGCGCTGATCATGATCGATGTCGATTACTTTAAGCGTTATAACGACCATTACGGCCATCAGGCCGGCGATGACTGCTTATCGTCTGTCGCGCAGGTGCTTAAAATGGCGGTGCGGGCTGAGGACGATTTGGTGGCCCGCTACGGCGGCGAGGAGTTTGTCGTGTCGCTGCCGGGGGTTTCCTTAGCGCACGCCACCGTCATTGCCGAGCGCATTCAGCAGAAAATCCACGACGCGGCCTTGCCGCATGAAGCCTCTGCAGTGGCGGCGGTAGTGACCGTCAGCATGGGCGTGGTGGCTTCCGACGGCACGGTCCCGATGGAGACGCTGATCGCCCGGGCGGACAGTGCGTTGTATCAGGCTAAAAATAAAGGACGTAATCAATGGTCTTATTAACCCGGCTCCACTGCCGGGCGAGGGAAAGGGGATGAAACGGATTGCGCAGGTCGCCCTGCTGGCGCTGCTGTTAACCGGCTGTGCCGGGGAAAAGGGAATTATCGATCGCGATGGATACCAGCTGGACACTCGCCATCCGGCGCAGGCGGCCTATCCGCGAATAAAAGTGCTGGTGATCCACTATACGGCAGACAATTTTGATGTTTCTCTGGCGACGTTGACCGATAAAGAGGTCAGCTCCCACTATTTAATCCCCGAGCAGCCGCCGCGTTATCAGCATAAACCGCGGATCTGGCAGCTGGTGCCGGAAGAGGATTTAGCCTGGCACGCCGGGGTGAGCTACTGGCGCGGCAGTACGCGTATCAATGATACGTCCATCGGCATTGAGCTGGAGAACCGTGGCTGGCAGAAGACGGCGGGCGTCAAAAGCTTTACCCCCTTCCACCCGGAACAGATAGCGGCCCTGATCCCGCTGGCGCGCGATATTATCACCCGCTACCACATCGCGCCGCAGAACGTGGTGGCCCATGCCGATATCGCGCCGCAGCGTAAAGACGATCCGGGGCCGCTGTTTCCCTGGCAACAGCTGGCGCAGCAGGGGATTGGCGCCTGGCCTGACGAGCAGCGAGTGGCCTTTTATCTGAACGGACGGCCGGCCAGCGATCCCGTTGACCCAGAGGTGGTGCTGGATTTACTGGCGCGCTACGGCTATCAGGTGACGCCGGAGATGACCCCCGCGCAGAAGAAGCGGGTGATTATCGCCTTCCAGATGCACTTCCGTCCGCAGCGCTGGGATGGCGTAGCGGATGCGCAAACTGAAGCGATAGCCGAGGCGCTGTTAGAAAAATATGGCCAGGGTTAGCGGTGAAGTTTGCCGTGGTCGCGTAGCCAGGCGGCGGTACGCACAATGCCGTCGTCAAGCGTCACCACCGGCTGATAGCCCAGTTCATCCTGCGCGCGGGTGATGTCGAGCGTAAAATCAAAGTTAAGTTTGGAAACGCCGTAGTGGGTAAAGGCGGGCTCTTTGGCTGTTTTATCGCCAAAACGTTCCATGCTGCGGGCAATAATATCCAGCATCGGGTAGGGAACTGAGCGGATCCGGCACTTGATGCCCAGCTCGTCGATCAGTTTCTGCACGATGCTTCGCAAGGTGCGCGGTTCGCCGTTGCTGATATTCCACGCGCGGGCGGAAGGAAGATGATCGCAGGCCGACTGGCTCGCCAGCCACATCGCATGCACGGCGTTTTCATAATAGGTCATGTCGACCAGCGCGCTGCCGCCACGCGGCAACAGGACGCTGCCATAATGCTGCATCATTTGCGCCAGCCGGGGAATAAAGACTTTATCGTGCGGCCCGAACAAGCTCTGCGGACGCAGAATGGTAAAACGGGTGTGCGGGTTGGCCTGCGCCAGCAGGTTGATCACCTCCTCGCTGGCCGCCTTGCTGCGGGCAAACTCGTTGGCGAAGCGATGCGGGCGGAAATCTTCCTGGATATCGCGATGGTGGTGATAATCGAAATAGAGCGATGGCGAAGAGATATGGACGAAATTGCGCACCCCCCATGCCACAGACCATTCGCCCAGACGGCGGGTGGCGCGGACGTTAGCGAGATCGAAAGCCTGCTGGGTGCCCCAGGGCGAGGTAAAGCTGGAGCAGTGCCACAGGGTATCGATACCGGCGAGCATCACTTTAGCCTGCGAAGAGACCAGCTCGGTTAAATCGGCCGGGATGAATTCTGCCCCCATTTTGCTCAGAAGCTTACCCATCGCTTCGTTGCGCCCGGTGGCTCTCACGCTGATGCCCTTATTGCGCAGATATTCCACTGCGTTGCGGCCTAATCCGCTGGTCGCACCGGTAACCAGTACCTTCATATCACTCTACTGTCCCAGAAAAGAATTTCGTGCGCATTTTCCGTGATTCTCCCGACTATGCAATGAGAATCATGAAAGAATAATGCTTATCCTTGGTCTCTGCCTGAGATTTGTTCGGCCAGCCGGGCGATGCGTTGCGCCATACCGCGGAAAATAAACAGGTGCGCCGGGATCATCAGCAGCCAGTAGATCAGTCCGGGCATACCGTGCGGGTGCCACCAGGCGCGCACGTCCAGTTCGCGATGGTCGCCTTTATCGTTTATCGTAAAGCTTAACCGGCCCAGCCCCGGCGCTTTCATACCGAACAGCAGGGTGAGCTGTTTTTCTTCCTCCACGATAATTACCTTCCAGCTGTCGACCGTATCGCCGGTTTGCAGATAGTCGCGCTGCGGCCGTCCTTTGGCTAACCGATGGCCGACCAGCAGGTCCATCGCACCACGGGTTTTCCACAGCAGATTGCCGAAAAAATACCCCTCTTTACCACCGATTTGGTTAACGACCTGCCACAGGGCCTGGCGGTTCGCCTGGGTGGTGACGGTGCAGCCAGCCTGTTTCGGAAAGTAGCCGTACTCCGGTCGCCAGCGGGCGAAAGCCTGGGCGTCGTAGCCCCAGTCGCTGGAGTTTACCAGCTGCTCTTCTTCTTTCAGCGTGCGGCGAACCGCCTGATCGAAGGGGATCAGCGTTTGCGGGATCAGCGCTCGCAGCGCCCGGTCGTTGGCGATCAGATCGTGCTTCAGCCCCTGAATCAGCGCCCTGGCGATGGTAGGCGGCACCGAGGTGATAACGTTAAGAAACCACACTGAGATCCAGCGCGTCGGCAGGGGAATGGGAATGAGCGGGCGATGTTTACCGCTGACGGCCATAAAGTGGATAAACTGCTGCTGATAGCTTAACACCTCCGGACCGGCGGCTTCGAAGACGCGATGCGCGTTGGACGGATGATTCAGCAGCTCAACCAGGTCAAAGAGCAGATTTTCCAGGGCGACAGGGGTGGTACGCGAGCGTACCCAGCGCGGGGGAGTGAGCACTGGCAGGTTATAAACCATATCGCGCATCACCTCGAAGGCGGCAGAGCCGGCGCCGACGATAATCCCGGCCCGCAGTTCGGTCACCGGCACGCCCGACTCACGCAGGACCTCACCGGTCACCTGGCGGGCGCGCAGATGGTCAGATTGTTCCTGCGCCGGGGCCTGCAGCGAACTGAGAAATATCACCTGGCGCACTGACGACTGTCGCAGGGCATCGCGCACATGCGTGGCTACCCGGCGCTCATGGGCGATAAAATCGCCGCCTTCGCCCATGCCGTGGACCAGATAATAAAGGGTATCGATGCCGGCGAGCAGTGCAGGCAGAGCCTGCGGCTGATTAAGATCGACTGACCGGCAGGTAACGCCTGGCAAATCGAGTGTTTGCAGTCGGTCGATGTGGCGTGCCGCCGCCAGCACTGGATAACCCCGCGCGCTTAACTCGCGCACCAAATGCTGGCCAATATAGCCGCTGGCGCCGAGCACCAGAACCGATTGCGACACGCCTGACTCCTTAGCGCTGTAAAAAAGCCTGCCAGTGAGCGACCACCTCGCTCAGCTGCTGACGGTTGACATCCAGGTGAGTGACCAGACGGACAACAGGCGAGGCGTTAATCAACACGCCGCGCGCCTGCATAAACTCGCCGAGCGCCGGGGCCTGCGCTTCGCCAACGCGCACAAACAGCATGTTGGTATCATGGCGGGTGACGTCGGCGCCGATGGCGCGAAGCTGCTCCGCCATCCACGCGGCGTTGTCATGATCCTCCTGCAGGCGCTGTACGTTATTTTTCAGCGCGTACAGCCCGGCAGCGGCCAGTATGCCCGCCTGGCGCATGCCGCCGCCAACCATTTTCCGCCAGCGGACGGCACGGCGAATGTATGCCTCGCTGCCCAGCAATAGCGAGCCTACCGGGGCGCCAAGCCCCTTTGACAGGCAGATAGTGAAGGAGTCGCAGTATTGGGCAATATCACGCAGTTCGCAGCCGTAGGCCACTACGGCGTTAAAGATACGCGCGCCGTCGACGTGCAGCGCCAGGTCGCGCTGGCGGGTAAACGCCCAGGCTTCCTGCAGATAGTCGCGCGGCAGCACCTTACCGTTGTGGGTGTTTTCCAGGCTCAGCAGGCGAGTCGGGGCAAAATGGATATCGTCGGGTTTGATTTTCGCCGCCACTTTATCCAGCGGCAGCGAACCATCGGCTGCGGCGTCAATCGGCTGTGGCTGAATACTGCCGAGTACTGCCGCGCCGCCGGCTTCGTACAGATAGTTGTGCGCCCCCTGGCCGACGATATACTCTTCGCCGCGCTGACAGTGGCTGAGCAGGCCAACGAGGTTGGCCTGGGTGCCAGTGGGCAGAAACAGCGCCGCCTCTTTGCCCGCGAGGTCGGCGGCATAGCGCTGCAGTTCATTGACGGTAGGGTCGTCGCCATACACATCGTCCCCGACCGGGGCGGCCATCATGGCCTCCAGCATGGCGCGCCCGGGACGGGTAACGGTATCACTGCGTAAATCGATCACGGCTTTTCCTTGGTCTGGTTCAACGTATTGCTTCTGTTTTACCTGAGCCAGTTGGTTTTCGCCAGTTCGATGACCTCATCGCCGCGCCCGCTGATGATCGCCCGCAGCATATACAGGCTAAAGCCTTTCGCCTGCTCCAGCTTAATCTGCGGCGGGATAGCCAGCTCCTCTTTGGCGACCACGACGTCGACCAGCACCGGACCGTCGGTGCGGAAGGCGGTCTGCAGCGCTTCATCCACCTCGGAGGCTTTTTCAACGCGTATACCTTTGATACCGCAGGCCTCGGCGATGCGGGCGAAGTTGGTATCGTGGAGCTCCGTACCGTCGGTGAGATAGCCCCCGGCCTTCATCTCCATCGCCACGAAGCCCAGCACGCTGTTGTTAAAGATGACAATTTTCACCGGCAGCTTCATCTGCGCCAGCGACAGAAAATCGCCCATCAGCATGCTGAAGCCGCCGTCGCCGCACATGGCCACTACCTGCCGTTCCGGAGCGGTGGCCTGGGCGCCGATGGCCTGCGGCATGGCGTTGGCCATTGAGCCGTGGTTGAACGAGCCCAGCAGGCGGCGTTTGCCGTTCATTTTGAGATAGCGTGCCGCCCAGACGGTGGGGGTGCCGACATCGCAGGTGAAAATGGCGTCTTCATCGGCAAAATGACTGATCTGCTGCGCCAGATACTGCGGGTGAATGGCTTTATCGCTGGGCTTCGCCAGGTCGTCGAGTCCTTTTCGCGCGTCGCGATAGTGCTCCAGCGCTTTATCCAGGAAGTGGCGATCGGTTTTCTCTTCCAGCAGCGGCAGCAGCGCTTTTAGCGTCGATTTAATATCGCCCACCAGCGCCATATCGACCTTACTGTGGGCGCCGATGCTGCCGGGGTTAATGTCGATCTGAATAATTTTGGCGTCGGTTGGATAGAAGGCGCGATAGGGGAACTGGGTGCCCAGCAGGATCAGGGTATCGGCGTTCATCATGGTGTGGAAGCCAGAGGAGAAGCCAATCAGCCCGGTCATGCCGACATCGTACGGATTGTCGTACTCCACGTGCTCTTTGCCGCGCAGGGCGTGGACGATGGGGGCTTTAATTTTGGCCGCGAACTCCACCAGCTCCTGATGAGCGCCGGCGCAGCCGCTGCCGCACATGAGCGCGATATTGCTGGAGTAGCGAATAAGCTGCGCCAGCTTGCGCAGTTCTTCTTCCGCCGGAGTGACCGTCGGCAACGGCGCATGATACCAGTGGCTGCTGGCGCTCTCCGGGGCAGCCTTCAGCGCCACGTCGCCGGGCAGCACCACCACCGAGACGCCGCGGTTAATCACCGCTTTACGCATGGCGATGGCCAGCACCTGCGGAATCTGTTCCGGGGTGGAGACCAGCTCGCAGTAGTGGCTGCATTCGCGGAACAGCTCCTGGGGATGGGTCTCCTGAAAATAGCCGCTGCCGATTTCGCTGGAGGGGATGTGGGCGGCAATGGCCAGCACCGGCACATGGTTACGATGACAGTCAAACAGACCGTTAATCAGATGCAGGTTGCCCGGCCCGCAGGAGCCGGCGCAGACCGCCAGTTCGCCGGTCAGCTGCGCCTCGGCGCCAGCGGCGAAAGCAGCCACCTCTTCGTGCCGGGTGGGCATCCAGTCGATGGTGCCCATGCGGTTCAGACTATCGCTCAATCCATTGAGGGAATCTCCGGTGACGCCCCAGATACGTTTCACGCCGGCCTGTTCCAGCGTTTTGGCAATGTATGCGGCCACGGTTTGTTTCATGATCTCCATCTCCTTTTTGTGATAACGCCTTCAAGCTTAGATGAAACTGCAGGTTACGTTGCTGATTGTCCCTTATTTTTTGCTGGTTTTATTGCTGAAAAATTGTGCATACTCTGGGACCTCACAGGATGTAAAACAGGAAGCACATCAGATGGTTAAGGGAATGTTAAACGTAGTAAATAAAACGCTGTCGCATGACGACGCCGGTAAACTCTTGTTACGACTCGCTGTCGGCGGGTTAATGCTGTTTCACGGTCTGCACAAGCTGCTGGACGGCGTGGGCGGGATCAGCGGCATGCTGGTGGCGAAGGGGTTGCCGGGGTTCATCGCCTACGGTGTGCTGGTGGGGGAAGTGGTCGCTCCCTGCTTGTTAATTCTCGGCGTCCTGACCCGCCCGGCGGCGCTGGTGCTGGCGTTCACCATGGTGGTGGCGTGGCTGATGGTCGGTCTCGGCAAGACGTTTGCGCTTGATGCAGTGGGGGCGTGGGCCATTGAGAACCTGGTCTATTTCTTTGTTGGCGCGCTGGCGATTGCGCTACTCGGCGCAGGGCGTTATTCGCTGGCCGGCCAGTCGGCCTGGCGGTAAAAATGCCTCATTTGTCCTGGGGCGTAAAGTCGATACTGTTGCCGGTTTGCAACTTTTTCAGTCTGAGAAAATGTTTATCTCATGTCGCCTGAGCGTTTATTGTCGCCCGGGATTTTCCCGGAGTCGGCGCATTGCGCCTTCTCCGGGCTACCCAATCGCACAGCGCTGTAGCCCCGGTAAGCGGTAGCGCCACCGGGGATTTTGACCTCAGGCGAGAACCAGATCGCTCTGCGGATGGCAGGAGCAGGCCAGCACATAGCCGTCGGCGATTTCGGCGTCGGTTAACGTCATGGTGCTGGTGACGCTGTACTTCCCGGAAACCACTTTGGTTTTACAGCAGCCGCAGACGCCGGCGCGGCAGGCGACGGTCACCGGCACTTTATTGCTCTCTAGCGCATCAAGCAGTGTGGTGCCCACCGGCGCGTAAAACTCGCGCGCCGGCTGCAGTTTGGTAAATTTCAGTCCACTGGTCGCGGCTTCCGCCACCGGGGTGAAGAACTTCTCCTTAAAGAAGCGGGTGACGCCCAGGGCGGCAACATCCTGCTCGACCTTCTCCATATAAGGCGCCGGGCCGCAGGTCATCACGGTGCGGCTGGCTAAATCCGGCACGCTCTGCAGCAGCTCCCGGGTCAGACGGCCGGCGACAAAGCCATGAGTGGCATGGTGCTCTGCCACCAGGGTGACCGGATACTGGCGCCACTCCTCGGCAAAGATCACATCCTCCGGCGAACGCACGCAATAGATCACTTGCACGTCGGCCTGCGGTCGATACTTCGCCAGCCAGCGACGCATCGACATTATCGGCGTTACGCCGCAGCCGGCGGCCAGCAGCAGGAATTTATCTTCCGCTTTATCGTCGCAGGTAAACTCGCCCATCGCATCGGACAGCCAAAGGTAATCGCCGCGTTTGACCTCGCGGGTCAACCACTGCGAACCCGCGCCCTCGTCAATACGGCGAACGGTCAGCGTAATGTACTCGCTGACCCCCGGCGTGGAGGAAAGGGTATAGGCGCGCAGCGTTTCCGCCGAGTGACGCACGCTGACCAGGGCATACTGGCCGGCGCGGTACGGATAGTAATCGTGGCACAGCAGCGAAAGGGTCCACACGTCCGGGGTTTCCTGGTGAATGTGGTGAACCTGCATCCGCCACGGGCACTGGGAGGTTGGCATGGTCATCAGGGACTCCTTAAGCGCTCAGCAGCTGCTGCATATCTTGTTCCACGGTGGTCACGGAACGCAGTCCAAACTTCTCATTGAGGATCGCCAGCAGATCCGGGGTGAAGAAGCCAGGCGCCGTCGGGCCGGTGACGATGTTTTTCACCCCCAGCGACAGCAGCGTCAGCAGGATGACGATCGCTTTCTGTTCGAACCAGGAGAGCACCAGCGACAGCGGTAGGTCGTTAACACCGCAGCCCAGTTTTTCCGCCAGCGTAACCGCGAGAATAATTGCCGAGTAGGCATCGTTGCACTGCCCGGCGTCGACCAGACGCGGCAGACCTTCGATATCGCCGAAGTCCAGCTTGTTAAAGCGGTATTTACCGCAGGCCAGGGTCAGGATCAGGCAGTCATCCGGCACGCTGGTGGCGAAATCGGTGAAGTAGTTACGCTCCCCGCGGGCGCCGTCGCAGCCGCCGACGAGGAAGATATGGCGCAGTTTTTCACGGCTGACCAGATCGATCAGCGTATCCGCCGCGCCAAGCAGGGTCTGACGGCCAAAGCCGACGGTGATCAGATGCGGGATTTCGCTGTACGGGAAGCCCGCCATCTGCTGCGCCTGGGTGATAACCGGGGCGAAGTCTTCACCTTCCAGATGGTTCACGCCCGGCCAGCCGACGATGCTGCGGGTCCAGATGCGGTCGTCGTAGGCGCCGACGGTGGGGTCGATGATGCAGTTCGAGGTCATCACGATAGGGCCCGGGAAGCGGGCGAATTCCACTTGCTGGTTTTGCCAGCCGCTGCCGTAGTTGCCGATCAGATGTTTGAATTTACGCAGCTCCGGATAGCCGTGCGCCGGCAGCATTTCGCCGTGGGTATAGACGTTAACGCCGGTGCCTTCCGTCTGCTCAAGCAGGTTATACAGATCTTTCAGATCATGGCCGGAGATCAGGATGCACTTCCCTTCGGTGGCTTTAACGTTCACCTGAGTCGGCGTCGGGTGGCCATATTTAGTGGTTTCACCAGCGTCAAGGATGCTCATCACCTGGAAGTTCATCTGGCCGATTTCCATCGAACATTCCAGCAGCGCGTTCATATCCGCCGGCCAGGTTCCCAGCCATGCCATGATTTTATGGTACTGGGCATAAATCGCGTTGTCGTACTGGCCGAGTACGTGGGCGTGCTCCATATAGGCCGCCGCGCCTTTCAGGCCGTACAGGCACAGCAGACGCAGACCGAGAATATTCTCGCCGATGGCGGCTTTATCTTTATTTGGGGCATAGTCTGCCGCCTGACGCTGCAGGTCACCCAGATCGTCGCTGACCAAGTGTAAATCGGCTACCGGGTTATCAACCGCGGCGCTGGCGTCGAGGTTCTGGCACTGCGCTTTCAGCGCTTCACGCAGGGCAATCGCCTGGCGGGCGTAGCCGACGATACGCGGAGAATCGAAGTTCACATTGGTCAGGGTGGAGAAGAAGGCGCGGGGGGCAAAGCTGTCGACCTCATGATCGATAATGCCATATTCGCGGGCCTTGAGCGCCCAGGCGGACAGGCCTTGCAGTGATGCAATCAGCAGATCCTGCAGATCGGAGGTTTCCGCTGTTTTACCGCACATCCCCTGCGCGTAAGAGCAGCCGTTGCCGGCTGGGGTACGAATGGTTTGTTCACATTGCACACAAAACATGGTCACACCTTTAAAGTTATATTTAATATACATGTTTAAGGTTATGCCGCATGGCACAAGGTGAAAAGGCATTTCTGATACAACTTAAAGGGAGATTGATTTAGCGCAAATTTGGCGGCAGTAAGTCTGCCGCCAGCGGGTATTCAGGCGGTAAAAAAGGCGATCAGGATCGGGACCAGCAGGCTAAGCAGAAAACCGTGCACGATAGCGGCAGGAACAATCTCGACGCCGCCGGAACGCTGGAGTACCGGTAAGGTGAAGTCCATCGAAGTGGCGCCGCACAGCCCCAGCGCTGTGGAGCGGCTGCGGCGAACAAGGCCCGGAATTAACATGATAGCCAGCAGCTCGCGACACAGATCGTTAAAGAACGCCGCGCTGCCGATCACCGGGCCAAAGGATTCAGTGAGTAAAATACCGGAGAGCGAATACCAGCCGAAACCGCTCGCCATCGCCAGACCGGTCTTTAACGGCAGACCGAGAATAAAGGCGTTAAGTATCCCGCCAAGTAATGAACTGGCCATAACCACCATGGCGACGATCATTCCCCGACGGTTAAGGACTATTTGTCGCAGACTCATTCCATTATTGCGTAATTGAATACCGACGAGGAACAGGAGAAAGATCAGCGTATATTCGCTGGCTTCGGTCGCGTGCTGTAAAAAAGACAGGCCGGTCAGGCCGAGCAGAAAACCGAGCACGACCACGCCGCACAGCTGCAGCGATTCCAGGGCCATGGCCAGGCGCGAAGGTAATTTCTCCTGCCGATGCTGACTGCGCCATGGCATTTTACTTTCCAGCCACAACAGGGCGGCAATATTACACAGTAAAATGATGACCACGCTCACTGCAGCGTAATGCAATATGGCCAGCAGGTTGCTTGCCAGATTGTCGAGGAATGCCAGGCTGATCCCCATAAAGAAAAGGATGACATAGACAATCCAGCTGAGCATCCGGTTAATCAGTTTTAGCGCGGAGGGTTGACGAAGTGGCACCAGATAGCCGACAACCAGCGGCAACAGAATGATGAAGAGTCCCGATAACATGAACGATGCAGCCCTTGCATAATGAGAATAGCGCCCATGACACTACCCAAATCACCGGGCCGAGTAAAGCTGCCACCAGAAAGAAAAAGCCCGGAAACCCGGGCTTTACAAAGGATTAATCACGTTTTTCCAGCAGGGTGCGATACAGCACGCCGCCGAGGATCCCGCCGACGATCGGCATGACCCAGAACAGCCACAGCTGCTGCAGAGCCCAGCCGCCCTGGAAAATCGCTACCGCGGTGCTGCGCGCCGGGTTGACCGAGGTGTTGGTAACCGGAATGCTGATCAAATGGATGAGGGTCAGCGCCAGGCCGATAGCGATGGGGGCAAAGCCCGCCGGGGCATGTTTATCGGTCGCGCCATGAATAACCAGCAGGAAGCCGCAGGTCAGGACAATTTCAATGACGATAGCCGACAGCATGGAGAAGCCGCCCGGGGAGTGTTCGCCATAGCCATTGGAGGCAAATCCGCTGGCGGCGGCATCAAAGCCGGCTTTACCGCTGGCCACCACGTACAGCACCGCCGCGGCAATAATGCCGCCGACCACCTGAGCGATAATATAGCCAATGACTTCTTTCGCCGGGAAACGGCCGCCGGCCCACAGGCCCAGGGTCACCGCCGGGTTGAAATGCCCCCCGGAAATATGGCCGACCGCAAATGCCATGGTTAATACCGTTAAGCCAAATGCCAGCGCGACGCCGGCAAAACCAATACCGAGCTCAGGGAAGGCTGCGGCAAGCACGGCGCTACCGCAGCCACCAAATACAAGCCAGAAAGTGCCGAAGCATTCTGCTGCTAATTTTCTGAACATAACCACCTCAATTAAATTGTATACGCGCACGAGCGGACCGTGCCGGTCTTTATTTATCGTGATAAGGGATGACGATAAAAATAAAGCGGCGTTATTCTAGAGATAATCGCCATCCCAGAGCCAGTTAAATATATTGATATTATTTGATTTAGGGCAAGGTGAAGGGATTCCGTTTGCCAGTGTAGTCTTTCCTTTATCCGTGGAAGATTATCAATAGTGTAGATCATAACGCCTGAAATAAAACTATTTTGTTTGATGAATAATCAACAGCCGGTAATAGGCGATAAGTGAGTAATTTTATGAATATATTTAATCCGCTGAATATGAGCCACGGATGCGATTAAGCAGAGTGTCATCTTGCCGTCGCCCTCGCTATACTGTTGATTACTGAAGGAGAGTGGTGGTTTAGCGGAGGGGATATGCTTCTTGAGCGCGTAGAAATCGTCGGTTTTCGCGGTATCAATCGTTTGTCGTTGATGCTGGAGCAAAATAACGTCCTGATCGGGGAGAACGCGTGGGGGAAGTCCAGTCTGCTTGATGCGCTGACCCTGCTTTTGTCCCCTGAGTTCGATCTTTATCACTTTGTACGCGATGACTTCTGGTTTCCCCCGGGCGACATCCAGGGGCGCGAGCACCATTTGCATATTATCCTGACCTTCCGTGAAACCGAACCTGGGCGCCATCGGGTCCGGCGTTTTCGTCCGCTTCAGCGCTGCTGGGTACCTTGTGACGATGGTTATCATCGGGTGTTCTATCGTCTGGAAGGCGAGCTCGCCGATGACGACAGCGTGATGACCCTGCGGAGCTTTATCGATGGCGAAGGCGAAGCGCTGGCGGTTGAGGATATTGATGATCTGGCCAGACACCTGGTGCGTCTGATGCCGGTGCTGCGCCTGCGCGACGCGCGCTTTATGCGGCGTATCCATAACGGGACGGTACCGCATTCGCCGCAGATAGAGATCACCGCCCGCCAGCTCGATTTTCTCTCCCGGGAGCTGGTCAGCCATCCGCAAAATTTATCGGACGGTCAGATCCGCGAGGGGTTGTCGGCCATGGTGCAGCTGCTGGAGCATTACTTTGCCGAGCAAAGCAGCGCCCAGACGCGGCATCGTCTGATGCGGCGGCGCTCCCATGATGAGCAGCGCAGCTGGCGCTATCTGGATATTATCAACCGGATGATCGATAAACCCGGCGGGCGCAGCCATCGGGTGATTCTGCTGGGGCTGTTTTCCACCCTCCTGCAGGCAAAAGGGACGGTGCGCCTCGATCGCGACGCGCGGCCGCTGTTGCTGATTGAAGATCCGGAGACGCGTTTGCATCCGATTATGCTCTCTGTCGCCTGGCACCTGCTGAATTTATTGCCGCTGCAGCGCGTGACCACCACCAACTCCGGGGAGCTGTTGTCCCTGACGCCGGTGGAGCAGGTCTGTCGACTGGTTCGTGAGTCGTCGAGGGTGTCGGCATGGCGGCTGGGACCCGGCGGAATGAATGCCGAAGACAGCCGGCGTATCGCCTTCCATATTCGCTTCAATCGCGCCTCATCGCTCTTCGCCCGCTGTTGGCTGCTGGTGGAAGGGGAGACGGAGACCTGGGTTATCAACGAACTGGCCCGCCAGTGTGGCCATCATTTTGATGCCGAGGGCGTGAAGGTGATCGAGTTCGCCCAGTCAGGCCTTAAACCACTGATCAAATTTGCCCGCCGGATGGGGATCCAGTGGCACGTGCTGGTGGATGGCGATGAGGCGGGGAAAAAATATGCCGCCACCGTGCTCGGCCTGCTGAATAACGATCGCGAGCTGGAGCGTGACCATTTGACGAGCCTGCCCGCGATGGATATGGAGCACTTTATGTATCGCCAGGGATTTGATGACGTTTATCACCGGGTGGCGCAGATCCCGGATAATGTCCCTATGAATATGCGGCGGGTGATCACCAAGGCCATCCATCGTTCATCCAAGCCCGACCTGGCGATTGAGGTGGCGATGGAGGCCGGCCGACGCGGGGTGGACGCGGTGCCGACGCTGTTAAAGAAAATGTTCTCGCGGGTACTGTGGCTGGCTCGTGGTCGTGCAGATTAACCTGCGCCGTAGGGCTGGCGCAAAGCTCTCCGGTAGCTAAACAAAACGTAAGCAACGTTAAAAATGGGTGTTCTGTTGTCGACGGGTTTGGATAGAATCACCGTCTGGAGCGGCAGGGAAACAGCAGGAATCGGATAATGAAAGTGAAGGGAAAACGCAGGACAATCTGGTGGTTGTTAGCGATCGTTGTGCTGGGTCTGGCCGTCTGGGGATGGCGGATCCTGAATGCGCCGCTGCCGAACTACCAGACGCTGGTGGTGCGCAAAGGTGACCTCCAGCAGAGCGTGCTGGCCACCGGTAAGCTGGATGCCCTGCGGAAAGTTGACGTCGGCGCCCAGGTCAGCGGACAGCTGAAAACGCTGCACGTCAATATCGGCGATAAGGTCAAAAAGGACCAGTTGCTGGGGGTTATCGATCCGGAGCAGGCGCAAAACCAAATTAAAGAGGTTGAAGCGACGCTGATGGAACTGCGTGCCCAGCTCAATCAGGCGCGCGCGGAGAGCAAACTGGCGCAGGTGACTCTGGCCCGTCAGCAGCAGCTGGCGCAGCGCCAGCTGGTCTCGCGACAGGACCTTGATACCGCGGCCACCGATCTGGCGGTGAAACAAGCGCAGATCGGCACTATTGAAGCGCAAATTAAGCGTAACCAGGCGACGCTCGACACCGCGAAGACCAACCTCGACTACACGCGGATCCTGGCGCCGATGGCTGGCGAAGTGACGCAAATTACCACCCTGCAGGGACAGACGGTGATCGCCGCCCAGCAGGCGCCGAACATTCTGACGCTGGCGGATCTCAGCACCATGCTGGTCAAAGCGCAGGTCTCTGAGGCGGATGTCATCCACCTCAGACCGGGGCAAAAGGCGTGGTTTACCGTGCTGGGGGATCCGCTGACTCGCTATGAAGGCACGCTGAAAGACATTTTGCCGACGCCGGAAAAAGTCAATGACGCCATCTTCTACTATGCCCGCTTCGAGGTGCCGAATCCGGAGGGCATCCTGCGTCTCGACATGACCGCGCAGGTGCATATCCAGCTGGCCGAGGTGAAAAACGTGATTACCATCCCGCTGAGCGCCCTGGGTGACGCGGTGGGTGATAACCGCTATCACGTCCGGTTGTTGCGCACCGGCGAGGTAAAAGAGCGTGAGGTTGCCATTGGCGCCCGCAACGATACCGACGTCGCGGTGGTGCAGGGGCTGGATGAGGGAGATGAAGTGATCGTCGGCGAGAGCGCGAGCGGGGCGGCAAAATGACGGCGCTGCTTGAGCTGCGTGATATTCGTCGCAGCTACCCTTCCGGCGACGGCAGCGTTGAGGTACTGAAGGGGATCACCCTCAGCATCAATGCGGGGGAGATGGTGGCGATCGTGGGTGCCTCCGGCTCGGGCAAATCGACGCTGATGAATATTCTCGGCTGTCTCGACAAACCGACCAGCGGCACCTACCGGGTGGCGGGAACCGATATCGCGCAGTTGAATGGCGATGCGCTGGCTCGGCTGCGGCGGGAACACTTTGGTTTTATCTTTCAACGCTACCACTTGCTGTCACATCTTACCGCCGCGCAGAACGTTGAAGTGCCTGCGGTGTATGCCGGCAGCGAGCGACGGGCACGCCTGGCGCGCGCCCATGATCTGCTGGTGCGTCTGGGACTTGGCGATCGGGCTGACTATCAGCCGTCGCAACTGTCCGGCGGCCAGCAGCAGCGGGTGAGTATCGCCCGTGCGCTGATGAACGGCGGGGAAGTGATTCTGGCGGATGAACCGACCGGCGCGCTGGACAGCCATTCCGGCGAAGAGGTGATGGCGATCCTGCATCAGCTCAAAGCTCAGGGCCATACGGTCATCATTGTCACCCACGATCCGCAGGTCGCGGCCCAGGCGGAACGGATCATTGAGATCCGCGATGGCGAGATCGTCCGCAATCCGCCCGGCAGCCGCCAGGGCGGTGGGCTGCGCGCCCGTCAGCAGCCGGAACCCTCGGCGTGGCGTCAGTTTACCAGTGGCTTTCGCGAAGCGCTGGTTATGGCGTGGCGGGCGATGGCGGCGAATAAAATGCGTACCCTGCTGACTATGCTCGGCATTATTATCGGCATTGCGTCGGTGGTATCGATCGTGGTGGTCGGTGATGCCGCCAAACAGATGGTGCTGGCGGATATTCGCGCCATCGGCACCAATACCATCGATGTCTATCCCGGAAAGGATTTTGGCGATGACGACCCGCGTTATCAGCAGGCGCTGAAGTATGACGACTTGCTGGCGATCCAGAAACAGCCATGGGTGCGTTCCGCCACGCCGGCGGTATCGAAAAGCCTGCGCCTGCGCGCCAACAATATTGACGTTGCCGCCAGCGCGGAGGGGGTCGGGCCGCAGTACTTTAATGTTTACGGCATGACCTTCAGCGAAGGCAATACCTTTAATGAACTGCAGCTCAACAGTCGGGCGCAGGTGGTAGTGCTCGACAGCAATACCCGTCGCCAGCTGTTTCCCAATAAAGCGAAAGTGGTGGGCGAGGTGATTCTGGTGGGCAATATGCCGGCCACGGTGATCGGCGTCGCGGATGAAAAACAGTCAATGTTTGGCAGCAGTAAAATTCTCCGCGTCTGGTTGCCTTACACCACCATGGCGGGAAGAGTGATGGGCCAGTCGTGGCTGAACTCCATTACGGTACGCGTTCATGAAGGTTATGACAGTGAAACCGCGGAGAAACAGCTGCTGCGTCTACTGGAGCTGCGGCATGGTAAAAAAGATGTATTCACCTGGAATATGGACAGCATCTTGAAAACCGCAGAAAGGACCACACATACCTTACAGCTGTTCCTGACATTGGTGGCGGTGATTGCCCTGGTGGTTGGCGGTATTGGTGTAATGAATATTATGCTGGTGTCAGTGACCGAACGGACGCGCGAAATCGGCATCCGCATGGCGGTTGGCGCGCGGGCCAGCGATGTACTGCAGCAGTTTCTCATCGAAGCGGTGCTGGTTTGCCTGGTCGGTGGCGCGCTGGGGGTCACGTTATCGCTGATGATCGCATTTATTCTGCAGCTGTTTCTGCCCGGCTGGGAGATCGGTTTTTCCCCGCTGGCTCTGCTAACGGCTTTTCTCTGTTCGACGTTGACCGGGGTGCTGTTTGGTTGGCTGCCAGCGCGCAACGCGGCACGGCTCGATCCGGTGGATGCGCTGGCACGCGAATAGAAATAAAAATGCCAGTCAGAAGGACTGGCATTTTATTAGCAGGATGTACACAATGAAGCAAAAGAGTTATGCAGCCGTTTCCGCTTCCACAGGGACGATCACGCTGGCGTGGTTGCCTTTTGGCCCCTGGTGAACATCAAACCGAACGGCTTGTCCGGCTTTTAGCGTTCTGTAACCATCCATCTGGATGGTGGAGTAATGGGCGAAAATGTCTTCGCCGCCGCCCTCAGGGCAGATAAAACCGAACCCTTTGGCATTGTTGAACCACTTAACAGTACCCATTTCCATACTTCGACATCCTTCGTAAATCTTTATAAGTAAGATGGAATGAACCGGTGGTGGAGTGACGAGTTGTTCAATTGCTCGCCAACTCTCGCCACTACAATTTAGAGAAATACGAAAACGCGTCAAGCGATTGAGGAGGGGGAACGGCGAAAAATGCGTCAAAATTTGAAGCAGTTAACGCTATTGCCGGGGAATGTGACAGCCGTCGCGGATAGAAGCGATAGATGATAGTTATCTATGATCTGTTGTAGATTTGTGATGAGCATAACCTCTGGTCATCGACAGGCCTCCGCCTGTTGGCAACAGCAACCGATGATGAACACTGACGATGAGTAAGAGAGATTGGCTGGACTTCGAGCACCTGGTTGACGACGAAGTTCGTGATGCGATTAAACCGCCATCTATGTATAAAGTGATATTAGTCAATGATGACTACACTCCAATGGAGTTTGTTATTGACGTGTTACAAAAATTCTTTTCTTATGATGTTGAACGTGCAACGCAACTGATGCTCACGGTTCACTATGAAGGTAAGGCGATTTGTGGCGTGTTTACCGCGGAAGTGGCGGAGACCAAAGTCGCTATGGTGAATCAGTACGCGAGGGAGAACGAGCATCCATTGCTGTGTACGCTGGAAAAAGCCTGAATACAGGCATGAAAATTGGGGGAGGTGCCTATGCTCAATCAAGAACTGGAACTCAGTTTAAATATGGCTTTCGCCAGAGCGCGCGAGCACCGTCATGAGTTTATGACCGTCGAGCACTTGCTGCTGGCTCTGCTAAGCAACCCCTCGGCCCGTGAGGCCCTGGAAGCGTGTTCAGTGGACCTGGTGGCATTGCGTCAGGAACTTGAAGCCTTCATCGAACAAACCACACCCGTCCTGCCAGCCACGGAAGAAGAGCGCGACACCCAGCCGACGCTGAGCTTCCAGCGTGTGCTGCAGCGCGCCGTCTTCCACGTGCAATCTTCTGGCCGCAGCGAAGTGACCGGCGCCAACGTACTGGTGGCCATTTTCAGCGAGCAGGAGTCGCAGGCCGCTTACCTGCTGCGTAAACATGAAGTCAGCCGACTCGATGTGGTGAACTTCATTTCTCATGGTACACGCAAAGACGAGCCGAGCCAGTCTTCCGATAACAGCGGAAGCCAGCCTGGCAATGAAGAGCAAGCCGGCGGGGAGGAACGTATGGAAAACTTCACCACCAACCTCAATCAGCTTGCTCGCGTCGGCGGCATTGATCCCCTGATCGGCCGTGAAAAAGAGCTGGAGCGTGCGATTCAGGTCCTGTGCCGTCGCCGTAAAAATAACCCATTGCTGGTGGGTGAATCCGGCGTCGGTAAAACTGCGATCGCCGAAGGCCTTGCCTGGCGCATTGTGCAGGGCGATGTGCCGGAAGTGATGGCCGACTGCACCATCTACTCGCTCGACATTGGCTCTTTGCTGGCAGGGACCAAATATCGTGGCGATTTTGAAAAACGTTTCAAAGCGTTGCTCAAACAGCTGGAGCAGGATACCAACAGCATCCTGTTTATTGATGAAATCCACACCATTATCGGTGCGGGGGCGGCTTCTGGCGGCCAGGTCGATGCGGCTAACCTGATTAAACCGCTGCTTTCCAGCGGCAAGATCCGGGTGATCGGCTCCACCACCTACCAGGAGTTCAGCAACATCTTTGAGAAAGATCGTGCGCTGGCCCGTCGTTTCCAGAAGATCGATATCACCGAACCGTCGGTGGAAGAGACGGTGCAGATTATCAACGGCCTGAAGCCGAAGTACGAAGCGCACCATGACGTGCGTTATACCGCTAAGGCGGTGCGTGCGGCGGTTGAGCTGGCGGTAAAATACATTAACGATCGTCATCTGCCGGATAAGGCAATTGACGTCATTGACGAAGCGGGCGCGCGGGCGCGCTTAATGCCGGTCAGCAAGCGTAAGAAAACGGTCAATGTGGCGGATATCGAGTCAGTGGTGGCGCGGATTGCGCGGATCCCTGAGAAGAGCGTATCCCAGAGCGATCGCGATACGCTGAAAAACCTTGGCGACCGTCTGAAAATGCTGGTCTTCGGTCAGGATAAAGCCATTGAGGCGCTGACCGAAGCCATCAAAATGGCGCGCGCCGGGCTGGGCCATGAGCACAAGCCGGTTGGGTCATTCCTGTTCGCCGGGCCTACCGGGGTCGGGAAAACCGAAGTGACCGTGCAGCTGGCGAAGGCGCTGGGTATTGAGCTGCTGCGTTTTGACATGTCCGAATATATGGAACGTCATACCGTCAGCCGTTTAATCGGGGCGCCTCCGGGCTACGTTGGCTTCGATCAGGGCGGGCTGCTGACCGATGCGGTGATTAAACATCCGCACGCGGTGCTGCTGCTTGATGAGATCGAAAAAGCGCATCCGGATGTGTTCAACCTGCTGCTGCAGGTGATGGATAACGGTACGCTGACCGATAACAACGGGCGTAAAGCGGACTTCCGCAACGTGGTGCTGGTGATGACCACTAACGCCGGGGTGCGGGAAACTGAGCGTAAATCGATTGGCCTTATTCAGCAGGACAACAGTCCGGATGCAATGGATGAGATCAAGAAGATCTTTACGCCGGAGTTCCGTAACCGCCTCGACAACATTATCTGGTTCGATCATCTCTCTACCACGGTGATCCATCAGGTTGTCGACAAGTTTATCGTCGAGCTGCAGGTCCAGCTGGACCAGAAAGGCGTCTCCCTGGAAGTCAGTCAGGAAGCGCGCGACTGGCTGGCGGAGAAAGGTTACGACCGGGCGATGGGTGCACGTCCAATGGGACGCGTCATTCAGGACAACCTGAAAAAGCCGCTGGCGAACGAGCTGCTGTTCGGCTCGCTGGTCGATGGTGGCCAGGTGACAGTGTCTCTGGACAGCGCGAAGAATGCGCTGACCTACGATTTCCAGAGCGCGCAGAAGCACAAACCGGAAGCCGCCCACTAAAGCGATGTCTTCAACGTAAAAACCGGCCCTGGGCCGGTTTTTTTTTGCCGGCGGCAGATATGAAAAGACCGGGAATTATCCCGGCCTTCAGCATCTGACGCCTTAAGGGCGAAAACAATCAGCGACTACGGAAGACAATGCGGCCTTTGCTCAGGTCGTACGGGGTCAGCTCAACAGTCACTTTGTCGCCCGTCAGAATGCGGATGTAGTTTTTACGCATTTTACCGGAAATATGCGCAGTTACCACGTGACCGTTTTCCAGTTCTACGCGGAACATAGTGTTAGGCAACGTTTCAAGTACGGTGCCCTGCATTTCAATATTGTCTTCTTTGGCCATCTAGTCCTCTGGGGTATCACTACCGTAGTTTTGAACCGGCAAGATAATGCCGAAGTTCATCATGTAAGTAAAGTTTTACGTATCTACCCTGAATCATTCGCCTTGCCGCAAGGTGCGCAGTCAGCACACCGGCAACGGATATATGACAGGTATGAATCGCCGAAGTAGTTTTGGCGCATTGCCCGGAACACACACGGCTATGCCGCGTGACAGGCGCAAACGTAAAGGGGAGTGACAGAACGATGGGCGTTATCTGACTCTTATTATTCCCAAACGGCGGCGGGGCAACAGGCAGAAGCTACTCTACCGCGCAATTATACCATCCTGACGCAAAATGTGCTGAAAACATTTTTATTGCGCGCCCGGAAATAGCACCCGCGGCACCCAAAATAGCTCGGGCAGGCGGTAGCCGCGTAATACTGACAGGTAGTCAAGATAATCGCGGCGGGGAATATCCACCGCGCCTAATGAGGCGGTATGGTTGTTCAGTACCTGGCAGTCGATTAATTTACCACCACTCTGCGTAAAAGCCTGACAGAATACCAGCAGCGCGGTTTTGGAGGCATTTTCTGCCCGGCTGAACATCGATTCGCCGCAAAACAGCGCCCCCTGCGCCACGCCGTACATTCCACCTACCAGCGTATTCTCTTGCCAGACTTCAATGGAATGGGCATGGCCCAGCTCATGGAGTTGGTGATAGGCGCGAACGATACTGCTGGTTATCCAGGTGCCTTCGTCACGATCGCTGGCGCAGCCTTCAATGACCTCACCAAAGGCATGATTCAGCGTGACGCGATAAGGCGAACGCTGATGAAAACGCTTCATGCTGCGGCTGAGATGAAACTGTTCCGGCCAGAGCACCGCCCGGGGATCGGGCGACCACCAGAGGATCGGGTCGCCCGGAGAAAACCATGGAAAGATACCGCGCTGATAGGCCATCAGCAGACGTGCCGGGCTCAGATCGCCGCCGAGCGCCAGCAGGCCGTTAGGTTCACGCAGGGCGCCTTCCGGGGAAGGGAAGGCGATAGAATGCCGGGAGAGCTGAACCAGACGCATTTTAACCTCAATACGCATCAGCAAAAATTAGATAATAGCCTACAGACGCTGTTTAAACTGGAAGTACCGGCCCTGTTTAGCGAGCAGATCCGCGTGACTACCTTGCTCAATTATCTGGCCGTTGTCCATGACTATTATCTGATTAAAACGCGCCAGGCCCCGCAGGCGGTGAGTCACCATCAGCACGGTTTTCTCGCGCATCACTTCCGCCAGAAGATGCAGGATCTGGCTTTCGGTGGCCGCATCCAGGCCTTCTGTCGGCTCATCGAGCAGCATCAGCGGCGCATCGTGGAGCAGTGCGCGGGCAATCGCCAGCCGGCGCAGTTCGCCGCCGGATAGCTGGCGCCCGCCTTCCCCCAGCCAGCTGTTCAGTCCGCCATCTTCCAGCAGTTTTTCCAGCCCCACTTTCTCGAGGGTCGCGCAGAGCGCGGTATCGTCAGCGTCTGGCGCCGCCAGCAGCAGGTTGTCGCGCAGCGTAGCGCTGAACAGGTGCACGCGCTGCGGCACCACGCTCATCGCCTGACGCAGGGTGGCTTCGCTGAGCTGGGACAGCGGCTGGTCGTTGAGCAAAATCTCTCCCTGCGTTGGATCCCAGGCCCGGGTGAGGAGTTGCAACAGCGTCGACTTTCCGCAGCCGGTCCGGCCAAGAATGGCGATGTGCTCTCCGGCGGCAATCTGCAGGGAGATATTCTCCAGGGCGGGGGAGGGTTGGTGCGGGTAGCGGAAGGTAACCTGGGTGAAGGTTAAGGCCACCTGCGCAGGCACGCTGGCTTCACCCTCGACGAAAGTGACCTCCGGCTGCTGGTCGGTGATCTGCGAGATCCGCCGTGCGGAGGCGATCACCTGACCTAAATGCTGGAAAGCGCCAGTGACTGGCGCCAGGGCTTCGAAGGCCGCCAGGGCGCAGAAAACAAACAGCGCGATCAGCGCCCCTGGCTGGCTGTTACCCCCGATGCCGGCGGACGCCAGCCAGAGCATGGCCACCACGGCGATGCCGCCGATTAACAGCATTACTGCCTGCGAAAGCGCGGTCAGCTCGGCCTGACGGCGCTGTGCGTCCTGCCAGCTGAGCTCGGTCTTTTCCATTTGCGCGCGGTAGCGGTCGCTGGCGTTAAACACCATCAGCTCTGCCTGGCCCTGCAGCCAGGCAGTGAGCTGTTGGCGATACTGGCCGCGCAACTGCGTCATACTTTCGCCGGCTGGTTTACCTGCGCGATAGAACAGCGGCGGCATAACCAGCAGGGTGACCAGCATGATGCCGCCGAGCGTCAGCGCAAGGGTAACGTCGAGCAGGCTTAATCCGCAGGTGACCACTACAATCACCACCAGCGCGCCGACCAGCGGTGAAATCACCCGCAGGTAGAGATGATCCAGGGTATCGACATCGGCCACCACCCGGTTGAGCAGTTCACCCTGGCGAAAGCGCGCCAGCCCCGCGGGAGAGAGGGGGAGTAGTTTGCTGAAGGTGAAGACGCGCAGGTGCTGCAGCACGCGGAAGGTCGCGTCATGACTGACCAGACGCTCGAAGTAGCGCCCGGCGGTACGGATAATCGCCGCGCCGCGGACGCCCGCGGCAGGCAGCATATAGTTAAAACTGTAGATCCCGGCGACACCCACCACCGCTGAGGCGGAGAGGAACCAGCCGGAGAGCGTCAGCAGGCCGATGCTGGCCAGCAGAGTCACGATGGCCAGCACGACGCCGAGCAGCAGCATCCATTTATGGCGTTTATAGAGCGCCAGATAGGGTAAAAGTGCGCGCATTTAAATCTCCTCCTGACGATGGGCCAGCAGCGCCGAGAAGACCCCACCGGCACGGGCCAGCGTGGCGTAGTCGCCTTGTTCGATAATCTGTCCGTCCTGCATGACCCAGACGGCATCCCAGTCAGCCAGTCCCTCGAGCTGGTGGGTGACCAGCAGCGTGGTTTGCTCGGTGGAGGCATGGGTCAGGGCCTGCATCACCCGCTGTTCGCTATGGGCGTCGAGGCTGGCGGCGGGTTCATCCAGCAACAGCAGGCGGCAGGGCACCAACAGCGCGCGAGCAACAGCGATACGCTGCGCCTGTCCTACCGACAGGCGACCCGCCTGATCGCCCACGGCGGTATGGATCCCGTCCGGCAACAGGGCGATAAACTCACTGACCCAGGCTTTATCCAGCGCCAGCCGAAGCTGGGCATCGCTGGCTTCCGGCCACGCCAGCAGCACATTCTCCCGCAGCGTGGCGGCAGGTAGTTGAGGATTCTGTCCCACCCAGCTTAACAGGCGGCGCCAGCGATCGGCGTCCAGTTCGCGCAGCTCTGCGCCGTTCACCTTCAGCGAGCCCTCGTAGGGCAAAAAGCCGAGCAGTGTGTTCAGCAGCGAACTTTTCCCGGAGCCGCTCTGACCCACCAGCACAACGCGTGCGCCAGCAGGCAGTGAAAAGTTAAGCGGCCCGGCCAGGACTTTACCTTCCGGAGAGGTGATCACCAGATCGCGCGCTTCCACGCCAATCAGATCGTTATCATTTAAGGTTTTTTCGCCGCGCTCCAGCTGGGTCAATGGGGTTTCCATAAACGTTTTCAGGCTGTCTGCGGCGCCCACGGCCTGGGCTTTGGCATGGTAGAAAGTGCCCAGGTCACGTAACGGCTGGAAAAATTCCGGAGCGAGGATCAGCGTCAGGAAGCCTGCCATCAGCGTGACGCCCGCGCCATAGTGGCCGAAGTTCAGCTCGCCAAGGTAAGAGAAGCCAAAATAGACCGCCACCAGCGCAATGGAGAGGGAGGTGAAAAACTCCAGCACCCCGGAGGAGAGGAAGGCCAGACGCAGGACTTCCATGGTGCGTTGGCGAAAATCCTGCGAGGCGTCGCGAATATTATCGATTTCTGCCTGACCGCGGTGAAAAATACGCAGGGTTTCCATGCCGCGCAGGCGATCGAGGAAATGGCCGCTCAGGCGGGCCAGCGCCTGGAAGTTACGCCGGTTGGCATCGGCGGCGCCCATCCCGACCAGCGCCATGAAAAGCGGGATCAGCGGGGCGGTGCCGAGGAGGATCAATGCGGCGGCCCAGTTAATCGGGAAAATAGTGATAACGATCAGCAGCGGCACGCAGGCCGCCAGCGTCATCTGGGGCAGGTAGCGCGCATAATAATCGTGCATATCATCGATCTGCTCAAGGATAAGCGTTGCCCAACTGCCGGCCGGTTTGCCCTGGATCCAGGCGGGGCCCGCCTGCTGGAGGCGGTCGAGAACCTGACGGCGAATTTCATAGCGGATATGCTGCCCGGCCTGAAAACCAACCCGCTCACGCAGCCAGACCACCCAGGCGCGCAGCACAAAGACCAGTACCAGCAGCGTCAGCGGCAGCAGCAGGGCGGTTGCCGGAATATTTTCCATCACCATCCGGTGCAGGATCCGCGCCAGGAACCAGGCCTGCGCGACGATCAGCAGACCGCTTGCCACGCCAAGCAGGCGGGAAATCATCAACCAGCGACGGGAGATAATACTTTGCTGTTTTAACCAGCGGGTTAACTCTTGTTGACGGGTTTTATTCATTGCGCGCTTTGCAGGTATCGTTATGGGAATATTGGGCACGGCAATGTTACATCGCGGCAAAAATAAAGGCGACTTTTCGTCGCCTTCTTTACCTTTGTTACTGACTTGTAAAGATTATTTGCAAGCGTCGGCCAAACCGTCCAGGTAACGCTCGGCGTCCAGCGCCGCCATGCAGCCGGTGCCAGCGGAGGTGATCGCCTGACGATAGATATGGTCCATGACATCGCCAGCGGCAAATACGCCCGGGATACTGGTTTGCGTGGCGTTGCCGTGGATCCCGGACTGCACTTTGATATAGCCGTTTTCCAGTTCCAGCTGACCTTCAAAGATGGCGGTGTTCGGGCTGTGGCCAATGGCAACGAACAAGCCTGCCACTTCCAGAGACTCGACGTTGTCGCTGTTTTTGGTATCGCGCAGGCGCAGGCCGCTGACGCCCATCTGGTCGCCGGTCACCTCTTCGAGGGTGCGGTCGGTATGCAGCACGATGTTGCCGCTCGCCACTTTATCCATCAGACGTTTGATGAGGATTTTTTCCGCGCGGAAGGCGTCGCGGCGGTGGATCAGATGCACCTCAGAGGCAATATTGGACAGATACAGAGCCTCTTCAACCGCGGTGTTACCGCCGCCGATCACCGCCACTTTCTGATTGCGATAGAAGAATCCGTCGCAGGTGGCGCAAGCTGAAACGCCACGGCCTTTAAACGCCTCTTCCGATGGCAGACCGAGGTAGCGCGCCGATGCGCCGGTGGCAATGATCAGCGCATCACAGGTGTACTCACCGCTATCGCCTGTCAGACGGAACGGACGGTTTTGCAGATCGACGCGGCTGATGTGGTCGAAAATAATTTCCGTTTCAAATTTCGCGGCATGCTCGTGCATGCGCTCCATCAGCAGCGGGCCGGTGAGATCGTTAGGATCGCCCGGCCAGTTTTCCACTTCCGTCGTGGTGGTCAGCTGACCGCCTTTTTCCATCCCGGTGATCAGCACCGGCTGCAGGTTGGCGCGTGCGGCATAGACCGCCGCGGTGTATCCCGCAGGTCCAGAACCAAGGATAAGCAGTTTACTGTGTTTGGCTGTGCCCATGAGATCCCCATAATAATTGGCATACATTGGGCAGAGATTGTAGGGAATTTGTTGTCGTAAAAAAAGAGCGCAGCGATTTTGTTAACGATGTGTGTAATAGAAGCGACCGATGAATTGGCGATTTTACCGGCAAAGAATATAACTATTTCTACTGTCAGCGGGACAATTATAAGACGAAAAAATGAGAATCAACCAGGGGGGATGATGAATATCTGGCATCTTGTACTAAAAATCGATGTTTTGCTTTGACAATCCCCTGTGCTTTTGCGAAAACATTCATGGAAGAAGAAAAGCAGTATTTAGCGTGCGGCGAATTTTCATGCACGCAAATGCCATTTTTATCCGGGTTAACGAAATCTACGCATGGTGTGGACAGACGCCATGCGTGATGTCGGTGACTGCCGTCAGGCAACGGGCTTCTCACGTACCCCTGGGTTACCCATTGTCGTACGGGTAATAACAGGATGGGCTCTGGCAGTGAAGGCACAGAGCCGGAACAGGAGTAGGGAAGGAATACAGAGAGACAATAATAATGGTAGATAGCAAGAAGCGCCCTGGCAAAGATCTCGACCGCATTGATCGTAACATCCTGAATGAATTGCAAAAAGATGGGCGAATTTCTAACGTCGAGCTTTCTAAACGGGTGGGACTTTCTCCGACGCCTTGCCTTGAGCGCGTGCGTCGTCTTGAAAGACAGGGTTTTATTCAGGGCTATACGGCGCTGCTCAACCCGCATTATCTGGATGCATCACTTCTGGTATTTGTTGAGATTACTCTGAATCGTGGCGCACCGGATGTGTTTGAGCAATTTAACGCCGCAGTGCAAAAACTTGAAGAAATTCAAGAGTGTCATCTGGTTTCCGGTGATTTCGACTACCTGTTGAAAACCCGCGTACCGGATATGTCAGCGTATCGTAAATTACTGGGCGAGACCTTGCTGCGCCTGCCGGGCGTAAACGACACCCGTACCTACGTGGTGATGGAAGAAGTCAAGCAAAGTAATCGTCTGGTTATTAAGACGCGCTAACACGGAACAGGTGCAAAATCGACGTAGTTTGATTACACTCCTGTTAATCCATACAGCAACAGTGCCGGGGAGACCCGGCGCTGTTGTCCGTTTTAGCAGCAGGCAGGAAACAGCCTGATACCTGGAGAGCCTTTCTTGAGCCAGGAATACACCGAAGACAAAGAAGTCAAACTAACCAAACTCAGCAGCGGGCGCCGACTCCTTGAGGCGATGCTCATCCTTTGCTCCCTCTTCGCCATCTGGCTGATGGCGGCACTACTGAGCTTTAACCCCTCGGATCCAAGCTGGTCGCAGACGGCGTGGCATGAGCCTATTCATAATTTAGGCGGCGCCCCCGGTGCGTGGCTTGCCGATACCCTCTTTTTCATTTTTGGCGTCATGGCCTACACCATCCCGGTCATCATTATTGGCGGATGCTGGTTTGCCTGGCGGCATCAGGAAAACGACGAATACATTGATTATTTCGCCGTTTCCCTGCGCCTCATTGGCGCGTTAGCCCTGATCCTGACCTCCTGTGGTCTGGCAGCCATTAACGCCGATGATATCTGGTACTTTGCCTCGGGCGGAGTGATCGGCAGCCTGCTGAGCACCACGCTGCAACCGCTGCTGCACAGCAGCGGCGGCACCATCGCCCTGTTATGCATCTGGGCGGCCGGCCTGACGCTGTTCACCGGTTGGTCGTGGGTCAGCATTGCGGAAAAATTGGGCGGCGGGATCCTGTCGGTACTCACCTTTGCCAGCAACCGTACCCGTCGCGATGATACCTGGGTCGATGAAGGCGAATACGAAGATGACGATGAAGAGTACGACGACGAAGAGGCTGCAACCCCTCAGGAGTCGCGTCGTGCCCGTATTTTACGCAGCGCGCTGGCGCGACGTAAGCGTCTGGCCGAGAAGTTTACCAACCCCATGGGGCGTAAAACCGACGCGGCGCTTTTCTCCGGCAAACGGATGGATGACGGTGAAGAGGCGGTGCAATACAGCGCCAGCGGTGCGCCTGTCGCCGCCGACGATGTCCTGTTTTCCGGCGCCAGCGCGGCACGTCCCACAGAGGATGATGTGCTGTTCTCCGGCGCCAGCGCCGCGCGCCCTGGAGATTTCGACCCTTACGATCCGTTGCTGAATGGTCATAGTATCGCTGAGCCCGTGGGTGCAGCGGCGGCGGCCACTGCCGCGCCACAGGCGTGGGCTGAATCCGCGGCTGGCCATCAGGGCGCTGCGCCTGCTTATCAGCCGGAAGCGGGTTACCCGCCGCAGGCGTACCAGCCAGAGCCGGCGCCGTATCAGCAGCCGGTTTACGATCCGCATGCTGGTCAGCCGGCGCCGCAGGCGTACCAGCCAGAGCCGGCGCCGTATCAGCAGCCGGCTTATGCTTCGCATGCTGCTCAGCCTGCGCCGCAGGCGTATCAGCCAGAGCCGGCGCCGTATCAGCAGCCGACTTACGATCCGTATGCCGCTCAGCCTGCGCCGCAGGCGTACCAGCCAGAGTCGGCGCCGTATCAGCAGCCGGCTTATGCTCCGCATGCCGGTCAGCCGGCGCCGCAGGCGTATCAGCCAGAGCCGGCGCCGTATCAGCAGCCGACTTACGATCCGTATGCCGCTCAGCCTGCGCCGCAAGGGTATCAGCCAGAGCCGGCGCCGTATCAGCAGCCGACTTACGATCCGTATGCCGCTCAGCCTGCGCCGCAAGCGTATCAGCCAGAGCCGGCGCCGTATCAGCAGCCGACTTACGATCCGCATGCCGCTCAGCCTGCGCCGCAGGCGTATCAGCCGCAAAGCGCGCCAGTGCCGTCACCGGAGCCAGAACCAGAGGTTGCGCCGGAAGAGGTGAAACGTCCACCGCTCTATTACTTCGAAGAAGTCGAAGAGAAGCGGGCACGTGAACGCGAGCTGCTGGCCTCCTGGTATCAGCCAATTCCGGAGCCGGAAAGTCCGATTGCCACTAAACCGCTGACGCCGCCAGCCTCCTCGTCCAAACCGCCAGTGGAGACAACCGTGGTCTCTGCGGTCGCGGCAGGGGGGCATCAGGCAACGGCCGCCAGCGGCGGCGCGGCAGCGGCAACCTCGGCGACGGCCGCATCCGCTGCGGCTGCGCCATTGTTCAGCCCGGCATCCAGCGGACCGCGGGTCCAGGTGAAAGAAGGTATTGGTCCAAAACTACCGCGACCAAACCGCGTTCGTGTCCCGACGCGTCGGGAGCTGGCCTCTTACGGCATCAAGCTACCGTCGCAACGGGAGGCGGAACAGCGTGCGCGGCAGGCGGAGCGCGACCCCCATTATGACGATGAGCTGCTCTCGGATGAGGAAGCGGATGCTATGGAGCAGGATGAACTGGCTCGCCAGTTCGCCGCCACCCAGCAGCAGCGCTATGGCCATCGCTGGGAAGACGATAACGCGACTGATGACGATGACGCCGACACTGCGGCGGAAGCGGAGCTGGCGCGCCAGTTTGCCGCCACCCAGCAGCAGCGCTACGCCGCTGAGCAGCCGCCGGGCGCTAATCCGTTCTCGCCGGCGGATTATGAATTCTCGCCGATGAAAACGCTTGTCAATGAGGGGCCGAGCGAGCCGCTGTTTACGCCGACGCCGGAAGTCCAGCCGCAACAACCGGCCCCGCACTATCAACAACCGGCCGCCGCTCCGCAGCAGGGTTATCAACCTGCGCAGCACCAGCCGGTACACCCTCAGCCAGTGCCGCCGCAGCCTTACCAGACTGCACCGCAGCCCGTGCAGCAGCAACAGCCGGTTGCCCCGCAGGGGCATCAGCCTGCCGCGCCCGCGCCGCAGGAGAGCCTGATCCACCCGCTGCTGATGCGCAATGGCGATAGCCGTCCGCTGCAAAGACCGACCACGCCGTTGCCGTCGCTGGATCTGTTAACCCCACCACCCAGTGAAGTCGAGCCGGTGGATACCTTTGCTCTCGAGCAGATGGCGCGACTGGTGGAAGCACGTCTGGCCGATTTCCGCATTAAAGCGGATGTGGTGAACTACTCGCCGGGGCCGGTGATCACCCGCTTCGAACTGAATCTGGCGCCTGGCGTCAAAGCGGCGCGAATCTCTAACCTGTCACGCGATCTGGCGCGTTCGCTGTCGACGGTTGCCGTGCGCGTGGTGGAAGTGATCCCGGGTAAACCGTATGTCGGTCTTGAGCTGCCGAATAAAAAGCGTCAGACCGTCTATCTGCGTGAAGTGCTCGACAACGCCAAGTTCCGCGATAACCCATCGCCGCTGACCGTGGTGCTGGGTAAAGATATCGCTGGCGACCCGGTGGTAGCCGACCTGGCGAAAATGCCGCACCTGCTGGTTGCCGGTACTACCGGTTCCGGTAAGTCAGTCGGTGTGAACGCCATGATCCTCAGCATGCTCTACAAAGCGCAGCCGGAAGATGTGCGTTTCATCATGATCGACCCGAAAATGCTCGAGCTGTCGGTCTACGAAGGTATTCCGCATCTGCTGACGGAAGTGGTCACCGACATGAAAGACGCCGCCAATGCGCTGCGCTGGAGCGTCAACGAGATGGAGCGCCGCTACAAGCTGATGTCAGCGCTGGGCGTGCGTAACCTGGCGGGCTATAACGAGAAGATCGCCGAGGCCGCGCGCATGGGGCGTCCGATTCCGGATCCGTACTGGAAGCCGGGCGACAGCATGGATGCCGTTCATCCGGTGCTGGAAAAACTGCCGTATATCGTGGTGCTGGTGGACGAGTTCGCCGACCTGATGATGACCGTCGGTAAGAAGGTGGAAGAGCTGATTGCCCGTCTGGCGCAAAAAGCGCGTGCGGCGGGGATCCACCTGGTGCTGGCGACGCAGCGTCCGTCGGTAGATGTTATTACCGGCCTGATTAAGGCTAACATTCCGACGCGCATCGCCTTTACCGTGTCGAGTAAAATTGACTCGCGTACCATTCTCGATCAGGGCGGCGCGGAATCGCTGCTGGGTATGGGGGATATGCTTTACTCCGGACCGAACTCTACCACGCCGGTGCGCGTCCACGGGGCGTTTGTGCGCGACCAGGAAGTCCACGCTGTGGTTCAGGACTGGAAAGCCCGCGGCCGTCCGCAGTACGTCGATGGCATTACCTCCGACAGCGAAAGCGAAGGCGGCGGCGGTGGTTTCGACGGCGGTGAAGAGCTGGACCCGCTGTTCGATCAGGCGGTCAGTTTTGTGACTGAGAAGCGCAAAGCGTCGATTTCCGGGGTCCAGCGTCAGTTCCGCATTGGCTATAACCGGGCAGCACGCATTATCGAACAGATGGAAGCGCAGGGGATCGTCAGCGAACAGGGCCATAACGGTAACCGCGAAGTGCTGGCGCCGCCGCCCTTTGAATGAGTGCAAAGTTGGGTAAATAAGCGCAGAATCAGCCAATTCTTCTGTTCCGCCGCCGTCGGCGGTCCTACATTAGGGACAGAAGAGGCTCCCGCGTCGGGAGTGACGCACATTAAGGAATAACAATGAAAAAACTCGCAATCACCTGTGCATTACTGTCTGGTATGGTCGTCAGCCAGGTCTGGGCAGATGCGGCCAGTGACTTAAAAAGCCGTCTTGATAAAGTGAGCAGTTTCCATGCCAGCTTCACGCAGAAAGTCACCGACGGCAGCGGTAACGCCGTCCAGGACGGACAGGGCGACCTGTGGGTAAAACGTCCGAACCTGTTTAACTGGCATATGACCCAGCCAGATGAAAGCGTTCTTGTCTCGGATGGCAAAACGCTGTGGTTCTACAACCCGTTCGTTGAGCAGGCTACGGCGACCTGGCTGAAAGATGCTACCAGCAACACGCCGTTTATGCTGATTGCCCGCAACCAGTCCAGTGACTGGCAGCAGTACAATATCAAACAAAACGGCGATGATTTTGTGCTGACGCCGAAAAGCGGCAGCGGTAACCTGAAGCAGTTCACGATCAACGTCGGTCGGGACGGCACCATCCATCAGTTCAGCGCCGTCGAGCAGGATGACCAGCGCAGCAGCTATCAGCTGAAGTCGCAGCAGAACGGCGCCGTCGACGCATCTAAGTTCACCTTTACGCCGCCGAAAGGGGTGACGGTGGACGATCAACGTAAGTAGAGGCGAAAGTGAGCAATCTGTCGCTCGATTTTTCCGACAACGCGTTTCAACCTCTGGCCGCTCGCATGCGGCCAGAAAATTTAGCGCAGTATATTGGCCAGCAGCATCTGCTGGCGCCGGGTAAACCCCTGCCGCGGGCGATTGAAGCCGGGCATCTGCATTCAATGATCCTCTGGGGGCCGCCGGGCACCGGCAAGACCACCCTCGCGGAAGTGATTGCCCGCTACGCCAGCGCCGATGTCGAACGGATCTCGGCGGTGACCTCAGGGGTGAAAGAGATTCGCGAGGCTATTGAGCGCGCGCGGCAAAATCGCAACGCCGGCCGGCGGACCATCCTGTTTGTTGACGAAGTGCATCGCTTTAATAAAAGCCAGCAGGATGCCTTTCTGCCCCATATTGAAGACGGCACCATCACTTTTATTGGCGCGACCACCGAAAACCCCTCCTTTGAGCTTAATTCAGCGCTGCTCTCCCGCGCCCGCGTCTACTTACTGAAATCGCTGACCACCGACGATATCGAGCGGGTGCTTGACCAGGCGATGAACGATAAGTCCCGCGGCTACGGCGGGCAGGATATTATTCTGCCGGAAGAGACCCGCAAGGCCATCGCCGAACTGGTGAACGGCGACGCGAGGCGGGCGCTGAATACCCTGGAAATGATGGCTGATATGGCCGAGAGCGATGACTCGGGCAAGCGGGTGCTGAAGGCGGAACTGCTGACCGAGATCGCTGGCGAGCGCAGCGCGCGCTTTGATAACAAAGGCGACCGGTTCTACGATTTGATTTCTGCTCTGCATAAGTCGGTGCGCGGTAGCGCGCCGGATGCGGCACTTTACTGGTATGCGCGGATCATCACCGCTGGCGGCGATCCGCTGTACGTTGCCCGCCGCTGTCTGGCGATAGCCTCGGAAGATGTCGGCAACGCCGACCCACGGGCGATGCAGGTCGCCATTTCGGCGTGGGATTGCTTTACCCGCGTCGGGCCGGCGGAAGGCGAACGGGCGATTGCCCAGGCCATTGTCTATCTGGCCTGCGCGCCGAAAAGTAACGCCGTCTACACCGCCTTTAAAGCGGCGCTGTCCGACGCGCGGGATCGTCCTGACTACGACGTTCCGGTGCATCTGCGCAATGCGCCGACGAAGCTGATGAAAGAGATGGGTTACGGACAGGAGTATCGTTACGCTCATGACGAACCCAACGCCTACGCCGCCGGCGAGCAGTACTTCCCGCAGGAAATGGCGCAAACGCGCTATTATCACCCGACAAACCGGGGGCTTGAGGGCAAAATTGGCGAAAAGCTCGCCTGGCTCGCTGAACAGGATCAAAATAGCCCGATAAAACGCTACCGCTAATTGAGGCGTTGCGGTAAGGTTATTACTCTATTTCCGTGGTCGTAGTCTGCGGCCACTTTTCTTTATTTAATTCGATAAGCACAGGATAAGCATGCTCGATCCCAATCTGCTGCGTACCGAGCCAGACGCAGTCGCAGAAAAACTGGCACGCCGGGGCTTTAAGCTGGATGTAGATAAACTTCGCGCGCTTGAAGAGCGTCGTAAAGTTCTGCAGGTGCAAACGGAAAACCTGCAGGCGGAGCGTAACTCCCGATCGAAATCCATTGGCCAGGCGAAAGCGCGCGGGGAAGACATCGAGCCATTACGCCTGGAAGTGAACAAACTCGGCGAACAGTTGGATGCTGCAAAGTCCGAGCTGGAAACGCTGCTGGCGGAAATTCGCGATATCGCGCTGGCGATCCCGAATATTCCTCATGATGATGTGCCGGTTGGCCGTGACGAAAACGACAACGTTGAAGTCAGCCGCTGGGGCACGCCGCGCCAGTTCGATTTTGAAGTGCGCGATCACGTGACGCTGGGGGAAATGCACGGGGGGCTGGATTTTGCCGCCGCCGTTAAGCTGACTGGCTCGCGTTTTGTGGTGATGAAAGGCCAGCTGGCCCGTCTGCACCGCGCTCTGGCGCAGTTCATGCTGGATCTGCACACCGAACAGCATGGCTATAGCGAAAACTATGTCCCGTACCTGGTGAACCAGGACACGCTGTATGGCACCGGCCAGTTGCCGAAATTCGCTGGCGACCTGTTCCATACTCGTCCGCTGGAAGAAGAAGCCGACAGCAGCAACTACGCGCTGATCCCGACGGCGGAAGTGCCGCTGACCAACCTGGTACGCGATGAAATCATCGACGAAGACGACCTGCCGATCAAAATGACCGCCCATACGCCGTGCTTCCGCTCTGAAGCCGGTTCCTATGGTCGCGACACCCGCGGTCTGATCCGCATGCACCAGTTCGACAAAGTTGAAATGGTGCAGATCGTGCGTCCGGAAGACTCCATGGCCGCGCTGGAAGAGATGACCGGTCACGCCGAGAAAGTGCTGCAGCTGCTGGGTCTGCCGTACCGTAAGGTCGCGCTGTGCACCGGCGATATGGGCTTCAGCGCCTGCAAAACCTACGACCTGGAAGTGTGGGTTCCGGCGCAGAACACCTACCGTGAAATCTCTTCCTGCTCTAACGTCTGGGATTTCCAGGCACGTCGTATGCAGGCCCGCTGCCGCAGCAAGTCCGACAAGAAGACTCGCCTCGTTCATACTCTGAATGGTTCTGGTCTGGCGGTAGGTCGTACCCTGGTGGCGCTGATGGAAAACTATCAGCAGGCCGATGGCCGTATTGAGATCCCGGAAATTCTGCGCCCGTATATGCGTGGCCTCGAATATATCGGGTAATTTTTTCTTCCTCTCTTTTAAAAGCGCCTGCGGGCGCTTTTTTTACGTCCTTATTGATACCGGGCAATAATCCATTCTACGAATGCAGTGATACTCCCTTTGGATTAAATCAGCATAAAAAACCAATAATATTTCAAAGCAATATATATATGACTATATAGCGCTTGTCAGTTTATTGTGAGCAACCAAAGCGAGTATCCATGAAAATTAAAGCCCCCGATGCTTTACTGGCTGCTGAGGTAAGCCGCCGTGGTCTGATGAAAACCACGGCAATAGGCGGCCTGGCGCTGGCCAGCAACGCACTAACATTACCCTTTACCCGACTGGCGCATGCCGCCGATACGTCGGCACCCGCCAACGAGAAGGTGGTCTGGAGTGCCTGTACCGTCAACTGCGGCAGCCGCTGCCCGCTGCGCATGCACGTGGTGGACGGCGCGATTAAATACGTCGAAACCGATAATACCGGTGACGATAACTATGACGGTTTGCACCAGGTCCGCGCCTGCCTGCGCGGGCGTTCGATGCGCCGCCGCGTCTATAACCCGGATCGCCTGAAGTACCCGATGAAGCGCGTTGGCAAACGCGGGGAAGGGAAATTCGAGCAAATCAGCTGGGAAGAGGCGTTCGATACTATCGCCAGCAATATGCAGCGGCTGATTAAAGAATACGGCAACGAATCCATCTATCTGAACTACGGCACCGGTACGCTCGGCGGCACGCTGACTCGTTCCTGGCCGCCAGGAAAAACGCTGATTGCCCGTCTGATGAACTGCTGCGGCGGTTATCTGAACCACTATGGCGATTACTCTTCGGCGCAGATTGCCGAGGGCCTCAATTATACCTACGGCGGCTGGGCCGACGGCAATAGTCCATCGGATATTGAAAACAGCCAGCTGGTGGTGCTGTTCGGCAATAACCCCGGCGAAACGCGGATGAGCGGCGGCGGGGTGACATACTACCTTGAACAGGCGCGGCAGAAATCCAATGCCCGGATGATCATCATCGATCCGCGCTATACCGACACCGGCGCCGGGCGTGAAGATGAATGGATCCCGATTCGCCCCGGCACCGATGCGGCGCTGGTATCGGGTCTGGCGTGGGTGATGATCACCGAGAATCTGGTCGATCAGCCGTTCCTCGATAAATACTGCGTGGGATACGACGAGAAAACGCTGCCCGCCGGTGCGCCAGCCAATGGTCACTACAAAGCTTACATTCTTGGCCAGGGCACGGACGGTATCGCCAAAACGCCGGAGTGGGCCTCGACGATTACCGGTATTCCGCGCGAACGCATTGTTAAACTGGCGCGCGAAATTGCCACCGCCAAACCGGCCTATATCAGCCAGGGTTGGGGGCCGCAGCGTCACGCCAACGGCGAAATCGCCACCCGGGCTATCTCGATGCTCGCTATCCTGACGGGTAACGTCGGGATCAACGGCGGCAACAGCGGCGCGCGCGAGGGCTCTTACAGCCTGCCCTTTGAGCGCATGCCGACGCTGGAGAATCCGGTTCAGACCAGTATCTCGATGTTTATGTGGACCGACGCTATCGAGCGTGGTCCGGAAATGACCGCGCTGCGCGACGGCGTTCGTGGCAAAGATAAGCTCGACGTGCCGATCAAAATGATCTGGAACTATGCGGGCAATTGCCTGATTAACCAGCACTCAGAGATCAACCGTACCCACGAGATCCTGCAGGACGACAAGAAGTGCGAGATGATCGTAGTCATCGATTGCCATATGACCTCGTCCGCGAAATACGCCGATATTCTGCTGCCGGACTGCACCGCCTCCGAGCAGATGGATTTCGCGCTGGATGCCTCCTGCGGCAACATGTCCTACATCATCTTTGCCGATCAGGCCATCAAGCCGCGTTTCGAATGCAAAACCATCTATGAGATGACCACCGAGCTGGCAAAACGCCTCGGTGTGGAGCAGCAGTTTACCGAAGGCCGTACCCAGGAAGGCTGGATGCGCCATCTGTATGAACAGTCGCAGAAAGCGATTCCTGACCTACCAGATTTCGACACCTTCCGCCAGCAGGGCATTTATAAGCAGCGCGATCCGCAAGGACACCATGTGGCCTACAAAGCCTTCCGCGAGGATCCGCAGGCCAATCCGCTGACCACGCCGTCGGGCAAGATCGAAATCTACTCGCAGGCGCTGGCGAAAATCGCGGCTACCTGGGAACTCCCGGAAGGGGATGTTATCGATCCACTGCCGATCTACACCCCGGGCTTCGAAAACTACAACGATCCATTGACGGCGAAATACCCGCTACAGCTGACCGGCTTCCACTATAAATCGCGCGTTCACTCAACTTACGGCAACGTCGATGTACTGAAGGCCGCCTGTCGGCAGGAGATGTGGATTAACCCGATCGACGCGAAGCAACGCGGCATTGCCAACGGCGATCGCATTCGCATCTTCAACGACCGCGGAGAAGTGCATATTGAAGCGAAGGTGACGCCGCGCATGATGCCGGGCGTTGTCGCGCTGGGGGAAGGGGCCTGGTATAACCCGGACGCTTCACGGGTGGATCAGGCGGGCAGCATTAACGTGCTGACCACCCAGCGTCCGTCGCCGCTGGCGAAGGGGAACCCGTCGCATACCAACCTCGTCCAGGTTGAGAAGCTGTAAGGAGTAACCGATGACAACTCAGTATGGATTTTTTATTGATTCCGCCCGTTGCACCGGTTGCAAGACCTGCGAACTGGCCTGTAAGGATTACAAGAACCTGACCCCGGAGGTCAGCTTCCGCCGCATCTATGAGTATGCCGGTGGCGACTGGCAGGAGGATAACGGTGTCTGGAATCAGAACGTTTTTGCTTATTACCTCTCCATCGCCTGTAACCACTGCGAAGATCCGGCCTGCACCAAGGTCTGTCCGAGCGGGGCAATGCACAAGCGTGAAGATGGTTTTGTCGTGGTCAACGAAGAGGTGTGCATTGGCTGCCGTTACTGCCATATGGCCTGCCCGTACGGCGCCCCGCAGTACAACGCCGACAAGGGCCACATGACCAAGTGCGACGGTTGCCATGAGCGCGTCGCCGAGGGGAAAAAGCCGATCTGCGTCGAGTCCTGCCCGCTGCGGGCGCTTGATTTCGGGCCGATTGCCGAGCTGCGCGCTAAGCATGGCCAGCTGGCCGCGGTAGCCCCGCTGCCGTCGGCGCACTTTACCAGGCCGAGTATCGTTATTAAACCTAACGCCAATGCCCGGCCGTGTGGCGATACCACCGGTTACCTGGCGAATCCGAAGGAGGTGTGAGATGGGAAACGGATGGCATGAATGGCCGCTGATGATCTTTACTGTCTTCGGCCAGTGCGTCGCGGGCGGGTTTATCGTCATGGCCCTGGCGCTGATGACGGGCAATCTTTCTCGCGAGCAGGAGCAGCGCGTGGTTGGGAGTATGTTTGGCCTGTGGGTATTGATGGGGATCGGGTTTATCGCCTCGACAATGCACCTCGGTTCGCCGCTACGGGCCTTTAACTCGCTGAATCGCGTGGGAGCCTCGTCGCTGAGTAATGAGATAGCCAGCGGGGCGATCTTCTTCGCCGTCGGCGGGATTGGCTGGCTACTGGCCGTGTGTAAAAAACTGCCTGCCGGCCTGCGTAGCCTGTGGCTGATAGTCACCATGGTGCTGGGCGTGATCTTCGTCTGGATGATGGTGCGGGTATACAACACCATCGACACGGTGCCGACCTGGTACACCGTCTGGACGCCGCTGAGCTTCTTCCTGACGCTGTTTATCGGCGGTCCGCTGCTGGGCTACCTGCTGCTGCGCGTGGCAGGCGTTGACGGTTGGGCGCTGCGCTTGCTGCCGGTGGTTACTTTGTTGGCGCTGCTGGCGAGTATTGTCGTGGTCCTGATGCAGGGGAGTGAACTCGCCACTATCCGCAGTTCAATCCAGCAGGCCTCCGCTCTGGTGCCGGATTATGGGTTGCTTATGGCCTGGCGTATGGTGCTGCTGGCGCTGGCCCTGGCCTGCTGGTGCGTGCCGCAGATCCGCGGCCGCAAGCCGGCGGTCTCGCTGCTTAGCCTGGCGTTTGTTCTGGTGCTGGCGGGAGAGATGATTGGCCGCGGCGTATTCTATGGTCTGCATATGACCGTGGGGATGGCTATCGCCAGTTAATCGGCGTCATCATGCCGGCGGTCATACGCCGGCATGATGAAAACGTGCTGTCGATAGATGAAATTTTTCAACTGAAATCAACGTCGACATTTATTAATAAATTAAGAAAAACAACAGTGTATTATCTGTTGCCTCACCTTTACCCATTCTGTGGATAAAAAACTTCTATCGTAGCCTGCAAAACCGCATCACGCCTGATTTCAGGTGGATTGACAATGTTTTTAGCGGTGGCATGATGCGCTCGCGATCTGAACATTCCTCACGGTTTTTTACCCATGACCATCTACACCCGGCCAGTGCAAATGCTGCTCTGTGGCCTGCTTTTATTGACCCTGGCGATAGCGGTGCTGAATACGCTCGTCCCGCTCTGGCTCGCCCATGAAAATATGCCAACCTGGCAGGTCGGCATGGTGGGGTCATCCTATTTTACCGGCAACCTGGCCGGTACGTTGCTGGCTGGTTGGGTGATTAAGCGCCTTGGGTTTAACCGCAGCTATTATCTCGCGTCGTTAATTTTCGCCGTCGGCTGCGTAGGGCTGGGGATCACCGTTGGCTTCTGGACGTGGCTGAGCTGGCGGTTTATCGCTGGCGTAGGCTGCGCGATGATTTGGGTGGTGGTGGAAAGCGCGCTAGTCTGCAGCGGGACTTCCCGCAGCCGCGGCCGTCTGCTGGCGGCGTACATGATGGTCTATTATGTCGGTACCGTACTGGGCCAGCTGATGGTCAGTAAGTTACCTACCGATTTAATGAGCGTCCTGCCGTGGGTGACTGGCCTGGCGCTGGCGGCGATCCTGCCGCTGCTGTTCACCCGTATTATGGGACAGGCTGAAGAGCCGCACGAAACAGTTCGTATCTGGCCAATGCTGAAGCTGCGCCAGGCGCGCCACGGGGTCAATGGCTGTATTATCTCGGGGATTGTCCTCGGTTCGCTGTATGGCCTGATGCCGCTGTGGCTGAACCATCAGGGTGTGAGCGACTCCGGCATTGGCTTCTGGATGGCGGTGATGGTGAGCGCGGGGATCCTCGGCCAGTGGCCGGTAGGGCGCCTGGCTGACCGCTATGGCCGTCTGCTGGTGCTGCGGGTGCAGGTCTTTGTGGTCATTCTGGGCTGTATGGCGATGCTGAGTCAGGCGGCAATGGCCCCGGCGCTGTTTGTGCTTGGGGCATCCGGTTTCACGCTGTATCCGGTGGCGATGGCCTGGGCCTGCGAAAAAGTCGAACATCACCAACTGGTGGCGATGAATCAGGCGCTGCTGATGAGTTATACCATCGGCAGTCTGCTGGGCCCGACCCTGACAGCAATGCTGATGCAGAATTTCTCAGACAATCTGTTATTTATCATGATCGCCAGCGTGTCGTTTATCTATCTGCTGACCCTGCTGCGTAAAGCCGGGCATCATCCGACGCCGGTGGCGCACGCATAACCATTCTGACGTGCAGCGAAGGCTGCACGTCATCTGTTTCTATCGCATGTTTTCCACTGCAGAGAGACGGCATTGCGCTTTTCATGAGGATCAACGGCGGGGCTGGAATGATTTCCAGTGTCGCTTCGGGCCGGCGTAAGCGCACCACCGACCCTGATGAGGCTCTTAGTACATCACCTTGTGACCATACTGCTCAAGAATGCCTTTCACCCGCTCCATGGTCTCTTTTTTCGGCGGATGAACGCCGTCCAGCTTGTACTCTTCGCCCATCGCTACCCATTTGTGTTTGCCCAGCTCATGGTAGGGCAGCAGTTCAATTTTCTCGACGTTGCCCATATCGCGGGTAAATTCGCCCAGGCGGTGCGCGGAGTCATCATCGTCTGACCAGCCCGGAACCACGACGTAGCGGATCCAGACATTGATATTCTTTTTCGCCAGATACTGGGCAAACTCAAGGGTGCGGTGGTTGGAAACGCCGACCAGGTTCTGGTGGATCTCATCGTTCATCTGCTTAAGATCCAGCATGACCAGGTCAGTCACCTCCAGCAGTTCGTCGATAACCGGATCGTAGCGACGGACAAAGCCGTTGGTATCGAGACAGGTATGAATACCTTCCTTTTTACAGGCGCGGAACCAGTCGCGAACAAACTCCGCCTGCAGGATCGCTTCGCCGCCTGATGCCGTGACGCCGCCGCCGGAGGCATTCATAAAGTGACGATAGGTCACTACCTCTTTCATTAACTCTTCAACGGTGATTTCTTTGCCGCCGTGGGTATCCCAGGTGTCACGGTTATGGCAGTACAGGCAGCGCATCAGGCAGCCCTGGAAAAAGGTAATAAAGCGGATGCCCGGGCCATCAACGGTGCCACAGGATTCAAAGGAGTGAATGCGACCAATAACTGACATTGCGGTGTTTTCTCCAGATGTGGCCCATCCGGGGCCGTGTTGGTGCACAGCTCAGCGGCTGCGTCGAGTCTGTTTTGACAGGTACCCAAAGTATAGATAACTGGCAAAGCAGGCTGGGGCGGGGATCACTTGTTAAAAAGGCCCCACTGATGTGGGGCCTTTATTGTACGCTTTTTCAGTCAGACTGGGAATTACATGGTCTGAGTGAAGGTACGGGTAATAACGTCCTGCTGCTGTTCTTTGGTCAGGGAGTTAAAACGTACGGCGTAGCCAGATACGCGGATGGTCAGCTGCGGATATTTTTCCGGGTTTTCCATCGCGTCGAGCAGCATTTCGCGGTTCATGACGTTCACGTTCAGGTGCTGGCCACCTTCGATGGACGCTTCGTGGTGGAAGTAACCATCCATCAGACCGGCCAGGTTGGTCTTACGAACTTCGTCATCTTTACCCAGCGCGTTCGGCACGATAGAGAAGGTGTAAGAGATACCATCTTTCGCGTAAGCAAACGGCAGTTTAGCAACGGAAGTCAGTGAGGCAACAGCACCTTTCTGGTCACGACCGTGCATCGGGTTAGCACCTGGTCCGAACGGCGCGCCAGCGCGACGACCGTCTGGGGTGTTACCGGTTTTCTTACCATATACCACGTTAGAGGTGATGGTCAGAACAGACTGAGTCGGGATAGCGTTGCGGTAGGTGTGCAGTTTCTGAATTTTCTTCATGAAACGTTCAACCAGGTCAACGGCCATGTCATCGACGCGAGCATCGTTGTTACCAAACTGCGGGTATTCGCCTTCGATTTCGAAGTCGATAGCCAGACCGTCTTCGTCACGAATCGGTTTAACTTTCGCATATTTGATAGCAGACAGGGAGTCAGCAGCAACGGACAGACCAGCGATACCACACGCCATGGTGCGGATAACGTCACGGTCGTGCAGCGCCATCAGAGAGGCTTCGTAGCTGTACTTGTCGTGCATGTAGTGGATGATGTTCAGCGCGGTGACATACTGTTTCGCCAGCCAGTCCATGAAGTGATCCATGCGATCCATGACTTCGTCGAAGTTCAGGACGTCGCCTTTGATCGGTTCAGATTTCGGACCTACCTGCATTTTCAGTTTTTCATCCACGCCGCCGTTGATAGCGTACAGCATGGTTTTCGCGAGGTTAGCACGAGCACCGAAGAACTGCATTTGCTTACCAACAACCATCGGGCTTACGCAGCATGCGATAGCGTAGTCGTCGTTGTTGAAGTCCGGACGCATCAGGTCATCGTTCTCATACTGCAGAGAAGAGGTATCGATGGACACTTTAGCCGCGAATTTCTTGAAGCTCAGTGGCAGTTTTTCAGACCACAGGATAGTAATGTTCGGCTCCGGAGACGGCCCCATGGTGTACAGGGTGTTCAGGAAGCGGAAGCTGTTTTTGGTGACCAGAGTACGGCCGTCAACACCCATACCGCCGATGGATTCTGTTGCCCAAATCGGGTCGCCGGAGAACAGTTCATCATATTCCGGGGTACGCAGGAAGCGAACCATACGCAGTTTCATGACCAGGTGGTCAACCATTTCCTGCGCGTCTTGCTCGGTGATTTTACCGGCCTGCAGGTCACGTTCGATGTAGATATCCAGGAAGCTGGAGGTACGACCGAAGGACATTGCTGCGCCGTTCTGAGATTTCACGGCAGCCAGGTAACCGAAGTAGGTCCACTGGATAGCTTCCTGAGCAGTCGTTGCCGGACCGGAGATGTCGTAGCCATATTTAGCCGCCATCTCTTTGATCTGACCCAGTGCACGGTGTTGTTCAGAGATCTCTTCACGCAGACGGATGGTCGCTTCCAGATCTTCGCCGCTTTCCAGTTTTTCTTGCAGAGACTGGAACTGAGCGTATTTGTCTTTCATCAGGAAGTCGATACCGTACAGCGCAACGCGACGGTAGTCACCGATGATACGACCACGGCCGTAAGCATCCGGCAGACCGGTCAGCACGCCGGATTTACGGCAGTTCAGGATGTCTTTGGTGTAAACATCAAATACGCCCTGGTTGTGGGTTTTACGGTACTCGGTAAAGATTTTTTTCAGCATCGGATCCAGCTCGCGATTGTACGCTTTGCAGGAACCTTCAACCATTTTAATACCACCGAACGGGATGATCGCACGTTTCAGCGGCGCTTCGGTCTGCAGACCAACGATTTTTTCCAGACCTTTCTCGATATAGCCAGCGTCGTGAGAGGTGATGGTGGAAGCCAGGGCAGTGTCAAAATCAACAGGCGCGTGAGTGCGGTTTTCCTGTTTTACACCTTCCATTACGGTGTCCCACAGCTTGGTGGTCGCTTCAGTTGCGCCAGCCAGGAAGGATTCGTCGCCTTCATATGGGGTGTAGTTTTTCTGAATAAAGTCACGGACGTTGACTTCATTCTGCCAGTCACCTTTCGCAAAACCTTCCCAGGCTGTGGCTAACTTTTCATTAAGCTCGGACATGTAACACCTACCTTCTTAAGTGGATTTTTTATTTACTGCCTGAAACAACCCTTAGTGATGGTCGTTGCCACGCAGGTAAATGACCCAGTATGTCAACCCGACCAGCAAACCTCCGCCGATAATGTTCCCGATAGTCACCGGAATCAGGTTATCAGTGATGAAGTTCATAACGGTCAAGTGTGAGAAACTTTCCGGAGTTGAACCGATAGCGGTCCAGAATTCCGGGCTCGCAAAATTGCGGATTACGATACCCATCGGGATCATAAACATGTTGGCGATGCTGTGCTCAAAGCCGCTGGCAACAAACATCGCTACCGGCAGGACCATGATCATCGCTTTATCCATCAGGCTACGACCGGAATAGCTCATCCATACGGCGAGACAAACCATCAGGTTAGCGAGGATACCCAGGCTCACGGCCTCCACAAAAGTATGGTGCAATTTGTGGTCAGCGGTCTGCAGGACGTTTAGCCCCCAACCGCCGTTGGCAGTCATATATTCGCCTGATAACCACATCAGCAGCACAAACAGCAGTGCGCCCACCAGGTTACCAAAATAGACGTTGAGCCAGTTTTTTGCCAGTTGCCCCCAGGTGATTCGACCGCTGGCTTTCGCCACCACGATCAGCACAGTAGAGGTAAAGAGGTCAGCGCCGCAGATAACGCACAGAATCAGACCCAGGGAAAAACAGACCCCACCGATAAGCTTGGCAATCCCAAAAGGCATCGCGGCAGTGCCGGTGGTCGCGGTGATATAGAATACGAAAGCGATGGAGATGAAAACGCCAGCGGTGATCGCCAGATAAAAGGTCTTCATCGGATGCTTCGTTGCTTTATAGACACCTGCTTCTTCGGCGACTTTCGCCATCGCGGCAGGGAGCAAAAGATCAAAAGGGTTGTCAGCTTTCACACTAACTCTCTCTTTATATAAGTTGGCGGTGAGATACTAACAAAGCATTATAGAAGGGAAATTGATATAGATCATATCTCACCGGAACTATATGCCTTTTTAGTGTGTGGTTTTTGCTTGTTTGATGCTTAACTATTTGAATTTTTTATGGAAAATAAATTTTAAAATTTATAAGTTATGTTGAATTTTTTCGTTTTTGCCCCAGTATTTGAGTTAATTAAAATGGAGTATTTTATTTTAAATTAACAATTGGTAAATGATATAAGTGCGATATTTACTATTAATTAACTTTACAACTACAAACTATAGTGGCTCCCTCGCCAGGTTAAAATAACGGAGCCGCATCGGGCTCCGTTGTTGGCAAGCATGTTGGCGTAATGGGGGCTTATTTTGCCCAGAACGCCGCTTTCGCCCGCTGCAGCTTTTCATACGCTTTCAGCAGCGACTGATGAGCCGGGAAGGCTTGCAGATCGCTGTCGACAGCCTGAAGGCCATAGAACGGGGCTTCGCCGCTCAGCGCAGCGCTGGCGGCTTCGACCGCATCGGCGCCATACATACGGATGAAGGCGTTCAGATACTGCAGCGGCTGACGCTCCTCTTCCTGGCTCAGCAGCAGCAGGGTCTGCAGGCAGCGATAGTAGTTTGCGCGCTCAGGGCTGAAGACAGAGGCATTGAATTCCATGGTCCATTCGGTCCAGATCAGCGCCTGTTCCAGATCGCCGCCAGCCAGGGCCAGCATCGCTTTCAGCTCGCCGACGCGCAGGGTATACCAGCCGTTGTCTTTCCCGGTGGCAAGGCCCAGCGGTTCGCGAACGCGGGTGAAATCATCCAGGCCTTCGTCATCCATTTGTTCGATGAGCGCCAGATAATCTTCTTTTTCCCACTCGCTGCCCGGCAGAGACAGAATGGTGTCCCGCAGATGGGCGCCCATGCTGTTGTTTGCCAGCCACAGGTCTTCTGCCGGATAAATATCCGACATGCCCGGAACGATGATACGGCAGGCGTAAACGCCCAGATGCTCGTAGTCGGCAATGTACACTTCTTTATCTTCGGCCTTGAAGATGGCCATCAGGGTGGCGAACTCTTCTTCGGTGGTGCCGGAGAAACTCCAGTCAACGAACGGATAGTCGGCATCCTGCTTGAACATATCCCAGGAGATCAGGCCGCTGGAGTCGATGAAGTGGGTTTCGAGGTTCGCGTGCTCGGCGACTTCTTCGTCATCAAAGGTCGGCGGCGTAAAGACATCAAGGTCTTTCAGGCTGCGACCCTGCAGCAGTTCTGTGACCGTACGCTCCAGCGCCACGCCGAAGTCCGGGTGGGCGCCAAAGGAAGCGAAGCAGGTGCCGTTAGTCGGGTTAAACAGCACGACGCAGATAACCGGGTATTTGCCGCCCAGCGAACCATCGTAGGCGAAAATCGGGAAGCCTTCGGCTTCAAGTTTTGCGATCGACTCCACGACGCCAGGATAGCGCGCCATGACTTCCGCCGGGATCTCCGGCAGACTGATGCTCTCTGCGATGATGCGGTTTTTTATGTGACGTTCAAAGACCTCTGACAGGCCCTGCACACGTGCTTCATTCGGGGTATTCCCTGCAGACATACCGTTGGATACGTACAAGTTGCCAACGATATTCATCGGAATATAGACGGTTTCGCCGTCGGACTGGCGGGTAAAGGGCAGGCCGCATACGCCGCGCTCATCGTTCCCCGACTGCAGATCCACCAGCATGCTGGCGGTCAGCTGATCGTCCGGATCGTAGAACGCGAGCAGACGGGCATCCAGCAGACCTTCCGGGACATCGTCGTTTTCGGTCAGCGGGAACCACTTTTCGTTCGGGTAGTGAACAAACGGGCCATTAGCGATAGTGTCGCCTAACCAGAAGTCAGCGAAGAAATAGTTGGTGGACAGGCGCTCGAAATATTCGCCCAGCGCGGAGGCCAGGGCTGCCTTTTTGGTGGCGCCTTTACCATTGGTAAAGCACAGCGCGCATTCTTTATCGCGAATGTGAACGGACCACACGTGCGGCACCGGGTTCAGCCACGAGGCCTCTTCGATATCAAATCCGAGGTCGAGCAATTTCTGCTGGAAGCGAGCGATGGAATCTTCCAGGGCGGCATCTTTGCCGGGAATAAACGTTTGGGTCATGGCGATCACTTTTGTCGTACGGAAAGCGCGCAATGATACGGCTTTTATCTGACAGGTGCTATCTCCATCATCTGGCTATGCTTAGAGGCAACTTATGACCCACAGGGAGATGATAGATGAAAGCCTTTGACTGGCAGCGGATGGCGCTCGATAAAGTGCCGGTGGAGTTTCTTGCCGAGGTGGCGTTGCGCAGCCTCTATACCTTCGTTCTGGTCTTTATTTTCCTCAAGATTACCGGACGGCGCGGCGTGCGGCAGATGTCGCTGTTCGAGGTGTTGATTATTCTGACCCTCGGTTCGGCGGCAGGGGACGTGGCGTTTTATGACGATGTACCGCTACTGCCGGTGCTGGTGGTCTTCATCACGCTGGCGCTGCTGTATCGCGGCATCATGTGGCTGATGGGGCACAGCGAAAAGCTGGAGGATCTCCTGGAAGGTAAACCTATCGTGGTGGTCGAGGAGGGGCAGTTGGCGTGGGAGAAGCTGCATGCGGAAAACATGACCGAATTCGAATTCTTTATGGAGCTGCGGGTCAACAGCGTCGAGCAGCTTGGCCAGGTCCGGCTGGCGATCCTTGAAACCAACGGGCAGATCAGCGTGTTTTATTATCCGGATGAAGAGGTCAGAGCGGGGTTGTCTATCCTGCCTACCCACTGTACTGCGCGTTACACCACGATTCCGCAGGAGGGGATCTATGCCTGCGTACGCTGCAGCATCGTGATGGCGATGCAGGCGGGAGAAAAGCGAATATGTTCCCGCTGCGCAAATGCAGAATGGTCGAAGGCCAGCCGAGCGAAACGACTCACCTGACAGCAAATATGTCGGTTTTATTACGTCAAGCCGATAGATTCTGTTGTGTGACGGTGGCCGCGTTTTACCGTCGGCGAGTTTTAGCCATTGCGGACCGTGTCACTGAATGATAAAACCGATAGCCACAGGAATAACTTATGCCCGCGGCGGTTCGCGGGCAAAACAACATAGCAACGTGGTGAGGGGAAATGGCTCAGGTCTATAACTTCAGTTCGGGCCCGGCAATGCTGCCGGCGGAAGTACTCAAACTGGCTCAGCAAGAACTGTGCGACTGGCACGGTCTGGGTACGTCGGTCATGGAGATCAGTCACCGTGGTAAGGAGTTTATCCAGGTGGCAGAAGAGGCAGAACAGGACTTCCGCTCTCTGCTGAATATCCCTTCCAACTATAAAGTTTTGTTCTGCCACGGCGGCGGCCGCGGCCAGTTCGCGGGGATCCCGCTGAACATCCTCGGCGATAAAAACGTCGCTGACTATGTGGACGCCGGCTACTGGGCCGCCAGCGCGGTCAAAGAGGCGAAGAAATACTGCACGCCGAACGTTATCGACGCGAAAATCACTGTCGATGGCAAGCGAGCTGTTACGCCGATGAGCGAGTGGCAGCTGACGCCGGGCGCGGCCTATCTGCATTACTGCCCGAACGAAACCATTGACGGTATCGCGATTGATGATACGCCGAATTTCGGCGACGACGTCATCGTCGCTGCTGATTTCTCCTCCACCATTCTGTCCCGCGAAATTGACGTCAACCGCTTCGGTGTAATCTACGCCGGCGCGCAGAAAAATATTGGCCCGGCAGGGCTGACGCTGGTCATCGTGCGTGAAGATCTGCTGGGCAAAGCCAGCGTGGCCTGTCCGTCGATCCTCGACTATACCGTGTTAAGCGAGAACGACTCGATGTTTAACACGCCGCCGACGTTCGCCTGGTATCTGGCTGGTCTGGTGTTTAAGTGGCTGAAACAGCAGGGCGGCGTCGCTGCGATGGATAAAATCAACCAGCAGAAAGCCGAACTGCTTTATGGCGTTATCGATAACAGCGGGTTCTACCGTAACGATGTGGCGCAAGCCAACCGCTCACGCATGAACGTGCCGTTCCAGCTGGCGGACAGCGCACTGGACAAACTGTTCCTCGAAGAGTCGTTTGCCGCCGGGCTGCACGCGCTGAAGGGCCACCGCGTGGTGGGCGGCATGCGCGCCTCCATCTACAATGCGATGCCGCTGGACGGCGTGAAGGCGTTAACCGACTTTATGCTGGACTTCGAACGCCGCCACGGTTAATCGCCTGTTTCTTTCTTCCTCCCCGCGGCCTGTCTGCGGGGTTTTTATTCTGTTTGTTTGAGAGTGAAGTTTGATGGAATCCCTGACGTTACAACCCATCGCACGCGTAGAGGGCACCGTGAACCTGCCAGGTTCGAAAAGCGTCTCCAACCGCGCGCTGCTGCTGGCCGCTCTGGCCCGCGGCACGACGGTGCTGACCAACCTGCTGGACAGCGACGATGTGCGCCATATGCTGAATGCCCTGAGTGCGCTGGGGGTTCAATATACCCTGTCTGCCGACCGCACCCGCTGCGAAGTGACCGGCAACGGCGGCCCGCTGCGCGCTGCTGCGGCGCTGGAGCTATTCCTCGGCAACGCCGGAACCGCGATGCGTCCGCTGGCGGCGGCCCTGTGCCTTGGCAGCAACGATATTGTGCTGACCGGCGAACCGCGGATGAAAGAGCGCCCGATCGGCCATCTGGTGGATGCCCTGCGTCAGGGCGGCGCTCAGATCGACTATCTTGAGCAGGAAAATTATCCACCGCTGCGCCTGCGCGGCGGTTTTCAGGGCGGGAACGTCGAGGTTGACGGCAGCGTCTCCAGTCAGTTCCTGACCGCGCTGCTGATGACCGCGCCGCTGGCGCCGCAGGATACCGTGATCGCCATTAAGGGCGATCTGGTGTCGAAACCCTATATCGACATTACGCTGCACCTGATGAAAACCTTCGGCGTTGAGGTGGACAATCAGTCTTATCAGCGTTTTGTGGTGCGCGGCAAGCAGCAGTATCAGTCGCCAGGGGATTACCTGGTGGAAGGCGATGCTTCCTCGGCCTCGTATTTCCTCGCCGCTGGCGCCATTAAGGGCGGCACGGTAAAAGTCACCGGTATCGGCCGCGGCAGTGTGCAGGGCGATATCCGTTTCGCCGACGTCCTGGAGAAAATGGGCGCTACCGTGACCTGGGGCGACGATTTTATCGCCTGCACCCGCGGCGAGCTCAAGGCTATCGATATGGATATGAACCATATCCCGGACGCGGCGATGACCATCGCCACCGCCGCGCTGTTCGCGCAAGGGACCACTACGCTGCGCAATATCTACAACTGGCGGGTCAAAGAGACGGACCGTCTGTTCGCCATGGCGACCGAGTTGCGTAAAGTAGGCGCCGAGGTGGAAGAGGGTGAAGATTATATTCGCATCACCCCGCCGGCAAAGTTGAAATATGCTGAAATTGGCACCTATAACGACCACCGGATGGCGATGTGCTTCTCGCTGGTGGCGCTGTCTGATACGCCGGTGACCATCCTTGATCCCAAATGTACGGCCAAAACGTTCCCGGACTATTTTGAGCAACTGGCGCGGATCAGTACCCTCGCCTGAGTAAAACTTTGTCATCCCGCGGGCTGATGTCCTGTCAGCCCGCTATAATTGCGCAAAACTTCTGCTTTTCATTTCCTGTAGTCCGTAATTTACAAGCAATGCTCACTTTCCGGCGTATTGATGCGTATAATGCGCGGCGTTTATATTCCATGCGCCTTGCTGAAGGAGAAAAAGATGACGGCGAATATTCCGGTAATCACCATTGATGGGCCTGGCGGTGCGGGTAAAGGTACGTTGTGCAAGGCAATGGCGGAAGCGCTGGGCTGGCATCTGTTAGATTCAGGCGCGATCTACCGCGTTCTGGCGCTGGCGGCGCTGCATCATCATGTTGACGTAGAGTCCGAAGAGGCGCTGGTGCCCCTGGCGGCCCATCTTGACGTGCGCTTTATTTCTACTGACGGCACCCTGGAAGTGGTGCTGGAAGGGGAAGATGTCAGCGGCGAAATTCGCACTCAGGAGGTCGCCAATGCCGCCTCGAAAGTGGCCGCTTTCCCCCGCGTTCGCGAAGCGCTGCTGCGCCGCCAGCGTGCTTTCCGTGAACTGCCGGGGCTCATCGCCGACGGGCGCGATATGGGCACGGTGGTTTTCCCGGACGCGCCGGTGAAAATTTTCCTTGATGCCTCGGCCGATGAGCGGGCGCATCGCCGCATGCGGCAGTTGCAGGAAAAGGGCTTTGATGTTAACTTTGAACGTCTTTTGTCCGAGATAAAAGAGCGTGACGATCGCGACCGAAATCGCGCCGTGGCGCCGCTTGTCCCGGCTGCCGATGCATTAGTTCTCGATTCAACAGAACTAAACATTGAGCAAGTGATTGAAAAAGCGCTACAATATGCGCGCGAAAAATTGGCCGTTGCGTGAGCCTTAACCGGTAGCGCGCCGAAGCCTCCGAATTATAGCAGTACCCCGCGGCAATGGATGGTCAGCGGGTATGTGAAACAACCCCATCCGGCACGGAGCCAGGTGGACGTTAATATTAACCTGAAGATTAAACATGACTGAATCTTTTGCTCAACTGTTTGAAGAATCCTTAAAAGAAATCGAAACCCGCCCGGGTTCCATCGTTCGTGGTGTTGTTGTTGCTATCGACAAAGACGTAGTACTGGTTGACGCCGGTCTGAAATCTGAGTCCGCCATCCCGGCTGAGCAGTTCAAAAACGCCCAGGGCGAGCTGGAAATCCAGGTTGGTGACGAAGTTGACGTTGCTCTGGATGCAGTAGAAGACGGCTTCGGTGAAACTCTGCTGTCCCGTGAGAAAGCTAAACGTCACGAAGCTTGGATCACGCTGGAAAAAGCTTACGAAGACGCTGAAACTGTTACCGGTGTTATCAACGGCAAAGTTAAAGGTGGCTTCACTGTTGAGCTGAACGGTATTCGTGCGTTCCTGCCGGGTTCCCTGGTAGACGTTCGTCCGGTGCGCGACACGCTGCACCTGGAAGGCAAAGAGCTTGAGTTCAAAGTCATCAAGCTGGACCAGAAGCGTAACAACGTTGTTGTTTCTCGTCGTGCCGTTATCGAATCCGAAAACAGCGCAGAGCGCGATCAGCTGCTGGAAAACCTGCAGGAAGGCATGGAAGTCAAAGGTATCGTTAAGAACCTCACTGACTACGGTGCATTCGTTGATCTGGGCGGCGTTGACGGCCTGCTGCACATCACCGATATGGCCTGGAAACGCGTTAAGCATCCGAGCGAAATCGTAAACGTTGGCGACGAAATCACTGTTAAAGTGCTGAAGTTCGACCGCGAGCGTACCCGTGTATCCCTGGGCCTGAAACAGCTGGGCGAAGATCCATGGGTAGCTATCGCTAAACGTTATCCGGAAGGTACCAAACTGACCGGTCGCGTGACCAACCTGACCGACTACGGCTGCTTCGTTGAAATCGAAGAAGGCGTTGAAGGCCTGGTTCACGTTTCCGAAATGGATTGGACCAACAAAAACATCCACCCGTCCAAAGTTGTTAACGTTGGCGACGTTGTGGAAGTGATGGTTCTGGATATCGACGAAGAGCGTCGTCGTATCTCCCTGGGTCTGAAGCAGTGCAAATCTAACCCATGGCAGCAGTTCGCGGAAACCCACAACAAGGGCGACCGTGTTGAAGGTAAAATCAAGTCTATCACTGACTTCGGTATCTTCATCGGCCTGGACGGCGGCATCGACGGCCTGGTTCACCTGTCTGACATCTCCTGGAACGTTGCAGGCGAAGAAGCAGTTCGTGAATACAAAAAAGGCGACGAAATCGCAGCAGTTGTTCTGCAGGTTGACGCAGAGCGTGAGCGTATCTCCCTGGGCGTTAAACAGCTCGCGGAAGATCCGTTCAACAACTACGTTGCTCTGAACAAGAAAGGCGCTATCGTTGTTGGTAAAGTCACTGCAGTTGACGCTAAAGGCGCAACCGTAGAACTGGCTGACGGCGTAGAAGGTTACCTGCGTGCTTCTGAAGCATCCCGTGACCGCGTTGAAGACGCAACTCTGGTTCTGAGCGTTGGCGACGAAGTTGAAGCGAAATTCACCGGCGTGGATCGTAAGAACCGCGTAGTGAGCCTGTCTGTACGTGCGAAAGACGAAGCGGAAGAAAAAGACGCTATCGCTACCGTGAACAAGCAGGAAGACGCGAACTTCTCCAACAACGCTATGGCTGAAGCGTTCAAAGCAGCGAAAGGCGAGTAATCTTTGTCATTCAGGTAATAACAACCTGAATAGTGACGAGTTTACTTGACAGATTGCAGGATTCGTCCTGTAATCAAGCACAAAGGGCGGCTACGGCCGCCCTTGTTTAAGCTGTTAGCTAATTTTTGCCTTGAAGGAAACCGGAGGAATAATGACCAAGTCAGAATTGATTGAAAGACTTGCCAGCCAGCAATCTCACATTCCGGCGAAAGCGGTGGAAGATGCTGTTAAAGAAATGCTGGAACATATGGCCTCAACGCTTGCTCAAGGTGAGCGCATTGAAATCCGCGGTTTCGGCAGCTTCTCTCTGCACTATCGAGCACCTCGCACCGGACGTAACCCGAAAACTGGTGATAAAGTCGAACTGGAAGGTAAGTACGTTCCGCACTTTAAGCCCGGGAAAGAATTACGTGACCGCGCCAATATTTATGAAGAGTAAGTTGCACGACGTGCAACCTGCCTGATGATAAAAAAAGCACCTGCGGGTGCTTTTTTTGTGTCCGCGATTTACCTCCAGCTTCGCAAAAAAACTGTGCCTGACTGCAACAGATACGATTGTCTGGAAGGCGCTACGCACGCCTGAATTCGGCGGCGGGACGCCACCGTCGCTTTGCGTAACACTGCCTGCTCACAGGGAGGTGTTTATGCGTCTACCATGGCTTGCCGGATGCGCCATCATCGCGATGCTGCCGCTTCTCTGGCTACCCGTCTTGCCGGGCATGAGCAGTCTGGCGGGCGCGAGCGCATTGGCGCTGGCGCTGATTCGTCTGCGTGGAAGGGCCGTCGCCGGAGTGGCGATGACGCTTCTGCTGGTGGTCTGGGGAGTATTGAGCGCGCATCAGGCGCTGTGGCCGACCCGGCACCTTACCGGCGCCATCCGGCAGGCGGAAGTGATCCTCAGCGAGACGGATGGCCAGGCCCTGCACCGTGGTCAGATTGTGCGCCTGGCGGGCCACTACCTGTTTCCCCCGGTGGGCGTGACGCTGTACGGGGAACTTACACCTGCGCCCGCCTGTGCGGGTCAGCACTGGTTGATGACGCTGCGCCTGCGCCCGGTGCACGGGCAGCTCAACGACGGGGGCTTCGACAGCCAGCGTTATGCGCTGGCGCAGCACCGGCCGCTGAGCGGGGGAATTGTCGCAGCTTCCGCGCTGGATCCCCGCTGCAGCCTGCGCGCCCGCTATCTGGCGTCGCTGACCCGACGGCTGCAGACTTATCCCTGGCATCCGGTGATGCTGGGACTGGGGATGGGGGAGCGGCTGGCCCTGCCGACGGCGATTAAAGTACTGATGCAGAACACGGGCACCTCCCATCTGATGGCCATCTCTGGTCTCCATATCGCCCTCGCGGCTTCCCTTATCGTGCTCCTGCTGCGCGGCGTGCAGTATATTCTCCCGGGCCGCTGGATCGGCTGGCGGTTGCCGCTGCTGGCCGGGCTGGCCGGCGCCGTCTGCTATGCCTGGCTGACCGGCATGCAGCCGCCGGCGCTGCGCACCTGCGTAGGGTTGGGCGTGTGCTGCGCCTTACGCTTGTCGGGCCAGCGCTGGACGGCGTGGCAGGTGTGGCTCTGCTGTCTGGGGGCGATACTCGTTACCGACCCGCTGGCGGTGCTGTCGCAAAGCCTGTGGCTATCCGCTTTCGCCGTGGCGGGGCTGATCTTCTGGTTTCAGTGGGTACCGCTGCCTGCCGGTCGCTGGCGCTGGCCATGGAAGGCACTGTTCGCCCTCGTTCATTTGCAGGCTGGCGTGACGCTGTTGCTGATGCCGCTCCAGCTCCTGCTCTTCCATGGCGTCAGCCTGACGTCCATGGCCGCCAATTTGCTGGCGGTACCCTTAGTGACCCTGCTGGCGGTGCCGCTTATTCTCGGCGCGATGCTGCTGCATCTCACGGGACCGGGGATGGTGGAGTCGCTGCTCTGGCTGGCGGCCGATCGCGTGCTGGCGCTGCTGTTCTGGGCATTACGGCGTTTACCGGACGGCTGGCTGCCGCTGGACGCCCGCTGGCTCTGGATCAGTAGCCTGCCGTGGCTGCTGGTGATGGGCTGGCGCTTTCAGAGCTGGCGGCATTTCCCGGCCCTGTGTCTGAGCGTGCTGTTCCTGCTGATGCGGCCCTTCTGGAGGCCGTTTCCCGCGGACGAATGGCGGGTGACGATGCTGGATGTCGGGCAGGGGCTGGCGATGGTTATCGAACGTCACGGCAAGGCGCTCCTCTATGATACCGGGCCAGCATGGCCGCAGGGCGACAGCGGTCAGCAGGTGATTATCCCGTGGCTGCGCTGGCATCATCTGCAGCTGCAGGGCATTGTGCTAAGCCACGAGCATCTGGATCATCGCGGCGGCCTTAATTCAGTGCTACAGGCATGGCCGCAGGCGTGGGTGCGCAGCCCTTTAGGCTGGGCGCGTCATCTGCCGTGTCATCGCGGCGAGCGCTGGCAATGGCAGGGACTCAACTTCCAGGCCCTGTGGCCGCTGCCGGGCAGCACGGCAAAGGGTAATAATCACTCCTGCGTGGTGCGCATCGATGATGGTCGCTCCAGCATCCTGCTCACCGGCGATATAGAACGTCAGGCAGAGCAGGCGATGATCAGCCGTTACTGGCAGCATCTGACGTCTACACTTATCCAGGTTCCCCACCACGGTAGCAACACCTCCTCCAGCGAATTGCTGGTCCACCGGGTAGAGGGTGAGGCCGCGCTGGCATCCGCTTCGCGCTACAATGCGTGGCGGATGCCCTCGTACAAGGTGGTTCAGCGCTATCGCCAGCGGGGGTATCGCTGGTTCGCCACGCCGCAGCAGGGACAGATAACGGTGGTTTTTTCCGCAGAAGGGTGGCAAATCCATAGCTTACGGGATCAAGTTTTACCACGTTGGTATCATCAGTGGTTTGGCGCGCCCGCCGATAACGGGTAGAATATGCGGCTATTTCAACACAAGCTGGTTTATTGAATGCAGAACGATAAAGATCTCTCCACGTGGCAGACCTTCCGCCGACTTTGGCCGATTATTGCACCGTTTAAAGCCGGGCTAATCGTCGCGGCGGTGGCGTTAGTGCTTAACGCGGGCAGTGACACCTTCATGTTATCGCTTCTTAAACCGTTATTGGATGATGGTTTTGGTAAAACGGATCGCTCAGTGCTGCTATGGATGCCGCTGGTGGTTATCGGGCTGATGGTGCTGCGTGGGATCACCAGCTACATCTCGAGCTATTGTATCTCCTGGGTTTCCGGCAAAGTCGTGATGACCATGCGTCGTCGCCTGTTCGGCCACATGATGGGCATGCCGGTGGCCTTCTTTGACAAGCAGTCTACCGGGACGCTGCTGTCACGCATTACCTATGATTCTGAGCAGGTCGCCTCATCTTCCTCCAGCGCGCTGATCACCGTGGTCCGCGAAGGTGCATCGATTATCGGCCTGTTCGTGATGATGTTCTATTACAGCTGGCAGCTGTCGCTGATCCTGATCGTACTGGCGCCGATCGTGTCGGTAGCAATCCGCGTGGTCTCCAAGCGTTTTCGTAATATCAGTAAGAATATGCAGAACACGATGGGGCAGGTCACCACCAGCGCTGAGCAGATGCTGAAAGGGCATAAAGAGGTGCTGATGTTTGGTGGCCAGGAGGTGGAAACCAAACGTTTTGATAAGGTCAGCAATAAAATGCGTCTGCAGGGGATGAAGATGGTTTCTGCCTCGTCTATCTCCGACCCGATCATTCAGCTTATCGCGTCGCTGGCGCTGGCCTTTGTCCTGTATGCCGCCAGCTTCCCGAGCGTAATGGACACCCTGACCGCCGGGACCATTACCGTGGTCTTCTCCTCAATGATTGCGCTGATGCGCCCGCTGAAGTCGCTGACCAACGTCAATGCCCAGTTCCAGCGTGGGATGGCGGCGTGCCAGACGCTGTTTGCGATCCTCGATTCCGAGCAGGAAAAAGACGAAGGTACGCGGGTCATTGAGCGGGCCAAAGGCAATCTCAAGTTTGAGAACGTCACGTTCACCTATCCGGGCCGCGAAGTGGCCGCGCTGCGCAATATCAATCTCGATATCCCGGAAGGGAAAACCGTCGCGCTGGTGGGGCGCTCAGGGTCGGGTAAATCGACCATTGCCAGCCTGATCACCCGCTTCTACGATGTTGACGACGGCCAGATCCTGCTGGATGGTCACGACCTGCGCGAGTACAAGCTGAGCTCGCTGCGCGACCAGGTGGCACTCGTTTCACAGAACGTGCATCTGTTCAACGATACTGTCGCCAACAACATCGCCTATGCCCGTACCGAAGAGTACAGCCGCGAGCAGATTGAAGAGGCCGCGCGAATGGCCTACGCCATGGATTTCATCAACAAGATGGACAATGGTCTGGATACGATCATTGGTGAAAATGGCGTAATGCTGTCCGGTGGCCAGCGCCAGCGTATTGCTATCGCCCGTGCGCTGCTGCGTAACAGCCCGATCCTGATCCTTGATGAAGCCACCTCGGCGCTGGATACTGAGTCCGAGCGAGCCATTCAGGCGGCGCTGGATGAGCTGCAGAAAAACCGCACCTCGCTGGTTATCGCCCACCGTCTGTCGACCATTGAGCAGGCTGATGAAATCGTGGTGGTTGAAGATGGGCGGATCGTGGAACGCGGAACGCACCACGATCTGCTGGAGCATAAGGGCGTGTACGCCCAGCTGCATAAGATGCAATTCGGCGAATGATCGCGCGCATCTGGTCCGGGGAATCGCCGCTGTGGCGCCTGCTGCTGCCGCTCTCCTGGCTGTATGGCCTGGTGAGCGCGGTGATTCGCCTCAGCTATCAGCTGGGGTGGCAAAAAGCCTGGCGCGCGCCGGTGCCGGTGGTGGTGGTCGGTAACCTGACCGCCGGCGGCAATGGTAAAACGCCGGTGGTGATCTGGCTGGTGGAGCAGCTGCAGCAGCGCGGTATTCGCGTGGGGGTGGTCTCTCGCGGCTACGGCGGTAAAGCCGACCGCTACCCACTGGTATTAACTGACCGGACCAGTACGGCGCAGGCGGGTGATGAGCCGGTGTTAATTCATCAGCGTACCGGCGCGCCGGTGGCGGTTTCTCCGCTGCGCAGCGACGCGGTGAAAGCGCTGCTCAGCGCGCACGATCTGCAGATTATCGTGACCGACGACGGGTTGCAGCACTATAAGCTGGCGCGGGACAGAGAAATTGTCGTTATCGACGGCGTGCGCCGCTTTGGCAACGGCTGGTGGCTGCCTGCCGGGCCGATGCGCGAGCGGGCGTCGCGCTTGCAAAGCGTTGATGCGGTTATCGTCAACGGCGGCGTGGCGCGTCCGGGGGAGATCCCGATGCAACTGCGTCCAGGGATGGCGGTTAACCTGCTTACCGGCGAACGTCGCGATGTCTCGACTTTCACGAACGTAGTGGCGATGGCCGGCATCGGCCATCCGCCGCGCTTTTTCGCCACCCTTGAAAGCTGTGGCGTCCAGCCGGTCAAAACCGTGGCGCTGGCAGACCATCAGGCGCTGAGCCAGGCCGATGTCGCCGCCCTGGTAACCACCGGGCAGACGCTGCTAATGACCGAGAAAGACGCGGTGAAATGTCGCGATTTCGCCGCCGCAAACTGGTGGTATTTACCGGTCGACGCCATAATGGCCGATGAACGCGCACAGCGGTTGCTTGCGGACTTAGCGACGTTGGCGCAACGTTAACTGACGCGCCGGCTTTGCTCGCCGCTGTGCTGGAATTCCTGACGGAGAACCTGCATGTCGGTATTGCAATTATCGCTTAACGAGGCGCGCCACCTCCATCTCGCGGCGCAGGGGTTGTTAAAGAAGCCCCGACGTCGCGCTCGCCCGAAAGACATTCTTTCCACCATCCAGCAGATGTCGCTGCTGCAAATCGATACCATCAACGTGGTGGCCCGCAGCCCCTATCTGGTGCTGTTCAGCCGCCTCGGCAGCTATCCGCAGCACTGGCTGGATGAGTCGTTGCGCAGCGGCGAGCTAATGGAATACTGGGCGCATGAAGCCTGCTTTCTACCGCGCAGCGATTTCGCCCTGGTGCGCCATCGCATGTTGAATCCCGACAATATGGGCTGGAAATACCATCGCGCGTGGATGGAGGAGCATGCCGGGAGTATTGCAGAGCTGCTGGCGCATATCGGGCAAAACGGCCCGGTTCGCTCGGCGGATTTTATCCACCCGCGCAAAGGCGCCAGCGGCTGGTGGGAGTGGAAACCGCATAAGCGCCATCTGGAAGGGCTGTTTACCGCCGGCGAAGTGATGGTGGTGGAACGACGCAATTTTCACCGCGTGTATGATTTAACCCAGCGGGTGATGCCGGACTGGGATGACGAACGCGACGCGCTGTCCCGCGAAGACGCAGAGGCCATCATGCTGCGCAACAGCGCCCGCAGCCTCGGTATCTTTCGTCCCCAGTGGCTGGCCGATTACTATCGCTTGCGCCAGCCGTCGCTACCGGGTCTGCTGGCTGCCTGGCAGGAAGAGGGCCTGGTGGTGCCGGTTAACGTGGAAGCACTCGGCGAGATGTGGTTGCATCGCGACGCGCTGGCGCAGCTTGAGTCAGCGCCTGGCGGTAAGCTGATCGCCAGCCATAGCGCCGTGCTCTCTCCTTTTGACCCGGTGGTCTGGGATCGGAAACGCGCGGAGCAACTCTTCAACTTCAGCTATCGCCTGGAGTGCTATACCCCAGCGCCGAAGCGGCAGTATGGCTACTTCGTACTGCCCCTGCTGCACCAGGGAAAACTGGTTGGGCGGATGGACAGTAAAATACATCGCAAAAGCCAGGAGCTGGAGATCTTCTCCCTGTGGCTGGAGGAGGGGGTGAAGATCACCCGTGGCCTTGAGCAGGGGCTGCGCCGGGCGATTAACGACTTCGCGCGATGGCAATCGGCGGAGCGGATCCTGTGCCGACGCTTGCCGGAAGGGCTGTTTGTCGGCCAGGAGCAGGGGTGGGAAATCAACGCCGATTGATCCCGGCGCCGACCTTCCTGTGATATGCTGCTGTGAAATCTATCCGGTCCATCAGGAGGAAACATGGATCACCGTTTACTTGAAATCATCGCCTGCCCGGTCTGTAACGGTAAGCTGTATTACAGTCAGGATAAGCAAGAACTTATTTGCAAACTTGATAGTCTGGCGTTTCCGCTGCGCGATGGTATTCCTGTGCTGCTGGAGACAGAGGCCCGAGCGCTAACGGTTGAAGAGAGTCACTCATGAGTTTCGTGGTTATTATTCCTGCGCGTTTCGCCTCTACGCGCCTGCCGGGAAAACCACTGCAGGACATTAACGGCAAACCGATGATTGTCCACGTGCTGGAGCGCGCGCGCGAATCCGGCGCGGATCGCATTATTGTCGCCACCGATCATCCGGACGTAGCCAGCGCCGTTGAAGCGGCGGGTGGTGAAGTGTGCATGACCCGCGCCGATCACCAGTCCGGCACCGAACGGCTGGCGGAAGTGGTGGAGAAGTGCGCGTTCAGCGATGACACTATTATCGTCAATATTCAGGGCGATGAGCCGATGATCCCCCCGGCGATCGTCCGCCAGGTGGCGGAGAATCTGGCGTCCAGCAGCAGTGGAATGGCGACGCTGGCGGTACCGATCCACGATGCGGAAGAGGCGTTTAATCCAAATGCGGTGAAAGTGGTGATGGATGCGCAAGGTTATGCGCTTTATTTCTCCCGTGCCACCATACCCTGGGATCGCGATCGCTTTGCTCACTCCCGCGAGACCATCGGTGATTCCCTGCTGCGTCACATCGGCATTTATGGCTACCGCGCTGGCTTTATTCGCCGCTATGTTAGCTGGGCGCCGAGCCCGCTGGAGCAGATTGAAATGCTCGAGCAGCTGCGGGTGCTGTGGTATGGCGAGAAAATCCATGTTGCCGTGGCGGCAGAAGTGCCCGGCACCGGTGTGGATACCCCGGAAGATCTGGAGCGCGTCCGCGCTGAACTGCGTTAATCCCCTGTCCCCTCCTTGCAGGGGGGGATATCCCCGCCGGTTTTTCGCTTTTTTTGTCCCTTTTTGATCTTATTCGATGACAACCCAGGTGCGGGCGCTCATTATGAAACCAGTAGTGTTCATAGGGGTAATCGACAATGGAACAGTTGCGAACCGAACTCAGTCACCTGCTTGGCGAAAAGCTGAGCCGGGTGGAGTGTGTCAGTGAAAAACCCGCTACGGCGCTGTGGTCCCTGTACGACGCGCAGGGAAACCCGATGCCGCTGCTGGCGCGCAGTTTCACCACGCCCGGTGTGGCGCGGCAACTGGCATGGAAGATCTCCACCCTCGCGCGCAGTGGTACAGTGCGCATGCCGGTGGTTTACGGCGTGATGACGCATGAAGAGCATCCCGGGCCGGATGTGCTGCTGCTTGAGCGCTTGCGCGGCGTTCCGGTGGAGGCCCCCACGCGCACACCAGCGCGCTGGGAGCAACTGCAGGAGCAAATCGTCGAGGCGCTGCTCGCCTGGCATCGTCAGGACAGCGGCGGCTGCGTAGGAATGGTCGACAATACCCAGGACAATCTGTGGTCGAACTGGTACCGCCAGCGGGTAGAGATGCTGTGGAGCACCCTGAACCTGTATCAGGATACCGGCCTGACGATGCAGGATAAGCGTATTTTGTTCCGCTCCCGCGAGTGCCTTCCGGAGCTGTTTCGCGATTTCAATGACAATGCCGTGCTGGTACACGGTAATTTCACCTTGCGCAGTATGCTGAAAGACCCACGCAGCGATCAGCTGCTGGCGATGGTGGGCCCGGGGATGATGCTGTGGGCGCCACGCGAGTATGAACTGTTCCGCCTTGCAGAAGGCGGCCAGGCGGAACAGTTGCTGTGGCGCTACCTGCAGCAGGCGCCAGTTTCCGAGGCCTTTGTCTGGCGGCGCTGGCTCTATCTGCTGTGGGATGAGGTGGATAATCTGGTCAATACCGGGCGCTTTGACCGCGCCCGTTTCGACCTCGCGACAAAATCACTCCTGCCCTGGCTCGCCTGAGCCACCTTTCAGCCATTGCCAGACGCGACCGAGGGTTTCATAGCCGACCCGGTCGCTGTGCATCAGCCATACCGGGGAGGGGATGGCTCGCTCCCACGGATTAAGCGGCGAGGTCACCGCTAACTGATTTGCCGGCGCGGGCAGGGGATCCAGACCGGCATGACGAAAGAAAATCATCGCCCGTGGCAGGTGTGACGCCGAAGTGACCAGCAGGAAGGGCGCATCGCCGATGGCGCGCTTCACCGCCTGCGCTTCCTCTTCTGTATCTTTCGGCCGATCGAGCACGATGATATCGCTGCGTGGTACGCCGAGGCTCTCCGCGACTCTCGCCCCGGCCTCCGCCGTGCTGACGGGGTTGGTTTTTGCCGCCGCGCCGGTGAAGATCATTTTCGATCCGGGATTCGCCTGCCACAGGCGAATGCCCTCCGTCAGGCGCGGCAGGCTGTTATTGATAAGATTAGAGCTTGGCGCCCACTCCGGATTCCAGGTATAGCCGCCGCCCAACACCACCACGTAGCTCACCGGCTGCTCGCCGCGCCAGGTGGGGTAGCTATCTTCAATCGGTTTCAACAGGCTGTCGGCCACCGGTTGCAGGCTCAGCAGCGCCAGCAGCAGCCAGCCGAGGCTCACGCATAGCTTGCCGGTACGTTGAAAGCGGCTGAACCATAACAGCGCGATCCCGATCCCGATCAGCAACAGCAGGGCGGGAAGCGGCAACAGCAGACCGCCGACGATCTTTTTTAGCGTGAAAAGCATGCCAGATGGTTCCTTTTTTAACCATATAACCAAAGTTATGTTCGGATCTTATAACAGATCGCTTCATTCTCGGCGTGGGTATGACAAAATAGCGGTTTTGTGTTGGCTTGTGGAGTCGCCCGTGCAGGATCGCAATTTCGATGACATTGCTGAAAAGTTTTCGCGCAATATTTACGGCACCACAAAAGGTCAGCTGCGCCAGGCGATCCTCTGGCAGGATCTGGAACCGCTGCTGGCGCAGCTGGGGCCGGGACCGCTGAGGGTGCTGGATGCCGGCGGCGGCGAAGGGCAAACGGCCATTAAAGTGGCGCAACTGGGCCATCACGTGACGCTGTGCGATCTCTCCGCTGAAATGGTGGCGCGCGCCCGCCAGGCGGCCGTCGATAAAGGTGTGATCGACAACATGCATTTTGTACAATGCGCGGCTCAGGATATTGCGCAGCATTTGGAAAGCCCGGTTGATCTGGTACTGTTTCATGCGGTGCTGGAGTGGGTGGCGGAGCCCCAGGAGGTGCTGCGTACGCTGTGGTCGACACTGCGTCCTGGCGGTGGGCTGTCGTTGATGTTCTACAATGCTAACGGCCTGCTGATGCACAATATGGTGGCCGGTAATTTCGATTACGTACAATTGGGCATGCCAAAAAAGAAAAAACGCACGCTGTCGCCGGATTATCCGCGTGAGCCGCAGCAGGTTTATCACTGGCTGGAAGAGATTGGCTGGCAGATTGTCAGCAAAACCGGCGTGCGGGTGTTTCATGATTATCTGCGTGAAAAACGCCAACAGCATGACAGCTATGCGGCGCTGCTGGAGCTGGAAACGCGCTACTGTCGTCAGGAGCCGTATCTCAGCCTGGGCCGTTATATTCATGTCACCGCGCTTAAGAGCCAGGCTCATAGCCGCAGATGCAAGGATAAAGTATGAGTGAATTTTCCCAGACAGTCCCCGAACTGGTTGCCTGGGCCAGGAAAAATGATTTTTCTATCTCGCTGCCGGTCGACAGACTCTCTTTTCTGCTGGCGGTCGCCACGCTGAACGGCGAACGGCTGGAAGGGGAAATGAGCGAGGGAGAACTGGTGGATGCGTTCCGCCACGTCAGTGATGCGTTTGAGCAGACCAGCGAAACCATCAGCCAGCGCGCCAATAATGCGATCAACGATTTGGTGCGCCAGCGTCTGCTGAACCGCTTTACCAGCGAAATTACCGAAGGCAATGCGATCTATCGCCTGACGCCGTTGGGGATCGGGATCACCGATTACTATATCCGTCAGCGTGAATTCTCGACGCTGCGTCTCTCGATGCAGCTGTCGATCGTCGCTGGCGAGCTGAAGCGTGCGGCGGATGCGGCAGAAGAGGGCGGGGATGAGTTCCACTGGCATCGCAATGTTTTCGCTCCGCTGAAATATTCCGTGGCGGAAATTTTCGACAGCATCGACCTGACGCAGCGCATTATGGATGAGCAGCAGCAGCTGGTGAAAGACGATATCGCACAGTTGTTAAATAAAGACTGGCGCGCGGCGATTTCCAGCTGTGAACTGCTGCTGTCGGAAACCTCTGGCACCCTGCGCGAACTGCAGGATACGCTGGATGCGGCGGGGGATAAACTGCAGGCGAATCTGCTGCGCATTCAGGATTCGACCATGGCGCGCGACGATTTGCATTTTGTCGACCGGCTGGTATTCGACCTGCAAAGCAAACTCGACCGCATCGTCAGCTGGGGTCAGCAGGCGATTGACCTGTGGATCGGCTACGACCGCCATGTGCATAAGTTTATCCGTACCGCTATCGATATGGATAAGAACCGCGTCTTCGCCCAGCGTCTGCGCCAGTCGGTACAGACCTATTTTGATGAACCGTGGGCGCTGACTTACGCCAACGCCGACCGTCTGCTGGATATGCGCGATGAAGAGATGGCGTTGCGCGATGAAGAGGTCACCGGCGAACTGCCGGCGGATCTCGAATTTGAAGAGTTTAACGAAATTCGCGAGCAGCTGGCGGCGCTGATCGAAGCGCAGCTGGCGGTCTATAAAGAGAAGGGAATACCGCTGGACCTCGGCCTGGTGGCGCGGGAGTTCCTGGCGCAGTATCCGCGCGGACGTCACTTCGACGTGGCGCGGATCGTCGTGGATCAGGCGGTACAGCTGGGCGTCGCCCAGGCAGATTTCACCGGACTGCCGGCAAAATGGCAGCCGATTAATGATTACGGAGCCAAGGTACAGGCGCATGTCATTGACAAATATTGAACAAGTGATGCCGGTTAAGCTGGCGCAGGCGTTGGCCAATCCGTTATTTCCGGCGCTGGACAGCGCCCTGCGCGCGGGCCGTCATATCGGTCTCGACGAGCTGGATAATCACGCATTTTTGATGGATTTCCAGGATTACCTGGAAGAATTTTACGCTCGCTATAACGTCGAGTTGATCCGCGCACCGGAAGGGTTCTTCTATCTGCGCCCGCGCTCCACCACGCTGATTTCGCGCTCGGTGCTGTCGGAGCTGGATATGATGGTGGGCAAAATTCTTTGCTATCTCTATCTCAGCCCGGAGCGCCTGGCAAACGAAGGGATTTTCACCCAGCAGGAGCTCTATGACGAACTGCTGACCCTGGCGGATGAATCCAGGCTGCTGAAGCTGGTGAACAATCGTTCCACCGGTTCGGATCTGGACCGCCAGAAGCTGCAGGAAAAAATGCGCGCGTCGCTTAACCGCCTGCGCCGCCTGGGGATGGTGTGGTTTATGGGCCATGACAGTAGCAAGTTTCGCATTACCGAATCGGTATTCCGCTTTGGCGCCGATGTGCGCGCCGGCGACGACCCGCGCGAGGCGCAGCGCCGCCTGATCCGCGACGGGGAAGCGATGGCTCTGGAAAATCACCTGCAGCTCAATGATGAGAATGAAGAAAACCAGCCGGATAGCGGGGAGGAAGAGTAATGATTGAACGCGGTAAGTTTCGCTCGCTAACGCTGGTGAACTGGAACGGTTTCTTTGCCCGGACCTTTGATCTTGATGAACTGGTGACCACCCTCTCCGGGGGGAACGGCGCGGGTAAGTCCACGACCATGGCGGCTTTCGTCACGGCGCTGATCCCGGATTTAACCCTGCTGCACTTCCGTAACACCACTGAAGCGGGGGCCACCAGCGGCTCACGCGATAAAGGCCTGCATGGTAAGCTGCGCGCCGGGGTGTGTTACTCGGTGCTTGATGTGATCAACTCCCGCCACCAGCGCGTGGTGGTCGGCGTGCGCCTGCAGCAGGTCGCCGGACGCGATCGTAAAGTCGATATTAAGCCGTTCGCCATTCAGGGGCTGCCGACCTCTATCCTGCCGACCCAGCTGTTGACCGAAACGCTGAACGATCGTCAGGCGCGCGTGGTCAGTCTCAATGAGCTGAAAGACAAACTCGAGGCGATGGAAGGCGTCCAGTTTAAACAGTTCAACTCGATCACCGAATATCACTCGCTAATGTTCGATCTGGGCGTGGTGGCGCGTCGTCTGCGTTCCGCCTCCGATCGTAGCAAATACTACCGCCTGATTGAGGCCTCGCTGTACGGCGGGATCTCCAGCACCATTACCCGCTCGCTGCGCGACTACCTGCTGCCGGAAAACAGCGGCGTGCGTAAAGCGTTCCAGGATATGGAAGCGGCGCTGCGGGAAAACCGCATGACGCTGGAAGCCATTCGCGTAACCCAGTCTGACCGCGATCTGTTTAAACACCTGATCAGCGAAGCCACCAACTACGTGGCGGCGGACTATATGCGTCACGCCAACGAGCGGCGCATTCACCTGGATAAGGCGCTGGAGTATCGTCGCGATCTCTTTACCTCGCGTTCGCAGTTGGCGGCCGAGCAGTATAAGCACGTCGAGATGGCGCGCGAGCTGCAGGAGCACAACGGCGCGGAGGGCGATCTGGAAGCCGATTACCAGGCCGCCAGCGATCACCTGAACCTGGTGCAGACCGCCCTGCGTCAGCAGGAAAAAATTGAGCGCTACGAAGCGGATCTCGACGAGCTGCAGATCCGTCTGGAAGAGCAGAATGAAGTGGTGGCGGAAGCCGCCGACCAGCAGGAAGAGAACGAAGCCCGCGCCGAAGCCGCCGAACTGGAAGTGGATGAGCTGAAAAACCAGCTCGCCGACTATCAGCAGGCGCTCGACGTCCAGCAGACCCGCGCCATTCAGTATAACCAGGCGCTGCAGGCGCTGGAGCGCGCGAAGGCGCTGTGCCATCTGCCGGATCTGACGCCTGAGAGCGCCGACGAGTGGCTGGAAACCTTCCAGGCGAAAGAGCAGGAAGCGACGGAGAAAATGCTGTCGCTGGAACAGAAAATGAGCGTGGCGCAAACCGCGCACAGCCAGTTCGAACAGGCGTACCAGCTGGTGGCGGCGATTAACGGCCCGCTGGCGCGTAATGAAGCCTGGGACGTGGCGCGCGAATTGCTGCGCGACGGCGTTAACCAGCGCCATCAGGCCGAGCAGGCGCAGGGGCTGCGCAGCCGTCTCAACGAGCTGGAACAGCGTCTGCGCGAGCAGCAGGACGCCGAGCGTCAGCTGGCTGAGTTCTGCAAACGCCAGGGCAAACGCTACGATATCGACGATCTGGAAACGCTGCATCAGGAGCTGGAAGCGCGCATCGCGTCGCTGGCCGACAGCGTCTCTAACGCTCAGGAACAGCGCATGACCTTGCGTCAGGAGCTGGAGCAACTGCAGTCGCGCACCCAGACGCTGATGCGCCGGGCGCCGATCTGGCTGGCGGCGCAAAACAGCCTCAACCAGCTGTGCGAGCAGAGCGGCGAACAGTTTGAGTCCGGCCAGGAGGTCACCGAATACCTGCAGCAGCTGCTGGAGCGCGAGCGCGAGGCTATCGTTGAACGTGACGAGGTCGGCGCCCGCAAGCGTGCCATCGACGAAGAGATCGAGCGACTCAGTCAGCCGGGCGGCTCTGAAGACCCGCGTCTGAACGCGCTGGCGGAGCGCTTTGGCGGCGTCCTGTTGTCGGAAATTTATGACGACGTTAGCCTCGAAGATGCGCCGTACTTCTCCGCGCTGTATGGCCCATCGCGCCATGCGATCGTGGTGCCGGATCTGTCGCAGGTGGCGGAGCAGCTCGAAGGGCTGGAAGATTGTCCGGAAGACCTGTATCTGATCGAAGGCGATCCGCAGTCCTTCGACGACAGCGTGTTCAGCGTTGACGAGCTGGAAAAAGCGGTGGTGGTGAAGATTGCCGACCGCCAGTGGCGTTATTCACGTTTCCCAACGCTGCCGCTGTTTGGTCGCGCGGCGCGCGAAAATCGCATCGAAACACTGCATGCTGAGCGTGAGAGTCTCTCCGAGCGTTTCGCGACCCTGTCGTTCGACGTGCAGAAAACCCAGCGTCTTCACCAGGCTTTCAGCCGCTTCATTGGCAGCCATCTGGCGGTGGCTTTCGAGGACGATCCGGAAGAAGAGATCCGCAAGCTTAACAGCCGCCGCGGCGAGCTGGAGCGTGCGCTGAACGCCCATGAGAGCGATAACCAACAGAACCGCGTGCAGTATGAGCAGGCGAAAGAGGGCGTGTCGGCGCTCAACCGCCTGCTGCCGCGCCTGAACCTGCTGGCGGATGATACGCTGGCTGACCGCGTGGACGAGATCCAGGAACGTCTGGACGAAGCGCAGGAGGCAGTGCGCTTTATTCAGCAGCATGGCAATCAGCTGGCGAAGCTGGAGCCGATCGTCTCGGTATTGCAGAGCGATCCGGAGCAGTTTGAGCAGCTGAAAGAAGATTACGCCTATGCGCAGCAAACCCAGCGCGATGCGCGTCAGCAGGCCTTTGCGCTGGCGGAAGTCGTGCAGCGCCGGGCCCACTTCAGCTACTCCGATTCGGCGGAGATGCTCAGTGGCAACAGCGATCTCAACGAGAAGCTGCGCCAGCGTCTGCAACAAGCGGAATCTGAGCGTAGCCGCGCGCGCGAAGCGATGCGTAGCCACGTTGCGCAGTTGAACCAGTACAACCAGGTGCTGGCGTCGCTGAAGAGCTCGTATGACACCAAAAAAGAGCTGCTCAACGATCTGTATAAAGAGCTGCAGGATATCGGCGTGCGTGCCGATGCCGGGGCGGAAGAGCGCGCGCGTCAGCGTCGTGACGAGCTGCACACGCAGCTGAGCAACAACCGCTCCCGTCGCAATCAGCTGGAAAAAGCGTTGACCTTCTGCGAAGCGGAAATGGACAACCTGACCCGTAAACTGCGCAAGCTGGAACGCGATTACTGCGAAATGCGTGAGCAGGTTGTCAGCGCCAAGGCGGGCTGGTGCGCGGTGATGCGTCTGGTGAAAGACAATGGCGTCGAACGTCGTCTGCATCGCCGCGAACTGGCCTATCTCTCTGCCGACGAACTGCGTTCGATGTCGGATAAGGCGCTCGGTGCGCTGCGTCTGGCGGTCGCCGATAACGAACATCTGCGCGACGTGCTGCGTATTTCGGAAGATCCGAAACGTCCGGAGCGCAAAATCCAGTTCTTCGTCGCCGTCTATCAGCATCTGCGCGAGCGTATCCGTCAGGATATTATTCGTACCGATGACCCGGTGGAAGCGATCGAGCAGATGGAGATCGAGCTCAGTCGTCTGACCGAAGAGCTGACCAACCGCGAACAGAAGCTGGCGATCAGTTCCCGCAGCGTGGCGAACATTATTCGCAAAACCATTCAGCGTGAGCAGAACCGTATCCGGATGCTCAACCAGGGGCTGCAGAGCGTGTCGTTCGGCCAGGTCAACAGCGTGCGTCTGAACGTCAACGTGCGCGAGACCCACTCGACGCTGCTGGATGTCCTGTCTGAACAGCATGAGCAACATCAGGATCTGTTTAACAGCAATCGCCTGACCTTCTCGGAAGCGCTGGCCAAGCTGTATCAGCGCCTCAACCCGCAGATCGACATGGGGCAGCGCACGCCGCAAACCATCGGCGAAGAGCTACTCGACTACCGCAACTATCTGGAGATGGAAGTGGAAGTTAACCGCGGCTCCGACGGCTGGCTGCGCGCGGAGTCCGGCGCGCTGTCGACCGGGGAAGCGATCGGTACCGGGATGTCGATTCTGGTAATGGTGGTGCAGAGCTGGGAAGATGAGTCTCGTCGCCTGCGCGGCAAGGATATCTCGCCTTGCCGTCTGCTGTTCCTCGATGAAGCGGCGCGTCTCGACGCCCGCTCCATCGCCACGTTGTTCGAGCTGTGCGAACGTCTGGAGATGCAGCTGATTATCGCGGCGCCGGAAAATATCAGCCCGGAAAAAGGCACGACCTATAAACTGGTGCGTAAAGTGTTTAATAATCACGAACACGTACACGTTGTCGGCCTGCGCGGTTTTGCCGCACCGGTACCGGAAGCACTGCCGGGAACGGCCGACGCCTCCTGAGGCTGCGGCTAAATTCTGGCGGCTAAGCGCTGAAAAGGGCAACGTTAAGTTGCCCTTTTTGCTATCCAGCCTGGTATGTCTGGGTGGTATAATCTTTAAGCTTCTTTACATTAGGTAAGGCAAAAGCCTTTTCGTCTTTATATACTGTGATAAAGCCCACTAATTTGTGGGCGGCAATGTGTGACAACAGGGGGCAAGGGATGTTGCTAAAGAAACGGTATGGTCGTCCATTGTCAGCGCTCAGCCTGAGCCTGGCACTGGCATTTGCTCCGCTGTTCAATGTCCAGGCCGCAGAGCCTGAAGTCGTACCTGGTGATAGCTCCGCTACGCCTGGAGAGCTTTCCGTCGCGCTGACGCAAAGCGATGGGCAATCGCCGGCGGTCGCGAAGCTGGCCGGTGAGCAGCCGCTGTCGATGGAGGCGGCGGCAAACAGTCGCGCCCAGATCGAGGCGCTGTTGCCGGCAGGGTACAAACCTGTCTTTATCAATCCGCTGGTGTCGCTGTACGCCGCCAGGGATATGAAACCGATGTGGGAGAACCGCGAGGCGGTGCAGGCGTTCCAGCAGCAGCTGGCGGAGATCGCCATCGCCGGTTTTCAGCCGCAGTTTACCACCTGGGTCAGCCTGCTGACCGATCCCGCCGTCAGCGGCATGGCGCGCGATGTGGTGTTGTCGGATGCCATGATGGGCTATTTGCACTTTATCAGCGGCATCCCCACCCAGGGGACCCGCTGGCTATATAGCTCGACGCCGTACAAGATGGCGACCCCGCCGCTATCGGTGATTAACCAGTGGCAGCTGGCGCTGGACAATGGCTCCCTGCCAGCGTTTATCGCTGGCCTGGCGCCGCATCATCCGCAGTATGAGGCCATGCACCAGTCGTTGTTGGCGCTGGTGGCTGATTCTCGCCCGTGGCCGCAGATGACCGGTAGCGGCTCGCTGCGCCCCGGCGAATGGAGCAATGATATCGGTGCCCTGCGCGAGATCCTCCAGCGTACCGGGATGCTGGACAATACCGCCAATATCGTTCTGCCCGGCGATGTGGTGAGCCCGTCGGCGAAGAAAAAGAGCAAACCCGCGGCGCGCGGCGTGTACGATCGCCAGCTGGTGGAGGGGGTTAAGCGCTTTCAGGCCATGCAGGGGCTGGGTGCGGATGGCGTCATTGGCCAGTCCACCCGCGACTGGCTCAACGTCTCTTCCGCGCAGCGTGCGGGGGTGCTGGCCTTGAATATTCAGCGTTTACGCCTGCTACCGGGCAAACTGTCGACCGGCATTATGGTGAATATTCCCGCTTTCTCGCTGGTCTATTACCAGGATGGCAGCCAGGTGCTGGCCTCGCGGGTGATCGTCGGGCGTCCGGACCGCAAAACGCCAATGATGAGCAGCGCGCTGAACAACGTGGTGGTCAATCCACCGTGGAACGTGCCGCCGACGCTGGCGCGCAAAGATATCCTGCCGAAGGTGCGTAACAATCCAGGCTATCTGGAGCAGCATGGCTACACCGTGATGCGCGGCTGGAACAGTAAAGAGACCATCGATCCTTATCGGGTCGACTGGTCGACCATCACCGAGAATAATTTACCGTTCCGTTTTCAGCAGGCGCCTGGAGCGCGTAACTCACTGGGCCGCTACAAGTTTAATATGCCGAGTTCAGATGCTATTTATCTGCACGATACGCCGAACCATAATCTGTTCCAGAAAGATGTTCGCGCGCTCAGCTCCGGCTGCGTACGCGTCAATAAGGCCTCGGAGCTGGCCAATATGTTGCTGCAGGACGCGGGCTGGAACGACACGCGTATTTCCGATGCCCTGAAGCAAGGGGACACGCGCTATGTCAATATTCGGCAAAATATACCGGTGAATTTATATTACTTAACGGCTTTTGTGGACGCTGATGGACGTACACAATATCGAACAGATATTTACAATTACGATCTCACCGCGCGATCCAGTGCACAAATTCTGACGAAAGCTGAACAATTAATCAGGTAAATGAAGTAGTTCAATGAATTTTGTTGTCCTAGCACTGGGTAAAAAAGGGCGCTGCTCCTCTGCAGCGCCCGATTTTCCTGGGGTGAGGCTGCCTTGACGTTGGCAATAATGCCCGGTAAGGTGCCTTTCGTGCGCCAGAAGTGCATATACATATCATTCCGCTCAATGCGTAGCGCGGTCAGCGCGAACGCTCTCCTTTGCCGGACAGCATCACGGCTGTGGCGAGCGATGGCGAGCTGGCGGTTAGCCTCGCGCGATGCGGAAAAAGTATATAACGATTCATTGACTGTAGACCTGATTATCATGGACAAATTTGACGCTAATCGCCGCAGATTGCTGGCGTTGGGTGGTGTTGCGCTGGGTGCTGCCGCCATTCTCCCTGCGCCGGCATTTGCCACCCTCTCGACCCCCCGTCCGCGTATTTTGACGCTGAATAACCTGCATACCGGCGAATCGCTCAAGGCGGAGTTTTTCGATGGCAGAGGCTATATTCAGGATGAATTAGCAAGACTTAATCATTTTTTCCGTGATTACCGCGCGAATAAAATTAAGTCCATCGATCCAAATCTGTTCGATCATCTTTATCGGTTGCAGGGATTGCTTGGCACCAACAAACCTGTCCAGCTTATTTCTGGTTATCGTTCCCTCGATACCAATGATGAGCTTCGCGCACGAAGCCGTGGTGTGGCAAAACACAGCTATCACACCAAGGGGCAGGCAATGGATTTCCATATTGAAGGTATTTCGTTAAGCAATATTCGCAAAGCGGCGTTATCTATGCGCGCAGGTGGTGTAGGATATTACCCACGTAGTAACTTTGTGCATATTGATACCGGTCCCGTAAGGCACTGGTAACGAAAGGAGCGTCATGAACTATCGTATTATTCCGGTTACCGCGTTCGCGCAGAACTGTTCTCTCATCTGGTGCGAACAAACCCGCCTGGCGGCGCTGGTCGATCCTGGCGGCGATGCTGAACGTATCAAAGCGGTGGTGGCGGAGGCGGGCGTCACGCTGATGCAGATCCTGCTGACGCATGGCCACCTCGATCACGTCGGCGCCGCTGCGGAACTGGCGCAGCATTATGGCGTACCGGTTATTGGTCCGGAAAAAGAAGATGAGTTCTGGCTGGAAGGATTGCCGGCGCAAAGCCGGATGTTCGGCCTGGAGGATTGCCAGCCGCTGCGTCCGGATCGCTGGCTCAATGAAGGCGATGTGGTCAATGTAGGGAATGTGGCGCTGCAGGTACTGCACTGTCCGGGCCATACGCCGGGTCACGTGGTCTTCTTCGATGACGCTTCCCGATTGCTCATTTCCGGAGACGTGATTTTTAAAGGCGGGGTGGGGCGCAGCGATTTTCCACGCGGCGACCATGGACAGCTGATTGCGGCCATTAAGGATAAGCTGTTGCCGCTGGGCGATGACGTGACCTTTATTCCCGGCCATGGTCCGCTGTCGACGCTGGGTGAGGAACGCCGTAACAACCCGTTCCTGCAGGATGAGATGCCGGTCTGGTAACAGACATGACGCGAACACATAAAAAAGGCCGCATTTGCGGCCTTTTTCTTTTATCTCGCTTAGAGCACGCTGTCGCTTACAGTACTGCGACGATGGCTTCGCACAGCGGCGCCATATTGTCAGGCGTCATCCCGGCCACGTTGATACGTCCGGAAGCAACCGCATAGATGGCGAACTCTTCACGAAGGCGCAGCACCTGTTCTTTAGTCAGGCCGCTGAATGAGAACATGCCGTTCTGCTGGCTGATAAAGCTGAAGTCGCGGCTCGCGCCTTTCTCCTGCAGGGTGTTGACGAACAGCAGGCGCATACGCTGGATGCGCTGGCGCATATCGGTCAGCTCCTGCTCCCAGATCGCACGCAGCGCATCGTTGCTCAGAATGGTGGCGACCACGGAGGCGCCATGCGCAGGCGGGTTGGAGTAGTTGGCGCGGATCACCGATTTCATCTGGCTGAATGCGCGGTCAACGGTCTCCTGATCGGCGGCGACCAGCGTGCAGGCGCCGACGCGCTCATTGTACAGGCCAAAGTTTTTCGAGTAGGAGCTGGCGACCAGCAGCTCTTTGTGCAGCGCAGCAAAGGCGCGCAGACCTTCAGCATCTTCTTCCAGACCGCGGGCAAAGCCCTGGTAGGCGAAATCAAACAGCGGGAGCCAGCCTTTTTCCACTGACAGCTGAGCCAGCTGCTGCCACTGGTCGAGCGTCGGATCGATACCGGTCGGGTTGTGGCAGCAGCCGTGGAACAGCACCACGTCGCCGGCCTGGGCTTCGGTCAGGCTGGCCAGCAGACCCTCAAAGTCCAGCGCATGGTTAGCGGCGTCGTAGTAGGTATATTCGCGCACTTCCAGCCCGGCAGAGGTAAACACGCTCTTGTGGTTCGGCCAGCTTGGGTTGCTCACCCACACGCGTTTCACGTCGGTGTTTTTGGCGAGGAAGTCAGCCGCGACACGCAGAGCGCCAGTACCGCCAGGGGTCTGCGCAGTGCGGGCGCGTTTATCAGCGATAATCGCATTGCCTTTACCGAACAGCAGCTCCTGGGTGCAGCGACCAAATTCAGGAATACCATCGATGCCCAGATAGTTTTTAGTCGTTTCATTTTCCAGCAGGTACTGCTCTGCTTTCTTGACGCTGGTCAGAACGGGTGTTTTACCGGTTTCATCCTTGTAAACACCAATTCCGAGGTTAATTTTTTCAGGGCGGTCATCGGCACGAAACAGATCGGCCAGACCTAAAATCGGGTCGGCTGGGGCGGCGGTAATGTTCTCAAACATGACGAGGTTCCATTGTGATTACTGAAGGGAAATCCGCTATCAGGTTAACGGGAGAATAACGAATTGCCAACCGTTTGCGACAAAAAGCGAGAAGGTTTTCGAAAGATACGATCTTTGCCTCACGAATACAGAAAAGCAGGACCGAAGTCCTGCTTTGAAGGCATATCACGAAGGGGTGTACTGCAGATTAGAACTGGTAAACGATACCCACGGCCGCCTGGTCGTCGGTGGCTACGCCAGCCGCTTTGGTGTAATCGTTGTCGTCCAGCTGGTTGAATTTATACGCAGCGTAGACGTTCATGTTCTTGTTGAAGTAGTACCAGGTACCCACTTCGATGTATTTAACCAGATCCGCATCGCCGCCGGAGAAGCCAGCACGTGACTGCAGGTCTTTACCTTTGGTCTGCACGTAACCGATGGACGGACGCAGGCCGAAGTCGAACTGATACTGTACGACAGCTTCAAAGTTCTGGGTTTTGCCCGCGAAGTGGTTATCTTCTTCCGGAGTCATGTTGTAGGTCTGAGAGTACATGACCGCTGCATAGACGTTGTTGGCGTCATATTTTGCAGAGGTTGCCCAGGCTTCGGCTTTGTCGCCATTGCCGTCAGCTTTCTGATCGACGCTACGGTTGGAGCCGGAGTAGCCTGCAGACAGTGCGATACCGTTGTCGAACGCGTAGGTGGCTGCGGTGCTGAAGCCGTCGCCATTCTGCTTGCGAACCGCACGGTCGTGGTCGTTTTTACCCTGGTACTGCAGCGCGAAGCTCAGACCGTCAACCAGACCAAAGAAGTCAGAGTTACGGTAGGTTGCCACGCCGTTGGTACGGCCGGTCATGTAGTTGTCGGTGTAGTTCCAGCCGTCGCCGCCCCATTCAACCAGCATATCGGTTGCTGCTTCGACATCGTAGATCGCGCCGTAGTTACGGCCGTAGTCGAATGAACCGTATTCACCCGCTTTCAGACCCGCGAACGCCAGACGGGTTTTCGTCGGTTGGGAACCTTCAACGTTGGACGCATCCATGTTGTATTCCCACTGGCCGTAACCGGTCAGCTGATCGTTGATCTGAGTTTCGCCTTTCAGGCCGATACGGGCATAGGTGGTATCGTCGCTGCTGGTGTCGCCATTGGTGGTCCAGACGTGCTCGCCGACCATTTTCCCATAGAAGTCCAGTTTGTTGCCGTTTTTGTTATAGATTTCTGCAGCGTTGGCTGCACCGGCTACCAGCAGGGCAGGGATCACCACTGCCAGAATATTGCGCTTCATCATTATTTATTACCCTCATTAATATTTTTTATATGAACACGTGCCACTGCCGTCAATAAGTTCTGTCAATAAAAACTTACAGAACCATTGATGAGAGTTTGGTGTCTGAAGGCATCTTTCCATCCGCGACAACGTTTCGCTAGCCGGAAAATGCTACGAATATCTCATATGAGTAACAAAACGAAAAATCATGTAACTAAATGTGTATTTTTGGGAACTTTGTGAACTTAATCAAAATTCCGTTCCACCTGATGAGGTAAAACGTCATTGCTTATCTATCTATATGAATTATTTATGATTAATTTGGATAAGCGGCAATTCGTTCATTTTATGTGTTGAATTCGTCTTCTTTTTATTCAGCCTCTGTCTTGGCAAGACGTGCGGCGCATGGTTAAAAAATGAGCAAATTTATCAGGGGTTTTGCTCTGATATGAACATAAAGTGCGATCTGCATCACCGGTGTGCACCGAAACAGTGCGTAACATAAATGTGATTTCCAGGCCTTGATGTTTAAGTTTGTTGAATTTTGCTAACAGTAATTGACATAAAAAAAGGCCAGCTTGCGCTGGCCTTTCAGGTTTATGTCAGAAAAATTTAGAATGTCGCGTTGCGCGGGGTACGCGGGAACGGAATGACATCGCGGACGTTCTGCACGCCGGTGACGTAAGCGATCAGACGTTCGAAGCCCAGACCGAAGCCGGAGTGCGGTACGGTGCCGTAGCGGCGCAGGTCGCGATACCACCAGTAGTCTTCTTTGTTGAGCCCCATCTCTGCCATACGCGCGTCCAGCACGTCGAGACGCTCCTCACGCTGGGAACCACCGATGATCTCGCCGATGCCCGGCGCCAGCACGTCCATTGCCGCGACGGTTTTACCGTCTTCGTTAAGGCGCATGTAGAAGGCCTTAATGTCTTTCGGATAGTTTTTCACCACGACCGGCGCTTTGAAGTGTTCTTCAGCCAGATAACGCTCGTGCTCGGAGGAGAGATCCACGCCCCAGTAAACCGGGTTCTCAAACTGCTTGCCGCAGTTTTCCAGGATAGTGACGGCATCGGTGTAATCCACCTGAGCAAAATCAGCGGAGACGAAACGCTGCAGACGGTCGATAGCGTCTTTGTCTACGCGCTCGGCGAAGAACTGCATGTCATCCGCACGCTCTTCCAGTACCGCCTTGAAGACGTACTTGAGCATCGCTTCTGCCAGACCTGCAACATCATTCAGGTTGGCGAAGGCGACTTCCGGCTCCAGCATCCAGAACTCCGCCAGGTGACGGCTGGTGTTGGAGTTTTCGGCACGGAAGGTCGGGCCGAAGGTGTAAATTTTCGACAGCGCACAGGCATAGGTCTCGCCGTTCAGCTGGCCGGATACGGTCAGGAACGATTCCTTACCGAAGAAGTCTTTATCGAAGTCGACTTTGCCCTGATCGTTACGCGGCAGGTTTTCCAGATCCAGCGTCGACACGCGGAACATTTCGCCGGCGCCTTCGGTATCGGAAGCGGTGATCAGTGGGGTGGAAACCCAGAAGAAGCCCTGTTCGTCGAAGAAACGGTGCAGCGCCTGCGCCAGGGTATGACGCACGCGAGCTACCGCACCAATCAGGTTGGTGCGCGGACGCAGGTGCGCCACTTCACGCAGATACTCGATGCTGTGGCGCTTGGCCGCCATCGGGTAGGTGTCCGGGTCTTCCACCCAGCCAGTGACTTCCACGCTGGTCGCCTGGATCTCAAAGCTTTGACCCTGGCCCTGGGAAGCCACGACTTTACCGGTGACAATCACCGAGCAACCGGTGGTCAGACGCAGCACTTCCTGATTGTAATTGGGCAGAGAATTATTAATAACGGCCTGTACAGGATCAAAGCAGGAACCGTCATAGACGGCGAGGAATGAAAAGCCAGCTTTAGAATCTCGGCGGGTACGCACCCATCCGCGGACCGTGACTTCGCTGTCAACGGCAACGCGGCCCTGGAGTACGTCGGCTACAGGCACAACGCTCATAATAATCTCTCTATGTAGTCCAATAAAAAAGTCTCTTCCCCCTACAGCGGGGGGATATCTATGTTACCTGTCATCTTCCATCAGACAAGTAGATTTCGCATCATAAGCGGATAATTCGGCAATAAATAATAAAGAAAAAGGAGCCTGAAAGGCTCCTTAGGGGAATTAGCTCGCCTTTTTAATCGGCGGCAGGTCGAACGCCTCGCGCAGGGCGCGGACGAAGGCCTTATCGTGGCAGATGGTTTTCCCCGGGCTGTCGGAGAGTTTCGCCACCGGTTTGCCGTTACATTCCACCAGCTTAATCACGATATTGAGCGGTTTAACCTGCGGCAGATCGCAGGTTAAACGGGTGCCGATACCAAAGCTCAATTTCACCCGCGAGGCGAAGTGGCGATACAAATCGACCGCTTTGGCGAGATCGAGATTATCGGAGAAGACCAGCACTTTGCTCAGCGGATCGATGCCCAGCTTCTGATAATGGGCGATGGCTTTTTCACCCCATTCCACCGGGTCGCCGGAGTCATGGCGCAAACCCTGATAGCGGGTAGCGAATTCCGGACCAAAATCGCGCAGGAACGCATCCATGGTGATGCAGTCGGTCAGCGCGATGCCCAGCTGGTCGGGATACTCTTCCAGCCAGGCGGCAAGGGCCGCCCGCTGGCTGCTGGCGAGGTTCGGGCTGATCTGCTGGTGGGCCTGGAACCATTCGTGCGCCTGGGTGCCCATCGGGGTTAAATGTAAACGACGAGCCAGATCGTAATTGCTGGTGCCGACAAACCACGGCTCCTGCTGCAGACGTTGCACAATGGCCTCTTGCACTTCGCGTGAAAAACGACGGCGGGTGCCGAAGTCCATCAGGCGGAAGGCGCTCATGTCGAGGCCAGCGGTCATGCTGGCGAAGTCGCCTAGCTTATGTTCCAGCGTGTTCAGCGCCTGATCGACGCCCATCTCTGGTGAACGATAGCGATGGACCAGCTCGCTTATCACCGCCAGCAGCGGGACTTCCCACATGATGGCTTCACGCCACGGGCCGGTAAGGCGAATGTTCAGCTTGCCGTTGTCATTGCTGACCGTGACCTGGCGCGGGTCATAGCGAAAATCGCGCAGCCAGTCGAGATAATCCTGGCGGAAAAAGGGAAGGGTGGACAACCAGTGATATTCATCATCCCGCAGTCTCAGGTCGCGCATGGACTCCACCTGCTCGCGGATCGCGTCGGCATAAATGCCGAGAAGGTCGTCTCCGCGGCAGCGAAACTCCGCCGCCACATGCACATCGCCGTAGCGGTGGAAGACAGCCTGCTGCATGTGCAGCTTGTAGGCATCCGTATCAAGCAGCGAGTGCAGTACAGGAGAAGTGAATTGTGTCATGGTGCGCAGTAGCATCCTCTCACTGGAGCGTTCCATCCAAACCAACGCGAAAAAGGAGGCGGAGTATACCTTTATTACCCGGCTCTGTCCCGCGATGGCGAGCGATGGCGACGCTGACGGTCATTTGCGAGGCCTAGTTTAATATATTGAACATGGATCACACCACAAGCTTTGCGTCGGGTCGAGGGCATTTCGTGCCGCGCGTGTTAACAAAATGTAGCGGTTTTCGTGTTTCACATTGAAAAGATGAAGATTCTGCATAGCGCGATTGACACAACGGGAATAGACTGGGACGACACTTTACCCAAGATGCGAAAGGTTTTTTATGACACAACAGCCCCAAGCCAAATACCGCCACGACTATCGTGCGCCGGAGTATCTGATTAGCGATATCGATTTGACCTTTGACCTGGATGCCGCAAAAACCGTCGTTACGGCCGAGAGCAAGGTCTCCCGCCACGCGGCTGCGTCTGATGTGCCATTGCGCCTCGACGGCGAAGATCTGACCCTGATCGCGCTGCAAGTGAACGGCCAGCCGTGGAGTGACTATAAAGAAGAAAACAATCAGCTGGTGATCGGCGGTCTGCCGGAGCATTTCACCCTGACCATCGTCAATGAGATCAGCCCGGCGGCGAACACCGCGCTGGAAGGCTTGTATCAGTCAGGCGAAGCGCTGTGTACTCAGTGCGAAGCGGAAGGTTTCCGCCATATTACCTGGTACCTGGACCGCCCGGACGTGCTGGCGCGGTTTACCACCAAAATCATCGCCGACAAAGCGAAATACCCGTTCCTGCTCTCCAACGGCAACCGCATGGCGCAGGGAGAGCTGGAGAATGGCCGTCACTGGGTACAGTGGCAGGATCCGTTCCCGAAACCGTGCTACCTGTTTGCGCTGGTGGCCGGTGATTTTGACGTCCTGCGTGACACCTTTACCACTCGCTCCGGTCGTGAAGTGGCGCTGGAGCTGTACGTCGATCGCGGCAATCTCGACCGCGCGCCGTGGGCAATGACCTCGCTGAAAAATTCCATGAAATGGGATGAGGAGCGCTTTGGGCTCGAGTACGACCTCGACATCTATATGATTGTCGCCGTCGATTTCTTTAATATGGGCGCGATGGAGAACAAAGGACTCAACGTCTTTAACTCCAAATATGTCCTGGCCCGTACCGATACCGCCACCGATAAAGACTATCTTGATATCGAGCGGGTGATTGGTCATGAGTATTTCCATAACTGGACCGGCAACCGCGTCACCTGCCGCGACTGGTTCCAGCTCAGCCTGAAAGAAGGGCTGACCGTGTTCCGCGATCAGGAGTTCAGCTCCGACCTCGGCTCACGGGCGGTTAACCGCATCAACAATGTGCGCACCATGCGCGGGTTGCAGTTTGCCGAAGACGCCAGCCCGATGGCGCACCCGATCCGCCCGGATATGGTTATCGAAATGAACAACTTCTACACCCTGACGGTTTATGAAAAGGGTGCCGAAGTGATCCGCATGCTGCACACCCTGCTGGGTGAAGAAAACTTCCAGAAAGGGATGCAGCTGTACTTTGAACGCCATGACGGCAGCGCCGCCACCTGCGATGATTTCGTCCAGGCGATGGAGGATGCCTCTAACGTCGATCTGTCACACTTCCGCCGCTGGTACAGCCAGTCCGGTACGCCAATCGTCACCGTGCATGACGACTACAACCCGGAAACCGAGCAGTACACGCTGACCATCAGCCAGCGTACGCCGCCGACCGCTGAGCAGGCCGAGAAACAGCCGTTGCATATCCCGTTTGCCATTGAGCTGTACGATAACGAAGGCAAGGTGATCCCCCTGCAGAAGGGCGGCCATCCGCTGCACCCGGTGCTCAATGTAACTCAGGCCGAGCAGACTTTCGTCTTCGATAACGTCTATTTCCAGCCGGTGCCGGCGCTGCTGTGCGAATTTTCAGCACCAGTGAAACTGGAATATAAGTGGAGCGATCAGCAGCTCACCTTCCTGATGCGCCATGCGCGGAATGATTTCTCGCGCTGGGATGCGGCGCAGAGCCTGCTGGCGACCTACATCAAGCTGAACGTCAACCGTCATCAGCAGGGACAGCCGCTGTCGCTGCCGGTACACGTGGCGGACGCCTTCCGCGCCATCCTGCTGGACGAGAAGATTGACCCGGCGCTGGCCGCCGAGATCTTAACCCTGCCGTCGGCCAACGAAATCGCCGAGATGTTCGCCATTATCGATCCGATCGCCATCGCCACCGTGCGCGAAGCGCTCACCCGCACTCTGGCGAACGAACTGGCGGACGAATTCCTCGCGGTTTATCACGCCAATAAACTCGACAGCTACCGGGTGGAGCACGCCGATATTGGTAAGCGTGCTCTGCGCAATACCTGTCTGCGCTATCTGGCGTTTGCGGAGCCAACGCTGGGCGATAAGCTGGTGTCGGCGCAGTATCACCAGGCGGATAACATGACCGACGCGCTGGCCGCCCTGTCGGCAGCGGTTGCCGCCGAGCTGCCGAGCCGCGATGCGCTGATGCAGGAGTATGACGATAAATGGCATCAGGACGGTCTGGTGATGGATAAGTGGTTTATCCTGCAGTCCACCAGCCCGGCGGCCAATGTGGTGGAAACAGTGCGTGGTCTGCTGAATCACCGTTCATTCAGCATGAGCAACCCGAACCGTGTGCGTTCGTTAATCGGCGCTTTCGCCAGCAGCAACCCGGCGGCGTTCCATGCTGAAGACGGCAGCGGCTACCAGTTCCTGGTGGAGATGCTGACCGAACTTAACCAGCGCAACCCGCAGGTGGCGTCGCGTCTTATTGAGCCGTTGATTCGTCTGAAGCGTTATGATGAGAAGCGACAGGCGCTGATGCGCGCTGCGCTGGAGCAGTTGAAGGGGCTGGAGAATCTCTCCGGCGATCTGTTCGAGAAAATCAGTAAGGCGCTGGCGTAACGGTGGCAAAATCCCCGGTTGCGCTCTCGCTTACCGGGGCTACAGCGCTGTGCGATTTGGTAGCCCGGCCGAGCGAAGCGCGGGCCGGGGACGTTAGTTAGCCATGACTAAACAAACGCGGTGCGCTCTCGCTCTTGCCGCGTTTCATCACCCGATCCAGCACCTCTGCCTCCAGCTCGGCCAGCTTCGCCGACCCGGTGCGCCGCGGTCGCGGAATATCCACGTTCAAATCGAGGCCAATTTTCTTCTCTTCAATTAACAGCACCCGGTCGGCCATGGCCACCGCTTCACTGACGTCGTGCGTCACCAGCAGGACCGTAAAACCATGCTCCTGCCACAGGGAGACGATCAGCTCCTGCATCTCCAGACGGGTGAGGGCGTCCAGCGCTCCCAGCGGTTCGTCCAGCAGCAGCAGGCGCGGGCGATGGATCAGCGCGCGGGCCAGCGCAACGCGCTGCTTTTGCCCACCTGACAGCGCCGCCGGCCACTCCTGCGCACGGCTCTCGAGTCCGACGCTGGCCAATGCCTGTAGGGCGGCGTCGCGCCAGGCGCCTTTTAACCCCAGCCCGACGTTATCAATCACCGTTTTCCACGGCAGCAGGCGCGCATCCTGAAACATCATCCGGGTGTCGTCCTGGATCGCCGCCAGGGGTGTCGCGCCCGCCAGCAGCTCGCCAGCGTTCGGTTTTTCCAGACCCGCCAGCAGGCGCAGCAGGGTACTCTTGCCGCCGCCGCTGCGGCCCACCACCGCCACAAACTGGCCGCTGGGAATATGCAGATCCAGCTCGTTAAGAATAGTGTTATCGCCATAGCGTTTCGTCACCCCGTTCAGCAGCAGCGGGATACCTGGGGTCAGACGGGCAGTGTTCATGCGTTAGCCTCCTGAAGATGATACGCCGGGTTCCAGCGCAGCCAGAGCCGTTCCAGCAGCTGGGCGCAGACATCGGCCAGTTTGCCAAGGATGGCGTAAAGAATGATGGCGACCACCACCACGTCGGTTTGTAGAAATTCACGCGCATTCATCGCCAGATAACCGATACCGGCATTCGCCGAGATGGTTTCGGCGACAATAAGCGTCAGCCACATCAGGCCAAGAGCGAAACGCACGCCGACCATAATTGAGGGCAGGGCGCCGGGTAAAATCACGTGACGGAACAGCGCGAAGCCGGATAAACCATAGCTGCGCGCCATCTCTACCAGCCCACGGTCGATATTACGGATCCCATGCCAGGTGTTGATATAGATCGGGAACAGGGTGCCCAGCGACACAAGGAAGATCTTGGCGGTCTCGTCGATGCCGAACCACAGAATTACCAGCGGGATAAGCGCCAGATGCGGGACATTGCGCAGCATCTGGATCGAGGTGTCCAGCAGACGCTCGCCCCAGCGTGACAGGCCGCTGATCAGGCCGAGCACCAGCCCGATGGAGCCGCCGATGGCGAAGCCGACCAGCGCCCGCCACGAGCTGATGGCCAGATGCTGCCACAGCTCACCGCTGGCCGAGAGCGTCCAGAACGCTTTCAATACCCCCTCCGGCGAGGGAAGCACCCGCGTCGACAGCCAGCCGACGGACGAGGCCAGCTGCCAGACAATGACCGTCCCCACCGGCAGCAGCCAGGGGGCGAGGCGTAACAACAGGGGATGGGTTGATTTTGCCATCAGTGTCTCCTCAGCTTTGCGCCACTTTACGCGGGATAAACTCGTTGGCGACCGCTTCCCCCTGCAGGCGCAGGTTTTGCGGCTGCGGGATAGACGGCACGGCGACGTCGAGCAGGGGGAACAACAGCTCGCCGACCCGATACGCCTCTTCCAGATGCGGATAGCCGGAGAAGATAAAGCTATCAATACCCAGCGCAGCGTATTCATTGATTCGTTCGGCAACGGTGGCGGCATCGCCCACCAGCGCAGTACCGGCGCCGCCGCGCGCTAAGCCGACGCCGGCCCACAGGTTGGGGCTGATCTCGAGCTGATCGCGTCGACCGTTGTGCAGCGCAGCCATTCGCTTTTGACCGACGGAGTCGGTTCTGGCGAAGGCCGCCTGGGCGCGGGCGATCGTTTCATCATCAAGGTGGGAGATAAGGCTGTCCGCCGCCTGCCAGGCTTCCTCGTTGGTTTCCCGCACGATCACGTGCAGACGGATGCCAAAACGCACCCGGCGCCCATGCCGGGCCGCTTTCTCCCGGACCTGAGCAATCTTCTCTGCCACCTGCTTCGGCGGTTCACCCCAGGTGAGATAGAGATCGACCTGCTCGGCGGCCAGATCCTGCGCGACGTCAGACGATCCGCCGAAATAGAGCGGTGGACGGGGCTGCTGGAGCGGCGGGAACAGCAGCTTAGCGTCGCGAACGCGCTGATGCTTGCCGTTAAAGGTGACGGTTTCTCCCTCCATCAGCTTGCGCCAGATGTGGGTAAATTCAGCTGAGGCCTCATAGCGCTCGGTGTGGTCGAGGAAGACGCCGTCGCCGGCCAGCTCGGCGGGATCGCTGCCGGTGACCAGATTGAACAGCGCCCGGCCGTTTGACAGTCGGTCCAGGGTCGCCGCCTGGCGGGCGGCTACCGTCGGCGACACCACGCTAGGCCTGAGGGCGACAAGAAATTTCAGCCGCTGCGTCACCGGGATCATCGAGGCCGCAACCAGCCAGGCATCTTCACATGAGCGTCCGGTCGGGATCAGCACGCCGGTGAACCCCAGCCGATCCGCCGTCTGCGCGATTTGCTGCAGATAGCCGTAATCGACCGGACGGGCGCCCTCTTCGGTGCCCAGATAACGACCATCACCATGGGTCGGTAAAAACCAGAACATATTCAGACTCATGATTTCGCTCCTTGTGCGGCGGCGGGCTGCCAGATACGGGCCCGGATATCAACTTTTTTCGGCACCAGCTTGTTCTCATAGAACAGGTCGGCCGTCTGCTGCTGGCGAGCGGCGGTTTCGGCACTCACCGGGGTTACTGAGGTGGGGGGACGATGGTCCAGATAGCTGGCGATCACCGCTTCCGGTAATCCCATCGTTTTCGCCAGCAGCGTAATGCTTTGCGCGCGCTGGCTATGGGTCAGGGCATCGGCCTGAGTAAAGGTATCGAGTACGCCTTCAATGAAAGCGCCATTGCGTTCAGCGTAGGGGCGGGAAGCAAGATAGAACGATCCCGTCTGTTTCAGATCGGTTCCGTCAGTGAGTACCCGGGCGCCGCCCTGCAGCAGCGCGGCGGAGTAGTACGGATCCCAGATGGCCCAGGCGTCGACATTACCCTGCTGGAAGGCGGCGCGCGCATCGGCGGGGGCAAGGTAAACCGGCTGAATATCGCTAAATTTCAGGCCCGCCAGCTGCAGGGCGCGCAGCAGCAGATTGTGGGAGCTGGAACCTTTCTGGAAAGCGACCTTTTTCCCTTTTAATTCGGCAACGTTGTGAATAGGACTGCCTTGCGCCACCAGGATGACTTCCGCTTTCGGCTTGGGCGGCTCCGAACCGATATAGACCAGATCGGCGCCCGCCGCCTGAGCAAAGATAGGCGGAATGTCGCCAGTACTGCCGATGTCAATGCTGCCGACGTTCAGCGCCTCCAGCATCTGCGGACCGGCCGGGAATTCAATCCACGAGATATGGGTGCCCGGATAGCGCTGCTCCAGCAGCTGATGGCTCTTCGCCAGCACCATGCTGACGCTGCCTTTCTGATAACCAATGCGCAGGGCATCGGGCGCCGCCGGGGCGGCGTGGCCCAGCGCGGAGAACAACAGCAGTCCGCCGAGGGTCAGCGCGCGGAGAGGATTAAACATGTTCCACCCCACGCAGAGACGTTAACGACGGGGCGCGGCTGCTGGGACGATGCAGCGCCTGCCAGAAGGTCTCCAGGGACTCATCCAGGCGCCGCTGCAGGTTAGGGGTGAACTGCGGCTTATGCTGGTAATCCGTGACCTGGCTGTCATCGGCGAAGACGCCATGGAGGATCTCCTGGGCCTTCAGGGCATTCAGGACGGGTTTCAGAGCGTAGTCCACCGCCAGCATGTGGGCGATGGTGCCGCCAGTGGCCAGCGGTAGCACGATTTTGCCCTCCAGCGCGCGCTCAGGAAGCAGATCGAGCAGGGTTTTCAGGGCGCCGGAAAACGAGGCTTTATACACCGGCGTGGCGATAATCAGACCGTCGGCCCCGGCCAGTTGCTCATTGAGCGTTTGTAGCGCCGGGTTGTCAAAGCGAGCGTACAGGAGGTCTTCCGGGGCAAAGTTCTGCAGATGCCAGTGGCAGACTTCGATATCGGCGGCGGTGAGCGTCTCTCTGGCATATTCCAGCAGGGCGCTGGAACGGGAAGGGTAACGCGGGCTGCCCGCAAGCGTAATGACGCGCATCTCTCTCTCCTTATAACTAAATGTTTGCATTTATCTATAATTGATAACATTTGCAGTGAGTGTGACAGAGCACCATTATTTCCCTAAATGATTTATCCACCGTTAGATAGCCGAAAAGCGCATAACGGCGCGGGGAGAGGTAATCGTTTGCGCTGATGGGTGATTTTTTGTCGCAGGTCAATTCCCTTTCAGCTGCGGATCGCACATAATACGCCCCCGGTTTGCACACCGGGAATCCAGGAGAGTTCATGTACTACCCCTTCGTTCGTAAAGCCCTTTTTCAGCTCGATCCTGAGCGCGCTCATGAAGTTACCTTTCAACAATTACGCCGTGTCACCGGGACGCCGCTGGAAATGCTGGTTCGCCAGAAGGTACCGGCCAGGCCCGTTACCTGCATGGGGCTGACCTTTAAAAATCCGCTGGGTCTGGCGGCCGGGCTGGATAAAAATGGGGAATGCATTGACGCGCTGGGCGCGATGGGTTTTGGTTCGATTGAGATCGGCACCGTCACCCCGCGTCCGCAGCCGGGCAACGATAAACCGAGGATCTTCCGTCTGGTGGATGCCGAGGGGTTGATCAACCGCATGGGCTTTAATAACCATGGCGTTGATAACCTGGTTGAGAACGTGAAAAAGGCGCATTTTGACGGCGTGCTGGGCATCAATATCGGCAAAAATAAAGATACGCCGGTGGAGCACGGTAAAGATGATTACCTGATTTGTATGGAAAAAGTCTATCCTTACGCCGGGTATATCGCCATTAATATCTCCTCACCGAATACCCCGGGGCTGCGTACGCTGCAATACGGTGAAGCGCTCGATGATTTACTCTCCGGTATTAAAAATAAGCAGCTTGAGCTGCAGCAAAAGCATCAGAAATATGTTCCGGTCGCCGTGAAGATCGCGCCGGATCTTTTACCAGAGGAATTGATCCAGGTTGCCGATAGCCTCGTGCGTCATAATATTGATGGGGTAATTGCAACCAATACCACCCTCGATCGTTCTCTGGTTCAGGGAATGAAACATTGTGATGAGACCGGTGGGCTTAGCGGTCGTCCATTACAATTAAAGAGCACTGAAATTATCCGTATGCTCTCCGCTGAGCTGAATGGTCGTTTGCCTATCATCGGCGTGGGCGGTATTGATTCGGTGATTGCTGCGCGAGAAAAGATAGCCGCCGGAGCATCGTTGGTGCAGATCTATTCCGGATTTATTTTTAAAGGTCCGCCGCTGATTAAAGAAATTGTTACCCACATCTAATCTTTTCCTCCGCTGAAACCCACCCAGGGCTTTATTTCCGGCCCTGGTTGTTTTATATTCCCTCACTGTTGCTTATTTAAACATTTTAGACTTTTCTTAATTTTAGAAAATATTCTGCGGCAAGTCGCAACAACTTTGCAGAGGCGTATGAAAGGGGACAGGGGGAAAAATGCGCATTAAACCTGACGATAACTGGCGTTGGTATTACGATGAAGAGCATGACCGCATGATGCTCGATTTGGCCAATGGCATGTTATTTCGCTCGCGCTTCGCCCGGCGAATGCTGACCCCGGATGCCTTTGCGCCGTCGGGATTCTGCGTCGATGACGCCGCGCTCTATTTCTCCTTTGAAGAAAAATGTCGCGATCTCGAACTGTCGAAAGAACAGCGAGCGGAATTAGTCCTCAATGCGTTAACCGCGATCCGTTTTCTCAAACCGCAGATGCCGAAAAGCTGGCACTTTATCGCTCATCCCCACCAGTGGCAGCCGAGCGGCGGCGACGCCGCCTGCGTCTGGCTGAGCGATACCGGGGAGCAGGTGAATTTGCTGGTGGTGGAGCCGGGAGATAACGCCGCGCTTTGTCTGCTGGCCCAGCCGGGTCTCACCCTTGCCGGGCGCGTGATGCAGTTAGGCGACGTTATTAAAATCATGAACGACAGGCTGCAGCCGGCGCAGAGCGCGGTCAGCTACAGCCTGGGACAGGCGGTTTAAGGCGCCAGGCGCAGCGCCGTTTTCGGTACGCAGCTGCAGGCGAGAATGGTGCCGTCCCCGGCGACCGCATTTTTCTTTAACGCGCTGACTTCGCCCTCTTCCAGCCGAATGCGGCAGCTGCCGCAGATCCCTGCCCGACACGAATAGGGTACGCGAATGCCCTGTTGCTCCAGTTGCTCCAGCAGCACCTGCTGGTTATTCCCGCTAAACTGTTGACCCTGCCATTCGATGGCAACCGTAGCTTGCTGCTGCGCTTCCGGGGCCGGAGTATCGTCGCTCTCGCCGGCGCCGTAGGCTTTCGCCGGGCCGCGGGCGAGGATTTCGACTTCATCACCCACCCGGATCACCCCGCTGTTGCGGGCAATCAGGTTCTGGCCAAAATCGACATCGCTATTGTCCAGCGCAGTACGAAAACGCTTTAAGGTTTCCAGCGGCTCCCCGGTGGGATGCTTCTGCCCGCGCTCTGGACTGACGGTGGTAAAAATGCAGCGGCTGCATGGCTTAGCGACGTCAAACACCACTTCGCCGACGCGGATCACTTTCCAGCTATCTTCATCCCAGGCGGCCGCGCCGGTGACCACGAGGTTAGGACGAAACTGTTCTATGCTTACGCTGGCCGGGCAGCGTTGCTGCAGATCGCGCAGCGAGGCCTCGTTAGCCAGCAGGTACGGGTAGCCGTCGGCGAAGGAGAGCGGTACCGCATCGTGGCGCTTCACCCGGCGGGTTAACTGCGGCCCCAGCCAGCGCAGCTGGACATCGCGCTTGAAAAAGCCGCTGAGCCACTGGTTAACGGCGGCGGGTGCGATAAGGGCGGTGAAATGGTTGCCCCAGACTTCGGTGGGCTCGGCCTGCAGGGCGAAATCGCTAAAACGCACCACGGCGCTGCTGCCGTCCGGCGCGGTCAGGTGAAGGCCATCATGCAGCGGCGCCGGAATAAATTTTACCATTTGCGGAAACTGGCGGGCGGTAATAAAGGTCCCGTCGGTTTCGGTGACCATAAACAGGCGATCGAAGGCCAGGCCGCTGATATCAGCAAAGGCGTGGGTCAGGCCCATGCCGCGCATGGATTTAACGGGATGAATAAAAAGTCGCGAGAGCGTTACCATACGCTGCCTCCGGGTTCCAAAAATAAGCCTATAACTTTATGACATAGGGCACATATTGGCTATAATGCGCACCAATTTTCTTTAAGTAAAAGTGACGATATGAATTCTCTGTTTGCCAGTACGGCTCGTGGGCTGGAAGAGCTGTTAAAAACTGAACTGGAAGGACTTGGCGCGACGGACTGCCAGGTCGTCCAGGGCGGGGTCCATTTTCAGGGGGATACGCGCCTGCTGTATCAAAGCCTGATGTGGAGCCGGCTGGCTTCGCGCATCATGCTGCCGCTGGGCGAGTGTCGCGTATACAGCGATCTGGATCTGTACCTCGGCGTACAGGCCATTCCGTGGACGGAGATGTTTAACCCTGGCGCCACCTTCGCGGTACATTTTAGCGGCCTCAATGACGAGATCCGCAACAGCCAGTATGGCGCATTAAAAGTCAAAGACGCCATCGTCGACAGCTTCACGCGTAAAAACCTGCCGCGCCCGAATGTCGATCGTGAGTCGCCCGATCTGCGGATCAACGTCTGGCTGAACAAAGAGACGGCGCATATCTCCCTGGATCTGAGCGGGGAAGGGTTGCATCTGCGCGGCTACCGCGATGGTACCGGTATGGCGCCGATCAAAGAAAACCTCGCGGCGGCGATCGTCATGCGCTCTGGTTGGGTACCGGGTACGCCGCTGCTCGATCCGATGTGCGGCTCCGGTACCCTGCTGATTGAAGCGGCGATGCTGGCGACCGATCGTGCGCCGGGTCTGCACCGCGGCCACTGGGGCTTTGGCGGTTGGGCGCAGCACGATGACGCTATCTGGAAAGAGGTGAAGGCGGAAGCGCAAACCCGCGCCCGCCAGGGGCTGGCGGCCTATGGGTCGCGCTTCTATGGCTCTGACGTCGACGAGCGCGTCATTGAGCGCGCGCGCCGCAACGCCCGCCGGGCCGGCATCGGCGAGCTGATCGATTTTGCAGTCAAAGACGTCGCCCAACTGAATAATCCGCTACCGAAAGGCCCGTACGGCACCGTGATCAGCAACCCGCCGTACGGCGAGCGTCTGGAAAGCGAGCCGGCGCTGATCGCTCTGCACAGCCTGCTGGGCCGGATCATGAAAAACCAGTTCGGCGGCTGGAACCTGTCGGTGTTCAGCGCCTCGCCGGAACTGCTGAGCTGCCTGCAGCTGCGTGCCGATAAACAGTTCAAAGCGAAGAACGGCCCGCTGGACTGCGTACAGAAAAACTATCACCTGGCGGAAAGCGAAGGCGGCAAGCCGGCGATGCTGGCGGAAGATTTTGCCAACCGTCTGCGTAAGAATCTGAAGAAATTTGAAAAGTGGGCCCGTCAGGAAGGCATTGAATGCTATCGCCTGTACGATGCCGATCTGCCGGAATATAACGTGGCGATCGATCGCTACGGTGACTGGGTGGTGGTCCAGGAGTATGCGCCGCCGAAAACCGTTGATGCGCACAAAGCGCGCCAGCGTCTGTTTGATATTATCGCGGCGACCATCGCCGTGCTGGAAATCGCCCCCAACAAGCTGGTGCTGAAGACCCGCGAGCGGCAAAAGGGTAAAAACCAGTATCAGAAGATGGCGGAGAAGGGCGACTTTATCGAGGTGCAGGAGTACAACGCGCGCCTGTGGGTTAACCTCACCGACTACCTCGATACCGGTCTGTTCCTCGACCACCGTATCGCCCGTCGTATGCTCGGCCAGATGAGCAAGGGTAAGGATTTCCTTAACCTGTTCTCCTATACCGGCAGCGCCAGCGTCCACGCCGGTCTGGGCGGCGCGCGCTCTACGACCACGGTGGATATGTCGCGTACCTATCTGGAGTGGGCGGAGCGCAACCTGCGTCTCAATGGCCTGACCGGTCGTGCGCATCGCCTGATGCAGGCTGACGTGCTGGGCTGGCTGCGGGAAAGCACCGAGCAGTTCGATCTGATCTTTATCGATCCGCCGACTTTCTCTAACTCCAAACGAATGGAAGATGCCTTTGACGTGCAGCGCGATCATATTCGCCTGATGACCGATCTGAAACGTCTGCTGCGTAAAGGCGGCACCATTATGTTCTCGAACAACAAACGCGGTTTCCGTATGGATCATGACGGGCTGGCGGCGCTTGGCCTGAAGGCGCAAGAGATTTCGCAAAAAACGCTGTCGCAGGATTTTGCCCGCAACCGTCAGATCCACAACTGCTGGCTGATTACTGCAGCCTGAAAGGAATAAAGAATGTCACTGATTAGTATGCACGGCGCCTGGCTTTCATTCAGCGATGCGCCGCTGCTGGATAATGCTGAACTGCATATCGAAGATAACGAACGCGTCTGTCTGGTTGGGCGCAACGGCGCCGGTAAATCGACCCTGATGAAGATCCTTAACCGTGAACAGGGGCTGGATGACGGGCGTATTATTTATGAACAGGATCTGATCGTCGCGCGTCTGCAGCAGGATCCGCCGCGCAACGTTGCCGGTACGGTGTACGATTTCGTCGCCGAAGGGATCGCCGAACAGGCCGCTTACCTGAAGGCCTACCATGATGTTTCGCATCAGGTGATGACCGACCCGAGCGACAAAAATTTAAATGAACTGGCCCGTCTGCAGGAACAGTTGGATAACCTGGGCCTGTGGCAGCTGGATAGCCGCATCAATGAAGTGATCGAGCAGCTTGGTCTTAACGCCGACGCGCAGCTGGCTTCGCTTTCCGGCGGCTGGTTGCGTAAAGCGGCGCTGGGCCGTGCCCTGGTCAGCGGGCCGCGCGTGCTGTTGCTGGATGAACCGACGAACCACCTCGATATCGAAACTATCGACTGGCTGGAAGGGTTCCTGAAAAGCTTTAAAGGCACCATTATCTTTATTTCGCACGACCGCTCCTTCATCCGCAACATGGCGACGCGCATCGTCGATCTCGATCGCGGCAAGCTGGTGACCTATCCGGGCAATTACGATCAGTATCTGCTGGATAAAGAAGAAGCGCTGCGGGTTGAAGAGCTGCAGAATGCTGAATTCGACCGCAAGCTGGCCCAGGAAGAGGTGTGGATCCGCCAGGGGATTAAAGCGCGTCGTACCCGCAACGAAGGCCGCGTTCGCGCCCTGAAAGCGATGCGTCGCGAGCGCGGCGAGCGCCGGGAAGTGATGGGCAGTGCGAAGATGCAGGTGGAAGAGGCTTCGCGCTCCGGCAAAATCGTTTTCGAAATGGAGAACGTCAACTATCAGGTTGACGGCAAAGTGCTGGTGAAAGATTTCTCCGCGCAAATCCAGCGCGGCGATAAGATTGCCCTGATCGGCCCCAATGGCTGCGGGAAAACCACGCTGCTGAAGCTGATGCTTGGCCAGTTGCAGGCCGACAGCGGGCGGATCCACGTTGGCACCAAGCTGGAAGTCGCCTACTTCGACCAGCACCGTGCAGAGCTGGATCCGGACCGGACGGTGATGGATAACCTCGCCGAAGGTAAGCAAGAGGTGATGGTTAACGGTAAGCCGCGGCACGTGCTGGGCTATCTGCAGGACTTCCTGTTCCATCCGAAACGGGCGATGACGCCAGTCCGCGCGCTGTCCGGCGGGGAGCGTAACCGCCTGCTGCTGGCGCGACTGTTCCTGAAACCCAGTAACTTATTGATTCTCGATGAACCGACAAACGACCTTGATGTTGAAACGCTGGAGCTGCTGGAAGAGCTGATCGATGGCTATCAGGGCACCGTGATGCTGGTCAGCCACGATCGTCAGTTTGTCGACAATACCGTGACCGAGTGCTGGATCTTCGAAGGCGGCGGCCATATTGGTCAGTACGTCGGCGGTTATCACGACGCCCGTGGTCAGCAGGCCCAGTCTTTGGCGCAAAAGCAGACGATCGTTAAAAAAACGACGGAAGTCGCTCAGCCAAAAGCAGAAACTGTCAAACGCGGCGGGAACAAACTAAGCTATAACCTGCAGCGCGAGCTGGAGCAACTGCCGCAGAAGCTGGAAACGCTTGAGGCCGAACTGCAAACGCTGCAGGAGCAGGTAGCCGATCCTGACTTCTTTGGCCAATCGCACGATCGTACGCAGCAAGTGCTGGCGCAGCTGGCCGAAGCGGAGCAGGCGCTGGAAGCCGCCTTTGAACGCTGGGAATATCTCGAAGGATTAAAGAACGGCGCCTGAGCCGAGGAGTTGTCATGTGCGATCACCATCATGCTGCGCGACATATTTTATGTCCCCAATGTGATTTGCTGGTGGCTTTGCCGCAGCTTGAGCATCGCCAGAAAGCCGCCTGCCCGCGCTGCGGTACAACGTTAACCACCACGTGGGACGCGCCTCGCCAGCGTCCCACGGCTTACGCGCTGGTCGCGCTGTTTATGCTGCTGCTGGCCAACCTCTTTCCTTTTATCTATATGAAAGTGGGTGGCATCAGCAGCGAAATAGCGCTGCTGGAAATTCCCAACGTGCTGTTTACCGAGGATTACGCCAGCCTCGGCACCTTCTTTTTACTCTTTGTACAACTGGTACCGGCCTTTTGTCTGGTCACCATTTTGCTGCTGGTCAATCGGGTCAGGATGCCCGCTGGGCTGAAGGCGTTTCTGGCGCGCATTTTGTTTCACCTCAAGACCTGGGGCATGGCGGAGATCTTTCTTGCCGGCGTGCTGGTGAGCTTCGTCAAACTGATGGCCTACGGCGATATCGGCATCGGCCTGAGCTTTATTCCCTGGTGCATGTTTTGCCTGCTGCAGTTACGCACCTTCCAGTGCGTCGACCGCCGCTGGCTATGGGATGATATTGCCCCTATGCCGGCGATTACCCAGCCGCTGAAGGTCGGGGTAGCCGGGATCCGCCAGGGGCTGCGCTCCTGCGGCTGCTGCACGGCGGTGTTACCGGCCGACCAGACCGTCTGCCCGCGCTGTCACAGCAAAGGGACGGCGCGGCGTAAAAATAGCCTGCAGTGGACGCTGGCGCTGCTGGTGACCTCATTTATTCTCTATCTTCCCGCCAATATTATGCCGATCATGATCACCGATCTGCTGGGCGATAAAATGCCGTCGACCATTATGGCCGGGGTGGTGTTACTGTGGAGCGAGGGCTCCTATCCGGTGGCGCTGGTGATCTTTATCGCCAGTATTATGGTGCCGACGCTGAAGATGATCGCTATCGCCTGGCTGTGCTGGAATGCTAACGGCAACGGCGCGCGCGATTCGGAACGCATGCATCTGATTTATGAAGTGGTGGAATTTGTTGGCCGCTGGTCAATGATTGACGTTTTTGTCATCGCCGTGCTCTCTGCGCTGGTGCGCATGGGAGGGTTGATGAATATCTATCCCGCCATCGGCGCGGTCATGTTTGCGCTGGTGGTGGTGATGACCATGTTTTCAGCGATGACGTTTGATCCCCGTTTACTGTGGGATCGTGAGCCAGATTCAAGCCATGAGGAAATACAACAACATGGAAAATAAGAGCGGAGAAGCGAAAGTGCAGAAGGTGAAGAACTGGTCACCGGTGTGGATCTTCCCTATCGTCACTGCGCTGATCGGAGCGTGGATCCTGTTTTATCATTACAGCCATCAGGGACCAGAGGTCACGCTGATCACCACTAACGCGGAAGGCATTGAAGGGGGAAAAACCCGGATCAAGAGCCGCAGCGTGGATGTTGGGGTGGTAGAGAGCGCGACGCTGACCGACGATTTAACCCACGTGGAAATCAAAGCTCGCCTCAATTCCGGCATGCAGAAATTACTGCATAACGATTCCGTCTTCTGGGTGGTGAAACCGCAGGTAGGGCGCGAGGGGATCAGTGGTCTCGGGACATTATTGTCCGGGGCCTATATTGAACTGCAGCCGGGGTCGAAAGGTTCGGTGCCGGCGCAGTATCCGCTGCTGGATTCTCCGCCGCTGGCCTCGCCGGATGCCAAGGGGATCCGGATTTTGCTGGAAAGCAGCAAGGCAGGCCAGCTGTCGCCAGGCGACCCGGTGCTGTTCCGCGGCTATCGCGTGGGGTCGGTGGAAACCAGCACCTTTGATGCGCAGAAACGTCATATCACTTATCAGTTGTTCATCAATGCGCCTAATGACCGCCTGGTGACCACTAACGTTCGCTTCTGGAAGGACAGCGGGATCGCCGTTGATTTGACCGCGGCGGGGATGCGCGTCGAGATGGGCTCGTTGTCGACGCTGTTTGGCGGCGGGGTGAGCTTCGATATTCCGGAAGGACTGGACCTCGGCGAGCCGGTGGCGAACAAAACGGAATATCACCTGTTTGACGATCAGAAGAGCATCCAGGATTCGGTCTTTACCGAGCATATCGATTACGTGATGTTCTTCAAAGACTCGGTTCGTGGCCTGCAGCCCGGCGCGCCGGTGGAGTTCCGCGGCATCCGTCTGGGAACCGTCGGCAAAGTGCCGTTCTTTATTCCTGGGCTGAAGCAGCGTTTGAACGATGACTATCGCATTCCGGTGGAAGTGCGGGTTGAACCGCAGCGTCTGGTCAATCAGCTCGGCGGCGATCCGAATATTCGCGCTCACATTGACGATCTGATCAACCGCGGACTGCGCGGCTCGCTGAAAACCGGTAACCTGGTGACCGGCGCGCTGTATATCGATCTCGACTTCTATCCGAAAGCGCCGCCGCGTGGGAAAATTCAGGAGTTTAACGGCTATCCGATTATCCCGACCATTAGCGGTGGACTGGCGCAGATCCAGCAGCGTCTGATGGATGCGCTGGATAAAATCAATAACCTGCCGCTCAATCCGCTACTGGAACAGGCAACCAGTACGCTGGCGCAAAGCGAGAAGACCATGCAGCATGTACAGACCACGCTGGATAGTCTGAATAAGATCACCTCCAGTCAGTCGATGCAGCAGCTACCTGCCGATATGCAGACGACGCTGCGCGAGCTGAACCGCAGCATGCAGGGCTTCCAGCCGGGCTCCGCGGCCTACAATAAGATGGTGGCCGATATGCAGCGTCTGGATCAGGTGCTGCGTGAGCTGCAGCCGGTTCTGAAAACGCTCAATGATAAGAGCAATGCGCTGGTATTTGAGGCGAAGGATAAAAAAGACCCACAGCCGAAGGGAGCGAAATAATGAAAAAATGGTTACTGGTGGCAGCCGTTTGCGTGATGACGGCGTGCAGTAGCGGCGGTGAGAGCAAAACATATTACCAGTTGCCGGTGGTGCAAGGCGGCGCGCAGAGCGCCGCCAGCCAGGGGGCACGTCTGCTGTGGGTTGAGCAGGTCAGCATCCCGGATTATCTGGCGGGCAATGGAGTGGTCTATCAAACCACCGATGTGCAGTATGTAATCGCCAATAATAATCTGTGGGCCAGCCCGCTGGACCAGCAGCTGCGTACTACGCTGGTGGCAAACCTCAGCCAGCAGTTGCCGGGCTGGGTAGTGTCGTCCCAACCCTTGGGCAGCGAGCAGGATACGCTCAATGTGGCGGTAAATGGCTTTCACGGGCGCTACGACGGGCGGGTTATCGTCAGCGGCGAGTGGCTATTGAAGCATCAGGGACAGCTGATTAAGCGCCCGTTTAACATCGTGCTCAAGCAGCAGCAGGATGGCTATGACGCGATGGTGAAGACCCTGGCCCAGGCGTGGAGCCAGGAGGCGGTGGCCATTGCCGGCGAGCTTAACCGTCTGCCATAAGTAAATTTCATAAAAGTGATATGCCGCGTGGTTCATCTGAGCCGCGCGGCATTTTTTTTTGCCAGGTCAGTTTGTTACCGAGCGCTGCGCCGAATGAACAAAAAATGAACTCTTATATAGGTCACAAATATGACACTGGCGTGAATTTTGCGCATTGACGTTGTCTTCATTTCGCGGTATTCGTAACCCGTGGCTGCACAATTTGCGACCACTGTTTTCTTTTCCACCAGATCAAAGAATGAGGGAAACGAGGCATGAAGAGACAAAAACGAGATCGCCTGGAACGGGCACATCAACGTGGATATCAAGCGGGTATCGCGGGGAGATCGAAAGAAATGTGTCCATACCAGAGCTTGAATCAACGCTCATGGTGGCTGGGAGGCTGGCGAGAAGCCATGGAGGACAGGGTACTAACGGCCTGACACTGTCTCTTTAAAAAAGAAGCCTCCGCATAGCGGGGGCTTCGCCTTTTAATCACTGCCGATAATTATCAGAAAGCGGAAGTATCCTGGAACAGGCCGACTTTCAGATCGTTCGCGGTATAGATCAGACGATCGTCAACCAGCACTTCGCCATCCGCCAGGCCCATAATCAGACGACGGTTAACAATGCGCTTGAAGTGGATGCGGTAGGTGACTTTTTTCGCGGTCGGCAGAACCTGACCGGTGAATTTCACTTCGCCAACGCCCAGCGCACGGCCTTTGCCTTCGCCGCCGAGCCAGCCAAGATAGAACCCGACCAGCTGCCACATCGCATCCAGGCCCAGGCAGCCCGGCATCACCGGATCGCCGATGAAGTGGCAACCGAAGAACCACAGATCCGGGTTGATGTCGAGTTCCGCCTCAACATAACCTTTGTCATAGTTACCACCGGTTTCGCTCATTTTGATGACGCGGTCCATCATCAGCATGTTTGGTGCTGGCAACTGCGGGCCTTTCGCGCCGAACAGTTCACCACGACCAGAGGCAAGAAGATCTTCTTTTGTATAGGATTCGCGTTTATCTACCATGTTTTCAGTAAGCCTTATTTTAAGTTCGGGACGCAGGATAGCTAACACGTGTAAGCTGAACAAGTCCGATCAGTTAGAACTTGTCCCACCTAACCAGCGTAGCGGCCACGGAAAACGATGGCGAGTCTCTTGCTGGGTCGCCTGCGCTATCCGCTCCTGAATGGTTTGTCGCAGCGTCTGCCCTTCACCGTCCCACATCAGTTGGGTCAGCATCGGCAGCGCTTCGGTAATATCGTCAATGGCCCAGATGGCAAACTGGTTTTCGGCAACGGCCTGACGGAGCTCATGGCTAAGACTGAGATGACGAACGTTGGCCGCAGGGATAATGACGCCCTGTTTACCGGTTAGCCCGCGCTGTTGACAGATAGTGAAGAAACCTTCAATTTTTTCGTTCAGACCGCCGACCGGCTGCACGCGACCAAACTGGTCGACAGAACCGGTAATCGCAATGCTCTGATTAATCGGCACATTGGCCAGCGCGCTGATTAAGGCGCAGAGTTCAGCCATGGAGGCGCTGTCGCCGTCCACTTCACTGTAGGACTGTTCGAAGGTCAGCGAAGCGGAGAACGGAAGCTGCTGCTCCAGCTCCAGCTCGGACATCAGAAAAGCCTGCATGATCATCATGCCTTTCGCATGAATATTGCCGCCGAGCTCGGCTTTGCGTTCGACATCAATAAACTCGCCATCACCAATGTGCACGACGCAGCTGATGCGCGAAGGTTCACCGAATGCGCGCGGATGGCCGGGGAATTCAATCACCGACAGGGCGTTGATCTGCCCGACGCATTCGCCTTCGGTTTCAATCAGGATCTGTTCCTGCAGGATTTCATCCTGCATTCGTTCTGCGAGGTAGCCTTCACGCCACTCCCGGCGTGCCAGCATCGTCTGCATTTCTTCGCCAGTAATCTCCTCGCCTTCGCAGAACGCGGCGGCCTCTCGCAGCTGGCGGGCTATCCATAGCGGACTGAGTGGCAGGGTCTCCTGATCGCCGGTGTAGCGCGTCCCCTCATCGATCAGCAGTGGCCAGGCGTCGGCCGCCGGACCTGGCAGCGTCAGCTGCTGGGCATTTTGCCATACCCACTGGCACCAGGCTTTCAGCGTCTCGGCGTCAGCAAACTGCAAAGTGTCTTCATACTCACTGTAGATCGCCTGAGCGCAAAGCTCTGGTTCCATTTCCTGGAAATCCGCCAGCGATTCGCGTTCGCCGACCAGCATGACTTTCAGGCTCAGCGGCATGGAGGGAATGCTGACCGGCAGCGGGCGCGACTCATCGATGGAAAGCCAGTCAAACCGCTGACGGGTCACCATATTTTTCAGGCGCACCCACAGAAGCGGCTGCGCCAGCAGTGTGCGAAGCGAGATTACCAGCACGCCACCATTGGCCTGATGAACCAGGCCTGGCTGGAGGGTGATGTCGCCGTTAAACTGGCGTACGCAGCCAAACAGCTGTTCCGCCTCTACCCAATCGGCCGCGACGACCGGGGCGGTGCTGGCAAAATTATCCTCAGCCCGTTGCGCCGGGGAGAGCGTCACGCGAGCGCCGTCAACGTCATAGCGGACCCCGTAGAGCGGGGCGGTAGGTTCATGCAGCGTACGGGTTTCTGCCGTCAGCCATTGCAGATACTCCGGTTCTTCGGGGGCTTTCACCAGCATGAAGGAGGAGACTGCCGGCGTGCACAGCAATTGCTCAAGCGCGTAGAACAGACGCGGCTGCAGATCGCCCGAGAGAGAGGGGGCCGGTTGAGAGAGATCAGCTTGGGCAAACAGCGCCTGATAAGGTTCCATATCGGGCGCAAGGTCGGTTCGGGTCAGTTTCGTAATGGTCAAAGTCGCTGTTTTTTAGTTAGATGTAAAGCGCGCAATTATACCTGATGCCGCGACTGAGCACACGGAGGATTATGATTACCCCGATGATTCCCCGGCCATACACATCACGAATAATGATTTATATTCAGCACATCAGGAAAAAACTGATATCCTGAAATGAGTTACACGGTCACATTGAGATCGCAATGAAATATCAACAACTGGAAAATCTTGAAAGCGGCTGGAAATGGAAATATCTGGTAAAGAAGCACCGGGAAGGTGAGCTGATTACCCGCTACATTGAGGCCAGCGCTGCGCAAGCTGCGGTAGATGACTTGCTGACGATCGAGAATGAACCTGTGCTGGTGCATGCCTGGATTGAGCAGCATATGAATCCGGCGCTGATGAACCGCATGAAGCAGACCATCCGCGCGCGACGAAAACGGCATTTTAACGCGGAGCATCAGCACACGCGTAAGAAGTCTATCGATCTGGAGTTTGTCGTCTGGCAGCGTCTTGCCGGCCTGGCGCAGCGGCGGGGTAAAACCTTGTCCGAAACCATCGTGCAGCTGATTGAGGATGCTGAGCATAAAGAGAAGTACGCCAGCAAAATGTCGAGCCTGAAACACGATCTGCAGGAACTGTTAGGCAAAGAGTAGTCTTTACGGCGGCCTGTCAGAGGCTACTCTGATATGGGGCCCACCACCGCAAAAGCGGGAGAGAAGGCATAAAAAAACCCGCCGAGGCGGGTTTTTTCATCAGTTATAACTTAAGCCGCTGGCTGAGTTACAACTTCTTTGTAGCCTTTAACTTCGATCTCTACACGACGATCCGGGGCCAGGCAGTCGATCAGTGCAGCGCGAGCTTTCACGTTGTCACAGGTGTTGCCAGTAACCGGGTTGGATTTACCCATACCGCGTGCGGAGATTTTGCCAGCCGGGATGCCTTTAGCAACCAGGTAGTCAACAACGGACTGAGCACGTTTCTCAGACAGCTGCTGGTTGTAAGCTTCGGAACCGATACGGTCGGTGAAGCCCATAACAACTGCAGAACCGTCTTTCGGATCCATGTTGCTCAGCTGGGTGTACAGCTGATCCAGAGCCTGCTGACCTTCCGGTTTCAGGGTTGCTTTGTTGAAGTTGAACAGAACGTCAGACTTCAGGGTGAAGTGCTTGGTAGTCACTTCCGGAGCCGGAGCCGGAGCCGGAGCTACAACCGGTGCAGCATCTTCCTGACCGAAACGGTAGGAAACACCCACGCTCAGCATGCCGTTGTCCGGACGAACGCCAACGGTGCCCGCGTCGCCGATGTTGTTAACCCACTGGTATTCCAGACGGGTAGCGATGTCACGAGTCACAGCCCACTCTACGCCGCCAGCAAATACCGGAGATACGCCAGTGTCGTGGTTGTCGCCAGCGATGCTGTTGCTGGAGTCTGCGCGCCATACCATGCCGCCCAGACGGGTGTAGATGTCCAGATCGTCAGTGATCGGGTAACCCAGTTTAGCGGTCAGCTGAACGCCCTGAGCTTTGAATGCGCCATTAACCTGGTCGCCTTTGTACGGCATACGGCCCAGCCAGTCGTAACCCATTTCGAAACCGAGGTACGGGTTAACCTGGTAACCACCGAACGCACCAGCGCCCAGCTGGCTTTCGTGGGTTGGACCATTGTTGTTCAGAGAGCTGTTGTACCAGCCAGTGTCATGGAACTGGGACCAACCCAGTTTACCACCTGCATACCAGGTGTTATCTTTCGGAGCGGCCTGCGCTACGGTAGCGAAGCCAGCCAGTGCCACTGCAATCGCGATAGCTGTCTTTTTCATTTTTTGCGCCTCATTATCATCCAAAATTCGCCATGAAGTTACAAAAGACCTCACGGTTAAATCCTTCACCCGGGGCGTGACTTGTTGTTAACTATGCTGATACATGCAGCGTAAGCCGATCACCCCTGGCGATGTAAAGTCTACAACTTAGTTCGAAACTTACAAGTGTGAACTCTGTCAGGCATATGAAAAAAAAGGGTTGTGTACACAATATTTAACAAATATGGTTGATTTTCGTACGCAGAAAAAAGGCAGAAATCCCCGTGTGACAGGCATTGCGCGAAAAAGTCCCTGAAAAACGCTGTGTCTTTACCATCGGTAAAAAAAATTCCAGGAATAATCCTAATTTCACTCAATGATACAAATTTGAGTGAATTTTTAGCCCGCTGAGTTGTCTGCCGAGCGTGCCTTGATTTCTCACCGGGCGCATGATGAATCCCATCGCGCAACCTTCCTGGGCGGCATTGACCAGACGCTCATGCTCTTCCGCGGTTAGCTCCTCCGTTAGCCAGCAGATAACCACACTATAATTACCGGTGCGCAGCGCGCGGATCATTGAGTCTACGGTATGGCAGGGTGACAGCTGGCTAATTTGCATGACTTTAGACAGCGGTAGACCGGCAGACTGGACCCACTCGCGGCTAAGCTTTTGTTGCGGCGTGAGCCACAGTTGCCAGCGAGACTGTTGACCCAGCTGCTGTAATAAAGGTAGCAGCAGTAACTGTGTCATCATGGGTTGATCTTCACGATAGACAATTTCACTGATCAGCCCATTGGCGGTCTGTTCGCCAGAACGATGAGCGTAGTGGCCTGCAGAAGCAGAAGCCTGTGCTGAACGATTTGCGTGAGCTGAAGTAAACATAGTCTATCCCGCCTGTAGTTACTGTATGCATATACAGTATATCTACCTGGGGAAAAGATCAACCGCAATTTGCCATTTTGCTGGCTGAAATTTAATCATTTCCCGCCGCGTCTGATTTATAGCGATGCGCACCTCTCCTCAACGATATCCTTAATGCCGGCTAATGATTTCTTTCCACCCTGTTGATTGCAGCAACGTCAGTGATTTTCTGAAAGCGTCTCGCAAAACCGCATTCTGGTGGAAAAGTCGGCGAAAATCATCTTGCTGCTATTCGGGAAGTCCCTTATGTTTTCTCTTAGCGGATCCGTTAACAACTTAAGTTTAATTACATGATTAACAAAGGAATGATCATGAGAAAACTAGTATGTCCGCGGTTCCCGCAATTTCAGGCCTGCGTCTCGCCGCTGGGTCAGTTACATTCTCGTCCGCTTTTTGGCGGCTATAGCCTGGCCATTGATGATACGGTGTTTGCGATGGTGGCAGAGGGCGATATTTACCTGAGGGCCTGCGAGCAGAGCGCCGCGTATCGGGTTGAACATCGCAATCCTTTATTAACGCTGCGCCGACATGGGCGCATCGTGCCGATGAAGTATTATCAAATTGACGACGCATTGTGGCGCGATGAGACTCAGCTTTTTCGGCTGTCGCTGTTGTCGTGGCAGAGTGCGCAGCGTGAAAAGAACCACCGACGGGCGTCGGGCCGTCTGAAGGATTTACCCAATATCAGCTTTCATATGGAATTGCAGCTGATCCACGCGGGCATACCGGATGTCAGGACGCTTCGGGAGGTAGGCGCTCAGCAGGCCTGGCAACGGCTACGAGAAAACAACGCCTCTCTGTCGCTCAACGTCTTGCTGGCGCTGGAGGGGGCGATTGTCGGCGTTCACGCCGCCGCGCTCCCGACGCTGCGGCGTCAGGAGCTGCTCGAATGGGCTGGAGCCCGCTAGCGGACAGCCGCCGTTATTCTGTCTGAGCGTGAACGCGTTGTTGCAGGCGGCAAATTTCAGGCAGCAGCGCGAGCAACAAGCCAATCTGCTGTAATACCAGCGGCTCTTTACTGTCCGCGCGCGGTTCCAGATGCTGGATCCGGCTTTGCAGGCTGGTCAAAGACTTCTGCACCCGATGTTCATCGGCGGGGGTATGGTGCAGGGCGTCATCAACATAACAAACAGCATCATCCAGCAGGGCAAGAATATCGGGGGTGGACAGTTTTTCCCGATGCGCACCGAGAGCGGAGATGTAGCTGGTGAAGGTATGGTTGAGACACAGCAAGCGAAAAGCGGTCTCGCGCTGGGCGCCATCCGCGCGCGGTTCAGTCGACAAATTCGAGACCACGGAGGCCAGTTCGGCATCACGGTTGTAGGCATCACGGCGGGCGACACGATAGGCCAGACGGTTGTCGCGGCCCTGGTGATACTGCTCCAGAATGGCATCCAGATAACGGCAGTTTGCGTTCATCGCCCGGTCCAGGACGCGCGGCAGATTGCGAAATTTCCAGTCCGGCCAGATGAAGCTGACCGCCGCCCAGGCGATGGCGCAGCCGATCAGGGTATCAATAATGCGCGGTAGCGCGACCTCAAAACCTTCGCCAAGCAGGTTAAAGCACAGCAGCACCAGCAGCGTAATAAACATGGTGGCATGGGCGTACTGCACGTTACGAAAGGCAAAGAACAGCACGCCGGTGAGCACGATCAACACCAGTTGCCCTTCAATCGAAGGCACCAGCAGCAGGACGGGCAGGCCGATCGCCACCCCCACCAGCGTGCCGATGATCCTCAGCGCCAGTCGGTGGCGGGTGGCGTTATAGTTCGGCTGACAGACAAACAGGCTGGTCAGCAGGATCCAGTAGCCATGCTGGAGCCCGGTAAACTGGATAAAGGCATAGCCGGCGCAGAGCACCAGCGACATACGTACCGCGTGGCGAAAGAGAGCGGACTCCGGTGACATGTTGCGTCGCAGACGCAGCCAGATGTCGTTCAGCCCGCCGAGTCTGTCGTCGGCCAACAGCGTCTCGGTGTTGCTCCCGGCAGGCGCGGTCGTTTGCACCGATTCAATCGTGGCCAGCTGCGCATCGATAGCGCGCAGGTTATTGAGTAAAAACCCAAGGGCATTGATCTGCTCGTCGGACGCGCCGCTGGCGCGCACACGGTCAAGCGCCGCGTCGAGATGCATAAACGCGCGTTCAAAATGGGCGTCATGTTGGTAGGGTTCGCGCAGTAAAATCGCCCGCGAGAGCTTCTGGCAGGCCTGGGCCTGCATCGAGAGCATGCGCTGGAAACGGAACATCACGTCGCTGTAGCGGAATTGATCGCGCAGAGTCTGATACTGAATATGCGATGAGCTGGCGCGTTCATGAATATCCTGGGCCACAAAGTAGTACTGCAGGGTGCGGCGGGTGCCGCGCTGGCCCCGATCGCCTCGCAGTCGGGTTAGCAGCGAGACCTTGGTTTGGTTAAGCGTAGCAACCAGCTGGCCGTTGGCGAGGGCCAGATCGTACAGCGGCGCCTGGCTCTCATCCTCCAGGTCAGGATCAAACAGCCGGGATTTGAGCTCCAGATAGCGAGCCAGTTGCTCATAGCTACGCGCCAGGTTGTCCTGCAATGGACGAATCGGAAAAATCAGGTGCCCGGACAGCGTCAGCAGGTTGTACCACACGGCCCCCGCCAGCAGGAACAACGGCTGTAGATACCAGTGATCGTACAGTGTGACGCCGAGCATGGTGTAGATGGCGATGAGCAGGGCGCCGAAGGCGATGGTGGCATAGCGCTGGCCGAGGCCGCCGAGCAAAATAAAGCCGATGGTAGACACGGTCAGGCCGAGGGCAAACAGCGGCGGCCACGGAAACAGCAGCTCCACGGAGGCGGAGGCGATAAAAAAACAGACCAGGGTAATGGCGAGGTTGCGCAGACGACCGGTCAGCCGGTCGTCGAGGTCGGTCAGGGCCGCGGCAACAACGCCAAGGGTGAGAGGGATGGTCAGTTTGACTTCGCCGATCCACCAGGGAAACAGCGTTGTGCCGCAGAGCGCGATAAAGATCCGTACGTTATAAAGCCAGGCACTGTTCCAGGTATAGCGGCGTAGCAGGGGGCTAATCATGTCCGTGTTCCGTTCGGTTACTGAAAGCGACGACGCGCATTGGCTTCACGTGCGGCACGCGCGGTTTCCACAGAGACGACCCGACGCCCTACCGGCCAAAGGGCAATGGCAGCAATTTTAAAGTTCGCGATCCCCACCGGGATGCCAATAATGGTCAGACATTGAGCTATGCCGCTGAAAATATGCATCAGGCACAACCACCAGCCGAAAAAAATGAACCACAGAATATTCAGCACGGTGCCGCCGGCGTTGAGGAGGCCATTTTTACGGCCCGGCTCCAGCTCATCCACATGAATCGCCTCGTTACCGTATGGAAATAAGGAGAGTCGGGTGATTTCCCAGCAGGAGCGGGTCAGCGGCAGCGTGACGACCAGAACGATGCTAACCAGCGTGGCGAGCAGCCAGCCTAGAGTGGTGGCGAAACCGCCAAGGATAAAGTTCAAAATATTCAGAATGGTACGCATAAAGCCTCGGTTTTGCCCTGTGGATAATAAGACCTGACAATTGTAACGTTTTTTTGCGCTGGAGCACCTGGTCCCGGGCGGTTAAACTGAAAAACAATCCACCCTGATTGAAAATCGACATTATATGGAACTTAAAGCGACAACATTGGGCAAACGCATGGCTCAGCACCCTTATGATCGGGTGCAGTTACTGAACGCCGGCGTAAAGGTTTCCGGCGACCGTCACGAGTATCTTATCCCTTTCAATCAGTTATTGTCAGTGCATTGTAAGCGCGGTCTGGTCTGGGGCGAACTGGAGTTTGTGTTGCCTGACAGCAAAGTCGTGCGTTTGCACGGTACCGAGTGGAGCGAAACGCAGCGCTTCTATCACCATTTACAAACGCTCTGGGAGCAGTGGAGCGCGGAAATGAGCGACATCGCCGCTGGTGTACTGAAGCGGCAGCTGGCGACGATCGAGCGCACCCGTGCGGAAGGCAAATGGTTGACGCGTCAGCAGGTGGCGGATGTGCAGGATAACATTCGCCAGGCGTTGACTGGTTTGCCGATGCCCACCAGCCGGCTTGAGGCCTTTGACAACTGTCGGGAGCTGTGGCGGGAGTGTCAGCGCTGGTTAGGGGATATTGAAGCGACACGCCTGGCCCATAACCAGGCCTTCACCGAGGCGATGCTTGAGCAGTATCGCGGCTTTTTTGACGGCGTTGAGTCGTCCCCTCTTAATGCCTCACAGGCACGGGCGGTGGTGAACGGCGAACGTTCCCTGCTGGTGCTGGCGGGCGCGGGCAGCGGCAAAACCTCGGTGCTGGTGGCGCGGGCAGGCTGGCTGCTGGCGCGGGGAGAAGCGGCAGCAGAGCAAATTTTGTTACTGGCATTCGGCCGCCAGGCGGCTCAGGAGATGGATGCGCGGATCCGCGAGCGTCTTGCATCCGACGATATCACCGCGCGTACCTTCCACTCGCTGGCGCTACATATTATTCAGCAGGGCAGCAAAAAAGTCCCCACCATCAGCAAACTGGAAAGCGATAGCGCAGCTCGTCAGGCGCTGCTTGTGAAAAGCTGGCAGCAGCAGTGTCAGGAGAAAAAAGCGCAGGCGAAAGGCTGGCGCCTGTGGCTGGAAGAGGAGATGGGCTGGCAACTGCCGGAGGGCGATTTCTGGCAGGACAAGAAGGTGCAGCGGCGTATGGCCAGCCGGCTCGACCGCTGGGTCAGCCTGATGCGTATGCACGGCGGCTCCCAGGCAGAGATGATTGCCGGGGCGCCGGAGGCGGTACGCGATCAGTTCAGTAAACGGGTGAAACTGATGTCGCCTCTGATGAAAGACTGGAAGGCGGCGCTGAAGGCCGAGAATGCGGTCGATTTTTCCGGCCTGATCCATCAGGCGGTCAATATTCTCGATAAAGGCCGCTTCGTCAGCCCATGGAAACACATTCTGGTGGATGAATTTCAGGATATCTCGCCGCAGCGGGCCTCGCTGCTGGCCGCATTACGCCGGCAGAACAGCCAAACCACGCTCTTTGCCGTCGGAGATGACTGGCAGGCGATTTACCGGTTCAGCGGGGCCCAGCTTTCCCTGACCACCGCGTTTAATCATTACTTTGGCGAAGGGGATAGCTGTGCGTTGGATACCACCTATCGCTTTAACGGCCGTATCGGTGAAATCGCCAATGGCTTTATCCAGCAGAATCCGCATCAGTTAAGTAAGCCGCTGAACAGCCTGACGGCGGGCGATAAAAAGGCCGTCACGCTGTTAGCCGACGATAAGCTGGATGATTTACTGGATAAACTGAGCGGCTACGTTAAGCCCGAGCAGCGGATCCTGCTGCTTGCCCGTTACCATCATCTGAAGCCCGACGCGCTCAACAAGGCGGCGACGCGCTGGCCGCATCTGCAGCTTGATTTTATGACTATTCATGCCAGCAAGGGCCAGCAGGCGGACTATGTGATTGTGCTGGGACTGCAGGAGGGAGAGGATGCGTTTCCCGCGCCGGCGCGCGAGTCGATCATGGAGCAGGCGCTCCTGCCGCAGCCGGAAGATTTTCCTGATGCGGAGGAGCGTCGACTACTGTACGTGGCGATAACCCGCGCACGTCATCGGGTGTGGTTGTTGTTTAACAAAGCGCAACCTTCGCCGTTTGTCGACATCCTGCAGGCCTTGGATGTGCCGGTGGCCAGGAAACCCTAATCACGTGTGGGTTATTTCAGGCGCTCGGCAAGATAACGCGGATAATCCGGGATCAGAATATCGAGCGGCTGATTAAAGTGCGGTGACTGGATGATAAAGTCAGCGGTGGAGACGTTAGTGGCGACCGGAATGTTCCAGACGGTGGCCAGGCGCAGCAACGCTTTGACGTCCGGGTCGTGAGGCACGGCGTTCAGCGGATCCCAGAAGAAGATCAGCACGTCGATTTTGCCTTCTGAAATAAGCGCGCCAACCTGCTGGTCACCGCCCATCGGGCCGCTCAGCATGGCATTGACCTCCAGTCCGGTAGCCCGCGAGACCAGGTTACCGGTGGTGCCGGTGGCATACAAAACGTGTTGCGCCAGCAACGCCTGATGGCGAGCGACCCATTTCATCAGCATATCTTTACAGTGATCGTGAGCCACCAGCGCGATATGTTTTTGCGCGGACAGGGTACGAGTTGTCAGTTCCATATTTTCATTCCACATTTTGACCTGCAGACAGATTACTGAATGTGGCTGCCGCTGCAAGCATCGGGGTGAAAATTTTGTCGAATCTGTGGGTTAGCCTGGATGGCCGCCTGCTGCGGATTAGCATACACTTAGGTGAAATAGCAGGAGGAACCCATGAAAGAGAACGATATTGCCGGCATCCTGACGTCGACACGGACGATTGCGCTGGTTGGCGCCAGCGATAAACCTGACCGCCCGAGCTACCGGGTCATGAAGTATCTGTTGGATCAGGGGTATCACGTTATCCCGGTTTCGCCGAAGGTGGCGGGCAAGACGCTGCTGGGACAGCAAGGGTATGCGACGCTCGCCGACGTTCCGGAAAAGGTCGACATGGTTGATGTCTTCCGTAATTCAGAAGCGGCGTGGGGCGTGGCGCAGGAGGCGATAGCCATCGGCGCGAAAACGCTGTGGCTGCAGCTGGGGGTGATCAATGAGCAGGCCGCGGTGCTGGCCAGAGAAGCCGGATTGAACGTGGTGATGGATCGTTGCCCGGCCATTGAGCTACCGCGACTGGGATTAGCAAAATAACAAAAAACCCCGCCTGGCGGGGTTTTGTTTTAGTTGCGAAGGCGCGGAGCCTGCAGCTGCTGACGAATCGTTTTGGCCAGTTCGTCGAGGGACGGCTGTTCCGGGTGTTCGTCGCGGGTTTCGCTGCTCAGCTGCGCTTCTGCCAGATAGGTGTGGATCGGCTGACCATCATCATCTTCCATCACCACATGGTACCAGGGCGCCGCACGCAGTTCGTCATTGGCGGCAATCTCATCCTCTTCCGGTTCCGCGAGTGAATACTCGGGATCGACATCGACGATGACACCCAGGTAGCCCAAGAGCGTATGGCGGACCTGTTGGCCGATACCGAATTTGCTGGCTATCATAGGCACCTCCTGGGAAACATGAATACTCCCTATATGAGGCTCATGTTTCGTTTTTCAAGTTACATGACGCGACAGGCAAACCCCTTCAGATACAGCCCTTCCGGGTAGGTTGCGATCACCGGGTGGTCGGCAGCCTGACGGAACTGTTCTATAAATTGTACATCACGCCCGGCATCAATTGCGGCATCGGCGATGATTTTCTGAAATAAATCGGTGGTCATCAGGCCGGAGCAGGAGAAAGTCAGCAGCACGCCGCCGGGGTTCAGCAGCTGGATCGCCAGCATATTGATATCTTTATAACCGCGGCAGGCGCCCATCAGCTGGCTTTTGTTTTCCACGAATTTCGGCGGATCCATCACGATCACGTCGAATTTCTCTCCCTGATCGCGGTATTTACGCAGCAGTTTGAACACGTCGTCGCGCACAAATTCCGCTTTGGACAGATCCAGTCCGTTGAGCTCGACGTTCTGTCGGGCGACGTCCAGCGCTTCCTGAGAGGTATCCACGCTGGTGACCTGGCGGCAGCCGCCCATCAGCGCTGACACCGCAAAGCCGCCAGTATAAGAGAAGCAGTTCAGCACCCGCTTATCCGCGACATAGCGGCGAGTGGCCAGGCGACTGTCGCGCTGGTCGAGGTAGTAGCCGGTTTTGTGCCCGCCCTGGATATCAACCAATAGTTTCATGCCGTGCTCGGTGATCGGCAGCAGCGCCGGGGGCAGCTCGCCCACCACCGGCCCCTGGGCCAGCTCCAGTCCCTCTTTTTTACGCACGGCGACATCGCTGCGATCGTAAATGGCGCAGTCCGGGAACAGGTTCTGCAGGGCGCTGATGATGGCGGCCCGCTGGTATTCGGCGCCTGCGCTGAGCAACTGCAGCACGAAAAAGTTGCCAAAGCGGTCGATAGTGACGCCCGGCAGCCCATCGGACTCGCCGGCGATCAGACGGTAGCTGTCGAGACCATCGCGCTCGGCCAGCCATGCCCGCCAGGTTTGCGCTTGCTGCAGGCGGCGTTCAAAGAAGGCGCTATCGATGGCTTCATTGCGGTCGAAGGTCCACACGCGGGCGCGGATCTGCGACGACGGCGAGTAAGCGCCGCGGGCCAGCCATTTTCCCTGATGGTCAACAATATCGATGGTTTCACCGCTGCGGGCTTTACCCTCCATGCGGGCGACGCCGCCTGAGAAAATCCACGGATGGCGACGCAGCAGGGATTTCTCGCGTCCTTTGGCTAACACTAAGCGGGGGAATAGGGAATCTGTCATGGAGCTACCTTTAAGCAACGGGAATGTCGGCACCGAAAAATGGCGCGTAGAGTAGCACACCTGGCGCACGCAAGCATCTTTCGCCCGGCAGGCACAGGTGAGCGTTTCGGCACAAAATGCAGGCGCTTCGGCACATTCAGCTTGTGCGGACTCTCATACCCTGTTTTCTCACCCCAACGAGGAGCAGACGATGAAAACAGGTATCCGCATGGCCGTGGCGATGGTCGCGGCAGTGAGTAGTGGCGCGATGGCTGCGCCGTTTAGCGTGAGCAGCGATGATATGCATGACGGGCAGGCGCTGGCCCGGAAGCACTGGTTTGCCGGTTTCGGCTGTACCGGAGGCAATGTCTCTCCGCAGCTGGCATGGAAAAATGCCCCGGCGGGGACGCGAAGCTTCGCGGTCACTGTCAGAGATCCCGATGCGCCTACCGGCAGCGGCTGGTGGCACTGGACGGTGGTCAATATCGCCAGCAGCGTCTTTTCGCTGCCCGCTGGCGCGGGAGATAAAAACAGCGCTACACTGCCGGGCGGAGCGGTACAGGGCCGCAACGATTTTGGCTATGCCGGTTTCGGCGGCGCCTGTCCGCCGGCGGGAGATAAACCGCATCGCTACCGCTTTACGGTATGGGCGCTGGATGTCCCTACGCTGCCGATGGATGCCGGGGCCAGCGGGGCGCTGGTCGGCTATCTGTTACACAGCCATGCTCTCGCCAGCGTACAGTTGACGGCGATGGCCGGGCGCTAAAATAAAGGGTCGATCCGATGGAGAGTATCCACTTTCAGCATAACGCCTTAACCGCGGCAGAGGTCACCACCCGACGGCTGTGCAGACTGCATCGGGTGCGGCTGTTCTCCCCGGCGCTCTGTCGGGTGAAACGCGGCAGCAAAGTGATTGTGCAAGGGGAGAGCCGGGTGCTGGCGACGCCGCAACAGCTGATTGTGTTGCCGGCTGACGTTGAGCTGGAGGTGATTAACCAGCCGGAGAACGGCCTGTTTTGCTCCGATCTGCTGTCGCTGACCCCCGAGCTGCTGACGACGTTTAAGACCCGTTATCTCAGCGAACCATCCCCAGGGCGTCTGACCTCGCTCTGCGCCCCGGTGACGACAGAGCTGGCGTTTATGTGGCAAAGCGTTCTGCAGGCGGTGCGGGAGGGATTATCCACCTCTCTACAGCTCCACCAGACTATGGGCCTGCTGCTGGCCCTGCACGAGGCGGGCTATGCGGGCCCGCTGCTCGTCGAGCGGCAGCAGGATCTGTCGGCGCAGGTTCGACAACTGGTCATGCTGTCGCCGGCGCAGGCATGGAGCGTGTCGCGGGTGGCGAAAATGCTCTTTCTCGGCGAGTCCACGCTGCGCCGTCGGCTGCAGCAGGAATCGCAGAGTTTTCGCCAGATCGTCGAGGAGGTGCGGATGGCTCACGCCCTGGGGCAGCTGCAGACCACCTCGCGGCCAATAGGCGAAATCGCGCAGAACAGCGGATATCAGTCGGGATCGCGCTTTACCGCGCGCTTCCGTCAGCATTATGGTTTACTGCCGAAGCACGTACGCTGAGCGAATTTGCTATCCTCAGCGTAAAGTGTGAGCGAAAAGGAGATGATAATGGCCAGTATCTGCACGATGGCATGGGTTTACGGTTCGGTTCAGGGCGTGGGATTTCGCTATTCGACGCAGCGGGAAGCCCTGCAGCTGGGGTTGACCGGTTATGCCCGTAATCTGGATGACGGCGGGGTGGAAGTGCTTGCCTGCGGCGAGGCAGAGCAGGTGGAAAAACTCATCGCCTGGCTGAAAGCCGGGGGACCGCGCAGCGCGCGGGTTGACCGAGTGTTAACCGAACCCCATCAACCCACCCGCAGCTGGGAAAAATTCGCGATTCTCTATTAGATGCACTTCACCGGCTTCGGCAGCCCGGCGATTTTGGTCGCCTGTTTGGCGGGGCCTTTCGGGAACAGGCGATAGAGATAGCGGCTGTTGCCTTTCTCTTCGCCAAACTTGTTGGACATCGCCTTCACCAGCATGCGGATCGCCGGAGAGGTGTTGAACTCAAGGTAAAACTCGCGCACAAAGCGCACCACTTCCCAGTGTTCAACGGCGAGCGTTATCCCTTCCTGCGCGGCAATGACTTCCGCCATCGCCTCGCTCCACTGGGTGGTATCTTTCAGATAGCCTTCGCTATCCGTTTCAATTTCGTTGCCTTCAAAAATAAACATGATTTTTCACATACCGCCTGAAACTGGCCGCAGTGTAGCAAAAAAAAAGGCCCCGCATAAGCGAGGCCTCGGTTAAGCAGGGGAGCGGTTAGTCCCGGCTGGCGAAGCCCAGAATGCTCAGCAGGCTGACAAAGATGTTGTACAGCGAGACATACAGGCTGACCGTGGCGCGGATGTAGTTGGTTTCACCGCCGCGGATGATGTTGCTGGTCTCGAACAGGATGGCACCCGAAGAGATCAGGATGAACACTGCGCTAATCGCCAGATGAAGCGCCGGCAGCTGCAGGAACAGGTTAGCGACCATACCAATCAGGACGACCACCACGCCCGCCATCAGCATTCCGCCGAGGAATGACATATCTTTGCGCGTCGTCAGCACGTAGGCCGAGCAGCAGAAGAAGACCAGTGCGGTGCCGCCCAGCGCCAGGCCGATCAAATCGCCCATGCCGGCAGAAAGGTACGCGTTCAGCATCGGGCCAAGGATATAGCCGAGGAAGCCGGTGAAAGCGAAGGCGGAAATAATCCCGGTGGGTTTATTCGCCGTTTTGTAGGTCAGGAACATCAGACCGTACATCCCCACGAGGGTTAAAATCAGCCCCGGGGAAGGGAGCATCAGCACCGTGCTGGCGGTGGCGGTGATAGCGGAAAACGCCAGCGTCAGGCTGAGCAGGAAGTAGGTGTTACGCAGAACCTTGTGCGTGCTGAGCAGCGAGGAACGGTCACGCGATGATGTAATTATGCGATCCATGAGTCACTCTCTTATGACAGATGTAATTAGGGATAAAGAATAAGAAAAACAAGCGTGAAGCCCTAATGCTTTTACCCATCTTTACTTAGCTTTTGCCGCTTTTGTCCAGCATAAAATTCTACATGGATTGGGAAAAGCGATATGTTTTCGCGTTTCGCTTCGGTGAGCCGATCGAAATCTTATAGGTTGCTGAAATATATTGCTTTATTTAAATTCTGCGACTAAGTGTGGAAGGGGGAATAACTCCGTACGTTAAAGGCAAAGGGAAATGACATTACACAAAAACAATCACATCACGCGGACGCTCCTGGCAATGAGTCTGATGGTCATAACCGGCGGGGCGCTGGCGGCACAGGTGCCGCCTGGCACCCAGTTGGCGGAAAAGCAGGAGCTGGTCAGAAATAACGGCAGTGAACCTGCCTCACTCGATCCGCATAAAGTCGAGAGCGACATTGAATTCAACATCATTAGCGATCTCTTTGAAGGGCTGGTCAGCGTGACGCCTGCGGGGGCGATCCAGCCCCGGCTGGCGGAGCGCTGGGAAAACAAGGACAACCTGTTATGGACCTTCCATTTACGCCCCGGTCTGACCTGGTCCGACGGCACGGCCATCACGGCGCAGGATATCGTCTGGAGCTGGCAACGGCTGGTCTCGCCGGCCACCGCCTCGCCCTATGCGAGCTATCCCGGCAATATGCATATCGCCAACGCTCGCGAAATTGCCCTGGGGCAAAAGGGACCCGAGACGCTGGGGGTGAAAGCGCTGAATGACTCCACGCTGCAGGTCACTCTGAGCCAGCCGAATGCCGCTTTCCTGGCGATGCTGGCGCACCCTTCGCTGGTACCGATCGACAAAGTGCTGGTGGAGCGTTTTGCCGATAAATGGACCCGACCAGAGCATATCGTCACCAGCGGCCCGTATAAGCTGACCCAATGGGTGGTGAATGAGCGGCTGGTGGCTGAACGTAATGCGAAGTACTGGGATAATGCGCACACCGTTATTAATAAAGTGACTTACCTGCCCATCTCTTCGGAGGCTGCCGATGTCAACCGCTACAAAGCGGGGGAGATCGATATTGTTTATACGGTGCCGATCAATCAGTTTGCGCAGTTGCAGAAAACCATGGGCGATCAGCTGGACGTTTCGCCGCAGCTGGCGACCTATTACTACGAATTCAATACTACCCGCCCGCCGTTTAACGACGCCCGCGTGCGGCGCGCGCTGAATATGGCGCTTGATAAAGATATCATTGCCGGAAAAGTGCTTGGCCAGGGGCAGCGCCCGGCCTGGGTGATCAGCCAGCCGGATATCGGCGGCGTGACGCTGCGCAACCCAGACTACGCCAGCTGGCCGCGCGAGAAGCGGATTGCTGAGGCGAAAAAACTGCTGGCGCAGGCGGGGTATGATGACAGTCACCCATTGGTCTTTACCCTGCTGTATAACACCTATGAGTCGCACCAGCGTATCGCCATCGCCGCCAGCTCTATGTGGAAGAAAAACCTCGGCGTCGAGGTGAAGCTGCAGAACCAGGAATGGAAGACGATGCTGGATACCATGCATACGCATAACTTTGACGCCGTCCGCTATGCCTGGATCGCCGATTACGACGATGCCGCCACTTTCCTCAATACGTTCCGTACCGGTGATAGCGAGAACACCAGTCAGTACAGCAACCCGGCTTACGATGAAGCCCTGCGCAATGCGGCGAAAGCCTCCGACGTAGCGACCCGGGGCAAATACTATCAGCAGGCGGAAGATCTGCTGGCGCAGGATGTTCCCGCCATTCCGGTCTATCACTATGTGCGTACCCATTTAGTGAAACCCAGGGTGGGCGGTTTCACGCCGGATAAGCTGGGGTATTACTACACCAAAGACATGTACATTAAAAAATAGCCCTCTGGATAGCGGTCATGGGCGCTGATTTTCTGTGCGAACCGCCTGAAATTCAGACGAATAACACAAAATTGTTTGTTTTTAAGGCAGTTGAACAAAATGGTGCTTTACAGCATCCGCCGAGGTGTTTATAGTGCGCCTCACACCGGAAGTGTGGCCGAGCGGTTGAAGGCACCGGTCTTGAAAACCGGCGACCCGAAAGGGTTCCAGAGTTCGAATCTCTGCGCTTCCGCCATATAAAAGAAGGGGTTACCGAAAGGTAACCCCTTCTTGCTTTTACCTGTAGCCGTCCTGACTGCACTTCACCTTCACCTTCACCTTCACCTTCACCTTCACCTTCACCTTCACCTTCACCTTCACCTCCCGACTCCGCAAACCCGCCATGTCTGTAGCGTTATCGCTGGCGAAAAGGTGACGATCAATCCATTGCAAATGGTTGTTATTTTAATTATTCAGCCTCTCGTTATAAACGGCAATGGTGCTGAGGAATAAAAACCATTCGGCAAAATATCTTCGTCTATACTTGGAAAAATGATGATTTACCTGCCATGGTTTTTACGCAGATACAGAGACCAGAGAGGTCAGCATGCCTGACATTAACCCGCAAAATATCAAAGAATTACGGGCGTTGGTTGAACAGCAATTACAGTACACATTGTGTGTTAGCTTAAATAAAGCTACGCATGGCGATATTTTTAACGCGGTGGCGCTGGCCATTCGTCATTTTCAACAGGATCATTTTTTGTTGAGCCAGACGCGGCAACGTGAAGAGCATAAAAAGCGTATTTACTATCTGTCGATGGAATTTTTACTGGGACAGTCGCTGCGTAATAACCTTTTGAATATGAATTTACTGGCGGAGATGCACCAGGTGGTGAATGACCTGGGGTTTGATCTTGACCACCTTCTTGACGAAGAGCCCGACGCCGCGCTGGGTAACGGAGGGTTAGGGCGCTTAGCCGCCTGTTTTATCGATTCGATGGCCACCCTTGATATTGCCGCATCCGGGCATGGCATCAAATACGAATATGGTCTTTTTCGCCAATCCTTTCAAAATGACCAGCAGATCGAGCATCCGGATGACTGGCATTCCATGCACTCCCCGTGGTTGGTCGAACATCATGCTCAGCAAATCCTGATCCCGCTGGGGGGCTATATTGAACACAGCGAAGATGTTGATGGCAATTACAATCCAATGTGGCTGGGCTGGAAAACGATTATCGGTATACCCCATGACTATTTCGTTTCCGGTTACCGGGATACGACGACCAACAAGCTGCGGCTTTATAGCGCGGTGGCCTCTGACTCCTTTAATATCCATATTTTCAATCGCGGTGATTATATCAAGGCGGTGAGTGATAAAATCGCGTCGGAGAATATTTCAAAAATACTCTATCCATCCGATGAGGTGCTGACCGGAAAAGAGCTGCGGCTGACGCAAGAGTATTTTCTGGTGGCCTGTACGCTGCGGGATATATTTCGCGACTATGCCGAGGTTAATGACGATATTACTTTCCTGCCGCAGCATGTGGCGATTCAGCTGAATGACACCCATCCGGCATTAGCGGTGGTGGAGCTGATGCGTATCCTCGTCGATGAACACCGGCTGCCCTGGGAGCAGGCGTGGGAGATAACGCAAAACACCTGTGCCTACACGAATCATACGTTGATGCCGGAAGCGCTGGAGACCTGGCCGGTGACGCTGTTTGAAAAACTGCTGCCGCGTCATTTGCAAATTATATTTGAGATCAACCATCGTTTCCTTGAAGAGGTTGCCCGGCGCTGGCCGGATAAAAATCATCTGTTATCTTCGCTGTCTTTAATCGACGAACATCACGATAAGCAAATCCGTATGGCCAATCTGGCGATTGTCGGTAGCCATCGCGTGAACGGGGTAGCATGGCTGCATTCGGAACTGGTCAAGAAACAACTGGTGCCCGACTTCTATTTTATGACCCCGGAGAAATTCATTAATCAGACCAACGGCGTCACGCCGCGACGCTGGGTGCAGCAGGCTAACCCCGGCCTGGCCGCTTTTTTGCACCAACAGCTGGGGGAAGGGTGGCCAACCGATTTACCCTTGCTGTCCAGTCTGGAAAGCCTGGCCGATGATACTGCTGTTATTGATAATATCCGGGCCATTAAATTTGCCAACAAAACCGCGCTCAGCCAGCTGGTCGCTCAACGCTATGGCATCGTCCTCGATCCGCTGGCGATGTTTGATTGTCAGGTCAAACGTATTCATGAATATAAGCGTCAGTTGCTCAATATTCTTCATGTGATCGCGCTTTACCTGGATATCAAAGAGACAGGGAAAACTATCGCGCCTAAGGCGCATTTGTTTGCGGGTAAAGCGGCGCCGGGCTATCGGATGGCGAAGCTGATTATTCAGTTGATTAATACCGTCGCCCGGAAAATTAACCGCGACCCGCAGGTTGCCGGACAGCTTAAAGTGGTTTTTCTCGAAGATTACAAAGTCTCGCTGGCGGAAAAAATCATTCCGGCCACAGATCTCTCCGAGCAAATTTCCACCGCCGGGACCGAGGCGTCCGGCACCAGCAATATGAAGTTTGCCATGAACGGCGCGTTAACCATCGGCACCTATGATGGGGCGAATATCGAAATCCGCGAGGCCGTGGGGAGCGATAATTTTTATCTGTTTGGCGCCGTGGCGGAAGAGATTGAAGAGAGCCGGCGCCTTGGGCATCACCATAACTTCTATCATCAGAACCCGGCTATGGCGCGTGTTGTCGATACTCTCGTGTCTGGGTTGTTCACCAGCGATCGTGAGCTGTTTGCACCACTTCACCACATGTTGACTGAGGGCGATCATTACTGTCATTTACTGGATTTCGACAGTTATTGTCAGGCCCAGCGGCAGGCGATGGCCGATTTTGAACTGCCGGAACAATGGCACCGTCGGGCCTTACTCAATATTTGTCGGATGGGAGAATTTTCCAGCGACAGAACCATACGTGGCTACGCCCGGGATATTTGGGGTATCACCTGCTAAAGAGAGAACACGCCGGCCGAAAAAGGGACTCGTCGACGGATATCAGTCACTATTGAGGATGAGCATGAACGTTGAATTACATACCGAGCAGGGCGTAAAAATTATTATGCCACTGGTGCGCCGACTGGATGCTTCCGTCGTGCAGGCGTTTAAGCAGCAGGTTCTGGAGGCTATCGACCCGGATACCAAAAACGTGCTGCTGGATCTGAGCCACGTCGATTTCATCGACAGTAGCTGCCTTGGCGCGCTGGTTTCCATTCTGAAAAGCGTCAACGGTCAGGGCGAGTTGGCGCTGTGTTCACTCAATGACACGATTAAAAACCTGTTTAAGCTCACCCGCATGGATCGCATTTTTTCCATTAAGGAGACCCGACAGGATGCGCTGAATTCGTTGACTCAGTGATGAGATTGGTGCAGGCCCGCGGGTTATGGATCGCCCGCTTATTCTTCGACAATCCGCGCCTTCGGTTTGCTCAGCAGGAGCATCACCAGCGCGACGTAGGGCATCGGCTTCCAGAAATAGTAGCCCTGCAGCAGATGAATATTCTGGCGATTGAGATACTCCAGCTGGACCTGGGTTTCGACACCCTCGGCAATGATGCGCAGTGACAGCGTCCGGGCCATCTCTATCACGCAGTCCAGCAGCTTGCTTGACGGCGCCTCCCCGGTTACCCGGCCGACAAAACTCTGATCGATTTTGATATAGTCGAAAATCAGCTCGTGGAGACAGGAAAGCCCGGAATAGCCGGTGCCAAAGTCGTCCAGCGCGATGGAAAACCCGCGGGAGTGTAACGTATTGAGCTTGTCCACGACCGCGTCGTTGAGCAACAGCGGCTCCTGCTCCGTGATCTCCAGCATCAGCTTCACCGCTTTACCCTCAAAGCCGCGCTGATAGTGCAGGCAGTCATCGATAAACGACGGGGCGTTGATATGTGATGCGCTGATGTTGACGCCGATATGAAACCCGTCCGGCAGCTTACTGAAGATGGGTCTCATCTGGGCGGCGACCTGCGCCATCAGGCTGCGGGTCAGCGGGATAATTAAGCCGGTACGTTCGGCTAGTGGAATAAATTCAGCGGGCGAACGCCACTGCGCGGTGGTGTATTGCCAGCGGGCGAGAATTTCCACGCCGTAGATCTCCCCGGTTTTCCCGTTCACCAGCGGTTGATAGTAGGGAACGATATCGCCCTGGGCGATGGCGTAGCGCAGGTTCTCTTCTTCAGAGGTATAGACATTGAGGTATTTGCGCAGCAGGAAATAAAACAATAGCGAGACAGAGAAAATGAAAATCAGCAGACCGAAACCATTTTGAAATAAGCGGCCGGGGCTAAAAAAAGGCGACTCGGGATAGATAATGCGAAACGGGTAGTCCGGTGAGCTAAATATATCCTGGTGTGGGCTGGCTTTCAGCGGCTCCACATCGCCATATCTGGCGATCATCTGATGGTTGACCGAGAGCGCCAGCCCGGCGTTATCCTCATCGCTATACAAGGCATCGCGCAAATGGATGTCGCTGATACTGACAATGACTCTCACCTGCGCTGAACGCGTGTGATAGATCAGCACCGGCCGCTTGTTAACCATCATCCTGGCGGGCAGCAGTTGCAGCAGCTCATCAGGCAAGGATTCCGGATGGAGCGTCAGTACCCGATTGCCGGGTAGCGACGAGCACCACACCTGGCCATCTTTTACCAGCACGATCGTGCGCAGATGCGGCTGCAGGGCGGCCTCAGTCCCGAGCTGGAACTGACCCTGCACGGAGCAACCGCGGCGGCTAACGTTCATTGCCGTCACCGTGGCGGCTCGGGCTTCATCCAGAATAACGGCGATTTTCTTCGCCGCCTGACGGGCGGCGGCGGCATGGGTGGCCTGGTCTGAATGCCACAGTTGCCAGTTAATGACGAACACGCCAGCCAGAAATACCACCAGCGCCAGGGAAAAGGAAATCCATGCGTTTCGCACTTTTGTCTTTTTCATTTATTACGCGTGCTATGTGAGGCGAGCATAAAATGAACCATCCATCCCGCTGAAAAGGCGTTATCCAATGATCGTAGAAGGGGGATAATCTCCGCGACGACGGAGCATGTAAAAACATGATCAGTATCACAATACCCGCCGGCAAAGACCGCGGATAACGTGCAGAGGTGGCTGTTCTGTCACGAAGGTAATAAAAAAATCGCAGCTTAATGTTTTCTTAATCTAAATTTCGGGAGTGGATGGTTTTAAGCATTTTCTAATCCCTAATAACCGACCGGCGCTATTTTTTGCTTTTTTAAGTTTATGATAATTGTTTTCATTATCATTCTTTTTTTGCTGTGATTTAATCCTCTCCGCTCAGGCTATTTACCGTTTTTTGCCCTATTTCATTAAGGATGCGTTCATGAAATTTCGCTTATCGCCCCTCCGTACGGCAGCGCTGGTTGCCGCTTCTCTGTTTCTGGCGCCGCAGGGGATGGCGGCTGACGCTCAGAACGGGATTGTGGTCTACAACGCCCAGCACGAAAATCTGGTGAAGTCGTGGGTGGATGGATTTACCAAAGAGACCGGTATTAAGGTCACGCTGCGCAATGGCGATGACAGTGAGCTGGGTAATCAGCTGGTTCAGGAAGGCTCCGCGTCGCCGGCCGATGTGTTTCTGACCGAGAACTCGCCGTCGATGGTGCTGGTCGATAATGCCAAACTTTTCGCCCCGCTGGATGCCGCCACCCTGCAGCAGGTTCCGGCGCAGTACCGTCCGCAGCATGGGCGCTGGATCGGCATTGCCGCGCGCAGCACCGTTTTTGTCTACAACCCGGCGAAAATCAGCGAGGCGCAGCTGCCGCATTCCCTGATGGATCTGGCAAAACCGGAGTGGAAAGGGCGCTGGGCGGCTTCGCCATCGGGGGCTGATTTCCAGGCTATCGTCAGCGCGATGCTGGCGCTGAAGGGTGAGCAGGCGACTCTCGACTGGCTGAAGGCGATGAAAACCAACTTTGTCGCTTACAAAGGCAATAGCACGGTGATGAAAGCGGTCAACGCCGGGCAGATCGACGGCGGGGTGATCTACCACTACTACCGCTTCGTCGATCAGTCAAAAACCGGCGAAAACAGTAAAAACACCCAACTGTATTACTTCAAACACCAGGATCCGGGCGCCTTCGTCAGCATTTCCGGTGGCGGTGTGCTGGCTTCCAGCAAACATAAAGCGCAGGCGCAGGCCTTTATTAAATGGATCACCGGCAAGCAGGGGCAGGATGCACTGCGCACCAATAACGCCTTCGAATATGCCGTGGGGGTAGATGCGGCCTCTAACCCGAAACTGACCCCGCTGAAAGATCTGGATGCACCGAAGGTAGAACCTTCCTCGCTGAACAGTAAAAAGGTCATTGAGCTGATGACGCAGGCTGGCCTGCTCTGATCCTGAGGAAGTGATGTTGCTATGTCTGTTCTGAGTTTGTCGCTCGGAAAGAAAACAGGACGCCTGCCCGAGCGCAGGCGTCCTGCATTTCCGATGGTGGCGTTAGCGCTGCTGTTTTCATTGCTGGCGCTGTTGCCGTTAGGGTTTGTGGTGGCGGTTGGGTTCGACACCGGCTGGCCGACCATTAAAGCGCTGGTCTTTCGTCCGCGGGTAGGGGAGCTGCTCAGCAATACCCTGTGGCTGACGGTGCTGGCGGTCCCCATCAGTATTGTGCTCGGCGTGACGCTGGCCTGGCTGACGGAACGTACTGCCCTTGCCGGTCGGCAGCTGTGGTCGGCGCTGGCGGTAGCCCCGCTGGCGATCCCGGCCTTTGTCCAGAGCTACGCCTGGGTCAGCGCCGTGCCTTCGCTGCATGGCCTCTCCGCCGGGGTGTTTCTCTCGGTGCTCGCCTACTATCCGTTTATTTATATGCCGGTGGCTGCCGTGCTGCGCCGCCTCGATCCCACCCTTGAAGATGTCGCCGCGTCGCTGGGCACGCCGCCGTGGAAAGTGTTCTTCCGGGTGGTGCTCCCGCAGCTGCGTCTGGCAATCTGCGGCGGTGCGCTGCTGGTGGCCCTGCATCTGCTGGCGGAATATGGCCTGTATGTGATGATCCGCTTCGATACCTTCACGACCGCTATTTACGATCAGTTCCAGTCGACCTTCAGCGGTCCGGCCGCCAATATGCTGGCAGGCGTGCTGGCCTTGTGCTGCCTGGCGATCCTGCTGCTTGAGAGCGCCTCACGCGGTAAAGCGCGTTACGCGCGTATCGGCGCCGGGGCGGCCCGCGAGCAGAAGCGGCTTGTGCTGGGTAAAGGGGCCGCTTTTGGCGCGCAGCTACTGCTTCTGCTGCTGGTGATGCTGGCGATGGGGGTTCCCTTACTGGTCCTGTGCCGCTGGCTATGGCTGGGCGGCATCGACAACTGGCTGCATGCCGATCTCTGGCATTCTCTGCGCCAGACCCTGCTCCTGGGGGCGGGCGGGGCGCTGCTGACAACGGTTTGCGCGATCCCCATTGCGTGGCTCGGCGTGCGCTATCCGCGCCCGTTGTTCCGCCTGCTGGAGGGGTGTAATTACATCACCAGCTCGCTGCCCGGTATTGTCACCGCGCTGGCGCTGGTGACGGTCACCATCCACTACGCCCGTCCGGTGTACCAGACCGAAGTGACGCTGTTTCTGGCCTATCTGTTGATGTTTATGCCGCGTGCGCTGATTAACCTGCGCGCCGGTATCGCGCAGGCGCCGGTGGAGCTGGAAAACGTTGCCCGTAGTCTTGGACGCAGTCCGGCCCGCGCCCTGTGGAGTATCACTATGCGGCTTGCCGCGCCGGGCGCGGCTGCAGGTGCCGCGCTGGTGTTCCTTGGCGTCAGCAATGAGCTCACCGCCACACTACTGCTTTCGCCGTTAGGCACCCGCACCTTGTCGACCGGTTTCTGGGCGTTAACCAGTGAGATCGACTACGTAGCGGCGGCACCGTACGCGCTATTGATGATCGTCATTTCGCTGCCGCTGACCGCGGTTCTTTATATGCAGTCGAAAAAAATGGCAGGGTTGTAACATGCTGGAATTGTCTTCTATTTCGAAATCCTTCGCTGATGCGCTGGTCCTCGATAATCTCAATCTGACCGTAGCGCCGGGGAGCCGGACGGCCATTGTTGGTCCGTCCGGCTCGGGGAAGACCACGTTGCTGCGCATTCTCGCCGGTTTTGAAACGCCCGATCGCGGGCGGATCGTCATGCACGGTAAGTCTCTGTTTGCCGACGGTGTGTTTGTCCCCGCCCACCAGCGACGGATCGGCTATGTTCCGCAGGAAGGGGCGCTGTTTCCTCATCTTAATGTTGCGGACAATATCGCCTGGGGGCTCGACGCCAGCCGTGAGGAGAAGCGTCGCCGCGTGGGGGCGCTAATGGAGATGGTCGCCCTCGACGCTGGTCTGGCGAGTCACTGGCCACACGAAATTTCCGGTGGCCAGCAGCAGCGTGTTGCCCTGGCCCGCGCGCTGGCTCAGCAGCCGGCGCTGATGCTGCTGGATGAGCCGTTTTCTGCACTGGATACCGGGCTGCGCGCCAGCACACGCAAAGCGACGGCGGACCTGCTGGCCGAGACGGGGATCGCCTCGATTCTGGTGACTCATGACCAGAACGAGGCGCTGTCGTTCGCTACGCAGGTGGCGGTAATGCGTCAGGGGCGCTTCGCCCAGGTTGGAACCCCGCTGACGGTTTACTCGCAGCCGGTGGATGAAGAGACGGCGTTATTTCTTGGCGATGCCCTGATCCTCCCCGCACGCCTTAGCCCCGGCCGGGCAAGCTGCGCGCTGGGGGACCTGGCGACGGACGCACTGCATCCTGCTGGCGAAGGTAGGGTGATGCTGCGTCCGGAACAGCTGAGCGTCAGTGTGAGCGGGCCGCAGGAAAGTACCGCCATTATCCGCGATGTCGATTTCTCAGGCCAGCTTTCCACGTTGACGCTGTCGATGGCTGGGCACGAGCGGCCGATTGTCCTGCGAACCGTGAGCCAGCCGGCGTGGCAGCCCGGCGCGATGGTGAGACTGACGGTCAGCGGCAAGGCGCGAGTGTTTAGCGGCTAATCCCTGAGCAGGCGGCGTCGGCTATCGACGGCGCCGCACGGAAAGCTAATTAGATGGCGGATGAAGCCGCTAGTATCCGCGCCACTGACCTCGTCGCCATGGAGTGGTAGTACGTTGGAACAATTCCGCGGGGTCAGTCCAGTTCCCGCCATTTTACCGAACCGTCGCTTTTTCATTCGTCCCGCTACGCTTAACTGTTATCCTGTCTCGCGATCGGCCCTGTTGTTACCATGAGACACCGCTATGCCTGAACTCCATACTCCTGCTAATCGCCCCGGCCCGGCCGCTGTGGCCCGGGTGACGCTCCTGCCTGCGCTGCTGGTTATCGTCGCTGTTGCTGTCGGCTGCGCCCTGGTGTCGCCTCCGGTCGGTACACGACACGAGATCCTGACTAACCCCGGCCTCTATATCGATCTGCTGGCGTTGTTGTTTCTGGTGTTTATGCTGTGGAGCTCGGCGAAGGTGCGGATGAGCCACATTGCCGTCAACTGGGTACGCTATGGGCTGCTGTTGTGGATTGCCGGCGGCACCTTTGACGTGATGGATGAGATCGTGGTTCAGCCGCGCTGGATGGGCTATTACTGCGAAGATCTGCTGCGCCTCTCCGGGATGCTGCTGACCGTGGTGGGGGTCTACAAAATTATTGAGCGAATCAATTTGCTGTACGTCGATGCGCGCTCGCAATCCCTGAAGGATGAACTGACCCAGTTACCCAACCGGCGTTTTTTCATTGATACCATTCGCGAGAAGTCCGGGCATGCGCTGGGACTCATGATTCTGGATATCGATTTTTTTAAGAAAATCAATGATACCTGGGGTCACCTGGTCGGGGATGAAGTGTTATTTTCGCTGGGGAAACAGCTGGCGAAACTAACCAGCGAGCAGGTCCAGCCGGCGCGGATCGGTGGGGAAGAGTTCGCCATTATCGTCGATGGCCTGTCGGAGCCCGAGCTGCATGCTCTGGCGCAGTCGATCCTTGCTAACGCCCGCACCATCCTGATCAATCATCAGACGCCGCTGTCGATCAGCATTGGCGTCGGAACCTGGCGGCCAGGCGAAGCGCAGGAGACGTTTATCCGTAAAGTCGACGAGGCGCTGTACAAGGCCAAGCATAACGGCCGCGGCCGCGTGGAGTGGGCGCCATCTGCCGGTGCGGCAGGTTAGGCCTGCTGCGCGCTACGGCAGTGTCGCCGATACTCCGATGGCGAGCGTTCTGTGTAGCGTTTAAAAACCCGGCAAAAATAGTTGCTGTCGACAAAGCCGCAATTGTGCGCAATCTCTTTCACCTTCAGGTCATAGCCGCGCAATAGCTGCTTCGCCTTTTCCAGACGGACACGGGTCAGATATTCATTAAATCCCACCGAGCCTGATTTCTGAAAAATATGCGAAAGATAGTTGGGCGTGATGTGAAAACGTTTGGCTACCGATTCCCGCGTCAGCGGTAGACTGAGATTTTCCTCGAGGTAGTCCTGGACGGCGAGAAACAGATCCCGGCTGCGGCTGACGCGCATCTCCAGCCCGACCAGCTGTTCACGACAATGACTCAGCAGCGCGGCGATCACCAGTCGCGCGGTCAGCGGATCGGGCTGCAGGCTGACTTCATTCAGGCTCAGCAACAGGTAGGAACCCACGCGCGGCCCAAGCCGGGAAACGCTCTGTTTTTCCGTGTGCAGGCTTTTTCCGTCCCAGCGCTGAATACTGAATCCCAGTTTCTGCCGACCAAACAGAATGCTCAGGGTAGTGGCCGGACCGGTCCACTGCGGCAGCGTCCACTTCCCCGCCTGCACGTACAGTACCTGCAGCGTGGTTAACGTCGAGGCGGCCAGCGGCAGTCCCTGTTCATTCAGTTGGCCCTCCAGCACAATTTCCAGACGCGGAAACGGCACGTTGAAGGCGAGGGCAGGCACGGAGATATCCGGCTCAGGAAATCTCACCTGTAGGTGATCTTTTTGACCGATTAACCGATGCAGTATATCCGGCAGATCTTCAATCATTCTTTGCCCTCAGCATGCGCATTATCCTGTTGATGGTAATCTATTTTTTTCGGCTCGACAGCGTTTGTTTAGCGATTTTGCGCTGCGAATTCATGACCAACTGCAGCGCATCCATCGGCGGAAATGAGATTATTGATGCCCATCACACTTTGTGAGCTCGCATACGTATGTCCAGTTTTTCGTAGCGCTCGCCTCCTGTTATACCGCGGAGGGGCCAGTAGAGTTTGTTTGTGTTATCGGAACGTTAAAAAGGAACGCAAAATGAACTCATCATCGGCTAACTTTCTCGATGCGTTAGGCGCCAGCCAGGTGCTCAGCGCGCAAATGAAACACGAGCTCGACACCCTCGGCTACACCGTCGTGCATAACGTCGTTGACACCCAGTGGCTGAGCGAAATGCGCCTGCTCATTGACACCCTGGTTGAACGCGAAGGCGATAATCTGGCGATGGAGCACCATCAGGAGGCGACGGCGACGCGGATCGCTAACCTGATTAATAAGGGGGTTATCTGGGAGAAAGTCTGGTCACACCCGCTGATCCTCTCCGCTTGTCGCTATATCTTCAACGGGGATTTTAAAGTCTCCAGCCTGAACGCGCGCGAGGCGCTGTATAACGGCGGCCACCAGCCGCTGCACGCCGACTGGAAAAAGCCGCGCCCGGATTTTCCTAAAGTCCACCTGGTGAATACCATCTGGGCGATAGACGATTTGAGCGCCGCCAACGGCGCGCCGCGGATCATTCCTGGTACCCACCTCCGCCCCGAGTTACCGGAGGAGGTGCTGGCCGACCCGGAACAGGCCCATCCCGATGAGATTGTGTTTGCCGCGCCGGCTGGCAGCGTGATGATCTACAACGCCCACGCCTGGCACGGCGGCACCCGTAATCGTGAAGGCAGCAGACGACGCGTACTGCATGGGTTATATATCGATCGTGCGGATACGCCGCAGCAGGACCAGCGGCGCTGGCTGACGCCGGAGACGGCAAGCCGCCTGACGCCGGCGCAAAAATGGCTGCTGGATGTAGAATAAGGCCTGTCGCCGGTCAGGGAAGTTCTACATAGACGACCGGCTTTTTCATGATGCTTTTCACGGCCTCGACGATCTGCTGCGGCTGCAGCAGGAAGCTCTTGATGCTGGTTTTAATCGTCCGCAGGCCGCGAAAGCGCTGGGGGTCGTCGATTTCGATATCCGTCACCAGCAGCACCACTTCGGCGCGGGCGATATCTTCCGCGGTGATCCGATTTTCTACGCCGAGCGCCCCCTGGGTTTCCACCTTCAGGTGCCATTTTTCATGATGACCGACCTTTTCCAGTCGTTCGGCGGCCATGTAGGTATGCGCCACGCCGCTGACGCAGGCGGTGACGGCGACAATATTGAAGTCCATAACATCCTCCTGGCGTTAACCGCCGATAGTGACGTGGAAACCGGCCGCTTCGGCCATCACCCGATATGGTTGAATTTCCGCTTCGTCAGGCGCTTTCACGCTGGCCAACGTCCAGGGTTTGCCCAGCAGACGGTATTTGGGCTCGCCATATTGATGAAACGGCAACAGGTGCATTTCTTTTAGCGCGAAAGGGGCGAGGAACGCCAGAATCTGGCGAAAATTATCGGTATTCAGGGTGTAGCCCGGGATCAGCGGCACCCGCGGGATCAGGTTGATTTTTCTCGCCGCCAGCCGGCGAAAATTGTCCAGCACCCGCGGCTGATTCATTCGCAGCAGCGACCGCGCCCGCGCAGGTTCCATGATTTTAAAATCAAACAGCACTTCATTGCAGGCTTCGGCCACCGGCAGGAAGCGGTCAAAAGCGCCGTCGCCCGCGGTTTCGATGGCGGTGCGGATCCCCCACTGGCGCAGGCGCTGGAGAAAGCGGGCGGCAAACCCGGCCTGCATGAGCACTTCGCCCCCGGAGAGGGTGACGCCGCCGCCGGAAGCGCGAAAGAAGACCTCATCCTTCAGCACCTCCTGCAACAGGTTATCCAGCGTCACATCGCGGCCAATCTGTTCCCACGCTCCGGACGGACATTCGGCGACGTCCTGCTGGCAGCGGGTGCAGCGCAGGCATTTACTCTCCCGGCGCAGGGTCTGAATCCTGGGTGAAATTGATTCGGGATTGGCGCACCACGGGCAGGTATGAGGGCAGCCTTTAAAAAAGACCACCGTGCGGATCCCCTGGCCATCGTTGAGCGAGTAACGCTGGAGGTTAAAAATACGCGCCCGGTCGGCGCGCGTGTCGATGACCTCACAGCTGATGCGCGGTGCGGCGGATAATGTCATCCTGAATCTCCTTCGACAGCTCAACAAAGAAGGCGCTGTAGCCCGCGACCCGTACCACCAGACCGGCAAAGTCCTGCGGCCGCTGCTGCGCTTCACGCAGGGTGTCGGCATTGACCACGTTGAACTGAATATGCTGCAGCTTGAGCTTGCAGAAGGCCTGTAAAAAATCGGCCAGTTTGTTCAGGCCGCCGTCGCCGGCCAGCGTTGCCGGAGTGAATTTGACGTTCAGCAGCGTACCGTTCGACAGCAGATAGTTATCCAGTTTGCTGACCGATTTCAGCACTGCCGTCGGCCCCTGGGAATCCTGACCGACCATCGGCGACAGGCCGCCGTCCGCCAGCTGTTCACCGGCCAGCCGCCCGTCCGGGGTGGCGCCCACCACCGAACCCAGCGGCACGTGCGCGGAGACGGTGTAGGAGCCGGGGGTAAAATGACCGCCGCGCGGGTTCAGATACTGCTCAACTTCTTTACAGTAAAAACGCAGCAGATCGGCGCTAATATTGTCGACATCGTCGATATCGTTGCCGTACTTGTCAAAACGGTTAATCAGCCGGGCGCGGATCTTTTCCCCTTCCGGCGTCTGGAAATTGGCTTTCAGCACGGCCATCAGTTGGTCAAAGCTGAGACGCTGCTGGTCGAAGACCATACCCTTCAGGGCGTACAGCGAATCGCTCAGGTTAGCGATCCCGATACCCTGGACGCCGGAGAAGTTATAGCGCGCGCCGCCGGCGGTGATATCTTTGCCGTGCTGCACGCAATCTTCAATGAACGAGGAGAGCAGCGGGACCGGCGCCCAGTCGCGGTGGCCGATATCGCAAATGTTGCTACCCTCGACCATCAGCTTGATGTAATGGCGAATTTTGTCGCGGATCTGGCAGATAAGGCCGTCCCAGCTGACGTCAGGCTGATGTTCATTTTCCTGCAGCACAATTTCCATCACCTTCAGCAGATTAAACATGGCGATATCATGCAGGCCGTAGGTGCGCCCTGGAATAGAGAGCTCCACGCAGCCGACCACCGCGTAATCGCGGGCATCTTCCAGCGACACGCCGCGGTTAAGGAAGGCCGGGACCACCACCTCATCGTTGAAAATCTGCGGGATCCCGGTACCCAGGCGAATGGTCTCAGCGGTTTTACGCAGGAACGGGCGATCAATCAGCTCGTTGACCCGCACGCCCAGATTCGGCTGCGGCAGCTGAACGTTTTGATAGGCGTCGAGGCATAAAAATGACAGCACGTTGACCGCGCTGCGCCCGGTGTCCGTCAGCCCGCCGAGCAGGGCGGTATAGCCGGTGGGAAAACCCGCGAAATAGCGCGCGCTGCTGGAGGAGCGTAGCAGGACGATATCGTTGCATTTCAGCCACAGCGACTCCAGCAACTCCTTGAGATACGCGGGATCCTGACCCTGATTCAGCGATGCCTGATAAAACGGCAGCATATACTGGTCAAAACGCCCCAGCGAAATCGAGCTGGCATTGGATTCGTACTGCAGAATGATATTCATATACCAGAACAGCTGGCAGGCCTGGGGGAAATCCGTTGGCCGGTGCTGCGCGTTGTGGCGCGAAATAGCGGCGATGGTTAACAGCTCCTGCTGACGCTGCGGGTCCTGAAAGTGCCCAGCCATCTCCTCGGCCAGCGCGGCGTAGCGCAGAATATGGCGCTGGGAAGCTTCCAGCAGGATCAGTACCGCCTGATAAAAGGGGTTCTCCGGTTGCCGGGCGCAGTGCGTTTTGAGTTCGGCGACCAGGGCGCCAAGGCCATGATTCAGCAGCCGTGGATAGTCGATGATGATATGGCCCTGGCCTTTATCGGTCTGGTTCACGCTGAATATCTGGGTGTTGACGGCGGCCTTGACCTCTTCAGTCATCTGGCCGTTGATGAAATCTTTCATTGAACGCTTTTCCCAGTAGGGGTACAGCGTTTCGCGGTAGATTTGCTTATCTTCTTCGCTTATCGCGAAGCGGTCCTGTGGTCGGGTCGGAAAGGCGTCGAGCTCGTTGAGCAGCCAGTAGGGGTCCATCTCGGGCGACATAATCCCTGCCCGCGGTTTGACGGTGCGGTTGCCGGCGATCAGTTCATCCTCACGAATCGAAATCATCACCTTATCGAGGATCCACGCGGTGGCTTTCGCCCGGCGGATAATCACCGGCTCGCCCTCCGTCTGCCGATGGCTGGCAGTGTAGAGTAATGCGCGCTCAAGGGAGATTTCGCGCGGCTGGGCGAACAGGCTGGCTTTCAGGCGTTGGGTACGATTCGTCATGATAAACTCCATGTTGTGGCAAAGGGCGCGAAGGCGCCCTTTTAAGGCTTCAGGCGCTCTGGGAAAGGTGGCTGTCTATCTTGTTCATGATGGCGTCGGCGCGCTTGACCGCATCGCTGATATTGACGCGCACGATAGTTTTCCCGGCAAAACGCTCTTCGAATTTGATGCCGATATCTTTGGTCAGAATGACCATATCGGCGGCGGCAATCTCCTCCGCCGTCAGTTCGTTTTCAATGCCAATGGAACCCTGCGTTTCAACCTTGACCTGCCAGCCTTTGGCTTTGGCGGCGCTTTCCAGCGATTCAGCGGCCATGTAGGTGTGAGCCACGCCCGACGGGCAGGCGGTGACAGCGATAATGTGGGTCATAATCTGTTCCTTCCAGTCTGTTAGTTAATTTCGAAATCAAGGTCTAGTTCATCGTCAGCGGCGACGTCAGTGGGTTTCTTTTTGGCGAAGGCTTTCAGCAGGATGACGCAGGCAGCGCTGACGCAGGCGCCGACCAGCAGCGCGGCAACAAACCCGAGCTTGCCCTGGACCACCGGCAGCACGATGAGCCCGCCCCAGCCGGCGTAACACTGGGCGCCCATCAGCGCGGCGGTGACGCAGCCGCTGGCGGCGCCAATCATATTGGCCGGAATGACGCGCAGCGGATCCGCGGCGGCAAAGGGAATCGCCCCTTCGGTCACGCCGACACAGCCCATCACCAGCGCGGCTTTGCCGGTTTCCCGCTCTTCGGCGGTGAAATATTTGCGGCCAATCAGCGTCGCCAGCCCCATGCCCAGCGGCGGTACGGCGATACCGACGGCAGCGATAGCCACCACGCTGTAGACGCCCTGCGAAACGCAAATCAGCATGAAGGCGTAGGCTACTTTGTTCACCGGGCCGCCCATATCAAAGGCCAGCATCAGACCCATAATGATGGCCAGCACCACGATGCTGCCCTCGCGCATCCCCTGCAGCCAGCCGGTCAGGTTAGCGGTCAGCGCGCCAACCGGCTCGCCAAGCCCCCACATCATGATCCCGGCGGTGATGAAGGTGCCGACGATGGGAATGATGAAAATCGGCATCACCGAGCGCAGAACTTTATGTACGGGGATTTTTTTCAGGTAATAGACCACCAGGCCGCCAATCATGCCGGCGATCAGCGCGCCGAAGAAACCGGCGCCAAAGCTGTTGCCCACCCAGGCGCCGATGGCGCAGGGGGCCAGCGCGGCGCGGTCAGAAATGGAGTAGCCGATGTAGGCGGCGAGAAAGGGCACCATCAGCGTCAGCCCGGCGACGCCGATATCAAAAAGTTTCTTCAGATTAGGGTCGGTGGCGGCATCGGGTACCGCGCCTTTGCCATACAACATGACGGAGACCGCCAGCAGGATCCCGCCGGAGACCACGAAGGGGATCATATGTGACACGCCGGTCATCAGATGCTGGCGGGTATTTTTTAGTATTTGCACCAGTTCGTTCATTGCTTGCTCCTGAGCGCTGTAGGGCCCGTGACAGTATTGATGCCTCAACATTAGAAAAAGGGCGGGGTATTAAACAGTAGAGAAAAAGTGCATTTACTGGATATTTGTAAGGTGAGAAAAGAATTGCGATCCACCTCAAATCTTAGTAGTGACAGGAGAGATGAGCGCTAACAGGGTGGAATTGTGATGGCGGGCATAAAAAAATATTGTGTGTACAATAGTCCAGTAATTGCCAGTTTTATCACCTAGTCCCTGGGGCCGTCTTTTATTACTTTTGAGGAAATAATGGATTGCTCTGGAGGAAGGCGATGGCTCTGGTCATTGAATTTACATGTGATTTGCCCAACGGCGTGCATGCGCGTCCGGCCAGTCTGGTCGAAACGCTGTGTAACCGTTTTTCATCAGCGGTTGAGTGGCGGAACTTGCGCCGCGAGACCGGCGGAAATGCCAAGAGCGCGCTGGCGATTATCGGCAGCAATACCCTGAAGGGCGACGCCTGCCAGCTGCTTATCAGCGGCGAAGATGAAGCTGAGGCATTCGCCGCGTTAACGGCTTTTATGCGCGATGAATTTCCCCACTGTGACGCGCCGCTGCCCGCTGCGCCAACGCTGGATGTCCAGCCGGTGCCAGAGTCGCTTTCGCGGCTGAACCCGACGCTGTTTCATGCCCACCCGGTGTGCGCCGGCAGCGCGGGAGGGACGCTGGTTCATCTCAAATCACGCGATCTGCACGAGCTGGGCGAACTGCCCGTCGCCGCCAGTCCCGAACAGGAGCAGGCGGCGCTGGATAATGGCCTGCGCCTGCTGGTGAAAGATATCGAGCTGCGGCTGCTGGACAATGACGGCACCGCCAGCGCGATCCTGGAAGCTCACCGTTCGCTGGCGACGGATGCCTCGCTGCGCCAGCACCTGCTTGGCGGTATTCTCACCGGGTTGAGCTGCGCCCAGGCGATTGTCGCCACCGGCGACCACTTCTGCGCCCAGTTCCGCGACTCCGGCAACAGCTATCTGCAGGAGCGGGTACTGGATGTACGCGACGTTTGCTTCCAGCTGTTACAGCATATCTACGGCGAAGCCCGTTTCCCGGCGCCGGGCCAGCTGCGGGAAGCGGCCATTTGTCTTGCCGACGAGCTGACCCCCAGCCAGTTTCTGGAACTGGATAAAACGCATCTCAAAGGGCTGCTGCTGCGCAGCGGCGGCACCACCTCGCATACCGTGATTCTGGCACGCTCATTCAATATCCCTACTCTGGTAGGCGTGGATTTAGCCGCGCTGCTGCCGTGGGTGGATACGCAGGTGCAGATTGACGGCAACGCCGGGCTGCTGGTGGTGGATCCGAGTCCGGCGGTAGCGCGCTACTATCAGCAGGAGGCCTGGCTACAGGCGCAAATCCGGCAACAGCAGCAGGTATGGCTGGATAAAGCCGGGCAGACGCAAGACGGTATCCGCGTGGAGATCGCCGCCAATATCGCCCATTCGGTGGAAGCGGTGGCGGCATTCAACCAGGGCGCGCAGTCGGTAGGGTTGTTCCGCACTGAAATGCTGTATATGGATCGCCCGAGCGCGCCGTCGGAAGATGAGCTCTACAACATCTTCTGCCAGGCGCTGGAACCCGCTGCCGGGCGCAGCATTATCGTGCGGACTATGGATATCGGCGGTGATAAGCCGGTGGCCTATCTCAACATCCCTGCGGAAAACAATCCGTTCCTCGGCTACCGCGCGGTGCGCATCTATGAAGAGTATCAGGCGCTGTTTCACACTCAGCTACGGGCGATTTTACGCGCCTCGGCGCACGGCTCGCTGAAGATTATGATCCCGATGATTTCATCAATGGAAGAGATCCTGTGGGTGAAAGAGCGACTGGCGGAGGCCAAACAGTCGCTGCGCGCCGAGCAGATCCCGTTTGATGAAAAGATCCCGCTCGGCATCATGCTGGAAGTGCCGTCGGTGATGTTTATCATCGATCAGTGCTGTGAAGAGGTGGATTTCTTTAGCATCGGCAGCAACGACTTAACGCAGTATCTGCTGGCGGTGGATCGCGATAACGCGAAAGTGACGCGCCACTACAACAGCCTGAATCCGGCCTTCCTGCGCGCGCTGGACTATGCCGTGCAGGCGGTGCATCGGCAGGGGAAATGGATTGGTCTGTGCGGCGAACTGGGGGCCAAAGGATCGGTGCTACCGCTGCTGGTAGGCCTCGGTTTAGATGAATTGAGCATGAGCGCGCCGGCGATCCCGGCGACCAAATCGCGCCTGGCGCAACTGGACAGCCGCGCCTGCCGCCAGCTGCTGAATCAGGCCATGCAGTGCCGTACCTCACTGGAAGTGGAGCATCTGCTGGCCCAGTTCCGCATGCGTCAGCAGGATGTCCCGCTGGTGAGCGCCGAGTGCATTACGCTGAATAGCGACTGGCGCAGTAAGGAGGAGGTGCTGAAAGGGATGACGGATAATCTGCTTTTGGCCGGCCGCTGTCGATATCCGCGTAAGCTGGAGGCCGACCTGTGGGCCCGCGAGGCGGTGTTCTCCACCGGTCTGGGCTTTAGCTTCGCCATTCCGCACAGTAAATCCGAGCATATTGAGCAGTCGACTATCAGCGTCGCCCGTCTGGCGCAGCCGGTGATATGGGGCGATGAAGAGGCGCAGTTTGTGATTATGCTGACGCTGAATAAGCACTCGGCGGGCGATCAGCATATGCGTATCTTCTCGCGGCTGGCGCGGCGCATTATGCACGCGGAGTTCCGCCAATCTCTGGTCTCCGCGGAGAGCAGCGAGGATATTGCCGACCTGCTGCGCCGCGAGCTGGAACTGTGATCTGCACACCGGCCAGCGGTGCTGGCCGGTGTGCGCTTTACAAATCCAGCACTAACCGGCCGCCTTTGGCGCGCGAGCAGCAGATCAGCATACTCTGCTGGCTGGCTTTCTCTTCCTCGCTGTAATACTGATCGCGGTGGTCCGCTTCCCCTTCCAGAATCATCGTTTCGCAGGTGCCGCACACCCCTTCGCGGCACAGGCATTCCACCTTCGCCGCTTTGTTATTCTCAATAACCTGCAAAATGGTCATGTCCTGCGGTACGGTAAATTCGCGTCCGGAACGCGCCAGCACCAGGGTAAACGCCTCTCCGCCTTTATCCTCAACGATAAACTGCTCAAAGTGCAGCTGACTGGCGGGCACCTGATGGCGTTCGGCGGCGGCTTTCACCGCCTCGTTAAGCGCCGCCGGGCCGCAGGTATACACGTGGGTTCCGGGCTCGAGGTCGGCGAACAGGCGCGGCAGGTCGAGACGGCTGCCGAGCGCTGATACATGAACATTGACCCGATCTCGCCACGGCGCGGCGCTGAGCGCATCGACGAAAGCATTATTGTCGGCGTCGTGGAAACTGTAGTGCAGCTGCCAGTCGGCCTGCCGTTGTTCCAGTTCCGGAATATGGGACAAGAATGGCGTGATGCCGATACCGCCGGCGATCAGCAGATGTTTTCGCGCCTGTGGTTCGATGGCGAACAGGTTGTTGGGCGTGGACACCGTCAGGGTATCGCCCGGGCGCACCTGCTGGTGCATAAAGCGCGAGCCGCCTTTGGAAGGCGACTCAAGACGCACCGCAATCTGCCAGCTGGTGGTATCCAGCGGCGAGCTCATCAGCGAATAGGCGTTACTGTAGCGCTGCTCGCCATCCTGCATCTGGACGATAATATGGCTACCGCCGCTGAATCCCGGCAGCGGGGCGCCGGTCGGCGACACTAGCGTAAAACGCTTCACCTGGGCGGTGATCTGTTCAACATCGCGAACGATCGCCTCAAACATTTGATAATCAGACATCGCTGAACTCCATCAAAAATCCCGGCGTGGCCAGCGCCGCCGCCGGGAGAGGACATTTACAACCCCTGGCAGAGATACTTCATCTCCAGGTAATCTTCGATTCCGTGTTCCGACCCTTCGCGGCCAAGGCCGGACTGCTTCACTCCGCCAAATGGCGCGACTTCGTTGGAAATCAGCCCGGTATTGATGCCGACCATCCCGTATTCCAGCTGCTCGGAGACGCGCCAGATACGGGCGGCATCGTTGCTGTAAAAATAGGAGGCGAGACCGTAGATGGTGTTATTCGCCTGCTCGATGACCTGCTGCTCATCGTCAATTTTCACCAGCGCGGCCACCGGGCCGAAAATCTCTTCCTGCAGCAGCAGTGACCCCGGCTGTACGTCGCCGATAACCGTAGGGGTGAAGAAATTACCGCCCAGTGGGTGCGCTTTACCGCCGGTTAACAGCGTTGCGCCGCGGGTCAGGGCGTCGTCGAGCAGGGACTGGACTTTGCGCCCGGCGTCGGCGTTGATCAGCGGGCCAATCTGGACATCGGACTCGCTGCCATCGCCAACTTTCAGGGCGGCGACGCGGGCCACGAACTTATCGCAGAATTGGTCGTAGACGGCGCGATGAATATAGAAGCGGTTAACGCAGACGCAGGTTTGCCCGGCGTTGCGGAACTTGGCGATCAGCGCTCCCTCGACCGCTTTATCGATATCGGCATCGTCAAAGACGATAAACGGCGCGTTACCGCCGAGCTCTAAAGAGAGCTTTTTGATGGATTCCGCGCACTGGCGCATCAGCACGCGGCCAACTTCGGTCGAGCCGGTAAAGGAGAGTTTACGCACCCGCTCATCGCCGGTGAACACCGCGCCAATTTCGCGCGACTGGCCGGTAACGACGTTAATAACGCCCTGCGGGATCCCGGCCTGAATCGCCAGTTCCGCCATCGCCAGCGCGGTAAACGGCGTTTCGTTAGCCGGCTTAATCACCATCGTGCAGCCAGCGGCCAGCGCCGGGCCAGTCTTGCGGGTGATCATCGCCGCCGGGAAGTTCCACGGGGTGATCGCCGCGCAGACGCCCACGCCCTGGCGGATCACCATCAGGCGTTTATCCGCGCCGGGGGAGGGGATTATCTCGCCGTTGGCGCGTTTCCCTTGTTCGGCAAACCACTCGATAAACGAGGCGGCATAGGCGATTTCACCTTCCGCTTCCGCCAGCGGCTTGCCCTGCTCGGCGGTCATGATCTGCGCCAGCGCGGTTTTGTTTTCGAGGATCAGGCGGTGCCAGTTTTTCAATAGCGTGGCGCGCTGAGCGGCGGTTAATGCGCGCCAGGCCGGCAGCGCGGCCGCGGCGGCATCCACGGCCTGCTGCGCTTCCGCCCGACCCATATTAGGGATCTGGCCGAGCGCCGCGCCGGTGGAAGGATTGCTGACGGCAAGCGTCGTGCCGTCGGCGGCGTCGCGCCAGCTTCCGGCAATCAGCGCCTGCTGGCGAAACAGATCTGAGTGAAACACGGACATAGCAAACTCCTTCAACGATTACGGCTGGAACACCTGGGCCACCAGATTGTGGAAATGCGCGATACCGTGCTCGGAGATACCGCTGCCGCTGTTATCCGCCATAATGCGCCCCTGGCCGCGATAGCCGCGGGACTTCAGCCCCTTCTGCACGCTTTCCACCAGGCGTAAATCTTCCGGGCGGAACACGTCGCGATACCACTCAATCAGCGCTTTCTGATCGTCAGTCAGCTCTTCGTTGGTGAAATAGATGTCGTAATTCTGCAGAGTGGTCTCTTCATCCACCGGGAATTCATAGATCACGGTCATCATGCCCTTGATCGGCGTCACGTTGAACATGGTGCACGGCCACAGCCAGAAACCGTGGAACGCGGCGTCGGTACCTTCTTCGAATTTAAACGACTGCTCGGACGGCTTGGCGAAGCCATACTGCAGCGTCCATTTGCCGTGCATGGTGTGCCAGTAACGGTCAACCTGTACGGAATCCGAGAAGCCCGGGTGCGCCGGGCCGCAGTGGTAACATTCCAGATAGTTATCGACGATATTTTTCCAGTTCGCCGGGGTGAGAGTGGTAAAGCGCGCCGCCAGTTTCAGATCATGCACGTCCGGGCAGGCTTCCAGCACTTTGTCCTGCAGGCCCGGCAGCTGCGTTTCCACGCTCTCCGCTTGCGGATTCATATTGATAAACACAAAGCCGGCATACTCTTCCAGGCGAACCGGCACCAGCGTTGCCTTTTCGCTATCGAAATTCGCCACGTTTTCGCAGTTGCGGGCGTGGGCGAGATTGCCGTCAAGCTTGAAGGCCCAGGCGTGATAGGGGCAGGTAATCACGTTTTTGGCTTTACCTTCACCGCTCAGCAGCTGGTGGCCGCGGTGCGGGCAGACGTTATAGAAAGCGCGCAGAATGTTGTCGCGGCCGCGGACGATAACGATATTTTCGCCAATGATCTCCCGGGTGATGTAGTCGTTCGGCCGGGCGACCTCGCTGCCGTGGGCGACGCAAATCCAGCTATTGGCGAAGATGCGCTCTTTCTCGTGCTCAAACGCCTGGCTGTCGGTATAAAAACGGGCCGGAATGGTCCAGGCATCCTGCGGATTGGCGCAAAAGTTAATCGGCAGAGTAAAGTCAGGGCTCAAATTGCTCATGTAAGGTCACCTTGTGATTATTGTCAGTAAGAGGTTTTACAGCGACTGGCCGTCGCCTTTGAGTACCGTGCCAACCGGTAGCGTCTCGGCTTTAATCATTGGCTCGGGCGTATGGGTTTCTATCTGATTGACCGGCACGTGGGCGTAGTCCTGTTTTAGCCAGCGCACGAAGCCGCCGGTTTTAATCAGTAAAATGGCCAGGAACGGTAGGGCGGTCAGCACCACGGTGGTTTTCATGGTCTCAAGCGAAGCGCCGGTAAACAGAATCGATAGCGGGATGAGGGTGATCACCACGCACCAGAACAGGCGCATGCCGCGATCCGGATCGTCGCCTTCGCGCAGGTTGCGGGTGCTGGTCGCCGCCATGGTGTAGGCCACCGCATCCATGTGCGAGGCGAGGAAAACAATCATCACGAACAGATAGGCGGCGAGGAACAGCTTACCTGCCGGCAGCGACATCAGGACCTGCTGGACGGCGGTTTCGCCGCCAAGAGTCTGCATCACCTGCGGTACGTTAATCACGCCGTTAACGAACTGGTGCATGGCGTAGCTTTCCATCACCCCAAAGAAGAACCAGCAGCCGGCGGTGCTACCAAGGAGCAGTCCCCATATCACCTCTTTGATTTTGCGCCCGCGGGAGACGCGGGTGACGAACATCGCCACGCCCGGGGTATAGGAGATCCACCACAGCCAGTAGAAGACGGTCCAGTTGCGGGTAAAGGCGCCGTCGCCGAGGGGATCGGTAAACAGGCTCATCTGCAGGAAGTTCTGAGTCGTCAGGCCGACGGCGTTAATGATGTTATTGGTGATGAATTCGGTCGGACCAACCAGTAATACCACCAACGGCAGCAGAAACGCCCCCCAGCCGACCATTTTGCTCAGGCGCTGCAGGCCGTTGTTGATGCCAATCCACGAACTCATGCAGAAAATACCGCCGGAGAGCAGGATCACAAACGCCTGCACGGTGAAGTTATCCGGCAGTCCGGTCAGCGCTGACAGGCCGCGGGTGAAGGTGGCGGCAGTGACCACCAGCGAAATGGTTAACGCGCCGACGGTAGCGATCAGGAACATCAGATCGACCAGACGGCCCCAGAAGCCCTGCGGACTCACTCCGGTGATCGCTGAAATGATCCCGGAGAGGCTGAGGCCTTTATTTTTCCGCACGTGGAAGTGATAGGCCATGATCAGCGAAGCGAGAGTGTAGGTCGCCCAGGCGCTAACCCCCCAGTGGAAGAAAGAATAAGGGATGCTGTATTCCAGCGCTTTCGGCGATTGCGGCGCAATGTTCAGGCCCGGGGTCTGGTAGTAATAAGCCCATTCGGCAACGCCCCAGTACAGCGTGGAGGAGCCGAGCCCGGCGCAGATAAACATAAACAGCCATGAGAGGGTACTGTATTCGACTTTGCCTTCGCCGAGACGGATATTGCCGTATTTGCTGGTCGCCAGATAGAGCACCAGTCCCAGCGCCAGCAGCACCAGTACCTGTACCGTGGAACCCAGCAGGCGGGTCACGCCGTTAAAAATCGAATCAGCCGCCTGCGCGGTTTGCTGCGGGAAGAGACTTAATGTAGCGGCGATGAAAACAATGGCCGCCAGGCTGATGGCAATCAGCGGCACATCTTTTTTCTTTACGTTGCTCAACATGGGTGATCTCCTGGGCATGATTGCCCGTCGGTGGCTTTAGCCTGTCGTTGTTATCACGCTGTAGGGTCAAGGTTCGTAGCAAAAATCTATTAACAATTGGATTATTTCTTCGTTACATGAATTAAACAATTGGCCGATTCGTGAAGCAATAAAACACGGAACGGAAATAATAAAAGGTGAATTGGCGCAGGTTCTGTCCTTTCAGGAATTAATAAAGTTCACCGCTGTGATGCGGTCCACTTGTCAATCGTGGGGGATTCTGCATAGCGAAAAGAGAGGGGAGTTGGCGCAGGTCTTCCCGGGTAGCGGCTGCGCCTTACCCGGGCTACGGTCCGTGCGGCCTGCCTTTAATGTATTCAGCATTGTTGCTGAAACTGCCAGTGTTGGCGGCCTCAACATCGCTGAGACGTTCCCTGCAGGCCGGGGCAGCCCGCAGGGATGCGGGCTGAGGGCCGTGTTTTTACATTATCGTGCCTTTTGTAGCCCCGGTAAGCGCAGCGCCACCGGGGAGCGGCGGGGTAATTACGCCAAAATGGCTTTGCAGATAGCGTCGCTGACCTGTTGCGTTGACGCGCTGCCTTTCATATCCGGGGTTTTCGGCCCGCTGGCAATCACCTGCTCAATCGCCGCCAGGATGCCGTTGTGCGCGGCGTGATAGCGCGCATCGCCGTTGCCGAGGAAATCGAGCATCATCGCCCCGGCCCACACGGTGGCGATCGGGTTGGCGATATTTTTACCGTAGATATCCGGCGCGGAGCCGTGAACCGGCTCGAACAGCGACGGGAAGGTGCGCTCCGGATTGAGATTGGCCGACGGCGCAATACCGATTGTGCCGGTACAGGCCGGGCCGAGATCGGAGAGAATATCGCCGAACAGGTTGGAGCCGACCACCACATCAAAACGCTCCGGCTGCAGCACGAAGCGGGCGCACAGGATATCGATATGCTGCTTGTCCCAGCGAATATCCGGATAGTTTTTGGCCATCTCTTCCACCCGCTCATCCCAGTAGGGCATGCTGATCGCCAGACCGTTGGATTTGGTCGCCGAAGTCAGCGTTTTGCGTGGGCGGCTTTGCGCCAGTTCGAAGGCGTAGCGCAGGATCCGGTCCACGCCGCGGCGGGTAAAGACCGACTCCTGAATCACCACTTCATGCTCGGTGCCTTCATTGGCGCGCCCGCCGAGGGCGGAATATTCGCCTTCGGTATTTTCGCGCACCACGTAAAAATCGATATCGCCGGCCTTTTTACCCGCCAGCGGGCAGGGGACGCCGGGGAACAGACGCACCGGACGCAGGTTGACGTATTGGTCAAACTCACGGCGGAACTTCAGCAGCGACCCCCACAGCGAAATGTGGTCGGGAACGGTATCCGGCCAGCCGACGGCGCCGAAGTAGATGGCATCGAAGCCCTGCAGCTGCTCGCGCCAGTCGTCCGGCATCATCTTGCCGTGATGGGCATAATATTCGCAGCTTGCCCACTCCATCTGCTCGAAGCTCAATGACAGATCCCAACGCTGTGCGGCGGCTTGCAGCACGCGAATCCCTTCAGGCAGAACTTCTTTGCCAATTCCGTCACCCGGGATGGCGGCAATACGATAGGTTTTTTTCATTCCGGTTCTCACTTTTTAGCGATGATGTTTGACCACCTGCCTATCCTATAATTGACTGGTTCATAATTAATCACGCTAACTGGTGAAACATAAAACACAGATCATGAATAATCTGCCGCTGCTAAATGATTTACGCGTCTTTATGCTGGTCGCTCGCCGGGCCGGGTTCGCCGCCGCCGCCGAAGAGCTTGGCGTATCACCGGCGTTCGTCAGCAAGCGGGTTTCGCTGCTGGAGCAAACCCTGAATGTGGTGTTGCTGCACCGGACCACCCGCCGGGTCACCATTACCGAGGAGGGGGAGCGGATCTACGAATGGGCGCAGCGCATTTTGCAGGATGTCGATGAGATGATGGACGAGCTTTCCGACGTACGCCAGGTGCCGCAGGGAACGCTGCGTATTATCAGTAGCTTCGGCTTTGGTCGCCGGGTGGTGGCCCCGGCGCTGTCGGCGCTGGCCCTTCAGTACCCGCAGCTGGAACTGCGTTTCGATGTCCAGGACCGGCTGGTGGATTTAGTCAATGAAGGGGTGGATCTCGATATTCGCGTGGGCGATGATATCGCGCCGAATCTGATTGCCCGCCAGCTGGCGGCCAACCACCGCGTGCTCTGCGCCTCGCCGCAATTCCTTGCCCGCCATCCACCGCCGAAACAGCTGAGCGATCTGGCCGCCTTACCCTGCCTGGTGATTAAAGAACGCGATCATCCGTTTGGCATCTGGCAGTTGCACAGCAAAGAGGGGCAGCATGCGATCAAGGTGACCGGGCCGCTGTCGTCCAACCATGGTGAAATTGTGCATCAGTGGTGTCTGGACGGGCAGGGGATTGCGTTACGTTCATGGTGGGACGTCCGGGAGAATATCGCCAGCGGCCATCTGGTGCATGTGCTGCCGGAATTCTTTCAGCCTGCCAACGTCTGGGCAGTCTATGTCTCCCGGCTGGCGACGTCGGCTAAAATTCGCACCACCGTGGAGTTTCTGCGCCACTACTTTCAGCAGCACTATCCGCAGCATGAGCCGACGGCCAGCGCCGTCGGCAGAGGCGATTAAACCCCAAGGCGGTCGCGCAGGCTGTAGTAGGCCGCGCCCATGGCGGTAAAAGGAATGCGCAGGCTGCGGCCGCCCGGGAACGGGTAGTGCGGCAGTTTGGCGAAGGCGTCGAACCGCTCGGCGTCGCCGCGCAGCAGCTCTGAAATCAAGCGTCCGGCAAGGTGGGTACAGGTCACGCCGTGGCCGCTGTAGCCCTGCATGTAGTAAATATTGTTATCGAGACGGCCGAACTGCGGCATCCGCGACAGGGTCAGCAGGAAGTTGCCGGTCCAGCGGTAGTCAATTTTCACCCCCTGCAGCTGCGGGAAGGTTTTCAGCAGCTTCGGCATAATCAGCCGCTCCACGTCGTCCGGATCGCGCGCGCCGTAGACCACGCCGCCGCCGTACAGCAGACGGTTGTCGCCGGTCAGACGGTAGTAGTCCAGCAGGTAGTTACAATCTTCCACACAGTAGTTTTTCGGGATCAGCGAGCGGGCGATCTCTTCCGACAGCGGAGCGGTAGTGACCACCTGGGTGCCACACGGCATGCTGCGTTTCGCCAGCTCCGGCTCCAGTTTATCGCCAAGATAGGCGTTGCCGGCGACGATCACGTAGCGCGCGGTGACCTGGCCGCGCGCGGTGCTGACCACCGCCGGGCTGCTGTGCTGGATGCGGGTGACCGGCGACTGCTCATACACCCGGCCGCCGTTCAGGCGAATGGCGTCCGCTTCACCGATGGCGAGGTTCAGCGGGTGAATATGGCCGCCGCTGTGGTCAAGCAGGGCGCCGACGTAGCGGTCGCTGTCCACTTCACGACGAATGGCCTCTCTGTCCAGCAGCTCCAGTTGGGTGTTGCCGTAGCGCTCCCAGTTGGCTTTCTGCTCTTCAAGGGTTTCCAGCTGTTTATGGTTCATCGCCACGAACAGGCCGCCTGGGCGGTAATCGCACTGGATCTGGTAGCGCTGGATGCGCTCGCGAATAATATCGCCGCCTTCGAACATCATGCTGCCGAGCATTTTGGCCGCATCCGGGCCGTAGTTCTTCTCAATGACGTCGATATCGCGGCTATAGGAGTTGACCAGCTGACCGCCGTTGCGGCCGCTGGCGCCGAAGCCGATGCGCGCCCCTTCCAGCACCACCACGTCGTAGCCCATTTCGGCCAGATGCAGAGCTGAGGAGAGGCCGGTGTAGCCGCCGCCGACGACGCAGACGTCACAGTTGATGGATCCCTCCAGCGTCGGGAACGGTTCATACTTATTGGCGCTGGCGGCGTAGTAGCTAGTGGTATGTTCAGTCATGATCAAGACTCCAGGGCAATCCAGATGGTTTTCAGTTCGGTGAATTTTTCCAGCGCGTGCAGCGATTTATCGCGCCCGTTGCCGCTCTGCTTGTAGCCGCCGAACGGAACGGTCATATCACCATCGTTATAGTTGTTGACGAAGACCGAGCCAGCCTTCAGGCGACGGCTCATGCGGTGGGCGCGTGACAGATCGCGGGTCCACACGGCGGCGCCGAGACCGTAGTCACTGTCATTAGCAAGCTGCAGCGCCTGTTCTTCGCTTTTGAAGCGCGTGACCACCAGTACCGGGCCGAAGATCTCTTCCCGGCTGAGGGTCGATGCCGGGTCGACGTCAACGAAAATGGTCGGGCCGACGGCGGCAGGCCACGGATTTTTCCGTCCGTCGAGGAACAGCGTGCTTTTGGCTTCGCCACCGCGGATAAAACTGTGCACGTTGTCGGCATGGGCGTTATCAATCAACATGCCCATGGTGGTGTCCGGATCGAGCGGGTTACCCGGCTGCCAGTGTTGCGCCTGCGCTTTCAGCAATGTCAGAAATTCGTCGGCGATGCTCTCCTCCAGCAGCAGGCGGGTCCCGGCGATACACACCTGGCCCTGGTTATAGAAGATGCCGCCGGCGGTGGCGTTGACCGCTTTTTGCAGATCCGGGCAGTCGGCGAAGACGATGTTGGCGCTCTTGCCGCCCGCTTCCAGCCATACGCGCTTCATATTGCTGTCGCCGGCGTCTTTCAGCAGCTGCTTGCCGGTACGGGTGGAGCCGGTGAAGGTGATGACTTCGACGTCAGGATGCAGGGCCAGCGCCTGTCCGGCCTCGTGGCCAAAGCCGCTGACCACGTTCAACACGCCGTCCGGCAGGCCGGCCTCTTTCGCCAGCCCGGCCAGACGCAGGGCGGTGAGCGGCGATTTTTCTGAGGGTTTGAGGATCACGCTGTTGCCCGCCGCCAGCGCCGGACCGAGTTTCCAGCAGGCCAGCAGTAGCGGGAAGTTCCACGGCACCACCGCGGCAATCACGCCAATTGGTTCACGAACGATCATCGCCAGCTCGTTGCCGCCAGTGGGCGCGACTTCGCCATAGACTTTATCCAGCGCCTCGGCGTACCAGCGAATGGCGCGGGCGGCGCCGGGAATATCATCGCGCAGGCTGTGGCGGATCGGTTTGCCGGTATCCAGCGTTTCGAGCAGCGCCAGCTCTTCACAATGGGTTTCCATCAGGTCAGCAAAGCGAGTGAGAACCGCTTTACGCCGGGCCGGAGAGGCCTGCGACCAGTCGCCGTAATCAAAAGCCTGGCGCGCGGCCTTCACCGCCCGTTCGACGTCGGCTTTTTTACCGCGGGCGACCTGCGCTAATGTCTGCTGCGCGGCAGGGTCGATAGTTTCAAAGGTGGTATTATCGGCCGCGGCGCAATATTCGCCGTTAATAAATAAGCGCGTTTCAATGGCCAGGTTTTTCGCTTTTTCCTGCCAGTAAGCCAGGTGCTGAAAATTCATCATGACTCCTTAAAAACATTATCGGCACATTAATCAGTTCGGCGTTTTCAGGCTGCACGGGGGCACTGCGCCGGGCGCAGGGCATAATGTATCCCCGGAGTTGAATACCGTTTTATTCCCCTGAATGGCGACAGGTTGTTTACAACCCGAATTATTCAGGAGCGAGTCGCCATTTACTGGCGTTAATTATTTCGGGGCCAACAGGAAATAATATTCCGTACGGCGCAGGCGTAATTACTACGATTTCTTCGCCGCGACGAAAATAGATTTTCCGCCGCGACAGGCCTGAAGAAAGCCTGAACCTCGTTCAGGCTAAATAATCAGAATGTGGTGGGGGTGTGGGCACTGATGATGCGGCAGATGCCTGCCGAGGTGTTGCTGAAGCTGTGCGGGATGCCGGTATTAATGGCATAGCTCTGTCCAGCCACCAAGTGATACGACTGACCGTTAATGGTCAGCACGATCTCACCTTCCAGTATGGTGCCTATCTCCTCACCCTGATGCTTAATTCTCTCCCCGGTCGTGGTTCCAGGCTGGTAAGTTTCAAAAATCATCGCCAGCGTACGGTTCGGATTTCCGTTATGAACCAGCTTCATGGAAACGCCCTGACTTCCCATCTCAATCAGGTCATCCTGATTAATGACCACCTGGGGTTCGTCCGGCTTTTCGGGTTCAGAAAAGAATTCCGAGAGCGACAGCCCATAGACTTTCAGCAGCTTTTGCAGCGTACTGATGGCAGGACTGACTTTGTCCTGCTCTATGGTGCTGATGGCACTATGTGTCAACCCAGACAGTTCGGCGGCACGACGCTGTGAGAGACCCAGCTGTTGGCGGATCTCTGACAGACGTTTCCCTGGCGCCAGTCCGTCATCGCTCATATTTGCATTTCCTTAACGGTAGTGGTCAGCGCCGCCGCTTTTCAGCATGATGGCCCTGACAGGCGGTGATAAAACCATCAAACAACATACGCGACAGGGCGTATTCGCTACTGTTCCATTCAGGATGCCACTGTACGCCCAACGCGAAAGGATGATCGTTCACGCTGACCGCTTCCACCAGTCCATCCGGCGCTCGCGCCTCCACGCGCAGCTGCGGACTCAGGGTTTTTGCCCCTTGCCCATGTAGCGAGTTTACCCAAAACGTGTTGCAGCCCGGTATCAATTGCGACAGCAATCCTCCTTCCTGAACCTCAACCTGATGGGACGGCGCATACTGCTGCTCGACGGGCAGTTCAGGATCTTCACGATGTTCAAGGAGCTCAGGCTGCTCGAACAGACGACGATACAGAGTCCCGCCGGTGGCGACAACCAGTTCCTGCAGTCCACGACAGATGGCGAAAATGGGGATGCGCCTTTCGAGCGCGGCGTTAATCAGCGCCATGCTCAGAAGATCACGCCCGGGGTCGGCGTCAGGCTCATCGCCGTTTTCACCATAAAGGTGCGGCTGCACATTACTGGGGCTGCCTGGCAGGTAAATCCCGTCCAGTTTATCGACTAACGCGTTCAGCAGCTCCGGCTCCGCCAGCGCATGCGGCAGGGCGATCGGCAGTCCGCCGTGGTTAACAATGGCATTCAGGTACTTTTCTTGCAGAGTCTGGGTCTGGTGACCCTTAAGCCTGTTTCTACACATCACGACGCCAATAACTGGCTTGTACATTATATTTTCCATGATCGCCCTCACAAAGTGGACTAAATTATGACCGCTATAGCGGGTTTAACGGCCATATCGTTCAATATTTTCTCAATCTAGCAGTGGAAATAGCCCTTTGCAAACTTAATTTAACATTTGACAAACAATTTATTTGCATACACAGTCGATGGGGTGGACATTATATTTAACGGTCTGAGCACAGGACCGAAACCCAACCAACGGCGGTGAATCATGGAAACCAATATCGTAGAAGTTGAGAACTTTGTTCAGCAGACGGAAGAGAGACGGGTCAGCGCGTTCGCGAAAGAAGTGAAGCGCTACCTCGAAACCTACCCCGATACCCAGTATGTCGATGTCCTCCTTACCGACCTGAACGGCTGCTTCCGCGGCAAGCGCATTCCGGTTGCCGGCCTGAGCAAACTGGAGAAAGGCTGTTATTTCCCGGCCTCGGTGTTTGCAATGGATATTCTTGGCAATGTGGTGGAAGAGGCCGGCCTGGGTCAGGATATGGGCGAACCGGATCGCAGCTGCATTCCGGTACCCGGCACCTTAACGCCTTCGGCGGCTGACCCACAATCGATAGCCCAGGTACAGCTGACCATGGTTGATGAAGATGGCGCTCCCTTTGACGTTGAGCCGCGGAACGTACTCAACCGCCTCTGGCAGCAGTTGCGCCAGCGCGGGCTGTTCCCCGTGGTAGCGGTAGAGCTGGAGTTCTATTTACTGGACCGCAAACGCGACGCCGAAGGCTACCTCCAGCCGCCGTGCGCGCCGGGCACCGACGATCGCAACACCCAAAGCCAGGTCTACTCCGTCGATAACCTGAACCACTTTGCCGACGTGCTTTATGACATCGACGAGCTGGCCAAACTGCAGCTGATCCCCGCCGACGGCGCGGTGGCGGAAGCCTCGCCGGGCCAGTTTGAAATCAACCTTCACCATACCGATAACGTGCTGGATGCCTGCGATGATGCGCTGGCGTTAAAACGTCTCGTGCGTTTAATGGCGGAGAAGCATAAGATGCACGCCACTTTTATGGCGAAGCCTTATGAAGAGCATGCGGGCAGCGGGATGCACATCCACATCAGCATGCTGAACAATAAAGGGGAAAACGTGCTGGTGGACGGCGACGGGGAAGACTCTGTGCTGCTCAAACGCGCGCTGGCCGGGATGATCGATCTGATGCCGGCCTCGATGGCGCTGCTGGCGCCGAACGTGAACTCGTATCGCCGCTTCCAGCCGGGGATGTACGTCCCGACGCAGGCTTCGTGGGGGCATAACAACCGCACCGTGGCCTTGCGTATTCCGTGCGGCGAGCGGCAGAACCACCGCGTCGAGTATCGCGTGGCGGGTGCGGACGCCAACCCGTATCTGGTGATGGCGGCGATTTTTGCCGGCATTCTGCACGGGCTGGATAACCCCCAGCTGCCTTTGCAGGAAGAGGTGGAAGGTAACGGTCTGGAACAAGAGGGCCTGCCGTTCCCGATCCGCCAGAGCGATGCGCTGTGGGAGTTTATGCAGAACGATCATCTGCGCGAGCGCCTCGGTGAGCGTTTCTGCCACGTTTTCCATGCCTGTAAGCATGATGAATTACTGCAGTTTGAGCGTCTTATCACAGAAACCGAAATTGAGTGGATGTTGAAAAACGCCTGATGGTCGCCCCGCGAGGGGCCCATGAGTTTGGTAATCAGTAGCATCATACGGCCTGAGCGGAGCCTGGTCGTCCTTTTTGCTGGGAGCCCAGCCATTTCCCGGATGTCGCGTTAAGGAGCGCAGGCGGCAACGGGGCTTCAGTTAACGACACAGTGTGTGACGAGGAAATGAGATGATGCAGATGTTCAAATATCCGCAGGGAGAGGGAGGCCGCTCAGGCCGCATGGAATGCCAGCCAGCTACCGCTCACCGGTCCGTCTTACCCTTTTATCTATGCCTTACCCCTTTGCTAAGCAGGTTTGTCACGCGGACGTTGGGTCCGCAAACTGTTAACAGCAAGGGGGGAATGGGCGATGGCTATTAATCTTCCTGTGCATAACGCCGCTCAGGCGGGCAGACCACGCCTGCGTAAATCCCTCAAACTCTGGCAAGTGGTGATGATGGGGCTGGCCTATCTGACGCCGATGACGGTGTTTGATACCTTCGGCATCGTCTCCGGCATCAGCAATGGCCACGTACCGGCGTCTTATCTGTTGGCGCTGGCCGGGGTGCTGTTCACCGCCATCAGCTACGGCAAACTGGTGCGTCAGTTCCCGGAAGCCGGTTCCGCCTATACCTACGCGCAAAAATCCATCAGTCCGCACGTCGGTTTTATGGTCGGCTGGTCGTCGCTGCTCGATTATCTGTTTCTGCCGATGATCAACGTCCTGCTGGCGAAGATCTATCTCTCGGCGCTGTTCCCGGAGGTGCCGCCATGGGTGTGGGTGGTCACCTTTGTCGCCATTCTGACCGCCGCGAACCTGAAAAGCGTTAACCTGGTGGCCAACTTCAACACCCTGTTCGTGCTCGTGCAGATTTCGATCATGGTGGTGTTTGTCATTCTGGTGGTGCAGGGGCTGCACAAAGGCGAGGGGGTGGGGACCGTCTGGTCGCTGCAGCCGTTTATCAGCCAGAATGCGCATCTGATCCCGATTATTACCGGCGCGACGATTGTCTGCTTCTCGTTTCTCGGCTTCGACGCGGTGACCACGCTGTCGGAAGAGACCCCTGACGCCGCACGGGTGATCCCGAAAGCGATTTTTCTTACTGCGATGTACGGCGGCATTATTTTCATCGTCGCGTCGTTCTTTATGCAGCTGTTCTTCCCGGATATTCATCGCTTTAAAGACCCCGATGCCGCGCTGCCGGAGATTGCGCTGTACGTGGGCGGCAAGCTGTTCCAGTCGATTTTCCTCTGCACCACCTTTGTTAACACCCTGGCATCGGGCCTGGCCTCGCATGCCAGCGTCTCCCGTCTGCTGTACGTGATGGGCCGCGACAACGTCTTCCCGGAGCGCATTTTTGGCTATGTGCATCCGAAATGGCGTACCCCGGCGCTGAACGTGATTATGGTGGGTATTGTCGCGCTGTCGGCGCTGTTCTTCGACCTGGTGACCGCCACGGCGTTGATCAACTTCGGCGCGCTGGTGGCGTTCACCTTCGTAAATCTGTCGGTGTTCAACCACTTCTGGCGGCGCAAGGGGTATAACAAAACCTGGAAGGATCGGCTGCACTATCTGCTGTTGCCGATGGTCGGCGCGTTGACGGTGGGCGTGCTGTGGATCAACCTCGAGGCCACCTCGCTAACGCTCGGCCTGGTGTGGGCGGCGCTTGGCCTGCTGTACCTGGCTTACCTGACCCGACGCTTCCGTAAACCGCCGCCGCAGTTCGATGCCACCAAAGCGGAGCAGGCCTGGGAGTCATAAACGTTTGATGCTGCGCTTGAACCAAGGCAGGCCCACAGGCCTGCCTTGGTTTTTGGTTCGGTAAGGGACAGTACAGGACGGTAAAGAAATCAGCAGAAAACGGCGGGGAACGGAAGGTATTATTTCTTCTTTTTATGGACAGGTAACTGACTGGCGCGCCGCTCTTTGAGGTACGACACCAGGCTGTAGATGGCGACGCCCAGCAGCGCCACCGCGACGATAAAGAGAATAAGACCCGACATAGACCAACCTAATATTCTGTTTAGAAAGGGAAAAAGATACAGGGCTCTGTTTGAAGATAACATCGGGATATGTCTGAAAGATGACGCCTCATCGCGAGAATATCCGGCGGCGGGGTTGTGATAAAATATTTCCCGCAGGAATGTGACCGCCCGGGTTTCACCTGAAAGGATGTAACACTCCGTTAAGTGATTTTACAGAAGTGCGGCGTACAGCGGGTTACGCTGACCGCGAATAAGAACGATCTGAGAGTCAGTCATGTATAAGAAATCCCTCAGCCTGCTGGGCGTGGTGCTGGCGCTGTCTGCCTTTGCCAGCCAGGCTGAAAGTGAACGTCAGGCGAGCCGCGAGCAGATCGTGGAGCAGGTCCTCAAGCCGTGTGAAGGCAAAAAAGCGGGCGATAAGGTGGTGATCACCGATCGCCGCGGCGGCGAGCACGAGGCCATTTGTACCCTGACGGCGGTTCCGCTACCGGAGTAATGTCCGCCGCAAGGTGCCGCTTAGCGATACCGCGGCGCAGGCTGTCCGGTTCGTGCGCTGGTAAACAGCGCCAGTCTGGACTGCTCAAAAGCCTCCCACAGTCCCAGGTCATGAACCGGTGGTAAGGTGACCTGTTCCCCCATCTCCAGTCCCCTGAGAGCGGCGTCCACCAGATCCTCTGTGGTCATCACCGTGCCGGTGGGCAGGGCGTTCAACGCCACGCCGGAGGTCGGCCAGAGATCGGTGGCGGTCGCCGCCGGCAATACCGCCTGAATACGCACGCCGCTGTCGGCAAACTCATCCTGCAGACCGCGGGTGAAGCTCAACACCCAGGCTTTACTGGCGCTGTAGACCGCGCTACCTGGCAGCGTATGTAGCGCGAGGATGGAGGCAATATTAATGAGCGTTCCCCGGCGTCGTGGGATGAAAGCGGCCAGCGCGGCATAGCTCAGGCGCAGCAGCGCCGTGGTATTGAGCGTATGAATCGCCTGATGCTCGCGTGGCGTACTGGCGAGAAAACCCGCCATTTTCGCGGTGCCGGCGTTGTTAATGAACAGGTCGATGGCGGGATCCTGCTGCAGACGCTGCTCTACGGCGGCAATCCCGTGCTCTTCGCTAAGATCGGCTTTGAGGATGCTGGCCTGGATGGCGTAGCGCGCCTGCAGCTGGTCGGCGAGCGCCAGCAGCCGGTCTTCACGACGGGCGGCGAGGATCAGGTTGTAGCCGCGGGCGGCGAGTCGTTCGGCATAGATCGCGCCGATACCTGAGGACGCGCCAGTGATAAAAGCAGTGTGCGATGGTTGGGTCATGAGAATTGCCTCGTAAAAGGTTGCATTATTAAACCAAATTCAGCATGAGATATTAGGTTTAATAATGCAACCATTTTGTCCGGACTTTTTCATTTTTGCCTGCCGCGGGCAGCGTTTAGTCGTTCAGCGGAATAGCGATGGTGATGTCTGCCGGGGCCAGCTCACGGCCATCCGCCGCCTGCAGGACCAGCTTACGCAGGGGCTGGCGCTGCTGACGGTCAATGAGCCGGGTCGCCGGTTCGTCGGGCTCGAACAGATAGTCGTCTGCCCACTGGGAGAGGGCGACCAGCACCGTCTGCAGGGCACGGCCCTTGTCGGTCAGGACATACTCCTGCCAGGCGCTGCCATCGGAGGCCGGCTGCAGGCGCAGGATGCCTTCATCCACCAGCATTTTCAGCCGCCCGGCGAGCATGTTTTTGGCAATACCGAGGTTTTTCTGGAATTCGCTAAACCGGCGCACCCCGCGTAGAGCATCGCGGACGATCAGCAGCGACCACCAGTCGCCGATAACATCGAGGGAGCGGGCGATAGGGCAACAGCTGTTTTCCAGACGGGTACGTTTCACGAAAGCCTCCAGGTTAATTGTTTCATTATAAAACTCTTTGCCCGGCAGGGGAAATTTTCGGCTACGGTCTAAGTTTGCGAGCGATTACCAGGAAAAATGTCATAAATCCGTCACAATTAACGCGATGATAATAAACGACTAAGGATGAAGGGATGAAAAAACGTCTACTTGCCGCCGCCGTTGCCGGCGCGGTGATGTTATCCGCTGGCGCTCAGGCGCAGGACTCGGCCGCCCCGGAGGGGTATCAGCTGCAGCAGGTGCTGATCATGAGCCGTCACAACCTGCGTGCGCCGCTGGCCAATAACGGCAGCGTGCTCGAGCAGTCCACCGCCAAGGCCTGGCCGCAGTGGGATGTGCCGGGCGGCCAGCTGACCACCAAAGGCGGCGTGCTGGAGGTGTATATGGGCCACTATATGCGCGAATGGCTGGCGCAGCAGAAGCTGGTGACCAGCGGCGAGTGCCCACCGGAAAACGCGGTTTACGCCTATGCCAACAGCCTGCAGCGTACCGTCGCCACCGCGCAGTTCTTTATCACCGGCGCGTTCCCGGGCTGCGGCATCCCGGTGCATCACCAGCCTCAGATGGGCACCATGGACCCGACCTTCAACCCGGTTATTACCGACGACTCCCCGGCGTTTCGCGAGAAAGCGCTGCAGGCGATGGAAAAAGAGCGCCAGGGAATGCAGTTGACCGAGAGCTACAAGCTGCTGGAGACGATGATCGATTACCGCAACTCGCCCTCCTGCAAAGAGAAGAAGGTCTGTTCCCTGAGCGAGGGTAAAGATACCTTTAGCGCCGGTTATCAGCAGGAGCCGGGAGTGTCCGGACCGTTGAAGGTGGGCAACTCGCTGGTAGACGCCTTCACCCTGCAATATTATGAAGGCTTCCCGAAAGATCAGGTGGCGTGGGGGGAGATCGCCAGCGATAAGCAGTGGCAAGTGCTGTCGAAGCTGAAAAATGGCTATCAGGATAGTCTGTTTACCTCGGTGGCGGTGGCGCAAAACGTCGCCAAACCGCTGGTTAAATATATCGATAACGCGCTGGTGGGCGAGGGAGCCAGCAAGGCGAAAGTCACGCTGCTGGTGGGACACGACTCGAATATCGCTTCGCTGCTCACCGCCCTGGACTTTAAGCCCTATCAACTTCCCGGCCAGTATGAGCGCACTCCTATCGGCGGCAAACTGCTGTTTCAGCGCTGGCATGACAGCGCCGGCAATCTCGATCTGATGAAGATTGAGTATGTCTATCAAAGTACCGAGCAACTGCGTAACGCCGACGCGTTAACCCTGCAGGCCCCGCCGCAGCGGGTCACTCTGGCGCTTAACGGCTGTCCGGTTGATGACCAGGGATTCTGCCCGCTGGAGACCTTTAAAAAGGTGATCAACGAGGCGGCGAAATAACGAAAAAAACCCGGAGCACTCCGGGTTTTTTTAGCAGGTTAGGATGAGCCCAGGTGGGGATAAACCTCCTAGACGTTTTTACGCTCAATCGTCTGTTCGCCCCAGAACAGGCTGTCTTTATCGGTTTTGGCAAAGGCCAGCGCCAGCACTTCGTCGCTGCCTTCCTCCCAGATTTGCTCCGCCAGTTTCTCATCGTAGTGGGCGACTTCGAAAATCGCCTCGGCAATTTCCGGTGAGGTGTTACGTAAACTTGCCCATTCGCCGACGCGATGTGCTTTTGCTTCTTGAGTTGGCATAGTGCTCCTCCTGCAGAAGATTAGCCGTGCAGTTTAACGGCCAGTTTGGCGACATGTTCACCCTGATAGCGGGCGATGGCTAACTCTTCCTCGCTCGGCTGCCGCGAGCCGTCGCCGCCGGCGATGGTGGTTGCGCCATAAGGGGTACCGCCGCGTACCTGGGAGATATCGAATAGCTCCTGGGCGCCATAGCCGATCGGGACGATGATCATGCCGTGGTGGGCCAGCGTCGTCCAGGTCGAGGTAATGGTTTGTTCCTGGCCGCCGCCGGTACCGGTTGAGCTAAATACGCTGGCGATTTTGCCATACAGAGCGCCGGACGCCCACAGACCGCCGGTTTGATCGAGGAAAGTACGCATCTGACCGGACATGTTGCCGAAGCGCGTCGGGGTACCAAAGATGATGGCGTCATACTCTGCCAGCTCCTGCGGCGTGGCGACGGGCGCGTTTTGCGTTTTCCCGCCTGCTTTGGCGAATGCTTCAGCCTGCATGGTTTCCGGCACGCGCTTCACAACCACCTCAACGCCGTCCACCCGGTTCGCCCCATCGGCGACGGCGTGAGCCATGGTTTCAATGTGTCCATACATGGAATAATAAAGCACCAGAATTTTAGCCATTTCCATCACTCCTCGGTTGCATTATAAGCCAGCAAAATAGCTGGTACCTTTAAAGATAAAGCCTCCGCCGGAGAGTGCAAATCCAACGGGCATTTGTTTGATTTATAACAAAATGACAAAGCGTTATTTACTTTTCCTTGCACCGCGCGGCCTGAAAGGAAGTGAAGGAGGAAGCGTTGCGCCTGCTATTTTGGCCGCTGCGGCGAGGATGTAGCATCAGGATACATTTTTGCTGACTATTTTTTCTTCGCCAGCAGAGTCGGTTAGAAGCTGTTCGCGGCGCGAGGAAGCTTTTTTCGCCTGGCTTTGTTTCTGGATATTACATTCGCCGCCGTCAGCCGCAGTCATTCACTAACCTTATAGATACGCGGCAGGACAGCGGCGTCGCCGCTCCCGCGTAATGCACTATGATGTCTAACCTAATGGAGGTCAGTAATGGCAAACCATCGTGGCGGTTCGGGCAACTTTGCTGAAGACCGTGAAAGAGCATCAGAAGCAGGACGTAAAGGTGGCCAGCATAGCGGGGGGAATTTTAAAAATGACCCTCAGCGCGCCTCAGAGGCTGGCAAAAAAGGGGGTAAAAACAGTCATGGTAGTCGTGAAAGTTAACGCGCGACTCGCACTGTTCTCTTTGATGCGGCGTTAATCTCCCCGACCCAACCGCATCGCCCTCGCCGCCGGCATCTGCCGGCGGTTTTTTTATCTGTCGGTGGTTGCGCTCCCGCCGGGCGGATTGCACACTGGTCGCCCGTTAATCGTCATGGCTGTCTTATGTCTTCGTTAAAATTCTCCGTTAGCCGCCAGGAAGCGCTCCTTATCATGATCACCATGTTCTGGGGAGGGACGTTCCTTGCCGTACAGTACGCGGTGAGCCTCAGCGGGCCGCTGTTTTTTGTCGGTTTGCGTTTCGCGACCGCCGCGCTGGCGGTGGGCCTGCTTTCGCTGCGCACTCTGCGCGGTCTGACGTGGCTGGAGGTGAAGGCCGGGGTAGCGATTGGCGTGGCGATTGCGCTGGGGTATGGCCTGCAGACCTGGGGACTACAGACCATCTCCAGCAGTAAATCTGCCTTTATCACCGCGATGTATGTGCCGCTGGTGCCGCTGCTGCAGTGGCTGTGCCTGGGACGTATGCCGGGGGTGATGTCCTGCGTGGGGATTGTGCTGGCCTTTATTGGTTTAATTCTGCTGGCCGGGCCGGAAAATAATCTGCTGGCGCTTGGCGTGGGGGAGATGATCACTCTGGCAAGCGCGGTGGCGATCGCGGCGGAGATTATCCTTATCAGCGCCTGGGCCGGAAAAGTCGATGTCCGCCGGGTGACGGTGGTGCAGCTGGCGACCGCGTCGCTGGTGGCTTTCGCCGCCATGAAGCCGGCAGGTGAATCGGTGCCGTCGTTGACGCCGGCCCTGCTCGGCGTCGCGCTGGGGCTGGGGATTTTCAGCGCGATCATTCAGGTGACCATGAACTGGGCGCAGCGCAGCGTCTCGCCGACGCGGGCCACCCTTATTTATACCGGTGAACCGGTATGGGCCGGTATTTTTGGCCGGCTGGCCGGTGAGCGTCTGCCGCTGCTGGCCCTGCTCGGCTGCGTTTTGATCCTCGCGGGGGTGCTGGTGAGCGAGCTGAAGTGGAAGCGCAAGTCGCCGCCGCAGGTTTCCACAAACGACGATGCGCAGCCGCTCACGGACCTGGCCGATCGCCGCGAGCCATAATATTTTCCTTCTGACCCGACAGCGGCGCTTATCCTGGCTGGTACTCGTCCGGCTCTGATTGTCTCCAGGCCCGCGCAAGCGCAGCGCCGCCGGGCGATGGCTCTAGGCACGGCGTCGCTTTTATGCCGGGTGGCGGCTGCGCCTTACCCGGCCTACGTTCGTACGACCTGCCGTTAATTTATTCACCATTGTTGCTGAAACTGCCGGTGCTGACGGCCTCAAAATCGCTGAGACCTTCCCGGAAGGCCGTGGCAGTCTCCAGGCCCGGCAAGCGCAGCGCCGCCGGGCGGTCAGGTTCCGTGCCCGTGGTGGTGCCGGATGGCGGCATAAATGCCTTATCCGGCCTACAGGATCACACCACCCAGGCCCACACCGCTCCCTGCGCCAACGCCGCGCTAATGTGGCTTACACCGGCGTTACCCTGGCCTCCTTCGCCTCGCGCGTCCCGCGATGAAGCAGCGCGTGCAGCAGGATCGCCCCGAAGGTGGCCGTGCCAATCCCGCCCAGCGTAAAGCCGCCCAGCGACAGCGCGAAATCGCCGGCGCCCAGCACCAGGGTCACCGACACCATGATCAAATTGCTGTTTTGACTCAGATCCACCCGGTTTTGCACCCAGATCCGCGCCCCGGCGACGGCAATTAAGCCAAAGACCACGATCGAGGCGCCGCCGATCACCGGCCCGGGAATGGTGTGGATTAATGCGCCGAACTTCGGCGAGAAACCCAACAGCATGGCAATCAGCGCCGCGGCGACAAACACCAGCGTTGAGTAGACCTTGGTCACCGCCATGACGCCGATGTTCTCCGCATAGGTGGTGACCCCGCTGCCGCCCACCGAACCGGAGAGCATGGTCGCCAGCCCGTCGCCGACGAAGGCGCGCCCCATGTACGGGTCCATATTGCGCCCGGTCATCCCGGCGACGGCCTTCAGGTGCCCGAGGTTCTCGGCCACCAGGATCACCGCGACCGGCGCAATCAACATCATCGCCTGGCCGTTAAAGGATGGGGTGGTAAAGTGCGGCAGCCCGAACCACGCCGCCTGGGCGAGGGGGGAGAAGTCCAGCGGTTTGCCAAGGCCCAGGCCGTTAGCCAGCAGGGCGTACAGCGCGCAGGCGACGATCAGGCCGACCAGGATCAGCAGTCGCTGCAGCATCCCGCGGGTAAATACCGCCACTATGCCGATGCAGAGCACAGTTAACACCGCCATCCAGCTGTCGAAGGCGCTGGCGGAGACGCTGCGCACGGCAATCGGCGCCAGGTTCAGGCCGATAGCCATCACCACCGCGCCGGTCACCACCGGCGGCATCAGGCGCTCGATCCAGCGGGTGCCGATCTTCATCACCACCAGACCAATCAGGGTGTAGACCAGCCCGCAGGCGATGATCCCGCCAAGGGCGACGCTCAGATGAGGGTTCAGCCCCTGGCCGTTAAAGCCGGTAATGGCGATCACCACCCCGACAAAAGCGGCGCTGGAGCCGAGATAGCTCGGCACCCGTCCGCCGGTGACGACAAAGAACAGCAGGGTGCCGACGCCCGACATCAGAATAGACAGGTTCGGGTCGAGCCCCATCAACAACGGCATCAGCACCGTCGCGCCGAACATCGCAACGGCGTGCTGCACGCCCATCACCAGCGTTTGCCCGGCCGACAAGCGTTCATCGGGGGCGACAACGCCGGATTCGGCGGCAGGAGAGGTCAGCTTCCAGCGAGGAAAATCGAAGAGTGCCATGATGATATCCCGGGTTAAAGGTTAACAAGCGGGTCGCATAAGCGTGTGATAGCCGCGGTCAAACCACATCAGTCCCCGGGGCTCCGGGTGACGGGTAATGGCCACGACGTGACAAAACAGAATGTCGTGCGTCCCGACGCTGACGCGCTGGTCGATGCGGCAGTCAAAGCTGACCAGAGCCGCCTCCAGCCGCGGACAGCCGGTGGCGCCAGTCTGCCAGTCGGCGGCGGCAAAACGCTCGTCCATTGCCGTTTTACCGCCAAACAGTGTCGACAGGGCCTCCTGTCCGGCCGCCAGGGTATTGACGCACAGCGTGTGGTGTTCGCTGAACACCGGCCACACCGAAGCCGAGCGGTTCAGGCAGACCAGCAGGGTCGGCGGCGTGTCGGTAACGCTGCAGACCGCGCTGGCGGTGAACCCCGCCCGGCCCGCCGGGCCATCGGTGGTAATAATGTTAACCGCGGCGCCGACGTGGGCCATGGCGTCACGGAAACTCGCTTTGTCCGTTAACTCCATCGTAAACTCCTTATGCCAGCAGGCAGGCTTCATCAAAGGACAGGCGCGGCAGGCGGCCGTACAGCTTGCCGGGGTCGCCATAGCCGATGTTCACCAGCAGGTTGCTTTTCCAGCCGTTGTCGGCAAAAAATGCCGCGTCGACTTTTTCCCGGTCAAAACCGGACATTGGCCCGGTGTCGAGGCCCAGCGCCCGGCAGGCAAAAATCAGATACGCCGCCTGCAGGGAGCTGTTGCGAAACGCGGTCTCTTCCGCCAGCTGCGGGCTGGAGGTAAACCAGATGCGGGCGTCACCGTGGGGAAACAGGGTCGGCAGCCGGTCGTAGAAGGCGCTATCCCACGCCACGATGGCGGTCACCGGCGCCTGCATGGTTTTCTGCAGATTGCCGCTGGAGAGCGTCGGGCGAAGTTTCTCTTTGCCTTCCGCGCTGCGCACGAACACGATGCGCGCTGGAGAACAGTTGGCGGAAGTCGGCCCCATTTTCATCAGGTCCCAGACGGCCTGCAGCTGCGCATCGCTCACCGGCTTATCCAGCCAGCCGTTGTGGGTCCGGGCCTGGGTAAACAGCGTCTCGCAGGCCGTGTGGTTTATCGCGTCGTTCATCGGGTCTCCCTGGCGACCGGCAGCATAGCGGACAGCCCGTCGCGTAAAATGGTATTAAAGGTATCGGCGTCGGTGACGTTACAGGCATGTCCGCCCCACGGCATTTCCACGAGCTGGCTGCCGGGGATCGCCGTCTGCAGCACGCGGGAGCAGGAGGCGGGGACCAGCAGGTCGTCAGCGGCGCTGATAATCAGCGTCGGGCAGGCGATGGCCGACGCACGGCGTGAAAAATCAGCCTGCTTCAGGGCCTGTAGCCGCTTCAGCAGATTCTCTTTGCCCTGAAAATGGCTGATGGCAAGCGCATCTTCCGCTTCGAGGCGCGGCAGGCGCGCGGCCATCCATTCCGCCGGGTAGAGAAATAGCGGCTGCGCTTCGACCCACGCCTGTGCGCCGCCGGCATGCAGCAGACGCTCGCGCACCTGGAAGCAGCGGCGGGTATGCGGCGACAGCGACAGCCAGCCGTTGACCAGCGCCAGGGCGCTCACCGCCTCGGGGCGATCGAGCGCCAGCTGCAGGCCAATCAGCGCCCCCAGGGCGTGGCCCACCAGCGCGAAGCGGGCGATCCCCGCCGCTTGCAGAGCGCTGAACAGCTCCCCGGCCATCGTCGCCAGGCTGTAGTCGGCGGGCAGCGGACCGGCGTTCTCCCCGGTCCCGTTATGGTCATAACTCACCAGCTGATACTGTTCCTCCAGCGCCGCGCGCTGCGCCAGCCAGTAGCCGCCGCCCCCGCCCAGACCGGCGCTGAGGACCACCACCGGCGCGCCGGGCCACGGAGCCGGAGCAATATTGAGCCTCATCATGTCGGGGTACCGATATGGGCGACGCTGGCGATTTCCACCAGCGCATCGGGCTTCACCAGTCCGCACTGAATGCAGAAGCGCGCCGGTTTATCGCCGGGGAAGAACTCGGCGTAGACCTCGTTAATCGCGGCGTAATTTGTCCAGTCGGTGATAAAGATGCTGTTGAAAGTCACATCCGCCATACTCCCGCCCGCCGTTTCGATAACGCTCCTGATGGTCTCCAGCACGTGGCGGGTTTGCGCCTTTGGGTCGCCGATGTGCACCACATTGTTTTGCTTATCAAACGGCAGGGTGCCCGAGACGTAGACCACCCCGTCGGCGAGCGTCCCCGGAACAAAGGGGGCAATCGGCGCGGTGGTGCCTGGCGGAATAATCACCTGTTTAGGCATAACGTTTCTCCTTGGCTAAAGCCAGCGGGGCGGCGGGGGACAGCGCGTGGCAGAAGCTCTCGACGTCGCTGACCCAGCCGAAAAAGGTTTCAATATTGAACAGCGCCGCCTGCTGGGCGAAGGCCGGGCCGGCCTGATGGGTGGCATCCTCCAGCACGATGCCGAAGTATTCGAGAAAGAAGCCATCGCGCAGCGTCGATTCGACGCAGACGTTGGTGGCGATCCCGGTGAACACCAGGTGGCGTATGCCGCGGCTGCGCAAAATGCTGTCGAGCGGGGTGTTAAAGAAGCCGCTGTAGCGCGGTTTCGGCAACACGATATCGCCTTCCTGCGGCGTCAGCTCGTCCACCAGCTGATAATCCCAGCCGCCTTTCGCCAGCAGCTTGCCCTGCAGCTCCGGACGCTGACGCATCGTTTTCAGCGCGTTGGATTTGTGATAGTTCGGCGAGCCCGGGCCGCCGGCTTCAACATACTGGTCATCCCAGCCATTCTGGAACCAGATAATCAACATACCCGCGGCGCGAGCGGCGGCGACGGCGGTATTAATATTGTCGATAACCGGCCGGGTAGCGGAGACGTCAAAGCCGGCGAGATCCAGATAACCGCCCTGGCTGGCGTAGGCGTTCTGCATATCGACCACAATCAGCGCGCTCTGCTGCGGCGCGAAGGTCAGGGATTCCGGGCGAGCGGGAAGGGTAATCATCAGGCCACCTCACGGGTAACAGGAGCAATGTGGTCCCGGCAGCGCATCAGCGGCTGAATGCGTTCGCCAAAGGCGTCGATGCCGGCAAGAAAATCATCAAAGGTCAGCAGCACGCCGTCGGTGCCGGGCACGCTCGCCACTTCATCGAGCATCCGCGCGACGCTGGCATACGATCCGACCAGGGTGCCCATGTTAATGTTGACCGCCGAGGTGGGGTCGGCCATCTGGCGCACGTTGGTATCGCTGCCGGAGCGGGTATCTTTCTGACTCTGCTCGGTGAGCCACGCCAGCGCTTCTTCATCGGCGCCCGCTTTGTAATGTTCCCATTTGGCGCGCGCCGCCTCGTCGGTTTCGTCGGCGATCACCATGAACAGCACATAGGACCCCACGTCGCGGCCGGTTTTTTCCGCCGCCTGCATCATGCGTGCGGCGGTCGGGGCAAAGGCCGTTGGCGTGTTGACCCCTTTGCCAAAGCAAAAGTTGTAGTCCGCATGCTGGGCGGAGAAGGCCATCCCGGCATCGCTCTGCCCGGCGCAGATCACCTTCATCGGCTGCGACGGGCGCGGGCTGACACGGCAGTCGTTCATGGTGAAGTAGTCGCCTTTGAAATCGCTGCGCCCGGTGCCCCACAGGTCACGGAGCACCTGGACGTATTCGGTGAGATAGTCATAGCGGCTGGCGAAATAGTCATCTCCCGGCCACATGCCCATCTGGTCATATTCCGGTTTTTGCCAGCCGGTCACCAGATTGACGCCAAACCGGCCGCCGGAGATGGAGTCGATAGTGGAGGCCATCCGGGCGACAATCGCCGGCGGCAGCGTCAGGGTGGCGGCGGTGGCGTAGATCTGGATCTTCGAGGTCACCGCGGCCAGGCCGGCCATCAGGGTGAAGGACTCCAGGTTGTGATCCCAGAATTCAGTTTTCCCGCCGAAGCCGCGCAGTTTGATCATGGAGAGCGCGAAGTCGAAATGGTAGTGCTCGGCCTTCTGCACGATGGCCTTATTCAGTTCAAAGGTCGGCATATACTGCGGGGCATGGGTGGAGATCAGCCAGCCGTTGTTGCCAATGGGAACGAAAACACCAATTTTCATACCTACCTCTCTGCAGTCATGGAAGATGGGTTGCGATGGTGCGGCATCCTGCCTCTCCCTGGACCACCTCGCAGAAAAGGTAAAGCAAAGGCGATGCCAGTTTTATAAATGCTAATGTTATTAATGTGTTACTTTTGAGTTGCTAAAAAGGACGATAAAAAAGTGGACTGGATGGTCAAAATCAGTGCACGAAAAAACGGCAGTCATGCGCAATCAGGGTGCATGGGGTCGTGTCGGCGCAGGGCTTTTGCTATGCTGGTGGCGTCAACTGAAGGAGAGGATGTATGGCACAGGGCGCGGTGAAGAAAAGCGGCAAACGTTCACAAGCGGTCAGCGCCAAAAAGGAGGCCATCCTGGCCGCCGCGCTGGAGGCATTTTCGCAATTTGGTATTCACGGTACGCGGCTGGAGCAGGTGGCTGAGCGCGCCGGGGTATCGAAAACCAATCTGCTCTATTACTACCCTTCGAAAGAGGCGCTGTATGTGGCTGTCCTGCAGCAGATCCTCGCCATCTGGCTGGCGCCGCTGAAGGCCTTTCGTGAGGATATCAGCCCGCTGGTGGCGATCCGCGAATATATTCGCCTGAAGCTGGAAGTGTCCCGCGATCACCCCCAGGCCTCGAAGCTCTTCTGCCTCGAGATGCTGCAGGGGGCGCCGCTGCTGATGGGCGAACTGACCGGGGATCTGAAAGCGCTGGTCGACGAAAAATCGGCGATAGTCTCCGGCTGGATCGACCGCGGCAAGCTGGCGCCGGTCGATCCACAGCATTTAATCTTTATGATCTGGGCTACCACCCAGCATTACGCCGACTTCGCCACCCAGGTGGAGGCGGTCACCGGCGCCACGCTGCAGGATGCGGCCTTTTTTGAACAAACGGTCGATAATGTCCAGCGGATGATTATCGAAGGCATTCGCGTCCGTTAATTGGCGGGCGGCAGCGGGCAGCTTTGATCGCCATCCTCGCACTGTAGCAGCGAGGCGAGGAAAGACTCCCGCTCCACGCTCTTATCGGTCATGCACTGGCTGACCAGCATTGGCTGCATGCTGCCGCCTTCGGCGCCGGACGCGAGAAAGGCGCAGTCGGCGTCGCGTAAGGCGATCCATGCCTGCTGCGCCTGCTTCAGTAATGTTTGTTGTTTACCCACCGCCCGCTGCAGGGCCTGCTGCCATGTGTCGTTCAGTTTTTTATCGGCCGCCTGATACTGCGCGGCCGCGCACTGATTCATTTCGGTTTGGGTGTTGGCGCTGCTGCACTCGTCCGCCAGCGCCGCGCCGCTGGCCAGCAGGGCCATCACGGCAAATAACGTGCGTTTCATTGTTCTGCTCCCATAAAAAAGGCTCCCGTCCGGGAGCCTTAATTAAACACAGCTGACGTCGGCTGTCATTAGCTGATCGCAGCGCAGACTGATTGCCCGGATGGCGGCGCACCGCGCCTTATCCGGGCTACCCTTTGGCGGTGGTAGGTAGCCCCGGTAAGCGCAGCGCCACCGGGGAGCCCGTTTTAGCCGATGGTCATCAGGCTGGCGTTACCGCCTGCCGCCGCGGTGTTAACGCTCAGCGAACGCTCGATATACAGCCGCTCCAGCAGCAGATTGGTTTCGCCGCGGGCGAAGCCCTGCACGGAGACAATCGCCCCATCGCGCGCCGCCACCTGCTCGCACAGCTCGCGCAGCTGGTCGGAATCGCCGTGGTAGATAACCGCGTCGAAGGCCTGGGCAGGCAACTGCTCCGCTTTGGCAAAGCGAATGCGCTCGCTGACCTCCCGCGGCAGTTTCTTCGCCAGATCGCGCTGCAGGGCGCTGTCCGGCCACAGTACTTCACAACCCACCGCCAGCACAGCCGCCAGCTGGATCAGCGCATCCTGTTCGTTATCCGCTACGCACAGCACGCGCTCGCGCGGCATCAGCGTCAGGGTGTTGCGCTCGCCGGTTGGCCCCGGCAGCAGGCGTTGAGTGCCGCTTTGCGCCTGCTCGCTGTACTGCTGGCACAGCGCCTGCAGCTCAGGACGGCCCGCGGCCCACTGCTGCAGCGCCTGCAGCGGTTTTTCCAGCAGCGTTTTCAGCTGGGCGTCCAGCGGACGCTCTGCATCCTGGCGGGCGAAGGTCACGCCAACCGCGTCCTGCGGACGGCTGGAGAGCAGACGGTACAGATACAGCGGACCGCCGGCTTTCGGACCGGTACCGGACAGCCCTTCGCCGCCGAACGGCTGAACGCCGACCACCGCGCCAACCATATTGCGGTTGACGTACAGGTTGCCCACCTTGGCGCTGCCGGTGACCTGGGCGATGGTTTCGTCGATACGGGTATGCACGCCGAGGGTCAGGCCGTAGCCAGAGGCGTTAATCTGCTCGACCAGTTTGTCCAGCTCGTTACGGTTATAGCGCACCACGTGCAGTACCGGGCCGAAGACCTCTTTTTTCAGCTCGTCGAAGCTGTCGAGCTCGATAAGCGTCGGCGGCACGAAGGTCCCGTGACGCCATTCGCGGGCGTCTTCGCTATTCTCACGCACCGCCTGGTAGACGGTGCGGCCTTTGGCGCGCATCGCCTGAATATGGCGTTCGATATTCTCTTTCGCTTCCGCATCGATAACCGGACCGATATCGGTGGTCAGGCGCCCCGGATTGCCCATCCGGCACTCGCTCATGGCGCCGCGCAGCATGGTTAAGGTGTGATCGGCGACCTCTTCCTGCAGGCAAAGCACGCGCAGGGCGGAGCAGCGCTGGCCAGCGCTGTCGAACGCGGAAGCCAGCACGTCGATCACTACCTGCTCGGTGAGCGCCGACGAATCGACGATCATCGCGTTCATCCCGCCGGTTTCGGCGATCAGCGGCGTCGGGCGGCCCTGGGGATCGAGGCGGCTGGCGATATTGCGCTGCAGCAGGGTGGCCACTTCGGTGGAGCCGGTGAACATCACGCCGCGTACGCGCTCATCGGAGGTTAGCGCGGCGCCCACGGTCTCCCCGCGGCCCGGCAGCAGTTGAATAACGCCCGGCGGCACGCCGGCTTCCAGCAGAATCGCCACGCCCTGGGCGGCGATAAGCGGCGTCTGCTCGGCAGGTTTCGCCAGCACGCTGTTGCCGGCCGCCAGCGCGGCGGCAATCTGGCCGGTGAAGATCGCCAGCGGGAAGTTCCACGGGCTGATACAGACCACCGGACCCAGCGGGCGGTGAGTTTCATTATCGAAATCGTCGCGCACCTGGCCGGCGTAATAGTGCAGGAAGTCAACGGCTTCGCGCACTTCAGCGATGGCGTTGCTGAAGGTTTTACCCGCCTCGCGCACCAGGATCCCCATCAGGGTCGGCATCTGGCTTTCCATCAGCACCGCGGCGCGCTCAAGAATGGCGGCGCGCTCCTGCGGCGGAGTGGCGAACCAGATCGGCGCATTGTTGATAGCGCTGGTCAGCGCCTGCTGCACTTCAGCGCCGCTGGCTTCGCGGACGTAGCCGACGATATCTTTCGGCTCTGCCGGGTTAACCACCGGCTGCATCTCGCCTTCGGCCACCGGCTGCTCCAGCATCGGCAATGCCTGCCATTTATGCAGCGCGCTGTTGAGCAGGGAAGAGGAGAGGGAGGCCAGACGGTGCTCGTTCGCCAGATCGAGACCGGCGGAGTTGCTCCGGCCGCTGCCGTAGAGATCGCGCGGCAGCGGGATTTTCGGATGCGGCAGGCCGGCCTGGCCTTCCTGCTGCGCCAGTTTTTCTACCGCGCTGACCGGGTCGGCCACCAGCTCGTCCAGCGGCAGGGTATTGTCCGCGATACGGTTGACGAAAGAGGTATTGGCGCCGTTCTCCAGCAGACGACGCACCAGATACGCCAGCAGCGTCTCGTGGGTGCCCACCGGGGCGTAGATCCGGCACGGACGGTTCAGTTTGCCGTCGGCGACCTTGCCCACCACCTGCTCGTACAGCGGTTCGCCCATGCCGTGCAGGCACTGGAACTCATACTGGCCCGGGTAGTAGTTCTGGCCCGCCAGCTGGTAGATAGCCGCCAGAGTATGAGCGTTATGGGTGGCGAACTGCGGGTAAATCAGGTTCGGCACCGCCAGCAGCTTCTTAGCGCAGGCGAGGTAGGAGACGTCGGTGTAAACCTTGCGGGTGTATACCGGATAGCCTTCGAGACCTTCCATCTGCGCGCGTTTAATTTCGCTATCCCAGTAGGCGCCTTTCACCAGACGGATCATCAGGCGACGGCGGCTGCGGGTGGCGAGGTCAATCAGGTAATCAATGACAAACGGACAGCGCTTCTGGTAGGCCTGAATCACGAAGCCAATCCCGTTCCAGCCGGCCAGTTCCGGCTCGAAGCACAGTTTTTCCAGCAGGTCGAGGGAGATCTCCAGACGGTCTGCCTCTTCGGCGTCAATATTGATGCCGATGTCATACTGGCGCGCCAGCAGGGTCAGCGATTTCAGCCGCGGGTAAAGCTCTTCCATCACCCGGTCATACTGCGCGCGGCTGTAGCGCGGGTGCAGCGCGGAGAGCTTAATGGAGATACCCGGACCTTCATAAATGCCGCGGCCGTTGGAGGCTTTGCCGATGGCATGGATCGCCTGCTGATAAGAAACCATATAAGCCTGGGCGTCAGCGGCGGTCAGGGCGGCTTCGCCGAGCATATCGTAGGAGTAGCGGAACCCTTTTTCTTCCAGCTTGCGGGCGTTGGCCAGCGCTTCGGCGATGGTTTCCCCGGTGACGAACTGCTCGCCCATCAGGCGCATCGCCATATCCACGCCTTTGCGGATCAGCGGTTCGCCGCTCTTGCCGATGATGCGGTTCAGGGAGCGGGAGAGGCTGGTCTCGTTATGGGTCGACACCAGTTTTCCGGTGAACAGCAGCCCCCAGGTGGCGGCGTTGACGAACAGCGACGGGCTGCGGCCGATGTGCGACTGCCAGTTGCCGTTGCTGATTTTGTCGCGGATCAGCGCATCGCGGGTGGCTTTATCCGGAATACGCAGCAGGGCTTCCGCCAGGCACATCAGCGCCACCCCTTCCTGTGAAGAGAGGGAGAACTCCTGCAGCAGGCTCTGCACCATGCCGGCGCGGCCGCTGGCGGTTTTCTGGTTGCGCAGTTTTTCCGCCAGCTGATACGCCAGCTTGTGCGCCTGTTCGCCCAGCGGCTGCGGCAGACGGGCCTGCTCCAGCAGCATCGGTACCGCGTCGGTTTCCGGACGTCGCCAGGCGGCGGTGATCGCCGCGCGGCTCACCGACTGCGGCAGGATCTGCTCGGCGAATTCGAGGAACGGCTGATAGGGCTCTTCCGTTGGTTCGCTGGCGTCATCGCTTTCGTTGGCGGCCCCGGAGAGCAGGGCCGGCAGCTCAGGCAGCGTCTCGTCGTTCTCCAGTTTTTCCAGATAATTAAAGATGGCCTGCTTAATCAGCCAGTGCGGCGTGCGGTCAATACGGCTCGCGGCGGATTTAATGCGCTCGCGGGTTGCGTCGTCAAGCTTAACACCCATGGTGGTGGTGCCCATGCTCAAAACTCCTGTCATTTATCGTTAGGCTTATGCGGTTGCATGGAAATATCCACTATGTTGCAACTTTGTGCAACCTTGTTAATTGTGGCTTGTGACGGAAGCCGTGAAATGGCGGATTTGTTAAAAATAATGCCTAAAATAGCAGAATTTTAACCCCGTGCTCATAGGGTATTTGTATGCGTGAGTTAACACTTTTGTTTGGTGCAACCTTTAAAAACGTGAGAGAGTGCAACCTCTAAAAAAATGACGTTTTGCGCTGTCGGGTTTTCGTGTAAATGCTGTGTTAAATCATTTGTGAAAAACCGAAGCTTCCGTCAGGATACGGTCGCCCAATTAAACAACGCACCATTACCCCGTTCCGGTAGTGGAAAAAAACGACGAAGCGGGATGCTGTCGATAAAAATTCTGGAGACTTTGCATGGCTATTAGCACACCGATGCTGGTGACATTTATTGTTTATATTTTTGGTATGGTTTTAATAGGGTTTATAGCCTGGCGTTCGACCAAAAACTTTGATGATTATATTCTCGGGGGGCGGAGTCTGGGGCCATTTGTGACCGCGCTTTCCGCCGGCGCCTCGGATATGAGCGGCTGGCTGCTGATGGGCCTGCCGGGCGCCATTTTTCTCTCCGGGATTTCCGAAAGCTGGATTGCCATTGGCTTAACGCTGGGGGCGTGGATTAACTGGAAGCTGGTAGCCGGGCGCCTGCGCGTGCATACCGAGGTGAATAATAACGCCCTGACGCTGCCCGATTATTTTACCGGCCGTTTTGAAGATAAAAGCCGGGTGCTGAGAATTATTTCAGCGCTGGTTATTCTGCTGTTCTTTACCATCTATTGTGCATCGGGAATTGTGGCGGGGGCGCGTCTGTTTGAAAGCACCTTCGGCATGAGTTATGAAACCGCACTGTGGGCCGGGGCGGCGGCGACGATTATCTATACCTTCGTCGGCGGTTTCCTCGCCGTCAGCTGGACCGACACCGTGCAGGCCAGCCTGATGATTTTTGCCCTGATCCTCACCCCGGTGATCGTGATTATTTCCGTCGGCGGCTTTGGGGATTCGCTGGAAGTCATTAAGCAAAAGAGCATCGAAAATATCGACATGCTCAAGGGGCTGAACTTCGTGGCGATTATTTCGCTGATGGGCTGGGGGCTGGGCTATTTCGGTCAGCCGCATATTCTGGCGCGCTTTATGGCGGCGGATTCGCACCACAGCATCGTCCACGCGCGTCGCATCAGTATGACCTGGATGATCTTGTGCCTGGCGGGCGCGGTGGCGGTCGGCTTCTTTGGTATCGCCTACTTCAATAACAACCCGAGCCTGGCGGGCGCGGTTAATCAGAATGCCGAGCGCGTGTTTATCGAACTGGCGCAAATCCTGTTTAACCCGTGGATTGCCGGGATCCTGTTGTCGGCGATTCTGGCGGCGGTGATGTCCACCCTGAGCTGTCAGTTGCTGGTCTGCTCCAGCGCAATCACCGAAGATTTGTATAAAGCCTTCCTGCGTAAAAACGCCGGCCAGAAAGAGCTGGTGTGGGTGGGCCGTATGATGGTGCTGGTGGTTGCCCTGGTGGCGATTGCCCTGGCGGCCAATCCGGAAAACCGCGTGCTGGGACTGGTGAGCTACGCCTGGGCTGGCTTCGGCGCCGCCTTTGGTCCGGTGGTGCTGTTCTCGGTGATGTGGTCGCGCATGACCCGTAACGGCGCGCTGGCCGGGATGGTGATTGGCGCCCTGACCGTGATCGTCTGGAAGCAGTTTGGCTGGCTGGGCCTGTATGAAATTATTCCGGGCTTTATCTTCGGTAGCCTGGGGATTGTGGTCTTTAGCCTGCTGGATAAAGCGCCGTCGGCCAGCATGCAGCAGCGCTTCGCCGAAGCGGATGCCCATTATCATACGCCGCCGCCGGTACGCGCCACGGCTGAGTAAGGTCATCTGACGCTCACGAGCCCGCCGTTGGCGGGCTTTTTTTTGCCTGTTGCCGGGCCGGAATATTATAACCCTTGCTAATTATTTGAAAATCCGCTGATATTTCCTGACTAATAACAATGAGGATAGCAAAGATGACGTTCAGACAGGGTGCAATGGCGCTGGTGCTGGCAGGGTTACTCAGCGGCTGCGTGGCGGGTGGAAGTTCGTCGACCCGCGCGCCGAAGCCCGGCGCCTGCCCGGCGGATCGGTCCATGGTGCAAACCACGCTTTATTTCGGCCTGAGCCGCCCGGCGGGGAAAGACATCACTGCTGAAGAGTGGCAACAGTTTGTCGACCGCGACGTCACGCCGCGCTTTCGCGATGGGCTGACGGTGTTTGATGCCCGCGGCCAGTGGCTTGGCCAGAATGGTCAGGTGGTGCGGGAGCAGAGTAAGGCGCTGATGGTGATCCATGGCAACGATGCGCAGAGCGAGGCCGGTATTGAAGCCCTGCGCCAGGGCTATAAATCACGCTTCGCGCAGGAGTCGGTGATGCGTGTCGACCAGCCGGTCTGCGTGCAGTTCTGAGTAAACGGCGGGGGCAGCCCCGCCGTTTGTCTTACAGCACCAGCCCGGCGAAGCTGGCGGAAAGCAGGCTCACCAGCGTGGCGCTATACACCAGCCGCAGGCCGAAGCGGGAGACGATATTGCCCTGCGGTTCATTCAGGCCTTTGATCGCCCCGGCGATAATGCCGATCGAGGCAAAGTTGGCAAACGACACCAGGAAGACCGAGAGAATGCCGAGCCCGCGCGGCGTCATGCTGGCGGCAATCTTTTGCAGCTCAATCATCGCCACAAATTCGTTAGCGACCAGTTTGGTGGCCATGATGCTGCCGGCGTTCAGCGCATCGCTCAGCGGGATGCCGATAAGCCAGGCCAGCGGATAAAAGACGTAGCCGAGGATCTGCTGGAAGCTGAGACCAAACAGGGTAGCGAACAGCGCGTTAATGGCGCTGATCAGGGCGATAAAGCCGATCAGCATCGCCAGAATAATCATCGCCACTTTAAAGCCGGCCAGAATATATTCCCCGAGCATTTCAAAGAAACTCTGCGATTCATGCAGCTTCTCGAGTTTTATTTCCTGCTCGCTGTCCGGCCGCGTCGGGTTAATCACCGACAGCACGATAAAGGTACTGAACATATTCAGGATCAGCGCCGCGACGACATATTTGGCATCCAGCATGGTCATATAGGCGCCGACAATCGACAGCGATACGGTCGACATGGCCGTCGCCGCCATGGTGAACAGACGCCGTGAGGAGAGGTCGCCCAGTACGCCCTTGTAGGCGATGAAGTTCTCCGACTGGCCGAGGATCAGCGAGCTGACGGCGTTGAAAGATTCCAGCTTACCCATGCCGTTTACCTTCGACAGCAGGGTGCCGATGACACGAATGAAAATCGGCAGGATCCGCCAGTGCTGAAGAATACCAATCAGCGCGGAAATAAACACAATCGGACACAGGACGCCAAGAAAAATAAAGGCTAACCCTTTTTCGCTCATGCCGCCAAAGACGAAATTGGTCCCTTCGGCGGCAAAGCCTAACAGTGAAGCAAAAAAGCCGGAGATATTTTTCACCAGCCACAGGCCGCTTTCTGCGTGCAGGAAAAAGAAGGCGAGCGCTATTTCGATAATAATCAACTGGAGAATGTAACGAATACGAATTTTTTGTCTGTCGTAGCTGACAAGCCAGGCCAGGGCGAGGATCACCACCAGCGCCAGCAGGAAATGAAAAAATGCAGTCATGTTGTTCTTTTCGCAGGTCAATAAGGCCGCCATTTAGCCATAGCCGCCGCCACGGGTAAATATCTGGCGTAAAAAATCCTTTGCTTATTCTTTTCCCTCATAACAGGCGAATATTTTCGTAAGTCATTATTTGCCAGCGATTTATTTACAGATAGTCATCATTCTCTAAACATTTCGCTTGTGTTTCTGAGTATTGTAATGATAATCACTATCATAAATATTACCTGTTTTTGCATTCGTTGACGGTGCTTTACATTTAAGGGTATTGGCATGTTTGTCCCATTTCTCATTATGTTACGCGAAGGCCTTGAGGCGGCGCTGATTGTCAGCCTGATCGCCAGCTATCTGAAACGCACCCAGCGCGGCAACTGGATTGGCGTGATGTGGATTGGCGTGATCCTCGCGGCGGCGCTGTGTCTTGGCTTAGGCATTTTTATCAACGAAACCACCGGGGAATTTCCTCAGCGCGAACAGGAGTTGTTCGAGGGGATCGTCGCGGTCATCGCGGTGGTGATCCTGACCTGGATGGTCTTCTGGATGCGCAATGTCTCGCGCAACGTTAAACAGCAACTGGAGCAGGCCGTGGACAAGGCGCTGCAGCGCGGTAATCACCATGGCTGGGCGCTGGTGATGATGGTCTTTTTCGCCGTTGCCCGTGAGGGGCTGGAGTCGGTCTTCTTTCTGCTGGCGGCATTCCAGCAGGATGTCGGCATCTGGCCGCCGCTGGGGGCGCTGCTGGGCCTGGCCACGGCAATCGTGCTGGGCTTCCTGCTCTACTGGGGCGGTATCCGCCTTAACCTCGGCGTGTTCTTCAAATGGACCAGCCTGTTTATTCTGCTGGTGGCCGCTGGCCTGGCCGCGGGGGCGATCCGCGCCTTCCACGAGGCTGGCCTGTGGAACCTGTTCCAGGATACGGCCTTCGATCTGAGCAACGTGCTGTCGACGCATACGCTGTTCGGCACACTGCTTGAAGGGATCTTCGGCTACCAGGAGACCCCGAGCGTTAGCGAAGTGGCGGTCTATCTGCTTTATCTGATCCCGGCGCTGGTGCTGTTTGCCCTGCCGCCGCGGAATAATACCACTGCCTCGCGGGCTGCCTGACCGGGCGCTGCGAGCTTATAAGCGACACTCTACTTACCGAAAGGGATGATCATGATGATTCATTTTCGCCGTAATGCGCTGCGGGCGACCGTGGCCGCGCTGCTCAGCTCTGCATTGGGTGCTCAGGCTGCGGATATCCCGCAGGTCAAAGTCACCGTCAACGACAAGCAGTGCGAGCCGATGCAGGTGACCGTTAAAGCGGGTAAAACCCAGTTTATTATTCAGAACCATAGCCAGAAAGCGCTGGAGTGGGAAATTCTGAAAGGGGTCATGGTGGTAGAAGAGCGTGAGAACATCGCGCCGGGCTTTACCCAAAAGCTCACCGCTAACCTGCAGCCAGGCGAATATGATATGACCTGCGGCCTGCTCACCAACCCGAAAGGGAAACTGATTGTCACCGGCGAAGCAACCAAAGACGCGGCGAAAGCGGATGCGGTGTTGAGCCTCGGCGACGCGATCACCGCTTATAAGGCCTATGTGACGGCGGAAACCGCGCAGCTGGTCAGCGGCACCAAAGCCTTTACCGACGCGGTGAAAGCGGGCGATATCGAAAAAGCGAAAGCGCTGTACGCCCCGACGCGCCAGCATTACGAGCGCATTGAGCCGATTGCCGAGCTGTTCTCTGACCTTGACGGCAGCATCGACGCCCGCGAAGACGACTTCGAGAAAAAAGCGGAAGATCCGAAATTCACCGGTTTCCACCGTCTGGAAAAGGCGCTGTTTGGCGATAACAGCGTCAAGGGCATGGAAAAATATGCCGATCAGCTGAACAGCGATGTGCTGGAGCTGCAAAAACGCATCAGCGAGCTGGCGTTCCCGCCGTCAAAAGTGGTGGGCGGGGCGGCAGGATTAATTGAGGAAGTCGCAGCCAGCAAGATCAGCGGCGAAGAAGATCGTTACAGCCACACCGACCTGTGGGACTTCCAGGCCAACATTGACGGCGCACAGAAAATCGTCGACCTGCTGCGTCCGCAGCTGCAAAAAGAGAACAGCGCGCTGCTGGCGAAAGTGGACGCCAACTTTAAGAAAGTGGACAGCATCCTCAGCAAATATCGCACCAAAGACGGTTTCGAGACCTACGATAAGCTGACCACCGCTGACCGTAATGCGCTGAAAGGGCCGATCACCACCCTGGCGGAAGATCTGGCTCAGCTGCGCGGGATCCTGGGTCTGGACTAAGTCGATGGCACAACAGAAACCACACGACGTGAACGAGCCGTCACGTCGTCGCTTACTGAAAGGGATCGGCGCGCTTGGCGGCGCGCTGGCCATCACCGGCGGCTGCCCGGTGGCGCATGCGGCAAAAGCAGAAAGTTCCCCCGGGACGCTCACACCCGACGCCCGTCAGGAAAAACAGCCCTTCTACGGCCCGCATCAGGCGGGCATCCTGACGCCGCAGCAGGCTTCGATGATGCTGGTGGCGTTCGATGTGCTGGCGTCAGATAAAGCTGACCTCGAGCGTCTGTTTCGGCTGCTGACCCAGCGTATCGCCTTTTTAACCCAGGGCGGCCCGGCGCCGGATACGCCGAATCCCCGGCTGCCGCCGATGGATTCCGGCATCTTAGGGGCGTGGATTGCACCGGATAACCTGACCATGACCGTCTCGGTTGGCCATTCACTGTTTGATGAGCGTTTTGGCCTGGCGGATAAAGCGCCGAAAAAACTGCAGCCGATGACCCGCTTCCCCAACGATTCACTGGATGCCGCCCTGTGCCATGGCGACCTGCTGCTGCAGATCTGCGCCAATACTCAGGATACGGTGATCCACGCCCTGCGCGATGTCATCAAACATACGCCGGATCTGCTGAGTGTGCGCTGGAAGCGGGAAGGGTTTATCTCCGACAGCGCGGCGCGCAGTAAAGGCAAAGAGACCCCCATCAACCTGCTGGGATTCAAGGACGGCACCGCTAACCCGCCGAGCCACGACAGCGCGCTGATGGATAAAGTCGTGTGGGTGACAGCCGATCAGGACGAGCCGGCCTGGACCGTGGGCGGCAGCTATCAGGCGGCGCGCATCATCCAGTTTCACGTGGAGTTCTGGGATCGGACGCCGCTGAAAGAGCAGCAGACGATCTTTGGCCGCGACAAGCACAGCGGTGCGCCGCTGGGGATGAAAAACGAACACGATACCCCGGATTACAGCAAAGATCCTGGCGGCGAAACGATCGCGCTGGATAGCCATATTCGTCTGGCCAATCCTCGCACGCCGGAAACCCAGTCCAGCCTGATGATGCGCCGCGGCTACAGCTATTCGCTGGGCGTCACTAACGCCGGACAACTGGATATGGGCCTGTTATTCGTTTGCTATCAGCACGATCTGGAAAAGGGTTTTCTGACGGTGCAGAAACGGCTTAACGGCGAGGCGCTGGAGGAGTACGTCAAACCCATCGGCGGGGGCTACTTCTTTGTTTTACCCGGCGTAGTGGATGAAAAACACTATCTGGGAGAGTCGCTGCTGCAGGCCTGATACCGACCCTGTCCGTGAGGGCAGGGCGTTTTCTGCTGTTTTTCTCTTTTTTATTATATTTCCTGCCATGTGTTATATTTCTGTAATACAAATGACCGATAGTCTCCTACACTTGCTTAAGAACTATTTGTTGCGTCATTGTGAAAAATAAGTTGCATTAAGAATCTTTTTTGATGTACTTATTACATACGCGGTAGTTCCCGGCAGTGTGACGTTTCACTATGGAGATCGCGAATGGTAAGGTCCCGTACCGGACAACGTAAAACCACAGACCGTACTCTTCAGCACGGAAGCCCCGCTTCCGGCAGCGATTTTCTTACCCTTTCTCCTTCCGCTTCGAATTATTACCACCTTGGCAGGGTACGCGGTGCGCGTAGCCGCGACTCGTTGTCAGTTCTACCGGCAAGCAATGGCTTACAAGGAAGCCAAACCTCAATCGTTCGTGCGCATAGTCGCGTCGATGTTGACGCGTGTGATGTAAACCTACAACGCAAGGTGCTATCCATGGGAAGACAAAAAGCAGTGATCAAAGCTCGTCGTGAAGCAAAACGTGTGCTGAGACGGGATTCACGTAGCCATAAACAGCGTGAAGAAGAATCGGTCACATCGCTTGTGCAAATGAGTGGCGTAGAAGCAATTGGCATGGCGCGGGACAGCCGTGATACTTCCCCAATTGAGGCGCGCAATGAAGCTCAGGCGCATTATCTGAATGCCATCGACAATAAACAGCTGATTTTCGCCACCGGCGAAGCCGGATGCGGCAAGACCTGGATCAGTGCGGCGAAGGCAGCTGAAGCACTGATCCATAAGGATGTGGACAGAATTATTGTTACCCGTCCCGTTCTGCAGGCCGATGAAGATCTTGGCTTCTTACCGGGAGATATCGCCGAGAAGTTCGCGCCCTATTTCCGACCGGTTTACGACGTGCTGGTGAAAAGGTTGGGGGCTTCCTTTATGCAGTACTGCCTGCGTCCGGAAATCGGCAAGGTGGAAATCGCGCCGTTCGCCTATATGCGCGGACGTACCTTTGAAAATGCGGTGGTGATTCTGGACGAGGCCCAGAACGTGACCGCAGCGCAAATGAAGATGTTTTTAACCCGCCTCGGGGAGAACGTGACGGTCATCGTCAATGGCGATATCACCCAGTGCGATTTGCCCTCTGGTGTGAGATCTGGCCTGAGTGATGCGCTGGCGCGTTTTGAGGAAGACGAGATGATCGGCATCGTGCGTTTCACCACCGATGACTGCGTGCGCTCGGCTCTCTGCCAGCGGACGCTGAAAGCCTATTATTAATCGTCATACTGTGAGCAAGGCCCGGGCTAGCCCGGGCTTTGTTGTTTTTGGGCATCCTCCCGGCGGCGCTGCGCTTAGCCGGGCTACCTGGCGGGTACGGTCTGGTAGCCGGGGGAGGCATTGCTGCCGACCCCGGGGATGTCTGCGGTGCCACAAGCGAAAAAAAAGCCCGTACATGCGTACGAGCTCTTCTTAAAATATGGCGGTGAGGGGGGATTGACTCGCTTCGCTCGCCGTTACTCGGCCCATCCATGGGCCTCGCCCCTGCGGGGCCAACGCAGGCGTTGTTCAAAAACGCTCCCGGCGTTTTTGTCGGGGCAGCCCGCTCGCAGGCTCGCGGTCTGTCCAACTGGCGTTGCCAGTTGTCGAACCCCGGTCGGGGGTTCTCATCCCCCCCGGCAGGTGCTACATGCGAAAAAAAAGCCCGTACTTGCGTACGAGCTCTTCTTAAAATATGGCGGTGAGGGGGGGATTCGAACCCCCGATACGTTGCCGTATACACACTTTCCAGGCGTGCTCCTTCAGCCACTCGGACACCTCACCATATTGTCTTGCTGCTCACCTTGGGTGGGCAACGGGGCGCTACTATAGGGAGTTGCGTTAAAACGGTCAAGCATATTTTCTTCTTTCTCTACTGTTCGCTCACGCAATGAACAACACCCCGCTGCGGTACAGCGGGGCGGGGTTTTAGCGCTGAGAATCCAGCTGTTCGTTATTCTTCACCACGTCCTGCGCTTTGCTGTAGCTTTCGATCAGCAGTTGGTAGGCCGGGAAGACTTTGGTGTACACCTCCGCCCATTCTGCGGGGTCCGGGCGATTCCAGGTGCGCTGCAGCTCAGAGGCGACGGCGGCGGTATCCATCGGCACTACGCCAGCCTGTACCACGCGAGCCAGGGTGATTTCCTGCGCCATTTTGCTGTAGGTGCCGGAAGCGTCAATCACGGCAAACACTTTATACCCATCGGCGACAGCGGCAATCGCCGGGAAGGCCATGCAGACGCTGGTGATGGTCCCGGCGATAATCAGCGTCTTACGACCGGTCGCTTTCACCGCGGCGACGAATTCCGGGTTATCCCAGGCGTTAATCTCGCCTTTACGGGCGATGTATTTCGCATGTGGCGCGTTTTCATGAATCTCCGGGATCAGCGGACCGTTCGGCCCCTGCGGCACGGAGGCGGTGGTGATCACCGGGATCCCGGCAAGCGACGCCATCTTGGCCAGCGCGGCGGCGCGAGCGCGCAGCTCTGGCATCGGCATATCGCCGACGGTCTGGAACAGGCCGCTCTGGTGGTCAATCAACAGCATGGCGGTATCGTTAACATCAATCACCGGACGAGCACCGTTAAAGTTAGCGGGAGTAGACATAGTATTCACCTCAATCAGTTAGATTTGGCCAAAACGGCCGCTGTTAAAATCGCGAACGGCTTCTGCGATCTGCGTTTTGTTATTCATGACAAAGGGGCCATAGCCCACAATCGGCTCCTGCAGCGGTTCGCCGGCCATCAGCAGAACTTTTGCCTGGGCGGTCGCCTCCAGATGCAGGGCGTCTCCTGTCTGGCTCAGGACGGCGAGCTGACCTTCGCGGGCGGACTCGGAACCGTTGATGATCACTTCCCCTTCCAGCACCACCAGCGCGGTACTCCAGCCTTCCGGCTGGCGCAGCGTGAGGTCGCGCCCCTGATTCAGCTGCAGATCCCACACGTTAAGTGGTGAGAAGGTATGGGCCGGGCCGCTGACGTCGTCATACTGGCCGGCAATAACCCGAACCTGTCCGGCGCCATTCGCCAGCGCGACGGTGGGGATCGTCCCGGCGGTAATGCTCTGATAGCCGGGGGCCGTCATTTTGTCTTTGGCGGGCAGGTTGACCCACAGCTGGATCATCTTCAGCTCGCCGCCGCTGCGGGTGAAGGCCTCCGAGTGGAACTCTTCGTGCAGGATCCCGGCGCCCGCCGTCATCCACTGCACGTCGCCCGGGCCAATCACCCCGCCGCGTCCGGTGGAGTCACGATGCTCTACTTCACCGGCGTAGACGATGGTGACGGTTTCGAATCCGCGATGCGGATGCTCACCGACGCCGCGTTTATCGCTGCCCGCCGGGAAGGTGTACGGCCCGGCATAGTCGAGCAGTAGGAAGGGGCTCAGCTGCTGGCCGTGCGTCTGATAAGAAAACATCGAACGAACCGGGAAGCCGTCGCCTACCCAATGCTGCGCAGGCGCGGTGTAGACTCCTGTAATCTGTTTCATGGCTTTCTCCTGTGTATCGGTATCTGATGTAAATAAGCTTATATCCGGGACGACGTATGCGGTAGTGAACAAAAATGACCTATACTGTTCCAAAAATGGAACAATGGAGGAAGGATGCAGGATCTCAATGACTTCGCCTGGTTTGTTCAGGTGGTAGACCATGGCGGTTTCGCCGCGGCGGGGCGAGCGCTTGACCAGCCGAAATCCAAACTCAGCCGCCGCATTGCGCAACTCGAGGGGCGGTTGGGCGTGCGTTTGATTCAGCGAACCACCCGTCAGTTCGCGGTTACCGAGGTCGGGCAGACCTTTTATCAGCATTGCAAAGCGATGCTGATTGAGGCCGAGGCGGCGCAGCAGGCGGTCGAGACGCTGCGTGCCGAGCCGCGCGGTAGCGTCAGGATCACCTGTCCGGTCACCTTGCTGCATGTCCATATTGGACCGATGCTGGCGCGATTTATGGCGCGCTATCCCGGGGTAACGCTGCATCTTGAGGCGACCAACCGCCGGGTGGATGTGGTCGGGGAGGGGATTGATGTGGCGATCCGCGTCCGTCCCCGGCCCATCGAGGACAGCGACCTGGTGATGCGCGTGCTGGCGGACCGCGGGCACCGGCTGGTGGCCAGTCCGGAGCTGATTTCCCGGCTCGGACGTCCGCAGGCGCCGTCCGAGCTGAGCGCCTGGCCGGGGCTCAGCCTGGGGGCGAACAAGCATCAGCATAAATGGCAGCTTACCGGGCCCGGGGGGGCAAGGGCGGAGGTGTATTTCACGCCGCGAATGGTGACCACCGATATGCTGGCGCTGCGCGAGGCGGCGATGGCCGGCGTCGGCGTGGTGCAGCTTCCTTTATTAATGGTGCGCGATCAGCTGGCGTCAGGGGAATTAGAGGTGGTACTGGATGAGTGGCAGCCGCGGCGGGAAGTGATCCATGCGGTGTTTGCTTCACGGCGCGGGCTGCTGCCCTCCGTCAGGGCGCTGGTGGACTACCTCAGCGAAGAGTATCAGCGGATGGAGGAAGATTGATGGGTAGGCAGAGGTTTTTTGCCGGAACTCATATGTGAAAAGCGTCCGTACGTTTTCACGCACTCTTCGCAATCGCGTAGGGGCGTGAAAGATTGCTCACTGTGTGAGTCGTTTGCCGCTTGAGAGCGTTGGCTGTTATAAGCAACCTCTGGTTTTTTCGATACATCGTTTTACTATGACCGTCTGGTATTATTTAAGCAATTTTGCCATAACGTCAAAAAACATTGGCAGATCATCCCTGAATGAAAAGGTCGTGTTTATTGCCTGACGAGCGATTAAACCGTCAATAAGGGCAAAAATAATGATCGTGATTTCTTCAAGGTTAATATCACGGCGAAACTCTCCGGCAGCGATACCCTCCTGGATGAGCCGCGCGAAGCTTTTCCGCATGATGTCATCACTGGAGATATACGTTTTTCGCAGTTCTGGATTACGCGCAGACTCAGCCATGATTTCAACCCAAAGTTGATGCGTGATAGGGTAACCGATCTCGCTAATACAGGACGTGACTTGTGCACAAAGGCGATCAAAATAAGAGCCTGCATAGGTCGCATTATGGGCAGTCAGCGCGGAGTTCTGTTCTTCCAGTACAATAGCCTTAACAAGCTCATCCTTACTTTTGAAATACGTATACATTGCTCCTTGACTAATTCCTGCCCGGGTAGAGATTTCACGTACGCTTGTCGCACTAAAGCCTTTTTCCGCAAAGCAGGCAGCAGCAGCCGTAATCAACTTATGGTAGGTTTCGGTTTTTTTTAACATATCGGCATCTTGGTAAATTCGGTGTCCAGACTTTAACGCGCTTTTATGCAAGGAGCCAGAGCTAAACTCTGTCGTCTGGCTCCTGGATTTCGTCTTACTTTAGCAGGGGTAATTCACTGAGCATGTGCTTGAGATTCAGCATGTCCCAGGGCAAATGTTCAGCAATTGTCAGGCCAACGGGGACTGCTTTTGTCGTCGCTGCCGCAATCAGATTGAGTACATCCTCAATCGTCAGTTTGCCTTCAGCAACGTCGCCAAAATCGTGTTTTCTGCGCCCCGGTTTTGCAAAAAGAATGGAGCGGAACAGAGATGGGTCGAGTACGTCCAGATCGATATGGATCGCCAGATACGCAATCTTTTCTTTCGCTATCCACTCCAGGACTTCATCTGCACCGCTTTTAACCTGTTCAGGTGCTAGCGTCGTAATGTTATGGCGAGTGAGGTATTCAGCTTCATATGGATGTGGATCGTGGATACCGGCAATCATTATTTTTGACGGGTTAAGTTTGGTTCTTACATGGGCAACTAAATCGTTATCACCCGTACCCATTAGCGCACCAAGCACATGGGCATGCGCGTTTGGATATTGTTCAGCAGTCTGTACGTCAGGATGCGAGTCAATCCAGAGCACACCGAGTTTGTCTCCGTACTTATCGAGCAGGTGGGCGAAAGGCGCCAGCGAAACCAGGCAGTCTCCGCCTAAAATGACAATGCTATTGGGATCATGTTTTTCAATCAGTGCGGCAGCATTATTGAGTTGCCTGATGAGGGATGGCTTAGCCGTGATGCCATTAATCCCTGGCAATGGCTCTGTTGTTGGTAACTCAACAGGAACGATCTCAACGGGCCCTTTTGTTTCAGGAGAGAGAAACGAGAGGAGCTGCGAGCCAAGATAGTAGGGAGGATTGTTACCGCCTTGCCATTGAGGAAATATAAGTCGCAGTGTTTTGCTAGTCATTGGTACCTTCTGTGTTGTCATGCGCTAAAGTGAATGAACGTTCATTCACTTTTACATTGAATTACGGTCGATACGCAAGTAACAAAGCACTTTTCGTTAATGCATAACGTACACCATCCGGAGCGATATGATTTTCGTTATGCCGGGTGGCTCAAAGCGGAAGAGGGGATAGTGTTGGCGAACATCTTCGCTGCGCTGTTAATCGTGTGAAAAAGAGTCTGGCTTTGACAATACTGCGTAATGTCTGTTGCCAGTTGTCGAACCCTGGTCGGGGGTTCTCATTCCCCTGGTGAGTGCCACATGCGAAAAAAAAGCCCGTACTTGCGTACGAGCTCTTCTTAAAATATGGCGGTGAGGGGGGGATTCGAACCCCCGATACGTTGCCGTATACACACTTTCCAGGCGTGCTCCTTCAGCCACTCGGACACCTCACCATATTGTCTTTCCCGTTGTTGTCGGGAACGGGCGCTAATGTAGGGAAATACGTATCGCCCGTCAATCAACTTTTTGCAAAAAAAGCGCGTTTAGACAAACTTCGAGCAACTTGCTCCTTAAACGTGCGAAATCCGTTTTTTTTGTCGCCAGTGCCTTTTCCCTTTTCGCTCGGGGGAAATTTGTTATGCTGGCAAACCAATAGAAAACAATGAGTAAAATAAGACGCCAGCGTCAATCGGCCAAAGGCGTCTGCTATCAGGAGCCCCTATGGAGATTATTTTTTACCATCAGACCTTTGATACCCCATTCTGGATCCGTGAGCTGGAAAAACAGTTACCCGGGGCGCGGGTGCGCGAGTGGAAAGCGGGTGACAACCAGCCGGCGGACTATGCCCTGGTCTGGCATCCGCCGGTAGAGATGCTGCAGGGCCGGGCGCTGAAGGCCGTGTTTGCCCTCGGGGCGGGGGTAGATTCTATTCTCAGCAAGCTGCGTGACCATCCGGATATGCTGCCGCTGTCGATCCCGCTGTTTCGCCTCGAAGATACCGGTATGGGACGGCAGATGCAGGAGTATGCCGTGAGCCAGGTGCTGCACTGGTTCCGCCGCTTTGATGACTATCAGGCGCTGAAGCTGGCTTCCCGCTGGCAGCCGCTGCCCGAGTATCGCGCCGACGAATTCACTGTCGGGATTATGGGCGCCGGCGTGTTGGGGGCGAAGGTTGCGGAAAGTCTGCAACCCTGGGGGTTCCCGCTTCGCGTCTGGAGCCGTAGCCGCAAATCCTGGCCACAGGTACAGAGCTTCGCCGGTCAGGCCGAACTGGGCGAATTCCTGCAGGGCACTCGCGTGCTGATCAACCTGCTGCCGAATACCGCCGAAACTGCCGGTATTATTAACCAAACGCTGCTGGCGCAGTTGCCGGATGAGAGCTATGTCCTCAACCTTGCTCGCGGCGTGCATGTCGTTGAAGAGGATCTGCTGGCGGCGCTGAACAGCGGTAAGCTCAAAGGGGCGATGCTCGATGTCTTCAGTCGCGAACCGCTGCCGCAGGAGAGCCCGCTATGGGCCCATCCGCGGGTGGCCATGACCCCCCATGTGGCGGCAGTGACCCGTCCAATGGAAGCTATCACCTACATTGCGGAGACCATTAGCCGGCTTGAGCGAGGGGAACCGGTAAGCGGTCAGGTTGACCGCCAGCGCGGTTATTAAGACGAGAGAACCCCGCCACGGCGGGGTTTTTGCTAATCAATAGCCCGGTTTCCTGCTATTCTTGCGGCAAACAGAAGAGGAGAATGTGATGTATCCCGTTGACCTGCACATGCATACCGTCGCCAGCACCCACGCCTACAGCACCCTGCACGATTATATTGCGGAAGCAAAGCGTAAAGGGATCAAACTCTTCGCCATCACCGACCATGGCCCGGATATGGCGGATGCCCCGCACTACTGGCACTTCGTTAATATGCGCATCTGGCCTCGCCTGGTAGACGGGGTGGGGATCCTGCGCGGTATTGAGTCGAATATTAAAAATATCGAAGGTGAGATCGACTGCTCCGGGCCGATGTTAACCTCGCTTGATCTGATCATTGCCGGATTCCATGAGCCGGTGTTCCCGCCGCAGGATCGAGACACCCATACGCAGGCGATGATTGCCGCGATGGCCAGCGGTAAGGTGCATATGATTAGCCATCCGGGTAATCCGAAATTCCCGGTGGATATCCCGGCCATTGCCGAAGCGGCGGCCCGCTATCAGGTGGCGCTGGAGATTAATAACTCCTCTTTTATTTCATCGCGCGTGGGCAGTGAAGATAACTGTCGAGCTATCGCAGCGGCGGTGCGTGATGCCGGGGGATGGGTGGTGCTGGGCTCTGACTCTCACACTGCCTTTACCCTCGGGGAATTTACCGAATGCCGCAAGATCCTTGATGCGGTCGATTTCCCGGAGGAGAGGATCCTCAACGTTTCTCCGCGTCGCCTGCTCAACTTCCTCGAGTCGCGGGGCATGCCGGCGATCCCGGAATTTGCTGACCTTTAATTTGTATAACTGGAATAACTGAATGAACGAGTTTTCAATCCTCTGCCGCGTGCTGGGTTCGCTGTATTACCGTCAACCGCAGGACCCGCTGCTGGTGCCGCTGTTTACCCTGATCCGTGAGGGCAAACTGGCTGCCAGCTGGCCGCTTGAGCAGGATGAACTGCTGGCGCGTCTGCAGAAAAGCTGTGAGATGCAGTCCCTGGCGACGGACTATAATGCGCTGTTCGTCGGTGAAGCCTGCAGCGTGCCGCCGTACCGTAGCGCGTGGGTGGAGGGTTCCTCGGAAGCAGAAGTACGGGCTTTTATGAGCGAACACGGTATCCCGACAGGGGAAGGTCCGGCGGATCATCTCGGATCGCTGCTGTTGGCCGCCTCCTGGCTGGAGGATCATGCTACAGAAGACCAGAGCGAGACGCTGGAGCTCCTGTTTGCTGACTATATCCTGCCATGGTGCGGGACGATGCTGGGCAAAGTCGAAGCCCATGCGCACACGCCGTTCTGGCGCACCATGGCGCCATTGACCCGCGACGCCATCGCCGCGATGTGGGACGAGCTTCAGGAAGAAGATGAGCAATAATATGTGATTTTAATCACTATTTGAATGCAACTGAAATTAGGTTCATTCATATACTGTGCTTTAGATCTCATTCTTCCGGCGCGTATCTGCTAGGATACGCGCCATGAACATACTCTTCGCAATCGCATTAACGACGGGCATTCTCTCCGGAATTTGGGGATGGGTGGCGGTCGCTCTCGGCCTGCTGAGCTGGGCCGGTTTCCTCGGCTGTACGGCCTATTTCGCCTGCCCGCAGGGCGGTCTGAAAGGTCTGGCCATCTCCTCGTGCACGGTAATGAGCGGCGTGGTCTGGGCATTAGTGATTATCCACGGTAGCGCACTGGCCCCGCAGCTGCAGATCCTCAGCTATATGATGACCGGTATCGTCGCCTTCCTGATGTGCATTCAGGCGCGACAGACATTGCTGTCGTTTGTACCGGGCACCTTTATCGGCGCCTGCGCGACTTTTGCGGCAGACGGCGACTGGCGCCTGGTGGTGCCCTCCCTGGCGTTGGGTCTGGTTTTTGGCTATGCCATGAAGAATAGTGGCCTGTGGCTGGCGGCCCGCGCGGGCAAACATAAATCGTTCGCTAATGACAACGCCTGACTGGCGAAACAGCAGACTCAACAGGACCCTTAGGGTCCTGTTTTTTTTAGCTTCCCGTCGCCTGGGCTGAGGGATAATCTTGCTCCCGGGGGCGGGAATGCCCTAGTATCGGCAGAAAGCCGTATCCACGCGCTATGCCGACAGGAGGAGAAATGGCTGTTCAACCTGAGGTAATTCTCGGCGATATTACGACGCTTGAAGTCGATGTGATTGTTAATGCGGCAAACCCCTCGCTGCTGGGCGGCGGCGGGGTAGATGGCGCGATCCACCGGGCGGCCGGCCCGGCGCTGCTGGCGGCTTGCAAACAGGTATTGCAGCAGCAGGGCGAATGTCCTCCCGGTCACGCGGTGATCACTATTGCGGGCGATCTTCCCGCCAGCGCGGTGATCCACACCGTGGGCCCGGTCTGGCACGGCGGCGACCGCATGGAAGCGCAAACCCTGGCGGATGCTTACAAAAACAGTCTGCAGCTGGCCGCGGCAAACAACTATCGCTCCATTGCGTTTCCGGCGATCAGCACCGGCGTGTATGGCTATCCAAAAGAGGAAGCGGCGGAGATCGCCGTGCGCACCGTCACCGCGTTTCTCACTCGCTATAACCCCCTTGAGCGCGTCCTGTTCGTCTGTTTTGATGAGGAAACGGCGGCTATCTATCGCCGCCTGCTGGCGTCATACCCCTGATCCAGCAGAATAGGCTATGATAACCGCCGGTATTGACGGGAAAGATGGATAGCAGGAGGGAGCAGGGTGTCAGAAGGAAAAGTACAGCAGAAGCAGCAGGCGCGCCGCGCAGAGATCGTTGCCGCTGCGCAAAGGTGTTTTGCTGAAAAGGGGCTGCATGGCGCTTCCGTTGCCGATATTGCCCGCGAGGCGGGCCTGAGCGTTGGTCAGCTGTATCGTATTTTTGCCAGCAAAGAGGCGATCATCGAAGCGATTGTCAGCGAAATCGTCCACGCCAGGGTCGGGGAGATGATCGATGAGAACCACAATCTGGCGCGCAAAGCGGCGGTGCTGGCCGGCAGGATCCCGACGTCGGCAGCCACCAAAAGCGACAATTATCTGCTGATGGAGATCAACGCCGAAGCCTCGCGTAACCCACGCTTGCGCGAGATCCTGGTGCAGGCCGATCGGCGTTTGAAAGAGGAAGGAGGGCGTCTGTCGCAGCGCTACCATCCCGGGCTCAGCGATGCGCGACGCAATGCCGCATCAGAGCTCATCGCCGTTCTGACCGAGGGGGCCGCCTATCGCTGTGAGCTCTGCGCCTCGACCCCGGTCGATAAGGCAGATTTAGAAGCTCTGTATAATATGATTTTCGACCGGCTTTTTGACGAGCAGGCGTAATGCGACACGCCTGGCGTGCCGCACCCGCGGCAAATTAGCTGGCCGAAGCCGGGGTTTTGGCCGGTTTGTTCATCGGTTTACCGGAGAACAGGAAACGCAGCAGCGGAATGCGCAGATGAATTTCATACAGGATCAGCGCGATACCCACCACAAAAACCAGCCCGACAATAAAGCCTAAGGTATTGGACTTGATGGCCGGGGTGATCCACGCCCCGTACAGTAGCGTCAGCGGGTGGTGCACCAGGTAAATAAACAGCGAGGCATTGACGAAATAGGTCACGCGCGCTGACTGGAAGTTCAGCAGTCGATGGCCGAGCGAAAAGACCACATTGACCATCCACAGCCCCAACACCATAGTAATCACCGATTCGGTTTCATACATCCAGCCGTCGCCGGACCCATACTGCTGATTCAGTCGATAGGCGATAAACCCGAGCAGCGCTGCGGCGCAGCACCACGGCGATGGAGTGGTGAACATGGTCTTTAAGCGTGGGTTAATAAAGGTCTGCGCGCCCAGCACAAAGAAGGGCAGATAGAACAGCGTCTGCATCACCACAAAGTTAAACAGACCATTGCTCAGCAGGGGCGGATAGAGCAGGAACAAGGACCGGCGGATCAGCGCATAAAAGACCCCCAGCGCGAGGAAAATCATCGTCAGCTGGCCCATGGTGACAGTGTCACTGAAGGCGAGGCCGTGGCCAGCCGGACGGCGCGTCAGCCATTTAAACAGCACCACCCCCAGCGAGGTCAGCACCACCAGAACCAGTAAAAACCACAGGTGGGAAATGAGCTCCCAGGCCAGGGTATTAAATTTGTCGTACATCGAAAGGGTATGCCAGTTTTCCGCCTTGCCGTTGACGTATTGCAGCATAATAAATTGCGGCAGCGTCAGCAGTGGGATGGCGGTCAGCATCGGAATACCGACCCGTTCAACGCGCACTTTCCACCATTTTTTCAGCGGGTAGCGCAGGAACAGCATGTAGGAGAAATAGCCGGAGATGACGAAAAAGACCTGCATGCGAAAGGCATGGATGAAGTCATTAAACAGCGTCAACCACCACGAGGGTTCGGCGCTGTTGACATGCCAGCTGTGGCTGGAATAAATCAGCGAAATGTGGAAAGGGATCCCCAGCAGCATCAACCAGGCGCGGATGCTGTCGAAGAAATATTCACGCTGTACCGGAGTATTATTCATACGATTCACGACAATCTCAGATAATTCGTCTTATCACTCAAGGTGATAACGCTTACATTATCAGCAACCCTACATGAACTCGGGGTAACTGTCTCCAGGATAAGCACTCAAAGTGCAAACGGGACAGCGAACTGTTTATTCCCTGTGCCGCCAGGCTGAACAAAGCAGGGATTATGTTGTCGGATTGCCTGAGTTTCCATTAAAATAGATCGGATCGATTTAAGCACACAAAGGGGGAAGTGCTTACTTATATGAAACATAAACCACAGATGATGAAAATGCGTTGGTTAAGCGCAGCCGTAATGTTGTCCCTGTGTACTTCATCTGCATGGGCGTTTAGCATTGATGACGTTGCAAAAGAGGCCAAAACGTTAGCCGGGAAAGGCTATGAAGCGCCGAAGAGTAACCTGCCCTCCGCTTTCCGCGACATGAAATACGCGGACTACCAGCAAATTCAGTTTAATCACGATAAAGCTTACTGGAATAACCAGAAAACCCCATTCAAGCTTGAATTTTACCATCAGGGGATGTACTTCGACACGCCGGTCACCATCAATGAAGTGACGGCCACCAGCGTGCGCAAAATTAAATATAGCCCGGACTATTTTAACTTTGGTAACGTCCAGCACGATAAAGACACGGTGAAAGACCTCGGTTTCGCCGGCTTCAAAGTACTGTATCCGATCAACAGCAAAGATAAGAACGATGAAATCGTCAGCATGCTCGGTGCCAGCTACTTCCGCGTGCTGGGTCAGGGTCAGGTTTACGGTCTGTCCGCGCGTGGTCTGGCTATCGATACCGCGCTGCCGTCCGGCGAAGAGTTCCCGCGTTTTCGTGAGTTCTGGATCGAACGTCCAAAAGCCACTGACAAGCGTCTGACTATCTATGCGCTGCTGGATTCCCCACGGGCAACCGGCGCCTATCGCTTTGTCATCATGCCGGGACGCGACACCGTCGTGGACGTCCAGTCCAAAGTTTACCTGCGTGACAAAGTCGGCAAACTGGGTGTGGCGCCGCTGACCAGCATGTTCCTGTTCGGTTCCAACCAGCCTTCTCCGACGCTCAACTATCGTCCGGCGCTGCACGACTCCAATGGTCTGTCTATCCTGGCCGGTAACGGCGAGTGGATCTGGCGTCCGCTGAACAATCCGAAACACCTGGCTGTCAGCAGCTATGCGATGGAAAACCCGCAAGGGTTCGGCCTGCTGCAGCGCGGCCGTCAGTTCTCGCGCTTCGAGGATCTCGACGATCGTTATGACCTGCGTCCAAGCGCCTGGATCACCCCGAAAGGGGACTGGGGCAAAGGGAAAATCGAGCTGGTTGAAATTCCGACCAACGATGAAACGAACGATAACATCGTGACTTACTGGACGCCGGATCAGCTGCCGGAGCCGGGCAAGGAGATGAACTTCAAATACACCATCACCTTCAGCCGCGATGAAGACAAGCTGCATGCGCCAGATAACGCTTACGTTATGCAGACCCGCCGCTCTACCGGCGACGTGAAGCAGTCGAACCTGATCCGCCAGCCGGACGGTACGGTTGCCTTCATTGTCGACTTCACCGGCGCCGATATGAAGAAACTGCCAGCGGATACCCCGGTCGCTGCTCAGGCGAGCACCGGCGATAACGCGGAAATCGTTGAAAATACAGTGCGTTACAATCCAGTGACCAAAGGCTGGCGGATGATCCTGCGTTTGAAGGTCAAAGATCCGAAGAAAACGACGGAAATGCGTGCCGCACTGGTTAACGGTGATGACACGTTGAGCGAAACCTGGAGCTATCAGCTGCCTGCCAATGAATAAGATAACGAAGTACATTGACGCATTGCCGCTGTCGGACGCCGAAAAATCGGCGCTGCCGGACACCAGCCTGCAGGCCGTTCATCAGGCCCTGGATGACGAACATCAGACCTTCGCTCGCGAAGACGACTCTCCGCTGGGGTCGGTGAAGGCGCGTCTGGCGCACAGCTGGCCGGATTCGCTTTCTGGCGATCAACTGGTGAAGGATGACGAAGGTCGTACCCAGCTGCATGCTATGCCGAAAGCCAGGCGTTCCTCGATGATCCCGGACCCGTGGCGGACTAACCCGGTCGGCCGCTTCTGGGATCGTCTGCGCGGCCGCGATGTCACGCCGCGCTATCTCTCCCGCCTGACGCAAGAAGAGCGTGAGAGTGAGCAAAAATGGCGTACCGTCGGCACCATTCGTCGCTACATCCTGCTGCTGCTGACGCTGTCGCAGACCGTGGTGGCCACCTGGTATATGAAAACCATTCTGCCTTATCAGGGCTGGGCGCTGATCAACCCGGCCGACATGGTGGGGCAGAACCTGTGGATCTCGTTCATGCAGCTGCTGCCGTACGTGTTGCAGAGCGGCATTCTGATCCTCTTCGCGGTGCTGTTCTGCTGGGTTTCCGCCGGCTTCTGGACTGCGTTAATGGGCTTTCTGCAGCTGTTGATTGGCCGCGACAAGTACAGTATTTCCGCCTCGACGGTTGGTGACGAACCGTTGAACCCGGCGCACCGTACGGCGCTTATTATGCCGATCTGTAACGAAGACGTTGACCGCGTTTTCGCCGGGTTGCGGGCGACCTGGGAGTCGGTGAAAGCGACCGGTAACGCCGCTCATTTCGACGTCTATATTCTCAGCGACAGCTATAACCCCGATATCTGTGTGGCTGAGCAAAAGGCGTGGATGGAGCTGATTGCCGAAGTGCAGGGCGAAGGGCAGATTTTCTATCGTCGTCGCCGTCGTCGCGTGAAGCGTAAGAGCGGCAACATCGATGATTTCTGCCGCCGCTGGGGCAGCCAGTACAGCTATATGGTGGTGCTGGACGCAGACTCGGTGATGACCGGCGAGTGTCTGAGCAGCCTGGTGCGCCTGATGGAAGCGAACCCGAACGCCGGGATCATCCAGTCATCCCCGCGCGCTTCGGGCATGGACACGCTGTATGCGCGTTGCCAGCAGTTTGCCACCCGGGTGTACGGTCCGCTGTTTACGGCGGGTCTGCACTTCTGGCAGCTGGGGGAGTCCCACTACTGGGGACACAACGCCATTATCCGCGTGAAGCCGTTCATCGAGCACTGCGCGCTGGCGCCGCTGCCGGGCGAGGGTAACTTTGCCGGGTCGATTCTGTCGCACGACTTCGTCGAAGCCGCGCTAATGCGCCGTGCCGGCTGGGGGGTGTGGATTGCCTACGATCTGCCGGGCTCCTATGAGGAGCTGCCGCCGAACCTGCTGGACGAGCTGAAACGCGACCGTCGCTGGTGTCAGGGCAACCTGATGAACTTCCGCCTGTTCCTCGTCAGAGGGATGCACCCGGTTCACCGGGCGGTGTTCCTCACCGGCGTGATGTCGTACCTGTCGGCGCCGCTGTGGTTTATGTTCCTTGCCCTGTCGACGGCGCTACAGGTGGTGCATGCCCTGACCGAGCCGCAGTACTTCCTGCAGCCGCGTCAGCTGTTCCCGGTGTGGCCGCAGTGGCGTCCAGAGCTGGCCATCGCGCTGTTCGCTTCGACCATGGTGCTGCTGTTCCTGCCGAAGCTGCTGAGTATTATTCTGGTGTGGTGTAAAGGGCCGAAAGAGTATGGCGGATTTATCCGCGTCACGCTTTCTCTGCTGCTGGAGGTCCTGTTCTCGGTCCTGCTGGCGCCGGTTCGCATGCTGTTCCACACTGTCTTCGTGGTCAGCGCCTTCCTCGGCTGGGAAGTGGTGTGGAATTCGCCGCAGCGTGATGATGACTCCACGCCGTGGGGAGAAGCCTTTATGCGTCACGGCTCGCAGCTGCTGCTGGGGCTGGTATGGGCAGTCGGAATGGCATGGCTGGATCTGCGCTTCCTGTTCTGGCTGGCGCCGATCGTCGTCTCGCTGATCCTGTCGCCGTTCGTGTCGGCGATCTCCAGCCGGGCGACCGTGGGCCTGCGCACCAAGCGCTGGAAGCTGTTCCTGATCCCGGAAGAGTATTCGCCGCCGCAGGTGCTCAAGGATACCGACGCGTACCTGACGCTGAACCGTCAGCGTTCACTGGACGATGGCTTTATGCACGCGGTATTCAATCCGTCGTTTAACGCCCTCGCCACGGCGATGGCCACCGCGCGCCACCGTCATGGTCATATCCTTGAGATCGCTCGCGAGCGCCACGTTGAGCAGGCGCTGAACGAAACGCCGGATAAGCTGAACCGCGATCGTCGACTGGTGCTGTTGAGCGACCCGGTGACCATGTCGCGTCTGCACTATCGCGTCTGGGCCGCGCCGGAGAAATATTCATCGTGGGTCAACGCCTATCAGCAGTTAGCGCTTAACCCGCTGGCGCTGAAAACGAAATAAGCCGTACGTAAAGGAAAATACCGGCAGCGATGCCGGTATTTTTTTATCTGAAACACGAGGTTGTGAATGCGAATATTATCGATCATTGCCATGGCGCTGCTGCTGAGCGGCTGCGGCAGCATTATCAGCCGGACGGTGCCCGGGCAGGGGCATGGCAATCAATATTACCCGGGCGTGCAGTGGGACGTTCGCGACTCGGCATGGCGCTATCTCACCGTTCTGGACCTTCCGTTCTCGCTGGTGTTCGATACGCTGCTGCTGCCGCTGGATGCCAGCCACGGGCCCTATAACTGATTAGCGCTCGTCCCACTCGTCGGCCGCCGTCTGTCCCTCTTCGGTGTCCAGCGAGGGCTCGAGCTGGAATTCGCCTTCATCCCACTCATGGAGGGTATTTTCCTCCAGCCACTCCTGGCGCAGCTCTATCTCATCATAATCCCCGTCGAAAACGCTCTGCGCAGCTTCGCCGCTGAGCATCGGTAAACATTCGCCTTGTTCGTCTTCGTCAGCAAAAAATTCGGCCTGCCAGGCGATATCGCCATCCTGCAGCACATACTTTTGAATATTAAGCTGCTCAACGTTAGCGCTCTCTTCATCGCTGTCAGGATTATTGGCGAGAAATTCTTCGCGTGCTGCATCAATAGCTTCTTCGAGCGTGGCATAGAACATCGAATCCTTTGGCATAGCGAATCTCCTGAGAAGAATATGAATTGAACACGATTCAATCTATAGAAGGCGGTAGCCAAAGCGTCAAGGGGCTGGGCCCCTCTGGACATTAATTTACTGAATGGCGGTCAGGCTGCGAGGCTTCCGCGGCAGGTCGGCGCAGGCTGAGGGTAGAATAAATGGCGTTAAAGAGCACCACGCCCGCGGTGACCAGGAATACCGCGCGGAAACCGTAGTTGGCGGACACCGAGGCGCCTATCAGGGGGCCGGTGACGTTGCCAATATCGCGGAACGACTGGTTATAGCTAAAGATACGCCCGGAGATCTGGCTGGTGGAATTATACACCAGCAGGGTTTGCACTGCCGGCAGCAGTGCCCCGTCTGCCGCGCCGAGCAGGAAACGCAGGATACCCAGCTGCAGTGGGGTCTGAACGAACGACATCGGGATCAGCAATAGCACAGAGATAATTAGCGCGACGATGAGGATCTTTTCCGGCCCGATACGATCCCCGAGCCTGCCCAGCCGCGGGGCGCTCATCAGCGCGGCTATTCCCGGCACCGAGGCGATCATCCCGCTAATAAAGGCGATGTTACTGACGTTGCCCGCGAGATCGCGCACGTAAAGCGTCAGAATCGGCGCAATGGAGCCGGTGGCCACCTGGATGATCAGCGAGGTCACAAACAGGCTGAGCACCAGCTTGGGATTCTGTAGCGAGGAGAAAACCTCTCTGGCGCTGAGCATCTCTTTTTTGGCGATCGGCACAAAATTTTCACGGATTAAAAACAGGGTAAACAGGAAGCAGATAAACAGCACCGCCGCGGTCATAAAGAAGACGGTGCGCAGGCCCCAGTGGTCGGCCAGGAAGCCACCCGCCAGCGGGCCGAGCAGGGCGCCGCTCACCGCGCCGGTTGACAGCGTGCCCAGCGCCCAGCCGCTTTTGTGGCGCGGGATCTGGGTGGCAATCAGGGCGTTGGCGTTGGGAATAAAGCCGCCCAGCAGGCCGAGCAGTGCGCGTAGCAGCAGAAACTGCCAGATATTCTGTGCCATCCCCATCAGCATCATCACTACGGACATTCCGAGGGCGGAACGCAGCAGCATAATTTTTCGTCCTTTGCGGTCAGCAAGACCGCCCCAGAACGGTGAGGCAATGGCGGAGAAGAGGAAGGTGATACTAAAGACCAGCCCGGACCACATGTTCAGCGCGCTATGCCCGGTGACCCCGAGCTGTTCGACATAGAGTGGCAGAAAGGGCATAACCAGACTGAAGGCGGCGCCCGTTAAAAAGCAGCCGAGCCAGGTCACGGTCAGATTTTGTTTCCAGTTAATAGGGGTATCAGCAGAGGACATAGGGTTCCACTGGCCTGCGCGGCAGGTCAAATTAAGAGAAAATATGAGCCTGCTAATTATGCGCCTGGGAAATAAATGCCGCAATGGAGGAGAGCTTTTAAAGCTAAAGCAGAGCCTAAAGCATGAGCGAGAAGCGCATTCCCGGCCACATGCGCGGCCGGGAAAAGGGATCAGTAGCGGGAGGGCATGCCCTCGGGGCGGGTTTTGAAGCGGCGGTGGAGCCACATATATTGTTCCGGGGCCATCATGATGCACTGCTCAACAATCTTGTTCATCCAGGCGGCCGTGGTTTCCGCGTCGTCCAGCGGCGGGGAACACTCTGGCGGCAGGATAATCAGTTCATAACCTTTACCATCCGGTTTGCGACGCGGGACGAAGGGGACGATACAGGCTTTGGACATTTTCGCCAGCATCCAGGTGCCGGAGGTGGTCGCCGCCTGGTCGACAGCGAACAGTGGGACGAAGACGCTGGCGGTCGGACCGTAATCGTGATCCGGCGCATACCAGACCACTTCACCTTTTTTCAGCGCCCGGATCATCCCTTTCAGATCCTTACGGTCAATCATGTCCTTATTTGAGCGCAAGCGGCCCCATGTCTGCAGCCAGTCGATCACCGGGTTGTCGTTGGGACGGTAGACGCCAATCCCCGGCTCGTTCATGCCGAACATCCGCGCGCCCATCTCGAGAGTCAGGAAGTGAATACCGATTAGCAGAATGCCGCGCTGCTGCGCCTGCACATCGCGGATATGCTCAAAGCCGATGGTGTCGGTCCAGCGGGCGATACGACGAACCGGCCAGAACCAGGCCATCCCCGTCTCCATCAGTCCCATACCCACCGATTCAAAGTTCATCACCACCATTCGGTGACGTTCCTGCTCGCTTTTCTCGGGGAAGCAGAGCTCAAGGTTGCGATAGGCGATCTTCGCCCGACGCTTCATAAAGCGCATGGCCAGCCGGCCGATGGCATTTCCCAGGCGGTAAATCAGCGGATAGGGCAGTTGGACAACCAGCCACAGCAGGCCGATACCCAGCCACAGCAGCCAATAGCGCGGATGCAACAGCGCCGGAGAAAATTTAGGCAAATGAGTCATTTCATACCCGTATCAGTGAGCAACGTCTTATATTATCGCATTTTTTTACCGGCCAGCCAAAGGCGGCGACAGTCAGCTCGTTTTGTTAAGCGGGGCGCGACCGGGTGAGAGAAATGTAGCGTAAAATGTAGGGATGTAAATTAATTAGCTTTGCTATATCATGCCCGCCGTTTATTTCCTCATTTCTATGTCGAGCAGGTACACCATGCCAGTGTTACACAACCGCATTTCAAATGAGACGTTAAAGGCGCAAATGCTGGCTGAGACCGAGCCGCGCACGACGATCTCATTCTATAAATATTTCACCATTGTCGACCCACAAGCCACTCGCGATGCGTTATGGGTTGCCTTAACCCAGCTGAAGGTCTTTGGCCGTATTTATCTGGCCCGGGAAGGGATCAACGCGCAAATCAGCGTGCCGGAAAGCAACGTTGAAGCCCTGCGTGAGTTTCTCTATGGCTTCGATCCGGCGCTGGCGGGGCTGCGTTTCAATATCGCCCTTGAGGACGATGGGAAATCTTTCTGGGTGCTGCGCCTGAAAGTGCGTGACCGTATTGTCGCCGATGGCATCGACGATCCCTCTTTCGATGCCTCCAATGTTGGGGATTATCTCAAGGCGGCGGACGTCAATGCCATGCTTGACGATCCGGATGCGGTATTTATCGATATGCGTAACCACTATGAATATGAGGTGGGTCATTTCGAAAACGCGCTGGAGATCCCGGCGGATACCTTCCGCGACCAGCTGCCGAAAGCCGTGGAAATGATGCAGGACCACAAAGACAAGAAAATTGTTATGTATTGCACCGGCGGTATTCGCTGTGAAAAAGCCAGCGCCTGGATGAAGCATAACGGTTTCAATAAGGTCTGGCATATCGAGGGCGGGATTATTGAGTACGCCCGCCGCGCACGTGAGCAGGGGCTGCCGGTCCGTTTTATTGGCAAAAACTTTGTCTTTGATGAGCGGATGGGCGAGCGTATCTCCGATGACGTCATCGCGCACTGTCATCAGTGTGGCGCGCCGTGCGATACCCATACCAATTGCCTGAATGATGGCTGTCATCTGCTGTTTATACAGTGCCCGAGCTGCGCTGAGAAGTTTGCCGGTTGCTGTAGCGAAGCGTGCATGGAAGAGCATAAGCTGCCGGAAGAGGAGCAGCGCAAACTGCGCGCCGGACGCGAAAACGGCAATAAAATCTTTAACAAATCGCGTGGCCGACTGAACACCAAACTCGGGATCCCCGACCCGGAGTCGTCAGAAAAACCATAACCAGACGAGATCGATGATCGCCAGCAGCAACCACAGCGCAAGGTAGATCATAAAGTGCTCGCGCACGTTGTTAACCAGCATATTAAACAGGCGACGCATAACCGTTCTCAATGACTAACGGCCTCGACACAGAGGCCGTTTTTTTTCCGGCGGCAAGCGTGCCGCATTCCGTTATGAGCTAAAGCGCGCCAGCGAGAAAGGCGTCAGGTTAAAGGTCGACGTCTGTCCCTGGGCAAACTGACTGGCAATTTCTCCCAGCACCGGCGCAAACTTAAAGCCATGGCCGCTCAGACCGGTGATCAGCAGTGTGTCTGGTCTGCCAGGGAGCGTATCGATAATAAAATCTTCATCGACCGTGTTGTCATAGGTGCAGGAGGCGCCGTGCAGACAGCCGCCGATCCCGGGCAGGACGTTACGTAAAAACGGAAAGGATTCGGAACCATCGCTGGCGACAGCGCCAAACGCCGATCGCTCCTGCGGCGTGGAGACAGGCTGACCGCCGTTATGCTTGCCGATCTTTAGCTCGTTATCTTCCGCCGGGAAACCGTAGTATTGATCGCCGTTGGGTAGCTCGCCGGTGAATGCCGGGAAATGATTCTTGCTGCTGTAACGGCCATCGGCCTGGAACCAGGCAAAAACCTTACGTACCGGCTGGATGGGGAGGTCCGGAAGCAGGCGGGTGACCCAGGTACCGGCGCTAATCAGCAATTTCTTGCCGTGATATTCACCGTCAAGGGTATCAATGGTGACCCCGTCTGCATGGTGATGAATGGCTGAGACCGGGCAGTTGAATAGCTGCGCGCAGCCAGCTTCCCGTGCCAGACGTATCCAGGTCTCGACGGCCAGCTCACTGCGCAGTACGCCGGACGCCGGTTCGAAAATCGCCCGATAGTCGTCGGGAAGGCGTATCTCCGGCCAGCGCTGCATGACGGCCTGAGCATCTAACTCTTCAACCTCAAGATCGAACGCCCTGGCGCTGGCGGCGACGTTGGCCAGGAAAGGAGAGCTGGCGGGGCCGAGGTTAATGACGCCGGTGCGTTCAAAAACGGCTTCGCCGCTGATTTCAGCCAGTTCATCCCACAGCTGCTGGGCGCGCAGCACCAGCGGAACATACTTTTCACCTTCGCCATAAGCGTGACGGATAAGACGGCTACTGCCATGATGGCTGCCCTCCTGATGGGGAGGTTGGTGGGCATCGGTCATCAGAACATTGAGTCCGGCACGACGCGCATAATAGCCAGCGGCAGCGCCGACCGATCCGCTGCCGATAATGATAAGATCGTATTGCATGGTGAGTTCCGGGTAATTGCCTTATTAGCAGGGTAATTAACTCCCTGCGCTTATACAAGCCCGAAAATAATTCAGGCACCCGCAGGTGCCTGTTAAGACTATTGTTTAGTCATTCCCCGTATCGCGTTAATGTCGGCGGTACTCGTTTTCCTGGTATTCGCCAGATTCAATCTTCGCAATGCCTGCTTCCAGGATTGAAATAAATTGACGTGCGACGTCCGTCGTTAGCCATAGCGTCTGGCCAATTTCAGCATCATGACTGTTTTCTTGAGTGGGGTTCTGGTAGTGCAGGCGCAACATCAGCGCATCGTAGCTATCAACGGTGCTGATGTCCCATCCAACGAGGGGATGGGTCTGAATGACTTCATTATTTTTTTCCATCATAACCCCTTATTCATATGTTAAAAGACAACAATTCTCGAGGTTTAATGCATGTTTTTTGAAGCAAGTTAATTATATCAGGGATCAAGAATAAACTCGAGAAATTAAATGAAAGGCAGCATGATTTTCTTGTTTTCGCCGCTTTTTTACGCAAGATAAGCGCGGGAAATGGCCATTTTAGCCGATATTAAGCAGAATAATCAGGAATATTCTGAACAAGAGGCGGGGAGAAAAAAGCCGGGGCGACCCGGCAAAGAAAAGCACAATGAGGGAGCAAACCAGAGTAACTGGATCCCGCCATGCTTCAGGAGAGATCGTGGACAAACCAGTCGTCCGCGCTTTCCCAGGTTTCCTGCAGGATTTCGCTTATCCGGTCTTTGTCTTCTTTCAGGGCGCCGAACACCGAGAGCTGGTTGCCGGTGGCGTAGCGCACGCTCACCTGACTGTCGATGGCCGGGAATTGCTCGGCGATACGCCGGGAGAGTTCGTTATTCAGCGCTTCCAGCGCGCCGTTGGGTAAGGCGGTCGTTTTGGCGATAGACACTTCGATGCGCATAATTGCCCCCTGTGTTTGGTACTGGTTATTTATACAGTATCTGGTGGGCGTTGACAACAGGGGGCTACGTTTTTTATCGCTTCATCGTCCAGCGAACGGTTTCACCCGCCAGGAACGGGACCAGGCTATCATTGGGCAGCGCAATGCTGTCAACGACCGTGCTCTCTTCACGCACCAGCTCAACATAGCTTTCATTGACCGGCAGACCGTAGAAGCGCGGGCCGTTCAGCGAGCAGAAGGCTTCAAAGTGCTGCAGAGCGTTCATTTCTTCAAACACGGTGGCGTAGCTGCCGAGGGCGGTCGGGGCGTTGAAGCAGCCGGCGCAGCCGCAGCTGGCTTCCTTACGATGGCGGGCGTGTGGTGCGGAGTCGGTGCCAAGGAAGGCGCGGCTGAAGCCGCTGGCGACCAGTTCGCGCAGCGCCTGTTGATGAATATTGCGTTTGAGTACCGGCAGGCAGTACAGGTGAGGACGAATACCGCCGACCAGCATATGGTTGCGGTTGAACATCAGGTGCTGCGGGGTAATAGTGGCCGCCAGCAGTTCATTACCGTCACGCACATATTCGGCGGCATCTTTGGTAGTAATATGCTCAAAGACCACCTTCAGACCGGGCAGGCGCTGGAGCAGGGGCTCCATCACCGTGTCAATAAAGCGCGCTTCACGATCGAAAATATCAATCTCGGCGTGGGTGACTTCCCCATGTACCAGCAGCGGCATGCCCAGTTTTTCCATCCGCTCCAGCACCGGCATAATGGCGTCGGTGCTGGTGACACCGTGGCTGGAGTTGGTCGTGGCGTTGGCCGGGTAGAGCTTGGCGGCGGTGAACACACCTTCGTTAAAGCCGCGCTCCAGCTCCGCCGGGTCGAGGGAATCTGTCAGATAGCAGGTCATCAACGGGGTAAAATCGTGCCCGGCCGGGACGGCGTCCATAATGCGCTGGCGATAGGCGATAGCCGCCGCGACGGTGGTGACAGGCGGCACCAGATTCGGCATCACGATCGCCCGGCCATAAAACTCACTGGTGTAAGGCACGACGGTTTTCAGCATATCGTCATCACGCAGATGGATATGCCAGTCGTCTGGGCGGCGGATTTTCAATACCTGGGGTTGTGCTGTCATGGAAGGCTCCGGCTAATAGGTTCAGTCATCAGGGCTGTTTTTTGCCGGGCACTAAGGATAAGCGTAAACGTTTTCCTTTGCACTCATTTCCGTAAAAAATTCAGGGCGCCGTAGCGCCCTGGAGATTAATTGGTAAAGGGGATGACAATTTCGCCCGGTTTCACCTCTATGCCCTTGGCATATTTCTTCGCCAGCGCTTCGCCGGTGCTGGCGTCTTCACGCAGGACATAGGCCGGTTGCTGGCTGAAGTAGCTGCGCAGCGACTGATTCAGATAGGGGAGCAGGGCCTGAATCACCGACTGCAGCTTCTCGGGCGCCACTTTGGCATCGACCACCTCCATTTCCTGCAGGAAGATAGCGCCTTTCTCTCTGTCAAAGGTTGGCAGCGCTTTGAGCTTCAGATCGATCGTCGCTTTCTGGGTGCCGAACAGGGAGTTCAGATCGACGTTGGCGACCCCGGTCAGCGTGACTTTACCCGGCTCTTCACGGCCAATAGCGCTGGTCAGGTTCTGCAGCTCAATATGGGCATCGGCAACGCCTTTCAGACCGATATCTTTGGCGAAATGGTTACGCTTCTGCAGCGCCTGGTTTATCTCCTGCTCGCTTACCGTGTATTGGGTCAACTGGTTACAGCCGCTCAGCAGACCGCTGACAATCAGCGCCGCGGCGATCAATATTTTTTTCATGGGGTTCCTCAAGCTCGTACCATCATTCATCCTGACACAAAGCATCATGACCTGTCAGCATTCTTCATGCCAGCAGAATAGGCTGAAAGGCAGGAGAAACCGCGGACCTACGCGCTTAGGTGCGCGGCTCCAGCATACCGGAGGCGGAGCGTTTTGGACTGAATTGCCACCACAGGGCAAGGAAAGTGATAAACCCAATGGCGCCGAGCATCAGCCACGGCAGTTCGGGCTGGCCGACGGCTTTCCCGGCATCAAACAGCCAGCCGCCGCCCGCGTAACCCAGCGCGCCGCCGAAGGCGAGCCCCAGACGGCTGAAACCCATATAGCTGCCACGCGCCCGGGCGTCCGCCAGCAAAGCGCCCAGCGTCTCGCGGGCGGGTTCGGCAATGATAGAGCCGATGTAAAACAGGCAAATCAGGGTAAACAGCTGCTGTAAACTGCTGGTCATCCCGATGGGGAGCATGGCCAGGGTCATCACCAGCAGACCGGCCATCAGCCGGTGCTCAAGGCGGTAGCGTTTCTCGCTCCAGCGGGCAATGGGATAGAGCAGGGTCAGCGAAATGGTGGCTTCGATGGCGTACATCCACTTCACGGCGGCCGGCGAACCGGCAATGTCGTTCACCATGATCGGCAGCATCAGCATCACCTGCACCGCCAGCATGTAATAGCCTGTTAACGTCAGGACATAGGTGACGAAGCGCTTATCCCGCAGCACCCGTCCCAGCCCCTCGCGGACTGGCGTTTTCACCGTGGACAGTTTCCATGCTGGCAGATACCAGGCGTTAAACGCGGCGCAAGCGATAAACAGCGCGGCGCCGGCGCTGCACACCAGACGGAAGTCATACTGTAGCAGCCAACTGCCCAGCAGGGCGCCAATCACCGCGCCGGCGCTGTCCTGCATCATCAGGAGGGAGAAAAAGCGGCCGCGCTGATGCGGGCGCACCAGTTTGACCACCAGCGCGGCTCGTGGCGGATCGAACAACGTGCCGCCTAACCCGGACAAGATACAGGAGAGCCAGAGCACCCAGGGCTCATGGGCGACGGCCATCGCCGCGAAGCCGCCGGCGCGCATCAGCATGCCGGTGACAATCATGGGTTTCGCGCCGAAGCGGTCGGCAATGGCGCCGCCAAAAATGCCTAATCCTTGCTGCACCAGCTGGCGCAGGCCGAGCGCAATGCCGACCATCAGCGCTGCCCAACCCATCTGATCGACAAAGCGGATGGAAATCAGCGGAAAAACGACAAAAAAGCCCAGCACGACCAGCATGTTATCGACTAACAGGAAATATTTACCCAGGCTCCTTGCCTGCGAGACGCGGGACATTTCCCCTCCAGGGAAAAATAGAGATAAGCGAGGATATTCTGCGGGCAATCTGCTGCTTTTCCCAGCGCCCTTGCGACAATATTTTTTTATCAAAAAGCAAGTTCGATTGAGCCTATTCATCGAAAAGAGGAGATGGCGCAGAAAATGGTATGTTGCTGTTTTCACACTATCGTGCAGGACAGGTATAGTGATGAGAGCAAGATTGAAGTCAGGGGGACTGAAAAGGAAATGTTTGGCTATCGCAGTAACGTGCCGAAGGTGCGTTTGACGACGGACCGGCTGGTGGTGCGCCTGGTCCACGATCGTGACGCCTGGCGTCTGGCCGATTATTACGCCGAGAATAAAGTGTTCTTAAAACCCTGGGAGCCGGTACGTGACGACAGCCACTGCTATCCCTCCGGGTGGCAGGCGCGTCTGTCAATGATCGGCGAGTTTCATAAGCAGGGGTCTGCATTTTATTTCGCGCTGCTCGATGCGGAGGAAAAAGAGATCGTTGGCGTGGCGAATTTCTCCAACGTAGTTCGCGGATCATTCCATGCCTGTTATCTCGGCTACTCCATTGGCGAGAAGTGGCAAGGGCAGGGGCTGATGTTTGAAGCGTTGACCGCCGCGATTCGCTATATGCAGCGCACGCAGCATATCCATCGCATTATGGCCAACTATATGCCGCATAATCAGCGCAGCGGCGCGCTGCTGGCGCGGTTGGGGTTCGAAAAAGAGGGTTACGCCAAAGATTATCTGCTGATTGACGGGCAGTGGCGTGACCATGTACTGACGGCGCTAACGACGCCGGACTGGTCAGCAGGGCGCTAAGGAGAGAGGATGAAATATCAGTTAACCGCGCACGAAGCGCGCGTCATTGGCTGTCTGCTGGAAAAGCAGGTTACCACGCCCGAGCAGTACCCGCTGTCGGTGAACGCCGTGGTGACCGCCTGCAATCAGAAAACCAACCGCGAACCGGTGATGTCGCTGAGCGAAGGTGAGGTCCAGACGCTGCTGGATACCCTGGTGAAGCGCCACTATTTACGCACGGTCAGCGGATTCGGCAATCGAGTGACCAAGTATGAGCAGCGCTTTTGCAACTCTGAATTTGGCGATCTGAAACTCAGCGCCGGCGAAGTAGCGGTGGTGACGACGCTGCTGCTGCGCGGCGCCCAGACGCCGGGTGAACTCCGTAGCCGCGCGCAGCGGATGCATGAGTTCAGCGATATGGCGGAAGTGGAAAGCGTGCTGGAAGGGTTAGCGACGCGCGAGGATGGTCCTTTTGTTGCCCGCCTGCCACGGGAACCGGGGAAACGGGAAAGCCGCTATATGCATCTGTTTTGCGATGACATGGACACGCTGATCACCACGGTGGAAGCACTCTCGCCGCTGGAAGACGATGACGATCTGCGTGCCCGGGTTGAAGCACTGGAAGGCGAGGTGGCGGAATTGAAAGCGCGCCTTGACTCGCTGTTACACCATCTGGGGGACTAAACGTGGGGACAAGACTGCGCATTGGGGTGGTTGGCTTAGGGGGCATCGCGCAGAAAGCGTGGCTGCCGGTGTTAGGCGCTGCGGAAAGCTGGACGCTGCAGGCAGCCTGGTCGCCGGGAAAAGAGAAGGCGTTGCGCATCTGCGAAACCTGGCGGATCCCGTATGCTGATTCGCTGGATGCCCTGGCGGCGCAGTGCGATGCGGTCTTTGTCCATACGTCGACGGCTTCACATCATGAAGTCGTGAATCACTTGTTGAATGCCGGGGTTCATGTTTGTGTGGATAAACCGCTGGCGGACAAGCTGAGCGAGGCGGAAGCGCTGGTCGAGCTGGCTGCCCGGCGTCATCTGACGCTGATGGTCGGTTTCAATCGCCGCTTTGCGCCACTCTATCGTGAACTGAAGGGGCGGCTGGGCGAGGTGGCCTCGCTGCGGATGGATAAGCATCGTAGCGACAGCGTAGGCAACGATCTGCGCTTTACCCTTCTCGATGACTATCTGCACGTGGTGGATACTGCGTTGTGGCTGGCTGATGGTCAGGCGCGCCTGCGCGGCGGCACGTTGCAGATCACTCCTCAGGGTGAAATGCTCTATGCCGAACACCAGTTCAGTTCGCCCCGGCTGCAGGTTACCACCAGCATGCACCGCCGTGCCGGAAGCCAGCGTGAGTGGGTGCAGGCGGTCACCGATGGCGGGTTATATGCGGTGAGTGAGATGCGCGAATGGCAGGAGGAGTGTGGTCTTGGCGTGGTCCAGCGCCCGGTGGCGGGCTGGCAAACCACCCTCGAGCAGCGCGGTTTTGTCGGCTGCGCGCGACATTTCATCGAATGCGTGCAAAATCAGACGGTTCCGGAAACCGCTGGCGAACAGGCGCTGCTGGCTCAGCGGGTGGTTGACAAACTCTGGCGTGACGCCATCAGCGAATAATCCGTTGTAACAACTGACAGTAGTAATTCATATTGAACCCGGTAGACTATCGCCACTTTCCAGCGCCCGCATTTGCGGGCGTTTTACTCCAGGGTTTGGAATAACAGCGTAATGAATCTTTTAAAATCACTGGCGGCCGTCAGTTCGATGACCATGTTTTCGCGCGTGCTGGGCTTTGCCCGCGATGCGATTGTGGCGCGCATTTTTGGTGCCGGGATGGCGACCGATGCCTTTTTTGTCGCCTTCAAACTGCCTAATCTGCTGCGGCGTATTTTTGCCGAAGGCGCCTTCTCGCAGGCGTTTGTGCCGATCCTTGCCGAATATAAAAGCAAGCAGGGCGAAGATGCCACCCGGGTGTTTGTCTCGTATGTCTCCGGATTACTGACCCTGGCCCTGGCGATCGTCACCGTTATCGGGATGCTGGCGGCGCCGTGGGTGATCACCATCACCGCCCCCGGGTTTGCTGATACCGCCGATAAATTTGCGCTGACCACCCAATTGCTGCGCATTACCTTCCCCTATATTTTGCTGATCTCCCTGGCCTCGCTGGTGGGGGCGATCCTCAATACCTGGAACCGTTTCTCGGTGCCGGCCTTTGCCCCGACGTTCCTCAACGTCAGCATGATTAGCTTTGCGCTGTTTGCCGCGCCGTACTTCCATCCGCCGGTGCTGGCGCTGGCCTGGGCGGTGACGGTCGGCGGCGTGCTGCAGCTGGCCTACCAGTTGCCGCACCTGAAGAAGATTGGCATGCTGGTTCTGCCCAGAATTAATCTGAAAGATGCTGGCGCGATGCGGGTAGTGAAGCAGATGGGGCCGGCGATCCTTGGCGTGTCGGTAAGCCAGATCTCCCTCATCATCAATACCATCTTCGCCTCGTTTCTCGTGTCGGGATCGGTGTCATGGATGTACTATGCCGACCGTCTGATGGAGTTTCCGTCAGGTGTCCTGGGCGTGGCCCTTGGCACCATCCTGCTGCCGTCGTTGTCGAAAAGCTTCGCCAGTGGTAACCATGACGAGTATTGCCGCCTGATGGACTGGGGCCTGCGACTCTGCTTCCTGCTGGCGCTGCCGAGCGCGGTGGCGCTGGGGATCCTCGCTAAACCGCTGACCGTGGCCCTGTTCCAGTACGGTAAATTCAGCGCCTTTGACGCGGCGATGACCCAGCGCGCGCTGGTGGCCTATTCCGTGGGGCTGATGGGGCTTATCGTGGTGAAAGTGCTGGCGCCGGGCTTCTATTCCCGTCAGGACATCAAAACGCCGGTGAAGATTGCCATTGTCACCCTGATTATGACCCAGGTGATGAACCTGGCGTTTATCGGCCCGCTCAAGCACGCGGGCCTGTCACTGTCCATAGGGCTGGCGGCCTGCCTGAACGCCGCGCTGCTCTACTGGCAACTGCGTAAACAGAAAATTTTCACCCCACAGCCCGGCTGGCTGACTTTCCTGCTGCGTCTGGTCGCGGCGGTGGTGGTGATGGCCGCGGCGCTGCTGGGCGTCATGCATCTCATGCCGGAGTGGTCTCAGGGGACGATGCCGTTCCGCCTGATGCGCCTGCTGGTGGTGGTGGTCGCCGGAGTAGTGGCTTATTTCGCTACGCTGCTGGTGTTGGGCTTCCGCGTAAAAGAGTTTGCCCGTCGCACAGCGTAAGCCATTGCGACGGAAAGAGGAAACCCGCTTCGCTCAGGCGAAGCGGGTTTTTTTTATGATGTGCGGCGTTCGGCTGCGATGAGGCGCGCATTCTCCAGCAGGCGGATCGCCAGGGCAATTGCCCCGCTGACGACGGCGAGGGTGACCACTCCGTTCCAGCCCGCCAGCACGTACAACTTGCTGCCCAGCACCGACCCCAGCGACATCCCGATAAAGACCACGGTGAACAGCAGAGCGTTCAGGCGGCCACGGGCCTGCGGCTCCAGGCTGTAAACCAGGTTCTGATGTGCCACCAGGCTTGACTGCAGGCCGAGATCGAAGCCAATAGCCGAGAGAGCAATCAGCGCCAGCTGGCCATGCAGAGGGAGCAGCGGCAGCATAAACATCAGGGCGAAGGAGAGGGTGACCAGCGCCGCGCCCATCTGAGTCACTTTACCGGCGCCAAACTTATCGGCCAGTCCGCCGGCCAGCGGTGCCGCCAGCGCCCCGGCGGCACCGGCGATACCAAAGCCACCCGCTACTGCGCTCCCCATGTGATAGTGTTCTGAGAGCATCACCGCCAGCGTCGACCAGAAAGCGCTAAAGGCGACAGAGAGCGCCCCCTGAGCCAGCGCAGCGCGGCGTAACGCCGGATAACGCAGCCACAGATGCGCCATTGAGGCCATCAGCTGCGGATAGCTCAGCGTCGAGTGAATGGCGAAGCGCGGCAGGACCCGCCACATCACCACGCCAATCAGCGCCACGCTGACTGCAGCCGCCTGATACATCACCCGCCAGCCGAATACGGCGCCCACTACGCCGCTGACCGTCCTGGAAAGCAGGATCCCCAGCAGCAGCCCGGTCATCACCGTGCCCACCATTTTTCCCTGCTTGCCTGCCGGAGCGAGGATCGCCGCCGCCGGGACGATATCCTGCGCCATGGTGGCCGCCATACCGATCAGCAGACTGACCACCAGCAGTGAGGTGAGCTGGCCGGTAAGGCTGCACAGGAACAGCAGGATCGCCAGCATTGCGCTCTTCAGGAGGATCAGCCGGCGGCGATCGTGACGGTCGCCGAGCGGGAGCAGGAACAGAATGCCGAGCGCGTAGCCAGCCTGCGTCAGGGTAGGAACCAGCCCCATCCCTTCTACCGACAGATGGAGGTTGGCGCCCATCAGCGGCAGTAGCGGCTGCGCATAATAGATAGAGGCGACGCTAAAGCCGGCGCCGAGCGCGAGAATGAAGATAATCCAGCCTGCGTCGCGGGTGGAAAGGGAAGTCGGTGTCATGATCAGTACCTCATAGATGCGATGGCGCTATTTTTCCCTGAATGCAGCTGGCGCGGTAGCCGGGCTGGTGGTAAAACGGTTATACGTAGCACGCATAGGCAAAAGAAAAATGAAAAGACAGGAGCGTATAGACCGCATTGAGCTGATGCGCACCTATATTCGTATTATAGAGGCCGGCTCACTCTCCGCCGCCGCGGGGCAGATGGATACCACCCAGGCAACCGTCAGCCGCCGCCTGCAGTCCCTGGAAGGACTGCTGGGGGTGAAGTTGATCCTGCGCACCACTCATGCGATGAAGCTCACTGACGATGGCGAACGCTGTTATCGCCATGCCCGTCAGGTCGTGGACGCCTGGCTGGCGCTGGAGGATGATCTGCGTATTGCCGACGATCAGCCCGTGGGGGTGCTGCGGGTACGGGCGCCCCATGCTTTTGGCCAGCAACAGCTGCTGGCGCCGCTGGTCGCATTTCTGCAGCGTCATCCGCAACTGTCGGTCGAGTGGATGCTGAATGATAATACCGTCGACTTTCTCAGCGATAATATCGACTGCGCCATCCGCGTTGGCGCGGAGGTGGATCCGGCCACGGTATCCGTGCTGCTGGCGGAAGTGCCGCGCTGCGTGGTGGCTTCCCCTGAACTCCTGGCGAAGTACCCGCCGTTAACCTCGCTGGAGGCGCTATCCGGCCTGCCGTGGATCGCCATTAATACCTTTTATCAGCATGAGGTACGGCTCCGGCATCTGGAAAGTGGGCAAATCGTCTCGACGGCCATCACCCCCTGCCTGAGCACTGACAGCCTGTACGTCGCGCGAAATACCGCGCTGGCGGGGCTGGGAGTGGCGATGGTGTCCAGCTGGACGGTCGTGGAGGATATTGCCGCCGGACGACTGATTGAGCTGTTCCCGCAGTGGCGTCCCGCCTCGCTACCGGTTCATCTAGTTTATCCCTGGGCGCGCTATTATCCGACACGCCTGCGTAAGTTCCTTGACCTGATGCGGGAGATCATGCCGGATCTGGCCGGGATGCAGCGTCCGCAAAGCGCATAAAAAAACCGGCCAGAGGCCGGTTTTTTTATTAAGCACGCTTATTCGACGGGCTGTGGGCGGGTCGGTTCTGCGGTGGCTTTACGCGTCGCACTATGACCACCGGCGGCGCCTTTACCTTCAAAAGCGAACGGCGGGCGCACCCAGGTGCTGTGGCGCGGCGCTTCCGGGACATAGTCCGGAGCAGGCGCCCGGGTCATCGGCGCGGTAGCATGGCGATCGCCAGCCACAACCACGGGTTTGCTTACCGGCGTTTCAGCTTTGACCGGTTCGGCAGGGGCCGTAGGGGCGGCTTCGGTCACCGGTGCCTCCACCACGGTTTCCGTGGCCGGAACGATGGTTTCCACTGGCGCTTCAACGACAGGCGCCGTTTCCACCACTTCAGGTTCAACTGTGACCGGCTCGGCGTCGATCGTCACTGGCGCAATAGCCTGAGGCGCTTCGACAGCTGGCGCTTCGACCGGCGCTGGCTCGACAGCGGCTGGCTCGACAATTTCCGGAGTATCAACGACCACCGGCTCGGCGGCTACGACAGGTTCGACGACCACCGGCTCAGCGGTAACGGGCTCCATGGTCGCCGGCTCGACGGTAACTGGCGCGGCAGTGACGGTTTCAACCACGGCAACCGGTGTCGCAACAGCCTCGACGGCTTCAATGGCGCTGGTGTCCTGAACCGGAACCTCTTCCGGCTGCTGGTCCTGCGGACGAACGACCGGGTAGCGGATCCAGACTTTACCGGAAGCCATCTCCGGCGAGGCGCAGGCGACGGTCAGCGGCATAGGCGACTGGGTCGGATAGCGTTCGTCACGATAGCGACGACGACGCTGACCGCTCACGCGCAGATGACGCGGGGAACGACGAGAGCGGCGCGGCATACCGTTCGCTTCACGGGATTCGCCGTTTTCATCGTGTTCCACTACGTTTTCCACTACCGCCGGCAGTTCGGCTTTCACCGGCTCACTGCGCGGGGTGGCGACTTCAGCCACAACGGTCTCAGGCGCGATCTCGGCAGTCTGCTCGGCAACGGCTGACTCAATGCGTACTTTCTGGGAGAGCTGACGCGGTTTACGACGCGGCAGAGTCTGCACACGCTCTTCCTGCTCAGTCTCCTGTACTTCCGGCTCTTCACGCGTCTGCACCTTGGCTTCCTGCTGCGCCTGACGTTTATCGTCATTGCGGCGGCGGGAGCGTTCGCGGCGCGGCTGCTGCTCGTCGCGGGATTTGGCTTTGTCCGCGTCATCGCCGACGGTCTGGCGAGCGTCACGCGCTTCTACGTTTTGCGGCTGCTTTTCGCGACGATTGCGACGGTTTTCTTCACGCGATTCGCGCGGCTCACGACCCTCGGCATTGTCCGCGCGGGTGTCGCGATTGTCACGGTTATCGCGGTTGTCACGATTGTCACGATTGTCGCGGTTATCACGGCGATCGTTGCGGTCGTTGCGATCGCGGCGGTTGTTGCTCCGCGGTTTACGGCGCTCCTGCTGACGCTCCGGTTTTTCTTCCGCTTTCTTCTCGACCGGAACTTCAACCGGTTTGGCTTCTTCAGTGCCAGAGAAGATATTTTTCAGCGCGCTGAAGAAGCGTGAGAGCAGTCCCGGCTGGGCCGGCGCGGCGGCCGCGACCGGGGCAGCGGCGACCGCAGGGGCAGCCACAGGCTCTTCCAGCATCGGTGCCGGTGGGGCGTCAGGCATCACAAAGGCGGCCAGCGCAGGCTGCTCCGGACGTTTACGTTCTGCTGGCTCCTCGTCACCAGGCAGCGCCATCTCTTCTTCATGCAGCTTCGGCAGCAGATAGCTCAGCGTTGAGGTCTCTTCACCTTTGCGCACGCGCAGGACGGAGTAGTGCGGCGTCTGCATCTCGTCGTTTGGCACGATAATGACGCGGACATCGCCCTGACGGGATTCGATTGCGCTCACTGCGGCACGTTTTTCGTTCAGCAGATAAGAGGCGATCGGTACCGGAACGATGGCGTGGACTTCTTTGGTGTTCTCTTTCAGCGCCTCTTCTTCAATCAGACGCAGAATAGAGAGCGACAGCGATTCGTTATCACGCACGGTACCGGTGCCGGAGCAGCGCGGGCAGACGTGATGGCTGGATTCGCCCAGCGACGGGCTCAGGCGCTGGCGAGACATCTCCAGCAGGCCGAAGCGCGAAATATGACTAATCTGAATGCGCGCGCGGTCCTGACGAACGGCTTCACGCAGACGGTTTTCCACCGCACGCTGGTGGCGAACCGGGGTCATATCGATGAAGTCGATAACGATCAAGCCGCCGAGGTCGCGCAGACGCAGCTGGCGGGCAATCTCGTCAGCCGCTTCAAGGTTGGTATTGAAGGCTGTCTCTTCGATATCGCCGCCGCGGGTGGCGCGGGCGGAGTTGATATCGATCGCGGTCAGCGCTTCGGTGCTGTCGATAACGATAGACCCGCCGGAAGGCAGGCGCACTTCACGCTGGAAGGCGGACTCAATTTGCGATTCAATCTGATAATGGCTGAACAGCGGGATTTCACCGGTGTACAGTTTGATTTTGCTGCTGAAATCCGGACGACCCAGTGCGGCGATATGCTGGCGCGCCAGCTCGAGCACTTTCGGGTTATCGATCAGGATTTCGCCGATGTCCTGGCGCAGATAATCGCGGAATGCGCGGACAATCACGTTGCTTTCCTGGTGGATCAGGAACGGCGCCGGACGGCTTTCCGCGGCTTTCTGAATCGCTTCCCAGTGCTTCAGGCGGAAGCTCAGGTCCCACTGCAGGGCTTCGGCAGATTTGCCGACGCCAGCGGTGCGAACGATAAGACCCATGCCGTCCGGAAGCTCCAGGCTCGCCAGCGCTTCTTTCAGTTCAGTGCGGTCGTCGCCCTCGATACGGCGGGAAATTCCCCCCGCGCGCGGGTTGTTCGGCATCAGGACCAGATAGCTGCCTGCCAGGCTGATAAAGGTGGTGAGCGCAGCGCCTTTGTTGCCGCGTTCTTCTTTATCAATCTGCACGATAACTTCCTGACCTTCACGCAGCACGTCTTTGATATTAGGACGACCGTGCGCATTGTAGTTAGCGGGGAAGTATTCGCGGGCGATTTCTTTGAGGGGGAGGAAACCATGACGCTCGGCGCCGTAATCGACAAACGCGGCTTCAAGGCTAGGTTCAATGCGGGTGATTTTGCCTTTGTAGATGTTCGCTTTTTTCTGTTCGTGCCCGGGGCTTTCGATATCCAGGTCGTACAGGCGCTGCCCATCAACAAGGGCGACGCGCAACTCTTCCTGCTGAGTTGCGTTGATTAACATTCTTTTCATCGTAACTTACTCATTATTCTTACATTGACGACTAAGCTGCGGGCAGAGTAATGCCTTTCCGGGGGAAAACCGATGGCCTCGTGTCTGGTTCACGTCGCCAACCTCACGGTTGTCGCGCGCTTAAGAGGCGCAGAGTGTCGGTCGCCTGTGTTTCAAACGGAAACACAGCGCAATTATTCAGGGGAACAGCCTGGGATGTATCACCAGAGAATATTCCATTTATACTCGTCGTCTTTCGCGTTGCAGGCATGGTGGCTTAACCTGCTCACCTCGATCAAGGGATCCAGATGAGCTCCCGGGAGTCCCGGAGTTGACGCCTTCCTGCGACTTGAAATCCATAGAGCCTGTACCGGTAAGGACTGCAACCCGCAGCCCGCTAACTGTCTGAAAGATCGCAACGTCTTACGCCATTGCTGCGTGGGCGATCGGTCAGACAAAATTGGTCATTCCGCTAATGTCTTGTTCTAACAAGATGCAATACGGAAAACGGTCTCATTATTCCATTGCTAACCTTGTTATAGCAAGTTGACTTTCACCTTTTATCACCCGGTTACTCACAGTTTTATCACCTGCCCATACAGATTGTTCTAATAACAAACAAAATGGCGGTCAGGTAAACCGTGAAAACAGGATAATGATAAATATAAGCATATAAAAATGAGTGGCGCTAATGCGTCCGGCTATTTAGAATCGCGCACCATGAAAACTGAGACCCCAACCGTAAAAATGGTTGCCATTGCTGCTGATGAAGCGGGGCAACGTATCGACAACTTTTTGCGTACCCAATTGAAAGGTGTACCGAAGAGCATGATTTATCGCATCCTGCGTAAAGGCGAGGTGCGGGTAAACAAAAAGCGCGTGAAGCCGGAGTATAAGCTGGAAGCGGGTGATGAAGTTCGTATCCCGCCGGTGCGCGTGGCGGAGCGTGAAGAAGAGGCGGTATCGCCGCATCTGCAGAAAGTGGCCGCGCTCTCTGAGGTGATCCTCTATGAAGACGATCATATTCTGGTACTCAACAAACCTTCCGGTACTGCGGTACACGGCGGCAGCGGACTGAGCTTTGGCGTGATTGAAGGGCTGCGTGCCCTGCGCCCGGAGGCACGTTTCCTTGAGCTGGTGCATCGTCTCGACCGCGATACCTCCGGCGTGCTGCTGGTGGCGAAAAAGCGCTCGGCGCTGCGTTCGCTGCACGAGCAGCTGCGCGATAAAGGCATGCAGAAAGACTACCTGGCGCTGGTGCGCGGCCAGTGGCAGTCGCATACCAAAGTGGTCCAGGCCCCGCTGTTGAAGAATATTCTGCAGAGTGGGGAGCGTATCGTTCGCGTGAGTCAGGAAGGCAAGCCGTCGGAGACGCGCTTTAAAGTGGAAGAGCGTTACGAATTCGCCACGCTGGTGCGCTGCAGCCCGGTCACCGGCCGCACGCATCAGATCCGCGTTCATACCCAGTATGCCGGGCATCCTATCGCTTTTGACGATCGCTATGGCGACCGCGAGTTCGACAAGCAGCTGTCCGGTACCGGCTTAAACCGCCTGTTCCTGCACGCGGCGGCGCTGAAGTTTACCCACCCGGGGAGCGGGGAGGTGATGCGCGTTGAGGCGCCGCTGGATAACCAGCTGAAGCACTGTTTACAGGTGCTACGTAAGAGCAAATAAGCGCAACGGCGGAATCAGTTCCGCCGTTTTTTTGCTTTAACCTAACAGCGGATTGTTATTCTCGCGGCGCAGCATCTGACAGAGCGCGATTAAGGGTAAACCGACCAGAGTGTTCGGGTCGCGGCCTTCCAGTCGTTCAAATAGCGTAATCCCTAACCCCTCGCTCTTGAAACTCCCGGCGCATTGCAGCGGGTTCTCTTTGCGGACGTAGCCTTCAATCTCTTTATCGCTGAGATGGCGAAAGTGAACGTCAAAGGGCTCGCATTCGGTTTGCAGATGGCCGGTGGCGGAGTTGTATAGCGCCAGACCGGTATAAAAGGTGACGATGGTCCCGCTGGCCTTTCGCAACTGCCGGCGGGCATTTTCTTCGGTGTGCGGTTTGCCGGTGATTTCACCGTCTAATACGCAAACCTGATCGGAGCCTATAATAAGGTGGTGCGGATAGCGGGAGGCCAGGCTTTGCGCTTTGGCTTGCGCCAGTCGGGCGACAAGCTGACGCGCGGATTCTTCCGGCAGCGGCGTTTCGTCAACGTCAGGCGCGGCACATTCAAACGGTAACCCCAGTTTTTCCAGCAGCATGCGCCGCCAGGGAGAGGTTGACGCGAGGATAAGTTCAGACATATTTTTTCATCCACATATAGCGCTTCGCAGAGCATCATCTTAAACTATGCGCCGCAATGTGTGCGAATAAATGGCAAAAGGCAACCTGAGGCTGCCTTTTTCTTTGACTCTATGACATTACAAAGTTAATATGCGCGCCCTATGCAAAAGGTAAAATTACCCCTGACTCTTGATCCGGTCCGCACGGCTCAAAAACGCCTTGATTACGAAGGCATCTATGCCCGCGATCAGGTTGAACGTGTAGCCGATTCTGTAGTCAGCGTGGACAGCGATGTGGAATGCAGCATGTCGTTCGCTATCGATAACCAGCGTCTCGCCGTCATTACTGGCGATGCAAAGGTAACGGTAACCCTCGAATGCCAGCGTTGCGGGAAACCGTTCCCTCATCACGTCCACACCACGTATTGTTTTAGCCCCGTCAGAAATGACGAACAGGCCGAAGCACTACCGGAAGCGTATGAGCCGATTGAGGTTAACGAATTCGGTGAAATCGACCTGCAGGCAATGGTCGAGGATGAAATTATCCTCTCCCTGCCCGTAGTTCCGGTGCATGATTCTGAACACTGTGAAGTGTCCGACGCGGACATGGTCTTTGGCGAACTGCCTGAAGAGGCACAAAAACCAAACCCATTTGCCGTATTAGCCAGCTTAAAGCGTAAGTAATTGAGGAGTAAGGTCCATGGCCGTACAACAGAATAAACCAACCCGTTCCAAACGTGGCATGCGTCGTTCCCATGACGCGCTGACCGCAGTCACCAGCCTGTCTGTAGACAAAACTTCTGGTGAGAAACACCTGCGTCACCACATCACTGCCGACGGTTTCTACCGCGGTCGCAAGGTTATCGCTAAGTAATCACGCGATACTCGCAGGATTTCCCGTTGCAGGCCATGGCGGGCGTGTGCGTCCCTGGACATTCGGTTAACCCGATCACCAGGGGCATCAATGCCCAAATTGTTGCGTCTGCAGCGTGAACATTCGCGAGTGCGAGCGTGATGAAGCTTAGTGAGGACTCCCCGGGCAACTGGGGAATCACCGAACCGGGCAGCGACGATACCTTGACACGTCTAACCCTGGCGTTAGATGTCATGGGGGGCGATTTTGGCCCATCCGTGACGGTGCCTGCAGCACTGCAGGCACTGAACTCTAATTCGCAACTCACACTTCTTTTAGTCGGCGACCCCGACGCCATCACGCCATTACTTGCCAAAGCTGACTTCGAACAACGTTCGCGTCTGCAGATTATTCCTGCGCAGTCAGTTATTGCCAGTGATGCGCGACCCGCACAGGCTATCCGCAGCAGTCGCGGAAGCTCAATGCGCGTGGCGCTGGAGCTTGTGAAAGAAGGGCGGGCGGAAGCCTGCGTCAGCGCCGGCAACACCGGCGCGCTGATGGGACTGGCGAAACTGTTGCTCAAACCGATCGAAGGTATTGAGCGGCCGGCGCTGGTGACGGTTCTGCCGCACCAGCAGAAGGGCAAAACCGTGGTGCTGGATCTCGGCGCCAACGTCGATTGCGACAGCACGATGCTGGTGCAGTTCGCCGTCATGGGCGCGGTGCTGGCAGAGGAAGTGGTTGGCATGACCAACCCGCGCGTCGCCTTGCTGAATATCGGCGAAGAAGAGATGAAAGGCCTCAGCAGCATTCGCGATGCTGCCGCAGTGCTGAAAACGCTGCCTTCCCTCAACTACATCGGCTATCTTGAAGCCAATGAACTGTTGACCGGAAAAACCGATGTGCTGGTTTGTGATGGATTCACGGGCAACGTCACATTAAAAACCATGGAAGGTGTTGTCAGAATGTTCCTTTCGCTGCTGAAATCTCAGGGAGAGGGCAAAAAACGGTCGTGGTGGCTGCTGTTATTAAAACGTTGGTTACAAAAAAGCCTGGCGAGGCGATTCAGTCACCTCAACCCCGACCAGTATAATGGCGCCTGTCTGTTAGGATTGCGCGGTTCCGTGATCAAGAGTCATGGTGCTGCCAATCAACGCGCCTTTAGCGTCGCGATAGAGCAGGCAGTGCAGGCGGTGCAGCGGCAAATTCCTCAACGGATCGCCGCGCGCCTGGAATCTTTATACCCAGCTGGTTTCGCGCTGCCGGAAAGCGACAGTGACGTGAACTCCCGACAGCAAAGCGGGACGAATGGCCACGATTGACGCCGCGGCAGGTTGAAAGAGGCGGGTATATTACCCAAGAGTGACTGAGCGTACATGTATACGAAGATTATTGGTACCGGCAGCTATCTGCCCGAGCAAGTGCGTACAAACGCCGACCTGGAAAAAATGGTAGAGACCTCTGACGAGTGGATTGTCACCCGCACAGGTATCCGTGAGCGTCGTATTGCCGCAGCGCATGAAACAGTTGCTACGATGGGCTTTGAAGCCGCAAAGCAGGCGCTGGCGATGGCGGGCGTGTCCGCGGAGCAGATTGGTCTGATTATCGTTGCGACCACCTCCGGCACGCACGCGTTTCCGAGTTCGGCATGCCAGATCCAGTCTATGCTGGGCGTTAAGGGTTGCCCGGCGTTTGATGTCGCGGCCGCCTGCGCCGGTTTCACCTATGCGCTGAGCGTCGCCGATCAGTACGTGAAGAACGGCGCGGTGGATTATGCGCTGGTGATTGGCGCCGATGTGCTGGCGCGTACTTGCGATCCCACCGATCGCGGCACGATCATTATTTTCGGTGACGGCGCGGGCGCGGTAGTGCTTGGCGCGTCTGAAGAGCCAGGCATTATCTCGACGCATCTGCATGCTGACGGCAGCTATGGCGAACTGCTGACCCTGCCGAACGCCGATCGCGTCGATCCGGAAAACCCGATCTATCTGACGATGGCCGGCAATGAAGTCTTCAAAGTGGCGGTCACCGAGCTGGCGCACATCGTTGATGAGACGCTGGCAGCGAATAATCTTGAACGTTCAGCGCTGGACTGGCTGGTGCCGCACCAGGCAAACCTGCGTATTATCAGCGCGACGGCGAAGAAACTGGGCATGTCGATGGATAACGTCGTTGTGACCCTCGACCGCCATGGCAACACCTCCGCGGCGTCGGTCCCTTGCGCGCTGGATGAAGCCGTTCGCGATGGCCGTATCCAACGCGGTCAGTTGATTCTGCTGGAAGCCTTTGGTGGCGGTTTCACCTGGGGTTCCGCGCTGGTTCGTTTTTAGTATAAGGATTTAAACATGACGCAATTTGCTTTTGTGTTCCCGGGACAAGGTTCCCAGGCCGTAGGCATGCTGGCCGATATGGCTGCCACCTGGCCGGTGATTGAAGAGACCTTCGGTGAAGCGTCCGCAGCGTTGGGTTACGATCTGTGGGCGCTGGCTCAACAGGGCCCGGCAGAAGAACTGAATAAAACCTGGCAGACTCAGCCGGCGCTGCTGACCGCCTCCGTGGCGCTATACCGCGTCTGGCAGCAGCAGGGCGGCAAAGCGCCGACCCTGCTGGCGGGCCACAGCCTCGGCGAATACTCCGCGCTGGTTTGCGCAGGGGTTATCGGTTTCGCTGATGCCGTTCGTCTGGTTGAACTGCGCGGGAAATTCATGCAGGAAGCCGTACCGGAAGGTACCGGCGCCATGTCCGCGATTATCGGCCTGGATGACGCTTCTATCGCCAAAGCCTGTGAAGAATCGGCCGAAGGGCAGGTTGTCTCTCCGGTGAACTACAATTCCCCGGGCCAGGTGGTTATCGCCGGGCATAAAGAGGCCGTTGAACGCGCTGGCGCCGCTTGTAAAGCCGCTGGCGCCAAACGCGCGCTGCCGCTGCCGGTGAGCGTGCCGTCCCACTGCGCGCTGATGAAGCCAGCTGCAGAAAAACTGGCGCTGGAGTTGCAGAAAATCACCTTCAACGCGCCGACGATTCCGGTAGTGAATAACGTCGACGTGAAATGCGAAACCACGCCGGACGCCATTCGCGACGCGCTGGTACGCCAGCTGTACAGCCCGGTCCAGTGGACCAAAACCGTTGAGTTTATGGCGGCGCAGGGCGTAACGCATCTGTATGAAGTTGGCCCGGGTAAAGTCCTCACCGGCCTGACCAAACGTATTGTTGACACCCTGACCGCTTCCGCGCTTAACGAGCCGGCGGCGATGTCTGCGGCGCTTGAGCAATAAAAGAGGAAAACCATGAGTTTTGAAGGAAAAATCGCGCTGGTTACCGGTGCAAGCCGCGGTATTGGCCGTGCAATCGCTGAAACGCTCGTCGCTCGTGGCGCGAAAGTTATCGGTACTGCGACCAGCGAAAGCGGCGCGCAGGCCATCAGCGACTATTTAGGCGCCAACGGTAAAGGTCTGATGTTGAATGTGACCGACCCGGCATCTATTGAATCTGTTCTGGAAAATGTGCGCGCAGAGTTTGGCGAAGTGGATATCCTGGTGAATAATGCCGGGATCACTCGCGACAATCTGTTGATGCGCATGAAAGATGACGAGTGGAACGATATTATCGAAACCAACCTGTCATCGGTTTTCCGTCTGTCAAAAGCGGTAATGCGCGCTATGATGAAAAAGCGTCATGGACGTATTATCACTATCGGTTCTGTGGTTGGTACCATGGGAAATGCGGGTCAGGCCAACTACGCTGCGGCGAAAGCGGGTCTGATCGGCTTCAGTAAATCACTGGCGCGTGAAGTTGCGTCCCGCGGTATTACTGTAAACGTTGTTGCTCCGGGCTTTATTGAAACGGACATGACGCGTGCGCTGACCGATGAGCAGCGTGCGGGTACGCTGGCGGCAGTTCCTGCGGGGCGCCTTGGCACCCCAAATGAAATCGCCAGCGCGGTTGCATTTTTAGCCTCTGACGAAGCAAGTTACATCACTGGTGAAACGCTGCACGTCAACGGCGGAATGTACATGGTCTGACCGAGATTTGTGCAAAACGTTCAGGAACCGCGCACTTCGCACGGTTCCCTGTGCGGTTTTGTGCGAAAAGATTTGCGTTCTTAGGGCAAACGGCCTCAAAATAGCGCAAAATCGTGGTAAGACCTGCCGGGATTTAGTTGCAAATTTTTCAACATTTTATACACTACGAAAACCATCGCGAAAGCGAGTTTTGATAGGAAATTTAAGAGTATGAGCACTATCGAAGAACGCGTTAAGAAAATTATCGGCGAGCAGCTGGGCGTTAAGCAGGAAGAAGTTACCAACAATGCTTCCTTCGTTGAAGACCTGGGCGCTGATTCTCTTGACACCGTTGAGCTGGTAATGGCTCTGGAAGAAGAGTTTGATACTGAGATTCCGGACGAAGAAGCTGAGAAAATCACCACCGTTCAGGCTGCCATTGATTACATCAACGGCCACCAGGCGTAAGTGAACATCTCCAGGCGGTCATTCGACCGCCTGAGTTTTATCTTTTTATTGTCCCACAAGAATCTATTTTCCCTCCCTGGAGGACAAACGTGTCTAAGCGTCGTGTAGTTGTGACCGGACTGGGCATGTTGTCTCCTGTCGGCAATACCGTAGAGTCTACCTGGAAAGCTCTCCTTGCCGGTCAGAGTGGCATCAGCCTGATCGACCATTTCGATACTAGCGCCTATGCAACGAAATTTGCTGGCTTAGTAAAGGATTTTAACTGTGATGACATTATCTCGCGCAAAGAACAGCGCAAGATGGATGCCTTCATTCAATATGGAATTGTCGCTGGCGTTCAGGCCATGCAGGATTCTGGCCTTGAAGTGACGGAAGAGAATGCAACCCGTATTGGCGCCGCTATCGGCTCCGGTATTGGCGGTCTCGGCTTGATCGAAGAAAACCACAGTTCGCTGGTTAACGGCGGACCGCGTAAGATCAGCCCATTCTTCGTTCCTTCCACAATTGTTAACATGGTGGCCGGGCATCTGACCATCATGTTTGGTCTGCGTGGGCCAAGCATCTCTATCGCGACCGCATGTACTTCAGGCGTGCACAACATCGGCCAGGCCGCGCGCATCATCGCCTATGGCGATGCCGATGCGATGGTGGCAGGCGGTGCGGAAAAAGCCAGTACCCCGCTTGGCGTGGGCGGCTTCGGCGCGGCGCGTGCGCTCTCCACGCGCAATGACAACCCGCAGGCGGCGAGCCGTCCGTGGGATAAAGATCGCGACGGCTTCGTGCTGGGCGACGGCGCGGGTATGGTGGTGCTGGAAGAGTACGAGCATGCTAAAAAACGCGGTGCCAAAATCTACGCCGAGATCGTTGGCTTCGGCATGAGCAGCGATGCTTACCACATGACGTCACCGCCGGAAGATGGTGCGGGCGCCGCGCTGGCGATGGTGAATGCCATTCGCGATGCGGGCATCGAACCGGGCCAGATTGGCTACGTCAACGCCCACGGCACCTCGACGCCGGCTGGCGATAAAGCAGAAGCGCAGGCCGTTAAGTCAGTCTTCGGTGATGCGGCGAGCCGCGTCATGGTGAGCTCCACCAAATCCATGACCGGGCACCTGCTGGGCGCGGCAGGGGCCGTAGAGTCGATCTACTCTATCCTGGCGCTGCGCGACCAGGCGGTTCCGCCGACGATCAACCTCGATAACCCGGATGAGGGCTGCGACCTCGATTTCGTGCCACACGAAGCGCGTCAGGTTTCCGGTATGGAGTACACCCTGTGCAACTCCTTCGGTTTTGGCGGCACTAACGGTTCGCTGATCTTCAAAAAAGTGTGACAGGGCTTGCCCCGGTACTGCTTTAACAAAAGGCCCGTTCGTCGGGCCTTTTTTATTCGGCTTTCTCCGCTTGTCCTCTGCTCCGTGTCCTGAGACACTCACCGACCAGTGAAAAGGAGTCCTTTATGTTCTTGATAAATGGCGTTGAACAGGACACGCTGGCGGCGAACGATCGCGCCGCCCAGTTTGGCGACGGCTGTTTTACCACCGCCCGCATCCAGCAGGGGCAGGTTGCGCTACTGGACGCCCATCTGCAGCGTTTGCAGACAACCTGTGAAAAATTACAAATACCATTTCACGACTGGCTGACGCTGAGCGAAGAGATGCAGCGTCTGGCGCGGCCGCACGCGCAGGGCGTGTTGAAGGTGATCCTCACCCGCGGCGTTGGGGGAAGGGGATACAGTACGGCGGGCTGCGTGTCGCCCACCCGCATTCTCAGTGTCTCTCCATTCCCGGCGCATTATGCGCGCTGGCGGGAGGAGGGCATTACCCTGACCCAGAGCCCGGTGCCCCTGGGGCGCAACCCGTGGCTTGCCGGACTGAAGCATCTTAATCGCCTTGAGCAGGTACTGATCCGCTCTCATCTTGAGCAGACGGACGCCGATGAGGCGCTGGTCCTTGACAGTGACGGGTGGCTTACGGAATGCTGTGCCGCGAATTTATTCTGGCGTCAGGGACGGGATGTATTTACTCCGCGGCTCGATTACGCCGGGGTCAACGGCATTATGCGGCAGCGCTGTATCGCACAGCTGGCACCATCGGCGTTTCGCGTTGTCGAAGTGACAGCGCGTCCTGAGGTATTGCGTGAAGCCGATGAAGTGCTGATCTGCAATGCGCTGATGCCGCTGGTGCCGGTTCGTCGCTGGGAGGAGACCGTCTGGTCCTCGCGCGAGCTTTACCATTTTTTAGCCCCTTTGTGTGAGCTGTCTGGTTAGTATGAAGAAAATGTTACGTTTTATTCTGCTGTTAGTGGTGGTGCTGGGCATCGCCGCGGCGGCAGGCATGTGGAAAGTACGCCAGCTGGCGGACAGCAAGCTGCTGATTAAAGAAGAGACCATCTTCACCCTGGAGCCCGGTACCGGCCGTCTGGCGCTGGGCCAGGATCTTTATCGCGAGAAGGTGATCAACCGCCCGCGCGTTTTCCAGTGGCTGCTGCGGGTGGAACCTGAGCTGTCTCACTTCAAAGCCGGGACCTATCGCTTCACGCCGCAGATGACGGTGCGCGAGATGCTGCAGCTGCTGGCCAGCGGTAAAGAGGCGCAGTTTCCGCTGCGCTTTGTCGAAGGTATGCGCGTTAGCGACTACCTGCGCCAGCTGCGCGATGCCCCGTACGTGAAGCACACTCTCGATGATGATAGCTATGCGACGGTGGCTAAGGCGTTAGGTCTTGAGCATGCCGACTGGGTGGAGGGCTGGTTCTGGCCGGATACCTGGATGTACACCGCCAATACCAGCGATATCGCCATCCTCAAGCGCGCGCATCAGAAAATGGTCGCCGAAGTGGCGAAGATCTGGGAAGGACGGATGGACAATCTGCCCTATGCCGATCAGAACCAGCTGTTGACCATGGCCTCGATTATTGAGAAAGAGACCGCGGTGGCGGGAGAGCGCGACCGCGTCGCGTCGGTATTTATCAATCGCCTGCGCATCGGTATGCGCTTACAGACCGATCCGACCGTGATCTACGGGATGGGCGAGGGGTATACTGGTAAGTTAACGCGTAAGGATCTCGAGACGCCGACCGCATACAACACTTATACCATCAGCGGCCTGCCGCCTGGTCCTATCGCAGTGCCGGGCGAGGCGTCGCTGAAGGCGGCCGCCCATCCGGCGAAAACGTCATACCTCTATTTTGTCGCCGACGGGAAAGGGGGCCATACGTTTACCACAAACCTGGTCAGTCATAACCGTGCGGTGCAGGACTATCTGAAAGTACTTAAGGAAAAAAATGCGCAGTAACTATATCGTCATCGAGGGGCTGGAGGGCGCCGGGAAGACCACCGCACGTCAGCTGGTGGTGGAGACGCTGCAGTCGGCAGGTATTCACGATATGGTGTTTACCCGCGAGCCGGGGGGCACTGTCCTTGCCGAAAAACTGCGTAGCCTGGTGCTGGATATCCAGTCCACGGGTGATGAGGTCATTAATGATAAAGCGGAAGTGCTGATGTTTTACGCGGCGCGCGTCCAGCTGGTGGAGACCGTGATTAAGCCCGCGCTGGCCCGCGGCCAGTGGGTGATCGGCGATCGTCACGATCTGTCGACTCAGGCTTATCAGGGCGGCGGCCGGGGAATCGACCGTACGATGCTGGCGACGCTGCGCGACGCGGTACTCGGCGATTTCCGCCCCAATCTGACGCTGTACCTCGACGTCACGCCGGAAGTGGGGCTGCAGCGCGCCCGGGCCCGCGGCGAACTGGATCGCATTGAGCAGGAGTCCATGAACTTCTTCAATCGCACCCGCGCGCGCTACCTTGAGCTGGCCGCTGCAGACCCGTCGATCCGTACGGTTGACGCGACCCAGCCGCTCGACGCCGTCGCTCGCGACATACGCGCCACAATCGCCCAGTGGATGGCGGAGCAACCGGCATGAAATGGTATCCGTGGCTGCGCCCGTCGTTCGAGCAACTGGTCGGAAGCTATCAGGCCGGACGAGGCCACCACGCCTTGCTGTTACAGTCTCTGAGCGGGATGGGCGGTGAGGCGTTGATTTACGCGCTGTGCCGCTTCCTGATGTGCCGCCAGCCCGAAGGACATAAAAGCTGCGGCCGCTGCCATAGTTGCCAGCTGATGCAGGCCGGCACACATCCCGATTACTATCCGCTGATCCCCGAAAAGGGCAAGAGTGCGCTGGGCATTGATGCGGTGCGCGATGTCAATGAAAAGCTCTATGAGCGCGCGCGCCTCGGTGGGGCGAAAGTGGTGTGGATTAGCGATGCCGCTTTGCTGACCGATGCCGCCGCCAACGCGTTGCTGAAAACGCTGGAGGAGCCGCCGGAGAATACCTGGTTCTTCCTCGCCTGCCAGGAGCCGGCGCGTCTGCTGACGACTCTGCGCAGCCGTTGTCGCCTGCACCACCTGGCGCCGCCGTCGGAGTCTTATGCCCTGGCCTGGCTGGAGCGAGAGGTGAACCTGCCGCAGGAGTCACTGTTGACCGCGTTGCGTCTGTGCGCCAGCGCGCCGGCCGCGGCGCTCGAACTATTACAGGAACCGCAGTGGACGGCGCGGCAGCAGCTGTGTCAGGCCCTGGCGGCCACTCTGGCGAGCGGTGACTGGCTGGCGTTGCTGCCGATACTCAATCATGAACAGGCGGCGGTTCGCCTGCACTGGCTGGCATCGCTGCTGGTCGATGCGCAAAAACGACAGCAGGGGATTGCCCTGGTGAGTAACCCGGACGTCTGGCCGCTGCTGGAGCAGCTGGCGCACAGCCTGCCCGCCGCCCGGCTGCAGGCGATCGCCCATGACGTCTGTACCTGCCGTGAGCAATTGCTGAACGTCGTCGGCGTCAACCGCGAACTGCTGCTCACCGAGCGCCTGCTGCGCTGGGAACATTACCTGCAACCCGGGACGGTTTTACCCGTATCCCACCTCTGAGTGAGACATTATGTTTTTAGTCGACTCCCACTGCCATCTTGATGGTCTGGATTATCAAACTCTGCACAAAAACGTCGACGACGTGCTGGCAAAAGCGGCCGCGCGCGATGTGAAATTCTGCCTGGCGGTCGCCACGACCTTGCCCGGCTACCGCAGTATGCGTGAGCTGGTGGGGACGCGTGACAACGTCGTCTTCTCCTGCGGCGTGCATCCGTTAAACCAGGACGAAGCCTACGAGGTGGAGACCCTGCGCACGCTGGCGGCGGAAGAGGGCGTTGTGGCGATGGGGGAGACCGGTCTGGATTATTTTTATACCCCGGAAACCAAAGCCCAGCAGCAAACCTCGTTTCGCGACCACATACGCATTGGCCGCGAGCTGAATAAGCCGGTGATCGTCCACACCCGCGACGCGCGCGCCGATACCCTGGCCATTTTACGCGAAGAAAAGGTGACGGATTGCGGTGGCGTACTACACTGTTTCACTGAGGACAGGGAGACAGCGGGTAAATTGCTCGACATGGGGTTCTATATCTCGTTTTCCGGTATCGTCACTTTTCGTAACGCCGAGCAGCTGCGCGATGCGGCGCGCTATGTTCCGCTGGATCGCCTGCTGGTGGAGACCGATTCGCCGTACCTGGCGCCAGTCCCCCATCGCGGCAAAGAGAACCAGCCGGCGCTGGTCCGTGACGTTGCGGAATACATGGCGGTACTGAAAGGCGTGTCGCTGGAGCAACTGGCCCAGCAGACCACCGATAATTTTGCCACTCTGTTCCATATTGACCCCGCCCGCTTACAACCTGCTTGATCTGCTTATTATTTTAAGGCTCGTAATTAATAACCAAAGCGAGTAAAGTTCACCGCCACAAAAGTGGCGGTGAAGGTTTTTTGGCAACATCTGGATACAACTTATGTAAGCTGATGTAAATTTTTACCGTAAGGCTGATTGAAACGTGATAGCCGTCAAACAATCATCCCGTTAATTATTTTACTCTGTGTAATAAATAAAGGGCGCTTAGATGTCCTGTCCACGGCACGGTTCTCCCCCCGGGCCAATGCGTGAAAACGTAAAAAAGTACCAAATACTCAGGAGCACTCTCAATTATGTTTAAGAATGCATTTGCTAACCTGCAGAAGGTCGGTAAATCGCTGATGCTGCCGGTATCCGTACTGCCTATCGCAGGTATCCTGCTGGGCGTCGGTTCCGCAAACTTCAGCTGGCTGCCAGCCGTGGTCTCCCACGTTATGGCAGAAGCAGGCGGTTCAGTTTTCGCCAACATGCCGCTGATCTTCGCTATCGGTGTGGCCCTCGGCTTCACCAATAACGACGGTGTATCCGCACTGGCTGCAGTCGTGGCTTACGGCATCATGGTGAAAACCATGGCGGTGGTTGCGCCGCTGGTGCTGCATTTACCTGCTGAAGAGATTGCGGCAAAACACCTGGCTGATACCGGCGTGCTTGGCGGTATTATCTCCGGTGCTATCGCCGCGTACATGTTCAACCGCTTCTATCGTATCAAGCTGCCAGAATACCTGGGCTTCTTTGCGGGCAAGCGCTTTGTACCGATTATCTCTGGTCTGGCCGCTATCTTCACCGGCGTGATCCTCTCCTTCATTTGGCCGCCGATCGGTTCCGCGATCCAGACCTTCTCCCAGTGGGCTGCTTATCAGAACCCGGTGGTAGCGTTTGGTATCTACGGTTTCATCGAGCGTTGCCTGGTGCCGTTTGGTCTGCACCACATCTGGAACGTTCCTTTCCAGATGCAGATCGGCGAATACACCAACGCGGCTGGTCAGGTGTTCCACGGCGATATCCCGCGCTACATGGCAGGCGACCCGACCGCGGGCAAACTGTCTGGCGGCTTCCTGTTCAAAATGTACGGTCTGCCGGCAGCGGCAATCGCGATTTGGCACTCTGCTAAACCGGAAAACCGCGCCAAAGTGGGCGGTATCATGATCTCCGCCGCGCTGACCTCGTTCCTGACCGGTATCACCGAGCCGATCGAGTTCTCCTTCATGTTCGTGGCGCCGATCCTGTACGTTATCCATGCCATTCTGGCGGGTCTGGCGTTCCCGATCTGTATCCTGCTGGGTATGCGTGACGGTACCTCGTTCTCTCACGGCCTGATCGACTTTATCGTCCTGTCCGGTAACAGCAGCAAGCTGTGGCTGTTCCCGATTGTCGGTATCTGCTATGCGATCGTGTACTACGTCATTTTCCGCGTGCTGATTAAAGCCCTGGATCTGAAAACACCGGGTCGTGAAGATACCACCGAAGAGAGCAAAGCTGGCGCAACCAGCGAGATGGCTCCGGCTCTGATCGCCGCTTTCGGCGGTAAAGAGAACATCACCAACCTCGACGCATGTATTACTCGTCTGCGTGTTAGCGTGGCGGATGTAGCGAAAGTTGACCAGGCTGGCCTGAAAAAACTGGGCGCCGCTGGCGTGGTAGTGGCAGGTTCTGGCGTACAGGCCATCTTCGGTACCAAGTCCGATAACCTGAAAACTGAAATGGATGAGTACATCCGTAACAGTTAAGACGTAGTATCGGGGAGACTAAGGCAGCCTATTGGCTGCCTTTTTTACGTTACGAGGTGAGGTTTTCTGAGGCGATAACCCTGAAGAGTATCCGGCAAATGCTTAATCCCTCAGCAGCTAAGTCTATAGTTGAATAAGAAAAACTGCTTTCAGGTTGAAAGAGAGGGAGGATGTCGCTCATACTCTTATCTGAACCTGTGCGTCCGCGTTTATCTGCAGAAGCAGGCCAGCGTATGGGATAAAACTAATAAGGAATCAGTCATGGCAGAAGAAACGATTTTCAGCAAAATCATTCGCCGGGAGATCCCGTCGGATATTGTCTATCAGGATGAGCTTGTGACCGCTTTTCGCGACATCTCCCCGCAGGCACCCACCCACATTCTGATTGTCCCGAATGTTCTGATTCCTACCGTGAATGACGTCACCACCGAACATGAGCTGGCGCTGGGCCGGATGATGACCGTCGCGGCGAAGATCGCCCGCGATGAAGGTCTTGCCGACGATGGCTACCGTTTGATCGTTAATTGCAACCGCCACGGCGGCCAGGAAGTTTACCATATCCACATGCATCTGCTGGGCGGTCGTCCGCTGGGCCCGATGCTGGCGCATAAAGGCTAACGCCATGCTCAGGACCCTTTTGGGCGCTTGCCTGGCGGCGGGACTGCTGGCCGGGTGTAGTTCACATCCGGAGATCCCGGTTTCTGACCAGCAGGCGCTGGTGATGGAGTCGAGCGTGCTGGCGGCCGGGATCAGCGCCAGCGAGCCTGCCGTGGTGGCGACGGAGATTCAGGCTACCGCCTCCTCAACGCTGTATAACGAGCGCCAGCAGCCGGTCACCGTGCACTATCGTTTTTTCTGGTATGACGCCCGAGGGCTGGAGATGCATCCGCTGGACGCGCCGCGCACCATCGTGGTTCCGGCACGCTCTTCGGTGACATTGTATGGTAGCGCCAATATCCTGGGGGCGCATAAGGCCCGCCTTTATCTTTATCTGTAAGGGGTAATTATAATGATGAAAATGTGTCGCTATGCGTTAATCACAGCACTGGCGATATTCCTCGCAGGCTGTGCGGGGTTACGTGAGCAGCCTGCGCCGGTCGAAGAGGCCAAACCGCAGCCGCAGCAGCCTGCGCAGCCGCAGCCCACGGTGCCGACGGTACCGGCGGTTCCTGCCGTACCGTCGCAGCCGGGGCCCATTGAGCATCAGGATCAGCAGTCTGGTCAGCCGGCGCCGCGCGTGCGTCATTATGACTGGAACGGCGCGGTCCAGCCGCTGGTGGGGCAGATGCTGCAGGCCAGCGGCGTCAATGCGGGCAGTATTCTGCTGGTTGACAGCGTGAACAACCGCACCAATGGTACGCTGAATGCGGGAGAAGCCACTACCGCGCTGCGTAATGCACTGGCCGGCAACGGCAAGTTTACGCTGGTCTCGGCGCAGCAGCTGGGGGTCGCCAAACAGCAGCTGGGCCTGTCGCCGCAGGACAGCCTCGGCAGCCGCAGCAAAGCCATGGGTATCGCCCGCAACGTGGGCGCGCAGTATGTGCTTTACTCCAATGCCACCGGCAACGTCAACGCGCCTGAACTGAAGATGCAGTTGATGCTGGTGCAAACCGGCGAGATTATCTGGTCAGGTAAAGGTGCTGTTCAGCAACAATAAGCTGACGCGCGATGAGCTCTTGTCGCGCTTCTTCCCCCGCTATCATCCTGTCGCCTCGCTGAGCCAGAATGGCCTCAGCGGCGGCAGTGTGATTATCAGCGACGGCGACCAGCGGCACGTGCTACGTCAGCCGCACGACCCATCAGCCGCTTCCTGTTATTTCCGCCGTCAGTATCGCGCGCTCCGCCAACTGCCTGCCAGGCTGGCGCCAGCCCCGCTGTTTTACTCACCCTGCTTGATGGTGGTGGAATATTGCGCAGGGGAGGTGAAAAGCGAGTTACCGGCCTGCCCTATGCTGTCAGACTTATTGTATGACGTGCATCAGCAACCGCGATTCGGCTGGCGTGTTACCCTCGCACCGCTGCTGGCCCAGTACTGGCAGACGTGCGATCCGGCACGGCGCACGCCACGCTGGCTGCGCTGGCATCAGCGGCTGCGCCGCCGGGGCGAGCCCCGTCCTCTGCGGCTGGCGCCGCTGCATATGGACGTCCATGCCGGCAATATTATCCACAGCGAGTCCGGCCTGAGGCTGATCGACTGGGAATATGCCGGCGATGGCGATATCGCGCTGGAGCTGGCCGCGGTGTGGATTTCCCCTCACCAGCGCCGCCAGCTGGTGGCGGCGTATGCCCGGCGGGCGGCCATCGACGCGCAGCAGCTTTGGCGGCAGGTTGTACTTTGGCGCCCGTGGGTATTGCTGCTGATGGCGGGATGGTATGAAATGCGCTGGCAGCAGAGCGGCGATCGGCAATTTATCACGCTGGCAGATGAAATATGGTGTCAGTTAGACAACGAACGTAAAGGATAAGAGAGGTCAGTGTGGGCCCAGTCATGTTGGATGTCGAAGGGTATGAACTGGATGCGGAAGAGCGAGAGATTCTGGCGCATCCGCTGGTGGGAGGGTTGATCCTCTTTACCCGTAATTATCACGATCCGGCGCAGCTGCGGGAGCTGGTGCGCCAGATCCGCGATGCCTCCCGGAACCATCTGGTGGTGGCGGTCGATCAGGAAGGGGGACGCGTTCAGCGTTTCCGCGAAGGCTTTACCCGTTTACCGGCGGCCCAGTCTTTCGCCGCGCTGCTGGGGATGGAAGAGGGGGGCAAACTGGCCGCCGAGGCCGGCTGGCTGATGGCCAGCGAAATGATCGCCATGGATATCGATATCAGCTTTGCGCCTGTGCTGGACGTCGGCCATATCAGCGCCGCGATCGGCGAACGTTCTTATCATGAAGATCCGCAGAAAGCGCTGACGATGGCGCGTCACTTTATTGACGGGATGCACGCCGCGGGTATGAAAACCACCGGTAAACACTTCCCGGGGCACGGGGCGGTGACTGCCGATTCGCACAAAGAGACCCCGTTCGATCCGCGGCCGGCATCGGTGATTCGCGACCACGATATGGCGGTATTCAAAAGCCTCATCGCCGAACAGCGTCTGGATGCCATCATGCCCGCGCATGTGATTTACCCGGAGCTCGACCCGCGTCCGGCCAGCGGTTCAGCGTACTGGCTGAAAACGGTGCTGCGCGGCGAGCTGGGCTTCGACGGGGTGATTTTCTCCGACGATCTGTCGATGGAAGGGGCGGCGATCATGGGCAGCTATGCCGAACGCGGTCAGGCGTCGCTTGACGCCGGTTGCGATATGATACTGGTCTGCAATAATCGTAAAGGCGCGGTCAGTGTGCTGGATAACCTGTCGCCGATCAAAGCAGAGCGTGTTACGAAATTGTATCATAAAGGTTCCTTTTCCCGTCAGGAGTTAAGGGATTCAGCCCGTTGGAAAACGGTGAGTGCCCAGCTGGAGCAGCTTCATGCGCGCTGGCAAGAGGCGAAGTCCGCGTAACGCTCTGTGGGGCGTTGTTGTCTGGTGAGGATGCGATGATTATCTATTTACACGGTTTTGACTCGAACAGCCCCGGTAACCATGAGAAGGTGATGCAGCTGCAGTTTATCGACCCGGACGTGCGGTTGATTAGCTACAGCACGCGCCACCCCAAGCACGACATGCAGCATCTGCTGAAAGAGGTCGATAAAATGCTGCAGCTTACCGCTGATGACCGGCCGCTGATCTGTGGCGTCGGCCTTGGCGGCTACTGGGCGGAGCGGATTGGTTTTCTGTGCGATATCCGCCAGGCGGTGTTCAATCCAAACCTGTTTCCGCATGAAAACATGGAAGGCAAAATCGACCGCCCGGAAGAGTATGCTGACATCGCCACCAAGTGTGTGACCAACTTCCGTGAGAAGAATCGCGATCGCTGCCTGGTGGTGCTCTCCCGGCAGGACGAAGCGCTGGACAGCCAGCGTTCCGCCGATCTCCTGCACCACTATTATGAAATTATCTGGGATGAAGAGCAGACCCATAAATTTAAAAACATCTCGCCGCACCTGCAGCGACTGAAAGCGTTTAAAACCCTCGGTTAAGCCTTTTCCCCTGTCGCCAAACCCGCGCCGTGTTCACCGCGCGGGTTTTTTTATGCCTACACTTATTGGTTTCGCTGAAAAAATACGCGACAAAACTTGATGCATATCAATTTTGGTATGACCAATGCACCGTTCATGGTATTCTCGACGGTGCTGAATGGTTTCATTGACGTAACTTGTTGTTAAATAAAGGCTATTATCATAACTTTTATTTAACAATTGGTTAATAATTTTAGGGGTACACATGACTACGCCATTGAAAAAAATCGTAATTGTGGGTGGCGGCGCTGGCGGACTGGAACTGGCAACTCAGCTGGGGAAAAAGTTAGGGCGCCATAAAAAAGCGAAAATCACCCTGGTGGACCGTAACCACAGCCATCTGTGGAAGCCGCTGCTGCATGAAGTGGCCACCGGTTCTCTGGATGAAGGTGTCGATGCGCTGAGCTATCTGGCCCATGCCCGCAACCACGGTTTCCAGTTCCAGCTGGGTTCGGTGGTGGATATCAACCGCGAAGGGAAGACCATCACCCTCGGCGAGCTGCGTAATGAAAAAGGCGAGCTGCTGGTGGCTGAGCGTAAACTGCCGTACGACACGCTGGTGATGGCGTTGGGCAGTACCTCGAATGACTTCAACACCCCTGGCGTGAAAGAGAACTGCATTTTCCTCGACAACCCGCATCAGGCGCGTCGTTTCCATCAGGAAATGCTCAACCTGTTCCTCAAATACTCCGCCAACCTGGGTGCCAACGGTAAAGTGAACATCGCCATTGTCGGCGGCGGCGCCACCGGCGTGGAACTCTCCGCTGAACTGCATAATGCGGTGAAACAGCTGCACAGCTACGGCTACAAAGGGCTGACTAACGAAGCGCTGAACGTCACGCTGGTCGAGGCGGGCGAGCGTATTCTGCCCGCACTGCCGCCGCGCATTTCCGGGGCGGCGCATAATGAGCTGACCAAGCTGGGCGTACGGGTGCTGACGCAGACCATGGTCACCAGCGCGGATGCAGGCGGTCTGCACACCAAAGATGGCGAATATATTGAAGCGGATCTGATGGTCTGGGCGGCCGGGATCAAAGCGCCAGATTTCATGAAAGAGATCGGCGGCCTCGAAACCAACCGTATCAATCAGCTGGTGGTCGAGCCGACGCTGCAGACCACCCGGGATGCGGATATTTTCGCCATCGGCGACTGCGCCTCCTGTGCGCGTCCGGAAGGCGGCTTTGTCCCTCCGCGGGCCCAGGCGGCGCACCAGATGGCTACCTGCGCGCTGAACAACATCCTGGCGCAGATGAAAGGCAAACCGCTGAAGGCGTACACCTATAAAGACCATGGCTCGCTGGTGTCACTGTCCAATTACTCCACCGTCGGCAGCCTGATGGGTAACCTGATGCGCGGCTCGATGATGGTGGAAGGGCGTATTGCGCGCTTCGTGTACATCTCCCTGTACCGTATGCACCAGATCGCCCTGCACGGCTATTTCAAAACCGGCCTGATGATGCTGGTCGGGCGTATCAACCGCATCATTCGCCCGCGTCTTAAGCTGCACTAATACGCTGTCTTTACCCGGAGCCGCCCTGACGGCGCTCCGGGCTCTTCTGCTGAAACCGCGGCGATCCCGCTCGGAATCCTCTGAATCCCCTTGATTTGCTGCGAATTCTCGCACTTTTCATCCGCTATCTGATTTGCGCCCTCCCGGCTCCGGTTGCAAAATTGTATCAACAGCAACAAAGGAGGATCTCCCGTGAATAAATCTATGTTGGCGGGTATAGGGATAGGCGTGGCTGCCGCGCTGGGCGTTGCAGCTGTCGCTGGTCTCAACGTGTTAGATCGCGGCCCGCAGTATGCGCAAGTGGTCTCCAGTACACCGATTAAAGAAACCGTGAAAACGCCGCGTCAGGAATGCCGCAATGTCACGGTGACCCATCGTCGTCCGGTCCAGGATGAAAACCGTATCGCCGGTTCGGTACTCGGCGCGGTGGCCGGTGGGGTGATTGGCCACCAGTTTGGCGGCGGTCGCGGACGTAGTGTAGCGACGGTGGTGGGGGCGCTGGGTGGCGGCTATGCCGGCAACCAGCTGCAGGGGGCGATGCAGGACAACGATACCTACACTACCACCCAGCAGCGTTGTAAAACGGTGTATGACAAATCCGATAAAATGCTGGGCTACGATGTGACCTATAAAATAGGCGATCAGCAGGGGAAAATCCGTATGGATCACAATCCTGGCAGCCAGATCCCGCTGGACAACAACGGCCAGCTGGTCCTGAACAACAAAATCTAAAAACAGATTTATGTAGTGATTAGCCCCTCAATCGCTCAGGCTGAGGGGCTTTTTTTATCAGAAGGTTAACGCGTAATTCAGACCGAAGGTACGGCCACGGCCTTTGTATTCGTACAGCGATGAACTGCCGTAGGTCGGGCTGTAGAGCAGCGGCGCCCGCTGGCCCCAGATGGTGACATAGTCTTCGTTAAGCAGGTTTTCGATACTGAAGGTCAGTTTCCCCACCGGCAGCGCGTAACTGCCAATAAAATCAACGGTGTTATAGCCTTCCAGCTTGTTACCGGCGGCGTCGCTGAGGTCAAACACCTGCTGGCTCTGCACGCGCAGGCTCCACGGATCCGGCGCCCAACCCACCCAGGCGGTGGCTTTGGACGGTGAGGCGAGGGTGACATCCCATTTTTGCCAGCGGCCGTCGGTCTGCACCTGTGATTTCAGCACGTTGAAGTTACCGCCGACGCTCCAGTCGCTGTCCGGAATAAAGTAATCGACCGCTCCCTCAACGCCGTAAATACGCCGTTTGTCGGACTGAACGTCGATGGTCATGTCGGTGCGGTTGACGACGATGGTCTTATCCGAAGTCGAGTAATACGCCGCCAGCTGGGTGCGCAGGTTATCGCCGGTGTAGCGCCAGCCCAGCTCATACGAGTTAACTTTGATCCCCTGCAGCGGCGAGTCATCTACATTGACGCTGGAGATCAGCGGCAGATGGCCATTGACCGCCGCGCCGTATTTACCGATGCCGTAGTATTTACCGGGGTCCGGCAGCTCGACGCCCTGCGAGAAGTTAAACCAGGTCTGCTGACGCTCGGTCAGATGCGCCACGATCCCGGCGTTAAACAGGAAGTTGTCGTAATCGGTTTTGCCGCCTTTGATGGCGTCGGCGGAGCGCGCTTTGCCGTTGGCGATATCCTGTTGCTGGGCGTAGCCGACAAAGTCGTCAACCCGGTTTTCGGTCCACTGGTAGCGTACCCCACCGCTGACGGTAAAGATCTCGTTCAGATCGTAGCTGGACTGCAGGAACGGCGCGACGTTGGAGATGCTGTATCCCGGATAGCGGCCGGTGGTGTAGATCGATTCGTTATGCAGCCCGCCGGACGCCAGCGATTGCTGCAGATCGAAGAACATCTGGTTGGCATTGAAGGTCTCATGATCGGCGTCGAGACCCCAGGTGAGATCCCATCCCGCCAGCGGCTGGCTGTTAAGGGTCAGCTTTGCGCCATACTGATCGGTATCCTGCTGCGACGAGGAGAAGCTACTGACCTGGCCTTTCGTAAGCGTCGGGAACGGATAGAAGGTGAGGGACTCATCGCGATAGTACACCTGGCTCACCAGATTCTGGCCGAAGAAGTCGGCATCGGAGTACTGGAGGCTGATTAAGTGCCGCTCTGTACCGGGGATACGGTCGGAATTGAGCCCGTCGGTGGTGTACGCTTTGCCGCCGCTGGTGACCGCGGACATGTTCTTCCCGAGCCACAGGCCGTAGTCATCATCGCCCTGGCTTTTATAATACTGGGTGACAAGCTGCAACTGGCGATTGTCATCGATCTCAATCGTCCCCGTCCCCATCACGTCGAGGCGGTCAGAGTGCTGGAGCCCCGTTTGGGTGTTATCGAGGATCAGCGCATCGTTATTGCCATCGTACCAGCCGCCGAAACGCTGATAGGCTACCGATAAGCGCCCGGATGCATGGTCTGTCCCGCCGCTGACGGCCGCCGCGATGCGCTCATCGTGATCGTTACTGTTCGCAAACCCGCTCTTGCTGCCCACCTCGAGATCGACCTGGCGATCCTGCTGCCCTTTCTTGGTGACGATGTTGATAAGCCCGCCGGTACTGCCTCCGCCGTACAGCGAGGTCGCCCCGGAGATCACTTCGATATGTTCGATGTTAAAGGGGTCGATGGCGTCGAGCTGGCGACTGTCGGTGCGTGAGGAATTGAGCCGGACGCCGTCGATCAGCACGACGATGGCGCGCCCGCGCATGTTCATCCCGTAATTGGTGCGCCCCTGGCTGCTGACATCGATGCCCGGGATCAGCTGCGCCAGCACGTCTTTGAACTCTTTCCCGCCCTGGACCTGCTGCTCAATCTCCTGGCCCTCAATGACCCAGGTGGTTTGGGCCATTTCGGCCACGGTGCGATGGGTGCGGTTTGCACTAACGATGATGCTGTCTTCATCAGACTGAGCCGCCAGCGCAGGCAGCGAGCTGACCAGCAGCAGGGGGTGGAGCACCCAGAGGCGCTTTTTCATATCCATTCCTTTTATGAGCAAGTTGCTTTGTCGTTGTTATAGGCCGACGCCGGGTCGGCATTAGTTACAATGCGAAACATCTGGAAAAACTCAAAAAAGGATTTTGCACATAATGAATATCGCAATCAATATCATTTGCGTTTATCTTGCACGAGAAAAGGTAATAAAAATCAATCTATTTTGTGGGGATAAAGCCAACAGGAGAGTGGATCCGGCGGCAGAATACCGCCGGAGGCAGGGCACATCAGGACTCGAGGATCTGCGGCCAGAGACGGAGAGTGGTGTCGGTGATTTGCATCAGCTTGTCGAAATCCGCGCCTTCCCGCGCGCTAATCGACATCCCCTGCAGGACACAGTTGAGAAACTGCGCCAGCGGCGCGACGTCGCGGCCCGCGGGGAGTTCGCCCTGCGCTTGCCGCTGCTGCAGAAACTGAGTGAGCGCCTGCTCCTGCATCGCATGGCGGGATTTGATGGTATTGGCGATATCCGTCGAGGAGGCGGCCAGCGCGGCGGAGGTATTGATAATAAAGCAGCCGGCCGGCGTCTCTTTGCTGGTAAAGCAGGTGGCGACCGCCGTGAAGTAGTCGCGCAACGCCTGATCGACGGATTTCCCTTCGGCCAACAGCACGGCTTCGTGCTTCGCGGCAAAGCGCGAAATGTAACGATCCAACACTGCGCGGAATAGTCCTTCTTTATTCACAAATTCCGCATACAGGGTGGGGGCTTTTGCTCCTGTCGCCTCGACCAGATCGGCGAGCGAGGTCGCCTCATAGCCGTGCTGCCAGAAGAGTGTCATGGCTTTGTCCAGCGCCGCATCCCTGTCGAACACCTTCGGTCGGCCACGGCTTTTTTTGGCGCAACTTTGAACGTCAGTTGTCATGGTGCCGTTGTACCTATGTTGGTTTGGTGAAAAGCCATTATAAAAATAAACGATCGTCGGGGCCAGCGCTGTTGGTTTAAAAATAAATAAATCATATGCGTATGAAATTTAAGCATTTTATAAATAGTTAAACGATCGTTATAAAAATGCGTTGACGTGTGATGTAGATCACATTACTATTTACCTATCGATCGTTAAGTTAATACTTACGACCCTACTAAAAAATTCATCTGCACAGGTATAATAATCATGAAAACCGTTAATACTCTGGCTATTGCCGCCGTTCTTAGCTCACTCTCTTTCGCCAGCTTTGCCGCTGTTGAGGTGCAGTCCACCCCAGCGGGTCAGCATAAAGTAGGCACCATCTCTGCTTCTGCCGGGACTAACCTGGGCTCGCTGGAAGATCAGCTGGCGCAGAAAGCGGATGAGATGGGCGCCACCTCATTCCGTATTACTTCGGTAACCGGTCCGAATACCCTTCACGGTACCGCTGTTATCTACAAGTAAGCCCGATGCGTCGTTGCCCGGCCCCCTTCACCGGACAGCGATGAGTAAGACCCTGTTGTACCCCTGTTTGACCCTTGCCAACAAAAAACCCGCCATCAGGCGGGTTTTTTGTTTTGTGCAGCGTAAGACTACAACGACTGCGGTCCAGGGGCAGCATGACGCGTGACGTCAATGGGCATGCCCGAGCGGTAATTCATCGCGCGCTCCATCACCGTCCCGTCGGTTTGCGGCGCCTGTTTGAACTCCGTCATGGTCGCGTTAAGCGTAATGGGCAAGGTCTGCGGGTCGTCATCGATATGCTCAGACAGCGGCTGATGGACTTCAACCAGACGGCGGCCATCCGGCTCTACCGATACCTTGATCGGCGTGTTAATGATATTCACCTTAGTGCCTGGCGAAATGGCGTTGTACAGCGCCTTGATATCGTTGTCGCGCAGACGAATACAGCCGGAGCTGACGCGCATGCCGATGCCGAAATCGGCATTGGTGCCGTGCAGGAGATAGACTCCGCCATAGGCGGCGAGGCGGATGGCGTGATGGCCCATCGGGTTGTCAGGACCGGCTGGCACCACCGCCGGCAGCTCAATCCCCATTGCCTTATAGCGGGCGCGAATGTTAGCGGTGGGCGTCCAGGTCGGATTGGCCCGCTTGTCAGACACGGTCGTGACCATCGTCGGCGTGATGGTGGTTCCGCCCAGCTGGCCGATGCCGATCGGGTAGACGGTCACTTCATTCTTACCCGGCGGGTAATAGTAGAGGCGCAGTTCGGCAAGGTTAATCACCAGCCCTTCGCGCGGCGCATCGGGCAGCAGCGTCTGCAGGGGGATGGTCAGCACGCTGCCGGCGCGGGGAACATAGGGGTCAACCCCGGGATTGGCCTGCAGCAGGGCCAGAAAGCCGACATTGTACTTTTTGGCAATCGCCTCCAGCGAACCGCCGTTATCCTGCACCACGTGGAACGTATTCTGACCTACCAGCCGGCTGCCCGGCGGGGGAAGGGGCCAGGTGTTGGCGCGCGCGGGCAGAGCCAGCGCGGCGACCAGCGCGACCAGCGCCAGCCAGAGCGTAACGGGGAAACGGTTTCTCATTACCATAACTCCAAAATATATAAGTGGTTATTTTTATATGAAAAGCAGATGAGATTATGGCGTGAGTCTGTGTGGGGAAATCCAGGCGGATTGCAAAATGTTTGTAAAGATTGCCAGGTATGTAAGAAGGGAGATACGGCCAGGGGGCCGTATCTCCTGCCAGTCAGGCGACGGCGTTCTCTTCCAGCTGACGCATAAACTGGCGAACCCAGTCCATCCGCGTTTTACGCTCTTCCAGATCCTGCATGAATTTCAGGCGCGTCGGCCCGTCCAGCCGGAAGTGCTGGGGCTGCTTCTGCAGCAGGCCGATCAACCACACCGGATTGACGTTGTTTTTCTCGTTAAATTCAATCACGCCGCCTTTTTCGTTGCTTTCCAGTTTGCGGATCCCCAGTTTCTGCGCCTGCTGACGCAGACGGGCAATATCCAGCAGGTTGCGGGCGGCATCGGGCAGGCGGCCAAAACGATCGATCAGCTCGACTTTGATCTCCTCCAGATCGAGTTCGTTTTTGGCGCTGGCAATGCGCTTATAGAATGACAGCCGCGTATTGACGTCAGGGATGAAATCGTCAGGCAGCAGGGAAGGCATGCGCAGTTCGACCTCCGTCTGCTGGCTGGTGAGATCTTCCAGCGAGGGTTCGCGTCCGGCTTTCAGCGCATCGACTGCGTTCTCCAGCAGCTCCATATACAGAGAGAAACCGATGGTTTCCATCTGACCGCTCTGATCTTCGCCGAGCAGTTCCCCGGCCCCGCGAATCTCCAGATCGTGGGTCGCCAGCGCAAAGCCGGCGCCGAGATCTTCCAGCGACGCAATGGCTTCGAGGCGCTTTTGCGCATCGGTGGTCATCGCTTTCGGATGCGGCGTCAGCAGCCAGGCATAGGCCTGATGATGCGAACGGCCAACGCGGCCGCGCAGCTGGTGCAGCTGGGCGAGGCCAAAATGGTCGGCGCGTTCGATGATGATGGTGTTGGCGGTGGGAATGTCGATCCCGGTTTCGATGATGGTGGTGCACACCAGCACATTGAAGCGCTGGTGATGGAAGTCATTCATCACCCGCTCCAGTTCGCGCTCCCGCATCTGGCCGTGGCCGATGGCTATCCGCGCCTCCGGCACCAGCTCCGCCAGCTTGTCGGCGGCTTTCTGGATGTTTTCGACGTCATTAAACAGATAGTAGACCTGGCCTCCGCGCAGCGTTTCGCGCAGGATCGCCTCGCGCACCACCAGGGCGTCGTATTCGCGAACGAAGGTCTTCACCGCCAGACGGCGCGCCGGCGGCGTGGCGATGATCGACAGGTCCCGCATCCCGCTCATCGCCATGTTCAGCGTCCGCGGGATCGGCGTGGCGGTGAGGGTCAGGATATCGACATCGGCGCGCATTGCTTTGATGCGTTCTTTGTGACGAACGCCAAAGCGGTGCTCTTCGTCGACGATCAGCAGCCCCAGATCGCGCAGCTTCACCTCGCTCTGCAACAGCTTATGGGTGCCGATTAAGATATCGATTTTGCCTTCCGCGGCCTGCTCGAGGATCTGCGCCTGCTCTTTAGCGCTGCGGAAGCGGGAGAGCATTTCGATGCGTACCGGCCAGTTGGCGAAGCGATCGCGGAAGTTGTCATAGTGCTGCTGAGCCAGCAGGGTGGTCGGCACCAGCACCGCCACCTGCTTGTGGTTCTCCACGGCGAGGAAGGCGGCGCGCATAGCCACTTCGGTCTTACCGAAGCCCACATCGCCGCACACCAGGCGGTCCATGGCCAGCGGCTGGCACATATCGCTGAGGACGGCGTTAATCGCCTGCGCCTGATCCGGCGTGGTTTCAAACGGGAAGCCGTCGCAGAACAGCTGATACTGTTCGCGGTCGTGTTTAAAGGCAAAGCCCGCCTTCGCCGCGCGCTGGGCGTAGATATCCAGCAGCTCTGCCGCCACGTCGCGTACTTTCTCAGCCGCTTTTTGTCGCGCCCGGGTCCAGGCATCGCCGCCCAGCTTGTGCAGGGGCGCGTTCTCTTCCGCCCCGCCGGCGTAACGGCTGATAAGATGCAGGGAGGATACCGGAACGTATAGCTTGGCATCGTTGGCGTAAGTCAGCATCAGGTATTCGCCGGTGATGCCGCCGGCTTCCAGGGTGGTCATTCCCGCATAGCGGCCCACGCCGTGCTCCAGATGGACAACCGGCTGGCCGATATGCAGTTCGGCAAGGTTGCGAATGAGGATGTCAGGGTTGATGGTGCGGCGTGAATCCTGCCGGCGGCGCGCCACGCGCTCGCCGAGCAGGTCGCTTTCGCAAATCAGCGCCAGGCCGCGCTGACTGTCAATAAACCCGTGTTCAGCGGCGCCAATCATCAGATAGCGGCCATTGCCGGTGGCTTCTTCCAGACGCAGCACGTGTTTTGGCGCAATTTTAATCCGCGCCAGCATTTCGCTCAGCGCTTCACGGCGACCCTCGCTTTCCACGGAGAAGATCACCGGGCCGGTAAAGGACTCGAGGAAGCGGCGCAGATTATCCAGCGGCGCTTTGTTTTGCGCCTGCACCGCGAGGTCCGGCAGCGTCTGGTAGCCCAGATTGGTATTCGCCGCTTTGTCCGCCAGGCGCTCGGTTTTCAGCTGTACGCGCGGCCATTTTTTCAGTTCGCCGAACAGCTCATCGCTGCGCAGCCACAGCAGTTCCGGCGGCAGGAGCGGGCGCATCGGATCGACGCCGCGGTTTTCGAAGCGGGCGCGGGCTTCATTCTGAAAACGTTCCGCGCTGGCCTCGAGATCGCCGGTGTTGACGATCAGGGTGCTGGCCGGGAAATAGCTAAATAACGGCGGCAGCGGCTCGCTGAAGAACAGCGGCTGCCAGTATTCGATACCGGCAGGCAGTGTCCCTTTACTGACCTGCTGATAGATATGCTCGGCATCGCGCTTCACCTCAAAACGGTCGCGCCACTGACTGCGGAACAGCTCGATGGCGGTCTGGTCGGTGGGAAACTCGTGCGCCGGCAGCAGGTTAATGGCCGCCACTTCCTCCAGCGTGCGCTGGCTGTCGACGTCAAACAGACGCAGGCTGTCGATTTCATCGTCAAAGAAATCGAGGCGGTAGGGCTGGTCGCTGCCCATCGGGAACAGGTCGAGCAGCGCGCCGCGGGTGGCATATTCGCCGTGCTCCATCACCTGATCGACATGGCGGTAGCCGGCACCCTCAAGCTGATCGCGCAGCGCATCGCGCGACAGGCGCTGGCCCTTTTTCATCACCAGCGCGTGCCCGTGAAGGAAGCTGTGCGGGCAGACGCGCTGCATCAGGGTGCTGACCGGGACGATCAGTACGCCGCGCTGCATGGTGGGTAACTGGTAAAGGGTGGCAAGACGGGAGGAGATGATATCCTGGTGCGGCGAGAAGCTGTCGTAGGGGAGCGTTTCCCAGTCAGCCAGCCCCATCACCATGCTGTCGGTGAACTGCCTGATCTCGTCGTTCAGACGCAGCGCGTTTTGCATGTCAGGTGCCACCAGCACCACCGGGCCTTTGTGGCGTTCGGCCATCTCTGCCACCAGGGTAGCGCAGGCCGCGCCGGTCAACTCGCCAAGCTGGCGCAGATCACCGGCTTTGGCCGGCAATGAGTATCGATATTGTTCAGGCATAGACGGTTTCATGGTCTCTTGGGGATTCGCTCTGCCGATATGGAGGGCAACTCGCTGATATTCAATAGTGAGATTATCCGCGATTGGTCTGGATTCGCCAACCCGAATTGCCATCAGGTGTTGGTTCAACAAACATCCGGGTTGCGGATAAGCGTAAAGATATATCAGCAAGGTCTTATCTATCCGATTGTATTTGCTTGGTTTTTAGGATTATTGCTAATAAAGTCGTCAGGTATCAGTCATTTACGCTGCTCGTATTCGCTTATATACTCGGGCATCGGCTATCAGCAACCAGATGGATGACATGTACCAACCTGCCGCACTCTTTATCGGCCTGCGCTATATGCGCGGGCGCGCAGCCGACCGCTTCGGTCGATTCGTCTCCTGGCTCTCAACCATCGGCATTACGCTTGGCGTAATGGCGCTGGTGACGGTCCTGTCGGTGATGAACGGCTTTGAACGCGAGCTGCAAAACAATATCCTGGGGCTGATGCCGCAGGCCATTCTTAGCGCCAAACAGGGCTCGGTGAACCCTCAGCAACTGCCGGAGCGCGAGGCGAAACTCCAGGGGGTGACCCGCGTGGCGCCGATCACCACCGGTGACGTCGTCCTGCAGAGCGCGCGCAGCGTGGCGGTCGGGGTCATGCTGGGCATTGATCCTGCGCAAAACGATCCCCTGACTCCGTACCTGGTGAACGTCAAACAGAGCGATCTGCAGGCGGGCAAATATAACGTTATTCTCGGCGAACAGCTGGCGGGCCAGCTGGGGGTTAATCGTGGCGATCAAATTCGTGTGATGGTTCCTTCCGCCAGTCAGTTTACGCCAATGGGCCGCGTGCCGAGCCAGCGTCTGTTCACGGTCATCGGCACCTTCGCCGCCAACAGCGAAGTCGATGGTTATCAGATGCTGACCAACATCGACGACGCCTCTCGTTTAATGCGTTATCCGCTGGGGAATATCACCGGCTGGCGCCTGTGGCTGGATAAACCGCTGCAAGTGGATACCCTGAGCCAGCAGACGCTGCCGCCAGGTACCCAGTGGCAGGACTGGCGCGAGCGCAAGGGCGAACTGTTCCAGGCGGTGCGCATGGAGAAAAACATGATGGGCCTGCTGCTGAGCCTGATCGTCGCCGTCGCGGCCTTCAACATTATTACCTCGCTGGGGATGATGGTGATGGAGAAGCAGGGCGAAGTGGCTATCCTGCAAACTCAAGGGCTGACGCCGCGGCAGATCATGGCCGTCTTTATGGTGCAGGGCGCCAGCGCCGGGATCGTCGGCGCGCTGTTGGGAGCCGTGCTTGGCGCGCTGCTCGCCAGCCAGTTGAATAATTTAATGCCAGTCATCGGCGCCTTCCTTGACGGCGCGGCGCTGCCGGTGGCGATTGAGCCGTTGCAGGTTATTGTTATCGCCCTGGTGGCGATGGTGCTGGCCTTGTTGTCTACGTTGTACCCTTCCTGGCGCGCTGCCGCCACCCAACCCGCTGAGGCTTTACGTTATGAATAAGATCCTGCTGCAATGCGACAACCTGTGCAAACGCTATCAGGAAGGCAATGTGCAAACCGATGTCCTGCACAATGTCAGCTTCAGCATTGGTGAAGGCGAGATGATGGCCATTGTCGGCACCTCCGGCTCTGGCAAAAGTACGTTGCTGCATCTGCTCGGCGGCCTGGATACGCCCACCTCTGGCGACGTGATTTTCTCCGGCCAGCCGATGAGTAAACTCTCCACCGCCGCGCGCGCCGACCTGCGTAACCGCGAGCTGGGCTTTATCTATCAGTTCCACCATCTGCTGCCGGACTTTAGCGCGCTGGAAAACGTGGCGATGCCGCTGCTGATTGGCAAAAAGAAGCCGGCGGATATTGAACGCCAGGCGAAAGCGATGCTGCAGGCGGTCGGGCTTGAACACCGCAGCCATCACCGTCCGTCGGAGCTCTCCGGCGGTGAACGCCAGCGGGTGGCGATTGCCCGCGCGCTGGTGAATAAACCGCGGCTGGTGCTGGCGGATGAACCGACCGGTAACCTTGATGCTCGCAACGCCGACAGCATCTTCCAGTTGCTGGGCGAACTGAACGTCGCGCAGCGCACCGCGTTTCTGGTGGTGACCCACGACCTGCAGCTGGCGAAACGCATGAGCCGCCAGCTGGAGATGCGTGATGGCCGTCTGACCGCCGACCTGACCCTGATGGGGGCCGAGTAATGGCGTCTCCGTTATCGTTACTGATTGCATTACGTTTCAGCCGCGGACGGCGGCGCGGCGGCATGGTGTCGCTGATCTCGGTGATCTCCACCATCGGCATTGCGCTGGGGGTGGCGGTGCTGATCGTCGGCCTCAGCGCGATGAACGGTTTTGAACGCGAGCTGAACAACCGCGTGCTGGCGGTGGTGCCGCACGGCGAAATCGAACCCGTGAACCAGCCGTGGAATAACTGGCAGGAGGCGCTGGCGAAGGTGCAGAAGGTGAAGGGGATTGTCGCGGCAGCGCCCTATATTAACTTCACCGGCCTGGTGGAGAGCGGCAGCAATATGCGCGCCATCCAGGTGAAAGGGGTCGACCCGCAGCAGGAAACCCGGCTCAGCGCGCTGCCCACCTTTGTGCAGAATAACGCGTGGGCCGGATTCAAGGCCGGCGAACAGCAGGTGATTCTGGGGAAAGGGGTCGCCGATGCGCTGCACGTGAAGCAGGGGGACTGGGTGTCGATCATGATCCCTAACGCCGACGCCGACCATCAACTGCTGCAGCCAAAACGCGTCAGGCTGCATGTGACCGGAATTTTACAGCTGAGCGGCCAGCTCGATCATAGTTTTGCCATGATCCCGATGCAGGATGCGCAGCAGTACCTGGAGATGGGCGGCAGCGTGACCGGCATCGCAATCAAGGTCACCGACGTTTTCCACGCGAACAAACTGGTGCGCGACGCCGGCGAGGTGACCAACAGCTACGTCTACATCAAGAGCTGGATCGGCACCTATGGCTATATGTATCGCGATATCCAGATGATCCGCGCCATTATGTATCTGGCGATGGTGCTGGTGATCGGCGTGGCCTGCTTTAACATCGTCTCGACGCTGGTGATGGCGGTCAAAGACAAAAGCGGCGATATTGCGGTGCTGCGCACGCTTGGCGCAAAAGACGGCTTAATTCGCGCGATTTTCGTGTGGTATGGTTTATTAGCCGGATCGGTAGGCAGCCTGTTTGGGGTAGTGATCGGCGTGATCTGCGCGTTGAACCTGACGTCAATCATCAACGGCATCGAATACCTGATTGGGCATAAATTCCTCTCCGGCGACATCTATTTTATTGACTTCCTGCCGTCAGAACTGCACTGGCTGGACGTCTTTTATGTGCTGGTGACAGCACTGTTGCTGAGTTTGCTGGCCAGCTGGTATCCCGCCCGCCGCGCCAGCCGCATCGACCCGGCGAGGGTGCTGAGTGGCCAGTAATTTATCGTCATCGTCGGCTTTGCTGACGACACAAGAGGAATTGCTGAAATGTATTATGGATTTGACATTGGCGGCAGCAAGATAGCGCTGGGCGTATTTAATCAGGAGCGGCGACTGCAGTGGGAAAAACGCGTCGCCACGCCGAAAAGCAGTTATGAGGATTTTCTCCAGGCGGTGGAGGCGCTGGTCCGCGAGGCCGATGAGCGCTTCGACCAGCAGGGGTCGGTCGGGATCGGTATTCCGGGGATGCCGGAAACGGCAGACGGCACGCTGTATGCCGCTAACGTGCCAGCCGCCAGCGGCCGGCCGCTGCGCACCGACCTCAGCGCGCGGCTGGGGCGCGATGTGCGCCTCGATAATGACGCCAACTGTTTCGCGCTGTCTGAAGCGTGGGACGATGAGTTTACGCAATACCCGCTGGTGATGGGGCTGATCCTCGGCACCGGCGTGGGCGGCGGCCTGGTGTTGAACGGTAAATCGATTACCGGACATAGCTATATCACCGGCGAGTTCGGCCATATTCGCCTGCCGGTGGATGCCCTGGAGGTGGTCGGACGCGATTTTCCGCTGCTGCGCTGCGGCTGCGGCCAGCTGGGCTGCATTGAAAATTATCTCTCCGGCCGCGGTTTCGCCTGGCTGTACGAACATTTTTACCAGCAACCGCTCTCCTCGCCGGAGATAGTGGCGCAGTGGCAGCAGCACGATCCGCGCGCCCAGGCGCACGTTGAGCGCTATCTCGATCTGCTGGCGGTGTGTCTGGGGAATATACTGACCATTGTCGACCCGGATTTACTGGTGCTCGGCGGTGGATTATCTAACTTTACGGCCATTAGCGAAGGGCTGGCGCAACGATTGCCGCGCCATCTTCTGCCGGTCGCCAGGGTTCCGCGCATTGAGCGCGCACGCCACGGCGATGCCGGGGGAATGCGCGGTGCGGCCTTCCTTCACCTGACCCATTAATCACAGAGGTAGCTATGCAGTCGCGCCGTTTACATCGATTGAGCCGTTTTCGTCGCAATAAACGTCGGTTGCGTGACCGTCTGCGTCAGCGGATTTTCTTTAGGGAGGACAGGATGAAACCTGAAGCGATGGCAAAACCGAGAGTGGTGGTGTTAACCGGCGCGGGCATCTCGGCAGAGTCGGGGATCAAAACCTTCCGCGCGGCGGATGGCCTGTGGGAAGAGCATCGGGTGGAAGATGTGGCGACGCCGGAAGGCTTCGCCCGCGATCCGGCGCTGGTGCAGGCGTTCTACAACGCCCGTCGTCGCCAGCTGCAGAGCCCGGAGATCGCGCCGAACGCGGCGCATCTGGCGCTGGCGCGTCTGGAAGATCTACTGGGCGACCATTTCCTGCTGGTCACCCAGAATATTGATAATCTGCACGAGCGCGCCGGCAACCGCCGGGTGATCCATATGCACGGCGAGCTGCTAAAGGTGCGCTGTTCGTGGAGCGGCCAGGTGCTGGAGTGGACCGGCGACGTCACCGCTGAGGACAAATGCCACTGTTGCCAGTTCCCGGCGGCGCTGCGTCCGCACGTAGTCTGGTTTGGCGAGATGCCGCTGGGGATGGATGAGATCTACAGCGCGCTGGCCGACGCGGATATTTTTATCGCCATCGGTACCTCCGGCCATGTCTATCCGGCGGCTGGCTTTGTGCACGAGGCGAGGCTGCACGGCGCCCATACCGTTGAACTGAACCTGGAGCCCAGCCAGGTGGGCAGCGAGTTTGCCGAGAAGCACTACGGGCTGGCAAGCGAAGTGGTGCCTGCCTTTATCGATAAGCTGCTGCAGGAAAACCCGCTATAAACTGAAGCCGCCTGCCGGTAGCCAGGGCCCTGGCCACTGCTTCCGGCAGCGCTGCTGACAAGGATGAAACGTCATGACAGGAGTCAGACCATGCATAATCTGCTGGTTATCGAAGCGATCATGTTGATCGCGGCCATTATCGTTGGCGTCTGGAGCCAGCGCGCTTTACCGCTACACGCCGATAGCCGGCCGATCCTCTTCCTGCTGTGTCTGTTCGTCGGCACTGGCAGCGCATTGTGCCTGCTGCTGGATATCTTAGCCCTGCTGTGCATCGGTCAGATCGCGACAGGGGGTGTGCGGATATACGGCCCCATGCTGCTGCTGCTGCTGGTACTGTGGAAACCTCTCAACTGGGTTGTCGGCATCATTGATGATTTTTTGATACAGCGAGCCGAAAAAGGGAAGGGCAAAGGCCAGCGCGACGGTGGACGACGCTGATCCGCCGCCTGCGCCGTGGCTTATTTATAGCGCCTTTTGCATATTAATGACCGAACGGGCGTTCGAGGCGCTGGTAGCCAGCACATCGATAACCCCGGTGCGTAATGCCCCCAGGATCGCCGTCGCTTTCGTACTTTCGGAGGCGATAGCGATGACGCAGGGAATGGCCCGCAGCTGTTCGAGACTTAAGCCAATGACCCGGTCATTCATCACCGTATCGACGGGTTTGCCCTGAATATTGAAAAAGCTGTACCCCGCCAGATCGCCCACCACCCCCTGTTCCTGACGCGCGGTGGCAATTTCCTGCGGCGTAAACCAGCCGAGCTGGACCATAAAGCTGTTTTCATTCATATCGCCGAGGCCAATGATCGCCACGTCAGCTTTGCTGGCCTGTTCGAGCGTGGCCTTAATCAGGCGGTTTTGCATAAAGGCGGCGCGCAGCTCCGGGGTTTCCACATAGGCCGGGGCGTAAAGCGTTTCGCTGAAGCCGTTAAATTTGCGCGCCAGATTCCGGCTGATGTGGTCGGCGTCGATCAGCTGATTGTCGCGCTTGGTTCCGCCGATGCCGCAGATAAAGCGGCAGTGGCGCTCAGGAAACACACCGACGTGATTCGCCACCGCGGCCACATTGCGCCCCTGACCAACGGTGACGGTCATATCGTTTTTTAACACCCCAGCCAGGTAGTTACTGACCAGGGCCGCCACCTGCTGGCGCTGTTCATCTTCATCATGGTGATCCAGGGCAATCAGCGCGCGCTTAATGCCAAAGTGCGAAATAAACTGCTGCTCAATCTGGGAGCTGAAGACCGGATGGTATTTGACGCTGATCTCAACAATCCCTTCCTGGCGCGCTTTTTTCAGCAGGCGCCCGACTTTGATACGCGAAATGCCGAATCGTTTGGCGATCTCTTCCTGCGTTTGTTCCTGATCGTAATAAGCCACCGCAATTTCAGTGAGCAGGGCGTAATCTGAGTCTTGTTCAATCATGGCCTGGAATTTCCATCTCTGGTGTCCCTCTTATATTACTGCGCCTGCAAAATAAATTCCTGTGTAACGCGTTGAACAATGTCGCAATAGCCTTGTGCGTCCCAGGCCGCGCGGCCGATAAACAAGCCATTGATCTCCGGCTGGCGCAGCAGTTCCACCGCGTTTTGCAGTGTAACGCTGCCGCCATAGAGCAGTGGGATACGGATTCCCGTCTCATGACCAAACCGCTCGCAAAGCGCCTCACGCAACGCCTGATGAATGACGCCCGCCTCCTGCGGTGAGGCGGGCGTACCATGTTCGCCAATGGCCCACACCGGTTCATACGCAATCAGGATCTGCAGCGCTTGCTGGTGGCTCAGGCCATACAGGGCGATCTTCATCTGCCGCACCACGCTTTCACGCGACACCTGCCAGCGTTTCTCCTCGGCGCTATCGCCAATACAGATCAGTGGGCGCAGGCCATGACCTAAGGCGCTATGTACTTTTCGATTAATCGCGGCATCGCTTTCATTAAAGGCGGCGCGTCGTTCTGAATGTCCCAGCTCAACAAGCGTGGCGCCGGTTTCTGCCAACATGGCCGCCGAGATTTCCCCGGTCCAGGCGCCCTGATCCGCTTCATGCATATTCTGCGCGCCGGTCAAAAGTGGTAACTGATGCATTTGCAGAAAATGGCTGACGGGTTGGATCGCGGTGAAGGGGGGAATGACGAAGGGCTGAATAGCAGGGTGACAGCCCTCTGGCATCCGCGCTGCCAGCGTTTCGCACCAGGCCATGGCCTGCGACAGCGGCTTATTCATTTTCCAGCTGGTTCCTAACCATATCGGGGTCATCTTTGCTTCTCCTGTTAATAAAATCAAACGCTTGCAAAATGTGGGTGTCATACCCTGTATTGAGGTTGAACTTTTTATCAGTGCATGAACATATGTTAGATCACATTTTTCGATGAAAAAAATCTATGAATTTTTTTATGTGATCCTCATCACTAATGGCGGCTCATTCATCAGGTAATGTTTTGAGCATATGATTTGACTATGAACATATGAACAATCAACTGAGACAAGAGAGGCGCATGATGTCAGCAGAGAAAAAACCCGTTGTGGCGATTACCATCGGCGATCCGGCAGGGATCGGCCCAGAGATCACCGTGGCCACCATGATGGACAAAAGCGTGTATGACGAGTGCAAACCGTTCCTGATCGGCTCGGTACCGATTATCAGCCGGGCGATGAAAATCATGGGCTGCGATTTTGCTATCCATAAAATTGCTCATCCTCAGGAGGCCCGTTTCAGCTGGGGGACGCTGGATGTCCTGGAAATCGGCGACTACGACTGCGACAGCATCGAATGGGGCAAGGTGCATAAGCTGGCGGGGCAAATGTCGCTGGACTATGTGATGAAGTCGATCGAACTGGGCAAAGCGGGGCTGATCGACGTGGTCTCTACTGCACCTATTCATAAGGAAGCCATCAAGCTGGCGGGATGTAAGCTCCCGGGCCATACCGAAATCTATCAGGTGGAAACCCAATCTGATTATGGCTTGACTATGTTCCACGTCCACAACCTGCGCGTCTTCTTCGTGAGCCGCCATATGGCGCTAAAAGCTGCCTGTGACTATGCCAATAAAGCGCGGGTGCTGGCCTGCGTTCAGCAGATCCATCATGAATTTACTGCCCTGAACATCAACAATCCGCGTATTGCCGTGGCCGCCCTGAACCCGCATGGTTCCGACAACGGTCTTTTTGGTCACGAAGAGGCAGACAATCTGATCCCGGCGGTGAAAGCGGCCCAGGAGATGGGGATCAACGCTATCGGGCCGGTACCGGCCGATTCCGTGTTCCATCTCGGCAAACAGGGGCGCTACGACGCCATTCTCTCGCTGTATCACGATCAGGGGCATATCGCCTGTAAAACCCTCGACTTTGAACGTTCAATCACCATTACCTTCGGCCTGCCGTTTATGCGCAGCTCCGTTGACCATGGGACGGCGTTTGATATCGCCGGTACCGGTAAGGCGGGTACTGTCAGTATGCTGGAGTCGACGCTGGTGGCGGCCCGTTACTGGAAAATGAAGCATCAATAATCGCTGAGGTTCATGCGAATCACGAGGACAGAGAAATGGAAAAACATCTGTTGATTAGCAAGGGCTGTAAGGGCTGGGGTGGGCCTCTGACTATCACGCTGGGTCAGGGAAAAAAGATTGCGTACATTACCGGGGGGATCCGTCCCCCGGTCGTGGACCGCCTGAGCGAACTGACCGGCTGGCCCTCCATTGATGTATTCAAAAATGGCGAACCGCCGGCAGAAGAGATTGGTTTAATGGTCATCGACTGCGGCGGCACGCTGCGCTGCGGACTCTATCCGAAGCGGGGAATTCCCACCATTAACCTGCATCCCACCGGCAAAAGCGGCCCGCTGGCGGAATTTATACACGAAGGGATCTACGTCTCCGGGGTGACGCCTGCCTGCATTGAGATGGTCTGGCCACAAGGGGAAGGCGGAAAGCTTGGGATCGTGGCTGACGATTTGACCGGGGCGACCACCGTCGGGGTGCTGCTGGCACGTAGCGGTTTAAAAACCGCCGCGTTTTTCGATACCGAATCCTTCTCCCGCAATGAGGTCGAGTATCCGGCGATGGTCGTCAGCAGCGACAGCCGCCCATTGCCGAAAGCGGAGGCCCAGCACAAAGTGAGCGCTGCGGTGAAACAGCTGCAGGCTCGCGGCGCGCACTACTTCACCAAGCGGATTGATACCACGCTGCGCGGCGGCATCGGATTTGAAATCGATGCCATGCTGGAACAACTGCCGCAGGAGACGGTGGCGGTTGTGGTGCCGGCGATGCCGCAGTCACGGCGTATTCTCGTCGGCGGTTATTCGGTGATTGATTCGGTAGCCCTGTCGCGGACCGATGTGGCTCGCGATGTACGTACCCCGGTCACCGAGTCGTGGGTGCCGGGACTGTTGGCGGCGCAGACCCATCATCAGGTCGGGCATATCGCGCTGACGTCGGTGATGAAAGGCGAAGGGCAAATCCAGCAGGATTTGCAGGAGCAACAGCAACGCGGCGTGCGGGTGATAGTGGTCGATGCGATAACCGTCGACGATGTCGATGCCATCGCCGGGGCGGTAGTGGCCCTGAACTGGAACGTGCTGGCCGTCGATCCGGGGCCCTTTACCGAACGGCTGGCGGTTCGTCGCGGCCTGATGCGCGAAGCGCGGAGCAGCGCGCCCGCGAGCCTGACAGCGGACGGCCAGCGCGGCTCGATTTTGATCGTTGCCGGCAGCGCAACGCCAGTAACCAAAAAACAGCTCCAGTATTTGATCGCCAGGGATGACCGGGTCTGCCATATCCCGGTTGATGCCGAGCTGTTAGTTGACAGGAAAAACGCCGCTGAGATTGAAGTCAATCGCGTGGTACAGCATGCCCGACAGTGCGTTCCGGCGCAGCACAACGCGCTCTTTGTTTTTGAATCCGCCTTGACCGGGCGGTTGCTAAACCTTCAGGAAGAGGAGCAGAGATTTGGTCTGGCCCACGGTGAGGCTGCGCAAAATATTAACCACGGATTGGGCAGTATTGTACGCGAGGTGCTTAACTGTGCGTCGGGTGAAATTAAAGGATTGTATATGACCGGCGGTGACACCATGGTCAATGTCCTAAAAGAGCTGGGCGCGACCGGAATAGAAATGATTGACTATGTCATCCCGCAAACCGATATGGTGCGGATTATTGGTGGTGATTATGCCGGCTTAATTTGTGTCGGAAAAGGAGGGTTAACCGGACCGGAAGATATTATTGGCATCATTGTTGACCGAATTTATCAAGAAGCACAGCAATAACCCAGTCATCTAATAAAAAATAAACGACGTAATGGTCGTCAGGGTAGTATTGCGTCGTTATCTCTGTTAAATCTTAATTTAAGAGTCACCCTATGAATATTAATATACTTGAGAAAATGAATAAGGTGCCCGGTGGGCTAATCATTATTCCACTGCTGGTGGCAATATTGATTAATACCTTTGCTCCCCAGGTGCTCAGTATTGGCGGCCCGACCACCGCTTTATTTAAAGTCGGTTCCAGCACCATGATGGGCATATTTTTGCTCATTTGCGGAACCTCAATCAATATCCGTCAGGCCGGTTTGCCGCTCTATAAAGGCGCCGTGCTGCTGTTTCTCAAATGTCTGGCCGGGGCCCTGGCCGTATGGGCCGCGGGAACGTTGTTTGGCCCGAGCGGATTTCTCGGGATATCGACCCTGGCGCTGATTGCCTGCCTGACCAGCTCGAACAGCTCCCTCTATATCGCATTGTGCAGCAACTATGGCGATGCCAGTGATGCCGGGGCGATCTCCGTGTTCTGCATCAAGGATGGTCCGTTTGTCACCATGATGGTGCTGGGCGTCAGCGGCCTGGCCAATATTCCCTTCGCCGCGCTGCTGTCGATGCTTATCCCGCTGCTGATTGGCATGCTGTGGGGCAATCTGGACGAACGTTTTAAACAGTTATGCGCCGCGGCGCAGCCGCTGGTGATCATTATTATGTCGTTCGCCATCGGCGCCAACTCCAGCATCAATACGGTGTTTACCGCCGGCCTGTCCGGGATCCTGTTGGGGATTATCTCCGCGCTCACCGGGATTGTGTTCTACTTTATCTACAACCTGTTTTTGAAGAAGAAAAGCGCGCTGGGCGCCGCGCTGGGAACCACCGCCGCCAGCTCAGCGCTGACGCCGGCGATGGTTGCCCAGGCGGATCCTTCGCTGGCGATGTACGTGGATGCCGCCACCGCGCAGCTGGCGACGGCGAGCATTATCACCATGATCACCGCGCCGATACTGGTCGCCTGGTTTGATAAACGGCTGAAAAAGCGGGCGCCAGCCGCTGAACCTTTGAAAGACGCGAAAAGTGAAGAGAGCGTGACATTATCTTCCCCTGCCGCCAAAGGACACAAATAGTATGAGCGTGCCGTTGTATTCATTACGAATTACCGCCGTCGGGGAATATGTTGAGTGCTCTTTGCGGGAGCAGCGGCTTATTTTATTCTCCGATGCCGTTCCCGACGATATTGCGAGTTATTGCGCCGTACACCAGGCCAGCGAACTGACCGCCGAGTTATCGCCCGGTCAGCGAATGAAATTAAATGATAAAAATTATCGGGTGACCGCGGTAGGCCGTGTGGCAACGGCAAATTTACGACAGCTTGGCCATATCACGCTAAATTTTGATGGCGCAGATATCGCTGAATTACCCGGGACGGTACACCTTTACGGCGAACCACCACAAATTATTCAGCCCGGCGACCAAATTTCGTTTTACCCGAATTGTCATTAAGACGTACTGTTAAATTAAGGAAATAACCATGAAAACAATCGCTATTGGTGCGGATGATGCCGCCTATGCTTTTCGCGATACTATCGTCGCTTATTTGAATGGGCTGGGAATAAACGTCGCGGATTACAGCAGCGATAAGCGCCAGGGGAGTACCGTTTATCCGGATGTTGCCCATGCGGTGGCGATGTCGATTAAACAGGGCGAACACGAGCGCGGCATTCTGATCTGCGGTACCGGCATTGGGATGAGTATTGTGGCCAATAAAGTACCCGGGGTCCGTGCCGCCCAGTGTCACGATACCTTCTCCGCTGAGCGAGCGCGTAAAAGTAACAACGCGCAGATTATTACCCTCGGCGCGCGGGTGATTGGCACTGAGCTGGGCAAAAAAATTATTCAGGCGTGGCTTGAGTCCGAATATGAAGGCGGCGGCTCCGCGCCCAAAGTGGAACGTATTGATTATTACGAACACCAGCATGCCAGAGATTAATCTCCGCAGTCGTAAGATAAGGAACAGATGATGAGCCAGTTAGACGAACTGAAAAAATACACCACGGTTGTTGCTGATACCGGCGATATTGAATCGATTAAAAAGTTTGCACCCCAGGATGCGACCACCAACCCCTCGCTGGTGCTGAAGGCCGCGCAGCTGCCGCAGTATCAGCCGCTGATTGCCGATGCGATTGGCAAGGCACGCCGCCAGGGAGGCAGCGCAGAAACACAATTGATTAACGCCTGCGATCAGGTGGCAGTGGATATCGGCAGCGAGGTGCTGCGCCATGTGCCCGGGCGTATCTCCACCGAAGTGGATGCCCGCTTTGCCTGGGATCGCGGGATGTGCGTCGCGAAGGCGCGCAAGCTCATCCAGTTATATGAAAAAAATGGCATTGGTCCCGAGCGGATTCTAATTAAGCTCGCCGCCACCTGGGAGGGCATTCGCGCTGCCGAAGAGCTGGAGCAGAGCGGTATAAACTGCAACCTGACGCTGCTGTTCTCTTTCGCTCAGGCCCGGGCATGCGCCGAAGCGGGCGTCTTTCTCATCTCGCCCTTTGTGGGCCGCATCTACGACTGGTATCAGAAGCACCAGCCGCAGTCAGCCTATCAGGTGGACAGCGATCCGGGCGTGGTCTCTGTGCGCCAGATTTATCAGTATTACAAATCCCATGGCTATGACACGGTGGTAATGGGCGCCAGCTTCCGTCGTATTGAGCAGATCCAGGCGCTGGCGGGCTGCGATCGCCTGACTATCTCTCCGGCACTGCTGGACGAGCTGGCGGCCAGCGAAGGAGTGTTGACCCGCCAGTTGACCCCCGGCTGCGTGACGGAAACTCGTCCCAGCCCGATGACGCAGGCGGAGTTTCTCTGGCAGCATCATCAGGATCTCATGGCAGTGGAAAAACTAGCGGAAGGGATCCGACTGTTTGCTGTCGATCAGGTGAAACTGGAACAACAGATTCAGCAGATGCTGTAAGCCGCAGGGATAAAGACTGATGAAGACGACAAAAACCATTCGCTGCCAATGCGCCAACGCGCTGCGCGCCCTGAGCATGGACGCTGTACAGAAAGCCAAATCCGGCCACCCGGGGGCCCCGATGGGTATGGCTGACATTGCCGAAGTGCTGTGGCGTGATTTCCTGAACCATAACCCGAACAATCCGGCCTGGGCTGACCGTGACCGTTTTGTGTTGTCAAATGGCCATGGTTCGATGCTGATTTACAGCCTGCTGCACCTCACTGGCTACGATCTGCCGATTGAAGAGCTGAAAAACTTCCGCCAGCTGCACTCCAAAACCCCGGGTCACCCGGAAGTCGGCTACACCGTGGGCGTGGAAACCACCACCGGTCCGCTGGGCCAGGGTATCGCTAACGCGGTCGGGATGGCTATTGCCGAGAAAACTCTGGCGGCGCAGTTCAACCGTCCGGGCCACGATATCGTCGACCACTTCACCTACGCCTTCATGGGCGACGGCTGCATGATGGAAGGCATTTCTCATGAAGTGTGCTCCCTGGCCGGTACTCTGAAACTGGGCAAACTGGTGGCCTTCTATGATGACAACGGCATCTCCATCGACGGCCACGTTGAAGGCTGGTTCACCGACGATACCGCGAAACGCTTTGAAGCCTACGGCTGGCACGTGGTACGCGGCGTTGACGGTCACGACGCTGACGCCATCAAACGCGCAGTAGAAGAAGCGCGTGCAGTTACCGACAAACCGTCCCTGCTGATGTGCAAAACCATCATTGGTTTCGGTTCGCCGAACAAAGCCGGTACCCACGACTCCCACGGCGCACCGCTGGGCGACGCCGAAATCGCCCTGACCCGCGAAGCGCTGGGCTGGAAACACGCGCCGTTTGACATCCCGTCTGACATCTATGCGCAGTGGGATGCCAAAGAAGCCGGCCAGGCGAAAGAAGCGGCGTGGAATGAGAAGTTTGCTGCCTACGCGAAAGCCTTCCCGCAGGAAGCGGCCGAATTCACCCGTCGTATGAAAGGTGAAATGCCGTCTGACTTCGACGCCAAAGCTAACGAGTTCATCGCGAAGCTGCAGGCTAACCCGGCGAAAATCGCCAGCCGTAAAGCGTCGCAGAATGCTATCGAAGCCTTCGGCCCGCTGCTGCCGGAATTCCTCGGCGGCTCCGCTGACCTGGCGCCGTCCAACCTGACCCTGTGGTCTGGTTCTAAGCCGATCAACGAAGACACCGCGGGTAACTACATTCATTACGGCGTGCGTGAATTCGGTATGACCGCTATCGCCAACGGTATCGCGCTGCACGGCGGTTTCCTGCCGTACACCTCCACCTTCCTGATGTTCGTGGAATACGCGCGTAATGCGGTACGTATGGCCGCGCTGATGAAACAGCGTCAGGTGATGGTCTACACCCACGACTCCATCGGTCTGGGTGAAGATGGCCCGACTCACCAGCCGGTAGAGCAGGTGGCTTCCCTGCGCGTGACGCCGAACATGTCCACCTGGCGTCCGTGTGACCAGGTTGAATCCGCGATTGCGTGGAAATATGGCGTAGAGCGTCAGGACGGCCCGACCGCGCTGATCCTCTCCCGTCAGAACCTGGCGCAGCAGGAGCGTACCGCAGAGCAGCTGGCGAACGTCGCTCGCGGTGGTTACGTGCTGAAAGATTGTGCCGGCCAGCCGGAGCTGATCTTCATCGCCACCGGTTCCGAAGTGGAGCTGGCAGTGGCCGCGTGGGACAAACTGACCGCCGAAGGCGTGAAGGCGCGCGTGGTCTCCATGCCGTCCACCGACGCGTTCGACAAGCAAGATGCCGCTTATCGCGAATCCGTACTGCCGAAAGCCGTTTCTGCCCGCGTCGCGGTAGAAGCCGGTATCGCGGACTACTGGTTCAAATACGTTGGCCTGAACGGCGCTATCGTTGGCATGACCACCTTCGGTGAGTCTGCGCCGGCTGAGCAGCTGTTCGAAGAGTTCGGCTTCACCGTCGACAACGTGGTCGCTAAAGCGAAAGCGCTGCTGTAAATCCCCACTGCTATCGCCCGGCCCGCTGCCGGGCGATAGCAGCCCTAAGCAATGACCTGCCTGTTATGATTTCGTCTTTTTCCTCCTGAATCATTTCTTACTCTATTTTGTGCGTGACCGCTGATTTCTGTACGTTTATTTGTGCAGACCGGCAAATGTAGACCAGATTCAATAGGCGCCCGCACGATCGTGCCGCGACCCTGTTCCCTGCCGGAAGTCTGTAAAGGAGACCCCGTAATGCCGTCACCGATGATTTATCAGGATCTCACCACTGCCGCGCTGCTCGGCCATGCGGCGCAATATCACAGCGAGACCGAGATTGTCTCGGTGAGTACTGGCGGTGAGCAGGAGCGCAGCAGCTGGGGGGAGGTGGCCAGCCGCGCTCAGCGGCTGGCGTCGGCGCTGGCGTCGCTGGGGCTGCCGCCAGGCGCCCGCTGCGCTACCCTGGCATGGAACAATCGCCGCCATCTGGAGATCTATTTTGCCGTCGCCTCCGGCGGCTGGGTGACGCACACTGTCAACCCGCGGCTGTCGGTTGACCATCTGCGGTATATCCTCAACGACGCTGCCGACGAAGTGCTGTTTTTTGACCAGACCTTTCTGCCACTGGTGGCGCAGCTGCTGCCGCAGCTGCCGACGGTGAAACACATCGTGCTGATGGAACCCCGCAGCGAAGCGGCGCTCAGCCAGTTGCCCTCATTGCTGTTTTTTGACGATCTGTTGCAGCAGGGGACAGTAGACTATCGCTGGCCGCAGCTCAATGAACTGACCCCAGCTTCGCTCTGCTACACCTCGGGAACTACCGGCCGGCCGAAAGGGGTGTTGAATACCCATCGTTCGCTGGTCCTGCACGCCCTGAGCGGCAACCAGCCGGACGCCGCCGGCTTATCGGCGAAGGACAGCCTGTTGCCGGTGGTGCCGATGTTCCATGTCAACGCGTGGGGGACGCCGTTTATCGCCGCCATGGTCGGCGCGCGGCTGGTGCTGCCGGGGCCGCACCTCGATGGCGACAGCCTGCTGCAGCTGCTGGCCGCCGAGAAGGTAACGGTGGGGTTTGGCGTGCCGGTGATCTGGGCCGGCTTGCTGGCGGCGATGCGCCGGACAGAGGTCCGGCTGCCTGAATTTAAACGTGCACTGGTTGGCGGCTCCGCGCTGCCGCCGTCGATGGCCGAGGCCTTTCAGCGTGATTACGGCATTGAACTGACCCACGCCTGGGGAATGACCGAAACATCGCCTATCGGCACCATCAACACGTCGTTGAGCAAACATGACGCGCTCCCGGCACAGGAGCAGCAAAAGCAGCGCGCCGGTCAGGGGCGGCCCATATTCGGCATCGAACTGCAGGTAGTGGACGTGGATGGCGAACCGTTGCCCCGGGATGGTCAAAGTCAGGGGTATCTGCAGGTCAGAGGGCACTGGGTGGTGGAGCAGTACTATGGTCAGGACGCGAGCGCCCTGACCGCGGGAGGCTGGTTTGATACCGGCGATATCGGTACGCTCGACGCCAATGGTTATCTGGTGATCTGCGATCGGGCAAAGGATATTATCAAGTCCGGTGGCGAGTGGATCTCCACCGTTGAGCTGGAGAATATCGCCATCGCGCATCCGGCGGTGCGCAGCGCGGCGGCCATCGCCGCCCGTCATCCGCGCTGGGACGAGCGGCCGGTGCTGCTGTGCGTTCGCGCGGAAGGGGGCGAAGTGGAAGAGACCGATCTGCTGACCTGGTTTGAGACGCGGGTGCCAAAGTGGCAGATCCCGGACCGGGTGATATTTGTCGACGCGCTACCGGTCAGCGCCACGGGTAAGGTGCTCAAAAATCAACTGCGCCAGGCCTACGGAGAGATTTTAATGAGTGAGGGAAAATGAGCCATGCGCGACCCGGTCTGACGACCTGCTCTCAGTATGATGCTGCCCTGTACGCCTTGTCGGCGGCGCGCCAGCGTTGGGCGGAAACCTCAGTGAACCGTCGTCTGGCGCTGCTGCGCCAGATCAAGGATGCCCTGGCTGGTATTGCCCCGGCGTGGGTGGCCGCCGCGGCGGCGGCCAAAGGGCTGCGGGCGGGCGATCCGCTGGCGGGGGAGGAGTGGCTGGCGGGCCCCTGCGCGCTAATGGTCGGCTGCAACGGGCTTATCGCCACCCTGGAGCAACTGGAAGAGAAGACCTTTCTGCGGCGGATCCCGCTGCGGACGCTGGCGGACGGCCGCCTGGCGCTGCGGGTGGTGCCCGGCACGCTCTGGGATCGACTGTTGCTGTCTGGGGTTCGCGCTGAGATATGGATGCAGCCAGGCGTCACCCGGGCCCATCTTGACCGCTATGCGGCGCGGGCATACGACATCCCGCCGGCCGCGCGGCAGGGCAAGCTGGCGCTGGTGCTTGGCGCCGGCAATGTGGCCTCGATTGCGCCACTGGATGTGCTACACAAGCTGTTTATTGAAAATCAGGTCTGCCTGCTGAAGCTCAACCCGGTGAATGATTATCTGCACGATCTGCTGGCCCAGGCCCTGGCACCGCTGATTGCCATGGATGCGCTCCGCATCGTCACCGGCGACGCCCAGGCGGGAGCATGGCTGACCAGCCATCCCGCTGTCGATGAGATCCATATCACCGGCTCTCGCGAGACCCATGACGTCATCGTCTGGGGCGACGGTGAAGCGGCTCGCCAGCGTCGGGCCGCCGGGACGCCGCTGAACCCGCGTCGGGTGACTTCGGAGCTGGGCGGCGTCAGCCCTACCATTATCGTACCCGGGCCGTGGAGCGAGGCGGATATTGCGTTTCAGGCGCAGCAGCTGGCGACGCAGAAGATGAACAACGGCGGGTTTAACTGCGTGGCCAGCCAGGTGCTGATCCTGCAGCAGGGCTGGGAGCCAGCGACGGGCTTGCTGAATCAGCTGTACCGACTGATCGCCGCGAATACCCGCCCGGACTACTACCCCGGCGCTGAAAAACGGCTGACCGACTTTCGCCTGCGCGCCCGCCAGCCGCTGGAGATAGCGCGCGGCGACGCGCTGCCGTTGATTGTGGCGAACACCGACGATGACCCGGCGCTCTGTCAGCAGGAGGTCTTTGGCCCGGGGCTGTCGGTCACTCGTCTTGAGGCCGACAGTGCGGAAAGTTTTCTGCGCCAGGCGATCGGCTATGCGAATCAGCGGCTGCAGGGCACGCTGGGGGCCAATATTGTGATCCATCCGCGCACCCGCAAAGCGATTGGACGTAAGCGTTTTAACGCGTTAATCGCTGAGCTGCGCTACGGCACGGTGGCGATCAACTGCTGGAGCGGGGTGGCCTTCCTGTTGGTCCCTTGCCCGTGGGGCGCGTTTCCCGGCCACACGCTCGACGATATTCAGAGCGGGCGGGGCAAGGTGCATAACAGCTTTATGCTGGAGAAAACCGAGCGCACGGTGATTGAGGCGCCGTTTCGGCCGTTTCCGCGCAGTCTGTGGCATGGCGAACTGACGCTGATGCCCCTGCCGCCCTGGTTTATTACCCACCGGGGGCAGGAAGCGGTGGCGCAGAAGCTGGTGGATTTTTATCATCGGCCGCGCTGGCGCAAGCTGCCGGCGATCCTCTGGCGCGCGCTGAGGGGCTAAGGTGAGAGCAAAAAAAGGCGGAACCGCGGTTCCGCCCTGCGGGATTAGCGGCCCGCTTTCAGCTTCTGGTAATACTCTTCATAAATGGCGCTGGCGCTGCCGACGTCATTCTGCCATTCGCCTTTCTCAATGGTCGCAGCGTCCGGATAGAGCGATTTATCGTTGGCCACTGCCGGGCTGAGCATTTTGCGCGCCGCCAGGTTTGGCGTGGGGTAGCCGATGGTTTCCGCGACCTGTTTGGCGACATCCGGGCGCAGCAGGAAGTTAATCAGCTTCAGCGCGCCGTCGACGTTTTTGGCATTCGCCGGGATCGACAGGCTGTCCATCCAGAAGATGCCGCCTTCTTTCGGCCAGATCACCTCCAGCGGGGTACCGGCCTGGCGTGCGACGTAAGCCGAGCCGTTCCATACCATTCCGAGGTTCACTTCGCCTTCCATATACGGGTTCGCCGGGTTATCGGAGTTAAACGCCGCGACGTTAGGCATTAACTTTTTCAGCTCGTTATAGGCGGCTTCAATCTCTTTCGGGTCGGTGGTGTTGCCGGAATAGCCCAGCTTACCCAGCGCCATCTGGAACACTTCGCGCGCGTCGTCGGTCAGCAGCAGGCTGCTTTTGTATTCCGGCTTCCACAGGTCGGCCCAGCTGGTGATGGTTTTCGGATCAATCGCATCGCTGTTGACGCCGATAGCCGTCGCCCCCCAGATATAGGGAATGGAGTAGTCGTTATTCGGATCGAACGGTTTGTTCAGCATCTGCGGATCGAGGTTGCTGAAGTTAGTCAGCTTACTCTTATCGATCTTCTGCAGCATCCCTTCTTTGCGCATCTTGTCGACGAAGTAGGTCGACGGGACGACCAGATCGTACGCGCCGTCTTTATAGGTCTTGAGCTTGGCATACATGGTTTCGTTCGACTCGTAGGTCGAATAGATGACCTTGATGCCGGTCTCTTTGGTGAACTGCTCCAGCAGGCCCGGCGGTACGTATTCGGTCCAGTTATAAAAATAGAGCGTTTTGCTATCGTCCGCGTGCGCGGCGCTCATGCCGATTGCCAGAGCGCCGGCTGCGAGCAGGTGGCGTGACCATTTTTTCATTTTAACGTCCCCTGAGTTTTATCACGTGCAATTAACTGACTGGCGATGACCATCACCAGCGACAGAACCAACAGAATCGTGGCCAGGGCGTTCACCTCAGGCGAAACGCCAACCTTGACCATCGAATAGATCTTCAGCGGCAGAATTTCATATCCCGGACCGGTCACGAACGAAGAGACCACCACGTCATCCATCGACAACGTGAAGCTCAGCAACCACCCGGCGGCGACCGCCGGCAGGGCCAGCGGCAGGATGATTTTGCGCAGGATGGTCATCTCGCTGGCGCCCAGATCTTTCGCCGCCTCCAGCATCCGCACATCAAAGCCTTTCAGCCGGGAGTAAACGGTGACCACCACAAACGGCAGGCAGAAGGTGATATGCGAAAACAGCAGCGACCAGAAACCAAGCTGAATACCGATCAGCATAAACAGCACCAGCAGGGAGATGGCCATGACAATATCGGGCGACATCATCACCACAAACAGCATGCCGCTGACGAACGGCTTGCCGCGAAAGCGGTAGCGGTACAGCGCCACGGCGGTCAGCGAGCCGATAAGGGTGGCGAAGGTTGCCGACAGCACCGCCATGGTCAGGGAATGCTGGGCGGCCTGCAGCAGGCTATCGTTGTTCATCAGCAGGCTATACCAGTCGGTGGTGAACCCCTGCCAGTTGATACCAAAGCGCGACCGGTTAAACGAGTTAACGATCAGAATAATAATAGGGATGTAGAGATACGCGTAGATGGCGGTCATAAAGCCGCCGCGCAGCAGTCGACCGATCATTCCAGCTCCACCTTTTTATTCAGCAGGCGCGCCGCGCGCCAGTAAATCAACAGCATCAGGCCCATCACCAGGGTTAAGGTAATGCTGGTAGCCGCGCCGAACGGCCAGTCGCGAATATTCAGGAACTGACTCTTGATCACGTTGCCGATCAGCAGGTTCTTGGCGCCGCCCATCAGGTCGGAAACGTAGAACAGCCCCATCGCCGGCAGCATCACCAGCAGACAGCCGGCGATGATCCCCGGCATGGTCAGCGGGATGATAATGCGGATAAAGGTCTGCAGCTTGCTGGCGCCGAGATCTTTCGCCGCTTCCAGCAGCGGGCGATCCAGTTTCTCAATGCTGGAGTAGAGCGGCATCACCATAAACGGCAGCAGGATATACACCAGGCCGATAATCACCGCCGAGGGGGTGAACATAATGCGTATCGGCGTGTCGATCACCCCTAACCACAGCAGGAACTCGTTCAGATAGCCTTTGGTACTGAGGAAAATCTTCAGCCCGTAAATACGGATCAACGAGTTGGTCCAGAAGGGAACGATCAGCAGAAACAGCAGCAGGGGGCGCACCTTCTGCGGCAGTCGGGCGAGGAACCACGCAAACGGGTAGCCCAGCGCCAGGCAGGCGAGGGTCGCCAGCAGCGCCATGTTCAGCGAATGCAGCAGCACGTCGTAGTAGAGCGGATCCAGCAGCCGCGAGTAGTTGTCCAGCGTGAAGACCAGCTTGACGAAGTTGGCGTCGTCGCGGGTCAGAAAGCTGGTGGCGATGATCATCAGGTTGGGCAGGAAGACAAACAGCACCAGCCAACCGACGATGGTGGCGATCACCACATTCTGGAATTTACTGGAGTTCTTCATCGGCCAGCACCACCTCCCAGCTCTCCACCCAATTGATAGACATTTTCTGGTCAAGAGAGTGGTCGAAATCCGGGTCGTCTTCGTTAAAGAACTCGCTGACCATCACCATTTTGCCGTTTTCCAGCTCGACCACCGACTCAAGGGTCATCCCCTTATAGTTACGCTCTCGCACATAGCCGATCAGGCCGTCGGCGTCGCTGTTGTGGTGGATCTCATCGACGCGCAGATCTTCCGGGCGCAGCAGGACGTGCAGACGCTGGCCGGCCTCCACGGCAAAATTGACGGTGATGTTGCACTCCCGTCCTTCGACACTGGCACGCACGCGCTGCTCGTCGAGGCGCTCGATCACGGTGGCGTCGAAGATATTGATCTCGCCGATAAAGCTGGCGACGAACAGGTTTTTCGGCTCTTCGTAGATCTCTCGCGGGGTGCCGTCCTGTTCGATTTTGCCATCGCGCATGACCACGATGCGATCGGACATGGTCAGGGCCTCTTCCTGATCGTGGGTCACGAAGACGAAGGTGATCCCGAGCTTACGCTGCAGCGCTTTCAGTTCGTTCTGCATCTGCTTGCGCAACTTGTAATCCAGCGCCGAAAGGGATTCATCGAGCAGCAGCAGGCGCGGTTTGTTAACCACCGCGCGGGCGATGGCCACGCGCTGCTGCTGGCCGCCGGAGAGCTGGTGCGGTTTGCGCTGGGCAAAGTCTTCCAGCTGTACCATCTTTAAGGCATCCAGAACCCGCGGGGTGATTTCCGCCGCCGGGGTTTTCTGCATCCGCAGGCCAAAGGCGACGTTCTCGAATACCGTCATATGCGGAAACAGGGCGTAGCTTTGAAAGACGGTATTGACGTGGCGGTTTTCCGCCGGGACATGGGTGATATCGTGATCTTCGAGATGGATCCGTCCGCTGTCGACGTTTTCCAGGCCGGCGATAAGGCGCAGAACGGTGGTTTTACCGCAGCCAGAGGGGCCAAGCAGGGTGAGAAACTCACCATTGTTGATGGTCAGGTTAAGGTTATCGATGACCGTTTTACCATCAAAGCTCTTGCGAATTCCCGCCAGTTGCACCAGCGGCGAACGCGAACGCGGTTGTATATTCAATTTTTGACTCTGTCCCATGTAGACGCAACGGAAACTTCCGACCGCTGCGGGGTTTGTGATTAACCACCTTTGGGGTTGCACGTTTTTAATAAGGGCCAGCATTCTACGGCAAACGAGGGTAATCGCCAATCCTTGATACGCCTGCATAGTCTACCTTTACACCATAACGTCGGTTCCGTTATTAAATTTCGCTTTACGGGCTAAGAATGACCTGACGCAATATTTGTCTTTTCTGGCTTATGAATAATGTTGTCACAAAAGAAGAGGGTGGCTACATGGATAAATTGCTTGAGCGTTTTTTGCAGTACGTTTCTTTGGACACGCAGTCGAAGCCTGGCGTTCGTCAGGTCCCCAGCACGGAAGGGCAGTGGAAGCTGTTACGCCTGTTGCAGGCGCAGCTGGAAGAAATGGGACTGATCAAGGTAACGCTGAGTGAAAAAGGGACGGTAATGGGAACCCTGCCCGCCAACGTGGAGGGCGATATCCCGGCCATCGGCTTTATCTCTCACGTCGATACTTCCCCGGATTTCAGCGGTAAAAACGTTAATCCGCAGATTGTCGAAAACTATCGCGGCGGCGATATCGCGCTGGGTATCGGCGATGAGGTGCTCTCCCCGGTGATGTTCCCGGTTCTGCATCAGCTTTTGGGGCAGACGCTGATCACCACCGACGGGAAAACGCTGCTGGGGGCGGACGACAAGGCCGGCATCGCCGAGATCATGACCGCGCTGGCGACCCTGCAGGCGAAAAACATCCCTCATGGCGATATCCGCGTGGCCTTCACCCCCGATGAAGAGGTCGGAAAAGGGGCGAAGCATTTCGATGTCGAGGCCTTTGATGCCCGCTGGGCCTATACCGTCGACGGCGGTGGCGTGGGGGAACTGGAGTTTGAAAACTTCAACGCCGCCTCGGTGACCATTAAGATTGTCGGCAATAACGTGCATCCCGGCACCGCAAAAGGGGTGATGGTCAACGCGCTGTCGCTGGCTGCGCGCATTCATGCCGAAGTGCCGGCCGACGAGGCGCCGGAGACCACCGAAGGTTATGAAGGCTTTTATCACCTCACCAGCATCAAAGGCAGCGTGGATCGGGCCGAGATGCACTACATCATCCGCGATTTTGACCGCAAGCACTTTGAGGCGCGTAAACGCAAGATGATGGAGATCGCCAAAAAGGTCGGCAAGGGGCTGCACCCGGACTGCTATATCGAGCTGGTGATCGAGGATAGTTATTACAACATGCATGAGCAGGTGATCGCCCATCCGCACGTGGTCGATATTGCCCGCCAGGCGATGGTGGACTGCGATATTGAACCGCAGATGAAGCCGATCCGCGGCGGCACCGACGGCGCGCAGCTCTCGTTTATGGGACTGCCGTGCCCGAACCTGTTTACCGGCGGCTACAACTATCACGGCAAACATGAGTTTGTCACCCTGGAAGGGATGGAGAAGGCGGTGCAGGTGATCGTGCGTATCGCCGAGCTGACGGCAACACGAAAAGGGAAATAGCCTTCGCAACCAGGCCGCTCATTCTGCTTGTCGCACAAGATGCCGGATGGCGGCTAACGCCTTATCCGGCTTACGACTCGTGCGATCTGATGCTAATTTACCCACTTGCGCGACTGAAACTGCCGGTGTTGGCGGCCTCAAAATCGCTGAGACGTTCCCGGAAGGCAGGGGCAGCCCGCATGGATGCGGGCTGAGGGCCGTGTTTTGCACGGACGCTGCCTCGGCCCGACCCGAAGCCTGCAGGGATAAGTCGAAGGCACCACGAAGTGGCGATTTTGCTGGCCGGAGCCCGGGGGTACAGGGGGCGGCGGCGACTGGCCGCCCCCTGTGCGCTCCCTACTTCATGAGTAACATAACGCAGAATACATATTGGGAGCGCAATCTGCTCGGAAATAACACAGAACAAACGTTTTTCCCGGGTCGAAACCGTTGCAAACCGATACAGGAGCTACGGAAATCGTGCTGTTTGTAGGCCCGGCAAGCGCAGCGCCGCCGGGCAGGATGATGGCTCAGTCGCCAAAGAACCAGTAGCCGCTGTTGACCAGCGCTGCCAGCATGGCGAGGAATGACGGATCTTCCAGCGCATCGCCAAAATGGTCGGCGCGCAGCGTCAGATGGGTGGCTAAGGCGTCCAGCGCCGGGCGGTGCGGGGAGTTGATCTTCTCGCCATTGACGAACACCTCGCCGTCAATGCGCAGCACCCGCAGGCCACCCAGGCGTTCCAGGGTATCGCCCTGCTGCAGGGCATCGTAAATCTCATCTGGCTGATACGGCGGCTCCGGCGGTGCGACGTCGAGTTCATGACGTGACTGGGTGATAAACTCGCCAAACCACTGCTTAAAGTGCTCCGGTTGGTTAATCAGACCCAGCATCATCTCGCGCAGGCGGTCGAGTTCGACGGGTAAAATATCCGCCGGATGGTCGCGCGACGGCACGTCCGGATCGGCGTAGCGCTGGCTGCCCAGTTCGCGCTGGAGAACGTAGTCGGCAAAGCCGCTGAACAGCTCGCGGGCATTCGGCGCGCGATAGCCGACCGAATAGTTGAGCGAATTTTCCAGCGAGTACCCCTCATGCGGGAATCCTGGCGGAATATAGAGAATATCGCCCGGCTCCATCTCTTCATCGATGATCGCCTCGAAGGGGTCAACCTGCAGCAGGTCCGGATGCGGGCAGTGCTGTTTCATCGGCACCTTTTCCCCGACGCGCCAGCGCCGACGGCCGGTGCCCTGAATGATAAACACATCATACTGATCCAGATGCGGACCGACGCCGCCCCCGGGTACAGAGAAGGAGATCATCAGATCGTCGATACGCCAGTCCGGCAGAGCGCGGAACGGATGCATCAGCGCCGCTGAGGGTTCATGCCAGTGGTTAACCGCCTGCACCAGCAGGGACCAGTTGTTTTCACTCAGGTGATCGTAGCTTTCGAAGGGACCGTGACTGACCTGCCATTTTCCATCCTGATGGCTGACAAGGCGGCTATCGACCTCGCTCTCCATGGCCAGTCCAGCCAGTTCGTCCGGGCTTAGGGGGTCGATAAAATTGGCGAAGCCGCGCTTCAGTACCACCGGCCGTTTTTGCCAGTAGCGTTCGATAAAGTCGGGCCAGTTAAGTGTTAATTGATAATCCATATTGATATTCCACTGCAGGTGTCTGACAGGGATTATAACGGATGCGGCGCCCCGGCGATGCAGGCGCCGTTAAAAAACTCAATGATTAACCCTGTTTATCTTCCATCAGCTGGCGGCCAAACACCACCTCCATGCAGGCGCCGCCGAGCAGGCTTTCGCTGGCGATAATCTCCCCGTCATATTGTTCGACGATTTCGCGGGCGACGGAGAGCCCCACGCCCTGGCCGGGACGCAGCGTATCTGCCCGCTGGCCGCGGTCGAAGACGGCGCGGCGCTGGCTCTGCGGGATCCCCGGGCCATCGTCTTCCACCAGAATATGCAGATGGCTGTCGGTGGTCTGGCGCACGGAAACCTCCACGAACTCCAGACAGTACTTACAGGCGTTATCGAGAACGTTACCCATCACTTCCATAAAATCATTCTGCTCGCCGACAAAAGTGATCTCCGGCGAGATGTCGAGCGAGATATTGACCCCTTTACGCTGATAGACCTTGTTGAGGGCGGAGGTCAGGCTGTCGAGCAGGGGGGCGATCGGGTGCAGTTCCCGGCTCAGCAGGGTACCGCCGCTGCGCATGCTGGCGCGATGCAGATAGTAACCAATCTGCTGCGAGATGCGGCTTATCTGCTCCAGCATCACCGGCTCCGCCTCGTCGACGCTAATCTTCTCGCCGCGCAGCGAGCGCAGGGTGCTCTGCATCACCGCCAGCGGCGTTTTCAGGCTGTGGGTGAGATCGGTGAGGGTGGTGCGGTATTTGTCATAGCGTTCACGCTCGCTGCGAACCAGGCGGTTAAGGTTGCTGACCAGCCGGGTCAGCTCGCGGGTGGTGTTGGGATTGAGCTTTTCGCGGTGGTGCTCCTCCAGCTCACGTACCTCTTTCGCCAGCGACTCGATAGGCCGCAGGCTCCACCATGCGGCGACCCACAGCAGGGGGATCACCAGCAGCAGGTTGGCGGCCAGCACGTAGATAAACCAGCTCCACACCATATAGCTGCGCTTGAGCTCCACCGGAATGGTATCGACCACCACAATGCTGAGCTGGGGCATTTTGCTGGTGGCCGGATAGAGGTTGATCGCCACCGAGTGGGTCATCTCCGAATCGTCGCCCTGCTCGCGGATGGCGTCCAGCTGTTCCTGAATCTCGTGGTTGTTGCGCAGCAGCATGCTGCTGCTGTCGACATCGGCTTCGATCTCATGGAAACCATTGCGCTTCAGCCATTCCGGTTGAATGCGTTTCGCCAGCCAGGGGACATCGCGCTGTGCCCATAGCAGTTTACCCTTCTCATCGTAGATAAGGGTCACCGTCGGGCTTTCCATATTCAGGTTTTCCGGGATATCGACGTCAATAGCGCCGTTCTCCCATTTCGCCAGCATATAAAAGAGATTGCTCTCGCCGCGCAGCAGGCGGAAGGTGGTTTTATCAAAGCTGACGCTGTAGCCCACCAGCGCCACCATGCCATAGGCCAGGGAGAGCACCAGTACGACCCCGGCGGTCGCCAGCAGGAAGCGAACCCGTAATGACAGGGGGAAGATATGCCGCAACAGTCCCTTCATCAGCGCAGTTCGAACAGATACCCCTGGCCGCGCACCGTGGTGATGACGTCCTGCGGGTATTCAGCCTGAATTTTCTTGCGCAGCCGGCCCATCAGTACGTCGATGGTATGGCTCTCACGCAGTTCGGCATCCGGGTAAAGCTGGAGCATCAGGGAATCTTTGCTGACCACTTTGCCGCGGTTGCGGATCAGGGTTTCCATAATGGTGTACTCAAAGGCCGTCAGCTTGATCGGCTGATCGTTGACTGACAGCTCGCGCCGGGAGAGGTCGACCTGGAACGGCGGCAGGGAGATCACCTGCGAGGCCAGGCCGCTGTTGCGGCGCAGCAGCGCCTGCATGCGGGCGGCAACCTCTTCAATATGGAAAGGCTTGGTGACGTAATCATCCGCCCCGGCGCTCAGCACTTCCACTTTATCCTGCCATCCTTCGCGGGCGGTCAGCACCAGCACCGGCAGCGACACATCGTGGCTGCGCCAGCGGCGGATCAGCGATAGTCCGTCTTCATCCGGCAGGCCGAGGTCGACGATGGCGATATCCGGGAGATGTTCGCCCAGATAGTAGTCCGCTTCCCTGGCATCTTCCGCCGCATCGACCTGATGGCCCAGCTCCTGCAGCTGAACTTTGAGGTGGTGACGCAGCAGGGCGTTATCCTCAACCACGAGTACGCGCATGACTGTTCTCCCTTCCTGTGTTGATAGTAATCTGACGCTCATTATATACGCAAAATATAAACAGCTGTTAAATAAAGCTTTTTATACCAACGGCGCATAACACCGCCAGGCAGGCCAGCCTTCGGCGATGCCCTTTGCGCATAGTGCATGGAACTCCTTCATTCTATGCGTAATTTCAGCAAACGCCCAGCGGCAGAGCGCGGGCAGTGCGCGGGTTGGTGATGTTAATTTTTTGTGTAATAGTGCTGGGATCACCTCTCAATGACGCCGCAGGTTATCCATTATGTCTCAGCAGAAAAGTGCGGACTGGGTCAGGCTGGCGCAGTCGCCCAGTCAGACGGAACGCATCGAAGCCTTCTTCGGCGGCCACGGCTACGAGCCGCACCGGCATGATACCTATGCTATCGGCCAGACGATCGCCGGCGTGCAGAGCTTTCACTATCGCGGCGGACTCCAGCACAGCCTGCCCGGCGGGACGATGGTGCTTCACCCGGACGAAATACACGACGGCGAGGCGGGCACCGAGGCGGGGTTTCACTACCGCATGGTCTATATCGAACCGGCGCTGATCCAGAAGATACTCGGCGGCAGGCCATTGCCGTTTATCCCCGGCGGCCTGTCGGCGGATCCGCGCCTGCGTTGCGCCGCGCAGCCGTTGTTAAAAGCGGTCACGGACACCTTCGAGCCGCTGGAGGAAGAGGATGCTCTGTACGACCTGGCGCAGACCCTGGCTGTGGTCGGCGGCCAACGTTCCCGTCGACAGGCGTTTGATTATCAGGCGGCGGAGAGGGCCCGGGAGTATATCCATGCCTGTTTTATGCAGGATATGACCCTCGACACCTTATCGCAGGTCAGCGGCCGGGACCGCTGGAGCCTGAGCCGGGATTTCAGAACGCTGTACGGCACCAGCCCGTGGCGTTACGTCATGATGCGCCGGCTTGATTTTTGCCGCCAGCGGATGCGCGCCGGGGAACGTCTGGTGGATATTGCCGCCGACGCGGGGTTTGCCGATCAGAGCCACATGACGCGCCAGTTTATCAGCCGCTTTGGTCTCTCTCCGGGCCGCTGGCTGCGGGCGATCCGCGGCTAGCGCGGTGCAGGTTGCACAATCGTTCAAGCGTGACCGCGGCGAGGCGAACTATGCTGACTGCCTTTATCACAAGGAGACAGCCCATGTATCAACTCGTTAATCTTGCTCAGAAATTTTCCCTGTTCAGCGAACAATGGCAGCCCAAAGTGGTGGCTGAGATGAACGACTATCAGTTCAAGATCGTGCGCATCGCCGGCGATTTTATCTGGCACAGCCACCCGGAAACCGATGAGACACTGATGGTGGTGGAGGGGGTATTACGCGTGGACTTCCGCGACGGACATGTGCTGGTGAAGGCCGGGGAGATGATCGTCGTGCCGCGCGGGGTGGAACATAAGACCTCGGCGGAGACGGAAGCGAAGCTCATGCTGATTGAGCCGCGTGGCGTGCTGAATACCGGCCATGAGGGCGGCGAGCGGACGGCGGTGAACGACGTCTGGATCTGATGGCTTTCCGACGACAAAACGCCCCTCTTTCCGCCGGAAAGAGGGGCAGGGCGATTACTTCAGCTCGTCAACCATGGTGGTTGCCCGACCAATATAGTTGGCCGGGGTCATCGCTTTGAGGCGCACTTTTTCGTCTTCCGGCAGGGCGAGGCTGTCAATAAACTGCTTCATCCCTTCCGCGTCAACGCGTTTGCCGCGGGTCAGCTCTTTCAGCTTCTCGTACGGTTTTTCGATACCGTAACGGCGCATCACGGTCTGGATCGGCTCGGCCAGTACTTCCCAGTTGTGATCCAGTTCGTCCAGCAGGCGATCCTGGTTCAGCTCCAGCTTGCTGATCCCTTTGAGGGTGGACTGATAGGCGATCAGCGCATAGCCGATGCCCACGCCGAGGTTACGCAGGACGGTGGAGTCGGTCAGGTCGCGCTGCCAGCGGGAAACCGGCAGTTTGCTGGCCAGGTGCTGCATGACCGCATTGGCCAGGCCGAGGTTGCCTTCGGAGTTTTCGAAGTCGATCGGGTTCACCTTGTGCGGCATGGTGGAGGAGCCGATCTCTCCGGCGATGGTCTTCTGTTTGAAGTGGTTGAGCGCGATGTAGCCCCACACATCGCGATCGAAATCGATCAGAATGGTGTTGAAGCGCGCGATGCAGTCAAACAGCTCAGCGATATAGTCATGCGGCTCGATCTGGGTGGTGTACGGGTTCCACTGAATGCCCAGCGAGGTGACGAACTCTTCGCTGAACTGATGCCAGTCGACTTCCGGGTAGGCCGCGATGTGGGCGTTGTAGTTACCCACCGCGCCGTTGATTTTACCGAGGATTTCCACCTGGTTCAGCTGACGGTACTGGCGCTCCATACGGTAGGCGACGTTCGCCATCTCTTTACCCATGGTGGACGGCGTTGCCGGCTGACCGTGGGTACGGGAGAGCAGCGGCACATCGCGGTACTGGGTTGCCAGATCTTTTACCGCGTCAATCAGCTTGCGCCAGTAAGGCAGAACCACTTCGTCGCGGGCGGTTTTCAGCATCAGCGCGTGGGAGAGGTTATTGATGTCTTCAGACGTACAGGCGAAGTGAATAAACTCTGATACCGCGTGCAGCTCGGCGACGTCAGCGACTTTCTCTTTCAGAAAATACTCTACCGCTTTCACGTCGTGGTTAGTGGTGCGCTCGATGGTTTTGATGCGCTCCGCGTCTTCGACGCTGAAATCGGCGACGATTTTGTCAAGGAAACCGTTTGCGTCGGCAGCAAAAGCAGGAACTTCCTTGATCGCTGCGTGGGCGGCCAGTTTTTGCAGCCAACGTACTTCCACCTGAACGCGGAATTTCAGCAAACCGAATTCGCTGAAGATACCGCGCAGCGCGCTGACTTTATCGCCGTAGCGGCCGTCTACAGGGGAAACGGCGGTCAGTGAGGATAATTCCATAGATCACAACTCCGGGGTTAAATGAGCAAGAATTTGCTTTGCCTGGTTAACCAGACGATTACGGGAAAACATAAGCTGCAGACGTCCGCCGCCCATCTGATGCCAGAGCACCGCGGCGCGAATACCCGCCAGCAGCGCTGAACGAACTTTCGCCTGCACCTGCGGGCTTTGCAGCACGGCAGGCGAACCGGTCACCTGAATACGCGGCCCCAGCGGGCTTATCACGTCAACATAGATGCCTGCCATGGCGCTGAGCAGCGTTTCGGACTGCAGGTCAAAGTGTTCCAGTTGACGGTGCAGGCCGGCGATGCGGTTGCCGAGCGTATCCATCGCCCCTTTACTGGCAGCGAGCTTGCGCTCCAGCACCATCAGGCTCAGGGTATAGCGCGTCAGTTCAGCATTGAGGCCCTGACGGCTGCTGGTATTGAGCACCCCGAGCAGCGTTTCAAGGCCGAGGCGAAGATTGGCTTCACTGCCACCGAACACCGCCAGCGTCGACTCGGGATCGAGGTCGATGATGCTGTTCAGCGACACATGCAGGGCATCGCTGTCGCAATGTCCCTGATGCGCCAGTTGCTGAACCAGTCGTGCCGCCTGGCAAACGCCAGCCAGCGCCAGCGTGATGTCATAGTAATTCTTCGCCACACATACTCCTTGTCAGCCGTCGGGGAGGTTCGTCCCGACGGAAATAACGCGCGTTCAGGACTGCAGAGGCAGTCGTTGTTCAATAATTCCGCCGCCGAGGCACACTTCACCCAGATAGAACACCGCGGACTGGCCCGGGGTGACCGCCGCGACCGGCTCATCGAAGCGAACTTCGATACGGTCTTCATCCAGCGCGGTGACGGTGCAGGGGATATCGGTCTGGCGATAGCGGGTTTTCACCGTGCAGCGCAGGGTGCCCTGCAGCGGTTCACGGTCAACCCAGTGCAGCTGTTGGGCAATCAGGCCGACGGACATCAGGCGCGGGTGGTCATGGCCCTGGGCGACGATAAGAATATTATTCTCAACGTCTTTATCCACCACGTACCACGGATCTTCGCTACCCTCTTTGGTGCCGCCGATGCCCAGCCCTTTACGCTGGCCCAGCGTATGGTACATCAGCCCCTGATGGGTACCGATCTCCTCGTCGTCGACGGTGAGAATTTTGCCCGGCTGCGCCGGCAGATAGCGGCCAAGGAAATCGCGGAATTTACGTTCGCCGATAAAGCAGATGCCGGTGGAATCTTTTTTCTTCGCGGTGATCAGATCCAGCTCTTCGGCGATCTTACGCACCTGCGGTTTTTCCAGCTCACCCACCGGGAACAAGCTCTGGGCAATCTGCTCGTGGCTAAGGGTATAGAGGAAGTAGCTCTGATCTTTGTTACCGTCGAGGCCGCGCAGCAGCTGGCTTTTGCCGTCGACATCGGCGCGGCGCACATAGTGCCCGGTGGCGATGTAGTCGGCGCCGAGGTCTTCGGCGGCAAACTCGAGGAAGGCTTTAAACTTGATCTCTTTATTGCACAGAATATCCGGGTTCGGCGTGCGGCCAGCTTTGTACTCTTCCAGGAAGAGCTCAAAGACGTTATCCCAATATTCGGCGGCAAAGTTAACGGTGTGCAGTTCAATGCCCAGCTTATCGCAGACCGCTTGCGCATCGGCAAGATCGGCGGCGGCGGTGCAGTATTCCTCGCCGTCGTCTTCCTCCCAGTTCTTCATGAACAGGCCCTCCACCTTATACCCTTGCTGCAGCAACAGGTACGCGGAGACCGAGGAGTCGACGCCGCCGGACATGCCGACGATCACTTTTTTCTGGCTTTCTGACATGGAAATACTCGCTACATTGAACTTCGAGGCGGCGTATTCTAGCACGCGCTCACCGTTCATTCACCCCCTGTGAACGGCCAGTTAAATGCGCCAATCAGCGACAGCGGCTGGCGCGGGTCCTGCAGATAGCAGCGAATGCTTTCGGCAACCAGCGGCGAGCGCAGATTCGGCGCGTTAAGAATTTCCTCAGCACTGAGCCACAGGCAGCGATCGATATCGCTGTCATGCGGTTCGGTGGCGCACAGATCGCTAAGTTCGATGGCGAACAGGAAGCGCAGAAACGGGGTGTTATCGGGAGCGACCCACTGGTGCATGCGAATGAAGTGCTGCGGCGTGGCGCGAATGCCGGTCTCTTCCCACAGTTCGCGTTCGGCGGCCTGCAGCAGCGTCTCATTGGCCTCCAGGTGGCCCGCCGGTTGGTTCCACAGCGCTTTGCCGTTAATGGTCTCTTCGACGATGAGGAATTTATCCTCGGCGTGAACCACGCAGGCAACGGTGACATGAGGTTTAAACATCGCTTTTCCTTTCTAGTTATTCGGCTTTACGCCATTCGCCGTTGGCCAGCCCGTCAAGCGTATAGCCGCCCATGGCGTAGCGGATCAGACGCAGGGTGGGGAAGCCGACGTGGGCGGTCATCCGGCGCACCTGGCGGTTACGTCCCTCGTAAAGGGTGATTTTCAGCCAGCGGGTGGGGATCGATTTGCGCTCGCGAATAGGCGGGTTGCGCGGCCACAGCCACGCGGGCTCCTCCACCACTTCCACGCCTGCAGGCAGGGTGGGGCCATCGTTGAGCGTGACGCCGTCGCGTAGCGCGGCCAGCGCCTCGGCGGTGGGTTCGCCTTCCACCTGGACGTAGTAAATCTTGCCGGTGCGTTTACCCGGCTGGGTTAGCTTCGCCTGCAGCGCGCCATCGTTGGTCAGCACCAGCAGCCCTTCGCTGTCGCGGTCAAGACGACCGGCGGCGTAGACGCCCGCCACGGGGATAAAATCTTTCAGCGTGCTGCGCCCGGCTTCGTCGGTAAATTGCGGCAACACATCATAGGGTTTATTGAACAAGATCACAGTTTTTGGCTGGCGTTCTTTACGTTGTCTGGTGACTTGTTGTGTGCTGAATCGCTCAACGCGATGTTTTCTAAATGAAGTTTTCTGCATGGTATTTTCAGGCTCTATCAATTGCCGCATTATAGCCTAATTACGAATGCCTTTCATGGACGCAAACATTCAGGTAGTATTGACATGCTCATTACAAATTATTAACAAAAAATTGCTCAAACCGATTCGCACTACAGGCAGGAAGGCGACACGGACGCGATAGCTCCGCTTAGCGGGAAAACCCGGTACGCTGGAGCTGGCCGACTCAGCCAACACCAGGCTCGCGTGAAGAGGGAAGAGCAGAACCAGAAGCGCTCGAAGGAGAGGTTAATGGAAAGCAAAGTAGTAGTTCCGGCGGAAGGTCAAAAAATCACCCTGCAAAACGGCAAACTGAACGTCCCTCACAATCCGATTATCCCGTTCATTGAAGGCGACGGTATCGGCGTTGACGTTACCCCAGCGATGCTGAAAGTGGTTGATGCCGCCGTTGAGAAAGCCTATAAGGGCGAGCGTAAAATTTCCTGGATGGAAGTTTACACCGGTGAAAAATCGACCCAAGTCTATGGCCAGGATGTCTGGCTGCCAGCTGAAACCCTCGATCTGATTCGTGACTACCGCGTTGCTATCAAAGGTCCTCTGACCACCCCAGTCGGCGGCGGCATCCGTTCTCTGAACGTGGCGCTGCGCCAGGAGCTGGACCTCTACGTCTGCCTGCGTCCGGTACGTTACTACCAGGGCACCCCGAGCCCGGTTAAGCACCCTGAACTGACCGATATGGTTATCTTCCGTGAAAACTCAGAAGATATCTATGCCGGTATCGAGTGGAAAGCCGACTCTGCTGAAGCAGACAAAGTCATCAAATTCCTGCGCGATGAGATGGGCGTGAAGAAAATTCGCTTCCCGGAACATTGCGGCATCGGCATCAAGCCGTGCTCTGAAGAAGGCACCAAACGCCTGGTTCGCGCCGCGATTGAATACGCGATCACCAACGATCGTGATTCCCTCACCCTGGTGCACAAAGGCAACATCATGAAGTTCACCGAAGGCGCGTTCAAAGACTGGGGCTACCAGCTGGCTCGCGAAGAGTTCGGCGGCGAGCTGATCGACGGCGGCCCGTGGGTGAAAATCAAGAACCCGAACACCGGTAAAGAGATCGTGGTGAAAGACGTGATCGCCGATGCGTTCCTGCAGCAGATCCTGCTGCGTCCGGCGGAATACGACGTTATCGCCTGTATGAACCTGAACGGCGACTACATCTCTGACGCGCTGGCGGCACAGGTTGGCGGTATCGGTATCGCCCCGGGCGCCAACATCGGTGACGAGTGCGCGCTGTTCGAAGCGACTCACGGTACTGCGCCGAAGTATGCCGGCCAGGACAAAGTAAACCCGGGCTCCATCATCCTGTCCGCAGAGATGATGCTGCGCCACATGCAGTGGTTCGAAGCCGCAGACCTGATCGTCAAAGGCATGGAAGGTGCTATCGCCGCCAAGACCGTGACCTATGACTTTGAACGTCTGATGGAAGGCGCTAAACTGCTGAAATGTTCAGAGTTTGGCGACGCGATTATCGCGAACATGTAATCTGGCCCCCAGATTATGTCAGAACGGGAACCTGGTGGTTCCCGTTTTTATTATTAGTTTTCGAACGGTTATCAAAATTTTATCAAAACAAGTTATCAAAACCCCTCCCGAAAAACCTCATAAGGCCACCGTTGTCCACCCCTTCCCACGATCATCATGGTACCTATCCGTTTGTTGTTGAGTTTTATGTCCAAGTAAATCTTTCGTGTTTATACCTTGGGCTTTATATAACCGCTCGGAAAGCGATCTTTGTTCATGGAAAGTTGCCGGTGTACCTTGTCCCCAGTCAATATCTGCACTGTCTCTTGCCTTGCTGAAATTCATGGTCAGTGTTCTGGGTTTCACCTGTGCTCCTCGCTCAGCCTGTGAGGTGGTTCTAAAGAAATGAACCAAATAAGGGCTTACTGCATAATCCCGGCAACGACTGATTACATCTCGGAGGCTCCAGTTGATTGCGTTGCAACGCAGAGCTAATGGTATAGCGATTTTGCTTCCGGTTTTCTCTTGCTCAACGTGTAGATGATCGTCCCAGATGTCCGAGAATTTCATACGGGATATATCACCTAGTCGCTGTCCTGTTACTATGGCTAAAAGCATGGCGTTCCCCATGTATTTGTGATTTTCATCGGCTATATCAAAAATCTTTTGCCATTCCTCAAGAGTGAGGCGCTGGCGAGTGATCTTTCTACGAGGTTGTTTAGTTGCTAGTGCAGGGTTATAACCAGGAGGTACTTCTCCCGCATGCTGAGCTTCTTTAAAAACATCTATTAGGACAGAGCGAATGACCTGAGCCATTCTGGGTTGTCCCTCCGCTAAATATTCATCAAGAATTTGCGCAACATCTCGAACATTGACAGCGGATATTAATTTCATTCCTACCCGTTCCTTAAGCAGAGATACTGGTTTTGCTTTTTGTTTGATAGTGTTTTCTTTAATATCTCCGGACTTCAATCTTTCCTGCTGAATCTTCCAGTAACGTTCAAGCCAGGTGTTAGTTGATATTGATTTTCCTGAGCTGGTGGAAATTCTGTCAGTGATTGCCATTATCTGGCGGGTTTGTTGTTCCGCCAGTCTTTTATTTGCTTCAATAGCTATTGCCGTGGCCTCTGCTTCGTCTGTTCCTAGACTATGAAACTTACCAGTTATCGGGTGCTTATAACGCCAATATACTTTATTAACCTTTCTGCTGAAGAGCGGGTATAAATTTGGAATAGATATATTATTTTTACGTGGTCTGGCAGCCATCGTTCAAAATCCTCTGCAAAAGAACAGGGTCGCTTTTCTTTACTACAGGAGTGGTCAATGTACCGACCAACTCAGCATCCTCCCTGACGCGCCAGAATCGACCTTCTTTTTTGGCTGGGGGAGAAAACATATTCTGTTTAGCATAATTCCTGAGAGTGGAAACACTTGGAGGATTGCTTCTGTATTTCTCGTTTGCCCACTCTTCAAGGGTTAACATCTGGAGCATATGTTTTACCTCATCATGGCCCATTGCTGGGCCAGTATCTGAAAATACAAAATCAGTTTTGCATCAATTTTTGCAGCACCTGATTGCCGGCAATTATTCGCTGCCAGATCGCTGATACATAGCGGGCCTGATGAATAGCATCAGCGAGGGCATTGTGACGAGACCCTTCAAACGGGATCGTTGTTTTGGGGTCGAAGCTAATGGCCTGGCCGAGCTCTACCATTGTTCGTACGTCCCGATCGTTCCAGTATTCCCACGGATAATCTTCAGCAATGCAATCGTAAGAAGAACGCAGAATAGAGTTGTCGAATGACGCACCGTTACCCCATACCTGCGCCTTTTTGCTCCCACCAGCGACATTATCAGAAACAAATTCTCTGAACTGGAGTAATGCATCCTGCAACGGGATAGCATCATCATTTACGATCGCAGAGCGTGCTTCGGAGGACTGCTTAAGCCACCAGATAACAGTAGATGGATCGATTACGGCGCCCCAGTTCACGGAGGATTCAAGGCATACGACTTTATAGAAACTTTCTCCAATAGAGCCGGTTGCCGGGTCAAAAACAACCGCACCAATAGCGACGATAGGGGCGTTATGTTTTTTACCCATGGTTTCCAGATCAACCATAACGTGAACATAATCAATTGGCTGATCTTCCTCCTTATTATGATGACCGGATTCAATATCTACAGAATCCGTTTGATGAACAACTTCATCTGTTTTTTCTTTTTGGTTAACCTTGCCCGTAACGTCAACAAGACCTTCAATGGAAAATACTCCGTCCCCAATTTTTGAAACTTCAGGCTGCCTGGTCTTGGTAAGGTCTTCGGTTACCCACTTCGGATCCGTAGGGTCGCTAACCCCTTCAACATATTCGCCGCGCTCGGCGGCCAGAACCTGATTAGCGTCCGGACGTTGCTTTTGAGCCTCTTTTACCAGTTCGGCACCAACTGCTTTAATGTCGGAGGAGAGTGTTTCCAGTTTTGCGCTGCTATCCTCTCCGGCGATTACTTGGTTTGTTGCATCCAGTGTGACTGCAGCAGATGGAATATGTCCCGCCTTGGTAAGCGTCTCAGCGCTCGGGGTATCATGCTTATGTTCAGTCAGATTCGCGTTGATGTAGCCACGCAACCGATCTGGAAAAGGAGTTATTCCACTGGATGCTTCCCTGATCAGTGCAAAAATCGCTGCACGGGAATAATCAAGGATGCCTGGTGTGCTCCGTAATGCTGCAGACCATTCTTTAAATGGACTTTCTTTCTTCTGTACTATTTCCTTCGCGCGGCGGTGGACTGATGCCGGAAAATTATAGATGTCAAAATCCATAGGCATCGTTGCAAGAGCGATCTCTATATCCAGAGTATCCAGCGAATGCTGATAATCCGGATTGCGGTCAGTTTTGTTACCGCCGCCAGCATTGGCGCCGGCATCGGTTTTGTTTATTGAGGTGATATAGTTTCCAGCAGCCCATTCCTTTGTAAGGATCCCGCGGTCAATGTGCGACGTTTCAAGCCACAATTTGGCGAACTGAATTTGCTTGCCGAGCTCATGGCGTTTCCCCACAGGAAATACGCTCTTAAATGCACTGGTAAATTTCCACAGGCCAGGCATATCATATTTTTTAAGATCCGGAATATTTTCTGCCGTCAGCAGCAGATTCTGCACACCGTGATTATCCGTATCCATTTCCATCGCTGAAAGGCGGTTACGATGAGGAATGCTAATGTGATACACGTGACGCTCGTCGGCCATATACTGGGCAAGCAGCTGCGTGCGGAATGACATTTCCGCCAGGTTGAAGAGTGCTTCTTCATTGTTCGAATAGTCCTCTTCATCGCTATTTGCAGGAGAGATATCGTTTTCTGGTTTACTGGAGGGCTGTGGTTCAGCAGCCGCTGGCGCAACGATTTTTTGCCATGTCAGCCCGTCTTCACCACCAAGCTCGTAGCGATCGCACCAGGTGTCATCCAGTACACCTTCTTCCGGTAAGTCATCAACGATGAGCCAGTTGGTGCGGATCGGCAGCTGATGGCTGGCGCCGCGGCCAACGTTAATTTCAGCGTCTTCCAGGATGTCCAGGATTTTGCGCTCGGCGCGAGAATCGGATTTAGCAGAGAACCAGCAGAAGAGACTTTTCGCTTCGTTTGCTTTTGCCTTCGCTTTAATGAGATACGGGTAGTTGTTCATTGCGTTTGGGCTCCTTTGGATTGTAAGATACCCGGCAGCTGATGGCAGCCGCCTTGGTGGTGGTCATTGGTCAAAACTCGATTCCGGAAAGCTTTGGTCGGCTGACCGGGTACTTAACCCGCCTTGCGCGGGTTTTGTGCTTTATGGGGCTGGCGAATCGGCCCGCAGCAGCTGTGATACGCGAACGTCGTCAAGCGCTCGCAGGATAGGCTCAAAAGTTTTATGGGCTGGCAGTTTAGATACCGCAGTGATCACTTCTGTAACGGTGATGTCATCGCCGCGGGGGCTATAACCACCACCTGGGCCACGCTGTGAAATTACCAGGTTACCCGCCCGCAGCTTTTTGAAGATCTGCTCAAGGTATGAAGTAGACAGCTTTGACTCTTTACTGATGGCCGTCAGTGAAACGGGCGAGCCGTCATAGAGCTTATTCAAAGTGGCGGCGGCCTGGACAGATGCCAGAACGCGTTTCATTCCAAATTCCATAATCACTTCTCCGGCCGTAACGGCCATTGGTAAAAACTCGATTCAAAAACTCGCTGCAGGCTGTTGGTCGTCAGCCATGTTTTGTGCATTTCGGTAGGGGAGGCACTGGCCCTGTACTTTTTGTTCATCGGCGTTGCTGTTGCAACTGGCCTCTGATGGATAAACACCGATCAGAACATCAGAGCATTCACCAGTGAGAGCACAAACGCTGATGACAAGGGCAAACAGGGTATTCATGCCTCAGCCTCAGGGTTTCCTTTCTGCGCCAGCAAGTAACACAGCTGGCGTAGTCTCACCTCGAACCAGTTCAGGCGGGTCGCCTGGTTCCCGGTAGGTACTCGGGCAAAATCCTTCATAGTTATCTCCAGTTAACTCAGTATTAGGATGTGGTTTTGCAATGCGGCGCCGGGTGCCTCCCGGTGACGGCAGCCAGTTAACAACTACCGCCGACAACTTTTTCCCCACAACGTGTGAATAACCGCCATGTTTACTTTTTTAACTGTGTCGCGTGCGCATAGCCGCATTCACCGCATTGCAAACCCTGATTTTTTATTTTCACTACTTCGACGCGCTTCGTCGGTGGTGTCGTGACGCTGATCTTCACGATTGAGCTTTTTCACCCTGCAATTCACCACCACGAAGCGCGCAGGATTTCCATTACATTTCAGAAGAGGCGCAGTCTGCCGGCTTACCTGAAAGCGCCGCGGTAAACTCGCTGAAACTCAGCGCCTCCTCACCTTCAGAGAGGCTTTCAAAATAGTCTTCATATGCTTTATCCATACTCATTTCTTTCCCTTAAGGCCGGGCAGCCGAACGTTGAACCTGCTGCGATTGATATTGCTGTCATCTCATCCGGTGTTTCGTATGCCGCCGGCAGCTACTTCGTGGGCTTCCTGCCTCGATGACTTGCTGCGATGGAATGATTAAAGCATTGGTTTATGTTTGATGTCAACATTGGATTTATGCAGATGCAAACTTTTGCTTTAATCGAGACAGGGGAGCTGTTGGAGTGATTGAGGCTGCGCGGCAGGCAAAAAAAAACCGGCATTTGCCGGTTTCATGGGGTGAGATCAGAGATGTTAGTTAGTGTCGCTAGCCTTAAATCGACCACGGAGATATTTCTCAACATAATCATCGATTTCTTTTAGGCGGACTTCAAACGTATCAATCATTCTCTCTTGTTCAGCCTCAGGTAACTGCCTAAACAGACGTAACATTTTGCTCTCATTTGGCTTGAGGCCTGAATCTTCAGATACTTTCTCTCCAAGCAACCAAGTTACAGACACATTGGCAGCTTCCGCGAGGGCAATTGCGGACTTTTTACTGATTACTCCTTTCTTAAACCACCCATTCACCGCTTGAGGTGTAACTCCAGCAATGCGAGCCATATCCGCCTTGCTGATCCCTCTTTGAGTAATTTCTTCCAAACGAGCAATCAGTTGGTTGTTGAGTTCTTCAGTGTTTTTCATAAGCCCATTGTAAAGGTTTAGTTTATAGTCACAATAAATTAAAAATTTGCATTGAATATAAACCTATGCTTTATTATGCCTAACTTAACGAGGAGATAGATATGACAGCCCTTGATAACGCAATTCGAGTAGCTGGCTCAGCCAATAAATTAGCATCAACGCTTGGAGTAAGCGGCATGGCAGTAAGTCAGTGGAAAACAAAAGGTATTGTGCCTTCATCGCGAGTTTTACAGGTTTTTAATGCAACGGGCGTTACGCCTCATGAATTACGTCCTGATCTATATCCGAATCCGACGGATGGAATACCTAAGGAGTGACCATGCAAACCACCTCTTTTGAAAATCATACTCCGGTGATGAGTATGCAACTGAAAACGGAAAATCAGTATTTGCCCCGTCGGCGTGACGGCAAGAAATGCCGAGCCATTTTGGCCGCCGTTCAGGAATGGGAGTCCTCATTACCTGGGCGTGCGCAAGACCACGTCGCGCAGCTGGTGGCCGAACAGTGGGAGAAACAAAACGGGCGCGGTATCAGCGTCAATAAACAAAATCTGTATCGCTACCTGAAAAACGAGGGCGGTTCAGAGAAGTACACCAGTTATGTCATCCAGCTTTCGGCGGCGATCGCTGATGCAATGCCGATAGAGATCGCGCGCAAACATGGCCTAAAACATGGCTTAACTGAAACTGAGCTGGTGGCCAATGCAATCAAAGAATGCAGCGAAGCGCACCAGGCCAAGTTACTTGGCGCACCTCTGCAGAAACTAGAGCGTGAAATACGGGAAGCTGCAATTGCACTTTTTAACATGCTCCCTGCAGATGCGGCGGGACCACTACTGGCGAGCATCAGCGCCGTAGCGCCGCAATTTTTTTAATCGAGTTTTGACAATGACCACCAGCACCAGCTGGTTAATAAGAGGTTTCAGATGGCCCGCATCAGAACAGTTAAACCTGAATTCTGGACAGATGAGAAGGTGGTGGAATGTTCAATTCCAGCGCGTCTCCTGTTTATCGGGTTGTTCAACTTCGCCAACGATATGGGATGCCTTGAGCGTTCGCCAAAACGGTTGAAGATGCAAATCTTCCCTGCGGACGCGCTCGATTGCGAACCACTAATACAGGAACTGATTACTCATGGATTACTCACTGAGTATTCAGTGAATGATGTCTGCTATTTGCAGATTAAAGGTTTCCTTAAGCATCAAAAAATAAACAGGCCTTCGGCCTCAAAAATACCTCTTCCGCCAGAATTCACTGAGTCTAAGGCAGGAAAGGAAGAAAAGAGAGTCCCTAATCAAGGAGGGCTCAGTGAGGACTCAGTGAATCCTCATGGAGGACTCACTGACGGAAAAGGAAGGGAAGGGAAAGGAAAAGGATCAAACCCCACTCTCTATGCGCAGGAGAGAAATTTTCCCCAGCAACCTCAGTATCTGCCTGGAGTGGATATTCCGATCGGGAAATTCGCCATGCACGACCTTTGGCTGCCGTCACAGGACTGGCCGCGACTGGCTGCTACCTGGGGTATAGCGCTTCCCGAACCGGCATACCTGCCGACAGAGCTGGCAGAGTTCACCGCGTACTGGAAATCCGAGGGGAAAGTGTTCACTCAGATTCAGTGGGAGCAGAAATTTGCCCGCAGCGTGATAAGTGCCAGAGCCAAATCTAAACCACAACCAGCAACCGGAGGAAAAGACCATGCAGGAATTCAACCAGTTAACACCGCATCCCGGGCAGTTCAGGAAATTCAGGCAGCCAGAGAACGCTGGGAAAAGCAAAACGGACTTGCTGGCGGCGGATACGGCATGGCGGCTTTGGACAGTCATGGGGGAAATATTTTCGAACCGGTGGACCCAGAAGAACGGGGCGGCGCCCTCGGATATGTGGATTGCCCAGATTGGATCGATGAGTGAAGCCCAGATTACTCTGGTCTGCAGTCAGTGCATGGAGCGCTGCGCCGCGGGTAACACATGGCCACCGGATCTGGCTGAATTCGTTGCTCTGGTATCTGCCAGCGGTGCTAACCCGTTCAATCTGACATCCGAATCTGTAATGGCGGAATACAAGCGCTGGAGGAATGAGTCTTACCGATACTCGGGCAGCGACAAATACCCATGGAAACAGGATGTTCTCTATCACATTTGCATTGAGATGCGCAGAACCGGAGTTGAGAGGAACCTGACGGAGGGAGAGCTGAAAAAACTGGCAGAAAACTTACTTACGAAATGGACCAAACACCTGGCTAACGGGTTTTCGATTCCGCCAATTCGTCAGCAGTTGGCAGCACCGAGACATCCAGCGGGACCGACGCCAGCACAGATTCTGATGGAAGAGTACAAACGCCGCAAGGCGGCAGGTTTAACCAAGTAAACGAGTTTTGACCATGGCCAAACAATCAAAAACCAAAGTAACCAAAGCACAGATGGTGCTTGCCATCGTTAGCCGGACGCCAGAATGCGTCCTGCAGGATGTCTGCGATGCGCTCGACTTGCAAGCCAGTACAGCAGGTAACTTGCTGCGGCAACTCCATGCCGCGGGAAAACTCCATCGTACCCATAACGGTTGCCAGTATGTCTACCGGGTTGTTGCAGGCGTTGAGGTTCCCGATGTTGCCCTGCCGCAGACTGCAACACCATTATCTGAAGAGGATGTGAAAAAAGTCCAAAACGCACTGTCCCTGGCGAAGACGCTGGAAGACAAAAAGCTGTGGCGCCGGGCTGCGACTGTTTACACATCGATGCTTGGGATGACTACAACAGCAAACGAACTCTGGTTGCTTGCCAAAATGCGTAACCGCTGCCTGCGCAATGCGACGAGGTGCTGATTATGCCTAAAATGGAATCAACAGCATCTGGTACGGGATGTTAAAGCTAAGTTCAAATATTCCGGGATGAGGCAAAGCTGAGATGTCCGCTGAGTGCCAGGAGCGGACATTACTGACACAAACACAACCAGCAAATGGATTACTGGGCAGCCGGGGGCGACATTTCCGGGAGACAATCAACTGGAAACATTTTAATGTGAAAGTTTATGCAGGTCACAGCGTATGTATTACCATATGCCATTGGAAGAATGATGCATGCTACCTTTGAGTGTGGAATAACCAGAAGCCTATTGCGCCGGAGGATGTCTTGCCATGTTGACCGATCTCAGCAGAGATGAAAGTAAAAGACTTGCGGCAATCGACTTGTTGAAAAATCCTGACAAGGGCCGGGATGATGCGTTAAAAAAATATACTCATCTAATATGCCAATTGCTGAACATGCCGATGGGCTTTGTTTCTGTTCTCGATGAAGAAAAGCAATACATCAAATCAGCCCAAAATGTTGCCGTCACGGAAATCAGCCTGAGCGAGGCATTTTGCGTACAGACCCAGGAACAGAGTAAGACATTCATTTGTCATGACACTCATCAGCACCCTACCTTTCGTGACTATCACGCGGTGAAAGAGGCTCCATTCATTCGCTTTTATGCAGGCTGCCCACTTAAAACCCAGGATGGAGTACCCATAGGTACCTTGTGTATCCTCGATACTCAGCCCAGGGAACTTTCAGACGAGCAGCTCGATCTTTTTGAAAAGATTGCAGGACTTATATCGGATTTTCTGGCCTCGTGGCACTCCGTCGGCTACCTCGATATAGTCACGCTATTACCAAACCGGCAGCGACTGCTGAAGGATATAGAGGTTTCAACTGAAGGCGCATTCAGGCTCGTCATTATTGATTGTATTGATATGCCATTAGCCTACGAAATGGCTCGCTCCCTCGGTATGACAGCCGTAGAAAATCTACTTCGTAATATGGTCGCAGAGCTGCAGATCCGCCTGCCTTTAGAAGGGCCGCTCTACGCCGTGGCAGTTGGACGATTTGCCTTTTTTACCCATAAGGAAAAAACTCGGACATTAGAAGATATCTCTCAAAGCCTTCAGGGGATCCAGGCCAGGTTTACCCCTGAAGTTCCCCTTGATCTGGATATTCACATGGGTGACTCCGGGCTTTGCGATAAATCTCTGACATCGAATGAAATACTGCGCCGTGCAGTCAGCGCATTGCATGAAGGGATAAGTCAGGGGCGCCGGTTTACAGTTTATGATGACGCACTGGATAGCCGTAAGAAGACTGATTTCAGCCTTCTTACTGAAGTTAGACAAGCGCTACAAGAAAACCAGGGCTTATATCTGGTTTATCAGCCGAAAATCTCACTGGTGACAGGGCGTGTGACGGGAGCCGAAGCTTTGCTTAGATGGCAACATCCTAAAAACGGCGAAGTGTTGCCGGGTGTGTTTATTCCTCTGGTCGAAAAGACCAGCCTGATGCGTGAACTCACAGCATGGGTTATCGATCACACGATTGTGCAACTGAGTGCCTGGCAAAGCCGTGGAGTTTCTTTACCTGTGTCGATTAATCTGGCTGCCAGTGATTTTTCAAGACCAGATTTCTGCGATGAGCTGGAACAGAAAATGCTGGACGCGCGTCTGGATCCCGCCCTGCTGGGGGTGGAGTGTCTGGAAACCGAGAAGATGCTGGAAAGCCCCGCTGCACTTATCGGCCTGGACATGCTCAAACAACGCGGATTTAAAATATCTCTGGATGATTTTGGTTCCGGATACAGCAACATTAATTACCTGCGACAAATCCCGATGGACATCATCAAGCTTGACCGCTCTATTGTGAGTAAGGTTGCTGGCGACAATGCCAGCCGCATCATTGTTCGCAACGTTATCACACTCCTCAAGCAGCTCGACTATATCGTTCTGGCCGAAGGAGTCGAGGACGCCAGGACCGTTGATATTTTAAGAAGGCTGGGCTGCGATGAAGTTCAGGGCTATTTTTTTGCCAAACCGATGACCCCTGATGCTTTTGAAACCTGGTATCACGGCAGAGACGAAGCCTTAAAGTGAACGAGTATTAAGTAAATACGTATGCTCGCCTGCCCGTAATATACAAATAAGAAGGGAACTGGTCATCCTGACCTGCTCTCCATTGATTATCAGAGGCCGATGCTCGTCCTGCATCCGGGTAATCATGACAAATTCTCACTTCCGCTTCTCGCTCAAAGCAGCCTCTTAGAGACTTGCGTGCGGAAAGATTCGGGTTGCATTTGGGGATCGCAATGGACATCAATCAGCATCGAGGATGAATACGTGAATACTGGGCAGGTATGCCGGATACCCCCTCCCGCTCCACGGGCGGAAGGGGGTAAATAATAATGTCAGGCCGGTCTGCCCGCGAATAAAGAAGTCGCTATTTTTTTTGGGTGATTTTCGTCACTGAACCTGTTTGAGTTTTGTCCCCGACAGCGCCGTACATCGACACCACATAAACGGCGCCATCAGGCGCGGCAGTCAGGTGGTTTGGTGTTTCATCCATCGGAATATTAGCGACCAGTTTACCGTCCTTGTTCAGAACAGCAACGGTTCCACCTGCACGCGTGGCGGCGAAAACCTGAGACGTCACTGGATCCCAGACGACAGATACGCCTCCGGCACCAATATAAGTATCTGCGAGAACCTTACCGTCCGCATCAAGAACCACGACATTGTTCGTTTCCTGGGAAGCAACGTAAAGACGGCCAGTCGCCGGATCGCGAGTGATGTCTGTTGCCCCCTGCGCCTCAGGCACTTTCACCGTCGTGCTCTTACCCGTTTTGAGATCAATCCAACCTACCCATGGCGTATCACGGCTGACGCCGAAAAGTTTCCCTCCTGCACTGTCAAGGGCAAGATCGGTATTGTTAAACATGTTTTTGCCATGTTCCACTACGAACTCAAGTTGACCGATGTGTTCAAGTGATTTTGTGTCATATACCTCGATAAATCCGGTCAGCGCTGCACTGACATAGGCACGATTGTGGGCTTCATCAATAATAACATCGCGTGGATGTACAACAGACCCTTCGGGAAAGACTTTCACCACAGAAAGGGTCTTTGCGTCATAGACGGTCACCGTCTCGGCAAGCGTGTTCGTCGTCCATACATGGTTATGGGCATTATCAACACCGACTCCGAATACTCCAATCTGCTCTCCCTTTTTGTCTTTAGGCAGCGTCGCCTCCGCTTCGACAGCCAGCGTTCCTGCGTTCAGTCTCATCAGCCGGCTACCATCCTTCGGGCCGCGTGCAGAAGTCACGAAGAGCTTCCCATCGGCCGACACTGCCGACTGGTAAGCCCGCTCACCGACGGGAATTGTTTGCAGCCTGAAAGCCTCAGTGTTTTTCGGGGGAACAACCTTGGACAATTTCAACATAACCTGCGAAACGCTCGCGGGATTTTGCGTGATAACAGTGAGTGGATGAAGGCCTGTAGCAGCGTCGGCCGGAACGTTTAGTGGAATAGTGAGATTTCCCTTCTCATCGGCAGCCAATGGCTTCGGCGTAAGGACTTCAGCACCATTCAGCATGGTGACAGTCGCACCTGTTGGCAGGTTCTTAATCGTGATCACCGTGTGATCTCCGGGCTTAACAGGAACTTCCCGAGATCCGGCACGAATACTACCTGGAAAGGTCGTGGTGGCTGCTGCCCATTGACTATCGGCGTATGCCGTTACGACGGTTGATATTGTAATAGTGGAGGCCAACAGCACTGAACGGACTGAAATTGTTCTCATCTTATCTCCATAAACTGTATTGATGCTGCATCTCAATGCAGCCACAGATTATTCCTCACGTACTGAGTGTTACCTTCTGCTATGAGAAATATGTCTTGTTATGAGCATACTCAATATATCACGTTGATGTAAATGATTATCATTACTGTTTTAGTGGTATATGAATGCCAGGAGTTTGATGTTCAGCGAGCTGAGTTTAGGGGGATCGCATTGTGCCAAGTGCGGACGCTCAGGAATTTAGTTTCAGCCACTTTAAAAGCGAGGTAAGCGACTCGACAGGTCCAGCATGACTACCAAGTGAGCGGGTTTCATCCCAGGGCATTGCATCATCAGTGCAGAAGTCTCCTGCACATTCCATTTCAAGACGTTCGTCAATTAAACCAACATTACAGAAGCATGTGACCGGGTGTTGCCACTTGTGTACTGACCATCTTAATAAATTCGAGTGTACGCCAGAGGTAGCAACGTTTCTTATCAACGGTGTTGATCACCACAAAAATGACTGTATCCCTGTGATAGCGGATTTCGTCCTTTGTGGAGAAAAGATCAATCTAAACATGAGCATGGGTTAGCGAAAAGTGGCATTAAACGCTTGAACATTTCACCTAACAAGTATACTGTTTATTTATACAGTACTTGCATGAGGAGCTAGTTATGAAAGTGGAAATCACAATTGATCGCCAAAAAAAATTGCCGGATGGCGCTGTGCCTGCTCTGGAGAAGGAGCTACTGCGGCGATTGGAGCAAAACTTTAATAACTGCAGTCTTGTGATTCGTCGGGCCAGCTCTGATGGGTTGACCGTGCTTGGTGGAATGGACGGAGATAAAAAACGAGTAGAGGAAATCCTGCAGGACACCTGGGAAAGCGCTGATGACTGGTTTTGTTAAGCTGAGGTCCAGTGGCTTGCCTGGTTTATTTTGAGGATTTGGCTGTGAGTAAAAAACAAGAAATGCCGAACACCGGCTATGCAATTATCAGATGCGACGATGGGGTGATAGTTGCTCGTCTGACATCCTTTCCTGTGTGTGAGCGCGCTTTGATGTACCGGCGCGGCGACACTGTTTCGTTTATGCCTCTGCAGCCGGATGAGATCGTGGGGACTCTCTCTCTTTTTTCACAGATGATTGAAAAGGCTAGGTCTGGAGTTGGTTACCAGGTTCCCCCGGGTTCTGTTACACTCCCGTCATAGGCCTGAACAACCTATACCTGCTGCGTCACGGAGAGAAACCATGACGCAACCCCTCGAAGTATCAAAATCCCATCAGACTGGTGCTCCTTCATCGAGCGCCGGTTTGCTTTCGTCTTCAAAACTAACTTTTCGACAGCAGGAAGTTTTTGACCTGCTGGTGGCCTACATCAATCAGCATGGCTACCCACCTACGCTATCTGAACTGGCCGATATGCCCGGCGTTAGCTCGTCTAATGCTGTCCTGTTGCATCTGCGTGCGTTAGAGAGAAAAAATTTTATAAAACTCTCTCGCCGTGTCTCCAGAGGAATTTCCATCGTCGGGCGAAAGGAGCCTGTGCTCGCCGTGCAGCTGCTGCAGGAAATGATCGCTGAAGAACCCGGCGCGCGTGAAAGAGCGATTGAGTTTTTACGACTGTTCGGTGATCAGCCATGAAGAAAAGTTGGTTTTTACACGAGCAACTTTCAGAGGCTGAAGCTACAGAGCTGGTGGAGCGATACCGTAAAAATAACTTTGTGGTTGAGAAAAGCTTGTCCAGAGACTTTGCATCGTGGGAGATCCGCGTGCTGTTGCCGGAATCGAAGAAGCCGCCACGGATTGACAGGACCTACATACAGAAGATGTGGAGGGACTGATGCGAGCTTTGCTTAACGTGGATATTGCACGCCATCTTGGAATTGTGCTGCTTAAGCCGGGTAGTGAATTAATGCCGTTATTCGGTGCCGGCCGGGTTCTTGTGGAAATACCGCCGGCAAGCATGAAAAAGATACCCAGCGGGCGTCTTCCTGATGCCCGGCAGCCGTTGCGGGATGATATGGGGCTCAGACCATTTTTCATGAAGAAAGCTGTTATCACTGCGGCTGGTGGTGTTAGTGCTCTAGAGTCATGGTTGCGCCGGCAGGTTAAAAACTGTCAGTGGGCACATTCCGATTACCATCACCATGAGCTCGTCCCGTTTCGCCATTCGACGGGTGTAATAATCGCATGCTGGCACTGTGATAATGAGCTGAAAAACCAAACGGAACAAACCCTTGATCAACTGGTCGGTGTTAATAACGCTGACTGGGTAATCGACACTGCCCGCATCGCGCTTGGGCTGGACGCTCAGCGAGCATTGTCACTGGCGGAGCTATGCTGGTGGGCGGTAGGCGCCGGGATTGGCGATGAAATTACAGAAGAAATGGCGCGCCGATCCCTGCGTATTAAAGACGATGGCATTAAATCTGTTTACAGGGAGAGTGAGATCGTTCCGTCGGTACCGGCCACCAGCATTCTTTCTCCCCGTATCGAAAAAGCAATCAGGCCAACGGCAAAAACAACGCCGGGCAAACCTCTGGTTCCTGTGAACGTCGATCCTGTTGCACCGGCGACACTATTCGCGAGACCTAAGCGGAGCCGATGGTTATCAGCTGACTTTATCTCATGGGTTAAAAAACAGCCGTGTATGTGCTGTGGGCAGCCTGCAGATGATGCCCATCATCTTATTGGCTGGGGGCAGGGCGGCGTAGGCACCAAGGCCCACGATATTTTTACGATCCCATTATGCCGCAAGCACCACCGTGCTTTGCACCATGACCCTGCCGCTTTTGAGCGTGAATACGGCACCCAGCCGGTATTGATTATTAAATTGCTGGACCGGGCATACGCGCTCGGCGTTCTGGCGTAGTAAGGAGAAGAACAGAATGACACCACGTCAACGCCGTCTGCACCGTGCAGGATTAGAAACAGTGGCCGCCGCCCCGCGCAAAAGCTGGCTGGGCCGATTCACTCCCCTTAGTGGCATTCAGTCCGCCTGGATAAAATCTCTGCTTACTGTTTGGGGGGAAGGGATGAGAGGAGGTGCTGCCCCGCGTAAACCATCAGGACATTCATGCTGGCGAGGAATGAAGGGTGATCACTGGTCAGATAAAGCATTAGAACGCTTTACGGCAGCAATCGAGCAGGCAAGAAGTGAAGGGTATCGCGGGCGACAGGCATTAAGCAGGGCGCATGCCATTTTGTGGCCGAAGCCTGCAACGGTCGCCATTGACGCTGCGATCACTGAGGATGATGTTGAATTTGTTGAACGATGTGTACTGGCGATATTTGAAACGGGTGATCCGGTTTATCTCGTTGGCGTTAACTATTACACCACCCGCAAAAAAATCTCAGACATAACACGGGAAATACAGCTGGTGGCGCCATGGTTAACAGACAGTGAGGCCCGGAAAAGAGTGCGCTGGTGCCTTGAAATATTCAGAGCAAAAGCTTTCCTTTCCGTTCATAAGGCGATTCATGCGGATTAGCAAAAAGTGCTATGTTTCCTGTTTGGTATTGAAAACGGGCCAGAAAGTTAGATAATCCCTTTATGCTTGGCAGAGCTGCGCCACTCGGCAGCGACAAAAAGCGACAATCTGAATATAACGAAGACCCCGCCCGTGCGGGGTTTTTGCTTTCCGGCGATACGACAGGGGTATTCGCGAGATGCGCTGCATCAATACCCCTGTCATATCGTCGTGTTGCATACGTAATCTCACAGGCTTCAGCGTTCACCGGGGATTTTTAGTAATATTTTGAAGATCTTCAGGGCATCGGTTGTTAACTGATCATGTTCGCGAAAGTAACTGTCACACGCTGCCTGCTTTTGAGCAGGGGATAGATTGGGATTACTTGTTAATTCGGAAGTTTTAGCTGCTATTTCTGCCAAACGTTCAAAAATCTCTGAAATTCTTTGGTTATCAGTAGATAGCATTTTACTTACCTCGTATTTACCTGATATCAGTGGGTGCTGCATTGAGTCAGGGCTTTGCAATAGCTTCAAGTATTAGAATGCATACAATTTAAGTGGGCTGTTGCTGGCTTACATTATGGCAGAGGCGCTGGCGGTATGGTCAGATATTGACACTTTGAATGTTTGCATCCTAAATTATTGATGTGGTGAATCCCCCTATGCGGAGGGGCGACCAGTCAGTTACAGAAACCTGTAAATGCAGCGCGGGCCATGCCGACTGGGGCATGCTCACCGGGAGGCACCCGGCACCACACTGATGCCTTAACATAGTGACTGTAATGACAAAACCTTAGCTCTTTATGTCTGTCAGTCTATGATTAACGAACGTAACGGTAAAAACGAAGGCTTTCCTGGTAAATCGGTAGCTCGGACTATTAGGTACACCTTCCTTTCGTTACTGCCTTGGTAGCCGACTTTCCTCCAGCTTCTCTAAGTGGTTTTTTTGTTCATAATCTGCTCGAATTTGTGGCGAGCTTCCACAGATTGATTTTCAGTATGGTTATACTGTGAACTTATTTCCTTAGTTGATAACGATTATTGTTATCACTCCTTGCCTCGTTAAAGAGCTAACACCGCGTTACATGCGTATTCCGGGGATAAGCGCCGGAAAGGGGATGTGACTAAATGTATCGAGACCCAGCTCCTGCGGGGTTTTCTTTTCCAGTGCCCCTTCAATAGTTGCAGAACCTTTACATTTTTATTGATTAGGTTCTTAATCCACCCTGAGGAACACAGAATAAGAAGGTGGAGTAGTGGATCTCATTGAGTTGGCAGAGGGCGTAATCTGGCTATTGCTTGTAGTTCTCGCAACGTTTTTAATTGACCTTTGGTTCAGGCGTAAATGATTTCGTTATTAATGAGTTGAAGTAAGCATAATTCTCAAAAGGCTCGCATTCGCGGGCCTTTTACGTAACTGCAATCCCGTCAGGGCTATTGGATAGAGCTGTGCTGCGCGACACGTCAATGCCATTCCGCGCAGAGTCCTGAACCAGATTGGAAGATGCCACTCAGTGGTGGCAGCACCGACGGCGCGTTAAAGAGCACCGCCGGGGCCCTGGTGGGCTATGACCAATTTGTGTGAACTGACTAACCTTTGTCATTGTGTATATCGGAATTACCATCAGGAGGTGCTCGGTCTGTCTCATAGTCATTTGCGGAGTAACAGCGGACGGGAGCGGAATTGGATGGCCTATCGTCGTCGTCGATAGTGGCTATTTTGCATAGCTCACCATCAGCCGTATTAAACAACAGAACCTCGGTCACATCTCCTTTGGCATTTTTCTTTTTTTCGATAAGTTGCCATGTTCCTGCTTGATTTTCGTATTTAGCATGCGGCTCGTCAGGAATTGGTGGGGGAGAAGATCTAGCATCATCACACCCGGAGATGCAAATCATGACAAGAACCGGAAGAAATTTGTTCATGTGATTACCTTGATTTGGCAGAATTTATCGGTAAGACGTTAGATGTTCATGAAAGTTCACTATTGACTTATTCAATTCGGTAACCTGTATGGCTCACATTCGCGGGCTTTTTCATCTATGCACCTGTGCCGGTGCATATCATCCTCAGAGCCTTAACAGGCGTGAGCCGATCAGTGGATCCTATGCATCCTGTCAATATATGTAGGGGCTGGAAAAGGATTATGCCAAAGTCGAGAGCAACGCCAAAGGCGGTGCGCGCTCGCTGGCGAAATTCACCACAGGCGAGTATGACGCCTTCCTCTGGGTATCTGCGCCGGGCCGGTCGAATAAGTTTCTGGGCGCTGTTTGCCGTTGTGCTGGTTGTAGAATGGCACTGGCTGGCATGCTCATGGATGTGCTGCTGGTTATCCTCGAGGCGTTGGAGGTCTGCAGGTGCTGGTCATTTACAAGAAAAACGTGACTTTGTGCAAAAGGCATAGAAATGATGCCTTTGACAGAATGCCTGCTATTGACGATAAGAGTGATAGCATCATAGATTGTCGGCGTGGTGAATCCCCCTATGCGGAGGGGCGTAAACAGCATTGTTATTATCTGCTAAACCGTATGCGCGAGTCATGGTGGCTGACCAAATGCTCACCGGGAGGCACCCGGCACCACACTTCCACTAAACATATTTAAGATTTATGGCAGGTTTACTTTTGCGGTTGCCCTTCTATGTTTATAGAACGTAACGGCAAAAGTGAATGCTTCCTGGTAAATCGGTAGCTCGGACTATTAGGAGTGCCTTCGTTTCGTTACTACCTGGAATGCCTACTTTCTGCCCGCCTTCAGGCGGGCTTTTTTACGCCATCAATAGGGCGCTTCAGAAAGAAAAGGTAAACATCATTTGAAGGCTGCGCTTTGCGTGGCCTTTCTTATTTCAGGCTCACGGGAACCATCATCGATACGGCTCGTTGTTAAATCAGCCCGATGGGCCTGACCCCCTACACGCACAAAGCACCCCGTTAACCCGGAGGTGGAGTATGTATCGAATGGACAAGCTAACAACAGGTATTGCCTACGGAACTTCCGCAGGTAACGCGGGGTTCTGGATGTTGCAATTGCTCGACAAAGTATCCCCATCCCAGTGGGCCGCTATCGGTGTTCTGGGAAGTCTGGTATTCGGCTTGCTGACATACCTGACGAATCTGTTTTTCAAAATTAAAGAAGACCGGCGAAAAGCTGCTCGAGGTGAATAATGTCTCCGACACTACGTAAAAGCGTTCTTGCGGCGGTCGGCGGCGGGGCCCTGGCGATTGCCTCTGCACTCATCACTGGCCCGACGGGTAATGATGGGCTTGAGGGAGTGCGATACGACCCTTATCAGGATGTGGTAGGTGTCTGGACGGTTTGTTACGGCCACACAGGGAAAGATATCATGCTCGGCAAAACCTATACCGAGGCAGAGTGTCGGGCCCTACTAAATAAAGACCTGAACACCGTCGCCTGGCAGATCAACCCTTACATCAAAAAACCGATCCCAGAAACAATGCGTGGGGCTCTGTACTCATTCGCCTATAACGTCGGAGCCAGGAACTTCCAGAACTCTACTCTGCTTCACAAAATCAACCAGGGGGACCAGAAAGGTGCGTGTGATCAGCTGCGCCGCTGGACCTATGCCAAAGGTAAGCAGTGGAAAGGACTTATTACCCGGAGGGAAATTGAGCGTGAAGTGTGTTTATGGGAGCAAAGATGAGTCGCTTAACCGCCGTTATCATCGCAATAGCAATCCTGCTAATGTCCTGTGCCATTTCATGGCGTATGGGATGGAGTTCCCACGCTGATCACATCAATGCTCAGGCTGCGAAGAAGAGAGAGAAGGCCGAGAATGCCATTAAGCCTGTAGAGGAAAAGGCCGCTACTGCTAACGAAGCGGGTAAGGTCATCTACAAAACAATAACCCGCGACGTGGTGAAATATGTTCAGTCTCCGAATCGTACTGTGTGTAGGTTTGATGATGCTGCTGTGCAGTTGCGTCAGCACGCCATCGATGCTGCCAACTCCATCCCCGGATTTGATGAGTCCGCCGTGCAAAGCAAGTGACGCAGGGAATGACAGCGATGAAGATTTACAGTCTGATGTAGAAACCGCTCAATGCCTGCGCCAGCTCCGTTTGGATAAGTATCGCTGGCAGGCGTACTATCGGGCGGTGAGTAAGTAACAGGCATAGCACATGAAATAAGTGGCCTTAAGTGAACAAAAAATCTGAAAACAAGACATTCAAGCTTTCAGCATAGAAATGTTTGTATCTAATTCAGGGAGTGTCATGCACTATAGGTTCTCAAACCACTCTTAACTAAGTAGCCACTCATGACAGTAAACTTACTACCACAACTACCATGCGGTTATCGTTACGGCATTGAGCGCTCGATCCGGCCCCAGACTGGTGCGGAATTTTTTCCGCCACAAGGGTGTGTTATCAAATCTGTTAACTTTGGGGATGGTGTGGTTATTTGTGTGCCCATCCAATGGTACATTAAACAATTAGATTTATGGGTCACTGTCTAAGGAACCATCGAATAATATGTTAGTTACCAGCCTCGTTAGGGCGAACTGATAATTGCTCTCAAAAGACCAGCATAGAAGCCTGTTGCTCTGGTTGAATGTTCCGGCAAGTTGAAAATGATTGGTTCAATGAGCTCTTTCGATATTTAAATGCTATCGATAACTTAAATGAAGCTATCATCACGTTATCACTGCCAGCCAACACCGAAACGGCAGTGGTCAGTTAAAAAGCAGAAAAGCCTCTCTTGGGTGGCTCCTGAGAGATTTTAGTTTTCTAACTGGTACTAACCAAAGGTCGCATATCTATGCGGCCTTTTTTTTAGCCGGTTTCATGGCTTGAGGACATCCTGGACGAGAATATGTGACAAAACCAATCAGGGGAAACAGGAATGCCCTGTGAGCGGATTTACGAATCGGTGCGAACGTCTATCCCCTCTAAGGGATAAAAAAACGATATCCCTTTTAAGAGATAATGAGGAGAAGCAACTTGAAAACGTTGAAAGTCACTATTACAAACCTTCAACAGATTAATGATGGCATTGTCTGTGGGGTCAAAGTCAGATTTAAAGTCATTCAGTCTGGTTGCGTGCTGGTCGAGAAGGTTATATCAGGCAAGGCTACCGCTCCGTTTACCTTATCTTATGATGTCAATGCGAATGATGAATCTCTGGTGGTGGAACATGATCGCCCAGACCTGCAGGAGCTTGTAGTCTCAGCGGCAATTTCCTCTGCAGAGTGTTATAAACCGGATAATACCCTGACCTCTGTCAGTGCTTGGAGCATTCAAACGCAGGGTAAGATATACGCTTCAGGTATGCAGCCAAACATTGATGAGGTATTCAAACGGTTAGATGCTGCTGAGGCACTACTACACTTTATGGACTGTAAGATTGCGGAACTACAATTAAGATATCGAAATAAATAATAGATCGGCAGACAGCCTGTAACCGTCTGCCATAGCTATTAAGGTCGGTTATGGATATGTTGGATTTGCTTTAGCATCTCCAAGTTTTTCTGGTTGTATTCATCATCAATCTGCGAAAGTTGATGTATTACGACACCCTTCATATCCTGATCAAGGCAAACAAACATAGTTGCCAGAAGACCTTTGAGAGCTCTTATTTCTTTTGCTGCAGACTCCAGAGTTGAGCAATCCACCTCGATGTTATATTTAATTTCTTCTTCCATTTTAAAGTTCCTTAAGCAGAGCTAATCAGCCATTCCTCTGCAAGTACAATATTTAACTGTGTCCCACCACAGATAGGCTGAGCCGCAACCTTACACTCTGAGCTTTCACAGTAACACCCTGATATTTAACCAGTAGCCTCGCATCTGCGGGGCTTTTTTATTCGCAAAAGGTAACGCGATGAAGAACTTAAAAATTGCATACGTAGACGAGAAGCTGGTGGCGATTGAGTGTGACGGATTGTCATGCTCATCGCTGCCCGTTTCAGAGTTTCCCATCGACAGTGCCGCTTTAACTCTTCTCCCTCAACTCATGCTCGAGGATGTTTATGCCGCCACGAGCTAAACGACCTTGCCGGCACAGAGGATGCACGGCTGTGACCAATGATGTCGGAGGATACTGTGAGATGCATAGGCAGCAACACGCTGGTGATGGCTGGCGTAACTATCAGCCCGGAAAAACTCGGCAGGAACGTGGTTATGGTCGACCGTGGGAAATTAAACGGGCCCGTATCATGAAGAGGGATAAATACCTTTGTCAGAACTGCAGGCGAGACGGTATTGCCACGAAAGCCTCAAGTGTCGACCACATCATTCCTAAAGCTCATGGCGGTACCGATGATGACTTTAATCTGGAGTCATTGTGCTGGACCTGCCACAGCAAGAAAACAGCAACAGAGAGAACCCGATGAAGAGTTTCAAAATTGAATACGTTGATGGTGTTTTGACCGTTCTGGAGACGGATGGTCAGTCACGAATGAATGAAGCCGTACATGGCATCCATTTTGAGCATGTCCAGGGCGGCCGCCCACTGCTGAAACTGACGATTGCACATGATATTGCTCCGGCCCCTGTTTCATCACCTGCACTGGATCAGGAGCCTTTAGAGGGGGAGTTGGTGCAGGAACAACAGACAATGGTTCCCGGTGGTCGCCGTTCACGTCATCGTCGTGGAGGTAAGCAATGATGTATCAACGCACGGATCTGACGCTTTCCATGTTCTATGCATCCAGCGCTGATGCAGACGGGAACAAAGTGGCTACGTTGACGATGCAGGTCATCGCTGCAGAGGCTGGGGCCGTCCAGACCAGCCAGCTGCGATGTATCACCGATAGCGCGAAGAAAAAAACGTATAGCGTAGGTGAACAATCTGTCAGTAATGGTTCCGATCCGTTGCTGGTCGCGATTGAGAATTACTGGCGTCAGAGTACGGATGTCGTCGTTAAAGGATTGATCGCCGAGGTGACCGACTTCATCGCAGGGAACATCAACTCAGTCAGCACCTGGATCGGTCAGTTTGGCATGAAGGTGTTCGAGAACCAGCCATTAGATGAACGGCTACCAGAAAGCGTACTGCAGGCCGATGGAGGCTCCGCTACCGAGACAGGATCCTGATCGCCGGTATAACAACTGGTGTTCATTGAACGTCTGAGATACGCCGGCCCACGCAATGCGAACCGTATTCGCCGCCGGCGCAGCCGGAATGACGACCTCCACCTCGACAGAGGCAGCTGCAGCCAGGGGTAGGGGGGAGCAAATCCCTGACCCCTTTCGCGCTTCGGGACTGCCCGTTGAAGTCTATTTTTACACGCCAGAAATAAGAAACTTTTTTCCGGAAGGTTTCATCTATCAAAGGAACGTTTATGGCCGGAGGAATTCGATCGTCCGGTGGTGGCCGAAAACCCACTTTACCCACCGGGCAAAAAAGCAAATTAACACGTATTGCGCCTCCCGCTGAGTTAATGGGGGAGGCGGCAATAAGAATGTGGAAGACGCAAAGCAAAATACTCATCGACCGAGGGGTGTTTGAGCTGGAGGACGCACCTTTGTTGCTGGCTTACTGCAATGCTTTTCATCTGATGCTCGAAGCCGAAAAAATGCTGGCCAGCGGACTGACCTCAGAAAGTGAAATGGGGGGCTTGAAAAAACACCCTGCAGTTAATGTCCGGAATGACTCGGTTTCCCAGCTTGCCCGCCTCGGCTCTCTGTTGGGGTTAGATCCGCTCAGTCGTCTTCGCATGACCAGCGGACAAAAGGATCCGGACGATGACGGGAATGAATTCGATGAGTTTGACTGATGGCTACCTATCCGAACGTCAATGCGGCGAACCAGTATGCGCGGGATATCGTTGGCGGGAAGATTCTGGCGTGTCAGTTAACGGTACTTGCCTGTCAGCGACATCTGGACGACCTCGAACGAGCAAAGGATCCCCACTGGCCCTACCGCTTCGATAAAAACAAAGCAGAACGATTTCTTCGTTTTGCCCAGAAAATGCCTCATACCTCAGGGGAATGGGCCCGGCGTAAACTCCGGATTGAATTTGAAGCCTGGCAGAAGTTCGCTCTTGGCGTACCGTTTGGATGGGTACACAAGAAGACAGGCCTGCGTCGTTTCTCTGAAATCTATATCGAGGTGCCCAGGAAGAACGGGAAATCCGCTATTGCCGCTGCTGTAGGAAATTATATGTTTTGTGCAGATGGCGAGCATGGTGCAGAAGTCTATTGCGGCGCCACGACTGAAAAACAGGCATGGAAGGTATTTTCTCCGGCGCTGCAAATGGTGAAAAAGCTGCCGGCATTGCGGCAAAAATTCTCGATAAAACCTTGGGCAAAAAAAATGACGCGCCCTGACGGTTCGGTTTTTGCGCCTGTGATCGGTGACCCGGGGGATGGTGATTCGCCATCATGCGCCATCATTGATGAATATCACGAACATACTACTGATGCGCTTTACACTACCATGACCACCGGTATGGGGGCTCGTGAACAACCGATGACACTGATCATCACCACCGCCGGCTATGACATTACATCCCCTTGCTATGAAAAGCGTACTCAGGTTGTCGAGATCCTGCGGAGAACCCGTAATGGCGAGGAAAATGAAACCATATTTGGGCTGATTTATGGCCTTGATGACGATGATGACTGGACGACTCCTGAGGCATTAATCAAGGCAAACCCCAACTATGGCATTTCGGTAAAAGCAGATTTTCTCCGGGCTAAACAATTATTGGGTATGTCGACGCCCGGGCAGACAAACAAGATTCTGACCAAGCATTTCAATCGCTGGGTAAGCGCAAAATCAGCTTATTACGACCTGAGAAAATGGATGGATGCAGCCGATAAAAACCTTAAGTTGTCAGATTTTGAAGGGGAAGAATGCTGGCTGGGTATAGATCTGGCCTCGAAAGTTGACCTCAATGCCGTGGTTCCAGTTTTTCGTCGTGAAATAGACGGAATAACACATTTTTACTGTGTTTCTCCTCTGTTCTGGGCACCAGAAGAAACCATTTACTCGCAGGAGACCGCGCTGAAAAGTACCGCAGAACGTTATCAGTCCTTTGTCCGGCAGGGTAAGTTGATCCCGACCGATGGTGGCGAAGTTGATTACAGGCTGATATTTGAAACGATCCTGAAGCTGCGGAATACCGTAAAAATTGCCCAATGCCCCATTGATCCTTATGGCGCGACTTCATTACGTCACATGCTTGAGGAAGAGGGGCTTGAGCCTGTCGAGATAAGACAAAATTTTACCCATATGAGTGATCCTATGAGAGAGATTGAGGCTGCGCTCATCTCGGGGAGATTCCATCATGACGGACACCCTGTCATGAACTGGTGTATTTCCAATATCGTCGGCCAGTACCTTCCCGGAAGTGACGATATTGTGCGTCCCGGGAAAGAAGGGCGGCAGAACAAGATAGATGGTGCGGTTGGTTTAATGATGGGGCTGGGGCGCGCCATGCTCAACAGTTCAGTGATGACATCCGTATACGATGAGGAAGATATAGCATGCTAATTTCAGTTCTGAGTTTTATTGTCGGCCTCACTGGTGCTGGATTGTTATCCGCAGGTGCCTGGCTTATTTCTCCATCAGTGGGATTGATAACAGGAGGGATTATTTGTCTGGGCTGGTCATATATGACAACCCGGGCCTTTTCCTCCGGCATCAGCAATGGCGGAGGTAAATAATGTTCCTACCCCAGATGTTCAGGGGCCGACAATACTCGGGTAATAGCTTCTGGGAAGCCATGCTGGGCGGGGTTCGTTCAAGCCAGAGCAAAACTGGCATCATAATCACGCCGGAAACCGCTCTTGGACTTTCAGCGGTCCGGGCCTGTGTCACCCTCCTGGCGGAGTCAGTCGCGCAGCTGCCGTGCGAACTCTACCGGCGGGATAAAAATGGCGGGCGCCAGCGTGCGACGGACCACCCGGTTTATGACCTGATTCACTCCCAGCCCAACAGGAAAGACACCTCATTCGAGTATTTCGAGCAGCAGCAGGGGTTGCTGGGGCTTGAGGGAAATTGCTACTCGATCATCGAACGGGACGGAAAAGGCTACCCGAAAGAGCTGATCCCCATTAACCCGAAAAAGGTCATTGTGCTGAAAGGGCCGGACGGTATGCCGTATTACGAACTCCCGGAAGTCGGCGAAATTCTGCCGATGCGCATGATGCACCATGTGAAGGTCTTTTCTCTGGATGGCTATATCGGCAGTTCCCCAATTCAGACGAACGCCGATGTTCTGGGGCTGAATCTGGCGGTTGAGGAGCATGCGGCCGCGACATTCCGGCGCGGGACAACGATGAGCGGGGTGATAGAGCGTCCGAAAGAGGCTGCGACCATTAAAAGCCAGGATGCTATTGATCGCCTGCTGGCGAAATGGACCGAGCGCCATTCCGGTATTCACAATATGTTCTCTGTGGCATTGCTGCAGGAGGGCATGAGCTACAAACAACTGTCGCAGGATAACGAAAAGGCGCAGCTGCTACAGTCGCGGCAGTGGGGCGTGGAAGAGGTCTGCCGGCTCTATAAAATCCCGCCACATATGGTGCAGATGCTGGCGAAAGCAACCAACAACAACATCGAGCACCAGGGCCTGCAGTTCGTGATGTATACGCTGCTGGCCTGGCTGAAACGCCATGAGGGTGCGCTGCAGCGCGATCTGCTTCTGCCCAGCGAACGCCGCGATTTGTACATCGAGTTCAATGTTTCCGGGCTGCTGCGAGGCGATCAGAAATCACGCTATGAATCTTATGCGCTGGGCCGCCAGTGGGGATGGCTATCCACTAACGATATCCGGCGTATGGAGAATCTGCCGCCAATTGCCGGCGGGGATAAATACCTGACGCCGCTCAATATGGTCGACAGCGCGAAGATCCTTCCTGGCGATAAATCGCCGACAGCAAAACAGCTGGCCGAAATCGAAACCCTTCTGGCCAGAGCCTGATTATTTCCCGCCGCGCGGGATGACCTGGAAGACAACATGACAACGAAATTAATTAACCTGCCGCACCTAGCAGATATGGTCTTTGGCGTGCCGCATTACGTGACGCGGCAAACAATGGACTCCGTGAAAGCGGTGCTCATCCCCCGTATTCAGGGGATCACCGAAGATGCCGCCATTCAGATGGCATTGAATCCGGGTAAATCACCTGCTGCTGAGCAGGTCCAGCCCACCGGCGGGGTGGCGGTGATCCCCGTTCACGGCATTCTCGTTCCACGCCGGGGGCAGATTACGGCGATGTGCTCCGAGCTGACCAGCTACGAGCGGATTCGCGGGCAGTTGCAGGCGGCGTTAAACGACCCCTCAACAAGCGAAATCGTTCTGGATATTAACTCCGGCGGCGGCGCAGCGGTGGGGTGCAAGGAGCTGGCCGATTACATTTATCAGTCTCGCGATACGAAGCCCATCACGGCGATTGTGAACTACAGCGCGTATTCCGCCGCGTATTTCATCGCATCGGCCTGCAGCAAAATCATCGTCAGCCAGACCAGTGGCGTGGGGTCGATTGGTGTGATCATGGAGCACCTCGATACGTCGAAGATGGAAGAAAAAATGGGGCTGACGTTCACCACCATTTACCGGGGAGATAACAAAAATAACGGCACCCAACATGAACCACTGAGTGAAGAGTCGCTGGGTATGTTCCAGGGCATGATCGACGAAATGTACGAGACGTTTACGGGGTCGGTGGCCGAATATCGCGGCCTGAAGCAGCAGGCCGTCATTGATACGCAGGCGGGGCTGTATTTTGGCCCTGGCGCTGTGTCTGCCGGCCTGGCGGATGAAGTCTCTGACCCTCAGGCGGCGATCAATGCTATCGCGGCAAAGTATCAGCAACCCCGTCAAAAAACCTCCATTCAGATGCAGGCAGCCGCGATGGACCTGCAAACCAAAATGTAACCCGGCGCAAACATAAACCGCGTCACCTTAAGCAGCCAGCAGGCTGCTTTTTTTATGTCTAAAAAGAGAGAAATAAAATGCCACATATTGAAGAATTGCGTCGTCAGCGTGCGGGTATCAACGAACAGGTTCAGGCCCTGGCAACCATTGACGCCAGCGGCGGTACGCTGACTGCGGAGCAGATGACGGAGTTTGCGAACCTGCAGCAGCAGTTCACTGATATCAGCGCCAAAATTGAACGCCTGGAAGCCGCCGAACGTGCTGCGGCGCTGGTCGCAAAGCCCGTGAAAGCGACTCAGCAGGCCCCCGGCATTATTGTTAAGCAGGAGCCGAAACAGTACACCGGTGCTGGCATGACCCGACTGGTGATGTCTGTCGCCGCAGGCGCAGGGAATCTGCAGGACGCGGCAAAATTCGCTTCAGAAGAGCTGAATGACCAGTCCGTATCGATGGCCATTTCAACCGCTGCGGGTTCCGGTGGGGCGCTCATCCCGGAGAACATGCAAAACGAAGTCATCGAGCTGCTGAGCGACCGTACCATTGTCCGTAAGCTGGGTGCCCGCTCCGTTCCGCTGCCTAACGGCAATCTGACGTTACCGCGCTCGGCTGGCGGTGCAACGGCCAGCTACACCGGCGAAGGAAAGGATGCCAAGACGTCTGAATCAAAATTCGACGACGTAAAACTGAGTGCCAAAACCATGATCGCCCTGGTCCCGATGTCGAACCAGCTGATTGGTCGCGCCGGTTTTAACGTTGAGCAGCTGGTCCTGCAGGATATTCTGACCGCCATCGCTGTTCGTGAGGATAAAGCGTTTATGCGCGATGACGGTACCGGCGATACACCGATTGGTATGAAGTCGCGTGCGACGCAGTGGAACCGCCTGCTGCCGTGGGAAGCGGGTTCCACGATCAACCTGAACACGGTTGATGAGTACCTGGACAAGATTATTCTGATGGCGATGGATGGCAACAGCCTGATGATCCGTTGCGGCTGGGGTATGTCGAACCGTACCTATATGAAGCTGTTTGGCCTGCGTGACGGCAACGGCAACAAAGTCTACCCGGAAATGGCGCAGGGTATGCTCAAGGGCTATCCGATTCAGTATACCAGCGCGATCCCGGTTAACCTGGGCGAAAGTGGTAAGGAAACGGAAATTTATTTCGCCGACTTCAATGATGTTGTCATCGGTGAAGATGGTTCCATGAAGGTCGATTTCTCCAGAGAAGCCACCTATCTCGATGCAGAAGGTAACCCAGTTTCCGCGTTCTCGCGTAACCAGTCGCTGATCCGCGTCGTCCTCGAACACGATATCGGCTTCCGTCATCCGGAAGGCCTGGTGCTGGGTACCGGCGTCCTGTTCTAACCCACCCCCTCTGTTAATAAAGCCCGCATATGCGGGCTTTTCCCTTAAAGGAGAATGCTATGGCTGCGAAAAATAAAGCAGTGGAGCCGGAAGAAACGGTCGTACAGGACAACCATGCGACCGTGGTCGCACAGGTTGAACGTAAATCCGTTGTGTTCCTCGGTCCGCATAGCCGTTATTCCCGTGGTGATATCGCGTGGTTTGAAGGATCGCACGCCGAAGAGCTGGTTAAGCGCCGTATCGCGGTATGGCCGAAGGATGCCGAACGCGCGCTGAAACCGAAGCCGGGAGACAGCGATTTTGATACTGACATTGGATGATGTGAAAACCCAGCTACGCCTGGAACTGGACTTCACGGAGCATGACGCCATGCTCACGCAAATGGTGAATGCCGCGCAGCGGAGCATCGAGCGTGATTATTACTGCAAGCTGGTCACCAGTGATGAAGAGCTGCAGGCACTCCCGGAGACCGTCCGCGGATTTATCGCGGATGAAGATATCCGGCTGGCCATTCAGTTTCTGGTCAGCGATGCGTATCTGAATGGCCATACCGGACAGTGGCTGGAAACCGCTGCGGTGAGGCATCTTCTTTTCCCCCTGCAGGAGCATACGCTATGAGCCTGAAACCGGGTGATATGAACTGTCGCATTGCGATTAGCTACGTTCAGTCCGGTCGGGGGCCGCTGGGCGAACCGCTACCGGAAAAGCAGGTTGAATCGGGAAAAGCGTGGGCAAAACGGGAGCTGGTATCGGGGCGGAAAGTCCGCACGCTGGATCAGCAGCAGGTGGTGGAAACCTGCCTGTTTACGGTCTATCCGGGTGTGCTGGTTGATATTGACTGGAAAATCACGACGAAAAATCTGGTTTATACCGTCCGGAATATCGACCGCAAAACGGACCGGATCATTATCACGGGGGAGGCTGACGGGCGGCATGATAGAGCTGGCGATTAAGGGTGCGCTGGAGCGCATCACCGGCATGAATGCGTATCCGCTTTTACTGCCGGACACGGTCCAGGAAGGAGCGACCTTTCAGCGTATCTCTGACCCGGAGATGGTCTCGGGAATGCTGCGAACGGGGATCGTCTCTGCCCGTATCCAGGTGAACCTGTACCTTCTCGATAATTACACCTCACTGCTGCAGCTGGATAAAAAAATCTGGGCGGAACTGAAGTCAGTCGTTCATGGCCAGCTGGAGGGTATCCCGGTTCAGTATGTGGAGCGAGGCGGTATCCATCAGGATAAAAACCAGCTGACGAATCGTCGCATTCAGTATCGCCTGACCCGAGATTTCATCATTCACTACGTGGAGGACTCCTCGTGATCCGAATGGAAGTTAAAGGGCTGGATGAGCTGGAGCGGCAGTTAATGGCCCTGGGCGAAAAAGTGGCGACGAAGGTATTGCGGGATGCCGGGCGCGAAGCGCTAAAGGTCGTCGAGGAAGATATGAAGCAGCATGCCGGCTTTGACGAAACGTCTGCCGGGCCGCACATGCGGGACTCAATCAAAATCCGCTCTTCCACCCGCAAGGGTAAAGGGAACGCGGTTGTAACGCTCCGTGTTGGCCCCAGCAAGCAACACCATATGAAGGCGCTGGCGCAGGAGCTTGGCACGGTTAAACAGGTTGCAGACCCCTTTATCCGACCCGCCCTGGATTACAACCTCCAGACCGTTTTGCGCGTGTTAACCGTGGAAATCCGAAACGGCATTGAAAACAGGTAGCATCCGCTGCCGTATAAAAAGAGAGAGAAACATGGCTGATAAAACTTCGCCTGAATATGCGATGTTGCCGGCGGGCACCATTGTGAAATACGGGGAGCCTGGCGCTGCCACGTCAGCGCTGAAACCGCTGATTAACTGTAAAGCGCTGGGTGCAATGGGGCAGACGGGGGGCTTTGTCGACTGCACCACGTTACTGGATAAGCAGAAACAGTCCATCAGCGATCTGCCTGACGGGCCTGAAAAGTCGCTGGGCTTCATTGATGATCCGGGCAATACCGATTTTGCCGCGCTGCTGAATGCAGCAGAGGCCCGCAAGACCATCCAGTTATACGTCGAATTACCCAACAAGCGAACAGCGACGATGCTCCTGGCGCTGTCCGGCTGGCAGATGAATGAAATCGCCGCTCCGGCGAATGAGGTCATCCAGATCACTGTTCAGGGTAAGCAGAACAAGATCACCTGGGGAACCGTCGCTGTCTCCGGCGGCGCCTGATTAACTTAACCTGTAAACAGCCACCTTCGGGTGGCTTTTTATTTTTAAGGACTACCTGTGAAAGATAAAGATTACCTGTCCACGCTGAAATCCGCGTTGCTTAAATCGGAGCCAACCGTCATTAAAACCGAGTTGTTTGGCGCCACCGTATTCATCCGCCGCCTGACCGGGGATTACCTCATCAGCTACGAAGAGAAAATGGCTGAAACCGCAAAAGCTGGCGCAGCGCGCGAGGCATCGGAGCAAGTCATCCAGATCGTCATCGATGCACTGGTTCAGCCGGATGGAACGGCCATTCCGGATGAGTTTAAACCCACGGCAGCCGAGCTGCTGAAGGCCCATGAAAACCCCGAACTGCTGGCCGCAGTGGAAAAAGTGAAGCAACACGCAATCGGCAAGCTGGAGGAAGCGGAAAAAAACTGAGTGACTCGCCCTGGCTGGAGCTGATTTTCTGGCTGGCCGACCGCTGGGGCGAGCCTGACCCATCCAAAATTGCCGCGTTGCCGGCAAACACTCTGTACCACTGGCGAGCCTACTTCCTGAAACAGGGCACTTTCCGCCGTCCTGGCGATGAAAACGCGCCACCAACCGAAACCACACCTGCGCCATCCCGGGTCGATGATGAATGCGCGGCAGTCATGAGGGCATTAATGTAATGGCAGACGTCGCATCTTTAGCGGTCGGGCTGCACCTGAACGCAGCCAGTTTTAAATCCCAGCTGCTGGGAGCGTATGGCGATGCGGAGAACCAGTCACGACGGTTTAACCGTAATGCCCAGGCGGACGCGAAAAAGACGGAAGACGCCTATAAGAAGGTCGGTCTGTCGATATCCGGGATGGCCAGCCGGCTGGCGGGGCTGGCAGGAGCCGGCCTTTCCATCGGTACGATCGTCACCACGTCCAGACAATATGGACAGGCGTTATCAGATCTGCAGGCCATCACCGGTGCGACTGCAGCTGAAATGAAAGCGCTGGATCTGGCTGCGCAGGAAATGGGGCGCACGACAGAGTACAGCGCCAGCCAGGCCGCCGAAGCGTTAAAGCTGATGGCGTCGGCTAAACCGGAGCTTTTAAAAACGTCCGATGGACTGCAGAAGGCTACGAACAGCGCGCTTATCCTGGCGCAGGCCGCCGGCACAACGCTGCCCGATGCGACCAGAACGCTGGCGCTCTCCTTAAACCAGTACGGGGCGAGCGCGCAGGAAGCGGATCGTTATATCAACGTGCTGGCCGCCGGCGCGAAGTACGGGTCGTCGGAGATTGTGGATACAGCGGCCGCCATTAAAAATGGTGGCGTTGCAGCCGCACAGGCCGGCGTTGGTTTTGAGCAGCTGAATGCCGCGATTCAGGTGCTGGCAGAGCGTGAAATTAAAGGCGGTGAAGCCGGCACGGCGCTGCGTAACGTCATCCTGAACCTGGAAAAGGGCACAGACAAGAGCCTCAAGCCATCCGTGGTTGGTCTCAGCCAGGCGCTGACCACTCTTTCCGGGAAAAATCTATCCACGGCCCAGGCCGTAAAACTGTTTGGCGTGGAGAACCTGAATGCGGCGTCTATCCTGGTCCAGAACCGTTCAAAGCTTGATGAGCTGACCGCTTCCCTGACCGGTACCAAAACGGCGCATGAGCAGGCATCCATCAGGGTTAACAACCTGAACGGCGATTTGCTGGGGCTGAGCAGTGCGTTTGAAGGGATGGTCATTAAGATCGGCCAGAGCAGTAATGGGCCACTCCGCAGCGGGATTCAGGTTGCTACGGAGGCACTGAACAGCCTGGCAGACAATTTCAACACCGTCTCCAGCGTGGCGCTTTACAGCCTGATCCCCGTGTTATCCACGAAACTGACTGCAGGGCTGCGGGAGAATATCGCGGCCTGGCGGGAAAGCCAGGCGGCGGTAAAAGCGCGGGCGCAGGCTGATGCGGATATTGCCCGCAAAACTCTGGATTCGACAGCTGCCATCCTGAAACAGAACGACGCTGAGTTTGGTCACTACCGGCAGATGGAGCGGACGGCTAAACAGTACGGGATGAATATCAGTTACCAGGATGAGTTTACCCGCCTCATCCGACAGGAAACTGAACAAACCAATCTGGCCAGCCAGGCGAAACTGAAACTGGCGGCGGCAAACCGGCAATTGTCGATATCAGCCCGTGCGGCCTCCGTTGCGGTGGGCCTGGCAAGAGGCGCCCTGGCTTTTGTTGGTGGTCCGGTTGGCGCGGCGACGCTGGCTGGCTCTGCATTACTGTATTTCCATCAACAAGCAAAAGAAGCCCGGCAATCGGCCATTGATTTAAAAGATGCCGTAGTGGAAACCAGTGAAGCGCTGATGCGCCTCTCGCTTAACCAGTTAAATGTGAAGCAGTTCGACCTGGAGGATAAGTACGAAAACCAGGTCGTGCAGCGTAACCAGCTGATAAAAGAGATTCAGGATGCCGACAGTCGTATCGACAGCCTGAAAGGGTTTGACCCCTTCGGCCAGCTGGAAGGGGTGACAAAAGACCAGACGCGGGCGCGGGCGGATCTCGATAGCGTTAACGAGGGACTCCGCAAAACCGAGGAAAACATTAAGCGTGTCAGTGATGCAAAAACACTGGCTCAGCTGGGTTTATCGGGAAAAATAACCTCCCTTACGGACGATCTGAAAGGAGCGTTAAGCACGCCCCCCAAAGAGACCGGAGATGGAAATCCCTGGGGCGGCGATGGCGGTACCGGCACGGGGAAAGGCAGTAAGTCCCAGGTCGACCAGTTCAAAACGCTGCGGCAGCAAATTGAAGAAGCCCATGCATCCAGCCTGGCCAGAATTAACCTGCAGGAAAAGGACAGCAACAGGGAGCTGCAGGAAGCGGCGAAGAAAAATGGCGCCAGTGATGCTGACCTGCAGCGCGCGCTGTTAATGAATGCAGAGAACTACCAGAAACAGCGACTGGATCTGGCCGCGCAGTATTCCCCCGCCCAGGAAACCCTGCGAAAAGAGCAGGAAGCCAGCCGGGACCTGGCTGAGCTTTTCAAAGCCCGCCTTCTTGATGAAAAAGAGTACCAGGCCGCACGAATAACGCTGGCCAGAGATACTGCGAAAGAGCTGCTGCAGGCGCATGCCGATGAAATCGCTGCGCCGGCACTGGATATCGCCGGCGAAGTTGATCCACTGGTCTCGCTGCGCAATCAGCTTGCGCAGCGGCAGGCATTGCTGCAGGCGTACTACCAGGGCAGCGCGATCAGCAAAGAACAGTACGAAATGCTGATGCAGAAGGCGACGAAAGAATCCGCCGATGCGCAGTATCAGACGTCACTGGAGTTATACCGATCACAGGGAGAATTCCAGAGCCTGGCCGTCGGGTTATTTGAAACGGCCCATGAGCGCTCAAGCAACTTCCTGACGAGCATGCTGACGCGGACGAGAAGCTTTAAGGAGAACATGGCTGACCTGTTTTCCTCGCTCACGCAGTCGATCATAAAAAACCTCGTTGATATGGCCGCTCAGGCGCTGGTCACCAGTTCCGTCATGCAAACCATTATGGGCGTGGTGGGCGTCGGGACCAGCGTTGTCACGGGCGCTGCGGGCGCAGGCTCGGGGACGGCGATCCAGAATGCCGCCAGTAACTTCCAGTTCAACGCCAAAGGCGGCGTTTACGACTCACCGTCGCTGAGCGCATACAGCAACCAGGTCTACGACTCTCCGCAGTTCTTCGCTTTCGCAAAAGGGGCCGGCGTATTTGGCGAGGCCGGGCCGGAGGCCATCATGCCGCTGACGCGTGCCGGCGATGGTTCGCTGGGTGTACGCGCTGTCGGTGGTGTTCAGAACGCCGGCGCGTCGGAAGGGCCAAAAGTCTATATCACGATTGAAGGCGGAAACACCTCAACGCAGGCGCCGTCTGGTTTTGAGCAGTTTGGCCAGCAGATCGGCTCGTTTGTGGAGAAAAAATACAGGGAGCTGATGGCGCAGGATATGCGCCCTGGCGGGATGGTCTGGAATGCAGTTAAAGGGCAACGTTGATGGCTATTGAGATATTCACCTGGAGTCCGCGGGTTAATCCCCAGCAGACCGTTAACTTTCGTGTCCGGAAGGCGCAGTTCGGTGACGGGTATGCGCAGGTATCCGGCGATGGTATTAACACCCGATCACAGGATTGGGAGCTGAGTTTTGTCGGTACGGAGGACTATATCCGTCCGATTAAGCAGTTCTTCGACCGTCATGCCGGCACCCGCGCGTTTCAGTGGACCCCGCCTCTGGAAGAGGTGGGGCTTTACCGCTGCGAACAATACAAACCGGTGCCGCTGGGCGGCGGAAATTACTCACTTTCAGCCACTTTTATTCAGGCATTTAAACCATGAGCCTTAACGCGAATTATCAGAAGTTAGAGCCAGGCGATGAGGTTCGTCTCCTGGAGATCGATGGCCAGGCGTTTGGCCTGGATGAGGTTTTGTATTTCCACGGCTATAACGTTCCCCATACTGCAGCCGAAATCCTCGCCGCTGGCGGCGACCTGGATAAGCTGCCGGCGAAAAGCATCTGGTGGCAGGGGCGGGAGTATAAAGCCTGGCCATGTGAAATCGAAGGGATCGAGTCCTCCACCACGGGCAGTGACGCGCAGCCAACGCTGCGGGTAGGGAACATCGACGGGAAGATATCCGCGCTTTGTCTTCATTACGACGATCTGGCTCTGGCGCGGGTTGTCATCCACGACACGCAAAAACAGTATCTCGATGCGAAGAACTTTCCGGACGGGAATGCCTCAGCTGATCCGACGCAGGAGAAACGGCGCCTTTTCTTCATTGACGTAAAGCATTATGAAGACGATGAGAAGGTGGAATTTACTCTCTCCAGCCCGTTTGCCCTGCAGGGGATGATGATCCCGACTCGCCAGCTGCATGCGATTTGCACCTGGTGTATCCGCAATCAGTACCGCAGCGGTAACGGGTGCGACTATGCCGGCACCCGGTATTTTGACAGGAACAATCAGCCAGTTGATGACCCGTCGCAGGATGTCTGCAACGGCACGCTCACGGCCTGTAAATTACGTCATGGTGAGAATAGTGAACTGCCGTTTGGCGGGTTCCCCGGCACCTCATTAATTAGGAGCTGATATGCGTCAGAAAACGATTAAGGCCATCCAGGAACATGCGGCCGCAGAATATCCGCGCGAGGCCTGCGGCCTCGTCGCCCAGAGGGGCCGAGCGGAGCGTTATTTCCCCTGCCGGAACCTGGCCACAGAGTCGAAAGATAATTTTGTGCTGGCGCCGGAGGATTATGCGGAGGTTGAGGAATGGGGAACGATCACCGGTATTGTTCACAGCCATCCTGATGCCACCACCCAGCCGAGCGAACTGGATAAAGCGCAATGCGACGCGACCCTTCTCCCCTGGCATATTATCAGCTGGCCAGAAGGCGATCTCCGTACCATCCACCCGCGTGGTGAGTTGCCGCTCCTCGAGCGACCATTCGTGCTGGGTCACTACGATTGCTGGGGCCTGGTGATGAGCTATTTTCGGCAAACCCACGGCATCGAGCTGCACGATTACCGCGTCGATTATCCGTGGTGGGAAAAGGAGTATCCGGACAATTTTTATCAGGACTGCTGGTATGAATGCGGGTTCCGTGAGTTTGATGGTCCACCGCAACCGGGTGATATGGTGATCATGCAGGTGCAGGCGGATAAGTGGAACCACGCCGGGATTCTGCTGGAAGGGAACCTGCTGCTGCATCACCTGTATGGCCATCTCAGCAAGCGCGTGCCGTATGGTGGGTACTGGATGGAAAGGACGATGAAGGTCGTTCGGTATAAGTCTCTATGTTAATATTTCGTCTTCTTTAAAAGGAGATGAATTAGTGAAAATTATTTTAGCATTGCCGATTATTATCGGGGCATTCATTCTTACTGGTTGTAAGTCACCTTCGGAAGTCCGTCAGAGTGGTCCGGAAGAAATATTTCATTCGAATAAGAATGTGAATGATGTTTCTGAGTGCATTTTATCAGGCTGGCAGGAAAAAAGTTTTCTAACAGGACCTGTCCCGGTATATATTCAGCCTTATAAAAACGGTAAGACTGTCTATATAGACGTATATACTTGGGTTGCAGATGTGATTCCTGACCAAGATGGGAAAAGTAAAGTTATTTACTTCTCTCAAAATGCCAGAAGAAGCGCTGAAATGAAATCGGTGATCAAATCATGCATATAAAAAAGGTGTGGTTTTATGATTACAGTTCAGGAGTCAATGGTTAATATTGAGCTGAGCGGTGAATTAGGAAAGCGATTTGGTAAAAAACATAAGCGCCTAGTAGCCACTACAAATGAAGCTATTCAGGCGCTTTGCTGTACGATCAGTGGCTTTGAAATGTTCATGAATAAAGCGAAAGAACGAGGATTGACTTTTGCGATATTCAAGAACGGGAAAAACATAGGGCTAAATGATTTTTCTTATCCTGTTAATGATGAAACTATAAAAATAGTCCCTGTTGTTATTGGCAGTAAAAAAGCAGGGGTATTGCAGACTATCCTTGGCGCAGTAATCATAGCTGCTGCCGTTATGCTTGGACCTGCCGGCGCCGGTGCTTTAGCCGCAGGTACTGCGTGGAATGTCGGGTTGGCTGGCGGCGCCATGATGCTCGGCGGCGTCGTTCAGATGCTTTCCCCACAGCCAGCTGGCCTGGCACGAAAAGAATCCGCTGACAATAAAGCGTCCTACGCCTTTGGGGGCGTGACGAACACTGCCTCTCAGGGATACCCGGTCCCTTTGCTTTATGGCAAACGCCGAATTGGCGGCGCCATTATATCTGCCGGTATTTACGTAGAAGACCAGCAATAAGTTTTATTCAGTAAACCATCCAATTCAGGCCACCTTGCGGTGGCTTTTTTTATGGGCGTAATATGGCAAATAACATAATTAAAGGGCGCAAGGGTGGCGGCTCAAAGCAGCGTACACCGACGGAACAGCCGGATGATTTACAGTCCGTTGCAAAAGCCAAAATTCTGCTCGCATTAGGTGAGGGTGAATTTGCAGGTGGTTTAACCGGGAAAGATATTTATCTTGATGGCACCCCGCTTGAAAATGCTGATGGTTCGCAAAACTTCAGTGGCGTGTCCTGGGAATTTCGCCCCGGCACGCAGGCTCAGACTTATATTCAGGGTATTCCCGGTACTGAAAATGAAATCAGTGTAGGAACGGGAGTTTCCATCAAGACAGCCTGGACCCATACCTTTACTAATACCCAGCTTTCTGCCGTTCGTGTCCGCCTGAAATGGCCGTCCCTGATGAAACAGGAAGATGACGGCGACGTGGTGGGCAGTACCGTCAAGTATGCGATTGACCTGCAGACCGACGGTGGCGCCTGGCAGACGGTGCTGGAAACCGCTGTCACGGGTAAAACCACCTCCGGTTATGAGCGGAGCCATCGTATTGATCTGCCCCATGCCGGCAGTACCTGGACGCTACGCCTGCGTAAAATCTCTCCGGATGCAAACAGTGTCAAAGTTGGCGACGTGATGACGCTGCAGAGCTATACCGAAGTGATTGACGCGAAGCTGCGTTATCCCAACACCGCGCTGCTTTATATCGAGTTCGACTCCAGCCAGTTTAATGGCTCCATTCCGCAAATTTCCTGTGAGCCGCGTGGGCGCGTGATTCGTGTGCCGGATAACTACAATCCGGAAACCCGCGAATATACCGGCGTCTGGACCGGCGGGTTTAAATGGGCCTGGACGGATAACCCGGCCTGGATCTATTACGACATTGTTACAGCTGACCGTTTTGGTCTCGGTAATCGTCTGAGCAGCGCCAATATTTCGAAATGGACGCTGTACCAGATTGCACAGTACTGCGATCAGCTGGTTCCTGACGGGCGCGGTGGTGACGGCATGGAGCCGCGCTATACCTGTAACGTCTACGTCCAGGAACGCAACGATGCTTACACCGTGCTGCGAGACTTTGCCGCCATTTTCCGGGGCATGACCTGCTGGAACGGTGAGCAGATTGTTGTGCAGGCTGATATGCCGCGTGATGTCGATTTTACCTATACGCGCGCCAATATTGTCGGCAAACCCCGTTATTCGAGCAGCAGCAGCCAGGTTCGGTACACCAACGCCCTGGTTTCCTGGTCTGATCCGGATAATGCTTATGCTGATGCAATGGAGCCGGCGTTTATCCCGGAACTGGTTTCCCGCTACAGTTTTAACCAGCTCGAAATGACCGCGATTGGCTGTACGCGCCAGAGCGAAGCCCACCGTAAGGGGCTGTGGGGCATACTGACCAACAACAAAGACCGGGTCGTTGAGTTTGATGTGGGGCTGGACGGTCGCATTCCTCAACCCGGTTATATCATTGCCCTGGCGGATGAGTTGCTGGCCGGACGGGTCAACGGCGGGCGAATCAGCGCGGTGAATGGCCGGGTGATTACTCTGGATCGTGATGTGGATGCCAAACCTGGCGACCGTCTCCAGCTAAACCTGCCATCCGGTATCTCACAGAGCCGGACCATTCAGGCTGTTAACGGGCGCCGGCAGATTACGGTCACAACGGCGTACAGTGAGACACCAGAACGGGAATGCGTCTGGGCCGTTGAATCCGATGACCTCTTCCTGCAGCAGTACCGGGTTACAGGGGTAAAAGAGAACAGCGATGCCACCCTCACGATCACCGGCGTGGCACATGACCCGGATAAATTCGCCCGCATCGATACCGGCGCTATTATCGACCAGCGCCCGGTTAGCGTATTGCCGGCGGGCAACCAGTCACCTCCTGACGATATTGTCATCACATCCCGCTCGGTCGTGAATCAGGGGATCAGCGTCGAAACGATGCAGGTTAACTGGTCAGCTGTCAGCGGCGCTATTGCCTACGAGGCACAGTGGCGCCGTAACGACGGGAACTGGATTAATGTGCCGCGCAGCTCGACCACCTCGTTTGAGGTCAGCGGCATTTATGCCGGTCGTTATCTGGTTCGCGTCCGCGCGATAAATGCGGCGGAGATCTCGAGCGGCTGGGCGTATTCCGAAGAGAAAACCCTGACCGGCAAGGTCGGCGAGCCGCTGGCACCGCTGGCGCTGGCAACCCGTTCTCTGGTTCATGGGGTCCAGGTTAGCTGGGAGTTCCCGACCGGCTCCGGGGATACGCTGCGCACGGAACTACAGTACAGCAAAAATCAGGACGGCAGTGCGCCGATGCCGTTATCAGACGTGGCCTATCCGGGGAAAAGCTATCAGCAGATGGGCCTCAGTATGGGCGCAGAATTCTGGTATCGGGCGCGCCTTGTGGATCGTCTTGGCAATGAAAGCCCGTGGACCGGCTGGGTCCAGGGGATGGCCAGCGATAACTTTGATGACTACTACGAAAACCTGACCGACGCGATCAAGGATACGGCTGCCTGGGAGGAAACGCAGCGCACCATTAGCGAAACACAGGAAGGTATCCGCAATACGCAGCAGGAACTGGAGCAGACCGCTGAAGCTCTGCGTAAGGAAGCCGAAGACCAGGCGAAGCAGGTCAGCCAGAATATTGATGCATCGGCGAAAAGCATCACGGCTGATGTTGACGGGAAGATCTCCGCCGTGAATAAAACCATCACGGATGAGATCACCTCGGTCAATGAGGCTCTCGATTCTGGTCTGGCTCAGGCAAACAAAGGCGTTCAGGAGGCAAAATCCGCCGTCGCAGATGCGAACAAGCAGATCGCAACTGTGAACAAGTCGCTGACCGACAGCATCACCCAGGTAAGACAGTCAGTCACCGATACGGCTGCGGAAATCAACGCCACCATCGACCTGGAGATTGCCAGGGTCAGCAAAACGCTGGCCGACGGCGATGCCGCATTGAATGCGCAGATAAAGACTGCCGAAAATGGCCTGAAGCAGTCGCTGTCTCAGGTCAACACCACGCTGACCAATGCGGTGAAGCAGGAGACCGCGGATCGTATCGCCGATGTTAACGCGAAGGCGTCACAGGCCGCTGATGAACTGCTGGCGGCAACGCAGGGGATTGAGGCGAGTATCGAGAGCCTGACTCAGGTGATGAAGACCGCCGATGAAAATCTGGCGCGGGAAATGTCCAGCCTCGCTGCCGGCGCTAATATCCAGTTCGATTCGCAGGTTATCTGGCATTTCAACAATCAGACGACCGAGGGCTGGACCGGCAGCGCCGGCGTACCGGGTGTGTCACAGGATGGCTGGTTACGCCCGGCGGACAGCGCCACCGATCCGTACATTACCTCTCCAGGCGGGCTGGCTGTCAATGGTGCGGCGTACCGTTTCATCATGCTGCGCTTTCGTAAAACCGGCAAACCAGTCTGGGCGGGTGAGATCCGCTGGGTGTCTGCCGGCGAAAACTTCAATAACACGAAGCGATACATTGTTGCTGAGCCGGAATATGCCGATGGGGTGGCAACCCTGACGGTGCGTGATATTCCGTGGACAGGGAACATTGATCGTATTCGCCTGGACCTGACGAACCAGCAGGATGCCAGCAACTTTATCGAATTCGACTGGATCGCCGTTGGCCGGCCAGCACCCGGCGCCAGTACGGCGGCTTTGCAGGATGTGCGCAGTACGCTGAGTAACGCGCTGACCGCCGAAGCGCAGGCACGCAGCACGCTGGCGGCGCAGATGCGTGGCTCCTATGATGGGAGCGATCTGGAGAAAGTCACCTCCGGGCTGCTGTACCAGGAAAAAACCGCACGCGTTACCGCCATCTCGGCGGAAGTTAAGGCCAGAGAGTCCCTGCAGACGCAGTTTAACGACAACAAAGCTGCTGTTTCTGGTGAACTGAGTTCTCTGACGACAGAGCAGAGCGCGCAGGCGAGCCGTATCGGTGGCCTGGAAACCAGCCTCGGGAAAAAAGCCGATGCAGCCGCGCTGACGTCCCTGACGCAGAAAGTTGAGCAACAGGGCGCCACGCTGACATCGCAGGGCGCCGCGTTAACATCGCTCACTAACCGGGTTGGCCAGACGGAAACGGGCCTGGCTGGTACTAATGAGGCGCTGAGCGGGCTGCAGTCTGTTGTTACCCAGCAGGGTGACAGGATAACCAGCCAGGGTCAGTCCATCACGAAACTGACGAGCGATTTGGGCACGACAAATGCCGCGCTGGCGAAGAAAGCCGAAGCGGCTGCGGTCACTGCCTTAACGCAGCAGGTAGAGCAAAACGGGCAGGATATTCGCAGCAATACTGACAGCATCACCAGCCTGTCGAATCAACTGGTCAATGGCCAGCCGAATCGCTGGTCCCGTCGGATCTATCCGGTGCAACTGGCTAACGCCGGGACAGTCCCGTCATTCAGCGATGTTCGCGCTGTGGCACCAACGGTAGTGGATGAGGTGGCCGACGCGGCCAAACTGGACTTTACGTCCGCCGGCAGCTATCTGATCGCGCTGTATTCCTGCCAGGTGAAAGTGGCCGCAGATACCACCATCACACTGGCGCCCGGCGCCAGGGTTTTTGATGATACCGGCGCCATATTTGTGAATGGGGTTCAGGTCGCCTGGGGTAACGCCAGCTGGAATACCGTCAGTTTTGAACTGAAAGCCGGCTGGAACACCGTTGAGTTTCTGGTGAATCAGTGGACCGGCCAGGCGTATATCAACCTGGGCCTGAAGCTGTCAGACAAGGTTGCTGAGATGTACTCCGGTCTCGGGGTTTCCGCGCTGGCAAACGCAGGCGGCGTGCTCAGCTCGAATGTCAGCCAGATTGGCAACGATGTGGTCAGCAATTCGCAGAACATCACCCAACTCCGGAATGCGCTGACGCAGACAGACGCGAACGTGGCCAGCAAAGCGGATCAGACGGCGATGAACTCGCTAACCGGACGAGTGGAGAAGACGGAATCCGGGCTGACGGCTGCTAACGCCAACATTACCTCGCTGAAATCCGCTGTACGGGCCGGAAACGCATCAGGCGGAGATTTAATTCCCAACCCGACATATGACCCGGCTTACGACCAGATGGGGTTTAGCGTCGTATCCACGACGGCTGAGGAGGTCCCTCCTGGCTGCCCGTATGGTTATGCGGCCAGAATTGCCAGCCGGGATCACCATCCTAACTTTGCCGCGTTCCCGGCCACGCTTAACGATGTGATTGAGATCAGCGCACTGGTTGCCTGCGGCGCCGGCACGGCGAATTTTAATCTGTATGTTGGCACCGCCGTTCGGCCAGATACGAGCACCGGTGCGCCACTCATGGCGGGTGGCGGGAAATCCCCCTCCGCGACCTGGCAGAGAACCACCTGGCGCTTCAAGGTCACGCAGGCGATGGTGGACAGGGGTTATATCCGCCCGTTCCTGCAGATCTCGCAGAACAGCCCGTATGGCACCGTATGGTTCGTTACGGACTGGCATATGCGAAATGTGACAGCGGCGCAAAAGGTTCAGGATACTGCGGATGCCACGGCGGCGGCGGTTGACTCGCTGACCACCACCGTGACGCAACAGGGTAATCTGCTGACCTCGACCGGCAACCGGACAACCCAGCTGGAAAACGGGCTGGCAACCACCAATGCCGCAGTGGCCAAAAAGGCTGATGCGACAGCGGTGCAGGATTTGACCAATACCGTCACACAGCTGGGCAACGATCTGACTGCTGCGAACAGCGCCATCACGAAACTGACCGGAAATCTGGCGAATACCGATAAAGCGCTGGCGCAGAAAGCCGATGCGACTGCGCTGGCCACGCTCGACACGAAAGTGACGCAGCAGGGTAAAACGCTGGAGAGCCAGAGCAATTCGCTGACGAATCTGTCGAACAGTCTCTCGCAGGTTGCGGCAGATATCGATGCCAGCGGTCAGATACCGGGTAACCTGGTCGTGAATCCATCATTTGAACGCGGGCTGGATGGTTATACCGGGCGGTCAACCGCGACCAGTGTGGTGGAGGTTTCCGCTCCTCACAGCGGGACGCGGGCGCTGAAGGTTGATCCGGGGAGCGTGTCTCCGGGGCAATACATCCCGTTTGTTCAGGGGCGAACCTATGAAATCGGGGTGTGGGTCAAGGAACCCGGAGCGACGACGGATAATGGCGCGGGGAACAACAAGTTGCGGATCGGTAACTCTGCCGGCCAGCCGGTCTTTGAGCGTCCGTACAACAGCGGCACGGTGGGGACAAACTGGACCCTGGTTTCCGGTCGCTGGAAAGCGACGGAGACAGCCAGCCTGCCGGTGACGCTGAGCAACTATCTGATTAGCGGCAGCCGCTACTTCGATGATTTTTACGTCACTGACGTTACCGACCGGGTGGACATCGATGCCACCGCCGGCGCCGTTACCGGACTGACGAGCCGGGTCAGCACAGCGGAAGGGGCTATCACCTCGCAAAGCCAGCAGCTGACGAACCTGCAGAACAGCCTGAACACGACCAACAGCAATGTGTCGAAGAAGGCCGATGCAACGGCACTGACTTCGGTCGATAACCGGGTAACAGAGGCGGAAGGGAAACTGACCACACAGAGCCAGCAGCTGACAAATCTGGCGAATGTGCTGACGGCCACCCGCAACGCTGGCGACAACCTGATCCCGAACTTTGATTTTCTGCAGGGCAGCACGGCCTGGGATATTCAGTATCCAGCCGGTGTGACCTTTGGCGATTTCGGGGACGGGAAAGCGGGGGTCCGGCTGAACCGGACGACTAACACCAGTCCGGGGATCTTCTCCAACAACAACAAGCCGGTGCCGCTGAATGGCCAGCGCAAGTACCGCGTGGTGGTGAAGGCCAAAGGTGTTTCCGGCGCGATGAGTCTGCTGATCCGTCGCCAGAACAAAATCGGCCAGACGGACAGTACGTATGAGGATAAAACGGTCACGCTGACCACTGACTGGCAAACCATCACCTGGGAAACCGGATTGACGGCTGCCGGCGCGGACGGGCAGAACTTCAAACTTTATTCTCATCCGACAAACGGTGAAATCTGGCTCGATTCCGTCCGGGTTTTTGATATCACCGATGAAACCAACATCAAGGCGACCAGCGATGCTGTTTCGTCTCTGACCGGGACGGTGACGAACCAGGGGAACACCCTGACATCACAGGGGCAATCCATCACGGCGCTGAATAACGCGCTGGAAGGGGTCAAAGGCGATGTGGCGAAGAAGGCTGATGCGTCGGCGGTCAGTTCACTGACCAACCGGGTTACCCAGACTGAAAAGGATATCCGTAGCCAGGCCGACAGCCTGACCAGGCTGAATACATCGCTGAAGCAACAGGCAACACGGGGAGCCAATGTACTGCCGGACGGCAGTTTTGAATCCTATGCCGTCGGCGATGTTCTCAGTAATGCCCGCGCTGTTATCACCAGTGAAGCTGCGCACAGCGGGACCAAAAGCCTGCGTGTTACGCGCAGTACGGAGTACAACCCGAACGCGACGGATAATAACGATACCCATATCTTTTCTGGTATGCAGGTTCGCGATAATGCGGTCTATTACGTGGAGGCGTGGGTTAAGTTGCCGGCTGGCTCGACCGCCGATCCGACCGTTTATATGGTGCTAGGATTTTCCTTCCAGGATTCTGCCAATGGCTGGTCGTGGCCTGGCCTGAACGTGAAAGTCTCCGAGTTGTCGGTGGACAACTGGACAAAGGTCAGTGGCTATCTGACCAACAACCGAACCGCACTGAAACAGGCAATGGTGAGGATCTCCATCCCGAATACACCAAAAGTTCGCCTGGGTGACGCCTTCCTGATTGATGATCTGATCATCACTGACGTGACCGATGCGAAAGCGGCGCTCGATGCCGCCGATGCGAATGCGCAGGCGCTTTCCAGTCTGTCCGCGTCAGTCACGCAGAACGGGAAGAATATTACGTCTCAGGGCAGCGCGATCACGAAACTGCAGTCGGATGTGACTCAACTTGGTAAGGATATCAGCGGCAAGGCCGATGCCAGCGCGCTGACGAATCTGACGACCCGCGTGACGGCTACCGAAGGCAGCCTGAAATCGCAGGGAGACAGCCTGACCAGCCTGCAGAACAGCCTGAATACGACTAACAGCAATGTGGCGAAGAAGGCTGATGCAACGGCGCTGCAGAGCCTGCAGAACACCGTTGAACAGCATGGCAGGGATCTGACCACGCAAAGCAGCGCGCTGACGAACCTGGAAAACAACTTTTCCTCCCTGGCCGTGGGCGGGACCAACCTTATCCGCAATGCGGACACACTGGAAGGATGGAGCAGCCGCCACGCCACAGAGACCTATCTGGGCGACCGCGTGGCCTACACCCGGCTGGCGAAAGGTGCATCCGGTTATACCCAGCTGGATGAACAGACGCTGGACGTTACCGGGCGTACGGAATTTGTATTCAGCTTCTATGCGAAAGGGGCTTATGACGGGCAGGAGATGGCGAGTTATTTCTATAACCCGTCGAACACCACCACCACGGAAACCAGCCAGGGCGTTAAAGGCGGGGCCGGTGACGGCAAGGCGGTCACGAAACTGACCACCGCATGGGCGCGTTACTGGGTGAAATGGGTTATTCCTGCCACCAGTGGCACCAAACGGCTGATTGCCGCGCGTCTGGAAAGCGCGACATCTGCCGACAAAGAAGTCTGGCTCTGCCGCCCTCAGCTGGAAACCGGGACCGTGATGACCGACTGGTCACCGAGTCCGGATGATGCGGCCAGCGGTATTACCGCGAACACATCGGCCATTAACAGCCTCACCAGTCGGGTGACGAATGCCGAGGGGCAACTGACCGCGCAGTCTCAGAGCATCACGAATCTGCAGAACAGCCTGAACACCACCAACAACAACGTGGCACAAAAGGCCAGCGCGCAGTCGGTGAGTGATCTCACCAGCCGGGTCACCAGTGCGGAAGGCAAAATCACCTCCCAGGGGCAGGCTATCACGAAGCTGCAGGGCGATTTGAGCAGCACCACCGATAAGGTCAACACCAAAGCGGATCAGACGGCGCTTAACGCGCTGACTGGCCGGGTGGAGAAAACCGAGGCAGGCCTCACGGCAGCCAACAGCAACATCGTCAGCCTGACGGCGGCGGTGAACGCCGGGAATGCTGCCGGGGATGATTACATTCCAAACCCGTCATTTGATCCGGCGTATGACCGCATGGGTTATGACGTGGTGGAGACCACCGCCGATGGTGTGCCGGCTGACTGCCCGTTCAGGTATGCCGTCCGGCTGGCCGGGCGAGACCATGTGCCAAAAATCAACAATATCGCCGTGACACCGGGCGACGTTTTCGAAATGTCTGCTCTGGTAGCGTGTGGTACCGGCAGTGCTGACTTTAACTTCTATATCGGTCGGGCTACTACCGCCACCGGTGGCATCGGAGCGAAAGCGTCCGGGGGCAACACTAAGACCACCTCCGCGTGGAAACGAACCACCTGGCGCTTTACGGTGCCATCCGATACCAGCTTGCTGCGGCCGTTCCTGCAGGTTAATCAGAGCAGCCCGTTCGGCACCGTCTGGTACGCTGCCGACTGGCATATGCGTAACGTGACGGTGGCGAACAGTGCGCAGAAAACCGCAGATGCGACTGCAAAAGCGGTGGATTCACTGACCACCACGGTTAGCCAGCAGGGCGATACGCTCAGCAGCATCGGCACGCGGACCACCTCGCTGGAGAACAGCCTCCGGTCGACAAACGATACGGTGAGTAAAAAGGCTGACACGACAGCGGTGACGCAGCTGCAGGGCACGGTGACGCAGCAGGGGAATGACATCGCGGCAGCTAACAGCGCGCTGACAAAACTCAGCAGCGATCTGGCCACGACGAATGCGAACGTGAACAAAAAAGCGGATGCAAGCGCGATGAACACCCTGCAGAACCAGGTCACGGAGCAGGGCAAAACACTCAGTGCGCAGGGGGATTCTCTGACGAAACTGAGTAACAGCCTGAGCCAGACGGCAGCGGATATTGACGCCAGCGGGAAAATGCCGGGCAACCTCATTGTCAACGGCAGTTTTGAGCGCGGCGCGGCGGGCTTTACCGGCTGGAGCAGTACCGCGACGGTGGCCGATTTACAGGTTCCGCACTCGGGTAACAAGGCGCTGAAAATGTCCGCCGGCCAGTCGAACCTGGTCGGACAGGAAATCAGTATCACGCAGGGCCGTACCTACCGCATGGGGGTATGGGCGAAGCAGGACCCGGGGACCACGATTAAAGATGCGGGTAACACGAAGTTTCGTGTGGCCGACAGCACTGGCCTGCTGGTCGGCTCAAACTACGGACCGTTTAGTTCTGGCTGGCAACTGGTAACGTTTGACTGGAAAGCCACGAAGACCACGACGGCCAGTTTCCAGCTGACAACCTTCCTCAGCGCGGGGGCAATGTATTTTGATGATTTCCATGTCCTCGATGTTACGGATGAAAAGGATATCGCGGCTAATGCCGGGGCTATCTCTCAGATGAATACCCGCGTCACCGCTGCGGAAGGGGCTATCACCACCCAGGCGCAGCAGCTGACGAAACTCAGCGGCGATCTGGCTGTCACAAATGCGGCGGTCAGTCAGAAAGCAGAGCAAAGCGCTGTCACCGGGCTGACCACCCGGATGACGTCTGCCGAGGGTAAACTGGATTCGCAGTCGCAGCAGCTCACCAGTCTGCAGAACAGCCTGACCACGATGAATACTGAGCTGGGTAAAAAGGCTGACACGTCCGCGGTGAGTTCACTGACCGGTCGCGTCAGCCAGGTGGAAAACACCATCACCAGCCAGTCGCAGAGCATCACGTCCCTGACCAGCACCATCAATACCATCCGCACTCAGGGAGCTAATCCGTGGGTTGACGGTACGTTTGAAAGCTACAGCGATGGCCAGGTGCTGGGCGGGAACGGCACCGCCGTTGTGGTGGCGTCTCAGAAATTCACCGGCGATAAGAGCCTGAAGTTGAGACGGGATGAGAACAACGGCGGCAACAGCGATAAACAGCTTGGCACCTGGCAGTCAGTCCGTGAGGACGCGAAGTTCCGGTTTGAGTTCTGGGCCATGATGCCGGCGGATCAGGCGCCCTCCTCCGGGTGGACAACGCTGGTCGGTATCCAGTCACAGAATGCTGCCGGGCAAAATGCCTGGCAGGCGGCGGTCACTGTCAGCGAAGCATCTCTGGGCGCGCGCGATAAATGGGTGAAATTCACGGGTATCGCCAGTAACAACGGGGCGGGCAGAACACGCGCGGTGGTCTGGATCTCCACCCGTGGCGCCACCGGCAACGGTACCCCTGGCTATTCACTGTATATCGACGATCTGGTCATCACGGATGTTACCGATGCGAAAGCAGCACAGGATGCCTCTGACGCGACGGCGAGCGCCGTGAGTGGCCTGACGGCGCGCGTAACGGATGCCGAAGGGAAAATCACTGCCCAGGCGCAGCAGCAGACGGCACTGGCTACGAAAGTGGATAACGCCAACTCCCGCGTCGATAACATGGCGAAGACGCTGAGCGACAGCCAGAGCACACAGGTCAGCCTGAATACCTCGCTTCAGTCGCAGATTGACGCGCAGGCGGCCGCCAACATCAAAAACCAGACGACGCTGGACAACACGATTAAATCGGTGGCCAGTATCACCAGTACCCAGCAGACGCATGCAACGGCACTGGAGGCGCTGGCAACGCAGCAGACGACCCTGACATCCAGTGTCGGGGATCTCAGCGCTTCCGTTCAGAACACCGCCAAAACCGTGGCGGATGTGAATGGTACGGTGAGTTCGCTGTGGTCGATGAAGGTTGAGACGGTTAACGGGAAGAATGTTGGCGCGGGGATTACGCTGGGCAGCAATGGTGAAACGAGCGACATGATCCTCTACGCCGACCGCTTCTCGCTGTTTAACCGTAACAATGCGACGGCAGTGCCGGTGATGATTGCCGAAGGCAATGAACTGTATATCGATACGGCACGTATCAAAAACAGTTCCCTGACCTCAACCAAAATCGCGGACGGTTCCATCACGAACGCGAAGATCGGCAAAGAGATCCGCTCGGATGACTTTGTTGACGGGGCACGCGGCTGGAGCATCAACAAGGATGGTGGGGCGCAGTTCAACAATGGGATCTTCCGTGGTCACATTGAGGCGGCAAGCGGCAAGTTCAAAGGCACCCTGGAAGCTCAGTCATTTATCGGTGATATCGCAGTAGCTCGCCGCTACGATGATATGGCTTTCCGCCGCAACCAGACTGTTCAGCGTAACGGGGCATACCAGAACCGTGGATATGGGATGACGATTGTTCTGTCGTGCACACTGGTTTACCAGCTCACTGGCGCGGGCAATGTTCAGCAGTCGTATTCCGTTGATATCACGTTCAACATTGGCGGGCAGGAAGTAACACGTCGCTTCTTTGCCAACGCCGGCGGTTTCCAGTCTGGTGACTTCACTCAGGAATTCCGCTTCGCTGCTGATCTGCTGGCTGATAACAACAATGTCAGCTTCTTTATCAAGGCGCGCGGCAACGATGCTTCGATTGACTATAGCTGCTCGATCCAGAACATCACCGCCACGGCGTTCCGTACAAACAGCAACTCATTCAGCTAACAGAGGCCCCGCAAGGGGCCTTTTCTTTTTCCAGGGATAACCATCCAGGAGGAACTTTATTATGGCGATGTATGAAGTCGGCACCGTCACGGGCGCAGCATCTCAGGCGCGGGTGACAGGAGCGACAACAAAGTGGGCACAGGTGGCGCTGGGGATACAGCCGGGGTCGATTCTGGTGGTCTACCGCAGCGGTAGTGCTGACCTGTATGCGATCAAATCCGTGGACAGTGACACGCTGCTGACGCTGACCCGGAATATCACCACCGCATTTTCCGGCGCCAGTTACGGCATTATTACCGCTGAAACCGCCAGTACCTCGTCGTTTGCTAACCAGCTGGCCAGCGCATTTGCATTCTGGCGTAGTGTGGTGGAGGGCTGGTCGATGGCCCTGACCGGCAGCGGCAATATCACCCTGACTGACCCGATCACAGGAAAGCAGGTAACCGTGCCGGCGATAGGCGGGATGGCGAAGGCATCGGATCTTAACGCGCTGGCAAAACTCACCGGAGGAAACAAACTCGACGGCTCGCAGGTTATAACCAGCGATAATGCCGGTTTTATTCTCGGTAAGAACTCAGATCTGGCTCTGCTCAAAAAACAGGGGCAAGGCGGGACAATTGCCGTTGGCTCGGGAACACCGTTCAGAGTTCAGCGTTCAAGAGCGACCACTGTGTCACCGTCAGATACCTTTGATGACATCCTCGTTATTGGGACCGATAACCAGACGACTTTGCCCGGTGGGTTATCAGCTGGCGGCAACATCGATAACACGTCAAAGGGGAAGGTTCTGACGCAGGCGATCGAGCTGTCAATGAGCACGCCTTACATTGACTTCCACTACAACGGCAGCAGTGCGGATTATACCGCTCGCCTTATCCACGACAGGCAGAACCGCCTGAACGCGCAGGTACAAAGTTTTTGGGTAACGGACGGGAGGATCACAGCATCATCGACCATGCCAGCCAACCCAGCCATCGGAACGCAACTGACCTCCAATCCGGTACGCTCATTGATGGCAGGGCGAGGAGCGTATGGTGACGTGGATGGCGCTTACGTCCAAATGTACATGGAGGAGCAGGTAGGCACCGAACACCGACTTGTTCTGTACGCTGACGGATTCGGGCGAACCGATGCATGGATTTTCCGGGCTGGCGGCACGATCTCCACCGGTAAGGGTGACGTCCTGACCACCGGCTCAGATGTCCGGCTGAAAGATGCGTTCATGGAGCCTCAAGAAGGGGCCTGCAGGCGCATTAACTCGCTGGGAGTATGCGAGTTCAATATGAAAGGCGAAACGCGCCGGAGGCGTGGCTTTATCGCCCAGCAGGCTGAAAAAGTTGACGACTTGTATACCTTCCTCGGCATCGAGCAGGAGATCGATGGTGAAAAATTCAGAGTGATGAATGTGGATTACACGGCAATCATTGCCGATTTGGTGACCGTGGTACAGGATTTGATTAGGCGAGTTGACGCACTAGAAAGTTGAGGAGCATAAAAAATCCCCCGGAGGCACTTGCCGGGGGCAACTGAAACGACATTAATTGCTGTGTACATCACAGAATAATTTGCAGTAAACGATAAGTAAGTTCAAGTAAAGTTTTACTGGTCAGATGTTGTGTTATTTTTTAATAACCTACCAAAATTAATAATGAAGTAGTGCTAAATTCTGCTGGGAATTAATTTTTAAGGATATAGCCCTAAAATATTGCTGTGCATCAGATATAAATCGTGAGAATAGGTTCAAAAAAATGGATGCCAAATGTTATTATTGAGACGTTTATCATTAATTGAAGTGCAATCTTGTAATTTTCACATTCGTGTTATAACTTTGTAATGCAGGAAGGTTTTATCTTGTTATTTAGTGGGTTGACGTGATGGCAGTTCTTAGTGATTTATAATAGGCTTTCTATGTTGACAAATTTCCCGGATGAGAAGTACATATCTGATAGAAATACATCGTTCATTAAGCGAGTATATTTTTTACGTCAGATTGGTGTCGTTCTTTGCTTTATTCCTATATATTCAGTCCTCCAGGAACAGTCACATCAAAAAATAACAACAGCCTTGTTAATTCTGAATGCACTCATCTGGCCATCGGTTGCTTATCTTGCAAGCATGATGTCGAAGGATATGCTGAGTACTGAAAAGAAGAATATGATACTTGATTCATTCTGGGCTGGAATCTGGATAGCCGTAATGCAAGTTAGTCCAATTCCATCATTATTCATAATCTCAGTTCAAATAGCTGATCGCTATGCTGCTGGTGGATGGAAAATTTTAAAACCAGCATTAATGTGGATGATGATTAGTTTCCTGACAGTTTGGTTAGTAAATGATTTCAGATATACGATAGAATTCAGTACCCGAACGGTATTGCTTTCTTTACCCTTGGCGACCTGTTATCCCATATTACTGAGTATTGTTTCAAGGCACTTATCTATAAAGTTGAGGAAAAGAAGGGAGTTACTGGAAAAACAGGCTCTGATGGATCCTGGCTTAGATCTGCCAAATCGCCGTTTTTTTGAGCAGAAAATGGAAAGTGCTTTTCGTGCGACACGTAAAAAGAGAACGCATTCTTATCTTATGCTCATTGATGTTGATAATTTTAAAAAAATTAATGATACCTATGGGCATGAAGTAGGTGATGCGGTGTTATCTCGTATATCATCAATATTACGAGACTGCGCTGGCGAGAAGGACGTACCAGCAAGATTTGGTGGCGATGAGTTGGCTATTATTGTTAACAATAGTAATAATAAGCTTGTTATAGCTATGGTTCATATAATTCAGAAAAAAATTAAAGATCTTTCATTACCTTCTCACAAAGATATTTACTGTACTGTCAGTATTGGTATTTCTTGCGCAGAAAATAAAGAATCAATCATCGAGTGGATCAAAGAGGCTGATGAAATGCTATATGAAGTTAAACGTAACGGGAAGAATGGATATTGCATGCCGAATAATTGAAGATGATATGATTTCTTTTCTCATGAGTTTATGCTTATAAATTTTAAAGATAGTTTATGATCGGCATTACCAATACGGATAAATTTATTCGGAACCACAGACACCATCTCAACTAACGTTTGATACCTGCCACCAAATTAGTGGCACCACTTAACTGTATGATTTTATTATAATTAATGACGGTCTCGTGTTAATTGCTTTTCCCTTTTGAGTCATTTGATTTGAATAATCGATCAATTTATGAAATATGATAGGTTTCGCCTATTGTTCGATCGTTATCGATCATTTTAAACTATTTCTCTTTCATTGTTAATTATGACACGATTAGGATTATTCCTAGTTCCGGTGTTTTTTTAATGATAAAGAACAGTGTGGAAATAGATTTCTGTAGATTTGTTTTAGAACCATCTTTTAAAAAAGATGGTTCTATTCATTCTTGGGAAATTCTCACGAAAAATGTTAAAAAAAAGCATTGCAATGATTATCTTGCTAATGAAGTTGGTTTTTGTTTCACTTCATTAAGCGATAAAGAAAAAATCGATGTGTTTAAGAAACAGATATTGACAATTGAAAGACTTGATACATCAAAATTGAAGTCCAAGCCAGTTTCGTTGAATGTTGATAGTCTTATTAGCGATTGTATTTTGAACGATAAATATATTGGTGATTACTTAAAAAACCAAAAAAACATTGCTTTTGAGATTAACGAGCATTTTCATGAATTCAATACTAAATGCTCTATGGTTGACTTAAAGTGTCTTTCAAAATTGTGTCCAGTATGGCTGGATGATTTTGGGAGCGGCTTAACAAGCTTAACAATTATAGATATGTTTAATTTTGAATGTATAAAAATTGATAAAGATTATTTCTGGGAAATACAGAGTGAGAGCGAATTCTTTAACGTAATAAATAAAGTAAAATCATACTGCAATTTCGTGATTGTTGAGGGAGTTGAGACAATAGAACAAAAAAATAAAGTACATTCTGTTGTTGATTGCGCTTGCCAGGGAAGGTTGTGGATGAGTGATTACTATTATATTGAGATTTAAAATAAATGACAACAAAAGATGATAAATGTCCATTTTGTGGTGCAAATTTAATTAATGAGGACCGCTGCCACAGTTGCCATGCCTTTAAGATTAAAGGTTATGTATCAAGAGACGCACGCAAGACAATTAATTTGATATCTATCTGCACATCTTTACTGGTAGCATTCTTTGGGATCTTGGTTATGTTTCTGGTATCTTTCGGTATCGGGACGTATATTGCTATCATTGCGTTTTCGCTTATTTTATATTTCATTATGAAAAGAATTCTGTATATAAAAGAAGAAAAAAAAGGGAAGATGGTATGGAAAAGAGCAATCATTACATGGTAGGTAGTAATTAAATAATATAATGGTGCTGCTGGTTCCAATGCAAGCCTCGGATTTCGAGGCTTTTTTATTTTCTTTTCAAATGATGAGTTATAACACCGGAAATATTTAACCCGACTCACAGGGAGTGAGTATTATTGGCTAATAATTCACTATCCAGATGAGCTGAAAGACTCAAAGCTGGTTATCAAAACTAAAAATATACTAATGAATTTCAATAGGTTAGAGATTAGACTAAAAACATTAACCACGCATCAAAAACACCTATTTTCCTTTTTTAATCAATAAGTAATGACGTTATTAGTTAACTACTGCTGCGCCATATGCAGTGGTTCGAAGCCGCAGACCTGATCGTCAAAGGCATGGAAGGCGCTATCGCCGCCAAGACCGTGACCTATGACTTCGAACGTCTGATGGAAGGCGCTAAACTGCTGAAATGTAGCGAGTTTGGCGACGCGATTATCGCGAACATGTGATCCCCTTGGTGGATTAAGTAAAAGCGGGAGCCGATGGGCTCCCGTTTTTTTTGATTTTCAGTCAATGATTCCCCCAGGTGCTCATCGGATCGTGTAGAGACAGATATCATGCTGCACGACGCCACCAGTTCAATGCTGCCTTTCTAACTGAAGTATTTGCCATGACCGGGTTATGAACTCAGAAAAATATCAGGTTAGGAAATATCTTGGCAGTTTGCCATTGCCAGAAGTGTATATATAGAATCTCTTTTTCTTTAAAAAAACATTCATAGCGAAAAAGAATGCGTTGCATGGGTGAAATTCCCTAAAAATCTTGTTCTTCTAATTTTCTTCAATACAATGAAAAAGTCTTACTTTATCTATACAGACTCTAATTCATACATCAAGGAGAGATACTATGGCAGTCCACACTTATAAGGAATTAGCAGAAATATATGCTGCTCGCATATCTAAATGCAAAGATGGAGATATGCGAGTGATAGAATTGAATAAAATCTGGATGGAAATTCAGACTTTAACAGTAGGTGGAAACCCTCTTACTGAGCATCAACGGGTTCGTATGCTCGAAGAGCTAAAAAAGGCCCTGACGGACATGGGGTATGACGATGATGTTATCGCCCTTGAACACTACAGTGGTAGGGAGGATTATGAGGCGTTAGCTAAATCAGGCTCATCCATTAGCAATGATGAAATACTAGCAATGATGAGAATGGTAGCAAAAGGACCGAAACCATGAATCAAGAACAATTAAATATTGTAACGCTTACGCTTTCATGTATAGCTTTGGTGGCTTCTATCTATTCAGCACTTCAATATCGTAATGCAAACGTTATTTCCAAAAGAGCGCTGAAGTTACAGGAAGCTGCTCTCGAAAGTCAGATTACAAATAGTATTGCTACTGCAACAGTACAGCTGCGCGAGGCATTGATGAAATACGCAGAAGCTGATAGCTCTGCTGTCAACTATCCAATCATCAGCAAAAATTATAATTCAGCACAAGAAACTTGGCTCAATGCATATGATCAAGCCTGTATGAGTTATCGTGAAGGAAAACTAAACAAGGAAACGTTTAAGAAAACTTATCACGTTCCAATCAGAGAGTTGTACGAAGATAAGGAGTTGCACTTTTTCTTCAGTCCTGCTGACACATCTAAATATCAGTCAATTATATCGGTTTACCGGGAATGGGAAACATATCATCGCTGACAGTTTCGACAAGAGTCGGGATTTGGCAAGTTATTGTTTTTAGATTAAAATATAAAAAATTAATCTTACTGAACAGGTTTAACTTATTGATTTTAAATTTATTATAGAAGAGGTAGTGAAACATATTATTTGTTTCTGGTTAGGAATGAGCACAGATTAGCTTATCCTCACATGGCGCCCTTAATCCCCCGTCACACGTTCCCCGACATAGAGGTGCGGAATTTATGCGGACATGCAAACAGATGCACCAAAGTTAGAGGGTGAGTTCGGGGAGAAAATGCAGGTTAAAACCGCGCCGAACGGTAAGGCGCCAAATGGGTGACTGAAAAGCAATACGCTATCCGCTCACCTTCAGATTAAACAGCCGGGACAGCGCCGCTCTGCCGCTATCCGTCACTTGCACTTCCCGATATCCCGGCGTGCGGGTTATCCATCCTTTCTGCTCAAACAGTGCCATCAGCGACGAACCGGCATCACCGCCCAGATGAAAACGTCTTTCACTCCAGTCAAGACAGGGGCAGCAAGGCTTACGTCGCGGGCGGGTGTTCAGTACTGCGCCAAGGCGTTCAAGCTGGGCTTTACCGGCTGATGTCAGGGCCAGGCCATCGGCCGCTAGCCATTTTTCCCGCAGCATATACTCATAAATATTCACCGCCAGCTCGCCCGCCAAATGGTCGTAGCAGGTGCGTGCGTAACGAAGATTAACCGGCGTGCTGGGGAGAAGCGTCTTATGCGCCTGCATAGAGACGCCCATCAGGTTTTCCAGCAGCGCGGCGATATGCGCGCCCGCCAGGCGGTAATAGCGGTGACGCCCCTGCGCGAGACACACCACCAGCCCGTTGCTGAGCAGTCGGGCAAGATGCCCGCTGGTGGTGGAGGCAGACACCTCGGCAACCGTACTGAGTTCGGTTGCCGTCCATGCGCGCCCATCCATTAGCGCGCATAGAATACTGACCCTTGACGGGTCAGAGAGGGCGGAGGCCACCATCGCCATAGCGGTTTCCAGCGCCTCCTCTGGCTCACTGTCTTGCTGCGTTTTCAGGAGATTCATTCAGAAAGTATGGCCCATTTTTTGGTCACTTCCGCTGCCCGGGTGTCATCATCGGTAATGAGAATGAGCCGGTTACGGTGGTCGCTGTACTGTACCAGAATATTAATGCCATTGCGGGCCAGGGTGTCTGCGATGTCTCCCAGTTCACCAGGTCGTTCCTGAGGTAACTTTCTGATCAGAGGACGGCATACGCTGCTGACGGCAAAACCAGCCTCGGTCAGTACCCTGCGGGCTTTCTCACCGTCTTCCACCAGAAAATGCGCATGTCCGGCATCAGGCGTGGTGAATACGCCACCGCCTTCGAGCCCCACGCCGTTGTTACCCAGCGCCATACCCATTGCGCCAAGCGAGCCCGGCGTGTTGCTGAGAATCACGTGAATGTCATACATCTGGCTGTGCTCCCCGATCCGATGCGTAATCCCGGAACACGCGGGCAACGCGTATTCTGTAGTATGAAAAAATCGATGCTTTGCCTTCGCGCTGGGCAGCCAGATGCCGCTCATTTTGCTGCCAGTTGGCCACCGATGCTTCATCTTCCCACCAGGATAGCGAGAGGATTTTGCCGGGCGTACTCAGGCTCTGAAAGCGCTCAATGGCAATAAACCCCGGCGTGTCTGAAAGCAAAGGCGTCAGCCCGGCCGCAAGCTGTAAATATCTTTCCTGTGCTTCTGGTAAGGCGTCGGCCTCAAAAAGTACTGCAATCATCAGTCTGCTCCGTGGTGAATGTCCCTGCAGTCTACTGACGGCCACAGCAGAATGCTTCGGTCTGCAGCGAAGTATGGCTGAGGGGGGATACCCTCAGCCGCCGTCCCTGCGCACCGGATTACCCTTCAGAAACGCGTTACTCTGCGTTAAAAATAATAAATTCAGGTTGGTAACTGACCGGGAAATTGACCGAACGGGCGATAAAACAGACGTGATGGATCTGCTGATGAATGGCCGTGGCGGCGTCGAGATCGGTACCTGGTAGTACGGTGATTTTCGGCCTGAGGGTGGCAGAAATAAAGCGACCCGCGCCCCCTTTTAACACTTCACCCGTTGCCACCGGCGAGTCCTGATATTCCATGACCGTAATGCCGGCATCGGAGGCCAGATGTAAGTACCACAGCATGTGACAGGCTGAGAGAGAAGAGAGCAGGAGATCTTCCGGGTTCATTTTGCCGGGATCGCCGCCCAGTAATGGGTCATTTGAACAATGAATGGGTTCTTTTCCCTTTACCGCGATATCCCAGGTCCGGGCATAAGCCTTGTAACCCGAAGTACCCGTGCCCTGATTGCCGGTCCATGTGATATGGCTGGTATAAGCATGTTGCATAGGTTTGCCTTTTCTCTGTGGAGGGGGGGATTTATGTGCTTTTCATCGCAGAGGCATCTTCCCGTTTTGTTGCGTTGCCTCAACGAAGCTGCCCTTGGAATCGCAAGGTTGTCATGACGCTAATGTCAATGGCATAATGGTATACCATTTATGCGTGATGTAAAGAGAGCCAAATGAACACCGCTTCCCGTTCGACCGCCGATATTCTTGCCGGTGAGCTAAAAACCTTAATCAACAAGGGGACGTTGCGAGATGGCGACCGTCTCGTTGAGAGGGACCTGGCCAGTCAGTTTGCGGTCAGCCGTATCCCAATGAGAGAAGCGATACAGCAGCTTGAGCGCGAAGGTCTGGTTGAGATTTACAGAAATCGTGGCGCGGTGGTGAAAACGCTGACGGCCGCTGATGTCGATGAAATTTATCAGCTGCGGGCACTCCTGGAAGGCGAAGCCATTTTTCATAGCCTGGAGAATATGGACCCGGAAACGCTTGCCCGGGCAGCACTGGTGCATCAGCTACTGAGCAGCGCTTCTGAACCCGAGCAGCAGGGGAGATATAACCGGGAGTTTCATGAACTGCTTTATCGGAAGTGTAATAATCAGCGCCTGCTGAAGATGATCGGTGAATTGCGCGAGCAGATTGAAAGATATGAGCTTTTTCAGAACAGACTGCTGTCGGATACGCTGAAATTCCAGGATGAGCATCAGCAGATCCTGATGGCCTGCCAGCAAAATCATCCACAGGAGGCGCGGGCGTATACCGTGAAACATATTCTCTCAGCAGGCGAAATCCTTCGCGCTTATATCTTAAGCCGTTAATGGTTGTGCAAAGCGGCTGCGTTGATCGCGCATAAATTGCCATCCGTATCTGCTCAATGCTATAAGAAAAGAGCCGTTTTAATCGTGCTTATGTTTTATCGGTAAGGAATCAGTGAAGGTCAGATAATGATTACGTCAGTTCAGCCTACCACCACCGTCACCACCACCACGACCGTAACCAGCGGTGGTGTGGGCGTATCTGTGACCGGCTCCTGACAAACAGATCCTCACTCCCCGCCAATGTGGACGGGGAGAGACCTCTCCGTTCGTGACACACTGAATGGAGACCCATCATGATTTCATCTGAGCATGCCCTTTTAATTATCGATATGCAGCAGGGGCTTTTCCATGGCCCGGTTTCTCCGTATCAGGCCGATGCGCTTCTGGCGAACGTTTGCCTGCTAATTGAAAAAGCGAGACAGGCTGGGGTGCCCGTCTTCTTTGCCCGCCATACCGGGCCGGACGATTCTCCGTTCTCAGCACAAAGTCCATTAACCCAACTGCTGCCTGAGATGGGGGTTAACGGCGAGCGGGATATCGTCTTTATTAAAAAGTACCCCTCCTGTTTCCAGCACACTGACCTTGCGCATCGGCTCGCCCAGGCCAGCGTAAAACAGCTGGTTATTGCCGGGATGAAAACCGAATTCTGCGTGGACACGACCTGCCGTGCGGCATCGGCGCTGGGATGGCGGACGGTGCTGATCTCGGATGCGCATTCAACTATGGATAACGAACGGTTGTCAGCGCCTGACATTATCGGCCATCACAATATCACGCTTGCCGGGCCATTTGTGACGCTATCGACCGCCGCAGAGTGGCACTTTTCTGCAGAGAAATAAGGGTGAAGAAAGGGAGCTCGATGGCTCACGTTTGCCACGCCAGTTCATCCGGTTTTACTGTGCATGGCGGCGCAGGGTGGAGGCGGGGTGCCGCCGCAGCGCCTCTTCGGGACGCACAGGGCGCCGCACCAGTTCGCCGCCGCAGTTTGGGCAACGACCGTGCAGCCGCGCCGTCATGCAGTCCCGGCAAAAAGTACACTCGAACGAGCAGATAAACGCCTCGGGTGAGTCTGGCGGCAGATCTTTATCACAGCATTCGCAATTCGGGCGTAACTCGAGCATTAACTTCTCCTGTGGTTAACGGCTATATCAGCGACGGCGGGTCAACGCATGCTGTTTTTATATCACGGCCCGGACTGGCTGCCGAGGAGGGCGGATTAACTTCCGCCTCAAAGCGTTGCCTTCCCGGGCTGCATCCCCGGCACAAGGATGACTTTGCGGCATGCCTCTTCGCGTTTCTCAAAGATCTGATAGCCGCGCGCGGCCTCCTCCAGCGGCATATGGTGAGTGACGATCTCCTCAGGGGTGAGCAGCCCTTGCTCAATCAGCGCCAGCAGGTCCGGCAGCCAGGCATGGACGTGGGTTTGCCCCATCCTGAAGGTCAGCCCCTTATCAAAGGCATCACCAAACATAAACCCATGAATGAAACCGGCGTAAACCCCGGGCACGCTGACGATACCGCCGCGGCGCACGGCGGCGATGCACTGGCGCAGGGCTTTTCCGCTGCTGCCCTCGATTTTCAGGTTGCTGAGGACGGTTTCCGTGAGGCTGCCTTTCGCCTCGAAGCCCACGGCGTCAATCACCGCGTCGACACCGCGATGTCCCGGCGTGTTATCGATAATCCACTGCGCCGGGTCGTCATGGGTGTCGAAGTTTATCGGGATCGCGCCATAGCGCTGCTGCGCGAAATCGAGTCGGTAATCGTTATGATCGATGATAAATATCTGCTCTGCGCCATTGAGCCTGGCGCAGGAGGCGCACAGCAGGCCTACCGGGCCGGCGCCAAAAATAGCCACGCTGCTGCCGGGTTTGACCTCGGCGTTTTTTACAGCCTGCCAGGCGGTGGGCAGAATATCTGACAGAAACAGCACCTTTTCATCGGGTAAGGTGTCAGGCACTTTAAATGGACCGGTATTGGCTTTGGGGACCCGTACATATTCAGCCTGGCCGCCGGGGATGCCGCCGTACAAATCGCTATAGCCAAACAGGGCCGCCGGTGGCGAAATGCCTTTTCGGTTGAGCGTTGCCCCCTGGCCGCTATTGGTGCTTTCGCAGGCGGCATACTGCTGCAGGCGACAAAAGAAGCAGTCTCCGCAGGCGATCACAAACGGGATAACCACCCGGTCGCCTTTGCGGACCGCGGTGACCTCGGAACCCGCTTCCACCACTTCCCCCATAAATTCATGGCCGAAAATATCGCCGTGATGCGTGCCGGGGATCTTTCCGCGGTAAAGATGGAGATCGGAACCGCAAATCGCCGTCGCGGTGACGCGCAGTATAATATCGTCCGGCGCTTCAAGGGCCGGGTCGGGCATGGTGTCGACGCTGACATGATGGGGACCATGATAAGTGAGTGCTTTCATTGCATATTCTCCTGGAGAGAACGGCTGACCGCATCAGGTGCAAAGGCATATTGACCTGACGCGATGGCCACCGATAAACCACCGTAAAAATAAAGCGTAGAGTACAAGTAATGGAACTGCGTGATATTTCAGTTGTTGGGTGTGTTTTACGTTTCGCTTATTTCACGTTTGGTTTGTTGGGTTATTTGCATATTCGGATGACGAAGTCTAGCCTTAATCAGGCATGATATTCGCTCCATTTTTTTATTTGATAGCCGCTCCCCCAGCGGCTTTTTTTATTGGTTATCTTTAGAAAAGTTCTGAATTTCATGCTGACGAAGCCTCGCCGCGCCGCTTCGTTATATACCTCAACAGGAGTACTCCGATTGTATCGATAATACGAGGGCTGCAGGTATTATTTCCCTGCACACAGTAAGTTAGCGGTGATGTGCCGTCTGGTTATTTTTAATGTGTGTTGTAGAATTATTCCGAATTACTGCTGAAAGACGTCGGGAAAACGGAATAATAATTTGACTAACCAGCATTACCCGCTAGAGTTAAATATCGAACGACGAGTGATACGGAATATTTTCGTATCGTACTGACATAACCGATATACATGAGGTGAAATATGGCAGAGCATCGTGGTGGTTCCGGTAATTTTGCTGAAGACCGTGAAAAAGCTTCTGAAGCAGGTCGTAAAGGTGGTCAGCACAGCGGCGGGAACTTTAAAAATGATCCGCAGCGTGCGTCCGAAGCGGGTAAAAAAGGCGGACAAAACAGCCACGGCGGTGGCCGCAAGTCCGATAATTCCTGATTATCCTTTTCCTTGCACCCTGAAGTGAAAGTATCTCCTGCGAGTCTGTATAGACTCGCAGTTATTTTCTGACTCCAGAAGGTATTTCTATGAATATGAAAAGCATTGAAGATGTATTTATTCACCTGCTCTCAGATACCTACAGCGCAGAGAAACAATTAACCCGCGGGCTGGCTAAACTGGCCAGAGCGGCGTCCAGTGAAAAACTCAGCGCGGCGTTCAATGCTCATCTCGAAGAAACCCAGGGCCAGATTGAACGTATTGACCAGATTATTGAGCAGGAATCCGGCCTGAAAATCAAACGCATGAAATGCGTGGCCATGGAAGGATTAATCGAAGAGGCCAATGAAGTCGTTGAGAGCACGGAAAAAAATGAGGTACGAGATGCTGCGCTAATTGCCGCTGCGCAAAAGGTCGAGCATTACGAAATTGCCAGTTACGGCACCCTGGTCACCCTGGCAGAACAGCTGGGCTATAAAAAAGCGGTCAAATTGCTGGCCGAAACGCTGGAAGAAGAAAAGCAAACCGACGTTAAATTAACCGATTTGGCGGTAGGTAACATTAATAAAAAAGCGGAAAAATAAACGCGCCCTGACACGAGGAAATGACCATGAATCACGTTGAACATTATCATGACTGGCTACGCGATGCGCATGCCATGGAAAAGCAGGCAGAATCCATGCTGGAATCGATGGCTGGCCGTATCGATAATTATCCGGATCTCCGTGCCAGAATTGAACAGCATATTAATGAGACCAAACGGCAAATTACCGTGCTGGAAGAGATCCTCGACCGCAACGACATTTCGCGCTCGGTGATTAAAGATTCGATGAGTAAAATGGCGGCTCTCGGCCAGTCCATCGGCGGAATGTTTCCTTCCGATGAAATCGTCAAAGGCTCGATCAGCGGGTACGTCTTCGAGCAATTTGAGATCGCCTGCTACACCTCTCTGCTGGCGGCGGCTGAAAAAGCGGGCGACACCGCCTCCATCCCGGCTATTGAGGCTATCCTGGCGGAAGAGCGGGAAATGGCCGACTGGCTGATCAAACATATTCCTCAGACCACGGAGCAGTTTCTCCTGCGTTCAGATGCTGACGGCGTAGAAGCGAAAAAATAACCCAGGAGGCAGGCCTATGTTTCGTCATGTGAAACAACTGCAGTATACCGTGCGCGTTGCTGAACCCAATCCGGGGCTCGCGAATTTACTGCTCGAACAGTTTGGCGGTCCTCAGGGCGAGTTGGCCGCCGCGTGTCGTTATTTCACCCAGGGATTAAGCGATGACGATCCCGGCCGCAAAGATATGCTGATGGATATCGCGACAGAGGAGCTGAGCCATCTGGAGATCATTGGCACCCTGGTCGGCATGCTGAATAAAGGCGCCAAAGGAGCCCTGGCGGAGGGCACCGAGAGCGAGGCGGAACTTTATCGTTCACTCACCGCCAACGGCAATGACAGCCATATTACCTCGCTGCTGTACGGCGGCGGTCCCCCGCTAACCAACTCGGCGGGCGTGCCGTGGACGGCGGCCTATATTGATACTATCGGTGAACCCACCGCCGACCTGCGGTCGAATGTCGCCGCGGAGGCGAGGGCGAAGATCGTCTATGAACGCCTGATCAACGTGACCGACGATCCCGGCGTGAAAGACGCGCTGGCGTTCCTGATGACCCGCGAAGCGGCGCATCAGCTCTCTTTTGAGAAGGCGCTGCAGTCGATTCGCAACAACTATCCTCCGGGCAAACTGCCGCCCATTAGCGAGTACGCTAACACCTACTACAATATGTCTGAAGGTGGAGAAGTACGCGGCAGCTGGAACAGTGACAAACACTTCGATTATGTCAAGGATCCGCAGCCGGCCGTGGATGGCGGAGATGGCAGCGCTACTGTCGGCCTGACGCCAGAGCAGGAAGCGCTGTGCAAAGCGATGCTGAAGCGAACGCAGTCTGACCCGCAGGGCGATCCTTTGACCGGCGCCGAACTCGGCGCCGGTAAGCAAAACACTTCCTCATCGGCTAAGTGATGTTCGCATGAGCCCCGGCTGCGGCCGGGGCGATTCACAATGATGGGTGTGGAATATGTTTGAATTCGACGCGTTTCATCTGGCCCGATTGCAATTCGCCTTTACCGTTTCCTTCCATATCCTCTTTCCGGCCATCACCATCGGCCTTGCCAGCTACCTTGTGGTGCTTGAGGGGATGTGGCTGCGAACCCGGGATAACGTCTGGCGCTCACTCTACAATTTCTGGCTGAAAATTTTCGCCGTCAATTTTGGGATGGGTGTGGTCTCCGGATTAGTGATGTCCTATCAGTTCGGCACCAACTGGAGCGGATTTTCCCAGTTTGCTGGCAGCATAACCGGCCCGCTGCTGCTGTACGAAGTGCTGACTGCCTTTTTCCTCGAAGCGGGATTCCTCGGGGTGATGCTATTTGGCTGGAATAAGGTGCCGCCGGCGCTGCATTTTTTTACTACCTGCATGGTGGCGCTTGGCACCCTGGTCTCCACTTTCTGGATCCTCGCCTCCAACAGCTGGATGCAGACGCCGCAGGGTTTTACCATCGAAAATGGCCATCTCATTCCGCAGGACTGGCTGGCGATTATCTTTAACCCCTCGTTCCCGTATCGTTTGTTTCATATGGCGATAGCCGCGTTTCTCAGCAGCGCCATGTTCGTCGGGGCCTCAGCCGCGTGGCATCTTCTGCGCGGCAACGACTCGCCGGCCATCCGCAAAATGCTGTCGATGGCGATGTGGATGGCGCTGCTGGTAGCGCCAATCCAGGCGGTGGTGGGGGATATGCATGGTCTTAACACCCTTGAGCATCAGCCAGCGAAGATCGCCGCCATCGAGGGGCACTGGGAAAACCGACCCGGCGAGGCCACGCCGCTGCTGCTGTTTGGCCTGCCGGATATGGAACAGGAGCGCACCCGCTATGGCCTCGAGATCCCCGCTCTCGGCAGCCTGATCCTCACTCACAGTCTGCATAAGCAGGTGCCGGCGCTGAAAGACTTCCCGAAAGAGGACCGACCCTATTCGCCCGCCGTTTTCTGGTCGTTTCGCATCATGGTTGGGATGGGCGTATTGATGATCGCCTTAGGGATCTGCAGCGCCTGGCTGCGCTATCGGCGGCGACTGTATCACTCGCGTCCCTTTCAGTGGTTTGCGCTCTGCATGGGGCCTGCCGGCCTTATTGCCCTGGTCGCCGGGTGGGTGACTACCGAGATGGGCCGCCAGCCGTGGGTGATCTACGGCTTGCTGCGCACCCGGGATGCGGTGTCGTTGCACAGCACGCTGCAGATGGCCATCAGCCTGCTGGTGTTTATCGTGGTCTACTGCGCGGTATTTGGCGTGGGGTATTACTATATTTTCCGGCTGATTAAAAAAGGGCCGCAACCGGTGACGGAGCTGACCTCGCAAACCGCAGGCACCCCGGCGCGTCCGCTCTCGGCGGCAGAGCCGGTGCGTGATGAGGAGAACGCATCATGAGCATCGATATCTCGGTGATTTGGTTTGTCATCATCGTCTTCGCCACGCTGATGTATATCGTGATGGATGGTTTCGATTTAGGTATTGGGATGCTGTTCAGCGTGGTGCATGATGGCGAAGAGCGCGATGTGATGGTCAACAGCGTGGCGCCCGTCTGGGATGGAAATGAAACCTGGCTGGTACTCGGCGGGGCAGGGCTGTTCGGCGCCTTTCCGCTGGCCTATGCGGTGATCACCGATGCGCTGGTCATCCCGCTGACGGCGATGCTCATCGGTCTGATTTTTCGCGGCGTGGCGTTTGAATTTCGTTTTAAAGCGGTTCCCTCGCATCGTACCTTTTGGGATTATGCCTTCGCCGGCGGCTCGCTGCTGGCGACCTTCAGCCAGGGGATTGTCGTCGGCGCGTTTATCAACGGCTTTGCGGTGGCTGACCGCCGCTTCGCCGGTTCAACGCTGGACTGGCTTACCCCCTTTAACCTGTTCTGTGGTCTGGGGCTGGTGGTGGCCTATCTGCTGCTCGGCACCACGTGGCTGATCATGAAAAGCGAAGGCGCGCTGCAGCAGCGGATGCGCGAGCTGACCCGCAAGGTGCTGCTGGCGCTGATGGTGGTGATCGCGGTGGTCAGCGTCTGGACGCCGTTGGGCTGGCGCTATGTGGCGGAGCGCTGGTTTACGCTACCCAATTTCTTCTGGTTCCTGCCGGTACCGATCCTGGTGTTGGCGCTGAGCCTGTGGATCTGGCGCCTGAGCGCGCGCCCCGCCAGCCACGCTCGTCCCTTTATCCTGACGCTGGGCCTGATTTTCCTCGGCTTCAGCGGGTTGGGGATCAGCGTCTGGCCGAACATTATCCCACCGAATATCTCCCTGTGGGATGCCGCCGCGCCGCCCTCCAGCCAGGTATTTATGCTGCCGGGGGCGCTGCTCATTATCCCGGTGATCCTGATGTATACCGCCTGGAGTTATTACGTCTTTCGCGGCAAAGTCTCCGGCAGCGAAGGCTATCACTGAGCCTGATTCGCGCCGGCAGGTGAGGATTTGCCGGCGCGTCGCGCCAACCGCGCGGGAATGACCGAGATAGTCGCGGACAAGCCGGCGACCCGTTCCACCCCCTCGGGCAGGGTATCGATATGGATGCGTACCGGCACACGCTGCGCCAGCCGCACCCAGCTGAAGGTCGGCTCGACCTCCGGCAGGCCCAGGGCGCCGGTCTCATCATTGGTATCGCCGATCCCGTGTCCGATACTCTCGACATGGCCGATAATGACCGGATCATACCCCATCAGCGTGATATGTGCGGTATCGCCAACGTGGATGTGGCGCAGACGGGTCTCTTCAAAATACCCTACCACCCAGAAACGCTGGCCATCGATAATGGCCACTTTCGTCACCCCGGCGGTGGCATAGTCGCCCGGGCGTAGCCGCAGATGGGTGACGTACCCGGCCACCGGCGTCCGCACGGTGGCATGCGCTAAATTCAGTTGCGCCAGCGCCAGTGCCGCCAGCGCGCCCTGGTAGTTAGCGGCCGCGACGCTGGCCGCACTATTGGTCTGTTTCAGATCTTCGCTGGAGATGACGCCCTGGATCTGCGCCCGTCGTCTGGCGGCATCCTGGCGCATCGCCATCTCCTGGCGTCGGGCTTCCACCTCCGCCTGGGCGCTACTGACCGCCAGCTTCAGCCAGCGCGGATCGATGGAATAGAGCACATCTCCCCGATTGACCCACTGGTTGTCTTTTACCGCCACGCTGGCCACCGGTCCCGAGACATCGGGAGCGATCTGCACCACGTCGGCCCGTACCCGACCATCGCGGGTCCAGGGCGTTTGCGCCTCCTGTTTCCAGAGAATGAAAGCCAGTAGCGCGGCGGCGGCAACGGCGCCTAAGGTCAGGGCGTAGCGGCCCACAAGAGTGAGATAGACTGTCATACGGCAAACCCCAGCGTGTTAACTTCCTGCAGAAGCAGGAAAAAGAGTGCGATATAGAGGGAAAGCCCCCACAGCGGGCGGCAGGGCAAGCGGCCCAGGCCCCGGACGGAGAAAATAAGCGGTTGCAGCAGCAGCGTCGCGAGCAGGGCGACAAGGCCGACAACCAGCAGGCCGGGGAAAAATACCCCGCCCATCGCGAGATCACGCATGGTTTTGGCTCTCCTCAGGCCGGTGTAAGGCGCAATACAGGGAAATGAGCGCTTCCGCGCGCTCATGTGAGGCGGCATCAGCCGGTAAACCGTGGGCCAACAGCGCGTCAACAGGCTGCGCGAGGGCCTCTATGCCCGGCTCCTGTTTAAGGGCGTCAAGCAGCGTCTGCACAGGGGGATCCGTTTCGCGATCCACCGGCTGATAGCTACGGCGCAGGTGGATCACCGCCAGGCCGGTACGAATATCGTGCAGCATCTTGTCCAGCAGCTGACCTGCGGCAGGCCCGCTCTGCGGTAGCCGCGGCAGCAGTAAAGCGGTCCGGTCGATCATCAGATTGGTCCAGCGGTGGGCATTCTGCGCCAGTCGGCCCCGCGCGGCGCGGCGGATATCGCGACGGCACAGCGTCAGCAGACGATGGACCGCGGCATCGGCCTGCACGGTTTGCAGCAGGCGCATACCAAACGCGGCATAGCCGATGGCGACAAACAGCGCGATAGACGTATTCATCGCCGTCGCGAAATCCCCCTGGTAGCTGGGGCCCAGTTCGCACAATATCGGTAGCGTCAGGGTGATGCCCATCGCCATAAAGGTGGTCGGCGGCCGCGCCTGCAGCGAACCGGCCAGCAGATAGACCGGTGCGAGCATCGCCGCCAGCAGGGCAAATTCGCTCACCTGCGGCAGCAGGACGAAGCTATACAGCAGGCTGAACAGCACGCCCCACACGCAGCCGATCAGGTATTTCACCAGCTGCGCCGCCGGCGCATCGAAGCTGGCGAACAGGCTACAGCAGACGCCGAGGATCGAGACCGCAGTGCCGCCATCGGGCCAGGCGGAGCCTATCCAGATCAGGCAGCCGCTGAGGATGATGACGAAGGCGCCGAAGGCGGTCCGCAGGGCGCTGAGCGGATCGCGATGGAAAACATAGCCCTTTGCCGAGCGGGCGTCAGGGGGCAGGGTTGGCGCTCGGCGGTGATAAATCGCCTTCGCCAGCCGTTCGCTCTGCTGCAGGAGACGGATGGCTTCCGCCAGGTGGCGCACCAGGCTAACGCGCAGCGCCTCGTTCAGCGTCTGCGCAGGGGCGCACCGGTTGATGAGCTGCTCGCAGCGGGAGAGTAGCCCGTCGGCGGAGAGCGCCGTTCTGTGGGCTTCCGGACCTCTCAGCCAGACCTCTGCCTCCGTTAGCAGCGTCTGCAGGTCGTCAGGTGGCTGCCCGCACCTCTGTAAACGGTCATACAATTCGCCATTAACGATCAACAGTCGCGCCAGCCGGTCGTGGATCGCTTTTCTGGCCTGGCGGTGGGGAGCCGAGAGGTCGTCATCCCAGGGAAGATGGTGGTTGATGCCCTGCAGAAACTGCAGGCTCAGCGCCAGCCGCAGCGTTTCCGCCGCCACCGGCTTACCGGCCAGCGTATCGGCGATCCGCTGCCGGGCGGTTGCCAGCGTCTGTGCCAGCGTGCTGTTAAACCGCCCGGCGATGCGCACCGGCAGCACGAAGCGGTGAATCAATCCGGCGCACAAGATACCGATGGCGATCTCTTCCACCCGAATGACCGCGAGGTCAAAGATGGTCCCGGGCGCGGAGACGGCGGGGAAACCAATCAGGCTTGCGGTGTAGCCCGCCAGTAAATATGCGTATCCGCGCGGCGTGCGCTCAAGCAGCGACAGACACAGGCAACCCGCGATCCACAGGCCCAGCATGGCGCTACACAGGATCGGCTGGTTAACGAAGGTGGGCACGATGAAGACGGTGGCCGTCGCGCCGGCGAGGGTCCCGAGCAGGCGATAGACGCTGCGGCTTAGCGATGCGCCCACCGAGGTCTGCGACACGATATAGACAGTGATGATGGCCCACGAAGGCCTTTGCAGACCGATGGATAGCGCAAGATAGTACGCCAGCATCGCCGCGGCGAAACTCTTTGCGGAAAAGAGTATTGCCTGGGCATCACTGCGCAGGACGGCTGAAGTCGATTGCGGCATGAAACGGCGCGCGAGGGCGCCTGCGGCACGCAGCCAGGAGGCCTGGCGAAAGTGGTTGATGTTCATGCCGCGGATTATGGCTGGCTTGCGCTTGCGGCGAAATACTCTATTCTGTCAAAAAATACCTGAATCTGGCCAATCGTATGCCATCACCTTTTGCCAATACGCTGTACGATCCGGACGCCGCGTCCTGTCCGGCCGTCGCCTGTCATCTTGATTTTATCGAGTATGAAGCGGAAGTGCCGGTGCATACCCATCGCAAAGGGCAGTTGATTATTGTGCTGTATGGTGCGGTGAGTTGTCGGGCGGAAAATAACCTGTGGATTGTGCCGCCTCGCTGCGCGGTATGGATCCCGGGCGGTATTCCGCACAGTGTGTCCGCCACCTGGAACGCGCGCCTCAATTATCTGTTTATTGAACCCGGCGCTGCCGCGCTGCCTGGCAGCTGCTGCACCCTGGCGCTCTCTCCCCTGATCCACGAGCTGGTGGAGCGACTCACTCGTGAGGGGGCGGATTATGTGGCGGATAGCCATGCCGGGAGACTCACCCGAGTGACCCTTGACGAACTGGCGACCATGCCGGCGCAGCGCCTGAATCTGCCCGTCTCAGCACATCCCAAAATTCGGGCGATGGCCGACCGGCTGGTCAGCCATCCTGACGATCGCAGCACCCTGTCGGTGTGGGCGAAGCGTCTGGCGCTGAGTGAGCGCTCGCTGGCCCGGGTGATGCTGCGGGAGACCGGCCTGACCTTCGGGCGCTGGCGCCAGCAGCTGCATTTGATTATTGCCCTGCAGGAGCTGGCCAGCGGCGTTTCGGTACAAAACGTGGCGGCTAAGCTGGGCTATGAATCGGTAAATGCCTTTATTACCATGTTCAAAAAAACGATGGGGACGACACCGGCGCACTATTTTGCCGAGCGTCAGACCGCGGCTCGTTAAGAAAACCTTGTCGGGCCGCGACGGCTGGCGTGGCACCCAACAAGGCGGCAGGGGGCGCTTACGCTTTCGGCGGCTTGATCTTAATAATAAATCGTTCGTTAACCCGGGTGATCCTCGCGCCAATGTCGCCAAACTCGGTGGCGATTTTAAAAAAATCGTCCGCGGCGACATCAAAATCGAGTTCAATTTTCGGGTGTTGTCCTGTCGCCAGTAATTCATAGAAATGGTCAAGGCTGCGGGCTTTTTCGCTGGGCATCTTATTTCTCCATGGTAAACCAATCAGCAGGGCGTTTATTGTTTAAAGCGTTTTCCGGATTATTCAGCAGGATGACAGTGGCGCCTGATATAAGATGATGCAATGTCATTAAGGATACGGTGGGGCGATATTATTCCATGTTGTTAAACCTGTGGCCGCGCGTTTCTCCTGGATGCCATGGGGGCGGGGCAACCCTGCGGCGCGGGTTGATGATAGACATTTTATGATGACAAATTGATGACAGTAAAATGAACGTACAATAGCGCCGGGCTTTCTTTTGACTAAATAAATTTATTCGGTGGCTGTTAAGGCAGAACTTAACTACTTTATGGTGAGGGGCGTCATTCGGCGATGGCTAACAGTGAGGGAGCAACGATGCAATTACTTGATTTATTCGCAGGTTTATTGTGGTTAAGCAGCGTTATTTTCCTGCTGTATCTCCTTGATGTGGTCATCACCCGTTATCTGTATCGTAAATAACCGGGAAGGGGATGCGCGAGGGCGCTCGGCATAGGGTACTGCGCCAGAGGATGTTATTATGACGCCGGACTGATTCAGAAAGGAATGCGCGGTGGCCGGGAGAATTGATTACGATATTGAAAAATACCAGTTTACCGAAGCCGGTGAGTCGCCACGGCTCAGAGCGCAGTGGCGTGAGGTCTATCTGGAGTGTCGTCAGCAGCAGGCCGGGGCTGAGGAGCGTCTGCGCATTGCGCTATTGAATGTCGACTATGTCACCAGCTTCGAATTGCCTTTTCGCCTGCTGCTGGTGCGCGCGCCGCAGCTGATCGCCGACGTGCGCGATCAGCTGCAGCTCAATCGTAAAGCCGCCGTTTTCAACGGCAAACGTTACGGTTGTGTCTACAGTCTGAAGCAGGATTTACAGCCGATTCCGGAGTCCTTCCATTACCACCTGTCAAACCGTATCCGTCGCGTCGATCCGCAGGGACCGACGGCAGCCCCGTACCAGCAGATTGCCCGCGAGATAAAGCCGGCCCGGGAGCGGCTTCGCCATGCGTTACTTGCCGGCTTGCCGGTTACCGCGCTTGATGCGCTGTTCTGGTTCGGCAGTCAGCGGGTGGCGGCGGACATTGCGCAATTGCGCCGGTCCGGCATGGGAATTGTCACGGAAGAGGTGGAAGCCTGCGATAATCTGTTCAACACCACCCGGCGAGTACCGGTTTATCGTCTGACCAGTAAATGATGCGGCGAGCCTTCGCCCAGTCGTTGCTTCGGCAGGCAGCTCACCATTGCCCCGTCAAACCAAACGCACTGCATGCTGCCGGTGTGCCGCGGCGCAGGGCCCAGCCATGCGCTGGCGATGAGCATGAATAGCATCAGCCCCAGCGGAATCACGTTTATTTTTTTCACTGCCTGTCATCCACTTCACTCTTCTTCGCTGCAGGATAGCGGGAAAGTATGACGTTTTGTCGACTGAGTCACACTTTTTTATTGAGGACTCATGGCATGCCAGGCGAAGCGGCGCCTCAGGACGCAGCGTTATTCATATTCGGCATAATGATATGACTAAAACTGGCGGCTTGTATTTTTCATTTTTATTACCCCTCTCTTTTTTTACCTGGCAGCACAAAGCGTGAGACGACCAGGCTTTACGCAGAATACTCTGGTAACTGTCTGGTTTGAAACAATATTTTAATTGACTTTTCAGAGGGAGTTACAGCAGTGGCTAATTTATATTAATTCAATTTACCGATCAATAAATTATATCTTGATAGTTTTTAACTATCGAATGATTATTATCGATCACTTTAAACTATTTTTGTTGGCGGAAAATATATGACATGCTTTAACCCTTTCTTATTTTTGGTATTTTTTAAATGGTTGAAGAAAACGTGAAAAATACCTCTTATCGCTTCGTTCTGGAGCCCGCTATTAGCGATGACGGCAGCTACCACTCGTGGGAGTTGCTTACTAAAGATATTATAGCACCCGCACAAAATACCACCTCTGCGTCGACGTTTTCTTTCTCCACGCTTACCGAACGCGATAAGCTTGCTCTATTTATTCGGCAAATCGAGTTACTTTCTGTATTTGATTTCGCCCGGGTCGATAATAAGCCGATATCGCTGAACATTGATGATTTATTAAGCCACTTTATTCTGACGGATCGCTATCTCTGTGATTTCCTGCGCTCCTGTAAACACATTGCTCTGGAAATAAATGAGAACTTTCACGAGTTTATCGCCGGACGTGAGCTGACGGCGCTGAGCACGCTGGCGGCGCTTTGCCCGGTCTGGCTGGATGATTTTGGCCGCGGACGGACGTCCTTCCCGCTGCTGGAGCGCTTCCGCTTCGATTGCGTCAAAGTGGATAAAGATTACTTCTGGGATAAAGAAAACGACCCCGCTTTTCCCGGGCTGTTGCAATCTATTCATACCCTGACCAGCCATGTGATCGTTGAGGGGATTGAAACCGAAAAGCAAAAACAGTTAATCAGCGCCGCCGGGGATATCATTGGACAGGGCCGTTACTGGAAGGATGAATATATCTTTCTGTGCTGCTGACCCGGGATCTGATTTCTGTTTCTTACCATCCTTTTTTTATCCAGTTTTAAATTAACCCTTTGTTACAGATAGTCTTTATTAGCGCAGTGATAATCGCCTCTCATTTTCTTTTTTGAAGGATCATTCACTGTGAATACTCGCTTGCGTAACACCCTGCTCGCCATTGCGCTGACCACCGGCTTTACGGCAGCCAGCCAGGCCTCGACCTCCGCCGATGTACCGTCTGTCTCGCAGGATCCGGTCGTCCAGCACCTGAAGCTGAGTGAAGAGCAGGTCGCCAAAATCCAGGCGCTGCGTCAGGGATTCGAAAACAATGTAAGCCAGATTAAAATCAGCGGCTATCAGGATGGTGCCCTGGCAGACGTTATTCACTCCGGGAAATGGGATGACGCTAAGGTCAAACAGCAGCTGGCCGCCTTTGGCCAGCTGGATCAGCAGGTGCGGTATTATCGTGTGAAATACTACTTCGACGTGAGCCAGGTGTTGACCCCCGAGCAGCGTGAGCAGGTGAAAAAAGACCTCTCCGCCGCGATCAACTAACCCTGCGTCAGCCACCCGCTGCAGGTGATGCTGGCCCGGAAGATGCCGCCGTGCTCCGGCGGCTACCACCTGATTTTACTGACCGTGGTTTTTTTCCAGCCGGGCAAAATACTCTGGCGCAAACGGACGCGGATCGACATCGGCAAACGGTGCGCGCTCGAAGTGTGATTTCAGCGCCCACGGCACCGTGCAATCGAAGATTGTCTTGCAACTGATACCCTCTCCGCGGATCGACGGGCTGTATGCCGGGGTCTGGGAAGGATCCAGCTGGTGACCACGGATGCCGGGGATTGTCGTGATGCTGACATCCCCCTGCATACGGGTGGTCATCGCCCACAGGATATCGTCGCTGTCAAAGATATCGACATCTTCATCGACCAGAATGATATTTTTCAGCTCGGAATAGGTCGCCAGCGCTACCAGCGCGGCCTGCCCCTGACGCCCTTCGTCGGCGGGCTGGCGTTTTTTCACCTGCAGGATCCCGAGGAATTTACCGCCGCCCGCGGTGTGGGCGTAGACATTTTGTAAAAAGCCCGGGATAGCAGCCTCGACAGCATTCCAGATACTGGCTTCCGTTGGCAGTCCAGCGAGGGTGGTATGCTCTTCGCCCGGCCCTACCAGCGTCTGCAGAATCGCATTGTTTCGCATGGTCACCGCTTTGACTTTAATGACCGGCAGCGACGGATTGGCGCCGCCGCAGTAACCAGGAAATTCCGGCATCGCGTGACCGCTGTTGGTGTGCTGATCCTCTCTGACGCGTACCCCCGGCAGCAGTTCCCCTTCGATAACGATCTCGGCGCGAGCGATGGCTTTCTCCGGGACGCTGACGCCCTGTACCAGCTCTACCGGACGCTGACGCAGCGCACCGGCGACGCCCAGTTCGTTATAGCCAAACGGGGTGGTCGGCGCTTCAAAGCAGGCGCCGATATAGATAGCCGGATCGAGTCCCATATTGATGGTTATCGGCAGCGGTTTGCCGGCGGCCTCGGCTTTCTGACGAAACACTTCGATATGGCGGCCTGCGGCGAGAAACATCGACAGCTCATCCCGGCCCTGGACGCACAAGCGGTGGATGGTGACGTCGGTGAGCGAGGCGTCGTCGGGATCGCTGGCCAGCGCCAGGCCCAGGCAGAAGAAGGGACCGGCGTCGATCGGGGTGTTGGTGGGCGCCGGGAGCAGGGTGCGCAAATCAAAATCCGGATCGTCGGCCAGAAAGACCTGTTCCTGACAGGGGGCGCTGCTGGCCGGAACGACCACCGGCGCGACCGGTTTTTTCACCGCTTTGCCTACCTCCAGCGCCAGCTGTGAGGCTTCGCAGCCCAGCAGCAGTGCGGCCCGCTGGCGGCTGGCGTGCATGCCCACCAGAATGCGCGAGTGCGGATAGCCCTTAATATTGTTAAACATCATCGCCGGGCCGATGCGCGTGGGGCGCTTCACGGTGCCGCCCGCGCCGATGTGGCGATAGACGCCGGCCAGCTCAGCGTTAGGGTCAACCGGATGATCGGTTTCGAGGTACTGATTGTCATGCTGTTGCAGCAGCGCGATGGCGTCGCGCAGATCCTGAATCGGTGCGGTCATGATGTTCTCCTTAGCGTGTCGATGCGCACAGTATGCTTCGCAGGCTAATGGTTATCAATTGCATCATTCATGCGTTATTGATAACATTTTTATTATCAATTTACTCCGCGGAGTCCGGCCATGTCCTTGCGAGCGTTACGCCATTTTGTGGTCGTTGCTGAAGAACTACATATGCATCGGGCGGCAGAGCGGTTACATATCGCCCAGCCCGCCCTCAGCCAGCAGATTAAACAACTCGAGCAGCGCCTGGGCGTGGTGCTCTTCTCCCGCGCTAACCGGCGCCTGACCCTCACCGCCGCGGGCGAGGCCTTCTTGCAGAAGACGCGGCTGGCGCTGGAGATGGCCGATCAGGCGGTCCTGGACGCCCAGCGCACCGCACGAGGCGAGCAGGGGCGATTGCATCTGGGCTATGTCTCCAGTGCGATGTATGACAGCAAACTGCCGGGGCTCCTGCGCGAGCTGCGCGCTGACTGGCCGGGGATTGAGCTGTCGCTGGTGCAGGGGGATGTGCAAATGCTCTACGAAGCGCTGCTGGATCTGCGTCTGGATATCGCCATCATCCGCGCGCCGCTGGCGTCACCGCCGGACGCGCTGGTGGTCAGGCCATTTGTGCGGGAAAAACTTTGCCTGGCGCTTTATCAACAGCATCCGCTGGCAGGCGTGGGGGCGCTCAATCTGGCCTCGTTGCGCACTGACAACTGGATCTCGCTTGACGATCCGCAGGGCACCGGACTGGAGCAGGTATTTATTGACGCCTGTCGCGTCGCGGGTTTTACGCCGCAGGTGGTGCAGCGAATTAACGATGTCACCTCGATGATTAGCCTGGTCTCCGCCGGGGTGGGGGTGGCGCTGGTGCCGGTCTCGGCGCGGGCCTTACGCCTTGATAACGTGGTGTATATCGATCTTCAGGATCGGCTGGCGGAGAGTGAGCTGAGCATGGTTTACCACCGCCATTTCCGTTCGGCGGTGGTGCGGAAAGTTATCTCGCTGCTTAATGCCGCTGAGCAATAATCCCGCTTAGCGGGTCTTCAGGCGGCCAAAGCTGACAATCCTTGAACGGCCCAGCTCTTTCGCCCGGTACAGCGCGGCGTCCGCTGCGCGCAGCAGGCTGTCGCTTTGGGTGTGCTGCGGGTAGCTGGCGATGCCAATCGACACATCCACCTGGCCTATCTCCGTCAGGCCATCGCGCAGCGTCATATTGTGCACCTGGGTGTAGATCTCGCTGGCGCACTGGTGCGCCCCGGCTTCGTCAATGCCGGGGAGCAGCACTAAAAACTCCTCGCCGCCGTAGCGGAAAGCCATGCCGATATCGCGCACCGCGCGCTGCACAATGGTCGCGACGCTCTTAATCACCAGATCCCCGGCTTCATGGCCGTAGCGGTCATTGATGGCTTTGAAGTGATCGATGTCGATCATCAGGCAGCTCAGCGGGGTGTGGGTATGGACCGCCAGCGCCATCTGCGAGTGCAGCGCTTCATCAAGATGATGGCGGTTACGCAGGCCGGTCAGCGAATCGAACAACGCTTTTTCCAGCAGGGCGCTGCGTAAACGCTGATTGGCGAGCGCCAGCCCCAGCGCTTCGGCCATCAGCTCCAGGTAAGCCCGGGAAGGGGCGTCACTGGCGGTGACGTTCTGAAAGCTCAGCAGACCGATCGCTTCGCCCTGGGCGATGAGCGGTACGCAGAGCGACTGGCCGGCGTGCGCCTCCGGCAGATGATAGCAGGTGATATCGGGCTCACCCTGCACCGGCGGATGGCTGAGTCCCCGCCGTATCGCCCAGCAGTCGTCGGGAGCAAAGGACGTCGTCTCCCCGGCGGGCGACAGCCACTGCGCCACGCAGCGCATCTGCCATGGATCGGTATCCAGAATATACAGTTTACCGGGGATCGTCGGGGCGATGTTCGGCGCGAACAGCTCCGCCACCTTAATCACATCCTCTATGGTTTCACAGCCCTGCAGACGCTGGGTCATACGCGCCAGCAGTTCACGGATCGCCCAGTCGGCGTCGCGCTGCTGCTCCAGCTGCTGGCGGGCCAGGCCGTTCTCGCGAAAAATGCGGATCGCCTGGGCCATATCGCCAATCTCATCCACCTGGGTGAAGTGCGGCGTCTCCACCGCATAGTCCTGGGAGGCGAGACGCTGCACCACGTCGCTCAGACGGACCACCGGGTACAGCACCCGGCGTTTGAGAATGAAGCCGAGGACAAACAAAAACATCAGGGCGGTCAGGCCGACCATGATTTCCGACAGCGTACGCCAGATCCGCGAGCGCTCGGTGGCCTGGTCGATAGCGATGGCGGCGCGATGCTCAAGCATCTGACGGAAGCGATCGATCTGCGTCTGCATGCGCTCCAGTTCGGTCTCATACGCTTTGCCGTACAGCACCGCGATGGCTGCTGGCGCATCGCCGCGGGCGACATGCGTCAGGGCCGCCTGCTGTTCATCCTGAAGCTCATCGGCGATCCGCAGACCATCCTGGAGTAGCGCCAGCTCCTCGCGGCTGGCGCCGTTATCTTTCAGTCCGGCCAGCCGCTGCTCAATGCTTTTGTCGGTCTGCTGCAGTTGCTGATACTGCGTAAGCGTCTCCGGCGAAGGCTTAACCACGTACAGCCGGGCGAGGTCAGACAGCGCCCAGGCGTCGTTTTCCACCTCGTCGGAGAGGGTATCAAAGACCTGGCGCTGTTGTACCGCCTGGCGTTCGACGCGGTCGGCGCTGGAGGCCATAAGCATGGCGCTGCCGGATGCCAGCGTCAGGCCGACGGTGATCCCGTAAGCCCAGTTGGTGATGGTGGCGATTCTCACCCTGTATTTCCTTGCATGCAGATGAAGCTGTTTTAATTATAGAACTCGCCCCCCGCCATGACGGCGGCCTGCCTCAGGGGCGGTGCTCGCTGCGGGGGTGTTCGAGGGTCTGAAGAATGATGGCGTGCAGCGTTTCCGCATGGTGGCGCAAAACGAGAAAGACATCGCTATCCAGAGCGCCATTTATAACATCCGCTTCCATAATCTGTAAGGCCTCCTGCCAGGCCATTCCTTTACGATAAGGGCGATCTTCGGTCAGCGCGGTGAAAATATCGGCGATAGAGATAATACGGTCGGCGAGGGTCAGATGATCTTTTTCGAGATGCAGAGGGTAGCCGCTGCCGTCCAGTTTTTCATGGTGATTCGACGCCCAGTTAATGATGTCGCCGAGCTCGCTGTAGTCGCTGAGGATCTCGCCGGTCATATAGCTGTGCTCGCGCACCTGGTTCAGTTCGTCCTCATCCAGTTCGCCCTCTTTTTCGAGGATGGAGAGCGGGATAGAGATCTTGCCGATATCGTGCAGATAGCCGGCAATCTGAATTTGCTGGCAGATGGGCTCCGGCAGTTGCATCCAGCGGGCAAGCTGGCGGGCGATTTCCCCCACCATGATGCTATGGGTGGCGGTAAAGCTGCTGTAGGTGTCGACAATTTTGGCAATCAGCAGGCAGATATCTTTCAGACCATGAATATCCAGATACAGCGTGTTGATGGGGCCAATAATTTCCAGCAGCCGTTGAATATGGCCGGGATGAAGGTGCTGCCAGAAGTTCGCATTTTCAGCGACCTCGCACAGCATATCGCACAGCGGCGGATCGATCTCCCGGTGCAGGGAGACGAATTGTTCCACCACCGCCCGTGTGGGCCAGCCAGCCACGTGACTCCCGGCAGGCAGCAGCCGTTCAAAGGCATCGGCGAAATAGACAATATGCTGTTCGCGGCTACCCCGGTGGTCCGGGCTAAAATGGTGATCGCGAATGAAGGGGACAATGGGCAGAAAGGTCACTAACCCTTCCAGCATCGCCGCCCCCTGGCGCTGATGCGGATCGTGGATGTTATCGATGGCATCCAGCGAATGAATGGTGCGTTTATCTCCCAGCACGCCGATATCGTGCAGCAGCGCGGCGCAAAAAATGGTCTGCTGCCGCTCGGCAGGCAGCCCCAGCCTTTGCGCCAGCGTCAGGGCGATTAAGGCCGTTCGTTGCATATGCCGGTGCAGTTCAGGGTTAATGATCTGAATGACTCTGGTCGTCAGCATTAGCGCTGATTTCAGGGCAATACGCATTTCTGTTCTCCGTACGCGTTACCTGGCGGGCAAAAATGACCTCGCGGGTGACGGAAGTGTCGATAATCTGATCGCAATGCGTGTTGTGTAGTTGGCTGCTGAACAGGTTAATACCCAGAATGTATCAGGTTCATAGCGCTGCCCGATTCAGAGCCTGCCGTGCACCAGATTTGGGCGATGTTGATGCGAGAACCTTATTATTGTCTGATAGTTAACCATTTCCCCCCCAAAAAATAAATAAATTCTGGCAAGCCCTTTGCATTAAGCAAGCGTTAGTTTGATTAATGTCTATGAAGGGAGTGACCTGTATGAATTTTAGAGCATTACTTACCATTGCGTTACTGACGATGAGCAGTCTGGCATTTAGCGAGACGCGTCTACCGCATATCGTTATTTTAGCCACCGGCGGGACGATTGCCGGTTCGGCTGCCAGCAATACCCAGACAACGGGTTATAAAGCCGGGGCGATTGGGGTGCAGACGCTGATTAACGCCGTGCCGGAAATGAGTAAAATCGCCCACGTCGAAGGCGAGCAGGTGGCGAATATCGGCAGTGAGAACATGACCAGCGACATTATTCTGGAACTCTCGAAGCGGGTGAATGCGTTATTGGCCCGGGATGATGTCGATGGCGTGGTGATCACCCACGGCACGGACACCCTCGATGAAACCCCTTATTTCCTCAATCTGACGGTCAAAAGCAACAAGCCGGTGGTCTTTACCGCGGCGATGCGTCCGGCGACGGCGATCAGCGCCGACGGGCCGATGAACCTGCTGGAAGCGGTCACAGTCGCCGCCGATCCTGATGCCCGGGGTCGCGGGGTGATGGTGGTGCTGAACGACCGCATCGGCGCGGCGCGCTTCGTCACCAAAACCAATGCCACTTCGCTGGATACCTTCCGGGCGCCGGAGGAGGGCTACCTTGGCGTCGTGGTGGGCGGAAAACCCCAGTTCGAGACGCGCGTGGATAAAATTCACACCCTGCGCTCGGTGTTCGATGTCCGCCAGCTGAAGACCCTGCCGAAGGTGGTGATCATTTATGGTTATCAGGACGACCCGGAGTATATGTACGACGCGGCGATCGCCCATCATGCCGACGGTATTATCTACGCCGGAACCGGGGCGGGGTCGGTGTCGGTACGTAGCGCTGCGGGCATCAAAAAAGCGCAGCAGGCGGGCATCGTGGTGGTTCGCGCCTCCCGTACCGGCAGCGGCGTCGTGCCGCCGGATGACAGCCAGCCTGGGCTGGTGTCCGACTCCCTCAACCCAGCGAAAGCACGTATTCTGTTGATGACTGCGCTGACGCAAACGAAAGATCCACAGCTGATCCAGCAATATTTCCACACCTACTGATCCTCTGCGGCCAGGGTGTCGCTCACGCCTTCGCTGCGGTTTGCCCCACAGTGACCCGATGTCGGGTCACTGTCCGCGCTAAACGCCGCGCTTTATGCGTATAAGGCGTAAAGAAATATTTTTTTTACGGCGGGTGTGGGCGGTATTAAAGTGCAAACAACTGGCAAGACGCTTATTTTTAAAGCATCTTTAAATAAGTCTATTCTTAATTATTCCCTTAAGGCGATTTTAATATTCCTTATGCCGACGGATAAAAAATGTTTCACTCTGAAGCGGGAGCGCTTTAATTCTTTCGCGGTACAGACGACGATCTTGTGGACGCGGGCAGGCTGCGGGCCACGTGGCTGAGCGGGCTCAGTCCCCAGCAGACAAGGCGTTCTCGCGGCGGGTTTCGGTTATGCCTGTTAGTAACGCTGATGATTAGCGTGAAAATGATATGCACGATGAATATATTAAGAAGAGGATAAGATTTAAGTTTACATTTGGTAACACTTGTGCCGCAATTATGTTTTTTTGTCAGCAAGTTGTTTTTTACTTGCCGGAGGGAATTTCAGCGGATTAGTATTGTCGAACTTGCTGTACGTACCGCCTAATGATGATAAATGGATTCTGTTTTCCTTAAGCGTTACCACATAATTAATGTTTACAGGAAAAATCATGGCCTGCGTATTTAATAAACAACTTTTACACCCGCGCAACTGGCTGACCTGGTTTGGGCTCGGCATCCTCTGGTTAATCGTGCAACTGCCTTATCCGCTGCTGCATTTTATTGGCACCAGCGCGGGTCGCCTCTCCCGACGCTTTCTCAAACGCCGCGAACATATCGCCCGGCGCAATATTGAGCTCTGCTTCCCGGACATGTCGCCGGCGGCGCGCGAGACCCTGATCGATCAAAACTTTATGTCGCTGGGAATGGGGCTTATCGAAACCGGCATGGCCTGGTTCTGGAGCGACGAGCGGGTCAAAAAATGGTTTGATGTCGAAGGATTTGCCAACCTTAATCATGCGCTTAGCGGCGGCAAAGGGGTGATGGTGGTCGGTGTGCACTTTATGTCGCTGGAGCTGGGTGGGCGCGTGATGGGGCTGTGCCGTCCAATGATGGCCACTTATCGTCCGCACAACAGCCCGCTGATGGAGTGGGTGCAAACCCGTGGTCGCCTGCGTTCGAACAAAGCGATGATCGATCGCAACAACCTGACCGGTCTGGTGCATGCCTTAAAATCAGGCGAAGCGGTGTGGTTTGCTCCCGACCAGGATTACGGTCCTAAGGGCAGCGTGTTTGCGCCGTTTTTCTCTGTCCCACAGGCGGCGACAACCAACGGCACCTATGTCCTGTCCCGTTTATCGGGTGCGAAAATGCTGAGTATCAGTATGGTGCGCAAGCTGGATCGCCAGGGCTACAGCCTGCATATTAGCGAAGTAATGAATGATTATCCGGGTGAAGATAAGCAGATCGCTGCCGGCTATATCAACAAGGTGATCGAGCGCGAGATTTTGCGTGCCCCCGAGCAGTATCTGTGGGTGCACCGTCGTTTTAAAACCCGCCCGCTGGGTGAACCTTCCGTCTATTAACCTTCCCGCACAGGCTGCGCTTTCAAAATCCCGACAGTTGGGGTAACGTGAGCCGGATCATGTTTTAGTCGTGCGCGAAGGAGTGCAGAGTGTTCGCTGAGTTTGGTGTTCTGAATTATTTGACCTACCTGGTCGGGGCGGTGTTTATCATCCTCGTTCCTGGCCCTAATACGTTTTTTGTGCTGAAGACGGGCATTGCCCACGGCGTGAAGAAAGGCTATCTGGCAGCGGCGGGCGTCTTTATTGGCGACGCGGTGCTGATGTTTCTGGCCTTTGCCGGCGTGGCGACGCTGATTAAGACCACGCCGGTGCTGTTTAACGTCGTCCGCTACCTCGGGGCGATCTACCTGCTGTGGCTGGGAGGTAAAATGCTCTACGCGGTGCTGACCCAGCGCGATGGCCAGGCCGACGCCAGCGCGGAGCCGGCGAGCGCGATCCTCAAGCGCTCTCTGACCCTGAGTCTGACCAATCCGAAAGCGATTCTGTTCTATGTGTCGTTTTTCGTGCAGTTTATCGATGTCAACGCCAAAGCGCCCGGCGTGGCGTTCTTTATTCTGGCGCTGACCCTCGAGGTGATTAGCTTCTGCTATATGAGCTTTTTGATCCTCTCCGGCTCATTTGTCACCCGCTACGTTAAAACCCGCAAGAAGCTGGCCAAACTTGGCAACAGCCTGATTGGTCTGGTTTTCGTTGGGTTCGCCGCGCGCCTGGCTACCCTGCAGTCCTGATCCCCTCGGGCCGGTTACCCGCTGACCGGCCCGCCGTCTCTTATTCTGCCCTGTAACAAAAACCCTTCATTTTTTTATTGCATTGGTGTTACATATACAGCCGTTTATCGCTCAGCAAAAAGGAAGCCCCGATGATTCTGCAAAAACTCCTCAGCAATAAAAACTGCAAAAAATACTGTCTGTCGCTCGCGACGGTGTTTGCTATCGCGCTGGCGGTGGTGGGGCGGGCGACCTTCGGGGGCGTGGTGAGCGAGTACAATATGCCGTACTCAGAGTGGACGACGTCCATGTTCTTCCTGCAGGGGGCGATGGTGACGGTTTACAGCATTGTCTTTACCGCGCTCTTCGCTATCCCCCTCGGCTTTATTTTCCTCGGCGACGAGCGCCAGGATTAAGCGTCAACGGGCGAACCGCGGTTCGCCCTGTCTTTTCGGCTCATCAACAGCCTGAAGGATTAATCATCGTCATGATAGTGATGATGGTGGTGATGGCGATGGGCGTGGTACCCATCGTCAATAATGCATCCCGATAACAGCGTGCACAGCGCAATAATCAACGGTAACACGATCGGTTTTTTCATCCCTTACTTCTCCCGCTATTCTGCTTTCCCCGGGGCAGAGAATGCCGCGGTGGATAACGTGAGTGTAAAGGGTTAACTTGTTGATGGGATAGGATAACTCCGCAATATCGCCGCCGCGATCACCACCAGCCGAACTGGCTGCCGGCCACCGCCACGATGGCGACAACCAGCATAATAATGGTGCTTTTTTTCATTATGCCCCACCCGGCGCCGCATAGCCGCCGACAAAAAACCAGCCGAGAAAGACGACGGCGATGATAAAGATCGCCACCGGGAAAAGAATACCCAATTTCATGATAGTGTCCCTGTACCCACGAATGATGCCCTGCATGATACTGGATATCGCGGTACTTTAGTCAATATGAATGAAATTCTCCTGACGGCGGGACTTCTTATCCTGGTACATCGCCTCATCGGCGGCGCGTAAGGCCGCTTCAACATCGATACTCTGCGGATCGCAGATGATCACCCCGAAGCTGGCGCCTTCATAGTCGATACGCTGTTCGCCGAGAAAGTAGACGCCGCACAGGGCCTGGCGCAGGATCGTGACATACGCCTGCTGTGCCGCGGGCTCCTGGGCGCTACCGACGATCAAAAACTCATCGCCGCCAAGGCGGCCAACGATATCCTCACGGCGCGCGACGGCGGTGAGTCGTTCGCCGACCTGCACCAGAAAGCTGTCGCCGCACGGGTGGCCGAACCGATCGTTAATGGCTTTGAAACCGTCGAGATCGATAAAAATCAGCGACACCTGCTGCTGCTGGGCGCGGGCGGAGGCAAAGCGTAGCGCCAGCTGCTTAAACAGCGCACGGCGATTAGGAAGCTGGGTGAGCTCATCGGTCGACGAGTGCAGCTCCAGCGCGACGTTAGCCGCCTGCAGCTGTTGCACCAGGGTGTCTTTTTCCACGTAGTGGGAAATAAGCCGGGCGAACAGCCCCATCACCTGTTCACCTTCGAGATTATAAGGTTGCTTCTGTCGGCTGGTGGCGCAGAGGGTACCGAACAGCGAGCCATCGGCCAGGCGGACGGGAATGCTTAAAAAGGTGGCGATCCCCAGCTCCTGGGCGGCGATGCAGGAGTGCCAGCGATGGGCCACGTCGTTGCTAAACGTGCACTGATCCTCAAGGGCGCGTTTGCACAGGGATTCATTCCACGGGACGGAAAATCCTTCCGGGATCTGCATTTCGCTGCTGTTATGCGCGAACATCACCTGCTGCCGCTGGGCGTTCAGATCGATGCGGGTGAGGTAAGTGGACTCCATTCGCGTCACCGCCTCCAGCATCTCCAGCAGCTGGCGCACCAGGGTTTCCAGGGACTGTTCCGCAGCGAGGGTTTGCGACACCCGGGCAAGAATAAAATCTGACATGAATAATACAGCTCCAGCACGCCAAACGTCACCCCAGCATAATGAGCTGCAAACGGACATCAGCGTCGAATAAACAGTGATATTTTTAAATTTATCACATCTGTTTGGGGAATACTTGTCCACGCGGAAGGAAAAAAAGCCCCGTCGGGTGCGTTATGCCTGACTCCACATCCCTGGCATGGAGCTGGAATGCCAGAAAGCAGCCAGTAAACCCTTATGCTGTTGATGTACCTGCACGGAAACCATCTGCGCTGGCCGTCTGGATTGCGCTTTATGAGCAGGATAAAAGCGATCAACGCGAGCAGGCTGAAGCAATGAGTCGTGCAGCAGAAGAGTGCCTCTTTTCTGTTGCACATTGCGATCCCTGGCGCTATGACGAACTGAATGATGCGCTGATTGAGAAAGCTAAGCGACATGCAGAACTCCATCGTGTTGATCCTCTTACCCTGATTCGTGATGACGTCGCCAGCTTGCCTGGTTTCCTGCGCAAGCCGCTGGAAACAAGGATTAAGTATTTGGAAAAATCAGAAGATCCGCGCCATTTGCCTACCTATCTGAATGAGGTCATTACTCCCTCATTAGTGAGGATTGACAAGGTCCGTACTAACCAGGCGTCGCTGTCATTCCAGGCCATGGCTGGCAGGGATAGTCTTGATCAACTCCTTCGACTTGCTGAACTGAATCAGCGGGAGGTTAAGCGGCTTTCAACGCTGGTCGCAGCGCACATTGATATGATTTTTATCCAGCTTTGCGGTGAGATGCTGACCGATGAATTAGCTTCTCCCATCGTAATACTGGAGCTCTATCGTCGTGTGGCGGCCGAAGTGTCACGCCTCGATGTTATCCCGCCGGGTTATGAAGCGCTCCGCAGCAAACATAATCGCCGCAACCCGATTAACTACGAGCTGATACCGGGCGCGCTTGCCCGTATGCGTTGTGCTGACTGGTGGCAACGTAAGCTGTGGCAACTCCGCAACGAATAGCGGGAAGAGTTGCTTCGGGTAGCGTGCCTTGTTCATCGGCACGCATCACCTTATGTCAGCCATGACATTCTGTTGCAGAAGCGGGAACAACGCCGTAAGGCGATGGATTTTTTCCGCAACCATGATCTGATTAACGAAGATGGCGACACGCTCAGCATGGAGGATGTGGTGCTTGCAAGTGCCAGCAATCCAGCGCACCGTCGTAATGAGATGATGGCCTGTGTTAAAGGCCTGGAATTGATAGCTGAAATGCGTGGCGACTGCGCCATGTTATATACCATCACCTGTCCTTCTAAGTACCACGCCACACTGATGAACGGGAAGCCTAACCCTACATGGGATCACTCGACAGTTAGGAAAAGCAGCGACTATCTGGTTGATACGTTTGCGGCATTCCGTAAGGCAATGCACAAAAAAGAGCTGCGCTGGTACGGCGTCCGCGTAGCCGAACCACATCACGATGGCACTGTGCACTGGCATTTATTGTGTTTTATGCGCAAAAAACATCGACGTGCAATCACATAGCTGCTGCGTCGTTTCGCTATCCGAGAAGATCGCGCCGAACTTGGCAATAACACTGGCGCTCGTTTCAAGTCAAAGCTGATAGACCCGCGAAAGGGGACTCCGGCCAGTTATATTGCAAAGTACGTCAGTAAAAACATCGATGGGCGTGGGCTGGGTGACACCGTCAGCAAGGAGACGGGTAAATCACTACGTGATAGTGCCGAGTACGTCACTGCGTGGGCATCGTTGCACCGTGTTCAATAATTTCGTTTTTTTTGGGATTCCAGGCCGGCAGGCGTACCGCGATTTACGATTGTTCGCATCGCAGGCAACTCGTGCAATGAAAACCAGCAAACCGGGTGCTCCGGTACTTATGGATCCAAAACTGGACGCTGTGCTTGCTGCTGCTGATGTTGGCTGTTTTGCCACTTACATCATGAAGCAGGGCGGTGTACTTGTTCCCCGCAAAAATTACCTCATTCATACCGCCTACGAGCCGACAGTCGAACCAGGAACCTATAGCGATCACGGGATTCGTGTTTATGGCATTTGATCGCCTATCATCGGTAAGGAAAACAAAATATGCACGCATGTCCATACCTGGAGATGGTGAAGAAGGCTCCCGCTAACCCAGGCGCTGAAAGCGCCGCCCAGGGCGACCCCGTCGCCCCTTGGACTCGTGGCAATAACTGTCCCTCAAACCAAAAAATCCGTAAAAAAGAGATGGTAACTGACGTTGCTAAACCAAAGATAACGACCCCTAGTGAAGGAGCGGGATCGCTTGATGTGAATAAACTGCCTGCAAATGAGCGCCGGGCTATGCTGAGAAGACTTACAGAAGAGTGCTATAATATGAAAAAAACGCCAAGCTACGTAGAATTCTGCAATTACTCTCCGCTTAATTTATGGCGCTGATCATTTTATCAATCATAATAGCTTGCCGAGTGCCGATTTTTTAGGAAATGAGTTTGTGGGTTTTTATTAATTCTTGAGTGAGTTTTAATTGAAAGGAATATACATCAGCTCTTCTTACACTGATTGTTTCATCTAAGTGATCTGTAACATTATCATCAAAATCATCGCAATATTTTTCAAGTAGTTGAATAGCACCACTGGCATTAGGAAAGGCTTTAAATAACGAGAATGAGTCTCTAAGTTCATTCAGTAATGGTAAGAGTTCATCTCTATAACTAATTGTGAAGTCTGGTTTGTTAAGGTTTATTCTATTGCGAAAGGTAGAGCATAGATTGAATATCTTCGAGTTAATTTGTGGCATTACTACTTCCCGAATCCAAAAACCTTCATTAATGGAGTCCAGCTTCTGGCTTTGAGAGTCTTTTTGTTGAAGGGATCTTTGCCATAAAGGTATACCTATTGATGCTAATAGTGCAAGTATTGAAATTATGTAAGAACCATAATCCGTTGAGGGTTCCGGTTGTTGAATATAGGTGTTTATAGATGAGGGGGACTCTTTAAGTTCAACTAAATTTTGAGATGTAAAAGATTTAGTAAGAGAGTTTGGGCTAAACCCTAATGGTTCAGATTTACAGATCTGAAATGTATCTTTAGTATTGTTAAAGCATATGTTGTTCTCAAGCTTGGCTGGTTTCTCTTCGGCTAATGCATTAAAAGAGAAAAGATTTATGCTACCTATAGCAATAGTAACTATTACTAATGATTTATTTAAAATGGAGTTGATTAAATTAGAAAAAAGGTTCATTTTTATATAATCCACGCTCTACAGCCCGATCGAGTTCCTTAAGCATCCCTTCTTTATAGGCGCTATTGTCAAGCTTAGCCCGGGAATAAAACTCAGGTATTGATGTAAAGTTAGGTAAAATATTTTCAAGCATACCTAAAAAATAAGAGCTCGAGACCACAATGTCTTGCGGAATGATAAAGTTCAAATAATCATCATTAGAGATGTCAAATTTATCTACTCCAAAGAGTTCAGAAGCTTTACGCCCATTGGCTCTGCCAGCAAAAAGAGTTTTATGCTGATTGCTTACTAACCTATTGAAATTTATATTTATTAGTGCCATGGTCATTTTTCCACCTCTTCAATATCCTGCTGTCCATTACCTGCAGTTTTCAATGTTACGGACGGTAATGGGAACCTTATATTTATCATTACACCAGGAAATTTAACATGTTGCATCTTACTAAGATATGCGCGATCAGGTGCATTTTCAAGTCCAACTTTGTTAAAAGGATAAATCTGACGAGTTTTGTTACCTTGTTGAAGTTTCTTTTTGATTATTCTTAGCTTAGAGTCAAATTTTATGTGAGTGTTGCCAGTGGTTAGAGACATAACAGGTTCAATCACATCTTGTCCTTGAATACGGCGAAGATGGTCATGCATTCCTTGAAATACATCAAGTAACTCCATTGTACCGGTACCATTACTATCATTTACATCTAGATTTTTACAGCTTACTCTCTCCTGTAAAGCAGCAACAGTAATTAATCCCTCACGGAACATTCCTCTAGCTTTTTTGTGTTTATCAACGTAAGGCAATATTTGAGAATTGTATGAATAATGACTTTTTGGCAGACATTGAAATGTTTCTGGGATAGTTTTACCAAAGTTGAAAACGGCTAATTCACAAACAGGTTGAGAATGGCTATGGTTAACGTACCCTCTCACATACCATCTTGGACGTTGTGGTAAACCACAATGCCTCTCTGCATTATCTAACAATTCACCCATGCATGATTTTAGTTTTGCTTCAGGGTCAGGTAATAATTCTAAATCGTAAGGATTTAGACAATCATTGATATATTTGGTGAAAAGCTCTGAAGCTTTATTTTTAGAATCATCAGCATATGCAGATGAGTTTTCTTTGCCTATGCTATCATTGATGAATACAATTTGCTCTAAAGGCGGGGTTTTCTCTGATGAGTCCTCTATTTCTGTATCTTCAGCATCATGCAGATCTTTAACAAGGCCAACGTATCGAATTATTTCTAAATGCTGAGTATTCCTTGGATATACACCATTAATCAAAACATTGCCTTTTTCAATGTTTTCGTTTGATTTTCTAGCTTCGGTCAATGCTATGCTGAGAAGGCACTCAGCACCTAAGCAATAGTCTAAAGAGTCACTGTAATCTAAAGTTACTGTCTTGTACTTTGATTCTTTTACTAATCGCATTGCTCTATATATGAACGAAAGGGCTATTTCTGGTTGTTCAAACAGAGTGAATTTTCTCGGAACACGCAAATGACCTAAAAAACTGCGCATGCCAATATTATCACCATGACTTAAAGAAATAGAATCAATAAAGTCAAGAGTGGGGTTTTTAATTTTTATTTTTCTAGTTGTATTTTTGTTATAAACTTTAGGGTAATAGGTTTTATTCTTTCTTAATATGAAGTTCAAGTGGCGAAGCCACCCTCTTTTGAATTTTAACTTAGTATCACCATACTCTTTTCTCATTTTATCTTCATCCGTTTTAACAGAAGTCTCGTTTAAGGGGCAACAAGCGATACATTGAGCCTAGGTGATGAACAAAATACAATGAAGAGTGTCTTTTGAAAAGATAATTTATACTAGGAAAAGCAGTGATTAGTAGTGTTTAGGTTACTAAAATGTTGTCGCACATGAAAACGAGTCTACAACCTATCAGTTGCACTAATTTGTGCAAAATTGCAACATTGTATGGGGCACTTCTTTGACTATAAAATCATACACAGCATGGTCTGTGGCTGGTATTGTGCATGCACGAAAAATGAAAGGATCTTTACGCGCAGGTGACGGGGGCAAGCCCCCGCAAGCGGGTCAGGGTAGGGAAGGCGGCAGAATACGCAATTTCACGGGTTCTGCGTCACGGTGAGCGGTGATTTTAGATAGAGGCATGGCCTCGCTCAGAAAAAAAGCAGCGATGCATAGAGGGCAGCAGATGCGGGATTCTTTAAGCAGAAAAGATGAGGCCAGCGAAAACGCTGGCCTGTTATAAATGGCTGATGTTGTTTAAAGAAACTGAATTTTCTGGCGGTTACTTCCCAGGGGTAAGCAACGCGTAAGGGTTAAAGCGGATCACTTCTTCTCCGATCCACTCATTGACCACCTTCAGCGCCTCCATTACGGGCGTCAGCTCGTTGATAGCGTAGACCCGGGCGGCTTTCTCGATATCCCCAAATGATCCGTTTCCCTCTGGCATGGCGTCCATCAGCTGCGGCGGGATACGGTGCGCTGCGAGTATGTCGTCCCGGGTGGCGTTCTTAATGTTGATAAACTCATCTTTCGCCGTGATCTGCTGGAAGGGGAGGATTTGCACGCCGTCTTTGCCGCCGCCTGGCGCATGCAGCAGCAGGTTTTTAAATGCTCCTTTACCGCGCGAGCCGGTCAACGTCTCTTTGACTGCCTTCATGCTTTTATCGTCAACCTGTCCGGCGCCAATATAAACAATGCATCCAACATGCGATCCATTGTCGTAGTAAAGCTTACGGAACATGTCAGCGGAGTGGGCCAGGCTGGCGGCCAGCAATGCTGCCATATATTCCGGCATACCGTAGACCTCCTGATTAATATCAGGGTTCAGAACGTGACAAACCGTTCCTGATTTGAATGTGTGCTCTTCTTTCCAGCGCCGGATAAACCAGTATTGATCGAGATCTGTGCTCCCGCGCCGGGTGTACTTCGCAAGAGAATGTTTGAAGGGAAGCGGGCCGCCCAGGCGATTACGCGGCAATTCGAGATAGGCATTGCCAAACGTGAACCAGTCCAGCGCAAACGCGGAAAAGGTCTGGCGATTGAGCAGTTTGTGCGGGATAAAACAGCCGGTGAGCACATTACGTTTGAAGTACAACGCCGACTCATGCCAGGCGCTCTGGCGCGGAGCTTTAGCCAGTCCGTAAAAATCTACTGGTGTCTCATAGTATCGCCCGTTATCGATGCAATAGAGATTGTCCAGCAAATCGGCCATATCCCGCACGGGATAAGGGCCGTCAAAGCTGAACGCTGTCAACGCGGGATCAGCCTTCAGTGACTCCACAATGTCAGGGCCGGCGGTGCTGGCTATCGGCTTTTTACCGTATTTATTTTTTTCAAAGGCTGCATCAATCTCACTTCGTTAACGCTGACATTCTCGGGCTGTACCTCACTGGTGGTATTGCCCGGCGATTTACTGAGAAACAACATTCTCCTATCCGGCGCCGGATCGACGTTCTACGGTTGCACCTCACTGGTAAATATTCCGCCGAGACTGTTCGCGTCCTGCTCGCTTATTACTTCCTTTGGCGCCACGTTCCAGAATACCGGCGTGAACGAAATACCGGGAAACCTGTTCAGCAGCAACCCGCTGGTGACCTCTTACGGCCAGACTTTCAGGGGCTGTAAAAACTTTCGTTCAGTGCCAGCCGGTCTTTTTACTGCCAGCATAAGTGCCACGGTATTCACGAATGCCTTTTCGGAATGTAGCGCGCTCGAAGTCGTCGGGGCGGGATTACTAAACACCACGGCGGTCACGACGGTGGGTTATCTGTTTGATGGCTGCGTGTCATTACGCCGCGACGTTAATGCGGTATTTAATCTTGCGACTTACCCGGAGATTGTCACCACAACGGCAATATTCAGAAGCTGCGCATTACTGACCGGCAAAGGCCTGGTATTTATGGGCAAGGTACCGAACGTCACCGTGCATTATTACGCGTTTTATGCCTGTGCAGGCCTGGACGATTACGACGATTTACACGGCAACTGGATAACGAATAAATTATGAAAACATTCAATCAATTAAAAAGCCTGATCGACTTTTGCCAGACCGATGCGTTTTTCCTAGAGCATCTGAATCGGCCCCATGTCGCTGGCGTGATTTATTTTGATGACGGCAATATCGATACTGATCGCAAGACCGTGAGTGATGATTTTATGATCGCCTTGCCAGCGTGTACGGCATTGAGCCAGAAATAAAAAGTGAGGAGGCATAATGGCCACGGGACTGACACTAACCACGGCGGGCGAGGCTGAAATCGAGGCTGCATATTAGGCGGGAGAGGTGGTGGATATTTCCGCCGAACTGATCGGCGATGGTGGCGGCGTGACATTGCCGACCGATCCCGATGATCTGGCGGCAGTGAAAGAGCTTTTTGGACAGTTTGGCAGTGAAACCTTTGACTCTGATTCAAGCTATGAGGGGTTTTATCAGCGGTTAGATCGTTATCAACTGCCAGGATTATCCTGGTAAAACTCTCAGAGAAGCGGGGCTGGTCAGCGCTAAGGGTACGCTCATTGCTTACGGCGCATACCCGGCGACATACCTCCCGGCGCAATCTGATTCCATCATCAAAGAGATCATTTTGACGCTGGTGTTGACGCTGACGCACAGCTCAAGTGTACAGCTCATTATCGATCCGGCGCTTGCCACGATAACGCAGGAAACGGGCGATAAACGTTATCTGCGGCGAGCACAAAATCTTGCTGATTTAAACGATACCGAAGAGGCCCGAGAGAATCTGGGGCTGGGGGAACTCAGCCACGCGGGACGTGGGCACCGAGGCGGGAACGGTAGCTGCGGGGGATGACTCGCGCATCGACGGCGCACTTCAGAAAGAAAATAATCTTTCCGATCTGAGCGATACATCCGAAGCCCTGAAGGCGCTGGGACTCAACAGCAACGGGGCGGCCTATAGGGCTATTGTTGACGCTATTTTTTACGTTGGGATCATCATTTCAGGAGCAAAAAGCCCAACAGAGCGTTTCCCCTGGCAGACGTGGACGGATTTAAGCGAAACCTTTGCTGATAGGGTTGTCAGGATTGGTTCTCAGTATGGCGTGACTGGTGGTAGTAACAAGATAAAACTCGAAGCTGATAACTTGCCTCCCCACTGGCACCGTTCAGGTGATAGATCTCCCGGCGCCACCTGGGATCCAAATACAACTCACGGAACAGATAACCAGAAAAGCGGCCCGTTAGCTCTAACTGAAGGAACCTACATTGATGCAGCAGGCCTGAATGAATCTAGCAACATACCGGTAGATGTGACCAACGAATACGCCACTCTGCGTATGTGGAAACGCACGCTCTAGAAGAGCGATAGTGATTTGTTTTCGCTCTGAGTTGGCTTACTAGCCATTACAATTAGGACTTTATCAAACAGGGACTTGCATTAAACAAAAAATAAATATTATGCTAAAGATTGGGAGTAACACATAACTATAGAATTAAATGTGGTTTTTTTTCGTAACACTGGAGGTTACGGATTATGATATTTTTAATGACGCTAGATTCAAAGGAGGATGTTAAATTTTTATCATACGACAAAACATTATCAGACAAGCCGCATGTGATTACTCCTTGTCAGTTAGTTACATATGCTGAATGTAGTATGTAATTAAGTTTTTTTAACTACAAATAAAAATGAGTTGTACGTTGATGAGATAATCTCTATCAGCTATTTTTGATCTGTAACATATCATCAACTTCGATGGGGAGATGAGAGCAATGAAATCAATAATAACAAAAACACTTTTGGTGTTAGCTATCTCTGGTTTACCGTTCATTTGTGATGCTCAATGTGAGAATAATACTATTAAAGACTTGGCCAAGGGGGGGAATAAACCAGAGGATATTGCTAAAGCCTGCAATATGTCCGTTAAAGAAGTATTGGCTGCAATGAATACCACACCCAATCAACCTCCCACATCTCCCACACCTCAAAAACTACCTCAAAATACTCCTCTTGCACAATGTGGATGTTGGGGGCCAGTGAATCTACAAGTACAGGTGCCTGCACAACAATGTCAAAGTGGTTATGCTGTAGCACAATTATGTAATGCTATGTGCCCCGCAGGCGGTTATATGTGGCATGGGGTCTGTGGATAATAATTATAGTTATTAAAGTGTGTGTTATAATTCAGTGCATTTTATATGCCATAACTACAGTTGATGTTAATGAAGTGGTTACTTTCCTTGAACTGTATACTAAATCTATAGTTGTTAAGTTAACTTAAGGTGATTATCTATAAGGTGGTAGTTGAGGCAACTTGCGAAAATTATAGGATCATAACCAAGCAATAGCTAGCCAAGATAAGTACGAGTATTTTGTTTTTTTAGTGCGAAAATAGTACTTTAATTTGCTGAGTAAATGGATGATTTTAAAATCATTATGACGGATATGTATGCTAATTTTTTATGATAGGCGCCCATACCAGTTATATGCCAAGCAATTTCTTGTTGTGACGGTGCACCTAAAATAAATTTTAATCTTCATTAAGTTCACATTTGGCTGCTAAACCGCTACCCTGTACAGTATCTAAATTTATTGATATAACAGGTCGTAAAGTTATATTTTTATTTAATTTAAACGGTATGGCACATGTCCCCTTTAGGTTTGGAGTGTCTGAGTTTTCAAGCTCAATATCATAGGTCATTTTTATGGTGTAATTCCCTTCTGTCATTTCAAATTCTTTAGGTGGAATATTGTCATCAATTCTTGTGTCATTAATAATATATGTGTTCTTTTTGTATTTAGTATCGAGTCTGTATTCTACACGCCACATGTCATACAGGTCTGAATTCTTAATCGATGGTTGAATAAATGAATCAATGTTCGGTGACAATACAACCTGAAACCATTCTTTTTCCATGTCATTAATAACGTTTAGCGCATCTTTTATTGCGTCCTGTTTTTGCGAGGTTAAAAGGTCGCTGTTCATTATTAATACACAAACTTGGTATTGATAATATGTTGAGGCCAAGACTTTATCTGCATTTTTATATTTATTGAGCGAATCAGTATAAGATTGAACAATGGTGGTTGTAATATTTCCACTATCAACATTAAGTTTGTTAGTTTCCTCTTTTACAGTACGTGTGATTGAACTGTCTTTAATAATAGGCGAGGGGCCACATTTAGCATCTGTATCTACAGTGTCTGCATAGGCTTGAAATGAGAAACTAATGATTAGCATGCTAAAAAAGAACGTACTAATTAATTTCATTCTGAATTTACCTGAGTGATTTTATAGGATTCCTGTACTCTGCTAATCTTTTGATCATCAGTTAGTTGTGTGCTGCTCATGACAATAGTACATGTTGTCCATTGGAGAAAGATCTTAGTGGCTATTTTATCTGCATTGGGGTATCGATGTAGGACATCTCTTGTTTCTTCCTTTATTGTTACATCAGCATTTGCTTGGCCTAATTGCTTGAATATAACGTTGGCACTTGCTTTAAGTGATGCTTCTGATATGTGATCTGGTACTGTAGGCGAAGGGCCGCATATTGGATCTGCAAATGAATTACTCGCAAGGAATAGTAATGAGATTGGAATTAAATGTACTTTTTTCATTTGAGTTCCTCATTTTTATAAGCCTAGGAGAAGACATTCTTGTACTGTGTGGTTATTTTAAAAAATAGCTCTTAAAAAGGAAGGAGTAAAGTATTTAATGAAAATATTAAAGTGATAGGTTTGGGATGTTAACAATCATGTAAAAACAAGTCCGCTATCACAGTGATGAAATAAAACATCAATGTAATCATGGCATTGTAAGCACCGTGTCATATTTTGGCATGTTCCTTGAATGGGTGCCTACTAATTGTTTATCGAAGGTCTTATAATAAAGTGTAGTTTTTATACTTTATAGTTGTTAGATTTACTTCTGGCTTAGATCTGTCTATAAGTAGTCGTATAACAACACGTTAGAAAATCTGAGTTGTTGCCGGTATTGAATTCTGGCACAAGTCATCATGTTATAGCTCTGGATGTCAGACCACCTCGCATCTATTGCATCGTATTCAGTACAGTTTCAGCACCACACTTTTAGTGTTGTCATCAGTTCACTAACAGAGGCACTTTGCAGTCGCTCCCGGATATCTTCATCAACCCTCTGTAATGAAAGCGTAAACTCTATCTTTTTAGCTTTGCCATAGCGATCAAACTCCTGATGCGTCTCCTGCAACCCCGTGATGACATACATCCCGTAAATGGACCCGACGCCATCAATTAGCGGCCAGGCAAGCCCAGTGAAAGCCATTGTCGAGACGGCACCCAAAGACAGGTTGCCGCCGGTGATCTCAGGATATAGCAACTCACCCAGCGTCAGCTGGTTCTCACCGGCGCCAACGTACTGCCATTTTGCGCTCCGACCCACACGGTCATTCTTAACGTGCCGCCAGTTACAGGACAGCTGCAACTGCTGATAGGGCAGTGTCCTGAGATCAAATACAAAGAGCCCGAATGCCATCATCATAGCTATAATTCCTGTTAATCATGGTCCCGGAATGAACCCCGGGCAGCGTGTTGCTGTTTGTCCATTTCTGCGCGGACCGCTTCGCCAACAAGTCGCGCCAGTTCGCGCGGATTGCTGCTCTGAACCCCATGCAGATGGATGTGAATATCACCGGAAAAACTACCTCCTGAAGCCGCAGCCGCCTTATAGGCGCGTTGATTTCGGCGAACCGGTTGCCATGCCTGCATCTGTTTTATCAATGGTTCGCCAGCGGCAATAACCGGGCGAGCGCTGACAGACTGGCGGACAAGCCTCGATCCCTGCCATTCTCCACTCACTGCAAAGGCTGGAGGGAGGTTTTGAAATACAATGTCACCCGGCCCGATACGTTTTCGCTTTTCCTCATCTAAAAGGCCTTTAGTGTTATCCGCGATTTGGCCCAGCCGTCGCTCTGTTCCAGCGTTAACCCCGAGCACATTGGGCGGCGGGGCGTTGCCTTTGCTTGCTGGCTTTTCAGATGACCATTGCCACTCCCTTTTAACCATGCGCCCGGATTTTTCATCCCATTCCCACATAACCGGAATAGCCCTGAGTCTGGCCGCTTCCAGCCTGGCTCTTTCAATGTCATTGGGGATGAGATCGAGCTTCTCCAGTAACCAGCCGACGCCTTCCATTAACTTCTGAAGGGGCCAAAGCAGAACGCTAAGTGCGGTCCCCAGGACCTCGCCAAAGGTCTGCCCGGCGCTGGCGCATTTGTTTAGCGCCTCGCGACTCTCCTCTGTGGGCCTTAATACTTTTTAAACCAGTTCCAGACGTTTTTGACTCTATCCTGCATCTGACCGTGTCTGGCTTTAAGCCTGAAATTGATATTCAGGATTGGATCATTGCAAGAGCGGAATATGTGATCGGTGATAACGGATTTACCATGAAAATGGAGCTTGAGGCTAAAATAAGCGACCTCTTGGAGAGGGGGCTATTCTTGTCAATGTGGTCGATATGTGGACACTATTTGAAATAAATCCTTTTATTTCAATTTATTAAATCCCAAAAAAAGCCCCGTCGGGGGCGACGGGGAAAAACTCATTGATTATGGAATGATCTGTTCTCTGGTCAGTTCGAGAACAGGGGCTACTCTACGGGGGAAAAGTGCAGGCAAGATGGAGAAAACGTGGAGATTCAGGCTAAAATCCCCGGGCATTCAGGAAAGGGAGGAACGATGAAAAAGTTACTGGCTATTCTGCCACTGGTATTAGCCGGCTGTACCCAGCCGCAGTCCACCGCGCTGACGAAAACCATCGGCATGGCCAATCCCGCGTCGGTGTACTGTCAGCAATCCGGCGGTACCCGGGTGCCGGTGCAAACGCCGCAGGGCATTAGCACCCAGTGCAAACTACCCAGCGGCGAAACCCTCGACGAGTGGGCGCTGTGGCGCCGGGATCATCCGGCTAAATCGTAACCGGCAGGGCCGCCAGCCAGGCGGCCAGCACCCGGGCATGATTCTGCTCGGTGTTCTTCGCAGCGTACAGCAGCGTCAACGGCTGGCGCTGCGCCAGCGCCGCCAGCCGCAGGCCCGTTTCACGGTGGGCGTCGAGCTCCTGGCGATAGCGCTGGCTGAAGTGGGCGAAATCGATCGCCTCGCCGTGAAAGGCTTTTCGCAGCTCAGCGGAAGGCGTTAACGCCTTACACCACTCATCACAGGCCAGCGCCTCTTTTTTAATCCCCCGCGGCCAGAGACGGTCGACCAGCACCCGGTAGCCGTCGCTGCTTTCCTGCGGGTCATACACCCGTTTACATTGAATCATCATCCTGCTCCCTCTGTGCCATCCAGGCGAGCAACTGCGGGATTTGCCCGTCGGAAAATACCGTGATGCCGTGAGCGCGCAGCAGATCGGCCGCGACCCCGGCGCCCGCTTTGCGTCGTCCGCGAAAGGAGCCGTCATAGACAAACTGGCTGCCGCAGGTAGGGCTGCCATCGGTGAGTAACGCTGCCTGACAGCCCGCTTCCCGGGCGGCGCTGAGCGCCAGCCAGGCGGCCAGCTGGTAATGTCCCGTGACGTCGCGGCCGTCGCTTTCCACGATCCGCGCCCGCCCGGCAAGGACATCCCCGCCTGCGCCGCCGACGATCTCCGCCGGCAGACGGGGCGTGGACAGACCGGCCGCCAGCTCCGGGCAGTGGATCACCAGCCGCCCCGTCTGCTGCCAGCGGGACAGCGTCGCCGCCAGCTGTGCCTTCTCGCTACCGTTATACCGCACCTGGAATCCCATCAGGCAGGCGCTGACCAAAAGCTTACTTTTCATCCTTTCTCCCTTTCACGCTTGCTCCAGTATACCTTACCCGCCGGCGGGGGCGGTGGGGCGAAAATAAGGATTGTGTTCCACAGGAGGGATCGCTATCCTGACGTGCCTTGTGCTGCTCGTCTCGTCCAGACATAAGGAACCTGCTATGAAAGACCCTTTACGCCTCGCCCTCGTCGGCGATTATCACCCCGATATTGTTGCCCATCAGGCCATTCCCCTGGCGATAGACGATGCTGCCGCCGTGCTGGAGCAGCCGGTGAAATATGACTGGCTCGCCACTCCGTCGATCGTCTCCGGCGAGGCGCTGGCCGAGTACGATGCCGTCTGGGTCGTTCCCGGTAGCCCGTATCGTCATCCGCAGGGGGCCTTTACTGCGATCCGCTATGCCCGCGAAAACGGCATCCCTTTCCTCGGCACCTGCGGCGGCTTTCAGCACGCGGTGATTGAATACGCCCGTAACGTGCTCGGCTGGCAGGATGCCGGCCATGCGGAAACTGACAGCGAAGGGCGGATGGTGATCGCTCCCCTTAGCTGTTCGCTGGTGGAGACCTCCGCCGTCGTCGAGCTGCGGGCGAATACGCTGATTGCCCGCGCCTATGGCCGGGAGAGCATTGAAGAGGGCTACCACTGCCGGTACGGGGTGGACAGCGCGTTTGCCGGTGAGCTGGAACAGGGCGATCTGCGCGTCACCGGCTGGGATGAAGAGGGTGAGATCCGCGCCGTCGAGCTGGTGACGCACCCGTTTTTTGTCGCCACGTTGTTCCAGCATGAACGCCACGCGCTGGATGGGCGTCCCTCGCCGCTGGTCCAGGCGCTGATTCGCGCCGCGGCACAATAAACCCACCGGCAGCGGGCGCTGCCGGTCATCTTCAGGAATGGATTTCCCGGTCACGTCCGGCGAGGGCGCCGCAGACCGCCATCACCAGCGAAATCAGCGCCACCGCCAGCAGCGGAATATGCCAGTCGCCATTAGCATCGTGGATCTTACCCATCAGCGGCGGCCCGCAGGCGGCCAGCAGATAGCCGACGCTCTGCGCCATCCCTGACAGCGCCGCGGCCTGGTGCGCCGAGCTGGCGCGCAGGCCGATAAACGTCAGGCCGAGGATCATGGTAGCTCCGGAGCCAAAGCCGAACAGCAGCGTCCAGCCGATCGCCAGCCCTGGCAGCAGCCACAGCCCGGCGGCGCTGATGGCGCACATCAGGGCGACCAGCACCGCGATCCCACGCTGGTCGCGCAGCCGATGCAGGATCAACGGTATCGCCAGACCTGGCGCGGCGGTCGCCAGCTGCAGCAGGCCATGCAGCGAGCCGGCCTGCGCTTCGCTATAGCCCATACTCTGTAGAATCGACGGCAGCCAGCCGATAATCACGTAATAGACCAGCGAGTTGATGCCGAGGAACAGCGTCACCTGCCAGGCCAGCGCCGACCGCCAGATCCCCCGATTATGCATGGCGCCTGAGCCGGTCAATGGCGCCTCCGCCCGGTGCCGGGACTGTGGTAGCCAGCTGAGGATCGCCAGCAGCGGGAAGACCATCAGCAGCAACAGCGCGCCGCGCCAGCCGAATCCGGCCATTGCCACGGGAACCACCAGCGCCGAGCCGAGCGCCGCCGCGCCGCCCATCGTCAGGGAATAGGCGCCGGTCATCCGCGCGACATGCTGCGAGAAATCCCGTTTAATCAGCCCGGGCAGCAGGACATTGCCCAGCGCAATACCGCAGCCGATCACCGCCGTGCCGATAAACAGCAGCGCAGCGGAGGGCAGGGAGCGCAGGGCAATGCCGGCGCAGATCAGCAGCATCGCCAGCAGCAGGCTGCGTTCCATGCCGAACCGGCGGGCAACCCCTGCCGCCAGCGGCGAGACAAGGCCAAAGGCCAGCAGCGGCAGGGTGGTGAGCAGCCCGGTCTGCGCGGTGGTCAGGCCATAGTCGCTACGAATCGCGTCCAGCAGCGGCGCCGCGCCGGTAAAGACCACGCGCAGGGTGGTGGCGATGAGCAAGATACCGGCAATCAGCAGCGCGGGGCGGCGGCCGGTAGAGGAGATCACAGAAGACATATCATTCTCAAGGTAACTAACGAGGGGGTTACGATAGCGACTTTGTCCTCTGTTTAAATCAAGCTAAAATGACAGATTATCGCTAATATCGGACAACATAATGATCGGACTGGGTCTGGATGGTTATGAGCCGGACAGTGGCCACGAATCGGCCATTGCCTTTCGTATTCAGGTGGTGGAGGCGGAGCAGTATATTCCGGCGCATTCTCACCGTAAGGGGCAGCTGATCCTCGCCCTGCACGGCGCCTTGACCTGCGAGGTGGAGAACGCGATGTGGATGGTGCCGCCGCAGTATGCGGTGTGGGTCCCGGGACAGCTTTCTCACAGTAACCGCGCCACCCCCGGCGCCCAGGTGTGTTTCCTGTTCATCGAGCCGGGCGCCGCGCCGATGCCGGACCGCTGCTGTACGTTAAAGATTTCCCCACTGGTGCGGGAGCTGATCCTCACCCTGGCGGAACGCGGCGGGGAGTTGCTGGCCGCCCCTGCCACGGCCCGGCTGGTGCAGGTTCTGTTTGATGAGCTGCCCCGGCAGCCGCAGGAGCACCTGCAGCTGCCGGTATCAAACCACCCGAAAATTCGTCAGATGGTGACGATGATGGCCGAGGATCCGGCGCGCTGGCAGACCCTGAGCCAGTGGGCGGCGGTGTTTGCGATGAGCGAGCGCAATCTGGCCCGCCTGGTAGTGCGCGAAACGGGGCTGAGCTTTCGCCGCTGGCGCCATCAGCTGCAGCTGATCCTCGCGCTACAGCTGCTGATCCGCGGGCAGACGGTGCAGCAAACGGCTCAGGCGCTGGGCTATGATTCCACCACCGCCTTCATCACCATGTTTAAAAAAGGACTCGGACAGACGCCGGGCCGCTATCACGGCAGCCTGGCTACGACTTCCCAATAAACAATGAGATGATCCCGGCGGCAATCAGCGGTCCGACCGGGACGCCGCGAAACAGGGCGACGCCGAGTACCGTGCCGACCAGCAGCCCGGCCACCAGATGCGGCTGGGTGCCCATCAGGGAGACACCGCGCCCGCCGAGCCACGAAACAAACACCCCGACCGCAATCGCCAGCAGTGATTTCCAGTTCATAAAGGAGTGGATCAGCGTCGAGGGCGGCAGCGTACCGCTGGCGATAGGCGCCATCACGCCGATGGTTAAAATAATGATCCCGACAGTCAGCCCCTGTTTCTCAATCCAGGGAAAGAAGGTGTTCAGCGGTGTAACGCGCACGATAATCAGCACGAGGATAGAGATCGCTACGGTGGTGTTATGGCTGATAAAGCCGAGCGCCGCCAGACCCAGCAGGATCAACAGGGTGGTATCAAACATGTACAGAGGTCCTTGCCAAAAAAAGAAAGCCAAAAAATATCCCGCTTACTCTACGCATCGTGGCGTGAATAAACAGGATTTTCACGCCATGCGGCGAAAATCAGGGCGGATGCCCGGTTAGCTAAGGCGGCGAAAGGTCGCGATCTCCGGTCGGGCGATATGTAAATAATCCTCGGTATCGAGAATGATCGACCGGTCCAGGCGTCCGGCGTTAAAGGCGATTTGTGGAAAGCGCTCAAACAGCAGCGGGTCGGCCACCAGCCGCAGCGCCGGATGGAAGCTGAAGGGGGGAATGGCGCCGAACACGCAGGCGGTGAGGGCATCCACTTCCGCCGGACTGGCCAGCGAGGCTTTGCTGCCGCCGATATGTCGGGCCAGGCTGGCGAGATCGGCCTGCTGATCGGCGGCGAGGATCGCCAGCACATGCTGGTTGACGCCGTTTCCTTTTACTTTACAGACTAGCGCTTTTGCGCCCTGGCCAAGCGCGGTGCCGCGGATCGCCGAGACGGCTTCGCACTGGCCGACCGCGTCGTGCGCCATCACCCGGTAGCGCGCCTGGTGTTCGTCGAGCAGCGCGCACAGCCGCTGGTGGATATTACCTTCTACTGCTTCAAGCATAGCGTCCTCCTGACATCATCAAGCCGCCAGCTTAGCGCTGTTGCGTCAGCCTGCCAACGATGGGCCGGGAAATTCACCATTCGCTCATTATTGCTTCACAGTGCTGTGGTGCAATCTCGCAGGCGCAGCAGATGAGTTTTGTAAATAAAAAAAAGAATGATTTTCATTTTCAATCGAACTTTTTTTATTTCGCTCAGTCTCTATCGGACGACACAGAATATTAATAATTGCCGTAATGAGGTTAGGATGATGCACGATGCAACCATGCAGGGTTCCCCACGCAAGAAGTTTAATAAAATAAGGGAGCTCAACAGACGGCGGAATTACTTTACTAAGAAAGTACGTAATGCCCTGCGGGTGGGAGTGGCGAAAGCGCTCTGGGACCGCCGACGCCGTCAGCCGGTGGATTTGTCGTCCGCGAAAACTGTCTTACTCATGCGCAATGAGGGGGCGGTCGGCGATGTGGTGGTGGATTCCGCGCTGGTAAAATGCCTGCATCAGTCAGGTTATATCGTTGATTTTCTGCTGACGACCTCTAACAGCCAGGTGATGCGCTATAACCCGCGGATCCGCCATATTTATGAGGCTGAGCCGGTCAATTCCGCTGATTTTTTGCGTAAATTTAACCATAACGTACCCCGCGACGTCATTAATGAACTGGCTAATAATAAGTACGATATTATTATTGACCCTTCGCTGTTCGATATTCCCGTGCATCGCCTGCGGCTTTTTCGACAAATAAAAGCCAAATCAGTACTCGGGTTTAATAAATGGCCATCGATTAAACATTACTCTCACTCTTTTGATTTTGACTGCCAGCGCTGGCACGTAACGAAGACGTTCGCGTTGATCGCCGACTATCTCCAACTGGACACCCGCGCTCTGGACACTTACGACCTGGCGGTGCCCGGGCCGATTATGCAGGAGGTGGCGCAGTATCTGGCGTCGCTGAGCGGAAAAGCGGTAGTGATTAATATTTTTGCCGGCCATGCCGACCGGAGTCTCTCCCAGACGCAGCTGGCCGAACTGCTCGACAAGCTGCGGGCTCGCCATCCGGGGCTGGCGGTTATTCTGCTCGATCACCGGCGTGAGATCCGCATCCCGCTGCCGCCGGAGGTGGTGATTAATCCGTTTAACACGCTGCACCATGCGATGGCGCTGATTGCCCAGGCGGAGCTGATTATCTCTCCGGACACCTCGGTGGTGCATATGGCGGCGGCGTGGAACAAACCGCTGATCGCGGTCTATAAGGACGTTCTGCTCAATAACCGGCTGTGGGCCCCGGGCTATGACAACGCCAGGCAGATCATTGTTAAATGCGGGAAGGTCCATCAGCATCGCGAGCTGGTGGATAGAATTATAGCGGCGCTACCGGAGACGCTGTGAGGGCGATGAGGGGAGGCTGGTAGGGCTCACCTGCTGGCCGTATGCAAGAGCCTGCAGGTGAGCGAAGGTTGCATTGCCAGTCTGCAACCGCCGCTATTGTACTGTTGCCCGCAGCTCTGACACATCCGGGAAAGCTCTTAAAGAGATGGCCACCGCCAACGACGGGCGGCATCATTCTTCAGTGAGCCACATATCCGCTTCTTCAAACATCTCCTGCACCGTACGGCTGATCAGCTCTTTTTCATGCTTGCTGGCGTCGGTGTTGATCGCCGGAAGCGTCATCATCGGCTTCACCCGCACTTCCGCTTCCGGGAAAATGCGCTGCATGCGTTTGGTCAGTTCGTTAAGAATGGCCTCTCTGGCACCCGGCAGCCCGGCAAAATTGCGCTTGTCATAAATCAGTTCCACAAACATCTTCTGTCCTCTGTATGCTGATCGCGGGCGATAGTTTTACTGTATTAATGTACAGTGTCAAGCGAATGCCGCGGTGCTGCTCATCCGCAACCTCGTGCGGGAGAGGGCTGCGCGCAAAAGCAGCACCTCGTCCGCCGGCGGTCAGGCAGGCCTCACTGACGAGCGGAGGGGATTTCCGCGCTGCAAAGGCGTTATCGCTGATTGCGTAGGCCTGGTAAACGCAGTGACCTTCACCCGAAGCGATGTCATTACCTGCGTACATTCATTTCGCGACGGGTAGGTCTGAATATCGGGTAGTGTAAGCCGGGGAAAGCATTTCACGCTTCATCGCCCAGGATTTTTCGATCCCCTGACCGGCAAACCAGACCTTTCCTTTCCCGGATTGATTTAATTGGTCGATAACATCCATTAACGCAGCACTATTTTTGCGCGGCGCGTTATCGTCAAATAAGTTTAGCTGCGCTATGCCATTACTGAAGAAATCAGCAAGCATAACACCGGCTTTCATATATCGATAACCATCAATCCAAATTCTCTGCAGGCAGTTTGTGGCACAATTTATAATGTCACGGGTATCATTAGACGGCGTTAATAGCTTCATTGACGCTTGGTTGCCATAATATGTTTCATTAACGGCGTGCGGACTCGTCCGGACAAATACGCTAACGAAGCGGCAAAATTGATGCTCACTGCGTAATTTTTCTGCTGCTCGCTCAGCATAGGCGCAAATGGCTTGATGCATATCTGAATACTGCGTTACCCGGTTGCCAAAAGAGCGACTACAAATAATCTGTTGTTTTGTTGGGGAAAATTCTTGTAGCTCAAAACATGGCTCACCACGCAGTTCGCGAACGGTCCTTTCCAGCACCACATTGAAGTGCTTTTTTATGACCCATAATGAGCTTTCTGCCAGATCCAGAGCGGTATTAATACCCATTAAATTAAGTTTTTTACTCATTTTTCGCCCAACGCCCCAGACCTCTTCAACAGGGACAAGGGCGAGTAGCCTGCGTTGGCGCACAATATTGGATAAGTCGACAACGCCGCCCGTGCCGCGCCATGTCTTGGCGGCATGGTTAGCGAGCTTGGCTAATGTCTTGGTTTGCGCAATACCTACGCCCACCGTTAAGCCAGTATTTTTCAATACGTGAGTTCTTATTTCATGGCCGAAGGTGGATAAGGGGACGCAATTCATTACTCCGGATAAATTAATAAAGGCTTCATCGATGGAGTAGATTTCTATTGATGGAGACATTGCCGTGAGCGTTTGCATAACACGGTCACTGAGGTCGGCATAAAGCGCATAGTTAGAACTGAAAAAATGAACACTGGAATAATAAGGGTTATTTTTTATTTTAAAGAAAGGTTCGCCATTTTTTATACCGAGGGATTTTGCTTCGGCAGAGCGAGAAATAATGCAGCCATCGTTATTGGACACGACCACAATAGGCTTCCCCTTTAAATCAGGGCGAAAAACCGTTTCACAAGAAGTATAGAAATTATTGACATCGACGAGGGCAAACATAATTATTTATGCGCTTTAATGCTAAAAATGACCACGCCAAATATTTCTAACTCTTCGGCATTATGAAACGAAATGGAAGCGTAATCGCGATTGTGCGGCACTAGCTGTAAAAAAGGATGAGTGCGAAGTTCTTTCACGGTGAATTCACCTGCGATAGCCGCAATGACGATATCACCATGTACGGCAGACAGTGAGCGGTCAACCACTAAAAGGTCTCCATCACTGATGCCGGCATCACGCATAGACTCTCCGCTGACTTTGATGAAGTAGGTAGCACTCGGATGTTTTATCAATAATTTATTGAGATCCAGCCTGTCCTCAACATAATCCTGAGCGGGGCTGGGAAATCCGCAGGGCACCCTCTCGGAGAAGAGGGGGAGCATGAGTGGGGGCGAAATCTCAGTTGGCCGAGTAAACTGCATGGTATCGATCCTCGAATACTGTTTTTATATACAGTATTATTGAATGTGCTGATGGATCAAGGCGCACGTGACGTTGTTTTTATAACTGCATGAATATAATGATGATTTATGTAAAGCATGCCATGTGGTGTTGTTGCTGAACTGCCATCGCTGTGTAGCGCGACCAGTACGCCCAGGTTGATGTTTGCCCGGTAAGACGACCGCTGTATTACATGGAGCATGATCGACTCTTTTTTCACCCTCTCTTCGGTATTTAATGTTATTGAGAAGGCAATAAGATATGAGAATATCTCATTAAAAGATATTTATAAAATATTGTCGCCTTTACCTTACAGAATAAATAAATATTATTTATTTTAACTAAAACGGCTTGACAAATTTGATGTTGAGGATAAATTTGAGCAATCGCTCTAATTTATTGTCATCATCTGCGGGATCCAAAAGTGATACGCTGTGATTAACCATGACACTACATAACCAGGGGATCTACTGACATGAAAATTTTTTTCCAGGGCACCAGACTTAAAAAAGCAAAAATACTAACGGTTGCCTTTTCTTTCGCCTTTTTCACCGCATCGGTGCTGGCAAAGCCCTCGCAATCAGAGAGTTATAATGTCGCCGTTTATCGCGGGGAGGCCGGGTGCCCAGGCTGTTCTGAAATGGTGGTAAAATCGCTGGTCGCGACAGGCCTGCCTCTGCACATCTCTTATGTTGGCGAAAAAGAAAAGCTGAAATTAAATGCGCAAACACTGAAAAAATTCGATCTCTATATTCAACCTGGCGGCGGTCAGGATATACCCGGCTCTTATCAAGCCCTGGGTGATGAAGGGGCAGAGGCTATCCGCAATTTTGTGAAAAGTGGCAAATCCTTTCTTGGTCTTTGTATGGGAGCCTATCTTGCCGACAAAGACTGGATAGGGCTTATTGATGCGCCTTTAGAATCAGAGGTGGGGAGACCCGGTTCGCAGGCCGTTGATGAAGGCGATTATACCCTGCAACTGACATGGAATAATAAACAAGAGCCTTTTTACTACCAGGATGGGCCTTATCTCAACAGTAGTATCTCAAGTACTGGATTCCAGCCGATCGCTTACTACAAGAATGGAGATATCGCCATTGGTAAGTACCGGTATGGTAAGGGAAACATCATCCTGTCAGGTCCGCATCCTGAAGCCGATGAGACCTGGATAGACAGCGCTGCGCCAGGGAATACGACGGCAGAAAGTAAAATGCAGCGTATTTTAAGTTATCTCAATATAAAAAAGGGTTAACTGATACGCTACCTTGCTTCACCCACTCAGAAATCTTTTTTAAGTATTTTAAAGGCAAGCTCAGATATTTCATTAAGAAAAATGCTGCGTCTGTCTTCTGAATAATCGAGGATCAGCAAGCTGGAATACCCATCAATTAATGTGTTTATTTGTCTGGCTGAGGTAGCGGCGTTTTCCGCAAGGAACTCGCCTTCCTGCATCCCTACGCTAATGATGCCTTCAAGAATAGTGATCCATTGCAGGGAGTGATCGTGCACTAATTTAGCATAATCCGCATCGCGTGCTGCCATTGGCCATAGTTCAAGGTAGAGCAGCCAGTGTGCCGAAGGTGCATCGGGTAACAGCGTTCTGATATAGAGGTTTACTCTTTCACTAGCGCTCATTTTTTCTGACGCGTTTAAAAACGCATGACATTCTTGTATGTCATTTTCAAACATATACTGAATAGTGGATTTCTTGAGCGTTTCCCAGTCTCGATAATAGTGATAGATATGACTTCTGGAAATATTCATTTTCTGCGTCAAATCACGGGTTGAGACATTGCTAAACCCTTTTTCTCTGAACAGTTGTAGCGCAGCTATTTTTATCAACTCAGAAAAATTGGCCGTTTTCAATATTTCAACCTTAATCACTATCCATTAAAGCGCGAACTATATCATAATTTCTGAAACCTTGCACGTGTTCAACATTCGGGGATAGCTGTTAGCATTGTGTTTTTTATAGCATTAACAAAATAACGAAAATCTATTTTGTGGGTCTGGTATAAATTCAGCTGCAGGGAGGTTGCTTTATTATTAGCTATGCGCAGGATGCTATTCCTGCCGCGTGCGGTAGTGGCCGCAACGGTGGAGTGGAAAACCGGGAAAGAGAACGTCGCTATTACCCGGTGAGCTATCATGATGACAACGTGCTTATCGGCAAGGTAGGCGATAAGCACGGCATTTTTCAGACCGAGCGTGGTTTGCCGCCGCGTGGGTAGCCGCTGCGCCACCACACGCTTTTAACGCAATTGCGCGCAGGCGCCCGCTATCCGCTGGCAGGCTTGGGTTAGCAGGCCATCTTCTATCGCATACGCAATACGCAAATACCCCGGCATTCCAAACGCGGAGCCGTGTAAAACGGCCACCTGGGTTTGTTCTAATAGCCAGTTCGCCAGCGCGCTGTCGTTGCGAAGGATTTCGCCGCCAGGGGTCATCCGGCCCATGAGCGCCTGGCAGTTAGCAAACACATAGAATGCCCCCTGGGGAGCGGTGGCGCTCAGGCCATCGGTGGCGGCAATCATTCCCAGCACCTGCTGGCGGCGTTTATCTAACACGTTGAGCCAGCCGTCGAAGAAATTGGCTGAGTGGTTAAGCGCTGCGACCGCCGCAGCCTGCGAAATACTGCTGGGGTTGGAGGTGCTTTGTGATTGCAGGATCTGCATGGCGGCAATCAGCCATTGCGGCCCTCCCGCATAGCCCAGACGCCAGCCGGTCATGGCGTGGCTTTTGGACACACCGTTTACCGTCAGGGTACGTGAAACCATCTGCGGGGCGGCCTGGGCAAACGTGGTAAAAGGGGTATTGTCATAGCGCAGCGGCTCGTAAATATCGTCGGCCATCACCAGCACCTGTGGGTAATCCGCCAGCACCGCAGCCAGGGCACGCAGTTCCTGCTCGCTGTAAATCGCCCCCGTCGGGTTGCCCGGCGAGTTGAGGATCAGCCAGCGCGTTGATGGGGTGAGAGCGGCGGCCAGTTGTTGTGGCGTCAGCTTCCAGCCGTTTTGTTCATCACAGGGCACAATCACCGGTTCGCCATCGGCCAGAGAGACCATATCCGGATACGAGACCCAGTAGGGGGCGGGAATGATGACCTGCTGCCCGGCGTCGAGGGTGGCCAGAAAAGCATTGAAAATAAGCTGCTTGGCGCCACTGCCTGCGATGATCTCTTGCGGACGGTAATGCAACTGATTGTCGCGAGCGAACTTGGCGGCAATGGCCTCCTTTAACGCGGCGGTGCCGGAAACGGCGGTATACTTAGTCTGATGATGCACGATCGCTTCAATGCCCGCATAGCTGATATGGGCCGGGGTAGCAAAATCCAGTTCTCCTTCGCCCAGGTTGATAACCGGCTTGCCTGCGGCTTCCAGTGCCCGTACCTGGTCAGAAATGACCGCTGTCGGTGAAGGGCGTACAGATTGCATACGACGGGCGATTTGACTGTTATTCATAAATCCTCTTTTGTATCTAATGATTCAATTAATACAATTAGGTCCCCAACCTCAGCAGGAAACTCGCCGTGTCACCGATCTTTATTCTCGATAACACCTCTGCGCCCGCTCGCTACGGTATTACCGCCAGCCTGTGGGCTAATCGTCTTGGACTGCCTCTCTGGAGCCTTCGCCCCGACTTCGCCGGCGATGTTCCCGACAGCCATCAGCACGTCATTCGTGCCGGGTACTGCGTGACCAGCGGCCTCTGGCGCAGCGATACGCTGCGTGAAGAGGTGCGCGATATCGCCAGCCTGCCTGAGTCAGATGCTGTCATTGTGCTGGCGTCCTCGCAGGCAGCGCTTATCGCCGACCTGCCGGGCCAACGGCTGTTCAGCGATGACCGCAACCAGCGCCTGACGCTCAGCGACGGGCAACATACGGTGTTAGACCTCACCGCCGATCGCTATGGTCGCTGGGATGCCGGGGAGCCATCCTCTGCCGGGACGTCCTTGCGCATCGCACTGATTGGCCGTGAGTCAGACCACCGTCTGGTTTACCCCGCCACGCTTGGCTCACTGGGTGATGCCGCGGCGTCGCTGGGGCTGAAGCTGGATGTCCATTTCTTCTCGCCGGTCAGTCTGTCCCCTGGGTTACACGACCTCCACGACGTCCAGGGCGTCGTGTTGCCAGGCGGTTCCTCGATGGCCGCCGTCAAGGGACAAATCCGCGTGGCGGAAGATACGCTTGCCCGCGGACAGCCCACGCTGGGGTTATGCCTGGGAATGCAGAGCATGATGACCGCAGTCGTGCGCCGACGTCCGGGTTGCGAATCAGCCATTCCCGCCGAAGTGGCTCCGGATGAGGCTCTGCACAGCTTTGTTCCCTTTGTCGATGGCCGTCATCGCTGCGGCGTATTCCCTTTTTCCTTCGGGTTGATCCCCGGTGATATCCGCGAAATGCACTACAACCATCGCTACTGCTTTAACACCGACTTATTGCCGGCGCTGGATCGCAGCGGAGTCAGCGTCAGTGCGCAAACGGACGATATCGTGGAGGCCATCTCCCAGCCGGAACTGCCGTTCTGGCATGGTGTGCAGGGGCACCCGGAACTGATGTCCCGCCCGGATGCGCCCCATCCGCTGTTCGTCGCCTTTTTACGGGCGGCGCTTAACGCGCCAGCGTAACGCCGCTACGGCTGTCGCTGGCAAGCGCCGACATGACGTGAGTCAGCTCCGCCAGCGCCGCGTCGTCGATCGGTTTTAACGGTGCGCGTACGGTGCCGCCGTTAAAACCGCGCAGCGCCATCGCCGCTTTCACCAGCTGCGGCTGACCATGTTTGCGCGCCAGCGCGCGATACGCGTACCACAGCTGATGCAGATCGCGGGCCGTGGCGGCATCGCCCTGTTCCACGGCCCGGAAGGTATTGATAATCAGCTCCGGCAGCGCGCCGCTGTTGGTGGTGCTGATGCCGTCAAACCCGGCCATCATTGGCCCGAGGAAGGCCAGATCGGAAGCACAGAACAGGCGCAGACGCCCACGCAGACGGTTGGCAATCTGGTCGATGGCGGTGGGGTTGAGATCGCCCTGTTTGATGCCGACCACGTTGGGGATCTCTGCCAGTTGTTCCAGCAGCGCCGGGGAGAGGGTGATGCCGATGCCCGGCGCGTTGTACACCAGGATGCCGGTTTTGGATAAGGGAGCCATCTCTTTGAAGTAGCTGACGATCTGTTGGTCAGTGATTTCGCTAACAAAGGGCGCGGTCACCATCGGCAGGCCGCCCAGCTCGCTTGCCAGCAGCGTCAGCTCGCGGGCATCGCGCGGGTCGGCGCTGGCGCTGCACAGCATGACCGCCACGCGGTCATCCACACAGGCCATGACTTGATGAAACAGCTCACGGCGTTCTTCGACGGTCATCACCGGGAATTCACCGTAGGTGCCGCCAATCAGCAGACCGTCATAACCCAGACCAATCACGCGTTCAATATTTTCACGTAACGCCGGAAAGTCGATCGCGCCGCTGGCGGTGAACGGGGTGACGGTGATGTTGAAAATACCGCGCAGGCGTTCACGGCATTCATTGATATCTTTCATTTTTCTTTCCTTACAGCAGTGTGAGAGGGCGAGCCAGGGAACCCAGCTGACGATATCCGGTTTCGGTCACCACCACGGTTTCACTGACGCCGACGGTAAATTGACCGTAGATCCGCAGAGCCGGTGGAATGTGGAAGGTCATTCCTGGCTGCAGCTCAGTGGTGACGCCACGATACAGACTGAGAATGCCGCCTTCGCCCCAGTCCGGCGCAAAGGCGATACCGATGGAGTAACCGGTGCGTTTTTTGAAGTTTTCGGTGAACCCGGCGCGATCAATCACCTTCTGGCAGGCCAGGTGCGGCGCTTCGCAGGTGGCGCCTGGACGAATGGCATCAAGAGAGGCCTGCAGGGCTTCCTGACACACTTTTTCCATTTCGATGGCGATAGCGGGCGGCCGCCCCAGCCAGGCGGAGCGCATCATCGCGGCGTGGTAGCGGTCGTGAGCCGCTGACATTTCCAGAAATACCGGGTCGTTATCCTGCATCACCCGACGACGCCATGTGCCATGCGGCACGCCGCTGCGTGGGCCGGTCGAGACCAGCGGTTCCATGCCGACATACTCGGAACCGGCGGCAATGGCGGCCCCCATCATCGCCGAGACCAGCGCGTTTTCGTCTGCGCCGCTGCGAATCGCCGCCATGCCCGCGCGCATGCCCGCGTCCACATAGCGCGCTGCGATGGCGATTTTTTCCACCTCCGCCGCCGATTTCACGGCGCGCAGCGGCTCGATGACGCCCGCGGTATCGGCAATGGTGCCGAGCCTGGCCTGCAGGGCTTCATACACGGCAACCGGCAGGAACCAACCGCGTTTGTCCAGCCCAATCCGTTTGTGGAGCCAGCCGCGCTGTTGCAGCATGCCCACCAGGAAATCCACCGGGTTATCGCCATCCTGGTAGATGGCGGCGTCAGAAATAAAGGTGTTGGCGATAAAGTTAAAGTATTCGAGCTGGCGAATCACAAACACCGGATCCCCTTCTACCGGCAGCAACAGCGCCTGGAAGGTGTAATAGCCCGGTGTTTGCTGACCGGTGAGCCAGAAAATGTTTTCCGGGCCGGTAACGATCATGACGTCCACGCCCGCGCGGCTTAAGCGTTCGCGGGTGCGTCGAATGCGTTGCGCATATTCATCAGCGCTAAAGGCGGACTCACTGCCCTGAATCACATTGTTAACATCTTGCATGAGTAAACTCCTGGAGTAAGTGGGCCTGCGCGGCATTAAACTGCACGCCCAGACCGGGTGAGTCATTGACGGTGACCAGGCCATTGCGGTATTCCAGCCCGCTGACGGGATCATCCGTTAAGCCATCGGCGCCATACAGCTCGGCAAATGCCGGTTGCACGACACGACACAGCTGGAGCGCGGCGGCGGTGGCAGCATGGCCTTCATTCATCTGGCCAATCATGAATGGCACGTCGGCGAGTCGCAGCCGGTTGGCGGCGGCCAGCGTCGGCGCAAGGCCACCCAGTTTCACCAGTTTGAGATGCCCCCACAGCGCACCTTTGGCGGCGATCAGCCGGGTGATGGCGGCATCACTGTTGAGGCTTTCGTCGAGCATGATCGGGATGCCGTAGGCGTACAGCTCCGCAAGCTGGCTGTCGTTTGCCGGGCTTAACGGCTGTTCGATGTAGCTGAGCTTCAGCTCGCGCAGAGACGGGAATGCCGCGTGAGCCTGCGCCAGAGACCACTGGCCGTTCACGTCAATCGCCAGCGAAATCTGCTGGCCGAACCGCTGGCGCAGCCGTTGCAGACGGGCCAGGTCGGTAGCGAAATCCGCCACGCCTGTGCGCAACTTCAGCTGGGTGAAACCGCGAACGACATAGCGTTGCGCCTGCTCCAGCATCTGTCTCTCGCTGCCCCAGAACAGGGTCTGGTTGGTGTGCCACGCAGGCAGGCCATCCCGCGCCCCCAGCCAGGCGGCAACGCTTACCCCTTGCTGACGCGCCAGCAGGTCGTGCAAGGCCATATCCAGCACCATGCGCGATGGCGGCAGGAGCGTGCAGTCTTCGTCATCTAGCGCGGCGAGTCGCGCGGCGGGCGCCTGGCGCCAGTCCCAGCGGCGAAGTATCTGAAGCAGGTTGTTCAGCACCTGCTCTTCGCGGTAGCCATGCAGGTAGCGAATGTTGAGCCGCACTTCGCCAATCCCGATCACTCCCTGGTCTTCCAGACGCAGCCAGAGCGTATCGAGCGCCGTCACCGGACCAGAGGCAGCGGTATGCAGCGTCACATCGGCGTAATGCAGATCTCCCCGAAAGAGCTGCGCTTTCATAAACCGGGCTCCGGCGGCAGCATGGCGAGCGCAATATCGAGATAGAGGTAGGCCGCTGCGATAAATTCATCGACAGGGACAAATTCATCGGGTTTGTGAGCCACGGCCAGCGAACCGGGGCCAATCACGACGCCTTTTGCGCCCAGCGAACGGAAATGCACCAGGTCACATCCCCCCTGAAAACCAAACGGGCCGGGTTCGCTCTGCCCATGACGGCGACAGGCAGCAAGGCTTTGCTCGACAATGGCTTCGCGGCTGTCGGTTTGCGTCGCGCCGCCGGTAGTGGGCTGCCAGGCGATAATTTCGGCTTCCACACCTGCATGTGCGTATGCGTGGTCGAGCAGTTGCTGCAGTTCGGCTTTGACGACCTCTTCGTCTTCGCCCGGAACCATGCGACGGTCAAGCAGCAGCTCACAGCTGTCTGGCACCACGTTGTCCGCATGGCCGCCGTGGATGCGGGTTACCGTCAGGCTGGCGTTGCCGACCAGATCGTGGCAGCGGCAACGCACCTGCTGGTGGTGGGCTTCTTCAATCAACCCTAACAGGCGCGCTGACTGGTAAATCGCGTTAACCCCCAGCTCCGGCGTACCGGAATGCGCGGTGACGCCTTTAACCCGCACGCGAGGACGTAAGCTGCCTTTGTGGGCGGAGAAGGTGGCATTCGAGGTCGGCTCGCCAATCACCGCGAAATCAATCGCCGGTGGATTATCGCGGACGTAGAATTTCGCCCCTTCGCTGGCGACCTCTTCATCGGCGGTGAACACCCCCATCAATGTGCCGGACCACTGCTGACGGTTGGCAGCCAGCAGACGCAGGGCTTCAACCATCGCCACCAGCGGGCCTTTGGCATCGCAGGCGCCGCGTCCATACAGGCGTCCGTCACGCTCGGTGAGCGTGAAGGGATCGCTGGCCCAGCCGCTGCCCGCCGGAACGGTGTCAAGGTGGGTGTTAAAGGCGAAACACGGCCCCGGTCCATTGTTCAGGACGGCGATAACGTTGGTCCGCCCCGGTGCGTATTCGCTAAAGGAGAGATCGAACCCGGCGGTCAGCAGCCAGCCTTCCAGACATTCGGCGGCTTCGCGCTCATGGCCCGGTGGATTCTCCGTGTTGATGGCAACCAGCGTCGCTAAGTCCTTTTTCATACGAGCGCTGTCAACCTGATAACTGGACATAGGAACTCCGTGATTAATGTAATATTTGCGTCAGGAAGCGCTGCGCGCGGTCGCTGACATGGCCGGCGAAGAAATCGCTGGTGTTGGCGCGATCGATAATTTCGCCGTCTTCCATAAACAGAATCTTGTTAGCGGCCCGACGGGCGAAGCCCATTTCGTGAGTCACCACCATGCTGGTCATGCCTTCTGCGCTAAGCTCCGCCATGACTTCCAGCACTTCACGGATCATCTCCGGGTCGAGGGCGGAAGTGGGCTCGTCGTAGAGCATCAGCTCGGGCTTCATCGCCAGCGCCCGGGCAATCGCCACGCGCTGCTGCTGTCCGCCGGAGAGCTCGTCCGGAAAATGGTCTGCACGTTCGTTGATGCGCACTTTTGCCAGCAGGTTGTCCGCCAGTTTGCGGGCATCAATACGGTTCATTCCCAACACCGTCATCGGGGCCAGCATGATGTTTTCCGCTGCGGTCAGGTGCGAGAACAGCTCGTAGTTCTGGAACACCATGCCAATGCGCTGACGCAGTTTGTGCGCCGGCACATCGCCCCGGCTGATGTGCTGGCTGGCGAAGAACACATCGCCGCTGTCGGCGGGCGAGAGCATGTTGACGCAGCGTAGCAGGGTGGATTTTCCCGAGCCGGACGGGCCAATCAGCACCACGGTTTCTCCGCGTTGCACGGTCAGAGAGCAGTTTTTGAGTACGGTCTGGCGACCAAAAGTCTTATCAATGCCGATCATCTCCAGCAGCGGTTTCTCACTCATGGTTCCTCCCGGACGGTTTTCGGTAATTTAAACAGGCGAGTCAGCCGCTTCTGGCTTTTGCTGCGGCGCTGCCTGGGATCCAGCACGCGTTCCAGCCACGACTGGAAGATCATGAACAGGCTGGTGAGCAGCAGGTAATAGATGCCCGCAGCGCAAAGCGCTTCGAAGTAACGGAAGCTGGCGCTGGCGGCCTGGTTAGCGACCAGCAGCAGTTCCTGAACGGCGATAACCGAGACCAGCGCGCTCGATTTCAGCATGCTGATCATCTGGTTACCCATCGGCGGCAGAACGATGCGTGCGGCCTGAGGCAGAACGATTTTTCGCATGATCTGGCCGTGAGTCATCCCCAGCGCCATGCCGGCGGTGCGCTGGCCGCTTTTCACCGCCTGCAGGCCAGAGCGCAGAATTTCCGCCATGTAGGCGCCTTCATTGAGCGAAAGGGCCAGCACTGCACAGGTAAACGCGGAGAAGCGTAAGCCGAAGCCTGGCAGCACGTTGTAGACAAAGATTATCTGGAACAGCACCGGCGTCCCGCGAAACAGCCACAGGTAGAAAAAGGCCAGCCCTTTCCCGGCGCGAAACGGCGCTTCCTGCAACAGCGCCAACACCAGGCCCAGCACCACGCCACACAACAGTGAGCAGAGGGTAATCAGTAGCGTCATCCACGCACCCCGAATAAATTCGGGGGAGAGGAAGTACTGCCACATTAAATCGATCGACATAGCGTTCTCCGGTTAATGGCAAACGGGTTAGAAAAGGGCAACGGAGTCTGGGAAGTTCCACTTCTTAATCAGTTGCGTGTAGGTGCCATTTTTGACGAGGCTCTGCAGACCTTGCTCCAGCAGGGCCTGGGTTGCGGTATCGCCTTTACGCACGGCAAAGGCGATGTGAGTATTCGCTTCGAACTCGGCGCCAACCGCTTCGAACATGCCGGCTTTTTCGGTAAACAGGGCGACGGTGCCCGGCGTGGAGAGGAACTCGGCATCGGCACGTCCCTGGGCGACGGCCACGGCGGAATCGGTGGCGGCGGGGAACGTCATGACGTTGATGGCCGGTTTTTTGGCCTCCACGCAGCGCTGATTGTCTGCCCGCGCCTGGCTCTCTTCGATCCCGCCGAGCGTCACGGCGATGTTTTTGCCGCAGAGGCTCAGGTCACGTCCGGTGATGTTGGCCGGGTTACCTTTGCGGACCACCACGCGGCTGCCGATTTTCAGATAGGGTACGAAGTCAACCTGCTCGGCACGGGTCGGATTGACGTACATGGCGGAGTTGATGATATCCAGACGTTTACCCTGCAGCGCCGGAATAAGCCCTTTGAATTCCATCGGCATTGGCGCCGGCGTCAGTTGGATCTCTTTGCTTAGCGCGTTGATCAGGTCGATATCGAAGCCGGTAAGCTTGCCTGCTTTCACGTATTCAAAAGGCATGAACGTCGCTGCCGTTCCATAGGTCAGTTGACCCTTGGCGATGGTTTCCACCGCCGCATGGCTGACCAGCGGCAGGGCGGTCAGCGCGAACATCAAAGTACGCACATGGCGAAACAGAAAAGAATTGCTGGACATAGTCGTCTCCTGGCTAAGGTTTAAATTGAATTTAGTGAGTCAATAAATACAATTATGCGTGTGAAAAAAATGTCTCATTCTGGTGCGTATTGCACGTTAAGCGTGCACTCCTTGCTTTACTTTGCTGCGTTTTGTTGCTCGTGATATTGTATATATCGACCACAACAATGCACTTCAGGGAATCGTGAATTCATGCAGCCTGACTCCACTGCGAGCAGTCGCCGGATAGCCCGGCAAATACTCGACCTGATATCTGAAGCAAGATTCGATCCAGGTCATCATTTACGTGAGCAACATCTTGCCGATGCGTTGGGTGTTTCGCGTACGCCGGTACGTGCCGGGCTCAAGGAACTGACCCGAATGGGGGCGGTTGAAGCGCGGCCAAACCAGGGTTTTTTCCTCCTTAAACGCAGTAATGAGCTGGATCAGCTGGAGATTGAGCAGTCCAAGAGCAATGACCAGAAGTTGTACGAGCAACTGGTCCATGACCGCATTGCAGGTATCCTGCCGGAATCCTTTACCCAGACCGAAATCAGCCAGCGCTATGATGTTGATCGCGGCGTGCTGACCCGTACGCTGGTGAAGCTATCGGAGGATGGCCTGATTGCCCGCAATGCAGGGCATGGCTGGCGCTTTCTGCAAACCCTGAACTCCGATATCGCTCTGCGCAATAGCTACGGTTTTCGCCTGATGATTGAACCGATGGCGTTGCTGACGCCCAACCTGCATGTTGACCGGCAGATGCTTAAACGTCTGCGCGCCCGGCATCTGAGACTCATCACCCACCCGGACATTACGCAGGTCCCGGCCAAAGAGATTTTCGAAACCGATGCGGCGTTTCATGAGTTGCTGGCAGAGGCCAGCGGCAACCTGTTTGTATTACAGGCTATTCAGCAGCAAAACCGGCTGCGCCGCCTGCTGGAATTTGGTAGCTATCACAATAAGCGTCGCGTAAAAGAGTGGTGCGAAGAGCACGTTGCCATCATTGATGCCCTGCGAGAGAACAAACAGGAACAGGCGGCAGAGTTGATGAGAAAACACCTGCAATACGCGTTTGACCAGGTCAATGTAAAAAGCCCACGCGTATAACTGGCATCACTATTGCACATAATGCTCCTGAAAATACAATCAGGAGCATTTATGAATTTGCAGATACAACAGCGTGTGGCACTGGTTTGCGGTGCGGGAAGTGGCCTTGGACAGGCTATCGCCTGCTCGCTGGCGCAGGAAGGCGTGAAGGTCGCCGTGACAGGCCGCAACAGAGAGAAGCTGGCGCAAACGGTGGAACGCATCAATCAGCTGGGCGGTACCGCCCGCGCCTGGCCGCTGGATCTTGCCGTCCCGGAACAGTTTGATACGGTCATCGCCGATATCCGCGAGCACTGGGGCGACATCGATATTCTGGTCAATAATTCCGGTGGCCCGCCGCCCACGCTGGCACAGGGAACGGACGGCGCCGTCTGGCAACAGCAATTTTCAGTGATGGTCGCCTCGTTGATCCAGCTCACCGATAAACTACTGCCCGCCATGCGCAGCCGTGGCTGGGGACGCATTATTACCTCCACCTCGTCCGGTGTGATTGCCCCGATTCCGGGTCTCGCCCTGTCGAATGCGCTGCGCATGAGCTTACTCGGCTGGTCGAAAACCCTTGCCGCTGAAGTGGCGGCCGACGGCGTCACGGTGAATGTGATGGTGCCTGGGCGCATTGCTACCGACCGGGTGGGGCAGCTGGATGCTATCAAGGCGAAACGGGAACATTCCACTGCGGAAGCGGTCGCGGAGAAGAGTCGTCTGAGCATTCCGGCGGGACGTTATGGCCACCCCCATGAGTACGGCGCTACCGCTGCCTTTTTGGCAAGCCAGCCTGCCAGCTACATTACCGGGGCGGTGATCCGGGTCGATGGCGGATTGATTGGTTCGGTTTAGTGGGGAGTCGCGTGCAATGCCAGTCGCTGGTGTCGTTGACTGGCATTCACGCCTCTCTCGCGCTCATTCAGAATGAGGTGTTAACTATTGCGTACCGGGTGCGGGACAGGACGCCAGACCGGTTATCTTGTTTCTTCCCGCGTTGATGATCCCTGATGGTTCACCATGAAAAGTGCTGAAAGGGTGAGCAGTATGGCGCCGCTGATCAGTATCCACCCGGCGTGCTGAAAGGCGGCTAAGCTACCCTGCGTATGCGCCAGTCTGACGTAGCACGCCGTCACCAGGGCCGCGCCAGCCATCGCGCCAACACGCTGCAGGATGTTGAGAATCGGTGCTGCATCAGAAACATGACGGGTACCCGCCATCGCCAGGCCTGCCGCCATCGCCGGCACTGTCGCAAGGGCTAAACCGAACCCTCTGATAGCGAGTGCGCTACCGACCAGGAGGTAGCTACTGCCTCCATCAATCATGGCCAGCGGCCATGTCGCTAACACCGAGAGCAAGCCGCCAACGATCAGCACCACGCGAGGACCCAGCCGGTCTGAGAAATAACCGGCGACCGGGAATCCTGTGGCAGAACCGATTAACTGCGGGGTAAGGAGCAAACCCACATCAGCCAGTGCTTCATGGCAAACGTCGCGGAAATACAACGGGAGCAGGAACTGTCCACCAAAATTCACCGCACCTCCGATAGCCATCAGCAACGCCGATAATGTGAAGCCACGATGTTTGAAAAGGCTGAGATGAAGTAAAGGCGAGTCAATGCGAAAAGAGCGATAGATAAACAAGCCGATAAACAGTGCGCCCACGCTGAGTAAGATAATGTTCCCGCTATTTTCACCACTATTCAGGCTGACGCCTTTAATACCCTCCATGAGCAGGGGAAGGCTACAAAGAATCAGTATTAACCCCATCCAGTCCAGGGAGAGCGGCTTATCATTTTTTATTGTCGGGCGAGGGAGTAATTTCCATCCCGCAAGCCAGGCACAGAGAGATAAGGGGACATTAATAAAAAACAAGACTCGCCATCCGCAGACCTGAAGCAGCACGGCACCCAGAGACGTTCCCAGTAAGGGCGCAATGACGATAGCCACGCCTATCGTACCAATGATCCGCCCGAGGCGCTCACGACCGACCACCAGACCCAGGATCGTCTGCCCGGCCGGCACGAGTAACCCGCCTGCCAGACCTTGCATTATTCTGGCGGTGAGCAGCACCTCGACATTCGGGGATAACGCGCAAACTGCCGAGAAAACACCAAATAAAATAAGTGCATAGAGCCAAAGTTGGGTGGCGCCAAACCGTTTTACCGCCCATGCGCTAACCGGAACGCCTGCGGCCAGCGCCATGAGGTACGCGGTGGCTATCCACTGGATGGAGGCGTCCGTCACCCCAAGGCCGTTTGCCATGGTCGGAAGCGCAGCACTGAGCATGGTGGATGAGAGCATGGTAGCGAATGCCCCAAGGGTGATGATGGCGGCTTGCATCCACAAAACCGGCGGGATGGCATTGATGGGGCCAGCATGGTTTGTTTTCTTTACCTGCGTATCTCGATTGATATTCATGGGATGACCTTTAGGTGCGATGCGTTAAAAAATCTATCATTGATCAATTTTTCTATCAATGATAGATTTATTTTCATCAATGGCGCCGGTAGGCTCCTGGTCAGGAGAAGATCTCTTTTCATCTACCACGGGCTCGGTTGGATGCATTAACAACAGGATGAACACCATGGCTAAAATTCAGCGGGATCAGGTCATTAATGCTGCATTAGCACTCTTAGATGAAGTTGGGCTGGAAGCGTTAACGACGCGAAAGCTGGCGCAAAAGCTGGGGGTAGAATCCGCAACGCTGTACTGGCATTTCAGGAACAAGGCCTGCTTACTGGAAGAGATGGCCGCAACTGTTTTGGCCAGGCACCATTCGCTTCCGCTGGCTGAAGACACGGCCGAGTGGGCAGACTGGCTGGCAAATAACGCGCGCAGTTTCCGCCGCGCACTTCTCGCTCATCGGGATGGCGCACTGCTCCATGCGGGGACAACACCGGCGCGGGTAGGAGGGGAAACGTTCTACCCAAAGGTGGCTTACCTTATGCGGGCCGGCTTTTCTGAGGCCGAAGCCGCAATGATATTACTCACTATTAGCGAATATACCCTGGGATGCGTATTGGAGGAGCAGTCTCGTACAGACAGACATGATGATGAAAGATTGTCTACACCCTCAACAGAAATCAGTCGTATCGATGCGCTTACCCACCAACATCCGGATACCTGTTTTGAGTTCGGTCTGTCTTTGATCATGAAGGGGTTATTAAAATAACTCGTTCCAGATTTCAGCTATTGCGACAGCGTTTTAATGATTTTATATCCGGAGCGTTATTCTCCGGACATTACTGAACATTGACCTCCCGATGGCGGGAGGGTTATTTGTTCATGGCGCAAGAATCACCGCAGCGTCGGGGATCAGGATCCTGTTTTATACTGGTTAAAAAAATGCAACAACGCGCCGGGTGTCTCGTCCCCAAAGAGAATGCCTGCCATTGCCTGCGCGTCGTTGGCCGCACTTTCGACGCGGATAAACATCTGTTCTTCATAAGCGGACAGCGCGGCTTCAGGATTATCTGCATTGGCCGCAATCGCGAGTCCCAGCTCAGCGCCATCCTCTAACGCGAGATTAGCGCCTTCGCCGAACGGCAGCATAAGATGCGCGGCGTCGCCCAACAGCGTTACGCCTGCTGTTCGCGGCCATCGAAGTCCGGGAGGTAAAAAGTGAATAGGGCGCAATACGGGCTCACCATCACCCTCCGTAATCAATGTTTGCAGTGGATGCGCCCAGCCATCGAATTCATCGACTATGCGTTGCACGTCAACCTGTGCATTAGCGGACGTCACGTCAGCGAACCAGGCCTGGGGTTGGCACAGAGCAATGTAAACGTGGATCACGCCGCCAGGCTCCCGGTGCGCCATGATACCCTTGCCTGGCGAGAGCGCAAAAAATGAGCCGCGGCCTACTGCTTGCGCGCAAGCCAGATGATCAGTATCAACGTGACTAAGCCAGCGCTCGACATACGAAAATCCCGCATAGGCAGGGACAGCATCGGTGACCAGAGCGCGGACACGCGACCAGGCACCATCTGCGCCCACCACCAGGGAGACCCTGGTGGTGGCGCCATCCGTAAAGTACAAACTATGCGTGCCGTCATCATGGGGGACGATATCTGCCACTTTACGGCCCCATTGCACGGTGTCCGCAGGAAGCGACTCCAGCAGCAGCGTACGAAGCGCGCCGCGAGAGACTTCTGGTCGGCCGCCCAAACCATCATCGAACTGCTCGAACAATACGTTGCCCTCTTTATCGAGTACGCGCGTGGATTGACCACCAGGAAGAATAAGGGCCCGGAAGGCATCGTACAGGCCTGCCGCTATCAGCGCCCGCTGGCCATTATGATCGTGGATATCCAGCAAGCCACCTTGTGGGCGGGCCTCGGGAGAGGCTTCAGCTTCGTAGACCACAGAGGAAATGCCGTGAACATGTAAAACACGTGCGAGCATGAGGCCGCCGAGTCCTGCTCCGACGATGGCAATGGATGAGGTCATTTTTTCGCTCCAGGTAAGGTATGGCGGGTGTCGTTGTCCGGCTGTTCCTGGTTTCGATACCGCACGAATAAGGGGAGTGGACGTGAAATCTCATCCCGGGGACCAACGGAAGCCTGAGGGTATGCTGAGCGGTATTGCCCATAATGTTCCCGGACAATTGGGGGCCGGGCCCCCCGCCTGACTCTCCTCTCTGCGCTCAGCTTACACTTAGACGAGTAAGGTTCTCTATATTGACCATTGCTGGTTAATCGTCAAGGCCGTCATTCAATACCCCTTCAGCGGACGCCAGCCTGTGGCCATGGTCACCGAACTTCACCCACTCAGGTTAAACGACGTCGATGACGCGGATCCCTCTGTGTTTCGCCATCTTTATGCACTCCGCCGTATCTTCTCCGCCAGGAAATGCCAGCAGTACGTCAGGGCGGCTATCTTCCAGCATAAACAAATTGCGCCTTGTCTCCGCATATTTTCCGTGCAGCGCCCAGTTTGCCGGGTAGCGGATCACGTGAACGTCGATCCCGCGCGCCCAGTTTTCTATCGCGCCGCCCAGCGCCTGGTGCCCTCCGTGAATCAACACGTTAATTGTCTGTGTACGGGCATAGAGATCCAGCACATGGGTGATGGTATGGGTGTCGGCATAAAACCGACCCGAGCAGATTAACACTCGCATTTTTTGTACCTTAACGTTGCTTGCCTTGAAAAGGATCTCGTCCGCGCGCTGGCGGTTATTGTTTTTTAAACATCCGGCGGCGTTTCAATAAACCGCAGCGAGGTATCGCCCAGGCGGTCAATGACAGGGTAGGCGACGGCGGCGATATGGTGATGCACGCGGCGGTAGTCCCGTAGCACCCGCTGGAAAATGTCGCCGGATTCCGCCCAGGCATTCTTGTCCTCCCGCAGTTTTTTGAAGTGCTCGCGGCTGGCGGAGGCCTCCAGCTGGCGGATGGTTTCTTTGCGCTGCACCAGCTGGTGGGCAGCAGACAAGTCTTCACGCAGGAATGCCGCTATTCCTAAGTTCAGGCTGGTGAGGAGCTCCGCATGCAGCAGGCGAATATGGTGTAATTCAAAGTCGTTAAAATGTTCTCCCCGGCGTGCGCGGCGCGTGGCCAGCTGGGTCAGATTGCTGGAGAGAATGTCGCCCGCGTGCTCAACATTGATGATGAACATCAGGATCTCCTGGGCACGATCGGCATCTGCATCATTCAGCCCGTCCTGACCAATGTCGGCGAGGTAGGCGCGAACCGCCGCGCTGAGCAGATCGACCGACTGCTCCAGCTGGCGGATGTCATCGGCAGCCTGTTTTTCCTGGGTCACAAACAGCATCAGCAGTCGGTCCAGCATGATGGTTAGCATGTCGGCGGCGCGCAGCGATTCGCGAACCGAATTGGACAGGCCGATATAAGCCACTTCCAGACCCGCATCGTCGAGATACATCGGCATACCCGGGTCGCCTACGCGCTCTTCTTCCGGAAACAGTCGCTCCAGGAAGCGAGCCATTGGCACGTTCAGGCCGATAAACAGCAGCGCGAGCGCCACGCTAAAGGCGGTATGAAACCACACCACCAGCTGCGGCGTGTTCAGCCCGGATTTACGGGCGATCGCCATCAGCAACGGCAGAAGCAGTAACGCCAGCGCGCAGCCGGACAGGCGGACCATCAGGTTGCCAACCGGCAGGCGGCGGGCCACCGCGGACCCGGCGTTTAACACCGGCGGTAACGCGCCGCCGATGTTGGCGCCAAGCACCAGCACCAGGGCCGTAGACGGGGTCAGCGTGCCGGTACCGGCGAGGGAGGCGATCAGCAAAATCATCGCCACGCTGGAGTGGCACAGGAGCGTCAGGAGCGCCGCCACCAGCAGGGCAATGAAAATATCGCCCTGTAGCCCCTGCATCACGGCATGAAACACCGGCGTGACCTCAATGTCCTGCAGCGTGCCACCCAGTAAATGCAGCGCCAGCAGCATCAGGCCGAGGCCAATCAGGGCGCAGCCCACGCTTTCAAAGCTGGAATGGTCGCGTAGCTTGAAAACCACAAACCCGGCCAGCAGAAGCAGCGGAATGGCGATTTCCATGTTAAAGCTCATCAGCTGGACCACCAGCGTGGAGCCGATGTTGGCGCCGAGCATCACCGCAAGTGCGGGGGCAAGGCTTAGCGTACCTGCGGCGGTAAATGACGTCGCCATCATACTGACCGCCGTGCTGCTTTGCAGAATGCCGGTAATGCCAATGCCGGAGAGCAGGGCGGTCCAGCGGTTAGTGAGGTGGCGTCCCATCCAGTTGCGCAGCGGCGTGCCGAAGCCGCGCTGTAGCGCCGTTGAAATCATATGGCTGCCCCAGAGCAGCAATGCGATGGCGCCAGCCAGGTGAATTAACAGAGTGGTTCCGGACATTATGAATTCCCCCTCTACAGGGCGGGTAGTGAAATAAAACGCAGTAACCTGATCGAAAAACGATGTATGGCGCTGGCGAGGTTCAGTAATGCTTTAGTGTGTTGATAGTTAATCTTCCCTCCGGCGTACCATGCCAGGGCACGGACGCGAAGGGTGCGGGTTATTTTCATTAAAAATAAGACAATCAACGCGATGGACTTATTTTTAATCAGGAAAATGAGGGAATGTTGCTTTTCCATAATGCTTCCAGCCTGTGTGGCCTGCCTGAAAGGTGCCGCCGAAGCGGCACGTGAATCACCGTCTTTAACGCAGAATTAGTGCCACTGCCTGAAGCGACGGATGTAGAACGTTTTCATGCCCTGCGCCACGCAGCAGTAGGCGAGCAGGGTGCCGACCAGCCACGGGAAGTACTGCCACGGCAGCGCCTGCAGCCCAACCAACGGCCCGAGCGGAGAGAACGGCACGTAAATTCCAATAGCCATAATCAGACCGGTCATCATCAGTACCGGCCAGGCGGCGGTGCTCTGAATGAACGGAATTTTCTGGGTACGCAGCATGTGCACCACCAGCGTCTGCGACAGCAGGCCTTCAACGAACCAGCCGGACTGGAACAGGGTCTGCATGTGTTCGCTGTTAGCGCTGAACACAAACCACATCAGCGCAAAGGTCGTCATGTCAAAAATGGACGAGGTCGGGCCAATCCAGACCATAAAGCGGCCGATGTTTCTTGCATCCCACTTGCGCGGTTTGCTCAGGAACTCTTTGTCCGTTTTGTCCCACGGCAGCGCGAGCTGGGAGATGTCGTACATCAGGTTTTGCAGCAGCAACTGGATCGCGAGCATCGGCAGGAACGGAATGAACGCGCTGGCCACCAGTACCGAGAACACGTTGCCGAAGTTGGAGCTGGCGGTCATGTTCAGGTATTTCATAATGTTGCCAAAGGTCTCGCGGCCTTTGATAACGCCTTCTTCCAGCACCATCAGGCTCTTTTCCAGCAAGATGATGTCGGCCGATTCCTTGGCGATATCGGTGCCACTGTCGACCGAGATACCCACGTCGGCATCGCGCAGAGCAGGGGCATCGTTAATGCCGTCACCGAGAAAGCCCACCGTATGACCGTTGGCCTGCAGCGCCTTCAGCACGCGTGATTTCTGCAGCGGCGTTAGCTTGGCGAACACCGTGCGCTCTTCCACCAACTGCTGCAGGGCCGTGTCGCTCAACGCCTCAATCTGCGGGCCGAGTACCGGTTCGCCTGGCTCCAGTCCCACCTGGCGGCAAATCCGCGTAGTGACAATCGCGTTATCGCCGGTCAGCACTTTGACTGCGACGCCAATATCCATCAGGGCAGCAATCGCCGGACCCGCGCTCTCCTTAGGTGGATCGAGGAAGGTGAGGAAGCCGCGGATAATCAGATCGTGCTCATCAGCGGTGCTGTACAGTCTTTTCGCTTCGGCTTTCGGAATGTCGCGCGTAGCGACCACCAGAACGCGGAAGCCGTCTTTGTTGTAGTCGTTCGCCATCGCCAGCATGGCGTCACGGCGCTGATCGTCGAGGGGGATAACCTTGCCATTCTCTTCCATGTGGGTGGCGATGCTCAGCATCTCCTCCACGGCGCCTTTGCACACCAGCAGATGATTGCTCTGGCTGTCTTTCACCACAATCGACAGGCGACGGCGCACGAAGTCGAACGGCATCTCATCGACTTTGCTGTACCCCTGAGGTTGCACAAAGCCCGACTCATTTTCAGAGAAGTAAATGACCGCCTGATCCATCAAGTTTTTGATGCCGCTTTGATAGTGGCTGTTGAGCCAGGCCAGCGCCAGCACGGACTGATTTTTCTGACCGTGCGTGTCGACGTGGTGCTCAAGGATGATTTTATCCTGCGTCAGGGTGCCGGTTTTGTCGGTGCACAGCACATCCATCGCGCCCAGGTTCTGAATCGCGTTAAGGCGCTTAACCACGACTTTACGCTTCGCCATGGCCACCGCGCCCTTGGCGAGGTTGGCGCTGACGATCATTGGCAGCATTTCTGGCGTCAGGCCTACGGCGACGGCCAGAGCAAACAGCAGGGCATCCCACCATTCGCCCTTCATCAGGCCGTTAATCAGGAACACCACCGGCACCATCACTAGCATAAAGCGGATCAACAGCCAGCTGACGCTGTTCACCCCGCGGTCAAACGCCGTTTGCGCCCGGGTGCCGACAATCGCTTTTGCCAGTGAGCCAAAGTAGGTCCTTGGCCCGGTCGCCACCACGACCGCCTGAGCGGTGCCGCTGACAACGTTGGTCCCCATGAAGCAGATGTTAGGCATATCCAACAGATTTTCGTTGTCAACCGCCTTGTCGTGCGCGGATTTCTGCGCCACGTCGCCGAGGGTGTCGTACTTCTCAATCGGCAGCGCTTCGCCGGTCAGGACGGCCTGACTGATAAACAGGTCGCGTGATTCGATCAAACGGACGTCGGCCGGGATCATGTCGCCCGCATAGAGCTGCACGATATCGCCCACCACCAGCTCGCGCATCGGGATTTCACGTGGCGTTCCTTTTTGCCCGGCGTGTTCGCGACGAACGACCGTCGCGGTGGTGCGAACCATCGCTTTCAGCGCTTCGGCCGATTTGGCCGAGCGGTGTTCCTGCCAGAAGCGCACCAGTCCGCTGAGGGCAACCATGGTGCCGATGATTATCACCGTCGTCAGGTCGCCGTCTTCGCCATGGCTGGTGGGCAGCCAGTAGTCGGTGAAGAAGCTGATCCCGGCGAGAATGGCGAGCACATAAATAAACGGGTTGTTAAACGCCATCAGTAGCTGGATCAGCGCGTGCGGTGGCTTGTCATGAGTCACTTCGTTCAGGCCATCCCGCTCCAGCCGGGCATTTGCCTGGGCTTCCTGCAGCCCTTCCCGGGTAGTGTTGAGGTTGACCAGGGTTTCTGCGATACCGTTTTGGGCTTCCTGGGCGGCACGCATAGACAGCGTGCTTTTTTTATTTCGGTTCTTGATTTGTACAGTCATGGTGCTGCTCCTGTCGCCGGGCGGCAGCAGGCTTTTTACGGTAAGACCCGGATTAAGGGCGGCCGAAAATAGCCCGATGTCGCATCAGCGATCGGTTTTAATTAATTTCGCACAGGGCTTCCCGCTGTTTATTATTAAAAATAAACAGGCGTGAAGTTTATATTTTGTTTTATTTGGACGTGATTATTCCTGCCGATGTACAAGTATGAATACATCAGTGAATAAACAGGTACCAGCAGTGACTTAACTCAGCGTGACGCACGAAAACGGGCTGCGGCATAGCGCGCAGACACGGCCTACGGCGTAACGGCTGAATCAGGCGACGAAGGGGCGACTTTGTGGGTCTTCGCCATCAGAGAAGCGGCAACGACGCTCCAGCTGGCCGGTGACAGGACTGACGCGCCAGTTAGTAATGCGTTGATTCAACTCGCTGATTTTCGAAGAGAATATAGAGCTTTGCTGTTTTTTGCGCGCAGACGACACCCGATCGCGGGGCGGCCGGACACGCAGCGTTGATGTCATGGTTTTGACACCAGGAAAAAGGGTAGATTTGAAGTTCATAACACACCTCGGGACCGTGAAAACTCTGGTCGAGGTGGGACAACACGAGAGCATCAGGCTCCGGCGAGACACACCAAAACGAAGAAGTGATCACAATCGATTTTATGTTTACTTGTCCGAATAACCGTTAAGGCCATATTCGGACCGCTACTAAATTCAGTATCCATTAGTCTCTTATGTCAGATTAGGAAAGGCCACAACTTAGGCCCATGAAATCTACCCATAGCCAATGTTATTGTCAACCCATTCATATCAATTTAAATCTTCGTTTATATTTTGTGTAGAAACATCAAATCGTAGATTTAATCATTGGTGTTTTTCGGACGGTCGTAAAAAGGAAAAATAGCGGTCAGTGCGTTCAATTGTGGACCACCCTCGGCGCTGCGTCAGATAACGCGCTTTATCCCTGCACCGCAGCCGGAAAAACCGCCGCCAGCCATTCAATAAAGACGCGGAGCCGGGGCGGCACGTGCCGGTGCCGGGCATAGACGACGTGAAAGGGATAGGGGGCCGGGCGCCAGGCGGCGAGGATCTCCACCAGCTTGCCACTTGCCAGCGCGGGTTTTAGCGAATAGGTAAAGGTTTGCACAATGCCTAAGCCCGCCTCGCCGGCGGCAATATGCGCGTTGCTCTCATTGATGCCGAGATGGGGCTCTGTCTTGAGCTCGGTACTGACGCCGTGACGCGTAAAGCGAAACGGAAACGCTCTGCCGCTGGCCGGCGACAGATAGCTGATGAGCTGGTGGCCATGATGGAGTTCATCCGGCGAGGCGGGCGTGCCGCAGCGTTGAAGATAGCCAGGGGTGGCGCAGGTGACCAGCGTCGCCTCGCCGATTTTACGGGCGATCAGCGTCGAGTCTTCCATCGGCCCGCCGCGGATGGCGCAGTCAATATTGCCGCTGATGAGGTCCGCGGGTTTATCGGCCACCTGTAAATCGATACGGATATCCGGCCAGGAGGTCATAAAGTCCGCCAGCAGCGGGATCAGCACATCGCACGCGGTCGACCCACCGATGGCGATCCGTAGATGGCCCTTCGGCTTATTGTGGGCGGTATTGAAGGAGGCGTCGATCTCTTCTAGGTCTTCCAGCAGGCAGCGAGCTTTTTCATAGTACTCCCGTCCTTCCGGCGTCACGGTAATACGCCGGGTGGTGCGCTGCAGGAGAGAAACCCCCAGGTGCGCTTCCAGTTGCTTGATGGTTTTGCTGAGCGTGGCGTTGGGCATATCCAGCGAGTCCGCGGCGCGGGTAAAGCTGCCGGCTTCGACAACGCGGGTGAAGGCTTTGAGGGCTGAAAACCGGTCCATTATTCGCAGTATCCTGGTTAGCGGGCGTCCATTATCCACAGAGGGGAAAAGTGTTTTTCAGATTAGGCCATTTTTCCGCCTCTCTGAGGCGATTACAGTGCTTTCCATACCCGGCGGGGCGCTTTCGCGAGCCTGGCCTGTTTATACTCTAACCAAGGAAATGCACCATGAGCAAAAAACTTGCGGATAAAGTGGCGTTAGTGACCGGCGGCAGCACCGGGATTGGCCTGGCGTCGGCGAAAGCGCTGGCGGAGCAGGGCGCGAAGGTGTATATCACCGGCCGCCGACAGGAGGAGCTGGATGCGGCGGTAAGATTCATCGGGCCCGCCGCCCGCGGGATCCGCGCCGACGCCGCCGTGTTAAGCGACCTTGACGCGGTATTTGCGACCATTGCCGACGAGTCCGGCCGCCTGGATGTGCTGTTCGCCAATGCTGGCGGCGGGGAGATGCTGCCACTCAGCGCCATCACCGAAGCGCACGTCGAGCGGATTTTCGCCACCAACGTGCGCGGGGTGGTGTTCACCGTCCAGAAGGCGCTGCCGCTGCTCACCGACGGCGCCTCGGTGATTTTGACCGGCTCTACGGCGGCGGTCAAAGGGACGGCGAACTTCAGCATCTATAGCGCCAGTAAAGCGGCGGTACGCAGCCTGGCGCGTTCCTGGGCGCTGGAGGTGAACGATCGCGGGATCCGCATCAATGTCGTCAGCCCGGGGCCGGTGCGTACCCCGGGTCTGGGAGGACTGGTCGCGGAGGCGGACCGTCAGGGCTTGTTCGACGCCCTGGCCGCCAGCGTACCGCTCGGGCGGCTGGGCGAGCCGGAGGAGATTGGCAGGACGGTGGTATTTTTAGCGTCTGACGAGTCGAGCTTTATTAACGCCGCAGAGATCTATGTCGACGGCGGAATGGCGCAAATCTAAGCACAGTCTGTCGCCAGGCGAGCCGCCCCGGCGGATACCGGGGGGCTCGTGGTTATGGCGATCGCTTACTCACCGCTCGGGTGGGCAGCTTATTGCGCGCCCAGCTGTTTCATCAGCGTCAGGTTATCTTCAATATGCCAGTTGGCGGCAATTTTACCGCCGCTGATCTGATAGATATCGGTGGCGATAAAATCGATATTTTGTCCCTTACCCTTCCGGGTGCCGAAGGTCCCGGTAAAGTGGCCATGAAAATGTAAGTGTGAGACCACCCGGTCACCGGCCACAATCATTTGTTCGACATCACAACGTAAATCCGGCACCGCCTGACGAAACGCTCTGGAGGCGAGGATCGCGCCTTCCGGCCCTTGCCGACGCCCTTCCGGGGGCGTTTTATCGATAAAATTCCCCGCCAGCGCCGCCCGGGCCAGCGCTTCATCACCGGTATTCCAGAACGTGGCGTATTGCCTGGCGACATATTCATTGGCGACGCGTGTGGCAGGGGGAAGGCCGTTGTCAACGATGAGCTGGGCTGGCTTCAGCAAACCCTGCGGGGCTGAAAACGCGGAGCCGGATATCCCGGCAAGCAGCAGCGCTGTGGCGCAGCGCCGCAGCGTGATGCCGCGTCTGGCCTGCGTACAGACAACAGCGAAACTACGGCTGGCAGGTAACATTTTGCGGGTCATTTTCACTCTTTATGCTCCGTATAGAAGGGATAGTCGGTATAGCCCACCTCTGTCCCGCCAAACAGCGTGGCGGGATCGCTGGCGGTCGCCAGCGGCCAGCGGTGCTGAAGCCGCTGCGGCAGGTCAGGATTAGCAATAAACGGGCGGCCGAAAGCCACGAGGTCGGCGAGACCGGCGGTGAGGATACGTTCCGCCTTTTGCTGATCGTAATTGCCGGCCACGATCAGGGTGCCGTTGAAGGTCGCGCGCAGCGTGTCACGAAAGTGCTGGGGAACGGCTGGCGCATCGTCCCAGTCCGCCTCCGCCAGGTGGATAAAGGCGATACCCTGCTGTTCGCACCAGGCCGCCAGGGCAAGGATGGCGTCGATCACCTGCGGGTCGTTCATCCCGCGCTGAGTAATGAAGGGGGAAAGGCGGATGCCCGTCCGCTCGCGGCCAATGACGTCGCCGATGGCGGTCAGCACCTCCTGGGCAAAACGGATCCGGTTGCTCAGGCTACCGCCGTACTCATCAGTACGCTGGTTGGCGGTACGCCGCAGGAACTGGTCGATCAGATAGCCATTGCCGCCGTGCACCTCCACGCCGTCAAATCCCGCCGCTATCGCATTGCGCGCCGCCTGACGGTAATCGGCGACAATACGCTGAATATCCGATCGGGAGAGCGCCCGCGGCGGTGGGCAGTCCACCATCTGGCCCCGGCCTTGCTCATCCACCACCCAGACCTGGGCGTCCGGCGCCAGCGCCGACGGGGCCACGGGTTGCCCATCCGCATGAAAACGAGCGTGCGACATCCGCCCCACGTGCCAGAGCTGAGAAAAAATAACGCCGCCAGCCTGGTGAACGGCCCCGGTCGTCAGTTGCCAGCCGGCAATCTGCTCAGCGGAATGCAGGCCAGGCGTCCAGGAGTATCCCTGTCCCTCAGGAGAGATTTGCGTCGCCTCCGTGACGATCAATCCGGCGCTGGCGCGCTGGCGGTAATATTCCGCCATCAGCGCGGAGGGGATATTTCCGGGCTGCAGGGCGCGCGCCCGGGTCATGGGAGCCATGACGATGCGGTTTTTCAACGGCAGCGTGCCGATGCGGTAACGATCGAAAAGTGAGAGGCTGTTCATACGGGTGTCCCTTGCGAGTGGAATGAAAATCACTTTACAGTCGGGATCTGAATTTGATAATTAGGCTAAAAACAGATTCACTTTTCAGGAAATACGAAAAATGGGCAAGCTGGAAGATATGGCGCTGCTGGTGGCTGTCGCCGAGGCGGGGGGACTCTCCGCCGCCGGCAGACGGTTATCGCTCTCACCGGCCACCATGACGGCCCGCCTGAAGGCGATGGAGGAGCGCTACCAGACCCGTCTGTTCCATCGTTCCACGCGCGCGATCACCCTGACCAGGGCGGGGGAAGATTTTTATCATGCCGCGCGGCGCGTACTGGAGGAGGCCCGTCACGCCGAATCGTTGCTGACGCAAAAGGAAGGGGTGCTGAGCGGCAATATTCGTCTTTCCGCCCCCTCCGACTTTGGCCGACAGTATCTTAGCCCGGCCATCGTCGACTTTTCCCGCCGTCACGCGGAGGTCACGTTTTCCGTGTTCTTAGGGGAGCGCGTGGAGGATCTGGTCGCCAACCGGCTGGATATGAGCATTCGCGTCGGTAACCTGCCAGACAGTAGTTTGGCGATCCGCCATATCCGCCCCAACCACCGGGTGCTGGTGGCTTCGGAGGCTTATCTTGCTACCCACGGAACGCCTGCCTCCCTCGACGAGTTGCACCATCACCGCTGTCTGGCGCTGGAGCGGCACGGTGTGGTGATGAATGAATGGCGCTTCGAGGAGGCGGGAAAGAAGCGCGTGGTGCGGGTGACGCCGGCGATGGTCTGCGACGATGGGGCACTGCTGCGGCAGTGGGCGCTCAGCGGGGCGGGGATCGCCGGTAAATCATGGTGGGATGTGAAGAGGGATGTCGAGGAGGGACGGCTTCAGGTGCTGTTTGCCGAGCGCTTCACCGGATTCAGCCCCTTAGACCGCAAGGAGGTTGGGCTGCAGTTTGTCTTTCCCCAGCGAAAGCTGCAGCCGCCGCAGGTGTCGGCGTTTATGGCGTTTTTTATCGACTGGCTGGGAGAGTCATCCCCCTCCAGCGCGAGGCGAAGGTGAGCAGAACATGACCTCAGCGCATCTGGCTGAGGATAATACGATCGAAAAGACGGTCGCCCAGCCAGACACGCATCCGGATAAGCAGTTTGGCATACTTACCGACGGCATAACGGGGGCGTGGATTTGAGGCATTCACCGCGACCAGGACCACCTCGGCGATCGTCTGCGGGTCGCTGCCGGTGCCATGGCCGTATGTTTTTTGGATCGACAGGGCGACCCCTTTTACCAACTGACCATACGGTCCTGTGGCCGAACGTTTGACAATACTTTCGCTGGCCGCATCGCCGAAGCCGGTTTCAATCACTCCAGGTTCGATGATAACCACCTTGATGCCGAAGTCGGCAACTTCCAGCCGCAGGCAGTCTGACCACCCCTCAAGTGCATGTTTGGTGGCGTGGTACCATGCGCCGAGGACGCTATACATCTTCCCGCCCATGGAGGAGATATTGACAATATATCCGCGACGGCGGGCGCGCATCGCGGGAAGCAGTAGTTGCGTGAGATGCGCCGCGCCGAAGAGATTGACCTCAAACTGGTAGCGAGCCTCATCGATACCGATCTCTTCGACCGGGCCATACAGGCCAAAACCGGCATTATTGACCAGTACATCGACCCCTCCGGTCTGAGACAGAATGGTGTTCACGACCGCCAGCCGATCGTCCTGTCGTGAGAGATCCATCTGCAGGCATTGGGCCCCTAGCGAAGCCAGATCGTCCATTTTCCCGAGCTGCCGGGCAGCAACGTAAACCTGGTAACCCTCCTGGATAAGACGACGGGCAATGGCTTTCCCCATCCCTGACGATGCGCCGGTGACCAGCGCGGTTTTCTTTTCCTGAATAAACATAAGCACCTCGGCAAGTAGACTGCGCTGAGTGTGCCTGCTGTCAGGCGCGGTGTCGCTGGCACGGTACGCCACAATACTGGCAAAGCGCGCCATGACGCGCGCTTAGTTGAGGCGCATCATGTCTCTGAGGGTTTCTGGCGTCTGGCCGGTCCACGCCATAAAAGCCCGATAGAAGGAATTCGGATCTTCAAAACCGAGCAGAAAGGCGATCTCATAACCGGAAAGCGTGGTATTGAGAAGATAGTGGCGAGCCAGCGCTTCGCGGCAAGCGTGAACAAGGGCGCGATAATTCTCTCCCTCCTGCTCCAGCCTGCGCTGCAGGGTGCGTTTGCTCATTCCCAGACGTTGCGCCGTATTGTCGATAGAGGCGTCGTTGCCCGGCAGAAGCTCCAGCAGAACTGCATGAACACGTTCAGCCGTTGAGGCCTGATCGCTAAGCTGGCTGAGACGACGCTGCAGCTCCGGCTCAAAGACCTGCCACATACCCTCGTTCACCGTCAAAAAGGGCCGCAGGGCATCAGCGGCGGCAAAGCTGATGGTCGCCCGCTTTCCATGCTGTATGGTCGTGCCGAAGAAGGCTGAAAAGTGGTGGGTCTGCTGGCGGGTGAGGGGCTGTGAGAGCGTTACTTTCACGGCCTGAACCGGTTCGCGGGTGGCCAGTCGGTTCAGACGAAGTAAAAATGCCAGCTCTGCCACTTCCAGAGAGGCAGGGATTTCTGTTGCTCCCAGCCAGCGCGGAGACACTGTCAGCGTGCCGTTCTGCACGACCATCGTCTCCAGCACCATGGGGGCAATAAGCAGTTTATACTTGGCCAGCCGCTGGACCGCCTGCATCATGTGGGTACTACACAAGGCGGCGAACAGCGAGGGATCAAACACTTCCGCAGAGACCCTTTCTACAAAGGGCAAAGGAAAGGCCTGATCGTCGCTTTCTTTTTCCAGCACGCGCCAGAAACGCAGATACTCATCGGTAGTCAGACCGCGATTGATGTCTGAAAAGGTGTCGTCCGGCAAACCGGCCTGGCGGAGGAGATGTTCAGGCTCCATCCCTGCGTCTTTGAGCAGCGCTCGCCAACGGAGATTGAGAGAAAAAGTGCGGTTGCGTGCCATGGTGAAATTTCCAGCAGTGAACAGGGCTTTGATGTGCAACGCCCCCTGATAAGAGCATACCTTTTCCCACCCGCCAGTGACATTCCTCTTGCGCCATATTTGAAGTAAAGCACGCCAGCAATGAGAAGGGGGAACGGATGTGACCCGCGGGGTGGTTAGCCACCTATAGAGTCTTGATCTCAAATATGATTAGATAGCTTTCACTTAAAACCAGTAAGTAGCTGCCATGAATCTCAGGGAAAAAATCATTAATGAATTCGGCGGGTTGTCGCCCGAGCTGCAACGCGCCGCCGAGTTCTCACTGCAAAATGCCAGCCAACTGGTGGTGTTATCGATGCGTGCCTTCGCGGCGGAAGCCGGGGTAAAACCGGCGACGCTGCTGCGTCTGGCGCAGCGGCTGGGTTACCGCGGCTGGAGCGAGCTGAAAAGCGATTTCATTGACGACCTGGGGCTGCGCAATGATACGTACGTATCAAAAGCGGAAAAAATGATGGCCCGCGGCACGCAAACGCAGCTGTATAAAGAGGTTTTTCAGGCGCATCAGGCGAATCTGACCTTTACGCAAAACGAAAATGCGCAGGAGATGGAGCAGGCGGTGACCTTGCTCGATAGCGCGGAGAATGTCTATATCTGCGGATTCCGCGCCAGCTTTCCAATCGCGTGGTCGCTGTTTTATGTCTATCGACTGTTCAACCGGCAGGTATCGTTAATCGATGGCCTGGCCAGCAATATCGAAGTTTTCACCCGCGAACTGACCAACCGGGATTGCGTCTTACTCACCAGCTTTGCGCCCTATTCACGCGAATCACTGGATGTTTTACGGGCAGCCCGGCAGGCAGGGGCGAAGATCCTCGCCATTACCGACTCGCCGGTTTCCCCCTTAGCGCAGGCGGCAGACTGCACGCTGCTGTTTTCCATCGACAGTCCGTCATTTTTCCCTTCCGTGGTCTCCGGCATGGGGCTGGCGGAGTGTTTACTGGCGATGCTGGTGGTGCGCCACGGCCGGGAGGCGGTGAGTAAAATTGAAAGTGCCGAACGCTATCTTATCGATTCTGGCGTCTATGTGATCCCCGGTAAATCCTGATAAATGATTCAAATGTATCTGGTATAAGAATTATGGATGCATTTATATCTTTATTTCGTTGACGTGATCCAAATGGATCCTGCAAGATACGCTCAATTAATGTAGCGGATTCAGGAGCAGAACCCAGTATGAGTCATGTCATTCACCGCAGCCTGCGTAGCACGCCGATCGTGGCCTCACGTGCCCAGGGGGCCTATATCTTTGATGCCCAGGGAAAGCCGTATCTTGATGCCTGCGGCGGGGCGGCGGTTTCCTGCCTCGGACACGCACACCCTGATGTGCTGGCGGCGATGCACCGCCAGATCGATCAGCTGGCCTATGCGCATACCAGTTTTTTTACCAGTGATGTCGTGGAACAGCTGGCCGAACATCTCACCCGCACGGCGCCCGGCGAGCTTAACTATGCCTACTTTGTCTCGGGCGGATCCGAAGCAATAGAGACGGCGCTGAAGATGGCGCGGCAGTACTTTGTGGAGATCGGCCAGCCATCGCGCACCCGATTTATCGCCCGTAAACAGAGCTATCACGGCAATACGCTGGGCGCGCTGGCGGTGGGCGGTAACGAATGGCGCCGTCGCCAGTTTGCCCCCTTATTAATGGATGTTATCCGCGTCTCAGCCTGCAATGAGTACCGCGATCGCCGGGCTGACGAGACCCAGCAACAGTATACCGAACGTCTGCTTAATGAGCTGGAGCAAGCCATTCTTGAGGCCGGCCCGGAAACGATTATCGGTTTCTGTGCGGAAACCGTGGTGGGGGCGACGACGGGGGCCACGCCGCCGACGCCGGGCTATCTGAAGGGGGTGCGCCGCCTGTGCGATAAATACGGCATCCTGTATATCGCCGATGAGGTGATGTGCGGTATGGGGCGTACCGGGACGCTGCACGCGTTTGAACAAGACGACGTGGTGCCTGATTTAGTAACCATCGCCAAGGGACTCGGCGGGGGTTATCAGCCGATTGGGGCGGTACTGGCGAGTGAGGCCATTGTTTCCGCGCTGAAGGCGGGCAGCGGGTTGTTCCAGCATGGCCACACTTACATTTGTCATGCTACCGCCGCGTCGGCAGCGCTGGCGGTGCAGCAGGTGATTGCGCGCGATAATTTACTGGCTGCCGTCAAACAGCAGGGCGCCTATCTGCAACAGGCCCTGCGCGAGGTGCTGGGTGAGTTACCGCATGTCGGCGATACGCGCGGACGCGGCCTGTTTGCCGGCGTCGAGCTGGTGCGCGATAAAGACAACAAAACCCCGTTCGATCCTGCCCTGAAGCTGCATGCTGCGATCAAAGCAAATTGTATGGCGCGTGGGTTGATGGTCTACCCCATGGGCGGCACGATCGATGGTCAGTATGGCGATCACATCCTGATCGCGCCGCCGTTTATCATCACCCCGGCGCAGATCGACTTTGTGGTCGATACGCTGAACAGCGTGATCCGCGAAGAGACGGGAAAATTATGATCAATCGTTTACCGCCCCTGGCGGAACAGGAATGGGACGAGCGGCAACGTCAGTTAGCGGAAGAGATCATCAATGGGCCGCGCGGCGCCTTACTGCCGCCTTTTGAGCCGCTGCTGCGTAGTCCCGAGCTGATGGCGCATGCCCAGCGTATGGGGGAGTATTTACGTTATCGCAGCGCGCTGGGTCAGCGTCTTTCTGAACTGGCGATTTTGCTGACCGCACGGCACTGGTCACAGCCGGTAGAGTGGGCGATCCATGCGCCAATAGCACGTGAGAAGGGCATCTCTGCCGCGGCGGTGCGGGCGATTAAGCAACGGCGCCCGCCAGACGATCTCCGGCCCGATGAGCAGGTGATCTATGACTTCTGTCAGCAACTGCATCAACAGCAAAAGGTGAGTGATAGCACCTGGCAACAAGCCGTTGATTTATGGGGTGAGAAGGGCGTAGTGGATCTGATTGGGATAAACGGTTATTACAGTTTTCTCTCCATGGTGATGAACAGCGCCCAGACGCCCGTACCGGATACCACCGACTCTCTATTTTCTGAATAAGTTAGCCTTTTCATTCGGGCGCATAATAATGCGCCCTGCATATCAAGTGTTGTTATTGGTTCTTCCGGCGATATATATCGCAGGCTGATATTCGTTGCATGCCATTTCATTGACGCTGAGGGTAATTATGACTGGACTATTTAATAAATTAAAACTGACGCTGGCTTTGGTTATTTGTTCTGCCAGTTTTGTGACAACAGCCCAGGACAAAATAACGGTGGGCGTGGATACCGCCTTTGTCCCTTTTGAATTTAAACAAGGTGATAAATATGTCGGCTTTGATATCGATTTGTGGGACGCTATCGCAAAGAAAATGCATATCAGCTACGAATTAAGGCCGATGGATTTCGGCGGCCTCATCCCCGGACTACAGTCGCGCAATCTGGACGTGGCGATGGCCGGCATAACCATTACCGATGCGCGTAAACAGGTCGTGGATTTCAGTGATGGGTATTATAATGCCGACCTGTTAATAGCCGTGAAAAGTACTGATAATTCCATTGCCAAATTCAGTGATTTGACCGGAAAAAAAGTTGGCCTTAAGCAGGGGACGGCGGCGGCCAGCTTTATGAAAAGCAAATATAAAGCGAATTATATCGAGTTCCCGAACATCGATAACGCGTACCTTGATCTGCAGGCCGGCAATCTCGATGCCGTCGTTCACGATTCGCCAAATGTCCTTTACTACGTGAAGACGGCGGGTAATGGCAAGGTCAAATCCACCGGTGAGACGGACAGCATTCTGCCACAGCAATATGGCTTTGCGATGCAGAAAAACAGCAGCCTGACGCCAAAAGTGAACCAGGCTCTGCAGGCCCTGCGTGCCGATGGTACCTACGACAAGATTTACGTAAAGTGGTTTGCTAAACAGCCGAAATAACCCTGCCAGGTCGGAGCGATCCGACCTCATTTCTTCTTGACGGGTAGAATGATGAATTTTGACAGTCGCTATATTTGGGATGCTTTACCGCAGCTGATGCAGGGCTTGCAGCTGACGCTGATTATCTCTTTGTCCGGTTTGTTAGGTGGGTTAATCATTGGCTTGCTGGCGGGAACCTGCCGCGCATTAGGCGGAACAATATCAAAAACGGTATCGCTGGTGTTTGTGGAATTAATCCGTGGAACGCCGATCATGGTGCAGGTGATGTTTATCTACTTCGCCCTGCCGATGGTGTTGCCGGTGCGTATTGACCCGGTTCCTGCCGCTATTATCACCATTGTGATTAACTCCGGCGCTTATATAGCGGAGATCACCCGGGGCGCGATTCTGTCGATCAATAAAGGTTTTAAAGAAGCCAGCCTGGCGATGGGGTTATCGCCACGCAGCACCCTATTACATGTCATTATGCCGCTGGCTTTTCGGCGAATGATCCCGGCATTAGGCAATCAGTGGATTATCAGTATAAAAGATACCTCGCTCTTTATTGTGATTGGCGTGGCAGAATTAACCCGCCAGGGACAAGAGATTATTGCCGGTAACTTTCGGGCGCTGGAGGTGTGGACGGCGGTGGCGATGATTTATCTGTTTTTGACATTGTGCCTGAGCTTCCTGCTGAAACAACTTGAGAAAAGGATCCATATTTTATGAGCATGGTTGAATTTAGCGCGGTAGCGAAAAACTTCGGCGCCACTCAGGTGCTGCACGATATCAATTTAAAGATTGAAGCGGGCGAGGTGGTGGTGATCATTGGCCCGTCCGGCTCGGGAAAATCGACCCTGTTGCGCTGCATTAACAAGCTGGAGGAGATCTCTTCGGGAACGCTGCTGGTGGCGGGCATGCATATTACGGATCCGCACGCGAATGAGTGTGATATTCGCCGCGAAGCCGGTATGGTGTTTCAACAGTTTCATTTATTTCCGCATCTGACCGCCCTTGAGAATGTCATGTTTGGTCCGGTTCGCGTGCGTAAGCAGAGTAAGGCCGCGGCGCGGGAGCAGGCGCTGGCGTTGCTGGACCGCGTGGGTCTGCGCGAACGCGCTAACCACTATCCGGCAGAGCTCTCGGGGGGACAGCAGCAGCGCGTGGCGATAGCTCGTGCCCTGGCGGTAAAACCCAAAATGATGTTATTTGATGAGCCAACATCCGCCCTCGATCCCGAACTGCGGCATGAGGTGTTAAAGGTCATGCGCTCGCTGGCCGAAGAGGGCATGACGATGGTGATTGTGACCCATGAGATTGGCTTTGCCAGAGAGGTGGCTTCCCGGTTGATCTTTATTGATGGCGGCACCATTGCCGAAGATGGTTCACCTGAGGTGCTGCTCACTGCCAGCAGCAATCCGCGTCTGCAAGAGTTTTTGCAACACGTATCCTGAACATAAGTGAATGATGACAATATGAAAACAATCGCAATCCGTGGTTCCGCCTATGCGGTCGGTCAGCAGCTTGGCGCGTTTGGTCGTGAGGCCTGGCATACTAAAATCAGGCAAACAGCGCTGTGGCAAACTGTAACCGCCATGAAAACGGCGGAACAAACCCAGCGCATGCGCGCAGCCGTCCAGGCTCAGTGGCCGCAGATCTGGCAGGAGCTGGAGGGCATGGCGGAGGGGCTGCAGGCGCCGGTGGATGAGGTGTTTGCCTGGAACTGTCGCGGCGATCTGGTGCGTTCGACGTCGGATGGCTGCACTACCCTGGCGGGGATAAGCGCTGAGGGCGAGTTAATTATTGCGCACAACGAAGACGGTTTCCCGCAGCTGCGCGGTGACTGCGCCATCGTCCACGTGACACCGGATGTGGGCCTCGCCTTCACCAGCTTCGCCTACCCCGGCTCCCTGTGCGGGCACACCTTCGCGGTGAATGAGAAAGGGATAGTCAATACGGTCAACAATATTCGTGCTGTGCATCGTCCGGAGGGGATGCCGCGCCAGATACTGGCCCGCGCATCGCTGAATGCCACCACGTTAGATGAGGCCATTACCCTGCTGACCGCGACACCGCGCGCGGGCGCGTTTCACCACACACTGGGTCAAATGGGCGATAGCCGTCTGTTTAGCGTGGAAGCTACCGGCTCCGGCAGCTCAGTGCGCCAGCTGACCGCCACCTTTGGGCATGCCAACCATCTGATCCATCCCCAGCTTGAGACCATTGAACAGATCGTGACCGGGAGCTCCGGCTCACGCCAGCAGCGCCTGGACGCGTGGCTGGCGACGAACCCGTCGCTGGATGGGGTAACAGCGAAAGCGATGCTCTCCGACCAGCAGGATCCGCTGTTACCGATTTACCGGCTGTCTGCGGAAGATCCGGATGACGAAAATACGCTGGCGACGGCCATTTTTACCCTGAGCGCGACCCGGGTCGCATGGCAGGTCTTCACCCTGGATCGTGAAAACGCGGTTTTGCAGGGCAGCCTTTAGCCGGCTGAGGGCGTTTTCAGCAGGGCGATCAGCAGCGTACTGCACGCCATGATCCCCGCCGCCAGCCACACCATGCCTGACAAGCCCGCAGTGGCGATCAGCTGGCCGCCGACAAGCGCCCCGGTGCCGATGGCGGCATTAAAAATAGCCACGTAAATGGCTGACGCCGGCTGGGCGACCGCGCCTGCGCTGCGCAGCAGCCAGGTCTGTAAGCCGACGAACACGATCGCGATACCGGCGCCCCACAGGGCTAACAGCAGCCCGCTAAAACAGAAAGGCAGGGGCGCAAGCCGTCCGGTGCCGAGGAGCGCCAGCGCGCCTCCGCTCAGCAGCAGTGAAGCAAAAATCAGCCCCTTCAGATGACGGTCGATAAGCTTACCCGCGATAACGTTACCCACCAGCCCGGAAACCCCTGACAACAGCAGCAGGCCGGAGAGGGCAGTTGCCGGTACTCCCTGCAGTGTTATCAGCAGCGGTTCAACATAGGTGAAGGCGGCAAAGTGAGCGGTAATGATGCAGGCCGTGGCGCCATACAGGCCGCAGAGCAGCGGATTGCGGAAGATATTGCGATAAACACCCAGCCTGACGGGGGGGGACGCGGCCAGCGCGGGCAGCGTCGAGCATAGCACTGCCGCTGCGGCCAGTGACAGCAGGGCCACCGCCAAAAACGCGTGTCGCCAGCCCGCCAGGGTGGCGATAAAGCTCGCCAGCGGTACCCCCACTACGCTTGCCGCCGACACGCCGCCAAAAATGATTGCCGTAGCCAGCCCCAGCCGGTGCGGCGGGACCAGCTGCGCGGCGACGATGCCAATTAAGGCCCAGAAGGCGCCATGCGCCAGGGCGCCAATCATGCGGGCGCTCATCAGGGCGAACATGGAATAAGACCGGGTCGCGGCGAGGCAGGAAAGCGCCAGGGTCAGCATCAGCCCGACCAGCAGCGCCTTGCGTGAAATACGCGCCGGCATCGCGCCGGAAAGCAGGGCCGCCAGGGCGCCCACCCAGCCGTAGGCGGTGACGGCAAGCCCCATACCGGATTCCGTCTGGTGAAAATCCGCCGCCAGGGCGCTGAGCATGCCCACCGGCGCCAGTTCGCTGGTGACGATCGAAAAGGCGCAGATCCCGAGCGCAATGACGGCTATCCAGACGCGCGTCGGGGTTGGGTTAAGGGGTAAAGCAATCTCTTTCATGTCAGGCGTATCCTAAGAATAGGGAAGCCGCGCATGGTGCACGGACGTTCAGGTGAGGAGAGAACCGGCGATCGGATGGCCAGTTTGTCTCCGCGAGTGGCGTGCAGTATCATCCCTGCGAAAACGATAAAAAAGAGCAGAAAACGGAGAGCCGTTTTCCATAATTGGAAAGTAGATGACAGCAGAGTTTAACTGGGATGATGCGCGCATATTCCTCGCCATCGCCCGGGCGGGAACGCTAAGCGGCGCCGCCGACAAGATGAACATGGGGATTGCCACGGTGTCCCGCAGGCTGGATCGGCTGGAACAGTCGCTGAAAGTCCCGCTTTTCAGCCGCCATCAGAGCGGCTATCGCCTGACCGACGATGGCGAAGCCCTGCTCGCGCGGGCGGAGGCGCTGGAATACGCAGGCCTGGCGTTCGGCGAGGCGGCGCAACTGCAGGGGCATGTCGCCGGAGTTGTCCGCCTGGCTACCTCGGATAACCTGGCCACGCACTTTATTCTGCCCTCCCTGAAAGGGCTCCTGGACCACTATCCTGACCTGCGGGTGGAGGTGCTGAGCGGCGTGCAGCCGGTGAACCTGCATCGTCGGGATGCCGATCTGGCGATCCGCATGGTCAAGCCTGACGCCGGGCATTTGACCTTAAAGCGGCTGGGGACGGTGGGGTTTGGCGTCTATGGCGCCGCCAGCTATCTGGCCGGTGCGGACGGCCTGTCGCTGAGCGAGGCGGACTTTGTGGGGTGGCCGGAGACTCACCAGCACCTGCCGGCCGCCCAATGGATCACGCGCACCCTGCGAGGGCGACCGTGTAAAGTCGAAGCCAATACGCTCGTGGCCCAGGTTTCCGCGGTATCAGCGGGGCTTGGGCTGGGCGTCCTGCCGCACTTTATGGCGCGGGCCAACGGGCTGCAGTGCCTGCAGCCGGAGATCGGCGCGGATCAGACGTTATGGTTAGTGATGCATTCCGACCTGGCCGGGTCCAGACGCGTGCGGGTTATCGCCGACCATCTCATCACCCTCTTTGCGGACCATCAAGACCGGCTGGCGTTGCCCTGACGCTAACGCTCAGGGGATCACCCGCGCCGTTCTCAGCTGCGAAAACAGGCTGAAAAACATCTCGTCTGTGGCCTGCATCCGCTGGAAGCCAGCCCGGCGCAGTTTACTGCCATCGCCAAACATATCGTACTGCCAGCCGAACACGAAATCGGCAAACTGACCGTCGCTCAGACGCAGAATGTCCGCTTCCACCAGCCGCTCTCCGGCCAGCTCGCGCCAGACGGCACGGTAGTCATTGAATAGCTGATGAAATGAGAGCCTGACGGGCGGGGCGCATTCCAGTTCAAACCACTGCGCGATGCGCGGCCACAGCTCGCACCAGCGCCAGATATCACCATTATTGACGTTGAAGGCCTCGTTTTCCCCCGCCGGTGAGGTGGCGGCCCACAGCGTGGCCTCCGCCAGCAGGTCGGCGTCAGTATGATCGACAATGCTGTGCCAGGTGGTTAACGTGCCGGGAAAGCGCAGCGGTAAACCCAGGGCTTTGCACAGTGACGCATACAGCGCGATGCTCAACGCAAGATTCATGGCATTACCCGGCACCGGGCTGCCCACCACGCCGGGCCTGATAGCGCTCCAGTGCCAGGTTTTGCCTTGTTGAAAGTGGCGGAGCCACGCAAGTTGAGCGGCGTTAAATTCAGCCCCGGGTACGCCGGGGTCGCTTTCCCGCGCCGGGGTTTTAAAGGGGCCAAGATGGGCGCCATACACTTTATACCCCTGCATCAGGCTGACCGCCTGCAGCGGGGCGTTTTGTTCGACGTGGCTGACCAGATTACGCAGCATGGTAACGTTCGGCTCCACCATCTCGCTCCAGTTTCCGGCATTCATCCAGGCACTGTAAAAAATGTGGGTCACGGTGGACAGCGGCTGGAGCGCTTGCGCACTGTGCCGGGCATCGCGTAAATCGACGTGAATCATCGGGATCGCCCCCGGTTGCGACAGGGCGCGGTGGCTGAGGCCGATAACCTCCCATCCACGATGTAACAGGGTGTTGACCAACTGGCGGCCAACGATGCCGCTGCTGCCAGCGACCAGTGCGACCTGAGAGGATGTCTTGTTCATGGTGTTTCTCCTGGGAAGGTGACCGACACAGTGTGCTAGATTATTTTTTTGCCACCTATCCCATGAAACGGATGACACTTATCAGCAGAATCATGAAATGAATAATAAGCTCACCGCCATCGCCACCTTTCTGCGCGTTGCCGAAGCCGGCTCATTTTCCGCAGCCGCCCGGCAGCTCGGGATGAAGCAATCTGCCGTCAGTCAGCAGATCGCCGCGCTCGAACAGGAGCTTGGCGTGGTGTTACTCCATCGTACGACGCGGGCCATGATGCTTACCGAGCAGGGGGTGCATTACCGGCGTGATATGCAGCGGGTGCTGAACGCCATGCAGGAGGCGGAAAGGCGGCTCAACCCGGCGGAGCCTCAGTTTCAGGGACGAGTGCATGTCCAACTGCCAAGCGGTCTCGGCAGTCTTCTGCTGCCGCATCTGCTGGCGCTGCAGAAACAGTATCCTGAACTGCACCTGATGCTGTCGCTCGACGATCGGATCGCCGATCTGGTTACCGAAGGGGTGGATGTGGCGCTGCGTCTCGGCCATGAGCCGCCGCCATCCCATGCTGCGCGGGTTCTGGCGCGGATTGAAACGGCGCTCTTTGCGGCACCAGGTCATTACGCCGTTCAGTCCGTGGACGACCTGGCGGAGTATCCACACGTTCGGTTTAGCGGCATCCCGCTTGATGCTCCGCTGCGGATAATTTCCGCAGACGAGACGAGAGACGTGCAGGTTAAGACCGTTTTTCGGGCCAACACCAGCGATGCGCTGTTGCAGGCGCTGGAATCCGGTATCGGCATCGGAGGGATGCAGCGACCGCTGGCGGCCAGGGCACTCAGGGCTGGAAGGCTGGTGCCGATCCTGGCTGACTGGCGATTACCGGACCGTTTCCTGTATGCCGTCTATCCCGATGCCCGTTTTATTCCGCCGCGGGTCAGAAGCGTGATCGCCTTGATTGAGGCGCGACTGCCTGAGCTCGCTGTGGGGAGCTGAGGGTAAGGCGCTCCCCCATTCAGAACCGTGCGCGGTATCGTGCCGCTCCCCTGCAGGTGGTTTCTGATGTTAAGGTGAGACGTTTATCACCACAGGAGAACGCAAATGATTGTCAGGACCTGGCACGGCTGTGTGCCATTGCAACATGCCGAGGGGTTTGCCCGCCACCTTGAGCAGACCGGCGTGGATCACGCCCGGGGTATCCCCGGTAACAGAGGCGCGCTGGTGCGCCAGGAAAACCAGGGCGAATGGGCGCATTTTTTTCTCGCCACCTACTGGCAGGATCTTGCGGCGGTCAAAGCCTTCGCAGGCGAAGACTATCACGTCGCGGTCACTTATCCGGACGACGACGCATTCGAACTCCTCTCCGACCCCTACGTGTTTCAGCATGAAGTTGAGGCCGTGTCGCCACTGTAGGCTGATGACCGGGCAGGTGTAAGATCGGCCAGCAACAGACGGTTGCTGGCCGCGTGAGAGCGACGTCTACCTTGTATGGGCAGCCAGCCGCCGCTGGGTGAACATGGCATGACGGGAACACTCAGCGCGTGAGGGCCGCGACAATGGAGGCCTCCATTTTCTCCGGCGTCGTCAACGGCGCAAAACGCGCGAGGGGTGTGCCGTCGCGAGCGATGAGGAACTTGGTGAAATTCCACTTGATCCGTCCGCCGAGCACGCCGGGCAACGCTTGTTTCAGATAACGAAACAGCGGGTGTGCGGCGGGGCCGTTGACGTCCACTTTCTCAAACATCGGGAAGCTCACGCCGTAGTTAACGTGACAGGTCTGCTCGATTTCATCCGCACCGCCGGGTTCCTGCTTACCAAACTGGTTGCACGGGAAACCAAGCACTACCAGCCCCTGAGCCGCGTACTTTTTGTAGAGCGCTTCCAGGCCAGCGTATTGCGGTGTGAAGCCACAATGGCTGGCCGTATTCACCACCAGAACCACCTTGCCAGCATAGTCAGACATTGAGAGGGGCTGGCCGCGCAGGCGGGTAGCCGTCAATTGATAAAAAGGGGTCATAGCAGGCTCCTGAGAGTAGAAACAGTTCAACGCTGACGATCGCGCGAATGTTTGAAGCAGATTAGGCAGTTATGATACACAGGGTTAGGGATTTGTACCTGGAGTGTTAAAAAAACGCCAGATGTCATAGAGAAAATCGCAAACAGGAACGGCTGAAAATGATGAAATATGTCTTATCGCTGGTGGTGGTAGCGATACTCGCAGGATGTACCAGCACGCCAAACTTGCCGCCTCGGGATACCATTGTGGCGATGAAACCCACAGAGTCCGGTATTGTCGCCAGCTCAGCGAAATACAGTTACCGCTTTGTCCGTGACGGTGTGCCTCAGGAATATCAGCGTTATAAGACCTTTTATGAACGCTTTCATCAACTGGCTTCCGGCGTGCGGGTTAACTTTGTCGTGGAACAACATGAGGTGACGGCGGAATATCTGGTGGTGATGGATCAGCGCAAACTGGATGCCGGGCAGCATAGCGAGCTGGTGAATCAGTATCATGCGGTGCAAATTGATAACGATCGCCTCGGGGTGTTGTTTAAAGCGACAGGATTTTGGACTGCATCGGACGCGTCAGATCTGGCCGCCGCCTACCAGTTAGCGCACCCCGTTGTGGTATCAATCAATGATAAGACCAAAACGATTAGCTCGCTTGGCGCCGTCGCCATGGCCCCGTTGTTTCCATTTTACATGATGTATGGATGTGCCATCGGGCCTTGTGTCTGAGGAAAACAGCCAGCAAGTCACTCGACTCACTGGCTGAGTATTTAATTAAGCTTCACTTTTAGATGACTGCTTGTGAAACAGTTCGCGGAATACCGGGTAGATATCTTCCTGGTCGCGGATATGCTGCATGGCGAAATTATCAAAGGTCGCCTGCAGATGTTCATACTCACGCCACAGGGTTTGATGCGCCCGGCGGGTAATTTCGATGTAGCTGTAATAACGCACCACCGGCAGAATTTTCTTCGCCAGCAGTTCGTGGCACAGCGGGGAGTCATCGGCCCAGTTGTCGCCATCCGACGCCTGGGCGGCGTAGATGTTCCACTGCGCCGGGTCATAACGGGCCTGCACCACTTCATCCATCAGCTTCAGGGCGCTGGAGACGATGGTGCCGCCGGTTTCCTGAGAATAGAAAAATTCGTGTTCATCCACCTCTTTTGCCTGGGTATGGTGGCGGATATAGACCACATCGACGTTTTTATAGGTCCGGCTGAGGAACAGATACAGCAGGATATAAAAGCGCTTGGCCATGTCTTTGGTGGCCTGGTCCATCGAGCCTGAGACGTCCATCAGGCAGAACATCACTGCCTGGCTGGAGGGCTCCGGCCGTTTTTCATAATTTTTGTAGCGCAAGTCAAAGGTGTCGATAAACGGCACCCGTTCAATTTTGGCGCGCAGCTCAGCAATCTCTTTGCGCAGGCGTTCCTCCTCCAGCAGCTGCACCGGTTCGCTGCGGCTGATGGTCTCCAGATCCTCCTCCAGGGCGCGCAGTTCACGGCGCTTGCCAGCGGTCATCGCCGTACGCCGGGCCAGCGAGTTCTGCAGCGAACGCACCACGCTGATGTTGGCTGGCACCCCATTCGAGGTAAAGCCCGCGCGATGGGTTTTAAACTCGTTCAACTGCCGGTGCTGATTCTTCTTCAGGTTCGGCAGGGCGAGATCTTCAAATAACAGATCCAGGTACTCATCTTTCGAAATCTGGAAGACAAACTCATCCTTCCCTTCGCCGTCGGCGCTGGCTTGCCCCTGACCGCCGCCACCGCCGCCGCCACCTCCCTGCGGGCGCTCAATCCGGTCGTTTTGCACAAAATGATCGTTGCCCGGGTGGACGCGGTTGCGCAGGCCGCCGCGACCCTGATGAAACATCGGCTCGTTGATATCGTCCGTCGGGATCGAGACGGATTCTCCGCTCTCAATATCGGTCACCGAGCGCTTGTTGATAGCCTCGGAAATCGACTGTTTAATCTGCGCCTTATAACGGCGCAAAAAGCGCTGGCGATTGACGGCGCTTTTGTTTTTCCCGTTCAGGCGTCGGTCTATGAACCAGGTCATATGCCCTCCTGTACTGCATTAGCCAACTTTGCTTATCATCATTCAGCTGCAGTTGACCCGGCGGCGTGCCGCCGGGCTTGACGCATCAGGACGATTTACGAACCCGCAGGTACCACTCGCAGAGCAGGCGAACCTGTTTGCGGGTGTAGCCTTTTTCCATCATGCGGTCGACAAAGTCGTCGTGTTTTTTCTGCTCATCGGTTGATGTTTTGGCATTAAACGAAATGACCGGCAACAGCTCCTCGGTATTAGAGAACATTTTCTTCTCGATAACCGTGCGCAGTTTCTCGTAGCTGGTCCAGTTCGGATTACGTCCGCTGTTGTTGGCTCTGGCGCGCAGCACAAAGTTGACGATTTCGTTACGGAAGTCTTTCGGGTTGCTGATCCCGGCCGGCTTCTCAATTTTCTCCAGCTCAGCATTCAACGACTCACGGTCAAACAGCTGACCGGTATCCGGATCGCGATACTCCTGATCCTGGATCCAGAAGTCGGCGTAGGTGACATAGCGATCGAAAATGTTCTGCCCGTACTCGGAGTAGGATTCCAGATAAGCGGTCTGGATCTCTTTGCCGATAAACTCGGCGTATTTCGGGATCAGATAGCCTTTGAGGAACTCCAGGTAGCGCTCGGCGTTCTCCTGTGGGAACTGTTCGCGCTCAATCTGCTGCTCCAGGACATAGAACAGATGCACCGGGTTGGCGGCCACCTCGACATGGTCGAAGTTAAACACCCGTGACAGGATCTTAAAGGCAAAACGGGTGGAGAGCCCGTTCATCCCTTCATCCACCCCGGCGTAATCGCGATACTCCTGATAGGATTTCGCTTTCGGGTCGGTATCTTTCAGGCTTTCGCCATCATAGACCCGCATCTTCGAGTAGATGCTTGAGTTTTCCGGCTCTTTCAGGCGCGACAGAATCGAGAAGCGCGCCAACGTTTCCAGGGTGCCCGGGGCGCACGGCGCGTGGGTCAGCTCGCTGCTGTTGAGCAATTTTTCATAGATGCGGATCTCTTCGGAGATACGCAGGCAATAAGGCACCTTGACGATATAGACGCGGTCGAGGAAGGCCTCATTGTTCTTGTTATTACGGAAGGTCACCCATTCCGATTCGTTGGAGTGGGCGAGGATTATCCCGTTAAACGGCAGGGCAGAGATCCCTTCGGTCCCGTTGTAGTTCCCTTCCTGGGTGGCGGTCAGCAGCGGATGTAGCACCTTAATCGGCGCTTTAAACATCTCGACGAATTCCATAATCCCCTGGTTGGCACGGCACAACGCACCGGAGTAGCCATAAGCGTCCGGGTCGTTTTGCGCATAGTGTTCCAGTTTACGGATATCCACTTTACCCACCAGCGCCGAAATATCCTGGTTGTTTTCATCACCGGGTTCGGTTTTGGCGATGGCGACCTGCTCAAGAATCGATGGCCAGACTTTGACCACGCGGAATTTAGTAATATCGCCGCCAAACTCGTGCAGGCGCTTGGCCGCCCACGGCGACATGATGGTGCCGAGGTAGCGGGTGGGCACGCCATACTCTTTCTGAAGGATCTGGGCATCCTCCTGCGGATTAAACAGGCACAGCGGGTGATCGTTGACCGGGCTACGCTCGCCGTTGGCGCTCAGCACATAGATGGGCACGCGCTGCATCAACGCTTTCAGCCGTTCAGCCAGCGACGATTTACCACCGCCCACCGGTCCCAGCAGATAGAGGATCTGTTTCTTCTCTTCCAGCCCCTGGGCGGCATGCTTGAGATAGGAAACGATCTGCTCAATGGCGTCTTCCATACCGTAAAACTCTTCAAAGGCCGGATAGCGTGCGATGACCCGGTTTGAAAAGAGACGGGATAGCCGCGGCTCGAGAGCCGTATCAACCATGACGGGTTCACCAATGGCCATCAACAGACGTTCTGCCGCATTGGCATAGGCACTGCGATCTTGCCGGCAGATGGTAAGAAACTCCTGCAGTGTGAACTCTTCGTCCTTGGCAGCTTCATAGCGCTGGCGATAGTGATCGAATATATTCATGGCATGCCGTCCTTTCGTTTTTTAGCACAGGTTGAGAGCCGTTCATATGAGTAGTGGGGGCCCCCGGAAGACATAAGCTGAACGTCGCTCTCCAGATATCCAGCAACCCTTATGCCAGGTTGCGGGTGGAGTAGCGTGAATGTGCCCTGCAATTACACCTTCTAAATTTAAGCGTAGATGCATTTAGAAATCTTGCATGCCGCAGAAAATCAATTTCAATGACATATCAATAACTCATCCTGAAAATGACGCTTTTTGACACGCCAGGACGCGAAGCTGTCACCGGGCTGTCACCTCATGGTAAGAGAAGGGTGGGAAAGTGAACGATTTGTGTCATGTCGGGTAAAGAATTTGAGGCATGAGGCCTACGACGGTAAACTGCACGGGCTGATAATTTGACAACGGGAATATGGATTGTGACTAAAATCAAACTTCTGGCACTCGGCGTGCTGATTGCGACGTCCGCCAGCGCGGCGCATGCCGACGGGAAGTTCACTCTTGGGGCTGGCGTAGGCATCGTCGAGCATCCGTATAAGCAATATGATGCGGATGTCTACCCGGTGCCGGTCATTAGTTATGAGAGCGATAACTTCTGGTTCCACGGTCTGGGCGGGGGCTACTACCTGTGGAACGACACCAACGATAAGCTGTCAATAACGGCCTACTGGTCGCCGATGTACTTCAAGCCGGGCGACAGCGACAGCGCGCAAATGCGTCAACTGGATAAACGTAAATCGACCGTGATGGCCGGTCTGTCTTATGTCCACAACACGCCCTATGGTTTCCTGCGCACGACGATTGCAGGCGATACGCTGGATAACAGTAATGGTATCAACTGGGATCTCGCCTGGCTGTACCGCTACACCAATGGTAACCTGACGCTGACGCCGGGCATTGGCGTGGAGTGGAACAGCGACAATCAGAACGAATACTACTATGGTGTCTCGCAGCATGAGTCCCGTCGCAGCGGCATGCGCAGCTACGATCCGGACAGCAGCTGGAACCCGTATCTGGAGCTGTCGGCTAACTATCGCTTCCTCGGCGACTGGAGCGTATACGGCATTGCACGCTATACCCGTCTGTCGGATGAAATTACCGACAGCCCGATGGTGGACAAATCCTGGAGCGGCCTGATCTCAACCGGGATTACCTACACCTTCTGATTGTGCATCATTACAGTGTGCTTTATGCATCAAAACAGGGCTTCACGCCCTGTTTTGCTTTATGGTGGTGCAGAAAGCTAAAGAGGAGGAGACGGTGAAAAAAACAGTACGCTTTGGCGAGCAGGCGGCGGTTCCGGCCATCGGGCTGGGCACGTGGTTTATGGGCGAAAACAGCGCCCAGCGTCCGCAGGAAGTGGCTGCACTGCGCGCGGGCATCGACCACGGACTGACGGTGATCGATACGGCGGAAATGTATGCCGACGGTGGGGCGGAAGAGGTCGTCGGGCAGGCGATCCGTGGCCTGCGCGATCGCGTGGTGCTGGTGTCCAAAGTCTATCCCTGGCACGCCGGCGGAACGGCGATGCGCCGCGCCTGTGAAAACAGCCTGCGCCGGCTGCAGACCGACTATCTCGATATGTATCTCCTGCACTGGCGCGGGGATATCCCGCTGCAGGAGACGGTCGAGGCGATGGAGAGGCTGGTGGCCGAGGGCAAGATCCGCCGCTGGGGCGTCTCTAATCTGGACACCGACGATATGCAGGCGCTGTGGCGGACGGCGGGTGGCGAACGCTGCGCGACCAACCAGGTGCTCTATCATCTCGCATCGCGGGGCATTGAATACGATCTCCTGCCCTGGTGCCAGCAGCACACTCTGCCGGTGATGGCCTACTGCCCGCTGGCGCAGGCGGGGCGCTTACGCGATGGACTTTTTCAGCATACCGATATCATTAATATGGCTAACGCGCGGGGGGTGACAGTCGCGCAGCTGCTGCTCGCCTGGGTGATTCGTCATCCGGGAGTGCTGGCGATCCCGAAAGCGGCCAGTATTGAGCATGTGGTGCAGAATGCTGCCGCGCTCGATATCGTCCTCAGTGCGGAAGAGCTCGCGCAGCTGGATCGCCTCTATCCACCACCGCAGCGAAAAACCCGGCTGGATATGGTTTAATCAGCACCTCAGCCAGCGGAAAAAAAAGCCCCGTTGGGAGCGGGGCTTTTTGCTGTTAGCGTTTTTTCAGGCTGATGGTCTGCGCCAGGCGAGAGGGGGTCTCTTCGCTGGCTTTCTGCGGCTGGGTCACGCAGCAGGTTTCGACGCAAACGAAGGTTTTGTAACCATCGTCCGGCATGTCGCCCATGCTGACGGACAGCGCCGGGCCCGGGTTCCAGGCCACCACGTTGTGCTGATGATGGTGCACGACGTCGATAGTGCGGTTAAGCGCATCGTCATGGATCACGCTGCAGCTGTCGGCGTTGAGGTAGACGCGGTCGGTGCGGTCCGGGAAGGTCTGCACGCCGTTGCTCAGGACGCCTTCTTCGGCATTCTTCACTTTATCGATATAGCGCTCGCCAAGACCACTCACTTTCACCGCTGCGATATCGCCGACGTTGAAGTAGGTATGCAGGGCAGAGGTGGTCTCGAATTCACCGTGGGCTTCCAGCTCGATTTCGCAGGTTTTGCCCAGCTTAAAGCGGGCATAGAGGGTGAATTCGTGCGGCCAGAGCTTCATGGTTTCGGCGCTGTGCTGGAGCGCAAAGGTCAACATGACGCCGCTGTCGTCTTCGTCATGACCTTCCAGGGTCCATGGCAGATTGCGGGCAAAGCCGTGCGACGGCAGACCCTGCTGCGCGGAAGGGCCAAACCAGGGCCAGCAAATCGGCACGCCGCCGCGCAGGGCGACGCCCTGTTTAAATGGGGTGTTGTTGCTCAGCCACAGGACTTCTTCTTCACCGGCGGGTTTCCAGGAGAGCAGGTGCGCTCCCTGCAGCGCCACAGAGGCTTTCACCTGCGGATGGTCGATGACAATCAGCTCCAGGTCGTCCAGCTGGCGACGGGAGATCACGGGAGAAATGGTTTCATTCACCGGGAGAGCAAAAATTTTATTTATCATTGTGCAATCCTATCTCTGCAGACAAAAAAAAGAGCGACCGAAGTCGCTCTTACAGATTACTTTTTCATCTCAACTTATTTGGAGATGTGAGCAATCAGGTCCAGAACTTTGTTGGAGTAGCCAGTTTCGTTGTCGTACCAGGAAACCAGTTTCACGAAGTTGTCGTTCAGTGCGATACCTGCTTTAGCATCGAACACGGAAGTGCAAACTTCGCCGTTGAAGTCGGTAGAAACAACGTCGTCTTCGGTGTAACCCAGAACGCCTTTCATTGCGCCTTCAGAAGCGGCTTTGATGGCTTTCTTGATTTCTTCGTAGGACGCTGCTTTTTCCAGACGAACGGTCAGGTCAACAACGGATACGTTCGGAGTCGGAACGCGGAACGCCATACCGGTCAGTTTGCCGTTCAGTTCTGGCAGTACTTTACCTACTGCTTTAGCAGCACCGGTAGAGGACGGGATGATGTTCTGAGCTGCGCCGCGGCCGCCGCGCCAGTCTTTGTGAGACGGGCCATCAACGGTTTTCTGAGTCGCGGTGGTCGCGTGGACGGTGGTCATCAGGCCTTCAACGATACCGAAGTTGTCGTTGATAACTTTAGCCAGCGGTGCCAGGCAGTTGGTGGTGCAGGAAGCGTTGGAAACGATGTCCTGGCCAGCGTAAGTTTCGAAGTTAGCGCCGCGAACGAACATCGGGGTGTTGTCTTTGGACGGGCCAGTCAGAACGACTTTTTTCGCGCCAGCGGTGATGTGTTTACGAGCGGTTTCGTCGGTCAGGAAGATACCGGTTGCTTCAGCAACAACGTCAACACCAACTTCGTCCCACTTCAGGTTAGCCGGGTCACGTTCAGCGGTAACACGGATTTTTTTACCGTTAACGACCAGATGACCGTCTTTCACTTCAACGGTACCGTCGAAACGACCGTGAGTGGAGTCATACTTCAGCATGTAAGCCATGTACTCTGCGTCTAACAGGTCGTTGATTGCAACGATCTCGATGTCAGAACGTTTCTGAGCAGCACGGAAAACAATGCGACCGATACGGCCAAAACCGTTGATACCTACTTTGATAGTCATATATTCCACCAGCTATTTGTTAGTGAATAAAAGGTTGCCTGTAAAATTACAAAAACCTTACGCAGCGTCAAGCGGAATCGTGTCAATCATTGCGACAAATCAATCCTGAGCATACCTTGCGCGATTGATTTGCCTCACTCTCCCTTTGAGCCCAATTCCATATGGGGGCTGCGCGCGGAATTTTAAAGGGCATTTAAGATAAAAACGTGATTTAAGTCACAATTATCTGGCTGCCTGTTGGCACCGCATAAGTTTAGAACAAAAGTGCACGCTTCATTGTTAATGTTTTGTTAGAATTGGAGCGAAAGTTGTCCATTGCAAAGCGAGATGTAAGCCCATGGCGAATAAACCCTCCCCGGAAGAGCTGAAAAACGGCTTAAGCGAAATGCAGTTTTACGTGACGCAGCATCACGGCACCGAACCGCCTTTCACCGGACGGCTGCTGCACAACAAGAAAAATGGCGTGTATCACTGCCTGGTGTGCGATGCGCCGCTGTTTAACTCCCAAACCAAATACGACTCCGGTTGCGGCTGGCCGAGCTTCTATGAGCCGGTGAGCGATGAGGCCATTCGCTATCTGACCGACAATTCGCACGGCATGCAGCGCATTGAAATCCGTTGTGGAAATTGTGACGCCCATCTCGGCCACGTGTTTCCGGATGGCCCACAGCCGACCGGCGAGCGCTATTGTGTGAATTCGGCGTCGCTGAGCTTCACTGATGAGCAGAATGGCGAGCAGATTAAGGGTTGAAGAAACGATTCAGCAAATTATTCCAAGCGGAGTGGAGCGGAAGATGGATATTGAGCAAATTATCGACAGTATGACGCCGGAAGTTTACCAGCGTCTGGCGACGGCGGTGGAGCTGGGAAAATGGCCGGATGGCGTGGCGCTGACGCCGGAGCAAAAGGAAAATAGCCTGCAGCTGGTGATGCTGTGGCAGGCCCGGTATAACACCGACGCCCAGCACATGACTATCGACACCCGCGGGCAGATGGTGATGAAGAGTAAACAGCAGCTGAAGGAAGATTTCGGCATCGTGCCAAAGCCGATCGCCACCGTTAAGCTGCAATAAAGCGCCAGCCGGCGGCGCGTGGTTCCGGCGTCGGGGTCACCCCGCGCCGGACAGCGTCAGCGTGAACGACCGCGCGTAGCGGCCAGAACGGCATGCTTACTTTTTGTTCATCATCGCTTTCAGATCGGCAAACGGGTTGTAGGTGGCCTCACCGACGCTCTTTTGCGCATCTTCGCCCGCCACCACCGTGGAGCCATACTGATCGGCTTCGGTGTACTTGGAATGTTCGTGATCGTGACAATACAGGCACAACATCTCCCAGTTACTCCCATCTTCCGGGTTATTGGAGTGGTCGTGATCGATGTGGTGCACCGTCAGCTCGCGCAGATTGGAGTAGACAAACTCCCGTGAGCAGCGTCCGCACACCCAGGGAAAAAGCTTGAGCGCCTTTTCGCGGTAACCCACTTCCAGACGCGCGTAATTTTTGGGGATATAGGCCATGGCCCCCTGCCTCCTGTCAAACGGTTAAGCTGCGCCAGCGCGTGGCGCAGCGGATAACAGGCATCATAACCTATCCCGGGCTGCGCGATATACCTGCATTGCAGGCGATGTTGTCTGCGTCACGCAGCCCGAGGGGGAGGGTCGCGACTAGTGTTTGATCCCCAGCGATTCCGCCAGCTGACGGGCCAGCTGATTCTGGTCATCGGCGCCATATTCCCAGAACATGGCCCCAGCGAGGCCCTTCGCCTTGATATAGTCCGCCTTAATGGCCACCGAGCGCGGGTTCTCATACGACAGGGCGAACAGCGGCTTGCCCTCCGCGGACTGCACTGACAGCCACGGAACCTTCGCTTCATCGTCCCAGTGCTCGGTAAAACGTTTTTGCGGATCGTTGAGCAGTTTGCCCACGATATCGTTGTATTTTACGTAGGTGTCTTTGCTCAGGTCATAACCCAGTGAGGCAAACAGCGCGACCTCCTGTGGCCCAAAATAGGGCTGGGTGACCGGATTGTTTTGCGCATCCGCTTTCGTCCAGTCAATCCCCGGTTCGACGGCCCGTTTCGGTACCCGGCCATAAAAACCAATCCCGAGGTTCATCTGGCTGGGTTTAAGCCCGGCGGCCAGGTAATTGTTGACCACAAAATCGGCGCTGTATTTATCCGCCGCGGCGACCGTTGGCCAGTGGCTGGAGTCATACAGGTTCGAGTTGAAGTACTGCGTGCCGTAGGCCATGTCGTAGGTCATCAGGTTGATGTAGTCGAGCGATGGCGCAATCGCTTTAACGTCCACCCAACTTTTCGGACTTTCTGCGTTAGCCCCCACGGCAATAGTGACCAGTTTCCTGGTACCAAACGCTGCGCGCAGCTCTTTTAACAGCGCGGTAAAGTTATCGCGATCGGCCGGTTGACTGGCAACCAGCCCCCAGGCGCCGTTGACCGGAAACTCCCAGTCGAGGTCAATCCCATCCAGACCATATTTTTCAACAATTTCCTGCGCAGACTGAATAAACACCTTACGGGTTTCTTTGCTTGCCGCCGCGCCGGAGAAACCGCGCGCCCCCCAGCCGCCGACCGACAGCAGGACCTTGAGGTCCGGGTTCTGTTTACGCAGGGCCGGGAGCTTTTGCAGATCCGCCTGCACCTTCGGCGACAGCCAGATCTCGTGCAGATGAGCGGGATCCTTCAGGGCCGCATTAGTCTCGTCTTTTTCATCGTTATAGATAAGACCAAACGAGTAGTTGAGATGGGTGATCTGCCGGACGTCCAGCTTATCGATATCGCCGCCGGGCCCGGCAGTGACGTCGCCGCCGCCGTTAAAATAGCCGACGGACATCAGAGGTTGGGCAGAGAGCGCGGAAGCGCAAAGCAAGGGCAAGGCTGCCAGCAAGGGCAAACGTTTCATAGTGGTTCCTCTTTGACATAAAAAATAACCACGCCACGGAAATGGCGTGGCGAAAAAACAGCCTTGCCACACTACCAGCAATAACCTGTTGAAACTGCGAGAGAGTTCAATTTATGGACGATAGCGAGGCGGCAGAAGGCATCCTTTAGTGGTCAGTCATTGTCATTCCTTCATTTTCTCATAATGAAATTTGCTGTATTTGTGATCTGAGTTGTGAAATACAGATCTATTATCTGCGTTTTAAAGATTTAATGTTGACCTTGAAGATTGTGTGGTTAAGTATGATGACCATTGAAGCAAAACCACAAATCAACAAAGGAAGACGCAATGAAAGCACTGGCAAGATTTGGTAAGGCCTTTGGCGGCTATAAGATGATTGATGTACCGGAGCCGATTTGCGGCCCGGATGACATCGTGATTCAAATCAAAGCGGCGGCTATCTGCGGCGCTGACATGAAGCATTACAATGTTGATAGCGGATCGGATCAATTTAACTCCATCCGCGGCCATGAATTTGCCGGACAAATTGTCCGCATCGGCGACAAAGTCAAGGACTGGAAAGTCGGTCAGCGGGTGGTTTCTGACAACAGTGGGCACGTGTGCGGTGTATGTCCGGCCTGCGAACAAGGTGATTTTCTGTGTTGTACAGAAAAAGTTAATTTAGGACTTGATAACAACACCTGGGGGGGCGGATTTTCGAAATATTGCCTGGTGCCAGGTGAGATTCTCAAAATTCACCGCCATGCACTGTGGGAGATCCCGCAGGGCGTTGATTATGAAGAAGCCGCGGTGCTGGATCCTATCTGTAACGCTTACAAATCTATTGCTCAACAATCCAAATTTCTACCTGGCCAGGACGTCGTGGTTTTCGGTACCGGTCCATTAGGGCTCTTTTCCGTGCAAATGGCGCGCATCATGGGGGCAGTGAACATCGTCATGGTCGGACTGGAAGAGGATGTCGCGGTACGCTTCCCTATTGCCAAAGAGCTGGGGGCGACCGCGGTCGTCAACGGTTCGACCGAAGATGTGGTCACGCGTTGCCAGGAAATCTGCGGTAAAGACAACCTGGGCCTGGTTATCGAATGCTCCGGCGCTAATATTGCCCTCAAACAATCTATCGAAATGCTGCGCCCCAACGGGGAAGTGGTTCGCGTGGGCATGGGTTTCAAACCTCTCGATTTCTCCATCAACGACATTACCGCGTGGAACAAAAGCATCATTGGTCATATGGCCTACGACTCCACCTCCTGGCGTAATGCTATCCGCTTGCTGGCCAGCGGTGCGATCAAAGTCAAACCGATGATCACTCACCGTATCGGCCTGTCGCAATGGCGCGAAGGGTTTGACGCTATGGTCGATAAAACCGCGATTAAGGTCATCATGACCTACGACTTTGATGAATAAGCCCATTTATTAAAGGAAGGTTCCCGGATGGAACATATAGCAAAACCGCATTGTGGCGCGAGGCTGGATCGACTGCCAGATTGTCGCTGGCATTCGTCAATATTTGCCATAGTCGCCTTCGGATTACTGGTCTGCTGGAGTAATGCCGTAGGCGGATTAATTCTCGCGCAGTTAAAAGAACTTGGCTGGACCGATAATTCCACTACCGCTACGTTTTCCGCCATTACGACTGCGGGAATGTTTCTCGGCGCGCTCGGTGGTGGGATCATTGGCGATAAAATCGGGCGTAAAAACGCATTTATTCTGTATGAAGCGATTCATATTATTGCCATGGTCGTTGGGGCGTTTTCACCGAATATGACCTTCCTGATCGCCTGCCGTTTTGTCATGGGGGTTGGATTAGGGGCGCTGCTGGTGACCCTGTTTGCCGGGTTCACCGAATATATGCCTGGCAGGAATCGCGGCACCTGGTCAAGCCGGGTCTCGTTTATCGGCAACTGGTCTTATCCGCTCTGTTCGCTCATCGCCATGGGATTGACGCCGTTAATTAGCGCAGAATGGAACTGGCGAGTACAGTTATTGATCCCGGCCGTACTGTCGCTAATGGCGACTATTATTGCCTGGCGTCGTTTCCCGGAGTCGCCTCGTTGGCTTGAGTCCCGCGGGCGCTACGCCGAAGCTGAAAAGGTGATGCGTGCCATTGAAGAAGGGGTTGTTCTGCAGACCGGCAAGCCGCTACCGCCTGTGGTAATTGAAGATGACGGCAAAGCCCCGCGCGCAGTTCCTTATTCGGCCTTATTAACAGGTGTGTTGCTGAAACGCGTTATTTTAGGTTCCTTTGTCCTGATCGCCATGAACGTTGTCCAGTACACCTTAATTAACTGGCTGCCGACGATATTTATGACCCAGGGCATTAATCTTAAAGACTCGATTGTCTTAAACACGATGAGTATGTTTGGCGCGCCGTTTGGGATTTTTATCGCCATGCTGGTCATGGATAAAATACCCAGAAAAACTATGGGGGTGGGGCTGTTGGTATTAATTGCCGGGCTGGGATATATCTATTCTCTGCAAACCAGCATGCTATTAATTACGTTAATTGGCTTCTTTCTGATTACGTTTGTGTATATGTACGTTTGCTACGCCTCGGCAGTCTATGCTCCGGAAATATGGCCGACAGAAGCGAAGCTTCGCGGTTCCGGTCTGGCGAATGCGGTTGGGCGTATCAGCGGTATCGCCGCTCCTTATGCGGTCGCGGTATTGCTTAACGGTTATGGCGTGACGGGGGTATTTGTTCTGCTGGGAACCGTCTCCATTATTGTCGCCATTGCCATTGCGACCATCGGAATTGAAACCAAAGGCGTCTCTGTCGAAAGTCTCGGTATTGATGCAGTTACCAGCAAATAATATTGACGGGAAATAAAATGAAAAATTCAAAAGCGATATTAAAAACCCCGGGTACGATGAAAATTATTGCCGCCGATATCCCGGTACCCAAAGAGCATGAAGTGCTGATCAAAGTTGAATACGTTGGTATTTGCGGTTCAGATGTTCACGGGTTTGAATCGGGCCCTTTTATTCCGCCGAAAGACCCAAACCAGGAAATTGGTCTCGGGCATGAATGTGCCGGTACGGTGGTGGCGGTGGGAAGTCGCGTCAGTAAATTTAAACCGGGCGACCGGGTGAACATTGAACCCGGCGTACCGTGCGGCCACTGCCGCTACTGTCTGGAGGGGAAATACAACATCTGCCCTGATGTCGACTTTATGGCCACGCAGCCTAACTATCGCGGCGCGCTAACCCACTATCTATGCCATCCGGAAAGCTTCACTTACAAGCTACCCGATAACATGGGCACCATGGAAGGCGCGCTGGTAGAGCCTGCGGCGGTAGGGATGCATGCCGCAATGCTGGCTGACGTGAAGCCTGGCAAGAAAATCGTCATCCTGGGGGCCGGCTGTATTGGCTTAATGACCCTGCAAGCCTGTAAGTGTTTAGGGGCAACCGACATCGCCGTTGTCGATGTTCTGGAAAAGCGTCTGGCCATGGCCGGGAAGCTTGGGGCGACGACCGTCATCAACGGTGCGAAAGAGGACACCGTCGCCCGCTGCCAGCAGTTCTCCGGCGATATCGGGGCAGACATTGTTTTTGAAACGGCCGGCTCGGCGATCACCGTGAAGCAGGCTCCGTATCTGGTGATGCGCGGCGGGAAAATCATGATCGTTGGTACGGTTCCTGGAGATTCAGCGATTAATTTTCTCAAAATTAACCGTGAAGTCTCAATTCAGACCGTTTTCCGCTATGCCAACCGCTATCCGGTCACCATTGAAGCCATTTCCTCCGGGCGTTTCGATGTCAAGTCGATGGTGACGCATATTTATGATTATGAAGATGTTCAGCGCGCGTTTGACGAGTCTGTTAACAACAAACGCGAAATTATCAAAGGCGTTATTAAAGTTAACCATTAATTTATTGAAAAGGGAGAAGCAACCATGCTGGCCGATATTAAATATTGGGAAAACGATGCCCAGAATAAACATTACGCGATTGCCCACTTTAATGTTTGGAATGCGGAAATGTTAATGGGGGTCATTGATGCGGCAGAAGAGTCTAAATCGCCGGTAATTATCTCTTTCGGTACCGGTTTTGTGGGTAATACCTCGTTTGAAGATTTTTCGCATATGATGGTATCGATGGCTAAAAAAGCCTCGGTGCCGGTTATTACCCATTGGGATCACGGGCGTAGCATGGAGATTATCCACAACGCCTGGGTCCATGGTATGAATTCGCTGATGCGCGATGCCTCCGCCTTTGATTTCGAAGAAAATATTCGCCTGACTAAAGAGGCGGTGGACTTCTTCCACCCTCTGGGCATTCCGGTTGAAGCGGAGTTAGGCCACGTGGGGAATGAAACGGTTTATGAAGAAGCGTTGGCGGGCTACCACTATACTGACCCGAGCCAGGCGGCGGAGTTCGTCGAACGTACCGGCTGCGACTCTTTGGCGGTGGCAATTGGTAACCAGCATGGGGTTTATACCTCAGAACCCAAACTGAATTTTGAGGTGGTTAAACGCGTACGCGAGGCGGTATCCGTTCCGCTGGTGCTGCACGGCGCGTCCGGTATTAGCGATGCGGATATCAAAAAAGCTATTTCATTAGGCATTTCGAAAATCAATATCCATACCGAACTGTGTCAGGCGGCAATGGCGGCGGTGCAGGAGAATCAGAATCAGCCTTTCCTGCACGTTGAGCGCGAGGTCCGCAAAGCGGTTAAAGTGCGCGCTCTGGAGAAAATCAAACTGTTTGGCTCTGACGGTAAAGCGGAATGACAATATGGAGAATATCGAGGTTATTTGTATCGGGGCAGCTATTGTTGATATTCCCCTTCAACCGGTGAGTAAAAATATCTTTGATGTTGACTCTTACCCATTAGAACGCATTGCCATGACCACGGGAGGGGATGCGATTAATGAAGCGACAATTATTTCTCGTCTCGGTCATCGCACGGCGTTAATTAGCCGCGTGGGCGATGACGCGCCAGGACATTTTATTGTCGATCACTGTCGGCGGGAGAATATTGATATTCAGAGCCTGAAGCAGGATGCCGATATTGATACTTCCATTAATGTGGGTTTAGTCACCGCCGATGGTGAACGTACTTTTGTCACCAATCGCAACGGCAGCCTGTGGAAACTAAATATTAACGATGTTGATTTAGACCGCTTCTCGCAGGCAAAGGTGCTGTCGCTGGCGAGTATTTTTAATAGCCCGCTGCTCGATGGTAAAGCATTAACGGAGATTTTTACGCAGGCGAAAGCGCATCGGTTAATTATTTGCGCCGATATGATTAAGCCCCGCCTTAACGAAACGCTGGAAGATATTCGCCATGCGCTGAGCTACGTGGATTATCTGTTTCCCAACTTTGAAGAGGCGAGACTTCTCACCGGGAAAGAGACGCTGGATGAAATTGCCGACAGCTTCCTCGACTGCGGCGTGAAAACGGTAGTGATCAAGTCCGGCAAGAGAGGCTGCTTTATCAAGCGTGCCGATATGAAAATGGAGGTCCCTGCGGTGTCGGGAATTACCGCCATCGACACTATCGGCGCGGGGGATAATTTTGCCTCGGGATTTATCTCCGCGCTGCTTGAAGGCAAGCCGCTGCGCGAGTGCGCGTTGTTTGCTAACGCAACGGCCGCAATATCGGTACTGAGCGTGGGTGCCACAACGGGCGTGAAAAACAGAAAGCTGGTTGAACAACTTCTCGACGAATACGAAGGGTAATAGCGGCAGATGAAAATGATTCCTTTAGGCAGTACGGATATTAAACTTTCCCGCATGGGATTAGGGACATGGGCTATTGGCGGCGGTCCGGCATGGAACGGCGATCTCGATTTGCAGGTTTGCATCGATACCATTGTCGAGGCGCATCGCTGCGGCATTAATCTGATTGATACCGCGCCGGGATACAATTTTGGCAACAGTGAAGTGATTGTCGGGCAGGCGCTGAAAAAGCTGCCGCGTAACGATATCGTTGTCGAAACCAAATGTGGCATCGTCTGGGAGCGGACGGGCAGCCTGTTTAACAAAGTTGGCGATCGTCAGCTGTACAAAAATCTCACGCCTGAGTCGATTCGCGAAGAGGTGGAAGCCAGCCTGCAAAGGCTGGGTATCGACACCATTGATATCTATATGACCCACTGGCAGTCCGTAGAGCCCTGTTTTACGCCGATTGCGGAAACTGTAGATACGCTGAACGCACTGAAAAAAGAGGGGAAAATTCGTTCTATCGGTGCGGCGAACGTCGATGCCGGGCATATCAGGGAGTATCTCAAACACGGTGAGCTGGATATCATCCAGGCCAAGTACAGCATCCTTGACCGGGCGCTGGAAGGTGAACTGCTGCCGTTATGCCAGCAGAATGGCATCATTGTGCAGGTCTATTCACCGCTTGAGCAGGGGCTGTTGACCGGGACTATCGGCCGGGATTATGTTCCCGGCGGCGCGCGGGCTAACAAAGTCTGGTTCCAGCGGGAAAATATGCTGCGGGTAATGGATATGCTCGAGGAGTGGCGGCCGCTGTGTGCAAAATACCACTGCACGATCCCCGCGCTGGCGCTGGCGTGGATTTTAAAACAGAGCGACTTAATCACCTTGCTGAGTGGCGCAACGTCACCAGAGCAAGTTCGCGAGAATACTGATGCATTAACTATCGCCTTGACTGATGAGGATTCACTATTAATGCGTGAAATGGCAGTAGCGCTGGATACGAAGTAACGGGAGAACGGCCTGGCCTCTGTTTCTGTGTAATAGAGTATTAAAATCTGTGATTCAGACAGGTTCTTTTGAAAATAAACATAGCCTGTGAGATACTACGGTCTTATTATTACGTTGCAGGAAACAGAGGTGTTATCGTGGCGGCAAAAGACAGGATTCAGGCCATCAAGCAAATGGTGGCTAATGATAAGAAAGTGGTGGTTTCTCATTTAAGCTCAATTTTTCAGGTCACGGAGGAAACTATTCGCCGCGATCTTGAAAAGCTCGAAGATGAGGGTTTTCTGACCCGTACGTATGGCGGTGCGGTATTAAACACCACCGCATTATCCGATAACATTCATTTTTATAAACGCGCAAAGTCTTTCTTTGAAGAGAAACAGACCATTGCCCGTAATGCATTACCATTTATTAAGAATAAAACCACTATGGCTGCTGATTCCAGCAGTACGGCGATGGAGTTATTAAAACTGCTGAAGGAAAGAAACGATCTCACGTTGTTAACCAACTCGGCGGAAGCTTTTCACGAGCTGGCGCAGTCGGAAATTAACGTTGTTTCTACCGGCGGTGAACTGAATAAAAATACGCTGTCGCTGCAGGGAAGAATCACTAAGGAAATTATCAGTCGTTATCACGTTGATATTATGGTAATGAGCTGTAAAGGGCTGGATATGAAGAACGGAGCGCTTGACTCCAACGAAGCAGAAGCGGAAATCAAGAAAACGATGATTCGCCAGGCGACGGAAGTGGCGCTGTTGGTCGATCACTCTAAGTTCGATCGTAAAGCTTTTGTCCAGTTGGTAGATTTTAGCCATATTAATTACCTTATAACCAATAAGGCACCAGGTGCGGAATGGATTGCATTTTGTAAAGAGAATAATATTCAACTCGTTTATTAGCTTTATTGCTATTCCGATTAATATTATTTTAGTTTGCGCCTGGGTAATGCCATAAAAATTTAATGATGATGGATGGCGCGGCAAAAGTGACTCTGCCGCTGTCGCCATATTTTATATTTTAGCTGAAATTGAGGCATCCAGATGGAACAATGTGACCCTATCGGCGCAAGATTAGACCGCTTACCTTTATCGCGATTTCATTTTCGTATTTTTGGTATCATCAGTTTTAGTTTATTAATCACCGGTTTTCTCAGCTATTCTGGCAACGTGGTGCTGGCAAAGTTAGTCAGCAACGGCTGGTCAAATAATTACCTCAATGCGGCATTTACCTCAGCGCTGATGTTTGGCTATTTTATAGGTTCGCTAACCGGCGGTTTTATAGGCGATTATCTCGGGCGACGTAAGGCATTTCGCCTGAATTTGCTGATCGTCGGGATTTCGGCCTGTGCGGCAGCCTTTGTGCCCAACATGTACTGGCTTATCTTTTGCCGCTGTCTGATGGGCTGTGGAATGGGGGCGTTAATAATGATAGGTTATGCTTCATTTACCGAGTTTATTCCACCCGCAGTGCGCGGAAAATGGTCCGCCCGGCTCTCTTTTGTCGGTAACTGGTCGCCCATGCTATCGGCGGCAATTGGCATAGTGGTGATTGCTTTTTTAAGCTGGCGGATAATGTTTCTGCTCGGCGGCGCGGCTATGCTGCTTGCCTAGTATCTGTCGGGAAGATATTTTATTGAGTCTCCGCGCTGGCTGGCGGGTAAAGGGCAGCGAAGCGCGGCTGAAAAGCATCTCCAGCAGGTAGAGTCGCAAATCGAGAAAGAGAAAAACATCATCTTACCGGCCTGGCAAAGCGCGGAACATAGGGCGGAGGTGGGTGTGGAAAGCGGCTCTTTCTGGTTGTTGTTTAAAGGTCACATGCTGCGGCGAACGCTGGTGGCAATTACGGTGCTCATCGCGATGAACATTTCGCTCTATACTATTACGGTGTGGATCCCGACAATTTTTGTTAATTCGGGGATCGACGTGACAAAGTCAATCTTGATGACCGCGATTATTATGATTGGCGCGCCGGTGGGTATATTTATTGCCGCGCTGATTATCGACCGTTTTCCGCGGCGATTGTTTGGCTCATCCTTGCTGATTATTATTGCGCTTCTCGGCTACTTCTATTCGATTCAAACCGCAGAGTGGGCCATCTTAAGCTATGGCCTGGTGATGATTTTTTTCCTGTACATGTACGTCTGCTTTGCCTCGGCGGTGTACGTGCCTGAGTTGTGGCCAACGCATCTCCGGTTGCGCGGTTCAGGCTTTGTCAACGCGGTAGGGCGGATTGTCGCCGTCTTTACCCCCTACGGTGTCGCGGTCCTGTTGACCCGCTCCGGGGCGATTACGGTTTTTATGGTGCTTGGGGTAATGCTGGTGCTCTGCGCGCTAATCCTGTTCTGCTTTGGCATCGAAACGCGCAAGATCTCGCTGGAGGAGATTTCAACGCTGGCCTGAGAAAAGCGCCGACAGGAAGAATGCCTGTCGGCACAGATTACGCGTGGGTTTCCCGCCAGTCATCGAGGGTATACAGCGTGGCGCCCGCGGCGGCCATCTCCATAAACGCCTGGCTGCTGTCCTGCGGCTGCAGGTTAACGCCGCGACAGCCGTCGATGATGACATTGACCATATAGCCCAGCGCCAGGGCATCCAGCACGGTGAATTTGACGCAGTAATCGGTGGCGAGGCCGAGCACGGTCAGTTCCACGATGCCCTGGCCGCGCAGCCAGCCGTCCAGTTCAGTTTTCTGCCGGTGACCGTTGTCAAAAAAAGCGCTGTAGCTGTCAATGACCCGGTTTTGCCCCTTATGGAACACGGCGTTGATCGCCTGCTGTTTGAGCAGCGGATGCAGCGCCGCGCCTTCGCTGTGCTGTACGCAGTGATCCGGCCAGAAGGTCTGCGCCAGGCCGTCGAGTTCGCCCTGGGTGTAGGGTTCCACCTGGTGCTGGCTGGCGAAGCTGCCGTGATCCGCCGGGTGCCAGTCCTGGCTGGCGACGATGGGCTCGCCGCGCGCCAGGCTCCAGTCGATAAGCGCATTAGCCACCTCGACGGTACTGTCGCCTTCAGGAACCGCCAGCGCGCCGCCGGCGCAAAAGTCGTTCTGCAAATCAACCAGTAACAGCGCTCGATGTGCCATACGTCCTCCTTAAGCCTCGTCGGGGGTGAGTTCGCCACGCAGATTTTGCTGCATCGCCGCGCGAATGGCGTCAACATCCAGCTGCTGGCTAAGCAGATAGTGTAGCTTGGTCAGCGTCGCTTCCACCGTCATATCGAAACCACTGATGACCCCCGCCTGGGCGAGGGCGTTGCCGGTGGCATAGCCGCCCATGTTCACTTTCCCGGACATGCACTGCGTCAGATTGACCACCACAATACCGCGCTGGCTGGCTTCCGCCAGCACCTGAATAAACTCGCCATTCTGTGGGGCATTGCCGACGCCATAGGAGCGGAGGATCAGCGCTTTCACCGGCTGGCGCAGGAAATTGCGTACCACGTCGGCGGAGATACCTGGGTAAATCGTCACCACGCCAATCGGCTGCGGGGTGATGGGGTGCACGATAAGCTCTCCGCGGCCCTGCGGCGCCGGCGGGGTACCGAGGCGGCGGATATGGATCCCGGCTTCCAGCAGCGGCGCGAGGTTTGGCGAGGCGAAAGCGTCGAAGCCGTCGGCGTGGGCTTTAGTGGTGCGGTTGCCGCGAAACAGTCGATTGTTGAAGAACAGCGCTACTTCGTTAATCGGATAGTTGGCGGCAACGTAGAGAGCGTTGAGCAGGTTAATCTGACCATCAGAACGCAGCTCGGCCAGCGGGATTTGTGACCCTGTCACAATGACCGGCTTGCCAAGGTTTTCCAGCATGAACGACAGCGCCGAAGCGGTAAACGCCATGGTGTCGGTACCATGGAGGATCACAAAGCCATCATACTCATCGTAATGGCTGCGGATATCGTCGGCGATGTGCTGCCAGTCCTCAGGGGTCATATCGGATGAATCCATCAGCGGATGGTATTCATGGATCGTGAAGTCCGGCATCTCCGGACGATGGAACTCAGGCATCAGTGCCAGCTGACGCTGCAGATGGCCGGAAACGGGGACATAGCCGTGTTCAGAGCGCTGCATACCGATGGTCCCACCGGTGTAGGCAACGTAAATCGATTTTTTTTGCATAGCATCGCTTAGGTTGGTCGTAGACAGGCGCAGTATAAAGAGACGCAGGAAAAAATACAGTGTCGGTCGCTGGCTTTGTGGCGGTGTTGGCAGGTGCGGGAAAAAGGCTGCCCCGGGAGACGGGGCAGCCGCTGCGTACTAACGGATGTTGGCGCAGGTCAGGCAAAAGGCATAGCGGTTCTGCGGGTCGTTAAACGCCGCCAGCTTGTCGCTCTCCGCTTTCACCGTCTCGGCCGCCGCGGCGACTGGTGCAGGCAGCCAGGCCTGAATGGCCGCCGGCAGCGAGGCGCGTACCGAGCCGGTCAGGCTATCCAGCACCATCGAGAAGAAGGTCGGCTCTTCCTGATAGTAGTTGAGGTGCCAGGTTTTCAGCTTCGCCAGCTCGGCGGCTTTAGCCACCGCATCGTCGAAGTCGCCGAGGCTGTCGACCAGGCCGTTGGCTTTGGCATCTTCCCCGGTCCAGACGTGTCCCTGGGCAATCTGGTCGATTTTCTCCGGCGTGCTCTTACGGGCGTTAGCCACCAGGGTGATAAAGCGCTGATAGCCATTCTCAATGCTCAACTGCATCAGCTGCTGCACTTCCGGCGGCAGCGCTTTGGTGCTGGAGACATCCGCCAGCGGCGACGTGGCGACGCCGTCGGTATGGACGCCAATCGACCCGAGGGTATTTTCCACGGTGTTGATTACGCCAAAGATGCCGATGGAGCCGGTGAGGGTGCTCGGGTTCGCGACGATGTAATCCGCTGGGGTGGAGATCCAGTAGCCGCCAGATGCAGCCATGCCGCCCATCGAGACCACTACCGGTTTACCGGCGGCTTTGGCTGCCGCCAGCTCTTCACGGATAATTTCTGAGGCGGTCACGCTACCGCCCGGGCTGTTAACGCGCAGAACGATGGCCTTAATTTTCGGGTCGAGGCGCGCATCGCGAATTTGCGCAGCCGTGGTATCGCCACCAACGTTGCCCGGGGTCTCCTCGCCATCCATGATGGCGCCGTTGGCAAAGATCACCGCAATGGCGGAACCTTCGTCAGACGGTGTCTTCACGTTGTAGTCGTAATAGCTGATCGCCCGGTAATTGTTATCCGTTTTGCTCCAGCCAAACTGTTTGCTCAGCGCCTTTTCCACTTCCGTGGAGGTCGCCAGCTCATCCACCAGCTTATTGTCCAGCGCATATTTTGCCGTATCGCCGCCCACTTTACGCAGGCCATCGATAATGCCCTGGGCGCCCGGGAATAGCTGCTGGGCGGTGATCTGGCGGTTGGCGGCAATGGTGTTGAGGTAGTTCTGCCACAGTTCGCCAATCCAGCGGCTGTCCGCCTCGCGGGCGGCAGGGGACATATCATCGCGAATGAAAGGCTCGACGGCGGATTTATAGGTGCCGACGCGGAAGACATGGGTGGAGACCTTCAGCTTATCCAGCAGTGATTTGTAGTACAGCCCATTGGTGGCGAAGCCGTGCAGGTCAACCTCGCCCTGTGGTGAGAGCCAGATTTTGTTGGCAAAGCTCGCCAGGTAGTACTGGCCCTGGCTGTAGCTGCTGCCGACGGCATAGACCGGTTTGCCGCTGTCGCGGAACTCACGCAGCGCTTTACCTATGTACTGCATGGACGGCTGATCGCCGCCAACGAAGTTTTTCAGATCCAGCACAATACCGGTGATATTGCGGTCATCTTTCGCCTGGCGAATGGTCTGCACGATATCGAACAGAGAGTTCTCCTGCAGACGGTCCGAGCTGGCGCCAAACAGCTGGCGGCCAATTACGCCGAGCTTGCTGCTGGCGGAAGGTTTATCCACCACCACGCCGGTAATATCCAGCAACAGCGCGCCGCGCGCGGCATGTTCGCTGGTAGTGGTGCTGAACTGGCTCCAGATACCGATACACACCAGCACCAGCACCAGGAAGATCGCATTCAGAGCCAGTTTGCGAATAAAGTTGAGTATCCGCCACGTCCATTTAAAAAAGCTGGCAATCAGTCGCCAAAGGGTTCGCATGTCTTCTCCCTAACGTTATCTAAAAAGGGCAGGCCGCAGGGGCCGCCGCGTCTGGCTATCCTAAAGAGTGAGCCGTCGGTTGTCAGCAGGAATCACCGACCACGCTGTAACAAAATCCTTGTGCATGTTAATTTTATGAAAAATGACATCACAGGAGTTATACAGATGGATGCTCTCGATCTACTGCTTAATCGCCGGAGCGCTTCTCGCCTGGCGGAACCTGCCCCGGCTGGCGAACAGCTGGAAAACATTCTGCGCGCCGGGCTGCGCGCCCCGGATCATGGCACCCTGCAGCCGTGGCGCTTTTTTATTATCGCCGATGACGGCCGCGAGCGCTTCAGCCAGCTGCTGGAAAAAGGGGCCACAGAGGCCGGCCAGGATGAGAAGGGAATAGAGAAAGCCCGCAATGCGCCGTTCCGCGCGCCGCTGATCATTACCGTAGTCGCGCGCTGTGAAGACCACCCGAAGGTGCCGCGCTGGGAGCAGGAGATGTCCGCTGGCTGTGCGGTGATGGCGATGCAGATGGCGGCCCTGGCCCAGGGATTCAATGGCATCTGGCGCAGCGGAGCATTGACCGAGAGCCCGGTGGTGCGGGCCGGCTTCGCGTGCCGCGAGCAGGATAAAATTGTCGGCTTCCTCTATCTGGGGACGCCGCAGCTAAAAGCCTCAACCACCATTGCCCTGCCGGATACCGCGCCGTTTGTGACGCGCTTCTGAGTCGGTGCTTGTGATGCCGGGTGGCGGCTGGCGCCTTACCCGGCCAACGCATCCGGCTCTGACTGTCTGTAGGCCCGCGCAAGCGCAGCGCCGCCGGGCAAGGACAGCGGGCACGGAGCCGATTTTGTGCCGGGTGGCGGCTCGCGTCTGACCCGGCCTACGTTCGTACGACCTGTCGTTAATTTATTTACCATTGTTGCTGAAACTGCCGGTGCTGACGGCCTCAACATCGCTGAGACGTTCCCGGAAGGCCGGGGCAGCCCGCATGGATGCGGGCTGAGGGCCGTGTTTTGCAGGGACGCTGCCTCGGCCCGACCCGAAGCCTGCAGGGATAAGTCGAAGGCACCACGCAGTGGCGATGTTGCTGGCCGGAGCCCGGGGGTACAGGGGGCGGCGGCGACTGGCCGCCCCCTGTGCGCTCCCTGTGCCATGAGTGACATAACGCAGACGATTAACCGGGAGCGTAAACTACGCTGAAGCCACAGATAACATAAACAACCACACTGCAGTGCTTCCCCTCACCCTGGCCCTCTCCCGGAGAGAGAGGGAACCGTCCGGCTGGCCGCGCAAGCGCAGCGCCGCCGGGCGATGGCAGCAGGCTCGGAGCCGCATCTATGCCGGGTGGCGGCTCGCGCCTGACCCGGCCTACAACCCCTACCATTCGAGTCAATCGCGGTTTTTGTAGCCCGGACAAGGCGCGCCAGGCGCCGCATCCGGGAGTTCAACGGCGATGACGTTACTTCTGCGTTTTGGCGAATTCGTCTTTGGCTTTCTGCAACTGCTGCTGGAAGGCCGGGTTGGTGTGCAGCGTAGCGACCACCGCGGAGCCGACGATGCGCGCCGCATCGACATCGCTCTGCCAGTGATAGCCGCAGATCACCCGGCTCTCGCCGAGCTCATAGCCGCGCTTCAAAATTTCATTTTGCCGCTGCGGATTGATCTCCGCCAGCACCAGGGCGGTGGCCCAGCCGATAGAGGTATGCCCGGACGGGTAAGAGCCGTTTTTCGACAGCTTGTCCTGCTCGGTGGTGTTGCAGGTGGAGACGCCATAGAACGCAAACGGGCGAATGCGCATGTATTTCTCTTTCGCGCCGCGGGTCGCCAGATCGCCGGCGTCTTCAATCATATTGGTCAGCAGTTTGTGGAGCTGAGGCGCGTCTTTCTCGGTGATTGGGGAACCAAAGGCGCTGGAGAAGGCATTGGCCACGCCGCCCGCGCTGAGGTTAGCATCCTCTGCCGCCAGCTTCCCGCGCTCGGTATTGCGCAGCAGACGCCCCTGCTCATACATCGCCTGATCGTTTAAAAACGCGATACTGCCCACCGCCGGCGGCGGCGGCAACAGCGCCAGGCTGTCGATGGCCTGGGCATTGGTCAGATAGTAGAGATCGGGCTTGGTGGTGACATCGTTCCCGGGGGGAACCAGAGCAAAGGCGTTAACGGAGAAGAAACTGGCCAGGCAAAGGGCAAGAACACGCTTTTTCATTAGAATTTCCTTACGTCATAATCATTCCAGAGAAGACAGTTCTGTGTTGTCACATTTCTGTCATCTTTAAGTAAAAGTGAAAATGGTCGGGAAAAAATTGCCGTGTCTCGCAAAAACGGCTTTTTGTCTGCTTAATGAGCAACCATACGCGATTTCAGACTGTCGTACTTACCACCCTGGCGTTTGGGCGCTAACATAGCGGGATTGCAATGACAGGAGATGTCCATGAGCGAGCAAGCCATTCGTTTAACGCAATACAGCCACGGAGCCGGTTGTGGTTGTAAAATTTCCCCGAAGGTGCTGGAAACCATCCTGCATAGCGAGCAGGCGAAGTTTGTCGATCCGAACCTGCTTGTCGGCAACGAAACCAGCGACGATGCCGCCGTCTATGATCTTGGTAACGGCACGTCAATCGTTAGCACCACCGATTTCTTTATGCCGATTGTCGATAATCCGTTCGACTTTGGCCGCATCGCCGCCACCAACGCCATCAGCGATATTTTCGCCATGGGCGGGAAACCGATTATGGCGATTGCCATCCTTGGCTGGCCGATCAACACCCTGGCGCCGGAAATTGCCCGTGAAGTGGTGGAGGGCGGGCGCTTTGCCTGCCAGCAGGCCGGGATCGCGCTGGCGGGCGGCCATTCCATTGACGCTCCGGAGCCGATCTTCGGTCTGGCGGTCACCGGCGTGGTGCCCACCGAGCGCATCAAGAAAAACAGCACTGCGCAGGCGGGCTGCAAACTGTATCTCACCAAACCGCTGGGGATCGGTGTGCTGACCACCGCGGAGAAAAAATCGCTGCTCAAGCCAGAGCATCAGGGACTGGCGACTGAAACCATGTGCCAGATGAACCTCGCCGGCGCCGCGTTTGCCGCCATCGACGGGGTGAAGGCGATGACCGACGTCACCGGCTTTGGCCTGCTCGGCCATCTTAGCGAGGTGTGCCGCGGGGCCGGCGTGCAGGCGCAGCTGCGCTATGCCGATATCCCAAAACTGCCGGGGGTGGAAGGCTATATTGCCGCCGGCGCGGTGCCGGGCGGCACCGGGCGCAACTTTGCCAGCTACGGCCATCTGATGGGCGAGATGCCGGCGGAGTGGCGGGACCTGTTGTGCGATCCGCAGACCTCCGGCGGCCTGCTGCTGGCGGTGACTCCGGAAGCGCAAGCCGAAGTCCAGGCCGCTGCGGCGGAGTTCGGCATTAAGCTGGCCGCCATCGGCGAGCTGGTCACCGCCCGCGGCGGACGACCCATGATCGAGATCCGTTGATTCGATGCGGTTGTTTATTGCGGAAAAACCGAGTCTCGGTCGGGCTATCGCCGATGTGTTGCCTAAACCGCACCGCAAAGGCGATGGCTATATTGAGTGCGGCAACGGGCAGGTGGTCACCTGGTGTATCGGCCATCTGCTGGAGCAGGCGCAGCCGGACGTCTACGACAGCCGCTATGCGCGCTGGAATCTCACCGACCTGCCGATTGTGCCGGAGAAATGGCAGCTGCAGCCCAAACCCTCGGTCACCAAACAGCTCAATGTGATCAAGCGTCTGCTTGGCGAGGCGCAGGAAGTGATCCATGCCGGCGACCCCGACCGTGAGGGGCAGCTGCTGGTGGACGAAGTACTCGATTACCTGCAGCTGGCGCCGGAGAAGCGTCAGCAGGTGCAGCGCTGTCTGATTAACGATCTCAATCCGCAGGCGGTGGAGCGGGCGATCAATCGCCTGCGCGCCAACAGCGAGTTCGTGCCGCTCTGCGTGTCGGCGCTGGCGCGGGCGCGTGCCGACTGGCTGTACGGCATCAATATGACCCGCGCCTATACTCTGCTGGGGCGCAACGCCGGCTATCAGGGGGTACTCTCCGTGGGGCGGGTGCAGACCCCGGTACTTGGCCTGGTGGTTCGCCGTGATGAAGAGATTGAAAACTTCGTCGCCAAAGACTTCTTCGACGTGAAGGCGCATATCGTCACGCCGCAGGAGGAACGTTTTGTCGCCACCTGGGTGCCAAGCGAAGCCTGCGAACCTTATCAGGATGAAGAAGGGCGTCTGCTGCATCGTCCACTGGCTGAGCACGTGGTTAAGCGCATCGAAGGCCAGCCGGCGCTGGTGACCGGCTATAACGATAAGCGTGATTCCGAACCCGCGCCGCTGCCGTTCTCGCTGTCGGCGCTACAGATTGAGGCGGCCAAACGTTTCGGCTTCAGCGCGCAAAACGTGCTGGATATCTGCCAGAAGCTGTACGAAACCCACAAGCTCATTACCTACCCGCGTTCGGATAGCCGCTACCTGCCGGAAGAGCACTTCGCCGGCCGTCATGCGGTGCTGAATGCGATTGCCGTCCATGCGGCGGACCTGCTGCCGCAGCCGGTGATGGATCCGGAGATCCGCAACCGCTGCTGGGATGATAAAAAGGTCGATGCGCACCATGCGATTATCCCGACCGCCCGCAGCAGCCAGGTCAAGCTCACCGATAACGAAGCGAAGGTCTACCACCTGATCGCCCGGCAGTATCTGATGCAGTTCTGCCCGGACGCGGTGTTCCGCAAATGCCAGATTGACCTCGAGATCGCCAACGGCAAGTTTGTCGCCAAGGCGCGTTTTCTGGCAGAGGCTGGCTGGCGGACGCTGCTGGGCAGCAAAGAGCGCGATGAAGAGAACGACGGCACGCCGCTGCCGGTGGTGGCCAAAGACGATGAACTGCTGTGCGAGAAGGGCGAAGTGGTGGAGCGTCAGACGCAGCCGCCGCGCCACTTCACCGACGCCACGCTGCTGTCGGCGATGACCGGGATTGCCCGTTTCGTGCAGGATAAAGATCTGAAGAAGATCCTCCGCGCCACCGACGGTCTCGGCACAGAAGCGACCCGCGCCGGGATTATCGAGCTGCTGTTCAAGCGCGGTTTCCTGACCAAAAAGGGGCGTTATATCCACTCCTCGGACGCTGGCCGGGCGCTGATTCACTCCCTGCCGGAGATGGCCGCGCGTCCGGATATGACCGCCCACTGGGAATCGGTCCTGACGCAGATCAGCGAAAAGCAGTGCCGCTATCAGGACTTTATGCAGCCGCTGGTGGGGACGCTGTTCCAGCTGATCGATCAGGCACGGAGCACGCCAGTGCGCCAGTTCCGCGGCCTGGCCGCGCCGGGCGGGGCGAAAAAGTCGTTCAGCAAAGGTAAAGGCAAGCCGAAAGGGAAAAAAGCGGCAGACGATGCTGCGCCGCCGCCGCAGTAACCCGCCGGTGATCGCGAGGATGCGAATCCCCGCGGCCACCGCTTCTCCGCCAGCCAGGTCAATGGTCTACACTAAACAGCCGGGCAGGGCTTGACGACTTCCCCCCTGAATGCGTCTTCGCGCTTGCCGATAATGTTGCTCATTTCTCTCACCGGCGATAAGGAGGACCCGTGAAATATATCGCTATTAGCCAACCGGGCGGCCCGGAGGTATTGCAGATCCGCGAAGGAGAAATCCCTGCTATTGGGGAGAATGAGGTGCTCATTGCGGTGAAGGCCGCCGGCGTCAACCGGCCGGATATCCTGCAGCGCCAGGGGCTGTACCCTATGCCCAAGGGCGTCACCCCCGTACCTGGCCTGGAGGTGGCGGGCGTTGTGGTTGAGGTCGGCGCGCAGGTCACAGCGTTTACGCCCGGCGATCGCGTTTGTGCGCTCACCAACGGCGGCGGCTATGCCGAATACTGCGCCGTGCCGGCAGGCCAGACGCTGCCGATCCCGGCGGGCCTCAGCTTTAGCGAAGCGGCCGCCATTCCGGAAACGTTCTTCACCGTCTGGGCGAATGTCTTCCAGCTGGGTAAGCTGCAGCCTGGCGAAAGCATCCTGATCCACGGCGGCGCCAGCGGGATTGGCACCACCGCGGTCCTGCTGTGCCACGCGCTGGGGATGACCGTCTATGCCACCGTTGGCCAGGACGAAAAAATCGCTGCCCTACGTCCCTATGCTACGGCGATTAACTACAAAACCGATGATTTTGCAGAAAAAATCGGCCAGTTGACCCACGATGAAGGCGTGGATGTCATTCTGGATATCGTTGGCGGCCCTTACTTTAACCGCAACCTTGGGATACTGAAAAAGGATGGACGGCTGGTGATCATCGGCTTTATGGGCGGACGAATCGCTCATGAGGTTGATATTCAGACCCTGATGCTCAAGCGAGCCACCGTCACCGGCTCAACCATGCGCGGCCGGACGGCGGCGGAGAAACAGGAGATTGCCGAGGCGCTGCGGCGCCACGTCTGGCCGCTGCTTGAGGCAGGGAAATGCAAGCCGATGATCTACGCCAGCTACCCGATGGCGGAGGTTGCCGAGGCCCATGCTTGTCTGGACAGTGGTCAGCATCTGGGGAAAGTGGTGATCACGATGACGTCGTGAGACGCATCCCGGCGGGCAGCCGCCGGGATGGCGTCAGGGGAGGTTAAATCACGCCCTGGGCCAGCATGGCATCCGCGACCTTCACGAAACCGGCGATATTCGCACCGCGCACGTAGTTGGTCTGCTTCGCTTCGCCGCCGTACTGCACGCAAGCGTGATGGATATCCAGCATGATGTGATGCAGACGGGCATCCACTTTTTCCGCTTTCCAGCCCATGCGCGCGGCGTTCTGCGCCATCTCCAGACCGGAAGTCGCCACGCCGCCGGCGTTGGCCGCTTTGCCCGGGGCAAACAGCACGTCAGCTTCCAGGAACAGGTCGGTTGCGGCGATGGTGGTCGGCATGTTGGCGCCTTCCGCCACGGCCTTCACGCCATTGGCAATCAGCTGGCGGGCGGCATCGACGTCCAGTTCGTTCTGGGTCGCGCAAGGCAGGGCGATATCCACCGGCACTGACCACGGCTGCTGGCCTTCAAGATAGGTGAGGCCAAATTCGCGGGCGTAGTCGGCCACGCGGCCATGGGCACGCTCTTTAATGTCGATCAGGCGGGCCAGTTTTTCTTTGGTGAAGCCCGCTTCGTCAACGACGGTGCCGTTGGAGTCGGAGGCGGTGACCACCCGCGCGCCAAGCTCCATCGCTTTCTCAATGGCGTATTGCGCGACGTTGCCGGAGCCGGAAACCGCCACGCGAGCGCCTTCGAAGCCGAGACCGTGACGTTTGAGCATCGCTTCGGTGAAGTAGATCAGACCGTAACCGGTGGCTTCCGGACGGATCAGGCTGCCGCCAAAGGAGAGGCCTTTACCGGTGAAGACGCAGGCGCTGTTGTTGGAGAGCTTGCGCATCATCCCGGCCATAAAGCCGACTTCGCGGCCGCCGACGCCGATATCGCCCGCCGGTACGTCGGTATCCGGGCCAAGGTGGCGATAGAGCTCGGTCATCAGCGCCTGGCAGAAGCGCATCACTTCGCCATCGCTCTTGCCTTTAGGATCGAAATCGCTGCCGCCTTTCCCGCCGCCCATCGGCAGGGTGGTCAGGGCGTTTTTGAAGGTCTGCTCGAAGCCAAGGAATTTGAGAATCGACAGGTTAACCGACGGGTGGAAACGCATCCCGCCTTTATACGGGCCGATGGCCGAGTTGAACTGCACGCGCCACGCGCGGTTGACCTGGACCTGATTGCGGTCATCCACCCACACCACGCGGAACTGGATCACGCGCTCCGGTTCCACCAGACGTTCCAGCAAAGCAAGCTGACGATAGCGCGGATTTTCCTCAAGGAAAGGCCACAGGGTGGTCATCACCTCCCGGACGGCTTGAGCAAATTCGGTTTGATGAGGATCGCGCTGTTGAACGCGGGTGAGAAAGCCTTCCAGAGTGCACGTCTGATCCATAGATATAAGTTCCCCTTATGGTTGTGGTTGCATGTATTTATTATGATTCGGTCCTTGAAAAAACCGATTTTCCGACTATAACACCGCTAATCCTTAGGCAAGCAAGGAAAAATTAAGCCGACAACAAAATTTATAATTGTCCGCCCGTCATAACTAAAAACGATGACGAGGCGGCGGGCGGATCAGCGGCCGGAAAGGGTCGGGCGCTGGGCGATAAAGGCATGCAGCAGAGGAATATCGGCCGGGGCGAGATCGAGGGTTAAGGCGTCAGCGGGCAGGCACCAGCGCAGCTGAGTGTGATAGTGGGCCAGCGGTATGCCCTGAAAGTGCGGCACCCACCAGGCGTGCAGATGGATCTGGCGGCCGGAGACTTCCCGCTGATGGCTGGCGATATAGCATGCCGGGTGGGCGATGATGCCCATCTCCTCCTGTAGCTCGCGGGCCAGCGCCTGCGGCTGGCTTTCACCAGGCTCCACTTTGCCGCCAGCGAACTCCCACATCCCCGGCTGGTCGGCGTGGGGCGGACGCTGCGCCAGCAGAATCTTGCCATCCTGTTCAATAATGGCTGCGACAACATCAATCATTTTTAGCATAAGCATCAAGGTGAATAAGACGAATCTGGCCTATTATCACCGCCATAGACCTTGACTGACAACCGCCAACCCTGCTGGAGACCTCCGTGCTTGATAGCCACCTGCATCCGCGCCTCAAACCCCTGCTTAACGCTGTCGCCGGCGCGCTTGACCGCCCGGGTATTTCACCGGACGGGCTGACGCTCCTCGGTTTTGCCATCGGCGTGCTGGCTCTGCCCTTTCTGGCGCTGGGGTGGTATAGCGCGGCGCTGGTCGCTATTCTCCTCAACCGCCTGCTGGATGGTCTGGATGGCGCCCTGGCGCGGCGGCGCGGGCTCACGGACGCGGGCGGCTTTCTCGATATTGCGCTGGATTTTCTCTTCTACGCCCTGGTGCCGTTCGGCTTTATTCTGGCAGATCCGCTGAACAATGTCCTGGCGGGGGCCTGGCTGCTGTTTGCCTTTATCGGCACCGGCAGCAGCTTTCTCGCTTTTGCCGCACTGGCGGCCAGGCATCAGATCGCCAATCCCGGCTACGCCCATAAATCGCTGTACTATCTTGGGGGCCTGACGGAGGGGACGGAGACCATCCTGTTGTTTGTCCTCGGCTGCCTGTTTCCGGCGTATTTCGCCTGGCTGGCGTGGCTGTTTGGCGCGCTGTGCTGGCTGACGACGGCGACGCGCATCTGCAGTGGCTACCAGACCTTAAAGCGGGTAACGACCACAGCGTAAACGGGGTATCGCGCGTCGCCGAAAAGGGGCGACGCGCTGAGGCGGGGCGAGTTACTGACTGCTTTCCGGGCCGCGCGCTCCGCGGGCGACCGGATTGTGCGGGTTGCTGCTCCATTCGTACCAGCCGCCGTCGTACACCGCGACGTGCGGCCAGCCCATGGCGCGGGCATACATAAAGGTTTCCGAGGCCCGCCAGCCGGTCCCGCAATAGAACGCCACCTGCTGGCTCGGCAGAATGTTCCACTGGCGCCACAGCGTAGCGATATCGTCAGCGCTGCGCATGGTGCCGTCCGGGTTATGGAAGTCTTCCATGTGCGTGGAGTCGCTCCCGGCGTGGCTCCAGCGGGCGCCAGCGATGTCACCCTTCGGCTTGATATAGCTGTAGCCGCTGGTGGTGCCGATAAACTCCGGCCACGAGCGGACGCTGACCAGCGAGGCGTCCTGACGATGCAGCAGCCCGCGGGCTTGTTCGGTATCCAGCATCAGCTGCGGCTGGCCGGGGATCGGCGCGCCGAAGTCCTGCGCCGGCTGCTGCGCCGGCGGCATGCCGCGCTCGACCGGCAGCCCGGCGTCGGACCAGGTCTGCCAGCCGCCGTCAAGCAGGCGCACGTCTTTGACCCCGGCGTACAGCATGATCTGCGCCACCCGCGCTGCGGCGTAGACGTCGCGACCGTAGAGGATCACCGTGGTGTCATGCCGGATGCCGTGCTTCGCCAGCATCGCTTTCAGCTGTGCGTCGGACACTTTATTCCACAGCGGTTCGCTTTCCACCTCATTGGTATCGATATAGCCCGCGCCAGGGATATGGCTCAGCAGATAGAGTTTCGGCGCTCCCCAGGCGGCTTCGAACACTTTCCAGTCGCCGGTCGGGGCGGCGGCTACGCGTTTTCCCTGCTGCAGGTCGTGCAGCCACTGGGGGTAGACCAGCTGTTCAAAGTGCGGCAGCTTTTGCAGGCGGTTGGTCTGGCTCAGCGCATCGCTCAGGGTGCTGAGCCGGGTGAAGCCCGCTTGTTTCAGCCGCGCCGCGACGCTGGCATTATCTTCCGGGTTGCCGTACAGCGCGACGGGGGTATCCGGCTGGATCTGGTGCTGCTTAGCCCAGGCGCGGAGCTGATCGTCGCTCATGGCGCCGAGCCAGCGGGCGGAAAGATTCAGGGCCTGCGGCTCATGACCTTCGGGGCCGTTGGCGCGCTGAGGCCAGCCGTTGTAATAAGCGCTCAGGCGGGTGTCAATGGCCACGCCGTGCTGCTGTTGCAGGTGGGAGAGAGTGAGCGCTGGCATGGTTTCAGCGGCGCAGGTGGTGGAAGCAGCAAGCCCCATAAGCAGGGCGAGTGCGGTCAATTGAGAAACACGTTTCATCGAAATGCCCGACGGTAAAAAGTGGAGGGCGTATTCTCCGCTCGCCAGGCGCCGATTTCTTTGCGGTAACGCAGGTTTGCACGCTATTGCTCTTCATTGCCAGGTCTCCATCGCCAGGCAGCGTCCCGCCGGCGGACCGTCCTCGCGATCGTGGGTCACCAGGATCGCCGGAATGGCCTGGCGGGCCAGTTCCTCAAAAACCCAGCGGCGGAACGCGGCGCGCAGGGTGGCATCCAGACGGCTGAAGGGTTCATCGAGCAGCAGCGCCTCGGGGCGCGCCAGCAGGGCGCGCAGCAGGCTCACCCGCGCCCGCTGCCCGCCGGAGAGCGTGGCCGGGTCGCGTGGGGCGAAGCCATGCAGCCCGGCGCGGCTGAGCGCTTGCTCCACTGCGGCTTTTCGCGCCTCGCCGCGCACACTCTCCGGCAGCGCCAGCTGTAAATTTTGCCCGACGCTGAAATGGTCGAACAGTAACGGGTCCTGAAACAGGATGCCGATGCGTCGATGCTCCGTCGGCAGCGTATCGCAGCGACGTCCATTGAGCCACAGCTCGCCCTCGGCGCGGAAGTCGCCGGCCAGGGCGCCAATCATCCAGGCAAACAGCGTCGATTTTCCGCTACCGGAGGGGCCCATCAGCGTCAGCACTTCTCCAGGCGCCACCGAAAAGGCGACCTCCCGCAGCAGCGGCTGACGTTTCACGCTCAGGGTCAGATGGTTTACGGTTAGCACTAGCGAAGTCCTCGTCGATAGCGGCCCGCCAGCCAGGCGAGAAGGGCCGTCAGGGTAAAGCATACCGCCGGCAGCAGTAATTGCCACAGCGCCTGGGCGGCGAGCGTCTGCACCTCGCCGCCGCTGCTGAGCGCCACCGCCTGACTGGTGAGCGTCGGGATACGGCCTGCCCCCAGCCATAGCGTCGGCAGATACTGCGCGATGCTCACGGAAAAGCCCACCGCCAGCGCGGTCAGCAGCGGGCGGGTCAGCGAGGGCAGGGTCAGCAGCCAGAAAATACGCGTGGGCCCCCAGCCGAGCGTGCGGGCGATTACCGCCATCCGCGGATCGCGCTGGCGCCAGGCCGGGCGCAAAATAAACAGCATCCATGGCACCACCCACAGCAGATGGCCCCACAGGACGGTCCACCATTCGCCGTCTAGCCAGGCGTACAGCGCCAGCCGGTACTGGCCAGCGGCCAGCGGCAGGGCCGGGAGGACCAGCGGCAGCCAGACCCAGCCATCTCCCCGCGTCGGGCCGCAGGCCAGCCACAGCAGGCAGACAGCCGCGCCGAGGGCGCAGGCCGCCAGCGCCAGGCCAAGGCTGTTGCCGAGGGCATCCATCTGCGGTGGCGCTGAGCGCGCCAGCCCCGCCAGCAATAGCGCGCCCAGCAGACCGCTCAGCGGCAGCAGCGCCGCCAGCAGGCGGCCGGGCAGGGCATGAGGATGAGGGTGACGAATACCGCGCAGATCGGGCTGGTACTGGCGCTGTATCCGCCACCCTCCCCAGGCCACCAGCGCCAGCCCGCCGAGGATCGTCATCAGTAACAGGCTGGCCAGCGCCCCTTTGGCCTGCTGCAGGTCATCGCCCTGGCTTAACCACTGCCACGCCAGCACGGCGAGAGTGGGCGGATTGCCGGGCCCCAGCACCAGGGCGACATCGACCGCCGACAGACTCCAGGCGGTGGCGGCCAGCAGCACCATGCCGAGGGCGGGCAGCAGGGCGGGCAGCACCAGCCAGCGCAGGCACTGCCAGCGGCCGTAGCCGAGGCTCTTCAGCGCGGTCGCCTGGTCGGCGAGGCGTTTCTCCCCCAGCAGGCCATAGATCACCCACAGCACAAAGGCGCTCTCTTTCAGGGCCATCGTCAGGCCAAGCCCGATGCCATACCGGTCGAGCGGCGGCGTCAGAAGCGGCAGCCACTGCCAGATCCAACCCCCTTCGGCGAACAGCAGCAGCGCCGCCGTCGCCAGGGCAAGATGGGGTACCGCCAGCAGCAGCGGCAGACGGGAAGCCAGTCGCCGCCAGCGGAGCGAGGGCCAGAGGGCAGAGACGACGGTCAGGGCGATCAGCAGCGCGCCGCCGACGGACAGCAGCGTCGAGACGAGCGTGGCGGCCAGCGCCTGGCCCAGCTGCGGGTCGGCGAACAGCGCCCGCCAGTGGGCCGGGGAGCGCGCAGCGCCCACCAGTTCCCCGGCGGCGGGGAGCAACGGCAGATAGATCGCCGCCATCGTCCCCCAGGCCAGCAGGATCAGTGGGTTCCGTAGCGGCGCAGCCATTCCTGCTCCAGCGCGTCAACCCATGCCGCGTGCGGCTCGGCAAGCACCGGCGGTAGATCCTGCGGCACGGTAGCCGCCAGCGCCTGACGCTGGCCGTCAGGCAGACGCTGCGGGTCCAGTACGCTCGGATCGCCCCAGACGGCGGCATCGGCCTTGCGCAGCTGCGCTTCAGGCGAGAGCAGGAAATTGGCCACCACTTTGGCTCCAGCGACGGCGCGGGCGTTAGCCGGGATGGTAACGAAATGGACGTTACCGAGGGTCCCCGCGGTGAAGCCGAAGCTGTAGCTGTCCGTCGGTAATTCGCCGCTGGCGGCTTTCTGCCGGGCGTGCAGCGGGTTAAACGTGAGTGATAAGCGGAGGGTGCCATTGTTGAGCATGGTATCCATCCGTGCCGGCGACGCCGGGAAATCCTTGCCCGCCCGCCACAGGGCCGGGTGCAGCGCATCGAGATAGCGCCACAGCGGGGCCGTGACCGCCGCGAAGGTCGCCGTCTGCGGCGGCTGGCGCAGGGCGGCCGGCTGGTCGGTGAGGGCGATCAGCAGTTGCTCCAGGAGGGCGGTGCCGGTGAAGTCCGGCGGCCGCGGGTAGGTCACGCTGCCGGGATGGGCTCTGGCGAAGGCCAGCAGCGCCTGCGGGCTGGTGGGTGGCTGCGGCGTTTGCCCGCGGCGGGCGATAAACGTCAGCTGGGCGCTGCCCCACGGCGACTCCGTACCGTCGGTGGCGACAGAAAAGTCCTCCCGAACCGGCTTTTGCAGATCGACAAAGCGCCAGTTGGGCAGCGATTCGGCCCAGCCGGTGAGCAGCAGGTTGGCCTGCTTAAGCGTGCGAAAGTTTTCGCCGTTGATCCACAGCAGATCCACCGACCCGCCCCGGCGACGGCCGGCCTGCGCCTCGCTCTGGATGCGTTTCACTGCGTCGGCGGCGTCGGCGACAGGCACGATACGCAGGTCGATCGCGTAGTGGCGTTTGACCTCCTCGCTGACCCACGCCAGATAGCGGTTGACGGCCGGGTCCCCGCCCCAGGCGTTAAACCAGACGGTCTGCCCGCGGGCTTCCGTTTGGATCTGCCGCCAGCTGTCGTTGGCATTAACCGCCAGCGGCCAGAGCAGCAGCAGGCACAGACAGAGGCTGAAATCACGCAAACGGCGCATCGTTACTCCTTATTCTGCGGGGAAGAGGTGGGCATCTGACACAACCCCTGGGCCGGGATCGCCATCGCGGCATTGAACCGCGCTGATAAATTTTGCAGGCCGATCAGGGCGGTCAGCTCGGTGAGCGCCCTGGCGTCAAAATGCGCGGCCATCGCGCTGCGCAGGGCATCATCCACCTCCGGCGGCGTCTGGGTGGCGGCTTCGGCATAGGCCAGCGCCAGACGCTCTTTTTCGCTGAACAGCGTACTGCTGCGCCAGTCGGCGACCGCCAGCAGCTTGTCCTGGCTGCCGCTCCGCGCCGCGAGGGTCATGCTGGTGATATCGATACAGAATTCACAGTGGCACAGTTGGGCGATGCGGGCGCTGACCAGCGACCGCAGCACCGGATCCAGCGGCGAGCGGCGGCGTTCAATGTAGCCCACGAACAGCGAAACCAGGTAAAACAGCCATGGGATCCGTCCCCACCAGCGAATGGGGCTCAGCACCTGGCCGTAATGCCGGCGGTGCAGCCAGGCCTGCGGACGAAGGATCAGGGGGACAGAATCCAGCGGGGGTAAGCTCATGGCGACGATCTCTTATGACGTTCACGGTAAATATTTTTGGCGATAGAGATGACCACCGCCAGGGTAAAAAGCAGCGAAAGCCCGGTGGCCAGCCAGAAGGTGCCCCCGGTGAGCAGACTCCCGGCCCAGGAATAGACGATAGTCGCCGGCAGCTGGCCCACGCCGGTGGCCAGCATAAAGGGCCAGAAGCGCAGCGAGGTTAGTCCGGCGGCATAGCTGACCGGGTCAAACGGCACAAACGGCAGCAGGCGGCAGACCAGGATCGTCTGCGGGCCAAAGCGAGTGAAATAGCCGTCGACGCTGCGCAGCACCGCGCGGCCGGTGAGTTTTTCCACCACTTCGCGCCCCAGCGCTCTGGCGATGCAGAAGCAGAGCCCGGCCCCGACCATGGCGCTGAACCATGACAGCGCCCCGCCCCAGAAGGCGCCGAACAGGGCGGCGTTCGCCAGGGTAATCAGGAAAGCCGGCAGCGGAGCGACGATCGCCTGGAGGATCATCAGCGCAAATGAGACCAGCGCGGCCTGCGGCCCCCAGGCGGCGATAAACCCTCTGACCTGCTGCGGATCCAGGGAGGCTAACGCCGTCAGACTCTGCTGCAGAAAGGCACGCCCGCCGGGGAACCACCACCAGGCGGCCAGCCCGGCGACGGCCACCACGGCAAGGGCCAGCCGGGCGCGGCGCAGGTGACGGCGATCAGGTTGGGTCATGGCGTACCTCCTCGCCGGGCGTTGCCATACGGCGGGCGCGGGCAAACCGTTTGCCCATCTGCACCAGGGCAAACAGCAGCCCGCCGGCGAGGCTCAGTTTGAGCGCGAAGGCGAGAGTTACGCCCTCGCGGGCCAGCTCGCTGGCCATTACCGAATAGATGACCAGGCCCGGCAGGGTAGTCACGGCGGAGATCAGGGTAAAGGGCCAGAAAGGGATCGCCGTCAGGCCGTAGGCGTAATTCTGAATGTTGTAGGGAAAGAGCGGCACCAGGCGGGTGAGGATCAGGAAATCGCAGCCGCTGCGGGCGATACCGCGCTCAATCGCCTGAAAGACGGCGGTATGGCCCACATAGCGCTGCAGCAGGTCGCGCCCAAGCCAGCGGGCGATTAAAAACGACAGCGAAGAGGCGAGGGTGGCGGCGGCAAACGAGAGCAGGGAGCCTGTCAGCGGGCCGAAGAGCATCCCGCCGGCGATCACCAGCAGGCTGCCGGGGATCAGACACAGGGTGGCAATGATAAACAGCGCGACATAGACCAGATATCCCCAGGCGCCCTGATGGCGCAGGGTGTCCTGAAGCAGATGAAGGTGAGTCAGCAGATCGTGGAGACCGACGCGATGGCTGATAACGGCCAGCGTGGCCACCAGCGCGAGAAGTCCCAGCCCTTTACCAATGGCCGGATGACGGCTTCTTTTGCATGAGGGGTGCTCCTGTACAGTCTGGACGCAGTGGACATCAAAAAGTGCGCGCGACAGTATCCTGTTCCGACGACCGTCACAATGGTTTACCGTCGCTTTGTTGATTTTGCTCAGGAAATTCTGCCCCCCGCACAGCGGGAGGCGAGAGAAGGGCGTAAATTATGGCCGGAAGGTGGCCCACACCGGCGCGTGGTCGGACGGTTTTTCCATTCCGCGGATCTCATAATCGATTCCGGTCTCCACGCAGCGCTGGGCCAGAGGCTGGCTGGCCAGCAGCAGGTCGATGCGCAGCCCGCGGTTATCGTCGAAGCCTTTGGAGCGGTAATCGAACCACGAGAAGTGCTCCTGATTGTCCGGATTAGCCTGACGCCAGGTATCCACCAGGCCCCAGCCCAGCAGGCGATCCATCCACTCCCGCTCTTCCGGCAGGAAGGAACATTTGCCGGTACGCAGCCAGCGTTTGCGGTTCTCTTCACCAATACCGATATCGAGATCGGTGGGACTGATGTTCATATCGCCCATGATCAGCACCGGATTCTCTTTGTTGAGTTCGGTCTCCAGATAGTTCTGCAGATTCTGATAGAACGCCGCTTTGGCCGGGAATTTGGTTTCATGATCGCGGCTTTCACCCTGTGGGAAATAACCGTTAATCACCGTGACGTTGCCGAAAGGCGACGGGATCTCCGCCATGATGATGCGGCGCTGAGCCTCTTCGCCATCGTCCGGGAAACCGCGGCGGACGGCAATCGGCGTCTCTTTGGTCAGCAGCGCGACGCCATAATGGCCTTTTTGTCCATGATAAAAGACGTTATAGCCGAGTTTGGCGACCTCTTCGAGAGGGAACATATCGTCGTGAACTTTGGTTTCCTGCAGGCCAATCACGTCCGGCTGGTGTTTTTCGACGATGGCGGCCAGTTGGTGTGGGCGGGCGCGCAGGCCGTTGATATTAAAAGAGACGAATTTCATAGTCGCTGCCACTGTGCAAGGTGAATAGTGCAGGGATGGTAGCAGAAATTCGCCTGGCTGGCTGCCACCGGATGCGTCATTCTGCCAATCGCTGCGCATGAGCGTGCCGTAGTTGCCCCTTTTACGGGCATGCCGCGCCAAAAAAGGGCAAATATCTACGATAAATTTCGCAGAGGATCACAATTACAGAATTATATCTTACCGTTGCATAACTTATCTTCTTTAATCACTGTTTATCCCCCTTTATCGGATACTTATTCACTAAATATGCATTTTATGTGAATAGCGTTCGGCTGTAACTCCTTGATTCTGCGTTATCTCAACCGGTTTATGCATTTTTATCGCTGGCTGGCACGAACCGTGCAATCTACATTTACAGCGTAATAACTCATATTTATTAACATTATTGCTACTTTTAATTTACCGGAAGAGGTCGATATGTCTCAGTCAATTACGCGTAACCACTTTGATGAATGGATGATGCCGGTCTACGCGCCAGCGGCGTTTATTCCGGTGCGGGGCGCCGGGTCGCGGCTGTGGGATCAGCAGGGCAAAGAGTATATCGATTTTGCCGGCGGCATCGCCGTGAACGCGCTGGGGCACGCCCATCCGCGTCTGGTGCAAGCTCTGACCGACCAGGCCGGCAAATTCTGGCATACCGGCAACGGCTACACCAATGAGCCGATCCTGCGTCTGGCAAAAATGCTTATCGATGCCACCTTCGCCGACCGGGTCTTCTTCTGTAACTCCGGCGCTGAGGCCAATGAGGCGGCGCTCAAGCTGGCGCGTAAATATGCCCACGACCGCTTTGGCAGTGAAAAAAGCGGCATCGTCGCTTTCCAGAACGCCTTCCACGGGCGGACACTGTTCACCGTCTCGGCGGGCGGTCAGCCGGCCTACTCCCGGGATTTTGCCCCGCTGCCGCCGCAGATCCAGCATGCGGTGTTTAACGATCTCGAGTCGGCAAAGGCCTTAATCAATGACCAAACCTGCGCGGTGATCGTCGAGCCGGTGCAGGGCGAAGGGGGCGTGGTGCCGGCCAACGTCGAGTTTTTACGCGGCCTGCGCCAGCTTTGCGACCAGCACAACGCTCTGCTGATTTTCGATGAAGTGCAGACCGGGGTCGGGCGCACCGGCGAGCTGTATGCCTATATGCACTACGGCGTGACGCCCGATGTGCTGACCACCGCCAAAGCGCTGGGCGGCGGTTTCCCTATCGGCGCGCTGCTGGCGACAGAGGCCTGCGCCAGCGTGATGACCGTCGGTACCCACGGCACCACCTACGGCGGCAACCCGCTGGCCGGGGCGGTGGCCGGCGAGCTGCTGTCGATCGTCAACACCCCGGAAGTCCTCTCCGGCGTCAGACAGCGCCACCAGTGGTTTTGCGAGCGTCTGCAGGCGATCAACGCCCGCTATGGTCTGTTCAAGGAGATCCGCGGCCTGGGACTGCTGCTCGGCTGCGTACTGAACGACGCCTGGGCCGGGAAGGCGAAAACGCTCAGCAACCTGGCGGCGGAAGAGGGGGTGATGATCCTGATCGCCGGCGCTAATGTGGTGCGTTTTGCGCCGGCGCTGAACGTCAGTGAAGAAGAGGTGAATAGCGGGCTGGATCGCGTCGAGCGGGCCTGCGCGCGTTTCGTGGCAGGAGTCTCATCATGATGGTTATTCGACCGGTGGAGCCGGGCGATTTGCCCGGGCTGCTGAAGCTGGCAGCGGAGACCGGCGGCGGGCTGACCTCGCTGCCGGTGGATGAAGCGACCCTCGCGGCGCGGATCGCCCGCTCGCAGCAGACCTGGCGCGGCGAGCTACCGAAAAGCGAGCAGGGCTATGTCTTTGTGCTGGAGGAGAGCGAAAGCGGCGCGGTGGTGGGCATCTGCGCGATCGAGGTGGCGGTGGGGCTCAACGATCCCTGGTATAACTACCGGGTCGGCACCCAGGTCCATGCCTCGAAGGAGCTCAACGTCTATCAGGCGTTGCCGACGCTGTTTCTCAGCAACGACCATACCGGCAGCAGTGAGCTGTGTACCCTGTTCCTCGACCCGCAGTGGCGCAAAGAGGGCAATGGCTATCTGCTGTCGAAATCGCGCTTCTTATTTATGGCCGCCTTTCGCGAGCGCTTCAATGAGAAGGTGGTCGCCGAGATGCGCGGGGTGATTGACGAGCAGGGCTACTCGCCGTTCTGGGAGAGCCTGGGCAAACGCTTTTTCGCCATGGAGTTTTCCCGCGCCGACTACCTGTGCGGCACCGGACAGAAGGCTTTCATTGCCGCCCTGATGCCCAAGCATCCGCTGTATATCGATTTCCTTTCCCCTGAGGCGCAGGCGGTGATCGGCAAGGTTCATCCGCAGACCGCCCCGGCCCGGACGGTGCTGGAGAAAGAGGGGTTCCGCTACCTGAACTACATCGATATTTTCGACGGCGGCCCGACTCTGGAGTGCGACATCGACCGGGTGCGGGCGATCCGCAAAAGCCGTCTGGTGACCACCGAGGCCGGTGAAACCCCACCCGGTGACTGGCCGCTGTGCCTGGTGGCGAATGAACAGTATCACCAGTTCCGCGCTCTGCTGGTGCATGCCGACCCGGATGGCGACACCCTGACCCTCAGCGCCCGCGAACTGGATATGCTGAAGTGTCATGCCGGCGACCAGGTACGCATGGTGCGCCTGATCCCTGAGGAGAAAACCGCATGAGTCTGTGGATTAATGGCGAGTGGCGGCCCGGTCGTGGGCCAGGTTTCAGTAAACAGGATCCGGTTAACCTGAAGGTTGTGTGGCAGGGCGAAGCGGCGGATGCCGGGCAGGTTGCTGAGGCGGTGGCGGCTGCCCGCCAGGCGTTCCCGGCCTGGGCGCGGCTGCCGTTTGCCGCCCGTCAGGCGATCGTTGAAAAGTTTGCCGCCCTGCTGGAGGCCAGTAAGGCTGAGCTGACGGCGATGATCGGCGCCGAGACCGGAAAGCCGCGCTGGGAGGCGGCCGGGGAAGTGACGGCGATGATCAACAAGGTGGCGATCTCGGTGAAGGCCTACCACGTCCGCACCGGCGAACAGCACAGCGATCTGCCCGACGGCGCCGCCACGCTGCGTCACCGGCCGCACGGCGTGCTGGCGGTGTTTGGCCCCTATAACTTTCCCGGCCATCTGCCGAACGGGCACATCGTACCGGCGCTGCTGGCGGGCAATACTGTGGTCTTTAAACCCAGCGAACTCACCCCGTGCAGCGGCGAAGCGGTGGTGAAACTATGGCAGCAGGCCGGCCTGCCCGCCGGGGTGCTCAACCTGGTGCAGGGCGGTCGGGAAACCGGCGAGGCGCTCAGCGGTCAGGCGGATATCGACGGGCTGCTGTTTACCGGCAGCTCAACCACCGGTTTTCATCTGCATCGCCAGCTGGCCGGGCAGCCGCAGAAGATCCTCGCGCTGGAGATGGGCGGCAATAACCCGCTGATCGTCGACGATCCGCGGGACGTGGATGCCGCGGTGCATCTGACCATCCAGTCCGCCTTTATTACCGCCGGCCAGCGCTGCACCTGCGCCCGCCGTCTGCTGGTCCGGCGCGGCGAGGCGGGCGATGCCTTCCTCTCCCGGCTGGTGACGGTGTGCCAGCGGCTGATCCCGGCGGCGTGGGACGCCGAGCCGCAGCCGTTTCTCGGCGGGCTTATCTCTGAACCGGCCGCGCAGAAAGTGCATCAGGCCTGGCTGCAGCGGGTCGCCGCTGGCGCGGTCACGCTGCTGGAGCCACGTTTATTGCAGGCCGGAACGTCGCTGCTAACGCCGGGGATTGTCGACATGAGCGACATGGCCAATGTTGAAGATGAAGAGGTGTTTGGCCCGCTGCTTGGCGTCTGGCGCTACGACACGTTCGAGGAGGCGATTGCCTTAGCCAACGCCACCCGCTTCGGCCTCTCCTGTGGGTTAATCTCTCCGGAACGGGAGAAGTTTGATCGACTGCTGCTCGAGGCGCGGGCAGGGATAGTCAACTGGAACAAACCGCTGACCGGGGCGGCGAGTACCGCGCCGTTCGGCGGCACCGGGGCGTCCGGTAACCATCGTCCGGGGGCCTGGTATGCCGCCGATTATTGCGCCTGGCCGATGGCCAGCCTTGAATCGCCGACCCTGACGCTGCCCGCCAGCCTGAACCCGGGGCTCGACTTTCTGGCCGGGGAGGCGTCATGACCGCCCGCGAAGTCAACTTTGACGGTCTGCCCGGGCTGACCCATCACTACGCCGGGCTCTCCTTTGGCAACGAGGCTTCCACCCGGCACCGCCACCGGGTGTCGAACCCGCAGCTGGCGGCAAAGCAAGGGCTGAAAAAAATGAAAGCCCTCGCCGACGCCGGCTACCCGCAGGCAGTGATCCCGCCGCAGGAGCGACCAAACGTGCCGCTCCTGCGCCAGCTGGGCTTTAGCGGCGGCGATGAGCAGGTGGTGGCCCGGGCGGCGCAGCAGGATCCGGATCTGCTGTCGGCGGTAAGTTCGGCCTCGGCGATGTGGGTGGCGAACGCGGCGACGGTCTGTCCCTCCGCCGATTCGCTGGATGGCCTGGTGCACCTGACGGTGGCGAATCTGCAGGATAAATTCCACCGCGCCAGCGAAGCACCGACCACAGAGGCGCTGCTGCAGGCGATATTCCCCGACCGCACGCGATTTGCCATCCACCCGGCGCTGCCCGCCTCGGCCTGGTTTGGCGACGAAGGGGCGGCGAACCATAACCGTCTCGGCGGCGAGTATGGCGCCCCCGGCGTCCAGCTCTTTGTCTATGGCCGCCGCCGGGGGAGCGAGGAGGCCCCGCGTCGCTATCCGGCGCGGCAAACCCTTGAGGCCAGCCAGGCGGTAGCGCGCCTCAATCAGGTCAATCCCCGTCAGCTGATCTTCGCCCGCCAGCATCCGACGGCGATCGACACGGGGGTTTTTCATAACGATGTTATCGCGGTGAGCAATCGTCAGGTCCTGTTCTGCCATGAGCAGGCTTTTGCCGACCAGACCGCGCTTCTCCAGCAGCTGGCGCAGCGGGTGCCGGGTTTTACGCCGCTGGTGGTCCCCGCCAGTCGGGTCACGGTGGCAGAGGCGGTTGCCACCTATCTGTTCAACAGCCAGCTGCTGAGCCGGGCGGATGGCAGCATGGCGCTGATCCTGCCCCACGAAGCGCAGGAGCATGCCGGCGTCTGGGAATACCTCAATGAGCTGCTGGCCGGGGACAACCCCATCGCCGCGCTACAGGTGTTCGATCTGCGCGAGAGTATGGCCAACGGCGGCGGTCCGGCGTGCCTGCGCCTGCGGGTGGTGTTGACGGCCGAGGAGTATCAGGCGGTCAATCCGCACGTCCTGATGAACGATACGCTGTTTGCCACCCTCAATGACTGGGTGGATCGCTACTATCGCGATCGCCTTACCCAGGCCGACCTCGCCGACCCGCAACTGCTGCGGGAAGGGCGTGACGCGCTGGATCGGTTGACCCAGATCCTGCAGCTCGGTTCGGTTTATCCATTTCAGCAATAAGGGGGCGCGGTGGAACATTTTCTGGCATTAACCCTGGCGGGGCGTTTGCCCCACCATTTTCACGGCGAGACGGCGCACTTTCGCTGGCACTGGTTGGGTGAGGGGATCCTCGAGCTGACGCCGCATGCGCGCTGCGAGCGCGGGCTGGTACTCTCCTGCGCCATTCATGGCAACGAAACGGCACCGGTGGAGATAGTCGACCACCTGGTGCAGCGACTGGTCCGGGAGGCACTCCCGCTGCGCTGGCGGTTGCTGGTGATCGTTGGCAACCCACCGGCGCTGCGGGCGAATAAGCGCTATCTGCACAGTGATATGAACCGGATGTTTGGCGAGCGCTGGCGGCAGTTTCCGCTCAGTGAGGAGACGCAGCGGGCGCAGCGGCTGGAGCAGGCGGTGGCCCGCTTCTATCGCGACCACGATGGTCCGCGCTGGCACCTCGATCTGCATACCGCGATCCGCGGGTCGCTACATCCGCGCTTCGGCGTGCTCCCGGCCCGCGATACGCCGTGGGAGGAGGATTTTCTTCACTGGCTGGGCGGCGCCGGGCTGGAGGCGCTGGTGTTTCATCGCCAGCCAGGCGGGACCTTTACCCACTTCAGCTGCGAACGGTTCGCGGCGCTGGCCTGCACCCTTGAGCTGGGCAAAGCGCTGCCGTTGGGTGAAAACGATCTGACGCAGTTTGCCGCCGCCGAAGGCGCGCTTTCCCGGCTGCTGGTGGGGGATCTGGCCATTGCCGACGCCCCGGCGCCGCTGCGCTACCGGGTGGTACAGCAGATCACCCGCCATAGCGATGATTTCCACTTGCATATGGCGGATCAGACGCTGAACTTCACCCCCTTCGAACCCGGCACGCTGCTGGCGGAGGAGGGCGAGACGCGGTATGTGGTGGGGCCTGAGCCGGAGTATGTCCTGTTTCCCAATCCGACGGTGGCGAAGGGACTGCGCGCCGGCCTGATGCTGGAGAAATTATCCTGAGGGCAAGCCGTCCGCCGGACGGCCTGCTTTATTTCGCGCGTCTTTTTTCGCCATCTTATTTTTTCGTGCGCCAGTGTAAATTTGCAGATTATTCCTGGTAAAATGCTTTGTTTTTAATCTCCCCTCCTTTATACTCTCCATAATTTCTCTGCAAAACAGTAAGTTATTTATTTTTTATTGCAATTCTTCGGCTGAATTCCTTATTTTCTCCATAATTGGCGAGAAACTGTTTTTTACACTTTCATTGTTTTACTCTTGCTCTGACTAATTGACGATTAACGTCGTAAAGTTAATCTCGTCAACACGGCAACGCGCCGTAAGAATAACGTAAAGTAAGGATTGAATGATGAAGAAACTCACTGCACTGTTTGTTGCCTCTACTCTGGCTCTGGGCGCGGCTAACCTGGCACACGCCGCCGACACCACCACCGCGCCGAGCGACAGCAAGCCGATGATGATGCATCATAAAGGCGGCCCGGGTCAGCATGACATGATGTTTAAAGGCCTGAACCTGACCGATGCGCAGAAACAACAGATCCGCGACATCATGAAGAGCCAGCGTGAGAACATGAAACGTCCGTCCCTCGACGAACGCCGCGCGATGCACGATTTGATCGCCAGCGACACCTTCGATAAGGCGAAAGCGGAAGCGCAGATCGATAAGATGGAAGCGCAGCATAAAGCGATGGCGCTGTCCCGCCTGGAAACGCAGAACAAGATCTACAACATTCTGACTCCAGAGCAGAAAAAACAGTTCAATGCTAATTTTGAGAAGCATCTGACAGAACGCAACGCGCCGGCAGGTAAAATGCCTGCACCTGCTGAATAATGTAGCGAACTGAATCAAGACCGCCGGTCTTGCCCAATAATGCCATCAGGCGTTGGGCAGGGCCGGCGGTTTTTTTATTGGTGGTTTCTCAGCCAAGCGGGTGCAGCGGATAGTGACCGCTGAGCAAAGGCTTACAGAGGATCTTGTAACCATCCTGGTCGAATCCGGCGGGCAGACGGGTCAACTCCGCGGCCTGGTCGAGCGAGTCGACGGCGCCCAGCCACAGCCAGTTATGAATGACGTGATACTGCGTCATATCCGGGCCGCGCTCCTCCAGCGCCACCGGTCCCGCCCACGGCCAGCACACCAGCTGCAGTTTACTCATCTGCGCCAGCAGGCGATCTCTGTGCGCCTCCACGCTCTCCTTTCCACAGCAGGCGCCGGCGCAGCGGCCCAGCGCGGAGCGAAAGCAGGCGCGGCCGCGGCTGAGCGGTTCCAGACCAAGCAGGCCATAACAGAGGCGCTGTTCGTCGGCAAGGCTCTGCAGCATCTGCAGCGCCGCCCGCCGGTTGGCGAACAGGCCATAGAGATGCTGCTGGTGCGAGAAATCAACCTCGCGGGCATAGACAATTTGCGGCCGGTGGTCCGCAAGTCGCCAGGCGCAGAGCTGCTTGTTACGCCGTAGCCGCTTGTTAAACAGCGGCTGCTGCTCTTTAATCAGCCGCGCCTCCAGCAGCAGCGCTCCCAGCTCGCCTGCGGTGCGCTGCCAGGTGATACGCCGCGACTGACGCAGCATCGCGGCCTCTTCGGGCGTGCGCAGGTGAGATAACACACGGCTGCGAAGGTTGACGCTCTTACCGATATAGAGCGGCATTGTGTCGCTGTCGCCGTGAAACTGATAGACGCCCGGCAGCTTTGGCAGCGCCTCCAGCCACGGGCGAAGATGTTCGGGATATTCATAGATCGCCGCCGCTTCAAACTCCAGACGCGGGGCAGATTGCTTTCTGGCCACATTAACTCCTGATACTGTCTATCTATCCAGTATAGCAGGCGGTTTTTGCGGCGAAAAGCGCAAAAAATAACCCCGGCGCGGGCCGGGGCGGGGAGGGACTATTTTTTCCAGAAATCGTCAAAGACGGTGATCGGTGGCCGACGCTTGTGTTCGGTTTTCAGATACCAGCCTTCGATCGTTTTGGCGATACTGGGATCCAGCGTTTTGCCTTCCAGATAATCGTCGATGTTCTCGTAGGTGACACCCAGGGCCACTTCATCCGGCAGGGAGGGGCGATCGTCTTCCAGGTCGGCGGTCGGCAGCTTCTTATACAGATGTTCCGGGCAGCCGAGATGGGCCAGCAGCTGTTTGCCCTGACGTTTGTTCAGGCGGAAAATTGGGTTGATGTCGGTGCCGCCGTCGCCATATTTGGTGAAGAAGCCGGTAATCGCTTCCGCCGCATGGTCGGTGCCGACCACCACCCCTTTGGTCATTCCGGCGATGCTGTACTGGGCCTTCATCCGCTCACGGGCTTTTTCGTTACCGCGAACAAAGTCGCTCAGTTCGATCCCCGCTTCGCGGAGCGCCTGTTCACTGGCCAGTACCGAGGCTTTGATATTCACCGTCAGCACCCGGTCAGGCTGGATAAAGGCGATGGCGTCCTGGCAGTCCTGCTCATCCGCCTGCACGCCATAGGGCAACCGAACGGCAATAAACTGCAGGCTGCTGTCGCCCGTTTCGGCACGCAGTTCATTAATCGCCATCTGGCACAGTTTCCCCGTCAGGGTGGAGTCCTGGCCGCCGCTGATACCCAGCACCAGCGATTTAATAAACGGGTAGGTCTGCAGGTAGGACTTCAGGAAATCGACGCTGCGGCGGATCTCGCCGGCGACATCAATCTGCGGCTTTGCGCCCAGCGCCTGAATAATCTCTTGTTGTAGCGTCATCGCGCCCTCCGAAAGTGAATCTGTTTGGCAAGCTGTTGGCTTAAAGCTACCTCTTTGCCGCTGAAACGACAAGGACCGGGGTTTTGACTGCCGGAAAAGAAGGCAATCAATGACATAGGATTTCATTATAGATGCCACTACGCGGGAGAAACCGCCGGTCGGCAGCGGCGCGTCAATCCTGTTTACGCAATAACACAATCAGACATGATTTCGCTGTTCGGCTTGAAAAATAACACTATTTATTCCAGGCTTATCGTTACACAGTAGAAGAGAGGAACCAAAATGAACAAAAGCTTAGCAGGAATACTGGGCGTCACCGTCGCGTTAACCTTACTGGCGGGCTGTACCGCTTACGATCGTACCAAAGACCAGTTTACCCAGCCGGTGGTGAAAGATGTGAAGAAAGGGATGTCGCGTCAGCAGGTGATGCAGATCGCTGGCAAACCTTCAACGGAAGTGACCATGGTTCATGCCCGCGGTACCTGCCAGACCTACATCCTCGGTCAACGGGATGGTAAAGTCGAGACCTACTTTGTGGCCCTCGACGACACTGGCCATGTGATTAACTCCGGCTACCAGACCTGCGCCGAGTATGATACTGACCCGCGCAACGCTAAGTAAGCTTCCTACTGTTTACTGAGCCCTACGTAAGCCCGACCACTGGTCGGGCTTTTTTGTGAGTACTGATGCTTATTTAATTGCGCGAATTATTTGGGTGAAAATGTGAGGGTAGTCAAAACCAGAGGTCAATGAGAGACAATTCTGTTCAACAGCGAATTATCCTGGCGGCTCAGCTTGCCGTATACTCAACCCATAAACAGAATTAACCGGATGTTACCAGTCTTACCGGCTCTCAGCGGTTACTGAAGGCCCTGGTCTCACACATTGAGGAAGCGTTCATGGAAAAGAAACACATTTATCTCTTCTGCTCGGCAGGCATGTCTACATCACTGCTGGTCTCCAAAATGCGCGCGCAGGCAGAAAAATACGAAGTCCCGGTCATTATTGAAGCCTATCCCGAAACCCTGGCAGGTGAAAAGGGACCGGAAGCCGACGTGGTATTATTAGGGCCACAAATTGCGTATATGTTACCGGAAATTCAGCGCCTGCTGCCGAATAAACCGGTAGAAGTCATCGATTCTCTTCTGTATGGCAAGGTGGATGGTTTAGGTGTATTGAAAGCCGCCGTCGCGGCCATTAAGAAAGCTGCAGCACAATAATTTTAACTTTTAAAACTCGATGTATTTTGACGCCTGGCGGCACCCTGTTGCCGGACGTCAAAAAATAAAGAGTTTATTTTCCCGTCAAAGAGTAATTTCATACATCATCGCCGTAATAGTTTATTGCGGCTTTTAAGGGTATTGACTATGAGTAAAGTGATCGACTCGCTTGAAAAGGTACTCCTTCCTTTTGCAGTGAAAATAGGAAAGCAGCCGCATATTAATGCGATTAAAAACGGATTTATTAAGTTAATGCCGTTGACCCTCGCCGGGGCCATGTTTGTATTAATTAACAACGTTTTTCTGAGCTTCGGCGAAGGCTCTTTCTTTTATTCTATGGGCATTCGACTGGATGCCTCCACCATTGAAACCTTAAACGGCTTTAAGGCTATCGGCGGGAACGTCTATAACGGTACCCTCGGCATTATGTCGCTGATGGCGCCGTTCTTTATCGGCTCCGCGCTGGCGGAAGAGCGCAAAGTTGACCCGATGGCCGCGGGCCTGCTGGCGGTGGCGGCCTTCATGACCGTGACCCCGTATAGCGTGGGCGAAGCCTATGCGGTGGGCGCCAACTGGCTGGGCGGGCAGAACATCATCTCCGGGATGATTATCGGTCTGGTTGTCGCGGAACTGTTCACCTTCGTGATCCGTCGTAACTGGGTGATCAGACTGCCGGACAGCGTGCCAGGGTCAGTATCGCGCTCTTTCTCCGCGCTGATCCCGGGCTTCTTGATCCTCTCTATCTTCGGCATTATCTCGTGGGCCCTGTCGAGCTACGGCAGCAACTTCCACCAGATCATCATGGACTCGATCTCCACGCCGCTGGCGGCGATGGGCAGCGTGGTCGGCTGGGCATACGTTATCTTTAACTCCCTGCTGTGGTTCTTCGGTGTGCACGGTTCCCTGGCGCTGACGGCGCTGGATAACGGCATCATGACCCCGTGGGCGCTGGAAAACATCGCGCTGTACAACCAGTACGGCTCGGTTGATGCGGCTATCGAAGCAGGCAAACAGTTCCACTTCTGGGCCAAGCCGATGCTCGACTCCTACATCCTGCTGGGTGGCTCCGGGGCAACGTTGGGTCTGATTATCGCCATCTTTATCGCTTCCCGTCGCGCTGACCATCGTCAGGTGGCGAAGCTGGCACTGCCGTCAGGCATCTTCCAGATTAACGAACCGATTCTGTTTGGTCTGCCGATCATTATGAACCCGGTGATGTTTATCCCCTTCGTGCTGGTCCAGCCGATTCTGGCAGCCATTACGCTGGCGGCCTATAGCCTGGGGATTATCCCACCGGTGACCAACCTGGCGCCGTGGACCATGCCGACCGGTCTGGGAGCGTTCTTTAACAGTAACGGCAGCGTGGCCGCCCTGCTGGTGGCCCTGTTCAACCTTGGCGTCGCGACTCTGGTTTACCTGCCGTTTGTGGTGCTGTCGAATAAAGCGCAGACCGTCATCGAGCAGGAAGAGAGCGAAGAAGACATCGCTAACGCACTGAAATTCTGATACCGCGCGGTACGGGCAGTGCCCCGTACCGCCTGATAAATGAGGGAAATATTATGTTTGATCTGGACAACATCGACGCGGTAGAAACCCCGGAAAATGACCTCGAAGAGGTGGTGATGGGGTTGATTATCAACTCCGGACAGGCCCGCAGCCTGGCCTATGGCGCGCTGAAGCAGGCGAAGCAGGGCGATTTTGCCGCGGCGAAAGCGATGATGGAGCAGTCGCGCCAGGCGCTGAGCGAGGCGCATCGCGTGCAGACCCAGCTTATCGAAAGCGACGAGGGCGAAGGCAAAATGAAGGTCAGCCTGGTGCTGGTGCATGCTCAGGACCATCTGATGACCTCGATGCTGGCCCGTGAGCTGGTCGCCGAATTGATTGAGCTGCACGAGAAGGTACAATAGGCCATCGCGACGATGAGGCAGCCCAGGATGATGACCACCGAGATCAGTACCGCCAGAGAACAACAGCTGTTCAACGGGAAGAACTTTCATGTGGTCATCTATAACAAAACGGAAAGCGTGAGCGGGCTTCACCAGCATGATTACTACGAATTTACCGTGGTATTAACCGGGCGCTATTACCAGGAGATCAATGGCAAACGGGTGCTGCTGGAGCGCGGGGATTTCGTCTTTATCCCGATGGGTTCGCACCACCAGAGCTTTTACGAATTTGGGGCGACGCGCATCCTTAACGTCGGCATCAGCAGACGCTTCTTTGAGAAACATTATCTGCCGCTGCTGCCGTTTGGCCTGGTGGCCTCCCAGGTTTACGCCGTGCAGAGCGCTTTTCTCGGCTACGTTGAGTCGGTCATTGCCTCCCTCAATTTTCGCGAAACGGAATTTGACGAATTTATCGAGCTGGTTTCCTTTTATGTCATTAACCGTTTACGCCACTATCGCGAAGAGCCGGTTGCCGATGTTATTCCGCAATGGCTAAAAAATACCGTTGAGGCCATGCACGATAAGCTGAAATTCGGTGAGGGCGCGCTCGAGAATATGGTTCGTCTCTCGGGAAAAACGCAGGAATATTTAACCCGGGCGACCCAGCGCTATTATGGTAAAACGCCGATGCAGATAATTAATGATATCCGTATTAACTTTGCCAAAAAGCAGCTGGAAATTACCAACTATTCGGTGACGGATATTGCGTATGAATCCGGGTACAGTAGCCCGAGCCTGTTTATTAAAACCTTTAAAAAACTGACGTCGTTTACGCCGAGCAGTTATCGCAAACATTTGACCAGTATTAATTAAACCCGCGCGGTTTTAGCCGCCAGGTTTATACCGTAAATCATTCAAATTAACTGTCCGCATTGTTGCGGAGAGCGGCCTGCGTCCAGGCGTAGCGCCCAAGGGAGAAAAAGATGAGCCAGAAATTAAAAGTAGTCACTATTGGCGGCGGCAGCAGCTATACCCCGGAATTACTGGAAGGCTTTCTGAAACGTTACCATGAACTGCCGGTCACTGAACTGTGGCTGGTGGATGTGGAAGAGGGCCAGGAGAAGCTCGATATTATCCATGCGCTGTGCGAGCGGATGGTGGAAAAAGCCGGCGTGCCGATGAAGGTCTATAAAACGCTGGATCGCCGTGCGGCGCTGCAGGGCGCGGATTTTGTCACCACCCAGCTGCGCGTGGGCCAGCTGAAGGCGCGTGAAAAAGATGAGCGTATTCCGCTGAGCCACGGCTACCTGGGCCAGGAGACCAACGGGGCGGGCGGGCTGTTTAAAGGGCTGCGCACCATCCCGGTGATTTTCGATATCGTAAAAGATGTGCAGGAGATCTGCCCGGACGCGTGGATCATCAACTTCACCAACCCGGCGGGCATGGTCACCGAGGCGGTCTATCGCCACACCAGTTTCAAACGCTTTATCGGCGTTTGCAACATTCCTATCGGCATGAAGATGTTCATCACCGACGTGCTGCAGCTCAGCCCGAGCGATGAGCTGAATATCGACCTGTTCGGTCTGAATCATCTGGTGTTCGTCCGCGACGTGCTGGTTAACGGCGTCTCGCGCTTCGATGAACTGCTGGACGGCGTGGCCTCTGGCCGCCTGACCGCGAACTCGGTGAAAAATATTTTCGACCTGCCGTTTAGCGAGGGGTTGATCCGCTCCCTGCGCCTGATCCCATGCTCCTATCTGCTCTACTACTTTAAGCCAAAAGAGATGCTGGCGATTGAGATGGGCGAGTACTATAAGGGCGGCGCGCGCGCCCAGGTGGTGCAGAAGGTGGAGAAACAGCTGTTTGAGCTGTATAAAAATCCGGATCTCAAGGTCAAGCCGAAGGAGCTGGAGCAGCGCGGCGGCGCCTACTACTCCGATGCCGCTTGCGAAGTGATCAACGCTATCTATAACGACAAGCAGACTGAGCACTATGTGAATATCCCGCATCATGGCCACGTGGATAATATCCCGGCGGACTGGGCGGTCGAGATGAGCTGCACCTTAGGTCGCGACGGCGCGAAGCCGACGCCGCGCATCACCCATTTCGATGAGAAGGTACTGGGGCTTATCTACACCATCAAGGGGTTCGAAGTGGCGGCCAGCCAGGCGGCGATCAGCGGCGAGTTGAATGACGTGCTGCTGGCGCTGAACTTAAGCCCGCTGATCCATTCCGATCGTGACGCCGAGCAGCTGGCGCGGGAGATGATTCTGGCCCATGAGAAATGGCTGCCGAACTTTGCGGCGACTATCGAAAAACTGAAATCTTAACAGGAGCGGCCAATGGAACGCGTATTGATCGTCAATGCCGACGACTTCGGCCTCAGTAAAGGGCAGAACTACGGCATTATCGAGGCCTGCCGCAACGGCGTGGTGACATCGACCACGGCGCTGGTCAACGGCGCGGCCATTGACCACGCCGCCCAGCTAAGCCGCAGTACCCCGGAGCTGGCGGTCGGCATGCACTTTGTGCTGACGCTGGGCGAGCCGCTGTCGGCCATGCCGGGATTAACCCGCGAAGGCCGGCTGGGCAAATGGATCTGGCAGCAGGCAGAAGAAGGTCGCCTGCCGCTGGAGGAGATCGCCCACGAGCTGGCGTGTCAGTACCGTCGTTTTGTCGATCTCTTCGGTCATGAGCCGACGCATCTCGACAGCCACCACCATGTGCATATGATCTCCCCGATCTATCCCATCGTGGCGGCCTTTGCCCGCGAGAAGGGTATCGCGTTACGTATTGACCGCCAGGTGGCGGCGCAGAGTGGGCTCGATCAACAGGCGGCGCGCAGCAGCGCAGGCTTCAGCAGCGAGTTTTACGGCGAAGCTGTCTCTGAGGAACTGTTTCTGCAGACGCTGGATGCCTCAATCGCCCGCGGGGAGCGTTCCCTGGAGGTGATGTGTCATCCGGCTTTTGTCGATCAGACCATTATGGGCAGCGCCTACTGCTACCCGCGGCTGGGTGAGCTTGATGTGCTGACGTCTGCCGCACTGAAAGCGGCGGTAGCCGACCGGGGTTATCGTCTGGGAACCTACCGCGACGTGTAAGCCCGATGGGGGAAAAGGAAAGTGAATCAAGCCCGGCACCGTGTGCCGGGCTTTTTACTACGCCGGAATAGCGGCGATTTTTGGACTTCTCGACCACACGCGATGCGCCGTCATCAGGGCGAGCAGTGTGTCCGCCGCTGGCGTGTCGAGAGCATCGGTGACGATGACCCCCTCTTCACCCTGGGCTGGGACCTGCAGAACGGACGTCAGCTGTCGCGCATCCCCTGCCAGCAGGATCGGCTTCAGATGCTTATAGGCTTCCAGCAGGTAATAGCGCGCGTCGCCGCTCTGGCTCAGGGCGCTGAGGTCGCCGCCAGGCACCACTACCGCATCCACCGTCAGCGATGGGGAACCGGCGAAGGTGCCGGCGATCGGCAGGGGAGAGCCATCGTCGGCGATGACTTCGCCCATCCGCGAGTAGAGCAGCTTGCTGTGCACGCCCTGGGCCTGCAGCGCCTGCAGGAGATGGACCAGATCCTGCGCCGAGGTGCGTTCGTTGAGCAGGACGGCCACTACACGGCCTTTCACATCCCCTTCGGCGTCGGCGTAGAGGCTGAGGCTGGGGTCTTTCTCCACGCCGTTGACCGGGGAAGGCAGGGTAATGTTACGCTGATAATCGCTCAGTTCGATACCTAAGTTCGCCCCGACCGCTTCCGCCAGCTTAGTATCAATGTGGGCCAGATGATCGACCACCCGCTCGCGGATCCAGGTGCGGACCACTTTGCTGAGTTCAAAGCTGAAACCATCGATAATATGCTGCTGCTCAATCGGCGTCTGGCTCAGCCAGAACAGACGCGGCTGGGCGTAATATTCGCCGAACGAAGGGCTGCGCTGGCGGATTTTTTCGCCGTCGACGCGCTCGGCGAGGGACTCAAAGCCGCCGCGTTTGGCCGCTGGCGGCGTCTCGCGCGGCCAGTTGTCGTTAATGGAGTTGGGCTCATAGTTGGCCGGATTGGTGTCAATGTCCATCCGGTGCATCCCGTCGCGCTGGAAATTGTGATACGGGCAGGTTGGACGGTTGATGGGGATTTCATGGAAGTTCGGCCCACCCAGGCGGCTAATTTGCGTGTCGGTGTAAGAGAAGAGGCGCCCCTGCAGCAGCGGATCGTTGCTGAAATCAATGCCCGGTACGATATGCCCGGGATGAAAGGCCGCCTGTTCGTTTTCGGCAAAGAAGTTGTCCGGATTGCGGTTGAGGACCATCTTGCCAACCCGTAAGACCGGCACCAGCGCCTCGGGGATCAGCTTGGTGGGATCGAGCAGATCGAAGTCAAAATCAAACTCGTTCTCCTCGGGGATGAGCTGCAGGCCAAGCTCAAATTCCGGGTAGTCCCCGGCTTCGATGGCCTCCCACAGGTCGCGGCGATGAAAATCGGGGTCGCGACCGGTCAGCTTCTGCGCTTCATCCCACACCAGCGACGCCTTGCCGGCCACCGGTTTCCAGTGGAAGCGAACGAAGGTGGCTTTGCCCTCGGCGTTGATCAGACGGAAAGTGTGGATCCCAAAGCCTTCCATGGTGCGATAGCTGCGCGGGATGCCGCGATCCGACATCGCCCACATCACATTGTGCAGCGTTTCCGGTTGCAGGGAGACATAGTCCCAGAAAGTATCGTGGGCGCTCTGTCCCTGCGGGATGGCCCAGTGGGGTTCAGGCTTCACGGCGTGGACAAAATCGGGGAACTTTATCGCGTCCTGGATGAAGAAGACCGGTGTGTTGTTGCCGACCAGGTCAAAAATCCCTTCGTCAGTGTAAAACTTGGTAGCGAAGCCGCGAATATCGCGGACGGTGTCCGCCGACCCCGCGCCGCCCTGCACGGTGGAGAAGCGCACAAAGACCGGGGTGATCTTATCGGCTGCCGAGAGAAAATCGGCTTTGGTCAACGCCGCCAGGCTTTTGTAGGGCTGAAAGTAACCGTGGGCGGCAGAGCCGCGGGCATGAACGATACGCTCCGGAATTCGCTCATGGTCAAAGTGGGTGATCTTCTCCCGCAGAATGAAATCTTCCAGCAGCGTTGGGCCGCGGGCGCCGGCGCGTAGCGAATTCTGATCGTCGGCAATACGTACGCCCTGGTTGGTGGTCAGCGGATAGTCTTCTCCGCCTTTACGCTGCGGCTCCAGGGCGTCAAGTTTGCTGCTGTGGGTATCAGGCGCTTTCAGGCTGCCGGGGGCGGTCGGTTCGGCGCCCGGGGCGGTGGGTTTCGGCGTGGGGCGCCACTCCTGGTCATCCGGCGCCAGCGAGTCGAGCCCCGGTTTCGCTTCCTCGCTGTCGTGGACCGGTGCCTGCTGGTGGTGAGGGTTTGGGTGCTTATCAGACATTACTCGTCTCCTGCTTTCATTGCTAAAAGTGGTCGTTGATAAACCAAAACCCTTCTAACTATAGAACATTACGCTGCCTGCGCTCGGCGCAGGGGCAGGGAGTTATCCTAAAATGCGCATCGGCGGCAGGGGGGCGACGAACGGGCCCACAATCGGCTATGATAGAGGTTTCTGTTTCCCGCTCTGTTTAGTGAATCCATTTGTTATGAAACCATTGCGCCAACAAAATCGCCCTGTCATTAGCTACGTGCCGCGCGTGGAGCCTGCGCCTCCGGAACATGCCGTGAAAATGGACCATTTTCGCGATGTCTGGATTTTGCGCGGGAAGTATGTCGCCTTTCTGCTGATGGGGGAGCATTTTCGCCGCTCGCCAGCGTTCAGCGTGCCGGAGTCGGCCCAGCGCTGGGCTAACCAGGTGCGTCAGGAAGGTGAGATTGAAGCCTGAGTCTGCTGCAGAAATAAAAAAACCGCTGATAATCAGCGGTTTTTTTGTGCTTACCGTTTAGCGATGCGCCAGCTCGGCCTCTTCTTCGCTATCGAAAATCGACTTGTCGGTCTGGCGCAGCCACTGGCTGGTCAGGGTCCCGGCGGTCATTGAGCCGTTAACGTTCAGCGCGGTACGCCCCATGTCGATCAGCGGTTCGACGGAGATCAGCAGCGCTACCAGGGTCACCGGCAGGCCCATCGCCGGCAGAACGATTAGCGCGGCGAAGGTGGCCCCGCCGCCCACCCCGGCGACGCCCGCCGAGCTGACGGTGACGATGCCCACGAGGGTGGCAATCCACATCGGATCCAGCGGGTTAATGCCCACGGTCGGCGCGACCATGACTGCCAGCATGGCCGGGTAGATACCGGCGCAGCCGTTCTGGCCGATGGTGGCGCCAAAGGAGGCGGAGAAGCTGGCAATTGACTCCGGTACGCCCAGGCGTCGGGTCTGCGCTTCCACGTTCAGCGGAATCGACGCGGCGCTGGAGCGGCTGGTGAAGGCGAAGGTGATCACCGGCCAGACTTTACGGAAGTACTTCAGCGGGCTGATGCCGTTAATCGCCAGCAGCAGGCCGTGGACGACAAACATAATGCCCAGCGCAATGTACGAAGCTACCACGAAGCCGCCAAGTTTGATGATGTCCTGCAGATTCGACCCGGCAACCACTTTGGTCATCAGGGCCAGTACGCCGTAAGGGGTCAGCTGCATCACCAGACGAACCAGCTTCATCACCCAGCCCTGCAGGGTATCGATGGCCGTCAGCACGCGCTGGCCTTTTTCCACATCCTCTTTCAGCAGCTTAAGCGCTGCCACGCCGAGGAATGCCGAGAAAATGACGATACTGATGATGGAGGTCGGGTTAGCCCCGGTAAGGTCAGCAAACGGGTTCTTCGGCACAAAGGAAAGGATCAGCTGCGGTACGCTGAGATCGGCCACTTTTCCCACATAGTTGCTCTGGATGGCGTTCAGACGGGCGGTTTCTGCGCTGCCCTGAACCAGACCCTCGGCGGTGAGGCCGAACATATTGGTCACCAGCACGCCAACCAGCGCAGCGATAAGCGTGGTGAACAGCAGAGTGCCGATGCTCAGGAAGCTGATTTTTCCCAGCTGAGAGGCATTATGCAGCCTGGCCACCGCGCTCAGGATCGAGGCGAAGACCAGCGGCATCACAATCATTTGCAGCAGCTGGACATAGCCATTACCGACGATATTGAACCACTGGATGGAATCCTTCAGCACCTGGCTGTCAGACCCGTAGATCAGCTGCAGCGCCAGACCAAAGACCACACCAATGGCCAGACCAACCAGCACTTTCCTGGCCAGGCTCCACTGTTTATGGCGAGTTTGCCCCAGCGCAAACAGTAATACGGCGAACACGACTACGTTCGCTATTAATGGAAAGTTCATCCCCGTTCTCCTGATATTTTTATAACCTGGGCTGGTGGATAACCAGCTCTTATGACGGCAAGGTTAGCAGAAGGCGTTATCAAGGACTTATATTCAAATGGAATGGGTTATAACCAAATGGTGTTTTCCGGCGGTTTAACGGCCACTCTGGTGACTAATGAAGCGATTGAAGGTGATTTGCAGGGAATTGATCACTCCGGAAGACCAGCGTATTGCGCTGTTGTCCGCCAGCGTCTGCGGCATCCAGACGGCATAGACGAACAGCGCCATGCATAAAGCGCGCTCCAGTTGGTTACCCTTGCGCGGCGCGAGGATCGGCAGCCGGAAGCGCCAGCGGCAGGGCCACAGCAGCGGCACCCCGGCGGGGGTGAGCATATCGGCGAGGATGTGGCTGAGATAGCCCAGCACCAGCCCCTGGAGGGCGTCCGCCGGGACAATCCAGCTGTCAGGCACTTTCAGATAGAACAGCGTCAGCGCGCCAAAGACGGCCAGCAGGCTGTGGGTGAAGCCGCGGTGGCCAAAGGCCCGCGCCACGGGCTTTGAAATCCAGCTCAGCCGTTGGCCGAGAAATGACTTAGGGTGATCGATGTCCGGCAGCAGGCAGGTCAATACCGCAGAGGGCACAATATGCCACCAGTCGCCCTGCGCCAGCACCGGCGTTAACTCTGCGTTTTTGGCAAATACTGCGCAGGCGATTGAAAAGAAGAGATGGCCTTCCGCCGTCATGATAACACACCCTAAACTGTCGATTCATACAGTATAGGGTTTTTATACAGTGTACGGAAGAGGTGACGGTGTAACTCTTTGTCACAAATTCTCAGCGTGCCAGCCATCCGCCATCGACGGCCAGGGTATAGCCGTTAATATAGTCGGCGGCGGCCGAGGCGAGAAACACCACCGGCCCCTGCAGGTCTTTGGGTTCTCCCCAGCGACCGGCGGGAATGCGCTCGAGGATCGCTTGGTTACGTTCTTCATCTTCGCGCAGCGCCTGGGTGTTATTGGTGGCCATATATCCTGGCGCAATGGCGTTGACGTTGATGCGCTGTCCGGCCCATTCGTTGGCCAGCAGACGGGTCAAACCCAGCACGCCGCTTTTCGAGGCGGTGTAGGAGGGGACGCGGATCCCACCCTGAAACGAGAGCATCGAGGCGATGTTAATGATTTTGCCGCCATCGCCCTGGCGAATGAACTGCCTGGCGACCGCCTGGCTGAGAAAGAAAACCGCTTTTAGATTCAGATCGATCACCGCGTCCCAGTCGCTTTCCGTGAAGGTCAGGGCATCATGGCGGCGGATAATCCCGGCGTTATTGACCAGAATATCGACCCGACCCATCGCCGCGACCGCCTGGTCGACCAGCACGCTCATCTCATCCTGAAGGCTGAGATCCGCCTGAATGGCATGAAAGCGGCGACCCAGCGCCTGAACCTGTGCTGCCGTGTCATGGGGAATTTTACGGTTGATGCCGACGATATCGCACCCGGCCTGCGCCAGGCCCAGCGTCATTCCCTGTCCCAGTCCGGTATCGCAACCGGTCACGATGGCGACCTTACCCGTCAGGTCGAAGGCGTTCAGTACCATATTCACCTCTGTCAGCTGATCTTCAGGCGTACGATGACGCCACCTGTGACCAGCATAGAGGCAGGAAAACAAAATTACAATAAAAATGAAACGACGTTTTGATTTTATTGCCGGCGGCGTGACAGCGATCGCGTCACCCGCCAGCGTCCTTACCCGAGCAGGGCTTCGGCAGTCAGGGCCTGCAGTGACGGGAGCTTGACGTCCGCCAGCACGAAGCGCGGGTCGCGGCTGTTCTCCGCTTCCGGTACCACGATAGCGCGCATGCGCGCGGCTTTGCTGGCGATCATGCCGTTGACCGAATCCTCCAGCGCGACGCAGCGCTGCGGGTCGACTCCCAGGGCAGCGGCGCAGTTGAGGTATACCTGCGGGTGCGGTTTGCTCCAGGGCAGATGTTCCGCGGAGGCGAGCGCATCAAACTGGTCGCGCAGTTCGAACATGTTGAGCACTTTCTCCAGCATCACCAGCGGCGAGGCCGAGGCCAGCCCCACCTTTAAGCCCTGAGCTTTACACAGGGCCACCGCCTCGCGTACGCCCGGTAGCAGCGGGCGTGAGGCTTCCACCAGCTCGATGGCCCGGCGGATAATGCGCGCGGTGGCTTCTGCGCGATCGACGCCGTGCCACGGCTGCTGGGCATACCACAGATCCACCACCAGGTCGATTCGCAGACCAAGCAGGTCGGGCAGTTCATCGCGGCGGCGGGTATCCACCCCCAGGCTTTCCATGACCTCGACCTCCGCCTGATCCCAGAGCGGCTCAGAGTCAATCAGCAACCCGTCCATATCAAAAATCGCGGCCTCAATGCGGCGCTTCGCTGACATATGTCCTTCTCCTGTTGCGTAATCAGATAAACGAATCGGCATTCATGGTATATCATACCGCGCGTTATTGGGCGAAATTCGCCGTGGAAGATAGACTTATACCCGACACATTCGGGTAAGCGAGGAGCGCCTGCGCCACGCAACAGGCGGCAGGCGAATCACCAACGCGTCTTTAACAAGGGGAACTCATGACGTACCAACAAGCTGGACGCATAGCGGTTATCAAACGCATTTTGGGATGGGTCATCTTTATTCCCGCCGTGCTGTCGACGCTGATTTCTGTCCTCAAATTTATGTATGAGCACAGTGAAAAGAAACCCGGCATTGACGCGGTAATGATGGATTTTGCGCATGTCATGATTGAGATGATGCGTTTTAACACGCCATTCCTGAACTTTTTCTGGTACAACTCGCCGCTGCCGGATTTCCACCACAGCCTGAACATCGGCTTCTGGATCATCTTCATTCTGGTTTTTGTCGGCATGGCGCTGCAGGCCTCCGGCGCGCGGATGGCGAGGCAGGCGAAATTTCTTCGCGAGGGGATTGAGGATCAGCTGATCCTCGAGCAGGCCAAAGGCGCAGAAGGGTTATCCCGTGAGCAGCTCGCTGAGCGGATCGTGGTACCGCGCCATACCATCCTGGTGCAATATTTCCCGCTGTATGTGCTGCCGGTGATCGTGATTATTATCGGCTACTTCTTCTTCTCGCTGCTGGGCTTTCTGTAAGCCAGGTGCCCGGTTAGCCGGGCACCATATTATTCTGCCGGCAGAGCCCGCGGTTTACCCTGATTATCGACGGCAACGTAGATAAACAGCGCTTCCGTCGCCTTATAGCGCTGGCCAATCGGTTCAGAAGAGACTTTTTTCACCCACACTTCGATGTTAATCGTCACTGAGGTGTTGCCGCGCTTCACGCAGCGGGCGTAGCAGCACACCACGTCGCCGACGGCGACCGGGCGTAAAAAGGTCATCCCATCCACGCGCACGGTCACCACGCGACCCTGAGCGATCTCTTTGGCCATGATGGCGCCCCCGATATCCATCTGCGACATCAGCCAGCCGCCAAAAATATCCCCGTTGGCATTGGTATCCGCCGGCATCGCCAGGGTGCGTAAAACCATTTCGCCCTTCGGGGCAAGATCTGTAGTTGTCATGCTCTACTCTGTTGTGGTCAAAGACGATCAGCGGGATGCTACTATGAAAACGGGGCGGAGAGAATAGGGGAAAGCGCCCGCAGAGGCGGGCGCGGCACTTCAGAAGGAGAGGGTAACGCCGGCATAATACGCGCGGCCAGGCTCATTGTAGGTCGAGGCGCCGGCGTTTTCGCGATACAGTTGTTTATCAAATAGATTACTTATTCCGGCATTCAGGCGAATATCCCGGTTTAGCTGATACTGAGTACCAATACCCACGATGGAATAGGCACCTACCTCGGTGGTGGCAAGGGTCCCGGTTTCGTTGCGAATTTCCGCATACTGACGCGGCTTCTGACGGCCATAAAGCGTCCAGTTCACATTCGCAGACAGGGCATCGTTTACCTGCCAGTCGAGCATCGTATTAACGGTATATTTCGGGATAACCGACAGCGGATTGCCTGTCTCTTTACTTTCTGATTTGAGCATCCAGGTGGCATTGGTCCGCCAGCTTAGGACATCTCTCAGCACCGGGATCAGCAGATTTCCTTCCAGCCCCTCGACCACGGCTTTGCCGCCGTTCTGCCACTGCAGAATATTATTGCCGCTGGAGGTATAGCCCAGCACCTCGGTTCCGGAGACGATTTTGTTTTTGTAATCGTTGCGGAACCAGGTAACCCCGGCAGCGTAACCATTAAGGTTGAATTCGATACCGATCTCTTTGTTAATACTGATCTCCGGATCGAGGTCAGGGTTGCCCAGCAGATAGCAGCTGCCTTCAGCTATAGTGTTCGGACAACCGTTGCCGCGGGTGGAGAGCAAATAGCCTTCACTGGATTGATAGAGGTTAGGCGCTTTAAACACGCGCGCGATACCGGCCTTCAGCGTGAACATATCGCTCAGCGCCTGAGACAGATTGAGGCTTGGGCTCCAGTTGCTGCCAAACTGATTATGATAATCGAAGCGGATGCCGGGGATCAGGTTGGTGCCAGGCACGGCTTCGATATTATCTTCCAGATAGATACCGGTGAGGGTGGCGCTGTTTTTGGTACTACGTTGCGTAGGGTCGCCCGAGGTCCCAGGGATAGTCTCGCCGTTGCTGTTAGTGGCCTGCATTGATGCCGGGTCGTGGAGCTGATCATGGTTCCATTCCATTCCCAGCGTCAGCGTCTGGTCCGCCAGCCAGAAGAAAGGCACATTGAATTCCGAGGTAGTACGCCAGGATTCCAGACGGCTGGTGGCATAATCCTCACTGTTGATCATACCCTCGACGCGGCCGGTGGAGCCTTCCTGCAGGCGGGTATTGTTGGTTTTCTCGTAGTAAACACCGGCTTTGGACTGGCCCCAATCCCATAGACCGTTGTAGGTCAGTCCCCAGGACTGGCGATAGAGGCGATTAGTTTCGTGGCCGTACAGGGAGTCCACCAGCCCGTTCGGGCTAAGATTGCCGTTGCTGTACTGGGTATCACCAGCATAGATATTCCCCTGGCGACTATAGGCGTAGCTGAAATCGAGGATCTGTTGCGGGGTCATTTTCCATGACAGCAAGGCGTTAATATCTTTATTGCGTACCCCTTCGCGCCCCGCAGCGTAAGAGCCGTTTTGCGCATGGTTAATATCCCAGGCGTCGGGTTCCGTTTTATTGATATTGCCATACAGGCGCATCGTCAGCGCTTCGCCGGCCAGTGGGCCGCTGAGATTGAAGTTAGCGCGATTGGTCGTGCCTTCCTTGTTGTTTTCCGGCTGGTTGGTAAAGAAAGACAGCGAACCGTGCCAGTTGTTGGTCGGGCGTTTGGTAATGATATTGACCACTCCGCCCGCCGCGCCGGAACCATAGCGCGCGGCTGCCGGACCGCGGAGAACTTCAATCCGTTCGACCATCTCTGCAGGTACCCAGTTGCTGTCGCCCCGGGTATCGCGTTCGCCGCGCCAGCTATAGCGAACCGCGTTACGTGACGTGACCGGTACCCCATCTATCAGGATCAGGGTGTTCTCCGGCCCCATGCCGCGGATATCAATCTGGCGGTTGTTGCCCCGACTGCCGCTGGCGCTGTTGCCGGTCAAGTTCACCCCGGGCATTTTACGGATGATGTCTGAGAGATCGTTGACCGGCGGCTGCTTAGCAATATCATCTGCCGTGATAATCGACACCCCGGGCTGTTGCTTAAGCACCTCTTCCGCCGTACTGCGCACAATCATCGTTTCGGTATCTTGTTCTGATTCTTCAGCAAAGGCGTTAGGGGCGAGGAGACTGGATATGACCAGCGCCAGGGTCGTGGGGACAGAATATTGCGGCGATCTCATGTAAATATCCTTTTCAAAGCAATGCAAAATGAGATCGAGAATATTAATGATAACCATTATCATTACAATGTAACGAGATGAATCTCCATAAAATCCTCACAATTACCGCAACTTTTTATGCAGTTGAGAGAAATCGTGAAGAGAGCCTGCACAGTGTGACCGGAAAGCTGTCAGCGTATGCGCTGAGGTTGTGTGGCTGCAGGGAATGTTTGCCAGCGCAGTGAGATTATAGGGGGTGAGCGCGGCGCGCGATGGCGCGCCGGCGGAGGAGTTAGTGGTGGTCGTCCTGCGGCATATGGCGGTAGATGTAGATCCCGCTCAGCAGGGTAAAGACCAGCGTGAGGGCGGTTAAGCCAAAGACCTTGAAGTTCACCCAGATATTCTGCGGCAGCCAGAAGGCGATATAGATATTGGCCAGCCCGCAAAGGATAAAGAACACCGCCCAGGCCAGGTTAAGCCGCGACCAGACCTGCTGCGGCAGGGCCAGCTCTTTGCCCAGCATGCGCTGGATCAACGGCTTTTTCATCACCCACTGGCTGAACAGCAGCGCGCCAGCGAACAGGGCATAGATCACCGTCACCTTCCATTTAATAAACTCATCATTGTGGAAGAAGAGAGTTAACCCGCCGAAGACGGCCACCAGCACAAAGGTGATCAGCGCCATTTTTTCGACTTTACGGTAGCGTACCCAGCTGTAGATCAGCACGATAGCGGTCGCGACGATCAGCGCGGTGGTGGCGGCGTAGATATCGTAAAGCTTATAGAAGGCAAAGAAGACCACCAGCGGTAAAAAATCCAGAAACTGCTTCATACATCGATCCCGTCTTTCAGGACGGACCGGGGAAGACCCCGATCCTGGTTAAGATTAGTTGCGGATAAGCATATACACGCGGAATAAATAGATCAGCAACAGGGCGGATATCAGGTTGCTGATGGTATTGATGACCACCGCGCCGACGTTTGGCGTCAGGACAGCAAAGCTGGAAGCGAACAGTAACAGCAGGGTTTTTGCCACCAGCCAGCCAATGATAGCCGGCGCCACCAGCCGCAGATTGGCCCACGCCAGGCGCATGCTGCTGCGCATGGCGCTGAGGATACCCATTTTGTCCTGCACCAGCATGATCGGCGCAAAGGCTAACACGATGGCCAGCAGCACGCCGGGCACCAGGACCAGCATCATCCCCATCTGCACCAGGAAGGTAGTGAAGAGGATCAACAGCAGCAGCTTCGGCAGCACCGGGGCTGAGGCGCCGATGGCACGCAGGGCGCTAACGCGATGACCGGCGGAGACCAGCTGGATCAGCAGCAGAACGCCGCCGGCGAGGATCGCATTGCCCACCAGACCCGAGAAGGTTGATGCCGCCGAGGCGCGCAGCAGAACCTGCTGCTGCTCCGGCGTCATGTTCTGCACCAGCTCAAACAGCCCGGCGCTACCGGCGAGGTTATCGCCTTCGCTGAGTATCGACAGCTGCTCGTCACTGGGTGAAAAGGCATGGCCAAGTACTACCGTAATAAACGCGCACAACAGCGCAATCAGCAAAATGGTAATGAACTGATTACGAAAAAAATTCCCGGTGTCACGGTAGACGGACTTCGCCGTGATAGACATGCATTCTCCTTGAGTGTCGCAGGTGTTAACTAGCCGGCGATTGTACCGCAAATCGTTCCCTCGTAGCACTCTCTGCACCATTCAGGGCAGGTATATCTTTGTAAAGAGGCCGCAATGGCGGTAGGCCATAGCGCGCCCGCGCCCGGTTGCAGGCGTCATTTTCCTCACCATTCTCACCGGACATGGCGAATTCGCGGCACGGTGAGGGACGGTTTTCATAAATAGTGCAGTGGACGGCGTCACCGATGTCGCCTGACAGCGCCGCGCAGCGGCTCTGGCGCTGGTTGGTGCCGCTCATGCAGCGCAGGAAAGGGGTCAGCGGCTCGGTCAGCGCGGAAGGCACCAGGCCACCCGCGTCGTCGGCTTCCGCCCAGTAGAAAGAGACACGAAAATACGCACAACAGGCACCGCACGTCATGCACGGGTTGATTTCACTCATAATTACACCTGAAAAAAACGCATCAACACAGATTGTCGGCAGTTAACTTATCCAGCCGCTTTTGCGGCGGCAAGAGGGGGAGAAATATTTTTTTCACGGAAAGTGAAAATTGATGTGAGAAGGATTCAGGGTGTTTCGATCGGTAGCAAAAATTAATCTGGATCAATAAATGTTAAATCTAAGGTTTTAGTGTGATCTAAAACAGATCAAACGTAACTCGTTATAGGTATATTTGGCCGCGCTGAAAAACCATAATGAGGAAGTGGATATGAAGAAGTTAGCAGCGGCGGCATTAATTCTTAGCACGCTTTCCACCGGCAGCGTCTGGGCGCATGAAGCGGGTGAATTTTTCATTCGTGCCGGGACCGCCACCGTCCGACCGACGGAGGGCTCTGACAATGTGTTAGGCAGCCTTGGCAGTTTCAACGTCAGTAACAACACCCAACTGGGTTTAACCTTTACCTATATGGCCACCGATAACATCGGCGTGGAGCTGCTGGCGGCAACGCCGTTCCGCCATAAGGTCGGCACCGGGCCAACCGGGACTATCGCCACCGTCCATCAGTTGCCACCCACCCTGATGGCGCAGTGGTACTTTGGCGATGCGCAAAGCAAGGTGCGCCCGTACGTGGGGGCGGGTATTAACTACACCACCTTCTTTAATGAAGACTTTAACGATACCGGCAAGGCGGCCGGGCTTTCCGATCTGAGCCTGAAGGACTCCTGGGGCGCGGCGGGGCAGGTCGGCCTCGATTATCTGATTAACCGTGACTGGCTGCTGAATATGTCGGTGTGGTACATGGATATCGATACCGATGTGAAATTCAAAGCCGGCGGCGTGGACCAGAAAGTCAGCACCCGTCTGGATCCGTGGGTGTTTATGTTCTCCGCGGGTTATCGATTTTAAATCCTGCTGAAAACTGGCCAACGGATGGCCAGTTCATTGTCACGTCACACCTGTCTGCCGCAAGCCTTCGCCATCGATAGCGGATCACACTTCCGTCCACTGGCGCAGTAGGTTGTGATACATGTTGAGCAGGGAGAGGACCTCTTCTCCGTCGCCAAAGCGGGCCTTCAGAGACTGGATGGTGCGGTCCAGGTCGTAAAGCATCGCGCGCTGCTTATCGTCGCGGACCATCGACTGGATCCACAGGAAAGAGGCCTGACGTACGCCGCGGGTAACCGGGGTGACGCAGTGCAGGCTGCTGGCGGGATAGAGCACCAGATGCCCGGCCGGGAGCTTCACCCGGTGCTGGCCATAGGTGTCTTCAATCACCAGTTCACCGCCCTCATAGCTCTCCGGCTCGCAAAGAAACAGCGTCGCTGACAGGTCAGTGCGCATCCAGCCCGCCTCGCCGTTCTGGCGAACGGCGCCATCGACATGAAAACCGTAGGTCTCCCCTGGCCCATAGCGGTTAAACAACGGTGCGGAAATCGTCCGCGGCAGCGCGGCGGAAAAAAACTGCGGGTGGCCGCGCAGCGCGTCGAGCACGGCGGCTTGCAGGCGGGCATACAGCGGCGTACGGGTATCGATCTGCTGGTTCTGTTTGACGGCCGCCCCCTGGCTGCCCACCGTAACCCGTCCGTCGACCCACTCGGCCTGCGCCAGCTGCCGGGTAAATTCCGCCACCTGGTCTGCCGATAGCACGTCAGGAATGTGATACATCATCGCGGTGTTCTCTCTAAAAGGTGGGGCGCAACGGCCCCACGCACAGACTCAGAAGTGGACGTTCGCCGTCAGCATAAAGGTACGGGGTTCGCCCGGATGATAGCGATAGCCGCTCTTGTTGATGGAGGCCACGTAATCGGTATCAAACAGGTTGTACATATTGAGCTGCAGATCGAGGTTGCTGTTGACCCGATAGCCCAGTTTGGCGTCGGCGACCCAGTAGCCCTCGGTGTGATCCGGGGTACCGACCGCGCCATCGCTGCCCCGGCGCAGGCTTCCGACATAGCGCACACCGCCGCCGACGGACAGATCGCTGGTGGCCTGATACTGCGTCCACAGCGTAAAGGCATGTTTCGGGGTGTAGGCCAGGGCGGAAGATCCATCCTGCGCTACGTTCTGTCCCTCCGTCACTGTCGCATGCTGCTGCGTGTAGCCGGCGATGATCGTCCAGTCCGGGGTCAGGTTTCCGGTTGCGGAGAGCTCATACCCCTCCACGCGCTTTTTGCCGTACTGCGACCAGGTTCCGTCATCGTTGGCGGCCACTTCGTTTTCAATATCGGTACGGAATAACGCCGCGCTGAGCAGCAGACGGTTGTCGAAGATTTGCCACTTGGTGCCCAGCTCGCTGGATTTCGCCTTCTGCGGCTTAAAGTCGGTTCGGTTGGCGCTGTTGCCGCTACCGCTGGCGGCCAGGGCGAAACTGCTGCCCCCCGGCGGCTGCTGTGAGATGGCGTAGTTGACGTAGACATTGCCCTGCTCGGTTAAGCGGTACAGTGCCCCGGCTTTCCAGTTAACCAGATTGCCGGATTTGGCGGTATCCACGGTGGTGACCGGGCTGCCCGTCGACTGGCCGGGCGGGCAGGCGATAGCCCCGCGTCCGCTGCCGCCGCAGGCGGTGGCGCTGTCATATTTAGTATGATAATTGTCGAGACGTAGCCCGCCGTTGACCTCAATCCGTTCGGTCAGCGTCAGCGTATCGAAGGCATAAATCCCGAAGGTATCAGTCTGGCCGTTGGCATTCGCTCCGTTTCTGTCCAGCCCGCCAATCGACAGGTTGCTCACCGGATGGTAGAGATTCACCGCCGGCGCGGTCATGGCGTTAACGCCATAGTTGGTCTGGTTTTCCCGGGTAAACTCCACGCCGGCGCTGACGTCATGGCCTATCGAGCCGGTATTGAAGGTCGAGGTGATATTGGTCTGGTTGGTCAGAATGCGGTTGCTGACATCTTTGGTATTAACCAGACGCGACCAGCTCCAGGTGTTGACGTCATTGATATCGGGGGCGGTGATATTGCTCGCGCCGCCCATCACCGCGGTCAAAAGATACTCCTGTTTCACCCGCGACCAGCGGGTGGTATTGCGCACGGTGGTATTGTCCGTCAGATCGTGTTCGAAGCGCAGGGTGCCGCTGTCGGTGGTGGATTTATCATAATCGGAGTCGGTGCCATAGAAATTGTTGGTATCCACCTTCCCGGCGGAATTGAGCGCGGCATATTTCGGCGAAGGCGCCGAATAGCCCGGCAGGCCGACGGTGGGGATCCCGCCATCCGGGGTGTTGTTCTGCCGGACGTGCAGATAGTTCAGATACAGACGAGTTGGGGTATCGAGTCCGAAGGCCAGCGATGGCGCGATGCCATAGCGTTCGTTTTCAATGCGGTCCCGACCGGCGTCATGAGTTTTTTCCCCCATCAGGTTCAGACGGAACGCGGCGCTGTCGCTAAACGCCTGGTTCAGGTCGAGCGTTCCCCGACGCGACCAGGCGCTGCCGATGCTGGCCGAACCGTCGATCCCGGAGTCAAGGCGCGGCTGCTTGCTGATCATATTGATCGATCCTGAGGGCGCGCTGCGGCCATAGTCCGTGCCGGCGGGTCCTTTGATGACTTCCACCTGCTGGGTATTGAAGGTATCGCGCGTCACGCTGCCGATGTCGCGGATGCCGTCCACATAGATGCTGTTAGAGGTATCCACGCCGCGCATGTAGATGGCATCCCCGGTGGTTGAACTGCCATTCTCGCCGGCATAAAACGCCCCGACGCCGGGGACGTTTTTGAGGGCGTCAGTCAGGTTGGTGACGCCCTGATCTTTAATCACCTGTTCCGGGATCACGGTGATGGTGCGGGTGGTATCGACCAGCGGTTTATTGAACTTGGGATCGCCGGAGGCGCCGGGAGAGTAGAGTGAGGGCGGAGTGGCTTCCACCACCAGCGTCTCTTCACTATTTTTGACTGATTTTTCCGCTGCGATGCCCGTTGCCGGTGAGGCCCCCAGACACAGACCCGTAAACAATGCCAATGAGTTGAAACTGCCAAACGGCAGAGAAGCGTTTTTTTCCATGATAAATGCAGGCTTATTTTTTGTTATGAGCACATACCACACCGCGCAAAAGCGACGTTTTTCGTCGTCTGGCTTGCGCTGACCCGGTGTGATTCTATAAATGATAAAAAGAATAGTTATCATTCGCCTTAATATTTACATAGAAATGTTGACGTTTAAACATATTTCTTCATCGCGATTTACATAGTTCATAAATTTTGAACGAAAAGGGCGGGGATGAAGCAAAAGAGCGGCTGGAAGAGGCCGGTGACAGGCCGCTCCGCGAGGTGACAGGCGCCAGGGCTAACCCGGCGCTTCGTGGTTTTTGGCATAAAAGATGCCCTCCTTCTGAGCGAGGAGAACGCCGTTCTGGAAATTGGTGTAATGAAAAATAGCGGCCCACCGATCCCTCTGCAGGCACTGTTCCGCGACCGCGTTATTGGGGGGACGACCAGCGAGCGTTCTCCCGCCGCGTGACGGAGAACAATGCCGCGCCGTATGTCGTCTGGAGCAAGCGCCGGGCCACTGCTGGCTGCGGCAACAGGTGCGTGAGGTGTGTCGCCAGTAAAAAAAAGCCCGCACAAGTGCGGGCAAAAATACTGGAAGCAATGTGAGCAATGTCGTACTGAATACCTGAGTTATTTACTCAACTATTCAGTAATGAGAAAGATAATATTTCTCATTTAAGATATCAACCCCATCTTTTGTGCGGAAGCGATTTTTTATCCGAGGGTGAAAACCGTACGCTTCTGACTGTCGTCCCGCGGCCAGGCCGCCGCGATCTCCTGCAGCGGCCGCGGGGTGGTGGCGATGGTGAATTTACCCGGCACCGCCGCCTGCAGCATTTCACCTGTCGCCGCCAGCAGCTGCGGCATCGACAGGCTACCGATACCGCTGCCCATCAGCACGAGCGGTGCGGAACGCAGAACTGCGCCATTTAACGCGATATCGGCGCCAGCCAGGGACCCCACCTGCACATAGCGCACCGGTCTGCCGGCTGGGGTATATTTCGCCAGGGCCGGCAATAACACTTCCGCGCTGTGTCCCCACAGGTAATCGATGACCACGTCAATCTGCGCGGCGCTGGTCGCTGAAAATTGCCCGCTCAAGGTTTTATCATCAGCGGTTAACTGAATACACTCATCGGCGTCCAGCGCCGCCAGCGTCTGCGCATTCCGTCCGGTTGCAATGATTTTTTTCGCCCCCAGATAGCGGGCAATCTGCACCGCCAGCTGACCGGCGCTGCCGGTGGCGCCGTTAATCAGCACCGTTTCACCGGCCTGGAGCTGGGCGCGAGTCACCAGAGACGCCCACGCGGACATGCCGGGATTGGCCATCGCCGCGGCGCTAACATCATCGAGCGCATCCGGCACCGGCAGGCAACTCTGCAGGGCAACCGGCGCCTGCTGCGCCATACTGCCGAAGGGAGCGGTGGGGAAGGCGAAATAGACGCGCTGGCCCTGAGGTGTGGTGCCGACGCCATCGATACCGGGCACAAAGGGCAGATTGCCGTCGAAGCTGTAATGGCGTCCGGATGCGCGGGCCTTAACCACATGGCTCAGCGCGGCGGCGCGGACGTCAATGATCGTCTGGCCGGGCGCGGGCTGCGGGTCGATAAAATCGGCCCAAACCGGGCCTTCTGCGAGGTCAAAAACCACGGCTGCTTTCATAAATTATCTCCTGTCGGGAATTATGTGTAAAATGCACATATTGTTTTGCAGCACTATACGCGGAAAATTAATATATGCAAGATGCACATAATGACTACGACATTACCGACTTTCACGGTGCGCTACTGGATATCATCAGCGTGATGAACCAGCCGCTGCGCGACGAGCAGATCCTCCAGGCGGCTGGCGTCCAGCTGGAACAGATGCTGTTTCCGCTGCTGGTGGCGGTAGGACGCCATGGCCCGGTAGGGGTGGTTGAGCTGGCGGATCATTTAGGGCGCGATTACACCACCGTCAGCCGCCAGGTGAAAAAACTGGAAGCCCAGGGACTCGCCTGTAAGCAACCTAACCGTCATGACCGACGGATCAGTGAAGTGACGCTTAGCGCCAGCGGACAACAGATGATCGACAGTATTGCGGTAGCGCGGCGGCGGTTAATGAATCAGGTGCTGGCGCAGTGGCCGGAAGATGAAGTGCAGGCGCTGTTTCGCTTAACGCGCAAATACGCCGACAGTTTGCAGCAACCTGGCTAAATTCTCGCGTGCTGCCGCCCTGGCGCAACAATCATCTTGTTCGTCACAAATCACGGGTCAGCTCGTCGATGTTGTCGGAAAGTATCTCCAGCAGGGATCGTACATAGATATTGTTATTTCCCTGATGCCACATCGCGCTGAGGGGAAGGCCTTCGATATGTTTTTTGGGCGTGAGCGCAAGGTATTTCACGCCGTCCGCATTCATGTCTTTATAGGACGCAGGCACCAGAGCAATGCCGAGTCCTGCGGCAACAAAACTCAGGATAGTCTGCTTCTCTTCAGCATACTGCGCGATAACAGGCATGCTGCCACCTTCCTTGAAAATATTCATTGTCAGGTCATGGCTGTGACGCCGGGTGCGTCTTTCCGGCAAGATAACAGGCTCGTGCCGAAAGTCATCGATACTGACTTCATCATAACTGACCAGCCGGTGGTTAGTGGGCACGGCGAGCACGCAAGTTTCATTGGCGATAAATCGCGTTGTCAGCATGGCATCAATGTGTTCCGGCGGGCGCACAAAAACCACATCCAGCCACCCTGAAATGAGTCGGGGGATAAGTTTGTGAGATTTATCTTCTGTAAGATGAATATCTGCTTCAGGAAAACGCCTGACGAAAAGATTAAGCAATTCAGGAAGTAATCCTTTGGCTGCGCTGTCGATAGCCCCGATCCGCAACGTTCTTTTCTGCAACAGGCTATTTTTCCGGAATCGCTGCCGTAGCGCATCGAAATCAGCAATGACCGTTTTGGCCTCATTTAAAAAGGCGGCGCCTTCAGGCGTTAGCGACACGTTGCGGGTCGATCGATTCAGTAGCCTGATCCCCAAATCATCTTCCAGCAGTTTGATGAAGCGACTCAGTGACGCAGGCATCATTTCGAGTTTACGGGCAGCCCGGCCAAAGTGAAGCTCATCACCTAATACCACAAAGCAACGTAGCTGATTTATATCCATTTTTTCACCAAAACCTGATTATACAAATTATTTATATAAAGCTGTGCCGATGATAAAGCGGTTCAAAACTTCATACTGGGATTATTACAAAACGATAACAACCCTACATCACTATGGAGCATCCCGTCATGAATAACGACCTCGAAAAGAAGGTGATGCGCAAAGTTACCCTGCGCATTATTCCTTTCATCATGCTGCTGTACTTCATTGCCTTCCTTGACCGCGTCAATATTGGCTTTGCCGCTCTGACCATGAACCAGGACCTGGGGTTTTCACCCACCGTTTTTGGGCTGGGCGCCGGCATTTTCTTCCTGGGTTACTTTCTGTTTGAGGTGCCGTCAAACTTAATTCTCCATAAAGTGGGCGCCCGCATCTGGATCGCCCGCGTCATGATCACCTGGGGATTCGTCTCTGGCTGCATGGCTTTTGTGCAGGGCACGACGAGCTTCTACATTCTGCGTTTTCTGCTCGGCGTGGCGGAAGCCGGTTTCTTCCCGGGTATCATTCTCTATCTCAGCTACTGGTTTCCTGCCGCCAGGCGTGCGCAGGTCACTGCCATCTTTATGGCTGCAGCTCCCCTGTCGACAGCACTGGGATCGCCGGTTTCGGCCGCTTTGCTCGAGATGCATGGCTTCCTCGGCTACGCCGGCTGGCAGTGGATGTTTGTACTGGAAGCTTTCCCGGCGCTGGTGCTCGGTGTTGTGGTTCTGTTCTTCCTGACGGATCGTCCGGCCAAGGCCAAATGGCTAACTGATCAAGAGCGTGCCTGGCTGGAAAACACCATGCAAGACGAGGAGCTGGCGCGGGCGGCAAAACAGAGCCATTCCAGTGCATGGCGAGGGCTAGCGGATATACGCGTCCTGGCGCTGGCGCTGGTCTATTTCGGTACCTCAGCCGGGCTGTATACGCTTGGCATCTGGTCCCCGCAAATCATTCGCAGTTTCGGTGCTTCCTCGCTGGAGATTGGTTTCCTGAACGCTTTTCCGGCGGTGATCGGCGTCATCGCCATGATCCTCTGGGCGCGTCATTCCGATCGAACCAAAGAGCGCAGCTGGCACGTCATTGGCGCCTGCCTGCTGGCGGTTGCCGGGCTGATATACGCCGGTAATGTCAGCACATTGTTTACCGTGATGCTTGCCTTAACGCTGGTCACTGTGGGGATTAGCGCATCAAAACCCCCTCTGTGGAGCATGCCAACCCTGTTCCTCAGCGGCCCGGCTGCGGCCGCTGGCATTGCCGCTATCAACTCCATCGGCAACCTCGGCGGTTTCGTCGGCCCGATGATGATTGGCGTGATCCGCGAGCAAACCGGTAGCTACAGCTGGGGCCTGTATTTTGTCGCCGGATTGCTGGCGCTCTCGGCCCTCGTGGTCGTGATTCTTTCTGCCAGAGCGAACAAATCGCCGACGGCAGAGCTTCCACATCCTCATACTCATTAACTGGAGAAGTAACGATGCGTCACTACAAAATTGCTGCCATCCCTGCGGACGGTATCGGACCGGAAGTCATTTCGGCAGGTATTGAAGTCTTGCACGCGCTGACGCGCCACGATCCGCAACTGAAATTTGATATAGAGACCTTTGACTGGGGGTCAGACTATTACAAAAAACATGGCGTGATGATGCCGGAAGAAGGACTGAACATGCTGAAAGCATTCGATGCCATTTACTTCGGCGCGGTGGGGGCACCGGATGTCCCTGACCACATCACACTCTGGGGCCTGCGGCTGCCTATTTGCCAGGGCTTTGACCAGTACGCCAATGTGCGACCCACCAAAATTCTGCCGGGCGTCACTTCACCGCTGCGCAACCGCGGGCCGGGCGATCTTGACTGGGTCATCGTGCGTGAAAACTCTGAAGGTGAATATTCTGGTAACGGCGGCCGTGCGCACCGTGGTTTACCTGAAGAAGTCGGTACCGAAGTGGCAATCTTTACCCGTGTTGGGGTAACGCGCATTATGCGCTATGCCTTCAGACTGGCGCAGTCTCGGCCACGTAAACTGCTGACCGTGGTAACCAAATCCAACGCCCAGCGCCATGGCATGGTGATGTGGGATGAGATTGCCGCTGAAGTGGCGCAGGAATTCCCGGATGTGCAGTGGGACAAAATGTTGGTCGATGCCATGACGCACCGTATGACGTTGCATCCCCAGACCCTGGATACCATCGTTGCCACCAATCTGCACGCCGATATCCTTTCCGATCTGGCTGGCGCGCTGGCGGGTAGCCTGGGCGTAGCGCCGACCGCGAATATTGATCCTGAACGCCGCTTCCCTTCCATGTTCGAACCGATCCATGGTTCCGCATTCGATATCACCGGCAAAGGGATTGCGAACCCCATTGCCACTTTCTGGACCGCGGTACAGATGCTTGAACATCTGGGCGAACGCCATGCCGCTGCGCTGATTATGGAAAGCATTGAGTATGTGTGTGAAAAAGGCATTCTGACGCCAGATGTCGGTGGCTCAGCCAATACCGCGGAGGTGACACGCGCCGTGGTGCACTACATTGACGCTAAAGCTGACATTGCCGAGACCGCATAACCATGAATAACGAACAGGCTGCAGAGATCCTGCAGGATATCTTTCAACATGCGGTCAACAGTGCCCGCGCCGGGCCGGTGACCCTGGCTAACCTGCCGGAAAAACCTCGCGGCCGTTGTGTGGTGATCGGTGCGGGTAAAGCATCCGCGGCAATGGCGGCTGCCGTAGATGCAGCCTGGCCGGATGTGGCGGTGTCGGGTGTGGTGGTGACGCGTTACGGTTACGCGGTTCCTGCGGGCCGCATCCGCATTATTGAGGCGGCTCATCCCGTATCAGATGCCATGAGCGAGGTTGCCGCAATGCTGATTGTGGAGACGCTGCGCGGTTTAACTGCCGATGATCTGGTGCTGGCATTGATTTCAGGGGGAGGGTCGGCGCTGATGGCGCTGCCCGCCCCGGGGTTAACGCTGGCAGATAAGCAGACCATCACCCGGGCCCTGCTCCATAGCGGGGCCAGCATCAAAGAGATGAATCTGGTACGTCGTCATCTCTCAGCGGTGAAAGGCGGAAAGCTGGCGACCATGGCGCAACCGGCGCGCATCGTATCACTGATTATCAGCGATGTGCCTGGCGATGATCCGACGGACGTAGCGTCTGGCCCCACCGTTGCCGATAACAGCGCACCACGTGATGCGCTCCGGGTACTGCAGCGGTATGGCATTGCGATCCCGAAGCCCGTTAGCGAACGGCTAAACCAGCCGGCCGGCCCGGTGGAAAACGCCGCGACAGGCGAGGTCAGGCTTATCGCCACGCCGGCGATGGCGTTAGCGGCGGCGGGGCTGGCCGCACGACAACATGGGCTCACCCCCCTTATTTTGGGGGATGCGATAGAAGGTGAAAGCAGGGAAGTGGCGGTGGTCATGGCCGGTATGGCGAAATCGGCGAAGCAGTATGGTCACCCGATTTCAGGGCCTGCTGTACTGTTGTCAGGTGGCGAAACCACGGTGACAGTAAACCACACTCCGCCTGGAAAAGGGGGCCGCAATACCGAGTTTTTACTCAGTCTGGCCTGTGCGCTCCAGGGGGAACACGGTATCTGGGCCATGGCGGGAGATAGCGATGGTATTGATGGCACAGAAGATGCCGCAGGTGCGATCGTCTTCCCGGATACGCTTGCGCGCGGCAAGCTGAGCGGTCTTAATGCAGTGCAATATCTGGATGGCCATGATAGTTACTGCTATTTTCACGCGCTTAATGATTTGCTGATCACCGGCCCGACGTTAACCAACGTCAATGATATTCGGGCAATATTGATTGCCTGACTGTATCGCTCTCCTGTGCCAGGGAGAGCGATATTTTTCCCTTTCAACATAGTTCAAATCTTCGGCATCCGCCCGCCATCCATTTCCACGTTAAAGCGCATCGCCTGGCGCCAAGGTGTCGATCATCGTTCCGTCTGATGTGTTGGCGTGCAAGATGACATGGAGGGGAAGGTAACGCGAGGAAATCGCCGCCTGGCGCAATACCAGGCGGCTAACGGTCAGGCGGTTTTGGTCGCCGCCTTCAGGCTCTGGACGAAGGCTTTCAGTTCGTCGAGCATGGTCTGCGGCTCATCGAGGTGGCGTTCGATGATTTTGACGATGGCGGAACCGGAGATAGCCCCGGCGGCTCCGGCGTCAATGGCGGCGCTCACCTGCTCCGGCGCGGAGATACCAAAGCCCTGCAGCGGCGGCGCGGCGTGATATTCCGCCAGCTTCTCCACCAGGTGGTGCAGCGGCAGCGCGGCGCGATTTTCCGCACCCGTCACCCCGGCGCGCGACAGCAGATAGGTGTAGCCGCGGCCATAAGAGGCAATCTGGCGCAGTAAATCGTCATCCGCATTGGGCGGGCAGATGAAAATCGGCGCGATGTTATGGCGCATCGCCGCCTGGCGGAACGGGGCGGACTCTTCCACCGGCACGTCGGCCACCAGCACCGAGTCGACGCCAACGCGGGCGCACTGGGCATAGAACGCATCGATGCCCGGGCTGAAGACGAGGTTGGCGTACATCAGCAGGCCGATTGGGATGGTCGGATGCTTCTGGCGGATCGCCGCCAGCATCTCAAAGCACTGCGCCGGGGTCACTCCCGCGGCGAAGGCGCGCAGGGCCGCGCCCTGGATGGTCGGGCCGTCCGCCAGCGGGTCGGAGAAAGGGATCCCCAGCTCAAGGGCATCGGCGCCGCCTTCGATCAGCGCATCGATAATTTTCAGCGACTGCTCCGGTCCCGGATCGCCAAGGGTGACAAAGGGAACGAAGGCGCCTTCCTGGCGATTTTTCAGTTGGGCAAACAGCGTCTCATAGCGTTCCATCAGATTTCCCCTCGCGCTTTCAGGATGTCATGTACGGTGAAAATGTCTTTGTCGCCGCGACCGGAGAGGTTAACCACCAGCAGCTGCTCTTTTTCCGGGTTCTCGCGCATCATCTTCAGCGCGTGGGCCAGAGCGTGAGAGGACTCCAGCGCCGGGATAATCCCTTCGTGGCGGGAGAGCGCTTTAAACGCGTCCAGCGCTTCGTTGTCGGTGATCGACACATACTCAGCGCGACCGGTGCTGTTCAGAAACGCGTGCTGCGGCCCAACGGACGGGAAGTCCAGCCCGGCGGAAATGGAGTAAGACTCTTCGATCTGGCCGTCGGCGGTTTGCATCATCGGCGACTTCATACCGAAGTAGATCCCCACGCGGCCATGCTTCAGCGGCGCGCCGTGCTCGCCGCTTTCGATACCGTGCCCGGCCGGTTCCACGCCGATCAGGCCGACGTTGGTTTCATCAATAAAGTCGGCAAACATGCCGATGGCGTTTGACCCACCGCCAACGCAGGCGATCACCGCGTCCGGCAGACGTCCCTCTTTTTCGAGGATCTGCGCTTTAGTCTCTTCGCCAATCATGCGCTGGAATTCACGTACAATGGTCGGGAACGGATGCGGACCGGCGGCGGTGCCCAGCATATAGTGCGCCTTCTCGTAGCTACCAGACCAGTCGCGCAGCGCCTCATTACAGGCATCTTTCAGCGTGGCGGAGCCGCTGTGCACCGGGATCACCTCGGCACCCATCAGGCGCATACGGAAGACGTTCGGCGACTGGCGCTCGACGTCCTTGGCGCCCATGTAGATACGGCATTTCAGGCCGAGCAGGGCGCTGGCCAGCGCTGAGGCGACCCCGTGCTGACCGGCGCCGGTCTCGGCGATAATTTCGGTTTTACCCATCCGTTTGGCCAGCAGGGCCTGGCCCAGCACCTGGTTGGTTTTGTGCGCGCCGCCGTGCAGCAGATCTTCGCGTTTCAGGTACAGGGTGGTGCGAGTACCTTCGGTCAGATTCCGGCATTTGGTCAGGGCCGTCGGACGTCCGGCGTAGTTTTTCAGCAGGTCAGTGAATTCCGCCTGAAAGGCCGGGTCCTTCTGCGCGCTGACAAAGGCTTCTTCCAGCTGGCGCAGGGCGGGCATCAGGATCTGCGGCACATACATGCCGCCGAATTCGCCGAAGTAGGGGTTCAGTAAAGTGCTCATTATTGCTCCTTAATATGCGCGCAGCGTCTGGAATACGGAGGCCAGTTTGCTGGCGTCTTTAATCCCGGGTTGCGACTCTACGCCTGAATTGAAATCGAGTCCGGCACAGCCGCTTTTGGCCGCTTCCACACAGTTATCGGCACCCAGGCCACCCGCCAGCATGACGTTGCGCAGATCCTGGCCCTGCAGCAGGCTCCAGTCAAAGCGCTGGCCGCTGCCGCCCTGGCCGTTGTCGAACAGGTACTTGTCGACATGGCGGAGAGTACGGGCCGGGAGGGTTTCACCAACGCTCAGCGCTTTCCAGATACGGACGTTGTCCGCGAGGGCGTCGCGCAGCGCGTCGATATAGGCCTGGTCCTCATCACCGTGCAGCTGGACGGCGGCCAGCCCCAGAGCCTGCGCGCGGGCGACCACCTCGTCCAGCGGCGCATTGCGAAACACGCCGACGTACTGCAGCGGCGCAGCGGCGATCACCGCTTTGGCCTGGGCGTCATTCACCGCCCGCGGCGAAGTCGGGACGAAAATCAGGCCACCGTAGATGGCGCCGGACTCCCAGGCCACCTGGGCATCCTGCGGGCGCGTCAGGCCGCACACTTTATTCTCGCCGAGCAGCACGCGTTTAACCGCCGCTTCCAGATCCGCCTGTTCCATCAGGGCGGAGCCGATCAGGAAGCCGTTGGCGAAGTGGCTCAGCTCGCGCACTTCAGCATAGGTATGGATGCCGGATTCGCTGATCACCGTGACATCCGGGCCGAGACGCGCCGCCAGCTGACGGGTGCGGTTAAGGTCAATCGACATATCGCGCAGGTCGCGGTTGTTAATGCCCACCACCTTCGCCTTCAGGGCGATGGCGCGCTCCAGCTCCTCTTCATTGCTGACTTCGGTCAGCACGCCCATATTCAGGCTGTGCGCCACCGCGGAGAGCTGGCGGTACTGCTCATCGTCGAGCACCGAGAGCATCAGCAGGCAGGCATCGGCCTGATAGTAGCGCGCCAGGTAGATCTGGTAAGGGTCGATGGTGAAGTCCTTACACAGGATCGGCTGCGGCGCGACCTTGCTGACGATCGGCAGAAAATCGAAACTGCCCTGGAAATATTTCTCATCACACAGCACTGAGATCGCCGAGGCGTAGTGTTTGTAGATGCTGGCGATCGCCGCCGGATCGAAATCTTCGCGAATCAACCCCTTCGACGGCGAGGCCTTTTTGCACTCGAGAATAAACGCGGTGCGGGTGCCGGCCAGCGCGTCATAGAAATTGCGCTGCGTCGGGACCACTTCATTCTGAAAACTGGCTAACGGTTGTTGTTGTTTGCGGGCTTCTACCCAAATCGCTTTGTCGGCAACGATTTTTGCTAAAACGGTCTGCATTCTTTACCCTCTTGCCGCTAAGGCGGTCACTCTGTCATAGGCCGCGCCGCTGTGCAGCACATCCAGTACCTGCTGAGCGTTAGCTTTCAGATCTTCATGCCCGTGTAAACGCATCAACATGGCGACGTTGGCGGCGACGGCGGCTTCGTGAGCGGCTTCACCTTTACCTTGTAGCAAGCGCGTCAGAATGTCACGATTTTCTTCCGGCGTGCCGCCCGCCAGCTGCGCCTGATGGTAAGGCGTCAGGCCGAAGTCGTCAGCGGTCAGCTGATAGCTTTTGATTTCCCCGTTATGCAGTTCGGCCACCACCGTGGGCGCATGCAGCGAGACTTCATCCATCCCACCGCTGTGCACCACCGCCGCGCGCTGATAGCCCAGCACGCGCAGGGTCTCGGCGATCGGCAACACCAGTTCCGGGCTGTAGACGCCAATCAGCGCCAGCGGCGGATGCGCCGGGTTGATCAGCGGCCCCAGCACGTTAAACAGGGTGCGGGTCTTCAGCTGCTGACGGACCGGCATCGCGTGGCGGAAACCGGTGTGGTATTTCGGCGCGAACAGGAAACAAACCCCCAGCTCATCGAGCGCCGCGCGGGATTTATCGGCGTTCATATCGAGATTGATGCCGAAGGCCGCCAGCAGGTCAGAAGAGCCTGATTTACTGGAGACGCTGCGGTTACCGTGTTTCGCCACTTTCAATCCACAGGCCGCAGCGACAAAGGCGCTGGCGGTGGAGATATTGATGCTGTTGCTGCCGTCGCCACCGGTGCCGACGATGTCGGCAAACAGGTAGTCCGGGCGCGGGAACGGCGCGGCGTTTTCCAGCAGCGCGGTGGCGGCGCCGGCAATTTCCTGCGGCTGCTCGCCGCGCACTTTCATACTGACCAGCGCGGCGGCCAGTTGCTCAGGCTTCACTTCACCGCGCACGACGGCGGAGAACAGCTGGTGGCTCTCCTGCTGGCTCAGGGTTTCCGCCTGATAGAGCTTCTCAAGGATCGGCTGGAGGGTGTTAGTGTGCTCCAGCTTCTGCAGCGCCCAGGCCAGGGTCTGCTCCAGCAGCCGTGCGCCCTGAGTGGTAAGGATCGATTCCGGATGGAACTGGAAGCCGCACACCCGGTCCGCATCGTGACGCACCGCCATCACCATACCGTTGAAATTGGCGTTAATCGTCAGCCCGGCGGGAATATTGCTGCCAACCAGCGAGTGGTAACGCGCCACCGGCAGTGGGTTAGCCAGACCGGCAAACATGGCCTGGCCGTCGTGCTCAATGCTGGATGCTTTGCCATGGAGGATCTCGCCCGCCTGGCCGACATAGCCGCCGTAGGCTTCGACAATAGCCTGATGACCGAGGCAGATGCCGATGATCGGCAGCTTGCCACGCATACGGGTCAGCAGTTCCGGCATGCAGCCAGCTTCGCTCGGCGTACCCGGGCCCGGGGAGAGCATCAGCACCGGGTTGTCCATGGTGCCCAGACGCTCAATCAGCGCCTGCGCCGGGACGGAGTTACGGTAAATCACCACGTTATGACCATTGGCCCGCAGCTGGTCTGCCAGGTTATAGGTGAAAGAATCGATATTATCGAGCAGCAGAATGTCAGCCATCAGAAAATCTCCTTCGCGTGATGGGCCTGGGCAATGGCGCGCAGCACCGCGCGGGCTTTATTTCGGGTCTCATCCGCTTCCGACTGGGGAACCGAGTCGAGCACAATGCCGGCTCCGGCCTGGACGGTAGCGATACCCTCCTGCACGTAGGCGGAACGGATGACGATGCAGGTGTCGAGGTCGCCGTGGGCGGTGAAATAGCCCACCGCGCCGCCGTAGCTGCCGCGGCGTTTACCTTCGGCGGCGGCAATCAGCTGCATGGCGCGGACCTTCGGTGCGCCGCTGAGGGTGCCCATGTTCATGCAGGCGCGGTAGGCGTGCAGCACATCGAGGTCCTGACGCAGTTCGCCGACCACGCGGGAGACCAGATGCATCACGAAGGAGTAACGGTCAACCTTCGTTAAATCGGCGACATAGCGGCTGCCCGGGGTACAGATGCGGGCCAGGTCATTACGCGCCAGATCCACCAGCATCAGGTGTTCGGAAAGCTCTTTATGGTCGGTGCGCATTTCCAGTTCGATGCGGCTGTCAAGATCGCGATCCAGCGAACCGTCGGCGCGGCGGCCGCGTGGCCGGGTGCCGGCGATAGGGTAGATCTCAATCTGACGGCTGACGGCGTCATATTTCAGCGAACTCTCCGGCGAGGCGCCGAACAGGGTGAAATCGTTGTCCTGCATAAAGAACATGTACGGGCTGGGGTTGCTCTTCTTCAGCACATCATAAGCGGCCAGCGGCGACGGGCAGGGCAGCGAGAAGCGACGGGAAGGAACCACCTGGAAGATTTCCCCGGCGCGGATCGCGCGCTGCATTTTGCGCACCACCGCACCGTACTCTTCATCGCTCTGGTCAACGTCGCACTGCATTTCGGCCACAGTGGTAACCGGCAGCGGCGCCGGCGGCTCGTTCAGTTGCTGACGCAGCTGGCTCAGGCGCTGCTCCAGGCGCTGTTTTTCACTCTCCAGCGGGGTGAACAGGCTGGCCTGAATGCGGGTATGCTTGGTCTGATGGTCGATGACCAGCAGAGTTTCTGCCAGATAAAAGCAGTAGTCCGGGCAGGCGGTGTCGCTCTGCAGCGGTGGAAGATCTTCAAAGCCGGCGACCAGGTCATAGGCGAACAGGCCGCCGAAGAACATCGCTTCACGCTCGTTGGCCGGGACGGTCACCAGCTCCTGCAGGAGACGGAAGGCGTCAAACACCGACAGTGAGCAGAGGCGGGCGTCTTCATCGAGCAGGGTGCTGACCGCGGGGAAGGTCAGGATGCGGCCGTTGGGCTGGCGCTGATTGGCGATCCCGGAGGGCAGCGCGCCGTCCAGCAGTTCCAGCAGCGCGGCGCCGTTAGCGGAAAGTGCCTGAATAGTGACAGTGTCACCAAGAGCGGTGATGCGCAGCGCGCTGTCGACCAGCAGCAGGCTTTTTAAGTCATCTTTGCTGTCGATATCAGCGGATTCCAGCAGCAGCGTGGCCGGACGGGCGCCACACAGTTGGTGGAATAACGCCGTCGGGTTCTCCCGGTAGATGGCGTCGCTGGTGAGAAGCTCGAGTGCCGGTTTGGATGTTTGCATTATTGTTCTCGCCTGTTCGTATTATTTTTTGTCCAATAAAAAGCCCGCTCATTGGCGGGCCGGGTATCTGTATGCTGAATGCAAAACGCGATCACGCCGCCCGTTATCAGGAGGTGCGCCACCAGCTGTGCAGAGTGATAAAGTGCATTTTCATCGTGATACCCCTTCATGTGAACTTGCGTACTAGTTAACTAGTTCAATGGAATAAAGTCAACCCTTGTTTGCAGATTTTCTCTGCCTGTCGGTATGATAATGCGCTTATTTACGTTGATGTCCAGCAGGAGTCCTTTTGAGCGACAGCCAATACGCAGTGATTTACGATCTGCACAGCCATACCACCGCCTCTGACGGGCGGCTGACTCCGCAGGAACTGGTCCATCGCGCCCATGAGATGCGCGTAGGCACCCTGGCGATCACCGACCATGACAGCGTGGCGGCGATCCCGGCCGCCCGGGAAGAGATCGCCCGTGCCGGATTACCCTTAACGCTGGTAAACGGCGTCGAGATTTCGACGCTTTGGGAGAATCACGAAATACATATCGTGGGTCTGAATATTGATATTGCGCACCCGACGATGACCGCGCTGCTGGAGGAGCAGAAAGCGCGACGCCAGCTGCGGGGCCAGATGATTGCCGAGCGTCTGGAGAAGGCGCGCATCCCTGGCGCCTGGGAAGGGGCGCTGCGGCTGGCGGACGGTGGCGCCGTCACCCGCGGCCATTTTGCCCGTTTTCTGGTGGAGGCCGGCCATGCGAAAAACATGGCGGAGGTCTTCAAAAAATACCTTGCCCGCGGGAAAACCGGTTACGTGCCGCCGCAGTGGTGTACAATAAAACAAGCGATTGATGTCATTCATCATTCTGGCGGCAAGGCGGTGATAGCCCATCCCGGGCGCTACGATCTCTCCGCCAAGTGGTTGAAGCGGCTGTTGGCCCACTTTAGCGAGCAGGGCGGTGATGCCATGGAAGTGGCCCAGTGTCAGCAGGCGCCCCATGAACGCGCCCAGCTGGCCACCCAGGCCGTACAGTTTGGTCTGCTGGCGTCACAGGGCTCCGATTTTCATCAGCCCTGTGCGTGGATCGAGCTTGGCCGTAAGCTCTGGCTTCCTGCCGGCGTGGAAGGCGTCTGGCACAGCTGGGAAGCGGCCGCCAAATAAAAATTGAGAGGGAAGTATGAGCCAGTTTTTTTATATCCATCCGGATAACCCGCAGGCGCGGTTGATTAACCAGGCGGTGGAGATTGTGCGTAAGGGCGGGGTGATCGTTTATCCTACCGACTCCGGCTACGCCCTGGGCTGCAAAATTGAAGACAAGGGCGCGATGGAGCGGATCTGCCGTATCCGTCAGTTGCCGGACGGCCACAACTTTACCCTGATGTGCCGCGATTTGTCCGAGCTCTCAACCTACGCTTTTGTCGACAACGTGGCGTTTCGTCTGATGAAAAACAACACGCCGGGCAACTACACCTTTATCCTCAAGGGGACCAAAGAAGTGCCGCGCCGGCTGCTGCAGGAGAAACGTAAAACCATCGGCATGCGCGTCCCGTCTAACCCTATTGCTCAGGCGTTGCTCGAAACTTTAGGCGAACCGATGCTGTCCACGTCGCTGATGCTGCCTGGCAGTGACTTTACCGAGTCCGACCCGGAAGAGATCAAAGATCGTCTGGAGAAAGTGGTGGACCTCATCATTCACGGCGGCTTCCTTGGGCAGCAGCCGACCACGGTTATTGACCTGACGGAAGATACCCCGGTGGTGCTGCGCGAAGGCGTCGGCGACGTGAAGCCTTTCCTCTGATCGTCATCGTCGGGCGGTGGTTCATGCTCCGCCCGGCACCCCGCGTTTCCTTCCTGACGGCACGACAATCAACCACAGCGCCAGACCGATCAGCAGTGCGCCGAGAATCAGCCCTTTTTGTATGGTTTCTCCGAGACACAAATAGCCCCACAGCGCCGCAAAAGGTGGGATCAAAAAGGTCACGGACAGCGAACGCAGCGGTCCTATATCAGCAATCAGGCGAAAATAGAGAATATACCCTGCTGCTGTACAGACCACGCCCAGCATGACTATCGCTATCCACGGCAGGCTCTGTCGCCAGTCTATGACCGGACCATACCAGCCTGACCAGAGAAAGAAAGGCAACAGAAACAGCGTGGCGCCGACCTGGCTGCCCAACGCGACGCGCTCAGCCTCAAGGCCGCCCCGCTGCTGGATCCAACTGCGGGTCAGGAAGCCGGCCAGACCGTAACAGGCGGTCGCGATCAGGCAGGCCCCGATCCCCGGCAGCAGGAGGGCGGCGCTGAGGCTGGAGGTTGGGCGCGCAATGACTGCCACGCCAATGGCGCCCAGTAACGCGCCGCCGCCTTTGCGCAGGGTTAACGGTTCCGCAAAGCATAACGCGCCGATAAGCATTCCCATCATCGGCGCCGTGGCGTTGAGCGTGGCGGAGTACCCTGCCGGCAGCCACTGTGCGGCAAGGCAGTACATCAGAAAAGGAAGGCCTGAATTAATGACCCCCAGCTTCAGAGTGGATATGAATTTTCCCTGATACCCGCTCCATTTACCCTGCACGCCGAGTAACAGCCCGAGCGCGATAGCGGCAAACAGTACGCGAAGAAAAGCGCTGGTCATCGCCCCGAAGGCCGGGGTGGTGATGCGCATAAACAAAAAACTGGCGCCCCAGAGAGCGGCGAGCAGCAGCAGGCGGCCATAGTCGATAACACGCATGATTGACTCCTTGTATTCACGAAGGAAGTCAACTGTAGAACTCACGTGCAGCGTCCGACAAACGCGTTATGCTTACATGATTAAGTTATTCTTAACTGAGATGCCATGTCGATGAAACTTCCACCGCTGAATGCGCTGCGCTGCTTTGAAGCGGCGGCACGGCTGCTTAGTCTGAAGCAGGCCGCCAGTGAGCTTTGCGTTACGGCAAGCGCCGTCAGCCAGCAAATTGCCCGCCTCGAGGAAGCGCTGAATACCCCGCTTTTTATTCGTACTCCCCGACAGTTACAGTTAACGGAGGTGGGGGAGATCTACCTGCGGGCCGTTCAGCCCGCCTTTCTCCAGATAGCCGCCGCCACCCAGCGCCTGCAGGTGCCCGCGGGGCCAGAAAAGGTGACGCTCAGCTGTACCAGCGGCTTCGCCATTCAGTGGCTGCTGCCGCGGCTGGCTGATTTTGAACGACGTTATCCAAAGATTGAGATCCAGATCGGCACCACCAACCGACGAGTAGATTTGGTGAGTGAAGGGATCGATTTTGCCGTGCGTCATGGTGTCGGCGGCTGGCCGGAACTGCAGGCTTACCGCCTGCTGGATGACGACCTTATCCCGGTCTGCAGTCCGCAACTGATTGCTCCGCGCCGGTCCCTCGCCGGTGCGGGCGATCTGCTGCAGTATCCGCTGCTGCACGATGAGCATCGTGAAGACTGGGCACTGTGGTGTGAGGCCGTGGGGCTGGAGCCGGACCGCGCGCGCCGCGGTCCGGTGTTCACTGATTCCAACGGCGTGACGGAGGCGGCGTTCGCTGGTATGGGGATGGCATTACTGCGACGTTCATTCATAGCGTCTGCGCTGACGCAGGGGCGGCTGGTTAATCCTCTGGCGCAGCCCATCGCCTGTCCGCTGGCCTATCATCTGGTTTACCACGAGACCGCGCTGCTGGCGCCTGCCAACCGCTGTTTTCGCGACTGGCTGCTCGGCCAGCGCCCGGCTGTTGTTGAGAAGGGCGCGCAGTGAGGAGGAGCACTGTCCGGTAAAGATCTCTATGTGTGAAGGCGCACAGGAGAATGAGGAAAATCTGTTCCATACTCAAGGTGCGATACGGCGAACAGAAGCTTTCCCGACGAAGTTAGTGTAGTATGTTCGGCCACGATTACGGGCTCGCGGTGAATGTTTTGCGCATGCCAGCGAGACTTTACGTAAAAAGTATATACGTAACAATGAGTTGTTCATACAGGCCTCATTGTTTCATAAAGCATACCAGACGCCTGGGAAGGCGACACCTTAAGGAAGCTCAATGAGCGAGAAACTGCAAAAAGTGCTGGCCCGCGCCGGCCACGGCTCCCGCCGTGAAATTGAAGCGAAAATCGAAGCTGGCCGCGTCAGCGTCGACGGAAAAATCGCCACCCTCGGCGATCGTGTGGAAATCGTCCCCGGTTTAAAAATTCGTATCGATGGTCATCTGATCTCGGTGAAAGAGTCTGCTGAGCAGATCTGTCGCGTGCTGGCTTACTATAAGCCGGAAGGCGAGCTGTGCACCCGTAACGATCCGGAAGGGCGCCCGACGGTGTTTGATCGCCTGCCAAAACTGCGCGGCGCGCGCTGGATTGCCGTTGGCCGTCTGGACGTGAACACCTGTGGCCTGCTGCTGTTCACCACCGATGGCGAACTGGCAAACCGCCTGATGCATCCGAGCCGTGAAGTCGAGCGTGAGTACGCCGTTCGCGTTTTCGGCCAGGTGGATGATGATAAGCTGCGTCAGCTGTCTCGCGGCGTGCAGTTAGAAGATGGTCCGGCAGCATTTAAAACCATCAAATTCACCGGCGGTGAAGGGATTAACCAGTGGTACAACGTCACCCTGACCGAAGGGCGTAACCGCGAAGTGCGTCGCCTGTGGGAAGCGGTCGGCGTGCAGGTCAGCCGTCTGATCCGCGTGCGCTATGGCGATATTCTGCTGCCGAAAGGCCTGCCGCGCGGCGGCTATACCGAACTGGACCTGGCGCAGACCAACTACCTGCGCGAGCTGGTGGAGCTGACGCCGGAAACCAGTTCTAAAGTTGCCGTCGAGAAAGACCGTCGCCGGATGAAAGCCAATCAGATCCGTCGGGCGGTGAAGCGTCACAGCCAGACCAGCGCTAACCCGCGCCAGGGTAACAACAGCAACCGTCGTTCCAGTACTCGCAATAAGACCAACGGTTAATGTTGTGCGTTCCGGTGGAGTGCCGCCGGAACGCGTACTGCCTTTCGCCGTATCAGGCCCTCAGTAGTCAATTCCCATCTGCGCTTTAATCCCGGCATCAAACGCATGCTTGACCGGACGCAGTTCGCTGACGGTATCCGCCAGTTCAATAATATCGCGATGGCAGCCGCGGCCGGTAATGATCACCGACTGATGGGCAGGACGCTCACGCAGGGCGCTTAGCACCGACTCCAGCGGCAGGTAATCGTACGCCACCATGTAAGTCAGCTCATCCAGCAGCACCAGATCGAGCTGGTCGTCAGCCAGCATACGGCGGGCATGCTCCCAGACCGCCAGACAGGCGGCGGTGTCGCTGTCGCGATCCTGGGTGTTCCAGGTGAAGCCTGTCGCCATCACCTGAAATTCGACGCCGTGGGGTTCCAGCAGGTTACGCTCACCGTTAGGCCAGGTCCCCTTAATAAACTGGATCACGCCGACTTTTTTGCCGTGGCCGACGGCGCGGGTCGCGGTGCCAAAGGCGGCGGTGGTTTTGCCTTTGCCGTTGCCGGTAAAGACCATCACAATGCCGCGTTCGTCCTGGGCTGCCGCCACCCGGGCGTCAACTTTATCTTTCAGCCGCTGCTGGCGTTCGCGGTAGCGTTCATCACTCATTGGGCAATTCCTGGCTTACGGCCCGGTTGGGCGTCAAAGGTCATTCCCGTCTTGCGGCGACTGTCGTCACCCATCAGCCATAGATAGACGGGCATAATGTCAGCGGGGGTCTTCAGTTTTAGCGGATCTTCCGTCGGGAAGGCGCTGGCGCGCATCCCGGTGCGGGTGCCGCCGGGGTTGATGCAGTTCACCCGCAGATGACGGCTTTGGTACTCGTCGGCCAGCACCTGCATCATCCCTTCGGTGGCGAATTTGGAGACCGCATAGGCGCCCCAGTTGGCGCGGCCCTGACGACCAACGCTGGACGAAGTGAAGACCAGCGAGCCCGCATCCGAACGGAGTAATAAAGGAAGAAGCGCCTGGGTCAGCATAAAAGTGCCATTGACGTTCACCTGCATCACCTGCTGCCAGACCTCCGGCTTCTGCTCGTCCATGGGGCAGATGTCGCCGAGCAGGCCGGCGTTGTGCAGCACGCCGTCAAGACGGGGATAGTGCATACTTATCTGCTGCGCCAGCTGCTGGCACGCCTGCGGCGTGCAGGTTAGCAGGTCGAGGGTAAACCAGCGGGCGGGAATGCCGCCCTCGCGTTCAATCTCCTGGGCGACGGCGCGCAGTTTTTCGTCGTTGCGGCCAAGCAGAATCACGCTGGCGCTATAGCGCGCGTAGGTCAGGGCCGCTTCACGACCAATCCCGTCGCTGGCGCCGGTGACCAGGATGATGCGATCTTTCAGCAAGTGGCGTTGCGGTTGATAATGCACGGCGACTCCTTGGGCGATCGGTTCCCGATCGCGCTTCATTTTTGGTATCTCACTTTTGCGCTGTTATGCCTGAAAGTGCTCGCCATTGCAATCGGCGAAGCGGAAAGTATTCAGAAAATTAATATCTTGCAACGATTTCAGCCTCGCTGAAAAAAAACGGAATCCGCTGCGCACAAGACACAAAGCACAAAGACTTCTCGTCAGGGGCTGATGTACACTGTGCAGCAACGTCAGTGCTTTACACAAGGTGAAAACGTGGAATTACTTGCTCAGTACGGCTTATTTTTAGCCAAGATCGCGACGGTTGTCGTCGCTATCGCGGTGATTGCCGCTATTATCGTCAACCTGGCCCAGCGTAAGAAGCAGCGCGGCGAACTGCGGGTGACCAATCTTAGCGAGCATTACAAAGAGATGAAGGAATCGCTGGCGGTGGCGCTGCTTGACGGCCCGCAGCAGAAACAGTGGCATAAGGCGCAGAAAAAAAAGCAAAAACAAGAGGCGAAGGCCGCGAAAGCGCGGGCGAAGCTGGGTAACGTGGAGCCGGAAGGCAAGCCGCGCGCCTGGGTGCTGGATTTCAAAGGCAGCATGGATGCCCATGAGGTCAACAGCCTGCGGGAAGAGATCACGGCGGTGCTGGCGGCGGCGAAAGCGCGTGACCAGGTGGTGATTCGTCTGGAAAGCCCCGGCGGGGTGGTACACGGTTACGGACTGGCAGCCTCTCAGCTGCAGCGGTTGCGCGACAAACAGATCCCGCTGACGGTGGCGGTTGACAAAGTGGCGGCCAGCGGCGGCTATATGATGGCTTGCGTGGCCAACAAAATTGTGTCGGCGCCGTTTGCGATCCTTGGCTCCATTGGCGTGGTGGCGCAGATCCCTAACCTCCATCGCTTCCTGAAGAACAAAGATATTGATATCGAACTGCATACCGCCGGGCAGTACAAACGGACGCTCACTATGCTGGGCGAAAATACCGAAGAAGGGCGGCGCAAGTTCCGTGAGGATCTCAATGAGACGCACCATCTGTTCAAGGATTTCGTCCATCGGATGCGTCCTGGACTTGATATTGAGCAGGTAGCTACCGGCGAGCACTGGTACGGGGTGCAGGCGCTGGAAAAAGGGCTGGTGGATGCGGTTGAAACCAGCGATGAGCTGTTGCTGGGGCTCATGGAGAGCCACGAGGTGATCGGGGTGCGTTATCAACAGCGTAAAAAAATGCTCGACCGCTTCACTGGTAGCGCCGCGGAGAGCGCCGATCGACTTCTGCTGCGCTGGTGGCAGCGCGGTCAGAAACCGCTGATGTAAACAACATAACGCGAGGCCAGGGCCTCGCGTTATCGTTTCCACCGGCCTTAATCGACCAGGTGATACTTGTCCGACAGCTCGTGGGCGAGGTACTTAAACATGTTAAATACCGCCGTACTCTTCGGCGTCGGTAAACCCTGCTCGTCAAGATAAAACTCACCGCTAAACACCAGGACATTGTTGCGCTGAACGACGTCGGTGGCTTCGATACCGGCTAACGTATCCTCATGTTCGCGAATAAGTTTGTTGGCTTTTTCGAGCAGCGTCTGGCGATCGATAGGTTGGGTTGTACCTTGCATAACGGACTCCTCTTTTTCTCCGCGCGTAGTTTACGCCGCGCGGCGGCGTGGGGCAAATTTTCCATGGACAAAACAGGGGTAATCGTAACCAGTGGAGAAACAGCCGTTTACTGGCGGGTTTCGCTTTTGCATGCTAATAAAGTTGCGTAACGAATTTTATCAGGTACAGTGTGACGCTTTCGGCGATCTGGCAACAGATTTGCTTGACATTCGGCCAAAAATTCTTCGTGCTATGTCACCTGACGAAAAAAAGTCAGCAAACTCAAACGCCTGGTTTTACGGAGATGAAGCGGGTGTTCAGGGTTGATATTCACCGACGGTGCCGCAACATATGAGGCAGTCGCCAGTGGAGGGTGTATGAATGTGCGATGTATTCCTGGATGAATCAAATTAGGTAAAGGTGAATATGGGTAAAGCTCTCGTTATCGTTGAGTCCCCGGCAAAAGCCAAAACGATCAATAAGTATCTGGGTAATGACTACGTGGTGAAATCCAGCGTCGGTCATATCCGCGATTTGCCGACCAGTGGATCAGCTTCCAAAAAGAGCACCGACTCTACCGCCACCAAAGGGGCTAAAAAGCCTAAAAAGGACGAACGTGGTGCTCTGGTTAACCGCATGGGCGTGGACCCATGGCATGACTGGAATGCGCACTATGAAGTACTTCCGGGTAAAGAAAAGGTAGTTTCAGAACTCAAACAGTTGGCGGAAAAAGCTGACCACATCTATCTCGCAACCGACCTTGACCGCGAAGGGGAAGCCATTGCCTGGCACCTGCGGGAAGTGATCGGCGGCGATGAACAGCGTTACAGCCGCGTGGTGTTCAATGAGATCACCAAAAACGCTATTCGTCAGGCCTTCGAAAAGCCGGGCGAACTGAATATCGATCGGGTTAACGCCCAGCAGGCGCGCCGCTTTATGGACCGCGTGGTGGGCTATATGGTCTCGCCGCTGCTGTGGAAGAAAATTGCCCGTGGTCTTTCTGCCGGGCGCGTGCAGTCCGTTGCGGTCCGCCTGGTGGTGGAACGTGAGCGTGAAATCAAAGCCTTCGTCCCGGAAGAGTACTGGGAAGTTGATGCCAGCACCACCACGCCGGGCGGCGACGCGCTGCCTCTGCAGGTGACTCACAAAGACGATAAGCCGTTCCGTCCGGTCAGCCGTGATGAGACCATGGCGGCGGTATCGCTGCTGGAAAAAGCCAGCTACAGCGTGCTGGAGCGAGAAGACAAGCCGACCAGCAGCAAGCCGGGCGCGCCGTTCATCACCTCCACGCTGCAGCAGGCGGCCAGCACCCGTCTCGGCTTCGGCGTGAAAAAGACCATGATGATGGCTCAACGTCTCTATGAGGCGGGGCACATCACCTATATGCGTACCGACTCCACCAACCTGAGTCAGGACGCGCTGAACATGGTTCGCGGTTATATCAGCGACAACTTTGGCAAAAAATATCTGCCGGAGAGCGCTAACCAGTACGCCAGCAAAGAAAACTCGCAGGAAGCGCACGAAGCGATTCGTCCTTCTGATGTGAGCGTGCTGGCGGAAACGCTGAAAGATATGGAAGCCGATGCGCAGAAGCTCTATCAGCTGATCTGGCGCCAGTTTGTCGCCTGTCAGATGACGCCGGCGCAATACGATTCCACCACGTTGACCGTGGCGGCGGGCGATTTCAAACTGAAAGCGCGCGGTCGTACCTTACGTTTCGACGGCTGGACCAAAGTGATGCCGGCGCTGCGCAAGGGCGATGAAGACCGGACGTTGCCGGTGGTTAAACAGGGCGACCGCCTGAGCCTGGTGGAGCTGACGCCTGCGCAGCACTTTACCAAGCCGCCGGCGCGCTTCAGCGAAGCTTCGCTGGTCAAAGAGCTGGAAAAACGCGGTATCGGCCGTCCTTCCACCTACGCTTCGATCATCTCGACCATTCAGGATCGCGGCTACGTGCGGGTGGAAAACCGTCGTTTCTATGCGGAGAAAATGGGCGAAATCGTCACCGATCGGCTGGAAGAAAACTTCCGCGATCTGATGAACTACGACTTCACCGCGCAGATGGAAGATCGTCTCGACCAGGTAGCCAACCACCAGGCCGAATGGAAAGAGGTGCTAAACCACTTCTTCGGCGATTTTACCACTCAGCTGGAGACCGCAGAGAAAGATCCGGAAGAGGGCGGCATGCAGCCGAACCCGATGGTGCTTACCAGCATCGACTGCCCGACCTGTGGACGTAAAATGGGCATCCGTACCGCCAGCACCGGTGTTTTCCTCGGCTGTTCGGGCTATGCTCTGCCGCCGAAAGAGCGTTGCAAAACCACCATCAACCTGGTGCCGGAAAACGAAGTCCTCAACGTGCTGGAAGGCGATGACGCGGAAACCAACGCGCTGCGTGCCAAACGTCGCTGTCAGAAGTGCGGGACCGCAATGGACAGCTACCTTATCGATCCTAAGCGTAAACTGCACGTGTGTGGTAATAACCCGACCTGTGACGGCTATGAGATTGAAGAGGGCGAGTTCCGCATCAAGGGCTATGACGGTCCGGTAGTGGAGTGCGAGAAGTGCGGTTCTGAAATGCACCTGAAAATGGGGCGTTTCGGCAAGTACATGGCCTGTACCAACGACGAGTGTAAGAACACGCGTAAGATCCTGCGCAACGGCGAAGTGGCTCCGCCGAAGGAAGATCCGGTGCCGCTGCCGGAGCTGCCGTGCGAGAAGTCTGACGCGTACTTTGTGTTGCGCGACGGGGCGGCGGGTGTCTTCCTGGCGGCCAACACCTTCCCGAAATCACGGGAAACGCGTGCGCCGCTGGTGGAAGAGCTGTACCGCTTCCGCGATCGTCTGCCGGAAAAACTGCGCTATCTCGCCGATGCGCCGCAGCAGGATCCGGAAGGTAATAAAACGCTGGTGCGCTTTAGCCGTAAAACGAAACAGCAGTATGTGGCTTCCGAAAAAGAGGGCAAAGCGACCGGCTGGTCAGCCTTCTTTATTGACGGTAAATGGACTGAAGCCAAAAAGTAATCGTGCAGTATCAGGCAGGAAAAGCGCGCTTTTCCTGCACTAACGGCCGGCAGAGGCAGTGGATGCCTCTGCCGCGTTGTTTCCCCTTCTGGATGGTCTTTTCTGCCCCTTATAACCACCTATATTATTTTTCGTTAGTATCTATACACTGTTGATATAAATGATATAGTGGTTATAGCTAATCCCTTTTTTATTATTAAAACGTCTTATACATCATCGCTTTCAGGATGCGTTGCGGCGCCACTACGGCCAACTGCCGGGAGGCTGGCCTCACGGTCGACAAGTTGCCTGAACGTAAAGTGTATTAAGCGGCTTCATTTTACGCGCAAACGGATATCAGCATGAAACTACAACAGCTTCGCTACATCGTTGAGGTGGTGAACCATAACCTGAATGTTTCATCCACCGCCGAAGGGCTTTATACCTCCCAGCCGGGCATCAGTAAGCAGGTCCGCATGCTGGAAGATGAGCTGGGCATCCAGATTTTCGCCCGCAGCGGCAAACATTTAACCCAGGTGACGCCTGCCGGGCAGGAGATCATCCGTATCGCCCGCGAGGTGTTATCGAAAGTCGATGCGATCAAATCTGTCGCCGGGGAGCATACCTGGCCTGATAAAGGGTCGTTATATGTGGCGACGACCCATACTCAGGCGCGCTATGCGTTACCGGGGGTGATCAAGGGCTTTATTGAACGCTACCCGCGCGTGTCGCTGCATATGCATCAGGGCTCGCCAACCCAGATTGCAGAAGCCGTATCGAAAGGCAACGCCGACTTCGCCATCGCCACCGAGGCGCTGCATCTGTATGACGATCTGGTGATGTTGCCATGCTATCACTGGAACCGGTCGATTGTGGTGACGCCTGAGCATCCTCTGGCCGCGAAGGGCTCGGTTTCCATTGAAGAGCTGGCGCAGTACCCGCTGGTGACCTATACCTTTGGCTTTACCGGCCGTTCGGAACTGGATACCGCGTTTAACCGAGCGGGTCTGACGCCGCGCATTGTCTTCACCGCCACTGACGCCGACGTGATCAAAACCTATGTTCGCCTGGGGCTTGGGGTCGGGGTGATAGCCAGCATGGCAGTCGATCCGGTCTCTGACCCGGACCTGGTGAAGCTGGATGCGAACGGCATATTCAGCCACAGCACCACCAAAATTGGTTTCCGCCGTAGCACCTTCTTACGAAGCTACATGTATGATTTTATTCAACGTTTTGCACCCCATCTGACCCGGGATGTCGTGGATACCGCGGTGGCTTTGCGGTCGAATGAAGATATTGAAGCGATGTTTAAAGATATAAAACTTCCGGAAAAATAACCCTTAAAAAAATAATGGCATTCCCTGTGGGGAGTGCCATTGACTATCATGGTCCTAATTTAACATCTTAAACCTCGAACCAATCACAAAATTAATAATTTCTGGCAACACGTTTGTCATTATGCCCGCCGCGATCAAATAACCGGTTAAATATATTCCATCAGGCCTAAATTCACTGGATTAATCTTTTATCCATAATTAAGATTTATCTGTACCTGATGATTTGAGCAATTGGTGGTGACAATATGATAAGTAATATCGATTACATGAAACTGGCGATGTCATACGAGAATGACAAAACCGAAATCGATCCCGTTCTGCGTAGTCGCGTATGGGGCGTAGTGTTGGTAGGGCTGGCGATGTTCTGGAGCATCATCGCGCTTACCATCTGCAACATCTGGATTGTCAGCTAAAGCTGTAGGTCATCGTTGTAGATACATGTCATTTTTATGACAGTGAAAGGAAACTGTAATATAAAATCAGTGACCGGCAATACAGGGAGAATATATTTTGCCGCTGGATTCATCCAATCTGAAATCACTCACAAGAGCTAATCATAGCCAGCTGGCCGATTAGCTCTTTTTTTGTCCTCGTGTACTAATACAATATCGTCTTAATCATCGCTTCTGCACTATTTTGGTGCTATTTCTCCGATTCCAGGATAATTCCCGATTAATCACTGTCGACCTCGGCGCATTTAGCAATTTGGGTTGTTATCAAAGTGTTATGCTCGGTATGTGTTATCTTTAATGGAGACCCTGAGGAGAATCAGGGTATGCCATCCCTGAGATAAAGGAGGAGCTATGTCGTCAACCCTACGAGAAGCCAGTAAGGACACGCTGCTGGTCAACGAGAAAACCTGGCATTACTACAGTCTGCCGCTGGCAGAGAAACAGCTGGGCGATCTCAGTCGACTGCCTAAGTCGCTGAAGGTGCTGATGGAGAACCTGCTGCGCTGGCAGGACGGTGACTCGGTGACAGAAGAAGATATTCGTGCCCTGGCCGGCTGGCTGCAACAGGCCCATGCCGACCGGGAGATAGCCTACCGTCCCGCGCGCGTCCTGATGCAGGACTTTACCGGCGTGCCGGCAGTCGTGGATCTGGCCGCCATGCGCGAGGCGGTGAAGCGCCTGGGCGGCGACACCGCGAAAGTGAATCCGCTGTCGCCCGTCGATCTGGTGATCGACCACTCGGTCACCGTCGACCGTTTCGGCGATGACGAGGCCTTCGAAGATAACGTCCGTCTGGAAATGGAGCGTAACCACGAACGTTACGCTTTTCTACGCTGGGGACAACAGGCCTTCAGCCGCTTCAGCGTAGTGCCGCCGGGCACCGGTATTTGTCACCAGGTCAACCTGGAATACCTCGGTCGGGCCGTCTGGAGCGAAGAGGTGAATGGGAAGTGGATGGCGTGGCCGGATACCCTGGTGGGCACCGACTCTCATACCACCATGATTAACGGTCTCGGCGTACTGGGCTGGGGCGTGGGCGGGATTGAAGCGGAAGCCGCCATGCTGGGTCAGCCGGTGTCGATGCTGATCCCGGATGTCGTGGGCTTTAAGCTCAGCGGCAAACTGCGCGAAGGCATCACCGCCACCGATCTGGTGCTGACGGTCACCCAGATGCTGCGCCAGCACGGTGTCGTCGGCAAGTTTGTTGAATTCTACGGCGATGGCCTGGATACCTTACCCCTGGCCGATCGCGCCACTATCGCCAATATGGCCCCGGAATATGGCGCCACCTGTGGTTTCTTCCCGATCGATGATGTGACGCTTAGCTATATGCGTCTGAGCGGCCGTAGCGAAGAACAGGTCGCCCTGGTGGAAGCCTATGCCAAAGCGCAGGGCATGTGGCGCCAGCCGGGCGATGAGCCGGTCTTTACCAGCACCCTGGCGCTGGACATGGGCAGCGTTGAGGCAAGCCTTGCCGGGCCGAAACGGCCGCAGGATCGCGTGGCGCTCGGCGATGTGCCGAAAGCCTTTGCTGCCAGCGGCGAGCTGGAAGTTAACCATCCTCAGCGTCAGCGTCAGCCGGTGGATTATACGCTGAACGGGCATCACTATTCGCTACCGGACGGCGCCGTGGCCATTGCGGCTATTACTTCCTGTACCAATACCTCCAACCCCAGCGTGCTGATGGCCGCCGGTCTGCTGGCGAAAAAAGCCGTCGAGCGTGGCCTGCAGCCGCAGCCGTGGGTAAAAGCTTCCCTGGCGCCAGGCTCGAAAGTGGTGTCGGATTATCTGGCTCATGCCGGCCTGACGCCTTACCTCGACCAGCTCGGCTTCAATCTGGTGGGATATGGCTGTACCACCTGTATCGGTAACTCCGGTCCGTTGCCGGAACCTATCGAAGAGGCGATCAAAAAGGGCGATCTGACCGTCGGGGCGGTGCTTTCCGGTAACCGTAACTTCGAAGGGCGTATCCATCCGCTGGTGAAAACCAACTGGCTGGCCTCGCCGCCGCTGGTCGTCGCTTACGCCCTGGCGGGGAACATGAATATCGATCTCACCCGCGAGCCGTTGGGGCAGGGCAGCGATGGCGAACCGGTTTATCTGAAAGATATCTGGCCGAGCGGGGAGGAGATTGCCCGTGCGGTGGAACAGGTCTCCACTGAGATGTTCCGCAAAGAGTACGCGGAAGTGTTTTCCGGTACCGAGGAGTGGAAAGCAATCAAGGTGGAGGCGTCAGATACCTATGACTGGCAGAAGGACTCGACTTATATTCGCCTGTCGCCGTTCTTTGACGAGATGGGCGTCGAACCGCTGCCGGTAGAGGATATTCATGGCGCGCGGATCCTCGCCATGCTGGGCGATTCAGTGACCACTGACCACATTTCGCCGGCGGGGAGCATCAAAGCCGATAGCCCGGCAGGCCGCTATCTGCAGGAGCATGGGGTTGCCCGGCGCGACTTTAACTCCTATGGTTCCCGTCGCGGTAACCATGAGGTGATGATGCGTGGCACCTTCGCCAATATCCGTATTCGTAACGAAATGGTACCGGGAGTGGAAGGCGGTATGACCCGACATCTGCCGGACCGCGAACCGGTGGCGATCTACGATGCGGCGATGCAGTATAAAGCGGAAGGCATACCGCTGGCGGTGATTGCCGGTAAGGAGTATGGCTCAGGTTCCAGCCGCGACTGGGCGGCGAAGGGGCCGCGCCTGCTGGGCATTCGGGTAGTGATCGCCGAGTCCTTCGAACGTATCCACCGCTCCAACCTGATCGGGATGGGGATTTTGCCGCTGGAGTTCCCGCAGGGCGTCACCCGTAAAACGCTGCAGTTGACCGGGGAAGAGCGGATTGATATCAGCAATCTGCAGTCGCTTCAGCCTGGCGCTACGGTGCCGGTGACCCTGACTCGCCCTGACGGCTCGCAGGAAGTGATCCCTTGTCGGTGCCGTATCGACACCGCGACCGAGCTCACCTACTACCGCAACGACGGCATCCTGCACTACGTTATCCGCAATATGCTGTAAAACAAAGGGCCAGCATCGCTGGCCCTTTCTCTTTTATTCAATCGGTTTATTCCGCCGGCTTGCTGTTCAGCAAATGGCCCATTTTGGCGGCTTTAGTATCCAGGTAGTGAGCATTTTTCGGGTTACGCCCGACGATCAACGGTACCCGCTCCACAATGTTGATCCCGGCTTCGGTAAGAATTTCCACTTTTTTCGGGTTATTGGTTAATAACCGAACCTGCTCAACGTTGAGCAGTTTGAACATATCGGCGCACAGGGTGAAGTCGCGCTCATCGGCGGCGAAGCCCAGCTGATGGTTCGCCTCAACGGTGTCGTAGCCCTGATCCTGCAGCGCGTAGGCGCGGATTTTATTCAATAAACCAATGTTGCGTCCTTCCTGGCGGTGATAGAGCAGGATCCCCCGACCTTCTTCGGCGATATGCGACAGGGCCGCTTCCAGCTGAAAGCCGCAATCACAGCGCAGGCTAAACAGGGCATCGCCCGTCAAACACTCTGAATGGACGCGGGCCAGGACCGGCGACTGCCCCGAGATATCGCCATACACCAGCGCGACATGATCTTGTCCGGTTGCCAGTTCTTCAAAACCCACCATCAGGAAATCGCCCCATGGGGTTGGCAGTTTGGCTTCTGCCACACGTTTAAGCTGCATGTGATTCTCCAGATTCTGTCAGCACCTGAATGTGCTTTCTGTTTGCCGCTATTTTGCCACAAGGCCGGGACGTTCTCCTAATCGCGAACGGTTAGCCGCGTGGAAAGCGCACAAACGAACTACTTTCCGCTATGATGTTCATCTACAAGGAGAAGGAGAGAAAATGCTGTTGATTGCCCGACGAACCGCTCTCGCGGCGGCGCTGCTGCTTGTTATGCCTGTTACGGTCTGGCTGTCTGGTTGGCTGTGGCAGCCAGGACTGCCGGTTGCTATGTTGAAAACCCTCTGGTGGGTGACGGAAACGGTGACGCAGCCGTGGGGAATTATCACGCATGTTGCACTGTGCGGCTGGTTTCTCTGGTGTCTTCGCTACCGGCTGCGCGCGGCACTGATCCTGTTCCTGATTCTTGCCGCCGCCATCCTGGTGGGACAGGGGGTTAAATCCTGGGTCAAAGCGCGGGTTCAGGAGCCGAGACCCTTTGTCATCTGGCTGGAAAACTCAAGACAGGTGCCGGTGACGCAATTCTATGCGTTGAAGCGTAAAGAACGCGCTAAACTGGTGCATGCCCAGCTGGCGCAGGCGCAGGACATTCCGCCGTTTTTACGCAAGCACTGGCAGAAAGAGACAGGCTTTGCTTTCCCGTCGGGTCACACGATGTTCGCCGCCAGCTGGGCGCTGCTGGCCGCCGGGCTGCTGTGGCCGCGTCGGCGTTGGGGCACGGTCGCCGTGCTGCTGGTATGGGCGACGGCGGTGATGGGCAGTCGCCTGGCGCTGGGCATGCACTGGCCGCTGGATCTCATTGTCGCCACGCTGATCTCCTGGCTGTTGGTCACGGTGGCCTGCTGGTTGACGCAGCGCCTGTGCGGGCCGCTCTCGCCGCCGGGAGAAGAGGCGCAGGATATTAAAAAACGGATGCCCGAAGCAGAATAATGTTGATTTTAGCGGCATCCGACCGCATATCCTGTACAGTTGCCATGCTTTTTCATTCCACCGCTGCGGCGAAAATGATACTTTATAGGGCTGAAAGCGGGCTTTTTTTCGCGCAACCCACATAACGGGAAGTCATGTGAAATATTTACTCATTTTCTTACTGGTGCTAGCAATCTTCGTCATTTCAGTGACGCTGGGGGCGCAGAATGACCAACAGGTCACGTTCAACTATTTACTCGCGCAGGGTGAATTCCGCATTTCGACACTGCTGGCGGTGCTGTTCGCCGCAGGCTTTGCCATTGGCTGGCTGATCTGCGGCTTGTTCTGGCTGCGGGTGCGTGTCTCGCTGGCGCGCGCGGAGCGAAAAATTAAGCGCCTTGAGCACCAGATTGCCCCCGTCAGCCCGGTCGCTGTCGACGCAGGCGTGCCTGCCGTGAAGGAATAACCTCTTATGCTGGAGTTGTTGTTTCTGCTTTTACCCGTTGCCGCCGCCTACGGCTGGTACATGGGGCGCAGAAGTGCACAACAGTCCAAACAGGACGATGCCAACCGCCTGTCACGGGATTACGTGGCGGGGGTTAACTTCCTGCTCAGCAACCAGCAGGATAAAGCCGTCGATCTGTTCCTTGATATGTTGAAAGAGGATACCGGCACCGTTGAGGCCCACCTGACGCTCGGTAACCTGTTCCGCTCGCGCGGCGAGGTTGACCGCGCGATCCGTATTCATCAGAGCCTGATGGAAAGCGCATCGTTAACCTACGATCAGCGCCTGCTGGCCGTCCAGCAGCTGGGGCGCGACTATATGGCCGCCGGGTTGTACGATCGTGCGGAAGATATGTTCAAACAGCTGGTGGATGAGACCGATTTCCGCCTGAGCGCTCTGCAGCAGCTGCTGCAGATCTACCAGGCGACCAGCGACTGGCAGTCAGCGATCGAAGTCGCTGAACGGCTGGTGAAGCTGGGTAAAGAGAAACATCGTGGCGAAATCGCCAACTTTTGGTGTGAGCTGGCCCTGCAGCAGATGGCGGCCAACGATCTGGATAAAGCGATGGCGCTGCTGAAGAAAGGCGCCGCAGCAGACCGCAACAGCGCCCGGGTCTCAATAATGATGGGCCGGGTGTGGATGGAAAAGGGTGATTACGCCAAAGCGGTAGAGAGCCTTGAGCGGGTTATCGATCAGGATAAAGAGCTGGTCGGTGAGACGCTGGAGATGCTGCAGACCTGCTACCAGCAACTGGGTAAAGCCGAAGAGTGGGAGGTTTTCCTGCGCCGTTGTGTGGATGAGAACACCGGGGCCACCGCTGAACTGATGCTGGCGCAGATCCTCGAGCAACGGGAAGGGGTCGAAGCCGCGCAAAACTACGTTACCCGGCAGCTGGAACGTCACCCGACCATGCGCGTCTTCCATAAGCTGATGGACTACCATCTCAACGAAGCGGAAGAAGGGCGCGCGAAAGAAAGCCTCGGGGTGCTAAGAAACATGGTCGGCGAGCAGGTGCGCAGCAAACCGCGCTATCGCTGCCAGAAATGCGGCTTTACTGCTCATACGCTCTACTGGCACTGCCCATCCTGCCGCTCGTGGGCCACCATCAAACCCATTCGCGGTCTCGACGGCCAATAAAGTCAAAAAAAATCCCTCCATTAGTTACAACATACTCATCGTTTTTCTCCTCTCCAGACGCGGCCCCGGCAGCGCCATCGTCCGGCCAGCGCTACTACAGCAGTCTGTTATTTTGTTAGCATCACAGGTAGAATGCTGCCCGTTTACCTTTTTGCGCCGCCCTGGCGCCCATCAACACTAAGGTCTGGTCATGACGTCTACAGCTATCACATCTTCCCGCGCTGTCACATCCTCTCCCGTTGTGGTTGCGCTCGACTATGATAATCGCGATAAAGCGCTGGCATTTGTCGACCGCATCGACCCGCGAGACTGCCGCCTGAAGGTGGGCAAAGAGATGTTCACCCTGTTGGGCCCGCAGTTTGTTCGCGATCTGCACCAGCGCGGGTTTGAGGTGTTCCTTGACCTTAAGTTTCACGATATCCCCAATACCACGGCCCGCGCGGTGGCGGCGGCGGCCGAACTCGGCGTATGGATGGTGAATGTCCATGCCTCCGGCGGCGCGCGGATGATGACCGCCGCGCGTGAAGCGCTGCTGCCGTTTGGTAAAGAGGCTCCGCTGCTGATCGCCGTCACCGTACTCACCAGCATGGAGGCCAGCGACCTGCAGGATCTGGGCATTACCTTATCCCCGGCTGATTACGCGGCGAAGCTGGCAGCGCTGACCCAACGCTGTGGTCTTGACGGGGTCGTGTGCTCAGCTCAGGAGGCGGTGCGCTTCAAACAGGAGATGGGGCAGGCGTTTAAGCTGGTGACCCCGGGGATCCGTCCGCAGGGGAGCGAGGCCGGGGATCAGCGGCGGATTATGACTCCCGAGCAGGCCCAGGCGGCGGGGGTGGATTATATGGTTATTGGTCGCCCGGTCACTCAGTCGGCCGATCCTGCCGCAACGCTGCGGGCGATCAACGTCTCGTTGTCAAAGGAGGCATAATGAGCGATTCCAATAGCCGCCTGGTCTACTCTACGGAAACCGGGCGTATCGACGAAGCGAAACCGGCGCCGGTGCGGCCTAAAGGCGATGGTATTGTCCGTATTCAGCGCCAGACCAGCGGTCGCAAGGGCAAAGGCGTGTGCCTGATTAGCGGCATCGATGCTGACGATGCCGCGCTGAACGCCCTGGCTGCAGAGCTGAAAAAGAAATGTGGCTGCGGCGGCGCGGTGAAAGATGGCGTGATCGAGATCCAGGGTGACAAACGGGATTTGCTCAAATCGCTGCTCGAGGCGAAAGGAATGAAGGTTAAGTTAGCCGGTGGCTGAGTGCTATTTCGGCAATAATTAAAGTAATGCTGAAATAACAAGGCCGCGGTGAATGCCGCGGCCTTGAATGATTTAACGTGCGTAAGTCAATTCGTGTGAATTATTCTTTTATTTCGTCAGGTAATTATATTATTTGCCAACCTGGTGACCAATAATACCACCGACCGCCGCGCCACCCAGGGTTCCGAGTGCGCTACCGTCAGTTAACACCGCACCACCGATGGCGCCGGCGCCAGCACCGATAGCGGTGTTACGGTCGCGTTTAGACATGTTAGAACAAGCGCTCAGAGACATTGCTACAGTGACAGCCAGAACGACGGCAGCCATTTTTTTGCTCGTTGAAGTCATCATTTTTTTCTCCTGAATAATCTATTCATGGATACTACGCTCCTTTAAGCATAGCCTGAAATAGCAGCTTTAGGGCAATTCCATGAAGTTAGGGTGCGCAGGTGTCACGAAAATCACGCAGGTGATAGTCACTTCCTGTTATATCGCTAATAATAATTTTACTTTTTTTTAAATGTATCGTCAGGTAAAAAATCTTAATTAGCGGCTCGGAATACTCTCAGAGCGTAATATCGCCCCGAATGGCGCATTGGCATGGCTCGGGGCGGGTAAAGATCAGACGTATGGCACGATATCGACGGTCAGGCCGCTGTGCAGTAACTGGTCGCGGCAGGCGGCCGGCAGGCGATCGTCGGTAATAACGCGGTTAAAGCGCCCGGCGGGACCGAGGGGATAGGGATGAACCGCGCTGAATTTCGAGCTGTCGCTGAGAATAATCGCTTCACAGTGCTTTTCCAGCACGGCGTTAACCACATCCGCACGCATCATATCGCGACCGGTAAAGCCGGTTTCTGCCTGCCAGCCATCGATCCCGATGAAGGCTTTGCTGAAATGCACCTGCTGGATGAACTGGCGGGTCAGCGGGCCCACCATGCTTTCACTGCGTTTCTGGTAAATCCCGCCCAGCAGGATCACCTCTCCCGGCGTCTCTTTCAGCAGATGGGCGATATAGCTGCTGACGGTTATGATGGTGATATCGCCGCGTTCGGCGAGGGTGCGCGCCAGCAGGGCGTTGCTGCTGCCGTTTTCGATGAATACCGTTTCGCCGGCGCTCACCAGCGCCGCCGCCCGGCTGGCCAGTTCACGTTTAATGGCGAAATGGGTCATCATGCGGGTTTCAACATCTTCACTGTCCAGTGGGACTGCATAGCCATGGGTGCGGCGCAAATAGCTCTGCTTTTCCAGCAGATTCAGATCCTGGCGAATGGTGACCTCTGAGACACCGGTCATCTTCGCCAGATCGGCGACGCTCATCCGGCCTTTATCAATGACCACTTGCAAAATACTTTGTTGTCGGGCGTTCATAGCAACATCACTGTTAGGGGGCTATATGGCGAGCAACCGGTATGAGTCACCGGTTGCGGCATGGGCGATAATCAGATTTCCCAGGGAGCCTTGGGCTGGTTTTTTTGCTCAGCGTCGTCCGCCGCCAGTGCCAGCAGCTCCGCTTTGAGGATTTCCAGATTATGGATCGCAGAGTGGTAATCACCGGCAACCAGAATATCCAGCACGGTATCGATACGTTGGGCGAGCAGGTGGGCATTCACATCTGACATGGCATTATCCTGGTAACAAAAACGAATGAAATCAATGATGCTAAAAATGGATGAAAAAGAGAAGCGAAAAAAACGCACAACCTTAATCGGTGCGACGGAAATAGCAGGATGGAGAGGAAAGAAGCAGCGGTTCCCGGAGGAACCGCTGTGAAGAGGCGTCAGACTGCCGGACGCGCAATAATGCTGCGGGTTTCCATGCGGACTTCGGCGATGGTGACATCGATAACGTCAGTCACTTTGTAGACCACCTCGCCCTTGATCTGCACGGTGCCGTTCTCCTGGCTGCACACCAGTTCGTCGCGAACGGCGTGGAGGAAGGGGGCCGGAATAAAGGCGACCGCGCCATTGTCCACCAGGCGCACGCGCATCCCGCCGCGGCTGATGTCGATGATCTCCGCCGCAAAACGAGTATCGGTCCCGGCTTTATCGTTGAGGAAACGGGCATACAGCCAGTCGGCGACGTCGCGCTCTGCCATCCGGTTAAGACGACGGCGCTCCGCCATCTGTACGGTGGCATCATCCTGCGGGCGCGCAATGGTCTCGCCTTTGATGATGGCCTTCAGCAGACGGTGGTTGATCATGTCGCCATATTTACGGATCGGCGAGGTCCAGGTGGCATAGGCCTCAAGGCCGAGGCCAAAGTGCGGGCCCGGCTCGGTGCTGATTTCCGCAAACGACTGGAAGCGGCGGATGCGGCTGTCGAGGAATCCGGTCGGCTGGGCGTCCAGTTCCCGGCGCAGCTTGCAGAACCCTTCCAGCGTCAGCACCTCCGTCGGGTCGACGTGCACGTCGTGGGTTTTCAGCAGCGCCGCCAGCTGTTCGGTATTCGCCGGGTCGAAGCCGGTATGGACGTTATAAACACCGAAGCCGAGCTTGTCGCGCAGAACGCGGGCGGCACAGATGTTGGCGGCGATCATCGACTCTTCGACAATACGGTTGGCAATGCGACGTGGTTCCGCGACGATATCCAGCACTTCGCCTTTTTCGCCAAGAACGAAACGGTAGTCCGGACGGTCTTTGAACACCAGCGCATGGGTCTGACGCCATTCGCTACGACGCTGGCACACGTCCTTCAACAGTGTAATTTGCTGCGCGATCGCGTCGCTGCCCGGCTGCCAGCTGCCGCGGCCTTCCAGCCAGTCAGAGACATCGTCATAGGCCAGCTTGGCTTTCGACTCGATGGTGGCGGCAAAGAACTCGATGTTGTCTTCGATGGTGCCATCGGCCGCCAGAGTCATCTGGCAGGCCAGCACCGGGCGCACTTCGTTAGCGCGCAGGGAGCACAGGTCGTCTGACAGCTCGCGGGGCAGCATCGGAATATTGAAGCCCGGCAGATAGTTGGTAAAGGCGCGCACTTTTGCGGCCTTATCCAGCTTGCTACCTTCGGCAATCCAGGCGGTCGGGTCAGCAATGGCGACCGTCAGCAGCAGTTTGCCATCAGCAGTGGATTCGGCATACAGCGCATCGTCCATATCTTCGGTGCTGGCGCTGTCGATAGTGACGAAGTCGAGAGCGGTTAAATCGCGGCGCGTCAGCCCTTCATCGAGCATTTCCGTGGCCACGCCGTCCGGCGCTTCTTTTTCGAGATTATGGCGCGCCAGGGTTACCCACCAGGGGACGAAGTGATCGTCGCTGAAGGTGATGAACTGGGTCAGCTCCGCGTAAAACCCGCGGTCGCCTTTTAACGGATGACGGCGCATCTCGGCGACGGCCCAGTCACCCTGTTTGAAATCATGCTCAACGCCACGGGCGGCGCGGCAGGGAATGGCATCTTTCAGCAGCGGATGGTCAGGAACGATAGCGAGGCGATCGTCTTTCTTCTGGACTTTACCGACGAAACGGGTCAGGAACGGCTCAACCAGGGTTTCTGGTTCGGCGCTTTCGCGATCTTTTTCAGAATGGATCACCGCGACGATACGGTCGCCATGCATCACTTTTTTCATCTGCGGCGGCGGAATGAAGTAGCTCTTCTGAGCGTCCACTTCGAGGAAGCCAAAGCCCTTTTCCGTGCCCTTAACGACCCCTTCCGCGCGCGGCGTCTGGGAATGCAGTTGCTGTTTAAGCTGCGCTAGCAGCGGGTTATCCTGAAACATAATTAGGTATTTTCGTGGCTAAAAGAGCGGCTGACATTTTTACGCGAATATGCCTGCCGCAGCAAGCGCTGTTTCAGCAATTTACGTCTGCTGACGCACATTGCCGAGGGCGATTTTCAGACGATTCATCCATCCGCACAGCCCGCTCCAGGTCAACAGATCGATCGCTTGTTCCGCAGAGAGTCCATATTCCGCGAGGGGCGTTAACTGGGCGGCGCTAAACCGGTCCGGCGAGCGGGTTAACAGCTGCACCGCGGTCACGAGAGACCGGGACTGAGGATGCTGCTGGAGCCAGTGATGGAGGGCCTGGTCGCCCTCCCGCAGATGACTGGCGAACTCCTCTTCACCCTGCCAGTGGGGGAGCCAGGCGTCAAAACAGGTGGGGCTGCCATTGGTGCGCGCCGCGAGTAAGGCGACCTGCGGGCCAAAGGTATCATCCGTGCTGAGCTGGCGGATCAAGGTCTCCAGAGGCGTGAACAACGGTGGGTCGCAGGCCAGCAGTGGGGCCAGCTCACCCAGACCGGGCAGCGACTGCCAGCCGGCGATGCGCCGCTGGCGCTCATCATCGGCATACTGCAGATCGGGATCCTCAAGGTCGCTCTGCCACTCTCCTGGTGGCGCGGTGAACAGTTCGGCAGGGGCCTCCTCTTGCTGAGGCATGCCGGGGATCCAGCGCACCGGATAGCCCAGCGCCGCCTGCAGGACGGCAATCGCCCGGGCCTGGAAGCCCACGAAACCGATAATCTGGTTGATCAGGATAATATCCCGGCTGGTTAAACCCACTTCGTCCAGCTGGCTGCGCGAGAGGGCGTTAATGACGGAGGGCGAACTGGCGAGCTGACGAGCATACTGAGTGATCTGCGCCAGGCGACGGTTGCTCTCGCGCGAAGAGTCAGGGCCAGGGAGGGGAGCCAGGCGGGCGGCATAGTGGTTACACAACCGCTGGACACCATAAACCTGGGCGACAGTCAGCGCGGTGCTCAGGCGATCGTAGGCGGTAAAGGTCTGCAGGCGACTCACCGCCACCTGGTCGGGAAACAACCGCTCTGCCAGCTGGCGAGCGGGGTGCAGCCAGCCTGCGTGGATGTGTAGCCAGGCTTCCGGCAGCGTCAGGTCCAGCAAAAAGCGGTCTTCAACATGGGCGGCTTCAGGGACAAGCGGTAGAACATCCACCGGGCAGATTGTTGACTGGGTTTCGTGATACCAGTGGTTTTTGCCATTCACGCGGCGTGGCTCCATGGGCTTTCCTTGTTCGGTATGTGGCGAACCGCCGTTCCGCGGATCGTTTATGCAGAACTATCCTGGCGTAACCCGGAAGCAGGAGAAAATATTGATACGTGCTAACAAATAGCCGATTGGAATAACAGGGGGAGCGTAAGGGATGGGGGGAAGGAAGAACCCTCCTCACCGGGGTGAGGAGGGAAAGAACTTACTTCAGTTCCAGCTCGTTCATGGCGGCGATATTGAACCCGCCGTCAACGTGAACGACTTCACCGGAGATACCCGCGGACAGGTTAGAGCACAGGAAGGCTGCGCTGTTGCCCACATCTTCAATGGTGACGGTGCGACGGATCGGGGTGACCGCTTCGCAGTGCGCCAGCATTTTACGGAAATCTTTAATGCCAGAAGCAGCCAGCGTACGGATCGGACCGGCAGAGATGGCGTTGACGCGAACGCCTTCCGGACCCATGGCGTTAGCCATATAGCGGACGTTAGCTTCCAGAGAGGCTTTGGCCAGACCCATTACGTTGTAGTTCGGGATCGCGCGCTCTGCGCCCAGGTAGGAGAGCGTCAGCAGAGCAGAGCCCGGGTTCAGCATGCTGCGGCAGGCTTTGGCCATCGCCACGAAGCTGTAGGCGCTGATGTCGTGCGCGATTTTAAAGCCGTCGCGGGTGACAACGTCAACGTAGTCGCCGTCTAACTGGTCAGCCGGGGCAAAACCGATAGAGTGGACGAAACCATCGAATTTCGGCCAGACTTTTTCCAGCTCGGTGAACAGCGCGGTGATGCTCTCATCTTCAGCAACGTCGCACGGCAGCACAATGTCAGAACCCAGCGCGGCAGCAAATTCTTCTACGCGACCTTTCAGTTTTTCATTCTGATAGGTGAATGCCAGTTCCGCGCCTTCGCGGTGCATTGCTTGCGCAATACCGTAGGCGATGGACAGTTTGCTGGCGACGCCAGTGATCAAAATGCGCTTACCGGAAAGAAAACCCATAGCTTTAATCCTTATCGTTATTGCTTATTTTTACTTTAACAATCATAACGTTAACATTGTTATTTCAAAATAACTCAAATTTAGCCGGGAATTATATCCCACTGACGACCCCTTGTGTCACGATATTTTTCAGCCGCGCCCGCGGCGTGCGGAGCAAAAGCGTATCGCGATAGCTCCAGTATACTCTCTCTTCTGATGATTATTTGAGCGCGATCTCCGCCAGCAGCAGACACCCGTTGGCACTGAGGGGCTGCAGCTCGCCAGGGGATTCACCGCGCCAGCAGAGACCGCTGCCGGCCACGCTTCGCTGCCCGGCCAGATCCCACTCGCCCTGAAGAACATAAGCGACTCCCTCAGTGGCAGGGCGTTGCTGGTCGTTTATCACCTTTACTCTCGCCGAGGCACGTCCGCGCTGGGTCATGATATTGAAGTCCAGCCCTGGCTCAACGATCCCGACGCTGGACAGCGCCCATTCGCCGGGGAACGCCCACGGCTGCCAGAGCGTCAGCGGATGGTCGATGTCCCCGCCGCACAGTCGTAGTGGTTGTCCCGCCAGCAGGGTGATCACCCGGTCGACGCCGGGGAAGGGGGAAAAAGGACCATCCGCCTGCAAAGTGGCGATGCTGGCTCGCCAGAGAAAGGGGGCGTCTGTGGAAGGAACGGCGATAATTTCCCGGGTGGCACCGGCACCGTTCTTCCACGGCGTGATGGGTAAGGTGGCGATATCAAAAAAAAAGATCATGGTCTGCTCGGCGGAATTCAGAGGGTGGATGGTTTTTGTTACAAGCGTGTCGCAACATGCTTACAAATTATTTACAACAGGGCTCACAAATCCATCATCGAGCGCGTGTGTGGGTTTGTCAATGCTTGTATATACATGAGCAGTCATCTACGAATTATCTTATCGCAGTGACCAGAGCCATCATGACAAAACGCGATCGGGAGAATGAAAATGCAACAGCGTATTACTTTCCGCCAGGCCTGCCTGGTCACCCTGTTTTCGGGGCTACTGCTGTCTGGTGGCTCAACATACGCTAAAGAGTGGAAATCAATCACCATCGCTACGGAAGGCGGCTATGAACCCTGGAACCTGACGCTTCCCGGAGGGAAGTTGAGCGGCTTCGAACCTGAGCTCATGGCGAATTTATGCCAGCGGATGCAGATCGAATGCAAGCTGGTGGTACAGAACTGGGATGGCATGATTGCCGGACTTAACGCCGGAAAATATGACGTGATCATGGACGCTATTGTCGTCACCCCGGAGCGATCGAAGGTCGTGGCGTTTACCCAGGCCTACGCTGCCACGCCGGCCTCTTTCATTGCGGTAAAAGGGTCGCTGCTCCCTCCGTCTCCGACGGTCAAGCTTCATGATGATGAGAAAGAGATTCAGGCGGCGATTGCGCCTCTGCGCGCGGCGTTGAAAGGGAAAACTATCGGCATCGCTTCCGGCACCGTGTACACCCCGTTTATTGATAAGTATTTCAAGGATATCGCTGACATCAGGGAATATAACAACTCAGCGGATGCGATCCTCGACCTGCAGGCTGAGCGCATCGATGCGGTGTTTGATGATATTACCTTTGCCAACACCACCCTGTCGCGACCGGATAATAACAATCTGGCATTGAGCGGTCCGCTGATGAGCGGGCCGATCTGGGGAGGCGGTGAGGCGATGGGCGTGCGCCTCACCGATCCCGATCTCAAAGCGAAACTGGATAGCGCCATTCAGGCGGCGCTGGCCGATGGGACGGTAAAAAAACTGAGCGAGAAATGGTTTAAAAGCGACGTTACCCCCTGAGTGAGGCTCTCATGTTGAATCTTCTGAGTTTTGGTGAAAACGGGTGGGGGACGCTGATCCTCAGTGCCACGCTGACCACGTTGCTGCTGTCGCTCGCCGCGCTGGCCGTCGGTGCCGGGGTAGGCGGCGTCATTGCCGCCGCAAAGCTGTCCCGGCATGCGCCAGCGCGCTGGTTTGGCGCCGCCTGGTCGGTAGTATTCCGCGGTATCCCTGAGTTACTGGTGATCTACCTGTTCTATTTTGGCGGCTCAGGGATGATTTCATGGGTGGGGCGACTGTTTGGCGCTGACGGTTTTATTGAGGTTCCGCCCTTTCTGATTGGCGCCCTGGCGATTGGTTTGATCTCCTCCTCGTATCAGGCGGAAGTCTACCGTGCTGCTCGCCTGGCGCTGATGCCCGGTGAAGTGGAGGCGGCTACCGCTATCGGCATGCCGCGCTGGCGGATCCTGCAGCGCATTCTGTTGCCGCAGATTATCCGTTATTCGCTGCCTGGGTTATCCAACGTGTGGCAAATGAGCCTCAAAGATTCGGCGCTGGTATCGGTGACCGGCATCGTTGAGCTGATGCGCGCCAGCCAGATTGCCGCTGGCTCGACCCGCGATTATTTCCTGTTCTATCTGATCGGCGGCGGCTGTTATCTGATCCTGACGCTGCTCTCTAACCGCGCATTTACCCGGGCGGAGAGCCATCTCAACCGCGCCTGGCTGCGTCGCAGCGCCGCGCAGGCGTAAGGAGCCCGTATGTTTATCGATTTTGCCTTCCTCGGTGAGACGTTGTTAAAGCTCGGCGCGGCGCTGCCGGTGACGCTGGGGCTCTTTATTTGCTCTTTTATCCTCGGCGGCGCACTGGCCCTCGGCGTTCTGGCGCTGCGAATGAGCCACTGGCCGCTGGCTAGCGGTTTCGCCAAAGGCTATATCCTGATCTTTCGTGGTTCACCACTGCTGATCCAGCTGTTTCTCATTTATTACGGGCTGGGTCAGTTTGGGGTGATCCGTCACAGTTTTCTGTGGCCGCTGCTGCGCGAACCCTTTATCTGCGCCGTTCTGGCGCTGGCGCTCTGTACAGCGGCCTACACCGCGGAAATTCTTCGCGGCGGGTTGCTGGCGATACCGCCGGGTCAGATTGAAGCCGGTCAGGCTTGCGGCATGTCGCGCTGGCTGTTGTTGCGGCGGATCATTGCCCCGGTGATGCTACGTTATGCACTGCCAGCCTACTCCACGGAGGCCATTCTGCTGGTCAAGTCGACGGCGCTGGCAAGCCTGGTGACCGTCTGGGACGTCACCGGGGTGGCGCAACAGATTATTCAGCGTACCTACCGGACGATGGAGGTATTCCTCTGCGCGGCGGCCATCTATTTGCTGCTTAATTTCATCATTGTGCAGCTGTACGCCCTGCTAGAACGGCGATTAACGCCGCATACCCGGCAAAACCCGGCGACCGTGTCGCTCAAGCCGATAACCAAAGGAGAGTAAGATGCTCGATTCACGTCCGGTGACCTTATCGGTCAGCGATATTCATAAGTCCTTTGGCTCCCTGGATGTCCTGAAGGGGATCACCATCCAGGCCCGGCAGGGCGATGTCATTTCGATCCTCGGCGCCAGCGGCTCCGGTAAAAGTACGCTGCTGCGCTGCATTAATCTGCTGGAAACGCCCGATGCCGGGGTGGTCAGCGTCGGTGGCGAGACGATTGAAATGAAGCACCACGCCCGCGGGCATCGGCTGGCGGCGAATCCCCGGCAGATAGAGCGCCTGCGTTCGCGGCTGGGGATGGTCTTTCAAAGTTTTAACCTGTGGTCGCATATGACGGTCCTGCAGAATGTCATTGAGGGGCCGCATTATGTGCTCAAACGGGATAAACGGACCTGCATTGAACAGGCGGAGCAGCTGCTGGAGCGGGTGGGGATGTTGAACCGAAAGGATTTCTATCCGGCACAGCTCTCCGGCGGCCAACAGCAGCGCGTGGCAATAGCCCGCGCGCTGGCGATGGAGCCAGACGTCATGCTCTTTGATGAACCCACCTCAGCGCTGGATCCCGAACTGGTCGGCGAGGTGTTAAAGGTCATGCGCAGCCTGGCGGAAGAGGGGCGGACGATGCTGGTGGTCACCCACGAGCTGGGATTCGCCCGCCATGTCTCCAACCGGGTGGTATTTATGCACCAGGGGACGATTGACTGCGACGGTGCGCCTGAGGCGCTATTTGGCACTCAGGGTTCCGCGCGCTTTAAGCAATTTATCTCCAGCCATCAACAGCCAGGACAGGTCGTATGAATATGATCCAGTGGGGCGATGCACCGATACGCTGGCAGGAGGTGGCTTGTGTCGCCCGGGGCGAGGCGATCTTGAGCCTCAGCAAAAGCGCCTGGGCGCGTATTGAGCAGGGGCGGGCGATTGTCCAGCATATCGTTAGCGCCGGTCAGGTGGCCTATGGGATCAACACCGGGCTGGGGGCGCTGTGCAACATTACGCTGCCGGAAGCGCAGTTACACCAGCTGTCGCGCAATACGCTGCTCAGTCATGCCTGCGGGGTGGGGCCGCTGCTGGAGGTCGCCCCAACCCGGGCCATTATGTGCGCCGCGGTGGCCAATTTCAGCCACGGTAAATCCGGTATTTCCGCCGGGATAGTGCAGCAACTGCTGATGTTTTTGCAGCATGGCGTCACCCCCCAGGTGCCCTCTCAGGGGTCGGTTGGCTATTTAACGCATATGGCGCACATTGGCCTGGCCCTGATGGGAGTCGGCGATGTGCTATGGCAAGGGCGAACGTGGTCTGCGGCAGAGGTCCTGTCGCAGCTGAATCTGCAGCCCATCGCGCCGGGAGCGAAAGAGGGGCTCAGTCTGGTCAACGGTACGCCGTGCATGACCGGCCTGGCCTGCCTGGCCTTAGACGACGCCGAGCGCTTAATGAACTGGGCCGATGTGACCGGGGCGATGAGCTTTGAAGCGCTGCGCGGCCAGCTTGTGGCGTTTGATGCCGAGATCCTGGCGCTGAAAGCCAGTCCCGGGATCCAGACCAGCGGCCAGCGGCTGCGTGAGCTGCTGGCGGGCAGCCGTCTGCTGGCCGAAAGCGAAGGTCTTCGCACCCAGGATGCGCTGAGTCTCCGCTCGATGCCTCAGGTGCATGGCGCCTGCCGCGATCAGTTTAGCCATGCGCAGACGCAGATAAATATCGAACTTAACGCCTGTACCGATAATCCCCTAATCCTGGGCACCCTTGAGCAGTGGCGGGTGGTGTCCCAGGCGCATCCCCATGGTGAATCGGTGGCAATGGCCTGCGATTTGCTGGCTATTGCCATGGCTGAGCTGGGCGCTATCGCCGAACGACGTCTTGACCGGCTGGTGAATCCTCTGGTGAGCGGCTTGCCAGCGTTTCTGGTCGCCCGACCCGGGGTGAATTCAGGCATGATGATTGCCCAGTACGTCGCCGCGTCGCTGTGCGCGGAAAATAAGCAGCTGGCGCAGCCGGCGGTGCTGGATAATTTTGTTACCTCCGCTTTGCAGGAGGATCATTTAAGCCTGGGTACCAGTGCTGCGCTGAAATTGCAGCGCCTGCTCGGCAACCTCTATCAGATCCTGGGTATCGAATATTTACTCGCGGCCCAGGGGCTCGATTTTCACGAGCCGCAGACGCTGGCGGCGGGTACACGTCGGGCGCGCGATCTGCTGCGCCAAAGCGTGCCTGGCTGGGAGGAGGATCGCTGGCTGGCGCCGGACATCGCCAGCGCAGTGGCTATCCTCAAGCGGACGGCTGGCCACGCGCCGGTGTGAGGTCACCGGGCGAGGTGAATGAGATGGGGCTATTTCCCGTCTTTGCGCCAGGCGTCGGCGGTGAGAGCTTCACCGAAGTGGCCGGCGATCAGGCGTCGGGTCAGGTCGTGCAGCGGTGAGGCCAGCACATCGGCAGTGCTGCCGCGCTCGACCACTTCGCCGTTATGCATCACCAGCACTTGATCGCTGATGTGCTTCATCATTCCCAGGTGCTGAGTGACATAGATATAGGAGATGCCCTGTTTCTCCTGCAGCTCCAGCATCAGATTGATGAGCTGGGAGCGCATCGACATATCCAGCGAGGCCAACGCCTCATCGCAGACGATGACCTTCGGGCGCAGGATCAGCGCCCTGGCGAGGCCGAGACGCTGCTTCTGACCGGGCGCCAACATATGGGGGTAATAGCTGACGTGGTCCGGCAGCAGACCGACCATGCGCAGCGTGTCGATAATCTGCTTTTGCCGCGCCTCGGCGTCGAGGTCGGTATTCAGCCGCAGCGGAAAATCGAGGATCTGCGAGATGCGCTGGCGCGGGTTCAGTGAGGTCGACGGATCCTGAAAGATCATACGAATCTTCTGGCTGCGGTAGGAGTAGTCCCCGAAAGTCAGCGGATGGTCGTCGATCAACAGCTCGCCGCTGGTGGGTTCCACCATGCCCGCCAGCATCTTGGCGAGGGTGGATTTCCCGGAGCCGTTCTCGCCGATAATCGCCAGCGTCTGCCGTTCACGCAGGGTAAAACTCAGCGGCTTGACGGCCTCCACCGTCTGGCGGTGAAACCAGCCGGTGCGGTAGCGAAAGGTCTTACTGAGTTGGCGAACTTCCAGCAATGTTTCGACCATTTCACTCTTTCTCCATGTTCAGCGGGAAATGACAGGCGTACAGATGGTTGCGCGCCCCGGTAAGACGCGGCGTTTCGATACACTCGCGCTGGGCGTAAGGGCAGCGCGGCCCCAGACGGCAGCCGATGGGCAGCTGCTCCAGCAGAGGGATCGCCCCTGGCAGGGTGTTGAGGCGGCTTTTATGCGGCATGGCGCTGCCAAAATCCGGGATCGCGCGGATTAACGCCTGGGTATAGGGGTGATGCGGCAGGGTGACCAGCTCTTCGCTGGGCCCGCTCTCCACCGTCTGCCCGCAGTACATGACGTTGATTTTATCCGCCCATTTGCTGAGCATCTGCAGATCGTGGCTGATCAGCAAAATGGTGGTGTTGTTGTTCTGATTGAGCCGCGTCAGCAGGCGGATAATCTGCGCCTGAGTCGTTGGCTCCATGGCGTTGGTCGGTTCATCGGCGATCAGTAGGCGCGGCTGGTTGGCCAGGGCGATGGCAATCATCACCTTCTGGCACTCGCCTTCGGTCAACTGATAGGGGAAGCTGCGCATGGCATCTTTGTGATCTTTAATGCCGACGCGGTGCAACAGCTCGATGGCCCGGCGCTTACGCCAGCCCAGCCGTTGCCACCAGCGGCCCTTATAGGTCCAGCCGGGGATACTCTGAATCAGCTGCTGGCCGATGCGCTCAGAGGGATCAAGACAGGACTGCGGCTCCTGAAAAATCATCGACACGTTATGGCCGATCAGTTTCCGCCGCTCGCGGTTCGACAGTCGCAGCAGGTCGATGTCATCGAAACGCATGCGGTCGGCGGTGACTCGCCAGTTGTCTTTGGTCACCCCGCAGATAGCTTTGGCAATAAGGCTTTTCCCGGAGCCGGATTCGCCCACCAGGCCGCGGATCTCGCCTTCAGTCAGGGTCAGACTGACGCGATCGACGGCTTTCACCCAACCTTCGTTGGTTCTAAATTCGATAGTTAAGTGACGAATATCGAGTAACGGCATTATTGTACCCCGGCAATGATCGCCCGGCGAATACCGTCGCCCAGCAGGTTGACCAGCAGTACGCTGAGCATAATCGCGGCCCCGGGCAGCATCACAGTCCACGGTGCGACATAGATAAGCTCCAGCGCATCGCCCAGCATGGCTCCCCATTCCGGCGAAGGCAGCTGGGCGCCGAGATCAAGAAAGCCCAGCGCGGCAATATCCAGAATAGCCATCGACAGGGCGCGGGTGATCTCGGTCACCAGGCCAGAGGCAATATTGGGCAGAATGGCGAACAGCAGAATGTTCAGCGTCGAGGCTCCGTCGAGGCGGGCGGCGATAATGTACTCTTTCTCCAGCTCGTCGTGGACCAGGCTGTAGACGGAACGCACCATGCGCGGGAGCAGCGCCAGCCAGACGGCGAACATCGCATGGCTGAGGTGCGGCCCGGCAAAGGCGACGACGATAATCGCCAGCAGCAGCGAGGGAATAGAGAGCAGGGTATCGAGAATATGGTTCATCACTGCCGAGCGCAGGCCGTGAGTCGACCCGGCAATCACGCCCAGCACCAGGCCAAACAGCGTGGCGCCGAGGGTGACGACAAAAGCCCCACCGACGGTTGGCGCCGCGCCGCTCAGCAGCCGACTCAGCACATCGCGGCCCAGGTCATCGGTCCCCAGGAAGAAGGAGACTTCGCCATAGCGCGACCACGACGGCGGCAGCAACTGATAGCCAAGGAACTGCTGATCGATGCCATAGGGGGCGAACCAGCCGCCGAAGACGCAGAGCAGGAGCAGGCCCGCGCAGCCGTACAGGCCGATCATCGCCGTGGTGTCACCATAGAATTTACGCCATACGGTGCGCAGCGCGCCGGGCGGACGCTTTTCCAGATAAACGCTATCGTAGGGCATACCATTCCTTATGTTTCAGCGGGTTAGCCATGGCACCGAGGATATCGGAAATCACGTTGACGATAATGACCAGTGCGCCAATCACCATGACGCCGGCGGAAATCGCCGCATAGTCCTGCTGGCGGATCGCGTTGATCAGCCAGCGTCCCAGTCCGGGCCAGCTGAACACCATCTCGGTGATCATCGCCAGGGTGAGCATGGTGGAAAACTGCAGGCCGAGGCGCGGGATCACCGGCGGCAGGGCGTTGTGCAGTACATGGCGCAGTAAAATTTTGCGTCGCGACACGCCGCGGGTGGCAGCCGCTTTGACATAGTTGGTGTCATACACCTCGCTGGTGCTGATGCGCATCAGGCGGATCACCTCGGTGGTGGGCGCCACCGCCAGGGTCAGCACCGGCAGCACCATATGCCGTGCGGCGCTGACGATCATCTCATGGCGCCATGGCGAGTCCGAGATCCAGGCGTCAATCAGCGCAAAACCGGTGACGGTTTTCACCTCATACAGCAGATCGAAGCGGCCAGAGACCGGAAACCAGCCAAGAGTCAGCGAGAAGAAGAGGGTCAGGAGCAGCGCCAGCCAGAACACCGGGATCGAGAAACCGACCAGCGCGACGGCGCTGATCAGGGTATCAGGCCATTTGTTGCGCATTACGCCGGCGATCATGCCCACCGGAATGCCAATCAGCAGGGCAAAGCCGAAGGCGAGGATGCACAGCTCCATGGTCGCCGGGAACACCTCGCGCAGCTGCTCAGAAATCAACTGGCCGTTAATGCTGGAGACGCCAAAATCCCAGTGCAGCACCCCTTGAAACCAGAACAGCCACGCATTCCACAGGGAGGCGCCCTGTAGCGGCGCATGAGGGGTGAAATAACTCAGGCTGAAGCCGATAAAGGTCAGAAAAAAGAGGGTGACCAGCAGCAACAGCAGACGACGCAGGGTAAAAATAATCATGGTTTTTTCACCTCTTCGGTTTTCTCCCGCGATACGCCAGCGAACGAAGCGTTACCGAAGGGGCTCAGCACGAGGCCTTTCATATCATAGCGATAGGCCTGCAAACGCAGCGAGGAGGCCAGCGGCAGGACCGGCAGTTCGCGGGCGAGGATCCGCTGTGCCTCTTTGTAAGCGTCCATCCGCGAGGAGAGCTGTTGCGAAAGCAGCGCTTTTTGCAGCACGTCATCAAATTCCCGGTTACACCAGTGGGCAAAGTTGGTTTGTGAGGCGATCGCCGCGCAGCTCAGCAGCGGCCGGAAAAAACTGTCCGGATCGTTACTGTCCGTCGCCCAGCCGGAGAGCGTCAGGTCATGGTTCATGTCCATCAGCCGCGCCTCCTGGAAGCGCCCCTCCACCGGCATGATGATCACCTTGACGCCAATCTGCGCCATATCCGCCTGGATCAGCTCCGCCGTTTTCAGCGGGCTGGGGTTCCATGCCTGAGAGCTGGTGGGCACCCACAGCTTGAGGGTCAGATTTTCCAGCCCCAGGGCCTTCAGGCGGGCGCGGGCTTCCTGGGGATTGTACTCAGTAATTTTAGCGTCGTTATCGTAGGCCCACGAGGCGCGCGGTAGCATGGATGCCGCCGTCTCCGCGGTGCCGTAGTAGATGGACTGCATCAGGCGCTGGTTGTTAATAGCCAGCGCCAGCGCATGCCGCACCTCAGGGTTGTCCAGCGGCGGCTTGGCGGTGTTGAAGGCCAGCCAGGCAATGTTCATTCCCGGGCGCAGCGTCAGGCGCAGGCGCGGATCGTCGCGCAGGATCGTCAGCTGGCTGGCGGCGGGCCAGGCCAGCACGTCGCATTCCCCGGTGAGCAGTTTCGACAGTCGGCCGGTACCACCGGAGCCGAGGTCCACCACCACCTGCGGCATCAACGGTTTGCCGCGCCAGTAGTCGGGGTGACGCTGCAGGCGGATATATTGCCCGGAGCGGTACTCGGACAACTGGAACGGACCGGTACCGACCGGCTGGCGATCCAGCTGCTCCTGGCGGTCGTCTTTTGTTAAGCGGGCGGCATATTCGGCAGAGGTAATTGACGCGTAGTGAGTGGCCAGATGCCAGAGGAACGAGGCGTCCGGCCGCTTGAGGCGAAACTCCACAGTCTGATTATCCAGCTTACGCACACTCTCCACGCTGTCAGCAAACTGCAGACTGTCGAAGTAGGGGAAGCTGCTGCCGTTGACGTTGTGCCACGGATGGTCGCGGTTAAAAATACGGCCAAAAGTAAAAATCACATCATCCGCGTTGAAGTCCCGCGTCGGGGTAAACCATGCCGTGCGTTGAAACGGGACGTGGCGGCGCAGGTGGAAGCGGTAGGTGGCGCCGTTATCAAGGACTTCCCAGCTCTCCGCCAGCTCGGGGACCAGCCGGTAGGTATAGGGATCGACGTCAAGCAGACGATCGTAGATCTGAGCGGCCAGCGTATCGACAATCAGGCCGCTGCTGACTTTCTGCGGATTAAAGGTATTCACCTGGCCGCTGACGCAATAGACGAAACCGCTGTCGCGGATATCGGCGCGGTCAGGGAGCACAGGGGCGGCAAAGGCCTGCCCACACAGCAGGGAAACGGCTGCCAGGAGAGATGACAATTTCAGGCGCATATTTTCTGTTTGATTATAGAGTTGAACTCTATCTTATTAAGATTTATAGACATTCACCACCGCCTTCAACAAGCCTGAGGGATAATGCGGTTACCGGGAGCGTATAGTATTCAGTCAATTGATTAAAATAGTAGCGGAACCGAGTCTGTATATTGAAACATGGTAACTTTTTATCGCCGATATCGCCAGTCAGGTCTGTTTGGCCGCGGTTTGCCAGACGATGAAACAGACGCTGACGCCGGGGAGATATATTCAGTATAGCGGGGAGAAAGCAGAGGGACTGACGGGCAGAGGGCGAGCCCGTCAGAAAATTAAACAGAGGGTTTCGCTCGCTTATCGTGACAACGTCACTTTTTGGTAATCCATATTCCGCAGGTCCTCCAGCAGCCCGGGGCCAACCGGCTGCCACTGCAATCGCTCACGGGTCCATGCTGAGCTGGCGCGCAGGTCAAGGGCGGTAAATGGCGCAAACCAGCCGAACCAGGCATCGACCTGCGACTCATCCAGGTGGGTCAGCGGCAGGTTTAATCCCTGAGCAATTACCGTAGCAATCTCGCGTAACGCGATCCCCTCTTCGGCCACCGCATGGTAGCGCTCGCCGGCCGCGCCCTGCAGCAGGGCGCTAACGTACAGACGTGCGACGTCATCGACGTGGGCGGCGGACCAGCGGTTGCTTCCTTCGCCGCGCAGGGCCACCGTCCCGTTGGCGACCGCGCGTTCGATATAGCTGGTCAGTAGCCCCTGGCGCACGGTGTCATGCACCTGCGGCAGGCGAACCACCCGAACATCCACTCCCGCCTCCAGCAGTTGCTGACCGGCGAGCTCAGAGGCGGTGCGCGGGCTGGGGTGCCCTGAGTTGAAGAACGACTCCCGGGCCGGGACGCCGCCCCCGTCGTCGCCCATCAATGTGCCGGAGGTGATGACCAGCGGCCGCGCGCTGCCTTGCAACGCCCGACCCATGGTCAGGATCGCCTGGCGGTCTTTCTCGCAGTTGGCGGCAAAGCGGCTGAAGTCGTGGTCGAAGGCGGTATGGATCACCGCGTCAGCGCCCTCGACGCCAGCCAGTAGCGAGTCCGGGGCGTCCAGCGTGCCGCGGTGCACCTCGACGCCTGCCGCTTCCAGGGTCTGCGCTGCGGTGTCGCTGCGCGCGAGGCCGATAACCTGATGGCCCGACGCCTGCAGGGCCGGAAGAATACGTGAGCCGATAAATCCGCTCGCGCCGGTAAGAAATATACGCATCATGGATCTCCTGAACGGGTTTCAGGCGTATCCTACCTGCGATGTCATACTATAAAAGTAGAGACATTATCGGGGTATAAATTCTAACAGGCAGAACCCACAGGCAGATGATGAACACTTCTGACAACCATGCTTTAGGCGATTTTCTCCGCGCCCGGCGCCAGCGCCTCGATCCGGCGACGTTTGGCTTCCCGGCGGGACGCCGGCGCACGCCGGGGCTGCGCCGCGAAGAGGTCGCGCAGCTCGCCAGTATCAGCCCGACCTGGTATACCTGGCTTGAACAGGGGCGCGGCGGGGCGCCCTCCCGCGAGGTGCTGGAGCGGATCGCCTGCGGTCTGCGGCTGACCACCCCGGAGCGCGAGCATCTGTTTATTCTCGCCTTTGGCCATCCGCCGCAGACGCGTCTGACGGTGACAGATGATATGACGCCGCGGCTGCAACGGGTGCTTGACGCTTTTACCATTCCGGCGATTATCCGCACCGCCAGCTGGGACGTCATCGCCTGGAACGCGGCGGCGGCCAGGGTGCTGACCGACTACAGCCAGCTACCGCTGGCGGAGCGCAACGTACTGCGTCGCCTGTTTACCCGACCTGAAGCCCGCTGCACGCTGGAGGACTGGCAGACGGTGGGGCAGCTTATCGTCAACGCTTTTCGCGCCGACGTCACCCGGATGGGGGCGACGACGGAAACTGACCAGTTGATCGCTGAGCTCACGCAGCAGAGCGTTGAGTTCGCCCGTTTCTGGCAAAGCCATGACGTCGCCGGCCACGGAGAAGGCTATAAGCGCATTCACCACCCGCAGATGGGCCCGCTCGATCTGGAGTTCACCTCTTTTGCCGTGGAAGGCCGCCCCGATCTGTCGCTGCTGGTCTTTAATCCGGCAACGACGGAAAGTCAGCGGAAAATTCACGGTTTGCTTGCGGGGGCGGGATCCTCGCCGGGAGCGCGCTGAGGCGTAAATTCGTACAGCGCCAAAGCGTTGCTTTCCAGCGAGTCGACCCGCAGCCAGTGTCCGTCAAGCCGGGCATCTTCCACACTGAGCGCCGGACGAGCCCGATGCATCAACCACTGGTAATCCTCAGCGTCGGGGCCGCTGCGGCTGCGAAAGGCGTCGACCAGCGGGAATAACGCGCCATGATGCTGATCGAACAGGTGCTGTTTGACGCGCCAGCCGCCCTCCAGGCCCTGCAGCCGCACGCTGTAGGGCTGGCTGAAACGCTGGATAAAGGCCGCTTCGCTGGAGAGCCAGGGATTGTAGACCACCGTATTGCGCAGCAGCAGCTGGTAGTGCCCCTGGTGGTGAAGCAACAGCAGGTTTTTATCCTGAAACAGGATCTCGCCGCGTAGCCGTCGCCAGAGCCACAGTACCCAGTAAACCGGGCGAGGCAGCCCGTGCAGATAGTGCAGCGCCAGGCTGGAGGTATCGAGCTTCCCGTTAGCGCGGGCTTCGCCCTGGAGGCCTGAATTTAACCAGAAGCCCGCCAGCCAGACCTGGTCCGCCACCCCCAGCAGATTATCCATCAACAGCGCGCCGCGAAAAAAGCGGCCGTTGGTATCCCGCGTATCGCCGGTCAGGGTATTCCAGGAGAGCAGCCACAGCGGCAGGTTAAGCTGTCGCTGGCGCAGGGCGCTGTGGATCTGCCGCAGCTTGTGCAGCGGATAATGTTCGCTGGAGGCCAGGCGGCTGCTGTCTGCCTGCGCCAGATCCAGTTGTTCGTTGGCATCTGCCTGGCAGGCGAGAAAATCCGCCTCCGCCAGCAGCGGTGAGTGAAACAACGGATCGTTACCGGGATCGCTGGGAGCAAAGCGGTGCCAGATCCCCAGCTGCGGCTGCGGCAGCAGGCGGTGAAGAACCTCGCGCTGCTGGCGCCAGGCCGCCTGGCGGGTCGCTTCGCTGGCCTGCGGCGACCAGTGCCAGACAAAGCGCCAGCTGTTGAGCGTGGCCGGCGGAAAATGGTTGGCGGCGAGCAGCAGAAACCGCTGCAGCAGGTCGCTGCGGGTGGTGACGCCGGTGTGGAGGATCACGTTCCAGCCCATCGCCGCCAGCCAGCTAAAAATCTGCTGCAGGTTATACCAGCAGGCGTAGCCGGCCATCTGCGGATCGTCCCAGCCGGTGCCGAACAGCCGGCTGCTGAGAAAGGGATCGTTGATATCGATGGCATACACCGGCAGGGCGCGGTGCAGCTGCTCAAGTTCCCGGCGCACATCCTCCCGTAGCAGGTCGTCCAGCTCGCGCACGGTCACCACCATCCGGGTATGGCGCAGCACAGCGGCGCGCGCCGGGCGATCGTGCAGGTTGATCTCCTGGGTCTGCGGCGGATTGATCGGCAGCGGGGGACTTTCCCGGTCGCGTGGTTCCGGTTCATTGAGGCGAGCATAGAGCCGGTCGACAGCGACCGGCTGCCAGCGGTCGGCCTGCGGCGGACGCGGTCGGGCAAGCTCCCGGGGATGCTGTTCACGATACTGGCGCGGCGTCACGCCGTGCTGGCGCTTAAACAGATCGCTCATCATACGGGTACTGGCGAACCCCTGTTCGCGGGCGATTTGCTGGGCGGGTTTGCGGGTGGTCAACAACTGATCGGCGGCGTGGCGCAGGCGCAGCGCGGTGAGGTACTGAACAAAACTCACCCCGACTTCTTTGTGAAATAAGCGTGACAGCCAGGCCTCGGAGACAAATTCCGCTGCCGCCACCTCCTGCAACGAGAGGCGGCGCTGATAGTTGGCGTCGATCCGCGCCACCACGCTGGCTATTCGCCGGCTCCAGTTCTCCGCTCCGCGGCGCGGCGTGGAGGCGATGGGCTGGCTGAAGCGCGTGGCCAGCAGGAGCGCTATCTCACTCAGCCAGCGGTTGGCCTCCAGTCGGAAATGGCCGGGATGCTTGACCAGGCCGCTCACCAGCAGCTGGCGCATCAGGCGGCGCAGGCCGTCCTCCGCATCCCGGGTGCGCGGCGTTATCTGATAGTCGACAGCAAAAAAAGCGCTGTCAAGGCGGGTCAGCCAGCTGGCGGAAAGGGTCAGGATCATCACTGCGTTGGTACCGGCGCTGCGCAGACTCCAGCGACGGTTGCGGTTAACGATCGCCAGCTCGTCGGCGGCGAGCGGCTGCGGCACACCTTCCGCCTCCGTCAGATTTACGCTCCCCTCCAGCACCCATAGCAGCGTCAGCAGATCGCCTTCTGTCTGGTTCAACTGACGTACATCGCGCACGGTGACGCTAAAGTCGCCTGAATGCTGCTCCACGTGACACTCCTCCGCAGACAAAAAACAACCCGTTATTTTTTGTCATAACTGATATGTATGAAAAACAGTCATTGATTTCTCGTCAATATAAAACAAAAAAGCGCACCTGAAAGCTGTTTCACCCGCATAAACTCGAAAGTGTCGTGCAAACACAACACAGGAATAACAAAAATGACACATCCGTTGCTTGAAGCCTTGCAGGTCAACGAGGCGCAATTTATTGCCCTGCGTCGCCAGTTCCACCAGCAGCCGGAGATCGGCTTTGAAGAACATCAAACCAGCAATGAGGTCGCTCGACTGCTTGGCGAGTGGGGATACGAGGTTCACCGCGGCCTGGCGGGCACCGGAGTGGTGGGCACGCTGCGCGTCGGCCACGGAAAAAAACGCCTCGGCCTGCGGGCGGATATGGATGCCCTGCCGATGCAGGAGCGGAGCGGGAAGCCGTGGGCAAGCCAGGTTGACGGGCGTTTCCACGGCTGCGGCCATGACGGGCACACCACCACGCTGCTCTACGCGGCTGAATATCTGGCGCGCACCCGCCAGTTTACCGGGACGCTGCAGCTGATTTTCCAGCCCGCGGAAGAGCTGTTGTACGGCGGGCGAGTGATGGTCGAGGACGGTCTGTTTGACCGGTTCCCCTGCGATGCCATCTTCGGCTTGCACAATATGCCGGGTCAGCCGCTGGGCAAGATCGGCCTGCGCGACGGGGCGATGATGGCCTCCTCCGATACGCTGCATATTGAGGTGAAAGGCGTTGGCGGCCACGGCGCGGTACCGGAGCATACCGTGGATGCCACGCTGGTCGCCTGCCATATCACCCTCGCGCTGCAGTCGATCGTCTCGCGGAATATCACCCCGTTCGAACCGGCGGTGGTCACCGTCGGCAGCATCCAGGCCGGACACGCGCCCAATATCATTAACGATCACGTGCTGATGAAGCTCACGGTGCGCACCCTCAATGAGCAGGTGCGCGAGACCGTGCTGCAGCGGATCCATGATATCGCCGTGGCTCAGGCGGAGAGCTTCAACGCCACGGCCACGCTGACGCACGTCAACGGCAGCCCGGTATTGCGTAACGATCCGGCGGCCAACGCGATGGTGCGGGAGGTGGCGACATCGCTGTTTGGCGCAGAGCAGGTGGGCGAGGTGAAGCCGTTTATGGGCAGTGAAGATTTTGCCTTCATGCTGGAACAGCACCCGCATGGCAGCTATTTCACCATCGGCGCTGGCGATGAGCCGGATCGCTGCATGGTCCATAACCCGGGCTATGACTTCAACGACGCGCTGTTGCTGACCGGGGCGGCGCTGTGGTGCGGTCTGGCGGAACACTATTTGCGTTAATCACCGGAAACAGGAGGGCCATGCGATGAGCACTGTCACCGTGAGCGACACCCCCTTTGTCGGCAGCGATCGCCTGCTGGTGGGGATTGTGCTAAGCGTTTTAACCTTCTGGCTGTTTGCCCAGTCGGTGATTAACGTGGTGCCGGCGATGAAAAGCAGTCTTGATATCTCCCTTGAAACCTTAACCCTGGCCGTCAGTCTCAGCGCGCTGTTCAGCGGCTGTTTCGTGGTTGCCAGCGGCGGCCTGGCGGACAAGTTTGGCCGGATGCGGATGACCACCCTCGGGCTGGGGCTGAGTATCGTCGGCAGCGCCATGCTGGTGGTCGCTCAGGGACCGGGGTTGTTCCTGGCCGGCCGGGTGCTGCAGGGGCTGTCGGCGGCCTGCATTATGCCGGCGACGCTGGCGCTGATTAAGACCTGGTATGAAGGGCGTGCGCGGCAGCGGGCGGTCAGCTTCTGGGTCATCGGCTCGTGGGGCGGCAGCGGTCTCTGTTCCTTCGTTGGCGGGGCCATCGCCACCGGGCTCGGCTGGCGCTGGATCTTCGTCTTCTCCATTGCCGTCGCTCTGCTGGCGCTGTTTTTGCTGCGCGGCACGCCGGAGAGCCGCAGCGCCAGCGCCAGCCAGCATAAGCTGGACGTCGGCGGTCTGCTGAGCCTGATTGCCGCGCTGGTGCTGGTGAATTTGTTTATCAGCAAGGGCCATGGCTGGGGATGGAGCAGTCCGCTGTCGTTGACCATGCTGGTCGGGGCGCTGGCGGCGGGGGCGGTATTTATCCGCAACGGCATGCGCAAAGGCGAGGCGGCGCTGATTGATTTTGCGCTGTTTCGTAACCGGGCCTACGGCGCGGCAGTGCTGTCGAACTTTCTGCTCAATGGGGCGATTGGCACCATGATGATCGCCAGCATCTGGCTGCAGCAGGGGCACCACCTGACGCCGCTGGAGAGCGGGATGATGACCCTCGGCTATCTGGTGACCGTCCTGGCGATGATCCGGGTGGGCGAGAAGCTGCTGCAGCGCTATGGCGCCCGGCTGCCGATGATGGCCGGGCCGGTGCTGACCGCCATTGCCATCGGCCTGATATCCTGCACTTTTCTCGATAAGGCGCTGTATATCGGGGTGGTGTTCGCCAGCAACGTGCTGTTTGGCCTCGGGCTGGGCTGCTACGCCACACCCTCAACGGATACGGCGGTGGCCAACGCGCCGGAGAACAAAATCGGCGTCGCCTCGGGGATCTACAAGATGGGCAGCTCGCTGGGCGGGGCGATGGGTATTGCCGTGACGGCGTCACTTTTCGCGCTGTTTTTGCCGCTGGGCATGGCCCATGCCGCCCAGTATGCCCTGTGGTTCAACGCCGTCTTATGCCTGGGGGCGATGGCGGTGAGCGCGCTGCTGCTGCCGCGCGCCTCTCACAGCTGATGTTTTTTCAGCAGCGCGCGGAGCTGGTGATAGGTTAACCCCAGCAGCTCCGCAGCCTGCTTCTGATGATACTTCGCCTGCTGCAGACTCCGCTGCAGCAGGCGTTTTTCCTGCTGGAGCTGAAAATCGCGCAGATCCAGCGGCAGAGCGGGCAGCTCGTCCCCGGACGCGGCCTCCGGCACGGAGGCCGCGGTCTGACGGAAAGGGTTGAGGATAATGGCGTCCAGCTCGTGCTCGCTGTCGCCGTGGCGATAGACCGAGCGCTCGACGACATTCTTCAGTTCACGAATATTCCCCGGCCAGCGGTAGCCGAGCAGCGTTGCGGTGGCACGTTCGCTGAAGCCGGGAAACAGCGGCAAACCGAGCTCGCGGCACATCTGAATGGCAAACTGGTTGGCGAGCAGCATGATGTCGCTCTGCCGTTCACGTAGCGGCGGAAGCTGCACCACGTCGAAGGCCAGACGGTCGAGCAGGTCGGCGCGAAAATGGCCTTCCTCCACCATCCGCGGCAGGTCAGCGTTGGTGGCGCACACCAGCCGGACGTTGACCTGCAGCGGCTGGCTGCCGCCCACGCGCTCCAGCTCGCCATATTCAATCACTCTTAATAGCTTCTCCTGCACCAGCATCGGCGCCGTCGCCAGCTCATCAAGAAATAACGTCCCGCCGTCGGCGCGCTCGAAGCGCCCAGGATGGCGCTTGCTGGCCCCGGTGAAGGCCCCGGCTTCGTGGCCGAATAGTTCCGAATCGAGCAAATTGTCGTTCAGCGCCGCGCAGTTCAGCGAGATAAACGGCCCCTGCCAGCGGCTGGAGAGGTAGTGGAGACGATTAGCGATAAGCTCTTTCCCGGTGCCTCGCTCGCCGATGACCAGCACCGGCTTATCCAGCGGGGCCAGCCGGGAAACCTGTTCCAGCACCTCGAGAAAGCTGTTGGCCTCGCCCAGCAGATTATCCTTGTACTGCGCCATGATGAATTTCGCCATTAAGTAGTGTGATTAACCAGGTGACTGTAGCAATGCCCTGCACAATTCGCAACCACTCTGTTTAAAATCAATAAGATAAAAAGTTGGCACGTCATTTGTATTAGCTAAGCCACAGGTGAATGCCTGAAACCAGAACTATGAGGATTGAAATTATGGGTATTTTTTCTCGTTTTGCCGACATCGTGAACGCCAACATCAACTCCCTGCTGGAGAAAGCGGAGGACCCGCAAAAGCTGGTGCGTCTGATGATCCAGGAGATGGAAGACACGCTGGTGGAAGTGCGTTCCACGTCGGCCCGCGCGCTGGCGGAAAAGAAACAGCTGACCCGTCGTATTGAGCAGGCGGTCGCCCAGCAGGCGGAATGGCAGGAAAAAGCCGAGCTGGCGCTGCGTAAAGAGAAAGAGGATCTGGCCCGGGCGGCGCTGATCGAAAAGCAGAAGCTGACCGACCTTATCGCTCAACTTGATCATGAAGTGCAGCTGGTGGATGAAACGCTGGCGCGCATGAAGAAAGAGATTGGCGAGCTGGAGAACAAACTCAGCGAAACCCGCGCTCGTCAGCAGGCGCTGGCGCTGCGCCATCAGGCGGCGAGTTCGTCCCGCGATGTGCGTCGCCAGCTGGACAGCGGTAAACTGGATGAGGCGATGGCCCGCTTTGAATCCTTTGAGCGTCGCATCGATCAGATGGAAGCGGAAGCGGAGAGCCACCGCTTTGGCAAGCAGCAGACGCTGGATCAGCAGTTTGCCGAACTGAAAGCGGACGATGAAATCAGCGAGCAGCTGGCGGCGTTGAAAGCCAAAATGAATCAGTCCAACCAGTAAGTATGATTGCGCGGCGCGGCGTTGCGCCGCGGCTCACCCCCTGTAAGGAGTACACATGAGCATGCTTTTTCTCGCCATTCCGCTGACGCTGTTTGTGCTGTTTGTTCTGCCGGTCTGGCTGTGGCTGCACTACAACAATCGCGGCGCCAACGGCAGTCTGACGCAAAATGAGCAGCAACGGCTGCTGCAGTTGACCGATGACGCGAAGCGGATGCGCGAACGTATTCAGGCGCTGGAAGCGATCCTGGATGCTGAACATCCGAACTGGAGAGACAAATAATGGCCGGACTGGATCTGAATAAAAAACTGTGGCGTATCCCGCAGCGCGGGATGGTGAAGGGCGTTTGCGCGGGCATTGCTCAGCATCTTGATGTCCCGGTGAAGCTGGTGCGTCTGATTACCGTGCTGGCGATGATTTTCGGCCTCTTTTTCTTTGTCCTGGTGGCCTACATCATTTTGACTTTTGCTCTGGATCCGATGCCGGACAGTGAACTGTACGGTCACAAGGCGCCGAGCAATGGCGATCTGCTGGCCGCCGTGGATGCCGAACTGGCCTCCGGTGAACAGCGCCTGCGTGAAATGGAGCGGTATGTGACCTCCGACACCTTTACGCTGCGCAGCCGCTTTCGCCAGCTGTAAATCCTGTTTTTAACGAGTGAGGCAACGCATGAATAGCAAATGGCAACGCGCCGGGCAGCAGGTGAAGCCCGGTCTGAAAATCGTCGGTAAGCTGGCGCTGCTGACCGCGCTGCGTTACGGCCCGGCGGGCGTTGCCGGCTGGGCGGTTAAATCGGTCGCGCGTCGGCCGCTGAAAATGCTGCTGGCGGTGGCGCTGGAGCCGCTGCTCAGCCGGCTGGCCAACCGCGTCACGCGCGGGATGAAATAATGCCGCCGTGGGGAAGGCGCAAAAGGATTAACGTTGTCCTGCTTATCCCCGGCAGATAGCTTATGATGACGAGACATACCTTCAGGGCATAACGGACTGGCGATGAAGCGACTGAAAACTGAATTGAATGCGCTGGTCAACCGCGGGGTTGACCGGCATTTACGTCTGGCGGTGACCGGCCTGAGCCGGAGCGGTAAAACGGCGTTTATCACCGCGCTGGTCAATCAACTATTGAATATCCACACGGGCTCCCGCCTGCCCCTGCTGAGCGCCGCACGCGAAGAGCGGCTGCTCGGCGTCAAGCGCGTGCCGCAGCGGGACTTTGGCATTCCCCGATTCACCTACGACGAAGGGCTGGCCCAGCTGTACGGCCAGCCCCCCATGTGGCCAACCCCGACGCGCGGGGTGAGCGAGATCCGTCTCGCGCTGCGCTACCGTTCGAATGACTCCCTGCTGCGCCATTTTAAAGATACCTCCACGCTGTATCTGGAGATCGTCGACTATCCGGGCGAGTGGCTGCTCGACCTGCCGATGCTGGCACAGGATTATCTGAGCTGGTCACGACAGATGACCGGGCTCCTGCAGGGACAGCGTGCGGAGTGGTCGGCCCGCTGGCGGCAGCTGTGCGCCGGGCTGGATCCGCTGGCCCCTGCCGATGAGGCCCGTCTGGCAGATATCGCTGCCGCCTGGACGGACTATCTGCACGCCTGTAAGCGCGAAGGGCTGCACTTTATCCAGCCCGGGCGCTTTGTCCTGCCCGGTGAAATGGCGGGTGCGCCGGCGCTGCAGTTTTTCCCGTGGCCCGACGTCGACGCCATCGGCGAAGCCAAGCTGGCGCAGGCCGATAAACACAGCAACGCCGGCATGCTGCGCGAACGCTACAAATACTATTGCGAAAGGGTGGTGAAGGGGTTCTACAAAGAGCACTTCCTGCGCTTCGACCGGCAGATTGTGCTGGTGGACTGTCTGCAGCCGCTCAACAGCGGGCCGCAGGCTTTTAACGATATGCGTCTGGCATTGACCCAGCTGATGCAAAGTTTCCATTACGGGCAGCGCACCTTGTTCCGCCGGTTGTTTTCGCCGGTTATCGACAAGCTGCTGTTTGCCGCCACCAAAGCTGACCACGTCACGGTCGATCAGCACAGCAATATGGTGTCGCTCCTGCAGCAACTGATTCAGGACGCGTGGCAGAACGCCGCCTTTGAGGGGATCAGTATGGATTGCCTGGGGCTGGCGTCCATTCAGGCGACCCAGAGCGGGCTGATTGAGGTGAATGGCGAGAAAATTCCCGCCCTGCGCGGCGATCGGCTGAGCGACGGCCAGCCGTTGACCATCTATCCCGGCGAGGTGCCGGCGCGTCTGCCGGGCCAGGCCTTCTGGCAGCAGCAGGGATTTCAGTTTGAAAACTTTCGTCCGCAGGTCATGGATGTCGATCGGCCTTTGCCGCACATTCGCCTCGACGCGGCGCTGGAATTTTTGATTGGAGATAAACTGCGATGAGCGAACCGTTAAAACCGCGGATTGATTTTGATGGTCCGCTGCAAGCGGAAAAAATTCCGCCGCTGAAAAGCGCCCGCGCCTTCGACACCCTGGAGGCCGACAACTTCGCGCCAGCGCGGCTGGTGACCGGCGAAGAGGAAGAGGGGGCGGCGGAAGCGGTGGTGGAGTCGGTCCTGCGACCCAAACGCAGCCTGTGGCGGCGGATGGTCAGCGCCGGACTGGCGATCTTCGGCGTCAGCGTCGTGGCGCAAGGCGTGCAGTGGACGGCTAACGCCTGGCAGACCCAGGACTGGATTGCGCTGGGCGGCTGCGTCGCCGGGGCGCTGATCGTCGGGGCCGGCGTCGGATCGGTGGCCACCGAGTGGCGCCGTCTGTGGCGACTGCGCCAGCGCGCCCACGAACGCGATGAAGCGCGCGATATGCTGCACAGTCACGCGGTCGGTAAAGCCAAAGCCTTTTGTGAAAAGCTGGCGCAGCAGGCGGGTCTGGATCAGTCGCATCCGGCGCTGCAGCGCTGGTATGCCGCGATCCATGAAACGCAAAGCGATCGTGAAGTGGTGAGCCTCTATGCGCAGCTGGTGCAGCCGGTGCTGGATGCCCAGGCGCGGCGGGAAATCAGCCGTTCGGCGGCGGAGTCGACGCTGATGATTGCCGTCAGCCCGCTGGCGCTGGTGGATATGGCGTTTATCGCCTGGCGTAACCTGCGGCTGATCAACCGAATTGCCACGTTGTACGGCATTGAGCTCGGGTATTACAGCCGTCTGCGACTGTTTCGCCTGGTGTTGCTGAATATCGCTTTCGCTGGCGCCAGCGAACTGGTGCGCGAGGTGGGGATGGACTGGATGTCGCAGGATCTGGCGGCCCGGCTGTCGGCGCGCGCCGCACAGGGCATCGGCGCCGGACTGCTGACCGCCCGCCTCGGGATCAAGGCGATGGAGCTGTGCCGCCCGCTACCGTGGATCGCCGATGATAAACCGCGACTCGGCGATTTTCGTCGCGAGCTGATTGGGCAGTTGAAAGAGACCCTGCAGAAAAGCAAAACCAGTCCGGAGAAGTAACCTCCGCTCAGAGACATTGCCGGGCGGCGGCTTCGCCTTGCCCGGCCTACCGGGCAGGTTGGATCCCGGCTCGCCCAGGCGTTCATTTAACCACTGACCGCCTGACTTTACGGCACAACGCCCATTTTTCCGCCATGCTGTCAATAATTGTTGACAGTTAGCTTCCCGAAAACTCATTCCTGTCCTATTATTCTCCCGTCATTGGCACTTTTAGGGTGAACACTCCCATGCGTCTTGAAGTCTTTTGTGAAGACCGTCTCGGTCTGACTCGTGAATTGCTCGATTTGCTGGTGCTGCGCGGCATTGATCTACGTGGTATCGATATTGACCCTATAGGCCGAATTTACCTCAATTTTGCCGAACTGGAGTTCGCCACGTTCAGCAGCCTGATGGCAGAGATCCGCCGTATCGCCGGCGTGACAGACGTGCGCACCGTGCCGTGGATGCCGTCTGAGCGTGAACACCTGGCGCTCAGCGCCCTGCTGGTGGCGATGCCGGAGCCGGTGCTGTCGCTGGACACCAAAGGCAGGGTGGAACTGGCCAACCCCGCCAGCTGCCTGCTGTTTGGCCAAAGCCAGGCGAAGCTGCGCAACCATCCGGTGGCCCAGTTGATCGCCGATTTTAACGTTCAGCGCTGGCTGGAGAGCAGCCCGCAGGAGACGCATGCGGAGCATGTGGTGGTGAATGGACAGAACTATCTGCTGGAAGTGACCCCGGTCTATCTGGAAGGGGAGCATAACGAACGGGTGCTGACCGGCGCCGTAGCGATGCTGCGCTCAACCGTGCGCATGGGACGCCAGCTGCAGACCATGACCAGCCAGGACACCAGCGCCTTCAGCCAGATCCTCGCGGTGGGGCCGAAAATGCGCCACGTGGTGGAGCAAGCGCGCAAGCTGGCGATGCTCAGCGCGCCGCTGCTGATTGTCGGCGACACAGGTACCGGCAAAGATCTGCTGGCCCATGCCTGCCATCTGGCCAGCCCGCGGGCGGGCAAACCTTATCTGGCGCTCAACTGCGGCTCCATTCCCGAGGACGCGGTCGAGAGCGAGCTGTTTGGCGACGCGCTGCAGGGTAAGAAGGGCTTCTTCGAGCAGGCCAACGGCGGCTCGGTGCTGCTGGATGAAATTGGCGAGATGTCGCCGCGAATGCAGACTAAGCTGCTGCGCTTCCTCAACGACGGCACCTTCCGCCGCGTTGGCGAGGATCATGAAGTGCACGTCGATGTGCGGGTGATCTGCGCGACGCAGAAAAACCTGGTCGAACTGGTGCAGAAAGGGCTGTTCCGCGAAGATCTCTACTATCGCCTCAACGTCCTGACGCTCTATCTGCCGCCGCTGCGCGACTGCCCGCAGGACATTATGCCGCTGACGGAGCTGTTCGTGGCCCGCTTTGCTGATGAGCAGGGCGTCCCGCGGCCGAAGCTCTCCGCCGATCTCAGTACGGTGCTCACCCGCTACAGCTGGCCCGGCAACGTTCGCCAGTTGAAGAATGCCGTCTATCGCGCACTGACCCAGCTGGAGGGATTTGAGCTGCGCCCACAGGACATTCTGCTGCCGGACCATGACGTCGCGTCGCTGCCGGTGGGCGAGGAGGCGATGGAAGGGTCGCTGGACGACATCACCCGGCGCTTTGAGCGCTCGGTGCTGACCCAGCTCTATCGCAGCTACCCCAGCACCCGTAAGCTGGCGAAGCGGCTGGGGGTGTCGCATACCGCCATCGCCAATAAACTGCGTGAATATGGTCTGAGTCAGAAAAAGGGCGACGAATAATCCCGCCAGGCCGGCGACCCACGTCGCCGGCATTCGGCCTGCAAAGCGGGCCAAACCTGTATATACTGGTTTTTTAATCCTTTTTCCGGGGTGGTGCATCTTGGCGTCGCGTCGCGCGATCGGGCACTGGCTGACATTGCTGCTGCTCTCTGTTCTCTTTTCCTCGCTGCTGTTACGCCTTCATTTGCCGGCAGCGCTACTGCTGGGGCCGCTGATCGCCGGTCTCATTTTGAGCCTGCGCGGGGTGAAGCTGAGCATCCCTCGTCCCTGTTATCTGGCGGCGCAGGCCATCGTCGGCTGCATGATCGCCCGGGCGATTAATCCCTCTGTTTTTGGCGTGCTGTTCAACAACTGGGCGCTGGTGCTGGCGATCCTGTTGACCACCCTGGCGATTAGCGGCCTCACCGGCTGGTTGCTGGTTCGCTACAGCGCGCTGCCGGGCGCCACCGGCGCCTGGGGAAGCTCTCCCGGCGGCGCGTCGGCAATGGTGGTGATGGCCCAGGAGTACGGGGCCGATGTGCGGCTGGTGGCGCTGATGCAGTATCTGCGGGTGCTGTTTGTCGTCGGCGCGGCGGCGCTGGTGGTGCGCTATGCGTTGGGCAATGAAGCGCAGGAAATGACTCAGGATATTGTCTGGTTTCCATCGTTGACCCTGAATTTCCCTTTCACGCTGCTGCTGACGGCGCTAGCCTGTTGGCTGGGCATGCGGCTGCGCATCCCCTCCGGGGCCATGCTGTTGCCGATGCTGCTCGGCGCGCTGGTCCAGGGCAGCGGCTGGATGATGCTGGAGCTGCCGGAGTGGCTGCTGGCGATGGCCTATGCGGTGCTGGGCTGGACGGTGGGGCTGCAGTTTAATAAAGCCATTTTTCTGCTGGCGCTGAAGACGCTGCCGCAGATTATCGCCTCTATTCTTGGGCTGATCCTGATGTGCGCCCTGATGGCCCTTGCCCTGACCCACATTCTGCAGATGGACTTTATGACCGCCTATCTGGCCACCAGCCCTGGCGGCCTGGACACGGTGGCGATTATCGCCGCCGGCACCCGGGCGGATATGTCGTTCATTATGGCGCTACAGACGTTGCGGCTGTTTACCATTTTACTGACCGGCCCGGCGATGGCGCGGGCTATCTCCCGCTATGCGCCACGGCAATAAAAAAGCCCCCGCAGAGCGGGGGCTGAGTACATAGAATGTCCGCGGGCGTGATGCGCCCGGGCAATCTGTTATCAGGCTTTCAGGGCGGCCAGCGCGGCGTCGTAGTCCGGCTCTTCGGTGATTTCATTCACCAGCTGGCTGTAGACGACCTGATCGTTTTCATCGATAACGACCACGGCGCGAGCGGCCAGGCCAGCCAGCGGACCGGCAGCGATGGCGACGCCGTAGTCAGCGAGGAACGACGCGCCGCGCAGCGTGGAAAGGGTCACCACGTTGCTCAGGCCTTCCGCGCCGCAGAAGCGGGACTGGGCGAACGGCAGATCAGCGGAAATGCACAGCACCACGGTGTTGTCCAGTTCAGCGGCCAGCTGGTTGAATTTACGCACTGATGCGGCACACACGCCGGTATCAATGCTCGGGAAAATATTTAGTACTTTACGTTTGCCGGCGTACTGGCTCAGCGCGACGTCAGAGAGATCTTTGGCGACCAGCGTAAACGGCTGCGCTTTAGCGCCTGCCTGCGGAATGGTGCCCTGAACAGAAACGGGGTTGCCCTGGAAATGCACGGTTTGTGACATGGTTATCTTCCTGTTTACATATAGTTAACGTCACGAGTAGTGTATGACATCCGCCAGCTACACGGCAAACCCTATTTAACATTGACCAGAGAGGACAAGGGAATGCGCAACGTGCGAGTGTATGAGGAAGCCTGGCCGCTACATACCCCTTTTGTGATCGCCCGCGGCAGCCGCAGCGAGGCAAAAGTGGTGGTGGTGGAACTGGAGGAGGACGGTGTGAAAGGGGTGGGCGAATGCACACCTTATCCCCGCTATGGCGAGAGCATCGCTTCGGTCATGGCCCAGGTAATGGCGATCGGCGAGCAGCTGGAAGCGGGCCTCACCCGCGAACAGCTGCAGCGGCTGCTGCCGGCAGGCGCCGCGCGCAATGCCGTTGACTGCGCGCTGTGGGATCTGCAGGCGCGGCGCGAAGGCAAAACCTTGTCCCAGTTGCTGGGCGTGGCGTTGCCCAACCGGGTGATCACCGCCCAAACGGTGGTCATTGGTACGGCGGATCAGATGGCGGCCAGCGCCGCGGCGCTGTGGCAGAAAGGTGCCCAGCTGTTGAAAGTGAAGCTTGACGACCGGCTGATCAGCGAGCGGTTAATCGCTATCCGTCAGGCGGCGCCGGAGGCTACGCTGATTGTCGACGCCAATGAATCCTGGCACAGCGAGGGGCTGGCGGCGCGCTGTCAGCTGCTGGCGGACCTCGGCGTGGCGATGCTCGAGCAGCCGCTCCCGGCTGACGCCGATGCGGCGCTGGAAAACTTCGTTCATCCGTTACCGATTTGCGCCGACGAGAGCTGCCATACCCGGGAGAGCCTGCCGCGGCTGCGCGGGCGCTATGAGATGGTCAATATCAAACTGGATAAAACGGGCGGTCTGACCGAAGCGCTGGCTCTGGCCGGGGAGGCGGAACGGCAGGGATTTGAACGGATGCTGGGCTGTATGCTCTGTACCTCGCGCGGGATCGCCGCCGCGCTCCCTCTGGCGCCGCTGGCGCGCTTCGCCGACCTCGACGGCCCGACATGGCTGGCGGTGGACGTTGAGCCGGCGCTGCGGTTCAGCACCGGCGTGCTTCATCTTTAAGCCTGCCAGCGCAGCAGATCGGTCATCGCCGGCAGGTAACGCTCCGTTGCCTCGTCGGCGGAGACCGGTGGGAACTCGGCGGTGATGCAGGGGAGCCCGATATCCGCGCACCAGCTGCCAAAGGAGCCCGGCGTGTCGTAGCCCACGCTGCCCACCAGCGGCAGGGAGAAGGCGTCGGCCAGCCAGTGCCCCAGCGGGCTGTGGCCCGGGTCTTCGATACAGGCCAGCGGATCGTGAAAGGAGACCACCCACGCCGGATGGATCTGGTGGATCAACTGACACAGGGCCTCGGTCTCCCGCTCCGAACCCGGCTGCTCGCCGGTCAACAGCACCACGTCGCGCTCCTCTGCCGCGCTGTTCCAGCGATAAACCGTTTCCCCTTGTTTCCAGTTAGCGGCCGGAAAGTTACGGTTGAGGTCAACGCCGCGGGCGTTGGCACGCAGCCCGAGCTGGCAGCCGTCAGGATTGACCGTCAGCACCACGTGGTGGCGGCGCAGCTCGGGTTTCAGAGTGCGCAGGGCGCAGGAGAGGGTCACAATCGACGAATTTTCATCACCGTGGGTGCCGGCAATAATCAGGCCGCTACGGCTGTCGGCCTGCGGCGCAGGAAACCACAGCAGCGGCGCGCCCAGTTCCGAGCTGCCGTACTGCCGGGTTCCCGGCGGAAAGTCGCCGCGCTGCGGACGAGGACGTGAAATAGACATAGGGCTTCCTGTGTGTCGTTATTATTCAGTGTTGGCGAAAAGCGTGTCGGGATCAAACCCATTCCCTGAGGCGTGAAATCCGAAGACACATCAATTTTCTATCATATGTCGTTTGCAATTTCAGGTGATGAAACAAATAATTATCGCTCTGTTGGCGGTATTTTTTTCATTTTAAAGGGGATCTTATGAAGTATCCTGTCGCTTTGACATGCGGCGCGCTGTGGTTAGCCAGCGTATCTTCTTTGGCCTGGGCGGCGGATGTACCGCCGGGCACGGTACTGGCGGAAAAACAGCTGTTAGTACGCCATATCAAAGATGAACCCGCCTCGTTAGATCCCGCCAAAGCGGTGGGCCTGCCGGAAATCCAGGTGATCCGCGATCTGTTTGAAGGTTTAGTCAATCAGGATGCGAAAGGCAACCTGATCCCGGGCGTGGCGACCCGCTGGCAGAGCAACGATAACCGTGTCTGGACCTTTACCCTGCGCGATGACGCGCGCTGGTCCGACGGCACGCCGGTTACCGCCGAGGATTTCGTCTATAGCTGGCAGCGTCTGGTGGATCCGAAAACCACTTCGCCATTCGCCTGGTTCGCGGCGCTGGCGGGGATCGCCAACGCGCAGAACATTATCGACGGCAAAGCCGCGCCAGAGACCCTGGGGGTTACCGCCGTCGATGCCCACACTCTGCGGGTGCAGCTGGATAAACCACTGCCGTGGTTCAGCAACCTGACCGCCAGCTTTGCCTTCTACCCGGTACAGAAGGCGAATGTCGACAGCGGCGCGAACTGGACGCGGCCCGGCAGCCTGGTGGGCAACGGCGCCTATGTTCTGAAAGATCGCGTGGTCAATGAAAAGCTGGTGGTGGTGCCGAACACGCACTACTGGGATAACGCCAAAACGGTGATCCAGCAGGTCACCTTTGTGCCGATCAACCAGGAGTCCGCCGCCACCAAGCGCTATCTCGCTGGCGATATCGATATCACCGAATCTTTCCCGAAAAATATGTATCAGAAGCTACTGAAGGATATTCCGGGGCAGGTATATACCCCGCCGCAGCTGGGTACCTACTATTACGCTTTCAATACCCAAAAGGGGCCGACGGCGGACGAGCGGGTGCGACTGGCGCTGAGCATGACCATCGATCGCCGGGTGATGGCGGAGAAAGTACTGGGAACCGGGGAAAAACCGGCCTGGCGTTTCACGCCGGACGTGACGGCGGGCTTCACCCCCCAGCCGTCGCAGTTTGAGAGTATGAGTCAGGCCGAACTTAATGCCCAGGCGAAAGCCCTGCTGGCTGCCGCCGGCTATGGCCCGAATCGTCCGCTGAAGCTGACGCTGCTGTATAACACCTCCGAGAATCACCAGAAGATTGCCATCGCGGTGGCGTCGATGTGGAAGAAAAACCTCGGCGTGGAGGTGAAGCTGCAGAACCAGGAGTGGAAAACCTATATCGACAGCCGTAACACCGGCAATTTCGACGTGATCCGCGCCTCGTGGGTGGGGGATTACAACGAGCCGTCCACCTTCCTGTCGCTACTGACCTCCACCCACAGCGGAAATATCTCGCGCTTTAACGATCCGGCGTACGACAAAATCCTCGCCCAGGCGGCGGTGGAGAATTCGGCCAAAGCGCGTAACGACGATTACAACGCGGCGGAGAAGATCATTATGGTCAAAGCGCCGATTGCGCCGATCTACCAGTACACTAACGGCCGGCTGATTAAGCCGTGGCTGAAAGGCTACCCGATCACCAACCCGGAAGATGTGGCCTACAGTCGTACCATGTATATCGTGAAGCACTAACCGGTCGTGGTTGCCTGACAATGTCAGGCAACCCTTGCTACGCCGGTAGCGAAAAGCCCATCAGGTCTGCCGAAGAGGAGTAATACCGAGCCGTTTCCTCCTCCATCACGCTCGTAAGCAGTTCGTTAACCTTTATCTTATGTCCGGGCAAATTTCCCCGCGCTTTGGCAATAATTTCCCCATCGCTAAGGGGCCGCTCGGCGCTGCCCAGGGGTTTGTAGCGTTCCTGCACTGCACATTCGCCACGGCTGTTTGTGACCACAACGCGCGCGCCAGGCTGGCGTGCCGGACCGTTCATTCGTTGTGTAAATTCAGGTGTGACAGTGGCCGTGACTTTATCCGCCAGCGCCAGCAAGGCTGGGTTTTGCATATTGTCTTCAGTATACCAGTCGGCACCCGGCGCCAGGCCAGCGGCGATCGCTGCCAGCGTCCACGGCAGGCTGAACTGCGCGTCGGTCACCGTTTGCGGCCGATAGTCCATCATATCATTGACCAGGCGGGGGAAGCTTTGTACCTCAATGGTGCGGAGATCCGCAACAGACCAGCCGGTCTGCTGCATGATGCCCTCCATGCATTCCAGCGCGCAGGCCAGCCAGCGGCAGGCGGGATATCGCTTAAAGCTACCGTAGCCAGCGTACCAGTGACTGCCGAGCTCATCGGTCAACCTGTCTGGCGCGAACTGGTCGGAGCCAATCATCCGCCAGAAACCCTGTTCGCCATCGAGTACATCAAGGCTGCCGCTGAGGCCTTGCTGCGCCATTATCACCGCCTGCACGGCGGCTTGCGCGGCGGGCGCCACGGCATCTTTGAGCGACAACAGCGGCCGTTGTCGCCAGTTATACTGGTGCAGGCTGGGGAGCGGTGTTAACGCGGCGGCCAGGCCCACCGCGTGATGTAATTGCTCAGGGTTTAACCCCAACAACCGACCGGCCACCACGGCTGCGCCGATGGATTGATGCTGCGCCACGCCGTAGACCTGGCTGAAGCGTTCTGCCGAAGGCTGGATGGCGTGGATGAGCCGGTTATTCACCTCGAAACCGGCCGCCAGGGTGGTAATCAGCACGTCCTGAGCTACCGGCTCAGGATTGAGGTCAAGCGCAACCATCGCGGCGGCAACCAGTGTGGCCCCCGGATGGCCGAGCCCTTTGCCGTCGATCTCCACACCGTCATCGTGATCCAGGCCGTTTATCATGGCGGCGTTCGCGAACGCGGCCGCCAATGGGCTGAAACCGGACTCACCGAAGACGCTACAGTGACCGTTTCCGCCAAATAGCCGGGAGGCGCGTATCATCGGTTCGCTGACCCGGTGGCCACTGGCCGCCCAACCGCAGGCGAGGGCATCCAGTAAATGCAGTCGAATTTTGCGCCGAACGGGAGCCGGGATAGCTGGCGCAGATAAGGTACTGGCAAAATTGACCAGCTGGCGTGTTGCGGAAATAGTCATGGTTACTCAACGTTTGAAGTAGCGGCTGCGGATCCGGCGCTCGGCATAGCTTGCCAGCAGTGACAGCGGAAGAATGGTGGCGACGAAAAACAGCGCCACAAAAGTCAGTGTCTCCAGAGGGCGGAAGGTGGCGGTACTCAGCCGTTGCCCTTGATAGAGGATCTCACCCGTTGCGATATAACTCGCCAGCACGGAATTCTTAACCGACATCACGCACTGGCTGACAAACGCCGGTAAAATTCGCAAAAAGGCTACCGGCGCGGTAATGCGAACTAATACTTTCAGCGGTGACATCCCCACCGACAGGCCCGCTTCGACCAGACCATGATCGACCGATTGCATACCAGAACGAAATATTTCAGCGAAAAATACGCTGCCATATAACGAGATGGCGAGGACACAGGTCAGATACGAGGAGAGGGTCAGGCCGAACAAAATGGGCAGACAGTAGTAGGCCCAGACAATCAGCACCAGAGGGGGGATTGAACGCACAATCTCAATCAACCCCTGGGTGGGTAAGCGGATGACCGCCCTGGACGCGCCGCGCAACGGGGCCAGCAGCGCTCCGCCAAGAATGCTTAACGTGACTGAGGCCAGCACAATTTTAAAGGTGGTCAATATCCCTTCCAGCAAAACCGCGTGATATTGCCACAGTATTGAGAAATCCCAGTGATAAGACATTAGCGCAGCTCCTCTGCCGTTACGCCGGACAGCGTCATAAAGCGTCGGATAGGGGCATCGGGCGGCCGTGACCAGATCTCCTGCGGGGATGCTTCTTCCACCAGTTTACCATTATCCATCAACAGCAGCCGACTACATACCTGCAGGGCAAAACGCATTTCATGGGTAACCACCAGCATGGTGGTGCCGCTGGCCGCCAGTTCGGAAATAACGGACAGCACCTCCCCGACAGATTCCGGATCGAGTGCGGAAGTCGGTTCGTCAAACAGGATCACTTGCGGCGCCATGGCCAGGGCGCGGGCGATAGATACCCGCTGCTGCTGACCGCCTGAAAGTTGAACCGGGAAGTCTCCGGCTTTTTCTTGCAGGCCCATACGCGTGAGCAGCGCCATGGCTTTTTCGATGGCTTTTTTACGCGGCAAGCCCAGGACCTGTACCGGACCTTCAATAATATTCTGCAATACACTGCGATGTGGCCACAGATTAAAGTGCTGGAATACCATCGTCATTGAGGCACGCTGACGCGCTAATGTGCGCTGTGTGACCTGTTTTCTCTGCGCGCCGTGAAAGCCTATTTCTTCCTCACCCAGCCAGATATGCCCACTATCCGGAACTTCAAGCATGTTCAGGCAACGCAGCAGGGTGGATTTACCCGCGCCGCTGCGGCCAATGATGCCAATCACCTCCGAGGGACGAACCGCGAAGGAAACATCATCTATAATTTTATTACCTGAAAATGATTTGCTAAGCGCTTCAATTTTCAGCAACGGTAATAATGATTGTGGGTTCATCAGAGTTATTTCGCTGGGTGAGTATATTTCTGCCATATTTTTTTCAGCGTGCCGTCTTTATCCAGCTGTTCGAGCCGTCCATTCAGCCACGCCTGTAATTCCGGTCGATCTTTACGCAGGCCCATATTGGTTGCCTGTTCTTTGACCGGCTGCGGGATGATCATCGTGCCCTGATGACGCTTTTGAATATATTGCGCCATCTGGATATCGTTAGTGACGATGGCATCCGCGCGGCCGCTCTCCATCTGGAGCTGCATGTTGTCGCTATCGGGAACGATAATCCACTGGGCTTTGTCCAGTTGAGGCTGCAGCAGCGTGACGGCTGCCGAGCCATCAATCGCGCTGAGCCTGGTCTGCGAAGTGTTGATGGTGTCCCAGCGCTGATATTTCTGCGTCTCTTTTTCCAGAGTCAGGACGCCCATCTGGTGCGAGCCCATAGGGCGGGTAAAGTCGACGGCTTTGGCCCTTTCTGGCGTATTATTAAAACCACCTAAAATATCGAAGCGGTTGGACTGTAAACCCGCGACGGCGGTGCCCCATTGCGTATCAACGTATTCAATCTTGATATCGGTATTTTTAAATATCGCCTGCACAACATCCGGAACCAGCCCGGTCCACTGGTTGGTCAGCAGATCTTTCTGATACCACGGCGGTGCGTTGACCGCACCGACGCGGATCACATGGTCTGGCAGAATCGTATTGATTTCTTCCCCGGCCTGAGCAGGAGACTGGGCTAAGAACATCCCCGGTATAAGCAACAATATCGACATGAAGCGTGACGTGAAAAATTTCATTTTATGCCCTCTGGTGAATATAATTATGGATTCTATAACCCTGAGTGCATATTTTTTAAATGCATAATCAGCATATCGTTATCAGGAAAATGGCAATGACACCCAAGCAACTCGAGGTCTTTATCAGTATCGTTCAGCTAGGTTCAGTGACAGCGGCAGCGGCGCAGCTGGCCATGTCGCAGCCTTCGGTGAGTAAAAGCCTGGCGCTTATCGAGCAGCAGATGGGGTTCAGCCTGTTTGAGCGCTATCAAGGGAAGATGCAGCCAACCGCGGAAGCCAGAGCGCTGTATAAAGAGGCGCTGCGCGTGCATCAGGACCGGCTTCGTTTTGAGCGTTTTGTTGATCACATCCGCCAGTATCGCGTTGGTCAGTTGCGGGTCTGTGCCACGCCTGCGCTGGCGCTGAATATATTGCCGCTGGCGGTGGCGCGTTTTCGGCAGAGCTTTCCGGATTATGGTGTGGTGGCGGATATGTGTCTCAACAATGAAATTGAGACGGCGGTTGAAGAAGGGCGTTACGATCTCGGTTTTCTGGTGAAACCCGGCTACGAACCAGAGGAGAACCCGTTGGCCATCTGCCGGGGTGAAATGGTGTGTGTGCTGCCCGGGCAGCATCCGCTGGCGCAGCAGACGGAAATCCATTGGCAGGATATCCCGACACGCGACCTGGTGTATATCACGACCGACGCGCGGCTGGTTGCCATGATTGCCGAAGAGGTGCCGGCGTTCCGCCAGCGCCAGGTGGCGGCGGTAGAAACCAACCGCTACAGCATGGCGATTAATCTTGTCAGACACGGCAACAACAGTATGACTATTGTTGACAGTTTTTCTCTACAGGGCGTCGACACCAGCGGTCTGGCGGTGCGGCCGTTCCGTCATGCCTTGCCGGTGTCTGTCGTCGCGGTGACGGATGGACATAGCACCCTGTCGCAGCCGGGCGAAGTGTTTGCGAAAGTGATGACGGAATTAATGGCTGAAACGTGAGATCAGCGTGAGGCTCTGTGGCTGGCCGCTCATGCAGGTTCATCAATATTCTGCAACGCGAACTTTCACCCCAGTCACGGTGCGCTAACCCACCGGGAGTGGTGTCTGTGGTTTACCGCCAGGCCGCCTTCCAGTACTTTTGTAGAATAGTAGAGGGAAGGGAGCGGATCGATGCATCTGGATTTTCGCCAGTTACGCAATTTTGTAGCGCTAGTGGAGTACGGCAGTTTTAATCGTGCGGCGGAGGCGGTTTGCCTGTCGCAATCGGCGTTTAGCCGCAGCATTCAGGCGCTGGAGCAGAGTGTCGGTCATCCTTTATTCGACCGCCAGAGCAAGCTACCGACGCTCACGCTGCACGGGCAAAAGCTGCTGCCTTATGCGCGCCGTTTTCAGGAACTCAATATTGAGCTTAGTAGCCAGCTGCGTGAGGCGGACGATGCGCAAAATGGCGAGGTCGCTTTTGGCTGCGGCCCGGCTCCCGGCGCGAGGCTGATTCCGGCGGCCATCGGAGAGTTTCATCGTCTTTTGCCGCAGGCGAGGGTGCGTTTTCACATTGATAACTGGCTTGCTCTGCATCAGGCGCTTACCTCCCAGCACTATCCTTTTGTGGTCGCCGATAGCTGGCAGGCCGAGCTTGACCCGCAGTTACGCGTGCAGCCGCTTAGCCCACAACGCTGTTTCTTTGTCTGCCATGCCGAACATCCGCTGGCAAAACAGGGGACGATCTCGATTCAGGAGATGTTGCGCTACCCTTTTGCCGCCCCCTATTTGCCGCCGGGGGTACGCAAGGTACTGGCAACCCTCAGCCAGCAACAGGACTTTACGCCCGCGATCCAGTGCGACCATATTTACGCGCTGCTTTCCACTCTGGCGCAAACCCACGCGATAAGCTTCGCCAGCGAGGACGGCTTCGCGTTGTGCCAGCACAGCCATCGGCTGGTGAAACTGGAACTTAGCGATCTGCCAGATGAGTGGCGGCTAATGCAGACCCGGTTTGCCATTATCTCCCCGGTTCACGCGATTCAGCCGCCGCTGGTTGAGAGGCTGATTGAGATTATCCTCCACACCGACCGTCAGCATCAGCTTCAGCTGCTGGCGCAGGAGGAGGGGGATTAACCGGCGTTTTTCGCCTCACCTTTGGCATCGTACGGTGGCCAGCGGTTTTCCAGTTGCTGCGTTTTCAGCGCCTGCTCGACAAACTGGCCGTCCACCCACTGCTTAACGTCAAAAGCGCTGCGGATCAGACGACCCGATTTAGCCTGCTCGACGCTACTGCTGAAGCTGCCGGTCAGGAACGGGTCAATACGCGGTGAGGTGGTAAAGTTCAGATCCTGTGGCTGCAGCGCTTCCAGAAATAACGCCTTGGGGATCTGGCTTTGCTGCGCCATCTCGGCAGACCAGGCGTCTCGATTAGCCGGATCGCTGATTTCAGCGGCATTCTTCACCAGCACATTAACGATCTGCTGAGTCGCCTGCGGCCAGGTCTCGATAAACGTCTGCGTGCCGAGGAACCCCGCCTGAGTGGTGTTCTGGCGGCCTGAATCGCCGCTTTTAACCACCACATCAATTTTGTCGCCGCGTAGCGCCAGCAGGGAGACGCCTCCCCATACCGCATCGACGCGACCGGCCGCCAGCGCCGCTTTACCCGCGTTCCAGTCAAGGTTGATGACCTGCAAACTGCGCTCATTGAGGCCGGCGGTTTGCAGCGCCCGGTCAAAGGCCAGCTGGTCCGCCGTACCGCGATAGACCGCCACCCGTTTGCCTTTCAGGTCGGCCAGCGTTTTAATACCCGAGGCTTTGGTTACCGCGAGCCAGGATTCCGAGCCGCGGCTGCCCAGAAGCAGGCGTGTCGGCAGACCATTGGCCTTACCGATAATCGCCGCCAGATCGCCGAGGTAAACAAAATCAAGCTGTCGGTTGGCTAACGCTTCATTCACCGCCGGGCCTGCCCCCTTGAAAAACTGCCACTGTACTTCCACACCCTGCGGTTTAAACACCTCTTCCAGCTGATGGCGGATAAACGCCATGCCGACCGGCCCCTCAATAAAAGGTTGACTGCCGGCGCTCTGATCCGGCACGCCGATGCGAATGGTTCGTAGCGTCTCGGCCTGGGCGTTTGCCGCCAGACCGATGACCGCGACCAATGCCAGCAAGGTGCGGCTAAAAAATGCTTTCATCATAACGTATTGCTCCCTTGAGTTTTTTTCTCACCCTAAAGAGCCGGCGGGCCGTGTGTTAAATGCTTTTATTCGCCAAGCATGGGTGAAAAAAAGCTAAATCAGACGCCGCGTGCCCGCCAGGCTGAAATGCATTCGATGCATCGGGATTATTCGCCTTACGCAATAGCGGGGCAGCGTGAGTCACGTTTTCATAGCGGCATCACTTTCCGATGAGTGGACCGATATGTCGCAGATGATCTTAAGAACCGATGCCCCTGGCAGGCCGGGTTTCCGGCTTAACGGCTGGCCGTGGCTGCTGCCAGCGCTACTGTTGTTGCTGTGGTACATCGCCGCCCGCGAGGGATGGATGCCCGCGCAAATTTTGCCCGCCCCGTCGGTGGTTGCCGATACCGCGTTGTCGCTGCTGAGCGGCGATCTGCTGGCGCAGTGGGGATTTAGTCTCCAGCATCTGGCGCTTGGCCTGCTGCTGGGCGCCATCGCCGGCACGCTGCTCGGGGCGCTGTTTGGCCTGGTGCCAGCGGCCGCGCAGCGGGTGGAACCGCTGTTCTACGCGCTGGCGCAAATTCCGACGCTCGGTTGGATCCCGCTATTGATGGTGCTGTTCGGGATTGATAACGGCCTCAAGCTGGCGGTTATCGTGAAAACCACTGTGGTGCCGATGACCATCAACACTCAGCAGGCGGTAGCCAGCGTGCCGCAGACCCTGAGCGAAGCCGGCAGGGTGATGAACTTCTCCCGCTGGCAGCGGCTGCGCTGGCTGGTGATCCCGGCAAGCCTGCCGGGCTGGTTTACCGGTCTGCGTCTGGCGCTTTCGCAGGCCTGGGTATCGCTTATCGTTGTCGAGCTGTTGGCTTCTTCCGAAGGTATTGGCTACCTGATGGTCTGGGGTCGCCAGCTGTTTCAGCTGGATATTGTCTTTGTCACCATCGCGGTGGTTGGCCTGAGCGGCATGCTGATGGAGTGGGCGGCGAATCGGGCCTGTTCCCGACTGGTGTTCTGGCCGCAACCAGCCGCCGGACGCCTGGCGTGGAAACCGCAGGCCAGCTGGCGGGCGTTACCGCTGCCGATAGTCCTGCTGGCGCTGTGGCAGCTGGCCAGCCAGTGGGGCTGGATTGATAGCGGATTATTCTCTTCGCCGCTGGCGGTGGCGGCACGTTTTGTTCAGGGGATCCTGAGCGGAGAGCTGAGCGCCGCGATGCTGGCCAGTCTGGGGAGAGCGGTTGTCGGCGGCGCGCTGGGGATTGCCGGCGGTTTGCTCTGCGGACTGCTGCTGGCGCTGCGCCCACGCGCCGGACAAATTTTTACCCCCACGCTTAACGTGCTGCGCCATATTGCTCTGTTTGCCTGGCTGCCGCTGCTGACGGCATGGGTGGGTAACGATAACGGCGGCAAAATCGTCTTTATCGCGCTGGCGTCGTTCTTTCCTATGTTCTTCAGCACTCTGCAGGCGGTGCTTCAGCGAAACCCGCAACTCGATGAAGTCGCCAGGGTGCTGCGGCTGGGCGAATTCGCGCGCCTGCGCCGGGTCATTCTTCCCGGTGCCGCGCCGGGGATCTTTGCCGGTCTGCGGCTGGCGCTGATTTACGCCTGGCTTGGCAATATCGGCGCGGAATATTTCATGTCCTCCGGCGTCGGGATCGGCAGCCTGATGATCAATGCCCAGCAGCTGCTGGATATGCCCACTATTCTCTGCGGCATGGTGCTGGTCGGTATCACCGGCGCGGCGCTGGATAAAGCCGGACGTTTACTGGAAATGCGCGCCACCCGCTGGCGTCAACAGGAGCAGTTATGACCTCTTCAACTCTGGTCTCTTTTCGCCATGTGCGTAAATCCTGGCAACAGGTGACGGCGCTACAGAATTTCAACCTGGATATCGCCGCCGGTGAACTGGTCGCGCTGGTGGGCAGCAGCGGCTGCGGTAAATCGACGCTGCTACGGATGCTGGTGGGCCTTGAGTCTGCCACCCAGGGGGATATTTGTATTAACGGCGAGCCGGTCACCGGCGTGGGCAAAGAGCGCGGCATTGTGTTTCAGGAGCCGCGCCTGTTCCCGTGGCTTAACGTGCTCGACAACGTGATGCTCGGCCTGGCAGATGAAAAGCTCACCCGGGCGACGAAGCGCCAGCGGGCACTGGAGATGCTGGCGCGCGTGCAGCTCAGCGAGTTCGCCAGCGCGCTGCCCGCGCAGCTTTCCGGCGGCATGGCCCAGCGGGTGGCTATTGCCCGCGGTCTGGTGGCCCGCCCGCAGATCCTGATGCTCGATGAGCCTTTCGGCGCGCTGGATGCCCTGACGCGTCACACCCTGCAGCAGGAACTTTTACAGATCCACCAAAGCGCGGGAACCACCACGTTACTGGTGACGCACGATGTTGAAGAGGCCGTCGCCCTGGCCGATCGCGTCGTCGTGCTCTCCCCGCGTCCGGGGCGGATACGAGAAATCGTGAACCTGGCGCTGCCTCATCCGCGCCAGCGTGATGATGACTCGTTTACCGCCGCCTGCCGCCACATTCGCAACCTGATTACTTCTGTCTGATTTTATTATTTAAGGAGCAACATATGGGACATCCTTCCGTTTACCCGACCAGCGCCACACTTTATGATCCGCAGCGCGCCTGGAGCGGCTACACCCTTTTCCAGGCCACCGAACACGGCGCGGTACTGGTGGATATGAATGGTCACGTGGTGCGGGAATGGCCTGAACTGCATGGGTTTCCCAACAAAATTCTGCCCGGCGGCGCCATCCTTGGCCACAGCGGCGAGCGCGACCCGCGCTATGGCATGCAGGATATGCTCGATCTGATCCAGGTGGACTGGGAGGGCAACGTGACCTGGAAATTCGACCGCTACGAACAGGTCAGCGACCCCGGCAATGAAACGCGCTGGATGGCGCGCGCTCATCACGACTATCAGCGAGCGGGTAACCCCGTCGGCTACTACGCGCCGGGGCTGGAGCCGCAGGTCGATGGCGGCAATACCCTGATCCTCGCCCACACCAATCTGGTTAATGAAGCGATCTCCGACAAGCTGCTGCTGGACGACACCATTATTGAAGTCGACTGGCAGGGCAATGTGGTCTGGGAGTGGCGCTGCAGCGACCATTTTCATGAGCTGGGCTTCGACGATGCGGCGCGCACCGCGCTGTACAATAACCCGAATATGCGCGCCAGCGGCGGCGGAATGGGAGACTGGATGCATATCAACTCGATGTCGGCGCTGGGGCCGAATAAATGGTATGACGCCGGCGATGCGCGCTTCCATCCCGACAACATTATCTGGGACGCCCGCGAATCCAATATTATCGCCATTATCGATAAGCAGAGCGGCAAAATTGTCTGGCAGCTCGGCCCGGACTACAGCAAACCGGAGCTGAAGCACATCGGCTGGATCATCGGCCAGCATCATGCGCATATGATCCCGCAGGGGCTGCCGGGGGCGGGCAATATCCTGATTTTCGACAACGGCGGTTGGGCCGGATACGGTGCGCCTAACCCGGCATCGGCGGATGGGGTGAAAAACGCCTGGCGCGATTATTCTCGGATCCTTGAGATCAACCCGCTGACCCTCGATATTGAGTGGCGCTACTCGCCTTATGAAGCGGACCTGCCGCAACCGACTGATTCATACCGCTTCTACAGTCCGTATATCAGCAATATGCAGCGCCTGGAAAATGGCAATACATTGATTAACGAAGGTTCGAACGGCCGCATTTTTGAAGTGACCCGCGATCACGACATTGTCTGGGAATACATTTCGCCGTTCTGGGGTAAGACGCTGAATAATAATATGGTTTACCGCGCCTACCGCATTCCTTACGCGTGGATCCCGCAGCTTGCGCAACCGCAGGAGACGCCGATTGCGGCAGTTGATGTCCGCACTCTGCGTCAGCCGGGCGCGGCGGCGGCGGGCCCGGCGCAGAGCGTGGTGCGCGTGGCGGGCGTACAGCCGTACAGTAAAAGCGCCGATGCGCTGTGCGTCGCAACCGATAACGATACTCTGCGCCGCAGTCCGAAGCTGTTCCGCGTTGCGGAAAGCGCATTCCGGCCGATAAGCGCGGCGAGTGAACTGGAGGGTGAACGACCCGGGCTGCTGTTCGTTGGCGCGGAGCGCTGCGTGCACTGCCGTAAACTCTGGCAGCTACTGGCCCATGAAAAACTCAGCCAGCGGATTGCTCAGTTTGAAACGCGCTATCTGGATGCCGACCTGCATCAGGAACTGGCCAGCGACCTCGGCGTACGCGGCCTGCCGACGCTGCTGTTGATAACATCGGGGCAGCCGATATCGCGCGCACCGACGCAATACTCAGTGGCAAGTCTGCTCAACTGGTTGAACAGTGTCAGCCTGTGATGCTATCCGGGTAAGAGGATAACTGTGGCGCTGCGGCTTGCTGCGCCAGTTTCTCCCTCTCTCCCTCTCTGGCTACAGCAGAAAGCGCACTTTTCTGGCAGTATGGCCGACTGATACCAGGTCCAACCCTCTGAAAGCGAAGCATCAGAAGATCTCATCTGCTGGGTTTTTGTCATGATGCTCAACGTATTCGGCAATCATGCCATCCGGATGCCGAACCAGCATGTTCCAGCCGGTGGGCACGGCCTTCACCGGATTGATAATCGTTGCTCCGGTGGAAGGCAGATGTTTCTCCCAGGCGGTAATGTCGTTGACCAGGAAAGTGGCCTCGGTGGCGCGAAAAGGCGCCAGGCTTTGCTCGGTTCCGCCGATTAAAAGCACTGAACCCACCTGCGCCAGTTTGAGATCGTATTCGGGATAGTCGAAACGCAACCTTGCCTTCTGCGCGATAAGGTTTTCATAAAACGAAACGGTCTCTTCAAAGCGGGTAATCAGCACGCATCGACGGACCAGGATATTGAGGACTTTCATTACGCCTCCTTCGCCATTGACTGAGAGATAGCGTAGCAGCCCTGAGGTGGAAAGGAATGCTTAAGCGTTTTGGAGGTATTTCAACAACAGGCGTGGGTAGGCGAAGAAAAAGGGTTTGCGTAGCAGGGAAATATGCGTTTTTTTAACTCGTTACGAAGCGGTGCTGTATTATAACTTTATGATCACATAGGTAAGTCGCAAAATTGATACTGATATCAGATCATTTCCGCCTCGCCTAACAATTTGCATGGTTCGGAATTAAGCGAAAGCTCTGAGTTCAGACCCCTCCACCAACCGCTACCGGTGGTCTGCTGCCTGCAGGCAACCTCAGCTACATTCGCAATGTATCAATGACCGCTCTCAGCGCGGGCGACACATTGCGGTGCGGGTAATAGAGAAATGAACCTTCCAGACGCTGGCTATAACGCTGGAGCACCCGGATAAGTGTGCCCTGGGCTAGATCGTCGGTAATCAGCTCTTCCGGGACATAGGCCAGCCCCAGACCGAGCCTCGCCGCTTTGGCCTCCATATAGCTATCGGCGAAAGCCCACTGTCCCTGAGGCGGGTGGGTGATTTTTTTGCCATCCACATTAAGTTCCCAGGCGTAAAGGCTGCCGTCGCCGAACTGATAAGCGATGCAGGGCTGGGCGACTAAATCGGCGGGCGTTTGTGGAAAGCCGTAGCGGCGAAAATGTTCCGGGGTACCGACAACAGCCATCTCCATATCGGGCGAAATGCGTACCGCAATCATACCACTCCCGACTTCCGGGCCCAGACGCACGCCCGCATCGAATCGCTCCGCAATAATATCGACAAACCGGCTTTCGCTGATCAGTTCCAGTCTGATATCGGGATAGCGGTGTTTAAATACTGCCAGCTTCGGCAGCAGGACTTTATCAATGGCATGCTGGCTGGCATTGATGCGTACCGTACCGGAGGGCGTTTGACGATAGTGGGCCAGCGTGGCGAGTCCCATATCTAAGGCGTCGAAACCGGATTCGACATTGTGATAGAGCTGCTCACCCGCCTGAGTGAGCGACAACCGGCGGGTGGTGCGCACCAGAAGCTGAACGCCCAGCCGCTCTTCGAGTTCGCGAACCGCACGGCTTACCCCGGACTGCGCCAGGCCAAGTCGTTGCGCTGCGGCGGTAAAACTGCCTTCCCGCACCACCTGCATAAACAGATAAAGGTCATTATAGTTTTCCCGTTTCGCCATTCTCCCGCCTCGTCACCCGCATGCCATTTAGAACAATATGGTATTAATCTTAGCATTTTTCACCCCCTAATAAGAACCATTACTGCTGGCTACACTAAGCGCACGACAACAAAGCACAGCAGCGTTGTCTACTGGAGACTTGCATTGATCACGTTTATTTAGGGGAATTTTGATGACGGTTTTCACCAAAAAACTGACAGCCGCGATACCCGCCATGCTGCTTTGCGCCTCATTAACTGGAGTCACAACGATGAGCTCTGCTGAGACAACTAACCCGAATGCGCCTGTTTCATTGATTGAAAAATGGGATAAAACGTTTGCTGAGAGTTCGAAAGTGGATCACCGTAAGGTGACCTTCCAGAACCGCTACGGGATAACCTTAGTTGGCGATCTCTACCTGCCGAAGGATCGCGGTGAACGCAAACTGGCCGCCATTGCCGTGAGCGGTCCCTTCGGGGCGGTGAAAGAGCAGTCCAGCGGCCTGTATGCCCAGACGCTGGCCGGACAAGGATTTGTCACCCTGGCGTTTGATCCGTCCTATACGGGCGAGAGCGGTGGTTACCCACGCAACATGGCCTCACCGGATATCAATACCGAGGATTTCAGTGCCGCGGTGGACTTTCTGGGCCTGCAAAAAGAGGTGGATCGCAACCGTATCGGTTTGCTCGGCATTTGCGGCTGGGGCGGTATGGCCCTAAACGACGCGGCGATGGATACCCGCGTCAAAGCGGTGGCGACCAGCGTCATGTATGACATGAGCCGCGCGATGGGTCATGGGGTAGGCGATGGCAAAGATCGCTACACGACAGCCGACCGCCGAGCGGTTCTGCAGTATTTGAACGCGCAGCGCTGGAAGGATGCGGCAAACGGCACTTTTGCCCCCGGTGGGCATGACATATATGTTGATGATAAAGGCAACGTCAGCGCTGCCGATCGTATTTTGCCGGAAACCTTGCCCGCCAACCCCAATCCGGTCCTGAAAGAGTTCTTCGATTATTACCGTATGCCGCGAGGTTTCCATGCGCGTTCGGTTAATTCAACCGGGGCTTGGAATGCGACGATGCCGCTGTCGTTTATGAATATGCCGCTGCTGAGTTACGCCAGCGAAGTGACTATTCCGACGCTTATTGTGACCGGCGAACAAGCCCATTCACGCTATTTTGCCGAAGATGCCTTTAAGGCGATCGGCAGTAAAGAGAAAGCGCTGGTGATTGTCCCTGGCGCAAACCACGTCGATCTCTATGACAACGTCGCGGGCAAAATTCCCTTTGCTACATTCACTCAATTTTTCAAAACCAACCTGCAATAGCTCTCCTGTGCCGGAGACATCCCCAAAGCCGCCTGCAGGCGGCTTTGTTTTGTCGGAGATAAATAATGTCTGGATTACATAACACCCGCGCATACTGGAGCGGCGTCCTGGCGATGACGCTCTGCGTATTTGTGCTCATTGCCTCAGAGTTTATGCCGGTCAGTCTGTTGACACCCATCGCGGGTGATTTACACATTACCGAGGGATTAGCAGGCCAAGGGATCGCGCTTTCTGGCGCGCTGGCGGCCTCAGGATTGATGATTGCCCTGGCGTCCAGTTTCCCGGTTTATATGCTGGGCAGAGCGCTCATCGGGATCGTCATCGGCGGCTTCTGGTCGATGTCGGCGGCAACGGCCATTCGGCTGGTGCCGCAGCGCCAGGTCCCCCGCGCACTGGCCATCTTTAACGGCGGTAACGCGCTGGCCACCGTTGTGGCAGCGCCGCTGGGCAGCTACCTGGGGGCCACCGTCGGCTGGCGCGGTGCCTTTTTATGTCTTGTTCCGCTGGCGATGGTAGCCTTCATCTGGCAATGCGTTAGCCTGCCGTCGATGAAAAGCCAGCGCGCACCACAGCGGCAGGGAACCGTGCTGCGTCTGTTCCGCCGCTCGACGGTATCCCTTGGATTGCTGGCCTGCGGGCTGTTCTTTATGGGGCAGTTTACCTTATTTACCTATGTGCGACCGTTTCTGGAGACGGTGACCCGGGTCAGTTCTTCTGGTCTGCCCCTGATATTACTGGCGATTGGCGTCGCTGGTTTTGTCGGCACGCTGCTCATTTCGACCGTTCTGCACGCCCGGTTTTATCTGACGCTGGTGGCTATCCCTTTGATTATGGCTGCGATTGTCGGAGCGCTTTTGCTGGCCGGGCACCATACCGGTGCTGTCACCGTACTGTTAAGCCTGTGGGGCCTGCTGGCGACGGCGGCGCCCACCGGCTGGTGGACATGGATTGCGCGGACGCTGCCCGAAGATGCGGAGGCGGGCGGTGGTCTTATGGTTGCTGTGATCCAGCTATCGATTGCCCTCGGGTCAACGGCAGGCGGCCTGGTGTTTGATAGTCTGGGATGGCACAGCACGTTTGCACTGAGCGGTCTGTTATTGCTGGGCGCGGCAGGGGGGACTTTTCTGCTCTCTGTCAAAATCAGATCATCTCAGCGCACTGCGATTAATGAATTGAATGCATAAGTCAAATCAGGAATGCCAGGCTAATCGTGACCGCGTTCTTGTCTTACCATGATGTTTTAACAAGAGGGGAGCTTCACCGTGGAATATTCTGTATTAAGTAACAACCTTAAAATGCCGATGCTGGGTTTTGGCGTTTTTAAGGTGACCGATAAAGCAGAGTGTAAGCAGTCAGTGCTGAACGCCATTCGTACCGGCTACCGCCTTATCGATACCGCTGCCGTCTACAATAATGAAGATGCGGTGGGTGAAGCCGTTCGCGAAGCCATCGCCGAAGGTCTGTGTACCCGTGAGGCGCTGTTTATAACCTCCAAACTGTGGGTCCAGGACATGGCCAACACCGGGATGGCGAAAGCCGGGATTGCCGCGTCCTTAAAAAAATCCGGGCTGGAATATTTCGATCTCTATCTGTTGCATCAGGCGATGGGCGATTATTTTAGCTCCTGGCGCGCGCTGGAAGACGCGTATGAAGCCGGGAAGCTGAAAGCGATTGGCGTCTCCAATTTCTACCCCCATGTGTTAGCTAACTTCTGCGAAACCGTCAGAATCAGGCCGATGGTGAACCAGGTTGAACTGCATCCTTATTTCGCGCAGCCCGCGGCGCTGGAAACCATGAAGCACTATCACGTTCAGGCGGAAGCCTGGGCGCCGTTAGGCGGCGGGAGACATCACCCGTATGAAGATGAAATGCTGCAGGAGATTGCCGATGCCCATCAAAAAACCATTGCACAGGTCATCCTGCGCTGGAACGTGCAGCGTGGCGTCACGGTGATCCCTAAATCCACCCGCCAGGAGCGTATTGAAGAGAACTTTGCCATCTGGGATTTCTCGCTCACCGCGAGCGAAATGGCGCAGATCGGCGCCCTGGATTTAGGTTACGTTGGCGAAGCGGTGAAACACTTTAATCCTGAATTCGTTCGCGGCTGTCTGGGGGTGAAAATCCACGACTGAGAGGGGCTTAGCGTGAAGCCTCCTGCGCTCTGCGCCGCAGCCACAAGTGGCAGCCTGTGATCGCCTCAGCCAGCGCGTCGCGCAGAGCGTCAGACACGGTTTGGTCGGGCGACGTCGCCTGGCTCTCCAGCTGCTGGAGCACCCCGGCAAGGCGTTGAAAGCCGAGGGTGACCGCCTCGCCGCGCAGCTTGTGGGCGGTACGGCGCAGCGTCTCCCGGTCATTGGCGTCAATGGCGTGGGTAAGGGCCGCCGTTGCGGCGTCAAGCCCTTCAGCGAAGAATCCCAGCAACTCCTCGACCAGCTCAGGATCGTCTGCGCACTGTTTTAGCAGGTGGGCCTCGTCCGGCAGGCCTTTCTCTTCCTCCAAACCGCTATCTTCCGCTGCGCCGACGCGGGCGATGGCTTCCCGTAGCGCCTCCTGACTCACCGGTTTGGCGATATAGTCGTCGAAGCCCATCGCCAGACAGCGCTCTCTATCGCCCTGCATGGCGTGGGCGGTCATGGCCATCGCGGGCTGGTGCTCCCGGCCCCGCGCCAGCGTCTCTTCGCGCAGCAGGCGGATGGCGGTTTCACCGTCCATCTCCGGCATTTGCAGGTCGATCAGCAGGAGATCCCAGCAGGCGGCGCGCCAGCGCTCCAGCGCCTCCCGGCCGTTATTCACCACTTCGCAGCGGTGGCCAAGCTGTTCCAGCAGTCGTCTGGCGACCTTTTGATTCACCAGGTTATCTTCGGCCAGCAGGATATGCAGCCCGGCCTGGGCCTTGATCGGCACCGCAACGGGGGCTGGCGCTGTTGTCGCTACTGGCGTGGGGACCAGAATCCCGGCGATAACCTGATGCAGTTCGCGCTGCGCCACCGGTTTATGCAGATAGTGGGCAATGCCGATGCGCTTGAGCATATTGGCGTCGAAATGGCGGCTCATGGAGCTGAGCATAATAATCTGGCTTTGCCGGGCTTCAGGCAGGGCGGAGAGCTCCAGCGCCAGGGATACGCCGTCCATATCCGGCATCTGTGCATCCAGCAGGATCAGCGGCCAGGGCGGCCCTTCGGCGGCCCGGCGTAGCGCCTCGCCGGCGTTGTCCACGCAGCTTGGCATCAGCCCCATCTGGCGAAGCATGGTGTCGAGCAGGCGCAGGTTGGTGCTGTTGTCGTCAACCACCAGCACCCGCTGGTGGTTGAAGCGGCTCAGCGGAGCGCTACCGGAGGCCGCGGCGTGCAGGCCTTCCAGCGGCAGGGTGAAGGCAAATTCGCTGCCCGCCCCGGGCTGGCTCTCCACCATCAGCTCGCCGCCCATCAGGCTGACCAGGCGGGCTGAAATGGTTAACCCCAGCCCGGTGCCGCCGTAGCGGCGGGTGGTAGAGCTATCGGCCTGGCTGAAGGCTTCGAAGATCGCCTTTTGCTTCTCCGGGGCGATGCCGATCCCGGTATCGCGAATGCGAAAGCGCCAGCGGCTTTCGTCGTCGGCCGGCGCTATCGCCAGCAGAACCTCCCCCTGATGTGTGAACTTCAGCGCATTACCCAACAGGTTAGTCAGGATTTGCCGCAGCCGGGGGCCATCGACGATCAGCACCTCCGGTACCGCAGGTGAGATGTCCACCAGCAGCTCAAGGCCCTTTTCGCTGGCGGCAGGCATATGCGGGCGGATCAGCGACTGGATAAAGGGGCGGATCTCCAGCGGCTCTTCGTCCACCTGCATCTTGCCCGACTCAATGCGTGAGAAATCAAGAATGTCGTTAATAATGTGCAGCAGCGACTGGGCTGAGCTCATCACCAGCGAAAGGTACTCCCGCTGCTCCGCGGTCAGCGGCGTATCGAGGCAGAGCTGCGTCATACCGAGAATGCCGTTCATCGGGGTGCGGATTTCGTGGCTCATATTGGCGAGGAAGGCGCTTTTCGCTTCGTTCGCCTCGCGGGCCTCCTTCGCCGCCTCAATGGCCAGCAGCTCTGCGGCTTTGCGCCGGGTAATATCCTGCAACGTCCCGATCACCCGCTCTGCCTGCTGCTGCATATTGAGGGTGACGATCTGCCCGGAGAGCAGCATCCAGCGCCAGCCCTGCGTTGGGTGCTGGACACGAAGTTCACATTCAAAAACCGGCATATGCTCGTTTTGCGAGGCAATCATCGCCTGTTGCAGGGTAGCGCGATCGTCCTCGTGGACCAGATTGAGCATAAAACGCAGCGGATAGCGCCACTGTGCCCGCGACTGGCCGACCATCGCCAGCAGGGTGTCATTCACCTGCAGGTTGTCGTGGGAGACCTGCCAGTCCCAGATACCGATCTGGATCGACTCCGCAGTGAATAAAAAATCGTCGTGAAGCTGGTGACGTGCGCGTCGGGCCTCGTCAAGCTCAGTGATGTCGGTATGCAGACTGACAATTCCACCATCCGCCAGCCGCTGATGCTGAACGTAAATCCGGCGGTTGCCCGACTGGCGGACCTCGCAGTGGTTCGTCTGGCGGCAGTTGCGGATAATCGTCTCGCGTAGCGTCTGTTGCCGACCAGGGTCGATGTTATACCCTGCATCGATGAACTTCTCCGCCAGGCTCTCAAGGGGAGCGCCGACGGTCAGCCAGGGCGCGATCGCGGGATAAAACAGCGCCACCTTATCATTCCAGGCCTGCAGTCGTTCGCGCTCATCGTAGATCATCACCGCTGAGGGCAGGACGTTGAGGTCGACACGGTTAGCGGCGCGCATGATCAGTGACCTGCGGTCTGATAGTGGAGCTCCGCCTGGCGGCGTAGATACTCAAGACCAGGGGCGATCGCCATTGCCCATGCAGTGAGGATCTCTTCATCGCACAGTGGATCGCTGGCGCGGACGGTTTTGAGCATGGCTTCTCGCCACAGCGCAAAAAACCGCGGCGGCAGACGCAGGCCTTCCTCGCTCTGCGCTCGCGCCAGCCGTTCCAGAAAATCGGGTACAAAGAGGTCGCCGTTGACCGCCAGCATGGCGAAAAAGCTCTTAAAGATCATCTGCTGGCCTTCCTCGCCCGGGCGTCGTGAGAAGTGCTGCTCCGTCTCGGGCGACATATGGATAAAGGTGCTGTAGAAGGCCTGAAAAAAGCGCTTTTTATCGTGCTCCGGTACGACGCGATTCAGGCTGGCTTCAAAAAGATCGCGATAAAACTTCATGGTGCGTTCCTCATGACCCGTTCGCCCGGCAGCGGCCGGGCGGGTTAGGATCCGCAGGCGACACGCGCTGGCCATGCATGAGTTTTCCCCTTACAGGATTTCCTCGTTGCCATTCTGCGGAAAAGCGGGCCGCCGCTCACCCGTCTTTATCCAGCATCAGCCACACGATACTTTTGCTGACCAGCCATTTATCGCCGGTTTGTCGCTAAAGTCGATTGGCGTTGCCGTCAGGTTGGAGTATAGCCTGGTTGACAACCCCATTGCTGATGAGCAAGCCAACCCGCTACTGACTAAACTGATAGCGTACAGCGGCAAGTTTCGTGAAGGAATGATCAGCATTATCTGGTTCCTGCCGATTTAGGAGGCGCGATGTCGGCACAGCACGTCCTGATTGTTGAAGATTCGCTGGTTTATCGTCGGTTGCTAAGCCGGATGTTGACGCAGTGGGGCTATATCGTCAGTGAGGCGGAAAACGGCGTCGCCGCGCTGGCGATCCTCGAAAACCAGCCCGTCAGCCTGGTGATTAGCGACTGGGAAATGCCGGAGATGAATGGCCTGACGCTGTGCCGGGAAGTTCGCCGTCGCCAGTTTGGTCACTACGTTTATCTGATATTGCTTACCGCTCGCGAAGATCCTGGCGATTTAACTCAAGGGTTTGCGGCAGGGGCCGATGATTTTCTCAGCAAACCGGTGGAGCAGAGCGAACTGCGGGCGCGGCTGCACGCCGGGGCGCGGATCCTCTCCCTTGAAGCCGACCTCGCCGCGCGCAATACGCGGCTAAGTGAAGCGCTGCGGCAGATTGAACAGGATCTGGAGCTGGCGGCGCGCATCCAGCAGTCGGTTCTTCCCGCCCATCAGCTGCGCTATCAGGGTTTTTTCTCCGACTGGATTTTCCTGCCGTCGGCCTGGGTATCGGGGGATATTTTTAATGTTTTCCCGCTGGGGGAGCATCTCGGATTTTACTGCGTGGATGTCTCCGGGCACGGCGTGGGGGCGGCGATGATGTCGCTTGCCGTCGCCCGCCAGTTTCTGCATGGCAGGGCGGTTGAGCGTTTTCTTTTCTCTGCTGATAACCAGCCGGCATCACCTGCCGAGGTAGTGCAGATCCTGAATGGTCGTTTTTGTAGCGACGAGGCAGAGATTGTCAGCTATTTCACCCTGATCTATGGCGTCATCGACCTCACAACCGGTGAGGGGAAACTGTGTCAGGCCGGGCATCCCACGCCGTTTATCGTCACCGTTGATGGAAGTGTGCGCTCGGTCGGTAGCGGTGGGGCGCCGGTGGGGTTGATAAACCATCTCTCATGGGCAGATGTCAGTTTCTCGCTGGCGCCAGGAGAGCGGCTTTGCCTGTTCAGCGACGGTATCACCGAATGTGAAAACCGGAGCGGTGAACAGTTTGGCGAAGCGCGTTTACAAGCGTGGCTGCAGGACAGTGTGACGCAGCCGCTGCCCGCGCTGCTGCCGCGGTTTGCCCGGTACTTGATCCACTGGCGCAATGGCGACGCGCAGGAGACCCAGGCGATGGCCGATGATGTTTCACTTTTGATTATTGAACGTACAGGGGACAGTGATGAAAATTGAAACCGAACGGCAGGCCACGGTCACGATCCTGACGCCGGCGGTGCGTCGGCTGGATGCTTCCGTCGCGGTGGCCTTTAAAGCGGCAGTCGCCCAGGAGATAGGCGAATCTCGCACCGATTTGATTGTTGATTTCAGCAAAATTGCACAGCCAAATGAGTGACGTGCCCGTGAACAACATCATGATGTTTCCTGCCGAACTCACCTCGCTTTCACCGCTGGCGGAGTGGCTTGCCCAGCAAATGGCTTCGCTGCCTGTTGCGGACGAGTGGCGTTTTGCGCTCGATCTCGCCGCCTGTGAAACGGCAACGAATATTATTCGCTATGCGCTGCATGAGGATCGGGAAAGTCGTTTTGGTGTGGAATTTAGGGTCGCGGACCGACGGGTGACGCTGCGCTTTACCGACGCGGGGGAAACCTTTCCCGCCGAGCGCCTGGCGCTGGCGCGTGGTGATGAGCATTTCGATGTCGATCCGTTAGCGGAAAGCGGTAGAGGCTTGCGGCTTATTCTGCGTGCGGTGGACTTTTTTGACGTTGAAATGAATGCAGGGAAAAATATTACCACCCTGATAAAAGCGTTGCCTGATCCCGCTGTTAATTATTCAACCGACAAAAATGGCGGTTGAGAAAAAGACGTCATCCGCCTGGCGGATAACAGGCATGCTTTACCCGCGCATACTTATTGTTGTGCCTGCGCAGTAGACTGCGCGCCCAGATGATGAGGGCGGATAGCATCAAATGTCATCATCGCCGATTTGCAGAAAATGCATTTCGCACCAAAGGGATTTTTTTCCGTCACATCAAACTGGGACGTTCTGTACTGGGAGCCATGGCAGCATGGGCATCTAAAATGGATATGTTCAATCATAATGTAAACCTTGTATGGGTAATGTTCTGTTGAAAAGACAAAGGTCGTTTTCAGGAAAATTAACGCGGCTGATTTTTTGTTAGTGGTAAGCCGGGTTTTGGGTCAGATGGCGGCTTATTTCGTGAGCCGATAGGGGATCTGACAGGGCCTGTTTACAGAAAAAGCAAAATACTAACGGGACTGCTCAAAGGAAGGTGGTATCAGGGATAACGCCTGGAGATGAGAACTCGTACTCAGATAATAACTTTTCGTCTGGTAAATCGACTTAACGATTAACGCACGTGCCGCGAATAATAGCAAATATTATTTTAGCCTTCCGGATGCCTGCTGTGTCAGGGGAGCCTTCATCAGCGCCGTCACCCAGTCGATAAATACCTGTACCCGGGCAGAGAGCTGCCGGCTGCTGGGATAGAGCAGGGAGAGCGGGAGCGGCGCAGGGCGAAAATCGGCCAGCACTTCCGTTAACGCGCCCGACGCCAGATCGGCCTCAAGGCGGGGCAAGGGGGCCTGATACAGGCCAAAGCCAAGCCTTGCCGCTTCGGCGCCGACGTCGGCATCGGAGGTCAGCAGCCGACAGGGCAAACTGACCTCGCTCTGGCGGCCATCCTGGGTAAAGCTCAGCGGCAAGGTACGTTGCGTGCGCGATGAAACAAACCCGATCATCACGTGGCCCGTCAGTCCTTCAATCGTATGCGGGGTACCGTACCGGACGAGGTAGGCCGGACTGGCGCAGGTGATTTCCTGCAGCCTCGCGAGCGGCCGGCAAATCATCTCGCTGTCGGGGAGATGGCCGCCGCGAATGACGCAGTCGACCCCTTCGCGAACCAGATCGACGTCGCGCTCGCTTTCGCCGATCTGCAGCGTCATGGCAGGATAGCGGGCGAGAAACTGTGGCAGCGCGGGCAGCAGCAGGGTCCGCGCCAGATTGCCCGCCACGTCCACGCGGATAATACCGGCAATGCTCCCCCCGGCGCTGCGGTTGGCCTCCTCAAGGGCCGCCAGGATAGCCACGCAGCGCTGATAATACAGCGAGCCCTCCGCCGTTGGTCGTACGTGCCGGGTGGTGCGCTGCAGCAGCCGCGCCCCGAGACTGGCCTCCAGCGCCTTAATGGCCGCGGTCGCCACCGGCCGGGAAAAACCCAGATCCGCGGCGGCGGCGCTGAATGAGCCCCGTTCGACGATGCGCACGAACAGGGTCAGGGTATCCAGTTTATCCATGACATTGTTCCAGCTGGCAAAACAATCCTGTCGCGCAACGCGGTCTTATCGTCGGCATGCAGAAGCCTATAATCGCTCATGTTTTCAGCAGAGATAAAAGGGGGAAACATGAACAATAGCGCAAAAATTGCCCTGGTGACAGGCGGCAGTCGCGGCCTGGGGCGCGCGACCGTTGAAGCGCTGGCTCAGCGCGGCGTGAATGTGGTATTGACCTATAACGCGCATTTTGCCGAGGCGAACGAGGTGGTCGCGCGGGTTGAAGCTCAGGGTTCGCGGGCGATTGCGTTGCCCTTCAGCGCCGGCGAAACCGACACCTTTGACGGATTTGTCAGCGCCTTTCAGGAGGCGCTGGCGGAGCTGGGGGCCGATCGGTTTCATTACCTGGTCAATAACGCCGGCAACGCCAGCGGCATGGGTTTTCTTAACGCTACGGAAGCGGAATTCGATGCGCTGTATCGTATCCACGTGAAGGGCGTTTTTTTCCTCAGCCAAAAACTATTGCCGCTGATGGCCGATGGCGGACGGATAGTGAATGTCTCGTCCGGGCTAACCCGTATCGTGATGGCGAACCGGGCGCCCTATGCGATCATGAAGTCCGCGGTGGAAACCCTGACCCGCTATATGGCGTTTGAGCTGGGCAGTCGCGGAATTACGGTGAACTGCGTGGCGCCCGGCGCCATCGCCACCGATTTCAGCGGCGGGGTGGTGCGGGATAACCCGCAGGTCGCTCAGGCGGTGGCGAACATGACGGCGCTGGGTCGGCCTGGTCTGCCAGAGGATATCGGGCCGATGATCGCCTCGCTGTTATCCGATGATCATCGCTGGGTGAATGCCCAGCGCATTGAAGTTTCCGGGGGAATGCGCATCTGAAGCGAGGGGACTATCCGGCCAACGTTTTGCTGAGTTGAGTCAGGTTAAGCTGCTGCGGGAACGGCTGATCAAACACCGCCGTGCCGGTGGGAAGGAGAGCACCAGCGCGGCGATGGCCAATTCCCTTCGCCAGAGAAAACGCTTTCTCTACAGGCCGTTATTCCGCCAGCAGGGCGGCGAATTTCGCCAGCCACTGCGGGTGGGCCGGCCAGGCGGGGGCGGTAACCAGGTTACCGTCCACATGCGCCTGATCGATACCAATATCCGCATAGTGCCCACCGCTCAGGCGCACTTCCGGAGCGCAGGCGGGATAGGCGCTGCAGGTGCGGCCCTGCAGAATACCGGCGGCGGCCAGCAGTTGCGGGCCGTGGCAGACGGCGGCGATAGGTTTACGCGCGGCGTCGAACGCCTGTACCAGTTTAATAACCTCCTCATTCAGGCGCAGATACTCCGGCGCCCGGCCACCGGGGATCACTAGCGCGTCATAGTCCTCGGCCTTCACCGCGGCAAAATTGGCGTTCAGGGTGAAGCGGTGCCCCGGCTTTTCGCTATAAGTCTGGGCGCCGTCAAAGTCATGGATCGCGGTCATGACATAGTCGCCAGCGGCTTTATCCGGGCAGACGGCATCGACCTGGTGGCCAATCATCTGCAGTGCCTGAAAAGGGACCATCGTTTCGTAATCTTCGGCATAATCGCCGACCAGCATCAGGATCTTCTTGCTCATCATTTTTACTCGTTGTGGGAGAAAGGTGTCTTAGATATAGCCTGGCGATCCGCAGAATGCGACCCCCTCAGGATGCCGAAGACGGTAGCGTGTGCATCTTGCTATCGGGGTCATGTTTTTTCTGGTAACGACAACTTTTGCCGACATCGCCGTGTGGTCAGTCACCCGGGAAAATAGCCTTTTTCAGCTACTGACGGCTGTCTGTGGTGGAAAATATCGCGGGTTCCGCAGGCCTGTGTGCCAGGGCTGTTGACGGTTCAGCGTGGACGAAAACAGGAGAAGTGGCTTAAATGCGTGCCTGATCTGCTAACGATAATATCAATTATCTTATGACAATATTATTCACGGGAATTGTCGCTATCATATTCATTTAATCTATTTTTTTTATCGCCTTGATGATATGTGATGTGAATATTCATGTGTTCAATGTTAATTGAGGGTGTTGGCTTTGAACTTTATATTTGGCTGTAAATCATTCATTGTCGTTACTAATAAAATAATTTTGTTTGCCTTGTGAATGCATTAAAGAAATATTCTTGTTAAGTTGATCGATAATCTGTTTTTGCTCTATTATCATCCGGTTTTATCGTCAACTCTTCAATAATTATTCCTTAAGGAAAGGAACTACTATGGCTGATACGTTCCAGAATGAAGTCCCCAGGGCGCGCATTAATCTCAAATTATCTCTTCATACCGGCGGCGCGCAGAAGAAGGTCGAGCTACCGCTGAAGCTGCTTACCATTGGCGATTTTAGTCATGGTAAGGAAAACCGGCCTTTATCGGAAAGAGAAAAAATCAACGTCAATAAAAATAACTTTAACAGCGTACTTTCGGAATTTAGCCCGGAAGTTAACCTCTCGGTGCCGAATACGCTGTCCGGCAATGGTGAAGAGGAGAACGTCAGACTGCGTTTTACCGATATCAAAGATTTTGAACCGGAGCAGGTTGCCCGGCAAATTCCGCAACTCCGCGCCATGCTGGCGATGCGTAATTTATTACGCGATCTCAAATCCAATCTGCTTGATAACGCCACTTTCAGAAAAGAGCTTGAGGCAATCCTGAAAGATCCGGCGCTGTCCCAGGAATTACGCGACGAAATGAGTGCGCTTGCCCCGAAATAATGGCGGGGCAAGTCTGTTAATGGATTAACCGGGAAAATGCTAATGTCTGTTACCACAGAAAACGCCCCTGTTCAGGGGCAAACCACGTTGCAGGAAAATAGGGCGGGCGAGGGCGTTTACGCCTCGCTGTTTGAAAAAATTAATCTCGCCCCGGCGTCTCACCTCGGGGATATCAACGACTTTCTGGACGATGCCGCGCTCTCCGAGGCGCCGGCGGCGGAACGTCTCACCGCGGCGATGCAGGTGTTTATGGAGCGCATCCGTCAGTCCGGTCAGCGGGTGGAAAAGCTCGACAAAACGCTGATTGATCACCATATCGCCGAACTGGATTTCCAGATAAGCCGTCAGCTGGACGCGGTGATGCACCATCAGGAGTTTCAGCAGGTCGAATCCCTGTGGCGCGGCCTCAAACAGCTGGTGGACAACACCGACTATCGGCAGAACGTCAAAACGGAGATCCTGGACGTCGCCAAAGACGATCTGCGCCAGGACTTTGAGGACGCGCCGGAACTTATCCAGAGCGGACTCTACTGGCACACCTATACCGCGGAGTATGACACCCCCGGCGGCGAGCCGATCGGCTCGGTGATCTCGGCCTATGAGTTCGACGCCAGCCCGCAGGATGTGGCGCTGCTGCGCAATATCTCCCGCGTCTCTGCGGCCGCCCATATGCCGTTTATCGGCGCCGTCGGCCCGGCCTTCTTCCTGAAAGAGACCATGGAAGAGGTGGCTGCTATTAAGGATATCGGCAACTACTTCGATCGCGCGGAATATATCCGCTGGAAATCATTTCGTGAAACCGACGATGCCCGCTACATCGGTCTGGTGATGCCGCGCGTGCTGGGTCGTCTGCCGTACGGTCCGGACACCGTGCCGGTGCGCAGCTTCAACTATGTCGAGCAGGTGAAAGGTCCGGACCACGAAAAGTATCTGTGGACCAGCGCAGCGTTCTCCTTCGCTTCCAATATGGTGAAGAGCTTTGTCAATAACGGCTGGTGCGTGCAGATCCGCGGTCCGCAGGCCGGCGGTGCGGTGAAAGATCTGCCCATCCACCTGTACGATCTGGGCACCGGCAACCAGGTGAAAATTCCTTCCGAGGTGATGATCCCGGAAACGCGGGAGTTTGAGTTCGCCAGCCTGGGCTTTATCCCGCTGTCGTACTACAAAAATCGCGATTACGCCTGCTTCTTCTCGGCCAACTCCGCGCAGAAACCGGCGCTGTACGATACCGCCGACGCCACCGCCAACAGCCGTATCAACGCGCGTCTGCCTTACATCTTCCTGCTGTCGCGCATCGCGCACTACCTGAAGATGATCCAGCGCGAGAATATCGGCACCACCAAGGACCGGCGGCTGCTGGAGCTGGAGCTGAACACCTGGGTGCGGAGCCTGGTGACTGAAATGACCGACCCCGGCGACGAGCTGCAGGCCTCCCATCCGCTGCGCGATGCCAGCGTGGTGGTGGAAGATATTGAGGATAACCCGGGCTTCTTCCGCGTGAAGCTGTACGCGGTCCCGCACTTCCAGGTCGAGGGGATGGACGTCAATCTGTCGCTGGTTAGCCAGATGCCAAAGGCGAAGGCGTAGGTCCGGACGATGATGAAAACGGAACGTCCGTTGTGGGGCCGGGGCATTATGGTGTCGCCCCAGCATTTTCAACAGCAGGCTGCGTATGCAGCCTGGACTGCGGAAGTGATTGCCCGGATGGGGCTTAATCACCCCTGGGGAGTGGTTGAGGCGACCTTCGAACCAGAGATGCTTAAACTGGGCCGCCTGCAGGCTCACAGGCTGCAGGTCCGGTTCCAGGATGGCACGATGATTGATACGGACAATGCCGATGCGCTGCCGTCCGCGCTGTCACTGGACGGCGCGGACGGCGAGGCGGTGATCGTGCTGGCGCTGCCCCTGATGCAGGCGAATGGCGGCAACTGCCTGAAGCCGGAGGAGGTGGCCGAAAGGCCGGTGCGCTTCCGGCAGCGCTGGCGTGATGTCCGCAACCAGTTCGGGGATGATACCCGGCAGATTGCCGTCATGCAGCCAGAGCTGACCCTCCGCTTCGCCCATCAGGACAACAGCGATTACCTGACCTGTCCGCTTGTTCGCCTGCAGCGGGACTCGCAGGGGGCCTGGCTTATCGACGAAACGTTTCTCCCGCCGCTGCTGCAGATCCAGGGCAGCCGCTGGCTGGCGGCGCAGCTTGAACAGCTGCTTACTCAGCTTCGGGCTCGTCTGACGCGCCTGATGGCCATGCGTCGCGAGAGCAATGAACGGATGGCTGATTTTGCCGTGGCCGATGTCTCTCTGTTCTGGTTGCTGAATGCGCTGAACAGCGCCGAGCCGGTGCTGGGGTACTTTCTGCGTTACCGGCAAAGCCCGCCGGAACGCCTCTACCCGGAGCTGGCGCGCCTGGCTGGTAGCCTGCTGACCTTTTCGCTCACCCATCAGGCGAATGCCGTCCCGATTTATCAGCATGACCAGCTGAACGCGGTTTTTCCGCCGCTGTTTGATTTACTGAGCGACCTGCTGGAGGCGAGCCTGCCGTCGCGGGTGGTGGCGATTGCGCTGGAGCATGATGCCCGGCTGCACTTCTGGCAGGCGCGTCTGCACGATGCCCGGCTGCGGGAAGGGGCTGATTACTACCTGTCGGTTCGTTCGTCGGTACCGGTCGCCCGACTGCAGGAGCAGTTTCCGCGACAGTGCAAAGTGGGCAGTCCGGATCATGTCAAAGCCATCGTCAACTCCTCGCGGACAGGGGTGCCCCTCACGCCATTGCGTCATGTGCCGGCGGCGATCCCGCTGCGTCTGGAAAATCAGTATTTCAGCCTCGATGTGTCCCACCCTCTGGCGTCGGAAATGCTGCAGAGCGGCACCTGTATGTTTTACGTCCCGGGGATGCTCGGTGAGCCTGAACTTGAACTTTTTGCGGTACTACGAACGTGAATGAGCCTAAACGCGGTAACGCCGCGTCCATTGATATTGATGCGCTGCTGCAGAACACCTGGCTGCAGGTTATCAGCCTGCGCCACGGCCCGCAGTTCCGCGATGAGGAAGGGTACACGCTATGGCAGCGCTGTATTGCTGATGTCGAGCGCGTGCAACATGAGCTGAAGGCGAGCGGGCTTGATGACGCCAGCTGTCAGCATATTCTCACCGCCCAGTGCGCGCTGCTCGATGAAGCCGTGAAAGGGCGCGGCGTGGAGGATGAGGCCTGCCTGCAGTGGTATGACATTCCGCTGCAGGGGCACTTCCTCGGCACCATGGATGCCGGTGATACGCTGTGCGATCGGATGCGTGATGTGCTGCGTGAACCGGCGCCCGACCTGGCCGTGGTCACCTGTTTTCAGCGGGTGATGCTGCTGGGTTTTGTTGGCAGCTTTCGCTCCCTCAACGATCCCGAGCGCCTGAAGCTGATCAACGCGCTCAGTGAGCATGTCCCACCTTTTCAGTGCCCGTCAGCCGCTCCCGTACTGGTAGAGAGTCGGGCAGGACTGGGGATAAGCGGCTGGCTGGCCTCCTGGCCCGTGCGAATTGGCCTGAGCGTGATGGTGGTACTCGTCCTGTGGTGGGGGCTGAACCACTGGCTCGATCACCTGCTGCTGACCCTGTTACCGGGGACGGTGAAATGAGCCCCGCGCAGCAGCGTGGGCTGGCGCTGTGGGCCAGCCTGCTGAGTGCGCTGGTGTGCCTGCTATTTTTGCCGGTTCCCCGCTGGGGGGCATGGCTCATTCTGCTGGTCACGCTGGCCCTGATCATCGGGATCTGGCGCATCGCCAGTCGTCGTACCCGACGTAACGTCGCATCAACCCTGGCCCCTCTCCCGGAGGGCGCTTATCGCCAGCCGGTGGTCCTCGTTTGCGGCGACCTGCCGTGTGTCTGGCCGCCAGCGTCACCGGTGCGAGTCGTCAAACAGGGCTGCTGGATCCGCGTGGAAAAGACGGAGGAGCTGCAGCAGGTCGCGCGTCAGATATTGAGCCAGCGGCCGGAATGGGGGCCTCAGCTGTCGGTGCTGCTCTGCGTCTGCCCGCAGCGGCACGCACAAAGCGATGCGCTGACCAGCGCTCTGCTGGCCCTGCGCTGGCAACTCAGCCAGCTGCGCCAGCAGACGGGGTATGCCGTACCGCTGGCGCTGCAGGGGCAGGTGGGCAGCGCGATGAGTCGCGACCTGTTGTGGCAGGCGGCGCTGTCGGGTGAGGCGGTGAAAGTCTGGCAGCCCTCCTGCGCCCCCTGTTCCGTACCGGCCTGGGTAAGCGCTGGCGGGGCGGCCGCGCTGAAGCAGCAGGTGCTGATGAACAGCCTGATGGGCTGGTTTGAACAGCACGTCCATGCCGTGTTGACGGAAGAGAATACCGACCTGCCGCCTCTGACCCCAGCGGCCGTGCTGTGGGGGCTCGGGCCCTCGCTGCCTGGAAGTCTGGCATCGTCGGCCTGGACGACGTGGTTATCCCGACATAGCGGCCTGTCGCGGGTAGCTGGCTGGCAGCCAGATGAGAGCGACACCGAGGACGCTTCAGCTTTGCCGGAATTCATCCTGCCGCAGTTACCGGCGGGACGGGGACTCACGCCACGAGGCAGGGCCTGGCGCGCGGCGCTCGCGATTTTCACCCTCGCGGCTGTCGCCGCGCTGCTCAGCAGTGGCTGGAACAATCGACAACTGCTGCAGCGCGTGGGCGTCGATATTGCCCGTTATGAGCGGATTGCGATGGATGATTATCGGCCAAAAGCCAGCGCTGTCAGGGTGCTGCGTGAAGATGCCGCGCTGCTCGATAGCTGGGCGCGTAACGGCGTCCCGCTGCGCCTGAGTCTGGGCTTGTATCGCGGGGAGCAGATTCGCCTGCCGTTGCTGGAGGCTATTCGCGGTTACGTGCCGCCTCCACCGCCGCCCAGGCCGGTGCAGCGCGTCGCGCCGAACGTCATCCGCCTTGACAGCATGTCGCTATTCGATACCGGGAAATGGGTACTGAAGCCTGGTTCGACAAAGCGGCTGGTCAACTCGCTGATGGACATTAAGGCCAGGCCCGGGTGGCTGATCGTGGTGGCGGGCCACACCGACAGCGTCGGTGAGGAAAAAGCCAACCAGCTATTGTCGCTGAAACGTGCGGAATCGGTCCGCGACTGGATGCGCGATACCGGCGACGTGCCGGACAGCTGCTTTGCCGTTCAGGGCTATGGCGAAAGCCGACCAATTGCAACAAACGATACGCCGGAGGGCCGTGCGCTGAACCGTCGTGTCGAAATCAGTCTGGTGCCGCAGGTAGACGCCTGCCGGTTACCGGACCAACCCTCTGCGTCATCCCAGGATGATGGCGCTTCACTACACAATGGAGAGTAATTCCATGGCAATTCCTGTTTATCTTTGGCTGAAAGACGACGGCGGCGCGGACATTAAAGGGTCTGTCGACGTTCAGGATCGTGAAGGCAGTATCGAAGTGGTGGCCCAGGAGCACAACCTGTACATCCCGACCGATAACAACACCGGCAAACTGACCGGCACGCGTATCCATACGCCGTTCCTGTTCACCAAGGAGATCGACTCCTCCAGCCCCTACCTGTACAAAGCAGTGACCACCGGCCAGACCCTGAAATCCGCTGAGTTCAAGTGGTACAGAATCAACGATGCCGGCCAGGAAGTGGAGTATTTCAATACCAAACTTGAGAACGTCAAGGTGGTGAAAGTGAATCCCCTGATGCACGACATCAAAAACCCTGCCTACGAGAAGCACAACCATCTGGAACAGATTGAGCTGCGCTACGAGAAGATCACCTGGACCTATAAAGACGGCAACATCATTCACTCCGATAGCTGGAACGAACGCGCCACAGCGTAATTGCCCGTCATATTTCGCGCCGCTGGCGCGCAGGCGACGTTCGCTCATCCCGGCCGCATCGTTATCGCTGCGACCGGGGATTTTTGCGGGCGATCGCCTGATGCGGGCAGCGTTTCTCTGCCCGCCGTTTTTTGCTGAGCGCCTGAGATACGGGTTCTCAGCAAAGAAAAACACAATCTGCCTGCCTGACCCTGTGCGCTGTGGGTTCCTGTTCGGGAACAGCGACGGGCGGTAGCGTGTCCGGAACCAATAAGAGAGGATCTCATGGAAAATCCAGCCAGCCTGTTACGCCGTCTTAATCCCTGCTGTGCCCGCGCAATGGAGGGGGCGGCCTCCCTGTGCCAGACCCGGGCGCATGCCGAGATCCTGCCCGAGCACTGGCTGCTTAAACTGCTGGAACAGGGGGAAGGCGATCTGACGGTGCTGGCGCGGCGCTATGAATGGGATATGGATGCGCTGTGGCAGGATCTGCTGAGCTGGCTGGATAAACAGCCGCGCTCGGTACGTCATCGTCCCCAGCTCTCTGACCATACCCTGAGGCTGATGCAGGAGGCCTGGCTGATTGCCTCGCTCAGCGGCGAAGCGCAGATCCGCAGTGTTCACCTGCTGATGGCGCTGGTTGAAAAACAGAATCTGATCCAGTGCGATGGCCTGTGGCCGCTGTTAACGCTGGGCCAGCGTCAGCTGGAACGCCTGCGCCCCTTGCTGGATGCCCAGTCCGACGAACGTCCGCCAGCGCAGCAGGAAGCGGCCCTGGCGCAGCCCCATGGCGGGGACGTGGAATTTGTGGGGCGTCCTGCGAGCGGTGAACTGAATGCGGATGGGCTCAACCCGGCGCTGCAGAACGCGCTGGACAAATTCACTCTCGACGTCACCGCCAAAGCCAGAGACGGCCAGATTGACCCGGTGTTTGGACGCGACACGGAAATCCGCCAGATGGTGGATATTCTCTCCCGTCGGCGAAAAAACAACCCGATCCTCGTTGGCGAGCCGGGCGTGGGCAAGACCGCTCTGGTGGAAGGCCTGGCGTTGCGCATTGCCGAAGGCAACGTCCCCGACGCGCTGAAGCCGGTGTCGGTGCGCACCCTCGACCTCGGTCTGCTGCAGGCCGGCGCCGGGGTCAAAGGCGAGTTCGAGCAGCGGCTGAAAAATATCATTGAGGCGGTACAGCAGTCGCCTTCGCCGGTGCTGCTGTTTATCGACGAGGCGCACACGATCATCGGCGCGGGTAATCAGGCGGGCGGCGCGGATGCCGCCAACCTGCTGAAGCCGGCGCTGGCCCGGGGCGAGCTGCGGACCATCGCCGCCACCACCTGGTCTGAATACAAGCAGTACTTCGAGCGCGACGCCGCGCTGGAGCGCCGCTTTCAGATGGTCAAGGTGGATGAGCCGGACGACGACACCGCCTGCCTGATGCTGCGCGGCCTGAAGTCCCGCTATGCCGACCACCACGGCGTGCATATCACGGATGATGCGGTGCGCGCCGCCGTGACGCTGTCACGACGCTACCTCACCGGTCGCCAGCTGCCGGACAAGGCAGTGGATTTACTCGACACCGCTTCCGCCCGCCTGCGCATGAGTTTGGATACCGTGCCTGAGCCGCTGACCCGCATGAAGGCGCAGCTCACCGCGCTGGCGATGGAGAAACAGGCGCTGCTGGAAGATATTGCGCTGGGCAACAGCGCCCGCGGCGAACGGCTGGCGGCCATTGAGCAGGAGGAGATCCGCCTTATTCTGGCGCTGGATACCCTTGAAACTCAGTATGGTCAGGAGCTGCAGCTGACGGAGGCGCTGCTGGCCTGTCGCCGCGATATCTCCCGCCAGGCGGAAATTAACGACCTGCAAAACGCGCTTATTGCCGTCCAACAGGGCAATCCGCTGCTCGGGCTGGACGTCGACGTCCGCACCGTGGCGACGGTGATTGCCGACTGGACCGGCGTGCCGCTCTCCTTGCTAATGAAAGATGAGCAGACGGAGCTGCTGAGTCTGGAAGAGAGTCTCGGCAAACGGGTGGTTGGCCAGGAGGCGGCCCTGAGCGCTATTGCCCGGCGCCTGCGCGCCGCGAAAACCGGCCTGACGCCGGAGAACGGTCCGCAGGGGGTGTTCCTGCTGGTCGGGCCGAGCGGCACCGGCAAAACGGAAACGGCGCTCGCCCTGGCCGATGCGCTGTTCGGCGGCGAGAAAGCGCTGATCACCATCAATCTCTCCGAGTACCAGGAGCCGCACACCGTCAGCCAGCTGAAGGGTTCTCCGCCCGGCTACGTCGGCTACGGCCAGGGCGGGATCCTGACCGAGGCGGTGCGCAAACGCCCCTACAGCGTGGTGCTGCTCGATGAGGTGGAAAAGGCTCATCGCGATGTGATGAACCTGTTCTACCAGGTCTTCGACCGGGGGGTAATGCGCGACGGCGAGGGGCGTGAAATCGACTTTCGCAACACCGTGATCCTGATGACCGCCAACCTCGGAAGCGACCTCCTGATGCAGTTGCTGGATGAACAGCCGGAGGCCAGCGAATCAGACCTGCACGAGCTGCTGCGCCCGGTACTGCGCGGCCACTTCCAGCCGGCGCTGCTGGCCCGCTTCCAGACGGTGATTTACCGTCCGCTGCCAGCGGGAGCGCTGCGCGCCATTGTCGGCATGAAGCTCGGGCAGGTAAGTCAGCGTCTGGCTTGCCATTACGGAATCACCACCACCCTCAGCGAGAGCCTGTTCGACGCGCTGACCGAGGCCTGCCTGCTGCCGGACACCGGCGCCCGCAACGTCGACAGTCTGCTGAATCAGCAGATCCTGCCGGCGCTGAGTCAGCAGCTATTGAGCCATATGGCGGCGGGGCAGAAACCGCGCCAGGTGACGCTGGGGTATCACGAAGAGGAAGGCGTCGTGATGGCGTTTGACGAGGGGACAATATCCGATGAGTAGCGTGAAATCGTTGTTGTTCAGCCACAACCACCACCTGCTTTCGGTGAAGGGATGTGAAGCCGGGCTTGATGTGCTGGCGTTTGAGGGCGATGAAGCCCTGAGCCAGCCGTTCCGCTACCGTATCGAATTCACCAGCGCAGACCATGCCATCAGCAAAGAGATGATGCTGATGAAGGCAGCCTCCCTGACGCTGCAGGCGCCGGTGGCTCAGGGCTTCGGCATCAATGTTCAGCAACCCGTGCGGGTGATCCAGGGCGTGGTGACGGGGTTTGAACGGCTCAGTACCTCCAGGGATGAAACGCACTACGCGCTGACGCTTCAGCCGCGCCTGGCGCTGCTTAACCGCTCGCACCAGAACGCCATTTACCAGGACCAGTCCGTTCCGCAGATTGTGGAAAAAATCCTCCGCGAGCGCCACGGCCTGCGCGGTCAGGATTTTCTGTTCTCGCTGACAAAAACGTATCCGCGCCGCGAGCAGGTGATGCAGTACGGCGAGGATGACCTGCGCTTTATCACCCGGCTGCTGGGTGAGGTGGGGATCTGGTTTCGCTTTTCCGCCGACACGCGGCTGCACATCGACGTCGCTGAGTTCTGCGACAGTCAGCAGGGCTATGAGAAGGGGCTGACGTTGCCTTCGGTCCCGCCGTCAGGGCAGCAGTCGGCCGGGGTGGACGCGGTGTGGGAGATGGCATGCCGCCACCGCGTCGTGGAGCAGCAGGTCAGTACCCGCGACTACAACTACCGCGAGGCGACGGCGGACATGAACGCGCAGGTGGATGTCACCCGCGGGGAGACGACCACCTTTGGTGAGGCTTACCACTGGGGAGATAACTACCTGACCGCGGGGAATGTCCATGACCGCCATCCGGCGCCGGAGTCCGGGGCGTTTTACGCCCGCCTTCGTCATGAGCGTTATCTTAACGGCCAGACCCGGATGCAGGCCATCACCAGCTGCCCGACGCTCTGCCCGGGGCAGGTGCTGAAGGTCACCGGCGGAGAGGAGGTGGCCGGGGAGTTTGCTCATGGCGTGCTCGTCACGGCGATGCACAGCCATGCCCGGCGCGATGCCGACTTTGCGGTGGAGTTTGCCGGCATACCGGACAGCCCGGACGTCGGCTACCGGCCTGAGCCAGGTGCGCGTCCGGTGATGGCCGGGACGCTGCCGGCCCGCGTGACCAGCACCCGGGAAAACGACACCTACGGGCATATCGATAAACACGGGCGCTACCGGGTGAATATGCTGTTTGACCGGGCGCGCTGGGAAACCGGGTTCGAGAGTCTGTGGGTCCGTCAGTCGCGACCGTATGCCGGAGACACTTACGGCCTGCACCTGCCGCTGCTGGCGGGGACGGAGGTGGCGATTGGCTTTGAGGATGGTAACCCTGACCGGCCGTATATCGCGGGCGTGCTGCACGACTCGGCGCACGGCGACCACGTCACCATCCGCAATGACAAACGCAACGTTCTGCGCACCCCGGCCAACAACAAAATCCGCCTCGACGATGAGCGCGGGAAAGAACATATCAAGGTGTCGACGGAGTATGGCGGCAAGAGCCAGCTGAACCTCGGCCATCTCGTGGATGCTGAAAAGCAGCAGCGCGGGGACGGTTTTGAGCTAAGAACCGACAGCTGGGGAGCTATCCGGGCACAGAAGGGTATTTTTATCAGCGCGGACGGACAGGCGAAGGCCCGGGGGCAGGTGCTGGCGATGGAGCCGGCGGTCAGTTTGCTGAAAGGTGCGGTGAATCAGGTCACGGAATGGGGAAGCATTACGCAAACCCATCATAATGTTATCCCAGACACCGGCCCATTAAGCGCACTGACCACAGGCACCAGCGATCTTAAACAGCCGACATTGCTGATGTCGGCCCCGCAGGGGATTGCCGCAGTCACGCCGGAAACAACCCTTCTGCACAGCGGTAACGGGCTGTATCTGCAGAGCCTGGGGGAGGTCAACATCACCACGGCACAGCGCTGTTCTCTGAATGCCAGCCAGGCTATTTCACTGCTGGCGCAACAGGAGGGGATGAGGCTGGTCTCCGCCAAAGGTCCGCTGGAAGTAGAGTCGCACGGCGAGATTCTGTCGCTGACCGCGCTAAAAGATATCACCGTCCAGTCAACCCAGGGGCATCTGCAGTTGACGGCTAAAAATGGCATCACCCTGGGTTGCGGCGGCGCATATATCCGTCTTACCCCGCAGGGAGAGGTACAGATCCACGGACCGGGGGTGATTAGCCTTAAGGGACAGCATGATTTGCAGGGGCCGGTCAGCGAGGCGTTTCCCTTGCCTGAGCTACCGGCATCGGTGTGTAAAGAGTGCCTTAAAAAAGCCCAGGCGCTGGCGCAGGGCTTCGTGCCGCGGGAGGCATAGATGACCAGACAATGGATTGAAGAGGTCGCCGGAACCTGTCGGGCTTTCGAAACGGATTATCTGCATGTCATTATCGATCAGGCGGGGGTGGATTTTTCCGTTATTCCGGCGCTGAATTCGCTGTCAGTTGAGTGGCAGTCGCTTTTTCATGGACTTCCGGAAGCATTTATTGTCGATGATGCTCCGCTGGTGGCGCGCTTTACGCTTGATGATCATGAGCAAATGCGCTGGTTACAGGATATCAGCCAGCAACTTGCCATCCAGGCGCCGCTGCTCCTGTTCTGCACATACTGGCCCTTTTCGGCGCTGGCGAACTGGCTCACGCAGTGTATGGATATTCTGCAGGAAGGGCGCAGCGGAATTTTACGCTTTTACGATACCCGGGTATTTCCGCTGTTGTTTACACACATTCTCAGTGAAGAGCAGCAAGAGCCATTGATGCGTCCGGCCCTGTTCTGGGCGTGGCAGGATTTTGACGGCCAGGCGAAAGGCATCAAAGGCAGTGGTCTCCCGCCGGAACGCGATGAAAATGCGCCCAAAATAGAACTCAGCGATCGCCAGCTTGAGCATCTGATGTGTATCAGCGATGTCATCGTCATGTTGTCGCACTGTGCTCCGCCTGCGGGCATGTTTGACTCAAGACAGTCACTGTTTTCGGCCTGTTACCAGGGCATGGTGGAGGCGACACGCCAGGGTCTTCTTCTGGATGACGCTCGTGAAGACTGGGTAATGAAGAAGTGGTTTGCGGACGTAAAAACCAGTGAGAGACCTTCAGAATGAAAAGCCTGGTCTGGCTGAGTACACCCCTCTCTTCATTACCCTCAAACCGACAGGGAGAGTCCGATGAAATCTGCATTAATCAGCCCGCTGCTGGCGGGTCTGCTGCTGTTAACCGGCTGTGCACAGCCAGCCGCACAGGCCGGAGGCGGCGGTGGCACCATTGACGCCATCAACCACACAAAATGGGCAATTAACCACTTCAGTATCAATGGCCAGTCGGGCATCGACATTATAGGTCCGTTTCAGGGAGGCGGAGGCGGCTGCTGCTTCAGCGTGCCCGCCCGCTGGACGCCGGGTATGACGGTGCGCGTTGACTGGGAAAGTGGTGAGGCATCGACTGAAGGCTTTCCTGGATTTGCTGATTACGAAAAATATAAAGTCTGGGAGAAAAAAATGAGCTCTCAGAACCGTCAGCACAGTAAAACCGTCCCGTTGCCCGACTATAACGGCCAGGATGTGTGCGGCATTACGGTGCACTTTTTACCCTGCGATGACGTGAAGGTGACCACCAGCTGCTGGTCACCGAGAAATGCGAACTACCCGATAAAAGAGCCCGTCAGGATGAAGGAGCCCGCCGTATGTCCGAAGTAGCACGCCTTCGTTTCCCCGGGGTGACATCACCATCCCTTCATTACCCTCACCCGACAGGGAGAGTCCGATGAAATCTGCATTAATCAGCCCGCTGCTGGCGGGTCTGCTGCTGTTAACCGGCTGTGCACAGCCTGCCGCACAGGCCGGAGGCGGCGGTGGCGGAACAATAAAAGCCATCAACCACACAAAATGGGCGATCAACCACTTCAGTGTCAACGGCCAGTCGGGGATCGACATTATAGGCCCGTTTCAGGGCGGCGGAGGCGGCTGCTGCTTCAGCGTGCCCGCCCGCTGGACGCCGGGTATGACGGTGCGCGTTGACTGGGAATCAGGCGTTGGTGGTTCTAAAGGTTTTCCTGGATTTGCCGACAGGGAAAAATACAAGGCCTGGAAAAAAGGGATTGATGCCCAAAAGAGGCAGCACAGCCAAACCGTCCCGCTACCTGACTATAACGGCCAGGATGTGTGCGGCATTACGGTGCACTTTTTAGCCTGCGATGACGTGAAGGTGACCACCAGCTGCTGGTCACCGAGAAATGCGAACTATCCGATAAAAGAGCCCGTCAGGATGAAGGCGCCCGCCGTATGTCCGAAGTAGCACGCCTTCGTTTCCCCGGGGTGACATCACCATCCCTTCATTACCCTCACCCGACAGGGAGAGTCCGATGAAATCTGCATTAATCAGCCCGCTGCTGGCGGGTCTGCTGCTGTTAACCGGCTGTGCACAGCCAGCCGCACAGGCCGGAGGCGGCGGTGGCACCATTGACGCCATCAACCACACAAAATGGGCAATTAACCACTTCAGTATCAATGGCCAGTCGGGCATCGACATTATAGGTCCGTTTCAGGGAGGCGGAGGCGGCTGCTGCTTCAGCGTGCCCGCCCGCTGGACGCCGGGTATGACGGTGCGCGTTGACTGGGAAAGTGGTGAGGCATCGACTGAAGGCTTTCCTGGATTTGCTGATTACGAAAAATATAAAGTCTGGGAGAAAAAAATGAGCTCTCAGAACCGTCAGCACAGTAAAACCGTCCCGTTGCCCGACTATAACGGCCAGGATGTGTGCGGCATTACGGTGCACTTTTTACCCTGCGATGACGTGAAGGTGACCACCAGCTGCTGGTCACCGAGAAATGCGAACTACCCGATAAAAGAGCCCGTCAGGATGAAGGAGCCCGCCGTATGTCCGAAGTAGCACGCCTTCGTTTCCCCGGGGTGACATCACCATCCCTTCATTACCCTCACCCGACAGGGAGAGTCCGATGAAATCTGCATTAATCAGCCCGCTGCTGGCGGGTCTGCTGCTGTTAACGGGCTGTGCACAGCCAGCCGCACAGGCCGGAGGCGGCGGTGGCGGCACAATAAAAGCCATCAACCACACAAAATGGGCAATTAACCACTTCAGTGTCAATGGCCAGTCGGGGATCGACATTATAGGCCCGTTTCAGGGTGGCGGCGGTGGCTGCTGCTTCAGCGTGCCCGCCCGCTGGACGCCGGGTATGACGGTGCGCGTTGACTGGGAAAGTGGTGAGGCATCGACTGAAGGCTTTCCTGGATTTGCTGATTACGAAAAATATAAAGCCTGGGAGAAAAAAATGAGCTCTCAGAATCGGCAGCACAGTAAAACCGTCCCGTTGCCCGACTATAACGGCCAGGATGTGTGCGGCATTACGGTGCACTTTTTACCCTGCGATGACGTGAAGGTGACCACCAGCTGCTGGTCACCGAGAAATGTGAACTATCCGATAAAAGAGCCCGCCGTATGTCCGAAGTAGCACGCCTTCGTTTCCCCGGGGTGACATCACCATCCCTTCATTACCCTCACCCGACAGGGAGAGTCCGATGAAATCTGCATTAATCAGCCCGCTGCTGGCGGGTCTGCTGCTGTTAACCGGCTGCGCACAGCCTGCCGCACAGGCCGGAGGCGGCGGTGGCGGAACAATAAAAGCCATCAACCACACAAAATGGGCAATTAACCACTTCAGTATCAATGGCCAGTCGGGCATCGACATTATAGGCCCGTTCCAGGGCGGCGGTGGCGGCTGCTGCTTCAGCGTGCCCGCCCGCTGGACGCCGGGTATGACGGTGCGCGTTGACTGGGAAACCGGGGTGGGTGATACAGAAGGTTCCCCTGGCTTTGGTAATGATGAAAAGTACCTTGCCTGGGTTAAGAAAATGAAGGCCCAAAGCCGTCAGCACAGCAAAACCGTTCCGCTGCCTGACTATAACGGCCAGGATGTGTGCGGCATTACGGTGCACTTTTTACCCTGCGATGACGTGAAGGTGACTACCAGCTGCTGGTCACCGAGAAATGTGAACTATCCGATAAAAGAGCCCGTCAGGATGAAGGAGCCGGCCGTCTGTCCGAAGTAGCTCGCCTTCGTTTATTCAGGCTGGCATCACCCTCACTTAATCACCCTCAAACCGACAGGGAGAGTCCGATGAAATTTGCATTAATCAGCCCGCTGCTGGCGGGTCTGCTGCTGTTAACCGGCTGCGCGCAGCCTGCCGCACAGGCCGGAGGCGGCGGTGGTGGAACAATAAAAGCCATCAACCACACAAAATGGGCAATCAACCACTTCAGTATCAATGGCCAGTCGGGCATCGATTCAATAGGCCCGTTTCAGGGGGGCGGAGGCGGCTGCTGCTTCAGCGTGCCCGCCCGCTGGACGCCGGGTATGACGGTGCGCGTTGAATGGGAAACCGGGCAGGGTTCATCCGCGGGTTTCCCGGGGTTTGCTGATGAGGCGAAATACCTTGCCTGGAAAAAAGGGATTGATGCCCAAAAGAGGCAGCACAGCAAAACCGTTCCGCTGCCCGACTATAACGGCCAGGATGTGTGCGGCATTACGGTGCACTTTTTACCCTGCGATGACGTGAAGGTGACCACCAGCTGCTGGTCACCGAGAAATGCGAACTATCCGATAAAAGAGCCCGTCAGGATGAAGGAGCCTGCCGTATGTCCGAAATAACCGAAATTCATGCCGCCTGGGTCCCGCCGCCGTTTCCGCCGCAGGGACGTCTGCCGGGCCGGGCGCTGCAGGTTGGGCAGAACTGCCATCAGCAGAACAGCGACGAGCGGCGCTATCACCAGGAACTGTGCCTGGCTGCCGGACGGCGCGTGGAGCCGCCGTGCTGCAAGACGCTGCACATCAGTCTGTTTTTCGACGGTACCGGCAATAACTTAAATCATGACTTTTTTATCGCGAAGCCGAAACATCCGACCAATATCGCCCGGCTGTTTCGGGCGACTATTGGAACGGGAACGGCTGGCGGGGTGCCGTCTGACGATCAGAGCAAGCTGTTTGATGATGACGGCGGGGGAGACGGGAAATATTTTAAATTCTATATGCCCGGCGTGGGCACCCCCTTCCCGGAAGTGAATGACCCGGACTATTCCACCATGGGTCTGGTGGGGGCAGTTAAGGGGGAGGATCGGATTAACTGGGCGCTGCTGCGCATAATCGATGTGCTGATGTTTAGTGCCACCGAAAAATGGCTGACCACCGCAGAGAGTCGTCGTTCACTGAAAGAAATGAGCACCAGCTGGAACCGGCTGTGGTTTGGCGGCAGCCATAACCGCTATGAAGAGTTCACTCGCTTGCTGAATGGTCTTGCCCCGAAACTGATGCCGATGCTGATTCAGCCTGAGCCGGGCAAGCCGAAACTGACAGGCATCAAGCTGTATGTCTATGGTTTTTCCCGCGGCGCGGCAGCGGCGCGCACCTTTGTGCGCTGGCTGAGCGAACTGCTGCCCCCGCCGGCGGCGGAAGGTGAAAAACCGCCGCAGTGCCTGCAGACAGGCGGGATGCAGCTGCCCGTCAGCGTGGAGTTTCTCGGGCTGCTGGATACGGTGGCCTCCGTCGGGGTGGCGCATGTGGTGCCGGTTGCCGACGGGCATATGTCCTGGGCAGACGGCACGATGGAGCTGCCGGATGATGAAACCTATGGCGGGCTGATAAAAAAATGTGTTCACCTGGTCTCCGGGCATGAGCAGCGTCTCTGCTTTCCGCTGGACTCGGTGCGGCGGGCAAACGGCAAATACCCGCCCTGTGCCAGAGAGGTGGTTTACCCGGGGATGCACTCGGATATTGGTGGAGGATATCCGCCGGGGGATCAGGGGAAAGCGAATGGTAGTGATGACCGTCTATTGCTTTCGCAGATAGTTTTAAATGATCTTTACTCTGCCAGCTTCCAGGCTGGGGCCCCTCTGAAAGTTCCTGTTGACACGCTGCCTGTCGATCTTAAAAAAGATGCATGGCGTGCTATGCATCCTGAACTTATTGAGCAATACGGAATTAATGAAAAACTAGTCAACCGCTTCAACGCCTGGCGCGAACTCACTCTGGGTCAAACCACGCCGAAAACGTTCAATCCCGAAGCAACCTCTCACTACGAACCACCTGCCGCCGGCGGCAGTCTGGAAACCGTCATTGCTGAGCAGATGGCCTGGATCACCGCCTGGCGCATCGACCGCTATGCCAGAGGCTCGATGCTGAAAACGCCCTTCTATCAGCGCGCCACGAATACCGACGCGCTGCCTGCCGCGCGTAAGGCGGCAGAAGAGGTTCGTGATGAAAAACAGGCGGCGGTGCTCAGGGCTCGCCAGAACCAGATAGCAAACCAGCCTCCTGACAGGATGGATGAGCTGGTTCTGCAGCCGGGCGTGAAGGATTTTGACCCAAAGATGGATCAAACCCAGCTGTTCGACGCGGCGAAGGAGTTCGGAAAGGATTACCACGACGGTTACCGTATTCCGGATAACCTGGCGCAGCTGGTGCTGGATACCGTGCTGCAGCCGGTGATTTTCGTCCTCAATACCGATGATGAAGCGCAGGAATACCGGCGCATGAAGCGTGACGGAGAGGCCCGGGTGGCCGTCCTCTTTCCCGATGCCGGCGAGGCCAGCAACGCGGAGCAGCCTGCCGGGCTGGTGAGGGCGCTGTTTGATGATCAGGTGCATGATTCACGCGCCTGGTTTATGTATGCCGCGCTCGGCACGCGCGAGATGTGGACCGGCTACTTCCGCTACCGGATGATTTACTTCAGCGAGCGCTGCAGTAAACCGCTCTCGCCGCTGGTGCTCGCCGGAGACCTGGTGGGTTTTGCGACCGTGACCGCGGGTGTCGTGCTCAGTTTCCGGCAAAAGCGCCTGACCGGCAAGCTGGCCGGGCTGGCCGCGACAGGCGCCGTGCGCTCGCTGGAGGTGGCGGTGCTGGACAAGATAACCGGGGAAGCGCTGCCGGAGCTGCCCGGAGGGGCGCAGCTGCGGGCATTTACCCACGAGCCGGGAACCGTTGTCGCACAGCAAAAGGCGCGGAAAGCGGAAGAGCAGCTGGCGCGGGGGCAAGCCGCGCTGCCGGCCAGCTGGCTGGAGGACGTTCTGACGACAACGGTCTGAACGCGGATAAGGAGGATCCGATGAATAAAGTCATTCGCAAAGGCGATACCCTGCGGGAGTATGGGGGCAGGGTGCTGATGGGGCATTATCAGTGTTTTGGTCTGGGATTCGCCTGCAAGGGCGACCCGGTCAAGTGTAACAAACACGGTATGACGACCATTGCTGAAGGCAGCGCACGAACCACGATTGATGGCCAGCCGGTTGCGCTGCACGGTCATCGCTGCGCCTGCGGCTGCACGCTGGTCAGCTCTAACCCAGACTGCGGGGTTGATCAGTGAGGCCGGTACCGGAGTATCCCCCGTACGGAGACGCGCGACCGCCTGGTACGGCCAGGTGGCTATCGGCTTCGGCCCTGCTGGTCCTGCTTAGCGGCGGGGTCAGCGCTTTACTTCCCTCGGCAGAAGGAAAAAGCGCCCTGGCCGCCACCGGGATCCTGTTGGCTCTGGTGCTGGCGGGTACCGGCTGGTTGATCCGGCTGCTGTACTACCGCATGAGCGTGCATAACGCCAGGTTCTATGACCAACTGGTAGCATACGAACAACAGCAATGGTGGGCGGAGCATCGGCAGCCGATCGGGTTACAGGAAGGTCTGTTGCTGGGGCCCATGGGCAAAACGACCACTGACTGGCTGCGGGTGCTAAGCCGTCACCAGCGTCCGCCAGAGGAAGAGAACGAGGGCGGCGGCAGGGCGCTGCGAGCGCCATACCTTTCAGTTTCTGAGGCTATCGCCCGCGAAAAACGGCTGGCGGAACTACTGGTGATGGAATGGCAACGACAGCGCAGTGAAAGAACGCTTACGCCGCCGCTGCGTTGCTACTGGCAGGGAACGGAGCTCGCCTGGCAGGCGTTTCGTGCACAGATGACCCTCACTGTTGCGCAGATGACACTACCCTCACGCCCGTATGCCTGGCGTGGGGAGGCCAGCCTCGCGGAGATAGCACACACTCTGGCGGAAGCTGACCCCGATGACACTGTGCTTATCGCCGGATGTCAGGTGGTTGTCGCCCGGACGGGGGCGGTGCAACCCGCCGGAGAGTCTGCGGTACTGTGGCTCGCCGGACGGGACGGTCCGGTGCACCTGACCAGGGGGGAAACCTATTGCGCAGAAAAAGGGGAGGCCCTGACTGCTGTAGCCGCTCGTGTGCTGGAGCAGAACGAACTGAGCGGCCCCCCGGAAGCCTGTGCGCTGTTTTTTCAGCCGGGACTGGAAGCGCTGGCGCATAGCGGTTGGGATATTAACCTATATCGCCAGGATGCCTGTTGGGGAGACATCGGCGAGATGGAAGGCTTGACCGTTCTGTCGCTGGCGGCGATCTACGCCGCGCACTACCAACAACCGTGTGGCTGGCTAGCCCGCGATCCCTTGAATACCCTCGCAATTGGAATTGTAAAACCTGATGGACAACGTCAATAAACCTGCCGCTATCTCTGTGGCGGCTACGGTTATCGTCTGTATTGCTGCGGTCACGCTTCTGGTGCTCCTGGGCGGGCTGGCATGGTGGCTGTGGGCGATGGATCGTGCCACGCAGTGGGAAACGCTGCGCCCGCTTATCGCCACGGGCTTTATTATCTGGGGGATGGCACTCAGCCTGCTGGTACTGGGGTTTATGGCCTTTCGACTGCTGATAAAAGATAAGGTTAAGCCTTCAGCAGCGCCTGTGCGGCAACCCACCAGGCCCGCCGGGCGCGAAGCCCTTTATGCCCCGCTGAAAAAGCACCTTCACGCACGTTACCGCCTGCGCTGGCGCCGCAAAGTCCGCCTGCTGCTGGTTACCGGGGACGATGCAGCAATCGAACAACTGGCGCCTGGTCTGCGTCAGCAGCAGTGGCTTGAAGGTAACCGCACTGTGCTGATTTACGGCGGTAACCTGATCACAGAGCCCGACCAAGAAAAATACGCCGCGCTGCGCAAGCTGCGCCGTGGCCGTCCTCTGGACGGGATTGTGCGGGTGATGCCGTCGTCTCTGACCCTGACGCCGCAGATAAGCGAGAGCGACCTGCGAGGGCTGGAAAAAATCAGCGAACTGCTGCGCTATGCCGCCCCGGTCTGGCTGTGGAAACTGTGCGACAGTGCGTGGCCGCAGGCTGACCGCGCGGTGCAGGCGGTAGGGGTTAGCTTCCCGTTGCGCGCTACCGAGGACGATGTCGCCCGTCAGCTTGCGCAGATGCTGCCCACGCTGCGGGAGCAGGGGATGCGCCAGATCGCGGAGGAGACCCGCCACGACTTTCTGCTGCGTCTGGGACAGCAGCTTATCGACGGGGGGATCGCGCAATGGCGCTGGCAGCTGGCGCCGTGGCTGACCGCCTCGCGGCAGCGGCTTGCGCTGCGAGGCCTGATGTTTAGCCTGCCAGAGCCTCGTACCGTAGATCCGTATCAGGAGGCGGATACCTCGCCTGCGGGCCAGCCTCATCTCCTGACGCTGCCCGCCACCTGGCTGGGGATCGTCGATGACTGCCGCCGTTTACGCGGGCATCACGTGGGAATGGCGTGGGAGCGGGGCCTGGCGTGCGGTCTGCTGGCCATCCTCGGCCTGTGGGCGGCGGGACTGCTGCTCTCCTTTGCCCTCAATTACAGTCAGATTGCTACAGTCGCGGGAAAAGCCCGCGACCTGGTGGCCCACCCCTCCGTTTCTGACTATCAACTGACGGCCCTCCATGCCCTGCGCAATGAGGCCGGCCGTCTCGTGCACGATGGGCAGAAGGGAGCGCCCTGGTATCGGCGCTTTGGTCTGGACCATCATCAGCAACTATTAAACGCCGTCCTACCCTGGTACGGTGTGGCAAATCATCGCCTGATACGTGACCCGGCCAATGCCGCGTTGCAGCAGGCGCTCAGCGCGCTGGTCAACTCCGCCCCCAATAGCGACCAACGAGCCCAGCTGGCGAAACCAGGCTATGACCAGCTGAAAGCCTGGCTGATGATGGCTCGTCCGGATAAAGCCGATGGCGCATTTTTCGCGCAGACCATGAAAACGGTCCAGCCGACGCGAATGGGGATCTCGACCGGTCTGTGGCAAAGTCTGGCGCCGGATTTGTGGGCCTTTTATCTCTCCCTGCTGCCCGAGCGGCCAGAGTGGAAGATCATCCCGGATGCGCAACGGGTGAGTCAGAGCCGTCAGGTTCTGTTGCAGCAGCTAGGTCGCCGCAATGCCGAAAGCACCTTATATGAGAACATGCTCAAATCCGTGCGTCGTAATTTTGCCGATGTGTCGCTGGAAGACATGACCAGTGGCACCGACGCGCGCCGCCTGTTTACCACCGATGAAGTGGTCCCGGGGATGTTTACCCGCCAGGCATGGGAAGGCGGCATTCAGCAGGCCATTGATAAGGCAGCCAGCTCGCGCCGGGAGGAAATCGACTGGGTGCTGAGCGATTCGCGCAAAACGATGTCGACAGACCTGTCGCCGGAGGCGCTGAAAGCGCGTCTGACCCGACGCTACTTCACCGATTTCGCTGGCAGCTGGCTGAATTTTCTCAACAGTCTGCGACTCAACCCGACGACCAATATCGCCGATGTTACCGACCAGCTCACGCTGATAAGCGATGTCCGCCAGTCGCCGCTGATTGCCCTGATGAATACCCTTGCCTGGCAGGGGCAGGCGGGGCAACAAAGGGAGGGGCTGTCGGACAGCCTTATTAAATCGGCCAAAGACCTGGTGGGCGGGAAAGACAAGCCGGTCATCGACCAGTCGGCAACCGGCCCGCAGGGGCCTCTGGATGACACGTTCGGCCCACTGCTCCAGCTGATGGGGAAAAACACGGGCAGCAACGTCATGTCGGCCGATAGCACCCTGAGCCTGCAAACCTATCTGACCCGTATCACCCGCGTGCGCCTGCGCCTGCAGCAGGTTGCGAATGCCTCCGATCCGCAGGAGATGATGCAGACCCTGGCGCAGACCGTCTTCCAGGGGAAAAGCGTCGACCTGACCGACACGCAACAGTACGGTAGCCTGATTTCGGCGAGTCTTGGCGAAGAGTGGAGTGGCTTCGGTAATACTCTGTTTGTGCAGCCGCTGACGCAGGCCTGGGAAACCGTGCTTCTGCCGTCGGCGGCCAGTCTGAATGACAAATGGCGCCGATCGGTGGTCGCCAACTGGCACACCGCCTTTGACGGACGCTTTCCGTTTGCCGCCAGCAAAAGTGACGCCTCGCTGCCGATGCTGGCTGAGTTTGTGCGCAAGGACAGCGGGCGGATCGAACGTTTTCTCACGACGGAGCTGAACGGTGTCCTGCATAAAGAAGGCAGTCAGTGGGTGCCGGATAAGGTCAACAGTCACGGCCTGGTCTTTAATCCGGCCTTTCTGCGCGCCATCAACCAGCTAAGCCAGCTGTCCGACATTCTTTTTACCGACGGCAGCCAGGGGATCAGCTTTGAGTTACAGGCCAGGCCTGCCCCGGAGGTTGTCGAGACACAGTTGACGATAGACGGCCAAAAGCTGCGCTATTTCAATCAGATGGCCGACTGGCAGACTTTCCGCTGGCCGGGGGAGACGTATAAACCCGGCACTCTGCTGACCTGGACCACCGTCAATGCGGGCACGCGTCTGTTCGGTGACTACAGCGGTACCTGGGGCTTTATTCGCTGGCTGGAGCAGGGTAAACGCCAGCAACTCGAACGCAGCCAGTGGATGATGAGCTTCACCGCTCCGGATGGCCGCACCCTGCAGTGGGTATTGCGCTCCCAGCTTGGGAGCGGCCCGCTGGTGCTTCTGGCGCTGCGCGGATTGACCCTGCCGGATCAGATTTTCACTGTCGATGCGGCTGAGAGCGCACAGGCCCTGACGACGGGGGTAGGGAATAGTGACATGGATGAGATGGAATTATGAGCATTTTACAAAATTTGGTTGCCGCCAGTCAGTTGGATGAAAGCGTACTGCAACAGCAGGCCCGGTCACGTCAGGCGCAGTGGCAGTCCTGGCTTGCGCCAATCAGTGACGCCCAACCAACCGGGGACGATCCGGGCTATGACGATGATTTTCAGCGTATCCGCGAGGAGGTCAATAAGATCTCCGGTGTCGATACCGAACTGATTTGCCAGCTGGCAGAAAAACTGCTGACTCAGACCTGCAAGGATCTGCGCGTGATCACCTTTTACGTGTGGGCGCGTCTGCAGCGGGAAGGCGAGAGCGGTCTGGCGGAAGGCGTTACGCTGCTGGCGGCAATGCTTGAGCGGTTTGGGGCTATGCTCCATCCCCAGCGTGAACGTAGCTGTAAATCGGCGCTGGAATGGCTTGGCAGTCGCCGGATGTCGGACAGTCTGTCTCTTTATCCGGAAGTCGACATGACCACTATGCAGGTCATTATCGGGGCGTTATTGCTGGCGGAAGCCACTTTTGCCGGCTTGGCTGAAGCATCTCGCCCCGATCTTTCCGGGCTATATCAGATACTGGAGAACCGCCTGGTGCAAAGCGGCGGAGCCCACAGTCTGGTGCCGCAGACCAGCCGCGAAGAACACGATCTGCTACCCCAACATGCGGACACCGCGCCGGTAATGCATACCGTCACGTCAGGTCGTGATTTGCTCGATCAGGCTAAGGTGCTGGCGAAATATCTGCGCGAGTGTCCCGGCGGATGGCTGGCAGGTCATCATCTGATGAAGAGTGTGCGTTGGGATACGTTAACGGAGTTACCGCCGCTGGATGCCTCCGGCCGGACCCGGCTATTGCCTCCCAAGCCTGAGAGTAAAGCCCATCTTAAACGGTTGTATTTACAGAAAAGCTGGTCGGAACTGCTGGAGCATACGGACACGCTGTTGGCGCAAGGCGTCAACCATCTGTGGCTGGATGTGCAGTGGTACGCCTGGCAGGCGCTGCTGAAACTGGATGCTGACAGTGTACGTGCCGATATCCTGTGCCGGGATATGAAAGGGCTACTGGCTCGTCTGCCGGGGCTGGAAACCCTGGCGTTTAACGATGGTACGCCATTCGCCGATGAAGTGACGCTCAACTGGCTTAACGAATGTGTCCTGGATGAGATGGCCGGATGGCAAGATGAGCCGGTAATGGCGGCGACCAGCGCTGATGAGGTGCTGTCGCTGGAGCCAGAAGTGCTCACCCGCGCGGACGATGAAGGTATTGAGTCGGCGCTGAACTGGTTACAGGCGCAGCCGGGCTATACCACCAGCCGCAATCGGTGGCTGATGCGCTTATTGATGGCGCGGGTCAGCGAGCAGTACGGAAAAAATGAAATGGCGCTGCATCTGCTGGCGGAACTCGACAGCCGCGCCCGGGAAATGACGCTCGAACAATGGAAGCCGGAGCTTATCTTTGAGGTCAAAGCCCGCCGACTCCGGCTGCTCAGAGGCAAGGCCGGGCGCAGTGAGGCAGAAAAAAATCGCTTGCTGCCAGAAATGGAGTCATTGCTTGCCGGGCTTATCGCTCTGGATCCCGCTCGCGCTGCGGTGCTGTGCGCATAATTCACGCATCATTCACATTGCACTCCCTGCACCTGCGGTTCTCTGCATATCTGAAAGATATTACTTCTTCTGGTGATTTATGGACGATTTAACCCTGCGTTATTACGACGCTGAAATGCGCTACCTGCTGGAAGCGGGTGAAGAGTTTGCCCGTGCTCATCCTGAGCAGGCGGCAATGCTCAATCTCGACAAAGCGGGCGCCCGCGACCCCTTTGTTGAGCGCCTGTTTGAAGGTTTTGCCTTCCTGATGGGGCGCATGCGCGAGAAGCTCGATGACGATCTGCCTGAGCTGACCGAAGGCGTGGTCAGTCTGCTGTGGCCACATTATTTACGTACCATTCCCTCGATGTCGGTGGTGGAGTTCACCCCCGACTGGCAGGAAATGAAAGAGCCGATGACGATGGCTAAAGGCTTTGAAGTGCTTTCCCGGCCGATCGGTGAAAAGGGCACGCGCTGCCGGTACACCACCACCAAAGCGATCGCTCTGCAGCCGTTATCTCTTGAGCACGCCCGGCTGGCCACCGATACGGATGGCCGGTCGGTGATCACGCTGCGCTTTACCTGCAGCCAGCTGACGGACTGGAGCCGGGTCGATCTCAGTCATATCCCGCTCTACTGCAACGCCGATGCGCCGCTGGCCTGCGCCATGCACGAGGCCTTTACCCTCAATGTGGCCCGGATGTGGCTGCGCATGTCCGATGAGGTGGACAGAAGGCCGCTGGACGGGTATTTCAGCGCGCTGGGATTTGGCGAGGAGGACAGCCTCTGGCCTGAAGATGGCCGCAGTTTTCGCGGTTACCAGCTGCTGCTGGAGTATTTTACCTTCCGCGAAAAGTTCATGTTCATCGATCTGCGCGGGCTGGAGACGGTGGCTTTTCCGGCCGGACTGGCGTGGTTTGAAATCGACGTCGTGCTGGCGGAACGCTGGGAACATGACTTCCGCTTCAGCGAAAAGCAGCTGCGCCTGCACTGCGTGCCAGTGATCAACCTGTTTCCGCTGGAGTCCGATCCGCTGACCATCAATTCCCTGCAGACCGAATACCCGCTGCGCCCGATGCGCGTGCAGGACGGCCACACCGAAATTTACACCGTCGATTCCGTGATCTCCTCGCACCAGCAGGTTTACGCGCCGTTCTCAAGTTTTCGCCACAAAGGCGGCATGATGCGTCATGACGCGGCGGACTATTACTATCATACCCGGGTGCGCCGTGGCCCCTCCGGGCTGTACAACACCTGGCTTATCGTCGGCGGGGAAGCCTTTGACAATCATACCGTACCGGAAGATGAAAGCCTGTCGCTGACCCTCACCGGAACTAACGGCCAACTGCCGCGTCGCGCGCTGCAGAGCACCGTACTCGATACGGTGATGAAAACCACTTCCGCCAGCGTCGCGGTGCGTAACCTCTGCGCACCAACGCTGCCGTGCTATCCCCCGGCCCAGGACCGCTTTCACTGGCGGGTGCTGAGCCATCTGGGCAGCAGTTTTCTTTCCCTGATGGACAACGCTGAAGTCCTGCGCGGCACCCTGGCGCTGTATGAATGGACCGACAGCGAGATGAATCGTCGGCGTCTGGAAGCCATCCTCGACGTGAATCACCGCGCGACAGAGCGCTTTGCTCAGGGCCATCTGGTGCGCGGCGTGCAGATTGAAGTCACCCTCGACAGTCACGGCTTTGCCGGACGAGGCGACATATGCCTGTTTGGCGAGATGCTTAGCCGCTTCTTCGCGCTCTACACCGACATCTATTTGTTCAACCGCCTGATTATCATTCTGCAACCAACCGGAGAACGACTGGAATGGGAAGAGAAGCACAGCCGACGCATTCCCGGCTGACCCCACGGCTGGAGGCCGACCTGCCGCGGATCAATTTTTACCGCTTCTGCCAGCTTCTGGAAAAACGGCGTCCCGGCCAACAGCTGATGGGGGCGACCAGCCATCCGGCTGACGATCCGGTGCGTTTTTACCCGCATCCGGGGATGGGATTCCCGGCCAGCGAACTCAGAGCCGTGGAATACGATGAGGCCGATGACTGCGGGCCGCCGGTCATTCGCACCACCTTTATGGGGTTGTACGGTGTCGATTCGCCGCTCCCGACGGCATATCTCGATGATATCGCCCAGCGCAGGGAAGGGCATGAAGCGCTGCAGGGCTTACTGGATATCTTCAGCCACCGGATCATGACGCAGTTTTACCGCATCTGGCGGAAATACTCCTGGCCCGCCACCTTTGAGCCTGGCGGCACCGATCGTCTCTCGCAGTCGCTGCTGGGCCTGGCGGGGTTGGGCATCCCCGGCACGACGCAGCATATCGCTTCGCCGGCGTCGCGCTTTCTGGCGCTAACTGGCGTGCTGCGGCAGCCTGGCAAAACCCAGCAGGGGATCCAGGCGCTGGTCACCCTGCTGGCCCCGGAGACCACCGTCAGGGTGAGCCCGTACAGCCTGCGTCCGGTGGCGATCAGCCAGCCGCTGGGGTTTTACGGCGATGACGACTTCTTACTGGACGGCAATATGCCGCTGGGTGACGAAGCGATGGATGCCAGCAGCCAGCTCCTCGTCGCCCTTACCACTGACAATCCCGCGGAGGCGCAGGGTTGGAAGCCTGACGGCCCGCTGTTTCGGGACTTTCTCATCCTGCTGCGGGTATACCTCGGCTGGCGATTCCGGGCCAACATCATCCTGACCGCGCCGACCCGACTGCTGGCTGTCCCGCCGCTGGGGGACGAGCCGTTCTGGCTCGGTATGAACGGCGTGCTGGGTGTGGGGGAGGGCGAGTGTCAGGACGATATTCCTCAGACCTTTACCACCGAGCTGGGTACCTATACGGGCCTGCAGCCTGCCACCTTTCTACAAGGAAACCGACGTGTTACGTACAAGTTTGACTAAAACCGCCTGCCTGCTGCCCCTGCTTGCGCTTTGTCTGAGCGGGTGCGGGCTCACCCAGCGTGTCTCGGAGGGGACCAAAAATGCCTTCAACGCCGTTTTTTATAAGCAAATTAATACGCTGCATCTGGACTTTACCGCGCGTGAAGCGCTCAACACCGATGCCAGAGAGAATCACTCGCTCTCTGAACCGGTGGTGGTGCGCATCTATCAGCTTAAAGATCGCCAGACCTTTGACCGGCTGGTTTACCAGCAGCTGCTGGAGGAGGGGGATATTCTGCTCGCCGCCGATCTCCTCGCCAGTCGCGATGTGGTGATCAGTCCCGGAGGGGATGCCAGTCTGAATATGCCGCTGGAAGCGGAGGCGACGTTCGTGGCGGTTGTCGGCCTGTTCCGCCATCCGGACACAGACAGGAATACCTGGAAGCAGGTGCTGGGGCGTGAGGAATTGGATCCGGACAAGCCGCGCATTTTCACCGCCGAACGCAACCAGCTACGGCTCAGGTCTGAAGCGGCGAAGTAATGTCGAAAACAAACATTTGCGGCGGGGCCATCGCGCCAGTTCGCCCTCAATCTTCGTAACCAGCGAACGGGCGATAACCATCTTCACCACAGTACAGGGAGATAACGTGACAGCGAGGGAACGTTTTTTTAAGAAACTGCAGCAACAGCAAAATCCGCGGCGGACAGCGGCCCTCGACGGGTCGGCCGCCGCGGATATCGCCAGGTTTCGCCAGCAAATGGCGGGGCTGGCTCAGCAGGTAAGTCAGTGGTTTGACGGAACGGGTATCGAGGTGGTGATGTCGACCCGCCACCTCCACGATCTGAGTACCCTTGGCTACAGCCTCAACAGCGGCATCTGCCGCTACGATATCCCGGCCATTCGTCTGCAAAACGGCGAGCGCAGCGTCAATATCGTGCCGCAGCAGCTGTTGGATGGCGTGGAAAAGGGGATCGTGACGCTGAGTCTCGAGACACCCGGCGGTACGGGCTCCCGGGAGGTGTTTTATCTTAGCCTGGCCCCGGAGGAGGGCTGGATGATCCGCAAGGCGCACCAGCCCCCGCAAGCGCGGCTGATGCTTACCGAAGATCGCTTTTTTATGGCGGTCGACAGCCTGGCCTGACAATCCCTGACAGGCGATGACGTTCCCGCGGCGGCGGTGCAAAGCGCGCATCGCCGCCCGGGGATATCAGGCGCCAAACGCGCCGTCGATGGTGTGCATGGCGCCAGTGACAAATGACGCCTCCGGACCGGCCAGCCACGCCACCATTCCCGCCACCTCTTCCGGGCGGCCATGGCGCTTAATGGCCATAAAGCTGTGCATCAGCTCTTTCATCGGACCGTTCTCCGGGTTGGCGTCGGTATCAACAGGGCCGGGCTGGACGACGTTGACCGTGATGCCGCGCGGGCCAAAATCACGCGCCAGGCCACGCGCCAGCCCCTGCAGGGCCGATTTGCTGACCGCATAGGCTGCCATTCCCGGCACCGGCATGCGATCGCCATTGACCGAACCGATGACAATAATGCGCCCGCCTTCCGGCATGCGGCGCGCCGCTTCCACGGAGGCATGGTAGGGGGCATGAATATTGATGCGGAACAGGCGATCGATGGCATCGCTGTCCTGCTCGAGGGCATCGCCGAAAATGGCGATCCCGGCATTGACCACTAACACGTCCAGCGGGCCGCTGTCGCGGACCAGGCTTATCACCGCATCACGATCGGCGCTATCCGCCTGCACCGCCGTGCTGCCGGTCTCCGCCGCCAGCCGCTCGGCCGCTTCCGGCGAACCGGAATAGCTAAACACCACCGATGCGCCATCGGCGACAAAACGCCTGACAATCGCCGCGCCAATTCCCCGACTCCCGCCTAAAACCAGCACTGATTTGTTGTGAAATGCTGTCATATCCCGTACCTCATGATATTGTAGTGACGATTACAATATGCTGCGGCAAAACAGGCTGTCAAGGATTAATATAGTGACCACTACAAAACAAGGGCGTACTCCGGGACGTCCTCGCCAGTTTGATGCGGAACAGGCCATTGAAACGGCACAGCGCCTCTTTCACGCGCGAGGCTATGACGCGGTGAGCGTGGCCGATCTGACCCAGGCTTTCGGTATCAATCCCCCGAGTTTTTATGCCGCTTTCGGCAGCAAGCTCGGGCTGTATACCCGCGTCCTGCAGCGCTACAGCCAGACCGGGGCCATTCCCATCGACGCCCTGCTGCGAGACGACCAGCCGGTGGCGGCGTCGCTCATCGCCGTGCTGCAGGAGGCGGCTCGCCGCTATGTGGCCGATCCGGCCGCCGCCGGCTGTCTGGTGCTGGAGGGGGTACATTGCCAGGATGCCGACGCCCGAGGGGCGGCTGGCGAATGGCATGCCGCGGCAAGAGCCAAAATCCAGCAGTATATCGCCCGCCATCGCCCGCAGGACGCGCTGCGGGTGACTGACTATATGGATACGCTGATGCTTGGCCTGTCGGCGAAAGCGCGGGAAGGGGATAGTCTGCCGCGTCTCCTGGAGACCGTGCGGCTGGCAGGCCTGGCGCTGGAGCGCATCCTGCCAGCCTGAGTCGTCAGATGGTTTGTCCGCCCGACACCTCGATCCGCTGGGCGGTCACCCAGCGGTTATCGTCGCGCAGCAGGCTGGCGATCATTGGCCCAATATCCTCAGGAACGCCCACCCGTCCCAGCGCCGTCATGGCGGCAAACTGCGCGTTAACCCCCGCGTCGTCCCGCACCAGCCCGCCGCCAAAATCGGTGGCGATAGCCCCGGGGGCGATGGTATTGACGGTGATGCCGCGTCCGCCCAGCTCGCGGGCCATGTACACGCTCAGCATCTCCACGGCCGCTTTGGCCGCAGCGTAAGCGGAGAAGCCAGGATAGGAGACGCGGGTCAGCCCGGAGGAGAAGTTAACGATCCGTCCGCCGTCTGCCAGCAGCGGCAGCAGGGTTTGTACGAGGAAAAATACCCCCTTAACGTGGACGTTAAACAGCCCGTCGAACTGCGCTTCGCGCGTTTCGGCCAGCGGGGCGAATTCGCCGTGCCCTGCGTTATTGATCAGGTGGTCGAAAGTGGCCCGCCCCCAGACGCTGGCCAGCGCGCTGCCGAGGCTGTCGGCGAAGGCCGGGAAGCTGGCGGTTTGCGCCATATCCAGCGGCAGGGCGATGGCCTTGCGCCCCAGGGCGCGGATGTCGGCGACCACCTCTTCCGCCTGTTCGAGATTGCCGCGGCAGGTGACGATGACATCCCCACCCTGGCGGGCGATATCCAGTGCAGTCTGACGGCCAAGGCCGCGGTTGGCGCCGGTAATAAGTGCAATCTTAGTCATGTTCGGTCCTCTCTGGTATGTTGAGGCTCTACAATAGGGGCCGCGCGTCAGGCCGGGTTGCCCAATCCTTGTTATTTTTTGCCCATTTCTCTCCGTTCACTCCCTTTTCCCGGGAAATAGCGCATACTCAGGCTTTAAAACTTGCCTGAAAGGAACTTATGCGCGACGCCCTGTTCGATCTCTGCCGCCGGTTTGCCGATGCTCATGTCGATAGCAGCGGGGTGGCGGTTACCCCGGTTCCCGGTATCACTCTGGTGCGGGCCCTGCATCCTGGCGATCTACAGGCGGCTATCGCCAGGCCGCTGGTGGCCATGCTGCTCCAGGGGCGTAAGAGCGTGACCACCGGCCTGGCAAGCTTTGACTATGGCCCGGGCGAGGCGATGGTGATTGCCGCGGATGTCCCCACCACCAGCCAGATCACCGAGGCCAGTCAGCGTTTTCCCTATTACGCGCTGGTGCTGGAGCTGGACCTGGCTATCCTGCGCGAGCTGCAGGAGGCCGGGCCGTCAGGGCCGGATGAGGCGCCCCGCGTCGGTATCGAACCGATGAATGCCGATGTGACGGATGCCGCTTACCGGCTGGCAAGACTGTTTGATCAACCGGGGGCGCTGGCGGTGCTGGGGGAAGGTCTGCGGCGGGAGCTGCATTACTGGCTGTTGCAGAGTGTCCATGGGCCGGCCATTCGGGCGCTGGGCGCCGTAGACAGCCATTCAGCGCGGATCCGCCGGGCGGTGGCGATGCTGCGCCGGGATTTTATGCAGCCAGTCAGCGTCGACGCGCTGGCCGACGCCGCCGGGATGAGCGTCTCTGTCTTTCACCGTCATTTCCGCGCCATGACCACGCTGTCGCCGCTGCAGTTTCAGAAGCAGTTACGCCTGATCCACGCCCGCCGCCTGATGTTGGCGGAAGGGATGAGTATTGCGCAGGCTGCCGGGGAGGTGGGCTATATCAGCGTGTCGCAGTTCACCCGGGAATACGCTCGCCTGTATGGCGCGCCGCCGGGCCGCGATCGTCGACGGGAAAAAATGAGCGCCTGACCTGGCGCGCGGGCTGGCGGCAGCTCATCCCTGAGCCTGGCGCCGGTGGTTTAGTCCACGAGGGTCGCTGTGATATGCACTTTATTGCCCATTCGCGCTTCAGTAATGCGATAGGCGGTCGCGCCCTCGCGGGCGGCCTGCTGGCGGATTTTGCTCTCCGCATGGTCCAGGGTATCGCCGGTGGCGGTGATGGTTCTGGCATTTGCCGCCAGAGGCAGCAGACAACTCAATACGATCAGTGGAATTAACTTGTTCATCGTCATTCTGTCCTGTGAGAGAAAATCAGCGCGCGGTCTGCAGCCAGCCGGCAATGTCCTGGGTCGGCAGCTGGTGGCGGGCATTCCAGGTGTCGCCCATCGGCCACCACACGCCATCCCCCCGGGCGAAGGCGGCGCGATAGCGCAGCATGGCGTCATCCGGGTCTGTCCGCAGCTGCTCCAGCAGGGCGGGCAGGGTGTGGACGGCTTTGCTGAACGTCTGCTGCGTTACGCGCTCCACGGTATCTGCCAGCTGCCGGTAAGAGGTCGTTTCGCCGGCAACAAACACCACCTCGTTGACGATCCGCGGCTGATGCAGATAAATCGCCGTGGTCAGGCGGCCAATATCCGCCGGTGAGGTGACGGTCACCTGGTTATCCCAGCTGCCAAGGGCGTGAAGGGTTCGGTTGGATAAATTCACTACATCGAAGTCTGGTTCGAAGAGAAAGCTGGTAAACATCCCGGTGGAGACAATGACCCACTCCGTGGCCCGCTGCGCGCGCAGCAGGGTCCGGACATCGTACTGCTCGTCCCAGACCGGCTGACCGCTGCCTTTGCCGACCACATCGTAATTGACGCCAAACTGCCAGGGAAAATAGCGGGGTACCCCGGCCGCCAGCACCGCGCGGGTAATTTTCAGCTGTGTCCCCGGACCGGCGACAAACCCCATGCAGTTAATCACGGTGGTGAATCCGCGAAACTGATCGGCCAGCGTCTCCATGGCGCTACCGGCGATGTCGACGGCGAGGAGGGTGGCTCCGGCGTCGGCCAGCGCCTGATGGTTTGCCGACCGCAGCTGGCCGGCTTCATCCCTGGCCGCCGGCGAGACGATAACCGAGACCGTGCCCTGGCGCTGGATCACCGCAGGCACCAGCGCATCGAGAACGGCGGCGCCCAGTTGTCCCGCTCCCAGCACCAATACCTTTTCCTCATGATTAAGATTATCAGTTTTCATTTTGACTCCTTGCTCAGTTAAGCCTTGTACTGACTGGATACAGGCTCAGTGTAGGGGGGCGGGCATCATTCGATAAGAACAGGATTTCGGGTTAGACTGTTCGTGATAATGGGATAATAATTGCCGGGGGAGTACGAAATGGACAGACTGGATGCCATGCAGTTGTATGTTGCGGTTGTGGATGCCCACAGCTTCGCCCGTGCGGCGGAGGTGCTCGGGCAGCCGCGCTCCACGGTATCGCGGGTGGTGAAGGAGCTGGAAGCCTGGCTCGGGGCGCAGCTTCTCCAGCGCACCACCCGCAAGCTCAGCGTGACGGCGGAGGGTCGCCGGTATTATGAGGAGTGTAAAAGGCTGCTGGCCGAGATGGCGGCGATGGAAGCCTCTTTTCCCGGGCGCTCGGCTCAGCCCGCCGGGCGATTCAAAGTGGGGATGCCGCAATCCCTTGCCCGCCACTGCATTCTGCCGAGGATCGGCGAGTTTTTGCAGCAGTATCCCGACCTGGAGCTGATCCTCTGCTCAAGCGACAACGTGGAAGATATTATTCAGGAGGGATTCGACTGCGTGATCCGTACCGGGCGGATCGAAGATTCCACCACCCTGGTGGCGCGTCCTCTGGCCCGCTACCGCTGGATGGTCCTCGCCTCGCCGGCCTGGCTCGCGGCCCACGGCCGGCCGCAGAGCATCGACGATCTGCACCACCACCGGGCGGTGGGCTACCTGAACCACCGTACCGGGCGGACCATCGACTGGCTTTTCTCCCTCGATGACGGCGACTGCGCGATCCGTATGCAGGAGACGCTGGTGGTCGACGATACCGATGCCTACATTCAGGCGGGCATTCAGGGGCTGGGCCTGATCCGCGTCGCCAGCTATCTGGCGCAACCTTATCTGCAGAGCGGCGCGCTGGTCGCCTGTCTGGAGCAGGCCGCTTTTGATCTTCCCTTGTCGCTGGTCTATCCGCAAAACCGCTATCTGCCGCCGGCGGTGCGCGCGTTTTATGACTGGAGCAGGCACGTTCTGCAACCCCCGCTCAGCGAGGCCTGATGCCGGGGCATCGGCCCGGTTATTGACCGCGCATGGCCTGTTTTAACTTCGCCACCAGCCAGTTCAGCGCCGGATCCTGCGCCCGGCGTTTGTGCCGCAAAATGCACAGCGTAAATTCCGGATACGCTACCGGCGGAGCGTCCGCGCGCAGCGCATACTGCGCCTGCCAGCGCTGCGCCAGCCCCTGCGGGACGGTGGCGAACAGCGGCAGGGTGGTCAGCAGCAGGGGAAAGGTGGAGAAATTCTGCGTGGCAAAGCGCACGCGCCGCGCGAGTCCCTGGCTGGCGAGCTGGCGGTCAATTTCACCGTGGCCGGTTTCGCGATAGGCCACCATCACGTGTTCCCAGGCGACAAAGTCGCTCACCGACAGCGGCCCGCGACAGGGGATCTGCTGCGGCGACCACAGGGTGGTGACTCCCATGGTCATCACTGGCTCGCTGACCACCTCCCCGCGGCTCTGTTTGTTGACAGACACCGCGACATCAATGCGCTCCTCCTCCAGCAGCTGGCGAACCTGGAAGGGGTCGGCGGCTATCGACTGCAGTGAGACCCCGGGCGCCTCCTGCATCAGCCCGGGTAACAGCTGGGGTATCAGCCAGTGTTCGCTCCAGTCGCTGAGGCCGATGCGAAAAAGCTGCTGTGCGCGCGCCGGGACGAACTCCCCGGCGCCAAACATCGCCGAATGCAGGTTTTCCATCAGCGGCTGCAGGTCGGTCATCAGCGCTTGCGCCCGCGGCGTCGGCAGCATGCCTCTGGCGCTGCGCACGAACAGCGGGTCGTCAAACATCTCGCGCAGCCGCTTCAGCGCCCCGCTGATGGCCGGCTGGCCAAGATGCAGCACCTCTGCGGTGCGGGTGACGCTCGCTTCGCGGTACAGCACCATCAAGACCGTCAACAGATTCAGATCGATACGACTAAAATCATTTTCAATGATTTTCTTCATTATGATAATCAATTTGAATGTGGGTTATCCCGGCAGCATAGTGAATCTCACCCCGATAAATCAACCAGCGCAATGCGCGCGGAGGGTGTGATGCAAACTTACCAGACAGGCGATAGCCTGATTTTCAAAGTGCCGGAGCGCGAGATTACCCTGCAGCCAGCGGCGCTCTATCCAGAGGCGTTCCCGGTAGCGGAGGCGGAGGCCGTTATTCAGCCGATTGCGCTGTCAATCCACAGCTGGGTGGTGCAGACTCCCCACGATCTGATTGTTATCGATACCGCCACCGGCAACGGTCGGGAGCGCGGCGGCAATCCGCTCTATCATCAACTTAACACGCCGTATCTGGAGAATCTCCGCGCCGCGGGAGTGAACCCGGAGGACGTGACCCTGGTGCTACTGACCCACCTGCATACCGACCATGTCGGATGGAATACCGTCTGGCAGGACGATCGCTGGGTGCCGCTGTTCCCCAACGCCCGCTACCTGTGCTCGGCAAAAGAGCTGACGCGGGTGAAAAACAGCGAACGCTACCGGGCGCTGTGGCTCGACAGCCTGCTGCCGGTGATCGAGGCCGGCCTGCTGGAAACCGTCGATGTGGCGGCCCGGCCGCGGGTCGGCGGGCGGATCGCCTTTGTGCCCACCCCCGGCCACAGTCCGGACCATGCCGCGCTGATCCTCGCCGCCGGAGATGATTACGCCTGTTTCTCCGGCGATCTCCTTCATTCCCCGCTCCAGTTTGCCCATCCGCAGTGGAATTCAGCGTTCTGCGGCGATCCCCGGCAGGCGGAAGCCTCCCGACGGAAGATGATGGCGTGGGGGGCAAGCCATCATGCTCAATGGTTCACCGGGCATTTTGCCGGGCCTTCCTGCGGCTGGCTGGAGGAGGATAAGCAAGGTGACTATCGCTGGCGAGAGGCCGGGCAACAGGCTGCAGATAAGGGGAAACAGTGATGAATAATGCGCAAAGCGTGTTGATTTTTGGCGCCACCGGTCAGCAGGGCGGCTCGGTGGCGCGGGCGCTGCTGCACCGCGGCTGGCGGGTTCGGGCGCTGGTCAGGGATCCTTTCTCCGCCGGGGCCGTCGCGCTGGCGGCACGGGGAGCCGAGCTGGTGGTGGGTACCTTTGAAGACCGGGCGGCAATGCGATCGGCAATGGCCGGGGTCGACGGCGTCTTCAGCGTCCAGCCCAGTTCGCCGGGAGGGACGGTGACCGATGAGCAGGAGGTACGCTACGGGATAACCATCGCCGATCTCGCCGTCGAGTGCGGGGTGAAGCATCTGGTGTACAGCTCCGGCAGCGCGGCGGGGGAGACGCCCACCGGCGTAGCGCATTATGACACCAAAGCGGAAATTGAACGGCATACCCGCCGCCTGCCGCTGGCGGCGACCATCGTGCGTCCCGCCACCTTTATGGAGCTGCTGGTGATGCCCGGTTTTGGCCTTGATGAAGGTCATTTTCACTTTTTTATGCTGCCGGAGGGGAGGATGCAGGTGCTGGCGGTGGAGGATATCGGCCATCTTGTCGCGGCGGTTTTTGCCGCGCCAGCGCGTTTTGCCGGCAAGACGTTTGAGATCGCCAGCGACAGCGTGACCGGCCGTCAGCTGGAGGGGTTATTCTCCGCGGCGGCGGGACGGCCGATCCCCTATTCGCGATTTTCCGATGAGGTGCTGGCTGCCAGTCCTTTTCTGCACAAGCTGACCGGGCTGGTGGACGACGGGCGGCTGGCCGGGCACGCCGACCTCAACGCCATGCGCCAGCTGCACCCGCAGCTGCACACCTTCGCCGGCTGGCTGTCCGGCCCTGGCCGTCCCGCCTTCGAGCGGGCGCTGACCAGCGGGGCCAACTGGGCGTTTAATCGTTAAAGGCGGGCGTACCGGTCACTCTCGAGGCGCGCTGTCTCGTCGGTGGCTGGCCGCCGCTAGGCGGCAGTCAGGATCGCGTCGGCCAGCACCGCTAAAATCCGCTCTGCGCGCGGGGCATGGGAGGGCTGCTCCCGCAGCCAGGCAAGCGCGGCAATCAGATCGAACAGTTCGTCTCCGCTGAGATCTGGCCGTGCCTGCCCGGCCTGCTGCGCGCGGGTCAGCAGCGACGTACCGGCGGCGCGCAGGGCAACGCAGGCGCTGTGCAGGGCGGACTCAGGATCGTCGATGGCGCTCATCAGCGGGGCGATGATCCCGCGATGCTGATGGGTAAACGCCACGCTCTCGGCCAGCCACTCCAGCAGCGCCGCGGCAGGATCGGCGACGAGCAGAAGCGACTCAGCCCGGGCGGTTAGCGCCGCAAAGCGGCTGCGGAGCAGGGCTTCCAGCAGGCTGTCGCGGTTGGGAAAGTGGCGGTAGAGGGTTCCCATTCCGACGCCCGCCCGGCGGGCGATATCGCGCAGCGAGGCCTCGGCGCCTTGCTCCACAAACACTTCCCGGGCCACGTCGATCAACAGATCATAATTTTTTCTGGCATCAGCTCTCATTGGCGTTCCTTGACAATCGGAGCACTGCTCCATATATTCGGAACAGTGCTCCGTTAAATATAACGCATTTCCATATGAGGAGAAAGCGATGTCGACGCAGATGATGAAAGCCGTTCAACAGCACGCCTTTGGCGGGCCGGAAGTCCTGCACTATGAGGATGCGCCACTGCCGGTGCTGCAGGCCGGCGAGGTGCTGGTGCAGGTGCACGCGGTGGGCGTGAACCCACCGGACAGCTATCTGCGCGATGGCTATCAACAGCTGCCCCCGGAATGGCGGCCCGAGGTCCGCTTTCCCTTGATCCTCGGGACCGATCTCTCCGGGGTGGTGGTGGCGCGGGCGGATGACGTCCGGGAGGTGGCGGTCGGCGACGAAGTCTACGCCATGGCGCGTTTTCCCGAAGGGGCGGCAGGGGGCAGCCGCGCTTATGCCGAGTACGTTAGCGTGCCGGTCAGCAACCTGGCCCGCAAACCCCTAACCCTGAGCCATCAGCAGGCCGCCGCGGTGCCGATGTCACTCCTCACCGCCTGGCAGTTCATGATCGATCCCGGGCATGAGGTGGCGAATCCGCTGCAGCCGGAGCCGCATCGGCCGGTGTCGCTGGCGGGTAAACTCGTCCTGGTCAACGGCGCGGCGGGCGGCGTTGGTCATTTCGCCGTGCAGCTGGCGAAGTGGCAGGGCGCCGAGGTGATTGCCGTCGCCGCGGGCCGCCATGAAGCCTTTTTGCGTCAGCTCGGCGCCGATGCTTTTATCGACTATACGACCACTGCCGTTGAGGAGGCGGTGCGTGACCTGGATCTGGTCATCGATGCCCCGGGCGGGCCGGCCAGCGGCCGTTTTCTGCGTACCCTGCGGCCCGGCGGCGCGCTGTACCCGGTCTTTCCGCTCGGTTTTGCCGGGGCGGAAGAGGCGCGACAGCGCGGAGTGACGGTCTCGACCACCCAGGTACGCTCCAGCGGCGCACAGCTCGCCCGGCTTGCCGACCTGCTGGACGCCGGGGTCATCCGGGTGGCGATTGACAGCGTTTTCCCCCTTGCGCAGGCGCAGATGGCGCACGAGCGAGCGGTGCAAGGTCGTCTGCAGGGCAAAATTGTGCTGTCGGTGATGGACTCGTCAGCGGAGTAACCCCGGCGGCGAGAGTTACGTGTTTTCACTTCTCCCGGCGGCGGACTAAAACAGCGCCAGCCGGGCGAGACGGTCCAGCGCGTTGCTCAGCGCGTCGTCGCCTGCCGTGAGGCTGATGCGAATAAACCCTTCACCCCCTTCGCCAAAACCAGTGCCGGGCGCCACCAGAATATGCGCTTCCTGCAGCAGCAGGCGGGCAAACGCCTGCGAACGGTAGCCGGGCGGCACGCCGAGCCAGAGGAAGAAAGTGCCTTGTGCGGCACGCGCCGGCCAGCGCAGCGCAGCCAGTCGACGCAGAACCCACTCCCGACGTTGATGATAGACCGCCGTCAGCTGCGCAATCCGTTCGGCCGGCAGGTTGAGCGCGGCGATCGCCGCATCCTGAATCGCGCCAAACACCGTGCTGTAGCTATGGGTGTGCAGCTTTTTAAACGCCCGGATAATCGAGGCGTTGCCGACCGCGAAGCCGAAGCGCCAGCCGGCCATATTAAAGGTCTTGGAAAAAGTATAGGTTTCCACTCCCCATGCTTTCGCGTCGGGCTGGGAGAAGAGGCTCAGCGGCGCATCGCTGGCTGCGCTGCCGATGGCCGCATAGGCAAAATCATGGAGGATCGGCACCTGGTGACGACGGGCAAATTGCAGAGCGCTGGCGAACAGCGCCGGCGTGGCGAGGGCGCCGGTTGGATTATGCGGGTAGTTAAGCACCACCAGCCCGGCCTTGTCAGCGACCTCCCGGGGGAGGTCGTTAAAATCCGGCAGGAAATGGTTCTCCGCCCTGAGCGGCAGGCCATAAAACGTTGCCTGGGACTGCAGCGCCGCTGAGCGGTAAATCGGATAGCAGGGATCGGTGGAGATCAGATATTGACCGGGGCTGAGCAGCGCCCGCGGGATGCCGCCAATGCCGATATGCGAACCCTGAAACACGGCGACTTCGCTGTGCGGATCGAGTTCCACATCATACTGCCGGCGGTAGAACTGGGCGATCGCCTCGCGGACCTGCGGTTTGCCCCAGAACGACGGGTAGCCATGGTTTTCACGACGATGAATGGCGCTCTGCAGCGAGTCAATCACTTCCGGCGGAGTGGGTTGATCCGGACTGCCGCTGGAAAGATCGATCAGCGGCAGCGCTTCGGTGTTTACCTCCGCGGCCAGTTTTTCCAGCAAGCTGAACAGATTCTCTTCCAGCGCGTCCACCAGCGGCGAAGCAGTAAAATCAGGCATAACATTCCCGGTTTAAGTCACGAATAATTAGCCATCTTTAAGGGATTTATTGCGCCTGGCTAAATAACAAAAAACGCAAAGGATTCTTGTTTTTAGGATATGTCGATATAGCAAAAGTTAATGAGGAATTAGCAAAAGGAAATCCGGCGTTCTGGCTTACAACCCACAGTCGGCTGTGATTTAATCGCTCAATATCGCCAACCTTCCAGGAAAATACCTTATGAACAAGTCAGTTGCGCTCGGGGTGACTCTCGCCCTGTTGTCGGCCACCTCTTTTTATGCCGCCGCCGACGAACATCTTATTCGCGTCGGCTTTAACCCCGGGCCGTACAAAGAACAATTTGAGAAAGGCGTTGCGCCCTATTTATTGAGTAAAGGCTATAAAATCGAATATAAGGATTTCAGCGACGGTATTCAGGTGAATGACGCGGTAGCCCGCGGGGATATCGAAGCGAATATTATGCAGCATCCGGTATATCTGAAAGCGATCAATGAGCGGCTGGGGATTGATAACGTGGGCATTGTGCAGGTCCCCACGCCGCCGATGGGGCTGTACGGCGGTAAACTGACCACCCTGGGCACTCCGGCGGCAGGGACCGTCGTGTCGGTACCGAACCAGCCGTCAAACGAATATCGCGCGGTGCTGGTGCTGCAGAGCCTGGGCTGGGTGAAGGTCAAACCGGACAGCGACCCCGCCACCTTTTCGCAGCGCAATATCGTTGATAATCCCTACAAAATTGTCCTCAAAGAGATGGATAATGCCCAGCAGGTTCGCGCTCTGCCGGACGTCGACTATGGCCTGATTCAGGGCAATTTCGCCGTCTCCAGCGGTATGTCCCTGACCTCGGCATTAAAGCTGGAGGCAGCCACCAGCCATTTTATTAATGTTGTGACCGTCGCCGGTAAAAATCAGAAGGCGCAGTTTGCCAAAGATATTATCGATGGCTACCACTCTGCCGATTTCAAAAAATATATTCTCAGCCATCCACAGTATGATGGTTACCTGCTTCCTGATTATTTAAAATGAATAACGCGATGATAGAGTTTCGCCACGTCAGTAAAAGCTTTTTCAGGAAAGGACATCCGGTTCTGGCCTTGCAGGATATTAATCTCAGCATTGAACGAGGCGATATTTTCGGCATTATTGGCTACAGCGGGGCAGGAAAAAGCACCTTATTACGGCTGATTAATCGTCTGGAAACGCCTGGCGAGGGCGAGGTGCTGTTAAACGGCGAGCCGCTACAGGCCTGCAGCGGCCAGCGCCTGCAGGCCATCAAAAAAGATATCGGCATGATCTTTCAGAATTTTAATCTGCTGAATTCGAAAACCGTTTTCCATAACATCGCCATCCCGCTGATTTTACAAGGCCGCGACAAGGCCTTTATCCAGGCGCGGGTGGCGGAACTGCTGGCGTTCGTCGATCTGAGCGACAAAATCCACAGCTACCCTAATGAGCTGTCGGGTGGACAAAAGCAGCGGGTCGGTATTGCCCGGGCGCTCGCCACCAACCCGTCGGTGCTGCTGTGCGATGAAGCCACCTCGGCGCTCGATCCTCACACCACGGTGCAGATCTTACTGCTCTTGCAGGAGATTAATCGCCGCTATGGCATCACCATTGTACTGATCACCCATGAGATGTCGGTGATCCAGAAAATCTGTCACAAGGTGGCGGTGATGCAGGCGGGCCGTATCGTTGAGCAGGGGACGGTTTTCGACCTCTTTGCCCAGCCGCAGCATCCGGTAACGGCCAGTTTCGTGCAGTCGGTGGTGCACGATCGTCTGCCGCAGCGGGTGGCGTCGCTCCTGCAGCGCGATAACGGCGCCCGGGCTATACGCCTCGAATTTATCGGCGCGACGGCGCAGCAGCCGATCATTAACCACCTGATCCGCGAGTATGCTGTCGAGGTGAATATCCTGTTTGCCAGCATGTCTGAAGTTCAGGGCCGGATTCTGGGATTTATGATTGTGCAACTCCTCGGCGAGCCTGACGAAACCGACCGCGCCATCACCCATCTGGCCGATGCAGGAGTGAAAATCACCCATGTTTGATCTTATTGATACCGCCATTACCGGCGATCAGTTTCTGCTGGCGCTGCATGACACGCTGATTATGGTCGCCGTCTCGCTGGGCTTTGGCGCGCTGATCGGCGTACCGTTAGGGATTGTGCTGGTGGTTTGCCGTCCTGGCGGCATCGTGGCCAACCCGGTGGTGCATCAGGCGCTGAATCCGCTGATTAACGTGCTGCGTTCGCTGCCGTTTATCATTTTGCTGATTGTGATCCTGCCCTTTACCCGACTGCTGGTGGGCACCACTATCGGCACCGCGGGGGCCATCGTGCCGCTGATCGTTTTTGTCGCCCCCTACATTGCCCGGCTGGTGGAGAGCTCACTGCTGGAGGTGGATGAGGGGATCCTCGAAGCCGCGGATGCGATGGGCGCAACCCCCCTGCAGACGGTCTGGCATTTTATGCTGCCGGAGGCGGCAGCGTCGCTGATTCTGGCCCTTACCACGGCGACCATCGGCCTGCTTGGTGCGACCGCCATGGCAGGAACGGTGGGCGGCGGCGGTATTGGCGACCTGGCGATCACCTATGGCTATCAGCGCTTCGACGCCTTTGCCACCCTCACCACCGCCCTGGTGCTGATTGTGATTGTCCAGCTCATTCAGACGCTGGGCACCCGCCTGGCTCGCCGACTGCGTCGCGAATAACCGTCGTCCCGCCGCGGGGTAACCGCGGTTCGCGGGACAGCGGCTTAGCGCGTGGAGACCGCGGCAAAGGCATGGGCGACTCGCGCAATATTCCCGTGGTTGAGCCCGGCCACGCAGACCCGACCGCTGGCGATCAGGTAAATGCCGTGCTCTTCACGCAGGATGTCCACCTGCCGGGTGCTAAAGCCGGTATAACTGAACATGCCGCGCTGGGTCAGCAGATAGGAAAAATCACCCTCCGGCTGGGCGGCCTGCAGGGCCGTCACCAGCGCGACGCGCATGGCGCTGATGCGGGTGCGCATGGCTTCCACTTCTTCCTGCCACAAGGCGTTCAGCGCGGGAGCGTTGAGCACCTGCGATACCACCTGGGCGCCAAACCCCGGCGGGCTGGAGTAGTTGCGCCGCACGGTGGCTTTCAGCTGGCCCAGCACGCGCCCGGCGATATCGGCATTGTCGCAGACCACTGACAGGCCGCCAACCCGCTCGCCATACAGCGAAAATATCTTGGAAAACGAGTTGCTGACCAGCGCCGTCAGCCCGGCGCTGGCGATGGCGCGAATGGCATAGGCATCCTCGTCCAGTCCGCGGCCGAAGCCCTGGTAGGCGATATCAAGGAATGGGATCAGCTCCCGGGCGATCAGCACCTCAATCACGCGATCCCACTGCTCGCGGGTGAGATCGGCCCCCGTCGGGTTATGGCAGCAAGGGTGAAGCAGCACAATGCTGCGCGGCGGCAGCTGCTGGAGGGCGGCGAGCATAGCGGGGAAATTCACCCCGCGGGTGGCGCTGTCGAACCAGGGATAGGTATGTACCTCAAAGCCGGCGCCGGCAAAGATGGCAACGTGGTTCTCCCAGGTTGGATCGCTGACCCAGACCGCGGAGTCGGGGAAGTAGCGCTTGAGGAAATCAGCGCCCACCTTTAGCGCGCCGGAGCCCCCCAGCGTCTGGATGGTGGCGATGCGTCCGGCACGCAACGCCGGATGATTGTCGCCAAACAGCAGGGTCTGGACCGCGCGGCGATAGGGCGCCAGCCCCTCCATCGGCAGATAAAGGCTGGCCTTTTGCTGCTGACTCTGCAGCCGGTCAGCGGCCTGACGGACCGCCTCCAGCTGGGGAATAATGGCCTGCTCGTTATAGTACAGCCCGATGCTGAGGTTAACTTTGTCTGCCCGGGGATCCTGTTGAAAGGCTTCCATCAGCGACAGGATAGGATCGCCCGCATAGGCGTCAACGTTCTGAAACACAGTGGTTACTCCTGGAATGACCGTCAAAGGTGAAGCCATTACACCGCGTAGCGTCCGGGACGGTGGTTCATGGCGATAATCGAATTCAAAATCACGGCGCCGAGGATAGAGACCAGCAGCATCGGCAGGCTTACTACCCACAGCGAGGCGGTGACGATGCAGGCGTCAACCACCATCTGGAATTTACCGGCGCGAATGCCGCTTTTGTCCTGCAGATAGAGGGCCAGAATATTAACGCCGCCGAGGCTCGCTTTATGGCGAAACAGCACCACAAAGCCGATGCCGACCATGATGTTGCCGAAGAGGGTGGCGTAATAGGGGTTCAGGCGATCGACATGAATAAAGTAACCGTGCAGGTCAGAGAACAGGGACACCAGTCCGACCGCGCAGAAGGTTTTTAGCGTGAAGGCGGCGCCCATCCGCCGGACGGAGAGCCAATAGAAAGGCAGGTTAATGACGAAGAAGACCACGCCAAACGGCAGGTGGGTGGCATAGTGGATCAGAAAGGCCATACCTGCCGTTCCGCCGGTCAGGGCACCGGCCTGGCGAAATAAAATAATGCCAAAGGAGATCATCAGCGTGCCGAACAACAGCGCCAGGGTATCCTCCAGCCAGGTGTGGGTCAGTTTTTCGGGGGAAAGGATATTATCCATAAATAAGCACTATCTTTTCGTTAACAAGGATAAGTCCTTGTTTGCAAAAATCGCACCAGAGGAGGGGGCCGGGCGATCGTTTGCGGAAAAAACAGGCGCTATTCAGCCTAACGTATTGTTATGCCAAAAAGAGAAAATTGCACGACTCATGCGATTTTCTGCATTACATTGCGCAAACCGTGCAAATTATCACGCTGTGATGCATTGACTAACCCTGCGTTTGCACCAGCGCAGGGCATCATGCCCTGATTCAGCGCAGCGGATCCGGGCCCGGCATCAGCTGGCCATTCTCTTTAAGGCGGTTGAGTATCACCGCGGTTTTCAGGTGGGCGACCCCTTTGTTTTGCGCCAGAATATGGCTGATCAAATGGCTCAGACCGGGCAGGTCCGGGACCGTCACCCGCAGCAGATAATCGGCGTCGCCGGTGGTTTTCCAGGCGTCCAGGATGGCGTCCACTTCACTGAGCATCTGGTGAAAGCTCTCCACGCATTGTGGGGTGTGATTCAGCAAGCGCACTTCTATCAGGCCCAGCATTTCCTGCCCGGCAGCATCCGGCGCCAGCCGCGCATGATAGCCGAGGATAAGCTGCGCCTGTTCAAGGGCGATGCGGCGCCGTGAACACTGGGAGGCGGACAGGCCGATGAGATCGCTCAGTTCCTGATTGGTCAAACGGCCATTGGCCTGCAGCAGGGTGAGAATTTTCAAATCATAGTCGTCGATGTTGTACATGGTGGCCACTAGTGGAACGTCAGAGTGGTTAACAGCCTAACAGCTTTTTGCCCGCCGTGAAGTCTGACGACAGGGCGGCGACGCCGGCGCACCAAAACGGGTCAGCTTTATGCATGAGGAGGCTATTTTTCTCATGAACTGTGCGATTTCAGGCGGTTTATTGCGCGTTATGTTTGGCCTGGCGGCGCATGACTCACGCCCCAGAGCAGACGGATAAATAATATTTTAATAAAATTCAATATATTGCTCTTGCTCTTATGGCGGGATGCTGCGCCCTGGCCTAAAAGTTGCTATCGCCGAAGGTGACTTTTTTACAGACAGGGGCAGGTCAGAGATGACAACGCAGCAAGAGCATCAGTTAAAACGTGGGTTAAAAAACCGCCACATCCAGTTGATCGCCCTCGGGGGCGCGGTCGGCACCGGACTGTTTTTAGGTATCGCGCAGACGATCCGTATGGCAGGCCCCTCGGTCCTGCTGGGCTACGCCATCGCCGGAGCGATCGCCTTCTTCATCATGCGACAACTTGGCGAGATGGTGGTAGAGGAGCCGGTGGCGGGGTCGTTCAGCCATTTCGCCAACCGCTACTGGGGGCCTTTCGCCGGGTTTATGTCCGGCTGGAATTACTGGGTGTTGTATGTGCTGGTGAGCATGGCGGAGCTGACGGCGGTGGGGATCTATATTCAGTACTGGTGGCCGGAAGTACCCGCCTGGCTGTCGGCGGCGATCTTCTTCGTGGCGATCAACGCCATCAACCTGACGAATGTCAAAGTGTATGGCGAGCTGGAGTTTTGGTTCTCGATTGTCAAAGTGGCCGCCATCATCAGCATGATCGCCTTTGGCAGCTATCTGTTATTTAGCGGCCACGGCGGCCCGGCGGCGACGGTGGCCAACCTGTGGCAGGACGGGGGATTTTTCCCTAACGGTATCACGGGCTTAGTAATGGCGATGGCGGTAATCATGTTCTCCTTCGGCGGGCTTGAGCTGGTGGGGATCACCGCGGCGGAAGCCGACGAACCGCATAAAACCATTCCTAAAGCCACCAACCAGGTGATCTATCGCATTCTGCTGTTTTATGTGGGGTCGCTGGCGGTCCTGCTGTCACTCTACCCCTGGCGTAACGTCGTGGAGGGGGGCAGCCCCTTTGTGCTGATCTTTCATGCCATTGACAGCAATATTGTGGCCAACGCTCTCAATCTGGTGGTGCTCACCGCCGCGCTGTCGGTCTATAACAGCTGTGTGTACTGCAACAGCCGGATGCTGTTCGGCCTGGCTCAGCAGGGCAATGCTCCTCGGGCGCTGCTGCGGGTTAACCGCCGGGGGATCCCGTTGACCGCGCTGGCGGTATCCGCCGTCGCCACGGCGCTTTGCGTGGTGATTAACTATGTGATGCCTGGTAAAGCGTTTGGCCTGCTGATGGCGCTGGTGGTGGCGGCCCTGGTGATTAACTGGGCGATGATCTGCATCACCCATCTTAAGTTTCGTCGCGCTATGCAGCGGGCCGGGAAGGTAACGGCCTTCCAAAGCCTCGGCTATCCCCTGACTAACTGGCTGTGCCTGCTGTTTCTCGCCGGGATCCTCGTGGTGATGTATCTGACTCCCGACATCCGCATCTCCGTCTGCCTGATCCCGGTATGGCTGCTGATCCTCGCCGCAGGCTATCTGCTGCGGAAGAAAAGCCCCCCGGCGCTGGTGGCGATGAAAGAAGGTTAATCGCCAACACCCTGCCGGGCGGCAGGGTGATATTCTCATCGTGAAAATAACGTCAATACTTCTAGTGGATTTTATAATTCCTATAAATGATAACCGGACATGTTAATCTGGGAATAGATGACATGAACATGCTTTTTATTGATCTTGCGTGGCGCTTTGGTAATATCCCGACGGCATTCAGGTTTATTTTATAATGCCACCGAATGGAATAGTAAAATACATAATGGAGTATGGGATGAAGCATGTTCATAAACTGGTCTGGATAGGCCTGTTCGTCAATATTATTATCTGTTTTGTCGCGCGAAATTTATTACTCGATGATGGACAGCTGAACTTTCATCATCGGGCGGACAGCATGTGGTCCTGGCTGGTGCTCGCTCTGTTTATCGCCGTGGTGGTTCAGGCCGTCAGTATTATGTTGTCGGGCCGCTATCCTTATCTGGCCATCGTGCTGGCGTTTATTGGCGGTATCGTGATGGTGCCCGCCAGCATGATCTTTCTGGTTGGCTGTATGTTCAGCTTTCAAACGCGGATTAACGCCGGTTTTACCCCGTGGCGGTCAACAACCGGGGCGATGGGCCGCGACGATAATCACCAGCTATTAACCTTTAATGCATCCGGTTTTTATCCGCAGGGGGCGCTGGCGCTCATCGTCGGCATTATTATCTTAATGATTGGCATGGGTATTGGTGGGGTATTTATTGCCGCCGGCATTGTTGCGCTGTGCAATGGCTATCGTCTGCAGAATCGGGTGGTGATTGGCGTGAGCGGCGAGTCGATGATATTTACACCGGGGCTCTATGCCGATACCTACGTTATTCCGTTAGGTGACGTTGTGCTGGCTGAGCGCGGGAACAATGATGCGAAAGTTCGGCTACGGATCCGTTCCAGCGGCAGAAGCTTCACGTTGCGTAAAAAACTGCTCGCCGGCGATAACGTTAATGACGCCTTCGCCGCCATTCTGGCCAAACTGTCCACGGTTTAAGGCCGACGGGGAAGGGAAGCCGCCAGGAGAGAAACACCTGGCGGCGAAAGCGTGGGTTAGCATGCGTGTTCATCGCACCAGCCTGAATCCACGCCCTACAGCGCCAGTCGGCATGTTAATCCACGTTGGTAAAATAATCGCGCGCGGCGGTCTCGACACGTTTTGCATCCAGCCCGGTCTTCTCAGTGATCTGTTCGATAAATGGTTTAAATTTGTCGTCCATCACGTTACCCCCGTCCCAGTGGGCGACGTAAAATTTGCACTGATAGCGATAAAAATGGAGAGTGGTATCTCCTAACGTGTAGTACATGAGCTTCTCCTGTCCATTAATGCGGTCGCGGCGTCCACAGCGTCAGCAACCCTTTTCTCATCACGATCGAACTGCTCTCTATCCTCCTCCCAATTGGCTGAAATTTCCAGCGGTGCTTTGCGCTATAAAGCAGGATAAAGGATGGTTAGATTGCGGACGAGTAGTGATTTTTTCTGAAGTGGATTGGAAGAACCGGTTACCTGCGGGATGCGCAGATAACCGGAGAGCAGGCAGGATTAGCGCAGCGCGTGGCGCTCGTCGTCGGTCAGGTCCAGGGTCTGCACCATGCCGCTTTCTGCAGCGCGCACCGCCGCTTCCAGAACGGCCATTACCGCCAGCGCTTCAATCGGCGGCACCGGATTGGCGATCTGACCGTTCAGCGCGTCGCGGATCTGCATATAGTACTGGCGCTGATCGCCCGACGGGGTGGCCTGAGAGTGGGTCTGCAGCGAGGCGTCATAGACAACCAGCGCATCGTTATCCTCGCCCCAGCCGGCGCTTCCCGGCTCCACGCCCGCCAGCAACTGGCTCTCCTGCTGGTCGGCCCGCGCTTTGATCACGCTGCCTTTATCGCCGTGCACGGTGAAGCGCGAGGAGCCGCCCGCGACCAGCATGCTGCAGTGCAGGATCGCTTTATGCGCCGGGTAGTTTAATACCACATGCGCCCAGTCGTTGATCTCCGCGCCGTTGCGCAGGGTGGCGATATTGCCTTGTACCGACTGCGGCAAACCAAACAGCTGCAGCGCCTGGTCGATCAGGTGGGGCCCCAGATCGAACCATAAACCACTGCCCGGGACGTTCTGCTCACGCCAGCGGACGCGGACTTCCGGACGGAAGCGGTCAAAATGCGACTCGAAGTGTTTCACCGTGCCGATGGCGCCCTGCTCAATGACCTGACGGATCCCCAGGTAGTCGCTGTCCCAGCGGCGGTTATGGAAGACGGAGAGCAGGCGCTGTCTCTCCTCAGCCAGGGCGATCAGCTCCCGGGCTTCCTGCATATCGAGGGTAAAAGGTTTGTCCACCACCACATGCTTGCCGGCGTTCAGCGCCAGGCGGGCCAGCGGCGCGTGGGTGGCGTTGGGGGAGGCGATGACCACCAGATCGACATCCGGATGCTGAACCGCTGCCTCCGGGGAGGCGATGACCGTGACATCCGGCAGGTCGCGTTTGACTTTCTCTTCATCGCGCGAGGCGACGAACGCCAGATTCAGACCCGGCACTGAACGGATAAGCGGCGCGTGGAAGGTCTTACCGACGAAGCCATAGCCAATCAGGGCGATATTTATTGTGTTGTTACTCATCAGGTTCTCCACGCGGTTAAGCGTCAGCAATGTGTACAGAGAGGGCGGGGTCATCCCCCAGCTCAGCCCAGGGACGATCAAGAAAAAGATGGTGAATGTCGCTGAGCCCGGCCACCAGCCACGGCTCGCAATGGTTGACTTTGGTATGGTCTGCCACCAGCCAGTGCTCTGCGCTGGCGGCCAGCATGGCGCGCTTCACGTCAGCATCGGCCTCCTGGCTGGCGCTCAGCCCCAGCCCGGCATGAAGCGCGCAGGCGCCGAGAATGGCGATGTCGGCCCGGTAGCGGGCGACCAGCGACAGCGTAGCGCTGCCGGCGAACAGCCGCTGTTCACTGTCCCACTGGCCGCCAAGCAGGATCAGCTGGATATCGGTACGGTCGCTAAACAGCTGGGCGATATCCAGCGAAGGCGTGATCACGGTCATCGGCCCTTTAAGCTGAGCGGCGACCGCCAGCACCGTGCTTCCGGCGTCGAGAAACAGCGTCGAGCCGAGGGGGATACGCGCGGCGACCTGCTGACCCAGGCGCTGCTTGGTCTGGGGGAGCAGGGCGTTTCGACCCTGGCGCGTCATCGCCGGGACGTTAAGAGCGATGGCGCCGCCGTGGCTTTTCTGCAGGACACCCTGTTTTTCCAGTTCGCTCAGATCCCGGCGAATGGTATCGGCGGAGACCTGTAGCCCTTCGACCAGTTCGCTGATGCTTAGCTGGCCGTTTTCACTCAGCCTGTCGAGGATGTGTTTTTGTCTGGCGAGCTTATGCATGGCAAGCGACTCCGCAAATTAACGCAATAAACAGCATAATACAGCAATGGGTGGCAAAATAAACCGCAGAAAGACGCATTGAGATCGGCAAAACGGGAAGAACTTGATTTCACTACGCTTTAACGTTAAATGAGGAGTGCAGCGCGACCCGGGGCGAAAGCGCTTTTTAATGAAGCTATTAGCCCAACTTACCGGGCAATAAAAAGCGAAAAAGCGCGCTTTCGCGTACCTTATAGAGAGTGCGCGCAATGTGACAGGTATGGATTAACGGAGGTTGAGTGGACGCGATTAAAGGCTCGGAGTTGCAAATACCGGACGCGATCTTCGCGTGGGTGCTCGACGGACAGGGGGGCGTGAAGCCGCTCACCGATAACGATATTATCGACAAAGACAAGCCCTGCTGGCTGCATCTGAATTATACCCACAGCGACAGCGCCGACTGGCTGGCGGCCACCCCGTTGCTGCCCAACAACGTGCGTGACGCCCTGGCGGGGGAGAGCACCCGGCCACGGGTGACGCGGATCGGCGACGGGGCGCTGATCACCCTGCGCTGCATTAACGGCAGTACCGATGAGCGTCCCGACCAGCTGGTGGCGATGCGTCTGTATATGGACGAGCGGCTGATCGTCTCCACCCGTCAGCGCAAGGTGCTGGCGCTGGACGATGTGCTGGGTGACCTGAAGGAGGGCAATGGCCCGACGGACGGCGGCAGCTGGCTGGTGGAAGTCTGCGATGCGCTGACCGATCATGCCAGCGAGTTTATCGAACAGCTGCACGACCGCATTATCGACCTGGAAGATGACCTGCTTGACCAACAGGTGCCACCGCGCGGTTTTCTCGCGCTGCTGCGTAAGCAACTGATTGTGATGCGCCGCTATATGGCGCCGCAGCGCGACGTTTACGCCCGACTGGCCAGCGAGCGGCTGCCGTGGATGAGTGACGATCAGCGGCGGCGGATGCAGGATATCGCTGAGCGGCTGGGGCGCGGTCTGGATGAGATCGACAGCTGTATCGCCCGGACGGCGATCATGAGCGACGAGATCGCCCAGATTATGCAGGAGTCGCTGGCGCGGCGGACCTACACGATGTCGTTGATGGCGATGGTGTTTCTGCCCAGCACCTTTTTAACCGGCCTGTTCGGCGTCAACCTTGGCGGGATCCCGGGAAACAGCTGGCATCTGGGGTTTAGCCTCTTCTGCCTGATGTTAGTTGTTGTCATCGGTGGTGTTGCGTGGTGGTTACATCGCAGTAAATGGTTGTAAAGAATCGCCTTTTAGCGGCCGCATTGCCGGGAAAACCCGGCAATGTTTGAGCGAAATCAATAAACCACCTACCCATTCAGGGCAATATCTCTCTCGCAGGTGAATGCAACGTCAAGCGATGGGCGTTGCGCTCCATATTGTCTTACTTCCTTTTTTGAATTACTGCATAGCACAATTGATTCGTACGACGCCGACTTTGTTGAGTCGGCTTTTTTTTTGCGCTCTCCGGACCAGCTTCTACGCTTACTAAGACACCCGACGGTCTTCAGGCCGTTAAGCCTGCGGGTACGCCCGTATTACTCTCCGGGAGGCCTCTATGCATTACGCTTCAGGGCTGACAGCCCAGTCTATCCCCATCTCACCCGAGCCGAACGATCCGGCTCCTTTACCCGACCCACGACCGCGTCCGCAGCCGCAGCCCGATCCGCCGCCTGACGAAGAGCCGATTAAATTGTCGCATCAGGCGCGGAGATCTGCGAGGATACGCGCCTGCAGATTGTCCGTCCTTTAATACGAGAATACATTGTGACCGCTTTTTCTACCCTGACTGTTTTACCTGCCGCCCAATTAGCCAACCTTAATGAGCTGGGTTATCTGTCGATGACCCCGGTTCAGGCCGCCGCCCTGCCGGCGATCCTTGCGGGGAAAGATGTGCGCGTGCAGGCAAAAACCGGCAGCGGAAAAACGGCCGCATTTGGGCTGGGTCTGCTGCAGCATATCGATCCGGCGCGCTTTGAAACCCAGTCGCTGGTCCTGTGTCCGACCCGCGAGCTGGCCGATCAGGTTGCCGGTGAGCTGCGTCGCCTGGCGCGCTGCCTGCCGAACATCAAGATTCTGATGCTCTGCGGCGGGCAGCCCTTTGGCGCCCAGCGAGATTCACTCCAGCACGCCCCGCATATCATCGTCGCCACCCCGGGCCGTCTGCTCGATCATCTGCAGAAGGGGACGGTCTCCCTTGACGCGTTGCAGACCCTGGTGATGGATGAAGCGGACCGCATGCTCGATATGGGCTTCAGCGACGCCATCGACGAGGTGATCCGCTTCGCGCCGGCTGACCGGCAGACCCTGCTGTTTTCCGCCACCTGGCCGGCGGCAATCGCGGCGATCAGCGGCCGGGTACAGCGCAATCCGCAGACAATTGAGATCGACACTGTCGATGCGCTCCCGGCGATTGAGCAGCAGTTCTTTGAAGTTTCCCGCCACGGTAAGATTGCCCTGCTGCAGCGCCTGCTCAGCCAGCATCAACCCGCATCCTGTGTGGTGTTCTGCAACACCAAACGCGATTGCCAGGCGGTCTGCGATGCGCTCAACGCCGCCGGGCAGAGCGCCTTGTCGCTGCACGGTGATCTCGAGCAGCGCGACCGCGATCAGACGCTGGTGCGCTTCGCCAACGGCAGCGTCCGGGTTCTGGTGGCGACCGACGTCGCCGCCCGCGGCCTCGACATCAAATCCCTCGCGCTGGTGGTGAACTTCGAGCTGGCCTGGGATCCGGAGGTGCATGTTCACCGCATCGGCCGTACCGCCCGCGCCGGCGAACAAGGGCTGGCCATCAGCTTCTGCGCGCCGGAAGAGGCGCAACGCGCCACTATCCTGGCCGACATGCTGCAGCTTTCCCTGAACTGGCTGCCGGCGCCGACGGGCAACACCACCATCGCGCCGCTGACGGCGGAGATGGCCACGCTGTGTATCGACGGCGGTAAAAAGGCGAAAATGCGCCCGGGAGATGTGCTGGGAGCCCTGACCGGGGATATGGGTTTTGACGGTGCCGATATCGGCAAAATTACCGTCCATCCGGCTCATGTCTATGTGGCGATCCGCCAGAATATGGCGCAGAAGGCGTATAAGCAGTTACAAAATGGCAAGATTAAGGGCAAAGCCTGCCGCGTTCGACTGCTGAAGTAAGGGCAGGTTAGTGCGTCTCAGGCGGCTGCCTGAGACGCGTGAGGGTTACTTCACTTCCACCACGTTCAGACGCAGTTCATCGAGACGGGCGTCTTCTTCTTCCGGCTGCCAGCCGGCGGGTTGCAGGGGAATCTCTTCCCGGTCAAACGCCAGATCGCCACCGTCCACCACCTCGGAGCCGTGGGTGATACCTTTAAAATCAAACAGATTGACATCGCTCAGATGCGAAGGCACCACGTTCTGCATCGCGCTGAACATGGTTTCAATGCGCCCAGGATAACGCTTATCCCAGTCGCGGAGCATATCGGCGATCACCTGACGCTGCAGATTTGGCTGCGAACCGCACAGGTTGCACGGAATAATCGGGAAGCCTTTGGCCTGGGAGAAGCGCTCGATGTCCTTTTCGCGGCAGTACGCCAGCGGGCGGATGACGATGTGTTTGCCGTCGTCGCTCATTAGCTTCGGCGGCATCCCTTTCATTTTTCCGCCGTAGAACATATTCAGGAACAGCGTCTGCAGGATGTCATCGCGATGATGGCCGAGGGCGATCTTGGTCGCCCCGAGCTCGGTGGCGGTACGGTAGAGGATACCGCGACGCAGGCGAGAGCACAGCGAGCAGGTGGTTTTCCCTTCCGGGATCTTCTCTTTGACGATGCCGTAGGTATTCTCTTCGACAATCTTGTATTCCACGCCCAGCTGCTCAAGATACGCCGGCAGAATATGCTCCGGGAACCCAGGCTGTTTCTGATCGAGGTTCACCGCCACCAGCGAGAAGGAGATGGGCGCGCTTTTCTGCAGATTACGCAGGATCTCCAGCATGGTATAGCTGTCCTTGCCGCCAGAAAGACAAACCATAATGCGGTCGCCCTCTTCAATCATATTGAAGTCGGCAATCGCCTCACCGACGTTGCGGCGCAGACGTTTCTGCAGCTTATCGATGTTGTACTTTTCTTTTTTACTGATTTCTTGGTTTTGCAGCATGTAATAGTGGCTCAATTCATAGTGTGGCATCAGAAGAGCACGCGTTCTGCCAGCCTGGACAACGTGGCGCTGGCGCGTAGCAATTAATGAGGTCTGACAGACAACCGTGGCGTGTATGGTACGGATTCAGGCGCGGAATGTCAGCATCTTTCCGGCACTTTCCGCTGCGGGCAGGCAGGCGGAGGCGGTGTAAGCGGAAATAAAAAGCCCGCCGGGCGGCGGGCTGTGGCGTTAACGCACCACCAGGACTGAGCACTCGGCGTGGCGGACCACCGCGGCGGCGTTGGAGCCCAGCAGATAGGTGGTGATATCTGGCCGGTGCGACGCGATGATCACCAGGTCGGCGGGTAGCGACTTGGCCAGCGCGAGGATCTTATCTTTTGGCGACCCTTCGGCGACGTGAAAATGCATCCGATCTTCCGGGATGGAAAATTGTTTGGCGATCTCTTTAAGCTGCGTTTCCGTTCCTTCGCGCAGCTCATCCATACCCGGCAGTTCGGCGGTGTAAGCCATTCCCAGTGAGGCATAATAGGGCAGGGAAGGGATCACGGAGAGGAAATGGACCTCGGCGTCGTCAATCCGTGCTTCCGATTCAACGTGACTGATAATGCGTTCAGTAAATTCTTTATCAGAGATATCGATAGGGACAAGAATCATTCTGCTCATAAAAACCTCCTGTTTAAGTATCCCCTCACATTGTACGGCATTAGAGCACGTTTTGTATCATGACCGTGGTCACACTTTGACATTAACGTGGCTTGCGTTCGGGGAATTTCCCTTTGATCACGCCGTCATAAAATCGTCCTTTTGACACCACCTGTAAAAAATCGCGGAAAATACGCGGTGGCACGCCGGTATATTGCAACGGCGGCTGGTGATAAAAATAGATTTCCAGTGTGGCGGAGGCGTCATCGTAGGCGACAGAGATAATTCGGGATGATTTTACCGGGTGATGATGCATGGTGGACGTCCTCGGGCAAGCACTGACTGAGCACGACTATATCACTAAATGGACGGCTATTTTAACCAGCGGGATATATTGTTTTGTTTTATCTACTGTACGGCGGGAGGAAGAAGCCCGCCGGAACCGGCGGGCTGGCGCATCAGAACTGGTAAACCAGGCCCAGGGCGACGATGTTGTCGGTAGAGATACCGTTGTCTTTGTAGAAGCTGTCGTTGTCATCCAGCAGGTTGATTTTGTAATCAACGTAGGTAGACATATTACGGTTGAAGTAATAGGTAGCGCCAACGTCCATATATTTGACCAGATCTTTATCGGCGTAGCGGCCGTTATTATAGAGATCTTTGCCTTTGGACTGCAGGTAGGAGATGGCCGGACGCAGGCCGAAGTCGAACTGATACTGCGCGGTGACTTCGAAGTTTTGCGTTTTATTGGCCACGCCGTCATTGCCGTACGGGGTCATATTGCGGGTTTCTGAGTACATGGTCGCCAGGTAGATATCGTTGGCGTCGTACTTCAGGCCGGCGGTCCAGGCTTCGGCTTTATCGCCGCGGGCGTTGGTCTGGGTCATCTGATCGTTGGTACGGTCAGAAGAGGTGTAGGCCGCTGCCGCGCTGATGCCCATGCCGAAGTCATAAGAGGTGGAGAGACCGAAGCCATCGCCATTGTCGAAGCGAACATCGCTGTCGCTGCTGCGGTTATTGGTGCCGACGTTGATATCCTGCGCGTTCTGACCTTCGTTTTTACCCTGATACTGCAGGGCAAAGTTCAGACCCTCCACCAGGCCAAAGAAATCGCTGTTGCGGTAGGTCGCGACGCCGTTGGCGCGGCCTGCCATAAAGTTATCCGCATAGGTGTAGGAGTCGCCGCCGAACTCCGGCAGCATATCGGTCCAGCCTTCGACGTCGTACAGCACGCCGTAGTTACGACCGTAGTCGAAGGAGCCGTAATCGCCGACTTTGATACCCGCGAATGCCAGACGGGTCCAGGCCTGATCGCTGGAGCTCTCGGTGTTGTTGGCCTGAACGTTATATTCCCACTGACCATAGCCGGTAAGCATATCGTTGATCTGGGTTTCGCCTTTAAAGCCGAAACGCAAATAAGTTTGATCGCCGTCTTTTTTCGAATCGCTGGAGAAATAGTGCAGACCGTCTACCTTGCCATAGAGATCTAATTTATTTCCGTCTTTATTATAAATTTCCGCCGCATGGGCGGCACCGGCGGCTAATAAAGCCGGAATAACGAGGGCCAGTACTTTTCTTTTCATGAAGAAATTCCTTTAACTGTTTTTATGTTTTAGCTTCCGGGAAGGAAGTGAACTCATGCTAAAGGAGCGGTCTGAGATATGGTAAGACTCAATTGTTACGATATAAGTAAAATCTAAAATAAATAATACCAAAGAAATGTTGATAATTATGCTGAATATATCCGTGGATAATATACAAAATAAAAATTATACATACCCAGGATAATCACGTATTATTCGCGCGTTATATGCCTTTATTGTCATGCCAATTATTTATTGTTGCCGTCTCATTCTGCGGAATGATTTTGTTTATCGGTAAAACGACAAGCCCGAACAACATGTTCGGGCTTTTTTTATGGCTGCAGGATGGAAAATAACCTTAGCCTTCGCTCGGTGATTTCTCCGCTTTGCCGGCCAACTGGGCGAGGAAGTCATACCGTTTCTGCAGATCGGCGGCGGCGTCTTTCCACAACTGCTCCGCCACCTCCGGCTGCTGGGCGTTCAGGCGACGGAAGCGTTGCTCGTTGAGCAGCGTCTCGGCCAGCGCGTCGGACGGCGGACGAGAATCCAGCGCCAGCGGCAGTTTGCCTTCGTCGGCGCGACGCGGGTCGAAGCGGTAGAGCGGCCAGAATCCAGTGGCGGTCAGCTGACGCATCTGATCGTGGCTGAGCGCCAGATCGTAGCCGTGCTCTTCGCAAGGACTGTAGGCGATGATCAGCGACGGTCCCGGATAGGCTTCCGCTTCCTGAATCGCTTTCACCGTCTGGTTCAGCTGCGCGCCCAGCGAAATCTGCGCCACATAGACATGACCGTACATCATCATGCTGACGCCCAGATCTTTGCGCGCCTTGCGTTTACCGTGTTCGCCAAACTTAGTGACCGCCCCCAGCGGGGTGGCTTTTGACGCCTGGCCGCCGGTGTTGGAGTAACACTGGGTATCCAGCACCAGAATGTTGACGTTTTCCGTCAGGCTCAGCACATGATCCAGACCGCCGAAGCCAATATCGTAGGCCCAGCCGTCGCCACCGATCAGCCAGACGGATTTCTCCACCAGCGCGTCAGCATCGGTCAGCAGCTCTTCAGCGCCGTCCACGCCGGCCAGCGCCTGGCGCAGGGCCGCCACCTGTTCGCGGCGTACTTCCGGCGTCGCCTCGGCATGTAACGCCACGTTCAACTCTGCCGGCAGTTTGTCGGCAAATTCGCTCAGCAGGCGCATCACGCGCTGACGGTGCTGGTCGACGGTTAAGCGGAAGCCGAGCCCGAATTCAGCGTTATCCTCAAACAGCGAGTTGGCCCATGCCGGGCCGCGGCCGTTGGCGTCGGTCGTATACGGCGTCGAGGGCAGGTTGCCGCCGTAAATGGAGGAGCAGCCGGTAGCATTGGCAATCAACATCCGATCGCCATACAGCTGGGTCAGCAGTTTGATATACGGCGTTTCGCCACAGCCGGAGCAGGCGCCGGAGTATTCAAACAGCGGGCTGATCAGCTGCGAGGTGCGAATATCAATCCGCTCCAGTTTTGTGCGGTCGATTTCCGGCAGGTTGAGGAAGTAATCGTAATTGACCTTCTCCTCTTCCACATGCTCCAGGCGCGACATCATATTGATGGCCTTGATCTCCGGGTTCTGGCGATCTTTCGCCGGGCACACTTCAACGCACAGGTTGCAGCCGGTGCAGTCTTCCGGGGCGACCTGCAGAACGTATTTTTGTCCGCGCATATCGCGGGATTTGACGTCCAGCGAGTGCAGACTGGCAGGGGCGTTCTCCATCTCTTCCGGCGCGACCACTTTGGCGCGGATCGCCGAGTGCGGGCAGGCGGCGACGCAGTGGTTGCACTGGGTACACAGCGCTTCCTTCCAGATGGGGATCTCTTCGGCGATGTTGCGTTTCTCCCAGCGCGTGGTGCCCATGGGCCAGGTGCCGTCCGGCGGCAGGGCGGAGACCGGCAGCGCATCGCCGAGGCCGGCCAGCATCGCGGCGGTGACCGTTTTGACGAAATCCGGCGCGGCGTCGGAGACCACCGGCGGGCGGTTCGGACTGCTGGCGTTCACTGGCTGGAGCGGCACTTCCGCCAGCGATTCCCGGGCCAGGGCCAGCGCCTGCCAGTTGCGTTCCACCAGCTCCTGGCCTTTGCTGCTGTAGCTTTTGGCGATCGCCGCCTGCAGTTCCGCCAGCGCGCTGTCGCCCGGCAGGATGCGGGTGAGATGGAAGAACGCCATCTGCATCACGGTATTAATGCGCGCGCCGAGGCTGCACTCGCGGGCGATTTTCGCCGCGTTGACCACGTAAAAACGCGCTTTTTTCTGATTCAGAGTGGCCTGGACTTCCTGCGGCAAGCGAGACCAGACCTCATCGGCGCCGTACGGCGTGTTGAGCAGGAAAATACCGCCGGGCTTCAGCCGCTCGGCCATCTGGTATTTATCGATAAACTGTAGCTGGTGGCAGCCGACGAAATCAGCCTGCGAAATCAGATACGAAGAACGAATCGGTTTTTCGCTGACGCGCAGATGCGAGACGGTGAGGCCGCCCGCTTTCTTCGAGTCATAGACAAAATAGCCCTGCGAGAACCACGGGGTCGAGTTGCCGATGATTTTGATGTTGTTTTTGGTGGCTGACACGCTGCCATCGCTGCCGAGACCGTAGAACAGGGCCTCGAGCTTGGCCTCTGCTGGCAGGGTATTTTCTCCCAGCGGCAGCGACAGATTGGTCACGTCATCATAGATACCGACGGTAAAGCGTGGCTTCGGCTGAGCGGACTGCAGTTCACTAAATACCGCCAGCACGCATTCCGGGCCGAACTCCTTGGAGGAGAGGCCATAGCGGCCGCCGATGGTGCGCGGCAGCGTCTCGCGCTCGCCGCGGTTAAAGGCTTCCGCCAGGGCGGTCATCACATCGAGATACAGCGGCTCGGCAAGCGCGCCAGGCTCTTTGGTGCGATCGAGCACCGCTACCGCCCGGGCGCTTTCCGGCAGCGCTGCCAGCAGGTGGGCGGCGGAGAACGGGCGATAGAGGCGCACTTTCAGCACGCCGACTTTCTCGCCGCGGCTCAGCAGTTCATCAACCACCTCTTCGCAGGTACCGATGGCCGAACCCATAATGACGATCACGCGCTCTGCCTGCGGGTGGCCGTAAAACTCAAACGGTTTGTACTGACGGCCGGTGGCGGCGGCGAAGTCGTTCATCGCCGTCTCAACATGGTCATAGACCGCGTCGTACCACGGATTGGTGGCCTCCCGGGACTGGAAGTACGTGTCGGGGTTGGCCGAGGTTCCGCGGATCACCGGGTGTTCCGGATTGAGCGCGCGCTGGCGATGCTCGGCGATTTTATCCTGCGGTAGCAGGGCGCGAATGGTGTCATCCGCCAGCGGGGCGATTTTGTTGATTTCGTGCGAGGTGCGGAAACCATCAAAGAAATGAATAAACGGCACCCGGCTTTGCAGGGTGGCGATATGCGAGATCAGCGCAAAATCTTGCGCCTCCTGGACGCTGCTGGCGCACAGCATGGCGCAACCGGTCTGCCGCACGGCCATGACGTCGGAATGATCGCCGAAGATCGATAGCGCGTGGGTGGCGACGGTGCGGGCGGCGACGTGCAGCACAAACGGCATCAGCTGGCCGGCCAGTTTGTACAGCGTGGGGATCATCAGCAGCAGACCCTGCGATGAGGTAAAGGAGGTGGAGAGGGCGCCGGTCTGCAGCGCGCCATGTACGGCGCCAATGGCGCCTGCCTCCGACTGCATTTCGACCACGCGGGGAACATCGCCCCAGACGTTTTTCAGCCCATTGCCGGCCCAGGCGTCGGCCTGTTCCGCCATCGTTGAACTGGGCGTGATCGGGTAGATGGCGATAACTTCACTGGTGCGAAACGCGACGGAAGCGACCGCGCCATTACCATCAATCGTAATCATATGAAGACACCCTTACATTGCGCAAAAGAATGGACACGTGAAACCGCGACGCGCCCTGTAATTATATAAGGGGTAGTTTAGCAAACCGTTGGCGCGGCCATTTTTGCATTTGTGTCCTCAATGCGCCGGCCACCCGTGACCAGATCAATATTTTGCATGGTTCGCGGAGAAAATGGCTTCCTGCCGAGTGTCGAATCACGTGCGCCCGGCGACCAGGCCGGAGCAGATCAAGCTTTCGGCGAAAATTTGCTAGAAAATGTTAATGAGGCGCATAAATACGTACTTCCCCCCTCGACGCCGCCCGCCACGCTGCCTATTATTCTGGGGTTTGCTTTTTTAAGACGTTTCCGAGGGGAGAGAGAATGCGAGCTGCGATATTAGTAGGTTGTGCGGCGCTGTTGCTGTCGGCGTGCAGTAGTGAACCCGTTCAGCAGGCCACGGCGGCGCACGTCACGCCAGGCATGCGGGCGGCGATGAGCGACGCCGGTCAGGCCAACTGCGCCATGATAGGCGGCTCGTTATCGGTGGCTCGTCAGCTCGATGGTTCGGCGATTGGCATGTGCGCGCTGCCGAACGGCAAACGCTGCAGCGAGCAGGCACTGGCGGGCGGCAGCTGCGGCTACTAACGGCGGCCCCGTCGCGGGGCAGCGTCAGCGGCACCTCAAGGCCGGCTAATGCATCAGGTCGGCGAGCTTATAGACCAGCGTCTGGTCGGCGGTCGCCAGCGTCAACTGGTTTTCCGTCAGATCGACCTGCGCGCCTTCGCGCAACATCTTGCCGATCGTCGCGTCAAGGGTATTAAGCTGGGCATCGTGGCACAGCATCCGGGTCATCGCCAGCGACTTCACCTTCAGCTCGCCGTCCGACACCTTGCCTTCCCCGCTAAAACCGTTGCACATATTGCCCGAAACATACATCTTGCCCGTAATAGCCATCTTCTCGCCGAAGCTCAGCTCCAGCGGCCGGTCGCCGGAGCTGACCGCCTGGCCGTTGACGCTGGTCAGCACGAAGCGATGATGCTGCAGCTGTTCCGCGCCGGTGGACACCTTACTGTTATAGACACAGCCGGACAACAGCATACCTGCCGCCAGTAGCGCCGCCAATTTGTTCATTTTCACTCCAAAACATTCACATTTCTAATAAAACCAAGCCAGTGTAACGGTATCGCAGCGGGGATCTGTGGGGATTATCTGAATGTGCTCCCCCCGGGAGAGGAGCACAAAAGGGAAAGGAATCAGACGATGGCGTTCGGGCAGGTTTCGCCGTTTGCGACCTGCTGCAGGTTGCCCAGGGTGGTCTCCGAAATGCTGATCAGCGCCTCAGCGGTGAGGAACGCCTGGTGGCCGGTGAACAGCACGTTGTGACAGGCGGAGAGGCGGCGGAAAACGTCGTCCTGGATCACATCGTTGGATTTGTCTTCAAAGAACAGATCGCGTTCGTTCTCATAAACATCCAGCCCCAGCGCGCCAATTTTCTGGTGCTTCAGGGCGTCGATGGCCGCCTGGGAGTCGATCAGCGCGCCGCGGCTGGTGTTAATCACCATCACCCCGTCCTTCATCTGGTCAAACGCCTCGCGATTGAGCAGATGGTAGTTTTCGTCGGTCAGCGGGCAGTGCAGGGAGATCACGTCCGACTCCTTGTACAGTGTAGCGAGGTCGACATATTCCACCCCCAGCTCCAGTGCGGCAGCGCTTGGGTACGGGTCGAACGCCAGCAGGCGCATGCCGAAACCTTTGAGGATCCGCAGCATCGCCACGCCAATTTTCCCGGTGCCGATCACCCCGGCGGTTTTACCATACATGGTGAAACCGGTGAGGCCTTCGAGGGAGAAGTTGGCATCACGGGTACGCTGATAGGCGCGGTGGATGCGACGGTTGAGCGACATCATCATACCGATCGCATGCTCAGCGACGGCTTCCGGCGAGTACGCCGGGACGCGGACCACGCGCAGGCCAAGCTCCTTTGCCGCCTCGAGGTCGACGTTGTTAAATCCGGCGCAGCGCAGAGCGATATACTTCACGCCGTGGGCCTTCAGCTCTTCCAGCACCGGGCGGCTGCCGTCGTCATTGACGAAGATACACACCGCTTCGCAACCGTTGGCGGTTTTGGCGGTCTTCGCTGTCAGCAGGAAGTCGAAGAATTCCAGTTCAAAGCCGTAGGTATCATTCACGTGCTGCAGGTACTTTTTATCGTACTGCTTCGTACTGTAAACCGCGATTTTCATAAGACTTTTCTCCAGTGATTATAACGTCACGGTAGCATATTTAAAATAATCGTACAATTATTAAAAAATAGTTTAAGTGTCAGGTGCTTATGCTAATTCTAGAGCATATCGCGGATTTGCGGAATCTCTTTGAAAGACAAAGTTTTTTCACCACAAACTGAGGCTTAAAGCGCCGGGGGAGAGCAGCAGAAACGGCCACAGCAGACCGGAGCTGACGTTAGCTAGCTGAAACGACCACAGCGGCAGGCCGCTGGCGCCGCTGACCAGGGGCAGGGTGGCGCGCAGGGGAGAGAGGAAGCGACTGAAAAAGACCGCCCACAGCCCGCGGCGCTGAAAAAAGAGTCGGCTGCGGGCCAGCCGCTCGGCGGTGAGCCAGCGTAACTGTGTGAGGCGGTGACGATAGCGAACGCCTAACCACCACGAGAGCCAGAATCCGCCGATGGCGCCGAGGCTGGCGCTGGACCACATTAACAGGAAATGACCGAGACTGGCGGAAGCGAATGTCCCCAACAGCAGCAGGCCGGAGGTGCCCGGGATCGCCAGCGACACCAGCGCGCAGGATTTAGTGAAGGTGAGCAGGAAAACCATTAGTAATACCAATGGATAGTGGCCCTGTGCGCTCTCAAAGAGCGAGATAATTAACGACACGGTCTCTCCCGCAAGCCATTTCTGTCTGGCTGGAGTGTGGCAGGCGCTGCTTAAACAAAAGCTAAATGATGACGGCCGATCGCCGCGCCGCGAGTCCGGCTGGCAACTATGCTTTAACAGGTCGCAAACTTTCACTCACTGGTCGAACGTGTCACAATGGGCGCCATTCGGCTTTTACTTATGTTGAATCAGGATATTAACTGCCCATGAAGGGTAAATATAAAGCCGCCATCGCGCTGGTGTTAGTGCTGGTGTTATTGCCGCTAACGCTGCTGTTGACGCTGACCCACTGGGTGCCGACGCTGGCGGGCATCTGGCTGCCTGTGGGCACTCGTATCTCGTTGCAGGAGAGCCCGCGTCTGACGCGGTCGGCTCTGCTGATCCCCGATCTGCGCTATCTGGTGGGCGACTGTGAACTCGCCCGGGTGACCGATACCCGCCTTTCGCGTCCCAGCCGCTGGCGGCTGCATATTGGCCAGCTGGACATCAACAGCGCTTGTCTGAGCAAACTGCCGGCCAGCGAGCCCACGCCGGGATCGCCGCGCACCCTCGCCGAATGGCAATCGATGTTGCCCTACAGTTGGTTAACGATTGATAACCTGCGGCTGTCGCCGTGGGAGAAATGGCAGGGGCGGCTGGTGATGTCGTTGACGCCAGCGCAGCAGGACATCGGCTTTGCCGGTAAGGAACTGAGTCTGCAGGCGCGCCTGCGCGGCCAGGCCCTCACCGTCAGCCAGTTCAGCGCCCGGCTGACTGACGATCAGCCGCCGGTGAAGCTGGTGGGAACCTTCCACCTGCCGCTGGTACCGGATGGTCTGCCGGTCGACGGCCAGATGCAGGGCACCTTTGAATTTCCACAAACCGCGGAATGGATCGATGCCGAGCTCGAGTGGCAGCACAATCGCGGCCAGCTGCTGGTGACGCCGCGCGGCGAGGTAGAGCCGATCCTGGACCTGCCGTGGGAGATCACCCCGGAGCGGATCACCATCAGCGACGGCCGCTGGCGCACCCGCTACCAGAACTATCCGCTCAGCGGGCGCGTCGCATTGTCGGTGGGTAACTGGCAGCAGGGGACCGAGCAGATGACCGTCAGCGGTCGCTTAAATGTCCTCACCGAGGGGCATGCCGGCAAAGGCAACGCGGTGCTGAATATCGGTCCGGGCAAGCTAAGCATGGATAACAGCGACATGCCGCTGCGGCTCACCGGCGAGGCCAAGCTGGGGGAGATGATCTTCTACGCGGCGCTGCCGGCGCAGCTCAGCGGGTCGCTGGTCAGCCCGCAGCTGGCGTTTCATCCCGGGGCGCTGCTGCGTTCGCGCGGACGAGTGATCGATGCGCTGAATATTGATGAAATTCGCTGGCCGCTGGCTGGGGTGAAAGTGACCCAGCAGGGCGTCGATGGCCGCCTGCAGGCGATCCTCCGCGCCCATGAGCAGCAGATGGGCGACTTTACGCTGCATCTGGACGGTCAGGCGAGCGATTTTCTGCCCGACAGCGGCCGCTGGCAATGGCGCTACTGGGGTGAGGGACACTTCACCCCGATGCAGGCGCGCTGGGATGTGAAGGGCAGCGGGGAGTGGCGCGACAATGCTATTACCCTGAGCAGCCTCTCCACCGGCTTCGATAAGCTCGAGTACGGCACGATGCGGGTCAGTACGCCGCGTCTGACGCTCGAGCAGCCGATCCGCTGGCTGCGTGATGCCCAGCACCCGCGGCTGACCGGCGCGCTGTCGCTGGACGCGGCCAAAACCACCTTCTCCGGCGGCAGCTATCTCCCGGCGTCAACGCTGAAATTTGCCCTCGACGGCCGGGACCCGACGTGGTTCCAGTTCACCGGCGCCCTGCACGCCGATACCATTGGCCCGGTGCGGCTGACCGGGCGCTGGGATGGCGAACGGCTGCGCGGCCAGGCGTGGTGGCCAAAACAGTCGCTGACGGTGTTCCAGCCGCTGGTGCCACCGGACTGGAAGATGAACCTGCGGGAAGGCAGTCTCTATGCGCAGGTGGCCTTTTCGGCGGCAGCCGGGCAGGGATTTGAGGCGGGCGGCCACGGCGTGCTGAAGGGCGGCAGCGCCTGGATGCCGGATAACCAGATTAACGGTGTCGACTTCGTGCTGCCATTCCGTTTCAGCGACGGCCACTGGCAGCTGGGCACCCGTCGTCCGGTCTCCCTGCGTATTGGCGAAATCGTCAACCAGGTTACCGCGCGCAATCTGACGGCGGACCTGCAGGGCACCTGGCCGTGGAGTGAGGCCAATCCGCTGCAGCTCAGCGACGTCAGCGTCGATCTGTTAGGCGGTAAGCTGACGCTGCTGCAGCTGCGCATGCCGCAGCGCGACCCGGCGCTGATCCGCCTGCAGCATATCTCCAGCAGCGAACTCACCAGCGCCGTCAAGGTGAAGCAGTTCGCCATGTCCGGGGCGGTGAGCGGCGCGCTGCCGCTGTGGCTGGAAAACAACCAATGGATCATCCACGACGGCTGGCTGCGTAATGACGGGCCGATGACCTTGCGGCTGGATAAAGACACTGCCGATGCGCTGGTGGCGGACAATGTCTCCGCCGGGACGGCGATTAACTGGCTGCGCTATATGGAGATCTCCCGCTCGTGGACGCGGATTAACCTCGACAATCTGGGCGTATTGACGCTTAAGGCCACCATCAACGGTACCAGCCGGGTGGACGGGAAAAGCAGTACCGTGCATTTAAACTACGCTCATGAAGAGAATATTTTCGACCTGTGGCGCAGTTTACGCTTCGGCGACAATTTACAGGCGTGGCTCGAACAGAATGCCATGCTGCCCGTGCGGCGCTGTACGGACGGTAAGACATGTAAGGAACCTAAATGAATAAGTTGCTACTGGCCATGGTGGCGCCGATGCTGCTCGCCGGCTGTACGCCGCGTATCGAAATTGCGGCATCGAAAGAGCCCATCACTATTAATATGAATGTCAAAATTGAGCATGAGATCCATATCAAGGTCGATAAGGATGTGGAAAATCTGCTGAAATCCCGCAGCGATCTGTTCTGAGGCGACGATGAGAAAACGACTGTTAAGCGCAGCGCTGGCGCTGACCTTACTCAGCGCGCCCGCGCTGGCGTTGACCCTGAGCGAAGCGCGGCAGCAGGGGCGGGTGGGGGAAACGCTGAACGGCTATCTGGCGCCGCTGCGCCAGGATAAAGAGACCTTAGCGCTGGTGAAGCAGATCAATGCCGCGCGCAGCGAAAGCTACCAGCAGCTGGCGGATGACAACAATCTGCCGGTAGATGAAGTGGCGAAAATGGCCGGGCAGAAGCTGGTGGCCCGGGCTCAGCCCGGGGAGTACGTCCAGGGGCTGAACGGCCAGTGGCGGCGTAAATGATCAGCGGCAGCGCTTGCGGTATTCGCCCGGCGAGACGCCAAAGCGCTGCTTAAAGGCGGTGGAGAAATGGCTGTGGTCGCTGAAGCCCCAGCGGTAGCCGATCCCCGCCAGCTTTTCGTCGTCATGGGCATTCTGTAGCGCCCGGGCGCACAGATCCAACCGCCGGTTCTTAATATACTGCGCCACCACCAGCCCTTTGTCGGCAAACAGCCGGTACAGGCTGCGTACCGACATCCCCGTCTCGCTGGCCAGCCACTCCGGGCGCAAATGCTCCGACTGAATGGACGCATCGATTAACGCAATAATCTTTTGAAACTGCTTTTCCCTCCGGGAAGGGGTAGGCTCGCGCTGATGCAGCACCGGGCGCAACAGGCAGGCGATCGCCTCCAGCGCCGCTTCACTCTCGCTGGCGGAGAGTGTCGTGCCGCCCATGCTTTCCAGCAACAATCGCTGGCTGAGCTGCACCATTGGCAGGGATTTGTCCAGCCGGCAGGCGGTGGCGATGTCGCCTGTGGGCGCCACCCGCTGGCGCGGCAGCAGCAGGGAGGCCTGACGCGAGGTCTGCTGCCAGACAATCGAGCAGGGGCGGGCGGCGTCGATTAACGTGATATCGCCTGCCGCCAGCGTCACCTGGCGATCGTCCTGTTCGATGATGGCTTCGCCGGCAAGCTGAAATACGGTGTAGAACCAGGCGTCGTTATCGCGTTTTATCTCATTGTGTGTGCGGTAGAGATTAACGCCGGCGGCGGTGACCGTGCTGACCTTGAGGTTACCGGCGTAGCGGGCGTCAATCTCGCCGTGGAAGCGCCCCTCCAGCGGCCGGGCGGCGAAATGGCCGCAGACCTGATTGATCGTCGCCAGCCAGCGCTGGTACGCCAGCCCCCCCTCTGCCGTGGTCATCATTCGCCCTTCTCCTGTAATAACAATGTTTCCGCATTGTTGCATTTATGCCGCCTCAGGCAAGGCCGCGATGGCGGGTATATGAAAGAACTATTACCTGCGGCACATTTCTGCCAGGGTAAGCCGCGGATTTGCGGCGACTGTCACAGCGGCGCAAACGAATGTCACAGAGAAAAAAGCGCCAGCCGCCAACCGGACATAGACTGAAAGCACTATCCGCGAAGAATAAGGAAAGGGTATGTCCACCTCTCAGATAGCGCTGCTTGCCAGCGTCCAGCAGTTTTTAGACCGTCAGCATGGCCTGTATATCGACGGCGCTCCCTGCGCCGCGCAGAGCGAAAACCGGTTAACCGTTTGGGATCCGGCCACCGGGCAGGCGATTGCCACCACCGCCGACGCCAGCCCGGCGGATGTCGACCGGGCGGTAATGTCCGCCTGGCGCGCTTTTGTCGATCGCCGCTGGGCCGGGCGCACCCCGGCCGACCGTGAACGCATCCTGCTGCGTTTTGCCGACCTGGTGGAGCAGCACGGCGAAGAGCTGGCGCAACTGGAAACCCTTGAGCAGGGCAAATCCATTGCGATCTCTCGCGCCTTTGAGGTCGGCTGCACCCTGAACTGGATGCGCTACACCGCGGGGCTGACCACCAAGATCAGCGGCCGGACGCTGGACGTGTCGATCCCGTTCCCGCAAGGGGCGCGTTACCAGGCGTGGACCAAAAAAGAGCCGGTCGGGGTGGTGGCGGGCATCGTCCCGTGGAATTTCCCGCTGATGATCGGCATGTGGAAGGTCATGCCGGCCCTGGCGGCAGGCTGTTCGATCGTCATCAAACCTTCTGAAACCACCCCGCTGACCCTGCTGCGGGTGGCGGAGCTGGCGACCCTGGCGGGCATACCTGACGGGGTATTCAACGTGGTCACCGGCAGCGGCGCCGGCTGCGGCGCGGCGCTGACCGCCCATCCGCAGGTAGCGAAGGTCAGCTTTACCGGCTCGACGGCGACCGGGAAACAGATCGCCCGCGTGGCCGCCGACCGCCTGACTCGCGTGACGCTGGAGCTGGGCGGCAAGAACCCGGCGATTGTGCTCAAAGATGCCGATCCCCAGTGGGTTATTGAGGGGCTGATGACCGGTAGCTTCCTCAATCAGGGGCAGGTCTGCGCCGCCAGCTCGCGGATCTACATCGAAGCGCCGCTGTTTGACACCCTGGTCAGCGGTTTCGAGCAGGCGGTAAAATCGCTGCAGGTGGGGCCGGGGATGCAGGAGACGGCGCAGATCAACCCGGTGGTCTCCCGGGCCCACTGCGACAAGGTGGCGGCCTACCTCGAAGAGGCTCGCCAGCAGAAGGCAGAGCTCATCAGCGGCAGCGCCGGACCGGATGCGGGGGGGTATTATATTCCGCCGACGCTGGTGGTTAACCCCGACGCCGGGCTGCGCCTCACCCGTGAGGAGGTGTTTGGCCCGGTGGTGAACCTGGTGCGGGTGGCCGACGGCGAGGAGGCGCTGCGTCTGGCCAACGACAGCGATTTTGGCCTGACCGCCAGCGTCTGGACCCGCGATCTAACCCAGGCCCTGAACTACACCGACCGTCTGCAGGCGGGAACGGTATGGGTCAACAGCCATACCCTGATTGACGCCAACCTGCCTTTCGGCGGCATGAAGCAGTCTGGTACCGGCCGCGATTTCGGCCCTGACTGGCTCGACGGCTGGTGCGAAACCAAATCCGTCTGCGTGCGTTACTAGACCGCTGTCGGGGAAAGCGAATGGCTTTTCCCGACGCGCCGCTTGCCGACCTCCGGTCTTTCTCGCTACTGTGGAGGGCAATCTTTGCCCAACCAGGGCGGTGAATCATCAGGAGGTCTTCGGCATGTCAGCATTTCCTAAGGTTGCACTTATTGGTCCCGGCGCCATCGGCACGACTATCGCCGCCGCCCTGTTTGAGGTGGGGAGGGCGCCGATGGTCTGCGGGCGTACCGCCCATTCGGCGCTGGTGCTGCGCACTGACGAGGGCGAGATCGTGGTGCCCGGCCCGGTGCACACCGACCCAACGGCGATAGCCGCCCCCTTCGACCTGGTCTTTGTCGCGGTGAAAACTACCCAGACGGAGGCCATCGCCTCCTGGCTGACGGCCCTGTGTTCCACGGACACCGTGGTGTGCGTGCTGCAAAACGGCGTTGAGCAGCGCCAGCAGTTTGCCCCCCTGACCGGCGGCGCGACGGTGTTGCCCTCGGTGGTCTGGTTTCCGGCGCAGCGCGATGCCGATGCCTCTGTCTGGCTGCGCGCCACGCCGCGCCTGACCCTCCCGGATCTGCCGGGGGCAGAGCGAGTGCAGCAGGCGCTGGCGGGGACCCGCTGCGCGGTGGACCTGGCGGCGGATTTTACCACCGTGGCCTGGCGTAAACTGTTGCAGAACGCCGTCGCCGGACTGATGGTGCTGACCGGACGCCGCGCCGGGATGTTTGCCCGGGAAGACATTACTGCCCTCGGACTGGCTTATTTGCGCGAATGTCTGCAGGTGGCGCGGGCGGAAGGGGCCGCCCTGGGCGACAGCGTGCCGGAGGAGATTATCGCCGGCTTTCACCGGGCGCCTGCCGACTTAAGCACCTCTATTCTGATCGATCGTCTGAATGGCCGACCGCTGGAGTGGGATATTCGTAACGGCGTGGTGCAGCGTCGCGGACGTCAGCACGGCATTCCGACACCGCTCAGCGATATCATCGTGCCGCTGCTGGCGGCAGCCAGCGACGGCCCGGGCTGACCCGGGCAGGCGCGGGGGTTAGTCCACCAGGGAGGGATCGAGGTCGATCATTAACTGCTTCATTTCGGCAAAATGCTGCCGCGAGAAATCGGCAATCTTCTCCCAGTCCTGGGCCGTTTTTTCCGCTACCGCGTCTGACAGAACCTTCAGCGGCTGGCCGGTGGACCAGGCGGTGATCAGGATCTGACAGGCGCGCTCCAGGGTCCAGATATCATCGAACGCCTCGCCGATGGTCGGGGCGGTCACCAGCACCCCGTGATTCCCCATCAGCAGGCGGCGTTTGTCCGCCAGCAGGCCCGCCAGCCGGGCGCCTTCTGCCGCGTTGTCCGCCATCCCGCCGTACAGCGTATCGACGGCGACCCGGTTAAAATAGCGGGCCGTGTTCTGGTCGATGGGCAGGATCTGCGGCGTCGCCAGACAGGCGAGGCTGGTGGTGTACACCGGGTGCAGATGCAGCACCACCCGCACGTCCGGGAGCCGCTGATGGATCTGCCCGTGAATAGCCCACGCGGTGGCATCGACGTCAGGGCGCGCGGCGCAACCTTCATCATCGGCGTTCAGCACCAGCAGATCGCTGGCGCGGATGCGCGAAAAGTGTTTCCACTTCGGGTTGAGTAAAAACGTTTTCCCGTCAGCGGAGAGCGCGGCGCTGAAATGGTTGGCCACCGCCTCATGCATGCCGAGATGGGCAATGATGCGAAAGGTGGCCGCCAGGTCGATGCGGATCTGCTCTTCATCGGAATCGCGCATGGGCATTACTCCGCTTTCGGCATCAGGGTCTGCAGATCGTCCGCCGTCGGCGCCTGGAAGTGATATTTCTTCAGCAGGGCGGCATATTCCGGCGTCGCGCTGTATTTTTTCAGCGCCTCTTCGAGGGCGGTTTTCACCTCAGTATTGCCTTTTTTAACGCCAAAGCCGTTCAGCACCGGATAGATCAGCGTGTCAGAGGAGATAACCACCCGGTCACCCAGTTTTTCCACCACCCCGCGCGCCACGGCGGCGTCGGTGATCTGCGCATCCACCGCGCGCGACAACAGCGCCTGGGTGGTCTGCGGGTCGGTGGTATAAACGCTCAGCGCAATCGGCTTCAACCCCTTCTTCACGCAGTAGTCGGCGGAAAGCTTCTGCAATTGCGCCAGCCACGAGGTGGCGCCCATCGAGCCGATTTTATGCCCGCAGAAGTCCTCCGGGGTCTTAGGCTGGTAGTCGCCGCCTTTGCGGGCGAGGATCGCTTCCCCGCTTTTCAGGTACGGCACCATATCGATCACCTTCAGGCGTTCGGCGGTAATGTACATCGACGAGTTGGTGATATCGAAGCGCCCACCCTGCAGCCCGGGGATCAGGTTGGGGAAGCGGGTATCGATATTCACTGCTTCACGGCCCATAGTCTTCGCCAGACCATCGAGCAGCTCGATGTCAAAACCGGCTGGCTTATTGTTTTCCATGTACTCGTAAGGAAAAAAGGTCATGTCCGAACCGGCGGTGATCTTACCGCTTTGCTGAAAGGCCAGTGCGCTAAAGGATGTCAGAGCAGCCGCTGCGCAGAGCAGCAGGGTCAGCGGGCGTGGTGCGAAAATGCGTGTCATAAAACCTCCGGAGTGTGGGCAAATTACATGCTGGCGCGATCGGCGCCGGCCTGCTGAACAAAAAACGAAGCGCCGCGCGGCTTCTGCGGCAGACGAAGCTGGTTATTGGTGCTGCGCACCAGACCGCTCTCTTCTCCCGCGACCAGTTGGCCGGCATGGCGGCTCGGCAGCGGGTTTTCGCCGTAGGGTAGCGCATCCTCCGCGGCGTAGACGCTGATGAACAGGGTGCGCGGCAGGGCGGTCTCGTTGGGGCTGGAGGCGTGCAGCAGGCGGGTATGCATAAAGCAGACTGAGCCCGCCGGGCCAAAACAGGCCTGCGGCTGCTGGCAGTGCGTCGCCACCACCTCATCATCCACCGCCCCCGTGAAGCGCCCCTCCTGCCAGTGGGACCACAGCGGCCCCTGATGACTGCCCGGCACCACGTTGAGCGGGCCATTCTCTGGCGTCACCTCGCTGACCATCAGCAGGGCGGTGATGATGTCGTCATTGCTGTGCGGGGTGAAAAGGAAATCCTGATGCCATTTCACCTCGGTGGCGGTGTGCGGCAGCTTGGAGTTAATTTTGCTGTGATGAAAGCGGGTGCCGCTGCCGCCGATCAGCTGCGCGGCGATGGTCGCCATCCGCGAGTTCAGCGCAGTATGGCGATAGGCCTCGGAGATCTCCGTCGGGGAGGCGACCCGGCGCAGCGACGGATGGTCAGGAGCATGATCGCGCTCGATATCGAAGCGCGGCCGCCCGTCGAGGGTTTCTCCCCACACCGTCGCGTGACCGCGGCTCTCCTCGACCCAGCCGTCGAAATCGCTCTGCAGGGCGGCGATGTCGGCGCTGGAAAGCACCTCTTCGACCACCAGAAAACCCTGCTGATGAAACTGATCAATTTGCCACTGCGCAATCATAGTTTTTCCTCTTCACGTTCCGATAGTTAAGCCAGAGAAACATCTTTGAGAAAGGCCTCGACCCGCGGGTGTTGCCCGCTACGCATCGCCTGCGGCGTGTCATCGCACACCACCCGGCCTTTCTCCATAAACACGATCCGGTCGGACACTTTGAAGGCGAAGTTCATCTCGTGGGTGACGATGACCATGGTGATGCCTTCGTGGGCCAGGGATTCGATAACCTGCAGCACTTCATTCACTTTTTCCGGATCCAGCGCCGAGGTGGGCTCATCGAACAGCATGATCTGCGGACGCATCATCAGGGCGCGGGCGATCGCCACCCGCTGCTGCTGTCCGCCGGAGAGCTGGTGCGGATACTTCCAGGCGTGCTCCAGCATGCCCACTTTGTGCAGTAGTTCGCAGGCGTGCTGGCGCAGTTCCGCGTCACTTGCCAGATGGTGATAGCGCGGGGCCAGCAGCAGATTGCCGAACACGGTCAGATGCGGGAACAGGTTAAAGCTCTGGAACACCATGCCGATGTTCAGGCGATGTTCGGCATTCTCCATAAAGCGCGGCTTCTGCTGCCCCTGGCGGTCGAGGTGAATAAAGGGTTGGCCGTTAATCTGAATTTCGCCGTTATCGATCTGCTCAAGACCGTTCAGCAGGCGAATGAGGGTGGTTTTCCCCGAGCCTGACGGACCGATGACCGAGACCACCTCGCCGGGCTGGATCTGCAGGCTCACCGCCCCCAGCACTTCGACGTTGTTGTAGGCCTTATGCAGCTTAGAGGCCTGCAGCGCCGGCTCATGACTCTGGGTGACGCTGCGCGCCATCGCCGGGCGGCGGGCGCTGGCCAGCCGCTGCATCTCGGCATCTACCGGACGAGCGGTATTGCGCTGGGTCACGTCAAGGTAGTTCTCCAGCCGTTTCAGCAGAAAATCGAACACCGTGACGATAAAGATGTAATAAAACGCCACGGCCGTCATCGTCTCCATGACCAGAAAGTTCTGCGAGTAGAGCTGCTGGCCGACCATTAATATTTCGGTCAGGGAGATCACCGACACCAGCGAACTGAGCTTCACGATGGCGATATATTCATTGGCCAGCGCCGGCAGGGCGACGCGCAGCGCCTGGGGGATGATCACCCGCCACTGGATCCCGGCGTAGCGCAACCCCAGGGCCCGCGCGGCTTCGCTCTGCCCGCGAGGGATGGAGAGCAATCCGCCGCGGTGGATCTCGGCGATATAAGCCGCTTCGCTGAGGACCATTGCCAGCAGGCCGGCCCAGAAGGGATCGTTCAGCACCGGGGCGAAGGAGGGCAGCGCCTGCGGCATGTTGTAGACAAAAATCAGCAGGACCAGCAGCGGCATACTGCGAAATAACCAGATATACAGCCGGGCTGGGGTGGATAACCAGCCGCGCGGCGACTGTTTGGCCAGCGCCAGAATAAATCCGAGCACAATACTGCAGCCCCAGGTCAGCAGACTTAATTTAATGACGGTCCAGGTGGCCCACCAAAAATCGGCATCGCTGAGCAGGCTTAACATGTAGTTCCAGTTAAACGTCATGGGCTATTTCACTCGTCATAATTATCAAAAATGAAAGTGGCTCGGCTGTGCCGTAATGGGGAGCCACCGGTATTCATCGTGCGAATACACTATGCTGGCAGGATGCTTTCAGAGGCAATTAGTAAATTTTTGGCCTTTAAGTTTAAAAAAACTATACAGCGATATTAACGATATGGAATTTAAAGTGATTGTTAAGATACTTTGCGTAAACAATTTAAAAACAATGACTGTAATTCAATAACGCTATTTTGAGCAGACAGGTTATTTTGCGCGAAACTGGGGCAGACGCTGCCAGTCTGGCGTGCAGCGTGGCGCATGATGGTGCAATGGCGGAAATAAACCACGCGGGCGTAGAGCAATAATAAATATTGTCGCCCCTTGTCGGGCAATGCGCCGCTCTTTTCCGGGGGTGGCACGCGGATTGCTTGGGACTTAGAGGAAAACTATTCCCCGTGTGCGCCGGACCATATTTTATCAATGGTGATGCTATGAACCGATTTACCCTGAAGCAGCTCAAATATTTCGTCACCGTGGTGGAGACGGAGAGTATCGCCGAGGCCTCCCGCCAGCTGCACATTGCGCAGCCGTCGATTTCGATTGCCATCAAGAATCTGGAGAGCACCTTCGACCAGCAGCTGTTTATTCGCCACCATGCGCAGGGCGTTTCGCTCACCTCCAGCGGTCGGCGGATCTACGATAAAGCGAAAGAGCTGCTGCGCCTGTCCTGGGAGTTCGAACAGAATTCGCGAGCGGATAAAGAGCTGGTTTCTGGCATGATCTCCATCGGTTGCTTCGAATCGGTGGCTCCGCTGTATATGCCGAAGCTGGTGGCCGGGTTTAAGAAATGCTATCCGGAAATCACCCTGCATCTGTACGACGGCGAACAGCATGAGCTGATGCATGGCCTGCACCGCGGCCGCTTCGACCTGGCGCTGGTTTACGATCTGGAGCTCGGCCATTCGATCAATAAAGAGCGGCTCAATGCGCCGCATAAACCCTACGCGCTGCTGCCCGCCGCGCATCCGCTGGCGCAGAAGGCGCAGGTGACGCTGCAGGAGCTGAGCCGCGAGCCGATGATCCTCCTCGATGCGGTCCCCAGTAAAAATTATTTTATCTCCATCTTTAAGGAAAAGGGTTATCACCCGGAAGTGGCTTACAGTTCCCCCTCCATTGAAATGGTGCGCTGTATGGTGGGTCAGGGGTTGGGTTTTTCGGTGCTGGTCACCCGGCCCTGCTGCGATATGACCTACGATGGTGAAAGAGTGGTGCAGCGGGATATTGCCGACGAGATGCCCGCCTCGACCTTAATTATGGCGCATCTCGCGAATAATGAGCCCACGCGGCCGACGCAACTGTTTATGGATTATTGTCGCAGCATCGAATTAACCCCAACTCACGCCTGAAATAACGCCTGTCGATCCGGCAGGCATTATTTTTTGTCGTCACTCAGCCTCGTAAAATTCTATTCAGTCGATCGTTTTATAATATTTTACCAATTCGTCACAGTTAAATAACCTGAAAGCCGTCAATTCCGGCGACGTCGTCGGCAACTGTGCTTGAAGGATAGCGAAATGACTGAACAGATTACCGAGATCGATACCCTGGTGGTGGGCGCGGGGCAGGCGGGCGTCGCCATGAGCGAGCATCTGACCCGGCTGGATATCCCCCACCTGGTGCTGGAAAAGCAGGGTATTGCCCAGGCCTGGCGCAGCGGACGCTGGGATTCGCTGGTCGCCAACGGCCCGGCCTGGCACGATCGGTTCCCGGGCATGGTGTTCCCGGACTGCCCGGCAGACAGCTTTGTCGGCAAAGAGCAGGTGGCAGACTATTTTGCCGCCTATGCCCGCAGCTTCAATGCGCCGATCCGTACCGGGGTGGAGGTTTTCAGCGCCGAACGCCTCGTCGGACGGCCGGGCTTTCGTATCGACACCTCGCAGGGGGTGATTGAAGCGCAGCGGATCGTGGCGGCCACCGGGCCGTTTCAGCGGCCAGTGATCCCGGCCATCGCCCCACAGAGTCAGGCTATTCAGCAGCTCCACTCCGCGCACTATTTTAACCCGCAGCAGCTACCGGAGGGCGGTGTGCTGGTGATTGGCGCAGGCTCCTCCGGCGTGCAGATTGCCGATGAGCTACAGCGAGCCGGACGCGCGGTGTGGCTGTCGGTGGGAGCGCACGACCGCCCGCCGCGTCGCTATCGTCAGCGCGATTTTTGCTGGTGGCTCGGGGTGCTGGGAATGTGGGATGCCGCGGCCAATGCGCCGGGTAAAGAGCATGTCACTATCGCGGTGAGCGGCGCGCGCGGCGGCCATACCGTCGATTTTCGCCAGCTGGCGCATCAGGGGGTCACGTTAGTGGGGCAGACCCGCGGCTTTGACGGTGACAAAGCACTGTTTCACCACGACCTGGCGGAGAATATCCGCCGCGGCGATGCCTCCTACCTTGCGCTGCTCGACGCCGCGGACGCGTGGGTGGCCCGCAACGGTATGGACCTGCCCGAAGAGCCCTCCGCCCGCGAATTTCTGCCCGATCCGGCCTGCCTTACCGACCCGCTGCTCAGTCTCAATCTGGCGGAGGCCGGGATCGGCACCATCATCTGGGCGACGGGCTACACCACCGACTATCGCTGGCTGAAGGTCAACGCCTTCGATGACGCACAGCGGCCACAGCATCACCGCGGCGTATCGACGGAGCCTGGCGTCTATTTCCTCGGCCTGCCTTGGCTCTCGCGGCGCGGGTCCACCTTTATCTGGGGCGTCTGGCACGATGCCAAATATATTGCCGACCAGATCGCCATTCAGCGCCAGTACCAGCGTTACCAGCCGTCCTGTTAACCGTTTTCCTTAAGGAGTGCTTTGATGCCAACTCATACCCGTATTCGCATGTTTAACACCAAAGAGACCTACCCGAACCAGGCGCTGAACAACGATCTGTGCCAGGCGGTGCGGGCCGGCAATACCGTCTACGTTCGCGGCCAGGTTGGCACCGATTTCGCCGGCAATCTGATTGGCCTCGGCGACCCGCGGGCGCAGGCGGAGCAGGCAATGAAGAATGTTGAACAGTTGCTGAAAGAGGCGGGAAGCGACCTCTCGCATATCGTCAAGACCACCACTTATCTGATCGATCCCCGCTATCGCGAGCCGGTCTATCAGGAGGTGGGCAAATGGTTAAAAGGCGTCTTTCCCATCTCCACCGGGGTGGTGGTGTCGGCCCTCGCGCAGCCGCAGTGGCTGATGGAGATTGACGTTACGGCGGTGATCCCTGACGACTGGCAGGGGGAGGCAGCAGAATGACTCTCTCTATTAGCGCCCGCTGCCCGGAATCAGGTCAGTTGGGCATTGCCATTAGTTCGTCGAGCATGGCCGTGGGATCGCGCTGTCCGTGGCTATTGCCCGGTGTCGGCGCGGTCGCCAGTCAGAACATAACCTTACCGTCGCTGGGGCCGCATATTCTTGGCGCGCTTGAGGCGGGGGCCTCCGTTGAGCAGGCTCTGAACCTGGCTCTGGCGGAGGACCGCTTCCGCGAATATCGCCAGGTCGCGGCGATTGATGCCAACGGTGAAGTGGCGGCGTTCAGCGGAGAACATACTCTCGGGATCGGTGGCACCCTGGCGGGAGATAACTGCGTGGCGGCGGGCAACATGCTGGCCAGTCACGAGGTGATCGCCGCGATGGTGGCCGCCTTCGAGACGGCGAGCGGTGAACTGGCCAGCCGGCTGCTGGCCGGGCTGCGCGCGGGGATTGCCGCCGGGGGCGAGGCCGGCCCGGTCCACTCGGCGGCGGTGAAGGTGGTGGACGATTACCCGTGGCCGGTGGTCGATCTGCGTATTGACTGGGCGGAGACGGATCCGCTGGCGGCCCTTGAGCAACTGTGGCTGGCCTGGGAGCCGCAAATGGACGCCTATATTACCCGGGCGCTCGACCCTCGCGATGCGCCCGCCTATGGCGTCCCCGGCGATGAATAACATCCTCGCCGCGCTGCTGGCTTTTGACACCACCAGCCGCCATTCGAACCTGGCGATGATCGACTGGATCGCCGATTTTCTCGCTGCCCGCGGCGTGGCGTCCCGCCGCTTTTATGACCCGTCGGGCGGTAAGGCCAATCTCTACGCCCGGCTGGGGCCGTCCGGCGGCGGTGGGGTGATGCTCTCGGGCCACACCGACGTGGTCCCGGTGGACGGCCAGGCCTGGAGCGTTCCGCCTTTCAGCCTCACCGAGCGCGATGGCCGCTACTATGGCCGCGGCAGCGCCGATATGAAGGGGTTTCTCGCCTGCGTGCTGGCGGCAGTGGATGACTTTCTGGCGGCGCCGCTGCGCATGCCACTGCATCTGGCCTTCTCCTATGACGAAGAGGTCGGCTGTCTCGGCGTGCGCAGCCTGGTGGATTTTCTGCAGGCCTCGCCGGAGAAACCGGCGCTGTGCCTCATCGGCGAGCCAACGGAGATGCAGCCGGTGTTCGGTCATAAAGGCAAACTGGCCATGCGCTGCTGCATCGAGGGGCAGGCCTGCCATTCGGCCTATGCCCCGCAGGGGGTGAACGCCATCCGCTACGCGGCGAGACTGATCAACCACCTGGATCGGCTGGGCGTGCGTCTGGCCCGGCAGCAGGACAGCCGCTTTTCGCCGCCCTTCAGCACGCTGCAGGTGGGCACCATTCAGGGTGGGGCCGCGCTGAATATTGTTCCGCAGTCCTGCCGCTTTGATTTTGAGATCCGCTACCTGCCGGGGATGCGTCCCGAAGCGGTCACCGAGGCGCTGGCGGCCTACGCCCGCCGCCAGCTGCTGCCGGAGATGCGCCGGGTAGGCAGCGGGAGCGACATCCAGTTCCAGCTGTTAAGCCACTATCCGCCGCTGCTCAGCGATCCGCAGTCCGACTTCGCCCGCTGGCTGTCACAGTGGTGCGGCAGCGATCGCTTTTCCACCGTGGCGTTCGGCACCGAAGGAGGGCTGTTCGATGAGATGGGCGTCGCGACCCTGGTCTGCGGACCGGGCAGCATGGCCCAGGGCCATAAGGCCGATGAGTACATCAGCATCGCGCAGACCGAGCGCTGTATGACGATGCTGAGACAGCTTTGCGCGTGGATGCGTGCCGAACCGGCGGAACCGCTCACCTGATCCCTCAACACAGGAACCCAAGCGATGCACAATCAACACTCTCCCCACATCGATCAAGCGACCATCGACCGCTGGCAGGCGGATGGCGCGGTGTTATTAAAAGGCGTCTTTACCCCCTGGGTCGATCGCCTCGCCGAGGGGGTCACGGCGCTGATGGCCAGCCCCAGCGAGTATGGTCATGCGCGCACGGTGATCCCCAAAGATGGTTCGCCGCCTTTTTTTCAGGACTACTGCAACTGGTCGCGGATCCCGGCGTTTAGCGAGTTTGTCTTTCAGTCAGCGGCCGCCGAGATCGCGGCGGCGCTGATGCAGTCGCAGACGGCGAAATTTTTCCATGAACATACGCTGGTCAAACCGGCCGGAGGCAGCACGGTGACTCCCTGGCATCATGACCAGCCTTACTATTGCGTCTCCGGCAGGCAGAACGTCAGCTTCTGGATCCCGCTGGACCCGGTGGCGGAGGCCACCTCGCTGCGTTGCATTCGCGGGTCGCATCGCTGGGAGGAGGAGTTCAGTCCTACCCGTTTCAATGGCACTAAGCTTTACGAGCACACCCGGTTCAGCACCCTGCCGGATATCGACGCCCATGAGGACGAATACGATATCGTCAGCTGGGCGCTGGAGCCGGGGGATGCGGTGGCCTTCCATTTCCGCACCGTCCATGGCGCCCGCGGCAACCCCGGCGCGCGGGCGCGACGGGTCTTCTCCGCCCGTTGGGTGGGGGATGACGCCGCGTTTGCCGATCGCGGCGGCGTGACGTCGCCACCGTTCCCCGAGCTGACCCTGCGGGACGGCGACCCGCTGGATTCCCCGCTGTTCCCCCAGGTTTGGCCGCGGGCGTGAGCCACTGGCGGCGGGATCTGCTATGATCCCGCCTTTCGCTGTCTGGAGCCTGTCGATGTTCAACGACGCCATTGTTTATGATCGCTACGGGCCGCCGGCCGCTGTGCTGACCCTGAAACGCCTTCCGCTGGCGCCGCTGGCGGGCGGGCGGGTGCGGGTCAGGATGCGCTATGCCCCGGTGAATCCCTCGGATCTGATCCCCGTGACCGGCGCCTATCGCCACCGCACCCGACTGCCGGCCGTCGCCGGCTATGAAGGTCTTGGCGAGGTGGTCGCCGCGCCATACGGCAGCCGGCTGTCCGCGGGCCAGCGGGTGCTGCCTCTGCGCGGGGGCGGCACCTGGCAGCGGTTTATCGATCTGGATGAGACCTGGCTGGTGCCGGTGCCGCCAGCGGTTGACGATCTGCTGGCCGCCCGCGGGTATATCAATCCGCTGACGGCTATGCTGATGCTCAAGCGCTGGCCGGTTGCCGGAAAACACCTTGTGCTGACCGCGGCATCGTCCTCCTGCGCCAGCCTGCTGGGACAGTGGGCGCTGGCGATGGGCGCCCGCTCGGTGAGCGGGATTATTCGCTCGCCGCAGCACCGGGCGCGCCTGGAACAGGCCGGGATCTATCCGATCCTCGATACCGACCGGGCGCTGATGGAGAAGGTCAGCCAGCACAGCGATCTGGTGTTTGACGCGGTGGGCGGCGAACTGGCGAATACGCTGCTGTCGGTGCTGCCCGCATCGTCGACCCTGATCTCCTATGGTTTATTATCCGGGCGGCCGCTGACCCAGACGCGCGGTAGCGCGACGGTGCGCAAGTTTCATCTGCGGGAGGCGTTGCCGACACTCAGCGTGGCGGCGTGGCGGGCGGCGTTTGACGAGATTTGGCTGCGCTTGCCAACGACCACCCAGCCGCCGGCCCAGCGCATAGCGTTGAACGACTGGCGTGAGGCAATTACCGCCGCCGACCAGCCGGGAAGAGGCGGTAAAATCCTGCTCGATTTCACCGCCGGTTAAGATTACTTTTTCTTCTCGCCAAGGGTTGGGGTTTCGTCAAAGAAGTTCCACGGCTTCAGCAGGGCGTGCGCCCACTCGGTCGGCATGATCGGCCACTCTTCGGCGCGCGCCACGTGAGTGGTGCCGGTGGTGATCCACACGACGTCATCGTGGTTAGTCAGCGACTCATCATCCTTTGCGTACTGCCCTAAGCCGGTATCCTGGGCGGAACGGTTCGGGTATTTCCCTTCCGGATAACGCTCTGTCGGGTGGTAGCGCGTCACCCACAGCTGTTTATCCATAAAGCTCAGGCGATGGTAGATCCACTCGTCCGGGGCGAACTTCGCGCCGGTCGCCGCCGGGTGCGTACCGCCGGCATACGGGATGATCTGATAAGAGACCGGGTTGCCCATGCGGTTCTCTTTGCTGGTGTTGCTCAGCAGGCGAATGGTTCCCGGGTCGAATTTCTGCGCCGCTTTCTGCTCGCTGTCAATGGTGTACTGATTCACCTGCATGGTACTGGTGCGCGGGCCACCGGCGGTGTTGGGCTTCACTTCAGGATCCATCGCCACCAGGGTGTTGTTTTCGCCGTCCACGTCGAGGTCGAGGCGGAAGTTATAGATGTGCTGGTGGGTGGTGCCGACAATATTATGGTCGATCAGCGTCCCGTAGCGGGTATCCTCTTTGGCGCTGGGGTCGTGCATGGTCTTCGCCATCACGCCTTTGACGGCTTCAATCCCGGTGGCGCCGGCGTCGATACCGATGGTGCCGTTGTCGTGGAACACCCAGTCAAAGATATAATCATAGTTCCCGACGGTACTGATCCAGCGTACCACCAGTTCCCGGCGTTCGGTACTGACGTTGGGCTTGCCCATCTCCAGGTGCTTATATTCCGGCCCGGCATAGCGTTCGAATATGGCGACCGCGCCTGGAATCGTGGTCGGTTTGCCGGTGTAATCGGCGATGGTTTCATCCAGCAGCACCGCATTCGATGGCGCATCCTTGCCGCGGACAATCGGCGAGGTCAGGGTGCCCATGCCGTAATCGCCGGAGTCGAGGTAGGCTTTGAAATACCAGCCGACGTCCGGGTCGCCGTAGGGAACGATCATCCCACCGAGGGAACCTTCATACATCACCTGGCGTTTTTTGCCGTTATCGTTGTAGGTCACCGTCGAGAGAATTGGCCCGACGCGTGAGTTCAGGCGCAGGTGGAAATCCCAGTTTTGCCAGTGAATGGTATCCCCGGTGATTGTGTAGTTTTTGCCTTCCGGTTCGGTTATCTCCAGCGGTTTCACCGCCGGGGCGTTGCGGTCGCGGCCATCATACGGACGGGGCTCCATCGGTACCGGGATCACCGGGCCTTCCTCAATTTTGATAATTTTCTTCGCTTCAAGGTCGACCACCGCCACCAGGTTTTCAATCGGGTGCGCCCAGTAGTTGCCGTCGCCGGTATCGAGATAACTGACCACCTTCAGCAGACGCGCATCCTGCTGCAGGCCATCTTTGCCATCAAAATAGCCGACGGTGAGCGGGGTGGTGACCACTTTACTGGGATCGGTAATACCGTGCTTTTTCAGCACCTCAGCGAATTCGCTGCTGGCGTTGATGATGTTCTGCACGCTGACAAAATCATCGAGCAGTACCATCCCGTGGGCGCCTTTAACTGGCGTCCAGGAGAGGATTTTTTTGTTTTGCAGATCGACGACGGCTTCAATCACGTGTTTGCCATCCAGCATCACCACATCGGCGGTGCGCGGTGAATCGACCGGCGTACCCTGCAGGGCAAAGGCCCACACCGCCGCTTTATCCGGCTCGTGCAGGGAAATTTCGGTAAAGCGGGTATTGGGCTGGAATTCCGGCGCGGCTTTAACAATGGCCACCGCTTCACTGATTTCCGCCGCCGAGAGCGAGTTTAACGGGTGAGGGCGCTTTTCCACCTGGAAGGTCTGATCGAGACCGGACTGGAAGACATCGTTGATAAAGGTATCGGAGACCCAGGCTTTTCCTTCCTTCATCACCACCGGCACCTGCAGGTCAAGGGTTTTACCGTTGACGATCGCGGTTTTGGCGCCGGGCTTCACTTTAACGTAAGCGCCGTCTTTTATCAGGGTAAACATCTGCGCGTAGTCATCCCACTGCACATCGGCGCCGAACGCCTGCAGCGTTTTATCCAGCGGTACCATGTGGGCTTCGCTGCCGTGGGCGAAGACCGGTGATTGCCAGGCGCAAACCACCGCCACGGCCAGCGCCAGCGCGGTTTTACGAGGAGAAAATTTCAAGCCGTTTGCCATTGTGACCTCATCTTATTGTTGTGTTGTCTCTTGCCGCTGCGAATGTCGGCTTTGTCACCCTTAAGCTACCAGCCAGCGGCGCCGGGGCGTTTGTTTGCTTTTGCCAGCTTGTTTGTCAGTTTTGCCAGACGGGCGTAAAAAATGCCTCCGCAGAGGCATTGAGAACGTGCGCCGATTTTTTGCCGGGTGGCGGCTGACGCCTTACCCGGCCTACCCAACCGGGTCTGACTGTCTGTAGGCCCGCGCAAGCGCAGCGCCGCCGGGCGATTTTCAGCGCATCACGTCGGAAAATCCCCTTGCTGGCGCGCCACCAGGGTCAGAATGGAATACAGCGCCACCGCCTGCTGGTGCTGGTTGAAAATCTCCACCGCCCATTCCACCACGCCGGTGGCTTTCTCATCGGCGCTACGCTGACGCTTAACGGTTTTACGCTTACAGGTCAGGCGAACCTGAATGGTGTCTCCCGGTTTGACCGGCTCAATAAAGCGCAGGTTTTCCATCCCGTAGTTGGCGATAACCGGCCCGACGCCGGCATCGACGAACAGCCCGGCCGCAGCGGAGATCAGGAAATAACCGTGGACCACCCGCTCGCCGAAAATCGACTCAGCGGCGGCGATTTTGTCCATATGCGCGTAGAAATGATCGCCGCTCAGGCAGGCGAAATTAACGATATCCGCTTCGGTCAGGGTTCTGCGCGGAGTTAATAAGCTATCGCCAGGCTGGATCTCTTCGAAGTATTTACGGAACGGGTGAATGCGGTCTTCGCTAACCTGCGCGCCACGCACCCACTGCTGGCCGATGGTCGCCAGCATCGTTGGGCTGCCCTGGACGGCGGTACGCTGCATATAGTGTTTCACCGAGCGCAGCCCGCCAAGCTCTTCTCCGCCGCCAGCGCGGCCAGGGCCGCCGTGTACCAGCTGCGGCAGCGGCGAACCGTGGCCGGTTGATTCTACGGAGGATGCTTCGTTCAGTATCTGAATACGACCATGCGCGCGCGCGGCGCCAAGGATAAACTCGCGCGCCAGCTCGCCGCTGGCGGTGACCAGCGTACCGGCCAGGCTACCGCCGCCGGCTCGCGCCAGCGTCAGCGCATGCTGGCGGTCGCGATACGGCATCAGCGTCGCTACCGGGCCAAAGGCTTCAATGGCGTGAACCGCTGGTGTTTCATCCGGCTGCGGGCAGTACAGCAGGGTCGGCGGGAAGAACGCGCCATCAGCATTAAGATCTGCCTGTCCGCCGAGCAGCGCTTCGCAGCCGGCGGCGATCAGTTTATTGACGTTATCCTGCACGTCCTGACGCTGCTCGGTGTTGACCAGCGCCCCCATCTTTATGCCTTCCTGCGCCGGGTCGCCGACGGTGATTTTTTGCAACCGGGCGATCAGCGCTTCACGTACCGCATCGATTTGTGCGTGCGGCACGATGATGCGACGGATAGCGGTACATTTTTGCCCGGCTTTCGCCGTCATCTCGCGGACCACTTCCCGAATAAACAGCGCGAATTCCGGTTGCTCCGGGGTGACATCTTCGCCTAAAACGCAGCAGTTGAGCGAATCTGCTTCCATGGTAAAGGGAATCGATTTGGCCACCAGGTTAGGATGCGACCGTAGCTGCTGGCCGGTGGCGGCAGAGCCGGTAAAGGTCACCACGTCCTGGCTATCGAGATGGTCGAGAAGATCGCCCGCGCCGCCGCAAATCAGGCTGATGGCGCCTTCCGGCACCAGGCCGCTGTCGACAATCGCTTTCACCATCGCCTGGGTAAGCTGGGCGGTAGCGGTGGCCGGTTTAATGATCGCCGGCATGCCGGCAAGCCAGGTCGGCGCCAGTTTTTCCAGCATTCCCCAGCAGGGGAAGTTGAAGGCGTTGATATGGACGGCGACGCCTGATTTCGAGGTCAGCACGTGACGCGCGGCAAAACCCCCTTGTTTGGAGAGCGGGATCAGCTCGTCCTCCGGCCACAGGAGATCGTCCGGCAATTCGCGACTACCGAGCCCGGCATAGGTGAAAAGGGTCCCGATGCCGCCTTCAATATCCACCCAGCTGTCGGCGCGAGTGGCGCCGGTTTGCGCGGAGATGGCGTAGAACTCGTCTTTCTGCTCCAGCAGCCGTTTTGCTACCGCTTTTAACATCGCGCTGCGTTCAATAAAGGTCATGGCTTGCAGAGCTTTACCGCCGCGCTCAATCGCGAAGCGGCGCGCCTGCGCCATATCCAGGCCTTCACTGGTCACCTCCCACAGCGCCGCGCCGGTGATGGCGTGATGGATAGTACGGGCGCGGCCCCGGCCGGTCTGCCAGGCGCCGGATAAGTAGCTGGCTAACTGCTGCATCGCAAATCTCCAAATATGTTACGTGTGATATCTATAAATGGTTCTTTTATGAATCATAAAAATCAAGTCTGTATTTAATAATTTATTAACATTGTGATCGGCGGCTGGTGGGGCGTTGCGTTTATGCTACTGATTTATAAGCTGTTTACAAAATGTTTTGCGGTTATCATCACAAAAGGAGCAAACAAAATTTGTGGTTTTATTTAACCAATATGTAACCTTCAATAAACAAAGTGATTCACATAAATGTTTTTGTTGTGAATATCAGAATCATAAAGGTGATGACGTGACAGAAGAACAACGCTTTGACCAGCGCATCGCGCAGGAAACGGCCATCGAACCGCAGGACTGGATGCCGGATGCCTACCGTAAGACCTTGATTCGGCAGATAGGCCAGCACGCGCACTCGGAAATCGTCGGCATGCTGCCGGAAGGCAACTGGATCACCCGTGCGCCGACGCTGCGCCGCAAAGCGATCCTGCTGGCTAAGGTACAGGATGAGGCCGGGCATGGGCTTTATCTCTATAGCGCCGCGGAAACGCTCGGCTGCGCCCGGGAAGACCTGTATCAGAAGATGCTCGACGGGCAGATGAAATACTCCTCCATTTTTAACTACCCGACCCTGAGCTGGGCCGATATCGGCGTGATCGGCTGGCTGGTCGATGGCGCGGCCATCGTCAACCAGGTGGCGCTGTGCCGGACCTCCTACGGCCCCTATGCCCGGGCGATGGTCAAAATCTGCAAAGAGGAGAGCTTTCACCAGCGGCAGGGATTTGAAGCCTGCATGGCGCTGGCGCAGGGCAATGACGCGCAGCGGCAGATGCTGCAGGACGCCATTAACCGCTTCTGGTGGCCGGCGCTGATGATGTTTGGCCCCAACGACGACAACTCGCCGAACAGCGCCCGCAGCATGGCGTGGAAAATCAAACTGCACTCCAACGACGAGCTACGTCAGCGCTTCGTCGATAACACCGTGCCGCAGGTAGAGATCCTCGGTATGACCGTCCCGGACCCGGATTTGCAGTTTGATGAAGCCAGCGGCCACTACCGCTTCGGCGAAATCGACTGGCAGGAATTTAACGAGGTGATTAGCGGCCGTGGGATTTGCAATCACGAGCGGCTGGCCGCCAAGCGTAAGGCCTGGGAAGAGGGCGAGTGGGTGCGCGAGGCCGCGCTGGCCCATGCGCAAAAACAGCAGGCCCGCAGCGCGGCATGAGGAGAGACAACATGAGCAAAGTTTACTGGCCGTTATATGAAGTGTTCGTTCGCAGCAAACAGGGGTTATCCCATCGTCACGTCGGCAGTCTGCACGCCGCTGATGATCAAATGGCGCTGGAGAATGCCCGCGATGCTTATACCCGCCGCAGCGAAGGCTGCTCAATTTGGGTGGTGAAGGCCAGCGAAATCGTTGCTTCGCAGCCGGAAGAGCGCGGCGAATTCTTCGACCCGGCGGAAAGCAAAGTCTACCGTCATCCGACTTTCTATACCGTGCCGGATGGCATGGAACATATGTGAGGCGGCGATGAATACCCCTAACCCCGTAGCCACCTACGCCCTGCGGCTTGGCGACAATGGTCTGGTTCTGGCCCAGCGTTTAGGCGCCTGGTGCGGCCATGCTCCCGAGCTCGAGATCGATCTTGCGCTGGCCAACATCGGCCTCGACCTGCTCGGCCAGGCGCGCAATTTTTTAAGCTATGCCGCCGAGCTTAACGGCTGCGGCGACGAAGATACGCTGGCTTTTGGTCGCGATGAACGCCAGTACAGCAACCTGCTGCTGGTGGAGCAGCCAAACGGCAATTTTGCCGACACCATCGCCCGCCAGTTCTTTATCGATGTCTGGCACGTCGCCCTGTACAGCCAGCTGGTGAACAGCCGCGACGCGCAGCTGGCGGCCATTGCCGCCAAAGGGCTGAAAGAGGTGCGTTACCACCAGCGCTTCAGCCGCGGCTGGCTGGAGCGTCTGGGTAACGGCACCGAGTTATCAAATCGCAAAATGCAGCAGGCGGTCGACAATCTGTGGCGCTTCACCGGCGAACTGTTCCTTGCCGATGAAGTGGATCTCCTCCTGGTTGAGCAGGGCATTGCGGTTGATCCGCGCGAGCTTCAGGCCGAATGGCAAAGCGCGGTACACACGGCGCTGCTCGACTCCGGCTTACAGATCCCGCAGGAAGCGGCCTTCCGCAGCGGCGGCAAACAGGGGCTGCACAGTGAACATCTCGGCCCGCTGCTGGCGGAGATGCAATATCTGCAGCGTTCGCATCCCGGACTGCAGTGGTAAGTGAGGTGACTATGCAACGTCTTGCCGATATCGCTCCTGCAGAGGTTCGCACCATCTGGGGATTATTAAGCGCGATCCCGGATCCGGAAGTGCCGGTACTCACCATCACCGACCTCGGTATGGTACGCAGCGTCGCGCGCCATGGCGACGGGTGGGTGATTGGCTTTACCCCGACCTATTCGGGCTGTCCGGCGACGGAGCATCTGCTGGGCGAGATCCGTACGGTCATGAGCGAGCATGGCTTTCTGCCGGCGCATATCGTCCTGCAGCTGGATCCGCCATGGACCACCGACTGGATGAGTCAGGAGGCCCGCGAGCGCCTGCGCCAGTACGGAATCAGCCCGCCCCAGGGGCACGCCTGCCATGCGGACATGCTCGCTGAGGTGAGCTGTCCGCGCTGCGGCAGCACCCATACCTCGCTGATTAGCGAATTCGGTTCCACGGCCTGCAAAGCGCTCTATCGCTGCGACAGCTGCCGGGAACCTTTTGATTACTTTAAATGTATTTGAGGTTGCCATGACGACGTTCCATTCGCTTAAGGTGGCGAGAGTCGAGCCGGAAACCCGCGATGCGGTGACCATCACTTTTGCGATCCCGCAAGCCCTGCAGGCGGAGTACTGCTTTCGCCCGGGCCAGCATCTGACGCTAAAAGCCCGTCTGGGCGGTGAAGAACTGCGCCGCTGTTACTCCATTTGTCGCAGCCGCACGCCCGGCGAAATTAGCGTCGCGGTCAAAGCTATCGACGGCGGGCGCTTTTCGCGCTACGCCCAGCACGATATCCAGCAGGGTATGGAGCTGGAGGTGATGGTGCCGCAGGGGCATTTCGGTTATCAACCGCAGGCTGAACGGCAGGGTGAATATCTGGCGATTGCCGCCGGTTCCGGGATCACGCCGATGATGGCGATCATGAGCGCGACGCTGGCGACCGAGCCGCAAAGCCGCTTCACGCTGATCTACGGCAACCGCAGCAGCCATAGCATGATGTTCCGCCAGGCGCTGGCCGATTTAAAAGACCGCTATCCGCAGCGCCTGCAGGTGATACACCTGTTTAGCCAGGAGTCGATGGACAGCGATCTGCTACAGGGGCGCATTGACGGCGACAAACTGCGCCAGCTCGCTGACCATCTGCTGGATTTTAGCCGTTTCGACGAGGCTTTTATCTGCGGCCCGGCGGCGATGATGGATGAGGCGGAAGCGGCGTTACGTGAACTTGGCGTAGCGGAGAAATCGATTCATCTCGAACGCTTTAATACCCCAGGCGGCAATGTGAAGCGGGCCGCCCGCGTGCAGGCGGAAGGGCGCACGGTGACCATCCGCCAGGACGGGCGCGATCGGCTTATCGCCCTCAGCGCCGAAGACGACAGCATCCTGGATGCCGCATTGCGTCAGGGCGCCGATCTGCCGTTCGCCTGTAAGGGCGGGGTATGCGCCACCTGTAAATGCAAAGTGCTACGCGGTGAAGTGGCGATGGCCGCCAATTACAGCCTGGAAGCAGATGAGCTGGCGGCGGGATATGTCCTGAGCTGCCAGTCGTTGCCGACCAGCGGCGATGTGGTGGTCGACTTTGACGCGCGGGGGATGGCATGAGTGACCTGCTGATCCACCGTCATGGCCGGGTGCTTCAGTTGACGCTAAACCGCCCGCAGGCCCGCAACGCGCTGAACAATGCCCTCTTAACCCAGATTGCCGAGGCGCTGGAGGTTGCGGCAGTTGATGACAGCGTCGGCGTCTGCGTTATCAGCGGTAACGCGCGTTTTTTCGCCGCCGGGGCTGACCTCAATGAAATGGCGGAAAAAGATCTGCCTGCCACCCTTGATGATATTCGCCCACGGTTATGGGCGCGAATCGATGCCTTTACTAAACCGCTCATCGCTTCGGTCAACGGCTACGCGCTCGGTGCCGGCTGCGAGCTGGCTCTGCTGTGCGACCTGATTGTCGCCGGCGACAACGCCCGCTTTGGCCTGCCGGAAATTACCCTCGGCATTATGCCGGGCGCTGGCGGCACCCAGCGGCTGATCCGCAGCGTTGGCAAGGCGCTGGCCAGCCGGATGGTGCTGAGCGGCGAGAGTATTGACGCCCGCCAGGCGCAACAGGCCGGGCTGGTCAGCGATATCCATCCGGCGGCTTTAACCGATGAGTATGCCCTGAAACTGGCAACCACCATTGCCCGCCATTCGCCGCTGGCGCTACGGGCGGCAAAACAGTCGCTGCGCCTGTCGCAGGAAGTCAGCCTGCAGGCTGGTCTGCAACAGGAGCGCCAGCTGTTTAGCCTGCTGAGCGCCACCGAGGACCGCCGCGAAGGCATCGACGCCTTCTTACAAAAACGTACACCGGAATTTAAAGGACGCTAATCGTGGAAGCTTTCATTCTCAGCGCAGTGGAACAGGGCGTCATGACCATTACCCTCAATCGCCCGGACCGCCTCAACAGTTTTAACGACCTGATGCATCACCAGCTGGCGGAATGTCTGAAGCAGGCCGAGCGTGATGACGGCGTACGTTGCTTGCTGATCACCGGCGCCGGTCGCGGCTTTTGCGCCGGCCAGGATTTGAACGATCGCAATGTCGACCCCAGCGGCCCGCCGCCGGATCTCGGCCTGTCGGTAGAACGCTTTTACAACCCGTTAGTGCGCCGTCTGGCGGCGCTGCCGAAGCCGGTTATCTGCGCGGTCAACGGTGTGGCCGCCGGCGCTGGCGCCACCCTGGCGCTGGGCTGCGATATCGTGCTGGCCGCGCGTTCGGCCAAATTTGTGATGGCGTTCAGCAAGCTCGGCCTGGTGCCGGACTGCGGCGGTAGCTGGTTCCTGCCGCGGGTGGCCGGCCGCGCTCGCGCGATGGGGCTGGCACTGCTGGGCGATAGCCTCAGCGCGGAACAGGCCGCGCAGTGGGGGATTATCTGGCAACTGGTGGACGATTCAGAACTGGCGGATACCAGTCTGCAACTGGCGCGCCATCTGGCGGCGCAACCGACGTTTGGTCTTGGGCTGATTAAAAAGGCGCTGCTGGCTTCTGAAACCAACAGTCTTGATGCGCAGCTGGATCTTGAGCGCGATTATCAGCGCCTGGCCGGGCGCAGCGATGATTACCGCGAAGGGGTCAGCGCGTTTCTGGCCAAGCGGCCACCACAGTTCAGCGGGAAATAGGCCATGACAACATCCTTAGCCACCGTGGCGGTGATTGGCAGCGGCACCATGGGAGCCGGTATTGCCGAAGTAGCCGCTGCCGCCGGACATCCGGTGCGTATTTTCGATATTAATCAAACCGCGATTGCCCAGGCGATCGACGGCATTGCTATGCGTCTGGCATCGCGGGTCGAGCGCGGCAAACTGGCGTCAGAGCAGGCCGACGCGCTGCTGGCGCGCCTGCATCCGGCCCACGATTTAGCCGCGCTTGCCGACGCGGATTTAGTAATTGAAGCGGCCTCTGAACGGTTGGAGGTCAAAACGGCGCTGTTCGCACAGCTGGCGGAGATCTGCGCGCCGTCAACGTTGTTGACCAGTAACACTTCGTCTATTTCGATTACCGCCATCGCCGCCGGGGTCAAAAACCCGGAGCGGGTGGCCGGGCTGCACTTTTTTAATCCGGCGCCGGTGATGAAGCTGGTCGAGGTGGTCAGCGGCCTGGAGACGTCTGCTGAGGTGGTAGAGCAGCTGTGCCAGTGCGTAAGCGGCTGGGGGAAACAGCCGGTACGCTGCCGCTCAACGCCGGGATTTATCGTTAACCGCGTAGCGCGTCCGTTCTACGCTGAGGCCTGGCGCGCGCTGGAAGAACAGGTTGCCGCTCCTGAGGTTATCGATGCCGCTTTGCGTGACGGCGGCGGTTTTCCGATGGGACCGTTGGCGTTGACTGACCTGATTGGCCAGGACGTCAACTTCGCTGTGACCTGTTCGGTGTTTAACGCCTTCTGGCAGGACCGCCGCTACCTACCATCGCTACTCCAGCAAGAGCTGGCGCTGGCCGGGCGGCTGGGTAAAAAGAGCGGCCACGGCGTCTATCGCTGGCCCGCGGAGACGCAGCCGGACGCGGCGCTGCCGCCGGTATCTACTGGCGCTCAATCCATTACAGCTATAAGTGACAGTGTCACAGAACTCGATGAGCTCTTGTTGCTGGAGACCGAAGGCGAGACCGCGCTGGCGTTAAGCGTTAAGCATCACCGCCCGGTGGTGGTGTATGACCTGTGCGCCAGCGATACGGTGGTGCTGGCCGCAGCGGCGACCAACGCGCCTGCGGCCACTGATAAGGCCGTGCATTACTTCCAACAGCAGGGCAAGAAAGTCCTGCATATTGCCGATTATCCCGGCCTGCTGGTGTGGCGCACGGTGGCGATGCTGATTAACGAAGCGCTGGATGCGCTGCAAAAAGGCGTCGCCAGCCCGCAGGATATCGATACCGCGATGCGCCTTGGCGTCAATTATCCGCACGGCCCGCTGGCATGGGGAGAACGCCTTGGCTGGCGACGGGTGCTGCAACTGCTGGAGAACCTGCAACACCATTATGGCGAGGAGCGCTATCGTCCCTGTTCCCTGTTGCGCCAGAAGGCGCTGATGGAGAAGCACCATGAGCAATGATCCGTGGCGCAACGCGCGCGTGATGTACGAAAAAGATACCTGCGCCAGAAAGATGGGGATTGAACTTATCGAAATGGACGACGGTTTTGCGCAGATGAGCATGACCGTCTTGGCGGACATGCTTAACGGCCATCAGACCTGTCACGGCGGCCAGCTATTTACGCTCGCCGATACCGCTTTCGCTTACGCCTGTAACAGCCAGGGGCTGGCGGCGGTGGCTTCGGCGGCAAACATTGATTTTCTTCGTCCGGCGTTTGTCGGCGACCGCCTGGTCGCCACCGCCCGAGTCAAACAGCAGGGCAAGCTGACCGGCGTCTACGACATCGAAATTGTTAATCAACAGCAAAAGATTGTGGCCCTGTTCCGCGGCAAATCGCACCGCATCGGCGGCACAATCACGGGAGAAGTGTAATGCGCGACGCCTTTATTTGTGACGGGATCCGCACGCCGATTGGCCGCTACGGCGGAGCGCTGGCCGGCGTCCGCGCCGACGATCTGGCGGCGATCCCGCTACGTGAGTTGCTGAGCCGTAACCCCGGGCTCGACCCGGCAGCGATTGATGATGTGATTTTCGGTTGTGCTAACCAGGCCGGTGAAGATAACCGCAACGTAGCGCATATGGCGACGTTGTTGGCAGGTTATCCGCATAGCGTGCCGGGCACCACGATTAACCGCTTGTGCGGATCGGGTCTGGATGCAATCGGTTTTGCCGCCAGGGCGATCAAAGCCGGCGATTCCGATCTGTTGATTGCCGGCGGCGTGGAATCGATGTCTCGCGCGCCGTTCGTGATGGGAAAAGCCAGCGCGCCTTATCAGCGTCAGGCGGAACTCTTCGATACCACGATTGGCTGGCGTTTTGTGAACCCGCTCATGGCGCAACACTTCGGAACTGACAGCATGCCGGAAACGGCCGAGAATGTTGCTGAATTGTTAAATATCAGCCGGATCGATCAGGACGCTTTCGCCTGGCGCAGCCAGCAGCGTACGGCGCAGGCCCAGCGTGACGGCATTCTGGCGCAGGAGATCGTGCCGGTGCAGATCATCGGCAAGAAAGGGGCGGTCAGCGCGGTACGCGATGATGAGCATCCCCGCCCGGAAACCACGCTTGAGCAGCTGGCGAAACTGAAAGCGCCGTTCCGCCAGGGCGGCGTCATTACCGCGGGCAATGCTTCCGGCGTCAACGATGGCGCCGCGGCGCTGATCATCGCCAGCGAACAGCAGGCCGCTATCCAGGGGCTCACGCCGCGGGCGCGTATCGTGGCGATGGCGACGGCGGGTGTTGAACCGCGCCTGATGGGGCTGGGGCCGGTACCGGCGGTGCGTAAAGTGCTGGAGCGAGCCGGGCTCAATATTAACGATATGGATCTGATTGAGCTGAATGAGGCCTTCGCCGCGCAGGCGCTGGGGGTGCTCAGACAGCTCGGCGTGCCGGATGATGCGGCGCATGTGAATCCCAACGGCGGCGCCATCGCGTTAGGCCATCCGCTGGGCATGAGCGGCGCGCGACTGGCGCTGAGCGCCAGCCTTGAGCTGCAACGCCGGGGCGGGCGCTATGCGCTGTGTACGATGTGTATTGGCGTGGGTCAGGGCATTGCCATGATCCTCGAGCGAGTGTGAGCTAATTTACCTGCGAGTACCCTACAATGATAACTACTACAAAATTAGATCCGATTGAAACCGCATCGCGTGACGAACTGCAGGCCCTGCAAACTCAGCGCCTGAAATGGACGCTGAAGCATGCGTATGACAATGTGCCGATGTATCGCCGCAAATTCGACGCCGCCGGCGTGCACCCTGACGACTTTCGGGAATTAAACGATCTGAAAAAATTCCCCTGTACCACTAAACAAGATCTGCGCGACAACTATCCCTTCGATACCTTTGCGGTACCGATGGAGCAGGTGGTGCGCATTCACGCCTCTTCCGGCACCACCGGCAAACCGACGGTGGTGGGATATACGCAAAACGATATTGATAACTGGGCCAATATCGTCGCCCGTTCGCTGCGCGCGGCCGGTGGTTCAGCAAAAGATAAAATTCACGTCGCCTACGGCTACGGCCTGTTTACCGGCGGCCTTGGCGCGCACTACGGCGCGGAGCGTTTAGGCGCGACGGTGATCCCAATGTCCGGCGGACAGACCGAAAAACAGGCGCAGCTGATCCGCGACTTCCAGCCGGATATGATCATGGTGACGCCGTCTTATTGTCTGAATCTGATTGAAGAGCTGGAGCGCCAGATGGGCGGCGATGCCCGCGGCTGTTCATTGCGGGTCGGCGTCTTTGGCGCTGAGCCGTGGACGCTGGCGATGCGCGCGGAAATCGAGCGCCGCCTGGGTATCACCGCACTAGATATTTACGGTTTGTCGGAAGTCATGGGTCCGGGCGTAGCGATGGAGTGTCTGGAAACCGTTGACGGCCCGACCATCTGGGAAGACCACTTCTTCCCGGAAATCGTCAACCCGGACGACGGTACGCCGCTGGAAGATGGCGAGCATGGCGAACTGCTGTTTACCACGTTGACCAAAGAAGCGCTGCCGGTGATCCGCTATCGTACCCGCGATCTGACTCGCTTGCTGCCGGGAACCGCGCGGACCATGCGCCGCATGGATCGCATCAGTGGACGCAGCGACGATATGCTAATTATCCGCGGGGTTAACGTCTTCCCATCACAGCTGGAAGAGGAGATCCTCAAGTTTGAACACCTGGCGCCGCACTATCAGTTAGAGGTCAATCGCCGCGGTCATCTTGATTCGCTGGCGGTACGCGTTGAGCTGAAAGAGAGCGGGCTGGCGTTAAGTCATGAACAACGCTGCCAGATTTGTCATCAGTTGCGTCACCGTATTAAGTCGATGGTCGGGATCTCCACCGATATTACTATCGTCAACTGCGGCAGCATTCCTCGCTCTGAAGGGAAAGCCTGTCGGGTATTCGACCTGCGTAAAGCGGTGGTCAGCGGTTAATTCTCTCCCCGGTAACCCGGCTGAGGCCTTTACGCCGTAAGCCGGGAATTTCCTGTGCTATGATTCATAAAGGAAAAATATAACAACAGAATGAATCAGATGAGTAAACTCGACGCCTTTATTCAACAAGCGGTGACGGCGATGCCGATCAGCGGTACGTCATTGATTGCCTCGCTGTATGGCGACGCTATATTACAACGCGGCGGGGAAGTGTGGCTGGGTAGCGTCGCGGCGCTGCTGGAAGGATTAGGATTTGGCGAGCGCTTTGTCCGCACTGCGCTATTCCGTCTCAATAAAGAAGAGTGGCTCGATGTCGTGCGTATCGGCCGGCGTAGCTTCTATCGCCTGAGCGATAAAGGGCTACGTCTGACCCGGCGTGCGGAACATAAAATTTATCGCGCCAGTGCCCCGGAATGGGACGGTACCTGGCTGCTGCTGCTTTCGGAAGGCCTGGAGAAAAATGTGCTCGCCGACGTCAAAAAGCAGCTGCTGTGGCAGGGCTTTGGCGCGCTGGCGCCCAGCCTGCTGGCCTCGCCGTCGCAAAAACTGGCCGATGTCCAGTCGCTGCTCCACGAAGCGGGCGTCGCCGAAAACGTCATCTGTTTTGAAGCCCATTCGCCGCTGGCGCTCTCCCGTGCGGCGCTGCGCAGCCGCGTGGAGGAGTGCTGGCATCTCACTGAACAAAACGAGATGTATGAATCTTTCATCTCGCTATTCCGACCGTTACTGCCGCTGCTGCGCGACTGCGACCCGGCCGAGCTGACGCCTGAGCGCTGTTTCCAGATCCAGCTGCTGCTGATCCATTTTTATCGCCGGGTGGTGCTCAAAGATCCGCTGCTGCCGGAGGAGCTGCTGCCGGCGCACTGGGCGGGGCAAACCGCCCGCCAGCTGTGTATCAATATTTATCAACGCGTGAATCCCGGCGCGCTGGCGTTCGTCAGCGAGAAAGGGGAAAGCTCGGTGGGCGAGCTTCCGGCGCCGGGCCCGCTCTATTATCAGCGCTTTGGCGGTTTGCCGGGCGCATAAGGAGGTTGCATGCCGATTTATCAGATTGATGGACTGACGCCAGTGGTGCCGGAGGAGAGCTACGTCCACCCAACCGCCGTGCTGATTGGCGACGTGATCCTCGGCAAAGGGGTCTATGTTGGGCCCAACGCCAGTCTGCGCGGCGATTTTGGCCGCATCGTGGTCAAAGACGGCGCCAATATTCAGGACAACTGCGTCATGCATGGATTCCCCGGCCAGGATACGGTGGTGGAAGAGGATGGCCACATCGGTCACGGCGCTATTCTGCACGGCTGCGTGATTGGCCGCAACGCGCTGGTGGGCATGAGCGCGGTGATTATCGACGGGGCGGTCATTGGCGAAAACAGCATTGTCGGCGCTTCGGCCTTTGTCAAAGCCAACGCCGAGATGCCCGCCAACCATCTGATTATCGGCAGCCCGGCAAAAGCGATTCGCACCCTGAGCGAACAGGAGCTGGCGTGGAAAAAACAGGGTACCCGTGAATACCAGGTGCTGGTGGAGCGCTGTAAGCAGACGCTGCATCAGGTGGAGCCATTACGGGAAGTGGAAGCAGGGCGTAAGCGACTGGAGTTTGATGAAAACCTGCGGCCAAAAACGCAGCGCTAACTTTTCAGGGCAACCCGGAGGGGCTCAGTGGATTAGTGCTCAGCCAGTTCACGAAAGAACGCCGGGTTGGCCTGGATAACCGCCAGTACTTTTGCTGCCAGGCCTGTCGGGTTGCGCCGCCTGGACTCCCAACTTTTGATAGTATCCACGCTGGTACCCAGCGCTTTTGCCATTTCCGCCTGCGAAACATTAAGCTGCGTGCGGATGGCTTTCACATCAGCAACTTCATAGCGCGTCGCTCGGGCTGGGGCCTTGTTGCCGTCTTTGATCTCAACAGCCTCTTCCAGGGACGCCTTAAGCTCGTCGAAGTAACCCATTTCAAACCTCATTTTTTAGTCGCCGGGTCAGTTTCCTGAGTTCGTTTTTTTCCGCTGCGCTCAGGCTCACTTTGGTGTGCTTCGGGTAGGCTAAGACGAGATAGATAATCTCGCGGGTTGCCAGAAAATAAATCACCCGCACGCCGCCGCTTTTTCCCTGTGAGCCTGTCGCCATTCTTATTTTCCGTAACCCGCCGGTATCCTGGATAAGATCGCCGAAATCCGGATTGCCTATGAGTTGCCTCTGCAGTGCCCTCAGATCTTCATCGCTGGCCAGCTGTTTTATCTGGCGGGTAAATAGCGACGTTTCGATAAATTCAATGGCATGACACACGAAAACGCTCCTTGCTAAGGTACCATGTACACCATCGAGTGTACATAGTACGCACTCCTGTTTTTGACCATGACAACGGTTGCCGTCAGCGACCGGGAGTGAGCCAGATTCGCGCGGCGACAGCCATGGTACAGGCTGGTGGCTTAAGCGTTGGAATGATGTGTGAATTTACGAGGCGGCTCGTAAAAGGGGGATGGGCGAGGGGAAAAAACACTCCCGCCGAGCGGCGGGAGTGGAAATCTTAGGCTGCAACCACGCTGTCGATGGCCGCTTTGGCATCGGACTGCGCTTTGGCCGCCACTTCCGGGCCGTAAGCGATACCTTCGGCGAACACGAAGTTCACGTCGGTGATGCCGATGAAGCCGAGGAAGGTGGACAGGTACGGGGTGACCAGGTCGGTCGGGGTATCTTTATGGATACCGCCGCGGCTGGTCACGACGACCGCACGTTTACCGGTCACCAGACCTTCCGGCCCTTTCTCGGTGTAGCGGAAGGTAACGCCGGCGCGAGCCACCAGGTCAAAATAGTTTTTCAGCTGCGTCGGGATGTTGAAGTTGTACATCGGCGCAGCGATAACAATCACATCATTGCCTTTCAGTTCGGCGATCAGCTCGTCGGAAAGGGCCAGCGCTTCCTGCTGACGCGGAGTCAGCGGCGCGTCGCTCGGACGCAGGGCACCAACCAGTTCACCATCCAGAACCGGGATCGGATTAGCGGCCAGGTCACGCACGGTGATCTCGTCGCCCGGGTGTTTTTCCTGCCATTGTTCAACAAAATAGTCGGAAAGCTGACCAGATTGTGAGTACCCTGCCAGAATACTGGATTTCAGAACTAATACTTTGCTCATGGGTGTTTCCTTTTTTAATGTGATTGACGGGTCAATGCCCTGGTGCTTGTTGACACTGTATTCACAATCGCGCCACAGAGATAGCGCAATATATCGAATCCTATATTCAGATTTTTTGAACAAGGCACGGATGACACAGATGTGGTACTCTAAGGCAATACTTCAAAAGAGATTTTCCCGGCAGAGCTCTGCCCGATAACGCTATGACAGAACAACAAAAAATCACCTTCCCCCAGCTTTATCAACAGCTCGACGGCCTGATGCTGCGCGACAAAACGCGCTTCGCCCGCCGTCTGCACGGTGTGAAGAAGGTTAAAAATCCTGAATCGCAACAGGCCATCCTCCAGGAGATGGCGCAGGAGATAAGCCAGGCAGCCGGTAAAGTCCTGCTGCGCGAAGCGGCGCGTCCGACCATCACCTATCCTGAAAACCTGCCGGTTAGCCAGAAAAAACAAGAGATTCTCGAGGCGGTGCGCGATCACCAGGTGGTGATCGTCGCCGGAGAGACCGGTTCGGGTAAAACCACCCAGTTGCCAAAAATCTGCATGGAGCTGGGCCGCGGGCTGAAAGGACTGATCGGCCATACCCAGCCGCGTCGTCTGGCCGCGCGAACCGTCGCCAACCGTATCGCCGAGGAGCTGCAAACGGAGCCGGGCAGTTGCATCGGCTATAAAGTTCGCTTTAGCGATCACGTCAGCGACAACACCATGGTCAAGCTGATGACCGACGGTATTCTGCTGGCGGAGATCCAGCAGGATCGCCTGCTGATGCAGTACGACACCATCATTATCGATGAAGCGCACGAGCGCAGTCTGAACATTGATTTTCTGCTCGGCTATCTGAAAGAGCTCCTGCCGCGCCGCCCGGACCTGAAAATCATCATTACCTCGGCGACCATCGACCCGGAACGTTTCTCAAAGCATTTCAATAATGCGCCCATTATCGAAGTCTCCGGGCGGACTTACCCGGTGGAAGTCCGCTACCGGCCAATAGTGGAAGAGGCGGACGATACCGAGCGCGATCAATTACAGGCGATTTTTGATGCGGTTGACGAACTGGGGCGCGAAGGGCCCGGCGATATTCTGATCTTTATGAGCGGTGAGCGGGAAATTCGCGATACCGCTGATGCGCTGAATAAGCTGGATCTGCGCCATACCGAAGTGCTGCCGCTGTACGCCCGCCTGTCCAACAGCGAGCAAAACCGTGTCTTCCAGCCGCACAGCGGACGACGCATCGTGCTGGCGACCAACGTGGCGGAAACTTCGCTGACCGTGCCGGGCATTAAATACGTTATCGATCCCGGTACTGCGCGTATCAGCCGTTACAGCTACCGCACCAAGGTGCAGCGCCTGCCGATCGAGCCGGTTTCCCAGGCCTCCGCCAACCAGCGTAAGGGCCGCTGCGGCCGCGTTTCGGAAGGGATCTGTATTCGTCTTTATTCGGAAGACGATTTCCTGTCGCGCCCGGAGTTTACCGACCCGGAAATTCTGCGTACCAACCTGGCGTCGGTCATCCTGCAGATGACCGCCCTGGGCTTAGGCGATATCGCCGCCTTCCCGTTTGTCGAAGCGCCGGATAAGCGCAATATCCAGGACGGCGTGCGCCTGCTGGAAGAGCTGGGCGCCATCACCACCGATGAGCAGGCCACCGCCTATAAGCTGACGCCAATGGGCCGCCAGCTCAGCCAGCTGCCGGTGGATCCCCGTCTGGCGCGCATGGTGCTGGAGGCGCAGAAGCACGGCTGCGTGCGGGAAGCGATGATCATCACCTCCGCGCTGTCGATTCAGGACCCGCGCGAGCGGCCGATGGACAAACAGCAGGCCTCCGATGAGAAGCACCGCCGCTTCCACGATAAAGAGTCCGATTTCCTCGCCTTCGTCAATCTGTGGAACTACCTTGGCGAGCAGCAGAAGGCACTGTCGTCGAATCAGTTCCGCCGCCAGTGCCGGGTCGATTTTCTTAACTATCTGCGCGTGCGCGAGTGGCAGGACATCTACACCCAGTTGCGCCAGGTGGTGAAAGAGCTCGGCCTGCCGATCAACAGCGAGCCGGCGGAATATCGCGAGATCCATACTGCGCTGCTGACCGGTCTGCTGTCGCACATCGGCATGAAGGATGCCGATAAACAGGAGTTTACCGGCGCGCGCAACGCCCGCTTTTCCATCTTCCCGGGGTCCGGTCTGTTTAAAAAGCCGCCGAAGTGGACGATGGTGGCGGAACTGGTGGAAACCAGCCGGCTGTGGGGGCGCATCGCCGCCCGCATTGAGCCGGAGTGGGTTGAGCCGGTCGCGCAGCACCTGATCAAGCGCTCATACAGCGAACCGCACTGGGAGCGGGCGCAGGGCGCGGTGATGGCGACGGAGAAGGTCACCGTCTACGGCCTGCCGATCGTTGGCGCACGCAAGGTCAACTACAGCCAGATCGACCCGGCGCTGTGCCGCGAACTGTTTATCCGCCACGCGCTGGTGGAGGGCGACTGGCAGACGCGGCATGCCTTCTTCCGGGAAAACCTGAAGCTGCGGGCGGAAATCGAAGAGCTGGAGCATAAATCGCGCCGCCGCGACATCCTGGTGGATGACGAAACCCTGTTCGAGTTCTACGACCAGCGCATTAGCCACGACGTCATCTCCGCCCGTCATTTTGATGCCTGGTGGAAGCAGGCCAGCCGCGAAACGCCAGACTTGCTCAATTTTGAAAAGAGCATGCTGATTAAAGAAGGGGCGGAGCAGGTCAGCAAGCTGGACTACCCGAACTTCTGGCATCAGGGGAATCTCAAACTGCGGCTGAGCTACCAGTTTGAACCGGGCGCCGATGCCGATGGCGTGACGGTGCATATTCCGCTGCCGCTGCTGAACCAGGTGGAGGAGGCCGGATTTGAGTGGCAGATCCCCGGCCTGCGTCGCGAGCTGATTATCGCGCTGATAAAATCGCTGCCGAAGCCGGTGCGGCGCAATTTCGTCCCGGCCCCTAACTATGCGGAAGCGTTTCTCGGCCGGGCGACGCCGCTTGAGCTGCCGCTGCTTGATTCGCTGGAGCGTGAGTTGCGTAAGATGACCGGCGTGACCATCGACCGCGAAGCCTGGCAGTGGGATCAGGTGCCCGATCACCTGAAAATCACCTTCCGGGTGGTGGATGACAAAAACAAGAAGCTGCAGGAAGGGCGCTCGCTGCAGGCATTGAAAGACGCGCTGAAGGGCAAAGTTCAGGAGACGCTGTCGGCGGTGGCCGATGACGGCATCGAGCAGAGCGGGCTGCATATCTGGAGCTTTGGTACGCTGGCGGAAAGTTACGAACAGAAACGCGGCAACTATAAGGTGAAAGCCTGGCCGGCGCTGGTGGACGAGCGCGACAGCGTGGCTATCAAGCTGTTTGATAATCCACAGGAACAGCAGCAGGCCATGTGGCGTGGTCTGCGCCGCCTGCTGCTGCTCAACATCCCGTCGCCAATTAAGTATCTGCACGAAAAACTGCCGAACAAAGCCAAGCTTGGGCTCTATTTTAACCCGTACGGTAAAGTGCTGGATCTGATTGACGATTGCATCTCCTGCGGCGTTGATAAGCTTATCGACGAGGCGGGTGGTCCGGTGTGGACGGAAGAGGGCTTCAGTCAATTGCACGATAAAGTGCGAGCCGAGCTCAACGACACGGTGGTGGAGATCGCTAAACAGGTCGAGCAGATCCTCACCGCGGTGTTCAATATCAACAAACGGCTGAAAGGCCGCGTGGATATGACCATGGCGCTGGGGCTGTCGGATATCAAAGCGCAGATGGCGGGTCTGGTGTATCGCGGTTTTGTCACCGGCAACGGTTTCCGCCGTCTTGGCGATACGCTGCGTTATCTGCAGGCGATTGAAAAGCGTCTCGAGAAGATGGCTATCGATCCGCACCGCGATCGCGCGCAGATGCTGAAAATTGAGAGCGTGCAGCAGGCGTGGCAGCAGTGGCTGAATAAGCTGCCGCCGAACCGCCGTGAGGACGACGATGTCCGGGAGATCCGCTGGATGATCGAGGAACTGCGGGTGAGCTTCTTCGCCCAGCAATTGGGCACCCCGTATCCCATCTCGGACAAACGCGTCCTGCAGGCGATGGAACAGATCACGCCGTAATCCCCTCCTTCCCCCAGCCCGGTGGCGCTGTGCTTGCCGGGCGGGGGCATATCCTGAGGCTGATACTCATCAGTACGCCGCACCCGATAATCTTCCCGCCCCGGATGTGGCCCATACCGGTTCTCCCGGACGTAAAATTAACGGATTCTGAAAATCAACCCGGTGGCTTGGGGAACCTGCTTTATTGGCGTATGTTTAGCCTCGCTTTGCCGGATAAACAGGACACGGAGTCTATTTTTACGATGATGGCTATGTACAGACTATTTATGCTGGTGTCGGCCATTCTTGTTATTACGGCGTGTAAGCCTTTCGTTGACGCTTTTTCCTGTGATGAAACACAGCGGGCGATCAACGATGCCAATTTTTTTATTTTGACCTATCTTCCGCCGCTCAATGGTGAGGTGCAGAGCGTAAAAATTGACGGTAGCCAAAATAACGACGCAGGCACGCTGCGTTTTGCCCGGTGCCGCCGGCTGGAAAGTTACGAGCGAGCAAAAACTTTTAATACCGCGAATGACTCCACGATAGTCAGAGATAATGTTCACTGGCGAAATGATAAAGGATGGATGCGGGAATATATCCGACAGACCCGGAGCGCGGCGGGAAATATCAGAAAAATGGTCATGCGTGAGCAGTTCTACACCGATAATCTCGGGCGCATTGTACGTTCAGAGAATCTACTCGTGTCGCAGCAACCGCCCAAAGCCATGAGCACGACCACCTATCAGTATGACGACCGCCACCGGCTGGTGCGTAAAACGGTCAATGGCGGCATGATGGCCATGCTTGCTGTCAATTATCGCTACGCGGAAGGGCATTTAAGCCGCATTGCCGACTCGGATGCGACCACGACGCTGCGTTGGGATGAAAAAGGGCGGTGGTTATCCGAGGAAAGAACCACCACGTATAGTACAAAACACCAGTCGCGCTGTTTAGGCTGGGACCCCGAGGGGAACTGTACCGGGGAATATGGCGAGCATGAAGGATACGGCGGAAAAAGCGACGCGTCTCTGCACTATCAGTATACGTATTATCCCCAATGATCGTCAGCGGACGAATGCCGCTGGTGACGCGTCCCGGCGCGGGTTTTCTCCCTCTCCCTGGGGGAGAGGGCCGGGATGAGGGCATCAGGCCGCCCGGATCTTACCCATTCACCAGCGCCAGCGTAAACCCATCCCATCCCTTGATGCCCACCGTCTGCAGCGCGGTGGCAGTGAGCCGCGGGTTATCCCCGATCATTTCGATAAACCGACGCACGCCCTGCACGCGCGCATCATCGCTTTGTCCGTTAATCACTTCGCCATCGCGCACCACGTTATCGCCCACGATCAGCGTCCCGGGGTGCGAATAGTGCAGCGCCCACTCCAGATAGCGAGGATTATTAGGTTTATCGGCATCAATAAAGATCAGGTCGAACGGCTGCACATCCGCGAAATTTTCCAGCGTGTTCAGCGCCGGTCCTTCAATGAGTTCAATGCGCTCGTTTAGCCCCGCAAGGCGGATATTCTGGCGCGCCACCCCGGCATGGCCAGGATCGGCCTCGAGGGTAATCAGCTTTCCGTCGGCGGGCAGCGCGCGCGCCATCCAGATAGCGCTATAGGCGCCGAGCGTGCCAATTTCCAGGATCCGCCGCGCCTGCGTTATGCGCACCAACAGCGCCAGAAGTTGCCCCTGATTGGCCGCAACATCATGTTCAGGTAGCCCGGCGCGTTTGTTGTTTTCCAGTACCTGACTCAGTACGTCATCTTCAGGAATAAGCGAAGAAATCATGAAATTATCGACGGCAGACCACTGTTGTTGCATAGATTGACTCCCCGGTGGTTGTTGCCGGGTAGCGCTGCGCTACACCGGCCTGAATATGGGTTTCTGCGCTCTCCACGGTTGTGGGCCGGCGCGCACAGGGTATTCACGCGTTCATCCAGCCGCCTCCCAGCGCCCGGTACAGATCGATCTGCGCCAGCAGCAGGTTGTTTTTCACCTGCACCACGCTCAACTGGGTGGAGAACAGTGTTCGCTGGGCATCAAGCACATCCAGATACGAAGAGTAGCCGTTACGGTAGCGGTTCTGCGCAATGCGCAATGTTTCCTCCGCCACCGCCACCTGCCCCTGCAGTTCGGTCAGCTGTTCACCGTAGCGGCTAATGGCGTCAAGGCTGTCATTCACCTCTTTGAACGCGCCGCGCACCGTTTTCTCGTAGCTATAGAGCGCCTGGTTGCGCTGGGCCATGGAGACATCCACCTGGGCATTTAACGCCTGGCGGTTAAGCAGCGGCGCCAAAATACTGCCGCCGACGCTCCACAGCCGCAGCGGGTTGTCCAGCAGGTCCGGCAGTGTACGATCCTGCAGGCTGCCGGTGGCGGTGAGGTTGATAGACGGCAGCAGCTGCGCCTGCGACGAGGCCAGGGTGGCATCGGCGGCCACCAGCTGACGCTGAGCCTGTACGATATCCGGGCGGCGGTTGAGTAAGGTGGACGGCAGTTGCGACGGCAGACGCAGCGGAGTGAGCTGGGCGAACTCGCCGCGTTTTACCGCGCCGGGGTTATCACCCAGCAGCACGCTGAGCGCATTTTCCTGCTGCGCAATCTGGTGCTGTAGCGGCGGGATCTGCGCCCGCGTTGAGCGCAGCTCCGAATCTGCCTGCATCAGCTCAAGGCGTGAAGTATACCCGGTTTCAAACTGACGCTTCGCCAGGCGCCACGCGTCTTCCCGTGATTTCAGCGTCTGTTGGGTAACCCGCAGCTGCTCATCCAGCGACAACAGGGTCACGTAGCCTAGGGCCACCGAGCTGGCGACGCTCAAATTGGCCGCGGCTGCAGCGGCTTTTTGCGCCTCGAGGCTGGCTCCGGCGGCGCTGGCCGCGCTGCGGTTGGCGCCCCAGATATCAACATCATAGCTGGCGGTCAGGCCGCCTTTGTACAGCGTGCTATGGATCGGCAGGCCGGTGGCGGCGGACTGCGCGCGGGCGCGGGTACCGCTCAGGCTGGCGTCCAGCGAGGGGAAAAGGCTGCTGTCGGCGGCATAGGCCCGCGCCTGATACTCATTCACCCGCTCCCGGGCGATCAGCACATCGCTGTTATAGCGCAGCGCCCGGTCGACATACTGATTGAGCGTGCTGTCATGAAAATTGCGCCACCAGACGCCTTCCACCGGGCTGGCCGGGCCAACGTCGGCCCGCCAGGCGGCAGGGATGGTCAGGGTCGGCTGCGCGCGCTGCACGTCGGCGGATTGACAGCCGACCAGCGCGAGGATGACGGCAAGGGTGACCGGGCGGATCATGGCTGTTTCTCCGCGCGGGTATCAATGGTCACCTGCACCGACATACCGGGACGCAGGTGTTCGCTGTACTTCTGCCCGTCGTTGACCGTAATGCGCACCGGGATCCGCTGGGCGATCTTGACGAAGTTGCCGGTGGCGTTGTCCGGTGAGATGGCGCTGAATTCCACCCCGGTCGCCGGGGAGATGCTCTGCACCTTGCCATGGAAACGCTCACCGTTAAGCGCGTCGACGGTGAAGGTGACCGGCTGGCCGATACGCACCTCGGCAAGCTGGGTCTCTTTCAGGTTGGCGATCACCCAGTGCTGGGGCGGGACCAGCGAGGTCAGATGGGTTCCGGCGCTGACGTAGGCGCCAAGACGTACCGAGATCTGCCCCAGCTGGCCGCCGGTGGGGGCGATGATCTGCGTATTCTGCAGGTCGATCTGCGCCAGCTCGAGGGCGGCTTTGGCGCTGGCGACATCGGCTTCCAGCGAATCGCGATTGACGATGGTCGATTCACGGTCCTGGCGCGACATCTCCAGCGCCGCTTTCGCCTGTTCAATATCCGCAGCCCCTTGCGCTGCGCTGGCGCGCGCCGAATCACGCTCGCGGATCGACAGCGAACCATCGGCAGTCAGCTCCTGCACCCGTTTTAAATCGGCCTGGATTTTCAGATTCTGCGCGCGGGCGTTTTGCAGCGCGGCTTCATTTTTGGCGATCGTCGCCTCGGCGCTTTTGCGCTGCTGCAGATTGTTGCGCAGCGCGGCCTCCTTCATCGCCAGGGTAGCCTGGGCCTGATGCACCCGCTGCTTATAGATGCGATCGTCTATCTGGAACAGCACCTCGCCCGGCTGGACAATTGCGAAATCTTTGACGTTGACGGCGGTGATGTAGCCGTTGACCTGCGGGCTGATAAAGGTGGTCTGCCCGCGCACATAGGCGTTATCGGTAAACTGGCTATGCCGGGTGAACGGCGGCAGTTGCCAGGCGTAGAGGATCACTAATACGCCGACGAGGCCTATCGCTGCGGCGGTAAAAATGGAGACCACGCGAATGTTGTTCCGGGTGTTGGCCTGTTGTTTGGCCGCATCCTGCTGACTCATAACGACTCCAGAGATGAAATGATGATAATTATTTGCTGCCGGTGGCGCGTTTTAAGGCGATACGGGCGGTCAGTCGTAAGCGAATTAAGCGCCAGAAAACCCACACTAATGTGCCGGCGGAGATGGCCGCCGTCAGCAGATAGGTGTCATTCCAGGCGAGAATATTGGCCTGCAGCGTCGCGGCGTTTTGCAGCAGGGTGGTGGCCTGAACGTTAAGCAGGGTGCTGTCGCCGATCTGGCTCTGATACATCTGGCTATACTGCTGCAGCCGCTCGACGATCAGCGGGTTCAGGGTGGTGATCTGGTCCGCCAGCTGGCTGGAGTGAAATTTTTCCCGCCAGGTCTGGAAGGTGCCGAGGATCGCCGACCCCAGCAGACCGCCGATGTTCTGGCTCATGCCGAATAGCACCGAGAAGCTGACCAGGTTGCGCGGATCGGCAAACACGCCGCCAATGCCGGCGAGCATCGCCGGGGCCAGAAAGAAGGCGCTGCCGAAGCCGAGTAAAAACTGGCTGAACATTAATTGTTCCGGACGGGTGAGGGCGTTGGACTGGCTGTCGAGCAGCGAGGCTACCATGATCAGCGCCAGGGCGGTGGCGGTCGGCCAGTAGAGCTTCTGCGGGTTGAGCGTCAGACAACTGGCGATGATCCCGCACAGAATGCCGGCGAAAATTGACCATGCGAGGTTAGTCATCTGTTCGTTTTGCAGACCAACGTACTGCAACCAGCCGATGACCCCGGTGTTTTGCTCCGCCAGCACGATGCGGATCAGCAGCATAATCAGGCCGAGGCGTACGATGCTGCCGCTGGAGAGCCACTTGGTATTGAGCAGGGGATTGCTGCGGTTATGCTCAAAGGCGATAGCGGCGACGATCAGCACCACCGCTGCCGCCAGCGACCAGCCGATCCACGGCGCTTCAAACCACCACTCGAGCCGCCCCAGCGACAGCACGGCGCACACCAGCGCCATGCCGGGCGCCAGCAGAAAGAAGGTGATAAAATCCTTCTTCTCGAACACCTTTTTACGATCGCTCGGCGGCAGTTTCAGCGCGATGACGCAGGCCAGCGACACCAGCGCCAGCCCCAGTTCAAAGAAGTAAAGGCCGCGCCATTCATCGATCTGCAGCAGTTCGGTGGAAAAGAGACGCGCCAGCGGAATGGCCAGCGACGAGCCGGTGATGCCGATGGTTAGCCCTTTCAGGCGGTGGCGTGCGGGCCAGGCCTGCACCTGGTAGTAGATCCCCAGCGAGCTGAGCGCTGCGGCCACCATGCCGTGGGCGGCGCGGACCATCATCGCCGAGCTGAGATCGTTGACGAACAGGTGGAAAAAGGTGACCAGCACATAGAGCACCAGAAAGCCTTCGGTAAAGGCGCGCAGCCCAAACTGCTGGCGAAATTTCACCAGCAGCAGGTTGATGGAGACGTTGGTCATGACGTACACCGCCGGCAGCCAGGCGATCTCGGTCGACCAGGCGGCGAAGGTGCCCTGCAGCAGCTGCAGGTTGGCGGTGACCACCGCGTTGCCCAGCGCGCCGGTGAGGCACACCAGCAGGCCGACCACGCCATAGGCGAGACGTTTCTGCGGACTGTGCAGCGGCGTCGAGGGCGAGCCAAGCAGGGCTGGTTTTTCATGCGGCGCCCAGTCATGCGGGGCATAGGGGTTATCCTGGCGACGGGGCATTATTTCTTCTCCACTTCGCGCAGCAGTTTTTCCAGCACCCGCTGAGTTTGCTCCCGCTCCTGCGGGGTAATCGCCGTCAGGATCTCTTCGCGCAGATCGTCCGCCACCGTTTTGACCTGCTCATACAGCGCCATTCCCTGCTCGGTGGCGACCAGCAGCCGCTTACGTTTATCGCTGGCGGTGGTGACACGCTCCACCAGGCCGAGGGCGACCAGCCGGTTGATCAGCGGCACAATGGTCGGACTCTCTACCCCCAGCTCCTGCGCCAGTTCGCTTTGCGACAGCGGCTGTGGCTGGCGGGCAATGGCCGCGACCGCCACCCAACTGGCCTGGCTCAGGCCAAGGTCCTTTAGCCGACGGTTGACCGCCAGCCGCCAGTGATGGGCGGTGAGGTATAAAAGATGGGAGAAGTTAAGCTGTCGATTGTCCATAGGCCGTCTGTCAATATCGTTAGAGCTCTAACGAGTTTATGTCGGGCGACCGCCATAATTCAAGGCGAAGGAAAAAAATTGGTTAACGGTATGTGCGTTTATTGTGGCTAATAGCGATGGGTTAACCCGCGAACCCTCTACTCACTGAGGATGCTCTTATTCTGCGCCATGACCCAGGTGATAAAGGCCCGTAGCGGCACCGGTATATGTTTCCGGCTCGGGTAGTAGACGCAGAAATGGTCGGCAGGATAGTGGTAGTCGGGTAACAAACGGACCAGGCTGCCTGCGCTCAACTGCTGCGTCACCAGCGACTGATAGACAAAGGCGATGCCTAATCCGCTCTCCGCCGCCTGGATCATCGCCGTATCGGAATCAACGACCAGATCGCCTCTGACCGAAACTTCGCTGGGCTCACCGCTGGGGCTAATAAACTCCCAACGGTACTTTTCGCCGCTGGGAAAACAGCGGTTGATGCAGCGGAAATTGACCAGCGACTGCGGGGTGTCGGGCTCGCCGGCCTCGCGGATATAGGCCGGGCTGGCCACCGGGATCAGCGACAGCTTCTCGCCAAAGGGGATGGCAATCATATCTTTGGGCACATCCTGCGAATAGCGAATACCGGCGTCAAAACCGGACTCAATAATATTGACTTTCCGATCGGTGGTATACAGTTCGAGCGTTACATCGGGATAGGCGGTTTTAAAGGCAATAAAATAGTGTTGAAAAAACAGGTCAAGAACAATACGCGGTAAATTGACTTTCACCACGCCTTCCGGCGTCAGGCGATGATAATTCAGGCTGTCAACCACCCGGCGATAATCATTGACCACCGGCGTCATATTATTAAGAAATTCCTCACCCACGGCAGTTAATGACAAACTGCGCGTCGAGCGATTCAGCAGGCGTACGCCTAACTTTTCTTCCAGATGATTAATAGCGCTGGTGAGGGCCGGTGGTGAAAGATTTAATGCCCTGGCGGCCTGGCGAAAACTGCCATGTTTCACTATGAGTATTAATATTTCAATTTGTTGCAAATCCGGCAAGGTTTTCATTGTTAATTTCCAGCTAACACCGCGTTCGGAATAGATTAATTGTTATCAATGTAAAAGGGAAGTATATATTTAATAACATTCAGCACGTAAGGAAAATAAGGTGAAAACACGTTATCTCGGAAAAGAGAAGTTCCAGGTTTCCGCATTGGGTCTCGGGTGTATGGGAATGAGTTTCGCCTACGGCGGCGCCGAGGAGTCGCAGGCGATTAATACGATTCATGCCGCGGTGGACATGGGCGTGACCTTCCTGGATTCTGCCGAAGTGTATGGTCCTTTCGATAATGAAGTTCTTGTCGGGAAAGCGATAAAAGGTATCCGCGATAAGGTGCAGATTGCCACCAAGTTTGGTTTTCGTATTTTGCCGACCGGCCAGGGACTGGAACGCATGGCCGGCGTCGACAGCCGTCCGGAACATATTCGCGAGTCAGTGGAAGGGTCGCTGAAGCGGCTGAATATCGAGACCATCGATCTGCTCTATCAGCACCGCGTCGATCCGGCGGTGCCGGTGGAAGACGTGGTGGGCACCATGGCCGACCTGGTTAAAGAGGGGAAAATTCGCCATATCGGACTGTCGGAAGTCTCAGCCCAGACGCTGCGCCGGGCCTGCAAGGTGCATCCGATTACCGCCGTGCAGACGGAATACTCGCTGTGGACCCGCGAGCCGGAGGCCGGTATTCTCAACGCCTGCCGCGAGCTGGGGGTGGGCTTTGTCCCATACAGCCCGCTGGGGCGCGGTTTCCTGACGGGAAAAATCACCGATCCTGGCGTCTTCGCTGAGGATGATTTCCGCCGCAATCTGCCGCGCTTCCAGGCCGAGACCATGCGCAAAAACCAGCTGCTGCTTGAGCGCCTGCAGCAGGTGGCCACGCGCTATGACGCGACCCTTGCGCAGATTGCCCTTGCCTGGGTCATGAGCAAAGGCGAGGATATCGTGCCTATCCCGGGGGCGAGAAAAATTGCCCATCTGCGTGATAATGCCGGAGCCGCGAATATTACCCTCTCTCCTGAGGATATTCTCACCATCGAAGATATTTTCACTCCCGATAACGTCACTGGCTTACGCTATAACCAGGTCGACTTTAACTTAATCGAAAAATAACCCCCTGAATACTATTCTCCCGCCGCCCTGGCGGGAGATGAGGTTACTTATGACTATTGCTGTTTCCCGTACGGCGGGATTGCCTGCGGCAGTTTATGCGCTTTCCGTGGGCTCATTTGGTATTGGTACCACCGAATTTGTGATTATGGGATTATTACTTGATGTGGCCCATGATTTTCATATATCCATTACGCTTGCCGCCTGGTCTATTACCGCTTATGCCTGTGGGGTGGTGATTGGCGCGCCGCTCCTCACACCGCTATTAAGCCGCTACCCCAAAAAACCGGCGTTGTTATTTCTGATGATCTTATTTTCCATCGGTAATTTAGGTTGCGGTATTGCCGGTAATATGACCATGCTCATTATTTTCCGGGTAATAACCGCCTTAGCTCACGCCTCATTCTTCGGCATCAGTTCGGTCTATGCCGCGGAGCTGGCGCCGGTGGATAAACGGGCTTCGGCGGTCTCCGCCGTCTTTCTCGGCGCCACCCTGGCCAATATTCTGGGCGTGCCCCTCGGCGCCTGGGTAGGGCAATACCTTGGCTGGCGCTACACCTTCTTTATGGTCACGCTGATTGGAATTCTTTCCGCCCTGGCAGTCATTGCCCTGGTGCCCGGCCGTCAGGCCCAACCGGCGGTGCAGAGTCGGATCCGCGACGAGCTGAAGGTGCTGCGCCATCCGACGGTGCTGCGCAGCCTGCTGATCACCGCGCTCGGGTTTTCCGGCGTCTTCGCCGCCTTTACCTACATTGCGCCCATGCTGAAAACCGTCACCGGGATGAGCGAACATCTCATTCCACCGGTGCTGGTGCTGTTTGGCGTCGGGATGGTCGCCGGGAATCACCTCGGCGGCCGCCTGACCGACGGTGGGGTCCGCCGGGCGCTGCTGCTGACCCTGGCCTTGCTTATCGTCGTCCTGTGCCTCTTTCCGTTCGCCATTCAGACGCTACCCGGCGCCTGCGCGGCGGTGTTTCTGCTGGGGGCGGCGATGTTCTCCACCATTCCGCCGCTGCAGATGCAGGCGCTGGACAGCAGTGAGACCGGCAAAAGCATGGTCTCCTCGTGCAATATCGCCGCCTTTAACCTCGGCAATGCCGCTGGCGCCTGGTTTGGTGGGCTGTTGCTCACCGCCGGCGTCTCCCTCTCGCATATTCCCCTGGCCGGTGCATGCCTGACCGCCAGCGGATTTGTTATCGCTAGTGTGACGTTGTCACCTTTAAAAGGAAGTCAAGCATGAAGTATCGGTATTTAGGTTCCACCGGGGTGTCGGTGTCAGAGCTCTGTTTTGGCGCCATGACGTTTGGTGAAAAAGGGGCCTTTCTCGGCGCGCCGGGACGCAACTGGTCGGAATTCGGCGTGGTGCCTGAGCATACGGCATACGATCTGGTGTACAAAGCGCTGGACGCCGGGATTAACTTTTTTGATACCGCGGACTGTTATAAAAACGGCCAGGGCGAAGAGCTGCTCGGTAACGCGCTGAAGGGGAAACGCCAGCAGGTGATTATCGGCACCAAAGGACGCTGGCAGACCGACCCCAATCCGAACGCGCTGGGGGCGTCGCGCTACCATATTATTAATGCCGTCGACGCCAGCCTGCAGCGGCTGAAAACGGATTATATCGATATCTATCATCTCCACGGGTTCGATCCGCGCACCGCGCTGGAGGATACCCTGCGGACGCTGGATGCGTTGATTCGCGCCGGGAAAATTCGCTACATCGGGGTCTCCAACTACGCGGCCTGGCAGCTGGCGAAGGCGCTGGGGATCTCAGAGCGCCTCGGACTGGAAAAATTCTGCATCTATCAGGGCTATTACAATATCGCCGCGCGAGAACTGGAGCATGAGATTATCCCGCTCAGCGTCGATCAGAACGTCGGCATCACCGTCTGGAGCCCGCTGGCCGGGGGCTTCCTCACCGGTAAATACCCTCGCAATCAGGCGTTTCCTGAGGGCAGTCGGCTGGCGAACGCCACCCCGTTTGAGTCGGCGCCGATCGCCAATCGCGAACAAGCCTGGCAGACTCTGGAAGTGATGCAGGAGATTGCCCGTCAGCGCAACGCCAGCGTGGCGCAGGTGGCGCTCAACTGGTTGCGTACCCGCCCGGGGATCACATCGCTGGTGATCGGCGCGACCAAACTCGCCCAGCTGGAGGATAACCTGGCGGCACTGAACTGGACGCTGAGCGACGAGGAGGCGGCGATCCTCAACAGCGTGAGCGAAAAAGAGAAGCCTTATCCCTACTGGCATATCTGCAATGTCGCCGGCGATCGCCGTCTGGCCGACGATATCTACCCCTAACTCACCCTGCACCCAGGCAACACGCGTATGCCCCCCTGGGGGCATACAGAGAGGCTCGATCGTGAAAAAAGTACTCATTGTTGGCGCCGGCCCGGTAGGGTTAATCATTGGCTGCTATCTGAATAAGTATGGAATTGATTTTGATATTATTGATAAAAATACACACAGCACCACCTGGTCCAAAGCGCTGAGCGTCAGTCCGGCGACGATTAAAGCCTTCCACGGCTTAGCCCTTGCCGGGGAGCTGACCGCCCAGGGCAAGCAGGTTCCGTCAATTTACGCCTGGTATAAAAACCGCAAGTTTCTGCATATTGATAACCGCCATCTCCCCACCTGCTATCCCTTCCATGTCAGTATCCCGCAGCCGCGGACGGAGAAGATCCTTGAAACGGCGCTGGCCGAGGCCGGTCAACTGGTGAAACGCGGACATCAGCTGGTCTCCTGGCGGCGGGAGGAAGGGCGCTATCACGTCTCTCTGCTCGACGATGCCCGCCGGGCCTGTTCCGCTACTTATGACTATATTATCGGCGCCGACGGCGCGGCCAGCACCGTCCGGGAGCTGGCCGGGATTGGCTTTAGCGGCCATGATTACCCGCTGCATTTTGTAATGGCGGACGTGCAGTTCGCCAGCGCGGCGACGCTCCCGGGAACCTCTTACTATATTGACGAGCTGGGCTTTCTGATCTTTCTGCCCATGCCGGACAATCAGGTCAGGATCGTGATTAAAAGAGCCGGTCGATTACCGTCGCCGCGTCCGGTGCCGGATCTGCAGGAGATCAACGTGGCGCTGGCGCGCTTCTGCCCCGAGGTTCCTCCGGCGCAGGCGCTGACCTGGTCCTCCAGCGCCAACTTCTATAACCGGATCGCCGATGACAATCTGCAGCACAATATCATACTGGCAGGCGATGCTTTCCATCTGTTCAGTCCGATTGGCGGGCAGGGGATGAATACCGGTATTCAGGATGCGATTAACCTGGCCTGGAAGCTGGCCTTTTACCTGCATGGCGTCGCCAGCGACCGGCTGCTGGCATCCTATCGCACCGAGCGCTTCGCCGCGGTGAGCGGCGTGCTGCATGCCACCGATCACGATACCGGCCTGATTGCCGGTCTGGTGCCGAAAAATCATATCGACGCGGTCTACTTTCCGGAGTTTTGCAATCGTCACTATTATCGCCACCAGCTGCCGCTGCAGTACGCCGGCTTTGCCGCGCCGCAGTGCGCTCACCCGAACGGCCTGATGGGCCACCATGTTCCGTGGTACGTCTTTACCTCGCCGCAGGCGACGTTTCGCAACAGTTATGACGCCTTCGCCAGCGGTAAGGTCGTGGTCTTTTCCGCGCGCGTCGACTGTCCTCCCTTATCCCGCCTGAAACCTGGCGGCTGGTTTATATTCTGCGCCCTTGACCCGGCGGACGAGGCGTTTCTCGAGGCGCTACAGATTGGCCGCGATGACTATGCGGTGATCAATCCCGATGGCTATGTGGGCTTTACCGGCAGCGAAGCCGGGACATCGCAGTATCTTTCCTCGCTCTACGTAATGGAATAATCATGAATAAAGTGTATATCGTCGCGGCCTGCCGTACGCCGGTGGGGCGTTTTCTTGGCGCCCTGAAAACGGTCTCTGCGGTGGAACTGGCCGCGCTCACCGTCCGCCACAACCTGCAGCAGGCCGGGATTGACCCGGCGTGGATTGACGAAGTGATCTGCGGCTGCGTCCTCGCCGCCGGGCAGGGGATGGGGCCGGCGCGTCAGGTCGCGCTGCGGGCGGGGATCCCGGTGCAAAAGCCGGCTTACACCCTGAATATGATCTGCGGTAGCGGCATGAAAAGTATTACCGAAGGGGCGATCCATATCCAGAGCGGTTATGCCGACATGGTCGTCGCTGGCGGGATGGAAAACATGAGCCAGGCGCCGTTTTTGCTGCGGGGAGAGATAAGGGGCGGCGTGAAATTTGGCGCGTTCAGCAGCGAGGATCTGATCCAGAGCGATGGCTTAACCGATCCGCTGTTGCATATTCCGATGGGGGAAACGGCGGAGGCCATCGCCGCGCATGAACAGATCTCGCGCGCAGAACAGGACCAGTACGCGCTGGACAGCCATCAAAAAGCCTCCGCCGCCAGCCGCGCCGGCCATTTTGCCGAGGAGATAGTGCCGGTGACGGTCAGCGGGAAGCGGGGCGTCAGCGTGGTCCGCGAGGATGAGCAGATCCGCCATGACCTTAGCGCCGACCAGCTGGCGGCGCTGAAACCGGCTTTTCGTCGCGACGGGAGCGTCACGGCGGGCAACGCCTCGGGGCTGAACGACGGCGCGGCGTCAGTGATCCTCGCCTCGGCGCGCGCCGTTGCGCAGTACGGCCTGCGGCCGCTGGCTGAGATAGTCTCCTTCGGCGAGGGCGGCGTCGACCCGGCGATGATGGGGCTTGGGCCGCTGCCGGCCATGACGTGCGCCCTGCGCCGCGGGCGGTTTCAGCTCAGCGATATGGCGCGACTGGAAATTAACGAAGCCTTTGCCGCGCAGGTGCTGGGGGTGGTCAAGGGGCTGGCCCGCGAGCATCAGATGACGGCGGAGGAGATAGCCGCCCGCCTGAACGTCAACGGCGGCGCGATTGCCCTCGGGCACCCGCTCGGCAGTTCCGGAACCCGGATTGTCGTGAGCCTTCTGCACGCGCTGCGCCGGGAGAATAAACCGACCGGCCTGGCCTCGCTGTGTATCGGCGGCGGGATGGGTATTGCGTTAATTGTGAAAGCGATCTGAGGAGACAAGCGCCATGGAAAAATTAATTGTGGTGGGTGAGAAATTTACCGATTTTGCCCGGCGGCATCAGAACGTGCTGACCGTCAACGAGTTTGAGCGTTTTGTCTGGAGCGGCGAGCTCGCCGGCGTCGATAAAATCGTCATTGGTCAGGGCGTGCAGCTCGACGACATCTCCCGCACGGTCTGCATTATTCGTCAGCACTATCCGGATAAAATCCGCCAGATCGTCAATCTGCAGGATCTCTATTATCAAAACAACCGCGATCATCAGCGGCTGGTGCATAAACGTAAAAAAGAGAACATCCTCATCACCTCGCCGGAAAAACGCGATGAAGATAGCTATTGCGCGCGTCTGATCCTGCAGGACGCCTCGGAGCTGCTCTGCGACCACCAGACCGGGCAACACATCCAGGGGATGGTGCTGATCGAGGCGGCGCGGCAAACCATCATCGCCACCTCGGAGAAATTTCTGCTGGCGGAGGCGGGCGTGGCGATGGACGAGAAGTACTTCACGCTGAGCTCGCTGCAGGTAGCTTTTTCCAGCTTTGTTTTCCCGCTGCCGGTGACCATTGTGCTGAATGTGGTGTCGCGCAAAAGCTCAGCCCACGGCCGCTTTACCTGCGAGTGTTCGGTCGGTTTTGACCAGACCGGCACCCGCAAAGCGGAAGTCGGCTTTAGCTTCAGCGTCTATGACCTGAACTACATTACTCGTAAGGAGTGTGAGCAGGCGGCGCTCTGCCATCAACATTATCTGGTCAGTATTGAGCAGGGGGACGGGGATGAGCATCGCCTTTTTTGACGTGGATGAAACGCTGATTACCGGCAAAAGTATGTTCCTGTTTCTGCACCGCTATGCCGAGGAATATCCGCTGCAGTGCGGTTTGACGGCCGCGGCGATTGTCCGCCAGCTCCAGGCGCTTAGCAAAGCGGGTCAACCGCGGGAGGCAATCAATCGCTACTACTATTCGCTGTTTCGCCATGAGCCGCGCGCCCAGGTACGGGCGGTTGCTGAGGCACTGTATCGCGAAGGTGGGTACGGTTTTCACCGTGAGGTGGTGGCGATCCTCCGGCAACATCAGGCGCGCGGGGATGACGTGGTGTTTGTCTCCGGATCGATGACCGACATTCTCTGGCCGGCGATGGCGGCGCTGGGGGTGGAGCATGCCCTGTGTTCAGAGCCGGTGGTGGTTGACGAACACTATACCGGGGAACTCTGGCGGACCGCCATTGGCGAACATAAGGCGTTGCATGCTCAACGCTACGCGCAGGAACGGGGCCAGCCGCTGGCGGCGTGCTATGCCTTTGGGGACCATATCTCGGATCTGCCGCTGCTCGCGCTGGTTGGCAACCCCTGCGCGGTCAATCCGTGCGCGGCGCTGCTGGCGGAGTCGCAGCGTCGGGGATGGCCGGTGCTGTGGTCTAACGGCGGTTGACGGCACGATAGCGAAAAAAAGGGGGCGGCGCTACGCCACCCCCTGATTCACACCCTGACGGGGATCAGCCCGGGTAGATGCCGCGGTCTTTACGCGCCATCAGGATGCGCTCGCAGGCCACGATATAGGCGGCGGTACGCAGCGTACACGCTTTCTCGGCGGCTTTATCGCAGACGTGAATAATGGCGTCGGTCATGATGCGGTCCATCTTGGCGTTGATCTCTTCTTCGCTCCAGAAGAAGCTGGCCATATCCTGCACCCACTCAAAATAGCTGACGGTCACCCCGCCGGCGTTACAGATAACGTCCGGAACCACGATCACACCGCGTTCAGCCAGCACGTCGTCCGCTTCCGGATAGGTTGGGCCGTTGGCCCCTTCCAGCACCAGTTTGCAGGTCAGCTTCTCCGCGCGCTCGCGGGTGATTTGCCCTTCCAGTGCCGCCGGGATCAGAATGTCCATCGGGGTGGTCCAGAAGGCGTCTTTATCGATCTCCTGGGCGCCAGGGAAACCGGCAATCTGCTTTTTCTCCGCCTGCCAGGCGGTGAGGGCGGCCATATCAATCCCGCCTTCGTTATACAGGGTCGCGGTATGATCCTGAATGACCACCACGCGGGCGCCGACGCCGGCGAACAGGCGGGCTGCTTCGCTACCGACGTTACCAAAGCCCTGCAGCGCGACTTTGGCGCCTTCAATTTCGATACCGGCGCGACGAGCCACTTCCCGGCCGGTGACAAATACGCCACGCCCGGTGGCCTTTTCACGGCCGAGGGAGCCGCCGAGGTGGATCGGTTTGCCGGTGACCACGCCGGTAATGGTGGTGCCATGGTTCATGGAGTAGGTGTCCATCATCCATGCCATCACTTTACCGTTGGTGCCGACGTCCGGCGCCGGAATATCTTTCTGCGGCCCGATAATAATGCCGATTTCGCTGGTGTAGCGGCGGGTCAGACGCTCCAGTTCACCTTCTGACAGTGAGAAGGGGTCGACGCGAATGCCGCCTTTGGCCCCGCCGTAAGGAATATTGACCGCGGCGCACTTAATGGTCATCCAGGCAGAAAGTGCCATGACTTCGTTAAGATCGACATCCGGATGGTAGCGAACACCACCTTTACCCGGTCCACGCGACAGATTGTGCTGAACGCGATAGCCCTCGAAGTGGCGGATGGTGCCGTCGTCCATTTGCACAGGAATGTCGACGATCAGCGCACGCTTCGGATGGCGCAGGGTTTCCACCCAGTAGGCAAGATCGCCGAGATAAGGCGCGACACGGTCGATCTGGCGCAGGTAGGTGGTCCATGGAGATGTACTACTTTCAGATGCGTAAGATAACTTTTCCATAAGAGTCCTGTTTCTCAGTGTTATTTATGTCGTGTAAAACCGTGGAATAGCTACAGCAGTAAACTCTGTGCAATGAATGGTATCACCAATTTTATAAAGCGGTATTTGACGGCAATTCCGATTTTTAAATTTTTGTTAGATTTTTTATTTTTTAAGTGAATAACTACGCACGCCAACCACCTACAAGCTGTGCATTTTAATTCACTTTTTATTCACTTAAGTGCATAGAAAAATATTTTTTCTATGTTTTTCATTATCTTGATGATCTTCAAAAAGTGAATAAATTGCTTCCACCCGTATTGACAATCTTATTGTTCACAGGCCAGCATTAGCCCACACAACAACATGACGTTAACCATGAATTAACAAATACCCGCAAAATAAATAGGGCTTATTTTTCCTGTGGTGAATATTTTTGCCATCACAGCGGGCGCGCTCGTGCCCAAAATAAGCCGAGGGTCAGGGTTAATGTCGATTGTCCAACGCGGCGGGAGCGTTTTCCGTCGTCTTACGTTCCGGAGATGAATGATGTCAGGCACTATGACTCGCGAAGATTTTGACGCTTACCTGGTTCCCTGTTTTGCCCCCGCGCCGTTTATTCCGGTCAGGGCGGCGGGTTCCCGCGTCTGGGACCAGCAGGGGAAAGAGTATATCGATATGGCGGGCGGCATTGCGGTGAATGCCTTAGGCCATGCCCATCCGGCGCTGGCTCAGGCCCTGCAGGATCAACTGGCGAAACTGTGGCATATCGGCAATGGCTATACCAACGAGCCGGTGCTGCAGCTGGCGAAAACCCTCGTGCAGTCGACCTTTGCCGATAAGGTGTTTTTCTGCAACTCCGGCGCCGAAGCCAACGAGGCCGCTCTCAAACTGGCGCGGAAATACGCTCACGATAAGTTTGGTGGTGAAAAAAGCGAAATCATCGCCTTCAACCATGCCTTCCATGGCCGGACGCTGTTCACCGTCTCCGTCGGCGGCCAGCCGAAATATTCCAGCGATTATGCTCCGCTGCCGCAGGGCATTACCCATCTGCCCTATAACGACATCGAGGCGGTCACCGCGGCCATCTCTTCGCGCACCTGTGCGGTGATCGTCGAGCCGATCATCGGCGAAGGCGGCGTGATACCCGCTGACCCGGCGTTCCTCCAGGCGCTGCGCACCCTCTGCGATCGCCATCACGCGACCCTGATATTCGATGAGGTGCAGACCGGGGCGGGCCGTACCGGCCATCTCTACGCCTACCAGCACTACAACGTCGTCCCGGACATCCTCACCAGCGCCAAAGGGCTGGGGGGCGGCTTCCCAATCGGCGCGATGCTGGCGAAAGAGGCCTGGGCGCAGGTCTTCCAGCCCGGCACCCATGGCACCACCTTCGGCGGCAACCCGCTGGCGGCGACCGTCGCTAACGCCGTGCTGGCCCATCTCGATGTGCCGCTGCTGGCGGGCGTTGGCGAGCGCCATGCGCTGATTGTTGACCAGTTGAATGCGATCTCTGCCCGTTACGATGCGTTCAGCGCCGTGCGCGGCACCGGTCTGCTGATCGGCGCTGAGCTGGCGGGGCCGCTGCGCGGCAAGGCCAAAACGTTGACCAACCTGGCGGCGGAAGAGGGGCTGATCGCCCTGATTGCCGGCCCGGACGTGCTGCGCTTCGCGCCGGCGCTCAATATCCCGCTGGCGGATATTGCGGAAGCCTTCGTGCGCCTTGATCGCGCCGTTGCTCGCTTAACCCGCTAACCGGGAGGACGGCCTGTGATGCTATTTCGTCCCGTACGGGAAAACGATCTCGACGACATCGTCCGCCTTGCCGCGCGGGCGGGGGTCGGCATGACCTCCTTACCGCATGATGCCGGGCGCCTGGCCGCCCGTATCCAGCGCAGTATCGAGACCTTCGCCGGCGAACTGCCGCGCGGCCAGCAGGGTTTCCTGTTTGTGCTGGAAGACACCGCGCTGGCGCGGGTGGTGGGGGTGAGCGCCATTGAGGTCGCGGTGGGCCTGGACGAGCCGTTTTACAATTTTCGCATTCAGAAAACGGTTCGCGCCTCGAAAGCGCTGGGAGTCTATAAGCCTCAGGAGCTGCTTAATCTCAGCTATGACCACACCGGGCACAGCGAACTGTGTACGCTGTTTCTCGACCCGGCCTATCAGCGCAACCGCAATGGTCTGCTGCTCTCCAAGGCGCGCTTTTTATTTATCGCCGCCTTCCGCGAGTGGTTTTCCCCGTACCTGTTTGCCGAACTGCGCGGCTGCAGCGATGAGCAGGGGCAGTCGCCGTTCTGGGATGCGCTGGGCCATCACTTCTTCGACATCCCGTTTGCCGATGCTGACCGGCTGACCGGCACCGGCATGAAAACCTTTATTGCCGAACTGATGCCGGCTTACCCGATCTATATATCACTGCTGCCGGAAGCGGCCCGCGAGGTCATCGGTCAGGTGCATCCCAATACCGCCCCGGCGCGGGCGATCCTCGAGAAAGAGGGATTCAGCTGGCGCGGCTCGGTGGATATTTTCGATGCCGGACCGGTGCTGGAGGCGAACACCGATCAGATCCGCGCCGTGCGCGACAGCCAGTGCCTGCCGGCCCAGCAGCTGATGGGCGCCCTGCCGGCGCCGACGCTCGTCGCCAACGGTCAGTTCGACAATTTCCGGGCGCTGCTGGTGGCCCACGAAGAGCAGGTCTCACTGGACGCCGCCGCGCTGGACGCGCTGCAGGTCAGTGAAACCGACCGCGTTTATACGGTAACCCTGAATCCAGAGGAAAACAGATCATGGCGGTAAAAGCACAGTTTATAGCCGGGCAGTGGCAGGCGGGCAGTGGGGCAACGATGAGCAAACTGGCCCCGGAGGATCAGTCGCTGCTGTGGCAGGCGGCCAGCGCGGGTGCCGACGACGTCCAGGCGGCCTGCGCCGCGGCGCGCGCGGCATTTTACCCCTGGTCGCACCGGCCGCTGGCCGAGCGTATTGCCGTGGTGGAGCGTTTTGCCGCGCTGCTGGAGACACATAAAGAGGCGCTGGCGACCCTGATTTCCCGGGAGACCAGCAAGCCGCTGTGGGAGACCCGCACCGAAGTGCAGGCGATGATCGGCAAGGCCGCGATCTCCATCGAGGCCTATCACCAGCGGACGGGCTTTCACGAGTCGACGCTGCCGGACGGAAAAGCACAGCTGCGCCACAAACCGCATGGCGTGATGGCGGTCTTTGGTCCCTACAACTTCCCGGGCCACCTGCCCAACGGGCACATCATTCCGGCACTGATTGCCGGGAATACCATCGTGTTTAAACCCAGCGAGCTGACGCCGGCCACCGCCGAAATGACCGTCCAGCTGTGGCAGCAGGCGGGCGTCCCTGACGGGGTGATCAATCTGCTGCAGGGCGGAAAAACCACTGGCCAGGCGCTGCTGGAAAATCGTGATATCGACGGCGTACTGTTCACCGGCAGCGCGGCGGCGGGTTTCCACTTCCATCGCTATTTCGGCGGCCAGCCGGAGAAGATGCTGGCGCTGGAGATGGGCGGCAACAACGCGCTGATCGTCGCCGACGTGGCCGATGTCGATGCGGCGCTGCATGTGATTATCCAGTCGGCGTTTATCTCCGCCGGGCAGCGCTGCACCTGCGCGCGCCGGCTGATCGTGCCGCGCGGCGAGCAGGGGGATGCGCTGCTGCAGCGGCTGGTCGCGGCCAGCGCGCAGATCCGCGCCGGCAAGTGGGATGACCAGCCCGCGCCGTTTATGGGCGGAGTGATTTCTCTCGACGCCGCGCAGAACATGCTGGCGGCGCAGCAAAAACTGGAGGGGCTCGGCGGCAAGGTGCTGCTGCGCATGCGCCAGCCCGACCCGCGCTCCACGGTGCTGACGCCGGGGATCGTCGACGTCACCGGTATCGAGGTGCCGGATGAAGAATACTTTGGCCCGCTGCTGACGGTTATCCGTTATGACGATTTCCCGGAGGCCATCCGCCTTGCCAACCAGACCCGCTATGGCCTGGCCGTCGGGCTGATCTCCAGCGACGCGGCGCAGTTTGACCAGCTGGCGGACGAGGCGCGGGCCGGGATCGTCAACTGGAACAAGCCGCTGACCGGCGCCTCGAGTAAAGCGCCGTTTGGCGGGGTGGGCGCCTCCGGCAACCATCGCGCGGCAGCGTGGTACGCCGCTGATTACTGTGCCTGGCCGATGGCCTCTCTGGTCAGCGATACGCTGACGCTCCCGGCGACGGTATCGCCGGGCCTGCCATTCTGATAACGGATCCTGTGAGGACATATGTCTGGTTTTGAAGCAAACTTTGATGGCCTGGTCGGCCCGACGCACCACTACGCCGGACTCTCCGTCGGCAATGAAGCCTCGCAAAATAACCGCGATGGTCTCTCTAACCCTAAAAAGGCGGCGCTGCAGGGGCTGTATAAAATGAAAGCCCTTGCCGATCGCGGATTCGTGCAGGGCATTCTGCCGCCGCAGCCGCGTCCGAATCTACGTCTGCTGCGCGAAGTCGGTTTCCAGGGCAGCGATGAGCAGGTCATCCGGCAGGCGGCCCACGCGGCGCCGCAGCTGCTCTCCGCCTTCAGCTCCGCCTCGTCGATGTGGACCGCCAATGCGGCGACCGTCTCACCGTCGGCGGACAGCGCCGATGGCAAAGTCCATTTCACCGTCGCCAACCTGAACAATAAGCTGCACCGTATGCAGGAGGCGCCCACCACCTCGGCGATCCTGGGCGCCACGTTCGCCGATCCGCGCTACTTCGCCCACCATGCGGCGCTGCCGCAGCATGGCGACCTCGGCGATGAAGGGGCAGCCAACCATAACCGCTTCTGCCGGGAGTATGACCGACAGGGGGTGCAGTTTTTTGTCTACGGTCGACGCGCCAGCGGCGGGATCGCCCCGGTGAAGTATCCGGCGCGGCAGACCCTCGAGGCCAGCGAGGCGGTGGCCCGCCTGCATCAGCTGGATCCGCGCTACACGGTGTTTGCCCAGCAGGCGCCGCAGGCTATCGATCGCGGCGTGTTTCACAACGACGTCATCGCGGTCAGCAATCGCCATGTGCTGTTCCACCATCAGCAGGCGTTTGTCGATCAGGCGACGGTGCTGGCGACGCTACGGGCTAAAAGCGACAGTCTGGATATCCCGTTCACCAGCGTGGAAGTGCCGGACGAGCGGGTGTCGCTCGATGACGCGGTGGCCTCATACCTGTTCAACAGCCAGCTGCTGAGTAAACCTGACGGCAAGATGCTGATCGTGGTCCCGGAGGAGTGCCGCCAGCGGGAAAACGTCTGGCGCTATCTGAGCGACCTCGCCGCCGACAGCGCATCGCCGATCGATGAAGTGGCGGTCTTTGACCTGCGGGAAAGCATGCGCAACGGCGGCGGCCCGGCCTGTCTGCGGCTGCGGGTAGTGCTCAACGAGGCTGAACGCCAGGCGGTCAACGCCCACAGTCTGATGAACGACGAGCGTTATCAGCAGCTGACGGCATGGGTGGAAAAACACTATCGCGACCGGCTGCACGCCCGCGATCTGGCGGACCCGCAGCTGCTGCGCGAGGTTTATCAGGCGCTGGATGAGCTGACGCAGATCCTGCGCCTGGGCGCGGTCTATGATTTTCAGCGTTAAGGAGCGGCAGATGGAGCACCTGGTTAACGATTTACTGCACTGCCGCCTGCAGGAGTGGAGCTTCCCGGCGGGCATCGAGGCCCGCTGGCTGGGCGAGGGGATCCTGCAGTTGCTGCCGACGGCGCCGTGGCGCCAGGCGACGATCCTCTCCGCGGGCGTGCATGGCAATGAGACCGCGCCGACGGAGCTGCTGCTGCAGTTGACCCACGATCTGAGCCAGGGGCGGCAGCCGCTCACTCAGGCGCTGCTGATCGTCTTTGGTAACCTGCCGGCGATCCGCGCCGCACGCCGCTATCTGCACAACGACCTGAATCGCCTGTTCGGCGGCCGCCATCTGGCGGTCACCCCGGGGAATGAGTCGCGGCGGGCTTTTGCGCTGGAGCAAGCGGTGCAGGCCTTCTATCGCGCCGCCGATGCGGCGGGTCCGGTCAACCGTAGCCATCTCGATATGCATACCGCCATTCGCGGGTCGCTGTATCGCCAGTTTGCGCTGCTCCCGGCCCACGCCGGGGATTTTTCGCCTGGCTTCTACCAGCTGTTGCAGGCCAGCGGGATGGATGCCATCGTGCGGCATACCGAAGCGGGCGGCACCTTCACCCATTTCACCTGCGAAAAGTTCGCCGCGCAAAGCGCCACCCTGGAGCTGGGGAAAGTGATGCCGTTCGGCGCCAACGATCTCAGCCTGTTCGCCGCTACCGACGCGGCGATCCGGGCCTGGATTTCTGACGCGCCGCTACCGCCGCGCGACAAAGCGCCAGTGGACTACTTCCTGGTCGAGGAGAGCATCATCAAGCGCGAGGGGGAATTTACGCTTAATCTCGCGGCCAACGTTGAGAACTTCACCGCGCTCCCGGCGGGATACGAAATCGCTCGCCAGGCGGAGAAACGGTGGGTGGTGCAGGCCCGGGCCCCCTATATCCTCTTTCCCAATGCCGGGGTCGCCACCGGTCAGCGCGCCGGGCTGCTGCTGCGCGCCGCGGCTCTTCGCCTCCCACAACCAGCCTGAGGAAACACCATGACTGAACATCAACATCAGGCGTCTCCTGCCGCCGGAGGTGAGGGCGCGTCACAGCTTAAACGCGGGCTCGGCGCCCGCCACATTCAAATGATTGCCCTCGGGGGCGCCATCGGCACCGGGCTGTTTATGGGGGCGGGGCGCAACATCGCCGTCGCCGGCACCTCGATTCTGGTGATCTATGTGCTGGTCGGGTTCTTTACCTATATGGTGATGCGGGCGATGGGGGAGCTGCTGCTCACCCGCCATGACTACCGCTCGTTTGCCGACTTTGTCGGCGAGTATCTCGGGCCGCAGGCCAGCTTTTACCTCGGCTGGACCTACTGGCTAAGCTGGGTAGTGACCTGTATCGCCGACGTGGTGGTCTGCGGGAGCTATATGCAGTACTGGTTCCCGGAACTGTCGGCATGGATGCCGGCCCTCAGCATGCTGGCGATCCTGTTCCTGCTTAACCTGCTGTCGGTGAAAATGTTTGGCGAGGCGGAGTTCTGGTTCGCCCTGATCAAGGTGATCACCATTATCGCCCTGATCGGCACCGGCGGCTGGATGATTGCCACTGGCTGGACTTCTCCGGACGGCGTGACGGCTTCTCTCAGCCATCTTACCGACCCGACGGCTTTTATGCCTCACGGTATCACCGGTTTTTTCGCCGGCTTCCAGATAGCGATCTTCTCCTTTACCGGCATTGAGCTGCTGGGCACCATGACGGCGGAGACCCGCGATCCGCAGCGCATTTTGCCCAAGGCGATCAATGCTCTGCCGCTGCGGATTATCATCTTCTATCTGCTGTCGATGGTGGTGATTATCGCCGTCGCCTCCTGGCCGGGGGTATCGGCGGAGACCAGTCCGTTCGTGACGCTGTTTGCCAAGGCCGGGCTGCCTGCCGCCGCGGCGGTGATTAACTTCGTGGCGCTGACCTCGGCGATGTCCTCGGCCAACAGCGGCGTCTTCTCCAGCACCCGCATGCTGTACGGCCTGTCGGTGGAGAAGCATGCGCACTGGCAGTTTCGCATCCTGTCGCGCAATACCCGCATCCCGGTGCGTAGCCTGCTGTTCTCCTGCTTCTGCATGCTGATCGGCACGCTGCTGCTGTTCCTGGTGCCGAACGTGATGACCTTGTTCACCATCGTCTCGACCCTGGCGGCGATTATGGTGGTGTTCAGCTGGGGGATGATCCTCGTGGCCTATCTGGTCTATCGCCGTCAGCGTCCGGACCTGCACGCCGGGTCGATCTTTAAGATGCCTGCCGGGGTGGTGATGAGCTGGGTGAGCCTGCTGTTCTTCGCCTTCGCCATCTTCATCATGATCTTTGACCCGGACACGCTGCTGGCGCTGTTGGCTTCTCCGCTGTGGTTTATTGCCCTGTGGGGCTTCTGGAAGCTGAAGCAGCGGCGTGAGGGGCAGCTGACACTGGATAACCAGAGCGCCTGACACTCGCCGGCCAACCTGGCCGGCTAAGCAGGAGGTGAAGACGTTACGTCTGTTTCTGCCTGGTGGCGGCTGGCGCTTTACCGGGCCTACATGCTTACCGGACCTGGGATGAGCGGTATCCCCCGCGGCGTGATCTCCCTCTGTAGGCCCGCGCAAGCGCAGCGCCGCCGGGCGGGATAGTCGGCACGCTACCTGCCCAGACGGCGGCGGTTAGGCGCTTTCCGCCCGGGAAGGGGCCGCACCCGGCGCGGACTTCATCCGGCTGGCGCAGAAAATTGCCAGCAGCGAAATCACCACCGTTACGCCCAGATAAACGGCCACCGGCCGCCAGTCCCCGTCATATTTTGCCAGCAGACCGGTGGCGATAAGCGGCGCGGTGCCCCCGGCCAGCGCGGCACCCAGCTGGTAGCCGAGGGTGATCCCGGTATAGCGCACATTGGCGCTGAAAATCTCAGAGCACAAGGTGCCGAGCACCGCAGTTACCGGCGCCCACAGGATGCCGAAGGCAACGACCGTCGCCAGCATGATGCCCCAGTTGGTGCCGGTGTCGAGCAGCAGGAACCACGGAACGATAAACAGCCCCAGCAGCACCACGCTCAGGGTATACATCTTTTGCCGCCCCACCTTGTCTGACAGCAGCCCCATCAGCGGGATCATCACGGTGGCCACCAGCGCGCCCAGGGTCACGGATTCCAGCGCCTGCGACTTCTGGTAGCTCAGGGTGGTGGTGGCATAGCTGACCACAAAGGTGGAGAAGATATAGAATGGGGCGGTCTCCACCACTTTCAGACCGGCGGCAATCAGCACTTCCCGCCAGTGGTGCTTGAGCGTTTCGCGCAGCGGGGCCTTCGCCACCTGGCCGGATTTTTTCACCTGCTTAAAGGCGGGCGTTTCGTCGATATCTTTGCGGATCCACAGGCCGAGAAAAACGAGGACGGAGCTGAGCAGGAACGGTATACGCCAGCCCCAGGCGAGAAACTGTGTCTCGTCAAACAGGGTCATCAGCGAGACGATAAACGTCGCCATCAGCATGCCGATGGTCACGCCGGCCTGGGGAATGCTGCCGAAAAAGCCTTTCCGCTTCTCCGGCGCGTATTCGTAGGCCAGCAGCAGCGCACCGCCCCATTCACCGCCGATACCCATGCCCTGAATAATACGCAGGGTTATCAGCAGGGCGGGCGCCCAGAGGCCCACCATCTCATAGGTGGGAAGCAGGCCGATCGCCACCGTGGCGCTGCCCATCAGCGACAGGGTCAGCACCAGCGTCTTCTTGCGGCCGATGCGATCGCCGATATGAGCGAAAATGACGCCGCCGATGGGGCGGATAAAAAACGTCAGCGAGAAGGAGAGCCAGGAGAGGATCAGGCCGATGACCGGGTCGACCATCGGAAAGAAGATTTTGTTGAACACCAGCGCGGCGGCGGTGCCATAGAGAAAATAATCGAACCATTCGATGGCGCTGCCTGTCAGGCTGGCGATCAGGACCTTCTTGTTTTTCTGCAGAATGGATGCAGTGTTGTCTTGTGGATTGCTCATTACGAAACGTTCTCCCGCCACGGTAAATAGGTCAGGTGTCACTCTGTGTAAACAGGGTGCAACCTGGTGTGAAAAGGTTGTGTAATTGTTAAGCAACTTAGGGTTGAAGGTTACAATTGGCAAGTTCATCGCTGGCAAACTGGGCGTTATGACGCGGTTTGGACTGGTGTAACCGCGACGCTATTTTTTATTTTCCACCTGATTTTGCTGTTTTTTGTTATTTTCATAGTGAGTTGTTCAGGTGCAACCCGCCTGTTTTTAGATGTTTCTTGTTATTTCAAAATGGTTACAAATTAACACCGCTTTGCCTCCCGCGAGGCGGCGTTTATGATGGCGAAAGCATTCTCTCCGATCGGCTGAGAGGGAATTAAGGAGACAGAATGGCAGAACAATTTCCCCCGTTGTCGGCGGCGACGCTGGCGGCGGCTAACCAGGTCGGCGCCTGGCTGGCGCAGGACGATCTGGCGACGCTGCCCGCGCTGCCGCAGGTGGACGTGGTGGTGCTGGCCGGCAACGCCGTGATCCCGACCATCGACGCCGCCTGCCGGCTGGCGGCGGAACGGGAAGTCCCGCTGCTGATCAGCGGCGGCGTGGGACATTCTACGAACTATCTCTACGAGGCGGTGCGCCAGGATACCCGTTACCGTATGTTGCCGGTGGTGGGGCGTCCGGAAGCGCATATTCTGGCCGATATTGCTCATGACTACTGGCAAATTCCGCGCTCGCGGCTGGTGGTGGAGGACCAGTCGACCAACTGCGGCGAGAACGCCCGTTTTACCCGGACCACGCTGGAGAACGGGGGGATCCCTCATCGTCGCGGGATCGTCATTCAGGACCCCACCATGCAGCGGCGAACCATGGCCACCTTCGCCCGCGTCTGGCAGGGGGTGGCGACACCGCCACAGTGGCTGAGCTTTCCCGGCTGCTCGCCGGTGCTGGAGCAGACCGATGGTCAACTGGGGTTCGCGGGCGGCGGGGCGGGGCTGTGGCCGGTCGCCCGCTACCTGGCGCTGCTGCTGGGCGAGCTGCCGCGCCTGCAGGATACGCCTGAAGGATACGGTCCGCGGGGGAAAGACTTCATCAGCCACGTCACCTTCCCGCCGGAGATCCTCGATGCCTGGCGACAGCTGCGGGAGGACGGCCAGCTTGCCGGGGCGCTGCAGGCCCGCACCCTCGGCTGAAAACTGCCCGTTTGCGGCAGATTTATCGCAAACGGGCAATTTGTGTTATTGGAATGTAACCTCAACCGGGCATTTTTGGCCCGGTTTTATGAATCAGCTCACAGAACGGCGCCAACGTGCTGCGAAGCCACGGCTTATCCGCCCGATATTTAACAAAAAAATCACTTGTTAAATACAAACGCACTACAGGAGCAGCCATGACAGCACCCGTTCAACACCAAATGTATATTGATGGCCAGTTCGTTTCCGGTCGCGGCGACGGCTGGATCGACGTGCTTAACCCGGCGACCGAAGCGCTGCTGTCGCGGATCCCGGACGGGACTGCTGAAGAGGCGCGGCTGGCGATTGACGCGGCTGAGTGCGCCCAGCCCGCCTGGGAAGCGCTGCCGGCCATTGAGCGTGCGGGTTGGTTACGCAAAATTGCCGCTGGTATCCGCCAGCGTGCTGAAGAGATTGCCGGGCTGATCGTGGCTGAAGGCGGCAAGATCCAGCAGCTGGCTGCGGTGGAAGTCGCATTCACCGCGGACTATCTCGACTATATGGCCGAATGGGCGCGCCGTTACGAAGGCGAGATCGTGCAGAGCGATCGCCCTGGGGAGAATATCCTCGTCTTTAAACGCGCGCTGGGGGTGACCACCGGGATCCTGCCGTGGAACTTCCCGTTCTTTCTTATCGCCCGCAAGCTGGCGCCGGCCCTGATCACCGGGAATACCATCGTCATTAAGCCCAGCGAATTTACGCCCAATAATGCCATCGCCTTTGCCGAGATCGTCCATCAGGTTGGGTTGCCGAAAGGGGTCTTTAACCTGGTGCTCGGCCGCGGAGAAACCGTTGGTCAGGAGCTGGCCGGCAATCCGAAGGTGGCGATGGTTAGCATGACCGGTAGCGTGGCGGCAGGAGAGAAAATCATGGCCGCTGCGGCGAAAAATATCACCAAAGTGTGCCTCGAGCTCGGCGGCAAAGCGCCTGCCATTGTGATGGACGATGCGGATCTGGAGCTGGCGGTGAAAGCGGTGGTGGACTCGCGGGTGATTAACACCGGGCAGGTGTGTAACTGCGTCGAGCGGGTCTATGTTCAGCAGGGCATTTACGACCGCTTCGTCAACCGCCTCGGCGAGGCGATGAAGGCCGTGCAGTTTGGCGACCCGGCGACGCGGGATGACATCGCGATGGGGCCGCTGATCAACGCGGCGGCGCGGGAGCAGGTGGCGGGTAAAGTGGCGAAGGCGGTGGCGCAGGGGGCGCGGGTGGCGCTGGGCGGTCAGCCGCTGGAGGGCAAAGGCTATTTTTATCCGCCGACCCTGCTGCTGGATGTGCGTCAGGAGATGGACATTATCCACGAGGAAACCTTCGGGCCGGTGCTGCCGGTGGTGGCGTTTTCGACCCTTGATGAGGCGCTGGCGATGGCCAATGACAGCGACTATGGCCTGACCTCCTCGATCTATACCCGCGATCTGAACGTGGCGATGAAGGCGATTAAGGGACTGAAGTTCGGCGAAACCTATATCAACCGGGAAAACTTTGAGGCGATGCAGGGTTTCCACGCCGGCTGGCGCAAATCGGGGATCGGCGGCGCTGATGGTCGCCACGGGCTGAATGAGTACCTGCAGACCCAGGTGGTCTATCTGCAGGCCTGAGGTACTTAACTCCGAGCCGGCGGGCAGCTCAGGCGGCCCGCCGTTCGCTTAGCGGGCGAATTTCTCCAGCACGCGGATCAACTGGGTGACGAAGCCGTATTCGTTATCATACCAGGCGACGGTTTTCACCAGCTGTACGCCGCCGGCCTCCACAATCTCCAGCTGGGTGGCATCGTAGATCGAGCCGAAATGGCTGCCGATAATGTCGGAAGAGACAATCTCTTCTTCGGTGTAGCCGAAGGATTCATTGCCCTCAGCCGCCTGCTTCATCGCCTGATTGACCTCATCCGCAGTCACTTTTTTCTCCAGCACCGACACCAGCTCTGTCACCGAACCCGTTTTTGTCGGCACACGCTGGGCATGGCCCTTCAGTTTACCGCTCAGGGCGGGGATCACCAGGCCGATGGCCTTTGCCGCACCTGTGGTGTGCGGGATGACGTTTTCTGCCGCCGCTCTGGATGCGCGCAGATCTTTGCCGCGCGGCCCGTCCACCAGCGACTGGGTGCCGGTATAAGCATGGATGGTGGTCATGGTGCCCACGGTGATGCCGAAGGCATCCTGGAGGACTTTGGCCATCGGCGCCAGGCAGTTGGTGGTGCAGGAGGCCACGGAGATGATGGTGTCATCCGGGGTCAGGGTGTCATCGTTGACGTTGTAGACGATGGTTTTCATCTCGCCAGCGGGGGCGGAAATCAGCACTTTGCGCGCGCCGGCCTGGATATGGGCTTGCGATTTCTCGGCCGAGGTGTAAAACCCGGTACACTCCACAATCACCTCTGCGCCTGCCGCCTGCCACGGAATATGCTGCGCCTCTTTTTCGGCATACACCGTAATGGTTTTGCCGTTGACGATCAGCGCATCTTCCGTAAAGTCGACGCTCCACGGAAAGGGGCCGTAGTTTGAATCATGCTTCAACAGGTAGGCCAGCACCTTTGGCGAGGTGAGGTCGTTGATAGCCACCACTTCCAGGCTGCTGTCGACTTCTAATAAACGGCGTAACACCAAACGTCCGATACGACCAAATCCATTAATCCCAAGTTTACTCATGGACATTCTCCGGTTGGTAAAACGACTCGATGTGATAAAACTCCTCCAGGCTTAGTCCTGTCCCCCTGATTGGTCAACTGACAATCTGTGCGGTATGCCAGCGCTTGCGGGCCGGGGAGGAAAAAAGTGGATGTTTTCCCGGCCTTTTTTAGCGCTGACGGCAGGGAATAATTTTTGTTACCGGAGATGAGGGGGCCGCCTGCTGGCGAAGCGGTGAAAAGCGTCTATGCTTAACTATTGAATAGCTTAGTAAAATATTGACGTTAGACGAAGGGAGAGGTTATGGGATTCTGGAGAATCGTTTTCACTATTATTCTGCCGCCGCTGGGCGTACTGCTGGGGAAAGGCTTCGGCTGGGCGTTTATTCTCAACATTATTCTGACCCTGCTGGGCTATATTCCTGGCCTGATCCACGCTTTCTGGGTGCAGACCCGCGACTGAGGGGCGAGCAGATAACCACGCCTCCCCCTGGGACCCGCTCAGGGGGGCATCAGGCTCTCTTTATACAGCAGCGTATTATCCTTCGACCAGTAGTGCCGGGTCTCCTCTTCCAGATCAACAATCCACTTAAACACGCCGGCGCTGGCGAGATCCTTGCAGTACTGTTCAAAGTTGATGGCGCCGGCAAAATGGCGGATGACCGCGGCCGAGGTCAGTCGATGGCTGGGGGCGCTGCGCACGCGTAGCAGGCCGCGGGCGCTTTTTATCGAAATCACCTCGTCGTTTGCCATCACGAAATTCATATTGCCGGTGGAGACAAAATAGATGTAGTAGGAGACCTGATGCCGGCGGAGTTCACTGGCGAAGGTGGTAAAATCGGCATCCGCGCGAACCTGTTCGAAAAAGTGACCCAGCCTTGCCAGCAGTTCCATTTCAATCCTTGTTGTGTTGTTGCTGCGCATGGTTTAGGCGTCTGTCGGCATAAACCATTCACACGTTTACTTATTCGTATTTTAATAATATAGGCGCGTTATATTAATGGTTATTATGTAACTGGAACATCGTTTCAAGTGTTACAAGCTATTGCAAAGGTTCGCAGGGGATCCTCGAGGCAGGCAGAAGGTGTGGTAAGACGGGAAGAGGCGAAATTAGCGCCGGCGATGTTCGTCGCCGGCGGGGTCATGAGCCGCGGCTATTTCTGGATCAGATAGCGAATGGTTGGGCCATCCTGCTGAATATCCAGCACCGTATAGCCGTGGTTCATGGCATCGAGTGGAATGTTATTGATCGACTGCGGACAGTCGCTGACCACTTCCAGGATCTCGCCTTTTTGCAGGGAGGGCATCGCCTCCAGAGTGGCCACGGCCGGATAGGGGCAGGGTTCGCCGACCATATCCAGGCGATAATCAGGGATGATGTTTTTCATGCGCTCTCCTTCACGGTCCGGACCGCCGTCGACTGGCGGCGGAAAAAATGTCTTTCCCAGGCGATCACCAGCAGCAGGGCGATCAGCAGCAGCAGATAGGTCGCCAGCAGCCCGCCGAAGGGACCGAAGGCGTTCAGCAGGTTGATTTTCTGCCAGTAGGTGGCGAGCGGAGCGGCGATATCGTCCCAGCACCAGGCGAGCAGCGTTGAGCCAATGACATTGCCCAGCCCAACCCACCAGTAGTGAACCTGGCCTTCCACCGCCCGGTACATCCAGCCGGTTTCACAGCCGCCGGCCAGCACGATGCCAAAGCCAAACAGCAGCCCGCCAATCACCGCATTGGGACCGGCCCACATAATTTTCGGCGCCATCCCCAATTGCACATAGCTAAAGATACCGATGGCGCTCGCCGCCATGCCGAAGATAATCGCCTTCGCCATCACCGTCCGGCCGGTGATCCACATATCGCGAAAGGCGGAGGTAAAGCAGATCTGCGCGCGCTCAATAAGCAGACCGAAGCCGATGCCGAACAGCATCGCCAGGCCGAGCGCCGGGTGGTCTGCGGCGGTGAGCAGGCCCCAGCCGATCATGGCGAAAAAGATCACCATGCCCAGCCGGAAACGGCGGCGCGCCTGCTGCGGTTTTTGGGTTAACGGCGAGGCGGCGGACACCTTTTGCATTTTTACCGGGATGCGAAAAAGGGGCAGCAGCGTGAAGCGGGCGCCAAACCAGGAGCCGATGGCGGTGGCGATGGCAAACAGCCAGGCGTGCAGGGAGAACTGCGGAATACCGGTGAAAAAAGCCGCCAGATTGCAGCCCATCGCCAGACGTGCGCCGAACCCGGCGATGATGCCGCCTGCCACGGCCTGCACAATGCGGATCCGGCTGCGTGGAAAGCGCAGTTTGACGTTATTGGCCCACAGCGCGGCGGCCAGGCAGCCGCCGAACATGCCGATGATCATCCTGCCATCGATGCGGGTCAGCGGCGTCCCTTCGAGATGAATCAGCTGGTAATAGCCCCACTGTTCGCTGTGGACGCCCAGCAGTTGCAGCAGCTGACCGCCCCAGCGGGTGAATTCGCCGGTCACCGCCCAGAAGGTGCCGGTGATGCCAAAATAGTAGGTAGAGAGGATGCCCGCCGCGATGACCGCCGGGACAGGGGACCAGAACCGGATAAGCCAGGCCTGTTTGAAGGATTGCCATGTCATAAAAATGCCTCTGAACTCAGAAGGTATTAAAGGTCGATGACCGACCGAAGGGGGCAAATAGTACCCGCCTCAGCGCCTGCTTTCTCTGTTTTGGATCAAGGCCCTACGCTTGCGCCACTACGGCAAGCAGCGCCAGCAGTGCGGGCAGCGCCTGAATATAGAGAATTTTGCGGCTGGCGGTTAGCGCGCCGAAAATCCCCGCGGCCAGCACGCAGGCCAGGAAAAAGATAACCACCTGCACCCCCGGCGCCCCCAGCCACAGCCCCCACGCCAGGCCGGCGGCCAGAAAACCGTTATACAACCCCTGGTTGGCCGCCAGCACCCGGGTCTCCCGGGCGAAATCGGCGCTGAGGTTAAAGGCCCGGCGCCCGGCGGGGGCTTCCCAGAGAAACATCTCCAGCACCAGGATGGCGAGATGAATAATAGCGACCAGCGCAACGAGGAGAGTGGCTAACACAGTAGTCCTTAATCAATAAGATGAATGTGTCTGCAGTATAGCTGCAAGCGCTAACGAAGCGGGAGCGCCGCTGCTATAGTGCAGATAGGGTCATGTTTTCTGCCGCGACCAGCGTCGGTTATCTGATTGCCCTTCGGTTTAGCTTAGCGGTGCTAGTATGCCGGGTTCTTTTTTACGGGTGTGGTGTAGGTTGCTGAATGTTAAATAAATTATGGATTTTGTTATCAGGGCTACTGGTGGTTGCCATGCCGTCGGCGCAGGCCGGGGAATTAAACCTCTATTCGATGAATACCGGCTCCTATGTTTATCATATGACCGGTAACCACGGACAATATAACGAGCATTTCAATAACAATTTTTTCTCGGTGGAGCGCAAGTTTTCTCAGGATTCAAAATACAGCGTGCTGGTCGGAACGATGAAAAACAGCTTTGACGATCGCTGTTTGACCCTCGGCGTGCGCCGCGACTGGCTGAAAAACGATACTGGCTGGGTGCTGAAAGGGGTGTATGCCTATACCGGGGAATTTTTCTTTGACGCCTTCAGCCACTGTGGGGATTCCGGCACCTACCACACCGCCAAAAAAATCACCGGCGTCGGTTTTTCGCCCTACCTCTATCATGGTCTGCAATATAACTTCACCGATTATTTCGGTGTGGAAGGCGGCATTATTGTGCCGGCGATCTTTGTGATGAGTATTCAGTGGAGCTTTCGCTAGCCGCTTTATTATCCGGGAAAAGAGCAGGCCGCCTCAGGTGGCCTGCTACTGATGACCTGGCGGCAGGAATTAATGGAAGCCGAGACGGATCAGATCTAACGGGCAAAAGCGGCCCTCGCAGCCGTCGATTTCAACGCAGTCCGCCCGGCGAAGCTGCTCGGCGGTTTTCCCTTCACCATGGATAGCTTTAATCACGCCTGTTGTGCCGTTACCGGCGATCATTACCATGCTGCCGGTAGCAATAGCGTTACGATTACGGTCATAGGTTTTCATGGTCTCCTCCTCAATAAACCAGGGTAAGCAATGATTAAGCGGCTAAAGTAATACGCTTTTTTTCCTAAAAAAGTTTTGAGGATAATCAAATTTATTTTAATAACCCCAGAGCGAAAAGGGCCAGAAGTCCCCTCTATTCGCGCCGATCGCATCGCCTGCGTGGCGCGCGACACTGACGGCAATATGTCATTCAGGTTACTGTTTTATGACCAGATTATTAACCTTGCCAGCCCGCGGAAAATAGCGAAAGATGGCGCTATTCGGGCATCAACAGTGCCAGTGCGTGTCCTGAGGGAGCCATGAGTCAAGACGTCACCGCGAAGATGTTAAAGCCCGATTTTGATAGTGAAGTTTCCGGTCTGGTGCATGGTTATCTGTTTCATGAACAGCGCCCCCCGCAGCCCATCGCCTCTGGCGAGGTGTGCGCCCGTTATCAGGCGCTCGCCGATGACAAGGCGTTTATCTGGTTACACCTGAATCTCAATCATGCCACCGCCGAAAAATGGTTAACCAGCCACTTTCCGGTGGCGGACTTTTTCTTCGAGGAGATCCGCAGCGGCTCGCACACCACCCGCATTGAGCGACAGGGGGAGAATCTGTTCGCTGTGCTCAACGATGTGCTGTTTCGTCCGCAGGATACCAGCGCGGAAACCGCCACGCTGTGGCTCTACTGTAGCCCTAAGCTGGTGGTGACGGCGCGCTTCAAACCGTTGCGGTTTATCGAATGGATGCTGCCGCGTCTGCAGACGCTCAGGGTGAATACCTCTACCGAGCTGCTGGCTTTTCTGCTGGAGGAGCAGGAGGAAGTGCTGGAGCAGGTCGTCCGCCAGGCCAGCCGCCATGTCGACCTTATTGAAGAGCGTCTCCTGAGCAATCACGTGCAGCGCAACCGGGCCGATCTGGCGCGGCTGCGGCGGATGCTTTTACGTTTTCAGCGGCTGCTGGCGCCGGAGCCGGCGGCGATGTTCCGGCTGCTTAACCGGCCGCCGGCGTGGATGGATCGTGCAGTGGTGCAGGCGTTTCGTCAGTTCACCGAAGAGTTTAGCGTGGTGCTCAACGACCTGTCCGGCCTGATCGAGCGTATCAGTCTGCTGCAGGAGGAGATTGGCGCCCGCCAGCTGGAGCAGAGCAACCGCACCCTCTACACCCTGACGGTGATCACCGTTCTCGCGCTGCCGATTAACATCGTCGCCGGTTTCTTCGGCATGAACGTCGGCGGGATCCCGCTGGCGAGCAACCACCACGGGTTTATTCTGCTGGTGGTGATAGTCGCCATCTTTACCCTCGGCGCCGGCTACCTGGCATTCCGCCGGCGCGATGACCTGTAGATTGCGCGTCGAATCAGCTGAGGCTGCGCAGGGCGGCAATCAGTCCTTCGACACCGCGTTCCAGCTTCTCGCGCGGGCAGCCGACGTTGAGGCGCAGAAAGCCGTTGCCCTCAGGACCATAGGTATAACCCGGCATAATCGCCACCTTCTGTTCGGCGATCAGCGCCTGCTGTAGCGCGTGGTCGTCGATGTTCAGGGGGCGCAGGTCGATCCACGCCAGGTAGGTGGCCTCCGGCGGCTGCCAGCAGAGTGCGGGGAAGGCATTGTTAAGCGTAGCGGCGACATAGCGCATATTCGCCTGCAGATAGTCACGCAAGGCGTCGAGCCAGGGAGCCCCGTCGCGGTAGGCGGCGATATGGGCGACCAGCGCCGGCACGGAGGGAGAAGAGAGCCCGTCGCGGGCCTTCAGCGCCTGCAGGTAGCTGTCGCGCGCGTTCGCCTCGGGGATAAAGCCATAGGCCCCGGTAAAGGCCGGAATATTAAAGCTCTTCGAACCGGAGGTGAACAGCGCCCATGGCCCCTGAGCAACCTCGCTCCACGGGATATGGCGGTGTTCGCCCCAGGCCATGTCCATATGAATTTCGTCGCTAATCACCCTGACGCCATGTTTTTGACACAGGGCCGCCATGGTTTGGAGCTCCTCGCGACGCCAGACTTTCCCCGTTGGGTTGTGCGGGCTGCACAGCAGCAGCAGGGTATTCTTCGGTTCCGCCAGCACGGCTTCCAGGCGGGCCATATCGCAGTGCCATTGATTATTCGTCAGGGTCAATGGCACCGGGGCAATCTCCCGGCGGTTAGCGGTGATGGTCTTATAGAATGCATCGTAGGCAGGGGTATGGACGACGACGCCGTCGCCTTCGCTCGACCACTGGCGGATGGTTTCCGCCACCATGTAGATAACCGACGGCCCGTAGACCACCGTTTGCGGATCGATGACGCTGTTAAACCGGCTGGCGTACCAGTGGGCAATCGCCCCGAGAAACGCCTCGTTCCGCCAGCGACTGTAGCCGAATACCCCGTGGGCCAGCCGCTGGCTGACGGCGTCGAGAATGCAGGGCGCGGTGGCGAAATCCATATCGGAGATGGTGAACGGCAGCAGGTCGGCGGCGCCAAACCGGTCGGCGACATAGTCCCACTGTGTGCACCAGGTACCGTGGCGGTCGATGGGGGTGGCAAAATCAAACATCGGAACTTCCTTAGCGAATGTCCCCCTCCGCGCGGAAGGGGGACCAGTGGGGTCAGGCCTGAACAGTATTCATCAATACGGCCATTTCATCTTTTACTGACTGCACCTGCGGGCCAATAACCACCTGCAGGTTATGCTGATTGAGCTGAACCACCCCGATGGCGCGATGGGCTTTCAGCGCGGCGGCGTCCACTTTGCTCATATCGTGTACCGACAGACGCAGACGAGTAATGCAGTTATCCAGCGAAACAATGTTCTCGGCGCCGCCGAGCGCCGCCAGAATCGCCGGCACGTTATAGCCGGATTTGCCGATGGTACCGGCGACGGCTTTCTCCACGCTGGCGGCGGTGTCGATATCGCGGCCCGGCGTTTTCAGATTGAAGCGGGTAATGGCGAAGCGGAAGATGGCATAGTAGACCGCGAACCAGATAGCCGCTACCACCGGCACCAGATACCACTTGGTCGCCAGGCCATGCAGGATGCCAAACACCACGAAGTCGATGATATTGCCGTCGGTGTTGCCGATGGTCACCCCGAGCACCGCCATGATGGTAAAGCCGAGACCGGTCAGCAGCGCGTGGATGACATACAGCACCGGCGCGACGAACAGGAACAGGAACTCCAGCGGCTCGGTGGTGCCGCCGACCACGCAGGCGATGACCCCGGAGATCAGCAGGCCTTTAATTTTATGCCGGTTTTCCGGACGGGCGCAGTGGTACATCGCCAGCGCGGCTCCCGGCAGGCCGCCGAGGAAGGCCGGCATTTTACCCTGCGACAGGAAGCGGGTGGCGCTTTCGGAGAAGCCGTGGGTGGTTGGGCAGCTTAGCTGCGCCTGGAAGATGGTCAGCGCGCCGCTGACGCTGTGGCCGCAGACGTCGAGGGTACCGCCGGCTTCAGTGAAGCGGATCAGCGCCACCAGGATGTGGTGCAGGCCAAACGGCAGCAGCAGTCGCTCGCCGGTGCCGAAGATCATCGGGCCAAAATCCCCGGCGCTGTTGATCATCTTCCCGAGGGCGTTGATCCCCATGGCGAAGACTGGCCACACCAGCGGGATCGCCAGCCCGACCAGACCCAGCACCACGGTGGTGATGATCGGCACGAAGCGGGTGCCGCCAAAGAAAGCCAGGGCGTCCGGCAGGCGAATGTTATGGAAGCGTTCATGCAGCAGCCAGACGATAATCCCGGCGATAACCGCGCCGAGGATCCCGGTATCGATCGACGGAATACCGATGATGTTCTGGATATTGTTGGCCTTCAGGATCGCGGCGTCGGTGGTGGGCAGAATGCCTTTCGCCGTCAGCCAGAAGTTGACCGCCAGGTTCATGACCGCGTAGCCGACAAAGCCGGCGAAGGCGGCGACGCCTTTGTTCTCCCGCGCCAGCCCCAGTGGGATGGCGATACAGAACATGACCGGCAGGAAGCTGAAGGCAAAGGAGCCGACTTTGCTCATCCAGATAAAGATGGCCTGCAGCAGCGGCATATCCAGCCACGGCAGCAGCGTCAAAACATCGTGACTGCTTAACGAACTGCCGATCCCCAGCATGATCCCACAAAACGAGAGCAACGCTACGGGCAGCATAAAGGTTTTTCCGAGCTGCTGGAAAAACTCCCATAAAGTGATTTTTGGTGCTGTTTTCGCCGTCATAACACGGTTCCTGATTCTCAAGTGGTCGGGAAGAACTAACGCCACGGCAAGATAAAACGTTTTACCATTTTTTAGTGCGATAAAAATCACATAATCAAGCGATAATAAGGTTTATAAAGATTGCACAATGATAAAACGTTTTATCGACAGGCAAGGGAGTCAGCCAGCACGTTATGGCTATCGCAAAAAAGATCACCATCAATGATGTGGCGCAGGCCGCCGGGGTCTCCGTGAGCACCGTCTCGCTGGTGCTGAGCGGTAAAGGGCGCATCTCCAGCGCCACCGGCGAGCGGGTTAATCAGGCCATCGAACAGCTGGGATTTGTGCGCAACCGCCAGGCCGCCTCGCTGCGTGGCGGGCAGAGCGGGGTGATTGGCCTTATCGTTAGCGATCTGTCAAAACCGTTTTACGCCGAATTAACCGCCGGCCTCACCGACGCCCTGGAAAGGCAGGGGAAAATGGTGTTCCTCACCCAGGGCGGGCGCAGCGGCGAGAAGATAGACCAGCGGTTTGATACCCTCGCGGCGCAGGGGGTCGACGGGGTGATCATCGCCGGGTCGATCGATCGCGGGAGCGAACTGCGCGAGCGGGCCGCGCAGGCCGGCGTGCCGCTGGTGTTTGCTTCCCGCGCCAGCTACCTTGACGATGTCGACCTGATCCGCCCGGACAACATGCAGGCGGCGCAGCTGGTGACCGAGCATCTTATCCGCCGCGGCCATCAGCGGATCGCCTGGCTTGGCGGGCAGAGCTCGTCGCTGACGCGCGCCGAGCGGGTCGGCGGCTATTGCGCCACCTTGCTGAAATACGGTCTGCCGTTTCACAGCGAATGGGTGCTGGAGTGCGAGTCGAGCCAGAAGCAGGCGGCGGAGGCGATGGCGGGGCTGTTGCGCCAGAATCCGACCATCACCGCGGTGCTGTGCTACAACAACGTGGTGGCCACCGGCGCGTGGTTTGGTTTACTGCGGGCCGGAAGGCAGAGCGGAGAGGATGGCGTCGAGAGCTATTTCGAACAGCGGGTGGCGCTGGCGGCCTTCGCCGACGTGCCGGAGGCGGCGCTGGATGACCTGCCGCTCACCTGGGTAACGACCCCGGCGCGCGAGATGGGGAAAACCCTGGCAGAGTCGATGCTGCGACGGCTGGAGGAAGGCACCGGCGAGGCGCGAAACCAGATTATGCCGCCGCGGCTGGTGACACGGAAGTGAGGGAGACGGCGCGATGGCCGTCTCCTGAGACGATAAGTTACGGCTGCGGGGCGGCGTCGTCCTGCTGAGGAGCGGCGTCATCCTGTTGCGGCTGGCCTTCCTGCGGCGCCGCGTCCGGTTGAGCAGGCGCTTCCAGACCAAACATCGCGGCAAAATCCTCCAGCGGCATTTTCTGTCCGTTCAGCGTCACCTGGCCGTTAGCGTACTGCAGGCTGCTGCTGATGGCGTTATCTTCCATGGTGGTGATGCGGAACATCTGGCCCATCGCCGCCAGGCCTTTGACCTGCTGATCGGCGAGTTTGGCCGCATCGGCTGGCTGGTAACCTTCCAGACCGGCGATTTTGGTCATCAACTCCGTCGCCATATCCACCGGGATCACCACCTTGCCGTCAAGGGACTGCACCACGCGATCCAGACTGTCCGCCAGGGTCTGCGGTGGGGTGGTCACCTGGGCCGGATCCTTCAGCAGAACCGACAGATTCAGGGTACTTTCCCCTTTGGCATTGCGCCAGCTCAGCGGAGAGATGGTCACCGACGGGTTGCCTTTAAGCAGGATCGGCAGCGCATTGAACAGGGTTTCGGTTAACGCCTGCTGGTACAGTTCCGGGTTTTGCGCCAGTTCCGGTTTTGCCAGCAGCGCCTGAGACTGTGCGCTGTACTGCTGACTAAACTGGTGCCACGCCTGACCGTCGACATTATCCACTTTCAGCGTCAGTTTGCCGCTGCCCATATCCTGCCCCTGCAGCTTGAGGCTGTTCACGGTGTAGTTCACCTGGCTGTTCACGCCTTTGCCGTCCTGGGTCAGCGTCGAGCCGCCGTCCAGCGCCATCCCGTCAACCAGCGCCAGCTCTTTGCCTTCGACGCTGATGGCCAGTTTATCGAGGGTCATTTTTTGCTGGCCGATACGTTCGTTGAAGCTGGCCAGTTCGGTGGCGCCGTCGGTGGTCAGGTTGACGAAGCGCAACTGTACCTTCTGATTATATTCGTTGAGCGCATCGATCTGCCCGCTGCCGGCCTGGCCCTTCAGGCTGATGTTTTTGCCGTCGCGGTCGGCGTCGAGTTGGAACTGACCGCCGCTGAAGGTGACTTTCTCATCACCTTTGGCATAGTCGAGGGCATTGAGCACGATCGCCGACTGGCTATCGCCGCTGTAGGCGATGCGTGTATCGACGGTAAAGGGAGTGTTGCCTTTGGCGATCTCGAACAGCGCCTGGCTGGCATCATTTTTCACCAGCGTGGTGTGGACCGAGGCCATCGCCGGGGCCAGATTAAAGGTTTTTAATGAGGCCAGCGGGAAGGGTCCATGATCGACCACCTCGTCAAGTACCACGCTCTGTCCGGTGGCCAGCCAGCTGTTGGCCTGACCGGCGATCGGCTTAACCACCAGCTGCAGATGGCTGCTGAACAGCCCGCGCTGGTAATTCTGATAGCTCAGCTCCAGACCTGATTCCGGCGCGCTGCTGCGTAGCTGCGCGTTAGCCTGCTGCACCATATCGGCGATCCGGCCTTCCAGCTGTTTGCCGGTGTACCAGGCGCCGCCTGTCCATACCACGCCCAGCGCCACGATGATGCCTGCTGCGACCAGCGATTTTTTCATAGCATTTGTCCATAAATGAAGCCAGGCGGAGAGACCGCCTGGCTGAGTTGTCATCATTCAGTAAGCGCGACCTGAAAGGTCAGTCACTTACTGGAGCTTATTGAACACGCGCGCCACGCGGCCGCGTCCGCTGACCTGCACCGGTGATTCGTTGGCGGCCACGAAAGCCGACTCGCCCGGCTTGAGCGTCAGGCTCTGGTCACCTTTGTGCAGTACGGCTTCGCCGTCGACGCAGAAAATAATCGCCGCGCTCGCCTGAGCCAGATCGCTGGCCTCGGCGGAGAGGTCGTGCAGCGAGAAGGCAAAATCTTCCACCGGGATCGGGAAGTCCAGCTCTGCGCCGTGCTGCTGCGGCTGGGTCAACAGCTCACCCGCCGGTTTGGCTTCGAACTTGACGTTAGCGACCAGCTCAGGAATATCAATGTATTTCGGCGTCAGACCGGCACGCAGTACGTTATCCGAGTTGGCCATCACCTCCAGCGCCACCCCCTGCAGATAGGCATGCGGCGTTTCGGCGAACAGGAACATGGCTTCGCCAGGGTTCAGCTTCACCACGTTCAGCAGCAGCGGCGAGAAGAGGCCGCTGTCGTCCGGATAGAATTCAGCGATCAGACGGATAGTCTGCCACGGTTCGCCCTGTTCACGGGCCAGTACGTCGCGCAGCACCTGCAGCGCCTTGGCTTTTTCCTCACCCTGCATATTGAGCAGGCTGGCAAACAGCTGGCTCAGGTGAGTCGCGTCCGGCTGCTGCAGGAAGGCGCCAATCGCCGGATGCGCGCTAGCCACCGGCTGCAGCAGGGTGACAATCTCGCTGAACTCGCGAAACGCATTCATCGCCAGGAACGGCGTCAGGGCAAAAACCAGCTCCGGCTTGTGGTTTGGATCTTTATAGTTACGCTCGGCGGCGGAGAGCGGGATGCCGGCGGCGTTCTCGCGGGCGAAACCTTCTTCCGAGGCCTGCTTGTTGGGATGGACCTGAATAGAGAGCGGCTGAGCGGCGCACAGCACTTTAAACAGGAACGGCAGCTCACCAAAGCGGGCGGCAACCTTGTCGCCGAGCAGGGCGGTTTTATCCGCGTCAATCACCTCGCGCAGCGAACGCGGCTGGCCGTCGGCCGCCAGGATCTGCGAGCTGCTCTTCGGATGCGCCCCCATCCACAGCTCCGCCATCGGCAGGTTGTCCGGGTTGGCAATGCCATACAGTTCAGTTAAAGCGGTGTGGCTTCCCCATGCGTAGTTCTGTACGGCGTTGATCAGCTTTTGCATTCTCATTCCCTGTATCAATCAAAGTAAAAATTATTGCTCTATTAAACCAGTAAACCGTGGAGAAGCAACTGCTGAAAGAAAAAGTCGTCCCTGTCTCAGTTTTTGTTAAAAAATTGTGTAAGATTGATCGACTCGCTTTTCTACAGGCACATGGAGTCCCTGCCTGAAACATAATCAGCCAAAGCAGTAAGTGAGAGTACAATGTCGAATAAACCGTTTGTTTACCAGGATCCTTTTCCCCTCAAAAAGGATGACACCGAGTATTATCTCCTCAGCAGTGATTACGTCTCCGTCGCCGAATTTGCCGGCCAGGAAGTGCTAAAAGTCGACCCTCAGGCGCTAACCCTTCTGGCGCAGCATGCTTTCCACGACGCCTCCTTTATGCTTCGCCCGGCGCATCAGCAGCAGGTGGCGGATATCCTTAACGACCCGGAAGCCAGCGAAAACGACAAATACGTCGCCCTGCAGTTCCTGCGCAACTCGGATATCGCCGCCAAAGGCATTCTGCCCACCTGCCAGGACACCGGCACCGCGATCATCATGGGTAAAAAAGGCCAGCGCGTGTGGACCGGCGGCGGTGATGAAGCCGCTCTGGCGCAGGGTGTGTACAACACCTATATCCAGGACAACCTGCGCTACTCGCAGAACGCGCCGCTGGATATGTATAAAGAGGTTAACACCGGTACCAACCTGCCGGCGCAGATCGATCTTTATGCTACCGATGGCGATGAGTACAAATTCCTCTGCATCGCCAAGGGCGGCGGTTCGGCGAACAAAACCTATCTGTACCAGGAAACCAAAGCGCTGATCACCCCGGCGAAGCTGAAAAACTATCTGGTTGAGAAGATGCGCACCCTCGGGACCGCCGCTTGTCCGCCGTACCATATCGCCTTTGTGATCGGCGGGACTTCGGCGGAAGCGACGCTGAAAACCGTCAAGCTGGCCTCCACCAAATACTACGATGGCCTGCCGACCGAAGGTAACGAGCATGGCCAGGCGTTCCGCGACATTCAGCTGGAGCAGGAGCTGCTGCTGGAAGCGCAGAACCTTGGCCTCGGCGCGCAGTTCGGCGGGAAATACTTCGCCCACGATATCCGCGTGATCCGTCTGCCGCGTCACGGCGCTTCCTGCCCGGTAGGGATGGGCGTCTCCTGTTCCGCCGACCGCAACATCAAAGCCAAAATCAACCGCGACGGCATCTGGATCGAGAAGCTGGAGAGCAATCCGGGGAAATATATCCCTGAGCATCTGCGCCAGGCCGGGGAAGGCGAAGCGGTGAAGGTGAATCTTAACCAGCCGATGAGCGAGATCCTGGCGCTGCTGTCGCAGTACCCGGTGTCCACCCGTTTGTCGCTGAGCGGCACTATTATCGTGGCCCGCGATATTGCCCACGCCAAGCTGAAGGAGCTTATCGACAGCGGTGAAGCACTGCCGCAGTACGTCAAAGATCACCCGATCTACTATGCCGGTCCGGCCAAGACACCGGACGGTTACGCCTCCGGCTCTCTGGGACCGACCACCGCAGGGCGCATGGACTCTTATGTTGATCTGCTGCAGTCGCACGGCGCGAGCAAGATCATGCTGGCGAAAGGCAACCGCAGCCAGCAGGTCACCGACGCGTGCCACAAACACGGCGGCTTCTACCTCGGCAGTATCGGCGGCCCGGCGGCGGTACTGGCCCAGCAGAGCATCCGTAGCCTCGAGTGCGTGGCGTATCCGGAGCTGGGTATGGAGGCTATCTGGAAAATTGAAGTGGAAGATTTCCCGGCGTTTATCCTCGTCGATGATAAAGGCAATGACTTCTTCCAGCAGATCCAGACGTCGCAGTGCGCCCGCTGCGTGAAGTAACCCAGACCGCCCTTCGGGGCGGCTCTGGCCGATGACAAACCGGTTTTCGTTATTGTGATCGCCTTTCTGCCGGGTGGCGGCTTTCGCCTTACCCGGCCTGCGAAAAACAGCAATATTAAACAGTTAGGCAATTCTCTGTAGGCCCGCGCAAGCGCAGCGCCGCCGGGCAATCCCGACGATTGCATTTTGTCAGCGGTCTGGGCCGCCCTTCGGGCGGCTTTTTTATGTCGCTTCGCGGCACGAACCACCAAAACAACTTATAAATCTGGCCAATACTTAGTCTTTTAAGCAGGTGAGCTTTGTCGCTATGACGCACTTTGAATCCAAGGAGAAAGTAATGACAACGCATCGCAGTGAAAAAGACTCGATGGGCGCCATCGACGTCCCGGCCGATAAGCTCTGGGGCGCCCAGACCCAACGCTCGCTGGAGCATTTCCGCATATCAAGCGAAAAAATGCCCGGGGAGCTGATTTACGCCCTGGCGCTGACCAAGCGGGCGGCGGCGAAGGTTAATCAGGATCTCGGGTTGCTGACGGCGGAGAAAGCCGGGGCGATCGTCGCTGCCGCTGACGAAGTCCTCGCCGGAAAGCACGCGCAGGAGTTCCCGCTGGCTATCTGGCAGACCGGCTCCGGCACCCAAAGCAATATGAATATGAACGAGGTGCTGGCCAACCGCGCCAGTGAACTGCTGGGCGGTGAACGGGGGATGGCGCGAAAAATTCATCCCAATGACGATGTGAATAAGAGCCAGAGCTCAAATGACGTGTTCCCCACCGCCATGCACGTCGCGGCGCTGATTGCCCTGCGGGAAAAAGTGATCCCGTCGCTGCAGGCGCTGCGGGCGACGCTCAATGAAAAAGCGGTAGCCTTCAGGGATATCGTCAAGATCGGCCGCACCCATCTGCAGGACGCCACGCCGCTCACGTTAGGCCAGGAGATCTCCGGCTGGGTGGCGATGCTGGACCATAGCCTGAAGCACATCGAAGCCAGTCAGCCGCATCTTGCCGAGCTGGCGCTGGGCGGGACGGCGGTAGGAACCGGGCTGAATACCCATCCGGAGTATGCCGTGCGGGTGGCGGCCGAGCTGGCGTCGCTCAGCGGACAACCATTTGTCACCGCACCAAACAAATTCGAAGCGTTGGCCACTGTGGATGCCCTGGTCCATGCCCACGGCGCGCTGAAAGGCCTGGCGGCGTCCCTGATGAAAATCGCTAACGATGTCCGCTGGCTGGCCTCCGGCCCCCGCTGCGGCATTGGCGAAATCGCCATCCCGGAAAACGAGCCAGGGTCATCGATTATGCCCGGCAAGGTTAACCCAACCCAGTGCGAAGCCCTGACCATGGTCTGCTGCCAGGTGATGGGCAACGACGTGGCGGTGAATATCGGTGGCGCCTCCGGCAACTTTGAGCTTAACGTCTATCGCCCGATGGTCATCCACAACTTCCTGCAGTCGGTGCGTCTGCTGGCGGACGGCATGGCAAGTTTTAACGAGCACTGTGCGGTGGGTATTGAACCGAATCGCGAGCGGATCAGCCAGCTGCTCAATGAGTCGCTGATGCTGGTCACTGCGCTGAATACCCATATCGGCTACGACAAGGCGGCGGAAATCGCTAAAAAAGCGCACCATGAGGGGCTGACCCTCAAAGCCTCGGCGCTGGCGCTGGGCTACCTGACGGAAGCCGAATTCGACAGCTGGGTGCGCCCTGAGGAGATGGTTGGCAGCCTGGCTACTCGCTAGCCAGCCAGAGGTGCAGGCGCGGGATAAGTAATCTCAGCGACTGCGCCTCCGGTTTGTAGCGGTACTGGACATTGTCGGCGTCATAGTTCAGCAATTCGCCGATATCCGGGACGCTGACCCCCTGGCTGCCGGATATCAGCGCGATCAGCGGGCTGGGGCAGGCGTACTGCACCTGTTTCTGCTCGCTGGCGTACCAGACGCGGGCAATCGGCTGCACTTTCACCGGCCGTTTGATTTTCAGCCGCGCCCGCTGCGGCAGGGCGGCGATGTCCTGATACTCCCTCTCAAGCTTGCTCTGCCACTGCTCACGGGTCCACGGCGGCACCGCCCGCGGTGATTGCAGGCTTTTCTCCAGCATCATCAATACCTGGTCGCGGGTCAGGTTCTTGATCACGTGTTTATTGGCCCAGCCGAAGCGGATGGTGCTCGGGTCGATAAGGGGCGTCAGCGTGCGGTAGGCGCTGAGGGTGATCAAGCCCGGCAGGTGGCGATGCACCCATTCAAAACGGGCAGTAGGGGGCAGGCCAGAATCGACGGTGACGATTTTCTCGAAGGTAGCCTTCAGGGCGTTAATATGCTGAATGCGCGCCAGCAGATCCTGCTGCTCCGCGGCGGTGACCTGCAGGCAGATAGCCCCTGGCAGACGGACGGCGGCCTTGCTGCTGCGGTTTTCCGACTGCTGCTGGATAAACAGATGGCTGTAGTGGCGCAGGGCGAGGGCCAGCGCCGCCTTGCCGCTGTGCTGCACCACCGGTATGTTCGCCAGCGGATCGTGCTCGGCATCCTTACTGACCGCCGGCAGTTCAAATACCCGGGCCGCCAGCAGCCGACAGCTGCTTAATGTCTGCTGGAGCGTCTGCAGCTCCAGCTCGATCTGGCGAAAGGTATCATTCAGACGTTCAACAAGATCGTAGCTGGCCATCATTTCACCTTAGTTACAACATACTATTTGATTTTTACAGCATACGCAGCGCGCGGCCGCTGCGCAAGTTTTATTCAGGCAGAGGTAAAATCGGGCAACTGATGATAAACCGGCCAGCTAAAGCAGAAGCGGGCGCCGCCGAGAGGGCTGGCCTCACAGCGCACGTCACCGCCCATCGCCTGGGCAATACTGTGCACAATCGCCAGGCCGAGGCCACAACCTCCTGTCGCCCGATCGCGGCTGGGGTCAAGACGGACAAAGGGCTCAAACACCCGCTCGCGCTCTTCGGGAGCGATTCCCGGGCCGTCATCCTCGACCTGCAGCGACGCGCGCGGACCCTGCAGGGTCAGGCTGACCGCCACCCGCTGGGTGCTGTAGCGCAGGGCGTTATTCACCAGATTATCCAGTACCCGCTCCATCAGCCGCATATCCAGCGCGCCGTAGTTGCCGTGGGTCAGCGTCGCCAGAGCGACCTCGCGCTGCGGGTTGACCATCTGGATATCCTCGACGTGATCGCTGATCCAGGCGGGAAAGTCAGGCGTCGTCAGGCTGAGTTCCGTCTGCGGGCGGTCGAGGCGGGCGTAGGTCAGGAGCTCTTCAATCAGCGCCTCCAGCTGGCCGATATCGCGGTTCAGCGCTTGCGATTCCGCCTCGGTGAGGTTTTCGCTCATCTCCAGACGGTAGCGCAGGCGGACCAGCGGCGTCCTGAGCTCATGGGCGATACCGTCAATCAACTGCTTCTTACTGGCAATGAGGGCGTTAATGTTATCGGCCATTTGGTTAAAGGCCACGCCGAGCCGTTCAAAGCTGGACATGCTGTCAAAATGAATGCGCTCGCTGAAGTGGCCCTCGCCAAAGCGCTGGGCAGCGGTTTCAATGCGCAACATGTCCTGCCAGTGCGGACGCATCCAGATAAACACCGGAAAGGCCAGCGAGATAGCAATAAACGCCATCAGCGCCACGTCCAGCAGGCGCATTTCATGCAGAAAATAGAGATAAGGCACCGGGCCCACCGACAGCACATAATGGCTGCGGGGAATACGCTGAATAAAGGTGTACTGGTCATCCAGCGCGACAATATCGCCGGCGCGCAGGTGCTGCATCGAGCTTTCCGACAGCTTAAATTTGCTCATTGGTTCGATGTGCAGATCGAACGACAGGTTCAGATCCAGCTCTTTGAGCGTCTTGCTCCAGTCGCGCGGCGGAATTTCCCGCAGCTCGCTGCGCATCAGATACAGCGAACTTTTCATCAAATCGTCCAGCGACTGTCGTCCGGCGCGCTCAGCGGTAAATTTATAGACCAGACCGACCAGCATGGTCATTACCAGAAAGCAAACGAAGAGCAAAAGATAGAACTGCACAAACAGCTTTTTCATTAAATCTCACTTAAATCAGAATGTTAATTACCTATCTTTTGCCTTCATGGCGCGGTGTGGTATGTGTCTTTCCGCTAAAGCGGTGATGCAGAAACGAAACCAGACCGCAGTCCAGGGCGTTTGTCACGGCAGAATATACCGCAAAATCACTTCTACGTTTCACGCCCGGTTTAATGCGCTATCAAAGCAGGGTTCACCCTCACTGACAACATCCCTTACGCATAAATAATGACGGAGCCCTTATAAGCGCAGCAGTCCGCCATCCACCACATACTGGGAACGGACGTTGTTGACCATGATGGTATCGAACTGCGTTTCGGTGGTATTTTCCACCGTAGAAAAGGCGAGCTGCCCGGCGTTCAGCCACAGGCCATCCAGCATGCCAAATGATTCTACAGACTCGGCGAGGGCATGCGCCGCCTCAGGTTTCGCGCCATCGTTCTGAAGAAACCAGGCACGCTCGGGCAGCAATGTGCGTAACGACGCCAGTTTTTGCTGATGGCGTCCGGTCAGCATCACTTCGCCCCCTTCATCAATAATGCGCATTGCCCCCGCCAGACCAATACCGCTGCTCGCCCCTGTAATCACAATTTTCTTACCTGAGAACCGTCCCATTGTCTCTCCCGTACCGCGTGAGTGTTGAGTTAACTCACACTAGAACAATGAAAATTTATTGTAAAACGACCATCTTTGGGGGCTCGGCATGTTGCACCTTGCCATCTTTGTGGCGCCGGTATACCCGGTATAGGTCGCGTCATCCGGGATGATATCGGCCGGGAATATCTGAATTAGTGACGTTGTCACAAATTAATTATAACCACCAGACCTGCATTACCCTGGAGCGTTGAGCGGGGTATCGCTACTCGCGAAAGTAGGGAATATCCACCGGATAGAGGGTCGTCAGACTCAGCAGACGACAGCGCACCAGCTTTTCCGTTTTGGCATACCAGTAAGCAAATTCGCCGGTGGTCTGGTGGTAAATCATCTGATCGAGGTTGGCAAACGGGATCACCAGCAGCGGTCCCTGGCGAACGTGGCCGCCTCCCGTTTCAAAGTGATGCTGTCCCCAGGATTGCTGGGTATGTTCATAGCGGTGGAGGATCACCTCGATTTGCCCGCGCTGTGGACAGAGGAGTCGAATATCGGCGTTGTCGAGGGAAAAAGCCCAACCAGAGAGTGAAGTGAAGAGTGAGAGTGCCAAAAGTACAACGTATTTCATCATGCAAAAGTCCTGTGTTTTCAGGCTTTATGCCACTCTGATAACAGTAAGTCCTTGAGCACAATCATATTGAAGGCTTATGTGATGGGGAACTGTACGGCTAAATCTATTGATTTACGCAATATGACTAATTCGCAGCGGGCAGCGGGCGCGCAGAGGGAAACCCGCGCAGTTGCCCTAAGCAATAAAAGTTGAGGTGGTTACTGTCGGGGAGTGCGCCATAAAACGGGCCCCTCGCAGGGCCGCGGGAGAAGCTTAGTTGTCCCAGGCGTGTGGGGCGAACAGGTAGCCTTTGTTGCGAACGGTCTTAATACGATAGGGCTCCGTGGCGTTGTCGAGCAGTTTTTTGCGCAGGCGGGAGATAGCCACGTCAACGCTGCGATCCATCCCGTCGTAGGTGACGCCGCGTAAATTTTTCAGCAGCGCGTCGCGGTCCATAATTTGCCCGGCGTGGGTGGCCAGTTCCCACAGCAGATCGAAATCGGCCGTCGACAATGCGACGTTTTCTCCGCCAAGCAGCACCTGGCGGTTGACCGGGTCAATGGTCAGCGAACCAAAGGAGATGGTTTTGTGCGGCGTGAGCGTTGCCGGGGTACCGGCGCCGGCGCCCGCCGGAGCGATATGCTGGCGTAAATGCAGACGCAGTCGCGCGAGAAGCACCGCTGGCGGTGTGGTTTTCAGGATATAATCGCTGGCGCCCATCTCCAGGGAGAGGATATGGTTCATGTCGCTGTCGAGTGAGGTCAGCAGGACAATGGGCCCTTGCCATTGCCCGCGCAGATCGCGGCAGAGCGTCATCCCGTCTTTGCCGGGCAGCATAATGTCCAGCAGCACGAGGTCCGGTTTCTCCCGCGCGATCACGTCCTCTGCGCGGTCGCCGCGAGGCTCGACCACCACCTCCATATCATGCTTGCCGAGATAGGCGGCGATCAGCGCCCCAACCTCAGGGTCATCCTCAACAAAAACGATTTTATTCATGTCTATTGCACATCAGTAAAAGAAGTAACATACACTGCGTCTATTTTACCCGCCATTACTCTTTTATAAACAGCGCTATTTCCGCTATGCTGCGCTAACTTGTTGATTCATTGTTAAGGCATAAGGACATGGGGCTGTTAATCAAAGGGCTGCTGGGTGCGCTGGTGGTGGTGCTGATTGGCGTGCTGGCAAAAACGAAAAATTACGCTCTCGCCGGGCTGATCCCGCTGTTTCCTACCTTTGCGCTCATCGCCCACTATATCGTCGCCAGCGAGCGCGGTATTGAAGCCCTGCGCGCCACCATCGTGTTCGGCATGTGGTCGATTATTCCCTATTTTGTCTATTTGGTATCGCTGTGGTACTTCACCGGGATCATGCGCCTGCCGTTGGCGCTGGCAGGCGCGGTGGGATGCTGGGGGCTATGCGCCTGGCTGTTAATCCTGGGCTGGAACCACTTCCACTAGCGCAGCGGGCGGCCGCCGTCGACGGCGAAGGACCGGCCGGTGACGTAGCGGCTGGTAAACAGATAGTCGATAAGGTCGCTAATCTCTTTTTCGCCTGGGGCGATTTTCATCAGCGATTTATCCAGCGCCTGCTGACGATAGGCTTCGTCGTCACCCTCATTAAACATAATCAGCGACGGGGCGATGGCGTTGACCTTGATCTCCGGCGCCAGCTTGCGGGCGAAGGAGCGGGTCATATTGTCCAGCGCGGCTTTGCTGGCGGCGTAGGCGATATGTTTATCGCTGCCGCGCTCCACGACGTAATCGGTAATATGGATAATATCACTGGCGGCATGGCCGTGGCCGCGCAGCAGATCCTCCAGCGCGTGGTTGAGCAGATAGGGGGCATGGACGTGGATCTGCATCATGCGGTTGATCACTGTGCTCAGCGCTACCCCCGGCTTCTCCGCCATCCAGTCGCTGGCGTTGTGGATGATGGCGCGCAGGCCGCTGGTGTGCGATTTGACCGCTTCGGCGAAGGTCAGTATGCCGTCATCGCTGCTGAAATCGGCCTGCAGACAGAGGGCGCCCGCGTCGCGCAGGCCATCGATCGCCGGATAGGGCGTGCGATAGCTGACGATGACCGGCTGGTGTTGCAGCAGAAAATGGTGTGCCAGCGCGAGACCGATGCGGCGGCCTCCTCCTGTGATCAGAACCGGGCGGGGCTGTTGTTCAGCCATGGGTATCTCCTATGCGTTCTGCGGCAGGGCGAGCGCTTACCCCACCAGCATCCACGTTGCCGGCACAGCGGCAACCAGCAATAAACCAATTAGCGCCAATTCGCGGCGTTTGAGCGAACGATCGTGCTGGTGCGTACGTCGAGCGTACAAAAAGACCAGAAGACCCGGAGCGTAAAGTACCACCGACAACAGCAAATGCACAGGTCCCGACGCGTATAATAACCATAAGCCATAAATGCAGGCGCCGATACCCACCGCTTTGTGCAGCGGGCGAGTGGCGATTTTCAGCAGAAAGGCGCCGACCAGCAGATAGGGGACGAGGATCATCTCTGAGGCGATGGTCAGCAGGGTGCCGTAGTCCGACCCGGTCAACCAGATCAGCACCAGCGATACCTGAACGCTGATATTGGTCAGCCACAGCGAGGCGGACGGGGCATTGTTGCGGTTCTGGCGGGCAAACAGGCGCGGGAAGGCTTTATGAGTGGCGGCCAGGAAAGGCACTTCCGCAGCCATAATCGTCCAGCTCAGGTAGGCGCCACACACCGACACGATCAGGCCCGCCGCAATCACGATTTCTCCCCACGAACCCATCATGTTGACCATCAGTCCCGCCATCGACGGGTTACGCATACCGGCCAGTTCGCTGCGCGGCACCACGCCCAGCGACAGCAGGGTGACCAGCAGATAGACCGTGAGGGCGGAGAGCACCGCCAGCAGCGTTGCGCGACCGACATCGCGCTTGTGTCGGGCGCGGGCAGAAACCACGACGGCACCTTCCACGCCAATAAACACCCACAGGGTGATCAGCATGGTGTTTTTAACCTGCTCCCACACGGGGATTCCCAGCGCCAGTCCGCGGAAATCGAGGCGGAACGTATCCAGCTGGAAGGCCAGGGCGGCGAGCGCGATAAACGCGCCCAGCGGCAGGAGTTTGGCGAGGGTGGCCACCAGGTTAATCCCCGCCGCCGTCTGCACGCCGCGCAGGACCAGAAAATGGACAACCCACAGCAAAACCGAAGCGCCAGCGATAGACTGCCAGGTGTTGCCATCGCCAAACAGGCGCAGCTCAGGGGTATCGGTGAAGAAACTGAGCGCCGAAAAGACGATGACCAGATAGGAGACGTTGGCGATCACCGCGCAGAGCCAGTATCCCCAGGCGGAACAGAAGCCAATCAGCTCACCGAACCCTTCGCGGGCGTAGGTGAAGATCCCGCCGTCGAGGTCGGGGCGAATGCGGGTTAACAGCAGCATGGCGAAGGCGAGGAACAGGATCCCGACGCCGGTGATGGCCCAGCCGATAAGCAAAGCGGAGGGGCTGGCTACGGCAGCCATATTTTGCGGCAAACTGAATACGCCAGCGCCGAGCATTGAGCTAAGGACCAGGGCGGTCAGGGCGCTCAGGCCCAGTTTCTTTTCCATTGCATTCCCGAGGTGAAAATGGCTGTTCCAGAATATTTATTTTGCGAAATCGCATAAAAATGGAGGATTGCGCTAAGGCGCGGGATTTTACGGAGTGTCCGGGAGCCATGCAATGGCGGGGGATGAAAAAAAATGAAAAGGCGGCATTGCGCCGCCTTTTTAGCCAGTCAGCAGTGATTATTTGTACAAATCAGCGCTGATGGTGATGTTGCCGCCGCGTTCCTGCCACTGACGGGTGATGTGGTAGTACTTCGCCCCTTTCTTCGCCGCGCGTTTCGCCGTCTGATAGGAGATTTCCGTCATGTTGCCGTAGTTGCCGGTGAACTGGATATTATCGAACGGCACCATTTGCGCCGCGGTCACTTTGTTCACTTCTTCCACTTTGGTGCCGTCCGGCAGCGTGACAGTGTAACGCCCGCCTTTGGAAGACTGGGTCTCGAAGAAACGACCGACGCCAGTGCCTGAGCCTACAGCTGCGGTGGTGGCGACGCCCGGGATTTCCACGTTTTTCGCGGCTTCACCGCCTTTGGCCAGCGCCGCGCGACCGGCGTCAGAGTCTGCCGGGATGGCGTCCGGGCTCTGCAGCACGCGTTTTTCAGCATCTTTTTTATAGATATAAGCGGTAATGCGCTGGTTGCCGCCCTGGTTGGCATCCACCTGGCGCACGATAAAGAACGCATAGGCGCCTTTCGCTTTTGCCGCTTTGGTGATGGCGTCATTGACTTCCGGCTGGCTGCGATAGAAGCCCTGAACGGTGACAGTGTCGTAAGGCATCAGCGTCACGGCCTGATCTTTCGGCAGTTCTACCACGCCATTGATGATGCGATTTTTCGGCGCATCCGCTTGCGGCGCGTTGTCTTTATAGAGGTCAGCCGTGACGCGCCAGTTGCCGCCATTGCCGTAGTCCGACGTGTCGACAACATAGAATGAGGCCGCGCCGTCTTTGTCGGCTTTACGCGATACCGCCTGTACCGCGTCGCCAATGGCATTAAACCGGCCGGTGACGACAACGCGATCGTAGGGCTTCAGCGCAGCCGCCTGCTCCGGGGTCAACTCGGTCGCTGCATGGGCAGACAACGTGGCGGTTGTCAGGAGAGCAGACGCCAGGAGGGTGTTTTTAAGCTTCATAAAAATAATCCTTTGCCTTGCGCAAACCATATACTGGTGTTGTTGTTGACTGAAAACGTTTGATTATTGCATTTAATCGTTGTGACTGTCTGCGTCATTTTTTGCTTGCCGCCCGAATCGTATACTACGGAAAGATAACATTTTTCGATATGTTGAAAAAACAGCCGCTTGACCAGCAAAAACGATAATCGATACCACTTTTATTAGTTAACGTAATGTTAATACAATGATCTCAATGGCGATAAATGGCGTTTTATCACGCTGGATAAGCGGATTATCAGGCCTGAGTGAGAAATTCAGGTAAATATTGCTGCCCGGAACCATCTGTGCTGACAATAAGCAATAAAATCAAAATTTCTGTTTTATCGCTGTAGATCACAATCGCTATTTTCAGTAGGTTATAAAAAGTTTGTTACTGTTTCATTTTGCAGACAGCGGAAGATGGCGAGGAAGATTTCGCCGTCTTGTCGTTGTTGGTCAGAAAAGTAAACCATCATCAAAAACCGATGGAAGGGAAAACTATGCGTATTGGTGTACCACAAGAGAGGCTAGCCCAGGAGACCCGGGCCGCCGCCACGCCGAAGACCGTTGAGCAATTGCTTAAACTCGGCTTTAGCGTCGCGGTAGAAAGCGGGGCCGGGAAACTGGCCAGCTTTGACGATGCCGCCTTTACCCAGGCAGGGGCTGAGATCGTCGCGGGCAACGAGGTCTGGCAGTCTGACATCATCCTCAAGGTCAATGCTCCAAATGACGATGAAATTGCACTGCTGAATCCGGGAACCACGCTGATAAGTTTTATCTGGCCTGCGCAAAACCCGCAGCTGATGGAAAAACTGGCGGCCCATAATATCAACGTGATGGCGATGGATTCGGTGCCGCGTATTTCTCGCGCCCAGTCGCTGGATGCGCTCAGTTCAATGGCAAACATTGCCGGCTACCGTGCAATCGTGGAAGCGGCCCATGAATTCGGCCGTTTCTTTACCGGACAGATTACGGCGGCAGGCAAAGTTCCGCCCGCGAAGGTGATGGTCATCGGCGCCGGGGTGGCCGGTCTGGCTGCGATTGGCGCCGCCAACAGCCTGGGCGCTATCGTCCGCGCCTTCGATACCCGTCCGGAAGTGAAGGAGCAGGTGCAGAGTATGGGCGCCGAGTTCCTCGAGCTGGACTTTAAAGAGGAAGCCGGCAGCGGCGACGGCTACGCCAAGGTGATGTCTGAGGCCTTTATTAAGGCCGAAATGGCGCTGTTTGCCGCCCAGGCGAAAGATGTCGATATCATCGTCACCACGGCGTTAATTCCGGGTAAACCGGCACCGAAACTGATCACCCGCGAGATGGTCGACTCCATGAAGTCGGGCAGCGTGGTGGTCGACCTCGCCTCGCAAAATGGCGGCAACTGTGAGTACACCGTACCTGGCGAAGTGGTCACCACCGCCAACGGCGTGAAAATTATTGGTTACACCGATCTGCCGGGCCGTCTGCCGACCCAGTCTTCCCAGCTCTACGGTACCAACCTGGTTAACCTGCTGAAGCTGCTGTGCAAAGAGAAAGATGGCAACATTGTTATCGATTTCGATGACGTGGTGGTGCGCGGCGTGACCGTAGTGCGCGAAGGCGAAATCACCTGGCCGGCGCCGCCGATTCAGGTCTCCGCTCAGCCGCAGGCTGCAGCGAAAAAAGTGGAAGCGCCGAAAGAAGCGGCAAAACCGGTGTCCCCATGGCGTAAATATGCCCTGATAGCGCTGGCGATTATCCTCTTCGGCTGGCTGGCGAACGTCGCGCCAAAAGAGTTTCTTGGCCATTTCACCGTCTTCGCGCTGGCCTGCGTAGTAGGTTACTACGTGGTATGGAACGTCTCCCATGCGCTGCATACGCCGCTGATGTCGGTGACGAACGCGATTTCGGGCATTATCGTTGTTGGTGCGTTGTTGCAGATAGGCCACGGGGGCTGGGTCAGCTTCCTGAGCTTTATCGCGGTACTGATCGCCAGCATTAATATTTTCGGTGGTTTTACCGTGACTCAGCGCATGCTGAAAATGTTTCGCAAAGGATAAGGGGTAGCACATGTCTGGTGGATTAGTTACAGCTGCATACATTGTTGCCGCAATCCTGTTTATTTTCAGCCTGGCGGGTCTGTCGAAACACGAAACGTCGCAGCAGGGCAACTATTTCGGCATCGCCGGGATGGCTATCGCCCTGATCGCCACGATTCTGGGGCCGGACGCCGGCAACGTCGGTTGGATCATCCTCGCGATGGTGATCGGTGGGGCGATCGGTATTCGTCTGGCGAAAAAGGTCGAGATGACCGAGATGCCGGAGCTGGTGGCTATCCTGCACAGCTTCGTGGGCCTGGCGGCGGTGCTGGTGGGTTTTAACAGCTACCTGCAGCATGAAACCGGGATGGAGCAGATTCTGGTCAATATCCATTTGACCGAAGTGTTCCTCGGCATCTTCATCGGTGCAGTCACCTTCACCGGTTCGGTGGTGGCGTTTGGTAAACTGCGCGGCAAAATTTCCTCGAAGCCGCTGATGCTGCCGAATCGCCATAAGCTGAACCTGGCGGCGCTGGTGGTCTCCTTCGTGCTGATGGTGATTTTTGTTCGCGCCGACAGCACTGGTACCCAGGTCCTGTGCCTGCTGGTGATGACCGCGATCGCGCTGGCCTTCGGCTGGCACCTGGTGGCTTCTATCGGCGGCGCGGATATGCCGGTGGTGGTTTCCATGCTCAACTCCTACTCGGGCTGGGCGGCAGCGGCAGCGGGCTTTATGCTGAGCAATGACCTGCTGATCGTCACCGGCGCGCTGGTGGGTTCTTCCGGTGCCATCCTCTCTTACATTATGTGTAAGGCGATGAACCGCTCCTTTATCAGCGTGATTGCTGGCGGCTTCGGCACCGATGGGTCTTCCAGCGGCGGCGATGAAGAAGTGGGCGAACATCGCGAGATTAGCGCGGAAGAGACAGCGGAGATGCTGAAAAACTCGCAGTCGGTGATCATCACCCCTGGCTACGGTATGGCGGTGGCCCAGGCGCAGTATCCGGTGGCAGAAATTACCGAGAAGCTGCGGGCGCGGGGTATCAAAGTACGCTTTGGTATTCACCCGGTGGCCGGGCGTCTGCCGGGGCATATGAACGTGCTGCTGGCGGAAGCCAAAGTGCCTTACGACATCGTGCTGGAGATGGATGAGATCAACGATGATTTCAGCGATACCGACACCGTGCTGGTGATTGGCGCCAACGACACCGTCAACCCGGCGGCGCAGGACGACCCGAAGAGCCCTATCGCGGGTATGCCAGTGTTGGAAGTCTGGAAAGCGCAGAACGTGGTGGTCTTTAAGCGTTCGATGAACACTGGCTACGCCGGCGTACAGAACCCGCTGTTCTTCAAAGAGAACACCCATATGCTGTTTGGGGATGCGAAAGCCAGCGTCGATGCGATCCTGAAAGCGCTGTAATGTAGCACGCTTGTTTTACAACGTTTGTTTATAAGCCGTCTCCTGTGAGACGGCTTTTTTATATGCGGAGAGATGCCTGGAATTGTTCATAAAATAAGCGGTGAGAGATGATATAATGTCCCGGTTATTACATCAGACAGAGGATATTATGGATACCGAGATAACCCCAACGCAGATGGCCATCGAATTCTTACGCCGCGACACTACCGTCATGACCCCAGCGCAGTATCTGAAAAAGCTGAAACTGCTGGAGCTGGAGTTTGCTGACCTGATGGCGCTCTCATCGCTGGAGCTGAAAGAAGAGATCGATCTGGCCTGGCGTCTGGGTATCCACTAAGCCATTCTCGCTGGACAGTGACAGGGGCCGCCAGCGGCCCTTTTTTTGTGCCTGACTGGCAGCAAGCAAAAAAAATCCCCCGCGAGGCGGGGGAAGATGAGCGGTACGAGAAGAGGGTTAATCGTCGTCGTCGTCGTCCAGTTCCACCGGCGTCTGGTAGGCCTCCGGTTTGAGTACCAGCAGGTCACAGCGCAGATGATCGACCACCTGTTCCGCGGTATTGCCGAGGAACGCCGCTGACAGGCCGGTACGTCCGACCGTTCCCAGCACCACGATCCCCGCCTGCAGATGCTCGGCGAGATCCGGGATCACCTCCTCAGGCAGGCCTTTTTCCACGTGGGTGAATTTCTCATCGATGCCAAACTTCTGCCGCAGCGCTTTCATCGCCAGCAGGTGCTGACCGCGAATGGCGTCGTTGTAGACGCTGGGATCAAAATCCGGAAGCTCAATCGCGATATTGATGGGGGTCACCGGGTAGGCGCCGATGAGATGTACTTCGGTATGGTTAACTTCTTGCGCCAGCGACAGCGTTTCCCGAACCAGCTTTTCGTTCAGGGTGTTGTGATAATTCTCTTCGCTGGCGAGATTGACCGCGACCAGCGCTTTGCCACCTTCCGGCCACGGTTGGTCTTTTACCATCCACACCGGGCAGGGACACTTACGCAACAGGTGCCAGTCGGTGGGGGTGAAGATCACTGCCTCCAGTTTGTCGTGCTGGTGGGCCATCTTCAACAGCAGGTCGTGTTTCTCGCTAATAACTTCCTGAATAATGGCTTCGAAGGGGCGGTTGTGCCACACCACTTTTACGTCGATCGGCACACCCGATTCAATATAGAATTTCGCCTGCTCGCGGATCCAGGCTGTACGTTGGGCAATAACGCCCTGGCGCATCGCCGTGCGTTCGTCCGGCGACAGCAGGGTGGTCATTTCATAAGAAAAATCATAGATCGGCAAAAAGGCTTTGATGCGTCCACCAATCCGTTGGTGCAGGTACACCGCGCGCCTAAGTGCCGGCTGGTCGTCCTGGTTAGGATCGATTACTACCAGCATGCTCTGATACTTCGCCATACAGGGTCTCCTTACAACTGCAGCTACCGTCAGTTACTAAAAAGATAACCTATATGGATGAATTGAAACAGGGGAGGAGCCTGGTCAGATCAACAAATCTTAAAAAATTGCCGATCGTGACCAGGTGGTGCGCAGAGATTAAGCGACGTTACGAGCCTGACCGGCCAGCTGGGCCAGCAGATCGCTGTTTTCAATGGTGATGTATTTGCCTTTCACCGCCAGCATGCCGCTTTTCTGGAAACGCCCCAGCAGACGGCTGATGGTTTCGACAGTGAGGCCGAGATAGTTGCCAATGTCGCCGCGGGTCATGGTCAGGCGGAACTCACGCGGTGAGAAACCGCGCTGGGCGAAACGACGAGAGAGGTTGTAGATAAACGCCGCCAGACGCTCTTCGGCATTCTTTTTGGAAAGCAGCAGAATCATATCCTGGTCGCCTTTAATCTCACCGCTCATCAGGCGCATCATCTGCTGACGCAGATTCGGCATTTTTCCGGAAAGATCGTCAAGGGTTTCAAAGGGGATTTCGCAGACCATCGAGGTTTCCAGCGCCTGCGCAAAGCTCGGGTGCAGACCGGTGCCGATGGCGTCGAAGCCCACCAGATCGCCCGCCAGATGGAAGCCGGTGATCTGCTCATCACCTTGCTCAGTGATGGTGTAGCTTTTGATGGTCCCGGAGCGAATAGCGTACAACGACTTCAGCTCATCACCGGCTTTGAACAAGGTTTGACCTTTCTGGATTGGCTTTTTCCGCTCGATAATATTATCCAGCTGATCAAGCTCATGCTCGTTCAGAGTAAAGGGGATGCAGAGCTGGCTGATACTGCAATCCTGACAATGGATAGCACAACCGCCAGACTGAATGCGTCGAATAATTCGCTTCTCAGGGATCATATGTCTGCTCAGGCCTTAATTGATATTGGTCAATTTTAACATCTTTTTGATCAGCAGGTAAGTCTTCAGACCCGGAAACACGTAATATCAGCAGGGTAAATCAAAATGGCTGTATATCTGATTGATAAGCAATAGATTATTTCGCTATGTTTGATTGTAAAATTACCTGAAGATTCCAGAAAAGGCATTTTCAGTCAAAGTAAAAGATACCCTTCATGGCGCAATAACCACTCTTTTCGCTGCACGCCCCCGGCATAGCCGGTCAGGGTGCCGTTACGCCCGATGACCCGATGGCAGGGCACCACGATACTCACCGGATTGGCGCCATTGGCGGCGCCCACCGCGCGCGCGGCGCCGGGGCGTCCGAGCGCCTCGGCCAGTTGGCCATAGTGCATCACCTGGCCGCAGGGGATATCGCGTAACGCCTGCCAGACCTGGCGCTGGAACGGGGTGCCGGCGGTGGCGGTAGCCAGGGTATCGATAATCGCCAGATCGCCGGCGAAATAGTCGTTCAGCTTACTGCTGAGGCCGCCTGGGTTGCGGCAGTCGACGCGCTGATAGCCTTCCCGTCGATAGTGAACGTCGAGCAGGGTTTCCATCCGATCGCGGTGCTCGTCCCACTCGACGGCGCGCAAATTAAACTGTTCGTCGCAAAGTACCCACAGCGGCCCCAGCGGGGTATCCATTTTATCCTGCAGCAAGGTCAACATCGTTTCTGTCATCCACCATCGTACATGAGGGGCACACGATACCACGCGCTGACGACAGTCAACTATACTCCCAAAAGATAAAGCCGCATCACGGGCTGGCGCTCTGCCTAAGCCACGATGATTTATTTTTGGATCGATCCTGGCGGGTTATCGGGCATGGTTTTTGCTACTTTTTAACTGACGATACCGGTGCTTCACGCGCCTGGTAGGGTGCCGACGCCTCAGCGCGGCGCTGTTAATCACTCAGAGGTGGGGCTATGCAATATATACTGACTGGCGTACTGGTATTGATCATCAGCGGCTTAGCGATCCACGGTCTGACCCTGGTGTTTGAAAGGGTGTACAAAGCGCTTTTCTATAAATTAGCCAGTGTGGATCATGCGGCCAGCAAAGTGAAAACGAAGGTGTCGCGTTAAGGCTATACGGCCATCCCTGGCCTGCCAGCAGGTTAAGGAAGACGCGGATAGATGCCCGGGCCGATCGGCAGTCCCACCAGATACCATCCCACCAGCAACAGCAGCCAGACGGCGAGAAAAATCAGCGGGTAAGGGAGCACCAGCGAGTAGTAGGTGCCGAGGCGGGCATCCGGTCGGTAGCGCTGTAGGAAGCCGAGAAACAGCGGCACAAACGGCGACACCGGCGCCAGCGGCAGCACCGATGAATCGGCGATGCGAAACAGGATCTGCGCAAAGGCCGGGTGAAAGCCCAGCAGCATAAACATCGGCACGAAGATCGGCGCCAGAATCGACCAGATGGCCGAGCCGCTGGCGATAAACATACACAGAAAAGCCGACAGCAGCGCGAGCCCGACAAACGCCGGGACGCCGTTCATCCCGGCGCTCTCCAGCAGGTCCGTCAGACCGACGGCCATAAACTTGCCCATGTTGCTCCAGTTGAACATCGCCACGAACTGCGCCAGCGGGAAGACCATCACGATAAACCCGGCCATCTCTTTCATCGGCTCAATCATCAGCTGCGGCAGGTCGGCCTGGCGGCGAATTTTGCCGGTGGCGATGCCGTATGCCAGCGACACGACAAAGAAGAAAAAGATAATCAGCGGCACGATGCCTTTGATAAACGGCGAGGGCATGACCGTATGTTGAACCGGGTCGCGAAGAATACCGTTCTCGGGGACCACCATCAGGGCGACGACCGCCACGAATACCAGCGTTGCCACGCCGGCGATGCGCAGGCCGAAACGCTCCTCGGGCGTCAGCGTCTGCAGCTTTTCATCACGACTGCCTTGCCACTGGCCCAGCCGCGGCTCCACCAGCTTATCGGTGATCAGTCCGCCGACGAGCGTCAGGACGATCACCGAGGTCGCCATAAAGTACCAGTTGTCGATCACGCTGACGTGCAAAGAGGCATCGATGGATTTTGCCGCCTCGGTGCTGATCCCCGAGAGCAGTACGTCGGTGGTGACGATCAGTAAATTGGCGGTAAAGCCGCAGCCCACACCGGCAATCGCCGCCAACAGGCCGGCGACAGGATGCCGACCGACGGCGAGGAACATCAGCGCGCCCAGCGGCGGCATAATTACCAGCGCCGCGTCAGAAGAGATATGGCTGAAGAAGGCGATAAACAGCACCATATAGCTGGCATATCGGGCGCTGACGTGAGAGGCCATCTTCACCATCAGCGCGGGTAACAGGCCCACCCGCTCGGCGAAGCCGGCGCCCAGCACCAGGGCGAGGATCGCCCCCAGCGGCGCGAAACCGCTGAAGTTTTTAATGACGTTGGGCAAAAACCAGTGCAACCCTTCCACGCTGAGCAGATTTTTGACCACCACCCGTGAACCATCCGTAGGGTTCTGCACCCCGACGTTGAAGGCGGAAAGTATCGCCGTGGCCGCGATCAGCGCCACGATAAGATAGATAAACAGCAAAAACGGGTGCGGGACTTTGTTACCGATCTTCTCTACCCAGCCATAGCGCTTTCCGCCGGGGGAAGACGACGGTATGGATGACATACTCATGGGCGTTCCTCTGTTGTCGTTGTTGTGTTGGGCAGGCCTGCTCCCGTACTGCCGGCGGTTATTATGGTCGGTGCGTGCCGCGATGCCGGTCAGCGTTGGCCAGGAGTAGCCTGTCTTAAGTGGTTATCGTAAAACGGACGGACTCACCTCCGCCGGGATCGGGCAACGATAGGGGCGTTCGGCCAGTACCTGCCTGAGTTCTTGTTGGCTGGCCGCCAGCAGGGCGCTGTCGCTGAATAAACGGATCGCGGTCGCCGCGAGCACTTTCCCCGCCAGCAACATCCCTTTATGGGCAATGGAGGTTCTGCCCTGGCTCACCAGCTGCCAGCTGTGCAGCGGGGTTCCCACCGCGGAGCACGGGCTGAAGCACTGAGCCACCGGCGCTTTCCAGCTGACATCGCCGACGTCAGTGGAGCCGGCGAGGACGTTATCCGTGGCCGCCCAGGGCGCCACCTCATCAATCAGCAGCGTGTCGCGGTGGCGACGAGCGAACGTTTTGCCTTCCTCCCCACTGGTGCCGGCAATATTGTTCAGGCTGTTGTTAATATCGTTGGCGCTGAGGGTGGCGCGTATCGCCGCGGCAAAAGCGCGCTCCTTGTCGCTCCAGGCGGGGGTACCGTAATGACAGACCGCCTGATACATCGCCGCCTCAAGCGTGCGGTTGGGGAGATAGCTGGAGCAGGCTTTTTCAAAGCGGCAGCTGACCTGAGTCTCGGTCATCAGCGCGGCCCCCTGAGCAATCTTCTCGATGCGGGCGAAGATCTGCTCCGCGTCGGCCATCTCCGGCGCACGGATCAGATACAGCACTTCCGCCTGAGCCTGCACCACGTTGGGCGAGACACCGCCGGTATCGGTAATGGCATAATGGACCCGCGCCTTCTCGATGATATGTTCATTGAGGAAGTTGCTGCCGGTGGTCATCAGAGTGACGGCATCCAGCGCGCTCCGGCCCAGGTGCGGCGAATTCGCAGCGTGGGCGGCGGTGCCGGTAAAACGCCATGCCGCCTGAATATTGGCGAGGGTGCGGGTGCTGAACATCCCGGCCCAGGCTTCCGGATGCCAGGTCAGCGCCGCATCGACATCATCAAACAACCCTTCGCGCACCATAAAGGTTTTTCCCGATCCGCCTTCCTCGCCGGGACAACCATAGAAGCGCAGCGTGCCCGCGCCGCCATGCTGTTGCAGCCAGGCTTTGGCGGCGACCGCCGCGGCGAATGCCGCCGTACCGAGCAGATTGTGCCCGCAGCCGTGGCCGTTGGCTCCCGGTGTCGAGGGTGTCGGTTCCGCGCAGTGGGCCTGCTGGCTGAGGCCCGCCAGGGCGTCAAATTCGCCGAGCAGGGCAATGACCGGTTGGCCTTCGCCGACGCTGGCGATAAAGGCATTCGGGATCCCACCCGCATCGCGAGTGAGCTGGAAACCTTCTGCCTCCAGCGCATCCGCCAGGCGTTGGGCGGACCAGTACTCCTCAAAGCGGGTCTCCGGGTGATCCCAGATGTCATCGGCGATGGCGCAGTACGCCTCGCGTCGCGTCTCAATCATCTCGTCCACAAACTGAAAAATGGCTTCCATTACACCCCCCGCTGCCAGGGAAAGTTAAGCGCGATACGCGCCAGAGTTTCTACCGCTAGCGCCATGACGCTCTCGTCGAAGTCAAACTTCTCGTTGTGGTGACCGGCGCTCAGTTCGGTGCCGAAAATCATGTACGAGGCGAGGCCGCCGCGCGCCTGGACCCGGGCCATCATCAGGGTGGCGTCTTCCGAGCCCGCCGGGGCGGCGATACGATCCACCGCCTGTTGCACGCCGGGCACCCGGGCGGCCTGTTCGCGCAGATAGTCCACCCACGCCGGCGACGGCGCGCTGGCGGTCGCCGCGCCCATCATGCGTAGTTCGTAGCGGGCTTCGTACATCGCCGCCGCCCCGGCGATGACGTGCTGCGCCCGCTCGAACACGTACTGGTTAATGGCTTCGCTTTCACCGCGGGTTTCCACTTTTAACAGCGCGGAAGAGGGCACCACGTTGCGCCCGGTGCCCGCCTGCATCACCCCGACGTTGACCCGCGAGGCGCCGGCGCTGTGCGGCGGGATGGCGTGCAGGCCAAGAGCGGCCTGGGCGGCGGCCAGCAGCGCGTTGCGCCCCTCCTCCGGCTTGCCGCCGGCGTGGGCGGCCACGCCGCTGAACTGCACGTCGAATTTAGTGGTGGCCATAAAGTTGTCGCCGCCGCAGACGACGGTACCTGCCGGCACACCGGTCCCGATATGGATCGCCGTGAAATAATCCACGTCATCCACCACGCCGGCGGCCACCATCGCCCGGGCGCCGCGGGTGCCCTCTTCAGCGGGCTGGAAAATCAGTTTGATCACCCCGTTGAGTTGCGCGGCATACTGCTTCAGGACATGCGCCAGGCCCAGCCCGATGGCGGTATGGCCATCATGGCCGCAGGCGTGCATCATGCCGGCGTTGCAGGAGGCGAAATGGTCGCGATGAGGGCGGTGGCTGTCGTCGTGCTGTTCATTGAGGTCAAGGGCATCCATATCGACGCGGAAGGCCAGGGTTGGGCCGGGCCGCCCGGTGTCGAGCGTGGCGACCACGCCGGCGAAACCGCCTTCAAACGCCGGCAGCCAGCGTTCCGGCGCGCCCTGTTCGCGGGCGCGCTCGAAAGCCTGGGCCAGGGTATCCTCGTCCGGCAGCCCCATCCGGCTATCGGCATCGATGACATCGCGCCCCAGCGCCAGCTGATAGCCGAGCCCGTCGAGGATCTCCGCCACCTTGCTGGCAGTGCGGAATTCCAGCCAGCCGGATTCCGCGTGCAGGTGAAAATCACGGCGCCATTGGATCATGGCCGGCACCAGCTGGTGGAGGTATTCATCAAGTTGCGGCATAGCTCATCCTGTCATAAGTAAAAAATGTGACGGTGTTCACGATGTGATAGCTTTTGTTTATCACTTGCGTTTTACAGGCCGTATCCCACTTAACCTGCCACAGCCTGATGGATTACAGTAGATGTGAATTTCTTCTGTCTGATAAACAATGGTTATCACCGAAAGCATGGCATTTCAGATTAAATTTCATCATATCCGCGCCTTCGTCGAAGTGGCCCGGGAAGGGAGTATTCGCGGTGCCAGCCGGGCGCTGGCGGTCTCGCAGCCGGCCCTGACCAAAGCGATTAAAGAGCTGGAGGAGGGGCTTTCCGCCCAGCTGTTCGTGCGCCGCAGTCAGGGGGTGGCGCTGACCGAAAACGGCGAAAGCTTTTACCAACATGCGAGCTTGATCCTTGAGGAGCTGCGGGCGGCGCAGGACGAACTGCTGCAGCGTCAGGGCGAGCAGGCCGGGCAAATTAATATTGGCCTTGGCGCCAGCGTCGCCCGGTCGCTGATGCCGTCGGTGATCTGTCGCTTTCATCAGCAGCATCCGCAGGTAAAGGTGCGGATCATGGAGGGCCAGCTGCTGGCGATGATCAATGAGCTGCGCCAGGGAGAGCTGGATTTCACCATCAATACCTATTACCCCGGGCCGTACGACCATGAGTTCAGCTTTGAGAAACTGTTTGAGAAACCGTTCGCGGTGTTTGCCCGCGCGGGACATCCGGCGGCGCAGGCCACCTCGCTGGGGGAGTTGATGGATCACCACTGGACCATGCCGACGCCGCGCGGCAGCTACTTTAAACAGCTGCAGGACCGGCTTAATCAGGCCGGGTTAGCGCCTAAGGTAGATATTGTTTGCGAAACCTTCTCGTCGTGCATTAGCCTGGTGGTGAAAAGTGATTTTCTCAGCATCCTGCCGGTGGAGCTCGGCAACGATCCGCTGATGGCGGACAAGCTGGTGATGATCCCTGTCCGCGACGTCTTGCCGACGGCCACCTATTATCTGATCCAGCGGCGCGATACCCGGCAGACGCCATTAACGGCGTCGTTAATCACGCTGTTTCGCCGCCAAAGCCGACAATTGTTTCCTTAATCGCCCGTCGCGCTCACTTTGCCAGCGAACGCGGCTAAACGCGTTGAGGGGGGAGCGCCGGGCGGCTATAGTAGCTGGCGACAGCCGCTGGAGGAGAGCCCATGAACCTTGATGACAAATCCCTGTTTCTTGACGCCATGGAAGATGTCCAGCCTCTGAAACGTAAAAATGACGTGCACTGGCATCCCGGGCGCAACAGCCGGGCCCCGCAGCGCGTCGATACCCTGCAACTGGATAATTTTCTCACCACCGGCTATCTCGATATCGTGCCGCTCGCCACGCCGCTGGAGTTTAAGCGTGAAGGGCTGCAGAGCGGCGTGCTGGATAAGCTGCGGCGGGGGAAATACAGCCAGCAGGCGAGCCTCTCCCTGCTGCGCCAGCCGGTGGAACAGTGCCGACAGATGCTCTTCGCCTTTATGGTGCAGGCGCAGAAAGAGGGGTTACGTAATGTGCTGATCGTTCACGGCAAAGGCCGCGACGACCAGTCCCACGCCAATATTATCCGCAGCTATCTGGCGCGCTGGCTGGAAGAGCTGCCGGAGGTGCAGGCCTTCTGCGCCGCGCTTCCACATCATGGCGGCAGCGGCGCCTGCTATGTCGCGCTGCGTAAATCGGCCGAGGCGAAGCAGGAGACCTGGGAGCAGCACGCCAAGCGCAGTCGTTAGCGCAGAAGCAGCGTCAGCTCGCGGGCGGCTTTTTGCAGCTCCGGCAGCACGCGATCGATCATCTCGCGGGCCGACATCTGGCCCGCATGCACCCCAACGTTCAGCGCCGCCTGGACCTGCCCCTGAGCGTTAAACAGCGGTACCGCGAGGGAGCGCAGGCCCATCTCCAGCTCCTGGTCGTTGAGGGCATACCCCTGCTGATGCACCCGTTTCAGTTCGGCGCGCAGCTTCGCCACCGAATCCACCGTCTGCGGGGTGTAGCGGATCATGGTCACCCGAGCCAGCATGTCGTTGAGCTTCTCCTCCGGCTGATGGCTGAGCAGCACCCGGCCCATCGAGGTCGCCCAGGCCGGAAGGCGGCTGCCGATATCCAGGTCGATGGTCATAATCCGCGAGCTAGAGGCGCGGGCGATATACAGAATATCGTCCCCGTCGAGGGTGGCGATGGAGCAGGACTCGTTGAGCATTTCGCTCAGATGTCGCAGCACCGGCTGCGCCGAACGCGCCAGCGGCGTCGAGGCCAGCCAGGCGTGGCCCAGCGCCAGGATCCGCGGTCGCAGCTGGAAATTCTTACCGTCTTCGGCATACACGAACCCCAGCTTGCTCAGGGTATACAGGCAGCGGCGCACCGCCGCGCGCGGAATGCCGGTCTTCTGGCTGATCTGCGAGATAGACAGCAGGGGCCGCTGCGGCGTGAACGCCTGAATCACCTCCAGGCCGCGCGCCAGGGAGGCCATAAAGTTAGGATCGCCCTTAAACGGATCGCCGTCGCCGGTCAGTAAATCGTCTGGATGCTTGTCCATTTCTGTTCCCCATATTTGCCATCGATCACATTCTTTCGCTAAAGATAACCGATGTTCGATTATCGCACCATATTTCGATTATCGCCCTTGACCGACATCGTTAAGCGGGTCACATTTTGTGCGAACAACGAATAAAAGTGCGATTACCGCACATCACTGGAGCGACCTGATGATTGATAAAAGCGTATCGACGCTGAGCGAGGCCATCGCCGGGATCCACGACGGGGCGACTATTATGATCGGCGGCTTTGGTCCCGCCGGCCAGCCGACCTTTCTGATTGACGCCCTGATTGACCAGGGCGCCCGCGACCTGACCATCATTAATAACAACGCCGGCAACGGGGAAGTGGGTCTCGCGGCGCTGCTGAAAGCCGGGCGAGTACGCAAGATGATCTGCTCCTTCCCGCGCCAGGTGGATTCCCAGATTTTCGATGACCTCTATCGCCGCGGCAAAGTGGAGCTGGAGCTGGTGCCGCAGGGTAACCTCGCGGCGCGGATCCAGGCGGCTGGCGCCGGGCTGGGGGCTGTGTTTACCCCCACCGGCTACGGCACACCGCTGGCGGAAGGCAAGGAGACGCGGGAAATCGATGGTCGCCATTACGTACTGGAATATCCGATTAAAGCCGATTTCGCGCTGATTAAGGCCCATCAGGGCGACCGCTGGGGCAACCTGGTCTATCGCAAGGCGGCGCGCAACTTTGGCCCGATCATGGCGACGGCGGCGAAAACCACCATCGTCGAGGTCTCGCAGCTGGTGCCGCTGGGCGACCTCGACCCGGAACACATCATCACCCCCGGCATTTTCGTCCAGCGTGTCTTCTCGCTGGAAAACCTGACTGCCGCACAACGCGCCTGAGGAGCCCGAGATGCAAAAACTGACCCGTGACGAAATGGCCCAGCGCGTGGCCCGCGATATTCCCGAAGGCGCTTACGTCAACCTCGGCATCGGCCTGCCGACCCGCATTGCCAATTACCTGCCCGCCGACAAAGAAGTGTTCCTGCACAGCGAAAACGGCCTGTTGGGGATGGGGCCGAAACCGCAGCCCGGGGAAGAAGATCCCGAGCTGATCAATGCCGGTAAAGAGTATGTCACCCTCCTGCAGGGCGGCTGCTATTTCCACCACGGCGACTCCTTCGCCATGATGCGCGGCGGCCATCTCGATATCTGCGTGCTGGGGGCCTATCAGGTCTCCGCCAGCGGCGACCTCGCGAACTGGAGCACCGGTGCGCCGGATGCGATCCCGGCCGTTGGCGGGGCGATGGATCTGGCCATCGGCGCCCGCCAGGTGTTCGTGATGATGGACCACCTGACCCGTGACGGCGAGTGCAAGCTGGTGGCGCAGTGCAGCTACCCGCTGACCGGCGTCGGCTGCGTCAGCCGGATCTATACCGACCTGGCGGTGATCGACATCACCGACCGCGGCCCGGTGGTACGTGAAATCTTTAACGGTCTCTCTTTTGAAGAGCTGCAGCGCATCACTCCGGTGGCGCTGACCTTTGAACAACTGGCGGAAAGCGCGTAAGGAACCTATGATGAATCAGGCATTTATCTGTGATGCGGTACGTACACCCTTTGGCCGTTTCGGTGGTACCCTGGCGACGATGCGCGCCGACGACCTCGCGGCGCTGCCATTAAAAGCCCTGCTGGAGCGTAACCCGGGACTGGATCCCTCGCGCATTGACGATGTGATCTTTGGCTGCGCCAACCAGGCCGGGGAAGATAACCGCAACGTGGCGCGGATGGCGCTGCTGCTGGCCGGGCTGCCGGAGAGCGTGCCCGGGAGCACCATCAACCGCCTGTGCGGTTCCAGCCTCGATGCGATCGGCGTCGCGGCGCGGGCGATTAAAAGCGGCGAGACGCAGCTGATGATCGCCGGTGGCGTGGAGAGCATGTCCCGCGCGCCGTTTGTGATGGGGAAAGCGGAGAGCGCCTTTAGCCGCAGCATGCAGATGGAGGATACCACCATCGGCTGGCGCTTTATTAACCCGCAGATGAAAGCCCTGTACGGCGTGCATTCCATGCCGGAGACGGCGGAAAACGTCGCCGATGAGTTTGCCATTTCCCGTGCCGATCAGGACGCGTTCGCCTTACGCAGTCAACTGCGTACCGCCGCGGCGCAGGAGGCGGGACGGTTCGCCGATGAGCTGATCGCCGTCCAGGTGCCGCAACGCAAAGGCGAGCCACTGCTGTTTAGCCGCGATGAGCACCCGCGCAGTACCTCGCTGGAGGCGCTGGCTAAACTGCGCGGCGTGGTGCGCGCCGACGGCAGCGTCACCGCCGGTAACGCCTCCGGCGTTAACGATGGCGCCTGTGCGCTGCTGCTGGCCAGCGAGACGGCGCTGGCGGCTCACGATCTTCAACCGCTGGCCCGGGTGGTCGGCGTGGCGACGGCGGGTGTTGCGCCGCGGATCATGGGCTTCGGCCCGGCGCCCGCGGTGCGTAAGGTGCTGGCGCAGACCGGCCTGACATTAGCCCAGATGGATGTCATCGAACTGAATGAAGCCTTCGCCGCTCAGGCGCTGGCGGTGACCCGTGATCTGGGCTTACCGGATGATGCCGCCCACGTGAACCCTAACGGCGGGGCGATCGCGCTGGGCCACCCGCTCGGTGCCTCCGGCGGCCGGCTGGCGATGACCGCGGCTTATCAGCTGAAACGGACCGGCGGCCGCTACGCCCTGTGCACCATGTGCATCGGCGTCGGACAGGGGATCGCCCTGATTATTGAACGTGTTTAAGGAGCCAGAATGAGTTTGTTGACCCCAATGCTGCGCAGCAGTCCGCTGACCGACTGGTTCAGCGACGCGCAGCGGGTGCAGGGCATGCTGGATTTTGAAGCGGCGCTGGCGCAGGCGCAGGCCGTCTGCGGGATGGTGCCGCCGGAAGCGGTCGGGCCGATTGTCGCGGCCTGCCGCCACGAGACCATCGATTTTGCCGCGCTGGGCGAGGCGGCGGTGGGGGCCGGTAACCTGGCGATCCCGCTGGTGAAACAGCTGACGGTACAGGTAAAAGCGCGAGATCCCGAGGCTGCGCGCTACGTCCACTGGGGAGCCACCAGTCAGGACGCCATCGACACCGGACTGGTGCTCCAGCTGCGCGGGGCGCTGGATGCCGCTGAGACCTTGCTTGAGCAGCTGTTGGCTGCCCTGGCTCTCCAGGCGGATCGTTATCGCGATACTGTCATGCCGGGTCGGACCTGGATGCAGCATGCGCTGCCGGTGACCTTTGGCCTGAAGCTGGCGGGCACCCTCGACGCGCTCCTGCGCTGGCAGCAGCGGCTGCGCGAGATGCGTCCGCGGCTGCTGGTGCTGCAGTTTGGCGGCGCCGCGGGCACTCTGGACGCGCTAAAAGAGAAAGGGCCGGCGGTTGGCCAGGCGCTGGCGCAGATCCTCGGTCTGTCGCTGCCGGATACCCCGTGGCACAGCCAGCGCGATCGGCTGCTGGAGGCGGGCGCCTGGTTTGCCGGTGTCTGCGGTACCCTGGGGAAATTCGCTAACGACTTCTCCCTGCTGATGCAGACCGAAGTGGCTGAGGTCGGCGAGCCGGTGGCGGAAGGCCGCGGCGGCTCATCGACGATGCCGCATAAGCGCAATCCGGTGGCCTGCGCGGCGATCCTGACCGCCGCCCAGCGTACGCCGGGGCTGATGGCGACCCTCTACGCCAGCCAGCTCCAGCAGCACGAGCGGGCGCTGGGCGGCTGGCAGGCGGAGTGGGAGACGCTGCCGGATCTGATTACTCTGGTGGGCGGGGCGCTGGCGCAAAGTGAAGCGCTGGTGCGCGATATGCAGGTCTTCCCGCAGAAAATGCGTGCCGATCTCGATATCACCCACGGGCTGATCATGGCCGAGGCGGTGACCCTGGCGCTGGCGGAATTCATCGGCAAAGCCGAGGCGCATCATCATATCGAGGCGCTGTGCCGTCAGGCGCTGGACCGTCACTCTCCGCTGGTCGATCTGCTCGCGGCTGACCCACAGGTCAGTCAGTATCTCTCTCGTGAACGCTTAACCACGCTGCTGGACCCGGCAACGGCGACCGGCAGCGCCGAACGCTTTGTGCGCCAGGTGCTGGCGCGTTATCAGGAGCAACGTGATGAATCTTGATTATCAACTCGACGGGCCGGAGGGCGCGCCGGTTATCGTCCTCTCCAACTCGCTGGGCACCACCCGGGCGATGTGGCAGCCGCAGATCGAGGCGTTAACCGCCCATTTTCGGGTGCTGCGCTATGACACCCACGGTCACGGTAATACGACGAAAAATGGCAAAGTGACCCTCGCCCAGCTGGGGGAAGATGTGATTGCGCTGCTCGATCACCTGAATATCGACCGCGCCTGGTTCTGCGGGATCTCGATGGGCGGTCTGACCGGCCTGTGGCTGGGACGCTTTGCGCCAGAACGTTTTTATGGTCTGGCCGTTGCCAACACCGCGGCGCGCATTGGCGATCAGGCCAGCTGGCTGTCGCGGGCGCGGGCGGTACGCCAGGAGGGAATGGCGGTGGTGGCCGCCGGGGCGGCGGATCGCTGGTTCACTCATGCGTTTCGCCAGAAGGCGCCGGAGGTGGTGGAGGCGCTATGCCACCAGTTAACCCATACCGACGTCGAAGGCTATGCCGCCTGCTGCGAGGCGCTGGCCGCCGCCGACCTGCGGGGCGAAGTGGGGCAGATCCCGCTGCCGACATTAATTATCGCCGGTGAAAGTGACCCTGTCACTACGGTCAGTGACGCCAGTTTCCTGCAGCAGCAGATCCCCTCTTCCCAGGTGGTGGTGCTGGCGGCATCGCATCTGTCAAACATTGAGGCGCCGAAAAGCTTTACTTCGGCGCTGCTAAGCTTTTTCCAGGGGGAACGCCATGGAGGATAAACAGCGCTATCAGGACGGAATGACGGTACGGCGCAAAGTATTGGGCGACGCCCACGTCGACCGTACCCTGCAGCATCTGACGCCGTTGAATGACGAGTTTCAGGACTTTATCACCCGCTACGCCTGGGGTGAGACCTGGACCCGTCCGGGGCTCGACCACCACACCCGCAGCATGATCACCATTGCCATGCTGATTGCTCTCAATCGCGAGGCGGAGCTGAAGATGCATCTGCGCGCGTCGTTTAACAACGGGGTGACCCGCGATGAGCTGAAAGAGTTGATCATGCACTCTGCGCTGTACTGTGGGCTGCCGGCGGCGAATGCCACGATGCATCTGGCGCAGCAGGTGTTTGACGACATCGACGCCGCGCAGGGTTGAGTCGTCGTCCGAGCCGGATTGCCCGGCAGTCGTTGTAGGCCGGGTAAGGCGCAGCCGCCACCCGGCGAAATAACGGCACAACCGGAAATGTCCCTGTTCGCACTATGTTTGGCAGGGCTACAACTTCTATGTTAATTCCGGGCAGATTGCGCTCCCGGTTGATCTTCTGCGTTATGTCTCTTATGGCGCGGGGAGCGCACAGGGGGCGGCCAGTCGCCGCCGCCCCCTGTACCCCCGGGCTCCGGCCAGCAAAATCGCCACTACGTGGTACCTTCGACTTATCCCTGCAGGCTGCGGGTCGGGCCGAGGCAGCGTCCCTGCAAAACACGGCCCTCAGCCCGCATCCATGCGGGCTGCCCCGGCCTTCCGGGAACGTCTCAGCGATTTTGAGGCCGCCAGCACCGGCAGTTTCAGTCGCGCAAGTGGGTAAATGAGTGACAGGTCGCACGAACCCCAGGCCGGGTAAGGCGTAGCCGCCACCCGGCGAAATCACGGCACAACCGGAAATGTCCCTGTTCGCACTATGTTTGGCAGAGCCACAACGTTTGGCAGGGCGACAACCTCTATGTTAGTTCCGGGCAGATTGCGCTCCCGGTTGATCTTCTGCGTTATGTCTCTTATGGCGCCGGGAGCGCACAGGGGGCGGCCAGTCGCCGCCGCCCCCTGTACCCCCGGGCTCCGGCCAGCAAAATCGCCGCTGCGCGGTCCCTTCGACTTATCTCTGCAGGCTGCCCCGGCCTTCCGGGAACGTCACAGCGATTTTGAGGCCGCCAGCACCGGCAGTTTCAGTCGCGCAAATGGGTAAATGAGTGACAGGTCGCACGATCCGTAGGCCGGGCAAGGCGTTAGCCACCGCCCGGCACAAACGCGGCTCTGCGCTGGCTGTTCTTGCTCAGCGGTGAAGCCGCCACCCGGCGGAAATGCCGCTATATTAGCCCTTATTTCTCAGGCTCCTGCGGCGCGACGGCTGGGGCGGCGTACCAGGCCTCCTGCGGCACCACCACCGCCGCCTTGGGCTGCATCACAAAGTTCGGCGACATAATCTGCACGCCGAATTCGTTATACACATCAATAATACTGCTATGCAACGCGTTGCGGCCATCCGGCAGCTTAGTTGTGGGGAGCAAGCGCACCTGCAGCTCATACGCGGTGTACCAGTCAAGCAACCCCAGCTTGCGAACTATCGGGGCGATTTGTTGATCCACCCCAGGGGTGCGTCTTGCCGCCAGCTCCAGCAGCGCATGCACCTGACGCCACGGCGTATCGTAGCCGATGGTGACGCTGGTGGTGAGGTTGAACCCGCCGTCGGTGCTCTCGGCGCTGAGATTAATAATTTTCCCGCTCACCACCACGGCGTTCGGGACGGTGACAATGTAATTCTCACGGGTGAGGATCTTGGTCGCCAGCACGCCAATCTCGCTGACCTGTCCCTCATTGTCGGCGAGGCGGATCCAGTCGCCTTTGCGCAGCGCCCGGGAGTAGATCAGCACCAGGCCGCTCATCGCATGGGTCATCACTCCGGTCGATCCGAGGGTCAGCATCAGGCCGAAGAATACGCTAATGCCTTTGAAGGCGAGGGAGTTGGCGCCGGGAAGGAACGGATAGGCGGCGGACAGGGCAAACAGCCAGATGACCACCGAGATCAACCGACGGGTGGCGCTGACAGTTTCCGGATGGATGCCCGGCACCTGAATGCGGCCGGCGGCGACCTGGTCGAGAGCGACTTTCACCAGGCGAATGATGAGCCAGGTGATCAGGAAAATCAGTACCACAATCATCAGCCCCGGCAGGGAGGCGACAATCGACAGGGAGAGATCGCGGATCACGCCCAGCGACCAGTCACCCAGCGATTCACTCCACACCCGTGTCCAGGGAAACAGGCTGAAGGCCCAGCTCAGCCAGAGATAACTGGCCAGCATGCCGACGAGAATGACCAGCACAGCATAGAGTCGAACTTCAATATTGCCGAGATAGCGCCGCCAGTGCTGCGGGATGGCGCTGCGTTTTTCAAGGATCCGCAGCAGGAAAAAGCGCCGCACCCGCCGCCAGGCGCGGAAGGCGCCGTAGTAAAACAGCGCCAGCAGCAGCCCTCCGGCCAGCGCTTTGCCGGCGGAAAGCAGCAGATAACGGTCGTTGAACTGTTCCTGCAGGCTGGTGCGCTGGGCCTCCATTCGCGCCAGCACCCGCTGGGCCGCCTGGTCGAGCGTTAAATCATCGCCCTCATCGAGATCCGCCTGGCTCAGCAGCAGCACCGGTTTGCCGTTCATCAGAAACAGCCGGCCCGGCTGACCATAGCGGTTGACCGCAACGACCCGCAGCGGTTGGCGAATATCGTCTTCAGTAAAGGCGCGTAAGGCGCTGCGGGTACGCAGGACGCGCTCTTCGGGCGTGGTCTGGCCGAAAGTAGCCTGCAACATGACGACAGGTTGATGGAAAATCGTGACTGTGCGTGCCTGCTCGCGGGCGGTCGGCTGCTGTCGCGGTTCGGCAGCCAGCGCCGGCTTTAGCACCAGCAGCGCCAGCGCCCAGAGGATCACCACGCTCATCCTGTTCATAGAGGCACCTGAGAAAGAGAATTATTGTTATTTTTCAGCAAACAACGGACGGCTTGTAGTTGAGCATAGCCTGGCGCGAAATGAATTCAAGCTGGCGCGGCGTGGGCATAAAAAAAGCCGTCGCCCAAACGGCGACGGCCTGATATCAGCGTCAGAAGTGAGCGTTAGCCGTGCTGTTGACAGCCGGCACACTGCTTATTCTGGATCTGCTGGAAGAAGTCGTTACCTTTATCATCAACCAGAATAAACGCCGGGAAATCTTCCACTTCGATTTTCCAGATAGCTTCCATCCCCAGTTCCGGATAGGCCACGCACTCGAGGCTCTTAATGCTCTGCTGGGCGAGCACTGCTGCCGGGCCGCCAATGCTGCCGAGGTAGAAGCCGCCGTGTTTATGGCAGGCATCGGTCACCTGCTGGCTGCGGTTGCCTTTCGCCAGCATTACCATGCTCGCGCCGTGCGACTGCAGCAGATCGACATAAGAGTCCATGCGGCCTGCGGTAGTCGGACCGAGGGAGCCGGAGGCATAACCGGTCGGCGTCTTCGCCGGGCCCGCGTAGTAGATCGGGTGATCTTTGACGTACTGCGGCAGCGCCTCGCCGTTATCAATAAGCTCTTTTAGCTTGGCGTGGGCGATGTCGCGGGCCACGATAATGGTGCCGTTGAGGCTCAGGCGGGTGGAGACCGGGTGCGCCGACAGTTGCGCCAGGATTTCGCTCATCGGCTGATTCAGGTTGATGCTGACGACATTGCCTTCACCCTGCTGACGCAGATGTTCAGGGATATATTTCCCCGGATTGCTCTCCAGCTTCTCGATCCAGATGCCGTCGCGGTTGATTTTCGCTTTGATGTTGCGGTCGGCGGAGCAGGAGACGCCCATGCCGATCGGGCAGGAGGCGCCGTGGCGCGGCAGACGGATCACCCGGATATCGTGAGCGAAGTATTTCCCACCAAACTGCGCGCCGAGGCCGAGGTTCTGCGCTTCCTGCAGCAGTTCCTGCTCCAGCTGGACGTCGCGAAACGCCTGACCGTGCTCGTTGCCTTCGGTCGGCAGGCCGTCGTAGTAGCGTGTGGAGGCCAGCTTCACGGTCTTCAGCGTCGCTTCTGCCGAGGTGCCGCCGATCACAAACGCGATATGGTATGGCGGGCAGGCGGCGGTCCCGAGGGTACGCATCTTCTCGACCAGATAGTTTTTCAGCTTCGCCGGAGTGATCAGCGCTTTGGTTTCCTGATAGAGATAGGTTTTATTGGCGGAACCGCCGCCTTTCGCCATGCACAGGAATTTATATTCGTCACCGTCGACGCTGTAGAGATCGATCTGCGCCGGCAGGTTGGTGCCGGTGTTGACCTCTTTATACATATCCAGCGGCGCGTTCTGTGAGTAACGCAGGTTATCTTCGGTATAGGTGTTGTAAACGCCCTGCGCCAGGGCGGCTTCATCGCCACCGCCGGTCCAGACGCGCTGGCCTTTTTTACCCATGATGATAGCGGTGCCGGTATCCTGACAGGTCGGCAGAATACCTTTGGCGGCGATTTCGGAGTTGCGCAGGAACTGCAGCGCCACGTATTTGTCGTTTTCGCTAGCTTCCGGGTCGAGCAGAATCGAGGCGACCTGCTGCTGATGGCAGACGCGCAGCATAAAGGCGGCGTCGTGGAAGGCCTGCTGGGCGAGCAGGGTCAGCGCCTGCGGCTCTACTTTCAGAACCGGCTGGCCGTCAAATTCGGCGACAGAGACGTGCTCTTTGCTGAGCAGATAGTATTCGGTATCGTCGTGCGCCAGCGGGAACGGATCCTGATAAACAAACGGTTTAGTCGACATAGTCACTTACTCCATAAAGATAAAAACCGCCGGGGTGGTCCCGGCGGTTATGAATCAGAACATCATGGACATCCACGGATAGCCAATCAGCAGCAGGGCGGCCAGGAAGATGGCGCCAAAGATGGTGCCGAGGCGCCAGTAGTCTTTGGTCGGCAGGTAGCCGCTGCCGTAGTAGATTGGGCTTGGGCCAGTACCGTACGGGGTGATAATCCCCATCACGCCCAGCGAGGTGACCATCAGCAGGACGAACACTTCCATATTCATACCCGGAATGGTGGCCGCAATAGTCAGCATGGCCGGCAGCAGGGCAGTGGTGTGCGCGGTGGTGCTGGCAAACAGGTAGTGCAGCAGGTAGAACGCCAGCAGCAGGACGATGGTCGCCACGCCTGGGGAGATACCGCCCATCAGCGCGCCGCCCTCTTTACCCAGCCAGGCGATGAAACCGGTGGAGGAGAGGCCGTCGGCCAGCGCCACCAGGGTGGCAAACCAGACAAAGGTGTTCCACGCCGCTTTGTTGTTGGTGATGTCGCTCCAGGAGAGCACGCCGGTCCACAGCATCAGCACGATAACCAGCAGGGCGGCCAGCGCCGGTTCAATCCAGTCGGCGGCGAAGATCCACATCATCAGCGCGAAGCAGACGAACACCAGCAGCAGAATTTCATTGCGCGACAGTTTGCCCAGTTTTTCCAGCTCACGCGCGGCCCACAGCGGCACTTCGTTATTGATTTTCACTTCCGGCGGATAGAACCAGTAAGCCAGCAGCGGCATAGTCAGGATCAGCAGGACACCGAGCGGCAGGAAGGCGATGAACCAGGTCCCCCACGAGATGTTGATGCCGACGATGCTTTTTACCAGCGCCAGGGCCAGCAGGTTCGGTGCCAGCGCTGACAGGAACATCGAGCTGGTGATACAGGCGGCGGTGATCGCCACCCACATCAGATAGGAACCGATTTTACGCGCGCTCGGGTCGTTTGGTTTTGAACCGTACAGCGGCGGCAGGTTGGCAATAATCGGGTAGATGGTACCGCCGCTGCGCGCGGTGTTAGACGGCGTAAACGGCGCCAGCAACAGGTCAGCGAAGGTGATGGCGTAGCCCAGCGTCAGGCTGCGACGGCCAAGATATTTCACCAGGATCAGCGCCAGGCGGCGGCCAAACTGGGTTTTATCGTAGCCGGCGGCGAACATAAAGGCGCCGAAGATAAGCCAGACCGTGGAGTTGCCGAAGCCGCTCACCGCCCATTTAAAGGAGGCGCCGGCCAGCTTGAAGCTCGGGGCGGCCATCTGTTCCGGGCTGAACAACAGCCACTGGCTACAGAGGGCGATCACCACCACGCCGGTGATGCCGATAACGGCGCCAGGCAGCGGTTCAAAAATTAACCCGACGATTACCCCGACGAAGATGGCGAAGTAGTGCCAGGCGTACGGCGGCAGGCCGTCCGGGACCGGAACAAACAGTAACAGCACAGCGACGATAATCGGCAGCGCCATCATCAGGAGACGTTTTTTAGTCGCAGTCGTTGGATTGACTGCACCGGCAGGCGGTATGGTTGTCTTTTTCTCTTTCATAATGAGTATCTGCAAGTTGTTGAAAATAGCGTTTACGCCAGTGACATGCTCAGTGATTTCTTTAATTACAAAAGTTACTTTAGTTTTTATTTTTCGTTTCTGAGTATCGTCAGAGCGTTTATTTAACGCGTTTGTCTGGGCGTTAAATTAAATTTGTTGGTTATTTATATATTGCGCTTTCAATGGTCGTTGCAATTGATCGAGATCAAGAAAAGCAGGTGATTTCACTATTTTTTTATTATCAGTATAACCCTATATGATGAGGTGTTAATTTGGCTAAAATATCGATAAATGTTAAAATAAAAATGAACATTTAATGCTGAATTTATCCATTATTTTCGTAACTGCATGAAAATAAATGGTTTTATTGAAATTTGCGATCGTTTTTAATGTTAACATAAGTATCTAAAATGTTATCATGCATTTGTATTATGTAAATGCTATTTATTATTTTAATAATACAATAGAGGTAGCGATGTTATTGTTGGGGTTAAATAGTTTTATAACTAACGTAATTGATTTAGTAACTAAAAAACACGCTATATTATTGGCATGACAACAGGAATTAAAAAACCAAAACCATTAATGATTCCGTCACCCCATTCTGAGTTTTTAATATTTTAAAATCTGGAGCGTAACTTATGACCAGTAACGAACGAATTCTGCAGCCATTTACTTTACCAAATGGTACGGAGCTGAAAAACCGTTTGCTCATGGCGCCGATGACCACCTGCACCGGTTATTTCGATGGGACTGTCACCAGCGAGCTGGTGGAGTACTATCGCGCTCGCGCCGGCAGCATCGGCACCATTATTGTCGAGTGCTGCTTTATTGATGACTACGGCCTGGCCTTCCCGGGCGCGATCGGCATCGATAATGATGAAAAAATTGCCGGCCTGGCGAAAATCGCCGAGGCGATCAAAGCGCAAGGTTCAAAAGCGATTCTGCAGATCTATCACGGCGGACGCATGGTCGACCCGCAGCTGATCGGGGGGCGTCAGCCGGTGGCGCCAAGCGCTATTGCCGCGCCGCGTGAGGGCGCCGCGATGCCGCGGGCGCTGAGCGGAGAAGAAGTGGAAGGGATGATCGCCAAGTTTGGCGACGGCGTCCGTCGCGCCATTCTCGCCGGCTTCGACGGCGTCGAAATTCACGGCGCCAACACCTACCTTATCCAGCAGTTCTATTCACCGAACTCCAACCAGCGCGACGACGAGTGGGGCGGTAGCCGCGACAATCGCGCCCGTTTCCCGCTGGCGGTCCTCGACATCACCCACAAAATGGCCCGCCAGTACGCTGACGATGCCTTTATCATCGGCTATCGCTTCTCGCCGGAAGAGATGGAGGTCCCGGGGATCCGCTTCGACGACACCATGTATCTGCTGGAAAAGCTGGCTGCCCGCGGTGTCGATTATCTGCACTTCTCGGTGGGCGCGACCCTGCGTCCCTCTATCGTCGATACCAGCGATCCAACACCGCTGATCGAGAAATACTGCGCGATGCGCTCTGAAACCCTGGCTCAGGTGCCGGTGATGGGCGTCGGCGGGGTGGTTAACGTTGCTGATGCCGAGCTGGGCCTCGATCACGGTTATGACCTGATCGCCGTGGGCCGCGCCTGCATCGCCTATCCGGACTGGGCGGCTCGTATCGCCGCCGGTGAAGAGCTGGAGCTGTTTATCGACAGCACCCAGCGCGAGGCGCTGCACATTCCGGAACCGCTGTGGCGCTTCTCGCTGGTGGAAGCGATGATCCGCGACATGAGCATGGGCGACGCTAAATTTAAGCCGGGGATGTTTGTTGAAACCGTTCAGGATGACGCCAATGAACTGGTGATCAACGTTAGCCTCGAAAATGATCATATTGCCGATATTGAACTGGCGGCGAGCCCGGTGCAGACCGTCGAGTTCACCACCAGCTTCGAAGAGATCCGCGAACGTATTCTGACCGCCAACACCCCGCACGTGGACGCCATTTCCGGTGCTACCAGCCAGAGCGAAGCGGTGAAAAAAGCGGTCGCTAAAGCGATGCTGAAATCCAGCAAAGCGCTGGCAGCGGAAGAGGGCGGCAATGACGCCGCGCCGAAAAGTTATGACGTGGTGGTGGTCGGCAGCGGCGGCGCCGGCCTGGCGGCAGCCATTCAGGCTCACGACGAAGGCGCCAGCGTCCTGATCGTCGAAAAAATGCCAACCATCGGTGGCAACACCATCAAGGCTTCCGCCGGGATGAACGCCGCGGAAACCCGCTTCCAGCGGGTCAAAGGTATTCAGGACAGTAAAGAGTTGTTCTATCAGGAAACCCTGAAGGGCGGCCACAACAAAAACAACCCGCAGCTGCTGCGTCGCTTCGTGGAGAATGCGCCGCAAGCCATTGAGTGGCTGGCGGACCGCGGCATTATGCTCAACGACATCACCACCACCGGCGGGATGAGCATTGACCGTACCCACCGTCCGCGCGACGGGTCAGCAGTCGGCGGCTATCTGATTAGCGGCCTGGTGCGCAACATCACCAAACGCGGGATCGACGTCCTGCTGGATACCTCGGTGGAAGAGATCCTGATGAGCGGGGATGAGGTGAGCGGTGTACGTCTGGTCAACGACGAAAAAGAAGTCATCGAAGTGCAGACCAAAAGCATCGTAGTGGCCACCGGCGGCTTCAGCGCCAACAGCGCGATGGTGGTGAAGTATCGTCCGGACCTCGACGGTTTCGTGACCACCAACCACAAAGGGGCGACCGGGAGCGGTATCGCGCTGCTGGAACGCATTGGCGCTGGCACCGTGGATATGGGCGAAATTCAGATTCACCCCACCGTCGAACAGCAGACTTCGTACCTGATTTCCGAATCGATTCGCGGCGGCGGCGCTATTCTTGTTAACCAGCAGGGGAACCGCTTCTTTAACGAAATGGAGACCCGCGATAAAGTCTCGGCGGCGATTATCGCCCTGCCGGAACACTATGCGTACATTGTCTTTGACGAGCATGTGCGGGCGAAAAACAAAGCTGCCGATGAGTATATCGCCAAAGGCTTCGTCACCAGCGCCAGCTCGCCGCGTGAACTGGCGGAGAAACTGGGGATGGATTACCATGCCTTCCTCGCCACCCTCGAGTGTTACAACGGGGCAGTGGAAAAACAGCATGATGAACAGTTTGGCCGCACAACCGCGCTGCGCGCGCCGATTAACGAAGGCCCGTTCCATGCCATTCGCATCGCCCCCGGGGTGCACCACACCATGGGCGGCGTGACCATTAACACCGATGGCGAAGTGCTGAACGTTGACCAACAGCCGATCCGCGGCGCCTACGCCGCCGGTGAAGTGGTGGGTGGGATCCACGGCGGCAACCGCATCGGCGGTAACGCGGTCGCGGATATCATCATCTTCGGTACCCTCGCGGGCCACCAGGCGGCGAAACGTGCCAGAGGATAACAGGTAATTGCTGATGCCGGGCTGGTGCTTTTGCCGCCCGGCTTAGAGCCTATCTCATTAAGGCTATTTTGCTTGCCATGTTGAACCTGGGCAGTGCTCGAAATCCTCACGTACTACGTGTACGCTCCGGTTTCTGCGCGCTGTCCGTGTTCAAACTGGCTGCGCCAATTACGCCTACTGGGATAGGTTCTTATCCCTTCTGAAGGAGAGCCCGATGTCCGATAACCGTGTCTATAGCTACTCCGCCGTCCTGATGGGGTCCCCCATCCTGCTCAAACTTTATTCCCACGATGAGGCGCTGGCCTCCCGCGTATTTCAGTTAATTAAACGCTACGAAGATCTGCTTACCGTTAACCGTGCCGAGTCGCAGGTGATGGATATCAACCATGCCGCCGGACGCCATCCGGTCACGGTCAGTCGCCCGGTCTTTCAGCTGATTCAGTGCGCCAAAGCCGCCAGCATGGTGCGCGACAGCGCCTTTAATCTTGCCATCGGCCCGCTGGTGAAGCTGTGGCGAATTGGCTTTCACGGGCACAGCGTGCCTGACGCGGCTGATATCAGAGCCCGACTGGCGCTGACCCGCCCACAGGAGGTGATCCTCGATGAGACTACCTGTAGTGTGTTTCTCCAGCAGCCGGGGATGGAGTTGGATCTTGGGGCGATCGCCAAAGGCTATATCGCTGACCGCGTGCGCGATTATCTCCGTCAGCAGCAGGTGGCGAAGGCGCTGATCAATCTCGGCGGCAATGTGCATACCCTCGGCGAATGGACCATTGGCCTGAAAAAACCGTTTGCCGACGCGCAGGCGCTGATTGGCTCCCTGACGATCAACGGGCAGTCGGTGGTCACTTCCGGAATCTATGAACGTTATTTTGAGCAGGACGGCAAACGCTGGCACCATATTCTCGACCCGCGCAGCGGTTATCCGCTGGATAACGAACTCGACAGCGTGACGGTGATTTCCACGGATTCTTTAGACGGCGATATCTGGACTACGCTGCTGTTCGGCCTCGGCGTAGAGAAGGGCTGCGCAGCGCTGCGTCAGCGTGAGGATATCGACGCGATTTTCGTCACCAAAAATCGCGACATCATTCTCTCATCGCGGCAGCGGCTGCGTTTTTCGCCGCTGGACAGCGGCTATCAGGTTATTGACTGTACTGCTTAAGCAAACTGTACTGTTCGGCGACCAGGCGGTAGCGATAGACCGGTCGCCCGGTAGCGCCGTAGTGGATAGTGGTGTAGAGGATATTGATCTGTGCCAGCCAAATCAGATATTTGCGGCACGAGACGCGGGAGATATTTACGGCCGCCGCCAGCTCATCGGTAGAGAATTCAACGTCCGGATGGGCGTCAATCCACTGGCAGAGCGTACGCAGCGTTTGCGCGGTTAGCCCCTTGGGCAGCTTGCGCGCGTCGCTGGCCTCCGGCGCGCCGCCGTGCAGCAGACGGTCGACGTCGGCCTGTTCGTAATACGGCTGGCCGGTCATCAGTTTACGCTTCTCCCGCCAGGTGGTGAGCGCCTCTTCAAAGCGCGGAAACTGGAAAGGTTTGATCAGGTAATCAACCACCCCGTAATGCATCGCGGTCTGCACCGTGGCGGCGTCTGCCGCCGAGGTGATCATGATGACATCGATAGCGCGCCCCGACTCGCGGATGGTCGGCAGTAGATCCAGCCCGCTGTCCTGTTGCATGTAGACATCCAGCAGCACCAGATCGATCTCCCGCTGCTTATCGTTAATCATCTCCTGGGCCTGACTGAGCGTCGAAGCGCTCCCGCTGCAACGAAAGCCGGGAACTCTTGCCACGTACAGGCGATTCAGTTCGGCCACCATCGCATCATCGTCAACAATCAACACATTTATCACGCACGTTTCCTTTTACTATCCCAGGGGAGATGAACAAAAAATTGGGTAAATACGCCGGGTTCCGACTCGACGGCGAGGGTGCCGCCCAGTTCGCGCAGCTGCTGGTTGGCGAGAAACAGCCCGACGCCACGATTCTCGCCTTTGGTGGAGAAACCTTTGTTAAAGATAGCGTCGATATTATTTTCCGGGATCCCCGGTCCGTCATCGCTCACTTCACCGCTTAGCCAGCCGTCCTGGTAGTGCAGCAGCAGGCCGATCTCACCCTCCGCCTGGCCGCTCATGGCGTCCAGCGCGTTCTCGATAAGATTGCCCAGCACCGTCACCAGTACCGTGACCTGCTTCTCGTTCGGGCAATCCGGCACCAGGCTCTCTTCCGCCAGCGTCAGCGTAAAGCCGCACTCGGTGGCGCGCTGAATTTTACTTATCAGGAAGCCCGCCACCACCGGGGATTTAATACGGTGCTGAATGTCGCCGATGTCCGCCTGATAGCGGTGGGCGGTCTGCAGCACGTATTCCTCGAGTTTGCCATAGCTTTTCATATTCAGCAGGCCGAGGATCACGTGCAGTTTATTCATAAATTCATGGGAGGTGGTGCGCAGGGCATCCACATAGCTCATCATGCCGTCCAGCCGCTGCAGCAGCTGGCTCACCTCGGTCTTATCGCGGAAGGTACAGATGGCGCCGACCACCGCTTCCTGGCTGCGAATGGGCACCGTATTGCCGATCAGCAACAGGCCATTGCATCCCAGTTCGCGGTCGTACATCGGCTCGCCGCTCTGCAAGACGGTCTGCAGGTCGGCGAGCAGTGGCGTGTGGGCGAGGGTTTTGTCCGGGCCGGAAAAGAGGATCTCCTGCGCCGCCGGGTTGATCAAATTAACTTCGCCGTGGGCATCAACGGCAACGACGCCCTCCTTCAGGGCGTGAAGCATGGCCTGACGCTGTTGAAACTGGGTGGAAATCTCCTGCGGCTCCAGCCCCAGCAGGACGCGCTTCAGACCGCGTACCAGGCTCCAGGTGCCCAGCGCGCAGACCAGCGCGCTGAACAGGATGGTCAACAGTACGTCCCAGCGGCTGTTGGCGATCTGTTCGTCCACTTTACTCAGCGAAATGCCGACCACCACCACGCCAATTTGCTGGTGCTGGTCGTTGAACACCGGGGTGAATACCCGCAGCGCCGGGGCCAGTACGCCGTGGTTAATGGCAACGTTCTCTTTCCCCTGCAGCGTGGGCAGGATATCCCGGCCGATAAACCGCTTTCCGATGATAGAGGTATCCGGATGCGAATAGCGAATACCGTGCATATCGGTGACGATAGCGTACAGTAGGTCGTTGCGCCGGGTGATGGCCTGCGCCAGCGGCTGAATGATCTGCTGCTGCGGGGGCGCCTCCAGTCCGCGCTTCACCTGCGGCATATCGGCCATGGTGCGCGCCACCGCCAGCGCGGTCTCTTTCAGACCGTCGCGGGTGGCATTGCTGATCTGCATATACCACAGGGCATAGACCAGCAGGAGCACGGCGCCGATGACGCTGCCGATCATCAAGGATACGGCGGTGCTCAGCTTTAACGGTAAGGCGCGTTGGCGAACGCGAGGCTGCTGCTCTGATGCCTTCATGACGATCCCGGATAGATTCAGTGAAGGCATATTATCGCCGATAGGACGGTTTTCATAAAGCCGTGTAATCAAAGCCAATCGAGGCGGTTTAGCCGATACGTAAACCGTTTCACATGCTCTGCCAGCAATCCTTCTGACTGGCCATGCCGGCGGGCGGCGAAGATGAGACGTAAGACAGGATTGCTCAGATAACCGGCAATCGCCCCCTGACGGGGCGGTCGGGAAGGTAAACTGTGACCCCGACGGCGGTAAAGCACAGAACATTCCACTTATAGTGGCGGCAGAGGTTAAATAGGCCTGATGAATATAAGGATATGCATCAGGCCGCTGATGTCGCCGAGATGCGCTTTTTCTGTTGTAAATGGAGGTTGTTATGAACAGTTCGCTAACCGCTGCAATGCAGGCCCGCCGTCACCCGGATACCACTCACATCGATCGTCTCGCCACGGCAGACATGCTGGCGATGCTGCATCAGGATGATAAGCAGATATCGGAGGCGGTTGGCGCCTGCCTGCCGGACATCGCCCGGCTGATTGATGTCGCCACCGCGACGATGGGCCGGGGAGGGCGCCTGGTCATTATCGGCGCTGGAGCGTCAGGCCGGACGGCCATCGAGGCGGTCAGCGACTATTCGCCGGAAGGCAAACACGCGCTGGTGGGACTGATTGCCGGTGGGCAGACGGCGGCGATGGCCGAGCGGGAAACCGCAGCAAATAATTATGACCTGGGCGCCTTTGAACTGCAGTCGCTGGACTTTTCCAACCACGATATGCTGCTGGCGTTGACCGTCAGCGGCAAGACGCCGTGGGTGTGGGGCGCGATGCGCCACGCCTGGTCGCTGGGGGCCCCTATCGCTGTCGTCACTCAGCAGGCGGCCAGCGAGGCGGCGCAGCTGGCGGATATCATTATTGCCCCACAGACCGGGCCGGAAGCGGTGGCAGGCTTAGCCAATCCGAAGGCTCAACTGGCCCAGCGGCAGATCGTCAACATGCTGACGACCGGGCTCGCCATCCGTGACGGTCGGGTGTACAGCAATCTGCGGGTGGACGTGCAGGCTGACAATTCGCACTGGGCGGAGCGGCAGATAGCGATTGTCATGGCGGCCACCGACTGCACGCGCAGTGAAGCAAAAGCGGCACTGGCCAGCTGCCATCAGCACTGCCGCACCGCGATCCTGATGCTGCTCAGCGGGCTGGATGCCTGGCACGCGCGCGAGCTGCTGAGGGAACATCACAATCACCTGCGTCTCGCCCTGCGCGAAGCACAGCGCAGCAGCACGACCACTCCCGCTCATTAACCCCTCAGCCAGGCGCGCGCGATTGTCGTACGCGCCTGGGCTTTATTAACTAAAAAAATCTCTATTTTTTATTTTTCTCAGCAATCAGGCTGAATTTTCGATCTTATTTTTCACCAGGTATCATTTTGATGTCTCGCTTTGCTTTTTTAAGTTAAATAATTATTTGATTAAAAATGCCAGAGTGTAAATGATATTTTAAAATAAAGTAAAAGTGCGTTAATATGCTGCCTCTTATTACCGTGTGCTACGTGATAATTCTATTATGCCTGCAATGAAAAAAACGATTATTTCCTTTACCGCATTAGCGATGTTCGTCAGCGCGGCGACGCATGCTGAAGCGGATACCTCGAAAAAAACCGACTTCCTGCTGATTGGCGGCGGGATCATGAGCGCCTCGCTCGGCACCTGGCTGCAGGCGCTGCAGCCGGACTGGAACCTGACCATGGTGGAGAAACTGGACGGCGTGGCCCTGGAATCTTCCAACGGCTGGAATAACGCCGGTACCGGCCATTCAGCGAATATGGAGCTGAACTATACCCCGGAACGAGCGGACGGGTCGATTGACGTCAGCAAAGCGCTGGATATTAACGAACAGTTTATGATTTCCCGTCAGTTCTGGTCGGCACAGGTGAAACGCGGTATTTTGCACGACCCGCACTCCTTTATTAACTCCACACCGCATATGAGTTTCGTGTGGGGCGATAATGTGGATTACCTGCAAAAACGTTATAACGCGCTGCAGCAGACCACCTTATTCCAGGGAATGAAATTCTCCACCGATCACGCGCAAATTAAACAGTGGGCGCCGCTGGTGATGGAAGGTCGCGATCCGCAGCAGAAAGTGGCCGCCACCTGGACGCCGGTGGGTACCGATGTCAACTACGGCGAAATTACCCGCCAGCTGATCGGCAGCCTGAAGAAAAATAACCACTTCACCCTGCAAACCTCCTCCGAGGTGACCGATTTCAAACGCAATACTGACAACTCCTGGCACGTGACGATTAAGAACGTGCAGAGCGGGGACGCGCAGACTATTGACGCCAAATACGTCTTTATCGGCGCCGGCGGCGGCGCGCTGAAGCTGCTGCAGAAAACCGGCATTCCGGAAGCGGATAACTATGCCGGTTTCCCGGTGGGCGGCTCGTTCCTGATGACCGAGAACCCGGCGGTCACCGCGCAGCATCTGGAGAAAGTCTACGGTCAGGCTTCGGTCGGCGCGCCGCCGATGTCGGTGCCGCATCTTGACGCTCGTTATCTCGACGGTAAGCGCGTGGTGCTGTTCGGGCCATTCGCCACCTTCTCGACCAAGTTCCTGAAAAATGGTTCGTTCTTTGACCTGCTCAGCACCACCACCACCGATAACGTGCTGCCGATGACCCACGTCGGTCTCGACAACTTCGATCTGGTGAAATATCTCGTCAGCCAGGTGATGCTCAGTGATGATGACCGTTTTGCTGCGCTGAAAGAGTACTACCCGGACGCGCGTAAAGAAGACTGGAAACTGATCCAGGCCGGCCAGCGCGTGCAGATCATTAAGAAAGACGCAGAGAAGGGCGGCGTTCTGAAGCTGGGTACCGAAGTGGTGGTCGATCAGCAGAAAACGATTTCTGCGCTGCTCGGCGCGTCGCCGGGGGCTTCCACCGCCGCGCCGATCACCCTGAACGTACTCAAGCAGATGTTCCCGCAGCAGTTTAACTCGCCGGAGTGGCAGAGCCGTATTCACGCTATCGTGCCGAGCTACGGTCAGAAGCTGAACGGTAACGTGGCGCTAAGCCAGCAGGTATGGGATGACACCGCCGCGGCGCTGCAGCTGACTAAGCCGCCGGTGATCCAGATGCCAGCGGCTGCGCCAACCGCGACCGCCAAACCGGCTGAACCGCAGCGCGACGCCTCGCCGCAGCACGATATGGCGCTTTAAAAGCACATTCGTGCAGTGAACAAAAGGGAAGACCACGGTCTTCCCTTTTTTGCGTTCATTTCCCGTCCCTGCCGCGCGTTGCCTGCAACTTTGCCGTCATAAAAGATATACTGGTTTGAATTGAAAAAAGAAAAGTAAACCGGGAGTGTGGAAGGGCTATGAAAGACGATATCAACCAGGAGATCACCTTCCGCAAGCTGTCGGTCTTTATGATGTTTATGGCGAAGGGCAATATCGCCAGAACCGCCGAAGCCATGAAGCTCAGCAGCGTTAGCGTGCACCGCGCGCTGCATACGCTCGAAGAGGGGGTCGGCTGCCCGCTGTTTGTCCACAAAGGGCGCAACCTGCTGCCGCTGCAGGCGGCGTGGACGCTGCTGGAATACTGCCAGGATGTGATGAGTCTGATGAGCCGTGGGCTTGAGGCGACGCGTAAAGTCGCCGGCGTCGGTCAGGGACGGTTGCGCATCGGTACCCTCTATTCGCTGACGCTGGAAACCGTTCCGCGCATCATTATGGGGATGAAGCTGCGTCGCCCGGAGCTGGAGCTGGATCTGACCATGGGCTCCAACCAGATGCTGCTGGATATGCTGGAGGACGATGCGCTGGATGCTATCTTAATCGCCACCAATGAAGGCGAGTACAATCATTCGGCCTTCGACGTGGTGCCGCTGTTTGAAGATGATATCTTCCTCGCCGCGCCGGCGACGGAACAGCTGAATACCACTCATCTTGCCGACCTGCGCGATTATGCCGATCGTAAGTTTGTTTCGCTGGCGGAAGGGTTTGCGACTTATGCCGGGTTTCAGGAGGCCTTTCAGGTGGCCGGTTTTGAGCCGGAAATTGTGACCCGGGTAAATGATATCTTTTCGATGATAAGTCTGGTGCAGGCAGGGGTTGGCTTCGCGTTGCTGCCGGGACGCATGAAGAAAGTTTATGAAAACGATGTGCAGCTGTTAAAGCTGGCGGAACCCTATCAGATGCGCCAGCTGATCTCTATCGTCTATTCGCACCATCGCGAGCGCGATGCCGACCTGCTGGCGCTGGCGGCGGAAGGGCGGATGTACGCCCGCAGTATTAATCGCTAAGCCGCTGCGCCAGATGGCGGGCGACGTCTACGCCGCTGCGCTCCAGCGCAATGGTCTCGCCGCGCCAGCCCGCCTGGCGGGTCAGGCAGGTGAGCACCCCGCCGGGCGGCATCTCGATTGCCAGCCTGGCGTCGCGTTCATCGGCGGCGATCATCGCCTCCTGCCAATGTACGGTGCGCGCCATGTTCATCGCCAGATCGTCAGCGATCCGCTGTGGATCCCACAGCACGCGCGCCGTCGAGCCGCTTAAATAGGCGCGCTGAGGGCGCGTTAAGGTGACGTCGGCAAAGGCTTTTGCCAGCGCTGCGGCGGGTTTATCCAGCAGTGCGCAGTGCGAGGGTACGCTGACCGCCAGCCGCTGGGCTTTACTGGCGCCAGCCCGCAGCGCCAGCTGCGCCACCTCGGCCATCGCCTCATCGCGCCCGGCGATCACGATCTGCGTTTCGGCGTTGAGGTTGGCGAGATAAACCTCGTGGCCCTGCATCAGCGCCTCAACCCGCGGGCGGGTCAGCCCCATAATCGCCGTCAGCCCGTAACCTTCGGGATAAGCCTGCTCCATTAAATCGCCGCGCAGCGCCACCAGCCGCAACGCGCTGGCGAAATCGAGCGCGCCGGCAATCACCGCTGCCGGAAACGCGCCGATAGAGAGGCCGCTGACCATCTGCGGATCCACGCCCTGGCGCTGTAGCTCGCGCGCCCAGGCGACCCCGGCGATCAGCAGACAGAGCTGTACGGCACGGGTGTGTTTTAGCGCTGCGGCGCTATCGAGGCTATCGACTTCATCTCCCAGCACCTCGCGCGCCTGCGCGAAGATGTTCTCGCGGTCGGGGATGGCCGCCAGCATGGCTGGCCGCTGGCCGCCCTGACCGGGAAAAGTAAACAAAATTTTCATCATTCCTCCCTGTGCCACGGCGTCGCGGTTAAGCGTGCACCATGGGATGTTTTCAGCAGCGCACGGCCATCGCGCAGCCACTCATTAAGGGCGAAGGCGCCGTAGGGCGTTTCTACCTGGGTATCGGCGCGGCACGGCAGTTGGGCCACACGGGCCTGCCACTCGCGCAGCGCCTCGCGATCCAGCGGCTGCGGCGCGCGGATCAGTAGATCCAGATCGCTTGCCGCATGCAGTACCGGGATCTCAGTGGCCAGCGCATAGCCTGTACTGCCGGTGACGCCCCAGCGCCAGGACCAGGGGTGTAAGGTAAGGGCGATAGCCGCCTGAACCGGCGGCTGTGAAACAAAAGGGGAGCCCAGCAGACGCTCGCGATCCACCAGCATTTCCGGCGTCACGCAGCGCACGATATTGTGCGCCTGGACCCAACCGGCGGCGCGCTGCTCGCGCTTCATGCCCCGCACCCCCACCGGGATGCGGGCCTGGTCATCAACGTCGCGCCTCACCACCACCGGCAGCGCGGCTCGCCACTGCTGAGCCACCCACGGCTCGGCAATCGCTTCCAGGGCGCTGGCGTGGTTTAACCAGAGTAAATCGTGGGGGCGCGGCGTTGATGACATGGTTTACAGTCCTGAGGTCAAAGAGATAAACAGCGGTAGCGACAGGATACACAGAACCGAGCTCAACAGCAGCACGGCTTCAGCATCCGGAGATTGCACCCCGAAGCGGTTGCCGAAGACCACGCCGAAGAAGCCGGCGGCCAGGGCAATCATCAGGATCGCGGTAATGGCGATAGAGCCGTGCAGACCCAGCAGCATCACCAGACCCCAGGCAATAAACGGCTGCACCAGCAGTTTCACGATGGTGGAAGTGGCGATCAGCGCATTGAGCTGCAGTTTACGTGCCGACAGGATCACCCCGGTGAGGAACAGCGCGGCGGCGGTGGCGGCCAGGCCCAGCGGTTTGATGGAGGCCAGCAGCATTTCCGGCATTTTAATGCCGATAGCGGAAAGCACCACCCCAAGCAGCGGGCCCCAGACGATCGGTTTTTTCACCGAACGCCACATCAGCACCGGCAGCATCGCCAGCGTAGAACCGCTGTTTTCACCTGCGGCGCGGGCTTTTTCACGTTCCAGAATCAGCAGGCAGAACGGGGTCATCAGTACCGAGCCGCAGGCGATAGAGACCGCCACCGACAGCGAGGTTGACGCGCCTTCACCCAGCACGCTGCCGAGGATCGGCAGACCCAACGCGGCATAGTTTGGCAGGGCGACGGTGAGGGTCAGCACCGCGGCATCCTGCGGCGTGCGTTTGAACACGCTGGTGGCGAGGAAGTAGATCGCGGCATAGGTGATCCACATCGCGCCGGTCAGCACCAGCACCAGCGGCGACTGGGCGACGATACCGGCCCACGGCGTTTGTACCGTGGCGCTAAACAGCGTGGCGGGTAAGGCAAAATCCATTACAAAGATATTGAGCAGGGAGACATTTTTATTATCTACCATCCCGGCCTTACCGGCCCAGAAGCCCAGCAGCATAATGACGAAAATCGGGGCAAGAGCATGAATAATCACATAAGTCATAAATCACCTGTAAATAAAATAGAGTACTGGCGCGATTGTTATTTTTTCTAAAAGCCGTCCCTTCCCGGAGCGTGTATTCCGCGCTCCGGGGGACAGCTTCCGGCAGGTTTTCTTCTACTACTTACGTACGAACGTCTTACCAGCTGGCGCGCATGCGATCGCGAACCAGTTGTGAGCTACGGCGGTTTTCCGCGCCCAGGCGGCACTTCAGCGAGGTATCTTTGCGCGCGTCAGCGATGGCGTCGCGCAGGGTACGGCTGACCAGCGACAGATCGCCTTCGTCTGGCGCATCCGGATGGCTGATATCGAGCAGGGCGGAGAGCAGGCCGAGCGTCGCATAGTTGCTGACGTCGTAGGCCATCGGCGGGATCGTCGCCGCCAGTTTCTCCAGCGCCTCTACGGTACGCAGCGTAATGCGCGCTGCCGATTCTTTACCCATCGCGTGGACCAGCACACCGCTATCGTTAAAGGCGATCAGGCGGTTGGCCTGATAGCCGTGGGCCAGAAACGCCCCGGACATCGCTTTTCCGACAATCAGGCCAATCACCGGGTGGCCGGCAAGACGGGCTTTGGCGTAGGCGCCTGCCGCCCCGGCCAGCGCCTGATGGATGCCGAAAGCTTCTTCGCGGCGGCCATAGGCCTGGCTTGGGACATCAATTACCGCGACGATCGGCCGTTTCACAGGCTGGTCGGCGTCAGCGGCGTTGGTTTCATTGACCACTTTCGCCAGCGTCCAGCCTTCCAGCAAGCCGACTTCGCCGCCGGCGGCGCGGGGGTAGTGGTTGTTGGCGTCAGGCACCACGGCGATAAAGCGGACGCTTTCACCATCAATCTGGCCATCTGCGACCTGCACCGACGGGCACAGACCACTCATCAGCGGCGCGTCGGGCGCCAGTTTATTCAGCCACAGCGCGGCGCGGTTTGGGAACTGACTCATTATTTATCCTCCCGGGCAAAAAGCTGTTTAATCTGCGCGGTATCCGCCTGCTGGCGGGTATCGAACTGGCTCAAGCGACGCAGATAATCGTCATAGTTGTCGCTGCGGTGCTGTACCGGTACGCCTTTGGCGATCGCCTCGTTCATTGCGGTTTTAACGGCGTTAACGCCATCGTTAACCAGCGCGTCGACCAGTCCGCTGGCGGCGCGAATTTCACCCCCGGTCATGCTCCAGATAAACGGACGGTTGCGGGAGTCGTACTCTTCAATGCCGGCTTCCTGCTCGATAACCTGCGGGCCGTTGAGGCCGAGACGGGCTTCACGGGTGACGATAAGGTAGCTGCACAGCGCCGCGGCGATGGACATGCCGCCGAAGCAGCCGACGGTACCGGTGATAATGCCGACGACCGGGGTGTAGCGGCGCAGGTCGACAATCGCGGCATGAATATCGGCGATGGCGGCCAGACCGAGGTTGGCCTCCTGCAGACGTACGCCGCCGGTTTCGAGGCACAGCACCGCCTGGGTCGGGATACCGTTGCGGTTATCTTCCGCCGCCAGCTCCAGCGCGGCGGCCATTTTGGCGCCGGAGACTTCGCCCATACTGCCGCCCTGGAAGGTGCCTTCGATGGCAATCACCACCGCAGGTTGGCCGTTGATCGTGCCTTTGGCGACCACCATACCGTCGTCGGACTGTGGGACGATGCCCTGTGCGCCGAGCCACGGCGACATAATGCCTTCAAACGGATCCAGCAGTTCGCGGTAGCTGCCGTCGTCCAGCAGGGCGTGGGCGCGTTCGCGAGCGCGCAGTTCGATAAAGCTGCGATCGTTACGCATGAGCTGCCTCCTCAAAGACTTGTTCAATACGAATACGGGCGACGCCCGGCGTGGCGCCGAAGTCGTGGATAATCAACTGCCCGGCGGGCAGACCGTTGATCAGGTTCAGCCTGTCGAACAGCGCCTGCCAGCGCGCCTGGCTGTTATCCACGGAGGTAGTGATCTGTACGTTGAGCGTGGCGCCCTGTGCGGCGGTATAAAGCACTTCCATATCGCCTGAACCTACGACTCCTGCCAATGCTTTGCCGCTGAGGGCGCGGTTGGCAGGAAATGACAATGTAATCTGTTCCATAACATCCTCTGAATGCGTTAGCCGGCAACCCGGTCGAGAAACAGGGTGGCGGCAAGGAGATCGGCCGCGCCACCCGGCGAGGCGTTGTGCGCCAGCATCTGCCCATCAAGGCGCGCCAGCGCGGCGCGACCGGCGACGCTGGCGCAACCGCCCGCCGCCAGAACCTCGCGAGCGCCTTGCTGCATAGCGTGCAGGCCGTTCATGCCGGCGCGCGACAGCACGCAGGTATCGCTCAGCGAGGTCATGATGGCCATCAGCGCATCAAGGCGCGCCTGCGGCTCGCTGGCGCCTCGCGCCCGGCTTTGCTGCAGTTGCGGCAGCGCCAGGGTGGTAACATGCGGAAATCCGCGCTGCGCTTCCTCGCGTGCGCCCGGCACCTGCCAGCGGCGGCTGGCGCGCAGACCCTTACTAAAGCTTTTCGGCGCGAAGCCGTCAGGCAGGCGGGCGAGGGCGGCAGCGGCGGCGGCGATCGCCTGTGATTGACCCTCTCCACCCAACATCGCCACCGCGCTGACCAGCAGGCCCAGCGCCCAGATAGCGCCGCGGTGGGTGTTAACCCCACCCGTCGCCATCATCATCTGCGCTTCACCTTCGCGACCGAGGCGGCCGACGGTTTCTCGCAGGGCGATATCCGCCGGACGCTGCCAGCTTTGCTGCGCCAGCGCGTGAAAGGTCGGCTGCAGACTGCGGGCGGAGCGTTCCATCAGGTCCAGATTGAGATCCTGATGCGCGCCGTTGCCGCGACTATCGACCAGACCCGGTTTTGGACTCAGACGGGCTTCGTCAATCAGACACGCGCTGGCGGTATGCGCCAGCCAGCTGACGCGGCTTTCTGCGTGCAGGGGGGAGAGATTTTTCATTACCAGCTCCGGAATTTTGCCGGTGGGTTGTACAGTCCGTCGGACCACTCCACCAGGTCGGCGACGCTGCCGGCCGCCAGCAGCGAGCGGGTGGCATCGCTACGGCGAATGCCGATATCTTCCGGGTACACCACTTTGCCGCTCTGGCGCAGGGCGGCGACGCGTTTGGCGTCCACCCCGAGGCCAATATCGGTGATCCCGGCCACCGCGGCGACCATCGCCCGGCGCTCTTCAAGGCTCTCCGCGCGGTACAGGTAAGCGATACCTTCTTCGGTCAGCACGTGAGTCACGTCATCGCCATAAATCATCACCGGCGCCAGCGGCATGCCGGAGGTTTTCGCCACCTCAACCGCGTCGAGGGTTTCAACGAAGGTCGGTTTCACGCCGGCCTGGAAGGTTTCGACCATCTGCACCACGAGTTTTTTCCCGCGCTGCATCGGGTCTGGTTCAGTGATCATATTGAGCCAGGCCGGGGTGGCGTGGCGGCGACCGTGCGGGTCGTGCCCCATGTTCGGCGCGCCGCCGAAGCCGGATAGGCGGCCGCGGGTGACGGTGGAGGAGTTAGCCAGGCCATCAACCTGCAGGGTCGAACCGATAAACATATCTACCGCGTACTGACCTGCCAGCTGGCAGAAGGCGCGGTTAGAGCGCATTGAGCCATCCGGGCCGGTAAAGAAGATATCCGGGCGGGCGCGGATGTACTCTTCCATCCCCAGTTCGCCGCCGAAACAGTGCACGCTCTCCACCCAGCCGCTCTCGATGGCCGGGATTAAGGTCGGATGCGGGTTCAGCGTCCAGTGTTTACAGATTTTGCCTTTCAGTCCGAGCTGTTCGCCATAAGTGGGCAGCAGCAGTTCAATGGCAGCGGTATTAAAGCCGATACCGTGGTTAAGCGACTGCACCTGATGCTCCGCGTAGATGCCTTTGATCGCCATCATCGCCATCAGAATGTGTTCTTGCTTAATCAGGCGCGGGTCGCGGGTGAACAGCGGTTCAATGAAGAACGGTTTGTCGGCGACCACCACGTAATCAATCCACGAGCCGGGAATATCCACGCGCGGCAGATCGCATTCGTCGTCCACCAGTTCGTTGACCTGGGCTATCACAATGCCATCGTGGAAGGCGGCGGCTTCGACCAGCGCCGGGGTATCTTCAGTACTTGGCCCGGTGTACAGGTTGCCTTTGCTGTCGGCTTTATAGCCCGCGATCAGCGCGACGTTTGGCGACAGATCAACGTACAGGCGGGAGTAGAGTTCGATATAGGTGTGGATGGCGCCGATTTCGAGCAGGCCATCTTCCAGCAGCTGCGAAATGCGCAGGCTCTGGGTGCCGGAGAAAGAGAAATCCAGTTTACGGGCAATGCCTTTTTCAAACAGGTCCAGATGCTCGCTGCGCCCGACGCTGGGCATAATCATATGCAGGTCGTGAATTTTTTGCGGATTGACCTCGGCGAGCATGCGGGAGAGGAAATCAGCCTGTTTCTGGTTGTTGCCTTCCAGCACCACCCGATCGCCCGGGGCGAGCAGATTTTCCAGTACGCTGACCAGCTGGTCAGTGGGGATGACTTTGCCGGCGATCTTCGCTTCGGCCAGCCGCCGCTGTTTTTCCGTCCGGCGACGGTTCCAGACCCGCGCCGTCGTTTGTTCAGCATTCATTGTTAACCTCCTGATTCGACAAATCGTTTCGTTTGTCCTGGTGGAAGTTAGTGTGCGATGCGCGGCGCTGCGCATCAATTAAGCACGGCGGCTGATTGTTAGCTTTAGAGTAACGATTGGGTCTTAGCGTTTGTGATAGGGATCAATAATACGAAAGGCGTAGTGGTCTACGGGAAGAGCGCAGGTGAGGAAGCCGGCCGGCACTCGGCCGGCCGTGGGAAGGGGTTATTCTTTACTGACATCACTTAATAAGAAAGCAATACTCTGACCGCCGCTGGTCTGCTCGAGGGCAATTTTGGCGATAATCGTCAGTGGCACCGACAGCAGCATGCCGACCGGGCCCAATAGCCAGCCCCAGAAGATCAAGGACAGAAACACCACCAACGTGGAGAGCCCCAGGCCACGTCCCATCACCCGTGGCTCCAGAATGTTGCCGAACACCAGGTTGACGATCAGGTAGCCGGCCAGGACCACCAGCGCCTCGTACAGCCCGCCAAACACCAGTACCTGCAGGATCGGCGGGATGGCCGCCAGCACGGAGCCAATATTGGGAATATAGTTGAGCGCGAAGGCCAGCAGTCCCCACATAAAGGCGAAGCGCACGTCCAGCAGCACCAGCATGCCCCAGACCACCAGGCCGGTCACCAGGCTAATCGCGGTTTTCAGCACCAGATAATGCGACACGCTGTCGATGGCCCGCTGAATGGCGCCCATCCCTTCAACCGGACGGGACATCAGCTGTTGCAGCTTGGCGGGAAGCTGGGGGACCTCCAGCAGCATAAATACCACCGTCAGCAGCAGCAGAAAAATCGAGGACATCGCGTTCGACAGCTGAGTGAGCAGGCTGGTGACCAGCGTCATCACCGCGTTAGGGTCGATGTATTTATTCAGCTCCACCACCGAGACGGTGAACCCCATGCGCTGCAGCCAGGGGGCGATGGTTTGCATCGGCTCGTAGAGATAGTTGCGATATTGCGGTAAGGTGCGCGCCAGCTCGTTAAGCGAGGTCCCCAGCGAGGCCAGCAGCACAATGGCCAGCATGACGATGAGGCCAATCAGCATCGAGATCGCCAGCACGCGCGGGACCCGGCAGCGGACCAGCAGTTGTACCAGCGGATTAATGATCACCGCCAGAAAGAGGGCGAGAATAAAGGGGACAATAATGTCCGCCGCAAAGCGAATGCCGGTAAGGATGATCACCAGCATGCCCAGCATGATGACCATCTTTAATCCGTTAAGTGTAATAATGGGTTTAGCCATAGGTCCCGACCTCAATCTTCCTTGCCTATTAACAGGTTGCGTTACATTAGCATAATGACGTTTTTTTGCAGAAAAAACGCATTGAAGCAAAACGGCGGCGTAAAGAATTGCAAATTCTTTGAATTAAATGTAGCACTATGCTACAAATTTATCTGTGTATAACTACTGAGGACAATTTTCATCCGCAACGGACGAGAAGCAACACCGCGGATAATTGTAATTTTATGGACAATCAGTTCAGGATGTATATTTTAAACCACCCCGCAGTCTCTCTCTCTTTTTCCCGTTTTGCCGGCGAGCAGCACTGGCATTCGGCGCTATAGTCACCTTCTCTCTGCCTGAGCTGGCGCCAAGCGCACAGCGAAATCTACGTCAGAAATTTTCCTGTTTACGCCTCGCGTAAACGGTAATGGATTATATTCTCAAGCAGGAGAAGGGATCATGTTTTATTGGATTTTATTAGCTTTAGCTATTGTTGCTGAAATTACCGGCACCTTGTCGATGAAATGGGCGAGCGTGAGCGGTGGTCATACCGGTTTTATTTTAATGCTGGCCATGATTGCTCTGTCATATATTTTTCTTGCCTTTGCGGTTAAAAAAATTGCCCTGGGTGTGGCCTACGCGCTATGGGAAGGGATCGGCATTTTGCTGATTACCGTGTTTAGCGTGCTGTTGTTTGATGAAAGCCTGTCGCCGCTGAAGATCGCCGGCCTGACCACCCTGGTGGTGGGGATCGTCTTAATTAAGTCCGGCACCCAGAAAAAAGCGTCGTCAAAACAGGAGGTGGCCCATGCAGCAGTTTGAGTGGATCCACGCCGCGTGGCTGGCCGTCGCCATCGTGCTTGAAATCATTGCCAACGTCTTTTTGAAGTTTTCCGATGGCTTCCGCCGCAAAGTCTACGGCATCCTGTCCCTGGCGGCGGTGCTGGGCGCGTTCAGCGCCCTGTCGCAGGCGGTTAAAGGGATCGATCTCTCGGTCGCCTATGCGCTGTGGGGCGGCTTCGGTATCGCGGCGACCATCGCCGCCGGCTGGGTGCTGTTTGGTCAGCGCCTGAATAACAAAGGCTGGGCGGGGCTCATCCTGTTGGTGGCCGGCATGGTGTTAATTAAACTCGCCTGACGTCTCGCCGCCTGCAAAGCCAGGCGGCAAAACAGGTCCTCTGTAGTATGCTTAACTCAAGATCAGCCCCTCGCTGATAGTGTGCCTGGTGACGATGAGGACTGCGCATGTTCACTGCTTTCGGCTGGCGGAAAATTCCTTCCGCCAGGACGTTGTCAATAATGATATTCCTCGCCGGCCTTGGACTCACCGCGTCGGTCATTTCTCTGCTGTATCTCTCACAACACCTGATTGCCAGCAAATCTAATGAAATCGATCAGCAGCGTTCGGTGCTGTCGGTGGAAGGGGCGGTACAGACCTCGGTCAATCGGGTGCTGTCGCTGGTGCTGGACAATGCCATCTGGGATGACGCGGTAACGCAGACCTACGCCCCGTCACTCGATCAGAAATGGCTGTACGATTCCTGGGGATCAGGCTTCAAAATCAATAACCTGTACGATGGCACCTTTGTCCTCGATGAACATTATCGTATCCTGTGGGGCGCCTTTCAGAGCCAGGTGCTGCCCCGGACTGACCTCTCATTTCTAGGGTCTGGCCTGACCAGTCTGATCCACACTCATGCGCAAGCATTGCGTGAGGGAAAAAACGCCTTTGCCGGTATCACGCGCACGGAGGCCGGGATCGCCTTTGTCGGCATCGGCCTGATACGCCCAACGACAGGTCGGCTTCAGGTATTTGATGCGACGCGGCGCTATCTGGTGATAACCCGGCATATCAACCCCCAACTGCTGGAGCGCCTGGGTGACACCTTTCAGATTCGTCATCTGCATCTCGCCGAGGGTCCCGGCGCCTATCGTATTCCGCTGCGAACGCAGGCGGGTGAGGTGCTGGGATACCTGGCCTGGCAGCCGCGCCTGCCTGGCGCTGAAGCGGCGCAGGCCTCGTCAGGCAGCATGGGACTGATCGCCGGGGTGGCGGCCAGCCTGATCCTGCTGTTTATCCTTTTTAGCAGTTTGGGCATGTATAAGCTGGCGCGCGGGGAGCGTCAGGCGCGGGAGATAGCCATGATTGACTGGCTGAGCCGACTGCCTAACCGGCGAGCGCTTCTGCTGCGGTTAAGCCAGGTATGCGAGACGGGGAAACACGATATTCAGTGCGTGGTGTTTATCGATCTGGATGGTTTTAAGGACGTCAATGATAACTATGGTCATGATGTCGGCGACGCCCTGATCCGCCATATCGCCAGCGCCCTACAGACGCGGGTACCGACGGGGGCCATGCTGGCGCGGATGGGCGGGGATGAGTTCGCCATGGCGGTGAGCGGCGCAAAGGCGATTGACCGGGCGGCGGCGTTCGCCTGGGCAGCGCTGGAGCTGCTGAAAGCGCCAGTGACGCTCAGCAAACGCAAAATTTATATCGGCGCCAGCATTGGCATCGCCAGCGGCGCCCCGGCGGAATGTTCCAGTACCGAGCTGTTTCGCCGGGCCGACATCGCCATGTACCACGCCAAGAAGAGCGGGAAGGGGCGGACGGCCTGGTATGACGATGCGCTGGATGCCGTGCGGCGTCATCAACTGATGATTGAGAACGGCATCCGCCAGGGGCTGGAGCAGGATGAATTTGAGGTCTGGTATCAGCCGGTGGTCGATGCCGATACCCTGGCGATGACCGGCGTGGAGGCGCTACTGCGCTGGCCGCGACGCCCGCAGGGGGCGCTGGCGCCGGATGCGTTTATTGCCATCGCCGAGAGCAGCGGCCTGATTGATGCCCTCGGGCAGTTCGTTCTGCAACGCGCCTGCAGCGACCTGCAGTCGGTGGACGATCTCCTTTTGTCGGTGAACATCTCGCCGGCGCAATTTCGCGACCCGGCTTTTGAAAACCGGGTGATGAAGACCGTCGCGGCCTGCCGCTTTCCGCCGTCGCGCCTGCAGGTGGAGGTGACGGAGAGCTATGTGCTGGAAAATCCGGAACGTTCGCAGGCGGTGGTGGAGAATCTGAAGGCCCAGGGTATTGCCGTGGCGCTGGACGATTTTGGCACGGGCTACTCAAGTATTGGCTATTTACGCCGCTTTCGCTTTGATAGCCTGAAGATCGACAAATCTCTCGCCGGGCGGGTGGACAGCGATGAACAGGCGGCGGAGATGGTGCGCGGGACGGTGCGCATTGCCCGCGCGCTGGGGATGACGGTCGTGGCGGAGGGGGTTGAGGATCCGCAGCAGCTGGCGCTGCTACGGCGTGCCGGCTGCGACCGGTTTCAGGGTTTTTACTTCAGTAAACCGATGCCGATCGCCGACCTGCTGCAGCGGCGTCAGCCGCAGGGGTGATTACTCTCCGGCCAGTGCTTCCAGCTTATCGCGAAAGCCGGTAACCGAAATGGCGCGGTTGTCAGCCCGCCAGCGATCCTGCGGACCGGGAGCGGAGCTTTGCACGGCGATCACTTGCCAGCCGTCCTCCGTTTTCAACAGCAACGGCGACCCGCTGTCACCAGGCAGCGTATCGCACTGATGCGACAGCACGCTGTTTTGCGCCCAGCCGGTCACGATGCAATCCTGATGGCTGTACAGATTATCCAGATGATCCTCCGGATATCCCGATTGGGTCACTTTACGGTCCGCTGCCTTCAGCGCAGCGGTGAGATCGGCCTTGCTACCCGGGAAGAGTGGGATCGGCGTGATGCCCGAGGGAGCATAGCGCAGTACGATCAGGCCAAAATCTGACGGCGCCGCGGCGGAGGGCACGATCCAGCCATCGCCATCGGCCTTCAGGCGCTTACCTAAGGCCGGATCCACTCGCCCTTCAATGCCGTGAATTTCATATACCCAGCCGCCCTTGCGCGAAATAAAGCGCAGAGCAACCGCTTTGTCCGGTTTGCCGCGCGGAGGCGTCAACAGACAGTGGCCAGCGGTCAGCGCCAGGTGAGGGGAGATAAGCGTCGCTGTGCACAGATTGCCGCTGGCGGTTTCCAGTTGGCCGATCGCATCCCATGGGCTTTCCTCGGGGTGGCTCACCGCTTTTCGGTCATCATGGCCGAAAAACAGCGTCTTAATATCTTTGGCGCTCAGTCCGCTATCATCGGCATGTGCGCCCAGAGGTAACAGATAAAATGAACACAGCAATAACAGAACGTCTCTACGCATATCACTCTCTGGGGAGGCTATGATGTCTATTGACAGTAGCAGGAGATTTAAGTTTTTGAAAGTAAACAATAATTCTAAGCAGGCCAAACCGTTGCCATCAGGCGAGACGGGCTGACGCTGCCGCTGGCAAAACCGTCTGATTTCAAGCGGTTAATACCAGCTGAACGCTGTTGCTATTTCCGCAGAAAGCGACGTCCGACGCAACAAAATTCGTGTATCAGAACGTACTGAACCCGGTGAATAATTCACCAACCGGACATTAAGATTATTCCTGGTTTGCCAGCGATTCGCTGAAAAATAATGCGCTTGCCCGCCATAACTTCACCAGAATTCGCACTTCTTTACGCCTCTCGTAATTATTTTCAATGCGAAACATTTTCTCACCGAAAACGTTGTTACCGTCACTCCGCCGTTGAGTAAATAGAGAGGTAATACCGGCGATGATAGCCTGAATTCTATTTCCCCGACGTTGGGAGGGTATATGTCTAAAAAAGGTATTCGCGCACTGGTTTATGTTTCCCTGGTCTCAGTCGCTATCTGGGGCGCGACCGGTTATCTGGTGATGGAAGCGGTGCGCGTACTGTGAAGCGTCTGGTCACCACGAGGTGGCCGGCGCGCGCTAGTTTATGAATACAGTGTCTGGCGTCTTCGGGCGCCGGGCATTTTTTGTGCCGCAGGAATTTCAGGGTAATGAGACGCGGGAAGGTGTCGTCAGCGATCGCCGTACGGTATTTATTATTCTGCAAAGCCAGCAGAAGCAGTAAATGAGAGCGTGGCGGAAATGATTAATAGAGGAAAAAGCGGGTAGCAACCACTGCGCAAATGATTAACAGGATCAGGATGAGCTCGAAACGATAGCGCCGCAGCATAGTGCTCTCCAGAAAAAACGGCGCTGAAACAGCGCCGATTATTAAGAAGGTTAGTTCACCGGGAGGAATTATGCTGCCGGCTGTGCAGCAGGTTTAGCGGCCTGGTGTTTAGTGGTTTTGTGGTGTTTTTTTGCAGCCTGCGCTTTCTGTGCTACCGGTTTAGCCGCAGCTTTGTGGTGCTTTTTAGCCGCCTGAGCTTTCTGCGGAGCAGCGGGTTTAGCTTCTACTTTTTTGTGTTTTTTAGCGGCCTGGGCTTTCTGGGCAGCGGCTGGTTTAGCTTCTGCTTTTTTGTGTTTTTTGGCAGCCTGAGCTTTCTGCTCTGCAGCTGGTTTTGCCGCGGCTTTGTGGTGTTTTTTGTGATGGGTGGTCTTGGCAGCAGTGCTGTGGGTAGCAGCCGGTGCCTGAGTGGTGCTTACTGCGTCAGCAGCGAAAGCGGCGGAAGAGAGACCCATAGCAGCGGCAACGACCAGAGCTAATACTTTTTTCATTCTGATATCCTCGAAAAGTTTTCTTAATTTCAACCCCACTGCGGGGCCGGTGAAATCACTATATGCTTGTCTTTTCGAGCTTTCCGTGAGTGTTTGGTATCGGCGTGTAACCGAATGTACAACACGCCTGGCCGTGGGGAGTGGAAGGACGCGCCGGGTAGCCCGGCGCGCACGTTCACAGATAGCGGGCGGTAAGGTGTTCGCGGAAGTAGCGGCTGTTGAGATCCTCGCCGGTGGCCTGCTGGATCAGCTGCGAGGTGGAGAAGCGGCTGCCATGCTGCCAGATATTCTGCCGCAGCCAGTCGAACAGGGCGCTGAAATCGCCCTCCGCAATATCGCGGTCTAACGTCGGCAGCGCGCGCCGGGCGGCCGCCATCAGCTGGGCGGCATACATCGCACCCAGCGTATAGGAAGGGAAATAGCCGAATCCGCCGTCGGTCCAGTGAATATCCTGCATGCAGCCGTCCCGGTAGTTGCCGGTGGTCGACAGCCCCAGCCAGTGCTGCATCTTCTCGTCCCACAGCGCCGGGATATCATCTACTTCAATCTCGCCGTCAATCAGCGCGCGTTCAATTTCATAACGCAGGATCACATGCGCCGGGTAGCTGACCTCATCGGCATCGACGCGAATAAAGCCCGGTTTCACCCGCTGATTCCAGGCGACAAAGTTGTCGCTGCTAAAGGCCGGTTGATCGCCAAAACGCTCGCGCACCGCCGGTAACAGGCGGTTGAGGAAAGGCTCGCTACGTCCCAGCTGCATTTCAAAAAACAGACTCTGCGACTCGTGGATAGCGGTGGAGCGAGCGAGTCCTACCGGCTGGTCGACCCACGGGCGAGGCAGATTCTGTTCATAGCGGGCGTGGCCGGTTTCGTGGATCACGCCGAACAGGGCGCTGAGCAGGTCGTTTTCGTTGTAGCGGGTGGTGATGCGCACATCCTGGGGGACGCCGCCGCAGAACGGGTGAGCGCTGATGTCGAGGCGCCCGCCGTCGAAGTCAAAGCCGAGGATGCGCATGGCCTGCAGGCCCAGCTCGCGCTGAGCGGCAATCGGGAAAGGCCCCTGCGGGGCGAGTAATGTCTGCGTCGCTTGCTTAGCGACCGCTTGCCGCAGCAGGGAAGGCAGCCAGGACTTGAGGTCGGCAAACAGGCTATCCAGCCGGGCGCTGGTCATATCTGGTTCGAAAATATCGAGCAGCGCGTCGTAGCGTGAGCCGCCTCTGGCATCGGCGCGGATCTGCGCTTCCTGACGGCTCAGCTTGACCACCTCGCGAAGATTGTCGGCAAAGCCAGCCCAGTCGTTAGCGGGACGCTGACTGCGCCAGGCATGCTCACAGCGGCTGCCGGCAAGAGATTTTGCTTCCACCAGGCTCTCCGGCAGCAGCGCGGCCTGATCGTACTGACGCTGCATCTCACGCAGGTTGGCCTGCTCGACGTCGTTGAGGTCCTGCTGGCGGGCTTCCTGCAGCCATTGGCCCACTTTTTTATCGGTCAGGATCTGATGCTGCAGCACGCCGAGCTCCGCCAGCGCTTCGCCCCGGGCGGCGCTGCCACCCGGAGGCATCATCGCAAACATATCCCAGCCAGCGATGGCGGAGAGATGCGAAAAGCGCGACAGGCGCTGAAAGGTACGGGTAAGCTGCTGATAAGGCGTATTTTCAGTCATAGTGGCGTTCGGTCCGTGACAGGTGAATGAACAGGTTATCGGTATCCTTCTACACTATCCTGATACGCCCGGCGGGTCGAGCGTTGCGCATAGGGGAAGGGAAAGACACATGGCGGGAGAATAAGCTCACCTCTGTGATCGGTGTGACAGAAAACGGTAACATATCGGTACTAAACTGTGATCAATCACACAGGTCTGGAGGTTCGGGGGTGGTTTATGAATCCGTTCACCTGGCTGTTTATTGCACTGCTGTCCGTTGATGCCGTCAGAGAGTTGATGGGCTTGTCTTCCATTATGGGCATGTGGTGAACCGTGGCCCGCAGGCCACGTCACACGCGACTATTTCAGTCGTTGATGTAAGCAGGTGCCGGTCAACAGCGCGGCAAGGAGCAGCAGCGCGATAAACCCACCGACGCCGTTCCAGCCGTAGTGATGCCAGAATACCCCGCCTAACGTCCCGGCAAGACTTGAACCCAAATAATAGCTGAACAGATACAGCGATGACGCCTGACCGCGGGCGCGGCGGGCGCGTGGGCCAATCCAGCTGCTGGCGACGGAATGCGCGGCGAAGAAGCCAGCGGAAAACAGCAGCATACCGATGAAAATAAGCCACAGGGAAGAAAAGAGCGTCAGCAGCAGGCCGCAGAGCATGACAGCGGTAAAGCCGAGCATCACCGGTCCGCGGCCAAAGCGTACGGTCATGGCCCCTGCCTTCGGTGAACTCCAGGTCCCGGTGAGATAAGCTACCGACAGCAGGCCTACCACCGCCTGGCTTAGCGACCATGGCGACATCATCAGCCGGTAGCCAATATAGTTAAACAGGGTGACAAAAGCGCCCATCAGCAGAAAACCTTCGACGAACAGCAGCGGCAGACCGCGGTCGCGCCAGTGCAGACGAAAGTTGATCAGCAAATTTTTCGGTCGCAGCGAGGTCGAGCGGAAATGGCGCGACTCGGGCAGAATGCGCCAGAACATGATGGCCGCGGCCAGCGCGAAGCCACTGATCACCGCCAGCGCCACGCGCCAGCCGAAGAAATCGGTAAAGACCCCGGTCAGCAAGCGGCCGCTCATGCCGCCGATGGAGTTGCCGCTGATATATAACCCCATCGAAAAGGCGACGAAACTGGGGTGGATCTCCTCACTCAGGTAGGTCATGCCGACCGCCGCCACGCCGCTCAGCGACAGGCCGATCAGGGCACGCATAATGAGGATGCCGTGCCAGCTGGTCATCATGGTCGACAGCAGCGAGCAGCAGGCGGCCAGCAGCAGGGCGGTGACCATCACTGGCTTGCGCCCGATGGCGTCGGACAGCGGGCCGGTAAACAACAGGCCCACCGCAAGCATCGCCGTGGAAATGGAGAGTGAAATACTGCTGCTGGCCGGGGAGACGCCGAACTCGTTCGACAGCACCGGCAGGATCGGTTGCACGCAGTAGAGCAGAGCAAAGGTGGCCAAACCGGCGGAGAACAGCGCGAGGGTGACGCGCATAAATTGCGGGGTGCCGCGCTTAATAAACTGATCCGGGCGGGATGCACCAGCGACGCTGACCTCGCCCGCCGGCACGGTGTCAACGGTTGTTGTACGACTCACAGAGAATTCCTTGCGTAGAAGTTGCTGCTTACCAACAGAATGTTGTGACCATTCAGCTCACATTTTTAGGGTATGAAAATGTAAATATTCTGTCTAATATATTAATAATCTCAAATAAGACGTTTTAAATATGAATATCGAGTTGCGTCATCTGCGCTATTTTGTCGCCGTCGCGGAGGAATTACATTTTGGCCGGGCCGCAGCGCGACTGAATATTTCTCAACCGCCGTTAAGCCAGCAAATTCAGATCCTCGAGCAGCAGACCGGCGCCCGCCTGTTCGCGCGCACCAATCGCAGCGTCAGTCTGACGGCGGCCGGAAAGCAGTTTCTCGCCGATAGCCGACAAATTCTTGCCCAGGTGGATGACGCGGCCGCCCGCGCTGCGCGTCTGCATCACGGTGAAACCGGCGAACTGCGTATCGGCTTTACCTCCTCGGCCCCCTTTATCAAGGCGGTATCCGATACGTTGTCGATGTTTCGTCAGCGCTACCCGGATGTGCATATTTTGACCCGCGAGACCAACACCCGCGAACAGATTGTGCCACTGAGCGAGGGGGCTCTCGATCTGGGGCTCCTGCGCAATACCCAACTGCCGGACACCCTGGCGTGGGAGCGGGTGCTGCGCGAGCCGTTGCTGGCGATGGTCCCTGCCGACCATCCGCTGGCCCGCCAGCCCTCGGTCAGCCTGGCGGCGCTGGCGCGCGAACCCTTCGTCTTTTTCGACCCGCACGTGGGTACCGGCCTGTATGACGATATCCTCGGCTTGCTGCGTCGTTACGGCCATACGCCGGTGATTGCCCAGGAGGTGGGGGAGGCGATGACCATTATTGGTCTGGTGGCCGCCGGACTGGGGGTGTCTATCCTGCCGGCCTCCTTTCAGCGCGTACAGCTCAGTGAAATGCGCTGGCTGCCGATCGACGAACAGGATGCGGTGTCGGAGATGTGGCTGGTGTGGTCGAAACATCATGAACAGGGAGCGCTGGCAAAACGCTTTCGCGAGTCGCTGCTGGCCTGGAAAACCGAGCACAATTGAGGCGAAAAGGGGCTGGAAATGTGCGGTAAATCACAAGGCTAAGTAAAAATTTGACGTTCACCATCGAAGTGCTTCACCATAGCCGAAAGTTTATTTCGAAGCGCGAAAATAAAGGGAGTCAATGGTGGTAGCGGATAGTCAACCAGGCCATATCGATCAAATTAAGCAGACCAATGCGGGCGCCGTGTATCGCCTGATTGATCAGCTCGGCCCGGTATCGCGTATCGACCTCTCCCGATTTGCGCAACTGGCTCCCGCCAGCATCACCAAGATTGTCCGCGAGATGCTGGAAGCGCATCTGGTGCAGGAGACGGAGATCCAGGAGCCCGGCAGCCGTGGCCGCCCGGCGGTGGGATTGATGGTAGAAACCGAGGCCTGGCACTATCTTGCGGTGCGCATCAGCCGCGGCGAAATCCACCTTTCGCTGCGTGATTTAAGCAGTCAGCTGGTGGTGGAGGATCAGCTGGAGCTGGCCCTCACCGACAGCACGCCGTTTCTGACCCGTATTATTGATCATATCGATCGGTTCTTTATTCGCCACCAGAAGAAGCTGGAACGGCTCACCTCCATCGCCATGACGATGCCGGGTATTATTGATACCGAAAATGGCATTATTCATCGCATGCCGTTTTATGAGGATGTCAAAGATGTGCCGCTGGGCGATGTGCTGGCCAACCATACCGGGGTGCCGGTCTACATTCAGCATGACATCAGCGCCTGGACTATGGCGGAATCGTTGTTCGGCGCCTCGCGCGGCGCCCGGGATGTCATTCAGGTGGTCATCGATCATAACGTCGGCGCCGGGGTTATCACCGACGGACGCCTGCTGCATGCTGGCAGCAGCAGCCTGGTGGAGATCGGCCATACTCAGGTCGATCCCTACGGCAAGCGCTGCTACTGCGGCAACCATGGCTGTCTGGAAACCATTGCCAGCGTAGAGAGCGTGCTGGAGCTGGCGCAGATGCGCATGGCCCAGTCGATGAGCTCGCTGCTGCACCAGCGTCCGCTGAGCGTGGAGTGGCTGTGCCAGGCCGCGCTGCAGGGCGATCTGCTGGCCAGAGACATTATCAGCGGCGTGGGTAACCACGTCGGGCGGATTCTGGCGATCATGGTCAATCTGTTTAACCCGCAGAAAATTCTGATTGGCTCGCCGTTTAATCTGGCGGCAGATATCCTTTTTCCGGCAATTTCCAGCTGCATTCGGCAACAATCGCTCCCGGCCTACAGCCAGCATATCGCGGTTGAAAGCACCCAGTTTTCTAATCGTGGCACGATGGCTGGCGCGGCGCTGGTCAAGGATGCGCTCTATAACGGATCCTTACTCATACGACTGTTACAGGGTTAACATTTTTTCATAGTCACACCAAAAATTGCGCTATCTCAAGCCGACCTCTGGCGGCATCACGTAGACTTTGCCCACTGTTGATTATTTCTCTCCCGTATATTTCATCGACAAAACTGTGGGGTTAGTGATGTTTAAGCGTTTCTTTATTACAGGTACAGACACCTCTGTCGGGAAGACAGTGGTTTCCCGTGCGCTGTTGCAGGCACTTGCTGCCAGAGGCAAAAGCGTGGCCGGGTACAAGCCTGTGGCGAAGGGCAGCAAAGAGACGCCAGACGGTTTGCGTAACAAAGACGCGCTGGTGCTGCAGAGCGTCTCCACGCTGGCGTTGCCGTATGAGGCTGTCAATCCCATAGCGTTAAGTGAAGACGAAAGCAGCGTGGCGCACAGCTGCCCGATCAACTACGGTTTGCTGTCGGATGGTTTGCAGCGACTGGCCGGTCAGGTCGATCACGTGGTGGTTGAAGGCACCGGCGGCTGGCGCAGCCTGATGAACGACCTGCGACCGCTCTCCGAATGGGTGGTACAGGAGCAGCTCCCGGTGCTGATGGTGGTGGGGATCCAGGAGGGGTGTATCAACCATGCGCTGCTGACGGCCCAGGCGATCGCCAATGACGGGCTGCCGCTGATCGGCTGGGTGGCCAACCGCATCAACCCCGGTCTCGCGCACTACGCTGAAATCATCGATGTCCTCAGTAAGAAGCTGCCGGCGCCGCTGATTGGCGAGCTGCCGTACCTGCCGCGCGCCGAACAGCGTGAGCTGAGCCGCTACGTCGACTTAGACATGCTCGGCAACGTGATGGCGATAGATCGAATCCCGGCGTAACGTCCGCGACAGCACCGACGCCACCACGCAGGTGATCAGCAGGCCGGGCAGCAGCGCATACTGCCCGGTCATCTCACAAATCATCAGGGTCGACATGATTGGCGCATGGGTGGTGGCAGCCAGAAACGCCGCCATGCCGGTCAGACCGATCATCATAGCCATCTCTTCATTCCCCGGTAGCCATAGCCCGCTGACGCTGGCAAAGAGCATGCCCATCGCCAGGCCGACAAACAGCGTGGGGGTAAAGACCCCGCCCGGCGCGCCGGAGCCGCTGCTGGCCAGCACCGCCAGCAGTTTGCACAGGAAAACGCCGGCCAGCAGTACGCCGGACGGCGGCATCTGCAAATAGCTTTGCACCACGCTGTAGCCGTTGCCCCACACCGCCGGGGTGATGAGCGATAAGCCGCCGACAATCAGCCCCCCCAGCGCCAGCTGCCACGGCGGCGTCAGTTTCAGTTTGACGAACCCGCGGTGGCTGTAGTCCATCAGCCAGATAAACAGTGGCCCGCATACCCCGGCCAGCAGGCCAGTCGCCAGCATTAAACCATAGTGCAGCGCGCTGAGGTTCTGCTGCAGGACGACGTGGTACAGCGGCGCGGCGCCGCCGTTGAGAAACTGCGTCAACAGCAGGGCGATCACCGCCGAGATAACGACCGGCCCAAGCGAGGCCAGCATCAGCGTGCCAAAGAGAATTTCAGCAATAAACAGGCTGCCGGCCAGTGGGGCATGATAGGCGCTGGCCATCCCGGCAGCCGCGCCGCAGGCGACCCACAGCTTCCATTCAGTCTGCGGCGTGAAGCGGCGGGCGAACAGCGACGCTGCCAGCGCGGCCAGCAGGATCATGGCGCCTTCGCGGCCAATCGCGCTGCCGGTGACTACGACCAGCAATGACGCCAGCGATTTCACCAGACTTGCCGGCGTATCGAAGCAACCGTCGCCGGTCTCCAGGGCTTCCATATAATCGGTGGCGGCATGCGGGCGCGCGATGCTGCGTCGCTGCCACAGCCAGAGAAGTGCCCCTGCCGTCAGGCCGCCCAGCGCGGGGGTAATCAGTCGCCGCCACGCCGGCAGCGACTGCGCCGCGTTGACCAGGCTCCCGCTGTCATTGCCGAGAAACAGCGTTTCCAGCACCACCATCGCATGGCGAAACAGCGCCACCGCCAGGGCGGCGAGAAGGCCAATCAGGGTGGCGATCAGCAGGCGGCGAAACATCACCTGCACATCAGGATAGGGGTGAAGACGGTGCATCAGTCACGGCGAGGTTCGGAAAACATGGTCTTATTGTGATAGGGAATAACCTTAGATGCAAAAGCGATAAGTGCGGGTGAGGGGCTGGGAAGCGGCGAAATAAAACCGCGCCGGATACCGGCGCGGTGAAGGGTTAACGATAGAGCGCTTTTTCCGCCACGGCGATCGGCAGATTCTCCTGCCACTGCGCCAGCGTTGCCTGCGCCAGCTGACCCAGCGCCTGGTAGAAGGGGTGGGCGGCATGGTCGACAAAGACGCTCAGAAAGCGCCCGGACCACGGCAGCAGGTGCCAGGCCAGCAGCTGGGCAAACAACGCATCCTGCTCCGTCTCGCACAGCCACGCCGCCAGCAGCAGCAGGGTGCCGAAATGATCTTCCGGTTCGTTACGCTCGGCGTCCAGTGCGATGCCGTTCGTGCGCATCCACTCGCGCAGGGCCAACGTGGAATCGCCAAACAGCACTGACTCTTTATCCAGCCAGACGGATCCCCATGGCGGCGCCGGCAGGGCCCACGGGCCGATAAACAGGCGTTGCCAGGCTTCCGGTAATGACTCTTCCGTCGACGCGGCAAAGGCTGACGCCAGTGGGGCGGTTACCGGGAAGGGCCACTGTTGCTGCCAGCTGCCGTCCTGGAAGGCGGCGACCAGCGGCGCAATGTGCGCGCTATTCGGCGCATAAGAGAACAGCGCGCCCAAGGTGCGAGCGCTTAACGCGACAGCGTCGCGGTTTGGGATCGGCATCATTACTTATTCCTTTCTGCGGCGCGCGCCAGCGCGCCGTCTCATTAACCGGCAACCGCCATACCGACGGTCATATGCAGACCATAAAACAGGCCGCGACCAATACATTCCGCGATCAAGACCAGCAGCAGGCCGATCAGCAGCCCCGTAGCGCGCGGCGGTTGGCGGCGGATCAGCGGACACAACCAGCAGCCAAGACCGAGAGCCAGCAGTATCAGGCGTAACGCCTGGAGTGTGCCGTAATCTGGCAGCAGGGTGGCTGCCTGCTGGACTGAACTGTGAATGGTACTGAGTCCGGCGCTTTGCATGATGATAACGGCGGCGCCGATCGCCAGCGCGGCCACGCTGAGTCCGGCAAAAAACCAGCCGTTAAAGTCGACTTTCGCCAGCCGCAGCAGCAGGGCGGCGAACAGCGGCCCGCTGAGGAGCATCGTCAGGAAGAACGCGCTGGTAGTGTAGCCATTGTACCATGTTGGCACGGTATCGATTTGGTAAACCCGGGTCATCGCCAGAACAAACAGCAGCCCCAACAGCATGGCGATCACCAGCCAGACTTTACCCAGCGCCGCTGGCATTTTGCCCAGTAACGCCAGCAGCCACCAGAATCCTCCCACGGCGAAGAACAAGGCGCCGCTGGCGATTTCATTGCTCAGCGCCGAGGCGCCGACGCGGTTCAGCGAGTTAAACGCGCGCAGCGGCGAACCGAGATGCATCACCGAAGCCAGAAAACCAATGCCCATCAGCAGCCAGATAAAAAACATGCTGCGCACCAGCCGCTGCTGCGCTTCGCGCTGGTTTGTCAGCGATAGCCAGCCCAGCCCGCTGACGAGGGTCGCGCCGACCACGCATTGCCCCAGTACCGTAAACAGCACCAGCGGCCATTCATGCCATCCGCTTCCCATCTCACACCTCCTTTGGATTTGCCAGATAACCGGTGGTATCGCCACACGGACGGGCATTGGCGTTAGGTTTGATCACGATACTCGGCCTGGTAAAGTGCGCCGAGGGCAGCGGGGCCACTGCGGCCAGCTGGCCGTGCTTGGCGCGCAGCTCGGCAATCGGCCCGAAATCGAGCGCCCGCAGCGGGCAGGACTCGACACAGATCGGTTTTTTCCCCTCGGCGACGCGCTCGTGACAGCCGTCGCACTTGGTCATGTGGCCTTTGTCGGCGTTGTACTGCGGGGCGCCGTACGGGCAGGCCATATGGCAGTAGCGGCAGCCAATGCACACCGCTTCGTTGACCACCACAAAACCATCGTCGCGCTTGTGCATCGCCCCACTTGGGCAGACCTTGGTGCAGGCCGGATCTTCGCAGTGGTTACAGGCGATGGAGAGGTAGTAGGCGAACACATTCTGCTGCCAGACGCCGTTGTCCTCCTGCCAGTCGCCGCCGGCATACTCATAGATGCGGCGGAAGCTGACCTCCGGGGTGAGATTCTTGTAGTCCTTACAGGCCAGTTCGCAGGTTTTACACCCGGTACAGCGAGCGGAATCGATAAAGAATCCATATTGCGTGCTCATGGTTTACTCCTTAAACCTTTTCGATGTCGATCAGGTTGGTATGCTGTGGATTCCCCTTCGCCAGCGGCGACGGGCGGTGGGTGGTCAGCGTATTCATGCAGGCGCCATGGTCGATCCGGTCTCCGGCCATATTCGCGTCGTGCCAGGCGCCCTGGCCCATCGCCGACACGCCCGGCATGATGCGTGGCGTCACTTTCGCCGGAAGACGGACTTCGCCGCGCTGATTAAAGACGCGCACCATATCGCCGTTTTTAATCCCGCGTTTTTCCGCGTCAAGCGGATTGAGCCACACTTCCTGGCGACAGGCCGCTTGTAATACATCGACGTTGCCGTAGCTGGAGTGGGTGCGCGCTTTATAGTGGAAACCAAACAGCTGCAGCGGATACTGGCTGCGCAGCGGATCGTCCCAGCCTTCAAATGTGGAGGCGTAGACCGGTAGCGGGCTGATAACTTCGTCTTTCTCCAGCTGCCAGTGGGCGGTAATCTCGGCGAGCCGGCTGGAGTAGATTTCAATTTTGCCGGACGGGGTTTTGAGCGGATGCGATTCAGGATCGCGTCGGAAGTCGCGATAGGCGACGAAGTGGCCGTTCGGATCTTTACGCTTGTAGATGCCCATCTGTTTCAGGTCGTCGTAGCCAGGTAGCGCCGGGTCTTTCGCCACCATTTTGGCATACAGATGCTGCAGCCACTGCGCCTGCGTGCGCCCCTCGGTAAAACGTTGATGCACGTCGTCGCCGAGCCGTTTCGCCACTTCACTTAAGATCCAGTAAATCGGTTTGCGTTCGAACTTCGCCGAGGTAGCAGGCTGGATAAAAATGAGATAGCCCATATTGCCGGCGTAGTCGTTGGGAATAATATCTTCCTGCTCAACGGTCATCAGATCGGGCAGCAGCAGGTCGGCGTATTTCGCCGACGAGGTCATAAAGTTGTCGATAACCACAATGGTCTCGCACTTGCTTTCGTCCTGCAGGATCTCGTGGGTCTTATTGATGTCGGAGTGCTGGTTGATGATGGTGTTGCCCGCGTAGTTCCACAGGAACTTGATCGGCACATCCAGCTTCTCTTTGCCGCGTACGCCGTCGCGGGTGGCGGTCATCTCCGGGCCTCGAGCGATGGCGTCGGTCCAGGTGAAGCAGGAGATGGCGGTCTTCACCGGATTTTCCAGCACCGGCAGACGTTCGATAGTGATGGTGTAGGTTGATTCGCGGGCGCCGCTGTTGCCGCCGTTGATGCCGACGTTGCCGGTTAAGATCGGCAGCATGGCGATCGCGCGGGCGGAGAGTTCGCCGTTGGCCTGACGCTGCGGTCCCCAGCCCTGGCAAATATAAGCCGGTTTACTCATGCCGATTTCGCGCGCCAGCTTAATGATGCGATCGGCGGGGATGCCGGTAATACGCGAGGCCCACTGCGGCGTTTTGGCGACGCCGTCGTCACCCTCGCCAAGAATATACGCTTTGTAGTGGCCGTTTGCCGGTGCCCCGACCGGCAGCGTTTTCTCATCGTAGCCAACGCAGTATTTGTCGAGGAATGGCTGGTCGACGAGATCCTCGTTTATCAGCACCCAGGCGATACCGGCGACCAGCGCGGCGTCTGTGCCGGGACGAATAGGGATCCACTCATCTTCCCGACCGGCGGCGGTATCGGTGTAGCGCGGGTCGATAACGATCATCCGCGCGTTAGAGCGCTCGCGAGCCTGCTCCAGATACCAGGTAATGCCGCCGCCACTCATCCGGGTTTCCGCTGGGTTATTGCCGAACATCACCACCAGCTTGCTGTTTTCAATATCCGAAGTACTGTTGCCGTCGTTGCTGCCGTAGGTATAGGGCATCGCGCAGGCAATCTGTGCGGTGCTGTAGGTACCGTACTGGTTAAGCGAGCCGCCGTAGCAGTTCATCAGCCGCGCTACCGGCGACGCTGAAGGCGACGAACGGGTGATGTTGCCGCCGACGATCCCCGAAGAGTAGTTAATGTACACGGCTTCATTGCCATACTGGGCAACGGTGCTTTTCAGACGGTCAGCGAGGATATCCAGCGCCTCCTGCCAGCTGATGCGTTCAAATTTGCCTTCCCCGCGCTTGCCGATGCGCTTCATGGGATAGTTAAGGCGATCCGGATGATTGATGCGCCGACGAATTGAGCGCCCGCGCAGGCAGGCGCGGACCTGGTGGTCGCCGTAGCGGTCGTCGCCGGTATTATCCGTTTCGACGTAAACCACTTCATCATCCCGCACGTGCAGCCGCAGGGCGCAGCGGCTACCGCAGTTGACCGAACAGGCGCCCCAGACAATGCGGGTGTTGTCGCCGGTAGCCTGTTGTACTGCTGCCGCGGCGCTGCGCAGTGTAAAGGGCAGGGTAAGCCCGCCGGCGGCCAGCGCCAGAGAGCTGAGGGCTGTGGATTTGAGTAGCGCGCGTCGGGAGACGCCGCCGGGGGATTCCTGATTCGACATTGCTCACTCCATGATAGTTATGCTGTGCGGAGAAGGGCCGCCACGTCATTAACAGACGCAGGGGTGAGCGATAATACGTTATGGGTAGCCAGCAGATCTTATCCCTGGTCAATGCAGGGATAAGATCTTTCATTTGAAACCGAAGTGGGCTTACTGAGCGTCGTTTTCGGCGGGACTGTCGCTGTTACGCGTATAGGTGATTTTGAAGGTGTCATTGGCGCAATGACCGACCACCTGAACCCCGGGCTGGTCTGCCTGATCGTTTGGCACAATGGCCAGGCTGAAGGCGGTTTCCGGTACGCCATTGTTGATGATCTTCTGCTGGATGTCGCTTTTGACCCGTTCACATGAGTCGGGGGCTGCCAGCACGGTCGTGGAGCACAGCAGTAGTGCGGCGCCTGTCCAGAGGGATAGTTTCATCTTACACTCCTTATCGATGTTATCCAGAATTAAGCATAGCAGAACTGGTGTAAACAATTGTATTTGCTAATATGATCTGGTGTACACAAAAGGAATCGCCTGTGAAAAGATTGTATTGGCTGATCCCGGCAGCGCTGCTGCTGACGGCGTGCGACCGCCAAAGCGCCCCGGAAGCCTTCACCCCGGAGATGGCGAGTTTTTCCAATGAGTTTGAGTTCGATCCGCTGCGCGGGCCGGTGAAAGATTTTAGCCAGACGCTATTGGATGAACACGATGTGGTGGTCAAGAAGGTGAGCGCTCAGCTGTCAAAAGAGGGATGTTTCGATCTGCTGACCCTGGAAGATGTGGAGAACAATACCGGCGCCACGCTGCTGCTGGATGCCAACTATTACGTCGATGGGCGCACCCACGAGAAGCGACTGCGCCTGCAGGGCAAGTGTCAGCTGGCAGAGATGCCCGCCACGGGGGTGAGCTGGGAGACGGATGATAACGGTTTTATTATTCGCGCCCGCGGCAAAGAGACCACCGCCACCTACCGCTATGACAGCGATGGCTATCCGCTGGGAAAAACCACCACCGCCAAAGAAGAGCAATTTACCGTCGCCTCCACGCCGTCGAAAGATCCGCGCAAGAAAATGGACTATACCGCCATCAGCACCTTCAACGAACGCACGCTGGGCACGGTACGCCAGACCTGCGACTACGATCGCCACGACAATCCGCTGAGCTGTGAGCTGCAGGTGATTGATGAAAGCGTGCAGCCGCCGCTGACACGCCATTACACCATCAAGAACCGCATTGATTATTACTGAGCCGTCGGCTTCAGCAGGGCCGGTCCTGGGGTTTTGTGTTCGGCCAGATACTGGTGCTGGAACAGACACATGCGAATGGTGTTGCGGTACTCGCCGTTAATGAAAAACTCATGGATGAGTTCACCCTCGACGATAAAGCCAAGCTTGCGGTAAATATGGATCGCTTTTTCATTCTCTTTATCGACAATCAAATACAGCTTATACAGATTAAGAACCGTAAAACCGTAGTCCATGGCCAGCCGCGCCGCGCGAGTGGCAAGGCCTTTTCCCTGGAAGTCCGGTGAGATAATGATCTGGAACTCGGCCCGCCGATGAACATGGTTGATTTCAACCAGCTCTACCAGCCCGGCTTTATCGCCATTGCATTCGATGACAAAGCGACGCTCGCTTTGATCGTGGATATGTTTGTCGTACAGATCGGAGAGCTCAACGAAGGCCTCGTACGGCTCTTCAAACCAGTAGCGCATGACGCTGGCGTTGTTATCGAGCTGGTGGACAAAGCGCAAATCTTCCCGTTCGAGGGGGCGGAGTTTGACGTGTAGCGCGTCGGTCATGGGTAATCCTGTGGTTAAAGCTGAACAGCGCGTTATGAAAGGCGGCGCCCGCAGGCGCCAGCGTTGACAGGAAGCGGATCAGGGATTGATTGCCCGGCCGGTGCGGCGGTCAAGGCAGCGCAGGGTGTTCGGCTCCCAGTAGGCATTGACGTTGGCGCTCTTCTGGCAGTTATCCTGCGCGTCGAAGGCGACATCGGTTTTGTCCCACTCTTTTTCCGCCCGCTTATTGACCTTCTGGCGCAGGCTGCGGGTGTCGTTCCATTGCTCTTTTTCCATCGACGCCTGCTGACGGCTTTGCGCGCTGTCGCCAGATTCAATCACCAGCCGGTCGGTGGCGGCGAAGGAGCTGGAGGTATAGACCACGGCGCTCAACGCCAGAATGGCGGTCAGGCACCAGCGTTTGTTCAGTGTCATGTTCATCACGATTTCCTTTAAGTGATGGGTTAACCCACAGGTTAAGTTTACTACAGCTCTTTTGCCGGGCATAGCCGACAAAACAGCGTGGGGCAGAAGCCATTATCGCGTAGAATGGTTCAACGCTTTGTCTCATTTACGAATCTTTTAATGCTCAAAACAACGCTCCTGTTCTTTGCCACCGCCCTGTGCGAAATCATCGGCTGCTATCTGCCGTGGCTATGGTTAAAGCGCGGGGCCACGCCGCTGCTGTTGATCCCCACCGGCCTGGCGCTGGCGCTGTTCGTCTGGCTCCTGACGCTCCATCCTGCCGCCAGCGGGCGGGTCTATGCCGCCTACGGTGGGGTGTACGTCTGTACCGCCTTGCTCTGGCTGCGGGTCGTGGATGGCGTCAAGCTCAGCCATTACGACTGGGCCGGGGCGATCATCGCGCTGTGCGGCATGCTGATCATCGTGGCGGGCTGGGGGCGGGCCTGAGCTCGCCTTGTGTGATCGCTGCCACTTTTTTAAACCTTAATTCTTGTATGGTAGTCGACCTGTTGCCTTACTTATCAGACATTCTCTTTTGTTATGACTCTGTAAGGAACAACGATGGCTATCGAGACACTTGCCGCCCGGACGGGGGCGACGCCGCTGCGTATCCGTCGGGTGCAGAAGATCACCCTGACGCTGCTGTTTATCGCCGGTATCGTCAACTTTCTTGACCGCTCTTCGCTGAGCGTCGCCGGGGAGGCGATACGCGCCGACCTGGGACTCAGCGCCACCGAGTTTGGGGTGCTGCTCTCCGCCTTTTCGCTCTCCTACGGCTTCGCACAATTGCCGTCGGGAATATTGCTGGATCGCGTTGGACCGCGCATTGTGCTCGGCGCCGGACTGATTTTCTGGTCCGCAATGCAGGCCCTGACCGGGATGGTCAATTCGTTCTCGCATTTTATTCTGCTGCGCATTGGCCTCGGGATTGGTGAAGCGCCATTTATGCCCGCCGGTGTGAAATCAATCAATGACTGGTATGCGCAAAGAGAGCGCGGTACGGCGGTGGGGATATTTAACTCCTCGACGGTGCTGGGGCAGGCCATTGCGCCACCGGCTCTGGTTATTATGCAACTGGCCTGGGGCTGGCGAACGATGTTTGTGGTGATTGGCTTAGCCGGTATCGTGGTCGGTCTGTGCTGGTATGTGGGCTACCGAAATCGCCGGCACTTCACCCTGCAGGAAGAGGAGCAGCAGTATCTGGCCAGCGAGGAGGTGGCCCGCCCGGCGCTGAAATTTAGCGAATGGCTGGCTCTGTTTAAACGGCGCACCACCTGGGGGATGATTCTGGGCTTTTCCGGTGTGAACTACACCGGCTGGCTGTATATCGCCTGGTTGCCCGGCTATTTGCAGGCGCAGCAGGGGTTAAGCCTGGCCCGTACCGGCTGGGTGGCGGCGATCCCGTTCCTTGCGGCGGCGGTGGGGATGTGGGTCAATGGCCTGGTGGTCGATGCCCTGGCGCGCAGAGGTTACGATCTGGCGAAAACCCGGAAAACGGCGATCGTGATCGGTCTGGTGCTGTCGGCCCTGGGCACCCTGCTGGTGGTGCAATCCTCCACGCCGACCCAGGCGGTGGCTTTTATCTCCATGGCGCTGTTTTGCGTCCATTTTGCCGGGACGTCGGCCTGGGGGCTGGTGCAGGTATTGGTGGCTGAGCATAAAGTGGCTTCGGTGGCAGCGATCCAGAACTTTGGCAGCTTTGTGTTTGCCTCCTTTGCGCCGATCGTCACCGGGTGGGTGGTGGATACCACCCATTCTTTTAATCTGGCGCTGGTGATCGCCGCCGGCGTGACCTTCACCGGGGCGTTGTGCTACTTCTTTATCGTTAAAACCCGTATCGACTAACCAACCGCCAGACCGGACTCCCGGTTAAGTGACAGGCCCGCAGGGACGCGTGGCCGGTGTGTCATTCGTCGACTTCTTTTATTTCCTCGCGGCGACTGTTTCCCATTCCATCAGCGATGATTTTGTGACGGTTCACTCCCGGCAGCGAACCAACCATATCTTCTTGTATGGTAGTTGACAGAAATCAAAGATGTTATACCAATTGCGTGCGATGGTTGAGACACAAAGGCATTCTCCTCGAGAGTTCTCCCCGAGAATGGTTGATGAGACACATAACAACGAGAGTCATCATGGAATACACCCTTTTAACCGCCAACGCCATGCTGCCAGGCTACGATCGCAGCGCGCTGATCCCCCGTATCGTGCACCTTGGTTTTGGCGCATTCCACCGCGCCCATCAGGCGGTATATGCCGATATTCTTGCCAGTGAACATGGCAGCGACTGGGGCTATACCGAAGTCAATCTCATCGGCGGCGAGCAGCAGATCGCCGACCTCCGCCAGCAGGATCGGCTGTACACTGTGGCCGATATGTCCGCCGACGCCTGGACCGCACGCGTGGTTGGGGTGGTGAAGCAGGCGCTGCACGCCCAGGTTGATGGCCTCGAAGCGGTGCTGGCGGCGATGTGTGAGCCTCAGGTAGCCATTGTCTCCCTGACCATTACCGAGAAAGGTTATTGTCATTCGCCGGCCAGCGGCGAGCTGCAGCTCGATCACCCGCTGATCGTCGCCGATCTGCACAACCCGCGCCAGCCAAAATCGGCGCCGGGCGTGGTGGTGGAGGCTCTGGCTCGCCGTCGGGCGGCAGGCTTGCCGGCTTTTACCGTGATGTCCTGCGACAACATGCCGGAAAACGGTCACGTGATGCGCAATGTCGTCTGCGCCTACGCCCGGGCGCTGGACGCGGAGCTGGCGGCCTGGATTGAACAGAACGTCACCTTCCCATCGACCATGGTGGACCGCATTGTCCCGGCCGTTACCGCGGAAACCCTCGATAAAATTGAGCAACTGACCGGCGTGCGCGACCCGGCCGGGGTGGCCTGCGAACCTTTCCGTCAGTGGGTGATTGAGGATAACTTTGTTGCCGGACGTCCGCAGTGGGAAAAAGCGGGAGCGGAACTGGTCGCCGATGTAGTGCCTTTTGAAGAGATGAAGCTGAGGATGCTCAACGGTAGCCACTCGTTCCTGGCGTACCTGGGCTATCTGGCCGGTTATCAGCACATCAACGACTGTATGCAGGATGATAACTATCGCCGCGCGGCGCTGGCGCTGATGCTGGACGAACAGGCGCCGACGCTGAAAGTGCAGGGGGTAGATCTACCGCGCTACGCCAGTCTGCTGATTGACCGCTACTGCAATCCGGCGCTGAAGCACCGTACCTGGCAGATAGCCATGGACGGCAGCCAGAAGTTGCCGCAGCGCATGCTGGACTCCGTACGCTGGCATCTGGCGCACCAGCAAGATTTCACACTGCTGGCGCTCGGTGTGGCGGGCTGGATGCGCTATGTCGGCGGCGTTGACGATGCCGGCCAGCCGATTGAGATTTGCGATCCGCTGTTGCCGGTTATCCAACAGGCGGTGGCGGCCAGCGCCGAGGGTGAAGCGCGGGTGAAAGCGCTGCTGGGTATTGAGGCGATCTTCGGCCTGGCGTTGCCGCAGGAGCCCCGTTTCGTCTCGGCGGTGACCCGCGCCTATCTGGCGCTGCAGCGGCTGGGGGCCAAAGCCACTGTCGCCGCGTGGGCTGCCGAGCAATAATCCGCTTCCGGTGTCGGCCTCGTCGTCGACACCGGCTATTTTGTTATCTCTGCCACCTTCCGCTGATATTTCTTTTTTTGCTGTCGATCGGTTTTAGCGCGCTGAAAAGATGATCGAACGCAATGTCTATACATAACTCTATATTTCCCTGATTTACTAAAGATAATTAGCTGTTATTTTTCCGAATAATGGCTGGTAATTTACTGCCATAATGGCATAGTTAAGTCATTGAAAAAGAACTTTCTCTGGAAAAGGAGTACGGGCCATGTATAAAAAAATTTTATTGCCTGTTGATGTCTTTGAAATGGATTTAAGCGATAAAGCTGTGCGTCACGCGGAATTCCTCGCCACTGCAGAAAACGGTGAAATCACATTGCTCAACGTTCTGCCGAACAGCAGTCGTTCACTATTACGCGGCTTTACGGCGGATATTCGTAAATTTGAAGCCTATATGAAAGAAGAGTCGGAGAAAAAGATGCGCGAGGTGGCGCGACTGTTCGACATTCCGATGTCGCGGATCCATACCCGGGTGGTCTTTGGTAACGTGCGCGACGAAATTCTGGCTATCAGTAATAACGAAGAGTTCGATGTGATAGTGGTTGGCTCCCGCAAACCGGGCATCTCCACCCATCTGCTGGGCTCCAACGCCGAGTCGATTCTGCGCTACGCCAAAACGCCGGTGCTGGTCGTCCGTTAATCCCCTCATGACGACGGCTGCGTCAGCCACGCTGGGCAGCCGTCTGACCATTAATCTTCGCTAAACCAGTCGTGGTTCTCCTGGCGGATCAGTAACACGGACTCGCTGATTTCATGCAGATGGACATTCATTGCCTGCTCTACTGCCTCCGCGTCGCGTTTTTCCAGCGCGGTGAAAATCTCATGGTGCTGACGCAGGAGCATCTCCGGTGAGGTGATATGGTCCAGGCTCATGTAGCGCACGCGGTCGATGGCGGCTTTAATATTTTCCACCGTATCCCACGCCAACTGACAATCGGCAATGATCGACAGCTTCTGGTGAAACTCATCATCAAGCAGGAAAAAGTCGTTTGATTGTTGTCTGTCGACGGCAATACGCTGCTGATGGAGATTCTGCTCCAGCTGATAAACCTGCTCATCGTTAATCATGCCGGCGGCGCGGCGGACCACCGCGCACTCAATCGCCTGGCGGACAAAGCAACCATTGCGCACCTGCGACAAGGAAATTTTATTGACGTAGCTGCCGCGCTGGGGACGTATCTGGATAAGCCCATTTTCCGCCAGCTTGATGAAGGCCTCGCGCACCGGCTGACGCGACACATCGAAACGCACGGAGACTTCTTTCTCGGACAGCGGTGTGCCCGGCGGGATCAGGCAGTGAACGATATCCCGGCGGAGGATGCGATAAATTTGCTGATTAACGGGTTGCGTCGGATTCAGTTGCGATTCTGCGGCCATTGATGGTTACTTTTTAAGGGATTATGCGCACTATTTTACGCGTTTTTTGCGGTTCCGCCCATACCCGGCCCGCAGGCCGGGTGGCAGACGGTTAGCCCTGGCGGTGAACGCTGAGTCCGGCAAAACTCTGGCTCACCGGCATCATCTCCAGGGTGTTGATGTTGACGTGCTTCGGCAGGGTGGCCACCCACCAGACCGCCTCGGTCACATCTTCCGGCGTCAGGGCTTCGGTGTTCTCATAAGTTTTCCCGGCCTTGGCGTCATCACCTTTAAAGCGGACGTTGGAGAACTCGGTGCCCCCCACCAGACCCGGCTCGATGTCGGTGACGCGCACCGCGGTGCCATGCAGGTCGGTGCGTAGATTCAGACTGAACTGACGGACGAAGGCTTTGGTCGCCCCATAGACGTTGCCCCCGGCATAAGGCCAACTGCCTGCCGTGGAGCCGATGTTAATGATATGCCCGCGATTGCGCTCCACCATACCCGGCAGGACCGCGCGGGTCATGTACACCAGCCCTTTATTATTGGTGTCGATCATATCTTCCCAGTCTTCCACGCTGGCGCGGTGCGCCGGCTCCAGACCCAGCGCCAGACCGGCGTTATTCACCAGGACGTCAATCGCCTGCCACTCGGCGGGCAGATCGGCAATCAGCGTCTCAATGGCGGCGCGGTTGCGGACGTCAAGCTGGGCGATATAAAGGTTGTCACCGAGGTCGTCTTTCAGCGTCTTCAGGCGCTCTTCACGACGTCCGGTGGCAATCACTTTATGGCCGTTAGCGACGAAACGGCGAGTAATACTTTCACCAAAACCGGCGGTGGCACCGGTAACCATGATAATCATCTTACTGTTCCTCAACGCTTTTTGTGTTTTCATACCATAGCACGCACAGACGGCGACCGGTAACGGAAATCATTGCGACCCCTTAAGGAGAAGCCTAATCTTACAGGATTAGCCTGTGCAGGAGAGAAAGATGTCTGAACAAAATCCCTTTTTTAGCGTGAGTTTGCTGCCTTACCAGGCACCCCCGTTTGATCTCATCCAGGACTGCCACTATCGCCCGGCGTTTGATGAGGGTATCCGGCAGCAGCGCGCGGAGATCCGCGCGATAATCGACAACCCGGAGCCGGCGAATTTTGCCAACACGCTTGAGGCCCTTGAACAGAGCGGACAGCTGCTGGCTCGAGTGACGCGGGTCTTTTTCGCCATGGCTGGCGCCCACACCAACCCGTTCATCCAGTCTCTGGATGAAGAATTTTCTGCTGAGCTCGCCGAGCTGGGGAATGACATCTGGCTTAACGAGGCCTTATTTCAGCGAGTGAACAGCGTCTATGAGCAGCGTGACGCGCTGGCATTAGACAGCGAATCTCATCGTCTCCTGACCCTCACCTGGCAACGTTTTGTCCATGCCGGGGCGACGCTGGCGCCGGCGCAGAAGGCGGTGCTGCGCACGCTGAACACCGAAGCGGCGACCCTGCAAAGTCAGTTCCAGCAGCGGTTGCTGGGGGCGGCCAAAAGCGGTGGCCTGGTGGTTGATTACCGACATCAACTGGATGGCCTGGCGGATGAGGAGATAGCGGCGGCCGCCGACGCGGCGAGGGAAAAAGGGCTCAGTGACCGCTGGCTGCTGACGCTGACCAATACCACCCAGCAGTCGCCGCTGCTCTCTTTGCGCGACCGACAGACGCGGGAGAATCTCTTTGCCGCCGGCTGGACGCGCAATCAGCAGGGCGATGAGCATGATACACGTCGCCTGGTGCTGCGACTGGCGGCGATCCGCGCGCAGCAGGCGGAGCTGCTGGGCGCGGCCGATTACGCCAGCTGGGCGCTGACCGATCAAATGGCCGCCTCTCCGGCGGAGGCATTAAATTTTATGCGCCGGATCGCGCCGGCTGCGAGGGCGCGGGCGGAACGAGAGCTGGCTGACATCCAGCAGGTGATTGACAACGAGGGCGGGGCGTTTCGCGCCGCGGCATGGGACTGGCTCTATTACAGCGAACAGGTGCGGCGAGCTGCCTTTGCCATTGATGATGCGCAGCTTAAACCCTATTTTGCTCTCGAGCGCGTGCTGCAGGATGGCGTCTTCTGGACAGCCACGCAGCTCTTTGGCCTCCGCTTTGTCGAGCGCTTCGATATCCCCGTCTATCACCCGGATGTTCGGGTCTGGGAGATCTTCGATCACAACGGCGAAGGGATGGCGCTGTTTTACGGTGACTACTACGCACGCGCCTCAAAAAGCGGCGGCGCCTGGATGGATGTGTTTGTCGAACAGTCTACCCTGCGGGAGCAGCGACCGGTTATCTACAATGTCTGCAACTACGCCCGGCCGCAGGCAGGGCAGAGCGCGCTGTTGTCGTGGGATGAGGTGATCACTCTGTTCCATGAGTTTGGCCATACCCTGCATGGGCTGTTCGCCAGCCAGCGTTACGCCAGTCTCTCCGGAACCAATACCCCGCGCGATTTTGTCGAATTTCCTTCGCAGATTTTCGAACACTGGGCCAGCCAGCCGCAGGTGTTTGCCCACTACGCGAAGCACTACCAGTCCGGGGAGCCGATGCCGGAGGCGCTACGCGACAATATGTTGCGTGCGGCAACCTTCAATAAAGGGTACGACATGAGCGAGCTGTTGGCTGCTGCGTTGCTCGATATGCGCTGGCATAGCCTGTCGACCTCGGCAATACCGGAGGACGTGGATGGGTTTGAGCAGAAGATATTGCAGGAAGAACACCTGGATCTGGCGGCCGTTCCGCCGCGCTATCGCAGCAGCTATTTCTCCCATATCTTCGGCGGTGGCTATGCGGCAGGCTATTACGCCTATCTGTGGACCCAGATGCTGGCCGACGACGGCTATCAGTGGTTCGTGGAGCAGGGCGGTTTGACCCGTGAAAACGGTCAGCGCTTCCGGGAAGCGATTCTGTCGCGCGGCAATAGCACTGATTTAGCTGAACTTTATCGCCAGTGGCGCGGGCACGATCCACAGATTGAGCCGATGCTGGAAAATCGCGGGTTGAATGCGTAGGGCCATTTCGGGCTGACACGATAACCGGGCGCGATGCCCGGTTTTTTTTCGATTTTTTCTTCCCCAAAATCCCTCCAAAACTTTTCCCCAAAATGAATCTTTAAATTTTGCTAAATTTGCATGGGGGTACGGCCCATTTTTTCACGTAGCTACACCTTTACTTTCACCCAATCGAGACCCCGATCGTTGTGATACTGTGCTGTCATTTTTTCTGATGAGTGTCCTAACAGCTGTTGGGTATTGATTCCCTGTGCCTCATACAGACGTTCGGACAGTGAGCGCTGCTCATGGAAAGTAGGCATTGTTTTCCCTCTTTCAATGGAAAGGTTAGTGCTATCCACTGCGAGTTTGAAGGAAACGCTAAGGCTGTTCTCGCCAACCTGATCGCCGGCTTTTACTTTCCCGCTGGACGTTACGTGGTGAAGAAGCCACGGGCTAACAACCCGATCCCTACAGCGCTTGATCACTTGTGCCAGGCTAATGTCCAGCACCTCACTGCGCAAACTGAGTGGAATAGCAAGTTTCACACCTGTCTTTAGCTGCTTAACGTGCAGGTATCCATCCCAAACATCTGAGAACTTCATTTTGGCGAGATCACCGCGCCTTTGTCCGGTGACTATCGCCAACAGCATGGAGTTTTGAACGTAAGGGGCCATATCGCTGGCCGCTTCAAAGATCGCTTGCCACATTTCAAAATTCAGTCGAGAGCGGTTTACCCGAGCAACGACTTTTCTGGTAGCTAGTGCCGGGTTGTATCCTGGCTCAACTTCGCCCGCATGTTGTGCTTCCCTGAACAAATCGATCCAGACGCTACGAAGCGTTTGTGCCATTCGTGCTTTACCTTTGGCTTTATATTCGTCGGTAATGGCTGCAAGCATTTTCGTGGTTACTTCCTGTATCCCAACATCAGGCATCCGTTGTGCAAGAACACCGACGCATGTCTTTCTCGATTTGAGCGTATTAAGTTTTATTTCGTTATCACTGAGTCGCTCCTCTTGAATCTTTAGATAACGGTCTATCCAAACCTGCATCCGTATGGATTTTTTTGAATTAACCTTTTTATGATTCACCATATCTATGAGGGCAAACGACTGAGCCGTTTCCTGTTGTGCCAGCAGGCGATTAAGTTCAGTTGCGGCCTGACTGGCCGCATCCTGATCAGTGCCAAACCCGATAAACTGACCGGTTAAGGGGTGCCGGTATTGCCAGTAAGTTTTGCTGTTACGTTTATCCAATTTGCAATAAAGATTTGGAATATTAACTTTGTGATCACGTGGTCTGGCTGCCATTAATTACTCGCTCCATTAGCGTTTTAACCGCTTTCGGCATGCGGGGTGGTAGAACCGGCGATGTGATTAAGCCTATGAATTTTGCATCTTCATCTATAACCCATCGCCGACCAAGCTTTAGCGCCCTCGGGATCGTTTGTCCCGTTTTTGCAATTCTGTGCAACGACGCTCTGGATGGCGGATGCTTAAACCCATTAGGACCGGAAGCCCAGTCTTCTAAGCTAACGAGCTGTCCCATGTAAACCTCCAGTTTGATTAATATGAGCCATCAAAGCCCGATAGGGTGATATTCCGATATCAGGAAACCTGACCGGGTAAATGCCGGAGCCGCCGGGCGCAGTTCATGGCCGTGGCCACGTAGCTGCAATTCCTATTAACGACTTCAACAGTGATTTTTGTGCCCTGAACCACGACGGTATAGGTCCGCTTCATTTTCTGCCGGCCATAATCGCCATAAAGCTCAACATGTTTTGCCAGCGCGGCATCGCACGCCTGACGGCCCAGAGGGGAGTGTCTGCTTCGGTTAATCAATCGCATATACATTCCTTTATCGGGAGAGTTTCCCCTCCCAATCTGGTTAGCCCACGTATTCCGGTTTCATGTCGTCCAGGGTGATGCGGAACTGGTCATACAGTTCATCACCGAGGTGGCGTTTCGCGCCGTTGAGAATGCCTTCAGCTTTAGCGAACAGTTCGACGGCTTCCGGTTCTCCGGGATTAGGTAGAGAGTTGATCGCGGCCTCAACTTTGTTTCTGGCGTCAACCATGAAATAACGCTGCACGGCTTTACCTTTCAGCTCGGTGAAGAGAACAGTGCCCAGCACAGCTTTCTCTTTATCCAGATCCGCCCTGATGGCTTTTGCTGCATCGACCGATTCGGCGCGCTCAATGCGGTCACGGAAATCATCTGCCAGGGAATCAATATTGAGAGCTGAATCCTGCGCGCTGGTGGTGATGTCTGTTCCGCTGGTGATCTCTGCCACAGACATTCTTTGCGCCGGCGTCGGGTTTATTTCTCGCTCGGTCCTTTGTTCAACCTCATCCGGGCTGTAAACACCCAGGATGACTTCCGGGCAATACAGCCGCGCCCAGTATTTGACGCCCAGATAAGCGATTTGCTGTTTCGGGTTAGAAACCCACAAAGGAGAATTACGTGTGACGACTCCAGAGAGATAAAGTGGCTCCCCCCAGGTGATTTCCGATTCACCGCGCAGAATCGCGCCGACCTGGACGAATAACCCGATTTCGTCCTCATCTGTCCAGCCTCGTACACGCTCGGTGACATTGTATTTCCCGTTTTTGCCGTGCTTTTCCCGGGTGACCTCTTGAGTCCTGGTGCAGCGCTCCCAGTCGCCGCCGTAACGATAGTGAAAGCGGCCATGAATGGCGCTTGAGCTGGCTATTACCGCATTGACCAATTGGGCTTCATACCCAAGCACACCGTTTACCAGATGCGTTTTTTGCGCTACTGCGTAGGGATTCATGCCCCATTGCATTGCCTGCATAACGATCGCCATGCAATCGGCTGGTTTACCCGCGAGGTGTGCAGGTACCGTCACCTGAGAATCTGCCATCAGGTTTGCAAATGCCGTTAGCTGGCCGAGCGCCTGCACGTTGAAGATGGCGTTACTGGCAGAAATGGTATTTGGAGCCTGTTGCTCAGTGGTAACAATATTGGTGTTTTCCATCGTCATATCCCCTTATGCCTGTACGCGCAGCGCTTCGAGACGGCGCACATCAAAATCGTTGAGTTCTTCGGCGTAATCCTCAGTGATTGGTGCCGGCCATTCGCCAGTGTCGAAACCGTTCGCGATCGCGCGCATAGCTTTGCGGTATTCCAGCATGCCGAGTTCCAGTAGTTCTTCGGATGCCTCGATGATGGCGATCCAGTGGTAGTTCTCGTCTTTGTTAACGAATATCCAGAAGAACTGGTCAAGGGCTGCGGTTTCGCAGTACATAGCCGCGCTCAGGTGGTAATCGCGCTCGATGATTTCCCGGTGCAGCTTTGCGCGCAGGCCTTCCTGCTTGATGTTCCACATACTGATGGTTTTCAGGTCCGCTCCGATGCGCAGGCCGCCCATGTCTATCTCAAGGTCAGGACGCACGCGAACTTCCAGCCCTGTTTCCTCATCAATGCTGAAATAGCTCACCTCGACGGCACGGCTCGGGTGCGTCAACAACTTGCCGGCGGTCGGGTGATTCAACAGTGCTTTCTGAATGGCCAGTGCCGTAGCCAGCTGCTGGCGGGTAACCAGCACTTTTGCTTCCGGATTCTCGCGCCATGCATCCAGCAGCTCATCGGCAAACACTGCATCCGGTTTAACCGATTTCACGGACTGAATCAGATCCGCCTTAGTACCTGATACTTTCAGCGGCTGCGCCTTCTGAGCTTCCTGAGCAACCATGTCAGGATTAATAAGCGCCAGCTGTTCCAGTAAGGCATCGCGGCTGCCGCTGGTTTTCACCTGGGCGGGCAGAGTAGCGTTGTATTCCTTGATGCATGCCTTCATTGCGGTGGCGGTTTGCTTCTGACCGTCTTCAATGCGCTGGAACTCAGCAGGCAAAGACATATAACCCTGGCCGGTTTCTTCAACTGATGTACCCAAGGGAACCTGGGCGGGCAGGGTCGCGTTGTATTCCTCCAGGAATCTTTTGATGTCATCTGCGCTGAGTAAAACCGGAAGCCCGTTGTTGTACTCGTCGATAAATGTGCGGATCGTCGCCGTCGTGGTGAAGGCGCCTTCCGGGATTTCCGGCTCGATGCTGAATTCTTTTTTCAGCTGATCAGGCTGCAGCGCCAGTGCATGCACCAGATTTCCCATATCCAGAACAGGGGAGCGTACCTTCTGGATGGTCTTGGATACGTGGCGCGCCTCGAAATACATCAGCGATACCCGCGCATCTTTAACCATCGTGGAGCTGATGCCGTTAGCGGCGTGGTAGACCTCATTTGGCACGCCTTCATATCGACCAGGCTCGAAATACTCCGGCCATGCTGGCGCTGCTTGTTCAGCCTCTTCCTCTTCATCGCTATGAGCACTCTCGGAAACCTGGCTTTTCAGCACTTCGGCGGTAAGATCCGGGCAGCGTTCAGCCAGTATTTTGCTCATGTTCACGGCAGTTGTTTGCGCAGGAGGCTCATCAGCGCCTTCGCCTGCTGATACCGCATTATCATTTTCGTCTTCGACCGGCTGAGCCGTTTCCATCTGCACATTGCTGGTGGTTTCCCCGGAATTAGCTGGATGTAATTTTTCATCTGCAGCGCGCTGGCGCGCCTGGTCCACGATAGAAAGTGCTGGTGCTGGCTGGCTATCCATCAGACCATCAATCGAAAAAACACCATTGCCCATGTTCAAAACTTCAGGCTGTTTGGGTTTAGTCAGGTCTTCGGTTATCCACTTTGGATCCGTGGGGTCACTGATACCTTCGACATATTCGCCGCGTTCGGCGGCCAGAACCTGATTAGCGTCAGGGCGTTTCTTTTGAGCTTCTTTCACCAGTTCGGTGCCAATTACCTGAAAGTCAGCTGGGAGAGTTTCCAGGTTAGGCACACCTTCATCTCCATCGATAGCCTTTTTCACAGCGTCCAGAGTGACGGCGGCAGATGAAACATGACCAGCTTTCTCAAGCGTCCCAGCAGAAGGGGAGTCATGCTTATGCTCGGTCAGGTTCGCATTGATATAGGTCTGCAGACTTACCGGGAAATGGTGAATATCGCTGGTGGCACCACGAATAAGGGCAAAAATAGCTGCGCGTGAATAATCCAGGATGCCTGCGACCTTGCGCAGCGCTGCAGACCATTCCTTGAACGGACTTTCTTTCTTCTGAACGATCTCTTTGGCCCGGCGGTGAATTGATGCCGGGAAATTGTAGATATCGAAATCCATTGGCATTGTGGCCAGGGCTATTTCTACATCGAGCGTATCAAGGGTATGGGTGTAGTCAGGATTGCGATCGGTTTTATTACCGCCGCCAGCATTAGTTCCTGCATCAGTTTTTAAAACCGAAGAAATGCAGTTACCGGCAGCCCATTCCCTGGTGAGAATGCCGCGGTCGATCGTGTTAGTGGCAAACCATAGATTTGCAAACTGGATACGCTTGCCGAGCTCATGCCGCTTCCCTTCCGGGAATACTTTTTTATTGGCACTGGTGAATTTCCAGAGCGCCGGCATATCGTATTTTTTGATTTCAGGGATATTCTCGGCGGCCAGAATCAGATCCTGGACGGCTGCGTTATCAGTGTCCATTTCAAGAACTGACAGCTCCTGCCGGTGAGGCATGCTGATATGATAAACGTGGCGTTCTTCGGCCATATACTGCGCCAGCAGCTGAGCGCGAAAGGGGAGTTCTGCCACGTTAAAAAGCGCGCTCGAATCGTCCTGGTATTCATCGCTACCGAAAGTTTCCACGGTCTCACCTTGTGCCGCGTCGCCAGTAGTATTGGCATCAACCAGCTCGCCACTAACGGGCTCAGCGGATACTCCGGCATCATCGATGTGATGATCCGCAGGCGCCTGACCTGGCTTCAGAGCCCAGGTGCGACCATCGTCGCCGAGCTGGTAGCGTTCGCACCATGAGTAATCGAGAACACCTTCCGCCGGCAAATCATTGAATACCGGGAAATCGGTGCGAATTGGTTTTTGATAGTCTTTTCCGCGGCCTGTTTCGATCCCAGCGTCTTCCAGATCGACGTCCAGCTGCAGAAGGGCGCGAGCTTCTGATTTATTTGTGCGCCAGATTACGGCATCAGCTTTACCCGATTTTTGAGTCGCTTTTATCAGATAAAAATATTCCATGTGATAGCCTCTATTTTGGATGTAGAATCCCCCGGGCCATTGGTAGCGCCCATTCAGGGTGGTCATTGGTTTTGGTAATTTCCGGTGTAACTTTGGTCGGTGGCACCGGACGTACAGCCCGCTTCGGCGGGTTTACGTTAGCCCTCGTGCGCCATCTGGTCGTAAGAGGCGCAACGTTCTGAGCAATACTCTTTTTCTTTCCGTGCGAGCTGGTTCCCCTGGAGGTACAACAGGGTGCTTACCACTGGTTTTCCCTCGATTGCTTTACGGCAGTAACCGCATTTCTTCTGCATTCTTCCCCCTACATTTGCACCGTGAACCCGGCCGGATGCTCGTCCAGTACACCTTTCAGCGGGTAACATTCGGCTTTCACGTGTTGCTCTTTTGCAGCTGCCTCGCAGTCATTCTCACTGTCATAAACGCCGAGCAGGACTTCCTGATTACCGCCCGTCAGCATGCTTACGGTGAGAACCAGGGCAAACATCGTGCTCATGAAGGGTCTCCTTTTTGCGCGAGCATGTAGCACACCCGGCGGATGAAAGCTGACAGCGGACTTAAACGAACAGCCTGCTGACGAGCGGGTTTTCGTGCGAAATCAATCATAGAAATAACTCCCTCAGTGCGCTGATAAGCGCTATCCAGATGAAGAGCCCAATTACTGCCGAAATGACCATGGCTCTGATGCCTTGTTTGCTCATTCCAACTCCTCATGTATGCCTGTCTTTTAACCACTTCAGGCTCGGTGGTATGCTGGTGGTTCTCACACAGCCAGCAAGGAATAACCATGAAATCAGTAACTAAACCGTGCCCTATTTGTGGCGTAGACTCATTGTCTTTTAACCATGTCAATCAGGTTGTTAACATCAACTCAAAGCCACCTACTATTCGTGAAGTACCATCGATTGTTTATGTATGTGATGAACACGGATGGTTTTCACTTTCGGAACAGGTTAATGGTCTCGTTACGTCAAATAACGACCCTGCTGTTAAACAAAAACTGGCATCCATCGTTAAAGAGCGATATGTGCCGGAGCAGGATCAGCCATTAGCCCTGAAACCTATCGAGTCCCTCGCATAAAGTCTTTTCGGCTCTCACTGCGATATCCCAGGCGGTACATTTCCGCGTAGAATTCCGCCTGTTTTATTAAATTTCTGCTGGGCACGGCGATGGTGTTTTGCTTCAGGGCTTTTTGCTCCCTTTCCTCCATCCGCACGTGAGCTAGGAAGTTGTATTGGTTTCTGGCGTGATCCCCATTTACGTGCAAGGCACGCGCCAAATCCGCACATATCAGTTTTCTTCGTATTGCCTTTCATCTCACCCTCATTGCCTTGTCGCCGGCCAGCGGAACGTTTATCGGAGCAACGCAGCGCGTTGTTGATGTAATGAGTTTAATCATTGCTAAACTATCCTGTAAAGTAAAAAGTAAACTTTTGTGCGTAAAAAATTGAAGCCTTCAGATCCTGAGGCCCAAATGAAGGAAGGGGTTGTGAAAAAACCAAAGCCCCCCTTTGACGAGATTTGGTTTGGGAGGCGTGAGCGTTAACTGCGTGAAGCCAGTAACTCTTTGAAAAGTTCGTTGTATTTATTGAACTTAGATTCAAATTCAATTAGCGCTTCTTTCTTTGCGGAGTCAGGGAATCCACGAAAAAAAGTAATGAGCTTAAGTTCTTCTTCACTCAACACAAGACTTGGCGGTGTGCTTTTGGAGTCAGAGGTGTCTGAGTCAAGGAAGCCTGAGGGCATTCCGTAATCTCTTTCTAACCTTCTTGCCGCTCTTTCGCCAAAGGAACTGCGGCCATTTATCAATTGAGATAAATAGCTTTTCTCTTTCTCTGGAAGCGACTTTTCTGAGAACCATTCCTTAAGTCGCCTGCGTCTAATTTCCTGTGTCGTCATAGAAAGCATTTTGATTAGTAATTTATAAACAAGCAAATACTTGACGTTTTGGTTTAGTGTTTTATAAACTCACCGTAATCACACGAGGGAGCCACTATGCAACTTAAAGATTATCTAAACATGAAACGAGGCAGCTCCAAGGCCTTGGCTACAAAGCTCGAAGTATCGACTTCTTATCTTTCACAAATGGCATCTGGGATTGCTGCCATATCCCCATCTCGCGCCATACAAATAGAACAGCTTACGGAAGGCGCTGTTACCAGAGCAGATTGTTTCCCAGATGATTGGGAAACAATCTGGCCTGAGTTTATACCTCCTGCAACTCCCCTAACTAACAGCTCCGAGCTTAATGGGGATTAACCATGCAAACACTATCCTTTCAACAAAATACCGGATTCAACAGCGGCGCCCTGATAAAGCGAAATCAGCTGAGAGAGTCAGATCACGACAGTATTCGCTCTGCCGTTCGCGCCTGGGCAGCAGCTGAAGGGCAGGATGTTGTCTCGGCATACATCATCGATGAGTGGCGACAGCAGGGTGGCGAGGAGATCGCGTTTCCTGATGACATCAGCCGAGCCAGACAAAAGCTTTTTCGCTACCTGGACAACCCGGCCGAGTCTGAACGCTATCGCGAGTACGTTCGCCTTCTTACCCCGGCAATCATGACCGTTCTTCCGCTGGAGTTTCGCCATCGCCTGATGCCCGAAGACAATTTTATGTCCCGTCTGGCTCGTCTGGAAAAAGAAACCAGCGAAGCAAAGATTGCCGTTGCTGTGGGGGCTCCACGCCATCAGAAGCTGAAAGAACTGAGCGAGGGAATTGTCGAGATGTTCCGGATAGACCCTGAGTTAACGGCGCCGCTGATGGCCATTGTCACTTCAATGCTGGGAGTGACGTAATGCTGGAATTCAGAAAGGTGAAAGCCGTGGTGCTGCAACACCTACGGCTTTCGTTGCGAATTAACTGGATCAATTCACAGGGGAAATTATGAACACGAACCAACTGAATTTCAATAACGGGGGCGCCCATGGCTAAAAACTCGATCGACGCGTACGGCGCCAGCGGTAAAAGTAACGTCCTGTTTTTCGAACCGGAAAACCTGCACCTGGTTACCGACAAAACGCACCCGCTTTACGATGAGCGTATCCACCTGCCTATAAGCGAGGCAATGGTGCTGAACATCATGGACCAGGGCGTTCTTGAGCCGATTATCGTCTGGAAAGACCCGGAGACAGGGCTGTCTTGTGTAGTTGATGGTCGCCAGCGTGTGCGCCATACACTGGAAGCCAACAAGCGTCTGTCGAAAGAGGGCAAAGAACCGTTACTGGTTCCGGCAGTCGCTAAACGTGGCTCTGCCGTTCGCATGGCGCAGGCGATGGTAAGTGCTAACGAAATCCGCCAGACTGATACGCCGCTGGGCCGAGCCAAAAAGATGGCTGATGCGCTGGAGCGCGGGCACGACGAGGACGATTTAGCGCTGATGTTCGGCGTCAGCGTCCCCACTGTACGCGCAACCCTATCACTGCTGGATGCCACTCAGGCAGTCAAAGACGCGGTAGAGTCCGGCACAGTGACCGTAACCCAGGCGCGTCAACTTGCATCACTAAAACCCGAAGAACAGCGGGAAAAGGTAGCCGAAATCAAAGCGGCGACCGCTGGCACAACCGGCCATGAAAAAGCGCGGCGTCAGCGCGCTGTGCTTGGCGAAACTAAGCCACGTCTCAAATCACGCAAAGAAATCACAAAAGCCCTCGAAGGTGCCAGTGGCGAATACGCTGCGGCTTTGCGGTGGGTGCTTGGTGATGAAAACACACCAGTTTAAGGAATAACGGGGTTTTTATGCGCGACTACGCAACAGTCTCACCGCAATTTTGGTTAGGAAAAACAGGCCGTGAACTGCGGAAACAAGGCGCTGAAGCACAGCTCGTGGCGTTCTATCTAATGACCTCGCCCCACGCAAATATGCTCGGATTGTATTACCTGCCGGTCTTGTATCTCTCACATGAGACTGGCCTTGGCTTAGAAGGGGCTTCCAAGGGGCTTCGAAGTGCCATTGAAGCGGGGTTTTGTAGCTATGACGTGACCACAGAGATGATTTGGGTGCATGAAATGGCGGCTTATCAGGTCGGAAGGGCATTGAAGCCGGGAGATAACCGATGTGCAGGGGTACGTAATGAATATGCCTCATTACCCGAAAATCCTTTCTTATCATCGTTTTATGAGAGATATAAAGCTGATTTTCACCTGAGTGATAAACGCGAGAACCCACCGGAATCAGAAGGGGCTTCAAAGGGGCTTGGAAGCCAAGATCAGGATCAGGAACAAGATCAGGAAAAAGATAGTTCGGGGCATGGCTTTGCCACACCCCCGGATGATCATGACTTCGATCATGAGAAGGCGGCAGGAGATAAACCCTCTGCTCAAATGACCTATCCGGATGAATTCGAGCAGGTCTGGTCGGTTTATCCCAATCGGGCAGGGGGTAACAGCAAATCCGATGCCTTCAAAGCCTGGAATGCCCGAATCAGGGATGGAACCACTACGGCAGAAATCCTCGCAGGCGTGGAGCGTTATGCGGCTTTCGTTAAAGCCGAGGGAATGCTGAACACGCAGTACGTGAAACAGGCGAAAACGTTTTTTGGTCCCGGTATGCATTTCAGCGAACCGTGGGCGATTCAGCAGGCGCCAGGAGCACGAGATCCCAATCAGATTTCGGAACCTGACAAAACCATCCCATCTGGGTTCAGGGGGTAGCGATGAAAAACATGATTGGTACCGGGAATGCACTGGAGCGACTGAAAAAACTCATTCCCCCTGGCGTTCAGCCAAAATTCGGCAGCGTTGATGAATGGCGTGCCTGGCAAGCCGAAGAAGGACGTAAGTGCTGCGAGGAACTGGAAAAACAAAACCAGCGCGCACGTGCAGAGAAAATCTTTGGACGTGCTGGAATTCAGGATCTGCACCGCAGCTGCACATTCGCTAACTATCAGGTTGAGTCGGATGGCCAGCGTCGGGCGCTCTCGATGGCGAAAAGTTATGCGCAGCATTTCGGCTCTGGGTTTGCGAGTTTCGTATTCAGCGGAGCGCCGGGCACCGGGAAAAACCATCTGGCGGCAGCAATCGGAAATCACCTGCTGGCTGGTGGCCGCTCTGTGCTGGTGGTGACTATTCCTGACCTGATGCTACGTGTTCGCGAGTGCTATGACGGCGGGCAGTCAGAGGCGTCATTGCTGGACGATTTGTGCCATGTGGACCTGCTTATTCTGGATGAGGTGGGTATTCAGCGCGGAAGCAGCGGTGAAAAAGTCATCCTGAATCAGGTTATCGATCGCCGGCTGTCCTCCATGCGACCTGTCGGCATCCTAACCAACCTGAACTATGAATCGCTGAAGGAAACACTGGGTATGCGGATTCTTGACCGTCTCCAGATGGACGGCGGTATGTGGGTGAATTTTGAATGGGACAGCTATCGCAAAAACGTGCGCCATTTGCGCGTCGTTAAGTGAGGTATGTATGGCTAGAGCATTGTCAGCAATTGAGCGCAGAGAGTACGTCCGCGCAGTGATTCGGATCACCAGGCATCAGGGGCGACTCACGACCGCCGAGGCAATGAAAAAACTGGGGCTGAGCCGCGCTACTGTCCAGCGGTATTTTTCCGAAGCAGAAGCGACTGGGGAGGTCGTCCGGCATGGTCGTCTGGGGCTGTTCCGCGATCAGCGGGCCCTCATCGACTTTGACATGAAACGGCTTGGGATGGTGCCAAAGGCAGCGTCGGGGATGAATTACAGCCTGCTTGGTTGTCCTGTATTCCAGCGTTTCCTCGATATTCAGGAAATGATTTTTACCTGTACGCCGGCATCGTCATCACGGGAAATCTTATGACAATTGTGAAAACCCATACCGGCATCGTGATCACCAAAGACGGTCCGCAGGTAAAAAAACTGCACCAGACAGAGCGGATGTGGGTCGTTGGCAAAAACGAGTTTTACCACAAAGAAACCGGGCGCCGTCACTTTGCAGAAAATACGCGCCGCCGGTTGTTGTTGGAAACGATTGAGGCGATAGGTGGTTCACATGACTGAACACGTCGAAAAATACACAAACAAGGCTATAGAAATCATTGCCGACTATATCCAGCGCACTAACAAGAAAAACGAGCAGTTGCAGGAAGCGAAGGTGCGCTTGGATAAAAAAATCGCTCTGTTCGCAGACGATGAGAACTGCAACACAAACAGGCTGATGTCCGTATTTTTACCAGCAATGACCAGCCATACCCGAGATGGCTTTTTCGAAGAGATAGCAGCGGCGTTAGAAGGGGCAGACAAATGAGCAACTCACTGCAAATTCTCTGCATTAAGGATACCGAAGGATACTGGACTGAAGGTGAAATGTATCCGGCCCGTGTAGTTGCTGGCGGGTTTGTTCAAGTTGGCGACGATGACGATCTCAATGGCGAAGCCTGGAGCGCTGCACCAATGGAATATCGGGAAGATGGCTCGATCGTTTATCAGGTCGGCGGTATTGAGGGTGATGTGTTATTCGAGGAGGCCAGCCATGACTGATATCACCGAACTGACTAGCGTACAAAAAAACGCAAATATTCACCGTTTATCCAGGCTCATTGCCTACGCACCTAACGATGAATTGCGGCAAATGGCTGTTGAAGTTGAGCATTACACGGATCAGCTCATAGAGGCGCTGGAGAAGGCGCAGCTGAGTATCGCCGAACTGGAGCGCGAACAGGAGCATCTTCGCCCGGTAGGTGTGATGAGCGAGAAGGCATTTCACCGTCTTGAAAACAGTGAATCTCGCTTTATTGCGTTGTGGCCGCGCCCCGGCATCTTTTTGCCACGCAAGCGCCCCGAGGATGGCGTGATCGTTTATGCGCGTACAGCTGCCGCCGCTGGCATCAAGGTGGAGGCTGAGTGATGGACTCTTCCCTGGAATACGCCTGCAAACGCCTGCAGGAACTGGAAAGCCTGCTGCTGGTGGATGTGCCTGAAACAGTATGGCCAGCGGAAGTCAGTATGGTCTTCTCTCAGGTCAAAAACGCCGGGACACTCCCGGCACACCACCAGCGCCGACTGCAGCACCATATCAACCGTATGTGGCTGGAAAAAATACCGGTACCGTCAATTATCGCCGCGGCTGGTTCGCTGGCCTGCGCCATGGAGAAATACGCGTGAAAGATAGCGAAATCATCGTTGATAACTTTGCTGGTGGCGGCGGCGCCTCGACGGGCATTGAGCTGGCGATTGGTCGTAGCGTGGACATCGCGATAAACCACGATCCAAACGCGGTTGCTATGCATACCACCAATCACCCGGGAACTCTGCACTATTGCGAGTCTGTTTATTCAGTGCGTCCAAAAGTAGCGACCGCCGGCCGCCGGGTTGGTTTGGCCTGGTTCTCGCCGGACTGCCGCCACTTTTCCAAAGCGAAAGGGGCTAAACCAGTTGAAAAAGCGATTCGTGGGCTGGCGTGGATCGTTATCCGTTGGGCGCTGGATGTTGGTCCGCGTGTAATGATGCTGGAGAACGTCGAAGAGTTTAAAACGTGGGGTCCACTGCTGGCGGCGGAAATGCGTCCGGATCCGAACCGCGTTGGCGAAACGTTCCTGGCATTCGTCGGCATGCTGACATCCGGAGTTCCAGCGGATCACCCTGCGTTGTTAGAATGTTGCGAGTTTCTGGAGTTGTCGCCGGATAGTGAACAGGCGAAACGCTTAGTTGCCGGCCTGGGCTATGTTGTCGATTTCCGTGAGCTGCGCGCCTGCGACTATGGCGCGCCGACCATCCGTAAGCGGTTCTTCATGGTAATGCGCCGGGACGGGCAACCAATAGTCTGGCCGGAGGCAACCCACGGGGATCCGAAATCACCGGCTGTGCTGGCCGGAAAACTGGCGCCATGGCGCACAGCTGCAGAATGCATTGACTGGACAATTCCCGTGCCGAGTATCTTCGATCGCAAAAAGCCTCTGGCAGAGAATACGCTAAAACGTATTGCCCGCGGCATTCAGCGCTTTGTTATCGAAAGCGCTTCGCCGTTCATCGTGAAGTGCAATCACACAACGACACGCGGGAAATATGACTGTTTCCGTGGACAGGGGTTGTATTCGCCAATACAGACAATCACCAAAACTCATGGTTACGCGTTGGTGGTACCTACTCTGGCACCGTTTGTGGCTGGAAATGGTGGTAGCCATTACCAAGCTAAACCGCGTCCACTCAACAAACCAGTTCATACCATCCTAAAGCAATCCCGAGCATGTGTGGTTGCCCCGGTTATCGCCCGCCAGTTCGGTGCTAGCATTGGCCACCGGGCAGATGAGCCTAGCGCCACAATTACCGCTGGTGGGGGGGGGAAGTCTCAGTTTGTCACCGCTACGCTTATTCAGATGGGGTATGGCGAGCGGGTAGGGCAATCGCCGCGGGTTCTCAATCTTGGTAAACCGTTGGGTACTGTTACAGCTGGGGGCAATAAGTTTGCCGTAACAACTGCGTTCCTGGCGAAACACTATGGCGGGAACTACACCGGTCCGGGCGTTGCGCTTGATAAGCCAGCTCACTCAGTGACTACCGTCGATCATCACGCTCTTGTGACATCGCACCTGGTAAAATTGCGTGGTACCTGCCGTGATGGTCAGCGCACTGATGAACCGATGCCGACAATCACCGCTGGAGGTCAGCATGTGGGAGAGGTTAGCGCGCTGCTGGCGGCTAATGATTACGACGAGCGGCGTGCGGACCAAGTTAAAGAGTTCCTAAATTCTTTTGGCGTCAGCGAACTGGTGACGATTAAGGGCATTGTTTACCGCATTGTCGACATCGGCATGCGCATGCTGCAGCCGCATGAGCTCTACCGCGCGCAGGGCTTCCCTGAGTGGTACATCATCGACCAGGATTACCGAGGTGTGAAGTATGCGAAGGATAAGCAGGTTGCGCGTTGTGGTAATGCCGTTCCGCCCCCGTTCGCTGAGGCGCTGGTTAGGGCTAATTTACCGGATATGTGCCTGAAAAAAGACATTGCAGCATGATAAAACCCGCTTCGGCGGGTTTTTTTATTATGGAAAAACATCAATCTAAACATAAGCATGGTGTTGTCAAAAAGTGCTGCAGAGGGGTTGAACATTTCATGCAACCGGTATACTGTTTATTTATACAGTATCCATGTGAGGTGCTAACCATGAAAGTTGAAGTCACAATTGATAAACATAAAAAACTCCCTGATGGCGCCATACCTGCGCTTGAGCAAGAATTGCTGCGCCGTTTGTCCCAGTCTTATGATGACTGCAAATTAACCATTCGACGCACAAGCAACGATGGCCTTAGCGTTTTGGGCGGCGCTGATGGCGATAAAAAACGCGTTGAGCAAATTCTGCAAGAGACATGGGAAAGCGCAGACGACTGGTTTTACTGATTCACCTTTTGGTGGCTGGCATTTCCCAAAGCATCGCAATAAGCGTGTCCCTTTGATGCTGTCGCCGGACTATATTTTTTGCGTCTGTATGTCGCTCAGGGGGATGAAGTGGATCTCGATATCGCCGAAGTGGTGGACATTATCAGGCAGGGCGGGAAGTTTTTAATTTCGAGTGATGGAGGGAAAATAACCGGGCTCGAAAAGGTAAGAAAAAATCAGTTTTTGCTAACGATTGAAGAGTTTAAAGAGCTAGCTAAAGAAGCTGGTTGCATTGACGAAACCGAGAGTAAGCTGCAATAATTTACCTGCCGCCTGAACAACGGCAACGGAGCATCTCAGCGCCACGGAGTGAAACCCATGGCGCAGCAATTACACCTTATAAAACAGACCCAAGGAATTCTGATCCCTGCCACGCAGGAGACCAGCGATTTCTTGCAATCAAAATGCAAGCTCGGCTCCGTTCTGGAGGCCGACTTTAAGCTTGTCCGCAATCCGGCGTTTCACCGTCGTTACTTTGCTTTACTCAATCTCGGTTTTGAATATTGGGAACCTACCGGCGGGGCGATTTCGTCTAATGAGCGCAGGCTTATCACAGGTTACGCCAAATACCTTGCTGCATATGGCGGGAGTGAATCGGCGTTACTTGATGCCGCCGGGCAATATCTCGACCGAATAGCCGAGAAGCGATCCGGCTATATCAGTATTTGCAAATCTTTCGATGCTTACCGGGCGTGGGTCATCGTTGAAGCCGGCCACTATGACGCCATACAGCTGCCGGACGGTACACTGAAAAAACACCCTCGAAGTATTTCTTTCGCAAGCATGGACGAATGCGAATTTCATGAACTGTACAAATCATCGCTCGATGTTCTCTGGCGGTGGATCCTCTCTCGTTCGTTCAACAGCTTGCAGGAAGCTGAGAACGCCGCTAACCAGCTTTTAAGCTTTTCGGGGTGATGCCGATGAAACACTCATGGTTTCACCATCACGAATGCACAACTCAGCAGGCCGAAGAATTGGTGGCGAGATATCGTCAGCGAGGCGTAAAGGTCGAACGACGCTTAAACCCTGACTTTATGACATGGACTGTCAGCGTGCAGCTGGTGGAGGACAAAAATCCGCCGCGGGCAGACTCTCGCTGGCGCAACAAGATGTGGGGGTGAGTATGGCGAACCTACGTAAAGCGGCCCGAGGCCGCGAATGCACAGTACGGATCCCCGGGTATTGCAATGGCAATCCTGAAACCAGCGTACTGGCGCATTACCGCCTGGCGGGTACCTGCGGAACTGGATGTAAGCCGGACGATACACAGGGCGCTATAGCCTGCAGTGCTTGCCACGATCTCATCGATGGCAGAGTTAAAACCAACAATTACACCCGCGACGAACTGCGCCTGATGCATGCCGAAGGCGTGCTCAGAACTTTGGCTATATGGAAACAAGAGGGGTTACTGAAAGCATGAAACTCGAAGCATCCTTAAAACATTTCAGCCCTCAGGGTATGCACATCAGCGACGACGTGAAAAGCACATCACCAAATCGCCTGACCGGAACAGATGTTATGGCTGGTATTGGGGTGACAAGCAGCAGGGCAAGGTTCGGACTGGCAGCGTTCTTTGGAAAGACTGGCATCAGCAAGACAGATGAGCAGTTGGCCGTCCAGGCGCTAGCGCGATATGCGATTGTAACCGCACCGAAGAACGTACGCAAAACAGCTGCTAAAGAGCTGGGGCGCTGTTGCCTGATTTTGGCGCAGTTTGCCTTTGCGGAGTATTCCCGGTCCGCGGAAACAACGGGAGTCTGCAGGGTATGCAATGGCACCGGAAAGATTGAAACCACTACCACGGAACGCAAAGTCTCTAACCCGTGGGGCAAAGCTCCATATTGGGCGAAAAAATCCCGTGCTGTCCGTCCTTCCAACTGGGATAAGTGGACTGAAGTAACAGCCAGCATAAGCGCTAAATGTGAAGCTTGTGACGGTAAGGGAAAGATAAACGCACGCTGCCGCTGCGGTGGTACAGGCCAGGTTCTCGACCGCAAAGCGACAAAAGAGCAGGGAGCTCCGGTATATAAAATCTGTGAGCGCTGTTCGGGGAATGGCTTTTCAACGATGCCGTCTACGGCTGCTTATAAAGCGATTCTGACGCTTGTCCCAGACCTGCACATCAGAACATGGACACGCAACTGGAAACCTTTCTGCGATGCGCTGGTGGACCTGTGCTGGAAGGAAGAGGAGAGGGCAGATAAAGAGTTTCAACGAGCAACCGCTGATTGAGTAAATGGGCACATTATTTTGCATTTTAAGTGCACAATGCTTGATTTTGTCCGAAGTTGTCGTGTATATTTTAAATCGTGGAATAAAACGCCTGAGCGAAAACATTCATATAAACCCTGCTACTGCAGGGTTTTGTGTTTTTGAAAACAAATGCCTGAAATCGGCTATAAAGTGTGATCTGAATCAAAATGCCACGCACCAAACTTAAGGAATATTAAGGAACTGTAAATATTCTTTATAAGTGATGGTTTTATGGCGTTAAAAGATATTTTTGTGCGAACCGAACCTCGCAGACGGCATTATGGTGTTGCATTGTTTATCGGGCTTATTTCTGGGGTGGTTTCAGCATTTGTTAAATGGGGTGCTGAAGTACCATTACCACCGCGTAGTCCTGTCGACATGTTTACCAGTGCCTGTGGACCAGAGTCATTAATTCGAGCTGCCGGGCAAATTGATTGTTCCAGAAACTTCCTTAACCCTCCTTATATTTTTCTGCGTGACTGGTTAGGGTTAGCCGATCCAAATGCGGCTGTCTATACCTTCGCCGGACATGTGTTTAACTGGGTGGGCGTAACACATATCATATTCTCCATCGTGTTCGCGGTTGGGTATTGTGTAGTTGCCGAGGTGTTTCCAAAAATTAAGCTGTGGCAAGGTTTGCTTGCAGGTGCACTCGCACAACTGTTTGTCCATATGATTTCGTTTCCGCTTATGGGCCTAACCCCTCCGTTGATTGAGCTTCCATGGTATGAAAACGTTTCTGAAATATTTGGTCACCTGGTGTGGTTCTGGTCAATTGAGATTATTCGCCGGGATCTGAGAAACAGAATTACGCACGAACCGGATGCTGAAGTTTCTCTGAATTCAGCATTCAGATAATCTAAGCTGCAAAGTCAGAAACCCGCATAAAATGCGGGTTTTTTATGCCTGTGATTAGTCGCTCTTCGATAGCAATGTATGCAGAGTGTATTGACGCTAGCTATGTTTACAGCATAACGTATTGATGTGGTGAATCCCCCTATGCGGAGGGGCGACCAGTCAGTTACAGAAACCTGTAAATGCAGCGCGGGCCATGCCGGCTGGGGCATGCTCACCGGGAGGCACCCGGCACCACACTGCCACATAACATATTTAAGATTTATGGAAGGTTTACTTCTGCGGTTGCCTGTCTATGTTTATAGAACGTAACGGCAAAAGTGAATGCTTCCTGGTAAATCGGTAGCTCGGACTATTAGGAGTGCCTTCGTTTCGTTACTACCTAGAATGCCTACTTTCTGCCCGTTCCTCTGAGCGGGCTTTTTTTCGCCATGAATAAGTCTCCTCGGAAAGCTGAGGTACAAATCATTTGAGGCTGCGCTTATGCGTGGCCTTTTCTTTTTCCCCTCAATTCTGAGAGGACTCACAGCAATAAGAGGGGGCTTAATGTCCGATCCTTTAACTGGTACCGGCCTGATTTTTGGCGGCGGTTTAATTGGTTCCGTCGTATATGGCGTTATCACCCACACCGATTTTGGTGTGGTATTTGGGGCTTTTGGCGGCGCGGTGTTTTATGTGGCAACGACCGCAAACCTGACACGTGGAAGGCAAATAGCTTACTTCATGACGTCGTTTATTGTCGGTGTTCTGGCTGCCGGATTATTAGGCTCAAAATTTACTACCTGGACAGGCTATACAGATCGTCCGCTTGATGCGCTCGGTGCGGTGGTGGCATCTGCTGTCACCATCAAGGTCCTGACTTTCATTAACAGCCAGGACTTGAGCAGCCTGTTCGGATTACTTTCCCGATTAAGGGGAGGAGGTTCGAATGGTAATAAATGACCCGGCAGCGCTGGCCAATGCGGTGATATGTGCCGTTATTGTCTGCGCTTTGATGTTTTATCAACGTCGCGGTGCCAGGCATCGCCCTGGTATCTCCATCATTGCTTACTTGCTTGTACTGATTTACGCGAGCATACCTTTCCAATTTATCTTCGGTCTTTACGTACAGTCCCACTGGCTGGTGGTAATGGCAAACGTGATGATATGCGCCGCCGTGCTATGGGCTCGGGGTAACGTGGCGCGTCTGGTCGATACACTGAGGCACTAATGAATCAAACACAATTCCAGAAGGCGGCTGGCATCAGCGCCGGGTTAGCTGCGCGCTGGTTTCCGCATATTACAGCCGCGATGAAAGAGTTTGGCATCACTTCCGCTATCGACCAGGCAATGTTCATTGCCCAGGTAGGGCATGAAAGCACGGGATTTACCCAGCTTGTTGAGAGATTCAATTATAGCGTGGCTGGCTTGAATAGTTTTGTCCGCGCCGGGCGGCTGACGCAGGGTCAGGCTAATTCGCTCGGCCGCCGGCAGGGTGAACCATCGTTGCCACTGGAGAGGCAACGAGCGATCGCCAATCTGGTGTACAGCAAACGCATGGGGAATAACGGGGCAACAGACGGCTGGTTTTACCGCGGGCGCGGGCTCATCCAGACCACCGGCCTGAACAATTACCGCGAATGCGGGAATGCTTTGAAGATTGATCTGGTTAAACAGCCTGAATTGCTGGCACAGGATGAGTATGCGGCGCGCAGTGCTGCCTGGTTCTATACCTCACGCGGCTGTTTGCGTTATCCCGGTGACCTTACACGCGTCACTCAGATTATCAACGGCGGACAGAACGGCATTGATGACCGTAAAGCCCGCTATCTCCTGGCAAAAAGTATTCTTGTTTGAGGGAAATATGAACTATCTCATTAATCGACTGAAAGAGCCGTCAACCTGGCGCGGCATCATCCTGGTCATTGCCGGTGTCTTCGGCTATCAGATGCCTCCGGGCATTCAGGAAACCGTCATCGCTGGCGGCGTAGCGCTGGCTGGCGTTGTTGGTGCGGTGATGCCGGACAGCGTTAAGAAGTAACCTGGCCAGAAACCAGCAGGCCTACAGAAAGCCGCTTTCCTTCAGTTTTTTAGCCAATAAGTAATTGGTGATTACTCCAAGAGAAACTCCAACAATCCACGGCACAGCTGAATTAAGCATTAGCGAGTTGTTCACATTAATGCTGGCGGTGATGCAGGCATAGGTATTTGTAAAAGCAAACCATGTAAATAGTATCTGTTTCATTTGGTTATCTCCATGCTTTCCTTCCCAACAATATCCACCTACGAGCTAGTAAAAGCAAACCAGGTACAACCGAAAGGGCTACGAAATGAGTGAAGCAAAACCGCAGGACGGCTGCACTGTAAAAGGCTACCGCACATTAACCGCTGGCGACATTGAGCGGATGAACCGCCTCAAAGGTGTCAGCCGGCATTTTTGCAGTCTGCTCGATACTGAGCGAGAGGTTACAACGGCTGAAGTTGTCGAGCGTGGTAGTCAGGCCGAAACCGAGAGAGCAGAGGCTTTGCGCTGCATGGCTATCGCGCGCACCAAAATGCAGGAAGCCTGTATGTGGGCATGTCGTGCAATAGCAAGGCCTGATAGCGATTGTTGATGCCGTGACATGTCACAACAAGCCCACCGATACGTTGGCTTTTTTTGTCATCCTATTTGATATCATCACCAATAATAACAATCAGGGTGAGATGACAATGAAACAGAAAATTACAGATGCATTTGTTAATTTTACGCATAGCTGGAACGACGTGCTTCACGCTTCCATTGAAAGGAAAATCTCAGACGGTTACGACCTGGCATATCCTAATAAGAATGATTTTGAACACCGCGAGTCCACTACAAAAGCCATGCGAGAGTTTTACTACCAGCGGATGATGAATACGGCCTCGTTGCTGCTCACTGGTGTGTCACTACTGGTGGCATTGGTTGCACTGATCGTTGCGATAGTGGCCATTAAATATTCTTAGGCCCATGGGTCGTACTCGCTGATCACGTTGGGCTGCTTACCGCGGGCAGTAGGAAAGTCTGAGCGTTTCGTCACCCGATATGCGAACGCCAAACGCGTACTGGTTATTAGCGGCGATGATGTGACATGAACTCAAGGGCACGGGCGCAGAGCACTGCGAGAGTGTGGTTGTGTAATCAGGTCATGGATCTTGCGTATAGACGTTCTCTGCGACACCAGGGTGACTTAGGCCTTCTTACTGGAAGGCGGTAGTTAGAAAGCAGGGATAGTGCCGGTGACTACCCCTTTTGTGCAGAATTGGGTAAAAGTTAATACCTTTTTTTAAAAGTATTTTTATATTTACTCGTTTCTCGCAAGTATGAAACCAGTGAACCCACTGCAACTAAAAGAAGAACTACAGCTAACGCTATCATCAGTATGGTTATCATGTGAGTTAACCCTCCTAAGGACCATGGATATTATGGTTCGCATGAGGGGTAGTGTGGGATTTAAGTGAGAAAATTCCTAACTGGAATTTTTTCTTAATTTGAAACCTGATATGAAACTTTATTGTTGGTTTTGTAATGATTCAATATGAAATGATTAATTATTGTCTGCTAGGATATACAGTTTTCCGAAAGAGGTGTTTTTACTGGTTACATCGGATTGACTATGCACTTATCGCATAGCTAATGTAGATGCGTGGTGAATCCCCCTGTGCGGTGGGGCGACCAGCCAGGTTTTCTCTTTGAGCACACACGCAGGTCTGTTGGCTGGGGCAGACTTACCGGGAGGCACCCGGCACCACAACATACTGCATAACCCCATAAAGGCCTTCCATTACGGTAGGCCTTTTATCTTCTGGTTGTATCTAATACTGTGGGCAGGTCAGCTGGCTTATGCAGGACAGATTATTTTTTCTTGTTGAATGCCGCTTCTGGTGTGCTTATATTCTACCTAAAAATGGGTAGGTGTGTTGTGATTAGAAAATGCTATGCAAGAATGTCTGATCCAGCATCGAATGACAAGCTGACACTGGAAATGCTTGTATCTGACGGTGGGTGTAAGATTTTTATCTGGGATTTTGATAAAGGGGTAGCAATTTTCTCTGAGGGTATAACAGGTAAGCAGTCTAAATACATAGTACAAGGTGAAAAGCATGCAGGGCATATCAATCTTATCAGAGATAACACGGTTGAGCGCACTATTTATGGGGTTAAGGAGTTCACCTATGGAAATGGTGATTCCGGTAAATCCTCTCCTGTGTTTTGCTCATTGTGCGAGGGGCAGATACTCATAATCGAATGCCAAAAGGCTTTTATAAGAAAACCATTAAGGCTTGATGAACTCACCTTTGAATAGAACTACTTACGATACATTCCTCATATGTTCGAAGGATATAACATCTCTCAGGTATCCTGCTTCTGGATGCCGGGAATGTGTACCGCTGGTGGGCTGGATTCTTGGAGCCTTTGCCCAGCAGTTTCAGGTGATAAAAAACCCCGTGGAGTAAATCCGACAAATTGACGGGGCGCTGCAGAGGCAGCCAATGTCGGAGTTTAGTCAGATTTCGAGGTGTTTTTCTACTGGTTTTGAGAAAAAATGGATGGTCTGACACTACAGGAAGTGGCTCATCCCTGAGCTCACGGGTAGAACAGTAGACTTTGTCATGGCAGAGCAAAGTCATAAGTAAGTGTAGAATGTGTTTCTGATTTAACAAGCTTAGCGAGTGTATGCTTCATGGATTGTACGTCTGTAACTTTCATAATATTTCTACCATTTCAAAATTAAGATATTAGGTAAAACCTTAGGGAATTTAGAGGGTAAGAGAAGCTGTGAGCAAAAAAATCTCCTCGCGAAGCAATGTTTTTCACTTTAACGAAATATATTGTTTGCAATGTGGGTTTTTTAGTTCATCATACATGCTACATTGAGTTCTTATAAAATGAGCTGCTAATTATGACTGAGTGCAAACTTCCACAACTTCCAGAGTATTATCGATATGGTACTGAACAAATTAACAAGTTGCCTGGGAGTGGGGATGTTTTTCCTCCTGCGGGTAGTATAATAAAGTCAGTAAGTTTAAATGAAGGTGTATTTGTTTGTGTTCCGGTGCAGCGTTATATACACGGCTTGAATATTTGGGTTGTAGTTGAATCTTCTTGGTAATGATTTTTTTGGGAAGAGTGATTTTTCGTTGGTTCGATGGTTTCTATTTATTATAAATTCGCTGTCGGAATTTAAAATTTGCATCATTGCAATGCTTTCAAACACCGTAGAAGGATTATGATGCTAGTGCAAAATAATATTTATAATAATTCAGAGTCATATGCTATTCTTTTGTTTAGTATGTGGCCTGTCCTTATTGTACTTCTTGTCGTGATATCTTGCGCCTTTTACGGTGTATTGATGCATAAAACTGCAATTTGTTGTTTTCTGTCAGCTATGTTCCTTGGTGTCGCAGGCTGGTTTTATGGATGATCACCATTAGCTCTAATATGAGTCACTTTTTAGTATAAAGTCAGGGTGTCATTACTTTACCTGGCTTGTAGCGTTGGTTCCCTAAAGTTTGACGATAAAAGGCCCTGTTAATACAGGGTCTTTCTGTATGTATTATTTATCAAAGAGGTAAGACATGTCAGAGATCACCGCATCCGAGCAAATCCGCCTGGATATCATCAAGAAAGTGAATTACGACACCGCAGCGGCCAAGCTGGCCATTGACTGGGTAGGCGACAGCTTTCTGAAATCTGAGCTTTTCGCAGACTCCTTTGATCGTGTTTTCACGGAAAGCGAGATTGTGTCGAAGACCCGTAAAGCGATTCAGGAAGCGACCGAAGCGCTGGCGCTGTTTGATACCGGCGCTGTGCAGGCCAGCTAAGGCATTACAGCAGGCATTCATCGAGTGCCTGTGATAACGTTTATGCTCCTGTATAAGGGGCAGTTGCATGATGTCATGCAACGAAGCAACCAAGCTATGGAAAGTCCGGGTAATGGTTTGGAGTGAATGTGACGTTTAGCAGCGGTGGTATAGATGGCTACTTTTGCCTGTTGCTTAGTATGTGGCCAGTGTTGATGGTTTTATTCATAGGATTGTCCGCGGTATTTTACGGTGTGTTAAAGCGCAAAACGGCAATTATCTTCCTGGTGATCGCTGCAGTCTTTGGCATTGGTGGATGGTTCTATGGATAGTGATCTAAGAAACATTGGTCAGGCTATAAACTGGTCTCTAACCCCATTACAACAGGCATTCACTGAGTGCCTGCGATAATGACCATCAGACAAATCGTCTGAGCTGACAGTTCAATCAATCACCAATTACCAGTTACACGGGGTAACTGACATCATTGTCTGTTTATCCCGGTGAATTTTGAAATACTCACTACTCTCATAACGTCTCTGCCTGCCAACACCAGAACGGCAGAGGTCAGTTAGCCGTATAGATGAACCTCTCCCGGGTGGCTCCTGAGAGATTCTTTATACGCTAGCTGGTAGTAACTAAAGGCCGCATATTTTTGCGGCCTTTTTCATCATTTGTAAAATGAAAGCCCTCAGGCGATTAACGATGCTCAGGACCATGGAAGTGATCTCCACCATGTCCGCCTCCATGGGGACCAGGGGGAAGGATACATCCTGAAAGTGACAGCGCACCACAGATAACAAAAACAGCAAGCATAATTCTTTTCATAATAACTCCTTAACTAAAGAGCCTTAATTCCAAAACATAAAAGTGAATATTTTATGGAGAATCAGTAATTCCTTTTTCTCCCTCACGTTAAATAGGAATAATCCATGGCAAAACCGGACTGGGGCGAGCTTCAGCAACGGTTCCTGTCCGATCATGCCGCAACCGGCGTATCACCGAAGGATTGGTGTGAAGCGCAGGGACTGAATTACGCTACCGCCCGCCGATACATCAAGAAACCCACTGCGCAAAAACCTGCGCAGAAGAAACTGCGCACTGCGCAAAAGGAAAAGTGCGCAGAAGAGTTGGTGGATGATGATGGCCTCACCGATCAACAACGTTCATTTGTCGCGGAATACCTGAAGGACAACAACGCCACACAGGCAGCTATTCGTGCTGGCTACAGCAAGAAGACTGCTGAACAAATTGGCTATCAGCTGCTTCAGAAAACTTCAGTTGCGCAGGCCATTGCGCAGCAGCAGAAAGCATCCATTGTGCGCACGCTCGGCAGCGCCGATGAAGTGCTTGAGCAGATGTGGCGCCTGGCCACCTTCGACGCCAACCAGCTATCACAGTATCGCCGCGGGAGTTGCCGCTATTGCTGGGGCTTTGGTCATCAGTATCAATGGCGTGATGCTGTTGAGTACGAAGAGAAGCGACTCGAAGCGCTTGAGCGAAAACGTCGCGAGCCCGTTGATGTTGGTGGCTACGGTTACGACCACACCAGCGCGCCTAACCCTGAATGCCCTCGCTGCAATGGCGATGGCATAGGTCAGACTTTCTTCGCCGATACACGCAAGCTGGCGCCGGATGCTGCGCTTGCCTATTCCGGTGTGAAGCTCGGAAAAAACGGTGTGGAGATAACCGCTATCAGCCGCGAGCGCATGTACGAGGCGGTGATGAAACGGCTCGGCCTGGCTGATAGCGAGTTCGCCCAGCGTCTGCAGCTGATTGAAATTGAGCGCCGGCAGCTGGAGGTCGAAAAATTACGCAAAGAGCTGGCTGCTGATCCGGAGGATGACGAACCAACGCCAGTTGCAATCAATATCAACGTAGTCGATGCACGAGTGAGGGAAGAGGATGGCGATAGCACCGACGCTTAACATCCCTCAGGCCAAATTCCTTGCGATGCAGTACAAATTTAAGGCCTATGTCGCCGGCTTCGGTTCCGGTAAGACGTGGGTCGGTTGTGGTGGTATCTGCAAAGGGATGTGGGAACACCCCAAAATCAACCAGGGTTACTTTGCGCCAACGTATCCGCAGATCCGTGACATCTTTTATCCCACTGTTGAGGAGGTGGCCCACGACTGGGGGCTGAATGTCAAAATCAACGAGGGAAACAAAGAGGTTCACTTCTACGCCGGGCGCCAGTACCGAGGAACGACGATTTGCCGCTCGATGGAGAAACCGCAAACCATCGTTGGTTTTAAAATCGGTAATGCGCTGATTGATGAGCTGGACGTAATGCCCGCCAAAAAGGCGCAGTTAGCCTGGCGAAAAATCATTGCTCGTATGCGTTACAACGTGGCCGGTCTTCGTAACGGGATCGACGTCACCACGACGCCGGAAGGGTTTAAATTCGTTTATCAGCAGTTCGCAAAGGCTGTACGCGATAAGCCTTCGCTCTCAACGCTGTACGGCCTGGTGCAGGCCTCGACGTTCGACAATGAAAAGAATCTGCCGCCGGACTATATCCCGTCGCTGATGGAGTCATACCCGCCGGAGCTGATCAAGGCTTATCTCCGTGGCCAGTTCACCAACCTTACCAGCGGGACGATTTACCATCAGTTTGACCGTAAGCTGAATAACTGCCGGGAAGAAGAGCAACCCGGTGAGCCGCTGTATATCGGTATGGATTTCAACGTCGGGAAGATGGCCGGGGTTGTTCATGTGTTACGTCTGGGGCTTCCGTTTGCAGTTACTGAAATCATCAAGGCTTACGACACGCCGGACATGATTCGCATCATCAAAGAGCGGTTCTGGCTATATGACGGCCATGACTACCGAAAGGTGCGTGAAATCTATATCTACCCGGACGCTTCCGGCGATTCCCGTAAATCCAGCAATGCCAGCGCCACTGATATCGCTCAGCTTCAGCAGGCCGGCTTCAATGTGGTTGTTAATGCATCAAACCCGCCAGTGAAAGACCGCATCAACGCGATGAATGCCATGTTCTGCAATGGTAACGGTGAACGTCGCTACAAAGTGAATGTAAAGCGGTGCCCGGTGTACACAGAATCGCTTGAGCAACAGGTTTGGGGCGAAAACGGTGAGCCGGATAAAACGGCGGATAACGATCACCCTAACGATGCCGGTGGGTATTTCATTGTGAAGCAATTCCCGATCATCAAACCGACTGGAAAAGTCACCCAACTGCGGATGTAAAACCATGCCTGATATTTCAACGCCCAACCTCGACTATAACGACATGGTTGAGGCATGGGATATTAATGATGCGCTGATGGGCGGCACGCTGGAAATGCGCCGGCAGGGCAAGAAGTATCTCCCGAAATGGCCGAACGAAGATCCTGAAAGTTATAAGGAGCGTTTGGCTTCGGCAACGTTACTACCTGCCTATGAAGAGGCCATTAAACAAAACATCGGGCGAGTGTTTGCTGAGCCGACGGTATTGAGTGAGGACTCTCCTGAACAAATACGGGAACTATCGCCAGATATTGATATGGAAGGAAACCGGCTCGATGTCTGGGCACAACAATTTTTCAGCATCGGATTTCAGTATGGTCTGGTACATGCGCTGGTGGATTTCCCGAAAATTGACCCGGAGGCAGTAAAAACTAAAGCCGACGAAAAAGCCGCAGGATCCCGCCCATATGCCACGATGCTTAATCCACGACAGGTCATCGGCTGGAAATCGAAAGTGGTTAAAGGGAAAGTGGTGCTGACCGATCTGCGTATCAGAGAGGTCATCATTGTTGATGGCGATGATTATGGGCAAACGAAAGTTGAGCAAATACGCCATATCATACCGGGCAAGGTTGAAATTTATCGCCGTAATAAAGGTGATAACGGCGAAAGCCAGTGGCAGATTCACGACGAGTGGGAAACCAGTCGCGATGATATTCCCCTGGTGACGCTTTACACAAAACGCACAGGCTTTATGCGCGGTTCACCGCCACTGCTTAATCTCGCCTTACTGAATATCAAGCACTGGCAGAGTCAGAGTGAACAGGACAACATCCTGCATGTCGCTCGCGTGCCGTTGCTGGTGGCTTACGGTCTGGCTGATGGCGAAACGTTGACGATAGGTTCTTCCTCTGCGACTCGTTTCGATGACCGCCAGCGGCAGGGACTGGAATATGTCGAGCATACCGGGGCTGCGATTGAAGCCGGTAAGATTTCCCTTGAGGATCTGGAAAACCAGATGCGTCAGGCCGGCGCAAAACTGCTGCGCGCGGAAAACACATCGACTAAATCCTTAGATCAGACTCACGAAGAGCGGATGCAGGAGAATTCACCTCTCAACACCATGGCAAGCTCGCTTGAGGATGCGCTCGATAATATCCTGCAGATTATGGCGGAATGGCTGGGCGAGAAAGAAGGCGGCAATGTCGATGTACGCACCGAACTGGATGTTTCAGCCCAGACGTTTGATGCCGCAGCTGCAACAGCTGTTCAGTCGCTACGTCAGGGGGGTGATATACGTCAGGTCGATGCTGTTCGCGTTTTGCAGGCCCTCAAATTTATCGATCCGGACGCGAAGCCCGAAGAGGTTATCGACGAGTTGCGGAATCAGCAGGTCACGCTGGCCGGCGGACTGAGTAACCCGGGTGGTGCAAATGGCAACGGCGAATGACAAGCTTCAGGATGAATCGATAGCGCATGCGATATGGATAGCGCGGTACAGCACCAGCGTTGCAAACAGGATGATAAAAATCCTGAATGACAGCGATGCGGAACTGACAGCCAGATTGCTGGTAGCGATGGATAGCCTGGATGCTGACAGCTTTACCGTGTCGCGACTGGAAGCGCTGCTCGTTAGTGTCAGAGCTCTCAATCGCGAGGCTGTGCAGTCAATGTACGCGGGACTATCTGATGAGCTGCAGCAACTCGCTCAGCACGAAGCAGGCTTTCAGCTGAGCCTGTTCCAGTTTGCGATCCCCGATGATGTGCTATCGCTTCACCCGCTGGTGGGCATTTCACCGGATGCCGTTTACGCAACTGCGATGGCACAGCCGTTTCAGGGGCGCCTGCTTTCGGAGTGGGCAGATAACCTTGAAGCTGACAGGATGGCAAGAATTTCCAGTACAGTGCGGCAGGGTTTTCTCCTGGGCGATACGCATGAGCAAATCGCCAGAAAGGTCCGTGGTCATGCTAACCGTGGTTATCAGGATGGCGCGCTGCAGATGAGCCGAACCAATGCCGGCAGTATTGCAAAAACGGCTGTGGGGCATCTTGCTTCTACGGCCAGGAAAAGCTTTGCAGATGCGAACGATGACATTTTGAAGGGTAAGCAGTGGTTATCCACTTTGGATAACCGTACATCAAAAGACTGTCGGATTCGCGACCGCCTCAAGTACACACTGGATAACAAGCCGATCGGCCATAAGGTGCCGTATCTGCAGGGACCCGGGAAAATCCATTTCTGCTGTCGCAGCGTCGAAACCTACATCCTGAAATCGTCTGATGAGCTGGGTATTGCTGTTGGGCAAATATCAGATAGCTCACGTGCCAGCATGGACGGGCAGGTGCCTTCGGATACCGATTATCAGGGCTGGTTCTCGCGCCAGTCGTTCACGCGACAGTCCCAGATCGTTGGCGTAACCCGGGCCCGGCTGATTCGTGACGGCGGCATGTCGCCCGATGATTTCTACAACGACAAGGGCGAATGGCTGACTCTGGAGCAACTTCGTAACCTGGATGCTCAAGCGTTCAGCAACGCCAGATTTTAAAGCTTTTTAAGTCTTCAATCAGGCTGCCTCCGGGCGGCCTTTTTTATTGCCGTGATCCGGATGGTGAGCGGTGCAACGGTCGGATGACCCCGAAAAGGTAACCACATGAAACTGAAAACAGTCGAAGTTAACGGCAAAAGCTATGCAGAAGTCGATTCCAGCGGTTTACCCGTCTACGTCCACGATGACGGCCAGGAAGTTGGTTTTGATGCTGTGCAGGCCGTTGGGAAAATCTCCTCTCTGAATGGCGAGGCAAAATCTCATCGTGAAGCCAAAGAAGCCGCTGAAGCCGGTCTGGCTAAGTATGCCAAAATCGGCGATCCGGCAAAGGCGCTCGAAGCGCTGGAGATGATGACTAAAATCGACCAGAAAAAACTGATCGACGCAGGCGCCGTTGATCAGGTTAAAGCGGATATCACCAAATCATTCCAGGCCCAGCTTGATGAAGCTACTCAGCGTGCGACGACCCTTGAAGGCCAGCTTTATCAGGAAATGATCGGCGGCCGGTTCTCTGGCTCGAAATTCATCGCAGATAAAGTAGCAATTCCGGCAGATATGCTTCAGGCGCGGTTCGGTCAGTCCTTCAAAGTCGAGGACGGCAAAGTCGTTGCCTATGATGGCTCTGGCAACAAAATTTATTCCCGCTCGAAGCCGGGCGAACTGGCGGCCTTTGATGAGGCGCTGGAGTTCCTGGTGGAGCAGTACCCACAGAAAGACCACATTCTGAAGGCCAGCGGCAACCAGGGAGGCGGCTCACGGCAGTCTCAGCATTCACTCGGGCAGAAAACGATGAAACGCGATGCGTTTACCAGTTTGAGTCCGACAGATCAGCAATCAACTCTCAAAGACGGTATCACCATCGTCGATTAATTCTTTGCCAGCCGCCGGATGGCTGCTGGTGCCGGAGCTGGATAGCTCAACCAACCCTATTTTTTTAATCTCCAAGGAATCTATACACATGGCTAATACGCTTACCGGGTTGATCCCGACTATCTTCACGGCTCTGGATACCGTATCTCGCGAACAGGTCGGTTTTATCCCGGCTGTATCGCGCAATGCTAAAGCTGATGCGGCGGCGAAGGACCAGACTGTTACTGCGCCGGTTGCGCCACCGGCTACCACTGTTGATATTACCCCGGGGGCTACTGCGCCAAATGACGGCGACCAGACGATCGGCACCGTTGATGTCAAAATCACCAAATCCAAAATGGCCCCGGTCAAATGGAACGGTGAGGAACAACTGGCACTGGGGCCCGCAGGGACATACAACACCATCCTTGCTGATCAGTTTAAGCAGGCTTTTCGCGCGCTGGCTAATGAGATGGATGCAGATCTCGCAGCTCTGTATTTCGCATCCTCCCGTGCTGTCGGTACGGCCGGCACCGCTCCTTTCGGTATTGCAGGCGATTTGTCGGATGCGGCAAATGCGCGCCAGGTTCTCTCTGACAACGGTTCGCCGACAACTGATCTGCAGATGGTTCTCGGTTCTTCGGCTATCGCAAACCTCCGCGGTAAACAGTCTGTTCTGTTCAAAGTAAACGAGTCTGGTACTGATGCGCTTCTGCGCGAAGGTATCGTGGGGCGCCTGGAAGGATTCAATATCCACGAATCCGCGCATGTTAAGAAACGCGCTGCATCTCCGGCTGCCGGATACCTGGTGAATGGAGCAAAAGCTGAAGGCGATATTCTGATTGCCATTGATACCGGCACAGGTGCTTTTGCAGCAGGTGACATCGTGACGTTTGACGGGGACAGCAATAAATACCTTGTTGCTGCTGCGACGGCCACAGCAATCACCCTGGCTGCTCCTGGCTTACGTCAGGCACTGGCCGACAACACCGCTATTACCGCTGGTGGCGCCTACACCGCAAACATGGCGTTTGATCGCAATGCATTCCTGCTTGCATCCCGAACCCCGGCAATGCCTCAGGGCGGCGATACTGCGGATGATGTGATGAACGTTACTGACCCCGTATCTGGCATCACTTACCAGGTAGCACTGTACCGCCAGTATCGCCAGGTGCGTTACGAAGTCGGTTTGTCCTGGGGCGTAGCGGCAGTTAAGTCGGCGCACTCAGCGTTGTTGCTGGGCTGATAAACAGGGGCTTCGGCCCCTTTTTTTAGTGGAGGGCTAATGGCCGGATTAACAAAAGAGCAGCGCGCCCAACGAGCTGCTGAGCAAACTGCGTCTACGCAGGCGGATAACAACGAACCCGTATCGACCACATCGCAGCTGGTGGCGATGGTTACCGATTTCCCGGCATTCCCGGGTGCGCCCAATACCGCCAACGTTCACCCTGATGAAGTGGAGAACTGGAAGGCGCACGGCTGGAAAGAAATGGAGTGATGCATGATCACTTTCATCACCGTTGAAGACGTCAATTCGATTCTCGGCGCCACCTGGACAGATGAAAGCAAAAAAGCCAAATCTGTGCTGATGGCCAATACCTGGATGAATGGACTTAACCTGAAAATGCCGTGCGATAAGGCAACTCACGAAATCATCATTCCTGACGATGTGAAACAAGCTGGCGCCTATGCGGCGCTGTCGGCGGCAAATGGTGGCCTTTATCAGCAGAAAACCGATTCTGGTGTGTTGCTGAGTAAGACGGTAGATGCCGATGATGTCAGCGTTTCAAAGACCTTCGCGGAACTCGCTACCAACAGCTCGGCATTGCTTGATTCCGATCTGCAGCTGGCGCTTGCAATGCTAAAGCCCTATGGCGTTAGTCAGTCTCAGGTACGGCTGGTAAGGGGGTGATATGCAAAACACTGATGTGCATTATGCCGGTGACGGGCTCGGCCCTCGCGATGTGTTTGTGAATGGAAACCCGATCAATTATGTCGTTTACGCAAACCCGGCAAAGGGCGTTGTTGAGTTTGCTCCGCTTCCGCTGAGGGTTAAACGCAACGGCGAAATCTATACCAGGAAACTGCGTGGTAACGTCCTGGTCCTTTTTACTGGCGGATATGTTTCTAACAATATCCCGCTTCAGCGTTTTGGTGAAAAAGGCATAGAGGAGGTAGACCGTGGGTATCCGCGACGAACTCCAAACTGAAGTCGCCGCAGCCTTCGATACAGACCTGCAGGATGCCGTTAAGGATTTCACTGGGTCATACACCGTTCGAGGTGCCTGGGACCCGGTGACGGAAACCGGCACTGAAACGCAGGTGACTTACTCGGGGCGTGGAGTGCTGGCGCGTTATAAACTGCGCCGTATCGATGGCGTTAACATTCTGCATGGTGACGTGAAGCTAACCGCCCTGGTCAATGAGGTGACTGACAAGCCGGCAGTCGGGCATATCATCACCGCACCGGATTCTATTACGGGTGAGCTTCAGCGTTACGAGATCATCACCGCTTCTGCCGACTCTGCTGGCGCTGCGTACTCCATTCAACTGCGGAGGGTGTGATATGGCTAAGGGCTGGAACATTGACCCGGCGGCATTCGCCGGGCTGGTGGCCGAAGATGTCAAACTACGCCAGCGGACAATCGCCATTCAACTGCTGAATGAAATTGTTCAACGGTCGCCGGTAGGAAACCCGGAGCTGTGGGCCATCAACGCGACCGCGGTTCAATACAACAAAGCTGTTGGGGAATGGAACGAATCTCTTTATGCCGATCCTGCTAACCTGACCAAAACCGGAAGGCTCAGGAAGAAAGTCCGGGTTAATGACAGCATGGATATCAGGCGGCCGGCTGAGTATCGCGCAGGAACCTTCAGAGCATCGCATTTTGTCAGCATAGGCGAACCTAATCACTCCGTCCCGACCGAACCGGATCCGCGCGGGACAATGACGTTTCTTAATGGCAAAAATATCATCGACCAGGCGCCAGCCTACTCGGTGATTTACATCCAGTCGAACCTGCCTTACTCCGTGCCTCTGGAGAATGGCCACTCAACGCAGGCGCCGACAGGCGTCTATGCCGTCTCGTTTAATGGTGTGATTCAGGCCTACAAATGACTCTCACAGAAATCAGAAACGCTGCCATTTCCCGAATGGCGGCACAGACCGCTATTGCCTCTGATGCGGTGGATTATCCCAATGGTCCGGTATTTGACCCCGGCGGCCGCGATATCTGGGCCCGCCTCACCAACATTGCAGGACAGGCTGGCGCAACCGAGATCGGGGACGGGCCGGTCGTCCACAGGACGGGCTTACTCATCATTCAGCTGTTTGTACCGGTCGGTTCCGGGACGTTGCTTATCTCCCGAACGGCCGATCAGCTAACGGAGCTATTCGAGTTTAAGGACGACGGGAAGCTGAGTTATTTCGCCGTTTCTGCTGTGCCGGCAGGTGAGACCGATGGCTGGTTACAGCTCAATCTTCAAATTCCTTATCGCGCTCTGTAGCGCACAAAAAACAGGAGGCTCCTGTGAGCTCAGGTGCAAAAGTAGTAGCCGCGTTTATTCGTGAGACAACGCCAGGTATCACGCCAACAGCAGGGGCGTGGAACCTGCTGCGGCGTTCTTCATTTGGTCTGAAACCAACGCAGAACACCAACGACAATGACGAAATCGCTGGTGACCGCATGGCGCAGGGCGTTTCACGTGGCACAGTGGATGTCGGCGGCGATGTCGGCACACGGTTTCGCTGGAATCAGCATGACGATTTTCTTGCCAGCTGTTTCGGTACCGAATGGGTAAATAACGTGCTGACGATGGGTAATGGTCGCATTACGTTCTCCGTGGCGACTTTTGCCAGTGATGTGGGGATTGCCCATATTGCCCGCGGTTGCCAGGTTGGCACCTTCCAGATGGAAATCCCGGCCGATGGTGATATCACTGCAACCATTACGTTTGCAGGGCTGGACTGGGAGACGAAAGGGGACGATACCAGCTATTTCACCACTCCGGTGGATTTAGCGGGGGCGCTGCGTTACTCCTTCAAAGAGGTCACGAACATCCGGCTAAATGGTGTTGATGGCGGGACAGGCTTCTGCGTCGACACCTTTAACATTCAGTTCAACAACAATATGCAGACTCAGCGCTGCATCGGTACCGGTTCGGCGTTCGCCGGCGCAAACATTCCGACAACCTTTACCCCGTCAGGTCAAATCACGCTGTCATGGTCAAAGGCTGCCTGGGAGGTTTACAAAAAAACGTTCACCGGCGAAACGGTGCCGTTTAGCTTCACGCTGGAGAATGCTGAAGGCGCCTATACCTTCGATTTCCCGGAAGTGCAGATCTCCGGCGACTGGCCGGATGCGGGGAGCACTGACATTGTTCAGGTTCAACTGGATATCACCGCGGCCAATACGCCGCCGACGATTACGCGCGTGCCTAAAGTGCCGGCGACGGCAATCAGTGTTGCGCCAGCCACTTCAACTGGGGCCGTGGGATCTACTGTGACGTTAACCGCCACGCTTACGCCAGCTGATTCAACTGATACCGTCCAGTGGACGTCATCGGATCCGACTATCGCCAGCGTGGTTTCTACCGGGCAGAAAACAGCGAAAGTCACACGTAACGCAGCCGGTACTGCAACCATCACTGGTAAGGCCCTCACCTTTACGGCAACGTCTGAAATCATCGTTACCGCGCCTTAATTTACCTGGCCCGTTCTGCAGTCATCGCGGCTCGGGCTTTTTTGGGAGTCTTTATGCTGATTATTTCTTCTCAAATTGATTTGAACGGAGAACGCTGGTTTTTCCCTTACAAAAAGCCAGCAGGAAGTAAAAAGAAATTCACGCCTGAAGACGAGGCGCTATTTAAACTCCGTCTGCTGGTGGCCAGTAGCGAGAATCCACAATACCGCTCACGCAATGCGCTGGTGCGGCGCCATATCGACAAAATGGACGCGAGCTACCAGGTCGGTACGGATGCTTTCGATCTCGCCAGTGTGGGCGAGATTGACTCGGTTGATGATCTTCTCATCGACAATTGCGCGCGCTTTCTTCTGAAAGATTGGGAAGGCGTGGGGGAGTTGGTGGATGGTACGGAGACGGCGGTAGCGTATACACCGGAGCGTGGTGTTGCGTTACTGAAGCAAAACCCCTCTCTGTACTGGCTTATTCTGGCTGAGGCGGCGGCCATTGCTCAGGGTAAGGAGCAGCAGACTCAGGAAACCGTAAAAAAGCCATAGAGGCCCAAAAGTGGCTAAAGGAATTCGCCGGCGAACAGGGTGAGAAAGCAAAGTGGCGCAGGGAGAAGCTAAATCTCCCGCCCATTCCAGAGCCTGAAATCGATGCAGTCACTGGGGAGATCCTCAACGCTTACGCCATGATATCGCGCGGCAGGAAATATGCCGGAATGGCCGGAGTGCCACTCCCTCTATCCCTGAACGATATTGAGCTTTACCTGGCATCGCGCACCATCCTGATCGACCGCATTGAGTTTGACGCAGCGATACTGGCTCTCGATGATGCCTGGAGGGCTGAGTGGGCCGAAGAGCAAAAAAGGCGGGCGATAGTGAAGTAGTCATATCATTGTCTACATTTATTCCTGTGCTAACCTGTGTGCAAATGTTAATGATGGGGATGGGGAAGTGGAACCGCTTTTAGGTTTTATGCTTTTTGGGCTAGCAGTTATTGTTGTAGCAGTTATTGCTGCAAAACGAAATGGGTTAGGTATTGCGTTCCTTTACCTTATTGGTATGTGCGCTATAGGCTTCGGCTTGGTCGTTTTAGCATCAAACATCACAAATGGAAACGGCGTGATCGCTGGTTTTACTGCATTTATTGCGCCGATTCTTGGTCTTCTTATTGTCTTATCATCGTCTACCTCTGAACGCCGAGCAGTGCTTAATGGTGAGTCTGGTGAGTATAAAAAATGTCCTTTCTGCGCCGAGCCTATCCGCAAAGAGGCCATTAAATGTAAACACTGTGGAAGTGATATTAAACAGACCTGAGTATTACCAGTGAACCCGTTTCGATAATATAACTATCAAAATATTATATTCGTAAAAAAACCTCGCTACGGCGGGGTTTTTTATTGCCCGGAGATAGCTAAATGACAGAACAAACCTCCCGCCTGGCCATTGTGATTGATAGCTCCGGGGCAGAGAAGCAGGCTGACAATCTCGCAACTGCACTGGTAAAAATGACGCAGGCAGGCGAACGTGCTGCCACCAGTGCAGGGAAAGTGACAAAGGCTACTGATGAAGAAAAACAGTCTCTTTCTGAACTCTTAGATCGAATTGACCCGGTAAATGCAGCTCTGAATAAACTGGATAAACAACAGCAAGATCTTGCGAAATTCAAATCAAAGGGGATGGTAGATACCGATACATTCGATCTTTATTCAAAGAAAATCGAGGAAACACGAAACAGGCTAACTGGATTTCGCGACGACCTTGGCAAAACCGGACAATCTGCCGTACAGACTGCCTTTGCCATGCGCATGATCCCGGCGCAGATGACTGACATTATCGTCGGCTTATCTACGGGTCAGTCGCCGTTTATGGTGCTTATGCAGCAGGGCGGGCAGTTGAAAGATATGTTCGGCGGTATTGGCCCCGCGATTAAAGGTGTTGGCGGGTATGTGCTGGGGTTAATTAATCCTGTCACTCTGGCTGCCGCGGCTGTCGGTGTTCTTGGGCTGGCCTATCACAAAGGCTCTCAGGAGCAGGACGAGTTCTATAAGTCATTGACCCTTAGCGGTAATCTGGTTGGTAAAACCACCGGGCAACTAGCAGAAATGGCCGCTCGGGTTTCAGTAGTTGCCAACTCAACTACTGGAGTGACCGCAGCCACACTTAACCAGATAGTTTCATCCGGGAAGGTGGCTGCAGAGTCATTGGAACGAGTAACAACTGCCGTGGTTGAAATCAGTGAAGCCACAGGCATCGCCACTGAAAAGCTGGTGGGTGATTTCAACGACATTGCTGCTGACCCGGTTGCGGCCATTACCAAACTTAACGACCAGTACCACTTTCTGACACTGGCAACCTACAACCAGATTAAAGCACTGCAGGATGAAGGTAATCAGCAGGATGCTGCACGGGTGGCTATTGATGCTTACGCCAATGCCATGCAGCAGCGTGCGAACGATATTCATCAGAATTTGGGGATTCTTGAACGTGCTTGGGACTCGCTTGCTAAAACGGCTAAAGGAGCATGGGATGCCATGCTTGATATTGGTCGCGAGCAAACCGGCACCGAGCGGATCTCTCAAATTCGTAAGGAATTAGATTGGATAGATAAGGCTGCTGGTGGGAAGCTATTTTTTGGTGGAAGAAAGGCTGAGCTCGAAGATGAGCTAAATAATCTGCAATCTCAAATCACAACAGAAGGCGTTTTAACTGAAATAATCAGCAGTCATGACAAAGCCGAACAGCAACGAATTAAAACGCAGCAGGAAGCAGATCGCGTTAACCAGCAATATCTGAGCAATGCGGATAAGCGCAATAAAGCTATTAAGCAGCAAAGCGAGTTCCTGAAGGCAGGTGCAATTACTGCAGAGCAATATGCAAAAAATGTTTCTCGTATTAACGAGATGTACAAAGATCCGAAACCACCCAAGACGCCAAAGGGTAAAGCATATACCGAGGACGCAGCAACCCGGCTGCTTGATCAGATAAACCAGCAGACTGCTGCCATGCAGTCCCAGCTGGATGCCAGTGACAAGCTTAACAGCGCAACCCAGGCGCGAGTTAAGTTCGAACAGCAAATTGCTGACCTCAAGTCTAAAACGCAGCTCACAGCTGACCAGAAATCGATCCTTTCCCGTTCAGATGAAATCCTCCAGGCGTATAAGCAGCAGGAGGCACTGCAAAATTCCGTAAAAACCCTGGACGATTATCGGAAGATGCAGGAACAGGTAAAGACGAAGGATGAGCGGACCAACGATCTGCTTAAAACCCGTCTTGAACTGCTGAAGAAGGCCAAAGCAACCGGGCAACTAAAACCCGGTGAATATGAAAAAACACGGGCAGATATTTATCAAAACACCGATATGCAACTGCCCTCGACGGTTCGTAATGTTGTAGGAAACCTGACACCCACAGGAGGGCGACTCTCTGGAACTTTTGAGGGGATGCAGGGGCAAATCAACGAGTATGACCAAGCTCAGCAAGAGCTCCAGCGCTGGCTGGCAGCTCAGGAGGAAGCTTATGCGAAGGCCGGTGAAATAACTGCCGAGGGTGAGGCCAGAATGACCTCTATTCGTCAGCGTGCAGCGGATGCAAATCAGGTCATAGAGGCTCAGAAAAACACCATCATATCTGCGGCCACGCAGTCCTTGTTTGATAGCACCGCTGAAATCATGCGAACGGGGTTTGGTGAGCAATCGGCAATCTACAAGGTCGCTTTTGCTGCGAGCAAGGCATTCGCTATCGCGGACTCAATGGTGAAAATCCAGCAGGCTATAGCAAGCGGTGCAGTTAGCGCGCCTTATCCGGCCAACATCATCGCTATGGCCTCAATCGCTGCGCAGACTGCCAGTATCGTCTCAAATATCCAGGCTGTTTCAGGTGTTGGCTTCGCCTCTGGCGGTTACACAGGCCCCGGTGGTAAGTATCAGCCAGCGGGTATTGTTCACAAAGGAGAGTACGTCTTCGACCAGGCATCAACGAACCGGATCGGCGTGTCTCAGCTTGAGGCACTTCGAAATGGCCAACCGCTTGATGCAACTCTGGGGCGTACAGGGTTTGGTACTGGTGTTCAGAACGTTAACAGCGATAACCGTAGGCAAACAACTGTACACGCGCCGATTAATCAGGAGTTTCATCTCCAGGGTATTACTCCGGAGCAGTTGAGCGCTACAATCAATCAGAATAATCGACAGCTTTCCAGGCAGTTAAAAGGTGAACTCACAAAGGAGGTTACCATGCCACAAGGAGCTTTTGGCAACGCTCTAAAAGGAAACTATACACGACACGGTCCTAGGTAAGCTAAACTGCATTAGCTGAGACTTGATTAGGTAGGTAAGTCTAACAATCTGAGTAGGTGCAAGAAAACACAAGGATCTTATTAATGGAAGCGTTGTTAACATTTACATTTAAAGACTTTATAGCTTTTATGATTCCTCTTTTTATTGGCGGACTTATCTTCAATAGGAGACGTAAACGTAAGGAGGTCCGAGTGAAGTTTTCATTTCTTTGGCTTGTTTTGATAGTCGGTGGAATTCTTGAAATATGCGATGATATCTACACAACTTATTCCTATAGGCATAATCACTTATATAATAATGATACGCTTACAACCGTGTTTAACTATGATTTTGCAAAAATTGTTTTTTGTGGGGTTTTGATCTTTGTTTCTATTGCGCTTCTTCTTCAGGAGTTGCTTTTAAACAAGCAGTCACATTGACGTATATTGCCTGTCGGCGCATCGCCATTTTTTATTTTGATATGGGGCTGTGCCGAAACAATGTAAGCTCATATTAAAGTCAATAAATTAATATATTGATAATGCTGTTTTTTTTGATTTCCTTTAGCTCTTGAGGTGAGTTGGTAAATATATCGCCTTGTGTGTTTGTTTCGATTTAATAAGATTTTTATCTTCGTTAATCTGAACCAAAAAATCAGAGATTTCTTCGATTCCATCGTGCTTTATTCTGAAATGAATACCCTCCTGAGGTTAATGGTGAAATTTTATTCGAGATACTTTACCGGGAGACTGCATGACTGATATCTACTACCCACATGACAGCCTCCCTATGCCATTACAGGAAGGGTACGGATTCCAGCCTGTCAGCCCGTTAAAACGAACCCAGTTAACCACCGGCCGCGCGCGGCAAAGGCGAGCTTATACTTCCACGCCGACGCAGGCCAGCATCACCTGGTTTATGGAAACCGATGCGCAGGGCCTGGCGTTTGAGTCCTGGTTCCGTGATGCGTTATCTGACGGGGCAGCGTGGTTCATGATGAAGCTGCAGACGCCGGCGGGCATTAAGTTTTACAAATGCCGCTTCACAGATATTTATCAGGGACCGGTGCTGGTGGCCCCGATTTACTGGAAGTACACGGCAACGCTTGAATTATGGGAGCGCCCCCTTGCTCCTGCCCCATGGGGTAATTACCCGGAATGGATCGTCGGCAGCTCACTGCTGGATATTGCGCTGAATAAGGAGTGGCCGAAGCATGACGCAGATTAAACGCCTCTACGCCAGCAGCGGCCCGGAGGTGATCATTGAAACGCTGCAGATCACCATTGGCTCTGATGTTCACTACCTTTGTCAGGGTTACGAGAACATCACGGCAACGACGGAGAACGGCGATACCGTAACGTTTACCGCCTGTGCGATAGACATTGCGCTGCCGGCGCGCAATGTGGACGGTACGCAAGATTTGAAATTTGCCCTGTGCAATATCGATGGTGTTGTGTCCACGGCGATCCGCTATGCCCTGGCTAACAGATTGCCTGCATGGCTGACGTACCGGAGTTATATCTCTACGGATTTAGCAGCGCCTGCGGCAGTGCCGTATACGCTGAAAATCAAGTCGGGCTCCTGGACGGCGACAGAGGTTCAGATCACTGCGGGCTACATGAATATCCTCGATACCGCCTGGCCGCGTTACCGCTACACGCTCCCTGTCTTCCCAGGACTGCGTTATATCAGCTAAGGAATCCATCATGTTTGCACCTGATAAATACCGTTCAGTCACCTGGCTGAAGGGCGGGCGAGTATACCCGCAGCTCGACTGCTTCGGCATTGTGAACGAGATACGCAGCGATTTGGGCTTGCCTCTCTGGCCTGATTTTGCCGGGGTCACGAAAGACGACGGCGGCCTCGATCGGGAGGCGCGTCGAATGATGCTTACTCTGGAGCGCTGCGAACCCTGCGAAGGGGCCGGGGTGGCCTGTTATTCCGGGTCGACTGTCACCCATGTAGGGATCGTAGTCAGTATCGATGGTCTGTTGCATGTGGCGGAATGCAACCCAGGCACGAACGTAACTTTTTTGCCGTTGCCGCGATTTAAGCGGCGCTTTGTTCGCGTGGAGTTCTGGCAATGACCATTCGTTTTTATCCTTCCCGGCTTCCCGGAGAACCACTTGAAACGCATGAGCATGGTGTTACGAGCATTCGCAGCTGGCTGGTTACCAATGTCGAAAACTATACCGACCGGGATGTCCCACCGCTGACCGTTGAGGTTGAGGGTAAGTCAATTCCGCCAGGTGAGTGGGCCACCTGCGTGATTCGCCCTGATAGTGATGTCAGGCTTTATCCGGTTCCATTCGGGCTGGAGGCCGCCACAATCGCGTGGATCGGTATCGGTATCTCCGTTGCCGCTGCAGCCTATTCGCTTGTTTTGATGAGCACCATTGATACGGGCGGCTATACCTCATCCACAGGGCGAAGTCTCGACCTGAATCCGGCGCGGGGCAATACCGCAAAACTCGGTGATGCTATTCGAGAAGTTTTTGGCCGGGTGCGTATCTACCCTGATTATGTGGTCCAGCCTGTGACCCGGTTTGATGCCGCCGATCCTACGAAAATGCGCGTCCAGATGCTGCTGTGTCTCGGTGTCGGTGAACTGATTTATACCACTGGCGATATCAGGGTAGGCAGTACGCCAGCTTCAACGCTGCCGGGTTTAAGCGGCACCTATTTTCCGCCAGGCGCGGACGTTTCCGGCGATGAGCGCAGTGAAAACTGGGTCGACAGTACGGAGGTCGGAGGGACATCATCCGGCACCGGGCTGGACATGGCCCAGACGTCGCCGGACGCAGACGACATTATCGCAGACAGCATGACCGTATCAGGTTCGAGCGTAACGTTTACCGGGCTGGACACGGATGACGGCGATGACGACGACGAGAACGAAAACGCGCTACCGCCCAGCTGGGTCGTTGGCGCAGTGGTCGAACTGAAAGCCCCGGCGAACTACCAGATCACTACGGCGGCTGGATACAGCGTTATCGCAAGCCCGCTGCTGACGGAGATCGCGCCGGTAGTAGGTATGCCGGTAACGCTGGGGTTTAACTCAGTCGATTACGATCTGTTTATCGCGTCATATACCCCCGGCCAGGCTGCAGTGCCCGGCACCGGGGGGAGTGCAGCAAAACTCCAGGCCAGTGCGGCCCCGACCACCTACGATTTTTCGACCAGCTCCAGCACGTTCACGATCACCTGGCAGGGGGTTACCTACCCGGTGTCGCTGGTGGCTAACTACGTCTCGATGTCGGGACTGCTGGCGGCCATCACCGAGGGACTCACTGGCTCCGGCCTGGTTGCACAGGACAACGGCGGCACCGTACTGATAACCGAGTCGGCCAGTCCGTTCGCGGGTGGGGCGATCACGTCCTCTTCGCTGCCTGCAGCTGTTTTCGGTGATGCTCCGGTTTACACCTCCGGCACGGCATCAACCGGCGGCAGCCCGGCGGTAACGGCGAATGTGACGCTTGCCTATAACAGCGCCACGGGAACAGCCTTTTCCGGCATGCCGGAGGGGGTGCAACGGCTTTCACTTGCTCACCGCGGGAATGAGTACCGCATTGTCTCGACCGACGGCACAACGGCGACGGTGGCGCGCCTGGTTAATGGTGCCGTTGATGAGTCATGGCCGGGATTCACCGCCCGGACGATGATCGACTATGAGGCCACTGGTCTTAACGACACGTTGAGCTGGCTGGGGCCGTTCCTGGTTTGCCCTGAAAATGAGACCGTCGATATGTTCGAGGTGAATTTCTCCTTCCCGAACGGCATCTGTGGCTTTGACAGCAAGGGGAAAAAGCGGCTTCGGCATGTTGAGTGGGAGATTCAGTATCGCGTCTACGGTTCCGGATCGGGGTGGGTGAGTCACCAGGGAGAGTATGCGCTTAAAAACGTCAACGGGCTGGGATTCACTGAGCGGATCACCCTCAGCTCACCAGGGCTGGTAGAGGTTCGCTGTCGCCGGCGCAATGAGCAGGGCTCAAACAACGCCAGGGATTCGATGTACTGGCAGGCACTGCGCGGGCGACTACTGACGCGCCCTTCATCCTATCCCGGCGTGTCGCTGATGGCGGTGACCGTTGAGACGGGGGGCAAATTGGCGGCTCAGTCGGACCGCCGCGTAAACGTTGTGGCCACGCGGGCCTATGACTCAGGAACGGCCAGAACCATTTCTGGGGCGCTGCTGCATGTCGGGAACTCGCTGGGACTGGAGATGGATGTCGACACCATCAACGTGCTGGAGTCTGCATACTGGACGCCACGCGGCGAGTATTTCGACTTTGCTACCGGCGACAGTATCTCAGCGCTGGAAATGCTGCAGAAGATAGCCAATGCCGGGAAGTCACGTTTTCTGCTGAGTGATGGCCTGGCGACGGTCAACCGTGAGGGGATTAAGCCCTGGACTGGCGTGATCACTCCGCATGAGATGGTGGAGGAGCTGCAGAGCGGATTTACCGTACCGTCCGACGATGATTTTGATGGCGTCGACGTGACATACATCAACGGGACTACCTGGGCGGAGGAGACCGTTAAATGCCGGACGCCTGATAATCCCACGCCGGTGAAAATCGAGAACTACAAACTCGATGGGGTACTGAATCAGGATCACGCCTACCAGATCGGCATGCGTCGCCTGATGAAATACCTGCAGCAGCGGGTGACGTTTCAGACCACTACCGAGCTGGACGCGCTGTGCTACAACACGGGCGATCGCATTGTGCTCACGGATGATATTCCGGGTAACAACACGATTTCCTGTCTGGTGGAGGCGATGACAACGGCTGGTGGCGTGACAACGTTCACCGTTACGGAGCCGCTGGACTGGTCTTTCGAAAATCCCCGAGCGCTGATCCGCTATCAGGATGGCTCTGCATCCGGGCTGATGGTGGCGAGCAGGGTGGGTGATTTTCAGCTGTCAGTCCCGCACCTGAGCGAGTTTGATGACCCGATGAAGGTTGACCTGTCGTCGGCAACCATCGAGCCGATCCGCCTGGTGTTCTGCGGCTCAACGCGCCACGTCTACGACGCAATTGTAGAGGAGATCGCTCCGCAGTCTGACGGAACCTGCCAGGTCACCGCTAAAGAATACCTCGAATCGTTCTATGCCTACGACGAAGCCACATACCCCGGCGACGTCGCGTAATACCCCATAACAACCCCTAATTAACTCTTTTCGCTCAAACCCTCGTTTGTGCGAAGCCTCTTTTTGGAGCAAAAACATGGCCGAGTTTATTCCGCCACTGGGCACCGCCGACCCTCAGATTTTTATGGAAAATGTCCGGCGTCTCGATCAACTGATGCAGTCCTCGGAATTAACCTTTCCGGACCGTGCGGGTGAATTGCTGTATACCTGGCGCGGTATCCATCAAACTTTGATCCCGCTCAGCAAGCAATATATGACGCTGGCGGCGGCGCAGGCGGATATCGTGAATATTCCGGTGGGGAGCACCACGTATTACCGCAGCCCTGATGACAGCGCGCTCGCAGTTGAGGTTATCAATAACGCCGGGACGCTGCAGCCAACCGGCCGAAAAATGCCCTCCCAGCAGGCCGTGGACGCCATTATCAGGGCTGTTTTTGGCGGTCTTAATGTGTTGTTTGATCCGCTTTGCGAATTGCTTCTTCTTTATCCTTCCCTTGGCGGGAAAACACATATCCCCCTGGGTTCAATCACAGCAGCGGCGAACACAAATTCAAGAATGGGGTTCCCGGCTATAGTGGCGGGACCAGCAGCGGGAGGTGTGGCAGCGAGAACGGCATGGCTTGCTGATTGCGGTTTGAAGGCGGGGGATGTAATCAGTACGAGAGTTACTGCCTGGTATGCCAACGCAGGCGGGCGCGTGGCCTATGTTTTCAGGGATACGTCTGGTACACAGATTGGCACGCAGGGATTGCAATATGCCACTGCGACGGGCGTGAACAGTTTTACAAACACGCTGACTGTTCCTGCCGGGGCAGTCAGGTTAGATATTCGGGTGGAAAATACGGCTAACGCTGGACTGGTAGAGCTGGCTGTTGTGTTCGTGATTACTGCAAACGCTTCCGCTAACCTGGTTGTTCCTGGACGTCCTCTTTCTCCTTATCCCGTCCCTCTCAGCGCGGGAGCGGTCTCGACCGATGCGATACAGAAAAAGGCGGTGACAGTAGAAAAGGCCGCCTTTTTTGTTCCTGGCGTTAACCTCTTCGATAAGAGTGCGGTGACACCTGATTCATATGTTGATGCCTCAACGGGCACAATAAAAACAAATGTAACTTATGATGCCTCAGATTTTATCCCGGTTGTTGCAGGGAACGCCTATACGCAACACTATGCTCATCAAACTGCATATTACGATGCAAACAAAAACTATTTGTCAGGTGAGCAGGCATCTACATCTCCGGCAACACCCCGAACTTTAACAATACCGACAGGTGCCGCTTACATCAGAATGACCGTTGCCAAAACGGTTCTGAACACAATGCAGTTTGAAAAGGGAAGCGAGGCGACGGGTTACCAGCCCTATGCTGTTCAGCTTGATCCACTGCTGATACCTCAGACGAACACTGCAGTTATTTCTGACTATGTGGAAAGAGCGCATCAAATCCGTGTTGGTCGTATGAAGTTAAGCCAGCTGGAATCAGGAGCATCGACCATTCTAACCGTCGGTATCTTTGGTGACTCGTGGCCAACACAGCCAAACCGGTTTTCACAGCCATTAGCAAAGGCATTGAGAGCAAAGTATGGCGCTGGATCGGGGGTTGGATGGACGTCGTTTGGAAGACATGCAACCTCGGAGAGCATAATTAACGCCAATGTGTTTTCTCCGAGCAGTTCAGACGTATTGAAAACATTGTTCACATGGACGGGTAACTGGTTATTTAGCTACAGCGGCACTAAAAACCCAACTAACTCCAGTCCAGATACTGCCGTGGTTACGTCCTCTACGCCAGGGGATGCACTGAAGGCTACTGTGCCTGGTACGTCAGATGGTGGCTGGTCAACGTGCAGGCTTGGGTATGTGGGTACTGGTGACGGTGTTATTCGATATAACTGGGATGGAGGGGCATGGACGACACTCACCGTACAAGGTAGCGGGTTGCAGTTTGTTAATATTAACCCACCGGCTACAGTAAATGCGTCGAACGTGCTCAACATTGAGAACGTGTCCGGTACCGTTTCGCTCTGTGGACTAAATCCCCTGGCAACAGGAGCAGGCGTACGCGTTCATAAGCTTGGTGCATCCGGTTCAAGCCTTGCCAGCTGGCTATCAATGGATGCGAATGATTTTGCGAAGGCGCTGACGGAGCTGGCGCTCGACACAGTAATCATTCTGACAGGCACAAACGACCAGAGAATTACGGGAGGAGCGACGGCTTTCGAGAATAACCTCCGCTCGTTCATTGCACGCATTCGGGCGGCTTTGCCGGGTGCAGATATCCTGTTCGTTATGCCCTGCGAGAATGAGCGGACTGACAACCCGGTAACGATGGCATCAATGGCGGCCAGAGCCAGGACTGTAGCCTCAGACCTGAATTGCGCGTTTATAAACCTGCAATACATCTTCGGCGAAAATCCTGCAGATTATGCATATGGTGCCGTGCATTCCTGGTTTGCATCCGACGGCATCCATCCAGACCCGGCGACTGGTGGTTATCTGATTAAAGATGCCGTTTTTCGCGTCCTGGTAAACAGATAGAAAAATGTCCCCCGGAGGCACGCCGGGGGAAAGATGATAAATGACATTATTGCTGTGTGCGTCTTTGCGCACTGCGTATCTTCTAAGAAAATTCCCGGTGTTTCCAGATGTTTCTCGTCTTTAGAGTGCAACAAGGTGGCCGGGAGGCTCGTTAAATAACGTACGTGACAGGAGCCGCATATCGTCTATCTGATGTCAGGAACCGTTATATTCATCAGCTCCCACTGTTCTGAAGCCTGGCTGATAGCGGCCTCAGCCTCCATCATTTGCTCAGAAAACCGTTTTGTTCCTATGCCACATCCGGAACATTCCACATAATGCACATAAAAATAGGTGATTCCATCGGTTTCCGGCTTTGTCATCACCATTGGCTCACACTGACACAATCTGCATACTGTCATTTTTACCTCACAAAATATCCGGCAGTGCGTTGTTGACTGAGTGAATCGTTGCGATACCTTCCACGATGGCATCTGGCCCACGGCGAACGCCGACACCTTGACCGTTTTTAACGGTTACTTCTCCCGTCACTATCCCTGTGGCATAGTTCAGCCAGGCGCAACCAGCCTGGCTGGCGATAGTTCCTGCCGTATTCCCCAGCCTCATATTCCCGTCCATCACAACAGGCCCGTATTTTGTGTCGCCGTGAATATCACACTGCGCATTTTCAATAGCCACCATTCCGCCTGAGACATTAAAATTGAATGTCCCTCCGTTGATTACCATTTTCGTAAACTCATGGTTTGAAGCCCCCTGGGCAGACTGACCGGCCTGATCGCCGTTATAACTACCATTACAGCCATTCAGGATCATTTTTCCGGCACCGCCTACAGGCGCATGCTGCCCGAAGCCATCATTTGAAATCCGCCAGGCACGCACGTTATTACAGATGATCAACTCATTTCGCCCCGTACCACCAACACCGGCATTCGCACAGTACTCGATAACGGAGTCATTGACGGTCAGGAAGCCGGTGCCTGCCGGTTGCGTGGATAACCCGCAGGAAATGCCATTAATCATGCAATAGCGCGCGATACAGTCATTCACCGTAAGGAGTCCAAACCCGGTTGTTGCTACCCCAAAATTACGCCGGGATATTTCAATCGAGTGCAGAGCAGGGTCTGAATCATCCGGTAACCGGACATAAATAATGCCTCCTGCATATCCATACTCACCAGCCGCTGGCGTGGTCGGCGTGGAGGTGTTTTGTAGTAGTTTAAAAAGAAAATCATCCCTGTCACCGACCGTCTCCGTAATTGATGTAACGACCACCTGAAGCACAGAGGTATACCCCAGTGTTTTCTGGAAAATCTGACCGTTTTGAGTCCACCCGGATGTATGTTCTTCAGATCCAAAGGTGTACCACGGTTCGCCATCAACGCCGGATAAGGTCACATTCTCGGTGGTGTTAAATACAACCTCCTGTCGTAGCGGAGAATTTTCCGGGGCAATAATCTTTATTTCATAATCGGAAAGACCGAGGCATAACCCCTGCGCGAGACCGAGGCTGTTCACTGGATCATCGACTGACCCTTTTCCCGACGCTTTTCCTCTGACCGTATCCACATAAAGCGGATTAGGAGGATAATTTCTTAACACGCCTGGTGTTCGCCAGGCCGTCCGCCATGACTGGTAAACACTCATTTAAGCCACCTTTGTCAGTCTGACGGCGAGTAATGCGATGGCAGTGGGCAGGCTATCACTGGAAGACGCGCCATTTCGTCCGATGCGAAGGGTAGTATGCCGTGTAGGGTCAACGGTGAGATCAAGCGCTAATTGTGTTTCCACTGCAATAAACGGTGTGCCATTAACCGGAACGACCGCAGCATAACCTGCAGGCTCCTGATTGAAAGACTCACCGGCAGACCAGCTATGCCGCTCACCTGAAAGGCTCACATTGAAATTGTTGTTAGCAACGAGGTTTGTCCAGATCAGAGATATACGCATTTTTGACCAGTGAGACGGCAGGTCTATCATTTTGGTGATGGATGCGTTTACCCCATGAGTGAACTGCCAGCCCGCGAGGCGACTGGCTATCATGCCAAAACTGGCACTCCCTACAGCAAGGTCAAAGTCTTTCGCCGGAATAGTAATGTTTGCAATCGCGTTTGCAGGATCGGCCGTGATACCGTCGACTTCCACCTGTAGCTCAAGGAACTGTTGTTTAGTGGGTAACGTTGCAGCTGCTTCAACAGCCGTATCCCTGGCCTGAAAAACATCATCAGTGATGGCATCCACCTGTTTCTGATATCCCTTCATGGTGGGGAGCTCATCACCACCTCGGTTTTGCCATGTATCAGCTTCACTGTTCATGGCGCGATCAAGATCGCCAGCATTACGTAACAAGACCTCTGGTGTCGTCGAGCCGAGTGGAGGAGTCAGGGCCATGTTTTTTGCTCCAAAAAAGGCGTTCGCCCAAACGAGGGTTTGAGCGAAAGCGCGGAGCTTTTTACAATCAGCTATTTCAAGGAGTTAGATCGTGTTGATTGGCTATGCGAGGGTATCAACCGGGGATCAAAACCTCGATTTACAGAAAAACGCGCTGATCCGCGCAGAATGTGAGCTGGTTTTTGAGGATATGGCCAGCGGGAAAAATGCCCGGCGGCCAGGGCTAAAGCGCGCCTTACGGCGGCTGCGACCGGGTGATGTGCTGGTGGTCTGGAAACTGGACCGGCTGGGCCGCAGCGTGCGTGATCTGATTACGCTCGTGTCAGAGTTGCAGGCTCGCGGGGTAAATTTCCGCAGCCTGACCGACAGCATCGATACCAGTACGCCAGCAGGCCGCTTTTTCTTCCACGTCATGAGCGCCCTGGCGGAAATGGAGCGCGAGCTGATCGTCGAGCGTACCCGCGCCGGTTTAGCCGCAGCGAGGGAGCAGGGGAGAGTCGGCGGCCGCCGCCGGATAATGACTGAAGAAGTGGTGGAGCGGTGCCGCAGGATGCTGGATACGGGCGCTACCAGGCAGCAGGTAGCAGATGTCATCGGGGTAGAAGTGAAGACTATTTATAAATATTTTCCTGCCCAATAAAGCGCTCCACCGGCGAGTTGGTTGCGGTGTTTGACGGTGATTAACGGGCTTTCTTATACGGAATATGCTTAAGACACTCATCTTTTAATGTGACATTAAGCGGTGGTGGTATAGAATTATCTAAACTGGACATAACATGTTAATAAATAGGGGGTTTGATGTCAGTCTCTAAAGATTTCCTGCTTTCGGTATATGAGCGGTGCAATGAACATTTGAAAGAACAATCGACCAAGCGTGATCAGGCAATAGCTTTTTATTTGGTTGTTATATCGTTTTATTTCGGCTCATACTCAGCAATTAGCAAGTTACTGGTAAGTCCGTACTCCCCTATTTTTTTTAATGTGGTTATATGTCTGATTAGTGGTATGACAATCAGAACGTTGTCTGGTTTACGTTCATGGCATATGCAATATGCTAACTCGGCGTTAGCGCTTAATAAAGTGATATCGAAAAACATCTTTGAATTAGATGCTCTTAATTTAGAGATTAAGTCTTTCTTCGATAAGAAAGAAAAGGAATATCATGAAATGTCGCTTGCTAAAATGTTCTCTGGTATTGAAAATCGAGTCATTCTTGGGATGACTCTTATTTCCGGGTTTCCGGTTGTGATGTTAGTTAAAGAGGTTATGTCTTTACTCAAAGTAAGTAATAAAGAAATCATAGTGTTAGTTGAGTGCGCGTTTTACCTGGCATATGTTGTATATTATTTCTACAATACTATAATGATAATTCGCGAGTCAGCAAATCATAAAACTTGGATTGTAAATTTTGAATAAGATTATTGTTGAAAATCAATACGTGACGGTGTTTTTTAATGAATCCGGGCACTTGCGTATAAGCCAAAAACATGGCGGTGTTGTTGTTATTCCTGAATGTAATGGAAAGTACGCATTAATCCAACACTCAAGAAATGGTGTTGTGCTTATTGAGTTTCCAAGAGGGTTTATTGAAAATGGCGAATCTCATATAGATGGCGCCGAACGCGAACTTAGAGAAGAATTGAATCTCGTTTCGGTCAATAGCTATTTGTTAGGTGAATTGGTTACTGATTCAGGATTGATTGCTGACAATGTTCGGGCTGTTATTTGTGAAGTGAAAGATACATCTCAATTATCATTGCAATCAAGCGAGGGTGTTATAGGTTGTGATTATTATACTTATGATGAAGTTATTGAGCTTGTGAAAAATGGGAAGGTTAAAGATAATTTCACCCTGGCCTCATTAATGCTATTACAGGCTAACAGGTAATGTTTCATAGGAAACCCTATTCCCGTTTAATTTGTTGAACGTTTCAGCAAACCGTATACAAAAACTCGGCAAGAGCTGTTTACTATGGAGTCAGTGTTATAGGTATAGGTGCATAATGCTGGATTTGCACTGCTCGCAAAACCGTCAAACAGTTCAGTATAGAAAGCGCTCGTTACTCATTACATCAATGTTTTACGTCAATGGCGTAAATTGATAGCCAGAGCCTATATTGATATGTCGCTCTGTTAAAACTACTGTATATAAAAACAGTATTAATGTGAGCGAGACTATTATGCAGTTCTACACGCCCGTTGAGTTACGTCAGATCATGCTGCTCCCGTTGTACAGCGACCTTGTGCAATGTGGTTTTCCAAGTCCTGCGCAGGATTACGTTGAGCAACGTATCGATCTGAACGAGTTGCTCGTTAACCACCCCAGTGCGACGTATTTTGTCAAAGCCGCGGGCGACAGCATGAAAGACGCCGGCATAGGGGAGGGTGATCTTCTGGTCGTGGATAGCTCAAGGACCGCAGTTCATGGTGATATCGTTATTGCTGCTGTGGATGGGGAATTCACCGTTAAGAAGCTGCAGCTGCATCCAAGGGTTCAGCTTAACCCAATGAACCCTGCATATTCGCCAATAGTCGTCGGTAGTGAGGACACTCTCGACGTGTTCGGGGTGGTTACGTACATCATTAAATCAGCTGGCTAAGATGTTTGCGCTTTGTGATGTGAATTCATTTTATGCATCGTGCGAGACCGTATTTCGTCCTGACCTTAAAGGGCGTCCGGTGGTCGTTCTGTCAAACAACGACGGCTGTGTGATCGCCCGCTCGCCAGAGGCGAAGCCCTTCGTCAAAATGGGTGAACCTTATTTCAAGCAAAAGGACATGTTTCGCCGGCACGGTATTATCGCGTTTAGCAGCAACTATGAGCTCTATGCCGATATGTCCAACCGAGTGATGACAACGCTGGAGGAACTCTCTCCACGCTGCGAAATTTACAGTATTGATGAGGCATTTTGCGATCTGACTGGTGTTCGTAACTGTCGCGACCTTACCGACTTTGGCAGGGAAATGCGCGAGACGGTTCTGCGCAGGACGCACCTCACGGTCGGTGTCGGCATAGCCCAGACTAAAACCCTGGCAAAGCTGGCCAATCACGCGGCGAAACAGTGGCAGCGGCAGACCGGAGGAGTGGTGGATCTGTCTAATCTGGAAAGGCAGAGGAAGTTGATGGCTTTGCTTCCGGTGGATGAGGTCTGGGGCGTCGGGCGGCGCATCAGTAAAAAACTGGAGGAAATGGGCATTAAAACAGTGCTTCAACTGGCGGATACCGATATCCGTTTTATCCGGAAGCATTTTAATGTTGTTCTGGAGCGAACCGTGCGGGAGCTGCGCGGAGAGCCATGTCTCGGTCTTGAGGAGTTCGCGCCGGTAAAGCAGGAGATTGTCTGTAGTCGCAGCTTTGGGCAGCGGATTTCCACCTACGAAGAGATGCGCCAGGCGATATGCAGCTACGCCTCACGAGCAGCGGAGAAACTCCGTGGTGAACACCAGTATTGCCGATTTATCTCCGCATTTGTCAAAACGAGTCCTTTCGCGCTGAACGAGCCGTATTACGGGAACAGTGCATCAGTAAAGCTTCTTACACCGACCCAGGATAGCCGGGACATCATCTCCGCGGCGACAAAATGTCTCGATGCAATCTGGCGAGACGGGCATCGTTACCAGAAAGCAGGAGTAATGCTGGGAGATTTCTACAGCCAGGGCGTAGCGCAGCTCAACCTGTTTGATGACAACGCTCCCCGGAAGGGGAGTGAGAAACTGATGGAAGTTATCGATCATCTCAACGCGAAAGACGGAAGGGGAACTCTGTATTTTGCAGGGCAGGGGATCCAGACGGCCTGGCAGATGAAGCGAGAAATGCTATCACCACGCTATACTACGAGGTTCTGTGACCTGCTCAAAGTTAGATGATTCGGCCATTAACGGTAGTGGTTATGCTGCTACTACAGTCCGCTTAGAGCGAGAAGCGGAAGTGAGAATTTGTCATGATTACCCGGATGCAGGACTAACATCGGCCTCTGATAATCAATGGAGAGTAGGTCAGGGTGACCAGTTCCCTTCTTACTTATATATTACGGACAGGCGAGCATACGTATTTACTTAATGCTCGTTCACGTTAAGGCTTCATCTCTGCCGTGATACCAGGATTCAAAAGCATCAGGGGTCATCGGTTTGGCAAAAAAATAGCCCTGAACTTCATCGCAGCCAAGCCTTCTTAAAATATCAACGGTCCTGGCATCCTCGACTCCTTCGGCCAGAACGATATAGTCGAGCTGCTTGAGGAGTGTGATAACGTTGCGAACAATGATGCGGCTGGCATTGTCGCCAGCAACCTTACTCACAATAGAGCGGTCAAGCTTGATGATGTCCATCGGGATTTGTCGCAGGTAATTAATGTTGCTGTATCCGGAACCAAAATCATCCAGAGATATTTTAAATCCGCGTTGTTTGAGCATGTCCAGGCCGATAAGTGCAGCGGGGCTTTCGAGCATCTTCTCGGTTTCCAGACACTCCACCCCCAGCAGAGCGGGATCCAGACGCGCGTCCAGCATTTTCTGTTCCAGCTCATCGCAGAAATCTGGTCTTGAAAAATCACTGGCAGCCAGATTAATCGACACAGGTAAAGAAAGTCCACGGCTTTGCCAGGCACTCAGTTGCACAATAGTGTGATCGATAACCCATGCTGTGAGTTCACGCATCAGGCTGGTCTTTTCGACCAGAGGAATAAACACACCCGGCAACACTTCGCCGTTTTTAGGATGTTGCCATCTAAGCAAAGCTTCGGCTCCCGTCACACGCCCTGTCACCAGTGAGATTTTCGGCTGATAAACCAGATATAAGCCCTGGTTTTCTTGTAGCGCTTGTCTAACTTCAGTAAGAAGGCTGAAATCAGTCTTCTTACGGCTATCCAGTGCGTCATCATAAACTGTAAACCGGCGTCCCTGACTTATCCCTTCATGCAATGCGCTGACTGCACGGCGCAGTATTTCATTCGATGTCAGAGATTTATCGCAAAGCCCGGAGTCACCCATGTGAATATCCAGATCAAGGGGAACTTCAGGGGTAAACCTGGCCTGGATCCCCTGAAGGCTTTGAGAGATATCTTCTAATGTCCGAGTTTTTTCCTTGTGGGTAAAAAAGGCAAACCGTCCAACTGCCACGGCGTAGAGCTGCCCTTCTAAAGGTAGGCGGATCTGCAGCTCTGCGACCATATTACGAAGTAGATTTTCTACGGCAGTCATACCGAGTGAGCGAGCCATTTCGTAGGCTAATGGCATATCAATACAATCAATAATGACCAGCCTGAATGCGCCTTCAGTTGAAACCTCTATATCCTTCAGCAGTCGCTGCCGGTTTGGTAATAGCGTTACTATATCGAGGTAGCCGACGGAGTGCCACGAGGTCAGAAAATCCGATATAAGTCCTGCAATCTTTTCAAAAAGATCGAGCTGCTCGTCTGAAAGTTCCCTAGGCTGAGTATCGAGAATACACAAGGTACCTATGGGTACTCCATCCTGGGTTTTAAGTGGGCAACCTGCATAAAAGCGAATGAATGGAGCCTCTTTCACCGCGTGATAGTCACGAAAGGTAGGGTGCTGATGAGTGTCATGACAAATGAATGTCTTACTCTGTTCCTGAGTCTGTACGCAAAATGCCTCGCTCAGGCTGATTTCCGTGACGGCAACATTTTGGGCAGATTTGATGTATTGCTTTTCTTCATCGAGAACAGAAACAAAGCCCATCGGCATGTTCAGCAATTGGCATATTAGATGAGTATATTTTTTTAACGCATCATCCCGGCCCTTGTCAGGATTTTTCAACAAGTCGATTGCCGTAAGTCTTTTACTGTCATCTCTGCTGAGATCGGTCGACATGGCAAGACATCCTCCGGCGCAATAGGCTTCTGGTTATTCCACACTCAAAGGTAGCATGCATCATTCTTCCAATGGCATATGGTAATACATACGCTGTGACTTGCATAAACTCTCACATTAAAATTTTTCCAGTTGATTGTCTTCCGGAAATGTCGCCCCCGGGCTGCCCGGTAATCCATTTGCTGGTTGTGTTTGTGTCAGTAATGTCCGCTCCTGTCACAGTGCGGACAAGCTAACTAAGCCAAAGGTTCGCCATGACCGAAAAGCTGCATTGCTAACAGTATTCTGTTTGAATCAATGGGGGAGCAGAGCATCGCGTAATATAGATGCATTAGCCATCGTGTAGTAGCTCGCAGCAAGTATCATAGTTTATGCTTTGAGCATGTAGATGCATGATTTTACGGTCTGTCCGGAAGATGTAGTTACTTCTACTGGTACCCGTTCATACTCAAAACCTTCGAACTCATCGAGTATGTGCCAGTGAAGATGCAAATTTTCTGACGTGAAAATAAAACCCTGTACACGATTACCGGAATCATCCAATACGATCCCCGGATATCCCATCTCTGCACCCCAACCTTTATCTAATAACGAACCACCAACGTGGCCTTCCTGCCATGTCCCCCCAATCTTTTCAAGTATATGAGCGTTAGGTCGGCCAGGGCCCAGCGTCCCGTAAACAAACAAGCTTTCCATCATTCCTCCGATTATCGTAAAGCCAATGTGAATGTTCTGTGTGCTAATTTTGATTTTCGGACTCAGGCCTGACAAATCATTTGTTCTCACAATACGCGTGATTTAAAATCACACGTATGATATTTGATCGCCTCCCCCCATTGCAGACTCTGCGTGCTTTTGAAGCCACAGCCCGTCTCTCTAGTATGACACTGGCTGCAACAGAGCTGCACGTAACGCATGGCGCGATAAGCCGGCAAATCCGGAAGCTTGAAGAGCATCTGGAGTTAAAACTATTTTTCAGGCTGACCCGACAGATAATATTGACTCAGGAAGGTGCTGAATATCATCGCATTGTTACCCGCCTTCTGAGTGAGTTAATGATGGAGTCTGAGCGTCTGCGCGGAAGGAATCCTGCAAAAAGTTTACGTGTCAGTACAACGGTTTCATTTGCCAGTAAGTGGCTGGCACCGCGTCTGAGCCGGTTCAGGCAGAGATATCCTGAATTTGATATTCAGCTAGATGTTACTGATAGTAATGTGGATCTAAATGATGGTCAGGTAGATGCAGCCATTCGTTACGGTCTTGGCCATTACCGCGACGTTTCGTATGAGCGTATCTTCGATGAAACTGTAACCCCCGTCTGTAGCCCGGGTTTTCTTAAAGAACATAATGGTCTGACAGAAATTAAGGAACTTTCAAACTGCGTTCTTCTTCATGAATACAGAATGCTGGCGAACTGGGAGGCATGGTTTGAAATGGTCGGATACTCAAATTTCCGCTGCCAGCAGGGGCCCTTATGGACTCTTGGCAGCATGGCAACTGAGGCTGCTATACGTGGCGAAGGTGTTGCTCTGGGACGCAGTGTTCTGATTGCAGATGATGTAGCTGCTGGAAGGCTTGTTGTTCCGTTTCCGCAATACAAACTTAAGGCTGAGCGGGGATACGATTTAGTTTATCGCTTAGATAATCAGGATTCATTTAAAATACGAATTCTGAGACGGTGGCTCTCTGAAGAAATGAGTTTGCTGGAAGATTGAATGGCCATCTGAAAATAGTTCATTCATTGCACGGAGCGGACTAACTCACAGAGTGGAGGTCCGCTATGAGCGAGGAGCGGACCTAATCGTAATCGGTAATCACCCCTAATATAATCATCGTGGTTCTAAATCTAATAAAGATTAAGTCGTTTTACCGATGAACTATTGTCGTTAATACTGTGTAGTACATAAATCCATACGCGACAGTGTTAAAAAACGGTAATTGCAAGATCAGCTCTGAACCAACATAATTAATCAAAAAAGTCACCAGCGTTGAGGTGACAGGCCTACTATCTAGCGAGATTCCTTCTAGGAGTATGCCTATATTGATTCAAATCACTATCAAGTGACCAGATAAATACTTCCGTAAGAGGAAATCTTTCAACGCATTTCTCATATTCTACAATAATACTTAGATCGCCAAAACTTGTTCCTTCAGATGGCTTATTTGGGGACTTATTTTGACCAGCCAACTGCGGAAATCGATCAAGCCATGAGAGTATTTCTGTGGTATTAGGAAACTCGCTCGTGCGATAAGGGGCCTCACCTGTAAAGGCTCCTTGTACTGTTATGCGGAAACGTTCTGCTGTTTCTCGCCTGAGTGTGCCATTACCATTTTGTGCGATATGATTGCCTGTTTCAATGATCGTAGCCATTGGTAAAATAAATGTTGTTTCAAGTTGAACAAAGTCCGAATAACTCTGAATGATTGAATCTTTATCTTGGCTTTTTCCTGGTACGTTCAATAGATTCAAGAAAACAGAGGTATCAATGATGCAGACAGTACTCATTGTTTGCCCCCCTGCATTTTCGCTAGCCAGTCAATTGCATTTTTTTTCTTCTGTTCAGGCGTAACCGGTGATTTAACAAAGCGATCTACAACACCATTGGTTACCAGCTCACCCAAAGGTCCTTGGGAAACCAGACCCGGGAAATCATTCAAATCCGATAATCTCATTAGCTGACTATCCCCAGTATCTTGATTGCGATAACAAAACACTACATCGCCTAATGCGGAATCAGGTAAAGCGTCCATAAGCGCCGGATTGTGCGTGGACATTAATAATCGAATGTCTCTTTTTTGAGCTTGTTCACGCATCGTAGTCAGTAATTGCCTTGCACGGGAAGGATGAACACCATTATCCACTTCCTCTATGACCAGAGTCGCCCCTTGTGGAATTGATAACAAAGCTGCTGCGATTGCCAGCACTCGCAGTGTTCCGTCAGAAAGTAACTCCACCGAGCATTTTCGATCCTGATTGCCGAAAGACTCTAGTAATTCCAGAGATACTTTTCCCCTTCTATCTTCAAAGAAGGTTATATCTTTAACATCTTGTTCTGGTAAGCTTTTGATGAAATCGACAATTACCGGCTTTGCATTTTCATTCTTCCAAAGAGTAAACAACACGCCAGACAGATTGGCACAATCGCCACGCAGGCGTTTTTCTGGATAACTATCACCTCGCATTAGTGACGGCACAGGATCTAAAAAAAGTGTATTTGATAGCAAATTCTGAAATAAGGTCGTGGTTACAGGAATTTCTCTCTGAGCCTTTTTATGCCCTGAATCAAACATTGCTGATGATGCCAGTTGATTCATAATTGCAATCTGGTCAGTACAATTTACTTGAGGCTTACGCCCACCTCGCGAAAAGTTGTTGTAGGCCACCCGTACATCAGTACCCAAGCCTGAAGAAACCTGTTCTATTCGGTAAAGAGGAGAAGTCTCCTTCGTTGAGGTAATCGTCTCTTGAGAAATGTGAAGTTCTTGTTCTCGTGAGGTGATCTCAACTTCAAAATGGTTCCAATGGCTGTCATCAATGGAGCAGCCTAGCCTGAATGTGTTTGCGCCCAAATACCCTAGGTCTTTTACCTGGCCGCGAAGGATTTGCTCGGAGTCATCAACACGATGTTTAAGGACTGACAGTTTCTGCCCCTGCGCAAGCCAGGACAGAAAACGAAATGCTTCTAGGGCGTTACTTTTACCGGAAGCATTTGCACCAATCATGAGTGTTAAGGAAGACAGATGTAACGTCTGCTGTTTGTAACTTTTAAAATCTTTAATCAGAATTTCTGTTAACATATACTCTCCTGTATCACATCTCGCATCCTTCTTCTGTACCGTAGATGAGAGGGCTTGATTGATATAGTTCCACCCTTTGCAACATAATAGCAAAAAATGGGGGAAATGTATCTAATGTCAGGAAGTTGCAGATCTTTCCTGTGCTGTTTAATGGCTTTCGCATAATCCTAGACCATTGGAACGATAAATAGCAGATAGGACACAAAATCCCTTCAGTGTTCGATTTTTTTTCAGTCTGATGTTGATAGCGTAAACACCATAGCTGTTTGCTACTTTTTAACATCGCTTTAATACCATGCGCTGCTGTTTTGACCGGGTACAACTGTGATGTATGAGTTATAAATGGAATGCCATCAGGAATGAGGTTCCAGCGACTTAGCCAGGGTTTTAACTTGAACGTATCCATAAAGCTTCCTTTAACATCCTTACAATCAAAGTGGGAAACAGGTATGCATTCAGGCATTTTAACCCATAGGTGAAGCGCTTTCCTGCATGTTGTTTTCTAGTCAGACAATGTCCGCTCCTGGCACATTGCGGACGTTATAAATTTATAGCCGCTCAATAATTAGTTCTGGCCCTTGGTTTTTCACGTCACCCATGGCACGCGAGACCGGGTGCAAGAAGAAATGCTCAGCAGGCACTACTCCGCCTCTGGTAGTCTCAACTGCCTGCAACCTGGGGACATCCTGCCTCATCTATTCGCGCACTGCTACGGTGTCACGGCTAGCGGGCATAGGTGGTCAAAGTCAATCAGGCGTTTATTGGTCTCAAATTCAAGGTCAGTAAAACGCCTTAAAATTCATCACTGCTTTCTGCTGTTACTAAATCTCCACAGGATCCGGCCAGCTTACAAATGGTAAGCCGTCATCTGAGTAGCCAGAAAAAAGGGGGCCTTGGAAGTAAGCGATACCTGCTGACTCCAGCCACATCCATTCTTCAGCTTTTTCGATTCCTGTAGCGCATATTCTTATCTCCAGAGTATCACAGCAATTGATTATGCTTTGAACTACGGCTTGTTTCGCGCCATCCATGTGAATATTTCTTATGAGCTCACTATGAATTTTGATTTTTTCAGGCTGGAATTTTGTTAGAAGAAGTAATCCTGCATGTCCAGACCCAAAGTCATTAATAGCAACGCTTATACCAGCGCTTTTAAGTATTCGTAGTGCATGTAAAAAATCATCAATATTGGCGAACAGATCTTTTTCTAGAAATTCGATGATAATTTGTTCAGGGATAAGGCCGCTTTGCTCAATATACTTAAGCAGCGTGCAAGGGGCATCAATAATCTTAATTATAGTCAATGGTAATAGACTAATTGAAACCCTTTGTCCAGAGTGAAGGAAACTACCAGCTTCAAGAAGAGCAACACGTTTTGATTCTAGATCATGCTGTAACAAGCCCATTCCATACAAACCCGTCGTCACGGGATTACTGAACTGGAACGAATGGACCTTTCTCGCGAGAGGGTCTACCACTGGATTTATAATGAAGGTACTAGCAACATAAGGGCTTTCAGTGATTAAAGGTTCTCTGGAAAACAACCATTCAGTAGCGGACGGCAATTCATAGTATTTTTCTTGTTGTATGGACTCTATGAATGTCCTAAAAAAACGCAATGCTCTATCATTATAAAGAAGTTGATGTTTTGCTGTTCCACGGTTCAGAATTGTTCTTAGGCAATCTTCATGACTGTGTAAATCTATATCAATTAGTTCCATCCCGGCATTACCAAATCGTCGGAAAGGTGCAACGTCATTTAAGAGTTCAACAATATTAAAGTGACGAGTATCACTACAGATCCTGGTGTAAATTTCGTTAACCTGATCTTCAGGGCCTTCCAGCAGTTGTAGAAAGTGAATCCCATTAAAAATCAATATTCCAGTGACATCACTTTTGATATTATGGGCATTTGCGAGCTCAATCATTTCCATGATTGAGGTTCTTGAAATGCTACTATGGGCATGACTACGATAAATGATAGTTGTAAGCATCTCAGTTCTCGCGATGATGTTTAAACAGATATTAGCAGACTTATGATCTAAAATCCGAGGAAATTATCAAAAATATTTAGCCTGCTACTAATGATAAGATGTCTGCAGTTTTCACGTAGGATTTGGTGGCAAGTCATCAGCACGAACTGATTATTTTACATGACAAGCAAATAAATTCTTGACATTTTAAAATGGAAAGAGTAGGGCTAACGTTTAGTTTTACTCACTTACACCATTCATCAGTGCAGCAAGCCATGTTGCCATAAGGGTCTATACATCCGACTTGTCGCGGAGGTTTCAACATGGGCTTATATGAGCACCGGTTTTTCCCTTAACCCCTGCACATAGCGCCGTGAACGGCGTTGAATGTGGCTCTTCATTACGTACGCTCAGGAGCAAAACTTTAGTCCCTGGCGCCACGTTGTAACGCCCAATCGGCTCAGGGTCGCATGCGATGTCGCGCTCGGCTTCATCCGCTAGGTATGCCAGATATTCTTCACGGGTTTGAGATTGAGCAAAGCGTCCGCACATGGTTACCTCCAGTCAGATGCCAGACTTAGAATTATAGGTCAGAAGAATAGAGTCGTTACCTCATCCTTACAGGACACTATTTGATAGTTATCAGTATGAAAAACGAACTGATAAAGGTGCTGATTAGGCATTGTTGAGAGAATGTCTTCCCCAAAACTATATGCAACTGACTGAATTGTATGAGATTGTATTTAAGCTTAAATCAACAGAATTTTCATGGCAAATGGAAGTTAACTTTATGATTTTTATTGGTAAATGCACACATTGAAAAGGATGCTTCTCCCATATCTTCGGCGGCGGCTATGCGGCAGGCTATTACGCCTATCTGTGGACCCAGATGCTGGTCGACGACGGCTATCACTGGTTCGTGGAGCAGGGTGGTTTGACCCGTGAGAACGGTCAGCGCTTCCGGGAGGCGATTCTGTCGCGCGGCAATAGCACTGATTTAGCTGAACTTTATCGCCAGTGGCGCGGGCACGATCCACAGATTGAGCCGATGCTGAAAAATCGTGGGCTGAGTGCGTAGGGCCATTTCGGGCTGACACGATAACCGGGCGCGATGCCCGGTTTTTTGTCCGATTTTTTCGGCAAAACCACTGCAAAAGTCTTTCCGAAAATGAATCCTTAAACCAGGAAAAATTTGCAAGAGGATAGAGCCTCATTTTTCACAGAGCGACTCCTTCACCCCGTCGAACCGCGATCGTTGTGATATTGCGCTGTCATCTTATCTGATGCCCGCCAGAAGGGGGTCCAGCACCAGGTGAGGCAGAGTAGATGGCTAAAGAAAACCCCACATCATGCTCGCACTGCGGCGGCGAGATTCAGCGAATAGCAAACATCAGAGAGGGTTTCGATAATGTGGCTGGCTTTGATTGAGTGTCAGTGTCTCAGTCCGTCATAGCTTTCCATCTCCTGGCGGACAGCGCATGACTTCCCATACCTAAAAGGGTATGACTGGGCATCAATATAGTATTGGAAAGGGTGTTATACCTGTTATTAAGATTGAATCACCCGCCAGACAGGGCGAAGGAATACGCAGACAGAGGTGATCAGTCTATGAGTAATGCAATAACTAAAGTCCAGAATGCCAATGCACGCCGCGGCGGTGATGTATTGTTAGAAGTTCTGGAAAGTGAAGGGGTGGAATATGTGTTTGGTAATCCAGGTACCACCGAACTGCCGTTTATGGATGCGCTGTTAAGAAAACCGTCAATTCAGTACGTGTTAGCTCTGCAGGAAGCGAGTGCAGTCGCCATGGCGGACGGTTATGCGCAGGCAGCAAAAAAACCAGGCTTTCTGAATCTGCATACCGCCGGTGGTTTAGGCCACGGCATGGGAAATCTGTTGAATGCAAAATGCTCACAGACACCTCTGGTGGTGACGGCGGGGCAGCAGGATTCACGCCACACGACAACCGACCCATTATTGTTGGGTGATCTGGTCGGTATGGGTAAAACGTTCGCGAAATGGTCGCAGGAGGTTACCCACGTTGATCAGCTACCGGTATTAGTTCGTCGGGCCTTCCACGATTCTGACGCTGCACCGAAAGGCTCCGTTTTCCTGTCGCTTCCGATGGATGTGATGGAGGCGATGAGTGCTATCGGCATTGGCGCGCCTTCTACTATCGACCGCAATGCAGTCGCGGGTTCGTTACCTTTGCTGGCGAGTAAGCTGGCGGCATTTACTCCGGGTAACGTCGCACTGATTGCCGGCGACGAAATCTATCAAAGTGAAGCGGCCAATGAGGTTGTTGCTCTTGCTGAGATGCTTGCCGCTGACGTGTACGGTTCAACATGGCCGAACCGGATCCCCTACCCAACAGCACACCCTCTCTGGCGGGGCAATCTGTCCACGAAAGCGACGGAAATTAACCGAGCATTAAGCCAGTACGATGCTATTTTTGCCCTTGGTGGTAAGTCGCTTATCACTATTCTTTATACCGAAGGTCAGGCAGTGCCGGAGCAGTGCAAAGTGTTCCAGTTATCAGCCGATGCGGGCGACCTGGGACGCACCTACAGTAGTGAACTCTCAGTGGTTGGCGATATTAAATCATCGTTAAAGGTGCTACTTCCTGAACTGGAGAAAGCCACGGCAAACCATCGCCGTGATTATCAACGCCGTTTTGAAAAGGCGATTAATGAGTTTAAATTGAGCAAAGAAAGTCTGCTCGGGCAGGTTCAGGAACAACAATCTGCTACGGTAATTACGCCGCTGGTGGCGGCGTTTGAGGCAGCAAGGGCGATCGGACCAGATGTGGCCATTGTTGACGAGGCGATTGCCACCAGCGGCTCGCTTCGCAAGTCTCTCAACAGTCACCGCGCGGATCAATATGCCTTTTTACGCGGCGGTGGCCTGGGATGGGGGATGCCCGCGGCGGTGGGCTATTCACTCGGTTTGGGAAAAGCGCCTGTGGTGTGTTTTGTGGGAGACGGCGCGGCGATGTACTCCCCTCAGGCTCTCTGGACGGCCGCACACGAAAAACTGCCAGTCACCTTTATTGTCATGAATAACACGGAATATAACGTATTGAAAAACTTCATGCGTTCACAGGCGGATTATACGTCGGCCCAAACAGATCGCTTCATCGCAATGGATTTGGTTAATCCGGCAGTGGATTATCAGGCACTGGGTGCCTCGATGGGGCTGGAGACCCGAAAAGTTATCCGTGCCGGCGATATCGGCCCGGCCGTTGAGGCCGCACTGGCGAGTGGCAAGCCTAACGTGATCGAAATCATCATCAGTAAAAGTTAATCGTTAATCCGTCCGGCCTGTGCCGCATCCAGTTTATCCCTGATGCTGCGGCACAGGTTCACAAAACCCGGTAAAGCCGGATTAGTGTTCTTTGCCGACCACATCAGCATATTCTCCACCATATTCGGATTTTTCAGCTTCCGGTAAACCACACCGCGTAATTGAGCATTCTCCATACTGGCGGGAATAAGCGCGACACCAACACCATGGGCCACAAAATTCATCACAGTCTGCTGCACGGAGGCTTCCAGACCTATTTGCGGACTAAATCCAGCTTTGAGGCACTGATGAAGGATGGAATCATAGAGCATCGGAGCGCTCTCGCGCGGAACCGTGATGAACGGGTCATCACAGAGTGATTCAAGCCTGAAATGCTCGTGTTGAACCTGGGGGTGGTTGGCAGGGAGGGCGGCAATGAGCGGCTCACGCAAGAGCACCAGTGAATGAATCCCCGGCGTGGCCGTCTCGGAGAAGCTGATTGCCGCGTCCAATCTGCCATCCTGTAATGCGGCGTGTAAATCAGAGGGGACCCTCTCCTGAAAATGCAATTCCACGTCGGAACAGGTATTCCTGTGCTGCATCGCAACATGCGGCACAACGCTATAGCTGGCATACATTGTTGCGCCTAATTTCAGAACCCCTTTCTGCCCTGATTCTATTGCCCGTACGTTATTACAGGCCTGCTCCAGCATTGCCAGCATCGCGCGGCAGTCCAGCAGAAATTGCTCCCCGGCAAGGGTTAAACTGACCCCTTTTGCGGCCCGGTTAAATAGCTTTGCACCGAGGATAGTTTCCAGCTGGGCTATTTGCCGGCTTAAGGGAGGCTGCGAAATATTAAGTTTACTGGCGGCTTTGCCAATGTTTCCGATTTCAGCAACAGTGCAAAAGTTAATCAACTGATTAAGGGTTGGTTTCATAAGCATTCCTGAAGCGGGTTCATATCTTCCAGGGTATCACTTGTTTGCCGCAGAGGGGCATATGAAATTAAGCGTTCTGGCGTTCGAGTTGAAGCAGGTGTGTGGCAATTCCCCATCTGATTGCCAGGCATTTCCCATCCCGGAAATCGAACACCGAGTAACTTGCATTAGGGTGAGCGTACCGCGAAAAATTATCAATAGTCCCTTCTTTAAGCACCGCCAGCACGCCCTGGCTGACTTGCCCGTGCGTGACAATACAGATGCGCTGATGTTCTGTGGCTTCTGGTAGGTTGTGTATGAAACCTGTTACTCGTCGGGTTGCTTGTGCTAATGACTCTCCTTGTGGTGGGCAATACTCGGCATCATGTGTGAATAACGCATGCGCATCGTGGGGACGTTGTTGCATGAGTTGTGACGTTAACATACCTTCGAACTGGCCAAAGGCCTGTTCTTTGAGGGCCGGCTCAGCTATCAATGGGCAACGAAAATGGTCAGCCAGGCGCTGTCCCATTTGCCAGGCACGACCAAGCGGAGACGTGTAAACGCAGTCTACCCGGTAATCACTCGCTGCAAACGCGGCAAGTAAAGCTGATGTTTGGCGCTCCCCGCGGGGGGTTAACGCACTGTCACTCTGTCCCTGAATTATTCCTTTTATATTCCACTCTGTTTCCGCGTGTCGAACAAGTATCACTTGCATCATTAAATGGCCATGTATGTTGTTGATTTAAATTCTACCGTTTAGACAAATCCCTTTAATAGCGTGGGATTTTTAGCACTGGACGAAGACAGGTTCTGCCTCCCCGCTTTCCTTGTATCTGACAGCATGTAGTGATGAGATACCGTCTCTGAAATCGAGTTAGCCATCCCATTCCCTTAATCAGTGACGCCTGGTTAGGAATGTGCTGCAGACAATCCAAAAAACGCGCCAGGCAATGACCCGAGCCAGCACGCTTGTCAAATGGGATGGCTAGAATGACAAACAGCGATTGTCTTCAGGACATTTTCGCTTCGACGTTTAACTCAGCATTTATAATATCGCGTATATTGACGAGTGCATTGCGCACCGCGGCGCCTCCTGCATAAAACAGTAATTGCAGGACAACCTCGATGATTTCTTCTCTGGTTGCCCCTGCATTTAGCGCTGCCTGAGCGTGTGCCCTCAATTGTGGAACCGTATGACCCAGAGTGACGCAGGAAGCAATGACAACCAGCTCCCGAGTTTTAGCGTCCAGCCCCGGGCGTGCAAGGATGCCTCCCATAGCCCATTCGATCGAGATATCAGTAAAATCAGGGCACAAATCGGCCATGTCCTTTCGTAGTTCTTCTCCTGCGCCATTTCCATACAGCTCATTAAACAATCTCATTCCTCGCTCACGGAGCTCTGTATTGGTCATCATTTTTAACCCTCCTGCACTAAGTGAAAACAGATTAAAACCCGCTGGTGAAATTTGATAAACAGCGTTATGTTTTTATCTTTAACAAGCCAGGCTTGATAATAGTGAATAAACTGGAAAGTATGGCGGTGTTTGTCCGCGTCGTGGACAGGGGCAGCTTTAGCGCTGTTGCTGAAGAGATGCGAATCAGCGGAACCATGGTTGGGCTGCATATCAAAGCGTTAGAGGAACATCTCGGCGTTCGCTTACTTAATCGCACAACGCGTCGGCAAAGTCTGACCGATTTTGGTCAGGGTTATTATCAGAGTTGCCGCCGGATATTAGCTGATATTGAAGATAGCGAGTCACAGGCATTTGCTCTTCACCAGAAGCCACGTGGAAAACTGAGAGTAGGTTGCCCAGTCTCCTTTGGTGTCCATGCGCTTTCGCCTGTTACTGCTCAGTTTCTTATTGAATGGACTGATATGGCAGTAGACCTGGTGCTGAGCGATAAATCGATGGATATGGCAGATGAAGGTTTAGATGTCATGATTAAGATTGGTGAGCTCCTGCATGTTAATACACTTGTTGCCCGTCCGATAGCGCCATATCGCTCAGTCATGTGTGCATCTCCGGCCTATATAAAACGGGCAGGGGAACCCATAACACCTGAAGAGTTATGCCATCATCGATGTCTTGGGTTTGCCCATCCCATTGCAGCGAATGAATGGACACTTCAGAGGGAAGGCAAACCTGTCAGAGCTCCGGTAAACATCACGATGACCTGTAACAATGGGGAAGCATTGCGAAGGGCAGCATTGAATGGATTGGGAATTATTATGCAACCCGAGATCCTGTTGGCTGAAGATTTGCAACATGGCCGACTGCTGCCTCTGATGTCTGAATTTCAACCATTAGCTAAGCCAGTGCATATATTGACCTTTGCAAACCGTCAACAGTTACCAAAAATCCGTTTATACGTTGATTTTTTATTGAAAAATTTCAGTGCATCACTCTACGCATTGAACCTTGAATAAATAATGAATTATACGCGGCTACGGCTGACCGAATGCCGCATCGGTGGCAGAGAGGCACCATCTGACGTTGATAATACGTAATAATTCGCCTTTGTCCCGAACGTGCGTCCCTTTTTAATCTTGACTTTGCATAAGATTGCTCGGTATGTTTCTCATCGTAGTGTATTATGCCAGATAAAAAAGCCGTCTTAGCGTGGATTATATCGTTCAAATGATATATTCGCGCTAATGATTTTTACCCAGGGAAGCAATGAATAAGGAAGTGCGCGAGTGTCTGATTGGAATATTATTGTGCTGTCTCTATTTTCAGCGACGTACCTGCCTTTGTTCTGGTTCGTAGGCATGCGGATAGCCTCTGAGGACATTCTCAGAAAGAGTAAATTTTACGAAGCGGATCCAAATGTTTTAGTCCCTGGATGGGCGAAGATATGCACGACAGTATTCTGTGTTTTGCATTACTGCCTGTTCCTCATTCCGCTGACTATGGTTGACTGGTTACATGGCTTGGCTGCATTTGGCGCAGGAATTCTGTTGCTTGTGTTTCTCCCTTTATTCAGGAAAAGCTATATGCCTGTTTTTAAAGCACACGCTGTGCGCGTTCACAGGAGAGACCCTTCAACAGGTCGATTATTAATTCGTGTGTTGAAGGCTTAGACTTTTGGTTGAAGATGCTCTGTTTAGCCTTTATTCATATTACGTAAGTCTTCAAGCAAACCAGGTCCGTCCGGTAACCAACCCAGATGAGTCTGGGTAGCTTTGCCTGAAGCACCAGGATCAACATGAGCCAGTGCCAAACGAACCACGATAATGTTTACCCATTGAGGCAGCGTCTTCTTCTGTCGCTCCACGAGGAAATAAGGCGGAGGAGACAGGCACATCAGTTTCACGAGTAAGTCCATGGATGCTATTAGCTGCTGAGATAGCCGGTATGGTTTGCCTTTTATTCATACATCATTCAGTGCACTTCAACATCAAGGCGTTAAGGTTGCGTTAACAAACAGACGCAATACTGATGTGGCCGATCCCCTTATAAAATGGCCAAATGATGAACGAACAACTTCGCAATGCGCTTCCGCACAAAGACACCCCTTTTTTCCGCATGCTGCATATTATTGTCGCCACCCTGATTCTGCTGCAGATCATTAGTTCTAATCTCACCGAAAGTGAGGCGCTTCGCGACGTAACTCTGACCGGAGTCGTGACATGGTTCCATGTTATCTCTGGATTCGCGCTGATGGTTCTTGGTGTAGTGATGCTGGTATGGATGCTTAAACAACGTGGGTTTCGTTACTATTTTGCCTGGTCGTCCCTTGATTTTCGCGGTGTAGTTGAAGACATTAAAATGCTAATGACATTTCGTCTTCCTGAAGCACATGCCGGTGGCATAGCGGCGATGATCCAGGGGCTTGGCGTACTTGCTTTGTTGGCGGTCGCACTCTGTGGAGGGCTCTGGTTTGTACTGGACACCGCGCCAGGGACGTCAACGGCGCTGGCAGAAGCGGTCCTGCATTTGCATAAATTTCTGACGGTGTTCATTGAAACCTATTTCTGGGCGCATGGTGCGATGGGGTTGCTGCATATCTTCCTCACCTTTCGCAGTCAAAAGAAACATCCCGTTATTGGATAAGGTTGTGCTCTCTCGCTAATCCCGATGAGGATGCGTATTAAAAGGTAAAAGGCATGCATCTTGAACGACACAGCATTGAAAGCGTCGGTTGGTTAAGGGCGGCGGTACTCGGGGCGAATGACGGGATTGTCTCAACCGCCAGCCTGGTGCTCGGCGTGGCGTCTGCAAATACCAGCCCTTCGGGCGTGTCGCTGGCCGGTGTCGCCGGGCTGGTTGCTGGCGCCATGTCGATGGCAACAGGGGAATATGTTTCGGTATCATCCCAGGCGGATACGGAAACCGCCGCGCTTGCCGAGGAAAAAAGTGAGCTGGACGCAGATTATCAGGGAGAGGTACGGGAGCTGACGTCTCTTTATATCCAACGCGGAGTGGAGCCTGCGCTTGCCCGCCAGGTTGCAGAGCAACTGATGGCTAAAGATGCCCTCGAGGCCCATGCCCGCGAAGAGTTGGGATTAACGGATACTCATTCTGCGCGACCTTTGCAGGCGGCCATTTTTTCGGCCGTGAGTTTTTCAGCCGGGGCGGGGTTACCCTTGATCGTTGCAGTGCTATCGCCAGCAAAACTGACTGTTATCGCGATTTTCCTATCCACTCTCTGTTCACTGGCTGCTCTTGGCTATTTCTCTTCCGTGGTGAGTAACGCACCGCCTGTCAGAGCTATCAGCAGAATTACGTTCTGGAGCACGCTGGCCATGCTTTTTTCGATGGGGATTGGGCGCATAGCCGGGCAGGTACTGCTGTAAAATTGCTAAATTATCAAACACACCTTTAGAGAATGAGCTATTTAATCTAACGTCCATATCGGGGTAGTCTTTAAATATAGCGAAATAACTTGTTATATAAATCTCGCTACAACGATATCTTTCATTGGCAACGTGGACGAAAAAATGGTTTTGATGGCTACTATGTTTCTGTATTCTCTGGCTCTGTCGTTTTCGCCCGGGCCAGTCAATATGGTCATTATCTCTTCAGGTGTTATGCATGGCTTTAGAAAAACATTCGCCTTCGTATCCGGTGCGACTCTGGGTTTCACCCTGTTGCTTATCTTTGTTAGTTTTGGGTTATACACAGTCATTGCCTCGCACCCATCATTTTTCAAATACCTGAATGTTCTCGGCTCGATTTTTATACTGTATCAGGGCTATAAAATTGCCACATCGCAACCTGATTGGTCATTAAAAAAGGGAAATGCACCCGGATTTGTTCAGGGAGTGTTAATGCAATGGTTCAACCCAAAAGCCTGGGCTGCCTGTACCTCTGGAACTACCTTGTTTTCTGAGCCATCAACCAGTCTGCCCCTAATACTATTCATTATTATTTACTTTTTTATCTGTTATATCTCATTATCAATTTGGGCAATATTCGGTGATAAAATGTCAACATTTCTTCAGGGAAGGGCACAAATGCGTATCTTTAATTTCTTGATGGGCGGGTTTTTATGCGTTATCGCATGTTATATGCTTTACCCACAATGATTTTAGCTGTTCAAAGCTTATGTTGTTCCATAGCGTTATAAATGTAATTAATTAGTTTATAGGCGGCGCTGCTGGTTGATATATTGGCGGGCCAAATGGCATAAACTTTTAGCGGCTCTAATGACCAGTCAGGAAGTACTTCATGCATCTCCCCGAGTTTAACATCATTTTCGCAGAGGAAACGGGGAGGTACGGCAAGCCCTATGTTCTGTTTGGCAAGGACATAGGCAGCTTCAATGTTATCAACGCATACCATAGGAGCATATTTAATGACCGCCAGTTCGCCATTTTTATGCCTGAACTCTCGAATGTTCTCTCTCATTGTTAACCCAATCCACGGCAGGGATCCCAACTCAACGGGATGCTTAATGGGGTGGTGCTGCATGAGCAAATCCTTAGACGCCACCAGTTGTCGTGGTAGAACAAATAGATGTCTTGCTTTGAGTGAACTGTCCGGGAGTTCGCCAATACGGAAGGCGACATCAATGCTATCGGCGATGATGTCCTCGCGCAGATCACTATAAGAAATACTCAGGGAAATATCCGGGTTTTCTTTGATAAAATTCGCCAGATGGCGGGTGAATGGACCGTTTAAAAAAACAGCAGGGAGGGAAATGCGCAGCTTGCCGACGGTAGAGATAGAGCGTTGTTTAAATTCAATGACGCCCTTTTCATACAGCTCCAGCATCGATCTGGCGGTCTCCAGCAAACTGATGCCATCCTGGGTTAGAGAAATTTTTCGCGTATTTCTGTACAGCAAGGCGCTATTGAGGTTTTTCTCAAGTCTGGATAAATGTGTGCTTGCTGTTGCGGTCGTCAGGCCTAACGCTGCGGCGCCACCTGAGATAGAACCTCGTTCTACAATTTTGGCAAATACTATCAGGTAGCGGATGTCATCGATCATTTACAGTCCTGTGTTCACTCAGTAATGCTGGGCGTGGAGCCAGCAAAAGCGTTAATCCATCATAGAATTAACATATCCTATTTTCATCATCGGCAGCATAATTTTTCAAATGCTTCTCAACGCTGGCTAACCGGTTCCCCGGTATGGAGATTTGTGCTTCAATGGGCAGGCAGAAATCCTCGAAGCATCATCGGTAATATTCCCCGTCAGGAGGTAAGTTTGCACATTGATACCCATCGTTTGCATCTTCGCCCGGTCATGGCTTCCGATGTCGACGATCTGTACCGAATTTATGGCGATCCCGCGACCAATACCTTCAACCCCGCAGGACCGTACCCGAATATAGACTATGCGGAAGTTGTCCTGCGGCGCTGGCTCGCGCACTGGCAAACGCACGGATTCGGAAACTGGGCAATATCAATGCGCAATACCCCTGAACACATCATTGGCTTTGGTGGCGTCAGTCTACGCAGTTATAACGATGTCACCATTAACAATCTTGGATATCGGTTTTCTACTGAGGCATGGGGAAAAGGCCTGGCCACCGAGTTTGCGATTGGCGCGATGAGATATGGCTTCGAGGTGCTTAAACTTGTGGAGATGTCAGCGGTTGTCCGGGCTAACCATCTGGCTTCGCAGAAAGTTCTCGAGAAAGCCGGGATGAGGTACATTAACGATATTGCTGATATAAAAGATGCGCCGCCAAGCCTGCTTTATTCATTGACGTTAAACGAGTGGTTAAGCCAGATCAGTGGCTGTACATAACGTTTAGGTTAACCCTGGCGACGGGTAATGACGCGGTCGCCTTGGGGGTCTTTCCGGCAAACCTGCTGGCTTGCCCACGAAGATACTCTTAGACATCCGCCCCCAATTTTATGCTGGTATTATGGGAGTAACCGCTGCGCGTCACGCCTGCTTTACCCCATACAGCGATGTGCTTTTTATTAGCTAAATGCGCACGTAATAATAAAAATAATTTCTTCAGCTTTATTCATTTTCAGAATTATCGCACAAGGTCTTACCTTAATCTGAAATGGCTGAGGGATAGTTGTTTTTGAAAACTTATACCCCGTATTATTTGATAATCATCTTTATCTCTGAAAAGGTCGTGTATGAGTAATTTTGTGCTATTAGCCCTGGCGGTGGTGTTATTGTTAACATCATTATTTTGTGGTCTGTCATATGTTAAAGACAGAAGGAAGCTTAAGATGCGTTTTAACAAAACCCGGCGTTAATGGGTTGCTATTGAGGATAGCGCAAGAGCGATGGCCGAGAATCGCGCCAGCTCTTGCTTAGTATCAATCTGGAATTTTTTCATGATGTTTATTTTGTGTGAAAAAACCGTCTTATGGCTGATGCCCAGCTCTTGCGCTATCTGTTGATTGTTCATTCCCGTTTTTATCGCATCGATAATATAAAGCTGCGATTTGGTCAATGTTAGTCGCGGGCATTTAAGGCAGCGTCTGCTGTCTTTTTCCGCCCCCCCGGCGACGGGTTTACTTAATGCCGTCAGGCGGTTTGCAATTTGCTTTTTAATGCTGCGGAGATCGGCGTTGATACTGATAAAACAGGCATCACGCAGACAAAGCGGCAAACGGTCAACCCGGGCACAGCTGTCGCTGGGGACAAAAACAAAGACAGGCGTCTGTTGCGGTATCTTCTTGAAGTACGGGTGACACAGGTAATGTTCACCGGTTTCCATTTCCGTAAAAAGCACATCAGTCTGGCTAATGATGTCAGATGAATATTCGTGAAGGGAAAAGGGCGTACAGATATTTTCTTCGATTGCGATCTCGATCAGTAGCTCGCAAATTCCCCGCTTCAGATAAATATTTTCAGTGTTAATTAAAAAATCAGGCATAGTGATGATGAACGCGAAATGGATTAAGGTTGATAAAATTCTTTGAAGCAAATTTGTTTTGCGAATATGGGCTTAGGATATTTCTAATAACAAACAAAAGCAATAAGTCCAAAATTGGACTTATTGCTGTGCGGATGATATAAGATCTTTAAAATCAGTGAGTTACGTATATTGGCCGCATAGAAGTTGTCGGCAATTTGGCACAAACTGCTTAAATTGCTTATATTGCATGCGTTAATTCTGGTCTCAAATATATTAATCAAAGTAATTTATTCACTGTGTGAATTGCTATTTCAAAAATACGTTGTGCAGGCGCGGATCCTCGATGAGATCGCGCCTGAGCGAAGCCAGGGGTTGTCTTTGACAAAAAGGGAGCGAGGTATTGTCCCGCCGCTGCGGAGGGTGAACAGCAACGGCGTACAAAAGAATCAGTTATCGGGGTTGTTGGAAATGCCTTTCCAGACCATCCCCAGGCCGAGCAACATCGACGCGAAGAGGGCGAACAGGGTGGTGGAGATAAAAATACCGGTCATGGTGGTGCCTCAGAAAGTGCGTATGCAGGTTATTAGGCACGGGACGGAGAGAAAGGTTCCTTGCAGGGCTGACTATTTTTCCGTCAGGGTTTGCCGGCTGATGCCTGCAAGGTAATGGCTTGTCAGCGCGCCTCGGGCGGCGGAGCGAGCCGCTGGTGAGGAACGCGCTTATCACTGCAGTCGTAAAGGGCAAAACGGACGGTGGGGGTGGTGGCACGGTCCGGGCGTTGACATCCCTTTGAACAAGTTATATATACATGTCGCTTCTGTTTATTGAATGTTAAACAGCATCAGTTATGGGACTCAGAAGCGCCACTGCCCCCGCCGTCGGGCGGGGGTCACTCTGCCACCCGGCCTGGTTATTTTTTCCTGTGGCGAGTGATAAAAAATTTTATTTTCGCTCTTGAAAAATGCACTGCAGATATTATTTTATATAGCGGACAAGCAATGCTTGCCTTTATGTTGAGCTTTTGAATGGATATTCAGGAGGTTAATTATGGCACTCAAAACCTTGTCAGCACTCCCTGTTTTCGCTGATTCTCTTTTTGCCGATCGTTTCAACCGCATTGACCGTCTTTTCAGCCAGTTAACTGGCGATACGCCGGTGGGCGCCTTGCCGGCCTATGATTTGCAGAAAATAGATGACAGTAATTTCCTGCTCAGCGTCAGCGTGCCCGGCTGGAAAGATGAGGAACTGGAAATAGAGACCGTCGGCGGTAATCTGCATATTACCGGCAAACGTGCAGAAACTGATCCCGGGACCGACGGTAGCCAGCGCTGGATATATAAAGGCATCCGCCGCGCTGATTTCCAGCTGAGTTTCTCGCTTCCTGAACATGCCCAGATTAATCAGGCACAGCTGGATAGTGGGATCTTAAAGGTGACTATCCATCAGGAGATCCCGGAAAGCGAAAAACCGCGCAAAATTGCCATTGAGAGTCACGGCCGGGTGATTGAACACAAGGTCTGATTCGGCGACAGTTCAGACGAGTATTCGCTAAGGCCCGCGCAGCGGGCCTTTATTTTTCCACCCGAACTGACGCGATCGGTCTACTGCCGACGAGAGAAATCGATATGCTATTCTTTTAACTGGCGCGATGCTGCTGTTATTCCTTTGATATTTTGTGAGGGGTCTGAATGACAGACGAGATGAGTTACGATGCAAAACCGACCTCAGCGCTAACGGCGGAAGTGGCTCAGATGCTGGTTGCTCGGGGCTGGCGGCTAACCACGGCAGAGTCCTGCACCGGGGGCAATCTGGCGGCGGCGCTCTGTGCTCAGGCGGATACCGCGGCGTTTTATGATACCGGCGTCGTCACTTTCAGCGATGAAGCCAAACGAAACGTGCTGCAGGTTCGTGCGGAAACCCTGGCGGTACACAGCGCCGTCAGCGAAGCGTGCGTCCAGGAGATGTCGGCCGGTATTCTGGCAATGGCTGACGCCGATATCGCCATCGCCATCAGCGGCTACGCGGGACCGGAGGGCGGGGAAGATGGTACCCCCGCCGGCACGGTATGGTTTGCCTGGAATTTTCGCGGCCAGACTGAAACCAAACGGATGTGCTTTGCCGGCGACTGTGAGACCGTGGTGGCGAAAGCGGTACGATATGCCCTGGCGGCACTGAGCGAAAAGCTTGCCCACTGGCAATGACGATGCCCGGGTGCGCGTCCTTACAGGTCCGTTGCCTGGCGCGCTACCGGCCAGCAGATCTCCCCGATGCCGTTAAGGCAGGGTCGGGAAAAGAGAAATCCCTGAAACAGGCGAATGCCTACCGACTGCAGCCAGCACCACTCCTCAATGGTTTCGACGCCCTCGGCGACCACGGTGATGCCGAGATCTTCACAGCAGCGCACGACCGAGGCGACAATCGCCTGTTTGGTGCCGCTAATATGAATATCGCGCACCAGCTCCGCATCCACTTTGATTTTATCAGGCTGAAAGCGGGTCAGGAGCGACAGACCGGAGTAACCGGCGCCAAAATCGTCGATGGCCAGTTTCATGCCGGCCACGCGCAGCGCTTTGAGTACTTTGCGGAACTGGTCGAAACAGGAGATAACCTCCGTCTCAGTCACCTCGATCAAGACCTGTTCTGGCCTGAGACCTGCCGCCAGCAGGTTGTCCATCAGCCAGCCTACGGCGTCAGGATGGTTATACAGCGAGCCTGGCAGCAGGTTGACCGCCAGTTGCTGTTTGCCGAGCGGAAGGCGGGCGGCGAGAGAGAAGGCAAACGCTTTGCTCTCAAGGTCGAAACGGTAGCGATCTTCCGCCGCAATGGCGGCAAACATTTCCACGGGTGAGCCGCCGGTTGGGCTGCGGATCAGGGCTTCAAAGGAAGAGACCCGCCTTTTGGCCGGCTCGACGATGGCCTGCAGGGCGAACTGGCAGGGCTGATCCGTCAGGTTGCGCGGCGAGGCATTGCCCACTGCGGGAGTCATCGACCAGCGAGAAGGCTGCAGAGACTCGGGCAGGCAATAGCGCCCGCCGTCGGCGATAAAGGCGCTAATCAGTCTGAACATGCGGTCATTGATCGGCTCAGTTTCACCAAAGGTGCTGAAGCGCAGGATCTCTTCTACCGCAGCATCATTCTCATGATAGCGGAGATCCAACATCCGCATACCGACGTCCCGAAAACGGCGATAGGCCGAGTAGTCGCGCATCAGCTCCACCACATCGCGATGTCGTGGGTCGAATTGTATTTTGCTGAATAACGACTCGAGGATCTCCTCATTTCCTTCCAGTACCTGGAAAAACTGCTGACCATTAAACAGCAGAATCCCGGTTATCCCGAGGGGCATATTTTTTCCGCTGGCGCGATGAATAAGGGCGTCAAGATCGGTCAGTGGCCGGGCTGGATCAACCTGGCTGCGGTAAATCAAGGTGGTTAGCATAGTCATTCCGTTCGCTGTAGCAGAGCCCGATGGCCTGTACAGAGCGAAAATAGGGAGGTAGGGCCATACCCTCAAGGAGGAGGCCAGCATTTTCTGACATTCAACCAACCGTGATGTCCGCTACGCGGAACGGGAGATTCACATGGTGATTCCCTCCACTCTACAGGGAATCGGATGTTTAGCTATCTTTTTCTCAATATCGTTGCTAAAAGACAATAACAGGCCATACATTTCTTCTAAAACTCGGGGGCGGAGACTGAACTTAGCGATTAAATAATGGCTGTCAGGAATTATCCTACCACGCTATGACGTGTTCTGGAAAAAAAGAAATGAGCTTGCATGGATAATATGAGGTCAATATTATCTACGCCAATCAAATTATTTTTATTTTTCGAGGTTGTCATGGGTGATTTGCTTATTGTTTTATGTTTGATTTTTTGCCTCATTATTTCTTTGTGGAGCGGTATTTCCTATATTAAAGAGAGGCGTAAAAGACGTTATGTCTTCCGTTCCAGAAGATAATGAGTTAGCATAATAATATTTTACGAGGTTAACGTCTGGCGAGTATCTGGACAAGATTGTTGAATTGCTGACGACTCTTTAAATGGAACTTATTCATAATGTTCTTTTTATGCGAATGGATCGTTTTGTGACTAATTTTTAGTACAGTGGCAACTTCATGCGGACTCAGGCCAATGCTGAACGCGTAGATGACTTTGGTTTGCGCGTCGCTCAATGACTTACAGGGACAATTTATGCAGCGACGCAGACGATTAAAGGGAGAGCCATGCTGTTCCGTTAAGGGGCGTTGAATTGCATGACCTATCACCTCCTTAAGAAGATGAACGGCGGTGTGCGGGTGTATAAATACCGCATGCTTAAAACAGTTGGGTAAGTGATCGATGACGGTAACCTCTTCATCATTCAGGAAAATAAAAAGTTGATAATTCTCTGTAGCGTGCTGTAAAAGTTCATGGCATAAGTACCATTCTCCCGCCACCATTTCCGTGAATATGACATCGGCTTGTGCAATCGACGCCGGCTTCCATTGCTGAGAAAACTGATAATGCGATCGCTCGCACGCCTGCATCGTTTCATTAACCAGTTCGGCAATCGCAACCCGCAGATAGTGATTTTTTATATTGAACAAAAAATTCGTCATATAACTTCCCTGTTGGGTATTAAAATGATATCAGGATAAATTAAAACATATAATGGCAATGCGCCGAATATTTTTAGACGAGATAATCTAAGGGATGTTTTACACTAATGCAATAATCGCTGGAGAAAGTGGGATAACGGCAGATGAGCATACGAAAGTTCCTAATAAACAAAACGTTAAGCATATGTCTGTTAGGGTTTTTCACTGATAATTATTTTTTTATTTTTGCCGTGCATAAAAAGCTTAGTGCTGTCCGCCGCCTGTTGTTAAAATTAGAGGAGGATAAGACTACAGGAAGTATGCGGTATCTATGAAACAGATGCTCTATTTAAAAATGCTGGCGTGGCTGGAAGATAATATCTACTGTAACCCGTCTATCGATGACCTGGCGCAGTATATGGGGTATTCGCGCCGGTTTGTCTATGAGGTGTTTTATCAGTATGGTCAGTTACCCATCGGGCAGTATATCCGGCTGCGGCGGTTGACCATCGCGGCGGTGAGTCTGCGATTAACACGGCAACCGATCGCCGCCATTGCCTGGCAGTTAAGCTATGACTCGCCGCAGACTTTTTCCCGGGAGTTTAAGAAGCGCTTCTCGCTCTCGCCACGGGAATACCGTTGCGCCGTGCACTGGGACACGGCTTTGCTGTTAAAGAAATTCGACCCGGAGGGTGAGAGCCTGCCTCAGGCCCGTTTCTGTTCACTGCCCGAGAGGGTCTATCGTGGCTCTCCAATGAAGTATGAGCTGCGCCTGTCGGATATGGTATTGCAAAGCACGTCGAAGACGGCTGTCAGACAAAAGGTTGACCGTTTTTTTACCGCCGGCGGTGGCCGTCTCTCTGTGTTATCCGATTATTATGCGGCGAGAAACAATGAGCTTAACGTCGAGGTTAACGCTTTTGTCGGTTGTCATCGGGAGCGAGGGGCGTTGCCCGCGCTGACGACGAACAGCACGTTGACGACAAGGCCTGGGCTGTATGTTGGCGTTGAATTCTATGGCAGTTGGGCGCGTTACGCCCGTTTATCCAGCGATCTGTATATGGAGTTGCTGCCAGCGCTGGGAGCAAGCCGCCGGGAGGGAGTCGACATTGAATGCTTTCTCGAGCGTCATACGGAAGGTGGGCCAGCGGCGGAAAGGCGCTATCGCGTACGCTATTTTATTCCGGTGACGCTGTCTGGTGAGGTGACAGCGCGGCCAGCGCCCGGCTAACTAACAGATGACAAATAAAGGTGGCCCGGTGGCCACCTTTCACGAATATCACAACACAAACCACAGCAGCCAGGTGATCAGAAAGCCCGTCACCCCCATGATGGTCGTCAATACGGTCCAGGTTTTTAACCCGTCCGGCACCGAGAGCCCGAGATAGCGCGTGACGACCCAGAACCCGGCATCGTTGACGTGCGATAACCCGAGCGAGCCGAAGCAAGTCGCCAGCGTTACCAGCACCAGCTGAATCGGATCCAGCCCGATGACCGCCTGAGACAGCAGACCGGAGGTGGTGAGGATCGCCACGGTGGCCGATCCCTGCGAGGCCCGGAGTACCAGCGAGAGCAGGAAGGCGGCGGGCATCAGCGGCAGATGAATTGTCTCCAGCGCCTCGGCTAAGGCATTGCCGATGCCGGAGGCGACCAGTACGCCGCCAAAGGCGCCGCCGGCGCCGGCGACGAGGATCACGTCCGCCGACGAGGGGATCGCGCTGCCGGTGACTTCGCCCAGCTTTTTCAGGCTCATCCGCCGACGGATGCCCAGCGTCCAGCTGGCCAGGCCCAGGGAGATCAGCAGGGCGACCGGCGGGGTACCAATGACGGTCATCAGCTGGCGAACCGCGTTTTCCGGCAGCAGCAGTGCCTGACACAGCGTCCCGGAAACAATCAGCATAATGGGCACCACGATCAGTCCACCGATAACCAGCGCATTCGGCGGCGGCAGACGGGTCTGCTGCGCGTTAACGGAGAGGTCCGGCACTTCAGCTGTTTGCTGCTGTTCCAGCACGTTAATCGACAGATGATAATGGCGCCGATTGATAAACCGGGCGACAAAATAACCCACGATACCAACGACTATCGATACTCCAATCCCCGCCAGCATCAGCCAGCCCACATCGCTATGCAGAATGCCTGCCGCGGCCGCTGCGCCAGGGTGGGTGGGCAGCGCGACGTGCACGGTTAACATCACTCCGGCCATCGGCAGGCCAAACTTCAGCGGCGACACGTGGGCGACTTTGCTGAAGCCGTAAATTAACGGAATGATGATGATAAAGCCGACTTCAAAAAAGACCGGCGTGCCGAGAATAAAAGCCACGATGGTTAAGGCGGCAATGGTCCGTTTTGCGCCCAGTACGCCGGTCAACGTTTTCGCCAGCGATTCGGCGCCGCCGGACATTTCAATCAGCACCCCCAGCATTGAGCCCAGAATAATAATGCTGGCGATGTGACCAAGCAGGCCGCCCATGCCTTTTTCAATGGTGGTAATAATTTTATCTGCCGGAATACCGGTGGCGAATGCCACCAGCAGGCTGACGATCAGGAGCGCCACAAAAGGATGCGCTTTCGCCTTGATCACCAACAGGAGCAACAGCACTACGCTGGCTAACGCAATAAGTAACAGCGCCGATGTCGACATAGGTTTGCCTCGGGTATTAACAGGTGTACAGAGAGTTATTTTTTTAGAAAACGGCGTTTATTTTTTCCGGTAGGGCGAGAACCACCCCAGCCCGGAAAGCGTGTCTGCTCGGGGGATATATTCGCAGCCGATCCAGCCGTCATAACCGGTTTTATCCAGTAGCGCATAGAGCCACGGATAGTTTATTTCGCCCTCATCCGGTTCATGACGGTCGGGCAGGGAGGCAATCTGAATATGGCGATACTGGCCGGCATATTCGGTAATGAGATGGCTTAAATTGCCGTCCACCTTCTGCGCGTGAAACAGATCTAACTGCACCGCGACGTTTGGCCTGTCGACCCGTTTCACCATCTCCAGCGTTTGATATTGGCTGTGGTAGAGATAGCCCGGTTTGGTCTGGGGATTCAGCGCTTCGATGAGTATCCGCTTGTCGTGGCGGGCAAAGCACTCCGCCGCGTAGCGCAGATTATCGATAAGCACGGCTTCGCAGGCTGCGCGATCCATCCCCGGCTGTACCACGCCGGCCATGATATGCACCTGCGGGCAATCCAGCTGGCAGGCATACTCCAGCGCCAGCTGGATCTGCTGGCGGGCCTCGGCGCTTCTGCCTGGCACCGCGGCGAGCCCCCATTCTCCGGCGTTGACCTCGCCGGGTGGGGTATTGAACAGCACCAGCTGCAGCTGGTTCTCCTGCAGGCGCTGTTTAATTTCCCCGGCCTCATACTCATAGGGAAACAGAAACTCCACGGCTTCAAAACCCGCGCGGGCAGCGGCGGCGAACCGGTCCAGGAACGGCAGTTCGGTAAACAGCATGGTTAAATTAGCAGCAAATTTTGGCATGGTTTTATCTCAGTTCATCCACTTCGTCAGTGGTCAGGTAGCGGATCTCACGGTTGCCGAGGGTAAATATCAGCCGCGCGGTCTCTTCCAGCTCTTCGGTATTGTTGGTGGCTTCGCGCAGCGATGAGCCGGTGACCACCGGACCGTGGTTGGCCAGTAAAAAGGCGTTATAGCGGGGCGCCAGACCGGCCAGCGCCTGGGCAATACGGTCATCGCCCGGCCGGTAGTAGGGAACCACCGGGACGTCGCCGACACGCATCACCACATAGGGGGTAAAGGGACGAATACAGTTGTGCGGATCGAGCCCCTGCAGGCAGGAGAGCGCGGTCAGATAGTGGCTGTGCAAGTGGACGATCGCCTTGCAGGCCGGGTTGTGCAAATAGACCGCCCGGTGAAAAGTGACCTCTTTCGACGGTTTGTCGCCGGAGATCCATTCACCTTGCAGCGTCACCACCGACAACCGCTGTGCCTGCAGTTCGCCGAGGCAGGAGCCGGTCGGCGTCGCCAGCAGGTTGCCGTCCGGCAGCAGCAGCGACAGATTGCCGGCGGAGCCGGTGGCATAGCCGCGGCTAAACAACGAGGCGCCAATCTGCACCATTTCATCTCGCAGCTGTTGCTCAGTCATGACGAAACTCCTGCTGGGCACGGGCAAAGAAGTGGATATCGCCGAAGTTACCTGACTTCAGCGCCAGGGAGAGCGGCTGGCGGGTGTCACGCACCCAGGGCACCCCGGGGGAGATGGTCGGCCCAATATGGAACGCCTCGACCCCCAGCGTCTGCGCCACAATGCTCGATGTTTCCCCTCCGGCCACAATAAACCGGGTAAATCCTTTCGCCTTCAGGGCGGCGGCAAGGGCGGCAAACAGCTGTTCCACCCGTTCGCTGCTGGCCTTGTCGCCATACTGCGCCTGGATCCGCTGCAGCGTTTGCGGCTCGGTGGTGGCATAGATCATCGGCGCCAGCGGCGCATCGCGCTGCGCGTCCACCCAGTCAGTCAGCGTCCTGACGTAGCTCTCCAGATCGGTAAAACAGGCGCTTAAGTCGACGGCGCGGGCGGGGGCCTGTTCACGATAGGCCGCCACCTGGCTGTTGGTCATCACCGAGCAGGAGCCCGAGAGCACCACCGCCGGGCCGGCCAGCGGCATGCCCGCCTGAGCGCTTTCACCCCTGGCGCCATGGCGTTGCGCCCAGTCGCGGGCGAGGCCGATGGCGAGACCGGAACCGCCGGAGACCAGCTTCATCTCTCGCAGCGCCACGCCCTGGGTGAGCAAATCCTGTTCACTGAGGGCGTCGAGCACCACATAGCGCACCGCCGGATCGCTGATTGTCGCCAGCGCGGTGGCGACCGCCTCCGGCCCCCGGGCGACAATCGGCCAGGCAATCAGCGCGGCTTTTCCGCGCCCCTGGCGCTCAATCAAGCGGCCCAGGTGCGCATCCTCCATCGGCGTCACCGGATGGTGGCGCATCCCGGACTCATTCAGCAGTTGCTCGCCGACAAACAGATACCCCTGATAGACCGTGCGGCCGTTCACCGGCAGCGCCGGGGAAATCACCGTCCGCGTTTCACCCAGCTCGGCCAGCAGAGCATCCAGCACCGGGCCAATGTTGCCCTGCGCGGTGCTGTCGAACGTGGAACAGTACTTGAAGTAGAATTGCTGACAGCCCTGGGCCTGCAGCCAGCGCAGCGCGGCCAGCGACTGGCTGACGGCCATTTCCACCGCGCAGGAGCGGGTTTTCAGGCTGATGACCACCGCCTCGCTGGTCAGCGGAAGATCGCGGGTCGGCACGCCATTCAGTTGCACCGTCGGCATGCCGTTGCGCACGAGGAAGCTGGCGATATCCGTGGCGCCGGTGAAGTCATCGGCAATGACACCAAGCTGCATGTTGTCTCTCCTCACTGTTTGTGGCCCGGCAGGGTGATGCCGTTGAAAATCTTGATCACCGCGCTGTCATCTTCCCGGCCGAATCCGGCATTGCTGGCGGAGGTGAACATATTTAGCGCGGTGGTGGCGAGCGGCAGCGGGAAGGTCAGCGCCCGGGCGGTGTCATTCACCAGACCGAGATCTTTGACAAAAATATCGACGGCGGATTTTGGCGAGTAATCGCCATCCAGGACGTGCTGCATGCGATTCTCAAACATCCAGGAATTACCCGCCGCGTGCGTCACCACGTCATACAACGTCTCCAGCGGGATCCCGGCGCGGGCGGCAAGCGCCATCGCTTCGGCGGCAACAGCGATATGCACCCCAGCCAGCAGCTGATGAATAATCTTTACCGTCGAGCCAAGGCCGATGTCGCTGCCGATGCGGTAGACTTTGCCGGCCACGGCGTCCAGTACCGGCGCGAGGCGGGCAAAGGCGGCATCGCTTCCGGAGGCCATCACCGTCATGTCGCCAGCGGCCGCTTTCACTGCGCCGCCCGATACCGGCGCGTCAAGCATCAATAGCTGGTATTCCGCCAGCGCCACGGCTATCGCCTGGGCATCGGCGGAGGCGATGGTGGACGACACCATCACGACGGTGCCGGGCTTCAGATGGGCGGCGAGGCCGGTTTCGCCGAACAGGATCCCCCGCACCTGGGCGGCATTGACCACCAGCAAGACGACCGCATCCAGGTCAGCGGCGAAAGGCACCGCGCTGGGGCCCGCGCCTTTGGCGCCCGCCGCCAGCAGTGCGCGACAGTTGTCGGGGTTGATGTCAACGCCCCAGGTGTTCAGGCCCGCCTGCAGGCAGGCGCGGGCGGCGCCCATGCCCATTGAACCCAGTCCAATCACGCAGACGTTAGTGTGTGCAGCCATGATGGTCTCCTTGTGAATATTCGTTAATTAATGTGATTTAATGATAGAATAAAGCGTTATAATGTGAATTTATGTGAGAGCTATCACGAATAACCCACATGAATATAAAAAATTCACAGGCGGAAAGAGGCTGCACAACGGCGATTCTTGCCCTAAAATAGCGTAAAAACAGCGGCAAAGCGCGATAACAACACAGGGTGTCGCCAGGTCCGCAGCCCGTGTGGTGACGCCTGGTGTGAAAAAATGGTAAGGGGAGAGCGGTGATTCCAATAGAACGACATCAGCGTATTTTAGCCCTGGTGGAGCAGCGTGGGGCGGTAAGCATCAATGAGCTGACGGAGATCCTCGGCGTGTCCCATATGACCATCCGTCGGGACGTCAGTAAACTGGAGGAACAGGGGCTGCTGGTCAGCGTCTCAGGCGGCGTGCGCGCCGTCAGCCGGCTGGCCACGGAACCCAGTCATCTGGTGAAAAGCACGCTGCAGAGCGAGGAGAAACAGGCGATTGGCGCGCTGGCGGCGAGTCACATCGCCAAAAACAGCTGTATCTATCTCGATGCCGGGACCACCACCCTGGCGCTGGCGCGGGCGATCCTCGACCGGGATGATCTGCAGGTGGTGACCAATGATTTTGAGATAACCCAACTGTTGATCGATGCCAGCCAGTGCGGCGTGATCCACACCGGCGGTACCCTGTGCCGGGAGAACCGCTCCTGCGTGGGCGAATCGGCGGCGCGAACGTTACGCCACCTGGCTATCGATACGGCCTTCATCTCCGCCAGCGGCTGGGACAGTCGCGGTATTTTCACCCCTGATGAGAACAAGGTTACCGTCAAGGAGACCGTCAGCCAGGTCAGCGCGAGAAGCATCCTGCTGTGCGACAGTTCGAAATACAATCAGGTGGCCACCTTTATGGCGTTACCCTTGACCCGGTTCACCACTATTATTACCGATCGGCATCTGTCCGATGCCGCCGCCAGTCATATCGCCCGGCACGCCTGCGAGGTGCTGCGGGCCGGCTAACGCACGGTACCGCCGGGTTAGCGTTGCCAGTGCTCGATCAGCGCTGCGCCGATCCCGGCGATATGTTGATTACGCTCGGCCATACTCGCCGGGGTATCCCGCAGATAGATCACCACAATGCGCTCCGGTTTGCCGTCCGGGCCGAGCAGGGCGACAATGCCGCGCGCACCCCGTTCGCCAGCCCCGGTTTTGTCGGCGATAAACCAGCCCGGCGGCAGCACGGCGCGGATCAGCGGGCCGGCAACCCGATCGTCCACCATCCACTGCAGGAGTTGCTGTTGCGAACGGGCGCTCAGATGCTGCGCGGTCAGTAGTTTGCGCAGCGTGGCGGCCATGCTGGCCGGGGTGGTGGTGTCGCGCGCGTCGCCGGGAAGCGCCTCATTCAGTGCCGTTTCCCAGCGGTCAAGACGGGTGACGTTGTCACCGATCTGGCGCAGAAAGGCAGTCAATCCCGCGGGGCCGCCGACGGTGGCCAGCAGCAGATTGCCAGCGCTGTTATCGCTCAGGGTGATGGCGGCGGCGCAGAGTTCGCCGATCGTCATCCCGTCGACAAGGTGTTTTTCGCTGACCGGGGAGTAGTCCACCAGATCCTGCTGGCGGTAGTGGATCCGCCGATCCAGTTGTTCGACCCCTGCATCCACCCGCGCCAGCACCGCGCCGCACAGCAGCACTTTAAAGGTGCTCACCATGGGAAAGCGTTCATCGGCGCGCCAGGCGGCCAGCGTGCGGCCGCTGGCCAGATCCATTTCCACCATCCCCACGCGGCCCGACAGCTGGCTTTCGCTTTGTTTAATCTGCTCAAGCGGCTGTGGACCGGCGTCTACCGCCAGTGGCAGGGTGGCTAACAGGGAGATAACACACAGGCGAACATAACGCATAACCGCAATACTTCCTTGAGTGAGGGCCGATAAGGGCGAGCAAAGGGGCGACAAATAAGAATAACCCGGCGTTTTGCTGATTCACAATTCCTCTTTTTTCCTTCATCATTTGTCATCTTTTATTTCGAATAATCAATATTTAGCCCAGCCTCAGCACGCTATTTTTTGACTCAAGGCCGCGATGAACTATAAGAAAGTACGTAATGCCGCACTCAGGCTGGCGCCGTTTGTTGACGACAATGCCCGCCGCACTCCGCGGTTCGCCAATGATATACGCCATCCCGGGAGGAACTGGTGCACCCGATAATTAAGGTCATGCTGGTGGGAGGTAAGGCCGACGGGCTGTTGGTCAGCGTCGCCGATGACGCGACCGAGGTCTCGGTGACGCCTGCTCAGTACGGTGCCCCATCCGGGCAACCGCTGAGCTATCGTATTGTCAGTCAAACCATTGACGATGAACGCTATTATTTTGGCGTCTTCAGTGAAGCCCATCAGGATAGCGACAAGCTGACGCGGGTCGCCCTGACCCGTGGAATGAAAAAAATGTTCTGTTAAACCCTGCCCGAATGAGGGCGTGAGAAGGTAACCCTGGCGCCGCTATGCTACTGTGGCAGCCTTCTATTTCCAGGGCAGGACCCATGATGATTCAGTACATCCGTATTCAAAACTTTCGCTCGGTCAGGGATATCGCGCTGGAGCTCGGGCCGCTGAACATTGTCTTCGGCCCCAACGGCTGCGGCAAATCCAATATTTATAACGCCATCCACCTGCTGACCGCCGCCGCTGACGGCAGGCTGTCGGGGTTTATCAGCGAAGAGGGCGGTCTGGAGAATATGATGTGGTCCGGGGAGCGTTCGCCCGTTGATCGTCATCCCCGGCGGCTGCAGATCGCCTGCCGGACCGACAGCTTCGATTATGAGCTGCAGATAGGTTTCCCGGAAAAATTGCCCTATCCGACGCAGTTCATGCTCGATCCCATCGTTAAAGAAGAGAATATCTGGCTGGCCGGCTACTCCCGCCGGCCTTCCTCCCGCATACTGCAGCGTAAGAATCAGGCGGCGTTTCTCGTCGATGTGACGGGGGAGAAAAGTACGTTCACTGAGAGCATCTATGAAAACGAGTCGGTGTTCGGTCAGCTCGGCGAACCGCATCGTTTTCCCGAGGTGTCGCGAGTGCGGGAAACCCTGCGCCGCTGGCGGTTTTATCATGAATTCGCTATCGGCCGCCATTCGCCGCTGCGTCAGCCGGCCGTGGGGTACCGTTCGCCAGTGCTCGACAGCGATGGCCATAATCTGGCGGCCGCCTTTCAGACCATTGTCGAGATCGGCGCGGAAGAGATTTTGCACGAGATCCTCGCCGACGCCTTTCCTGGCTGCCAGTTTTACTGTGAAAACGAGCAGTCACGTTTCGCCCTGAAAATGCGTCGCGAGGGGATCCGCCGCCCGCTGCTGGCGGCGGAGATGTCTGACGGTACGCTGCGCTTTTTGTGCCTCGCCGTTGCGCTGCTCAGCCCGCGCCCGCCGGCCTTTCTGGCGATCAATGAACCGGAGAACAGCCTGCATCGCGACATGTTGCCCGCGCTGGCCCGGCTGATTATCGAGGCCTCGCGCTACAGCCAGATCTGGCTGACCAGCCACTCGGCAGAGCTGGCGGAGCTGATTGCCGCCGGGGCGCCTTGTCAGCGCTATGCCCTGGAGAATCGCGGCGGGGAGACGCGGATTGCCGAGTGAATCCCGTCGTCCCTGACGGGGGCGCCGGAGTCAGGCGGGGGTCTGCGTCCCCGCTGCAGGCAGCAGATTTTTCCCTCCCCGTAAGGTAAAGAACGAGAGCAGGGTGAAGCTCAGGGTGATACACCCGAGGATCAAATAAGCCTGATGGAAGCCGACGGTGTCGTACATCCGGCCGACCCAGGCGGAAAGCACCACCCCGGAAAGCTGTTTCGACAGGTTAAAGCCGATCAGAAACAGGGTGGCCGAGAGCCGCGGGTTAAAGGCGGAGGAGATATATTTAAAGGTCCCGACCAGCAGGAAGGGGATCTCAAACATATGCAGCATCTTGAGGATCACCACCTCCACCGCCGATGAGGCAAAAGACGACCCGAGAATACGCACCGACATGATCATCCCCGCCGTCAGCAGGGCGTTTTTGGCGCCGATGCGGTTAACGATGGCCGGGGCGCAGAACATAATTAGCGCGTTGAGCAGTTCGCCGCCGGTGGTAACAAAGCCAAACACTTCGGTACCACGCTGCGGGCTGGCGAAAAAGCTTTTGAAAAAGTTGGCGAACTGCTGGTCAAACACGTCATAGACGCTGGCGACGCCGATCACATAGACGATAAAGCCCCAGAAGCGCGGCATACGCAGCAGCTCTGCCGCCGTGCGCAGCGAAAAGGCCTGGCGATTGGCGCCCAGCGCTTCGATAACCTCGGCGCTGTTGCTGCTTTCCGGTCGCGACAACCAGAGCAGCAGACCGAGCACCAGCGCAAAACCGGAGGCGATCCAGAAGGTGATGTTGGGATCGATGCCGAACAGCACGCCGGTTATCGAGGCGCACAGCGCCCAGCCGACGCAGCCTGCGACCCGCACTTTGCCATATTCAAAGCGGTTGGCCCGGCTGACGCGTTCGATATAGGCTTCCACCGCCCCGGAGCCGCTGGAGAAAACAATCCCCAGATAGATCCCGCCCGCCAGCGCCCCGGCGATAATATTCATTTGCAGCAGCGGTGAAAAAACGAAAATAAAGAACGGTGCGAACAGAATTAACAGCACCGTAATAGTCCACAGCAGATGTTTGCGCAGGCCGAGCTTATCCGACATCAGGCCAAACACCGGCTGGAAAATAATGGCGAATAACGAAATAGACGAGAAAACGATCCCGGTTTCCGTTTTGGTTAAATGGTTAACGTCCGCCAGCCACACCGGAAAAAACGGAAAGTAGGCCGACATAATGAAATAGTAAAAGAAAAAGAACAGCAGGAAATAGACAAAATTATGCCGTTCTCGTGGCGCCAGTTCAGAGAATTTCATCACCATGATCCCTTGTTATTCTGTTTGTAGGGTGGGGGCTGTCGCCCCCACGGATTAAAGGCAACGCAAAAAGACCTCGTACTGCCAGCGCGTTTGACTCAGGAGCCACTGCGGTAGCACGCTGGGGGTCCAGGAGTCATCGCCGCCCACCCCCATATGCAGGCCGTCGAGGGTGATCCACACGCCGTCTTCGGCCTGCATCTTGTGCCAGTGGTCGGTCTCCATCAGCTGACGGGTACTCCACGGCTGAACGGAGAAGTGGAAATGACCGCTGACGTGCCAGCGTCCCCAGTCCAGCGCCTGGGTATCACAGCGCAGGCCGTTTTCCGTCGGGAAGATGTAGGGCGTCGTCATCGCCGCCAGCGGCTGCTCCCAGCGGGCGAAGCAGGCGCTGCTCCGCCGGTCGGGGTAGTTCTCATGCGGCCCCAGCCCCAGCCAGCTCACCGGCGCCTGCTGATCCGCCACCTGGAAGTGCAGCCCGACCCGCGGCAGCGGCGGCAGGGTTTCTGCCCGTTCGCCGTCCACCGCCAGCCGCAGCGTACCGTCCGCGGTGAAGTGCATGCGCCAGTGGCTGACAATCACTACCTCTTCGCCGCGCAGATAGTGCCAGCGGCAGTCGACGAGGGTTTCATTTGCCAGGCGCTGCGCGTCGCACTGGACGCAGTGCGCCTCAAGATCGTACAGGCCGGCGCTTTTCCAGCGCTCCACCCAGGCGTTGGGGTCGATACGCTCTACTTCGCTGACCCCGATGTCGTTGTCGAGCGGCGCGCGAATAAACTGGTCACGCAGGGGGGTCAACAGCTGCTCCTGACCGCCAACCGACCAGCGGCTCAGCAGACCCGTCCGGCGATCGATGGTCCAGCATTGCGAACCGGCGCGGATCTGCCAGACCTCGTCGCTGACGATAAGATCCGGAGCGCCGGCAGACACCGTGGGCGCCGGCAGCGCCAGCGGGGCGGGCAGGGGAAACTGTTGCCAGGCGACGCGGTGTTCCGCTTCTGACCAGGCGGTCGCCCGGGGCTGGGTCACCTCCAGCGTCAGCCACACCGCGCGGGCGCCTTCAGGCAGGATCAGGCTGTCAAGCAGCGTTATCTCGTCGCTGCCCTCAGGGGGCAGCGCCAGGGTCAGGTTGCCGTGATACAGGGTTTCACCGGCCGACTGCACCTGCCAGCGCACCACTTCGTTATCGGTTGGACGGAACAGGTATTCGCTGGTGATGCGCACCCGCAGCGGCGCGGTCGACAGCAGCGTGAACTGAAAATACTGCTGGGCGTGCTTCGCCTCCACCAGCGACGGATGCGGCGTGCGATCGGGAAACACCAGACCGTTCATACAGAACTGGCGATCGTTAGGCTTATCGCCAAAGTCGCCGCCATAGGCCCAGCCGACGCTGCCGTCGTCAAAGATTTTGCGGATCGCCTGGTCGGCCCAGTCCCAGATAAACCCGCCCTGTAATCGCGGATACTCGCGGAAGGCCTGCCAGTAATCGGCGAAGTTGCCGAGGCTGTTGCCCATCGCGTGGGCATATTCGCAAAGGAGCAGCGGCCGCTGCTCGCCGGGCAGGCTGATCCATTTTTTGATCCCCCATTTGGGTACCGCCGGGATCGGCTGGTCGCGTTCGACGCGGGCGTACATCGGACAGATAATATCGGTGGCGGTGGTATCCGCGCCGCCGCCCTCGTACTGCACCGGACGGCTCGGGTCGTTGCGTTTCAGCCAGTGGTACAGCGCTTCGTGGTTGCCGCCGCCGCCGGACTCGTTGCCCAGCGACCAGATGATAATGCACGGATGGTTGCGGTTGCTCTGTACCATCCGGGTGACGCGGGCGCTGAAGGCTGGCAGCCACGCCGGATCGTCGGACAGCCGATTCATCGGCACCATCCCGTGGGTTTCAATATTAGCTTCATCGACCACGTACAGACCGTAGCGGTTGCAGAGTTCATACCAGCGCGGCGCGTTGGGGTAGTGCGAGCAGCGCACGGCGTTAAAGTTGTTCTGCTTCATCAACAGAATGTCCTGCACCATATCCGCCTCGGTGACCACCTGACCGCGCAAATGATGATGCTCATGGCGGTTAACGCCGCGGATCAGCAGCGGTTTGCCGTTGAGACGCAGCAGGCCATCGACAATCTCGATGCGGCGAAAACCGATGTCCCATGCTTCGGCCTCCAGTAGTTCGTCGCCGCGCCACAGGGTGACCACGGCGCGATAACAGTTTGGAGTTTCCGCGCTCCAGTGCGCCGGCGCCGTCACCGCCAGAGCAAAATCGACCCGTTCCGCGTAGTGGCCGCGTTCATCCACCGCCGGGGTGCCTAACGGCTGCCGCCCGGCGGCGACCTGCCCCTCGCCACGCCACAGGCTAACCCCGACGCTGAGCCCGGCAAGGGCCGCCTCTGTCGCTTCGACGGTCGCCTGGACCTGCAGAGTGCCATCGCGGTAGAGGGCGTCGAGGGCTGGCGTCAACTGCACGTCGCATAGCCGTTGCTGCGGCTTATTCAGCAGCCACACCGAGCGGAAAATGCCGCTCATCCGCCACATATCCTGGTCTTCCAGCCAGCTGCCGGCGCTCCAGCGCATGACCATCACGCACAGGCGGTTGTCGCCCGGGCGCAGGAAGGGGCTGAGATCGAACGCTGCCGGCAGGCGACTGTCCTGCGAATAGCCGACCCAGACGCCATTGCACCACAGATGAAACGCCGAGTTGACGCCATCGAAAATAATCTGCGTTTGCCCGTTCTCGCGCCATGTGTCCTCAACCGTAAAGTGCAGGGAATAACAGCCGGTCGGGTTATCCTCCGGCACCCGCGGTGGCGTGGTATCGATGGGATAGCGGACGTTGGTGTAGATCGGCGCGTCATAGCCCTCCATCTGCCAGTTGGAAGGCACTGGCGTGCCGCGGCTGTCCGGCAGATCCTGCGTCAGCCACTGCGCATCGACGGCGAACGGGCTGCGGGCGTAAGCGAACTGCCACTCGCCGTCCAGCTGACGGCGGCGTGTGGAGGGATGGTTATCCCGGGCGGCAAGCTCATCGCGCCAGCTGGCGAAAGCGGGATGCGCCGGCAGGCGGTTAAGGTGGGTAATGGTCTGGTTCTGCCAGTCTTCACGGGCGAGGACGGCGTGAAAGTCGGGCATATGGCTGTGGCCGGTATCGCTAATTTGCATTTTAATCCCCGGTAAGTCAGAAAATGTCGTTCGCTAAACAGGATGATTAACGTTATCGGGTAATTTGTTTTTTCCAGCAATCACGCTGAAAATGAAATGAACAGACGATCACGAAAGCGGGGGCAAAACGCTGTTTTTTGTCGCGCGTTAAACATAAAATGTTAGCGCACGACATTGTTATCGCTGAGGAGAAAAGATGCCGCGTCGTACCGCAACCCTTGAGGATGTCGCCCGCGCGGCGGGGGTCTCCCAACAGACGGTCTCCCGGGTGCTGAACCGTCCTGAGGTGGTGTCAGCCCGCACCCGGGAGCAGGTGATCCGCGCGATGCAGACGCTGCACTACGTGCCTAACCGCTCGGCGCAACTGCTTGCCGGCAAGGCGGCGCCCTCCATCGGGTTAATTACCGCCTCGCTGACGCTGCATGCCCCCTCGCAGATCGCCGCCGCGATAAAAAGCCATGCCAGCCTGCATCAGCTGGAAGTGGCGATAGCGATGCCGGCGCAGGCCGATTTTGTCGCGCTGCAGGCGCGGCTGGATGAGCTGCGCGCCCAGCATATTCGCGGGGTGATCGTCAGTCTGCCCCTGGAGAGCGCCACCGCCGAGCGGCTGGTGCAAGAGAACCCGGATATGGCCTGCCTGTTTCTTGATGTCTCTCCGGAGGCCGATGTCTGCTGCGTGCGCTTCGACCACCGCGACGGCTGCGGAGCCTGCGTACGCCACCTGTGGGAGCTGGGGCATCGCGAATTCGGCCTGCTGGCGGGGCCGGAAAGTTCGGTTTCCGCCCGTCTGCGCCTCGCCAGCTGGCGCGAGGCGCTGCACAGTCTGAATATCGCTCGCTCAACAACGGTGTTCGGCGACTGGAGCGCCGCCAGCGGCTGGCAAAAAACGTTTGAGCTGCTGCATCTGCAGCCGCGGATCAGCGCGATTGTGGTGGCGAACGATCAAATGGCGCTCGGCGTGCTCAGCGCGCTCGCCCAGCTTAATCGCAGCGGTAGCCGGGCGGTATCGGTGACCGGCTATGACGACACCGCCGACAGTCTCTACTTCCAGCCGCCGCTCACCACGGTGGCGCAGGACTTCGATCTGCTGGGCAAGCGGGCGGTGGAACGGCTGATCGCCCTGATGGCGGCCCCGCAGCTGCGGATCCGCGAACTGCTGCCGACCCGGCTTATTGTGCGCCAGTCGGCCTGGCCCGCCGCCGTTGCGGAGGATCAGCAGCAGACCCTCGCGCAACTGAAAGCGCTGGTGGAAAAACTTTAGCGCAGGCCGTTGAGGCTTTATTGAGGTTGACTCTGTTAACCTCGTCATCAAACGTAGAGAGGTCAGGATTATCTGTCTGCGAAAAATGCAAAACACAATCTATCCATGCAAGCATTGATTTACCGCCAGTCATATGGCGGTTTTTTTTTGCCGTCGCCCGCCTCTACCGTTTTCTTCCGTTCGCCTTTCCGCCTGGCATATCCTGCCGCGGCATGCTAGATCTTGCTTCCGGGGCTCCATCCGGGAGACGACGGGAGGCAAGGGTATGATGGTGATAGAGGGTAAAGAGGCGATCGCGCGGGTGGACTGGCAGCGGGTGCGAACCATTATCGCCGAGGCCGGATTGAATGAGCGCGATGTTCAGCAACTGGAGCAGGCGTTCCGCCAGAGCACCTTCTGCTGGTTTGGCTATGAGAACGGCCAGTTGATTGCCGTGGCGCGAGCCATCAGCGATTGCACCTGGAGCAGCTATCTGGCGGATGTGGCGATCGTCCCCGAACGTCAGGGGCAGGGTTACGGGCAACAGCTGATGCTGGCCATCCGGGAGCAGTTGCTTCCCTTTGGCAAAATTTTTATCTATGCGGTCGCCGATAAAATTACGTTTTATCAGCGCTTTGGTTTTGCCATGCTGACCACTGGCATGGTCTGCGCCAGCGAGGAGGGCATGCACAACATGCAGGAGCAGGGCTATATCCGTCGGCCCTGAAAGCAGGCGCTCAGGAACGCCTGGCTTAAACGTGTAAACCAGGCGCAGGCTGTCAGAGGGGGCGTTCGAGCACGAAAAGATACGCTTCCCGCGACCAGAACAGGGCGGTGCGGCGGCGCTCCACCGACATGGTTTTCACTTCCCATCCCTCACGGGTATAGCTGCTGAGAAACTGGCTCATTTTGTCAGGGTCAGCCTTGGCTTCGCCAAAAAACAGGCTGCCCAGCAGCCCCTCTTTATAGATCACTACCCGACACTCTTTCTTCATCATCGACCCTCCTGGCGACCCGTTTACTGTGGCCGTCTATTGTCCGTTGCCGCGACGATTTTGCAATCGGAGAAGTAGCAAACTGTTTCCGGTACTGCAGCGGACTGAGCGCGAAGTGCTGGCGAAAATGGTGACGCAGGGTGCCGGCGCTGGCAAACCCGCAGCGCTCAGCGATCTGATCGATGGACATCGTGCTCTCCGTCAGGTGCTGGCGGGCGCGCAGCAGCCGCTCGTCCAGCAGCCAGCGGGCGGGTGTTTTACCGGTGGCCTCCTCAAAGCGGCGCAAAAAGGTGCGCGTCCCCATGCCGGCGCGCTGGGCGAGGGAAGCGACGGTATGGCTGGCGGCAAGATGCTGGTGCAGATAGTCAAACAGCTGCCCAAGGCGCTGGCTCTCCCGGCTGCGGGCTACCGGGCGCAGGACCTGCTGCGTCTGACCGCCGTCGCGATGGGGAGAGACCACCAGGCGGCGGGCGACGACGTTGGCGGCTTCGCTGCCGAAATCCTCGCGCACCAGATGCAGACAAAGGTCGATCCCCGCCGCGCTGCCGGCGGAAGTCATCAGCAAAGCATCGCCCACGTAGAGCACATCTTCCACCACCTGGATCTGCGGGAAACGCGACTGCAGCGCCGCGGTGTAGCGCCAGTGGGTCGTTGCCTGGCGGCCATTGAGCAGCCCGGCGGCGGCGAGAACGAACACCCCGGAACAGATGGAAATAATCCGGCATCCGCGGGCGTGGGCGGCAACGAGGGCGGCGCACAGCGCCTCGGGGACCGGGGCGTCGACACCGCGCCAGCCGGGGACCACAATCGTATCCGCCTGGGCGAGAAGTTCAGGGCCGCCGTCAGTCATCAGGCGGATGCCGCCGGTAGCGCACAGCGGCCCTTCATCGACGGCGGCGACGGCGAACTGGTACCAGTTGTCGCCCATTTCCGGGCGCGGCAGGCCGAAGATCTCCACGGCTACGCCAAACTCAAAGGTGCACAGGCCATCGTAGGCGAGGGCGACCACCTGATGACGTGACGGTGTCACAGAAGGGGTTGTCAGGATGTTAGCGTTTTCTGTCATGGTTGTCGGCAGATCAGGGTGATGGGCGTCAGTAAAGTAGTGTTATCACAGACAAGGAGAAGACGCCATGAGTGTAGTAACCCAATTTCCCCCTGCCGCTTCCGCTGAGGCTATCCGCTGGTTCCGCCATAAGCTGCATCTTGAGACCGACTGCGCCGATGTGCACAGCGCCCAGCGTGCCGGCGAGGTCGACTTTGTCCTGCTGCACGTGGTCGGCAGCGAGGAAGCCTTCGCCAGACGTCACTTGCCAGGCGCGGAGCATCTCCCGCACAGCCAGATCACCGCCGAGCGAATGGCCGCCTGGCCGGCGGAGACCCTCTTTGTGGTCTACTGCGCCGGGCCGCACTGCAACGGTGCTGACGTTGCCGCGCTGAAGCTGGCTGAGCTGGGGCGGCCGGTGAAAATGATGCTCGGCGGACTCACCGGCTGGGAAGATGAGGGCTATGCGTTTGTTTCCGGTAAATGAAAATTTTTCATGCACCATGAAATATTCTCGTTTGCGACCCACCACTCTGCATGCCAGTATCTGGACATATAGCCATCCAGAAGTCTAAAGATTCAAATAATGAACTATCACGGTGGGCAACTAACGCGCCCGCCGCTAAGGAGACAGCATGCAACGTCAACAGGCCCCGTTCCGCGCAGACATCGTCGGCAGTTTTTTGCGCCCGGACAGCATTAAACAGGCGCGTCAGCAGCTGGCTGAGGGGATTATCGACGCCGGTCAGCTACGCGAAATTGAGAATAACGCGATCCGTCATCTGGTTCAGCAGCAATGCGACTGCGGCCTGCATGTGGTCACCGACGGTGAGTTTCGGCGCGCATGGTGGCATTTCGATTTCTTCGATGGCCTGCAGGGCGTTGAACGTTACGATGCCGAGCAGGGGATCCAGTTTAACGGCGTGCAGACCAAAGCGCACGGCGTTCGCGTCACCGGCAAGCTGGCGTTTGGCGACCACCCGATGCTGGAGGACTTCCGCTATCTGAAAAGCATCAGCGGCGACGCGCAGCCGAAGATGACCATTCCCAGCCCGAGCGTGCTGCACTTCCGCGGCGGGCGGAAAGATATTGATGCCACGGTCTACCCGGATCTTAGCGACTACTTTGACGATCTGGCCACCACCTGGCGCGACGCGATCCGCGCGTTTTATGACGCCGGCTGCCGCTATCTGCAGCTGGACGATACCGTGTGGGCCTACCTGTGCTCCGATGCCCAGCGTCAGCAGGTACGCGAGCGCGGCGACGATCCGGATGCGCTGGCGCGCATTTATGCCCGGGTGCTGAACCAGGCGCTGGAAGGTAAGCCGGCCGATCTGACGGTGGGCCTGCACGTCTGTCGGGGTAACTTCCGTTCAACCTGGATCTCGGAAGGCGGTTACGAGCCGGTGGCCGAGGTGCTGTTTGGCGGCGTCAATGTCGATGCCTTCTTCCTTGAGTACGACAACGACCGCTCCGGGGATTTCGCGCCGCTGCGCTTTATTCGTCCTGGCCATCAGCAGGTGGTTCTCGGACTGATCACCACCAAAAATGGCGAGCTGGAGAATCCGCAGGGGGTGAAAGCGCGTCTCGCTGAGGCCGCGCAGTATGTGCCGCTCGAGCAGATTTGCCTGAGTCCGCAGTGCGGTTTCGCCTCTACGGAAGAGGGCAATGCCCTCAGCGAAGACCAGCAGTGGCAAAAAGTCCGACTGGTGACGTCGATCGCCGCCGACGTCTGGTAATAACTTTCTTAGCGCAGCGTTGCACCGTGATGAGGCAACGCTGCCGTCCCCACCGTCTCCGCCGCCCACCTGTCCCGCATCCTGCTGTTTTCACAACCTGGCACCGTTTTTGCCTTATCACCTCTGGTTAGCTGTTAATTCTTTATTTTTGCGCTACTCAGGAGTGAATCATGCAACGTAGAACGTTATTAAAAGCTTTTGCACTCTCCGCCTCTGTAATGGCTATGGGTCTTTCATTCCAGGCCTATGCCGCCGACACCATCAAAGTCGGGATCATGCATTCGCTCTCGGGAACGATGGCGATTTCCGAAACGCCGCTGAAGGACGTCGCGCTGATGGCCATCGACGACATCAACGCCAAAGGCGGGGTACTGGGCAAGAAGCTGGAGCCGGTGGTGGTCGACCCGGCCTCCAACTGGCCGCTGTTTGCCGAGAAGGCACGCCAGCTGCTGGCCCAGGATAAAGTGGCGGTGGTGTTTGGCTGCTGGACATCGGTCTCACGTAAATCGGTGCTGCCGGTGTTTGAGGAGCTGAACGGCCTGCTGTTCTACCCGGTGCAGTATGAAGGGGAAGAGATGTCCCCCAACGTCTTCTATACCGGCGCGGCGCCTAACCAGCAGGCTATCCCGGCGGTGGAATACCTGCTAAGTGAGGATGGCGGCGGCGCCAAACGTTTCTTCCTGCTGGGGACGGACTACGTCTATCCGCGCACCACCAACAAGATCCTCCGCGCCTTCCTGCATGCCAAAGGGATCCAGGACAAAGATATCGAGGAGGTCTACACCCCGTTCGGCTACAGCGATTACCAGACCATCGTCGCCAATATCAAAAAATTCTCCGCCGGTGGCAAAACGGCAGTGGTCTCCACCATCAATGGCGATTCCAACGTGCCGTTCTACAAAGAGCTGGCTAACCAGGGTCTGAAAGCGACCGATGTGCCGGTGGTGGCCTTCTCGGTGGGGGAAGAGGAGCTGCGCGGCATCGATACCAAACCGCTGGTCGGCAACCTCGCGGCATGGAACTACTTTGAGTCCGTCGATAATCCGACCAACAAAGCCTTCGTCGCCGACTATCGCGCGTACGCCAAAGCGCACAAGCTGCCGAATGCCGATACGGTGGTGACCAACGATCCGATGGAAGCGACCTGGGTGGGTCTGCATATGTGGGCGCAGGCGGTGACCAAAGCGGGCACCACCGATGTCGATAAAGTGCGCGAGGCGATGGCCGGGCAGACCTTCAACGCGCCGTCCGGTTTTACCCTGACCATGGATGCCACCAACCATCATCTGCATAAGCCGGTGATGATTGGTGAAATTGAAGGCAACGGTCAGTTCAACGTGGTCTGGCAGACCGATAAACCCGTTCGCGCGCAGCCGTGGAGTCCGTGGATCCCCGGTAACGATAAGAAACCTGACCATCCGGTGAAAACCGTCAGCCAGTAAGCGCCAGGGCCGACGGGGCTGGAGCATAGCGCCCGTCGGCCGCTGACCAGAGGAGAACGACATGAACGCATTGCGTCTCATGAGTGTGTTGGCGCTACTGCTGATCCTGCTGCCATGGCGGGCGCAGGCCGCGGAGGCGGACGACTTCGTTGCCGCCAGTCGCAGCCAGCAGGCGCAGCTGTTGACCCAGTGGGCGGCAGCGCCGCAGGCGGATCGTCTGCCGCTGCTGCGGGCGTTGACCACCGAGAGCCTGGTGATGGACGACGGAAAACATGCTTTCCGCACCCGACAGGGCGGATTACAGCCATTGGGCGCTGTCGCCGCGCCGCAGGGCGAAACCCGACCGGTCCGTCTGACCAACAGGCTGCGCAATCTGGCTGCCGGCGCGCTGGCCAGCCACCTTATTTTAAGTGACAACGTCACGGAGAGAGCTTCCGCCGCACGAACGCTACAGCGGGAAGCGACCCCGGCCATGGCCGCGCTGCTGCAACAGCGGCTGCAGGCGGAAACCGATGATAATGTGCGGGGTCTGCTGGAGGTGGCGCTGGCGCGCCTGCAGTTGACTCAGCCTGAGGCCAGCGCGCGGCTGGCCGCCGTGACGCTGCTCGGCCATTCCGCGGACCCGGAAACCCAGGCGCTGCTGATCCCCTTTACCGATGCCCAGCATGAGCCGGATGCGGCGGTGCGCGAGGCGGCCAGCGACAGCCTGCAAAAGATCAAACATCGTCTGCTGCTCGGCGATCTGCTGGGCCAGGCCTTTATGGGGCTGTCGCTGGGATCGGTGCTGTTGCTGGCCGCGCTGGGGCTGGCGATCACCTATGGCCTGCTGGGGGTGATTAACATGGCCCACGGTGAGATGTTAATGATCGGCGCCTACAGCTGCTGGCTGGTACAGCAGGCGCTGGCGCAGCTCGCGCCGCAATGGCTGGCCTTTTATCCGCTGGTCGCGCTGCCGGTGGCGTTTCTGGTGACCGCCGGGATCGGCATGGCGCTGGAGCGCACCATTATTCGTCATCTGTATGGTCGGCCGCTGGAAACGCTGCTCGCCACCTGGGGGATCAGCCTGATGCTTATCCAGCTGGTGAGGATGCTGTTTGGCGCGCAGAACGTGGAGGTGGCAAACCCGGCCTGGCTCTCCGGCGGCGTGCAGGTCCTGCCGAACCTGATCCTGCCGTGGAACCGGCTGGCGGTGCTGGCGTTCGTCCTGCTGGTGCTGTGTTTTACCTGGCTCATCCTGAATCGTACCCGTCTGGGGATGAACGTCCGCGCCGTGACGCAGAACCGGGCGATGGCCGCCTGCTGCGGCGTGCCTACCGGGCGGGTGGATATGCTGGCTTTTGGCCTCGGCTCCGGTATTGCCGGACTGGGCGGCGTGGCGCTGTCGCAGCTTGGCAACGTCGGGCCTGAACTGGGTCAGGGATACATCATCGACTCGTTTCTGGTGGTGGTGCTGGGCGGCGTCGGCCAGCTGGCCGGCAGCGTGGCGGCGGCCTTTGGGCTGGGCATTTTCAACAAAATTCTCGAACCCCAGATGGGCGCGGTGCTGGGCAAGATCCTGATCCTGGTGATGATTATTCTGTTTATTCAGAAACGCCCGCAGGGTCTGTTCGCGCTGAAAGGGAGGGTTATTGACTGATGAGCCAACCAATCACCTTAACGCTGGCGCAGCGCGCGCCGCGGCCTCTGCGCTGGCTGGGGATCCTGCTGGTGCTGGGGCTGCTGAGTATGCCATTCCTGGCGCTGCTGCCGGCATCGCATCCGCTGGCGGTGCCGAGCTGGCTGCTGACGCTGAGCGGCAAAATCCTCTGCTACGCCATTGTGGCGGTGGCGCTGGATCTGGTCTGGGGCTATGCGGGCATGCTGTCGCTGGGGCACGGGATTTTCTTTGCCCTCGGCGGGTACGCCATGGGGATGTACCTGATGCGCCAGGCGGCGGGCGACGGTCTGCCGGCGTTTATGTCTTTTCTCTCCTGGAGCGAGCTGCCCTGGTTCTGGTGGGGCACGCAGCATTTCGCCTGGGCGATGGCGCTGGTGGTGCTGGTTCCCGGTCTGCTGGCCCTGGTTTTCGGCTGGTTTGCCTTTCGCTCGAAGATCAAAGGGGTCTATTTCTCGATCATGACCCAGGCCCTGACCTATGCCGGTATGCTGCTGTTCTTTCGCAACGAGACCGGGTTTGGCGGCAACAACGGCTTCACCGGTTTTACCACGCTGCTGGGTTTTCCGGTCACCGCCACCGGCACCCGCGCCACCCTGTTTATGGCCACGGTTTTGCTGCTGTTGCTGACCCTGTGGCTGGGCTCGGCGCTGGCGCAGAGTAAGTTTGGCCGGATCCTCACCGCGGTGCGTGACGCCGAAAACCGGCTGATGTTCTGCGGGTACGACCCGCGCGGCTTCAAGCTGCTGGTATGGACGCTGTCGGCGGTGCTCTGCGGTCTGGCGGGGGCGTTATATGTCCCGCAGGTCGGGATCATCAACCCCAGCGAAATGTCGCCGACCAACTCCATCGAGGCCGCCATCTGGGTCGCGCTCGGCGGGCGCGGCACCCTGATCGGCCCGGTGCTTGGCGCCGGGCTGGTCAACGGCGCGAAAAGCATTTTCACCGTGGCGATGCCAGAGTACTGGCAGCTGTTTCTGGGCCTCATCTTCATCATCGTGACCCTGTTTTTACCCCGCGGAGTGATGGGCCTGCTGCGTCGAGGAGACCGCTAATGCAACCGGATGAAGGACTGTTTACCCGTCAGCTGCCCGGCGATCGCTTTCGCGAACAAACCGATCCGGTGCTGCAGCTGGAGAATATCAACGTCAGCTTTGACGGTTTCCGGGCGCTGACGGATCTGTCGCTGGCGATAGGCGTCGGCGAACTGCGCTGCGTGATCGGCCCCAACGGGGCGGGCAAGACTACCCTGATGGACGTGATCACCGGCAAGACCCGGCCGCAAAGCGGCAAAGCGCTCTATGACCAGTCGGTGGATCTGACCACTCTTGACCCGGTGGCCATCGCCCGCCAGGGCATCGGGCGCAAGTTTCAGAAGCCGACGGTCTTCGAAGCGCTGACGGTGGCGGAAAATCTCGCCCTGGCGATGAAGGGAGATAAATCGGTGTGGGCCAGCCTGCGCGCCCGGCTGAGCAGCGAACAGGACGATCGGCTGAATGAGGTACTGCGCCTGCTGCGTCTCGACGGCGAGCGCTACCGCCAGGCCGGTCTGCTGTCCCATGGCCAGAAACAGTTCCTTGAGATCGGCATGCTGCTGGTGCAGGAGCCGCATCTGCTGCTGCTTGATGAGCCGGCGGCCGGCATGACCGATGCGGAAACGGAGTATACGGCGGAGCTGTTTCGTACCCTGGCTGGACAGCACTCCCTGATGGTGGTGGAGCACGACATGGGATTTGTCGAGACCATCGCCGACCGGGTGACGGTCCTGCATCAGGGCCAGGTGCTGGCGGAGGGATCGCTGCGGGAGGTGCAGGCCAATGAGCAGGTCATTGAAGTTTATCTGGGACGTTAAGGAGCGCCAATGTTACAGGTGAGTCAGCTACATCAATACTACGGCGGCAGCCATATTTTGCGTGGGGTGGAGTTTTCCGCCCGCCAGGGCGAAGTCACCTGCCTGCTGGGGCGCAATGGCGTCGGTAAGACCACCCTGCTGAAATGCCTGATGGGGCTGATCCCGGCGCGCAGCGGTGAGGTACGCTGGCAGGATCAGAACATCACCCATCGCAAACCGCACCAGCGGGTGCAGGCCGGGGTCGCCTACGTCCCCCAGGGGCGCGAGATATTTCCGCGCCTGACGGTGGAAGAAAACCTGCTGATGGGGCTGTCGCGCTTTCCCGCCCGCGAAGCGCAGCAGGTGCCGGAGGAGATCTACCAGCTTTTCCCGGTGCTCAAGACCATGAAGCAGCGGCGGGGCGGTGACTTATCCGGCGGTCAACAGCAACAGCTGGCGATTGGCCGCGCGCTGGCCAGCCGTCCGCAGCTGCTGATCCTCGATGAACCCACCGAGGGGATCCAGCCTTCGGTTATCAAAGAGATTGGCGAGGTGATCCGCCAGCTGGCGAGCCGCGGGGATATGGCGATCCTGCTGGTGGAGCAGTTCTATGACTTTGCCGCCGGGCTGGCGGACCACTACCTGGTGATGTCGCGCGGCGCCATCGTCCAGCAGGGCAAGGGCAGTGATATGGAGAGCGACGGCGTGCGCGCCATGGTGACCATCTGACCAGGCCGGCGGCGTGCGCGCCGCCGGTTTGCGGGCTATTTGCGCAACAGCCGCTGCAGGCGCGCCTGGCGCCAGTTTTTGATCCATTCGCCGAACACGAACAGGCGTAATCCTCTCACCACCAGCAGGGCGCCCCAGATCAGGGCGACCCAGCCGGACCAGTAGTACTGTGGATTAGTGAAGCGGTTAAGCACCGCCAGCAGCACGCAAACCACCAGCGCCACCGACAGTGAACGGAAAAAGCGGCTCTCCTGATGCACCCGCGCTTTGGCTTCCTCTATGCGCAGATCCAGCGAGGCTTCCGGGCCCGGCGCACCCTCCCGCGAGGCTTCGCCGCCGATCTCGGCCACCGTGACCTCAAAGACCGCGGCGAGGGCGCTGAGGGTCTCCAGCCCCGGGCGTTCGCCATTCTCAATGCGCTGGATCGTGCGGACGCTGAGACCCGCCATTTCGGCCAGCTGCTCCTGGGACCAGGCGCGCTGTAGCCGTAATTGTTTGACCTGATTGTTGCTGTTCATATTCGTATGCTCCATGACGTTCTGCGGATGTAAACCTGTGATGGAGTATGGTGAACCGGGCCGCCAGCCACCACGACAGCGACCCGACAACGGCCCGACATCAACCCGACAGCCGCATGCCAGCTGGCGTCAGGCGTTGGCCAGCGGACAATCCGGCTGCCAGGGACGGGCATTCATCCCGCGGAAAATCATCAGCCAGGCGGCGACAATCGCCACGATAAGAATGACAAAAAGCGACCAGTGCGGCAGATGGGTGAGGATCATCCCGGTGAACATCGGGTTGAATGCCGCGCCCAGCCACCCCAGCGACTGGGCGGAGAAGTAGCTGGCCTTCATCCCCGGCGGGGAAATATGGTCAATCAGCATATACTCCCCGGGGGCATAAATCACTTCCCCGAGGGTGAAGATCGCCGCCGAGATCCCCCACGCCCACAGGCTGGCGCCAGAGAACATAAAGCCCACGAGGCCGATAACAAAGCAGACGGTGCCGAAGGTCATCAGCGGGCGAATATTTCTGGCGCTCAGCCGCCGGCCAACCGCGTACTGCAGAGCAACCACCACCGCGGCGTTAACCGGCAGCACCACGGCCACCACTTTCTCGGCGAAGTCGCTGCTGGCGACCACCAGCACATACTGCGAGAGACAGGAGGCGAAAGCGCCGCTGACGAAGGAGGCCAGCAGCCCGGAACAGGTAAACCACAGCAGCGCCCGGTGATGCAGCAACACCGAGGGGGACCAGGCGACAGCGCCCGGCTGGGCCGCGGCCACCTCCCGCTGGAGAAACAGCTGAATAAACACCAATGGAAAGGCGGCGCAGGCGGCCGCCAGCCAGAACGGCAAATTGATGCTGTGCATCACCAGCAGCGTGCCGATGGGCGGCCCGACGGTCCAGCCGATATTGAGGATGGTATAGTTCAGCGAGAAGATACGCGCTTTTTTCTCCGGCGTCAGTCGGTCGGCGAACCAGGCTTTTAGCACGGTGGAAAACACCGAGTAGGCGCAGTTGATCAACGCAAAAAAGATCACCACCAGGATAGCGTTATTGACCAGCGGTATCGCGCTAAATCCCAGAATAAACACCAGCACTGACCACACCATATAGCGCTTTTTGTCGAACTTATCCGCGAGGATGCCAAAGCCCATGCTGAACAGCACGCCGACCACCAGCGCCAGCGACAACGCGTAGCCAATCACATCGACATCCAGCTGATAACGTCGGGTGAGGTAGATAGTCATAAACGGCAGTGTGGCCCCGCGGCCAATAGTTAGCAGTAACGACGATGCCAGCAGCGCGATGGTGGAGCGCCTGAGAGTGGTGATCATGATTTCCTTGCCTGTCATGTTGTTATAATTTTATGTCTTCGATCACAAATAACATGCTCATTACGCCTTGTACAGGTCAGCCCGGTCGCCGGGCGCACTTCCTGGCCTGCCAAAAATAATGATCTATCCTGGCGGCCGCTTTTTGGTTACTTTGATTTTGTTCACAAAAATTCTAATAACGACAGAGGCAGGGTATGACGAGGAAAGATGGACTGCTGGCGCTGCTGGTAGTGGTGGTGTGGGGGCTTAACTTTGTGGTGATTAAGCTGGGATTACACAATATGCCGCCGCTGATGCTGGCGGGGCTGCGCTTTATGTTGGTCGCCTTCCCGGCGCTGCTGTTTGTATCCCGCCCGGCCATCCCGCTGCGCCTGCTGCTGGGTTATGGCCTGACCATTAGCTTTGGTCAGTTTGCCTTTCTGTTCTGCGCTATTGGCCTGGGTATGCCTGCCGGGCTGGCATCGCTGGTGCTGCAGGCGCAAGCCTTCTTCAGCATCATTCTCGGCGCCTTCGTCTTTGGCGAACGTCTGCAGGGCAAGCAACTGGCGGGGATCGCCCTGGCGATCTTTGGCGTGCTGGTGCTGGTGGAGGGCAGCCTTGGCGGGGAGCATGTGCCGCTGGTGGGCTTTATGCTGACCCTGGCGGCGGCGCTCAGCTGGGCCTGCGGTAATATCTTCAACAAGAAAATCATGTCGCATGCCGCCCGGCCGCCCATTATGTCGCTGGTGGTGTGGAGCGCGTTGATCCCGGTGCTGCCGTTTATGCTGGCCTCATGGCTGATTGATGGCCCGCAGACCATGCTGGCGAGCCTGCAACACATCGATCTGCTGACGATACTGTCGCTGCTCTATCTGGCATTTATCGCCACTATCGTCGGCTATGGTATCTGGGGATCGCTGCTGGGGCGCTATGAGACCTGGCGGGTGGCGCCGCTGTCGCTGCTGGTGCCGGTGGTGGGGATGGCCAGCGCTGCGCTGTTGCTGGGGGAGACGCTGAGCGGACTGCAGCTCACCGGGGCGGTACTGATTATGGCCGGGCTCTATATTAACGTCTTCGGCTTACGTCTGGTGCGGCCGGGTATGGCGCGCGGATAAAAAAAAGCCCCGAAGAAGGGGCTACACAATTATGCGTGTAATGGCATCACAGGTCGTGCTGCTGATAGTACGGCACGCCCAGTTCGTCGGATTTATCACTGCCAGCCGCCATATGATTGAAATCAAATGGCGAATCGTTATGTTCCGAAGGGATAATCATTGTATCACGCTGGTTTTGACGCACCGGCGTGGTGTTTTGCTCCGCATAGCTGAGGCTGGAGACCAGCGACAGGAGTACGATAGCTGCGGCAGCGAATAGTTTCATGATTTCCTCAATACGTCTTTGATAATACAGGCGATTAACATCAGTTATTTAGCGGATGCAGATAGCGGGATTCGCCAGGTACATTCGTTATGCGATACTTGTGGGGCGGAACATCGAAATAGTTCTTGAACGTTCGCGTCAGGGTCTGCTGCGACTCGAAACCGTAGCGTTCCGCCAGGTACAAAATGGGCTCATTGCTCTGCTTGAGCTTTTGCGCAATCTCCGTCAGCTTGCGGCTGCGGATGTACTGGCCGAGGGAATGGCCGGTCTCTTTCTTAAACATACGTTGCAGGTGCCACTTGGAGTAACCTGAACGCTCAGACACTTTTTCCAGCGACAGGGGCGATTCCAGGTTATCCTCGATCCACGACAAAATACTATGGATAGTGATGGCGTCATTATTACGTCTGGACATCATCTTACCTCTTCTTATTTTACGGCAGGACCTTCTTGAGTAGTTGCTCAAGCGCGACGACTTCGTCCGCCGACAGATTTTTTGTTAACTCCTGGTGTAACTTCTGACCCACAACCTGATGACACTGCTCGCAAAGGGCTGCGCCGTCCGGTGTCAACTGCACCAGCACGCCGCGCTTGTCAGCGGGGTTGGGTAACCGTTCAATCCAGCCTTTGCACGCCAGGCGGTCGAGCATACGCGTCATCGCGCCCGGGTCGACGGAAAGCACGGTTTTCAGCTCAACGGGGGTAATACATACCTCGCAACGAATGGAACAGAGCACGCGAAACTGGGTCGCGGTAATATCCATGGGTGAGAGGTAGTCGTTGAGCAGGCGATCTTTTTTCTGGTTAACCATCTGGATCAAGCGGCCCAACGGGATCATTTCATTAAACAGGTCGCTGGTACTTTTCATGATGGTTGCCCAGGCAAGTAATTAGTTGCAGGTGATACTATTGCCCAGGCAATCATAAGTCAACATTATGAATTGGCCGATGCCACGATTTGCTAAAATAAAAAAATCTGACGTGGGTCACTGTTTGTGGTTTTGCTAACGCTTGTTAATTTTTAGCGGAAGTGGTTTATCAGCAGGCTGGCGGCGAAAGTGTCGAAGCCGGTATACTCACGGAACGAAACAATACTTAAAAAATGAATATTAACGGGACTTTAATTAACTATGTTCGATTTGTTTAAAGCAATAGGGCTTGGCCTGGCGGTGCTTTTACCGCTGGCAAACCCACTCACAACCGTGGCGCTGTTCCTCGGCCTGGCGGGCAATATGAACAACGCCGAGCGGAACAAGCAGGCGTTGATGGCATCGGTGTATGTGTTCGCCATTCTGATGGTGTCGTGGTATGCCGGTCAGGTGGTGATGAATACATTCGGCATATCAATACCTGGGCTGCGTATCGCCGGGGGATTGATTGTAGCCTTTATCGGTTTCCGCATGCTGTTCCCCCAGCAAAAAGCCCACGATTCGATGGAAGCGAAGATCAAATCGGAAGAACTGCAGGATGAACCGACCGCCAATATCGCCTTTGTGCCGCTGGCGATGCCAAGCACCGCCGGTCCGGGAACCATCGCGATGATTATTAGCTCCGCCTCGACTGTTAAGCACGGCGTGGACTTCCCGGAGTGGGTGGTACTGGCGGCGCCGCCGATCATCTTTTTGCTGTTAGGGGTGATTCTGTGGGCTTGTCTGCGCAGTTCCGGCGCGATTATGCGTCTGGTAGGCAAAGGCGGCATCGAGGCCATTTCGCGGCTGATGGGCTTCCTGCTGGTCTGTATGGGCGTGCAGTTTATTATTAACGGCGTGCTGGAGATCATTTCGACCTGGCATCCCTGACCGCCCGCGATGCGCAGAGAAAAAAAGCCCGCCGGCGCGATACCGGCGGGCTTTTTTGTGCGACGGAATCAGGAGTGGTGCGGCTGATGGTCTTCCAGCGATACCGGCCAGCGACGGAATATCATCAGCGACCAGACCAGCGCGACCAGCGCCGGAATGGCGCCGACGTAGCCGACGGAGGCCATGGAAAGATGCAGACTCACCTGGCTGCCGACCAGCGCCCCGGCGCCTATGCCGATATTAAAGATGCCCGAGAACAGAGACATGGCGACGTCGGTGGCATCCGGAGCGGAGGCCAGCACTTTCACCTGCATGCCGAGACCGATAATCATGATCGCCACCCCCCAGAAGATGCTGAGCAGCATCAGGTGCTGCGGGTTATGCGAGGCCGGCAGCAGCAGCAGCAGGCAGGCGAGCAGCAGGGCAATCGCCAGGCTTATCAGCCCCGACGCGTGCTGGTTACCGAGCTTACCGAACAGAATGCTGCCGATAATACCGGCCCCGCCAAGGATCAGCAGCAGTACGGTGGCAAAGTTGCCGCTCAGGCCCGCTACCGTCTGGACAAAGGGCTCGATATAGCTGTAGGCGGTATAATGAGCGGTCACCACCACCACGGTCAGAATGTACACGCTGACCAGCGCCGGGCGGCGGAACAGCACCGGCAGGCTTTTCAGCGAGCCAGAATGTTCGCTCGGCAGGGGCGGCAGCAGTTTTACGAGGCAGGCCAGGGTGGCTAACGCGCCGAGGCCGATCGCCAGGAAGGTCATCCGCCAGCCAAAATACTGGCCGATAATGCGCCCGATCGGAATACCAAACACCATCGCCAGCGCGGTACCGGTGGCGATCAGGCTCAGCGCCTGCGCCCGTTTGCCCGGCGGGGCCATGCGGATGGCCAGTGCCGACGTTATCGACCAGAACACTGCATGCGCAAAGGCGATACCAATGCGGCTGATCACCAGCACGTCAAAATTCCAGGCAAAAAACGACAGGACGTGGCTGGCGATAAACAGAATAAACAGGCCGATAAGCAGGCGCCGGCGCTCCACTTTGCTGGTCAGCAGCATAAACGGCAGCGACATTAACGCCACCACCCATGCGTAGATGGTCAGCATCATGCCCACCTGGGCGGTTTCCATGCCGAAGCTGTCGGCAATATCCGACAACAGACCGACCGGGGCAAACTCTGTGGTGTTAAAAATAAACGCGGCGATGGCCAACGTCACGACACGTAGCCACGCTACCTTGCGTGAGACCGTATTCGTAGTCATAAGCTCTGGACTGGTGATTCAGGGAAAGATGTGACGCTGATCTTAAAACGATTGTTGGCGAAAAGACAATCATTTTGTGATCTGAGTCTCATTTCATCGCAAGGGGCTGGGCGCGGTTAAGCGATTAATTTTGCTATGGATAGTGTCAAGGGAGCGCTTTTATGTCATGTTGAAGGAAAGTAAAAAAAGTAAGGACAGGGTATGCAGGAAATTCAATTTTATCTGGTCGATGCTTTCAGCGATAAAAACTTTGGCGGCAATGCCGCGGCCGTCTGCCCGCTCAGCGAGTGGTTAGCCGACGATGTGCTCCTGAAAATGGCCCAGCAGCATAATCAATCCGAAACGGCTTTCTTTGTCCGTACCGACGAGGGCTATGAGCTGCGCTGGTTTACCACACTCGCTGAGATCAATCTCTGCGGCCACGCGACCCTCGCCGCTGCGCACGTTATTTTCGAATATCTCGACCATCCTTCGGCGACGATTCTCTTTAGCACCCGTTTTGTTGGTGAGCTGCGGGTCACCCGCAATGGCGACTGGCTGACGCTCGATTTCCCTGCGTGGTCGACCTCTCCGGTGGAAAACCCGCCGGCGGATCTGCTGACCGGGCTAGGACTCGAGGCCGCCGTTGAAGTTCGGGAAGGGCGCGATTATCTGGTGGTGCTGGCGGATCGCCAGCAGGTTGAAGCGGTGCGACCGGATATGGCGCGGCTGCGAACGCTTGGCAAAATGATCTGCGTCAGCGCGCCGGATGAAGAGTATGACTTTGTCAGCCGCTTCTTCTGCCCGGGAGAAGGGGTGCCGGAAGATCCGGTCACCGGCTCCGCCCACAGCATGCTGATCCCCTGGTGGGGCGAAAAGCTGGGCAAAACCACCATGATGGCGCGCCAGGTCTCCGCTCGCGGCGGCGACCTGCGCTGCCAGTGGCAGGGCGACCGTGTGCTGATTAGCGGCCAGGCCACCACCTATATGCGCGGAACGGTTTACCTGCGAGGTTAACAATGTGTTTACGCCCGGTGGCGTCCTCTACCGGGCGGATTGGACTTAATGTTGTTCTGCGGCATTAAGGACGGGTGATTTTCCACCTTTGTCATTGATAGGTTCAATTTTACCCATCAGGAACAGGTAGTTGATTATCCCGATAACGACAAGAATGGCCGAGAAAATCAGTGCCCAGTTGAATGAGCCTGTCGCAGCAACGATCGCACCCGTAATGATAGGACCGACTGCGCCTCCCATATTCGAAACCGTATTTTGCAGCCCAGCGACAATTGAGACGCTATTTTTGGGTGCAACATCACCCGGTAAGGCCCAAACCTGCGATGCGGCGACCGTCGTGCCTGATTTTGCGACACACAAGAGAAAGACGGTCATAAACACAGAGTCGGTAAATGGTGCAAAGCCGATACAAAGTGCCATAAGCAAGCCGATAGTCAAAAACAGTTTACGGGTCGCTGTTAGAGACAGTACTTTCTTATGTACCAGACGATCCGAGGCCCAGCCAGCAAAAACTTCAATCACCATCCCGCATAATAAAGGCAGAGCGGCTACCATTCCCATTTTAATAAAATCCATACCTTTTTCTTTTACCAGGTAAGTAGGGAGCCAGGTAATAAAAAAATAGGAGGTATAATTGATGGTAAAAAAGCCGATGCACATTGCCCAAATGTTACGATAACGCAAGAGCTTATACCATTTCATGGGCAATACAGTTTTGTCGCCGTGATGTTGTTTTTGGCCATCACGAATAATACGCACTTCTGAAGGACTGATGCGTTTGTGTTCTTCCGGGTTTTCAGCATAGATAAAATACCAGGCGATAACCCATAAAATGCCCACACTGCCGATAATCAAAAAGGTCAGTCGCCAGTCAAAGGTGTAGATCATCCAGACGATAAGCGGCATGGCAATCGCCCCGCCAAATTTTGACGCACTATCGAAGAGTCCGGATACGGTGGCACGTTCTTTATCCGGAAACCAGCGTGCGGCGATCCCTGCGTTGCTGGGGTAGGCGGCGGCCTCGCCAACACCTAAAGCCAGACGCAGTGCCAGAAGTGATTTAAAACCCGTGGCAACACCCATCATCGAGGTGGCAATTGACCACCAGGCGACGGCTAAACCAAGACCTTTTTTCTGACCAAAACGATCGGCGAACCACCCAGCGGGGATCTGTAATAACGAGTATGACCAAAAAAAAGCCGCCATGATAAACCCCATCATTTCGGGGTCGAGTTTCAGTTCATCGATTAAATGTGGGGCTGCGGCAGATAATACTGTCCGGTCGATATAGTTGATGGCAATAGCCAACCACATTAACCCGGCTATCCACCAGCGAATACGAGTAGTGTTAGCTGTCGTGTTCATATATTCGGCTCTAAGTAGATGTTCGTTATATTGGTGGGAATGGCATGCTTCCCACCTCGTTATTTACAGCGAATTCATAATGTTTTCAGGTCGTTCACCACGACAGACGCAGGTAATAATATTGTTGACGCAGCGCGCGCTAATATTGCTAATTGCGCCATCCGTATATCCAGCAATATGAGATGTTGGCGCAAAATTCGCCAGGCTAAATAAAGGGTGCGTAGCGCAAGGTTCCTCGAGAAAAACGTCAGCTGCGGCTCCGGCGAGGTGTCCTGATTCTAGTGCTTCATACAACGCTTGTTCATCAACAATACCGCCTCTGGAAACATTGATCAGGAATGCCCCTGATTTCATCTGCTGTAGCCGGGCGGCATTAAACATATTTTCAGTTTCCGGGGTTAAAGGGGTATGCAGGCTAATAAAATCACTTTGCGCCGTCAGGGTATCCAGTGAGACATATTCAATCTGGTGTTGTTGTGCAAATTCTCTGTCTGGCCAGGCGTCGGTGGCGAGCACTCGCATATTGAATCCGCGCGCACGTCGCGCCACTTCCTTACCGATATGGCCTAAACCGACGATCCCCAGGGTTTTGCCATACACATCAGTGGCAAAAATACGAGGCCAGTTGCCTGCTTTCGTTTCACTGATTGCCTGATAAATCTGGCGGGCAGTATTGAGAATTAAGCCAAAAGCAAAATCGGCCACCGCATGCTTGTTGGCATCAGGAACGTTAGTGACAAAAATTTTGCGCTGACGTGTAGCGTTAAGATCGATGTTATCCACACCAACGCCGTGTTTGCAGACAATTTTTAACCTCGGGGCCTTTGCCAGCAGCGATTCATTGATGTCGGTGAAGGCGACAATCATCGCTATGGCATCAGGCAGATGCTGAGCCAGCATCTCTATAGAGGCATCGGCAGGCAACATGACCAGTTCAAGATCGGCCTCTTTCAGTGCCGAAATGGGCGCATCGTCGTATTTGGCGAATGAGGGCGAGGTGCAAATTACTTTCATAACCGTTTCCTGTTTACTGGCGACAATGAGCGTCGCAAATACAAGACCTTGCCCCAGCCAGTGATGGCCGGGGCGGATACGTAAATTAGTGAAGGTAGGTGTTAATGATATTTTTAATCTGCTGCAGCTGGTGGTCACTAAACTGCACCGCGTAGCGGCTGTCGCCCACCTCGTGACCCATTAGCTGCAGGGCTTTCTTCACCGCCGCAGGCGAGAACGCCACTTTATACAGATCGGTGCGCAGGCCCGTTACCTGCTCCTGGGCCTGGCGCGATCCGGCGATATCCCCGGCGTGAAAGCGCGACCAGATGGCGTTAATTTCAGCGGGGGCGACGTTGGCAAGCCCCGAGATGCAGGCCGAGCAGCCGTCGACAAATCCCTGATGGATAAGCGAGTCCGGCCCGTTCAAAACGTCGAAACCGTCGATATCGCGCACCGCGTCGAGAAAGCCTTTCAGGCTGTCGTAGCTGCCGGCGCTATCCTTAATGCCGACGATATTCTCGTGGCGGGCCAGCTGGCGCGCGGTCTCCGGGGCAATAGTGTTGCCGGTGCGGGCGGGAATGTTGTAAAGAAAGAGCGGGACGCTCAGCGCGTCGGCGATCGCCGTATAGTGGTTAATCAGCTCTTCCTGCTTCAAGGGCACGAACCACGGGGTAATGGCCGATACCGCGTCAACTCCGAGGCGGGCGATCTGCTGGCCCAGCCGGCGCGTCTCCCGGGTGGAAACCTCCCCAATATGGGCCACCACCGGCGCGCGACCGGCCGCCTCTTCCACGCAGGTTCTGGCGATGGCGATCTTCTCCTCCTCATTGAGGACAAAAAACTCGCCGTTGGTGCCGCCGCAGAAAATACCGTTGCCTGCGGCGAGCTGGCGCTGCACCTGCTGGCGTAGCGCCGGCAGGTTAAGCGCTCCCTCGGCGGTAAAGGGAGTGACAATGGCGGTGAGTACGCCGCTAATAGCTTTCCTCATTTAACTTTCTCCTGTTAGGCATGTTCTGGATACAGCGTTTGGTAGATGGCCGCGATCTCTTCGCGGCTGACGCTGCATGGGGCATTGTTCATCAGGCGTTTGACGTTTTGCGCCGCTGCGCTGAGGGCGGAAATACTCTCCTGAGGCACGCCTAGCGCGGCCAGGTTGTCCGGCAGCGGCAGTCGTTTGACCAGCGCCGCCAGCCATGCGACCAGCGCATGGGATTTCTCTTCCGCGCTGAGCGTGCGATCTGCATCGGGGATCAGGTCCCAGACTTGAGCGAACTTCGCCACCGCGTGAGGGCGGACCACCCGCATGCAGGGCGCCAGCAGAATGGCGTTGGCCACCCCGTGCGGCAGGTGCCAGGTACCGCCAAGCGGATAGGAGAGCGCATGCACCAGGTGAGTGCCGGCATAGTTGATCGCTGCGCCGCCGTACCACGAGGCCCAGAGCATCTCCAGCTTCGCCGTCAGATCCTGCGGCTGATCCACCGAGCGTTCGATATGCCGCACCAGCTTGTGTAAACCGATTAACGCCGCGTTGTCGCTCACCGGATTGGCGACGGTGGAGGTAAAGCACTCCAGCAGATGACACAGGGCATCGATGCCGGTCGACGCCGCGATGCTGGCCGGCATGCTGGTGGTCAGCTCCGGCAGCAGGGCGACATAGTCCGGCAGCAGCACCGGGGAGATGATCCCCACTTTGGTCTGCTGCTCGGGGATCGCCAGAATGGCGTTCGGCGTCGCTTCGGAGCCGGTGCCGGCGGTGGCCGGGATCAACAATGAGCTAATCCGTCGTTGCGGCAACTCGCCTGCCAGCATGGCCGTCAGAGAGGGCGCCTCAGTATGCAGGAGCACCGAGAGCAGTTTCGCCACATCCAGTACGCTCCCCCCGCCGATGCCCACGATCATCTGGGGCTGACTGGCGCCCAGTTGGCTGACAATCTGCGCCACATCGTGATGGCTGGGCTCTGCCGGTACTGTGTCAATGACCTCAACCTTACGCCCTTCGGCCGCCAGCAGGCGATGGATCGCCTGGGTCGCTTCCAGCGCGCCAACGTTCTGGTCGGTCACCAGCAGGATGCGGGTTTTACCTGACAACAGCGGGAGCAGGGCCGTTGAGGCGCCAGCCCCGCTGATGATTGTGCTGTGTATCGTCGCCACGCGTTTCTCCTTGGTAGTAATTGATTGAATTCAATCATTCATAAATCTTGCCACTCGTCTGATGGGGAAAAGTTATAATTTATACGGCAGCTTAATAACTTGAGCTTGCTCACATTTAATCAAATATGATTGAATATAATCAATTTAAGATTTTATCGACTACAAGGCAGGACAATGAACGACGGCAATAACAGAGTGCTGGTGCTGGCGGATGACTTTACCGGGGCCAATGACGCCGGGGTCAGCCTGGCGGAGGCGGGTATGTCGGTGGAAGTGGCCTTCACCGCCGGACAGCCATCAACCGCCCGGGCATTAATTCTCAACAGCGACAGCCGGGCGATGAGCGCCGCGGCGGCGGCGGACAAGGTCGCCGCTCTGCTGCGCGGCGCGGCGACATTCGTCCCGCACTGGCAGGTAAAGAAGATTGACTCCACGCTGCGCGGTAATCCCGGCGGCGAACTGGAGGCAATGATGGCGGAGCAAGGCTGCCGGATGGCTGTGGTGGCCCCGGCTTATCCGGCAGCCGGGCGGCATACCCGGGACGGGCGCTGCTATGTGCATGGTGTGCCCCTCGATCAGACCGAATTTGCCAGCGATCCGAAAACGCCGGTGAGCCGGGCGGAGATTAGCGAAATTATCGCCATGCAGAGCCGTCTTCCCTGTCTGACCCTGAACGCTGGCCAGCTTCCGGCGGCATTAGCGACGGCGGGCGAGGAGAAGCGAGTGTTGATTGTCGACGCCTGGGAAGACAGCCATCTGGACCAGGTGATCGACGCCGTTGCGCCCCATGCGCGGGAGACCCTGCTGGTCGGCTCGGCGGGTCTCTGCGAGGCGCTGGCTCGCCGCCTGCGCCGCAGCGAGCAGGGCCCGCTGCTGGCGGTGGTCGGTTCGATGAGCGAGATGGCGCAGCGTCAGGTTGCTGCGCTGCAGGTCCATTCCCGAGTACGGGTGATTGAAATTGATGTCGAACAGACCTTCAGCGGATCGCCAAAGGAGGAAGCTTCTCGGATCGCCGGGGCGCTGCGTGAGGGTCATCACTGCGTGGTGACCACCCGCCCGAATAACGCCGCCCGGCACGGGATTGAAGCCCAGTGCCGCGAACATGGCCTCACCCGCGCGGCCTACGGGGAGCACATCTGCGCCTGGCTTGCCGACGTCGCGGCGCAGGCGGTGGCGCTGTGCCCACCGGGCGCCCTGTACCTCTCTGGCGGCGATGTAGCCATCGCCGTCGCGCACGCGCTCGGCGCCACCGGATTTCAGATCCGTGGGCGGGTGGCGCAGTGTGTGCCTTACGGGCACTTTCTCGGCGGTCGCTGGTCACGGCCGGTGATGACCAAAGCAGGGGGATTCGGCACCGACACTACGCTGTTAAATGTTGTGAATTTTATTGAGGAGAAACTGAGTGTCTAACATGATTGCAGTGACAATGGGCGACCCGGCAGGGATTGGTCCGGAGATTATTATCAAATCCCTCGCCGAGGGGGCGCTGAGCGGCGCGCCGGTGGTGGTGGTGGGCTGCGCGCAGACGCTGCGGCGGATCCTGGCGCTAAATATCACACCGCGGGCGGAGCTGCGCATTATTAACCATCCCGCCGAGGCGAGTTTCTCCCCAGCGACCATCAACGTCATTGATGAACCACTCAGCGACCCGCAGGGGCTGCGCCCTGGCGAAGTCCAGGCCCAGGCAGGGGATCTCGCGTTTCGCTGCATCAGGCGGGCGACCGCGCTGGCGCTGGAGGGCGCGGTCGCGGCCATCGCTACCGCGCCGCTTAATAAAGAGGCGCTGCATCTCGCCGGGCACGCTTATCCCGGCCATACCGAACTGCTGGCCCACCTGACGCAGACTACCGATTACGCCATGGTGCTCTATACCGAGAAGCTTAAGGTTATCCATATCACTACCCATATTTCCTTGCGCCAGTTCCTCGATACCCTAAACCAGCCGCGGATTGAGACGGTGATTGGCGTGGCGGATCGCTTTCTGCGCCGCGTCGGCTATCCGCGTCCGCGCATCGCGGTCGCCGGCGTTAACCCGCACGCCGGGGAGAACGGCCTGTTTGGCGATGAAGAGATCCGTATCGTCGCCCCGGCGGTCGCCGCCATGCGGGCGAAGGGAGTGGAGGTGACCGGCCCCTGTCCGCCGGACACGGTGTTTATGCAGTGTCACGAAGGTATGTACGACATGGTGGTGGCGATGTACCACGATCAGGGGCATATCCCGCTGAAGCTGCTCGGGTTCTATGATGGGGTGAATATCACCGCCGGGCTGCCGTTTATCCGTACCTCCGCGGATCATGGCACTGCGTTTGATATTGCCTGGACAGGTAAAGCGAAGTCTGAGAGCATGGCAACCTCCATTGAGCTCGCCATGCACATCGCGCAGGAATAACATGAAGGGATATAACCGGTTAGAGCAGATTATGGACTTCCTGAAAAGCCATAATCTGGTGACAGTCGACCAACTGGTGGCGGCGACCAACGCCTCGCCGGCCACCATTCGCCGCGACCTGATCAAACTCGATCAGGAAGGGGTGATCAGCCGAACGCACGGCGGGGTGACGCTGAACCGGTTTATTCCTTCCCAGCCGACGACGCTGGAGAAAGCCCAGCGCAGTCCGCTTGAGAAGCAGGCTATCGCCAGTGCGGCGGCAGCGCTCGTGAAAGCCGGCGACGCCATTGTGCTTGACGCCGGCACCACCATGATTGAGCTGGCGCGGCAGATCACCCATCTGCCGCTGCGGGTGATCACCAGCGATTTACATATCGCGCTGTTCCTATCGGAATTTAAGCAGATCGAAGTGACGATTATCGGCGGGCGCATCGATGACAGCAGCCAGTCGTGCATCGGCGATCACGGCCGCCGCCTGCTGCAGACCATCTGGCCCGATCTCGCCTTCGTCAGCTGCAACGGCTGGGACCTTGAGAAGGGGATCACCGCCCCGACGGAGGAAAAGGCCGCCCTGAAGCGCGATCTGATGGCCAATGCCCGGCGGCGTATCCTGCTGGCGGACAGCTCCAAATACGGCGCCTGGTCACTGTTCAACATCGCTCCGCTGGCGTCGTTGACCGATATCGTGACCGACGCCCACCTGCCGGATAAAACCCGCGAGGCGCTGGAGACCCTTTCCCCGCAGCTGATCATTGCCGACTGACTCGCAGGCTGCCGTCAGGGCAGACGGGCGATATTGGCCTTGATCACCGCGATCGACTGGCTGAAATTCGCCTGCTCTTCGCCGGCCAGCTGCAGTTCAATGATCTGCTTCACGCCACCCTGGGCCAGCACCGCCGGCACCCCAGCCGCCGCGCCGCTGACCCCGTACTCGCCGTCAAGAATGCAGGAGACCGCCAGCGCGCGGTGGCTGCCGGTGAAGATATTGCGGCAGATCTCGGCGATGGTGCCTGCCACGCCATATTCGGTGCAGCCTTTACCCGCGTAGATCTCAAACCCCAGTTTTCGTACTTTTTCGGCCATTGCCTCGCGGTCGAGCGGGTGGCCAGTGCGCTGCTGGTAGAGGTCGGCGATCGGCGAGCCATACACCGAGGAGTGTGACCATACCGGAAACTGGGTATCGCCATGCTCGCCGAGGATAAAGGCGTCGATGCTCTGGGCGCCAATATCCAGTTCCTGCGCCAGCAGGCGACGCAGGCGGGTGGTATCCAGCCAGACGCCGGTGCCCAGCACCTGGCTGCGCGGCAGGCCGGAAAGCTGCCATACCTGCCAGGTGATGATGTCGCAGGGGTTGGTGGCCACCAGAAAGATGCCGTTAAATCCGTTGGCCATCATCGTCGGCACAATGCTCTTCACAATCTTCGCGGTGGAGGTTAGTTCATCCAGCCGGCTCTGGCCGGGGCGCAGCGCGCCGCCGGAGACGGTGATCACCGCGATATCGACATCGGCGCAGTCGCTGGCCTCGCGGGTGGAGATGGTCATCATCCCCGGCAGGTAGGCCGCGGCGTCGCTCAGGTCCTGAGCGTGGGCCTCAGCGCGCTGTTGGTTAAGGTCGACGAGGATCAGCTCCTCGCAAATGCTCTGGTTGAGCAGGGCGTAGGCCGCCGACGCGCCGACATTGCCGGCGCCAATAATCATCACTTTACGGGCTTTGGTGTGCATATTCAGATCTCAAGTACGAACGGCAGGGGATAAAATTACTGTGTTTCAGTGGGTTAGCGCAATAGGCGGGCGGCAATATAAGTTAATGCTATGTCGGGAAAAGCCGCCGGCCGCGCTACAGTGGGGTAAAAAAGGAGCTCACCTATGTACACCATCACCGACATCGCCCCTACCGACGCCGAATTTATCGCCCTGATTGCCGCCCTCGACGCCTGGCAGGAGACCCTCTACCCGGCGGAGAGCAACCACCTGCTGGACCTTAGCCAGCTGCCGCCGCAGACGGTCATCGCCCTGGCGATCCGCAGCCCGCAGGGCGAGGCCGTTGGCTGCGGGGCTATTGTCCTCAGTGAGGAAGGTTTTGGCGAGATGAAGCGGGTCTATATCGATCCGCAGCACCGCGGACAGCAGCTGGGAGAAAAGCTGCTGGCGGCCCTGGAAGCGAAAGCGCGTCAGCGTGACTGTCATACGCTGCGGCTTGAAACCGGTATCCATCAGCATGCGGCCATCACCCTCTACACGCGCAACGGCTACCAGACCCGCTGCGCGTTTGCGCCGTATCAGCCCGATCCGCTCAGCGTGTTTATGGAGAAACCGCTGTTTGCCGATCTTCGTTCAGCAGCGCTATAAACGCCTCCAGCTGGCGGGTTTTGGCGCCCCGGCGCCACACCAGCCAGGTGGTTAACCAGCGCCACTCTTCGGCCAGCGGCCAGGCGGAAACCTGCTGATGACCGGGCATACTCTCCAGCATACTGCGCGGGATCAACGCCAGGCCCGCGCCGGCGATCACGCAGGCCAGCATCCCATGGTAAGACTCCATCTCGTGGATCCTGCCCGGGGTTGCTCTGTCGGCATGGAACCAGCTCTCAAAATGCCGGCGGTAGGAGCAGTTGGCGCGAAAGGCGTAAACGTTGGCCCCGTTCACTTCGCTGGCGCGGGCGATGGGCGCGTGGCCGTACGGGGCGACGATCATCATCTCTTCCGGGAACACCGGCAGCCCCTCCAGACCCGGATGCACCAGCGGGCCGTCAACGAACGCGGCGCTCAGGGCGCCCTCCAGCACGCCGTCGATCATCGTCCCGGAAGGGCCGGTGGAGAGCGCCAGGTGAATTTTCGGGTAGCGCTGATTAAAGTGGGCCAGGGTGGTGGGGATCCGTACCGCCGCGGTGCTCTCCAGCGAACCAAGAGAAAACAGTCCCTGGGGTTCATCGCCTGCCACCACCATCCGCGCCTCGTCCACCAGGGCGAGGATCTGCTGGCTGTAGCGCAAAAAGCTGTGTCCCGCAGGCGAGAGGCGCAGGCGCTGGTTCTCGCGGATAAACAGCTCTACGCCGAGGTCTGCTTCCAGCTGGCGGATGCGGGTGGTGAGGTTGGACGGCACGCGATGCACTTTCTGCGCCGCCTGGGTAATGCTGCCGGTGGTGGCGACAGCGTTAAACATCTCTAGCTGAGTCAGGTCCATACTATTCTTCTTTTGTGAATACGTTGCTTAATATTATTCATTTTCAATGAATGGAAAGGTAAGCCAGAATACGGTTACTTCGCAAGCAACGAGAGAGAGAATAACGATGAATTTATCTGCAACGCACGCGGTTTCCGTCAACCCGACTACCGGTGAGGTGGTCTCCTCGCTGCCCTGGGCCAGCGAACGCGAGGTCGATGCGGCTATCGCTCTCGCCGCGGCAGGCTATCGCCAGTGGCGTCAGACGCCGCTCGCCGAGCGCGCTGATGCGCTGCGCCGCATCGGGGCCGCGCTGCGCGCCCGCGGGGAAGAGGTGGCCCAGATGATCACCCTCGAGATGGGCAAGCCGATCGCTCAGGCGCGCGGCGAGGTGGCGAAATCCGCCAACCTCTGCGACTGGTACGCCGAGCACGGCCCGGCGATGCTGGCGACGGAAGCCACCCAGGTGGAAAATAACCAGGCGGTGATTGAGTATCGTCCGCTGGGCGCCATTCTGGCGGTCATGCCGTGGAACTTCCCGGTCTGGCAGGTGCTGCGCGGCGCGGTGCCGATCCTGCTGGCCGGCAACAGCTACCTGCTGAAGCATGCCCCGAACGTGATGGGCAGCGCCCGCCTGCTGGGCGAGATTTTTGCCGCCGCCGGCCTGCCGGATGGCGTGTTCGGTTGGGTGAACGCCACCAATGACGGCGTTTCGCAGATCATCAATGATGACCGCATCGCGGCGGTGACCGTCACCGGCAGCGTCCGCGCCGGCAAGGCGATTGGCGCCCAGGCGGGGGCGGCGCTGAAGAAATGCGTGCTTGAGCTGGGTGGCTCCGATCCCTTTATCGTGCTCAACGATGCCGACCTGGATGAGGCGGTGAAGGCCGCCGTCACCGGTCGCTATCAGAACAGCGGCCAGGTGTGCGCCGCGTCGAAACGCTTCATCCTCGAAGCTGGCATTGCCGACGCGTTCACCCGCAAATTCGTCGACGCCGTGGCGGCGCTGAAGATGGGCGACCCGCGCGATGAGCAAAACTACGTCGGGCCGATGGCGCGTTTCGACCTGCGCGATGAACTGCACCAGCAGGTAACGGCGACCCTTGATGAAGGGGCAACTCTGCTGCTGGGCGCGGAAAAAATCGAAGGAGCGGGCAACTACTATGCGCCAACGGTGCTGGGCAATGTCACCGCCGGGATGACCGGTTTTCGTCAGGAGCTGTTTGGTCCGGTAGCAACCCTGACCACCGCTCGCGACGCTGACCATGCGCTGGCCCTCGCCAACGACAGCGAGTTTGGTTTGTCGGCAACGGTCTATACCACCGACGAGGCGCAGGCCCAGCGCTTCGCCCGCGAGCTGGAGTGCGGCGGCGTCTTCCTCAACGGCTACTGCGCCAGCGACGCCCGCGTGGCCTTCGGCGGCGTGAAGAAGAGTGGTTTTGGTCGCGAGCTGTCACATTTTGGTCTGCACGAGTTCTGTAATGCGCAGACCGTCTGGAAAGACCGTCGCTAATCAACGTTAGCCCCCTGACGACCGTCGTCCACGTCTGCTATACTCGCCCACCAAATTTCGATGGTGGGCAAGGAGCTGCATGTGGCGGCGGTGATCAATAACGCAATGCTGGAAGCCATTCTGGCAGAAATCAGGCCGCTGATTGGCCGCGGTAAAGTGGCGGATTACATTCCGGCGCTGGCCAGCGTCAGCGGCGATAAGCTTGGCATTGCGATCAGTACGGTAGACGGGCAGCACTTCGCCGCCGGCGATGCGCATGAACGTTTTTCCATCCAGTCTATCTCCAAGGTATTGAGCCTGGTGGTGGCCATGAACCACTATCAGGAAGAGGAGATCTGGCAGCGGGTGGGGAAAGATCCCTCCGGCCAGCCCTTTAACTCCCTTTTGCAGCTGGAGATCGAGCAGGGCAAACCGCGAAACCCGTTTATCAACGCCGGGGCGCTGGTGGTCTGCGACATGCTGCAGAGCCGGCTAAGCGCCCCGCGTCAGCGGATGCTGGAGATTGTCCGCCGCCTGAGCGGCGTGGCCGATATCGCCTACGATCCGGTGGTGGCCCGCTCTGAGTTCGAGCATTCGGCGCGCAACGCCGCCATCGCCTGGCTGATGAAATCCTTCGGTAACTTCCATAACGACGTCGCCACCGTGCTGCAGAACTATTTCCACTACTGTTCGCTGGAGATGAGCTGCGTTGAGCTGGCGCGAACCTTCCTGTTCCTCGCCGATCGCGGTATCGCCCCGCACCTGGAGGCACCGGTTATCGCGCCCATTCAGTCCCGTCAGGTGAATGCCCTGATGATGACCAGCGGCATGTACCAGAACGCCGGCGAATTCGCCTGGCGCGTTGGCCTGCCGGCGAAATCGGGCGTCGGCGGCGGAATTGTGGCGATTGTGCCGCAGGAGATGGCGATCGCCGTGTGGAGCCCGGAGCTTGATGACGCTGGGAACTCGCTGGCCGGCGTGGCGCTGCTGGAAAAACTGACTCAGCGGATGGGGAGGTCGGTGTTCTGATGGTTGAGCAGGATCGGTTGTTTGCCCGTCTGGCGCGCTCGAAGTTTCGTTCACGCTTTCGACTCGGGGTCAAAGAGCGGCAATACTGTCTTGATAAGGGGCCGGAGATCATCGACCAGCACGCTGCGGATTTTATCCGCCAGCGGCTGGCGCCCGCCGAACCGATGAACGACGGTAAGCAGACGCCGATGCGCGGCCATCCGGTATTTATCGCCCAGCATGCGACCGCCACCTGCTGCCGCGGCTGTCTGGAAAAATGGCACGCCATTCCCCACGGCCGCGCGCTGAGCGAGCAGGAGCAGCGCTATGTGGTGCAGGTGATCCATCACTGGCTGGTGCTGCAGATGAACGGCCCGTCTGTGCGGTAATCTGCATTTGATCGGCGCCGGAGTATGCCTGATAAATATTCTCATGTTATGATAATCCGCTAACTAATTATTAACATAATAATTGCCTGAAACAATTAGACGGATAATTACTGAATGTCTTCACTGTCGATTCGGTCATTTACGCTGTTTCGTGAAGAGCAGCCCGTGCGCGACGCACTGGTATTGTTCACGTTAACGCTACTACTGCATTTTCTGGGGGCCATGCTGCGCCTGGTGCAGGAGCTCTCATTCTTCTGGCCGCTCAATGCCGTGATGGCCGGGATCTTTGCGCGCTATGTCTGGCTTAATCGCAGCTATTTTTATGCCGTCTGTTTTGCGGCAATGCTGGTTTATGACGGACTCACTTCGCGCTGGGGGATGGGCTTTGCCTCATTGCTGATTAATTTCTCCAATATTGTCTTTATTGTGGTGCTGGCGCAGCTGGTGCTGTGGGATAAGCGACGCGCCGACTCCATGCCCGGCCCGATTAATGCGCTTAATTTATTCTGTTTTTGCCTGTTTGCCGCCTTATTGTGCGCCGCCGTCGGCGCCCTGGGGTCGGTGGATGTTGAACGCGCCACCTTTATTCCCCAACTGGCAGACTGGTTTAGCGAACAGTTCTCGACAGCGGTGCTGATCCTGCCGTTTATTCTGACCCTGACGTTGCCTTCGGCATTAAGCGGTTTTCGTTTTCGCCAACTGCTGCCCGCGCTGGCGCTGGTGCTGTCGATAGCCCTCGGCGTGGCGGTGGGCGGCGCCGGCAGCATTACCTTCCCGTTGCCGGCCCTGATCTGGTGCGCCGTTCGTTATCCGCTGCCGCTGACCTGCCTGTTAACCTTTCTCACCGGCATCAGCGAGATATTGCTGGTCGCCAACTCGTTAATTCACTTTTCGCCGGATGCGCGAATGCAGCCGTGGCAGCTGTTCTCCACCCGCCTCGGCATTGCCGCTATGCTGATTAGCCCGGTGATTGTCGCTTCCAGTGTCGAAGCGATTAACACGCTGGTGAAACAGCTGGCCCTGCGCGCCGATTTTGATTTTCAGACCCGGGTGTATTCCCGTTCCGGACTGAGCGAGGCGCTGAAGCGTCAGGCGTTGCCCGCCGATAAGCTGCTGACGGTGATGGTGCTGGATATCGATGGCTTCAAACGGGTGAATGATGCTCTGGGCCATGAAGGCGGCGATTGCGTATTGACCCAGTTTGCCCAACAGGTTCGGCAGCTGGTGGACGAGCAGGGGATGGTTGCCCGCATTGGCGGTGAAGAGTTTGCGGTGGCGGCGGTCGTCGACAGTACCCAGCAGGGCTATTTACTGGCGGAAAAAATCCGCCATGGGGTGGAGTCGCAACCCTTCGGCCTGGGGCAGAATCCAATCCACCTGACCATCAGCATGGGGCTGGAGACGCGCGAGGTGGGGCACGCTCGCATCACGGAGCTGTTTAACCAATTGCTGATGGCGGCAGACGAGGAGATGGTCAAAGCCAAACAGACCGGTCGCAATCGCATCTGTATGCCAGCGCTAACCGAAAGTGCACCATAAGAAAATCCTATACGGAATCCGCTTGTGTTAATTTTTGGTTAAAAACATAGTGATGTGGTCAATTACAGGGAGCTTCCATGACCACATCCTTTTCACTGCGCACGCTGTCGCGTGACGATATTCTGCACCACCTCCCGGCATTAAGCGATATCCTGGCAAGCTGCGTCAACGGCGGCGCCTCGGTAAGTTTTATGCTGCCCTTTAGCGCGCAGACGGCCACCACTTTCTGGCAACAGACCGCCGACAGCGTGGCGGCCGGCGAGCGCATCGTACTGGTGGCCCTCGACGCCAGCGAGCAACCCATCGGTACCGTGCAACTTATTACCCGCCAACCGGAAAACCAGCCCCATCGTGCGGATGTCGCCAAACTTTTGGTTCACCAAAATGCCCGTCGCCAGGGGATTGCCAACGCGCTGATGAGCGAGCTAGAGCATGTTGCCCGACAGGAAGGGAAGACGGTGTTGGTGCTGGACACGGCAGCCGGTAGCGGGGCGGAGCAGTTCTATGTCCGCTGTGGCTGGGAAAAAGTGGGGGAAATCCCGCGCTATGCGCTGATGCCTGACGGAGAGATGACCGCCACCTCACTGTTCTATAAGTTTTTGCCCTGACGGTCGCTATTGCAGAATGCTTTGATCAAAACGGGGTTTCACTGGTAGAAAAACCTGATAACTTATTGGACCAATTACTCAGGTTGTATGACTACTATTAGAGGGAACCCATTGTGAAAACATTAAACCGTCGTGATTTCCCCGGCGCGCAGTACCCTGACCGTATCATCCAGTTTGGTGAAGGCAACTTCCTGCGCGCATTCGTTGACTGGCAGATAGATCTCCTCAACGAGCATACCGACCTGAATGCGGGCATCGTGGTCGTCCGTCCTATTGCGACGGATTTCCCGCCTTCACTGAGCACCCAGGACGGCCTTTACACCACCATTATTCGCGGTCTGAACGAGCAGGGTGAGGCGGTGAGCGACGCGCGTCTGATCCGCTCGGTCAACCGGGAGATCAGCGCTTACGCTGACTTCGACGCTTTTTTACGTCTGGCGCATAACCCGGAGATGCGGTTTGTCTTCTCCAATACCACTGAGGCGGGCATCAGCTACCATGCCGGGGATCGTTTTGACGACGCGCCGCCGGTCAGCTATCCGGCGAAACTGACGCGTCTGCTGTTTGAACGCTACCAGCATTTCGCCGGTGCGACCGACAAGGGATGGGTGATTATTCCCTGCGAACTGATCGATTATAACGGCGAGGCGCTGCAGGCGCTGGTGCTGCGCTATGCTGCTGAGTGGCAGCTGCCGCAGGCCTTTATCCGCTGGCTGACCTCAGCGAATACCTTCTGTTCAACGCTGGTGGATCGCATCGTAACCGGCTATCCGCGTGATGAAGTGGCGGCCCTTGAGGCACAGACTGGCTATAAAGATGCCTTCCTTGATACCGCCGAGCATTTCTACCTGTTTGTGATCCAGGGGCCTGCCTCGCTGGCGGCCGAGCTGCGTCTCGATAAACTGCCGCTGAATGTGCGCATTGTGGACGATATCAAGCCGTATAAAGAGCGCAAAGTGGCGATCCTCAACGGGGCGCACACCGCGCTGGTGCCGGTGGCCTTCCTGGCCGGGATCGACACCGTGGGTGAGGCGATGAACGATGCGGAGATTTGCGCGTTTGTCGAAAAAGCGATTTATGACGAGATTATTCCGGTGCTGGATCTGCCGCGCGATGAGCTTGAGTCATTTGCCAGCGCCGTGACCGGGCGCTTCCGTAACCCGTATATTAAACATCAGCTGCTCTCGATTGCGCTCAACGGCATGACCAAATACCGCACTCGCATTCTGCCGCAACTGCTGGCAGGGCAGCAAAAGAGTGGGCAACTGCCGCCGCGGCTGACTTTTGCCCTGGCAGCGCTGATCGCCTTTTACCGGGGAGAGCGGGAGGGTGAAAGCTATCCGGTACAGGATGATGCGGAATGGCTGACGCGATATCAGACGCTGTGGGCCCGGCATCGCGATCGCCAGATGAGCACCCGCGAGCTGGTGACTGCGGTACTCAGCGTAGAGGCTCATTGGGAACAGGACTTGAGCCAGATCCCGGGGCTGGTTGAGCAGGTGACTGCCGACCTCGATGCTATCCTGTCTCGTGGTATGCGCGATGCTGTACAGCCCTTGTGCTGATAGCAGACGTCATTCACCCGGCTGCGGCCGGGTTTTAAAGCCCCTTAATTAGTTACAACATGCTTTTTTATCACAGCTATCAAGCCGGTCGGTCACTCCGCTGCAAAAAAGCCTTTTAGTGCCAAATCGCCCCCTGCAAGGAGAGAATTGCCGCTATGCCGCTTGAACATGTGGCTGCACAGGAAAATAATGGTTCGAACCCATTTTCCCTGCCAATGTTCGCAGGCTAATTCATTCATCTGTAAGGAAACTCGCATGGTCATCGATATCCGGGAAATACGGCCGCACGACAAAGCCGAATGGCTTAATCTCTGGGAAGGCTATACCCGCTTCTACGGCAGCCCGCAGCCGGAAGAGGTGACCGAATGCACCTGGCAGCGAATGCTGGACATGAACTCCCCGGTGCTGGGCAGGGTGGCTGTGGTCGATGATACGGTGGTGGGGTTCGCCATCTGCATTCTTCACGAGGGAACCTGGGTCACCACGCCAATCTGCTATCTGGAGGATCTGTTTGTCGATCCTGCCTTCCGTGGACAAGGCATTGCCAGAACAATCATTAAGTCGCTGCAAACCGAAGGGGCAGACAAAGGCTGGTCACGGTTGTACTGGCATACGCGCCGTGATAATCCCGCCCGTCATCTGTATGATGAGTTTACCCCGGCTGACGATTATGTGCGCTACAGGATCACGCTTGGGTCCTGAAGCGGTAAGAGGTTGTTAAGCTTTTCCCGCTATAACAGGGGAAACCGGCTCAGGAGAAGCAACGATGGAAAAACGTCTCGACACAGTGGTCAATCTGATTATGTTTCTTTCACTATTGGCTACGGCCTGGGATCTCTCACTGGTGCATCATCTCGCCTGGTAGCAAATAATATAGTGCTGAAACGCGGCGCCTCATGCGGCGCCGCCGGCGTTATTCAATAGCCATCCTCCCTGCGCTAAAACTCCAGTCCTCCTGCTGATTAAACTGAATAACCACCATCAGGTCCTGCGGGCTGACCGCCATCTCATCGTCTAACCGCGCACAGAGCCGACGATAAAGCCCCTGTTTCTGCGCCCGGCTGCGCGGTTTACCGGCGAAAATATGAAACAGCACGAAGCGGGCGCTGCGTCCGTCGCTGAGGTAGTTCGGGTCGTAAATGCGCTGCTCGTCGGCGGCCTGCTCGATAAACTGAAATTTATCTGCTGACGGCACGTCGAACTCTGCCACCAGACACTCATGAAAGAGCGCCGACAATTGAGCAAACTCCGTGGGACGCCAGGCCGTGCCAAGCGATATGCGGGTCAGGGGCATGGTGTCTCCTGCTCATTCAGACAGGTCAGGGCGCTGGCCGCCGCTGGCCAGCCGGCATAGAACGCCAGGTGGGTGAACAGCTCGACGATTTCGGCCTGGCTCAGGCCATTTTGATAGCCGAGAGCGATATGCCACGGCAGTTGCTGGGTTTTACCCAGCGCCGTCAGGGCAGAAAGGGTGATCAGGCTCCGTTCGCGGGGCGACAGATCGCGGCGAGCCCAGATATCACCAAACAGTACCGTTTCGGTCAGTTCGGCCAGTTTTGGCGCAATGGCGGCCAGGGTGTTGCGATTAACAGCGCTATTTTCCACAGTGACTCCCGTTATTGGGTGTTGAGATGGCAATCACTGTCGCATGCCGGGAAAGAGGTTGAATATCGCGATGTTCAGGATGTTTCATCCTGATAAGCAGGACGATTTTTCGCCCTGTTTTCCATACCCATTACCACGCTTACGAGCTCATTCCGGTTAGACGTCGATTTTTCGCGCCACGATAAACAACCTGGGGAATCGCAGGAGCACCTTTCCGTTACACTGTAACGGATAGTGTTCGGCCAGTAGTTCGACATAGCGTGTCAGAAATGCGTTTCTGGACTGCTCGTCCAGGCCGGCCAGATAGGGACGCAATCCGGTCCCCTGCAACCAGTCGCTTATCGCCTGATGGGAAGCGAGGGGATGAAAATAGGTGGTGCGCCAGATATCAACTTCACAACCCTGACGGGTCAGCATGTCATACCAGGCGTCCGGCGGGAGTAAGGGCTGGCGCCCGCGGTCCGGTAATCCCTGCTCGTCGGCGACCTGGCGCATCAGGGTATGCGAAGGTTCCTGCCAGTTATCCGGCATTTGCACGGCCAGCGTTCCGTTGACGGCCAGCTGCGCCACCAGATGTGGAAACAGCGTCTCATGATCCGCCAGCCACTGCAGAGAGGCGTTCGCATAGATCACGTCTACCGGTTGCGCAGGCCGCCAGCGGGCAATATCGGCGTCGATGAACTCACAGTCGGGTAAGGCCTGTGCCGCCTGAGCCAGCATGGCCGGGGAGTTATCGATACCGGTGATTGCCGCCAGCGGCCAGGCGGCGCGCAGCAGGCGGGTACTGTTTCCCGGCCCGCAGCCAAGGTCGACAACGTGCTCAACCTGCAGATGGGCAATACGCGAGAGCAGGTCGGCCGCGGGGCGGGTACGTTCAGCGTCAAATTGCAGATACAAAGAAGGGTTCCAGTCAGCCATAGCGCGGTCCAGTGTGAGGGAAGACTGGGCAAAGCATAGAACGCCACAGGCCGACTGTCAGCCGCCGAATGTTACCAGCGGTAACCCACTTCGTGACAGTGTCACTAAAAGAATAAACATCAGTGGGCTTTTCGCGTCTGGTCGGTACGCTCAGGGAGGCGGTGGGATGGACAGTCACTGCGCCCGTTGCGGGCGCAGTGACTTATTCGGCGTTCTTGAGCGCTTCAGCGCGGCTGGCGGTGGCGTAAACAAAATCCAGCATCGGTTCGAGATCGGTGTCGTAACCGGCCTGAATGATTTTACCTCGCAGCCATTCAATTTCGCTGGTGATATCGGGCGGGAAGATGTTGTTATCCTGCGCCCGGCGCAGCCATTTCAGCAGAAAGTTATTCTTTCCTCTGATACCGCCCGATTTTTTCGACTTTCCGTGCATCTTCAGCGCGACCAGGACGCAGTAATAGAAATGAACGCGCTGATTAAAACTTTGGTGCATGTCTGTGTTTCCCGCCAGAATCAGGAATTCACCGTGTGGGTCAGTGATTCGGATTGGACTACGGCGTCGGGCTGGATCGTTGTGCGATCTCTGTTGTTCTCCGCTACCGTCCTTGCATCTGTTGTCAGACGCTGAGGAGGATGTTGGCATGGAAGCCGAATCGTCGTCAATTGCCGATTCGTTTTTTGCCCGCGGCGATCCGCGGGCCAGGGCTGACTACGTTCCTGAGACGGCTCGCTGTTGTCGCTGGACGCGTAAAATGAGCAGGAAAGCGAACACCACGACAATCGCCGCCAACAGATATAGCGTGGCGAGGTCGTAGAAGCCGGCGACCCATCCGGCCAGCGGCCCGGTGAGTCCCAGCGCCAGGTCAAGAAACGCCGAGTAGGTGCCGAGGGCGGTCCCCTGGTTTTGCTCTTCCACCTGTTTGACTGCCTCGACCCCTAGCGCCGGGAAGACCAGGGAAAAACCCGAGCCGGTGAGAAAGGCGCCGACGCCGGCCACCCAGGCTGACGGCGCCAGCCAGATCAGCAGCAGGCCGAGACACTCGATCACAAAGCAGACCAGCGAGACCGGGACCCCGCCATAGCGGGTAATGGTATTTCCCAGCACCAGGCGGACGCAGATAAAGCCGACGCTGAACAGGGAGAGGGTAAACGCCGCGCCCTGCCAGCTGTGCGCCGCAAAATAGAGGGTGATGAAGGTGGCGATAACGCCGAAGCCAACGGTACCAAAGGCCAGCCCCAGGCCATAAGGCCAAATTTTTCGTACCACTGCGTGAAAGGGCGCTCTGACACCGGCAGTCACGCTGACATCCTGGCGGGTGCGGGCGAACAGCAGGCCGATGACGGCCACCACCACCACCACCGTGGCAAATCCGCTAATGCCGAAATAGTGGTTAAGGGTGACCCCCAGCGGCGCCCCGATCGCCATGGCGACATAGGTCGCCACGCCATTCCAGGAGATCACCCGCGAGGTATGGATCGCGCCGACGGTTTTGATCCCCCAGAGCGTGGCGCCGGTCGCGGTAAAGCTCTCGCCGACGCCAAGAAACACCCGGCCCGCCAGCAGCGCGGCGATGGCCAGCATCGGCGTCGCCTGCAAAAGCACCGCCAGCAGGGTGAATGCACCGCTCAGCAAACAGCAGATGATCCCGAGACTGACCACTTTTTTCGGGCCCCAGATATCGGTATAGCGCCCGGCGTGCGGTCGACTGATCAGCGTTGAGATGTATTGCAGGCTGATCACAATCCCGGCGACAAAGGTGCTGTAGCCCAGCTGATAGTGAATGTATCCCGGCAGTACGGCCAGCGGCAGGCCGATGGAGAGATAGCAGATACAGGTGAAGACAACGATCGAAATGATGCGCAAATTGAGTTGCGTGGTGCTGACGGAAGTGCTCATAGGGATAAGTGATTAATACAAGGGATGTTTAGCATAGCGCGCCGCGAGGACGCTGGCGAGTCGCGAGGGCGTTTTATCTGTCACCGATGAAGTCGCCGTCTGTCCGAAGGGGCGCAACGGTCTGTACCGTCGATGATGTTGTGCATGCGCCCGCCATTAATCGGGTTTGCCGCTGGCGCCTGCGTACGGGCATGATGGCGTTAGCTTACCACCGCGTTCAGGAGAGAACATGTCCCACGATTTCGCTGATATTGACGTTTTGTTCATTGCGGGCTTCGGTCCCATCACCCGCAGCACGTCGCAAAGCCGTGACTTCTATTGTCAGGCGTTGGGTTTGCCGCTAAAGCCGATGCCGGGTAACGAGGCGTATCTCCTCAGCGAGCAGGATGCCATCGGCGGGGTGAAACATTTCGCGCTGTGGCCGCTGGCGCAGGCGGCGCAGTCCTGCTTTGGTCAGGACCAGTGGCCGGAGACGGAGCCGGTGGCGCAGGCATGGATTGAGTTTGAGGTCCGCGACCTTACTGCGGCGACGGCGCGGCTGCAGCAGCAGGGATACCGCCTGCTCGTCGCGGCGCGCGACGAACCGTGGGGACAGACGGTCACCCGATTGCTCAGTCCGGAAGGGCTGCTGGCCGGGCTCACGGTGACGCCGTGGCTGCGGGCGGAAGAGCCATAGCGCCCGCGCCGGACGCGGCGCAGGGCATATAGGGGAATTTATTGATTCTCCTCGTGATCGGAAGCGCTTCGTACTTCTCCCCAGGCGCGGTTTTGCAACACGGTGCGATAGCCGTCGCGGTCGACGAAAGTGACGCCATTGACCTCCCAGTAAGGGTTAAACGCCGTAACCCGCAGAAAGCCGGCGGCGTCCATGGCGGCGCACTGTGCTTGCCATTCCGCCTGCTGTGGGTAATACAGCACCAGCAAATCTTCATCTCCTGGCGAGGGAGTGACGGGATGGTGGCGACAGTGGGTGAATTCCAGATGCCAGCCCGCGTCGGGCGCGCCGAGCATAATCCCGCTGAATCCTTCATGATCGGTAAAGCTGCCGAGTTGTTGAAGCCCCAGCCCGGCGCAATACATGCTGGCGGTGGCGTCCAGTTCACTGACCGGTCTGGCAATACGCATATGGCTGAACAACATAATGGCTCCCGTAAGCAAAAGCTCAAGTTGATACTGTACCGGTAAATCGGCCCGGCGTGTGTTAAGACGTGCCCGGGCGCCATTTTCTCTCTGTCAATACCATAGCGGATTAACGTCCGCCTTGCGCCGACATTCTCTCTTAATCATAATAAAAAAAGAATTATAAAATACTATTGTTCTTAATATGAGAATCATTATGAGGTGGTGGATGAATAACAGATCGCGCCAGGCCATATGGCTGGCACTGGCTGGGTCGATAGTACTGATGATCGGCATGGGCTACGGGCGCTTTGCCTTCACCGGCGTGCTGCCGCTGATGCTTAATGAAGGTCTGTTGACCCTGCACCAGGGCAATCTCGCCGCGTCGGCCAATTACGCTGGTTATCTGGTCGGCGCGTTGCTGCTGGCGCGGGTGCAGCCTGGGGCCGCCAGCCGACTGAGCATTATCTCCGCCGGGTTGACCATCGCCAGCCTGGCGCTGCTGGCCTGGGTGAGCTCGCCGTGGACCATTATTGCGCTGCGCGCCGTCGCCGGCGCGCTGAGCGCGATAACGCTGATTGCCGGTTCGCTGTGGCTGCTGGAACATATGGGCCATCATCACGGGGCGCCGTTGCTGTATGCCGGGGTGGGGCTGGGGATATTTATCTCTGCGGAGGGGATCGCCCTTGGACATGCCCTGAGCCTCACCAGCCAGCAGATCTGGCTGCTCTGCGCATTATGCGCCGGTCTGCTGCTGGCGCTGGCGATCCGTTGGCTGCTGACTCCGCCGGCTGCACTGGTGAGGGTTTCCCATGTTGAGACCTCCTTGCCTGAGGCCGGGAGCGATACGCGTCGCGCGGCGTGGCGACTATTGATGGTTTACGGCCTGGCGGGCTTCGGCTATATCATCACCGCCACTTATCTGCCGTTGTTTCTGTCCGGTTCGCTGCAGAGCGTTGACCCGGTCCATCTGTGGGCGCTGTTTGGTCTGGCGGCCGCGCCGTCCTGCCTTATCTGGCATAAGCTGGTGCTAAAGTGGGGGTACCGGCAGGCGCTGACCCGCAACCTGATCGTCCAGGCGCTTGGCGTGATCCTTCCAGCCTGCAGCGCTTCACTGCTGTTTTGCGTGCTAAGCGCGCTATTGGTGGGCTTTACCTTTATGGGCACCGTCACCATTGCGCTGCCGAAGGCGAAAAGTCTCAGCCATCAGGTGAGCTTCAATATGATTGCCGCGATGACTGCACTGTACGGCGTGGGACAGATTGCCGGGCCGCTTATCGCCGGCGCGCTGTATCAGATCGCGGCTTCATTTAACCCGGCGCTCTATGCTGCGGCGCTGGCGCTGCTGATTGCCGCAGGGCTGGTCTTTACCGAACGCCGGGCTTAGCCAATCGCCACGCTTTGCAGCAGCTTGCGCCACTCGCTCAGAGCGGGGGCGTTCAAGCCGCTGCGCCAGATAAGCTGGGTGGTCGCCTCGCACAGCGGTTCGCTAAGGCAGTTTTCGGGAAGCGTCATCTGCGACAGCACGCTCTGCGGCAGCAGGCAGGCGTAGCGTCCGGAAGCCACGCAGGCGAGCATGCTGTGATAGGAGTTGACCTCATGCACCTCGACGGCCGCCTGCTGCTCCGCCAGCCAGCGTTCGCCCAGCGCGCGGTAGCTGCAGCCGCTGGCGAATGCCGCGAACCGCAGCGGGCCCGGGGTCTGCGGACGGACCAGCATCAGCGTTTCATAAAACACCGGGGTGCATGCCAGCTCGGCGGGACAGGCCGGTTGACCATCGGCCCCAGGCGGCAGGCAGACCAGCGCGGCATCGAGGGCGGCGGTTAACACTCCCTCGGTTAACTGGCGGGTCGGTTGGGTGATGAGGGTGATATCCACCTGCGGGCACCGTTGTTGAAAGCGGGTAAGCAGCGGCGGCAGCCGGCTGGCGGCGGTCGCCTCCATCGCGCCCAGACGCAGACTGCCGCCTGGGGTTGTCGGATGCAGAGCCTGCTTTGCCTCTTCCGCCAGGCTCAGGATCCGCCGGGCATAGCTGAGAAACTGCACGCCTGCCGGGGACAACACCATTTTTTTGTTGCCGCGAACGAAGAGCTCAACGGCAAGCTCCTCTTCCAGCTGCTGAATGCGGGTCGTGATATTGGACTGTGCGCGGCCCAGCCGTTTTGCTGCCTGGGTGACGCTCTGCGTTTCTGCCACCTGAATGAAGATCTCTAGTGTGCTGTGGTTCATATTTTTCTTCTCAATACGATAATGATGTTGATCTTACCATCTTTAAAGGAGATGGTAAGCCTCCGGCACCGCTAATGCATGAGGAAACCATGAGCAACCCGCTGCTTTCGCTTATTGATATTGATTATCCCCTGATTCAGGCCCCGATGGCGGGCGTCTCCACCCCCGCGCTGGCTGCCGCGGTAAGTCATGCCGGCGCGCTGGGCTCGCTGGGGCTGGGTGCTTCAACCGTTGCCCAGGCGGAAGCGATGATAGTCGCCACCCGCCAGCTGACGGACCGTCCGTTCAATGTCAATCTGTTCTGCCATGCGCCGCCCCGGCGCGACGCCCGGCGGGAAGCCGACTGGGCAACAACTTTACGACCCCATTTTGCCCGCTATGGCAGTACGCCACCGGATTCGTTAAGCGAGATCTACCAGACATTTATCGGTCATGCGCCGATGCTGGAGCTGCTTCTCGACCTGTCGCCGGCGGTGGTGAGTTTTCATTTTGGTCTTCCTGAACGTGAGACGATCCAGCGTCTGCGACAGCAGGGGATTGTCACCCTGGCGACGGCAACCTCGCTCCAGGAGGCGCTGCTGATTGAACAGCAGGGGATCGACGTAGTGGTCGCTCAGGGCTATGAGGCGGGCGGGCACCGGGGGATCTTTGCTCCGCAGGAGCCTGATGCCCAACTGAGCACGTTCACCCTGGTGCAACTTCTGCGGCGTCGGCTAACCATCCCGGTGGTAGCCGCCGGGGGCATCATGGACGGGGCGGGGATCACCAGCGTAATGCAGTTGGGGGCGCAGGGCGTTCAGCTCGGTACGGCGTTTTTACTGTGTCCGGAATCGGCCGCCGACGCCGGTTATCGCGCGGCGATCAACAACAGCATTGACGGACGTACGGTGCTGACCTCCGCGATATCCGGGCGTCCGGCACGCTGTCTGGCGAATGCCTTCTGTGCGCTGGGGGAAGCCTGTCCGGCGAGCGCCGTGCCGGATTATCCGCTGGCGTATGATATCGGCAAAGCGCTGGCCGCCGCCGCGAAAGCCCAGGGCGTTCATGAGTATGGCGCCCACTGGGCCGGGCAGGGTGTGGGGTTGATCCGCGAGTGTGACGCCGCCAGTCTGGTTCGTCAGCTGGCGGCAGAGTGCGGCTGGAACTAGTGTCTGACGGTTAGCGACGGTGGGCCAGGCTGCGCACCAGCCGATCGCCGGCCATTTGCACGCCCTGCACCATCGCCACCAGGATCAGCACCGTGCCAAACATGACTTCATTATTAAACCGCTGATAGCCGTAGCGGATGGCGAGGTCGCCGAGTCCACCGCCGCCGATCACACCGGCCATGGAGGAGAAACCAATCAGCATCACGATGGTCAGCGTGATCCCGGCCAGCAGCGTTGGCAGGGCTTCCGGCAGCAGGGATTTAAAAATCACGTGCCAGACGTTACCGCCCATCGACAGAATGGCTTCGATTCTCCCGTAGTCCACCTCGTCGAGCGCGTTTTCCGTCAGACGGGCAAAGAACGGAAAGGCGCCGATGGTCACCGGCACGATGGCGGCGGTGCTGCCCAGCGTGGTGCCGACGATCAGGCGGGTAAAGGGGATCAGGGCGATCAGCAGCACGATAAACGGCAGCGACCTGCCGATGTTGATCACCGCGCCTAACAGCGCGTTCAGTTTCGGCATCGGCGCCAGCCCGTTGGCGCGGGAAATAAATAACAGCACGCCGGTGGGCAGCCCGATCAGCACGGTAAACAGGGCCGCCAGGCCCACCATATAAAGCGTATCCAGCGTGCCGTCGAGTAATAACGGCCACAAATCTTCCCAGCTCATGCTACTCCGCATAATGGCCTCCCCTGAACGCCGTGACGGGTAAGAAAATCTTGTTCAGCCTGCGGGTCGTGCAGCAACGACTGGCGCAGCCGCGACCATGGGGTCACCAGCAGGTCGGCGAGTTTACCGCTCTCGACAATCTCGCCCTGTTCCAGCAGCGCCGCGTGGTCACAAATGGTTTTCACCACCTCCAGCTGGTGCGTAATCAACACGATGGTCAGATTGAGGCGCTGGTTAATATCCGCCAGCAGGGCCAGCACCGAGGCGGTGGTCTCGGGATCCAGCGCACTGGTCGCCTCATCGCACAGCAACACTTCCGGCCGGGCGGCCAGCGCCCGGGCGATGCCGACGCGCTGTTTTTGCCCACCGGAAAGCTGCGACGGGAAGGCGGCGGCCTTTTCGCTGAGATCCACCAGCTCCAGCAGTTCGCGCACCCTGGCCTCGCGAGCGGCCCTCGGCACTCCGGCAATCTCCAGCGGCACCGCGATGTTGTCAGCGACGGTGCGGGCATGCAGCAGATTGAAGTGCTGGAAAATCATCCCGGTGCGCAGGCGATAATCCCGCAGCGCCGCCTTGTTCAACTGGGTAATATCCTGTCCGTTCACCAGAATGCGGCCCGAGGTGGGCCGCTCCAGTAAATTGAGACAGCGGATGAGCGTACTTTTGCCGGCGCCACTGCGCCCGAGAATGCCGTATATTGCCCCTTTCGGTATCTGCAACGCGATATCGTTCAGCGCCGGTCGGCCGGTTCCGGCGTAGGTTTTGCTCAGCCCTTCGATGGTTATCATGACTGAGGGGCCACCGGGATCACCGAGCCGTTGTAGGTTTTACGGATAAACTCCGCCACCTGCGGTGACGTCAGATCTTTCGCCAGCGCCTTAATGCGCGGGTCATTCGCCAGGGCTGGGGTGGTCACCAGAATATTGGCGTACGGATTATGCTCGGCGCTTTCCAGCCCCAGGGCATCTTTCGCTGGCACCAGGCCGGCTTCCAGCGCGTAGTTACCGTTAATCACCGCCAGGTCGACATCGTCGAGGGAACGCGGGATCTGCGGTGATTCAATCTCCAGAATCTTCAGGTGTTTCGGGTTCTCGACAATATCCTTCGGCGTCGCCAGGGTGGTGGCCGGGTCGGTAAATTTGGGATCCAGCTTAATAAGCTTCTGCGCCTGCAGCAGGAACAGCGCCCGGCTCAGGTTGGTGGTGTTATTCGGCACCGCCACGGTGGCGTTTTCCGGCAGTGATGAGAAATCTTTATGCTTATGCGAGTAAATTCCCAGCGGCTCAATATGCACGGTGGCCGCGACGGCAAAGGTTTTACCCAGCGCTTTTTCCTGATCCTTCAGATAGGGAACATGCTGGAAGTAGTTGGCATCCACATCGCCACTGGCCAGCAGTTCATTGGCGTTGACCCCGCTGGTCAGCTCCACCACCTTCAGATCGAGGCTGGGATCGATTTTTTTGATGTAGTTGAGGATCTCCGCGTGGGGAACCGGGTCCGCGGCGACGCGCAGCGCGGCAGCCTGGGCAGACGTCCATGCCAGAGAAAGAGACAGTGCGACCCCTGCCAGTTTAAAAGCGGCATATTTCATGGTGTGTTCCTTTTTAGTTATGGTTAAACGATCAATTGCTCGGCGCGTTCGCGAAACACGTCCTGATAGTAGCGTTCCGCCACGTCCGGATGGGAACGCAGACGGCCCTTGAGATAATTCCAGCCGACATCGCGTAGCAGCGGATTGTGCGGGTCGCTGTCCGGACCTCGCGCTTCACGCGCCAGCTCGGGCGGCAGGGTGTAAACCGGCACCACCGCGTCAAGCTGGGCGCCGAGGAAGAAAGCGATGGAGAGGCGCTGCTGCTGCGCCGGCGGCGACACCACGCGATGGACGGTGGCGCGCAAATACCCGTTGGTCGCCAGCTCCAGCAGTTCGCCAATATTGACCACAAAGCTGCCGGCCAGCGGCACGGCGTCGATCCATTGTCCAGGCGCGACCTCTACCTGCAGTCCTTTCTGTTCGTCCTGCAGCAGGAAGCTGAGGAAACCGGAATCTTTATGGGCGCCGACGCCCTGGCTGCTTTGGGTCTCCTGCTGGCCGGGATAGCGGATCAGTTTGATATGCTCGTTGGGTTTCTCGCCGTAGAGCCGGTCAAAGGCATTCTCCGGGAGCTGCAGGGCTTCGGCAAAAGCGCGCAGCAGGCGGATGCCCACCTGGGTCATCTGCTGTTGCCAGTGAAGTAACACCGGTTTAAGCGACGGCAGGGCGGCAGGCCACAGATTCGGACCCTGCAGGCGCTGCCAGCGCGGGGCGTCGTCGCTGAGGGTCAGCGCCGGACGTTCGGCGCCGATATCAAACTGCTCTCGCCAGTCAGGCTGGCCGCGCGTCAGCTCTGAGGCCGCGCGGTTATAGCCGCGAAAATGGGGGGAGTGGATCATCGCCACCTGCTGTTTCTGCGCCTCATCGAGAGCAAAAAAGCGTTGAGACTGGCGCTGAACTTCATACTGAAGCGCGTCGTCGACACCGTGATTGATCAGATAGAAGAAGCCGATGTCGCGGGCGGCGTGACGCAGGTCGGCCAGAAAGGCCGCTTTATCCGCGGGGTCCGCGTAGCGGGCCAGGTCGAGAATCGGCAGGGTGGTCGCGTTCATTGTGTTCTCCGAAAACGGGGTAATAAGTTATGGGTTGATTCAGGTTCAGGGTTCGGGCACAACAGCAGCGCATGGTGATTTCCTCTGTCCGGGGCTGAACACAGCTTGCCTCAAGGCCAAATAAGCAACCAATAACGTTATTTTCTAATTTATGACCGCGCGGGGTTCAGTGCTTTTGCGTTAAATAGATATAGGCGCGAAGCGCGTAATGAAGCCGGTTGCGCCCGTCGGTCAGAGCCAGTAAGGTAGGCGCACTTTTTTAATGCGGAACGGACGTATCGTAATGTACAGCTCGAAAGATCCCCTGCACGGCGTGACGCTGGAAGCGCTGCTCAATGCCCTGGTGGCGCGCTATGGCTGGGCGGAAATGGCCCGCCAGGTCAACATTAACTGCTTTAAAAGCGATCCCAGCATTAAGTCCAGCCTCAAATTTCTCCGCCGGACGCCGTGGGCGCGCAAAGAGGTGGAGGCCATGTATCTCGCCTCCCTTGATGATGACGCGCCGGTGGAGAAAGCGGATCCCTGGGCAAACTGGCAGAAAAAATAACCCTTACCACAGGACACCATCATGCAGAGCTGGAGCAGTAAAGATTTCACCGCCGACCGCGCGTGGGGCGCGCTGGATATCGCCAATTTTTCCGGGACCACCGTGCGTCTGCACTGGACCGACCAACCCTATATCTGGCACATCAACGATGGTCAGGAGGTGTTTGCCGTGATGGATGGTCAGGTGGCGATGCATGTGAAAGTCGACGGCGAGGAGCAGGTCATCATGCTGAACGCCGGCGATATCTTCTACGCCGAAGTGGGATGCGAGCATGTCGCCCATCCGCAGGGGGCGGCGCGTATTCTGGTGATCGAGAAAGAAGGGTCGGTCTGATCCCTCCGGCGGGCGGTTCTTAGCCCGCCGTTTCATCACCGGTTAGACTCAACATACCGCGTTGATATAAATCACTTATCCAGCTTTCGATATATTTAATTCTTGTTTGCCATTCCCTTCACCCCAGCACTATCTTTTGCCGCAGGCGCCTGAACAGGCACAATCGCGGGAGAGATCATGGCAACCTTGCAGTGGGACCACGCAGTACAGTTTGTGAATCAGCCGGAAGCGGCCATTCAGACCTTTGCCGACCAGCAGCTGCGGGCGGTGGCCGGAGGGCGACATCCGGGGTGGGGAACCCGCAATGCGCTGAGCTATTTTGGCCTGACCTATATCGAATTCCTCGCCATTTCCGACCCGGACGAACTGCGCGCCGCGACGGACAGGTTCCTGCTTTCGCGGGATGCCGAGCGGTTGCTGCCGGAGAACGAAGCGCTGTTTCGGGTGGCGCTGCGCAGCGACGACATCGAGGCCACTCATGACCAGTTGCGTCGCAAGGGGTTGGCGGTATCACCGATTGTCGATGGTCAGCGCAACGATCCGCAGGGCAATATCATCCGCTGGCGGATCTTCACCATCGATGGCGACACTGACGGGCTGGTCTATCCATTTGTGCTGCAGTGGGGAGAAGACGATACCACCCGGCTGGCGCGGCTGCGCGCTCAGGAACTGGACGTGCCGCACCCGCTGGGCGACATTGCGCTTGAGCAGGCGGTGTTCGAGGTGGTCAATCCGCAGGCGGTACGCGATCGCTGGCAGGCGCTGCTGGGCTTCCCGCCACAGGGGGAGCAGGGACTGGACGTGGGCGGCCAGTGGTTTACTTTCCGCGAAGGACCCGCTAACCAGCTGACCGAACTGGTGTTTCGCGTCGCCAACCCGGCGCTTAAGGGGCAGCGCTTTCGCGTCGGCAACGGCGTGTATCGCTTTACATAAAAGCTGAATCTAGCGTGCCGTGGCGCGCAGGGCCCCCGGCGGCTGGCCGGTGATGCGTTTGAAGGCCCGGCTGAAGGCCGCCAGCGATTGATACCCGAGGCTGAAGGCGACCGTTTCCAGCGCCTGGCCTTCGTGGGTGATGTACTGCACCGCCAGCCGCATACGCAGCTCGGTCAGATAGCGGGCGGGGGTGGTGTCTGTCGCGGCGAGAAAACGTTCCGCGAACAGCGAGCGTGAAAGCCCCGCCTCCCGCGCCAGATCTTCCACTTTCCAGTTGACCCCCGGGCGCTGATGCATGGCATAGATCGCTTTTGCCAGCCGGGGATCGCGCAGGACCTGTACCCAACCGGTGGCGTTGCCACATCCGCACTCGACCCAGCCACGGACAATCAGCGCGGCCACCACGTCCGCCAGCCGGGCGAGGATCCCGGCATAGCCTACCTGGCGGGTGAGGGATTCCCGCTCCATCGCTACCAACAGCGGCTGGATCTCCGGCCAGGTGTTTAGCAGGCTGCTGACCCGCATCACCTCGGGCATGGCCTTCACCAGCGGCTGCATGCCGCCGAGCTCAAAATCCATACAACCGCTGAAAATGACGGCGCGCTCCGGGCAGTCCGGGCGGCCGCCGGCGTTGATACAGCTTACCGTGCTGCACACCGTTTCGCTGGGCAGCTGGGCCACATTGACCACCGTGGCCTGCGGATCAGAAAGCAGGGCATGCCCGTCGCCGTTGGGAATAAACAGTGCATCGCCGCTCTCGAGGGTGAACTGTTCTCCGCTGGCCATGCGCAGCAGCACCGGCCCGCGGCTGATGAAATGGAACTGGGCTTTACCCGCCACGGCGCTAAAGCCGACGCCGAACGGGCGTGCGGTTTCGATGCGCCGGTAGTTAACGCCGGAGAGGCGCATCCCGCGCAACAGTTCGCTGGTCAGGTCGATGCCAGGCTGGCTCATGGTAATTCCGGACGAATAATCAATAACTGAAGAGTATGCATCATATATCGTCCAAAGGTAAGTCCCTAAGATGACCAGGATGTTAATAAAACTGGAGAGATGTATATGAGTTCCTGCATAGCTGCTGACGCGAGCCTGTCACCCGCCAAACCTGCCTGGCGCGCCGTCTATGCCCTGGCCCTCGGGGTGTTCGGCCTGATCGTGGCCGAGTTTCTGCCCGCCAGCCTGTTAACGCCGATGGCCAGCAGCCTCGGCGTCAGTGAAGGGATGGCCGGACAGGCGGTCACCGCGACGGCGCTGGTGGCGTTAGTCACCGGCCTGCTGATCGCCACCGCCACCCGCAATATCGATCGCCGCTGGGTGCTGATGTTCTTTTCCGTGCTGCAGATAGTCTCCAGCCTGATGGTCGCTTTTGCCGATTCGCTGGCGTTTCTCCTGCTGGGCCGTCTGCTGCTGGGGGTCGCCATCGGCGGCTTCTGGGCGATGTCCACTGCCACGGCGATGCGTCTGGTGCCGGCGGCCCATGTGCCGAAGGCGCTGGCGATCATCTTTTCCGCGGTGTCTGTCGCTACGGTGGTAGCCGCGCCGCTCGGCAGCTATCTTGGCGAGCTGATCGGCTGGCGCAACGTATTTATTCTCTGTGCGATACCCAGCCTGCTGGCGCTGCTCTGGCAACTGTGGGTGCTGCCCTCCATGCGCCCGGAGAGCGTCGGGACTTTCTCCACGCTGTTCAGGGTGCTGCGCCGTCCCGGTATGCTGGGCGGCATGCTGGCGACAATCCTGATTTTTAGCGGCCATTTCGCCTTCTTTACCTACCTGCGGCCGTTCCTTGAGACCGTGGCGCAGGCCAGTGTCGAAGGGGTCTCGCTGATATTGCTCGGCTTCGGTATCGCTAACTTTATCGGCACCTCGGTGGCGAGCTATCTGCTGAGCCGTAGCCTGCGCCTGACCCTGGCGCTGGTGCCGTTGATGATGAGCGTTCTGGCGCTGCTGATGGTGACGTTTGGCCATTTGACCGTGCTGGACGGGCTGCTGGTCGCCCTGTGGGGATTTGCCTTCGGTCTGGTGCCGGTGGCCTGGTCCACCTGGCTTGCCACCACCGTGCCGGATGAAGCAGAAAGCGCGGGCGGTCTGCTGGTCGCCTCTATTCAGCTGGCCATCAGCGCCGGAGCCGCCGGCGGCGGGGCGGTGTTTGATTTGCACGGCGCCAGCGGCGTCTTCACCGGCAGCGGTCTGCTGCTGTTGAGCGCGATGGTGATTGTTTTCGCCGCCGTGCGGGTGAAACCGGTCGCCAGCGCTGACCAGCCGGAGACGGGCCGCTTATCCCGCGAGATCGATAACTAAATTGGCCGACAGGCTGCGGGAGCAGCACAGCGCAATATGCTGCTCTGCGGCCTGTTTTTCCGCCTCCGACTGCACGGTATCCCGGTGGTCGACGGTTCCCTCCCGCACCGGCGTCAGGCAGGCGCCGCAGATCCCCATCTCGCAGGAGAGCGGCACCGCGACGCCATGCTCCTGTAGCACCTGGGCGATGGTTTTGTCCCCCGGGACCGGCCAGCGTTCCCCGGTGGAGGCGAGGGTGATGGTGAAGGTTCCGTCCGCCGCTGACGCTGCCGTCGGGGCGGGCGGCTGGAACGCTTCGCTGTGCAATTGCGCCTCCTCCCATCCGGCCGACCGCGCGGTATCGCGAACCCGGGCCATAAATCCGGGCGGACCGCAGAAGTAGACCCGGGTGTCGGCGTCCGGAGCCCCCAGATCCTGCGCCAGCCGCTGGCGCGGACTCTGCCCCTCGTCTGAGCAGTGGATCTGGCAGATTCCACCGGTTAGCTGGCGGGCGATCTCGGTGGCGAAGGCGGCCTCCTGCGCACGGCTAACGTAATAGTGCAGCGTAAAGCTGGCGCCGGACGCCGCCCGGGCGTGGGCCATCGCCAGCAGCGGCGTAATGCCGATCCCGGCGGCGAGAAGCACCACATGGCCGCCCTCGTGCAGCGGAAAGTGGTTGCGCGGGGCAGAGATCATCAGCGGTTGTCCCGGGCGCAGGGTGTCGTGGACATAGCCTGAGCCACCGCGGGACTGCGCCTCGCGGGCGATGCAGAGCAGATAGTGATCCCGTTCGGCCGGGCTGCCGGTCAGGGAGTACTGGCGGATCAGCCCGCAGGGAAGATGGAGATCGATATGGGCGCCGGGTGTCCACGCCGGCAGCGGTTGCCCCTCGGCGCTCACCAGACGAACGGCCAGATTTTTCGCGCCCTGACGCCACAGGCCATCGACCACCACGGGGAATATGTCGCGCATATGACCTCCACTCATACCAGAAAGAAATCGCCAAAACCCATTTTCTTCAGCCCGCGCCGGTAGGCGATGGAGCTACGGTCTGCCGGAATATGCGCCTCAAGGGTCAGATCCAGCGGCAGCCGCTCCGGACGCTGGGTTTCTACCATCAGGCGGTCCTCTTCGAACACCCGCAGGTTGAACGCATGTACGTCTTCCACCGGCACGTGCAGGTCGAAATTGCGGGCAATAGGGGCAAACATCCGCGTCACCCGTGACGACACCGGCGAGGCGGCGTTCATGATCACCAGCCTGGCGTCGGCGGGAAAATGGATGGTCAGCGTAGCGGTGAACGGCAGATGCATTTCAAAGTGACGCAGCCACTGGAACCCTTCCGGCGCGCGGAAATCGGAGCTGGCCGGGTAATTGCCCACCGAGCTCCAGTAGTCGGCAACAAAGCCGAACGGCGTCTCCTGCGGGGTGTAGTCCGGCACCTGCTGGTTGTCCGGATCGGCGAAGGTGTCGGTGTGGATCCACGCGAAGTGGGCGACATCGAGAAAGCCTTCGACCTGGCGGCCGGCAAATCCCTTCACCTCGAAGGCCGGGCAGTTGATTTGCTGAAATCCCGCGTCGTCCCAGTGCGGCATGGTCGGTAACGGCGGCGGATTGTCCGGATCGCAGGCCAGGCAGGTCCAGATCAGCCCGTAGCGCTCCTCCACGGCGAAGCTGGTGAGATGCAGTTTGGCCGGAATGGGTTGCCCCGGGCTGGAGGGGATACGGTTGCAGCGGCCATCCTCACCAAAGCGCAGGCCATGATAGGGGCAGACGATGCCTTCCTCTTCATGAAACCCCAGGGTCAGCGGCACCCCGCGGTGCGGGCAGACGTCGCGGGCGACCACCACCTGGCCTTTAATACGGTAGATAACCAGCTGTTCGTCCAGCAGGGTGGCTTTCACCGGGGCGCCGGTAATATCGCAGGCGCGGGCCACCGGGTGCCAGCAGCGGGCCAGCCGCAGCCAGTCCTCTGGATCAAAGGTGCAATGGGCGGGGGGCGTGGGGGTGATTGTCTTCATGATTTCTCTTCCTGCTCACATCGGTGATTGTTTTATTGTTGTGAGATTATTGTTGTCATATTAGGGTGTTCACATCCATCACCATTAATTCACTCTGCTGTTGCAAAAAAGAGTACAGGGGTGCCATGAGTCCTTTTTCCCGTTTCGCCCACTATTTTATCGCCGTGGCCCGCTGCGGCAGCTTGCGCCGGGCCGCCGAGCAGCTGCATATCTCCGCCTCGGCAATTAACCGCCAGATCCTGCAGGCCGAGGAGGCCTTCGGCACCCCGCTGTTCGAGCGCCTGCCGGAGGGACTGCGGATGACCACCGCCGGTGAACTGCTGTATGACAATCTGCTGCGCTGGCAGAAGGAATTTCGCCAGACCCGACAGAAATTTGATGAGCTGCAGGGGATGAAGCGCGGGAGCGTCAGCGTTGGGATGGTGCAGGCGCTGGCGGAAGGGGGCTTCGCCGCCGCGCTGGCGGAGATCATCGCCAGCTGGCCGTGGCTGGAGCTGGATCTGCAGGTGGCCGACAGCCACACCGTCAGCCAGAAAGTGCGTCAGGCGGACCTGGACGTCGGCCTGATCCTCGATCCGCAGGGGCAGGCCGGACTCAGCGTGCTGGCCTTTGCCGAACTGGAGGTGGGGATTGTGATGCGCCCGGACCACCCCCTGGCGGGGGCGAAAGCGCTGTCATTGGGCGAGCTCAGCCTGGAGCGGCATATCGTGCCCGGCGCGCCGCTGATCGTCCATGAGCGGGTGGCGCTCCTCTATCGCCACCATGACTTTGCGCCGGAGAATACCATCAGCTGCAATGATATCCGGCTCATCAAGTCGCTGGTGCTGCGCGGCAGCGGCGTGACGCTCCTCAGCCTGCTCGACGTGCTGGACGAAGTCCAGCGCGGACAGCTGGCCTTTATCCCGCTGCGCAGTACGCTGCTGCGACCGCTGACCCTGGCGCTGTGTACCGCGCCCTCGCGTCAGCTTTCGCGGCCCGCGCAAATGGCCATTCAGACGCTGAGTGCGGTGATTGAATCCATGGCGACGGTCAGCCCAGCGGCCCGCTGAGGATGGTGTCGCACATGCCGTTGATAATGCGCTCCCCGGTCTCCTCGCGCAGCTCCTGGTACCAGGCTTCGGTGAGCTGCATATCCTTCCCGTGGGTAATATCGCAGCGCTTGCGCGCCTTCAGCACCAGGTCACGAACCCGGTCGCAGCGCTGGGCCTCGTACTCGCGCAGCGCGGCCGCAATATCGTGGGTCTGGCGGAAAACGGCGCCCAGCACCACCGCATCTTCCATCGCCGCGCAGCCTCCCTGGCCAATATCCGGGGTGGTGCTGTGTCCGGCGTCGCCGAGCAGCGCGACGCGGCCGCGCACCAGGCGGCTGAACGGCTCGATATCATGGATTTCAATACGGTTGGTGGTCTGCGGGTCGAGGGTGGCGATAAGCTGCTGCACCGGCGGCGCCCAGCCGGCAAAATAGCGGCTGAGGTCGGCGCGCAGAGTGTCGCGATCCTCCGCCAGACCCGCCGGCAGCGGCACATCAAAGAAAAAATAGAACCGGCCGGCGGAGACCGGCATCAGCGAGACGCGCTTGCCTTCGCCGACAAAGGTGGTCCACTGGTCGCCGGGCGCCAGCGCTTCATCTATTTCCACCAGACCGTTCCAGTTGACGTACCCGGCGTAGCGGCGCTGCGGGGTAAAGCCCAGCACCCACGGACGCAGTGCGGAATGGCTGCCGTCGGCGGCAATCAGCAGATCGCCGCTGGCGCTGCTGCCATCGGTAAACCACACCGTCACGCCGTCGGCATCTTCCTCACAGCGGGTGACGCGTTTGCCGAACTGCACGCTTTCCCGTCCCCAGAAATCCAGCATTTCCCGCTGCAGCTCTGCCCGGGAGACCGGGCAGGGGCGGCTGCCGGTGCGTTCGATCAGCGGGGCGAGACTGAACTGGGTCATGTTCTCGCCGCTGCGGAAATCACGATACGCCATCCGGCGCAGCGGCCCGCCGAAAGTCTCCATGATGTCACCCATGCCGAGGTGGGCCATGCACTTCACGCCGTTGGGCCACACGGAAATCGCCGCGCCGACCGGTTTGATCTCTTTCACCGCTTCATAGACGTCGCAGTCGATCCCCGACTGTTTGAGCGCCACTGCCGCACTTAAGCCGCCGATGCCGGCGCCAATCACGATTGCTTTCATTTTATTCTCCTTATCCAGATGTCGTGACTGACTCCAGCAATTTACGTACCAGTTCGCCGGAGGGAGGAAAACCGCCTGCTCAAAGCACAGCGATAGCTCACGGCGCACCGCATTGGTGCAATGTGACGTATTGGTTGCCTTTTTATGAATCAAAAGTTTCTTAATATTGCATCAGGAATCTATCGTTTCAGCGTGCTGATTTTCAGCGGTGCGGGGGTATACGTTAACAGAGTAATGTAAGCTAATGATTTTGCAGCATTAATGAAATTTTCTGGTCGCTTTTGTCGTCTCTGGCCTGCTTTGTGCACTAGCCCATGCACTTCTCTTTGCTATGGGATTACACCATGTCTGACGAACATCACAGTGGCTTGCTTTACGGCCTTGAACAGCGGATCCCACCGCTTCCGGCCTTTTTCAGCGCTCTCCAGCATGTGCTGGCGGGCCTGGTGGGGATCATCACGCCGCCGCTGATTATCGGCGCTACCCTCGGGCTTGGCGACTGGCTGCCGTATCTCATCAGTATGTCGCTGCTGGCCTCGGGCATTGGCACCTTTCTGCAGTCCAATCGGGTATGGGGCGTTGGCGCCGGGATGATCTGCATGCAGGGCACCAGCTTCGCCTTCCTCGGCGTGACGGTGGCCGGAGGGATGTGGGTAAAAGCGCAGGGCGGCGGGCCGCAGGATATGATGGCGATGCTGTTTGGCGTTAACTTTGTCGCCGCTCTGGTGCCGGTGATTGTCAGCCGTTTTATTGAGCCGCTGAAAAAAATCTTTACCCCCATTATCACCGGCAGCGTGATTGCGCTGATCGGCATCAGTCTGATCAAAGTCAGCGTCATCAACTGGTGCGGTGGGGAAAAGGCCGAGGATTTCGCCAGCATGAGCAACATCGCGCTCGGGGCGGGCACCCTCGGGGTTATCGTCCTGCTGAGCTGCGCCAAAAACCGCTGGCTGCGTCTCTCCTCGGTGGTGGTGGGCATTGCCGTGGGCTGCGTCGCGGCAGGGCTGAGCGGTCAGTTCCATCTTCACAGCCTGGGCGACACTCTGTTTCGCCTGCCGACGCTGTTTCCGTTCGGCTTTCAGTTTAACAGCGCGATATTTCTGCCGGTCGCCCTGGTGTCGCTGGTTTGTATTCTGGAGGCGGTGGGCGATCTGACGGCCAACTCGCTGATTTCGCAACAGTCTATTGATGATCACGCTTTTCGTAACCGGCTGAAGGGCGGTATCCTGGCGGACGGTGTCAGCTGTATGGTGGCCGCCATGCTCTGTGCTTTTCCGAACACCACCTTCGCGCAGAACAACGGCGTGATCCAGATGACCGGGGTGGCCAGCCGCTATGTCGGACGCTACATTGGCGTGATTCTGATCCTGCTTGGACTGTTTCCCCCGGTGGGCGAACTGCTGCGGCAGATCCCGGCGCCGGTGCTGGGGGGCGCCACGATGGTGATGTTTGGCTGTGTAGTGGCGGCCGGGATCCGGATTATTACCCAGACCCCGCTGAGCCGTCGCGATGTGCTGATTGTGGGGCTGGCGTTTGGTGCTGGCCTTGGCGTGGAGTCAGTGCCGGCGTTTCTTAGCCATTTTCCGCCGATGGTCGGCGATCTGTTCGGTTCGGCGGCCACCAGCGGTGGGCTGGTAGCGATAGCGCTGAACCTTATTCTGCCGCAGGAGCAGGCGGCGACGAAAACGATAAGGAGTCAGGATGATCGCGCTGAGTCAGTTTAACGGCCTGAGTAAAGATGAGGCAGTGGGGCTGCTGGTCCCCTGCGTGGCGATCCCGGCCTGGGGCGAGACGCTGGTGAACTTGCGACCTTTTGCCAGCCGTCATGCGCTACTGCAGACCGCCCGTGAGGCGATGGATTACTGGGGAGAGGACGAGCTGAACGCGGCGCTCAGCGCCCATCCGCGGATCGGTGAAAAGCCGACCGGCGGCCAGGCGCACGCGGCGCTGTCGCGCCAGGAGCAGTCGGCGGTGGACAGCGAGAATGAGCGGCTCGCGCAGGCCCTGCAGGAGGGCAATGCCCGCTACGAGGCCCGTTTTGGCCGGGTGTTTTTAATCCGCGCCAAAGGGCGCAGCGGCGAAGCGATTTTACAGGCGCTGACGCGCCGACTGCAGCATACCGCCGACGAAGAAGTGACTGAGGCGCTTGCCCAGCTGCGAGAGATTACGATGTTAAGACTGGAAGGAGTGATTGGCGAATGAGTACCCTGAGCACCCATATTCTGGATATTTCCACCGGCAGGCCGGCGGAAGGCGTGACGGTCAGCCTGAGTCGGGAGGGCGAGACGCTGGTGACCCTGGTGACCAACGCCCAGGGGCGTATCGCCACCTTTAGCGCCGCACCGCTGCCGGCGGGGAGCTATTGCTTAACGGCGGAAACCGGGGCGTGGTTTGCCCGCGCCGGGCGGGAGAGCGTCTTTACCCGGGCGCAGATTGATTTTGTTATCGGCGAGGCGGCAGATGACCATTTCCATCTGCCATTTCTCATCGCCCCGGGCGGGTGGTCGACCTACCGCGGCAGCTAAACCCGGCAGCCCATTGCCGGGCGGCGCTGCGCTTGCCCGGCCTGGATCGTTACGGAGCGGACAGAGACAGCTCGTAGGCCCGGTAAGGCGCAGCCGCCACCGGGCATGTAAAGGTGTCTCCGGCCACCATCCTTCCTGTTTTATCCCCACACAAGGATAATTACCCACCTATCCCCTACAGGGGATAATCTTGACATTATCCCCTGTAGGGTATAAAACCAAGTTTATCCCGATAGGGGGATAAATGATGGTGAGGAACAAGGCGATGAATTCCCCGCAGATATACAGTCCCGTGCAGCTGGCCAATTATCTGAAGCTGCTGCGCCAGCAGAACCACTGGACCCAGGATGCGCTGGCCAGGCGGATCGGCATTAAGCAGGCCACACTGTCCAATTTTGAAAATCACCCCGACAAAACCACCTTAACCACGCTGTTTAAGATCCTCCAGTCGCTAGGGGTGGTGATGACGCTGAACGCCAAAGCCACAGAGACGGCGCCGGCTCCCGATAACAACACGGACCTTGACTGGTAATGGCGACGCTTACCACCTGGATGAACAATGTGCGCGTGGGCACCTTAACCCGCCAGGCTAACGGGGCGCACAGTTTTCGCTATGACGAAGAGTGGCTGCGCAGCCCGCGCGCCAGACCGCTCTCCCTCTCGCTGCCGCTGCAGTATGGCAATATCACCGCCGACGCGGTGTATCACTATTTTGATAACCTGCTACCCGACAGCCCGCAGGTCCGCGATCGGATCGTCAGGCGCTATCAGGCGCGCTCGAAGCAGCCGTTCGATCTGCTGGCCGAAGTGGGACGGGATAGCGTAGGGGCGGTGACTCTGCTACCGCCGGGGGAAGAGGCGCACCTCGAGGGGTTGCGCTGGCAGACGCTGGACGAGGCGCAGCTCACCGCTTTGCTGACCGCCTACCAGTCGGATATCCCTCTCGGGATGATTACCGGCCAGGATGATTTCCGTATCTCGGTGGCCGGCGCCCAGGAGAAAACGGCGCTGCTGCGGATGGGCGGGCACTGGTGTATTCCGCAGGGCACCACGCCGACCACGCATATCATTAAACTGCCCATCGGCGAGATAAAGCAGCCTAATGCGACGCTGGATCTGCGTGAAAGCGTGGATAACGAGTTTCTGTGCCTGGCGCTGGCCAGGGAACTGGGCCTGGCGGTGCCGGAGGCAGAGATTATCACCACGCCGCGGATCCGCGCGCTGGCGGTGACCCGCTTTGACCGGCGCTGGGCGCAGGAGGGACGGGTGCTGCTGCGTCTGCCGCAGGAGGATCTGTGTCAGGCCTTGGGCATCCCGTCGTCGATGAAATATGAATCTGACGGCGGGCCGGGTATTGCGGCAATCATGGCCTTTCTGCTGGGCTCCAGTGAAGCCCTGAAAGATCGCGCAGACTTTATGAAATTCATGGTCTTTCAGTGGCTGGTTGGGGCAACGGACGGGCATGCGAAGAACTTCTCGCTCTTTTTGCTGCCCGGTGGCAGCTACCGTCTAACGCCGTTCTACGACATCATTTCGGCGTTTCCGGTGCTGGGAGGTACGGGACTGCATCTGCGCGACCTGAAGCTGTCGATGGGGCTCAATGCCACAAAAGGGCGGAAAACAGAGATTAACGCCATCTATCCGCGTCATTTTCTGGCAACCGCCAAAGCGGTGAACTTTCCTGGGGAGCTGATGCTGGCGATCCTCCAGGAGTTTGCCGGGCATGTGCCGCAGGCAATCGAAAGCGCTCGCCGGACGCTGCCGGCGGACTTTTCCACCCACGTCTGGCGGGCCATTACGGAAAATATGCTGAAGCTGCACGCCCGCCTGCAGCAAGGGCTGCAGGCGTTATAGCGAAGCCGGCTGGCGGTTAGCTCTGCGGTTGCCCCCAGCGGCTGCGCAGATAGTTGACCGCCTGCCGGGTTTGCGGCTGATTGAGATTGTTTTCGCGGAACAGGATCGTGCCCTGGATCTGCGGCAGAGTTTCATTGAGGTCGAGCTGCTTTTTCAGCTCCGGCACGCCGCCATCCACCGTCCAGTCAGGCTCATTTTTGGACGGCTCACCCACTTTGTACAGCGCCACGCCGATATACAGCCGGGTATGCGTCGGCTTAACCACCTCGGCCCACCAGTTGGCCAGCACATCATAGCGCGCGGCATCGCGGGCAAACGGCCAGTAGATCTGCGGCGCGATGTAGTCGAGCAGTCCCTGCTGCACCCAGCTGCGGGTATCGGCATAGGACTCATCATAGGCGGCCGCGCCACGGGTATCGGACCCCGCCGGATCGTGCGAGCGGTTGCGCCACACCCCGGCCGGGCTCACGCCAAACTCGACGTTCGGATTGAGCTTTTTGATAGTAGTGGAAACCTGGGCTATGAGCTGCTGGGTGTTATGCCGGCGCCAGTCGCCCTTCGAGGCGTAACCCTGTCCGTAACGGCGGAAGGTTTCATTGTCGTTAAGCGGGGAAGAGGCGGTTTCGGTGTAGAAATAGTCGTCGAACTGCACGCCGTCAATCGGGTAGTTCTGCACCACTTCAGCGACGATGCTGGTGATCCAGTCCCGTGCTTCGGGAATGCCCGGGTCGAGGACAAAGCGATCGCTGGCGGTGCGGATCCAGTTACGGTGCAGGACGAACACGCTGGCCGGCACCTGCGTGAGGGTGTTATTCAGCTCGGCAACGGTCGACGGTTTGGTGTTAACTGAGACACGATAGGGGTTAAACCATGCGTGAACCTTCATACCGCGCTTGTGCGCTTCATCCAGCATAAACTGCAGCGGATCGTAGCCGGGGTATTCGCCGATTTTGCCGGTCAGCATATCGGACCACGGCAGAATGTCCGACCGCCAGAGCGCCGTGCCGTCGGGTTTCACCTGGAAAAAGACGGTGTTGATACCCAGGCGCTGCAGGTTATCGAGTTTGGCGATCAGCGCCAGCTTCTGCTGCGTGATGCGGCTTTCCGGCGTGCTGGCGATAATCGACCCGACCGGCGGCCAGTCAAGGCGCGACACGGTGGTGAGCCACACGCCGCGTACCGGCTCCCGGTGCGTCTGGCTGGCTTTGACGGCGGTAGTGTTCGGTGTCGTGACAAGGGATTTAGGGGCCTTACTGGTGCAGCTGAACAGCATGCCCACGGCAATGACGGCCGCACCGGCCAGCGCCACTTTGCTGGCTAAGGGGAATCGACGAGAATGGCTGATGATGAACTCCCGTGTAATCAGATCGTCGCGTGTAGCGGCTATTCTCTTACGATTCGTGGGTCAGAGCAATTCCTTCATCCGTCGGTTCTCCATCGCCTAGTCATAATGTAAGGTATAGGTCGCGACGGCCGACACCTGACCGGCGGTGATCCGGGGACGGGTCTGGTAGTAGCGGGCCGTGAGCGGCAGGATAAACCGGCCCGCACTCGCGCTGCCCAGCGTCATCTCATGATTCAGGGAAACCGGCTGGCGATGGTAAAGCAGTTGCACACCAATACCCTGCGCCCGATCGTCCGTGGCGTCATTGCGCAGAACGCCATGCCCCCGGGCGGTGAGGGGCTCCGCGCCGTCAACACGCAGGGAAATAGTCACAGCGCTGTTGCAATCCAGTTGCAGCGCGAAAGGCGTGTCGCCGGTGGTTTTGCCGACGCCGCCGAAGTGGTCAAGCATCGCGGCGGGCAGCTTAATCAGCGCTGGCGTGGCGTCATTCACGGAACATCCCGCGGTGTTGACCCTGCCGCTTAAGTCTAACGCGGCCAGCGGGGTATGCTCTGCCATTAAAAAGTGCTCGCTGTGATACTCAAGCTCGCCCGGTGTCGCCGCGGGACCGGTTTTAATAAGCTCAATCGTCAGGTGGAAATAGCCCAGTTTCCACACCGCATCAGGCAATATGGCCGGATTGTTCACCCGTTGGCTAAACGGCGAGGGCGTCGGCCGGTCAGGAAAACCGCCATAGCCGCCGATAGCGCGCAGCGATACGCGAACGCCAATGCCGGCGAGATTGGTTTGATAAACCGTCGGTCGCGTCGCTCCCCCGGACAGCAAACTGTTCAGCTGTAGCGGCGACAGCCCATGCGGGTCGTCCGCGCAGCGGATCCACTGTTCGCCGCCGTCGCTAAGGTGGTTCCAGGCGAAACTTTTGTGATACAGCGGGGTGCCCGGTCTGGCGTCAGCCGGAACGGTGAGTTGACCTACGTTCAGCCGAAGGGTGGTGGCCTGGCCGCGGACAAACACCGGCGTACAGGCCCATCCGCTGGCGGGGGGTAACAGGGCGAGTAACAGCGTCAGGGTGGCCCGACGCAGGAGAGTTAAAAAGGACATGTTAACGTCTGCTGTAAAATGAGTGGATGGGGTGTCTGCGCCAGCGTCGGGGTGAGATCGTAGCGGGCAGTACAGTGCTGCTGAGGGCCTGGCCCCCATTGTGCATACAGGGTGCCTTTCGGCGCCAGGCCGGCGAGGTACACCTGACCCTCGCTGGCAACGATGCTGCTGGTGTCTTTGGCGTGCACTTCGCTGCCAAAGGGCAGCGGTTGTCCCTGCGACTGCAGCGTAAACAGCGCCTTATAACCAACGTGGGTGTGAAAACGCGCCAGCACCACCGCGTCCTTAGTGGGAACCCGCGTCACGGTGCTGTTGGCCAGATCCACATTCTCCGGCAGCGAGTGGCTGTCGAGGGCGACGTCGTTGCGGTGATAGGCGGTAGCGAAGGGCAGCACGGCATATCCATCGCGATTGGTGGCGATGGTTCTCTGGTTGGCGAGGGTCACACCGCCGGCGCCACCGGCGTCAATCAGAACGACAGCACCATTCATTTCCGGCGTAAAGACCACCCCGTGGCGGTGAATCAGGATACCCCCGCTGGCGCCGTAGTTCAGGCGAGTGGCCTGCGAGTCACGGCTGTAGCCGAGATTCAGATCGCCTCTTCCACTGCTGTAGCCGGCCGTCAGGCTGCCGCTGTGCCCGTTTTGCTGATCGAGGGTTTGGCTGACGGCGTAGCTGAGCGCGTGATTATCCAGCATGGTGCCATTGAGACTGACCATCTGACTGTCGGCGCTGTGGCGGGAGGAGGTCAGGGTATAGCCGGCATAGCTCCCCGGTAGCAGGTGGCTCAGTGCTACTGAAAGTGACAACGTCACCACTTTATCGGAATGCGGCTCGTCATTCTCCTCTTCTCCGTCGCTACTGTGCGCATCGCTGTAGCTGAGCGACCACGCGATACCGTGAACCTGGCTGCTGATCCCCATATTGGCGGTACGCTGTGGGGCGCCCCCTGACCAGTAGCTGTCCTGGTCGAGACTCAGATAGAGGGTGATATCGTACGGCAGGCTCTGGCTGGCGGTGATTTGCAGGGTCGTTTTTTTGTTGTCGTTATCCCGCGAGTCGGCGTCGGGATCCGGGCTGGAATACGCCTCGCTCAGCGTGGCATAGCGCTGATGCGAATAACGCCAGCCGGTGAAGGTGAATTGCGTGCCAAGACGATCAAAACCTTTGCTGTACTGGAGCTGCCAGGCCCGGCCATCGATCGGATCCTGCTGGTGCTGGTCGCAGGCGTTTAACAGCTGCAGCGAGAGCGCCCCGGCATCACCCAGCCCCTGTCCCGCGCCGAACGAGAGGTTATGGTATTGCGCCGCGCTCTGCAGTCCGCCAAACAGCGTCAGGTTGTGGGCGAACCCGCGCATCAGCGACAACTGCATCATCAGCGGCCGCTGGCTGGCATCGTCGCTATGATAGCGCCCGGCGACCAGGTTGTATTTCAGGCTGCCTTCGCGTTGCATGCTGGTGACCGATGCATACGGCTGGGTGAAGCGGCGGATTTCGCCATCCGACTCTTTGACGGCAACCTCAAGATTGCCGCTACTGGCGGTGGGATAAAGATCGTCAATCACGAACGCGCCGGGGGTGACGTAGGTTTGATACAGCACGTAGCCATTTTGCCGAACCGTGACCTGGGCGTTAGTTCGGGCTATCCCGCGGATGGTCGGGGCAAAACCTTTCTGCGAGTCCGGGAGCATCGCATCACTGGAGGCGAGGGCAATTCCCTGAAACTGTACCGCGTCGAACACATCGCCCGACGTAAAGGTATCCCCGAGCGTCAGTTCACTCCGCCAGCGCGTCAGATCGCGCTCAAGCCAGGCGCCGCTGGTGGTCCAGTGGGGCTTATCGTCGCTGTTGGCGGTCAGGCTGTTGCTGGCGCGCAGGCGCCAGGCGCCGGCGTTCACGCCACTTTTCAACATCAGATAGTTATCGCGCTCAGTGTTGCCCTCGCGGGTTCGCTGGCTGGCGCCTGAATAGCGGTAATTGCTCTGAAAGGCGCTGATACCTTCATCCCACAGCGCAGAAGGAACATTATCCCTCGCCTGGTGCGTCATCAGCGCCTGGGGAAGGGTCATTGCCAGCCGCTGATGGGCAAAATCGAAATTGACCGTACTGCCCGGCAGCAGCGTGGCGAGTTCGGGACATGAGCGGGAGGTTGCGCCGGACGCCTGGGACAGCACGGCCGGATTAACACCGGCCTGCAGCAGATCTTCCGGCTTAAGGCAGGGCGTCAGCTGCCCGCGGTCATTCTGGCGAAACGTGATGATCTTACGGGCATCCAGGGTGACGCCGTTGACCTGCCAGCTGACCGGATAGTCGCCAGGCGGCTGGCTCGTTTGCTGATTGAAGCGCTGCAGATCCACCGCCGGCAAATGGTCGTTTTTTTCCAGCAGATCCATATTAAAGGTCGCCTGGGCGTGCAAGGGCGCGCTCTGTCCGCCCAGCAGGATGGAGAGGCTGACGACGGTAACGGTATGAGCCGGGCCGTGGCGCATCGCGACATCAGGCTTTTAGTGCGCCGAAACGGGGGCGCTAAACGTCTGCACAGCGCCAAAATCATCCAAAATGCGCCAGCTCACCTGGCGGGTGCAGGCCTCGCCGGGCAGGGCGTACTCTTCACGGCTGTGAGGGGCAATCACGCTGTGCTCAAGCGGTGTTTTCTGGTTCTGGCCCGCGCAGGTGAGCGTGGTGATAGTCACATAATAGGGGGAGGCATTCTCCGCCTGCAGGTGGTTGCCACTGACGTGCCAGCGCAGGTGCTGCGCCGCGTCGAGCGCCGAACCGGGGAGTCCTGCCGGGCGATAAATGAGCTTAAGTTGATTCTTAATAGCAAATTGCAGAATGTTCTCGCCAGCCGGCGCGGTATTGGCAGGAATCACTTTGATATTCAGGGTGAACAAACTTTCCCGATCGTTTGGCAGTTGCGCCGAGGTTAATAACACGCGCAGATCGTTGCTGTCTCCAGCATCCAGACGGAACAATGGCGGGGTGACGATAAACGGTGATTTATTATTATCAGCCAGATCGTCTACCCAGCTCTGAATAAGTACCGGATCGTGAGGATTGGTGTTTTTTACCGTGATGTCGGCCTCATGACTTTGTTCATTATAAATGACACGCGTGCCGGCAATGGCAACCCCGGCAGCAGACGCCAGGAGCGGACAAAAGAGAAGGCTCAGGAAAAAAGCCATTTTATAACACTGCATAATTGAGGATCCGGTCACGAGGAATGAAAATAAGGGCAGGGGATGCTGCCCTCGGTAAAAGCGGCAATCAGCACATTCTATTCATATACAATATCAATATTGGCCGTGGCATTAATATTGCCGGCGGTGACATCCAGGGAGGAATCGCTCTTCAGATCGGCAATAAAATTAAAGGCAATATCACCGTTTTCGTCGGCTTGCGAAACCGCCGTTTTGCTCTGTTTGTCAAAGGTCAACTGAGTGCCTTCCGTTGAGCCGTCAGGGGAAGAGAAGACTTCAATGCCCACCCCTTTGGCGGTATCCGCGGCATCGGAGAGCGCCAGCACGGCGGCGCTGGTGCCGTTAGCATTGGTGTCCGGGGTACCCTCCAGGCTAATGCTGATATTCTGCGCCAGCGGGCAGCCGGTCAGGTTGATGGTAAACGGTGTTTCTGCGGTTTTCGCTTCATGTGATTTCAGCGCCGACATATCGACGTTGCCAAAATCGACATTCACATCGCCACCGTTGTTGGCGATCTGGCACGACTCGTTAATAATTTTACCGGTGAAATTCAGTGTGCCCGCCGCGCGGGCGGGGGTCACAGTAGCCAGACTGAAGGCCAGCAGTGAACCCACAACCAGCAGGGTGCCTTTTTCTTTCATACTCAAACCCTATTAAATAATCACAAGTTAATTAAATCGTTTAACATTTCTAAAGCATGTTTTTTATTTCTGTTCACAAAAAACGGTAAGCATCACTAATGTATCTTGCCGTCGGGGGCGGGATTATACGGAGAACGTCGTAAAGGCCCATGGATAAGGTGTGTTAAGCTGTAACAATCTTTATTTTTTGGTGTAAGTATAATCTCATTTAATATTGTAATTGGGTTCTATATACAGAATGTATTATTTCCCGGGGACGCCTGTTTTGGCAAAGTTCTGGCAAAAGTTGCTGTTATTCCCGGCAGTTGACCGGAGAGGGCAGAATAATCGTTTACGCTGCCGCTATTTTGCCGTAGCGTGAAGATCGCGGCAGGAAGCCGCAGGTTGGATGGCACAGAACGATTCTGTGCCGCGCAGTGTCACTCGCTATCAAGGAAGATTGCTATGTCTCCGCTCCGTCTCGCTCTAATATGTCTGTGTCTGGCGCCGCTTGCGTCGTCTGCTGCGCTCTCCGGTCAGGTTCATTTTTCGGGACGTGTCATCAATCCGGCCTGTCTTATCGCGCCGCAGCGCAATCGTATCGATGTTTCGTGCCAGCACCGTTCACCGGAACAGGTCGCCTTGACAGACAACCCCCCTCGCTATGCCATGCCGGATGATCGCGGTGAGGTCAGTCTCCACTGGCGAAATGCACAGCACAGTGAAGCGGATGTCATTATTCGCTATCGCTAAGGTAAGAAAAACGCGGTGAAGGGTAAGCGGATGCAGGACGTAAAGGGTAACGCGTTGGGCGGTTTCAGCGCGCGTCAGCAGTGACTACTGGGGTGACGCGCACGTAGAGTACATTTCATGAAAACAATCCTTGCCGTCGTCCGACAGCAGAGTATCGCCTCAGTCGGGTTCCCAGGCGAGGATATCACCGGGCTGACATTCCAGCGCCTCGCAGATGCGGGACAGGGTATCAAAACGGATGCCTTTGACTTTTCCCGACTTGAGCAGCGACAGGTTCTGTTCGGTAATGCCTACAAAGGCCGCCAGCGCCCTGGACGTCATCTTTTTTTCCACCAGCAGTTTGTCCAGATTCACCACCACAGCCATCGTTAAATAAACTCCTTATTCTCTTCTTCAGCACGGATCCCGTGGAGCATGGCGTGAAATGTCACAAACAGCAAGCTTCCTGTCAGAAGCAGCACCCCGTCGCTGAGCAGAAACACCACCTGATAATAAGGCTGCGGCCACCAGGCGAGCAGCGGGATCAGAAAGCGGCACACCGGCAACAGGATCCCCATGCCCACCATGGCCAGAGCGATGTAACGAACGCTGTGCGCCAGGGAGAGGCTGAGCACGCTGCGCTGGCGGACGCTACGGGTTACCTTCATGCCCTGCCAGATAGCGAACGCGAACAGCCCGGCCGGAAGATACAGCAGGGCCAGCAGCAGCAAACGTCTCGCCATCCCCGGCGCCTGGGCCGGGTTGTCGGTTAACGGCACTTCAGCAAAGTGCAGCAGGGTGGAAAGAAAATATCGTTCGCCGGTAAAGAAAATCCACAGCGGCACGATCAGGGCGAGCATAAAAAAGAGGGGCAGTATGCCGCTAATAATAGCCAGACTCAGCCGGGTTCTGGATTGCTTCACAATTTACCTTCCTGATTGATGAGAATAATTAAAGCACCAGCCGCGCCAAGCATGACATAAGGGCCACGGCGAAGACAACGCTCATCGCCCGGACGCCGCGACGACGGCTGGCAAACCACGGACGGGTCCAGACGCGGTAGAGGCTGAGGGTGATGAACGACGCCTGGATGGTCCAGGTCAGCATCCGAAACAGGTAGCCCATTTTGCCGAGATTCTGCAGGGTCTGGAAAACCTCGGCGAGATAAATACCCCCGGTCGCCAGCAAAACATAATTGAGCAGGCGTATTTTTCGCTGCGCCAGCCAGTCGCCGGAAATAAACAGGATCACCGACAACAGCGTTAACAGCGCCCAGAGGATGTCAATTCCGTTCATTACGCGCCTCCTGTTCATCAGGGGTGGCAGCCAGTAAGAGCTTGATGGCAGGTCCGATCACCGGCCAGGCGGTATCGGAGAGGATCACTACCGCGGTCTGTCGCTGTCGGTCGAAGGCCATCATTGCCGCAAAGCCGCCACTCTGCCCGTCATGCCAGACGATCTCCCGTCCGCGGACGCGGGTAGTGAACCAGGCATAACCCACCCGGGAATCGGGATCATCGGTGGCGAACAGGGAGTGCATACCTTCACTGCCCGCCAGGTTTCCTGCCAGCAGCGCCTGGGCATATTTCGCCATATCGACAATCGTGGCGCGGACGCCGCCGGCGGGGGCGAAGGCGTCCATCACCCATGGCTGCTGAGGGAAACCAGAGGCTGACCAGCCCATGGTAAACGTCGGCGAGGCTGGAGTATTGTGCCGGGCCACTTCCGCGCCCTGCATTCCGGTGGGGGCAAAGACCCGTTGCGCCATCAGTGTGGCAAAATCGCGATGGGACGCCCGCTCCAGCGCCAGTCCGAGCAGGGCAAACCCGGCGTTGGAATAATCAAACCATTTCGTCGGCTGCAGGGTGGCCTGGTTCATCATCGCGATCAGCGCGGGTCGATCGTAGCGCCAGGGATTCTGCCGCCGGGCAATATCGCTCAGAATAGCCAGCCGCTGCCCAACCGACGCGGTGAGCGGTGGCAGTCCTGAACGGTGAGAAACCAGTTGCTCCAGGGTAACATCCCGCACCGGGCTGACAATCTCCGGGACCAGCGCCGACACCGGCGTCTGCGCGGTGACTTCGCCGCGGCGAATAGCCTCCAGCAGCAGGCTGGCGGTCATGGTTTTGCTCAGGCTGGCGATCTCATACTGTGTCGTATACTCGCTCCCCCACAGACCGTAGCGCACCCCCTGAGGCGTAATCAGCGCTGCGGCGACCTGTCCGCGGGCGCCATTAAGCAGGGGCGTTAATATCGAGACCAGCTGTTTATCCCCCGTCGTCCGGGAGCTGGGGGGATGAAAGCCGGGCTGCAGGGCGATCCCCGCCGCCACGATGACGGTAAAAACCAGCACGGCGGCAATGATCTGTCTGTCCCGGCGATAGCGGTTCCAGCGCATGTTTTCTCCTTAACGCGGTACGACATCCAGGTGAGGGAATACCGCTTCTCCCTGGTGTTAAAGTGAGCGCAGGTTAGCCTGGTGTTTATCGTTTTACAATAAATTTTTATCGTTTTATGATTAACTTTATGAGGAGTAAAGCAGACACTCCCGGCGCGGTGTGGAGAACGCGGGGGGCAATAGAGGCCAGGGAATAAAGTGCGCTGACGAAGAGAGGTACTCGCCAGCGAGAAATGTCGGCTATGCCGGGAGAAGAAAACTTAGCGGATCCGCGACTGCTCGTCGTCGCGTAGCGTCAGCACCTCAAATCCGTTGGCGGTGACGGCCACGGTGTGCTCCCATTGCGCGGAGAGTTTTTTATCGCGGGTGACGACAGTCCAGCCATCTTTTTTGGTTTTGATGCGGCTGTCGCCCTGGTTCACCATCGGCTCAATGGTGAACACCATTCCTTCGCGCAACACGGCGCCTTCCCCGGGGCGGCCGTAATGCAGCACCTGCGGTTCCTCATGCATTTCCTGGCCGACGCCGTGACCGCAATATTCTCTGACCACGCTGTAGCCATGGTCCTCGACCCAGCGCTGAATAGCGTGACCAATATCGCCCAGCGTCGCGCCAGGTTTCACCACCTCAATGCCTTTCCACATCGCTTCATAGGTGGTCTTTACCAGCCGGCGGGCCAGCGGGGAGACGTCGCCTATCAGGTACATCTTGCTGGAGTCGGCAATCATGCCCGCTTTCTCCAGGGTGATATCGACGTTAACAATCATCCCGGCGCGCAGATGTTCGGTCGCTTTGGGGATCCCGTGGCACACCACATCGTTAATGGAGGTGTTCAACACATAGGGAAAATCGTATTGCCCCTTGCTGGCCGGGCGGGCATGCAGTTGGTTGACGATAAAATCTTCCACTCGATCGTTAATCGCCATCGTCGTTACGCCGGGAACGATAAAGGTATCCAGCATATCAAACACCGACGCCAGCAGCTGGCCGGCATGGCGCTGACGTGCGAGTTCATCGGCGGTTTTAATGATTATTGATGGCATTGATTACCTCCAGCAGACGGTCAGAGCCGGATTTCAGCATCAGCAGTTTGATCTGCTGGTGGTTAAGCTCGGGGTAGAGCTCGCTCATCATGCCCAGACGGATCCAGTATTCCGCCTGGGCATTGACGGAGCGGGACATAGCTTTGCTGGCATCACGAATATCATCGTGCAATAGATCGGATATTTTGACGATTCCCATAGAGACAGTCCATATATGATTCGTATATGCATCGTATACAGACCGGCACGGGATGTCATGGGCATTTTGTGTCGTGACCGGGGGGGAGGCGAGAGGCCCACGCAAAAAAGCCCGACCAGCGGGCTTATTTTCAGCATTTTTTTCGGGTTAATCATTCGCGCCATTCACCATGGCGAAAATACCCATTAGATTATCGGTATGCAGAATGAAAATAACATGACGGCGGCGAAGCGCGGCGCATCAATATATTTAATGCAGGTGTTAATTTTGCGTATGAATATTCTCCCGTCAGGCCGGGAATCCGGGGGAGTTACAGCGCGTCAGTGAGTTTATCCACCACCACTTTACCCGCATTATCGAACTGCGTAATGCGAAAGCTGTCGCTCCAGGAGCGGCGGGTGGTGAAACGGTCGAACAGGGATACCCGTCCTTTACGCTGACCATCTTTACTCAAAATAACCCATTCAGTCACCGCAGAATAATGCTGGCTATTGTCATGACGGCTCTGTTGTTCAACAAGCTGGTCTTCTTTTTCCACTTTTAAATAATCACGCAACATATTTAACCTCCATAGAAAGTATTATTAACATTACTCCTTTTATTTATTCTTTCAATCAAACTTTTTAATCAATAAAAGTAACTATTAGTGGGCGACCTAAGTGCAAAAATCGTCAGATTGTCATTACCCGGCGCAGTGGATTCCACTACGCTTAACAGAGCTGTCTGGTGCGCTATCTGCGGTTGCCAGGGCCAGAAAGGCGGCAACAAAACGTCTTAACCTTGTATTCATCATGGGCGTTGTTCTGCTATATCTAGTGCGTTTTGCCACGACCGAGCCACAGAGAGCGCTGTACCATGAGTAACGATCACCTGACGGATATCGCCTATCGTCACTTTATTGAAAGTGTTAAAGATTATGCCATATATATGCTGAGCACTGACGGTATGGTCATCAGCTGGAACGAAGGTGCCCGCCGGGCAAAAGGGTACCTGAGCGACGAGATCATCGGTTGCTACTTCGGTCTCTTCTATAGCGAATCTGAGCAACTCTCCGGTGTACCGGCGAAAAACCTGGAAATCGCCCTGCGTAGCGGACAGTTCGAAGGGGAAGGCTGGCGTTACCGCAAAGACGGCTCCCGATTCTGGGCGCATGTCATGATCGATACCATCCGCGATGAGCAGAACACCCTGCTGGGTTTTGCCAAAATCACTCGTGACATCAGTGAACAAAAAGCGATTAATGACCGCATCGCATGGATGGCGCGCTACGATGCGCTGACTGGTTTACCTAACCGGGTGGAGTTCTTTGAGCGGGTGGAAAAGCTGATCACCGGTAATGATGCCCGCCGCTTTGCCATTTTCACCATCGATTTAGACAAGTTTAAAGAGATTAATGACCTGCAGGGCCATCTGATTGGTGACCAGCTGCTGCAGCGTGTGGCAGGCGCCGTGCTGAAAACGCTGCAGAAGGAGGAGATGGTCGCGCGCTTTGGCGGCGATGAGTTTGTGGCCGTTAAACCTTTTGCCGATGAGGGTGAAGTGGATGCCTTTGCTGCGCGCCTCTGGCACTGCTTCAGCGGTAAGCAGACGTTTGCCGCGACGGAAGTGGTTCTCTCCGCCAGCATTGGCATCTCGGTCTACCCGGAGGACGGTACGGATATTAACACGGTACTGAGCAATTCCGATCTGGCCATGTATCGGGCAAAGAGCAGTCTCGACCACAAGATTTGCTGGTACGAACGTGAAATGGATGACAAGACGCGGCAGCGCAATATGATGGCCGCCGACATCCGGCGCGGTATTCACGCTGGAGAATTTTCGCTCCACTATCAGGCTATCCGCAACATCAAAGATCGCCGGATCACCGGTTACGAGGCGCTGCTGCGCTGGCAGCATCCGCAGCTGGGGCCGATCCCGCCTGACGTGTTTATTCCCATCGCCGAAGAGAGCGGCGCCATCGTGCCCTTAGGTTACTGGGTGCTCGAGCAGGTGTGTAACGAATCGCTGGAAAAGGGTCTCAACAGAAAAGTTTCGGTCAATATCTCGCCGGTGCAGTTGCGTCACCGCAGCTTTATCGAAAAAGTCCGCGAGATCCTGATGCGTACCGCCTATCCGGTCAGCCTGCTTGAGTTTGAAGTGACGGAGACGGCGTTCATCATCAATAAGCAGCTGGCCTTTAGCGTCCTGCATCATCTGCAAAAAATGGGGATCAGCATCGCGCTCGATGACTTCGGTACCGGCTACTCCTCCCTGAGCATGCTGCGCGATTTCCATTTCGACGTGATTAAACTCGACCGAAGTTTTATGCTTGATGTGGAGAGTAATCCCCAGGTCCGCTCATTCGTGCGGGCCATCATTTCGCTGGGAAATTCAATTAATACGCCGCTTATCGCCGAGGGTGTGGAAACCGCCGGGCAACTGCAGATCCTCGAAGAGGAAGGGTGTGACGAGATGCAAGGCTTTCTGTTCGGCGAGCCGGTGGATATTAAACACCTGCCTCCGTCGTCCTGATACGCCCACCGGCTGCGGGTGGGCGTAGCGTCATTACTGATGCGCCAGCGGAGCCTGCCCGGAAAGATGCAGCAGAGCCGACTGCAGCGAGACGTCAAACATCTGACCGTGCGTCATACCAGGGTAGCGCCAGAAAGCCACCGTCAGGCCTTTGTCGGCCAGCTGCTGCTGGGTTTGTCGCAACACACTCAGGGAAGCCACGTGGCCGGTGGGTTCCCGGGCAGCTTTGCCATCACCTTCCAGCAGATACAGCGATTTCCCGGAGAAGGCGGTAGCGCTTAAGGCTTCGCTGCCCTTCAGCGGAGATTCCTGCGCCTGGCCCAGCGACGGGCTGGCCGAATAATAGAGATGAAACAGCGAGGTCTTCCGCCACGCGTCGAGCACAAACAGCCCGCCGTAGGAGTGGCCCCAGATCGCGCGCTGGTGGGGATCTATTTTCAGGTGAGCTTCCGTTTGCGGCACCATTGTTTCGGTCAGCAACTGACGAAACAGGTCATTACCTCCGGTTTTTCGCGGCGGCAGCGCGGGTTTCCCGACTTGCGGTTTGAAGGCCTTTAGCGGAGGAGTGTAATCCCAGGCCCGGGCGGCGGTATCGAAGGGCAGCGTTGTCTGGTAACCGATAGCGACGATCACCGGCGGGGAGCCGGCGGAGAGCTGCTGCAGAAGGGCGTCGTTAAGCTTATCCATCACCGCGTTACCATCCAGCATATACAGCACAGGATAGCCGGCGGCGGGCGGGGCTTTGTCCGGCACGGCAGTCCACACCCGGTAGTGGCGTTCGCCATCGGCGGAGTCATACTGACGTTGCGTAAAATGATAGTACGCTGACCCTTTATCGGCGATGTTTGGCCCCAGCGGCTGAAGATCCGGTCGGGCGGTGCTACCGCTACTGTAGAAGAGCACGCCAACCGCCAGCGTCAGCAGCCCGCGCGCCCGGATGCTCCCTGAATTCCGCTTCACCTTGTCTAACCCCCTGTATTCTTTGAGCTGTCATTTTGTTGGGCTGACACGGTAACACAGCTTGTTTGATAATGGTTCTCATTTCTTTTGTGCGCTTTGGATCTGCGTGGGATACCGGACGGGGCTGGTGGGGGGGGGCGAAGCGAAAACGCAGGATACATGGCCGCCTGTCGGCGGCCATCAGGACAGGGTCAGGGATCGCCGTTGATGCTACGCAACAGCCTTTTTACCAGCGGGATGAGCGCAATAAGCACCAGCGCAATGACCACGATCAGTAACAGCGTCAGCCCTTTATGATGACTGATAAGCACCCACAGCATCGCCAGCGTCATGAGATGATCCTTGCATTAACAGCGTTAACCACCGCCAAGGTGAATGAAATTTAACAGAATGGTGATGACCACCCAGGCCAGCAGCAGAAAGCGTCGTTTATCGCGTCGAGCTTCCAGCGCAGCGAAATAATTAGCGCTGTACCAGGTTGATATAATAATAGCCAGCGTGATGATGACCTGCCAGACCACTTCGCTAAAGCCCGTCACGATGCTTATCGCGCGAAAGCAAAGCACAATCGCGATGCCGTTAAGCGCGTTACACATCAACCATCCCCACAGGCTTGAGGGACGGCTAAAGAAATATCCAAGTCGTAAAACCAATGTCGTATACACCTTGCCAAAATAATCGCGCTGTAAAATGCAGTTTAATGCCCGACGAGGTATTGATATAAATCAAAATTAATGGAATAGCGCAGTAATCACTGGCATGCAGCGATCGCTGCATGGCAATGGAAAGGCGTAGAGAACGGTGGGTAAAAAACGAAATCACTTGTTTTTATTGGTTTTTTTTTAAAATTGATTGTGGCAGTGAAATATTCTCCATGGCCCATTTAACAATATGACGGTAATTTCCATTGTTATTATTTTATGTGGCTCTATCACCAGCTAAATTAAAACCTATTTACTATTCACCGCTGGCCGCTTGCGGGAGTGGTCTGAAACAGCCGGAGCCAAGGCTCCGGCTGGCGTCATACCTAATGAGGCAAGGCATTATGTTGCAGAATTTTCAGGAAGTCATTTTTGTCTGAAATTAATGACAGCGCGTTAGCGATCAGTTCATCGCTAAATATCGAGGCAATTTCTTTGAGCACATCAATATGCTCTTTTTCTTTCGCGATGACGCCGATGGCAATAAACATCACGTTGCTGCGATCCCAGATAACGCCATCAGGGAACTGAAAGATCTCAATGCCGGTTTTGAGAATGATATCCGTCGCGGATTTCGGCAAATGTGGCAAGGTGATGCCATTCCCCAAAAAAGTGGAAACCTGATGTTCACGCTCCAGCAGAAAGTGAACGCACTCCTGATTCACATATCCTTTGGCTTTACACTCCGCGCCAATCATAGCGATCACTTCCGCTTTATTACTGGCCTTGCAGCCGATATGCAGATTATCCAGCGTGATGTTATCGATCATAGCCAACCTCCCTGGTGAGACGCGTAGATTTTTTACCCTCGTGATTCGATGACAGCTCTTCTTCTAACTGCTCGAGCGATTTATTGGAGGTCTCCGGTAGGGCGAAGACCACGAACAGAATCGCTAAGTAGTTGATGGCTGCGAAGATGAAGAAGACCGGCCCAAGGCCCAGTTTCGCCTGCAGCAGCGGGAACAGGTAGCTGACCACCGCGTTCATGATCCACATGAAAAATACCGAGATCCCCATCGACAGCCCGCGGAATTTCAACGGGAACAGCTCAGCTAATACCACCCAGGTAATAAAGCCCATGGAACCCTGCATCACACCGACGAACAGCGCGCCCAGCAGCCAGATGGCGGTGGCTTTCAGATCGCCCACCAGGGTGTAATCGACAGCGGCGATAATCAGGTGCAGCGTGGCCATAATGGCAAAGCCGTAGATAATGATCGTCTTACGTTTGAAACGGTCGACAAGGAACAGCACGCCAATCAGCATACCGCCGACGGAGAAGACACCGTTCAGCACGTTACAGATCAGCGAGGTACGCTCTGAGAAGCCGGCAGCATTCAGAATTTCCGTGCCGTAGTACATAATGACGTTAACCCCAGTAGTTTGCTGCAACGCGGCCCAGGTAATACCGACCAGCAAAATTTTGAGGATCCATGGCGTTTTGAGGATAGTCGTGAAGGTGCCCTGAGCGCTGTACTTATTGCCGGCTTCAATTTTGATCAGGGTGGAGATGTCGTCATACTCCTTCTGCGCGCGTTCCGCCGGGCGGATCTGTTTGAGAATATGCAGCGCTTCCTCGTGGCGATTTTTGCTGATCAGCCAGCGCGGGCTTTCCGGCGCGCGCCACATGCCAACAAACAGGCAGACAGCGGGAATGGCCTGTACCAGCAGCATATAGCGCCAGACGTCCGGCAGATGGCCCCAGATGATGCCAATGATCGCGTTGATGGCAAACGCCGCCAACTGGCCAATGACGATGGCGACTTCATTCAGGCCGGTCAGCTTACCGCGCATCTCGGTAGGCGCCACTTCCGAAATAAAAGTGGGGGCAGTGACCGACGCGCCGCCGACGGCGTAGCCCAGCAGGGCGCGGGCAATCAGCAGGGTGGTGATATCGGGAGCTGCGGCGGAAAGCAGGGCGCCGATAAGAAAAATAAAGGAGAGGAAGAGTAAATATTTGCGCCGGCCGAAGAAGTCGGCAAACTTGCCGCCAAACACGCTGCCCAGCGCGGCGCCGATCAGCAGGACGCTCATCACCAGCCCTTCGGTAGTCGGGGTCAGCGCCATGTACTGCTTCAGTGAGGAAAAAGCGCCGTTGATAACGCCGGTGTCGTAACCGAAAAGCAGGCCGCCGAAGGTGGCCACTAAGGTGATCTGATGAAGTCGTTTTCTCTGTTGCTGGTTCAGGTTTGTTATAAATGACATGGTAGTCCCTTTATTTTGTTGAACGACACAAGATAAAAATACATCTCCCCAGTCAGGATTTATCACGCCTGTGTTGTCGTATCTAACTGAATTAAATGATTTTCTTCTTTGTGTAATTGCTCAGCACAAGGCAGGGTACGCTAAGCAATGGCGGTCAAAGAGGTTTACGGCTTGGTGTTGATATGGATGTAGTCGATATCCGTTCTCCTTTTCGGGTTAGCGGTCTTCAGTGCGTCGGCAGCGCCGACGTCTGCCGGTGGACAGCGCCCTGGTGTGGCACGTTGCTGTCGTTGCGGCGATTTATCGTGATAAGAATATGGCACAAAGAAATGGAATGAGAATGCTACAAGATCACATTATGAAAATTTAATTTCAAATTGGTGTTGCAGAATGGTAAATGCATGAAGCCAATCACAAAGGATGGAGGGAGCATATCCCCATGAAAACCAGGTTAAATTTACAGGCCGGTAATAATGATGTTGTTTTCAGTAGGTTAATGTAAATCAAAGAATACAACGCAGATCACATTTTTACGCCATAATATCCTGGAATAGAATTTATATTTCATTACTTTGATCAGGGTAAAACGAGGATGGCGGCCTTCTGGCAACGGTCTGGAGGGGAAGAAAGCCCGTGGAGGAGGTTATAGGATGAATGTGTGGCCGGCGGGAACGCTGGGTAAAAATGCAGAGAAGGGGGATCCTCTGCATTTTACCCATCACGAAAAAGATCAGTGCAGTGCGGGCCAGTAGCCTTCGTTGGCGACGATCAGTTCATCGAGGATGGCTTTCGCCACCGCGGCGCTGGGCACCGTTTTCGATAGCGTAATGGCCTGCCACAGTTTCTGGTAACTACCCTCAACCCAGGCGTCAACCACCAGCTTTTCGACCGCCACCTGCTGCTCCATCAACCCTTTCTGGAACGACGGGATTTTCCCCATCGCCAGCGGCTCCGGGCCATTGACGCCCACCAGGCAGGGGACTTCCACCATCGCCGTCTCATCAAAGTTGGCGATCGCCCCGTTGTTCTCAACGATCAACAGCATCCGCTCCTGGGTGTTAAAAGCGATGGCGCAGGCGAGGTCGACGATAAAGGTGGCATGGGCCCCGGCATGAAAATGCGCGCCTTCCGCCGTGCCCCGACGGGTAATCTCCCGGGCCATATCGAAGACCTCTTTTTCACGTCCGGCCATCACCTCGTTCGCCCGCGTAAAGTCTGGATCGGCGTGCGCCACCTCATAGTCAGGATAGAGGTAGTATTTCAGATAGGTGTTAGGCAGTGTCGACGGATCGAGGGCAAACACATCCTTCACCTTTTTAAAGGTTTCGATCCAGCTTGGCGCTTTATGCTGAAAATCTTCTTTTGGACTGCTGTATCCCTGTTCCGCCACGTGACGCTTCAGCGCCGGCATCAGATCGTTACCGGCTTTATCGGTGATACGGGTCCACCAGCCGAAATGGTTCAGGCCATAGTAGCGGACGTTCAGCGCCTTGCGCGACGGCAGGCCGAGGATGTCGGCAAACAGCCCCTCGATAGCCACCGGCATATCGCAGATGTTGATGATGCGCGCGTCGGGTCGCAGGCGACGGGTGGCTTCCGCGACGATGGCCGCCGGATTGGAATAGTTGAGCATCCAGGCGTTCGGAGCGTATTGCTGCATATAATCGACCAGCTCCAGCACCCCGGCAATGGAGCGCATGCCGTAGGCAATCCCACCCGGACCGCAGGTCTCCTGTCCCGGCACGCCATATTTTAACGGGATCTTTTCATCCTTTTCCCGCATTTCATACAGACCGACGCGAATATGCGCCATCACAAAATCGACGTCAGTGAAGGCCGCCTGCGGATCGGTGGTATAGCTGAACTTCACCTGCGGGAAGCGTTCTGCCACCAGAATAGCGCAGGCGTCGCCGATCGTTTTCTGACGCTGGTGATGGTTGTCGTACAGACGGATCTCCCGCAGGGGAAAGCGCGACATATTTTCCAGCAACATCATCACAATCCCAGGGGTATAAGTACTGCCGCCGCCGGCAATCGTGACCACAAAATTATCTTTCATTTACCACCTCGTTATTCAGTAACACCCAGACTGGCGTTGACCGCCGTTCGAATTTTGTTAACCCCCAGGCCATAGATCACCTGGACATGGTTGCCTTTAATCAGCACGCTGCTCCCGCCGCTCTCTTTCAACAGCGACTGCTGGATGAGGGCGGGGTCGCGCACATCGACCCGCAGACGGGTAAAACAGTTTTCCACTACGCAGACATTCTCTTTTCCGCCCAGTCCCGCAATCACCAGCGTACCTTTATCGGCAATCTCGCTTGCCTGGCCCGTCTGCTCGGAAGGCTCCGCATCGGCAGCCGCTTCACGGCCCGGGGTGAGCATCCGCAGACGGGTAATACAGAAGGTGCCGACCAGGTACATGGTGGCGGTCTCCAGCAGGCCGAGGGCGACAAATACCGGCCAGCGCGTCACGCTGGCGCCGGCAGGGAGGTTATAGACGACAAAATCGATAAGACCGTTGGTGGCGCAGACCCGCACGTGAAGCAGCCAGGCCAGCATCTGGAAAAAACCGTCCAGCAGGGAGTAGATAAGCCACAGCAGCGGGGCGGTGAAGATAAAGAGAAACTCAAAAGGTTCGGTGATCCCCACCAGAACGGAGGTCACAATTAAGGGGATCAGCGTGACTTTAAGCCGCTGCTTATTCTCCGGTTTCGCCGTACGGTAGAAGGCGAGCGCCATGCCGGCGGTGCCGAAGATCTTCACCATCCCGTAGGTTAAAAACCGGGCGGAATCACTCAGCGCCCCGATGGGATGACGGGCGATTTCGGCAAGGAAAATAGGCTTGGCGCCAATAACCGTTTGACCATCAATCAGCAGCTGTCCGCCGATCGAGGTAAAGACAAACGGCGACCAGATCAGATGATGCAGCCCGGTGGGGATCAGGAACCGGTTGAGAAAACCGTACAGGAAGACCCCGATGGCGCCAAAGGATTTCATAAAGCCGGTCAGCGCCGAAATGCCCAGCTCAACCATCGGCCATAGATAGACGGTGGCGATAGCAAACAGGCCAACCAGCGGTAGCATCACGATCAGCACCAGCTTACTGTTGCCGTAGATCGACAGCGCGCCGCGAAACTCAATGCCGACCACGCGGTTGTGGACAAAGGCGACGGCGCAGCCAAGGATAATCCCAAGGAACACGCCCATATCAATGACCTGAAAGCCAAAGATAAAGGTTTGTCCACTGCCGTACAGTTGCGCGTTGGTGGCACCGGACGCCAGGCGATGGGTCAGGGTCAGCCAGCTATTGTTCGCCGCCAGATACACCAGCCAGGTCATCGCCGCCACGAAGGCCGCTTCGGCTTTGCGGGTTTTCGCCAGGCCGCTGGCCAGCCCAAGGCAGAACAGAAACCCGAGATGGTTCATCAGCGCCCAGAGCATGCTGGAGACGAATTTCCCCAACAGGTAGAGCGCGCTGCTTTCATCCACCCACAGCCGGTTGGTGGTCATGCTGAACAGGGCGATCAACAGGCCGATAGCCGGCAGATATAGCACCGGCCCGATCATTGCTTTGGAAAAGTCCTGAAGCTTTTTCACGCCAATCATGGTTGTCCTCTCGTCTTCGCAGACCTGATGAATAGGCTTATCAGACTAGGAGCAGACCACCGGGATCCCGAGCAGGAAAAGGGCCATCTGTGATGAAAGTCATACATATTGTTGCTGGACAGATATATAAATATGGCGAGATTTATAGATGAGTTAGTGTTGAAGTTTTCGCTGCAATGTAAAAATAATCTTTTATTTACATTAAGTTATCAGCTTATCTGTTTGACGAGCGCCACCTTAGCGAGACATCTAAAAGTGATTTATAAAAAGATTGCCACTGAACTGAAGGCCCGCATCAACAGCGACGACTATGCCGTGGGCGATATGCTGCCCAGCGAAAAAGCGCTCGCTGCGGAGCTGCAGGTCTCGGTGATGACGCTGCGCAAAGCGCTGGCGCTACTGGAGGAGGAAAAGCTGATCGCGCGGCGGCACGGCAGCGGAACCTGCATTGTGCGTAAAAGTAACTATCACGGCGGAGAACTGGAGGGCTTTAACTACCAGATGCAGGTGGTAGGCGTCACCAACTACCGTAACAAAGTCATTGAATTCACGCTGCTTGATGCTCCTCCGGCCATCGCCCAGCAGTTAAAGATCCAGCCGGGGGAAAAAGTTTACTACGTCAGGCGGCTGCGGCTGATTGATGAGGTCCCGATCCTCGTGGAAAACAGCTATATTCCATTCGCCACCTTTCCCTGGCTCAGCGTGGGTAACCTCGAGCAGTCTAAATTCAACTATTTCAAAAAAGAGTGTCATATCACCATCATCGAGAGCCACCGCAGCTATACGCCGGTGCTGGCGACCCGCGAGCAGGCCGAGCTGCTGCAGGTGGCGCCAAACAGCCTCCTGCTGCGGGTGCAGTCGGTGAGTTATGCGCAAAACCGGGCGATCGTCGATTTCTCAGAGATCTACCAGAACACCAGTAAGTACAACGTGAAGCACATTACTCGCCGCTAGCGGATTCAGGTCAGCCATCCCCTGGCGATCAGCTCCATTCCCAGCGCCAGCAGGAACAGCAGAAAGCCCTGACGAAAGCGTCGCGGGCTGAGACGCGAGCGGATCCACTGTCCCAGCCACATGCCGAGTAGCGCGGGCAACAGCGCCAGCCCCGACAGCAGCAGCGAATCAGCATGCCAGCCATCGTGCAGGGAGAGGCCGGCCGCCATCGCCAGGGTGGAGAGGGTAAACGACAACCCCAGAGCCTGCACCAGTTCGTCTCGACGAAAGCCCAGCGTCTGCAGCCAGGGAACGGCCGGAATAACAAATACCCCGGTCGCCCCGGTGATAACGCCGGTCAGACCGCCCATGAGCGGCGACAGCCACTTCTCCACGCGGGCGGAAACCTGCAACGCCGGGCCACAGAGCGCATACCCGGCATAGGCTATCAACACGGTGCCAAGCGCCAGCGCTGAGCACCGAGGATTGAGGCTGATCAGCAGTGACGACCCCGCCAGCGTTCCCATAATAATCCCGGTCATCATCAGCCAGAGGCGGCGCACAATCTGCGCCAGCGCGGGGCCAGCCAGCAACTGCCAGAGATTGGTTAACAGCGAGGGAAGTACCAGCAGCGCCGCTGCGGCCTGCGGCGGCATCAGCAGACCAAGCAGGCCCATCGCCACGGTGGGTAATCCCATGCCGGTCACCCCTTTGACCAGTCCGGCGGCGATAAAGATCAGCAGTAAATAAAAGATGTGGAGATCGAACATCACGGCTCACTTTTCAGGATAGAAAGGGACATTGAAACCACTGGTCGCTAAAGCCACAATGCGGTATGTTGCCCTAAGACTACGGGAAAACCGAAGGGTGGGGAGGGTGTGATGCGGATGGATCTGGCCGATCTGCGACTGTTTATCGCCATCGTGGATAGCGGCAGTATTACCGGTGGGGCCGCCATGGCCCATCTCGCCCTGGCCTCCGCCAGCGAAAGAGTGCGCAAGCTGGAGGCAGAGGTCGGTGTTCCCCTGTTGCAGCGTCATGCTCGCGGCGTGACGCTGACTGAGGCCGGGGAGGTACTGGCGCGCCATGCACGCCCGCTTCTTGCGCAGCAGCAGCGTCTGCGCCAGGCGATGAGCGCCTTCGCCCGCGGTCAGCAGGGGACGCTGCGGCTGTTCGCCAACACCTCGGCGATGTCGGCTTTTCTGCCGGGCAAGCTCGCCGCCTGGATGGCAGCGCATCCGGCGGTGCAGATCGACACCGAAGAGCGCACCAGCGCGGATATCGTCAGCAGCATTCTGGCGGGTGTGGCGCAGGCTGGAGTGGTGTCCGATGCGGTCGACCCAGGGCCGCTGCATCTGGATCCCGTCGCCGATGATCCCCTGGTGCTGATTGTGCCGCCGACTCACCCTCTGGCCGGCGCGAATGAAGTGGCGTTTGCGGCGGTCATCAACGAGCCGCTGGTCGCCCTCTACCAGACCAGCGCACTGCAGCAGCATATTGAACAACATGCCGCCGGGCTCGGCCAGGCGCTAAACGTCCGGGTCCGGATGAGCCATTTTGAAGGGCTTTGCGAGATGGTGGCTCACGGCGCCGGCGGGGCGATCCTGCCCCGCGTCATTGCCGAACGCTACCAGCAGCGCTACCGGTTTGCCGTCATCGCGCTGCAGGATCGCTGGGCACAGCGCCGCCTGTGTCTGTGTTATCAGGATGATGCCCGGCTGACGCCAGCGATGCGCCGTTTGCTGGCGTGGCTCCGACAGCCGTGAGACCATGAGTGACAGCGTCACTTTTTATGGCGGTTATTGCTACTGACATCCGTGTCAGAGATGCGATAGTAGACGTCCGACATTTATTAACACGCGAATCAGGACAGACAAGATGAGTACATTACCAAAGGTCGCGGTGCTGGGACTCGGCGCCATGGGACATGCTTTTGCCAGCAATCTGCTGAAGAAAGGCTTTACCGTCGCAGGCTGGAACCGTTCGCCAGCACGCGGCGAAGATTTACAGGCGCAGGGATTATCCCTGCATACCACGCCGCAGCAGGCGGTCGCTGATGCCGAGGTGATCATCAGTATGCTCGCCGACGGTCAGGCTACCCTCGAGGTACTGGCGCAAATAGCGCCTGCCTGTCAGCCGCAGGCGATCTATTGTCAGATGGGCACCATTGGCCTGCCGGAGACGCAGGAGTCTATCGCCTTGCTGCGGGCGCTTCAGCCGGCGATGACCTTCGTCGATGCCCCGGTTTCAGGGACCAAAGCCCCGGCGGAGAAGGCGCAGATCCTGGTGCTCGCCAGCGGAGATCGTGAAAAGTGTGCCGCTGCCGAACAGGTGTTTGCGGCTATCTCCCGCGGGACGCAGTGGTTTGGCGAGGCCGGCAACAGCCAGAAAATGAAGCTGGTCCTCAATGCCTGGCTGATTTCGATGATGCAGGGCATCGCGGAAAGCGCCCGGCTGGCGAAGACGCTGGGCTTTACCCCCGACCAGCTCTGGAGCGCTCTGGAAGGCGGCCCGCTGGCCGCACCGTATGTCAAAGTCAAACTGGACGCCATCGCCAGCGAGCAATTCGCGCCGCAGATGCAACTGGCGCATGCGCTGAAAGATGCCCGGCTGGCGCTATCCCTGGCCGAGCCGCACACCATGCCGGGGCTGGATAACATTGCCGAACTGTGGCAGCAGGCGGCGGACGCGGGATATGCCGGAGAGGATTTGTCAGCGGTATATCAGTGGCTGTCGACGTCGGCGAAAGCGTAGTACCGCATCCTCAGGAAAAAGTGGCCGTGGTGGCCACTTATCCAGAGAAGAGTTATTTCCCGGAGAGAGCCGGGCGAGTGTCGATCCCTTCGTCAATGCGCTTGATCATATAGGGAAAGAACGGATTGGAAGACTGACGCATCAGCGAGTCCAGACCCACAACCAGCACCGAACGCTCGCCGCGAGCAGCAAACGTGCCGAGGCTGATCCCATATTGATTCAGCGGATGGGGATAGCGCCCGTACAGCGAATCGCTTAACGGGAAGGGGAGCGCGACATGAGAAAGGGAGTATACGTCCGGCAGGTAGCGCATTCCCTGCAGCTTTTCCACTGTGGTGTCTGTTTTCCCGGCAGGTGTTGTGCGGATTTCCATATCGGTACTGGCTGAATTCGCGTTAGTGATGATCGTGGTCTGATAAGCGCGTGGCGGCGCGGGCAGCAACCGCGCCAGCGCGGTGTAAGACGTCCGGCGTAATAATGAATTAAACCTGACGGCATGATTCAAATCGAAGAGGACAATTTCACTGCCATTTTCCGGCAAACGGTTATACAGCGCCGTCACGATCGCCCGCGTACTGACCGTTGAATCCACAACGGACTGAAAGGTCAATACCGGCGGTAAGCTGTTAAGTCTGTGATTTCTCGAGTCAGTCACTATCTGCTTTTGCAGCGCTTTGGTCAGCAGGAAGGACTGCCGGGCGGCGTTCGTCGGGAAGGAGTTATATTTGAACGGATTAAACTCGGGCATGATGTTTAACCATGCGGCTTTCGAGAAGGCGGGAAGAAACGCGGGCCAGCCAGCGAGGCCGGAAAAACGCGCGAAGCTGGTAATACCGATCATCGGAGAAATCAGGATCACCCGCTGTGGTTTTGCCAGTTCGGCATTATCCAGCGCGTCCAGCGAATATTTCATTGCCAGCGCGCCGCCGTTGGAAAATCCGACGATATGCAGGGGCACATCATTACCCGTCAGTCGTTTCGCTTCTCTCACCGCAAGGCGCGTGGCGGCAAGCCAGTCCTGCCAGTCCACATCGGTCAGCCCGGCGGGAACCGTCCCATGGCCCGGTAATCTGATACCGATGGCGACATACCCCTGTTGCCGGTAATTTTCAGCGATATGCCGCAGGCTGTAGGGGGTATCTGTCAGACCATGCAGCAACACCACGGCGCCTTTCGGTTTGCCATCCGGCATCATGATATATGACCGATTCCAGTTGGTTGGAAACGAGTCCGGATAGATGGGGCTGTGACTATAGTAACGATTCAGTTCGGTTTGCTGCTCAGCGTCCAGCTTATCGGTAACCTGGCGTTTTACCTCACTGAAGAGCGCATTCTCTTTGTTGATGTAATCGTTCCAGTCAGCATTGTCGATTTCATCCGCGTCCATCTCATGCGGAACCCAGGTATGCCAGAGCTGCAGCTCGGGTCCGCGCTGAATGTCATAAAGGCGTAGTCCCAGAGCGCCAACGATCAACAGCAGCAGGGACAACACGATACGTTTTAACCAGGTTACCCATTTCAACGCGTAGCTTCCTTTCTTAATGACATGTTTTCTGAGTATAAATAAACATGGTCAGGGAGATTTACTTTTTTACGCAGGACGGGGCGTGAAGCGCGCTGAGCGGTTCTATGGCATTGGGTTTAGCGATGCAAGACCAGTGGAGGGATCCATCAATGGCCAAAGGCGCTTACTGGCTGACGGCTTCAGCGGGACAGCGTCGAACATTCGCCCTTTATGTCATCTCTTAATAAACAAAAATTCCAGCGCCGTCCGTCACTGCGCAACTCGGTGATGCTGAGCGGGTGAACGTCGATACGTGCAAATGAGTGAAGTGGGGCGCCGAGAACGTTGAGGATCATGGCACGGATAGTGGAGGCAGACGCAATTACACCGTGTCGGCCTGGAATATCGACGTGTTTTGCCAGCCAACGGCCACAGCGCGCCAGCAACTGAGCACGTGACTCTCCGCCCGGCGGCGGATCGCCCTCCAGCCAGGCCAGGAAAGCGTCGGCGTCTTGCGTCATCACCTCACGTACTGGCCGACCGGCCCAGATGCCGTAGTCGGGTTCCGCCAGCTCCATCACCGGGGTACCCTGTAAAGAGAGCGCTGCGGCAGTTTGTCGGGCGGCGGTCTCCGGGGAGATCCAGACGCGGTGACAACGGGCGACACGGCTTTGTAACTGACGCGCCCGCTGCCATTCCCGCGCCTCCAGAGGGTCATCACAGGGGAAATGTGAACCTCGGGACGCTGCCGTTTCTCCCTGACAAATCAACGTTAGCGACGCTCTCATGATGTGTTAACCGCGGCGGAAGGCTGGGCGCTGCACACCTGTCGCCGGCGTGCGTTCGGCTAAGGCACCGAACGCCACACCGATGACGCTCCAGAGCACCAGGTGCGTGCCGAAGGAGCTGATACGGAAACGCCATAGCAGGTCCGCCGGGAAGTGTTCGGGCACTTCGTTCACTGTCGGCATCAGGGCACAAACCACGAGCATCAGCGCCACCGCGAACAGCGTTGCCCACATCATCGCATTCCCTCTACCGAGGCGCGGTATTAGCTGATGTGATAACCACGCGGCCGCGATGACGATGCCGATGGAAAGCAACATCATGACGAAGTACAGTTCGGTACGATAGCCGATGGTCTCCGGGTTACCGACCGCGGGCGGATTAGGTGGATATTTCAGACCAGGCATCAGGCTCATGACCAGAAAGCCGACCAGCGCCAGGCCTAACGCTAACAGACGCGGGTTCGATGGTCCGAAGCGCTGATAGCTAAAGGCCCAACTCAGCGCCAGACCGCCGCCCAGCGCTGCGCCGAACAGCACCATGCCGGCCATTAGCCCGATCCCGGACTGGGTTTGACGGCTAAACACCTCTTCTTCACCGCCGTCAGCCGACGCGCTGTGTTGGTGTGAATGAGCGGCCAGACTTTCTTCAATCCCGATAGCGCGATCGACCTGCGGCTCGCCGAAATGGTGTGCAAAAGCAAATGCCACCAGTCCAGCCAGAATGCCCGCTATCATCCCTTTGAATAATAGTTTCCCAATCATGTCCGCCTCCTTAGTGGCAGGGAAAACCCAGTAGATGGCGTGCGTCGTGGAAGAATTCATGCACCTGGGTGCCGGAAAACATCGACGTCGCACCTTGTTCCGCACCGACGAAATAGATCGCTAACAGTGCCAGCAGGGTGGTAAACAGTGCCCAGGGCAACAGCGCCGCGACTGGTATCGGAGTGGCCGGGGTGTTGGTGGTAAGGGTGATATCGCTCATGATGTGACTCCGTTGTTAATTTGGCTGATGGAAGATTGTGCCGGGCTCACCGTGACCGGAACGCCGAGTGGAAGCGAGTGGTGGTTATGCGCCGGCGGACAGCTGGCATTGGCCAGGACGATCGGCTGACCATGCGGCGTGTTGATATACGCCAGTCGCCATTCCTGGGTCCGTCGGCCAATGTCATCCGGTGCGGTCAGGTGGAGGGCGGTGATCATGTTCTCCATTGCTGTCGCCCACTGGCGATAGTAGGCATCGTTCACACTTTCGCCGGGTTGCGCCGGAGCCGCCTTGATCGCTTCGCTGAACGTCCGTACCCATTCTGCCCACGGGAACAGCCCCGCCCGGTGCAGATGGACGATCAGGGAGAAGGCTTTCGCCTGCCAGGGCTTATCAAAAACCGGCCCCTCCTCGTCGCGGGGTAACCCGACGGCGGCGTAATCATGCTGTGTCGCAATGCTCATGCTTCCTCCAGATAGTCGTCCCACAGATCGATGTACACGTTGTCCGGGCGCGGCGTGCCCCACAGTTCCAGCGCGGTGAAGCTGACGCTGTAGACGTGCTGAGGATGTTCGCCCAGACCGTGCGCCGCGGTGTCCGGCGTGATGAACACGCCATGATCGGTCTCAATACGGCCGATTTTCCCGCGCACGTAACGCGGCAGGCGGGTGTGGGTGGTTGGGTTGATGTTTTTTGCCCGAACCCGGTCTCCGGCCTTAAAGCGGGGAGCAATATCGTGACTGACGCGCGCGGAGGCGCCGGTACTGACAACCATCGCCACGATGTCCTGCGTCAGCACCGGCGTGCCCGGCGCGCAGGGGGCAGGAGTCGAGCCACCCCAGAGTTCATCGGCGGTGATCACCCCTTTTTCCAGCAGCAGCGTTTCAAATGCGTGCAACCAGTGCTCGTAGTAGCTCGCCTCCAGGTAGTGGGCTGGATCCATGCGTTCAATGGCGTGGCGGAATTCATCCACATTGAAATGTCCGCCGACGAACAGCGAGGCGAACAGCGGAAATACCCGGCGCTCCCATTCATGATGGAAATACGGCTCATTTTCCTCGTTGAGGATCGGCCCGAGGCCGTGCATACCGCCCAGATCATGTATCCCGTTCATGGTTTTCTCCTCTTATTATGGCGCGGCGACCAGGCCGGTGCCGATCATGGAATCGCGGGTGACCAGTTCGATCAGCTGCGCTTCGCTCCAGCCGTCGGTACCCGCCGGACGTTCTGGCAGGACCAGATAGCGCAGTTCCGCGCTGCTGTCCCAGACGCGCACCTCTTTACTTTCTGGAATGTTTACCCCGAATTCGGCCAGAACGCCGCGCGGGTCGATAACGATACGCGAACGATAGGGGGCCGATTTGTACCACACCGGTGGCAGACCCAGCACCGGCCAGGGGTAGCAGGAACATAATGTACAGACGGTCACGTTGTGCACGTCCGGCGTGTTCTCCACTACCTGCATGTCTTCACCCTGCACGCCGGAGAAACCCAGCTCGGCGATGGCGGCTGTGGCGTCCGCCAGCAGCCGACGTTTATACTCCGGATCACTCCACGCTTTAGCGACCACCTGCGCGCCGTTACGGGGGCCGACCTTGTGCTCATAAGTGTCAATCAGTTCATCCAGTGCCGCCGGGTCAATCAGTCCTTTCTCCTGTAGCAGGGATTCCAGCGCCCGGACGCGTAGCTCGATGTCCGCCGGCGGTTCAGTATGGTCGTGGTCGTGTTGATGGCTCATTTTATGGTTCCCGATGGTTAAGGGTTAAAACATCCGCCAGTCGCCGGAAGCTTCAAATGCGGCGGCGGCCTGATAAAGGGTGCTTTCGGCGAAGTGGCGTCCTACCAACATCATTCCTACCGGTAAGCCGTCGACCAGCCCACAAGGGAGAGTCATTGCCGGATGGCCGGTAATATCCTGCGGCGCGGTATTGCCGATCATTTCAAATGCGCGGGAGATGTATTCGGTAATGGAGCAGTCAGGTTCCGGTAATGGCTGAGCGACAAGTGGTACAGTGGGCATCACCAGCAGGTCGAAGTCCGCCAGCGCCCGGTCATAGCCCGCACGCGCGCGACGCGCGATATTCTGCGCCTTGGCATAGTAGCGGCCATGGTAGCGTTCCAGCCCGTACTGGCCGACGAACATGCATATCTTCAGCGATGGGGAAAGCGCATCGGCGTTGTCACGCCACTGGGCGTGCTTGTCCAGCAGCGCTACGTCATATTGTCCTTTCCAGTTAAAGCCCATGCCGTTGCCATGCATCATCTGCGCGGTCAGCCCCTCGCAGCCGATAGGGGACCAGAGCGCCCCCGCCAGGCTATGCTCCGGTACCGAAATCTCGCCGACCGTCGCGCCCAATTCCTGCAGACGGGCGACGGCAGCGCGAACTTTCTCCGCGACTCGCGCATCCAGGTTCGGCAACTGAAAACCTTCGGCCATAATGCCGATCTTTAAGCCACGGACTCCCTTACCGAGCGCCTCGGTATAGGCTTCCACTTTGGGAGCATACTGACGTGGGTCCAATCCGTCCGCGCCGGCAATGACCTCAAGGACTAAGGCATTGTCTTTTACGCTGCGGGTCATCGGCCCGGTATGGTCGAAAGTGGCTTCGATCGGCATGATGCCGGTATAAGGCACCAGACCGTGGGTCGGTTTCAGGCCATAGAGGCCACACCATGCGGCGGGAATACGCGCAGAGCCCCCTTGATCGCCCCCCATGGCCAAATCGACTTCCCCGGAAGCGACCAAAGCGGCGCTGCCAGAAGATGAGCCACCGGCCGAGTAGCCGCGGCGCAACGGGTTATGCACGGGCTCCGGATCGGCGGTATGGCTGCCTCCCGACAAGCAGAAGTGCTCGCAGGTGGCTTTGCCGAGAATAGTCGCGCCGGCATCCAGCAGTCGGGTGGCAACGGTGGCGTCGTAGAGGGGGACGAAACCTTCCAGCGTCGAGGCGCCGTTCATCATTGGTACGCCAGCCAGCGCGATGTTGTCCTTGAGCACCACGGTGCGGCCGGCCAGTTTACCGGTTGCTGCACCTGTCACCTCGGTCTTGTAATACCAGGCATTAAGCGGGTTTTCGTCGCCTTCAGGACGATAGCCGGCGGCGCGTGGGTAGTGCACCGCGGGGATCTCGTCGGGCAGGGCGTCGATGAGATCATAGGCGTCGAAATTGGCCTGCATCAGCGCCAGATATTCTTCGGCTTGTGCAGGCGTCAATCGTATGTTTAGCCGACTGGCGAGCGCTTGCAGCTGTTCAATGGTAGGACGTTCAATAGCCATGGAGTTCCCTTTATATGGTGTTTGCCAATGCAACCTGCCTTCAACATAAGCCCGAAATGTCATCACTACATGGTTGTGCAGGTCAGTCATTTGGCTGAGACGGACACCCGCCTGTTGCGCGGATGTCCTTCCTCGGTTAAGACGGTTTATCTGTTTTCGGCCAGTGAATGCCGACGCTTTTCATCCCTTTGGTGACGTCCATGTCAGGGTGCGCGAGTACCACATCCCGGTATGAAGGGCTGCCGATGACGGCGGGTTTGAACTGGGTCAGGAATGCGGTAACCTCTTCACGGATATCCTGCGGAACGTTGAAGTTCTCGTAGCATTCATCAATAGCCTCGAATACGGCTTTCCAGTGCACTTCGGTCAGCCCCATTCCGCGGTGTGCGGTCACCATATCTCGTCCCCGGTAGACCGTGTTGCCGCCCCAGTGCTTGCACAGAAAATCGACAAAGTTGATATGCTCTTTCTGGAACGACGATTCGGATACGTGCGCCCAGATATGGCCGATATCGGGATGCTTCATACAGGTCTTCAACACTTCTCCTGCGAAAGCGTAAACGGCGTCATAACCACCGAGACGTTCATAAAGTGTGGGTTTTTGCTGCTGATCGGTCATGATGGATTTCTCCGTTGCGGGTGAGTAGTGAGTCTGGGGATGTCTCTGTGCCGATTCGCATCAGAACAGTTTCATCACGCGCAGGGTGGTATGTAGATCTTCCTTAAAACCGCCATCGACGTTGAGGTCGCGCTGGAGCAGACCCTGTACCTGCACCGTGGGGGTGACGAATTTCGATAATTCCAGCCTGACCTGATCGACGCGCGTCGCCTGTCCGTTCTCGATACCGTCAAGCTGCTGTTTGCCGCCCCAGTATTGGGAATAACCGGCGGCCAGGGTCCAGCTCTTATCGACGGGCGGCGTCCAGGTCACCCAGCCCTGAAACTGATAGGTGTTGTCCTGCTTGAGTCGACCGGTGCCGATGCCCGAGGCGTCGTCGTTGACGCCATACCACATCACGTCCGTGGAAAGTTGGGTGGCGAAACCGTTACCCAGCTGCTGCACGCCGCCGAGCTGAAGGTCGAACTTCCAGCGATTTTCACCGACGTTTAGCGTGCGTCCGGCGTCGTAGGAGCCCGCGGGGAGGTACAGGTAAGGCACAATGGCAAAGGTTGTGCTGGGGTTGTTGACCAGCCAGACCGGCGCGGCAAGGATGGGATCGCCCAGGCCGCTGGCTGAATCAAGTCGAACGCCGTTTAGTGAGCCATTGTAAAGGCGTCCGTAAGGCAGCAGCACTTGCGGCGCAACCGTAAAGCCACCGACGTCCATGTAGTGAACGTAACGAAAGATGCTGACGAAGGAGTCGAGCCCGGTCTCTTGCTTAAGTTCACCGCCCCCGGTGGGGGTGAAGCTATCTCTCGTCGCGTAGGTGAAATATCCCAGAACGGCATCGGTGCCGGCGGGGGCGGGAATGAGGTCCTGCGAATTGAGATCGACCGCATGGGCCGGGCCGGTTGCCAGCCACAGTGTGCAGGCGGCCAGGCTGGTGCGAAACGTAGCGTTACTGAAAGTCATGACGTTCCCCCTCTTGTCTGATGTCGTGTTATGTCCGGAGCACGGTGTGGCCGGAAGACCTTACGCTTACTGATACTAGGGAGAAATTTGCGGCGTACTTGCTTCAGCAGGACAGTCGTTTGGCTGGAAGGGACATTCGGTTGCGGGCCTGCCCCTCGTCGTGTGATGGTCCGCCATAGTGCAGACGCCGCACGTTTAGGGTGCGGTTCCACGTTTTGTCGTTCCGCTATTCGACGCCCTATATGCCAGCAGAAAAGGGGGGGCGCGGATTTTCAGTGATAGTTCCCGGTAACTTAGCGCCGATCGGCGTAACTGAAAGAGGGTGTATTAGCTCGTTGGCATGATAGTTGCTGTCTGCGGAAACGTTTCTGTCGTTTTGGCGGAATACCCGGCGCGAGGTGAATGATGATGAATAGCATGCAGTCTGCGGGCAGTCTCCACTATTCAACCGTTGGCGTTACCGAGTCGCGCCGCTTCGAGTACTGGAACGACGTAGTGTTACGCCACTGTATTCCAGCCGCCAGCGCCCCTCTGGCTGGGGTCGACTTTGATGCACGGCTGACGGTACGTGGAGTGGGTCTGGTGGATATGTGTTCACTGTCCGCGCCGCTACACAGCTGGGATCGCACGGCACGTTATTTGCGCCAGGGCCCCGACGACGATCTGTGGTTGGGGTATATGCAGGATGGATACGGTCAGCTTGAACAGGGGGGACGCAAGGCGACGCTGGCAGCGGACAGTCTGGTGCTCTACGATGCCGCCCAGACATTCCGCTTCAGTCTTGGCGGGCGCGATAATCATCTGGTGCGGATCCCCCGCCATTTGCTGAGCTGTCATTTACCTGGGGTCGAACACCTCACCGCGATGGTGCTCGACGACCGCCGCCCGGGCGTGATCCCATTGCGCGAAATGCTGCGTCAGGCGGCAGCGATGCCCGCCTGTCTGAACACAGCGGATATCTCCGGCCGCTTCTCCCAGACGTTGCTGGATCTACTGGTACTGAGCCTGGAGCTACAGGACCTGAACAACGTTGGTGTTGAGCGCGATCTGTATTCCCGGATGATGAACTACATCCGGCGGCAACTTGTCGATCCCGATTTGAACATCGAAAGCCTGGCACGGGCGCACCACGTTTCCGTTCGCACCGTCACGCGTGCTTTCGCCCGCCATAAAAAAACGCCGATGGCAGTGATTTGGCAGGAGAGGCTGCAGGCGAGCCGAGAGGCTATCGAACGCGGACGAGTCAGTAGCGTGTCCCAGGCGGCGCTGGATTTCGGCTTCTCTGATTTCTCTCATTTCAGCCATGCCTTCCGCAAAGCCTTCGGCATTTCTCCTCGCTCTCTGCTGCCGAAGAAGCAGTAAACTCGCCTGAGGACGTCATTCTCAGGTGTAACAACAGGCTAAACGATGCCGGTAAAACGGTCAGTGTAACCAGCGTGGCAACCAGTAGTCCCCCGATAATCGCATAGGCCATCGGTCCCCAGAATACCTGATGAGAGATGGGGATCATTCCCAGAATGGCGGCACAGGCAGTCAGGCAGATGGGGCGCGCACGATGCTCTGCGGCCGCAATAATAGCGGCATCGCTTGCCATTCCCTGAGCAAGGTTGCTGTCAACCTCGCTAATCAGTATGACGGCGTTACGAATGATCATGCCAGCGAGCGCAATCACGCCAAGCAGAGCGACAAATCCCATTGGTGTTCCGCCAGGTAACATAGCCAGCACGATACCCGGTAAACCAAACGGGGCCATCAGTATAGCCAACGCCATACGGGAATAGTTGCGCAACTGGAGCATCAACAGCAAGAGCATGATGACCAGTGTCACCGGCAGAATCGCATAGACCGAACTATTACCTTTTTCAGACTCAGCAACCGCGCCCCCTTCTTCAATGCTGTAGCCTTCAGGCAGTTCCGCGCGCAACCTGTCTACCGCAGGTCGCAACGCTGCGGATACTGCTTCGGCGCGAAGTCCCGGGGCGAGGTCAGTTTGCACGGTAATGAAAGGCAAACGCTGTCGACGCCAGATAACCGGATCATCCACGCCCCAGACTGGCGTGGCAAAGGCGCTGAGGGGGATTTGTTTACCGTCATTCCCCTGAATAGTCAGCGAAGAGAAGGTGGCAAGGTTAAGACGCTCATTGTCCCTGGCCCGGAGCACCACATCGACAAGGCGGTCATTATCGCGAACCGACGTGACTATACTGCCGGACCAGACGGTATTGAGCATCCGGGCCAGACTTTCTGACGACACGCCCGCAGCCCGGGCTGCGGTCTGATTGACCTTGAGGGTAATGACTCTCTCCGGTTCGCCTGCCGTCTGATTAACCTCGCGAGAGGAGGGGGACCGGCCAATGACATCGCTCAGGCGGTTCGCGATCGACCTGACCTTCAGATAATCTGGCCCACTCACCCGGTATTTGACTGGCCAGCCGACGGGAGGCCCAAGTTCCAGGGGCGATACGCGCGTGATGATGTCGCTAAAGCGCGTAGCCAGTATCCTGTTTAACTGCCGATGAAGACGATCCCGCGCTTTAAGATCTTTAGCCACCACCACCATCTGGGCGATATTTTCATTTGCCAGAAGCACATCCATAGGCAGGTAAAAACGGATCGCTCCCGACCCAACGTATGTCGAAAAGCGCTCAACGTTGCGGTTGCCTGCCAGGGCCTTCTCCAGCTTTTCAGCCGTATTTTGCGTTTCCGACTGCGAGGCATTTGCCGGTAGCGTCAGGCTTACCAGCAATTCTGGCCTGTCGGAGGCGGGAAAAAACTCCCCCTGCATAAAGGTTGTTCCGTAAACGGACAGACCAAGCGCAATGAGAGCAAGACACACGGTGGCGAAGCGGTGACGCAACGCCTTGCGCAGTAGCCACTGGTATCCGCGGGCCATCCGTCCAGGACCTTTCGCCTTCTGTCTGATGTTGTCAGATAACAGCCACGTCCCGGTTAACGGTGAAAACAGGATCGCGACAACCCATGAGCACAGCAGGGCGATGAGCACCACGGCAAACAGGGAAAAGCAATATTCACCGGCGCTGGACGCAGCAAATCCCACGGGAATAAACCCGGCAATCATCACAAGGGTGCCCGTCAGCATCGGAAATGCGGTCGTTTTAAAAGCCCGGGTCGCCGCCTGCCGGCGGGAATCCCCGGCTTCCAGACCAGAGACCATGGTTTCCACGGTGATCATGGCGTCATCGACCAGCAGACCCAGCGCGATAATCAATGCGCCGAGAGAAATACGCTGCAGACCTATTCCTGCCAGCATCATTCCCGTAAAGGTCATGGCCAGAACCAGTGGGATGGCCGCAGCCACTACCAGTCCGGCTCGTAAACCCAGAGAGACAAACGAAACGGCCAGGACGATCGCCACGGCTTCGATAAGCACCCGGATAAACCCGCTTACGGCGTCGCTGACCACCGCTGATTGATCGGCAACCTTGACCATCTCAATACCGTGCGGCAGCGTGACGCTGATGGCCTGCATTTTTGCATTCAGCGCGGCGCCGAAACGCAGCATATTACCGGTCGGCGCCATCGAGATAGCCAGCCCGATGGCGGGTTTGCCGTTGACCCGGTAAACCGGCTGGGGAGGCTCGGCGTTTTCCCGACTAACGGTGGCAATATCCGTCAGAGGAAGGTAACGATCGTTAATATGCAGCGTGACGGCACGTAAGCTCGCTTCAGAAGTCAGTTCCCCGCTGACCTTTATCGCCATATTTTCCTGTCCGGTGCGGATCATACCTGCCGGGACAACCGCATTTTGTGCTCTGAGGGCATCCGCTACCTGCTGGATGTTCAACCCCATACCTGCCAGACGCGCTGGAGAAAAAGAGAGAACTATCTGTTCCTGCTGCTCACCCAGCAGGCTGGTTTTTCCGATATCCGGTAACGACATGAGTTCCCGGCGGATTGTCTCAACACGGTCCCGGACCTCCCGCAGGGTATAGCCCTCAGGTATAAAGCCATAGATCGTACCGTACGTGTCATCAAACTCGTCGTCGACGGCGGGGCCCTGAACGCCTTCTGGCAAAGAGGGGGCAATATCCTGCATTTTCTTACGTACCTGATACCAGATATCCGGCACCTTTTGCGGCGGGGTATCGTCACGAAGATTGACATGAATAACGGAGCTCCCGGCGCGGGTCTCACTTTCGAGATAATCAAGCCAGGGGGTTTCCTGCAGCTTTTTTTCCAGCGTATCGGTCAGCAGTCGGGTGGTATCCGTTACGGATGCCCCGGGCCATTGCGCAGAAACAACGGCCGTTTTAATCGTAAACGCCGGATCTTCGTTACGTGGCAGGTTCTCATAACAGAACGCGCCCATAGCAATGATCAGCAGCATGAAGAAACTGACCATCTGCTGATGATTTAGCGCCCAGGAGGAGAGGTTAAATTTCTCATGCAATACGGGTTTCATGATTCGCACTCCCCGGCAATCACCGGCTCGCCGGAGCGTAATTTACTCACGCCGGCGGTAATCACCCGGTCGCCTGGTTCAAGGCCGCCGGAGATAATGACCGCGGTGGCGGTATAGTATGCTGGCACCACCACGCGAAGCTGTGCCTGCGACTGTGGGTTAATCACATAAACCGCCGGTTTGTCGTCGACGCGGCTCAGCGCTGAGGCGGGAAGGGCGTATCCATGCGGACCCGTTGCGGGTAACGTGACGGTGACGCTGGCGCCCAGCGCCATTGCCAGCGGTGGGTTTTGCAGGGTAGCCCTGACGCGCCATGTGCGGGTCTGAGGATCGGCCTGCGGGCTAATATCTCTTACCGCGGCGGACGCTTGCACCGACGGGTCGCTGAGGAGGGAAACTCGCAAGCCAGCCTGTTCCTGTGGCGGGATCGCCTCGGGTTTAGCGATATCAAACACCACATCGCGGGCTTCACCGGTCGCCAGCGTCAACACCGACTGACCACCATTGACCACCTGACCCGCAGAGGCGCTTACTTCGGTGATCACGCCGCTTTGCGGCGCAATCAGACGCGTCCAGCCAAGGCTTTCCCGGGCATTACGCAACGCGGACTCGCTGTTTTTTAAGCGCGCGCGGGCGACAAGCCAGTCTGCGCGGGCGGTATCGAGTTGCGTGCGGGCAATCGCGCCTGTTGGCATAAGCTTTTGCATTCGGTTGACGTTAAGTGCAGCAACCTGAGCAGAGGCTTTGGCTCCTTCATAATCAGCCTGTGCGCCATCGAGCTGATTCTGACTGGTTGTATTTTCAAGCGTGGCCAGCAGTTGCCCTGCATTGACCCGATCGCCAATATCGACGCTACGCGTCACTATCCGGCCGCCGGTACGAAAGCTCAGAATCGTTTCATCGTGCGCATGGATCTCTCCGGTTCTTTCCAGCGCGGGAAGGGTTTGCGCTGAGCCAACAACAACGTAGCGCACCGTTCGCACAGGATCAGTCGTATTACCCTGGTTGTCCCCGCATCCGGGCAGCAGAAAAATCACTACCGAAAGAATGGTCAGGGGGAGAAAGTGCAGCCAGGAAAGGGTGCGCGCCACGTCGTACAAATGGTGCAGACTGTGGCGGAGGGAGAGTAAAAATTCATCTGACATAACGCCGCTCCATAAAGGTGATGGCGTTATTAAATGCGCGCTTAGTCGAGAAAGATTCGACGTTTCGTCAAGGTATTATCAAGAGCCGCTATTTTCCATCTCAGACGACGTCCAGGGTAACAAAAGGGTGACTGCGACTCCGCCGGTTTCAGGTAACGACGCGCTGATACTGCCACCATGGGCCTGACAAATCGCGCGAGCAATCGACAAACCGAGACCGCTGCCGCCGGAGTGGCGGGCACGCGACTGCTCCTCCCGGCTAAAACGGTTGAACATTTCCGGCAGGAACTGGGAGGATACCCCCGGACCGTCATCGCGAAATTCGAGGCAATATTGCCCGCTGGCGTAGTGCAGCGTGACATCAAGATAACCGCCATCACGCCCGTAACGGAGGGCATTTTCCATAAGAATGGTGAAAACCTGGCCCATACGGAACGTATCGCCTTTGAAGGGACACGCCTGAGAATGATGAAGCCTGATTGTAAAACGATGTGCATCAGCCTGGGGCATGATCCATGTCGCCCGTTCTTTAAGCAGCTCATCCAGACGAAAGGGTTCCTTTTCCAGCACCAAATTCCCGGCATCAGACAGCGAGAGCAGATGAAGTTCATCGGTCAGGCGATTCAGGTGCTGAAGCTGTTTCATTACCATGGCCAGTTGTTCCGGGCTGGCATCAAACACACCATCCAGCATGCCCTGCAAACGTCCGATAGCGGCAGTCAGGGGGGAGCGAAGCTCATGCGCCATGGCCACATGAGAGGTACGTAACTCTTTTTCATAGCGGGCCAGTTTCCCCGTCATGGCATTAAAGTCACTGGCAAAGCTGACCATTTCAGCCGGCGCATTCCTGATGAGCTCAGCCTGGCGGCCAAATTGCCCTTCGGCGACGTCCTTTGCCGCATCACGCAGTCGGCTGAACTGCAGCGCCAGTGGCCTGGCGTATCTCAATCCCATCACCACAATAAAAGGGATCATGACCAGGACCAGTAACGCCACGGTGACCCAGTCCGCCGAGGCGATGGATGGGGTTGAATAACTCAACCCCCACCAGGTATCGACGATTTGATGGAAGCGCGCCGGGTTCGCCTGCGGGTTCTGGCTGAGCGCAAGAAACTCTTGTCGGACCGATGCCGGCATTCTGCCTATGTTCCAGTAATTCTGCACCGCATAACGTAGCCACATACAGGTCGCAATGACAATTACGCTTCCGATGGCCAGCGCTAATATACGTGCGCAAATCCAGCGCCACAGGGAGGAGTAGCGGGTTTTTGTCATGGTTGTCTGAACCTGTAGCCTACGCCGCGAACGTTAACCAGCACGCCGGAAATACCCGCCGCCTCGAGTTTTTTACGCAGGTTATAAATATGGGTATCCACCACGCGCTCCAGGGCTTCACTTTCCGGCAAACAGTGCTCAAGTAAATGCTGGCGGGAAAAAGGACGTGAAGGAGAGCGCATAAGCGTGGTCAGTAGTGAAAATTCGGTTGGGGTCAGATCCAACGTGCGCGGTGTGGTGTCCCCGTCGACAATGCTCGCCACGATGGCTGTAACATTCACTTCAAGCGATTGCCAGCGAAGGATCTCTTCCTTTGTTTCTGTTTGATTGCTGCGGCGCAGTACCGCCTGCACCCGAGCCACAACTTCTCCCGGATGGTAAGGCTTAACAACATAATCATCAGCGCCATAGCGCAAGGCGCCAATACGATCGGGTGTATCTCCCATGGCGGTGACCATGATCACCGGAACATCATTTTTACGGCGCAGGCCAGCCAGGACTTCGGTGCCGTTAAGCCCCGGAAGCATCACATCCAGCAGGATCAGATCTGGTTTCCACCGGTGCGCCATATCCAGCCCGGAAAGACCGTCTCGCCTCCATTTGCGGCGGTGCGATGCTGCTGGCGCAAACCGGACTGCTGGACGGCAGACGGGCCACTACCCACTGGAAACTGCTGGAAACCATGCAGGCGGAATTCCCGCAGGTCCGCGTCGAGGGCGGGCCGCTCTATATTCAGGACGAACATATCTGGACCTCTGGCGGGGTCAGTTCCGGCTTTGATCTTACGCTGGCGCTGGTTGAAGAAGATTACGGCTTCAGCCTGGCGCGCGATATCGCCCAGGACTTCGTCATGTATCTGCGTCGCCCCGGAGGCCAGCTACAGTTTAGCCGCTATAACCTGCAGCAGACCACCTCCCAGGGGCCGATTAACGATCTGCTGGCGTGGTTGCTCGAAAACCTCACCGCCGACCTCAGCGTAGATAAGCTGGCGGAAAAAGTCGCCATGAGTCCGCGAAATTTCACCCGCGTATTTACCCGGGAAACCGGCGCTTCCCCGGCGCGCTACGTCGCGGAAGCCCGCCTGGCCGCCGCACGGCAGCGTTTGGAGCAGACTAACGAGACGCTGGATCGTATCGCCGAGCAAACGGGATTTGGCAGTAGCATTAACCTGCGACGATTGTTTGAAAAACAGCTTAACCTCACTCCAGGTGAATATCGTCAACGATTTCACTGCCGTAAAATGGCGTAAAGTGATCCTTTTTTGTCATTTACGCCAAAACCTATCCGTCCTAATCTGACTCCAGAGATAATAGATAAGGAGTTAATTATGGTAAAGGTCGGTATTAACGGTTTTGGCCGTATCGGACGCAATGTACTGCGCGCAGCACTGGATAATCCGGATATTCAAATTGTGGCAATCAACGATTTGACGGACAGCAAAACGCTGGCGCATCTGCTGAAATATGACTCGCTGCTCGGTAAGCTGGATGCAGAGGTCACCGCTAGTGAAGGGGGGCTTGTTGTTGATGGTAAACCCATTACCGTATTCAGTGAACGCAACCCGGCGAGTATTCCGTGGCGTCAGCGTGAAGTCGACATTGTTATTGAGGCTACAGGATTATTCACTGATCGTGAAAAGGCGGCTGTACATATCCACAGCGGTGGCGCGAAGCGCGTGATTATCTCTGCCCCTGGTAAAAACGATGATTTAACCATTGTGATGGGCGTTAATGAGAGTCTCTACTCCCCGGATAAACACTACGTGATAAGCAACGGAAGCTGCACCACCAATGGTCTTGCACCTGCTGCGCAGGTCCTGCACCAGCATTTCGGTATTAAACATGGTCTGATGAACACCACCCATGCCTACACCAACAGCCAGGCGCTGCACGATCAGCCGGAAAAAGATCTGCGCGGGGCTCGCGCCGCAGCATTGTCGATTGTCCCTTACTCCAGCGGCGCAGCGAAGGCTCTGGGTAAAGTTATTCCTGAGCTGGATGGCCGTTTAACGGGCTACTCGCTACGCGTCCCTGTGCCGGTGGTGTCCATTGTTGACCTGACCGTCACGCTTGAGCGAGATGTGACGGTCGAAGAGGTGAACAATGCTTTTCGCGAAGCCGCCGCAAAGGGACCTTTGAAAGGGATCCTGGGTTATAGCGATGAACCGCTCGTCTCCAGCGATTACCAGGGAGACCCACGCTCGTCTATTATCGACGGCCTATCAACGCTGGTGATTGGCGGTAATATGGTCAAAATTCTGGCGTGGTACGACAATGAATGGGGATTCTCTAATCGTCTCGTTGACCTGGCATTGATGATGGCAAAGCGTGAAAGCTAATCCACTGTGCGTTTTATTCATCTGTAAAAGTATACGCAATTCAGCTGGATGAATAGTGGCCACAAAGGATAACGAGTATCATTCATAGATTAAACATAACAAATCTATTTGACCGCGATATAAAAGCATAAATGCCCGAGAGAGCATTTATGCTTTCGGTGAAGAACGGAGTTGCGATATGTTGTGGCCAGGTGCTCCCTGGTGGTAGCTAATCAACGCAAACTATTAGATACAAGGGAAAGGGCAGTTGCGATAGAACCTGTCAACATGGAAGCCGGCTGCGTTGGGCGAAGGTGCTATTTATCTTCAGTACACCATTCAACTTCAGCTGGCGCTTCTGTTTATGGACACGATTGGAACTCGCCATTCGAGTGCGTAAACGATGCTGGCGCCTTTTTGAGAATCACGTCTGTGGCTGATAAAGGCCTGGTTGATACACAGGAGAAGAGGCTGTAGTGGGCGAAGTGATTGTTAAAAGCCATACGACGTTATTGAGTAAGACAATGCATTTAACATAATATACATTATGCGCACTCATATTGTGGTGGCTAAGTTGTTAGGTTTTCTCCTGGATAAGTTACTCGTAGATTCAGCATCGATAGATTCTGATGACGGCTCATGCGGCGGAGTTTTTTGCTTTGGATAAAGTTAACCGACTCAAAGTTATTAGGACGTTATCGTTCGGCGTCTGACTACACTTGATGGCCACACAGCGCCTGAGCATATCTGACAGCCTGTGCCGATGCCTTCTGTCGCGTTACCGTGAATCTGGCCCGCTGGGTATGGCTAGCCGTCGTCGTTGAAAACCCAGCAATAACCAACGACCTGATAGTCTTGCCCGGTACGTACTCAATATTATCCGCTTGAGATATCTGACGGACACTGCCGACGGTTGTTGGAGCGCTATAGTGAACATGGGCCGCTTTCACTTGTTAACCGTCGTCGTAGCCAGCCTGGCAACCGGCAACTGAGAACGTGTACTGCGTACTATCCGCGAACATTACGCTGATTTTGGTCCGACAGTACGCCAGCTGATGACACCGACTGGTTTAGGGAACCCTGGCAAATTACGGCCGCGTGTACATCAATCTCGCCTGTGTCGGGCCTGTACCACAGAGCGCATCCAAATTGATGTCTGCGGGCATCACGGGTTCGAGTGATCGTAATTCGCTTATCGCCCTCCTCCATTTGTCAATATGTGTGCTTTCTGTTGACCTAATTTGACAATTGGTGACCAGGCAGTAATTATCATGTTAATTACTGACCAGGCAGCTATCATGAATACCCCAATCGACTCTTCCCATAAAAACCTGCATCTGGGTTTGCTGTTCCATCTGGCAAACCAGTTTAAGGACCTGCTTATCGGCCATTACTTTGCCGACAGCGGCATTACCGCACCGCAATTTAAGGTATTGATTAATATATTTAAAGGTAACACCAGCCCGGCAGAAATCTGCAAGAGCCTGCAGATGGATACCGGGGCAATGAGCCGTATGGTTGCACGTATGGTGAAGAACGACCTGATCGAGCGCCGCCCGAATCCGCACGACAAGCGCCAGGTGATCCTGGCCCTTACGGCAAAAGGTCAGACGCTGTGCAATACGTTTCAGAATGAAGCACTGAATACCATCCTCGCGGACTTAACGGCGCGTCTGACGCCCGAAGAATCCCGGCAGCTCGCAGATATTCTTATCAAAATGCTGCCCGATGAATTCACGGCCCCCCATCGCTAATTAAGGTCACCGGTTATGTCTATGGAAAATAACGCGCCTCCCTCTGACAAGCGCCCAGGCAAGCGTACAAGAAACTTCGCCATTTTATTACTGATCCTGATCCTCGCGGCAGGAGGCTGTCTGGCCTGGTATCTGCTTTACGCCCGCTATTACGAGAGCACCGACGATGCTTACGTCAACGGAAATCAGGTCACCCTGACACCGCAAATCACCGGTACCGTGACTCAGGTGACCGTGGATGAAGGCGATTATGTCGAAAAAGGCCAGCCCCTGGTTCTGCTGGACCCAAGCGATACCGCCATCGCCCTGCAGCAGGCTGAAGCCAATCTCGCCAGCACAGTGCGTCAGGTGCGTGGCCTCTACAGCACCGCCGACAACTACCGTGCACAAGTTGCTGCCAAAAAAGTAGCCCTGCAAACAGCGAAAAGTGACTACGTGCGCCGGGAAAAAATTGTCAGTTCCGGCGCCATTGCGGTGGAAGATCTGGCGCACTACCGTGATGCCGTGACCAGCGCGCAAAGCGATTTACTGGCTGCAGAGCAAGCGCTCAAAACCAATCAGGCGATGGTTGATGACACCGTGGTGGATAACCATCCTGAAGTCAAAACCGCCGTTGCGACGCTGCGCCAACGCTATCTCGATAACTCCCGCAGCACCATTGTTGCGCCCGTCAGTGGTTACGTCGCTAAACGTGCTGTGCAGCTCGGGATGCGTGTCACCTCCGGCACCACGCTGCTTGCCATCGTGCCGCTGAATGAAGTGTGGGTGGATGCCAACTTTAAAGAGAGCCAAATGCAGGACATGCGCATTGGGCAAAAAGTAGAGCTGAATGCGGATCTCTATGGCGATAACGTGAAATATCACGGCACCATCGAAAGTCTCGGCATTGGTACCGGTAGCGCATTCTCACTGTTGCCAGCCCAGAACGCCAGCGGCAACTGGATCAAAATCGTCCAACGCCTGCCGGTACGCATCACGCTTGATCCACATGACATGCAGAAGCATCCGCTGCGTGTGGGTCTGTCGATGAACGCTGAGGTGGATATCCGCAATCAGGGTGGTCACCTTCTGCCACAAAAAACCGTCGAACAGCCGCGATTCCGTACCGATGTGTATGAAACGCCAATGGAAGCAGCCGATAAACTGGTGGCGAAAATCCTTCATGACAACACCAGCGCTGTAGCCCAGCGCTAAGAGAGAAGCTATGTCAGAGCCGAAGGCAGCCTTTACGCCCCCCAGCCTGTTTCTGGCGACGCTTGCCCTGTCGCTGGCGACCTTTATGCAGGTGCTGGACTCCACCATCGCCAACGTGGCGCTGCCGACTATCTCCGGCAACCTGGGCGTTAGCGCCGATCAGGGGACATGGGTTATCACCTCTTTTGCGGTGTGTAACGCTATTGCTCTACCGTTGACAGGCTGGTTTACCCGCCGATTCGGGCAGTTGCGGTTGTTTATCGCCTCGGTGATGTTCTTTACCCTGACGTCATTTCTGTGCGGCTTCGCCCACAGCATGACGGAGCTCATCATCTTCCGTGCGCTGCAGGGCTTTTTCGCCGGGCCGATGTTCCCGATGTGTCAGACGCTGTTGCTGGTTATCTTCCCGCCGATGAAACGCAGCATGGCGCTGGCGCTGCTGTCGATGGTGACCGTGGTGGCGCCTATCGTGGGGCCTATCACCGGCGGCTGGCTTACCGATAACTACTCCTGGCCGTGGATCTTCTACATCAACGTGCCGATTGGGATTTTCGCCTCCATCGTGGTCTGGTCGCAGCTGCGCATGCGTGAAGAAACAACGCAGTCATCGCCTGTCGACTATATTGGCATCGCGCTGTTGGTGCTTGGCGTGGGCCTGCTGCAGGTGGTGCTGGATAAGGGCAACGACGAAGACTGGTTCTCTTCTACGCCCATTATCGTGATGTCTATTGTCTCGGCGATCAGCCTGATTTGCTTTGTGATATGGGAGCTGGACGAACGTCACCCGATTGTGAACCTGCGGCTGTTCAAAGACCGCAACTTCGCCATCGGCACGTTGGCGCTGATGCTGGGCTATGCCGCGTTCTTTGCCATCAACATTATTCTGCCGCAGTGGTTGCAGACCCAGATGGGCTACACGGCTATCTGGGCCGGTCTCGCCGCTGCGCCGATGGGCTTCTTACCACTGGTGCTGACGCCAGTCATCGGACGTTACGCCAGCAAAGTGGATTTGCGAATTTTATGCTCAGTGTCATTCCTGACAATGGGGGCATCCTGTCTGATGCGCGCGCAGTTCAATACTGACGTGGATTTCCGCACCATCGCCAGCGTGCAGATGTTTATGGGGATTGGCGTGGCCTTCTTCTTCATGCCGCTGACCACCATTGTGCTGTCGAATCTGCACGGTAACGAAGTGGCGGAAGGCTCAGGACTGGCCACGTTCTTTCGCGTACTCGGCGGCTCCTTTGCCTCATCGTTAACCACATGGATCTGGCAGCGACGTGAAGTTTTCCACCACGCGAATCTGACCGAGAGCGTGACACAGTACAACCCAGCGGCTATGGATTACGTAAATAAGATGGGTGGCCCGACGCAGCAGCATCTTGCGATGATTGACCAGGTGGTTACCCAGCAGGCCTACATGATGTCGACAATCGACTATTTCTGGGTGCTCGGCTGGGGTTTTATGGCGCTGATTATCATCATCTGGTTCACCCGCCCGCCGTTCGTGAAATCGGGTATGCCAGGCGCCCCCGCAGCAGGTCACTAAACTGAAATTCACACAGGCAAACTTCGCTGAACGAGCAATGCGTATGGATGGCGCTATCGAGCGCCGGGCCAGTGCCTCTTCCCTGCCCTTTATCACGTAAGACCGCCGGGAACGGGCTCTGGAGATGATAAGAGTGTTGAATAACATTGACCCCTTTTCTGATAACGGTGTTTGACGTTTACTGCTCAGTTATTTCACAGCGGCGTCTGCCCAACAGCTGATAACAATTGTCGAGTCCACGGGTGGCGTGGCGCCCGAAAAATTTGATCCACACTGCCGCTTTCGACGACCTCGCCGTCTTTCATCACTGCAATACGATGACTCATATGCTGCACCACGCCCAGATCATGAGAGATAAACAGCATTGACAGATGCAAACGGCGTTGCAGCGCTACCAGCAAATCCAATACTTGCGCCTGGGTGGTGACATCCAGCGCCGACACCGGCTCGTCGCAAATCAGAATATCCGGCTCGCAGGCCAGGGCCTGGGCGATGGCGATACGTTGCCGCTGCCCACCGGAAAGCGTGGCCGGACGTCGCGTCAGCAGATCAGGACTTAAACCAACCAGCGCCAGCAACGCCTGCGCACGTGACAACCGGTCCGCGGCTGTGAGCGTCGTATGCAGGCGCAGAGGCTGTTGCAGCAATTGCGCCACGTTATATTGCGGATTAAATGAACCCAGCGGATCCTGCACAATCGTCTGGATACGCGCCCGCAACGGCTGCCGCTGACGTTCTGTCAGCCTGCTCCATGGTTGCCCAGCGAGAAGGATCTCGCCCTGTTGCGGTGCCTGCAGCGCCAGCGCCAGTTTGCCTAGCGTGGTCTTCCCGCTACCGGATTCGCCCACAATGCCCAGCGTTTCGCCCTGCGCGACCTCTAACGTCACCTGATTGACGGCCTGCAAGCGACGGCCATCCGGCAGAACATACGCCAGTGATACGTTATCGGCAGCCAGCACGGGTGTGGTGCTGTCGGTACTGATGTTCTCCCGCACTACCGTTTGACCCAGCGGATCGTTTCCTGTTAACCACTTCCCACGCGTACCGGCAGAGGGAATGGCCGCCAGCAGACGGCGGGTATAAGGGTGTTGCGGCGCATGCAGCACCTGTCGCACATTGCCGCTCTCCACTGCTTTGCCCTGCCGCATCACCACCACACGGTCGGCAATATCCGCCACCACCGACAAATCATGGGTGATCAGCAGCACGCCATGCCCGGCATCCGCCAGGGCCCTGAATACATTCAAAACTTGTTTTTGTACGGTGGCGTCCAGTGCGGTAGTAGGTTCATCGGCAATGAGTAATCGCGGCCCCGCCGCCAGCGCCGATGCGATGAGCGCACGTTGGCGCAGGCCACCGGAGAGTTCATGTGCATACTGCGCCATCCGGTTATGCGGATCGGGGATGCCGGTTTGCGTTAACAGCTCCGCCACGCGTTCGCGAACTGCCGCCCCCCGTTCCAGGCGGTGCGTCAACAACGGCTCCGCGACTTCCTGACCAATCCGGCGCAGCGGGTCAAGCGAGGTCAGTGCATCCTGCAAAACAAAACCAATTTCGCGCCCGCGTAGTTGCTGCCAACGGCGGGCATCGCACGCCAGTAAATTCTGCGACAGGCCATCGTGCCCATGCAATATCAGGGACTCGGCGCGAACAGCCGCCCCTGCCCCCGCCAGCCCGACTAGCGTCCGGGCCGTGACGGATTTACCCGAACCGGACTCGCCTACCAAAGCCAGGACTTCACCGGCATGCACGTCAAACGATAAGGCGTTAACCGCCTCAATCAGCCCCTGCAGCGAGGGGAAGCTGACGCTCAGTTGCGCCACCTGTAACAGCGGTTGCTGGAAGGTCTTTGAAGTCATGCGATCCCGCCTTTGGCAATAAGGGTTTGAACACGTCGGCCCAGCAGCGTAATGGCAATCACCGACAGCGCGACAACGCTGGCGGGCAGCAGGCTGACCCATGGGGCGCTATCGAGAAAATTACGTCCCTCAGAGAGCAATGCGCCCCACTCCGCCGTCGGCGGAGTCACCCCAAGTCCAAGGAAACTGAGGGCCGAGGCGGATAATATGGAATACCCTATCCCCACCGTTGCCAGTACCAGCAGCGGGCGCAGCGTATTGGGCACAATATGGCGCAAAATAATCACCATTGGCGGCTCTCCCAACGCCACCGCATGCTGCACATACCCCGATAACCTGACCTGCAACACTTGCGCGCGCACCAGCCTGGCATAGCCAGCAATGCCGGCCAGTCCGACCGCCAGCAGGGTATTCTCTGGCCCACGCCCCAACACCGTGATAGCCAGCAGCGCCAACAGCAAATCGGGGAACGCCAGCATAATGTCCAGTAGCCGTACGAGTAACTGCCGTACCGCCCTGGGCGCAAGACCTGCCAGTGTCCCCAGCACAATACCGCCCGCGCTGGCAATCAGGGTCGCGCCGACCCCAATGCTCAGCGACAGCGAGGTGCCATACACCACGCGGGTAAACACATCACGCCCCAACTGGTCAGTACCGAACCAGTGTCTGAGGTCCGGCGGCTGCAAAATCGCGCTGAAATCCATCTGTTCGGGGGTGTACGGCGTGAATAGCGATGGAAAAAACACCGCCACCACGAGCAGTAGCACCAGTAACAACGGAATGCTGGTACCCGGCGCCAGCCACGGGTTACGATAGCGCCCCCCGTCGCGGCGGGCCACCCGCAGTAAAAGATCACTCATCAGCATGCCCTCGCAGACGTAGACGGGGATCGATCAGTAAATAAAGGGTATCAATCAGCAGGTTAATCACCACAAACAACAGCGCGGAGAACATCACCACCCCCAGCACCAGGGGCATGTCTCGGTTCTCAATCGCACCGAGAGTGATTTGCCCCAGCCCCGCCCGACCAAATACCGTTTCGGTCAGAATTGAGCCGCCTAATACGCTGGCCAGCAGCGTCCCCGTCAGCGTCGACACCGCCAGCGAGGCATGGCGCAACGCATGCCGTAAGCGCAGCGCAGTTTCACTCACCCCTCGCGTACGCACGGTCATGGCGAACGGCTGCGAAAGCGCCTCCTCCAGCCCATCACGCAGCACCTGGCTGAGTGTCGCAGCCAGCGGCAGGCTGAGCGTCACCACCGGCAGCACAAGGGCGATCCAGCCATCGTTACCGGTCACCGGAAACCATTGCAGTTTGAAACTGAAAATGCTCAACAACACGATGCCGATCCAGTACACCGGTGTGCTAAGCAGCATCAGCTCCAACCCGGCAAGCAGAGACCGCAGACGCGGATGACGTCCGGCTGTCAGTAATGCGTTAAATACCGCCAGTACCAGTGCCAGCGCCAGGGCGCTGACGGCCAGCGGCACCGTCTCTTTCAACGCTGCGCTAATCACCTGCACAACAGGCTGGCGATACTGATAACTCACGCCAAGGTTGCCCGTCAGCGCCTCGCCACAGTAGCGCAAATATTGCCACCACAGTGGCTTATCCAGGCCGAACTGGCGGGTCAGTGTCTCGCGAAAACTATCATCCACAACGCTGTTGGCGCTGCCTATCAGAATTGCCACAGGATCGCCGGGGATCAGTTTTACCGCAACAAAGGTCAGCGTTGCCGCACCCCACAGCACGGCGAAAATGGTCAGCAGGCGCTTGCCTGCTGCCAGCAGCTTAGCGTTGGATCCAGACATCATAGAAATTCGGCTTCGCGTTCGTGGCCCAGCTAATGCCCTGCACCTGTTTGGCTTTCCCTAACTGATATGCCGGGATGTAAATTGGCACCGCCCAGGCCTGATCGATAATCTGGTGCTGGATGGCATAGTAGATGCGTTTACGCTCGGCTTCGCTGGCACCGACAGCGGTTTCCAGTTGGCTATCCAGCGCTTTAACGCGGCTGAAGTTGTTCCCCTTCGGCGGAATATAATTGGAATGGAAAACGGTACGCAGGATGTCCGGCTCCGGGCGAACAAAATAGTTCGAGATAATGTCGTACTGGTTAGCCGCCGTGCGGCTGCTGAGAATGCCTGAATCCACCGGATCGAGTTTCAGTTCAAAACCGGCTTGTTTTACCTGGTATTGAATTGCCTGGAACAGCGTCACGTCAGCGGCTTCGACATCGTTTGAAGAGTAGGTAAATTGCACAGTAAGGCGTTTACCCTCCTTGACCCGGTAGCCTTCGCTATCGGTTTGCTGCCAGCCGGCTTCATCCAGAAGACGGCGGGCTTTTTGCAGATCAAACCCCCACTGGCTGGCAATGGCCGGATCGTAATCCAGCGTAGCGGGTCCAAGAATATTGTCGGCAGGTTTCAGGATGCCAAAGAACGCGGCTTTAACGGCAGTGGTGCGATCGATGGCGCTCTGGAAGGCCTGCCGTACTTTCAGGTCGCTGAAGATCCCTGTGTCGCTATTCAAATAAAGCACGCGCGGAACGCCGGGGTTTTCCCTGGTGATCACATCCAGCTTCGGGTTATTTTTTACCTGCGCATAATTCACCGGCGGAATGGCATCGATCACCTGTACCTGCCCGCTATTCAGCGCGCCAAGACGTACCGCTGACTCCGGCAGGTACTTAAATTCGATCTTATCCAGCCATGCCGGGCCTTTATGGGTGGCATAGCCCGGGCCCCAGTTGTAATCGGCGCGCTTGCTGAGTTTACTCCCGCTGCCTTTGACAAACGATTCGAGGATAAAGGGACCAGAACCGACCACGGTATTGCTGGTATTCGCCGTTTTCTGCAGATAAGCCGGTGACTGAATACCGAGATACGGCAAGCTCAGCCCCTGCAGCAGCGGTGCGAAAGGCGTTTTATAGCGGATCACCACGGTGTACTCATCTGGCGTAGTGATCGCGTCAATCGGCCCCAACAACGATTTGGAGTAACTGGAGGTGGTTTTCGGATCGAGTATGCGTTCAAAGTTATATTTTACCGCCGCAGCATCCAGTTTCGTGCCATCACTAAAAGTCACATCCTTGCGAAGATGGAAGGTGTATTCGCGGTTATTGTTTTTAATTTCCCAGCGTTCCGCCAGCCATGGTGTAAAGCTGTTATCTTCCGCCTGGCCGACCAAAGAATCCACCACGTTACGCGTAACCAGAGCGGTGACGGAATAAGCGGTAATAGAGGGGTCAATAATCGGGGTATCGCTGCCCAGAGCGACCGTCAGCACACCCCCCGCGACAGGTTTATCCTGTGCGTGAGTGGTGAAGCTGGCAGTAAGCGTTAGCGCGGAAAGCAGACTGATGCGCAATAAACTGTTCTGTGAATAAATGCTTCGTTTCATCCCTTTTCCTTGGCCTGGTTTTTGTTAAATATCTGGCAATTAAAGTCCATTGTAGGGGGAGAGCCGCCGTCGAGTAACGATGGATAATTTATATCTATTTCTGAAAATAGCTTTTTCTTCAGGTGGGAAGAAAAGAAAAAAGAGAGCCCCGAGCTACAGGCCCGAATAAAATAACATAAATGCTCGCCCTCTATAATTTCTCTCAAAAGAGTCAGAAGGCAGCTAAATTAACCCTCCGACTTTATTAAGATAAAAATGTGAAATAAGAATCGGCATTAACGGTAATGCTAAGTTTCGCCAACAAGACGCAGAACGTCGAGATATAACCCGTATTCAGGAGACGCCGCGTCCGGCGCCCCCTGTGATTCACCTCGCGGCTACTCCTCGTACGCCGCGTGATGGAAATCAATTTCCCACTGCAGCACCTCGCCGTAAAGCGCCGATAACGCCTGCTTTTCGTCTTCACTCAGCGCCATGGCGCAGCGGTCGAGTTCGTTTTTTAGCCAGAGAGCCTGCTGATAAAATTCGTCCTCCGCGTGCATTTCCATCCAGCGTCGTAAATCAGCATCGCTCTGATAATGTTCGCTCGCCCGTCGGCACCAGAAATAGTACATCCATTCCGCACCGAACATCAGGGTCACAATCTGCTCATAGCTGCCCTCGCGGGCGGTCCGCAGCATACCGTCGCGAAAGCGCCGTACCCCGGGCAAATCATCCGGGTACTCAGCGGGATCGATCTGCCGCGCTGACAACACCTGTTCAAACCACGCGATCTGCGTATCTACCAGGGCATTCAGCACGCCAATCAGCCAGCGCTGCTGTTGAATACCCGGCGCTTTGCTGACCCCGAGGGCAAAAATCGCGATCGCCGTCGCGACAAAGTTGCCCTCAAACACCAGATAGCGGTTGAAGACGACTGTCGGCAGACGATCCTGTTCGATATCAGTCACAAACGGGTGCTGCTGCATCGCCTGCCACGCCGGTTGATGTTCGCGCAGCAGGCGTTCGCTAAACGCTTCCATTAAGCTTCCTCCAGCGCGGCCTGCGCGACCGACATAAAATGCTTCACCCGGGCCAGCTCAACATCGTTCCACCAGACGCCATCGACCTTCATTGTACTGGCCACAATGACCCCCTGAGTCCGCCCGAGGATCTGCTTCACGTTAGCCGGTGTCACCCCGGAGCCCACCAGGAGCGGTAGTTCCGTCGCCGCGCGGATCTCGTCAATTTCCGCCATCGTGGCGCTATCGCCCGTACGCTGGCCGGTGGCGATCACCGCGTCAGCCTCGAAGAAATCGACATCGCGCGTCAGTTCCTGAATCGAACGATCGGCGACAATGGCATGGCTACCGTGCTTAACGTGGCTATCGGCAAAAACGCGGATATGTTCAGCGCGCAGCATACTGCGGTAGCGCAGCGCCTTAGCGGCCGCCCCTTCTATAAATCCTTCGTTGGCGATATAGGCGTTGGCCCACTGGTTTACGCGGACGAAATCGGCGCCTCCCGCCAGGGCGATCGCCATTGCCGGGATCGCCGCGTTAGCCAGAACGTTAATGCCCAGCGGCACAGCAAAACGTTCACGAACTTTCTCGGTAATGACCGCCATCAGCGCTGAGGTTTCATGGCCGATATCCTCAGGTTTAGAGAAAGGAATATCGCCATGGTTTTCAATAATCAGACCATGAACACCGCCTGAAATATAATTTTCAGCATCACGAAGCGCACGTTCAACAATATCCGAGACTGATTTTCCTCGATATTTTGGCGAGCCAGGAAATGGGTCGCAATGAATAACACCAATAACAGCCTTGCTTCGTGAAAAAATAGCTTGTATTGCATTCGTTTTTTCTGCTGAGATAGCAACCATCTTATCCATCCTGTTAAGGGAACACTATGCGTGTTTACGTTACTGGTAATATTACCGTAGATGAAACCTGGTCCATTCCGGATATACCGAAAAAAGGGGCTTCCATTCACGGCGTTAAAGTTTCGCAGGATATCGGCGGTAAAGGCGCGAACCAGGCGATTATATTATCCCGCTGCGGAATAGAAACTCGTTTAATTGCCGCCACGGGAAATGACAGCAACGGCGCGTGGATCCGCCAACAGATAAAACATGAACCACTGACGCTACTACCCGACGGCCATTTCAATCAACATAGCGATACCTCGATTATTTTAAATAGCGCTGATGGCGACAACGCCATCATTACCACTACGGCGGCGGCCGATACATTCAGCCTGGATGAAATTATTCCGCATATGGCGGATGCCGTCGCTGGCGATATTCTGCTGCAGCAGGGCAATTTCTCCCTCGATAAAACGCGGGCGCTGTTCCAGTACGCCAGAAGCCGCGGCATGACGACGGTATTCAACCCCTCACCTGTCAATCCTGACTTTTGCCATCTCTGGCCGCTCATCGACATCGCGGTGGTCAATGAATCCGAGGCCGAGCTGCTCCAGCCATACGGGGTGAAAACCTTAGTGATTACCCAGGGCGCCGCAGGCGCCTGGCTGGTCCAGGAGGGCCAGCGTCAGTTTTGTCCCGCCGTGCCCGCCGAGGCGCTTGATACTACCGGCGCGGGCGACACGTTCCTCGCCGTCATGTTGGCCTCCGCCCTGCTGCGCGGCGTCGCGCCGGATGCGCTGGCGCTGGCGCACGCCAGTCGCGCTGCCGCCATTACCGTTAGCCGCCGGGGGACGCTCAGCGCGTTTCCCGGCAGCCGTGAGCTCGCCGCCCTGTTAACCACGGACGGCGCGCGCTGACCTACTTAAACAGCGGACGGTATGAATCGACGTTCGCTTTGGTCACCACCGTCGCCGGAACCAGAATGGTTTTCGGCACGGTTTTACCCGACGTGATGCTGTTCAGCGCATTCAGGGCTTCGGCGCCCATCTTTTCCGGGTCCTGCTGCAGTACGGCGGTGACGTAGCCGCCGTCCATACCGGAAATCGCCTTCGCCGTCAGATCCCAGCCAAAGACTTTAATATCTTTCTGCCGCCCCTGGTTTTCTACGGCGGCGATAGCGCCGAGCAGCGCGGGTTCGCCGGTGGCATAAATCGCTGTCAGATCCGGGTTACCGGTGATCAGGTTTTCCGCCGCGGTCATCGCTTTATCCTGCACGTTCTGCCCGTCGACCACGTTAGCGATAGTAATCTTCGGATTGCTTTTCAGCGTCTCTTCGAACCCTTTCTGCCGCTGGTTCTGAATGGCCGAATTCAGCGCACCGACAATACCCAGTCGCGCCTGGCCGCCCATCTCTTTCTGCACGTAGTCCACAAAGTATTGACCGATAATTCTGCCGCCTTCAATATTATCAACGCCGACCTGAGCTGCCTGTGGCCCGGCCGGTAATACGGCATCAATCGCAATCACCGGAATGTTTGCGGCGGCGGCTTCTTTAACCGCTGGCATGATCCCGTTAACGTCGATAGCAGCAACCAGAATGCCTTTAACGCCTTGCTGAATATAGTTTTCTATCGCGTCGTTTTGCGCCACGGGATTATCGTTAGAGTTAAAAATAACTAAATCCTTGCCACTGGCTTTGGCCGCATCCTGTGCGCCTTTATTCATCAGATTAAAGAACAGCGCCTGTTGGTTGATTTGTACCAGCGCATAAGTCGGACCGGCAGCGCTGGCGGCAGAAATAAAACTCATTGATGCCAGCATGGTCGTGGCGACAGCAAGGAAACGCAGTTTTCCGGTGTGAAATAACATCATCAGTATCCTCGTCGGGAATAGTTGATAGCCAGCAGAGTTCCGCGCCGCATGCGAACGCAGAAGGATTATTTTTTGGCGGGCAAATATCGTCTATATCGCCAGAACAATCATTGAACGTTCGGCGGATACCTGCTTAATGTCATCCCGGCAACCGGTCCGTGTCGGTGCGCGACTGGAATAACTTAAACGGGGTTGGGAATGACTTCCCGGATGATGCGGTAAACTGCCTATACAATTCTCTGCTGATTAAAATTTGTCAAGCATTTATTTTTGGTGATTGTTCGCAGAGAAATTGCTGTATCCACCGCGCTTAACTATGTTACAGATAGCCGATTCTGGCAGAAATGGCGCAGGAAATGAGTATAAAACGCGTATTGTTATCCGATGTGGCAAAGCTGGCGGGGCTGTCGAAGGCGACCCTGTCGCGCTATATGAACAACAGTATTGTGCTGCCGCAGGACACCATCGACCGCATCGAAACCGCCATTCGCGAACTGGACTATCGCGGCAATAGCCTGGCACGTCGTCTTAGCAAAGGCGGCAGCGAAACGCTTGGCCTGGTGCTTCCCGATATTACCAACCCCTTCTTTGCCGAACTGGCCGACGCTGCCGAAGAGGCTGCTTCTGCCAGCGGCTACAGCCTGGTGCTGTGTATCACCCGCAACAACCCGGAAAAAGAGTGCCAGTTCATTCGCTGGCTGGATACCTGCCAGGTCGACGGTCTGTTGTTCACCACCAACCGCCCCGATAATGGCCTGCTGCGCAAGGAAGTCCAGCGTCACGAACGCATTGTCCTGCTGGATGAAGATATTCCCGGCAGTAAGGTACCGAAAGTGTTTGCCGATAACGTCCAGGGCGGGCGGATCGCCACCGAAAAACTGATCGCCGCCGGGCATCGCCATATCGCTTTCGTCGGTGGCCCGGACAAGCTGATGAGCGTCCGTGAGCGCTATCAGGGCTTTTGCACCGCGATGGAGCAAGCGGGCCTGAGCTGGCCGTCCGAATGGGTGATGTATGGCGACTACCAGCGCGAGTTTGGCCAGCAGGCGCTGCGGTACCTGTTCAGCCAACCGGTTCGCCCCACCGCCGTCTTCGCGGCCAGCGACTATCTGGTGCTCGGCCTGCTCGATGGCTTGCGCGCCAGCGGGCTCCAGGCGCCGGAGGCGCTTTCGTTAGTCGGCTTCGATGACGCCAACTACGCCGATTTTACCCAGCCGCGGATCTCCACTATCCGTCAGCCCGCCCGCGAACTGGGCCGTACCGCGGTGAACATCATGATGCGCCTGCTAAACGACGATCCGGACATCCCTGCGGAAACCCGCCTGCCGGTTGAATGGATTGGCCGCGACTCGATCAAGATCTGTTAAGCCCGTCCCAAAATGGCGCAAAAGTGCCCGCTTTTGGCGCAAAAAACGATCAATTAACAATTTATTCACTATAATCAGTAAACCGGTTTACCGGATTTTATTCAATTAAGTGTATTGAATACATAAGGTTAAGTTACAGGGCTGCTGTGTGGTTCCTGCCCTGGCACGGATGCTGCAACGTTCTTACTGGCGAACAAATATCTTACATAGCGTTTGTCCTGACTGCCCTGGCGAGTGCTCTATTCCGCAGGTAAACCGGTTTACTAGATTGTAAACCGTGTCGGATAGAGTCCCTCCCGCAGGATGGCGAACATTTTCCCGGCCACAGCGATGGGAGTTATCAGATGCAGCAGCCACAAACTACCCCGCCAAGGGTAGAGATGATCAATATCACCAAGACCTACGGGTCGATACGCTCATTGCGCGGAGTCAACCTTGAGCTGGCCCCGGGCGAAGTGCTGGGCTTAGTGGGCGATAACGGTGCGGGGAAATCCACCCTGACCAAAGTGCTCTCTGGCGCGGTGATCCCCTCCAGCGGCACGATTCGTATCGACGGTGAACAGCAACAGTTTACGAATCCGGCCGATTCGCGCCGTTGCCATATCGAGATGGTCTACCAGGATCTGTCGCTCTGCGACACGGTCGACGTCGCGGGCAATCTGTTTATGGGCCGTGAGCCGATGAAATCGGTCCTCGGCATCCCCTTTCTCGACGAGGCCAAAATGCACGCCGATGCCAGAGAGATGCTTAAAGGGCTCGGGATCTCCATTCCGGATACTCGCCTGCTGGTGCGAAATCTCTCCGGCGGCCAGCGCCAGGCTATAGCCATCGCCCGCGCCGCGGCCTTTGACCCGAAAGTGCTGATTATGGATGAACCCACCGCCGCGCTGGCCGTCGCGGAAGTTGAAGCGGTTCTGGAGCTCATTCGCCGCGTTTCCGCTCGCGGGGTGAGCGTGATTCTGATTACCCACCGCCTGCAGGACCTGTTCCTGGTCTGCGACCGGATCATGGTGATGTATGAGGGTACTAACGTCGCCGACAGACGGGTGTCCGACACCAGCCTGAGCGATATCGTTAACCTGATTGTGGGCGAAAAATTCACCGCCCGCTCTGCGGCAGCACATTGAGGTAACAGGATGAGTATCATGAACTTAAGCAGCTCCCGCATGATCCAGCATTCGCTGCCGCGCCGCCTGCTGCATAACCACTCAGGCGTGGTCAGCATCGCGCTCTTTTTCGTCTTCTGCTGCGTGGTGTTTTCGCTGATCACCAGCAACTTTCTCACCGGCACCAACTGGCTCAACATTATCCGTCAGAGCGCCCCGCTGCTGATCGTCGCGACGGCAATGACTCTGGTCATTACCACCGGCGGTATCGATCTGTCGGTAGGCTCCACCCTGGCGCTGGTCGGCGCGCTCTCCGCTATCGCCCTGAATAGCTGGGGGCTGCCGTGGCCGGTGGTACTCCTCGGCGGCCTGCTGCTCGGCGGATTCGTTGGCGCCATCAACGGCTTCTTTATTGCCTATGAAGGCATTCCGGCGTTCATCGTCACGCTCGCCACCCTGGCCGTAGTTCGCGGCATCGCGCTGCTGGTCACCCAGGGCTACTCGATTCCGGTGCCGGCTGACAGCCTGTTTACCTTTATCGGACGCGCGTGGGTAGTTGGTATCCCCATGCCCGCGCTGATCGGCATGATGATACTGGTGATCGGGCATATCGTTCTCAACCATATGCGCTTTGGCCGCTACGTGACCGCTATCGGCGCCAACGCCGAAGGCGCGCGGCGCAGCGGCATTAACACCAAAGCGGTCACCATGAAGGTCTATATCATCAGCGGAATGGCCGCCGCGCTGGCGGGGATGATCATTACCGCACGCCTCGGCAGCGGCTCTTCCAACCAGGGCGAAGGCTTTGAACTGCAGGTCATTGCTGCCGTTGTGCTAGGCAGCACCAGTCTGTTTGGGGGCTTCGGGACTATTATTGGCACGCTGCTGGGCGCGCTGTCGATTGCGGTCATTCAGAACGGGCTGATCCTGTCGCATATTTCGCCGTTTTACACCCAGATAGCCACCGGCACCATTATCCTGCTGGCTATCTGGCTGAACACCCGCATTCTCAACCCGACGCGCTCCGCGGCAAAAGGATAGCTGATGAAAGGATCAATTTTTCGCCATCCCTCCCCGCTGCCGGTCGGCGTCAGCAGCGGTTACGTGATGACTGTGCTTGGCCCGCTGCCGATTAACGAAATGGGCGTTACCCTGATGCATGAGCATATTCTGCTGGATGCCTCCGGCAAATGGGTGCCGCCCTGCTGCTGCAGCGATCGCCATCTTGCCGAAATGCCGGTGAAAATGGAAAACCTTGGCGAACTGTCGCTCAACCCGCTGATGAGCCGCGATAACTGTCAGCTGTTTGATGTCGACGTTGCGATTGACGAGCTGACTAAATTTCGCGCCCTTGGCGGAGAAACGGTGGTCGACCCAACCAATATCGGCATTGGCCGCGATCCGAAAGCGCTGGCGCGCATCGCGCGTCTGACCGGTCTGAACATCATTATGGGTACCGGGCTCTATCTGGAACCTTCGCACCCTGAGTGGGTAAAAATCAGCAGCGTCGAACAGCTGACCGAACGGCTGATTTACGATCTTGGCGGCGCGGAGGAGAAACCGGAGGTGCTCGCCGGGCTCATCGGCGAAATCGGTATCTCCAGCCGCTTTACGCCGGATGAGGAGAAATCCCTGCGCGCTGCGGGTCGGGCCAGCGCCGCGACCGGCGTGCCGATCGAGGTCCATCTGCCCGGCTGGGAGCGGCTGGGCCATCGGGTGCTGGATATTCTCGAGCAGGAAGGCGCCGATTTACGCCATACCGTGCTGTGCCATATGAATCCCAGCTTTGCCGATAAGCGCTACCAGCGCGAACTGGCGCAGCGCGGGGCGTTTCTCGAATACGACATGATTGGCATGAGCTATTACTACGCCGACGAGTCGGCGCAGTCGCCCTCCGACGAGGAGAACGCCCGCGCGATCCGCGAGCTGATTGACGACGGCTACATCCAGCAAATTCTGCTGTCGCAGGACGTCTTCCTGAAAACCATGCTCACCCGCTACGGCGGCCACGGTTATGGCTACATACTCAAGCATTTTGTTCCCCGTCTGCGGCGCCACGGCGTCAGCGGCGAACAACTTGAAACCTTAATGATTGGAAACCCCCAGCGGGTCTTTGGCGGATAAAAGGAAACGTCATCATGCAGAAAAAAATCTTACTGGTCGGTGAGTCCTGGACCAGCACCTCAACGCACGTTAAAGGCTTCGACCAGTTTGCCACCGCCACCTGGCACACCGGCGCAACGGACTTTCTGGCCGCGCTCGCCGACAGTCCCTATGCCATTACCTATATGCCCGCCCACGCGGCGGCGACCGACTTTCCGCTGACGCTGGAAGCGCTGCAGGAGTGGGATGCGATTATTCTCTCGGACATTGGCGCCAATACGCTGCTGCTGCATCCGGACACCTGGCTGAAGAGCCGCCGAACCGCCAACCGTTTAACGCTCCTGCATGATTACGTGGCCGGCGGGGGGGCGCTGATGATGATCGGCGGCTATTACAGCTTCCAGGGAATCAACGGCGGCGCGCGCTACCGCCATACCGCGGTGGAGAAAGTGCTGCCGGTACGCTGCCTGGCCTGGGACGACCGCATTGAAACCCCGGAAGGCTGCTATGCCGAAGTGACGGAGTCTCACCCCCTGTTTAACGATATTCCGGGCGAATGGCCGTGGCTGCTGGGCTATAACGAAGTTGAAATGCACCCGGAAGGCAAACTGCTGGCGAGCGTGGCCGGTACCGGTCATCCGCTGTTGGCTGTTCGCGAATATCAGCAGGGTCGTTCGCTGGTGTGGACCAGCGACATGTCGGCGCACTGGCTGCCGGAAGAGTTTGCCAAATGGCCCGGCTATCGCCAGCTATGGATTAACTGCCTCGACTGGCTGACGGAACGCCGCTGATGACCACGACCCTTGAGCTCGCCCGGCAGCTGCTGGGCTTTAACACCATTAACCCGCCGGGCAGCGAAGCTGACTGCATGCGGTTCTTCGCCGACTGGCTTGACGATAGCGGTTTTGAGGTTTCGCTGTCGTCGTTCGGCGAGGGACGCTGCAATCTTATCGCCAGCCTGCCCGGGGCGAAGAGCGGTAAACCGCTGGCCTTTACCGGACATCTGGATACCGTCCCGCTGGGAAATGCCCGCTGGCAGTACGATCCTTTTGGCTCGCAGATGGAAGACGGGCGTCTTTATGGCCGCGGATCCAGCGATATGAAAGCGGCGATAGCGGCGTTTGCCGTCGCCTGCGTTCATCAGCGGGAAGCGATCCTCGCCGGACGCGGCGCGGTATTGCTGATAACCGGCGGAGAAGAGACCGGCTGCGACGGCGCGCGGGCGCTGATCGCCTCCGCAACGTTGCCGGAGGTGGGCGCGCTGATCGTCGGTGAACCCACCGCCAACTATCCGGTTATCGGCCATAAAGGCGCGCTCTGGCTACGCTGCGAAACGCGGGGGAAAACCGCCCACGGCGCGATGCCGGAGCTGGGGATCAATGCTATCTATCTTGCGGCGGATGCGTTGGGTAAGATTCAGCATTTTTCGCCAGGCGCGCCGCATCCGCTAATGAAGCAACCCACCCTCAACGTCGGACGCATAGAAGGCGGACTCAATATTAATTCCGTACCGGACCGCACGCGTTTTGATGTCGATATCCGCAGCGCGCCCAATTTACAGCACGCCACTATCCGGGAGCGCTTGACGACGCTGCTTGGCGAAAGCGTCACCGTCTCCACGCTGGTCGACCTGCCCGCCGTCCTCAGCCGGGAGGATCACGCGTGGATTAAGCAGGTTTACCAACGCTGTCAGCCGCTGCACGCTGAGCCGATTGCGCCGCGCGTGGTGCCCTACTTTACCGACGCCTCGCTGCTGCTGCCTGCATTGGGCGATCCGCCCTGTATTATTCTCGGCCCCGGCGAGCCGTCGATGGCGCATCAAACCGACGAGTACTGCCTGCTCAGCCGACTGGCGGAGGCAGAACAGCTATACGGTGACATTATTCGCGACTGGATGGCATCACCGCCCGCGACGAAAGTAAAAAATGAGTGACACTGTCACTGAAAGCGCGTGCCATGCATTCAGCGTTTGAATAATTTCGCGGAATAACAGAGGATAACCGCCTCGTACACGACGGTATCCCCACCAGCAAGGAGGCTTAGCATGTCCGTGAAAACCAACGCTGTGCTCGTTTGCACCCTCTCTTTACTTCTTTCCGCCTGCTCGGGTGGTGCTTCTGCGCCGGACAGCGCCGAAGACGCTAAAATATCGGCTGAAGTGGATAAGATACTTCGCGATTATCAAACGGGTTCCGATACTTCACCCCAGGCCAATGCCTCACGCTATCTGGCGCGGATCCAGGCGGCTATCTTCGCTAACATAGACCAGCCGGCCTCCTGGCAAGGGCAAAAATGCTCGGTGCGCTTTACGCTACAGCGTGACGGGACAGTGCAGGATCCGACGGTCGAGAGCGGCGATCGGCCATTCTGCGCGCAGGTGATGTCCGCGCTGAAAAAAGCCAACATCCCGCCCGCGCCGGACGAAAAAACCTATCAAACCTTCAGTCATGTCGTGCTGGACGTGAAGCCCTGAGCTTGCCCGCAGAAATGGCCCCGGCCATCACCAGGGCCATTTCGAACAAGATAAGCTGACAGCCCTGCTTAACAGACGCTTTTTGGCGATCAGCGAGGAATGATTCAATAGTAACAGGCTGGCGCAAGCCTGTTTTTTTTCCATTCTTCAGGATCGTGGCCGGGTATGAATACCGCATGATATCGCTCGGTAAGCTGACGCAGCTTTCGCACTGACTGAGCGGCATCAGTAGCAGACGTCATTAGCCCCGGGAGCGCCCTCTCGTGGTAATGATCTAAGGTATAAGCCGCATCAATCGCTAGCTGTAGCGAATCGCGTTTGAAATCCCCCCGACTCGCATTTATCCCGTTTTTCTGCTCAAGATAACTGCAAATGAAAATAGCGCCCTGCTCAAATTAAGTGCAACTGTGCTCGCATTTATCCTCTCCGGATTGCATTCCATTGCCCCGGAATCACGATAACTGCAAATCAGCACCATTATATTGGCAGACCCACTGCCAGCATCCTGTCACGCAGTTCTGCCGTTCTGGTCGGGTCCAGCTGATTACTGAATAATGCCCTTATTTCAGAGGGTTTGGCATCAAACTGCTCCACCATATCCTTCAGACGGTAGCCGTGTCGTGTCAGGGTTGGTTCCAGATCGTCAAGCTGCCGGGACAGCACGGATTCAACCAGCGCGGCAGTAACCGGCTTTTCACCCGCCAGGTAACCACCTTCCAGTGCCAGCGCCAAATGCTGTTGTACCTGCAGGGGGGTGCGGAGTTTTGCGGCCAGCAGATCAATGGCATCGCTGGTCAGAATCTCTTCAGGCTTTCCCTTACCGGTGCTGGTTTTCAGCAGCCAGTGGATGTACTCACGCTGACTGCCGGCGATCCCGTCCAGGGTGAAAATATCGGTCCGGTAGCCAATTTCTTCCATCGTCGGGCGACGTAAATCATTGCGCAGCTTCGGGTGACCGGCCAGCACCACAGACAGGCGGCCACCACCATCCTCCACCACTTCCATCAGCCGTTTGAGTCCTGTCAGAGTATTCCCGTTCAGGTCATGAGCCTCATCAACGAACAGTGCCACCGGGCGTTTTCCCTTTTTGACCAGCTCCTGGAGCTCACGCTCGCGTCGTTCCCCCTGTTTGGGGATCTGTACCTGTCTGTCCGGTGCCAGATCGTAAAACAGGGCGCTGATCAGCGTGGCAAGCCGTATAGTATGTTTTTCCACCGAGAGCGAACGGGCAACGATGATTTTATTTTCGTCCGTCAGCTGTTGCTGTAAACGTCGCAGTGTCACGGTTTTACCGCTCCCGACCACACCGCAGACCGCGACGAGTCGACCTTCATGTATTGCACCTTTAATGTCCTTCAGCAGCTGTTTATGGTGCGCCGTTTCATAATATCCGGCCTGATCGATGGGCCGTGTCAGCCCGTAATGCTCCATCACTTCAACCCGCATGATCTTCTCCTGATTGTCTGTTACGGAAATGAGCCCTGACGCGGGCGAGCACTTCACTGCGGATAAGGGTTTCCGCCAGAAGACTGTCGATAAACGTCCGATCTTCGCCTGACATTCTGGCCAGAGGAATTGCCAGGTCACCGGCGATGGCCAGTTTTGCCGCAATCACCGTGGGGTACTGGTATTCAGACTCCGGGGGAATAAAAGGCTGATGGGGCAGTTCATGCTGAGTCTCCGTGGTTTCGCTGACCAGCCGGATATCACTCCCGGCGAGAGCACTGACGGGCAAGCCCAGTTGCGCGGCCAGGGCATGGATACGGTCAGCGCGCTCTGCTGCCTTCCCCTGGCGGAACGCCCGGTATCGGTGCAGCGGAACCGGGCCGGAGACCGGATGTTGGAAGGCGACATATCAAACTGCCAGCAGTCATTGCTGTATTCCGCCTGAAACCGGGTGGCCGGAGGTTCCCGCAGCAGGCGGGGCTGGTCGAGACGGTACAGTGAGAGCCAGCGGTTAACCGTGGGCACACTCAGCACGCCTGCAGGGGCCCTGACGAGACCCTGTTGTGTTTCCACGCCATACTCTTCAAGCAACTGGATTGCACGCCCGGTCGACAGATGGCGTCCGGCTTTGTTGGTGGTGCGCAGCTTCAGCGCGGCGATCAGCTCGCAGTAATATTCCAGGTCCGGGCGGGACATCACCCGCGGGCGACCATGATCCCGCCGGTGGGCCGTACGGGGGCGGAGTGTGCGGTGGAGAGAGCGATAAACCGTGGTGGCAGAAAACCGTACAGCTGAGCGACAGTGGCGATCTGAATAGCCCGTTCGGGACTTTTGGGCGGCAGACGATCAAGCCGCTGTCGCTGTTGCAACAGGGAGTCTGACGGGATGGACTTACGCCGGCTGCTCATAGTTATCCAGCACCCGGTAGACCGATGCCCGTCCGATACCCAGCTGGCGGGCAATCGCCGTGGCACCCATTTTCTCGTCCACATACAAGCGGTGCACCTCGGCAAGGTCAATGGACGGCTTACGGCCACGGTAAACCCCGCGCGCTTTGGCGGCAGCAATACCTTCCATCTGACGTTCACGGCGCAGGTTGGTTTCAAATTCCGCGAACACGCCCAGCATATCGAGGAATGCCTTGCCGGCAGCCGTCCGGGTATCTACCGGCTGCTCTGTGGCCCTGAGGGTGATCCCGCGCTGGTTCAGGCTGTAAACGATATCCTGCAAATCCCGGATGCTGCGCGCCAGACGATCCACCCGCGTCACCATCAGCGTGTCACCCGGGCGCAGGAACTCAAGCAACAGACTGAGTTCTGTCCGCCCGTCCCGGCTGCTGCCGCTGGCTTTTTCAGAACGAATGATTTCACACCCGGCGGCACGCAGGGTCTGCGTCTGGAGTGTAAGGTCCTGCTCGTGCGTGGAAACGCAGGCGTAACCGTAAAGTGCCATAAATAATGAAAACTGTCTCGTTAGCCTTTAGATGATGAAAACGTAGCACCGGGACGAGACAAAAACGACCCAAATGAGACAGAAAAACTGTCTCACCAGGATGTCTGTTTTGGGTGTACCCAAAACAGACCCACAAAATGATCCGGAGGGATTTCATTGTCACTGAGCAAGTGCTGCAATGCTATTGCAGCCTAAGCAACGGAGGTAACAAAAGGGCTGGTCATCCATACATCAGCGCGCTTTGCGTTTGATGACCATCACCAGGCTTAGCAACGTAAAAACCATCATGATCCACGACATCGTCCATGGCGTGCCGTCGCTCATTGCAGAGAGTAAAAGCGATGACACAATACCGCTGCCATATTGCAACGAACCAATCAGTGCAGAGGCTGACCCTGCCATATTGGATGGGACATTATCAAGCGCTGCCGCCGTGGATGCAGCGGCAACAATACCGTTCATGGAGAAAAAGATAAAAATTGTCATGACCATAATCACCATGCCGCCAGTCTGAATTTTTACGCAAACAGCCAACACGACCATGGCCAGTGCCGCGACGAGAACAGCAACCCGTAACAATGTATGCAACGGATGGTGCTGAACCAGACGGCGATTAATGGAGCTAAGCCCCATTACACCAATGATATTGACACCAAACAGCCAGCCGTAATGCTGTGGGTCAACATGAAAATAGCAGATGTAGACAAACGGCGAACCAGCAATGAAAGCGTAAGCGGCCACGTAGAAAAAACTGACGCACAGGGTATAGCGCATGAATGCGCGATTCTGTAGTAACGAAGCATAGTTGCCGAAAGCACTGCTGAGCGGTGTTGTCAGTCTCTTTTCGCCCGGTAGCGTTTCAGGTAACCACCAGAGCGCAATAAACATCCCTGAACCCAGAGCCATCAGCAGCCAGAACACGGCACGCCAGGAGGTAATCGTGACAATCTGCCCACCCAACAGCGGACCAATCACCGGTGCGATAGCACTGATGATCACCAGAGTCGAAAGCATCTGCGCAGCCCGGGTGCGGGCATACAGATCACGGATCATTGCCCTCGCCAGCATCGGTCCGGTGCAGGCACCAAAGGCCTGAAACACTCGCCAGAAGACAATTTGCGGCATAGTTAAAGCCATCGCACACCCAACTGACCCAATCACAAACAGTACCATGCCGATAAATAATGGCATACGTCGTCCGATTCGATCGCTGATTGGGCCCCAGATCAACTGGGCCAGTGAGAAACCAATGAGAAAACCGGTAATAGTCAGCTCCACATTTCCATGTAATTCAGCAGCCATTATCGGCATGGAAGGCAGGTAAATATCGGTAGAGAGTGAAGTAAAGGCCATTAATGCGCCGAGAATAACGATAAAAAAGACCCCGGATGTCGCAGCGTGCCTGGACGGAGAAAAGATTTTTTGTTTATTCATAATGTCCTGATAATTTTTCGATGACGGGAAAGCCTTAAAGGTATAACCCGTGTATTTGGGAAACGTAAAATACAGTACGTTAAGTCTACCTTTTAATCAGACGCTAATCTTGATACAGAGCCCGGACGCAAATATTGTTTTTTTGACCTGTCCAGAGTGGAATAAATAAGAGTCAGTCTTATGATCAGAGTGGAATAAATAAGAGTCAGTCTTATGATCAGAGTGGAGATCTGCACCTGAACGTTCTACTGATACGTAAAGTGGGCCGGACGAGGGGCAAAATGAGGTCCACCCGCCCGACATTCTGTCAGAATACGCTCAGGACAGCATGAGGAATATAAGGTGCCTCCAGCGCAGCGATCTCTTCCGGGCTTAGTGTGAGATCCAGCGCGGCGACCGCGTCTTCGATATGGCTGATGGCGGTGGTGCCGACGATAGGGGCCGTAATAAACGGTTTACTGAACTGCCAGGCAAGCGCCACCTGCGCCATCGACACCCCTTTTTGCTGTGCGATTTTTTCCAGGTTATCGACCACCACTTTGTCTGCCGCCTCCGTCGCTCCCCAGACCAGCGGAGAGACGCCATCAATCTGAGAACGCTTCGTCTGTGTCCCCCATGGACGGGTGACCCGGCCGCCGGCGAGCGGGCTCCACGGGATGAGCGCGACGCCACGGTTCTCGCAAAGGGGGATCATTTCCCGCTCTTCTTCACGATGGATCAGCGAGTAGTGGTTTTGCATCGAAACAAAGCGGGTCCAGTTATTTTTTTCCGCGATGTTCTGCAGTCGCTCGAATTGCCAGGCGTACATCGAGGAAGCACCGATATAACGCGCCTTACCACTTTTGACAACATCGTGCAGGGCCTCCATGGTTTCTTCCATGGGAGTGTGCGGATCCAGACGGTGGATTTGGTACAAATCGACATAGTCTAATTGCATTCGCTTCAGACTGTGGTCGATTTCAGCCATGATGTTTTTCCGGGAAAGACCGCCTCCGTTAGGACGGTCCGGGCGCATCGGAAAATTAACCTTTGTAGATACCACAATGTCATCCCGGTCAAGATTAAAGGCCTTGATCAGTTGCCCGGTGACGATCTCACTGCTTCCCATCTGGTACACATTGGCGGTATCAAAGAAATTCACCCCCAGTTCAATCGCCCTCTGGAAAATCGGCTTGGCGTCGTCAAAATCTCTGGCCCAGGGAAACAGGCCATTTTCACTACCAGGTTTGCCAAAGCTCATCATTCCCATACAGATCTTCGACACATCCACGCCCGTATTACCCAGTTTGGTATATTTCATGTTTAACCCCAGTTAGTTACGTGTACAGCATTAACATGCCAGTGAACGTTTTTGACAGAAGTAAAGAATAAACAGCAATATTTGATGAGCATCAGCGCTATTAGTGTTTATTCATATTTCTGTAGCGTGCAGGCGGTGTTTTATATCTATTGGTGAAAACTCTCGTAAAAATCTGTTGTGATTCAAAACCAAAAAGACAGGTGTGACTACCGGTAAATTTCTGCAACCCCGTGCATTTTATTATTCCCTGAGGCCGATAATATTTTGAATGAGGTTGCTCCACGGGCATCTGCCTTAAGGGATAATTCCCCGGTCAGTTCATCCAGAGATAACGTATTACCGACTGACACGACACCAATTTTTTCTTTACCGGTTGTATCGGTAATTTGTTGTGCTGCACTGGCAATATTTAACGACGCGAGTGTTGATACAATAAGAATAAATAGAGTGGATTTCATTGCCTTAACCTCTTTACTTTCTGGTATTAAAAATGAATGCAGAATGCTTCTGCGGTTGATGTCAATACAGATGGATGCATAACATCCGCCTTACCGTTAATGCGACGATTCACGCAGCTGTCGAATCAGGATGAATGGCATACAAGTCAGCCCTGATAAAATCAGGCTCTTTCTCCGGAGGCATATTATTTAAATCATGAACCCCATCATTGCGGATTGGATTATCCGGAAGCATATCAGCAAACAGTGGAGTGAGCGTGGCCTGCTCATTGCCCTTTACCGCAACCAGCTCAAATGTTTTATTTTCTGCGGCAATATCCGTTAATGCGGAAACCAGTACCCTGGCGATTTGGTCACGAGCAATCACGCCATCTTCCGGTGTTCCGGCATGGCGCCTGTCCCCCTGCAGAAAAACCAGTTGACGCTCATCCGGCTCGTTATAATCAAACCAGCCTGGCCTGACGATGGTATAAGGATGTCCGCTGGCCCGCACAAGACGCTCCGCTCTTCGCTTCCAGTCATGGACTTCTGTTCGCTGGTTCCAGGCCCCCAACCTTTCTGTCACGCCAATCGTGGTCATCAGTACGATGCGGACCGCAGCGCCGGTGAGAAGCTTCAAAATGTTACGAACGCCGCCATAATCAATGGCTCTGGCGCCAATACGACCTTGTTCACCGGAGCCCAGTGTAAAAATCACCGCATCAATATCTTTGATGACATCCTTTAATGTTTCCGGCATCGCGACATCACCATAAACAACATCGGTATCGTGGGGTAACAATCTGGCTTTCCGTGGATTCCTGACCAGCGCTCTGGGCTTATGTCCCATTTTAAAAGCCTCAGACACGACATGGAGGCCGATGCTCCCTGTAGCGCCGACAATTAATATTTTCATAATGGACCTTGATTCGAATGTGCAAATATTTCAATGGACAGATCATAGCAGTTACCATAACTCACAGTAATGAGGCTAAAATGATTGTGTCTATGAACAGTTCTCATGAGTCTGGTATATTGAGAATGGCTTGATCTGGAAAATAACAAATGCTCAGAGAGAATTTTAACGAGCTTCAGCTCTTTCTCGTTGTCGCCAGAGAGCGAAGCTTTACTAAGGCGGCAGGTAAACTCGGTGTCACGCAATCGGCACTCAGCCATGCCATGAAAGCACTGGAAGAACGCTTAAACATACGGCTTCTGACCCGCACGACGAGAAGTGTGGCGCCAACTGAAGCCGGAGAACGGCTTATCGCCTGCCTGGAACCGCGCATCGCGGATCTTGAGCAGGAGCTTGACTCCCTTATACAGTTGAACGGGATCGCCTCAGGGAATATCCGCCTGACCTCCGGAGAGCATGCGGCACGCAGCCTCGTCTGGCCGAAACTCAAACCGTTTCTCCGGGAATACCCGGAAATCCACGTAGAGCTCATGGTGGATAACGGCTTTGTTGATATCGTTGAAGGCCGTTTCGATGCCGGTATTCGCCTGGGGGAAAGCGTAAACAAAGATATGGTCGCTGTAAGGATAGGCCCTGATATACGTATGGCCATCGTGGCTGCCCCGTCGTATTTTGCGGATCACCCGGCACCAGAAACCCCTCATGATCTCCAGGATCATCGTTGTATCAATATGCGCCTGCCCACCGTTGGTGGCCTTTATCACTGGGAATTTGAAAAAGACGGGAAACCCCTCCGTGTTCGCGTGGAAGGACAACTGACGGTTAATCTGTTGCCCGAACGAATTGATGCCGCACTGTCCGGATTTGGCCTGGCCTGTGTACCGGAGAACATGATCCAGGACTATGTGAAGTCCGGCGCCCTGATCCAGGTATTACAGGCGTGGTGCCCCTTTTTCCCGGGCTATTATCTCTACTATCCCAGCCGTAAACAGCATCCGCCAGCCTTTGCCCTGATGATTGATGCGTTACGTCACTCAGAATAGCGGGCCTGTATATACACAAACCCGCTCCCGTTTACCGGCCCACGCGCGCCTGAAGTGCGGCAGGATAACGTTCCCCAAGGATTTTAACTGTTTCCAGGGCCCGGGAGATTTTCTCCAGTTCGCCTGGCGAAAGCTGGATTTCCGCTGCCGCCAGGTTTTCTTCCAGCCGGTGCAGTTTTGTGGTGCCGGGAATGGGAACAATCCATGGCTTCTGCGCCAGCAACCAGGCCAGTGCAATCTGCGCCGGGGTCACTCTGTTTTCTGCGGCAATCACGCTGATCAGTGACACCAGTTTTTCATTCGCCTCCAGCGCCTGTGCCGCAAAGCGGGGAACTTTGCTGCGAAAATCATCTTCGCCAAATGTTGACCCGGCCCGGATCGTCCCCGTCAGAAACCCTTTGCCTAATGGACTGAAGGGCACGAAACCAATGCCCAGTTCTTCCAGTAAGGGTAAGATTTCCTGCTCAGGCTCACGCCACCACATGGAGTATTCACTCTGCAGGGCGGCAACAGGCTGTATGGCATGGGCACGGCGAATGGTTTGCGCACCGGCCTCAGAAAGACCGAAATGCTTCACCTTACCCTCAGCAATCAGATCCTTTACCGTCCCCGCGACGTCTTCAATGGGGACGTCCGGGTCGACACGGTGCTGGTATAACAGATCGATCACGTCTGTTTTCAGACGTCGTAATGAACCTTCCACTGCTTCGCGAATGTGCGATGGTCGGCTGTTTAAAATTTGCTGCCGGTTATCATTTCCAAAGGTGAAGCCAAATTTAGTGGCAATCACCACCCGCTCGCGCAGTGGCTTTAACGCCTCACCCACCACCTCCTCGTTCAGATAGGGGCCATAGACTTCCGCGGTATCAAAGAAGGTCACGCCGCGTTCAACCCCTGCACGAATAAGTTCGATCGCCTGACGAGTGTCAGTCGCCGGGCCGTAGCCGTGACTGAGCCCCATGCACCCCAACCCCAGCGCTGATACCTGAAGTCCTGATTTACCGAGATAACGTTTTTGCATTGATACGTACCTTTTCCTGTTGTTGCGTAAATACCCGGTTCCGGCAGAAGATCACCGGCCCAGCCTGTTGATATCCGCGGTCTCGAGAATAAATGACGTGGCTTTCCCCCGCACAACACTGAGCATGGCGCGTCCCAGTATGTCCGATGTGGTAAACAAGGATGGCACCACCACTAACCAGACGGGAGACAACAGAAATAGCGGGGTGAGGAGGCGTAATACAATCCGGTACCCGGGCGTTCTGCTCCGTGCCCCTGGTGCCGGACGAATAATACCGGGGCGCACCGCGCCTGCATGGCGGAACGGCAGCCTCAGCAATTCGGACTCCACCCGCTGGCGGACACGGGCCCACATGGACTTTCCTCCTGCCCCGGCAGCAGAGCAGTAACAAAATGAGATGCCGGGATTGATACGAAGCAGCATTTTCGCCCATTTGAGTGTCAACGTTTCTGTAATGTGCGCATAGGCCGCTTCATCCATCCCACTGGAGCTGATCCCAATAGCCCAGATACAGGCATCATATCCATGTAACTTATTCTCGATACCCGAAACCTCAAATAAGTCCGGGAGGATAAGTTCCTGCAGTTTTTCATGGGTGACGCCCGTCGGCTGGCGGCCAACTACCAGAACCCTTTCCACATCCGCGGCATTCAGGGCAGTCTGAAGCACGCCGGCCCCCACCATTCCCGTGGCGCCGGTGATGATGACTTTCAATTTTTATCTCCTGCAAGCCCTTTGTTCAGAACGACCGACAGCCCCGTGTTTTCAGCGAAATGGCTGTCGTTCTCTGGGATCACAATTTAGCCGAGAAGAAACCGGCAAGCTTTTCGAAGGCCGGCTCAACATAATGTTTCACGTCGTACAGATCGACGTGTGTCGCTCCCTTGACCACAAACACTTCTTTATCCTGGCTGGCGGCTTTGCTGTAAAACGTATCAACAAAACGGCGGGCATCCGACCGTTCTCCCACGATCAGCAAGAGTGGCTGCGTCAACAACGTATTAATGCGGTCTGTTGCGGAGAAAGTCAGCAGTTTGTCGAGGCTTGTCATCATGACTTTATTGCACGATCGGGGATGCCCGGCACGGGGCGTCCGGTAATAGTCGTGGGCCTCCCGCATCGTGACCGATGTGCCTTCATCCACCGTTTCCGGGACGTAGGGCATATACCGGACGGTTGCGCCTTTTACTTCGGCCGTTCGCTGTGCGGAAACGGCTTCCAGCATATGAATCTGTTCTTCCACAGGAAGATTCCCGTCCCAGCCTTCGCGGATCGCCGCGCCAGCATCGGTGCCGCTGACGCCGGCAATAGCCTTAATCCGCCGGTCAGTCGTAGCGGCACTGATGGCATAACCTGCGCCGGCACAAATACCCAGTACGCCAATTTTGTCCGGATGAATAAAAGACAGGGTATTGATGTAATCGACAGCACAGCGTATATCCTCAACCCGCCGGAAGGGATCCTCCAGGTAGCGCGGTTCACCTTCGCTGGCTCCCTGGTGGGAGGCGTCAAAGGTGAGAACAACCAGCCCCTTTGCAGAGAGGGCCGCGGCATATAATGCCGGGGATTGTTCTTTTACCGAGCCTGCAGGGTGTACACAAATGACCGTGGGATACGTTTGTGTCTCGTCGAACCCTGGAGGAAAGTACAGCGTTCCGGACAGGTTTATCTGGTTATTTTTAAACACCATATTTTTTTTCATCAGCACGATCTCGCTTTAAACTGCAGGTTATCTGGACAGTGCATGAAGTACCGCCTGATCGACTGCATTGTCATTCATCCAGTTAGGGTACAAAGGCGTCAGGGCAGTGAGGCTATCCAGTCCGGATAATTCTTCCGGGGTCAGCTGTAGCTCTGCGGCATGAAGATTGCTGTCTAACTGTTCACGTTTACTCGAGCCCAGTAAGACGCTGGTGACGGCTTTCTTCGACAGCAACCAGGCAATTGCCACCTGGGCAACACTGGCATGATGTGCCCGGGCGATGTGGTGCATGCTGTCGAGTAAACGGAAACCGGCTTCCTTATCGGTGGGTAAAACATCGAAGCCAGAAAGCCGGCTGTTGTTATCCGGGGCGGTTCCCCGGGTGTATTTCCCACTCAGAAATCCTGCGGCCAATGGACTCCAGACGGTCAGACCAATCCCGTAATGCTCGATCATCGGAATAATGTCACGTTCGACATCACGTCCAAGTAACGAGTAGTTCATCTGCCCGTGGGTGAAGGGAGCCCAGCCGTTCGCTTTCTGCAGTTCAATGGCAGCAGCCGCCTTCCAGGCCGACCAGTTGGAAAACCCCAGATAACGCACTTTACCCGCCCTGACGACATCATCCAGGGCCTGAAGCGTTTCGGTTAATGGTGTAAATGGATCTTCAATATGAACAACATAGACATCGATCCAGTCAGTTCCCAGGCGTGTAATGCTCTGATCTACTGAGCACAAAATGTGTCGGCGTGAAAGTCCAGCCTGAGTTAAAGGCTGACCGCTACGGAAACCCACTTTAGTGGTGATCACCGCTTCCTGCCGTCTGTGCTTCAGCGCCTTGCCCAGTAAGGATTCAGATTCGCCACCGGCGTAAGCGTCGGCGGTATCAAACAAATTAATCCCCTTGTCCAGGGCAACGGAAACCAGCTCATTCGCTAATGCGGCGTCGACTTTATAGACGGAGGCAATATCGTTATTGCCATCCGAGAATGTCATAGCGCCAAACGCGAGACGGGATACAGCCAGTCCTGTCTGACCTAATAGTGAATATTGCAAAAGTTCTCTCCTGGTTGATTATTAAAATGAGTGAGTAATCACTCATTTTAATGGGTATTTTTGCAATTTTCTAGTACTCTCTTACGCAAGAGGGGATGCGGGTTCTCGCAGGATATAGCCGCCCGGCAGGGTGGTTGTTCACCCCGCATGATATGCCGGAGGTCACCTCGCCTCCGGCATATCATTATTAAACCTCGAGTTTTCGCTCCGTTAACCATTCCACCATGGCCGGGTCGCGATGGGAGAAAAAGGCGCTGGTCGCGGTATCCAGTGCGGTGATTTTCAGAATATCCTCTGCGCTCAGTTCAAAGTCGAGGATGTTAAAGTTTTCTTCCATCCGTGCTTTGCGTACCGACTTAGCCAGTGAAACAACATTGCGCTGAAACAGCCAGCGCAGCACGACCTGTCCCACGCTTTTGCCATACTTATCACCGATATCCGTTAACACCGGATGCTGGAACAACCCGTTCTTCCCTTCCGCAAAAGGCGCCCAGGCCTCCGGCTGAATATCACGGCTTTGCATCCAGGGTACCGCGTGTAACTGCTGATTGAAGGGGTTGACTTCAATCTGGTTGACGGCAGGGATCACACTGTTGAAGGCCATCAGGTCAGCGAGCCTGTCAGGGTGGAAGTTGCTTACGCCAATGGCACGGATTTTACCTGCCCGGTGCAACTCTTCCATGGCACGCCAGGCCCCGTGTACATCGCCATAAGGTTGGTGAATTAAGTAGAGATCGACATAATCCAGTTGCAGGCGATTCAGAGAACGCTCAAACTGAGCTTTAGCGCCTTCGTAACTGGCACCCTGCAACCAAAGTTTGGTCGTGACAAAAAGCTCATTTCGGGCAACACCACTTTGCTTCAGCGCATTACCAACCTGGGTTTCATTCTGGTAAGACGCGGCGGTATCAATCAGACGATAGCCTGTTTCAATGGCATCCACGACTGCCCGTTCACACTCAGCGGCATCCACCATCTGAAACACACCAAAGCCAAGTTTAGGCATGGTAATGCCGTTGTTAAGTTGTACTGTTTGCATGACGGTATCCTTTATCGGTTAGGCAGGAAAAGCATAACGCAGAGTGGCGTATACGATTAGAGGGCGTAATTCACTAGGACTCATTAACAGGGTTCATTAATCACCACTCAATTAGCTACGTATCGCCTCTAACCAGCTTGTTACTGTCTCGGTTGTTTTCTTTTCCTGATCGCATTCGATGACCAGAGGCCTTTCCCGGCGAGCAGCCGGAGCGAGGCGTGCCAGCACTTCGTCGCTGTCCCCTTTACCGTACCCACCATGAGTAATGAAAGAGATAAGCAATTTTCCCGCGAGATCATGAGTACTCAGGAAGGTTTGCACGACGGGAGGTACGCTGGTTCCCCAGATGGGGAATCCCAGATACACCGTCTCATAGCGTGCGAAGTCCCCTATGTTGTTTTTCAGTGCAGGGAGGATCCCATGCGCGCGTTCCTGTTTCGCCTGTTCTACAGTCTGAAAGTAATCTTCCGGATAGGGAGTGCCGGGTTCAATCTCAAACAGGTCTGTTGTCAGGCTACGGTGTATCACACCGGCGATCACCCGGGTGTTACCGCTGCGGGAAAAGTAGACGACCAGGGTTCGGCTTTTATTCTGTACTGACCCGGTACCGGCAGCGGACGATACCGGGACAGTACTGGCAATCGTCACCCCGGCCAGGGCAGTAATCAACATTCTGCGGGTAGGATCGTGTTCCATCCGGAACTCCATTATTGTCAACGGGTCAGTGTCTGCTGTAGTGCATGTTCAGCCCGGACGGCAGCCTCATTTTCACCATGTTCACGCAATACCCGGGCCAGCTGACGTAACTGACCCACCGTCAGGCCAATGCGCTGACTGGCGCGCATATGCGACAATAACTGTGCCTCCACACCCGGCGTGGCCGCCAGAGCTCCGACAGTTGCCAGTTCGCGGCTTTCCCAGTCGAGGTTATCGCGGGAAAAAATATCGCCAAACAGGTGAGTTTGCAGAAACTGGTTAATTTCCGGTGCAAAATCAAAAACTACGCCCTTAACCGGTCCGCCTGAAAGCAGAGCCTGATTTTCGGCGCCCACCCGACGGAGTTCGTCTCCGACAGGGATCTGTCGTTGGGGGGCTTTCCCCACAGCATCATGAAGACCCTGCTGTTTACGCACCTCCACCACCTTCATCAGTTCATTGAGCGCATTGAGGCTGCGGGGGAAACCGGTATAGGCATAGAGCTGAATGAGGATTTCTTTGGTTTCGTTGATCGTGAGTCCGGCATCAAGTCCCTGATTCAGAGCCGCATTCAGTTTCCCCATCTGGCTGCTTGCCATCGTAGCGGCAATCAGGGGGATCGCCTGCTGGCGTTCAGACAAGGTATCTGACGCAGGTTGTTGGTGGTGCATTCCGGTGACCTCTTTTTCTGCTGCGTTGACGGAAGAAACCATGAACTGGCCAGCCATCATCAGCAAGGCCACCATCGCGGAGGTTTTAATGGGCGTGATATTGTTCATCCGTTACTTTCTCCATCCAGTCAACTGTCTTTCCATTTATATTCCCGGTAATGGCCAGATGTGTCATAGCACTCTCAGGGGCGGCGCCATGCCAGTGCTTGACGCCGGGCGGGCACATCACGACATCACCCGGTCGAATAATTTGCACGGGCTGTCCTTCCTGCTGCGTCAGGCCGATACCGGAGACCACAACCAGCCGCTGACCGGCCGGATGCGTGTGCCAGGCTGAACGGGCTCCGGGTTCAAAAGTCACGTAAGCGCCGGACACATTGATATTTTTGTCAGCCTGGAACAACGGGTCGACTCGCACGCGCCCTGTAAAATTCCCGGGTGCGCCATAGGCGACAGGTTGGCTGCCCGCGGAGATAATCTGAACTGAATCGGATTCCTGTGCGAAAACTGGTGTGGCGACAAAAGAGGCGGCGATAGCTGTGATGCCGGCAATCAGCAAGTGGCGGCGAGTCAGTGCCTGACGGGCGAATTCTGTTTTATGTTCCATAGTTAACCCGATGTGAGTGATAGAACGATCCCCGGACAATGTGATTACGCCGCGGGGATACAGGAATGACAAAATGATCAGAGGTTCTGGCTATAGAACTGCGTTAGTTTCCCCATTGCCGCGTTTACATATTTAGGCACCCAGTAGGTTTCGATATGGGTGGCGCCATCAATTTTAAATAATTCTTTATTTTTGGTACCGGTCGCTTTGGCAAATGCATCTTCCGTCATATACAACGTGTCAGCTTTGGTACCGGCGATCATCAGCAATGGTTTGTTAATCAGATTGATATGATCGGTCACGTCGAAACTCATCAAATCCAGTAAACTGCTGGTTGTGTATTTAAACGTTGAGTTCGGGTGCGCATGGGTCTTCCAGTAGTATTCGTAACCCTGGCGATATAACGCAAAAGGTAATTTGGCGATCTGCTCATCCGTCAGGTTGGCATCGCCGGAGTAAAGGACTTCGCCGCCCGCAGCTTCCTGCGCTCGGGCATCAGACGCCTGCTGAAGACGCTGCTGAATGGTATCCAGCTGTGAATTCTGTAAGCCATTGCGGCGCACAAGACCTGAGTTAAACATACTGATGGTGGCAATAGACTTGAAACGTTTGTCCGTTTCAGCCGCAACCAGGGAATATCCACCACCGCCACAAATGCCGAGCAGACCGAGTCGGGCTGTATCGACCCCCGGATAGCGGGAAATGAAATCGGCCATACCATGGATATCTTCAATGCGGTTTACGGGTTTATCCACATTACGCGGTGTACCACCGCTGGCCCCCTGATAGGCAGCATCGGCTGCAATGGTAATATACCCCTGCTCAGCCAGTTTCTGGGCGTACAGACCGGCAACCTGTTCTTTCACCCCCCCGTTCGGGTGAGCCACAACAATGGCCGGATATTTTTTGGCTGGATCATAATTTGCCGGCGTGTAAACGTTAGCGGCAATATCGATTCCGTTGAGTTTATAACTGACAGGATGAATATTTACTTTGCCTTTCACATTCTCAGTGATGGCACCTTCATATACGAGGGTAAACGGATTTTGTCTGTAATCTGCGGCCATGGCTGCTCCCGTTGAGACCCCCATCATTGCGACAAGAAATGCTGAATTAATAATGCGACGTTTCATGAAACTCCCCTTTGGCGGATGATTTTTGCAGATAACTAATGGAGTTGAGGCTGTAGACTGGCCGCATTAACTCTGCACGCGGAAAGGATGGCAACAGGCCTGCTCAGAAGTTATGAAGAACATAGTACTGGCATTGTCCTGCCGGATAATCCCGTCAGACGGGATAGGCTTTATGAGCCATTCTCATGAATTAAGGAATTTTAGACTGGCACTCATCCTGGTGTGGCTCCTAGAAGGGTATGCCTCTCACGATTTATGCCCCGCGCCGTATGGCGCTTCGTTTCATTGTCAGGGCCGCTCTTTATTCAGGCCGCTGGATTCACCTGGTGATATGGGCGGTTCCCTTCACATTCGTGGGAACAACTTCAACAGACAGCCTCGTGTCGCAAATTTGCAGTTATTGTGATTTCGGCGCAATGGAACGCAAGCCGGACAGGATAAATGCGAGCACAGTTGCAGTTAATGTGAGCAGGTGGCGATTTTCATTTGCAGCTAATTCGAGCAGAAAAACGGGATAAATGCGAGTCGGCGGGATTTCAAACGCGATTCGTTACAGCTAGCGTAAAATTTGTACCACCCGGTAAGCGGATAAGAAAAGATTGATGGCCCGGTGAATGCCCTGGGGTGAAAATACATTGTAACGTGCCATCACCGTAAAGGTCATAGTGATCATCGGACAACCCGTTCAGAAATAGCCAGTTAAGTTGGGGACGATCGAAATCGCGTCGGCAATAGGCTCCTGACGTAAACCAGTCAGGGGCAAAGGCATATTCATACTCTTGCCTCTGGACAACATGCGTAGCATGGGGGAAGCGACCAATTGCTCCCGTATGATCAGAGTGCAAATGGGACAGGACCACATAGCGGATATCCTCAGGAGCAATGCCAATCCTCTTAAGTTGTTCCACGCAACCCTGTTCTTCTGACATCACCGGTTTAAACTGCTCTACAGCACTTCCCCAATAACCGCTGGGATCTTTCAATCCTTCGACAGCCAGACCGCCGTCAATCAGCGTAAACCCATCCGGATGGGTCAGCAGAAACCAGGGGACAGGGATCTCATAATGCTCTCCCACGCCCTGATTCATCCGGATATGCTGATATCGACAATGCTGTGTTCCTGACTGGAACATGAAAAGCTTTATCTCTGGCATCATTATTTTCCACCAATAAATCAATTAAATAGATTGAAATTTAGCCTGGCTCAGGCCTTGAGTCTGGATTTTTCATCATTTCGCAGGAAAGCAGTAGATGCCTGTCCACACTTACATTTATCGGTAAAGCCAATATAATTGGTGAATGGATCTCTTCTCAGCAATGCGCATATTTATCAGGGTGGTTGAACGGGGCAGCATGTCGGCTGCAGCCCGCGATCTCGGCATTGGCCAGCCCGCCGTGAGTGAAAGAATAGAAAAACTGGAAGCTCATCTTGGGACACGTTTGCTTAGGCGCAACACGCGTAATATGTCTCTAACGCACAGCGGTAACGTGTTTTATGAGCGAAGCAAAACGGCCATTCAGGCGGCAGAGCATGCTCTTTCTGTGAATGAGGAAAATCAGGGGCTGCAAGGCAAAATCCGTATTGCCGCGCCCTATTCCGCCGGAGAAAGCCTGCTGATGCCTGCATTGTTGCAGCTTCAGAACGAGCATCCGGAGCTGCAGGTCGATGTCATTTTTAACGACCGCGTCATCGATCCCGTCACCGAGGGGGTCGATTTATCACTGAGGTTAGGTGATGTCTCCGAAGGCTTTTTTGTCGCACGTCCGCTTGGCGCCGTGCGCAGAGTGCTAGTGGCCTCTCCGGCTCTGCTGGCGAAAATGGGTCATCCTGACACGCCGGAAGCGCTGACAGATTATCCATTTGCTGCTGTTTCCGGTGTATTCGCCAGTAATCGCATTCAATTGATCGCTTCCGAAGATCAACTCATTAATGTTCCCGTCAATATTCAATTTCAGTCCACGCACTGGCGGAGTGTCCTCTCCTGGTTATTAGCGGGACATGCCATTGGTGTTTTGCAAAGTCCGGTTTGCAGAAAAGAAATGGAAGACGGCGCGCTCATCCCCCTCTTAAGCCACTATCCGATCCCGCCATTTAGTGCCTGGTTGCTCCATCCACCAGCTGGGATGATGTCGTATGAAACGCGAATTTGTGCCTCCCTACTGGAGGGCTATCTCAGAGATTTGTTGCTTGAGCCGGCCGGCTGAATAGAACAGCGCCGCCCTGGCGCGCTGAAGATGGCCTCTTGTTAATGACTCAATCTCTGATGCATGAAATCAATAAGCGCTCTTGTTTTTGCCGGCAAGTAACGCCGATCTGAATACAGAGCGAACAATTGCAAGGGGGCTGCCGATTGTTCAAATTCAATCTCGATTAACCGCCCATCATCAATATAGGGTTGGCAGGCTTGTTTCGACAGGATGGCAAAACCGACACCTGAGATGGCCGCTCGCCCTGCCATCTCTCCGCTGTTGACCCGATAACGACCGTTAACCTTGATCGTCTCGAATCCGCCCTTTTTATTCACAAACTGCCAGGGAGCGCCTTTAAGCGCATTCACCGTTGTAATACAGGGTAACTCTTCAAATTGCTGTATTCGAGAAGGCGTGCCATAACGCTGGATGACGGAGGGGGCCGCAACGATGGTGCAAGGGATCGTCACCAGATGACGGGCGATGTAGTCACTGTCATCCATCTGACCACGGCTAACAATGACAGCTAAATCCAGATCATCTCGCAGGGATTCATAACCCGACAAATTTGTGACGCAACTTATCTCCAGATCCGGATGCTGACAGGCGAAATCAGCAACAACAGAGCCCAGCAATACAGGACCGATTTCATTGGGAATACAGATACGTAATGGCCCCTTGAATTGCATTTGTCGCAACGTTAATTCGGTTTCAGTTTGCTCAAGTGCTTCCAGTAATGGCTTCGCCCGGGTATAGAGTAGATGCCCCGCCTGTGTGAGTTTCATATGTCGGGTACTGCGCTCAATGAGCTGAAGGTTCAGTTTGTCTTCTAACTGAGAAATGCAACGGCTCACATTTGATGTCGGCATTTCCAGGGCTTTCGATGCCCCGACAAAACTGTCTCGTTCCACCACAGCAATGAAGATTTTCAGCGCATTAAAGTCAAGAACTGGCCGCATCAACTATCCCACATATGATAATAATGAGTGCCATTTTTACCACCTAATCGACAAGTTTGATAGCAGTTAAGCTAGGATATCTTTCATCCACAGGTCGCTTGCTATGCCACAGGTCACCACAACATTTAATCAAAAGACGCTCATTCGGATTGCTTTGGTAATCGCTTTTGTCCAGTTTACTAATGCGCTGGAATATATGATGTTCAGTCCTGTTTTTACATTTATGGCTGCAGATTTCGCTGTTCCCGTCACCTTCTCAGGCTATGTATCCGGTATGTACACATCTGGAGCCGTCCTGTCGGGAATTATCGCCTTTTACTGGGTTGACCGTTGCAATAAGAAACGTTTTTTAATTGCCAATATGGTACTGCTAGCCATGGCGACACTGTTGACGACATTGACCACCAGTTTTCCTCTTCTTCTTACATTGCGCTTTTTCGCAGGACTGGTTGGCGGTACGACAATGGGTGTGGGGATCACTATTTTGATAAACCACACGCCGGCTGATTTGCGCGGAAAAATGTTGGCGACGGTGATTGCGTCATTTTCGATGGTCAGCATCGTGGGGATGCCCGCTGTACTATTTTTGTGTACTCATTACGGTTGGCATGTCGCGTTGTGGTTAATCTGCACACTGTGTTGGTTGGCATTGCCGCTGATCGTCTCCATCATCCCTCAGGATCCCGTCACTTTCGACACGCCCCACGCGCTGCCCCTCGATGTAGATACTTTACTGTTTGCTTCCGGTAATGCGCTGGTACAGTTTAGTCCAATGCTGATCATTCCTGTTCTGGCGCCATTAATGACGCAGCTGTTGGGGGCTTCTCAAGGTCTGCTGCCCTGGTTGTTCTTCGGCGGGGGTCTGGCGGGGTATCTGTCTACCAGAATGACAGGCGCATTAACCTCTCGTTTTTCTGCTTTGAGTTTGGCGACCGGGTCGACCCTCGTTTTTATCCTGAGCTTGCTGATACCCCTCCTGGGCTATCCGCATCCGGCGCTATTTATTACGTTGTTTCTCGGCGCAGCTTACAGTCGTCTGGTGTCATCGTCGGCGGTGACGATTCAGTTTCCTGATAACAAGCAACGAGCGGGATTCTCTTCATTACAGACATCCATGATGTATCTGATGACAACTGCCGCATTTTTCCTGTCTGCTTTTTTGTTACCCGACCATCGCATGGCGCTACAAAATATGGACATGCTGTTGGCGGTATGTGCAATTACCGCATCAGGAACCCCAATTATTGTCATCGTTTTGCAAAAGAAACTGGCTAAACGTACGTTCGAGCCCGATCGTTACAGCACTGAGTAGAACAGGGCGCGCCCTGCCCTGGACCTTTAAAACCCAGGTGTGGTCGCTAAATTGAGATGAGGGGCGTTATTTAGTACCTGGCGGGAAGCTTATGGATTTTGATGAGTCTTCCCTCCTCCATTTCGATAAAACCACCCGTTTTTAAATCCGCAAGAATACGCATGACACCGCTGCGAGACAGATGGGTTTTCTCGCGGATGTAGAGTTCTGCTGTGACTGCCGCGCGATAACTCTCATCTTCTTCTATGAGATTGAGCAACTGCTGGCGGATCATTTCGTACGCCGTCGGAGCGCCCTGCGGCATCACGTTGTTGTAAAGTCGGCCATACACAAACATCAGTTGCTTTGAGAGCAGTCCCCATAACGATTTTTCTTTAATAATGTCATTAACACGAGCGGTGGAGATCTCGCCAATCAGGCAGGGGTTTATGGTTTTGATATAGTCATCGAAGTAAATATCCGTCAGATTGGCAAGACCAAACACGGCGGGACTGCGTGCAGTGGACAGCATCATATTATCGTTTCGGCGATAAACCGCTACGGTTCCCTCGAGGATCAGGTAACACACCCCCTGGCCGTTCACCTTGAAATCCAGTTGCTCCCCTCTTTCGGTTTTACGTGGTGTGCAATACGGCTGTAAGTGAGTAATCAGCTCTTGCGCGTAGGGTGAACCTTTGTGAGGTCTTTCTAAAGAGGACATAACCGATAACCTTAATATTGACCTGTCTGATTATAGCGTGGCTTCCAGTCGCGGGTATCCTCATCGTCAGTATTTTCGAGGCAAATGGTTGATATCAAGCAGTATACCCCGTTCCATGGTGATGTACTTCCCGGTTCGTAGCTCGGCCAGAATTCGCATAATCCCGCTCCGTGAAAGATAGGTTCGGCTCTTAATATAGGCTGCAGCCGTAATTTTTTGCCGTATCGCATCCGGCTCTTGCATGAGTTCAACAAGCTGAAAGCGGATGATGTCATAAGCTGACATCTGCGAGATTTGTGCGCAATGCTCATACACCCGGGAGGCCGTGTAAATGAGGAGTTTCGAAAAATGCTCCCACAGATCCAGTTGTGCCACGATGTGATTAAAACAATCCAGTGGCACACGGGCGATCTCTGACGTCTCCAGCGCTCTCACATAAAGATGCTCTGAGGAAAACTGACTACTGACGCCCAGAATAAACGGTGCTGATTCAGAATTTAAAACAATGCCATCGCCGCGACGGTGCAGCGCAACGCTACCTTGCAATAGCAAAAAGCACTGCCGGATATCATCTTTATAATAATGCACGACGTCACCTCTGCCGATCACGACTCTTTCTGCTGCTGGCAACACATGTTTTATCAATGCCTCAATGTGCCGGAATGGTTTTAATTCCAGAGCAAGTGATTTGTCATGGTTTTCCGGGGGGGTTAAGCGCGTGTTCATAAGCAGCCTCAATTCCTCAACTGTGATCGCTTTTTGTATCGTCCTGAAGAATTATCTTAAAAATTAAGAATCCACGGAATATTGAGTTGCAGTCTAAAAGTAGACCCGCCCAAAGACGCTCTCTAAGTTATTGATTTTTTAATCCATGAGGTGTCGGTCTAAAAATAGACTGAGCATTAACAATGTCAATAAATAAGCAATAAATGTTGAATATTCGTTAAATGAAAGTCTACAGGTAGACCCAGAAAATAATTGAGTTTAAGAAAATGATTAGATAAATTTTAGCCAGTCAGCAGAACAGTTCAGGGTTTACCGTAATTAATTATGGCTGCCATGCTGCACAGTAAAATAAAGGCACCGGTATATAAAGAGTGTATACGCTCCTCGGCACCCTATTGCCTGAATACGAGTGGTATACAAAGTTAATAAGGAAACAGAGTAATGAAAAAAAGTCTTATTTTAGTTGCATTGACCGCAACTGCAGCGCTGTCAACATCTCACGCTTTTGCTGCCGCTGGCACCGTAAATTTCGTTGGGAACATTCTGGATACTGCCTGTGAAGTCGACGTGGCATCGCAAAACCAGCAGGTTAACCTCGGTAATTTTTATAAAAGTGAATTTCCGAACAGTGGCACAAAAGCGGCTGCAAAAGATTTTAATATTGTGCTTAAAAACTGTCCAACCACGGTAACTTCAACAAAAGTACGCTTTGATGGCACCCCCGATCTGACCAACCCTAACCTGCTGGCTATTGATACCTCAGCCTCCAGTGCGGCGTCAGGGGTGGCGATTAACCTGATGACTGCCGATAAAGTCGATCTGCCTTTGCACGGTGAGAACAGCTATAACTACGTGCTTAGCAGCACCCAGGACAATACGCTGAAATTCTATGCGCAATATATCTCCACCACGGCATCAGTAACGCCGGGTACGGCCAACTCCGTTGCTAACTTCTCCATTGTATATAACTGATTTTCTGTTCAGAAAACCTGATGGGGTCGATACGGCCCCATGTTTTAGAGGTCTAAAATGAATGTTCTTCGCAGTATCTTGCTCACCACCACGATAATGAGTGTTGGCTTATCTTTTGCTCAGGCCGGTGTCGTTATTGGTGGCACGCGCGTCATTTTTGATGGTAATAAAAAAGAAGCTTCTATTAGCATAAACAACCCGGATAACACCCCCTATCTTATCCAGTCATGGATTGAAACGCCGGGTGATGGGGCCGGGAAGGCACCTTTCATTATTACACCACCGTTATATCGACTGAATAATGGCCAACAAAACGTCGAGCGCATTGTTGCCACCGGCGCATTACCTCAGGATAAAGAGAGTCTGTTTTGGCTTAATATAAAAGCCATACCCTCCGCATCTCAAGTTGACAATACGCTGCAAATTGCCATTAAAACCCGAATTAAACTCATCTACCGGCCGGCGACGATGAAAGGCGCCGCCCCTGAAGAACAGGCCGATAAATTACGCTGGCAACGCGTAGGGAATAAAATACAGGTAAACAATCCGACTCAGCATGTCATGAATTTTAATGAAATCTCGCTTGCAGGTAAAAGAGTGCCTGATGTCAGTTATGTATTACCCGGCAGTACGGCGACGTTTGATTTACCCTCCGGCGTAACGGGCGGGCCAGTGACATTCAAAATTATCAATGACTATGGCAGTCCCGGGGCAGAACACAAAGCCAGTCTGTAGGCTGGCGAAAAGATACTGAGTGGGATTTATGATGATGGCAATGGATTATATAAAAGTACGATCTCCACGGTTGGCATTGTTGATAACCATCGCGCTCTTCGGTACTACACAAAATAGCTATAGTCGCGATTTTTTTAACCCAGAGCTGGTTGAACTGGATAACCCAGGGACAGAAAGAGTCGATCTTTCAGGTTTTGAATCTGGTGCGCAAGCCCCCGGGAATTATCATGTTGATGTCGTTCTGGACGATCAGTTAGTCGATACTCGCGATATCATGTTTGTTTTGCTGAAAGAACCTGGCGGTGATGAAAAATTAGTCCCCTGTTTATCCATTGAGCAATTAGCAAGCTGGGGAGTCAAGACTGGACTTTTTCCTGCGTTAAAGGGCGAAACCTCCTGTGCGAACCTGTCCGCCATTCCTCAGGCCAGTACAAATTTCCAGTTTGCCATGCAGCGTCTGGTATTGAGCATTCCGCAAGCGGCAATCTCAGCGCAAGCTCGTGGATCGGTGCCACCGGATCGCTGGGATGAAGGGATTAACGCCGCCCTGCTTAACTACAGTCTGAGTGGGGCGAATAACTGGGCCAAAAATAACAACAGCAGCAACAGTGATAGCCAGTATGCCAACCTGCGTCCGGGAGTAAACATCGGCCCCTGGCGGTTAAGAAATTACACCACCTGGTCGCGAGATTCACAGGGCCACGATGCCTGGGACACGGTTTATACCTATGCACAACGTACGATAATCCCGTTAAAGTCGCAGCTCACACTGGGTGACAGTTCTGCCCCGGCAGATGTTTTCGACAGTATGCCTTTCCGGGGAGGACAACTTGCTTCCGATGATGACATGCTGCCCGACTCCCTTAAGGGCTATGCCCCTGTGGTGCGTGGTATCGCCCGGACCAATGCCCAGGTGATCATCCGCCAGAATGGCTATCAGATTTACCAGAGCTTTGTGGCGCCGGGCGCGTTTGAAATTACGGACATGTATCCTACCGGCGGCGCCGGCGATCTTGATGTCACGATTAAAGAGGCTGATGGTAGCGAGCAGCACTTTAGCGTGCCATTTGCCTCACTTCCCGTATTACAGCGTGAAGGCCGAATAAAATATGCGTTAACGGGCGGCCAATATCGTTCGTACAACGGCAGCGTGGATAAGACACCCTTTGGCCAGATGAGCGTTATTCTCGGCTTACCCTACGGGTTCACGTTTTACGGTGGATTGCAGGAGTCGAGTAAATATCAGTCGCTTGCCGCGGGCGTGGGTAAAAACATGGGTGACTTTGGCGCTATCTCCAGCGACATCACCCAGGGCTGGTCCACGCCGTACAATATGCCGAAATCCAACGGTCAATCCTGGCGGGCTCGATACAGTAAAAACTTTGCTTCAACAGGCACTAACTTTGCGATTGCCGGCTACCGCTATTCGACCAGCGGCTACTATGGCATGCAGGAGGTCCTTGATTCTTATGGTGACAGTAATGCGCTCCAGGATAGACGCCGCAACCGTGCGGAGCTGACGTTGAGCCAGGGGTTGGGAGATAATCTGGGATCGTTGATGCTGAACGCCTCGCATGAAGATTACTGGAATTCAGGTAAGGCGATGGAATCCTGGAGCGTTGGGTATAACAACTACTGGCACAGTATCAGTTACGGTCTGACATGGACCCTGAGCAGGAATGGTAGTGCGGGATCGTACAGCGCTCACCAGAGCGACGGTAAAAACCAGATGCTGGCGCTAAATATCAGCATCCCGCTGGAAAAACTCTTGCCGCAGACATGGGCAAACTATGGCATGAATGCCAGCAAGCATAACGGTACGACACACAGCGTCGGGTTGAATGGCGTTGCGATGCCGAATAATGCGCTTAACTGGAATATTCAACAGGGTTACGGCACTCACGACGTGGCCTATACCGGCAATATGAATGGTGATTATCGAGGCACCTATGGCGAACTGACGGCCGGGTACAGCTATGACAAAAATACCGACCGTCTGAATTATGGGATTCAGGGAGGCGTGGTTGCGCATGCCAATGGCGTGACGTTCTCTCAGCCACTGGGTGAAACCAACGTGCTGATTGCTGCCCCCGGGGCTGCCGGTGTAGGAATCCAGAATATGACCGGCGCGACAACCGATTATCGCGGATACACGCTTGCCTCTAACTTAATGCCTTATCGCAAAAATGATGTGTCATTAATCACTGAAACATTGCCGGCTAACGTTGAGTTAGAACAAACGGTCAAAACCGTGGTCCCGACGCGTGGCGCGATTGTCAGGGCGAACTATCTGGCAAGCGTAGGCGTTCGCATGTTGATGAGCTTGACCCAGCAAAACGGCCAGTCGGTTCCGTTTGGTGCAATTGCCAGCATTGAAGGCGCAGAACACAGCAGCTTTATCGTTGGCGAAAGCAGTCAGGTGTATTTGACGGGCCTGGCTCCCCAGGTCAACCTGACCGTGAAATGGGGAAATCAATCCGCAAACACCTGCAGGGTGCATTACTCGATTAATATGGCGAAGCTGAATAACGATGTGATTATCGATAATGCTGCTTGCCGTTAACGTTGAACTGAATTTTAAAATCAGGTGCATAGATATGCGACTTTTCCGATCTGCATTATTAATGCTGACTGCGTGGTTTCCATTAAGTGGCTTCTGCTGTGACTATAGTTATATTGGCTCTCCCTATTCAGTGGATTATGGCAATATTATTGTGCAGCGTGACGCTCCCGTTGGGCAAGCGATCAGCAATGAGATATATGGTACCTTAGCGCATGCATATACCTGCCTCGCAACCGCAAACGAAGGGTCAAGTGCAGGGATGAAAAGTGGTGCCCTTCCCTATTTCGCAACGTATGGTTCCCGGCGTGTATATAAAACCAACTTGCCTGGCGTGGGGATTTCTTTGGGTTTTTATAAAAACACCAAAGCAGGCCAGACGACTTATTCCAGCACGAGTTATATTGGTGGGGATAATTATGCAACATTCAGTTGGTCATCAAACGCTGGGGATCTGGATATCAATGATTTCCAGCCAATTATACAATTCTGGAAGATCGGCGATATTACATCTGGTTCGGTGACGGGGCAACTGGCATCGTTTGTCGCCTATACCATGCAAAACCGAGGTGGAGAAATGGCGCCTGAAATTCCCGTCAATGCGGGAGCTGGGACGATCACCCAGGTGGCATGTGCGGTAAAAACGTCGAATATTTTATTTGAACTGGGGGACATCTTGGTTAGTGAATTCGGCTCTGCGGTAGGCACAACGCCCGCTAATGCGCAGAAGACGCAGAATCTCATTCTGGACTGCGATGCCGGAGCCAATATTAACGTCATGCTCACCGGGCCACAAAATCCCGACGTCAGCGATAATACCGTGCTGGCATTAACCGGTCAGGGCAGCGCAGGCGTCGCCCGTGGGGTTGGCGTGCAGCTGGTTTATAACAATACTCCCCTCACCTTTGGCAATAATCTGGTTTTGAAGAGAACCACGGGTGGCCAGGAGATGTTCCCATTAACAGCACGCTATTATCAGACCAATACAACGGTAACCACCGGCATCGCAAACGCGTCCGCAACGCTGAGCCTTACCTATCAATAAGGACTGTCAAATGAAAATGAATATATCAGTCTTGCTGATGGCATGCGCAACAGTATTACCTGCGCTGTCGGCAGACAATGTCGATATTAAAGTCACAGGCCGTATTATCGCAGCGCCCTGCGTTTTTAACGGTGGAAATTCAAATATGAATATCGATCTTGGTAATATCCAGGCAACAAATATGTTCACACCTGGATCTTCGTCCGATCCGGTTTCTTTTAACCTGCTTTTTACCAGTTGTCCGCCGGGCACGTTGAGTGTGACGACCCGTTTTAGCGGAACACCTGACCCGGAAGCGGGCATGAATTATTACCAAAACAGCGGCACGGCCACCCGCGTGGCGATTGCTATGTCTGATGCCACTACGGGGGTGTTAATGGGCAGTGGATCCAGCATAACCCAAAATATTGCCGCAGACAGAACGGCGAAGATGCCGATGAAAGCGATGGTCACTTCTGTGGCAGGAAGACCGACACCAGGTTCCATTCGCGCCGTCGTCGTTTTGACAATGCAGTACAACTGACTGGCCGCTGGCTATAGAGGATCCTATGCGCGCTAGTCGTTTTCCTCTTCAGGGAACTAACCGGGTGATAGTACATACTGCATCTATTACCCACATTCAGGAGAGCTATTATGTTTCGGTATGGTAAATGGTTAATATTGTAATAAAAGAGCCGGATACCCTCTTTCAGCGTGGACTGACCTTTTTATTTAGTGATTTCTTTTCCCAACACAATACCAAAGTTGATTTCAATTTTAACTTTACGTCGGAAAGTGTGAAGGTGGCGGACGTTATTGTGCTGGCATTATGTCCAGGAGAGTGTTTTATTTGCTGTCCTGAACTGCAGGAGCGAAAAAAAGGGATTGTGATTGGCGTTGTTGATGATGATATGCGTGTTACGGCTTTACCTTCTTGTTTTCAGGATATTATCTTTATTTCTCGTCGGGATTCCGTCACGCGGTTACGTACAGCATTGCACGGTGCCTGGCACCGGCTGCAGCAGACAAATACGCGACCGTCATCCATGTCCTGTTGTGATTGCCAGCCCACCAGGCTGTCTCCACAGCAGATCCGCATCATGACCTGTTTATATGAGGGGATGTCGGTCATGCAAATTGCAGACGAACTCATGATTAGTGAGAAAACGGTCTATGCGCATAAATATATGGTCATGAGAAAATTTAACTTACGCAACGATTATGAGCTAATGCTCCTGCTCAATAAACTAACCAAAAATTGCGCCTGGCCAGGTGGCTTTATAAATATATAACTCAATGATAGCAAAGGTGATAAAAACAACTGATACAGGGGCATACGCCCCTGCGTGACTACCGCCGACTCATGGCCAGCTTCGCGGCAAATAGCAGAAACAGGCAGCCGGTTGTCCGGTCCATCCATTTCACCACGGCTGGTTTTTTCAGGATGCCGGCGGCATAGCGAGTGGCGGTAATCAGCGTTAATGACCACAGCGTCCCAATCAATACATGGATGGTGACCAGGAGAAAGGTCCAGCTGACGGGTGAATGCCCGGCGGGGATAAACTGGGGCAAAAACGAAACGTAGAAGACGCCCATTTTGGGGTTAAGCACATTCCCCAACATCCCACGCAGGAACCAGTTACTCGTGGAATCTGATTCGGCCGGGTGGGTGTTAAATTGCTGGCGTGGGCGCAGGAGCAACTGGATGCCCAGCCAGCAAAGGTATCCTGCTCCGCACCATTTCAATAAGGTATAAGCCAACTCAGAAACCGCCAGTAGCGCACCTAAACCAAAGGCCACCAGCGCGCCCCAGATAAAGCATCCAAGATCAATGCCTAACGCGGCATGTAAGGCTTTGCGTCCCCCTTCAGCGGTCGCCGTGCGGAGGATAAGAGCAGTATCAAGACCTGGCGTCAGGGTAAGCAGTGTGGCAGCGAGGGTGTAAGCAAGAAGTGAATCAGTGACGAGCATTTCCTGTCTCCGAAAGAGATAAGGCTACTGAAGCGCTCACATTTTTGCAACAAGAATGATGAGCCATTCAACATGGATGGCGTCCGCCTGGATAACGGGAAGTCCCCTATGAGGCTCTCTATCCAACGCATACAACAACCGGATCTGTTGCCACCAATGGATCCGGTTGCCATCTGCCAGAGCGGAGAAGGCAACTTAACGGATGCTTGCCCTTTTAGCATTTAAAATTCTGTTAGCGCCATCAACAAACCCTTCACCACCTGGAAATTGACTTATCCAGCGCGGCAAGGATGGTATAACTTGCGCTATGTCATTAATCGTGTTCATCCCCAACGTTTTGCTGTAGTAGCTGAACATGGGGGCATCATTGAGCGAATCACCACTGTAGAAAACCGATGCCTGTTCATCTGATTCTTCCAATGCGTAAAAATGCTTTAACACCTTTCTGCTCATGACGAGTTTGTCATACCCCCCTAACCACCCCAGTACCCATAGATTATTAATGGTATAACTGCATTTATTTTCCGCTAATTCGTCAATGAGCTGTCTGGTCTGCTCATGATTTCTGGGAAGTTTGAAAGCAATACTCGTCAGGCGAAAATCCTGATCGTCAGACACTTCAACCCAGGGGTATTTCTGGCGAATATTGAGAAGAATGTGGCTGATTTTTTCTCGATTGAGAAGATATTTGTCTTCATGCCAGAAGTACCTGTTAATACCATGTTCGATGTTATTTCTGGTAAGAAATAACCCTCCATTTTCAGCGATAACCCCATCCACAGGCCACATTCTTGCCATCTGGTCGGCCCACCCGGCAGAGGCCGCCGTTACTGGAATAACCTTGATGCCAGCGTGTTGTAGCATTTCCAGACTCTGATAGGTTCGGGCCTGCAGCCTGCCCTTATAAGTCAGCGTTTCATCCATATCAGTTAAAACAAAACGAATATTCTGTAGCTCTTCATTCTTAACGTTATCAATTAAATTCATAACTCCCCCATGCTGGTGATATTAATGACTTTATTGATAAACGTTAATATCGAATTGGCATTTGATATTCTCTATTAACTCGAGAGATTTGATCCTTCTTACTGCACGAAGAAAGTCCGCAGGGGCATTATCTGGCCGAAGATTAATTCATTGGTCCCTACATTCAGCAGGAACCTATCGAGGCTTGCGCTTCCCTGCGCTATCAACGATCTGCGCCATCGGCAACCCCTGCTTATCGCTTCAACTCGTCCTGCCACAGCGGGGATGACGCCAGCTGTTGGCATACCGTGTCGATAAATACCCGGGTATGCCGCCATCAAAGCGGTCTCTCCGCGGATGGCCGCGCGGCGGAAGCGGCGTTATTCTCCTGCTGGCTACAGGCCTACACCATCGATCATACGTTATTCCCCTCTGCCGCGCCGAAACCAACCCTGGCTGAGGTGGTTCAGCACTTTCCTGCCAGCGCGGCGTTTATCGTCAGCGATGACGAAAAGCAGGACGTCGCCAAAAACTATGTGGGGAAAACCATCGCCGACTATACCCCGGACCTGAAAGCCAGGGACGATCGTCTGGAATCAGCGGCCAGCGCCAGCGGTTATGTGCTGGATGAGTATTATGCGTTTACCGATAAGCAAGGGCATCAGCTCAACATTGTCGCTCTGGTGGGCTACGCCATCGGCGGCACGGCAAGCGTGAAAAGCTACTATCGCATCGATGACACGCACGCCCGCGTCTGGAGCATCACCCTGCTCGATGAGAACAGCCCGCTATAAGCGAGGGTTCCCTCTGCGGCGCTACCGCAGAGGATGTTCCGTTTACCTGGTAAGCCACTGACGCCAGCCGCCCCAGGCAGTGATTTCCGTGGCCTCCCCCAGCCCGGCGGCTTCGCAAATAAAGCCCGTCACCCATCGGCCGTCGGCCAGCTCAACCTGTCCCAGCCCCAGCGGCGCGGGAATAGCGGCCAGCAGCGACCCCACCTCGGCGCTGGGTATCTCCCAGACTTCCACCGCTATCGCCGCGCCGTCGCGCTCGTCACGCACCATCGCCGGGCGCTTGCCATCCGCGAGAGCGTACAAACGATAGCATGGCGCGCTGTGGGTCGCCTGCAGCAACCGACCGCCCCGCGCCAGCAATTGACCGTTTAAGGGCAGACCGGCCAGATGCGCACCGCATACCGCCAGTGCCATCCGGTCATGGCCTGCGGAATGCGCAGGCGGCGTGCTCTCCAGCCGCGCGCCGCCTGCCAGCGGCAGCCGCTCCGCGCGCTGGAAGGCGTCGGCCAGGCTCAGCAAATACTGATCGGTAAACGCCCGGCCAAACAGCGTGACGCCGGAGGGCAATCCGTCAGGCATAAACCCGCACGGCACACTCACCGCCGCATAGTCCAGCAGGTTCATAAAGTTGGTGTAGTAGCCCAGATCGGCGTTGCGGGCGATCGGCTCCGCCGCCAGCTCGTCGAGCGTCACCGGGCGCGGAAAGGTTGGCGTCAGCACGCAGTCCAGCGTATCAAGGATGGCATCGCACTGCGCTTTATACCCCTGCAACTGATACATCGCCTTAAAGGTCGCCGTCGCGTCGATAGCAGGCGCTTTCGCCAGCACGTCGCGAATCACCGGCAGCACGGCATCCGGCTGCTGCTCAATCAGCGGTCCGGCCACCGCATAGCGTTCAGCAACCCACGGTCCGTCATACAGCAGGCGGGCGGCGGCCAGAAATGGCGCGAAATCGATCGCTACCGGCACGCCGCCGAGCGCCGTCAGCCGCTGCACGGCCTGGGCGAACAGCGCTTCGCTGGCGCGGCAACCGAGGAAGTTCAGCGTCTGTGGAACGCCAAAGCGAAACCCGGCGGACGGCCTGCCAAAAGCCTGCCGGCTGTTCCACTGAGGATTGCGGCGGCTGTAGCTATCCTGCGGATCGGCCCGGGCAACCAGCGCCAGCAGCTGGCTGGCCTCGTCGGCGGTAGCGCTGAAAAAGGTCACACAGTCCAGCGTGCGACAGGCAGGGACAACCCCGGCGGTGGAGATCACCCCTTTCGTCGCTTTCAGCCCCACCAGGTTATTCAGCCCGGCCGGAACGCGACCGCTGCCGGCGGTGTCGGTCCCCAGCGCGAAGCTGGCGACACCCAGGGCTACCGCCAGCGCGGAGCCGGCGCTGGAGCCACCGGAGGGGTAAGCCGGGTGGTACGCGTTGCGGCAACGTCCGTACGGCGAACGGGTTCCGTTCAGGCCGGTGGCAAACTGGTCGAGATTGGTTTTGCCCACCGGCACGGCTCCCAGCGCAATCAGCTGCGCGACAATGGTCGCGCTTTGCGTCGGCCGGTATGCAAACGCCGGGCAGGCAGCGGTCGTGACGATCTCCGCAAGGTCAATATTGTCTTTGATCGCGAACGGCACGCCGTACAGCGGAAGCGTCTCTGGCGAATGGCCTTCCAGCGCCGCGAGAAACGGCGCCTGCTCCGCTTCGCTCAGGAGATGGATAAACAGATTAAATTCGGGATTCAGCGTTTCCGCCCGCTGGCGGATCGCCGCCAACAGCGCCCGCGGGGTGGTGTTGCCGTTACGATAGTTCGCCGCCAGGGTCGCCAGGCGTAAATCAAACGTCTGCTGCATCATGCCTTCTCCTCAATAATCACTGCCACCCGTTGCCCGGCACGCACCGCGCTGCCTGGCTGCACATTGACCTGCTGAACCCTGCCATCGCACGGCGCCAACAGCGGGATCTCCATTTTCATCGACTCAAGCACCACCAGCACATCACCGGCGCGCACCAGACGACCGGCCTCGGTCTGTACCTGCCACAAATTACCGGATACCGGGCTTTCCACCCCCTGCTCGCCCGGTTGCAGCGGCGCATCGCCCGCTTCTTCTGCGGCGCTCTCCTGGCTGTCGAAATGGGCCTGGCCGCTGGCGATCCAGCGATCGCGTTCGGCGTTAAACGCCCGCTGCTGATGGTCGCGAAACGCGTCAATGCTCTGCGCCTCGCGAGCGAGAAATTGCTGGTATTCCGCCAGCCGCAGCGTGCTGTGTTCGATGCGCAGCGGATAGCGACCGAGCGGGAAATCGCGGCGAATCTCCAGCAGTTCATCGGCCGAAACCGGATAGAAACGCAGCTGATCGAAAAAGCGCAGCAGCCACGGCTTGCCGGCAAAATCGGCCACCTCGTGATAGCGATTCCACATCTGCAGAGTGCGGCCGACAAACTGATAGCCGCCCGGGCCTTCCATACCGTAGACGCACAGATACGCCCCGCCGATGCCCACCGAGTTTTCCGCCGTCCAGGTTCGCGCCGGGTTGTACTTGGTGGTGACCAGCCGATGGCGCGGATCAAGGGGCGTGGCCACCGGCGCGCCGAGATAGACATCGCCGAGGCCCATCACCAGATAGCTGGCGTCAAACACCGTGTTCCATACGGCCTGCTCATCCGGCAGATCGTTTATCCGGCGAATAAACTCGAGGTTGCTTGGGCACCACGGGGCGTCCGGGCGGACGGTGGTCATATATTTGTCGATCGCCTTGCGGCAGGCCGGATCGTCCCAGGAGAGCGGGAGATGCACGACCCGCGTTGGAACCTGCAGATCATCGCTCATGCAGACCGTGGCCCACTCCCCGCTGACCCACGCCAGCAGGGTCTCCAGCGCCAGCGTTTCCGGCTGGAAATGCAGCTGCAGCGAGCGGATCCCCGGCGTGATATCGATGATCCCTTCCCGGGCTTGCCCTTCAAGGGCCTGCATCAGGGCATGGATGCGAAAGCGCAGCACCAGATCCAGCTCCGCCTCACCGGCCTCCAGCAGCAGATGGGTATCACCGGAGAGGCGCGCCACCAGGCGTTTGTCGGCGTCACCGCAGGTCATCACCACCGGCGAGGTGAGCGGCACAGGCTGCCAGGCAACGTCCTGCGCCTGCAGGGTCGCCAGCTCCGCGCGACGACCTGCCGCCAGCCGCCGGGCGGTGGGGACGTCCACCGCCACAAAGCGCACTTTATCCCCCGCCTTAAGCTGGCCCAGTTGCCAGAGATCGGCTTCGATAACCGTGACCGGGCAGACGAAGCCTCCGAGGCTTGGGCCGTCCGGCCCGAGGATCACCGGCATATCGCCGGTAAAATCCACGGCCCCCACGGCATAGGGGTTGTCATGAATATTCGACGGATGCAGCCCGGCTTCGCCGCCGCTGTCACGGGTCCAGACCGGCTTAGGCCCGATCAGGCGCACGCCGGTGCGGCTGGAGTTAAAATGCACTTCCCAGTCGGTGGCAAAAAAGGTCGCCATATACGCCGGGGCAAAGAACTCCGGCGCGCCGTGGGGACCATAAATCACCCGCAGCGTACGGACGTCCGTCAGCGCGGTGCGCAGCCCTGCGGGAAGCGCCGCGCCTTCCCCTGTCTCAACCAAAGGCGCAAGATGCAGCACGTCGCCAGCGCGTAGAGCCCGTCCGCCGTGGCCGCCAAACTGGCCGAGGGTAAAGGTGCTTTTACTGCCCAAATAATCCGGTACCTGAATACCGCCGCACAGGCAGAGATAGCTTCTGACGCCTGGTCCGTTTATTGCCCCCAGCCTGAGGGTCGCCCCCGCCGGAATAGTGAATACGCAGTTCATGTTCTGCCCGGCGCCATCGAGCGTGACGGTGAGCGGCGCGCCGCAGATCACCGCCTGTACGGCGGTATTGAATTTCAGGGTGGGTCCGCTAAGGGTGATCTCCAGCGCGGCGTCGCCCTCGGCATTGCCCAGCAGACGGTTGCCCAGGCGCAGCGCCCGGTCATCCATTGGGCCCGAGGGCGGGACGCCCACCGCCCAGTACCCCAGACGTCCCGGATAGTCCTGGACGCTGGTCTGGGTGCCGGCGCTCAGAACCTCCACGGTATCGGCCCGGTAGCGCAATTGCTCCAGGCAGCGGGTCCAGGGTTCTCCGGCGGTAAACGGTGCAAAGCCGAGGATCTGCTGCAGGTATAAGCAGTTGGTTTCGACGCCATACAGGCGGGTCTCCGCCAGGGCCTGCGCCAGGCCGGCGATTGCCTCATCGCGGCTGGGGCGCCAGACGATAGCTTTCGCCAGCAAGGGGTCGAAAAACGGCGGCACTTCACAGCCGGCTTCCACCCAGCGGTCGATGCGCAGCGTGGCGCCGTCCGCCGGCGGAAACCAGACGTCGGTTAACAGTCCAGGCGAAGGCTGAAACTGGCGGCCAGGATCTTCGGCGTAAATTCGCGCCTGAATGGCATGGCCCCGGGGCTGTAGCCCGGCGGCCAGCTCGCTCAGCGGCGGTAAATCCCCTGCGGCCAGGGCGATCATCCAGCGTACCAGATCCACGCCCCACACCTGCTCCGTCACGCCGTGCTCCACCTGCAGGCGGGTATTGACCTCAAGGAAATAGAAGCGCTGCGCCGCGCTGTCGTAGACAAACTCCACCGTCCCGGCGCTTCGGTAGTTCACCGCTTTCCCGAGAGCAATGGCCGCGCTACACAGCGCCTGCGCCATCCCTTCCGGCAGATTCGGCGCCGGGGTCTCTTCAATCACTTTCTGGTTACGCCGCTGCAGCGAGCAGTCGCGCACGCCGAGGGCGATAACCTCCCCCTCACCGTCGCCGAAGATCTGCACCTCCAGGTGACGGGCGCGTTCGATATATTTTTCGAGAAACACCCCGGCGTCGCTGAAGTTGTTTTGCCCCAGTCGCTGCACCGTGGCAAACGCCTCGCTCAGTTCGCGGGCGTCGCGGCAGACGCGCATGCCAATTCCCCCGCCGCCCGCCGTACTCTTGAGCATCACCGGGTAGCCCACCGCCTCGGCCGCCCGGCAGGCTTCCTCGCTGTCGGCCAGCAGTTCACTGCCTTCCAGCAGCGGCACGCCCTCCGCTTTCGCCAGCGCGCGAGCGGTATGTTTCAGGCCAAAGGTACGCAGCTGTTGCGGGGTCGGGCCAACAAACGCCAGTCCCGCCGCCTCACAGGCTTCGGCGAAGGCGGCGTTTTCCGACAGAAAGCCGTAGCCGGGATGGATAGCGCGGGCGCCGCTCTGCAGCGCGGCGGCAATGATCTTCTCTACCACCAGATAAGTTTGCGCTGCCGGGCCCTCGCCAAGGCTGAGCGCTTCATCCGCTTCGCGGACGTGCAGACTGCTCAGGTCGGCTTCGGCGTAAACGGCAACCCCCTTCACCTGCATGGCGCGCAGGGTACGTAAAATGCGGCAGGCTATCGCCCCGCGGTTGGCAATCAGTAAGGTATCAAACATAAGCGGAACTCACAGCGTAGCGGGTCGTCCCGCAACAATTCGTCTTTCCCTGAGGTCGTCCCCGGGGGAACCGGCGCTTAAACGTGGCGCGTCGGCGTGTGATTCAGGCGGTCGGCGCGAACGGCGAACAGCCGAAAGGCCAGCAAACGCCAGCGCTGCCCGCGGGTCAGTTCCATACCAGCACCTCGGCGGGGGTCGGGTTCCAGCCATTGCAGGGATTGTTGAGCTGCGGACAGTTGGAGATCAGCACCATGGCGTTACACTCCGCGCGCAGTTCAACGTATTTTCCTGCCGCCGAGATGCCGTCCGCAAAGGTCAGACCGCCCTCCGGCGTCACCGGCACGTTCATAAAGAAGTTAATGTTGGCGCCGATATCGCGCTTATGCAGGCGGCCATCGTGCAGACAGGCGCAGAGAAAATTGTCCCGGCAGCTGTGCATATAGCGCTTGTCGAGGGCGTAGCGCACGGTGTTGCTCTCCTGGGCGCAAGCGCCGCCGAGGGTATCGTGCCGCCCGCAGGTATCGGCCACGATGGTCATCAGCGGATGGCCGAGGTTGGAATAGAGCACGCTGCCGGCGGTCAGGTAGGCGTTCCCCTGGCGACGCAGCGTGCGCTGCGCATCGTAGCGCTCGCGCGGGTTGTCGGCGTTGTAAAACAGGGTATCAATCGCCTGATTGCCTTCGAGATCAAGCAGGCGCAGGGTTTGCCCTTTTTTAACCTCAAACAGCCAGGGTTCCCCGGCCGGGATCACATGGCGATAGACGGCCTCTTCCGGGCGTCGGTTACTGGTGATAACGGTCATGAACGCCTCCTTACAGGGCAAAAAGTTGGGTATTACGGAACGCGCGCTGATTCTCATCGCGAGTCAGGAGCGCCTGGATGGCCGCGTCCTCATCGTCGGCCTGATACCAGCTCAACTGCACCGGACGGGGGGCATATTCTGTGGCCGGATCCTGGGGATGCGGCAGCGCGGTGAGCACCAGCAGGACGTCCATCGGGGCAAACAGCTCAACGTAATCCCCGGCGCGACTGTTGCCGGCAACAAACTGGAAACGGCCCTCGTCATCGACGGTGACTTTGCTGAAGAAGTTGACCACCATCAGCAGATCTTCCAGGCCGAGATCCCATTTACCCATCTCCACCAGCAGGTTATCGACGCCGTTGCGGTAGAAGCCATTACGTAATTCCTGGTAGCGTCCGGCGCCATATTTGTCGTGTGTCTCTTCGGCGTTAAGGACCCCGCCGAACGGATCGTGCCAGCCGCAGCTGTCGGCGACGATCCCGGCCAGCACCCGGCCCATATCGGAGTAGAAACAGTGTCCGGCGGTCAGGCGCGCGGTATGCTGGCCCTTGAGGGTATCCGGCAGGTTCAGGCGCTCACTTTTCTCATGGGGGTTGAGCATCATCATGCTGACGTTCGCCCCGCCGTCGATATCAGTCAGGCGCAGGATCTGCCCTTTGCGCAAAATCAGCGAGGTATGCGCCCCGCCGGGAAGCCGCTCTTCGCGCAGGCTGGGAGTGGCGTGAAAAAGTACGGTCATCAATTTATCTCCTTAATGCGTAAACGTTGGTGTCGCTACCGGTGGCCAGCTGCGCCATCCGCGCCTCATTGAGCGGGATATCGTAGGTAATGCGCGCTCCCCAGGCGTTAGGCGCCTGCGGATCGATGCGCACTTTGTCGAACACCAGCAGCCGGGTGCCCAGGTTGAAGCCTTCGGCCAGATCGTGGGTGACCATAAACACCGTCATGCGCGTTTCGCTCCACAGCTGGAGCAGCAGCGCATGCATATCTTTGCGAATGCCGGGATCCAGCGCGCCGAAGGGCTCATCGAGCAGCAGCACCCGCGGCTGCATCACGAACGCCTGGGCGATGGCCAGCCGCTGTTGCATCCCCCCGGACAACTGCGCCGGATATTTATCCAGAGCGTGCCCCAGCCCCACTTTCTCCAGCATGTGCTGGGCCTGTTGCCGGGCCTCGCGTTTTCTGCCGCCAAACAGGCGCCCCAGCAACGGGGACGCCGGCAGCTCCAGGCCGATGGCGACGTTATCCAGCACGTTGAGATGCGGAAACACCGAATAGCGCTGGAAGACCACGCCGCGGCTGCGATCCGGCTCCGCCGCCAGCGGCTGGCCATCTAGCAGGATGTCGCCACGGGTCGGTTTTTCCTGACCGAGCAGCAGGCGTAAAAAGGTCGATTTACCACAACCGGACGCGCCGACCATCGAGCAAAACTCGCCCTCTTTCACCTGCAGATTGATGCGCTCCAGCACCACGTGATCGCCGTACTCCTGCCAGATGTTTTTGATGTCGATAAAACTCATCCCCGGCCTCCTTCCGCCCACGGGAAACAGGCTTTGTGCAGCTGGCGCAGCGCCAGATCCATCAGCCATGCCAGCAAGGTGATCCAGATGACATAGGGAATAATCACGTCCATCGCCATATAGCGCCGCACCAGGAAAATGCGGTACCCCAGTCCGGCGGTAGCGGAGATGGCCTCGGCGGAGATCAAGAACAGCCATGCTGAGCCCAGCAGCAGGCGCAGAGAGGTGATCAGCCGCGACAGCAGCTGGGGAAGCACCACCCGCAGCACCAGGGTCCAGCTATTGGCGCCGAGGGTCTGCGCCTTAATAAATAGCTCCGCTGGGATCTCCTTCGCCCGCTGCTCCAGGTCGCGCGCCAGCATTGGCGTAATGCCGATGACGATCAGCATCACTTTCGACAGCTCATCGAGGCCGAAGACGATAAACAGCACCGGCAGGATCGCCAGCGGCGGGATCATTGACACCACCGTCATCAGCGGCGACAGCGCCGCGCGGTACATTGGGAAGACGCCGGCGGCGATGCCGATACCAAGGCCGATCAGCGACGAGACGGCCAGGCCCGTCAACAGACGGCTCAGGCTGATCAGCGTATCGGCCCACAGCAGATACTCACCGCTGCGTTTGTCCGGGGTGAACGCCATCCGGTCAATGGCTGCCACCATCTGCGACAGGCCTGGCAGCAACTTGTCCTGCGGATTGGCTTCCAGCCGCACCGCCGATCCAATAAACCAGGCGGCGATCAGCACGACAAAAGGCAGCAGCATCAGCGTCAGGCGCATCCCCTTTTGGGGATAACGGTTAATGTGGCGCATGGCGTGGTCTCCCGGCGATAATCATTACAGCTGGCCCGCGGCGGCCAGCTTCAGGTAGCTGTCGTCAAAGCGCAGTTTGCGGTTGGCGGCATCGCCGAGGGTGACATTTCCCGGGAAGGTCATACCGATAAAGTCCGCGCTCTGCGCCCCTTCACCCAGCAGGCCTTTATCGAACGAGAACTGCGCCACTCGCTGCATCGTTTTCGCCAGATCCGGCGAGGAGATAAACGCCAGGGTGTCGGCAGGCGTCCAGAACAGATGGGTTGTTTTCAGCTGTGCCTGGTAGCCGGCAAGATCGGTGCCGGAGTCGGCGGCCATGGCGCTCAACGCCTGGCTATCCCCGGCCTTCATTTTGGCCATCATTTCAAACCAGGCGCCGGTCAGGGCTTTGCCCAGCGCGGGGTTATCTTTCAGGGTCTGGGTATTCACCACCATCATGTCGATAAGCTCGCCCGGCACCTGTGAGGAGCTAAACACTTCGCTGGTTTGTGGGGTCTTTTTGATAACCGACAGCTGTGGATTCCAGGCCACCGCCGCCCGCACGCCGCTGGTGCCGAAGGCCGAGACGATATCGGCATCCGAGGTATTCACCACCTTGACGTCTTTTTCCTGCAGCCCGGCTTTTTCCAGGCCGCGCACCAGCAGATAGTGGGATACCGACAGCTCCGGGAGATATACCGACATCCCTTTCAGGTCGCTGAGCTTTTTATCCGCCCCTTTCAGGACCACCCCGTCGTTACCGTCGGAGTAGCTGCCGGTGATCAGCGCTGTGCTGTCGACACCGCCCGCCGCCGGGATCGTCAACGCGTCCATGTTGGTCATCGTGCAGCCGTCAAACTGCCCGGCGGTGTACTGGTTGATGGATTCGATGTAATCGTTGAGCTGGACGATATTGATCTTGATGCCGTATTTGCTGGCCCATTTATCAATGATCTTTTCGTTACTGATGGTTCCCCAGGGCATCCAGCCGGCGTAGATGGTCCAGCAGACGTTGAACTCTTTTTTGACGGCGGCAAACGACGGGACGCTGGTCAGCAGCGTCAGCGACAGGACAAGTGAGCGGAGGAGCGGCGATGTTTTCATGGTGGACCTCTGGTTAGCACGAGAAACGGAGCAGCGCGACACCCAACGGTGCTGCTGTCTCCCGGGCTTTTATCCCGCCGTGTAACCTCGCCGAGGTCGCCAGCTCTCGGACCAGACGTTCACCGCGGTGAACCGGAACCCTAGCCAGCTATTGTGTGATCTGAATTGTCTGTTGCGCTGCTTTCTGCCGATGTTCTTGCAAGCACCATGCCAGGAGCCAGAGGCCGCTCACAGCCGCGTTTCGCCGCCAGCGGACGCATCCATTCCCAAAAATGGGGAGTGATGTTGGGGCATTGCATGGCTTTGGTGCAGGAAAACGCAGAGCGCATGCGCCGACATTCTGTGGATTTGCCACGAACATTTCCCACGCACCGCGATGACCCATTTGCACCGCCTCAGTGCCGCTCCTTCACCATGTCGCATCCCGTCAGTTACCACCTGATTACATTAACCTGCTGAATATAAATGATTATTTTATATGGCACGTTTAATGCTGTGCGCTTGTATACCGCGATGTGGACAAGATCGTATGCCGTATGGCCACAACACGTCGTCACTCTGCGGTCGCCACCTTCCCCTTTCCGTGAGGCATCCAGGGTGGATGCGTTTCACGGAAGCCTGCTTACTGAAAACGGAGAACAACATGACGACACTCAGCGAACCGTTGGTTACCCCGAAATATGGCAAATGGCGCCAGCTGGTGCTGGGCTTGATCTGTATGGCCGCCATTTCCAGTCCGCAATATGTCTGGACGCTGCTGACAAAACCTCTGGCCGCCAAGCTTGGCGTGGGTTTGCCAGAATTGCAGGTCACCTTCTCGCTGCTGATCATCCTGCAGACCTTCTTTTCCCCTTTTCAGGGGCGGTTAGTGGAAAAATTTGGTCCACGGCGGCTGATCGCTATTGGCACGGTGATGGCGGGAATGAGCTGGGTGCTTTCCGCGCAGGTGAATGGCCTGGCAACGCTCTGGCTGGTTTATGGCTGCATGGGCGGCCTCGGGACCGGGATCGTCTACATCGGCGTTGTCGGCCTGATGGTCAAATGGTTCCCACAGCAGCGGGGATTTGCCGCCGGCGCGGTGGCGGCGGGCTACGGGATGGGGGCCATCATAACCACCTTCCCCATCTCCCTGTCGCTGACCACTAACGGCCTTGAACACACAATGACGACTTTCGGGATCCTTTTCGCCCTCGTCGGCTTCCTCGCCAGTCAGGGGCTGAAGCTGCCGCCGCCCGCTGTCTCCCAGCCCGTCAGTCAGACGGTGGCGCAGAGCAGCAGATCGTTTACTTCCCGGGAAATGTTGCGCCAGCCGCTGTTCTGGCTGATGTTCGCCATGATGGCGATGATGTCGACTTCCGGGCTGATGGTCACTTCGCAGATGGCGGTGTTCGCCGAGGATTTCGGCATTAGCCAGGCGGTGGTGTTTGGCATGGCGGCGCTGCCGCTGGCGTTAACGATAGACCGCTTTACCAACGGCTTAACCCGGCCGCTGTTTGGCTTTATTTCCGACCGCTTCGGCCGCGAGCAAACCATGTTTATCGCCTTTGCGTTGGAAGGCGTGGCGATGATGCTCTGGCTGGCGTGCCGGGAAGATCCGCTGCTGTTTGTCCTGCTCTCCGGGGTGGTGTTCTTTGGCTGGGGGGAGATCTTCTCCCTCTTCCCGTCGACACTCACCGATACGTTCGGCAGCGAGCATGCCGCCACCAACTATGGCTGGTTGTATATTTCTCAGGGCATCGGGTCAATTTTTGGCGGTCCGCTGGCGGCACTGCTCTATCAGTACACCCACGGCTGGCATGTGGTCTTCAGCTGCGCTATTAGTCTTGATTTTGTCACTGCCGCCCTCGCGCTGTGGGTGCTAAAACCGTGGCGCGCGCGCTTTATCCGCCAGCACAGCTAACTGCAGCGCTGACAGAAGTGACGGCTCGCCCGTCACTTCACGGATATTCGCTGCGCAGCAGCGCGTACAGGTACTCATCGCCCCACTCGCCTTTAAAAAAGATATTCTGCCGGTAATGCGCCTCGCGACGAAAGCCCAGCCCTTCAAGGAGTTTGATCGCGCCGGAATTGCGGGTATCAACCACCGCCATCAGCCGATGATGGGCTAACTGTTTAAAGAGTAAGGCCATCACCGCCCGCATGGCTTCTCTGGCATAACCCTGGTGCTGATATGCCGGGGAAAAGGTCATCCCCAGCTCGGCCTGTCTGCCTTGATCGAAAAAATGGATCCCCACATCTCCCGCCAGCGCACCGTTGGCCTGGATCTCTACGGCAAGCTGGAACCAGCTCTCATCCTCAGCAAAGGCCAGCGAACGTTGTTGTTCATAGAAGGCTGTCGCCTCTGTCATGCCATAGTGGGTCCAGCTCTGAAAGCGGGCCACCTCCGGCAGGTTGCGATAATGGCTGAAAGACGGCAGATCTTCCGTTCTGAACCGGCGCAGCAGCAGCCGGGGCGTGGTCAGGGGTAACATCATCTCTTCTCTTCTTCTTAATGAGACAGGCAATCGCGGGGCCATCTTAACCTGCTAGCCTCAACCCAGCCATCGCACTTCCTTGTCAATTTAATATAAAGTTAAATTTCGATATTAAAATTTCACAAACCGATAAAACATTACAATAACAAATACGAAAAACAGGGGAACAAGCCAGAGAGGCGTCTTTGGAAAAAAGAGCCCTTGCGCCACGGCGAAGAGGATGGTCAATACAGCTGGGCCATAATATGAAATTAACGACCTGAATATTCTTCGCAGCAATCTTTTAATAAAATTCATCATAGTTATCGGATCATCCTGGTAATGATGTCTGTAATACCCTCATTCGATGCCTGTCCTGCTGTAACCGTCTCAGACTTCAGAAATAATGGCTATCAGAAAGTACATCATTCACAGCTTATGTGTATAAAGGTCCGAATAATACGCCGGTTCGGAAACATTAGGACATGACTTGTGCAAGTCTACGCAATCTTGTTTTTATTGAGGAAACCGACGCCGCTTAAACCGCGGCTGATTTACTTTTTGCCCGTCTGGCGGCAAGATCCGGCATAATGCACCGCTGTCGCAGGACGGCCGTGTCACCGGCAGTCGTGACAGCGAACATTCGACAGGAAAACGCATGAAGCCAAAACAAGCGGACATTCTCCGCCACGCCAGCGCGCTGTTTAATCGCGAAGGATATCAGTCGCCCAGCATCGAGCGGATTGCTGAACATGCCGGCATCTCCAAAATGACCTTTTACCGCTATTACGCCGATAAAGAGGCGCTCATTCTGGCTATCCTCAAGCAGAAAGAGAGCGAATTTATGCAGGATTTGGCGCAGATCACGGCGGATAAAGCCACCGCGCGGGAAAAGCTGTTTGCCGTGTTCGACTACTACCATCGCTGGTTTACCTGCGACACGTTCCACGGCTGCATGTTTACCCGCGCGCTGTTTGAATATGGCGCGTCATCGCCGGCGATCCGGGAACAGTGCTCCCGGTTCAAGTCGCTTCTCTGGCAGTTCTTCCGCGATATCCTCCTGCAGGTGTTAAAACCGGAACCTGCCGAGCGGGTCGCCATGATGATGGTGATGCTCATCGATGGCGCTATCGCCGCTCAGCAGGCCGAGTCCGTCGAATGCCGGGAGATCCCACCGGGGATCACCGCCTGGAGCGCAGCCAAAGCGCTTATTTACTCAGAAGGCGGAACGCTATGAGATAATGCGCTGCCGTCCAGCGACTGCAGGGCCGCCAGCAGGCAATCATAGTAATCGTTGCAGGTTTGCAGGCGCAGCGTGGCGCCAAAGTAGACCTCCTCCATCGCCGCCGGATGTTTTTTGCCAATCGGCACAATCACATTGTTCAGCCAGCCGTCCGCATGACCGATATCGACGGTGATATGTTCGGCATAGTAATGCACGTCGCGATCGGAAAGCCCAATCCGCCGGCAGCCCGCCACCAGTTTTTCATACTGCGGTGGGTCGAGCAGCTCGGTCATCGCCATGACCCCCAGCGATTTGTAATAATGCTGACGGTTTACGCCGCCCAGCATAAAGGCGTTATACCCGGCCAGACCCTGCCACTCGTACAAATGGGCAAAATGATTGTCCGGCAACGCGATATTCCGCCGCTTCAGTAAATCCTTATACAGATTGACGTGGGTGATCTCAGTGCTGCCCTGACCTATCTCATCCCACAGATTTTGCGCAATCTCGGCGCGGGTTTCCGGCAGCGAACCGACCAGCCCCATCGCCACAAGATCGAAGAACAGCAGATTCAGCGCGCTGTCGCTTTTGAAGAAATAGTCGATCTGCGCCGCGGAGGCCTCGCTGGCAAGGAAATCGAACAGCGGATGATGAGACGCCGGGTGCTGCTGGCATAAGGCGCGCAGTTCGTCGACGATATTGCCGGCGTTAAGCACCGGTCTCTGGCGGTGGAAACGTTTGCTTTCCGCCCGCAGCCACTCAGACTCAATGTAGTTTCTGATCCCGGAGAGTAGCGGATGAAACTGATTGGCTGCCGCTGGCGAGAGCGGGTCGGCAAGCCAGGACTGATAGAGGATGAACAGCGCATGGTGAGCCCGCTTTTTGGCCTGTGGATCATCAGCGGAGAAGGCGCGGATGCAGGTATTCTCAGTCAGATGCCAGGCTCTGTCGGCCACCAGCGGGTTGGCCGTCAGCTTCAGCGACAGCGCGTTGCTGTGCAGAAGCTGGTCAATTAACTCATCCAGTGTCAGCCTGGCCATCACCGCGGTCTGGTCACTACCAATGACCCCATTTTCTGTGTTACGCATGGATTTGTCCCTGTTAAATGCATGGCAAATATACGGTATAGTACCGTTCGCAACGCGGCAACGAAAATTTAGGAATAACAAATATCATATTGTAAAATAACTACTTTTAATAAATAAAACAAAAGACCCCTATAAAAATATTGATATTATAAAATTATTAAAGTTACCATCTAGTACAGTGATAAGCGACGCAAGGAATCAGCATGCCCTATCTGTTACTGACGCTGGCCGCCCTGTTCTGGGGGGGAAATTACGTGGTCGGTCACGTGCTGGTCCAGGGCGTGGATCCGATCCTGATGACCGAAGCGCGATGGGCGTTGACGGCGCTGCTGCTGGGCCTGCTCTACCGCCGGCAGATCGCCGCCAGCCGCCACCTGCTGCGGGAAAATGCGCCGGCGGTGCTGGTGCTAACGCTCTGTGGCCAGGTCAGCTTCCCACTCACGCTCTATATTGGCCTGCAAACCACCTCCGCCCTCAACGCCGCCATCTATATGTCCGCCACGCCAAGTATGGTGCTGCTGATTAACCGGCTGATTTTTCGTGACCCGGTATCGGCCCGCAACTGGCTGGGGGTCATCTTCAGCACCCTTGGCGTGATGATCCTGTTATTCCAGGGGAACCCACTGCATGCCACCTCGCTGCATCGCTTTTCCGTCGGCGATCTGTGGGCCATGGGGTCGGCGCTGAGCTGGGCGCTCTACTGCTCGCTATTACGTCTGAAGGACCGCCGGATCCCGGCGAATGGCTTTGTCGCCGTCAGCTCGCTGCTCGGCGCCCTGATCCTGCTGCCCATCGTCATCTTCTGGCTGATGCGCCACCCGGCGCAGGACTGGGCCGCCTGGCGCGAGCCGTTTTTCCTCAGCGGCCTGGCGTATCTGGTGATTTTCCCGTCGTGGCTGGCCTATCTGTTCTGGAACAAAGGTATCGCCGCGATTGGCGCCACCCGGGGAGAAATTTACACCCATATCATCCCGCTCTCCGGCGGGGTGTTGAGCATCCTCTTCCTGCATACCCAGCCGCATGCCTGGCATCTGTTCAGCGCCCTGTTTATCATGGTGGGGATTGGGATCTGCTCGCTGGAGAAACGCCAGGCGGCGGCAATTCGTCTGCGCGGCTAACGTACGCTGCCGGGCGCGTGACGACGCCCGGTAGCAGAAGTTAACGGCTGGTGGAGAGCGGCTGGCGATGTCCCGCTTCTGCGGGCTGGATCACCCGTCCCTCGCGACCAAAGAAGGTCAGGACGGTAATGACAATCGCCACCGTACCGGCCACCAGGGCCATCGCCAGACCGTAGTTATGCCCATGATGCTGGGCGATTGACGCCTGGAGAGTGGCATTCACCGAAGCCAGCAGATTACCCAGCTGATAGACGAAGCCAGGCAGCACCGCCCGGGTGTTGGCCGGGACCAGTTCATTGAGCCAGGTGGGGACCACTCCCCAGGCCCCCTGCACCATAAACTGCATCAGAAACGCCCCCGCCCCCAGCGCCAGCGAGCCGCTGGCGAAAGCCCACAGTGGAATGACCGGCAGCGCCAGCAGGGCGGCGATCATAATCGCTTTGCGTCGGCCAATCTTCTCCGACAGCGAACCGAAGAACACTCCACCCATAATCGAGGCGATGTTGTAGCAGACCGCGATGATGCTGACCGTTTTAGGCTCGAAGCCGTGCTGGACTTTCAAAAAGACCGGGTAGAGATCCTGCGTCCCGTGGGAGAAAAAGTTGAAGGCCGCCATCAGCACCACCAGGTACAGGCACAGCTTCCAGTGACTACGCAGTACCGGCAGCAGCGCCGTGCTCGCTTTACTTTGCCGGGCCGCCAGCCAAACCGGGGACTCCTCGACGCAGAAATAGATAAACGGCAGCAGCAGCACCGGCGCGGCGCCAATCACAAACATCCCGCGCCAGCCGAGTTGTTCAAACAGCAGGCCGTAGGTGACGGCCGCCAGCAAATAGCCGAAGGGATATCCCGCCTGGAACAGGCCGGACATCAGGCCACGCGAGCGGTCGGGGATCGTCTCCATCGCCAGCGACGAGGCCACGCCCCAGATCCCGCCCATCGCCACGCCATACAGCACCCGCAGCAGAAAAAACAGCAGCAACGACGGCGCGGCGGCGGAGAGCAGCTCAAAGGCGGAGAAGAAGACGATATTCAGCATCAGAATGGGTTTGCGACCATACTTTTCCGCTGCCCTGCCGAAAATCAGCGCGCCTATCGGCCGCACGGCCAGGGTAAGCAGAATCGCCAGGGTGACCTCTTCAAGGTTGACGTGAAACGAGTGGGCGATATCGCTCAGTAAAAAGACCAACAGAAAGAAATCGAAAGCATCGAGCGTCCAGCTTAAAAAACTGGCAATCGCCGCGTTGCGCTGTCGTGAAGTCCAGCCATGCATCTTGTCATCCCTATCCCGACGGGGTTGCCGGGAGCTTGCGCGGCGTCCGGCAGAGCAAGCTGGTGTCACCGCTTATGTAAATTATTTGTATAGAAAGTTGCTCTTTTGTTAATTACACCCTTTTTCCGGCCGTCGGCAAGTTTATTAGCCTGCTAATTTGTTTCAAATTGCGTGTAACGGCCCACCGGATCGGCAATTTTCGACCAGAATTAAGGACAGGCTGGCGACAGTGAACCGCTGTCCATGCCGCATCCGCCCACAGGAAGGGAGAGAATCATGAAGAGAGTTGCCATCGTCGGCGTGGGGCCGACGGGGATTTACACGTTCTATGAACTGGTGAAGCGTGGCGAGCCGCTGGCGATCACCCTGTTTGAAAAAGAGGCGCAGGCCGGGGTGGGTATGCCCTACAGTGACGATAATACGGCGGCGCAAATGCTGGCTAACATCGCCAGCATTGAGATCCCCCCTATCGACCTGACCTATCTGCAATGGCTGCAGCAGCACAGCGACGCCTGGCTGGCGGCGCGCGGCCTCGAGCGGCACACGCTGCATGAGCGCCAGTTCCTGCCGCGAGTGATCCTCGGCGAGTACTATCGCGACCGTTTTCTGTATCTCACAGAGCGGGCCCGGGACGCCGGCTTCATCGTTAGCGTTTGTGAATCCTGTGAAGTGACGGATATTGCCGTCCAGCCCGCCGGGATCGCCATCCACACTGATAGCGCGGCAGAACCGGTTATCGTCGATCTGGTGGCGATTGCCACCGGCCATCTGTGGCCTGAGGAAGAGCGCGTCAGTCGACAGTATTTCCCCAGTCCGTGGACCGGACTGATGGACGCCCGGATCGCGCCCTGTCGGGTCGGGATCCTCGGGACCTCTTTAAGTGCCATTGATGCCGCCATCGCCGTGGTGGCCCAGCATGGTGTTTTCCATACTGAGAACGACAAAACGACCCATTTTACCCTCCATCCTGGCAGCGAGGCGCTGGAGATCACCCTGCTGTCGCGCAATGGGGTACTCCCGGAAGCCGATTTTTACTGTCCGATCCCATGGGAGCCGCTGGAGATCGCCACCCCTGCCGCCCTTGTGGCTGCCGTCGCGCAGGGCAGTGACGGGCTATTGGATCGGGTATTCGAGCTGGTCGTGCAGGAGCTGGAATATGCCGCCCCAGCCTGGTGCGAGGCGACGGGGCTGCGCCAGCTAACGCCTGACAGCATCGCCGAGGCCTGGTTTGCCGACCGTCTCACCCATGACCCGTTCCAGTGGGCGCAACGCAATCTGCAGGAGGTGGAGCGCAATAAGCGCGAACACCACACGGTGCCCTGGCGCTATGCCATTCTCCGCCTGCACGAGGCGATTGAAAGCGTGGTGCCGGAACTCAACGACGAGGACAGCCGCCGCTTCCGGCGCGGGCTCGCCCGGGTGTTTATCGATAACTATGCCGCCATCCCGCCGGAATCCATTCGCCGGCTGTTGGCCCTGCACCAGGCCGGTATTCTGCGTATTGTGGCGCTCGGCGAGGATTATGACCTGCTGCGCGAGTCTCACCGAACGCTGATTGTCCATCATCAGCAGCGCTGTGAATTCGATGTGTTTATCGATGCCCGCGGGCAACAAGCGTTGAAAACCCGGGATCTGCCCTTCCCATCGCTGCGCCAGCAGCTGCTGGCCTGCGGCGACGACATTCCGGACGTCGGCGATGACTACACGCTGCAGGCGCCCGAGACGCTGCGCGGCCGGGTCGCTTTCGGCGCCCTTCCCTGGCTGATGCACGATCGTCCCTTTGTGCAGGGGCTGACGGCCAGCGCCGAGATTGGCAGCGCGATGGCCCGTGCCGTGTCGCAGCAGGCGACGGGCCGCCGGCGCCGCCTGTGGTTTATCGAATAGCGGGCTGCTTAAACGCAATATCCGAATAAAGGAGGGCAGACAGGCGTGCTATAAACAGTGACTGTTCGCCCCCATGCAAGACCCTGTCTAACTTTTACGAGGTACTCATGAGCCATCTTTTTAGCGCGACGCGTATTGGTCAGCTGGCGCTGGATAACCGCATCGTTATTGCCCCCATGTGTCAGTACTCTGCCGACGAGGGTAAAGCCACCTCCTGGCACCGGATCCATCTTGGTCAGCTGGCTTTCTCCGGCGCTGGCCTGTTAATTCTGGAAGCCACGGCGGTAGAGCCAGCGGGACGTATCTCGCCGGGGGATCTGGGTTTGTGGGATGATGAAACCGAAAACGCGCTGCGCGCGGTGGTAGAGGATATTCGGGCCTGGTCGCCGATCCGCCTGGGGATCCAGCTGGGGCACGCCGGACGCAAAGCCTCCTGCGCGGCCCCGTGGCAGGGTGGTCATCAGCTGGCCCTTAATGAGGGTGGCTGGCAAACCGTTGCCCCCTCCGCCGTGGCGTTTCACGATGGCGACCGCGCCCCCGCCGAGCTGAGCCTTGCCGATATGGCGCGCATCAAAGCGGCGTTTGTCGCCAGCGCGTTGCGCGCCCAGCGTCTGGGCTTTGAGCTAATTGAACTGCACGCCGCCCACGGCTATCTGCTGCACCAGTTTCTCTCGCCGCTCAGCAATCAGCGCCGTGATGAGTACGGCGGTTCTCTGGACAACCGTCTGCGCTATCCGCTGGAAGTGTTTAACGCGATCCGCGAGGCGGTGGGCAACACCATGGCGGTGGGCGTCAGGCTGTCGGCTACCGACTGGGTCGAAGGCGGCTGGGACTGCGAGCAGTCCATTCAGTTTAGCCAGCAGCTGGAAGCGCTGGGCAGCGACTATATTCACGTCTCCAGCGGCGGATTGTCGCCGCAGCAGTCGATCACCGTCGGACCGGGTTATCAGTTGCCATTCGCCCACGACATTCGCCAGCAGGTTGCCATCCCGGTGATTGGCGTGGGGCTGATCACCGATCCGCAGCAGGCGGAAGCGGCGCTGGAGGATGGCGATGCCGACCTGATCGCCCTCGCCCGCGCGGTACTCTACGATCCGCACTGGCCGTGGCACGCTGCGGCCAGCCTCGGCGCCCAGGTTCGCGTCCCTTCGCAGTACCTGCGCTCCGAGCCACACGGCCTGAAAGGCACCCTGCTGCCAAACCGTTGAACCCGCAGCGCGCATAAAAAAGGGGTATCGTAAGATACCCCTGAGCAGGATGTTATTGCTGTCCACGTGCCGGGCGGCGGCGGCGCCTTGCCCGGCCTACAAAAGGATGATACCCGGTCATTGCGCAGCCAACCCGCTCCCTGCGTAGGCCCGCGCAAGCGCAGCGCCGCCGGGCAATCTATCAGGCTCCGCTCCCTATATTTCCTGGCGCGGGTCAGGCAAACAGCGCAGGTTACTGCTGGGCGGGCGGTGGCGTGGTGTTCTGTTTGTCCGCCGCGATACTGTCCTGGATGGCCTTGGTTTTGCTCGCCGCCTCCGCCGAGAGCTGATTGGCGTCGCCGATGGCATTGTCTTTGATTTGACCCGCCTCTTTGACTATGCGGTCACTTTCCTGCTTTGCGTTCTGCTTCACGGCATCGGCCTGGGCTTTCGCCTGCTGGGCGATGGCATCCGCTTTCTTGTCCGCCTCCGCCTTGATGGCGCTGGCCTGATCCTTCAGGCGGTCGGCCTCGGCGTCAGCCTGGCTTTTCAGCGTATCGATTTGCTTATCCGCATCCTGTTTAATCGCCTGCGCTTTGTCCGCCGCGGCATCCTTCATCTGCTCCGCATTATCTTTGGCCTTATCCAGTTTGTTATCCACTTTCGACGCATCGTCGCAGCCAAACAGGGTCAGACACAGAGCGGAAGCAAGTAGTGTTTTATTCCAGAGTTTCATCAGCATTCCCTTACAGGTTAAGTCGTTATCCAGCTTTGTGATTCATTGCTTAATAGCATTCACATTTTATATATAATCGCTCAGTCGGCAGAGTCAAGCCGACACCGATCGATCCAGCGTCGCTACCAGCCCCTGCAACCAGTCGGCAAAGACCCGCACCTTATGCGACAGATGCCGGTGCGGATAGAGCAGCGACAACGGTCGACGCGGCGCCGGAAAGTCCGGCAAAATTTCCACCAGTTGCCCGCTGTCGATATAAGGTTGCAAAAAGAAACGCATCCCCTGCAGCATCCCCAGCCCCGCCAGCCCGGCGGCAGTAAATACTTCAGAGTTGTCCAGCACCAGTTTACCGGGGATGGCGATCTGCCTGATGCCCTCCGGGGTCTGGAATCGCCAGGGCATAATCTGCCGGCTGCTGCTGTTCACCCAGTTCACCGCCAGATGCGACTGCAGGTCCTCCAGCGTCGCGGGCGCCCCATAGCGCGCCAGATAGCCCGGACTGGCGCAGGTGGTTAACGCCACCTCCCCCAGCGAACGCGCCACATAGTCGCCATCCTCAAGATCCCCCACCCGCAGCAGGCAATCCAGACCATCGCGCAGCATATCCCGGCGTACGTCGGAGCTGCTGAGGACAATCTCCACCTCCGGATGGGCCTGATAAAAATCCGGCAGATGCGGGATCACCAGCAGCCGGGCAAAGGCGATCGGCATATCAACGCGCAGCTGACCGCGGATCGGCCGGTCCGGCGCGAACGACTCCAGCAGATCGTCGGCCTGGGAGAGCAACGGTTTGCTGCGACGATAAAACTCTTCCCCCTCCGGCGTAAGATACAGACGCCGGGTGGTGCGCTGCAGCAGCCGGACCCCGCTCTCCTGCTCCAGCTGCTGCAGCGCTTTGGTCACCGCCGGTCGGTGGATCTGCAAATTTTCCGCCGCCTGGGCAAAGCTGCCGGCATCGACGATTTCAATAAAAATTTTAATATTTTCAAACAGATTCATTTGCATGATGGCCCGCCTCCCACCTCTTCATCAGTTCACATTATTACTAATTTAATAATAGTGATGAAAGTTTTTGCTCATTTTTTAAAACAATAAAGACGCCTACACTGCCCTCATTGCCGCATCGCTGGGGCGAAGAAATTTATAACTTATTAACATACAAGGAAAAATATCATGCAATCCAACCGCGTCGCCCGCATTCTGGGTATTGAAAAACCGGTGGTCCAGGGGCCGCTCTCCTGGCTAACCGATGCTCGTCTGGTGGCGGCCGTCGGCAACGCCGGTGGGCTTGGCGTGCTGGGCCCGAACGCCGGACTGACGGCGGCAACCGCCGTCTCCACCCCGGAGGCCACCGCCGAGAAAATGCGCGAAGAGATCCGCAAAACCAAACAGCTGACGGAGAAACCCTTTGGCGTCAACCTGATCCCGACGGCGGAAAACGACATCTGGACGCCGGCGATCCTGCCGGTGATCAAAGAGGAAGGCGTTAAGGTGGTGGTCTACACCGGATACGGCGATGGTTCGTTAAAACCGGCGCTGTTCGACGAACTGAAAGCCGCCGGGATCACCATTATCTATCGTGACATCAACCCGACGCCGGAGAACAGCCGCCGCGCGGAGCAGGCCGGCGCGGATATTATTGTCGCCACCGGTTTTGACGAAGGCGGCACGCTGCCGGGTACCGCCCTCGGGACCTTCACCATCGTCCCGCTGATCGTTGACGCGGTACAGCGGGTTCCGGTGATGGCCGCCGGGGGGATCACTGACGCCCGGGGCGCGCGCGCCGTCCACGCCCTCGGTGCGGAAGGGGTTTTCGCCGGCTCGGTATTTATCAGCACCATCGAAAGCCGGGTTCCCGACTCGGTGAAAGCGAAAATTGTGGCCGCCAACGGTCTGGATCTGCGCCTGTTCCGTACCCTGCCGGACTACTATCGCGCGCTGCCCGGCAAACTGAGCGACACACTGGTGGCCATGGATCGTGCCGGCGCCTCAAAAGCCGAGCTGGCCCAGGCGATGGGCGGTCTGCGCGGGATGCGGCTGGGCATGCTGGAGGGGAATACTGATGAGGGGTATATCTCGGTGGGCGCGGGGATCGGCAACATCCATGCCATCACCTCTGTCGCCGAGGTGGTCAACCAGCTGGCGGTGTGAAGCCGCCAGCCGGGGCTCGGCAACCGGCGCGATCAGGCGTCGGCCACCTTCTCTACCGCCCGGGAGAAAGCGTCGATAGCCAGTCCGACGTCGGCGGCGGTGACCGACTCCGCCGGGTGATGGCTGACGCCCCCCAGGCAACGCACAAACAGCATGGCCGATGGCCAGCGCTCGGCGATGGCGATGGCGTCATGCCCTGCGCCGCTCGGCAGCGTCAGCGAACGCCCCTGCACCGCCATCACCGCCTCGCCCAGCACCGCCTGCAGGTGACTGTCGCAGGCGGTGGCGGCGATGCGATAATACTCCTCGGCGGCGAAACGCAACTGGCGACGCCCGGCAATGGCCTGCGCCTCGCCCAGCAGCTCATCCAGCAGCGCCGTCAGCGGCGCATCCTGCGGGCCGCGAATATCCAGCGTCAACTGCACCTCGCCCGGTATCACGTTCACCGCGCCCGGCGCACAGCGCAGGGTGCCGACCGTCGCCACCAGGTTACCGCCGCGCTGCCGGGTCAGGTTTTCCACCTGCACCATCCATTCCGCCGCCGCGGCGAGGGCGTCCTTGCGGTGGAGCATCGGCACCGTGCCGGCATGGCCAGCTTCGCCGGTAAAGCGGCAGTTCAGCCGTCTGGCGCCGTTAATCGCCTCCACCACGCCGAGCGCCAGCCCCGCCTGCTCCAGGCACGGCCCCTGCTCGATATGCAGTTCCAGATAGGCGGCGATATCCCGCGGATGACGGGCCGCGTGGCCGATCCGCGCCGGATCGAGTCCGGCATTCACCAGCGCCTGGGCGACGCTCACGCCGTCGGTATCGCACTGTGACAGCCAGCTTTCAGGCCAGGTGCCGGTGACGCCGCGGCTGCCGAGCAGGGTAATACCAAAGCGGGTGCCCTCTTCATCGCCAAAGCCGACGATCTCGATTGCCTTTGCCAGCCGTCGCCCCTGCTGGTGCAGACGCTGGACCACCTCAATCGCCGCCAGCACGCCGAGCATGCCGTCGTAGCGCCCGGCGTTGCGCACGGTGTCAAGATGAGAGCCCAGCAGCACCGCCGGCGCCCCCTCCTGTTGTCCTTCATAGCGTCCGCAGATGTTGCCGACGCTGTCCTGCCACACCATCATGCCGGCAGCCTGCATCCACTGGCCCACCAACTGGTTGGCCTGCAGATGCTCGGGCGACAGATAGACCCGGGTCAGGGCATCGGCGGTTTCGCTAAGGGTGGCCAGCCGATCGGCACGCGCCATCACCCGGCTGGCAGCCGCTTCTCTCTCCGCCTGCTGGCGGGCGGTATCACTCATAGGGTGGCCTCGGTGCGGTAGTGATCCCAGGCCGCCTGCATCGCCGCGCCCTGAGTGGTGGTGAACTTGAGGTAGTTCAGGACCGCTTCCAGCGCGCTGAGCGTCTGCATCACGCAGTCTTTACGCGCGTTATAGCCCATGGTGCCAATGCGCCAGACTTTACCGTGCAGCGGACCAAACGAGGTGCCAATTTCAATGCCGAAATCTTCCAGCATCAGTTTGCGTACCTGATCGCCGTTGACCCCGTTGGGGATCACCACCCCCAGCACGTTATTCATTTTGTGCCGCAGGTCGCCAAAGGTCTCGAGCCCCATCGCCTGGATGCCCTTCAGCAGCGCATCGCCGTGCAGTTTGTGGCGGGCGATGCCGTTGTCGAGTCCCTCCTGGAGGATCAGGCGCGCGCACTCCCGGGCGGCGAACAGCGCCGAGGTCGCTTCGGTATGGTGGTTAAGGCGCTCCGGCCCCCAGTAATCCATCACCATGCCGAGATCGAAATAGTTGGAGTAGATCATCTCGTCGACGCCGTCGTGATGCGCATCGGTGCGGATCCCCTGCTCAATGCAGCGGCGGCGGCGGATGACCTCTTCCATCCGCGGGCTGAGGGTGATGGGCGAGGTGCCGGAAGGACCGCCCAGGCACTTCTGCATCCCGGCGGACACGGCGTCCAGCTGCCAGGCGTCGGTTTCCAGCGGGTTACCGCCGAGCGACGCGGTGGCGTCGGTATAGAACAGCACTTCGTGACGACGGCAAATCTCCCCCAGCTCCGCCAGCGGCTGCAGCATGGTGGTGGAAGTATCGCCCTGCACGGTGAGCAGCAGGCGCGGGCGCACGCGCTTGATCGCGTCCTCAACCTGATCCGGCGTAAAGACCTCGCCCCACGGCACCTCGATGGTGTGCACCTCTGCCCGGCAACGACGCGCGATCTCGCACAGCAGATGTCCAAACCGGCCGAACACCGGCACCAGCACTTTGTCACCCGGACGGATCGCCGACACCAGAATCGCTTCGATCCCGGCGCGCGAGGTGCCGTCGACCAGCATCGTCCAGCGATTTTCGGTGCGAAACACACCGCGGTAGAGCGCCATGACTTCATTCATGTAGTGGGTCATCGCCGGATCGTACTGGCCAACCAGCTGGCTCGACATGGCGCGCAGCACGCGCGGGTCGGCATTGATCGGCCCCGGCCCCATCAGCAGGCGCTGCGGCGGGTTAATTTGCGAAAACTGAGTGATATCCATCTGCCATTCCTTACGTTAGTTAAGACCGCGCACCGAGGAGATAAACTGTTTCAGTTCGCTGGTCTGCGGGCTGGCGAACAGCGTTTTGCTGTCGCCCTGCTCCCAGACGCGTCCCTGATGCATAAACACCACGCGGTCGCCCACTTCGCGGGCAAAGTTCATTTCATGGGTGACGAGGATCAGCGTCATACCTTCCGCCGCCAGTTGCTCCAGCACCTTCAGCACTTCACCCACCAGTTCCGGGTCGAGTGCCGAGGTGATTTCGTCACAGAGTAAAACTTTCGGCGACATGGCCAGCGCCCGGGCAATGGCCACGCGCTGCTGCTGGCCGCCGGAGAGATTGGCCGGATAGTAATCCAGACGGTCGCCAAGACCGACCTTCTCCAGCATCCGCTGCGCCAGCTCCCGGCATTCGGCCTGGGACTTCTTCAGTACCCGCCGCGGAGCCAGCATGACGTTCTCCAGCGCCGTCATGTGCGGGAACAGGTTAAAGTTCTGGAACACCATGCCGATGGAGCGGCTGATCTCCCGGGCCTGTGAATCGCGGTCGGTGATGGTCATGCCCCCGAGCTTGATACTGCCCTCCTGGTAGCCCTCCAGACCATTGATACAGCGCAGCAGGGTGCTTTTACCCGAGCCGCTGCGGCCGATGATCGAGATCACTTCCCCCATGTCGATATCCAGATCGACGCCCTTCAACACATGGTTGTCGCCGTAGTACTTCTGCATCTGATTAATGGTGATGAGAGGCATTGAATTTGTTCTCCAGATAGCGGCTGTAGCGGGACAGCGGATAGCACAGAATGAAATAGCCCAGCGCCACCAGGGCAAACACTTTAAACGGCTGGTAAGTGACGTTGGTCAGCATCGTCCCGGCCTTGGTCAGCTCCACAAAGCCGATAATCGATGCCAGCGCCGTGCCTTTGATCACCTGTACGGCAAAGCCCACCGTCGGCGCGATGGCAATGCGCAGCGCCTGCGGCGCCACCACGCGGTACAAGGTCTGGCCGAAGCTCAGCCCGAGACACCGCGAGGCCTCCCACTGGCCTTTGGGCAGCGCGCGAATGCTGCCGAACCAGATATCCAGCAAAAAGGCGCTGGTGTAGAGCGTCAGAGCGACCGAGGCGGCGGTCCACGCCGAGACGTCAATGCCGAACAGCGCCACGCCAAAGAATGCCAGAAACAGCTGCATCAGCAGCGGCGTCCCCTGAAACAGCTCGATGTAGCCGCGGATCAGCCGTTTCACCTGGCGTCCGCCGGTGAGGCGCAGCAGCAGTAACGGTAAGGTGACCAGCGCCCCGCCGGTGAACGCGACCAGCGACAGCAGCACCGTCCAGCGACCGGCCAGCAGCAGGTTGCGGATAATGTCCCAGTCAGTAAAAGTGGTCATCAGGCCTGTACCCCCAGCCATTTACGCCCCGCCGCCATCAGCAGCTGGCGCATCGCTATCGATAACGCTAAGTAGATCCCGGTGGTCACCAGATAGACCTCAAAGCTCAAAAATGTCCGCGACTGGATCAGGTTGGCGGCGAAGGTCAGCTCCTCATAGGAGACCTGCGACACCACTGACGAGCCGAGCATCACGATGATGCACTGGCTGACCAGCGCCGGGTAAATCCGCTGCAGCGCCGGGGGCAATACGACGCGAACGAAGGTTTGCGTCCGGCTAAGCCCGAGCACGCGACCGGCTTCCCACTGGCCCTTCGGCGTCACCTGAATACCGGCGCGGACGATCTCGGTGCTATAGGCGCCGAGGTTAACCACCATCGCCAGCAGCGCCGCTTCACCGGCGGTCATCTTCAGTCCAAGGTTCGGTAAACCAAAGACGATAAAAAAGAGTTGCACCACAAACGGCGTGTTGCGGATGATTTCCACATATCCGCCCCATACCCGGCTGAGCATTCCCGGGCGCCCGCTGCGGATCGCCGCCCCGAGGATGCCGATCGCCAGTCCGCCGATCGTCGCCAGCACCGTCAACTGCACCGTCACCCACAGGCCGGCCAGCAGCTCCGGCCAGTGCGGCCAGAGCTCAGAGAAATGAAGTTGCTCCGTCATCACAGACCTTACGCGCCGAGGCTGGCAGGCAGTGGCGCTTTCAGCCACTTCTCAGACAGACCGTTGAGGGTGCCGTCCTTAATGCCCTGCTCGATGAGGGTATCCACTTTCGCCTTCAGCGCCGGTTCGTTCTTTTTCAGACCGATAAAGCACGGCGAGTCCTTCAGCATAAAGCTCGGCACCGGCGCTTTGTCGGCGTTCTGCCGGGAGATGGCCGCCACCACCAGATTGCCGGTCGCGACATACTGCACCTGACCGGACAGGTAAGCTGACAGCGTGGTGTTATTGTCCTCGTAGCGCTTAATCTGCGCCGCCTGCGGCGCCACGCTGGTCAGCACCATATCTTCCACCGCCCCGCGGGTCACCCCGATGCTTTTGCCGCTCAGCGCGGCCGCGTCCTTCAGTTCCGCCCCTTTCGGGCCAAACACGCCGAGGAAGAACGGCGCGTAGGCGCGGCTGAAGTCGATCACCTTCTCGCGCTCGGCGTTCTTGCCGAGGCTGGAGATCACCAGGTCCACCTTATCGGTCTGCAGATACGGCACGCGGTTGGCGCTGGTCACCGGGACCAGCTGCAGCTTGAGCTTCATCGATTTCGCCAGATAGCGCGCCATATCGATGTCATACCCCTGCGGCTGCAGGTCGGTGCCCACCGAGCCGAACGGCGGAAAATCCTGAGGCACGGCAATACGAATGACGCCGCGTTTTTCAATATCCTGGAGCTGGTCAGCCTGCGCGGCAGAAACAGACGAAAGGAGACAAGCGGCCCCGGCCAGTGCGATCAACAGTTTCTTCATGATGTTTACCCGTTACGTTAGCATGAAACAAAAGATTCTTTGAATCTGTTTTTGCAACTAATGTGCCAGATACAGACGAGGCGAGGGTTGGCGAGGAATTAAAACAAAAAGTGAGAAAGGACAAGCGTTAACGGGAAAGTGTTCAGAGAGCGGCGGCGCCATCACGTGGTTTTTATTGCACCATAATAATGCACAGCACCACGCTGGCGCCCCATTAGCGTTGTTCCAGCTCGTCCAGTTGCTGATAAAGCGTGGCGATATCGTGGATGCGCGGACGACCGCTGTCGAGCGTTTCATGGAGAAAGGCATTGGCCAGCAGATTAATCAGGCTGTTGACCGAGGCATAGCTGTCGTAGGCGGAGACGCTGTCCAGCGGCGCGCAGAGCTGCCAGCGGGAGAGCGGAAACAGGCTGTGGGCCTGCGGCTCGCACATTAACAGGACCGGCACCCCGTCGCGTTGCAGCTGCTGCAGCAGCGGGCGTACTATTCGCGGCCGGCGGCGAAACGCCATCATTACCACCAGATCATCGGCGGTCAGATCGACCAGCTCTTCGCTGAGACTCTGACCCGGCTGGGGCAGCACCAGCACCTGGCCGCGGGCCTGCAGCAGCTGCTGGCGCAAGTGCAGCGCCGCCGGATAGGCGTTACGCATCCCCACCACCACGATGCGGCGCGCGGCCACCATCGCCGTCAGCGCCTCGGCGAACTGGCGGGCGTCAAGGGCGTTGACCCATTGGGTGAGGTTCGCCATCTCCTGCTTATAATGGCGCGCCAGCAGCGTGTTACCCTGCACCGCGTCGCGCTGGTCGGTGAGCGGCATCCCGCTCTGGCGCAGGGTGCGCAGTTCATCGCGCATATCCTTATATTTGTCGTAACCGAGGCGCTTGAACAGCCGGCTGACGGTGGCTTTCGACACGCCGCTCAGCTGCGCCAGCTCGGCGCTGTTGTAGCTTATCAGGTCATCAAAGTGGTCAAAGATGAAATCCGCCACCCGCTGCTCCTGCGGCGACAGCGAGGCGTATTGCCCTTTCAGTCGTTCATCGAGTTGTTGCATAGCGCCTCTGTAACTTTCGTTTCATCATCCATCCCTCATCATACTGTATCTGCTATGCCTTACACATAGCGTGCCAGTGGGAAAATTCTGGTCATTGTTTTTATCAATGAAACGAAACGTTCAGAGATGGAACAGCTTTTGCAGTGTTCTGCGGGTGATTCGTTCAGAAAGGATAATTTATGCACAGTAGCAACGTTTCGACCCACGGCATGGCGGTGGCCCCCCATCACCTCGCCAGTCAGAGCGCGCTGGCGATCCTGCGCGAGGGCGGCAGCGCCATTGAAGCGATGGTGGCTGCCGCGGCGGCCATCGCCGTCGTCTATCCCCATATGAATGGCCTCGGCGGCGATGGCTTCTGGCTGATCGTACCGCCTGAGGGAGACCCCATCGCCATTGACGCCAGCGGGGCGGCCGGATCGCTGGCGACCCTCGAGGCCTACGCCGGACAGCAGCATATTCCCCACCGGGGACCGCAGGCCGCGCTGACCGTCGCCGGCACCGTCAGCGGCTGGGACGAGGCGCTGCGTATTTCACGGGACTTAACCGGCCGCGCGCTGCCGGTGGCCCGCCTGCTGGCCGATGCGATCGGCTATGCCGAAGACGGTATTCCGGTCACCGCCTCGCAAGCCCACGCCACCGCCAGCAAACTGGAAGAGTTGCGCCATCAGCCGGGCTTCAGCGAAACCTGGCTGGTATCGGGCGAGGCCCCGCGGCCCGGCAGCCGCTTTCGCCAGCCCGCCCTCGCCGGTACCCTGCGCATGCTGGCCAGCGACGGTCTCGACAGTTTCTATCGCGGGCCGCTGGCCGAGCGTCTCGCGCAGGGTATGGCCGCGCTGGGGATGCCGATCACCCTCGGCGACCTGCAGGCCCACCGCGCCCGGCGTCCGGCGCCGCTGACGCTCCAGCACCAGCAGGGCACGCTGTGGAATCTTGCGCCGCCGACGCAGGGACTGGTGTCGCTGGCGATCCTTGGCATCACCGACCGCCTGAACATGGCCGATGCCGACGACGCGCAAACAGTGCACCGTATTGTCGAAGCCACCAAGCGGGCATTTGCCCTGCGCGATGCGCATATCACCGATCCACGCCATCTGGATGTGGATGTACAGCAGTTGCTCACCCCGGAAGCCCTGCAGCCGCTGGCCGACAGCATCGACGACGCCAGCGCTTCCCCCTGGGGCCGCGGCAAAGGCCCGGGCGATACCGTCTGGATGGGCGTCGTGGATAACAGCGGACTGGCAGTGTCATTTATTCAGAGTATCTATCACGAGTTCGGCAGCGGCGTGGTGCTCCCGGACACCGGGATCGTCTGGCAAAACCGCGGGGCGGCCTTCAGCCTCGATCCGCAGCATCTCCTGGCGCTGGCCCCTGGCAAACAGCCATTCCATACCCTCAACCCTGCCGCCGCCCGCCTGAACGATGGCCGGGTGATGGTCTATGGCTCGATGGGCGGCGACGGTCAGCCGCAAACTCAGGCGGCGCTGTTTACCCGCTATATCCTGCAGGGGGTGCCGTTGCAGGAGAGCATCTCCCGTCCGCGCTGGCTGCTGGGCCGCACCTGGGGCCAGTCCTCCGATTCACTGAAACTGGAGGGACGCTTTGCCCCCGCCTGTATCGCGCGCCTGCGCGAGCTGGGGCACGAAGTGGAAGTGCTGGCTGATTTCAGCGAAGCAATGGGCCACGCCGGCGCCATTGTCCGCCATCCCAACGGCCTGCTTGAAGGGGCGACCGATCCACGCAGCAACGGCGCCGCCGCCGGATACTAAGGAGCAGACTATGACCACACAGCCTGACTGGAGCGAGTATCTGACGCAGATGACTCACCTGTTGGATATGGAGCTGGATGCGCCGCGTCGTGAAGAGCTGGAGCGCCAGTTTGCCCGCATCGCCGCCATGGCGCAGCCGCTGATGGACTATCCCCTCGGGCCGCGCGAGGAGATTGCGGGGGTGTATAAAGCATGACTCTTCATCACTTCACCATCGCCGAGATCCAGCGTGCGCTGCACGAGGGCGAACTGAGCGCCCGGGAGATCGCCCGCCAGACGCTGGACGACATCGCCCGCGTGAATCCGCAGATCAACGCCTGGACCGAGGTCACCGCCCAGCGCATGCTGGCGGAGGCCGACAGCATTGACGCCCTGCGCCGGGAAAAGCGCCCCCTGCCGCCGCTGGCAGGGATTCCTTACGCAGTGAAAAATCTGTTTGATGTCGCCGGGCATACCACCCTCGCCGGGGCGGAACTGCTGAGCGACCGGCCGCCGGCGACCAGCGACAGCTGGGCGGTGCGCCAGCTGCACAGCGCCGGCGCCCTGCTCAGCGGGATGCTCAATATGGACGCCTACGCCTACGGCTTTACCACTGAAAACAGCCACTATGGCGCGACGCGCAATCCGCACGATCTGTCGCGGATCGCCGGCGGATCGTCCGGCGGTTCGGCCGCGGCGGTGGCGGCCGGGCTGGTCCATTTCAGCCTCGGCAGCGACACCAACGGCTCGATCCGCGTCCCCGCGTCGCTGTGCGGGATCTTTGGCCTGAAACCCACTTTCGGCCGCCTTTCGCGCTCTGGCAGCCATCCGTTTGTCGCCAGTCTGGATCATATTGGTCCTTTTGCCCGCCGGGTGGCCGACCTCGCCGCGGTGTATGACGCTCTGCAGGGGCGCGACCCGGCCGATGACTTTCAGGCTGATAAAGCCAGCGAGCGCACCGGCAATCTGCTGGAGCGCGGACTGGAGGGGCTGCGCTGCGCGCGGCTGGGCGGCTATTTCACCACCTGGTGCGATGACGACGCCCGGGCGGCCGTGGATCGGGTCGCCCACGCGCTGGGCGCCGACAGCGAGCTGCAGTTCGCGGATGCCGCGCTGGCCCGCTCGGCGGCCTTTATCATCAGCGCCAGCGAAGGCGGCAATCAGTACCTGACGGATCTTCGCCACTCGCCCGAGCGCTTTGAACCTCACTCCCGCGAGCGGCTGCTGGCCGGGGCGATGATCCCCTCCGCATGGTACTTGCAGGCCCAGCGTTTCCGTCGCCATGCCCGCCAGGCGATGAAATCCCTGTTCAGCCAGGCCGACGTGCTGATTGCTCCGGCCACCCCATGCAGCGCCACGCCGATAGGCGCGGAGGAGATGGTGATTAACGGCCAGCCGCTGCCGGTGCGCGCCAGCATGGGAATGCTAACGCAGCCGATCTCCTTCCTCGGCCTGCCGGTGGTGACCGTCCCCCTGCGCACCGCCAGCGGCAAGCCGATTGGCCTGCAGCTGATTGCCGCGCCGTTTAACGAACAAGCCTGTCTTCGCGCCGCGCGGGCGCTGGAAGCGATGGGCATTACCGATGCCCGAGTGGCGGAGAGTGCAGCATGATCAATCTGGATAATGTAGACCGCCCGGCGATCCTCGCCGAGGTGACGGCGGCGTTTTATCAGTATGAAGAGGCGCTGGTCAGCAATAACATCGAGGCGCTGGATGCGCTGTTCTGGCACGACCCGCGCACCGTACGGCTGGGAGCCGGCGAAAATCTGTATGGCATCGAGGCGATCCGCGCCTTTCGCGCCGCCCGCCCCGCCGCCGGTCTGGCCCGCGATCTGCGCCATACCACCATTACTACCTTTGGCGCGGATATGGCGGTGTGCAGCACCGAGTTCACCCGCGAAGGCAGCGCCCGCCTGGGCCGCCAGCAGCAGACCTGGGTACGCTTCCCCTACGGCTGGCGCATTGTCGCCGCCCAGGTCAGTCTGATGGACTGAGTGGCGTATACGGGAGCGGACCGGAGAATAAGGTATCCACCGGCCCGCTTCCGGTCCGGTAACACGCTATTTGGAGTCGAAGACCATGGTGTTCATCAGAGCGGCTGAATCAAAAGATATCCCCTCGCTGAAAACGCTATTTCTGCAGCTGGGCTATCAGACGGAGACGGCGATCTTAGAACAACGCATCACTGCCCCGCAGAGTATGATGAGTGCGCTGGTGGCGGAAACAGAAAACGCCGTGTGTGGCGTAATCGTTATCAATTTTATTTTACCGGTACATGAGAACCGTTTATGGGCATTAATTTCCGCGCTGGTCATCGAGGAATCATCACGTGGATCAGGGATAGGCCAGCAACTTCTCCATGCCGCAGAGCGCCTCGCCCGCGATAAACAATGCGCTCAGATCGAACTTTCAAGCAGTGAAAAAAGAATCAGAGCGCATCAATTTTATGAAAATAACGGCTACAAGGAGGTCCGCAAACGCTTCGTTAAACATTTGTCTTAACCGCCTGCGCGCGAGGGCTTTCCCCGGATGACCGTAACTATATTTTGCCCAGCAGGATATTTAACATGCGGCGCAGGGGTTCCGCAGCGCCCCACAATAGCTGATCGCCAACCGTTAACACCGAGTAGACGGGTTCATTATTTAACGACATTTTCTTGTAGCGGCCAATTCCTACCTGCAGCGAACCACTAATAGCAGCCGGGGTCAATTGACTGACACTCTCTTGCTTATTATTGCGGACATAGTTTACCCATGGATGGGAATGGGTGACTAACTCAGCGAATTCCGCTTCGCTGACCTCACGTTTAAGTTTAAGGGTAATGGCAGCGCTGTGGCAGCGGATCACGCCGACCCGAATGCATAAGCCATTGACCGGAATGGTGCCGGGCGCAAGGCCAAGAATTTTATTGGTTTCCGCCTCGCCCTTCCATTCTTCGCGGCTGTTTCCATCGCCTAAATCGCTGTCGATCCAGGGAATGATGCTGCCCATCAACGGGACGCCAAAATTCTCCACCGGCATGCCGGCGCTATTAATCAACTCACTCACTTTATTGACTAAAGGCAGCACGGAACCTGATGCCGTCAGTTCATCCGCAGATAAATGCTGACTGATATAAGCGCTTTGCGCGATTAATTCCCGCACCTGTTTGGCGCCCGCTCCGGAGGCAGACTGATAGGTCATCACGCTCATCCATTCGATCAGGTCAGCCTTGATCAGCCCGGCCAGCCCCATCAGGCTCAGCGTAATGGAGCAGTTGCCGCCAACAAACAGTTTCACTCCTGCTTTCACGGCACGATCGATATTATCGCGGTTGACCGGGTCGAGAATAATGCAGGCTTTTTCATCCATCCGCAGCGCCGAAGCGGCGTCAATCCAGTAACCTTGCCAGCCATGGTTAATTAACGCTGGATAGATGGCTTTGGTATAATCCCCGCCCTGACAGGTGATGATGATATCCATTTCGGCGAGGGCGCTAAGGGAATTCGCATCTTTAAGGATGTCGCTTTTACCATTAATAACCGGGCCCACACCGCCCGCACTTGAGGTACTAAAAAAATGCGCTGAAATATCGTCGAAATCATTTTCTTCGATCATTCTTTGCAGTAATACAGAGCCTACCATTCCCCGCCAGCCAACAATACCCACCTGCTTCATTTATTTAACCTTTATAAGTTATGAGAATGTTAATTTGCATTTCGCCGTACTTTATATCGCATCCCTTAATAAAGGTCATTACCCACCACATCGATTTCTATCATTATTAAAATGTTTCATCCGCCATCAGCGATTTTTATCTCTTATTACGGCAAAGCAGGAATAAGGTGGCGGCGACTGTCCCTCTTTTCGGCATTCAAAGGAGAAACGACGTAGCGAAACGGGAGCGGCTTCTCCCTTGGGTACCGTGAAGAGTAACTTGCATTTTGATAGTGACTATGTCAATTTGCTGGCAAAAGCCACCTGGTTACTGGACAGCCCATGAAAAATGAACCGCTTTGCCACGCTCCCTGCCCCATTGCCCGCAGCCTTGGCCGCATCGGCGACAGCTGGAGCATCATGATCCTGCGTGACGCCTTCGCGGGCTTTACCCGCTTTGACGAGTTCCAGAAAAGCAGCAACGTCGCGCCCAATATTCTGTCGCGCCGCCTGAAGGCGCTGGTCGACGACGGGCTGCTGGAGAAGGTGTGCTACAGCAGCACCCCGCCGCGCTACGAATACCACCTTACGCAACGCGGCCGCGATTTTCGCATGGTGCTGCTGGCGCTGGCGGAATGGGGTAACCGCCACTTCGCCCCCGAAGGCCGTCAGATGCAGCTGGTGGAAACCGCCACCCAGCGACGGGTGGAGCCAGTCATGGTGGATAAAGCGACCGGTGAAGAGATTATTCCGGGTAAATACGCCATGGTGCCGGGCCCCGCCGCCTCGCCGCTGATGAAATATCGTCATGAATATCTGCTGCGCAAACGCGAAGGCGATAGCGGGCAAAAATTCCAGCCTGAACCTTACAGAGATGCCAGCAATGAATCCGACCAGTAAGAAAAATATTCTTGTCCTGGCGGCCCTGGGCGCTGCCGCCCTGGCGGCAGCGAGCTACGGCGCTTACTGGTGGCATACCGGGCGCTTTATGCAGACCACCGATGATGCCTATGTCGGCGGCGACATTAGCGCCATCTCCAGCAAAGTCTCCGGCTATATCCAGCAGCTGGCGGTGCAGGACAATATGGCGGTGAAAAAAGGTGACCTGTTGATCCGCATTGACGACCGCGATTATCGCGCCGCCCTCGCGAAAGCCGCCGGAGAAGTGGCGGCGCAGCAGGCCGCGCTGGCCGATATCCAGGCTACCCGCCAGCTTCAGCAGGCGACCATTGCCGGCTCTGCGGCCTCGTTACTGGCCGCCACGGCGGCAACCGAAAAACTGGCTAACGACAACCGACGCTATAACGCCCTGGCCGCGTCGAGCGCGATTTCCGCACAGATCCGCGATAACGCCTCCGCCGATTATCGCCGGGCCCACGCCGAGCAGGAGAAGGCCAAAGCGGATAAAACCGTGGCCGAACGTCAGCTGGCGGTGCTGGATGCTCGCCAGCAGCAAACCCTGGCTGCCCTGGCGCAGGCCCAGGCTAACCTCGAGATGGCGAGGCTGAACCTCAGCTATACCGACATTCGCGCGCCGTTCGATGGGGTGATTGGCAACCGCCGCGCGTGGTCCGGCTCGTTCGTCAGCAGCGGCACGCAACTGCTCTCCCTGGTGCCCGCACACGGCCTGTGGATTGACGCCAACTTCAAGGAAAACCAGCTGGCGCATATGCGTGCCGGCCAGCCGGTGACCATCGTCGCCGATGTGCTGCCGAACCATACCTTTAAGGGCCATGTCGCCAGCCTGGCGCCGGCGACCGGCTCACGCTTCAGCATTCTGCCGGCGGAGAACGCGACCGGGAATTTCACTAAAATCGTGCAGCGGGTGCCGGTCCGCATTGCGCTGGAAGGTGACGGGGCAAAGCTTGACGTCCTGCGCCCGGGACTGTCGGTGATCGTCACCGTGAACGAAAAGAGCCCTCGATGAGCACCGTTCAGGCGCTGTCCGCCCCGCAGGGTCTGTCGATGCCGACGGCGAAGAAGATCTTCGCCTTCGCCAGCATGTGCGTGGGGATGTTTATTGCCCTTATCGACATCCAGATCGTCTCAGCCTCGCTGCGGGATATTGGCGGCGGCCTGTCGGCGGGCGACGATGAAACCGTCTGGGTACAAACCAGCTACCTGATCGCCGAGATCATTATTATCCCGCTTTCCGGCTGGCTGGCCCGGGTCATGTCGACCCGCTGGCTGTTTGCCGCTTCCGCGGCGGGCTTCACGCTGATGAGCCTGCTGTGCGGCTGGGCGTGGAACATCCAGAGTATGATCGCCTTCCGCGCCCTGCAGGGACTGGCGGGCGGGTCGATGATCCCCCTGGTGTTCACCACCGCTTTCGCCTTTTTCCAGGGCAAACAGCGGGTTATTGCCGCGGCGACGATCGGCGGCCTGGCCTCCCTCGCCCCTACGCTGGGTCCAACGGTGGGCGGCTGGATCACCGAAAACTACAACTGGCACTGGCTGTTCTTTATCAACGTGGTTCCGGGGATTTACATCGCGGTGGCAGTGCCGCTGCTGGTAAAAGTAGACAGCGCCGACCCCACTCTGCTGCGCGGCGCCGACTATCTCAGTATTCTGCTGCTGGCCTTGTCCCTCGGCTGCCTGGAATATACCCTCGAAGAAGGTCCGCGCTGGGGCTGGTTTGATGACGCGACCCTGACGACCACCGCCTGGGTCGCCCTGCTCTGCGGCGTGGCCTTTGTTATCCGCACCCTGCGCCATCCGCAGCCGGTGATGGATCTCCGTGCCCTGCAGGATCGAACCTTCAGCCTCGGCTGCTATTTCTCGTTTATGGCCGGCGTCGGCATCTTCGCCACCATCTATTTAACCCCGCTGTATCTGGGGAGCGTGCGCGGTTTCAGCGCGCTGGAGATCGGCCTGGCGGTATTTTCCACCGGCCTGTTCCAGGTCATGTCTATTCCGTTTTATTCGTGGCTCGCCAACCGCGTCGACCTGCGCTGGCTGCTGATGGCCGGTCTGATCGGCTTTGCGGTGTCGATGTACAGCTTTGTTCCGATCACCCACGACTGGGGGGCGGATCAGCTGCTGCTCCCGCAGGCCTTTCGTGGACTGGCGCAGCAGTTTGCCGTCGCGCCAACGGTGACCCTGACGCTGGGCAGCCTGCCGCCCGCGCGCCTCAAGCTGGCCTCCGGGCTGTTTAATCTGATGCGCAACCTCGGGGGCGCCATCGGCATCGCCCTGTGCGGCACGGTGCTTAACGACAGAACCAATTTGCACTACAGCCGCCTGGCGGACCATCTGAATAACGCCAACCTGGCAATGAGCGATTTTGTTCAGCGCAGCGCGGCAAACTTCACCGTCCAGGGGATCTCGCCGGATGCCGCGCAGACGGCGGCGCTGAAAAATCTTTCCGCGCTGGCGCTGCGGGAGGCGCGAACCCAGGCATTTTCCGATGCTTTCTACCTCATCATGATGGGTTTTTTGCTTGCCGCGCTGCTGGTTCCCTTGATGAAAAAGCCGCCGGCACACTGATACTACAGGAGAGTTAATTATGGGCGTTTCCGTTAAACGCATTGTCGTCACCGGGATGGGGATTGTCAGCCCGCTGGGCTGCGGTGTACAGCACGTCTGGCAGTCGCTGCTGGCAGGAAAGTCAGGGATCACCCGGCTCAGCGAGCAGCTGGTCGCGGATATTCCCTGCAAAATGGCCGGCCAGGTGCCGTCCATTGACAGCGATCCGCTGCACGGCTTCGACCCGCTGGCGACCATCCCGGCGAAAGAGCGCAAAAAGATGGATCGCTTTATTGAGTTTGCGCTGGTCGCCGCCCGCGAAGCGCTGGCCCAGGCCGGTTGGTCGCCAGCATCCGAGGCCGAACAGGAACGCACCGCCACGGTGATCGCCACCGGGATCGGCGGGTTCAGCGAGATCGCCAATGCGGTACATACCACCGATGAACGCGGGCCGCGTCGCCTCTCGCCGTTCACCATCCCCTCTTTTCTGGCCAACCTGGCCGCCGGGCATGTGTCTATCGCCCACGGTTTCCGGGGGCCCATCGGCGCGCCGGTCACCGCCTGTGCGGCTGGCGCCCAGGCCATTGGCGATGCGGCGCGGATGATCCGCAGCGGCGAGGCGGATATCGCCCTCTGCGGCGGCGCGGAAGCGGCGATTCATCGCGTTAGCCTTGCCGGGTTTGCCGCAGCAAGGGCGCTGTCCAGCGCCTCCAGCGACCAGCCGGAAGCCGCTTCCCGCCCCTTTGACCGTGACCGCGATGGTTTTGTGATGGGAGAAGGCGCGGGGCTTATCGTGATCGAATCTCTGGAGCACGCGCTGGCGCGCGGCGCCACGCCGCTGGCCGAGCTGGTGGGCTACGGCACCAGCGCAGATGCTTATCACCTGACCGCTGGCCCGGAAGACGGGAACGGCGCACGTCGGGCCATGGAGACCGCTATTCGCCAGGCCGGGGTGACCGTCGACGAGATTGACCATATCAACGCCCACGCCACCTCAACGCAGGTAGGTGATAAAGGTGAGCTGGCGGCGATTAAAACGCTGTTTGGCGCCCATCCGGTCGCCATTACCTCGACGAAATCCGCCACCGGCCATCTGTTAGGCGCGGCCGGCGGGATCGAGGCCATCTTCACCATTCAGGCCCTGCGCGATCAGGTGGTGCCGCCGACGCTGAACCTGCATCACCCCGATGAAGAGGCGGCAGGTCTCAATCTGGTGGCGCTGCAGGCCCGCCCGCAGAAAATGCGTTATGCGCTGTCGAACGGTTTTGGCTTTGGCGGCGTTAACGCCAGCCTGCTGCTGAAACGCTGGGAATAATCGTCAACTCCCCCCGCCGGCACTGGCCGGCGGGGAATTTCCACCCGGACACCCTACTCAGTCACTGATCTCCCTCTTCTGCCACAGCAGACGACGAAGCGCCGCCACGGCGTGGCAGTGACCTTTATCAAGATCTTCGCTATCGGTCATCTTTGCCAGAAAGGTCAGCATCATCATGATGAATTCTTCACGCAATTATGAGGTGGCGCTCATTTTATGCGCATGGCGAGTCATATCCTGTGACTAATTCTCAGGAGGTAAAACCATGAAAAAGCTTCTGATATGTTGTTTGTTTGGCAACACTGCCAATTCTCTCGCCAAAAAGATACAGTTACTGGCGGAAAAAAAGGGCCATCCTCTCATTGTCAGCGCAGTGGGCCTGGAAAATTTTGCCAGCGTGGCGCCCGCTTTCGACGGATTTCTCATTGCGCCGCATATTCAGTATAAGGTCGCGGAGATAAGAGGGATTGTTGGCGACGCTCGTTCTATTGCGGTGATTGAAAGTCTGCCCTATGCCTCACTCGACGCGGAAAAAGTTTTCGCGTTTGTGATGGCGCAGATGCCTGAACTGGCAATCTGACGCCAAAGGCCGCCTCTCTTGTGCGGCCTTCTCTACGCATGTCGCCTTCTACCTGCCCTGTTGAGACGCTTCAGCCCGTAATGCCGCCTGTACAGCAGGACGGGCATTTATTATTTCCATATACGACGATAGCGCTGGCCAGCGATCCAGTGGGATCGCGAAGAATTTGCACCATCCCAGCACCGTGAAGAGGTAGGCATCCGCCACGCTAAAGGACGGGCCAGTCAGATAGGTTTTTTCGCTGAGCGTCGTCTGCAGAAAATCGAAGCGTCGGAATAGCTTGTCTCGAAAAATCGTTTTGACATCTTCCGCCAGCGCGGAGTTAAACAGCGGCGCCGAACCCGCGTGTATTTCACTGGTGATAAAGTTAAGCCATTCCTGCAGGCGCACCCTTTCCCAACTGCCCGCGCGTGGCGCCAGGCCGTATTCGGGTTTACGATCGGCGAGGTACTGCACCATCGCCGGCCCTTCGGTGAGGATCTGCCCATCATCCAGCTCAAGCGCAGCAACATACCCTTTCGGGTTAATGGTGAGGAAGTCGCGACCATCAGCGGTGATCTTGCTTCTGTTGTTGACTCTCACCAGTTCAAATTCAAGGTTCAGCTCGCGCAGCACGATGTGCGGTGATAATGAACAGGTATCTGGCGCGTAATAAAGTTTCATCTTGTCTCCGTTAATGTGTAAAGCCGTCGGACAACGTCCTGCACGATCCTCAGCACACTGTATTTAACGCCGATCGCACTGTAAAATTAATGATATAGAAAAGAACTATTAGCTGAGCTACTGATAATCATGATGAATCTTTTACACTGGCGCCTGCTGGTAGCCGTGGCGGATGCCGGCAATATCTCACGTGCTGCCGAGGAGATAGGCATGACCCAGTCCGGCGCCAGCCAGGCCATTGCCCAGCTGGAGGCTTCTCTGGGCTTTCCGGTATTTACCCGTGAGCGACGATACATCGGGATTACCGCCCTGGGTGAGCAGGTGGTGGAACATGCCAGAAACATGCTTTCGCAGCTGAACGTTATCCGCGAACTGGCTGATCGGGGCCGGAACGTCACCCGCGGGCGCATTCGGCTGGCCAGTTTTCCCTCCGTGACGTCTACCTTGTTGCCCGGCCTGCTGCGCGACGTTAAGCGCCTGCATCCGGGTATTGACGTTGTTGTGCTGGAAGGCTCTGACGAAGAAGTCGAAGCGTGGCTTGCCGCAGACACCGTTGAACTTGGGGTGGTCATGAATCCCGTTCCCGGACGTGCAGAGGTGGTACTAGGACAGGATGCATGGGTCGCGGTCCTGCCCGCCAGCCATCGGTTGGCACAGCATGCGAAAGCTGATGGCATAACGCTAAAGGCGCTGGCGGACCAGCCCTTTGTTCTGGCGACGGGCGGCTGTGTCGTGAATGGCAAAAGCCTGATGGAAAAGGCCGGGTTGCAACTCTCTGATATCCGCGTGACGGTTCGCGACTGGATAAGCGCCTGTAAACTGGTCGGCGAAGAGATGGGCGTCGCGCTGGTACCGGAATCCGCCCTGCCGGAGACCTTACGCAACCTGTGCGTGGTGCCAGTGACGCCGGCTATTCATCGTGAGTTTGGACTGGTTTGTTCGCCATCCGGAACGTCTTCTGATGCCACACAGGCGCTGCTTAATGCGCTACGTAAACGAAGATGAGCGCTCCAGAGTGAATCATCTTATCGCCATGGCATCAATCTCTGACCTATCTCCTGTTCCCAAACTAAAATTTCACTTTGAATATTTACTGAGTTTACTGATATGTATACCTAACCAGGTAAGTTCATCATTAGGAATAGCAATGGCGTAATTGCTTTTTATAAAGTCACGAATCACCTCAGCAACCACCATCGCTTTTGGATGGAAACGAATTAACTCATTATAGAAGTCGTCAGTTTCTTCTGTTGCAAGGCTATTATTTAATACCCTTTCAGCGAAATATCTTAAATGCGTAATAAATCTGGCATAGTGAATTGAATTCACATCAATATTTTGATTGAGTTTATAACGAACAATTTCAGCAATTCTGTTAACTAACTCTACTTGCTTATGTGCGTTAGTCTCATCAAATTGAAAAGTTGCATTGATAATATGAAAAGCAATGTGTACAGCCTCGTCATCAGGAAGACTCACCGCAAACTTAGCTGATACCAAATCTCTTGCCAGCTCGCCAATGCTATACTCTTTCTGATAGTAACGCTTTATTTCCCAGGTCAGTTTATTCGCAATGTTCGTATTTGTCTTACAGCGTTCAACAGCAAAATGCAAGTGTTCCGCGAGGGTGAATAGTAAAACTGAATTAAGCTTTTCGCTGTAATGAGCTTGAGCCATCTTAACAATTTCATGAGTGATCTCAAAGAAATCCGCGGGAATTGTGTCCGTTAGTGACAGATAATGTCGCGACTTGAGGGTATCCAAAGGCATAAAGACCTGTTCGACACTTTGCAAGTCGATAATTGTCCCTGGCTTGGTGTTAAAACCGATACCTTTGCCAAAGAGTATCATCTCTTTTCCGTCATTCTCAGCAAGCAGCATGCTGTTATTTAAGGACTTTTTAACTTTCATCTCAGTTCCCGCGGTAGCAATGATTAACTTAAATCAGTCCCGTTCGTCGCTATAACCTTGCGATACCAATAGAAGGAGTCTTTGCGTAACCGATTCAAAGAACCGTTCCCCTCGTCATCTTGATCTACATAAATAAAACCATAGCGTTTGGTCATTTGCGACGTGCCAGCACTAATAATATCAATTGTTCCCCAACTCGTATACCCTATTAAATCGACACCTTCTTTGACAGCTTCAATCATCTGCTCAAAATGCGCACGGAAATAATTAATACGGTAATCGTCATGAATCTTCCCATCAACCACTGTATCTTTTGCCCCAAACCCGTTTTCAACAATAAATAAAGGGATTTGATATCGATCGTAAAGCTCCAGTAGCGAAATTTTAAGCCCTACAGGATCTATTTGCCATCCCCATTCAGAAGCCGGTAGATGAGGGTTTTTTACACCCATGATAGTATTTCCTGCCGTGCGCTCTGCATCGGACTGAACAGATTCCGTGATGGACATATAATAACTGAATGAAAGGAAATCTACAGTATAGCGACGTAACGTTTCCAAATCATCCGGCTGCATTTTTATCTTGATATTCCGCAGCTCCAGGTCCCGCTTAATTAATGGTGGATATTCGCCTTTAATCTGAACATCTGAATAAAAATAGTTTTCGAGATTTTTTTTCAGAGTGGCTTCCACGTCAGCAGGATGACAGGTCAGTGGGTACGTTGTTAACTTAGTAAGCATACATCCGACCTGGCTGCCAGGTATCTTTTCGTGGCAGTCTCTTGTCGCTAAGGCCGAAGCAACAAACTGATGATGCAACGCCTGATAAATATCCTGCGTGCTTTCTCCCGGTAGACTTTTCTCTTCGCGGACACCCGCTGTCGTAAAAGGATGCCGATGAATGCTATCAATTTCGTTGAATGTCAACCAGTAACGTACCAAATTCTTGTAACGGTCAAAGCACACATTTGAATAGCGTACAAACGCATCAACAACATTTCGGTGGACCCAGCCATTATATTTCTCACTCAATGCTAATGGCATTTCATAATGTGAGAGCGTAACCAATGGTTCAATGCCAAGTTTGCGCATTTCAGTGAACATATTTTCATAGAACTGTAATCCTTTTTCATTCGGTTGCTCATCTTCACCTGTAGGGAAGATTCGTGACCATGCGATTGATACGCGCAGGACTTTTATACCCATTTCGGCAAAAAGCGCTAAGTCTTCTTTGTAACGATGATAAAAATCTATGCCTCTGCGTTTAGGGTAATTTTGATCATTCTTCCCCTCAAGCGCATCACTCACGTTTTGATCAGATACGGCCATATGGCCGGCATAATCGCTCGTGCTCAGATGCGCCTTATAGGCAACTGCATCTGCAACAGAAGGCCCTTTGCCGTCAACGTTCCATGCACCCTCTGCCTGATTGGCTGCAATGGCTGCACCCCATAAAAAATTCTTGGGAAGAATAGATTTCGACATAATATCAAGCCTCTTTTAATGAAAAAATATTAAACTGCTGGAGTGTATTGGTATGATCGTTTGACGGCTTCATCATAAAACGATCGCTATTGGTAATAACCATTATTACAACAGGGTCATAACCCGCTTTAGTTATTTCATCAATATCAAATTCGATTAATAGTTCACCCGCTTTAACGTGTTGGCCATCTGTAATTTTCGGGTGAAAGCCTTGACCGTTCATTTGTATCGTATCAATTCCTATATGAAAGATAACCTCTACTCCATGGGTAGTCATCATGCTGGCTGCATGGCCACTTTCGAACACATGCTCAATAACGCCATCGGCAGGTGCATAGAGTGCTCCTACCGTTGGAACGATAGCGATACCATCCCCCATGATTTTTGAAGAAAATACATCGTCGTTGACCTCTGTCAGGGGGATGACTTTCCCTTCAACCGGACTGGTAAAGGTAAAGTCATTCATTAAGACTGGATTAGCAGTGACTTCAGTCTTCTCAAATTTGGGCATCTCCTCCTCTGGATGGGGCGTTGTCGTTTTTTCTTTCCAGAAGAATAATGTTGATAAAAATGCCAGGCAGAATGCAACAAGTGCGCCGATGATTGCATATATCAAACTGGTTGGATTATCCGGTGACGCAAAAATTGAGATACTGGCAAGGCTCGGCGCTACAATTGCATAAGCTGAGACCATCATAAATCCCATGAAGGAGCCACCGACCATTGCCCCCAGCATCACGGAGATCAGTACTGGCCTATGCAGTAAAGTAATCCCGTAAAGTGCAGGTTCAGTAATGCCAAACAGCGCTGATATTCCAGAGGAAAGAGCAGTCCCTTTAAACATTTTATCTTTGCTTTTTAGCGAAACGGCAAGGCAGGCTCCTGCTTCAGCGATATTGTGAGCTAAGGAAGCTGGGTTATACAATGATTCTTTACCTGTTTGCCCCATTGACATTATGGCATAAGGGAGGAAAGGTTTATGCATACCGGCCGCTACAATAAATGGCAGTCCGCCAGCAAGTAAGCCTGTTGCGATGAATCCAAATTTGCCATGCATCCAAAGGATCAGATGCGTTAACAGAGACCCCATTTCAAAACCTAATGGCCCAAGGATAAGCAATGTGACGGGGACCGTCGTAACCAGCGATAACATGGGCGATAAGAAACCACGTAATGCATTAGGCGTATAACGATTAAAAAGAGATTCCGTTTGTGCATAAAAAATAACACAAAGAATTGCGGGAAACACCTGCGCTGCATAGGAGACGTTCGTAATATCGAAAGTCATTAACGTTGCACCTTGTTTTGCCAGGGTAGTAAATGTGGGCAACAACAAGACTGAGACAGCAGTCAATGCAACTAATGGATTAACTTTAAGCTTATTCGCAGTAGTGATGGCGATAAGTAAGGGTAAAAAATAAATAGGCGCGGTTCCGATGCAGTCCAAAATTTGATATGTCGAACTGTCTTTAGTCAGCCATCCAGCCATATTCAAAATAATTAAAATGGATTTCAGCACGCCGCCACCTGCAATTGCAGGTATGAGTGGTTGAAAGATACTGATAACAAAATCAATCAACCATGCATTCCATTTTTTCTTGGTTACTGGTTTCTGTTTCGCGTCAGCATCATTAGCCATTAACGATCTAATCGCATCAAACACTTTAACAACGTCTTTGCCAATGACTATCTGACACTGCACATTTGTCACGACACCCATTACATCAGGTAATTTTTTGAGGTCAGACACTTCAACTTTAGCATTGTCATACAAGCTTAAGCGTAATCTGGTTGAGCAATGTTCAATGTGTTCGATGTTGCCTGCTCCGCCGACTAATTTGAGAATTGTACGCCCAGTATTTAGATGATCCATAAGTTGCCTCATGAGCAAAAAAAAAGACCTGAAATTCTCACCCCAAATCAGGGGGAGAATTTCAGGTCTTGCCTGCATTACCAGTTACACGCCTGTACTACATATTTGCCAACAATATACTATATACATAGTTACAGGCAATAAAATTAACCCATCTTTTGTCAAAACGTGACAGTTATCACATAATAATCCTCGTGAATGACTACGATATAAAACCCTCCCAGGAGTATTTTCTTCCTGTATTATATTTCCTTTATATTAACCGATAGTTACCACCACACCTCAGCCTGAGCGCCAATAGACAATTGATCTTTTTTATTATCGTTGAATGTATAATTCGATATCTCGTTTTGGTTTGCCCGGATATACGTTGTATAGAACCGAATTTCTGGCCTTGAGGTTAGGATTGATGTATTAACTTTGAGCGCATGATACAATGTTGTTTTGTAACCGGATTCACTATATGTCTGCTCTTGAGTTTTGTTATCCTGTCTAAACCATCCGAGTTCTACCCCGGTCTGGTTGAATTTATCCCAGATATAAGCGGGACGGATGACACTTCGATAACTTTCAAAATCTGTATGAGCACCAGTATCATAGCTAAATATATCATTACCATTTGAATATACTAGTGCGTGTGCAACAATAGTGTTTTCCGTGGGGTAAAATTCCCCTTGAGAAATTATTCTGAATGCCTTGCCATTTGTGTGATTTCCATAATAATTATCACCACTCCCAAATGTTGGGTTTGCTCCAGAAATTTTTGCAAAAGAACTGGCAATAGAATTATTGGCAGCTTGCAGGGTTAATTCGTCATAACCCCCTGCGTCAAACTTCTGCCTTAAAATCGCACCTACCAGCCAGGCATCTTTTACATGATAATACTGACCATCAGCCTCCCCTGACTTCACGACGTCTGATTTGTTTGCCATGTTATAGCGCCCATCTAGTTCTAATGTTGCCTTGTCCCATAAGGGAATTTCACGATAACGTATATCAAGCGCATTCGTATTGATCTGTAATGAATTTCCTGATGTATCATAATCAAGAGCACGCGCGTTCAGGTCCTGACGCACTACAGCAACGTTAAATTTGCCTGGACCCATTTTCCAGTTTTCTATACCGAGCCCTGCTCCGCTTTCTGTTCTGACGCTTTTCCAGTCAAGCATCTGTATCTCATACTTAGGCAGATAGTGCTTACCTACCCAAAAATCAGCTTCAGGGGCAAAATTAAGAAATCCCTTCGTCGTGAGATAGATATCAGAAAATTGTAAGTTACTCTCTGTATCTTTATCAAAGACTGCATTGTTGTATTGCTCACCCACATTGCCATCCAGCATAACGACAGCATGTGCAGTTTTACCATCCTGGTCGTACACTTTCTGCTTGAGTTGAAGATCGAACCATGAGGTATATTCATTGCCGAAACGGCCAAGAGATCCAATAGCATACTCTTTTGGCGATCCATGATTAGCCGTTCCCCAACCAGAACGGAAATAGCCATTGTACGAAAACCCAATATCGTTTTTAACAAAGTCACTAATTTCTTTCAACGTAAGATCATTATTAACTTTAGTTGTGGCACTATTGCCTGTTGTGTTGCTATTACTCGATGTTGCTGCAACAGTTGAAGTGGCAGAATTTGTTGTTGGTTGAATTTTTTCATCTGCTGAGCTGACCGGGTTTCTGTTTGCTTTATCAGCTTGCTTATACCTGGTTAATTCTGCTTTTGTGCTTTTTAATTCTGCAGTGTTTTCCTGGAGTTGTTTTTCAAGCAAAGCCAGTCTCTCTTCCACTGTTAAACTCTGTCCATAAGCATTGCTGAACATGGCAGAGATAAGGCAAAATAGAATAGTCTTGTTCATATTTTAAATATTCTCATGTAGATTACAGGGGTAAAGCGTATATTAAAATAAAATCATACTTCACCTTCCCAGGGTAGAAATATATATAGTAAGCAAGCCTATTTAGCCTGATCATTTCATAGCTATTTGACTCCAGCGAAATGGATCGATGCTTAACATTAATATTGAATTCTGAAATGAAAAATTGTTTTCATAAAAATTATTTGCTTGTTGTCACTCCTTTAACTGTGCCGATTCGCAACGTGAACGGAGACTTCTCTTGTCTTATCTCGTCACAACAGTTCTGTTTTTACAAATGAACCCAAATGACCGCCCTGCCCGATAAAAGTAAGCTTGACGCTATTTGGATTATCAGGAGCAGCATTTTTCTTCATTTAAGCTAAGCTGTCGTCGGGTAGAACCATGTTCAATATGTTCAAAATTGCTTGCCCCGCTGTTCAATTTACGTATTTTCTGCGCTGTTTTTTTGGAATCCATTTGCCACCCCAGAAGCAAAAAAAAAGACCTGAGATGAGCAATGAATAGGTCTAAATTCATCGCTCATCTCAGGTCTTGCCTGTTTTACCAGTTACACGCCTGTCGTTCTGCCCGTGTATTTAAATATTTTGTAGGAGGGTTTTACAATAGCTTACTTTGAATTTTTTTTAAAATGTGACATGTCTTACAAATTTCAACCGTTGCCGGATGCGAATTAAACGACGTTTCTCAACAGCAAAAGCGGGATAAACCCTACCCGCACCGGGTTTCTGTCCCTGTAATATGCCCATGGCATCGCTGTGTAACACCTGAAGAGTGTCAGGATATTTCTGGCACTCTTCAGAGAGAACACCTGAACTGGCCGGGCTTATGTGTTAGCGTTTTCCTGCTGCCGGGGAGTTTTCGCCATTGCGGCTTTTGACTTACTGCTGGAGTAAATGAAGAACAGCGCGATACCCAGGCAGATAATGGCGCCGATTCGGCTCATCGAGAATGGAATCGACGCATTGCCCAGCCAGCCGAAGTTATCGATCAGCATGCTCATGGTTAACTGGCCAAAAATGACAGCGACCGTAGCCACTGCCGCGCCAATACGCTGGACGGCCAGTACCATAATGACGATATACGGTACGCCAAACATTGCGCCCAGCAGCTGCCATTTAGGCACGTCCATCAACGTCAGGGAGTGTTTGGGTTCGAAGAAGAAGATCAGCAGCCCCGTCACCAGGGCGCCGACAGAAAATGTCAGGAACGCGCTTTTAAATACGCCGACCTTGCTGCCCAGCTGGCCATTGATAGCCGCCTGGATACTCAGCATGGCGCCACCGGCAACGGCGAGCAGAATCATGATAATAGTCATAATGTTACTTTACCCCTGTGCAACCATAACCAGCGCTGCAATGATGAAAATCAGCGCAATGATACGCTTACTGTCAATTTTCCGGCGCGACGTACCGAGCAGACCGAAGTGATCAATAATCAGGCTCTTGAACACCTGGCCTGCCAGGATGCCGATCATAGTCATGGCGATGCCAATTGCCGGCGTTACCACGGTCAGGATGATGACGTAAATCGGCCCAAGCACGCCGCCAAGTAGCTGCCACGCTGGTTGCGCAAAGAATGACGGGCTGTTACGCGGGCTGAAAAAAAGCATCAGCAGGAAGGTCAGCGCCGCGCCCACGCCAAATATGCTGAAGGTAGCCCAGAGGTCACCGACCTCCCCACCCAGTGGCCCGAGCAATCCTGCCTCTATGGACAGTCCCATGCCTCCGGCAATGACGATAAAAATCAATATTAGTTGCATAGCAATCTGTCTCCCAAAGTCCAGGCGGAGAAGATTACGACTTAACATGGATGAGAAAAATGCCATAATGAGATAAACACCTGTGCAGGATATGCATTAATGAATGGCCTTGGGAACATCAGTATTCGCGCCCTGCTGATTTTTATAGACGTTTATGAAACGCAGAATTTCTCTGTGGTGGCCCGGCGGGAAGGGATATCGGCCTCTCAGGTATCACGCGTCATCCATCAGATGGAGGATGTGCTCGGGCAGCAGCTTTTTTACCGCAATACCCGGGCTATAATTCCGACGGAAAGCGGCCATCTTTTTATCCGCTATGCGCGTGCGATGACTGGCAGCATGGAAGAGGCGCGGCGGGAACTCAATGAGAGAACGCTTGAGCCTTCCGGAATGGTCCGCATAAACGCACCGGTGTTCTTTGGACAGCGCCATGTCGCACCCGCGTTACCCGGCCTGACGGAGCGATACCCGAAGCTTAGTATTGAGCTTACGCTGACGGATGATTACATCGATCCGCACCGGGAGCCGGCTGACGTGATTTTCCGGATTGGCGTGCTGACGGATTCCGCCTTTCATGCGCGCGTGTTTGGCCAGCAGTTCTATCATCTTGCCGCGTCACCGGATTATATCCGCCGGCACGGCATGCTGGGATCACCCGAAGAGCTCGCGCGACATCAATGCCTGGTCTATCGCGGTTCGTCAGGACCAAACCAATGGCTGCTGCGCAGGCACGGAGAGGAATGGGTGCACTATCCCGTCTCGCCCCTGATGTCATCGAATAATGCTGAAACCCTGCTGATTGCCGCACTCGGGGGGATGGGGATTGTGCTGTTTCCTGACTGGCTGATTGGAGACCGGCTGAAGAGCGGCGAGCTGGTCGGACTGCTGCCGGAGCTGGATACATCCATAAAAACGGAGCCACAGCACATCGCGGCAATCTATCCGAATGCCCGCCACCCTCCGCTGAACGTGCGGGCGATTATCGATTACTACCTGGACGCGTTCGGTTCACCGCTTTACTGGCAGTCTGAATAAGACAGGCGACTTTATGGCTCGTCTCGAAGTTAACTTCCGTTTCTGGCGCAGAGCACACGCGTTAAATGCGCTTAAGGTCTGTTTTGAGCGAAGAACGGACCACACTATCTAAAGAAAGATATCGCTGATAATGTTGGGACCGCTCATGTTAAAAAAGGTATGCCATTTCTTTTCATTGACGATAACGAAGGGATTTTCATGGTTGAGGTTGAGGAAATAAAAAAGAAGTATCCCGGCGCAGACGCCTGGCAAATGGGTGACAGTCCGGAGCTGGCTAACGAGCTTGCGGAACTGATCAAAAAAGGGATAAAAACGGCCTCTTGCGGATCTTTTGCCTCTTACCAGCATGAAAAATCTGCTCCGAGGATAGGGAGTTATCACATTATTCTTGATGGCCAGAATGTTCCAGTTTGCGTGATCAGACTGATTTCGATGCAGCTGGTTCGTTTTTGTGATGTGACTGAAGCGTTCGCCCGCAAAGAAGGTGAAGGCGATTTAAGCCTTGAATACTGGAAGAAAGAGCATCAGAGATTTTTCAGCTCTGAAGGTCATTTTTCTGAGGATATGGAGTTGATCGCAGAAGAATTTGAAGTGGTTGAGGTGCTGTAAGGCAAGGGCAACGGGTTGACGTTTTATCACTGGCCACTGATAACACTGTTCGCTTCTGGCGCGGAGCGGACAAGCTGTCGAGCTAAAGGTCCGCATTGAGCAAGGAGCGGACGTGCCAGCTATAATTGGTAATAAAATGAGAGTAGAACTATTCTGATTTGTTTAAAAAAACATTTTTATATCCAAGGGAAAAATATTTTTATGCTATCTTACATGCTATCTCAATATGCCAGGCTACCTGTGCCTGAAGTTACTCTACGTTCATGGTTAAAACAATGGTTGTCAGAGCAGGAATCGAGGTGTACGGACAGAAGTTTCTCGGCGCGATTTCCCTGGAGAGAAACTGGATTATGTCAGGAATATTTTTTACAACGAAAACTCAAAATTGATGGAAAGCAATTTCTTACTGGCCCCCGTTATCAGGGCGGAAATATTAACAAACCTTTTATTGATATTGTAGGTATGGATTCTGACCTAAATCATACTGCATTAGAACTCATTAGTAAGGAATGGTCACAACTCAGAGCTCAGTATGTCCGCATTCTTGTGCCAGGCCAGTCCTTCCCGCAGGGTATTCCCGACCAGTATATATATGCCACCTTTTTTTCTGAACCCCCTGAATTCAATGATAAATCTCTTACTTTGCAAGTGGCGACATACGAAGATTTTGACTGGTGTTGTCAGGCTCTGGGCGATGCCTATAAGCATACATGGCAGACAGTTCGCGAACTGTCTGCAAGCAATTTGGTAGCAGTTGATGACGAAGAGTTGTGTGACCATATTTCTGAGAGAGAAGTATATATTATCTATGAAAACGATGTTCGCGCCGGGTTGCTAATATGCCAGAAAGGAAACCTCGCTTTTCTGAGAGGATATCGTATTACTGACAAAGTAATACTTCCTGCTTTTCGTGGTCGATCATTGTCGGCCCGAGCGCAACGCCTGCTGTACCGATTATTAACTCATTCCGATTCGGAACTATCTTTGTATATGGGCACAATTATTCCGGAGAATATCCCCTCGATGAAAACTGCAGAAAGAGCGGGACGAACTTGCATCCTAAGTTATCAATTTCTACCCATCTGCAAAACCCACGACTAACAGCAATGCTAATTTATCTTCAGCCTACACAGCGGATGTCCAGGGCCCGGGAGTACTCCCCTGGACGCATTAATGGGCAGGATGTGATTGTTGCGCAGGCTATCATATGGCCTGAGGTACATCAGAATCAGGCTTCGTAGCAATGAGTCGGCTCACAGCGTCCGGAATCCACCCGGTGCCGTAAATCACCGCAAGGTCTGTCATAAGGTAATTTCATCACGCATCGCGACACCTTTTTTCTTCACGCAGGCCTTCTCTTTCACGGTTTGTCAGAACGGTGGACCGCAGTAATCTCCACTCCGTGCTTTAATCAATGAGAGTGTGTCGGGTGCAAATTAAACTACCTTTCTTAACAGCAAAGGCGGGATACCCCTACCCTCGCAGGGTTTCTGCGTCTGGTAATATGCCCATGACAGTCTCAAAGACCGCTTTGAGGGTTTCCCGGTTTAAGGCACAAAATCGCGTGGCGTTGACCCCAGAATGCAGCGAAAAGCAGCGGTAAATGCCGCCGGGCATGAGAAACCAAGCTGGTAAGCGACCTGTTTGATTGGAACGCCGTTCGCGAGAAGATCCAACGAAGCGCAAATTCTGGCTCTCTGCTTCCATGTTCTAAAACTAAAGCCTGTATCCTTCATAAACAAGCGGGAAAAGGTCCGTTCCGACATGGCCGACATAAAAGCCAGCTCGCTCAGCGATGCCTCCCAGCGCTGATTGACCAGTAGCGATCTGGCCGCGCTAAATAATCGCTCATCATTCGGCATGGGAAGCGCCATCGTTAAAGGTGGAGCCTCGCTGAGAATTTCCAGAAGCAACAAAGCTATCTTCCGTTGACTCGGTCTGGCGTAGTCCTCACTGAACAGCCCAGCGATAAGTTCTTTGACTAACGGCGTAGCCGTGATCACATGTACCTGCTGACTCTTCGTAAAGCTCGTACATTCTGCAATAAGGCTACTGCTGAAATAGATCGCCCTGAGATCGGTTTGTGAAAGCAGATGGTAACTATGGATATGCAAAGGCGGTAGCCATAATGCCCGCTGAGGAGGGATCACCCAACGGTCGCTCTCTGTTTGCACCAGCATAACCCCTCTGGTGGCGAAGAGTAGCTGCCCCTCAACATGATGATGGGGAGGATCTGCCTCGCCGCGTTGATAGCTTATCGCAGTACTGGACCAGCCTGTGGCCTCATCATGTCTTGGCGCTTTATCTATACTACCTGGCATTTCAGATTTAGCCCCTGCCATTATCATATCGAAACTGGAACCACCCGGAGTAGAGCCTTAGGCAATGGGTGCGTGACTTATCATTTTGATCATCAAAGATATTACAGGAGCTTAACCTCATGCGTGTACACTTTATCGTACATGAAAGTTTTGAAGCCCCGGGCGCCTATGAAACCTGGGCAATAAACCAGGGTCATGATGTAACTTACTCACGCGTCTATGCAGGCGATCGGCTACCTGCTGACGCCGAAGGCATCGATTTTCTTATCGTTATGGGCGGTCCGCAAGATCCGAACACCACGCTTGAAGCATGCCCGCACTTTAATGCTAAAGCGGAACAGACGCTGATTGCTTCCGCGGTTAAAACCGGTAAGGCGGTGATCGGTATCTGCCTGGGTTCACAGCTAATCGGTGAAGCGCTGGGCGCGCCCTTCTCTCATAGCCCGGAAAAAGAGATTGGTAAATTCCCGATCACATTGACCGAAGACGGCAGGAAGGATGAGATGTTCTCTCACTTTGGGAAAACACTGGCAGTGGGTCACTGGCATAACGACATGCCAGGTTTGACGCCAGAGGCCAAAATTATTGCTTACAGCGAAGGCTGTCCGCGGCAGATCGTTGCCTATTCAGACCGCGTCTTTGGTTTCCAGTGCCACATGGAGCTCACATTGGACGTTGTAGAACGGTTGATCGCTCATTCTGAGAAAGACCTGAGCCGTGCAGCAGAATATCGTTTCGTTGACACGCCTGAAGCGCTCCGGGCGCACGATTACAGTGAAATGAATCAAGTACTTTTTGGCTTTTTGAATAAGCTGGAAGCACGTTACAAAGCAGCGCAAGCATAATGTCATGCTCGGTAAGCTTGCCATCGGTTTTGATTTTAATGTCCGCTCCTGGCACAGAGCGGACAAACTAACTGATTTGAAGGTTCGCTATGAGTGAAAAACGGAAGTTCGTAAAACGCAGACAATATCGAGGTGAGGCGTTTAACTGCAGGAAATCATCATCGACGAACAAACCTGTCTGCTCTTATGGCATAAGCCCCGGCCTTTAGTGGGCACCAGGGCTCTTTCTGCTTCAATTCATCGTGATGACCACTTTGCCAGTATGTTGCTGGCTTTCAAAATATCGCCATGCTTCAACAGCATGTTCAAACTCGAATACCCTGTCTATAACCGGCTGAAGCTGACTTTTTACCAGCGCCCGATTCATAGCGATAAAATCCTCGCGGCTGCCAACACTGAAAGGTCTTACAGTTGCGCCACTTTTGAACAAAGTCATAAAATCGACTGATGCACTTCCCTGTGCAACAAAGCCCAGCAGAGCAATTTCCCCTCCCGGCGCTGCGGAGAGTAAGGACTGATTTAAGGTTCCCGGCCCGCCAATTTCCACAATACGGTCAACCCCCCTGCCTTGTGTCAGTTCCCGGACTTTTACTGACCATTCAGGATAATGTTGGTAATTGATCACATGATCGGCACCAAGCGCCGACAATAGCTGTGCTTTTACATCATTTGACGTTAACGCAATAACGCGTGCCCCCATGATTTTGGCGAGCTGCACCGCAAACAGTGAGACTCCACCGGTGCCCTGGGTAAGCACAGTCTCTCCCGGTAATACAGACCGCGACTGTTGAAGGCTGTTCCATGCTGTAACTGCTGCGCAAGGGAGAGTGGCAGCCTGTTCCCAGCTCAGGTAATCAGGTACAGAAACCAGAGACTCTTCATCAACCACCTTGTATGAGGTTAACCATCCATCGGCCTGAGTGCCATAAGTTCCTCTCCCTGCAGCGGCATCCCGTGCTCCACCAAACCAGTGAGGAAAGAAGGTTCCCACAACCCGATCCCCCTTTTTAAACAGGCTCACAGAATCGCCTGTAGCCACGACCTCACCAGCCCCGTCCGATAAAGGGATCAGCCCGGCTTTAGGGGTTAATGTGCCTGTTCCGTACAGAATGGCCAGATCACGATAATTAAGACTACAGGCGCGGACCTTTATCAGAACCTGATTACGCCCGGGGACTGGCCGCTGTTCCTCAATTAACTTCAGTCCTTGTAAACTTCCGAAACTCTCAAGTCGATAGCTATGCATATTGCTCTCTTTGGTTTTGTTGAGTACGTCGCTACCTTAAAATTTTTTTACTGGATGTAGAATGACTGAAAAGACATTATTACTGACTAACCGTCCATGAAAGAGGGAAAAAATGGATCCTCTCGATGATGTATTTGCTGCTATGCGTCTCAAAAGCGCACTTTATTCACGCCTTTTACCGCATGCCCCGTGGGGGATAAGCTTTGTAAGAAGTGCTTCAATTCGCTTTGGATTCATGGTTTCTGGACATGGAATGCTTATAGTGGAAGGCGTTGAAAACCCCATTGAACTGCGGCAAGGAGATGGGTTCCTGGTGAAGCCTGAGACCCTTTTTTCTCTGGTAGATAACCCTTCTACTCCAACACAATGGTGCGAAGATATCTTTGCTGAATGTTCAGGTAATAGTCTCAGTTTTGGAGGTGATGGCGAAGTGGCCAATATTCTCTGTGGCTATTTCTCCTTCGATACTACGGGAGCAGAACCGTTGCTTTCACTGCTGCCCTCAGTCGTGGTCATCCCCTCTGACGCTGCCCGTTCACCACTTTTGGAAGCGACGTTAAAACTACTGGCTATCGAAAGTACCGAACAGCACATGGGGTCGCGTATAGTCGTGAGCCGGCTTGCAGACGTATTTTTTGTACAGGCTATCAGAGCACATTATTTACGCGAGCAAACACATAAAAGCTGGATAGCCGCCCTTGCCGATCCCCGTCTTAGCCGTGTGGTGAAACAAATACACAGAGATATCGGGAGACCATGGAGCCTCAAACTGCTCGCTGCGGAAGCAGGGATGTCGCGCTCCGCGTTTGCAGTTCATTTTAAGGACATAACAGGAATCACTCCCGGGGATTATCTCACTCACTGGAGAATGTACCGTGCTCGTTGTTTACTGAGACATCCACAATTGACCCTGGCTAAGATTGCAGAGATGGTGGGCTACGATTCAGGAATTACTCTGGGCCGCGCATTCAAGCGTTTCACAGGAGTGACAGCGGGGGAATATCGTAAACGGTCCGGACAGGGACCTGACAGTCAGCTATGAGCGAGAAGCGGAAAAGTGCTCTGGTAGGTTGTACACGGACCTGGGCATTAGAGCTTGCTCAATTCGGGATCAGCCTGTTGATGGTGGAGGAAGCCTGGGAGAACTTTAGAAACGTTCAGAAACTCTGTGGAAATAGACAAACGCCTATCCAGGGCTGCAATTTGATATTGTCGCTGTTAGTAAGATATTTTTAACCTGTCTTATCCAATAAATACACTGATGCATTTAAGCGAGAATTATGAGTTTAAAGCCGCGTAGAATCGTTTTAATTCCTGGGTTTATGCTGAATGAAATGCTTTGGCATGAATTTGAAACATATCTCCCGTCAAACTGTATTGTTCATCATGCAGCTGTAACTGAAGGACGAACCATTCATGATGTAGTGCAGCATTTGATTACTCTTCTGCCTGAGAAGTTTTCTTTGATAGGTTTTTCGATGGGAGGATATATTGCCCGACAACTGGCAGCAGAATTCCCTGAACGTGTAGAGTCCTTAGTGCTTATTGCCAGTTCCTTACGGGAAGATACGCCGTTAGAAGCTGAAGCAAAGCGGAAAAGCGTGCAGTCATGGTCCTCCACAACCTTTAAGGGGCTGAGCAGACATGCTATTGCCCGGTCACTCCACCCTCTAAACACATCAAATCAGGATATGATTTCAGCTATCCAGAAAATGGGATGCTCTCTGGGATTTGAAGCCTTCATCACGCAATCATCCTTATCCAGGCAAGGTATACCTTCTGCAACGATACGTTGTCCAACACTGGTTATCGCCAGTGAAGATGATGCCATCCGTTCGATGAAGGAGGCAGAAGAATTGGTCGAAGCCATACCTTATGCGTCGTTAAGAATCATTCTGGATTGCGGCCATATGATTCCGCTCGAACAGCCCAGGGAGTTGGCAAGAATTATTGTTGAATGGATCCCTGCTACGTAAATTATTGGGGGTTTATCCGGCAAAAATCCGGATTTACTTCATCGGGGTAAGTTCCGCTCCTGGCACAGAGCGGACATTCCCCTTTGCCGACGTGAAAACCGCTATTGTCTGACCTCATTCTGGTCAGCCAGATGTTCTGTCCCGTCACCCTACCGGCGGCCTCTATCTCAGTAAAACCTGAATCAGCTGCACGACGATATACACTCCCGCTACCACCTGTATGATCCGAAACCCCCATCTCAGATAGCGCCATTGATGGCGTTCGCTGGCATCAGCGGCTTCAATCGCGGGATCATAACGTTTTCTTTTCCTGGTTCTGAATGTATCGAATCCCCACAGGATGAGAAGAAAGATGATGATGACTTTTTCAAAGATTAAATGGTTCACTAAGAGAGACTCCGGTCTTCTCACGGTTACAGGCAGAATAGATAAACCGCCTGGATGTAGCCACCACTAAATGTAGGGGTACCTGAAGGCGCAAGCCAGGCATTCCCGGATTGTCTGTCTTATGACTACGTTAGCGCATAGCAACGCCATAAAAGCGACATTCATTTCCGACACATGCTGCCGGAGTCCCCTTCCCCGACGCATCAGGCTGGGTGATAAAACGATGGCGGCTGCCCGGTCACGCGGCGGAACATGGTGGCGAAAGAGGAGGCATTGTCGTATCCAAGGGATAATGCCACTTCGTTCACCGGTTTCCCTGCTATCAACCATGCCAGGGCGCTCACCACACAGGCTCGCTGTCGCCAGGCGGAAAATGACAGGCCCAGTTGCTTCAGGAAATGGCGGCGAAAGGTACTAGGACTCATAAACAGCGCCCTGGCCCAGCGCGCCGCAGGATCATGGATAGAGGGGTTAAGCAAAAAAGCCTGACAAAGCGCCAGCAGCGCCGGATGCTGAGGCAACGGAATGTCAAATTCGCGGACCGGCATGGCGGCCAGTTCCAGCAACATCAACTGTATCAGCGTGCGATCGCGTGGGCTGTCGTACAACGGTGGTAAATCCACAGCCTCAAGCAGTAGCTGGCGCAACAGCGGCGAGACGCTGATCACTTCGCAACGACGGTGTTTAATGAAAGCGGCCACATAATCTGGCTCAATATATAAGCTACGCGTGGTCACCCCCACAAATCTGACGGCGTGCACGGTTTCAGGAGGGATCCAGACAGCATGTTGCGGAGGAACCACCCATTCTCCGTCCTGAGTGGTGACATACATCAGTCCGGTCGCGCCATACAGCAGCTGTGCGCGACGATGCTGGTGCGGTGGCAGTATATACCCTTGCGCATAGTCATTGCCTAACGCGACCACTTCGCGATCGAGCCGATCGACCTCGTCAATTTTTACGTTGCGCACACCTGCCCCCCTCTGACCGATTTACAAAGGTAATTGAGCGCTACGCAAATGGGAAGCCGTACGCGACCGGTATAAGCTGCTCGCTCATTTTCAGGGCGGGAATATTCTCTTGAATGATATCGTTATTATTGCGCTGGCAGGCTTTACGACCGGCATTACCACCGTGCTGTTCGGCTTCGGAGGGGGCTTTGTGGTGGTGCCCTTTGTCTATCAACTGATGCTTCGGCAGCCGGAACTCGCGGGAAACGCCATGCATGTCGCGGTGGCTACCTCAACGGCGGTGATGATATTTAACGCCGGCTGGGTCAGCTATCGAAACTGGCGGGCGGGTAAGCTTGCCGCGCAGACGCTGTTTCCGTTGTTATGGTTTATTGCCATTGGGGCGGTGGTCGGCTCCTGTCTGGCGGGGATTTTGAGCGAGAAGATCGTTCGCGCGCTGTTTATTCTCTATATGCTGGCAACCATCAGCGATTGTTTGTTGCGCAAAGGTTTTTTCAGGGGCAGCGCTCGGCGTCGGCTGTCCCTGCCAGTAGTCACTGGCGGCGGTATGGTTATCGGTATGATTGCCGCATTGCTGGGCGTGGGCGGCAGCGTCATGACGGTGCCCCTGCTACGGCGACACGGGTATGAGATGCAGGAGTGCGTTAGCGCATCCAACCCGCTTTCTTTGCCCGTGGCGCTATGCGGGGCTGTGACCTATGCCGTCATTGGCTGGCACAGCATTCCGCTGAGCGGATTTCTGGGGTTTATCAGCCTGAAAATTTTAGGCCTGCTCGTCCTGACCGGCTGGGCCGGGATAGTGTTTAGCCGCCGGGCAATCCCTGCGGTACCTGATGTATGGTATGCACGCATCTATGTGCTGCTGCTGTGCCTGGTACTCCTCGCCATGCTCATTCAATAATCAAAATACATCCTGGTGAACCGGTTCAACAGACGCGACCGGGCGGTACCCTCTCCCTGTGGAGAGGGCCAGATGAGTGGCAGCAAGCTACCCGCGATACGGATGGGTTTCGCGCCAGTGGTCGGCGATCTGCTGCCGGGTGCAGACCCACACCTTGTCGTGCTGCTGGATATAGTCAAGGAAACGCTGCAGCGCACGGAAACGGCCCGGACGCCCAAGCAGTCGGCAGTGCATCCCCACGGACATCATCTTCGGCGCGGTTTCACCCTCGGCGTACAGCACGTCAAAGCTGTCTTTCAGATAGGTATAAAACTGCTCCGCGGTGTTGAACCCCTGGGCGGTGGCGAAGCGCATGTCGTTGGCGTCGAGGGTATAAGGCACGATCAGGTGCGGCCGCTGGCTGCCGTCGCTGCAGGCCACTTCGCTCCAGAAAGGTAAATCATCGCCGTAATAATCGCTGTCGTAGTCAAAGCCGCCGTGCTCCACCACCAGCTGGCGGGTGTTGGGGCTGTCGCGGCCGGTATACCAGCCGGTGGGCGGTTTGCCGAACAGGTCGGTCAACACCTGCACCGCTTTTTGCAGATGCGCGCGCTCCTCGGCAATATCCATGTGCTGATAGTGGATCCAGCGCCAGCCGTGGCTGACCACATCGTAATCCGCGGCCTTGATCGCCGCCACAATCTCCGGGTGTCGCGCCAGCGCCATCGCCACGCCGAAAACGGTCAACGGCAGCCCGCGCTGGCTGAACTCACGATGGATGCGCCAGAACCCTGCCCGGCTGCCGTACTCATAGAGTGAATCCATCGACATATGGCGCGCCGGGTAGCTGGCGGCGCCGATAATATCGGACAGGAACTGTTCCGAACCCGCATCGCCATGCAGGACGTGATTCTCAGCGCCTTCCTCGTAGTTGAGGACGAACTGCACCGCGATCCGCGCCCCGCCCGGCCAGCGCGCGTGCGGTGGCTGCCCTGCATAGCCTCGCAGATCGCGAGGATAGTGTTCCTGGTTCTCTCCCATCTCCTGCCCCTTTTAAAATGGATTTAACGACTGAAACTGTCCGCTTAACGCTTTTTTCTCCGGGAACGCTAAGTCCCCGTGCTTGCTGGTCGCCAGGCCCAGCGCGACCAGTGACTCCACCATCTTCACCGCCGCGCTGACGCCATCGATCACTGGCACCTGCAGCTCGCGGGTCAGCTCCTGCGCCAGCGTCGCCATCCCACCGCAGCCAAGGACAATCGCCCCGCTACCATCCTCTTTCAGCGCGCGAATGCAGCGCTCACGCACTTTCTCCTGCGCCAGGCCGCTGCCGTCTTCCAGCGCCAGCACCGGCAAATCAATGGCGTGCAGCGCCGCGCAATGTTGATGAAATCCGTACTGGTGCAGCAAATGACGGGCGATGATCAGCGTGCGCGGCAGCGTGGTCACAATGGAGAAACGAGTAGCGACCATCGTCGCCATATGCATCGCGGCTTCCGCAATGCCGATCACCGGCCCCTGGGCCAGCTCCCGCGCAGCCAGCAGCCCCGGGTCGCCGAAGCAAGCGATCACATGCCCATCCACCCCCTGCTCGCGTCCGGCCTTGATCTGCTCCAGCACGCCGACCGCGGCGATAGCTTCGTCAAAGTGGCCCTCAATTGACGGCACCCCGGCGCGGGGACAGACCGCAAGGATCTCGGTACCCGGCGCAGCGACCGCACGCGCGGCGGCGCCTATCGTTTCAGTCATCGCCAGGCTGGTATTAGGGTTGATCACTTGTATACATATGGCAGACATCACGGCTCCTTGTGGCCGGCGAACAGCCGGGAAAAATCAGGCAGGCTGACGCCATCGCGCTCGAAGCACAGGCTGGCGACAATATGATCAAAATGGTGCATCAGCGCCTCGCTGAGCGGCTGCAGGGCTTTATCCCGTAGCAAACCCACCAGCTGCTGGTGATCGTCGCAACGGCAGCCCTGTCGCCAGGGAGCGCCCCAGGCGGCAATCACTAAAGAGGAGCGCTGGCTGAGGCGGGTCACCATCTCGGTGAGCACCGGGTTGCCGGAGATAGCCTGCAGCTGAATATGAAAGTCAGCGGAGTGGCGGATCGCCGCCGGGCCGTCGTGCGCCTCATGGGCCTGCTGTTCACGCTGAATAATGTTCTCCAGCGCCGCCAGATGCGGCGGCTGGCAGCGCGCGATCACATCCGGCAGATTAGCGACCTCAAGCAGCGCCCGGGTACGAAAGATCGCCTGGGACTCTTCCACGCTCGGGCTGGTGACGTGTGCACCACGTTTGGGCGTTAACGTGACCAGTTGCACAGCGGCGAGTCGTTGCAGCACCTTTCTGATGCCGGTGCGACTCACGGCGAACACCTCCGCCAGCGCCTCTTCCGGCAGTTTGCTGCCCGGCGGCAACTGATGTTCGACGATGGCCGTCATCAGCGCCTGGTAAATGCTTTCGTCCTTGTCCTGCAGCGCTGGCGCGGCCTGGAGACGATGTTCATTATTCATTAACCCACTCCGGTTTCACTTATCGATAGCAGATCGTATACATAAAATTTATTTTTTGTATACAAGATTCATCATTCTGGCCTGGATCCTGCAATAGCCTCAGCAATCCATTTCACAGGGTTTTCATTCAGAGGAGCAGGTTTCATGCCACATTCATCCCACACGCAGCAGAAGAAGACTCACGAGGCGGCCGCCAGCTACAGTCCGCGGCTATGTAATGAGGATCTGGCGCCCACCCGCGACCAGAACTGGAGCTGGTACAATATTTTTTCATTCTGGATGTCGGACGTGCACAGCATGGGCGGCTACGTAGTAGCGGCGAGCTTCTTTACGCTTGGACTGGCCAGCTGGCAGGTTCTGCTCTGCCTGCTGGTCGGCATCTGTATTGTGCAGCTGTGCGCTAACCTGGTGGCGAAGCCGAGCCAGATGGCCGGGGTGCCATACGCCGTTATCTGCCGTCAGGCGTTTGGCGTCTTCGGCGCCAATATCCCGGCGGTGATCCGCGGGCTGATCGCGTTCGCCTGGTACGGTATTCAAACCTATCTGGCGGCGAATGCCCTGATGCTGGTTCTGCTCAAGTTCTGGCCCTCCCTTGCCTCGCTGACCAGCAGCAGCTTTCTCGGGCTGTCAACGCTCGGCTGGCTGTGCTTCGCCACCATGTGGCTGCTGCAGGCGATGGTGTTCTGGCATGGCATGAACGCCATCAAACGCTTTATCGATATCGCCGGTCCGGCGGTTTATGTGGTGATGCTGGCGCTGGCCGGCTGGATTGTATACAAGACCGGTCTGGATGGGATCTCCTTTACCCTCGCCAGCAAATCCCTGAGCGCCGGCGAGCAGACCTGGCAGATGATCACCGCCACGGCGCTGGTCGTCTCCTACTTCTCCGGGCCGCTGCTTAACTTCGGTGACTTTTCCCGCTACGGCAAAAGCATGGGCGAGATCCGCCGCGGTAACCGCTGGGGTCTGCCGTTTAACTTCCTGCTGTTCTCGGTGGTCACCGTGGTGATTGTCTCCGGCACCCAGTCGCTGTTCGGCAAAATGATCACTGACCCGATCGAAACCGTCAGCCGCGTGGGTAACGATCTGGCGGTGGCCATTGGCCTGCTGACCATGATTACCGCCACCATCGGCATTAATATCGTGGCTAACTTCGTCTCTCCGGCCTTCGATTTTTCCAACTGCGCGCCACAGAAAATCAGCTTCCGTACCGGCGGGATGATTGCCGCGGTGGGATCGATACTTCTGACGCCGTGGAATCTGTTTAACTCGCCGGAGCTGATCCACTATACCCTCGACGTACTGGGCGCCTTTATTGGCCCGCTGTTTGGCATTCTGATCGCCGACTTCTACCTGATCAAACGCGGCCGGGTGTCGGTGGACGATCTGTTTGACGATACGCCGAAGGGCAAATACTGGTACCGCAACGGCTTTAACCCGAAAGCGATTGCCGCCCTGCTGCCGTCGGTGGGCCTGGGGCTGATCATCAGCTTTATTCCGGCCCTGCATGAAGTGGCGAACTTTAGCTGGTTTATCGGGGTCTTCCTCGGCGCCACCCTCTACCGCTGGCTGGCCCGCGACGAGCGTGAAGTACAGGCGACCGCAGCCTTTCATTCCGGCGCGGTAGCGCAAAAAGAGTAACCCTCCCCCACCTGCCGCGGCGTCTGGCCGCGGCAGGCTGAAAACTGGCACCAATCTTGCTGTTTATCACTATTCCCAGGCGTTAAGAGAAGGCAGGTTCGATGATGGATTACCAGACCGCGGTACGCGGTGCATTTTTTGATATCGCCGACGTGGCAGAGACCCCGGATGAGGTGGCTGCTCAGGCCCGTTATCTCGATGATGGCCTGTTGTTCTTGCAGGACGGGAAAATTATCGCGCTGCTGCCATGGCATGAGGGTGAAGCCTTTCTGCATCCACTGAAGGGTTATGTCGATCAGCGAGGCAAGCTGCTGCTGCCCGGGTTTGTCGATACCCACATTCACTATCCGCAGACTGAAATGATCGGCGCCTTTGGTGAACAGCTGCTGGAGTGGCTCACCACCTACACCTTCCCGGTGGAGAGCCAGTTTGCCGATGCGGATTACGCGCAGGAGATAGCGCAGTTTTTTGTTAACCAGCTGATTAGCCATGGCACCACCACCGCGCTGGTGTTTTGTACCCTGCACCCGGCTTCGGCCGAGGCGCTGTTCAGCGAGGCGCTGCGTCTGAATATGCGGCTGATCGCCGGCAAAGTGATGATGGATCGCCATGTGCCGGATTATCTGTGCGAAACCGCCGGGGAGAGCTACGAGCAGACCCGGGAGTTAATCCTCCGCTGGCATCAGCGCGGGAGGCTGGGCTATGCCATCACCCCGCGCTTTGCCCCTACCTCGACACCAGCGTTGCTGGAGGCCGTGCAGCGCCTGCGGACTGAGTTTCCCGACACCTGGCTGCAGACACATCTCAGTGAAAACCGCGAGGAGATCGCCTGGGTTAAACAGCTGTGGCCTGAGCATGCGCGCTATCTGGATGTCTATCATCACTATCAGCTCACCGGCGAACGCAGCGTATTTGCTCACGGGATCCATCTCGATGATGCCGAGTGGCAGTGCCTGCATGACACCGGGTCCGCCGTTGCCTTCTGTCCGACCTCGAATCTGTTTCTCGGCAGCGGACTGTTCCGCCTGCCCGCCTGCTGGCAGCACCAGGTGCGGATGGGCATCGGCAGCGACGTCGGGGCTGGCACCACCTTCAGCATGCTTCGGACGCTGGGCGAGGCCTATAAGGTAGGACAACTGCAGAGCTATCGCCTGCGCGCCAGCGAGGCCTTCTATCACGCCACCCTCGGCGGGGCGCGCGCCCTGCGGCTGGAGGATAAAATTGGCAATTTTCAGCCGGGCAAAGAGGCAGATTTTGTGGTGATTGACCCGGCGGTCACCCCGCTGCAGCGTCTGCGCACAGGCCGCTGCCATGACATTTATGAGCAGTTGTTCGTGCTGATGACCCTGGGAGATGAACGCAATATCAGCGAGACGTGGGTGAATGGCGAGCGGGTGTGGTGTCAGGATTGACCCTCACCCTGGCCCTCTCCCAAAGGGAGAGGGAACCGTCCGGTCATCGTTGCGACGCTGGCACGCCTCCAGGTCCTCTCCCGGGGGGCCTGTGAATTGCCTGGCACCAGAATTTGGGTAATCAAAAACTCATTGCCAGGCCTACGCCATAGCCCGTGGTGTTATTGCCGAACATATAGCGCGCCACCAGTCGGGTGCGGGTGATAAAGACCGGGTATTTACTGCTGTCCAGCTCGAGGCCAACCCCCAGGGAGGTCAAACCGGTAAAGCCCAGCGCCCCTCGCTGCTCGCCGAGAAATTCAGTATGCGCCCCCTCCAGCACATAACGCAGTGGGTTGCCCAGCAGCGTCCAGTCGGCTATCGGCGCGCGGCGGCGCAGATACAGGCCGAGATTTTCCGCGCTGGCCTCGCCCTGCACCACCTCGGCGCTACTGCCGAAACTTTGCAGATGCATATAGGAGTAACGCAGTTCGGCATCAATATCCTGGGTGGCAGAGAAGCGTTCGTAATCCAGCATCAGTGCCCCGCCCAGCCCCCAGGCGTTGAACCGACCGCCGTCGAGAAATTGCAGATCGGCGTTGGTTTTTCGCTCAATTGCCCAGCTGCCAATACGCGCATCGCTGGCCAGGGTACCGAGCATCACATTGACGATCGGCCGCAGCACCAGGTTGCCTCCGAGGCTGTCCCGGTGCAGCGAAAAATCCCAACCGACGCCGCCGGTGGTGGTCAGACTGTTCCATTTGGTCGGCACATTCCGCGTCTGTTCGCCATTGCTGACCACAAAGCGCGGGTCGTAGCGGCTGTAACCCATCGTACCTTCAAGGTACAGAGGAAACGACTCGCTGAGAGTTGCCCCGCCGCCAAACTGGGTGATGGCCAGATTATGTTTGTCGTTGCTGCCGGAACCAATGTTGAGATCGCTGGCGGTCACGTCAGGGACGACGGTATAGCTCATCAGAGTCAATACGGCATCGGCACGCTGTTTGATGGCGTGGCCGTTCGCCGCCAGCGTCGCTGGCGCGTAAAGCGAAAGTACCGACAGGAGAACGAAAAGACGCACCATATGTCGTTTGCCACCTCAGCGACAGGCTAACAATATTGCCACCTAAATCAGCAGGCTGGCGTTCACTCAGTATAGTCGGTGAGTCAGCCTGCGCGTCCGGCGGGGAGAAAAAGCATCGGGCTGGTCAGGCCGCGCCTCCGCGGCTATGCAGCAGTTCCACATTTTCAAACGGCAGGCGCGAGACCCGGTTGCGCCCACCATTTTTGGCCACATACAGCGCTTTATCGACGCGGGAAAAAAGCTGATCAATCGCTTCCCCGTCATGGTGTTCGGCCACGCCGATGCTCACCGTCACCGACAGCGTCTGATACTCGCTGACCGCCTGGCGGATCCCTTCCGCCAGTATCAGGGCGCGCGCTATCGGCGAATGAGGTAAAAAGAGCAGAAACTCTTCTCCCCCCCAGCGATAAATTTTATCTTCGCGATCCACCGACGTTTCCAGAATGCGGGAGATCACCAGCAGGACTTCATCCCCTTTTTGATGACCGTGAATATCATTAATGCTCTTGAAATGATCGATATCGATTAACAGCAGACAAAAGCCTTGCGCGATAAATGACGGCGCCTCGACGAGGCGATAAAATTCACGGCGATTAAGCAATCCGGTGAGCGGATCGTGGGCGGCAGAGAATTCCAGCTCTTTTTTCAGATGCACTTCCTCGGTGATATCGTGAATAATGCACAACATCAGTCGAATATTATAAAGCACTACGGGCCCGGCATAAGTTTGGACATGGCGCAGCGTACCGTCGGCTAAAATATGCGTAAAATTAAGCGGTTTATGCCCGCCTGGCATATTGGCAATATTATTCATGATGGGGATCACGTCCCGACCAAGGGTATTAATTTGCCAGGTATGTTTATTGCGCATTTCCTCATCGGAATAATGATAAAAACGCAGCGCCGCAATATTGGCATCGACAATTCGACCATCCTTACTGGGATCGATCAATAGCATCGGCGCGGTATTGGTCATAAAAAAACGGGCAAAAAAACCATTGTTGCGTCGCTGGTAGCGGCGGGAGCCGGTATGAATGGATTGATTTTGCGCCAGCAGCTTCACGGCTTCAAACAGCAATAAGGTACCGCTGTCGTCGGTGTCGACCAGGGTGGTTTTACAATATACCGACTGCAGGCCCTTGCCCGTCTGTAACGTCCAGACTTCAAATATCTCGGTCATCGTATCGAGATAGCGAAGATAATGTTGTAACTGCGTTTCAGGACAGGTCGAATAGATACCGTTACGCATCTCCTTCAGCGACATATCGCCGCTCAATGTCCGGGAAGCCGGATTGGCATAGACCACACTTTCAGTAAAAGGATGGACTACCCATATCGGGGTGCTTAATACATCAAAAACAGCCAGTTCTTTTAATAACATACAGGCCCCAAACCGACCAATTCCCGGCGCAGAAGCGACACATAACGATATGCGTCCCTGACGCTGGTATAAAGTGATAACAAAAAAACCGAATAGCCTTAATGTCGCGCGTGCGCGGCAAGTATAGTCGGTTCTGCACGCAGCGACGCCCACCCGAGGCGACTTTGCGCGTGGTTTAACCGTCCGGATGCGATAATGTCTTTTTTATTAATTCTATTTCAACAGCATAGCAGCAATACCAGAACTGGTAGTCGCTTTTGATCACAGAGTGTGTCTATCGGTCTTCTCGCCCGTTGGCTGCGTATTGGCTTTGTCCAGGATGCCCGCATTGCGGCTTTTATGCCCAGACTAATCGTGATAGTTTCTATCATAACTCTCATCACAAACGGCCATCATAGTGAAAAAATCCGCTACTAAAATCACGCTTGCCGATATCGCACGTGAAGCCAACGTCGGTATTGCCACCGTCGACCGGGTGCTCAACAAGCGTGCGGCGGTGAAGGAGTCCACGGCATTGAGCGTACTGGAGGCGGCACGACGACTGGGGTTTACCCTCGAGCAACCCCACTATCGTCTGGCGGCGGGTAAAGCGCCGGTCACGGTCAGAATGGGGTTTATTCTGCTGCAGGAGACCCACTCCTTCTACCTGCCGCTGGCCCAGGCGCTGACGCGAGAGGCCGCCCCATGGCTACCGGCAGGCCGGGCGCCGGTGATACTGCATTTTGCTATCGATGCGGTGGAAGCGATGGCTCAGGCCATTCACCGGCTAAGTGACGAAGTGGACGTGTTAGGCCTGGTGGCGCTGGACCACCCGCTGATTCGCCACGCGGTGGCCCGGGCTGCCGCCCGTGGCGTTCGCGTGTTCACCCTGCTTTCGGATCTGTCGGTCCCTCAGCGCAGCGGATATATCGGCCTCGATAATCAAAAAGCCGGGCGCACTGCGGCCTGGTTTATTGAGCGCTTATGTCGGGGTAATGGCGAAATTGGCATTATCATTGGCGACAATCGTTTTACCTGTCAGGAAAGCTGTGAGATCAGCTTCCGCTCCTGCCTGCGTGAACAAGGCATGGGGCAGCAGATCCTGGAGCCGGTTCGCAGCCATGAACGGGCGGATATCGCCAGGAGCGTGACGGAGCAGATGCTGAGTCAGTACCCGGCCCTGCAGGCGATCTATGCCCCCTGCGGCGGCGTCGAAGGCATTGTCGAGGCGCTGCGCGACAGCGGCCGTCAGCAGGCGATCACCCTGGTCTGTCACGGCCCGCTAAACGACAGTGAACTGGCCCTGATCGATGGCACCATCGACATCATGCTTAACCACCGGCTGGATGCGTTTGCCGCCGCCACGCTACGCACCATAACGGACGCGGTTTCGCGCTCGCCGAGCGAGGTGATTTCTCTCCCTCAGCCTTTCGATATCATCACCAAAGAAAATATGTAAATTCCCGGCCCCGCCGCCGCCGGGGCCAGTTAACGGGCAGACCGCGCCCGCCCTCAATTTGATAAAAAACTATCAAAAACTCCATCAATACAAAGCATGATGGCCATCAAAAAATCATCATTCCATCATTGTTGAGAATGAAATATTTATTCAATACTCAGCGGCATCCCCTGTGTAAAAAGGAAGCCAACATGACACTCTCAATCGCCAATGCCCCCTGCAGCTGGGGCGTGGATGACCCGAAAAACCCTGACCTTCCCGCCTGGGCTACCGTGCTGAAGGAGGCGGTGCAGGCCGGCTATCGCAGCATTGAGCTGGGGCCCTGGGGCTACCTGCCCACCGACCCGGCCAGCCTGCGCGCGGCGCTGGAGCAGCATCAGTTGTCGCTGGTGGCCGGTACGATCTTTGACGATCTGGTCAGCGAGGCCCATTTCCCCACCCTGGTGGCGCTGACCCATCAGATCTGCCGCAATCTGTCGCAGGTTCCGGCCGCCGAACCCACGCCAGGGCATCCTGTTCAGCCGCCTTACCTGGTAATTATTGATTTCGGCAACCCTGAACGGGCGCGCTTTGCCGGGCGCGGCGCGCTCGCTCCACGTCTTGATGACAAAGACTGGCAGCGCATGATGGCGCACATTACCGCCCTCAGCACCCTCGCCTGGCAGGAGTACGGTGTGCGGGCGGTTATCCATCCCCACGCCGGGGGCTGCATCGAATTTGCGGATGAAATCGAGCGGCTGGCGAACGATATTCCACACGACGTCGCGGGATTGTGTCTGGATACCGGGCATCTCTACTACGCCGGTATGGATCCGCTCGACTGGCTGGATCGCTATTACGCACGACTCGACTACCTGCACTTCAAGGATGTGGATCCGCAGGTTTACCAGCGCGCCATCGCCGAGGGCATCGACTTTTTCACCGCCTGCGCCGAAGGGGTAATGTGCCCGCTCGGCAGCGGCGCCATTGACTATCCGGCCATCAAAGACTTTCTTGCCCGTCGGGGGTATCAGGGCTGGATAACCATTGAACAAGAGCGTGATCCGCGCCATGCCGCAGGCAGCCTGCAGGCGGTCACGGAAAGTCTGCGCTATCTGCGCGACGTGGGATTCTGACAGGAGACGCAACATGATTAACGGTTTAAAACCTCTCGACCGCACCCTGCGCTGGGGCATGGTCGGCGGCGGCGGTAGCAGCCAGATCGGCTATATTCACCGCTCAGCGGCGCTGCGTGATAACACCTTTACGCTGCTGGCCGGCGCCTTTGATATTGATGCCGAACGCGGACGCCAGTTCGGCCAACAGCTGGGGGTAGATCCCGACCGCTGTTACGCCGACTACCAGAGCCTGTTCCGCGGTGAAGCGGAGCGTCCGGACGGCATTCAGGCGGTGTCGATTGCTACACCAAATAACACTCATTATGCCATCTGCCGGGCGGCGCTGGAGGCCGGGCTGCACGTGGTGTGCGAAAAGCCGCTGTGCTTCAGCAGCGAGGAAGCTGACGAACTGGTGGCGCTCAGCCAGCGGCAGCACAAGATCCTCGGGGTGACCTACGGCTATGCCGGCCACCAGCTGATCCTGCAGGCCCGGCAGATGATCGCCGACGGGCTGCTGGGCGACATCCGTATCGTCAATATGCAGTTTGCCCACGGTTTTCACGCCCAGCCCGTGGAGCTGGAAAACGCCAGTACCCGCTGGCGGGTCGATCCTCGCTTTGTCGGCCCCAGCTATGTTCTGGGCGACCTGGCCACTCATCCACTGTTTCTGGTTGAAACCATGGCTCCGCAGCTGAACATCACCCGGCTGATGTGCGCCAGACAAAGCTTCGTCAAAAGCCGCGCGCCGCTGGAAGATAACGCCCATGTGCTGATGGAGTATGACAACGGCGCCGTCGGCTCGCTGTGGAGCTCCGCCGTTAACTGCGGCTCCATGCACGGGCAAAAGGTGCGTATCGTCGGTGAAAAAGCCAGCCTTGAATGGTGGGATGAACAGCCCAACCAGCTGCGCTATGAAATCCAGGGCGAGCCGGTGCGTATCCTCGAGCGCGGCATGGACTATCTCGATCCGCTGGCGCGTCAGGATGACCGCATCGGCGGCGGCCATCCGGAGGGACTGTTTGAGGCATGGTCGAATCTCTATCGCCGTTTCGCCATCGCCATGGATGCCGCCGACCGTCGCGACGAAGCGCTGCTGGCCGACTTCTGGTATCCGGACGCTCGCGCCGGCGCGTTCGGCGTGCGCTGGGTGGAAAACTGCGTACGGTCTGCCGACAACGGCGCCTGCTGGGTCGACTTCCGCTAACTCACTGGCTCAGGGCGCTCGCCCTGAGCCTTTATGGCTATTTTTCAATTCGTGCCAGCTGGGTCTTATCCGCCTCACGTGCGCTATCCGCCAGCGCCTGGAACGCGCCGGCGCCATAGTATTGCGCGGGAACCGGCAGCGCCTGCATATCATGCCCTGGGTAGATCTGCAGTTCGCCGAGGTCGCGTAAGCGGAACCCCCCAACCTGCTCCGGCATGGTCAGGCGATACGGCGGCAGGGTTTCGAAAGGGACCGGCGTCGGCAGCCGATTTTCCTGCAGATCGTAGTTACGCTTCAGCACCAGAAACTTATCCGGCACCCGCCGGTGACTGTTCCACCAGTCGCCGTCGATCCGCTGAAACATCGCTTCCGTCTCCCCTCTCGTCGCCACCATCAGTCGGGTCAGCGCCTGTTTCAGCGCCGTATCCATGGCCTGGTTATAGTCTTCCAGCGAACCACCGTGGCCGCTGAGGATCACGTTAATCGCCAGCCTGGCGCCGAGTAAATTGGAGTAGAGATCCTCCGGCGAAAAAGCGGAGATCTCCTCAGAAAACCCGGGGACCGACTGGAAGCCATACCACTGGGCAATCTCATGCCATTGGGCAATTTCGAAGGCCAGATGACCCGCCAGCCAGGCGGCCAGCTGATAGCGCTGCCTGACGCCCGCCGGCGGCGTAAAGGCATTCAGCTGAACGCGGCGTACGCCCAGCTCTTCACTGTAGAAGATCCGCCCCGCCTGGCCCAGCGTCGGCGCAATACGATTGAACAGATAGAAGGTGTAGTCCGCCGTATCGCGCACATGGGCGATATCAATAAACCCGCCGCGACGGGTATAGATGAGCCCGTTCTGCTCCTCGCTGAGCCCCAGCAGGTTTTTCACCGCCCCGAACGCGCTATCGTTGTAATGGTGCTTGCCCAGCGTATCCAGGGTCAGCACATTGCCAATCTGGTATACCGGGATCGGGATGCCCACCGCGCGCACGTGCAGGTCGTAACCAAAAGCGCAGCACGGTCGCAGCGACTCCGGCGGCGGCAGCTCACCCAGGGTGGGCACCGGATGGATCGCCGTCACAGCGGGCAGCACCGGATCCTGCGCCAGCGCCGGCAGCGACAGTGCAAACAGCAGCCATAAGGCTTTACGCATCAACAGCCTCTCCACAACAACAAAAGAGCGCGCATCTTACCGGCAGATGGCGCCAGCAGTTTTAGTTAAAAACGGTATTCACCGGAGACAAAGAAGCTATTGCGCTCGTTAAAACCAAATTCAGTCAGCATGTTAAAGTTTTTGGTGACTTCATACTGGGCGCCAATCAGCATATTCCAGGGTGAGGTTAGCTTCTGCTTGACGTCGAATTTCCCCTCGCCGTCTTTATTGACTGCGGCAATCAGGGGCTGAAGCTCTGGCGGCATATGCAGGTCGGCCAGATCGCCTTTAAACTCCTGCTGCACGTCCTGATACATGCTCCCGACCCACAGGCTGAGGTGGGACGGCCCGTCGATCCCCTGAAAACTGAAGCGGTAGCCGACGCGCGGCGAGACGGTGACCGCCGAGATGCTGCCGTCGAGAATATCGAAATCGGTACGGGTGTAGTTAGTGTCTACTAACCCGAACCAGTTGCCGTATCCCCCGGCGAGCGTAAAGCCGGTTCCCCAGGTGGTTCCTTTGAAATCAAGCGTAAAATCAATATCCTGCAGTTTTCCGCTCTGATAAAGCTGGTGAACCGCGCCGGCGATCACCCGATCCAGACCGCGAAACTGCGAAGGATCCGAATCCACGGAGACCTGGGAGACAGACGACCCGCGGGTATGCCCCACCAGCCCGTAAACGTTGAGAAACGGAAAGACCCACATATCGAGGCGCAGGTTTTCGGTTTTGCTCTTCTCGCGGGTGTGCCCGGCATCGATGGCGAACATATCGCTGGGAATGGGATGGTTGCCCAGCTTAAGCCCGGAAAAGGTAATACTGTCGACCATGATATCCTGACGGATATTCATATAGCTCAGGTTGACGCCGTAGGGTAACGGGATCGAATACCCCCGGGCGCGCGCCTCATCGCCCCATATCGGAAAATAGCTGTCGCTCTCGCTCTGCTCCGCGGCCGACGCGCCACAGGCCGCCAACAGCAGCGTTAACACCGTTCCGGATGCTCTCATTGTTATTCTCATGTGTAGTTATAAACCCGAACCGACATTGAAATAGACCGCCTGCTCATGCTCACTGAACGCCACGTCAATCCCGGTACGCAAACCGTACTGCCGTGCAATCAGGTAACGAAAACCGGCCCCCCATGCCACCTCTGACTGTTCCCCTAACGTGCCAGCCGTGTCAGCGGCGCTCCCCGCGCCAACGAATCCCTGCAGGATCCAGCGCGGGGTGAAGGCCCAGGCCAGCTGGGTTTGCGCCGTGACCACGTAGTCACCCTGATAGCGGTAGCGCGAAATGCCGCGCAGCGCGATATAGGGACGTGCCATCGGCATCAGAGGGTTATCATGGTGGGTTAATGACTGATAATTGCCCGCGACCGCCAGCGTCAGCGTGTGGCTGAGCGGAATAAAAACCTTCCCGTCCAGCGAGAAAGTGTTGTAGTGATAATCGCCCCCAAGCAGCGAACGGAAAAAACGATATTCACCCTTCAGCGCTAGCCCACTCTGAGGATAGAAAATATTATCGGTGGTGTCATATTCCGCCACCACCCCCAGCGCCGAAGAGGTGCTGTTTTGCCCGAGCACCTGCTGCCAGACCCGATTGACCACCGGGTTGTCGCTAGAGACATCCGCTCGGGCATATACCTGCGAAGCTCCGAGGAATACCGGCGTGTCGCCCACGCGAAACAGCAGTTTTTGCAGCGCAGCGATGCCTTTGGTCTCCGTCTGCACCGATTTACCGTGGCTGAAGCCGCCCGTATCGCCGGAATAGATATCCAGATTAACGTTAGCGTAACCCGCCCCCACCAGGTAACGAATGTGGTCATGTTGCCAGGTGTGGCGATGACCGCCGCCAATAAACCAGGTCCCGTTCTGCGTGGCGGCCCCGCCAAAGGCGGTAAGCGGCGGAGGAATAAACTGCCCACTTTCCCGGCTGCCTTTACCGTGTAAAAACAGGCCAAACAGCCCTCCGCCATAGCCGATCGCCGGCTCGGTGATCGCCAGCGGCACCGGCAGAAAACCATAACGGTTTTCCGCGAGATACTGACTCATATCGAGCATGCCATCTTCCGCATCGAACAGATCGGCGGCATCACCAGGCGGGCACAACAGGAACAGAAGCGCCAGCGTGGACAGCGGAAATTTCATGCTCACTCCGGGGCTTTGGGGCGCGCACAACACGCGTGGCGAACAGGATTATCACAACGGGATAATGAAAATATAACGTAAGAGAATAATGCTCACCAACGCGCAGCCGCCTGTTTTTTGGTTATTTTTATACGAAAAAGTGCTGGCTATCACAGAAAAATGCCATCGCGATACAGGGCAGCGCGGTGATTGTATTCAAAAGGTGAATATCGTATAACATAGCGCTACCGAGGGGTGTCCCGTGAGGGCTGAGATGGCGCAAGCCGAACCCTTTGAACCTGATCTGGGTCATGCCAGCGAAGGGACGGGTCGGCAATTTTGCCTGCATTACCGCCATTGCCTGTTCACACCCCTGCACGCCCGGATCTCCCCTGAATATCTGGAGGTCCTGTGATAATTCCCGCGTTTAGCCATGGTCTTTATGGCCGTTTACGCCAGCTGGCCGCCGCTGACTGGCAGCACTATGTGGCGCATCCTTTCGTCCAGCAGCTTGCCGAGGGCACCCTGGCGGAAAGCGCATTTCGTCGCTACCTGACCCAGGATTATCTGTTTCTGATCCACTTTGCCCGCAGCTATGCGCTGCTGGTGAGTAAACTGCGCACGCTGCCGGAGATGCGGGCCGCGGCCGCCTCAATGAACGCCATCCTCAACGAACTGCCGCTGCACGTCGGTTACTGCGCTCAGTGGGGCATTAGCGAGCAGGAGATGGCTACCCAGCCTGAAGCGCCGGAAACCATTAACTATACCCGCTACGTGCTGGATATTGGCCACTCGGGTGACGCGCTGGATCTGCTGGTCGCGCTGATGCCCTGCGTGGCCGGTTATGCGGAAATCGGTCTCGGCCTGCTGCAGCATCCCGCCACCCGACTGGACGATAACCCCTACGCCTCGTGGATCCGCAACTATGGCGATGAAGGCTATCTGCACGGCGTCAACGCCGCGCTGGCGCTGCTGGAAACGGTGTGGCAGCAGCGCGGGAGCGAGGCCCGGATCACTGAGCTGAGCGAGATTTTCACCACTGCCACCCGCCTTGAGGCGCAGTTCTGGCAGATGGGCCTCAACGCGACGGCGGAGACCCGGGCGTGACGGCGCCGGGTATTGAGGTCCGTGGCCTGAGCCTGCATTTCGGCGACCGTCGGTTGTTCGACAACCTGTCGTTTACGGTCCCCGGCGGGCAGTGGGTGTCGCTCCTCGGCGCCAGCGGCGCCGGCAAAACCAGCCTGCTGCGGGTGATGGCCGGTCTGGCGCCCGCCACCCGGGGAGAAGTGGTCGCCAGCGATGGGCAGCCTATTCAGGGCCGTCTGGCGTGGATGGGGCAGAAAGATCTGCTCTACCCCTGGCTGAGCGTCCGGGACAACGTCGCCCTCGGCGCGCGGCTGCGCGGTGAAAAAGTCGATCGTGCCCGGGTCGCCGCCCTGCTTGATCAGGTTGAGCTCTCGTCCTGCGCCGACGCCCGGCCGGCAACCCTCTCCGGCGGCATGCGTCAGCGCGCCGCGCTGGCCCGCACCCTGTATGAGGACCGCCCCATCGTGCTGATGGATGAGCCTTTCTCGGCGCTGGATACCCTCACCCGCACGCGCATTCAAACTCTGGCCGCCACCCTGCTGGCTGGTCGCACGGTGGTGCTGATCACCCACGATCCGCAGGAGGCCTGCCGGCTGAGCCACCGCCTGCTGGTCCTCTCGGCGCCCGACGGCGACATCGATGACAGCCATCACCTTGCCGGCACACCTCCGCGCGCGCCGGACGCGCCCGATCTCTTGAACAGCCAGGCCGCCCTGCTGCAGCAACTGATGAGGGCTCATCCATGACCGGACGTCTCTGGCGGGGCAGCATGGTGTTCTGCGGGTTGATGATCCTCTGGGGTCTGGCCAGCCGCAGCGGCATTCCTCACTTTCTTTTACCCTCCCCGATGGCGGTCGCCGAGGCGCTGTGGGTTAATCGCGCCTATCTCGGCTGGCACACGCTTATCACGCTCAGTGAGATCCTGAGCGGCCTGGCGCTGGGCGTGACGCTCGGCGTCACCCTGGCGCTGGGTATGATCCTCTCTCCGCGTCTGCAGCGCTGGCTGATGCCGCTGGTCCTCACCAGTCAGGCGATCCCGGTCTTTGCCCTCGCCCCGCTGCTGGTGCTGTGGCTGGGCTTTGGCATGAGCGCCAAAGTGGCGATGGCCGTGCTGGTGATTTTCTTTCCGGTGACTTCCGCCTTCTTTGATGGCTTGCGACGGGTCAACCAGGAATATCTCGATCTGGCGCGCAGCATGAACGCCTCCTTCGGCGCTCAGCTGCGGCATGTCCGCCTGATGGCTGCCCTGCCTGCGCTGGGCTCGGGCCTGCGGATGGCGGCGGCGGTGGCGCCCATCGGCGCGATTATCGGCGAATGGGTCGGCTCCGCTGAGGGGCTGGGCTACGTCATGCTCAATGCCAATGCGCGGCTGCAAACCGATATCTGCTTCGCCGCGCTGTTTATTTTAGTGCTACTGACCCTCCTGCTGTGGCTGGCGGTAGATACCCTGCTACACCGGCTGATCGACTGGTCACCGGAATAAAGATGAAGTAATAAAGGAAAACAGATGAAAAAGTCGCTTTTCGCCGGGGCAACCCTGACGGCCCTGGTCAGCGGCCACGCGCTGGCCAATGAACCGCTGACGCTGGTGCTGGACTGGTACATTAACCCCGACCATGCGCCGATTATGGTGGCCGAGCAGATCGGCGCCTTTAAGGCTCAGGGGCTGGACGTCAAGATTGTCCCTCCCTCCGATCCCGCGCTGCCTCCCCGCATGGTGGCCGCCCGTCAGGCGGATCTGGCCATCACCTACCAGCCGCAGGTGCACTTCTTCGCTGACGAAGGGTTACCGCTGGTGCGCGTTGGGACCCTGATTAACTCGCCGCTGAACACGGTGATCGCTCTCAATAAGCAGATCAAAACTCCGGCAGATCTGCAAGGTAAGAAGGTGGGCTATTCGGTCAGCGGCATTGAGCAGGCCACCCTGTCGACCATGGCGCAACACGCGGGTATCGATCCGGCCAGTATCAAACTGGTTAACGTCAATTTCCAACTGACCAGCGCCCTGCTGGCGGGCCAGGTGGACGCGGTCATCGGCGGCTACCGTAATATAGAAGCACAGGAGCTGAAGCTGCAGGGCAAAACGCCGGTAGTGATGAACGTCGAAGATTACGGCGTGCCGGCCTATGACGAGCTGGTGATTGTCGCCCATCGCGACGCGATTCATGAGGCCAAGATCCGTAAATTCCTCACCGCCCTGCAGGCCGGAGTGAGCTATCTGCGCGCCCATCCGCAGGAGAGCTGGGAGGCGTTTGCCGCCGCCCACCCGGAGCTGAAAACCGAACTCAACCACCAGGCGTGGCTGCAAACCGTGCCGCTGTTCGCCACCGATCCGGCGGCGCTGGATAAACCGCGCTACGAAGCTTATGAACAGTTTTTATATAACAATAAGTTGGTGAAAAAAGTCACACCTTTAACAAATTATGCGGTGGAACTGCATTGAGACTTGCTATCGCTGACGGAAGGCATTCCGTCAGCGTTTTAACGCAGCGGCAATAAAAATATAGAGACTTTCTCACTAATAATTACACTTTAAAGGGTTATCGTGACACGCAGTTGTTCTATTATAATTCAGCAGGTTACGTTAATTATTGCCCCGGTAAGAATAACGTCAAAATAGCGCAATCAATAAAACGTTGAATGCGGATTTAAAAAGCCATATATTGTGCGCGCTTTATGAATGCCAATTCAATTCCTTAGACCAATTATTCAACCAGCGTTCAACCGCAATGCTGGTTGTGGGAGTGATATGATGACGGATAAAGTCCGTATTGATACTTTACGTGCCGATTTATTAGACGCAAACAACGAAACCTTTTTGGCCCGTCAGGCCGAATTCGAATCGAATGTCAGGAGTTACCCGCGTAAGTTACCGCTGGCTATCACTAAAGCTGAAGGCGTGTGGCTGACGGATGCGGATAACAAACAGTACCTGGACTGCCTCGCGGGCGCCGGTACTCTCGCTCTGGGCCACAACCACCCTGATGTATTGCAGAGCATCCAAAGTGTCATTACCAGCGGCTTGCCGTTACATACCCTCGATCTGACTACCCCGTTAAAAGATCGTTTCTCCGAATACCTGCTCTCTTGCCTGCCGGGCGAAGGGAAAGAGTATTGCCTGCAGTTCACCGGTCCTTCCGGCGCTGACGCCGTGGAAGCCGCGCTGAAACTGGCGAAAAAATACACTGGCCGTACGGCGGTGATCAGCTTCTCCGGCGGCTATCACGGGATGACCCATGGCGCGCTGTCCGTCACTGGCAACCTGTCGCCGAAAGCAGCGGTTAACGGCATGATGCCGGAAGTCCAGTTCATGCCTTACCCGCACCTGTATCGTTGCCCGCTGGGCATCGGCGGCGAAGCCGGCGTGAAATCCCTGACCTACTACTTCGAAAACCTGATCAACGATGTGGAGAGCGGCGTCCGTAAACCGGCGGCGGTGATCCTCGAAGCTGTGCAGGGTGAAGGCGGCGTGAACCCGGCGCCGGTTGAGTGGCTGCAGCGCATCCGCAAAGTGACCGAAGAGCATGGCATTCTGCTGATCGTCGATGAAGTGCAGGCTGGCTTTGCCCGTACCGGTAAATTCTTCGCCTTCGAGCACGCCGGTATCCAGCCGGACATCATCGTGATGTCGAAAGCGGTCGGTGGCGGTCTGCCGCTGGCGGTGCTGGGCATCAAAAAACAGTTCGACGCCTGGGAACCGGGTCACCACACCGGCACCTTCCGCGGCAACCAGCTGGCGATGGCTACCGGCCTGACTACCCTGCGTCACCTGCGCGACAACAAGATTGCCGACAAAGTCGCTGCCCAGGGCGAGTGGCTGAAAGGCAAACTGGCCGAGCTGCAGAAGCGCTACCCGGTCATTGGCCACGTACGCGGTCTTGGTCTGATGATCGGTATCGAAATCGTCAAGCCGAACGAAGCGCAGGATCACATGGGCTGCTACCCGGCTGACGGCGAACTCTCTGCCCTGCTGCAGAAGAAATGCTTCGAAGCGGGCCTGATTCTGGAGCGCGGTGGTCGTCACGGCTGCGTGCTGCGTCTGCTGCCGTCCCTGCTGATCAGCAACGCGGAACTGGATGTGTTCCTCGACAAATTCGAACAGGCCCTGCTGGCCGCCGGCGTAAAGCCGGTCTGAGTGGAGTCAGTGACCACCATGTCCACATTGAATCCGATTCTTGCTGGTTCAGCGCAGAGCGTTGAAGCCTATCAGCAGGTTATCGAGCAGACCAGCCAGGCCGTTGTGCAGTGGCTGAAGCAACCTGAGATGTATCAGGGGAAAAGCGTTGACGAGCTGCGTGAGCGTATCTCCCTTGAATTTAACGAACAGGGTTTGGGTAACCAGGCGGCGATTGATCGTGCGATCGAGTACTTCCTGAAAGACAGCCTGTCGGTGCATCACCCGCAGTGCGTGGCGCACCTGCACTGCCCGAGCCTGGTAATTAGCCAGGCGGCGGAAGTGTTGATCAACGCCACCAACCAGAGCATGGACTCCTGGGACCAGAGCCCGTCAGCAACCATCATTGAGATGAAGCTGATCGAATGGCTGCGCGCCCGGGTCGGTTATCCGGCTGGCGACGCCGGCGTCTTCACCAGCGGCGGCACCCAGAGCAACCTGATGGGCCTGATGCTGGCGCGCGACGCCTTCTTCGCCCGTCAGGGGCACTCCATCCAGCAGGATGGGCTGCCGGGGGATATCCGCAAGTACAAAGTATTGTGCTCGGAAAACGCCCACTTCTCGGTGCAGAAGAACATGGCGCTGATGGGCCTCGGCTACCGCTCGGTCACGCTGGTGAAAACCGACGAATTCGCGCGGATGGACGTGTCCGATCTGAAAGCGAAGATTGCGCAAGCGCAGGCTAACGGCGAGCAGATCATGGCGATCGTCGCCACCGCCGGCACCACCGACGCGGGGGCTATCGACCCGCTGCGCGACATCGCTGGTATCGCCGCGGAACATCAGATCTGGCTGCACGTTGACGCAGCCTGGGGCGGCGCGCTGCTGCTGTCTGAGCAGTATCGTGACTACCTTGACGGTCTGGAGCTGGTGGATTCCGTTACCCTGGACTTCCACAAGCAGTTCTTCCAGACCATCAGCTGCGGCGCCTTCCTGCTGAAGGACGCGCGCCATTACGAGCTGATGCGTTATCAGGCGGCCTATCTGAACTCCGAGTTCGATGAAGAACACGGCGTACCGAACCTGGTGTCTAAGTCGCTGCAGACCACCCGTCGCTTCGATGCGCTGAAGCTGTGGATGGGTCTGGAAGCGCTGGGCCAGAAACAGTATGCGGCGATCATCGATCACGGCGTCACGATGGCGAAAAACGTGGCGGAGTACGTGAAGTCGCAGCCGACGCTGGAGCTGGTGATGCAGCCGCAGCTGGCGAGCGTGCTGTTCCGTTCCCGTCCGGCGCAGATGGCGCAGAGCGACGCGGCGGCTATCGCGCTGCTCAACCAGCGCGTCGGCGATGCCCTGCTGGCTTCCGGCCGCGCTAACGTTGGCGTGACCGAGCATAACGGTGTCACCTGCCTGAAGCTGACCCTGCTGAACCCGGTGGTGACGCTGGATGACGTGAAGGTGCTGCTTAACCTGGTGGAACGCACCGCTCAGGAGCTGCTGGCGCAATAACCTGCCCTAGCGGGCGGCGCCTGCCGCCCCGTTGTCAGCCTTACCTGCAATAAGCCGATAATCTCCTTATCGGCTTTTTTATTTCTTTCCGCGCCACTGACGTTCTCTGCTCCCTGGCTGGTCGCTGGGCCCGTTGACGCCTGCCTTTCGCGATGCCACAGTATTATCCCGAGAATAACGACGTTCAGGATAAACATCCTGAAAATGAGGATGATGATGGAGAAACGCTTACCGGGACTGGATCTCGACGCCCTGCGTAGCTTTGTGACCGGCATGGAGTGCGGCAGCTTCGCCCAGGCAGCGCTGCGCCTGTCGCGTTCCACTTCGGCCGTCAGCGCCCAGCTTAAAAAGCTGGAGAGCCAGTGCGGTACGGCGCTGGTGGCCAAACAGGGGCGGCATCTGGTGCTCACCGCGGAAGGCGAAAAGCTGATGAGCTACGCCAGACGACTGCTGGCGCTCAATGATGAAACCCTGCGCGCGCTGCAGGGCGAGCGGCTCACCGGCGAGATCCACCTTGGTATGCAGGAAGATTTTGGCGAATCGCTGATGCCGGGGATCCTGGGGCAATTTAAACGGCATCATCCGCAGGTGCGGATAGTCGCCAGGGTGGATCGCAATGGTCCGCTGCGCCAGGCGCTGGCGGAAGAGGTGCTGGATCTGGCGCTGCTGTGGCAAACCGAAGATCAGGGTCCCGGGATGGGCCGCTGCCCGCTGGCGTGGATTGCGCATCCTGACCTGGATATTGGTGCACTGCTGTCCTCCGGCGATCCGCTGCCGCTGGTGATGTTCGACAGCCCGTGCCTGATGCGCTCCCGCGCTATCGCCTGTCTCGATGCCGCGGGGATCCCCTGGCAGGTGGTATTCGTCAGCCACAGTCTGAACGGCATCTGGGCGGCGGTACAGGCTGGCCTGGGGCTGACGATACGCACCCGTATCGGCATGCCCGGCAACCTGCGCACCGTCGCCGGGCTGCTGCCATCGCCAGGTAGCCTGGCCGTTAACCTGCAACAAACCCCGCGCGAGGGACAGCATTCCGCCGCCGTGGCGCTGCTAGGAGACCTGATGACCGAGGCCCTGCAGGGGTGGGTCGAGATGTGACGGTGTCACGCTACTTCCATTCACCCTCACCCTAACCCTCTCCCTGAAGGGAGAGGGAACCGCCCGGCAGTCATCGGCAATGGGCATCCAGCGCCGTTCCCGCTTCAATGCCCGGTGGCGGCTGCGCCTTACCGGGCCTACATTCTCCCTGCGCGCTCCTGTAGGCCGGGCAAGCGCAGCGCCGCCCGGCAATGGGCACAAGGGATGAAGGGAACCGTTCGGCAGTCACCGTTAATGGGCATCCAGCGCCTCTCCCGCTTCAATGCCCGGTGGCGGCTGCGCCTTACCGGGCCTACATTCTTCCTGCGCACTCGAGTAGGCCGGGCAAGCGCAGCGCCGGCCGGCAATGGGCATAAGGGATGAAGGGAACCGTTCGGCAGTCACCGTTAATGGGCATCCAGCGCCTCTCCCGCTTCGATGCCCGGTGGCGGCTGCGCCTTACCGGGCCTACATTCTCCCTGCGCGCTCATGTAGGCCGGGCAAGCGCAGCGCCGCCCGGCAACAGGCACAAGGGATAAAGGGAACCGTCCGGCAGTCACCGGCAATGGGCATTCTGTACCATTCCCGCTTCGATGCCCGGTGGCGGCTGCGCCTTACCGGGCCTACATTCTTCCTGCGCACTCGAGTAGGCCGGGCAAGCGCAGCGCCGCCCGGCATCAGGTATAAGGGCTGGAGGGAACCGTCCGCCAGACGCCTACGCCGCGGGTCAGGCTTTGCTCTCCTGCAGCAGCTGCTGGATCACCTGCTCCTGGCGGGCATAATCCCCTTCGCCGAAGGCGGTATAACGCAACTGTCCGCGAGCGTCGAAAATGTAATGCGCCGGCCAGTACTGATTGCCGAAGGCATTCCAGATGGCGTACTCATTATCCGCCACCACCGGGTAGGTTATCCGCCCGTCCTTCACCGCCTGGCGCAGCAGCGGCAGCGAACGCTCCCAGGGATATTCCGGGGTATGGACGCCAATCACCACCAGCCCGGCCGCACGGTATTTGTTCGCCCAGTCGCGTACGTAAGGCAGGGTATGCTGACAGTTGATGCACTCCCGGGTCCAGAAATCCACCAGCACCACTTTGCCCTTCAGACGCTCCGGAGTTAACGCCGGGCTGTTGAGCCACGCGCTGCCTCCCGCCAGGGAGGGCATCGCGCTGCTGGGCTGCGGCGCGGCGATCGGCTGGAGGATGGTCTTTTGCTCCGGCTGCGGCAGACGGGCGGCCAGCCGCTGCTCCAGCGCCTGACTCCAGCCTCCCGCACTTTGCAGATAGCGATCGCCGCCGCTGGCGATCAGTGCCACCGAGGCCAGCATCGCCACCCCCGCCAGCCGGCGCAGCCGTTCGCCGAACGCCAGCCCACGACGCAGACGGGCAATCAATGCTGCACCACACCACCCCAGCAGGAATAACATCAGCGCCCCGCCGCTGCCGTAGGCCAGCAGCAACCCGCCGGTGGTCGCCTGGCCCGGATGCACAAAGCCCAGGCTGAGTATCGCCCCCAGTACCGGCCCGGCGCACGGGGCCCACAGCAGGCCCACCGCCAGCCCGGCCAGCAGCGAACCGATCCAGCCGCGCTGGCGTGAGCTGGCGTTGTTAAGCTGATTTCCCAGCGCCACCACGGGTGAGGTCAGCCGCTGCGCGACGCGCTGCGAAAGCAGGCTCAGCCCGACCAGGGCGAAGAACGCCAGCGCCAGGCCGCGGCCTGCGAGGGTCAGATTCACCACCCAGCCGCTGGCGACCGTCACCAGCCACGAAACCGCGCCGAACATCAGCGCCATTCCAGCCAGCATAATTGCCAGCTGCCCCCGGCGGCCCCGGACGCTGGCGAACAGCAGCGGGATCACCGGCAGCGTACAGGGGCTCAGCAGAGTTAACATTCCGCCCAAAAATGCAATGAATATCGACATCGCCTTCTCCTCATTATGTCGTCGCTGCCGAGAGTGGCAGCCACGACATTACCGCAAGGCCATGTAAGGCGAATGTGTCGGGAAAGGGGGAGAATTGTCGGCTTAGTTATCCGTCTGCGCCGGAGATACAGCAGGATACAATCCCGCCGCGGCAAGGCGAACGCTGGCGTCCAGGCCGCCCTGTGGGCGGTTGGCCAGGCGCAGTGCGCCGTTCATCTGGCTGACCAGCTGCGCGGCGATCGCCAGCCCCAGACCGGTGCCGCCGGTATCGCGATTGCGCGAGTCCTCCAGGCGATAAAACGGCTGCAGCACCGCCTGTAGCGCGGCCTCCGGGATCCCCGGCCCCTCATCCAGTACATGGAGGGTGACATCCCCGGCGGCGTCGCGGGTCAGAGTTACCGTGACCGTGGTGCCGAATTTCAACCCATTATCGATAAGGTTAGTCATCACCCGGCGCAGGGCCTGCGGTGGGATCCACACCACCCCGGCGGTCTCCTCCGGGCAAAAACGCACCGGCCGGCCGACATCGACATAATCGCAGACGATGGTGTCGAGAAAGGCGTCAAGGTTCAGCCGCTGGCGCGCCTCCGCCAGTGGCTGCGAGGTGCGGGCGAAGGCGATGCCCTCCCGCACCAGGCGGGTCATATTGTCGAGATCCTGCAGCAGCTTATCGCGTAGTTCCGGCTGGTCGGCCATCTCCACCCGCAGCTTCATTCGGGTGATCGGGGTTTGCAGATCGTGGGAGATAGCGGCGAGGATCCGCGCCCGCTCCTGCAGATGGTCGTGGATGCGCGCCTGCATCGCGTTAAACGCGCGAGCGGCACGGCGGACCTCTTCCGGCCCCTGCTCGGCCATGGTTCCCGCCGTGTCGCTGGCCGGTTCAAGGGCGTCCACTGCGCGGGTAAAACGGGTGATGGGCAGCAACACCTGGCGAACGGCATACCAGGCGCAGGCCAGCAGGAGAACAAACTGAGCGATCAGCACCACCGGCAGCCAGCGGGCGATGGCCGGTAGCTTCGGCCACAGATCGAGAGTCAACGGGGCGCCGTCGTGGAGGGTAATATGGGCCTGAATATGCTGCCGCGGGCCGGGGATCGTCACAATACTTACCGGGTACTGCGCGCTCAGCGCCTCCTGCAGGGAGCGGGCTGCGTCCCGGGCGCGCCAGCTGTCCGGGTAGTCGCCGCGCTCGCCGGAGCCCAGCAGATAGCGATAATTGCCGCGCGCCAGCTTCGGCAGCCACTGTGGGCGCTCAGCGGCCGGCAGGCGGTCAAGGATAGCCACGCTGGTGGCGACATCGGAAGCCAGATTGCCCAGCATCACGCTGCGAGCGCTGCTCATGCGCTCATAAAACAGCAGCGACAGGGTTAAAGTATTCGCCAGCAGCAGCGCCAGAAACAGCAGCGCCATCAGCCTCGACTGCAGCGAGGCGGGCCAAAACCTCATTCATGCCTCTCGCGGATGGAGACCGGCACCGACAGCACATAGCCTTCGCTGCGCACCGTTTTAATGTAGGCCGGCTCGCGGGCATCCTCCCGTAGCCGCTGGCGCAGTCGGCTCACCAGCAGGTCAATTGACCGCTCAAACAGTTCCGCGTCGCGTCCCTGGGTCAGATTCAGCAGTTGGTCGCGGTTCAATACCCGCTGGGGGTGATCGAGAAACACCCGCAGCAGCCGATACTCCGCCCCGCTGAGGGCGACGATGGCGCCGCTGTCATCCAGCAGGTGGCGGGCGGCAGTGTCGAGCAGCCAGTCGCCAAAGGCGATCAGTCTGCCCGCCTCGGTGATCTGCAGATTGGGCGGCAGCGCCCGGGTGCGGCGTAAAATGGCTTTGATGCGCGCCAGCAGTTCGCGGGCCACAAAGGGTTTAATCAGATAATCGTCAGCCCCCATTTCCAGGCCGAGGATCCGGTCGCTGTCATCGGTGCGGGCGGTGAGCATCAGCACCGGAATATCCTGCTGCGGGTTGGCGCGCAGCTGGCGACAGAGCGTTAAGCCATCCTCGCCCGGCATCATGATATCCAGCACAATCAGGTCAATTTGATGATTTTTGAGCACCGACCACATGGCTTTGCCGTTCGCCGCACCGCTGGCGCGATATCCCGATTTTTCCAGATAGTCGACAATCAGTTCCCGAATATCGCGGTCGTCATCGACGACCAGGATGTGGTCAATACGCTCCAAAGGCTGCTCCTGCGGCAAAATAAACTCTTCACAAGCATAAGCCGTGTTGCCGGAAGCGCAACGTCGCGCCGCCGGCAAGGCGCGGATTACAAACGGTCAGCGTCCACCACCGCCTGGACAAAGTCTGCCGGGTCCTCCTGCGGCGGATTATGGCCCACCGCCCCCTGCAGATCCCGGTGTTCATATTTTCCGGTAAATTTAGCCCGGTAGCTGGCGGGAGCCGGATGCGGCGCGCCGTTATTCGCCCCTTCAAGGGTGATGGTGGGCACGGTTATCGGCGGTAGCGCCGCCAGCCGTTGTTCATAGCCGGCATACTTCGCTTCCCCCTTCTCCAGCCCCAGGCGCCAGCGGTAGTTGCTGATGGTGATCGCCACGTGGTCCGGGTTATCCAGCGCCCGGGCGGTTCTGGCAAAAGTCGCGTCGCTGAATTTCCACTGCGGCGACGCCTGATGCCAGATAAATTTCGCAAAGTCGTGGGTGTTCTGCCGGTAACCGGCTTCGCCGCGCGGGGTGGCAAAATAGAACTGATACCACCACGACAGCTCCGCCTGCGGCGGCAGCGGTTTTTCGCCAATCTGCTGACTGCTGATCAGATACCCGCTCACCGAGACCAGGGATTTCACCCGCTGCGGCCACAGCGCGGCGACGATATCCGCCGTGCGCGCGCCCCAGTCAAAGCCGGCCAGATCCGCCTGCCTGATGTTCAGGGCGTCCATCAGATGGACAATATCGGCCGCCATCGCCGACGGCTGACCGTTACGCGGCGTGCTGGCGGAGAGGAAACGGGTCGTGCCGTAGCCGCGCAGATACGGCACAATGACCCGGTAACCCTTCTGCGCTAAAGCCGGCGCCACCTGAGCATAGCTCTGAATATCGTAGGGCCAGCCGTGCAGCAGGATCACCGGCTGGCCGTCGCGCGGGCCGATATCCACGTAGCCTATATTCAGGTCGCCGGCGCGGATCTGGTGGATCTTGTCGAACGCCCCCGCGTCTTCCGCGGCGCAAACGGCAGCGGACCACAGGGTGGATAACCCCAGCGCCGCGGCGCTGGTATAGCGGATCAGGGATAATCTGTTCATCACTTTCTCACCTTTTATCATCATCAAGAGAGTACGTGACCAGTAAAGCGGAAATTTGTATCTGCCATGTGCCCGACCGGGGCCATTTTTATCTCTTAATGTCAGCGCTGCGCCGCGAGATACAGTGTGATACAGAGTCGAGGTTGGCAATTGTTGCGGGCATGTGAATTTATGCTTGCCCCAGGAGATAAATCCGTTACCGTGGCAGGCATTTTTCACCACTTAAGAACGCAGGTACCCGCTATGGCGATTTTTGATGGTCACAATGACCTGCTGCTGAATCTCTGGCTTCACCATCGTGAGGATCCGGTAAGCGCCTTCTTTGCCGGGATAGAAAACGGCCATCTCGACTATCAGCGTATCCGCCAGGGCGGGCTGGCCGGCGGCCTGTTCGCCCTCTTTGTGCCGCCGCAGGAGTATATCGCCCGCGTGGCGCCGCAGTACGCCAGCGAGGCGTGGGATCCGCTGGCGATCCTCTGGCAGCAGTTGGCTATCCTCAAGGCGATTTGCGCCCATGACGCCAGTCGCGCGCGGCTGTGCCTGAGCGCGGCGGATATCGAACGCTGTCGCCAGGATAACGCGCTGGCGATGGTGGCGCACATCGAAGGTGCTGGCGGGTTCGACGCGCAAGGCGAAGATCTGCAGGCCTTTTATCGCGCCGGGGTGCGCAGCATTGGTCCGTTCTGGAACATCGCCAATCGCTTCGGCTGCGGGGTCACCGGCGCCTTTCCCGGCAGCCCGGACAGCGGGCCGGGTCTCACTCGCGAAGGCATTGCGCTCATCGCTCAGGCCAACGCCCTGAAGATGCAGATCGATGTTTCGCACATGAATGAACAGGCCTTTTGGGATACCGCCCACCACTCCACCGCCCCACTGGTGGCCACCCACTCTAATGCCCACGCCCTGTGCCCACAGCCGCGCAATCTGACCGACCGGCAACTGCGGGCGATCCGCGACAGCGGAGGCGTAGTGGGCGTCAATTTCGGCAATGCTTTCCTGCGCGCCGACGGACGGCGCGACAGCGACACGCCCATAACCACCATTGTCCGGCATATCGACTATCTTATTAACATAATGGGTGAGGATCATGTGGCTCTCGGCTCGGATTTTGACGGCATCACCCTGCCCGACGAGCTGGGCGATGTGGCCGGCTTACCGCGGCTTATCAATGCCTTGCGGGACAATGGCTATGATCAATTGGTGCTGGATAAGCTGCTGTGGAACAACTGGCTGCGGGTATTAAAAAAGGTTTGGCAACAATAGGTTATATTGTAAACATAAAGTTAATTCCTTACAGATTCCGGGTTGATCTCTCTCCCGGTGAAGCGCAATATGCGGCGGCCGTCACAGATCCAGCATTATCCGTGAGGCCTGTCGTCATTTTTAAGAGGAACACAACATGTGGAAGAAACCTGCTTTTATCGATTTACGTCTCGGTCTGGAAGTGACGCTGTACATTTCTAACCGTTAATCGCCCCGCCCGCCGTTCGCGCGGGCACCTTCATTCATTACCCGGTCCGTCTTCATGTTCATTAAAGTCCTCGGCTCCGCCGCCGGCGGCGGTTTCCCGCAATGGAACTGCAACTGCGCCAACTGTCAGGGTCTGCGCAACGGCACCATTCAGGCCAGCGCCCGCACCCAGTCGTCGATCATCGTCAGCGATAACGGCAAAGAGTGGGTGCTGTGCAATGCCTCGCCGGATATCAGCCAGCAGATTGCCCATACCCCCGAGTTAAATAAACCCGGCGTACTGCGCGGGACGTCTATCGGCGGCATTATTCTCACCGACAGCCAGATAGACCACACCACCGGGTTGCTGAGCCTGCGCGAAGGCTGCCCGCACCAGGTGTGGTGCACGCCGGAGGTTCATGAGGATCTCTCCACCGGCTTCCCGGTGTTTACCATGCTGCGACACTGGAACGGCGGCCTGGTGCATCATCCCATCGCGCCGCAGCAGCCTTTTACCGTTGACGCCTGCCCTGATTTGCAGTTTACCGCCGTGCCTATCGCCAGCAACGCGCCGCCCTATTCGCCGTATCGCGACCGGCCGCTGCCGGGCCATAACGTGGCGCTGTTTATCGAAAACCGCCGCAACGGGCAGACGCTGTTCTATGCCCCGGGGCTGGGTGAGCCGGATGAAGCCCTTCTGCCGTGGCTGCAAAAAGCGGACTGTCTGCTGATCGATGGCACCGTCTGGCAGGATGACGAGCTGCAGGCCGCCGGCGTCGGGCGCAATACCGGTCGCGATATGGGACACCTGGCGCTCAGCGATGAGCACGGGATGATGGCCCTGCTGGCCTCCCTGCCGGCAAAACGCAAAATTCTCATTCATATTAATAACACCAACCCGATCCTTAACGAACAGTCTCCCCAGCGCCAGGCGCTAACGCAACAGGGGATTGAAGTGAGCTGGGACGGGATGGCAATCACCCTTCAGGATACCGCATGCTGATCACCGACACGCTGTCGCCGCAGGCCTTTGAAGAGGCTCTGCGGGCTAAAGGCGCCTTCTACCATATTCACCACCCTTACCACATCGCCATGCATAACGGCGAAGCGACCCGCGAGCAAATTCAGGGTTGGGTGGCGAACCGGTTTTATTACCAGACCACCATTCCGCTGAAAGACGCGGCGATTATGGCCAACTGCCCGGATGCGCAGACCCGGCGCAAATGGGTGCAGCGGATCCTCGACCACGACGGTAGCCACGGCGAAGATGGCGGGATTGAAGCCTGGCTGCGGCTGGGGGAAGCAGTCGGTTTGAGCCGCGACGACCTGCTCAGCGAGCGTCACGTGCTGCCCGGCGTGCGCTTCGCGGTGGATGCCTATCTTAATTTCGCTCGTCGCGCCTGCTGGCAGGAGGCGGCCTGCAGCTCCCTGACCGAGCTGTTCGCCCCACAGATCCATCAGTCGCGCCTCGACAGCTGGCCGCAGCACTATCCGTGGATCAAAGAGGAAGGCTATTTTTACTTCCGCAGTCGTCTGAGCCAGGCTAACCGCGACGTTGAGCATGGTCTGGCGCTGGCGAAGACCTACTGTGACAGCGCTGAAAAACAGAACCGGATGCTGGAGATCCTGCAGTTTAAGCTCGACATCCTGTGGTCGATGCTCGATGCCATGACCATGGCCTACGCTCTGCAGCGCCCGCCCTATCACACGGTCACCGACAAGGCGGCCTGGCACACGACCCGACTGGTGTAATCATGCAAAAAACGTCCATCGTTGCCTTTCGTCGCGGCTACCGACTGCAGTGGGAAGCCGCCCAGGAGAGCCATGTGATCCTCTATCCGGAGGGAATGGCTAAACTCAATGAGACCGCCGCGGCGATCCTCGAGCTGGTCGATGGCCGGCGCGACGTCGCGGCGATTATCGCCATGCTTAACGAACGTTTCCCGGAAGCCGGCGGCGTCGATGACGACGTCGTCGAGTTCCTGCAGATCGCCTGTCAACAGAAGTGGATCACCTGCCGTGAGCCAGAATAAACCCGCCGTCAATCCGCCGCTGTGGCTGCTGGCGGAGCTGACCTACCGCTGCCCGCTGCAGTGTCCCTACTGTTCCAATCCGCTGGACTTCGCCCGGCAGGAAAAGGAGCTGACCACCGAACAATGGATCGAGGTCTTTCGCCAGGCGCGAGCGATGGGCAGCGTACAGCTGGGCTTTTCCGGCGGCGAGCCACTGACCCGTAAAGATCTGCCGGAGCTGATCCGCGCCGCGCGCGACCTCGGGTTCTATACCAACCTGATCACCTCGGGAATTGGGCTAACCGAGAGCAAACTCGACGCCTTCAGCGAGGCCGGACTGGACCATATCCAGATTAGCTTCCAGGCCAGCGATGAGGTGCTCAACGCCGCTCTCGCCGGCAATAAAAAAGCCTTCCAGCAGAAGCTGGCGATGGCCAGAGCGGTAAAAGCGCGCGACTACCCTATGGTGCTGAACTTCGTCCTCCACCGGCATAACATCGACCAGCTCGATAAAATTATCGAGCTGTGCATTGAGCTGGAGGCCGATGACGTCGAGCTCGCCACCTGCCAGTTTTACGGCTGGGCGTTTCTTAATCGCGAAGGGCTGCTGCCGACCCGGGAACAGATCGCTCGCGCCGAGCAGGTGGTCGCCGATTACCGGCAGAAAATGGCCGCCAGCGGCAACCTCACCAACCTGCTGTTCGTCACCCCGGACTATTACGAGGAACGCCCGAAAGGCTGTATGGGCGGCTGGGGATCGATTTTCCTCAGCGTCACTCCGGAAGGCACTGCGTTGCCGTGCCACAGCGCGCGCCAGCTGCCGGTGGCGTTCCCGTCGGTGCTGGAGCAGAGTCTGGAATCGATCTGGTATGACTCGTTCGGCTTCAACCGTTATCGCGGGTATGACTGGATGCCGGAGCCGTGCCGCTCCTGTGATGAAAAAGAGAAAGACTTCGGCGGCTGCCGCTGTCAGGCCTTTATGCTGACCGGCAGCGCCGATAACGCCGACCCGGTGTGCAGCAAATCCCCACATCATCACAAAATCCTTGAGGCCCGGCGCGAAGCGGCCTGCAGCGACATCAAAGTCAGCCAGCTGCAGTTCCGCAACCGTACCCGCTCGCAGCTTATCTACAAAACCCGGGAACTGTAATGACGCTGGCGACCCGCACTGTCACTCTGCCGGGCGGCCTGCAGGCTACCCTGGTTCATCAGCCGCAGGCCGATCGCGCGGCGGCCCTGGTGCGGGTTGCCGCCGGCAGCCACCACGAACCGTCGTGCTCCCCCGGTCTGGCGCACCTGCTGGAACACCTGCTGTTTTACGGCGGTGAGCGCTACCGCAATGATGAACGGCTGATGGGCTGGGTGCAGCGCCAGGCAGGGAATGTGAATGCCACCACCCTGTCCCGCCACAGCGCTTTCTTTTTCGAGGTCGCCGCCGAGGATCTGGCTGACGGCGTCGCGCGCCTGCAGGAGATGCTGCAGGCGCCGCTGCTGCTCAGGGACGATATTCAACGCGAAGTCGCGGTTATCGACGCCGAAAACCGCCTGATCCAACAGCATGAGTTGTCGCGACGGGAAGCCGCCGTGCGTCACGCCGCCATCGCGCCCGCGGCGTTTCGCCGCTTTCAGGTCGGCGACGCCGGGTCGCTGGGGGAGGATTTCCTCGCGCTACAGGCGGCCTTACGTGACTTTCACCGCAGCCACTACGTCGCCCGCCGGATGCAACTCTGGCTGCAGGGGCCGCAGTCGCTGGAGGTGCTCGGCGAACTGGCGACCCGTTTCGCCACCGGGCTTGCCCCGGGCGAGGCACCGCCGCCAGCGCCGCCGCTCAGTCTGGGCGAGCCCCCTCAACTGCAGCTGGCCGTCTCCAGCCAGCCCGCGCTGTGGCGCTGCCCGCTGATCGCCTTAAGTGACAATGTCACGTTACTGCGCGAGTTTTTGCTGGATGAAGCCCCCGGTAGCCTGATGGCCGGCCTGCGCCAGCGCGGGATGGCCGAGGACGTGGCGCTGAACTGGCTGTATCAGGATCAGCACTTCGGCTGGCTGGCGCTGATTTTCGCCAGCGACCGGCCGGAACAGGTCGACCGGCAGATAACCCACTGGTTGCAGGCGCTACAGCAGACGACGCCTGAGCAGCAGCAACACTACTATCAGCTGTCCCGGCGCCGTTTTCAGGCGCTGTCGTCCCTCGATCAGCTGCGCCAGCGGGCATTCGGCTTTGCCCCCGGGGCGCCGCCCACCGGGTTCGCCGATTTTTGCGCCGCCCTGCTGGCCGCCCCCACGGTCAGCCTGGCCTGCCAGACGCAGCCCCCCGGAGCAACGGTAGCCACCCAGGGCTTTAGCCTGCCACTCAGCCGATGGTCGCCACGTCCGGTCTCTGACCCGGCGCTGGCATTCGCTTTTTATCCGCAGACCGCTGGCGACCTCAAGGCCGAAAGCCCGGCGGAAGCCGCGCCACTGCGTCACCTCCCGTCACCGGGAGAGCCGCCGACGCTCCTGCTGCGACCACCCTTCTACTGCTCGCCCACGCCGGCCGGGGGGCTGGCGCGCGGGGAACAGCTGCGTTCATTGCTTGCCGCCCTGCGCCATGCCGGGGGACACGGCGAGTGGCATCTGTTCGACGGTAGCTGGCAGCTGATCCTGCAGTTGCCTGCGTCCGGCCAACGGCCGGAGGCGATTCTGCAGGCCATCGTGCGGCAGCTCGCGCTCCCGGTCGCCCCGCTGCCCCCACCGCCGGAGAGTATTGCGATCCGTCATCTCATCGCCCAGCTCCCCGAACGGCTGGGTACGTCAGCGCACCAGGAAGGTTGGCTGGTGGCCCTGACCGGCGGCAGCGCGGAAGATGCGCAGTGGGTAGCGCGTCAGCTGAGCCGGCTTACCGTCCCGGTTAATCCGCCGATGCCCGCTCCGGCCCCCTGCCGCCGCGGCGTCGAGCGGCTGGCTTTCCCCGGGGAAGGCGCGGCGCTGCTGGTCTTTATTCCGCTGCCGGAAGGTGCTTCGCTGGCGGCCCTGCGGGTGCTGGCGCAGTTCTGCGAGCCGCCGTTTTTCCAGCGCCTGCGGGTGGAGCAGCAGATAGGCTATGTGGTGAGCTGCCGCTATCAGCGCGTTGCCGATCGCGATGGGCTGCTGATGGCGCTCCAGTCCCCGGAACGCCGTCCCGGAGAACTCCTCCGCTGCTGTAAAACCTTTCTGCGCCAGCTGGACCCCATGGATGAGGCGACCTTCAGGTTGTTACAGCAGCGGCTGGCCGCTCAGGCCCGCTCCCGGGTACCGCCGAAGGTGCGCGCCCTGGACGCGCTGCGCCAGGAGTATAACTTGCCGGGGGTGACGCCGCAGGCGGCTGACGCGCTGCGCGTTGAAGAGGTGGTCGCCCTGTGGCGTGAGATGACCCGCCGGCGTCGTCGCTGGCGAGTGCTGTTCACGACAGGGAGTTAATGGCCGGGGGCATCCGGGGTCAGAAAGTCGCTGACGAAGCGGGTGAGGATCGCCGCGGCCTGCGGGCTCTCCTGGACGTCGTCGTGTAACTGTTGTGGGTCGATGCCTTCCGCCTGCAGCACCGCCTCCCGGTAGCGGATCAGCGAGCGGGCAATCGGCGCGGTGAATTCCGGGTGAAATTGCGTGGAGACCGCCTGCGGCCCGTAGCGCACAATCTGGTGGGGATCGTGGGAGGATGCGGCCAGCACGGTAGCCCCCTCCGGCAAACGGGTCACGGTTTGCAAATGGCTCAAATGCGCGGGGAATGTCGCTGGCAGGCCGCTCAGCAGCGGGTCATCGACACCCCACGGCGAAAGCGCAATCGTTTTGCTGCCGCTTTCCCGCCCGGCAGGATGGTAAGCCACCTCACCGCCCAGCGCATGGGCCATCAGTTGATGACCATAGCAGACGCCGAACAGCGGCATGCCGATAGCCACCGCCTGACGGATCCAGTCGGCGGTCCGTTCGCTCCATGCCAGGCGATCGGACACCATTGCCCACGAACCGGTGAGAACCGCCACGGTCTGGCGATCCGGCGCCGGCAGCGGTTCATCTTCAAACACCCGCACCGCGGTCAGCTGCGCCTGCCACGGCGCCAGCAGCGTACGGAACCAGTGCGGCAGATCGCCATGCTCCTCGCGGATGGCTGCCGGCGGCGTGCCGGTCTGAACCAGCAATAATCGGTTACGTGTCACCCTTCCTCCTCGCTCCGGGTCATGTTCCTGCCATCACTATGCCGCCCGGAAAGCCGCGGGACAAATAACCAATATCTATGAACGATGCGCGTCCGGAATAAGTCCAGCCGCTTACTGGGCATCGGCGCTGTCACGCTGCGGCACGTCAGCCGCCGCGGATGACGCCTGCTGCGGAACAAAGATGTGGTCCAGAATGGCGCGCGCCGTCGGTCCGGCCACCACCCCATCCCCGCCGCCGTTCTCCAGGATCAGCGCCATCGCCACCTTCGGATGCTGATAAGGGGCAAACAGGGTATAGAAGATATGGTCGCGCAGACGCACCGGGATCATTTTGGCGTTGTAGGTCTGGTTTTGCTTCAGGCTGAACACCTGCGAGGTGCCGGACTTCGCCGCGATCTGGTACGGCGCGGTATGGAACAGCTTGTAGCCGGTGCCGTTGGGCAGATTCGCCATCCCATACATGCCGTTGCGCACAATGCCCCAGTACGGCGATTTCGGATCGCCCACCTGCGGCAGGTTCGCCGGCTGCTGATAACGTTCCACATGGTTGCCCTGCTTCATCGAATAGAGCAGATGCGGATCCTGCACCTTGCCATTGTTCAGCAGGGTGGTGAGCGCCTTCACCATCTGAATTGGCGTGGCGATCCAGTACCCCTGGCCGATGCCGACCGAGATGGTGTCCCCCTGATACCAGGGCTTTTTATGCACCCGCTGTTTCCACTCCCGGCTGGGCAGTACGCCGGCATACTCCTCATTAAGGTCGATGCCGGTGGACTGGCCGTAACCAAACTTGCTCAGCCACTCATGGATCCGGTCAATGCCCATCTCGAAAGCGACCTGATAGAAAAAGGTGTCAGCCGACTCTTCGATGGCTTTGGTCACGTTGAGCATCCCGTGGCCGGTCTTCAGCCAGTCGCGGTAGCGGCGTTGCGTGCCCGGCAGCGTCCACGTCGGCGCGCCGAAGAAGGTGGTGTTCGGGGTGATGACCCCAGCGGAGAGCGCCGACAGCGCCATATAGGGCTTCACCGTCGAGGCCGGCGGGTAAAGACCCTGAGTGACACGGTTGATTAGCGGCCGGTCCGGATTATCGAGCAGCGATTTATAGGCCTGATAGCCGATGCCTTTGACGAACGGATTAGGATCGTAGCTGGGGCTGGAGACCATCGCCAGCACGCCGCCATCCCGCGGGTCGACCACCACCACCGCCGCGCGCTGCCCCTTCAGCACCGACTCAATATACTGCTGCAGGTGCAGGTCGAGGGTCAGATAGAGATTTTTCCCGGCCACCGGCGGTACCTCTTTCAGCAGACGCACCACCCGGCCGTGGTTATCGACCTCCACTTCCTGATAGCCAGTGGTGCCGTGGAGCGCTTTTTCGTAATAGCCCTCGATCCCCTGCTTGCCGATATTGTGGTCGGCAGCATAGTTCTCCTCTTCGCCGTCTTTCGCCAGCCGCTGTAGGTCGTTGTCGTTAATTTTCGACACATAGCCCACCACGTGCGCCAGCTCGGCGCCGTACGGGTATTCGCGCTGCTGATAGCTCTCCACCGTCACGCCGGGGAAACGGAATTCGTTAACCGCGAAGCGCGCCACCTCCACGTCGCTGAGGTCGGACTTCAGCGTCACCGCTTTATAGCGGCTGTTGTGGTGCATATCGTCGCGGAAGCTGGCGATGTCATCCGGCGTCAGGTCGACGATCGGCGTCAGGCTTTGCAGCAGCGCGGCCATATCGGGAATTTTGCTCGGGATCACCTGCAGGCGATACAGGGTAATGTTCTGCACCAGCGGAATGCCATTGCGATCGAATATCAGCCCGCGGCTGGGGGCAATGGGCAGCATCTTAATGTCGTTCTGGTTCGATCGGGTCTGGTAGAAATCATGCTGCTCCACCTGCAGATGGTAGAGGTTGGCGATCAGCACGCCAAAGCAGACCACCACCAGCAGAAAAGCAATTGCGGCCCGGCGGATAAACAGCATCTCTTCCGCGGAGTGGTCGCGAATTTCATCTCTCAAAAGGGGCATTAGCGGTACATCACCTGAATCACAAGAAAAGCCAACAGCGTAACGGCCGGGAAGCATAGCCTTATCGCGGCGCCAGCCCTACTGAAAGGTTGCTAATGATCTGGCAGAAATGTTTCAGCATGTTAGAGCGTGGGAAGCCTTTCTGTGCAGGAGAAAGGCATCAGAGTGCGAGGTTAGCCAGCAACGGGGACGGCTGGCATCTGTTTACACGATCAACCCGCTTATTTTCTGGCCTCAAAAGCGATCTTAACCGCCATTCCCGCCAGTACCGTCGCCATCAGCCAGCGTTGAAATTGTTGCCAGCCCGGCCGCCGACCAAGAAATAACGCCACCTGCCCGGCCAGCAAGATAATCATGCCGTTCACCGCCACGCTGATGATCACCTGGGTACAGCCTAATATTAACGACTGACTGAGCACGCTGCCGAGTCCGGGGGTGATAAACTGCGGCAGCAGGGACAGATACAGGATGGCAACTTTGGGGTTCGCCAGGCTGGTGAGGAATCCCATCAGAAACAGCTTACGCCCACTGTCCGCGGGTAAGTCGCGCACCGCAAATATCGGCCGCCCTCCCGGTTTGATCGCCTGCCACGCCAGATAGAGCAAATAAGCGACCCCGCATAAACGCAAGGCATCGTAGGCATATGGGACCGCGAAAACCAACGCGGTGATGCCGAAAGCGGCACACAACATATAGAAGAAAAATCCCACGGCCACGCCGGCAAGGGAGATAAAACCAGCGCGTTTTCCCTGGCAAATCGAACGCGAAGTGAGATACATCATGTTGGGGCCTGGGGTTAACACCAACCCCAGCGCCACCGCGGCAAAGGCCATTAATGAAGCGAATTCAGGCATAACTTATCTCCAGATATCGGTAATGCCCAGGCGCGCGGCGACGTCGACCATGCTCCCCGACAGTATTCTGTCTTCAGCGCCAGTCACATGGTGCCTAAGTATTAGCTTATTCTGTGTCCGCCAACAACCCCCGTACCGAACATTCGTTACGCTCGCGCAACGGACAGCCCTCATCCTTTTCTCGCAGGAAAATTGTCATATCTCAAACAATTAGCAATCCGGCTCCCTGATTGACGCAGATCGTTTCCTTTGCCGTCTCGTTACGTCTATGGTTAATGGTGAGGTTTATACTAACCGCCAGGTCTACCTGGTCATATAAGGGGATGTTTACCCTTCGTTGAACGGAATTAGCTATTAAATCTGTAGACTCATTCAAATATCGCTTATTGGTAGCAGTGTATATCGTAATGGCATTCACAAAAGCAAACGGAGCCTGATATGAGCACGTCTAACGACCCATCCAACAACGCATCCGCCGGAAAGTGCCCTTTCCACGCCGAGACGCCAAAACAGAGCGCCGGCAGCGGCACCGGCAACCGCGACTGGTGGCCTAACCAGCTGCGTGTCGATCTGCTGAACCAGCACTCCAGTCGTTCCAACCCGTTGGGTGAGGATTTTAACTACAGGGAAGAGTTTAAAAAGCTCGACTACTCCGCGCTGAAAGCTGACCTCAGAGCGTTGCTGACCGACTCGCAAGAGTGGTGGCCGGCAGACTGGGGTAGCTATATTGGCTTGTTTATTCGCATGGCCTGGCACGGCGCCGGCACCTACCGCACCGTTGACGGTCGCGGCGGCGCAGGCCGTGGGCAGCAGCGCTTTGCGCCGCTGAACTCCTGGCCAGACAACGTCAGTCTCGATAAAGCCCGTCGTCTGCTGTGGCCAGTAAAACAGAAATATGGCCAGAAAATCTCCTGGGCCGACCTTTACATGCTGGCGGGTAACGTCGCTCTGGAAAACGCCGGCTTCCGCACCTTTGGCTTTGGCGCCGGTCGTGAAGATGTCTGGGAACCGGATCTGGACGTCGACTGGGGCGATGAGAAAGAGTGGCTGGCCCACCGTCACCCGGAAAGCCTGGCGAAACAGGCCATCGGCGCCACCGAAATGGGGCTGATCTACGTTAACCCGGAGGGACCGAACGCCAGCGGCGAGCCGTTGTCCGCCGCAGCAGCCATTCGCGCCACCTTCGGCAATATGGCGATGGACGATGAAGAGATTGTCGCCCTGATCGCCGGCGGCCACACGCTGGGTAAAACCCACGGCGCCGCCGAAACCAGCCACGTCGGCGCCGAGCCGGAAGCCGCCCCACTGGAAGCGCAAGGTCTGGGCTGGCACTCCAGCTACGGCAGCGGCGCAGGTGCGGATGCCATCACCTCCGGTCTGGAAGTGGTCTGGACGCAGACGCCCACCCAGTGGAGCAACTACTTCTTCGAGAACCTGTTTAAATATGAATGGGTGCAGACCCGCAGCCCGGCTGGCGCTATCCAGTTCGAAGCCAAAGATGCGCCGGAAATTATCCCGGATCCGTTTAATCCGGGGAAAAAGCGCAAACCGACCATGCTGGTCACCGACCTGACCCTGCGCTTCGACCCGGAGTTTGAAAAGATCTCCCGCCGCTTCCTCAACGATCCGCAGGCCTTTAACGAGGCGTTTGCCCGGGCGTGGTTCAAGCTGACCCACCGTGATATGGGGCCAAAATCCCGTTACCTCGGTCCGGAAGTGCCGAAAGAAGATCTGATTTGGCAGGATCCGCTGCCGGCAGCGACTCATCAGCCGAGCGCTGAGGATATCGCCAGTCTGAAAACCGCCATCGCCGGCGCCGGCCTGTCGGTGAGTGAGCTGGTTTCGGTCGCCTGGGCTTCCGCCTCCACCTTCCGCGGCGGCGATAAGCGCGGCGGCGCTAACGGCGCACGCCTGGCCCTCGCTCCGCAGAAAGACTGGCCGGTCAATGCTATCGCCAGCCGGGTGCTGCCGACTCTGCAGGCGATCCAGCGTGCCTCCGGCAAAGCGTCGTTAGCCGATATCATCGTGCTGGCTGGCGTGGTCGGCGTTGAGCAGGCGGCCGCTGCCGCCGGAGTCAGCGTTAACGTGCCGTTTACCCCAGGCCGCGTCGACGCCCTGCCTGAGCAGACCGACGTCGAGTCGTTTGACCTGCTGCAGCCGCTGGCGGATGGCTTCCGCAACTATCGCCGTATCGAAGGCGGTGTCTCGACGGAAACGCTGCTGATCGATAAAGCCCAGCAGCTGACGTTAACCGCCCCGGAAATGACAGTGCTGGTCGGTGGCTTGCGCGTACTGGGCGCGAACTACGACGGCAGCAAACACGGGGTGTTCACCGACCGCGTCGGCGTGCTCAGCAATGACTTCTTCGTCAACCTGCTGGATATGGCCACCGTCTGGAAAGCGGCCGATGACCACGCGGAGCTGTTTACCGGCAGCGACCGTAAAACCGGCGAGGCGAAGTACAGCGCCACCCGCGTGGATCTGGTGTTTGGCTCCAACTCTGTACTGCGCGCGCTGGCGGAAGTGTATGCCTGCGCCGACGGGCAGCAGAAGCTGGTGCATGACTTCGTCGCCGCCTGGACTAAGGTGATGAATCTCGACCGCTTCGACCTGTAATCCCCCCGCCCCGGCAGCCGCCGGGGCGTTTCTCTCACACCGCCCGCGGCAACTGTTGCAGGCGACTCCGCGTACGCTGAATATCCTCCAGTTCCACCCCGGCCACCAGTGTCTCCAGATCGCAGCAGGTTACCAGCAGCAGGCGGATCTGCTTTTCATACAGCACATCAATCACGTTGATAAAGCGCTGCTGGGCCGCCGGCCCCACCGTAGCCAGCGGCGGCACTTCATCCAGTAACCAAACCGTATAGCTTTCGCTGAGCGTCAGATAGTCCATCACCGCCGTGGCGGCCTGACAGAGTTGGGCAAAGGTGAAGTGGAGCAGAGTGGATGACGCCGTGGCAGCCAGCAGGGTGCGATAACCTACCGTCAGCGAAACCGGTTCGGCAGGCAGCGACGGCAGGTCATACAGCTGACGCTGTTGTGCATTCGGATTAACCCACATCCGCCCGCTGCAGAAGGCATTATCGACGCTCAGATGACGCTGGCGATAATCCTCCTCACCGTTCAGCGCGACGACCGCCAGGTGGGCGCGGATCAGCGCGATCGACGGTAAAAAACGATCGTGATACAGCGGATTGGGCAGCAGCATCTCCGGCGGATAGTTTGACGTCGCCAACAGCACAATGCCGCGCTGAAAGAGATGCTCCAGTAAGACCTTGATCAGCATCGCGTCGCCAGGGTCGTGAAGATGAAATTCGTCGAAGCACAGCAGGCGACAGCCGGAAGTCATCTGCCTCATCACCGCCTGCAGGTCGGGCGCGCCGGGGGCATTCAGCCGCTGATGTAGCTCGCGGAAGAAGTGATGAAAATGGACCCGCCGCCGGGCGGCGAGCGGCAGGCTGGCAAAAAAGTGGTCGAGGATAAAACTTTTCCCCCGCCCGGTCCGCCCCCAGACGTACAGCCCCTGCGGTGTACCAGCCGCGGACAACAGCTGCTGGCCCAGAGCATCCAGGCGAGCGATCAGCGACAGCTGATCGTCATCGAGCGTCAGACGCGCCCGCGCCGCCTGCTCGGCCATCACACGGGTAAAGCGAAACTCAGTCGCCATCTCTGGCTGATCTGAATACGACGCCATACATCCCTCTTTTAACATTCTTATAACCTCCTGCGAGGAGGCCATTCTAGCCGCTTTCCTGCGGGTTGGCGAATCGCACAACGGGAAATACCGTCCGCGGTGATTTACTTCAATTCTTCGCCTGGCATGCGGCGAAAACTAGCATGAATCTCATTTTTCATGGTGTACCGCGATATCTTGCGCTAAAGATTGCAGCTAACGCGTAGGATTAAAAATTTAAAACTATTAACAATCAATTAACATTAGCAGGCAAACCATTCATCCTGAGGAATACAACACCATGTCTACCACCCAGGTTCTCGGCGGCGCGCCTTATGCCTCGCCCGGACAACCGCACGCCAGCTTAACCGGACGCATTGATGCGCTGCCCGCCTCCTTCGGTTTATGGTCGTTTATCACCCTGCTCTCCCTCGGTGGCTTCTTCGAGCTCTACGACCTGTTCCAGACCGGGTATATCAGCGCAGGGCTGCTGGCCGACGGGATTTTCCACACCGGGCAGGCGGGGATATTCGGGATTGCCGATCAGGCGGCTTTTGCCTCCGCCACCTTTATGGGGCTGTTTATTGGCGCCAGTCTGTTGGCGCCGCTGGCGGACAGGCTGGGGCGCCGTCTGACGTTTATGGTAGCGCTCGCCTGGTACGGCCTCTTTTCGCTGCTGATGGCGACGCAGAGTAGCGCGGAAGGGGTGATCTTTTTCCGCTTTCTGGTGGGGATCGGCCTCGGTATTGAGCTGGTGACCATTGACACCTATCTCAGCGAATGGATGCCAACCCATCTGCGCAATAAAGCGTTTGCCTTTGCTTTCTTCATCCAGTTCCTGTCGGTTCCGGCGGTGGCGCTGATGTCCTGGATGCTGGTGCCAACCACCCTCTTCGGCCTCAGCGGCTGGCGCTGGGTGATCATCTTTGGCGCGCTGTTCTCGCTGGCGATCTGGTTTATCCGCAAAAAGCTGCCGGAGTCAGCGCGCTGGCTGGAAAGCAAAGGGCGGCATGATGACGCGCATGCGGTGATGAGTGAGATGGAAGCCCGCTGTGGCGTGACGCCGTCGCCGAAGCATGCGCATGCGCATGCGGCACAGAGCGTCGTCAAACGCGGCACCTTCCGCGAAATCTGGGCGCCGCAGTATCGGCAGCGCACCCTGATGCTGATGGTGATGAACTTCTTCCAGGCGATCGGCTTCTTCGGCTTTGGCAACTGGCTGCCGGCGCTGCTCTCCGGTCAGGGGGCCAGCATCACTCACAGTCTGCTGTACGCCTTCTTTATCACCCTCGCCTATCCGCTGGGCTGCCTGTTCTGCACCCGCTTCGTGCATCGCTTTGAGAACAAATGGCAAATTGTCCTCTCCGCGCTGATGACTGTCATCTTCGGGACCCTGTTCGCCCTGCAAAACAGCCCGATTCTGCTGGTGATCTGCGGGTTTATGATCACCTGGTCCAACGCCTGGCTGACCATCAGCTACCACGCCTACCAGGCCGAGGTCTTCCCGACCCATATTCGCGCCCGCGCCGTCGGCTTCTGCTACTCGTTCAGCCGGCTCTCCACCGCGGTGACCAGCATCCTGATCGGCATTATTCTGCAATACGCCGGCACGCCGGGGGTGATTAGCTTTATCGTCGTCAGTATGCTGATGGTGATGCTGTCGGTAGGGATCTTCGGCCCCAGAACGCGGGGCATTCGACTGGAGAATATCTGAGGTTGTCGCAGGGACTGACCTCAGCCAAAAATCCCCTGCGCCTCGGCGAAGCATTTTTCCGCCAGGGTTGATACCGGCTCCTGCTGGCGCATAATGAGCGCCAGCTGTGAATCGACCTGGGTTTCGGCGATCGGCAGAATGTCAAGATTATCGCTCAGCGCTTCGAGGCCGTTGTTGAGCGGCATAATCGCGCAGCAGATCCCCGCCTGCACCGCCTGGATAATCTGAAACGTCGAATCGCTTTCAAAAACATACTTCGGCGTTAGCCCTTTAGCCTTAAAGCTGATTTCAATGGATTCCCGGTAGTACATTCCCTTGGTCAGAAAACCGAGGGGCAACGTCGCCAGCGCCTCCCACCCCGGCGTCGCACCGCTGAAGTCGAAATGGCGTTTATCATGCAGGAGCCCCATCCGGGTTTGCGGCAACCGGGCGACCTTAAACAGGCGCTGGTCCAGATGCTGCAGATAGCAAATGCCCAGATCCAACTGGTTACGGCTGACACCATCGATAATCTGCTCCGAGGTCATCGACAGCAGGCTGAACTGCAGCGCCGGGTATTTCTCCGCCAGCGGTTTAATCAACTGCATCGGGTTGAGGCTCGCCAGCGGCACCATGCCGACCCGCAGCTGACCGACCATCTGCCCGCGGCAGATCGCCGCCTCTGCCGCCAGACCATCATGGGCGGCCAGCACCGCCCGCGCCCAGGCCAGGATCCGCTCACCTTCCGGGGTAAAACCCTCAAAGCGCTGGCCGCGCTGAATAAGCGTCAGGTTCAGCTCCTCTTCCAGGTTACGAATGCGCATGGAGAGGGTCGGCTGAGTAATATGGCAGGCCGCCGCCGCCTGGCCAAAATGGCGCGTCTGATCGAGCGCGATCAAATACTTGAGTTGCTTAATATCCATTCTCTTTCCCGTTTGAACCCCGCCGTTCACCCCCGGGGCCGCGCACAGGTTACCAGAATGTTAGTTTCACTAGCGATAAATTCAAGCGAGGATATCACGAGGGGCTGCGGGGCGCAGGACGGCGCGATGCCGTCCTGCGCCCCGCTTTTTTAGCGTACGCCGGCCAGCGGACGGATCTCTTTCGAGCGCAGCGTCAGACGAACGGGAACCGACTTATACGAAGGGGTGCCGCTCTCTTCATCCAGATAGTTCAGCGGCACCAGCACGTTGGCTTCCGGATAATAGGCCCCGACGGTACCGGGCGCGATGCCGTAGGCTACCACCGTGATATCTTCCAGCGTCAGCTCGCTGTCTGGCAGCGCGGTATGAATATCTACCCGATCGCCATGTTCCAGCCCCTGGGCAGCCATGTCCTGTTCATTCATAAACAGCACGTCGCGGCGGCCAAAAACACCGCGGTAGCGGTCATCCATCGCGTAGATGGTGGTGTTGTACTGATCATGACTGCGCAGCGTCACTAAGCGCATCACATCTTCGCCCTCCACCACCACGTTCTCATGCACCCCTTTGAAGACCGAGAACATCGCTTTACCGGTGGCCGTTGGCCAGATGCGCTCGGTCGGCGGTAGCGGCATGCGGAAGCCCCCGGGATGACGAATACGCTGGTTATACTCCTCGAACCCCGGAATGGCCTGTTCGATCAGATCGCGAATGCGGTCGTAATCTTCCACCAGATACAGCCAGTCCACTTTGCTGGCCGGCAGAGTGGCCTTCGCCAGACCAGCGACAATCGCCGGCTCCGAGCGCAACGTCGGCGAGGCGGGCTTAAGCTTGCCTGACGACGCATGCACCATCGACATCGAATCCTCGACAGTGATCGACTGCCGGCCGCTGGCCTGCAGGTCAAGCTCGGTGCGGCCCAGACACGGCAGAATAAAGGTCTCTTTCGCCGTCAGCAGGTGCGAGCGGTTGAGCTTGGTGCCGACGTGAACGCTGAGCTCAAGGCCGCGCATCGCCGGGAAGGCGCGTTCGTGATCCGGCATCGCCACAGCGAAGTTGCCCCCGAGGCAAATCAGGGCTTTGGCGTCGCCGGCGATCATGGCCTCCAGGGCCTTCACCGCATCGTGACCATGATGCCGCGGCGGCGTAATCCCCATCACCCGCTGCAGGCTGTCGAGGAAGGCCGCGGAGGGTTTTTCACTGATCCCGACGGTGCGGTTTCCCTGCACGTTTGAGTGGCCGCGCAGCGGACAGATGCCAGCGCCCGGCTTGCCGATGTTGCCGCGCATCAGCAGCAGGTCGACAATCAGACGGACGTTGGAAGTGCCTTTATTATGCTGGGTAATACCCATGCCGTAGGTGACGATGGTGGCCCTGGATTTGGCGTAAGCCACGGCGACCTGGGTCAGGGATTCGCGCGTCAGGCCGGACTCCTGTTCGATATCCTGCCAGCGGGTGGCGTGGAGATCCTCGGCGAAGGCGGAGAATCCCTGGGTATGCTGGGTAATAAACGCGTGGTCGAGCACATTGCCCTGCTCCTCCTCCAGCTGCAGCAGCGCTTTGGCGATCCCTTTCAGCGCCGCCGCGTCACCGCCGGCCCGCACCTGGTAGTAGGTCGAAGCGATCGGCGTCGAGCGCCGGGTCGCCATCTCCATCACGTTCTGCGGGTCGGCAAAACGCTCCAGCGCCCGCTCACGCAGCGGATTGAAAACGATAATCGGCACGCCGCGGCGGGAAAGCTCATGCAGGGTGCCCATCATCCGTGGGTGGTTGGTGCCCGGATTATGGCCGATGGAGATCACCAGCTCGGTCTGGTCAAAATCGTCGAGGGAGACGGTGCCTTTGCCAATCCCGATCGACTGCGGCAGGCCCACGCTGGTGGATTCGTGGCACATGTTGGAGCAGTCGGGGAAGTTGTTGGTGCCATACTCGCGGGCGTACAGCTGGAACAGCCACGCTGCCTCATTGGACGCCCGGCCAGAGGTATAGAACTCGACCTCATCAGGCTGCAGGCCGCGAAGGATCTCGCCGATGCGGGCGAAGGCCTGCTCCCACGCCACCGGACGCAGAGTATCGCTGGCGCGGTCGTAGACTAAAGGATGCGTTAAGCGGCCATAGCCCTCCAGTTCGAAATCGCTCTTCGCCAGCAGGGAGGTCACGGTGTTGGCCGCGAGGAACGCGGGCGTCACCCGTTTGGTGGTCGCTTCCCAGGTCACGGCTTTGGCGCCATTTTCGCAAAACTGAAAAGTGGATTTATGCTCTTTATCCGGCCAGGCGCAGCCCGGGCAGTCAAACCCATCCGGCTGGTTAGTGCGCAGCAGCGTGGCGGGCGCTTCGAAAGCATCCATCTGGGTACGCACAGCGATGGCCGTGGCCTTCAGGGCGCCCCACCCGCCTGCCGGGCCATCATAGGGGTGAACACCGGGCACCGCGCGTCTTTTATTGGTCATCTTTTAACTCCTGCTGCTCTGTTCTGGCCGCCGCAGCCTGAAAAAAGGCGTACGACGGCCCCGGGCGACGTGGCGTGGTTAGCACGGCGTCACCTGATTAGGATGCGGTTTCTCAAGGATAGTACGATGGGAAAGCGTAGGTACTGCGTTTGTTAACTGAATAATAACATACACAACAAATCTGTATAATTGATGTTATCTATCAGGTGTTAAATTTAACTTATTTGCAAATTTTCGCGGTTATCGTCGCTGTGCGCTGACGGATAAAAGACCCACGGGAAAGCGATGACCGGGCAGCGGAAACCGCCCGGTGGGTCTGATTCAGGTCAGATTGAAGTAACGGTCCGGACGCAGCGTCTCCGGCAGCGGATGCTGACCGGTCATGTCGAGCAGATTGCGCTCAATGGTATTGCACATGGCGTTCAGCGGCAGATCATTGGCGGCGGTACCGAAAGGATCTTCCAGCTCTTCCGCCAGCGAATCCCACGACAAAAAGGTGTAGGAGATAAACACCGAGACAAACGGCGTCATGTAGTGCAGATCGCCGACCAGCGCGAACGGCAGCAGCGTGCAGAACAGGTACACGGTGCGCTGCAGGATCAGGGTATAGGCGAATGGCACCGGGGTGGTCGCCAGCCTTTCACAACCGCCCAGCACGTGCGCCAGCTCATCGAGTTTGTTGTCCATCAGCCCGTAGGTGATGTCGCTGAGCTTGCCCGCCTCCCGCAGCTGGCCAATTTCGTTGCCGACCAGCAGCAGGATCCGGTTGGTGGGCATTGAGCTGGCGAGGATCTCCGCCACCTTGTCCTCCGGCAACAACCGCCGCAGGTCAGCCGTCGGATCGGTTTTGCGCAGCTGGTGCTTCAGGCTCCAGCTAAAGGCCACCAGATAGCTGACGATGCGGCGATGGACATCGTGTTCGGCCGGCAGGATATTGCGCAACTGGCGTACCAGCGTACGTTCGGCGATAAGCACCGTCCCCCACAGATTGCGCGCTTCGACGAACCGGCTGTAGCTGGCGCTGTTGCGAAAGCCGAGAAAAATCGCAATCGCAATCCCCAGCAGGCTGAACGGCGCCACCGTTAAGTGGATCCCCAGCTGCTCGTACCATTGATAGCTGATAATGGCGATGATGGACATCAGCACATTAAGCAGCAGACGAAAGATGATTTTCGACAGCACGGAGCCGTGCCAGTCAAATAAGCGAAGAAACCAGTGTTGTTCTGGCCGAATGATCATTGTCTGACTTCCTGAATTACCGCTCTGGTCATTATCTCTGAATAAAGAATAGAGATTATCTATGAACCGATTGGTTTATTTTATCGTTAACTGCGATGGGCAGATCTTCGCCATTATTTAGCGATGGTAATGGCGTTTTTAGTATGGGCCTTTTTTATATTTCAGGCAATCGATGCGCGGGCGCGTTACGCCAGCAATTAAGGCTCAGGGAAAAAATAGCCGCTGAGCCAATAAAATTGCCGGTTCAGGACACCGGGTGCGCCAGGCCGCTTTTGTCAGCCCCGCCTAGCGCGCTGGCCGCGTCGCTGGGATCAAGATGCACCATTACGTTAAGCACCGGATGCTGCGCCAGGACCCGCTCCCGCGCCTGACGGGCAATCTGATGTCCCTCGGCTACCGACATCTCTCCCGCCACCTCGAGATGGACATCCACCAGCACCAGATCCCCCGCCTTACGGGTTTTCAAATCGTGCAGACCCGCCACGCCCGGCGTGGCCTGCAGCGTGCCGGCGATCGCCCGCTGCGTCTCTTCATCGACCGCGCGGTCCATTAAATCGTGCAGCGCCGTGGCGGCGAAACGATAGCCCATGCGGGTGATTAGCAGTCCCACCGCCAGCGCGGCAAGCGGATCGAACCAGGCGAACCCGGCCAGGTTACCGATAATCCCCAGCGCCACCACCAGAGATGACGCGGCGTCGGAGCGGGCATGCCAGGCGTTGGCGATGAGCAGCGACGAATTCAGCCGCGTGGCGGCCGCCAGCATATAGCGAAACAGCCCCTCCTTAACGGCCAGCGCCACCAGCGCCATCCACAGCGCCACGCTGTGCACCGCCGGAATCGTCTGCGGCTGCGCCAGGTGACCTGCCGCGGACCACAGCATGCCGACCCCGACCAGCACCAGGATCGCGCCGAGGATCAGCGAGGCGCCATTCTCGTAGCGCCAGTGTCCATAGTGGTGATCGTGGTCTGAGGGTCGACGGCTCTTTTTATTCGCCACCAGCACCACCCCATCGGCGACCAGATCGGAAAAAGAGTGCATTCCATCAGCAATCAACCCCTGGGAGCCAGAGAATATTCCCACCACAACCTGAAACACGGAAAGGAAAATATTGACCACCACGCTAATAAGGGTACTTTTTCGCGCCTGCATCGAACGCTCATGATATTTATTATCATTTTCAAAATTATGTTGTGTCATTATTTCTCTCCCTTTGTGAGCGGGAAGAATAAACTGACAAGCTGAGTTTATGCTTAACAATATAAAAGCCATTGCCTTTCCGTTTAACGATATCGGCGCTGTCGATTATTAATATATTCTGAAAGGGTGGCAGGACAGGTACAACCGCGCGCGGATGGGCTATCTTATGACTGGCCCGGCAGGTCGGGCCACTTTCTCTTCACCACCACAGGAGTCAGCGATGTCAGAGAACACCTCATCCCGGCTGCGTTTTGCCATTAACCTGGGCAACGCGGTCCTGGCCCATCTCGGGGAGACGGGGGAGCCCGCAGGTCTCACCGTCGAGCTTAGCCATCGGCTGGCGACGCGCTGGGGCGTCACCGCCGAGTTCGTCCCCTATCCTGCCGCCGGAAAAGTGGTGGCTGACGCCGGCGGTGATCACTGGGACATTGCGTTTCTGGCCATCGACCCGGCCCGGGAAGCGACCCTGCGTTTTACGCCTCCCTACTTCACCATCCAGGGGACCGCGCTGGTGAGAGCCGATTCGGCCTGTCAGCGGGTGGCTGACATGGATCGCCCTGCAACCACCATTAACGTCGGGCAAAACGCCGCTTACGATCTGTGGTTAACCCGTCATCTGCAGCACGCCAGCCTGAATCGCCTTCCCTCCTCGCAGGAGGCCATCGACGCCTTCCTCGCCGGTGAAGGGGATATGGTCGCCGGTATCCGACAGCCGCTGGAGGCGACAGCCCGTCAGCACGCTGGGGTGCGGGTACTGGCGGATAATTTTACCGAGATCCAGCAGGCCATCTGCGTCGCCCGGGCGGATGTCGCTGGCTTCAACGCGGTGAATGACGCGCTCAGCGAGTGGCGGGCGGATGGCAGCCTGGAGGCACTGATTGCCCGACAGCTGGGCTAGGCGGAGTGACCTTCACTCCACTTGCATCCGGCGCATGGCGCAATGCCAGGCGCCGTTGCGTACCGAGGCACGGAGCACGCGGGCCACGCCATGCACCAGCAGGCGCGTCGTATTCCGCTGCAGCGGCGTGAGCGACAACCCCAGCATCTCCTGCGCCCATTCCGGCAGCAGATCGATCCCGGCGCGCATCATGACCTGACCCACTGGCTGGCTCAGCCTACCCGGCAGACGAGTAGAGAGCAGCACCTCGGCTACCTCCCGGGTACGTTCGTCACAGCGCAACTGCGGGCGCATCGCCTCGAGATAGTCCGCCACTTCCTGCGGCGTCTGAGGGATGTCCTGGGCCCCCAGCCGACGGGCGATTTCCGCCGACTCGCGGAAATAGTCCTCCTGGCGCTCGGCGCTGACCACCGTCCGCTTGTAGCGCAGGTGGGAGGCCATAAAGCGGCTGCACTCGGCGACGTGCACCCAGGTCAACAGCGCCGGATCGCTGGCCTGATAAGGCGTTCCGTCCTTATCCACCCCGCCGATCCGCTGATGGATCCCCTGCACTTTGGCGATGAGCCGCTCGGCGTCGGGGGTAGTGGCAAAGGTGGTGGCGGAAATAAACTGGCTGGTGCGGCGCAGGCGGCCAAAGATGTCCTCACGGAAACGGGAGTGATCCCAGACGCCGGCCAGCGCCAGGGGATGCAGCATCTGCAGCAGCAGCGCGCTGATGCCGCCGCAGAGCATCGAGGTAAAATCGCCGTGTACCTGCCAGATGGCCGACTGCGGACCAAACAGCCCCGGCTCCCCTTTAGGCTGTTCAAAATCGATCTCTTTTAGCGCCATGCCGGTCAGGCCGAGCACCTGCGCCTCGATCATCCCGCGAATGCCGATCATGATGATGTCCCTTACGTGCAATTAAAGGACAAAAGATACCACTATTGGGCAGCGCAGGGAGAGATATTGGGAAAGGGTGCCCGCTGCGCGCGGGCACGACAGCTTACGGATTCAGCTGGTAGTCGAGAGTGATATTGGCTTTCAGCACCTGCGATACCGGGCAACCGGCCTTCGCTTTCTGAATGATCTCATCGAACGCCGCCGGCGCAACGTCCGGCAGAACAATCTGACTTTGCAGCGCGATGTCGGTTATCGCAAAGCCGCCGTCGGTTTTATTGAGGGTGACCACCGCCGTCGTGTCGATAGACGTTGCGGTATAGCCCTCTTCGCTGAGCATCAGCGACAGGGCCATTGAGAAACAGGCGGCATGCGCGGCGCCAATCAGCTCCTCAGGGTTAGTGCCTTTCACCCCTTCAAAACGGGTGTTAAAGCCGTAGGGCTGCTGGCTCAGCGCCCCGCTCTCTGTCGACACGGTGCCTTTGCCATGTTTCAGATCGCCTTCCCAGTGCGCCAGCCCTTTCTTATGAATCGCCATGTGACTCCTCCTGTGATGATGTCGAACAAAAAGTATAGTGCGTGATGCCGAACCTGCGCCTTTTCTGCGGCCTGGGCATCACTGTGCCCTTAAGGATCTCGTGGTCAGCCTCGCTAACGACCATCGTGTGGCTGATAAGGATCGGTTTTGTCGTCCTTGCTGTCGTCCCGTTTACGCGGCACTTCGCCATGCTCGGCAGGCGCCTCGCGCGCAGGATGCTTTCCGCCCTGCTCACCTTGCGGCTGAGATGTATTACTCATATCGGCGTTCTCCGCTTACTTAGGCGACTGCTTGAGCAGACGATCGACACGCACCACCGGCGGCGTCATTTTGCGATCGAGGCTACCGTTGATGCTGACCAGATCGTCAGGCTCTACGTGCTGTTCGTTAAACGCGGCGGCCGGAATGATGGCAGTGATGGTGCCGCTTTTATCGCGAAACTGATAACGGTCATTTTCCCCTCGGGTGAGCAAATTACCGCGCAGTGAAATAGTCGCGCCATCGTGCATGGTTTTCGCCTGCTCAACGGTCATGATCCGGCCATCCTCGACGCCGCGATAGCCGTCATCGAGTTTGTGCGGCGGCGGCGGTGCGGCATCCTGACTAAAACCGCCCTTATCGTCCGCCTGTGCAATACCCACGGCGAGTACACAGGCCATAGCGAGCGCTAATTTTTTCATCATCCCTCCGTCATTTTACCGATGATTAGAATAAAGCCTGGCTGAGGCGATTCACTTTTACAAAGTCAATTGTTCTGATATCGACTAATATAAGAATGTCCTTATCGTTACGCTGTTGCCGAAACGAAACGCGGGGAAAATAATAATGATTAAGAATCAACAGGATTGTCCCATCGTTGACGAGAATGAACGAGCACTACGCTTCGAATATCGATTCCGGCGCTATGGGATAATTGTTCTGAGTCTCATCATTCTTACCGCGCTAAGCGGTCTGTGGTCCTCCGGTTATTTCAGTGAAGCGCACCGGGAAAGTGCCGCAGGTGAATTAAGCGTCGATTATCAGCGGTATGCCAGACTGATGAGTGAAACCGAAGTGAATATTCAGATTAAACCCGATGGAGGTAGTGAAAAAATTATCAGCTTCACCGCCCCGTTTTTATCGCGCTACCAGGTCGGTGATATCCGCCCGCAGCCGGATAAAATGTACAGTGCCGAGGGGAAATTATACCTCGTGTATCAGCAAGCGGCCAACCGCTCGCCGATGTCCGTGTGGTTATCCATTACCCCAAAAACAGCCGGCAATATTTCCCTGCAGGCGGCAGTGAACGATCGCGCGCCTGTCACCTGGAACCAGTTTGTCTATCCCTAGGAGTGGCTATGGAAATGGTCCTCAGAGCCGCAGCAATCTATTTTATCCTGTTGATTATTTTTAAGATTGCTGGCAGAAGAACGCTGATGCAGTTAACCAACTTTGATCTAATATTGCTGCTGATAATTAGCGAAGCCACGCAACAGGCGATGCTCAGCACAGACTATTCCGTCACCGGTTCGATGCTCACCATCGTCACTCTGGTGGGTGTTGATATTTTATTCGGCTATATTAAGAAACGCTTCTCGCAGGCGGAAAATTTCATTGATGGTAGCCCGGTTATTGTGGTGGAAAATGGTGCTGTCATCGACGAAAAGATAAAGCTCGTCAATATCTCTGTCGATGATATCCTGCTGGCAGCCAGGCAGCACCATGGGATTTATGAGCTCAAAGCGATCAAATTCGCTATCCTCGAGCGTAACGGCCAGATATCCATTATTCCTGAAAAGGAATAGTCTCAATTTTATTTATCGCGCTCCGGTTGTTTATCACCTGATTCGGGGGCGCGGGTGGCGTCATCTTCTTCTTTTTCAACGCTAAGCATGTTTAATGTCACCATTTTTCCTCCTCGCGGGTTGACAGGGTTCTAACAGATTATAGAACGTCCTCGCCGATGCAGGCACGATCCAGCCAGCATCATCCGGATATGTCGTCTGATTCACACTGCGTATATTCCAGGATATTTCCCACCTCGTCATTGTCATTTGTGAGGAATAATTAACCGATCTGTGCAGTTAATATTGCGCTAGCCAAAAAAATGAGGTCTCTATGTCTGTGATGGTAATTACCGGGGGAACCGCGGGGGCGGGCAAAGCCACCGCACTGCGTTTCGCTCGCGCAGGATACCACGTGGCGCTGATCGCCCGAGATGAGACGGGTCTGCAGGAAGCCCAGCAGGCCTGCGAACGATTTGGCATTAAAACGCTGGCCATTAGCGCCGACGTCGCCGATGCCGGGGCGCTGCAGCGCGCCGCCGCTGAGGTGGAAGCCACACTTGGCGCGATAGACGTTTGGATCAACAACGCCATGACCACCGTGCTGGCCCCCTTTCGTCAGATGAGCGAGGAGGAATTTCGCCGGGTGACGGAGGTAACCTATCTCGGCTATGTCAATGGCACCCGCGCGGCGCTGGAGGTGATGGCGCCCCGGGATCGGGGAGTGATTATTCAGGCCGGCTCGGCGCTGGCCTGGCGGTCGATTCCCCTGCAATCGGCCTACTGTGGAGCCAAGGCGGCGATCCGCGGCTTTACCGATGCCGTGCGTACCGAACTGATGCACGAGAAAAGCCACATCCAGTTGACCATGGTCCAGTTGCCGGGGATGAACACCGCCCAGTTTGGCTGGGCGCGGAATAAAATGGATCAGGCCATGCAGCCGGTGCCGCCGGTCTATCAGCCAGAAGTCGCCGCCGAGGCTATCTATAGCGTCATCCAGCGTCCGGTCAACGAACTGTGGGTCGGGAAAAGCACCATCCAGTCGATCCTCGGTCAGGTCTTCTTTCCTCGCCTGCTCGATCGTCTGATGGTGAAAAAGGCGTGGGAGGGACAGTTTACCGGCCAGCCGAAGCCGGCAGAGCATCAGGACGACCTGTTCACGCCGGTACGCGGCAATCACCCCGGACACGGCCCCTTTAACGATGGCGCACGGCGTAAAGCGGTGACCATCAGCGCCGATCTCCCGGGAAAAGTGGCTGCCGGTGTCGGGGTAGCGGTGGCGACGATGGCCCTGCGGGCGTTGTTCCGTCGTTCCGGGAAACGTCGTTAATCCAGGCTCCGGCTGAACCAGCGGTACCCATACCCGGAAAGCGCCAGCCTCGCATCTTTCCCGCCGTGTAGCCCATCCTGATAGAGCTTATCTTCCAGAATTGGGCTCCAGTAGCCCTCGGCCAGCGGCGGGAGCAGGACCTCTACCGCCTGCTGGCTGCAGTTCGCCAGCATCAGCACTTCCCGCGATTCGCTGCGATAGCACAGGCCCAGCACCGCAGCAGGTTTCACCGCGAGGATGGCGAAAGCAATGGAGCCCGGCTCGGTATATTCCGCCCGCGCCAGCACCATGTTGCGCACCCGGTTCAGCAGCGATCGGGGGTGGCGCAGTGCCGTTTCGACATTGATCCGCTGGTAGCGCCACCGCCCGCTGGCTATCGGTTTTACCGGCAGATCGTCCCGCGCCGCCCGGGAGAAGCCGCCGTTGGGCGCCGCCGACCACTGCATCGGCGTTCTGACCGCGTAGCGCTCCGGTAAGCTCAGATCGTCTCCCATGCCAATCTCGTCGCCATAGCGCATCACCGGCACGCCGGGCAGCGCCAGCAGGATCGCATGGACCAGCGCCATGCGCCGGGTATCGCCATCCAGCATCGGCGCCAGTCGCCGGCGTACGCCACGCTGGTAAACGGACATGGCTTTATCAGGGGCAAAGGTGCGGATAACCTGGCGTTTATTGCGTTCGCCGATCCCCTCGAGATCCAGTTCATCATGGTTACGCAGCCAGTTGACGAAGCAGCACCCGTCCGGCGGGGTCACCATCGCCTGCAGGGCTTTTACCACCGGGGCGGCGCGCTGCTGCGCCAGACTGAGGTAGAGATATTTGTTAAGCCAGAAATTGAGCACCATCTGCAGCCGATCGCCGTGACCGAAGTAATGGCGGTAATCTTCTACCGCAACGTCCACTTCACCCAGCAGTATCGCCTCGGGATTGAGACGCTGAACGACCTGCCGGAGATGGTTCAGCAGCGGGTAGCCGCGCGCCTCGTCGCCCTTCCCGGCCTGTTTCACCAGATGTGACGCGGCATCGAGGCGAAAACCTGACACCCCCGCCTGCAGCCAGAAGGTAATGATGTTTTCGATTTCAGCGATCACCGGCGGATGAGCAAGATTCAGATCCGGCTCATGACGATAAAACATGTGGCGATAGTATTGCCCGGCCTGTTCATCCCAGCGCCAGACGCTCTCCTCGACGCCGGGAAACATGGGGGGATCGTCCTTCTCCGGCGGCCTGTCGGCCCAAAGATAGTATGGCCGCCACGGCGACCGGGGATCGCGTCGCGCCGCCTGAAACCACGGGTGCTGGGCGGAAGTGTGCTGGATAACCAGCTCAACAATCACCCGCAGCCCCAGCTCCCGGGCGCGGGCAATCAGCTCAATCACGTCGGCGATGGTGCCAAAGCGCGGATCGGGCTGCAGATGGTCGCTGATATCATAGCCATCATCCTGCAGAGGGGTGAGATAGAAAGGCGTCAGCCAGAGCACCGTCGCCCCGAGGCTGCGAATGTAATGTAGCTTTTGGCGAATACCGGCGAGATCGCCGTAGCCGTCACCGTTAGCGTCATAAAACAGTGAACTATCAACCTGATAAATGACCGCTCTGTGAAACCACTGTTCCCGTTGCATCACTATCACCTTGCTTATTCACCCTGACGGGTGGCCCGTCACTCGCCAGCAGATTCAGCGCGTTTTACGTCCGCCCCTCGCCGTCGGCCGGGGTTTGGCGACAGGCGATACGGTAGCGTGTTCCGCTGAAGGCGCCCGATTCGCCACCGCGTCCACCAGAGCCTGCTGTCTGGCGGTTAATTTCAGAGGAACCTGTTCCTCGACAGCATGGAGCGCGATCGTGTGGCGTTTAACCATAGTTTTTCTCCGGCGGCTTATTTTCCGGCCTCAACGCCAGGCAGATCGGCACGATGCAGAAATTGCCCGACGATCGTCGGCTGATGATGAAGCAGCCAGTCAGCCATGCCTCGCTCCTCCGCCAGCATCGCCTCCAGGGCGTGGATGGCATGGTGGTCGCCCACCCGTTTCGCCGCCGTCAATAAGGCGGTATAGCAGGCGACCTCGAATTGCGCAAAAACATAGGCCGTGATAATGACTTTAATAACCTCATCGCCGGGCAGCATCATCCCAATGGACTGGCCCAATGCGGCGACCCGGCTCATCGCATCCTGCAGCGCGGAGCGGGAAATATGATTACGGGCAATGATATCCTGCAGAGACGATAATTGCCGGCGGGTTTCATAGAGATGTTGTTCAAGACGCGTGCGCAGTGGCGGATAGTTCTCACTCCTTCTGATTGCGGCGATTAATATCACTTCGGCCTGTTTTTCCATCGCATGTGCATCGCGCAGCCAGTTATGGTAATTTTCAATATCCGTCATCAATACCTCTGATAACCAATCCTTTATTTGGATGTGGGATCTTCATTCTCTTCCGCCGCCTGATCCGCTCGCGCTGCGCTATATCCGGATAAATGCCCAACGATATTCGCATAGATGCTAATGAGAATGACCCACAGGACGCTGTTTTTCCACCAGATTAACGAGGGTATTGCCAGAATGACCCACATCACGGCGGCCACAAGATGGCAACGTTTAATCAATGCCGGTGTCAGTTTCATTTTTATTACCTGCTATCTTATAAATACTTAACCGTTAACCAGCATGTTGCCGATTTATTTACTCTTCGCGTATTGCCGATAAATAAATACGAGCATTCGACCAGATTTATTATTATCAGCCCATATAAACAGAAACCTGCGGACCGGCAGGCCCACAGGTTTTTTTTTCGGCGCCCTTTTTAAAGCGCCTCAGGCTTCAGTCATTAACTGTCACCGGCTTTACGACCACCGCCATGACTGTTCTTACCACCCTTTTTACCGGCTTCGGATGCACGTTCAGGATCATTTTTAAAGTTCCCGCCGCTGTGCTGTCCGCCTTTACGCCCGGCTTCGGATGCTTTTTCACGATCTTCTGCAAAGTTACCTGAACCGCCTCTATGCTCTGCCATAATTTCACCTTTTAGGTTTACTCGATCTCGGTTGGTAAATGGAAAATGACCCTGTTACAAATCATCGCCCTCGATATCTAACACTAGAGGAATGCTCGCAGGAGTCAAATTAACGCCAGGCTTTTATCCACGCAAAATGGCAAATAAAAAATAAATAACGAAGCGGCAGTAAAAATAAATACATTGTAACTCACTTATTCGCCTTAGGTTATCACCATTTTCTATCGTGAAACTTTTCCCCTCGACGCTTTTGTAAAAAAATGAAAATGATAGATGTTATTTATTTTTTTCTTCAGCCAGACACCACCGTCATAAAAATACTCACAATGAAGTAGTTCATCAACCATCCATAGGTGCAAAAAACTATTTTTTTCACAATGCACACCCCTTCGCCTTTAAAAAAGCATACCGTCATTCAGCCCGCCCGGTAAAATAGCCCCGCACCGCAAATTAAGGATGGAATAATCCTAATTTAACACCACCAATAATAACGCAGCGACATACAACGAAATTCGCCAAGGATCAGCCGGTTAAAGTCAAATAAAGCCCCTATTTTGCCTGTTAAACAAGATAGATGATCCTCTGGCGCTGCCTGGCCTGGGGTGAAGCTGGCCTATCCTTAGGTCTGGCCCGTTCTGTCTGAAGGAGATGACTATGCAAGATGAAAAACCGCCAATGAAAAAATTACCCACCTCCATGTTGCCAGAAGAGACGGCTCCCCGTCCGGAGTTCCCGGAGCAAGAACAAACCCCGCCGGGTCTGGATGCGGAGATGGAGCCGTCACCGGACCACGGAGAAACCAGCTACACCGGCACCGGGCGGCTGGCGGGTAAGAAAGCGTTAATTACCGGCGGCGACTCCGGCATTGGCCGCGCGGTGGCGATCGCCTTTGCCCGCGAAGGGGCTGATGTCGCCATAAGCTATCTGCCGGAGGAGCAAGAGGATGCCGATGAAGTCATCGCGCTGATCAAAGCCGAAGGTCGCACGGCAGTGGCCCTGCCGGGGGATATTCGCTCCGAGTCCTTCTGTCAGTCGCTGGTGGCCGACGCGGTGGAACAATTGGGAGGCCTGAGCATCCTGGTCAATAACGCCGGACGTCAGCAATACTGCGAGACGCTCGAGGAGCTCACCACCGAAGACTTTGACGCCACCTTTAAAACTAATGTCTACGCGCCGTTCTGGATCACTCGCGCGGCGCTGCCCCATCTCCAGGCCGGGAGCGCAATCATCAATACCACCTCGGTGCAGGCCTATAAACCCAGCCCAATCCTGCTCGATTATGCCCAGACCAAAGCCTGTCTGGCGATCTTTACCAAATCGCTGGCCAAGCAGGTGGCGAAACGAGGCATTCGCGTCAACGCCGTGGCGCCAGGCCCATACTGGACGGTGCTGCAATCCAGCGGCGGCCAGCCGGACGAGAAAGTGAAACAGTTCGGCAAAGACACACCGATGGGCCGCCCGGGGCAGCCGGTCGAGATCGCCCCACTGTACGTCACCCTGGCATCAGACGCCTGCTCCTATACCTCCGGTCAGGTGTGGTGTTCTGACGGCGGGGACGGCGTGGTCTAAATCCGTCGCCTCCGGGCCGATAAGCGGGCCGGCGTTATGCCGGTCCCTCCCCCAACACGATCGCCGCGCAGCCCTGCGTGGCGATTTTTCCTCTCCCGCAGCGTGTTTAGCCGGCTGCATGCTATGATATCCGCCCGCCGCTGTGCGCTGACCCTGAGGACAACTGATGAGTAATGAGATCCCCCTGAAATTTTATGACATCGTGGACGAGTACGAGACCGAAGCGGCCTCCCTGGTTAAAGAGACGGAACGCGATGCGCTGGCGCGCTATTTTCAACTGCTGATTGAGCGGCTGATGAATAACGAAGAGATCGATGAAGAGGCGCAGCAGGAGATGGCCCGCGAAGCGGCCATTGATGAACGCCGAATTGACGATATCGCCAACTTCCTTAATCAATGGGGCAACGAGTAAGTCTCATCGTCAGCTCACCGGCAGGGCCACCGCCCGCCGGTGTTGCCGCTGAATGCAACACTCATGTTCAGGCCACGGCGGCAATCTCCCCCAGACGTCGCTGCAGCGCATCCAGAAACAGCGGTAGCCCATCGGGCTGATAGTCGCGGGAAAGATAGATGCCATAGACGCTCAGCGCCTTCGGCGTCCAGTCAGGGAGCACCACCTCCAGCGCCCCGCTGGCCAACGCGCTCCGCGCCTCCAGTTCGGGGAGCATCGCAATGCCGCACCCGGCGACCGCCGCCTCCAGCAGCAGAGAAGAGATCCCCGCGCTCAGATTGCCGCTCACCGCCACCGACGCCTCCTGCCCCTGCGCATCGCTGAACTGCCAGCGCTGGCCGGCAAAGTGGCTGTATAACAGACAGTTATGCTGTTGCAGATCGTCAAGCGTCGCCAGCGGGCCATGCTGCTGGAGCCAGCGCGGTGCGGCACAGAGGAGCGAACGACACAGCCCGAGGCGGCGAGCGATCGCCCCGGGCTCGGGGTTGTCGGTAATGCGAATGGCCACGTCGATGCGCTCGCCGATCAGGCTGACCGGATGGTTATTGATATCCAGCTCCAGGCGCAACTGCGGATAGCGAGCGAGGAAGTCCGGCAGCAGCGGAGAGATCAGCTGCATTGCCGTGAAGTGCGCGCAGGCGACGCGCAGTGTGCCGCTGGGGTCGGCCCGCTGGCGCTCGCCGGCGATTTCATCGGCGATCCGCGTCAACCCGCGGGTCTTAAGCAACACTTTTTCCCCCGCCGGCGTCAGGGTCAGCCGGCGGGTGGAACGATGGATCAGCCGGGCGCCAGCCCAGTTCTCCATCTGCTCCAGATAGCGACTGACCATCGGACGCGACATCCCCAGCGCCCGCGCCGCGGCGCTGAGACTTCCCAGCTCGCAGATGCGCAGGTATACCTGAGCAGCAATCACCCTGTCCATCATGCCCCCTTCATCTGCACGATTTATGAAACTCAGCATCTCTTATTTCAGGAATTCTATCAAATAGCGAAATCCGTACAATGGAACGCATTCACCTGTTACTGAGAACACATCATGAAATTATCTGCTCTTGCTGTTGCCACCGCCCTGTTCAGCGGTTCGATCTTCGCGGCGCCTCTGACGCTGCAAACCTACAATCCGCAGGAAAAGGGCATCTTTGCCGTTAACTCCACTCTCGTTTCCGGCCCGCACGAAGCAGTGCTGTTTGACGCGCAGTTCAGCGTCAAAGACGGCGAAAAGCTGGTAGACATGATCAAGAAAAACGGCAAGCCGCTCACGCGGATTGTGATCACCTCTGGCGATCCGGATTTCTATTTTGGTCTTGAACCGCTGATGAAAGCCTTCCCGCAGGCGGAAGTGGTCGCCACGCCGGAGGTCGTCAAACATATTGAAGCCACCAAAGCGGCCAAACTGGCGTACTGGGGCCCGCAAATGAAAGATGGCGCGCCGACACAGGTGTACGTTCCGCAGGCGCTGAAGGCCAACAGCTTTACCATCGACGGCGAGAAAGTAACCATTATGCAGCCGCATGACTACGCGGCGTTCGTCTGGATCCGGGCGAACAAAACGATCCTCGGCGGCACAGGCGTGGCGTGGGGCATGCATCTCTGGACCGCCGACACCCAGACGCCGGCCAGTCGCCAGCAATGGCGCCACACGCTGGACCAGATGATCGCCCTGCACCCGCAGCGGGTGATCCCTGGTCATTACCTCGGCACCCCACCGGAGGGAGACAGCGCGGTGCGCTTCACAAAAACGTATCTCCAGCAGTTTGAGCAAGCGCTGAAGACGCATCAGGATTCGGCCGGGGTGATCAAGGCCATGGAGACGCAGTGGCCGGGCCTGGCGGAGACCAGCTCGCTGGAGTTAAGCGCCAAAGTTAATACCGGCGAGATGAAGTGGTGATCCCGGCGGCGCGTGAGGGAGACTGTTCTTAATCTGGCGCGCGAAGGTTGCTATTGCCCTGAAAATGGACCACCCTAGCTGAGGTCGCACAAAAAACGTGCGGCCGACTTTGGGTTACATTTCATCCGGTCACCACCGGGTTTGCCCTTGAAACCAGAACAGGATAAAGGAGTCAGAATGAAATCGAACCATCAGGCACGTCATCTTCTCGGTCTGAACTATAAGCTTTCCCAGCAGAAAAAAGTGGTGCTGGAAGGCGATGAAGAAACCACCCTCAACCACATCCATGCTACCGGCCGCAAACGCCGCGGTGGTTAATTTTCAGTCTGAGTGATGATAAACAACACCGTCCTGTTGCCAGGATGGTGTTTTTTTATGGCAATTGATTGCTTGTTTACCCGCTTGACGACCATCTGCTCTATACTCTGCCCGCTGCTTTCCACCCGCCCTCGCTTATCGCCGCGCCGGGACTGTGGTCATGATCAAGGAGTTAGTGCGATGCAATTTACTCATAAGAAAAACCGTTCCCTGTACATCCCTTACGCGGGTCCCGTTCTGCTTGAATTCCCCCTCCTCAACAAGGGCAGCGCCTTCAGTCTGGAAGAGCGCAGCAATTTCAACCTTCTTGGCCTGCTGCCGGAAGTGGTTGAAACCATCGAAGAGCAAGCGGAACGCGCCTGGATCCAGTATCAGGGATTCAAAACTGAAATCGACAAACACATCTACCTGCGTAACATCCAGGACACCAACGAAACCCTGTTTTATCGCCTGATCGGCAACCATCTCGAAGAGATGATGCCGGTTATCTATACCCCGACGGTGGGCGCCGCCTGCGAACGTTTCTCCGAGATTTACCGTCGCGCCCGCGGCGTCTTCATCTCTTACCAGAATCGCCATAACCTTGACGACATCCTGCAGAACGTCCCGAACCATAACGTGAAAGTGATTGTGGTCACCGATGGCGAGCGTATTCTCGGCCTCGGCGACCAGGGGATCGGCGGGATGGGGATCCCGATCGGCAAGCTGTCGCTGTACACCACCTGCGGCGGCATCAGCCCGGCTTATACCCTGCCCATCGTGCTGGATGTCGGAACAAACAACCAGCAGCTGCTCGACGATCCGCTGTATATGGGCTGGCGCCATCCGCGCATTACCGACGACGAGTATTATCAGTTCGTTGACGACGTGATCCAGGCGATTAAGGCCCGCTGGCCGGACGTCCTGCTGCAGTTTGAAGACTTTGCGCAGAAGAACGCCATGCCGCTGCTCAACCGCTATCGCAATGAAATCTGTTCATTTAATGACGATATTCAGGGCACCGCGGCGGTCACCGTCGGGACGCTGATCGCCGCCAGCCGCGGCGCCGGTAGCCAGCTCAGCGAGCAGAAAATCGTCTTCCTCGGCGCGGGTTCCGCCGGCTGCGGCATCGCCGAGCAGATTATCGCCCAGATCGTCCGCGAAGGCGTTAGCGAAGAAGAGGCCCGCCAGCGCGTGTTCATGGTTGACCGCTTCGGCCTGTTAACCGACGGCATGCCTAATCTGCTGCCGTTCCAGAACAAGCTGGTGCAGAAGCGTGAGCATCTGCAGGGCTGGGATACCACTAACGATGTGCTGTCCCTGCTGGACGTAGTGCGTAACGTGAAGCCGAACATTCTGATCGGCGTCTCGGGTCAGCCGGGGCTGTTCACGGAAGAGATTATCCGCGAGATGCACAAGCACTGCCCGCGGCCAATCGTGATGCCGCTCTCTAACCCGACCTCACGGGTGGAAGCGACGCCGCAGAATATCCTGAGCTGGACCGACGGCGAGGCGCTGGTCGCCACTGGCAGCCCGTTTGCCCCGGTCACCCTGAAAGGCAAGCAGTACGCCATCGCGCAATGCAATAACTCTTATATCTTCCCGGGCATTGGTCTGGGGGTGATTGCTTCCGGCGCGTCGCGGGTCACCGACGAGATGCTGATGGCCGCCAGTGAAACCCTGGCGAAACACTCGCCGCTGGTGAACAACGGCGAAGGTCCGGTGCTGCCGGAGCTGAAGGATATCCAGACCGTCTCACGGGCAATTGCCTTCGCGGTCGGCAAGGTGGCGCAGGAGCAAGGCGTGGCGGTGAAAACCTCCGCTGAAGCGCTGCTGCAGGCCATTAGCGATAATTTCTGGCTGCCGGAATATCGCAATTATCGCCGCACCTCGATTTAATCACGCTCACCGGGTCGACATATCGGCCCGGTTATTAATAACGTCAGAATAATATCTCCCGCCACAGAAACATCTTTTTCGCCCATATTCATTCATCGTAAAAATATAAAACGGATAGCATTTGCCGCACGCCCTCCGCTGTGCAAAATAGTTGTTTCTCACCCCCTCACAACGGAATGTGAAATGCTAAAATTAACCCCTGGCGCGAATAAAGCGAATGCGATTCTGATCCGTATTGTCTTGTTTCTTATCGGCGGTATCGCCATCATCACCGGAATGTGCCTCTTCAGCGGTGATATGTGGATGCTCACCCCGCGGGCGGAACAGTATCAGCCCGCCACCGGCGATCTGGTGGATGTCGTCATCTATGAACCGAGTAAATTTTTCTTCGCCCTGCTCTACGTGTTTATTATTACCCTGGTCTGGCTGCTGGCGGTACGTAAAATCCCCTGGCGGCCGATACAGCATCCTATATTACCGCTGATGGTACTGATTGCCGCCGGGATATTTATTTTCCTCCATCCGGAGGTTACCCCCGGACGAGATGCCAGTATTCAGTACGGTAAACACAACATTTCTTACACTGCCATTTTCTGGAGCAAAACGAATTCAGATCGACATGTCACTCAACCCTCTAAATATGAAATTTTTGTTGAAGCGAAAGATCCCCGCTGGCTTATCGACAGAAACAATCTTGGCCGCGCCTGGCGCTGTGAAGTCAAGCGGTATAGCCAGTTTTACACCCTGTCATTCAATGAGGGCTGGTTTCCGGACGCCGATCCGCAGGTCATGGCCCGCCAGTGTACTCAGGTAAGCGATCTGAATGCGCTCAGTGAAACGGCAATCATGATTGCCCGCCCGATCGCCACCGTCCCTGTGGAGGCACCGTAAATGAGCCAGCAAAAAAATGGTTCTGCAACCATGTTCTGGCAAACACATAAGCCCTCTGCGCCAACCCGGCATCGTAGACAAAGACGGCGCAGGTGAAAACTGGCGGGGACCCCCTGCCAGTTTTGTCACTGGCGTCGCTAGCCTTTCCCCACTACACTGCCAGCACCCACCCACTGACTGAATAAAAAAGGAGGCCCCCCATGCTGTATTGTGAAATGTTTATTGTTTCACATGCATTAGGCAATTGCGCCAGCTCAAGCGTTATCGGTATCGTGCTGCGATAACTATGGCTTGAGCGAAGACACTTCACGCAATCCCTTCTCTCCGGCTTACCGGGTTATCGTCAGCGAGTTTTGACGAGGCATTTGCATGCCTGTAACTCTTGAGTAAGTTGACTATGAGTACATTACTAACTGCCCATGCGCTCCACGTGGAGACTGCCTTTGGGCCGCTGTTTAACACCCTCTCCTTCACCCTGAAGAAAGGCGACCGTATCGGTCTCATCGGCCATAACGGTTGCGGCAAAAGCACCCTGTTGCAGGTGCTGGACGGCACCCTCGCGCCCACCTCGGGCAGCGTCTCACTCGCCGGTCAGTGTCTGATGGCCCGCGTTGAACAGCATCTGCCGGAGGCGCTGCGTTCGCAGTCGCTGTTGCAGGCAGTACTGGCCCCGTTACCCGCTGATGTACGGGAAGCGCAGCGCTGGCTGGCCGAACGCCTGCTGGCGCAGATGGGCTTTACCCCGGCGGTGATGGAGCAGCAAACCACTACCCTGAGCGGTGGCCAGCACACGCGCCTGCTGCTGGCGCGGGCGCTGATCCGCCAGCCTGACCTGCTGCTGTTGGATGAGCCCGGCAACCATCTCGATCTGCCGACCCTGCTGTGGCTGGAAAGCTTCCTGCAAACCTGGCAGGGGAGCTTCGTGCTGGTGTCACACGACAACACCTTACTGGATGCTGTAACTAATGCCAGCTGGATCCTCCGCGACCAGACGCTGCACAGCTTCGCCTTGCCCTGCAGCGCTGCCCGTCAGGCACTGCAGGAGCAGGATGAAAGTGCCGCGCTGCGCCATAAGGCCGAGCAAAAGGAGATCGACCGGGTCAGCGCCAGCGCCCGGCGCCTGGCCACCTGGGGTCGCGTCTATGACAACGAAGACCTCGCCCGCAAAGCCAAACAGATGGAGAAGCAGGTCGCCCGCCTGAAAGACGAGCAAACCGAGCTCAGCGTCGGCCCGCCGTGGCGTCTGTCATTGCAGGGGGACGCCCTGCCGGCTGACCGCCTGCTGGAGATGGACACCCTGCCCGTCGCGCCCGCGCCGGGCCTGCCATCCCTCTTCACCACCGGCGTGGCGCGCCTGCGCAGTGGCGATCGCGTGGCCATCATGGGACGCAACGGCGGCGGTAAATCGTCCCTGCTGCGCCTGCTGTGGCAGCAGATGAACGACGCATCGCCACTCCCGGGGCTGCGCCTGCATCCCCGGCTGCACCCCGGCTACTATGACCAGACGCTGGAGCAGTTACCGGACGATGCCAGCCTGCTCGACGCGCTGACGCCGTTCGCCCCGTCGGCCGACACCCGTAAACGGGCGCTGATCGCCGCCGGGTTTGGCTGGGCGAGACATAGCCAGAAGGTCAGCACCCTCAGCGGCGGCGAGCGGTCGCGGCTACTGTTTGTTGGCCTCTCACTGGCGCGCTACAGTCTGCTGCTGCTGGATGAACCCACCAACCATCTTGATATGGAGGGTAAAGCGGCGCTGGCGCAGACCCTGCGCGATTACCCCGGCGGCGTGCTGCTGGTCAGTCATGACCGCCAGCTGATTAGCGAAAGCTGTAACCGCTTCTGGCTGATCGACAACGCCGGGTTAACGGAATGGCACAGCCTGGAGGAGGTCTATGCCCGTCTGCAGGCCGTGGCGCCCGCCCCGGACAGTCGACTCGCTTTGCAGAGTACGCCCGCCGGGGCTGACGATGATGAGGAGGCGCTGCTGGCGCGGCTGATTGACCTGGAGCAATGGCTGGCTGACGACATGGCCCGCAAGCCAAAACATCAAAAGCCGTCACTGCAGGCGCAGTGGCGAGAGGAGATTAACCGCCTGCTTAACCAGCTGGCGTAATCTCCATGTTCCCCCCACCGGCTAAGGCGTCACGCCCTTAGCCGGTGTTTCCGGACCGGGTAAATTGCTGCTCGGTCATTACCTTTCCCCACTGCTCTCCCTGCCATTCGCGGGTTAACGTGAAGCCAAAGGATTCATACAGTTTGCGGGCCGCGTCCAGCCCTTTAAAGGTCCACAGCTGCACCGCGCTAAACTGGCGACTATCGCAGAAAGTCATCGCCTCGCTGAGCAGACGCCTGCCGATGCCGCTTCCCCGGCAGCTGTCGTCGAGAATAAACCAGCGCAGATGCGCCTCCTGCTGGCCGAGGTCCTCGCCATCGATAGCCAGCGAGCCGACGATTTTCCCTTCGCGGATCGCCAGCCAGATCTGGTTGGCCGGGGAGGAAAGCCGGGTGGCAAATTCCGCTACGCCGCTGGCGACCTTGCCTTCAAAAAAAGCGCCAAAGTCATGATGACGGGCGTAATACTCCCCGTGCATCTGGGCAATCCGGCCGATCATCCCCGGCTGATAGCCGGTCATCAGCGAAATTTGCGGAGCCGTATCCGCGAGCGCGCTATCCCGACACTGCGCCAGCGCCCGGGCATAGGCCGCCAGTCCAGTGGCGACAGTGTGCTGCTGCGTCTCATCCAGATGGTCTAACGCCTCCACCACCTGGCGGGTACCCCAGGCGTTAATTTTCGCCACCGTATCGTGCCCCTTTGCCGTCAGGGCGAGTGATTTCGCGCGCGCATCCTCCGCGCAAGGACGCTCCTCCAGCTCACCGGCCGCCAGCAGACGAGAGACCATCCGGCTGACGCTTGATTTTTCCAGTCCCAGCAACGTGACCAGCTGCGCGGCCGTCATCTCCCCCCTCATCGATACCTCAAGCAGGGTGTGCACCGCCGAAGGTGAATAATGGGTGGCGGCCAGCGTGGTGCTCATAAAGCCCAGCTCGCGTACCATTAACCGCGAGGCGGTACGAATCTGTTGGATTAAGGGGGTGTCAGGCATGGCAGCGGGTCCGAAACATGAAATGGTTGTACAATACAACCATCATCTTCATCCTGCGTCAAGATGCAATATGGTGAGATAAGCGTTGCCGTGTGACCTGTGATTTCGCCGCCACAGGGGGGCGTGAGAGCGAATACCGCGGGCGCCGGACAGCGCCCGCGATGAATATTATTGCGGGTTCTGCGCTTTCCAGGCCTCCCAGGCCGATTTGATCTCCTGCTTCGCAGCGGCGGCATCGTTAAAACCGGCCAGCTCAACCTTTTTACGCCCCTCCGGCAGTTCTTTATAGACCCGGAAGAAGGCCTCCAGCCGCTGCTGCTCGATTTTCGGCAGATCGGTGATGGTCTTGATGTCGTCATAGGTTGGGTCAATTTTACTGGCCGGCACGGCGATGATTTTGTCGTCTTTCTCACCGCCGTCTATCATCTTAAGGACACCGATCGGCCGCAGCTTAATCAGTGTACCCGGCGTCATCGGCGCGCGAGTGTAAAACACCACGTCCAGCGGGTCCCCATCTCCGGCCAGCGACTGGGTCAGCGAGCCGTAGTTCGCCGGGTAAGCCACCGGCATCGACTGAAAGCGGTCGGCGATGATAAACCCCGTTTTGGCGTCGGTTTCATACTTAATAATGCCCCCTGCCGGGATCTCGGTGACGGCGTAAAATTCTTCCGGGTTGTTTTCCGGCTGGGGGAATTCCAGTACGTTCTGCGCCTGCGCGGCGGCGGACAGAAACAGACCGGCAGTGAGGATGGTTTTTACCAGATGCATTGTTGTATCACTCTGTTGTTATAAGAAATTGATGCGCAAAACGATAGAGTTGGGTGATGAAGAAAACATGACCATTCAGTGACGCTATTATTACCTACCAAAATTAGAGGTATTGCCTGAATTTTGTGCTACCGCTGTAGCAAAAAACCACATCCTGTACTAAAGCGCCTTGTATTTTTCTCCATCGCGTCTAATCCTTATTGGGTACTATTGCATTAATAAAATTAAACAATCCCCTCACAAGGAGACAGGCATGAAGGCTGCTGTTGTTACCCACGACCATCAGGTTAACGTCACGGAAAAAACGCTGCGCCCGCTGGAATACGGTGAAGCGTTGTTGAAAATGGAATGCTGCGGCGTGTGTCATACGGACCTGCACGTGAAAAACGGCGATTTTGGCGATAAAACCGGCGTCATTCTCGGCCATGAAGGGATCGGGGTGGTGCAAAAAGTCGGACCGGGCGTCACCTCCCTGAAGCCAGGCGATCGCGCCAGCGTAGCGTGGTTCTTCGAAGGCTGCGGCCACTGCGATTACTGTAACAGCGGCAATGAGACGCTGTGCCGCTCGGTGAAAAACGCCGGCTATACCGTCGACGGCGGCATGGCGGAAGAGTGCATCGTCACCGCCAACTACGCGGTAAAAGTCCCGGACGGCCTCGACTCCGCCGCCGCCAGCAGTATCACCTGCGCGGGCGTCACTACCTACAAAGCGGTCAAGGTCTCTCACATCAAACCGGGTCAGTGGATCGCTATCTACGGTCTCGGCGGGCTGGGCAACCTGGCGCTGCAGTATGCGAAGAATGTCTTTAACGCCAAAGTGATCGCTATTGACGTCAATGACGGGCAGCTGGAGCTGGCGGCCTCAATGGGCGCCGATCTGACCATCAACTCCCGTAATGAAGATGCGGCGAAAGTGATTCAGGAAAAAACCGGCGGCGCGCATGCTGCCGTAGTGACCGCGGTGGCCAAAGCGGCCTTTAACTCGGCGGTAGATGCCGTTCGTGCCGGTGGCCGCGTGGTCGCGGTGGGCCTGCCGCCGGAGGCGATGAGCCTCGATATTCCACGTCTGGTGCTCGACGGCATCGAGGTAGTCGGTTCGCTGGTCGGTACTCGTCAGGATCTGGTGGAAGCCTTCCAGTTTGCCGCCGAAGGCAAAGTGGTGCCGAAAGTCACCCTGCGCCCGCTGGAAGATATCAACGCCATCTTTAAAGAGATGGAGCAGGGTCAGATCCGCGGCCGTATGGTTATCGATCTGCGCAGCTAATCACCAACGCCTCTCCCGCCCGGGAGAGGCGCTTGCCCCACGCTTCCCACTCGCGAAGTAAATCCAATTTCCGCAAATGCTTAGCGCAATTCCTTGGTTCCTTTGTTTTTAGCCGCGCCCGATGATGGCAACACAATAGATAACAAAGGAATTCACCATGCATCGTCATTTTCGCCTGCCCGCGCTGGCCGCCCTGTTTCTCTCCGGCGCCTTTTCCGTCTGGGCCGCCGACACGCCGGTTAAAGGCGGCACCTTAATTTATCTGGAGCAGCAACCGCACACCAATCTCTATCCGCCCGCCGGCGGCTTTTATCCGAATGGCGGTATTCTCAATCAGATAACCGACAAGCTCACCTGGCAGAACCCGAAAACGCTGGAGATTGAGCCGTGGATTGCCGAGAGCTGGACCAGCAATGCCGATAAAACCGAGTACACTTTCCACCTGCGCAAAGGGGTCACCTTCTCGGACGGCACGCCGCTTGACGCCGCCGCCGTGGCTAAAAACTTCGACACCTATGGTCTGGGAGATAAAGCCCATCGCCTGCCCGTCTCGGAGGTCATCAATAACTACCAGCGCAGCGAAGTGATCGACCCGCTGACGGTGAAATTTTACTTCAACAAACCGTCGCCGGGCTTCCTGCAGGGAACCGCCACCATCGGCTCCGGTCTGGTATCACTCAGCACCCTGCAGCGCAATTTTGAAGAGCTGGGCGATGCCCGGCATATTATCGGCTCCGGGCCCTTTGTGGTGCAGGATGAAAAGCCAGGCCGCGAGCTGACGCTGGTGGCGCGCAAGGATTATCAGTGGGGGCCGAAAAACAGTGCCCAGCAGGGGCCCGCTAACCTCGACGGGATCACCTATATTGTGACTCCGGAAGACAGTGTGCGCATCGGCGCGCTGCTGGCGGGCCAGGCGGGCTTTATTCGCCAGGTGCAGGCCTACGATGAAAAGCAGGCGACCGATCAGGGATTTAAGGTCTACGCCGCCCCTACCCGCGGGGTCAACGACAGCCTGAGCTTCCGCCCGGATAACCCACTGGTCGCCGATCTGCGGGTGCGCCAGGCCCTGCTCCATGCCACCAACGCCAAACAGGTGGTGGAGACGCTATTCTCCGCTAACTACCCGCAAGCGACCTCCGTACTGGCCAGCTCCGCCGCCGGCTATGTCAATCTGAGCGATAAACTGACCTTCGACCAGGCCAAAGCCCGACAGTTGCTGGACGACGCCGGCTGGAAGCCCGACGCCGACGGTATTCGCAGTAAAGACGGCCAGCGGCTGGCGCTGACGGTCTATGAGTCGCTGCCGCAGCCGCAGAATAAGGAAGTGCTGCAGCTGATCGCCCAGCAGTGGCGCCAGGTAGGTGTGGCGTTGACCGTCAAAGCCGGGGATGCCGGTAGCCGTACGCTGGACAATCTTGACCCGCAGAAAACCCCGCTCACCGTCTCAGAAGTGGGCCGCGCCGACCCGGATGTGGTGAAAAGTATGTTCTTCCCCAACAACCGCGATGCGCTGCTGCAGAAAGGCGGCTCCAGCGATAAAGTGCAGCATTTCCGCGATGATAAGCTCAATGACCTGCTGACCGGCATCTCCGCGGCGGTAGAGCCGCAGCAGCGCTTGCAGTTAACCGGTGACGCCCAGCGCTATCTGATCGATAACGCCTATGTGATCCCCATTTTCGAAGAGCCGCAGGTATTCGCCGGCGCGCCGTGGGTCAAAGGCGTCAGCTTCGAGGCCGTCGGTCGTCCGTCGTTCTACGGCGCGTGGCTGGACAAGCACTAAGAGGCCGGGTATGAGCGCTTATCTTCTGCGACGGTTCGGCCAGGGGCTGCTGGTCCTGTGGGCGGCATTTACCCTCACTTTTTTCCTGCTGCAGGTGCTGCCGGGAGATGCGGTGCTGATCAAGTTTCAGAATCCGGATCTTGGCCTGAGCCCGGCGCAAATCGCCGACATGCGACTGGCCTACGGCGCCGATAGCCCGCTGTGGCGCCAGTACCTGCACACGCTGCTGGCGATGCTGCACGGCGACTTCGGCTATTCTCTGCAGGCGGGGCTGGCGGTCAGTAGTCTGATTGCCAGCAACCTGCCGGATACCTTAAGCCTCGCGCTGCCGGCCTTTCTGCTGGCCGTGGCGCTGGCGTTCGCCCTCGCCTTCGCCTCGCGTCTGCCGGGGCTGCGCTGGCTGAGTAACCTCCTGCAGTCGCTGCCGGTGCTGTTTATCTCTCTGCCGACTTTTTGGCTGGGTATCGCCCTGATCCAGCTCTTCTCGTTTCAGCTGCGCTGGATCCCGGTGATCAACCCCGGCCCACTGGAAGGGCTGATTTTACCGGTTATCGCCGTCGCGCTGCCCATTTCGGCCCCGCTGGCGCAGATCCTGATGCGCAGCATGGATCAGGTGGCGGTTCAGCCCTTCGTCGCGGTCGCCCGCGCCAAGGGAATGAGCGAGACCGGCGTCCTCTGGCACCATGTGATGGGTAATGCCCTGCTGCCGGCGCTGAATATTGCCGGGCTGCTGCTGGGTGAGCTGATTGCCGGGGCGCTGATCACTGAGACCGTCTTCGGCCGCAGCGGCCTCGGCCAACTGACCCAGCAGGCGGTCAATAACCAGGATATCGCCGTGCTGCAGGCAGTGGTGATGATCTCCGCCCTCGGTTTCGTCCTGATAAACCTGCTTGTCGACCTGGTCATGCCGCGACTGGATCCCCGACTCCATTTACAGGCCGGAGGTGCGAAATGAGCCTGGTCGATTATGCCATCGCGGTTCGCCGCCGCCCGGAATGGCGCAGGGTGCGTCTGCAGCCTGGCCTGTGGCTGGCGTGGGCGGTGATGATCACTGCGCTGTTAATGGCCCTCGCCCCGCAGTGGTTTACCTCCGCTAACCCGCTGGAAGGGATCCCCGGCGCTCAGCGCCTGGCGCCGCAAGCGCACTACTGGCTGGGTACCGACCAGCTGGGGCGCGACCTGTGGACGCGGGTGGTTTACGGCGCGGTACATTCCCTGTCGGCGGCGCTGATCGCCGTCGCCATCGGCCTGGTGGTAGGTACCGCCCTTGGTACGCTCGCCGGGGCGCTGACCGGACGTGTTGAATCCACGATCATGCGCCTGGTCGATGTCCTGCTGGCCATCCCCTCCCTGCTGCTGCAGCTCACGGTAATTATTCTGCTTGGTTTCGGCACGGTGAATGCGGCGGTGGCGGTTGGCGTGGCGGCTATCGCCAGCTTCGCACGCCTGGCGCGGGCGGAGGTCGTGCGCGTGCGCCACAGCGATTACGTCGAGGCGGCCCGGGGCAGCGGCGGCACCTTTTTCGCCGTCTTCTGGCGCCATATTCTGCCCAACTCGCTCACTGCGGTGCTTGCTTTCGCGACGCTGCAGTTCGGACAGGCGATGTTGGCCCTGGCCACCCTCAGCTTCCTCGGCTACGGCACCCCGCCGCCGGTCCCGGAGTGGGGATTATTGATCGCCGAAGGTCGCAACTACCTGTCGACCGCCTGGTGGCTGACCACCTTCCCCGGCCTCGCCGTGGTCGCCGTGGTCCTTGCCGCCAATCGTCTTAGCCGCCAGTGGAGTGGAGTACGCCCATGAACGTTCTGTCCGTTGAAGATCTGCGCATCAGCTACCGCTCGCGGGGCGAATGGCGCGAGGTGGTGCACAACGTGAGTTTTTCCATCCAGCGTGGCGAAATGCTGGCCTTCGTCGGAGAATCCGGCTCGGGGAAAACCACCACCGCGCAGGCCATAATCGGCCTGCTGGCGGATAATGCCCGCCGGGATGCCGGGCAGATTATCCTCAATGGCGAAGTGATTAGCGACTGGTCGGCAAAACGCCTTAACCGCCTGCGCGGAGTGAGCATCAGCCTGGTCCCGCAGGATCCCGGTAATTCGCTCAATCCGGTAAAAACCATTGGCCAGCAGGTGGAAGAGATCCTGCGGCTGCATCAGTCCCTCTCCGCCGCTGAGCGCCGACAGCAGGTCCTTAACCTGCTCACTAAAGTCGGTCTCAGCCACCCGGAACAGCGTTTTGACCAGTATCCGCATCAGCTGTCTGGTGGGATGAAACAGCGGGTGCTGATCGCCATCGCCATCGCCATTGCCCTGCAGCCGGATCTGATTATTGCCGACGAGCCCACCAGCGCTCTCGACGTCACGGTGCAGAAGCGCATTCTCGACCTGCTCGATATCCTGCGTCGCGAGTCGGGTACCGCCGTGCTGTTTGTCACCCACGATCTGGCGCTGGCCGCAGAACGCGCCGACCGGATCATGGTGTTTCGTCAGGGAGAGATTCAGGAACAGGGCGCCACCGAGACGATTGTCCAGCGTCCGCAACACCCTTACACCCGCCAGCTGCTCCACGACCTGCAGGATGCGCCGTTGGGGCTGACGGCGGCTCGTCACCGACCGCTGGCCACGCCGGCCATTCGCGTGGAGGGGATCAGTAAACGTTTCTCGCTGGGCAAACAGGCGCTGCAGGCGCTCGACAGCGTCAGTTTTGAGGTCAGACGCGGCACCACCCATGCGCTGGTGGGCGAATCCGGCTCCGGGAAAACTACCCTGGCGCGGATCCTGCTGGGCTTTGAGCGCGCCGATGCCGGACAGGTGACCATCGACGGTATCGACGCCGGGCATCTCAGCCGCGAGGCGCAGCGTCAGCTGCGGCGGAAAATCCAGTTTGTCTACCAGAACCCCTTCGCCTCGCTCGACCCGCGCCAGACGCTGTTTGCGATTATCGAAGAGCCGTTAAAGAACTTTGAGCGCCTCAGCGCGTCGGCGCGTCGCCTGCGCGTGGAGACCGTCGCCGCGCGGGTGGCGCTGGCCCCGGAGCTGCTGTCGCGTACGCCGCGGGAGCTCTCCGGCGGCCAGCGGCAGCGGGTGGCGATTGCCCGGGCGCTGATCCTCGAGCCGGCGATACTGGTCCTTGACGAAGCGACCTCGGCGCTCGACGTCACCGTTCAGGCGCAGATCCTCGCCCTGCTGCAGCAGTTACAGCAGCAGCTGGGTCTGAGCTACCTGTTCATTACCCACGATCTGGCGACGGTCAGGCGGATTGCCGACAGCGTCACGGTACTGCGCGCCGGCCAGGTGGTGGAGCATGGCGACGTTGACCGCCTGTTCGCCACTCCGCAGCAGGCCTACACTCGCGAACTGATCGCCGCCATTCCCCAGGTTTCACCCCGCTTAGCACAGGCCCACACGGAGAACGCATAATGCCTAAACGCCTCGGCTTTTTTACCCGTCTGCTCGATCAGGGCTCCGCGCAAACGCGCTACCGGCTGGCGGCCGAACAGATCCGCCACGCGGAGCGTTTGGGCTTCGACAGCGCATGGATTGCCCAGCACCATTTTCATGAACAGGAAGGCGGCCTGCCATCGCCGCTGGTGTTTCTCGCCCACGTGGCGGCACAGACCGACCGGATCCGTCTCGGCACGGCGATTATCACTCTGCCGATGGAAAATCCGCTGCGCGTCGCCGAAGACGCGGCGGTACTGGATTTACTCACCGACGGGCGTCTGGAGGTGGGGTTTGGCTCCGGCGGCACGCCAACGTCGTTTCTGCCCTTCGGCCTGACCAGCGAGCAGCGCGGGGCGGTGTTTGCCGACCATCTGCACCTGATCCATAGCGCCTGGCGCGGCGACACGCTGAGCCACCCGGGCAACCGTCTCTATCCGCCCGCACCGCAGTTGGCGGAGCGTATCTGGATCGCCACCTTCTCGGCGGAGGGCGCCATCCGCTCCGGTCAGGCGGGACACGGCCTGATGCTGTCGCGCACCCAGCCACGGCCCCCCGGCGAGCCACGTCTGCCGCTGGACGCCATTCAGAACCCGATCATCGACGCCTACCTGGCGGCGCTGCCGGACGGCGTTGCACCGCGGATCCTCGCCTCGCGCACCGCCTTCGTCGCCGACAGTCACGCCCACGCCCTGCAGATCGCCGAGCCCGGTCTGCGCAAGCAGGCGACACAGCACCGGGCGGCGGGTCATACGATAGAAGGTGACAGTGTCACCGACTATCTACAACAACTGGATGCCCACGTCGGCGATCCTGAGCATGTTATTGCCTCCCTGGCGCAGGACAGCGTGCTGGCCCGCGCCACCGATATTTCGTTTCAGGTGCACTCGGTGGAGCCTTCGCACCGGGATACGCTGCGTTCCATTGAGCTGATCGCTCAGCATATTGCCCCCCACATCAGATAAGGAGTCACCATGACGCTGAGTCAGGATATTCTGGCCGAACTGGCGGAGATTGCCCCCGGTTCCCCGCTCGACCAGGCGCGCGCCGTACGCGATGCCGCCACCCGTCACGCCCAGGGAAGTTATGAAGTGCTGTTCCGCCAGCAGGACGCTGACTTTCCTCTTGATGAACGCTTCGCGGTGGCCGCGAAGGTGGCGAAACTGCACCAGGCGGACGCGCTGGCGGCGCACTATGCCGGTTTCGGGCTCGCCGATCCAACCACCGATCGTCTGGTCCCGGCGCTGGCCTTTGCCCGCCTGCTCACCTTCACCCCCGTCGAAGCCACCCCCGGCGCGCTGCACACCTTAACCGGCGCGGGCTGGAGCCTGCGGGGCATCGTCACTCTGGCGCAACTGGTGGCCTTTGTCAGCTTCCAGAGCCGACTGCTGCTGGGCCTGCGGGCGCTGAACCATAAGCCCATTGTCAGCGCCGATACGCCGCTGGTCGCCGGATACTGGCATACCACACCGCACACCCAGAGCGGCAAAGCGGCCCCGGTTCGCTTCACCCGCGACGAGCTGCACTGGGAACCCTGGCTGGCCGATAAACCGCTGGCGGAATTCAGCGCTGAAGAACAGGCGATTCTGGCCAAATATGGCCATAGCGACTCCCCCTACTTTCGCCTGCTGGCGCGCAATCAGCCGGTGCTGGAGCAGCGGACCCTGACCGATAAAGGCATTTTCTATACCCCCGGGGGATTGCCGCGCGCCGAACGCGAGCTGGCCGCCACGGTGACCAGCAAAATCAACGGCTGTATCTACTGCGCCTCGGTGCATGCCCGTAAAGCGGCGCAACTGGCGAAGGACGAGACCGCTGTCGACACGCTGCTGGCGGTGACGCCGGGGGAGAATTTGAGTGACGGCCAGTCGCCGCGCTGGCAGGCGGAAATCGACGCCGCCGCTGCGCTGTCGGTGACGCCGCCGGGGCTGAATGCCCGCCATCTGGCGGCGCTTGATGAGCAGGGTTTAGATACCCTGGCCCAGCTGGATCTGCTGCAGTCGGCGGCCTTTTTCGCCTGGGCCAACCGGCTGATGCTGACCCTTGGCGAACCCTGGCGTGAGTAAGCGTCGTTAGCAAGCTTGTCGGCGCTGATGGCAGCCATAGATGAGCAAGGCGCTCATCGCCAGAAACGACAGCGTGGCGGCAGGAAGCGCCACGCTGTTCCAGCCAAAGCCCTGGGCAATCATCATCCCGCCGCAGAAGGCGCCGATGGCGCTGCCGAGGTTGAAGGCAATCTGCCCTCCTGCCGCCCCCAGCATCTCGCCGCCTTTGGCGTTCTGCAGCAGCAGGATCTGCAGCGGCGCCGACAGGGCGAATAGTCCCGCGCAGCAGATAAACGCCAGAGTCAGCGAAGCGACTTTATGCTCACCGAAGGCAAAGATCAGCAGCAGCGTCACGGCAATGACCCCGTCGGTCATGGCCGCAATGCGCAGCGGGCTGAAGCGCCCGGAAATTTTGCCGCTGAACAGATTGCCGACCACCATTCCCAGCCCCGCCAGCATCATAATCAGCATCATCCTGCTTTCGGCAAAGCCGGAGACGTTGATCATAAAGGGCTTGATATAGCTGAACCAGGCAAACACGCCGGCATTGCCAAACATGGTGGCGGCAAAAATCAGCCACGGCGCCGGGGAGGCCAGAAAACGGAACTGCTCGCGCAGTCGGGTGCTGGTGCGATCATAGAGGGTGGGCACCCAGCAGAAAATAGTCATCAACACGGCGACATTAAACACGGCGATAAGGGCAAAGGTATAGCGCCAGTTGAAGTGATGCCCAAGCCAGGTGCCGCCGGGGACCCCCACCAGGTTAGCCACCGTCATCCCGCCGATCATCCCCGCCACCGCGGCGGTCACCTTCCCCGGCGGCGCGATTTTCGACAGGATAATCGCGCCGACGCCAAAGAACGCCCCGTGAGGAAAACCGGAAACCAGGCGGCCAAGCGCCAGCATGGCGTAGCTACTGGAGAGGGTAAACAGGGTATTGCCGAGAATACACAGGGCAGCGAGAAACAGCATCACCGATTTCAACGAAAACCGGCTGGAGAGCAGCGCCATGATCGGCGCACCGATCACCACACCGAAGGCATACCAGGCAATCATATTGCCGGCGGCGGGGATCGACATCCCGACATCGTGCGCCATATCCGGCAGCACGCCCATAATGCCAAATTCCGCCATGCCGAGTCCGAAGGTGCCCAGCGCCAGTGAAAAAATCGTTTTTTTCATACATCTTATAGGGGTATTGAGAGACGGCCGGCATTATTGACCATCCCGCCCCGACACACCAGCTAAAAACGCCCGACGGCAGTTTCCTCCATACAACGGCCTGATTCGTTCATGCTCGCCGCCCGCACGGCCGGCCATCATCGAGCCGGCGACGGCGTGGCTTAGCAATGACCCTCCCCTATTAAAATCAGTGGGCTCAAAGCGATAAACGCCCAATTGATCTCAACTTAACTTGAGGTTGTAAAGTCTTCCCATCATTCACCTCTGGAGAATCATCGATGCAAACTGTTGATGTCGGTTTTACCCATGTCGCCTTTACCGTCCGCTGTCTGGCCAGCAGCATTGATTTTTATACCCGCTATACCGCGATGACCGTCATTCACCAGCGCGAGCCCGGCTTGCCCTCGGCGCGTAAGGTGGCGTGGCTCAGCGATCGCACCCGGCCCTTCGCTCTGGTGCTGGTACAGAGTGACGATCCGGCCGACACACCGCTGGGCCCGTTCGGCCATCTCGGTGTCGCCTGCGCCACCCAGGCGGAGATCGACGAGAAGGTCGCTCAGGCGCGGCGGGAAGGCGTTTTGCGGCGGGAACCGGAACAGCTGGGCGATCCGGTGGGATACTTCGCCTTCTTTGCCGACCCGGACGGTAACACCCTGGAGCTGTCATGGGGGCAGCGGGTAGGGCTGGAAGTCATTGCGGCGGGGAACGCCAGCTAGCCCGTCCCCTGCACGAATATTTTCCACCGCCTCGCCGGCGAAGGATTACACTTCAAAGGGATACCTCGGCAACACGGAGCATGGCGATGGGTAATAAGAAAAACGGTAATCCGGTCGACGCGGCGGTGAAGACCGCCCCGCTCGACAATAAAGCGTATGAGAAGGCGTTGCGCAAACTCCATGTTGAGCTGGTGAAACTGCAGCGCTGGGTGGTGCATAAAGGGCTGAAGGTGTGCATCGTCTTTGAAGGCCGGGACGGCGCCGGCAAAGGCGGCACCATTAAGGCGATCACCGAGCGCGTCAGCCCGCGTATCTTCCGGGTCGTCGCCTTGCCCTCACCCACCGAGCGTGAGAAAAGCCAGCTCTATTTTCAGCGCTATATCAAGCACCTTCCGGCGGCTGGCGAGATTGTGATTTTCGATCGCAGCTGGTACAACCGCGCCGGCGTCGAACGGGTGATGGGCTTTTGCACCCCGGAGGAGGTGCAGAAGTTTCTCGACGGCGCGCCGATGGTGGAGCGCGGCATGGTCGAATCGGGCATTATTCTGCTCAAGTACTGGCTGGAGGTCTCACCGCAGGAGCAGGAGCGCCGCCTGCGGGATCGCATCGACGATGGTCGTAAAATCTGGAAGCTCTCGCCGATGGACATTAAGTCTTTCAACCGCTGGGATGAATATACCGCCGCCCGCGACGCCATGTTCGCCGCCACCGATACCGCCTGGGCGCCGTGGTTCGTCGCCCGCTCGGAGGATAAAAAGCGCGTACGTCTGAATATCATCACCCATCTGCTGTCGCAGATCCCCTATGAAGCTCTACCGGTAGAGCATGTGACGCTGCCGAAGCGCAAAATTGGCAAAATGAAACAGACCAATTTCCCCTTCCGCTTTATTCCCGAGAAGTTCTGATTATTCTTCGCCGCGCTGGTTAATACCAGCGCCAGGTTTATTACCACAACCATGAATATTTCAGGCTATTACTTTCCTCTGGAAGCGGCCTCGCAAAATAAACATTAAAGTTGCTGCTGGGATTTATTTTTTAGTGAGTAAAGTGAATAATCACAGAACCAACCGCAAGGAGCCGATGATGAAAAGTAATACGCTACGTAAAAGACCCACTGACGTACCCGTCCAGAAGGCGTCAGCACAGCCGGGTAAGGATTTACGAGAAGCAGATAAACAGCGACAGCACAAGGAATTCATTGCCGCAATGAATGAATTTATTGCAAAAGGAGGCACTCTTACTGATGATGAATTTTTCAGGGTACTATGATGCTTGAACAATTCAATGTTTATCGAAATTGTTCTGCTCAGACAAATAAAACCCTGCCGTATTATATGATCGTGCAGAATGATTATTATGCAGACCTGGCCACGAGAGTCATTATTCCTTTAATGCGAACACAACAGTTACCACGCTGGCATCAGCATGTCGTACCAAGGATAAATATAGAATTTGACAGCTTTTTACTTTGTACGCCAATGATCAGTAACTTAAATAATAAACGGATCCAGCCACAGGATTTCGTCTGCAATCTGAGTCATGCGCGCCAGGGCGTTATCGATTCAATCGATACACTTATCACGAACTGCTGACTGCCGGGAACCCGCTCCGACATCTCCGGAGCGGGTTTTGCGCCGTGAAGGCTTACTTCATCCCTTCGCGACTCTCTTTGATCGCTTCCAGGCGTTCGACATCGCGATACCAGCGCGGGTGATGTTTCTTCGCCCAACGGCGGCTCACCTTGCCTTCGATCATGCCTTTAATCGACCCTTTCACCCAGAATGCCATATACATATGGATGAGGATCGCGTGGATCAGGATAATCGCCGACGTCGCATGAATCAGCAGGCTATAGCGAATCACCTGCATCGGGAAATATGCCGCGAAATAGGGCCGCCAGATAATCACCCCGGTCACCAGCAGCACGAAAATCATGCTCATAATGGTCCAGAACATCATCTTCTGCCCGGCGTTATATTTCCCGACGCGCGCGACCTTATGTTCGTTGCCTTTCAGCACCTCCACGATACCTTTCAGCCAGGGGATATCCTGTTTATCTGGAATATTGTGGTGGACAAAACGCACAAACATAAACATCAGCGCGACAAAAATCAGCACCCCAAAGAACGGGTGCAGGATACGCCCCATCTGCGGGGTGCCGAAGGTTTCCGTCAACCATTGTAGCGTCGGGAAAAAAAATGAAATCCCCGACAGCGCCACGAGGAAGAAACAGATAACCACCGTCCAGTGACAGGCGCGATCGATAAACGTCGTGCGCACAATCATCTTCGATTTACTCATCATGCTCCTCCTCGTCGTCATCAATTTCCTTGTTCGGCCCGATACCGATGTAGTGGTAGATAAGCCCGGCGAAGGTGGCGATAAAGCCCGCCGCCGCCAGCGGTTTCAGCGCCCCCTTCCACAGACTGATACTGGTATCGATCTGCGGTTCCTTCGGCAGCTTGTGATACAGCTCCGGCTGGTCGGCATGATGCAGGACGTACATCACGTGGGTGCCGCCTACGCCCTGCGGGTTGTAGATCCCGGCGTTGGCATAACCGCGTTTTTTAAGCTTATCCACCCGCTCCTGCGCCACTTCCAGCATCTCTTTCTTCGTACCGAAGTGGATCGCGCCGGTCGGACAGGTTTTCACGCAGGCCGGTTCCTGACCGACGCTGACCCGGTCCACGCACAGGGTGCATTTATAGACCCGGTTATCCTCTTTATTGAGGCGCGGAATATTAAACGGACACCCGGCAATGCAGTAGCCGCAACCAATGCAGTTTTCCTGCTGGAAATCGACGATGCCGTTGGCGTACTGAATAATCGCCCCGGCGGAGGGGCAGGCTTTCAGGCAACCCGGCTCCTCGCAGTGCATACAGCCATCCTTGCGGATAAGCCATTCCAGCTTGCCGTTCTGTTCGGTCTCGCTAAAGCGCATTACCGTCCAGGATTTAGCGCTAAGATCCGCCGGATTGTCGTACACGCCGACGCAGTGCCCCACTTCATCGCGAATGTCATTCCACTCGGAACAGGCCACCTGGCAGGCTTTACAGCCTACGCAGGAGGAGACATCGATAAGCTTGGCGACTTCGGCCTTATAGTCCCGCGCGCGTGGCGCGGGAGTTATCGGGTTGGTCGCGGAGCGTTTAATAATGTCTTGTGTTTCCATCGCCATTGAATCGCTCCTTACGCTTTCTCGATGTTGACCAGAAACGCCTTATACTCCGGCGTTTGCGAGTTGGAATCGCCGACGTTAGGCGTCAGGGTGTTGGCGATATAGCCTTTACGGGCCACGCCTTCAAAGCCCCAGTGCAGCGGGATCCCGACGGTTTCGACCTGCTGGCCGTTGACGTTCAACGTGCGCAGTCGGCGGGTCACCACGGCAACCGCGCGAATAAAGCCGCGTTTGCTGCTGACTTTCACCCAGTCGCCGTTGGCGATACCTTTGCTTTTCGCCAGCCCTTCGCTGATTTCGACAAACTGTTCCGGCTGCGCGATGGAATTGAGCAGCGCATGCTTGGTCCAGGTGTGGAAATGCTCGGTCAGACGATAGGTGGTGCCGACATACGGGAACTTATCCTTCTTACCCAGGCGGATGGCGTCCTCTTCATACAGACGCACCACCGGGCTGGAGACCACCTTCGGGTGCAGCGGGTTGGTGCCAAGCGGGGTTTCCATCGGCTCGTAGTGCTCCGGGAACGGCCCTTCCGCCAGTTTATCGAGCGCAAACAGGCGGCCAAGTCCCTCCTGCTGCATGATAAACGGCCCGGTGTTGCTCCCCGGCGGCGCAGTATTGAAGTCCGGAATATCATTTCCGACCCACTTGCTGCCGTTCCACTGGATCAGCATCCGCTTCGCATCCCACGGCTTGCCGTTAATATCAGCCGAAGCGCGGTTATACAGCACCCGACGATTGAGCGGCCACGCCCATGCCCATCCCAGCGTATTGCCCAGGCCCGAAGGATCGGCGTTATCACGATTCGCCATCTGGTTACCCTGCTCGGTCCAGCTGCCGGTATAGATCCAGCACGACGACGCGGTGCTGCCGTCATCGCGCAGCAGCGCGAAGCTATTGAGCAGTTGGCCTTTTTTCGCCAGCAGAGCGCCATTTTGATCGTAGAGATCCGCCAGCGCGTAGCCGTTGTTCTCTTTTGCCACTTCTGCCGATTCCGGGTGATCTGGCTGCTTATAGCGCCAGCTCATTTTCAGCAGCGGTTCCGCGCCCTTCCCGCCTTCGCGACGGTACAGCTCGCGCAGACGATGATAGATCCCAGCCAGGATTTCGCCATCGTTGCGCGCTTCCCCCGGTGCGTCCTGGCCTTTCCAGTGCCACTGCAGCCAGCGACCGGAGTTGGCGATCGAACCATCCTCTTCGGCAAAGCAGGTCGACGGCAGGCGGAAGACTTCGGTCTGAATCGCCGACGGGTCGACATCATTAGACTCGCCGTGGTTCTGCCAGAAGGTCGAGGTTTCGGTCACCAGCGGATCGATAACCACCAGATACCTCAGCTTGCTGAGGCTACGCACCACTTTGTTTTTGTCCGGGAAGGACGCTACCGGGTTGAAGCCCTGACAGATATAGCCAGTGACGTTGCCGTTATCCATCATATTGAAGTACTTGATAACGTCGTAAGCCTGATCCCATTTCGGCAACCAGTTGAAGCCCCAGTCATTCTCTTTCTGCGCCGCCTCGCCGTATAACGATTTCATCAGGCTGACGAAGAATTTCGGGTAGTTGCTCCAGTAGTTCACCTGCCCGGGCAGCGTCGCTTTCGGCGTGTTGGCGCTAAGATAACTTTGCAGATCGGTCTGTTTATCGGATGGCAGCGTCAAATAACCCGGCAGACTGGTCGACAACAGGCCCAAATCGGTCAGCCCCTGAATATTGGAGTGGCCGCGCAGCGCGTTGACGCCGCCGCCGGCCATGCCCATATTGCCGAGCAGCAACTGGATCATCGCCATGGTGCGGATGTTCTGCGCGCCGACGGTGTGCTGCGTCCAGCCCAGGGCATACAGGAAGGTGGTGGTGCGGTCCGCGGCGCTGGTTGACGCCAGCACGTCACACACTTTAAGGAAGTCCGCTTTCGGCGTACCGCAGATATTCTCCACCACTTCCGGCGTGTAGCGGGAAACGTGCTGCCTGAGCAGATTCCACACGCAGCGCGGATGGCTGAGCGTTTCATCGCGTTTGGCGTAGCCGTTTTCATCGAACTGGTAGTTCCAGGACGATTTATCGTACTGACGTTTTTCGGCATCGTAGCCGCTGAACAGGCCCTCTTCGAAGGCAAAATCATCCCGTACCAGCAGGCTGGCATTGGTGTAATGCTTCACGTACTCGGCATTGATCTTATTATTTTCGATCAGGTACAGCAGCACGCCCGACAGGAAGGTAATGTCGGTACCGGAACGAATCGGCGCATAGATATCGGCCACCGACGCGGTACGCGTAAAGCGCGGGTCGACGACGATAAGCGTGGCATCGTTATTGTTTTTCGCTTCCATCGCCCAGCGGAATCCCACCGGATGCGCTTCGGCGGCGTTGCCGCCCATCACCACCACGACGTTAGCGTTTTTGATATCAACCCAGTGGTTGGTCATCGCACCGCGACCAAATGTTGGAGCAAGACTTGCTACCGTTGGTCCGTGTCAGACGCGCGCCTGGTTGTCTACCGCCAGCATGCCGAGCGAACGCACAAATTTTTGCGTCAGCATGCCAGTCTCATTGCTTGCCGCCGAGGCGCACAGCATGCCGGTGGAAAGCCAGCGGTTAACCGTCACGCCCTGCTCGTTCTTTTCAATAAAGTTGGCGTCGCGGTCGGCTTTCATCAGTCTGGCGATGCGGTTAAAAGCGTCATCCCAGGAGATGCGCTGCCATTTATCCGAGCCCGGGGCGCGGTATTGCGGATAACGCAGGCGGTTTTCACTGTGGACATAGTCCAGCAGGCCTGCGCCTTTCGGGCACAGCGCGCCGCGGCTCACCGGATGGTCCGGGTCCCCTTCAATATGGTAAATCGCTTCTTTGGCGTTTTTCGCGCCGTCGCCGAGGCTATACATTAATAGCCCACAGCCCACGGAGCAGTAAGTGCAGGTGTTGCGGATCTCTTTCGCACGCAGCAATTTGAAATTGCGTGCCTGAGCCAGCGCCATTTTAGGGGCAAAGCCCAGGGCGGCGGCTGTGGTTCCGGCCATACCGCCTGCGCAGATCTTAAAGAACTTTCTGCGGCTGACGTCCATTGCATTCCTCCATGCAGGATGTTGATTCATCGCGCGGAGGAAACTAACAGCAATACCTTTGTTTTATTTGCGTCAAATCAAGGTCGAAAACGCTCGCCCCCTTAATAGTCAGCGGCGACGAGTTTGACTAATACCAAAGAGTTAACGCCGGCGGGAAATATCGACCATCGACCGGCAAAAGATGTTATAAATTCCGGCTGCGTTTGCGTCACTATCAGGTTAAATATGAAAAAAAAGAGAGCGACATCAATCGGCTTCGCCGCCATTATCTTATGGAGCACGATGGTCGGATTGATTCGCGGCGTCAGCGAAGGGTTAGGCCCGGTTGGCGGCGCGGCGATGATTTATAGCCTCAGCGGCCTGCTGCTCATTTTTACCGTTGGCTTTCCCAACCTGCACCAGATCCCGCGCCGCTATCTGCTGGCTGGCAGCGTGCTGTTTGTCAGCTATGAAATCTGCCTCGCCCTGTCGCTGGGGTTCGCCGCCACTCGCCAGCAGGCCATTGAAGTGGGGATGGTCAATTACCTGTGGCCCAGCCTGACGATTTTGTTCGCCATTCTCTTTAATGGCCAGAAAAGCAGCTGGCTGGTGATCCCCGGCTTATTGCTGGCGCTGTTCGGCGTGAGCTGGGTACTTGGCGGCGAGCACGGGCTCAACCCCGAGGAAATCATCAATAACGTGGTGTCCAGCCCGCTGAGCTACATTCTGGCATTTGTCGGGGCGTTTATCTGGGCGGCGTACTGCACGGTGACCGCGAAGTACGCCAAAGGTAAAAATGGCATTACCCTCTTTGTCCTGTTAACCGCCCTGACGCTATGGCTGAAATTTCTCGCCAGCGACCAGCCGCCGATGCTGTTTAGCTGGCCGGTAGTCATTAAGCTGATGACGGTCTCTGTGGCGCTGGGGCTGGCCTACGCGGCGTGGAACGTCGGGATCCTGCACGGCAACGTCAGCCTGCTGGCGGCGGCCTCGTACTTCACACCGGTACTCTCTTCCGCGCTGGCGGCTGTCCTGCTTAGCGCTACACTGTCGTGGTCTTTCTGGCAGGGGGCCGGGATGGTGTGTCTCGGCTCCCTGCTCTGCTGGTACGCCACCCGCCGCTAGCCGAGATCGCCGCCCGCTACCGGTAGCGTCACGCCGGTGATATAGCTGGCCTCATCGCTGGCGAGAAACAGGATCGCATTCGCCTGTTCCGCCAGCGTGCCGTACCGGTGCAGCAGACTGCTCGCTACCGTCTGATCGACCACCTGCTGATACCACGCCGTTTCCTGCTCGCTCGGCTGCTCATCGTTGCGCGGCGTCAGACGTGGCGGCGCCTCCGTCCCGCCAGGCGCGACGGCGTTAATCCGAATACCGCTGCCGCTGTACTCCATGGCAATCGACCGGGTCAGCGCGTTAACGCCGCCTTTCGCCGCCGAATAAGGCACCCGGTTCACCCCCGCCGTCGCCACCGACGAGATATTGACGATGCTGCCTTTCCCCTGCTTCAGCATCCCGGGGAGCGCCGCGCGGCAGCCCCACAAGGTGGGGAACAGCGAGCGGCGGATCTCTTTCTCAATTTGTTCTGGCTGATACTCGGCAAAGGGTCGCGCCCAGATAGTCCCCCCGACGTTATTGATTAACACATCGAGGCGGCCAAAATGCGCGATCCCAGCGGCAAACGCCTGCTCGGTACTCTGCCACTGCTCAAGGTCAGCCTCCAGCGCCAGTACCTGACTTCCGGCCAGGGCTAGTACGGCAGCCAGTTCGTGTACGTAAGGCGAGCGGTCAATCAGCAACAGAGCAGCGCCTTCGGCTGCCGCCTGCTCCGCGGTCTGGCGGCCAATCCCCTGCGCCGCGCCGGTGATAGCGACGACTTTATCGGTAAAACGCATACTGCCTCCTTATGCCGCCGCGCTCTGGCTGGCGATAAATTTCTCATACCAGAAGCCTGCCGGGGAAATTCCTCTGTCGCGCAGCGTCGTGGCGACCGCGTTGACCATCGGCGGCGGCCCGCAAAGATAGATGTCAACGTCGCCGTTATTCAGCATCGCGTCATCGAGATGGTCGGTGACAAAACCGCGCTGCGGGCAGGTACTGTTTTCATCCGCCACCACCGGCAGCCAGCGATATCCCGTCAGTTGTTGGTTAAACGCATCCAGCGCGTCGGTTTTCACCAGATCGCAATCGCGGGTCACGCCGTACAGTAGCGTTACCGGGCGCTGACTGCCCTGTGTTTGCAGGGTATGTAACATGGAGAGCAGCGGCGCCAGCCCGGTGCCGCCCGCCAGCATGAGCAGCGGGCGTTCGCCGCTGCGCAAATAGAAGCTGCCCATGGGGCCGCTGAGGGTCAGGCGATCGCCGGGCCGCGCCTGCTGGGTTAACCACTGGCTCATCATGCCGCCAGGCACGTTACGGATCAGAAAACGCCCTTCGAGAGAACCCGGCAGCGAGCTAAATGAGTAGGCGCGCACATGAGGCGTGCCCGGTACCTGAATGTTAATGTACTGTCCCGGCAGAAAAGCCAGCGGCTCATCCAGCGCGACCACCAGTTCGATGGCGGTATCGGACAGACAATTCACCTGTCGTACCTGCGCCCCGGTGTTGGTCAGCGCGGTTTTGCACTGGGCGGCGGCCACCGGCACGTCGATCACACAGTCGCTGGTCGGGACCATCTGGCAGGTCAGCACCTGGCGGGCCTGCGCTTCGTCGTCGCTTAACGCCTCGTCGAGATAATCCTCCCCCAGATCGTATTCACCGCTGGCGCAGTGGCATTTGCAGGTGCCGCAAACGCCGTCCGAGCAGTCCATCGGCAGATTCACCTTCTGGCGATAGGCGGCATCCAGCACCTTCTCCCCGGCATGGCATTGAATAAAGCGGGTAATGCCGTCCTCAAAATTAAGAGCAATATTGAAGGTCATAAGCGCCTCTTAAATGTGGTAAACGTCAATCACCTGACGGATATAATCGTTATTCAGGCGCACGGTTTTGCGCACGATCTGCGGTCTGCCGTCCTGCTCAATTAGCGTGCAACAGGTAGAGCCGAAATAGGCATCCGTGTGTTGATAGCGGTGGCTCCAGGTGACCCAGTTGTAGCGCACCTCCAGCCCCTCGTCGCTTTCGCCCATCAGTTCAACATTGCTGATGATGTGCGTGGTGCGCGGCTCCGGCGTACTGGCGCCGGAACGTTCGGTTTTAATGCGATAGACGCGATCTTCCAGGCCTTCACGGTTGGGATAATAGATAAGGGAAATCTCTTTTTGCGGGTCGCGCGTCAGCTGGTCATCGTCGCCCCACGCCGGCATCCAGTAGACCACCTGCGGACTGTAACAGCTCAGCCATTCGTCCCACTGACGATCATCCAACAGGCGGGCTTCGTAATAGAGAAACTGGCGAACGTGTTCGAGATTCAACATCAGGCCACCTCCACGCGCTGGGTAATCGACTGGTCGTAACGCTGCTGTTCCTGTTCCAGCGCCGCCAGCATGACCGTTTGCCAGTGATGGTGATGGGCGATGTACAGCGCTTCATCTTCTGATTTCACCCCGCTGAGTCGTGGCGTGAAACCGGCATGTTTGGCGTGCTCATCCGGGCCGTCGACCCAGCGCAGCGCACCGCGGCTCAGATCGCTCCATGGCAGATTTTCGCCGAGATAGCCGCGCTGACAGGCGCTGAACTCTTCCAGATCGTCCGGCGTCCCCATCCCGCTAACGTTAAAGAAATCTTCATACTGGCGGATGCGTAGCGCCCGCGCCTGGTCTGATTCACCTTTTGGCGCAAAGCACCAAATGGTGACTTCGGTTTTATCGACCGCAATCGGGCGGATCACGCGGATCTGGGTAGAAAACTGATCCATCAGGTAGACGTTGGGGTACAGGCACAGGTTGCGGGTTTCGTTGACCATCTGGTCGGCGCGTCGTTCGCCAAATTCCGCCTGCAGACGCTCGCGGTGGGCATACACCGGGCGCACTTCCGGGTTCAGCGCCCGGGTCCACAGCAGCATGTGACCATTGTCAAAACCGTAGCCGCCGCCGACGCTCTTTGACCAGCCGTTGGCGTCAACCGCATGCGTCCCTTCCGCTTCATAGTTGCGGCGCGACATGGTTGAGGCGTAGTTCCAGTGCACCACGCTGACGTGATAGCCATCGGCGCCGTTCTCCGCGCCCAGCTTCCAGTTGCCTTCGTATACATAGCTCGACGAGCCCTTCAGCACTTCCAGCCCGTCCGGCGCCTGATCGACGATCAGATCGATGATTTTGCAGGTTTCGCCGAGATAGGCCTCCAGCGGCTGCACGTCGCCATTGAGGCTACCGAATAAGAAACCGCGGTAAGACTGAAAACGCGGCAATTTTTGCAGATCGTGAGACCCTTCCTGTTTGAAGGTGTCAGGATAAGCGCCGGTGCTCTCATCTTTGGCTTTTAATAATTTTCCGTTATTGCTGAAGGTCCAGCCATGGAACGGACAGGTAAATGAGTTTTTATTTCCGGTTTTGCGTCGGCATAACATGGCCCCGCGGTGGGCACAGCTATTAATTAATGCATGCAATTCATTCTTTTTATCACGAGTGATAATAACCGGCTGCCGTCCCAGCGTCAGGGTATAATAATCTCCCGGCTCGGCAATCTGGCTTTCATGGGCGAGAAAAACCCAATTCCCCTCGAAGATATGTTTCATTTCAAAATCAAATAACTGCTGGTCGGTAAATATAGAGCGGTGGCAACGGTAAATATGATTTTCACGGTCGACAATTAACGCGTTGGTGATTTTGTCTTTAAGCGCTGATAGCGTTTTTTGCATGAGTCAGTCCCTCCTGCAGGATTCAGGATGAAAGAAACAGGGTGAATTTGTCGTTTTCGGGTGCAATGTCTGGCCCGGGCAGCCGCGTGCCCGGGGCCGATAATACCGGTTACTCTTTGGCGCGCAGGCGGGTGCCGCGGTGCTCTTCGTCGACGTTCAGGGCTTTACACAGGGTGAAATCAAAACAGACCTCGGTGTGCTCTCCCTCAAGATCGCGCTGCTCGATGGTCTCGCGGTCGGTCACTTTTACCGGGTCGGCAATCAGACCGTCGCGGGTAGCAAAGGCAAAATCATCCCACAGATATTTATCGCCGCTGAGGTTAATCTGGCTGGTCAGATGCTTATAGCCCGGGGCGGAGACGAAGAAGTGAATGTGCGCCGGACGGTTGCCGTGGCGGCCTAACTGATCCAGCAACTTCTGCGTCGGACCATCCGGCGGGCAGCCGTAGCCGGACGGCATGATGCTGCGCACGCTGTAGCGGCCATCGGCGCCAGTGCGGATCCGGCGACGGAGGTTGTAGTCGCTCTGACTTTGATCGAAGAACGAGTAATTACCGAGGGTATTGGCGTGCCAGATATCAACGATGGCGTTAGCGATCGGCTGGCCCTGATTATCTTTAACCTGACCATGCAGCCACATTACTTCCCCGGCATCTGCGCCATCATCCATCCGGGCGTGGCTGTCGGCCAGCGGCGCATTGGCCACATACAGCGGCCCTTCGATGGTGCGCGGGGTGCCGGTTTCCCGGCGCGCCGCCGCATCAATGGCGTCCTGACGCAGGTCGAGGAAATGCTCCAGTCCCAGCCCGGCCGCCAGCAGCGCCGCTTCCTGACGCCCACCCAGCTCGTGTAGATAGTTCACCGCGTGCCAGAACTCTTCTTCTGTGACGTTATAGTCATCGATCAGCGTGCAGATATTCTCCAGCAAACGGTGGACAATGGCTTTAAAACGTTCATTACCGCCAGGGACATTTAACCCCGCGCCTTCACGTAATAATTTCTGCACGGCTTCTTGTTGTACGAAAGCATTACTCATAATTATTCTCTCTTATCGTTGTAGGATATTTGCCGGGTGTTCCCGGCATGAGGTCAGATGTTATTATTATTAGCTATCGTCTTCACGAACAGATGAGGGATGACGGCACAGCGCCTCGACGCGAATATCCATAAAAGGATACAGCGGCAATCCCATTAAAATTTGATGCAACTCTTCGGCATCTTTTACATCGAAAATACTGACATTGGCGTAAAGACCGGCGACGCGCCAGATATGTCGCCACTTGCCTTCACGCTGTAATTGTTGCGAATAGGCTTTTTCGCGTTGTTTAATTTCATCCGCTTCGGCGGCAGGAAAACCGAGCGGAATATTAACGGTCATCTCCACTTTAAATAGCATTATTTACTCCTGTTATGCTTTACGGGAATAGAAGCGCAGCTTGTCTTCATCCAGCTCCACGCCGAGCCCTGGCGTCTGCGAGAGCGCTACCTGACCATCGGCAAAGGTGAGTGGCACGCTGACAATATCGTCTTTGAGGAGCAGCGGGCCGAACATCTCGGTACCCCACTGCAGCGGCAGCGTCGACCAGGCGTGCAGCGACGCAACGGTACCGACGGTCCCTTCCAGCATGGTGCCGCCATACAGGCCAACCCCCGCCGCCTGGGCGACGCGAGCCAGCGCCAGCACGCTGTTCGGTCCCCCGGCTTTGGCGATTTTCAGGGCATAAGCGCCGGTAAATCCCTGTTGCGCCAGTTGGTAACCATCGTAAGCGGTCGCGACCGCTTCATCCGCCAGAACTGCGGTCTCGATTTGCTGGCTCAGGCGCACCAGTGCGGCATTGTCGTGGGCGCTGACCGGCTGTTCGATAAGATCGACGCCCATCGCCGCCAGCTCGCGACAGCCTTTCGCGCCGGTCGCGGCGTCCCAGGCCTGGTTAACGTCAACGCGAATGCTGGCGCGATCGCCTAACGCTTCGACAATGGCGCGGGTATGACGCAGGTCGGTGGCTAATTCCCGCGCGCCAATTTTCAGTTTGAACGCCTGATGGCGGCGCTCGGCTAACAGTGTTTCCCCTTCGGCGATATCTTTCGCGGTATCGCCGCTGGCTAAGGTCCACAGCACCGGCAACGCCCTTTGCAACGCCCCGCCGAGCAGCGCCGATACCGGCAGCCCTAAGGCTTTGCCCTGGGCATCCAGCAGCGCGGTTTCAATGGCAGACTTTGCGAAAGTGTTGCCTTTAATGGCGCTGTTCATGCGGGCAGTCAGCGCATTCAGGTTATCGGCCGGCTGCCCTTTCAACAGCGGCGTCAGATAATGGGTTATCGCCGACGAGATGGCCTCCGGGCTCTCGACGCCATAGCTCAAGCCGCCAATGGTGGTGGCTTCGCCGATGCCGCAGATGCCGTCGGAGCGGGTAAGGCGGACGATCACCAGCGTCTGGCAGCCCATGGTGGTCATCGATAACTTGTGTGGCCGGATGGTCGGGACATCCACTATCCAGCTCTCAATACGTTCTACGGTGGCGGTCATTTTCGGTTCCTGGTGAGATGTATAACTTTTTGTACCCACATCCATAACGGGGAGGTGTGTGCCATTGACAATAGGGTTCAGCCTGGCGGCTGGTCAACGGCGATAATCGAAATGTTGTGCGATTATCGGCACGTTTGTTAAAAGGCAGTTAATAATGTGATCGCGGTGGTAAAACCGGCACAATTCAGGACGGTGCAGTTTGCGCACGGTATAGTGATGCCCCGTGAGCTTTGCATTGCAACGGAGAGGGAATCAATGCGTGACCATACCCCCACCACCTTGAGCGCCAGGCAGGCCGAGCACGACCCCAATTTTATGCTGTCACTCGCCCGCGGGCTGGAGGTGCTCAATGCTTTTACTCCCCAGCGCCAGCGGCTGACCATTTCTCAGTTGAGCCAGAAAACCCAAATCTCCCGCGCGGCGGTACGCCGTTGCCTGTATACCCTCGCCGCGCTGGGCATGGTGCACAGTCCGGATGGCCGCAGCTATGAACTGCTGCCCCGGGTGCTGGCCGTCGGCCACGCCTATCTGGCCGGCACGCCGCTGGCGAAAGTCGCGCAGACGGCGCTGGATAGCCTTGGCAAAGCGCTCGGCGAATCCTGCTCAGCGGCGACGCTGGACGGCGACAACGTGCTCTATATCGCCCGCGCGGCGGTCAATAATTTACTGAGCATCGACCTGGGGCGCGGCAGTCGCCTGCCAGCATGGGCGACCTCTATGGGACGGGTATTGCTGAGCGCACTGCCGGAGGAACAGCTTGAAGTGACACTGTCACGAGCAGCGTTAATCCGCTACACCCCGCATACCCTGTGCGATATGCCCGGGCTACGCGCGGAGATCGCCCGGGTGCGCATGCAGGGCTATGCCCTCGCCGACCGGCAGATTGAGGTGGGGTTGTGTTCGCTGGCGGTGCCCGTGCTGTCACGCCATGGCCAGGTGGTGGCGGCGCTGAATGTCGGGGTCCCCGCCGCGACGACCAGCGCCGCGGCGTTAAAAGAGAAGGCCCTCGCCCCGCTACGACGCGCGGCGATGGACCTGTCGCTACAGCTATAGCGCTGACTGCGGTTTCGCCACGCTCGCCAGGCTGCGCCAGATCCCGGCGGCCAGCAGCAGGAGCAGTACGCCCGCCGTCGCCAGCACCAGGCTGTGAGCCTGGGTAAAGGCCGCCTTCGCCGCCGCCATCAGCGCCTCAGCCATCCCGGCGGGCAGCGCCTCGGTCAGACTGACCGCCTCGCCGATTGACGACGACGCCTGCTGCGCCATGGACTCACTCAGCCCGGACGGTAGCACAATGGTGGCGCTGTAGCTGCGGGTCAGGAGCAGGCCAAACAGCGCAATACCGAGACCGGCGCCAAGTTCATAGGCCATGGTTTCGATGGCCCCGGCCGCCGCCGCTTTCTCCTTCGGCGCCGCCGCCATAATCGCGGAGCTGGAGGCCAGCAGCGCGCTGGCGACGCTGAAGCCCAGCAGCGTCATCAGCCCCCATGCCTGCCACGGTTGTGTGCTGAAATCGGTCAGCGCGAGGCCCAGAAAACTGAAGGCGCTGAGCAACATTCCGCCCGTCGCCACCTGCCGCAGCCCCAGTTTCGACACCAGCATTCCGGCAATCGGGCCGCTGAAGCCGCTGGCAACCATCACCGGCAGCATAAACATCCCCGCCTCGAACGGCGTTTTCTGATGCACAAACTGCAGCTCCTGCGCCATCAGCAGTTCAAAACCGACCAGAGTAATCAGGGCCGTCATCGCCATCATCACCCCGCTTAAAATAATACGATGGGTGAAGAGCCGCATATCCACCATCGGGCGGGTCGCCGACAGCTGCTTGCGGATAAACCAGGTGAGCATCGCCGCCCCGCCGATCGCCACCAGTGCGGTGAGCCACAGCGCCAGCTGGCCCTTCAGCGCCGATTTCGCGCTAAACACCAGCATCAGGATCGACGCAATCAAAATAAGCGCCTGCAGCAGATTGAGCGGTTGTTCGCGGCGCGCAGGCTGGCGCGGCACCACCTTCGCATTAATGGCGATAACCACCAGCACGATCGGTACGTTGATCAGGAATACCGACCCCCAGTAGAAATGCTCCAGCAGCATGCCGCCCACCAGCGGGCCAAAAGCCGCGCCGCCGGAGCCCACCGCCGCCCACAGACCCAGCGCCATATTGCGCTGGCTGGCCTCGGCAAAGGTGCTGCGGATCCCAGCCAGCGTCGCCGGGACGATCATCGCCGCCCCCACCGCCAGCAAAGCGCGTGAGGCAATCAGCGTCAGGGCCGTCGGCGACAGCGCGGCGCACAGCGAGGCGACGCCAAAAATGGCGCTGCCGAGCAGCAGCAGGCGCTTGAAGCCGATTTTATCGCCGAGGGCGCCCATCGGCAGCACCATACCGGCCATGACTAAGGAGTAGATATCAATAATCCACAGCAGCTCATTGCCGCTGCTACCCAGCGCGACGCTGAGCGTCGGCGCGGCCACATGCAATACCGTGGCGTCAATCGCCACCGGAATATAAACCAGCAAAATCGCCATCAGCGTCATCCATTGCCGTGACATAGCTTGTACCTCAATGTTGGAAATTGGACACACGTCCAGGATGGCGATCCTGCCGGATTATTGAACGCATGTCCAACTTTTTGTTACACTCGGCCAAAGCCAGATGACAGCGGGGTTCTATGCACTATTTACAGCGGGATGCACGACGGGAAGGGATTATGCAGGCCGCCATGCGGCTGGCGCTGCGCGGCGGCTTTGCCGCCATGACCGTGCGGCAGATCGCCCGCGAAGCCGAGGTGGCCGCCGGGCAACTACACCACCACTTCTCCTCCATCGGCGAGCTGAAATCACAGGTTTTCATCCGTCTGATCCGCGAGATGCTCGATATGCCGCTGGTGGCCGAAGACGCCAGCTGGCGCGAGCGGTTATTCTCGATGATCGGCAGCGAAGATGGCCGGCTGGAGCCCTATATCCGCCTGTGGCGCGAAGGCCAGGTGCTGGCCGACAGCGACCCGGACATCAAAGCGGCCTACCTGCTGACCATGAACATGTGGCATGAAGAGACCGTCGCCATCATCGAGAAGGGCCTCGCCTGCGGCGAATTTCATTCGTCTGAACCACCGGCAGATATCGCCTGGCGTTTTATCGCCCTGGTGTGCGGCCTCGACGGGATTTACGCCCTTGGCACCCAGGCCCTGGACGATGCAGCGTTTAGCCGTTATTTGAATAAGATGATTACCATGGAATTGTTTTAGCGGACGCTGCCAGAGCGTGGCAGGGATCCATCGCGGGCACTGACTGCTGGCGGAGGCCATTGACCCCGTTGCGCCGTTAGTTTGCCGGATGGCGGCTACGCCTTATCCGGCCTGCAAAACGCTTCTATCTTCATTCGATAGCTTTCCCTCAGGCCCGGTCAGCGCAGCGCCACCGGGTATCAGGAAATTTACTTCCCGGCTTCCGGATGGGTATCGAACGCCGCCATTACCGCCGCCAGCGCCGCTTCACTAAAGCCATGTTTAGGATCGTCCACGCCCAGCCCGAAGCGGGTCTGCAGCGCTTCATACAGCGCGGAGACATCGGCAAAATCGATCTTCTCCACCACGTGGTTATTCTCCCAGTGGGTAAAGTGGAAATTGGTGAGGGTCATTTTGCCGCCGTCCGGCAGATGACGGCACATCAGCAGATGGTGACGGAAGTGAGACTGTGGCCAGTGCGCCGACCAGAAGTTGCCCATCACATAATCAGACGCATACTGGCGGCCTAAATCGAAATGGTACATCGACTGCCAGTGCTCGTGATGGTTGAACTGCAGCGTCCATTCATCCCCTTCATGCACCAGACGATAGCTGCCATGCGGCGTTTGCTGGGGGATATCGGCCAGCAGTTTGATCGGCGCGGTCAGCGTCTGGCCGCCGAAGCCGACGTCGGCGATCCAGCGCTCGCCCGCCACTTCCACCAGCAATAAACGGTGAGTACGCGGCGGCATCTGCGGCGGATTGGCCAGCACTACGCGGCCAAGCAGGCTGCGGACGTTAAAGCCTATCTCGCGCAGCACGCGCTCAAGGAGACCATTTTGCTCAAAACAATACCCCCCGCGGCGGGCGACGATCAGCTTCTCTTCCAGCGCCCGATCGTCAAGGTGGATCTCACGCGGCAGCAGGACGTCGAGGTTTTCAAAGGGGATGGCGCTGTTATGCTGCAGATGCAATTCCCGCAGGGTATCAATGGATACATCAGGCTCACCCGTCCAGCCCAGACGGGAAAAATAGGCGCGTAAAAAGGGACTCATCAAGGCCTCCAGCTGTAGGTGTCCGACATTTATAGCCTATTTTTCCGCGCCGACCGTCTTTTTTGTGCGCTTGTCGTTAACCGCGCGTGCTGCGCTGCATCAGCGCCAGCGCCGTCAGCATCAGGACCAGACCGGTCAACAGCGTCAGGCTGGCCATCGCCATGCCCTGACCGACGGAGCCCTGTTCGAACTGGCGCCAGATAAACACCGCCACGGTTTGCGTACCGGCCGGAGAGAGCAGCAGCGAGGTCACCAGCTCCCGGGAGGCCACCGCGAACACCATCAGCATCGCCGCCAGCAGCGCCGGAAAGACCAGCGGCAGAACAATCAACCGCAGCGCCTGCAGTGGCGACGCCCCGTGCACCCGGGCGGCGGGCTCAAGATTGTGGCCCAGTTGGCGCAGCGCGCTGCCGACATAGCGCACCGGCCAGGGCAACAGCAGGCAGCAATAGGAGAGCAGCAACATCCACAGCGTGTTATAGGGCGAGCGCGGCCAGAAGGGCTGATTCCACAGCAGGATCAAACCGACGCCTACCACCACGCCCGGCAGCGCCGCCGGCATCAGTGACAGCGCGTCCACCATCCCGCGCCCTTTAATCTTCTGCACCATCACCAGCCAGGCGGCCAGCAGGCCCAGCGCGCCGACAATCAGCGCCGAGCCCAGGGCCAGCGACAGGCTGGTGCCGAGGGCCGACAGGGCATCCCCCTGCTGGTCAAACAGCGCCGCGAAGTGACGTAGCGTGACATTCTCAACACTCACGCCCCCTGAGAGCGTGCCCATCACGCTGGTGAGTATCATCGAGGCGGCGGGGACGCCGACCGCCAGGCCGCCGACGGCCGCCATTATCAGCACGGCGGGCAGCGTCATCCAGCCCAGCGATGCCCCGCGGTTTTCTCCCGGCTTGCCGGTGACGCTGGTGACCTCTTTCTCCCCCACCAGCCGCTTTTGCAGCCACCAGGCGAACAACGCCACCGCCATCAACAGCAGCGACAGCAGCGCGGCGCCGGTAAGGTCCACCGGCCAGTCGGCCAGCTTTTTCTCAATACCGACCGTCAGCATCACCACTCCCGCCCGGCTGCCCAGCGCCGCCGGTACACCAAACTCCTCGATAGCGAGGGTAAACGCCAACAGCGTGCCCGCCGCCAGCGCCGGGGAGAGCATCGGCAGTGTCACGTGCCAGAAGGCGTGCCAGGCGGTGGCGCCATGGACGCGGGCGACCACCGCCAGCCGGGTCCCGCTCGCCAGCAGGCTGCGGGAGACGGCAAAGTACACCACCGGGAAAATATTAAAGGTCATCACCAGCACGATACCGCTGCGGCTGAACAGCAGATCGTTCAGTTGCCAGCCGGTCAGCTGCTGCAGATAGCCCTGGCTTTGCAGGGCCAGCATCCAGGAGAGCGCCGAGATATAGGGCGGCGTCAGAAAGGGGATCAAAAACAGGAGATCCCACAGTCGGGGCAGCGGCAGCGAAAACATACCGCGCAGGATGCCGAGCGGCAGGCCAATCATTACGCTGACCAGCGCCACGCCGGCGGCGATCCACAGCGTACCGCCGAGCATCGCCGGTAACTGGGGATCGGCCAGCAGCGCCGAGACGCCGCCAAAGGCGTCCCCGAGCGAACCGGCGCTAAAATGGGGAAAAATCGCCTGCAGCAGAATAAATACTAACGGCAACGCGACCAGCATCACCAGGGCGGCGAGGGTCGCGCCGGAAAGGAATGTTTGTTTCACAACCGGTTCCTGAAGCTGAGGGGTCCCCCGGCGGCCAGCGCTGGAGGAACAGGAGCAATTACTGCGCGTACAGCTGACTGAAGCGGGCGAGCACGGCGCCCCGTTCGCTGCTGCCTTCGCTGGTGGTGGGCAGCACCTTCAGCGCGTCCAGTAACGGACGTTTGGCCGCCACGTCGCGGCGGGCGGGCATCAGCCAGGCATCGGCAACCCTCGCCTGACCTTCCGGCGACAGAACATAATCGATAAAGGCTTTGGCATCGTCGGCATGCTGGCTGGTTTTGAGGATCATCATCGGGCGCGGGGCAATCACCGTTCCGCTGGCCGGGAAGATCACCTTCAGCGACTCGCCCTGCTGAATATTGCCGTAGGAGACATAATCCACCGCGCCAAACACCGCCGCTTTCGCCCCCTGCATCACCGGCGTCACCGCCTGGGCGTTGGGTCCGCTGACCACCATGCCGTTCTTTTTCAGATCGTCAAACAGTTGCCAGGCCTGGTCGCCCATGCTGTTTTGCAGCCCGATCAGCAAATCCAGCGACGCGCCGGAGAGCGCCGGGTCGGGGGTTGTCACCTTGTCTTTAAACGCCGGCTGGGTGAGATCCCGCCACTCTTTCGGTTCCGGGGTACCGCTTTTACTGTTCCAGACAATGCCCAGGGCGGAGACGCCCTGGGCGATATAGTCCGCCGATTTCAGGTTCGCCGGTACCTGGTCGGCATTGGCGCTCGCAAAAGGCAGCAACCAGCCCCGCTGGTGCAGATCTTCGGCGGTATCCCACGAGGCGGAGATCAGCACATCCGCCTGCGGGTTGGCCTGCTCGGCCTCCAGTCGGGCCATTACTTTGCCGGTGGTGGCCTGGAAAACCGTCACCTTCACCCCGGTCTGTTGTTCAAAACCGCTGGCCAGGCTTTTCGCCAGCGAGCCGGGTCCGGCGGTGTAAACGGTCAGCGCATGGGCGCTGGAGAGCATCATGGCGGAAAGAGCCATCGCGAGTACCACTCCTTTCTTAACGGTCATAACGGTGTTCATGCAACTTCCCCTGAGGTTGGCGTAACGGCGCGGACAGCGGCCACGCGGCCCGCGGATAAATAGACAATCTGGTCAGCTAACAGCTCGGCTTCACGTCGATCATGGGTGACATACACGGCGGTGATGCCGAGCTGTCGCAACAGGCGGCTCATTTCGCCGCACAGCGATTCGCGCAGTTCGCTATCCAGGTTGGAGAGCGGTTCATCAAATAGCAGCACCCGCGGCGCGGCGACGATCGCCCGCGCCAGCGCCACCCGCTGCTGCTGACCGCCAGAAAGACCAGAAGGTTTACGTTCGGCGAAACCGTTGAGGCCTACCCGCGCCAGCGCCTCGCTCACCCGGCGCTCGCGTTCGCTACGGGAGACACCTCGCATGCGCAGCGGAAAGGCGACGTTCTGCGCCACGCTCATATGCGGCCAGAGGGCGTAATCCTGAAAAACCATGCCGATATCGCGCTGCTCCGGGGGCAATCCCCATCCTGCGCGAGCGACCAGCCTGTCGCCAAAGCGGATTTCGCCGCTGACCGGCACGCTCAGCCCGGCCAGCAGACGCAGCAAAGTGCTTTTGCCGCAGCCGGACGGACCCAGTAGCGCCACGATGCGGCCGGGGTCGATATGCAACGAGAAACGGTCAAGAACGGGAGTCTCTGCGAAGGCAAAAGAGACCTCCTGCAAGGTGATAGGGGTCAGCGTGCGCATCATCGCCCTCCCTTTCGGGACAGCGAGACCTGCCCGGCGGCCGACATCCGACGGGGCACGCTCACCTGGGATAACATCAGGGGAGCCAACATATTGTGATCCTCTTTGGGACTTAGTGCTGGCGACTATAGTCAGACGAGATGACGTATTGATTACATTTTCATTGCGGCTTAACGTGTTACCTGCCAACCGACCCATTATTCAAGGAACGCCTATGAGCCGCTTTCGCCACGTTGAACTGCAGTACGCCAGCCGCCTGCTCAACCACGGCCCGACCATTTTGATCACCAGCTACGATGCCCCGTCTGACCGGCGCAACGTCATGGCCGCCGCCTGGTCAATGCCGGTGGAATTCGCCCCGCCGCGGGTGGCTATCGTGGTGGATAAAAGTACCTGGACGCGGGAGATCATCGAGCGCAACGGCACCTTCGGCATTGTGGTCCCCGGCGTCGCCGCCGCCAGCTGGACCTACGCCGTCGGCAGCGTCAGCGGCCGCGATGAGGACAAATTCAATGCCTGGGGGATCCCGGTAGTGACCGGCCCGGAGCTGGGGTTGCCGCTGATCGAGGAGAAGTGTCTGGCATGGATGGAGTGCCGACTGCTGCCGGCGACGGCGGCCCAGACCCAGTACGACACCCTGTTCGGGGAGGTGGTGTCTGCCGCCGCCGATGAACGCGCGTTCGTCACCGGACGCTGGCAGTTCGACGACGATAAGCTCAATACCCTGCATCATCTTGGCACCGGCAATTTTGTCGCCAGCGGTCGTCATGTGCGGGCAAACTCCCTCGACGAGTAAGCGTGACTTGCCGCAGGCGGCAGGTTTTTCCCCTGCCCAGCCTGCGGCCCCCCTTTTAACCCGGTGGGCGGCGGCGATCGGCGCTGGGGGTCAGGCCAAACACTTTTTTATACAGAGTGGTAAAGTGGTTGCTGTTGGCGAAGCCGCACAGATAAGCCACTTCGGTAATGGACATCTCCGTTTCACGTAATTTGACCCGCGCGGAGACCAGTCGCAGACGTTTCAGATAATTATCCGGCGTTAAGCCCGTGGCCTCTTTAATATGGCGAAACGCCGTGCGGGTGGTGAGATGAAATTGCTCCGCCAGCTGCTGCCAGTTATGTTCTTCGAAACAGTGCTCCTGCAGCCAGGTGAGTAATTTATGCAGTTTATAGCGGGTGCTGCTATATTCGGCTTCCGACTCGGCTGTAAGAATGGTGGTCACCAGCTGGAAAAAGAGAGACTCCCGTTGCGGGGTATTATCCGCCGCCCTCAGCGCCGGGGAAAATATCTTTTCCACCAGTTCCCGACAATAGCTGCGGGTCTCCGGCGCCAGCCAGCCATAGCAGGCGGCACGCTGCGCCGATAATTGCTGCAGCAATCCCTCCATCTGCTGTAAATAGCGAAAGGCCACCGCCGGATTAATTAAGACATTAATCAGCTTCAGCGTCCCCAGTTCATCATAATAGTGGACATCGCCAGGCTGGACGTAAAATACATCGCCCTGCTGGATGTACAGCGGGCGGCCATTAATAACGTGTAATCCATGCCCCTCCTCGACGATCACCAGCTCGGCAAACTCGTGGCCATGCTCCTGGCTATTATCTTCCGGGTCGCTGGCGTACATGCCGAGCTTATCCTGGGGATGGGTGAAATAATACTCAACGGTCAGTGTCATCATTACAGCAAATCCTGAACAGCCTGGTGCGCAGGGGCACGATAATCTATTCCGGCCTTCGCCACGCGCCCGATGTGCGGATTTGTGATCGCCAGCGCCCCCACCTCATTATTCCTGCCATTTTCACTGACGGTTTGGCATTGCCAGAGTGGTGGCGCCGCCAGACGACGGCCTATGCTGCGCCTAACCTAATGGAGAGGACGCAGTATGTCACAGGCAATTCAATACAATTCCAGTGTGGCGATGACCCGCCATCCGCATTTATTACAGCGTGCGGCCGCCCTGACGCCCGCGCTACATCGTCAGCGCCAGGCGCCGCAGGCCATCGTCGAGGCCGTCGCCGATCCGGCGGCGCTGAACGGCTGGCGGGGACACACCGTCTGCACGCCTGAGCAGTTTTATCAGCAGCCGCTTCGCGTCGGCGACAGCATCATCATTGATTTTGGCAGCCATTTTGTTGGCTACCTGCAGTTCAGCTGCCGCAGCGTCGGCAGCCCGCCGGATGCCCCGGCCCATCTGCACTTCACCTTCGGCGAAACGCTGAGCGAAGTCTGCGAGCCGTTCAGCGAGTACCAGGGGTGGCTGAGCAGTAGCTGGTTGCAGCAACAGGATCTGTGGCTCGACGTCCTGCCCGCCCGGGTTGACCTGCCGCGTCGCTACTGCCTGCGCTACCTGAAGGTGGAGGTCAAAGCGCTGTCGCGCAAATTTCGTCTGCAGTTCGATGAGATAGCCCTGGAAACCGTTACCTCAGCCGGCAGCCCGCAGCCGGCGGTCATCGCCGATCCGCAGTTGAAAGCCATTGATAGCGTCGCGGTTCGCACCCTGCAAAACTGCATGCAGGAGGTATTTGAGGATGGGCCGAAACGCGACCGTCGGCTGTGGCTCGGCGACCTGCGCCTGCAGGCGTTGGTCAATGACGTGACCTTCGGCCACCACGATCTGGTCCGCCGCTGCCTGTACTTGTTTGCCGGCCATACCCGGGAAGACGGCATGGTCTCCGCCAATGTCTTTGTCCAGCCTGATGTGCGCGCCGATGACACCTTTCTCTTTGATTATTCATTATTTTTTATCGACGTACTTTATAACTACCTGCGAAGCACCGGCGACACGGAAACCGTCGGTGAGCTGTGGCCCACGGCGCGGCGGCAAATCGAGCTGGCGCTGACCCGCTGCGATCCCCACGGTCTGGTGCGCGACAGCGATGACTGGTGGGCATTTATCGACTGGCAGGCAGAGCTGAATAAACAGTCGTCGGCGCAGGGGGTGCTTATCTACTGCCTGCAGCGCGCCCTCTGGCTGGCGCAGCGTGTTGAACCGCAGCGGGTAGCCGACTACACCGCTACGCTCGCGCAGCTGAAAGAGGCCGCCCTCCGCCACCTGTGGGACAGCGAGCGGCAGGTGTTTATCAGCGGCGCCGCGCGCCAGGTCTCATGGGCGTCGCAGATCTGGCTGGTACTGGCGGAGGTTGGCACCGCCGGGCAGCGGCAAGCGCTGATGCGCCGCCTGCAGCAACAGCCGCCCGCCATTGCCATGAATACCCCGTACTTGCGCCATCATCACATTGTCGCCCTGCTGCAGTGCGGCCTGCGCGAGGAGGCGGTGGCGGAGATCAAAGCCTACTGGGGAGCGATGGTTGACTACGGCGTCGACACCTTCTGGGAAATTTTCGACCCACAGCATCCTGACTTTTCCCCGTATGGCAGTAAGCTCATTAACAGTTACTGCCATGCGTGGAGCTGTACCCCGGCCTGGTTTATTCGCCAGTACGGACTTTAACAACAACGATAAGCGAGTGATTTATGGCAGAAACAACGTTTACCCTGTGGCGGCAGCGCCTTGGCTATGGCATTGCCGATCTCTCCTGCAACCTTGTGTGGCAGATGATCTCTCTGTATCTGATGTTCTTTTACACCGACGTGATGGGCCTCCCGGCCTATTACGTTGGGCTGATGTTCCTGGTTACCCGGCTGGTGGATGGCGTGGCCGACGTGTTGATGGGGCTGGTGATCGACAATACCGCCACCCGCTGGGGGCGCTGCCGTCCCTGGCTGCTGATTGGTGCCCTGCCTTTTGGTCTGCTGTGTATTCTGGCCTTCTATGTGCCGGATTTCGGCACCACCGGCAAACTGCTGTACGCCTTTATCACCTATCTGTGTCTGTCGTTCCTCTACACCCTGGTGAACATTCCGTTCTGCGCCATGCTGCCGTTTTTAACCAGTGATTCCGCAGAGCGCACCACGCTGTCGGCGGTACGTATTCTGCTGGGATCCCTCGGGGCCACCATCGTCGCCGTGGCCACCCTGCCGCTGGTCGGCATGCTGGGCAAAGGCGACCAGCAGCAGGGGTTCCTCTATACCGCGGTGATTTTTGGCGTACTGGCGGCCTTTTTCCTGCTGGTGAGCTTTCGCAACGTCGAAGAAAAGATCATCCTCAGCGGGGAGCGCATGACCCTGAAACGCGCCTGGATTAGCCTGCGCGCCAATCGTCCGTGGTGGATCTTCGCCAGCAATATATTTCTGATGTGGGGGGCATTCTTCTTTCAGACCGGAGCGCTGGTGTACTTCTTCCACTATTACGTCGGGAATACCGAGCTGACGGCGGTTATCGCCGGGATCTCCACCTTCGTTCCCCTGCTCGGCACCCTCACCGTCCCGCTGCTGGCCCGACGCATGAAAAAACGTCATGTCTATCTGGTGGCCAGCGCGGTCAATCTGCTCGGGATGGGGATGATGATGCTGTCTGGCACCTACGCGCTGGGGCTGATCGTCGGGGCGGTGATCCTCTCCCTTGGCGCCGGTCAGCGCACGGCTATCTATTTCTCGATGCAGGCCGACCCGGTGGATTACGGCGTGTGGAAAACCGGCATTAATACCGCTGGGATCCTGACCTCGATAAACGGCTTTCTCGGCAAGGTGGCGATGGCCGGCGCCGGGGCGATCACCGGGGCACTGCTCTCCTCCGGCGGCTATATCGCCAACCAGGCGCAAAGCGACAGCGCCCTGTTGGCCATCAAGGCCTGCTATCTGTATATTCCGGCGCTGTTGATCCTCGCCTCGATGCTGTGGATAGGCCGCTTCTACCGCCTCGACGATCACTATGAGCAGATCCGTGCCGACCTCGATGCCGGACGCGGCGCCTCGCCAGCCCCGGCCACCGGAGAATCCCCCGCCATGTAAGGCGCCCCGCTGATTTAACCTCTGGATAAATTAAGGACTTTTATGCGTATCTCTGTGATTAGCGCAGCGGTTTGCTGCGCCCTTTTTCCACTCACCAGCGCCGCCGGGTTGAGCGTCGAACAACGGCTGGCGCAACTTGAAGCGCGCCTCAATCTCGCCGAACAGCAGGCCAGCGAAGCCAGCCGCCGCGCGCAGCGGGCAGAACAGCAAACCGCCGCCGCCGAACAGCGCGCGGCGGCGGCGGAGCAGCAGGTGCAGGCGCTCAGCCAACAGACCTCGGCTCGCGAACAAAAACAGCAGGCCACCAATCAGCAACTGAGCGAGCAGCTGGCGAAGCGCGCCCCGGACGATGGCTTTACCTTTAACGCCTATGCCCGTTCCGGAATGTTAGTCAACAGCCACGGCAAAGGCGCCCGCGGCGGGCCAGGCATCTCCCCGGCCAGTTCGCTCAACGGCGATGCCCACGTTGGTCGTCTCGGCAACGAAAAAGATAATTACGCTGAGCTGAGCTTTGGCAAAAAGCTCACCTTTAACGATGGCTCATGGGCGCGCTTTAAGACCATGCTCGCCGACGGGGCCACCAACCCGGATCCGTGGGTTCAGGACAACGACAGCCACCATCTGAACATTCGTCAGCTGTACGTCGAGATGGGCGACTTCGCCGAGTTCACCGGACCGTTAAAACGCGCCTCGATCTGGGCCGGCAAACGCTTTGATCGGGATAACTTCGATATCCACTTTACCGATAGCGACATCATGTTCCTCGGTGGCACCGGCGGCGGGATCAATGATGTCGACTGGGGAAGCGGCCTGCGCGGCGATTATTCGGTGTATGCGCGTAACTTCGGCGACCTTGGCAGCGATAATTACGCGGATAATGACATCCAGAATCTGCTGTTCACCGTCAACCATTTTTACGGCAACTGGCAGCTGATGACCACGGTGATGACCGCCCAGGGTAACGATGACCTGAAAGATAATACCTCGACCACCGGGAGCTATGCCCTGCGCAGCGATAACACCGCCAAAAACGGCTACTACGCGATGCTGGCCCTGCACGACAAACAGCAGTTCTACGGCCTGGCGCCAGGGGTGTCGGAAAGCGCACTGCAGTACGGCGTCGGGCTGGGTGCCGAAGCGCGTCAGCCGGGGAGCGATGGCGACTTGACCGAGAACGCGGCCTCCCTGCGCTTTGCGTCGTACGGGATCCTGCCGCTGGGGAAAAACTGGCAGCTGGCGCCGTCGGTGATAGCCCAGCACAGCGAAGACCGCTATCGCGACGGCGACCGCTACGACTGGGCGACATTTAACCTGCGGGTATCGCAAGGGCTCTCCGCTCACTTCGCCCTGCTGTATGAGGCCTCGTGGCAGTATATGGATCTCAATCCGAACGGGCGCAGCTATCGCTATAATGACAACGTTTATCAGTATCAGGCGGTGCGCGGTGATTTCTACAAGCTGACCTTCGCCCCCACTTTTAAAGTGGGCGATGTGTTTGATATCAAAGCGCGGCCGGAGATACGTTTCTTTGTCACGTGGATGAACTGGGATAAAGACCTGGATCGTTATGCGATCAACGATGATTTCGGCAGCAAAGGCTTTACCGCTGGCGGGACATGGAACTTCGGCGTGCAGACGGAGATTTGGTTCTGACCGGTCGTCACTGGCGGACATCATGCCCGCCAGTGGCAACTACATGCTATAACCCGGCTTCTTAATCAACTGCGCCATCTGCGGGGCGATCTCACTGTCCCACACCGCCTGCCACGCGTCCGGCTCAACCTGAGTCAGCGCGACGCTGACGGCGCTCTCTTTGCTGTTCAGATGGCGGATCAGCACCTCAGTGATGTCGGCGGCCAGCGCGGTTTTTTGTTCGTCAGTCAGTTCACGGGGAAAACATTTAATATCTACATGCGGCATAGCAAAGACTCCTTGTGGTCAGAGCCATAACGCTACCACAGAATGGCCGTTCTGGTTGCCATCGCGTGCGTTAAATCAGCTTGTTACGGCGTAGCGCCGCGGCCAGTTCCGGTCGCTGACAGACCGCCCGGGCGATGGCGGCGAATTTTGGCGCGTGGTCGTCAAACCACGCCTGTCGCGGCCCCCAGCTGTACATCGCCGCGATATAGCAATCCAGCAACGTTACCGACGCGCCCAGCGCCCACGGCCCGGCAGCCAGCTGCTGTTCGAACCAGAGATAGAGATTTTTCCGGTACTGGCGACAATTCTCCACCAGCTGCTCCGCGGCGGCGGGCGCCCAGCGTTCCGGATAATCGGCATAGGTAAAGGTAGGATAGACGTTGGCCACCAGCCAGACCAGCAGACGCTGGAACTGTTGACGCTGCGGCGTCCCCGGCGCGGGGGCCAGATCGGGACGCTGATCGAGGATCATCAGCGCGATGGCGGCGGTTTCGGTCATGATGCTCCCGTCGGCCAGCTGCAGGGTAGGCACCTGGCACAGCGGGTTAATCTGCCGCAGACGCTCGCGCGCCGGACCGGGCTGGTCAAAGCCCTCCACGTCAACCACCTCGTAGGGAATATCGGCCAGGGAGAGCATCAGCTCGCTAATCGTCGAGCCCCATCCTGGCACGCCATAAACGGTAATCATGGTCTGCCTCCAGGGTAAAGCCTAAGTGTAGGCAGAAATTCGCCGCTCACCCACCCGGCACACCATGCCCTGAAAAGGCAGGCCTACGCCGATTCTCGTGCCACCAGCTGAAAGCCGATATCTATAATCACCCCGCTGTCTTCTCCCCCTTCGATGCGGTCAGCCAGCAGCGTAGCGGCCCGTTCACCGATGGCATGACGGTCGACGCTGACGGTAGTGATAGCCGGACGATTGCTGGCGGCGAAATCCAGATCGCCAAAACCGATCACCGCCAGATCCTGCGGTACGCGTAGCCCCCGGCTTTCGGCTTCCATAATCGCCCCCTGGGCGAGGGTGTCTGAGCTGCAGATGATCACATCAAACTCGCTGGCGGCGAGCAGCTCCGCCAGACCGCGCCGCCCCAGCGCCAGCGACGCCGGGAGCGGCACTTCAACCTGAGGCGCATCGTCCAGCCCTTTTTTAGCCAGTCGGGCACAGAGCCCCTGCTTACGCAACATCGCGCGCGCATCGCCCGCCCACAGCAGGCCTGGTCGCTGGTAGCCTTTCTCCAGTACATACTCGCCAATGGTTTCGCCCACTTTTTCATGGGAAAAACCGACCAGCATATCCAGCGGCGTCGGGGTGAGATCCCAGATTTCCACCACCGGCGTGGCGGCGTTAAGAATCGTTTTCTTTAACAGCGGCGCATGCTGGATGCCGGTTAACACCACGCCATCAGGGCGCCGCGAAAGCAAGGTAGAGACCAGCTCGGCCTCGGTCTGCCGGTCATAGCCCGCCACGCACAGCAGCATATGGTAGCCGCGCGCCGCCAGGGTATCGCTCAGCGCCTGGATGGTATCGACAAACATATTGTTATTGATTTGCGGTACCACGACCGCCACCAGCTTGCTGCGCCTGGAGGCGAGGCCGCCGGCCAGCGCATTGGGGATATAGCCCGTCGCCTGCACCGCCAGCATCACTTTCTCTACCGTTTTTGGCCTGACCAGCTGGGGCGTATTCAGCGCCCGACTGACCGTCATCGGCGACAACCCGGCGCTGCGAGCCACATCCTCCAGCGTCGGCGCCCGCGTCGGTTTTTTGCTTTTCACGGCTAAGCCCCTGTGTTAAGTCGTTTCCTGTGGGCATTATTGATGATGCCCCACGCAATTGCCAGCGCCCGCCGCGTCTCCCCTAACAGAATCAACGACCTGCAATATAAAATGTTATCGCTATCATTATGACTTGTCACTTTTCACAAACTGTTTTGGATTGTGACCTGCACAGCAAAGTTTTCGCCTTTATAACGGCCAATTGTGATCATTTGTACAAATTAAAACCACTACCGTAGCGTCAAAAGCATTTCACCATTACAAATGATAGCGCAATCATTTTATTATCAAAAAGGACACTACTATGACCTCAAGCGCCAATTCCGAGTCCGTAACCTACGCCAAAGCTTTCGGCGTCAAAACCGCCGCTGAAACCGGTGACCGCATTGACCACGTTAAACTGTCGCTGGCTTTTCTGCCGCTGGCCACCCCCGTCAGCGATGCCAAAGTGCTGACCGGTCGCCAAAAACCGCTGACCGAAGTGGCGATTATCATCGCGGAAATTCACTCCCGGGATGGATTCACCGGCGTCGGCTTTAGCTACTCGAAACGTGCGGGCGGCCAGGGCATTTACGCGCACGCCAAAGAGATAGCCGATAATCTGCTTGGCGAAGATCCGAACGACATCGACAAGATCTACACCAAACTGCTGTGGGCCGGGGCTTCCGTCGGCCGTAGCGGCATGGCGGTACAAGCTATCTCCCCTATCGATATTGCCCTGTGGGATATGAAAGCCAAACGCGCCGGTCTACCGCTGGCCAAACTGCTGGGTTCACATCGTGATTCCGTGCAGTGCTACAACACTTCCGGCGGCTTCCTGCATACCCCCCTGGATCAGGTGTTGAAAAACGTGGCTATCTCCCGTGAAAACGGCATCGGCGGGATTAAACTAAAAGTCGGTCAGCCTAATACTGCCGAGGATATCCGTCGTCTGACGGCGGTGCGCGAAGTGCTGGGTGATGACTTCCCGCTGATGGTCGATGCCAACCAGCAGTGGGATCGCGAAACCGCCATCCGCATGGGGCGCAAAATGGAGCCGTTCAATCTGATCTGGATTGAGGAGCCGCTGGATGCCTATGACGTCGAAGGCCACGCGCAGCTGGCCGCCGCGCTGGATACGCCGATTGCCACCGGCGAGATGCTGACTAGCTTCCGCGAACATGAGCAATTGATCCTCGGCAACGCCAGCGACTTCGTGCAACCGGACGCCCCGCGCGTCGGTGGGATCTCCCCGTTCCTGAAAATAATGGATCTGGCCGCGAAGCACGGTCGCAAACTGGCTCCGCACTTTGCCATGGAGGTGCACCTGCATCTCGCCGCCGCCTACCCGCTGGAGCCATGGCTGGAGCACTTCGAGTGGCTGAACCCGCTGTTTAACGAGCAGCTAGCACTGCGCGATGGCCGGATGTGGGTTTCCGAACGCCATGGTCTGGGCTTCACCCTCAGCGAGCAGGCTCGCCGCTGGACCCAGCAAAGCTGCGAGTTTGGAAAACGCCCGTAATGACTTCTCCCGGATGACGGCGTCCACGCCTTATCCGGGCTACCGGTCCGCAGACCACTGAGAACCCGTAGCCCCGGTAAGCGCAGCGTCACCGGGAATAAACCTCTGACCCGCTGTACTCGCAATACACGAAATCCGTCAGCAAGCATCAAAGCGGCCTGAAAGATGACGTGTCTTCACAACCCTGCAAAGGAGTTGAATAACATGCAACAGCAAATAAAACGCAGCAACGTGCGTTACGGTATATTGGTTTTTTTATTTCTCGCGACCGTATTTAATTATGCTGACCGGGCCACCCTGTCCGTTGTCGCGCCGATGATGAGTAAAGAGTTAGGTTTTGACCCTGAAGCAATGGGCCTGGCCTTTTCGGTGTTTGGTATTTCCTACGTCATTATGCAAATCCCCGGCGGCTGGCTGCTGGATAAATATGGTTCGCGGTTGGTCTACGGCTGCGCGCTGATTGGCTGGTCGGTCGTCACTATGTTTCAGGGCACTATTTATCTGTTTGCCAGTCCGCTGGTGGTGCTGGTGATCCTGCGTCTGATGATGGGGGCCATTGAAGCACCCGCTTTTCCGGCCAACAGTCGCCTGAGCGTCCAGTGGTTCCCCAATAAAGAGCGTGGATTTGTCACCTCGGTCTATCAGGCCGCGCAGTATATTTCGCTGGGCATTATTACGCCGCTGATGACCATCATTCTGCATAATTTAAGCTGGCACTATGTCTTTTATTATATTGGCGCTATCGGGGTGGTGCTGGGAATATTCTGGCTGGTAAAAGTGAAGGATCCTTCACATCATCCTAAAATTAACCCGCAGGAGCTCGATTATATTCGTGAAGGCGGCGGCGTACCGGAATTAGGTAGCCAAAAAACGCCGCAAAAATTAACTCTCGCGCAGATTAAAAGCGTCTGCGTCAATCGCATGATGATCGGGGTTTATATCGGCCAGTTCTGCGTCACATCGATTACCTGGTTCTTCCTCACCTGGTTTCCGACTTACCTCTACCAGGCCAAAGGCATGTCAATCCTCAAGGTCGGGTTTGTCGCCAGTATCCCGGCCATAGCTGGATTTATCGGCGGCCTGCTGGGCGGCGTATTTTCGGACTGGCTGCTGAAACGCGGTTACAGTCTGACCACCGCCCGTAAGCTCCCGGTGATCTGCGGCATGCTGCTCTCCTGCGTCATTGTCGTCGCCAACTACACCTCTTCGGAAGTGGTGGTGATCGCCGCCATGAGTCTGGCGTTCTTTGCCAAAGGTTTCGGGAACCTCGGCTGGTGCGTGCTGAGCGACACCTCGCCGAAAGAGATGCTCGGTATTGCCGGTGGCGTGTTCAATATGTGCGGCAACCTGGCGAGCATCATTACCCCGCTGGTCATCGGGGTGATCCTCGCCAACACCCACTCGTTTGATTACGCCATCCTCTACGTCGGTTCCATGGGCGTGCTGGGCCTGTTCTCCTATCTGTTTATCGTTGCGCCGCTGGATCGCTTGACGCTCACTCCGCGCACCGTTTGATTGAAGACCCTGGCGAGCATTCGCCTCCGCTGTTTCGCGTCGTACTCCGGCGAAACAGCGGTTTTTTAGTAGGTTATCCCCGGCGGGTTGACCACCGACTGCGCCACCGCCTCACCCTGCTCTCCCCAGCGCGCCAGCACCTGCTGATATTCACCGCGGGCAATCGCCCCGTCGAGGGCTGCCTGCAGGGCAAAGACCAGGCCGTTGCCTTTTTTAGTGGTCGTCGCCACCCACGCTTTTTTCGGCCCCAGGCCCACCACCCGGGTCTGGCCGTTAAGGGCGGCCTTATAGGCTGCCACCGACTGCGGGCCGAAAAAGATATCCGCTCGCCCGGACTGGATATAGAGGTTGCCGGAGGCATCATCGGTCAGGTAGACCGGCTGGGCCTGCGGCCGTCCGGCGGCACGGTTGTCCTCATTCCAGCCCAGCAGGATCCGCTCCTGATTGGTGCCGGACCCGACGATCACTTTGCGCCCGGCGAGGTCGGCGGGTCCGTTTACCGCGGCGATGTCGCTGGTGGATTTCACCGAGAAGGCCAGGGAGTCCACCCGGTAAGTCGCAAAATCGAACTTCTCTTTGCGCTTCTCGGTTACCGCGATATTGATCAGCGCCACATCGTAGCGGCCGGAGGCGATGCCCAGCGGCCAGTCCTCCCACGCGGTGGGCACCAGCCTGAGCTTCAGGCCAAGGCTTCCGGCCAGCAGGCGGGCCATATCCGGGTCGCTGCCGATCCGCGTGCGGTTGTCGCTGGCCAGCAGCGCCAGCGGCGGCGAATTGAGCGCAGAGATCGCCACCGTTAGCGTCCCCGGCTCGACGAAGCGATAGCCCGGCGGAATTTTCGCTATCGCCTGCGGGTCGCGGGTGACCGGCAATGGCTGCTCATTGGCACGCAGATCCAGCGCCGCGTGAGCGCTCATGGCAAAAGCGCTGAGAACAAGGGTCATTAGCGCTCTGTTCATGACGGCAGCACCCTGGATAAAAACTGTCGGGTACGCGGATGCTGCGGATGGTTGAGTACCTCGTCGCTGCTGCCCTGCTCGACGATCCTGCCGTCGACCATAAACACCACCTGGTCGGCCACCTCGCGGGCAAAGCCTACCTCGTGGGTCACCACCACCAGGGTGGTACCGGAGCGCGCCAGCTTCTTGATGACATCCAGTACCTCGCCCACCAGCTCGGGATCCAGCGCCGAGGTGGGCTCATCAAACAGGATCACCCGCGGGTCCAGTGCCAGCGCCCGGGCAATCGCGATACGCTGCTGCTGCCCGCCTGAGAGATGCCGCGACCAGGCGTCGGCTTTATTGCGCAGTCCGACAACGTCCAGCAGTTCATAGGCGCGGGCAATGGCCTCTTTGCGCGTGACCTGCTTGTGGGCGATCGGCGCCTCAATCAGGTTCTCCAGCACCGTCAGGTGCGGAAACAGGTTAAAGTTCTGGAACACGTAGCCGACGTTGATCCGCTGGCGAAGAATTTCCTTTTCTTTCATCTCATACAGCTTGTCGCCTTTGCGGCGATAACCAATATAGTCGCCGTCAATCTGAATAAATCCCTCATCGACACGTTCGAGGTGATTGATGGTGCGCAGCAGCGTCGACTTGCCCGAGCCGGAAGGGCCGAGGATCACCGTCACCGTGCCCGGAGGGATCTCCAGCGACACATCGTCCAGCGCCTTGTGGCGGCCATAGTATTTGCTGACCCCGGTGATAGAGATATGGCCATTATGAGAGCTGGGCATGAACGGCCTCCTGCGGCTGTGGTTGACGTGCGGGTTGATTCAGACGACTGCTGCGGGCGCTGTTTACCGCCGAGCGGCGCTCGCTGCGCGCCAGGGCGCGTTCCACCAGATACTGAATGGCGGAGAGGACGCTGGTGATTGCCAGATACCAGGCGGCGCCAACCATCAACAGCGGGATCACCTCCTGGGTACGGTTGTAGATCATCTGGATGGTGTAGAACAGTTCCGGCATCGCCAGGACGTACACCATCGCCGTTCCCTTGGCCAGACTGATGATCTCGTTGAAGCCGGAAGGCAGGATGGTGCGCAGCGCCTGCGGCAGAATAATGCGCAGCGTGCGTCGCCAGGCGGGAAGCCCCAGCGCGGCGGCGGCTTCATACTGCCCATGGTCGACCCCTAAAAAGCCGCCGCGAATAATCTCCGCGGTATAGGCGCTCTGCACCAGCGTCAGGCCCACCACCGCCGTGGAGAATTGCCCCAGCACGTTAATGGTCTGATAGCTGGCCCAGGTGACGCCGGTAAACGGGATCCCCAGCGACAGGGTGTCGTAGAGATAGGAAAAGTTGTACAGAATAATCAGCACCACAATCAGCGGCAGCGAGCGAAACAGCCAGATATAACCCCAGGCGAGGCTACTGAGCAGCCACGATGAGGATAAGCGGGCCAGCGCCAGCAGGCCGCCGAAGATCACGCTCAGCACCGTGCCGAGCAGGGTCAGGAGCAGGGTTTGTCCCAGCCCCTCGAGGATCACCGGGTCGAAGAACCAGCGGGCGAAGACGCCCCACTCCCAGCGCGGGTTAAAGGCCACCGACTGGATCACCACCGCCAGCACCAGCAGGGCGACCAGGGCCCCGACCACCCGCAGCGGATAGCGCGCCGGCACCACTTTTATTGTTTCAGATGAATGCATCATGCCTCCTCAAGCGCTGTGACTGAAGGCGCTCACCGCCAGCGCTTTAGTGAACCGCAGCCGGCCATCGTACGGCGGCTGACTGTACTCTTCCGGGTCTCGCGTGAGGTCAAACTGCGCCTCATACCCCTGGCTGAGATAGAGCTTTACCGCCTCCGGCTGACGGAAGCCGGTGGTCAGGTAGATATGGCTGTACCCGGCCAGCACCGCCCGCCGTTCCAGCTCCTGGACCACCTTCGCCGCCAGCCCCTGCTGGCGCAGACGGCGGTGCGTCCAGATACGTTTGATCTCCGCGGTGTGGCGATCTTTCGGTTTATAAGCGCCGGTGGCGATAATTTCTCCCTCACGCTCAAGGACGATAAACAGCCCCTGCGGCGGCAAATACCACTCAGTCAACTCCACTTCCGCATCGCGGGAAAAATAGTCGCCGTAGCGGGCGGCATATTCGGCAAACAGCCCGCTAATAATCGGCTGCAGCTCCGGTGCGTCCGGAGAAATATCGCGGAATGCTTCGCTCATCGCGCCTCCTGTCAGTCGCCCAGTCCGGGTGGGTTGATTTCTGATTGCGGAATACTCTCCACCCCTTCGCCCCAGCGGTTAAGCACTTTGGCGTAATCGCCGCTGGCGATAGCGCCGTTCAGCGCCGCCTGGACGGCATTCACCAGCCCGCTGTCTTTTTTCAGCGTCACCGCGATATGCGCCGCTTTCGGCCAGCCGCCATCGACGCTACCCACCAGTTTGGTTTTACCGGTCAGCGCCGCCTTCCACGCGCCTATCACGTTGGGGCCGAAGTAGGCATCGGCGCGCCCGGTCTGCAGGGCCAGCGTCTGAGCGGCGTCATCCTTGGTGTAGACCGGGGTAAACGGCTTCAGCCCCTTCTTGATGTTCTCCGCATTCCACGCCAGCAGGATCGCCTCCTGGTTGGTACCGGAGCCGACGATAATCTTCAGCCCGGCGATGTCCTCCGCCTTGTCAATTTTGTTCAGCGGACTGGTGCTTTTGACGTAGAAGCCCAGCGAATCTTTACGGTAGGTGGCGAAATCGAACTTCTCTTTGCGCTCTTTGGTGACGGTAATATTGCTGATCGCGGCATCATATTTGCCGGAGGTGACCCCCAGCGGCCAGTCTTCCCATGAAGTGGGAACCACGTTTACTTCCAGCCCGAGGCTCTCCGCCACCAGCCGGGCGATATCCGTCTCGCTGCCGAGTAGGGTTTTGTTGTCATCGGCGAAGACCGTCAGCGGTGGCGAGTTCAGGGCTGCCACCGCGACGGTGAATTTCCCCGGCACCGCCAGATGCAGATCTTTCGGCAACAGCGCAATGGCCTGTGGATTTTTCGCTGTGTGAATCGGCGTTTTGTTGGCCTCCAGGCTCACCCCGGTGCCATTGATCTTGACGTCCTGGGCCCACGACGAGGCGCTAAATGCCAACGCGACGGCCAGCAAGAGTGTTGTTTTCTGCATAGCGTGATTCTCTTTTATTATTTTTGGAATTGATTAGCAGGTAGCGCCAGACCCAGACTTTCCCGCAGGGTGGTGCCCGGATAGTCGCGACGGAACAGGCCGCGCGCCTGTAACAGCGGAACCACCTCATCCACAAAGCGCGGGAAGGTTTCCGGCGTGCCGCCCTGAATAATGAAACCGTCCGCCGCGTGCTGTTCGAACCACAATTGCAGGCCATCGGCGACATCGCTGGCGGTGCCGGTAAAGCGCGGACGCGGACTCGCTGCCTCCAGGGCCACCTGGCGCAGGGTTAATCCCCGCTCGCGGGCGTGACGTTTAATCTCGTCGGTGGTGCTGCGGAAGCTGTTTTGTCCGAGGTCGCCAATATCCGGGAACGGTTCATCAAGCGGATACTGCGAAAAATCATGATGTTCGAAATACCGCCCCAGATAATTCAGCGCATCCTCGATGGAGACCAGCGCCGCGGTAGTCTGGTACTGACGTTCCGCATCCTCGGCGTCATCCCCGACGATGACGCTGACGCCCTGGAAGATATGCAGTTGGTCCGGGGTGCGCTGATATGCGCTGAGTTGGCTTTTAACATCCTGATAAAATGCCTGCGCCTCGGCCAGCGATTCCTGATGGGTAAAAATGGCATCGGCGTGGCGTGCGGCTAATTTCTTGCCGTCGTCCGACGCGCCGGCCTGGAAAATAATCGGCCGTCCCTGTGGCGTGCGGGCAATATTTAGCGGCCCGGCCACTTTAAAGAAATCGCCATGGTGATCGAGCGTATGCAGTTTATTTTTATCAAAGAACTGGCCAGTCTCCTTATTGCGCACAAAGGCGTCCTCTTCCCATGAATCCCATAAGCCTTTCACCACCTGCAGATATTCATCGGCAATGCGATAGCGCAGCGCATGATCCGGATGCTGGGCCCGGGAGAAGTTTTTCGCCGACCCTTCCAGCGGCGAAGTGACGACATTCCACCCCGCCCGTCCCTGGCTTAAATGGTCGAGGCTGGCGAACTGGCGGGCGGTAGTAAACGGCTCGCTGTACGAAGTGGATAAGGTCCCCACCAGTCCCAGACGCCGGGTGACCGCGGCCAGCGCGGAAAGTACCGTTAAAGGTTCGAAGCGATTTAAAAAATGGGGAATCGATTTTTCATTGATATATAACCCGTCGGCGACAAAAATAAAATCCAGCTTCCCCTCTTCCGCTTTTAACGCCGTCTGCGTGACAAAGTTAAAATTAATACTGGCGTCCGCCTGCGCCGCCGGATGACGCCAGGCGGACATATTTCCCGATGCGCCATGTAATATCGTTCCCAGACGCAATTGTCGATTTTCAGACATAGTTACCCCTTCCCCTGTCATCCATTAAATATGTTGTAATGCCTGTTCCCCCAGCTGAGCGAAATAGTGTGCTGCGGGTGCAATAAGCCGTTCGTCCGGATTAAATGCCGGATGGTGCAGACCATATTCGCTGGCGCTGCCGATGCTGACGAACGCCCCGGGAATATGCTGAAGATAGACCGCAAAATCTTCGCCACCGAGATGCAGATCGGCGTGATGGGTGCGGTACCCGGCCTGGGCCGCCACGTCGCTGGCGAAGTCGGCCCAGCGGGCGTCATTGACCAGCGCCGTCGGGCCGGCATACCAGAAGACGTCAATCTGTGCGCCAAAGGCGCTGGCGAAACCGGCCGCGATCTCGCTGACCCGGGCCTTGACCCGCTGCTGCACTTCACTGCTGTGAGTGCGCAGTGTTCCTTCCAGCTCGACGCTCTCCGGCAGCACGTTCCAGGTATTGCCTCCCTGGATCCGCGTCACGCTGAGCACCACCGAGTCGAGGGTGTTCACTTCCCGGCTGGCCACGCTCTGCAGCACCGTCACCAGTTGGCTGGCCAGCAGGATCGCATCCTTTCCTTCATGTGGGCGGGCGGCATGCGCCCCCTTCCCGGTCACTTTGAAGACGAAGCGGTCGACGTTGGCGTAGAACGCGCCGCCGCGGGTGGCAAATTCGCCCACCGGCAGGCCGGGCTCATTGTGCATACCAAAGATCGCCGACACGTCCTCCAGCGCCCCGGCGCGGATCAGGGTTTTCGCGCCGCCAAAATTTTCCTCCGCCGGCTGAAACAGGATCCGTACCCGCCCCGGGAGTTCCGCTTCCCGCTCCTTCAGCAGCAGCGCCGCCCCCAGCATCACGCTGGTGTGAATATCATGGCCGCAGGCATGCATCACCCCTTCATTTTGCGAGCGGTAAGGCAGACCGGTCGCCTCCTCGATGGGCAACGCGTCGATGTCCGCCCGCAGGGCAATCACCTTGTCGCCGCTGCCGACTTCGGCGACCAGCCCGGTTTTCAGATCGAAGGGCAGCAGAGTCAGCCCGCCGCTCTGCAGCCAGTCGCGGATCCGCGCGGTGGTGGCTACCTCCTGCAGGGAGAGCTCCGGGTTCTGGTGCAGCTCGCGCCGCCAGCTAATCAGTTGTTGTTCAAAGGACATTCAGCACCTCCTTGCCGTAGTGAGCCTGCGCCAGCAGGCGCAGGGAGTGCAGGCGCGCTGGCCCGTCGCTAATGGGGGTATCAATGATTAATTCATCCAGCTGATCTTCCGCCTGCAGCGCGTCAAGCCGGGCTTTAACCTGTTCGGGAGTACCGGAGATCAGTGAAGATTCGCGGCGGTGGATGCGTGTCGGCCGGCTGCCAGCCTGGCGGGCAAAGGCGACGGCCTGAGCCTCACTGCCGACGGTCACCCGCTGGCCGTTCTCCAGCTCGACGCCCCACACCTCGACCTGCTGCGCCAGCGCGGCGGCGGTGGCCGGATCGTCAGCCACCACCACCTGCACGGCGACGATCGCCTCACGCGGGCTGAGCTCGCGCCAGCGGTTGATCACCGTGCGGCGCAGCGCGCTGTCGCCATTGAGATGGGCCGCAAACACGAAGTTCCAGTCAAGACGGGCGGCCAGTTCCGCACTCTCCAGGCTGGCGCCGAGCAGAAATCCGTCGGCCCGGCGCGGCGGGATCGGCGTGGCGCGCAGGCTCTCCTCTCCCCCTGGCTCAGTCAGTGACAGCCAGTTATCCAGCTGCGCCAGCTGATCGGCAAAGGTCCCTTTCTCCTCCTGATGCAGGCCCTGCTGCAGGGCGCGGGTGGAGAGCGGCAGGCCGCCAGGCGCCTTGCCCACCCCGAGATCGATGCGACCCGGCGCGAGGGCAGCCAGCAGGTTAAAGTTTTCCGCGACTTTATAGGGGCTGTAGTGCTGGAGCATGACGCCGCCGGACCCAAGACGAATGCGCCGGGTGTGGCCCAGCAGCCAGGCGATAACCAGCTCCGGCGAGGGGCTCGCCAGCTGATCGGTATTGTGGTGTTCGGCGACCCAGAAGCGGTGATAGCCCCAGGCTTCGGCGTGTTGCGCCAGCGTTAATGTACGCGCCAGCGCCTGCGCGGCGGTTTCCCCGGCGGCAAGCGGACTTTTATCCAGGATACTGATTCGATAAGACATTTCGCAGGCTCATATGAAAGTACGTGCCTGCATTATTAAAATCTCAGCTAACTATTGAGAAACAATTAATTCACATGTGTACTGCTGAAAATTAGATATGCCCGCCTGGCCGCTGCGCTTCCAGCTCGCGGAGCAGCGCCTCAGCCTGCCGCGGACTGCGCACCCGGACGAAGCGAATATGACGATATTGCGGATCCTGCATATCGGCCAGATAGCGTCGGCGATTCTGCCGCCAGGTTTTCAGCGTCCAGAGGATAATGGATTCCCGGCTGCAGAACGAACGGCGAAAGCTCTCGCGGTTGCCCGTGCCCGGCCACAGCTCCTGATGCCGCCACGCCCGGCTCGTCGCCCGCCACACCGCCTGGCGCAGCGTGCGCCAGAGGCTATAGTCGACCCAGATCACCAGATCCACCTCGCGCCATTTGACGCTGCGGCTGCGATTGTAATTGCCATCCAGCACCCAGCCCGGCGAGGCCGTAGCGGCGGCAATAGCGGCGAAAAACGCCTCATCCGGCGTGCCCTGCCAGTTCGGCCGCCAGTACAGGCGATCGAGCTCGATCCAGGGTAGTCCCAGCCTGTGCGCCAGGCGCCGGGCCAGAGTGGATTTGCCTGAGCCGCTGGTGCCGACCACGTTGATGTTCATCTCTGTTTCTCTCTGGTAGCCAAACGAATACTTATTTCAATGTTAAATGGCGTATATAGTAGTGATGTTTATCAATGATAAAAGGTGTTTTCAGGATGAACCCCTATGAAGCCCGCTACAGACAACTGTTAGCCAACGGAGCCAGCGCCTGGGCGGGTGATGGTTTTGCCAGGGCAAAGATACAACAAGAAAAAACATTTCATTGGCTGGATGCCCATGGCTATTTACCCGCTCCCGGCGCGCCGGTACTTGAACTGGGATGTGGCAATGGTGCCATGGCAGCCCAGTATCTGGCGGAAAGAGGCTATGCCGTATCGGGTGTTGATGTGTCCGAAACGGCGATCCGCTGGGCAGAAGACCGTTTTCAGCAAGCGGGTCTGGACGCCACATTTTTCGTCGGCAACGTCTGTCATCTTTCTCAATGTGAGGATGCCCAGTTTGCCTTAATCATTGATGGCAGCTGTTTACATTGTCTGCTGGAAGATGAGCGTCGCCGTTTTTTCGCCGAGGCGAGAAGATTGCTGAAACCCGCAGGCCGGCTGGTGATCGGCTCTATGTGCGGGCTTCCTCGTTATGCTGAAGACCTCGCCACTTACGATCCTGTCAAGCATCATCTCCTGAAAGAGGGGCAGCCCTGGCGTACGCTTAAACCCCTCCCGGCTTTACTGAATGAGATACAGCAGGCGCAGTTTAGCGTCCTTGCCACCGATGTTAAGCACAATGCCTGGTGGGATCATGCCACCATCGTTTGTTCGGCAAACGGGCCGTCGGCTGATCCTCAGGAGAGTTAATTTCAGGCTGACCGCGCCATCTGTTATGCAGCGCCAGTGAAGATGGCGCTGCCGCCAACAAAGCAGTCTTTATCCAGCGTCAGGCTGGCGATTTTATGCACCGGGCCACGCATACGGACCTGAAAATCCGCGTCGAAGGTGATGTGCAGCTGACCACCAGGCATGTTGACATCCACCCGATCGTCCACCTTCCCTAACCGGCGCATCGCGCTGGCAGCCGCGCAACTGCTGCTCCCGGAGGCCATCGTGAACCCCGCGCCCCGCTCCCAGATACCAATCTTTAGCGTATGGCGATCGATAACTTCCACGAACTGGACATTGGTGCGTTTGGGGAACAAGGAATGGTTTTCGATTTGCGGCCCTAAACGATGAACCTGCGCCAGGTCGAGCTTATCGACGAGGACAACGCAGTGGGGATTGCCCATGGAGACCAGCACGACGGACAGGGTTTCATCCGCCAGCGGCAAAGGATAATTCACCGCCTCAGGCAAATTCACTAAGGCGGGCAGCGCCGCCGGATTGAAATTCGCCCGCCCCATGTCGACGCTAATCTGATGAACATCGCCATGCACAGTGCAATAAACGTCACCGCCCGCCGTGTGTACCAGAAAGGGCTCATGGCCAACACGACCGATATCAAAAAGATAACGCGCATAGATCCGTAGCCCGTTACCGCTTTTCTCCGCTTCGGAGCCGTCCGGATTGATAATACGCAGTGTGGGATTGATCTGATCGCCGCTGTCGATCAGCAGACCATCCGATCCCACGCCATAGTGGCGATGGCACAGCATTTGAATATGCTCGTTGCTCAACTGTTCGGCAACGTCGCGATGGCATACCAGGTAATCATTACCCAGCCCGTGATATTTATGAAAGTGTAAGGGTGTCATTGTGTGGGTTCGCCTGGCGCTGCAGTTTTTTGGACATCTTACATCACATTCACCGTCTTGATGAATTAAACCCTGCGTTGTTAACCGTGGTGGTCATTCTGCTCCACTGCGTCCGGCTATCAGACTGGCGCCTCCCCTCCGTCGGGCTTACACTCTGCGTACCTGTGAGCGGTATTCATCAATCCGGAAAGATTATGCTAAAAGAGAACGTAAACGATCTGCTCTCCTTTATGGTGGTGGCGCGTGAGCGCAGCTTTACCCGCGCAGCGGCCCAGCTCGGCGTGTCACAGTCGGCGCTCAGCCATGCCATGCGCCATCTCGAAGCGCGTCTCGATGTGCGGCTGCTGACCCGCACCACCCGCAGCGTGGTACCGACCGAGGCGGGTGAGCGACTGATACAGCGCCTCGGTCCGCATCTGGAGGAGATGGAGCGGGCGCTGACCGCGCTGCGCGATACGCGCGAACGCCCGGCGGGCAACCTGCGCATCACCGCCGGGGAGCATGCCACCAGCACCGTACTCTGGCCGGCGCTAAAGCCATTTATGCTGCAATATCCGGATATTAACATCGAAATCACTGTTGATAATGGCCTCACGGATATCGTGGATGGCCGGTTTGACGCCGGGGTGCGACTCGGCGAACAGGTGGCGAAAGAGATGATTGCCGTGCGCATTGCCCCGGATATGCGGATGGCGGTAGTGGGTTCGCCAGCCTATCTGCAGCAGGCCGGTACGCCGCAGACGCCCTGGGATCTTGCGCAGCATCGCTGCATCAATCTGCGCCTGCCGACACGAGGTGGACTTTACGCCTGGGAGTTTGCCCGCGACGGTCGGGATATCCAGGTCCGGGTGGAGGGGCAAGTGATCCTCAACAGCCTGCCGCAGCGCATCGATGCGGCGGAGGCGGGCCTCGGTCTGGCCTACGTTCCGGATGACTGCGTGGCGGAGGCCTTAGCCAGTGGCCGGCTGGTGCAAGTGCTGGCGGACTGGACCCCCACCTTCCCCGGCTACCATCTCTACTACCCCAGTCGACGCCAGCATACCAGCGCTTTCACTCTGTTGCTGGAAACTCTGCGACGCTGATCTCATTGATAAATCTGTCAAATGCTATCGGTAAATGTTTTAGGTGCGTAACTATTACGTTACGTGTAGGATTCAGCGCCATGTCTGAGCTTATCTCCTACGTCAGAATGATGAGAAAGCCAGCATAATGTGCCAGCCGTCATCCACTCCGGCTGCAAACATGGGCATTGACAGGAAACTGATACATCAATGAATACGAAACACGACACTGCAGCGGAGCACCATGCTGCGAAACGCCACTGGCTCAACTCACATGAAGCGGGTTATCACAAAGCGATGGGCAACCGTCAGGTACAGATGATCGCCATCGGCGGCGCTATCGGTACCGGTTTGTTCCTCGGTGCCGGGGCACGTTTACAAATGGCAGGGCCAGCGCTCGCCCTGGTCTATCTGGTCTGCGGCATCTTCTCCTTCTTTATTCTTCGCGCCCTCGGCGAACTGGTTCTCCACCGACCCTCGAGCGGCAGCTTCGTCTCCTATGCCAGGGAATTCCTCGGTGAAAAGGCCGCTTACGTGGCCGGCTGGATGTACTTCGTTAACTGGGCCATGACCGGGATCGTCGATATCACCGCCGTGGCGCTGTATATGCACTACTGGGGCGCGTTTGGCGATGTGCCACAGTGGGTCTTCGCCCTTGGCGCGCTGGCAATCGTCGGTACCATGAACATGATCGGCGTAAAATGGTTCGCCGAGATGGAGTTCTGGTTCGCGCTGGTCAAAGTGCTGGCGATCGTTGCGTTCCTCGTGGTCGGCACCATTTTCCTCGGCTCCGGTAAGCCGCTGGACGGCAATGCCACCGGCTTCCATCTGATCACCGATAACGGCGGCTTCTTCCCTCACGGCCTTCTGCCGGCGCTGGTGCTGGTGCAGGGCGTGGTCTTTGCCTTCGCCTCCATTGAACTGGTGGGCACCGCGGCCGGTGAGTGTAAAGATCCGGAGTCGATGGTACCGAAGGCCATCAACAGCGTGATCTGGCGTATCGGCCTGTTCTACGTCGGTTCGGTGGTGCTGCTGGTGCTGCTCCTGCCGTGGACCGCCTACCAGGCAGGACAGAGCCCGTTCGTCACCTTCTTCTCCAAACTGGGCGTACCGTATATCGGCAGCGTAATGAACATCGTGGTGTTAACCGCCGCCCTCTCCAGCCTCAACTCCGGCCTCTACAGCACCGGACGTATCCTGCGCTCCATGTCGATGGGGGGCTCCGCGCCGAAGTTTATGTCGAAGATGAGCCGTCACCACGTCCCTTACGCCGGGATCCTGGCGACGCTGGCGGTGTATGTGGTGGGGGTGTTCCTCAACTATCTGGTGCCGTCGCAGGTGTTTGAGATCGTGCTGAACGTCGCGTCGCTGGGGATCATTGCTTCCTGGGGCTTTATCGTGGTGTGTCAGATGCGTCTGCGCAAAGCGATCAAGGAAGGAAAAGCGGCGAAGGTGAGCTTCAGAATGCCGGGGGCGCCATTCACCTCCTGGCTGACGCTGCTGTTCCTGTTCAGTGTGCTGGTGCTGATGGCCTTCGATTATCCGAACGGCACTTACACCATTGGCTCAATTCCATTACTGGCGGTGCTGCTGGTAGCTGGCTGGTTTGGCGTGCGTAAACGCGTGCATGCGATCCACAGTACGGCGCCGACGCTCAGGAAGTAACTGGCAGGACTCCCGGTTTGCCCGCGACGGACAAACCGGGAGGTCAGGATTTAGTTATCCTCAACCAGCTGCGACACGTCGCTACTGTTAATTTCCCGCTTATTACCAGACTCATCGATATAGCTGGTCATCCCCGTTTCTTTATCCAGCTGCGGCTTGCCGTGGGTGACGATCGTCTGACCGCTTTTGGTGGTCATAACGTAGTTGGACGAACAGCCTGCCAGCAGCGCCAGCATCGCACCGGCGCAAATCACCATAAATGGCTTTTTCATTTTATCTCCACTGATTACCACTGCCCGCGCAAGGCGGGAAAGCGTTAAGTGTATAACCATCTGGTTTATCAGGCCAATACGCGTTTGTAACAGAGGGTGAGGTGCCGGGCGGCATGCGGGGCGCGACCTTGACCGATCGTCGTCGCCCCGGGCATCTTACAGCGCGATGCGGATCACGTCGTCCGGCGCGGTGGCCTCTTTCTCACGGCTGGAAGCCTGTTTCACGCTGACATACAGCGTTTTGCCGTCATCAGAAAGCGCCAGGCTGTTGGGGTGAGTCGGCGTTTTAAAGGTCTTCACGATCTTGTAGCGCTTGCCATCGATAACGCTGACTTCCCCGGCCTTACGGTGCGTCACATAGGCTTCATTACGCGTCGGGTTAAACAGCACCGCCAGCGATTCCGGCGCGGCGATTTTCTCCAGCACCTTACCATCGCGGGTATCGACCACCAGCACTTCCGGCTGCTTGCTGTCGGTAATAAAGGCGCGGTGACCGGCGGTATCAAGGCTCAGGTTTAAGTAGAAGTGTGCTTTGCCATCGTCCTGCAATTTCTTGCGCGAAACAATGGTATTGCTCTCGCTGTCGATGGTCAGCAGTTCGCCGTCGGCATTGGTGGTATAGAGGCGTTTCGCCTGCGGATCGATCGCCAGACCCGTCGCCATTGCCCCGGTGCCGGTAATAGTGGTTTTCAGCTTCAGGGTCGCGCCATCTACCACCCAAATCACGCTCTCTTTGCCCAGACCGGTAATGTAGACCGTGTTGGTCTGCTCATTGACCGCCAGCTCGCGCGGTTGCAGTGGGCGTACGGTTTCACTGCGCTGACGCTCGTCCAGCACCAGACGCCCTTTCACGGCGCCGGTTTTGGCGTCAATGGCGGTGACGGTGCTGTCGACGGTATTGCCAAACCACAGCGTGCCGGTGGCATGGTTGATAGCAGCGCCGAACGGCTTCAGATCGTTGTGAATAATCTGCGTCACGTCCAGGGTGGTGGGGTCAAGACGATAAACAATACCGCCCTTGTCCAGTGAGCGACTCTGCGACGTGGCGACCCATAACGCGTTCTCCTGCTGGCTGTAGGCCATTTCGTAGGCCCCTTTTCCGACGGCCTTACGCAGCATCTCATCCGCAGCGTGGGCGCTAAAGCTACCTGCCAGCAGCAGAGAGGTGAATAACAGTGAATGGCGCATACGCGGCGCGGCAAAATGACGTAGTGACATGACGACTCCCTTTGATAAACCAGTATGTGCTGACCCGACATCGCTTCCGGCGGTAAAGTCCTGGCTTTACCCTTATTTTTGAATGCGAATAGTAATCATTATTTATATCAAAGTGGAGCGCTAATTGTTGTTGTTCGGTAAATTCATCAGCAAGAAGCACTATCCGTTAACCAACGGCGGTTAATAATTTTCAAATGTTTTACAAACGGGGTAACATATCTACATATGTTCCATTTGGTTCGTCTCCCGAGTACTATCGATGAAAATCCTGTCCGTGCGTCACGCCGCCCTGCCGGCGCTGCTGCTACCGCTGATTGCCGCGGCCCAGACCGCTGATGAACAAACCATGGTGGTGACCGCCGCGCCAACCACTGTTTCTGAACTGGATACCCCCGCCGCCGTCAGCGTGGTCAATGGGGATGAAATGCGCCAGGCCGCCCCGCGCGTCAATCTCTCTGAATCACTGGGCGCCGTACCGGGCCTGCAGGTGCAGAACCGGCAAAACTATGCCCAGGATCTGCAACTGTCGATTCGCGGGTTTGGCTCTCGCTCCACCTATGGCGTGCGCGGGCTACGCATCTATGTCGATGGTATTCCGGCGACCATGCCAGACGGCCAGGGGCAGACCTCGAATATCGATATTGGCAGCGTCGACACCATTGAGGTGCTGCGCGGCCCCTTCTCTGCCCTGTACGGTAACTCGTCCGGCGGGGTGATCAACGTCACCAGCCAGACCGGCACCCAGCCGCCCACCGTGGAAGCCAGCAGCTACTATGGCAGCTTCGGTACCTGGCACTACGGGATGAAGGCCACTGGCGCCGTTGGCGACGGCAGCCATGCAGGCGATGTGGATTACACGGTCTCGACCAACCGCTTCACCACTCATGGCAATCGCGATCACAGCGGCGCACGCAAAAATCTGGCGAACGCCCGACTGGGGGTGCGCATCAACGATGTCAGTAAGCTGACGCTGCTGCTGAACAGCGTGGATATCAAAGCCAATGACGCCGGCGGCTTAACCGCCGACGAATGGCGCGATAACCCGCGCCAGTCGCCGCGCGGCGACCAGTATAATACCCGCAAGAATACCCGGCAGACCCAGGCCGGCCTGCGCTACGAGCGCCAGCTGAGCGCCCAGGACGATCTCAGCGTCATGATGTACGCCGGTGAACGTGAAACCACGCAGTTCCAGTCGATCCCGCGCGCGCCGCAGCTGAAACCGAGCCATGCCGGCGGGGTGATCGACCTCACCCGTCACTACCAGGGAATCGATACCCGCCTGACCCATCGCGGAGAGCTGCTTGTGCCCGTCACCCTGACCGCCGGTCTCGATTACGAGAACATGAGCGAGCGCCGTAAAGGGTATGAAAACTTTGTGATGGTCAACGGTGCGCCGCAGTATGGCGAACAGGGTGCGCTGCGCCGTAACGAACGCAACCTGATGTGGAACGTCGACCCCTACCTGCAGACCCAGTGGCAGTTAACGGACAAACTCTCGCTCGATGCCGGGGTTCGCTACAGCTCAGTATGGTTCGACTCGAATGACTACTACATCACCCCAGGCAATGGCGATGACAGCGGTGATGCCAGCTATCACAAGTGGCTGCCCGCAGGCTCGCTGAAGTATGCTCTGACCGACGCGTGGAACGTCTACCTCTCCGCTGGCCGCGGCTTCGAGACGCCGACCATTAACGAACTGTCATACCGCTCCGATAACCAGAGCGGCCTTAATTTCGGCCTGAAGCCCTCCACCAATGACACAGTGGAGATCGGCAGTAAGACGCGGCTCGGCAATGGGCTGCTCACCGCCGCCCTGTTCCAGACCAATACCGATAATGAGATCGTAGTCGACAGCAGCAGCGGCGGGCGCACCAGCTATAAAAACGCCGGCAAGACCCGTCGTCAGGGGATGGAGCTGGGGCTGGATCAGCAGTTTGGCGAGAGCTGGCGTCTGAAGGCGGCCTGGACCTGGCTGGACGCGACCTATCGCACCAACGTCTGCGACGACGCCAGCTGCAACGGCAACCGCATTCCGGGGATCGCGCGCAATATGGGCTACGCCTCCTTTGGCTATCAGCCGGAGCAGGGCTGGTACGCCGGCAGCGATATTCGCTACATGAGCGACATCATGGCCAATGACGAAAACACGGCTAAAGCGCCTTCCTGGACGGTGGTTGGCCTGACGACCGGCTATAAATGGAGCTACGGCAGGATGGACATGGATCTGTTCGGCCGCGTCGACAATCTGTTCGACCGGGAGTACGTCGGGTCCGTTATCGTAAACGAGTCCAACGGGCGCTACTACGAGCCTGCTCCCGGACGCAACTACGGCATCGGCCTGAACCTCGCCTGGCGCTTCGAATAACACGCCCCTTCCCCGCCGGCGGTGATTGGCGGGGAAGGCTTAACGATGTGGCGTTTTCCCCACGGACGCGGGTTAAAGCAGATTTCGCAGGGATAACTCGAAAATGATCTTTTCCGCCTGGCAGGAGAAAGCGATGGAGAGGTCGAGTTTCACCGCGTCGCCAACGGCGGCGATGGTGTAATCGACCTGCGGCGGTTCACTGGCCGGCGCCGCGGCGGCAGCACGTTCGCGCACGGCGGCTACGGTGGATTCCGCTTCTTCGCGGCTCGGGAACATTTTCTCAGCCCGGTAGACGCAGTCCTCGTTATCAATGATGGTACCGACATCAATGGCGCAGCCTTTGGTGCTGCATTTATCTACTACATCTTTCATCGTAATAACCTCTCGAGTTTTCTTAAGGATAAGAATCCGCTCACCGAAAAGCAAACCATTAATATCCGTAAGGATTAGCAATTTTTCTATTATATCGCGCCGCGGCGGGCGCCAGCTTGCGCCATCGCAAGGTGAGGCAATATGACTGCCGACGATCGCCTGACGATACGCGATGCCATCGCAGCAATCGTGGCCTCCATCACACTATTCTGCACACCATCTCGTCTGCCTCGCCTCACAGCGTTAGTCTGGTCACAGAACAACGCCAACAAGGAGCTGCTATGGCACTGCCGATGATGATTGATTGCGATCCGGGACATGATGACGCGATCGCCCTGGTCCTCGCCCTCGCCTCTCCGGAGCTGGAGGTGAAAGCCGTCACCGCTTCCGCGGGCAACCAGACCCCGGAGAAGACCCTGCGCAACGTGCTGCGTATGCTGACGCTGCTGAACCGGCCGGATATCCCGGTGGCCGGCGGCGCGTGGAAGCCGTTGATGCGCGATCTGATCATCGCCGATAACGTGCACGGCGAGAGCGGACTGGATGGCCCGAGCCTGCCGGAACCAACCTTTGCCCCGCAGAACTGCACCGCCGTCGAGCTGATGGCCAGGGTGCTGCGGGAAAGCCAGGAGCCGGTGACTCTGGTGGCCACCGGGCCGCAGACTAACGTGGCGTTGCTGCTCGCCAGCCACCCGGAGCTGCACGCGAAAATCGCCCGCATCGTGATCATGGGGGGCGCAATGGGGCTGGGCAACTGGCAGCCGGCGGCGGAGTTTAATATTTTCGTCGATCCGCAGGCCGCGGAAATGGTCTTTCAGTCCGGGATCCCGGTGGTGATGGCGGGCCTTGACGTCACCCATAAGGCGCAAATCCTTCCTGCCGATATCGAGCGATTCCGCCAGATTGGCAATCCGGTGTCGTCCATTGTCGCCGAGCTGCTCGACTTCTTTATGGCCTACCACAAGGATGAAAAGTGGGGCTTCGACGGCGCGCCGCTGCACGATCCCTGCACCATCGCCTGGCTCCTCAAGCCGGAGATCTTTACCACTATCGAACGCTGGGTCGGCGTGGAAACGGAAGGAAAATATACCCAGGGGATGACGGTGGTCGATTACTACCATCTGACCGGCAATCGGCCCAATACTACCCTGATGCTGGATGTCGACCGTGAAGCCTTTGTCGATCTGCTGGCCCAGCGGTTAGCTTTTTACGCCTGACACGCCTCCCATGCCCCTTTTCCCTCACGGGAAAAGGGGCAGAGTAAGTCGGATCCGCCGGACTAGTCGTCCGCCGCGACGCGGATCACCACCTTACCGAAGTTCTCACCTTTTAACAGGCCGATCAGCGCCTGCGGCGCCTGATCCAGACCGTCGATCAGCTGTTCGCGATATTTAATTTTCCCCTCTTGCACCCAGCGCCCCATCTGCTGCTGGAATTCCGCGATCCGATGCCCGTAATCCTGGCCGATAATAAAGCCCTGCATCCGGATGCGCTTCTTGAGGATGGTCGCCATCAGCAGCGGCAGACGATCCGGTCCGTCTGGCAAACCGGTGGCGTTATAGCCGCTTACCAGCCCGCAGACCGGTACCCGCGCTGCGGTATTCAGCAGCGGCAGCACCGCGTCAAAAACCTTGCCGCCGACGTTTTCGTAGTAAACGTCAATGCCCTGCGGGCAGGCCTGGGCCAGCTGTTCGGCAAAATCATCCGCACGATGGTCAAGGCAGACATCAAAGCCTAACGTCTCAACCGCATACCGACACTTCTCCGCGCCGCCAGCGATGCCGACGGTGCGGCAGCCCTTAATTTTGCCGATCTGTCCGACCGTGGCGCCAACCGGCCCGGTCGCCGCAGCGACCACCAGCGTTTCGCCCGCCTTCGGCTGGCCGATGTCCAGCAATCCCATGTAGGCGGTGAAGCCCGGCATCCCCAGAACTCCCAGCGACCATGACGGGTGTTGCGGGTCGTCACCCAGCTTCACCAGTCCGTTGCCGTCGGAGAGTTCATAATCCTGCCAGCCGCTGTAGCCCAGCACCCAGTCGCCGGGTTGATAATCGGCATGATTTGAGCTGACCACGCGACTCACGGTCCCTCCCACCATCACCGCGCCAATGGCCACCGGTGGCGAATAAGAAGGCGCGTCGCTCATGCGCCCGCGCATATAGGGATCGAGCGATAAAAAAACGGTACGCAGCAGAACCTGCCCCGGCCCCGGCGTCGGCACCTCGCTCTCTTCCAGGCGGAAATTCTCTGCCGTCGGTTCACCATGGGGGCGGGAAGCCAGTACCCAGCGGCGATGGCGTTGCGGTTGATCTGTCATAGCAAACTCCTCTTGTTAGCAGACAGTACTGAGGCTAGCTGCTTTATGCGCAACGTGCTTTACCATTAAGAGCCGGATGGCGATTGATTAAGGCGAACCACCAGATAGACGCAGGTCTCCGCGGATTCATTGATAAAGCGACAATCGTTGGGCGGGCCAAGCTCCAGACAATCCCCCTTCTGCATCTCATGACGGGTAGTCCCTTCGACAAACACCAGCTCGCCCTGCTGCAGCCAGATCAGCTGGCGGGCGAGCGCATAGGAAGAGGCCGGCATGGGCACATCGCTGCCGGGCGGCAGCTCAATCTGCACCAGATCTATCGGCAGATCGCTGCGCGGCGAGACGTGGCGGCGGAGATAGTGGCTTTGCGGGTCGTGCCACACCGGCTGGCTGGCAAAGCGCAGCAGCTTACCCTCCTGCATTTCCGCCCGAGCGATCAGCGTCGACATACTGATGCCGAAGGCGCCGGAAAGACGGCCCAGCATCGAGGCCGTCGGGCTGCTTTCGCCGCGCTCGATTTTATGGATCATCGCCCGCGAGGCGCCGGCCCGTTCGGCGAGGTCGTTCAGCGACCAACCGCGGGACTCACGCTCGATGCGGATGCGCGCACTGATGCGCTGATTGAGGTTGTCTTCTATAGTATTCATAACGTAATACTATAGTGTGCACCCACCCATTACACAACTGCTCGTCGGGTCGCGTGCTTACCGGGTCATCCGTAAAAATTATGCGGAAAACGGATGACAGCGCGATGTTCATTATTGTAATAATATCGTACTACTATAGTGTACAAAAAACTGAGGTTTGCTATGTCCATCCGCCCTGCCATTAAAGACGACTGTGCAGCGATCGCCGAGATCTATAACCACGCCGTCGTGCATACCGCCGCCATCTGGAATGATAAAACCGTGGATACCGACAACCGTATCGCGTGGTTTGAAGCCCGCCAGCTGGCCGGCTTTCCGGTGCTGGTGAACGAGGAAAACGGCGTCATCACCGGCTATTCCTCGTTTGGCGACTGGCGCGCGTTTGACGGTTTCCGCCACACCGTGGAGCATTCGGTGTACGTTCACCCCGATCATCAGGGGAAAGGGCTGGGTCGCAAACTGCTGGTTGCGCTGATCGCCGAAGCGCGTCGGCTGAATAAACATGTGATGGTCGCCGGTATTGAATCGCAGAACCACGCTTCGCTGCATCTGCATGAAACGCTGGGCTTTATCACCACCGGGCAGATGCCGCAGGTAGGAACCAAATTTGGTCGCTGGCTGGATCTCACCTTTATGCAGCTGCAGCTGGATGAGCGTCAGGACCCGGACGGCAAGGCATGAATGCGTCGCTCACCCTCGCCTGTCTGGTTGCCGCCGGCGTTGGTCTCGTGGTGCAGAATACCCTGATGGTGCGCATCACCCAGTCGGCGTCGACGATCCTTATCGCCATGCTGCTCAATTCGCTGGTGGGGATCGTTATTTTCGTGACGATGTTACTGCTGCGCCAGGGCGTCGCCGGCTTTCAGGAGCTGGCCCTGAGCGTGAAGTGGTGGACGCTGATCCCCGGCCTGCTGGGGTCCTTTTTCGTCTTCGCCAGCATCAGCGGCTATCAGACCGTGGGCGCGGCCACCACCATTGCGGTACTGGTCGCCAGCCAGCTGGTTGGCGGGTTGATCATGGATTTAGTTCGCGCCCACGGCGTGCCGGTGCGGGCGCTGATTGGGCCGGTATGCGGCGCGGTGATGCTGGTGGTGGGCGCCTGGCTGGTGGCCAGGCGCCAGTTCTGAGCGCATCTTCAGAGGATCGCGCCGCCTTTCGTCAGCTGCTCGCGGCGTGCGTCCTGCTCTTCCTGATGCTGTCGCCCATGGTGGGCGATGGCAGTGCGCAGGCGCTGCTGCTGGGTATAGCGTTCCTCACGGCTGAGTTGTGGATCATCGCTCAGGGCGATCAGCAGCTCATTCATATGAGTGATAACGCCCTCGGCAAGGGTGTCATCGACTTTGACGATAACCTCATCCAGATGTGCCATCCGGTTCTCCTTTCGCTTAATTCAGCTTCGCTTTGGAAAAATCGCTCCCCATCATGCTCACGCGGTAGCCGCTGACGTTGCTACGGGTGGCATAGAAGGTCTTGCCGGTCGCCAGGGTGATCCACGGCGCCTGCTGGTAGAAGATCTCTTGCGCCTGTTCATAGAGTTTGGCACGTGCCTGCGGATCGCTCACCAGCAGCGCTTTCTTCACCAGCGCGTCATAGGACTTATCGCACCAGCGAGCGGCGTTGGAGCCGGTCTGGATATTATCACAGCTGAGCAGCGTACCGGCAAAGTTGTCCGGGTCGCCGTTGTCCGACATCCAGCCATACAGGGCGCTGTCGTGCTCCCCTTTGCGCATACCGGCAAGGTATTCGCCCCATTCGTAGCTGACAATCTTCGCTTTGACGCCCACTTTAGCCCAGTCGTTTTGGATCATTTCGGCGATCCGCTTCGAGTTCGGGTTGTACGGACGCTGGACCGGCATCGACCACAGGGTTACTTCCGCTCCTTGCTCCAGACCCGCCTGCTTGAGCAGCGCTTTGGCTTTCTGCGGATCGTAATCATAGTCCGGGAGATCTTTCTTATACCCGAGCATCGTCGACGGGATCGGTGATTTCGCCACGCTGCCGGAATCGAGGAATACCGCCTTGACGATCGCCTGCTTGTCGGTGGCATAGTTTAATGCCTGGCGCACCAGCACATTATCAAACGGTTTTTTCTCCGTGTTGAACGCCAGATAGCCGACATTCAGCGCCTCAACCGCATGCAGCGCCAGATCTTTATTGCCCTTAATCACCGGGAACTGAACCGGCGAAGGCGCAGGAATAATCTGGCACTCGTTGGTCTGCAGTTTCGCCAGACGGGTCTCGACGTTCGGCGTAATGGAGAAGATCAGGTGCTTAGTCGGCACCTCGCCTTCCCAGTAGTGGGGATTGGCGATATAGCGGATTTGGGAATCCACTTTATACTGCTGCAGGGCATACGGCCCGGTACCGACAGGCCAGTTATCAACATTCTCCGGCGTCCCTTTCTTCAGCATCGCCTCGCCATACTCCGCCGACAGAATAGAGGCGAAGTCCATGCCCCAGTCGGCAAGAAACGCCGCGTTCGGCTCGTTAAGCACGAACTGGACGTGATAGTCATCGACCTTTTTCACCGACTTAATCAACTTATCGAGGCCCACGTCGTGGAAGTACTCATAGTTCCCCTGCGACACTTTGTGATAGGGATGCTGAGGATCCATCTGGCGCAGCACGGAAAACAGGACGTCGTCGGCGTTAAAATCGCGGGTTGGTTTGAAGAATTTGTTGCTGTTGAACTTCACCCCCTGACGCAGAGTAAAGGTCCAGGTTTTGCCATCCTCAGAGACGTGCCACTCGGTGGCCAGCGACGGGATCGGCGTGTTCTTCACCGGGTCAAAGGTGACCAGGCGGTTATACAGCACCTGCGAGCTGGCGACGAACGACGGGCCGGAACTGGCGATTTGCGGATTAAAGGACTCCGGAGAGGCTTCTGAGCAGTAGACTAGTGTGTCATTGCCTGCGGCCCAGGCGGCGCCGGCCGGCAGCAGTGCGCTCAGCAGCAGCGCCAGCGTGGTTTTCCCTGTAGACATGGTTATAAGTCCTGATTATTGATTATAAGAACCGTAATATCAGCACAGGCGCCCGCCCCCGGCAAATAATCAATGGCTATCACCTTATGCAAATCACGCTGAAATCGCTGGTTTAATCGGCGTAGCGCTGTTTTTTACGCCAGCAAGTGTCGGGATGTTGTGAGCCACACATAATTCCTGCAAAAAAATGTGCGATAACCGCCCTGCTCACGCTCACTGTCAGTAGTGCCCGGTACACTGGGGGAACCGCAGAACAAGAGGTTTCCACCATGACAATCACCTGCAATCTGTACATTGACGGCCAGTGGCACGATGCCGAAGGCCGCCGCACCTTTACCCGACGCCACCCGGCCCACGACGACGTCGCCTCGGTGGCCGCGGCCGCCAGTCTCGCCGACGGCAAACGCTGCGTCGAAGCCGCGGCCAAAGCCTTCCCGCTGTGGCGTGATACCTCTCCGGCGGAACGACGCCGTTTACTGCTCGACGCGGCGGAACATATGCTGTTGCGGGAGGCTAAATTTATCGCCGCCATGGCGGCGGAGACCGGCGCGACCGCGCACTGGGCCGGCTTTAACGTTCATCTGGCGGCCGATATCCTGCGCGAAGCGGCGGCGCTGACCACCCAAATTGAAGGGCAAATTATTCCCTCCAACGTGCCGGGCAACCTGGCGATGGGCGTCCGCCAGGGGGCGGGGGTGGTACTGGGCATGGCGCCGTGGAACGCACCGCTGATTCTGGCTACCCGGGCGCTGGCAACGCCGCTGGCCTGCGGCAACGCAGTGATCCTCAAGGGCGCGGAGCTGTCGCCGGCCACTCAGGGACTGATTATCGACGCCCTTGACGCGGCGGGCTTCCCACCGGGGGTGGTGAACTATCTTACCTGTGCGCCTGAAGATGCGCCGGCGCTGGTGGAATCGCTGATCGCCCACCCGGCGGTGCGGCGCGTTAACTTTACCGGATCCACGCCGGTGGGGCGGATTATCGCCCGCACCTGCGGGCAATATCTTAAACCAGCGGTGCTGGAGCTCGGCGGTAAAGCGCCGCTGCTGGTGCTGGACGATGCTGATATCGAGCAAGCGGCGGCGGGCGCGGTTTTTGGCGCCTTCGCCAACGCCGGCCAGATCTGCATGTCCACCGAGCGCATTATTGTCGACAACGCCGTAGCAGAGGTGTTTATCCCGCTGCTGGCCAGGCGCGCCGCCGCCCTGCCCGCCAGCCTGACGGGGCCGGTGGTTGATATGAACACCATCATCCGCTGCAACGCCTTAATCGACGATGCGTTAGCCAAAGGCGCTCGCCTGCTAACCGGTGGTAAAGCCTGCGATACCCACATGGCGCCGACCTTGCTGGACGGCGTGACCCGCGAGATGCGGCTGTGGAACGAAGAGTCCTTCGGCCCGGTAAAAGCGATTATTCGGGTTAAGAATGAAGAAGAGGCGCTGACGGTAGCCAACGACAGTGAATACGGTCTTTCCGCTGCGGTCTACAGCCGCGACAGCGCCAGAGCGTGGAACGTGGCGCAACGTCTGCAAACGGGCATTTGCCATATCAATGGCCCAACGGTGCATGATGAAGCGCAAATGCCGTTTGGCGGCTGCAAAGCCTCGGGCTATGGCCGCTTTGGGGGGCGGGCCGGCATCGCGGAATTCACCGAGCTGCGCTGGATAACACTCCAGACCCAGCCCCGCGAACTCCCTTTCTGAGCCGGTATTCTTTTAACCCTGGCTGGCGATGATCTGCGCCAGCCCTTGCGGATTCTCCCACGCCATCGAGTGCCCCCCGCGGGGCACAATCCCGACCGGGATCCCTTGCGCCTCAGCCAGGTCAATATCGGCATAAGGCAGGGAGAGCTCACCGACGATGAGCCTTTTTTGACAGTGCAGCTGGCAGAGCTGAGTAAACCAGGGGGTATCGCTGCCACGCATCAGGCTGCTGGCGGCCCGCCAGACGGCCCAGGGCGCGCTGTTTTGCAAACAGCCAGCCCATGGCGAGCGCTCCTCAGCCAGCATTCTGGCATAGCCTTCGGCAATAAAGGCCGCCTCTGTCTGCGCCGCAATGCGCCTGCTGTACTCACCGCCGCCGGCAAACAGATTGGGTTCAGAGACCAGCAGCGTGGTCACGCGCTCGCCCAGCAGCCCCGCCGCTTCGATGGCGATGCTTCCTCCCATGCTATGACCGAACAGCGCGAAGCGCTGCAGGCGCAGATGGTTAAGTAGCTGCTCCACGACCCGTGCCTGAATATGTATGTTGTAACTAAAGTCGTGCGGTTTATCGCTGTAGCCGAAGCCTGGCAGATCGATGAGTATTTTACGCCGTCCGTTCAGCGCAGGATCGCTGGCGACGCGGGGATAATCGTAGGATGACGCGCAGCCGAGACCGTGGATAAACACCACCGGGAGGCCATCTCCCGGAAGATCGAGCCAACGCAGCGTGGCGCCTGCGACGGAAGAAAAGAAACCGTTCACCTGTATGCCTCCATGATAAAATTACTGGTTTTTTATACAGTAACCTTACCCTTTCCGCCACCCTTTTCTGCCGTCCGGCATCTGGGGTTAAAACAGCGAGACGAGCAGCGCCATCGGGAAGCTGAACGGCCAGGTGGCGCCGATCAACAGGGCCGCCAGCAGGCGGATCACCCGGCTCTCTTTGGTCAAAAACCAGCTAATCACGGCGCATATCACGCCCATAATGGCGTAAAACACCAGCATTTTTTGATATAACGTCATTCTTACTCTTCCTTCCCTGAGGGGCGTTCCATGGTGGGATGATTATCTGCCATGACGTCGTGATTCAGAGATACCTGTATAACAAATTCTGAAACGGGCTGAATATTGAGAATAAAGCCTGATTCGTCTTAATCCGATAGCGCAACCGCAGGCGCCGTACTATACCTTTATGGACTTACTCATTAAGGTGGCGTTATGGATGTCTCCAGCAAAACCGTCATTCTGATTAATGTCTGCGCCGCGTGCGTACTTATCAGCCTGCTCTCCGTGAGATTTGGCTGGTTTTAATGATTTTACTCAGCAACGAAACCTAAAAAAGCAGCCCCCAGGGGCTGCTTTTTTACGCGCGAACACGGGCGATATTATAAAGGTTATAAGCGACAGGTGCTGCCTGGCCTGCCGCAATAACCTTATTAAGCTCCGGGTTATAGTGCGGCAGAAAATTCATCTGTTCGCTATCCCATTCGGCGGCAGCGCAGACGGCCTGCCCCACTCCCGCGTTCTCACAGCCCTGAATGCGTTTTGCCGGGGCGTTACCATAGCTCAGCGTCACAGCGCCGATAGCCAGCAGAATAAAAGCCAAAATTTTCACAACGACATCAACGTTAAAACCTAATATGCGCTAAATGATCGCATGAGCAGCGACGGAAAGTCAAACCCGGGAGCACCCGCAACCCGCCTGCAGCCCGCATTTTGGCCGGACTCACGGAATATTTAATATTCAGAACAAATATCATGCAATAACAGCAAATATTAAATCCTTATTTATAGTCGTGAAATAATTTCGGTTCAGGGCAATTCCATTGGTCTGATAAAGATAATATGTCCCCGTTCTCAGGGGGAAAAGATTGTCGCCGCATTCACCAAAAATGCGATATTCCGCGCAGGGCCTCCATCTTAATACGATAAAAGGCCGCTACAAGCCGTTGTTACATAACCCCTTCATTGTGGATCTCGCGGTTAATCGCCAAAAATAGCGCTAAATGACAACAAATATCATTTGCCTTCCATTCAGATAATACTTACATTCATAACTATTAGTAATGTTTTGGCGCCAGGGCGCTTTTTATATTTCGAGGTGGATATGTCCGGAATCATCACGCTGGTCATCGCGCTGATCCTGCTGGTCGCGGCGGTGTATAATCTTATTTCCTATATTCGTGACCGTCGTAGCGCCAGTTTACCGAGCAAAAAAACCAAGCGCTGAATGGCGGCCAGACGATGCGTTTCCTGATGGTCATTCGGTCTTCATCCCGCGATGCGGCGGGCATAAAAAAGCCCCTGCCAACAGGCAGAGGCCAGTATACGGTCGCGAACCGCGACGCTGTCGCCTCACCCGCCGGGCGCGACGCGCCCAGGGTGACTGGCGGACCCCATCCGGCGCTTATCTCCGGCACTCACATTGGCTTAGCTCTTGAAGGGGCATCAGAATAATCTCATATCCCCCTCGCAGAGTTTTGACAATTTTTGCCATTGTGACTATTAGCGAACTAACACAACCGTCGCGCAATCATCGCCAGCCACTAAAGGGTCAATGCTTTAGCCATGCTTAACCATGACATGGCGGACCACCGTGTAATCCTCAAGGCCATACATCGACATGTCCTTTCCGTAGCCCGACAGTTTCTGGCCGCCGTGCGGCATTTCGCTCACCAGCATAAAGTGGGTGTTGACCCAGGTGCAGCCATACTGCAGCCTGGCACTAAGCCGGTGGGCACGGCCTACATCTTTCGTCCATACTGAGGACGCCAGACCATACTGGGAATCATTCGCCCAGCTCAGGGCCTGCGCTTCATCGCTGAAAGGCGTCACACTGACCACCGGGCCAAACACTTCGCGCTGCACAATGGCGTCTTCCTGCCGGGCGCCGGCAAGCAGCGTCGGCTGGAAGTAATAGCCCGCGCCGTCAGCCCGGCGACCGCCGGTGACCACCTTAATATGCGGTAGTGCCTTTGCGGCTTCCACTGCGGCACTAACCCTTTCAAGATGCGCCAGCGAGCTCAGCGGTCCCAGCTCGGTAGAGGCATCCTCTGGCGCACCCATTTTCAGGCTGGCCACCGCCGCCCCAAGTTTCTCCACCAGTTGGTCGTAAATACCCTGCTGAGCGTAGATCCGGCAGGCAGCCGTGCAGTCCTGGCCGGCGTTATAAAAGCCGAAGGTTCGTACCCCGTCGACTACCGCATCGATATCCGCGTCGTCAAAAACAATGACCGGCGCCTTGCCGCCCAGCTCCATGTGGGTGCGTTTGATCGACGAGGCGGTATGGCTGATGATATGGGCGCCGGTGGCAATCGACCCGGTCAGCGACACCATTCGCACTTTGGCATGCGAGGTCAGCGGGTCGCCTACCGTTTTGCCGCGGCCAAACAGCACGTTGATCACCCCTTCGGGGAAGATATCTTTTGCCAGCTCCGCCAGCTTCAGCGCCGTCAGGGGGGTGATCTCCGAGGGTTTTATCACCACGCAATTGCCTGCCGCCAGCGCCGGGGCCAGCTTCCAGGCCGCCATCATCAGGGGATAATTCCAGGGGGCGATAGAGGCCACCACGCCCACCGGGTCGCGGCGGATCATTGAGGTATGCCCTTCGAGATACTCTCCGGCGGCCATTCCCGGCAGGCAGCGGGCGGCGCCGGCGAAGAAGCGGAAGACGTCCGCAATGGCCGGCATCTCATCGTTAATCACGCAGTGCAACGGCTTGCCGCAGTTCAGCGACTCCAGCTGCGCCAGGGTCTCCGCCTGCGCCGCGATAGCGTCCGCCAGCTTCAGCAAGCATTCCGAGCGCGTTTTCGGCGTTGTCTGGCTCCAGGCATCGAACGCCCGATCCGCCGCCTCAACGGCGGCATCGACCTGGGCCGCTGTCGCTTCGGCAATCTCCAGGATCACATCGCCGGTCGCAGGGTTGTATACCGGCACCTTTTCGCCTTCACCTGCCACTAACTTACCGTTTATCAAAAGGTTGTGTTGCATAGCATTATCCTGTTTCATGGTTTTATTTCCCGTTTCCGGCGTCGTTATCGCCGTCGCGGGTGAGCCACCAGGCCCCTAAGATTGGTATCGTCGTTACCAGCATCACCAACAGCGCGACAACGTTGGTGACGGGCACATCGCGCGGCCGCCCCAGCTGATTCAGTAACCACAGCGGCAATGTTCGCTCATGCCCCGCGGTAAAAGTGGTGACGATAATTTCATCAAACGACAGGGCGAAGGCCAGCATTCCCCCCGCCAGCAGCGCCGATCCCAGATTGGGCAACACCACGTAGCGAAAGGTCTGCCAGCCGGTCGCGCCCAGGTCCATCGAGGCTTCCACCAGGCTCCACGAGGTCCGACGAAAGCGGGCAATGACGTTGTTAAAGACCACCACCACACAAAAGGTCGCGTGCCCCACCACAATGGTCAGTAGCCCCGGCTCGAGACCGACGGCTTTAAACGCCGTCAGCAGCGCCAGGCCGGTAATGATCCCCGGCAGTGCGATCGGTAACAGCAGCAGTAGCGATACCGCATTCTTACCAAAAAAAGTGCTGCGCCACAGGGCACCTGCAGCCAGCGTGCCAAGTACTAAGGCAATGGCCGTCGACAGGGCGGCAATTTTAAGTGACAACGTCACGGATTCGAGAATATCGCTACGCCCTGCTGCCTCGCTAAACCAGCGTAGCGTCAGCCCCTGCGGCGGAAAGCTGAAGGCCGCATCCTCCGTATTAAAAGCATAGATGGCAATGATCAGCAGCGGGAAGTGGAGGAACACCACGCCGCCCCAGGTCGCCAGTTGCAGATACCAGGGTGCGCGTTCAGAGTGCATCGAAGGCTCCCAGACGTTTCACGAACGCCAGATAAAGGGCAATCAGCACGATCGGCACGAGGGTGAACGCCGCCGCCATCGGCATATTGCCTATCGCCCCCTGCTGCGAGTAGACCATGTTGCCGATAAAGTACCCCGGCGGCCCGACCAGCTGCGGCACGATAAAGTCGCCCAGCGTCAGCGAGAAGGTGAAAATCGATCCGGCGGCAATACCAGGGATAGCCAGCGGCAGAACCACATAGCGGAAGGTCTGTCGTGGCCCGGCGCCAAGATCGGCCGACGCCTGCAGCAAGGAGCCCGGAATGCGCTCCAGCGCCGCCTGCACCGGCAGGATCATAAACGGCAGCCAGATGTAGACGAACACCAGAAAGCGTCCCAGCCCGGAGGTGGACAAGGTGTTGCCGCCGATCGCCGGGACGGTCAGAAGCGCATTCAGCGCCCCTTCCAGTCCAAGATGGCCCAGAAACCACTGCGCCACACCATCTTTGGCCAGCAGCAGTACCCACGCGTAGGCTTTGACGATATAGCTGGCCCACATCGGCAGCATCACCGCGATATAAAAGAAAGCCTTCATTTTGCCGCTGGTATAGCGAGCCATGTACCAGGCCATCGGCAGCGCCAGCATGGCGCTGGCGAGCGTCACACTCAGGGCCATTACCAGGGTACGGACAATAATGTCGTAATTGGCGGGATTGAACAGCGCCCGCAGGTTGGCCAGCGTAAAGTCGCTGGTCACCGACATGGTGAAGTCGTCAAAGGTATAAATACTCTGCCACAGCAGGGTCAGGAGCGATCCCAGATAGACGATACCAAACCACATCAGCGGCCCGAGCAGCAGTAAAAACAGGCCCAATGCTGGCCGACGCCAGAAGATCCCGGATACGCGCCCGGCCTGCGCAGGAATCATCGCCATGGTCATCTCAGCCTCCGCTTTCCAGCGGGGTCATCGCCGACCGCGACCATGACGCCAGCACCGTTTGCCCCATTCGCGGGGCGCTGGCTGCCGCCGCGCCATCGATATTCGCCTGGCTGACCAGCAGCTTGTCCCCCTCCGCCAGCCTGAGCTCAATCCGCGTCGCCGCCCCCTGATACTGTACCGCCTGCACTACGCCCTGAACCTGAACCTCGCCGCCGCCCTGCAGGCGAACATGCTCCGGACGCAGCGACCAGCTACCCGGCATGCCGCACAATCGCCGGGCCGCCTCGGCTTCAAAAACGTTGGCGGTGCCGACAAAGCCAGCGACAAACGCGGTCTTCGGATGCAGATAGAGATCCTGCGGCGCATCCACCTGTTCGATGCGCCCATTGTTAAACACCGCCACGCGGTCTGACATCGACAACGCTTCGCTCTGGTCGTGGGTCACGAAGATAAAAGTTATCCCCAGCGACTGCTGCAGCTTTTTCAGCTCCACCTGCATCTGCTCGCGCAGCTTCAAATCCAGCGCACCCAGCGGCTCATCGAGCAGCAGCACCCGCGGCTGGTTCACCAGCGCCCGGGCAATAGCGACCCGCTGCCGCTGGCCGCCGGAGAGCTGAGAAGGCTTACGATGATGAGCAAAGCCAAGGGCCACCTTTTCCAGCGCTTCCTGGGCGCGGGCATGGCGCGCTTTCTTCGCCATGCCTTTGACCATCAGGCCGTAGGCGACGTTGTCGAGGATCGACATATGGGGAAACAGCGCATAGTCCTGGAACACCGTATTCACATCCCGCTGCCAGGGCGGCAGTTCGCTGGCCGGCTGACCGAAAATACGGATGGTGCCGCCGGAGAGCTGCTCGAAACCGGCAATCAGCCGCAGGCAGGTGGTTTTACCCGAACCGGAGGGCCCCAGCATCGAGAAAAATTCCCCATCGCGAATGCCTATGCTAACCCCATCTACGGCCCGCACATCGCCGTACAGGCGCGATACATTCTGAAACTCGACCGCGTACGTCATTGTCTGCCTCCCGTCCTTAGCGGCCGCCCATTATCGCAATATAGTCCTGAGTCCATCTGCTGTAGGGCACGTATTTCCCGCCTTCGGCAACCGGCGTTTTCCAGAAATGGATCCGGGTAAACTGGTCATAGCCGTTGGTTTCACAGCCTTTATCACCGAGCAGCGCGCTGGCTTTACACCCCTCTGGCACCACCGGGAGCGAGCCGAACCACGCCGCCACATCGCCCTGTACCTTCGGCGTGAGCGACCAGTTCATCCATTTGTAGGCGCAGACCGGATGCTTCGCTTCGCTGTGCAACATGGTGGTATCCGCCCAGCCGGTCACCCCCTCCTTCGGAAACACGGTGGCGATGGGCTGGCCTTCAGCCTTCAGGCCGTTGGCCTGATAGGGCCACGAGCTTGAGGCGGCCACCCCTTCGTTTTTGAAGTCGTTCATCTGCACGGTAGCGTCATGCCAGTAGCGATGGATCAGCGGCTGCTGGTCGCGCAGTACTTTCAGCACCGCGTTATACTGGGTTTCGGTCAGTTGATAGGGATCTTCGATCCCCAGCTGCGGCTGGGTGGCTTTGACAAACAGCGCGGCGTCAGCGATATAGATCGGGCCATCATAGGCCTGCACGCGTCCCTGATTGGTTTTGCCGTCCGGCAGGTTCTGTTTAACGAAGACCACGCTCCAGCTGTCCGGCGGCGTCGGGAATACGCGGGTGTTGTACATCAGCAGGTTCGGCCCCCACTGATACGGCGTGCCGTAGGCTTTACCGCCGACGTTAAACCATGCCCCTTGCGCAATGCGTGGGTCGAGGGTGCGCCAGCCGGCAATCAGCGCGGTGTTAATCGGCTGAACGCGTTTGCCCATGATCAGACGCAGCGAGGCATCGCCCGACGCGGTCACCAGATCGTAGCCCCCCTTGGCCATCAGGCTGACCATCTCGTCAGAGGTAGCGGCGGTTTTGACATTAACCTGACACCCGGTCTCTTTTTCAAACTGGGTGACCCAGTCGTACTGCTTGTCAGTCTGGCCGCGTTCGATATACCCCGGCCAGGCAATAATATCGAGCCGCCCTTCCGGTTTATCCAGCGAGGTGAGTGGCTCCGCCGCCTGCACGGTCAAACAGGCCATACTCAGCACATAAAGGCTGCAACGGGCAAATTTTTTGCTCATCAGGTGTTACTCCTGTCACAAGGTAATTAGCGGCAGCCGTGCCGTAAAAATATCTCCTGAAATAAGGGTAGTCAGCGGATTAACGCCCCCTGGGGAATTTATTCAGGTTGTGACCCGGGACGCATTACGCAAAAATCGCCAACACAAGCAGGACTTTATGGATTATAGACAACGAGTTAGAGAAAAAGGAGGGGTATGCGTATTTCCTATGATGAGCGCCGGTAAAATAATGACCGGCCTCAATAAAAACTCACCCGCGTTTATTTTTGTCGAGAGTTTATGGCGACGGAAAATAGCCTGAGTCGTCAGGTAAGCTGCTCACGAATAAGTTCACCCAACCGCCTCACCCCCTGCTCTTCGCGTTCCCCCCAGCCCCAGGCGGTATTAAAACGGAAAAACGAGGTCCAGCTGGCGGAGGTGGAGAACATTTTTCCTGGGGCAATACTGATGTGCGAGGCCAGCGCCCGGGCGCTTAGCTCACTGGCGTCGGCCCCTTCCGGCAGTTCAATCCACAGAAAGTAGCCGCTGTCGCTGTGGTGGACGATAACCTCCGGCGGCAGATGGCGCAGCAGCGCCTGCCAGGCCAGCTGTTTACGCTCCGCCAGCTGGCGGCGCAAACGGCGCAGGTGGGCGTCATAGCGCTTGGTGGACAGATAATCCACCAGGGCTAGCTGCATCGGCGAGCTGGTGGAGAGCGTACTCATCAGCTGCAGTTGCTGGATCCGCCGCGCCTGTTTGCCGGCCGCCACCCAGCCGATACGAAACCCGGGCACCAGACATTTTGAAAATGAGCTGCAGTGCAGCGTCATATCCTGATGGTCCCAGTATTTCGCTGGTAACGGTTTCTCGCGACCAAAGTAAAGCTCGCTGTAGACATCATCTTCTATCAGCATCACGTTATAGCGCGCCAGCAGCGCCACCAGCGCCGCTTTTTTTTCGGCGCTAAGGGTGAAGCCGAGCGGGTTTTGTCCGTTAGTCATTAGCCAGCAGGCCTTGACCGGGTAATTTTGCAGGGCCGCTTCCAGCGCCGTCAGGTCAATGCCCTCTTTGACGTCGGTCGCCACCGACAGCGCCTTCAGGCGCAGCCTCTCCAGCGCCTGCAGGGCGCCGTAGAAACAGGGGTTTTCCACCACCACCCAGTCGCCCGGCTCGGTCACTGCCTGCAGACTGAGGTTAAGCGCCTCCAGCGCCCCGGCGGTAATCACGATCTCATCCGGCGAGATGTTCATCCCCTGCAGGGCATAGCGTCGGGCAATGGCATGCCGCAACTCCGCATTGCCCGGCGGCAGGTTCTCAATGACGCTCATGGCGGTGGCGGTTTTGCTCACCTGCGCCAGCGAGCGGTTAAGCTGCTGCAGCGGGAAGAGACGCGGGTCCGGAAAGGCCGAGGCAAAGGGCAGCATCGACGCCTGGCGGCTGGCCTGTAGCACCTCAAAGATATAGGTATTGATATCGACAGCTTCATCGCGGGTCACCTGGGCAGGCGGCGCCGGCTGTCTAAGCTTCACCGGCTGAGGGGCGACATAATAACCCGACTGCGGACGGGCGACGATGCGCCCCTGGCTTTCCAGCAGCTGATAGGCATGGCTGACGGTCATAAAGCTCATGCCGCTGCTGATCACCTGCTCGCGCAGCGACGGCAGCCGATCGCCAGGCAACCAGACGCCAAGCGCGATCTGTTCGGTCAGCTGTTGCGCCAGCTGTTGATACTTTTTCATTGCGGCCGTCCCCGTACGATAACCTCCCATTATCATATATCAGTTATAAAAAAATCATAGTTTGCTGTAACTGTTATATCTGCAGCGGCAGTCGCGTCCCGTCATAGCACGGGATAGGTTTAAAATATCACCACCCAGAATAGTGAGATTAACGCAAACCAGAAGATAATCATCACGCCGAGCGTAATGCACAAACTCTGTAATCCTTTTTCAGACATGGGCATTCCTTTTTATTTATTCCCGAGCGCATACAGTACAAATTACCCACGGAGTCGACAATTTATTATTATTTAATTTACGATTAACCCGCTCAGCGTTTTTACTTATTCTCATACTAATGTGTGAGAATAAATGACGCTAAAACTCGTTGTGCATTATCGCAAGAATTAATACAGCACAGTGTGATATTCGGGATATATTATTCCGGCCAGAAACAGTGCCGTGCCGGCGGCCGAGTCCGCCGATCAACCGCTCCCGGGATAACGGCCAAATCTCCGCTGGTCTGTTGGTTAAGCGACCCACCCCATCGGTATTTATTCGTGCCGGCCGATGATTGGGACGCGAGGTGAAAAATCATAACAGCGGCCAACTGTTATGATAAAAAATGGCGCGACTGCCTCTGCCCCCCAGCCACCACCCTGCCTAAAATTGCGCTGAATCAATTTTGTAGTGGAGTCCTGCATGTTCGGTCTTGATGCATTCCATCTTGCGCGAATTCAATTCGCCTTTACGGTCTCATTTCATATTATCTTTCCCGCCATTACTATTGGGCTGGCCAGCTACCTGGCGGTACTCGAAGGTCTGTGGCTAAAAAGCAAAAATCCCACCTGGCGTTCGCTGTACCACTTCTGGTCGAAAATCTTCGCCGTCAACTTCGGCATGGGGGTGGTTTCCGGGCTGGTGATGGCCTATCAGTTCGGCACCAACTGGAGCGGTTTCTCTCAGTTCGCGGGGAGCATTACCGGCCCCCTGCTGACCTATGAAGTCCTGACAGCGTTCTTTCTGGAAGCGGGCTTTCTCGGGGTGATGCTCTTCGGCTGGAACCGCGTAGGGCCGGGGCTGCATTTTTTCGCCACCTGCATGGTGGCGCTGGGCACCATCATCTCGACCTTCTGGATCCTCGCCTCCAACAGCTGGATGCAGACCCCGCAGGGGTTTGAGATCGTTGACGGCCAGGTGGTGCCCGTCGACTGGCTGGCAGTGATCTTTAACCCGTCGTTCCCCTACCGCTTACTGCATATGACAGTGGCGGCGTTTCTCAGTAGCGCGCTGTTTGTCGGCGCCTCGGCGGCCTGGCATCTGCTGCGCGGCAATCAGTCGCCGGCGATCCGTAAGATGTTCTCTATGGCGCTGTGGATGACGCTGCTGGTCGCCCCCGTCCAGGCGCTGATCGGCGATATGCATGGTCTGAATACCCTGAAACACCAGCCGGCGAAAATAGCCGCCATTGAGGGCCACTGGGAAAACCCGCCGGGCGAGGCAACGCCGTTGCTGCTGTTTGGCTGGCCTGATATGGCGCAGGAGCGCACCCGCTACGGGCTTGAGATCCCGGCCCTGGGCAGCCTGATCCTCACCCACAGCCTTGATAAACAGGTGCCGGCCTTGAAGGAGTTCGCTCCTGAGGATCGCCCGAACGCTACCGTGGTGTTCTGGTCGTTTCGCCTGATGGCCGGTCTTGGCATGCTAATGCTCCTGCTCGGCGTACTGGCCCTGTGGCTGCGTCGCGGCGGCCGACTGTACCATTCCCGGCCATTTCTGCGCTTTGCGCTATGGATGGGCCCTTCAGGACTGATTGCTATTCTCGCCGGCTGGGTGACCACCGAAGTGGGCCGTCAGCCATGGGTGGTGTATGGCGTTCAGCGCACTGCTGACGCCGTTTCCGCCCACGGTGACCTGCATATGTCGGTCAGTTTATTGACCTTTATCGTGGTCTACAGCGCCGTCTTCGGCGTCGGCTACAGCTATATGCTGCGCCTGATCCGCAAGGGGCCGCAGGAGGTGCAGCCCGCGACAACCGGTACGCCAGCCCGCCCGCTGTCCGCCGCCACTGAAGGTTATCTGCAGAAGGAGTCCCGCTAATGGGTATCGAATTATCGGTGATTTGGTTCGTGATTATCGTCTTTGCCACGCTGATGTACATTGTCATGGATGGCTTTGATCTGGGCATCGGGATGTTGTTCGGCACAGTACGGGGCAGCACCGAGCGCGACGTAATGGTCAACAGCGTCGCCCCGGTGTGGGATGGCAATGAGACCTGGCTGGTACTGGGCGGCGCTGGTCTGTTTGGCGCTTTTCCCCTCGCCTACGCGGTGATAATCGACGCCTTGTCGATCCCCCTGACCCTGATGCTGATCGGCCTGATTTTTCGCGGCGTCGCCTTTGAGTTTCGCTTCCAGGCCACCCCGTCGCACCGCCCCTTCTGGGACCGTGCCTTTTTTGGCGGTTCCTTGCTGGCGACCTTCAGCCAGGGCGTGGTGGTCGGGGCGGTGATCAACGGTTTCACCGTCAGCGGTCGCGCCTTCAGCGGCGGCATGTTTGACTGGCTGACCCCGTTCAGCCTGTTTTGCGGACTCGGGCTGTGCGTGGCCTATGCGCTGCTCGGCGCCACCTGGCTGGTGATGAAAAGCGAAGGCGCGCTGCAGCAGCGGATGCGCAGCGCATCGCGGCAGCTGCTGGTTGCCCTGCTGGCGGTGTTTGCCGTCATCAGCCTGTGGACTCCGCTGGCGCACCCGGCAATTGCCGCCCGCTGGTTCAGCCTGCCGAATCTCTATTTCCTGTTACCGGTGCCGCTGCTGGTGATCCTCATCAGCGGCTGGCTGTGGGGCACGCTGCATCAGCGCGACCGCCATGTTTCGCCCTTCACGCTGACGCTGGGCCTGGTCTTTCTCGGCTTTAGCGGACTGGGGATCAGCATCTGGCCGCATATTATCCCGCCGGCCATCACGCTGTGGCAGGCTGCCGCTCCCCCGCAAAGCCAGGGCTTTATGCTGGTGGGCGCACTGCTGATTATTCCGGTCATTCTTGGCTACACCTGCTGGAGCTATTACGTGTTCCGCGGCAAAGTTCAGCCCGGGGAGGGATATCACTGATGCATACTGCCTGGCCTAAACGTCTGCTGTGGCTGATCGCGCTCTGGGGAGGCAGCGTACTGACGCTGGCCGCCATCAGCCTGCTGTTTCGCCTGCTGATGACGGCAGCAGGCCTTAAAGTTTGAACCAGGATGCAGAGCAATCCGAATCTGGACTTCTCCATCTTGTCTTCACTTTTGCCTGCTGAAATACGCGGACACATCAGAAGAAAGGATATTGCTATGAAGAAGTTAGCTTTACTGTCCGCCGTGATGACGCTGGGAATATCGTCATGGGCGTTCGCTGCCGACAACCCGCCACCGCCGCCAGAAAAAGGCGCGCAGCATCAGGGTAAACCGCTGGCGAAAAACGGCCAACACGATGGTAAGCAAACGCAACACAACGGCAAGCAGCCACAACGAGATGGCAAACAGCCGCAGCATGATGGCAAACAGCCGCAGCATGGTGGCAAGCAGCCGCAGCGTGACGGCAAGCAGCCACCAAAAGGCGGCGAGCACAGCGGGAAACCGCTGCCGCCAAAAGCATAACCCCTCAGGCCTGGCCTTCTGCGCCAGGCTTTTTTTCACCTTCTTTCAGCTGACATTGACAAACTCTTGCCCTTCTTTGAGAAGCCGAGAAAAAAACCTGCACAACGCCTGGCATAGTAAGCCCACCCCATTGATTCGCAGAGTAAAGGTATGTTGAGGAGAAGCATGAGCGCGCTGCTGTTGCTGTGCGCGCTGTTTTCAGGACATCTGCTGGCCCACCGCCAGGGGCACGATTACTTTCCGGTGCAGAGCCTCGAACAGCAACTGCTGCACGAGGCGGACAGCGACGAGCTTCGCAGCCAGTGCGAGGAGGCCGCCGCCGATCTGAACGAGCATCACCGCTGGCAGGATGCCCGCAAACCGCGGGCGCCGCGTTGCCCGTAGCGTCGCGCTGGATCAGGCTCCTTTGCGCTTCGGCAGGGTCTTCATCAGCTCATCCGGGCTGACGGAGGCGACGATGCTCCCGGGAAGCGGCATTTTGAGGATGTGGTTTTTAATCTTCCCGACGACATGCATTTCGCACGGGCGACAGTCAAACTTCAGGGTCAGCACTTCATCGCCGTGGATCAGCTGCATCGGCGTGGCTTTCCAGCTCTTGATGGAGCCTTTCGCCTGTTTCGGACAAAGATTAAACGCAAACCGCAGGCAGTGTTTGGTGATCATCACCGGCACATCGCCCTTCTCTTCGTGCGCTTCATAGGCGGCGTCAATCAGCTGCACGCCATAGCGCTGGTAAAAGGCCCGCGCCTTATGGTTATAGACATTGGCGAGGAAGGAGAGATGGGTCTCCGGATAGACCGGCGGCGGTACGGAGACCGGCTTGCGGGTGCCGCGTTGCCAGGCGTTGAGGCGCGCTTCGTCCAGCATTTCAGCCGTTTCACGACGCAGCTGGTTGAGCAGACTGTTGGGGACAAACAGTGGCGGCAGGTTGACCTGCACGTCGCGTGGGTAGTAAATGGTCTGCCCCAGTTTTGTGACGCCGTCACGCAAATTGCCCAGCGCTTTTTCTGCCTGATTGGCTTCGGCGAACGCTCCGTCGAGAGTATGGGTCACGCTGACGCCATCTTCACAGGTCATGGTCAGAACCAGCTGTTCCTGCCAGCCGCTCAGCGTAACGTCCACGGCGATGCGGCGTTCGCTGGAAGTCTTCAGAAGCGCCTGCTGCCAGTTGTGATCGAGGTTACGGTTGAGCGCCTGGTGCGGACGCGCTTTGTGCAGATCCGCCGGCATCTCGTTCGGCCACACCCGATAGCGATTTTCGCCGGTTTTCTCCACCGTATTGGCACGGAAGCCCACCACTTCACGCTTGATCATCACGTTAAGGCCATCGCCGTTGGTTAACGGTTCGCTCACTTCGACATCAAGATGGTCTTTCCCCACCTTCAAGACTTCGCCCACCGGCAGCCCGATAAATTTCGGCGAATCAAACGCGCCGATATCGCCTTTGCGGGCATTGACGAAGTAGTCGGTACTGCCGCGATGGAAGGTTTTATCGGTAGAGGGAATGAAGAAGTGCTCGGTGCGCCCTGCCGAGGCGCGCGCCAGATCGCCGCGGTCTTCGATAATGGCATCCAGCATTTGACGGTAGTGCGCAGTGATGTTTTTCACATAACTCATGTCTTTGTAACGGCCTTCAATTTTGAAGGAACGTACCCCGGCGTCGATCAGCGCCGCCAGGTTGGCGGTCTGATCGTTGTCCTTCATCGACAGGAGATGTTTTTCATAGGCCACCACCCGTCCCTGATCGTCTTTCAGGGTATACGGCAGGCGGCAAGCCTGCGAGCAGTCGCCCCGGTTGGCGCTACGTCCGGTCTGGGCGTGCGAAATGTTGCACTGCCCGGAATAGGCCACGCACAGCGCGCCATGAATAAAGAATTCAATGGTGGCGTCGGTATGGTCATAAATAGCTTTGATCTGACTGAGATTCAGTTCACGCGCCAGCACGATCTGGCTGAAGCCGGCGTCGGAGAGAAATTTCGCTTTTTCCACGCTGCGGATATCACACTGGGTGCTGGCGTGCAGCTCAATCGGCGGCAGATCCAGCTCCATGATCCCCATATCCTGCACAATCAGCGCGTCAACGCCCGCCTCATAAAGATCGGTAATCAGCCGCTGCGCCGGCTCCAGCTCATCATCATGCAGAATGGTGTTCAGCGTGACAAAGATTTTGGCGCCATAGCGATGGGCAAAAGGCACCAGACCGGCGATGTCGCTCAGGCTGTTGCTGGCATTGTGACGAGCGCCAAAGTCAGGCCCACCGATATAAACGGCGTCGGCGCCGTGGAGGATCGCTTCGCGAGCGATACCGGCGTCGCGGGCAGGACTAAGAAGTTCAAGACGATGATTGTGCAGGCGCATACGCGTGTTGTTATCCAGTATAAGGGGGTCGAAATGGCGGCTATTGTAGTCAGAACCGGGCACAGACGAAAACCTTTTCCACCGTCGCGCGACGACGAATTTTCATTTTTCAGCAAAGTATTGACGGAAAAGATAGTTCCTTCACATCCTCGCGCAGCGTACTGTCATCTCGTATTCCGGATTTTCCTCGTCACGTTGTGAGTGGTTATCATCAGTCATCTTGTCTGGCCGCGGGTTCGCCCGCGGTTTTTTCTTTTGGATAATGGATAAGAGAATGGAAATGGGCCGCCTGAACGCCGCGGTTACGATACGCATGCGCCTCATCGCCGGCGAAGCGCCGTCCCTCCCCTGGCTGCAGTAAATGCCACTCCCCCTGTAAACAGAGATCCAGGGCACCGCTAATCACCACCACATGTTCAATCACCCCTTTCTCATGCGGCGTCGATTCGCTCAACGCACCGGGGGCAAGGGTTATCGAAAAATGGTCAAAGCGCAGCTCCGGGTCCCACGGGAAGACCGGGGTCACCACCATCGCCTGCTGCTGCGGATCAAAAGCGGAAGGCGCTGCGCTGGCGTCCGGAACGATAAACGCCGAAAACGGCACGTTCAGCCCGGTGGCAATCTTCCACAGCGTCGCCACCGTCGGGCTCGATTCATTACGCTCAATCTGCCCCAGCATGGCTTTCGACACCCCCGTCTCTTCTGCCAGACGCGAGAGACTCCAGCCACGCTGCTGGCGCAGGGTTTTGAGCGTTGCCGCCAGATGTTGCGCAATATTCATCCTACCTCCTGACTTGTACAGGCAAGAGTATATCCCCATTTGCCTGATTCTACAGGGCGTTTCTCGGCATATCACCGTGAGAACAGGTGTCTTACGCTCTCCACATCCGCACCTTGTGCGCTATAACGCACAGTGATAGAGTATTCGTATGTTATAACGCACAAGAGAATCCTATGCGCTCGTTTACCCTTCCTCTTCCTACTCTGTTGGCGGGTTTCGTCGCTGTACTGGTGGGCTACGCCAGTTCAGCCGCCATTATCTGGCAGGCTGCTGCGTCTGCTGGCGCTACCCCCGGGCAGATCGCCGGCTGGATGACGGCCCTTGGCCTCGCCATGGGTATCAGCACCCTTGCGCTGAGCGGCTGGCGTAAAGTTCCTGTGCTCACCGCCTGGTCAACGCCGGGCGCCGCGCTGCTGGTCAGCGGTCTACAGGGAGTCACCCTCGCCGAGGCCGTGGGGGTGTTTATCTTCGCCAACGCGCTGATCGTCCTATGCGGCGTGACGGGCCTCTTTGCCCGGCTGATGAAGATCATTCCCCATTCACTGGCCGCCGCGATGCTGGCCGGGATCCTGCTGCGTTTCGGTTTGCAGGCCTTCGCCGGCTTGCAGGACCATCTGCTGCTGTGCGGCGGCATGCTCGCCGCCTGGCTTCTCTGTAAAGCGCTGTGGCCCCGCTTCGCGGTAGTCGCCGCGCTGGTGGTGGGGGCGCTGATCGCGGCGGCCTCCGGGGACGTCGCCAGGACGGCCGTACCGCTGGCCTTCGCGGCACCGGAGTGGATCGCGCCGCAGTTTACCCCGGCGCTGCTGCTCAGTGTCGGCCTGCCATTTTTCCTCGTCACCATGGCCTCGCAGAACGCCCCCGGGTTCGCCACGCTGCAGGCATCCGGCTACACCGTACCGGTATCGGCACTGCTCGTCGCCTGTGGAGGTCTGGCGTTGTTGCTGGCGCCGTTTGGGGTCTACTCCATCTGCATCGCGGCGATCACCGCTGCGATTTGCCAGAGTCCGGAGGCGCACCCGGATCCGCAACAGCGCTGGCTGGCGGCCATGGCCGCAGGCGGTTTTTATCTGCTGGCGGGTCTGTTCGGCGGGTCGATCACCGCCCTGATGTCGGCTTTACCCGCGGCGTGGATCCAGATGCTGGCCGGCCTGGCGCTGCTCGGCACCATCGGCGGCAGCCTGTTTCAGGCGGTACATCAGGCCAGTGAACGCGATGCGGCAGTACTGACCTTTCTGGTCACCGCCAGCGGCGTGACGCTGGCGGGAATTGGTTCGGCCTTCTGGGGCGTGGTGCTTGGTGGGGTAAGCTATGGCGTGTTATCCGCGCTGCGCCGCCCTTAGCTGGGACGGCGTCAGGCCGGTGGCCGCTTTCACCCGATGGCTGAAATGGCTGGCGGAGCTGAAGCCGCAGACCAGCGCAATCTCCGTTAACGGCAGCGCGCTGTGGCAGAGCAGATTTTGCGCCCTTGCCATTCGCTGCTGCATCACATATTGATGCGGGGCCATATTCAACGACTGGCGGAACATGCGGGCAAAATGGAACTCACTGAGTCCCGCCTGCTGCGCCAGGTCGGCCAGGGTCAGCGGCTGATCGAGGTGGGCATCGATCCAGGCCAGCACGTGACGCTTCACGCCCGGCGCCAGCCCTCCGGTGACCGTCGGCAAACGCCACTGCACGGTGGAGTAGTGCTGGATCAGATGGGTGAGCAGTAAGCTGCTGGCGGCGCTGAGGGTCAACTGGTTCGCCGGCTGTCGCCAGTCATTGGCCAGTAAAAACTGGCGGTACACCGCGGTGATTTTGTCATCGCTGGCGAAGGTTTTTTCCTGCAGGGTGAAGTTTGCCGGGCTACGATCCCACACCTCTTCGCCGACGCGGCGCAGGTGCTCATCGGTACAGTAGAGATGCACAAAAGACAGATCGCCGCGGATATCCCAGACGCTCTCATCGCCTTTCGGCATCAGACAAAAGCGATCCGGGCCGCCGCCATTTTTCCAGCCGTGCGGCGTCTTTTGATAGCTTTCATAGCCATCGGCGACGTACAGGCTCAACGTATGGTGATCGCTGCGCACCGTCACGGTATCGCAATTGTTGTACCAGGCGGCCAGTTGAATTCCGGAATTCAGCTCCACCGTGCCCCGCAGCACCGCGTTCTGTCGCCGTAATGTTTCAAACGTCCCGTAACCCATTGCCTTCACGCATCTGCCCGTAAAAGCTCTAGTCTAGGGAGACTCCGGCGCGGTTTCCAGTCCTCACCGCAGGCGAATGACAAATAAGCGCAAGAATTTGCAAGCCGACAACAAGCGGGTGAAAGCTGCCGGTTGCGACAGGCGGCATACTCCTCCCTTCAACAAGCAGAGGAGAGTCAGGGTGAACGCATTACTTTATGCACTCGTTGTCGTGATCTGGGGGACAACGTGGATTGCGATTTTTTTACAACAAGGGCCGGTGGCGGCGCCGGTATCCATTTTTTGGCGCTTTGCCGTGGCCAGCATCACGATGCTGACGATTCTGCTTGTCACGCGACGGCTACGGCCGCTGGGCGCGAAAGATCACTTTTGCTGCCTGCTGCAGGGCTGCTGCGTCTTCTGCTTTAATTTCTGGTGTTTTTATACCGCCGCGGCCTGGATCAACACCGGTCTGGAATCGGTGATCTTTTCCATGGCCGTACTGTTTAACGCCATTAACAGCTTTCTTTTTTTTCGCCAGCAGCCGCCGGGCCGCTTCTGGGCCGCCGCCGCGCTGGGCCTCGCCGGTATCGTCACCCTGTTCTGGGATGACCTGCTGGCCAATGGGCTAAACGCCTCGCTGCTGTGGGGGATCGGTCTGAGCGCCCTGGGGACCTACGGCTTTTCACTGGGCAATATGTTCAGCATTCGCCACCAGCGGCGAGGGCTGGAAACCCTCACCACCAACAGTTGGGCGATGCTCTACGGGACGCTGGTGATGGGCGCGATCGCCCTGCTACGTGGCGATAATTTTATGCCGGAGTGGACCGTCAGCTACCTCGGCGCCCTGCTTTACCTGGCGCTGTTCGGTTCGGTCATTGCCTTTGGGGCCTATTTCACTCTGGTGGGGCGCATTGGCGCCAGCAAAGCCGCCTACAGTACGCTGCTGTTTCCGCTGGTCGCATTATCCATTTCCACCGTCTATGAAGGGTATGTCTGGCACAGCAACGCCGTGATCGGGCTGGCGCTGATCCTGCTGGGTAACCTGGTGATGTTTGCCAAACCGGAACAGCTGCTGCTGCGCCGAAGGCTGGCCTGAGGAGACAGAAGAGAAACAGCGCCGTCGTCAGACGGCGCTGGCACGATTAACGCTGAGAGGGATCGAATTTGACGGCGTCGACCGCCATATCATCGATCACCTGCTTCAGGGTATCGACGGTCAGCGGCGTATTCTCATTCGCCAGGGTTTTGCCTTCCCCTTTACGAACGACCTTGATGACCGGCTTATTGGTGCTGGCGTCAATGACCTCCGCCTCAAAGTACAGATCGGTGTCCATGGTACGATGGCCGGTGGCGGCCTGGGTGCCGGCGACAATCATAGCGACCGGGATCACTTCATAGAACTGCAGCCCCTCTTTGCTGGAGTCCACCCCGGTGATCGCCCCGCGGAAGATGAGGCTGCGCTTGCCGGCGGTAGTGGCCAGCGGTTTACGCTCGGAAATAGCCTGTTTCAGCTCTTTGTTGGTGTAGTTAAGAATATCCTGCAGCGCCTTTTCCCCTACCTGGGTGGTCGGCTTCGGTACCGGATAGTAGGTCACCGGGTGATAAACGATATTGTCATAGTTGGCTGGATTGAAGTTCGGATCGATCCAGCGCAGCTCCGGCTTGCCGGAGGCAGAGGTCGTTTCTTTCAGGTTGGAATAATCTTTTAAGAAGCCCGAATACTGATTCGGTTGCGCCACTTTCGCCGCACAGCCGGTCAACGCCAATATTCCCGCCAGAGCGGCGACTTTCAGTAAAACGCGAGTACGCATAGAGAGATCCCTGTAAATGCAGTTTTTTTTCGGCAGACGTTATAGCAAATAGGACCCACTAGTTTTGTGACAAAAAAAGGGCTTCGTCAAGGAAGATTTATAAATATTGATAGGATGAACATTACGTTATTAAATAATCACTTAAAACAGGCAGAAGGCTGCTTTTTATCCCTCTTTTATACGGGGACTTCCTCGCTTATATTCCCTGCTCTTCACCTTACTACGCGGCGCGGGCAACGTCCTGACTCCCCACGCCGCCGCGTCTCAGGCAGGCTTGCGCGCCAACAGGGTGGCGAAGCGCAATTTGATGCGATTGCCGTTGGCGTCGGTGCGATGCAGCTCGCCGACGTCCTCATTGTATTTCAGCAGCTCCCAGCCCTGGTAATAATCACTAAGCTCATCGGGTTTAAAGGCAAACGGGAAGCCGACGGCGCAGGGATAATCTTCGGTATCCATTGCCGCCACAATCAGGTTATAGCCGCCGGCGGCGGTGCAGCGCTGCATATTGGCGATCAGGCCCGGGATGGTGTCAGGCTCCAGGAACATCATCACCACGGTGGAGAGGATCAGGTCATATTCCCCATCAAAGGTCAGGCTATTGAGGTCGGTTACCGCGGTGCGGAGATTTTCCAGCGCCTCGGCAGCGCGAATGCTTTCCAGATTATTGATGCTCATCGGATTTTTATCCCACGCCGTCACCGTGAATCCGTTCGCCGCCAGATAAAGGCTGTTACGCCCGTTGCCACAGCCCAGATCCAGCGCCCGCCCCGGCGGCACCACTGTCGCAGCATGCAGCACCTCGGAATGGGTGCGTGTCAGGCCATATTTATCACTAAAATAATCCGCGTCACGCGTTGTCATGATCCTTCCTTCTTATTCAGGAGTGTTTCCCGGTCGACCTGTACCAGCAGTTTCCCGCTCACCAACAGCAAAATTGTGCGCAGTAACAGCAGGCCGACAACCAGATTGCTAAAAATAAACAGCGGCATTGCCAGATGGTGAAAAAAGCCGTCCGCCCTGGCCTGGCCGAGATGCAGGCCGGTAGTGGCCAGCGCGGAAATACCGAACGAGAAGCTCCAGAAGGAAGCATTGAACGGCTGGCGAAGATACCAGGGCATCAGGCGCAGCATGAACAGTAGCTGCAGCAGGCCGTAACCAAACAGCAGCTTCGCGAAGGTATCCGCTTCCCCACCGTTGACGCTGAGCCAGGCGCTGCAGGCCACCAGCGCAGGCGCCAGTTGGATCCCCAGCGAGGTGCGCAGCGGCGTCGGCAGCTCGCCCGCGCTGCGCAGACGCTGGAGGATCGCCGGCTCGAGGCTCAACCAGGAAAAGACCCCGGCGCCGAGGAACACCAGCCCGGCGTCGGTAAATCCCAGCGCGCCGCAGGCCATCGCGCTAATGAAATTATTGGCCACCGTGGGCAGATAGAGCCCCGGCGTGGTGGCCTCGTGAGGATGCGTCCCCCGCCACAAGCCGCCACTTTGCCAGGCGGCATAGGCAAGCTGCAGCGCCACCCCCGGCACAAACAATCCCAGCGCCAGCGGTCGCCACCAGGGCACCAGCCCGATCGCCACCAGCAGCGTGGTGGCCGGAAACAGGCTGACAAAGCTGCTGCTGACCGGATGACGCATCTCCCGTAGCACGCTCGCCGGAAAGCGAATTGCCCGGCTGATAAACGCCATGCTGAGCAGAGCCCACATCGCGATCGCCAGCATCACCAGACCATCGCCGATGCTGCGGCTAACCGGCCAGAGCGTGCTGGCGTAGCGCCAGGCGAAGCCCATTCCGATGGTGCCGAGCACCATACCAAAATAGCCTGCCGGCAGGTTCAGCGCCTGCCGCGGCGTTTGCTTGCTCTTCATTTTGTTGATGATATCAATTTAATTTGAAGTTGCATTTTAAAGGAACCTTATCCCGCGCGCTACGGCGATCTTTGCTATGTTTATGTTAACCATAAGTAATGAGGATCGGGAATGCGTAAATACCGTCTCAGCGAACAGACCCGGCAGTATTGTTACCAGGAAGAGGCTGGCAAACAGAGCGTCACCCTGCGCCAGATAGTGGCGCTTATCGATTTCGCTGACGTCAAAGCAGGCAGCGAAGGCGGTTGGGTGGACGCGGAAAGCGCTCTCAGCCAACAGGGAGAGTGCTGGATCTACGATGCCAACAGCGTGGTTTTCGCCGGGGCAAGTATCCGCGACGACGCTCGCTTAACCGGGCCCTGCGTGGTCAGCCACGAGGCCGCCATCGGCGGACGGGCATGCATTCATGCCTCGCACATTAGCCATCACGCGCAGATAAGTGACAACGTCACGATTAATCATAGTCTGGTGCGCGGTTACTGTCGCCTCGCCGACGAGGCGCGTCTCCTGCCGCACTGCCAGGTGATTGCCGCCCGCGGTCTGACCGCCGATCGCGACAAAGTCCTGCAGATTTATCAGCGAGCCACCGTTAGCGCCTCGCGTATTCTTCATCAGGCGCAAATCTACGGCGATGCCTTTGTCGAGCACGCTTTTGTCGAACATCGCGCAGAAGTGTTCGACCAGGCAAGACTGGAGGGGAACGAAGAAAACGACGTCTGGGTGTGCGATAACGCCCGGGTTTATGGTCATGCGCGACTGATCGCCGGTCGCGGAGAGGATGCCATTCCCACCGTGCGCTACAGTTCGCAGGTGGCGGAGAATGCGGTGATTGAAGGCAACTGCCTGTTAAAGCACCGGGCGATGGTCGGGGGCGAGGCGCAGCTGCGCGGTGGTCCGATTCTGCTCGACGACGATGTGCTGATCCAGGGGCGGACAGTCATCATCGGCGATGTGATCGTTGAGCACCAGGTCTCCATCAATGACGAGGTGCAGATCGCCGCGCAGGAGGGAGAGGCCATTCATCTGCGCGGCCCGAAAACGCTTGACGGCCAGCAGCACATCACCCGCACGCCGCTGTTAGGCGCCCTCTAGCGCCTCGTCGCGGTCAATAATGCGCGCGTAAATATTCTGATCGTCATAGCTGCCGTTCAGATACTCAGCCTGCCTGAGGCAACCTTCAAGAACGAACCCATTGCGCAACGCCACCTGGTTACTGCGGGTATTGGCCACCCGGCATTTGATCACAAACCGGCGCACCAGCCCGCTGCGGGCATAATGGTGGATAAAGGCCTGCAGGGAGCGGGAAAGCAGCCCCTGCCCCTGGTGATCTTCATCGATCCAGTAGCCGATATAGGCCGTTTTGTTCTGCGGCTCGATCTGGTTGAACGACAGGACGCCCACGAGTCGATGGTCGAGAAACAGCAAAAACATTTTGGCGTAATCCCGCTGATGCAGAATCACGTTACCCTGCACATGGCGGCGGGTCTCCTCTTCGCTGTTCACTTCGGCGGGCCAGTTAAGCGATTGCTGCAGCCAGTGGCGGTTTTTCACCACCAGCTGGTGCAGATCGCTGACGTAGCGCTCATCAATCGCGATAAGCGTCAGTGCGTCGGTCACCGGGATCGTCTCAGGTACTGCGGGAATGTCTGTAGTCATGGGGCTCTCTACTGGCCCGCAGGGGTTGCCTGCGGGCCGCGGCTGTCACGGGATTATTTCATGATCCGGTCGTCAACGTAGTTACGTTTATCCGGCGCCGGCGGGAAGTACTGATAGAGCCAGGTTTCGCTGATGGCTTCGCCCTGACAGCGCAGGAACAGGCGCATCTCCACCGGGTCGGTCGAGTCGGAGGTCGGATACCAGTCGAAGAGGATCCGGTAGCCATCGAACGGCTCGACGTAGAGGATCTCAATCTGCTTCGCTTCCCCACTGGAGAGGGTGATCACCGGTTCAATACCGCGCGGCGCGGCGGCCTTCAGATCGCCGCCGACAAAATCGATGGCAAAACGACGCGCCCACTTATCCGGATAGTGCTCGCCCGGCGCCCAGCCTTCCGGGAAGCCCCCCATCCCGGTGCGGGTGGCGAGCACACGCGCCAGCGGGGTGCTCACCGGCGGCTGCGCGCTCCAGTAGAGACGGTAGCGGAAGTCCAGTTCGTCGCCCGCCTTCACCGCTTTTTCCGGCTGCCAGAAGCAGACGATATTATCCAGCGTTTCGCCGGTGGTCGGGATCTCCATCAGGCTGACCGCCCCTTTCCCCCACTGGTTACGCGGCTCAACCCACAGGCTGGGGCGCTTGTTATACCAGCCCATCACGTCCTGGTAATGGGAGAAATCGCGGTCCAGCTGCAGCAGACCGAAGCCGCGCGGGTTCTTGTCCTGGAAGGCGTTGAACTGCAGCTTCTGCGGGTTATTCAGCGGCCGGCAGACCCATTCGCCGTTCCCCAGCCACATCGACAGCCGATCGGAGTCGTGGATCTGCGGGTGGATGGTATCGCACATCCGGCGCTCGTTGTTGCCGCAGCTGAACATACTGGTCATCGGCGCGATACCCAGCTGTTTGATGTCCTTGCGGGCATAAAGGTGGTTTTCCACGTCCATGATGACCTGGGTATCCTGGCAATGGATGGTGAACTTGTAGGCCCCGGTGATGCTCGGGCTATCCAGCAGCGCATAAACGGTAAAGACCCTGGCGTCCCCTTTAACCGTTTCGAACCAGAAGGAGGTGAAATCAGGGAACTCTTCCGGGGTATCGGTAAAGGTGTCTACCGCCAGCCCACGAGCCGACAAGCCGTACTGGTAGGTGCTGTCTACCGCGCGGAAATAACTGGCGCCAAGGAACGCCACGATATCGCGGCGCGCCAGCTCCGGCGCTTTAAACACCCGGAATCCGGCGAAGCCGAGGTCGGACTGCCCTTCCAGCTGGCGGGTGTCGACCCCGGCGTCATTGTACTTAAACAGCTCAGGGCGGAAATGGATCTCGCGCGCCTGCTGAGTGGCGGCGTCAAGAGAGAACATCCGCACGCGGCGACGGAACCCCATCCCGACGTGGAAAAACTGGATGTCCAGTTTGCGTTCTTCGATGTTGTTCCATAGCGAGTGGTTGGCGTCATACTGGATGCTGTTATAAGCCTGCGGAGTCAGATTGGCCAGCGTCGGCGGCAGATCGCGCGGGGCGCCGCCCCATGGCTGGCGCGCCAGATCGTGGGCCATCGCCTGCAGCACGGTGTAATCGAAACGACGCGTTTGCCCGTCGGCAATACCCGCGTCTTCGGCAAAAGCGGCCTGACTGAATAAGGAAGCGACTCCTGACGTCCCGCATACGGCGGCAACAGCCATGGAAGATTTAAGAAAACGTCTGCGGTTCATGCCTGAGAAAGCGTCCTTCTGCACGGGTGAATTGATTCGCAACGCGTCATCACGCTGCGTGATAAATTCCGCCCACTCTAGACAAAAACGATTAATAATCCAATTGTTGCCCGCAGAAAAAAGGTAAAAAAGCCCTGTCTACCGGAACAACCCGTTTTTTTACTTTTCCTTCGACGTGCGGCCGGGGAAAGAACAGACTGCCGGCCGCTTTTTCGCCTGACCATTGAGCGGATAGCTCTTCCTCGCTTCGGTATATTCATCACACCTATGCCCCGCCGCCCTGCGTTTTTTTTAGGCACGATTGGCGCAAATTTCCGCCACATCCGGTGCTAACTTTTCACCGGTAACCGCTATATTTCTTCATGTTAGCGGCCAACACGGGAGAGCCGTTCGGGCTGTCCCGCCACGCTCTCCAGGGAATTCATTCAGGAGTCATGCCATGCAAGTGAAAGCAGCCGTCACGCTGGGCTACCAGCAACCTTTCGTCATCAAGGATGTCGACGTCTCCCTTCCGGGGAAGGATGAGATATTAGTGAAAATTGTCGCCACCGGGGTCTGTCATACCGACGCGGTGATGCGCGATAACCCGGGAGTGGTGCCTATGCCTGCCATCCTCGGCCATGAAGGCGCCGGGATCGTCGCCAGCGTCGGGGAGGCGGTCAGCGGTATCAGAGTCGGAGACCACGTGGTGCTCAGCTATGCCGCCTGCCACCATTGCGAAAATTGTTTAAGCAACCACCCTTCAGCTTGCGAAAATTTTAATACGCTTAATTTTGGCGGCCGACGCGAGGATGGCACCACCCCCTATCGGCTGGGCGATCAGGATCTGTCCCTGTTCTTTGGCCAGTCGTCCTTCAGCCAGTATGTGGTCACCCGCGCCAGCAACGCCGTGGTGGTCGACCCGGAGGTCGATCTCACCCTGCTCGGCCCGCTGGGCTGCGGCATCCAGACCGGCAGCGGGACGGTGCTCAACCGCCTGAAACCGGTGATTGGGGAATCGATTGTGGTGTTTGGCTGCGGCGCCGTGGGGCTCAGCGCCATCATGGCGGCGAAATTAACCGGCTGCTCTCAGATCATCGCTGTCGATATTCATGCCAGTCGCCTCGCCCTGGCGGGCGAACTGGGCGCCACCCATCAGATCAATGGCAAGGAACAGGATGCCGTGGCCCTGATCAAACAGATCACCGGCAAAGGCGCTCACTACGCGGTGGAAACCACCGGCGTATCGGCCATCGTGCTGCAGGCCGTACACGCGGTGAAACCATTAGGTACGGTGGCCATCGTCGGCTTTACCGGGGATATCACCTTTAACGTGCAGAACGATCTGATGGCGGAGGGCAAGTCGCTGGTCGGGGTGATTGAAGGCGATGCCGTCCCGGCGCTGTTTATTCCGCTGCTGGTGCAGCAGTACAAGCAGGGGAAATTCCCCATCGATAAGCTTATCGTTCGCTATCCGCTGGCCGATATCAACCAGGCTTTCGCCGATTCGGCGTCTGGCAAGGTGATAAAGCCCGTGGTTGTGATGTGAGTGAATGCCGCCACCAACCGGTGGCGGCAGTTGCTCAGCCGCACCTCAGCGCATTTACTCCAGCGTCACGTGATGCTTCATCACCCGGCGAAACAGCGCCAGCCGGGCGCGCATAAAGCGATTTTCCACTTTAAAGCCGGCACGCTTATGCAGGCCAATGCGCAACAGACGATCCCGTCCGCGCAGGCACGCTGGCCAGCGTACCGCGCCGGCAAGCGCCTGGTCGCCGCTGGCGACGCGGGCAAACTGGGCCCAATAGTCAGCCACCTGAGCGGCGAAGGCCAGATCCGCTTCGCTGGCATACTGACACACCGGGTCGGTCAACCGCAGGTTATCAAACACGTAGGGCACCTCGTTGCCATGCCAGGCGCCGTGCGGATAGGTGTCATGCTCCGCCTCCGCAACATAATCAAACCAGTAGCGCCAGCACGGCTGCCCCACGCGCTGCTGCGCCTGCATCACCACATAGCCGAGGGTGGTGAAGGCCATGTCGCGGCACACTTCCCGCCCCAGCGCCTCATCGCCCTTCACGCCGGGATAAAGGAGTTTGATCAGCCCCAGTCCCAGGCGGCGCTCACGGCGCAGCTTCTGGATCTGCCCGGCGATATCGACGCCAAACACGGCCATCACGCTGGCTTCATCGCTGTTGGAGCCGATCATCACCGGCATTGGATGCTGGCGCCCGGCAAAAAAGGTCTCCAGCATCGGCTGCGGCAGCACCGCGTCGCCAACGATGGGGGCCGGCCCTGTGTTCAGCGGCGCGGTGAGCGACCAGAAGGCCTCCGCCGGGATCGCCCGCAATTCCTCAGCGCTGGCTTGCGGTAAGGCGAAGTGTTCCGCCAGCAGGCGGCCTTTCTCCAGCGCCTTCTCTCGCGGCAGGTCAGGTAACGTATACCCGCTCTGAATAATCGCTTTATGGAACAACCCTTTCGCTTTCGGCGAGGCCATCAGCGACAGCACGCTGCGCGCCCCGGCGGATTCGCCAAACAGCGTGACGTTGGCGGCATCCCCGCCGAAGGCGTGGATATTCTCCTGAACCCACTGCAGGGCGGCAATCTGATCGAGCAGCGCGAAATTATAGAGACGTTCGCCCGCCTCTTCTTCCAGCGCCGGATGGGCGAAAAAGCCGAGATGGCCCAGCCGGTAGTTGACCGTCACCACCACCACATCGCGGCTGGCTAACGCTTTGCCATCGTAAGGCGGCAGGCTGCCGGCGCCGATGGTAAACCCGCCGCCGTGCAGCCAGACCATCACCGGCAGCGGCTGCGCCGCAGCAGCAGGTGCCCAGATATTGAGATATAAGCAGTCTTCGCTGAAAGCGCCGGGATCACCGCCGCCGAGCTCACGGCAGTAGTCAATGTCCTGCCAGCTGGCGGCGGAAAAGGCGTCGGCCTGGCGGACGCCCTGCCAGCGGGCAGGAGGCTGCGGCGCGCGCCAGCGCAGCGGGCCCACAGGCGGCGCAGCATACGGAATGCCGCGCCAGATATGGATCCCCTGCTCTGTGCTCCCGGATACGGTTCCCTGGCGGGTTTTCGCCAACGGTTTCGACGGATGTTGCATAACCTGCTCCCTGTAAGGCTGATGCCAGCAGGGTACTGATTTTACAGCAGACCGCAACGTCGTTTGCTGCGCTCCTCCGCCTGTCGGTACAGGGCAAACTCATCCTCCACCGGGCAGCCCAGCGCCGTCTCAAAGGCTTCGCGGCTGGCATTTCCGTGGCTGCGCGCCTGCGTTTCGTTGCCCAGATTAGACTGAAAAATGCCCGCCGCGCTGACCGGTAAAAAATCTTCATAAATAATCGGCTGGGCGACCACCCACCCGCGCTCAATCAGCGGCTGCGGATCGTCCCCCGGGCGAAACGCCTGGCGATGCGCCTCGCCGGCGGGCGTCAGGCGGTAGCGAAACCAGGCCAACCCCTGCTGACGGAGCAGAAATTCGCTGTCGGGGAATTCGCGGAATACCTCCTGCAGATGCAGCTGATGGCTGAGATTGTCCTTTCCTGTCCCTGCCGCCTGCAGCAGTCGGTCGTACAGTGCGCGTCCTTTTGGCGTTAGCGCAATGCCGCGTTGCTCAATTTCGCCAAAGCGGGCGCTGTGGGTGCCTTTATGCTCACCGGCGAACATCACCGGCTCCTCAAGCGCCTTAAAGCTGGTCTGCCGCAGGAGGATCGGGACCTCCCGGCGCGGTGGCCCTTCAATCAGCGCTTTGGGTTCAATACCACACTCGGGCATCAGGGCCTGGGCGCGGTCAATATCCAGCGTCCGCGGCGTGAGGTGATTGATATGGCATCCCGGAAAGCAGACCACATCGGCAATCAGGCGGTGCTCGCGATGCAGAGCATGGTAGGTCTCCTCATCGACGGTGGCATGCCGGTGCCAGCGGAAGGTCTCCAGCGCCTCCTGCACAAACTCGCGCGCGTCGGCAGAGGTGAATTCGCCCTCAGCTTCATACTGCGCAATCAGCGCCAGACAGCGGGGGGTAAAGATTTTGCGCCGGGCAAGGATGGCCTCGGCCAGCTCGCGCAGGGCGCGATTTTCAATCAGCTCCAGGCGCAGCAGGGAGGTGAAAACCCGAAACGGATTGCGCGCCAGCGCGGCATCGTCGATGGGACGAAAGGCCGTGGAATGGACCGGCACGCCGGCCTGTGAGAGATCGTAATAGCTGACGGGATACATCCCCATGATGGCAAACATGCGACGCAGCGTCGCCAGTTCCTCCGCTGTGCCCACGCGGATTGCGCCGTGGCGCTCCACGTTTAAGCGCGCCAGCTCGTCGGCATTGGCCAGTTGTTCATGCAGCTGCGGATTATTTTCCAGTACCGCGAGATTGACGTCAGCCACCAGCTCCAGCAGCGTCCCGTATTGCGGAACTTCCTGCTGGTACATAGCCGACATGGCCTGCGAAAACTGCTCCCGAATCTCATCAGCCGTGATGGTGTTCGCCATGATGTGTTACCTCCAGTGAATACTTCCTGGAGTGTAGGAAAGCTGCCTCCTGGCGGGGGGAAGAATTTACAAACTGTGATGGCGATAACCTGCTTCCGCTAGCAGTCATTGCACAAAACATAACCCAAGGTTATGAAAAACACCCGGTAATTTCACTTTAAATTAACAATACATTTACACACACTGTTTCTGGCGACATTACAACAACATGCCCCTCTACCGTCTACACGGAGTACCCGATGAACGACAAATGGTCCCCGCGCGAGGTTATCCATCGCGATTACAGTAGCCACCCGCCCGCTTACGCGCCGGGCTATAAAACCAGCGTCCTGCGCTCACCGAAGAATGCCCTGATCTCCCTGCAGAACTCATTGTCAGAGATCACCGGGCCGGTCTTTAGCCGTGACGATCTGGGCCCTCTGGATAACGATCTTATCCTTAATTACGCCAAAGAAGGCCTGCCGATTGGCGAGCGGATCATTGTGCACGGTTACGTGCGCGATGGTTTTGGCCGACCGATGAAAAACACCCTGGTGGAAGTCTGGCAGGCCAATGCCGGCGGCCGCTACCGACATAAAAAAGATCAGTATCTGGCCCCGATTGACCCGAACTTCGGCGGCTGCGGCCGGGTGCTGACCGATGAAAACGGCTATTACTGTTTTCGCACTATCAAGCCCGGCCCCTACCCGTGGCGTAACCAGGCCAGCGACTGGCGTCCGGCGCATATTCATTTCTCGCTCTCGGGTGACGCCTGGGCGCAGCGCCTGATCACTCAGATGTATTTCGAAGGCGACCCGCTGATCAAACAGTGCCCGATCGTCCGAACCATTAATAATGACGACGCCGTGCGCACGCTGATCGCCGAGCTGGACATGCACGCCGCCGTACCGCTGGATTGTCTGGCCTACCGCTTTGACCTTGTTCTGCGCGGCCATCGCGCCACGCTGTTTGAAAATCGCACTCAGGGGGCCGCCCGATGAAAGAGTATCTGCCTGAAACCGCCTCGCAGACGGCGGGACCCTATGTTCATATCGGTCTGGCGCCTGACGCCGCGGGCTTTCATATTTTTGAGAAAAACTTTGGCCCGGTCCTCACCACCGCGGATACCACCGGGGAGCGGATCACCATTGAAGGCCGGGTTATCGACGGCTCCGGAACACCGGTCCGTGATGTGCTGCTGGAGATCTGGCAGGCCAACGCCGCAGGACGCTATAACCATCCTGATGACCGTCAGCAACAGAAAGCCGTCGACCCGGCCTTCCGCGGCTGGGGGCGTACCTGCTCAGATTTCACCTCCGGCGTCTGGCGCTTTGACACCATTAAGCCGGGCCCGGTTGTCGGCCGCGATGGCCGCCTGATGGCGCCGCACGTCAACCTGTGGGTGGTCGCGCGGGGGATCAACATTGGCCTGAACACGCGGATGTATTTCGCCGATGAACATGAGGCCAACGCCAGCGACCCGGTGCTGAATCTGATCGAGTGGGAAGTGAGACGCAAAACCTTAATCGCCGAACGCGAGGTTCGTGGTTCGGAAGTGGTCTATCGCTTCGATATTTATCTGCAGGGCGAAAACGAAACCGTCTTTTTCGATATCTAGCGGCCACGCCGATAAACGCCTTCCCCTCGTCCTGCGGGGGGAAGGCGTTTTAAACCGTGGGGAAAGATCTTGTAATGTAATCAGGTCAAATGTTAATAATATTTTGCTATCTGGTTATCAAATTTAAACAAGGCCGCTTGTCTCTTTCACCGCTGTGTTTTTAACATCATCTACTATGGAAAAAAATGGTCTCTTCAGTCAGCGCATTCGCTTGCGCCATCTACACACCTTCGTGGCCGTCGCTCAACAGGGAACGCTGGGGCGCGCGGCTGAAACTTTAAATCTGAGCCAGCCTGCACTCTCGAAAACGCTTAACGAGCTTGAACAGCTAACCGGTACCCGGCTGTTCGAGCGTGGCCGCCTGGGGGCGCAACTCACCCTGGTCGGCGAACAGTTTCTGACTCATGCCGTTAAGGTACTTGATGCCCTTAACTCAGCGGGTCAGGCGCTGAACCGTAAAGAGGGGCTGAATAACGACATTGTGCGTATCGGCGCGCTGCCTACCGCCGCGCTGGGGATCCTGCCAACGGTGATCGGCCAGTTCCATAAGCAGCAAAAAGACATCACGCTGCAGGTCGCCACCATGAACAACACCATGCTGCTGGCGGGGTTAAAATCCGGGGAGATCGATATCGGTATCGGACGCATGTCCGACCCGGATCTGATGAGTGGACTCAACTATGAACTGCTGTTCCTCGAATCCCTGAAACTGGTGGTTCGCCCGGGACACCCCCTGCTTCAGGAGACCGTGACCCTGAGCCGGGTAATGGAGTGGCCCGTCGTCGTTTCGCCGAAGGGCACCGTACCGCGGCAAAACGCCGAAACGCTGCTCCAGAGCCAGGGCTGTAAAATGCCCGCGGGCTGTATCGAGACCCTCTCGGCTTCGCTGTCACGCCAGCTGACGGTCGATTTTGACTATGTGTGGTTCGTACCTTCCGGGGCGGTGAAAGACGATCTTCGCCGGGGTGTGCTGAGCGCCCTGCCGATTGCCACCCAGGGCGCCGGAGAGCCCATCGGCATTCTGACCCGCGTCGATGCGACGCTCACGCCAGGTACGCAAACCTTGCTCAGCGCCATCCGCAAGTCAATGCCTGCCTGACCCCGCTTTCTCCCCGGTAGCCCTGCCGGGGAGCCTACGTACGTCGATGTGGTGCGACGGACGGCGCAACACATTTAGCAAAATAATCATTTAGTGCGAAATCATTCATTAACAATTGCGTAAATTTCTTTAACAGATCTATCATATCGCGATTTCACCAAATGGTTCATTTGAAATCACATCAAGCAATAAACCTGCGTTTATGAAGGTGCAAACCTCTTCATTCAAAAATAAAACAGAAAACACCTGTTTCATTTGGTTCATGATGAAGTGGCGGGAGTGGTTAAGGAGATTACATGGCAACTGGCAACGCGCCGCGCGGATTCCCCCGGATCCTGCAGTGGCTTCTCGCCGGACTGATGCTCATCATCGGTCTGGCTATGGGTATTCTTGGGGCAAAACTGGCCCTCGTCGGCGGTACACTGTACTTCGCGCTGATGGGCGTGGTCATGGTCATCGCGGCGGTGTTGATTTTCCGCAACCGCCGCGGCGGTATTCTGTTATACGCCGTGGCGTTTATCGCCTCGGTGATCTGGGCGATTAGTGACGCTGGCTGGAGCTACTGGCCGCTCTTCTCGCGCCTGTTTGCGCTCGGCGTCCTGGCCTTCCTTGCCGCCCTGGTCTGGCCTTTCCTCGCCAGCCCACCGGCAAAAAAAGGCCCGGCATATGGCGTCGCCGCCGTTCTCGCCGTGGCGCTGGCGGTGAGCTTTGGCTGGATGTTCAAATCCGAACCACTGGTTAGCGCCACTGAAGCGGTGCCAGTGAAGCCCGTCGCGCCGGGCGAACAGCAGAAAAACTGGGCGCACTGGGGTAACACCACCCACGGCGACCGTTTCGCCGCGCTGGACCAAATCAACAAACACAACGTCAACCAGCTGCAGGTGGCCTGGGTGGCACATACTGGCGATATCCCGCAGAGCAATGGCTCCGGGGCGGAAGATCAAAACACCCCGCTGCAGATTGGCGATACTCTGTACGTCTGCACCCCTTACAGCAAAGTGCTGGCGCTGGATGTGGACAGCGGAAAAGAGAAATGGCGCTATGACTCCAAATCCTCTTCGCCCAACTGGCAGCGCTGCCGCGGCTTAGGCTATTACGAAGAGAGCCAGGCGCAAACCGCGCCAGCGTCAGGCACGCAGCCTGCCGCCTGTTCCCGTCGTCTGTTCCTGCCGACGATCGACGCCCGCCTGATCGCCATTGATGCCGATACCGGCAAACTGTGCGAAAGCTTCGGCGATGGCGGTATTGTCGACCTCAGCGTCGGCATGGGTGAAGTGAAAGCGGGCTACTATCAGCAGACCTCCACCCCGCTGGTAGCGGGCAATGTGGTAGTGGTGGGCGGCCGCGTCGCGGATAACTACTCCACCGGCGAACCGCCGGGCGTGGTCCGCGCGTTTGACGTCCACACCGGCAAACTGGCGTGGGCGTGGGATCCCGGCAATCCAGCGCTGACCGGTGTTCCGCCGGAAGGCCAGACCTATACGCGCGGTACGCCAAACGTCTGGTCGGCGATGTCCTACGACGCGAAGCTGAATCTGATCTATCTGCCAACCGGCAACGCCACGCCAGATTTCTTTGGCGGCGAGCGTACCGCGCTGGACGATAAATACAGCTCCTCTATCGTGGCTGTGGATGCCACCACCGGCCAGGTGCGCTGGCACTTCCAGACCACGCACCACGACCTGTGGGACTTTGACCTGCCGTCTCAGCCGCTGCTGTACGACCTGCCTGACGGCAAGGGCGGTACCACCCCGGTGCTGGTGCAGACCAGCAAGCAGGGCATGATCTTTATGCTCAACCGCGAGACCGGCGAGCCGGTGGCCAAAGTGGAAGAGCGTCCGGTACCGGCGGGCAACGTCAAAGGTGAACGCTACTCTCCGACGCAACCTTACTCGGTAGGGATGCCGATGATCGGCAACCAGACGTTGACCGAATCCGACATGTGGGGAGCGACACCGATCGACCTGCTGCTGTGCCGTATTCAGTTCAAAGAGATGCGCCATCAGGGCGTCTTTACCCCGCCAGGTGAAGACCGTTCCCTGCAGTTCCCGGGCTCGCTCGGCGGCATGAACTGGGGCAGCGTTTCGGTGGATCCGAACAACAGCCTGATGTTCGTCAACGATATGCGTCTGGGTCTCGCAAACTATATGGTGCCGCGCGCGAAGGTGGCGAAAGACGCCAGCGGGATCGAGATGGGCATCGTGCCGATGGAAGGTACGCCGTTTGGCGCCATGCGCGAACGTTTCCTGTCGCCGCTGGGCATTCCGTGCCAGAAACCGCCGTTCGGCACCATGTCCGCGGTGGATCTGAAAACCGGCAAACTGGTGTGGCAGGTACCGGTTGGCACCGTAGAAGATACCGGGCCGCTGGGGATCCGGATGCACATGCCCATTCCGATCGGCATGCCGACCCTTGGCGCGTCGCTGTCCACGCAGTCCGGACTGCTGTTCTTCGCCGGTACCCAGGATTTTTACCTGCGCGCCTTTGATACCGCGAACGGGAAAGAGATCTGGAAATCGCGTCTGCCGGTCGGTAGCCAGTCCGGCCCGATGACCTACGTCTCACCGAAAACCGGTAAGCAGTACATTATTATCAATGCTGGCGGCGCCCGTCAGTCACCGGATCGCGGCGATTACATCATTGCCTACGCGCTCCCGGATCATCACTGAACGACCTAAGCAAAAGGGCCCATCCGGGCCCTTTTTTTATCGGTGACGATACGCCATCAGCGTTAGCGATTACTGGTCGCCAAAGTGGATCACGGTGCGAATCGATTTGCCTTCATGCATCAGATCAAAGGCCTCGTTAATCTGCTCCAGCGGCAGGCGATGGGTAATAAACGGGTCGAGGCGAATTTTACCAGCCATGGCGTCCTCCACCATTCCCGGCAGCTGGCTGCGCCCTTTCACGCCGCCGAAGGCGGAACCGCGCCACACGCGGCCGGTTACCAGCTGGAACGGACGGGTCTTGATCTCCTGGCCCGCACCGGCTACGCCGATGATCACGCTCTCACCCCAGCCTTTATGGCAGCACTCCAGCGCCGCGCGCATCACGTTGACATTGCCGATGCACTCGAAGCTGAAATCCACCCCGCCGTCGGTCAGTTCGACAATCACATCCTGAATCGGCTTATCGTAGTCGTTCGGGTTGATAAAGTCGGTTGCGCCCATCTCTTTGGCGAGGGTGAACTTATCCGGGTTGGTATCGACCGCCAGAATCCGTCCGGCCTGCGCCTGCACCGCGCCCTGGATCACCGCGAGACCAATGCCGCCCAGACCAAAGACCGCGACGCTATCCCCGGGCTTGACCTTCGCCGTGTTGTGCACTGCGCCGATACCGGTGGTGACACCGCAGCCCAGCAGGCACACTTTATCCAGCGGCGCCTGCGGATTGACTTTCGCCAGCGAGATCTCGGCGCAAACCGTATATTCGCTGAAGGTGCTGGTGCCCATATAGTGATAAATCGGTTCGCCGTTATAGGAGAATCGGGTGGTGCCGTCCGGCATCAACCCTTTGCCCTGGGTGGCGCGCACCGCCTGACAGAGATTGGTTTTACCCGACTTACAGAACTTGCACTCGCCGCATTCGGCGGTATACAGCGGGATCACGTGGTCGCCCGGCTTAAGGCTGGTGACGCCCTCGCCCACTTCCACGACAATCCCGCCGCCTTCATGGCCCAGTACCGCCGGGAAAACACCCTCTGGATCGTCGCCGGAGAGGGTAAAGGCATCGGTGTGACACACGCCGGTGTGGGTGATTTTCACCAGAACTTCGCCTTTCTTCGGCGGCGCGACGTCAATCTCAACGATTTTTAACGGCTGGCCAGGACCAAAGGCAACTGCTGCGCGTGATTTCATAACTGTCTCTTCCTCGTCGTGATGTTATTTTAAATAGGATCGTAGCAAATGACCGACCTCTGCCATTCTCGCGGCCCGCTGGTCCGGGGTGGTCTCGCCGCTAACCAGCTCGTCCTGCAGGTGGATCTCCACCATTTCGCCCATCAGGCCATTTGCCGCACCGCGAATCGAGGCAATCTGCTGCAGGATTGTCATGCAGGGTTCGCCGGACTCCAGCGCGCGCTCGAGGGCCTCGACCTGGCCGCGGATGCGGCGTACGCGACTGAGCGCCCGTTTTTTATCTTCAGGTGAATGTGGCACGATTACGCCTCCGTATCATATAGGGGGGTATACTATACTTTATTACCCATAAAGGCAAAAAAAACCCCGTCGCGGGACGGGGTCAGGCAAAAAGGGTAACGATCATTTAGCGCTTACGAGGCATCATCCGCAGCAGGGTATTATCTTTCCACCAGTAATGATGGACCAGCGCGGCAAGGGCATGCAGGCCAATGACGAAGTACCCGGCGTTGGCTAACCATTCATGGATCGCCTTCAGGGTATCCACCCGCTCAAAATCGCTCTGTGGGGCATACGGCATGGTCAGGCCAAAGGCGTACCAGGGATTTCCGCGCCAGTACATCATCACCATCCCGATCAGCGGCAAGGCAATAAATAGCAGATAGATAACCAGATGGCCGAGATGAGCAAAACCGGTCATCATCGGCGACGGTTTCGGCACGATCGGCGGCGCTGGCGACTTCAGCCGCACCAGCAAACGCGCCACCATCAGCGCGCAGATGGTGATCCCGCAGGAGACATGAATCATATTAATCAGCGGCCGGTCACTACGGGGAAAAAATCCACGTAGCTCCATTGCCGCATAAGCCACCACCACCAGCAAAAAGACCAACCAGTGAATACCGATCTGCAGGCCCGAATATTTATCGCGCATGGAATTTCCTTAATGGAAAGAGTGATATCGCCAACATAGCGGCCTTCTCTTAAATTTTCATTAACCTTTACGTTGAATTAACAATTGATTACCGCATTGCGCCGATCCGCTCCCGACCCGGGAAGGCGCAGCATGCCTCGACGTGCTGAAGCGAACAGGCAACCGGCAGTCGGTACGCTATTACAAAATTAAACAGTTTTGTCACCTTCCCCTGTCCTGTCCTTCTCTATAGTAGAGAGCATCTGTCGAGCCACGTTGCGCATGGAGATGAGAATGAAGAAAATCGGCTTAACGCTATTGTTGCTGGCGTCGCTGGCTGTCCCGGCTTTCGCTGCGGACTGCCAGCCTAACGGCATTGGCGGATCATTTTGCATAAACGATGATGGCACCACCACCGACACGGTACCGAATGAAGTGAATGGTATGGATACTTACTCAAACAATGGCGGGTATACCAGCTCCCTGCCCGATCAGTCGGGGGCCGATGAAGCGCTGGAAGGCTCGACGATGTCGACGCAGCAGGATACGGTCGCCAGCAGCGGCCAGGGCGATAGCGCACTGGCTGGCCGCGACTGGCATGCACCCTCCAATCTCAATGATGGCGCCGCCACCTCCAGCATGAGTCTGCTGGATAAACCCTGAGATCGGATGCTAAGCGAGGCTCCAGCCTGCGGCGCCGATAGCGACGGCGAACAGCAGGCAGGCCAGCGCCGTTTTGCGTAACAGCATGGTATAGAATGAAATCGCAACGCCAATAAAGACCACAATCAGAATCGGCCACATGCTTAATAGCAGCAGCAGAAAACCCTCAATATTGTTATGGATTACGCTCTCCACATCCGCATCCTTGCCTCATCGTCGATAAAGTAAGCAGAATTTAATATGTAACATGAATACATTCAAATAAAATATAAATGCAAATGATTATGCACAGCATTCTGCGGCGGACGGTGGCTCGCCTGTCGCGGCGTCCTGGGGGTGCCATCAGGAGCCGCCACGAAAAGAGACGTCAGGATGGTTCCAGGACCACTTAGTGGTACGCTCGTACTCTTGCTGGGATCGCGCTCCCCTTCAGACCTTCATTCGCCGCTGATATCCGACACTACGCGCCGGCGATGGCAGTCGCCTGGTTGCAGTTTCTCCCCCTGAGCGGAACGCACATCCAGATACTGAAGCGGCTGACCGTGTTCGTTATCCAGCAGGACAGAATAGGTTTCCCCTTTATCAAACATATAACGCTCTCCCCATTGCCGCATCGCCACAACAATGGGAAACACAGACCTCCCCTTTTCAGTCAGGACGTATTCCTTGTAGGCGCTGCCATCCGATGCCGGTAAAATCGCGAAAATACCGATATCGACCAGGTGCTTCAGCCGCGAGGCAAGGATATTTTTGGCCAGCCCTAGATTCTTTTGAAACTCGCTGAATCGCCGCACATCGTCAAATGCCTCGCGAATAATCATCAGGCACCAGCGTTCTCCAATTGATTCCAGCGTTCTTGCCACCGGACATTCACTGGTTCTGAGTGATTCCTGTTTCGCCATCTGCGTGCTCTCCGTCTATCAGTCTGCTGTTGCCAGCTTAATCTCCCCTCGTAGCAGTTGCAAAAGAAAACCACTATGGCTAGTTTTATAAGCATACTAGTTTTAAAAAGCAACCAGAGTGCAGGCCTCTTATGAAATGCAAGGCAAGTTTGTGTACCGAGCACGAGATCCCGACCGCGTCCGCCCCTGTCACGATGCTGACCGCGGGGATAACGACGCTGTTTTCATTGACCTGCGCGCTGGCGGTAGCCAACGTTTATTCAGCTCAGCCTTTACTCGACTCGATGGCGGTCAGCCTGAAAGTGTCGCCCGGTATGATTGGCAGCGTCGTCACGGCAACGCAGGCGGGCTATGCCATTGGTTTGCTGTTCCTGGTTCCGCTCGGGGACGGGTTGAACCGTAAATACGTGGTGTTGACTCAGCTGTTGCTGTCAGTGGCGGCGTTAGTCGTGGCAGGGTTATCCCCTAATATCGCGATCCTGCTGGGGGCCATGCTGATCGTCGGGCTGATGGCCGTGGTGGTGCAGTTGATGGTGGCGTGGGTGGCGATACTGGCGACGCCGCAGAAACGAGGCCAGGCGGTAGGTACCCTGACCAGCGGCATTGTTTCAGGCATTCTGTTATCTCGTTTTATATCAGGGGCGATCGCTGATATCGCCGGCTGGCGAGCCGTTTATCTCACGGCTGCCTGTCTGATGTTGTTGATTGCCGGCGTCGTCTGGAAAGTCATGCCTTCGCCCCCGCCGCAGCCGCAAAAGCCCACTTATCTATCCTTACTGAAGTCAGTTTTTCAGCTGTACCTCACTGAACCGCAACTGAGAAAGCGCGGGATCCTGGCGCTACTGATCTTCGCCGCTTTCAGCATGCTGTGGACGACCATGGTCATGCCGCTCACCGCTCTTTCCCTGTCGCACACCCAGACAGGGATGTTTGGCTTAGCCGGCATCGCTGGCGTGCTGGCCGCCTCAAGGGCGGGCAGATGGGCTGACCAGGGATGGGCGCAGCGCACGACCGGCCTGGCGCTGGCGCTGCTGGCGCTCTCCTGGCTACCTATCGCCTTTGCCGAAACTTCTCTGCTCTGGCTGATAGCGGGCGTTATCGCACTGGACTTTGCGGTGCAGGCCGTTCATGTCACCAACCAGAGTCTGATTATTGCCGCCAGGCCTGCAGCGGCAAGCCGCCTGGTTGGGGCTTACATGTGTTTTTATTCGCTGGGCAGCGCGGCAGGTGCTATCGTCGCCACCCAGCTCTATTCTCACTGGGGATGGCAGGCGGTTTGCCTTGCCGGCGCCGCGGTCAGCGCCTGTGCTTTTCTGGTCTGGTCAGGATCGCGTCAATCATGAACGTCGTGCTCGCTGTAAAATGGCGCAGCGAAAAAGAGCGGAAAAGTGACCAGAGAAGCCCCAGCTGTTTGTATCGAATGGATTTTTTCAATGCTTTTAAACAGTTATGTACATGTTGTATAATGACGTGCACTTTAACTAAAAAAAGAGTGCGACCATGATTGATTCTTCATTGCCATTAACCGACATTCACCGCCACCTTGACGGTAACATCCGGGCCCAAACCATCCTCGATCTTGGCCGCGAGTTTAATATTGCCCTTCCCGCTTCCACCCTCGACACGCTGCGTCCCCACGTCCAGGTCACCAGCCTTGAGCCCGATCTGGTCAGTTTTCTCGCCAAGCTCGACTGGGGGGTAAAAGTCCTTGCCTCACTGGAAGCCTGCCGTCGCGTGGCATACGAGAACGTCGAAGACGCCGCGCGCAATGGCCTGCACTACGTTGAGCTGCGCTTCTCTCCCCGCTATATGGCGATGACCCACCAGCTTCCTGTCGACGGCGTAGTAGAGGCAGTGATCGCGGGCGTACGTGAAGGCAGCCGCGATTTTCAGGTCGACGCCCGCCTGATCGGCATTCTGAGCCGCACCTTCGGTGAAGCGGCCTGTCAGGAAGAGCTGGCGGCGCTGCTCGCTCACCGCGAGGGCATCACCGCGCTGGATCTGGCCGGTGATGAGCTGGGCTTCCCGGGCACGCTGTTCCTCAACCATTTTAATCAGGCCCGCGACGCTGGCTGGCATATTACCGTCCACGCTGGCGAAGCGGCCGGACCGGAAAGTATCTGGCAGGCCATCCGCGAGCTGGGCGCGGAGCGCATCGGTCATGGGGTCAAAGCGGTAGAGGATCCGGCCCTGATGGACTACCTGGCCGAACATCAGATCGGCATTGAATCGTGCCTGACCTCGAATGTGCAAACCAGCACCGTGGCTTCGCTGGCCCAGCATCCGCTGAAGCAGTTCCTTGAGCACGGCGTGCTGGCGAGCCTCAACACTGACGATCCGGCGGTGCAGGGCGTCGATATCATTCACGAGTACACCGTGGCGGCGCCGGCGGCGGGCCTGAGCCGGGAGCAGATCCGTCAGGCACAGATCAACGGTCTGACCCAGGCGTTTCTGAGCGAACAGGAAAAAGCCGCTCTCATTCAGCGGGTGGCGAAAGGTTGATCACCGGCCCGGCGGCAGCGCTGCCGGGCTCCCCCTCACACCAGGCTGAGCGTGGCGCGATGTCTGGCTGACTCGATACCCAGCTCAATCAACGTCATGATCTGAATCGCCTCGCTGGCCGGGACCGGGTTTTCTCCCTCCCCGTTAAGCGCGTCGCGAATGGCGGCATAGTAGGCGGGATAGTTGCCCGGCAGCGTCAGCCATGTCTCCTCGCTTCGTTCGTCGCCTTCGGCGCGGGTCAGAGTACCGTCGCGCATATCATACCCCCAGTCCTCCTGCGGCAGTCGTTCACCGTTTTTTAGCCGTTCCTCCTGAGGATCAAGGCCGAACTTAATATAGCTGGCCCGCGAGCCGTGGACGATAAAGCGCGCGCTCTCCGCCGCAGCGAGCAATGTGCCATGCAGCACCACCCGCCGCTGGGGATAGGCCAGCACGGCGTGAAAATAGTCGGTGGATTGCGCGCCGGGGCGAAGTTGAGCGAGATCGACTGTGATACTCACCGGCAGGCCAAAGAGCACCACCGCTTGATCAAGCAGATGTGGCCCCAGATCGTACCAAATGCCACTTCCGGGCCCCCCCTGCTCATGCCAGCGCTGACGCACCTGGGGGCGGAAGCGATCGAAATGCGACTCAAAGTAACACACTTCCCCCAGCTGACCTTCGTTAATTAACGCCCTGACGGTTAAGAAGTCACTGTCCCAGCGGCGGTTATGAAACACCGACAGCACCCGGCCGCAATGCTTCGCCAGACTCTCCAGCTCGCGTGCTTGTGACAGTGTCACGGTAAAGGGTTTATCCACCACCACATGTTTGCCCGCTTCCAGCGCCGCTTTCGCCAGCGGGAAGTGGGTATCGTTCGGGGTGGCGATGACCACCAGATCAATATCAGGATCGTTGAGCAAGTCTTTTGCCGCACTCACCACCCTGACCCCCGGCCAGTCGGCATGGACTTTGCCGGCCTCGCTGCTGGAGACCCTCGTCAGCGCCATGCCCGGCGTGCCGCCGATCAGCGGCGCGTGAAACGTTTTGCTGGCGTAACCGTAGCCTATCAGCCCTACCCGGATCGCGTCACTCATGTTACCGCCTCACTTATTCAGCTAATGTCAATATCGCGTAGATGAGAATAATCTTACAAACAATGAGCAAAATTTATCATTTGATTCACAGCTGTTTTTCCGCATGCGTGCAAAATCAGACAGATACCCCTTGTGATCTGCTGACCATGGAGTAACATTTCCCACTGTGTTCAAAGGATACTGAAGTGTTATGACGACTGTTTTTACCCGTATTGTAGAACTTATTGGCTGGATTGTTTTTGGGATTTCCGCACTGCTTTTGGTTATCGCCCACCATATTGATAACTACCAGTCGCCACCGCCAGCGGATGCGGTGCAGACAAAGTAGCCCCGCCGTGAAACAGTGACCCGCCTCGCAACTGTGCAACCGGTTTCAGAAACCGGTTGCACAGCTATCCTTGCTTTGATTACACTCCCTCTATCATCAGACTGGGAGCTTTTTCATGGCCGCTTTTCCGCACAATTTTTTATGGGGTGCCGCTACCGCAGCGTATCAGGTTGAAGGTGGGCACGACGCAGACGGTAAAGGACCGTCAATCTGGGACATCTACTCTCACCTGCCGGGTACCACCTTTGAAGGCACCACCGGCGATGTCGCGGTCGACCACTATCACCGTTTTCGCGAAGACGTTGCGTTAATGGCCGAAATGGGCCTGCAAAGTTATCGATTCTCCATCTCCTGGCCCCGGCTGCTGCCCGCTGGGCGCGGCGAAGTGAATGAAGCCGGCGTACAGTTTTACAGCGATCTGATCGACGAACTGCTGGCGCACAATATTGAGCCGATGATCACCCTCTATCACTGGGACCTGCCGCAGGCCCTGCAGGATGAGGGTGGCTGGGAAGCACGCACTACCGCCGAGGCCTTCGCCGAGTACGCCCGCCTGTGCTATGCGCGCTTTGGTTCACGGGTGAAGCTGTGGGCGACCTTTAACGAAACCATCGTGTTCATTGGCCACGGCTACATTAACGGTCTGCATCCCCCGGCGGTGCGCGATCCGGCGCGTGCCATTCAGGCCTGTCATCACGTGTTTATCGCCCATGCGCTGGCGGTCAAGGCATTCCGCGAGATGAACGTGGCGGGCGAGATTGGCTTCGTCAATGTGCTACAGCCGCATACTCCGCTCACCGACAGTGAGGCGGACAAAAAAGCCACCGAACTGGCTGACGCCATCCACACCCACTGGCTTTACGACCCGGTACTGAAAGGCACCTATCCTGCCGCCCTGCTGGCGCAGACCCAGGCTCTGTGGGGGGTACCACGCTTTGCCCCGGACGATGACACACTACTGCGCGAGAATCGCTGTGACTTTATCGGGCTGAATTACTATCGCCGGGAAACGGTGTCCGCCCAGCCGTCCAACATCCCCACCGGTGGCGAACCTGGCGTGGAGGGGTTGTTCTATTTCGTGCGTAATCCGCAGAGCACCTATACCGAATGGGGATGGGAAATCTGGCCGCAGGGGCTGACGGACGGCATTATGATGATCAAGGAACGCTATGGCGATATCCCGATCTATATCACCGAAAATGGCCTGGGAGCGAAAGACCCGATAATTGCCGGAGAAGTGGTCGACGATCCGCGAATCGACTACCTGAGCAGCCATATTGGCGCCCTGGAAAAGGCACTGGCGCTGGGGGCGGATGTGCGCGGCTATTATCCCTGGTCGTTTATCGATCTGCTGAGCTGGCTCAACGGATATCAAAAGCAGTACGGCTTTGTCTATGTCGATCACCAGCAAAATCTGGCACGCAAACGAAAGAAGAGTTTTTATTGGTACAAATCTGTTATTGCCAGTCACGGCGAACAGCGTTAATCTTCTCTTGCGGGCGCCATTCGGCGCCCGGTCTGGTTTTAGAATATTCTTAAACTTCTCCCTGCTCTTCAAGGTCGGCTCTCGCCCCTTGTCATGGGTTTATATAACCTGAATCATTCCACCCGGCCCCATTCAGAAGGCGCCGTTGGTTGAGAGTAGGTTTAGTGAATGCTGATAATATTCAACATAATTATTCCGATTATAAAATGGATACGAAAATGACCGTTCTGGACTATTTATTAAAATTCCGCAAAATCAGTTCGCTCGAAAGTCTTGAAAAACTATTTGATCACCTTAACTACTCCCTGACCGACACCGAAGAGATCGTGAATATGTATCGTGCGGCCGACCACCGCCGGGCAGAGCTGGTCTCCGGTGGTAAATTGTTCGATGTGGGCCAGGTGCCTAAATCCGTTTGGCGATTCGTGCAGTAAGGCTGTCATCCTTCACGCCAGTTGCTTATACTTCCCGGCCTGATTTTCATTACTGGCGTTGAATAGGGGAGTAACATGACGTCTCAATCTGCAGAACGCATTGGCGGATGGCTGCTGGCACCGCTGGCCTGGTTGCTGGTGGCGCTACTGAGCGCCTCCTTATCGCTGCTGTTTTTTGCTAATGCTCTCATGTCGACGCAGACGTATGCCCTGCTCCGCGCCATGAGCACCGGACATCTGGCGCTGTGGCTCGCTTCGCTGCTGTTTGCCGTCGCCATGTGGTATTACACGCTCTGGCTGACCATCGCGTTCTTTAAGCGACGCTCGCTGGTCCCTAAGCACTATATTATCTGGCTGCTCATCACCCTGCTGCTGGCGATAAAGGCATTTGCCTTCTCTCCCGTCTCGGATGTCCTTGCTTTGCGCCAGCTGCTGTTTCCACTCTTGGCTGCCGCGCTCCTGGCGCCCTATTTTCGCCGTTCCCAGCGGGTAAAGCGGACCTTTGTTCATCCGTAATAACCCCACACTTAACCTGTTGTCGCCGGTATCGTTTTATTCGATAATAAGCGGCTTTTTTTCGTTTCAGGTCGCATGATGGCTGATTATTTACTGCTCTTTATTGGTACAGTCCTGGTCAATAACTTCGTTCTGGTGAAGTTTCTTGGTCTGTGCCCGTTTATGGGGGTTTCCAAAAAGCTGGAAACCGCAATGGGGATGGGGCTTGCCACGACCTTCGTGATGACGCTGGCCTCTATTTGCGCCTGGCTGATTGATACCTGGATCCTTATCCCCTTAAATCTGGTCTATTTACGCACGCTGGCCTTTATTCTGGTCATCGCCGTGGTGGTTCAGTTCACTGAAATGGTCGTGCGTAAAACCAGCCCGGCGCTCTATCGCCTGCTGGGTATCTTTCTGCCGCTGATCACCACCAACTGTGCCGTACTCGGGGTGGCGCTGCTGAATATTAATCTGGGGCACAATTTCCTGCAGTCCGCGCTGTACGGCTTTGCCGCCGCCGTCGGTTTCTCGCTGGTGATGGTGCTGTTCGCGGCGATCCGCGAACGCCTGGTGGTGGCCGATGTGCCCGCGCCGTTTCGCGGTAATGCCATCGCATTGATTACCGCCGGTTTAATGTCTCTGGCCTTTATGGGCTTTAGTGGTTTGGTGAAGTTGTAATGAGCGCAGTCTGGATAGCCGTGATCGCCATCAGCCTGTTAGGGCTGATTTTCGGCTTAATACTGGGGTATGCCTCCCGCCGTTTCGCGGTGCAGGACGACCCGGTGGTGGAAAAAATTGATGAACTGTTGCCGCAGAGCCAGTGCGGGCAGTGCGGCTACCCCGGCTGTCGTCCCTATGCGGAAGCTGTTGGTGCCCAGGGTGAAAAAATTAACCGCTGTGCGCCGGGTGGCGAAGCCGTAATGTTAAAAATCGCCGCCTTACTGAACGTCGACCCGCAGCCGGTCGATGGCGATGAACAGGAGGCGGAGCCAGTTCGTATGCTCGCGGTAATCGACGAGCCGAACTGCATTGGCTGCACCAAATGCATCCAGGCGTGTCCGGTAGATGCGATTGTCGGGGCAACCCGCGCCATGCATACCGTGATGAACGACCTGTGCACCGGTTGTAATCTGTGCGTAGCCCCCTGCCCGACCCAGTGCATTTCGCTCGTTCCGGTGGCGACCACCCCGGAAACCTGGAAATGGGATCTCCATGCGATCCCGGTGCGCAATATTCCTGTGGAACAACATGTTTAAGTTATTTTCCGCTTTCCGAAAAGATAAAGTCTGGGATTTTAACGGCGGTATTCATCCGCCCGAAATGAAAACCCAGTCTAACGGTACCCCACTGCGCCAGGTGTCCCTGCCGCAGCGCCTTATCATTCCGCTCAAGCAGCATATTGGCGCCGAAGGCGAACTGTGCGTCAAGGTGGGCGATCGGGTGCTGCGCGGCCAACCGTTGACCCGCGGATGGGGAAGAATGCTGCCCGTACACGCCCCGACCTCCGGTACCGTTACCGCCATCGCCCCGCACACCACCGCTCATCCTTCGGGGCTGGCGGAGATGAGCGTGATCATTGACGCCGACGGCGAAGACCGCTGGATTGAGCGCGATGGCTGGAGTGATTATCAGGTCCGCACGCGCGAAGCGCTTATCGAACGCATTCATCAGTTTGGCGTCGCAGGCCTCGGCGGCGCCGGTTTCCCCACCGGCAGCAAACTGCGCGGCGGCGGCGATAAAATTAAGACGCTGATTATTAACGCCGCCGAATGCGAACCCTATATCACGGCGGACGACCGCCTGATGCAGGACTGCGCCGCGCAGATTGTCGACGGGATCCGCATCCTCGCGCATATTCTGCAGCCTGACGAAGTGCTGATCGGCATTGAAGACAATAAACCGCAGGCCATTTCGATGCTGCGGGCGGTGCTCTGCGACGCCCATGGCATCTCGCTGCGCGTGATCCCCACTAAATACCCCTCCGGTGGGGCCAAGCAGCTTACCCAAATTCTCACCGGCAAGCAGGTGCCTCATGGCGGTCGTTCGTCGGATATTGGCGTGCTGATGCAGAACGTGGGGACGGCCTATGCGATAAAACGCGCGGTGATTGACGGCGAGCCGTTAACGGAGCGCGTGGTCACCCTGACCGGCGAGGCGGTCTCGCGGCCGGGCAACGTCTGGGCGCGCCTTGGTACCCCGGTACGCCATCTGCTTAACGACGCCGGCTTCTGCGCCAGCGCCGAGCCAATGGTGATCATGGGCGGCCCGCTGATGGGCTTTACCCTGCCGGGGCTGGATGTCCCGGTGGTGAAGATCACCAACTGCCTGCTGGCGCCTTCCGCCAGCGAGATGGGCGAGCCGCAGGAAGAGAAAGGCTGCATTCGCTGCAGCGCCTGCGCCGACGCCTGTCCGGCCGATCTGCTGCCGCAGCAGCTGTACTGGTTCAGCAAAGGCCAGCAGCACGATAAAGCCACCGCGCACAATCTGGCGGACTGCATAGAATGCGGCGCCTGCGCGTGGGTTTGCCCAAGCAATATTCCGCTGGTGCAGTACTTCCGTCAGGAGAAAGCGGAGATCAGCGCGATTCGCCAGGAAGAGCAGCGCGCCGCAGAAGCTAAAGCGCGATTCGAAGCCCGACAGGCGCGCCTGGAGCGTGAAAAAGCCGCCCGCGCCGAACGGCATAAAAAAGCTGCCGTTCAGCCTGCCGCCAAAGATCAGGATGCGATTAACGCCGCCCTCGCCCGGGTACGCGACAAACAGCGTGATGCCGCGCAACCGATCGTGATTCAGTCTGGCGCCAAACCGGATAACAGCGAGGCGATCGCTGCACGCGAAGCGCGGAAGGCCGAAGCCCGGGCACGCAAGGCACAGCAGCAGGCCGCGTCGGTGGAAGCCCCGGTCGCCGAGCCGGTCGACCCGCGTAAAGCCGCGGTGGAAGCCGCTATCGCCCGCGCCAAAGCGCGTAAAGCCGAACAGCAGGTCGCGCCGGTGGAAGCCCCGGTAGCCGAGCCGGTCGACCCGCGTAAAGCCGCGGTGGAAGCCGCCATCGCCCGTGCCAAAGCGCGTAAAGCCGAACAGCAGGCTGCGCCGGTGGAAGCCCCGGTAGCCGAGCCGGTCGACCCGCGTAAAGCCGCGGTGGAAGCCGCCATCGCCCGCGCCAAAGCGCGCAAAGCCGAACAACAGGCCGCACAACCGGATCTCGCGTCAGCCGCAGCCAATGACGACCCACGCAAAGCGGCCGTCGCCGCGGCTATCGCCCGCGTTCAGGCGCGTAAAGCAACACAGCAGGCAGTTAACGAGGAATAAATGGTTTTCAGAATCGCAAGCTCCCCCTATACCCATAACCAGCGGCAGACCTCGCGTATTATGCTGCTGGTGCTGCTCGCCGCCGTGCCTGGCATTGTGGTCCAGACCTGGTTTTTCGGCTGGGGTACCGTACTGCAGATTGTCCTCGCCGCATTGACGGCCTGGGCAACGGAAGCCGCTATTCTCAAACTGCGCAAACAGCATATTGTGGCGACCCTGAAGGACAACTCCGCCCTGCTCACTGGCCTGTTGCTGGCGGTGAGTATTCCACCGCTGGCCCCCTGGTGGATGGTGGTGCTCGGCACTGCCTTTGCCGTGGTGATCGCCAAGCAGCTGTACGGTGGATTAGGCCATAACCCCTTCAACCCGGCGATGATCGGCTACGTCGTGCTGTTGATTTCATTCCCGGTACAGATGACCTCCTGGCTGCCTTCATATGAAATTGCCGCCCAGGTTCCGGCGTTCAGCGATGTGCTGCAGATGATCTTCACCGGGCATACCGCCGCCGGGGGCGACATGGCCAGCCTGCGACTGGGTATCGACGGCATCAGCCAGGCCACCCCGCTGGATACCTTTAAAACCTCTCTGCATGCCGGGCATAGCGTCCAGCAGGTGCTGCAATTGCCGGTTTACGGTGGCGTACTGGCGGGCCTCGGCTGGCAGTGGGTGAATATCGCCTGGCTGGCGGGCGGTCTGTTCCTGCTGTGGCAGAAAGCGATCCGCTGGCATATTCCGGTCAGCTTTCTCGTTAGCCTTGGGCTGTGTGCCACCCTCGGCTGGTTATTCTCGCCGCAAAGCCTGGCGTCGCCGCAGATGCATTTGTTCTCTGGCGCCACCATGCTCGGTGCTTTCTTTATTCTGACCGACCCGGTGACGGCTTCAACAACCAACCGCGGCCGCCTGATCTTCGGCGCCCTCGCCGGCCTGCTGGTGTGGCTTATTCGCAGCTTCGGCGGTTACCCGGATGGCGTGGCATTTGCCGTTCTGCTGGCGAATATTACCGTGCCGCTGATCGATTATTACACGCGCCCGCGCGTGTACGGCCACCGTTGAGAGAGCGATGATGTTAAAAACGATGCGAAAACACGGCGTAACGCTGGCGCTGTTTGCCGCCGGATCCACCGGGCTGACGGCGGCGATCAATGAACTGACGAAAAGCACTATCGATCAGCAGGCGGCCCTGCAGCAGAAAGCGTTATTTGATCAGGTCTTACCCGCCGACCGCTATAATAACGATCTGCTCAAGAGCTGCTATCTGGTCAGCGCCCCGGCGCTGGGCAAAGGCCAGCATAAAGTGTGGATAGCCAAAAATAACGACCAGCCGATCGGCGCGGTGATGGAAGCCACCGCGCCGGATGGCTATTCCGGGGCAATACAGCTGTTGGTTGCTGCCGATTTTAGCGGCACGGTCCTCGGCACCCGCGTGACCGAGCATCATGAAACGCCGGGCCTGGGCGATAAAATCGAGCTTCGCCTGTCGGACTGGATCACCCATTTTGCCGGGAAAGTCATCCACGGTCAGGGCGACAGCCATTGGGCGGTCAAAAAAGATGGCGGCGATTTTGACCAGTTCACCGGCGCCACCATCACCCCCCGGGCGGTGGTCAATGCCGTTAAGCGCGCAGGCCTGTATGCACAAACGCTGCCTGCGCAACTTCCTGAATTCACCGCCTGTGGAGAATGACCATGAGCGAAGTTAAAGACGTCATCGTCCAGGGCCTGTGGAAAAATAACTCCGCCCTGGTTCAGCTGTTAGGGATGTGCCCTCTGCTGGCGGTCACCTCGACCGCCACCAACGCCCTCGGGCTGGGTCTGGCGACCACCCTGGTGCTAACCTTAACCAACCTGACCATCTCCAGCCTGCGCCGCTGGACGCCGGCGGAGATCCGGATCCCCATCTACGTGATGATCATCGCCTCGGTGGTGAGCGTCGTGCAGATGCTGATCAACGCCTATGCCTTCGGCCTCTATCAGTCGCTGGGGATTTTCATCCCGCTTATTGTGACCAACTGCATCGTGGTCGGCCGCGCCGAAGCCTTTGCCGCCAAAAAAGGGCCGGCGCTGTCAGCACTGGATGGCTTCTCTATCGGCATGGGCGCCACCTGCGCGATGTTTGTGTTGGGCTCCCTGCGCGAGATCCTTGGCAATGGCACCCTGTTTGACGGCGCCGACAGCCTGCTTGGTAGTTGGGCAAAGGTGCTGCGCATCGAGGTTTTCCATACGGATACCCCCTTCCTGCTGGCTATGCTGCCGCCAGGCGCCTTTATTGGCCTCGGCATGATGCTGGCGGTAAAATACCTCATCGATGAACGTAGCAAGCAGCGGAAGGCGCAAGCGGCCCGGGCCGTTTCTGTCGCCCCGTCTGACGTGACAGGGAAAGCGTAACATGAACAAAGCCAAACGCCTGGCGATCCTCACCAGGCTGCGGGAAAACGATCCCCATCCCACTACCGAACTGCATTTCAGTTCGCCGTTCGAGTTGCTGATTGCCGTTCTGCTTTCTGCGCAGGCCACCGATGTCAGCGTCAACAAAGCGACAGCCAAACTCTATCCGGTGGCCAATACGCCCGCAGCGATGCTGGCGCTGGGGGTGGATGGGGTGAAATCGTATATCAAGACTATCGGCCTGTTTAACAGCAAAGCGGAAAACGTCATCAAAACCTGCCGCATCCTGCTGGAGCAGCACAACGGCGAGGTGCCGGAAGACAGAGCGGCGCTGGAGGCGCTGCCCGGCGTGGGCCGTAAAACCGCCAACGTGGTACTAAACACCGCCTTTGGCTGGCCGACCATCGCCGTGGACACGCACATCTTCCGCGTCTGCAATCGGACGCAATTCGCCCCTGGCAAGAATGTTGAGCAAGTGGAAGAGAAGCTTCTGAAGGTGGTCCCCGCCGAGTTTAAGGTCGACTGTCATCACTGGTTGATCCTGCATGGACGTTATACCTGCATTGCCCGCAAACCGCGCTGCGGCTCCTGCCTGATTGAAGACCTCTGCGAATTTAAAGAGAAAGTCTACGCCTGATCCCTTCTTCTGAGCCATAACTTAACCCTGAGTTATGGCTCGAATTTGTGCATTTAACCCGCCGTTAACACCAGAAAATGTCTCTTATGATGGGTAATAATCCGGCTATATAACGAACAATCAGTGCTTTCATTTTTTCTCGATGCAAAATTTCTCTACATTTGTGATCGAGATCATGCTCGCAACTTTATGTTGATTACATGTTGTGAAAATGAAAACAAATGTCAGGCAATACAACGATTGAGCAAAGATTACCAGGATAATAGACCATTAATTTTTAGGATAATGGACCATATCACTACCCATGAGGTCAATCAGTAGAATATATCGCCTTTTTAACGAAATCAGACTGATGAAAAAGATAAAAATAGCAATCATAACGAAACGGTGAAATTTAACTCTGGATAACATTCATATGTCCGGAGCATTATGCCACCCATATTATGTGTAACAGTTTATTACAAAGGCCTTGCCTGATGCGCCAGGATAGTGAACATTACCTGCCGTTTTCCCTCCCAAAATAACTATAAAGGCGGCGGTCCAACGAGATTGCGCCCCGAACACCCCCCAGTAAATATGGGATGTAAAAAAAGAGGTATATGTGTCTACTGCAAACAATAAACCAGCAGAAAGCGTGAGTCTGAACGCTTTCAAACAACCACGCGCGTTCTATCTCATTTTCTCGATCGAGTTATGGGAGCGTTTTGGTTATTACGGCCTGCAAGGGATCATGGCCGTTTACCTGGTAAAACAGCTGGGTATGTCGGAAGCGGATTCCATTACTCTGTTCTCCTCCTTTAGCGCGCTGGTCTATGGTCTGGTTGCTATTGGCGGCTGGCTGGGCGATAAAGTGCTGGGCACCAAACGTGTCATCATGCTGGGTGCTATCGTGCTGGCCATCGGCTATGCGCTGGTGGCCTGGTCCGGCCATGATGCTGCCATCGTCTATATGGGTATGGCGACCATCGCCGTCGGTAACGGTCTGTTCAAAGCCAACCCGTCCTCCCTGCTTTCTACCTGCTATGACAAAAACGATCCCCGTCTGGACGGTGCATTCACCATGTACTACATGTCCATCAACATCGGTTCGTTCTTCTCGATGCTGGCAACCCCGTGGCTGGCTGCTCGCTTCGGCTGGAGCGTGGCGTTTGCCCTCAGCGTGGTGGGGATGGTGATCACGATTATTAACTTTGCCTTCTGCCAGAAATGGGTAAAACAGTACGGTTCGAAACCGGACTTTGCCCCGGTACACATGGGCAAACTGCTGGCGACCATCGCTGGCGTGGTGGTGCTGGTCGCCATCGCCACCTGGCTGCTGCACAACCAGGGCATCGCACGTATGGTGCTGGGCGTCGTCGCACTGGGTATCGTCGTGATTTTCGCCAAAGAAACCATCGGTCTGAAAGGTGCCGCGCGTCGTAAAATGATCGTCGCCTTCCTGCTGATGGTAGAAGCGATTGTCTTCTTCGTACTGTACAGCCAGATGCCGACCTCTCTGAACTTCTTCGCGATTCGTAACGTTGAGCACTCGATCCTCGGTATCGCCTTCGAACCGGAACAGTATCAGGCGCTGAACCCGTTCTGGATCATGATTGGTAGCCCTATTCTGGCAGCCATTTATAACAAGATGGGCGACCGCCTGCCGATGCCGCACAAGTTCGCTATCGGCATGGTACTGTGCTCCGGCGCGTTCCTCGTCCTGCCTTTAGGGGCGAAGTTCGCCAGCGACGCCGGCATCGTCTCGGTTAACTGGCTCATTCTGAGCTACGCGCTGCAGTCTATTGGTGAGCTGATGATTTCCGGCCTCGGCCTGGCGATGGTCGCTCAGCTGGTTCCGCAGCGTCTGATGGGCTTCATTATGGGCAGCTGGTTCCTCACTACCGCCGGCGCGGCGATCATCGCCGGGAAAATCGCCAACCTGATGGCGGTGCCGGAAAACGTCACCGATCCGCTGGTGTCGCTGGAAGTGTACGGCCACGTGTTCCTGCAGATTGGTATCGTCACCGCGGTTATCGCCGCCCTGATGCTGCTCACGGCGCCGAAGCTGAACCGTATGACTCAGGACGACAGCGCGGACCTGAAAGCACGCGAAACCGCGGCAGCCTGACGCCGCAGGGAAAACCAATTATTTTTAAGCCGCTAACGTTAGGTTAGCGGCTTTTTTTTTACCCCTGGCGGGACTAACATACAGAAAACTGCAGCCACGAGGAGTTACGCATGAAACTGTTCTACAAACCCGGCGCCTGTTCCCTGGCCTCGCATATCGCCCTGCGCGAAAGCGGCCTGGATTTCACGTTGCAGAGCGTGGACCTGGCCAAAAAACGGCTGGAAAACGGGGATGATTATCTGCTGATCAACCCGAAAGGTCAGGTGCCGGCGTTGCTGCTGGATGATGACATCCTGCTCACTGAGGGCGTGGCTATTATGCAGTACATCGCCGATCAGGTGCCGGACCGCCATCTGCTGGCGCCAGTGGGCTCCATTGCCCGCTACCAGACCCTGGAGTGGCTGAATTACGTGGCCACCGAGCTGCATAAAGGCTTTACCCCGCTGTTCCGCCCGGATACCCCGGAAGACTATAAGCCTGTCGCGCGGGCGTTGCTCGAGAAGAAACTGCAGTATGTTGATACGTCGCTGGAAGATAAACAGTGGCTGACCGGCCATCGCTTTACTATCGCCGATGGCTATCTGTTCACCGTGCTGCGCTGGGGCTATGGCATAAAACTGGATATGGCTGCCTATGGTCATATCGGCAGCTGGATGGCGCAGGTGGCAGCGCGTCCGGCGGTGGCGGCCGCACTGGCGGCTGAAGGCTTAAAATAAGGCCTGAACCTGCCCGGCGGACCGTCGGGCAGGCCCGGGGAGTTACAGCCGGGTGGCGCTGAAGCAGTGCTCCGGTACGGCAATGCGATCCTGCGCCGCCACCACCTGCAGTTCATACTCTTGCATGTTTTTGGTGGTGAGCATGATCTCGTACACCGCGGCGGTAACGTGCTCAAGCGCATCGCGCAGGCTGGCACCCTGCAGCAGTTTCACCAGCAGCAGTCCACTGGTCACATCGCCGACGCCAACCGGCTGACGCAGGCCAAAATCCACCAGCGGCCGACTGATATGCCAGGCTTCTTCGGCCGTCACCAGCAGCATCTCAAAACGATCCATGCTCAGACCGGCGCGGGAAAGATGTTTAACCAACACCACCTCCGGCCCCTGGGCAATCAGCTCCCGCGCAGCAGCTACCGCTTCGCTGACGCTGGCGACCGGATGACCGCACAGGATCTCCAGCTCAACCAGATTCGGCGCAATAATATCGCTGGCCGGCAGCGCATAACGCACGTGGAATTCCGCCACGCCGGGCGCGACGATGCACCCTTTCTCCGGATGGCCCATCACCGGGTCACAAAAGTACTTCGCCGCCGGATTGGCCGCTTTCACCTGACGCACGATACCGAGGATATGCTCGCCCTGTTCAGCGGAACCGAGGTAGCCGCTCAGAACCGCATCGCAGGTCTGCAGCTTGTCGATGTCGGCAATGCCCTGGACGATCTCCGTCAGGTGTGAAGGCGGCATCACGCAACCGGTCCATTTACCGTATTGCGTATGGTTGGAGAACTGAACGGTATTCAGGGGCCAGACATTGGCGCCCAGACGGCGCATCGGAAACTCGGCGGCACTGTTGCCGGCGTGGCCAAACACAACGTGAGACTGAATGGCGAGGATGTTCTTCATTTTCTTACCACAACCCTAAAAAGAAAAAGGGCGTGGTTTCCCACGCCCTGGTTTTATTTTTTATTTCCAGCAGACCAGGCAGTAATTCTTTTTACCGCGACGCAGTAAGGTGTAGCGGCCGAACAGACGGTCGCTGTCGCTGAATACATATTCCGGGTCGGCCTGTTTTTCACCGTTGATGGTCACCGCGTTCGAGGCAACGGTTTTACGCGCCTGACCGCGGGACGGCTGCAGCTCGGAATCCACCAGCGCCTGCAGGAGATCGGCGCCTTTTTCCATTTCGATCATCGGCACGCCATCCTGCGCCAGCTGTTCGAAATCTGCTTCGCTCAGGTCGCTCAGGTTACCGTTGAACAGGCTTTCGGTAATGCGCTTCGCCGCTTCCAGGCCTTCTTCGCCGTGGACCAGGCGCGTCACCTGCTCTGCCAGCACGTACTGGGCGCGCGGCGCTTTACCGCTGTTTTTGTCTTCTTCTTCCAGAGCATTGATCTCCGCCATGTCCATAAAGGTGAAGAACTTGAGGAAACGATAGACATCAGCATCCGCGGTGTTGATCCAGAACTGGTAGAATTTGTACGGACTGGTTTTCTTCGGATCCAGCCACACGGCGCCGCCTTCGGTTTTACCGAATTTGGTGCCATCTGCTTTGGTGATCAGCGGAACCGTCAGGCCAAACACCTGGTTCTGGTGCAGGCGACGGGTCAGATCGATACCGGAGGTGATGTTGCCCCACTGGTCGGAGCCGCCGATCTGCAGCGCTACGCCGTGCAGCTTGTTCAGGCAGGCAAAGTCGTACCCTTGCAGCAGGTTGTAGGAGAACTCGGTAAAGGAGATACCCTGATCGTCACGATTCAGACGCTGCTTCACCGCTTCTTTGTTGATCATCTGGTTAACAGAGAAGTGTTTGCCGATATCGCGCAGGAAGGTCAGCACGTTCATGCTGCCAAACCAGTCATAGTTGTTCGCCGCGATCGCCGAGTTGTCGCCACAGTCAAAATCAAGGAACGGGGCCACCTGTTTGCGGATTTTATCCACCCACTCCTGCACGGTATCCTCGGTATTTAGCTTACGCTCAGCGGCTTTAAAGCTTGGGTCGCCAATCAGACCGGTTGCGCCGCCCACCAGCGCTACAGGTTTATGACCTGCCTGCTGGAAGCGTTTCAGGCATAACAATGGAACAAGATGCCCCAAATGCAAGCTGTCAGCGGTAGGATCGAAGCCGCAATAGAGCGCGATCGGGCCTTGCGCCAGTCGCTCTGCTAACGCTTCCTCGTCCGTCACCTGGGCTACTAGCCCCCGCTCTTGCAATTGTTTAATCAAGTTACTGCTTGCCATCAAATTCTCCATGTATAAACGACTGCACCTCTGCCGGTACACGACTTTTCGCCAGATGCGAAAAGTACATAGAATAAAGCGCCGGCCCTTTCAGCGCCAGCGCTTCGATAACTAATTTCGGCGTTTACGGTGCCAGGCGGTCTATTTTCCAGGCGCCATTATCACGCTGGTATAAAAAGCGGTCATGCAGCCGATGTTCGCCCCCCTGCCAGAACTCCATCTGCTCGACGCTGACGCGGAATCCGCCCCAGAAACTCGGCAGCGGCACTTCCCCCTGCTGGAATTTCTGCTTCAGCTCGAGGAATTTGCTCTCCAGGATCCCGCGGGCGGAAATGCGACTGGACTGCTGGGAGACCCAGGCGCCGATTTGGCTATCGCGCGGACGGCTGTGGAAATATTTGACCACCTCCAGCGTCGACAAGCGCTCCGCTTTGCCGATCACCATCACCTGGCGCTCCAGCATATGCCACGGAAACAGCAGGCTCACCTGGGGATTTTTTTCAATCTGATGGGCTTTGCGGCTGCCAAGGTTGGTATAAAACACCAGCCCTTTTTCATCGTAATGCTTCAGCAGCACAATACGCTGGTAAGGTTGGCCGCGCTCATCAACGGTAGCAACCACCATCGCGGTCGGGTCTGCGAGTTTCGCGTTACAGGCCTGACGCAGCCAGCGTTCAAACAGCGGCAGGGGTTCAGCAGGAAGATCGTGGCGACGCAAACCGCCACGGGTATATTCACGGCGCAAGTGCGCGATTTGCTGGAGTTCGTCGTTATCAGACATGGCCATTGAGGATGTAGTCATAAGGTGGCGTTATTGTGCGCCCCCCCGACAGAAATCTCAACGTTTGGCCGTCTGCAGCTGACAGTTATCGAGGATGATGCGATCGCGTTTATAGACGGTAGCGGTATCGCCCTTCGACCAGAAGACGTAGACGCCGTCGGTGTAGCGCGCCCCCGAAGCCGACAGCCCCTCAGCCAGGTTCAGTTGCTGATTATCATAGATAAAACTCACCTGTTGGCGGGTATTATTGCGATGGACCGTTAACGGTTTCTGGTCGCATTGATACTCCAGCGTGTCCGTCTGCATCCGCTCGACAAACTGGTTGTAGTAGCTACAGCCCGCCAGCATAAAAGGTACAACTGCGATAAGAATTTTTTTCATTCGTTTGCCTTCGACTTTCCCGGTCACGGAGGGCACTCCGCCCACCGCTTAACTTGTCCAGTTTACCGGTCGCGCCGTGTTTAAGATTTCAGTTAACTCCGATTCTGCGGCGGGTTAGCCGGGAAAATGGCGCCCAGCACCGTGGCTTCGCTGGCGCCGGTCACTGAGGGAAGATTACCCGGCAGCCCCGCCAGCGTACGCCAGGCCAGCCAGGCAAAGGCCAGCGCCTCCATATCATCGCCGCTGATCCCCGCCTCATCGGTGGTGGAGACTTCGGTTCCCGGCAACAGTGCCGCCAGGCGCGCCATTAACAAGGGGTTACGCGCGCCGCCGCCGCACACTAACAAACGCTCGCAGCCGCCGCTTAACAATACCTGCTCACTGATGGTCACAGCGGTTAATTCCGCCAGCGTGGCCTGCACATCCTGTCCACGCAGTCCCGAATAACGGGCCAGATGTTTTTCCAGCCAACCGTAATTGAAATATTCACGACCGGTGCTTTTCGGCGCCGGTAAAGCAAACCACGGATCGCTCAGCATGTCCTGCAGCAGCGGCAGCATCACTTTACCTTCGCTGGCCCACTGGGCATCCTTATCATACGGTTTACCCTGCTGACGCCAGATCCAGGCGTCCAGCAACATATTTCCCGGCCCGGTATCATAGCCGCGCACCGGCTGCCCCGGCACCAGCAGCGACACGTTGGCGATGCCACCGATATTCAGCACCATCCGCCGTTCAATGGGATGCGCCAGCAGCGCATGATGAAATGCCGGGACCAACGGCGCCCCCTGCCCGCCAAGCGCCATATCGCGCCGGCGAAAATCCCCCACCACCGTGACTCCGGTATGCGCGGCGATCTGGTTGTTGTCGCCGATTTGCAGCGTGTGCGGCGCGTCGCCTTGCGGTTCATGCCATACGGTCTGTCCATGGCAGCCGATAGCGATAACGTCGGTGGGCTTGAGATTTTCCTGGCGCATCAGCGCCAGTACGGCATCGGCAAACAGCCGCCCCAGACGAGTGTCCAGACGCCCCAGTTGTGAGAGGGTCAACGACTGGCCCTGGCAAATCGCGAGGATCTCTTCTTTTATTGGGTGTGGTATGGGCCAGGTGAGACTGGCCTGCTGCGCCACGATGTTTTCGTTGATGGCGGCCAATACGACATCGATACCATCAAGGCTGGTACCGGACATAACGCCAATAAAGCGACCCGATCTCATACGTTTTTCCTTCATTCCATGACCCTCGTATACGCCTCACTCCACCATAAAGCGCCCGCTAATGCTATGTTGTTATAATACTTTTTAACAATAGAGCGACATTTCAGAGAACACCGTAAAGAACCGGCGTTTAGTTTAGGTTGAAGCATCATTAATTATTATTTTTTGTATAGTCAGGGCGGAAGCTATGCCCGCCGGCGACTAAATGCCATATAATTAACCGTATGGACGTTCAATTGAACACCTTCGGTGAACAGGAGATTCATAAATGATTTTACGTGTTTTGGCTGTATCGATGATTGGTTTTACGCTCGCAGGCTGCGTGAGCAGCAGCGGCCTGTCCGGCGACGTTTATTCCGCATCTGAAGCCAAACAGGTGCAGAGCGTAACTTACGGTACGATTGTGCATACGCGCGCCGTGCAGATCCAGAGCGGCGACGACAGCAATGCCATCGGCGCCATTGGCGGTGCTGTGCTCGGCGGGTTCCTCGGCAACACCATCGGCGGCGGTACCGGACGCTCTCTTGCCACCGCGGCTGGCGCTGTCGCGGGCGGCGTCGCAGGCCAGGGCGTTCAGGGTGCAATGAACAAAACCCAGGGCGTAGAACTGGAAATCCGTAAGGATGATGGCAACACCATTCTGGTGGTGCAGAAACAGGGCAGCACGCCGTTCTCTGTGGGTCAGCGCGTCGCCATTGCCGGCAGCGGCAGCCAGGTCACCGTTTCTCCTCGATAACCCCCCTTGCGATGCGGCCCGTTGCGCCGCATCGTATTTTTCAGCCGCGGTTATTCCACCGTAATAGATTCGTATTAGCAATCAGATATATTATATTCAAGTAGTTCATCAATCATTGCGCCTGCGCAATATCTTATCTCACCGCCCCCACTACTCTCAGATTGTCATAATACTTTGTCGACTGAACGTCGCTGTTGCTTTTCTCTCTGGGATCTTGCCTATGCTCAAACATGTCAATCATGTTGCTAAACGTTTTATTATATATGTTTTTATTTGCTTACTGGCCGGGTTCGGCATTGCCGGAGTGACCGCTTTTTTTCATACCAGTTTCAGCACTACCTCATCAATATTATTTCCTCTACTGACCAGCTTTCTGATGGTCTTTCATATTACTATTGCCTGTTTTATGGGCATGAAATACTGGAGCAGCAAGCGCCGCCTGTACCTTACACCTGTTGCTTTCGGCTTTGCCTGTTCAGCGCTGCTGATGCTGGGCACCCTCAGCAGCTATCCGGACTGGCTTACCTGCAGCACGACCCCGGTCATTAATCAAAATGACGCCGTTATCTATTATTTCTTTCGCAATATAATGATGGCTGTATTATTCATGTCATCTATTGTTTTGTATTACTTCCGCCAGCGCATCATGCACTCGCTGAAAGCACACATAATTACATTCGCGGCATGTATCGTTTTTACATTAACAATTATTTTTTTATCGTGGGTGTACTCCAGCCACTCGCCGTGGCTGAGCGTCAATTTTATCGACGATCTTAGTCATACCTTCACGCCACTGTGGCAAAGTATTATCGGCTGGCTGCTGATGGCTATCTGGTTTATCACGCTTATTTTATTAATTAGCCTAAGTAAATTACGCAATATTTTCTGGTTTAGCGGCGCTTTTTTTTGCAGCGCTTATCTTTACACCCTCTTCCAGCTAGTCTCCACCGCCGGGGACCTCGATCAGACCTGGTACCAGGCGCGTTTTTTCGAAACGCTTTGTACCCTGTTCCTGATTCTGGTGCTGCTGGTCGACGTCTTTATGCTCTACCGTGAGTCTAACCATAAGTATGTCAACTCGTACCAGAACTCGATTCGCGACCCGTTGACCCGGCTTTATAACCGCAGCTTCTTCTACGACACCCTGAACCAGCAGCTGGCGAAGGTAAACCCCCAGCATCCGCTGTCAGTGATTATCAGTGACCTCGATCATTTCAAACGCATCAATGATAACTATGGCCACGTCGCCGGCGACAAGGTGATCCAGTTTGCCGCCTCGGTACTGGAGAACCATTCGCGCGCGGATGACGCTGCTGCCCGCATTGGCGGTGAGGAGTTTGCCCTGCTGCTGGTCAACACCGCCGAGAAAGACGCCCTGGCGATCGCCGAGCGTATCCGCCTGGCCGTCAACGCTGAGCAAAACCCTCTGCCGGAGCGAATGACCATCAGTATGGGGTTGTATACGACGCGCGATAGAAGCGTGAGCGCAGAAACGTGCGTCGAGCGCGCAGATGCGGCCATGTATGAAGCGAAAAACAGCGGGCGTAATCGGGTGGTGGTCTGGCGTCACCCTGGCGACTAAAAAAAACGGCCCGGGGCAACCCGGGCCGCTAAAAAATTAATCTTTTGCCTGGAGATCGAGGATATTTTGTTCAAGTTTACGAATTAAGTGGAGCAACGTTTCCACTTCCTGCTTTGACACCCCCGACAGGATTTCATCGCGGGTCTTGCCTATCACCTCTTCCATCTCATTGATCAACGGTTCAGCTTTTTCAGTGAGCTTGATGCGTTTGGCCCGCCGGTCGCTTGAACAGGTCTGGCGAGAAATAAGCCCTTTCTCCTCCAGCTGATCGAGCGTGCGCACCAGCGACGGCTGTTCAATGCCGATGGCTTTCGCCAGCTGGATCTGCGACTGCTCAGGCGGCAGCTGGTGGATGTTATGCAGCGTGACCCAGTGAGTCTGCGTTAACTCCAGAGGTTTCAGGCGATGGTCGATTAGCGCGCGCCAAACGCGGACTAAACGTGCCAGATCAGAACCAAGTGGCGATTCCAATTTCATCTCCTTATAATTAGCTTGCTAAGTTATTATACTGATTTTAGAATAGTGTGCAGCATTTGAATTATCAAAACAAATGAATTACTTGATTCAACAAAAACCAAAACAATGATTTACACTGTTATAGCGTAGCACGCTCTGAGGTTACCCCTGTAATGGCAAAGGATTTTTGCTTGTGAAACTGAGTCTTAACACATCCGGATTGCCGCTGCAGGACCTGGTGTTCGGCGCGTCCGTCTATTTCCCTCCGCTGTTCAAAGCCGTCTTATTAGGTTTTTTTATCTGGTTGTTTTTACATCGTCAGCTGCGTGACTGGATGTATGCCGGCGACATCTGGCATCCCCTGCTGATGGATCTCTCCCTGTTCGCGCTCTCGGTCTGTCTGGCCCTGGTGTTACTGATTGCCTGGTGATCTCCTTGCTATGAAAAAACTAAAATATCTGTCAACGCTGTTGGTTGCGGCTATCGCCCTGATCGCCGCATGGCTGTTATGGAATTTCTACACCCAGTCCCCCTGGACCCGCGACGGCAAAGTGCGTGCAGAGCAGGTCGGGATCACCCCTCAGGTCTCCGGTAGCATTCTGCAGTTGAACGTGACGGACAACCAACGGGTCAACGCCGGGGATGTTCTGTTCACTATCGACGACACCCCCTACCGTATCGCCGTGCTGAACGCCCAGGCGCAGCAGGCGAAAGCGCAAGCCGAGGTGGCGAAAGCGCAGGCTGAGCAAACGAAGGCCGCCAGCGAGGCACGTCGTCGTCGCAACCTGTCGCAGAATGCGATCTCGGCTGAAGATCTTGAGAACGTCAACACCGCGCTGAATACGGCCACCACCAACCTGGCGGCCGCCAGAGCGGGACTGGGCGTCAGCGAAGCGATGCTGAAACATGCGCAATGGCAGCTAAGCCAAACAACGGTCAAAGCGCCAGTGGACGGCTGGGTGACCAACCTCTCCACCCGCGTCGGCGATTACGCCACTACCGGCCACCCGGTCTTTGCTCTGGTAGACAGCCACTCGTTTTACGTGCTGGGCTACTTTGAAGAGACTAAACTGCGTCATATCCGCATCGGCGATCCGGCGCAGATTATTCTCTACAGTAATCAGCAGACGCTGCACGGGCATGTCGCCAGCATCGGCCGGGCAATTGTCGATCAGAGCGTGGAACAGGGAACCGGGCTGGTGGCCAACATCAAACCGAATATCCCCTGGGTGCGTCTCGCGCAGCGCGTTCCGGTGCGGATTGCCTTTGATACGCTACCGGCGGACGTCACTCTGGTCTCCGGCACCACCTGCACTGTCTCGATCGGCGGGCAGTAATGAATCTGCAGGCCCTGTCGTGGCGCACACTGCCCTGGGTTAAAGCCACCCGTCCACAGTGGCGATACGCGTTGCGTAACGGCATCGCTATGTGTCTCGCGTTAAGCATCGCCTACGCGCTGGATCTCGATGAGCCGTACTGGGCGATGACCTCCGCGGCAGTGGTCAGCTTTCCCACCGTCGGCGGCGTGATCAGTAAAAGCTTTGGCCGCATCGCCGGCAGCCTGCTCGGCGCCTGCGCCGCCCTGCTGCTGGCGGGCCATACGCTGAACGATCCCTGGCTGTTTCTGTTCAGTATTTCCGGCTGGCTGGCGCTGTGCACCTGGGCCTGCGCGCTGTTCACCAACAACGTGGCCTACGCCTTTCAGCTTGCCGGCTATACCTGCGCCATCATCGCGTTTCCGGTGATTAACATCAGCGACAGCTACGAACTTTGGGTGATCGCTCAGTCGCGCGTCTGCGAAGTCATCGTTGGGATCCTCTGCGGCGGACTCATGATGATGATCCTGCCCAGCACCTCCGACGGCAGCAACCTGCTGACGGCCCTGAAAACCATGCACGCCCGGCTGCTGGAGCACGCCAGCCTGCTGTGGGTGCCAGAGACGACTGATGCCATCCGCACCGCTCACGAAAGCGTGATTGGCCAGATCCTCACCATGAACCTGCTGCGCATCCAGGCCTTCTGGAGTCACTACCGCTTCCGTCGGCAGAATCCCCTGCTGAACTACCTGCTGCATCAGCAGCTCCGAATGACCAGCGTCATTTCCAGTCTGCGACGTATGTTGCTGAACTGGCCGGACGCGCCGGCGAACACTCGTCAGGTGCTGGAGTCGCTGCTTGCTGAACTCGCTGCTCCCCATGCTGACAGCTATCATGTCGCCCGCATTCTGGCGCCTCTGGCGCCGCCGCCGGATGCCGATTACCGTCATATCGCCTTTTGGGCGCGACTGCGCTATTTCTGTCGCATTTATCTGGAAAGCAGTCGCTGGATCCGCCGGGTAGAGAATGCGTCGGCGATCGCCGAGTTCAACGTACCTTCGGCGCCAGCCCTGGCCCGCCACACCGACCAGGCAGAGGCCTTGCTCAATGGCATCCGTACTTTTTGCGCGCTGGTGGCGATTGGCGCATGGGGGATCAGCACCCAGTGGACCAGCTGCGCGGCTGCCCTGACCCTGGCCTCCATCTGCTGCGTGCTCTATTCGGTCTCGGCTTCGCCGTTTCGATCGCTGACGCTGCTAATGCAGACCCTGGTGCTGCTGTCGCTGTTCAGTTTTGTGGTGAAGTTCGGCCTGATGGTGCAGATAACCGACCTGTGGCAGTTTCTGCTATTTCTGTTCCCGCTGCTGACCACCATGCAGTTGCTCAAGCTACAGTGGCCCAAATATGCCGGCCTGTGGGGACAGCTTATCGTGTTTATGGGCTCGTTTATCTCCGTCACCAATCCGCCGGTGTACGACTATGCGGCTTTTTTCAATGATAACTTAAGCAAGATTGTCGGCGTGGGCTTTGCCTGGCTGGCTTTTGCGGTGCTCAGTCCGGGCTCAGACGCCCGCAAAGGGCGACGCCATATCAGAGCGTTACGGCGTCACTTTGTCGATCAGCTCAGCCGTCATCCCCAGCATAGCGAACATGAATTTGAATCGCTGGTGTACCACCATGTCAGCCAGCTCAGTCAGAGTAAAGATGCCCTGGCACGGCGCTGGTTACTACGTTGGGGGGTGGTGCTGCTCAACTGCTCGCACGTCGTCTGGCAGCTTCGGGAATGGGAAACCCGCTCCGATCCCCTCGCCCAGGTGCGCGACCTGTGCATCAATTTGCTGCGCGATGTGATGAGCGAGCGCGGCGTGCAGCAGCGCCCGCTGGCCTCCACCCTGCAGGAGCTGCTGCGGATCTGCGACGTCCTGAACCACCATCATCAGCCAGCGGCCCGGGAGCTGGCCGCCGCAATCTGGCGACTGTATTGCGCCCTGTCACAGCTGGAACAGGCCCCGATCGCCGGGACGATTGGCGAAAAGACTACTTAATCACCCCGCAGGCAAACCGCTCGCCGCCGCCGCCCAGCGGCTGCGGGTTGTCGGCCATATTATCGCCGCCCACGTGGACCATCAGCGCTTTCCCCTTCACCTCATCCAGCGTTTTCAGACGTGGGGCAATAATTGGCTGGTCGGCCACGCCCGCGTCGTTGACCACCAGCAGAGGCAAATCGCCAAGATGCCCGGTGCCCAGCGGCCCTTCGTGTTTCCCGGTATGTTGCGGGTCATAATGTCCGCCCGCCGCCCCGGCGGCCACCGCTTTGCCCTCTTTCATCGCCGGCTGGCAGCTGCCTTCGGCATGAATATGAAAGCCGTGCTTGCCCGGCGGCAATGCCCGCAGTTCGGGGGCGAACTCGAGGCCGCGGTCGGTTTCGGTGATTTTTACACTGCCGATGGACTGCCCGACGCCCTGGGGGGTCACGAGATTAAGTTGAACATCTTCACTGACGGCCTGTGCGCCAGCGCAAAATGCGAGGGATAAGATCGCGAGAATACATCGTTGCATAACACCTCCGGATGGCTGTCTCCCTGTTAAGTGTAAACCAGGAACGCCTTTCCGGAGGCGAAATGCCCGTTACGGTACGTCGTAACCGAGCGCGGCTTTGCGGATACGGAACCACTGCTGACGGGTCATGCTAAGTTTTTCGGCCACGATCGCGGAACGCACGCGTTCGATTTTGCCCGAGCCGATAATCGGCAGCGGCTGCGAGGGCAGACGCAATATCCAGGCGTAGACCACCTGCTCGATGCTGTCGGCATTGAGCTCATGCGCTACCTGCGCCAGCTCATCGCGCAGCGGCTGGAAGCCCTCTTCATTGAACAGGCGTCCGCCGCCAAGGCAGGACCACGCCATCGGACGAATACGCAGCTGCTGCAGCTGATCGAGCGTGCCGTCGAGCAACAGCGGCTGATGCACCGGCGAGATTTCGACCTGATTGGTGGCCAGGGTAAACGGCAGGCGCGACTGCAGAAGAGTGAACTGGGCTGGGGTAAAGTTCGATACGCCAAAGTGGCGCACTTTTCCGCTGTGATGCAGCGCGAGGAACGCCTCAGCCACTTCATCGGCATTCATTAGCGGATCCGGCCGATGGATCAGCAGCAGATCGAGATGGTCCGTCGCCAGATTACGCAGCGATTGCTCAGCGCTCAGCACGATGTGGTCGCGGTCGGTGATATAGTGGCCGATGGTGTTTTCAGCCCGCGCCCGGGTGGCGATGCCGCATTTGCTGACAATTTCCATGCGATTACGCAGATGCGGCGCCAGCTTCAGCGCTTCGCCAAAGGCAGCCTCACACTGATAATCGCCATAGATATCGGCGTGATCGACAGTGGTTACGCCTAAATCGAGATGCTGTTCAATAAAGCTGACCAGCTCGCCTGGCGACATTTTCCAGTCCATCAGACGCCAGTAGCCCATCACAAAACGCGAAAATTCCGGCCCCTGGGGAGCCATAGCAATACGCTGAACCATAACCGCTTCCTCAATAAAAAAGTGTACTGAGTATACGTACTTTTTGGTTTAAAACAGTGAGGGTTGCTGCGGTTCTTCCGCCGGTTCCGGCTTGTTCGCGCGTATTTTGCGCAGCAGCCGTTGGCGGCAGAGACGCAACACCTCCTGTTTCTGCGCATCACTCATCGTTTGCCAGTTAAAACGTTCCTCACGGCTGCGGAAACAGCCGCGACAGTAGCCGCGCTCGTCGGTCTGACATATTCCCCGGCACGGGCTCTGCACCGGGAAAAACTCTAACTGCTCTGCCACCACACGTCTCCTGTCCCCTCGTCTCCTTTCATTGAAGACGTTTCCCCGCGCCGACGCAAATTTTGTTCACTACGTGCTGCGCCAGCTAACATTTTTCCGCCGACGCTTGCATTAGACCAATCGGTCTACTACAGTGTGCTCCATGAACAGACACAGCGAATGCGATACCCGAGAACATATCCTGGTCACCGGCGAGCAGCTCTGCATGCATCGCGGTTTTACCGGAATGGGCTTGAGCGAACTTCTGAAGACGGCGGAAGTGCCTAAGGGCTCTTTCTACCATTACTTCCGCTCTAAAGAAGCCTTCGGCGTCGCGCTGCTCGAACATCACTACACCGGATATCTGCAGCGCCTGGTCGACCACTTCGATCATGGCGACGGCAACTATCGTGACCGCCTGCTGGCTTATTATCAGCACACGCTGAATCAGTTCTGCCAGCAGGGGATTATTAGCGGCTGTCTTACCGTCAAGTTGTCGGCAGAGGTTTGCGACCTGTCGGAAGATATGCGTACCGCCATGGACCATGGTGCCAGTCAGATTATCGCCCTGCTGGGCGACGCGCTGGAGAAAGGACGTCAGGAAGGCAGTCTGGCGTTTGACGGCGAGGCCATGACCCTGTCGCAGGTGCTGTATTCCCTGTGGCTCGGGGCCAACCTGCAGGCCAAAATTACGCGTAGCGCAAGGCCGCTGGAAAGCGCCCTTGCCCACGCCAAACAGATTATTGCGGCGCCTGCGGTATAACAGGCGTTTTTATTTCATCAGTTACTAGACGACCGGTCTACTCAGGAGTCACTATGTCGGAAGCAAAATTATTCAGCCCGTTGAAAGTCGGTGCGGTCACCGTCCCTAATCGCGTATTTATGGCGCCGTTGACGCGTCTGCGTAGCATCGAGCCGGGCGATATCCCTACCCCGCTGATGGGCGAATACTACCGCCAGCGCGCCAGCTCCGGCCTGATCATCACCGAAGCGACGCAGATTTCTGCCCAGGCCAAAGGCTATGCCGGCGCGCCGGGCCTGCACAGCCCGGAGCAGATTGCCGCCTGGCAGAAAATCACCGCCGGTGTTCATACGGAAAATGGCCGTATCGCCGTCCAGCTGTGGCACACCGGGCGTATTTCCCATAGCAGCCTGCAACCTGGCGGCGGCGCGCCGGTAGCGCCTTCCGCGCTGAGCGCCGGTACTCGCACCTCCCTGCGCGATGAAAACGGCCATGCTATTCGCGCCGACACCTCGATGCCGCGTGCCCTGGAAACCGAAGAGATCCCGGGGATCGTCGACGATTTCCGTCAGGCGGTCGGCAATGCCCGTGACGCTGGCTTCGATCTGGTTGAGTTGCACTCGGCCCACGGCTATCTGCTGCACCAGTTCCTCTCGCCGTCGGCGAACCAGCGTACCGATCAGTACGGCGGCAGCGTGGAGAACCGTGCCCGTCTGGTACTGGAAGTGGTCGACGCCGTGAGCAAAGAGTGGAGCGCTGACCGGATCGGCATCCGCGTGTCGCCGATTGGCAGCTTCCAGAATGTGGATAATGGCCCGAACGAAGAAGAAGACGCGCTGTATCTGATTAGCGAACTGGCGAAACGCGGTATCGCCTATCTGCACATGTCCGAGCCGGACTGGGCGGGCGGCAAGCCGTACAGCGAAGCCTTCCGTCAGAAAGTTCGCGACCGCTTCCCGGGCGTGATCATTGGCGCTGGCGCCTACACGGTAGAAAAAGCTAACGATCTTATCAATAAAGGGCTCATTGATGCTGTGGCCTTTGGCCGCGATTACATCGCCAACCCGGATCTGGTGGCCCGTCTGCAGAAAAAAGCGGCGCTCAACCCCCAGCGCCCGGAAACTTTCTATGGCGGCGGCGCGGAAGGCTACACCGACTACCCTACGCTGTAATCCCTCCATTGATAGCGGCGACGTATCGCCGCTATACTCAAGGTTCTGATCTATCAAATAAACTGCATAGGGGACATTATGCGCTTACTCCACACCATGCTGCGCGTTGGCGACCTGCAACGTTCTATCGACTTCTATACCAACGTGTTGGGCATGAAGCTGCTGCGCACCAGCGAAAACCCGGAGTACAAGTACTCCCTCGCCTTTGTCGGCTACGGCGAAGAGAGCGAAACCGCGGTGATCGAACTGACCTACAACTGGGGCGTGGACAGCTATGAGCTGGGCACCGCCTACGGCCATATCGCGCTGAGCGTCGACAACGCCGCCGAAGCCTGCGAACGGATCCGCCAGAACGGGGGCAACGTCACCCGTGAAGCCGGCCCGGTAAAAGGCGGCACCACCGTCATCGCCTTCGTGGAAGATCCGGACGGTTACAAAATCGAGCTCATTGAAGAGAAAGATGCCGGCAAAGGTCTGGGCAACTAACGCTTCCCGAGCCAGGCCTCTTTAATGCCGTGGCTCGCCCGGGCGCTGCGGCGCCCGTTGTTTTCACCCCTGCCTGCTGCAAGCCGCGGCAAAATTTGCCATAATGCGCGCTACTTTTTTCCAGCTAAGAGAATCTGATGTCCGAGAATGCTCAACTGAATGGTCTGTGCGACCGTTTCCGCGGTTTTTATCCGGTGGTGATTGATGTTGAAACCGCAGGATTTAATGCCAAAACCGACGCTCTGCTGGAGATCGCCGCCATTACGTTGAAGATGGATGAGCAAGGCTGGCTGATGCCCGATGAAACGCTGCATTTTCATGTTGAACCTTTCGAGGGCGCCAATCTGCAGCCCGAAGCGCTGGCCTTTAACGGAATTAACCCGCACGACCCGGAGCGCGGCGCCGTCAGCGAATACGATGCCCTGCATGCCATCTTCAAAATGGTACGCAAAGGGATGAAAGAGAGCGACTGCAGCCGGGCGATCATGGTGGCGCACAATGCGACCTTTGACCACAGCTTCACCATGACCGCCGCCGAACGCGCGGGGCTTAAACGCAATCCGTTCCATCCGTTTGTTACCTTCGACACCGCCGCGCTGAGCGGGCTGGCGCTGGGCCAGACGGTGCTGTCGAAAGCCTGTATCGCCGCGGGTATGGCCTTCGATGGCGCGCAGGCCCACTCCGCCCTGTACGATACCGAGCAGACGGCGCAGCTGTTTTGTGAGATTGTGAACCGCTGGAAGCGTCTGGGCGGCTGGCCGCTGCCCGTGGCCACCCCGGAGTAATAAAAAAAGCGACTTCCAGGAAGTCGCTTTTTTACGGATGGCGGGAATTACTCCGCTTTCGGCTCGTCGGTGTGGTACTTCGCCGCCGTCTCTTTGATCAGCTGCTGCAGTTCACCGCGCTGGTACATTTCGATGACGATATCGCAGCCGCCCACCAGTTCACCGTCTACCCACAGCTGCGGGAAAGTCGGCCAGTTGGCGTATTTAGGCAGCTCGGCGCGGATATCCGGGTTCTGCAGGATATCAACGTAAGCAAAACGTTCGCCACAGGCGGACAGCGCCTGAACGGCCTGGGCAGAGAAACCGCAGCTTGGCAGCTTCGGCGACCCTTTCATGTACAACAGGATCGGGTTTTCAGCGATTTGGCGTTGGATCTTTTCTAAAGTCGAGCTCATTGTCGTGCTTCCTTAAACTTCTTTCTACGGCAGTAACTTGTCATTGTAGCGTCCTGTAGGCAGGACGGATAATAACATTTTTTTCACTATTCATATTTTATCTTCTGTTGCGCGAAGTTGCCTTAAAAATATCATTTTGCCGTCGCAGGCGGGCGCTCATTGCGCATTTTCTGTGCGAGACGGTCAATGTCTGACGCGTTTTCTTGCAATCGTTAACCAATCGACATTTTTGATACAAAAGAATATTAACTTTCCGGGTTTTTATGCTTTAGAATCATTCCGGTTTGTCATTCATCGTCAGGCATTTGTACATGTCTGTAATTAATCAGGGGATTGCTCAGTGGCGCGGCTAAACAAAATCGCGATATCGCTCTGTGCATTACTGTTCACATCTATCTCATTCACGCCACTGGCTCAGGCGTCAGGGCATACGCACGCCTCCGCTTCGCCAAAGGCGTTGCCCGCGAAAAGTGGCTCAGAGCGCAAGAAAAAAGCTACCAGTCAAAAAAGTAAAACCACCGCTAAAACCACCAGTAAAAAGTCCTCGAGCACCCGGCTCCCTTCCCGCACTACCGCAGCAAGCCAAACCGCACTTCATCGTCAGGCCGCCGGCGCGACGAAAAAATGCGTGCTGCGTAAAGGTTATAAAAAGCAGTGCGCGAAAACGGTCGCCGCCAGCGCCGAGCCGACCCTGGCGCTGAACAGCGTCAAAAGCAAATGCGTGGTGCGTAAGGGCTATAAAAAACGCTGTAAACCTGAGGCCAGCGATGCGAATTTAACGATCGCCGACGCCCATAAAGTCCGGGTGCAGAAAGCGCAAAGTACCGCCATGAACAAATTGATGGGCCAGTTGGGTAAACCCTATCGCTGGGGCGGCACCTCGCCACGTACCGGCTTTGACTGCAGCGGACTGGTTTATTACGCCTATAAGGACCTGGTCAAAATTCACATCCCGCGTACGGCTAATGAAATGTACCACCTGCGCGATGCGCGTCCGGTGGATCGTGATGAACTGCAGAGCGGCGATTTGGTCTTCTTCCGCACCCGCGGACGCGGTACTGCCGATCACGTTGGCGTCTACGTCGGCAACGGGAAATTTATTCAGTCACCACGCACAGGTCGTGATATACAAATCACCTCCCTGAGCGAGGATTACTGGGTTCGCCATTATGTTGGCGCTCGTCGCGTCATGACGCCGAAAACCATTCGCTGATCCTGGTCTGCCGCTACGGCGGCAGACCGCCTCACCTGCGCGTCTTTCCCTTCTACCGTCAAAGGATACTGCATATTCATCTCCTTGCCCGGCGCTTCCCGACGATAGCGGGTGGGCGACATACCAAAGTGACGGTGAAAGGTCCGGCAGAAAGCGGCCTGTCCGTCGTATCCCAGGCACTGAGAAATACTCTGTATCGACGCTTGCGTCTGCGTTAAATAGATTGTCGCAATGGTCATTTTTCGCCGACTGACGTAGTTCGCCAGCGTGCAGCCGGTCACCATGGCGAACTGCCGCTGGAAATACCAGTGCGAATAACCGGACTTTTTCGCAATCGTGCTGACCGGCAGGGTGTCTAAAATATGGGCTTCGATCCAGTCAACGATCCCCTGTACAACCGGGATCATCTTCGGGCTCACCACCTCACCTGTTTTTGCCATCGTAGCCATCCTGTGGGAAATTCATGTCGGTGGTCATATTTGTCATACAAATAGCAAAATAGACAATGAATTATTGGCATAGCGGCGATTGCCTGGGCGCATATTTTTATTAACAATCTGATTTTAAATGAATATTTATCCTCAACGAGGATGCATGGCTGCGATCGTCAGAGAAAAAGCAGAAGACGTTAAACCTTCCCTGCGAGAGTCGGAAAAGCGCAGACGGCGTCTCCGTAAACATTTTTGCAACATCTGCGAGCGGTTTGACGCCTCGTCCCGTAGAAAACGGTTAAGCCTTCATCAGTTGCGCCTGCGGCAATAGCCTTTATCGTTGTAAGGCTTTTCACTGCTTGCGGCAAATGTTAACATTCTCAATACAATAACAGCCCGTGACGCGACAGCGCCGGGTGGCCAGAACACGATTCTGATGAAAACCTCATCTTGTCAATGTGAGAAAAACAAAAAGTTATAAGGAGAGTAGCAATGTCGTTTGAATTACCTGCATTACCATATGCAAAAGACGCCCTGGCGCCGCACATTTCCGCAGAAACCCTGGAATATCACTACGGTAAACACCACCAGGCGTATGTCACTAACCTCAACAACCTGATCAAAGGCACTGCGTTCGAAGGCAAATCTCTCGAAGAGATCGTCCGCACTTCTGAAGGCGGCGTATTCAACAACGCAGCCCAGGTCTGGAACCACACCTTCTACTGGAACTGCCTGGCGCCGAACGCCGGCGGCGAACCGGAAGGCGAGTTAGCGGCCGCGATTGCCAAATCCTTCGGCAGCTTTGCGGATTTTAAAGCCAAATTTACCGATGCCGCAGCGAAAAACTTCGGCGCGGGCTGGACCTGGCTGGTCAAAAATGCCGACGGCAGCCTGGCTATCGTCTCCACCAGCAACGCCGGTACCCCGCTGACCACCGACGCGAAGCCGCTGCTGACCGTTGACGTCTGGGAACACGCCTACTACATCGACTACCGCAATGCCCGTCCAAGCTACCTGGACCATTTCTGGGCGCTGGTTAACTGGAAGTTTGTTGCGGCCAACCTGGCGGCATAAACGACAAACCGCAGCAGGGTCTCCCCGGCTGCGGTTTTTTTTAGCCCTTCCCTACACTCGCGTTACTGGCTGGCAAAGGCCTCTTCCGGCTGCGCTCGTCCGCTGAACCAGACCAGCAGCAGCGCCAGACCGGCGATAATCGCCCCCATCACCGGCACAAACGCATAGCCCAGTCCGCCAGAGATCACCGCCCCACCGGCGGCGGCGCCCAGCGCGTTGCCGAGGTTGAACGCGCCGATATTCACCGAAGAAGAGAGCCCCGGCGCTTCATGCGCCACGCGCATGACCCGCATCTGCAGCGGCGGAACCACCGCAAAGGTGGCTGCGCCCCAGACAATCATGCTGATGGCCGCTCCGGCCTGGGATTGCGCCAGCAGCGGGATCGCCAACATGATCGCCATCAGCAGCAGCAGAAAGCCTTTCAGCGTGCCAGAGACCGACCGGTCGGCGAATTTGCCGCCCAGATAGTTGCCCAGCGAAAAACCAACGCCAATCAGCACCAGCATCGCGGTAATAAACAGCGATGAAGCGTGGGTCAGCGTATTGAGCACTGGCGAGATATAGGTATACAGCGTAAACATTGCCCCGGCACCGAGCACGGTAGTCAGCAAGGCGGAGAGTACCTGCGGGCGTAGCAGGACTGAAAGCTCTTTTTTGACATCCGGGCGCTCACCGGCGCTGCCCTTCGGCAGAGAGAACCACAGACTGACCATCGCCAGCAGGCCTAACCCTGCGGTGGCCAGGAAGGACATCCGCCAGCCGATGGTTTCGCCAAGCCAGGTCGCCGCCGGCACACCGCCGATGTTGGCGATGGTGAGCCCCATAAACATCGTGGCTACCGCGCTGGCCTGCTTATGCTTTGGCACGACGCTGGCTGCGACCACTGATCCCAGGCCAAAGAAAGCACCGTGGTTAAGGCTGGTAATAATGCGCGACAGCAGCAAGGTGGTGTAATCCGGCGCAATGGATGACAACAGGTTGCCGACGGTGAAGATCCCCATCAGAAAAATCAGCGCATTGCGCCGCGCGCGATGTGACAACAGCAGGGTCATCAACGGCGCGCCGACCATGACGCCGATGGCATACGCACTGATCAGCATTCCCGCTACCGGTATCGAGACGTCCACACCTTTCGCAATCACCGGCAGCAATCCCATTGGGGAGAACTCGGTGGTACCGATGCCAAAGGCGCCGATCGCCAGCGCAAGTAAAGGAAAGTTGATTTTCATTCAATGACTCCATCAGACCGTCAGAGAGGACGGCGTAACATCAGAAGCCAAAAGCATGACATCAATCACAAAAAAACAAAAGTGAACGAAATGACAAAAGATTTTTGCAGAATTGATAATAATGGCGGGATACGGGGAGGAGGCCGCGCTCCTCCCTCACTGGAACATTAGTGCAGTATGGCGGTCAGGCTGAAAGCAACGATCACGCCGAGGGCAATAACCGTGGTGATCAGCGAAAACTTTAAATTGGTATCCATCATTTTTCCCTCTTGTTATCCCCACACCAAAAGTGAGCTTGCTCATTTTTGCACAAAAAATCGCAAAAATCTTCCGGGATTTAGGGCGATGCACATTTTTGCTCTTCCACTTTGCCCCAAGATCGGACAAAATCCCACGCTAATTTAAAAGCGTATCGGCCATTGACCCCTTCCTGTCGTTCTGTGTCGTTTTCCCGACGTGATGCAATGTTGAAAATTGTATTCAGGGTGTGTGTAGGCAAACGTTTACGTATCGATGATCAGGCGATCAGGTCAAGGCATGGAGTGAGATGTAATGGCAACTATTAAAGATGTAGCGAAGCGCGCAAACGTTTCCACTACAACTGTATCACATGTAATTAACAAAACCCGTTTCGTTGCCGAAGAGACGCGCAATGCGGTGTGGGCGGCGATCAAAGAGCTGCACTACTCGCCGAGCGCCGTGGCCCGCAGCCTGAAAGTCAATCATACAAAATCGATTGGTCTGCTGGCGACCAGTAGCGAAGCCGCCTATTTTGCTGAAATTATTGAGTCTGTTGAAAAGAGCTGCTTCCAGAAGGGCTACACCCTGATCCTCGGCAACGCATGGAACGATCCGGAAAAACAGCGCGCCTATTTGTCGATGATGGCGCAGAAGCGTGTCGACGGTCTGCTGGTGATGTGTTCCGAATATCCGGATTCGGTATTGAGCATGCTGGAAGAGTATCGCCATATCCCGATGGTGGTGATGGACTGGGGCGAAGCAAAAGCCGACTTCACCGATGCGGTGATCGATAACGCCTTCCAGGGCGGCTATATCGCCGGACGCTACCTGATTGAACGTGGCCATCGTGAAATCGGCGTGATCCCGGGTCCGCTGGAGCGCAACACCGGCGCAGGCCGCCTGGCCGGCTTTATGCAGGCGATGAAAGAGGCGCATATCAGCGTGCCGGAAAACTGGATTGTGCAGGGCGACTTCGAGCCGGAGTCCGGCTACCGCGCTATGCAGCAGATCTTAAGCCAGCAGCACCGTCCGACGGCGGTGTTCTGCGGCGGCGATATCATGGCGATGGGCGCTATCTGCGCGGCGGATGAAATGGGGCTGCGGGTGCCGCAGGACATTTCGCTGATCGGTTATGATAATGTGCGTAACGCCCGCTATTTCAGCCCGGCGTTAACCACCATTCATCAGCCGAAAGATTCCCTGGGCGAAGCCGCATTTAACATGCTGTTGGATCGTATCGTTAATAAGCGCGAAGAGTCACAGTCTATCGAAGTGCATCCTCGTCTGGTCGAACGCCGCTCCGTGGCGGATGGCCCGTTTGTCGATTATCGCCGCTAAGACGTTTGCGGGCGCATATTATTCCGGCGCCCGCAGCCATTCCCGATTCAGCGTGTCGCTGTCCCCCAGATAGTCGAGCATCCAGTTCAGCGCCGGTGAGGCATCACTCTGCTGCCAGGTCAGACAGCAGGCGGCATCCGGGAACGGATTCTCCAGCGCCAGCGCGGTCCACACGCCGCGATCTACCCATGGTCGGGCGAAATGGCTCGGCACCATGCCGACGCAGAGGCCCGCCGACAGACAGGTGGCCGACGATTCCCAGTCGGGGACCACCACCCTCTTCTGGTTATCCAGCAGCCAGGTTGTTCGTTTGGGCAGTGAACGTGACGTATCCTCCCGCACCAGCGACGGCCAGTTACGCAGGACATCATCGCTCAGGGGTCCCTCCATCTTCGCCAGCGGGTGATCGCTCGCCACCACGCAGTCCCAGCTCAGCATCCCCATATCGCGAAACGCATAGCGGCCCCCGACCGGAATAGATCGCGTTGCGCCAATCGCCAGTTCTACACGGCCGTCGGCCAGCGCATCCCATACGCCGTTGAACACTTCCTGGAAAACGATGAGCTCGACGTCGGGAAAATGGCGATAGAAATCGACGATCATCTGGCGCATCCGCGCCGGTTTCACAATATCATCCACCGCGATCGACAGCTGCCCGCGCCAGCCGTTGGCGATTTGCTGGCACTGCTGGCGGGTGATCTGCATTTTTTTGATAACAGAGCGCCCTTCCTGTAAGAACCAGACCCCTGCGGGCGTCAGCTCCACATCACGATGGCGGCGCTCAAACAAGGGAACGGCCAGCCACTCTTCAAGCTGACGCACGGTATAGCTGATGGCGGAGGGCACCCGGTGCAGCTCCTGCGCGGCCGCGCTGAAGCTGCCGTTGCGGGCTACGGCATCAACCACTTCCAGAGAGTATTCAGACCACATTTTCTGCCTGCAAAATTTTTGAATGCATGTGACAAATATTAGCGTTTCACAAGCCACAATGCACTCCCTACACTCTGCGGCATCGTACCTGTACTCCAAAAATGAGAACGTTATGTCACAACCTGGGAAAGGATTTTTAGTCTGGCTGGCCGGCCTGAGCGTGCTGGGCTTTCTGGCCACCGATATGTACCTGCCGGCGTTTGCCGCCATGCAGCAGGATCTCAATACCTCCGCTGCCTCCATCAGCGCCAGCCTGAGCCTGTTCCTCGCCGGCTTCGCGCTGGGGCAGCTGTTCTGGGGGCCGCTGTCGGACCGCTATGGGCGCAAACCGGTGCTGTTGAGCGGCCTGGCAATTTTCGCGGCCGGCTGTCTGGGGATGCTGTGGGTGCACAACGCTACCCTGATGCTGGCGCTGCGCTTTTTGCAGGCGATTGGCGTCTGTGCCGCGGCCGTTACCTGGCAGGCGATGGTCACCGATTACTATCCTGCCCAGCGCACGAACCGCATCTTCGCCACCATTATGCCGCTGGTAGGACTGTCGCCAGCGCTGGCCCCGCTGCTGGGTAGCTGGCTACTGGTGCACTTCGAGTGGCAAGCCATCTTCGCCACCCTGTTTGCCATTACTCTGCTGCTGATGCTGCCTGCCCTGCGCCTGAAGGCAGCCGCAAAGTCGGTAGCAGTGACACAGCAGAAGATCACCTTTCTCGCGCTGCTGCGCTCCCGGGAATACAGCGGCAACGTCCTGATCTACGCCGCCTGCTCCGCCAGCTTCTTCGCCTGGCTTACCGGTTCACCTTTTATCCTGCACGAAATGGGCTATGGCCCAACCGCTATCGGCCTGAGCTATATCCCACAGACCATCGCCTTTCTGGTGGGCGGCTATGGTTGTCGCGCACTGCTACAAAAATGGTCAGGACAACAGATGCTGCCGTGGCTGCTGGTGGTCTTCGCCGTCAGCGTTGCCGCCACCTGGCTGGTCGGCCTGCAAACGCATGCCTCGCTGGTGGCGTTAATGATCCCGTTCTGCATGATGGCGGTGGTCAACGGCGGGATCTATCCCATTGTGGTCGCCCAGGCGCTGAAGCCCTTCCCTCAGGCAACGGGCCGCGCGGCGGCGCTGCAGAATACGCTGCAGCTGGGATTGTGCTTCCTGACCAGTTTGCTGGTATCGGCGCTGATCGCCACGCCGCTGCTGACCACCACCAGTGTGATGCTGGTCTCGATTGGCTTAGCCGGAATCGGCTATCGCCTGCAGCAAACGCCGGAGCTGACCCCCCACTCTTCCCACGCGTAACGCCCATCGCCGTTGCCCGGACCAGTCGTTAGCATGCTAAGAAAATTTTATTGAAAGCCAGTACTTAGCGTCCTATACTGGATCCGGGTTCACATAAATAGAAAATAGTTAAATATTAACGGATGCAGGATGCCTCCGTTTCACCATGGAAGGCCTTTCGGCAAGGGTTATCTCCCTTCCTCTGTTCTACGTCGGATAGCGACTTCACGGATTATCCGTGAGATTTCTCACAAAGCCAAAAAAGCGTCTACGCTGTTTTAAGGTTCTGATCACTTGGGCGTGATGGAGAAGCTATGAGTTCATCGTGTATAGAAGAAGTAAGTGTACCAAATGATGACTGGTACCGGATTGCAGCTGAATTATTGGGCCGTGCGGGAATAGAAATCAATGGCTCCGCGCCGTCAGACCTGCGAATTAAAAACCCTCTTTTCTTTAAACGTGTCCTGCAGGAGGGGTCGCTGGGGTTAGGCGAAAGCTATATGGACGGCTGGTGGGACTGCGAGCGTCTGGATATATTCTTCCACAAAGTGCTTCGCGCCGGACTGGAAAAACAGCTCCCTCACCATTTCAAAGATACACTCCGCATCGCAGGCGCTCGCCTGTTCAATCTGCAAAGTAAAAAACGCGCCTGGATTGTTGGCAAAGAGCATTACGATCTCGGCAACGATCTCTTCAGCCGAATGCTTGACCCCTACATGCAGTATTCCTGCGGATACTGGAAAGAGGCGCAAACCCTCGAAGCGGCGCAGCAGGCTAAACTGGACCTCATCTGTCGTAAGCTGGAGCTTGAGCCGGGGATGCGGGTACTGGATATCGGCTGTGGATGGGGCGGGCTCGCCGAGTATATGGCGCGAAATTACCAGGTCAGCGTTGTCGGCGTGACCATCTCCGCCGAGCAGCAAAAGATGGCCCAGGCGCGCTGCGCTGATCTTGACGTGGAGATTCGGCTCCAGGACTATCGCGATCTGCACGACAGCTTTGACCGTATCGTCTCCGTCGGTATGTTCGAGCACGTGGGACCGAAAAATTACGCCACCTACTTTGAGGTCGCGGATCGTAATTTGAAACCCAACGGCCGTTTCTTACTGCACACCATCGGTTCCAAAGTCACCGACCATAACGTCGACCCGTGGATCGATAAATATATCTTCCCCAACGGCTGTCTGCCGTCGGTTCGGCAGATCGCCGATGCCAGCGAGAAGCACTTTGTGATGGAAGACTGGCATAACTTCGGCGCCGATTATGACACCACCCTGATGGCCTGGTATGAGCGTTTTCTCGCCAGCTGGCCGGAAATTGCCGATAACTATTCTGAACGTTTCAAACGGATGTTCAGCTATTATCTGAACGCCTGCGCCGGCGCCTTCCGCGCCCGTGACATTCAGCTCTGGCAGGTAGTGTTCTCGCGCGGCATTGAACATGGGCTACGCATCGCCCGCTAACAAAATCTCCCCCGCTCACCGGCGGGGGATTTTTTTCAGGCTTCATTCACCTTAGACGCAACGTCTTTCGCGGCCAGCACGCGTTCAACCGTATCGACAACCGCCTGAGTTTGCGGGTCAATCTCAATATTGACGCGGTCACCCAGCTTTTTCGCGCCCAGCGTGGTCCGCTGCAGCGTTTCCGGGATAAGATGCACGCAGAAGCGGGTTGCCGTCACCTCGCCCACCGTCAGGCTAATGCCATCAATACCGATGAAACCTTTATAAAGGATATATTTCATCAGCGTCGGATCCTGCACTTTAAACCAGATCTGACGGTTATTTTCGGAAGTGAGGATCTTCACGATTTCCGCGGTGGTCATAATATGGCCGGACATCAGATGCCCGCCGATTTCATCACTGAATTTCGCCGCCCGCTCGACGTTCACTTCATCCCCGATCTGAATATCGCCGAGGTTGGTAATCCGCAGCGTCTCTTTCATCAGATCGAAGCTGATGTGCGCGCCGTTTATTTCGGTCACCGTCAGGCAACAGCCGTTATTGGCTACCGAGGCGCCGGTTTCCAGCCCCTCCAGCATATGCGCCGGTAGCTCCACCACATGGGTGCGAAAATTGGGTTTATCATCAATGGAGACCACTTTCGCGGTTCCCTGAACAATACCAGTAAACATGTTAGGCTCCTGTTGAAAATCATGACGGTATCATTACCGTTTTCGCTATCGGGAACAATAACAGGAGGGCAAAGCGGTTGCCAGCGCGCTTCGTGCCTCGACTCTTTTTTCACTGGCTTAATGGCTAATCCTCGCTACAATAGACTGGAAATTCCTCATTTTTATCCCCTTGCTGCCAGTTACGGCGGCTTTTTTAGTCTCAAAATAACAACAAAATAAAGGTGTTCACGTGCAGAAGTATTTCGTTGAAGCGCGTCAGTTATTAGCTCTGGCTATACCCGTCATCCTTGCGCAGGTGGCGCAGACAGCAATGGGTTTTGTCGATACCGTGATGGCGGGTGGCTACAGCGCCACGGATATGGCCGCCGTGGCCATCGGGACCTCCATCTGGCTGCCGGCGATCCTCTTTGGCCACGGGCTGCTGCTGGCGCTGACCCCGGTGGTGGCGCAGCTTAACGGCTCCGGACGGCGGGATCGCATCGCACAGCAGGTGCGTCAGGGCTTCTGGCTGGCCGGCTTTGTCTCGGTGCTGATTATGGTCGTGCTGTGGAACGCCGGCTATATCATCAGCTCCATGCATAATATCGACCCGCTGTTGGCTGAGAAGGCGGTTGGCTATCTGCGCGCCCTGCTGTGGGGCGCGCCGGGCTATCTGTTCTTCCAGGTTGCCCGTAATCAGTGTGAAGGGCTGGCGAAAACCAAACCCGGGATGGTCATGGGCTTTATCGGCTTACTGGTCAACATTCCGGTGAACTATATCTTTATCTATGGTCATTTCGGCATGCCCGAGCTGGGCGGTGTCGGCTGTGGCGTAGCGACTGCTTCGGTTTACTGGGTGATGTTCGCCAGCATGCTGTGGTGGGTGCGTCGGGCGCGTTCGATGCGGGATATCCGCTGCGCCGAGCGCTTCAGCCGCCCCGATGTCGCCGTCCTGTTACGGCTGGTGCAGCTGGGGCTGCCCATTGCTCTGGCGCTGTTCTTTGAAGTCACGCTGTTTGCCGTCGTCGCGCTGCTGGTCTCCCCGCTGGGGATCATTGACGTCGCCGGTCACCAGATCGCGCTTAACTTCAGCTCATTGATGTTCGTTCTGCCGCTATCGCTGGCGGCGGCGGTCACCATTCGCGTCGGCTTCCGTCTCGGACAAGGTTCAACGATCGATGCCCAGGTTTCGGCCCGCACCGGCGTGGGCGTGGGCGTCTGTCTGGCGGTATTTACCGCTATCTTTACCGTGCTGATGCGTGAACAGATTGCCCTGCTGTATAACGATAATCCCGAGGTGGTGCTGCTGGCCTCACACCTGATGCTGCTGGCGGCTATCTATCAGATCTCCGACTCCATCCAGGTGATCGGCAGCGGCATTCTGCGCGGCTATAAAGATACCCGGTCTATCTTTTTTATTACCTTTACCGCGTACTGGGTGCTGGGTTTGCCGAGCGGCTATCTGCTGGCGTTGACCGATATGGTTGTGCCACGCATGGGGCCCGCCGGTTTCTGGTGTGGATTTATCATCGGCCTGACCTCCGCCGCCATCATGATGATGCTGCGGATGCGTTTTCTACAGCGCCAGCCCTCCAGCATCATCTTACAGCGCGCCGCGCGCTAGTCCCTGCAAAGCCCGCCCCTCCGGCGGGCTTTTTCGTTCTCCGGCATTGCGACCACGTTGTACATTCCGTTACTCCCCGACACCAAAGACTCACTGATGGCACTCCCCGAGACGCATATAGTGTGGTCAACAGCCCCGCAGTGGGGTTACTCAAGAAACCAATTCGAGGATTTCAGAATGAAAAAAGTATTAGCTCTGGTTGTTGCCGCTGCTATGGGTCTGTCATCAGTTGCTTTCGCTGCCGATGCCGCAAGCGCCACCCCGGCCGCAGCTGCCAGCCATACCACCGTTCACCATAAGAAACATCACAAAGCGGCCGCGAAACCGGCAGCCGAGCAGAAAGCCCAGGCGGCGAAGAAACACCACAAAGCCGCTGCAAAACCGGCTGCTGAGCAAAAAGCCCAGGCGGCGAAGAAACACCATAAAGCCGCTGCGAAACCGGCTGCTGAGCAAAAAGCGCAGGCGGCGAAGAAACACCATAAAGCTGCTGCGAAACCGGCAGTCGCGCAGAAAGCCCAGGCGGCGAAAAAACACCACAAAGCTGCTGCGAAACCGGCAGTCGCGCAGAAAGCGCAGGGTGCAAAGAAACATCATAAAGCGGCACACCACGCAGCTAAACCGGCGGTTAAACCTGCGGCATAATGGTCAGGGCGTTAAGGTGATAAACCGGCGCAGAACAGCGCCGGTTTTTTTTCAGGAGGACATCATGCTGCAACGCTATCGCTTCGAATTGCTGCTGTTACTGCTCATCGTCTGCGCGCTGTTTACCCTGCGCTTGATGTTTAAATAGCGGGCTGCTGAACCCATTTACGGGCCGGCGGCGTATAGTCGCGAAAACCGGCGATAATCTCGTCTGCCGAGGTAGCAAACGGCAGCATCTCCGCGTAGCGCGGGTGCATAAATCCTTCCCGTACCATGTTGTCGACCATCGCCTGAAGCGGATCGTAATAACCCTTGATATTCAGGAACGCGCACGGTTTCTCATGGATCCCCAGTTGCGCCCAGGTCCATTGTTCGAAAATCTCTTCGAGCGTCCCCGCCCCGCCCGGCAGGGCAATAAAGCCATCCGCCAGCGCCGCCATTTTGGTTTTCCGCTCGTGCATATCCTCGACCACATGCAGCTCCGTCAAGCCGCGGTGGGCAATTTCCCGCTCCACCAGGCCGCGCGGCATCACGCCGATCACCACGCCACCGGCCTCCAGCGCCGCATCGGCGACCGCCCCCATCAGACCGACTTTGCCGCCGCCATAGACAAGCGCCAGCCCCTGCTGCGCCAGCGTACGTCCGACCAGACGGGCGGTGTCGAGATACAGCGGATGTTCGCCAGCTGAAGAACCGCAAAAAATACCAATCGATTTCATCTTCGTTATGACTCCTTCTCTTCTGGTGGCCGATAATTTAACACAACGGCAACCCTACCGCGCAGAGTTAGACGGGCAGAAAAAAGCGAGTCATGACGCTCGCTGGCGAAGAAATATCCTTGTGGTTCAGTAAAATATATCCGGAATGGGTAAAAGTTCCGCAATCGCATGCAATGTGCAAGAAAAGTGACGTTTACCTCTTGCCACATCCTCTCCCTGCCGCTAATATGCGTCCCCGTTGTCACCACAACATTGCGTTCGTAGCTCAGTTGGTTAGAGCACCACCTTGACATGGTGGGGGTCGTTGGTTCGAGTCCAATCGAACGCACCATAATGCGTTTATAGCTCAGTTGGTTAGAGCACCACCTTGACATGGTGGGGGTCGTTGGTTCGAGTCCAATTAAACGCACCATAATGCGTCTGTAGCTCAGTTGGTTAGAGCACCACCTTGACATGGTGGGGGTCGATGGTTCGAGTCCATTCAGACGCACCAATCAGTTATCCTTCTGTAATTTCTGTGTTTTATCACCTGCCCCCGATGGTATTGCTGACTTAAAATGTTGTGTATTGGCAAAGATTTTTCCTTGCATATTCCACACTCGTGCAGGGGAAGCCAACCCTTTTAAGTACATTTTTGAGCACATCGAAATGGCGCTTTAGTCCACGAACGACGGGAAAAGTATCATTGCAGCAAGGCATTTTTTCCCGGCGGAAAACATTTCAGGCTTTAAAACTCCGGGCACTGACGTTACAGAATACTGCAGACAAAACTAAGGTGACGACTATGCCATTAACCGACACGGCCATTCGTAATGGCGGCTACTCCCCCAAATGACTCGCTGACCGATATGGATGGCCACTCCCTGTCTGTCAGCAAATCAGGAAGCAAAAATGGCACTTTCACTACTATCATAACGGAAAACAATGCAGCATGAGTTTCGGCCTCTAACCTGACATTTCACTCAGTGTGGCCCGAATTTTACGTCATGCAGCCCGTTCACAAATTGCACAGGGTTTCGTTCCTCAGATTCAGACAAAATTAACGCTGGCAAAACGACACTTCAAGTATTTGAAAGGGCACCCATCACACTCATATTTTTACTCCACAGTCATGAGCATCAAAAATCGATCAACAGACCACGCCGTTTAATTTTTAATGATAATCATTCCATTCATCATAAATATATGCATATGCAAATCGATATATCAGATACCCCACCAGGAATTCCACAACTGAAAGTAAACCCCAGAGAAATTTATATTCATTCACTGAGAAAAAAAAGAACCAGCCAGCCAGCGCGATACCCGAAGTACCTAATCCCATACCTGCTCCCCTGATAACACGGGAAAGTATGATGAGTAATGTTCGTTTTATATTCATAATCCACCAAAGAAATATTCCATACTGAAAACTATTCCCTGGCGTAAACAAGCGAGCGCGGTACAGCATAGATGAAACCCTGCCACAGTAGAATAAAGAAAGTCCAGCCCCGACCGGGCCAGACTAACTTTTTAAGATTAACGCCCGAATTACATTGAGAATTTACATATAAAAGACCTGAGCCATTGATGATGTCATAATATGGCGGGCGGTTCGCACATATCCAGAATAAGCGGCGAAAACGCACCATGAAATACATTGCTTTTCTGATTTACATCAGTTAGCGCCGCCTGACCGTTATTTCGTATAACCCGCTAATATTATCCAGTCGATACTGACAGGGATAATATTCCCCTGGCCATAAAGCGCAGCGGCAGCTTGCGCACCTACCGTCTGACAGACAAAACCCGCATATTGTCTTCAGACACGGCGAAGACTGGCCTGCGCCATCGCCAGGGCATCTTCCCCTGCCGGCAGCCGCGAAGGGGCCTGAGGATCGTTCACCATCCGCCAGACGGCCTGAGCCACATCGACAGCCTGCGTCACGCTGGCGTTATCCTGCATGCTGTCGAGGATCTGCTGGCCGAGCGCCGCATAGCTCTCCGGGAGCTGGCCCATCGTTCGACGAGCGTTTTCCCCGAAGCGGGTCTGCGGGGCGCGTCCCGGCAGGATTAGCCCGACGCGAATATTAAAAGCACGGAGCTCCAGCGCCAGCGACTCCGTGAAGGCATTCACCGCCGCCTTACTCGCGGTGTATACCGCCAGCAGGGGCATCGGTTGCAGGGTGACCGCCGAGGTAATGTTAACGATGGTCCCGCTTCGGCGCGCTCTGAACCGGGGGATCACCGCCTGGGTCATGGCAATCGTTCCCAGGGTATTGGTGGCAAACAGGTCTGCTATCGCCTCGCGCGACGCGCCCTCCAGGGCATTAAGCATCCCCACCCCGGCGTTGTTAACCAGCACATCAATCTCTCCGGCTTCGGCAATGGCCTCGGCGATACTCTGCGCCGAAGTGACGTCAAGACGCACCAGCCGCAGACGGTCGCTGGCGGGCAACACACCTTCCTGCGGAGCGCGCATCGTGGCAATAACCTTCCAGCCTTGCTCGAGAAAATAACGCGCCGTCTCCAGGCCAAAACCCGATGAACAGCCGGTGATCATTATCGTTTGCATATCTCTGTCTCCGAATGGCTTCTTCCTTTTGATCATAGACAGGCCGTGTCGGACGATATAGGGTCAATAATCCATCATTCTTTAGCAGGAGTCCGGAAATGAGCGATCCGTTGGCGGAGGTTATTGCCATGCTAAATCTCAGAGCGGTGCTGACCAAAACCGTTGAGGGGGCGGGAGACTGGCGAGTGATACGCTCGGACCAGGGGTTGTCATTTTATGGCGTCGTGCTGGAAGGCGGCTGTCGGCTGGAAATTGACCAGCATGAGCCGCAGATCCTGCGCGCCGGGGACTTTATTCTGATCCCGGCGGCGTACCGTTTCGCGCTAACCAGCCTGCCCCCGCCCCCTTCACCGGCGCTGGAGACCATCCCGGTGCAACTGGCGGAGGGACACTTTCGGCTGGGAGCCCTCGACAAGCCTGCGCAGATGCAGGCGCTGATTGGCCACTGCGCTTCCGGTTCAACGAACGCCAGCCTGCTGGCCTCGCTGTTGCCAGCCTTTGTGGTGGTCCGCAATCACCCGCGGCTGGCCACCTTTGTCGGGCTGCTGAAAGAGGAAGCGCAAGAGGATCGCGCGGGCAAATCTTTCGTTCTGGCGCGGATGGTTGAGCTACTTTTTATCGAGGCCATCCGTTCCTCCGGCACGCTCGCCACCCCCGGTCTGATGCGCGGGCTGAGCGACCCGCGGGTCGCCCAGGCAATCCGCCTGCTGCATCAGGCCCCCGCCAGACGCTGGACGGTCAACGCCCTGGCCGCCGACTGTGCGCTGTCTCGCTCGACGTTATTTGAACGCTTTACCGACCTGACCGGGATGACCCCGATGGGCTATCTGTTAGGCTGGCGAATGACCCTGGCCATGCAGTGGCTGAGCGAGACGGGCATCAGCATTGCGGATATCGCCGAGCGCATCGGCTATGGCTCGGCTAGCGCGTTCAGCGTAGCTTTTACCCGTTATACCGGGATATCGCCGGGGAAATATGCCCGCCAGCGGGCGACGCAGCCTCCCCCCGGGCCAGCCCTGACTTAACCGGCTGCAATCTCCGTCTGCAGCCAGCGCTCAAACACTTGCAGCGCCAGCTCCCCCTCCCCGCCACCGGGTTTGATCAGGCAGAAGCGCTTAGCCAGCGTCGGGGAGCCCGGCCACGGGGCAACCAGCGTCCCGGCGCGCAGCTCGCTTTCCACATACATCTTCGGCACCAGCGCCACCCCCTGCTGGCTCAGTACCGCGGCGATGGCCATCTCATGCAGATCGTAGCGCGGCCCCTGCGCCGGATTATCCAGCGCCAACCCGCATTCCCGGGCATAGAGCAGCCAGGCGTCAGGGTTCTGCCGCCGGTGAATGCGCGGCAATCGGTTCAGTTGCCCGGGGAGATCGTCATTCGTCAGCAACGCCGCATGACAGACCGGCAGCAGATACTCCTCGAACAAAAAGGTCACATCCATGCCAGTCCACGCCGGGTGATCAAAATGGATGGCGGCATCAAAACCGCTGCCCGGGAGGATGAAGGGATCGCTGCGGGCGGCAATATTGACCACGATATGCGGATGCTGCGCTGCAAAGCGTCCAAGCCGGGGAATTAACCAGCGGCTGGCAAAGGTAGGAAGCACGGCGAGCTCCAGGCTATGTCCATCGGAGGGCATCCCGCTGACATCGTGGGTATCCCGCTCCAGACGGGCAAGGATCTCGCGGACCTGGCGGGCATAGCGGGCGCCAGCCGGATTGAGCCGCACCCGGCTCCCCGTCCTGTCGAAGAGTTTACTGTCGAGGAGCGCTTCCAGACGGGCAATCTGCCGGCTGATTGCCCCTTCCGTTAATGCGAGTTCCGCCGCCGCGCGGGCAAAGTTGCCGTGACGGGCAGCGGCCTCAAAAGCCAGTAGCGCAGCGCTGCTGGGGATTTTACGACGCATAGCCAATGCTCCTTGTGCAGGCTCACCGAAAGTCAGTGACAGAATATCACTGACCATTGAATTAACATCGTTTTTCAGCGCCATTTTTAGCCGATAGGATGATGAAAAGTCACTAAAGCGCTTTGCGCGCTCAATCATCTGTCCATCGAGGTCACTATGCTCTATGTCGTCGAATGCGCCTACACCGATCCCCAAGGCGAAACAGCGTGGAATACCTTTTACAATCAGGAAAAACTGCCGGCGCTGGTCTCTGTGCCCGGTTTTTACGCCTCTCAGCGCTTCCGCGCCCTCAGCGAGGAGTGCCCCCGCTACCTGGCGCTGCACGATATCCACGATGCTACCGTCATCGACAGCGACGCCTACCGCCGCAACGGTGGCGGCCATTTTGCCCGCTGGCAATCGGCGATCACCGACTGGCACCGCCACCTCTATGTTGCAGATAGCGGCGTGCGGGAGGTCCGGTCTGATGAGGTGCTCCTGCTGAGCGATACGCCTCAGACGCTACCCATCTCCCCGGCAATCGTCCTGCTGCCTGGCGGCCTGGCGACACAACAAACCCGGTATGCCGCCATCGTCCCGCGTGACGACCTGCATCATCTGGCCACGGCTGCCGCCGTCTTTATCTATCAGCCCATCACCGCCCGGTTACGTAACCCGGCGCAACGCGCGTGAGGTCACCATGACACCAGTCCCCTTTTATACGTTGACCGCAGGCGACCTGACGGTGACCGCCGTCAGTGATGGTCAGATGTCGGCGCCACTGTCCTTACTCTCGGGTATCATGCCTGAGGAGGCGGAGCGCCTGCAGCGGAACGCCGGGTTAGCCTCACCGGAGGTCATTGCGATCGGCGCCTATCTTATCCGCGGACGCGGGCACACCGTACTGGTGGATACCGGCACCGGGGGAGTCAATGGCGTCGGCGGTGCGCTTATCGCCAATCTGGCGCTGCTCGGCGTACGCCCTGAGGAGATTGACACCATCCTCCTCACCCACGCGCACCCGGACCACATCGGCGGGTTGCTGACGGCAACCGGCGCCCCGGCGTATCCCAACGCCACGGTGTTCCTGCCTTCGCGGGAACGCGCTTACTGGCTGGCGGCATCCACACTGGACAACGCCAGCGATCGCGGCCGGCGCAACGTGCTGCTCGTCCACCGCGTACTGGCAATCTGCGCGGCGCAAATTCGCGAAGTTGATGGTGAGGAGACGGTCGCCGGGATCCACCCGTGCCCTCTGCCCGGCCATACGCCCGGCCATACCGGGTATCGTCTCGAGGCGGGCGATACCTCGCTGCTCATCTGGGGGGATATTGTCCATTTCCCGACCATTCAGACCACCCGGCCGTCGGTGTCGGTCGCCTTCGACGTCGATCCTGAACAGGCCCGACAAACCCGGGAATGTCTGCTGCGCCAGGCCGCCAGCGAACAATGGCTGATCGCCGGCATGCATCTTGGTCTGCCCGGCTTTGCCAGGGTGGTGGAGACGCCTTCTGGTTATCTGTTGCAGTCGGTGTAAAGGTCGCAGAGGTAAGCCCTGCTTGTCCGCAGGAACAAGCAGGGCTTTATGTCAGGGGGTTGGGCAGGCCGCTAACTGCGGCTTTTCCAGGCTTTTTTGCTTTTGCAGCTGGCTTTGGTGGCGACCCACGGGTGGCGTAGCTGAGTCAACTGAAGATCCTGGGAGGCCGGGCTGGCCGACCAGCGTTTGTTACACAGAGGCTTACGAGTTGCAATGACCATAAAAACGCTCCTGAAAAGTAATGAACAATTCCCTGGGTAGTTCCATAAGTTCAGAATCAGCTTATCATCGCGTAACGGAAGTTATTTCAATCTTTGTTTTACTATGTAAATGGTGAAAGCCTCCTGAAATGAGCAAAATTGATCTAGATCAATATAAGTGCATTTAGTTTTTCCTGACACCTATATATTCAACCGCTTACCAGCGGCTGACGTTTGTTTAAGACTTTTCCTATACCATACAATCCTGCAGAGCAATAATCATTTATCAGATTTTTATTCTACTTATGTATACAAACATGGTTATTTGTTTTGATTATTCTAACAAATAAAATTCACTTGGTCAGTCAGCAGCAGGCAGGTACTCTGCACCGGCAATAACTGGATTTGTCAGGGAGTGGTGGATGACTAAGGGCTATAAACTGCTTGGCTATAAGTTAGCAGATAATATTTTCTACTGCCTGCATCATCGGGAAATTATCGCGCTGCGAGGGACGCGAACGCAAGTTCAGCTACGCAGTACCATGGCCTGTTTACTGGAATATCTGTTGGCGCATGGCAGAGAACGGGTGGTCAGCGATGAAGAGTTGATGATTAACGTCTGGGAAAAAAATAACCTTCGCCCGTCTGCGCAGCGATTATGGCAGGTTATTCAGACGTTAAAATCCCGTCTTAGCCAGGCAGGCGTTGAAAGCGCATTAATTATTCGGGTCAAGTGCGCAGGGTATTATATTAACAATGCTGTCGTAGCCGAAATTTACTCATTCAAACCACCGGGCATGATGAATTATATTAATGCCTCGCCTGCTGATATGAATAAACTTCTGGTACGCAGCTAATCCCCTCTCCGCGCCGTTTACATCGCTTGTAACAGGGTTTATCCGTTGAATATTTTAATTCACAGCAATAATCTTTTTTTTAATATCGGCCTCGCCCAGTGTTTCAGAGATATTCAGGAGACCCTGCCCGGGCTGAACATTATTCATTCGCTGCCACTCAGCCATTTTCCCGATCCGGCTGGGCTGGATGTGATTATTTTATCGCTGGAAAACTTTCACGATTATCAGGCCGCCGCTGAATTAGCCCTGCGTTATCAGAGTCTGGTGATCGGCTTTACCTCGGCCGGCAACGTGAGGCGCGGACGCGCCTTTTTCGCGGACACCCTCCTGTGGGTTAGCCAGCGGGAAAGCGTTCCGGAGGTTGGCCGCCTTTTGCGCAGGCTGGCCGATCGTCGCTGGCCTCTGGTGCCGCGTCATCAGCGTCAGAGTACCTCTTCCCGTCAACGAGCGCCCCTCAACCTTCTGGAAAGGCGGATAATCGCCGCCACCATGAAGGGGCAGTCGGTGAATCAACTGGCGGCCACGTTGGGGATCAATCGCAAGCGAGTCTATAACGGACTGGAACGGATTAAGGTTAATTTTCACCTGGTCAGCCATGCTCATTTTCATCATTTTATGACCTCCGGGCCAACGTTTAACCCGCTCTCACCCGACCTTGCCAGTTATACGCCAGGGGCAAAGCCTGCCCGACAGCGGCAGGCTGCGTTGCACGCGGCTAAAAATCATTCATATTATTTGAACAAGATTCGCAAATTGTTTTGATTTTAGCCTGCAACATTCAAGCGTATTCTTTACCACATCAGGGCGAAAAGCCCTTTATCAGACACCAGATTAAGGAATACGACCATGAAATCCATCAAAACTTTCGTTGCAGTTGCGGCACTGTCTCTGTTCTCTTCTGTCAGCTTCGCCCAGAGCGTCAGCGCTACCGCCTCGACCCTGGACCGGGCTGAAGCAAAAATCGCCGCCCAGGCCGCGGAACAGGGTGCATCCTATAAAATCACCAGCGCCCAGTTTAATAACCGCGTCCATATGACGGCTGAACTGAGCAAATAATCCCTTTAGCCGTTAGCAATAAAAAAGCGCCGTTAAAAACGGCGCTTTTTTTTACCCCTTCCCCTTTCTTTGTTTTGCTGACAGGCATGCTGTGGCGCTCGCTCCATTCCCGACCAATACTGACTGTATCCTCCAGAAAAGAGAGCCTGATGATGAAAGCCTGGACAGTCAAAAAAACCGGTTCGCTTGAGAACCTGCAGCTTGTCGATCTTGCTGACCCCGGGGCGCCCGCCGCAGGAGAGATCCGGGTGGCGCTGCACGCCACCTCGCTGAACTACCATGATTTGCTGGTCGCAACGGGGGTAATTCCCACCGCCGATCGGCGGATCCTGATGGCGGATGGCGCCGGCGTGGTGGAAGCGGTTGGCGCCGGAGTGAACGAATTTCAGCCGGGTGACCGGGTGGTCGCTGGCTTTTTCCCGCAGTGGCTGGATGGCCGCCCCGGTCCGCTGGTGAGCGACTTCAGTCAGACCCCGGGCGATGGCGCGGAGGGGTTCGCCTGCCAGTATGTCGTCAGGCCGGCCAGCCATTTTACCCATGCGCCTGAGGGGTGGAGTTTCAGGGAGGCGGCAACCATCACCACTTCCGGTCTTACCGCCTGGCGCGCGCTGGTCGTCGAAGGACGGTTAAAAGCGGGCGATACGGTGCTGACGCTTGGCACCGGCGGCGTGTCGATAACCGCCCTGCAGCTGGCGAAAAGTATGGGCGCACAGGTGATCGTCACCTCATCGTCAGATGAAAAACTCGCCCGCGCTCGCGCCCTGGGGGCCGATCATCTCATCAATTACCGCACCACCCCGGAATGGGGCGCCGCGGTGCAGGATATCACCGGCCATCGCGGGGCCGATCTCATTCTGGAGCTGGGCGGTCCGGGCACCCTGGGGCAGTCGTTCGAGGCGGTCAGTGTTGGCGGACACATCGCCCTGATCGGCGTCCTGACCGGCTTCGAGGGCCATGTCCCCACCCATCTGCTGATGAGTAAACAGGCCCGACTGCAGGGGCTGGTGGTGGGTAATAGACGGCAACAACAGGACTACGTCAACGCCCTGAACCTGCAGACGTCGCGGCCGGTTATCGATAAAGTGTTTGATTTTACAGCCTTACCGGATGCCTTTCGCTATCTGCAAAGCGGCGCCCATTTTGGCAAAATTTGCGTGGAGTGGTGAGGGGATGAACAGGGCCTCCGTGCCCTGAGAACGGCTTTATTCGAAGAAGACGTCCGGATTTTCCGACAGCGAAACAAAGGATTTCGTGTTTTTATCCAGCGCCTGAATGTCGCCGCTTTCAATGTCGTAGAACCAGCCGTGCAGCCGCAGGGTATGGTCGCGCAGACCGACCGCCACCGACGGATGGGTTTTGATGTTGTTCAACTGAGCGATGACGTTTTCCTGCACCATGCCGTTGACCTTATCGGTTTCGCTGGCCCAGGTTTTCTTTTCCACCACTGCTTTCGCGGCATCAGCATAGCGCAGCCAGTGGGACACCGCCGGCATCGGCTCAAGGCACTGGCAGGTGGCGATCGCTTTCATCGCGCCGCAGTTGGAGTGGCCGCAGATCACGATATCCGTCACGCCCAGCGCAACGACGGCATATTCGATGGTAGCAGAAACGCCACCTGGCTCCGGCCCGAAAGACGGCACGATATTCCCGGCGTTACGAATGACAAAGAGCTGTCCCGGCTCCTGCTGGGTTACCAGTTCAGGCACCAGACGGCTGTCTGAACAGGAGATGAAAAGCGCTTTGGGATTCTGGCTGGAGGCCAGGCTACGGAAGAGCTCTTTACGCTGGGGGAAGATCTCTTTCTGGAAGTTGAGGAAGCCCTCAATGATATGTTGCATAGCAGTGTCTCTTCTCTGTAGTTATTACGGTATGACAAAGATCACAGTTATTCAGTTTACCATTGATGACAAGAATGGGAATCGTTATTCAAACAGTTGCGCAGAAAACGCGCGCCGCCACCGCCCGCGCCGCCCTGCCTTATCCACACCTTTTTGACGTGATTTCCTGAACCAGTTTGCTACTCTGTCTACCCCAACCGTTCACAGGTTACCGACCGCCTGCCGGCGGCGGACATCACAGGAGTCGCTATGTTCTTATCCAGCCTGATGGCCATTGCCGCGGTGCTGATCATGGGCGTGATCAGTCCCGGCCCAAGCTTTATCTTTGTCGCGCGCAATGCCGTCGCTCGCTCACGCGTGCACGGTCTGGTGACCGCCCTCGGTACTGGCGCCGGCGCCGCCATTTTTTCCATTATGGCAATGCTGGGCCTGCAGAAGGTGCTCACCGCGGTGCCGGAGCTGTTTATTGGGCTGAAGGTGGCGGGCGGGATCTATCTGCTGTGGCTTGGTTATAAAATTTTCCGCGGGTCGGCGCAGCCGATGGACTTTTCCGCCAGCGGCATGGCTGGCAACCATTCGCTGCTGAAGACCTTCCGCGATGGGTTGTATACCCAGCTGAGCAATCCCAAAACCGCGCTGGTGTTCGCCTCAATTTTTACCGCTCTGCTGCCAGCGCAGATCCCCATCGCGTTTTACTACATCGTGCCGCTGATGAGCTTTCTGATTGACGTCAGCTGGTATTCGCTGGTGGCGCTGGTGCTGTCTGCCGATCGACCGCGGCGCGTCTACCTGCGGCTGAAGCGGCGGATCGACATCGCCACCGCGACGGTGCTGGGGGCGCTGGGCCTGCGGCTTATCGCCACCTCCCTCACCCGCTAACGGGTTACACGGTATGGATGCGAATATCGTGCTGCTGAAAGGCAACGCGATATTCGCGACTGATGTTCTCTTCCACCACCAGCACATCGATATCGCTGCTCGCGGCCACCACAAACCGTGCCACTGCCGGAATTTTATCCGAGGTCAGGCCGACGATAATTTCGCTGCACTGCTTAATCACCGCTTTCTTGAACTCGCAGTCGGCGTAGTCAAAACCGGTCAGGCCCGACTCTGGCGCCATGGCGCAGCCGCCGATAAAACCCTGATCGAATAACATGCCCTGCACCTGAGCCACCGCCGCGGCGCCGACGCACCCGCCGCTCGCCCGCTGCACCTGGCCGCCGAGGATCACCACGTCATACAACGGTTTTTTCACCAGTACCGCGGCGATCTCCGGGGAGTTCGTTACCACCGTCAGCGCCAGCTCAGCGGGTAGCGCCTCGGCCATCGCCAGATTGGTGGTCCCGGTATCGACGAAAATCGTGCCGCCGGGCTTCACCAGCCTGGCACACTGTTGCGCGATCCTGAGTTTTGTTGCTCGATTTTTATCTTTCCGTTCACTGTAGTCCCCGGCTTCCGGCAGGCTCAGCACCGCCCCGCCATACACCTTTTTACAGAACCCTTCGCGACTGAGTTCATGCAGATCGCGGCGGATGGTGTGCTCCGACACCTGAAGCCGCGCCGCCAGCTCCGCGCACACCACTCTGCCATTTTCCTGCAGGATCTGGCAAATCAACGCTTGTCGCTGTTGGGGAAAAGCAGCATAATCGAGCACGAAAACTCCTTAAATTATCAAAAACGAGCAACAGCAAGCATGATCGTCTGCGCTGCTTTGATTGTCAATGTTCCTGCCCGGAGGTTTACCATGAAAATTGCCCATTTCGCCCTGTGGACCCAACAGCTCGACGTCCAGGCCCGCTTCTGGGTGGAGTTCTTTGCCGCCAGCATCAATGAAAAATACCTCAGCCAGACCAACCCCGGCTTTGCCTCCTATTTTGTCACCATCGACGACGAGGTGGTGATCGAGCTGATGACCAGGCCTGGCCTGCAGCCGGCCAGCGCGGATAATAACCATACCGGCTGGGCGCATCTGGCCCTCTCGGTGGGCGGGGCGGAACAGGTCGATGCCCTCGCCCAACGCGCCGAGGCTGCGGGGATACTGGTTTCGCCGCCGCGTACCACCGGCGACGGCTATTATGAGGCGGTGATCGCCGATCCCGATGGCAACCTGATTGAAATCGTCGCATAGTCAGCAGACCGCCAGTATTCAGGAGGTATTCATGGCACGTTACCGAATTATCGACACCGCGACCTGGCCCCGCCGGGACCATTTCACCTTTTACCGACAATTTGCCAACCCCAGCTTTAACCTCTGTGTCCCGATAGCGGCGCAGCGCCTGTACGAATGTGCGAAGGACCGTCGGGTCTCGTTTTTTCAGCTCGCGCTCTATGCGCTACTGCGCGCGGCAAACGGAGTACCGCAGCTACGGCAGCGCGTGCGCAATGATGAGGTGATTGAATATGACAGCCTGGCGGTAATGACGCCGGTGATGACCGTCGAGGAAGGATTCCGCCAGGTATGGTGCGACAACGCCCCCGAGTTCACCACCTTCAGCGATGCGGCAACGCCGAAGATCGTCGCGGCAAGAGAGACAACGCCGGCGCCGCTCATCGTCGATGGCGAGCATTTTATCTGCGCCAGTTGTCTGCCGTGGCTCCACTTCACCTCGATGACCCATGCGGAATATGCCGTAGGCGCGGCGGTGCCCGCGCTTACCTGGGGGAAACTACAGAACGGCGTGATCCCGGTGGCCGGGCGGTTTAACCATGCCTTCGTCGACGGTCTCCACGCCAGCCGCTTTTTTGCTCTCGTGGAAGAGGGATTTAGCGACCCCGAGCGGCTCTGGCAACCGTTAACCGAGACCGCACCCTCACTGCTCGCCCCTGCGGCAAAGAAACGCTGAGGTCCTCGCCACGCTCACCGCCTGACAGCCTTCCTTCGGTCCGGCGGTCGCTTTCCTCTCCTGTTGCCTTTGCAACAGCCGGCGCAAAACGGCGCTGCATTTGCAGCAGTCCGCTCCATCAGCTGACATAGCCAAGCCGCTTCCTATCACGACTGCGCCTTCCTCTCTCGCTGGCACGTGTTTTGCATACCCACACATATAACCCACAGGCATTATGAATTATTTATTTATCTAATTTTTGCATAAGCTATTCACTGAATAAGAGAGAAGATGATGTCAGCCAGTTCACCCGCACAGCCTTACACCCAGTCCACGCCGCAGGCGCATATTATTGCCAGCGATGCGGAAGCCCTCGCCATCGCCCATGAGATCGCCGCCGTGCTCAAACCCGGCGCCGCCGAGCGCGACCGGACGGGCATTGTCCCGGCAGAGATCGTCAACACCTATTCCAACAGCGGACTGTGGGGCATCACGGTGCCGCGCCGCTTTGGCGGCGCCGAGGTCTCGGCCGCGACCCTCGCGCAGGTTATCGCCATTCTCTCTGCAGCGGATCCGTCGTTAGGCCAGATACCCCAGAACCACTACTGCCTGCTGGAGGATATTCGTCTGCAGGGTAGCGACGACCAGCAGGCGTTCTTTTTCGCCCAGGTATTACAGGGCTATCGCTTCGCCAATGCCCTGTCGGAAACCGGGGGGAAAACGGTCCTTGATATTCGTACCCGTATCGAGGAAGGCGCAGACGGTCTGCGGATCAATGGCCGTAAAGGCTACTGCACCGGCTCGCTGTACGCCCACTGGATTGGCATTCTGGCGCTGGACGCCGACGACCGCGCCCAGCTCGCTTTCGTCCCCCAGAACAGCCCGGGGCTGACGGTGGTCAACGACTGGGCGTGCCTCGGTCAGCGCACCACCGCCAGCGGCACCGTGCTGGCCGATAATCTTCCGGTTAATCCTTTCCACCTTTTCCCAACCTGGAAGTCCTACGCCAGCCCGACTCTTGCCGGCCCCTTCGCCCAGTTGACCACCGCGGCAATAGATGCCGGGATCGCCCGCGCGGCGCTGGACGATACCGTGGCGTTTGTGCGCCACAGCGCCCGGCCGTGGATCGACGCCGGTGTGGCGCGGGCGAGCGACGATCCGCTGACTATCTACCATATCGGTCAACTGGACAGCCGCCTTGCGGCAGCCGACGCGCTGCTGGAGCGGGCGGGACGGGTGCTCGACCGCTATAAAAATGACCTCAGCGAGGAGCATGTCGCCGAGGCGTCGCTGGCCGTCGCCCGCGCCAAAATCTGGACCACCGAAGTGGCGCTGGAGTCCGCCAGCCGCCTGTTCGAGCTGGGGGGCACTCGCGCCACCGGTGAGTCGCTCAACCTCGACCGCCACTGGCGCAATGCCCGGGTGCACACCCTGCACGACCCGGTTCGCTGGAAGTATCAGCTGCTTGGCAACTGGGTGCTGAACGGCATTCGCCCGCAACGACATGACTGGAACTGATATGACGAGTCTGCTGGCGTTTTTCGCGGAAATCGACTGGAACGATGTGGCCCAGGCCGCCCTCGATACCCTTACCATGCTGGCCTGGTCGCTGGGATGGACCGTACTGCTGGGGCTTCCGCTGGGGATTGTGCTCTATCTCACCGGCGAGCCGCGTTTGCTGTACGCCCCGCGCCTTTACCGCCTGCTGTCATTGTGCGTCAACGTACTGCGATCCCTGCCGTTCATCATTTTGCTCATCGTGATGATCCCGGTGACCACGTTGCTGACCGGCACCTCGCTGGGGGTGGAAGGAACCATTCCGCCGCTGGTCGCCGGCTGCGCCCCGTTCTTCGCCCGGCTGGTGGAAACCGCCCTGCGCGAAGTGGAGCACGGCCTGGTGGAGGCCAGCTGGTCGATGGGCGGCAGCACCTGGCAGCTTATCTGGCACACGCTGCTGCCGGAGTCGCGGGCCGGGCTGATCGCCGCCGTGACCGTGACGGCCATTTTGCTGGTCGACTACACCTCGATGGCGGGGGTGATCGGCGGCGGCGGGCTGGGCGATCTGGCCATTCGTTTTGGTTATCAGCGCTTTCAGACTGACGTGATGGTGGTCACCGTCCTGATGCTGATTGCGCTGGTACAGCTTCTGCAAATGAGCGGCGACCGCCTGGTGCGCTACGTCAGCCGCAAATAACTTACCCTTCTCTGCTCAGGAAACCCTTATCATGAAAAAATCCATTATTGCCGCCGGACTGCTGGCCCTCTTCTCCACCGCAGCGCTGGCTAACGAGACGCTGATCGTCGGCGCCACGCCGGTGCCGCATGCGGAAATCCTTGAATTTGTGAAGCCGGTGCTGGCAAAGGAAGGCGTCGATTTACAGGTCAAGGTGTTTAACGATTTTATTCAGCCTAACCAGCAACTGGCGGAGAAACACCTCGACGCCAACTACTACCAGTACCGGCCATTCCTCGATAACTACAACCAGACCCGCCACACCAACCTTGTACCGGTGGTGGGAGTGCATATCGAGCCCTTCGGCGCCTACTCCAGCAAATACACGACCCTCGCCGCGGTGCCTGACGGTGCCACGATCGCCATCCCTAACGATCCGGTGAACACCGGCCGCGCGCTGGTGATGTTAAGCAACGCCGGGCTGATTACCCTCAAGGATCCGCACAACCCGCAATCGGCAACCAAGGACATTACCAGCAACCCGCATCACTTTAAGATCCGCGAACTGGAGGGCGCCATGCTGGCGCGCGCGGTGAAGCAGGTCGACCTGGCCTTTATCTTTGCCAACTATGCGCTGGAGGCCGGTATCGACACCGATAAAGCGTTGCTGGTGGAAAAAGGCAGCGATCTGTACGTCGAATATCTGGTGGCGCGCCCGGACAATATTCAGGACCCGGGCATTCAGAAGCTGGCGCAAGCGCTGCATTCGGACGCAGTTCGTCAGTTCATTCTGACGCGTTATCAGGGCAAAATTTTACCTGGATTCTAATCACCGCGGGCAGCGGCGTCAGCCGCTGCCCGGGCTAACGGAGCGCATCATCGTGACGCATATCCCCGCCCCACCGACCCACATTGAGTTTGCTGGTATCAGCAAAGCCTATCCTAACGGCGTGCAGGCGCTACAGGACATTGACCTGACCATCCGTCAGGGCGAAATTTTCGGCATCATCGGCCGCAGCGGCGCCGGAAAATCCACCCTGCTGCGCCTGTTTAATCGTCTGGAAAATGCCGACAGCGGCGAGATGTTCATCCACGGCGAGTCAACCGTGCGCTACTCCACGCGCCAGCTGCGCGATCTGCGTCGGCGGGTGGCGATGATTTTTCAGCACTTTAACCTGATGGCCACCAAAACCGTGGCGCAGAACATCGCCTTGCCGCTGAAGATGGCTGGCGTCCCGGCCGGCGAACGCCAGCGTCGGGTCAGCGAGATGCTTGAGCTGGTGGGCCTCAGCGCGCTGCGCGACAGCTACCCGGCCCGCCTCTCCGGTGGCCAGAAACAGCGGACCGGCATCGCCCGGGCGCTGGTCACGCAGCCGGAAATTCTGCTGTGCGATGAGGCAACCTCGGCGCTGGATCCGGAAAACACCCTGTCGGTGCTAACTCTGCTCAAGGAGATTAACCAGCGCCTGGGCCTGACAATCGTGCTGATCACCCACGAAATGGAGGTCATTCGCACCCTCTGCGATCGGGTCAGCGTGCTTGAGGGCGGGCGCATTGTCGAACAGGGCGATGTCTGGCGCGTGTTTGGCAACCCGCAGCACCCGGTGACGCGCGCCATGCTCGGCCTGCAGCACCCCGATCGCCCGGAGGCCGGGCCAGCGCTGCGCGACGGCGAGCAGATCGTGACCTTACGTTTTGACGGCAGCAGCGGTCGCGAACCCAATCTGCAGCATATCGCCAGCCTGCTGGGAGGCGACGCCCGACTGCTGTACAGCAACTGCGAGCGCATTCAGGGCCGGGTGATCGGCCAGCTGCAGGTCCGGCTGAGCGGGCCGCTGGCCGCCAGCGCGCTGGCGCAGGATGGCTGGGTCGCAGACAGCATTCTGACCCACCATCATCAGACAGCGGAAACCACTGTTTCTTAGCCATCGAATGGGATTATATTCCCGATCCTTTGCTAAGGATAATTAGTTATAAATCATAGCGTTTCAGTGTTAGACAGGGCGAAGTGCGCCTCTTATCTTTCGTCATGAATTGTAAATAACCACGCAATTATTTGATGAGGTAGCACTTTTGTCCAGATTACAACAAGGATTAAAAACCCGAAAAACCCGCTTCGCCCTGGCGCTAAAAGTGGCCCTGCTCGGCGGCGTGGTAGCATTTTCTTCTGTTGCCCATGCGGAAGGGATCCTGAAAGAAGGCATCACCCCGGCCACCGACGCCAGCCAGATCCCGGCCAGCGCCAAACTGCGGAAAGACACGGTGGTGGCCGGGATCTCCGAGCCGCAGGGGATCTTTAACCCCTACTTTTTCGTCAACGGCTGGGATGAGAACGTGACTAACGTCATTTTTTCACGCCTGATTGACTGGGACAGTCAGGGTAAGCTGGTCCCGGGACTGGCGGAGAGCTGGACGGTCAGCCCGGACAGTAAAGTCTATACCATCAAATTGCGCCCTGGCCTGACCTTCAGCGACGGTTCACCGCTGACGGCGGAAGATGTCGCCTTTACCCTGACGGTCCTGCTCGACCCCAAATATGATGGCGATACCGACATCACCCTGGCCAATATCGCCGGCGGCGCGGACTACAAAGCCGGCAAAGCTGACAGCGTCAGCGGCCTGAAGGTCATCGACCCGCTCACCCTGCAGGTGACCACCACGCAGCCAGGCGCCACCACGCTGGCCAAAATTGGCGGGCCGGTGCTGTCGAAAGCCTGGTACGGCAAAGGATATCAGCGGGGAAATCTCGACTATCTGCGTTCACTGCACGGCAAGCCACTGGGCAACGGCCCTTACGTGTACGACAAATACATTCCCGGTCAGGAAATACGCTTCCATGCCAATAGCCATTTTTACCGCGGAACGCCGCCAACACCGCGCTTTATCTACCGCGTGACCAATCCGTCGACCAACTTCCAGCTGTTCCAGACCGGGGAGACCGACTATGACGCCTTTACCTCACGCCCCGACGATATTGAGCAGCTGAAAATGCTCGGCTTCGCCAACATTAATCTTTACGGCTCCAGCGACTACAGCCAGGTGGAGTTCAACGTGCATCGCCCGGCGCTGCAGGATAAGCGCGTGCGCCAGGCGCTGATTTACGGTCTGGATCGGCAGAAGCTGATCGACGTGGTCTATCAGGGGTACGGCAAAGTCGCCATCGAGCCGATCGCCCCGATCTCCTGGGCCTTTAACGCTGAAGGCGTCAACCCTTACCCTTACGATCCGGCACAGGCCAAAAAGCTGCTGGATGAGGCCGGCTGGAAACCTGGCGCCGACGGTATCCGCGCCAAAGACGGCCAGCGCCTGGAGCTGACCCTGCTGGTGAGCAAGAAGGTGCTCAACGATGCACTGATCCCCATCGCCAAGGAGAACTGGCGGCAGATTGGCGTACTGCTGAAGCCGCAGGTGGTGGATTTCAATGCCCTGATGGCGCAGCGTAAAGCCGGAAATTACGATCTGGCCTCCTTTAGCACCAGCACCCTCAACGACCCGCACGATGGGGTATGGGATTTTTACAGCAGCGAAGCTAAAGAGTCCGGCTACCATAACGCGGAAGTCGATAAGCTGATTAACGCCGGCAACGCGGTGCTCGACATTGAACAGCGCAAGCCGATCTACCACCAGCTGTATAAAGTGCTGGCCGACGATCCGCCGGTGATCCTGCTTGGCTATCGCAACATTCTTTCCGCCAGCAGCGCCCGCGTCAGCGGCTTTAAGCCGGATATCTACAACGGCCTGACCGGCAGCCTGCCGGATGTAAAAATCGTCAAGTAAATCCCCCTGGCCGCCGGGTTAACCGGCGGCTGATGTGAGACCGTCATGAAAAATTTCATCCTGAGGCGCTTGCTGCAAACGCTGCCGATGCTGCTGCTGGCCTCCTTCATTATTTTTATGCTGTTTGCCAAAACCCCCGGCGACTTTATCGATGGCAATATCACCCTGACCGCCGCCCGCGCCGCAGAGCTGAAGGCGATCTACGGCCTCGACCAGCCGCTGTTCACCCGCTACCTCCACTGGCTGGGACAGCTGCTGCGCGGTGATTTAGGCTTTTCACTGCAGTATCAGATCCCGGTCAGCCAGTTGCTCAACCAGTACATCTGGAACTCTTTTCTGCTGGCCAGCGTCGCGCTGGTCTTTTACTGGGGCATTGGCCTGGCGGTCGGCGTGGTTTCTGCCCTGCGACCCGGCTCCTGGTTTGATCATCTGGTGAGCGTCGCGGTGTTTGCCGCCATGTCGTTCCCCACCTTTTTCCTCTGCCTGCTGCTGATTAAATGGTTCGCCGTCGATCTCCACTGGTTACCGGTAGGCGGGATGACCAATACCGGCAGCGACGAGAGCGGCTGGCAGTATGTGCTGCAAGTGGCCGCCCACCTGGCGCTGCCGGTGCTGGCGCTGGTGATGCTGCAGGCGGGCAGCCTGACGCGCTATGTGCGCGCCAGTATGCTCGACGTGGTGAAAATGGATTTTATCCGTACCGCCCGCGCCAAGGGATTGCAGGAGCGCACGGTGATCCTCAAGCATGCCCTGCGCAACGCCCTGCTGCCGATTATCACCCTGCTGGGCTTCGAGCTGCCGGGGCTGTTCTCCGGGGCGATCATTACCGAAAAGGTGTTCAACTGGCCAGGGGCAGGCCACATCCATATCGACTCGCTGGCCGCCCGCGACTATCCGGTGCTGATGGGGTTTACCCTGTTTCTGGCGGTGCTGACGATCGTCGGGAATTTGCTCGCCGACGTGCTGTACGCCTGGGCCGATCCGCGTATTCGGGTGAGGTCATGATGATCCTGTCTTACTTTGCTTCCCGTCGCCGCCAGCGGCAGGCGGCTATCCCGGCGCTGGCGCATATTCCCCCCTCTCCCTGGCGCCAGGGGTGGCGACAGCTGCGCCGTAACCGGCTGGCCATGTTCTGCCTGATCCTGCTGGCGGTGATGGCGGTATGGTGCGTGCTGGGGCCCGTCTGGTCGCCATGGAGAGATGATGCCACCGATGCCCTGAGCATCAACCAGCCGCCCGGGGCGGAACACTGGCTCGGGACCGATTTTCTTGGTCGCGATGTCTACACCCGCCTGCTGCTGGCCGGGCGCATCTCGCTGATTATCGGCCTGCTGACCATGGTGATGTCGGTGTGCCTCGGCTACCTGCTCGGCGCCCTCTCGGGTTATGTCGGCGGTTTAACCGACAAACTGATCATGCGGGTGGCCGACCTGGTGATGACTATCCCCGGGTTACCGCTGTTGATCGTCGCCGGGGCGATGCTTTCTGAGCTCGATTTTTCCCCGGACTCGCGCATTTATATGGTGGTGGTGATGCTCAGCCTGCTGGAGTGGCCCCGACTGGCGCGGCTGGTGCGCGGACAATGTCTCTCCCTGCGCGAACGCGATTTTATGCTGGCCACCCAGGTGCTGGGCCTGTCGGCGCGTCGCCGGCTGTTTGGCCACCTGCTGCCGAATACCATTCCGATTCTGGTGGTGATGGCGACCATGGCCGTCGCCAACGCCATTCTCAGTGAATCCGCGCTGAGCTATCTCGGCCTCGGCGTGGTACCGCCGACGCCGTCATGGGGCAATATGATGGATGCTGCCAATAGCCTGATCGATTTCCAGCGCCGCCCCTGGCTGTGGATGCCGCCGGGCATCGCCATCTTTATCACCGTGATCGCCATCAACGTGCTGGGCGACGGCCTGCGCGACGCCATGGATCCCAATATGAAACCGAGGCTGAAATGACCACGCCGTTAGTCTCCTTTAATCATCTCTCCGTCTCTTTCGCCGGCGAACGCACTCGCGTGCGCGCGGTGCAGGAGGTCTCTTTCACCATTCAGGCCGGACAAACCGTTGGCGTGGTGGGCGAATCCGGCTGCGGCAAAAGCGTCACCGCCATGACGCTGATGGGTCTCCTGCCACCGCAGGCGGCGCGCATCGACGGCGGCGAGATCCGCTTCGCGGACCGCGATCTGCTGCGGCTGAAAGCCAGACAGATGGCCGACCTGCGCGGCCACCAGCTGGCCATGATCTTTCAGGAACCGATGTCGGCCCTGAACCCGGTGTTGACCATCGGGGAGCAGCTGTGCGAACCGCTGATCCGCCACCTCGGCGCCACGCCGAAAGCCGCCTGGCAGCAGGCCATCCAGCTGTTAAGCGAGGTCGGCCTGGCGCGCGGCGACAGCCTGATGACCCGCTACCCTCACCAGCTTTCCGGCGGCATGCTGCAGCGGGTGATGATCGCCATGGCGCTGAGCTGTCAGCCCAAACTGCTGATTGCCGACGAACCCACCACCGCGCTCGATGTGACCGTGCAGGCGCAAATCCTGCGCCTGCTGCGTGACCGGGCGCGGGCCAGCCAGATGGCGATGATGCTGATTACCCACGATCTGGGGGTGATCGCGCAGATGGCCGAGCAGGTAGTGGTGATGTATGCCGGACGGATCGTGGAACAGGGCGCCACCGCAGAGGTGCTACGGCATCCGCAACATCCTTACACGCGTGGGCTGATCGCCTCCCGCCCGGTGCCGGGTGAGCGGCGTCGGCGGCTGTACTCTATTCCCGGCCAGGTGCCGGATCTGGCCGCTCTGCCGGCGGGCTGCGCCTTTGCCGGGCGCTGCGAGCGGGCGACGGCGCGCTGTCGGGAGGCGATTCCGCCGCTGCTCGGTGAGCGCCAGCGGGCCGCCTGCTTTTACAGCGAATTTGCGGAGGCGACAGCATGAGCGAACGCTATGTTATTGAAGTGGATGGATTGAAAAAATATTTTCCGCTGCGCGACGGCCTGTTTGGCCAGCAGACCGGCGAGCTTCGCGCGGTGGACGGCGTCAGCTTTAACATCCGTCCGGGCACCATTTTTGGCCTGGTGGGCGAGTCCGGCAGTGGTAAAACCACCGTCGGCCGGACCCTGCTTGGCCTGTATGAGAAGAGTGCTGGCAGCGTGAAATTTCACGGTCAGGAGCTGGCCGACCTGACCGCGCCTGCCCTGCGCGCCATCCGGCCCAGAATGCAGCTGGTGTTTCAGGACCCCTATAGCTCGCTGAACCCGCGGCTGCGTATTGGCGACGCGATTGGCGAAGCCATGCTGCAGCACAAGCTGTGCACCCGCGATGAGCTGTATGACCGGGTGATCGCCGTGATGAAGATCTGTGGCCTGGCGCCGGAACACTATGCCCGCTTCCCGCATCAGTTCTCCGGCGGCCAGCGCCAGAGGATCGGTATTGCCCGGGCGCTGATCCTCAACCCGGACTTTATCGTCGCCGATGAGCCCATCTCGGCCCTTGATGTGTCGATTCAGGCGCAGATCATCAATTTGTTTTCCGACCTGCGCGACGAGCGCGGCGTCACCTTCCTGTTTATCTCCCACGACCTCGGGGTGGTGGAGCATTTATGTGACGATGTGGCGGTGATGTATCTGGGACAGCTGGTGGAAAGCGCCAGCCGCGATGCGCTGTTCAGCCGCCCCCTCCATCCCTATACCCGCGCCCTGCTGGCCGCGGTGCCAACCCTCGATCCGCACAGTGAACCGCAGGCGCTGGTGCAAGGTGAGATCCCGGATCCGGCCAATCCGCCCCCCGGCTGCCGCTTTTCATCCCGCTGCCCGCAGGTCAGCGAGCGGTGCAGGAGAGAAGCTCCGGCGCTGCGCGAGGTGGCCCCGGGCCATCGGGTCGCCTGCCATGGGGTCGCGTCCTGAGCACAGTCGATGGGGTTATTTATTTCTAAACAACCGTCCGATTGTGCACGGCAGCGCCAGGATTTACTATCCGCCCCGTCTTGTGAGACGCGTTATGAATGAAGCGTAATATTTTTGTTCATTTTTGCCCGATGGCTTCGGGCATTTTTTTCTCTACGCCCGGGAGCGATCCTGTCGGCAACACATTTAGCGGGGCGCGGTCGCCCGTCTGTCAAAACGCAGCAATGGAATTGCCTGTCCGCGCCCCGCTATCCCTTTCCCTTTATCTTTCCCGCCGGTGATTAAAAACCGGCAAAAAATAAGAAATGATGAGATTGCCAGGGGTATAGCTTTCTCTTATGTTTTAAGCGTGTACTCCCCATTCAGGAAACAACATCATGCTTAAGCGTCGCACTCTCAAAACAGCACTGGCGGCGGTTATTTCTCTTGCCGTCATGGCCGCGCCGGCGTATGCCAACCCGGGTAATGGCAACGGTAATGGCGGTGGTAATCACGGGAACAGTGGTAACCATGGCAATAGCGGCAATCATGGCAATAATGGCGACCATGGTAATAAAGGCCAGAATAAAGGTCAGTCTGCTGACGAGCATGGCAACCGCAAAAACTACGGTAAACCCGACCACGTCGACAGCGATATTAGCTTCTCACGGGCGCGCTCCCTTGCCGTGAACTACGGTCTGGTCGGCTATCAGGCGCTGCCTCCGGGTATCGCCAAAAATGTTGCCCGCGGCAAACCGCTCCCTCCGGGTATCGCGAAAAAGACCCTGCCGGCTTCCATGATTAACGACCTGCCCTATTATCCAGGCTATGAATGGCGAGCGGTCGGCGATGACCTGGTGCTGGTCGCCCTGAGCACTGCCATCGTGACCGCCGTGATTAACGGTGTGTTTGACTAAATCACCAGCTTATTGAAAAGCCTCGCCCCGGCGAGGCTTTTTTGTGCCTGGCGCTGGAGAATGACAACTCACTGGCATAATCGCTAAGATAATGGCTCAACCAACCCGGGACAGACTATGGACAAAGACACAGTAGTGACGCTGTTGAAATACAAGCGCTGGATTGACCTTGCCACCTTACAGGCGATCCGCGCAATTGACGGTACGGTATATGGCGAAAAACGTCACCTGACCATCAGGCTGATGAACCATATCCATGTCGTTGACATGATTTTCCGGGCGAACCTGCGCGGCAGGCCGCACGGTTACACCGCGCTGAATACCCCCGAGACGCCAACCGTTGATGCGCTGGAAACGGCCATGACCGCTTGTACGGACGAATACATTCAGTACGTCAGCGCCATGACCCCCGCCGATTTCCACGAACGTATCGCCTTCAAATTTGTCGACGGCGGTGACGGCAATATGACCGCGATGGAGATGCTGAACCACATGCTCTTTCACGGCGCCTATCACCGTGGGGCGGTGGGCTGGATGATTGGCGAATGCGGCGGTGTGCCGCCGAAAGAGGTGCTGACGGTTTTCCTGCGCGACCATCATTCCTGAGGATGCGAAACCATCAGCCGTGAATCGCGCGGAGGATCAGCAGAAGTTCTGCCTGATGACGAGTATGGGTTTTCCGGTACAGGGCGCTGAGGTGGGTTCTGATGGTGGCGATGGATACGCCCAGATGTAAGGCGCATTCATCCGGGGTCATGCCCCGCACCAGCAGCTCCGCCACCGCATTCTCGGCGGGCTTGACGTTAAACAGCTCCATCAAGGCGCTGCCGGTGAGAAACGGCTCGGGAATAATCACGCAGGCGACCCCGGCAAGACGGGCTGCCGGGATCACGAGGATCGGTTTCGGCTGACGCCCGGCGGTATAGCACAGCCCTGCCTTCGGCGGCTCTGCCGTCCGGGTGGCCTGCTCGATGGCGCGTTTGAGTTTTTTACTGTCGGTATTGAGGCACAGCGTATCGCCCCCGCTATACCAGGAGAGGCGGGCGTTGGCGCGCAGATAGCGTTCGGCATGCGCGCTGGCGTAGAGAATTTTACCGCCATGATCCACCAGCCATACCGGGTAGATCCCGTTGTCCATCACCGCGCTCTGGTATTTTATGGTGTCCCGCAGCTGTTCAAAGCGGGCGTGAAGCTGGCAGGCGGTTTTTAACGCCGGGATCAGGCGCCTGAACAGTTCAAACTGCACCGGCTGCGGATAAGCCGCCGTATTGGCCGTCATCAGTGACAGATAGGTGGCATAGCCATTGATGGTGCACAGCTTGACGCTGGTGAGATTATTCAGGTCGTTGGGGTGATGAAATTCATTGTAATAGACGCTGCCGGCAATAAACTTATCGCCTAAATATTCCCGGTCCCGATATATTTGCCCGACCGGTAACGCGGTCAATATTTTTTCGGCGGGATCGATAGCCAGAAATACATCGCGATAGGCGGTAAAGACCTTCTCCTCGAGCAGGAGTGAATCAGTCAACAGATGGGCATTGCCTTTGTCGTAAAACAGAAATGCCGCGTACTGATGGCCGGTCAGTAACGCCAGTTTCTGCAATGCCGATTTCCACAAATCGGGATCCAGGGTGGCCGTCAGCACCGTTTCCAGGATCTCGATGTAAATCAGTTCCGGATCAATCGCCATACCGCCACCTGTGAGTCACTGTTTCCGCGGCCGGGGCGGCGCATGTGGCCGCTCTAATCAGCATAGTTCCGCCAGTGAAACAATGACAGTTCAGGTTCGCTGAGCAGCCCGGGAAGCGTGACGCCACCGCGCTATCAAGGGGTTCAGGATCCACTGTCGCGGGTTTGGATAGCGCCCGCCTTCCGGCATAGCGTCCGCCAGACCATCAGGGCGCACACCAGGGTGACGACCGCCAGCCCGCTAAACAGTAGCGTATAAGCAGAGTCATAGCTCTCGCGCAGCGCCCGGAGGGAAAAGTCAGGCAAAAGCGCAGCCGCCTGCGGCATATTGCCAGCCCCCAGCCAGCCTGCGGCGCGGTCAATCACCTCAGGCGCATACCCGTGAACGCGACTTTGCAGGGTCAGGTTATTGCTTGCCGTTAATACCGCCGAAACGACCGCCAGGGCGATCCCCTCGCCGGCAACGCGAACGGTATTGAACAGGCCTGCCGCCATACCGGCTTTCGCCATCGGCACAGCGGAAATCGCCAGGCCGTCCATCAGCCCCCAGGGAAACGCCGCCCCTGCTCCACAGAGGATCAGCGCCAGCACCAGCTGCGGGAGATGGTGGCTGTGAAAAGCGTTCCCCAGCAACAGCAACCCGACGGAGGCCATCATCAGTCCCGCCGTGGACACGTGCCCCGGTGAAAACCAGCGGGTGAGCAGGGCCGCAACGGATGGGAAAACCAGCATCGGCGTGGTCAGCGCCATCAGATACAGTGCGCTCTGCGACTCACTCATCCCCTCTCCGCCCATAAAATGCAGGGGAACAATAATCAGCAGGACAACGTAGCAACAGCAGGTGGAGACAGGCAGCAACAGTACGCCGACAAAACGCGGATGACGCAGCAGGGAGATATCCAGCACCGGGTTGTTCACCCTCCGGCAGCGCACGACAAACGCCACGAACAGCCCCCCCGACGCGATGAGCAAGGCCAGCGTGGTCAGGGATAAAAAACCGCGGGCCGGAATGACCATGAGCGATGCAGTAAACAGCATCAGGGCCAGCGTAAACAGGAGTAAGCCGAGGTTGTCGGGTGTCCGCGGCTCGCTTTTTTCTGCCGCGGGCAGATACGCCAGTCCGATAAGCAGCACCCCTGCCGAAAGCAGCGCAAACAGGGCGTATACGCCGCGCCAGCCCACCGCGTCGGTCATGAAGCCGATCAGCAGCGGACCGAACGCCAGGCCAACGCCGAACACCGTGCCCAGGATGCTGAATGCCCGGGTCCGCTGAGCGCCATCATACAGCTGGGCCAGCGCCGCACTGCCGCTGGCTAAAATCATCGCCGCGGCCAGGCCCTGCAGAGCCCTCAACACGCCTGACAGGAAGAGATTGTGCGTCAGGCAAAACAGCAGGCTGCTCAGGCAAAACAGCGCGGCGCCGGCGATAAAGATGCGTTTTCTGTCGATGGCATCCGCCGTCACCCCTGCGGCCAGCAAAAAGCTGCCGAAGGTCAACATAAAGCCATTGGTCAGCCACGACAGCGCAGCGGGAGAGCCGCCCAGCGACTGCTGTATCGCGGGGGTGGTCATGACGCCGCCGGTAAAACTTAACGGCAGCAGCAAGGCCGCCATAAAGACAGAAAGCGCGGCCAGGGCGCTGGCGTATCGGGAAGGTGTTCTGGCGGTGAGTAACATCGGGCGGCCCTCATCAGTCGGCAAGGAATGAATAAACTGTCGCCATCCTATTGCGGATGTTATTGCCGATAAATAGACTGAAAATATCTTCTTAAGAGACATAAGGTTTATAATCAATGGACAGCCTCACCTCGCTGACGTCCTTTGTCCGCACCGCCGAAACGCTAAGCTTTGTTCAGGCCGCCAGGCTGCTGGGCATATCTGCCTCGGCGGTGGGTAAGAATGTCGCCCGGCTTGAGCATAAACTGGGGGTCCGGCTGTTCAACCGCAGCACCAGAAACGTCAGCCTGACGGCGGAGGGGGCCGCATTTCTGACGCGCTGCCAGAGTATCCTGGAGCAGATCCAGGAGGCCGAGTCAGAGCTGACCAGCAGTCTCTCACAGCCCACCGGCAAACTGAGGATTTCACTGCCCGTCATTGGCTACCGCCTGTTGCTCCCCGCCCTCACCGCCTTTACCCGTCTTTATCCGCAGGTTGAACTGGATCTCGACTTTAGTGACCGGCTGGTCAATCTGATCGATGAAGGATTTGATGTTGCTATCCGTAGCGGTGAATTAGCTGACTCCCGCTTGATCGCCAGAAAGCTGGGGGGCTTTCGTTTTGTGCTCTGCGCCAGCCCGGCCTATCTGGCGGAATACGGGCCCCCCGACTCGCCAAAGGAATTGGCGGCGCACAAGTGCATTTTTTTCCGCTTCCCCTCGACGGGGCTGATCCAGCCCTGGGAACTGCGCGATATGCGGCTGACGGGAGATTTCAGGGCCGCTGCCGTTGTAACGGTCAATAACATTGAGGCCGCCATTCGCTTAAGCGCGGCGGGGATGGGCATCGCTTATGTGCCTGATTTTGTCGTGCGCGAGGCCATGGATGAGGGACAACTGCAGGAGGTGTTGCCCGGCTGTTGCGTCAAGGATGGGCATTTCTCGGTCCTGTGGCCCGCCAGCCGCTACCTGTCACCGAGAATACGCTGTTTTATCGATTTTATGGCTGCGGCAGAGATACCCTTGTCACCCGCATCGGCGCCCCCTTCCCTCTGAAAAGCCCTGCGCCGGATATCCTGCCGCCCGGCCAGCGAAAGCCGGCGGCAGGTGCGCATCATCAATCATCCGTCAGTACAATGCGTCCTATAACCCGGTACTTTTGCGCATCAAAGAGGTAAAACCAGACCGCGATGGCGGCGCCAAAGCAGAAGCAGGCCAACACGATCCACGGAATGGCATGATAAAAGGAGGAGCTGGCGGCAGCGCCCGCGGCAAACGCCATATTTTTGAATAACAGGTAGACGATATAGATCATCCCCATCCCCCCAAGCAACGGCGCAACGCCTGTTTTAAACCAGTGTCCTTTGCCAATATTTTCTTTATTGCCGTGGAAGTAAACGATCACCGCAAAGGCGCAAAGCGCCTGGACAATCATAATGCCCATCGTACCCAACAGCGCCAGCAGGGTATAAATATCCGCGTAAGGATCTTTACCGGTGATAAAGAATAGCAACACAATCAGCGTGGCGATAACGGTCTGCACCGTAGAGGCAACATGGGGGGAGCCGTGGCGCGAGTGTGAACGACCCAACGTGCGCCCGGCAAACGGAAACAGATTTTCCCGCCCGAGCGCGTAGAGATAGCGCGCCGCGCAGTTATGAAACGCCATCCCGCAGGCAAAAGAGCCAGTGATCACCAGCAGCTTAAACACCCCGACCGCCCACTCCCCCAGATACTGGCGAGCCGGACCGTAGAAAATCTCTCCTGCGCGGTTAGGATCCTGCGCAAGGGCAATAGCCTGCTCCGGTCCCGTTCCGGCAATCGCCATCCACGAAATGAACACGTAGAACACGCCGATACCAATCACGCCCAGCAGGGTAGCCAGGGGAATGATCTTTTTCGGGTTCTTCGACTCTTCACCGTACATTGCCGATGACTCAAAGCCCACCCATGACCAGAAGGCGAAGAATAATCCAATTCCGGCACTGGCGCCGACCACCCCTTTCGCCGGGGTAAAGGCGTTCAGCGGGTTGATCGACTCGGGGACAAAACCCTGTGGCCCTCCGCCATGGATCAGCACCGCCACCGCGACGGCGGTGAGGATCAATATTTCCAGTACCAGGCACAGGCCGAGCACCCGGGAAGTGAGCGAAATATCGAAATAGCTCAGCACTCCGGTAGTCATTAGCATGGCGAAGGCGAAGATGAGCCAGGGGATATGTACGCTGAAGACCGTATTGATTAAATCCTCACAGAAAAAGGCGAAGATCCCGACCAGCGCAGCCTCAAAGACAATGTAGGTCATGGTCACCGTCACTCCTGACGCCATGCCAACGATCCGCCCAAGGCCGTGTGAAATAAAGCCATAAAATGCGCCGGTAGCGGTAATAAACCTGGCCATCTGCGCATAGCCGATGGCAAACAGGGCAAGGATAAGGGTGGCGACCATAAACCCCGCGGGCGCAAACTGACCATTACCACTACCCACCGCGATCGGCACATTGCCCAGCATCGCAGTGATCGGCGCTGCCGTGGCGATAGTCATAAACAGCACCCCGCCAAGGCCTACCGCATTTGGCCGCAGCCGCTGCACAACATGTTTTTCCGCCGCTGGCGCGGGATTGGCAAGAATTTCATTGCTCATGATGAACGCTCCGTTCAGTTCAGGCACGCGGCGGATTCAGGCAGGATCTGCCCACCGTCAACAATTAGCGACTGGCCGGTGATGTAGCCAGCCTGACGGGAGGCGAAGAACAGCGCTGCCGCAGCAATATCTTCCACCGTTCCGAGGCGTTTGAGCGGCACGGCGCTGGCCATCCCGGCGATATAGTCCTCGCCCATATCCCTCAGCCCTTCCGTGACGATATTCCCCGGCAGGACGGCATTGACGGTAATGTTGTCGCCGGCCAGTTCCAACGCCGCGCTACGCATAAAACCCAGCTGGGCCGCTTTGCTGGCGGCATAGTGAGTCCAGCCCGGATAGCCCGTTACCGGCCCGGTAATCGAAGAGGTGAGGATGATGCGACCATACTCTGCCCGTTTCAGCCATGGCAGCGCCGCCTGGACAGTTAAAAAAGTCCCTTTACTGTTGATCGCCTGCACCTCATCCCACTGCTGTTCGCTCATGTCTGCCAGCGGCGCCGAAGGAAAAATCCCCGCGTTGCAACAGACAATATCCAGACCACCCCACTGCTGTGCGGCTTCTGCCACACAGGCTTTTACCTCTTCGGCATGACTGACGTTGCAGGTCAGACCGCGTAGCGTTAATCCCTGCTCCGCCGCCTGGCCGATCGCGCTATCGATACGCGATGGTGTGCGGGCGGTAATGGTCACCTTCGCCCCGGCGCGGGCAAAGCCGAGTGCAATGCCAAGACCGATCCCACTACTCCCGCCGGTCACCAGCACATGTTTGTTCATAAAATCTGACATCATTTTTCCCCGTCTGTGAAAGTTCTGCGATCCCATCCGTTTGGCCTGGCCGTGCAGCGATCTCCGTCGCTGGCAGGAAAAGAATAATCACGTAAATGTTGAATGTTCAACATTTTAATGTGAGATTTCAGCATAAAAATAATGCGCTATGATTGGGCACAAGACTGGTGCAATAGACAGATTAATTTATCTATATATATCAAGGAATTAATAACAAACTTCACGCTTTGATTACGCCTGAATGAGAAAAACACACATTATACGTTCCGTTATGGTGCAACCGGCTGAATCCAGCCAACTAAATCACACTAACTTACTGTTAATAAAATAATTAATAAACAAAAAGCATAATTAAAGCGCAACAGAAAACAAAAAAAACCTCACACATCTTGCAAATCCCGCAACCACAACATAAAAATGTGTTAAGCGTGTCATTTCAAATTGAGGACAGCATGTTTAACGACGAGTATTTAACAACACTTACCCTGAAGCTGCGGCCGCTCCTGCCCCGCTGGGGCCTCAGCGAAGGCGCAGAGATTGGCCTGCTGACGGTTTCAGAAAATGCCACGTTTCTGGTCAGCGATAAGATGACGCAGAGAAAGATCGTGCTGCGAGTGCATCGCCCAAACTACAGCTCAGCGGTGGAGATCCATTCTGAGCTGATGTGGCTAAACGCCCTGCATGCCCGGGGAGATATCAACATCGCCGTACCGCTTGTACTGGATGATGGGACCTGTATCGCCAGCCTCATCGACGGCGAAACGGTCACCCACGTCGTGGGATTCACCTTTGTTGCGGGCAGCGAACCTGATACCGGTAGCCATCTCACCGGCTGGTACCATGCCCTGGGACGGGTTGCGGGAGAACTGCACAGGCACAGCGAAGGCTGGGTAAAACCCGAGGGTTTTCATCGCAAGGTGTGGAACACCGAGACGATTATCGGACGTCATGCCTGGTGGGGCGACTGGCGGAAGATGACGCAACTGAGCGCCGACGATATTACGCTGCTGGAGGCGGTGGAGGCCACAGTGGTCGCCAGACTGGAAGCGTACGGACAGGGCGCCGACCGCTATGGGCTGGTGCACTGCGACATGCGGCTGGCCAACCTGCTGGTGAATGAGAATTCGCTGACGGTGATTGATTTTGACGACTGCGGCATCTGCTGGTTTGGCTGGGATTTTGCCACCGCCGTCAGTTTTATTGAAGACGACCCGGCCCTTGCGGACTACCGCGCTGCGTGGCTTGCGGGCTACCGTAGCGTCCGTCCCTTCAGTCAGAAGGACGAAGTGATGCTTCCGGTGCTGGTGATGCTGCGCCGCTTACAGCTGACGGCCTGGCTGGCCAGCCATAGTGAGACAGCCACCGCCCGTCGCTACAGCCCGCAATGGGGCGCCATCACCGTACGCCTGGCCCAGGCGTTTCTCCTCCAGGCGTCACCGCTTAGCGCTACCGTTAACTGCAAGGAACCTGCTGATGAACAATAAAACCCCCATTCTTCAACTGAACCGTTTTGACGCGCTGACCGGCGTGGCCGACGAAAACCTGAGCCGACAAATTGCCCGTCGCCACGCCACCCAGGGGACCGGTTCGGTTCTGTTTTATCCACAACCGATCGTCATGGCGTCGGCCTCCGGAGCCTGGATGGAGGACTCCGCCGGCAACCGTTATCTGGATATGTATAACAACGTGCCGGGCGTGGGGCATTGTCATCCGCATATTACCCAGGCGATGGTGCGCCAGGCCGGGTTACTGAACACCAACACCCGCTATCTGTTCCCGGTACTGGAGCAGTACGCGGACAGCCTGCTGGCGACGTTCCCCGCCGGGCTGTCGAATGTGATATTTACCTGCACCGGCAGCGAGAGCAACGACATCGCCCTGCGGATGGCCCGCTTTATCAGTGGTCGGCAGGGGATCATCGTCACCGAGAGTGCCTATCACGGCAATACAACGGCGGTGATGGAGGTCTCTCCCTCCGGGCACAAAGAGGCCCTCCTGCCCCCGTGGGTGCATACCATTCCCGCCCCTGACCTGCGCAGGCTGTCAGCGGGCCAGACGCTGTCTGACCTCTTCGCCGCCGACGTTGAGCGCGCCATGGACGAGCTGGATGAGCGGGGCTACGGCTGCGCGGCGCTACTGGTGGATACCATTTTTTCCAGCGACGGCGTTTTCGCCGATCCGCCGGGATTTCTGGCCCAGGCGGTAGCCCGCGTACAGGCCCGGGGCGGACTGTTTATCGCCGATGAAGTCCAGCCGGGCTTTGGTCGGACAGGCTCTCATTTCTGGGGCTTCCAGCGTCACAGTGTGCAACCGGATATCGTCACGCTCGGCAAGCCAATGGGGAACGGTTTTCCCATGGCCGCGGTGATCACGCGTCCGGCTATTCTGCAGGCGTTCAGCGAAAAGACCGAGTACTTCAACACCTTTGGCGGTAACCCGGTGGCTGCCGCCGTGGGCCTCGCGGTACTGGAGGTGATTGAACAGGAGGCCCTGATGAACAACGCCCAGCGCAACGGGGACTATCTGCGTGCCGGACTGCGCCAGCTGGCCCAGGATTTCCCGGCCATCGCCGACATTCGCGGCGCCGGACTGTTCAACGCCATCGAGTTTGCCCGGCCAGACAGCGGAGAGCCGGATCCGCAGCTGACGAGTCGCGTTATCTATCACCTGAAGCTTGAGGGCGTGCTGATTGGCGCGGCCGGTCGCTTTGGCAACAGCCTGAAGATCCGTCCGCCGCTGTGCTTCAGTCGCGATGATGCAGATTTCTTCCTCGAACGGCTGGCGAAAGTCATGGGCCGCCTGAACGGATAGTCTAACCGACAGGGCAAACATCCAGTTTGTTTGCCCTCGGCGTGCAGGTATATTAACGGCATCAGCGACTTCAGGGAGAGTAACCAGCGTTCATGTCGAAGAGAAAAGAAGACCGTCAGCAACAGATCCTGCGCGAACTGGCTGAGACCCCGACCCTGCGGATTGGGGATATGGCGCGCACCCACGGTGTCTCTACCGAAACCATCCGTCGCGATCTCGACGAACTGACCCGCCGGGGCGTACTGAACCGAACTTACGGCGGTGCGGTGCGGGCCATGAACAGTGAACCGACGGTCACGGAGCGCCACCAGCTGTTTACCGAAGAGCGCGAGCGCATCGCCCGGGACGCCGTCCATTGTATGCGCGAGGGCAAAATATTTATGATCGGCTCCGGCGCCACCACGGTACATGTTGCCCGCCGGATGGCCAGCGAGCTGCGGGATATCACGGTCATCACCCACGCCTTCGGCGTCGCAACGGTGCTGTCGATGAATCCAACCATCCGGGTGATCGTCGCTCCCGGGGAGTACTGCGCTACCGAAGGGGCAATGACCGGTGCGCAGACGCTTCAGTTCCTCAGCCAGTTCACGGCGGACTATACGTTACTGGGGGCCAGCGGTATCGCCGCCGATGGGCCAAGCGAGGCGTTAATCGACAGTGGAACGGTTTACCGGGCGATGATCCAGCGCGCCGCGAAGAGCATTGTCGTCGCCGACCACTCGAAGTTCGACCTCACCTATCCCTACCACTACGCGGGCTGGTCGGGCATCAGCCGTTTAATTACTGACCAGCCCCTGCCCGACCATCTCGCTACTGTACTCGGCCGGGAAAAGGTGGTCGTGGCGCGTGGTCATGCCGCTCCTGAACAGCAGTGACCCGCGCCGGTACGTTTACCCTTTGGCGAAATTCGCCTGGATCCGCTGCTGCAGATAATCCTCGGCGCTGATGGGCGGGTACTTTCTCTGCGGCCCGAGGATCTCGACATCTTTATTGGCCTGGCAGAAAAACGCCAGGCTGTAGCGCGGCCCCTGATATTCGTGGGGCAGCGGGTTTCTCACCCGGTGGAAGTTAGACGGCAGCTGGTCGTCGCTCCAGCGCATCAGCATATCGCCGATATTGCAGGTGATCACCTCCTCCCGCGGTTCAATGCTGGTCCACTGCTGGCTTTCGCGGTCTTTACCGGGACAAACCTGCAGGCCACCCTGGCCGGGGCGCTGGAACAGCAGCGTCAGGCAGTCAAAATCGGTGTGCGCGCCGGCCCGCCACATCCCCTGCTGCGACTGCTCGGTCGCATAGTAATGCAGCATGCGCAAGGTGCTCTGGTAGGTGTCTCGCTGCGGATCGTGCGCGGTGGTGAAAAACGATTCCGGAAAACCGAGCTTCAAAGCAAAGCAGGAGAGGATCTTCATCCCCAGTTGCCAGCACTGCGATTCAAACCCGAGCATCGTCTGCTGGAATGTTGGCAACTCCCGGTCGCTGGGCCAGCGCCCGGCCATCAACGGCCGGGTTATCTGATACGACTCTTTTTGATCCGGCGTGCGGGTCGACGGCCGAACCTGCGCCTTGCTCTCCCAGCCGGCGTTGCCGGCCAGCGGATACTGGCGCTTCACCTCGTCGGGCAGGTCGAAAAACGCCTCGGTCATGCTGAACGCCTGGCGGATATCCGCCAGCGGAATACCGTGGTGGCTGACCTGGAAGAAGCCGATCTCCACCGCCGCCTCCCACAGTTGTTCGGCAATGTCATTTTTTCTTTCGGCAAAGTTCGACAGGTCGATACAGCGCACTTCGCGGGCGAAGGTCTCTTCGCCCTGGGCGCCCATCAGCGCCTCTTTTTCCAGTTCCTGTAAGGCGTAGCGTTGATTCTGGGTGGTTGCGTTCATCGTCATTATCCTGTTATCAGTTAAACAGCGGCGCGCTGCTGGAGGGTACGGACGGCCGCCAGCGCGTCGTGGCGCATTGCGTCAAGGTCGAGACCGGGAATGGCGTCGTCTTCCACGATGGGGCGGCCATTGAGCAGCAGCGCCTTCAGCGCGGCGCGCCCACCGCAGGCCACCGGCCCAATGGCCATATCATGCAGGCCGAAGTAGCGCGGATCGTCCAGCCGGTAAATAGCGAGGTCCGCCTGCATCCCAACCTGCAGGGTGCCGGTCTGCGCTAAGCCAAGGATCTGCGCCCCGCCGGCGCTGCCCCAGCGCACCACATCCTCCACCGTGGCCGCATCGGCCCCCCCCTCGAAGGTGCCCCCGGCGTAGCGCGGCTGCGCCAGCATCCCCTTGCGCGCGCGCTGTAGCAGCCATGCGGCATGGGCTTCGCTTTGCATATCCGCCGCTTCATTGGAGGCAGCGCCGTCCACCCCCAGCGAGACCGGGACCCCGGCCTGCTCCAGCGCCAGCAGATCGGCGATGCCGCTGCCCAGCCGGCCGTTGCTTTGCGGGCAGTGGGCGATGCCGGTTCCGGTGCGGCCCAGCAGGGCAATCTCCTCCGGCAGCAGCTTCACCAGATGGGCAAACCACACGTCATTTCCCAGCCAGTCGTGTTCCGCGCAGAACTGCACCGGCGTCATGGCGAATTTCTGCCGCGCGGCGTCGAGATAATCGACGGTTTCCGATAAATGGCTGTGCAACCGGATCCCCAGCTGGCGGGCCAGCTTCGCCATCTCCCGCAGCTGGGCGCCCGGCGCGGAGTGCAAGACGGTAGTGGGCGCCATCACCACCCGGCGCAGAGAATCGGGCCGGGGGTCGTGATAGCGGCTGACCAGCCGTTCGATATCCGCCATATAGCCGTCGAAGGTTTCCGGACGCAGCGCCACCGGCAGATCCTGTTCCACCGCCCGACCCTGGGTCGCCCCACCCCGGCACAGAACGATGCGCATCCCCAGCGCTTCCCCTTCGCTGAAGACAATCTCCGAGGTATCGAAAGGCATATCCGGCCAGTAAAGGTAGTTGTGATCCGCCACGCTGGCGCAGCCCGAGCGCAGAAGCTCCACCAGGCCGATGCGCACCGCCAGACGAAAGGTATGTTCATCGAAAGCCGCGCGAAAGCGGTACGGCGTAGCGCTCAGCCAGGCCGTCAGGCTCTGGTTCAGCCCCTGCGGCTCGCCCTTCAGCAGCGACTGAAAAAGATGGTGGTGCGTGTTCACCCATGCCGGATAGATCACGCAGTCGCGGGCATCGATCTGTCGCTCTTCCGGCAGCGGCGTCAGGCTGCCGATGGCGGCAATCTTGCCGTCGCGGATGCGAATATCCGGCCCGGCCAGCCGCGCCGCCTCTCCGGGCAGACCGCTGAGGATGGCATGGGCATTTTTAATCATTAATGACATGGCGTCGCTCCTCAGGGTTTAACCTGCATGGCCTGAACAAATTCGGTGGTGTAGGCCTGTTTCCAGTCGGTGGCCGCCGCCAGCAGACCGGCGCTGACCATAAAGTCGCGGGTCTTCTGCCAGCGCGCGTCGGTCATCGTCCCCCAGCCCTGGCTGGCGGCATCCCCGCCGTCGATCAGATGATGCTCACGGATCTGGGTCACGCCCCAGGCGAGCAGATCGTCGGTCATTTTCGGGTTGTCCTGCTTAATCAACGCATTTCCCGGCGCCGGATTGTTGAGGTAACTCACCCAACCCTCCATTGAGGCGCGCACAAATTTCGCCATCGCCGCTTTCCGCTCGGCGATGGTATCCGGGCGGGCGATAAGGATGCCGCCGTAGGGGGGATAGCCGTGTTCGGAAAAGAGGAAGAAGTTCGCCTTCACCCCGGCCTTCTGCACCTGGAACACCTCGGAGCTGACATAGGCCTGCTGGGCGACGGCGTCATCGACGACAAAGGGTTGAATATTGAAGGTATAGGGGCGAACCTGAGCGTCGCTCAGCTGATATTGCGCCTTCAGCCACGGCCACCACGTCGCCTGACCGGAGCTGGAGACCAGAAGCGTTTTGTCTTTCAGCCCCTGCAGGGAGGTGACATCGGCATGGGTCAGCAGCCCCTGGGGATCGTACTGAAAGGGCGCGGCAATGGCTTTCGCCTGGAAGCCGCGCTGAATGCCTTCCAGCAGCTGCAGGTCGTAGCCGATGATCACATCGGCCCGCTTCGACAACAGCAACTGCATGCCGTTGACCTGGGGGCCACCGGAGCGGATCTCGACGTCGAGACCATATTTTTTGTACAGCCCAGTGGCCTGAGCCTGATAATAACCCCCCTGCTCCGCCTGAGCGTACCAGGAGGTCAGCAGAACGATTTTCTCCTCGGCCTGAACGGCCAGCGAGACACCGCCGAGAGCCATCAGGCCCAGCCAGCGAAAGCCCCGGGGAAGGCGTGCACGACTTTTCATTATCCCTCTCCTCTTCATGCCGGGAGAGGGGCGAGCAAACCACGGCTCAGCCTCCCATCCCGGTCAACATTGAACCGCGACATGGTGACTGAGCAATGTCCCGTATGGATAACCCGTACTGACCGCTTCTACTCACACTCAGCTATACAAAAACAATGCCAGATTTGATCGGCCGCGAGAAATCGCCTGCGCCGCCGCCCGCGGACATGCAACCTTTGATTCATGCACACAAAAAACGCACCATTATGGTGCGCTAATGAATGATTTTAGTGCCTGCCCGGTCTCTCACAGCTGACTGAAGAGCATCTCCAGCTGGTTCAACATCATCGAGGCGGCGAGGGAAAGCTGGCGGGCGGGCGAGACGCACAGCGCCAGCGTGAAAGGCTTAAGCTGCGGATCGGTTAGCGGTACAAACGCCAGCTGGCCGGACTCGATCTCATCGAGAATATCCAGCCGGCACAGGATGCCGATGCCCATCTGCTCTTTGATCAGGGTGCGGATCATGTGAATGTTATTCGACACCGCCACCTCCTTCACCTCGTTGCCGCTGATATTCACCAGCGCCTCCACCGGCTCGCTGATCATCAACGGGGCGGACGGCAGGATAAACGGGTAGTCGATGCACTGACTAAAGCGCACGGCGCTGCGGCTGGCCAGCGGATGGCCGGTCGGCACCACGATACCCATATTCATCTCGGCAAACGCCCGCACCTGCAGTTCGCGGGAGGTCTGGGGATTGAGCATGATGCCGAAATCCGCCTCGCCGGAGATCAGCGCCTGCTGAATGTGGATATTGTTGATGGTGGTCAATGTAAAAGAGATGTTGGGATAATGTTTATGCACCTCTTTGAGCATCGTCGAAAAAAAATGCCGGTTAATGGCATCGATGGTAGCGATGCGCACATGCCCCCGCCGCAACCCGCGCAGGTCATCCAGCTGTTCGCAGACCCGGGTAAAGTCCTTTTTCCAGTTATTGGCCGCGTGCAGAAGCAGCTCCCCGGCGGCGGTCAGCCGCAGCCCGGTGGGATGGCGCTCGAAGAGCGGCATCGCCAGCTCCTGTTCCACGCGCAAAATCTGACGGTCGATGGAAGACGCCGACACATGCAACGCCTCTGACGCTTTACGAAACGATCCCTGACGGGCCACTTCGGTGAAATAGAGCAGAAATCGGGAGAAGGCAAACATGGTTTGGGTGCTCTCTTTTTTGCAACGGGTTGTGCGAATCAAAGCTCTGGACGCAACAGTTTTATCACAATACCGTAGCATTCATAGCGGAGAAACGATCGTTTCACCCATTTTCTTGCACGCCGGACAGTTTACCGCGAAGGGGGAGTTATCTCTTCGCCGACCCTGGCCGCCCTGCAGACAGCGGAATGAGGGAGAGTAAACGGTAATGCACAGCCACGATCTTATTTCGGTCTCGGTCGGGGAAATACGCCCCAATGGAGAGGGAAATCTATCATTAATATTGCAGGCGGCGGCTGGGGAAATATTACCGGGCTACTCCGCCGGGGCGCATATCGATATTATTATTCCCGGCGTTGGCCCCCGGCAGTATTCCCTGTGCGGCACGCCTGACCGCAGTAATACTTATGAAATTTGCGTCAGACTGACGGACGCGTCCACCGGCGGCTCACGCTATATTCACCAACAGCTCAAAGCCGGCGATCGGCTCGCCATTTCGCCTCCGCGCAACCATTTTCCCCTGCCGGAGGCCGGGCGCTACCTGCTGTTTGCCGCCGGTATCGGCATCACGCCGTTGCTGGCGATGGCTGAAGCAATTGCCGCCAGAAAGGGGGCGCTGGAGCTGCATTATTATGTCGCCAGCTCGCGCCAGACGGCCTTCTCCCCGCGCCTGACCCAGCTGGCTGCGGGCGGCACGGTGGCGATCCACTGTAGCGAGGAAGGCGCGTCGTTTCGCCAGCGGATCCCCGCCTGCTTAACCACACCCGATCCTGATACCGCAGTGGTCGCCTGCGGCCCGGAGGGTTTTATTCAGCGACTGCAGTCGGTCATGGAGGAATATCGCTGGTCGCCGTCGCAATTCGTCTTCGAGCGTTTTACTCCCGCGGCGGAAAATAATACTGCGGCGAAAAATGCGTTTTATATTGAACTGGCCTCCAGCGGGCAGCGCCTGCAGGTCGCCGCGGATCAAACCATTGCTCAGGTATTACAGCACGCCGGCGTGGAGGTGATGCTCTCCTGCGAACAGGGAATGTGCGGGTCGTGTATTACCGGGGTCCTCGACGGGATCCCCGAACACCGGGACAGCGTGCTGACGGCGGAAGAGAAAGCTGGCAACGACCAGATCACGCTCTGCTGTTCGCGGGCGAAATCGCCGGTTCTGGTTTTGGATCTGTGAGGAGACTGACGATGACGTTCCCCTCCTCTTCCGCGCCGCTCGCCGGTATCAGCCGCGCCCGACTCCCGGCCTGGGCGCTGCCCGACAGCTGGCCGACGCGGGCCAACGGTGAACCGCTGCTGGCGGACCTGGCCTTTCGCGACGGCCGGATTGCCGCATTGACCCCGACCGACGAGCCGACTCCCGGCCTGTGGGACCTGGCGGGGGCCCTGACGCTCCCCGGCCTGGTGGAACCTCATGCCCATCTGGACAAGACCTTTACCATTGAACGCTGCCGTCCGGCGCAGGCCGGGCTGCTGGCGGCGATCCACGCCATGCACGAGGATCGCCAGCACTGGACCAGGGCGGATATTCAACGTCGGGCGTCCGCCGCGCTGGCCCGGGCGGCAGCAAATGGTGTGACCCATTTGCGTAGCCATATCGACTGGTTTACCGCCGACGCACCCGACGCCTGGCAGGAGCTCGCTCGCATCGACACCGTCGGCATCACCCTGGAGCGGGTGGCGCTGGTCCCGCTGACCCTGTTTCGCGATCCGGCGGACGCCGGGGCCATCGCCCGGACGGTCGCCAACAGCGGGGAGCGCTGCCTGCTGGGCGGCTTCATCCACTCCTCCAACTGGGACGCCGCCGCCATGGCAAACCTGCTGGATAGCGCGGCCCGCTGGGATCTGGATCTGGATTTGCATATTGATGAGGAGCTCAGCGAAGTGTCTCAGGGGCTGACCTGGCTGGCGGACCATCTCTCCCGCCACCCTTTTCCCGGGTATATCTGCTGCAGCCACGGCTGCGCGCTGGCCGCCGGCAGCGACGAACAGGCGGCGCCGATCCTGCGCCAGCTGGCGGCGCACGGCGTCACCCTTATCGCTCTGCCGATGACCAACCTGCTGCTGCAGGATGCGACGTTCGGTCGCACGCCGCGCCAGCGGGGGATCACCCTGCTGCACGAGGCGCAGGCCGCCGGCGTGGCCACCCTGCTCGGCTGCGACAACGTACAGGATGCCTTCTGCCCGGCGGGGAGCTACGACCCGCTGGACACCCTGGCCTGCGGCCTGTTCAGCGCTCAGCTCAGCGACCTGTTCGACCGGCAGTCGCGGCTGATCTGCGATCGCGCGGCGCTAACCGGTTCGCCGGCAGACGCGGCGCCCTTTGCCATCGGCGCGGCGGCCAGCGTGGTGATTTTCCCGGGTAGCGACCGTTTTACCTGGCCTTTAAACAGCGCCGCCCGTCTGGTGGTTAACCACGGCAGGTTAACCCACCGGCGCGTGTGGCAAGAGGAGATGGCACATGAGTCTTGAAGCAGGCGCGGGGGTGCCGCTGGCGCGGTATGCCGCCTGGCGCAGAGCCGGCGATTTTATCTTTCTCTCCGGCATTATTCCGGTCAATCCCCTGACCGGCACCATCGTCAACGGCTTTCAGGATGTGCCTGAGCCGGTGCGGGAGCTGCTGGGGGCGACCGGCGAATTTTCAACCGATGCGAAACAGGGCCCGATCCTCGCCCAGAGCTGGTACGTCCTGGAAAGCATCCGCCACACCGTGGCGTCCGCAGGAGGGCAGATGAGCGACGTTATCAAGTTGGTGCAGTACTTTCGCAACCTTGACCATTTTCCCTATTACAGCCGGGTCAGAAAGCTGTTTTATCCCGACCAGCCGCCCGTTTCCACCGTGGTCCAGGTCAGCGAAATGCTGCCCGACGCCACGGTATTGATTGAAGTTGAAGCGACCGTCTGGTTACCCCAGCCAATTCACTCCGAGGCACCGCGATGATTAACGGTTACATTCCTGCAGCGCGCTTTCTCCCTTTCCTGAGCTGGACGGACGTGGCCGCCCTGCCGGATAAAAGCAATACGGTTATCGTCCTCCCCACCGGGGCGATCGAACAGCACGGCCCGCATCTGCCCTGCTCGGTGGACAGCGTGATATCTTCCGGCGTGGCGGGCCATGCCCTCGCCCGGCTGCCGGCGGCGATCCCGGCCTACGCCATCCCGCCGATCGTCTACGGTAAGTCCGAGGAGCATCTGCATTTTCCCGGCACCCTGACCCTCAGCGGCGATACGCTGCTGCATACCCTGCTGGAGATCGCCGAATCCCTCTATCGGGCCGGTTTTCGCAAGCTGCTGATGATCAACGGCCACGGCGGCCAGCCGCAGATCCTGCAAATCGCCTGCCGGGAAATGCGCCTGCGCCACGGGGATTTCATCGCCATCCCGCACGATGTGTTCAACGTACCCAACTGCGAAAAACAGTTTCTCAGCCCGCATGAACAGCGGATGGCGATGCACGCCGGACATAGCGAAACGGCGCTGATGCTGGCGCTGGCCCCGGAGTGCGTTCATATGGAGCGGGCGGTCGCCAACTTCCCGCCGGAATTCCCCTGCCCGACCCTGTCGAAAGGCCGCCCGGCGGCGGCGTGGGCGTCCTATGACTTTGGCCCCAGCGGGGTGATTGGCGACCCGACCCCGGCGACGCGGGAGCAAGGCGAAGGGCTTCTCGACTCCCTCGCCGCCAGCTGGGCGCAAGCGATCATCGAGATCCACCGCATGGCCTGGGTCGAACGTCACGAACCGACCTGGGGCAAACAGCACTGGCACGGCTTTGTGCAGTCCCTACCCCCCTCTTTCGCTGCTGAATCCAAGGAGCCATGATGAATACCAGACCGACGCTCGTTTTTACCCTGCTGACCGTGGCCGCCCTCGCGACCTCAGCCTCCTGCTTCGCGGCGGAGAAGTTTACGTTTCTCACCAACTGGTATGCCCAGGCCGAGCACGGCGGGTTTTACCAGGCCCAGGCCACCGGGCTGTATCAGCACGCCGGTCTCGATGTCGAGATTAAAATGGGCGGCCCGCAGATCAACGTCATGCAGTTGATGGCTGCCGGTCAGGCCGATTGTACCCTTGGCGACAACGGTCAGGCGCTGGAGACCTGGCAGGCCGGGGTGCATGCGGTGACCGTCGCTACCGTGTTCCAGCACTCGCCGACGGTGTTTATCACTCATAACAAAGTGGAGAACCCGGCGGAGCTTAAAGACAAAACCTTCCTGCTCGCTACCGAGGCCTATACCTCTTTCTGGCCGTGGGCGAAGAGCGAGCTGGGTCTGGCTGGCAGCAAAGTGCGCCCCTATACCTTTAACGTTCAGCCGTTCCTCGCCGATAAAAACCTGGTGCAGCAGGGCTACGTGACCTCCGAGCCGTTCTCCGTCGCCAAAGGCGGGCAGCCGTTCTATGTCTATCCGCTCAGCGACTGGGGATATCCGCCCTACGGCAACTCGATTATCTGTATGGCCGACACCATCCGCAAACGTCCGGCGGCGGTGGCGGCCTTCGTCAAAGCCTCCATGGAGGGCTGGAAAAGCTACCTGCAGGATCCCGCCCCCGGCAACAGCCTGATCGGTAAAGCAAATCCGCAAATGAGCGCCGAGCAGATCGCCTTTGGTATTGCCCAGATGAAGCAGTACCAGCTGGTGACCGGCGGCGATGCTAAGACCGGCGGCATCGGCATCATCACCGAGCCGCGGCTGAAGAAAACCTGGGACATGCTGGTGAAAAACAAGCTGATCGACGCCAGCAAGGTGCCGTTTGAGCAGACTTACACCCTGGAGATGGTCAAAGACGCCGGAGTGATGCCATGAATACCGCCCCGAAACTGACCGTGATGAGCGACACCCGCTTTACGCCCGCCTCTGCCACCCCGGCCATCGAGGTGCTGTCGGCGGAGAAAATCTACAGCAACGGCACCCGGGCGCTGCTGCCCGTCAACCTGACCATCAATCAGGGGGAGTTTATTACCCTGCTCGGCCCGTCCGGCTGCGGGAAGAGTACTCTGCTGAAGATGGTCGCCGGCCTGGTGGAGCCCAGCGACGGCAAGCTGATGCTGTGGCGGCGCGACAGCCGGGAGAAAGCCCAGCATCCGCTGTCGTTCGTCTTCCAGGAAGCCACCCTGATGCCGTGGAGCAGCGTGCGCAATAACGTCAGGCTGCCGCTGGATCTGGCCGGCGTGCCGCGCGCGGAAGGTAATACCCGGGTGAGTGAAGTCCTTGAACTGGTGGGGCTGGGCAAATTCGCCGACGTCCTGCCGCGCGAACTCTCCGGCGGCATGCAAATGCGCGTCTCCATCGCCCGCGGCCTGGTCACCCGGCCAAAGCTGCTGCTGATGGATGAGCCCTTCGGCGCGCTCGATGAAATCACGCGTAATAAACTCGACAGCGACCTGCTGCGTCTCTGGCAGGAGCAGAACCTGACGGTGGTGTTTGTCACCCACTCGATCCACGAAGCGGTGTTTCTCTCACAGCGGGTGATCATGATGGCGGCCCGTCCCGGACGGGTGGTCGAAGATATCGCCATCCGGGAGCCGTTCCCGCGCAGCGAGGCGTTCCGCGTCAGTCCGGCCTTTTCCCTGTATGCCCGTCAGCTGCAGGACAGTCTGTTGCAGGCCAGCCAGTCCGGTATGGAGTCATAATATGAAAAACACAACCTCAACGCCGTGGGTCCAGCATCCGCGTTTTCTCAAAATTCTCTATCCGACCCTCGTCGCGGTGGCGGTGGTGCTCCTGTGGCAGGGCGCGGTGAGCTATTTTCGCATCCCGGCCTTTCTGGTGCCGTCGCCGCTGGTGATGCTGGAAAGCCTGTGGACGCATCTCACGCCGCTGCTGCTGGCGCTGCTGTTCACCCTCAAGATCACCCTGATCTCGTTTCTGCTGTCGATTGTCATTGGCGCCGCGGTGGCGTTTATCCTGGTGCAGAACCGCTTTGTGGAAACCGCCCTGTTTCCGTATATCGTGTTTTTGCAGGTGACGCCGATTGTCGCCATCGCTCCGCTGATCATCATCTGGGTGAAGGATGCCACGCTCTCGCTGGTGGTGTGCGCCACCCTTATGGCGGTGTTTCCCATCATCTCCAATACCACTCAGGGACTGCGCAGCGTCTCCCCCGGCCTGCTGAGCTATTTTCGCCTCAATCACGCCAGCCGCTGGCAAACGCTGGTGCGGCTGCGTATCCCCTCGGCGCTGCCCTATTTCTTCGGCGCGCTGCGTATTTCCAGTGGGCTGTCGCTGATTGGCGCGGTGGTGGCGGAGTTTGTCGCCGGGACCGGCGGGACCAATACCGGTCTGGCCTATCAGATCCTGCAGGCTGGCTACCAGCTGGATATCCCGCTGATGTTTGCCGCGCTGCTGCTGATCTCTCTCGCCGGGATCGCGCTGTTTGGCGTGATGTCCTGGGTTTCGCGCCGGGCGCTCAGCGCCTGGCATGAAAGCGAAGCCGTGCAATCTCATTAATATTTTGCTGACGAACAGGAAGAAAAATGATGACTGATGAGCAGCGTCAACACGCGGTCGCGGCGATCCAGCAGACACTCCCGACGCTGGAGTGGACCTTACAGCCGGCGAAGATCAAACGGCTTTCCCGCGATTTTCACTGGTTCAGTCCGGTACTCACTGAGCAACTGGCGGGGAAACAGGCGGACGCGGTGGTTCGCCCACGCGACGAAGAGGAGCTGCGCCAGCTGGTCGCCGCCTGCGTGCAGCACCAGCTGCCGCTGACCCTGCGCGGCAGCGCCACCGGCAACTATGGCCAACTGGTCCCCCTCGAAGGCGGGCTGCTGGTCGATATGACCGGACTCAACCAGATCGTCGCCCTCGGCAACGGCACGGTGCGCGCCCAGGCCGGCATTCGTCTGGCAGACATCGAAACCGCCGCCCGCCCAACGGGCTGGGAGCTGCGCTGCATGCCGTCGACCTACCGCCTGGCGAGCCTGGGCGGCCTCTACGGCGGCGGGTTCGGCGGCATCGGCTCCATCAACTATGGGCCGCTGGCGGCGCCCGGCAATGTGCTCAGCGTCAAAGTGATGACCGTCGAGCCGGTCCCCCGCGTGCTGACCGTCCCGGCTCCCGAAGCGCTGCTGCTGCATCACGCCTACGGCACCAACGGCATTATCCTGGAGGTTGAGCTGGCGCTGGCGCCCGTGCACCAGTGGATTGAACGCCTGGACGTGTTTGACGATTTCGCTGATGCGCTGAACTATGCCAACGCCTGCGTCCGCTCGCCGGGGCTGGTAAAACGTCAGGTCGCGCTGCTGGCCACGCCGATCGCCGACTACTTTAGCCACCTCAACGATCGTTATCGCACCGGGCAGCATGCGGTTATCAGCCTGATCGCCGAGGAGAGCGAAGGACTCTGCGCCAGCCTGTTACAGCGCCATCGCGGGAGCAACGCCATCCGTCAGGCCAGCGACGAGGCCCGGACGCAAAACGCCTCGTTAATGGAATACTGCTGGAACCATACCACCCTGCATGCGCTCAAGGTGGACAATACGCTGACTTATCTCCAGACGGCGTTTGATCCGCTGCGCTATCCGCAGCAAATTTTACAGATGGAGCAGCACTTCGCCGGGGAGGTGATTTCCCATATTGAATTCCTGCGCGATATCGAAGGCAACCTCACCGCCAGCGGTCTGCAGCTGGTGCGCTATACCACGCCCGCGCGGCTCAACACCATCATGCAGATATTTCGCGACAACGACGTCAAGATTAACAACCCCCACGTGCTGCAGGTTGAGGACGGCAAACAGGGCGTGATTCGCCCCGACGTCGTGGCGGTGAAACAGTCTCTCGACCCGGCGGGATTGCTTAACCCCGGCAAGCTGCGCGGCTGGGCGCTGCGCGACCAGCTGGAACTGGACAGCAACCCGCTGGCGCGAGCCACCCGCGAAAGCCCCACGACCTGAGCGTCCCATTCCGGGGCGCGCTAACCGGTCGCTGGCCCGCTTCTCTTCCTCCTGCCCGCGCGGCGAGTTTTTTTACGCCACTCATTCATATGAATGAGTGGCGTCTCTGTTTCCTCCGTTATACTCATCAAAAAAGCGACGATAAATTTATTATCACGGGTTAATTCCGCGGTTCAGTTTTCGTGTCGAATTAAATAGTTATTCCGAACACGCTCTGGCGGATTATTTATTACGCGCTGTCATTTTATTACAACTTGCCGATTACCGGCCTGAACGACAAAAATGCCCGTAAAATGAGTCGACATAAATTTGCCCCTATGAATTAAGCACATGATAAAAACGTCGTAAATTATTTTTATTCAACACAGCAATAGTGAGGATAATATGAGCGATGCCATTTCTTCGCAACTTGAAAACATCATTACGATGCTGATCGCCATCAGTATCGCCTCGGAAAGACTGGTAGAGATAATCAAAGGGTATTTTCCCTGGCTTAATCTGGAAAATCAGGATCCGGTCATCGAAGGACGACGCAAATCAGCCCTACAGATATTAGCGGTGGTTGCCGGTATTCTGACGGCGTTTTTGACCCAACCTTTCGTCGCCGGCAGTTTCTCGGCCATTAAACATCCGGACCTGATGACATTATGTATTGGCCTGATGGCAAGCGGCGGATCGGCGTTCTGGAACGTCATTCTTAATTATCTGTTGCAAGTGAAAAACCTGAAAAAGCAACAAGTCAGCAGCGTGAAAGCGGATCCAGTAGCCGATCCTGCCCCCCCTTCTCCGGTTTATCATGACGTGGTTCCTGGCGCAGAGCCGGTCAGCTCAAACCCCTGTTTCAATCCGGAGGGTAAATAACATGGTATGGCGTGTCGCAAAGAGTCTGCTGATACTCAGAGATCAGATTAATCAATATGCTCCGCATCGCAACAAGGACAGCGATGGCACCATTGGTGATGAACATCATGCCCACACCAACTCGGATCATAATCCGCAGGTGATAGATGGAAATATTGGTGTGGTAACGGCTATCGATATTACCCACGATCCTCTACATAAATGTGATGCTCAGGCGATTGTCGATGCGTTGGTCGCCAGCAAAGACAAACGAATTAAATATATTATCTGGAACAAACGGATCATTAGCGCTTCTGTCCAGCCTTGGTTATGGCGGGATTACCATGGGCCCAGCCCGCACGATAAACATTTCCACTTATCCGTGGTGCCGGTGAAAGCGCTGTACGATTACACCTTACCGTGGCTGTTATTTAATCCACATAAAGAATGATCCAGTTTTTTTCCGATTACCGTGAGGCGAATATGACTCAACAAATCGACATTGAGAAAATAAAAGCGGCACTCAACGCCATTGAAGAACTCGAACAGATTGCCCGTTCAACGCAGCCGGCCGATATTAAAAATTTTTGTGTGGAATATAACAAAACATGGAAAAAGAAAGTGGATACCCTGCTGGCACTGATTATTGATGAACCCATCAGTTCGCTGTTAGTTAAACTGGTGCCTTACTTACCCACACTGCTGGTGATTATTAACATGCTAAAGGCGGGCGTTGAGCAATATTGTCAACTGCATCTCGCGGAGGAGCCTCCCGTAGATAAATAATTGCCACCCATCCGGCCAGGGCCTGCTCAGGCACTGGCCTCTCTCCCCAATCCCCCATCTGTCCACGTTTCTCTCAGCCCAACGCCGACCTTATCCTGCGCCGGACAGTCCCGCCATATGGACGATAAGCCCCACCGCGGCGGCGGCGGCCAGTACCCAGGTCAGCTTCCACTTATAACGAAACAGCAGCCCGGCGGCGCCCAGGGCAATGGCCGCAGACCACGGGTCGAAACCGGATGGTCCCCAGACGCTATGCCAGATAAAAAACAGCGCCAGATTCAGGATAACGCCCACCACCGCGGCAGTGATGGCGGTCAACGGCGCGGTAAATCCCACCTTATTATGGGTCGTTTCAATAAACGGCCCACCGGCGAGAATAAAGATGAACGAGGGCAAAAAGGTAAACCATGTCACCAGGCACGCCGCCGCGATGCCCCCCAGCAGCACATCATCGACGCCCAACACCGCTTTGGTGTAGCCGCCGACAAATCCGACAAAGGTTACCACCATGATCAACGGTCCGGGGGTCGATTCCCCAAGAGCGAGGCCGTCCATCATCTGCCCTGCCGTCAGCCAGCCATAGTGGGTCACCGCCCCCTGGTAAACATAAGGTAAGACGGCATATGCCCCGCCAAAGGTCATCAGCGCGGCTTTGGTAAAGAACCAGCTCATCTGGCTCAGCGGATGCGCCCAGCCCAGCATTAGCGTCAGAGCGGCCATCGGCACCAGCCACAGCAGCATCCCGGCGATCAGCACCCGTGAGGTGCGCCGCCAGCTGAAAATGGCATGGGCCGGGATCGGCGTCGTGTCATCAATGATGGCGGCTCCGCCAGGGTGACTCTGCGCACGGTGGGCGTCCGCTTTGCCGAATGTCGTCGGCGCCAGCCGTCCGCCGATAAAACCCACCAGTGCCGCGGCGAGGACGATCAGCGGAAAAGGAACGTTCAGCGCAAAAATAGCGACAAAGGCAGCGGCGGCGATAGCCCAGTAGGCACCATTTTTCAGCGCCCGCGAGCCGATGCGGTGCGCCGCCTGCAATACTATCGCCGCTACGGCGGGTTTGATGCCATAAAAGATCCCCGCCACCACGGCGACATCCCCCCAGACGAGGTAGATCCACGCCAGGGCGATAAGTAACACCAGCGAGGGCAAAATAAACAGCACCCCGGCGATGACGCCTCCCCAGGTTTTATGCATCAGCCAGCCGATGTAAGTCGCCAGCTGCTGGGCCTCCGGGCCGGGCAGGACCATACAAAAATTGAGCGCATGCAGGAATCGCCCTTCCGATATCCAGCGTCGGTTATCCACCAGCTCCTGGTGCATCATGGCGATCTGCCCGGCAGGCCCGCCGAAGCTGATGAAGCCAAGCTTGAGCCAAAAGCGAAATGCCTGCCAGAAGGAGACGGAAGCGACGACGGAAGGACTGTCACTCTGCGGAAGAACGACCGTTTTGCTCATGATTGCCAGACCTCATTTCACAGGACCTCAGTAAGCCGTCGAACAGCGAGCAAGCTGCCGCCAGCAGTTGGTCATCGTCCGTAATGGTTTCCCGCAGCCCTGCAAGAATGCTTTCTACCCCCGCCGCCTCCGGGGTCGGTACCCCACCGACGTCCAGGAAGTGGATCAACCGTCCCAGACTGTCGGGGATCACCGCGTCCAGCACAAAACGCCGGACCAGTACTTCGAAGGTCACCAGCGTGCCGACATGGCTGAATGGCGCGCCGTCAAAATCAAAACCGACCGCCGTCGCCGGACAGGTCTCGGGCGCGGCCAGCCACAGGAACCGCGCCTCGTCGTCAATAAAGCGCCGGATAAGCCAGGCGCTGGCCAGACGATCGACCCACGGGCGTCGGCGGGTGGCCCACAGCCGGCCGCGAAAGGCGCCTCTGTCCAGCAGGCTCAGTTCGCCCGCCACCGACTGCGGCTCGTTCGGCGATAGCCGCTGATTAATGACCTGTTCGATAGTGGCCAGTCGCTCAGCGGCTTGCTCCCGGGCGGCCCCCGGAAAGAAATCAATGGCCTCGATCCGCCGGTAGTCACGCTGAATTTTACGCAGTTGTTTGAGCTGAGCCGCCAGTTCGTCGTTGCATAACGTCCCCTGCAGCGCCTGCAGATCCTGCAACAGCGCGTCGTACTGTTCACGACGATCGAATAGCGGCCTGAGCGCCTCTTCTTCCGCCGCCTCAATCGTGAAAACATACCCGGTCCCCCCTTCCGCGCGGATCGCCTGGCAGGTGCTGAGGAAAGTGTCATAGCCCTGGCGCACGTCGGGCAGCAGATAGACCCCATCGCGCAGGACCGCCGCCCCGCTCTGCTTCAGGGTTCGCCAGACACGCATGCGCAGCGTGGCTTGAGACGTCGTCAGGTTAAGGATCAAGAGATGCATTGTCATGTTGTAGAGATTACTACAGCATGTAGCGTATGTGACGTTTTTACGCGCAAGGAGTCAGATGAATTTCAGCAATGCATAGCTGAAAAAAGCAAAAGACGGCCTGCGCAGCGGCAGGCCAGGCGCTAAGCGCGGGGTGGGGATAAGGGGCGCAGCAGCAGGGTCAACAACGCCACCGCAACCGGGACCAGGGAGCCCCACAGCACGGCGTTCCAGCCGAAGGCGTTGAGCAGAACCCCGGACGAAAACGACCCCACGATCATCACGCCGAAGACCAGAAAATCGTTGAGCGACTGAACCTGGGTCTTCTCTTCCGGGCGGTGGAAATCGATGATTTTCGCCGAGGCGCCGGTGAAGCCAAAGTTCCAGCCGATGCCGAGCAAAATCAGCGACAGCCAGTAATGATACACGCCGAGACCGCTCAGGCCGACCGCCACCGACGCGGCGGTGATCAGCAATCCCGCCGCCGCCATTCGCACTGCGCCGAAGCGCTGGATCAGCCGGCCGGTGAAAAATCCCGGGCCGTACATCGCCATCACATGCCACTGGATCCCAAGGTTGGCGGCCTGCTGGGAAAGACCGTGCATATGCATGGAGAGCGGCGCGGCGGTCATCAGAAAATTCATCACCATATAGGCCACCGCGCCGCTGAATACCGTGGTGGCAAAACCCGGCTGGCGGACAATCTCGCGCAGCGGCCGCCCTCCGCGCACGCTGGCCGCGGTGGGCTCCGCCGGCGTCACCCCTCTCAACAAAAAGGCGGCCAGCACTGCAACCAGCGCCTGAGCGAGGAAGGTGACGGCGAAGGTATGTGCCGGCCAGAGGTGCATGGTGCCGGTGACCAGCATCGGGCCAATGATCCCGGCGGCCACACCGCCGCCCATCACCAGCGACAGCGCACGGGCGCGACGCGCCGGGGCGACGCCGTCGGTGGCGGCAAAACGAAAACTGAGCGCCACGGCGGCATAGGCGCCGCCAAGCATCGCGGCGAGACAAAACAGCAGAAAAGAATTCAGCACTACCGCCAGCGCGGCCGCCAGTCCGGTCACCATCCCGGCGCCGGTGCCGAGCCTGAACGCCGCTTTGCGGCCCCGCGTTCGCGCCAGCGCGCCGAAAGGCAGAATGGAGGCCGCCATCCCCAGCACAAACAGGGTGATCGGCAGCGTGGCCAGCGACGGGCTGGGGGCAATCGCGTTACCCACTATCGCGCCGGTAGCGTAGAAGACCACCGAGTTGGCGCCGGCCAGCGCCTGAGCGGCAGCCAGGCGAAAGATGTTTTTGTTCTGCACCGCCAGCGGCAGCATGTGTTCTGTAGACATCCGTTGTTTTCACCGGTTTGAGAGTGGCGCCAGGCTGGCCGTCTGGCATCGCGCCCTGTTTGTTGGGTTCCCTGACCGTTACCTTAGCCGCAAAATACGCTTTTGCACCATAGCGAATCGCAATATTACCCGGCGATCTGGCCCCTCTTCTGCGTCAGATCGCCGGGCCGGGCTTCGCCGCCCGTTTTATTCCGGGGATCCGTCGCGTCGCGCGGCGGCAAATTTCGCCGCGATCATTGCGGCCGTCGGCTGGACGCCGCCCAGACTCCACTGCTCCGGGTCATGTTCGTCAATGCGGATCCAGACGGACTGACGGAACTGCGGATCGCCCTGCCCCTCAATCTCCACCAGCAGATCGGTCATCCGTCGCAGCAGCTCACTTTTCTGTTCCGCGGTCATGATCCCTTTAATGGTTTGCACGTTAACAAATGGCACGCTATTCTCCTTAGCATCTAGGTCTAAAATTCAAACTCAGAGTAGAAGGTCAATCTCGCGATGTCAAAAAATAAATCACTGCCCTACCTTGACCCGGCGCTGTGCGGCCTGGCGGAAGGGGCGAAAATCCTCGGCGACCGCTGGGTGCTGTTGATCCTCCGCGAGGCGTTTTACGGCGTGACGCGCTTTGAAACGTTGCTGTCGCACACCCATATTACCCGCCAGACGCTCACCACCCGGTTAAAAACCATGACCGAAACGGGATTGCTCAACAAAGTGCCCTACCGGGAAGCCGGCTCCCGCGAACGGTATGAATATGTTCTGACCGATAAAAGCCGTAGCCTGGCGCTGGTGCTGTTCGCCCTGATGGAATGGGGCCACCAGCACGTGCTGCACAGTGCGCCGCATATTGCATTGGTGGACAGCGCCAGCGGCGAGGCTGTCCATCCGGGGTTTATTACTGCCAGCGGCACCGTGGCGAGCCCCGCCGCCCTGCAGATCGTCAAGGCAGACGAACGCTAATAGCGCCGCTACAGAACTTTCGTACGCCTCTGGCGAAAGCCGCCGCAAGCGGGTATGTTGCATAGCCACGGTACCCGACGAGCACGGGACATTTTTGTTTCATCGAACGGTGCGATAAAGGATGAAGGTATCCGGCAACCCCGACCCGGCCATTCCGACGCGCAGATCGCGCATGCTAAAGGTAGAAAATGTCGCTTCGTTCTCTGCGGGCTTTATCTCTGACCAGCTTTTTTATTGCCGATGTGCGCGACGGCCTCGGCCCGTTTCTGGGGATCTTTCTCACCCAGCGTCACTGGCAGGCGGAGGACATTGGCCTGCTGATGTCCGTCGGCGGTATCGCCGGCCTGCTGGCGACCCTGCCCGCCGGCTTCATCACCGACAGCTCGCGGCATAAGCGCTTGCTGCTGGCCGGGGTCTGCCTGGTGATCACCCTCACCACCCTGCTGCTCTGGTTTAGTCAGAAGACCAGCGTGGTCGCCCTCTCGCAAGTCGCCAGCGGCATCTGCGCGGCCTTTGTCGGACCGCTGATCGCCGGGATTACCCTCGGTCTTGCCAGACAGCGCGGCTTTAGCGCCCAGATGGGGAAAAACGAAGCCTTCAACCACGCGGGAAATTTCTTCACCGCGCTAATGGCCGGGGCTATCGCCTGGTACTGGGGCATCGGCGGCATTTTCATTCTGATGGCCTGTACCACGCTGCTTACCCTGGTCGCCCTGTTGGCGATCCGCGGCGGCGATATCGACGATGACGCCGCCCGCGGCATCGAAGCGGCATCCACGCCCTCCCTGCCGGGGTTTGCCATCCTGTTCCGCCATACGCCGCTGCTGATCGCCGGCGTAACCCTGATGCTGTTCCATCTCGCCAATGCCGCACTGTTGCCGATGCTGAGCATGCGGATCGCCGCCGCGCCGGGACACCTCAATCCCGGACTGTTTGCCGCCGCCACGGTGATTATTTCGCAGGTGGTGATGATCCCGGTGGCCATCCGGGTCGCCGGCAGCATCGACAAATACGGTTACTGGCGATGCATCCTGCTGGCGCTGCTGATCATGCCCATCCGGGCGGCGCTGGCGGCGTCCAGCGACGCCCCGGCGATGATGGTCCCGGTGCAAATTCTTGATGGCCTGGCGGCAGGGATTTTGGGGGTGGCGGTGCCCAGCTTTATCGTCTCGCTGCTGCGCGGCAGCGGGCACGTTAACGCTGGACAGAGCGTGGCGATGCTGATGCAGGGCGCCGGGGCGGCAATGAGTCCGGCGTTAACCGGGTCTATCGCCGGGCACTACTCCTATGCCACCGCCTTCGGCGTGCTGAGCGTTATCGCGATTGTCGCCCTGATGGTATGGTGGCGCAGCGCTCCGCTGCTCACCGTCTCCGCGTCACCGCCAATCGGCGAGAGCGGGCAGTAACCTACGGCACAGCGACCTGGGGAGAGAGGAAATCGCCAGCCGGGTAGCAGCCCCCTGCAGCCCGGCTGGCGTATGAGAGGCGTTAATTCACCCGTGCTTGCAACGTAATGTGCTGCAGGGCGTTCGCCATATCTATCTGAATCAACTCCTTGACACCTTCGCGCTTAATAAACTGGCTCCGGTGCTTACTTTTCACCTCTTCAATACTTTTTTTGATCTCTTGCGCCGGCAATTTATACCAGCCGCGAGCCTGTTTCTCACCACCCATTTCCAGCCACAGCGATGAATAACTGGCTTTCACCAGATCGCTTTTCACGTGGTAATCGGAATCGATCGCGTAGACCGTGGTGATGCTGAAATAACGCAGGAAACCATACAGCACGCTCATGATGATATTTTTCGGCCGCGCGCCATGCAGCTCTTTAGTCAGCACCTTCACTTCGTCATTGGTGATATCTTTCCCGCCCTGGATGCCGCCAATATAGGCGCGGCCATCGTCGGTACAGGAAAAACAGACGCTATAGACGCGCCGGTCGCCGAGAAACAGCTGCAGCATCAGCTCGCCCTCCTCCTGAAACGGCGACGCCAACAGTTTAACGTCAAGATTATCGCCATTTTTCAAAGGAATAGAGAACATCGCGCGACCAAAATCCGCCACATTGTACAGCTGCGGCAGGACATCAGGGTGAAACGTTTTCTCAATAAAATTCAGTGAACCGTGGGCAATATCCAGCTTGCGTCGTTTTGACAGCCGTTTATTGAGATACGCTTTAAACGGTTTATCCTCAAAAGGCACCAGCCCTTTGGTCACGGCGGTCAACCGCGCACACTGATATTTTGCACAAAGTTCTTGATATTCTCTGTATTTACCTCCTGCGAGCGAGAGCTCTCTGCATTTTCGTAAAACTTTTTTATAGTTTATTTTGACCTGACCGATCACTTTATTATGTTTACGCCATTCTTTGATGGCGCCTGCAACAGTATGTTCCATTGATTAAGATCCATAGATTCATCCATAATCGCGGCCATATTAACATAAAAGCTTTTCGTCAACGCTTAATTACTCCTTCGTTGTCCTTTCATTTAATATATACACAGGAAATCATTCTGTATGGTGATTAATAAAGCCAACTCCCGCCTGTCAACGGTTATTTATGGTAGGGAAAGCCTGCCGCCCCGCGACTTAACGCTCTGTGCGTTCGGCGCGGAGAGCGGCTACATCCGCTGGCGGTTTTGCCCTATACTTGACGCTGATTAAAAACCAGCGACGATAGGTAACTTATGGAAATTGATCTCGACAACCTGGTCTTCAGCGGCCTGGATGAAGCGGAAGAACGCAACGCGGAGCGTCTGGAAGAAGCGGACAAAAAAGCGCAGGCGATCGTTGCCGATGACGATTGCGGCGACGCCTGCAAAATCTGATAGTCAAACCGGCCAGCAGGCCGGTTTTTTTTGCCCCTCCCGCCTGCTCAGGTAGGCAAGAACCCTTTCAGCGTATCCAGCAGCGCCTGCGCCGCCTTCGACAGCGGCATATGCCCGGCATGGATCGCGCCGACGCACTTCTCAATCGGCGGATCGCTGAGCGGGATGCAGACGGCCCCCAGGGACGTCATCTGCGTTTTACACAGCGCCGGTACCGCGCTGCCCCCCAGGCCGCTGGCCACCATTCTCCCCACCGTCACCAGCTGGTGACTCTCCAGCGCTACGTCCAGCTGGCGACCGCTGCGCGCCAGCGCCTCCTCCAGCATCAGGCGTACCGCCGAGGGACGCTGCAGGGTAATAAAATCGAGGGTCAACAGCTCCTGCCAGGTGAGCTGCTTTTTCTTCGCCAGCGGGGATTGCCGGGGAACGATCGCCACGAAGCGGTCCACCGCCAGCGGGGTAAACAGCAGGTTGTGGGTGGGCGATGGCTCGAAGGCAATACCCATCTCCACTCGCCCCTCGCGCACCATCTCGATCACCTGCTCATTAATCACGTCATGCACCGTGACGTTCACGCCGGCATAGCGGTCGCGAAAGGCCTTCAGCGCCTCCGGCAGGACGTTGGCCGCAAACGACGGCATCGCGGCCACCGAAATTTTACCCCGTTGCAGGGTAAAGCTCTGACGCATGGCCTCCTCGACGTTATCCCAGTCGGCCAGCAGCTGACGGGCCATCGGCAGAAAGAGTTCCCCCTCCTGGGTAAGGGTCACTTTGCGGGTGCTGCGCTGCAGCAGCGCGCCGCCCAGCGCCTCCTCTAACCCTTTGATGGTCAAACTGAGGGCTGGCTGCGACAAATTGAGCCTTTCGCTGGCGTGGGCGAAATTCAGAGTGTGAGCTACCGCTAAAAACGCGCGTAACTGTTTGACACTCATTCTCATTTTTCTTCCTGTTAACTAATTGAAAAAAATTAGTTAACAGGAAATTAATTAAAATTCCAAATGAGTGGGTCACAAATTCAAAATTATCAAATCAGTCTCCAGCGCCAATGATAAGGCTATCGCAAGGCAGGAGAGACAAGATGGCAGGACTGGATAAACGCGTCGCCAGCTATGAAGCGGCGCTGGAAGGGTTAACGGACGGCATGACGCTGCTCGCCGGCGGTTTCGGCCTGTGCGGCATTCCCGAGAATTTGATCGCCGAGGTGCAGCGTCGCCAGGTGCAGGGGCTGACGGTGGTCTCCAATAACTGCGGCGTCGACGGCTTCGGTCTCGGTATGCTGCTGGCGTCGCGCCAGATCAGCAAGGTGGTGGCCTCTTACGTCGGGGAGAACGCGCTGTTTGAACAGCTGGTGCTGAGCGGCGAGCTGGCGGTTGAGCTCACTCCTCAGGGAACGCTGGCCGAAAAAATTCGCGCCGGCGGCGCCGGGATCCCCGGTTTTTACACCGCCACCGGCTATGGCACCCCGGTCGCCGAAGGCAAAGAGGTGCGCCAGTTCGCCGGCAGGCACTACATCCTTGAAGAGGCGATCCGCGGCGATTTCGCGCTGGTCAAAGGCTGGAAAGCCGACTGGTACGGCAATGTGGTTTATCGCCATACCGCGCAGAATTTCAACCCGCTGATGGCCACCGCCGGACGCATTACGGTGGTGGAGGTGGAAGAGATTGTACCGCCGGGCGAACTGCCGCCCTCCGCCATCCACACCCCGGGGATCTATGTCGACCGGCTGATCGTCGGGCAATTTGAAAAACGTATTGAGCAGCGCACCCTGCGCGCCGGAGGGAAGTGAGATGCTGACCCGTGAACAAATGGCGATGCGCGTCGCCCAGGAGCTGCGCGACGGCGACTACGTCAACCTCGGGATCGGTATCCCGACGCTGGTGGCCAATTACATTCCCGCCGGTATTGAGGTGATGCTCCAGTCGGAGAACGGCCTGCTGGGGATGGGCGAATTTCCAGACGAAGCCACGATCGACGCCGACATGATTAACGCCGGCAAGCAGACCGTCACCGCGCAAACCGGGGCGGCCATCTTCGACTCCGCTCAGTCGTTCGCCATGATCCGCGGCGGCCACGTTGACCTGACCGTTCTTGGCGCCTTTGAGGTCGACGTCGCGGGCAACATCGCCTCATGGATGATCCCTGGAAAAATGGTCAAGGGGATGGGCGGCGCCATGGACCTGGTAGCCGGCGCGCAGAACATCATCGTGGTGATGACCCACGCCTCAAAAAACGGCGAATCCAAACTGCTGCCGCAGTGCACCCTGCCGCTCACTGGCGTGGGCTGTATTCGCCGGGTGCTCACCGATCTGGCCCTGCTGGACATTGTCGACGGCGCGTTTGTCCTGCGCGAAGTGGCCCCGGGAGTGAGCCCCGACGAGGTGATGCGTAAAACGGCGGGACGACTGATCGTGGCCGACGATGTGCGCGAAATGCGCTTCAGCTAAGGAGAGACCATGACCGATATTGCCATTGTTGCTGCAGTACGCACCCCGGTCGGCAGCTTTCGCGGCGCCTTCGCCCCTCTTTCCGCCGTCGACCTCGGCGCCGCGGTGGTACGCAGCCTGCTTGAACGCGGCCCGTTGCCCGCCGCGGCGGTGGACGAACTGATTTTCGGCCAGGTGCTCACCGCCGGCTGCGGGCAGAACCCGGCGCGCCAGACCGCGCTGCGGGCCGGCCTGCCGGTGGACACCCCGGCGGTGACCGTCAATCTGGTGTGCGGCTCCGGGCTGAAAGCGGTTCAGCAGGCGATGCAGGCGATCCGCTGCGGCGACGCCGAGATCGTCATCGCCGGCGGCCAGGAGAGCATGAGCAATGCCCCCTATCTGATGCACGGCGCCCGCGACGGCCTGCGTTTCGGCCACGCCAGCCTGCAGGACAGCATGATTCTGGACGGCCTGTGGGACGCCTTTAACGACTACCACATGGGCATTACCGCCGAGAATCTGGCTGATGCCTTCGACATCAGCCGTGAGCGCCAGGATGCCTTTGCCGCCGGGTCCCAGCGCAAAGCGGCGGCCGCCATCGCCGCCGGACGCTTTCGCGAGGAGATCGTCCCGGTCAGCGTCCCGCAGGGCAAAAAGCCGCCGCGTGTCGTGACTGACGACGAGCAACCGCGCCCGGAGACCAGCGAGCAGCAGCTGGCCCAGCTGCGCCCGGCGTTTCGTCCCGCTGACGGCAGCGTCACTGCCGGAAACGCCTCGTCGCTGAACGACGGCGCCGCGGCGGTCCTGCTGATGCGCGTCGATAAAGCGCACGAGCTCGGGCTACCGGTGCTGGCGCGCATTGTCAGCTCAGCGGTCGCCGGGGTCGACCCATCGGTGATGGGCATCGGCCCGGTGAGCGCCTGCCGTAAAGCGCTGCAGCGCGCCGGCTGGACGCTGGACGAGGTGGATCTTATCGAAGCTAACGAGGCTTTTGCCGTCCAGGCGCTGGCCGTCGGTCAGCTGCTTGAGTGGGATAGCGAGAAGGTCAACGTCAACGGCGGCGCCATCGCCCTTGGCCATCCCATCGGCGCCTCCGGCTGCCGGATCCTCGTCAGCCTGGTGCATGAGATGCAGCGCCGGGGCGCCAGCAAAGGGCTGGCAACCCTGTGCGTCGGCGGCGGCCAGGGCATCGCCATGACTCTACAACGTTAACAGGAGCCACTATGTTTACACCACGCCTGGCGGTACTCGGCGCGGGACTGATGGGCGTCGGCATCGCCTGCCATTTCGCCCGTCACGGTCACGTCGTCCGCCTGTATGACACCGATCCGCAGCGTCTCGCCGAGGTTCCGGCGGTGGCCAGCGCCATCCTGCGCGAGCTGGAGGCGAGCGGCCAGCAGGATCCCGCCGACCGCGACGCTGTGCTGGCCCGTCTGACCCCCACCCCGGCGCTGAATACCCTGGCCGACACCACGCTGCTGATAGAAGCGATCCCCGAGCGGCTGGCACTGAAGCACGCCCTGTATGCCGAACTGGAAACGCTGATCGCCGACGAGGCGATTATCGCCAGCAACACCAGCGGCCTGCCGCCGGACTCGCTGGCGCAGGGCATGCGCCACCCTGAACGGCTGCTGATCGCCCACTTCTGGCATCCGCCGCACCTGATCCCGCTGGTGGAAGTGGTGCCCGGGAGCGCCACACTGCCCCATCTGGCTCGCCAGGTGAGCGACTTTTGCGCCGCCTGCGCGCTGGAAGCGGTGGTGCTCAATCGCGCCGCGCCGGGCTTTGTCGGCAACCGGCTGCAGTTCGCCCTGCTGCGCGAAGCGCTGCATATCGTCCACAGCGGCATTGCCTCTGCCGAGGTAGTGGACCAGGTGATGCGCGCCTCGCTGGGCCGCCGCTATGCGATGGTCGGCCCGCTGGAGGCAGCGGACATGACCGGGCTGGCGACGGTCCAGGATATCTGCCAGCACCTGCTGCCGGAGCTGGCCAGCGGGAGCGAGATGATGTCGCTGGTGGCGGAAAAGGTGGCGCGAGGCGACACCGGCGCCCGCAGTGGACAAGGCTTTTACCGCTGGGATGAGGCGCGGCAACAGCGCATCCAGTCGCGCCGGGAACATCAGCTTCGCTACGCTCTGAAGCCCTAGTATCGCGTTCTGTACCCCTACAATAACAATGAGAGTGAGACGTCGTGATGAGTGTGATAATTGCCCTGGCCGCACTGGCGTTACTGATGCTGGCGGCCTACCGTGGATACAGCGTGATCCTCTTTGCGCCGATCGCCGCCCTCGGCGCGGTGCTGGTCACCGACCCGGGCGCGGTCGGCCCGGCCTTTACCGGCCTGTTTATGGAAAAAATGGTCGGCTTTGTGAAGCTCTATTTCCCGGTGTTTCTGCTGGGCGCCGTGTTCGGCAAGCTGATTGAGCTGTCGGGATTCTCGCGGTCGATTGTCGCCGCCGCCATCCGCATCCTCGGACGCCGCCACGCGATCCCGGTGATCGTGCTGGTGTGCGCCCTGCTAACCTACGGCGGGGTGTCGCTGTTTGTGGTGGCTTTTGCCGTCTACCCCTTCGCCGCCGAACTGTTTCGCCAGAGCGGGATCCCCAAACGGCTGATTCCGGCCACCGTCGCCCTCGGGGCATTCTCGTTTACCATGGACGCCCTGCCCGGCACGCCGCAGATCCAGAATATTATCCCCACCAGTTTCTTCGGCACCAACGCCTGGGCGGCCCCCTGGCTGGGGCTTATCGGCTCGCTGTTCATTATCATTTTTGGCTTGCTGTGGCTGGAGCGTCAGCGCCGCAAAGCACAGGCCCGCGGCGAAGGCTATGGGACCGACCTGCAAAATGAGCCGGAGACCCCGGATGACATCGATCTGCCGCATCCGCTGATCGCTATCGCCCCGTTGCTGTTAGTGGGGGTGCTGAATCTGCTGTTTACCCACTGGATCCCGCAGTGGTACGGCGCCAGCCATGAGCTCACCCTGCCGGGTCTGGCGAAGCCTGTCGTCACCGAAGTAGGGAAAATCACCGCTATCTGGGCGGTGCAGGCGGCGCTGCTCTCCGGCATTGTGCTGGTGCTGGTCTGCGGCTATCGCAATATCCGCGGCCGGCTGGCGGAGGGGAGCCGAACGGCGGTGGGCGGGGCTATTCTCGCGGCGATGAACACCGCCTCTGAGTACGGATTCGGCGCGGTTATCGCCGCCCTGCCGGGTTTCCTGGTGCTGTCGAAAGCCCTCGCGGCCATTCCCAATCCGCTGTTAAACGAGGCGATCAGCGTCACGGTGCTGGCCGGGATCACCGGCTCGGCCTCCGGGGGGATGAGCATCGCGCTGGCGGCGATGTCCGAGACCTTTGTCGCCGCCGCCCACGCCGCCAATATTCCGCTCGAGGTCCTGCACCGCGTCGCCGCCATGGCCAGCGGCGGCATGGACACCCTGCCGCATAACGGGGCGGTGATCACTCTGCTGGCGATCACCGGCCTGAGCCATCGCCAGGCCTACGGCGGTATTTTCGCCATCACGGTGATCAAAAGCCTCGCGGTACTGTTTGTCATTGCCACGTTCTATGTGACCGGCATTGTCTGATACCCGATTGAAGGAGTAATAAAATGAATTTGCACGGTAAAACGGCGCTGGTCACCGGCTCCACCAGCGGGATCGGTTTAGGGATCGCCAAAGTGCTGGCTCAGGCGGGCGCGCAGGTGATCCTCAATGGCTTCGGCGACAGCAGCCACGCCCGCGCTGAAGTCGCCGCGCTGGGCAAGATCCCCGGCTATCACGACGCCGACCTGCGCGACGTCGGGCAGATCGAGGCGATGATGCACTATGCCGAAAGCACCTTCGGTAGCGTCGATATCGTGATCAATAACGCCGGCATCCAGCACGTCGCCCCGGTGGAGCAGTTCCCGGTGGACAAATGGAACGACATCATCGCGATCAATCTCTCCAGCGTCTTCCACACCACCCGCCTGGCGCTGCCGGGCATGCGCCAGCGCAACTGGGGGCGCATCATCAACATAGCCTCAGTGCATGGCCTGGTGGCGTCGAAAGAGAAATCGGCCTACGTCGCCGCCAAGCACGCGGTGGTCGGCCTGACCAAAACCGTGGCCCTGGAAACCGCGCGCAGCGGCATCACCTGCAACGCCATCTGCCCGGGCTGGGTGCTAACCCCGCTGGTGCAACAGCAGATCGATAAGCGCATCGCCGAGGGGGTCGACCCGGAGCAGGCCAGCGCCCAGCTGCTGGCGGAAAAACAGCCCTCCGGGGAGTTTGTCACCCCGCACCAGCTGGGCGAAATGGCGCTGTTTCTGTGCAGCGACGCCGCTGCCCAGGTGCGCGGCGCCGCATGGAATATGGATGGCGGCTGGGTGGCGCAGTAAGCCGCTGGCGCCGCGAAGATCAGAACATCGCCAGAAAGCGTTTCACTGTGCGTGAGCGCTCGAAGCGCCGCCAGGCGATGGCGATATCGGTCTTCAGCGGCGCCCCGCTGAGCGGGTGATAGCTGACGTTCGGCTGCTGAATGCAGGTCATCGACTGCGGGACCAGCGCGAAGCCGAACCCGGCATTGACCATGCTTAGCGACGACGAAATCTGCGACGACTGCCAGGCACGCTCCATGTCGATCCCGGCGCGCAGGCAGCTGTTGTACACCAGCTCATACAGCCCGGGGGCCACCTCCCGCGGGAAGAGGATCGGCGCCACGTCGCACAGCTGCTCCAGGGCCAGGGTCGGCTGCGTCGCCAGCGGGTTATCGCGCGGCAGCGCGATGACCATCGGCTCCTCATCAATAATCCGCAGATTAAAGGCTTTACTGCTCTCGCACGGCAGACGGACGAAGGCGATATCCAGCTCGGCCTCGCTCAGGGCGGTCATCAGATTGGCCATATTGTCTTCCATCTGGTGCAGGGTCACCCCGGGGTGGTCGAGCTGAAAGCGGTGCAGCAACGTGAAGATTTGCGGATGGAAAGCATCAGAACTGGTAATGCCTAGCGACAGGCTGCCGTTCATCCCGCGCGCAATGCCCTTGGCCTTCTCCAGCGCCGCATCGCTCATGGCGAGGATCTGGCGGGCATCCTCATAGAACGACTCTCCCGCTTCCGTCAGCTCCACCCCGCGGGTTAAACGCCGAAACAGCGGGGTCCCCACCTCGCGCTCAAGTCGCTGAATTTGCTGACTTAACGGAGGTTGTGAAATACCCAGTTCCTTGGCGGCCTGGGTGAAGTGCCGCGTCCTGGCGACGGCGACAAAATAACGAAGATAACGAAGTTCCATATCGAAAACGTCTCAAACCAGCATGGTTTCTATATTGGAACTGTGAGCTGAATCGGGTCAACATTTATTTAACCTTTCTTATATTTGTTGAACGAGGAAGTGGTATATGAATCACTCTGCTGAATGCACCTGCGAAGAGAGTCTGTGCGAAACCCTACGGGCGTTTTCCGCGCAGCATCCCGAAAGCGTGCTCTATCAGACATCGCTCATGAGCGCCCTGCTGAGCGGGGTTTACGAAGGCAGCACCACCATCGCGGACCTGCTGAAACATGGCGATTTCGGCCTCGGCACCTTTAATGAGCTGGACGGGGAGCTGATCGCCTTCAGCAGCCAGGTCTATCAGCTGCGCGCCGACGGCAGCGCGCGCAAAGCCCAGCCGGAGCAGAAAACGCCGTTCGCGGTGATGACCTGGTTCCAGCCGCAGTACCGGAAAACTTTCGACCATCCGGTGAGCCGCCAGCAACTGCACGACGTTATTGACCAGCAAATTCCCTCTGACAACCTGTTCTGCGCCCTGCGCATCGACGGCCATTTCCGCCATGCCCATACCCGCACCGTGCCGCGCCAGACGCCACCGTACCGGGCGATGACCGACGTCCTCGACGATCAGCCGGTGTTCCGCTTTAACCAGCGCGAAGGGGTGCTGGTCGGCTTCCGTACCCCGCAGCATATGCAGGGGATCAATGTCGCCGGGTATCACGAGCACTTTATTACCGATGACCGCAAAGGCGGCGGTCACCTGCTGGATTACCAGCTCGATCACGGGGTGCTGACCTTCGGCGAAATTCACAAGCTGATGATCGACCTGCCCGCCGACAGCGCGTTCCTGCAGGCCAATCTGCATCCCGATAATCTCGATGCCGCCATCCGTTCCGTAGAAAGTTAAGGGGTTCACATGGACAAACAGTATCCGGTACGCCAGTGGGCGCACGGCGCCGATCTCGTCGTCAGCCAGCTGGAAGCGCAAGGCGTACGTCAGATCTTCGGTATCCCCGGCGCCAAAATCGACAAGGTGTTCGACTCACTGCTGGATTCCTCGATTCGCATTATTCCGGTACGCCACGAAGCCAACGCCGCGTTTATGGCCGCCGCGGTCGGACGCATTACCGGCAAAGCGGGCGTGGCGCTGGTCACCTCCGGTCCGGGTTGTTCCAACCTGATCACCGGCATGGCCACCGCGAACAGCGAAGGCGACCCGGTGGTGGCCCTGGGCGGCGCGGTGAAACGCGCCGATAAGGCGAAGCAGGTCCATCAGAGTATGGATACGGTGGCGATGTTCAGCCCGGTCACCAAATACGCCGTCGAGGTGACGGCGCCGGATGCGCTGGCGGAAGTGGTCTCCAACGCCTTCCGTGCCGCCGAGCAGGGCCGCCCGGGCAGCGCGTTCGTCAGCCTGCCGCAGGATGTGGTCGATGGCCCGGTCAGCGGTAAAGTACTGCCGGCCAGCCGGGCTCCGCAGATGGGCGCCGCGCCGGATGACGCCATCGACAAGGTGGCGAAGCTTATCGCTCAGGCGAAGAACCCGATCTTCCTGCTCGGCCTGATGGCCAGCCAGCCGGAAAACAGCGCGGCGCTGCGCCGTTTGCTGGAGGCTAGCCATATTCCGGTCACCAGCACCTATCAGGCCGCCGGGGCGGTGAATCAGGATAACTTCTCTCGCTTCGCCGGTCGGGTCGGGCTGTTTAACAACCAGGCCGGGGACCGTCTGCTGCAGCTCGCCGACCTGGTGATCTGCATCGGCTACAGCCCGGTGGAATATGAACCGGCGATGTGGAACAGCGGCAACGCGACGCTGGTGCATATCGACGTGCTGCCCGCTTATGAAGAGCGCAACTACACCCCGGATGTCGAGCTGGTGGGCGATATCGCCGGCACCCTCAACAAGCTGGCGCAAAATATCGATCACCGGCTGGTGCTCTCCCCGCAGGCGGCGGAGATCCTCCGCGACCGCCAGCACCAGCGCGAGCTGCTGGACCGCCGCGGCGCGCAGCTGAATCAGTTTGCCCTGCATCCGCTGCGCATCGTTCGCGCCATGCAGGATATCGTCAACAGCGACGTCACGCTGACCGTGGACATGGGCAGCTTCCATATCTGGATCGCCCGCTACCTGTACAGCTTCCGCGCCCGCCAGGTGATGATCTCCAACGGCCAGCAGACCATGGGCGTCGCCCTGCCCTGGGCCATCGGCGCCTGGCTGGTCAATCCTGAGCGCAAAGTGGTCTCCGTCTCTGGCGACGGCGGCTTCCTGCAGTCGAGCATGGAGCTGGAGACCGCCGTCCGCCTGAAAGCCAACGTGCTGCATCTCATCTGGGTCGATAACGGCTACAACATGGTGGCTATTCAGGAAGAGAAAAAATATCAGCGCCTGTCCGGCGTCGAGTTCGGGCCGATGGATTTTAAAGCCTATGCCGAATCCTTCGGCGCCAAAGGGTTCGCCGTGGAAAGCGCCGAGGCGCTGGAACCGACGCTGCGCGCGGCGATGGACGTCGACGGCCCGGCGGTGGTGGCCATCCCGGTGGATTATCGCGATAACCCGCTGCTGATGGGTCAGCTGCATCTGAGTCAGATTCTGTAAGTCATCACAATAAGGAAAGGAAAATGAAAAAAGTCGCACTTGTTACCGGCGCCGGCCAGGGGATTGGTAAAGCTATCGCCCTTCGTCTGGTGAAGGATGGATTTGCCGTGGCCATTGCCGATTATAACGACGCCACCGCCAAAGCGGTCGCCTCGGAAATCAACCAGGCCGGCGGACACGCCGTGGCGGTGAAAGTGGATGTTTCTGACCGCGACCAGGTATTTGCCGCCGTTGAACAGGCACGCAAAACGCTGGGCGGCTTCGACGTCATCGTCAATAACGCCGGTGTGGCGCCGTCCACGCCGATCGAGTCCATTACCCCGGAGATTGTCGACAAAGTCTACAACATCAACGTCAAAGGGGTGATCTGGGGCATTCAGGCGGCGGTCGAGGCCTTTAAGAAAGAGGGGCACGGCGGGAAAATCATCAACGCCTGTTCCCAGGCCGGCCACGTCGGCAACCCGGAGCTGGCGGTGTATAGCTCCAGTAAATTCGCGGTACGCGGCTTAACCCAGACCGCCGCTCGCGACCTCGCGCCGCTGGGCATCACGGTCAACGGCTACTGCCCGGGGATTGTCAAAACGCCAATGTGGGCCGAAATTGACCGCCAGGTGTCCGAAGCCGCCGGTAAACCGCTGGGCTACGGTACCGCCGAGTTCGCCAAACGCATCACTCTCGGTCGTCTGTCCGAGCCGGAAGATGTCGCCGCCTGCGTCTCCTATCTTGCCAGCCCGGATTCTGATTACATGACCGGTCAGTCGTTGCTGATCGACGGCGGGATGGTATTTAACTAATAAAAAATAAGCTCTGACATGGCTTGCCCCTGCTTTCGCGCAGGGGCTTTTTTTTGGTTTGAGTGTAAGTGTAAGCATCCCGGGGAAACGAAGCATCAATACTTGAGGGCTTCTGGCACGACGTGGGCTATGGCAGGCTGAGATTGCTTTTCCAGCTCACGCACCCGAGGGATCACTTCCCTTCCGAAGAACTCGACTTCCTCCTGGAAATGCAGGAATGCCAGCAGCAGCAGATTGACGCCTGACTGTTTGAGCGCAATGATGCGCTCTGCAATCTGCTGCGGCGTGCCAATCAGGTTGGTTTTAAAGCCGTCGTTGTATTGCACCAAATCTTCAAAGCTGGATTTGGCCCAGTTGCCCTCGCCCTCCGGCGATGCGCTGCCGGCGTTTTTCACTTCGTGCTGGAACCCTTTCACCGCGTCCGGATTGGCGTTATCAATAATTTCCCGCAGCACCGCCTGCGCCTCTTTTTCGCTTTCACGCGCAATAACGAAGCCGTTAACCCCGATCTTCACCTGATGCTGGTTTTGTGCCGCCTTACGCTGGATGTCATCCACCTGTGCTTTGATGCCTTCAGGCGTGTTGCCGTTGGTGAAATACCAGTCGGAAACGCGCGCGGCCATGTCCCGCGCGGCACGCGAACTACCACCCTGGAAAATTTCCGGCAGCGGCGCCAGCGGCTTGGGCTTGAGGGAATAATCACGAAAGCGATAGAAATCGCCGGCAAAGGTAAAGCTGTCTTCGCGCCAGATGCCCTGCAGGCAACGGATAAATTCTTCTGAACGCAGGTAACGCTCTTCATGGTCCAGCCAGGGTTCGCCGATAGCTTTAAACTCACCACGGAACCAGCCGCTGACGATATTGACCGCGATGCGCGGGCCGTACAGATGACTGATAGTGGCGATTTGTTTTGCCGCCAGAGTGGGGTTCCAGGGGCCGGGAAGCAAGGCGGCGATCACTTTCAGATTTTCAGTTGATGCGAGTAGCGCCTGCGAAAAAGAGACCGACTCATGTTGGTTGTCAGCACCATAGCCGGCCGTAAAACGGATCTGCGTAAGCGCATAGTCAAAACCGGCACGTTCAGCAATTTGCGCCAGCTTACGGTTGTAGTCGATATCCCAACTGGTACGCTGCGGGATATTACTGATCACTAACCCGCCCGACACGTTCGGCACCCAATAGGCGAACTGCAGCGGATGATTACCTGGCTCTGAAATGGACATAGGGCACTCCCGTCATTGATGAATTTATCTGTCCGCCTTACAACACGTTGCAGGCGAGTTGCTGTAGCCGCGAATTACCATCTTTCTATATAACGTTTTTTGATTTTAAAAAATAAAAAGACAGCATTTGGTTATAAAGGTGTTTGCAGAATGCATGCCAAAACAGGAGGCGGAATAATTTCTTTAAAATCAGACGATTATAAAAAGGAAAGGAACTTATCTGCTGCATTTGCAACATGCCTGGTTACGCACATGTTGCAAATGCAACTTATACAACTTGCCGGAAGATAAATTTATCCTGACATTAATTTGGATAACAGCAGGTCTGATTACGGATGCTGTCGTTTCTGTCAAGCATGAAATAAGCAACTACGACGGCAGTTTCATTAACCCCGCAGTGGTTTCGTCGGCTGAGACCAGCTAAAGTCGAAAGGTCAAAAATACAGCCTTAACGTACAATATTTTTTGATATCCAAACTGCCCCCTTAACGGTACGTCTGTCTTCGACGGACTTCAGAACGGCAATGATCTGGTGTTCGATGAATCGGGCTTTACGCATGGTGATCTCCTCAGAGGACATAATCAGTATGTCGGAAGATCTCTAAACGTGAATGGTTCGTTTTACCGGGAAACCCTGCCAGTCATATAACATAAGTAATTAACAAGAAAAAATCAGATATCCTTGCCAGGTGGGCAGGACCGGCCAATGATTTCAGCCAGGAAATCCATCACCACGACAGCAGAGTGATCGCGCTTAATTTCAGGGTAGGCAACCAGCCAAATGTTCCTCACGGGCGAAGGCAGATTTTCCGGCAGCCTTACCAGTTCGCTGTCATTATCACCCATAAAGCAGGGTAAAGTAACGATGCCCAATCCTTTCCGGGCTGCCTGTTGCTGCGCCATCAGATCGCTTGCCCGAAAGATAACTCGTCGCCCGTTCAGCAGTGATTCCAGCCATTGCTGCTGCGTGACATGTGCAAGCGTGCTGTCATAAGCAATAAATACCCAATCTTCTTGCGGAATTTCTTGCCAGAACTGAGAAGCATAAAGACCAAAGCGCATGGTACCTATACGCCTTGTCATCAGGTCTGGATCGTCAGGCCTTTCCAGGCGAACCGCAATGTCAGCCTCACTTTTATTCAGAAGAACATGGTGCGAAACGCCGGATAATGACAACGTGATACCCGGATGTTTCCGGGTGAATCCTGCTATAGCAGGCGCAATGAGGTGTGCTGCAACGGCAGGTGACGCGCTGATATTTATAGGCACGGCCGGTTCGGCACACAATGACCTCGCCTGGATTCGAATACGGTCTGCAATACGGTACATTTCGTCAGCGCCGGAGGCGATAATCCGCCCATGCCCGGTAAGCGTGGTACGGCGTGGCAAACGCTCTGTGAGCCTCAGGCCCAGAGAACTTTCAAGGGCCGCAATCCGGCGGCCCACAGTGGCATGGTCTACGCCAAGTTCCCTGGCTGCGGCCGACAGGGAACCACACCGGGCAAGGGCGAAAAAAAAATGTAAATCCTGCCAGTCCATATCTCACCTCGTGTGCATTTTTACACATGTATGGTGCTTTTATACCTGTATTCTTCCTGTAATAAACTCATTTATAGTTTTCTCACTTTATAAGTGAGGAAAAAATAATGTCGTTAGCAATGATTATTAGCCAGCCGGGTGGACCTGAGGTTCTTAAAGCGGTGGAAAGAGAGCTAGTCAGTCCCGGTCCCGATGAAGTCAGTATCAGACACGAAATAATCGGCGTGAATTTTGTTGACATCTATTTTCGCTCAGGGCTCTACCCTCAGCCCTATCCCCAGGCGGTTCCTGGTTTTGAAGGGGCCGGAGTCGTCACAGCAACGGGCAGTAACGTCAGGTCCTTTGCAGCAGGAGACCGCGTTGCCTATACGGGAAATCCGATGGGCGCTTATGCTGAATGTCGCAATATACCTGCCAGCCGCCTTATCAGGATCCCGGATGGTGTGGACACTCGTACAGCCGGTAGTACGATGCTTCGGGGCCTTACCGCGCATATGTTACTCAACAAAGTAAGGGAAGTCAGGGCTGGCGACTGGATACTGGTTCATTCTGCTGCCGGAGGGCTGGGGCAGATAGTGACCCGCTGGGCAACGATGAAAGGTGCCAGGGTTATCGGTACAACGGGTTCACCGGAAAAAGTAGCAACGGCCCGCCTTGCTGGTGCGAGTGAAGTTTTGCTCCATACCGACGCTGCATGGCCGGACAAAGTCCGCGACATCACCGAAGGGTATGGCGTACATCTGGCCATCGACGGTATAGGAGGAACAATGCTCTCCAGAACGCTCGGCGTGGTCCGCCCTTTTGGCACTGTCGCCAGTCTTGGACAGCCTGCCGGCCCCATACCTCCCGTGCGGGTGGAAGAACTGGGATTTGCCCGATCTATAGCACTAATGCGACCAAGTTCACTCGCCTATTCAGATGATGCTGCGCTATACAGGAAAGGGGCTTCTGACCTTATGTCAGCGCTGTCGGCAGGACTTGAAAATCACATTGGCGCTGAATTTATCCTTACCGACGCAGCAGAAGCACACCGGGTTCTGGAGGCGGGTCATACAACAGGAAGCGTCATTCTCACGGTTCAGGCTTAAGACTCGGACGTGAATGAAACAAGAGACGCAGGCATCTTTAAAGAAATGCCGTATCAGTGACGTGACGACCAGGCTGGATTTATATCCCTTAAGGACAATCGTTCCCCGCTTGTCGTCTCCTTCAGGTACTGCCAGGGAGATATGCAAGAAATTAGATAAAAGGGGTGAGTCTGCTAAATTACTAACGTTCATACAATGTCCGCTCCCGGCACTTAGGCATTGCTTAATGCACGACGTAAACGATCGCCATGTTAAACGGCTATTTCTGACAAAGCGCGGCCCCTCTGAAGCGCCGTGAGGTCCGCTCTGAACGAAGAGCGGATCTTTAGTGCAAAAGAACAGCAAGGCCCGCCTTTGTGATTAATACTGCCTTATCTACAACTGCTGAGTTACCCAGCTACCATTTTCAGCGAAAAATACCGTCGCATCGGCTCCATTTACCAGGGATATTTGAGGAGGTATGTGGCCAATATCAACATCATAGAGTACGGGCACGGCAATATTCTCTAAAGCGGCTTTAAGGGCATCCAGATAATTATGTTTAGTCGGGTCGCTTACGTCGGGTGCAGCACTTCTGCCGATAAGAACACCATTTAAGTTATCAAACCAACCCTGTAATCGTAAGCTAAATAATGCGCGTGTTAATTCACAGGGAGCCATCTCCACATTTTCAAAATAGAGGATTATTCCTTGAGGGCTATTGCTCGCCTTGAACAAGGGCACATTCCCGAATGGTGTACCTGCTAACCTGGATATTATTTCGAGGCAGCCGCCGATCAGTTTCCCGCTAAATGTCAGAGAAGATGTAACACCATCAAGGCGTTTCCACTGTGTTTTTTGGGTCAGATTGAAACCTCCGTCTGACGCTGTTCCCCATTGATTTTCATCCGCTTGAAATGCTGTTGAAGAGTACTGTTTGATTACAGTTCCCCGATTCGATTCCAGAATTTCCCATACGGCCTGAGTGGTGGCATCTAACTTTTGAGCGCCAAGATCCATGAGGTTCGGCCCATGCAAAGTAGCCCAGCCCGATATCGTCGTCAGTGGGAAATGAAGTGTACTAAGATCTGAAAAGCCCACAAACCATTTTGGTTTAGACCGGGACAACAGATCAAAATCAATCAAATCAAGTAATTCCATCGCCAGATCACCGCCCCAAGGTGGCATAACAGCTTTTATATCTGGGTCAGTAAGATAAGACATTAATTCTTCAACGCGAGAAAATTTAGTGGCGCTTTTATTTTTGTGCTGCGAGCGTAAGCAGCGCCCTTCGCGGACCTGGTAACCTCTTTCCTTTAGGTTTTTTATGGCGAGTTCCAGTCTGGGATGCAGATGTTCAGGTACGCCAGAAGATGGAGCGGTTACACCAATAACATCTCCTGGAACCAGCCTGGGTGGAAAGAGGACACTCATGGATAAATCCTTTTCAGAACATATAGAATTCCATAATCCATAATTAAAGCCAGGATGTAAAATTAACAGGCGAACACTCCGCTTGTTTTTTCTATGAGCCTTTAAAAGGTCTGCTCATGGCACCCAAGGGACTTTACCGGCGTAGATGATGCGTCAGGCAACTAATCCTCAAAAGTGCTTACTGCTTATTCGCGGGACCGCCGGCTGATTTGGGTTGGATCATGACGACTACTCTTTTAGCTATTCCCGGTTTCCCCTTTTCAAAGCGCCATTTACTCATCATTTTCTCGATGATTTTATGTTCAAACTCCGGAGTCGTTGTCGATTCCAGTATCTTAACATTCTGAACTCTGCCATCTGAATCAACATCATACTGAATCCGCAGAGCATTCGGCAGGAGGTTTCCGTTCTTATCATGAGTGGTAATTGCTGCATTTGCAGAGGAAATGCTGCCTGAAGGTGTGCTGGCGCTGGCCGGTATACCGGCGCAGAGTGCCAGGAACAATGGCAGAATCAGGGTGAATAGTCTGATAGCTTGCATAAATCGTCCGAATTCCAAAATTAACCATGAATCTTCACGTTACCAACGGCGCGAGTGACAGGCTACCAGATGAAATGATCAGTGAATACCGCGTCTTCAGCGGCAATCCCTTTGACCTCCTTACCAGGCGCTTCGTACCACACCCATTCCCGGGGTCGTTTCGCTATCAGGACTAGTGGGAGCTGAGCGAGTGTATCAATGATTCCTTTGCCAGCTGTCAGCTACGCTGTCCGGCTCGTCAGGGAACATGACCGAGCTAACCCCCTTAAGTGATGAGAGACGACCATGGAGTTCGTCCGTAAAGGTAAAATGCGTCGTGCCCGGATTATCAGAGATACACACTGATACAGACAGGTGCCGGGTAACGGCCTCGAAGCGTGAGAAGACTTCGTCGTCACGGAGTGACTGGTAGCTGACCGCCGGGAGTAACAGGACATTCGCGCCAGCTGCCTGGGCATCATCAGCCAGATGTAGAATGGCGTCGATACGGACCGATCCCACACAGACCATAACCGGGATGTCCCCGGCATGCTGTTTTGCCAGAGTGGCTACGCGCTTGCGCTGCTCCCGGGTCAGATAGGCGTAGCGTGCGGTTGACCCCAGGATGCCCATAGAATCAACCCGAGCATCTGTACGGCGGGAAAGCATATGGCTGAACCCCTTTTCATCCACGCCGCTGGCGGCTATTGGGGTTAATGGAAACGCCGATAACCGCTAAACATACCTGTTTCTCCTGAAGGATATTACTGCTGTTGTTCTTCGATGAGAGCAACGTCAAACCACAGGCCGGGCATCATTTTTTCCAGGCCGTCGGTCAGCATCTTCCCGGCTTCGTGCAGTTTTTCCAGCGGCATCTGCGGCAGGCTTTCCAGAATGAACCACATTTGCTGAGCGTCCACGCCCAGACGGGTTCTGATCCCCTGTCGCCAGTTCCAGCGGCGGCAGGTCACGCCGGTGTCATCACACCAGATAACCTCTCCTTGTGAAGGATATTCAACGGCCGTTTCACCCTCTTTGACGGTATCAAAAGGCTCTGTTCCGTTTGCCACAGCCAGACGTGGTGAACCCTGATAGGCAGAGATATTCTCCCCACCAACCGGTACGGCGTAGCGGAGACTCACGGCGTTATAAAGATCAACGATGGGATCGAGCGCGGGCATCGTTCCGTCACGTAATACGCGCTTACGTAACGCATCAGCTGAGCAAGGGGTGCGTTTAGGTTTAGCACCAAACTTTTGAAAAACGTCGGCCCAGGCTGCCAGATGAGATCCCGCCCATTCCGGTTCGCCGGCCAGAACGGCTTCACAGGCTTCCCGCAGCGCGATTTCTCCAGCGTCGGGATGAAGCACTGGCGCAGCTTTTACGCAGATACTGAGTGCCCGAAAACCTGGGGCAATACGATAAATTTCAGGGGCAATTGACGGAGAGACGGTTAACACGTGATAATCCTTTAATGACTAATTTATTCTATGATAATGACCGATGACCAAAAAAGTCAATTTAATGACCGATGCAAATGCTATCGTCAACACGGTGAATGAAGCCGTATCTCAGCGAATTAAACAGTATCGTAAGCAAAAGAAAATCTCCCTCGATGAACTCTCCCGTCGAGCCGGCGTCAGCAAGGGAGCGCTGGTTGAGATAGAAGGATGCCGGGCCAATCCCAGCATTGCTCTGTTATGCCGCCTGGCTACCGCGATGGGGGTTTCGGTGGCTGATTTTGTGGATGTCAGTTCCAAACCGACTGTGCATCTCATTGCTGAAGATGAGATCCCAGAATTGTGGGAAGGTGAAAAAGGCGGGAGAGCAAGACTGCTCGCAGGGTCGGGTGGGCCTGATATGACCGAGCTCTGGATGTGGGAAATGCAGCCGGGGGAAAAGTTTGCTTCACCGGGCCATACGGAAGGAACGCTTGAACTGTTTTATGTTCAGTCGGGCACGCTCACATTGGGGGTAAAGGACCATTTGTATCGGGTAAAAACCGGCTGTTCGGCAACGGCCAGAACGGACGTTCCTCATTTCTACGAAAACCAGGGGGAGAGCCCGCTGGTATTTATCATGACAGTACATGAGAAAGCATCCTGAGTGGTTGCCCGGTATGCCTGTAGGGCTTGTCTCATCAAAGCAAGTTTGCAAGGAGTCGTTTAGTGGATAATCAGCATCTGCGTTTTACCCAAGGCCAGTTTACTGTCACAACCGATCCCGCCTTTTTTCAGCTGGAAGCCATTCACGATTACCTCTCGCAATCGTCCTGGGCGCCTGGCATTGATGCTGAAACGGTCAGAATATCAATCCAGAACAGCCTTTGTTTTGCGCTTCTGGATGGAACAAGACAAATCGGCTTCGCCCGTCTGGTCACCGACTATGCCACTTTTGGTTATTTGTGCGACGTCTACGTGCTGAACGAGTATCAGAAAAGTGGTCTTGGTCGTTGGCTGATTGAATGCTGTCACGCCCATCCCGTGATGTCACGCCTGCGACGGATAATGCTGGTAACCTCTAGCGCGCCCTGGCTCTACCAGAAGCTGGGGTATAACCCATTGAACCAACCAGATTTTGTCTGGCAAATCAATCGACCCGATATTTATCGTCAACCCGGGCAAAAGTAAGACTATTTTTTGAGAGTAATGATAAATGTTAATCCGTAGGGCCCGTCCCTCTGATGCAGAAGAGCTTGCCATTTTAGCCGAACGCACCTTTAGAAAAACGTTTGAGGCGGGTAATACTCAGAAGGATATGGAGCTTCACTGCCAGGCAAGTTATTCAACAGATACTCAGTTGCAAGAAATCCTCAGAGAAGACTGGATTACATTAGTCTGCGAATACGAAAGCAAACTGATAGGGTATGCCCAACTGAGGTGGGAAGCATTTCCTCCCTGTGTAAATAGCATTCACGCCGGGGAAATCCTGTGTCTGTATATCGATGAACCTTATCATGGCAAAGGTTTTGCACAAGCGCTGATACACAAGTGCTTTGCTGAATTTGCGGCACAGGGATCGGATATTGTCTGGTTAGGTGTCTGGGAACATAACCCAAGGGCAATCTCTTTTTACCGTAAGCTTGGGTTTACCGAGGTGGGTGAACATATCTTCCAGGTTGGGACAGATCCCCAGAGAGATATCATTATGAAACGCTCAACGGGTGTTAGCTGAACAAACATTACGACGTCCGCTCTGGCACACAGCAGGCGTGATCGACACCAGGAGACGTAACGCGCTAGCGGCTAAGCGTAGCGCCGACTCGGAAAATCCCGGATGGCGGCGCGTGGCGCCTTATCCGGGCTACGCGGTTGTGCCACTCTTGTGCCGTTATTTTGCCGGGTGGCGGCTGCGCCTGACCCGGCCTACAAAAACAGGGCCGCCCGTACTCTTCTGGTGGCATGCCCCTGGCCCGCGCCTGCGCAGCGCCGCCGGGCTGTTACTGCGCCTGCTGCTGCGCTTGCGCCAGCTGGCGGACGATCGCCTCGCGCCGCGCATCCCCTTCCGGCAGCCGGGCCAGTAACGCCTGCAGGGCTGCCACGGCTTCGGGGTAATCTTCATTACGCACCGCGCTCAGGGCCAGCATCTCCAGCACCGGCAGGCTGTTCGGCTGCCGCTGATGCAGGTCACGCAGCAGCAACTCGCCCATCCGAACCTGACCGCTATCTCCCGCCCGCACCAGCGCGCTGGCGTAATCGAAAACCGCCGCCGGGTCATCCGCCGCCAGATCATGCGCCCGGCCAAAGGCGCCGATCGCCGTCTCGCCATCGTTCAACAACAGGCCAAGACGCCCAAGCAGCTGCCAGCCGGCGAGGTCGTTCGGGGTATCCTGCAGATGGCTGCGCAGCCCGAGCCGCAGCTCCGCCAGCTCATCCATACGCAGCGGTGCCGCCGTCGGGTCCTTAACCTGCTGCAACAACGCAGGATAATGCCGTTCAGCCTGCTGCCAGAGCAGCACCTGGCCAATATCGCTGGTTTTCAGATACAGGCCCAGACTCAGGACCACCAGCAGCAGCGCGCCCGGAAGCAGCGCCCAGCGGCTTAGTGGCCGTTCGTCAGGCTTTGCCTGGGGCGGAATATCCGTCAGCAGCGTGCGCTGCAGCTCGACGACCAGCGCCGGGTTGTCCTCGCCACGCTCCTGCGCCAGCTCCTGCAGACGCGACTGGTACAGAGCGCGGTTGAGGGTATCGCGGTCCACCGCCCCTTTGCCCGGCCACGGGTAATAAAGCAGCCCCAGCGCGCCAGCCAGCAGCAGCGCGACGATAACCACCAACAGGCTCATCGTTCTTTTCCTTCTTTCAATAATGCCGCCAGACGCTGGCGCTCTTCGGCGCTGAGCGCCGCGTCAGGAATGTCGCGACGACGCGCGCGGGCGATAATCACCCCCGCGCCCGCCAGCACGAACAGCCCCGGCCCCAGCCACAGCAGCACCGTGCCCGCGGTCAGGGGCGGCTCGTAGCTGACAAAATGACCGTAGCGGGCCACCATATAGTCAACGATCTGCCCTTTCGTTTTCCCCTGCTGCATCAGCTCGTACACCTTCTGCCGCATATCAGCGGCAATCATCGCGTTTGAGTCGGCGATGCTGTTGTTCTGGCATTTCGGGCAGCGCAGCTGGGAGGTGATCTCGCGGAAGGCCTGCTCCTGGGCCTCATCCTTAAACTGCCAGGTGTCGATGGCGGCCCACGCCTGGCCGGTCAGCATCAGCGCCAGCAGGATGACCATTGCACATCTCATCAGCCCGCCCTCCGGTTGTATTGATCCCACAGCGGCTGGAGCTCCTCGCGCCACACCCGTTCGTTCAGGTCGCCGGCGTGCCGCCAGCGGATGATGCCCTGACCGTCGATGAGAAACGTCTCCGGCGCGCCATAGACCCCGAGATCCAGGCCAAGCATGCCGTTGCCATCGTACAGGCTCAGCATGTACGGGTTCCCCAGGCGCTGCAGCCAGCTCATCGCCTTCTGCCGATCGTCTTTGTAGTTCATCCCCACCACCCGCACGCCCTGCTGCGCCAGGCCGTTGAGAAACTGATGCTCGGCGCGACAGGTTGGACACCAGGTGGCCCAGACGTTAAGCAGCAGCGGCTTGCCGTCAATCAGCGTGCGCCGGTCCAGCGTCTGGCCGGGGGTATTCAGCGCTTCAAGGCGAAATTCCGGCAGCGGTTTGCCAATCAGCGCCGACTCGAGGGTCGTCGGGTCATCGCCATCGGCGTTGCGCATCAGTTGCCAGAACAGCGCAGCGGCCAGTGCCAGAAACAGCACCAGCGGGATAAACAGTAGCTTCCGGTTCATGAGGCCTCCTGCAGCTTCTTACGCATCCGGTAGCGCGGGTCGAGCATGCAGCACAGACCGCCGAGGGCCATCAGTACCCCGCCGTACCAGATCCAGCGAACGAACGGTTTATAGTACAGACGCACCGCCCAGCTGCCGTCGCTCAACTCTTCCCCCAGCGCGGCGTACAGATCGCGGGTCAGCCCGCCGCTGATCGCCGCCTCGGTCATCATCATCCGGCTGGCGGTGTAAAAGCGCTTCTCGGCATACAGCGTCGCTTCCGGGCGGCCGTTGCGGGTCACGGCAATAATGCCTTCGCCGCCGGTCCAGTTGGGGCCGACGATATTGCGCACGCCATTAAACACAAAGTGATAGCGGTGGATATCGATACTGTCGCCGGGGCGCATCCGTACATCGCGTTCCACGCTGTAGTTCTGGCTGAAGGTGATGCCGATAACGGTCACCGCCACGCCGACGTGACCGAGCACCATCCCCCACTGGCTGCGGGTCAGGGTGCGCAGGCCGCGCCAGAAGCCGTGGCGATGGGTGGCCCGTTCGTGAACCTCCATCAGGGCGAAGATCAGCACCCACAGGGCCATCATCAGGCCGATGACCGCCATGGCGGTGATACGGTCCTGCAGCAGCCACGGCAGCGCCAGAGAAAGTGACAACGTCACCACCAGGGCAATAATCAGGCGTTTAATCTGCCTGGCGACGTCATCGCGCCGCCAGCGGATCAGCGGTCCCAGCCCCAGCAGCAGCGCAAAAGGCGCCATCAGGGCGGTGAACATGGTATTGAAGAACGGCTCGCCAATGGAGATGCTGCCGAGGCCCAGCTCTTTATGCACCAGCGGCAGCAGCGTTCCGAGGAGCACCACCAGCATCGCGGCCATCAGCAAGATATTGTTGCCAAGCAGGAACGACTCGCGCGACCACAGCGTATGTTCCACCCGCGCCCGCACCCGGCCGCCCTTCAGGGCGTACAGCAGCAGCGATCCGCCGATGGCGACAATCAGCAGTACCAGAATAAACAGCCCGCGCGACGGATCCGAGGCGAAGGCATGCACTGAGACCAGCACCCCGGAGCGCACCAGGAAGGTGCCCAGAAGACACAGGGAGAAGGCGGCGATGGCCAGCAGCACCGTCCAGGCGCGGAAGCTGCCGCGCTTCTCGGTTACCGCCAGGGAGTGCAGCAGCGCGGTTCCCACCAGCCACGGCATAAACGAGGCGTTTTCCACCGGATCCCAGAACCACCAGCCGCCCCAGCCCAGTTCGTAGTAGGCCCACGCCGAGCCCAGCACGATGCCGAGGGTGAGGAACATCCATGCCGCCTGGGTCCAGGGACGCGACCAGCGCGCCCAGGCAGTATCCAGCCGCCCCGCCAGCAGCGAGGCGATGGCGAAGGCGAAAGCCACCGAGAAGCCGACGTAACCCATATAGAGGATCGGCGGATGGAAAATCATGCCGATATCCTGCAGCAGCGGATTGAGGTCGCGGCCATCAATGGGGTACTGCGGCAGGCCGCGGCTGAACGGGTTGGAGGTAAAGAGGATAAACAGCAGGAACCCAAAGGCGATCATCCCCATCACCGCCAGCACCCGGGCGACGGCGTCGAGCGGCATTCGGCGGCTGAAGATGGCGACGGCGAAGGTCCAGACGCTGAGCAGCAGGACCCACAGCAGCAGCGAGCCCTCGTGCGCCCCCCAGGTCGCCGCCACCCGATACCACACCGGCAGCGCGCTGTTGGAGTTTTCCGCCACGTAGCGGACGGTAAAGTCATTGACCACAAAGGCGTGCACCAGCAGCAGGAAGGCGACGCCGATACAGGCGAACAGCCCGCAGGCCAGCGGCCGGGCCAGGGCCATCAGCCGCCGATCCTGCCGCGCCGCGCCCCACAGGGGATAGATGCTCAGGAGCAGCGCCAACCCCGCCGCCAGACACAGTAAAAAGTTGCCCAGCTCCGGCATCATGGCTGCGCCCTCGTTTTCTCCGGCGTCATGGCGTTTTTCACCTCCGGCGGCGTGTAATTTTCATCATGTTTGGCCAGCACCTGCTGGGCGGTAATATGCCGCTCGCCGTCCAGTACGCCCTGGGCCACCACGCCCTGACCCTCACGGAACAGGTCCGGCAGAATGCCCTTATAGCTGACGTCCACGACCCCGCGGGCGTCATACAGCTTAAAGCGCACGTCGAGGGTTTGCGGGTCGCGCTGCAGGGAGCCCGGCTGAACGTAGCCCCCCACCCGCAGCCGCTGCCCGGTATGGGGCAGCGCCCGGGTTTCCGTTTTGCCGTAGATAATTTCCCCCGGGGTGTAGAACAGATCGATATTGCTGCTAAGGGCGTACAGCGTCAGGCTGACGGTCAGCCCGAGGCCGGCGAGCACCGCCAGCACGATATACAGCCGGGTTTTACGACGCGCTTGCATCAGCGGCCTCCTTGTCGTGTTCGCGGGCGGCAGCGATCCGCCGCTCGCGCGCCTGCTGGCGTCGTACCTCATGGAACAGCGCCCGCCGCGCCCACAGGGTATGCACCGTCAGCAGGCCAAAGGCGGCGACCGCCACGGCCACCGCCAGCCAGACGTACACGGCATAGCCGCCCATATTCAGGAAGGCGGCGAAAGACGAAAAGGCGGGGCTCATCGGGCAGCTCCTTTATTCACCAGCGCCACCACCCACGGTCGACGGCGCTCCAGCTGCAGGATCAGGTTACGCAGGCGCATCAGGGTCAGCGTGACCGACAGCATGAGGAAGGCAAAGATGCAGATCCGCAGCGGCAGACGCATGCTTGGGTCGATGGTTTGCTGCAGGTTGGTCGAGCCCTGGTGCAGGGTGTTCCACCAGTAGACCGAGTAATGAATGATGGGCAGATTGACCACCCCGACCAGGACGAGGATCCCGGCCGCGCGCCCGGCCAGCCGCCGGTCGTCAAAGGCGTGCCACAGGGCGATGACTCCGGCGTAAAGAAACAGCAGCACCAGCTCTGAGGTCAGGCGGGCGTCCCAGATCCACCAGGTTCCCCACATCGGCTTACCCCATGCCGCGCCGCTGACCAGTGCCACCAGGGTGCAGACCGCCCCCACCGGCGCCAGGGCGGCGATCGCCAGGTCGGCCATTTTGATCTGCCAGACCACCCCGACGAAGGCCGCGACGGCCATCGCCAGGTACAGCCCCATCGACCACATCGCCGCCGGGACGTGAAGGTACATGATCCGATAGCTTTCCCCCTGCTGATAGTCCGCGGGGGCGAAGCCAAAGCCCCACCCCAGGCCGATGACCAGCAACAGCGCGCTCAACGCCGCCAGCCAGGGGATCCAGCATCCGCACAGACGGTACAGCCGCTCGGGGATCGCCAGTTGATGTAACGCTTTCCACATAGACGCTTACTCACACGGTTATGATGGCCGCGCCCGCAGGCGCAGCGAATTATTGCACGGTCAGCCGCAGCGCGGCGGCGGTGGCGAACGGGCACAGGGTGGCGCTGGCGGTTAAGAACGCCGCCAGCATCGCCAGATAGCCGCTGACCGGGAGCCCGGCCGCTGCCGCCTGGCAGGCCGCGGTGGCGAAAATCAGCAGCGGCACCGCCAGCGGCAGCACCAGCAGGCTCAGCAGGACGCCGCCGCGCTTCAGGCCGACCGTCAGGCCAACCCCCACCGCGCCGAGAAAACTGAGCGTCGGGGTGCCGAGCAGCAAGGTCAGCGCCAGCACGCCGGCATCGTGCAGACTCATCCCCAGCAGCAGCGCCGCCAGCGGCGAGACGATCAGCAGCGGCAGGCCGCTCATCATCCAGTGGGCAACCACCTTCACCAGCACAACCGCCACCAGCGGCGTCGGCAGGAGCATCAGTTGCTCCAGGGAACCGTCCTGCCAGTCGTCGCGAAACAACCGATCCATCACCAGCAGCGCCGCCAGCAGCGCGGCGACCCACACCACGCCCGGCGCAATCTGCGCCAGCAGCTGTGGCGCGGCGCCGACGCCGAACGGAAACAGGGTGATGACGATCAGAAAGAACCAGAGCGGATTGAGGATCTCCGCCCCGCTGCGCCACGCCAGGCGCAGTTCCCGGGCCAACAGCGCTCGCATCATTGCCCGCCTCCCGCGTCGCCGCCGAGGCGCAGGGTGCGCAACGGACAGCGCAGCGGCCGCAGCGGCTGATGAGTCGTGAGGATCGCACTTCCCCCCTGCCGGGCGTGCTGCTCCAGGCGGCGGGTCAGGGTTTCCATCGCCGTGGCGTCGAGCGCGGTGAACGGCTCATCGAGGATCCACAGCGGCGCGTCGGTTAACCACAGGCGGGTCAGCGCCACCCGCCGCTGCTGCCCGGCGGAGAGCTGGCTCAAGGGGAGGTCTTCATAGCCCGCCAGGCCGACGGCGGCGAGGGCGCTTTCCCGCTGCTGAAGGCGGCTGGATGGAAAGAAGAAACGCAGGTTTTCATCGGCGGTCAGCGCCGCGTTGACGCCGGGTTTATGGCCCAGCCACAGCAACTGACGATGAAATGACTCCCGGACCTTCGCCAGCGGCTGCCCCTGCCAGCTCACCACCCCGCTTTCCGGGCGCGCCAGGCCGCAAAGGATCCGCAGCAGCGAGGTTTTCCCCGCGCCGTTATCACCGGCGACCTGCAGCAGCTCGCCGGCAGCGAGGGACAGCGTCAGCGCCGCAAATAGCGGTCGATCGTCAACGATGCAGGTCAGTCGCTCTGCATGCAGCATGAAGGCAAACTCCTTGATTCAGACAGTATTTTACGTCGTGGCTAAGTATGGGTTGCGCCGCGCGGGCGACGCAACCCTGACGATTACTGTCCGGCCCCCGGCAGCTTCGAGATATCGGCGTTGCCTAACGCCTTCTCATCTTGCGCTGCGGTCTCCTTACGCACCTTCGCCACATCGCTGGCGCTGACCGCCGGCGCATTGTTGCCCCAACTGGTGCGGATGAAGTTGACCACATCCGCCACCTGCTGGTCGTCCAGACGCCAGCCGAACGACGGCATGGTCAGGTTGGAGACCGCATCTTTCACCGCCGGCGTGGTGCTCCCGGTCAGAACGATATGGATAAGCGAAGTGGCATCTTCGGTCTGTACCACCGGGTTGCCCTTCAGCGACGGGAAGGCGCGTTTATAGCCCGCGCCGTCGGTGCGGTGGCAGGCGGCGCAGTTATCAACGTACAGCGCGGCGCCGATTTTACTGTCGTTACCCTTCCACAGATCTTTCGCCACGCTGTCTTCCACCGGGGCTGGGGTCTGTTTGCCGCCGCGCGGCGGGAGCGACTTCAGATAGCGGGCGATGGCGGTGATGTCGTCATCAGAAAGATACTGCAGACTGTGCTCCACCACATCGCTCATGCCGCCGAAGACCACCGATTTATCGTTGCGTCCGGTTTTCAGGAACTCGGCCAGCTCAGCCTCGCTCCAGGTCCCCAGACCGTCGCGGTTTTCGCCGCGCAGGCTGGAGGCGACCCAGCCGTCAATCGGCGCATTGCTGCCCGCCAGGTAATCATCGCCTTCGCTTTCGCTGAGCGCTTTTTCCTGCATCGTCAGACTGCGCGGGGTATGGCAGGCACCGCAGTGGCCCAGGCCTTCCACCAGATAGCGGCCGCGCTCCAGCACCGGGTCAACCTGCGGGTTGGCGACAAAGTCGCTCGGCGTCGGGGCGAAGATGCCGCGCCAGAACGCCAGCGGCCAGCGCATCGACAGCGGCCACGGGATGTCGGTGTCCTTGTTGGCGGCATTCACCGGTTCCACGCCATGCATAAAGTAGGCGTACATGGCGCGCATGTCCGCTTCACTGATCCGCGCGAACGAGGGATACGGCATCGCCGGATAGAGCGTGGAACCGTCTTTCCGCACGCCCTTGCGCACCGCGTCGTCGAACTCTTCGAAGGTGTACCCGCCGATGCCGTGTTCTTTATCCGGCGTGATATTGGTGGAGTAGATGGTGCCGATCGGCGTCTCCATCGGCAAACCGCCGGCGAAAGGTTTCCCCGCTTTGCCGTTGGTGTGGCAGGCGACACAGTCCCCCGCCCGCGCCAGATACTCCCCCTGCTTAATCAGATTGCTGTCCGCAGGCGCCTCTTCGGCAAAAGCCGCGCAGCTCAATGCCCCAAGCACCAGGGCCGATAACCATTGCATTTTCATCATCTGCCTTCCTTTATGCCTGCACCAGGGGTCCCGGATTTTTCAGATACTGCTCGCGGATCGCCTTCGCTGACCAGTAGGCCAGCGCGGCCACCGTGCCGGTTGGGTTGTAGCCCAGCCCCTGCGGGAACGCGGAGGCGCCGATGACGAAGACGTTATGCACGTCCCAGCTTTGCAGATAACGGTTCACGGCGCTGGTTTTCGGATCTTCCCCCATTACCGCCCCGCCGTTCATATGGGTGGTCTGGTAGGTGGTGGTATCAAAGTGGCTGTTGGCGTTTTTCGGGCTGCCGAGGATATATTTCGGCTTCATCGCTTTGGCGATCGGCGCCATCTTATCGAACATAAACTGCGCCATCTTGATGTCGTTTTCCTGCCAGTCGAAGGTCATGCGCAGCAGCGGCTGGCCGAAGACGTTTTTGTAGTTCGGATCAAGATCGAGGTAGTTCTGCCGATAGGACTGGTGCGCGCCGTGGGCATCCATCGACAGGTGATGGGTGTAGGTATCGGCAACCGCCGCTTTCCACTTGCTGCCCCACGCCGGGGTGCCCGGCGGTACCGGGAAACCGGAGATGGGCTTGGTCCCGGCCTGGTTGACCCAGAATGGCGAACCGCCCACAAAGCCCGCCGCGCCGTGGTCGAAGTTGTCGGCGTTGAAGTCGTCGACCCCGACGCCGTTGCCGCCCGCGCCGATAAACGGGTTGGTATAGGTGTCTTTGTCGAAAATGGCCTTGATGGTGGTCATGTTCTGGTAGGCGAAGTTACGCCCCACCACCCCTTCGCCGGTCTCCGGATTGTACGGTTTGCCGATCCCGGAGAGCAGCATCAGGTGCACGTTGTGGAACTGGAAGGCGCCGATAATCACCAGGTCCGCCGGCTGTTCCATTTCGCGCCCCTGGCCGTCGACGTAGGTCACGCCGGTGGCGCGGGATTTGTCGTCGGTCAGGTTGACCTTCAGCACGTTGGCGTTGGTCCGCAGCTCAAAGCGTTTTTCCTGGCGCAGCGCCGGCAGGATGTTCACGTTCGGCGAGGCTTTGGAGTACATGTAGCAGGCGTAGCCGCTGCAGAAACCGCAGAAGTTGCACGGGCCCATCTGCGCGCCGTAGGGGTTGGTATAGGAGTCGGAAGTGTTGGCCGACGGCAGGTTATAGGGGTGATACCCCACTTCCAGCGCCGCTTTTTCAAACAGCTGCGCCGACCAGGTGTTTTTCTGCGCCGGCAGCGGGAAGTCGTCTGAGCGGTCCGGGGCGAAGGCGTTGCCGCCGCGGCCTTTGCCGACCACCTTGCCTTTGATCGACCAGGCGGTCCCGGAGGTGCCGAACACTTTTTCCGCTTTATCGAAGAACGGTTCCAGCTCGTCGTAGGTGACACCGAAATCCTGGATGATCATATCCTGGGGAATGAAGTTTTTGCCGTAGCGTTCTTCATAGTGGCTGCGCATCCGCAGTTCGATGGGATCGACGCGGAAATGGACGCCGGACCAGTGCAGCCCTGCACCGCCCACGCCGGTACCCGGCAGGAAGGCCGCCAGCTGGCGATACGGCACCGCCTGCTGGCTGGTGTTATGCCGGATGGTGACAGTGCTTTTCGACAGATCCTGGAACAGCTTGCGGCGGATGTTGTAGGTCAGCTCATCAATCACCTGCGGATAGGCGCCATCCGGCCAGGTGTCGCGCATCGGGCCGCGCTCCAGCGCGACGACGTTGAGCCCGGCTTCGGTCAGCTCTTTGGCCATGATTGCCCCAACCCAGCCGAAGCCGACGATCGCGACATCGGTTTTTTTCAATACGGTGGCCATAATTACGCCCTCTCCCCATTAATTGATACCGGCGGGAAGGGGTAGCGTTCGCCCCGTTCAACCCAGTCCATAAAGTCGGCGCGCGCGCCGGGAAAATTAATCAGCGTCCAGCCGACCATGCCTTTATTGCCGCCATGGATCGGGTCGCTGAAGAACCCTTCGCGGGTGTTCTGTAGCAGATAGGTGAAGAACAGCGAGGCCGGCAGCTGTTTGAACTCGGCTTTGCCGGATTCCCACAGGCCGAGCGCCTCGTCCTGCTGCTCGCTGCTCAGTTCAGCGAAGGTTTTATGATATTTGTCCTGGCACCACGCCTCGGCATCAGCGATCCCGAGGTTATAGATCTGTTTAGGCACCAGCGGCAGCTGATAACCCATCTCTTTCGGCACGTCGGGGTTAAAGGGCCCCTGCATATACCAGATGGAGCCGGTGGCGTAGGGGGTATTGAGCTGGCGGTCGATAAACTCCGGGACGCCGGCCTCTTTGGCGCCGGGACCGAGTTCATCCGCCGGGATTAAGCGAGCGACGGCGGCGTTGATAAACGCCCACTCACGATCGTTGAAGAACTGCGGCTTCCAGTCGCTGGCCGCCGCCGTGTTCCCGGAAGCAGGCTCAGACGCGGGGGCCGCCTGCGCGGTCGCGCTGGTGGCCACGCCAATGGCCCCTGCTCCCGCGCCGCCGATCACCACCGTCGGGATCAGCGCCATCGATTTCACCAGGAAATCACGCCTGGAATTGTTGGTTTTCTCGCTCGACATCATCACATTCCTGTCATTGAAAATTACTGTTTTTGTCGCAGACAAACCCAGTGAATGTCGTGCTGGAACCGATACCATTGCGCTTTCAAACCGCTTAGCGTCTGGCCCGGCCCGGCAAGTCGGATAAAACATCGCCAGAGGCGATATCATTTATAGGGTTATCGTTTGGATAGTAGACGATTCTCAACGAAACGCGGGAAATCGGAGAGAAATTCACCGGAATGTCATCGTGAGAAGGGTGCTGCCATAACCTTGAGGCGGTAAACCAGCGGCATTCACACCGCGCTGAGCTTACCCATGCGCCATAAAAGAGTGACTTGTATCACAAATGTTATTTTTTGTTTATGGTACATGGCAGATTAAACGTCTGTAAATACTCGTATTAGGAATAATTAAACATTTTGAGCTGTTAAAAAAGTTAATAACCGTTGTTAACTATTTTGCATCTATTTCCCGGCTAACGCGTTCAGCTGGCGATCCCCATCCACAGGAGAAGAGAAGATATGTTCGATCATGTGAAATTCGGCGCTAGCGACTATGCCGCCAGCAAAACGTTCTTTTTACAGGCCCTGGCCCCGCTTGGCGTAACGCTGGTTGGCGAAGGCGAGCCGACCTACGGCGCAGAGCTGGCCGGCAGCGGCGATGTTTCTCTATGCCTCTATCAAAGTGCGGAAAAACCAGCGCCGCTGCACATTGCCTTTCGCGCCGACAGCCGCGAGCAGGTCGATGCCTTCTGGCAGGCGGCGCTGGCCGCCGGAGGAAAGGACAACGGCGCGCCGGGGGTACGGCCAAACTACCACGCCAGTTACTACGCCGCCTTTGTGATTGCGCCAGACGGGCACAATATTGAAGCCGTGTGCCATCTGGCGGGGTAAGCCGAGCGGAAAAAAATTCCCACGTCCGTGGGAAACGCTGAAGGTATGGATGTCTCGGATTCAGCTGACCGACTCAATGAGGGCGGACAACAGTCCGGTGAAGTGGGTATGTGACTCAATGACATAATCCGAGGAGACTTTATCGCGGATTTCGAAACGGTCATCTGTGAAGCTGTAGACAATCACGGACATGCCCTCTTCACCAATCACTACTTTGTCATTGAGGTTCGGATCGACATAGATTTCGTTAATACGCGTATCAAAGTTTCGAACAAAGATATTCGACCATGCAGGTTCACCGTTCTCTGCCTGCACCAGGCTGTACAATGTCATGCCATTGTACTCACCCCCATCCATAATATTGAACATATCCGCGTAGTCCGGCCGACTAATCAACAGTCGTTGAATATCCTCATAGACCCTTCTTTTCTTGTCCTCCCATTCAGCAGGCGCGACTTTGTGCATTAAATCTGCCATGACGTCTGAGTCTACAGGGTCGGCTACGGGATAATTACCTTCAACCATCAGAGACTTCAGGTTAACAATCGTGAAATAGCGCTTTAGCTGGGCGGGGAATAAAACTGGCATTGCGATTGTTTTTCCTTTCTCGTCGCAAAACTCGACCAGATAGCCAGTTGTTGGCGCATTAAAAACCATAACAATCGTACCAAGCGTTCCTTTTACCAGCCCTTCATTCGGTAAATCCTCACCTAAAACCACAACGTCTAATTCGGCTCTTTTCATGTTTATTTCCCTATTTAACGTAAATAGTTGTCAGGCGAGGAACGAGCGCATCTGTTTCATACATCCAGCCTGTACGGATGACCGCCGTTTCACCATTGACGCCTAAAATTGGCATATCTACAGCCATTGTTTGACCGTAGTTGTTTGTCTGCAATATCTTTGCTGGGGCCGATAATACGCCCTTCTGAATTCGTGCTGCTAAGACATCCGCATTCGTTGGGTTGTACCCCAGGGCAGACTCAAACACCCGAGCCTTATGACCGCCTGTAGGATGTGTTGAATCTAAAGCGTACGTCGCGAGTTTTTTCGGATCGATAACGGCGTGTTCAGCATTCACTAACGTACCGTTCTCAGAGATGAAGCCCTTTACATACGGGCTTTCAAAGGCTGGTATTTTACTGAGACTCGATAACTCATCTAACTCACTTAAAGGATTCAATCTACCCATTGTTAATCCTGCCGCGAAAGAGGCTCCAGCAACGAGTAATCCTTTATTGTCCATAATCTGGTCGTAACCTGCAGGCGCATCACCACCTAGTTGCAACGCTGTTTCATGGAATCCTTCAATGTTGCCATTATATACACCGCCAGCGGCTAGCAGTCGGCCAATGGTCTTGCTGTTTAGTGTCTTTGACGCTGGTGCGATTCTTGAGCCATTATAATTGTGTTGTATACGCTGAGTGGGAGCTGGCCTCCTTCCTTGGCGATCGGCAATCGTGTGCCTGTAGGCGTTCATAATTTCGTCCTTAAACCACGCATGGTATAACGAAGTAGTAGGGGTAAAAATTAAATCGCCATTGTCGTCGATGTAAAATGGATTTCTGTCACTGCTCCAACACCTGGAGATATCCACACCAACAAGCCAGCCAATTTGTAGCCTGTGCTCTACCTCATCGTAGATAGGATCTGCATAGCTACGTTGCCTTCGTTCATATGGCCTTTTATGTGGAGATGAATTGTATATTTCCTTCGGTAGGCCAAAAGCGAGGCTGTGACCATTCGCCTCACAGGAGAGGTCGTAATGTATACACGCTTCTCTTAGCGAACCTGCTGGTGTCAAAATATATTGAAAGTCTTCAGGATTTAATTGGCGTATTAAATCATGTGGCTGGTAAAGTCGAAACATATGAATTCCCTATCCTTCATTTTATAATAATCATTCGCCATTATTGTTTTAAACAGTTCCCTTCTCTATCGCAATAAAATATTCCTACCTCTCCCAAACGACAGTTTCATTAGCTAAAAATTATTTTAGTTGCGCTGGCTATAAAATATTTATTCTAATACGAGTATTCCGCTTAGTGCTAAACCCCACATGCGTGGGGAAGACAGATAGCGGCCGCTCTGATACGAGGTAATCATGGAAACACCCCACATGCGCGGGGAAGACGCTGACGGCCAACAACTACGCAGGTGAGCCCCGGAAACACCCCCACATGCGTGGGGAAGACCGCGTCCGCTACTATCGAGAGCAGAGCATCCAGGAAACACCCCCACATGCGTGGGGAAGACCCTGTGGATGAGGTATAGCCGCCCGTATCGATGGAAACACCCCCACATGCGTGGGGAAGACAGGTCAGGAAAGACGCGGCACTGGCCGTAAATGGAAACACCCCCACATGCGTGGGGAAGACCCGCACGCGCCAGCCGTTTACGCAATGACGCTAGAAACACCCCCACGTGCGTGGGGAAGACGGAATGCACAGGGCCATAGATCGCTTCAACCTGGAAACACCCCCACGTGCGTGGGGAAGACACCAACATATTGTGAAAGAGCGAGAATTTAACCACTATATCCACGTATTACGACAGTTTTAGGGTTTCAATAATCAGCTGTAACCCACTAATATCAATAATCGGCTTCCTGACCTCACCCTTGTAGCGAATTTCATAGCCAGGCGGTTGAGGAATACTGCGAAACAGCATCAGGCCTGATTCCACAGGCGTGTACTGAATCAAATAATCAACAACGGTTTGCGCGACCGAATCTTTGACGCCTGAGACGAAAACATTTGGCCGGGGTTCGACAAACCACAGCTTCATTCGTCCACGGACCGCTGGCGGCAGATCATTTGCCAGTACGACGAGCACCTTTTCCTCCCATCAGCTCATTAATATCGGCCGCAATCAGGTTGAGCAAATCCAGGGCTATCACTCGCTTTCTGAATGCCTCAGAGACTTTGTGTTTATCGTAGCGGCCCGCCATTTCCCTCGAGAGTGAAAATGCCAAATCAATACAGAGCCGTTCTTTGTAAAGGTCGGCCAGATCATAGACAAACGGTAAAGGGCTACCTGAATGGATAAAGCCGATATGCGGCGAGTAGCCCATCGCATGCACAACCGAGCATAAAATGCCATACAGGGCGGCGTTGGTGGATGTCAGTACCTGGTTTGTCAGGTCACTCAGTTCAAACTTGCCTGGTGTAAACTGACGCCCTTTCCAGCCGACGCCATACTCCTGCGCTTTTTGCTGATACAATGCGCGAACCCGACTCCCCTCCATGCCCATCATGCTGTTTAAACTTTTACCCTCCAGATCGGCATCCGGAAAGCGTTTAGCAAACATCCCTCGGGCAACCTTGAGGGCAGACGACGCATCGCAGGCCAGCGCCATCTGAGCTTTAAGATTGCGGGTATCTGCAGTAGGCAAAAAACCGGCGGCATAAAACAGCAGACTATCCTCGCCCACCCAGCACACCGCGCAGTTAGCCGCGGTTGCGGTTTTGATCGCCTCATGAGTCACAGTTGTCCCGGGGCCAAGCAGCAGCGTGTTGATGGTCGCCACCGGGAGAGGCACCACGTTGCCATCCGCATCAACCCATTTAACACTGCTGTCATCGATCTCCAGCCGCCCGCGCTCAAGGTAGAGAAAAGGATACTTATCTTTTACCTGAGGCAGGAGTTCGCGGGTAACTTTGACAAACAGCCTCTCCCCCTGGGCCATTAGCCTAACTCCAGCACAGTCACCTGGCGATCCCGGTAACGCTTATGTCGACCAAACTGCAGCGGGACATCATTTAGCGTGATGACATCGCCATCCCCTTCCCCTTCAATGACCGTATAGCTCAATGCTCGCTGCTTGCTATCGGCTAACTTCTGTGCCTGCTGCCAGGCCGATTCTGCGCTGTCAAAGATACCCTGGTAGATAAGCTCAGTAGGTACACAGCTCTTGCGCCCCAGATACAAATCCCATACCGGATTTTGCAAAGCCTCCGGCAATAACTCAGCCTGCTTACTGCCAAGCGTCATCACCACGGCGAAAACGGCATCCTGGAGGTAGTAGCGGTAGGTCATTTTAGTTCCACCACCTACGGCTTTCTTTCCATCGGTTGTTTTAGGGATCAGCAGGCTTTGCCACGGATCGCTGTCGTCGTAACCGCTGCCCACCATCTGGAAGTCGCACAATGTCGGCTCGCGCAGGAGCGGCTGGCCCTGCTTGTCGGTTCGGGCGTAGGCGCGAACCTCCATCGGCAGGTTATTCATCTCCGCCAGCCACTCGACCTCTGGCCCCGCGGCGCCTCGTGCACAGCAAATCAGCCCCAGAATGCCCGAGCGGGTCGGGAAATTCAGCGTATCGCGTACTCCGAACTTTGAATCGAATCCCCAGGACTGCAGCGGCCCTTCAAGCCACAGCAGCATATAGTGCGTAGTTTGGCTCATCTTCACCGTCCATTACAGATGTGACTGCAAGTCAGCGATCAGGCGGTCAATGCTGTAGTCAAGATCCTCGCCCCACTCGTAATCGCCTTGTTTGCCGAACAAGGAGCCAGAGAGTTTTTCTTTTGTATGCAACCAGTCTTTGAGCGCCGATTTACTGGGGGATAAGAAGCCTTCCCCCTGACTCTTAACGGGCTGCTCGAATGAAGCCTGCAGACCCTGACCTTTACGCAGTAACACGCGAGCATATTCCCACGGGCAGGCTCCGGACTGCGTTGTCTGTCGGGCTGAGGGGACGGCGACATAGAGTGCCTTAACAAAAGCAGCGACGGCGGTTTTTATATCGGCGTCCTCACCCAACGTCTGCGCCAGTTGCCCGAGATCCAGGCTGACATAGCGATAGTAGGTCGCCGAATTAAACTCCAGGCTGCCCATATGTGCCGAACCGCTTTCATCCTCCGTTTTACAGTCATCCACGGCGGTAAAAAACTCGACCTCATTACTCACTTTATGGGTGGAAATGGCATGCGCGAACGATGCCGCCGCCTCAACGTTCATATCCGCCGCTTTGGCCACCATACGGCCGAAAAGCGCAATATCCAGGGCATCCAGGGTATTGTTAACCACCTTTTTGGCGACTTTGACCAGTTCTTTGTCTTTCAGGCTCTCGGCGTCAAAATCTTTTTCCTGCGCATAAGCGGCAAATGCGGCAGCCTCAGCCTCGCTGAGAAACAACAGGGTATCGTCGGAGAAAAAAGCGGCCATCGCCTCACCGCAGTGAGTGGCCTGTTCTTCGCTCGCCCCTACTGTGCGACAGGCATTGGCCAGCAATGAAGCAATTTTTTTACTACGCACCCCGAGACGAATACCAAAATCTGGCAGCGCCAGACGAACCTGGCGCTTCCAGCACTGCGATGACACTCTGGCGCGCGACACACCACCGACGATAGCGGACTTGGGAGCCCCCACGTCATCGCGGTTAAGGCAGGTCACCGGGAAAGACTGCAAAATATGAAACTCAATACGGGTGTTTCTGAACGGGGTAGTCATAAGATTATCCTTAATAAATTGTTTAACCATCAGGAAAAAAGCGCATCAACAACGGGCACAATCTGCAGCAGGCCGCAGCCAAAGGCTCGCCCTTTGCCAATGCCATGATGAAAACTATGCTGGAACTTCTGTCGGTCGGTGACGGTGAGCAGCCCCTGCACCGTCGCCTTGCCAAGCGTTACCTGGCGGCCGGCTTTATCTTTAAATTGCAGCACTTCCACCGCGTCAACCTGCAGGCTCCGCGCATCCACTTCAAAGCCCCAGCGGCTGGCGGCGCGCTGAATGAACCACTGCGCAATATCAGCCCGACCTTTCACCGCGACGCGTTTACCCGTTTGCTTATCTTTCCGTACCGGATTCACCTGTACCTGAAAGCGATAACGCGAGTGGGAGAGAAAGGCAGCCGGAATCGATTTACTGATAACCTCACCATACAGCCCATCGACCTTTACAGCCGGAGGCCTGTCAGAGACGATCAATACTTTGCGGCCATGAAAATCCCCGCCCTGGTCGGCATAGGCAATCCCGCTCGACATATGACTGCACTTCTCCTGGTCTGTGCGCGCATCAGCAAACAGGCTGTACACCACCCGGTGCAGGGAGTAGGCATCGCTGATTTTCAGGGCTTTCACCGCGGCGCGATCAAGATGTAAAGCACTCGCAAAGAGTTCAGTCATGTGGATTCCTCACCTCATTCCCGGCTGTCTCATCGGCACGACGATAGAATTCTTGCGCCCAGCGGGCGCGGATCCGTTCGCGACTGCTGCCAGAGAACCACTGCAGTTCATTGAGTAGCCCGGCGAAATCCGGTGTCACACTACGGCTGGCCATTAATGCCAACAGCGGGCGCAAAATACGGCACGCTTCGCTCGTCGATGTACAGGCCAACAACCGCCGCAGGCGAGCTTTCGCCTGTTCAGACTGATTGCCATCAGGATAACAACCCGCAATGGCGGCCCCCAGAGTGGTTGTACCATTGCTGGCCGGTTTCGCCTTGGCCAGCGCGGCGCCAATGACGCAGTACGGCAGGCGTTGCCACTCTTTTTCCAGGTCAATGCCAAACCCCGCCAGGATTTCCCAGCTCTGATACTCGGTCGCCGGGTTATCCGCTCGTTTAAGGCGGGCGGCAAAGCCATTGTCTTTCGCGATACGCTCAATCACGTAAGCGACAAATCGTTTGGCTGGCGATTCGTTAGCCGCGCTTTCGGCGGTAACGTCTGCAGGAAACTGATCCATGAAGATCCTCCTTAATCGAGGGTGAGGTATTTGGAGAAATTAGGCCGGGCCTGCGCCCAGGCGTCTAATTGACGTGCACTGTCGGCGGGACAAAGCTGATCAAAAACCTGCCCGGCGTACCTGGCAAAAATTTTTCGTAGTTGATGACGTGCGGAATGGTCTTCCCCGAAATTCAAGCAAACATTAATTAAGGTCTGAGCCTGACGTTCACAAAGTTGCCAGAATAGCGCCGTCGCTTTTTCGGCCTGCTTTGCCACAAAGGGTTGAGCCTTTCCTGTCGCTGATTTATCAATATCTGATAGCTGACGGAAATAACGCACAACGGCGCCCCAAAGCTGTTTTTGCACAGCCTCAAGCTGCGTCATTTCATATTTTAAATATTCTAAAAATGAGTGATTGATTAAATCTGATGACAACCATATTTCTGACTGCACATAATCATCGGTGCCTGAAGCGTACTGTTCCCCCGCATTGCTACTCACCCGTAAGCCGCCCGACCATAGCGCAAACTGTTCCGTATTACGGGATATCCGCTGCAGAGGAAGACTAAGCTGGCGGGTTTCAAATACCCGGGGGCAATCCTGCTCAATGAACTGCAATAGCGATGTCAGCTCGCGCCAGGGGCGTTTACCCGGATTAACCCATAACGCCTTCGGTTTCTTTCCTGAAAAATCGACGGACACCGAGGGATCGATTTTGCCTTCCAGATAGCCGGCATGGCTTATTCCATCGCTATAGTGAATGCCGTTCTCAGCTAACAGACAAAATTTACCCATCGGGATCAGGCGGCCCAGCAACGACGCTTTCAACGAGCGTGCAATGTCATCATCTTCCCCTGTCGGCATTCGCTCCCATGGGGCGGTCCCCAGCGTGGGATACATCACCAGCTGCGTAATATCCTCAGCGGTAAACAAATTGAGCCAAACGCTCTGTACGATGGAATCGCCCAGCCAGAACGAATGTAACAATCCCATATGCCCGACAGAAACCCCGGCCTTTCCACTGCCCGGCTTTCCCTTGTCGTTTTGTTTACCCCGATAGCCCGGCGTTAATACCACAGAGTTATCGGTTTTCTTGCCTCCGAGCCCAAAGCCCATTTGCATAACAATAGCTAGCGCTTTGTCTGCATCAGTTAATTGCTGCTGTTGCTGACTTTCGGTCAAAACGGTGGTATTGCCGGTACTCACCTCCGGTGATAATACGCCCAATGACTTACATTCCGCGGCCTGAATAGCGGGCATCTGTAAGAACGGCTTTTCGCCATACAGATAAAAACGGTCATGCCATTTAGCAAGGTACTGCAGGCAGCAATGGGCCATTCCCTGCCAGCCCATCTGCTGCCAGTCGCTATCATCTGTCGGCGTCGCTGCTGCCTGGGCGATGGCGAGTAGCAATTTAGTGAGCGCGATTTTTTCTACCGGATTCCCCCCTAAAGCGCGTAATTCCGGCTGGCTGAAAATATCGGTTAAACTGACCAACCCCACATCCACGACCGCAATCCAGGGTTCATCAATCAAATTGAAGCGGTTCTCCATAGTTTATTCCTTTTTGGAAATGGCCCGGAAGCCAAGATATTCACTATATTCGAGAGTGTATTTATCGCCTGCGGGCCGGCCATCCAGTGTCTTCAACTCATCCGCTGGGCTGACAATCGCAACCCGCAGTAACGCCTCGTCATCTTCGGGGCGACCAAGATAGAACACCTCCTGCAGGCGTAATTTTTCCAGCTCACTTTTAGCTATTGTGGGCGGACAAAAAGCCGGGCTAACTCGCACCAGCTGCTGATTAAGCACCACCGCCAGCTGTCGCCACTGCGCCCGGCTTAAACGATGGCGCCCATGCGGAAGGGTTAATTCAGCACCATCTAGCAGGCGCATATACGTGATGCTGTCTTGCGTACGCAGACCACGCAGCAGCAACAGGTCATGGGTGTCACGATCGCTATAGCGAGTCTCCGCTTTATGCTCAGGCAGCGTTTTCCCGCCGGTAGATAACGTGAGCTTCGCCAGCGACTGCAGGGCCTCTTCACCTGAACGAAAGCGGCTGCCATTCTTCAGCTCATGCAATAGGCTGGCCCATGTCCCCTCTTCAGCGCGCTCGGTATAGGTTTGATCGATCAGGGGGCGAATATCCCCAGGCAATGAGAGGGACGGGATCGCTTGCCAGACCTCCAGACTGCGGCATAACACATAGGGCGAATAGACCATCGCGCTCATGCCGAATGCAGAACCCGGGTTGGCTAAAGCACTCTCCAGCGAGGGGGACAATAGCCAGCATTCCGCCTTCGCGCTGGCATGGCGGGGGGTATCGGTATGCCGCCACAGCCGACCAAGACGTTGCAGCAACATATCGGTTGGCGCAAAACGGCTGACGAGGAAATCAGCATCTATATCGAGGGATTGTTCCAGAACCTGGGTCCCGACTAAAATGCGTCCGCACTGTTTACGTTGGGGCCAACCCGCCCGGCCGTAAAGCGCGACCCAGCGTTGCTCATGCCGGTTGCGTTGCTGGGGCGTAAATCGGGAATGTAAGAGTCCTGTTTCACATCCCGCCTCGACTGCCCGGCTGGCCAAGTCCAGATACGTTTGTTGCGCTTCGGCAACGGTGTTCTCAATCCATAACACCTGCTGCCCGAGCTCTGCGCGCCGCAGCGCCTCTTCCCGCGCGGACTCATCTTTACGACAAGAATGGAGGATGACGCTGGTATTCTCGGTGACGGGAACGCCAATCTCGACCAGACCGCGCTCCCGTTCCGCTGATGGCGCCGCGGTAATCAGCGGGTATGCCTCACTGGTTGTGCTTTGCTGCAGTAATGCGTCGCGACGCGTCTGACTCAGCGTGGCGCTAAGAATAATCACTGTACAGTCGATTTGACGGAGGAATTCGACTAACGCATTGAGAATCGTGCCAGTGTATAAATCGTAAGTATGAACTTCATCAAGGATCACAACCTTGCCTGCGAGCCCATACGCTCTGACAAAACCATGCTGAACATTCATCACCGCCATCAACGCCTGATCGATGGTACCGACGGCAAACGGCGCTAATAAGCCGCGTTTACGGTGGTTAAACCACGCACCACCAGGGCTTCCTTCCTCCCCCATCTCGGTATCCATCAACCAGGCGCCGGAATGCAAAAGTAAGGCATGTCGCGGGGTTTCAGTACTGACAATCTGTTGCAAAAACGCATTAAAGCGATCGTATATTTTGTTCGAGGTTAGCTGGGTGGGTAGCGCAAAATAAATGCCGGTTGCTTTTTCCTGGACCAACATTTGATAAGCCGCATAGAGCGCGGCTTCGGTTTTACCCATTCCCATTTGCGCTTCGAGAATATAGAGACCAGGCCCCACAACCTGGTCAATAAAGTGCGATTGCGCTTCGCGTGGTTTCTTCGACGGATCGTCAGGAAAAAAGACGTCAGCAAAGGATAGTCCCTGACGGATAACGGGTTTAATAAAGCCGGCGTTATTAAGGGCTGCTGTTATGACAGGCTGCCACGCTTGCTCAGGATTTTCAAAAAACTCACCGGAGCCAATCCAGTCAGCTACCGAGGTCAACCCGGCGACCACGCGAGCCTGAGCGGCTGAATCAAATGTCGGCCAATCTGCGGAGAATTCCGCTTTCAGCTTATCCACGAGTTTTTTACGCTCATCAAACCAGAGCGGCCCGCCGAATACTTCAGCGTCGCCACGCCTGCCGTTGAGCCCTGGATTAAAACCATGATGCTGACCGAGGATCTCAGGAACATAGCGCGGAGCATGTAAACTTTCCGCTGTCGCCTGACTGACGCCTGCATGTCCTCCCCAGAGTGTTTCGAGTCCGGGGTTCACCGCCGATAACCCAGCAAGACGGTGATCATTAACGTCACATGCTGCAAAAATTTTGGCGGCAAAAGTTGGGCTGACCTTTCCGATATCGTGACCGGCAGCCGCCATTTCACTTCCCGCTGGAAAGAGTCGACTTCGCATCGACTCGGGATACAGCGCTATAAGCGCCCGAGCAATCTCCCCGACAATCTGACAATGGCTCAATACCGAGCGTCCCTGCACCACGCGACCATCACTCAACATCCGGGTTTTCGCTGGGCAGTTCTCAAAACTTATCGCCGCTATGGCATGTTGATTTTGTAGCGAAACCCTGGTCAAGCGCCTCATGGAATTTTTCCTTAAAAAACATGTGCCCTTTATTAATACTAAAAACCGGGAAATTTATAAATAACTTTTTATAAAATCAAAAATATCCACAACACACTGAATTAAAGATAAAAGCCAAAAATAATAATATAAAAAGTTATAAATAATTAATATGAAGAACAATATCTCCAGACGAGTAAGAAACTCGAACGATTTAGATGTCCCTAAAGAAAGTATAGAACAAACATAGTTCACGAATATTTATAAGTAAAATCATATAAAAAATATATGAGACTGTGCTGGCCAAACGAAATTTCGAAGACATTAATCTACATTAAGGATAACTATGTCACGGCATTGATGCTTTTACGTCAGGAATCCCCTTCCATCTGAGAAATGCGCACAGACGTGACTTGTCGTCACTTGAAAGGCGAAAACACCTCCACGCATGTGGGGAAGACAGGATAGAGCCAAATCCGCTCACACGTGATGAAGAAACACCCCCACACATGTGGGGAAGACCCGGCATCCGTCAGCTCGACGGCCAGCTGCAGGGAAACACCCCCACGCATGTGGGGAAGACGGTATCTCCGTTGCCGCTGCAGCCTATTCGCTGGAAACACCCCCACACATGTGGGGAAGACCCAGGGTAAAAGCTGCCTGCTTTTCTACGCTTCAGAAACACCCCCACACATGTGGGGAAGACAGAAATGGAGATCGCCTTACTGGCGGCGTTTGAGAAACACCCCCACGCATGTGGGGAAGGCAAATGTACGATGGGCAACTAACCTCATCGAGCGGAAACACCCCCACGCATATGGGGAAGACTCGCCAAGCTTCGCTGTGTTAGCTTTAGCCGGAGAAACACCCCCACGCATGTGGGGAAGACGGTGTTATCACACCATTGATGGTGACCACGACGGAAACACCCCCACGCATGTGGGGAAGACTTTATCATCCGCCAGGGCTAATAATTGTTGCCAGAAACACCCCCACGCATGTGGGGAAGACACCCCGAATCTGGATGAAATGAGCGTCCATGAAGAAACACCCCCACGCATGTGGGGAAGACGCTTTGAAGACCTGGCGAAAGACTTGGGCTTAGGAAACACCCCCACGCATGTGGGGAAGACGCAAGCGCCCGTATAACCCTGTCGCCGCTCTCGGAAACACCCCCACGCATGTGGGGAAGACGCATTCCCGGCATCAATTGCCGTAGGTGATCTGGAAACACCCCCACGCATGTGGGGAAGACACCAGCATATTGTGTTTAGCGGCGTATTAAAACACCAGATTTACGATAATTGCACTCCGCAGGGTTTCCGCATCAGCATCAACATTTATCAAACGAAAAAGTATGTCCCCATATCACCACCGTCGACTTGCTGCTGACCAGGACCGATATACCCTACTGGCCTGCCCGCCCCGCAGCCAGGCGCAAAACGCTTTTGTCGTACCCAGAACGTAGCGCGACGTACTGATGCTTGCCTTCCGTGGCTTCGCGTAGTTACTTCTGCGGAAAAATCCACACATCCTCCGCCGGGAGCGTCAGATGGCAGTGTTCGGCATCGCGCAGCGCCGTTCCGTAGGCGCGCAGCGGAAAGTCGTCGCCTTCGGTACGGAACAGGTACTCCCAGCGGTCGCCGAGGTACATGCTGGTCAGCAGTGGGAGCTGGAGGCTATTATCCTGCGCTGCGCCGTCGAGACGCAGGCGCTCGACGCGGATCACCGCCGTCGCCGGCTGGCCGACGCTGACCCCCTCGCCCGCTCGACCCCACAGCGTCCAGCTGGCGCCTTCAACCCTCGCACGACCGTTTTCCAGCGCCGTCACCTTACCGTGCAGACGGTTATTGCTGCCCATAAACTCGGCGGCGAACAGCGTCGCCGGGCTGCCGTACATCTCCTGCGGTGTCCCCTGCTGCTCAATGACGCCATTGTTCAGCAGCAGAATACGATCGGAGATGGCCATTGCTTCATTCTGATCGTGGGTGACCATCAGCGCCGACAGGCCCAGCTTGATGATCAGCTCGCGCAGAAACACCCGCGCCTCTTCGCGCAGTTTGGCGTCAAGGTTGGAGAGCGGTTCATCCAGCAGGATCACCGGCGGGTTGTAGACCAGCGCCCGGCCGATGGCCACCCGCTGCTGCTGGCCACCGGAGAGCTGGTGCGGATGGCGGTTGCCGAGGTGCCCCAGCCCCAGCTGATCCAGTACGCGCTGCACCCGCTCTTTTATCTCCCCGGCGGCGACTTTACGCAGCTTCAGCGGATAGGCCACGTTGTCGAACACCGTTTTGTGCGGCCACAGGGCATAGGACTGGAAGACCAGACCCAGGTTACGCTCTTCGGCCGGGATCTCGCTGCGCGGCGTGCCGTCGTACACCGTACGGTTGCCGATGGCGATCCGTCCGCTCGTCGGTTTTTCCAGCCCGGCCACCGCCCGCAGCAGCGTGGTTTTGCCGCTTCCCGACGGCCCCAGCAGCGACACCACCTCTCCCCGGCCAAGCGTCATGGACACCCCCTTCAGCACCGGGTTGTCGCCATAGGTGAGATGCAGATTTTCTACCGATAACTCAATCATGTAATTTCACTCCAAAGCGCAGGGCGATACCAAGGCCAATCACCACCAGCAGAATATTGATAAAGGAGAGCGCCGCGACGATATCGATGGCCCCCGCCGCCCACAGCGACACCAGCATCGAGCCGATGGTTTCGGTACCCGGCGACAGCAGATAGACGCCAGTGGAATACTCACGCTCAAAGATAAGGAACATCAGCAGCCAGGAGCCAATCAGCCCATAGCGCGACAGCGGGACGGTGACGTGGCGGGTGATCTGCCCCCGCGAGGCGCCGGTGCTGCGCGCCGCCTCCTCCAGCTCCGGGCCCACCTGCAGCAGCGTCGAAGAGATGAGCCGCAGGCCGTAGGCCATCCATACCACGGTGTAGGCCAGCCAGACGCTGAAGATGGTGTTGCGCAGCGCGCGCAACTGCACGATAAGGTGCTCCCGCAGCCAGTCGGCCACCGGCAGCGCCGAGAGCCAGCCGTGCTTCAGCGACTGATCGAGCCACATCGGCACAAACAGGAACACCCACAGAAAGGCCAGACCGGCCAGCAGCCCCGGGACCGCGCGCGGGACCAGCACGCTGTAGTCAAGAAAGCGGGTGACGTTGTCCGCTTTGCGGTGCATGGCGATACCGACAAACAGATAGCAGATCACCGCCAGCGCGCCGCCGACGATGCCGATAGCCATCGAGTTGACGATCGCCCGCAGCAGGTTGGGCTGCTGCCAGATATTGTGGAACGTCGCCAGCGACAGCTCATCCCAAAGCGACACCCCGACGCCCCAGTTGGAGATAAAGGCGCGCAGCGCCACGCCGAGCAGCGGCACGCCGATGGTCACCGTCAGCCAGGCCACCACCACCGCCCCGGCCACCCAGCGCCATTTGCCCAGCGGCAGCGCCCGCGCCTGCGACGCCTTGCCCTTCATGGTGACAAAGCGGTTGGCAGTGCGCATCAGTCGCCGCTGGAGCATTACCAGCGGGATGGTGATGCAGATCAGCACCACCGCCACCGCCGCCATCAGATGGTAGGAGGGGGTGCCGAGCTTGTTGGTCAGCTTATAGAGATAGGTCGCCAGCACCATGTTGCCTTCGGGGTCGCCCAGCACCAGCATCAGACCGAAAACCTCCAGACCGAGGAAGAAGAGCAGCACGCAGGCGTAAAGAATAGATGGCCGCACCATCGGCAGACTCACCGAGGTCATCACCTGCAGCGGCGTGGCGCCGACGGTGCGCGCCGCCTCTTCCACGTCGGAACCGACGCTGCGCAGCGCCGAAGAGATATAGAGATAGGCGTGCGGAACGTGGGTTAAGCCGGCGATGACCACAATGCTGAACATCGAGTAGATATTCCACGGCACAAAGCCGATCAGCTGCTGCGCCCACTGGGAAAAGAAGCCTACCGGCCCGGCGGCCACCACGTAGCCAAAGCCCAGCACCATCGGCGAGACGAAGATCGGCACCAGGATCAGCGGCTCAATGATCCGCCGGCCGGGTAAATCGGTGCGCACCATCAGAAAGGCCAAAATACCGCCCAGCGGAATGGCAATAATCACCAGGCCAAAGGCCAGAATAAAACCTGACCTTAATGCCAGATAAAAATCCGGGTCGGTAAAAATAAAGGCGAACGCTTCCAGGCTCCAGGATTTGGAGCGGGAAAAGAATGGCGCGGAGAGAAAACTCTGCACCACAATAAATAACAGCGGGACATAAATCACCAGCGCAGTGATGCACACCACCACGCCGCGCGGCAGCCCCTGCCACTTTCTGCGTAATACATTCATGGTTCATCCCTTTGGTCAGGAGAAAAAACCCGCCGGGTGTGAATAAGGGGCATCGGCGATGCCCCGAAGGAGGATTATTTCGCGGCGGCGCTGCGCCATTGTTTAATAAACTGCAGACGTTTTTGCGGCTGTAAATAATCGAGCAGCGTTTCGTTGACCGGGATCGGTTTTAACGCTTTGCCCAACAGCGCGGTCATACCATCGATATCATTTTTACCTTCAATATCGCGACGAATAGAGGGAATATCCGCCTGGCTGGCGAGGATCTGCTGGCCTTTTTCCGACAAGACATAGTCGAGCCACAATTTTGCCGCATTGGGATGTTCGCTCTCCTGGCTAATAAACGAGACGCGGGAGAGCACCAGCACGTAATCTTTCGGATAGGCAATGCCTAAAGAGGGATCGTTTTTCGCCCGCGCTTCGGCATAGGAGCCAAGGATGTTATAGCCGATCAGGTTTTCGCCAGAGGAGACGCGCTCCATCATCGTGCCGGTGGAAGACTGCACCGTCAGGCCGCCTTTAGCGATATTCGCCAGGTCGGTAAAATAGTTCGCGTCGGCCTGGCTGTCCTGCACCGCCAGCATAAAGCCGAGGCCCGATTTTTCGATGTCGTAGGTGGTGACTTTGCCTTTAAATTTATCGGCCTGGCTGGCGATCAGTTTTGCCAGCGCGGTATGCGAATCCGGAACCTCATTCTGCGGGATCAGCCGTTTGTTATAAATAAACACCACCGGCTCGTAGGTGGTGCCATAGGCTTTCTGCTGCCAGACCGCCCAGTCGGGTAATTGCTTCACCTCCGGCGAGGCATATTGTTCCGCGTATTCGGTAGCTAATTTCAGCGCGGTATCCATCGACGAGCTCCACACCACGTCCCCGCTGCCGCCCCCGGCGGCCTGCTCGCTGATATAACGGTTATACAGCTCGGTGCTGTTCATGTCGTTATATTCGACTTTTACGCCCGGATATTGCGCTTCAAATCCTTTAATTAACGGCCCGGCCGCTTTGGTATCGGTGGTGGAATAAATAACCACCTTGCCCTCTTTTACGGCGGCATCCACCGTTTTTTGATAATCCGCGGGATAGCCCGCAGGCACCTCCGCCCAGGCGGCACAGGCGAAAACGGCCGTCAGTGAAACCACTAAACCACTTATTTTCTTATACATGATACCAACCTTTAATCATCAATTAATAAACACAAATTTAACATATAGTGGTATCAGCTCCCCTTGCAACGCCGGGGCTGGCTTTTTTCTGGCTTTTGTGACACTGGCAGAATTTAAAAATGTGGTGTTTATGGCGTTAATTAAAACGCGATCCCGGCCCCGTTTTTTATCGCCTGTCGCCTGACGCAGACACAGACGCAGTGACATTCCGCCGGGAGATGCCGCCCTTGACCTTCTGTGCCTGGCGGCGCAGCATAAAACGGCAAACATAACAAAATAACAACAGACTACAGGAGAGAATCAGTGCCTACAGGACACCGCTTTCTGGCGACGGATCTGCATCAGTTTGTCGTCTCACTGTTTACCCATCTCGGCAGTACCTCAGGGGAAGCCACCCTCGTCGCAGACCATCTGATCGCCGCCAATCTTGCCGGGCATGACTCCCACGGCGTCGGGATGATCCCAAGTTACGTGAAATCCCACGCCGGTGGTTTTCTGCAGCTCAACCGCCACGCCACGGTGACCAAAGACGCCGGCGCCGTGGTCACCCTCGACGGCAACGCCGGCTTCGGCCAGGTGGTCGCCCACGAAGCGATGCAGTTAGGCATTGAAAAGGCGAAGCAGCATGGTATGGCGGCAATCGCCCTGCGCAATGCGCATCACGTCGGGCGCATCGGCTACTGGGCCGAGCAGTGCGCCGCCGCCGGGCTGATCTCCATCCACTTCGTCAGCGTGATTGGCGACCCGATGGTCGCCCCGTTCCGCGGGAAGGACAGCCGCTTCGGCACTAACCCGCTGTGCGTGGTGTTTCCCCGCGCGGGCCATCCGCCGCTGCTGCTGGACTACGCCACCAGCGCCATCGCCTTTGGTAAAACCCGCGTCGCCTGGCATAAAGGCGAAGCCGTGGCCCCCGGCTGCCTGATCGACGCCGCGGGCCGACCCACCACCGACCCGGCGGTGATGCAGACCTCGCCGCTGGGCGCCCTGCTCACCTTCGCCCAGCACAAAGGCTATGCCCTGGCGACGCTGTGCGAAGTGCTCGGCGGCGCGCTCTCCGGGGGGCAAACCACCCATCAGGAGAGCCTGCAGACCAGCGTCGACGCCATCTTTAACTGCATGACCACGGTGATCCTGCGCCCGGACGCGTTCGATGCCCCGGACAGCCAGGCGCAGACGGAGGCCTTTATCGCATGGTGCAAGCAGTCGCCGCACGATGCCGATGCCCCGGTGCTGGCGCCCGGCGAATGGGAGGCCGCCAACCGCGAAGCGCGGCTGGCGCAGGGGATCCCGCTGGATGCCGGCAGCTGGCAGGCTATCTGCGCCGCCGCGCGCGACGTCGGCCTGAGCGAATCGCACTTCGACCGGTGCCGCCCTCTCGCCTAGCCACGTTTACCCCCGCAGAGCGTCTGACGTCGGCGCTCTGCGTCATCGTCATTAGTGACGAGGTCACGTTCCCGTCATCGCACCATTTTAATTTTCACATGTAAATCAATAAATTAAATTCTGGCACAAGACCTGCATAGCGCAGCAGGCCTGCGTCTGCATCACGACCAGGCGTTACCGCGATCGTTGCCCGTCGGGCCCGGCGCGACAGCGATCCTCTGTTCACTGTTAACAGGTCTGTTACTGATGAAAAAAATCACGAGCGTGTGCCCCTACTGCGGGGCGGGTTGCAAACTTAAACTGGTTGTCGACAACAATAAAATCATTCGCGCGGAAGCCGCCGACGGCGTCACCAACCAGAACCAGCTGTGCCTGAAAGGCTACTACGGCTGGGATTTTCTTAACGACACGCAGCTCCTGACGCCCCGTCTCAAACAACCGATGATCCGCTACCAGAAAGGCGGCGCCTTCACGCCGGTCAGCTGGCAGGAGGCGATTCGCTATACCGCCAGCAAGCTCAGGGAGATCAAAGAGAAGCATGGCCCGCGCGCCATCATGACCACCGGCTCCTCGCGCGGCACCGGCAACGAAACCAACTATGTGATGCAAAAGTTCGCCCGTGCGGTGCTGAACACCAATAACGTCGACTGCTGCGCCCGCGTCTGCCACGGCCCCTCTGTCGCCGGGCTGCAGCAGGCGCTGGGCAACGGGGCGATGAGCAACTCGATCAGCGACATCGAAAACTCGAAATGCCTGCTGGTCTTTGGCTACAACTGCGCCGACTCCCATCCGATCGTCGCCCGCCGGGTGATCAAAGCCCGGGAAAATGGCGCCAAAATTATCGTCTGCGATCCGCGGCGCATTGAAACCGCGCGCATTGCCGACCGTCATCTGCAGCTCAACAACGGCAGCAACATGGCGCTGGTGAATGCCTTCGGCTATGTACTGCTGGAGGAGGAGCTGTACAACAAAGCCTATGTCGAACGCTATACCGAAGGGCTGGATGCTTACCGTGAAGCGGTGAAGGATTATGCCCCGGAAGCGGTGGAAGCGATTGTCGGGGTCAGCGCGCAGGCGATCCGTGAGGCGATGCGCATCTTCGCCGCCGCCCCTTCCGCCACTATTATGTGGGGCATGGGCGTCACCCAGTTTGGCCAGGCGGTGGACGTGGTGCGCGGTCTGGCAAGCCTGGCGCTGCTCACCGGCAACCTGGGGCGGGCGAACGTCGGCGTGGGCCCGGTCCGCGGGCAAAACAACGTGCAGGGCGCCTGCGATATGGGCGTGCTGCCGAACCTGTTCCCCGGCTATCAGGAGGTCACCGACCCCGCCGTGCGGGCCAAATTCGCCGCCGCCTGGGGTGTCGACCCGGCGCTGATGGATGACCAGGTCGGCACCCGCATCACCGAGGTGCCGCATAAAGCGCTGACTGGCGAGATCAAAGCCTACTACATCATGGGTGAAGATCCGCTGCAGACCGAAGCCGACCTCGGCCTGGTGCGCAAAGGCATCGAGGCGCTGGACTTTGTGGTGGTGCAGGACATCTTCATGACCAAAACGGCGGAAATTGCCGATGTCCTGCTGCCGGCCACCTCCTGGGGCGAGCACGGCGGCGTATTCACCTGCGCCGACCGTGGGTTCCAGCGGTTTGAACAGGCGATCCCTCCGGCGGGGAATGTGAAGCGCGACTGGGAGATCATTAGCCTGCTGGCCAGCGAAATGGGTTATCCGATGCACTATGAGAACAACCAGCAGATCTGGGACGAGATGCGCGAACTCTGCCCGCTGTTCTACGGCGTGACCTGGGAGAAAATGGGCGATATGGGCCATGTCCAGTGGCCGTGCCCGACCCTCGACCACCCCGGCACGCCGTGGCTGTATAAAGACAACCGCTTCGATACCCCATCGGGTAAAGGGCAACTGTTCGCCACCGCCTGGCGCGCGCCGGCGGAGCGCCCGGATGACGAGTGGCCGCTGGTGCTCTGCACCGTGCGGGAAGTCGGGCATTACTCCTGCCGCTCAATGACCGGCAACTGTGCCGCGCTGCAGTCGCTGGCCGACGAGCCGGGACGGGTGCAGATGAATCCGTTGGATGCGCAACGACTGGGGATCGCTGACAAACAGCTGGTGTGGGTCAGCTCCCGACGCGGGAAGGTGATCACCCGCGCCGACCTCAGCGATCGCATCAATCCGGGGGCGGTCTATATGACCTATCAGTGGTGGGTGGGCGCCTGCAATGAGCTGACCCAGGATAACCTCGATCCGATCTCCAAAACACCGGAAACCAAATACTGTGCGGTGAAAGTGGAAGCGATAGCCGACCAGCAATGGGCGGAGCGCTACGCCTGGACAGCCTACAGCGACATGAAGGCGCGACTGAAAGCCGCCGCCGACGTCTGACCTCAGGGAGCGCGCCGCGCTCCCTCTGCCGCTGCCGGTGGTTACGCCGCCGGCAGCTGTTTCTCCACCAGCGCCACCCACATGGCCACCCCGGGACTAATCAGCGCATCATTAAAGTCATAGCTGGCGTTATGCAGCGGCTTCGACGGGGTTTCGCCGTCGGTGCCTATCCAGAAATAGGCTCCCGGACAGGCCTCCAGCATGCAGGCAAAATCTTCGGAGGCCATCGACGGCGCCTGGTTCCAGCGCACCGCTTCCGCGCCGAGGGTGGCGACGGCCACCTCGCGCACCTGCTGCGCCTGCAGCGCATGGTTTTTGGTCACCGGATAGCCCGGGAACCAGCTAATCTCACCCTGCACATCGGACACCTGCGGCTGGGTCGCCACATAGCTTTCGATTAGCTCGCGCACGCGGGCGCGAACGCGATTGCTCAGACAGCGGAAGGTACCGCGCAGCACCACGGTGTCCGGCAGGACGTTGATCGCCTCGCCGCCGTTTATCTGGGTGATACTGACCACCGCGGAATCCTGCGGCGACAGGCGGCGGGAAGGAATGGTCTGCAGCGCCATAATCAGCTGCGCCGCCGCGACGATCGGATCGGCCCCGCTCTCCGGCATCGCCGCATGACAGCTCTTTCCGCGCAGGGTGATCTCGAAGGCGTCCAGCGAGGCCATCATCGCGCCATCGCTGAGCGCCACTTCGCCAAGGGGGATCCCCGGCCAGTTATGCAGCGCGTAGATGGCGTCCATCGGGAAGCGCTCGAACAACCCCTCTTCCACCATTTTGCGCGCGCCGCCGAGGTTCTCTTCCGCCGGCTGGAAGACAAAGTGGACGGTGCCGCTGAACTGGCGGGTCTGCGCCAGATGGGCGGCCGCCGCCAGCAGCATCGCGGTGTGTCCATCGTGGCCGCAGGCGTGCATCACCCCGGGACGGCGCGAGCGATAGCTGACGCTCCCCAGCTCGGTGATCGGCAGGGCGTCCATATCGGCGCGCAGGCCGATGACCGGCCCGGGACCGTTTTCCAGCGTCGCCACGACGCCGGTGCCGGCCAGCCCGCGGTGTACCTGCAGCCCAAACGAGGCCAGCAGCTCCGCAACGCGGCGCGAGGTCTCCTGCTCCTGATATCCGAGCTCAGGCGCGGCGTGAAATTCACGTCGCCAGCCAACGGCTTCGGCGATCAGTGACGGCGATACGGCCATGTATTACTCCTTTCCTGCATAGCGTAATGCTGAATAATCGGTCATGCGTCGCGTTTTTTCCCCGTCGCTCACTGGCGTCGGGTCGCTGCCGCTCCCTCCGTTATATCCTGTCGTTAACACGCTGACAACGTCACGAAATGCGGCGGCGGCGCGGCGTACAGCCCTGTCGCCGCCCGGCGGTCCTTTTTTGGTAGTGATTTCAACGGTGACAACGGCCAGGCGATTAATTATTATGCAACTCAGGACGGCAATTTGCCGAAGGATCCACTACTGACCTCTCCTTCATCGGAAATAAAATGTTTAACCCAGACCAGAATCGTCTTGCCCCCACGCTGGCGATGATCATGGCCGCGTCGCTCGTGGGATTTATCACCGGCTATACGGTGCCGTTAATCAGTCTTGAGCTGGCGCAGCAGCAGATCGCGCCGCTGTACGTCGGCCTGCTGGCCGCCCTGCCGCCCGCCGGCATGATGATCTCCTCTTTCCTCTCTCCTGCGCTGTGCCGGCGCGTTGAAATGGGCGTGCTGCTGAGCGGCAGTCTGATCCTGCTGGCGCTGGCGACCATCGCCTCATGCATGACCACCGATATGACGCTGCTTTTGCTGCCGCGCCTGCTGACCGGCCTGGCCTCCGGGGTCATTATCGTGCTGGGCGAAAGCTGGATCACCGGCGGCGCGGCGGGCAGCCAGCGCGCCACCCTCACCGGCATCTACGCCTCGGCCTTTACCGGCTGCCAGCTGGCCGGGCCGTTACTGATCTCCGTCGGCCCCGCCTGGCAGGCCTCGGCGCTGATGGCGATCGTCGCGGTCACCGCCGTCTGCCTGCTGATGCTGCGCCATCTGCCCACTGGCACCCGCGAAAGCCTTGGGGAGCGCGCCAGCTGGCGCAGCCTCGGCGCTTTCCTGCCGGTACTTGCCTCCGGGGTCTTCTGCTTCGCCTTCTTTGACGCCAGCATCCTTGCCCTGCTGCCGCTGTACGGCATGGACAAAGGGCTGAATGAAGGGATGGCGGTGCTGCTGGTCACCGTGGTGCTCACCGGGGATGCGATGTTCCAGACCCCGCTCGGCTGGCTGGCTGACCGGGTCGGCATTCGCCGCGTGCATCTGTCCTGCGCGGTAGTCTTCAGCCTGTCGCTGCTGGCCCTGCCGCTGATGCTCGGCTCGCGCATTCAGCTGATGGCCATTTGCCTGCTGCTGGGCGCCGCCGCGGGCGCGCTTTATACCCTGTCGCTGGTGCGGGCGGGGAAAACCTTCAATGGGCAGAAGCTGATTATGATTAACGCCCTGTTCGGCTTTTTCTGGTCCGCCGGTAGCGTCGCCGGGCCGGTAGTCAGCGGCATGCTGATCGGCATCACCGGTTACGATGGCCTGATCGTCACCCTGGTGGCCAGCGGCGTGCTGTTCCTGTTGATTCAGTGTCTGTGCAAAAATGAGAAAACCCTACTTGCCAGTGAGCAGGAAGAGGAGATGGATGAGGCGACGGAGTCCGCACGGTAGTTTTGAGGGTGGGTGCGATGGAACGATGGTGTCAATCGAACATGCTGTAGAGCTGCATGCCCTCACCCTGCGCCAGGGAGAAGGTGCTCTGGTCACCGACCGCAGTATGCCGACGGGGTTGCCAGAGTCTGCGAAAGAGAGCGGAATTCGCCGTGAATACGGTAACAAGCTTGTCAGTAAAAAGATCCCCAACGAGCCTTTGAGTACAGCCGTTTTTGATACCCTCACTTACCTCTTAGACAAGAGGTAAGATTTTTCTGACCTTCTCAACGTCGTCCACGTATGGAGTAGTCAACGGTACCTTGCAAATTATGTCAGGTCGGTCACTTCCTGCTTTACCGTCGCAACTCTAGCATGGTATATCAATCGTTTACTGCTGTTGGGGCGGTGTGCAGAGCCACTGCACACTAAAATACCTCATGCATCGATAACAATATCACTCGCCGGTACAGACTGGCAGGCAAGGCACAGGCCGTCGTCGGAAACTGTTTGTTCGGTGAATGAACCAATAGCGCCTTCTATCACTCTCACAGCGCAGCATTCGCACTGTCCGGCCCGGCACCCACCGGCCATAGGGATCTGGTGTTTTTCCCCCAGCTCCAGCAATGTCCCTGCTGCCGGCGTCCACAGCACCGTCACTCCTGAACGTGCAAAAACTACCTTGTAGCTGTCTTTAAGCGAGGTAATACGTGGCACAGGAGGGGCAAACATTTCTTTAAAGATATCAAAGGCAAATACGCCCCGCTCCCGTAGCCCCCCCTCAAGCGCAGAGACCATCGGACCCGGGCCGCAGAGATAAAAACGCGCACGATTGCTAACCAATTTTTCATCAATAAGCGCAGCGGTGATCATTCCAGTATGCTGATAACTCTTCCCCTGTTCGTCACCAGGTCTCGGATTATCGTAGACATTAACGATGTTAAGCCTCGGAAGTCGTTGTGACAATATCTCAAGTTGTTTCCGGAAAGCGTGGCTCTGGCTGTTGCGGTTACCATAGTATAACCACAGCTCTGGTCCTTCGTGAGTCATGTCCAGCGAGCTTAGATAACTGATGAACGGTGTGATACCTATCCCTCCGGCGATCATTACTACCGGAGCAACGCTGTTGGTTGGGATCACAAAACTGCCATCAGGGGCTGTCAAAGCGACTTCATCACCAACCTGCAGATTTTGATGAATAAAAGACGACATCTCTCCCTGTTGCTGGTGCTTCACTGAGACGGTAAAACATGCTTTGCGCCCAGGCGCGTTACTTAGGGTGTATGCACGGCACATGCTCTCGGGTTTGCCCTTCGGAAAGACCCGCAGGATAACTGCCTGACCAGCCTGCCAGTCCGGCAATTGCGCCCCGTCCACCGGGATAAAACTGACGCTGCGTACATCCGGCGTTTCCTGAACGATATCGCTGACTATAAACCGGCGCTCCCCTTTCCAGGCCAGTGCATCAGCCACCTTACGTACCGAGCAACGCATTGCTCTGAGGGGAACGGAGCCACTTATCCTGTCCACAGCCATATAGTTAATCAGCAGATTATAATTGCTGCTTTCTTCACCTTTTATCGGAAGCTCAGGTTTATTCAAATCAGGACACCCTTGCCACCAACCATATTCAGCGATCACCACGTCGTCATGAATGGCGTTGTCAATTTTGGCTCTGAAACGACCCCGACCAGCAGGGGTAATGATTTCAATCCAGTCTCTATTATCGATATCTGCATTGTCAGCTACTGCCCTGCTGACAATGGCCGTTGGATCCGGTGATTTTCGACGCAGGCTGACCAGGCTACGATGCTGGCTGTGACAAAATAGAGCGTTCTTCATGGTAGTCAGGCGCAGCGGGAAGGCATCCTGATTTGGTGATTCCTCAATATACTGCGGTACCGGCGAATACCCGTGCCGCAGCAAGCGCTCGCTGTAAATTTCTACCTTACCGGTCTCGGTGGCAAAGCCGCGTGGTTTATTGTCCGGACCATCACGCAGGGCATATTTTTTCTCATGATTGACGATATGCGTGGTGATCCCGCCGGGATGTGCACGGAGCATTTCCAATGTGAGGCCGGAGGGCTTAAGGATATGATTAAATCCCGCATCCGTATCGCCGCAAAAGAAATCGTCCCCCATTCCCATTTTACACGCCAGACGAAACACTATCTCGTAATCGGCCAGGGAACCCCCTCGAGGCGTTACCAGTTGCGGACGTAGCTGAATATGAGCATCGGCACGTTCTGAGATTTCAAAACCGATTTTCAGCGCTTCGTGCTCCCAGAGAGTGCTGGCGGGCAACAGGATATCGGCGAAGCTTGATGTAGGGGTAATAAAATGGTCACAGTGAACATGAAACTCAAGCTGCTTCAGTGCGGCGATAGCGGTATCCACATTACCATGGGTAGACAGCATATTTGAACCAAAGCAGACCAGCCCCCTTACTTTGTAAGGTTTATGTTCCAGGATGGCACGATGTAAATCGGCTGTCGTGACATAACCACTTGCCGGCGGACCCAGTGGACGTTCGCTGAGTCCAAGCGCTTTTTGTCGCTGTGATTCAGGCAATAACGATAACGGATTAACGGCATTGAACGGAGGTTTCGCATAAATTCGGTTGCTGCCGCGGGTATCGAACGCCCCGGTCAGTGCGTACAGGATGGCAATAGCTCGCTCTGTTTGCGTGGCGTTCTGGCTCTGAGCAATCCCTACCCAGGCATGGTACGCAATGCGTGATGAACGCCGAATTAACGCCATGGCAGCCTGTTGTTTTTTTATAGAAACACCGGTCACTGTCGCCACATGTTCAAGGGTGTATCCGGCAACCGCCTGACGCAAAACCTCCAGTGCCGGGGTACATACCGCCGTTTCACCGTTAGCAAGAGGCAGCGAATAGCGCCCTACCAACGAGGCTCGCTGATAAAAAACCTCATCACCCGCCACTGCATCTGTACAACAACGCGCTATGTTATCCACGCTGTCCCAAAGTAAATAATGGTTGGTTACAGCATCTGAAGTAATGTCCCGCTCACGTAGCAGCCGTCCCGAGTCTTCATTAACCAGCAGAGGTGCATCGGTCCAGGTCCTGACAAACGCCTCGTTATACCCCTCTTCCAGCAACTGACGTATAAACCCCATGGCAAGCACTGCGTCAGTACCTGGGTTGATGTTAAGCCAGACATCAGCGTCGCGAGCAAATTCTGTGTGCCGAGGGTCAATAACCAGCATTCTGGCACCTTTCTTACGCCCTTCACCAATGGCGCTGGCCTGTGCCAGCCATGTGGCGGCCGGATTGTTACCCCACAACATAATCAGTTCCGCATTACTGTAATCGGCAGCCGGCGTTATGCAGCCAAAAGTGAAAGTGTGGGCGGTATCTTTATGCCAGTTACATACTTCAGTGCTGTAGCAGGTATTAGGGCTGCCGTAGTGGCGCACAAAACGTTCAATCCACTCCACACTGTCGATAATTGGGGTCCCACTAGGCGTGGTTACCCCAAACGCTACCGATTCTGCACCACTTTCCGTTTTAAACTGCGTTAGCTTTTCAGCAATCTCTGTCAGAGCCTTATCCCAGGAAATACGTTTCCAGCCGGGATCCGCAGCCCCTTTCTCCCGCGTCCGGCGCAATGGCCATAGAACCCGGGCTTCGCTATAAATCAGTTCCGGGGCCGCTTTACCTTTCAGACAAACCGCGCCTCCAGTAGGGTGATCTTCATCAGGGCAAACAGATACCAGCCGTCCGTCAGTGATTTCATTTAAGGTTCCACAACGCGAACGACAGAGCGCACAATACCCTGGGACAAAATGTTCAGACATGCCAATTACCTTTGTATTTGAGTCAACAGCCGGGTAGCCAGGTACAGACATTTGAAATCGTTCTCTGGCAAGGTAGAGCTGTTTCTCCGGAAGTTAAAGTTAATTAATAAATGAATAAATAACGTGCCCATAATGAGCAAAAAAAAGTCGTTATCAGAAGTTACAATGAACAGATGAATTAATGCCCCCACGACCGGAGAGAAAGCGCCGTCCAGCTTCATGTATTTTCTGTAGTTCTTTCTCTTGTTATCAATCCATTTTTATTGCTTACTACGCAGTTATTCTCTTCTCCTTACCATCGCTATCTTTCCCGGGCACATAGTCCTTGTATTCTCCAACTCTGTCGGAGGAGATTTACCGACAAATAAGACATTCACTCTTAATAAGGTCCAGAATAGAAGTCATCTCTACCAATGATAGCTAATCCCGGTATCCAGCTTGTCCGCGCAATCCACCCCCGCCGCCCTGTCTCGCGCATTGTTAAATTTATAATCGACGAAAACCTGCATATTCTTATTAAAATAGTAGCTGAACCCTAGCTCTTCATAATCGAGAATTTGAGTTCGTCTGCCAGCAACTGTTTGAGTCAGTCGGGTATAACTGATATCCGGCTGGAATTTGTTGGTCAACATATATTTTGCCAGTGCTTCATAACTTATGGATGATGTATTGTTATCCCGAACCTGAGGATTGATGGCGTTGTTACTTTGAGTCATCACTGTTGCCAGATACAGTTTTCTGCTGTTGTAGTTTAGCCCTTCCGCGAAGGTGCGGATGTTCTTCTGATAACCTGCATTCTGTTGCTGGTAAAAGGTCGTTGCGGAAGAGGAAGCTGAAAATAGCGCACTTAATTCTGGTGTGAAGTACCAGATCAGAGAAGCGCCATAACCATTGCCATTTTGCTGCTTTATAGTTCGATAGTCATTATTACCCTTAAACTGATACTGCAACGCCATCTTTAATGGATGCTGGAAAAGTGTTATTTCTTTACGCCATGTCATCAGATTAAGAGCACGGCCACGCATAAAGTTGTCGATGTAGTTATAGGACATCTCCCGAAAGAAAGGTGAGCGATCAGTCAACGAAGTCACATCGTACAATACGCCCCAATTGCGGCCAATATCCAGACTTCCCCAGTCGGGATTATCAATACCTATAAATGCCAGTCGAGTGGCGTTTCTGCTGGCATCTGATGCACTCACCGTATATTCCCATTGGGCGTAAGCTTGCCAGCGTCTGGCGAGATCTTTTTTTCCGGTTAACCCAAAGTAGAGATAGCTCCGATCACCATCGTCTTTTACAGTATTGCTGGTAAAACGTCTGGCGATAATTGTGCCGTAAAAATCGAGTTTTTTTCCATCCTGGTTCATAAGGTTAACCGCCAGTACACCTGGTGAGAAAAGTAGTGACAACGCGACAAGACAGTAGCGTGAAAATTGCAATGTCATGATAAATGCCCCAAAAGATGCCTCGGCATCTGAATAGTTGTAGGGAGAAAAATTTACCGGGACATATGCTCAGTGCTTCCTTCCAGTAAAATGTGAGGATATTGTTATGCTGAAACTGTTTGTTTATGACTAAAGTAGCTGACAACGCCGTTAGTAATGGCGGAAGCAATTTTGTGGCGAAATGCAGTAGTGCCCAATAATCTCTCCTCTTCCGGGTTAGTAATAAATGATGTCTCTACCAGGACAGAAGGAATGTAAGGAGATTTAAGAACAACAAAAGCAGCTTGTTCTGTCTGGTTTGAATGCATATGGTGAACTGGTGAGATGTGACGAACAATATGTGAGCCCAGCAGCAGGCTCTCTTTAATTGTCTCTGTCTGTTCAAGATCGAAAATTATCTTGTCCAGATATCTATCTTTATGGATGACGCTCTTACCGGCAACATCATCTGCAGCGTTCTCACTTTTAGACAAGTATTTGGCCATTGCACTACTAGCGCCCCGAGTTGAAAGAGCAAATACAGAGGCGCCGTGAGCCGCTGGGCTAGTGAACCCATCGGCATGGATGGACATAAACAGCGAGGCGTTATGCGCATGAGCAATCTGTACACGCTCATAAAGCGGAATGAACGTATCGTCTGATCGGGTCAGCACCCCCTCAATACCGTATCCTTTTAACAGATTTTTGACATTATTGGCTATTTCCAGCACAACATGTTTTTCCAGTGCCCCCTGATGACCCACGGCACCAGAATCAATACCGCCGTGCCCAGGATCGATCATTACCGTATATTTGCCACGGCCATGCGTTAGGGCTCCCGAATGAGGACTAATAATTGATGAGCGAGATTGTGCATAAGTAAACGGGCTAATGAGCGTATTTGCTGCGAGGGTGGCTAAGCTCGCAAGAAGTAGTTTACGCCGGGTAATTTCGTAATCCAATTTAATAACCTCATACTGTAAATTTAAGTTATGTTATAACGTAACATTAAGCTCTAAATCGAGGTTTTGTATGTTATATACTGTTGCAGTAGGTTACTTTGTGTTTCCTGTACTCCAGTGAGCGACAGGCAGACAAAAGCTGCAATAAAACCTCAGAAAACAATATGCTGCTTGCGGAAACATCCTGATACACACCCTTTCAAAAGATAATCATTCTCATTTAATGAAGTTATGTTATAACATAATAAATCATTATAAACCCGCTCAGCAGGTCATGATGACCCCATTATTCAATGACGCTTCCTGGGGAGGAATTATGTCTACCGAACTCATTAAAGAAGAAAAACTAAATATTGGTGCCGTGTTAGCAGTTTCACTCAGTACTGTTATAGCAATGTTGGATAGTACGATAGCTAATGTTGCATTACCGGTTATTGCTAAAGATTTTGCCGTTTCCGAATCGTCGTCCATCTTGATCATTAATGCTTATCAGTTTGCTGTGATCGCCTCTCTGCTGGTATTTGCAGCTCTGGGGAGAAAAGTGGGTAACAAGCGCATTTTCATTATGGGGACCATCCTTTTTGCTTTCTCATCGCTGGGCTGTGCTCTCTCTGAGACGCTGAATATGTTGACTGTTTTTCGTGTCGTTCAGGGTTTTGGCGCAGCTGCAATTTTGAGCGTAAACGCGGCACTGATAAAAGATATCTATCCGGCCAGGTTATTAGGCCGCGGATTGGGGATAAATGTCATGGTCGTATCCGTTTCCGCAGCTGCCGGGCCTTCAATAGCCTCTGCAATCCTGTCCATCGCGAACTGGAATTGGTTATTTACAATTAACGTACCCATTGCCTGTATTGCCCTTGTACTTTGCATAGTATCACTGAAATCCAGGCAACGAATGGAAGCTCGGTTTGATAAAGCAGGAGGTGTTCTGGTCTTCCTGACGTTTATTTCGTTCTCGACGATGATGTTAGGCTTAACCAAAAATAATCTGATTGAAGTTGTCTTGAGTGCGATAATACTTATCATTCTGGCATTCATTCTGTATAGGGATCAGCGAAAAAAACAGGATTCGGCTTTGATTCCGGTGGCTATGTTCCGCAGTAAAACCTTTTCCTTGTCATTGTTGATGTCAATGCTGTCATACAGCACGCAACTGCTGGCATTTGTCTCTTTGCCTTTCTATTTCCACAATGTGTTACACCGCAGCGTGATTGAAATAGGTATGCTCTTAACAGCATGGCCACTGGCAACGATGTTGACGTCACTGATATCGGGTGATCTTATAAAAAAACATGATCCCAACCTGGTGGCGCTCTCAGGGTTATCATTATTGCTGGCAGGAACACTACTAATGACATGGCTGCCTGCGGCACCTACAAATTTACAGATCCTTTGGCGAGTAGCAATTTGCGGTTTTGGTTTTGGTCTGTTTCAGGCTCCTAATAATTATCTCATTATGACTTCAGTTTCCCATGAGAATAGCAGTATTGCCAGTGGGCTGTTAGGCAGTTCGCGTCTGGTAGGGCAAATCATTGGTTCGGCATTGGTAGCCATATTCATCAATATTTATGCGAGCCACGGTACTTCGATTAGTTTGTTCGCTGGGGCATTATTCTCGTTACTGTCTCTGACTGTCAGTTACTTTCGTTATAAATCTGAAAATCAAACTCAAAATTTCAATAAAAAAATTGTATGAGGTTCCCTTTGAAAATCAAATCAATTATGACAGTGTTGTTACTCATGATTTTTTCGGTACTCTCTGGCTGTTCAACCTATAATCCAGTCAGTCTACAAAAGAAAAGCATTGCGCCGGAAACAAATTACTATGAAGTTCACCCTGCGATATATGTCGGCGATCAGCTTAAATATGGTTTACTGAACGGAGAGCATGGCGAACTGACCGTAGCGAAAATTGAACCAACCCGCATAACGGGCGTTAACGGAAAAGTTCTCCCTTTTTCAGAATTAGCATTTCTGGAACGGAAGGAAATTTCAACAGGTAAAACTGCTGCATTAGTCGGGGGTGGAGTAGCAGCGACAACGGTAGTTTTATTTTTAGCCGGTGTCACCATCATTGGTATAGGTACTGCGGCCGCTCTAACCTCATAAACGGAAATTTTAATCTACCGAGGCATTAAATATGGGAAACAATAGAGTTCTATTTGTATCATTTTTATCCATCATGCTTATTTTCCCTGTAGCGGGTTATGCTAAGAGTACATTGCAGGATCAAACAGGAACACGTGCAGAGAACGTCGCGAAGGCACCTGCGTTGAAATTTAACCGTATTGTCATTACCGGTAACTGTCCTTTTGGCGTCATCATGGCAAATAACCTGGCTTATAAGCATGTTGTGGGCGTAGGTCCATGGGCATTTTTGCACTCTAATATGAAAATCCTTAAAGATATGAAGCCGGATATCGCTCGTATCACAACAAACTTTATTAATAAAGACTATGTGGTTAATATGGAATCTTTACTGAATCTGAAGCCAGATATCATTTATTATTATGGTAAAAGTCAGGATGATAATCTTGAGCGAGCTGGTGTCCCTACAGTTAATCTTGATGAAGGTGGTGATACAAAATTCGAACCTGTTGAAACACAGGTCTACTGGGAGAATATGTATAATCAGACTTTGGGGCTTCCGCCAAGCCACAAATTTGCCGATGCCTGGAAGGCAACGCTCGCTATAGCGCAGCCTTATGTAAATAAGATTAAAGGGCAGCATATTCGTGCACTTTATCTTGAACAAAGTGATGGCAAGCAACTTAAGGTAAGTGGGCCAAAAACCTATGGTGATACTTATCTCAAAATGGCAGGAATGGACAATGTTGCCAGTAACCTGGTTGTGAAAGGTGATGCCGGGAGATATATCGCTGTTTCGATGGAGCAAATCATTGAATGGAATCCTGATATTATCTTCGTTGTATTTGGTAGCGCTAAAGACATTCTTGACAATAAAAATCCCGGTCAGGACTGGCGTAATGTGAAGGCGTTCAAGAATAAAATGATCTTTTCCACACCGGTGGGGATACACAACTGGGGCGGGTTGACAGCCGAAACTGCTTTATTACCTTTATATATGATTAATAAATTCAACCCCAATTACATTAGTGACGAGAAAATGAAGGAATTTACACGTTTGCATTATAAAAAGATGTTTAACTATGCGATCCCTGATGCATTACTTGATGATGAGCTCAGCCAACATTAAATGTTGTGTTCAATAAAACAAATATTTCGGGATGACGATGCATGCAGAACAAAAAATACTTATTGGTAATGACAGTGTTGTTGGTATTACTCATTATTATATCAATTTCTTCACTTTTCATCGGACGCTATACGTTATCTTTTAGTGATATGCTAAGAGAATTAGTACACTATGATGGCAAGTACGGTCTGAGTACCGGACTTGCTGTTATTTCCAATCTCCGGTTGCCAAGAATAATTGCTGTCATGATGGTTGGAGCCGGGCTATCGGTAGCGGGATGTACCTATCAGGCTGTACTACGCAATGCGCTGGCGAGTCCGGATGTACTTGGCACATCTTCGGCGGCGGCGTTCGGTGCTGCTTTAGGAATTTTGCTCGGCCTCCCCTTGCAGTTAAGCGCGTTTTCTTCGTTCATGTTTGGCGTTGTTAGCCTGTTTTGCGTTATGGGCCTTTGCCATCTCAAAAAAAATCACAGCGAACTAACCACTATTCTATCAGGTATTATTGTTGCTTCTGTATTCATGTCTTTTGTTTCAATTATTAAATACGTGGCCGATCCACAGGATCAATTACCAGCCATCGTATTCTGGTTAATGGGGAGTTTTGCTTCGTTGGTTAAAGGGCAGGTATATGAATTAATACCTCTGTTTGTGATTTGCTACCTGATAATCTACAGGCTCAGATGGAAAATGAATGTTTTATCACTCGGCGATGACGATGCCAGAATTGCCGGAATGAAACCGCAATCGCTAAAGGCCACATTGTTAATCACCGCCTCAATTCTGGTCGCCGCATCCGTCACGATTGCCGGTGTGGTTGGCTGGGTCGGTCTGGTGATCCCGCATCTGGTCCGGACGCTTGTCGGCTATAACCATGGAAAGCTTATCCCTGCATCTGCATTATGTGGAGCTCTGTTTTTACTGGTCATCGACAACCTGGCCAGAACAGTGACCTACGCAGAAATCCCAATTGGCATTCTGACTGCGCTAATTGGTGCTCCTCTATTTGCCGTACTCTTCATTATGAGTAATCGCTATGATCGAAGTAAATAATCTCACGTTTGCATTCAAAGGACGTAGCCCTACATTTGAAAACATCAGTTTCTCTTTGCCGGAGGGGGAAATACTGTGCATTCTGGGCCCGAACGGTGTGGGAAAAACCACGTTGCTTAAAACGATAACGGGACTGTACCAACCCTTAAGCGGCACATGCCATATCGGAGGAATAGACGGTAGAAAGGCCCGTCTGGCCCATGTACCGCAGGCAAGGCACATTCAATTTTCCTATAGTGTACTTGATTTTGTTTCATTTGGACGTCCGTTATGCGGTGGTATATTACCCTCTCCCGGAAGCAAGGACCTTGAACAATCTGCACAGATTTTGGCCGATCTTGGTGTTTCATATCTTGAGTCTAAAAACATTAACCAGATTAGCGGCGGTGAACTGCAAATGTGCTATATCGCCAGAGCACTGGTTTCTGAACCAGACATCGTGGTACTTGATGAGCCTGAATCCAATCTGGATTTCAATAACCAGGCACGTATTATTAAGTTATTGCAACAACTATCGCGAGAGAAGAATGTCACTATCATTCTTAACACGCATTTTATAAATCATGCAAACAGTATTGCGGACAAATGTTTGTTGATGAAGAGAAAGGAGTATTTTTTTGGTAATAAAGAGGTGGTTCTCCAGGAGGAGCGTCTTGGTGAATATTTCAATGTCCCCGTAAAACGGTGCTATTTTGAGCGTAGAGGTGTGCAAGAGGAGTCATTTGTGATTGCATTATAAATGACAGATAGTGAACATTAAGAATAACCGTTCTATTACCTCGTTATCATTTTCAGGAATGTTGTTTAACTATGTTTTATATTTTTACATCCACACAAATTCAAACGCAACTGAAACCATTTCAATCAAGGGTAGTTTTAAATTGGCTTCAAAAAGATCGCCTTTGTAATAAACAATAGTAACCAATAATATTATTAACTTGCGTAATTATTTCAAGGAGCCATGGAATTTAAATTTATTACACTACCTGGCGTTCTAACGACCGGCCCGATTCATTAGCCGAGGTTATCTAATAAATTATTTAACCACCACTTTATTATCTCTTGATAATATGCCACAAACAATAACATTGAGGTTAAATTATGAAACATAAAATTCTTTTTTATCTGATGCCGGTTATGTTAATACCGGGTGCTGTAAATGCAGCGGAAATCTATAACAAAGACGGAAATAAATTAGATATTTACGGTAAAATTGCCGGCTTACACTACGTCTCTAAAGATAAAAATGCTGATGGCGATCAATCATACGTTCGTAGTGGCTTTAAGGGCGAAACGCAGATCAATAATCAAATCACGGGTTACGGCCAGTGGGAATACAACATTCAGGCAAACAACACCGAGAGTGCCAGCAATCAATCATGGACTCGTCTGGCTTTCGCCGGCCTGAACTTTGGTGACGCCGGATCGTTTGACTATGGACGGAATATTGGCGTGGTCTACGATATAACCTCCTGGACTGACGTCCTTCCCGAGTTCGGCAGTGACGGTAGTAACGGAACCTATGATTCCGATAATTTCATGCAATCCCGTGCGAATGGACTAGCTACATACCGGAATAGTGATTTCTTTGGGCTGATCGATGGTCTTAATTTTGCTCTGCAATATCAGGGAAAAAATGGTAGCACTAGCGGCGAAGATGCTACCAATAATGGTCGGGGCGCACTCAGTCAGAACGGTAACGGATTCGGTACTTCCGTCACCTATGATATCGGAGATGGTTTTAGCGCAGGTGTCGCCTACTCTCATTCCAGACGTACTGATGCTCAGAACAAGCTAGCTGTTGGACGCGGCGATGACGCTGAAACTTATACGGGCGGGCTGAAGTACAATGCGAACAGAGTCTATCTTGCTACACAGTTCACGCAAACCTATAATGCCACTCAGCTGAGGGGGAATGGCGGACAGGATTCCATTAGCGGTTTTGCTAACAAAGCGCAGAACCTGGAAATGGTTGCTCAGTATCAGTTTGACTCGGGCCTGCAACCCTCCATCGCGTACTTACAATCTAAAGGGAAAGATATTGAAGGTTTCGGGGATCAGGATTTATTGAAGTATATAGATGTTGGTACGACATATAACATCAATAAAAATATCTCGACTTATGTTGACTATAAAATAAACCTTCTTAAGGACAACGACTTTACACAACGCGCCGGAATATCAACAGATAACATTGTTGCCGTCGGATTAGCATACCAGTTTTGACACTCTTATCACCCAGTTCAACCTCTTATAGGTTATTATAGGGGTTCGAAAAAGGATAAAAAATGAGAACGCAGAAAAAATGTCTTGCATATGTCTCTATTGTGGTTGATGACTACGATGAGGCTATCGAGTATTACACAGAAAAACTTGGGTTCATGCTTATAGAGGATACACCTCAACCGGGCAAGCGCTGGGTTGTCATTTCACCAAACCCAGAAAGCGATTGTCATTTGTTATTATCAAAAGCATCTAATGAAACGCAGCAGGCCTTTATTGGCAATCAGTGTGGTGGGCGTGTTTTTCTGTTTCTACAAACCGATGATTTTTGGCGGGATTACAACTCAATGAAGGCTGCTGGCGTACATTTCAGTGAAGAGCCGAGAGAAGAAGAATATGGTACCGTAGTGGTCTTTGAAGATCTATACGGTACTCGTTGGGACTTACTGCAAAAAACCTGACAGTAGTCATTCCCAGGCATGGATATTCTCCATGCCTGATCCAAACTTCTACCAGTCGTAGCCAAGGCTGACCGACTCTTCTTCTTTCTCACCGGTGTAGGGGTTGAACTTCGTGGTACCGCTAATACTTATTTTCCCACTTTTCGTCGTATAGGTTTCTTCCTGATAACCCCCGCCGAACATCGATTTCTTTTGCGTGAACTCAGGATAGTTGGCCTTTTCATCATGCCACTTAAGCTGCTTCTCTTTGTATTCAGCAGCAGATGAAGATACTGTACTCGCTGGCTCCGGGCCGCTATAACCATAGCGACCGGCAGGAAGTTCGGCCATTGCGTTAACTGCAATAGCAACCAAAATAAAGGGGATGAAAATAGTGAGTGTATATTTTGTAGTATTATGCATATCCGCTTGCCTACCAGAAGACGATAGAATAATCACACAGGATTAATATTGTTATTTACCAACCGAAGCGAGCGACGCTATCAGTACTATTGCCTGTGCGTCCTCTTTCCTGAAGTCGTTGTATACATTGCTGTCTTAAGTATTCTTTTTTCTGCTCTTTACTCATATGACAGATTTTGTTGAGACCATAGGAGGATGCCAAACTATTATATGGATAAACACCATTGCGCTTTCTCATGGTTTCGTAGCAACAGGTCCGGACATTACCAGAATTGCAAGCTGTCAACACAAACAGCGGAATAACCAAAAATCCATTTCTTAAAACTATCAACACCGAAAATCCTTGTCTATTAAGCAATTTATTACGTAAAACCCGTTCTTTCCATTCTCGTTTTTACGATAGTAACACCGTAAAGAGATGATAACAATAATCATTACCATTTTATCACCTCTGCAGATGAGAGGTCTGAACAGTTTACCCTGTTAAAAGGTCATTATTATGTTGAGTCTGACAGCCACTGCTATTCACTATCGCTTTTGATTAAAACCTGGCTTCGTCGCGGCTATTTTCACTACCTCTTCTTCACCCAAGCCCCTTTACCCTTCGATGTCTCCGTTTGTGATCGCCATTCTGATAGCTTCTGCAGTCGCCGCAAGACCTAATCGCTGCCGGGCTGATCGAAGATGGTTTTCGACCGTACGGCGGGAAATTCTCAGCATCGCTGCGATGTCAGCCTGTCTCCGACCGGTTGCAGTCCATGCAAGTACCTCATGCTCATGTCTCGAAAGCGTTCCGCCATTGTGCCCACGAACAAGTCCCATCATTCTGCGCAAACGATAGAAAACCGTAACAGCAACCAGTGGGATCCCTGGTTGCTCCTCTGAGGAGCTGTCGACCTTCTCACCGCCAAAGCTTACCGCCCCCTCCAGCCCCGTGCAGGCCAATCACCGGGGTTTGTAAACCGTGGACGCCACTTTCCTGTGGTTTACGCACAACTCGATACAACTCGCCTGTTTGTTCTGAAAACTTGCTCCAGTAAAATGCTCATCAGTTTCTAATACATGTTGGGTCATCGGGCAACGGCGCATATATGTCTGTTCATCGACGGTTCCACCGTTGTTAAACCAGTCCCCTTCGACCCAGAAAATTCTGTCAATCATGGCCACGTGATATGCAGAAGCAGAATAAAAAACATCGCGGCTCTAGCCTAATCATGTCGCAAATTGGCATACGGCAACCTGTATCTCCAGCAGGCTGTTGCTATTTTCGATAGTGATTGCCGTACGAACTGCATTATTTTCCAGCATGTCGTAGTTCTTTACTGACTTCGCTTAATAAAGCTTTCGCGGCAAGTTGACCTAACGCGTTACCGGCCAGCGGGCTATCGCCGGTCAGCATTTTCCTATCCTGACATGTAGCACCGCTGATATCCGTGTTAACTATCTCAAAACCTATGCTTTTTAGCTGCTCGCCAAATTTCCAGGTCAGGTGGCCTGGCATATACCCAATCTCAGGTGTCTGCGCATCCAGTGTATCCGGGAAAGCGCAAATCTTATACCCAGCAAACAGATCGCTACGTTCAACAGAGAGAAATGCAGCTGGGCCATGACAAAGCGAAATGATGAATTTATCGCGGGCGATGGCCCACTCGAGAAGATTTTTCACTTCGATACTAGCAGGAAGTCCGATAAGTGCGCCATGGCCACCGGGAATAAATATGCCAAGATAATCCGAATTGTCCCCCAGTTCAGTGCTGAGGACATCTGCGAGTTTCAGCGGTGATTTAAAGTGCTGATGGTATTTAGAAAACAGCCCCGTAACTTCAATATCCTCAGTTGGCATGGCCCAATACTCGAACTTTACCGGGTTACCGGATAGAGTGGCAATATCGAAACTAAAGCCTGCTTTATCGAGATGATACATGGGCAACAGCGTTTCTACCGGATGGTTTCCCGTGGAGAAGAAACTCCCGTTATCCATTTGCAAATAGCGCTCGTCGGTACATAACATCAGGATCTTCCAACGTCCCCCTGTGTAAGGTGAAGGATAATTGGCGTCGCTAAGATTTGATCGAGCTGATGTAAACTGGCTTAGTGAGTACGGTGAAGGGAAAAAAGCATCATATTCAGCCGGGTCCGCTGTCGGATGTTTGTCATTGGAGGTAGTTGCAGTCATGATATTCTCCTGAGATTAATGATATAGCCTTGTCACTATAGAATGATCAGATTACATGTAAATAAGGGATTTCCCTCAGGTATACGGCGAAATGCTATTTAAGGCAACCATTAACTCATTGTTTAACATTACACTTAGTATTGTTACCTATGGAAATAGATATCAATACTGCTTGTCGTGCTTAGCTCATCCATGAGCCGTATCCGCTCTCCCTAAATTATGCGCATGCGGCGATCCGCTCATTGAGCGTGGTGCTTATCTTCTCAACCAGCGATGAAATACTTTCCTTGGTTCTCTGATTGCGTTTGATATCAATGTCAAAAGTATCTGTGATTGTACTGGGAAGTCCCCCCAGTAGACATACCCGGTCCGAAAGCATCACGGCTTCTTCAACGCTGTGTGTCACCAGCAGCATCGAGCGTGTATTAATGACCCGCTCTTCCCATAATTCAATCAGATCCTGGCGAAGCTTATTGCCAGTGAAAATATCCAACGCAGAGAATGGTTCATCCATGAGTAAAAGATCCGGCTCAACTGCCAGTGCACGAGCAAACCCGACGCGCTGGCGCATCCCTCCTGAAAGCTCACGCGGGTAGGCTTTTTCATAGCCAGTCAGGCCAATCAAATCCAGCATATCCATTGTTCTTTTATCCACTTCATCAGACGAAAGCCCCTGCGCCTGAAGGCCAAATGCCACACTGTCAAAAACATTTAACCAAGGGAATAACGCAAATGACTGAAAGACCATGCTGGTATTTTTGCCGGGACCGTTGACAGGCAAATCGCAGCACACAATCGTGCCCAAATCAGGTTCGACCAGACCGGCAGCCATTCTCAACAACGTCGATTTACCTGAGCCGGAACGCCCGAGTAATGCAACAATCTCATTCTCTTTGACCTCAAGATTGATATGCTCCAACACCGTGATTTTTTGCTTCCGGTCTTTTTTATAAAATTTGGAGACATTCTTAACTTCCAATACCAAGTTTGAATTTTTCATATTATGTCCTGATAGCGAACTTTTAATTGTTAATCGAATTTGAAACGATTTTCTGCATAGCGATACAGGGGTTGCCAGACGAAAATAATGCACAGCAGCACCATCAAGCACATCGCCAGACATCCTAATGCTTCCTGCGGATTTTGCCCGGCATCGCTGGCGATAGAGATAAAGGCGCCCAGACCATACGTTTGTAGGGTAATTTTTCCCCAGTTTAATACCTCAGCAGCAATCGCAGTATTCCATGCCCCCCCGGCTGCCGAAATAACGCCTGTGACGATATAAGGGAAGACGGCCGGAAGCGTGAATTTAGTCCACCACAGCCATCCGCGAAGATGAAAAATTTTACTCGCCTCAACCATCTGGCTGGGGATCATTGATGTGCCAGCGATGACGTTAAACAGAACATACCATTGTGTACCGAGCATGATCATTGGGATGGTCCAGCTCCCCAAATTCTGGTGCCACGCCACAATCATAAAAGCAATCAACGGATAAAAGACGTTGGCAGGAACCGCAGCGAAAACCTGAATAATTGGCTGGAAAAAACGAACCAGACCGGGCCGTAGACCAATCCAGACACCAAGCGGCGTAAAGATAATGACGCTAAGTACCATGGCGGCAATGACCCGCCCCGCAGTTAACCCCATCCAGCCCGGAAGTGAAGTCAGATACTCCTTAGGAATAAACAACCACAGCTGATGACCGTAGTAAATGCAGCCAACTACGATTGCCAGATACCACAAGCTTGACCACAGCCAGTTCATTTGGCCCAGAATAGCAAACACGCGATGAAGCCGTAATCCATACCAGATTTTTGGTAATACAAACAACCAGAACCGGGAGAACTGTTTACAAACGTGCTCCAGCCCATGTCCAATCATTGAATGACTCAGACAGTGATAGAACCATGAACTGGGTACTTTTCTGTCACTCACATCCTCATATTTAAACTGATGAGCGTAGCGGACTAACGGGCGAAAGAGTAATTGGTCAAAGATGACGATATTAACGATAAGCGCCAATACCCCGCGAATAACACCAGGAACACTACCATCCTGAAGCGCAATACCGATATAAGAACCAACGCCAGGTAAATTTGTACTCCCATTACCTACTGTCAGCATCTCGGAAGCAATCAATGCAAACCAAGCCGCAGACTGCGATACCATCGTATTCCACAGTAACCCGGGAAATGAGTAGATAAACCCCAGCCGCCAGAATTTCTGCCATGGGTTATAGCGGAATGCATCCGCCGCTTCTACCAGTTCGTTAGGCACCACTCTTAGCGTCTGGTACAGCGTCAACATCATATTCCAGGCTTGCGCGGTAAACACGGCAAATATCGCTAAACCCTCAAGCCCCATAACACTATGTGGGTAAAGTCCCAGGAAAAAGGCGGTAGTGAAAGTCAGGAATCCTACTAACGGTACAGACTCCATAAAGTTGACAAAGGGCAAAATAACTCTTCTCATCGGTGCATATTTTGCTGCCAGAACCGCGAAGACAATTGAAAATAGCATTGAGTAAAAAAGCCCGATAACCAGGCGCATAGTGGTGCGCAGCGTATAATAAGGAAGAACATGATAATCCAGGCTAATCACAGGTAAATCACGCCCATTGAATACGCTATGCATCCCCTGCCAACCGTAGATAAATGAAGCAATACTTGCCATAAAAATGAAACAGACGACTACATCATTAAGCCATGAAGTTGTCTTACTTCTGTGTTCTGTCAATGAATACATAATAAGAGTCTCCGCTCATCAATTCACGCGCAGAAAATACCATTCACTGGACGCAAATGAATAATTTAAGATGGAATTTAAAACTCCAAACAGCCACAGAGGTACCCCGTTTTATCCGATCCTCTGTGGCGTATTATGAATTAAGGCAGCAGCGTATTTATATAATCTATAACAGCACGCTGTCTTTTTTGTGCTAATTTATGCAAGAAACGACTAACGAGACTTTTCCTGCCCGGGAAGGTTTTATGAATGAAGAAAGGTGATGAATTCCGCGGTGGTTGGCAGACATTCGCCAACGCTGAAAAAGGAATAGTGCTATCAACATCAATTAAAAACATATAACGTTTGGTTGTGAGCAACATGCTACACCTCATCTAAGTGCATAAAATGAAAGGTCATTCTCGACAGTTTTAAGGCAACTGTAATGACTACCTCCATTGCATCCACCTAATTTCAATGCAGATAGTCAGCCTGTAGCTAGCCCTCTCGATGGAGGCTCATCAGAAATGTTGTGTGTCATATCATGTCTCCTCATGAAGATACTGGATTAATTAAGCGGTATCTGGATATTATTGATAAGCACACCGCACTACATCAATGCTAATGTTATAGCGCAATCTCATGTTCCAGGTAAGATTGCTTCCCATCGGGACCGGCAAGCAGCGCCAGCAATTTTTCGCTAGTTTGCCTTGTTATTGATTGTAGAGTAACTGCTCAATGTCCGACTCCTGTTTTAAAGATGTCCTATTATAACTATGCATCCTCATTCGTAAATAAAAGAATCACTTCTGGTTATGAACTGTTTAGCTATGACAAAATAATAATCCATGTATCCAAATAATACGACATGTTCATTTTGATATATATATTTCCATTGTCACTGAATAATGGTTGTCGGCTAAATTTAATTACAGGGATAAACGTAATGACACATGATTTCATCGAATATCGAGGAGATAGAAAAGTTAGGTAAAGTTGAAAATAATCGCACAATATCTTACATAATCAGGCTTTATTGCCCGCGGAAACTAACATACTTTTATCCATCAAGGTATTTTAAAGAGGAAATTAACATGACGGATAAAATAAAGATTTCACGCCGGAACTTCTTGTTAGGATCTGGCGCCATTACGGCCGCAACCTTAGTCACCGCACCAGAAACATTAGCAAAGAATTTAGCGCCCTCCCCCGTAGCTGATAATCTCACCCACCAACAAGAGGAGGTATTATCCAAAAATTATCGTTATCATTTTAGTGGAAAGCTGCCTGATCAAATCCCCGAAGGCTACAATATTCTACTTATCACATCAGATCAGGAGCGTTATTTTGATCCATATCCGTTCCCCGTACCTGGACGTGAGCGCTTAATGGCATCAGGCACCACATTCACTAACCATCATATTTGCAGTAGTGTTTGTACGCCATCGCGCTCGGTGTTATATACCGGTTTACATATGCCAGAAACCAAAATGTTCGATAATCCTGGTTTCCCGTGGATGCCGGATAGCCTTGACCCTGAATTAGGCACCATTGGTAATATCATGAGTGACATGGGCTATTATCCTGCCTATAAAGGGAAATGGCACCTAAGTACTTTAATGGAAGATCCAGTAACCAAAAACACTGATGGAAGTACTGATCTCGGCATGATACCCAGGATCAAACTACATGAAATTATGGAAGGATATGGTTTTCACGACTATACCGGAATTGGTGACATTATTGGGCATAGCCATGGCGGTTATTTATACGATGAACTCACTGCTGCAGAAGCGATAAACTGGTTGAGAGATAAAGGTAGTGAAATGCAATCTAATAATAAGCCGTGGTTTCTGGCAGTCAACCTGGTTAACCCTCACGACACGATGTACATAGATACAGACAGTGACACCGATAAAAACCAATGGCACGGCGCTCTGATTCTCAACAGTAACTCTTCAACACCAAATAAAGCACCACAAAATACGATTTATCTGGACTCATGGCCCGAGGTTCCGCTCGCCCCCTCCAGACACCAGGCGTTCAGTGAGCATGGCAGACCACCAGCGCATCTTGAGTATCAACTATGTAATGGTTTAATGGTTGGAAATATTGCCGATCAGGATCGGCGCTGGCGAATTCTCCAGGATTACTATTTTAACTGCATTCGGGATAACGATACTCATTTGGTCAGGATCCTCGATGAACTAGATGCGTTAAATTTAACGAAAAATACTATCATTGTTTATACCGCCGATCATGGTGAGTTATGTGGCGCTCACCAGATGAACGGCAAAGGTACTTGTACCTATAAAGAGCAAGTTCATGTGCCAATGATAATCAGTCACCCTGCATTTCCTGGTGGCAGAAAATGTTCATCGCTCACTTCCCATGTAGATATCGCTCCCACCCTGGTTGGCTTGACGGGCAAAGCAAACAAAGCCAAAAGCCTTACACTGAAAAACCGTAAAGGATATGACTTTAGTACACTTTTATTTAATCCAGAATCATCTCCCATTGATGCTATAAGAAAAGGCATTTTATATTGCTACGACATGCTGTTATTTTCTGATGCGACCTATATTGGCAATATGTTTAAAATCATTAGAAATGAAACGTTAAGTAAAGAAGAAAAGCAACAACGTTTTTCTGTACTGTCCCCTGACCTCAGAAAAAGAGGTGGCGTCCGGATGATCTTCGATGGACGATATAAGTTTACACGCTATTTTTCATTACAGCAGCACCATACGCCTCAGACCCCGGATGCACTTTTTAGCCTTAATGATATTGAGTTATATGACTTGAAGACGGATCCCCATGAAATGAACAATCTGGCAAATAATCACCAAAACGTATCCCTAATTTTGAGCATGAACGAAAAATTGAATGCATTGTTCTCAAACGAAATCACAGGAAAAGACGACGGAAGCTGGATCCCTCCCCTTCATGGTATCCGCTGGGATCTCGATCCTGAAAGAGTTCGTCGTTTAATAAGAGATTAATTTTAATTGAGATGAAAACATCATGTATCGTCAATGTCATGTTATGGCTAAACCCGGTGGTGCGAAATGCAACATCGATTGTAAATATTGCTTCTATCATGAAAAGCAGTCGTTATATCCACAGCGTAAGCAGCACTGGAAAATGTCAGAAGAGACTCTGGAGGAGTATGTTAAGCAGCACATCGCGGCACAACACTCCCATCCGGTGACGTTCTCCTGGCAAGGCGGTGAGCCCTTGCTCTTAGGGCTTCCCTTTTTTAAGCGGGTTGTCGAACTCTGTCAGCGCTATGGTCAAGGGGTGAAGATAACGCACACGTTGCAGACCAACGGGATACTGCTTAACGAAGAGTGGGCAACCTTTCTCGCACAGCACCGTTTTATGGTTGGGCTCTCTGTTGATGGGCCCGAAACTCTCCACGATCGTTACCGCATCAGTCATTCGGGGAAAGGTAGCCATCGATTTGTGATGAAAGCATTATCGCTGCTGCATCGCTTCCAGGTCGATTTCAATACGCTGACGGTAGTGGGACACCATAATGTCGCCTACGCCGGTGAGGTCTATGAGTTTCTTAGGCATAGTGGTTCACGCTACATGCAATTCATTCCGCTGGTTGAACGAGTGAGTACAGAAGCAAACCCACGACTCAAATTGGTAACACCCGACGAACGGAAAGCGCGTCTGGCCCCATGGTCAGTACCTTCGAAGCAGTACGGCGAGTTTCTGAGTCAGGTATTTGACATCTGGATCCGCCGGGATATTGGCCAGATTGCGGTGCAAATGTTTGATGTCGCCATTGCGGCCTGGACTCGACAACCAGCCGTACTATGCGTTCATGCGGAGACCTGTGGACATGCTTTTGCATTAGAGGCGAATGGCGATCTGTACAATTGCGATCACTATGTCTATCCGCAACATCTTCTTGGTAATATCCATCATGATAGTATTGATGCAATCAATAACAGTGAAGCCGCCATGGCGTTTGGTCTGGCCAAAAAGTTAACCCTCACCGATGACTGCAAAGTCTGTCAGTTTCGCTTTGCCTGTCAGGGGGGCTGTCCAAAACATCGCTTTAGCCGGTCGTCATCAGGCACGGCAGGACATAATTATCTGTGCGCGGGTTATCAGCATTTTTTCAAGCATATTCAGCCCGTTATGAACCTGTGGGCTGCGTTGCTGGCTCGAGGCTGTCCCCCTGCGGCTCTGATACAGTATTTGCGCAAGCAGCATCGATTCTCACTTCGTCGAGCGCGGTAAAGAATTGCTGCAATAGTCGAGAGCGAGTTTCCTTGCGGTGGAACATCACCATTGGAATGGTGAGCGTTTCTATCAACGGTATATAGGCTATCCCGGGCATTGAAATCAAACGGGCTGAAGCCGGTGCCACGGTCATTCCGTAACCAGAGGCAATGAGCAGTAGCGCCGAGTCGTACTGCTCTACCTCAATGACTCGCTGAGGTTTCACATCGAGTGAAACCAGTCGTGCCAGTAACTCATCGGCAAGGCTCGGTCTTTTTTGGTTGGTATAAATGATGAATCGTCCCCCGTTAAACGTGGCCAGTGAAACAGCGCAACCGCGTTTGGCCAGGGGATGTGTTTGTGGTAATACGGCGATAAGCTGTTCCTGATACAGCGTGATTTGTTCTATATCATCAGCAACCACATTGATTCGGCCTATACCAATATCAATATGCCCAGCACGTAGCGCTTCCACCTGCTGTATACTGTTCATCTCTACTACCTGAACTTCTACTTCAGGACACAACTGTATGAAACGTCTGACAACGGACGCTAAATGGGCGTGAAAATTGGCTGAGACAAAACCAATTTTGATTACGTTGACTTCCGGATGAAACATGCGCTGCGCGTAGCCTTGCATCTGTTCTGTGCGCTGCAAAATCTCTTTTGCTTGCTGATAAATAAGCGCCCCCGCTACGGTTGTCTTTAATGGCCGGGAACGCCTGTCGATGAGTTCCCCACCCATTTCATTCTCCAGCTCCTGGATCCGCTGGCTTAATGGTGGTTGCGATATACAAAGATGAGCGGCGGCTCTGGAAAATGAGCCTAATTCCACCACGGTGACAAAATACTTTAAACGCCTTAGATCCATCGAGCCCTCCTGGTTGTAAGAAAATGATACAACTCTATATCAAGCTGATATTCTGAAGACCATAATGATATTTCAATAGCGGACTTTTTTAAAACATACTTTGAAGCTCGTTTAATATCAGTATAAATATACGGAAGAGTATTTCAATATGAAAAATAAAATTGCATTAGAGGAACATTTCGCTACTGAGGATACTTTAGAAGACTCCTATGACTCTATCTATCCAGAGAAATGGCATGAAATTAAATATCATATTCAGGCGGTCGGCGAGCAACGTCTACGTCAAATGGATAACGCGGGTATTGAGTTGGCAATAGTGTCATTAAATGCACCTGCTATTCAGCGCATCCACGATCCTGTTCGTGCTATAGAGGTCGCGCATAGAGCCAATGATGCGCTGGCGGAACAGATCGAAAAACATCGCGATCGCTTTCGTGGATTCGCCGCTTTGCCAATGCAAGACCCGGATGCTGCTACGGAAGAAATGACCCGATGTTTTGTGGATTTGGGGTTCGTAGGTGCACTGGTCAACGGTTTTTCTCAACATGAAAGTGAGGATACCGCTCTTTATCTCGACGATGGTCGTTATGATGCGTTCTGGGAGGTGTTTGCCGCCTTCCAGCGCCCTTTTTATCTCCACCCACGTAATCCGCTCCCGTCCCGAGCGCAGGTCTACCAGGGGCATCCCTGGCTACTGGGGTCTGCCTGGGCGTTTGGCGTTGAAACAGCCACTCATGCGTTGCGCCTGATGGGTTCAGGATTGTTTGACCGTCATCCCGATCTCCAGCTCGTTCTGGGTCACCTTGGCGAAGGTTTACCTGCCCTTATCTGGCGAATTGATCATCGGGTTGAGAATGAGCCACGAGGGTATCCGTGCAGCCATTCTTTCCAGCACTACTTTAGCCATAATTTTCACGTAACCACCTCTGGAAATTTCCGCAGCTCCGCTCTGCAAGTTGCTCTTCAGGAACTTGGCATTGAACGCATAATGTTCTCTACGGATTTTCCCTTTGAAGAGATGCAATGGGCATCAGACTGGTTTGATACGCTACCGCTCAGTGAAAATGATAAATTGAAAATATCTCGTCACAATGCGCTGAATTTATTTAATCTTCCTCACTAATTAAAAGCCTATGAGGTCTGCGTCAGACCTCATTTTAAGTGCGTCTGTTAACAATTTATTGAATTAATATGTCATACCATGAGATTCACGCGACTTAGGTTTAAAGGATGAACGATGTCAATGATTCGACTGACCGGAGTATTTTTACTTCCCGGGTTATTATTGGGCTGTGGCGATCTGGATCAAATTGACATTCATCCGGAACTGAGGACGACGTTGATTGAACGCCCGCGCCTGGAGGTCGAACAGTGTTTGGGTAAGGCTGCGAAAGTGCATCAGTTGCATTTAGTCCACAGCGGGATTCTTCCCGACAATACCGATAAATTGTTGCTCCAGGGAATTCAGCAAAAGAATATTGCTGAAGTTGAGATCAGTGCGAGGGGAAACGATGTAACAGCAGTTGATTTTTATTACCTGCCACACAGCGTAAACCGTTTTGATGACATTGAAGCAATACTTGCGGCATGCAAAAGGTAACGGCAATCGAATTAATTATGAAACTACTCATCCACTCTATCCTGCTCTCCGCACTTTGTCTCTACGCCACTCAGGTCATGGCCTTTCAGAGCACATCACCAGAGCTGCCTTTTTCTACTGAACAGCCAGTACGTTCGGAGCAACAGATCCAGCAATATGTCTACTCAGAACAACATGAGCCGTTACAGACAACACCGCTGGGAAACTGTCACGCCAGCCCAGTTCCGGGTTGTAACTATCCCTCTGAAGCAGAGAAGGAATAAAGCGATCATCGTCCGGACGGCTAACCGGCGGTGCTCTTACTGTAACGTCTTCATAGTAATTGGGTGAGTCGTCGGCGGCATATCGTATTTTCCATGTGTGATACCTGTGCCGTTACGCTCAGCCAGCAGAGGGCGGAAATTGATGGCCGTTTTGCTAGTTTCTGCCTCAACCAACGTCTTCCCTTGTATCTCACTATTGGTCGTGTTTTGCGTATCTCAGCGGGCTGGCCTGGCGCCAGCCCGCTCGGTTTACAGCACCTTGCTGAGGAACGCGGCGGTGCGTGGGTTGCTCGGCGCGCTAAAGATCTGCCCCGGCTTGCCCTCTTCCTGAATCACGCCCTGGTCGATGAAGATCACTCTGTCGGCTACTTCGCGGGCAAAGCCCATTTCGTGAGTCACGATCACCATGGTCATCCCCTCGCTGGCGAGGTTTTTCATCACCTCCAGCACGTCGCCCACCAGCTCCGGATCCAGCGCCGAAGTGGGCTCATCGAACAGCATAATCGACGGCTTCATCGCCAGCGCACGGGCGATGGCTACCCGCTGCTGCTGGCCGCCGGACAGGCTCGAGGGCCAGGCGTCGCGCTTATCGCTTAAGCCCACCTTCGCCAGCAAGGCGTCCGCCAGGTCGACCGCCTGCTGGCGCGGCATATTGCGCAGATTCATCGGCGCCATAATCAGGTTTTCCAGCACCGTCATATGCGGGAACAGGTTAAAGCGCTGGAACACCATGCCGACGCTTTCGCGCATCTTGTTGAGGTCGGTGGTCCGGTCGTGGGCGGCAAAGCCGTTAACCACCACCTCGCCTTCGCTGACCGTTTCCAGGGCGTTCATGCAGCGCAGGAAGGTACTTTTTCCCGAGCCGGACGGGCCGATGATGCACACCACTTCCTGCGGTTTAATATCGCAGCTAATGCCGCGCAGCACGTGGCTGTCGCCGAAGCGCTTATGTAAGTTATTAATGTGAATCACTTTTGCCAAACCTCTTTTCCAGACGGTTAACCAGCTGCGCCAGCAGGAAGGTGATCACCCAGTAGACCAGGGAGATGGTCAGGTAGGGTTCCCAGTAGGTGGCGTAGGCGCCGGAGACGGTGCGCGCGGCGTAGGCCAGATCGGCCAGGCCAATCGCCGAAGCCAGCGACGAGTCTTTGACAATGGCGATGGCGTTGTTGCCCAGAGGCGGCAGAATGCGGCGAAACGCCTGCGGCAGGATCACCTTGCGCATGGTTTTCCACCACGGCATGCCCAGCGCGCGGGAGGCCTCCATCTGCCCTTTGTCGATCGACTGGATGCCGGCGCGGAAAATCTCCGACACATAGGCTCCGGCGTTAAGGGTGATCGCCACGATGCAGGAGAGGAACGCCCCGTAGCTGGCGCGCAGCTCGCGGGCAAAGTCAGCGCTCATCAGGCCGCCGGTTACCAGCAGGCCGTCGCGCGGGTTGATAAACAGCGGCACCAGCGCAAAGTGCACCACCATAATCTGCACAAACAGCGGCGTACCGCGGAAGGCGCTAACGTAAAAACGCACCGGAAACTGCACCAGGTAGCGGAGAATATATTTCCATGGCCCGTGCTCGGCCTTCGCCATCCGCCCGAGACCGAGAGTTAACCCCCACAGCGTCCCGAGGATCACGCAGATAATGGTACATTTAATCGTCATCAGGGCGCCGTCCACAAACAGCGGGCCGTACTCCTCGATGATCTCCCAACGGAATCCCGTCATAGTCCTTCCCTAAAAAATACGGCTATCGCCTGGGCGATAGCCGTGGTCACTGAAAATGGTGGATTATTGCGCTGGCAGCGTCGGCACGTTGTCGTCGAACCAGGTTTTATAGATTTTGGCGTAAGTCCCGTCAGCAACAATCTTTTGCAGCCCGGCGTTGATCTTGCCCAGCAGTTCGCTGTTGCCTTTCGCCACCGCAATACCGAAATACTGACGCTCAAATTTGGCATCCGGCACCAGCTTGAACTGCTTCTCCGGGTGCTGTTTGATGTAGTACTTCACCACCCCGACGTCGCCAACCGCGGCGCTGACGCCGTCCTCAAACAGCTCCTGAAGCATCAGCGGGGTATTGTCGAAACGCTTGATCGCGGTGCTGTTTTTGCCCAGCACCTCAGAAACCACGATATCGCCGGTGCTGGAGTTCACCACCCCGACCTTCTCGTTTTTCAGGGCCGCCAGCGAATCCACCTGCGAGTCCTGGGCGACGACGATAGACTGCTCGGCCGGGAAGTACGGCGCGGAGAAATCGACCATCTGTTTGCGTTTATCGGTGATGGTGATCCCGGAGATGATGATGTCGCGGTCGCCGGTGTTCAGCGTGGCGAAGATGCCTTCCCATGGGGTATTGACCAGCTTGACGTCAAAGCCTTCGGCTTTAGCGATGGCTTTGATGATGTCGATGTCGAAACCTTCCAGCTGTTTCTGGCTGTTTTCAAATTCAAACGGCCGGTAGGTGCCGCCGGAACCGACGGTATAGGTTTCCGCAGCCGCCTGTCCGGCTGCCGTCAGCGCGGCCATCATGAAACACGCCTTGAGCAAATTCTTGACCATGAGATTTCCTTTTTATGCATTTATTTTGCATAAAAATACACACACTGACTTTTATATGCAACCGGAAACCTTCCCGCTGGTGAATTATCTCTTCAACTGCCCCGTTTACCGCCGGATTTACCGATGGCCCGGTGCAGGTCGTTGATTCGTTTCAGGGATTTCACCGTTTTTTGTGGCGTGGTGGAGGCCACCGACAGGACAATCATCTCCAGACAGACCAGCACCGTGCCGTGCAGCGGCATCCGGCTGCTGTCGCCGCCGCGCGGGACGTCGATCACTACCTGCGCCTCCTGGCTGAAGCGCGAGTCCACCGCCTGAGTCAGCAGGATCGTCGGGATACCCAGCCGCTTCGCCTCGCGCAGGGTGGTCATCCCTTCGCGATGGGGGGATTTTTGCCCCATCATGATCAGCACATCGCCGCGCTGCAGGCCGATAAGCTGCTCGGCGAGGCTAAAGCCCGTGCGGTTCATCACATACGCCGGCAAGCCAATGCGGCTGAACAGCCGGGCGGTGTACTCGGCGAGGATCCCCGAGGCGCCGATGCCGAAGATCCCTACCTGGCGCGCGTCGCTGAGCAATGCCACCGCCTGGGCCACCGCCGCGCGGTTGTCGGCGCGCGACAGGACCTCGCAGACCCGCTGATGGCCTTCAAGCACAAAATCAATACTGGAGTTGACGTCGCTGGAGAGCGCCGTGACCGTCGAGCGCATTTTTTCCGCCGAGGTAACCGAGGTGCCGAACCAGCGCTCCATGGTCTGCTTAAGCTCGCGCAGCCCGGCGAAGCCCAGCGCCTGGATGGCGCGCACCACCGTGGCGTCGGAGGTCTGGGTCGCCGTGGCGATCTCCATCGCCGTATGCTCCAGCACCACCTCGCGGTTGTCGTTGATATAGCTGACCACGGCCCGCAGCCGGGGGGAAAGCTGGTGCGCCCGGGCGCGATAGCGTTCGCCGAACAGATCGACTTTGCCCTTCTCTTTTTTTACCGCGCTTTTCATTTGGCCTCCGCCGGGATGGGCCTGCCGGCAATATGCGACTGCACCTGGGCCACCATCAGAGACAGCGCGGCGTAGGAGTTAGAGATCACCTCTTCCCGCGGCGGCAAAATATAGTGCCCGGTGCGGCAGGCACGCAAAAAGTCACACCAGCCGGGCATCACACCTTCCATCGCCTGCAGCTCATCCTGCGGCTTACCGCCGGTATCCGACCGCCAGGTGGCGAAGACAAAATCGGCATCCAGCTCCGGCAACTGTTCAGCGCTGACGTCAATGCGCTGACCGTCGGGGATCCGCTCAATCAGCGGCGGAAAGCGGAACCCGGCGTCGCGCAGCACCCGGCCCAGCGCATGATACGAATGGTGCACCGTGACCTTGCCGTTGTTCGCCTGGATCACGGAGACGCTGTACTGCGGTGGGTTGACCATCGCTTTAAGCTGTTTGATTTGTTCCTGATAGCGGCGCTCAAGGATCGCCAGCCGCGGCTGGGTGCCGGTCAGCTGCGCCAGCTTGCGGTAAATCTCCGGGGCGCTACCCTGCAGATGGTCGATGCTCACCGTCGGGGCAATCTTCTCCAGTTGCTCCACTGACACATGGCGGCTGGGCTCGGTGATAATCAGATCCGGCTTTGCGGCGGCTACCGCTTCCAGATCGATATCGGCGGTACCAATAAAGCGGATATCGCTGTTGTCGAAATCGACACCGGTGAGCTGGGCGCTGGCGCGCAGATAGTGGCTGCCGTCCGGGCGCGTCCGGCCGTGGCTGGCGATCGGCGGCACCCCGAGCTCAATCAACGGAATGGTAATATCGAGATCGTGCATCGAAACAATGCGCTGCGGATGCAGCGGGACTGTGACCGTGCGGCCTAAATCATCGGTGAAAGTTTGAGTTTGTGGGGCGGCGGCGCTGACGGCCCCCGTCAGCAACAGCAGCAATGAGACGAACCAACGCATACTACCTTCCTGGTTAAAGGGCATCACGGCGACGCCAGAGCAAGACAACAAAGAATGGGCAGCCCACCAGGGCAATGACAATCCCCGCCGGGATCTGCAGCGGGGCAAACGCCAGCCGGCCAAGGGTATCGGTTACCAGCACCAGCAAGGCGCCAATCAGCGCGCTGCCGCACAGCAGCGATACCTGGCCGCCGCGCAGCACAAAACGCGCCATATGCGGCGCCATAAGGCCCACAAAGCCCAGGCTGCCGACGCAGGAGACGCTGGCCGAGGTCAGCAGCACCGGCGCGAAAAAGCGCAGCATCGTCAGCTGCTGCAGATGTACGCCGAGGCCGATGGCGGTCCGGTCGCCCAGCAGCGCCACGTCCGCCGCCCGGGCGGTACAGAACAGGATGATGGCCCCGGGCAGCGCCCAGCAAAAGGCCACCGCCAGCAGCGGCCAGGTCGCGGCCTGCAGGCTGCCCGCCAGCCAGATCATCGCCGTCTGCACGTCGCGAACGTCGGCGGTGGTCATAAAGATGCCGACCGCTGCCGCCAGAGTCCAGGAGACGCCGATGCCAATTAAAATAAAGCGCGGCCGCGAACAGTCGCGCGCCAGCGTCAGGACCAGCAAGGCCACCGCCACGCCGCCGACCATTCCCGCCAGCGGCCGCCAGACCAGGCCTACCGCCGGGAAAAACAGCACCAGCGCCAGCACCACGATGCTGGCCCCCTCTTTGACGCCAATCAGCCCCGGGTCGGCCAGCCCGTTACGGGTGATGCTCTGCATCGCCGCGCCGGCCAGCCCCAGCATGGCCCCGCACAGCAGCGCCATCAGGATCCGCGGCAGGCGGATATCAAACAGAATAAAGCGCGGCTGCTCGCCCATATCCTGCGGCGCCAGCAGGGCCCGCGCCAGCGTCGACGCGGGCAACGGAAAGCTGCCGCGGCTGAGGCTGTACAGCCCGAGCGCCAGCAGCATCAGCATCATGATGGCGGCAATGTTGAGCGCCGCCGGGCGCAGCAGCAGCTGGCGGGAGGCGATAACCAGCGGCCGAAAACCGGCCCGGTGAACAGCGCGCGTCATTTAAAAAACCTCGCGGCGATAAAGATAAACAGCGGCGCGCCCACCAGGGCGGTCATCGCCCCGGTCGCCAGCTCCTGCGGCGCGACCAGCGTCCGGGCGGCGATGTCCGCCAGCACCAGCACCAGCGCCCCCACCGGCGCCGCCAGGGGCAGCGCCAGACGGATATCTTCCGTCACCAGACGGCGCACCACGTGCGGCACCACCAGCCCGACAAAACCGATCGGCCCGGCCACCGCCACCGCCGCACCGCACAGCAGCGCAATCGCCAGCAGACCCAGCAGCCTCGTCTGGACGAGATTAATGCCAAGGCCCAGCGCCACCTTATCCCCCAGCGCCAGCACATTAAGCCGTGGGGCAATGAGCAGCGCGACGCCAAGGCCGATCAGCGCCGGAACCAGCGCCGTCTGCAGCGTGCTCCAGTTCAGTCCGGCCAGGTCGCCGGCCAGCCAGGTACGCATCGCCAGCAGCGTCTGTTCATCGAGGATCAATATCGCCGCCGTCACCGCCGACGCAAACGCTGACAGCGCCACTCCGCACAACGTGATGCGCAGCGGCGTCGCCCCGCCGCGCCCGGCAGAGGCCAGCGCCATCACGCCACCGAACAGCAGCCCCGCGCCGCAGGCGGCGGTCAGCGGGCGCCCGGCTGGAAAAACGCCGAGAGACAGGCCCAGCGCCGAGGTCGCCACCACCGCCAGCGAGGCGCCGGCGTTAAGGCCGAGAATATGCGGCTCGCCAAGTGGGTTACGGATCACCGTCTGCAGCAGCAGCCCGGCGACGCCGAGCGCCGCGCCGGTCAGCAGCGCTGCCGCCAGCCGCACCAGGCGCAGATCGACGATGATTCGCTGGTCGAAGTTGCGCGGATTGTACTCCAGCAGCGCCTGCAGCACCGTCTGTGGGGCGATCCAGCGGGCGCCTAAGCCAAGATGCACCAGCGAGGCGGCGATAAGCAGTAGCGTTAGCAGCAAGAGCGCCAGTCGGGGGCGGGCATGACGCCGCGCGGCGTACAGAACGGCGGCGCTCATGCGTCAACGGCCTGGCGGGCGCGAAACGGCATAAAGAACGGTTTGCCGGTTTGCGGGTTAATCGACATCTGCACGTCAACGTCAAACACGCGTTTAATCAGCTCAGGGCTACAGACGTCGTTGTCGCTAATCGTGCCGGCGATGCGCCCCTGTTTGAGGAATACCAGCAGATCGGCATAGTTCACGGCAAAGTTGAGGTCATGGAGCACCGTCACCACCGTGCGGCCATGTTCGCGGGTGAGAGTCTGGAGCAGCTCGAGGATATCGACCTGATAGCGCAGATCGAGCCAGGTGGTCGGCTCATCGAGCAGAATGGTGGCCGTTTGCTGGGCCAGCGCCATGGCGATCCAGCAGCGCTGACGCTGGCCGCCGGAGAGGCTGTCCACCGGCAGATGGGCGAATTCGGCGGTACCGGTTAAGCGCAGCGCCTCCTCCACCGCCAGCTCATCGGCCTCGGACCACTGGCGCATCAGCCCTTGCCATGGGTAGCGCCCGCGCGAGACCAGCTCGAAAACCGTTAACCCTTCCGGGGTCACCGGCGATTGCGGGAGGATGCCCAGCTGGCGCGAGACGGCTTTCGTCGGCATCTGGTGAATGGCTTGCCCGTCCAGACGCACGCAGCCGCCGAGCGGTTTCAGCATTCTGGCGATGGTCGAGAGCAGCGTTGATTTACCGGAGCCGTTCGCCCCGGCCAGCACCGTCATTTTGCCGGTGGGAATGGTCAGGTTGATATCGTCAACGATCAGGGTCTGGCCGTATCCGGCCGACAGGGCATCCAGTACGATCCCCTGCTCTGCAGGTTTCACCCGCTGTGGCATAACTCGCTCCTGCGCCGCAGCGTTCCAGGCCATCGCTGAACAGTCTGCAGTCAAACAAAAATAAATCTCATTCTCTTTTGATCATGACGGGGATAGATGTAGTAGTCAATACTCGCCATCGTCATCCGTCCGTCGCGAGCACTACAGCGAGGCTGCGCAACAGCAAAACCAATAAAATCATTTAATATCAATAAAATAACAACACACCACCTCATTGAAAAGACGTGATAACCCCGCCATTTCCCACCGCCAATTTTTTATCTTACATAACATTTACTACTACATCCCTTCATGATTGAATGATTCTCAATTACACATCTGAAGGCGCGTTCAGACGCTAAACAGAGTGCTTTTATTATTCAGGGCAATGATTTTATTGGCTTAATCTGACCGCAAAGGCAGATTCGTTCACGAGAAACAGATAATGACTCAACCCCATGTCGCCTGCAGAGCGTTGCAAGGGCGCGCGCTTTTTTCGCTTCTTTTTTTAGCCTCACCGGGATTAATGGCCGCCGACAATAGCGCGGCGAAAAGTAATAACGACGCGGAAGAGACCATCACCGTGGTGGCCGACGGCGCGCAGCAGAGCGCCACCAGCGGCTATCAGCCACTCAGCTCCGCCACCGCGACGCTGACCTCGATGCCGCTGCTGGATATTCCGCAGGTGGTTAATACCGTCAGCGATCGGGTTCTCGAAGATCAGCACGCCACCTCACTCGATGAGGCGCTGTATAACGTCGCTAACGTGGTGCAGACCAACACCCTCGGCGGTACCCAGGACGCCTTTACCCGCCGCGGCTTCGGCGCCAACCGCGACGGCTCGATCATGACCAACGGTCTGCGCACCGTGCTGCCACGCAGTTTTAACGCCGCCACCGAACGGGTGGAAGTCCTGAAGGGGCCAGCTTCGACGCTGTACGGTATCCTCGACCCCGGCGGGCTGATCAACGTCATCACCAAACGGCCTGAGCGGCAGTTCTCCGGTTCGGTTTCCGCGACGTCCACCAGCTTTGGCGGCGGTACCGGCAGCTTCGACGTCACCGGCCCCATCGAAGGCACGAATCTGGCGTACCGGCTGATTGGGGAATACCAGAATGAGGATTACTGGCGCAATTTTGGTAAAAACAAAAGCAGCTTTATCGCCCCTTCCCTGACCTGGTTTGGTGAACGGGCGACGGTGACCGCGTCCTATTCGCACCGCGACTACAGCGCGCCTTTTGACCGCGGCACTATTTTCGATCTGAATACCGGCCATGCGGTGAACGTCGATCGCAAAACCCGCTTCGATGAAGCGTTTAATATTACCGATGGCTATTCCGATCTCGCTCAGCTCAACGCCGAGTATCGCCTTAACGACGCCTGGACCGCGCGCTTCGACTACAGCTACAGCCAGGATAATTACAACGATAACCAGGCGCGGGTGATGGCCTATGATTCGGCGACCGGCAACCTCACCCGCCGGGTCGACGGTACCCACGGTTCAACGCAGAAGATGCACTCCACCCGCGCTGACCTGCAGGGCAACGTGGTGGTAGGCGGTTTTTATAACGAACTGCTGACCGGCGTCGCCTATGAGAATTACGATCTGCTGCGCACCGATATGCTGCGCTGCAAGAACGTGAAAGGCTTTAACATCTATCATCCGGTCTACGGCACCCTCGACACCTGTAATACCGTCTCCGCCTCCGACAGCGATCAGCGTATCCAGCAGGAGAGCTATGCCGCATACGTGCAGGACGCGCTGTACCTGACCGACAACTGGATCGCCGTCGCCGGCGTGCGCTACCAGTACTACACCCAGTACGCCGGTAAAGGCCGACCGTTTAACGTCAATACCGACAGCCGCGATGAGAAATGGACGCCGAAAGCCGGCCTGGTCTACAAGGTGACGCCGAACGTCTCCCTGTTCGCCAACGTCGCCCAGTCGTTTATGCCACAGTCATCGATCGCCAGCTATATCGGCGAGCTGCCGCCGGAAGAGTCCACCTCCTACGAAGTCGGCGCCAAATTCGACCTGTTAAACGGCATTACCGCCAATATCGCGCTGTTTGATATTCATAAGCGTAACGTGCTGTACACCGAGAGCATTGGCGATGAGACGGTGGCCAAAACAGCGGGCAAAGTGCGTTCCCAGGGCGTGGAAGTGGATCTGGCGGGGTCCATCACCGATAACCTCAGCGTGATCGCCAGCTACGGCTACACCGACGCCAAAGTGCTGGAAGATCCGGATTACGCCGGGAAACCGCTGCCAAACGTACCGAAACATACCGGCTCGCTGTTCCTGACCTATGACATTCATAACGTCTATAACAGCAATACCCTGACCGTCGGCGGCGGCGGTCATGCGGTCAGCAAGCGCTCCGGCACCAACGGCGCGGATTATTATCTGCAGGGCTATGCGGTGGCGGATGTGTTCGCCGCCTATAAGATGAAGCTGCAGTATCCGGTGACGCTGCAGGTGAATGTGAAGAACCTGTTTGATAAGACCTATTACACTTCCTCGATCGGCACCAATAACCTCGGCAACCAGATTGGCGACCCGCGCGAAGTGCAGTTCACGGTGAAGATGGATTTTTAAGCCGGGCCATGGCGTCGCGCCGGATGTTCATTGCCGGGCGGCGCTGCGCTTGCGCCGGCCTACAACTGCATAGCCTGCGGTCCTTCCCCTTCCTGTCGAGTTCGTAGGCCCGGTAAGGCGCAGCCGCCACCGGGCAATGCGTTCAGCTTACCAGTCCTCCTCCTGGCCGAGGATGCGCAATATATCCTGACGATGCTGCAGCAGCTGCGGGTTATCGCGATGACGAGGAAAATCCAGCGGCAGCGCGAACTCGGCGATAATCCGCCCTGGACGCGGCGACATCACCAGCACCCGCTCGCACAGCAGCAGCGCCTCTTCGATATCGTGGGTCACCAGCAGGCTGGTATACCCCTGCTGCTGCCAGAGGGCGATCAGCTCCCGCTGCATGCTGATGCGAGTCAGGGAATCCAGCTTACCCAACGGCTCGTCGAGCAGCAGCAGGCGCGGTTCGTTCAATAAGGCGCGCGCCAGCGCCGCACGCTGCGCCATCCCCCCGGACAGCTGCCGCGGCCACGCCTCGCTGAAGGCCTGCAGCCCGATGCGGTCAATCAGCGCGTCGGCCTTCGCCTCCAGCCCCTTTTTGCCCTGCGCCTGCGGGCCCAGCAGCACGTTCTGCCGTACCGTCAGCCATGGGTAGAGCGTCGGATCCTGAAACACAAGGATCCGCTCCGGCCCCGGGGCGCCGGGCGCCGCACCGTCGATCTGCATCTGTCCGCTCTGCGGCGCTTCCAGCCCCGCCAGCAGCCGCAGCAGGGTTGATTTACCGCAGCCGGAAGGGCCCAGCAGCGCCACGCTTTCCCCCGGACGCAGCTGTAGACTGATATTCTCCAGCACGGGTACCGTCTGTTTGCCAAGCGTAAACGCATGATGAAGATGGCTGATGGATACCGCCGCGCCGCGCGCTATCGCCGGCGAATCTGACGTCGCTGTTACCATTGCATTCCTCCTCGCTGCCAGCTCAGCAGCCGGTCACGCAGCATAAATAATCCGCTTATCAGGCCGGAGCATAACAACGCCATTACCAGCAGCGCGGCGTACATATTCGGATAGGCCGCCCAGCCCTGGGCCCACTGGAGGTAAAAGCCGATCCCTGACTTCACCCCGACCATTTCGGCGACAATCAGCACCGAAAACGACGCGCCGAGCCCCATAAACAGGCCGACAAAGACGTTCGGCAGCGCGGCGGGGATCGCCACCCGCAGGATCAGGAAACGCTGGCTGGCGCCGAGGGTCCGCGCCACGTCGTACCACGCCTTATCAATGCCCATCACTCCGGACCAGGTCAGCACCGTGACCGGGAACCAGGTGCTCAGCGCGATCAAAAACACGCTGGCGCCGAAGCTCGAGGGAAAAATAAACAGGCACAGCGGCAGCAGCGCGGTGGACGGCACCGGGCCCAGCAGACGTAACACCGGATGCACCCAGTAGCCAATCCGTTGCGACCAGCCGATGGACAGACCGGTGATGAACCCGCTGCTGGTGCCCAGCAGCACGCCGAGCCCCAGCAGCCCCAGCGAGTGCAGCAGGCTGTCGAGCAGGCGCGGCCAGTCGTCGTGCAGTACTTCGATCAGCGCCTGCGGCGGCGCGAAAAACGGCACCGGTAGCACGGCGCTCTTGGCGGTCAGCCCTTCCCAGACAGCAAACAGCACCGGCAACAGCGCCAGCCACTTGCCGGCATGCCGCACACGCGCGCCGCGCGCTCGCCAGTAGCGATAGCTCAGCGCCAGCAGCAGTAATCCACCGCCGAGGGTGAATTGCGCCAGCGCCCACCCTTCGCTAAACGGCCAGCGCCGCCCGGCATCGGGCCAGGCCAGGGTAAACAGACCGCCCAGCAGCCACAGCGCGGCGGCCAGCAGCCCTTCTCCCCACAGCGGTGCGCGGCCGGTGGAGCGCGCCAGAGCCTGCTCAGGCGAATACGTTGGCATAGATACTCTCCGCGAACTGATGGGGATCGGTACCCGGTTTGATCACCTGCACTCGCTGCAGGTCAACCGCGTACTGCGTCAGCTCTTTCACGAATGCTTCGCCCACCGCGTGATGGCCGTGGCCCTGCCCGTGCAGGATGCCGCTCACCTCCGCTTCACTGGTGTTCAGGGCATGGGCGAGGAAGGATTGCGCCACGCTTTCCGGATGCGCTGCGGCATAGCTGTGCGCCTCAAGGATCGCCTGGGTGAGCGCGGCGGCCGCCGGTTTATGGTCCCGCGCCAGGCTCCCGCTCACCCCCAGCACGCAGCAGCTGAGGTTGGCATAATCCCCGGTCATATTGCTGGCGATCAGCTGATACTTGCCGGTCTCCAGCAGACGATAGCTGAATGGCTCGCTGCCGCTGATGGCGGCGATTTCGCGCTTGTCCAGCGCCACGCTGAGCAGATCCGCCGGGTAGACTTTCCACTGCACGTCGCTGATCGGGTCGATACCGTGGCGCTTAAGCAGAATGGCGAAGAAGTTTTTATCCGGCCCGGCCATATCAGTGACGCCGATGGTTTGTCCCTTCAGGCTCTCGAGGCCGCCGAACGGCGAGTCTTTGGCCGTCAGCAGGTTCAGACAGCCGCCGTGGGTTCCGGCGGTGAGCTTGACGTCAAAGCCCTGCTCCAGCGCCTTCAGCCAGCGCAGCGCCATCCCCACCCCGGCGTCGGCCTTACCGGTGGCGATCGCCTCCAGCAGCACATCGGTGGAGTTGCCGAAGTTAACAAACTCAACGTCGAGGTTATATTTACTGAAAATCTTCTGCTGCTCGGCGACGGCGACCGGCGCGAGGCATACCGCGCTTTTATTGATCGCCAGCTTGATCTTGTAGGGCTCTGGCAGGCGCAGCGCCGGATGGGCATCGCTGCTGGCCATGTTCGCCATATCGTGAGCCCACAGCGGCAGAGAGACCCCGGCCAGCGCCAGGCCGCCGCTGAGCTGTAAAAAACGGCGGCGGGAAAAAGTGTTTCTGGTCATGGTGTCACCTCGGCGGCGGGCACGCTAAAGCTGGGGTCAAAGGTCGGCTTCACGTCCAGCCGGGTGCGGATCAGGCCGTTGGCGAGATAAAAGTCCGCCGTTGCCTGCTGCTGGGTCACCGTTTCCTCTGCCAGCGGCTGCCACTGCGACTGGCGGTTGGCAAACTGCGCGCGGGCGATCTCCGCCGGGAAGCGGATGATCTCCCCCAGCGTTTTGCCGTAGCTGTCGAGATTGGCGTAGGCCCAGCGCTCAGCGCCGGCCAGGCGCTGGAGATAATCCTGCAGCGCGGCGCGTTTTTGCGGATCGTTAAGCGCGGAATCCGTTGCCGCGAGGAAGGTATTCCCCGGCAGCAGCCCTTTGCCGCTCACCAGAATCTGCCCCTCGTTGGTCTTCACCATTTGGGTGGTGTAGGGCTCCCAGGTCGCCCAGGCGTCTACCGAACCGTTAAGCAGCGCCACTTTGGCGTCCACCGGGCCGAGGAACACCCACTGCACCTCCTTCGGTGAAATCCCCGCCTGCTCCAGCGCTTTCAGCGCCACGAAATGACCAATCGACCCTTTACCGGTGGCGATGCGTTTGCCTTTTAAATCGGCGCCGCTTTTTAACGTGCTGCCGGGGGAAACCAGCACCGCGGTCCCCGCCGGGTTGCTTTTATCCACGGCAATGGCCTTGACCGGCGCACCGTTGGCCAGGGCAAAGAGCAACGGCGCATCGCCGATGATCCCCGCGTCCACGGCGCCCGCGTTGAGGGCTTCCGCCAGCGGCGCGGCGGCCGGGAACTCGGCCCACTTAATGTCGTAAGGGAGATTTTGCAGGGCGTTGGCCGCCTCCAGCTGCGAACGCATGCCGCCTTTTTGATCGGCGATACGCAGGGTGATCCGCTCCTGCGCTGTCGCGTAGCCGCCCAGCGCCAGCAGCATCAGCGCTGCCGCCACCCGGCCTGAAAATGATAGACGCATCGTGATTATCCTTGTGATTGAAAGACGAAGTTGCCGGCTGCCAGCCAGGCGCTGTCGCTCTGTGGGGTATGTACCCGTCCGCAGAGCACGTTGCGGTAGTGGCGTTCCAGCGGGTTCTGTCGGCTCAGGCCATGATTGCCGGTCAGCTCGAGCGCAATATTCACCGCCTGAATGGCGTTGTCGGTGATGGTGACTTTCGCCAGATTGGCCTCGATAGCGGAAAAGCGCAGCGCGGCGGCCTGCTCCAGCAGGCTGCGGTTGACCAGCAGCAGCCCGGCGATCTGCCCGACTTTCTCCTGCACCCGTGGCAGACGAGAGAGCGGATGACCGAGACCGGCGGGTACCCGTCCCGCCAGCCACCTCACCAGCCAGTCGTGAGCGGCGTGGGCAATGCTGTCATAGATCGCCGCCAGCAGCGCCGTCTGCCGGTTGGCGAACAGGCGAAACGGTTCGGCCTCCGCGGCGGGTGGCGCATCGGCCGGCCAGACATCCACCGCGTGCTCTGCCGCCACCCGCACGTGGTTAAAAATAACTTCATGGCTGCCGGTGGCCCGCATCCCGGCGTGATCCCAGCTTTTCACCACGCTGATACCCGGGCTGTCGCCAGCCACCAGCCAGGTGCCCACCAGCGGCGGGTTATCATCGCTTCTGGCCCACACCGCCAGCCAGCGCAGCCCTTCAATGCCGGTGGTATAAATTTTATGGCCGCTGATGTCCCAGCCCTCCGCGCGACGGGTCGCCACGGTGTCCGGCAGGCCGCCCCGCGCCGGGGATCCCAGCTCCGGCTCGACGCGCAGGCTGTTGATCAGGCCACCGTGTTCGACAGCATCGTGAAAAACCTGCTGGCGCAGCGGCGCGTGCCAGGCGTCATTTTCCGCCAGCCGCAAATGGTGCAGATACTGCATGCAGACAATCAGCGCTGTCGCCGGCTCTCCCCAGGCGATGGCGGCGATGACCTGCTGCAGCTGGGCCAGAGTGGCGCCCGCGCCGCCGCAGGATGACGGCACGGCGAGACTTAACCAGCCCCCCGCGCGCAGATGGTCGATATTACGCTGGGGAAAGTCGCCGCTGGCATCAAGGCTGGCCGCCTGCTCTGCCATCTGCTGGCGGAGCGCCGTCAGCTGCCGGGCCCAGTCGTCGCGCTCAGGATGGATCACGATGCGCGCTCCGCCACCGCACGCCGGGCGGCTTTTTCCCGGGCGATCGGCAGCAGCGCCCGGCCATAGTCGGCCGCGTCGTTCAGCGGATCGAAGCCGCGGATCAGGAAGTTACGCACGCCGAGGTCGTAGTAATCGAGCAGCGCATCCGCCACCTGCTCCGGGGTGCCCACCAGCGCGGTGGAGTTATGTCCGCCGCCCACCAGTTGGGCGATGCCGGTCCACAGACGTTTGTCCACCACCCTGCCCTGCGCCGCGGTGGCCCGCAGCCGCTGGGCGCCGATGCTGTCCGGTTTGGCTTTGAAACCCCCTCCGCGCTGTGCCGCCTGCTCGGTGGCGACGTGCAGGATATGCTCGGCTTTCTCCCAGGCTTCGGCTTCGCTGTCGGCGATAATCGGCCGGAACGAGACGCTGAAGCCGATATCACGCTGGTGTTTCGCCGCTTCGGCGCGCACGCGCTGGATGGTCTCTCCGGTTTGCGCCAGCGACTCGCCCCACAGGGCGAAGACGTCGGCATGTTTGCCGGCGACGGCGATGGCCGCTTCCGACGAGCCGCCGAAGTAGATGGGAAGATGCGGTTTTTGCAGCGGGCGAATGGCGGACCAGGCCTGCTCGGCCTGATAAAAATCGTTGTGAATATCCACCGGCTGCTCGCTGGTCCACACCTGGCGCACGGTGTCGAGGAAGGCGTCGGTGCGGGCGTAGCGCTGGTCGTGGTCGAGATAATCGCCATCCCGGCGCTGCTCGGCATCGTTGCCGCCGCTGATGATATGCACCGCCAGCCGGCCCCCCAACAGGTGCTCAAGGGTGGCGAATTTGCGCGCGGCGAGGGTTGGCGAAACAAAACCGGGGCGATGAGCCAGCAGGTAATGGATTTTCTGCGTCGACAGCCCCGCCAGGGCCGTCACCAGAAAGCCGTCGGGTTGATCGGACCAGTGGCCGACCAGCAGACGATCAAACCCGGCGGCTTCATGGGTTTGCGCAAAGCGAACGATATAGTCGCGGTCAAAGATCGGCCCCACCGGGGCAATCGTTTCGGAAGAGAGGCGGTGGCCAATCATGCCGAGAAACTGAATGCTCATGAACAACTCCTTGCGTCAGGGTAATGGAGTGGCCGCGACAGCGGCGCTGGTCATTACCCTATACAGAGTGTGTTAATGAGCAAAATGCATTTTTATCATATCTTAATATGCTGAATTAGCATTAAACAAAAATGCATAGTGCTTTCAGTCGGATACTGTCAGCTGCTGCACCACTTTGCTGGCGAAAAAGGTCAGCGGCGGCTGCAGGTTTGCCAGATACTGGGCGTGGATCAGCCACAGTGAGACCGCAGGCTGAAAATCGCTGAGATTGAGGACCGCGATCTCGTCCCGCCACGGGCTGTTGGCCAGCGCCGCCCGCGGCACCAGACCCAGTCCCAGCCCCTGCGCCACCAGCGCTATCTGCAGCTGCGCGCCCGCGCTTTCGACATTAAGCTTCAACCGCAATCCCTGACTCTGCAGCTCGCGAATGAGCCCGGCGCGCAGGCCACAACCGTCGGGGTTAAGGATCCAGCCCTGTTCGGCGCACTCCCGCAGGGATGACGCGCGCAAATTCAAACGCCGGCCGACGATCGGCACCACCTCCAGGGGACACAGCAGGCGCCCGCTATAGCCCTCGGCGAAGCTTTGCTGGGCGGGCCCCATCGCCAGCATGCCGTCCAGCTCGCCGTTTTCCAGCCGACGCTGCAGCTGTCCGCTCCAGCCGCAGGTGATCTGCGGCGACAGTCCGGGAAACTGCTGGCTCAGCGCTGACAGCGCCGCCGGCAGGGCAATCTCGCTGAGACTCTGCGGCACACCGAGACGCAGCGCGCCGCGCGGCTCGCCTTGCGGATCCAACAGGCTGTAGAGTTTTTTCGTCTCACGCTTAATGCTCAGACACTGCTCGTACACCCGGTGTCCGGCGGCGGTCAGGGTCAGCGGGCGGGTCTGGCGCTCCAACAGCGTCACGTTCAGCTCCTGCTCCAGGCGCTGCAGGCGCCGGGTGATGGCCGACTGGGTGATCCCCAGATATTCCGCGGCCTGATTGAGGGACGAAAACTGCACCGTGGCCAGCAAAGCGTCGATATCGTCAATGCGCATAGGATCCTTATGTGAAATTTGCATATTAATATATGCGTAAATTGCATTTAAATAATATTAACGCCTCTGTTAGCGTTTTGACCAGTCCCTCTGACAGGAACCGCACATGACTGCACCACGACTGGAAAAATTACGCCATTTCATTCATGAGGTAGACCGCCTGCACCGTGAGCACCACCAGACCGCCCCGCTGCTTGACGCCGTGGCGCAGCGACTGGCGGCGCTGGTGCGTTACGACGACTGGCTGCCGGAAGAGTACACCCTGCCGCATCCGCACCATTACCAGCAGTATCTGCTGCATGCCGACTCCGGGGAGCGCTTCTCGATTGTCAGCTTCGTCTGGGGACCGGGGCAAGCGACGCCGATCCATGACCACCGGGTGTGGGGGGCCATTGGTATGCTGCGCGGCGCGGAGGAAAACCAGCGCTACCAGCTGGATGCCGATGGCATCCCGCGCGCGCTGGGCGCCGCCACGCTTCTGGAAGCAGGCCAGGTGGAGAAAGTCTCCGCTGACGATGGCGATATTCATCGCGTCAGCAATGCGCTGGCGGATCGCGTCTCCATCAGCATTCACATCTACGGCGGCAATATCGGCGCGGTGAAGCGCGCCGTGTATACCCCGGAAGGGCAGCAGAAACCGTTTATCTCCGGCTACTCTAACCGCCATTTACCCAATATCTGGGATTTGTCCCGCGAACATCAAGGATAACCACTATGCCCACCTACGCTTATCGCCAGGCCGCCGGGATACGCCAGGCGCTGCTCGACCGTCGTGAACTGGCGCTGATCGACGTCCGTGAAGAGGCCGATTTCGCCACCGCTCATCCGCTGTTTGCCGTCAATCTGCCGCTCAGCAAACTGGAGCTGGAGGTCCGCCGGCGGATACCGCGCTTCACCACCCCGCTCACCGTCTACGACAACGGCGAAGGTCTGGCGGAGATCGCCGTCGAACGGCTACGGGCCTGGGGCTATCAGGATGTGGCCCTGCTGACAGAGGGGCTCGCCGGCTGGCGCCGCAGCGGCGGCGAGCTGTTTCAGGACGTCAACTCCGCCAGCAAAGCCTTTGGTGAACTGGTGGAAAGCGTGCGTCACACGCCGTCGCTCAGCGCCCAGGAGGTTCAGGCGCTCATCGACAGCCGGCAGGAGGTGGTGATCGTCGACGCCCGGCGCTTCGATGAGTACCAGACCATGAGCATCCCCGGCAGCATCAGCGTGCCCGGCGGCGAGCTGGCCCTGCGGGTGGAGAGCCTGACGCCCTCCCCGCAGACGCCGGTTATCGTCAACTGCGCCGGACGCACCCGCAGCATCATCGGCACCCAGTCGCTGATCAACGCCGGCGTGCCAAACCCGGTCCATGCCCTGCGCAATGGCACTATCGGCTGGACGCTGGCCGGCCAGACGCTGGCGCACCAGCAGCAGCGGCAATACGATCCCTCCGCCCGCGCCTCCGGCGTCCGGGCCGCTGAGGTGGCGCATTTTGCCGAACGGGCCGGGGTGGCGGTCATCGATGAGGCCACGCTGCAACGCTGGCTGCAGCAGAGCGACCGCACTACCTTCCTGTTTGATGTCCGCAGCCCCGAGGAGTACGCGGCGGGTCACTATCCCGGCAGCCTGAGCGCGCCAGGCGGCCAGCTGCTGCAGGAGACCGATCACTTCGCCAGCGTACGAGGGGCGCGAATTGTGCTGCTGGATGACGATGGCATCCGGGCGGCGATAACCGGCTCGTGGCTGGCGCAGATGGGCTGGGAGACGGCGCGGCTGAGCGCGCTGTCGGCCAGCCAGTTGAGCGAACGCGGGGTGCCGGCCGCCGAGGTGCCGCCCGGCCCGCAGGCGGAGGAGATAAGCCCGGCGCAGCTGGCGCAACAGCTGGACGAACCCGGTACGGTGGTGCTCGATTTTACCACCAGCGCCAACTTTGTCGCTCGCCATATCCCCGGCGCGTGGTGGCTAACGCGCTCGCAGCTGCGCCAGGCCCTGGATGTGATCCCTCCCGCACAGCGATACGTGGTGACCTGCGGCAGCAGTCTGCTGGCCCGCTACGCGGTGCCGGAGGTGGCGGCCTTGACCGGTAAACCGGTGCAGCTGCTTACCGGCGGGACGCTGGCGTGGATCGCCGCCGGTCTGCCGCTGGCGCATGGCGATAGCGGCCTCGCCGTCGAGCGCCGTGACCGCTATCGTCGTCCGTACGAAGGAACCGATAATTCCGCCGAGGCCATGCAGGCCTATCTGGAGTGGGAGTATGGCCTGGTGGATCAGCTGGCCCGCGACGGCACCCACGGTTTTCGGGTGCTCTAGCGCGAGCGCGCCTCAGGCCTCGCGCAGGATCCACGAATACTGAAAGCTCTTCGGCGCCGGAAAATGGGTCCGGCGTCGGTAGGAGCCCAGCGACTGCGGGGTGCAGTAGGTGCAACTCCCCAGCCATTCAACGCTCGCCGGCGACACTCCCGCCTCTGCGAAGATCACTTCGGCAAAGGCGCGCAGATCAAACCACAGATTATCGCTGCCGCGTGCGGCGGCTTTGAGCGGATCGCTGACCGGGCCCGAACGGGAATGAAACAGCCGCTGGCGATGGCGGGCCACCCGATCACCGCCGGGCTGGTCCAGCAGTTGCTGATAAAATCCGGCGGAGACTTCGTAACAGCAAGGGTGAATATGCGGCCCCACGGCGATGACCAGATCGGCCAATGCCACCCCCTGCTGGCGAAAACAGGCCAGACTATTATCGACAATGCCGCTGACCAGCCCCTGCCAGCCGGCATGCACGCTGCAGACGAAGCGACCGTCGCGCGAGGCGATCAGCATCGGCAGACAGTCGGCGGTCACCACCCCCACCTTTTGCCCGGCTACCGCGGTAAACACCGCGTCGGCGTGCGGGCGCGTCGGCAGCGGCTGCTGATAATGATGAACCTCATTACCATGCACCAGCTTCACCGGAGCCAGCTCGGCATAGGGAAAGGCGGCGGTTTCGTGGACATCGAGAAAAGCGTGGCGGATGCCAGGGATAGCATTGAGCAAACGGGAGGTGTAAGCCATAGGGACGATAAGCGTCAGGGAATGATGTCTTACCATAGGCCAGGTGACGCGGACAGGCAAGGCGGCGGCCCGGCATTTTTTTGCCAGACCGCCGGATGCGTCTCAGACAATCGCGGCGCGCTGCTGGCGATGCATCAGCCAGAACACCGCCACCCCAGCCAGCACAATACCCGGCGCCGAGGCCGCCATCACCCCGACGGTACCGGTGCCGAGGGCCAGCATCTTGCCGGCCAGCAGCGGGCCGCTCATCGCCCCAAGACGGCCCACCGCCACGGCGGTGCCGACCCCGGTGGCGCGGATCGCTGCGGGATAAAAAAGCGGCGCCAGGGCATAGAGTACGCTCTGGCCGCCGGTGGCAAACAGCCCGGCGACAAACCCCGCCAGCAGCATTCCGTTCAGCGATGACGCGCTGCCCAGCGCCAGCAGGGAAGCCAGAATCCCGCTGTAGATCAGGAGCGACATCCGCAGCGGGGTGAGCTTATCCATTAGCGCTCCCAGCAGCAGCGTGCCGCAGGCGGCGCCGATCTGCAGAGAGAACATCACCCCCGCCGCCTGGCTGGCGCGGAATCCCTGGCCCACCAGCAGCATCGGCAGCCAGTTGATCAGCATATAGACCACCAGCAGGGTGAAAAAATAGCCCAGCCACAGCAGCAGGGTGGCGGCGGCCTGGCCCGGGGCAAACAGGGTGCGCAGCGGCACGCTGGCCTCCGCGCGCTGAAACGCCTGCGACTCCGGTAGCCAGCGCATCAGCAGCGGGATCAGCAGTAACGGGACCACGCCGCCAATCCAGAAAATAGTCTGCCAGGCCGCGGCGAGACCGGAAAAGCCCAGCGCCGCCGCCAGCGCGGCGCCAATGGGCACGCCGCAGTACATCAGGCTTACCGCCCGGCCGCGGAAGCGTGAGCCAGCGGCTTCCGAGGTTAAGGCGATCAGGTTCGGCAATGCCGCCCCGAGCCCGACGCCGGTGAGCAGGCGCGCCAGCAGCAACGTCGGGAAGCTCCATGCCACCGCGGTGGCCAGCGAGAACAGGCCAAACAGCAGCACCGATCCCAGCAGAATGCGCTTGCGCCCGTGGCGGTCCGCCAGCATGCCGCCCACCAGCGCGCCGGGCAGCAGGCCGAGGATCCCGGCGCTGAAGATCCAGCCCATCTGCATTTTATCCAGCGCAAAGGCCTGCGCCATGCCGACGGCGGCGATCCCCGCCGCCTGCAGATCCAGCCCTTCCATCAGGGCCACCATAAAACAGAGCCCGATGGTGACCACCAGGCGCGAGGGGTTTGCAGTCGTTATCTTGGTCATAGGGTACCTTGGCGATAGCCGAACAAACGGAGCAGGTGACTGGCGGCTGATGCTTTGTCAGCCGCACGTTTTTCGTTATTTATTGCGGTTAAGCAGATCCAGTGCGACGTCGACGATCATATCTTCCTGGCCGCCGACCATCCGCCGCTTGCCCAGCTCGACGAGAATATCCACCGCGCTGAGGCCATAGCGCTCGGCCGCCGCTTCGCTGTGGCGCAGGAAGCTGGAGTAGACCCCGGCGTAGCCCAGCGCCAGCGTTTCGCGGTCGACACGCACCGGGCGGTCCTGCAACGGCCGCACCAGCTCATCGGCCGCGTTCATCAGGGCGTAGAGATCGGTGCCATGCTGCCAGCCGAGCTTGTCGGCGGCGGCAATAAATACCTCCAGCGGCGCATTGCCCGCCCCCGCCCCCATCCCGGCCAGGCTGGCGTCAATGCGATCGCACCCCTCTTCCACCGCGACGATCGAGTTCGCCACCCCGAGGCTCAGGTTATGGTGGGCATGCATCCCGGTGGCGGTCTCCGGCTTCAGCACCGCCTTCAGGGCACGGAAACGGTCGCGAATGTCGTTCATGTTCATCGCCCCGCCGGAATCCACCACATAGATACAGGTCGCGCCATAAGATTCCATCTTCAGCGCCTGCTGCGCCAGTGCCTGCGGGGAGATCATATGGCTCATCATCAGAAAACCGACGGTGTCCATTCCCAGCTCGCGGGCAAAGGCAATATGTTGCGCCGCGACGTCCGCTTCGCTGCAGTGGGTGGCGACCCGCACCACCCGCGCTCCGGCCTGATACGCCGCTTTCAGATCGTGCAGCGTGCCGATGCCCGGCAGCAGTAAGGTGGCGATTTTCGCCTGGCTGACCGCCTCCGCCGCCGCTTCAATCCAGGCGATGTCGCTGTGAGCGCCAAAGCCGTAGTTGAAGCTGGATCCCTGCAGGCCATCGCCATGGGCCACTTCGATGGAGTCGACCCCAGCCTTATCCAGCGCGCCGGCGATCTGCTGCACCTGCGCCAGGGAATACTGGTGACGGATGGCGTGCATGCCATCGCGCAGCGTCACGTCCGAGATATAAAGTTTTTTACCGTTCATGCTGTCGCTCCCGCCGCGCTGTGCATTGCCCCAGCCATTTGCTCCGCCGTCGCCAGCGCCGCCGAGGTCATAATATCGAGGTTGCCCGCGTACGCTGGCAGATAGTGCGCCGCCCCTTCCACTTCGAGGTAAATCGCGGTTTTCAGGCCGGAAAAACAGCCGACGCCGGGCAGGTTGACCGGCTTATCCTCGGGGATAACCTCAAACTGCACCTGCTGCTTCAGCCGGTAGCCTGGGACGTAAGCCTGCACTGCCGCCGCCATTTCGGCGATCGAGGCGGCAATCGCCTCCTGCGACGCCAGCTCGCTCAGGACGTAGACGGTATCGCGCATCATCAGCGGCGGCTCCGCCGGGTTCAGTACAATAATCGCTTTGCTCTTGCCCGCGCCGCCGACTTTTTCAATCGCCTGCGAGGTGGTTTCGGTGAATTCGTCAATATTGGCCCGCGTGCCCGGCCCGGCGGATTGGCTGGCGATCGAGGCCACAATCTCCGCGTAATGCACCTTCGCCACTCGCGAGACCGCGGCGACCATCGGGATGGTCGCCTGCCCGCCGCAGGTCACCATATTGACGTTGCCCTGATGGAGATTGGCCGCGAGGTTGACCACCGGTACGCAGTACGGGCCAATCGCCGCCGGCGTCAGGTCGATGACGCGGATCCCCGGCTTCGCTTCGCGCAGCGCAGCATCGTTTTTGATGTGCGCCCCGGCGCTGGTGGCGTCAAAAACAAAATCGATGTCGGCAAATTCCGCCATCTGCATCAGGCCGCCCACCCCTTCGTGGGTGGTCGCGACGCCCATGCGCCGGGCGCGGGCCAGGCCATCCGACTGCGGGTCGATGCCGACCATCACCGCCATCTCCAGATGCTGGCCGTGGCGCAGGATTTTAATCATTAAATCGGTGCCGATATTCCCGGAGCCGATAATGGCGACTTTACGTTTACGCATCACGATGTCCTTCTCCGGCGGCGACGAAGCGTGCCGCAACTGAGCCAATACCTTCGATATGGGCGACAAAGCTGTCCCCCTCGTTAATCGCCACCATCGGGCCTAACGCCCCGGTCAGCACGATATCCCCCGCCCGCAGCGGTTCGCCGAGACTCGCCAGCTTGCGCGCCAGCCAGACTGCGGCGTTCAGCGGATGCCCCAGGCACTCGCTGCCGCGGCCGCTGGAGACCAGCTCCTGGTTGCGGGTCATGTGCATGGCGCACTGCTTCAGATCCAGTCCTGCCGGGCGCTGCGCCGGGCCGCCAATGACGTACAGGCCACAGGAGGCGTTATCGGCGACGGTGTCGACAAAGCCGATTGACCAGTCGCGAATGCGGCTGCCCACCACCTCCAGCGCCGGCAGCACCCATTCGATGGCGTTATACAGCTCATCAAAGGTGGTATCGGCATGCGGCAGATCCTGCTTCAGCACCAGGGCGATCTCGGCTTCCACTTTGGGCTGCAGCACGCGGCCAAACGGCACCTCGGCGTTGTCGCCGTAGCACATGTCGGCAAACAGGGTGCCGAAATCCGGCTGGTTGACCCCCAGCTGCTGCTGCACTTTGGGATGGGTCAGGCCCACCTTGCGGCCCACTACCCGCCGGCCATGGGCCACGTGGTGCTGGACGTTCAGACGCTGGATGGCATAGGCGGCGTCGGCATTGTCGACGCCGAGGATATCGCGCAGCGGGGCGATCGCCTGGCCGGTCTGTTCCGCGTCGCGCAGCTGCCGGGCCAGCGCGTCAAGAGAAAAAGTCATCATTTACTCCTTAAGCCCGTGCGAGGAAATTGAGCACCAGCTGATTAAAACTGTCGGCATGTTCCCACTGCGCCCAGTGGCCGCAGTCGCGGTAAATATGCAGTTCCGAACCGGCGATCCCGGCGAGCAGGCGCAACCCGGCATCCATCGGCACGAAGCGGTCATTGCGTCCCCAGACGATCAGGGTTGGCGCGGTGATTTCGCCCAGCCGCGGGCCAAAGTCAGGAAACTGCTTCGGGTTGGCTTCGAGGCTCTTGACGAAGTTGTCCAGATGGTCGCGGCGCGACAGCATATTGTTGAGACGCGCCTCGAACAGCGCCTCGGTGAGGTCGCGGGTGTCGAAGACGAAGATGCTCATCATCTTTTTGAGGTTTTCAATGGTCGGCTCGCGGTACAGGGCATTCAGCAGCTTGATGCCCTCCGTCGGCATCGGCGTGAACAGGCTCATGCCGCCGGTCCCCCCACCCATTAGCACCAGCTTCGCCACCCGCTCCGGCCAGCTCAGGGTGAAGGCCACCGCGCTATGGCCGCCCATCGAGTTGCCCAGCAGATGGACTTTATCGATCCCCAGCTGATCGACCACGCTTTTCAGAATGCGGGCGTTGAGGTCCGAACGTGAGCCGCTGTTGACGATAGCATCGCTTTTGCCCCACCCCGGACAGTCGAGGAGCAGCACGCGATAGCCCGCCTCGACCAGCGGGTCAATGTTACGGCTGAAGTTGGCCCAGCCGGTGGCCCCCGGCCCGGAGCCGTGCAGCATGACCACGGTCTCTTTCCCGTCGCCGCAGTCATTGATATGGATGCGCAGCGTGCGGCCCTCCTCGTCGACATTGAGGAATCGGCTGGTGGCGGCTTCGGTTTGCGGTTGATAGCTCATGTTAGTCTCCCGGTTAATCAAATCTCGGTGGTGGCGCTCAGCGAGCCGAACCCGGCGATCCACTCGGGGATCGGCCGGTAATAGCGGCCCTCACTGCGCCAGCGGCCAAAAGCGGATAGCGCGGCAAAAGCGGCCACCCAGCTCTTAATTTCGTGCGTCGATTTCCCGGCCATCGCCGACAGCTCGTCGTTGCCGATCGCATCCAGCTCCGCCAGCCGCCCCTGCTCCAGCAGGCTCATAAAGCGGTTGTCCCAGACCGGGTTGAGGGGATGGAGCGAATGCGGATCTTCGGTAAACCGTCTGGCGGCGTTGATCACCCGCTGCTGGCGCCGTTCGCGTTCGTCCGGCGGCAGCTGTTTTCCGCCGCCGAGCAGGCGATCGCGGAGATGGGCGTCGGCTTTCGCCAGCTCCGGCACCGGCGGCTGGTGCGAGAGTCCGCCCGAGCCGAGGATCAGCACCCGCTTATTGAGGGTATTGAGAAAGCGGCCCATCGCCTCGCCCAGCAGCCGGGTACGTTGAAAACCCGGCAGCGGCGCGGCGACGCCGTTAATAAACACCGGCAGCACCGGCAGGCGGTCCAGGCCACCCAGCAGAAACTCCAGCGGCTGGGCGAAGCCATGGTCCACCTGCATGTTGTACGACACCGCCAGGTCGATACCGCTGTTGATGACCGCGTGGGCGCAGGCTTCCGCCAGCTCGGTCGGCACCGGCAGGTCGCCGGCGGCGCTGGCGAAGTCGCCAATGGCGGTGGCGCCGACGCCGAGGCAGAACGGCGGCATCACGTCATAGAAAAAACCGTTGTAGTGATCGGGAGCGAAGAGCACCACCAGCTCGGGCTCGAAAGCGGCGATCCGCCGCCGGGCGTCAGCAATCACCCCGTTCACTTCATCAAGGACCGCCTGCTCCGGGTCCACGAATCCCACCAACGGAGTGTGGGAGAGACAGTGCAAATAGGCATCCATATCAGGCCACCTTCTCTTCAGTGCGGGCGGTATCCCCGGTTGCGAGGGTCATTTTTTCCGCCAGGGCGGTCAGCTGTGCGCCGAGGGTCTGCGGGATGGCGAGAGCGGCGACAAAGCGGTCCGGTCTGACCACGGCAATGGCGGTGTTATGCTGAGCAAACCAGCTCTTCAGGCGATTTTGCGTATCGCCTACCCGCAGCGTGCCGGGGGCGTTATCCTGCTCGCGATGGATCTGCACCTCCGGCACCACCTGGATAAAGCGCACGCCAATCGCGCGCCAGCGAGCGATCTGCCCGGCGTCGAGCCCCCACTGCGGGTTGCAGCCCCAGCCGATAATGGCGAAATTCGCGCCGATGACGTCGTCGAGCAGCACGCTCTCGCCGCTCTCCAGCGTCACCTGCGGTTGAATAAACATTTTGCCCACCGGCGAGGTCTTGCCGGCGGCGTCGATCAGCAGCGCCCCCTCGCGGTACTGCGGCATCGGCTTAAAGCGCATTTCAAGGAAGTAGCGCTTCACCGGCGGCAGGTAGTTCAGCAGCCAGGAGAGACCGTCGCGCACGGCCCCCTGCCAGCGCTTCGGCGGCGCCAGCACGTGGCCGGCGGTGACCGACAGATCAATCATCGCTTTCGCGTGGTCGCGGCGCTCCTGCTGATAGCTGTCGAGCAGCGCCTCTCCCGCTTTACCGTTGACCACCAGCGCCAGCTTCCACGCCAGGTTGAAGGCGTCGCGCATGCCGCTGTTGTATCCCTGCCCCTGCCAGACCGGCATGATGTGCGCCGCGTCGCCGGCCAGCAGCACCCGGTCAATGCGAAAACGCTCGGCAAGTCGGGCGTTATGGGTGTAGACCCGCTGGCGGATCAGCTCGACGCGGTCCGGGTCCGGCAGCACTTTGCTCAGCAGACGACGCATATTGTGCGGCTCGCTGAGCTGGGCTTCGGTTTCTCCGGGCATCACCATAAATTCAAAGCGGCGCACGCCATGGGGCAGCGCGGCGGAAACGTAGGGTCGCACCGGGTCGCAGCACAGGTAAACGTGCGGGGTGGCCAGCGGGTCGTTAGCGATATCGATGACGATCCACTGATTCGGCGCGGTCTTGCCTTCGAAGGGGACGTTCAGCGTACGACGAATAAAGCTGGCGCCGCCGTCGCAGGCCACCAGCCAGTCCGCGCGCACCGTCTCCCGCTCGCCGTCCGGTCCTTTAAGATTTAACGTGACACCGTCACCGTTCTGGCTAAAGGCTTCTACTTCGCGGGAGAAGAGGCAGCGGACCTGCGGGAAACGCTGCAGGCCGTGATACATCACCGCATCGACCTGCGGCTGAATGAAGGCGTTGCGCCGCGACCAGCCAAACTCATCGGTCATCGGCTGGATATCAGCAAAGCAGCGCCCCTTCGGGGTCAGAAAGCGCATGGCGTGCCACGGCGTGGTGTGCGGCAGCACGTCATTCACCAGCCCTACCGCCTGCATCGCCCGCAGGGATTCATCGTCAATGCCGATGGCCCGCGGGTAATCGATCAGTGTGTCGAGCTTTTCCACCAGCAGCACGCTGATGCCCATCTGGCCAAGGTAGTTGGCCATCATCAGGCCAACCGGACCGGCGCCGGCGATGGCGACCTGAGCGGTATGCTGCACGGCGGGTTGAATATCGGGTGTAGATGTTGTCATTTTCAGCGACCTCACGACTCGGAAACTGCCCGGCTGACAGGCAATTTGTTAATCATGTGTAAACGTATTTTTATAATGGGCTGAGTATAGGGCGGGGGTTTTCGGCTACAATCAAAACATCGCCGAATGTGCACCAGGTGCACGATGCTGTTTATAAAGCATTTTAAGGAAGGATTTATGCGTGACGATGGGTCCACTGAGTACAAAACGGTGCGTGGGTTAAGCCGGGGTTTATTGTTATTAAAATTGTTAAATAAATTCGACGGCGGCGCGACGCCGGGCCTGCTGGCGGAGTTTAGCGGCCTGCATCGCACCACCGTGCGCCGGCTGCTGGAGACGCTGCAGGAGGAGGGTTTTGTCCGCCGCAGCCGCTCCGATGACAGCTTCCGGTTGACCATTAACGTCCGCCAGCTGAGCGATGGATTTCGTGACGAACATTGGATTTCTGCCCTCGCCACGCCGCTGCTCGGCGAGCTGCTGCGCGAGGTGCAATGGCCGACAGACATCACCACCCTCGACGTCGACGCCATGGTGGTGCGCGAGACTACCCACCGCTTCAGCCGACTGTCGTTTCACCGCGCGATGGTCGGACGGCGGCTGCCGCTGTTGCTCACCGCCTCCGGGCTGACGTGGCTGGCCTTTGCCCCCGACGCGGAGCGCGACGCCATCGTCAGCATGCTGGCCGCCCGTCCGGAAGCTGAGTATCAGCTGGCCCGCGAACCGGAACGGCTGGCGGCGATCCTCGCCCGCACCCGCCAGAACGGCTATGGCGAAAACTTCCGCGGCTGGCGGCAGGAGGAGAAAATCGCCTCCATCGCCGTGCCGGTCAGCAGCCAGCAGCGGGTTATCGGCTGCCTGAACCTGGTCTATATCGCCAGCGCAATGACCATTGAGCAGGCGGCGCAGAAGCATCTCCCTGCGCTGCAGAGGGTGGCGAGGCAGATAGAGGCCCGCATGGAAGAGGAAGAAGTGTGGTACGAAATGCCCTGATCGTGATGAGGGTAAATGCGATCACCCATTGCGCCCGGCTTCGTTATATAATTTAATACATAACGAATTTTTCACGCCATTCGGGCCACACCATGTCAAAACACCCCTTACTGCTGGGCCTGACGCTGCTCAGCGCCAGCCTGTTCACCGGCCAGGCCTTTGCCGACCGCACCGTCACCGACCAGCTGGGTCGCCAGGTCACGCTCCCCGACCACATCACCCGCGTCGTGGTTCTGCAACATCAGACGCTCAACCTGCTGGTGCAACTGCATGCCGCAGAGGATATCGTCGGCGTCTTAAGCAGCTGGCAGAAACAGCTCGGGCCGCAGTTCGCCCGCTTTATGCCTGAGATCGGGCAACTGGCGACCCCGGGCGATCTCACCCAGGTCAATATTGAAAGCCTGCTGGCGCTGCATCCGCAGGTGGTTTTTGTCGCCAACTATGCCCCGCCGGCGATGATCGCGCAGATCCAACAGGCCGGGATCCCGGTGGTGGCCATCTCGCTGCGCCAGGACGCCGCGGGTGAAAAAAATAAAATGAACCCCACCATGGCTGACGAAGAGCAGGCCTATAACGCCGGGCTGGTGGAGGGGATCCGCCTTATCGGCGAGGTCGTCGAGCGCCAGCCCGAGGCCGAGGCGCTGATTCACTACACCTTTGCGGCGCGCAAAAAAGCCAATGCGCCGGTGGCCGATATTCCACCGAACCAGCGGGTGCGGGTGTATATGGCCAACCCCGATCTGAATACCTACGGCGCCGGTAAATACACCGGGCTGATGATGGCGCACGCCGGGGCGCTGAACGTGGCGGCCGCCAGCGTAAAAGGCGCCCGTCAGGTGTCGCTGGAGCAGGTGCTGGAGTGGAACCCGCAGGTGATCTTCGTCCAGGACCGTTATCCGCAGGTGGTCAAACAGATAGAGAACGACCCGCAGTGGCAGGCGATCGATGCGGTGAAACACCACCGCGTGTGGCTGATGCCGGAGTACGCCAAAGCCTGGGGTTACCCGATGCCGGAGGCCCTGGCGCTGGGCGAGCTATGGATGGCGAAAAAACTCTATCCTTCGCGCTACCAGAGCATCGATGTGGACAGTAAAGCCAGGGATTACTATCAGCGTTTTTACCGCGTGGCGTGGACGCCAGATGCGCGCTAACCTCCATCCCTGGCGGTTGCAGGGTAGCCTGGCGCTGGCGACGCTGGCGATCGCGGTCGCCTCGCTCTGTTTCGGCCAGTACCCGTTAAGCCTGCGCGCCGTTGGCCACACCCTGGTCCATTTGCCGCCAGGTGAAGGGGTGATCGGGCAGATCGTCTGGTCGGTTCGCCTGCCGCGCGTGGTCATGGCTCTGCTGGCCGGGGGCGCGCTGGGGCTGTGCGGCGCCACCTTGCAGGGCGTGTTCCAGAACCCGCTGGTGGACCCGCACATCATCGGGGTGACCGCCGGCTCCGCCTTCGGCGGCACGCTGGCGATCCTGTTGGGCGTCGGCGGTCTGCTGATGATGGCCTCGACCTTTTTCTTCGGCCTCATCGCGCTGGGGCTGATTTACGCCCTCGCCGCCCTGCAGGGGCGGGACAGCACGCTGGGGCTGATTCTGTCCGGGATCATTCTCAGCGGCTTCTTCGCCGCGCTGGTCAGCCTGATGCAGTACCTCGCCGATAGCGAAGAGACGTTACCGAACATTGTTTTCTGGCTGCTCGGCAGCTTCGCGACCGCCAGCTGGCATAAGGTTCTGCTTATGTCCCTGCCCATGGCGCTAGCCGTCGGGGTGCTGTGGAAGCTGCGCTGGCGTATCAACCTGCTGGCGCTGGAGGAACGCGATGCCCGCAGTCTTGGCGTTCCGGTGGCCGCGCTGCGTCGCGGCGTGCTGGTGTGCTGTGCAGTGCTGGTGGCAGCCCAGGTGGCGGTCAGCGGCAGCATCGCCTGGATGGGGCTGGTGGTCCCGCACCTCGCCCGTCTGCTGGTGGGCGCTGACCATCGTCGCCTGCTGCCCACCGCCTTCTGGCTTGGCGCCGCGCTGATGCTGGTGGTGGACGATCTGGCGCGCACGCTGACCCAGGCGGAAATCCCGATCGGGATCATCACTGCCCTGCTCGGGGCGCCGCTGTTTACCTTTTTACTGGTGCAATCCCGGCGCCGGAGTACCGCCCGATGAACAGCTCATTATCGCTGGAAGCGCTACGCTACGGCCACCGTCAGCCGCTCTTCGCCCCGCTCACGCTGACCTGCCGGCCCGGTGAGATCTGGGCGGTGCTGGGCGCCAATGGCCGGGGAAAAAGTACCCTGCTGGACACCCTGACCGGCGTGTTGCCGCCGCTGGGCGGCCAGGTGCAGTGCGAGGGGGGCATCGCCCTGGTCCCGCAGTCGTTTCGTCCCGCTTTTCGCTGGCGCGTGAGCGATGTGGTGCTGATGGGCCGCGCCCGTCATGTGGATCTCTTTGCCCAGCCTGGCGAGGAGGATGCCCGGCGGGTTGAGAACGCGCTGGCGCAGCTGGGGATTGCCGCCCTGGCCGGGGATGACTTCGGCGCCCTCTCCGGCGGCCAGCAGCAGCTGGTGCTGATTGCCCGCGCGCTGGTCAGCGCCAGCCAGAATATCCTGCTGGATGAGCCCTGCTCGGCGCTGGACCTCGGTAACCAGCAGGTGGTATTGCAGCTGATCGGCGACCTCGCTCACCGCCAGGCACGCACCGTCCTGTTCACCACCCATGATCCAAACCATGCGCTGCAGGTGGCCAGCCATACGCTGCTGCTTCTGCCGGAGGGCCAGTGGCTGGCAGGCGAGACCGCCGACGTGCTGAGCGAAACGCACCTCCGGCAAGCGTACGGCCTGCCGGTACGTCTGATCTACCATCCAGCGTCCGCGTCCCCTCTGCTGGCGCCGGGGTTTACTCTGCGTCGCTGAACGGCATAAAACCCGCCTGCCGGAGATACCTCTGGCCAACGTCGCCGAGGATAAAGCGATACAGGGCCAGCGCGGCGGGATCCGCCCTGAGACGCGCCAGCTGGTAATCGCAGCGAATATTCCACGGCGCCGGGATGGTCAGGGTACGCAGATCGTCGCAGGCGGCCAGCGCGGGGCCATAGTGCGCGTAGCCGATAAACAGATCCGCCAGATTCTGGCGAATAAGCCACGCGCCGGCTATCTCGCCCGGCGGCACGCTCAGTGAGTCTCTGCCGCCGACCCGCGGCTGCGCCCGCCCGGCTATCGCGTTGCCCAACCCAGGATAGTGCGCCTCAATTCGGGCAAACAGTTGCCAGGTATAATCTCCCGACGGATCGCATCCCGGCGTGGAGGTCGCCAGCCGCAGGCGGGGCGTGCTGAGCAGCGCCAGCCAGTCCAGGCCATCGTTGTCCGGCGACCGCCGGGCGGTCAGCATCAGCTGGTTGCCGGCAAATCCCTGGCATTCCTGCGCCAGACCGGCCTGCAGCAGCGCCTGCGGGTGCGCCGCGTTGGCGGACGCAAAAACCGCGCACGGCGCCCCGGCCTCGATCCGCTCGCGCAGCAGGCCGGCAGGGCCAAACTGCGCATCGACCGCCAGGCCAGTGTGCTGCTGAAAGTGCGCCACCAGCGGCAGGAAAGCGCTTCTCAGGCTTCCCGCCGCCAGCAGCGTGAGAGGAGTGGACATCATAGATAGTCGCTATAAACCGGATAATATAACGCTATATTACCCGGTTTGCCGTCGCGTCAGTAGCGAATTTCCGCCAGCGCGCGCAGCTGCTCGGGGGTGGCTACCGGCAGGTCGAAAAAGCGCAGATAAGCGGGGATCATTTCAAACAACATGTCGGTCCCGCGCTGGATATGGCACTGTCGCGCCTGAGCGGCCCTCAGCAGCGGGGTGTACTCCTGGGTCATCACCACCTCCCCCACCCAGGTGCCTGGCGCCAGACGGTCAACGTCCAGCGGCAGCGGATCGCTGGCCTTCATCCCCAGCGGGGTGGCATTGACCACCAGCTCGTGTCCGACAGGATCGTGCTGCATCAGGGTGATATCGAGCAGCGGATAGTGCTGATGCAGCCGTCCGGCGAGGGCGTGCGCCACCTCGGGCCGGGTATCGTACAGGGTCAGGGCGCTGACTCCCGCCGCGGCGAGGGAGGCGGCGATAGCCGACCCCACCCCGCCGCTGCCGACCACCAGCGCCCGCGTCCCCTGCGGATTAAACCCTTTACGACGCAGGCCCAGCACAAAGCCGTCGCCATCGAACATATCCCCGCTCAGGTTACCGTCGGCCTCGCGACGGATGGCGTTGCAGGCGCCGGCGATGGCCGCCGTCGGGCTCAGGCGCTGGACCAGATCGCAGGTGGCGATTTTATGCGGCATCGTCACCAGCGCGCCGATGATGTTGGTCATCGTAAACAGCGGCGGAATAAACGCGGCGTAGTCCTCCGGCCTGACCCCCATCGGCACCACCTTCACGTCCACCTGCTGGTCGACGAACCACGGGTTATAGATCATCGGCGCCTTAAAACTGGCGGTCGGATAGCCAAGGTGCGCTATCAGCCGCGTATTTCCACTAATCACCATGCCTTGCTCCTTTGCTTACTGCGATAACTCGATACGTTTGACGTCGCCGAGGATAAACAGATAGGCCACCACGCCCAGCAGCGCGGCGCCGCCGATGTAGATCAACGCGTAGAAGAAATTGCCGAACCCGGCAACGATAAAGCCGATCACCAGCGGGGTGAGGATCCCCGCGAGGTTGGCGCAGAAGTTAAACAGGCCGCCGGTCAGGCCGCCTAGCCCCTTCGGGGCAATATCGGAGATCAGCGTCCAGCCAAGCCCCACCATTCCCTGACCAAAAAAGGCAAACGACATCACCAGGATCACCGCCAGGTCGCTCTGCAGCCAGTTGGCGGTGATAATGCAGCTGGCCATCAGCAGACCGGCGACGATCGGCAGCTTACGGCCAAGGTTGGCCGACCCGGTGGCCTTGAGCAGTTTGTCGGAGATCCAGCCGCCAAACATCACCCCGCCCGCGGCGGCGACAAACGGCAGGATGGAGAAGAAGCCCACCTTCAGCCAGGGCATATGCCGCTCGGTGGCCAGCCAGGTCGGGAACCAGGTGAGAAAGAACACCAGCACGGTATTGCCGGCAAACTGGCCGATGCTGGCGCCGATGATCTGCCGTTTGCTCAGCAGTTGGCGGACCAGCGGCCAGCTGAACGCCACCTGCTGGTCCGTCGGGGCGCTCAGGCCGCCGCCGTTTTCGATATGCTCGCGCTCCTGCTGGCTGAGGCGCGGATCTTCATGCGGTTCGCGGTAGCAGCGCCACCACACCAGGGCAAACAGAATACCGACCGCGCCGACGCTAACGAACAGCACCCGCCAGCCAAAGCCGTCCATGATCCAGAACAGCAGCGGCGCAAAGCAGGCCAGCCCGAGGTATTCCCCTACCGTGTACACCGCTGTGGCTTTCGCCCGCTCATGCTGCGGGAACCAGGCGCTGACCACCCGGCTGTTGACCGGAAAGCACGGCGCTTCGCTAATGCCGAGTCCGAAGCGGCACAGCAACAGTGTTTTCAGCCCCACCGCCATGCCGTGGAACAGGGTAAACAGCGACCATAGGGTCAGCGACAGAAAATAGGTCACTTTGTTGCCAAAGCGGTCAAGGAACAGCCCGCCGGGGATCTGCGCCAGGGCATAGGTCCAGGCGAAGGCGGAAAAAAGGATACCCATGATCGCCGGGTCGATCCCCAGCTCACCGGTGAGCTTTGGGGCGGCGATCCCCAGCACGGTGCGATCGAGGTAGTTGATCATGGTACCAATGGCCAACAGCGCAAGGATGCCGATGCGCCGCCGGGAGCGGCGCACGGTGACGGCAGGCTGGGCGGCAGCCGTCGGGTTAGGGCTATATGAGCTCATAGTCAGTTCCTGTCTCGGGTACAGAGGATGTTGTTATTGTGTTTAAAGCATAATGAACCATTTGATTCGGGCTAACAATACTGCATCGCCGCCAGACGGACGGCGGCATTCGCCGCGCCATAGAGCGCGTAACCGGCCCGTCGTTCGGTTAACTCAAAGAAAAAGCGCCCGGCGGTAAAGGGGCGGGTATAAAGATGCAGGAAGGCCCCGCCCTGCGGATCGCGGTCGTAGAGGAGCTGCCGCCGCTGCAGTTGCCCAACGTCCAGCTCGCCGCCGAAGCGCGCCAGCAGATCGTCATAATAATTGGCCGGGATCGGCAGCGCATGGCGGGCAACGTCGGCAAGCTGGTCGCAGGTGGCCGGCAGATCGCGGCAGGCAAAGGCCGCATGCTGCAGCCCTGCCCCCTGGTAGCAGGCGACCGAGCGGGCAATCTGCGTCGCCCGGCTCTGCGAAATATTCAGCGCCAGACGGATATCGCCCTGCGGGCTGCGCACCGCCAGACTGCGCACCAGTCCATACGGGTCCGGCAGCGTCTGCTCATGCTCAAGGGTAAAACCAAACACCGTGCGGAAGAACATCACCCAGTTGTCGCGGCTGTCGGCCTCCATCCCCAGCGCCAGATGGTCGATACCGAGATAATCCTCGCGCACCGTCAGTCCGTCGCGCAGATGAAAATCGCGCTCATAGATCCCTTCCCCGGCCTCGATGAGATAGATAAGGCTACCGTCCGGGGCGCAGATCGCCGGGATCGGCGTTTCGTTCGGCCCGGCATCGCCCTGCCAGGTGGCATACCCCAGCGCCCGGGCGCGGGCCACAATCGGCGCACTGCGATCGACCCGCAGCGCCATGGCGCACAGCGATACGCCGTGGCGTTGATAGAAATGATCGGCCCAGCTGTGGGGCTGATGGTTGATGACGATCCGCGCCCCGCCGTTGCGCCACAGCGTCACCTGTTTGGAGCGGTGGCTTCCCTCGTGCTGAAAACCCAGCGCCTGCAGATGCTGCCCCAGGCGCTGCGCCTCGGCGGCGCTGGCGGCAAACTCGATAAACTCCAGCCCGTGATAGACCGGCAGCGGCGGCGGTGAAAACAGATCGGCATCGCACGTCGGGAGCCGACGGCGGGTTTGCTCCTCCAGCCACAGCAGCGAACGATAACCATCTTTGGCCGTCGCGCCGTTCGGCGAGGCGCGAAAACCGTCATTAAAGATCTCCAGCGACCAGGGGCCGCGATAGCCGCAGCGGGTGACCTGCTCGGCAAACGGCTCCAGCGGCAGCTCGCCCTGCCCGGGGAAGCAGCGGAAATGGCGACTCCATTCCAGGAGATCCATTTTCATGTACGGCGCATCGGCGAGCTGAACAAAGGTGATTTTCTCCACCGGCACCGACGGTAGCGCGTCCAGCGTGTCGCCGCGAGCCAGAATATGGAAGCTGTCGAGCACCAGGCCCAGCGCCGGGCTGTCCACCCGCCGTACCCGCTCCCAGGCCTGCTGCCAGCGGTTCACATGGGTTCCCCAGGCCAGCGCCTCATAGCCGATGGTGATCCCCTCTTCTTCCGCCAGCGTGGCCAGCGCCCGCAGATCCGCGACCTGCAATTCGCTATCCGCCGAGCAGTCCGGCTGCACATTGCTGCACAGCAGCAGCGTGTCGCAGCCCAGCTCGTGCATCAGGGCAAACTTGCGCCGAGCGCGGGCTATATTCGCCGCAAACTGCGCCCGGCTGGCGCCTTCAAAATCGCGAAAGGGTTGAAAAAGCGTGATTTTTAACCCTAAATCGGCGGCAAGCTGGCGGATTTCCGCCGGCGTCCCCGTATAATAGAGCAGATCGTTCTCGAAAATTTCCACACCCTGATAGCCCGCCGCCGCAATAGCGTGCAGCTTCTCAGGCAGGGTGCCGGAAATCGAAACGGTGGCGATAGAGCGCAGCATAAGGTCCTCGGGTCAACAACTGACGTGAGCCTTGAATATGTATCATTTGGTTCATTTGCGCCATACTAGGTTGCTAAATTGTGATCATTATGTGTATTTTTTGTCACCCAAGAAAAAGGAGTTGCCATGACCGTCGTTGCTCATGATGAAGCACAATCCCTGAAGGCGCGGATTTTCAGCGCCGCTATCGCTGTTTTTGCTGAACACGGGCTGTCAGGCGCCCGCATGGAGCAGATCGCCACCGAGGCGCAGACCACCAAGCGCATGGTGGTTTACTACTTCAAAAGCAAAGAGCAGCTCTATCAGGAGGTGCTGCAGTATGTGTATGCGCGGATCCGCGAAACCGAGCAGCAGCTGGGGCTGGAGAATGTGCCACCGGTGGAGGCGCTGGTGCGGCTGGTGCGCTGGAGCGTGCGTTATCACGCCACCCACGCGGACTATATGCGGGTGATTTGCATGGAGAATATGCAGCGCGGCAAGTGGTTACAAACCTCGGGTGAACTGAAACCGCTGAATCGTACCGCCCTGTCGATTCTGGAAGACATTTTACAGCGCGGCCAGCAGCAAGGTGTCTTTCAGGCGGGGCTCGAAGCACGCGATGTGCACCGGTTAATCAGCAGCTTCAGCTTTTATCAGGTGTCGAACTTCTACACCTTCAGCAGCCTGTACCTGGACGACCCGCTGCCCGCCATCGACGACGAAGCGATGGTGGCCCACCACTGCGACATTGCCGTCCGGGCGGTGATCCGCTTCGTGATATCCTGACCCGCCGGTGACAGAAGTTAATGCCCGGAAAGGGCATGAATGACTTTCTCCATGGCCTCCACGGTGAGCGCCGAACGCTGAATTTTGGCGTTCGCCAGCGAGGTGCGCAGTACGCCGGCAATGACAATGTGTTTCGGCTCCTGACCCAGGTCTCGCATTTCCAGCACCACTTTACCCACCACGCGGCACATTTCCTGGTACAGCTCGTCGTCTTTGGCTTTATTTCCCATCTGGTTTTGCTCGCACTTTATTATTATCAATCAATTCATTATTGATAGATTTTTTCCGCAACGCAAATTATCCCCGGCGGAATGGGCCAATGGCGCATTTTACTGGTTCATCACGCGAGAAAAAGCGCCTTCCGCTGCCCCTTTGCCTGCCCGGTGATGAAAAAATGTGTTGCGTACTTTTATGCATAACGTGCCGGTTTTGTTACGCGTTTTGTCCATAATTTGAAACGAGGTTTTTATTTTCCTTTTTGATTTCGGCAGCGTATAATGCGCTTCGATTCTTTCTTGAATGGTTTCAGCGCATTGGACTGCATGATAAAACGCATAACACCTTGCCACATTTCATGGGCTGAACCGCCAGCACACATTCTTCTGCACGCTCCGGGGTTGTCACCTATCCTTAGGGCGTGGCTTAGCAACTTTCGTAATACAGGTTTGGCTCCCCGGCAGTGCGCCCGCGGAGCGAGAATTCCATATCCTTCACAACTTAAAGACTAAAACTGTCATGAAAAAGACCAAAATTGTTTGCACCATCGGTCCGAAAACCGAATCTGAAGAGATGCTGACCAAAATGCTGGAAGCCGGCATGAACGTGATGCGTCTGAACTTCTCCCACGGTGACTATGCGGAACACGGTCAGCGCATCCAGAACCTGCGCAATGTGATGAGCAAAACCGGTAAGAAAGCCGCTATTCTGCTGGACACCAAAGGCCCGGAAATTCGTACCATCAAGCTGGAAGGCGGCAACGACGTCTCATTGAAAGCAGGCCAGACCTTCACCTTCACCACCGATAAATCCGTCGTCGGCAACAACGAAATCGTTGCTGTGACCTACGAAGGCTTCACGTCTGACCTCACCGTCGGCAACACCGTTCTGGTGGACGATGGCCTGATCGGCATGGAAGTGACGGCTATCGAAGGTAACAAAGTTATCTGTAAAGTGCTGAACAACGGCGACCTTGGCGAGAACAAAGGCGTAAACCTGCCGGGCGTCTCCATCGCCCTGCCGGCGCTGGCTGAGAAAGACAAACAGGATCTGATCTTCGGTTGCGAACAGGGCGTGGACTTTGTCGCGGCCTCCTTCATCCGTAAACGTTCCGACGTCGTCGAGATCCGTGAGCACCTGAAAGCCCACGGCGGCGAAAACATCCAGATCATCTCCAAAATCGAAAACCAGGAAGGCCTGAACAACTTCGACGAAATCCTCGAAGCTTCCGACGGCATCATGGTTGCTCGTGGCGACATGGGCGTTGAGATCCCGGTTGAAGAAGTTATCTTCGCCCAGAAAATGATCATCGAAAAATGTATCCGCGCGCGCAAAGTGGTTATCACCGCGACTCAGATGCTGGACTCCATGATCAAGAACCCGCGTCCGACCCGCGCTGAAGCCGGCGACGTGGCCAACGCCATCCTCGACGGTACCGATGCAGTGATGCTGTCCGGTGAATCCGCGAAAGGTAAATACCCGCTGGAAGCCGTCACCATCATGGCCACCATCTGCGAACGTACTGACCGCGTGATGACCAGCCGTCTGGACTTCAATAACGACAACCGTAAACTGCGCATCACCGAAGCGGTGTGCCGCGGCGCGGTAGAAACCGCTGAGAAACTGGAAGCGCCGCTGATCGTTGTCGCCACCCAGGGCGGTAAATCCGCACGCGCTGTGCGTAAATACTTCCCGGACGCCACCATCCTGGCCCTGACCACCAACGAAACCACCGCTCGCCAGCTGGTGCTGAGCAAAGGCGTTGTGCCGCAGCTGGTGGAAGAGATCGCCTCTACCGATGACTTCTATCATCTGGGCAAAGATCTGGCGCTGAAAAGCGGCCTCGCGCGTAAAGGCGACGTGGTGGTGATGGTTTCCGGCGCATTAGTGCCGAGCGGCACCACTAATACGGCTTCCGTACACGTGCTGTAATAATTTACAGGTTAATTGGTTTTTTTTAATAAAGCGCCTCTCGGGGCGCTTTTTTTTATTCATTGATTAGCTCTTCCTATTAAAAATGCAAATCGGAATTTACTATTTAATAAGAGATTATCTAAGATGAATCCGATGGAAGCGCGCTGTTTTCACTCGCCTTTTTCAGCGATTTTGTCCAATTCGATGCTTCTTTGAGCGAACGATCAAAAATAAGTGCGTTCAGGTAAAAAAAATATTCTCATCCCAAAAAACTTTGTGTAATACTTGTAACGCTACATGGAGATTAACTCAATCTAGAGGGTATTAATAATGAATCGTACTAAACTGGTACTGGGCGCGGTAATCCTGGGTTCTACTCTGCTGGCTGGTTGCTCCAGCAATGCTAAAATCGATCAGCTGTCTTCTGACGTTCAGACTCTGAACGCTAAAGTTGACCAGCTGAGCAACGACGTGAACGCAATCCGTTCCGACGTTCAGGCTGCTAAAGACGACGCAGCTCGCGCTAACCAGCGTCTGGACAACCAGGCTCACTCTTACCGTAAGTAAGAGTTCTGGTAATAAAAATGGCGCACTCTGTGCGCCATTTTTTTTGCCCTCAGCATGAGGGCTACTGGGTAAGCAGGCTGTTGTCTGACGGCGTGTTCTGCGCCGACAGCGTAGCTGGCGCACTCCCCGTCCCCGTGGACACCACCACCGGATATCCCGCCCTTCTCGACATCGCTTTTTTCAGCTGTGCATCATCGACCGCTTTATCCTCTGCGAAGGCGTGAAACGCCGCAGGCAGCGTGTAGGCGATGGTCCGGGTGTTTTCCCCTTCCGTCTGCGAAAGCGGCCTGTGGACCTCGACATAGCGTTTACCATCCGGTTCGACGGCAAACTTCACCGGCTGATTGATAATCCGTACCGGCGTCCCGGTTTTCACCTGGTTGAACAGCGCTTTGATGTCATCGGCGTTCATTCGCATACAGCCTGAGCTGACGCGTAAACCGACGCTGTCCGGCGCGTTGGTGCCATGAATCAGATATTCGCCGTTGCCATAGGCCAGACGCAGCGCGTAGCGCCCCAGCGGATTGTACGGCCCGGCCGGGACCACCGCTGGTAACGTCACCCCTTTCTCCAGCGAACGCGCCCGAATGCCCGCGGTGGGCGTCCAGGTCGGGTTGGGGATCTTCTGCCCGATGCGGGTGGTCATCTCAGGCGTTTCCAGCCCTAACTGGCCGATACCCAGCGGATAGACCTGCACCTGATTCTCTCCCGGCGGGAAGTAATACAGCCGCAGTTCCGCAAGGTTGACGACAATCCCCTCTCGCGGTACGTCGGGGAGCAGCATCTGGGAGGGGATCAGGACCTGAGTACCTGGCTTCGGCTGCACCGGCGCGATGGTATCGTTGGCTTCGAGGATCAGCATCGCCGCGGTATCGAAATGGCGGGCGATCGCCTGCAGGTTGCGGTCTCCCTCCTGTACGGTCCAGTACTGGTTCTGGCCAATCAGCCGGCTGTTGGCGGGAGGAAGCGGGTAGTCGACGGCCCAGGCGGCCGAGGAGACGCCAAGCGCGCTGAGAAGGGCTAAGGTGATCATCGTTTTGCGTTTCATACTGAGATTCCTTCTTTCGCTGATAAAACGCCAGGAGACTGAACGGCGGCAGGAGCAGAACCCCTACCGGACGTAACAGAATGAAATCTACCTGTTTATTCTAGCTAATATTTGCGGCTTTCGCGCGGATCGCACGGATCATGGCTTCAAGCCCTTGCGAGCGGGAAGGCGTCAGGTGTTGGGTGAGCGCCATTTTTTCAAACCACGGGCGCACATCGAACTCAGTGATGTCCTGGGCGGTCATCCGATCATAAAGGATAAACACCACCGCAATCAGCCCTTTGACGATCGCCGCATCGCTGTCACCGCGCAGGGTGATAACGCCGGAGGGGTCCTGCGCCATCACAATCCACACCTGGCTTTGGCAGCCCTGAATAATGTTCTGCACGCTATGTTCTTCCGGGCTTAGCGGCGCCAGCCGCTGGCCCAGCTCAATGATATAGAGATACTTCTCTTCCCAGTTGGCGCAACGGCTAAAATTGCGCAACAGTTTGTCTTTGTCTGGTAGTGCCGCCATCGTCACGTCCTTTACCCTAATAATTTGTGGATCCGCTGCAGGCCGGCCACCAGGCGGTCCACCTCTTCCGTGGTATTGTACATCGCCAGCGAGGCCCGACACATAGCCGGTACCTGATACCGGGCCATCAGCGGCATGGCGCAGTGGTGCCCGGTTCGCACCGCGATACCGTAGTTGTCGAGGAAGCTGCCGACGTCATAGGCGTGATGCTGGCCGAGGTTAAAGGCGATCACCCCCTTGCGCTGCGCCGGCCCGTAGAGGATCAGATCCGGCACGGCGCGCAGAGCCTCCAGCGCATAGCGCATCAGGGTCTGCTCGTACTCCGCGATCTGCGTCAGCCCCAGTTGGCTGACGTAGGTCAGCGCCGCGCCGAGGCCAATGATCCCCCCGGTATTCGGCGTACCGGCCTCAAAGCGCCACGGCGCCCGGTTCCAGGTGGTGCCTTCCGTCAGGCTGACGGTGGCGATCATCGACCCGCCGCCTTCCCATGGCGCCATCGCCTGCAGTAGCTCGGAACGGCCATAGAGCACGCCGATCCCGGTCGGGCCATACAGCTTGTGTCCGGAGAAGACGTAGAAATCGCACCCCAGCGCCTGCACATCTACCGGGTGGTGCATCACCGCCTGAGCGCCATCCACCAGCACTTTCGCGCCATGCTGATGCGCAAGGGCAATCAGCGCCGCCAGCGGGTTTTCCGTCCCCAGCACGTTGGAGACCTCGGTTATCGCCAGCAGGCGGGTGCGCGGGTCAAACAGTCCCGGGACAACATCCAGTTGCAGGGTGCCGTCCGGGTTCAGGGGGATCACCCGCAGCTCAGCCCCGACGCGGGCGCACAGCATCTGCCACGGCACAATGTTGGCGTGGTGCTCCATTTCGCTGATGATGATGTTATCCCCGGCGCCGACGTTGGCGTTTCCCCAGCTGTTGGCCACCAGGTTGATACCCTCGGTGGTGCCGCGGACGAACACCACTTCCTCCGCCGACCCGGCGTTAAGGAAGTTGGCCGCCTGCTGACGCACGGCTTCCATCCGCGCGGTGGCTTCCGCGCTGAGGGTATGGATGCCGCGGTGCACCGCCGCGTAGCCGTGGCGATAGAATTCCGCTTCGGCGCCGATCACCGCCTCCGGCTTCTGGGCACTGGCGGCGCTGTCGAGATAGGCCAGCGGCTGACCGTTGACCTCCCGGTTCAGTACCGGAAAATCGGCGCGAACCCGTTCTACTGAAAATGTCATACAGTGCCTCCCGGCAAACGCTGTCCAATCCGCGCCAGCACCTGCTCTCTGAGCGCATCGCTGCGGATAGCCTCGGTGAGCTCGGCGGCGAAGGCGTAGAGGATCATCTGCTGCGCCGCCTGCTGTTCGATACCGCGCGAGCGCAGATAGAACAGCTGTTCTTCATCAATGCGCCCGACGGTCGCCCCGTGGCTGCATTTCACGTCATCGGCGTAAATCTCCAGTTGCGGTTTGGTATCGACCTCCGCCAGCCGCCCAAGCAGCAGATTGTTGTTGGTCATCTGGCCGTCGGTTTTCAGCGCGTGCGGCGCGACGTTGATCAGCCCGTTAAACACTGCCCGACCCTTATCGCTGACGATGGTTTTGTGCAGCTGGCGGCTGTTGCAGTAGCCGACCTGATGGTCGAGCCAGGTGCGGCTGTCGCAGACCTCATTTTTCACCGGCATCGCCAGCGAATTGAGGCGCAGGTTGCTGTTTTCACCGCCCAGGCGGGTGCTGGTGTGATGACGCAGCACCTGGCCGCCGAGCAGGAAACTGCTGCTGAAGGCCGAGGCGTCGCGGCCCAGCAGCAGGTCGTTATGGGCGAAGTGGTAGCTGAGCGCGTTCTCAAACGCCAGCTTGATATGCTGGAGGTGCGCGTTATCGGCCACCGTCATGGTCAGTCGCCCGCCGGTGAAGTGCGGCTGCTCATTAAAGCTGAGGTAATGTTCGACCACGGTCGCCTCCGCCCCGCTTTCCAGCGCCAGGTGATGGCGATAATGGGCGGTATTCAGCGCATCGCCGGCCAGACCGCGGGTGATATGCATCAGCAGCAGCGGCTTATCCAGGCGGCGGTTGCGCGGTACGCGAAGGCGGGTCACCGTCTGCGCCAGGCTTTCGGTCAGATGGAGAAACACCTCCGGATGCAAAGCATCCGGCAGATGCTGGCGTTGGTTATCGACGCTGACCTCCACGCCGCTGGCGGCGAGATCGTCGCTCAGCTCAGGATGATAGCGGCCATCGATAAACACCAGCCGCCAGGCGTCCAGCGGCAGCGCCAGCGCATCACGCTGTTCAGCGCTGAGCGATGCCCCCTCGTCGGCGACAAAGTGACAGTTCAGTAGCGCATCCAGCGGGGTGTATTTCCAGTCCTCGTGCTTACGTGTCGGCAGCCCCAGGCGCAGCAGCTGCTGCAGATGCTGGGTGGCCTCCGCCGTACGCTGGCCGCCCTGCGCTTCAAACAGGTGGTGCCACTGCTGCAGCGCGTTACTGCTGTTCGGTAAGCCAGCCATAGCCCTGCTCCTCCAGCTGTTTGACGAGGGTGAAATCCCCCGACTTCACAATCCGCCCCTGATACAGAACATGGACATAGTCCGGCTTGATATAGTCAAGAATGCGCTGATAGTGGGTGACAATGATGAAGGCGCGTTTGCCGTCGCGTAGCGAGTTGACACCTTCCGAGACAATCTTCAGTGCATCAATATCCAGCCCGGAATCTGACTCATCAAGAATGCACAGCTCCGGCTCCAGCACCGCCATTTGCAGAATATCGTTACGCTTTTTCTCACCGCCGGAGAAGCCAACGTTCACCGAGCGGGTCAGCAGATCTGCCGGCATCTGCAGCAGCCTGATTTTCTCTTCCATCAGATCCTGGAAGTCGAAGCGATCCAGCGGCTCCTGGCCGCGATAGTTGCGCACGGCATTCAGCGCGGTCTGCAGGAAGAACTGGTTGCTGACGCCGGGAATTTCCACCGGATACTGGAAGGCCATAAAGATACCTTCTCCGGCGCGATCTTCCGGGGCAAGTTCCAGCAAGTCTTTACCCTTAAATTCGACGCGGCCGCCGGTCACCTCGTAATCCTCACGCCCGGCCAGGGTGGCCGAAAGCGTACTTTTCCCCGAGCCGTTTGGCCCCATAATGGCGTGGACCTCCCCCGGGCGCACCTCAAGGTTCAGCCCGCGCAGGATCGCTTTATCTTCGACGGCGACGTGTAAATCTTGAATACTTAACATCTTTTTTCCTTAATTATCAGCCGACGCTATGTTCAAGGCTAATGGCCAGCAATTTTTGCGCTTCGACAGCGAACTCCAGCGGCAGTTCGGAGAAGACGTCTTTACAGAAACCGTTGACGATCATCGAGATGGCATCGTCTTCGCTGATCCCACGCTGCAAACAGTAGAACAGCTGATCTTCGCCAATACGCGAAGTGGTCGCTTCATGTTCCAGCTGGGCGCTGTTGTTGCGGCATTCCACATACGGGAAGGTATGCGCCCCGCAGTCCGGGCCGATCAGCATCGAATCGCACTGGGTGTAGTTGCGGGCATTGGTGGCGGTCGGCATGATTTTGACCAGCCCGCGATAGCTGTTCTGGCTGTGTCCGGCGGAGATCCCTTTCGAGATGATGGTCGAGCGGGTGTTCTTGCCGATATGGATCATTTTGGTGCCGGTGTCCGCCTGCTGGTGACCGCTGGTCAGCGCTACCGAGAAGAATTCGCCGATCGAGTTATCGCCGCGCAGGATGCAGCTGGGGTATTTCCAGGTGATGGCCGAGCCGGTTTCCGACTGGGTCCATGACATCTTGCTGTTCTCCCCTTCGCACAGCGCGCGCTTGGTGACGAAGTTGAGAATGCCGCCGGTGTTGTTGTCGCCGGGGAACCAGTTCTGCACCGTGGAGTATTTTACTTCCGCATCTTTATGAATGATGACTTCAACGACCGCCGCATGCAGCTGATAGCTGTCGCGCACCGGCGCCGAGCAGCCCTCAATATAGCTGACGTAGCTGCCTTCATCGGCCACCAGAATGGTACGTTCAAACTGCCCGGTCTTTTCGGCGTTGATGCGGAAATAGGTCGACAGCTCCATCGGGCAGCGGACGCCCTTCGGCACATAGATAAAGGTGCCATCCGAGGCCACCGCGGCGTTCAGCGCGGCAAAGAAGTTGTCATTGCCTGGCACCACGGTGCCCAGATACTTTTTCACCAGTTCCGGGTGGTCGTGGATCGCCTCGCCGAAAGAACAGAAGATGATCCCCTGCTCCGCCAGCTTTTCGCGGTAGGTGGTCGCCACCGACACGGAGTCGAATATGGCGTCCACCGCCACCTCGCGCCCTTCGCGTACCGGCACGCCCAGCTGGTTAAAGGCTTCTTCCACCTCGCTGGTCAGGAAGGTGTTGGCCCCGGTCTGCTGCACCGCACCCGGCTCTGAGGCGCAGGTCTCATCGCAGTTGCCGCAGGAGGGCGCGGAATAGTAGCTGTAGTCCTGATAATTCAGCTTATCGTAATGCGCCTTCAGCCAGTGCGGCTCCTCCATCTCCAGCCATGCCCGGAAAGCATTGAGCCGAAACTCCAGCATCCACTGCGGCTCATTGCGACGGGCGGAAATGGCCCGGACCACCTCTTCATTAATCCCTTTGGCCAGCTCATCGGTCTGCAGCCGGGTGAAAAAGCCCTCTTTATAATTGAGCGGGCCGCCGGTCCAGGTTTTGACATCGTCAGTTGCTTCAGTATTACGCGACATAGTTACTCCGCCTGCACCCCAAAACTTTCGCCACAACCGCACTCGTGCTGCGCTTTCGGGTTATGAAATTTAAAGATTTCATTTAAACCTTCCCGGACGTAATCGAGCTCCGTACCGTCAATGAACGGCATCGCCTGCAGCGGCGCCCACAGTTTCGCCCCGTCAGATTCAAAGAGCAGATCGTCGGCTGCCGGCTCGGCAATCATTTCGAGCACATAGCCAAAACCGGCGCAGCCGCTGGTTTTTATCCCCAGCCGCAGCCCTTTTTTGTCCGGTTGCTTGCGCATCAGATCGCGAATATGCGCGGCAGCGGCCGGCGTCATGGTCAGTCCCTGCCAGCTAAAATCGGCGGGATTAAAGGTTCCTGCTTGTACTTCCATCGATAGACCTCCAGGTTGGCGCCATCAAGGCATACCGCCATGTTAGTGATAATGATTATCACTTCAACCCATCTGCAGCAGGGGTATTGCCCCATTTAGCGCTTTTTATAAGCATAGACCCTCGCCCGGGGATTATCAGGGTATGCAGGGCCAACTTAATCTTTTGATTTATAATATGTTATTCTGAAATCGTTCTATATTCGCACGCAATGGTAAAGATGTATCGAAAATACCGATTTATGCAATAGCAGATGACCCGGTTCCTGTTTATCGCACAGCCTGGAGAAGGAAAAGTGACAGCGTCACCTAAAGGCCAACAAGGCCGAGAAGGCGCAGGTCCGGTGGTCAGGATAAGAAAGCGCCAGTCCGTGACGCTTTCAGAAAGCAACAATCGCCGCTCGCCAGGCCGCGATCCAGGGAATGAAAACTGTGATGAAACGGGTAAATGGATTGCCAGGCAGGGTAGCGACTGGCTAGGTGCCTTTTCTGACCAGGCGGGCGGCCTGAACAAAAACCTCATCTTCCACCCCGTCCCCCTTCTGTCTGCCCAGTCTCACCAGTTCATCCACGATACTCCCCTGATTAATCTGCTTCTGTGTAGCCACTAAGCTAATGACCGCCGCGCCGATGGCCATGCCAATCAATGCCGTTTGTTCATCTTTATCTTTCATGGTGTCGCTCCGTCTGTCCTCCAGAGAAAGGCTAGCAAAAGATACCACCAGCTCAATTTCAAATTCATCTTCTTTACACCTCCCGGAAAACGCAGGCGCCGCGCTGACCTCTCCTTCCCCCTGGTGGCGATGGCGCAAAGCGCTGTCGCCTCATACCGGGTCTTTATTTTGCCAGCTTCACGTTGCGCGGAAATAAATAAAAATAACGCGCGCGCCGAAGAGTAAAAAAAGGAAATAACAGCCTCAGCGATAAAACCAGATTATTCCAGCAGGGAATAGCTGGGATGCTAATATTTCATTTCCCCACCGGTTTTTAGAAGCCTATAGTTTTTTTGCCTGCAGAACATCCACTTAGGTTAAAAGACATAAGGACATAATAATGATTGTTTCAGCCCCCAGCGATTATCGCGAAGCCGCTCGTCGCCGTCTGCCCCGCTTCCTTTTCGATTATATTGACGGTGGCGCGGTGGCGGAAAATACCATGAACGCCAACGCCACCGAGCTTGCTTCGGTAGCCCTTCGCCAGCGCGTGCTGTGCGGGGCGGGCGAACCGACGCTGGCCACCACGATCCTTGATGCCTCATGGGCGATGCCCGTGGCGCTGGGGCCCGTCGGCGCCACCGGGATGTACGCCCGCCGCGGCGAAGTTCAGGCGGCCCGCGCCGCCTCCCGCGCCGGGATCCCGTACACCCTGTCCACGGTGTCGGTCTGCTCCATTGAAGAGGTGGCGAGCCAGGCCAGCGGCGCACTCTGGTCCCAGCTGTACGTGCTGAAAGATCGCGGCTACATGCGTAATGCGCTGGAGCGCGCGTGGGCCGCCGGCATGAAAACCCTGGTATTCACCGTCGATATGCCGATCCCCGGCTCGCGGTATCGGGATAATCGATCAGGCATGTCCGGGCCGCACGCCACCCTGCGACAGTATCTCCAGGCCTGTACTCATCCACGCTGGGCAATGAACGTCGGGCTGGCGGGCAGGCCCCTGTCGTTTGGTAATATCGAAGCCTACACCGGACACAAAATGACCATGGACGACTATATGGGGTTCATCAGCAACAATTTCGACCCGTCCATCGCCTGGCACGATCTGGAGTGGATCCGCGACAGCTGGCAAGGGAAATTAATCATCAAAGGGATCCTCGATGCCGACGATGCGCGCAATGCCGTGCGCCTCGGCGCCGATGGCATTGTGGTGTCGAATCATGGCGGCAGACAGCTCGATGGCGCCATCCCCACTGCCCGGGCGCTACCAAGGGTGGTGGATGCGGTCGGCGACGATCTGACGGTGCTTGCTGATTCCGGAGTGCGCTCCGGCGTGGACGTCATTCGCCTGCTGGCCCTCGGCGCGAAGGGCGTGCTGCTCGGGCGGGCCTATATTTATGCCCTGGCCGCGGCGGGCGAAGCGGGCGTGGCGCATCTGCTGCGCTTATTTGCCGAGGATATGAAGGTCACCATGACCCTCACCGGCGCGACCTCGCCATCGGCCATCAGCCTCGATTGCCTTGACCGTCTCGAACAGGATCAACATCGCACTCATGCGGTGCCGGTATCCTTACCCGCCTGACGCTGCCCAGGGCCGGGCCTGACCGCGTTTATCGGCCAGGTCCGGCAAGAGGGAATTACCCCTGCGGGTGCAGCGCCGGGTGTTGCACTGCGTCAGCCGGGGGCTGAGGTCGGATGCGGAACCAGATCGCGTACATGGCCGGCAGGAAAATAAGGGTCATGATGGTTCCCCCCAGCGTCCCGCCAATCAGCGTATAGGCGAGCGTTCCCCAGAAGACCGAATGGGTGAGCGGAATGAACGCCAGGATCGCCGCCAGCGCGGTCAGCAGAACCGGGCGGGCGCGCTGCACCGTCGCCTCCACCACCGCGTGGAACGGATCGAGCCCTGCCTGTTCGTTGTGGTGGATTTGGCCAATCAGGATCAGCGTATTGCGCATCAGGATCCCCGACAGGGCGATCAGGCCCACAAGAGCATTGATGCCAAACGGCTGATTGAACAGCAGCAGTGTCGGCACCACGCCAATCAGCCCCAGCGGCGCGGTCAGGAAAACCATGACCATCGCCGACAGCGAACGCACCTGCAGGATAATGATCAGCAGCGTGAGGGCGATCATGATGGGAAATAACGGCACCATCGCCCGCGTGGCTTTGCCTGACTCCTCGATCGACCCCGCCGTCTCGATGCGATACCCCGGCGGCAGCGAGTCGATAATGGGCTGCAGCGATTTCATCAGCGCGGTGGAGACATCCGGCGGCTGCAGGGTATCCGCGACATCTCCGCGGACGGTGATGGTCGGCGTGCGATCGCGACGGCGAAGCAGCGGGTCCTCCATTCTGATCGACACGTCGCCAATCTGTGACAAGGGAACCCGCTGCCCGCCGCTGCCCACCAGAGTGAAGTCGGCGATTTTCGCCGGATCCAGACGGATATCGCCCGCCGCGCGGCCGATGACCTGCACGGCGCGAATATCTTCCCGAACAGTGGTGATGGGGATCCCTGACAGCAGGAACTGCAGCTGCTGGGCGACGGACTGGGAGCTGAGTCCGCTCGCCTGCAGCCGGTCCTGATTGAGGCTGAAATGCATCACCGGCACCCGCGAACCCCAGTCGCTATTGACGGTGCGCATCAGCGGACTGGCCTGCAGTACCGATTTAACCCGTTCGGCGATGTCGAGCAAGGTGTGCGGATCGGGCCCCATCACCCGCCAGGCAACCGGATAGGGCGAATAAGGGCCAAAGACCAGCTGAGTGACGCGCACCCGCGCTTCCGGCGCCAGGCCATTGGCCACCGCCTCCCGCAGCCGCCGCTTGAGCGCCTCGCGGGCGTCCTGACCGTCGGTCAACACCACCAGTTTGGCAAAGGAGGGATCGGGCAACTCCGGGGCCATCGCCAGGTAAAAGCGCGGCGCGCCCTGGCCGATATAGCTGGTGACAATCTTCGCCTCCGGCTGCTGCTGCAGCCAGTGCTCAATTTTCGCCGTCGCGGCGCTGGTCTGGATAATCGACGACCCGTAAGGCATCTGTACTTCAACCAGTACTTCCGGACGATCGGAGGTGGGGAAAAACTGCTTTTTCACCGCGCTCATTCCCAGTATCGCCACCATAAACAGCACCACCACGCTGGCGGCCACGCGCCATTTGCGGGCGATAACGCGGGTCAGCAGCCGACGGAAACGCTGATAGCGTGGGGTGTCATACAGCGCGGCGTGGCCTGCCGCCGCGGGCTTTCTGTCCGGCAACAGGTGCACCCCCAGCCAGGGGGTAAAAATCACCGCCACGATCCAGGAGGCAATCAGCGCGATACCGACGATCCAGAACACGTTGCTGGCGTACTCCCCGGCGGTAGACTGCGCAAATCCATTGGGCATAAAGCCCACGGCCGTCACCAGGGTACCGGCCAGCATGGGAGCCGCGGTATGGCTCCAGGCATAGGCGGAGGCTTTGAGGCGGTCGTACCCCTCCTCCATTTTGACCACCATCATTTCGATGGCAATGATGGCATCATCCACCAGCAGGCCCAGGGCGAGGATCAGCGAGCCGAGAGTGATACGGTCGAAGTTTTTGCCGGTCGCCTCCATCACCACAAACACCACGGCCAGAGTTAAAGGCACCGCCGCCGCGACCACCACGCCCACGCGCCACCCCATGCTGACAAAGCACACCGCCATCACCACCAGCAGGGCGACAAAGAATTTGATCATGAACTCATCGACCGCGGCGCTGATATTCACCGACTGATCGGTCACCTTGGTCAACGACATGCCGAGCGGCAGGCTCTGATTGATGCTGGCCGTTTCGGCGTCCAGCGCTTTCCCCAGCGCCAGACCATTCCAGCCCTCGCGCATCACCACCCCCAGCAGCAGCGCCGGTTCGCCCTGATTGCGGATCAGGAAGGTCGCGGGATCTTCATACCCTCGCTCAACCGTGGCGACATCGGCCAGTTTCAGCGTTCTGCCCCCAGCAATAATCGGCGTGTCGCGGATCTGCTGCAGGCGGTCGAACGCCCCGTCGAGGCGGATAAAGATCTGCCCGCCCCGGGTCTCAATGGCCCCGGCGGCGGTCAGCACATTCTGGCTGTTCAGCGCGGCAAAAATCGCCTCTGGCGAAAGGCCCAGGGTGGCGAGACGATCATGAGAAAACGAGAGATAAATGCGCTCCGCCTGTTCGCCGAGGATATTCACTTTTTTCACCCCGGGTACATGCAGCAGCTGCTGGCGCAGGGCTTCAGCGTCACGTACCAGCTGCCGCGGCAGCTCTCCCCGCGCTTTCAGAGCAAAGAGGGCAAAGGTGACATCGGCGAATTCGTCATTCATCATCGGGCCGGAGACGCCGGCAGGCAGGTTTTTCGCCTCATCCCCGAGCTTTTTGCGCGCCTGATAAAACTGCTCCGGCACCTCGGACGGCGGGGTCTGCTCCTGCAGCGATAACGTGATCAACGCCATACCAGGGCGGGTATAGGTCTCCGTGCGATCGTACCACTTCAGCTCCTGGAGCCGTTTTTCCAGCGGCTCGGCGACCTGATCCTGCATCTCCTGCGCGGTGGCGCCGGGCCAGACGGTAATGACCGTCATTTGCTTGACCGTGAAGGGCGGATCTTCCGCCCGCCCGAGTCCGAAGAACGCCACCAGCCCGGCGACGGAGATGAGGATAATCAAAAACAGGGTCACCGACCGCTCGCGGACGGCCAGCGCGGAGAGATTAAAACGCCCGGCGCTCATGGCTGGCTCCCGGCGGCATTATGCTCGCGTCGTTCCGCCAGACGCACCGCCTCGCCCTGGTGCAGAAGATGGGCGCCCAGGGCGACGATGGGCTCGCCGGGCTTCAGCGGGCCGGTCACCCGCGCCGTTTCATCATTCAGGCCGAGCACGGTCACCGGTTGCCAGGAGACGGTGGCCGGACGCGAGGCAATGCGCCAGACGCCAGGGCCGTTGCCCGGATCGTAGAGCGACGCCAGGGGCACCTCCAGCACCTGGCCTGGCGCCTGGTCGCTGCCGATACGCAGGGTCACGGTAGACCCCAGCGGCGTATTCGCCAGCGCCCCGTTCAGCACATAGCGCGCTTCAAAGGTGCGGGTGGTGGCGTCAGCCGCGTCCGAAAGCAGTCGCAGGGTCGCCGTGACCGGCTGAGATTCGCTGCCATAGCGTGTCGCCAGCGCCTCGCTGCCGACCGCCGGGCGCAGCGTCTCCGGAAGCTGCACCCGCGCTTCGCGCTGCCCCGCCCGCGCCAGGCGGATCACCACCTGTCCGGCGCTGACCACCTGCCCCGGTTCGGCAAGCGTTTCCACCACCACGCCGTCAGCGTCCGCCAGCAGTCCGGCATAGCCGGTGGCGTTTTGCGCCACATTGGCCTGCGCCTGGGCCGCGCTCAGGTCGGCTCTCGCCGCCTCTGCCGCTGCGTTAATCTGGTCGAATTCCGCGGCCGAGACGGCGCCACTCGCCACCAGGCCGCGATAGCGGGCCAGATCGTTGGTCGCCTTTTTGGCTCGCGCCCGCGCGGCATCCACGGCCCGCTGTTGAGACTGCGCCTGCAAGGTTAAATCAGCCGGCTCCAGACGCAGCAGCAGTTGACCGCGCTTGACGCTCTGCCCGGTCTCCACCAGCCGGGCAAGGATTTTTCCCGATACCCGGAAGCCGAGATCGCTTTGGGTACGAGCGACCACCACGCCGGTAAAGGCCCGCGAGCTGGCCTCCGCGCGCTCGACGGTCGCCACCCGGACCAGCGGCGGCCGGGTGCGGGGATCGTCATGATCGGCAGGTTCGCCGCAGCCCGCGAGGGCCAGCGGCAGGAGGCAGACGGCAAGATGGACGGCATTGAGCCTGAGCATGGGTCACCTTAATGAAAAGACCGGACAGTGACCGCATTCTCAGACTAGTGACCAACAAAGTCAATAGTCACTAATCAGGGGGAGAGACTTCTCAGGATCAGGGAGGCAAGCAGCACCGCCGCGGTGGGCGCGGTGTCGAGATTGTATTGCAACTGCACCGGGTTGATGAAAGGACACATCACCATATAGACCGCCAGGGTTGCCTCATCCAGCGGGGTTTTGCGCTCGAACTCACCCGCCTGGCGGCCTTCGACAAGGATTTGACCAATCAGCTGCTGCAGATGACCGGCATACTGTTCCGTTGAAGGCCATTTATCGCGCGCTGCGACGGCGGCGATGTCGTACAGTTTGCGATCCTCAAAAAACAGTTCACTGCCGGCCTCGGTCAGTGCCCGGAACAGGCGGCGCAGTTTCTCGCTGGCGGACGGCGCATCGGCGATAGCCGCGCTGACGGCCACCATGATCTTCTCCAGCCGGCTGGCGCAAATCGCCTCGCCAATCGCCTGCTTGGAGTCAAAGAATTTATAGATATAGGCTTTGGAAAAGCCTATCGCTTTGGCGAGATCGGTGACCGTCGTTTTCTCATAGCCATAGCGACTAAAGTGCGCCATGGCCGCGTCAAGAATCTGGTCCCGAACGCTGTGGTCATGGGGACCACGGCTTGCAGGGGTGGGGGTATTTTTCGTCATCCGTTTAGCTTAATGCGATCGCTATCGTTTGACAACGAGTGACGTTATTATGATTTGGTCACAATAACACCCCGCTCTGTGAACCTCTCGCCGCGTCACGCCTCGCGCACCTCGGTGTTTATCGCGCCGGCGGGCAGACAACCCAGGCCTTGCAGCGTCTGAAGCACCGCGCTGTCGAGTGGGGTATGCGGCTCCGCACCTAAAAAATCAACCAGTTTATCGTTGCGCAGGCGTACCGGCAGACGCCAGAGATAGTGCATCTCGACCATTTCCCGCAGGGTGGCGTTAAAGGGCGCCGCCAGCTTTACCAGCCACCAGGGAAAAGACTTCACTGCCGCTCGGCCGCCATAGCGGGCGACCACCCGCTGGATCGCCTGACTCATTTCGCTGCCGTCCGGGTCCCAGTGGCCCTGCATATGAAAACGAGCAAACGGCTCAAGCTCATGCCTGCGGGCCAACAGCGCGGCGGTGGTGTCGGCGACGTCGGGCAGATAAGCCCACTGATGCCCGACGCCGATCGCCCCCGGGCGGCTAATGACGCGGGGAAGCTGCCCGGGCTTGACCAGCCCCTGAGAAAACCAGTTATTTCCGGCGCGTGGACCAAAAAAATCGCCCGCCCGAACAATCAACGCCCGGCCACCGCGCTGCACGTAATCCTCCAGCGCCTGCTCCATCTCCACCCGAATAGCGCCTTTACGGGTCACCGGTTGCTGAGGGGCCGCTTCAGCAATCAGCGGAAAGGCATCCGGTCCATAGTTGTAGACCGTGCCGGGCAGAACAACTAACGCCCGCTGTTGTTCGGCGGCCTGCAGGGTGTTGTGCAGCATGGGCAGTACCTGTTGCCGCCAGTGCCGGTAGCCCGGCGGATTGACCGCATGGACGATAACGTCGCAACCGGCAGCCGCCGCCGCAACCTGCCCGGCATTCAGCGCGTCGCCGGCTATCCACTGCATGCCATCTGCGGGACCGCGAATCTGAGCGCCGCGCTTCAGCGCCCGAACCTGCCAGTTGTCCGCCACCAGCCGGCGCGCCACTTCCCCGCCAATCCCCCCGCTTGCTCCCAGAATAAGTACTTTGCCGCTGCTGTTCATCCTCTTTCCCCGTTCGCTAATGGATGCTTGACAGCCTACCTGCCGCTCATATCAAATGAAATTGCATGCCATCATCGAGCAGCTATACATTTTTGTATGAATACCTCTATTCCCTGGGAGTGGTACCGAACCTTTCTCGCCGTCCTGCAGGAAGGTTCCTTATCGGGCGCATCGCGCACCCTGAACATCACCCAGCCGACGGCGGGGCGCCATATTGCCGGGCTGGAGGCCGCGCTCGGCCAGGCCTTATTTACCCGCTCGCAGACCGGCCTGCTGGCGACCGACGCGGCGCTGGCGCTGCGGGTGCACGCCGAGGCGATGGACAATACCGCCCGGGCGCTGGAACGCACGGCGGCTAACTTTAGTCGCGACCGAACCGAACTGCGTGGCGTGGTGCGGGTGGCCGCCAGCGAGGTGGTCGGCGCCGAGGTGCTGCCGCCGCTGGTTGCCCGGCTCAGGCAGGCGTGCCCGAATATCGTCATCGAACTGATGCTCTCCAATCGGTTTCAGGATCTGCTTCACCGGGAGGCGGATATTGCGGTGCGGATGGTCGCCCCGCAGCAGGAGCAGCTTATCGCCCGCCGTCTCGGCAGGATCGAGCTTGGGTTACATGCCACCGCCGCCTACCTGACGCGCCAGGGCCTGCCCGCTACCCTCGACGATCTGGCCGGCCACGCGCTGATTGGTTTCGATAGCGCCACCCCACTTGTTCGCCGGGCCCTGCAGGCTTACCCCCGATTTCAGCGCGAAGCGTTCGCGATGCGGACCGATAGCGACCTCGCCCAGTTGAGCCTGATCCGCGCCGGGGCGGGGATCGGCATCTGCCAGGTGCCCCTTGCGGATGGCATTATTCCCCTGCAGCGAGTACTGGCGGCCGACTTTTCCCTGAATCTCGATACCTGGCTGGTAATGCATGAGGATCTGCGCCACAGCCCAGCCTGTAAGCGGGTATTTGATTTTCTCGCCCAGGGGTTGCAGGCGTATATTCGTGGCCCACTGGCGAGCTGATCCGCCCCATCGCGCGGGCATTTCATTGCCTGCCGAAATAGTCACTCATTGACACTGTAAATATGGCATTGTATAAAACCCCGCCCCAATAATGAGTTTCATTTGCATTACTCCCATTTGCTGGTCATCCACTCGCCTGTTTACAAGGATAGCGTTTAATGAAGAAGGTCCTCTGCGCGTTAGGCTTGATGTTCACCGCCGTCAGTTCCGCGCTGGCAACAACCTACCCCCTGACGATTGAAAACTGTGGCTATCAGGAGACCTTCACCCGGCCGCCGGAGCGCGTGGTCGCGCTGGGGCAAAATACGGTCGAAATTCTGCTGCTGCTCGGGCTGCAAAAGCAGGTGGTCGCCAGCGCCTTCTGGCCGACCAGCGTTTTACCGCAGCTGGCTGAGCAAAACGCGAAGATTAAAACCCTGACGGTGGAAATTCCGAGCCTGGAATCCGTGCTGGCGCAAAATCCCGATTTCGTTCCCGCCCAGTTGCCGCTGCTGCTGGGGCCGGAAAGCAAAGTCGCCAGGCGTGAAGATCTCGCTACCGTCGGCGTAAACAGCTACGTCTCACCGGGGATGTGCGCCACCAAAAAGGCCACCGGCGATATGTACGGCAGCCGGCAAAAGCTGTGGGATATGACCTGGCTGTATCAGGAAATTAGCGATTTTGCCCGCATTTTCAACGTCGAAGATCGTGGTCAGGCGCTGATTGCCGATTTCAAAAAACGTGAAGCCGACCTGCGCCAGGAGTTTGGTAAAAGCAAAAAGGATCTCTCCTTCGTCTTCTGGTTCTCCAGCGCCTCACCTTCGGCCGATGCCTATGTTGGCGGCAAAAACAGCGCCTCCGGATTTATCGCCAGTGTGCTGGGCGGACATAATGCGATTACCTCCGAAACCGAGTGGCCCACGGTGAGCTGGGAGAGCATTATTGCCGCCAACCCGGATGTGATCGTGGTCTCCAGCCTGGATCGTAACCGCTGGGCGCTGGATAAGGCCGAGGAGAAGATCAAATTCCTCAAAAGCGATCCCGCCGTCAGCCAGCTGGAGGCCGTGAAAAAAGGCCATATCGTGGTCATGGACGGTCAGGCGATGAACCCGACCATCCGCACGCTTTATGGCGCGGAACAGGTGGGCGAGCAGCTGAGAAAAATGGGGCTGAACTGATGAGCGTCGCCGTGCTTCAGACGCGCCGCAGCATGCTGCTCACCGGCTGGTGTTTACTGGCCGTGATCGTGCTGGCGCTGGTGATAGCGGTGGGCGTCAGCGTCGGCGAGCTGGCCATCCCGCTGCAGAATGTCTTTTACGCTATCAGCAACAGAACCGGCTTAACCGCTGAGCCTCTCAACCGTATCTATGAGAGCGTGATCTGGGATTTCCGCCTCAGCCGCGCGCTGGTCGCCGCCTGCTGCGGCGCAGGCCTCGCTATCTGCGGCGTCGTGCTGCAAAGCCTGCTGAAAAATGCCCTCGCGGAACCCTACGTCCTCGGCGTCTCCGCCGGGGCCTCCACCGGCGCGGTGTCGATCGTGGTGCTGGGCCTTGGCGCTGGCGCGATTTCCCTCTCGGCAGGCGCCTTTGCCGGGGCCTTCGCCGCCTTCGCCTTTGTCGCCTTGCTGACTAATGGCGCGCGCGGCGGCAATGAGCGTACGATTCTGGCGGGCGTTGCCGCGTCACAGTTATTTAACGCCATCACGGCTTACACCATCAGCACCTCCGCCAGCGCGCAGCAGGCGCGCGATGTGATGTTCTGGCTGCTGGGCAGCTTCAGCGGCGTCCGCTGGCCCGAATTCCAGCTGGTCATCGTGGTGGTGCTCGCGGGCCTGGCGGTCTGCCTGTGGTATGCCCGGGCGCTGGATGCATTCACCTTCGGCGATGATGCCGCCGCCTCGCTGGGGATTGCCGTGCCACAGGTACGCCTGATCCTCTTCACCACCGCGGCGCTGATCACCGCCACCATCGTCAGTATGGCCGGCTCGATCGGCTTTGTCGGCCTGGTGGTGCCGCACGTGATGCGCTTCTTCTTTGGCCCGCTACACCGGACGTTGCTGATCGCCAGCGCGCTGGCAGGGGCGATCCTGATGGTGCTGGCGGACATTGCGTCGCGCCTGCTGATTGCCCCGCAGAGTCTGCCCGTTGGGGTGGTAACCGCCCTGGTTGGGGTGCCTTTCTTTGCCGTGATTATCTACCGCTCAAGGAATAAGTGATGAGTATTTGCGCTGAAAATATCACCTGGAAGGCAGGCAAAAAGGTCATCGTCAATAATGTCTCGCTGCGGGTGTCGCGCGGCGAAACGGTCGGACTGCTGGGACCCAACGGCTGCGGCAAATCCTCGCTGCTGCGCGTTCTGGCGGGCCTGCGCCGCCCGGATGCGGGTCGCGTCACCCTCGACGGCCAGGACATCACCCGGATGGCGAAAAAGCAGCTCGCCCGCCGCGTGGCTTTCGTCGAGCAACACGGCATGACCGAGGCCAATATGCGGGTGCGCGACGTCGTGCGCCTGGGGCGCATTCCCCACCACTCCCCGTTTTCAAACTGGAGCGCTCAGGATGATGAGGCGATCACCGCCGCGCTGCAGCGGGTAGCGATGCTGGAGAAAAGCGATCAGGGATGGTTAAGCCTCTCCGGCGGCGAGCGGCAGCGGGTGCATATCGCCCGCGCGCTGGCGCAGAGCCCGAGCGAAATCCTGCTGGATGAGCCTACCAACCATCTGGATATACACCATCAGATGCAGTTAATGCAGTTGATCAGCGAGCTGCCGGTGACCAGCATTGTGGCCATTCACGATCTTAACCATGCCGCGATGTTCTGCGATTCGCTGATCGTGATGCAGCAGGGGCAGATCCTCGCCAGCGGGACGCCGGAGGAGATTTTGTCCGAAGCGCTGCTGTGGGACGTTTTCCGGGTGAAAACCAAAATCGAGATCTCCCCTTACCACGGTAAAAAACACATTCATTTCATCGTTTAGGTTGGGCGGATATGCCTCTCTTCTCCCTGCGCCCTGCGGCAACCCTCTGGCCTCCCGTGTTACTGGGAAGTCAGTTCGTTTTTAATATTGGCTTTTACGCGGTCGTTCCTTTCCTCGCCCTCTTCCTGCGCGACGACATGCTGCTCTCGGGGGGACTTATCGGCCTGATCCTCGGGCTGCGCACCTTCTCTCAGCAGGGCATGTTTATCATCGGCGGGACGCTGGCCGACCGCTATGGCGCTAAGGCCATCATCCTCGCCGGCTGCGTCGTTCGCGTCGCCGGTTATCTGCTGCTGGCGTGCGCTACGTCGCTGTGGCCCATTATCCTCGGCGCCTGCCTGACCGGCGTCGGCGGCGCTCTGTTTTCCCCGTCGATCGAGGCCCTGCTGGCGCGGACCGGTACCCACAGCCAGGCCAACGGGAAACGCAGCCGCGCCGAGTGGTTTGCGCTGTTTGCGGTGTGCGGTGAGCTGGGGGCGGTTATCGGCCCGGTGGCCGGAGGGCTGCTGAGCGGGATCGGCTTTCGGCATATCGCCCTCGCCGGCGCGGGAATCTTTCTCCTGGCGCTGCTGGTGCTCTTTTTCTGTCTGCCCGCCGACGGGCACACGACAACAACGCGCAGACGAGTCCCATGGTGGATGCCTTTGCGCCAGCCGCGCTTTGTCGCGTTTATTCTCGCCTACAGCTCCTGGCTGTTGAGCTACAACCAGCTGTACCTCGCCCTGCCGGTGGAGATCCAACGTTCCGGCGGTCGTGAGCAGGATCTGGCGCCGCTCTTTATGCTGGCTTCGCTGTTGATTATCACCCTGCAGCTCCCTCTCGCCCGCTTCGCCCGACGAATTGGCGCCGTGCGCATCCTGCCGGTGGGCTTTCTGCTGCTGTCGGCTTCTTTTGTCAGCGTGGCGTTATTTGCCGCCACCCCGCCCGCCGAAGGCTGGCTGCGATTATTGCCGTCGGCCTGCTTTGTCACGCTGCTCACCCTCGGCCAGATGCTGCTGGTGCCCTCAGCCAAGGATCTGATCCCCCTGTTCGCTGAGGAGTCGACGCTGGGCGCCCACTACGGGGCGCTCGCCACCGCGGGGGGTTGCGCGGTGTTAGCCGGAAATTTACTGCTCGGTCATTTGCTTGACCAGGCGCTCACCCCCTCGCCGCAGGCGGTTTATCCCTGGCTTCTGCTGGCGCTGTTTCCGCTGTGCAGTGCCGTCGCCTTGCGGGCGATCTGCCGCCCGCTGGCGGCAACATGACGCTGAGCGGGCAACAGCCCGCTCAGGAGGTGAACCGGCGATGAGTGACACCGCCAGGGGAAGATAACGGGAATGCGCCCCGCCTTACTTTGCCGCCAGCTCGCGGCGAACGATCTCGGCGCCGGCGCTCAGGGCATGCAGTTTGCCGGTCGCGACATGGCGCGGCAGCGGCGCCATACCGCAGTTGGTGGACGGGTAGAGTTTGTCGGCATCGACGAACGCCAGCGCCTTGCGCAGGGTTTCAGCCACTTCTTCCGGGGTTTCGATAGCATGACTGGCGACATCGATCGCCCCGACCATCACCTTTTTACCGCGGATCAGTTCCAGCAGATCCATCGGCACCCGCGAGTTGTGGCACTCGAGAGAGATAATATCGAGGGAGGATTTCTGCAGCTGCGGGAAGGCCTCCTCATACTGTCGCCACTCAGAACCCAGCGTTTTTTTCCAGTCGGTATTCGCCTTGATGCCGTAGCCGTAGCAGATATGCACCGCCGTTTCACACTTCAGCCCTTCGGTCGCTCTTTCTAAGGCGGCGATCCCCCAGTCGTTGACTTCATCAAAGAAGACGTTGAAGGCCGGCTCATCGAACTGAATAATATCGACCCCGGCGGCCTCTAACTCTTTCGCTTCCTGATTAAGGATTTTGGCGAACTCCCAGGCCAGCTTTTCCCGGCTTTTATAGTGGTTGTCATACAGCGTGTCGATCATGGTCATTGGGCCTGGCAGCGCCCATTTGATCGGCTGACTGGTGAGCTGACGCAGATAACGCGCGTCCTCCACGAAGACCGGTTTCTGGCGCTCCACGGCGCCCACCACGGTTGGAACACTGGCCTCATAGCGGTTACGAATTTTCACGATCTCGCGTTTGGCAAAATCAACGCCGCTGAGGTGCTCAATAAAGGTGGTGACAAAGTGCTGCCGCGTTTGCTCGCCGTCGCTGACAATATCGATCCCGGCACGCAGCTGGTCGTCGAGGGACAAACGCAGGGCATCGCGCTTGCCGGCCAGTAATTCCTCGCTGGACAGTTTCCAGGGCGACCACAGGGTCTCTGGCTGCGCCAGCCAGGACGGTTTCGGTAAACTGCCGGCGGTCGATGTCGGAAGCCATGTTTTCATAATAAGTAGCCTTTTATTTTGGTTTAGCAAAGCGCGAAGTTAGCAGACCATTGCTCAAGCAACGTCTTGTGCGGGTTGATAAAATGTTGTTGTGTAAATTTACCCTGCTCTATCGCCAACAGGCTGCGCTCTTCCCGGTCATAAACAATTTTTGTTAATGAATGATCCAGGTGGTTGAGATTGGGTTGATAGTATTGCCCCGCCGCGGAATTGGCATTGTAGATCTCCGGGCGGTATATTTTCTGGAACGTCTCCATCGTGCTGATGGTCGCGATCAGCTCCAGGCTGGTGTAATCGCTGAGCAGATCGCCGGTAAAATAAAAGGCTAACGGCGCGACACTGTGCTTCGGCATAAAATAGCGCACCTGCAGGCCCATTTTGCTGAAATAGCGCTCCGTCAGCGACACGCCATCCTGAGCATATTCAATGCCGAGGACCGGATGTTCATTACCGGTACGCCGGTAAACATCTTTGCTGGAGACGCTCAGGCAAATCACCGGCGCCTTGCTGAAGCTGGCCTTATAGGCGCTGGATTGCACGAAATCCTTAAAGATATTGCCATGCAGCTCGCCAAAGTTATCGGGCACGCTAAAGCTACCCCGGTTTTTATTATGTTCCAGCAGCAGCACGCTAAAATCATAATCCCGCACATAGGAGGAGAAGTTATTACCGGCGATACCGGCATGGCGCTCTCCGCTCTTTTTATCGACAATATGCGTTTGCAGGATCTCTATCACCGGGAAGCTGGCGCCATCCTGAGCAATATTCATCTCGACAGAAATAATATCCAGTTCCACCGCATAGCGATCGTTATGAGGATTATCCCAGTGCGCCAGGGTATTAAACCGGTTATTCATCATGATTAACGTATTGCGCAGATTTTCCTGACGGTTCTCCCCTCTGGCTAAATTGGCAAAGTTGGTGGTAATACGCGTATTTTCCGCGGGGTTATAGTTTTCATCAAAACGACTGCGCTTAATCGTATAGGTAAATTCGTTAGTCATGGCGATTGTCCATTCTGGTGTTGGGTATGAAGCTGAATGAGCAGATTGCCATTCCACAAGCAACGCGGGGTCAGGCCTGGCGCGCTTCAACCGATAAATGTTGTTGATTCGTTAATGAGTCTATTTTTGCCAGAGTCGGCGGTGGAGGGAAAGCGACTTAAATTCATTGCAACATGAGCCATCCTCATGTTGCTCCGCTGAGCGCTGGTTGCAAGGTGTGGAACCGGTCGTGGTCATGGCGCTATGGTCAGGCGCGGGCAACTCAGGCAACGTCTGGCGAATAATCATTTGTCCAGTGAATATATGCCAGGGTACAATCTTTAACCACTATAATACGTGCTTTGACGTCGCCGCCGTGCCGTACCCGTTTGCTGGAGCTTTTGTCGTAAAGAATGATTGTTGATATCAGTATTATGTCGATGTGCATGGCCGTGCTGCTGATTATGAGCGTACTGCTGAACTAAAATGCTTCCCCAATGACACAAGCTCTCATCTGACCTTCACATTCGCGAAGAAAAAAGGAGATTCAGAGGATTCGCGTCGCATGGGATTGTCCCGCCTGCCGCCGCCCTCTACTCTTTTGATACTTGCTAATCGAGGAATACCAGATGAAAAAAGCTTTGACTGCCCTGTTCGCCATCGCCGCGGTTGCCGCCGCCAGCGCCTTTGCGGCCGATAAAACCGACGTCCCGGCGCCCGCCGTTGATAACGGGGCCCGCCCCCCGCTGGAGATGGGCCGTGGCCCCCTGCCGCCGTTCCCGCCGCAGCTTCCGCCGCACAGACCGGTGCTGTTTTCGGCCACGGTAGCGACCGATACGCCGGCAGAAACCATTAACAAACTGACCGCGCTGATCCCGGCCAGCCCGGCGAAGCACTACGAAGTTCACGTTGAGGTGGTGCCCGTTACCGGCGATGCCGACGGGCAGTAGCCCTTGCGCGGGTCGCCTGACCTGGGCACTGCAATAAAAAAGCTGCCGCTTATCGCGGCAGCTTTGTTAACGAGAATGAAACAGAATGGCTGAGAATTAACTGCGCACTTTCCGGTAGATAAACAGCACGACCAGCGCGCCGATTACCGCAACCACAAAGCTGCCGAAATTAAACCCGTCGACCTTGCCAAAACCAAACAGGGTACTGATCCAGCCGCCGACCACGGCGCCGATGATCCCCAGAATAACGGTGACAATAAACCCGCCGCCGTCTTTCCCCGGCATAATCCACTTGGCTAAAATACCGGCAATAAGTCCAAAAATGATCCAGGAAAGAATACCCATGGTTAACCGTCCTCTTGTTACCTTTAAGCATTTAGTATTGAAAAGAGTAGCATATATAACGCGAGTGGATCGGCAATAATATATTTATTAGATAATTCCTTGCCGCTGCAGGGTGGTCCGTGCGACAAAATCTCTGGTCCTGACAAACCCGTTACCGTTTATTACCCTGAAAAAAGGGAGGCTATTCGCCTCCCGGTCACGGCTTATATTACTGCGGTGGTTAGCCGCGATGAACAGCATAATCGCGACTGTTCATCGAAGATTTCGATTTGCCAGACCTGATGACGAGTGCCGACGTGCAGCGCTTTACAGACCCCCCGCACCCGGCCTCCGCGCGCCGAACGAATGTGGTTGGCGTTAACCTCCAGCCCCACCACCTTCTGTTCGCCTTCGCTGCACAGATAACCCGCTACCGACCCCAGGGTCTCCGCCAGCACCACCGAGGCCCCGCCGTGCAGCAGGCCAAACGGCTGCTGCGTACGGCTATCCACCGGCATCGTGGCCTCCAGCGTATCGTCGGTAAAGGTCTCAAAGCGAATATCGAGCAGCCCTACCATGTTTCCGTCACCGAGCCGGTTGAGCTGCTCCAGCGTGGCCTGACGTTTCCAAATCATCCTATTATCTCCAGTAACGCCTGCAGCGGATGGCGAACGCCGCTGCCTTCAATGCGCTTCACCTGACTGCGGCAGGAGTAGCCCGTCACCAGACAGCGGTTACGCGGCAGCCGCTGCATCGCCTGCTGCCAGGAGAGCGCGTAAATGGCCAGCGAGTTGGCATGGTTTTTCACTTCATGGCCATAGGTCCCTGCCATCCCGCAACACCCAACGCTGACGTTTTCCAGTTTCGCGCCAAAGTGGGCAAAAATCTCTGCCCACTGTTTTGTCGCCGCCGGTAGCGCGGTCACTTCCGTACAGTGACCGAACAGGTACCAGGGCTCGCCTCCCTGTTCGGGACGGGCGGCGGTCGTCAACGCCTTCGGCAACCACTCATGGACTAACAGCACCTGGAAATCGCCGCGCTTATCGCCAAGGGTTTGCTTATACTCATCGCGGTAGCAGAGCACCAGCGCCGGGTCGACGCCGACCAGCGGCATGCCAAGCTGCGCCACGCGATTGAGGAAGTCAGCCGTCTTCTGCGCGGTGCGAGCAAAGCGGGTGAGGAACCCTTTGATATGCTGCGCTTTGCCGTTCGGCGAGAATGGCAGCAGCACCGGCTGATAGCCTAGCGCTTCGACGAGGCGAATAAAGTCAGCCACCACCTGGGCGTCGTAGTAGCTGGTGAACGGATCCTGCACCACCAGCACCATCTTCGCTTTCTGCTCAGCGCTCAGCGCTTCGAGCTGCTCAAGGGTCATGTTGGCGGAGCGGTGGCCGGCCATCTGCTGCTTCAGCGACGGCGCCGAGAGCAGCGGCAGATCGACCATCCCAATGTGCTTCTCCGACAGCTTTTTCAGCCACGGCTGGTTAATAAAAAAGTTAAAGGTCTTCGGCGCCTGCGCCATCAGCGGCGCATAGGATTCGACCGAGGCCACCAGATGGTCGCGTACCGGGCGCAGATAGCGGCTGTGGTACAGCTGCAGGAAGCGCGAACGGAACTCGGGCACATCGATTTTGATCGGGCACTGGGTCGAACAGGCTTTGCAGGCCAGACAGCCGGACATCGCCTCTTTGACCTCGTGCGAGAAGTCATATTCCCCTTTACGCGCATGCCAGCTGTTCCGCGTGCGCGCCACCAGCGAACGCAGGCTGACGCCCTGCTCCGGCAGCGCCTTCTCCAGCTGGTTGGGATCGACGCCGCGGTCGGCCAGCAGGCGCAGCCATTCACGCACCAGCGTCGCGCGCCCTTTCGGCGAGTGGATGCGCTGGTTGCTGACTTTCATCGACGGACACATCGGACTCTTGACGTCAAAGTTGAAGCACAACCCGTTGCCATTACACTCCATCGCCCCGCGCCAGCTGCTGCGCACCGCGATGGGGATCTGCCGATCCCAGGTGCCGCGCTTCACCGCATCGACTTTCATCATCGGGGCGTCGACGCCTTCCGGAGGACAGATTTTCCCTGGGTTCAGGCGGTTATCGGGATCGAAGACTGCTTTGATCTTCCTAAGTTCGCCGTACAGCGCCTCGCCAAAGAAGGCCGGGCTGTACTCCGCGCGGAAGCCTTTGCCGTGTTCGCCCCACAGCAGGCCGCCATACTTCGCCGTCAGCGCCACCACGTCATCGGAGATCTGCTTCATCAGCACCTCCTGCTGCGGATCGCACATATCCAGCGCCGGGCGCACGTGCAGCACCCCGGCATCAACGTGGCCAAACATGCCGTAGCTCAGGCCGTGGCTGTCGAGCAGCGCGCGGAACTCGACGATGTAATCCGCCAGATGCTCAGGCGGTACGCAAGTGTCTTCAGCGAAAGGAATAGGCTTGGCGGCGCCTTTGGCATTGCCCAACAGGCCGACGGCCTTCTTGCGCATGGCGTAGATCCGCTCTACGCCATCGAGATCGTGACAGACCTGCCAGCCGATGACGCCCGCCTCGCTGCCGGCCATCAGCTCATCCAGCCGCTGGCACAGGGTAGTGACCTGCTGGTCAATCAGCGTAGCGTCATCCCCGGCGAATTCGACGATATTGAGCCCGAGCATCTCTTTATCCGGCACGTCGGTGATCAGTTCGCTTACCGAGTGCCAGACGATATCCTCGCGCGCCAGATTCAGTACCTTGGAGTCGACAGTCTCCACCGACAGCGCTTTCGCCTGCACCATAAATGGCGCATTACGCAACGCGGAGTCAAAGGAGTCATATTTAACGTTGACCAGACGGCGCACCTTCGGCAGGCGGGTGATATCCAGCCGCGCTTCGGTAATAAACGCCAGCGTGCCTTCCGAACCGGTTAAAATACGGGTCAGATCGAACTCGCTCATCTCATCGTTAAAGACATGGCGCAGATCGTACCCGGTGAGGAAGCGGTTAAGTTTAGGAAACTTATCAATGATCAGTTCACGCTGCGTCTTGCAGCGCTGGTAGACCGTGTTATAGATCCGGCCAATCGTCGATGGGGTGTTGCCCAGCGTCTCCGCCAGCGCTACTGGCACCGCCTGGGTGTCGAGGATATCGCCGCCCATCAGCACAGCTCGCAGACCGAGCACGTGATCCGACGTTTTACCGTACACCAGCGATCCCTGTCCGGACGCGTCGGTGTTTATCATCCCGCCCAGCGTGGCGCGGTTGCTGGTGGAAAGCTCAGGTGCAAAGAAGTAACCATAGGGTTTAAGAAACTGGTTCAGCTGATCTTTGATGACCCCGGCTTCAACGCGCACCCAGCCCTCTTCGGGGTTAATCTCGATGATGCGATTCATATAGCGGGACATATCGACAATAATCCCGCCGTTCAGCGCCTGGCCGTTGGTGCCGGTGCCGCCGCCGCGCGGCGTGAAGACCAGCGATGTAAAGCGCGGTTCGGCGGCGACACGCGCCAGCAAGGCCACGTCCGCCGTAGAACGCGGGAAAAGGACCGCATCCGGCAGCAGCTGATAGACGCTGTTGTCGGTGGCCATCGTCAGCCTGTCGGCATAGCTGGTGGCGGTATCGCCGGTAAAACCCTGTTGCTCCAGTACCTGCAAAAAATTCAGCACCAGCTGAACTACCCCTGGTGCCTGAGAAATTTGTGGGATCATCACACTTGACCCTGCCTGACTATGTTGTGTTTGAAAATATTGTGTTGGTGCTAACTAAACGTTTGCGTAGCGCATTCAACTTTTTATCACATTTTTTTCATATGCGCCCACGTGTTTTCTGTGCAAAATCAGCCCGGCAATATTATTGATATTATTATCAGTACATGGATTTACGCGGCGCCAGCTTTTTGGCGCGACTGGAAAGGTAAAATTTCTCTATGATAAACCCCCATCAGCCTCGGGACATTCCGCAAATACTGCTGTCGGTGCTGTTCCTGGCCCTGATTATCATATCCTGCCTGTGGGTTGTGCAGCCGTTTATTCTGTCCTTCGCCTGGGCCGGTACGGTGGTGATCGCCACCTGGCCGGTGCTACTGCGTCTGCAGCGCGTGCTGTTCGGCAAACGGATGCTGGCGGTGCTGGCGATGACCCTGCTGCTGTTTTTGCTATTCGTTATTCCTATCGCTCTGCTGGTCAACAGCCTGGTGGATAACAGCGTCCCGCTGATCAAACTTATCAGCAGTGGAAATGTGACGCTGCCGGATTTCGCCTGGCTGAACAGCGTGCCGCTGGTCGGCGATAAGCTGTACTCCGCCTGGCATGGTCTGCTGGATATGGGCGGCTCGGCGATTATGGCCAAGGTTCGCCCCTATATTGGCACTACCACCAGCTGGTTTGTCGGGCAAGCGGCGCACATCGGCAAGCTGCTGGTCTACTGCGGTCTGATGCTGTTGTTCAGCGCGCTGCTCTACTGGCGCGGCGAGCAGGTGGCCTATGGTTTCCGCTACTTCGCTACACGCCTCGCAGCCAAACGCGGCGATGCGGCGGTGCTGCTGGCCGGCCAGGCCGTGCGCGCCGTGGCGCTGGGCGTGGTGGTGACGGCCCTTACTCAGGCGGTGCTGGGCGGGATCGGCCTTGCCATCTCCGGCGTGCCCTACGCCGCTCTGCTGACCGTGGTGATGATCTTTACCTGTCTGGTCCAGCTCGGCCCTTTGCTGGTTCTGGTGCCGTCGATTATCTGGCTTTACTGGAGCGGGGACACCACCTGGGGCACCGTGCTGCTGGTGTGGAGCTGCGTGGTTGGCACCATGGACAACGTCATTCGTCCGGTGCTTATCCGTATGGGCGCCGACCTGCCGATGATCCTCATTCTTACCGGCGTCATTGGCGGACTGATCGCCTTCGGCATGATCGGTCTGTTTATCGGTCCAGTGCTGCTGGCCGTCTCCTGGCGTCTGTATGACGCCTGGGTACACGAAGTGCCGCCGCCGCCGAAAGACCCCGATGTCGTCCTCGAAGAGCTTAGCGAGCTGGAGGCTGGGCGCAAGTAATGCCCTGGCAGGCGGGGAGACCCGCCTGTTTCCTTGCCCGCCTATTGTTAAGCAAAATTTATTGATCGCCGGCAAAGCGCTGGCCCTGAGCGCCATTCCCCTCGCTTTCCTCCCCAGGTCCTTCACAACAATTTAACTATTGAGAGGAATCTGATCGACGGCAAAGGCCCCGCTGCCTACTATTAGCTCACGGTTATAAATCAACACCTTGATTTATAAGCATGGAAATCCCCTGAGTGAAACAACGAATTGCTGTGTGTAGTCTTTGCCCATCTCCCACGATGGGCTTTTTTTTGTCCTGCGCATCGCCACAGCGGACAGCCTGCAACAGGCAAAAAAAATCCCCGGCATCGCTGCCGGGGATCAGTGCTGTCAGGGCGAACTTATTTTTTCAGTTCCGCCAGACCTAGCCAGGTTTGCACCACGGTATCCGGGTTCAGGGACAGGCTATCAATCCCCTCTTCCATCAGCCAGGCGGCAAAATCTTCATGGTCAGACGGCCCCTGGCCGCAGATGCCGACGTATTTGCCCTGTTTTTTCGCTGCGCGGATCGCCATCGACAGCAGGGCTTTCACCGCGTCGTTGCGCTCATCAAACAGCTCAGAGACCACGCCGGAGTCGCGATCCAGACCGAGCGCCAGCTGGGTCATGTCGTTCGAACCGATGGAGAAGCCGTCGAAGTACTCGAGGAACTGCTCGGCCAGCAAGGCGTTCGATGGGATCTCACACATCATAATGATCTTCAGCCCGTTCTCGCCGCGCTTCAGCCCCTGACGCTCCAGCTCTTCGACCACCGCTTTCGCCTGGGCGACGGTACGCACAAACGGCACCATCACTTCAACGTTGGTCAGCCCCATGTCGTTACGCACGCGCTTCATCGCTTCACACTCCAGCGCGAAGCAGTCGCGGAAGCTTTCGGAAACGTAGCGTCCGGCGCCACGGAAGCCGAGCATCGGGTTCTCTTCTTCCGGCTCATAACGCTCGCCGCCCACCAGGTTGGCATATTCGTTCGACTTGAAGTCCGACAAACGTACGATGACGCGTTTCGGGTAGAAGGCGGCGCCAAGGGTAGCGATCCCTTCGGTCAGACGGCCGACGTAGAACTCTCTCGGCGAATCGTAGCCTTTCATCAGCTCACGGATTTCGTTCTGCAGGCCCGGCTCCTGGTCGTCAAACTCCAGCAGCGCGCGCGGGTGAACGCCAATCATGCGGTTGATGATAAATTCCAGCCGCGCCAGACCCACGCCTTCGTTCGGCAGGCAGGCAAAGTCAAACGCACGATCCGGGTTGCCGACGTTCATCATCACCTTCAGCGGCAGATCCGGCATCTCGCCAACGCTGGAGCTCTTGACGCTGAAGTCCAGCAGCTCGGCGTAAACGTAGCCGGTGTCGCCTTCGGCGCAGGAGACGGTCACGTTCTGGTTTTCCTGAATGCGATCGGTGGCATCGCCGCAACCGACCACCGCCGGGATCCCCAGCTCACGGGCGATAATCGCCGCGTGGCAGGTACGTCCGCCGCGGTTGGTGACGATCGCCGAGGCTTTCTTCATGATCGGTTCCCAGTCCGGGTCGGTCATGTCGGTGACCAGCACGTCGCCAGGTTCGATGCGGTTCATCTCGCTGATATCGTGGATCACCTTCACCGGGCCGGCGCCAATACGGTGGCCGATGGCGCGCCCTTCGGCGATGATCTGCCCCTGAGCGTGGAGGGTATAACGCTCCATCACCTGGCCGCGGGAACGCACGGTTTCCGGACGCGCCTGAACGATAAACAGCTTACCGGTGTGGCCATCTTTCGCCCACTCGATATCCATCGGACGGCCGTAGTGCTTCTCGATCTGCACCGCCTGCTTCGCCAGCTCCTGCACCTCCTCGTTGGTTAACGAGAAAACATCGCGCTGCGCCTGCGGCACATCTTCGATACGCACCTGCTTGCCGTGTTCCTGAGTCGGCGCGTATACCATGCGGATCTTTTTCGACCCCATGGTGCGGCGCACGATGGCCGGGCGGCCAGCGGCCAGCGTCGGCTTGTGGACGTAGAATTCATCCGGGTTCACCGCGCCCTGCACCACCATCTCGCCGAGGCCCCACGCCGAGGTGATAAACACCACCTGGTCAAAACCGGACTCGGTATCGATAGAGAACATGACGCCGGAGGAGGCCAGATCGGAGCGGACCATCCTCTGCACCCCGGCGGAAAGCGCCACGCCGCGGTGATCGTAACCCTGATGCACGCGATAGGAGATCGCGCGATCGTTAAACAGTGAGGCAAACACGTGCTTCACGGCAACGAGCACGGCGTCAAAGCCCTGCACGTTGAGGAATGTCTCTTGCTGCCCGGCGAAGGAGGCGTCCGGCATATCTTCCGCAGTAGCGGAAGAGCGCACGGCAAATGAGGCCTCGGCGTCATCGGCGGACAGCAGGTCATAAGCATCGCGAATCGCGTTTTCCAGTTCGCTCTGGAAAGGGGTGTCGATGATCCACTGACGGATCTGCGCGCCCGCTTTCGCTAATGCGGAAACGTCGTCAATGTCGGTTTCATCCAGCAGTGCATAAATGCGCTGGTTAACACCGCTTTGGTCCAGGAACTGATCAAAAGCATCAGCGGTGGTGGCAAACCCGTTAGGCACGGAAACACCCATACCGGACAGGTTTGTAATCATTTCACCAAGGGAGGCATTTTTGCCCCCAACTCTGTCTACATCATTCATGCCGAGTTGGTTATACCAAAGCACCAGCGGTGACGAGCCATTGTTGGACATCGAGACAATCCTTTTGTGATTTAATACCAGTGAAAAAAATTTCACGATCGACTGCAGGATTATCCTGACATATTTATGGGGCTGAAAAAAACGGTGAATCGTTCAAGCAAATTATTTTTTCATTTTTCGGACTGTTCCCGCGATATAGCTAACTTGATGATTTTTAGGAATTATGACGAAAAACGCTGGAAATAACGGCAAAAAGAAGAAAATGAACCACCCTTTTCATAAAAAACAAAAATAGCGTTTCAATTTTAACAAGAGACAAATCAAACAGGGATATGCTTAAATTTAATATCCGTATTCAGGCAATTAAACTCATTATACCGGATGGTCAAAATGGAAAGTGCTGTAGATCGCCACGTATTTTATATTTCTGACGGTACCGCCATTACGGCAGAAGTGCTGGGGCATGCCGTGATGTCGCAATTCCCGGTTGCCATCAGCAGCGTGACTCTGCCGTTTGTCGAAAACATCAGCCGCGCGCGGGCGGTAAAGGAGCAGATCGACGCCATCTATCAGCAAACGGGTATTCGCCCGCTGGTGTTCTATTCCATCGTCATCCCGGAAATCCGCGACATTATTCTGCAAAGTGAAGGTTTTTGTCAGGACATCGTGCAGGCGCTGGTGGCCCCGCTGCAGCAGGAGCTCAACCTCGACCCGACGCCAGTGGCCCACCGTACTCACGGCCTGAACCCCGGGAACCTGATCAAATACGATGCGCGTATCGCCGCCATCGATTACACCCTCGCCCACGACGATGGCATCTCCCTGCGTAACCTCGATCAGGCCCAGGTGATCCTCCTCGGTGTGTCGCGCTGCGGCAAGACGCCCACCAGTCTGTACCTCGCCATGCAGTACGGCATTCGCGCCGCCAACTATCCGTTTATCGCCGACGATATGGACAATCTGGTGCTGCCGGCGTCGCTGAAGCCCCTGCAACATAAGATGTTCGGCCTGACCATCAACCCCGAACGGCTGGCGGCCATCCGCGAAGAGCGTCGGGAAAACAGCCGCTACGCCTCTCTGCGTCAGTGTCGGATGGAGGTGACCGAAGTGGAGGCCCTGTATCGCAAAAATAAAATCCCGTGCCTGAACAGTACCAATTATTCTGTTGAGGAAATTGCCACCAAAATCATGGACATCATGGGGCTGAATCGCAGAATGTACTAACACACTAGTACATTATTAAAAATTTGTTTATGCTATCACCCGTGGCCTATACAGGATCATGCCCTGCTCTTGCAATAAGCAGGGATTGGTTTATCGTGATGCGCATCACTTCCCGGCATTTTCGCCGCGGAAGAAACAGATTTTTGAGACCCCAATGAATAAAACAGACGAATTGCGTACCGCGCGCATTGAAAGCCTGGTAACGCCCGCGGAACTGGCCCATCGCCATCCCGTCACGGCCGACGTGGCCGCCCACGTTTCGGCCTCCCGCCGCCGAATTGAAAAAATCCTCAACGGCGAAGACCGCCGCCTGCTGGTGATTATCGGCCCCTGCTCCATTCACGATACCGACGCGGCGCTGGAGTATGCCCGCCGCCTGCAGGGCATGCGCGAGCGCTACCAGCCGCAGCTGGAGATCGTGATGCGCACCTACTTTGAAAAACCGCGTACCGTGGTGGGCTGGAAAGGCTTAATCTCCGATCCGGACCTCAACGGCAGCTACCGGGTCAACCACGGAATCGAGCTGGCGCGGCGCCTGCTGCTGCAGGTAAATGAGCTGGGGGTACCGACGGCCACCGAGTTTCTCGATATGGTGACCGGTCAGTTTATCGCCGATCTCATCAGCTGGGGTGCCATCGGGGCGCGCACCACAGAAAGCCAGATCCACCGTGAGATGGCCTCAGCGCTCTCCTGCCCGGTCGGGTTTAAAAACGGCACCGATGGCAATACGCGCATCGCGGTGGACGCCATCCGCGCCTCCCGCGCCAGCCATATGTTCCTCTCCCCGGACAAGCAGGGGCAGATGACGATTTACCAGACCAGCGGCAACCCGTACGGGCATATCATTATGCGCGGCGGCAAACAGCCAAACTATCATGCCGAGGATATCGCTGCCGCCGGCGAGGCGCTGCGTGAATTCGATCTGCCGGAACAGCTGGTCGTTGATTTCAGCCATGGCAACTGCCAGAAGCAGCACCGCCGTCAGCTGGAGGTGTGCGCCGATATCTGTCAGCAAATTCGCGCGGGCTCCACCGCCATCGCCGGGATTATGGCAGAGAGCTTCCTGCAGGAAGGCACCCAGAAAGTGGTCCCCGGCCAGCCGCTGACCTGGGGCCAGTCGATCACCGACCCCTGCCTGAGCTGGGATGACAGCGAAAGGTTATTGAGCGAGCTGGCCGCCGCCGCCGCTACCCGTCTGTAACCGCTCCGCCCGTCGCGCCTGCGGCGGGCAATTTCCTTCGGTGACTCCCCTACCAAATCCGGTAACACGATAAATAACACTTGCCGTCAAAAACAACATTATTGATAATGATTATCATTGTTGCTTTGATTTTTATTTTGAGAGCTATGACGCGTATGGATAACACTGCCACAGCTGAAAAACCAAAAGACAATGCCCCCTATCCCGTGGCGACGGACAGGCAGATTAGCAGTCGGGTGCTGTTAGGTAGCGAAGGACGGGTAGTCATCGAACATGGCGGCCAGCGCTATCTGCTGCGCCAGACCAACGCCGGGAAGTTAATTCTGACCAAGTAAGCGCCCCGCTGAGCGCGGGGCGAGGCGAGTTAGCTCGAGCAGCTGACTTCCAGACGTTTCCCCCAGTCCGGAGGGCGGCGGACGTAGTCGTCCTCGCGATCGGTAAAGGGGTCTGCCAGCGCGGCATGCAGGCGCTCCAGCTCGCCCATATCGCCCGCCTCGGCCTGCTCTATCGCCCGCTGCGCCAGCCAGTTGCGTAACACCAGCGCCGGATTTACGCCCTGCATCCGCTGCTGGCGCTGCGCGTCATCCACCTGTTCATCACGCAGGCGCGCACGATACCCGGCAAACCAGCTGTCGAAAGCCGCCCGATCGATAAACTCGTCGCGCAGCGGCGAGGCGGCGCTGAGCTGTTCGCTGTGGCTCAGCAGGCGGAACGTTCGGGTATAGTCGCTCTTCTCACGGATCATCAGGGCAAACAGCCCGTCCAGCAGGTCGTTATCCCCTTTCTGCTGGCTGAACAGGCCGAGTTTATCGCGCATCCGTTGGCCATAAGCGGTCAGCAAGGCGTGCTGATACTCATCCAGCGCCGCGTTTAACGCTTCAGCGCTGATAAACGGCGACAGCGATTGGGCGAGACGCTGCAGATTCCACAGCCCCACCGCCGGCTGGTTTTCAAAACTGTAGCGCCCCTGATAATCGGAGTGGTTGCAGATGAAGTCCGGTTGAAAATCGTCAAGGAAGCCATACGGGCCGTAGTCGATGGTCAGACCGAGAATCGACATGTTGTCGGTATTCATCACCCCATGGGCAAAGCCCACGGTTTGCCAGCTGGCGATGGTCTGCGCGGTGCGCGTGACAACGTCACGGAACCATAACAGATACTTGTCTGCCTCATCCTGCAGCTGCGGCCAGTGGTGGCGAATGACATAGTCGGCCAATTGCTGGACCTTCTGCGGCTCACGGCGATAGTAAAAATGTTCGAAATGGCCGAAGCGGACATGGCTCTCGGCCACCCGCATCAGCATCGCGCCAGGCTCCACGCGCTCGCGGTAGATCGGGGTATCGCTGGTCACCATCGCCAGGGCGCGCGTCGTCGGGATCCCCAGGGCGTGCATCGCCTCTGACGCCAGACTTTCTCGGATCGTCGAGCGCAGTACAGCGCGCCCGTCCCCCATCCGCGAATAGGGGGTCAGGCCGGCGCCTTTCAGATGCCAGTCGTAACGGCGACCATCCGCAAGCTGCTGCTCACCGAGCAGGATCCCGCGTCCGTCGCCCAGCTGGCCGGCCCAGGCGCCAAACTGATGGCCGCTGTATACTTGCGCCAGCGGCGACATGCCCGGAAGCAGCGCTTCTCCGCCCCAGACACCGGCCCCATTTTCAGGCGCGAACAGGGCGTCGGGCACCCCCAACTGTTGCGCCAGCGGGGCGTTACGCCAGATGAGTCGGGCGTTATCCAGCGGCGTCGGTGACAGGGAAGTGTAAAAATCCGGCAGTTCATCCCGCCAGTGGGTGGTAAAAGAAAGGGTCATGGTTCCTCCTACCTTCAGTGTAGTGCCTCAAACAGCGGATTAACACGGGCGGAGTGCAGGGTTATCGGCATAAAAAAGGGAAGCGCTCGCTTCCCTCTTGCTTCTGAATGACGTCAGATACGCCGCGCCTGCCAGAACTTTTTGTTCCAGTAGACGTTATCCAGCGAGGAACGGGTGACGCCCTGGCTGGTGGAGGCATGGATAAACTGGTTGTCGGTATCGTAGATGCCAACGTGCAAACCGCTCTCCCCTGAGCCGGTTTTGAAGAACACCAGATCGCCGGGCAGCAGATCGCGCTTATCGATACGGGTGCCGATTTCCGCCTGCTCGCGGGTTTCACGCGGCAGCTGGAGGGCAAATTTATCGCGAAACGTGCGCACCACGAAGCCGGAGCAGTCGACGCCGCGCGGCGTCATGCCGCCGTAGCGATACGGTGCGCCACGCCAGCTACGCAACTGCTCGTTCAGATTCGCCACCACCGTGATGGAGTCAGCCAGCCGTGGATTCGGCGGCGGTGCCCGATGGCTGCTGCAGCCGGCTAAAATTAACGCCGCCGCCAACATGAACCAGAAGCGCATTTCAGATGATCCCTCTGTCCCTAGTCTCTTTATCGCAATAATTTAGCTTGTTTATCAATATAGTGACAAGATAACTGCGTGCTACTGTGACGCGATGAGCATAATATGACCGGCCACCTCCACGCGCTGGAACGGGATCGCATAGGCAGCGGTTAAATTTTCCTCATTCAGCACCTCGGCGGTCTCTCCGCAGGCGATGGCTTCCCCCTGGCAGAGCAGCCAGCTTTGTCCGGCATGGCGCAGGGTATGGTTGAGATCGTGGCTGCTCATCACCACCGCAATCCCCGCCGCGCTCAGCTCACGTAACAGCCGATCCAGCGCCGCCTGCTGGGCCACATCCAGACTGTTCATCGGCTCATCCAGCAGCAGCAGTTGACCCGCGGGATGACTCAAGGGATCGATCTGCAGGATCACTGCCGCCAGCCGCACGCGCTGCCACTCACCGCCCGAAAGCTGATTAACCTGACGGTCCAGCTTATTGTCCAGACCAAGCCTGGCCGCGATATCGCTCAGACGGCCGCTATCGCCCTGCTGCTGCATATGCAGCGCCAGGTAGTGCCACACCGGCATGGCGAACGGCGGGGTCTGGTGTTGACATAGATATCCGCGACGGCGCGCCAGCTCCGTCGCCGGCCACTCGTCAAGCCGCCGTCCGTTAAAATGAACCGTGCCGGGGCCGTCGGACAGCCCCGCCATGCGGGTCAGCAGCGTGCTCTTCCCTGCGCCGTTCGGCCCCACCAGGTGGACAATCTCCCCGGCGCGAAAGGCCGCAGAAAACGGGGCCAGACGCCCCGCCGCTTCTACATCCTGTAGCTGCATCAGAAACGCCATTATTTCGCCAGCGCTCCTTTAATCGCCGCCACCAGCTGCGGATCGTCCGGCGTCATATCCGGAGAGAAGCGCTCAATGACGTTGCCCTGGCGATCGACGAGGAATTTTTCGAAATTCCACAGAATGTCGTCCACATACAGCGGCGCCCGGCCTTTGCTGGCCATCCGCTCATAAAAACCGCTGCCTTCCGGGGCCACCGCTTTCGGCGCGGCGGCAATCAGTTTTTGATACAGCGGCGCGCGATGTTCACCGTTGACGTCAATTTTGCTGAACAGCGGGAAGGTGACGCCGTAGGTGGTGCTGCAGAAGGTCTTAATCTCTTCTTCACTGCCCGGCTCCTGGCCGAGGAACTGGTTGCAGGGGAACCCCAGCACGCTAAAGCCCTCCCCGGCAAACTGCTTTTGCAGATCCTCGAGTTGCTCATACTGCGGCGTCAGGCCGCATTTCGAGGCCACATTGACGATCAACAGCACCTTGCCGGCAAAGGATGCCAGGGTGGTTTTCTCGCCATCAATGGTCGTCACTTCGGTATTCAGAATGTCATGTTGCATAGCCTGTCCTCAATGGATAAACCGGTTTCCGGTGAAGGTGATCCCTATCTACTGTAGCGGATTCAGCGGCCGCCATTCTACTGCCAATCCCCCCGAGTTGTCGCATGATGTAACAGCGCTTCGCTGGCCGCCAGCAACATGAAATCCTCTCAATTGGGCAGTCGACCATTTCCGTGTACAGTGTCCCGGTAATGTAATATGGTTTCGTTACTTGTTAATTTAAGAGAGTTTTATTGATGAAGAAGTTGTTTAGCCTGGCGTTAATCGCCACCTCTGTCGCCCTGCTGAGCGCCTGCTCTCCGGATGAAGATAATAAAGTGAAAGTCGCTATCAATACCGGGCCGGACGAAGCCATCTGGAAAGTGGTGGAGCAGGTGGCGAAGGATAAATATCATCTCGACGTCGAAGTGGTCTCCTTCAATGATTATGTGCTGCCCAACGAAGCACTGAACAACAAAGATGTGGATGCCAACGCCTTCCAGACCCTGCCGTACCTTGAGGCGCAGTCGAAAGAGCGCGGCTATAAATTTGCGGTGGTCGGTAAAACCTTTGTCTTCCCTATCGCCGCCTATTCTCACCGGATCAAAAACATCAGCGAACTGCCTGAAGGGGCGACGGTGACCATTTCTAATGAAACCACCACCCTGGGCCGCAGCCTGCTGCTGCTCCAGGCGCAGGGGTTACTCAAGCTGAAGCCGGGCGTCGGCTATTTACCCACCACGCTGGATATCATCGACAACCCGAAACAGCTGAAAATTGTTGAAGTGGATACTCCACAGCTGACCCGTACCCTTGATGATCCGAACGTTAGCTTGTCAATCATTAACACCAACTTCTCCGCCCAGGCGGGCCTGTCGGCCGCCCGCGACGGTCTGTTTATGGAGGGGCCGGATTCTCCTTACGTGAATGCGATTGTCGCCCGCGAGGATAATAAGGACAGCAAGAAAATTCAGGAGCTGAAAGCCGCCTTCCAGACCAGCGAAGTCGCGGAAAAAGCGAAGGAAGTCTACAAAGGCGACGCGATCAAAGGCTGGTAAGCCTGAACCGGCGCCGTCCCTGCCGACGGCGCCGCGCTATCCCCGCCCCCGCGAACGCAGCAGCAACCAGATAAAGACCGGCGCGCCCAGCGTCGCCGTCACCACGCCAATCGGCAGCTCTGCGGCGGAAAGCGCCAGTCGGGCAATGATATCCGCCCCCAGCAAGGCGCTCGCCCCGGCCAGCATGCAGGCCGGGAGCAACACCCGGTGATCGCTTAAACCGCATAGCCGCAGAATGTGCGGGATCACCAGGCCGATAAAGCCAATTGCTCCCGCCAGCGCCACGCTAACGCCGACCAACCAGCCGGTCGCCACCACCAGCAGCTTGCGCCATAGCCACAGCGGCAGCCCAAGCTGACGAGCGGAGACCTCGCCCAGCGCCAGTAAATTCAGGGGTTGCGACTGCAGACAAACCCAGCAAAGCACCGGCAGGAGGGCTATCATCAGCCACAGCTGCTGCCAGTCGACGCCGCCAAACCCGCCCATCATCCAGTACATCAGCTGACGCAGGTCAAAAGAGGTGGAGAAGTAGACCGCCCAGGTCATCAGGGCGCTGCAGATGATCCCCAGCGCCACCCCCGCCAGCAGCAGACGGCTGGTAGAGAGATGGCGGCGGGCAAAACGCAGCAAAATAAAGGTGATCAGCAGCGCGCCGAGGATCGCGCACAGCCCGAGCGCCCAGCCGGGCAAGACTCCTTTGCCCAGCAGGACGGCGGCAATCAGCCCGACGCCCGCCCCGTTGGAGACGCCCAGCAGACCCGGCTCCGCCAGCGGATTTTCAAACAGCGCCTGCATAATCGCCCCGGAGAGCGCCAGCGCCGCCCCCACCAGCACCACCGCCAGGGTTCGCGGCAGGCGGATCTGCCAGATGAACAACTGGCCTTTCGCGCTCAGCCATTCCCCAGGCGGGATCCATTGATCGCCCGCGCACAGGCTGATCAGTAGCGTAACCAGGAGCAACAGCGTTAATCCGAAGAGCCAACGCCGGCTGCGGCGCTGTTGAAGATGGGCGAGAGTCAGCATAGATTCCATTACGCAGTGGGAACAAGAGGCTGATTTTACGGTGGGTGTCGCGATGAGAAAAGGAAAAACTCGCGCCCGAATGTCGACGCGGAGGAAGACCTCCCCCGCGTCTGCGGTCGTTCGTTACACCAGGATCTGAAACAGTAGCGCAAAGAGAATGATATTCGCCACCACGATTGCCCAGCCGTTATAGAGCATATATTTCAGATGCGTGGACTGCGCCAGCCCCATCTGGCCGAACATGTCCGATGAGGGAAACGGACCGAACCAGTCCACCTGAGAAGAGGCGAGCAGCACCGCGGTGGTCCCCTGCGGCGGCACGCCGGCGGCCATCAGCATCGGGCCAAAGATTTTATGGGTAAACGTCATTTGCGCCACCGCCGCACCGGGCACATGGCCGATAATATTGAACGCGAAGATGCTAAAGCACAGCCAGGCCGGGGAGATCCCCTCGAGCAGCGGTTGGGTATACTCCAGCAGCCCCTGATAGGCATGCAGACCATCCATCAGTTCAAGGATTGGGTTATACAGCCAGTAGAGGATAAACATCCACACCAGACGGCCACAACCGTGATATAACGCCTGCAGGATCTGCGTCGGCCGCAGGCCGCCTACCAGCCCGGTCATCAGCGCCACCAGCAGCATCACGATAATCGCAAAGCTGAAGCCAGCTTTGATCACCACGCCAACGACCGCCATCACAATGATCGTCGCGGCGAAGGCCAGCGCGCTTAATTTACGCCGACGCTGCTGCGCGGCGCTGAGATCGTCTTTTGGCTTCTCCGAAAGATCGACGTCATAGCGCAGTTTGCCTTCAGTCATCTTCTGGATCCGCCCCGCCATTATCCAGCCGGCCAGCAGCGTCACCGCACTCATCGGCAGACCGACGTACAGCAGATAATCCGGATAGCTCAACCCGCCGAGGCTGAGGATTGTCACGGTGCTGGGGGTGAAGGGCCCGGTAAAGAGCCCAACGGAGCCGGCGGTCATCATCAGCGCGGCGACCGTCGGCGGCGTTAAGCGTACCGCTGCCGCCACCGGAATGATCACGGCCACGATAATGGCGTTACCACCGGCCATGGTGCCCAGCGAACCACAAATTAAAATCGATGACACCACAATGCCGAACTTAACCCGCGTCTGGCTCGACAGCCCAATACGATGAACCACGAATTTCACCAGCTCAACCGCTGCGCCGGTGCGGGTGGCCACTTCCCCCACGCCGGCGCCGAGCATAATGATAAGCCCTACGGTGGCGATAAATGACCCGGTGGATTTCGCCAGCATCGTGCCCATTTCCGGCAGGCCGGTCGAGGTCATTATCATGGCGATAATAATCGAGGAGATCACCGCCAGCACAATATCAACGCCGATCAGCGATAATATCGCTAGTGCCACCAGCGGCGTAAATCCCAGCAGGCCAAGCTCACTGCCCGGTCGACCGTGGCACCACAGCGCGATCAACACGAACAGCAGCAATAACAGACCAGTAATAACGTTTTTCCGCGTGATATTTCGTCTGACAGGCGCATTGCCTGTGAGCGTTGAGTCACTCATAACACTCCTTAATGCCAATCAATCCGACCGTAAGGGTCAGGAGGTGTATTGGGACCTGCTCAGAAAACATCCTCCCTCTTTTTCATTATTGGCCGCGAGCCTGAGGGGGCGTTTGGGTACAAAGGAATAGATTCTGAGAGCGTAATATTCCGCCATCAGGCGGGGTCTACAGCACAATATGTAACCGGAGCGCTGATTGGAGATTAAATTTATGTTAACTTTGCGTTAGTGGATAATGACTTTTTATCGGTAGGCTATAACCCTGAGTTAACTGTTCATGAAACTGCGTCATCTGGAAATCTTTCACGCCGTAATGACCTGCGGCTCGCTGTCACGCGCGGCGGAAGCGCTCAATATCTCTCAGCCAGCGGCCAGCAAAGCGCTAAAAAGCGCCGAGATGAAACTGGGTTTTACCCTCTTTCAGCGGGTGCGCGGCAAGCTGCTGCCGACCAGCGAGGCGATCACACTTTTCGAAAAAGCGCAGAGCATTTATCAGGACCTCGATAACCTGCGCCTGTTGGCCGACAATCTGGCTCGCGATCCGCGCGCCAAAATCACCTTAGGCTGCCTGCCGAGTCTGGGGTTAAGTCTGGTGCCAGAGCTGGTGACCGACTTTTATCAGCAAAACAGCAACCTGGTGATGACGCTCACCACCGAGCACACCGAGACGCTGGTCAAAAAACTGGATTTGCGCGAGATAGATTTGGCGCTGACGCTACAGCCGGTGCAGCAGGGAGAGATCCTGACCACCCTGATTGCCGAAGTACCGCTGGTGTACATCGACCGTCATTATCGTCAGGGGGCGGTGGACATCGGCCAGATCGACCAGCAGCGCTGGATCTCGCCAGGGCCGCACTCGCTCTCTGCCGCCATCGCCACCCGTCGCGACTTTTCCACCACCCGGCTTAACGTCCAGACCTACTATATGGCCACCGAGTTCGTGAAGCGCGGCATGGGCTGCAGCATCACTGATATTTTTTCCGCCCAGCACAACCTGGATCCCGAGATGATCCACCCCATTACGCCGCCGATTGCCATCAACCTCTGCCTGCTGCGCCGGGCCGATGTTTCGCTGAGCCCGATGGCGCAAAAGTTCGTCGATTTTCTCTGCCAGCGTCTGCGCCAGCAACTCAAGGAGATTAACCTGCGGTTATACCCTGACCATAAAAAGTCAATTGCGCCGCTGGGGTAAATGCTTTGACATAACCCGATAAATTGATTAGCGGTGGATATATCGGGTTATGAACAAACGCATTGTCATTATCGGCGGCGGCGTGGTCGGTCTGGCCACAGCCTGGGAACTGATTAAGCGCGGCCATCAGGTGCAATTACTGGAGCGCAATGCTGAACCGGGCAGTGCCACCAGTTTTGCTAACGGCGGACAATTAAGTTATCGCTACGTTGCCCCCCTTGCCGATAGCGGCGTTCCCCTGCAGGGGATTAAATGGATGGGCAAAGCCGATTCGCCGCTGAATATGCGTCTTAAGATGTCTTTCCAGCAGTGGCGCTGGCTGCTGCAGTTCCTGCGTGCCTGTAATAGCCAGACCAATAAAATGAACGGCGATCATATTTTGCGCCTGTCGTTGCTCAGCCGTCAGGTCATGCAGTCGTGGCTGGATGAGGATAATCTTGCCGATTTTCACTGGCGGCGCAGCGGTAAATTAATTATCCATCGCCGCGAATATGATTTTAATAAAGCGGCAAAAGGGATAGATCCTCAGTATCAACAAGCGCTGAATGCTGACGCCTGTCTGCAGCTGGAGCCGGCACTCAGACATATCAGCCCTTCGCTGCAGGGCGGAATTTATTCGCCGGGCGATGAAACGGCAGATTGCCATCAGTTCTGCCTTGCCCTGCTCGACAAGCTCAATGCCAGCAACGACTTTAGCCTGCTGACGCACTGTGAGGTGCAGCAGCTCAATAAGCGCGGCGGACGCATCAGCGCCCTGGAGACCAACCGGGGAACCATCACCGGCGATGATTATGTCGTTGCCGCCGGTAACGGCAGTGGTCCTCTGCTTGGGCATCTGGGGGTTCGCGTGCCGCTGTGCGCCCTGAAGGGGTACAGCCTGACCCTGCCCTATCCTGAAAAAGCAGGTATTGCCCCTGACATCAGCGTCACCGACTACGGGCACAAAATCGTTTATGCCCGCCTTGGCCAACAACTGCGCATCGCGGCGATGGTGGACATCGGCTACGACGGCGACCAACTGCGCGAGAGCCGCATTCAGGCGCTGAAAAACATCGTCGCCCGTAGCTTTCCCGAACTCGAAGGGCTGGACAAGGCCGAAGCCTGGACCGGCATGCGCCCGTCAACACCAGCAGGCCCGCCGATGCTGGGTCGCGCCGGATACCCCAATCTGTGGATGAACCTGGGCCAGGGTAGTCTCGGCTTTACCCTCGCCGCCGGCAGCGCGGTGGTGCTGGGCGCGTTAATCGACAATCAGGCACCCACTATTTCTTTAGAAGGTCTCACATGGAAACAAACCGCATGACCATTATTCGCAATAATCCACAACCTCGCCTTTCCGCCAGCGTTGCGTATGGCAATCTGTTGTTCCTCTCCGGGCAGACGCCAAAAAGCAGCGAAGACGATATCGTTTTACAAACCCGTGAAGTGCTGGAGAAGATCGATGCCCTGTTGGCGGCTGCCGGGAGCGATAAGCGGCAAATTCTCTCCGCGCAGATCTGGCTGAAAGATATCGAACGTGATTTTGTCGCATTCAATGACGTGTGGGTACAGTGGATGCCGGAAGGCCAGAGCCCGGCGCGAGCAGCAGTACAGGCGGAGATGGCGCGACCGGATATCCTGGTGGAGATCATGCTCACCGCCGTCAAAGCGTAAGGACGTGTAGAAAAGAAAAAGGCCGCAATGCGGCCTTTTTAATTAGTTCAGATTATTTGTCTTTCGGCGACGCGTTTTCGACACGGCTTTTCAGCTTCTGACCGGGTCTGAAGGTCACCACGCGCCGGGCTGTAATGGGAATATCCTCCCCCGTCTTCGGGTTACGTCCCGGGCGTTGGTTTTTATCCCGCAAATCGAAGTTGCCGAACCCGGAGAGTTTGACCTGTTCTCCGTTTTCCAGAGCACGACGGATCTCTTCGAAAAACAACTCGACCAGTTCTTTGGCATCCCGCTTGCTAAGCCCAAGCTTATCAAACAGATATTCTGACATTTCAGCTTTTGTAAGCGCCATAGGTTCAATCCCTCAATGATGCCTGGAATCGCTCTTTTAATGCCTCTACACATCTGGCAACGGTAGCGGCAATCTCCTCTTCTTCGAGTGTACGGCTGGTATCCTGCAGGATCAGGCTAATCGCAAGGCTCTTATACCCTTCCGCCACACCTTTACCACGGTACACGTCAAATAAGTTTACGCCAACTACCTGATTTACGCCAACTTTCTTACATTCGGCTAAAACATCGGCAGCAGCCACGTTTTCCGCGACCAGTACCGCGATGTCGCGACGGTTCGCCGGGAAGCGGGAAATATCGCGCGCCTGAGGCACCACGCGGTCTGCGAGCTTGTCCCACTCCAGTTCGAACACCAGAGTGCGACCGTTCAGATCCAGTTTACGTTCCAGTTCCGGATGAACAACCCCAATGAAACCAATGCGTTCACCTTTAAGATAAATCGCTGCGGATTGACCTGGATGCAGCGCGGCGATCGCTTCGCCACGGAACTCGATGTCGGCCAATTTACCGGTTAAATCCAGTACGGATTCCAGATCGCCCTTCAGATCATAGAAATCGACCGTCTCTTTCGCCAGCGTCCAGTGCTCTTCGTAACGGTTGCCGCAGATCGCCCCGGCCAGCATCACATCCTGACGAATGCCCAGCGGCGCCTGAGTATCCGGCACGAAGCGCAGGCCACTCTCAAAGATGCGCACGCGGCTCTGCTGACGGTTCTGGTTGTAGACCACGGTACCCAACAGGCCGGTCCACAGCGACAGACGCATCGCCGACATTTCGCTGGAGATCGGGCTTGGCAGGATCAGCGCCTCTTCCCCGGCGTGGATCAGCTGCTGGATTTTCGGGTCAACAAAGCTGTAGGTGATCACTTCCTGATAGCCTTTGTCGTTCAGCAGCGTTTTTACGCGCTTCAGCGACAGGTCGGCTTCACGATGGGTACCCATGATCAGACCCGCCTGTACTGGCGCATCAGGAATGTTGTTGTAGCCATAAACGCGAGCCACTTCTTCGACCAGATCTTCTTCGATCTCCATGTCGAAACGCCAGCTCGGGGCGACTGCCTGCCATTCGTCCTGACCCACCGTCACTTCGCAGCCGAGGCGCTGCAGAATGTCGGTGACCTGCGCGTCATCGATATGGTGGCCAATCAGGCGATCCAGTTTGCTACGACGCAGGGTAATGGTGGCGCGTTTTGGCAAGGTCTCTTCGTTTGTCACGTCGATCACCGGGCCGGCTTCACCGCCGCAGAGGTCGATCAGCAGACGCGTGGCACGCTCCAGCGCTTTATACTGCAGCGCCGGATCGACGCCGCGCTCATAGCGATGAGAGGCATCGGTGTGCAGGCCATGACGGCGCGCGCGGCCGGTAATGGACAGCGGGCTGAAGAACGCGCATTCCAGCAGCACGTTCTGGGTTTCGTCGTTAACGCCGGAGTGTTCCCCGCCGAAGATCCCGCCCATCGCCAGCGCTTTGTTATGGTCAGCAATAACCAGGGTGTCACTGTCGAGCTTCGCTTCAGAGCCATCGAGCAGCACCAGGGTTTCACCCTCTTTCGCCATGCGCACCACGATCCCGCCTTCGATACGGTCGCGGTCAAAGGCGTGCATCGGCTGGCCCAGCTCAAGCAGGACATAGTTAGTCACGTCAACCACCGCGTCGATGGAGCGGATCCCGCAGCGGCGCAGCTTCTCTTTCATCCACAGCGGGGTCGGCGCTTTGACGTTGATGCCTTTCACCACGCGGCCCAGATAGCGCGGGCACGCCTGCGGCGCGTCAACCTGAATCGGCAGCACGTCGTCAATGGTCGCGGCAACCGGCGTAATTTCCGGCGCGTTCAGCGGCGCTTTGTTCAGCACAGCGACATCGCGCGCCACGCCGATGATACCCAGGCAGTCGGCACGGTTTGGCGTGACGCTGATTTCGATAGTGTTATCGTCAAGCTTGAGGTATTCACGAATATCAGTGCCGATCGGCGCATCCGCCGGCAGTTCGATGATACCGCTATGGTCGTCGGAAATACCCAGCTCGGAGAAAGAGCACAGCATCCCTTCTGACGGTTCGCCGCGCAGCTTCGCCGCTTTAATTTTAAAATCGCCCGGCAGCACGGCGCCGATGGTCGCCACGGCGACTTTCAGCCCCTGACGGCAGTTTGGCGCGCCGCAGACGATGTCCAGCAGGCGTTCACCGCCCACGTTGACTTTGGTGACGCGCAGTTTGTCAGCATTTGGATGCTGGCCGCACTCCACCACTTCACCGACCACTACGCCGTTGAAGCTGCCGGCAACCGGCTCAACGCCGTCGACCTCGAGGCCCGCCATGGTGATCTGATCGGAAAGCGCTTCGCTGTCGATCGCCGGGTTAACCCACTCGCGTAACCACAGTTCACTGAATTTCATTGTTCTGTCCTGCCCTTATTTAAACTGTTTGAGGAAACGCAGATCGTTTTCGAAGAACGCGCGCAGATCGGTCACGCCATAACGCAGCATGGTCAGACGCTCCATCCCCATACCGAAGGCGAAGCCGGAGTAAACTTCCGGATCGATACCGACGTTACGCAGCACGTTCGGGTGTACCATCCCGCAGCCCAGCACTTCCAGCCATTTGCCGTTTTTACCCATCACGTCAACTTCTGCGGACGGCTCGGTGAACGGGAAGTAGGACGGACGGAAGCGCACCTGCAGGTCTTCTTCAAAGAAGTTGTTCAGGAAGTCGTGCAGCGTCCCTTTCAGGTTGGTGAAGCTGATGTTTTTATCAACAATCAGACCTTCCATCTGGTGGAACATCGGGGTATGGGTCTGGTCGTAGTCGTTACGATAGACGCGGCCCGGCGCGATAATGCGGATGGGCGGCTGCTGGTTTTCCATGGTGCGGATCTGCACGCCGGAGGTCTGAGTACGCAGCAGGCGAGTGGCATCGAACCAGAAAGTGTCGTGGTCAGCGCGCGCCGGATGATGACCCGGAATATTCAGCGCATCGAAGTTGTGGTAATCATCTTCGATTTCCGGGCCAGTCGCCACGGTAAAGCCGAGCTCACCGAAGAAACTTTCAATACGGTCGATGGTGCGAGTGACCGGATGCAGGCCGCCATTTTCAATGCGGCGTCCCGGCAGCGAGACGTCAATGGTCTCTGCGGCCAGACGCGCATTCAGCGCTGCGCCTTCCAGATCAGCTTTGCGCGCGTTCAGCGCCTGCTGCACCTGCTCTTTCGCTTCGTTGATGACCGCGCCGGCTGCCGGACGCTCTTCCGGCGGTAACTCACGCAGGGTGGTCATTTGCAGGGTCAGATGCCCTTTTTTACCCAGGTATTCCACGCGGACGTTGTCCAGCGCAGCAACATCTGATGCCTCGTTAATGGCTGCCTTGGCACTGGCAACCAGCTCTGCGAGATGTGACATGGTTTTCCTCATTATGTCGGTGCAGACACCGGTTATAGTGAAATTAATATCCCGAATCCATATACGAAAAAAGCCTCCACAGGGGAGGCTTTCTGGCGCTGTTTTCCGTTTCTTCTTTCACGCGCTAGCCTCCTGAGTTCAGGTGCTAAAGTAAAAAAAGAAGCGGAAAATAGCAGCATTCATGCTTGCATTACCTTGTCTGGTAAGAAACGTCAGACCTGTATTGAAAAGCCTGCGCCGATAAAAGTCAATGTATTGATGGTGTTGAAACGAAAAGAGGGAGACAAGCTCCCTCTTTCAACTGGCTTATGCCAGAGCTGCTTTCGCTTTTTCGACCAGAGCGGTGAACGCTACTTTGTCGAATACGGCGATGTCAGCCAGGATCTTACGGTCGATTTCAACAGAGGCTTTTTTCAGGCCATTGATGAATTTGCTGTAAGAAATACCGTTCTGACGTGCTGCTGCGTTGATACGTGCAATCCACAGTTGACGGAACTGACGTTTACGTTGACGACGGTCACGGTAAGCGTACTGACCAGCTTTGATAACAGCCTGGAAGGCAACGCGGTATACGCGAGAACGCGCACCGTAGTAGCCTTTAGCTTGTTTCAAAATTTTCTTGTGACGTGCACGTGCAATTACACCACGTTTTACGCGAGCCATGTGTGCTCTCCTGTATCTATTCTAAGTTAAAAAAGTTAAACGTTAACGACTTATGCGTACGGCAGGCACGCGATAACCAGGCCCAGATCGCCTTTGGAAACCATGGCTTTCGGACGCAGGTGACGTTTACGCTTGGTAGCTTTTTTAGTCAGAATGTGACGCAGGTTAGCGTGCTTGTGCTTAAAACCACCTTTACCGGTTTTTTTGAAGCGCTTAGCAGCACCGCGTACGGTCTTAATTTTTGGCATCTTAATAACTTCCACTTCGCATTGTTAATAAACGAAACATAGGCGAACAACATCAGTGAAGCCCTAAGGCTCCACTGACATCGCTACTTGAAGGCCTTACTGTTTCTTCTTAGGAGCGAGCACCATGATCATCTGGCGGCCTTCGATCTTCGTAGGGAAGGATTCGACTACTGCCAGTTCACTCAGATCGTCACGGACGCGCGTAAGCACTTCCATACCGATCTGCTGGTGGGCCATCTCACGACCGCGGAAACGCAGTGTGATCTTAGCCTTATCGCCATCTTCGAGAAAGCGAACCAGGCTGCGGAGTTTTACCTGGTAATCACCATCATCGGTCCCAGGACGGAATTTAATTTCCTTAACCTGGATAACTTTTTGCTTTTTCTTCTGTTCCTTAGAAGACTTACTCTTTTCATAAAGGAACTTGCCGTAGTCCATGATACGACAAACTGGCGGTTCGGCGTTAGGGCTGATTTCAACTAAATCTACTCCGGCCTCTTCAGCCTTTTCGAGAGCTTCTCTCAGACTCACAATACCCAAAGCTTCGCCTTCCAGACCTGTCAAGCGAACTTCCAGGGCGCGAATCTCGCCATTGATACGATTCGGACGTGCCGTTTGAACTCGTTTTCCGCCTTTAATACCTTATTCCTCCAGTTGTTGAAGACTGCGGCTGCGAATCTCTTGTTGCAGCTTCTCAATCACTTCACTTACGTCCATGCTGCCGAGGTCTTTCCCGCGACGGGTGCGCACGGCCACTTTGCCGGCTTCGACTTCTTTGTCGCCACAGACCAACATATACGGGACACGACGTAAAGTGTGCTCGCGGATTTTAAAGCCAATCTTCTCATTTCTCAAGTCTGCTTTTACACGAATGCCCGCATTTTGTAGTTTACGCGTCAATTCGTTAACGTATTCAGCCTGAGAATCGGTAATATTCATGACCACTACCTGCACTGGTGCAATCCAGGTTGGGAAGAAGCCGGCGAACTCTTCGGTCAGGATGCCAATGAAGCGCTCCAGAGAACCGAGAATCGCACGGTGAATCATGACCGGTACCTGACGCTCGTTATTTTCGCCCACATAGGAGGCGCTTAAACGCTGCGGCAGAGAGAAGTCCAGCTGTACCGTTCCGCACTGCCATGCGCGATCGAGGCAGTCATACAGGGTAAATTCAATTTTCGGGCCGTAGAACGCCCCTTCTCCCAGTTGATACTCAAATGGGATGTTATTTTCTTCCAGCGCCACCGCCAGATCCGCTTCCGCGCGATCCCAGGTCTCATCGCTACCGATACGTTTTTCCGGGCGAGTTGACAGTTTGACGACGATCTTCTCGAAGCCAAAGGTGCTGTACATATCGTAGACCATACGAATACAGGCGTTCACTTCATCGCGAACCTGATCTTCAGTACAGAAGATATGCGCATCATCCTGGGTAAAGCCGCGAACGCGCATCAGACCGTGCAGCGCGCCAGACGGTTCGTTACGGTGGCAGCTACCGAATTCCGCCATACGCAGCGGCAGATCGCGGTAGGATTTCAATCCCTGGTTGAAGATCTGCACGTGGCCCGGGCAGTTCATCGGCTTGATGCAGTATTCACGGTTCTCAGAAGATGTGGTGAACATCGCATCTTTGTAGTTGTCCCAGTGGCCGGTTTTTTCCCACAGCACACGGTCCATCATGAACGGACCTTTGACTTCCTGATACTGGTACTCTTTCAGTTTAGAACGAACAAAGGTTTCCAGTTCACGGAAGATAGTCCAGCCGTCGTTGTGCCAGAACACCATACCCGGCGCTTCTTCCTGCATATGATACAGGTCAAGCTGCTTGCCAATTTTACGGTGGTCACGCTTGGCGGCTTCTTCAAGACGCTGCAGATAGGCATTCAGCGCTTTTTTATCCGCCCACGCGGTGCCGTAGATACGCTGCAACATTTTATTGTTGCTGTCGCCGCGCCAGTAGGCACCGGCGGTTTTCATCAGCTTGAAGTGATGACAGAAGCGCATATTCGGTACGTGCGGGCCGCGGCACATATCGATATATTCTTCATGATGATACAGACCCGGCTTATCATCATGAGCAATGTTTTCGTCAAGAATAGAAACTTTATAGGTTTCGCCGCGCTTCACGAAGGTTTCACGCGCTTCGTGCCAGCTGACTTTCTTCTTGATGACATCGTAGTTTTTCTCGGCGAGCTCATGCATACGTTTTTCGAGCGCGTCGATATCTTCCTGAGTCAGGGTGTGGTCGAGGTCTACGTCATAGTAGAAGCCATTATCAACAACCGGACCGATAGCCATTTTGGTGTTGGGCCACAGCTGTTTAATGGCATGGCCTAACAGGTGCGCACAGGAGTGACGAATGATCTCCAGCCCTTCTTCATCTTTCGCAGTGATAATAGAGAGAGTGGAATCCGTTTCGATCGGGTCGCAGGCGTCTACCAGTTCACCGTTTACCCGCCCGGCAATGGTGGCTTTCGCCAGGCCTGGACCGATATCCAGCGCAACATCCATGGGGCTAACAGCGTGGTCAAAATGGCGTTGACTGCCATCAGGAAGCGTAATTACAGGCATTTTATGTCCTTATTTGCAGTGGTGCCCCGCACGAAAGAGCACATACAAAACTATATAATCATAATTATCATCAGGTTAAGGCGCAGTTCCCGCTTCACTCTGCGAAAATAGGAGGACGACCGGATAGACCGTTCCCGCCTGCCACCGCCTGCTGATAACACCGGGGAGTAGTTTACACATCATTGGTACGTGATTAAAGCCGCAAGCGTATAAATGATGGCGGAATGTGGAGAAAACAAGAGAGATTGAGATAAAAAGACGAATATCCTGCTACTGCAGGCAAGAATAATCCCCGGCAAAGCCGGATAATATTATTCGGACGTGATAGAAGAGACGCAATGATATTGCATACTTAATCTTTAACGCAGCGCGTTAAACCGGTACCGCTCCACCCGGCTTAATTGACGTATGACGAAATAAAGGTCTGGTATATTATGACCACTCGCCGGCCACCAGCGTATGCACATTAAAGGCATCGCTCATGGATTGTCCGGTAGTTCGGGAACCGGGGGCGATATTCGAGCCAGCCTCAACGTCAGTCGCTTTGGCGATGCCAACCTGAGTATGGTCCTGGTTGCCTGATGGCGGAACGGGCGTGGCAGCGGATGCGCCAAAAGAAAGCACGCACAGCGCCAGGGCTGCGATGGTAAATGAAGTGTTTTTCATGATATTCATTCTCTTATTACGGAAGACAGACCGCGCGATTTCTCCGCCCGGACAGTGCATATCATTATAGATCCAGATCACATATTTGTCCGTCGAATATTTAGCTTTTCGTGTCAAATAGAATGAATATTTGTCAACAAACCGGGAATAATGGAGAAAAGATGGAGGGCTATTTCTTTTTATAAAAACTAAAACGAAAGGCCAGAAAAAATAATGGCACTCATTGCTAAATTTAAAACGAACAGGCCGGGGAAACCCGGCCTGAAAATATTACATTTTATACCCAAGGGACAGCGACGTCCGGCGATCGGTATGCTCCGGCGCAGAGGAAGGCGGTGCCGAGTTCCAGGTCACGTTGTAGGCGACCTTCAGCGCGAAATGGGCGTTAATCGCCACGTTTAACGCGCTCTCAGAGTTGACGGTGGTGTCCTCAGCGCCAAACACCGAGACCCCTTGCGTAAATTTGGCGTTATCGGTCATCTGCCAGGCCCAGGTGCCGGAGGCGTAACCCAGCGGCTGAGTATCGGTTTCTCCATCGGTAAACTCGTCATAGCGAACGCCAGGACCGAATTCAAACCGCAGGCTGTGCACCGGACCGTTGAGGATCTGACGACCATAACCCGCCGTCAGGACATCACGCTGCTGATAGCCATTATAGCGGTCGGTCAGCCAGCTCCCCTGACCAAAGATATAGTTCATATCGGTCAGGTTGTAGCGGCTACGCCCACCGACTGCATATTTTTCTGAGGATCGCTCATCGTTGGAAGAGGTGTTGCTGGCATTCCCCCACAGCGACCAGGCGGTGGTATTACCATACCAGGTCAAGGTGGAATCTGCCGTCATCGAGGAGTTTTTGGTGTTGCCGGACTGCGCCAGGTAGCCTGCGTTAACCACACCTTCGAAAGGTTTTTTAGCAGCGGAAGGGTCATCCATGACGGTAAATACAGAATCATCGGCCATTGCGCCAACAGACGCAAAAAGCCCCCCCGCCAGCATAACCGCTGCGGGTACTGTCTTTAAAAGCTTCATTATAACTCTCTAAAATACATTTTTTAGGACAGTACAAATGATGAACAGACACAACCTGCCCGCTCATTGAATTTAGCGTCCGTACAACATAAAAGAGACCTGAGGGTCCCGGAAACTTTCGCGAGGATCGCGGTGTGCAGGTCCTAAGAAAGGTAGCAAATTATAAAAAAGCACGAATAACATAGCAATCACTTACTCTTTCGTTTTTTGAATAAGACAGCTCCGGAAACAATCTTTATTTCATAATGAAAATACAGGCTTCTTTGCAAATCTCTCAGGAACATCACTTTCCCTCCCGGAGCCATCGTGCCATGCTTAAATAAAGCACAGTCGCCGTATTAAGGAGGAGAAGGAATGACCAAAATTTATACGTTAACGCTGGCCCCCTCGCTGGATAGCGCCACGCAGACCCCACAGATTTATCCCGAAGGTAAACTCCGCTGCAGCGCGCCAGTATTTGAGCCCGGCGGCGGCGGGATCAACGTTGCCCGTGCCGTGACCTTTCTTGGCGGCAAAGCCACCGCCATTTTCCCGGTTGGCGGCGCCACCGGCGAGCACTTAGCAGCCCTGCTGGCCGATGAGCAGGTGCCGGTCGAGACCGTCGAAACCCGCGACTGGACGCGGCAAAACCTGCACGTTCACGTGGCCGCCAGCGGCGAACAATATCGTTTTGTCATGCCCGGCGCAGCGTTGACGGATGATGAGTTCCGTCGGCTGGAAGAGAAAGTCCTGACTATCGAACCCGGCTCACTGCTGGTGGTAAGCGGCAGCCTGCCGCCAGGTATCAGCGTCGAAAACCTGATGCAACTGGTGAAAAATGCGCAACAGCAGGGACTGCGCTGCATTATCGACAGTTCCGGCGACGCGCTGGCTGCGGCGCTGGACGTCGGCAATATTGAGCTGGTGAAGCCGAACCAGAAAGAGCTCAGCGCCCTCGTACAGCGCGATCTGAGCCAACCCGATGACGTACGCCTTGCCGCCCAGTCGTTGATCCAGTCCGGTAAAGTACGCCGGGTGGTGGTTTCGCTCGGGCCGCAGGGGGCGTTAGGCGTTGACGCCAGCGGCAGCGTTCAGGTGGTGCCGCCGCCGATGAAAAGCCAGAGCACCGTCGGCGCCGGCGACAGCATGGTGGGCGCCATGACCCTGCGTCTGGCGGAAAACGCCGGGCTGGAAGATATGGTTCGCTTTGGCGTCGCTGCCGGTAGCGCCGCGACAATCAATCAGGGCACCCGTCTCTGCTCGCAGGCCAATACGCAAAAAATCTACGATTATCTCTGCGGTCGCTGATCTTCCCTGCCCCTCCGCGCTGGCGGAGGGAGCCACGATATTGGCTGGATGGTCTATGCTGGAAAGGCTATGGATAACAATGGGGTGTAGAGATGAGCAATGAGATAACCGCCTGGGTCGTCAGCGTCACCTTTCACGAACAGGCGCTGACGGAGATCAACGAGGTCAGCAACCACTTTACCCGTGCCGGGTTCGTACTGACGCTCAATGATGAAGACGGCAATCCCCATGAGCTGGGGACCAACACTTTTGGCCTGCTCAGCGCCCAGGATGCTGATGAAGTTAAGGCCCTCAGCGCAGGGCTGGCGGAATCGGCTCTGGGCCGCCCGGCAGAGATTACGGTCAGCACATTCGCCGAGTGGTTAAAAGCTCAATAAGTGCGTTTAACGCAACGGAAAGCGTCAGTTGTGCGTCAGTTCCAGGTTTACCCGGTAGCAGTGCGCTAACCTTATGATATGGTGGAAAACATGGGGAGAGACAGCATGTGGCAAGCAATCAGTACACTTTTACGCGATTGGCATTCCGAAAACGCTGAAATCGAACTGAAAACCGAGCTGCCCGGTGGGGAAATCCATTCGGCCTGGCATTTACGCTTCGGCGGGAAAGATTACTTCGTGAAATGCGACGAACGTGAGCTTCTGCCCATCTTCACCGCCGAGGCCGATCAGCTGGAACTGCTGTCGCGAAGCAAAACCGTTCGCGTGCCGCAGGTCTATGCGGTCGGCAGCGACCGTGACTACAGTTTTGTGGTCATGGAATACCTCCCTCCCCGTCCGCTGGATGCGCATAATGCCTTCCTGCTCGGCCAGCAGTTAGCGCATCTGCATCAGTGGAGCGATCAGCCGCAGTTTGGTCTGGATTTCGACAACGATCTTTCCACCACGCCGCAGCCCAACGCCTGGCAGCGTCGCTGGTCGGTGTTCTTTGCCGAGCAGCGTATCGGCTGGCAACTGGAGCTGGCGGCGGAGAAAGGGCTGCACTTTGGCGATATCGATACCTTAGTCGATGTGGTTCAGCAGCGGCTGGCCAACCATCAGCCGCAACCTTCACTGCTCCATGGTGACCTGTGGTCCGGTAACTGCGCCTTAGGACCAGATGGCCCCTATATCTTCGATCCGGCCTGCTACTGGGGCGATCGCGAGTGCGATTTAGCCATGCTGCCGATGCACCCGGAACAACCGCCGCAGATCTATGACGGCTACCAGTCCGTTTCACCGCTGCCAGCAGGTTTTCTCGATCGCCAGCCCATCTATCAGCTGTACACCCTGCTGAACCGGGCGATTTTGTTTGGTGGCCAGCACCTGGTGACGGTCCAGCAGGCGCTGGACGATGTATTGACGGAAAAAACGCGTTAGACAAGGCTCACGGCGGACCAGGGGGTCCGCCGCAACGCATTATCAGTTGATCTCGACCCCACTCAGACGGAATTTGATAGTCATCGTCACGCCGGTTCCCGGTCTTGCCTGCTCGTAACGCCATCTGCGCATCGCGCTTTTCACTTCGCGCTCAAACATATTCGCCGGCTGGGCAGAGAGGATCTGTAGGTTGTCGATTCGGCCATCAGGCGTCACGTCAAACTTCACCCGCACCGTCCCTTCGATGCGCAGCGCCTGGGCGCGGGCCGGATAGGTCGGCTGGACACGGCTGATCGCCCGCGGGCCGCTCGGGGCAGTGACGGTGGGTTTGGCGGCCGCGGTCGAGGTGCTTGGCGCGGTGCGCGCTGGCGTCGTGTTGTTGTTTTCAAACGGCGAGGCCGGACGCGGCTCCGCTGCCGGCTTCACGTCCCGCTTCGGCTGCTCAACCTTTTTCTCCGGCTTGGGCTTCGGTTTAGGTTTGGGCTTCGGCTTCGGTTCCGGTTTATGGATCACCACCGGCGCCTCTTTCGGCGGTTCAGGCACCACCTCGGGTTCCGGCTCAGGATCAGGTTCGACAACGGGCTCCACGACTGGCTGTGCCGCCGGGGGCGGCTCAAGATCGGCCGGCGCGACCATCGTAATCTCAATCGGCTGCGTCGGAGAAGGCTGTTCAATAACCTGATGTACCGAGGTATAAAGCAGCCCCGCCACAACGGCACCGTGGATAGCCACGGACAGCAGCGTTGGCCACGGGAAGCGGCGAGGTAAATCAAGGGTCATTGCGCTCATAGTCGTTTCTGTTGAAAAATGATGCTCCGATTTTAAATGCAAATAGCAATCATATTCAATAAGGCGTCTTAACCTGAGTCAATTTTTGCCACCATTTGCAGAAAAAAGCCGCGTCGGCAGCGCATTCGACACCGGTATGCATCTTTGCATTGCAGTCCAGGGCGGTTTAACTTAACGTAATTCGCCTGATTATTGATAAGGAGCTTTGCCGTGCTTTACGTTATCTACGCTGAAGATATCGCCGATTCTCTGGAAAAGCGGCTCTCGGTTCGCCCTGCGCATCTCGCGCGTCTGCAACTCTTACACGATGAAGGCCGGCTGCTTACCGCCGGGCCAATGCCGGCCGTTGACAGCAACGAACCGGGCGCAGCAGGGTTCAGCGGCTCAACGGTGATTGCCGAGTTTGAGTCGCTGGAAGCGGCGCAGTCCTGGGCCAATGATGATCCGTATATTGCGGCTGGCGTCTACCGCCAGGTCTCTGTTAAGCCTTATAAGAAAGTGTTTTGATAAATATTCCCTGCTATTTTTCTGGTTAGCCATAAAAAGACACCAGGCCATCAGATTAAAGGGCGCATTTTGGTACACAACATTAAAATGCCGCCCTTTTCCATCACGCGAAAAGTTTGGCTGTTCTCTCACTGACATGTCCTGTACAGGGTCAGATCCCCTCTCCTGCCTCAACATCGACGCCTAACGCAACGCCTCACCATCCCTGCATTAATATGAAAAGCCCCCGCTGTCCGGCGGGGGCCTCTGATCGTTATCGCTGATCCAATTATCTGTTACTTATCGAGCGCATAGGCAATCACGTAGTCACCGCGATCCGGCGACTGGCGGGCTCCACCGGCGGAAATCAGAATGTATTGTTTGCCGGTCTTCGGCGAAACATAGCTGATGGGTCCCCCCTGGCTTCCTACCGGAAGACGGGCTTTCCAGACTTCTTCACCCGTAGATGAATCGAAGGCGCGCAGGTAGTAGTCCTGGGTTCCGGCAATGAACACCAGGCCGCCCTGAGTTGCCAGGGTTCCACCCAGCGTCGGCATACCGATCGGCATCTGAGCACGCATTTTTATGCCAAACGGACCGGTATCCTGGACGGTACCGACCGGCACCTGCCAGACGATTTTCTGTGTTTTCAGGTCAATCGCGGACAGCGTACCAAACGGCGGTTTCTGACATGGGATCCCCAGCGGCGACATGAAACGGTTTTTGTTGACCGAGTACGGTGTTCCTTTCATCGGGACCGCCCCCATCCCGGCGTTCACCGCTTCACCACCGGTGTTAGCCACCGCGCTTTGTGGGTCCTGCTTAATCAGCTGCACCCACAGACCCAGACGCATATCATTGACGAAGATATAGTGGTTGTTCGGATCGGTAGACAGGCTGCCCCAGTTCATTCCTCCCAAAGAGCCCGGGAAGCTGAGGGAAACATCGGTCCCCGGCATGGTGTACAGCCCGTCATAACGCATCGATTTGAAGCTGATACGACAGACCAGCTGATCAAACGGCGTTGCCCCCCACATATCAGATTCTTTCAGGGTTTCCGCCCCAATCTGCGGCATCCCAACAGAGCGCGGCTGCGTCGCCGGATACTGTTCATTGGGGATATCAGCCGGTTTCACCGGGACCTCTTTCACTTCGGTAAGCGGTTGACCCGTCAGGCGATCAAGTACATAGATTTGACCCGCTTTGGTCCCCACCACCACGGCGGGTTTGTTGCCCTCTTTGGTCGGGAAATCGACCAGGCTTGGCTGCATCGGGACATCGAAGTCCCACAGATCGTTACGCACGGTCTTGTATACCCACTTCTCTTTCCCGGTGGTCGCATCCAGCGCCAGGATTGAAGTGGCGTATTTGTGATCGCCCTGAATACGGTCTGCGCCCCACAGGTCAACAGAGGAGCTCCCCATCGGAATAAAGAGGGTATTCATCGACGCATCCCAGGACATGGGCGCCCAGGAGTTAGCGGAACTGCGTTTGTAATGTTCCCCCGGTTGCAGAACATGATTGGGATCCGGATTACGCGGATCAAATGCCCAGCGCTGCTGGCCGGTAATCACGTCATAACCGCGCACCACGCCGCCAGGCATGTCAGTACTGACGTTATCCGCCACGCGGCCTCCAACCACCACCGTGGTGCCAGCCAGCGTCGGGGCTGAAGTCAACACATAGCTTGGATCTGCCGCTGCGCCCATCCCTTCTCGCAGATTCACGCTGCCGTTCGTCCCGAAGTCCGGGCAGAATTGGCCGTTATCTGCGTCTAAGGCGATCAATCTGTCATCAATCGTATTCATCAGGATGCGACGCTGGCATGCTGCACCTGGCGCGACCTGTGCCGGCAGAACCGGTGTGGAGCCTGCCACAGTGGGCTGCGTCAGTGGCTTCGTCGCATCAAAATACGCCAGGCCTCGGCAGCGCATCCAGATGGCGGATTTCGCATTAATTTCCGCTCTCCAGATCTCTTTTCCACTATCAGCATCGACGGCGATCACATTGTTATGCGGGGTACAGAGGAAAACACGATCGCCTACCTGCAGCGGTGTTTGCTGATCTTCTGCGCCATTGCCATCCGGGCTTAACGGGGTGTCGCCAGTATGGAAGGTCCAGACGGGTTTCAGGTTTTTTACATTGTCACGCGTGATCTGGTCCAACGCCACAAAGCGGCTACCGCCGGCAGTATTGCCGTAGTGGTCCCAGTTTTGCTGTTTAGCGTCTTCTTTTACCGGCACCAGCGGTAATTTCTCGCCGCTGAACGCCACTGTGGGATGGGGCTGAAACATCTGAACAAAGGTGACGCCCATGGCGATAACCAGAACAACGCAGACCCCCCATACCCCTTTGGTGCTGTAAGGCTTTCCTTCATGCTTACGTAGCGCAGGCCAGGTGGCCGCCGCCAGCAGCATCAACCCGGCGGGTACCATCAAACGGGAAACGAGCGGCCAGAAGTCGAAGCCGGCATCAAACAGTGCCCAAATCAGGGTACCCACGAATACCAGAGCAAACAGCCACACCGCGGACGACCTGCGGCGGAAAAACTGAATCGCGGCGAGCAGGGTAATAACCCCGGCAATAAGGAAATACCAGCTTCCCCCAGGGAAACCAGTTTATAACCGCCGATGACAAAGAACAGGCCTGTCGCAAGCAGTATCACGCCGACCAGCAGGCACCACAGGCCTAACCAGCCGGATGAGCGGGGATTCGTATCTGACATAATAACTCTCCTGATAACACCATGAAATAAAACTATTTCTTATTTAACTATCGATGTTTTCCCCGCAGTAAGCCAAACGGCATAAATGAAGCATAATGCCGGGATAGAAAATGGCGATAAAGCATCGATGTCGGGAATTATATTTAATTGTTAATAAATTGTGTAAGTCCGTTATGTAAGATCTTGTATTTTATTTATTTATTGATTGTTTTTTGCTCGACACTATTGTGATAAGCTAAAAAAACGCCAGGAAGAATTAAAAGGGAATGACTACAAAAAATAAATAACACAGAATAATATATCGACATTTATTCGTTTCACATCGACATTAGATTGGATAAATGCCTAATTTATGGTTATTGCTCTTTTTTACATTGACTGGATAAGCATGTTGATGCGGGTAATTTATCCCTGCCGATATTAAGCCATGGAATAAACGGGGATTAATGTCCGGTTTTCGCAAGGTACTGAACCGGTCTTAAACAACCTTCCTGCATTCAGGCTCGCGGTGATTTCTCTCCCCCGGAAAATAACCCCGCAATGATATAACCACACACAATATACTGACATGGCCCAATAAAAATCTCACCGTCAGGTTAAAATTGCCGATGATCATTTTTTAACTTCTATTAATTGCCTTGCGTAAAGTTCACGCTGCGTTACTGTAGGGTTATTCGTGCTTGATTAAAAATTTTGAAAGGGAATAACAAATGTTTTCAATAAGACTTCCCTCTTTTTAAGCTACCCTTTGTGTACTTGCCCATTTTGAGGAATTTTTTGTGAACGTTCTGAAAAAAACAGCATTTCTTTCTCTGCTTGCCTTATATATCCCTGTATCACAAGCTGCGGCGACGGAATATAACCTGGATCCGCAGCACACGTCGGTGGTTATTGCCTGGAACCATTTCGGTTTCTCTAACCCTACCGCCTATATCTCTGATGTTTCAGGGAAATTATCTTTTGACAAAGAAAATCCTGAAAAATCTTCTGTTAGCGTTACTCTGCCGGTAAAAACCATTGACACGCATGTCAAAGCGTTAACCGATGAATTTTTAGGCAAAGAATACTTTGATGTCAAAACGTTTCCCGAGGCTACTTTCCGGAGTACCAAAGTGGAAAGCAAGGGCGACAATAAATATGATGTCGAAGGTAACCTGACCATTAAAGGCATCACCAAACCGGTAGTTCTGCATGCAACCCTCAATAAGCAGGACATGCATCCAATGGTGAAAAAAGAGGCGATTGGATTTGATGCAACAGGGGTAATCAAACGTTCAGACTTCAAGCTTGATAAGTATGTGCCCGCGGTAAGTGATAACGTGACCATCACTTTATCCACTGAAGCCTATGCAAAATAAAGTAATGCACGCGTAATAGCGTGCATTTTATTCAGGCGCGTTATCCAGACAACCGTTCTGAAAGGCAAACAAACAGGCGCAGATTATTTAAGACCAGGAGCGGCACGCTTAGCCTCATGCGCCATGATCTGACTGCGCCTGTTTCATCATTCTTCTCAACTTACTTCAGGCTGCATCTGCTGGCCAGTGTGGGCATGCATTCGACAGCGCCGCACCTGTCTGGGTAACAATAAATACTGCATGGCAATTAATTCCTGTGGCGGCAGGAATAGGTTCTGCCTGAAACAAACCGCCCGGAATAACGTGACATGCCTATTTTAATGAGACGTGAAAGCAAGCCAGGCGCAAACTGTCGTTGCACCGCAGTCGAGCAAAATAATGATGTCAAGATGGCAATGATAACGATAATTCAGCGCAGGGCTGAGAAAACGACAACGGCACCGCGTACGGTGCCGTTAGCCTGCTCGCTTAACAGTCGGGAAAAATAAACAGCAGAGCATGACGCTGCCGTTTCACCAGTCCCTTCCTGATAGCAAGGATCCGCATATTGCGGCGCGATTGGGCTTCCAGCCAGCGCGCTTTACGGCGATTCACCTGTCTCAGCATGCGCCAGCGCCCTACTTCCGTTCTACTACGCTTCATTGCAACGACTCTACGAGTGAAAACAGCCTCCATTATAAACCTCTGCCAGCAACTGACTACCGCTTTCGCTGCGTTTTTATTTGCCAGAAAAATACTGATGCGTAAACTCATCACATAACGTCATTCAAAAGGATTTTACATCTATGACAACCTTTTACACGGTGGTGAACTGGCTGGTCATTCTGGGGTACTGGCTGTTGATCGCCGGTGTAACATTACGAATTCTAATGAAACGCCGCGCTGTCCCGTCCGCCATGGCATGGTTGCTGATCATTTATATCCTGCCGCTGGTGGGGATTATCGCCTATCTCTCCTTTGGCGAACTGCATCTCGGCAAACGCCGGGCGGAACGCGCCAGGGCGATGTGGCCCTCGACGGCCAAGTGGTTAAACGACCTCAAAGCCTGCAAACATATCTTCGCGGAAGATAACAGCCCGGTGGCAGAATCCCTGTTCAAGCTGTGTGAACGGCGTCAGGGCATTGGTGGCGTAAAAGGCAACCAGCTGCAGCTGCTGACGGAATCTGATGACGTGATGCAGGCTCTGATCCGCGATATTCAACTGGCCCGCCACAATATCGAGATGGTCTTTTATATCTGGCAGCCAGGCGGTATGGCCGACAGCGTCGCCGAATCGCTGATGGCCGCCGCGCGTCGTGGGGTTCACTGTCGGCTAATGCTCGATTCTGCGGGCAGCGTGGCCTTTTTCCGCAGCCCATGGGCGGCGATGATGCGTAACGCCGGTATTGAAGTCGTCGAGGCCCTCAAAGTTAACCTGATGCGTGTGTTCCTGCGCCGGATGGATTTGCGTCAACATCGCAAGATGGTGATGATCGATAACTATATTGCCTATACCGGCAGCATGAATATGGTCGATCCGCGCTACTTTAAGCAGGACTCGGGGGTCGGCCAGTGGATTGACCTGATGGCGCGGATGGAAGGCCCGGTGGCGACCTCGATGGGCATCGTCTACTCCTGCGACTGGGAAATCGAAACCGGAAAGCGCATTCTGCCGCCACCACCGGACGTCAATATCATGCCGTTCGAAGAGGCCAGCGGGCATACCATCCACACGATCGCCTCCGGCCCGGGCTTTCCGGAAGATCTGATCCATCAGGCGCTCCTCACCGCCGCCTACGCGGCGAAAGAGCATCTGATCATGACGACACCTTACTTCGTGCCCAGCGACGACCTGCTGCACGCAATCTGTACCGCCGCCCAGCGCGGTGTCGACGTGAGTATTATTTTACCGCGCAAGAACGATTCACTGCTGGTGGGCTGGGCCAGCCGGGCCTTTTTCACCGAGCTGCTGGCGGCCGGGGTCAAAATTTATCAGTTTGAAGGCGGATTGTTGCATACCAAGAGCGTGCTGGTGGATGGCGAACTGAGCCTGGTGGGGACGGTGAATCTGGATATGCGCAGCCTGTGGCTCAATTTTGAGATTACGCTGGTCATTGATGACGCCGGTTTTGGCAGCGATCTGGCGGCGGTCCAGGATGACTATATCTCGCGTTCGCGCCTGCTTGACGCCCGTCGTTGGCTAAAACGACCGCTCTGGCAGCGGATCGTCGAGCGACTGTTTTACTTCTTCAGCCCGTTGCTGTAAAACGTGCCCATCAGATACCGAATGAGTAGCAATCATGGATATGGATTTAAACAACCGCCTGACCGAAGACGAAACGCTTGAGCAGGCTTACGATATCTTCCTCGAGCTGGCGGCCGACAACCTCGACCCGGCGGACATCATTCTGTTTAACCTGCAGTTTGAAGAGCGCGGGGGCGCCGAACTGTTCGACCCGTCCGCAGACTGGGAAGAGCATGTGGATTACGATCTGAATCCGGATTTCTTCGCCGAAGTGGTGATTGGCCTGGCGGATACCGATGGCGGGGAAATTAATGACATTTTCGCCCGTGTTCTGCTGTGCCGCGAAAAAGATCATAAGCTGTGTCATATTTTGTGGCGTGAATAACGCTCACTATCCAGTGAAAAGCCTGCCGCGGTTCACCCGGCAGGCTTTTTTTATGCTGGCAGCTTATTTCGGCAACGCATGGCCGCAGGCGTGACAAAAACGGGCGTTATCGTCATGGTCGCCCTGCTGGCACTGCGGACACAGGCGACGCTGACGCCGACGGTTCAGGGCGCTGGTCATATGGGTAGTGATAAGCCCGGTCGGTATCGCAATAATGGAGTAGCCGATCAGGATGAGGATCGACGCCAGAATGCGGCCCAGTGGGGTATGCGGGGTGATATCGCCATAGCCAACGGTGGTGATGGTCACGATGGCCCAATAGACCGAGGCGTTGAGCGTTGTAAAGCCGTACTCCGGCCCCTCGATCAAATACATTAGCGAACCGAAAATTACCATCACAATGGCGATAAACGAATAGAACAGAACCAGCTGGTGACGCGCACTGACGATTGCTCGCCAGAACACGTTGAGCGAAGGCATAAAGCGCAACAGTTTGAGAATACGCAGCGCGCGGATCGCTCGCATTGCTCGCCAGGCAAAGACATAATTCAGACTAATCTCCGGCCACAGCCACATCACATACAGCGGCAAAATCGTCGCCAGGTCAATCAGTCCCCAAAAGCTAAAAATATAGTGGAGCGGATTGGGCCAGGTGGCGATACGCAGCAGGTACTCCACGGTAAAAACCGCGGTCACCAGCAGCTCCAGCCAGACGAAAACATGCCATTCATCTAATGTCAGATGATATTGCGTGCCCAGCCCCGACTCGATAAAAATCACCAGCACGCTGAGCAAGGCGAAAAGTCCGCACAGCCCTTCGAAGCGGCGGCCGGAACGTCGGTTCTGATCGAAAAGTAAATGATAAAGCCGCAGACGAGCGGCAGAAAGCATACCCACTTCGTTAACCTCGCAAAAAAAAGGGCTGACCTGCGTCAGCCCCTGAGATTATAACGGGTCTACCTTAAGGCAGGAAACCGCATGGCGGAAACTGCCCTCCAGTACCGGGCGGGTTTTCGCACACTCTGGCCCGGCGAGCGGGCAGCGGGTGCGGAACACGCAGCCCGACGGAGGGTTAATTGGCGAGGGTAATTCGCCCTCCAGCAACTGAATAGTTTTCGCTTTCTCGAGATCAGGATCGGGGATCGGTACCGCCGACATCAGCGCTTTGGTATAGGGATGCAGCGGATTATGATACACCTCGTCGTAGGTGCCCAGCTCCACCGCATGGCCCAGATACATCACCAGGACGCGGTCGGAGATATGTTTAACCACCGCCAGATCGTGGGCGATAAATATCAGCGACAGCCCCATCTCACGCTGCAGCTGCTGCAGCAGATTGACCACCTGAGCCTGAATCGACACGTCAAGCGCAGATACTGGCTCATCGCAGATAATCAGCTTCGGCTCAAGGATCAACGCCCGCGCGATGCCGATACGCTGGCACTGACCGCCGGAGAACTCATGCGGATAGCGGTTGATCAGGTTAGGCAGCAACCCGACCTTCATCATCATCGCTTTGACGCGATCGCGAACTTCCTGACGCGACATCTTCGGATGATAGGTGCGCAGCGGTTCAGCGATAATCTCCCCGATGGTCATGCGCGGATTCAGCGAGGCCAGCGGATCCTGGAAGATCATCTGGATATCGCTGCGCACATCGCGCCACTCTTCCTGCTTCATACCCAGCAGATCTTTCCCAAGCCAGGCCACTTTGCCATCGGTCGCTTTCACCAGGCCAATAATGGCGCGGGCGAAGGTCGATTTGCCGCAGCCTGACTCCCCTACCACACCGAGGGTTTCCCCCTCATAGAGGCGCAACGTCACGCCATCCACTGCTTTCAGCGTTTTCGACGGCTGCCAGAACCACTGCTTGCCATCTTTGATATCGAAGTGCACCTTCAGGTCGGCAATTTCAAGCAGGACTTTTCGTTGTTCAGTTACGGCGTTCATAGCAGATCCCCCACCGGTTTAAAGCAGGCGCGCAGGCGGCCTGGCGCGAACGACTCCAGCGGCGGTGCGCTGCTACACTGCTCCATGGCGTGCGGGCAGCGCGGCTGGAATGGACAGCCTTTCGGCAATCGCAGCAGGTTTGGCGGGTTGCCAGGGATGGTTAACAACGCATCGCCCTCGGCATCCAGACGAGGAACTGCATTCAACAGGCCAATAGAGTATGGATGTGACGGTTGATAGAAGACATCGCGCGCCTGACCGTACTCCATGGTGCGCCCGGCGTACATCACCAGCACTTTATCGCAGATCCCGGCCACCACCCCGAGGTCGTGGGTGATCATGATGATTGCCGTATTGAATTCGCGTTTAAGCTCATTCAACAGCGTCATGATCTGCGCCTGCACGGTGACGTCCAGCGCGGTGGTGGGTTCATCCGCAATCAGCAGCCGCGGCCGACACAGCAGCGCCATGGCAATCATCACGCGCTGGCGCATCCCGCCGGAAAACTCGTGCGGAAACATCTTCATGCGCTTGCGCGCTTCCGGCATTTTTACCGCATCGAGCATCTTCACCGACTCTTCAAACGCTTCGGCTTTGCTCAGTCCTTTATGCAACATCAGGACTTCCATTAACTGCTCGCCCACCCGCATATACGGGTTAAGAGAGGTCATCGGATCCTGGAAAATCATCGAGATTTGCTCGGCGCGCAGTTTGTTCAGTTCACGCTCGGGCAAATTGAGGATCTGCCGACCGTTAAAGGTGGCGGATCCTCCGATGCGGCCGTTGGCCGCCAGCAGCCCCATCAGAGCGAAGGCGGTTTGCGATTTACCGGAGCCAGATTCGCCCACAATGCCGAGCGTCTCGCCCGCCTGCAGGGTGAAGTTCAGGTCATTGACGGCGGTGACATCGCCATCCGGCGTTTTAAAGGTGACGCGGAGATCTTTCACGTCCAGCAGCAGGCCGCTGTGACTCTGCGCTTGCGGCGCCTTTGCCGTTTCAATCATGGTCATGGCAGCGCTCCTTAGCGGTCTTTCGGGTCGAGGGCATCACGCAGACCATCGCCGATAAAGTTGAAACAGAACAGGGTCACCACCAGGAAACCCGCCGGGAACAGCAGCAGCCAGGGCGAGACTTCCATTGAGTTGGCGCCATCGCTGAGCAATGCTCCCCAACTGCTGAGCGGCTCCTGGGTTCCCAGCCCGAGGAAGCTGAGGAAGGATTCGAAGAGGATCATGCTGGGGACCAGCAGCGAGGCGTACACTACCACCACCCCCAGTACGTTGGGGACGATATGGCGCAGCACGATGCTGGCCGTGGAGACCCCACCGACCTGCGCGGCTTCGATAAACTCTTTACGCTTCAGGCTCAAGGTCTGTCCGCGCACGATACGCGCCATATCCAGCCAGGAAACCATGCCGATGGCAACAAAGATTAGCAGGATATTCTGACCAAAAAAGGTCACCAGCAGGATGACGAAGAACATAAACGGGAAGGAGTTAAGGATCTCCAGCAGACGCATCATCACCGAATCCACTTTGCCGCCGAGATAACCGGAAAGCGAACCGTACAGCGTGCCGAGGATCACCGCCACCAGCGCCGCTGCCACCCCGACCATCAGCGAAATACGCCCGCCGATCGCCACGCGCACCAGCAGGTCGCGCCCGGAGGAGTCGGTTCCGAAGTAGTGGCCTGAAGCCATATCCGGGGCATTGGACATCATGCCCCAGTCGGTATCGAAGTAGGAGAACGACGACACCATTGGCGCAAAGGTGACAAACAGCGCAATAAGCACCAGCATGATCAGGCTGGTCACCGCGGCGCGGTTGTGCATAAAGCGGCGACGCGCATCCTGCCAGAGGCTACGCCCCTCCACTTCCAGCTTCTCACTGAAGTTTTCCAGCGCCTCGCTATTTTTCTTACTTAACATCATGGCGAACTCCGGCTTCAGTAGCGAATCTTCGGATCGATAACGGCGTACAGCACGTCAACGATGGCGTTGAACAGGATAGTCAGGGCGCCAACGAGGATCGTCAGGCTCAGCACCAGCGAGTAGTCGCGGTTAAGCGCCCCGTTAACGAACAGCTGGCCGATCCCCGGCAGGCCGTAAATGGTTTCAATGACCATTGAGCCGGTGATGATGCCCACGAAAGCTGGCCCCATATAGGAGAGCACCGGCAGCAGCGCCGGCTTCAGCGCATGGCGCAAAATAATGCGGCGCATCGGCAGCCCTTTTGCCCGCGCGGTGCGGATAAAGTTAGAGTGCAACACTTCTATCATCGAGCCGCGGGTGATACGGGCGATACTGGCGATATAGGCCAGGGAAAGCGCCACCATCGGCAGGATCATAAATTTCAGCGCTCCGCCGTTCCAGCCGCCGCCCGGCAGCCAGTGCAGGGTAATGGCAAAAATCATCACCAGCAGCGGCGCCACCACAAAGCTCGGAATAACCACGCCGGTCATGGCTACCCCCATCACCGCGTAGTCCCATCGGGTGTTTTGCTTCAGAGCGGCTATCACCCCGGCGGCTACGCCGATCACCACCGCGAGTAAAAAGGCGGCGAAGCCCAGTTTCGCAGAAACCGGGAAGCTGGCGGCCACCAGATCGTTGACCGAATAATCTTTGTATTTAAAGGAAGGACCAAAATCGCCATGCGCCAGTTGCTTCAGATAATTGAAGTACTGCGTCATGATAGGGTCGTTTAAATGGTATTTTGCTTCAATATTCGCCATGACTTCCGGCGGCAGGGTGCGCTCCCCGGTAAAAGGACTTCCCGGTGCCAGACGCATCATGAAGAATGAGATGGTAATAAGAATAAATAGCGTCGGAATCGCTTCCAGACAGCGACGTAAGATAAATTTTAACATTGCCCGTACCTTCTGGCGTGTGCCTTTGCACTGCTCTCAAATAAGACACGATGGAGCGAGCACAGGCCCGCCCCACGTATTGCCATTAATGTTTGATAACGTAGAGATCTTTGGTATAGACGTTATCCATCGGGTCTTTACCGGTATAGCCCCCAACCCACGGTTTCACCAGGCGGGCGTTGACGTAGTAATAGACCGGTACGATCGCGCTGTCTTTGTCCAGCTGCTGTTCCGCTTTCGCATAGGCTGCCGTACGCTGCGCTTCATCAGACGCTTTTACGGATTCAGCCATAATCTTGTCGAACGCCGGGCTCTTATAGTGCGCAGTGTTCATTGAGCTGTCAGAAAGCATGGTATTCAGGAAGGAAGTTGGCTCGTTATAGTCGGCGCACCAGCCTGCGCGTGCCACGTCATAGGTGCCCTGGTGACGGGTATCGAGGAATGTTTTCCACTCCTGGTTAACCAGCTTCACGTCAATGCCCAGGTTTTTACGCCACAGCGAGGCGGCGGCAATCGCCAGCTTCTTGTGCAAATCGGAGGTGTTATAAAGCAGGTTAAAGGTCAACGGTTTATCCGCGGTATAGCCGGCTTCGGCCAGCAGTTTCTTCGCTTCTTCGTTGCGTTTTTCCTGCGACCACGTAAACCATTCCGGCTCGCTCAGCTTCGCGCCATCGGTGTACGGCGGCGTGTAGCCGTAGGCCGGCAGATCGCCCTGTCCTTTCACTTTATTAGCAATAATGTCGCGATCCAGACCCAGCTTCAGCGCGGTACGGACGCGTACGTCGGTAAACGGCGCTTTCTGGTTGTTGATTTCGTAATAATAGGTACACAGATACGGGTCGACGTGCAGCTCGTTGGGGATCTCTTTTTTCAGCTTCTGGAAGAGTTCGATCGGCAGCTGGTTATAGGTCATGTCCAGTTCACCGCTGCGATAGCGGTTAACATAGGTCACTTCGGAAGAGGTCGGCAGCCAGGTAACGGTGTTAATGACGGTTTTAGCATTATCCCAGTAGTGCGGGTTGCGCTCCATCACGATACGTTCGTTGACCACCCAGTCTTTCAGAGTATACGCCCCGTTGGTGACGATATTGCCAGGCTGTGTCCATTTCTCGCCAAATTTTTCAATAGCCGGTTTGTAGACAGGAGACATCGCCGGGTTAACCAGCAGCTTATAAAAATAAGGGACTGGCTCGCTGAGGGTAACTTCCAGCGTGTGGTCGTCAATGGCTTTTACGCCCAGTTCGCTCGGCGCTTTCTTGCCATCAATGATGTCGTCGACGTTAACGATATGACCATATTGCGGATAGCTGGCATAAGGAGAAGCGGTTTTCGGATCCACCAGACGCTGCCAGCTGTAGACGAAGTCCTGAGCAGTAACCGGCTCGCCGTTAGACCATTTCGCATCTTTACGCAGATGGAAGGTCCAGACTTTAAAATCTTTATTATCCCAGCTCTCTGCTACGCCAGGGATCGGGTGGCCATCTTTCGGCGAAGTATTCAGCAAGCCTTCGAAGAGGTCGCGGCTAATATTGGCCTCGGGTACCCCTTCAATTTTATTCGGGTCCAGTGATTGCGGCTCAGCGCCGCTATTTCGCACCAGCGTTTGCTTATCCGACAACTGCACACCGGCCGGGACATCCGCTGCCATAGCCATATTGCCGGCAAGCAGTGCGGATAGCACTCCCGCGGCGATCAAACGTTTTTTAGTGATGATGGTCATTGTGTTGTAACTCCAGTCATTATAATTACTGGTTTTTTAACCAGCCTGTTTTTTTCCCGTTTGCGGGGATCTGTCCAACGCAGGAGCGTTTGCGATTGGCAGATTGCTATCACCGACTTATTTATTACGACCGCTCGAACGGCAGCCTTAACGTCGATTCTTTGCCCCCTCGCTGGAGGGCAGTTCCGGCGCAGTGAGATTATTAATAATAATTCTCATTTACGCATATAATTCAGCAGACGATAACGGCGGAAATTACCAAAAGGTAAACACCTCCGCCAATGCAATTTGCAAATATGTTACCGGATTCTCTTTTATCGCCGATATTGCCCGCGATGCTCAAGATCTTCGCGGACTACCGACAAAAAAATATCATTGTTAATCATAGTGATATGATTTTTTAATCGCGTTGAGAATCGAGTATCGGCTAAAAGATGCTTTTTTGTACAAAAATTTAACAACAGGTTACTTTTTAGCACATTCATCTACTGCCTTGTTAAAATTACTAATATCATTTCGATGATCCGACAGCAAGTGCCAGAGAATGATGTGAAGAAAATAACATCGCAGGCAGGAAGAGCGTGAGGGGAAAACAATGAACAAAAACAGATATCTTAATGAAAAATATGGATTTAAAGATATTATCGCAAAACGTTATCTCAACAGCCGATCTCGCGCTGGTTAATAGGTTTTGCTAATAATCGCGCAAGCGCGAAGTGAAGCCTCCACGCTTGCATGGTGTTCCTCTAATTAAGCAGTCCGGGGAACAGCGCTTTAATACCGGTTACGATAAACTCGATCCCCAGGGCCATCAGCAGCAACCCCATGATACGGGTGATGACGTTGATTCCCGTCTGTCCCAGCAGACGAACCAGCCACGGCGCCATTCGGAAAATGCCCCAGCAGCAAAGAGCGAATACCGCTATCGCCAGTGAGAACCCGACCAGGTGCACCCAGGAATGATATCGGGTGCCCCAGACAATAGTTGAACTGATTGCCCCCGGTCCGGCCATTAAGGGGAGCGCGAGAGGCACGACGCCGATGCTCTCCCGGACCGCCGTCTCCGATTTCTCCTGCTTGTTCTGCTTATCTTCGCCGAGCTTGCCGCTGATCATCGACATCGCAATGGTCACCACCAGGATGCCGCCGGCAATGCGGAAGGAATCAATCGAGATGCCAAAAATCTGCAGAATGCCATCGCCGAGAAACAACGACGTCAGGAGGATGATCGCCACCGACAGGTTTGCGGTCAGGTTGGTCTTGTTGCGCACCGCTGCCGGTTGGTAGCTGGTCATACTGATAAACACCGGAATGATGCCGACCGGGTTGACCAGGGCAAATAAGCCAATGAAAAACTTGAAATAGGTAGCAAAATCGAACAGTGGTTGAGTCACAATGGGCTCCGCAGCATCATCAAAATTGGCGGTTGACTATTAACAGCATAAAATAACTGCGCGAAACATACGCTTTTTGCATGCAATATTCATTATAAATATGCATAACCCGGTGATATGTATCGAATGTTAGTTATTTGTAGCTTTAATGCTAATCGTTTTTTTAATTTCAAAACCCTTCCATTACACTTGATCGAATCGGTTAAAAAGCAGCCAGCTGAAAGGTATCAGCCACGCCAATACTTGATCTAAATCACGTATTTTGTACTCAGAAGTGAGTAATCTTGATGACACCAACAGAGTGGAAGGCAGCATGACCTGAAAGTTAAAGTAATAGAGCTTTTTTAGTAAATCGGTAAAACAGTGTCCTGATTTTTCTACATAAACATTTACATGCAAGCTGTTAACAGCCTGTCTATAATGTCGAATCGAGCGACTGATTTACTAAAAAAGTTTAACATTATCAGGAGAGCATTATGGCTGTTACTAATATCGCTGAACTGAACGCGCTTGTTGAGCGTGTCAAGAAAGCCCAGCGTGAATATGCCAGTTTCACTCAAGAACAAGTCGATAAAATCTTCCGCGCTGCCGCTCTGGCCGCTGCAGATGCTCGAATCCCTCTCGCTAAAATGGCCGTTGCCGAATCCGGCATGGGCATCGTTGAAGACAAAGTGATCAAAAACCACTTCGCTTCCGAATACATTTACAACGCATATAAAGATGAAAAAACCTGTGGCGTCCTGTCAGAAGACGACACCTTTGGTACCATCACTATCGCTGAACCGATCGGCATCATCTGCGGTATCGTACCGACCACTAACCCGACTTCAACAGCCATCTTCAAATCGCTCATCAGCCTGAAGACACGTAACGCCATCATTTTCTCTCCGCACCCGCGTGCAAAAGAAGCCACCAACAAAGCGGCTGATATCGTACTGCAGGCTGCCATCGCGGCTGGCGCGCCGAAAGACCTGATCGGCTGGATCGATCAGCCGTCCGTAGAACTGTCTAACGCGCTGATGCATCACCCGGACATCAACCTGATCCTTGCGACCGGTGGTCCAGGTATGGTGAAAGCGGCGTACAGCTCCGGTAAACCAGCTATCGGCGTTGGTGCCGGTAACACCCCGGTGGTCATTGATGAAACGGCTGATATCAAACGTGCTGTTGCTTCCGTTCTGATGTCTAAAACCTTCGATAACGGCGTTATCTGTGCTTCTGAGCAGTCTGTTGTCGTCGTTGATTCAGTGTATGACGCGGTTCGCGAACGTTTCGCCAGCCACGGCGGCTATCTGCTGCAGGGTAAAGAGCTGAAAGCGGTTCAGGACATCATCCTGAAAAATGGCGCGCTGAACGCTGCTATCGTTGGTCAGCCAGCGGCAAAAATCGCGGAACTCGCAGGCTTCACCGTTCCGGCTACGACTAAGATCCTGATTGGCGAAGTGACCAACGTTGACGAAAGTGAACCGTTTGCTCACGAAAAACTGTCTCCGACGCTGGCGATGTATCGTGCGAAAGATTTCGAAGACGCGGTCACCAAAGCAGAAAAACTGGTTGCCATGGGCGGTATCGGTCACACCTCTTGCCTGTACACCGACCAGGACAACCAGCCGGCTCGCGTGGCTTACTTCGGCCAGATGATGAAAACCGCACGTATCCTGATCAACACCCCGGCTTCTCAGGGTGGTATCGGTGACCTGTACAACTTCAAACTCGCGCCTTCCCTGACTCTGGGTTGTGGTTCCTGGGGTGGTAACTCCATCTCTGAAAACGTTGGTCCGAAACACCTGATCAACAAGAAAACCGTTGCTAAGCGAGCTGAAAACATGTTGTGGCACAAACTTCCGAAATCTATCTACTTCCGTCGTGGCTCCCTGCCAATCGCACTGGATGAAGTGATTACTGATGGTCACAAACGCGCGCTGATCGTGACTGACCGCTTCCTGTTCAACAACGGCTATGCCGATCAGATCACTTCCGTACTGAAAGCAGCGGGCGTTGAAACCGAAGTCTTCTTCGAAGTTGAAGCTGACCCGACTCTGACCATCGTACGTAAAGGTGCCGATCTGGCGAACTCCTTCAAACCAGACGTCATCATCGCGCTGGGCGGCGGTTCCCCGATGGATGCGGCGAAAATCATGTGGGTCATGTACGAACATCCGGAAACCCACTTCGAAGAACTGGCGCTGCGCTTTATGGATATCCGTAAACGTATCTACAAGTTCCCGAAAATGGGCGTCAAAGCCAAGATGGTCGCCATCACCACCACCTCCGGTACCGGTTCTGAAGTGACGCCGTTCGCCGTAGTGACCGATGACGCAACCGGTCAGAAATATCCGCTGGCAGACTACGCGCTGACCCCAGATATGGCCATCGTCGATGCCAACCTGGTGATGGATATGCCGAAGTCGCTGTGTGCGTTCGGTGGTCTGGATGCGGTGACTCACGCCCTGGAAGCTTACGTTTCCGTGCTGGCTTCTGAGTTCTCTGACGGCCAGGCTCTGCAGGCGTTGAAACTGCTGAAAGAGTACCTGCCGGCTTCCTACCACGAAGGTTCCAAGAACCCGGTTGCCCGTGAGCGCGTACACAGTGCTGCGACTATCGCCGGTATCGCGTTTGCGAACGCCTTCCTCGGGGTGTGTCACTCCATGGCGCACAAACTGGGCTCTCAGTTCCATATTCCGCACGGTCTGGCCAACGCCCTGCTGATCTGCAACGTTATTCGCTACAACGCGAATGACAACCCGACCAAGCAGACTGCGTTCAGCCAGTACGACCGTCCGCAGGCTCGTCGTCGCTACGCTGAAATCGCCGATCACCTGGGTCTCTCTGCACCGGGCGACCGCACCGCAGCGAAGATCGAGAAACTGCTGGCATGGCTGGAAAGCATCAAAGCTGAGCTGGGAATTCCGAAATCTATCCGCGAAGCTGGCGTTCAGGAAGCTGACTTCCTGGCTAACGTTGATAAGCTGTCTGAAGATGCATTCGATGACCAGTGCACCGGCGCTAACCCGCGCTACCCGCTGATCTCCGAACTGAAACAGATTCTGCTGGATACCTACTACGGCCGCGAGTTCGTCGAAGGCGAAACTGCTGCGAAAACCGACGCGGCTCCGGTGAAAGCTGAGAAAAAAGCGAAGAAATCCGCTTAATCAACAACGGTAAACATACTGCAAGCCCCGTCACCTGACGGGGCTTTTTTATGCCCGCTTGTCAGCCAATCCCGAGCTCCAGCCTTCCTGAGTATAAAAAAGGCGCCCACAGGCGCCTGTATGAGCTTCTGAGCAACTCAGCAGGAATAACGCTGGTTTTGTACCTGGGTTAAAGAACCCACGCTCAGCGCCTCTTTATAATGCTTACGACAGACGGACACATACCGCTCATTGCCGCCGATGACAACCTGCTCGCCTTCATTATAAGGTCGCCCCTCTTGATCGAGACGTAGCACCATGCTCGCCTTACGGCCGCAGAAGCAAATGGTTTTCAGCTCCACCAGCTTATCGGACCATGCCAGCAAATACTGGCTACCGGTAAAGAGCTCGCCGCGAAAATCCGTCCGCAGTCCATAGCACAGCACCGGAATATCCAGTGTATCGACAACTTCGGACAGCTCATGAACCTGTTCGCGCGTCAGAAACTGGCTTTCATCCACCAGCACGCAGTGAATCGGCTTAAGCTTGTGCTCTGCCGCAATATCGTTAAATAGCGACGTCTGCGGATTATACAACCGGGCCGGCGAGGAGAGGCCGATACGCGAGCTGACTTTTCCAGCACCGAAGCGGTCATCTATCTCAGCGGTATAAACGATGGTACGCATCCCCCGCTCCTGGTAATTGTACGAAGATTGCAACAGAGCGGTCGACTTACCTGCATTCATTGCAGAGTAGTAGAAATAAAGTTGTGCCATCGGCTGCGTGACCCCAATCAAAGTGTTTTATCGCGGCGGCGATTGTACCATATTTTAGGCATACAGCCGCCCTTTCCGCAGGGGTATTGTCGCAGCGCTGAAGGGCATGGAAACGAAAAGGGTGACGTGGATGAATTGAATTTACAGGGCCATTATTTGTACGCCCCGTTACGCTATCGGTGAGGTAACCATTGTCTTTTCGTGCTTATAGGACCAGTATCCATGCACTATAAGCGGGCTTGCGGCTTGTTTTATATTAAGGCGCGTAACCAAAAATGCGCTAATACTGACGAGGGTTATTTACCCATGCAAAGGATAATTTTTCTCACTGAACCTCAGAAAAAGCATATGGTCTCAGTGTTTTAGCTGGCCCCCTACTCATGGCTATAAGGAGCAAAGATGTGAAGCGGCACGAGAATTTTAACTTAAATTAATTAATTCCCGCGACAAATAACCAGTAATTTTGAATTCCTTACATTCTCCCCTATTGCACAACGCATTTTATCGCTCTATTATTAGTTCAACAAACCACCCCACAATATAAGTTTGAGATTACTACAATGAGCGAAGCACTTAAAATTTTGAACAACATCCGTACTCTTCGTGCGCAGGCAAGAGAATGCACCCTTGAAACGCTCGAAGAAATGCTGGAAAAATTAGAAGTCGTTGTTAACGAGCGCCGTGAAGAAGAAAACGCCGCCGCAGCAGAAATTGAAGAGCGTACGCGTAAGCTGCAGCAATACCGTGAAATGCTGATTGCTGACGGTATTGACCCGAATGAACTGCTGAGCACTATGGCTGCCGTTAAAGCCGGTACCAAAACTAAGCGTGCTGCACGTCCGGCTAAATATAGCTATGTAGACGAAAACGGCGAAACCAAAACCTGGACTGGCCAGGGCCGTACTCCTGCGGTGATCAAAAAAGCAATGGACGAACAAGGTAAATCACTGGACGATTTCCTGATCTAATCTCCGTTGTCGCAATATTAAAAATCCCGCTCCGGCGGGATTTTTTTTGCCCTCAGGCTCGATAAACAAAACCGGGAGTCGCTGACGCGCTCCCGGTTTCTGGCTTTTAATCGCGCTGCGGATTACTTCGTCACCGCGGTTTCCAGCCAGGCTTTAAAATCGTCACCAAGCGTCTTGTGACGAATACCATATTCGACAAACGCCTGCATGTAGCCAAGCTTATTGCCGCAGTCATGGCTCTTGCCTTTCATATGATAAGCTTCAACCGTTTCTTTCTCGATCAGCATATCAATCGCGTCAGTCAGCTGAATTTCATCACCGGCGCCCGGAGGGGTCTTCGCCAGCAGCGGCCAAATATCTGCGCTGAGGACATAGCGCCCCACTACCGCCAGGTTGGACGGCGCAACGTCAGCTTTTGGCTTCTCGACCACGCCCACCATCGGCACGCTTTCGCCCGGCTTCAGGGATTCGCCTTTGCAATCGACCACGCCATACGCGGTCACATCCTCGACAGGCTCAACCATAATCTGGCTGGCGCCAGTCTCATCAAAACGAGAGATCATCTCCGCAAGGTTATCACGGCTCAGATCGGACTCAAATTCATCCAGAATAACGTCTGGCAGAATAACCGCTACCGGCTCATCACCCACTACCGGATGGGCGCACAGCACGGCGTGACCAAGGCCTTTCGCCAGGCCCTGACGAACTTGCATAATTGTCACGTGCGGCGGGCAAATAGACTGCACTTCTTCCAGAAGCTGGCGTTTTACACGTTTTTCCAGCATCGCTTCCAGCTCAAAACTGGTATCGAAATGGTTTTCGATAGAGTTTTTCGATGAGTGCGTTACCAGAACAATTTCAGTAATTCCTGCAGCGATACATTCATTAACAACGTACTGAATTAACGGCTTATCTACCAGCGGCAGCATTTCTTTTGGAATTGCTTTGGTGGCAGGCAGCATCCTGGTGCCTAATCCCGCTACCGGGATAACCGCTTTTCTGACTTTAGAATTAAGGGCAGCCATTGAAATCTCCTGGACTGTTTGTTTTTTAAACTTCTCGTTACAAATAACGTGTCGAGTATATCAGTCAACCGCGTATTCACTGGTCTGAAAAGGTTCCGATAGCCTCGAATTAGGACTTTTACGCATAAAACTGCTCGATGGTACCACCAGTATAGGGCTGCAGGTAATGCCGTCTGCTTAGATATAAACGCAATTGCTCATTCCGCAGACAACATTAAGCGTAAACGCCCCCCGGCCCCCCAAATTTGGCACTGCCATGAGGCGCAGCGCTGGCTAATTTGGTTAAGATAGGCATCGCCCAGCGTCCCTAAAGGAACGCCATTACTTATCTGAATTTGATGCTCACCGGTATTCAACGTGCCATTGAGCCCTGCGGACACCAGAATTAAATTTTTCAGTCCACTGTGGTAATAACCCACCAGCAAAGGGAACTGACCGGGAAGATTCGCCTGGCGGAGTAACTGATTGACCTGTTTTAACAGACTCCCCATTTCAGGTAGCCGTTGCCCCTGATGCGCCAGTTGCTCTTGCAGCAGGCTATTGAATAGCGCGCGCAGTAATAAAGCCGCCAGCACACCATTATCCCCTGCTCGTGTGACATCCAGACAATAGAAAGCCAAATCATTTTCCGAGAGCGGCGCAATGTCGAGCACCAGCCCCGGCTTATCCGCCGATACCAGCTGTCGATAATGAATGCGGCAATGTGACATTTCCTGTTGCACCGGAGGCTGTAGCTCCTGCAGCAGTCTCGATGCGGCGGTCGGATTACTGACCAGCGCGTCCCAGTCCTCAAATAAACGCTCTTCCTCTTCCACACGTGAACTAAACATCGCGGGATACAGGCAGGCATAAACAGTCTCACGCAGGCGATCGAAATCTTTCACCGGTTTTAACAGCACATCCTGGACGCCCAGCCGTAACGCTTTGGCAATATCCGCCATGTTTTCGGTGGCGGAAATCATCAGAATCGGTAGCTGCTCGCCGCGGTTACGCAGCGTCTCAACCAGTTCCAGACCGTTCATTCTCGGCATTGAAATGTCGCAAATCATCAGGTCCGGACGCACCTCTGTCATTTTATGCAGGGCATCCATGCCATCTTCCGCCAGCCAGGTCGTTGCTCCCAGCGAGGCCAGCCATCCATGCAAGAGTGAGCGGAAAACGGGTTCGTCTTCAACTATCAGAATCTGTTTTCCCGCCAATGGCTGCGTCATGATATCTCCCCTGGCTGACGATAATTCAATAGTGGCACGCTATTCTCACTATCGCCTGTCAGATTTTACTTAAGTCAGGTACTTGTACGTCAAACCGCTGTACGCACTAAGGGTAATAGTTCATCCATTTTCTTTTCCACGGCCAATTGGCCCGCGGCAATCGCCTCTCCTGCGCGATGGAAGTCGAGCGTCGACACTTGCGGACAGTATGGCTGCAGCAGGATATCCGGCGGGTCGCCCGCCATGCGGTTGCGTTTAAGACGGTTCTCCAGAACCTGGATAGACGTGGTCATGATCTCCATCGCCGTCGGCGTCACGGCCGTACGACGGGAGCTCATTTGCGTCAATCGCGCGCGCAGACGAGTATGCCATGGGCCCTCCTTCTCTTCAGCTTCCGGCCGCGGCGTTTCGAGGGAAAATAAATCTTGCTGCATGAGATGAGCATCATGTTGCAGGTCAACGGCAATCACGATATCGGCCCCCATTGCCCGCGTCAGCGACACGGGAACCGGGTTGACCACTGCGCCATCGACCAGCCAGTAACCATTATGCCTCACCGGCGCCATCAGTCCAGGCATGCTGCAGGAGGCTCGAACGGCTAAATGCAGATCGCCTTCAGTAAACCACAGTTCCCGGCCGGTACTTAAATTGGTCGCGACGGCAGCAAACCGACGCTCGCAGCGTTCGATATCGGTCACCGGCATAATACGACGGTAATGATTGAATACCTTTTCACCGCGCAGCAGGCCCCCACGTCGCCAGGAGAGGTCCATCAGCTTCAGGACATCCCAGTTGCTGAATGAGCAGATCCATGACTCGAGCGCCGGGAGCCGGTTGCAGGCATACGCCGCCCCTACCAGCGAACCGATAGAACACCCCGCGACGATATCAATCTCGATACCAGCCCGACGGAGGGCGTTGATGACGCCAATGTGCGACCATCCTCGGGCAGCTCCCGCCCCTAACGCCAGACCAATTTTAAGCTTTCTCATTATTACTGATAACTATCCTTCCACTCTGAGCGTGGCAACATTGTCACGGCTCAGTTAACATAAACACCTTTGGCGTTGAAGCGCCGTAATTCTTTCTTCCATGGAGGCAGTTTTGTCGCAATTATGCCCCTGTGGCAGCGCACTGGAGTATAGCTCATGTTGCCAGCGATATCTGTCCGGCGCAGAGCTTGCGCCAGGCCCGTCACAGCTTATGCGCTCCCGCTATAGCGCGTTCGTCATGAAAGATGCCGACTATCTGATCAAAACCTGGCATCCGTCCTGTCAGGCGCAGACGTTTCGCGCCGAGCTGGAGAAGGGGTTCAGCCAGACCGAGTGGCTGGGTTTAACCCTATTCGCCAGTGATGAAGGGCGAGTCCCAAATGAAGGCTTTGTCAGCTTTGTCGCCCGCTTTAATGACAATAACCGTCCGGGCGCCATTATTGAACGTTCCAGATTCTTAAAAGAAAATGGACAGTGGTACTATATCGACGGGACACGACCGCTGATTGGTCGTAATGACCCCTGCCCTTGCGGCTCAGGTAAAAAATTTAAAAAATGCTGCGGCCAGTAACGCTGCCGTAGCGCTTGCAAACACTACAGGATTTTCCTCGCGATGCATTCATTACAACGTAAAGTACTACGCACTATTTGCCCTGATCAGAAAGGCCTCATCGCGCGTATCACCAATATCTGCTACAAACACGAACTTAACATTGTGCAGAACAATGAATTTGTTGACCACCGTACCGGTCGTTTCTTTATGCGCACCGAACTGGAGGGCATTTTTAACGACGCTATTCTGCTGGCCGATCTGGATAGCGCCCTACCGGAAGGTTCCATCCGCGAACTGAATCCGGCAGGCCGTCGCCGGGTGGTCATTCTGGTGACCAAAGAGGCGCACTGCCTCGGCGATCTGCTGATGAAAGCCAACTACGGCGGACTGGATGTCGATATCGCCGCGGTTATCGGCAACCATGACACGCTGCGCCCGCTGGTGGAGCGTTTTGGTATTCCGTTTGAGCTGGTCAGTCACGAAGGGTTAAGCCGCGAAGAACACGACAAGCAGATGGGGGATGCCATTGCGGCACATGAGCCGGATTACGTGGTACTGGCCAAGTATATGCGCGTCCTCACCCCGGAGTTTGTCGCCCGCTTCCCGAACAAAATCATCAATATTCACCATTCATTTTTGCCGGCGTTTATCGGCGCCCGTCCTTATCATCAGGCCTATGAGCGCGGCGTAAAGATCATTGGCGCCACCGCCCACTATGTGAATGACAATCTGGATGAAGGCCCAATCATCATGCAGGACGTGATTCATGTCGATCATACCTATACTGCAGAAGATATGATGCGCGCTGGCCGCGATGTCGAAAAAAACGTCTTGAGCCGGGCGCTGTATCAGGTACTGGCGCAGCGCGTCTTCGTTTACGGTAACCGGACGATTATTCTTTAATCGACTGAGAAATGAATTGGTTAGCTTTACGGCGTTACGCGTAAAAATCAGGCAACCAGTTTATTTTTGTCAAACGAATGCTTTACAGGGGCGCATCATTTGGTATGATGCGCCCCGCTTCCCGAGAAGGAAGCAGGCCAGTACCAAGCATTACCCCGTGGTGGGGTTCCCGAGCGGCCAAAGGGAGCAGACTGTAAATCTGCCGTCATCGACTTCGAAGGTTCGAATCCTTCCCCCACCACCATTATTCACTACAGTGATATGGTTTCCCCGACAAGCGTAAACGATGTTTGCACTTTGCGGGAAGGGTAAGAACCTTCGACTAAGGTTCGACTCGAGCGCCAGCGAGAGAACGTTGCCACAGGCAACGGCCCGAAGGGCGAGGAGCGATAGCGACGAGTTATCCTTCCCCCACCACCATTCATTTTGCTGAATAGCCTACAATGTGATTTTACCCCTGGTGGGGTTCCCGAGCGGCCAAAGGGAGCAGACTGTAAATCTGCCGTCATCGACTTCGAAGGTTCGAATCCTTCCCCCACCACCATCCTCTTAAAAAACACCGCAATCCAATTACTCTACGATATTCTATATTCTACCCTACGGGGAAGGATGAGAAGCTTCGACTAAGGTTCGACTCGAGCGCCAGCGAGAGAACGTTGCCGCAGGCAACGGCCCGAAGGGCGAGGAGCGATAGCGACGAGTTATCCTTCCCCCACCACCATTCTCTTAAAAAACACCGCAATCCAATTACTCTACGATATTCTAGATTCTGCCCTACGGGGAAGGATGAGAAGCTTCGACTAAGGTTCGACTCGAGCGCCAGCGAGAGAATGTTGCCAAGGGCAACGGCCCGAAGGGCGAGGAGCGATAGCGACGAGTTATCCTTCCCCCACTACTGTCGCACTATCTTCAGCCACCTGTACTGCTACCTCCTCGCTCGCGCTTCGCTTAGCGAGGCTACAGGCTGTTCAGATCGGTAGCCCGAACAACGCCCCGGGAAAACTCACAGCGGGGGCAGTCGTCTCTTCACCGGCGAGCTTTTCACCACCGAGGTGTTACACTGCGCATACTCGGCCAGACCGTCCAGCAGGGTATCCAGCTGGGCAATATCGCGCACCACGAGGCGCATCACGAAACAATCTTCCCCGGTCACTTTGTCACTTTCAATGCATTCCGGCATCGCCTGGATATATTTATCCACTTTCTGCAGCAGCCCAGGCAGCGGCCGGACCCGCACCAGCGCCTGCAGGCTGTAGCCCAGCGCGGCGAGATTCACCCGCGCCCCATAGCCCTGAATGACGCCTCGCTCCTCCAGGCGCTTCACCCGCTCGGCCGTGCTCGGCGAGGTCAGCCCTACTCGCGCGCTCAATACCTTTAGCGAGACTCTGGCATCCTGAGTCAGGCAAGTGAGGATGGCCCGGTCAATTTCATCAAGTACGTCATTCATGTTTTTCACCTAATTATAAAAGGCATTCGCGTCTTTCTACCTTAATTCAGCCATATCACCCTGTCAGGGTTTTTCGCACAATAACTGAAAAATGATGGAGGTGAAAAATGCAACTTACCCGCGGCGTCTGGCAAATGAGCCTGGCAATGATAATCTCCGGCTCGATCGGCGCGTTCGTGCTGCTCTCTGGTTTGCCGGTGATGGATGTGGTGTTCTGGCGCTGCCTGATTGGCGCGCTAACCTTACTGGTGTTTATCGTGTTAAGCGGCCAGCCCTTCAGCCGGCTAACGCGTTTCACTCTCGCTCTGGCAGTAATTGGCGGCGCGGCGCTGGTCGTCAACTGGCTGCTGCTGTTTGCCGCCTATTCGCGGATCTCAATCGGTATGGCCACCGTGGTCTATAACACCCAGCCGTTTATGCTGGTACTGATGGGGATGGTGCTGGGGGAACGGGTCAGCGCCGTGAAATGGGGATGGCTACTGCTGGCCTTTGGCGGCGTAGTGATCCTGTTGTCAAGCGAGCTGACGTCTGCGCATGGAGAGGGGCTTACCACCGGCGTTTTGCTGGCGCTGGGCGCGGCATTCTTCTATGCCCTGACCGCCATTATCGCGCGCAAATTGCATCCGCTCCCCGCGCAGCATATCGCCTTTATTCAGGTGCTCGTTGGCGTCGTGATGCTGCTGCCGCTGGTGCATGCCCCCGAATGGACGGCCAGCTTCCCCTGGCGCTATCTGCTGATCCTCGGCATCGTCCATACCGGGATCATGTATCAGCTTTTATATAGCGCGATACAGAAACTGCCGACGCCCATTACCGGTTCGCTCTCCTTTATTTATCCGCTGGTGGCAATGGTGGTCGACTATCTGGTCTTCCACCATGCATTGACCCCTGTGCAGTTGATTGGCGGGATGCTTATTCTGTTTGCCGCCGCAGGGAATAACCTCGGCTGGGGCGAAAAAAAACCCCGCCGCGGCGGGGTCATTGAGCAGTCGCGGGCCAGTTAGCGACGGGCGCGGACAATCTGGTATTTGCGCGTCAGGTATTCGACCGGCGCGCTCCAGATATGAACCAGACGGGAGAACGGGAACAGCAGGAACAGGGTCATGCCCAGCACCAGATGAACGCGGAAAATAAATGCCACGCCATCCAGATGCTGCGACGCGCCGCCGTGGAACGTCACCACCGACTGCGCCCAGCCAACCAGCTTCATCATTTCACTGCCGTCCATATGCTGGGCTGAGAATGGGATCGTCAGCAGGCCGAGCGCACACTGCACCATCAGCAAGGAGAGGATCAGAATATCCGCTCCGGTGGTGGTGGCGCGAACGCGCGGGCTGAGCAGACGACGCTTGAGCAGCAGTAACCCGCCCACCAGGGTCATCACGCCGCAGGCGCCGCCGGCGATCATCGCCATCTTCTGCTTGACGTCGATCGGCAGAAAGGACTCATACATCCAGTGCGGGGTCAGCATGCCGAGGAAGTGGCCGGCGAAAATACCCAGGATGCCGATATGGAACAGGTTCGACGCCAGGTTCATCCCCTTACGGTCCAGCATCTGGCTGGAGGCGGCGCGCCAGGTGTACTGGCCATAGTCATAGCGCAGCCAGCTGCCGATCAGAAACACCGAGCCCGCAATGTACGGATAAATGTCAAAGAAGAACATATTCAGGAAGTGCATTATTGCTGTCCTCCGTTAGAGATATTCAGATATTGCGGGGCTACGGCTCCGGCAAAACGACGCTGGTGAGCGGAAATTTCCGACTCGCCGCAGCCCTGGTCGGCAAAGAATTTGACCTGTTCTTCTTCCCAGACCGCGTCCAGCGCCTGCGGCGTATCGTCGCGCGCCTCGTCGGCAATCTTCTCCGCCACCTTCTGACTGTCGACCTGGGTATTGGCCAGCTTCAGCAACAGCTCGAACAGCACCGCATAGCGACTTTCGCGCTGCTGCAGGCGCGCGCTGAGCAGGCCGAGGATCGGCGCGACGTCCCGCAGGCCGCCGAGCGCTTCCTCTTCCGGCAGTTGCGCCAGATACTCAAGGTACAGCGGCAGGTGATCCGGCAGCTCATGGCTATCAAGCAGCAGACCGTGGCGCTCATACTGCGCCATCAGATCCACCATCGCCTGCCCGCGATCGCGGGATTCGCCGTGGACATGTTCAAACAGCAGCAGCGAGGTGGCGCGGCCGCGGTCAAACAGTTCGCTATAGGCCGCCTGGGCGTCCAGCGGATCCTGAGCCACTAAATCGCGCAGGAAAACGCCCAGCGCGTGGGCATCCTCTTTGCTGAGTTTCTCTGATGACGCGAGCGCCTCGAACATCTCCTGCTGATGCTGCCATAAGGCAGCGTCAGGGTATTCGAGCAGACGCGACATAATCACGAGTTCAATCATGCGTGCGGCTCCGTTTTGCTGGTCACGTCGATAGCGTCGATGCGACGGCTGTTGAACAGGTTGAACTGGCTGTCCGAGCCGTGGCAGCCATCGCCAAAGCTGAAGCCGCAGCCGTTTTTCTCCGGAAACGCTTCTCGCGCCTGTTCACGGTGGCTGCTCGGCACCACGAAACGATCTTCGTAGTTAGCGATCGCCAGATAGCGGTACATCTCCTGGGCCTGCGCTTCGCTCAGCCCCACCTCTTCCAGCGCGCGGGTATCGACGACGCCGTCAACGGTTTCCGCACGTTTATAGTGGCGCATCGCCAGCATGCGTTTCAGGGCCAGCAGGACCGGCTGGGTATCGCCCGCGGTCAGCAGGTTCGCCAGGTATTGCACCGGAATACGCAGGCTTTCCACGTCCGGCAGAATACCGTTGCTACCCAATTCGCCAGCGTCCGCAGCCGACTGAATTGGCGACAGAGGCGGCACGTACCAGACCATTGGCAGGGTGCGATATTCCGGGTGCAGCGGCAGGGCCAGCTTCCAGTCCATCGCCATTTTGTAGACCGGCGACTGCTGCGCAGCCTCAATGACCCCCTGCGGTACGCCATCTTTTAACGCCTGTTCAATCACTTTTGGATCGTTTGGATCGAGGAACACATCCAGCTGGCGCTGATACAGATCTTTCTCGTTCTCGGTGCTGGCGGCGTTTTCAATCGCATCTGCGTCATACAGCAGTACGCCAAGGTAGCGGATACGGCCCACGCAGGTTTCGGAGCACACCGTCGGCATTCCGGATTCAATACGCGGGTAGCAGAAGATGCATTTCTCGGATTTCCCGCTCTTCCAGTTGAAATAGATCTTCTTGTACGGACAGCCGGTGATACACATCCGCCAGCCGCGGCACTTGTCCTGGTCGATCAGTACGATGCCGTCTTCTTCACGCTTATAGATAGCGCCGCTCGGGCAGGTCGCGACGCAGGCCGGGTTCAGGCAGTGCTCGCACAAGCGCGGCAGATACATCATGAAGGTGTTTTCGAACTGACCGTACATCGCCTTCTGCATGTTGTCGAAGTTCTGATCTTTGGCGCGTTTTTCGAACTCGCCGCCGAGGATCTCTTCCCAGTTCGGACCGCTGGTGATCTTGTCCATCCGCTGGCCGGTGATCAGCGAGCGCGGGCGGGCGATCGGCTGATGTTTGCTTTCCGGCGCGTTATGCAGATTCTGGTAGTCATAATCAAACGGCTCGTAGTAATCATCGATCCCCGGCAGATGTGGGTTGGCGAAGATTTTACCCAGCAGCATCGCGCGGTTGCCCATGCGCGGCTGCAGTTTACCGTTGATTTTGCGGATCCAGCCGCCCTTCCATTTTTCCTGGTTTTCCCAGTCGTTCGGGAAGCCAACGCCAGGTTTGCTCTCCACGTTGTTGAACCAGGCGTATTCCATCCCTTCCCGGCTGGTCCAGACGTTTTTACAGGTCACCGAACAGGTATGGCAGCCGATGCACTTATCGAGATTCAGCACCATGCCGACTTGTGAACGAATTTTCATTTTACGCTCTCCTGTACCTGGTCGTTGCCTTCGCCGTCTAACCAGTTAATGTTCTTCATCTTACGTACCACTACAAACTCATCGCGGTTGGAGCCGACGGTACCGTAGTAGTTAAAGCCATAGGCCAGGTGGCCGTAGCCGCCGATCATGTGGGTCGGTTTTGGCGTAATACGGGTGACGGAGTTGTGGATCCCCCCGCGCTGACCGGTGATTTCAGATCCCGGCAGGTTCACGATGCGTTCCTGCGCGTGATACATCATGGTCATCCCGGCCGGTACACGCTGGCTCACCACCGCACGCGCCGTCAGGGCGCCGTTGGCGTTAAACACTTCGATCCAGTCGTTATCTTCGATACCCAGATCTTTCGCATCCGCTTCGCTCATCCAGACGATCGGCCCGCCGCGCGACAGGGTCAGCATCAGCAGGTTATCGCTGTAGGTCGAGTGGATACCCCATTTCTGGTGCGGGGTCAGGAAGTTCAGCGCCTTCTCCGGGTTGCCGTTGGACTTCTCGCCCATCACCGCTTTCACCGAACGGGTGTCGATCGGCGGACGATAGACCAGCAGGCTTTCGCCAAAGTCGCGCATCCACTGATGATCCTGATACAGCGATTGACGGCCGGACAGCGTCCGCCACGGGATCAGCTCGTGAACGTTGGTATATCCAGCGTTATAGGAGACATGTTCATCTTCCAGGCCAGACCAGGTCGGGCTGGAGATAATCTTCCGCGGCTGCGCCTGAATATCGCGGAAGCGGATCTTCTCGTCTTCTTTGTTCAGCGCCAGGTGCGCGTGCTCGCGACCGGTGATCTCGCTCAGCGCTTTCCATGCCTTCACCGCCACCTGACCGTTGGTTTCCGGCGCCAGGGTGAGGATCATTTCCGCGGCGTCGATGGCCGTTTCCAGCTTCGGCTGGCCTTTCGCCGGGCCTTCCGCCTTGGTGTAGTTGAGCTTACGCAGCAGGTCCATCTCGCTCTGGGTGTTCCAGGCGATGCCTTTCCCGCCGTTGCCGATGGTTTCCAGCAGCGGACCGATCGAGGTGAAACGTTCGTAAGTCGCCGGGTAATCACGCTCAACCGGAATAATATGCGGCGCGGTTTTCCCCGGGATGAGATCGCATTCGCCTTTTTTCCAGTCTTTGACATCCAGCGGCTGCGCCATTTCCGCGGCGGAGTCGTGCTGGATCGGCAGCGTGACGACGTCGGTTTCTTTGCCGAGGTGGCCGACGCAGACTTCAGAGAATTTCTTCGCGATACCTTTATAGATATCCCAGTCGCTCTTCGATTCCCAGGCCGGGTCAACGGCGGCCGACAGCGGGTGAATAAACGGATGCATATCCGAGGTATTCATGTCGTCTTTTTCGTACCAGGTGGCGGTCGGCAGCACGATGTCGGAGTAGAGACAGGTGCTCGACAGACGGAAATCGAGGGTCACCACCAGATCCAGTTTGCCGTCGAGGCCGTTATCCCGCCATTCGACTTCTTCCGGTTTCACGCCGCCCTGCTTGCCGAGGTCTTTGCCCTGAATGCCGTTCTCGGTACCCAGCAGGTACTTGAGCATATACTCATGGCCTTTACCGGAGGAGCCCAGCAGGTTGGAGCGCCAGATAAACAGGTTACGCGGGTGGTTTTTACCATTTTCCGGCTGCTCGGCCGCAAAGCGAATCGAGCCCTCTTTCAACGACTTCACGGTGTAATCCACCGGGGTCATGCCGGCTTTTTTCGCTTCATCAGCGATACGCAGCGGGTTCACCCCTAACTGCGGCGCAGACGGCAGCCAGCCCATGCGCTCTGCGCGCACGTTAAAGTCGATCAGGTGGCCGCTGTAACGGGATTTATCCGCCATCGGCGACAGCAGTTCCTGCGCGGTCACGGTTTCATAGCGCCACTGGCTGGAGTGGTTATAGAAGTACGAGGTACTGTTCATGTGACGTGCCGGACGCTGCCAGTCAAGGGCGAACGCCAGCGGCTGCCAGCCGGTCTGCGGACGCAGTTTTTCCTGGCCCACATAGTGCGCCCAACCGCCGCCGCTCTGACCGACGCAGCCGCAGAAGACAAGCATATTGATCAGGCCGCGGTAGTTCATGTCGAGGTGGAACCAGTGGTTGAGGCCCGCCCCGACGATAATCATCGAGCGACCATGGGTCTTATCGGCGTTATCAGCAAATTCGCGTGCAGTGCGGATGATGTGCGCGCGGGAGACGCCGGTGATCTTCTCCGCCCAGGCCGGGGTGTAGGCTTTCATGTCATCGTAGCCGGTGGCGCAGTTTTCATCGTTCAGACCGCGTTCCAGGCCATAGTTGGCCATGGTCAGATCGTAAACGGTGGTCACCAGAGCGGTGGAGCCGTCGGCCAACTGCAGGCGTTTGGCCGGCAGTTTGTGCAGCAGAATATTTTCGAGGTCGACTTTATTGAAGTGCTCAGAACCTTCGCCGCCGAAGTACGGGAAGCCGACACTCGCGACCTCGTCATGGCTGCCCAGCAGGCTCAGACGCAGCTCAATCTCTTCGCCAGTTTTACCGTCGCGCTGTTCGAGGTTCCATTTGCCTTTATCGCCCCAGCGGAATCCGAGGGAACCGTTCGGTACGGTCATGTCGCCCTTCTCGTCAAAGGCGACGGTTTTCCATTCCGGATTGTTCTCCTGACCAAGAGAATCCACGAGGTCGGAGGCGCGCAGCGTACGGCCTGCGGCGTAATAACCGTCGCGCTCCTCAAGCATCACCAGCATCGGCATGTCGGTATAGCGGCGCACATAATCGGTGAAATACTGGCTCGGCTTATCGAGATGGAACTCGCGCAGCATCACATGGCCCATCGCCAGCGCCATCGCGGCATCGGTACCCTGCTTCGGCGCCAGCCACAGATCGCAGAGTTTGGCGATTTCGGCGTAGTCCGGGGTGATCGCCACGGTTTTAGTGCCTTTGTAGCGGACTTCGGTAAAGAAGTGGGCATCCGGGGTACGGGTCTGCGGCACGTTGGAGCCCCAGGCGATAATGTAGCTGGAGTTATACCAGTCCGCCGATTCGGGGACGTCGGTCTGTTCGCCCCAGGTCATCGGCGAAGCTGGCGGCAGGTCGCAGTACCAGTCGTAGAAGCTCAGGCAGGTGCCGCCGATCAGCGACAGATAACGGGCGCCGGAGGCGTAGGAAACCATCGACATCGCCGGGATCGGCGAGAAACCGGCCACGCGGTCCGGACCGTAAGTTTTCACGGTATAGACGTTGGAGGCGGCAATCAGCTCATTCACTTCCTGCCAGGAGGAGCGGACAAACCCGCCGCGACCGCGAGCCTGTTTGAAGCTTTTGGCTTTGTCGGCGTCTTCAATAATCGAGGCCCATGCCTCAACCGGATCGCTATGCTGAACTTTCGCTTCCCGCCACATCTTCATCAGACGTTTACGCATCAGCGGGTATTTCAGGCGGTTCGCGCTGTACAAATACCAGGAGTAGCTGGCGCCGCGCGGGCAACCGCGTGGTTCGTGGTTCGGCAGGTCCGGACGGGTGCGCGGGTAGTCAGTCTGCTGCGTTTCCCAGGTCACCAGACCGTTTTTCACATAAATCTTCCAGCTGCATGAGCCGGTGCAGTTGACACCGTGAGTGGAACGCACAATTTTGTCATGCTGCCAACGTTGACGGTATCCATCCTCCCAGTCCCGGTTGGTGTTTAGAAGCTGGCCGTGCCCATCGGCAAAGGTTTCACCCTTCTGTTTGAAGTAGCGAAACCGGTCCAGGAATTTACTCATCGGGTTTCTCCTGATATGGAGCCTGACGGCTCTCTGATAAATCGACATTGCTGGATTTGCAGCGAAGGTAACGCTATGAAAGAGGGCGAGAATTGATGGCGATCAATCCGGACTGGCTTGTCAAAGCGGAGGGAAACCGCAATTACCACCAAGGTGGTATGAGATACTATTTTTTAATTTTATGTTTTATAAGCTTTTTTTCCTAAAAAGCTGTCATCATGGAAGGATTTGTTAACAAAAGAGGTATTAAGGGGTAGAGCCGTTTCGCTGGCAAGCCGTCCCTTCCCGGCTCTGTGGCCAATATGAATCAAATCATCCATTAGTATGTTGTAACTAACGAGTAACGTAAAAAAAGGCGCCGCCCTGGGAGCGCGCCTTTTCAAACGTCATGATTACTACGGCGAATTACTGACGCTTACGGCCGTATACCGCCCAGGTGATGATCACGCAGGCGATATAGAAGATCAGGAAGATTTTCATCGCGCCGGCCGGCGAACCGGTCAGATCCAGCGAGATACCGAACGCTTTCGGGATAAAGAAGCCGCCGATGGCGCCAATGGCGGAGATAAAGCCCAGCGCCGCCGCAGTATCGGTCGCCGCCTCGCGCATCGCTTGCGCTTCGCTGCCGCCCTGGGCCTTCACGCGGTCCATGGTCAGCTTACGGAAAATCACGGAGATCATCTGGAAGGTGGAGGCGCTCCCCAGCCCGGCGGTCAGGAACAGCACCATGAACACCGCGAAGAAGGCGATGAAGTTGCCGCCCTGGCCGTTGGTCGGCAGGGTCAGGAACAGCAGCGCGCAGAAGACAGCCATCACCACGAAGTTGACCAGCGTCACGCGAGTCCCGCCGAGACGGTCGGAAATCGCCCCGCCCATCGAACGCGCCAGCGCGCCAATAAAGGGGCCGAAGAAGGCGTAGTGCAGGATCTGCACGTCCGGGAACTGGGTTTTCGACAGCATGGCGAAGCCGGCGGAGAATCCGATGAAGGAGCCGAAGGTGGCCAGATAGAGCAGCGCCATGATCCACAGGTGCAGGCGTTTGAGCACCGGCAGCTGTTCGCTCAGCGAGGCTTTAGAAGCCGACAGGTCGTTCATAAAGAACCACGCCGCCAGGGTGAAAATAATCAGGAAAGGTACCCAGATCCACGCGGCGTTTTCCAGATACAGCATTGAGCCGTCCGGCTGCTCGCTGCCGGTCCCGCCAAAAATGGCAAACACTGAGACCGACACCACCAGCGGCGCGACCAGCTGCATCACGCTGACGCCCATATTACCAAGGCCGCCATTGACGCCGAGCGCCCCGCCCTGCTTCGCTTTCGGGAAGAAGAAGCTGATGTTAGCCATACTGGAGGCAAAGTTGGCCCCGGCGAAGCCGCACAGCAGCGAGATAATCACGAAGACGCTAAACGGCGTGGAAGTATCCTGAACCGCAAAGCCCAGCCAGACGCACGGAATAATCATGATCCCGGTGCTGAACGCCGTCCAGCGACGGCCGCCGAACAGCGGCACCATGAAAGCGTAAGGCACGCGCAATAAGGCGCCAGACAGCGCCGGCAGCGCGGTCAGCATAAACAGCTGATCGGTCGTAAACTGAAAGCCCACTTTGTTGAGATTAACGGCGACGGCGCTGAACAACATCCATACGCAGAACGCCAGTAACAGACAGGGAACGGAGATCCATAGATTACGGCTCGCCACACGGTGACCGCGCTGTTGCCAGAATTCAGGATCTTCAGGGCGCCAGTCGGTAATGACCGAGCGGTTAGCCTTCTCCGGGAGGGAAGATTGACTCATAGATACCTCTGATTATTCATATTTCCTGCCGCTACCTTAGGGGTTGCCCGGGGCGGTAAGTTGATATAAATCAAAGGAAAAGCGCGCACTAATTTGTGCAAAAATAAACCATGCTCCGAAGTGAGTAGAGAAAGGTGAGGAAAAAAGTGTGGTTTTTCACGCGGCTGCCGGGTTGCGTATAACCCCACCCCCAATAGCGCCTACCACCGACAATTAAGGAGTAACTCTTTAGGGGTATGGGTATACTCCAGGGGATAGCCGAGAATAAGCGCCACTCCCGGAGAGATCACCGGTCAGGAGCCACGCATTCCATGTTAAAACGTCTTTTTACTCCGCTGACGCTGGTCAATCAACTGGCGTTAATCGTGCTGCTCGCCACCATTATTGGCGTCGCCGGCATGGCGATCTCCGCGCGTCTGGTGAACGGCGTCCAGGGCAGCGCCCACGCGATTAACAAGGCCGGTTCATTGCGTATGCAAAGCTACCGGCTGCTGGCGGCGATCCCGCTGAATGAAAACGATCAAAAGCTGGTGGCGGACATGACCGCCACCGTCTTCAGCCCCGAGCTGCAGAATTCCGCCCGCCGCGACGGCCAGGAACAACAGTTAAAAGCGCTGCAGCAATACTGGCAGCAGGCGCTGGCCCCCGGCATGCAGCGTGCGGTTAACCAGGCGGAAGTGGCCCAGGATGTCGCCGACTTTGTCGATCGTATCGACCAGCTGGTCACCGCATTCGACCACACCACCGAGCAGCGTATCGAGCGGGTAGTCTGGATCCATCGCATTCTCGCCATTGGTATGGCGCTGCTGCTGATTTTTACCATCATCTGGTTACGCGCCCGTCTGCTGCGGCCGTGGAAACAGCTGCTGGGCATGGCGCGGGCGGTCAGCCAGCGCGATTTCACCCAGCGCGCGCACATCAGCGGGCGTAACGAAATGGCGACCCTCGGCATGGCGCTGAATAACATGTCGGAAGAGCTGGCGGAAAGCTACGCGGTGCTCGAGCGGCGGGTGCAGGAGAAGACCGCCGGGCTGGAACAGAAGAACGAGATCCTTGCTTTCTTATGGCAGGCCAATCGCCGGCTGCATGCCAGCGCCCCGCTCTGCGAGCGGATTTCACCGGTACTGAATGGCCTGCAGGGGCTGACGCTGCTGCGCGATATCGAGGTACGGGTTTACGACCTGGAAGACGAAGATAATCACCAGGAGTTTACCTGCCACTCGGATGATGAGTGTGATGATAAAGGCTGCTACCTCTGTCCACGCAATCTGCCGCCGCTGCCGGATGGCGGAACAACGCTGAAGTGGCGGCTATCGGATGCGCATAATCAGTACGGCATTCTGCTGGCGACGCTGCCGGTTGGCCGCCATCTCAGCCACGACCAGCAGCAACTGGTGGACACTCTGGTGGAACAACTGACCAGTACCCTGGCGCTGGACCGCCATCAGGAGAAACAGCAGCAGTTGATCGTCATGGAAGAGCGGGCCACTATCGCCCGCGAGCTGCACGACTCCATCGCCCAGTCGCTGTCCTGTATGAAGATGCAGGTCAGCTGTCTGCAGATGCAGGGCGACGCCTTACCGGCGGAGAGCCGCCAGCTGCTGGGGCAGATACGCAACGAGCTGAATACCTCCTGGGCCCAGCTGCGGGAGCTGTTAACCACCTTCCGTCTGCAGCTGACCGAGCCGGGACTGCGCCCGGCGCTGGAGGCCAGCTGTCAGGAGTACAGCGCCCACTTCGGCTTTACGGTACAGCTTGATTATCAGCTTCCGCCGCGCTTTGTGCCGTCGCATCAGGCCATTCACCTGCTGCAGATCGCCCGCGAAGCGTTAAGCAACGCCCTGAAGCATGCCAGCGCGACGGAAGTGACCGTGACGGTGTCACAACGCGATAATCAGGTCCGTCTGGTGGTGGCGGATAACGGCCGCGGCGTGCCGGATCACGCCGAGCGGAGTAACCATTACGGTTTAATTATTATGCGGGATCGCGCCCAGAGCTTGCGCGGTGACTGTCAGGTACGACGCCGGGAAACCGGCGGAACCGAAGTGATCGTCACGTTTATCCCGGAAAAAACGTTTTCCATCCAATAAGGAGACCCCCATGAGTCAACAGGAACGGGCAACCATCCTTCTCATTGACGACCATCCGATGCTGCGCACCGGCGTGAAACAGTTGATCAGCATGGCGCCGGACATCCAGGTGATTGGCGAGGCCAGCAATGGCGCGCAAGGTATCGAGCTGGCGGAATCGCTGGATCCGGACCTGATCCTGCTCGACCTCAATATGCCGGGCATGAATGGCCTGGAAACGCTGGACAAACTGCGTGAGAAATCCCTTTCTGGCCGGGTGGTGGTCTTTAGCGTCTCCAACCATGAAGAGGACGTTGTCACCGCCCTGAAGCGCGGCGCCGATGGCTATCTGCTGAAAGATATGGAGCCGGAAGATCTGCTGAAAGCGCTGCAGCAGGCCGCCGCCGGAGAGATGGTATTAAGCGAAGCGTTAACCCCGGTGCTGGCCGCCAGCCTGCGCGCCAACCGCGCCACCTCCGATCGCGACATCAGCCAGTTGACCCCGCGCGAGCGCGACATCCTCAAGCTGATCGCCCAGGGACTACCGAACAAAATGATCGCCCGTCGCCTGGATATCACCGAAAGCACCGTCAAAGTACACGTGAAGCACATGCTGAAGAAAATGAAGCTCAAATCCCGGGTGGAAGCCGCGGTATGGGTCCACCAGGAGCGAATTTTCTAAGGCGAGTCCGTCCAGGAGACGCCAGGCGTGGTGAACTTGACCAGCGGCTCGGTCAGCGCCAGAGCGATCTCATTGGAGGAGACGCGCTGCCCCTGTTTATCCTCCACCACCACCGACAGGCGCCAGCGGTTCGCGGCGCCCGGTTCACTGTTCCACACCGGCATAATGACGCTCCAGCCATCCGCGCTGCTGGCATCCACCGGCGGCGTCAGGCTGAGGGCCTGGGTGTCACCCTGCCAGTGCAGCGCCTTGATGCCATGCAGACTATGGATCTGCAGCTTCAACTGCACCGTCTCCCCGGACTGCAGATCCCAGGGCGGCGTGGCCAGATAGACCGTCAGATTTTTGCGCTGACGATACTCCACCACCGGCAGATTATCCCGCTCCGGACTATCGAAGCGGCTCCCGCGCAGCGAATTGCTGATCGCTACCTCGTCTGCGGCCAGCTGCTGCTTAAGGGGGACGCCAAAGCGATAGTTTAGCTTCAGGCCCACATTGTTCTGGCTGACACCATTTTCCCCCTGCTTATGCTTAGCGGTAACGGTGACCAGCGGGACCGGGGTGTAATTGAGCCCAACGGAGACGGCTACCGGGTTATGGTAGCCGGTACCGGTCTGAAAAAGATCGACGCTATCGCCGAAGTACTGTTCGACGCTGACGCTGGTATTAATGTGCTGGTAGAACGGTAGCCGCGCCTGGGCGGTGACGTCATACCCCGCGGCCATCCGCTGCTCCTGAGTCTGATTATCGCGCAGTTGCCAGTCGCCCAGCGGATGGTAATAGTTTGCCGACAGGCGAAGATATTCTCCCCACGCCTCCGCGCCGACGCTGCCGCGCGCCAGGCTTTCGCTCAACACTTTGTCGTAAAACGAGTTATAGCCCAGCAGCCAGCCGCCGACCCGCCAGCGCTGACCAAGCCCGATGTTGCCCACCAGATCGTTCTCGCGCCGGGTCACCGAATACTGGTTCCACGTCAGGTAACGGTCGTTATCCTGCAACGGCACGAACCAGCTCCCTTTACTGCCGGTGAATTTGCCCTCTTTATCGACCAGCAGGTCGACATTGGCGTTGCCCCACGGCGAGAGCCAGCTCTCCAGCTGATGGCTCACTTCATTGCCGATTTTACTGATGGCGAACAGCTGCGCCTGCTCGCCCGCCGTCAGGCCGTTATCGCTCATGCTGGCCTCGCCAAACTTCTTCGCCACCTCAGCAAAGTGCCGGGCGTCGTCATCGACCTGGGGAGCAATCCCCATATCGGGCAGCGGATCTTGCGCTGGCGCGGGGCGAGTGGTGTCGCTGGCGGTCAGCGCCCAGACGGGAACGCCCGGCAGCAGCAGGAGAAAGGTCAACGTTGGCAACAAACGGAAGGACACAGGCATCAACAGATTTTGAGCAGGCTCACAAAAATGGGAAGAAATGTTAGTTTATCGTTTTTTCCCTGCTCCCGCAGCCCTGTGGGCAATTCCAGGAATATACTGAAACCGGTTGGGCAAGGTGTCGCCCAACCGGAGCCGTCGCTGCGCGCCACCGTTACGCCTGGGTTCGGGTTCGTTGCGCCGCCAGCAGCGCGTTGAGCTCCGGCACGCAGGAGCCGCAGTTGGTCCCGCATTTCAGCTTCGCTCCCAACGCCCCGACGCTGGCGCAGCCGCTGGCGATAGCCTCGCTAATAGACCGTTCACCCACGCCAAAGCAGCTGCAGACGATCCGCCCCCGCGGGGCGGCGGCGGCGCCCGGTCGGCCGCTAAGCAACGCATGTCGTTGGACGGCATCGGACGGCGGCGCGGCAAAGGCGGCGCTTATCCATGCGCTATCCACCGCCGGCTCGCGCGCATCGCTCCACCAGCCGAGCATCAGCCTCCCCTGATGCCAGGCCAGCAGGTTCCACACCGCGCCGCCGTCCGCCACCTGCAGCTGCCAGCCGCGCCGGGCGCACCACGCGCTGATCCACTGTCGGGCAGACGCCTCCCCGGCCAGCGAATAGTGCAGCACGCCAGGCGCCGCCCGCCGCCGCCAGTGCCAGGCCGCTGGAAACGGCAGCGGTTCGCGACAAAGCAGCTCGCTGTGCCAGGCCGGTTGCCAGGCGGCGATGGCCACCGCCGCCTGTTTACTTTCCGGCTGGCCGGAATACGGGTCGGTGACGGCGGCCAGCAGGTTATTCACCCGCCCCTGACGGGCAAACTGATTGTTCCAGTGCATCGGAACAAACAGCGAGCCGGGGCGCTGCCCTTCACTGATCGTCACTTTCGCCACCATCACCCCATGCCGCGACCAGATCCGCGCCAGCCCGTCGGCGGGAAGCTGGTAGCGAACGGCATCCTGCGGCGCCACCTCCACCACCGGCTCCGCAATATGCTGCATCAGCCGCGGCACCGCGCCGGTACGGGTCATGGTGTGCCACTGATCGCGGATCCGCCCGCTGTTGAGGATCAGCGGATAAAAGACATCGGTTGTCGCCCGGGTCGGTTGAGGCGTCACCGGCACCATCCGCAGCCTGCCATCGCCATGCCAGCCGCGCGCGATATCCCAGGCGGCCTCGCTGCGGCTGACCGGCCAGCGCACCGGCGCCATGGCGTCCCACGCCTCACGGCTGAGATCCGCCAGCGCGCCGATATCAAACGCCCGCTGACCGTCGTTTTCGAAACCGGACAGCGCCGCATGCTCGCGGAAGACGTCATGCGGATGCTGCCAGGCAAACGCCTCGCGATACCCCAGCGCCTGCCCCACTCTGGCGATGATCCACCAGTCCGCTTTCGCCTCCCCCGGCGGCGGCAGGAAGCTGCGCTGACGGGAGATCCGCCGCTCCGAGTTGGTGACCGTGCCATTCTTCTCGCCCCAGGCCAGCGCCGGAAAGCGGATGTGGGCGAAATGTCCGGTATCGGTCTGGGCGGCGACATCCGAGACGATCACCAGCGGACAGGCGGCCAGCGCCTGGCTCACCGCGTGGCTGTCAGGGAGCGACACCACCGGGTTGGTGCCCATGATCCACACCGCTTTGACCTCGCCGCGGCCAATGGCGGCAAACAGCTCCACGGCGGTCAGCCCTGGGGTCTGCGCCAGCCGTTCCGTCCCCCAGAAGCGGGCCAGCCGCTGCAGATCGTCTGGCACAAAATCCATGTGCGCGGCCAGCATCGTCGCCAGCCCGCCGACTTCGCGGCCGCCCATGGCGTTGGGTTGACCGGTCAGCGAAAAGGGGCCGCAGCCGGGGCGGCCATACTTCCCGCTGGCCAGATGGACGTTGATGATGGCGTTACATTTGTCGCTGCCGCTGGCGGATTGATTGATTCCCATGGTGTAGAGGGTGATCGCCCGCGGGGCGGCGATAAACTCGCGATAGAAGGCCGCCACCTCATCGACAGTCAGGCCGCAAAAATCCGCTACCTTCGCCACGTCCCAGCCTCTCGCCTCGGCCAGCGCCTGTGAGCCATCGCGAAAGCCGTCGATGCAGGCTCCGGCCTGCGCCACGGCGTTAAGCAGCCCCACGAACAGCCCACCGTCGCTCCCCGGGGCCAGCGCCAGATGGCGGTCGGCGATCTCGCAGGTGGCGGTGCGCCGGGGGTCGATCACCACGATCCGCAGTCGGGGATTATCCCGCTTCGCCTGCGCCAGCCGCTGGAACAGCACCGGGTGCGCCCAGGCGGCGTTCGAGCCGACCAGCACCACCAGATCGCTGTTTTCCACATCCTCATAGCTACAGGGCACCACATCGGCGCCAAAGGCCCGTTTGTAGCCGGTCACCGCCGACGACATGCACAGCCGCGAATTGGTGTCGATGTTCGCCGCGCCGATAAATCCCTTCATCAGCTTGTTGGCGGCATAGTAATCCTCGGTTAACAGCTGGCCAGAGGCGTAGAAGGCCACCGCCTGCGGGCCGTGCTGGTCGATAACCTGTTGCAGGCGCGCAGCGGTCTCCGCCAGCGCCTGAGGCCAGGCTACTTGCTGGCCGTCCACCTCCGGCGCCAGCAGCCGCCCCGCCAGGCCCGTGGTCTCCCCGAGGGCCGCCCCTTTGACGCACAGGCGGCCGAGGTTGGCCGGGTGCTGATCGTCGCCGCGCACGCTCACCTGCCCCGCATCGTCCACGCTCGCCAGCACCCCGCAGCCTACGCCGCAGTAGGGGCAGGTCGTTCGGATGGTCTGCATCAGGAGGCCTCCGCTCGGGCCAGCAGCTGCTGGCTGCCCACCCACACTTTGCCGTTTTCCACTTTCACCGGCCAGGCGCGTACCGCCTGTTCACTGCCGTCGCACGGCCAGCCGTCGCGCAGGCGGATCCGCTGTTTGTACAGCGGGGAAATCACCACCGGCTCGCCGCCGACGTCCCCTAACAGCCCGCGTGACAGCACGTTGGCCGCGCTGCCCGGCTCGCGGTTGTCCAGGGCGTAGACCCGATCGCCAAAGCGGAACAGGGCAATCTGCCGCTCCCCTAAGCGGGCGCCGATCCCCGCCTGCGCCGGGATGGCGTCAAGGTCGCATACCGCCTGCCACGGCCGGGATGGGAGTTCGCCCTCGGGCAACGTCTCAGTCTGTAACAGCTGCGGCTGACCACGCAGCTCGTGGCGCTGCACCGCCTCGTCCGGCTGGTCGCTGTTCACGAAGGAGCGGAACAGCGCCAGACGCTGCGGATCGTTGAGGGTGGTCTGCCACTCGCACTGGTAGCTGTCGACGATCCGGGCCATCTCCTGCTCCAGCTCCTCGCCAATGCCGAGACTATCCTCCAGCACCACCTGCCGCAGATAGGCGACGCCGCCCTCCAGGTTATCCATCCAGGTGCTGGTCCGCTGCAGGCGATCGGCGGTACGGATATAGAACATCAGCAGACGATCGATGCTGCGGATCAGCGTCGCTTCGTCGAGATCGCTGGCAAACAGGTCGGCGTGACGCGGTTTCATCCCGCCGTTGCCGCAGACGTACAGATTCCAGCCTTTATCGGTGGCAATCACCCCGATATCTTTCCCCTGGGCTTCGGCGCATTCGCGGGTGCAGCCGGAGACCGCCATCTTGATTTTGTGCGGGGCGCGCAGCCCTTTATAGCGATGCTCGAGCCGCACGGCGAGCCCGGTGGAGTCCTGCACGCCGTAGCGACACCAGGTTGAGCCGACGCAGGATTTCACCGTGCGCAGCGACTTGCCGTAGGCGTGGCCGGTTTCAAACCCGGCGTCGGCCAGCTCGCGCCAGATAGCCGGCAGCTGTTCCAGCCGCGCGCCAAACAGATCGATACGCTGGCCGCCGGTCACTTTGCTGTAGAGCTGGTAACGTTTGGCGATCTGCCCGATAGCGATCAGCCCGTCCGGCGTCACTTCCCCCGCCGCCATCCGCGGCACCACCGAATAGGTTCCGTCCTTCTGAATGTTGGCGAAATAGCGGTCGTTGGTATCCTGCAGCGGCAGGTGCGCCGGCTTCAGCAGGTACTCGTTCCAGCAGGAAGCCAGCACCGAGGCCACCAGCGGTTTGCAGACATCACAGCCGTGCCCCTGGCCGTAGCGGCTAATCAGCTGCTCGAAGGTATGGATATGATTGACCCGTACCAGGTGGTAGATCTCCTGGCGCGACCACGGGAAATGCTCGCAGACGTCTTTTTTCACTTCGACGCCCTGCTCCGCCAGCTGGTACTCCATCACCTGTTTCACCAGCGCGCTGCAGCCGCCGCAGCCGGTGGCCGCTCTGGTGCAGCTTTTTATCGCCGCCATATCCCCCGCCCCATTGTTCACCGCCTGGCAGATATCGCCTTTGCTGACATTATGGCAGGAGCAGATCGGCGCGCTGTCGGGCAGCGCCGCGACGCCGAGCGCCTTCGGCGCGGCGCCCTCCAGCGCGGGCAGGATCAGGCTCTCCGGACGCGGCGGCAGCGCCATGCCGTTCAGCATCATCTGCAGCAGCGTGGCATAGTCGCTGGCCTCCCCCACCAGCACGCCGCCAAGCAGGGTTTTGCCGTCCTGACTGACGACGATTTTTTTGTACACCTGCTGCGGACCATCGGTCCATTGATAGCTCTGGCAGCCCGGCGTGCGCCCCTGCGCATCGCCAAATGAGGCGACGTCTACCCCCAGCAGCTTCAGTTTGGTACTCATGTCGGCGCCGCTAAAGCAGGCGTCTTCTCCCGCGAGGGTGGCCGCGGCGATACGCGCCATCTGGTAGCCCGGCGCCACCAGACCGTAAATTTTATTGTCCCACAGGGCGCATTCGCCTATCGCCAGCACGTCCGGGTCAGAGGTGCGGCACTGGCCGTCGATGTGAATGCCCCCGCGTTCGCCCACCTGCAGCATGCAACCGCGGGCCAGCGCGTCCTGCGGACGGATCCCCGCCGAGAAGACCACCATGTCGGTCCGCAGCGCGCCGCCGTCGGCAAAGTTCAGCCGCAGGCCGTCGGCCTCGCGCACGATGGCGGTGGTCGCTTTGCTGGTATGCACCCCCACGCCGAGGGCGACGATCTTCTCCCGCAGCATCGCCGCCCCGCCGTTATCCAGCTGGACGGCCATCAGGTTCGGGGCAAACTCCACTACGTGCGTGTCCAGCCCCAGCTGTTTCAGGGCGTTAGCCGCCTCCAGCCCGAGCAGGCCGCCGCCGATAACCACTCCGGTCTTCGCCGCGGCGGCATGGGCGGCAATACGGTCGAGATCGTCAAGAGTGCGGTAGACAAAGCACCCGTCGAGATCGTTGCCAGGGATCGGCGGAACAAAGGGATAGGAGCCGGTCGCCAGCACCAGTTTATCCCAGTGGGTTTCATGTCCCTCGGCGTCTCGCACCAGCCGCGCGTCGCGGTCGATCGTCGCCACCGCCTCGCCGAGGCGGAGTTCGATGCCGTGCTGGTGAAAGAAATCATCGGCCACCAGCGACAGCGATTGAGCGCTGCGCCCGGCGAAATATTCGGAGAGATGGACCCGGTCGTAGGCGGCGTAACGCTCTTCGCCAAACACCACGATTCGATATTGCTGATGCAGGTTGCGGCTCACGCATTGTTCGAGAAAATGGTGGCCGACCATGCCATGTCCCACCAGCACTAATACAGGTTTCGTCATCGTCATTATTCCTGCAGCCTGCGGCTGCGTTGAAGAGGGGTCAAAAAGCCAGTCCGCGGTGGCGGGCTCGTCGCTTTCCAGGCGCGCGGTGAGCGCGGCGGCGGCGGTGCAGTCGCCCATCAGCAGCACGCCGCGCAGGCGGCCGTCGCGCAGCAGCAGGCGACGGTAGTGGCGATCAATGGGGTCCCAGCTGGTATAGATGTCATCCTGTTCGCCGGCCTGCTGCTCCCCGACGCTAAAGAGTTCAATGCCGGTAACCTTCAGGCGGGTCCCGGCGTCCTGCCAGACAAAGCCCTCGCCGGGGGCGCCGCACAGGCGATCCGCCAGTACCTCGGCCTGGCGCAGGCAGGGAGCTACCAGCCCCCAGGTCTGGCCGTCAATTTCGCAACATTCCCCGACGGCGCTGATCCCCGGCAGCGAGGCGGCCATCTGGCGGTCAACCACGATCCCCCGCTGACACAGCACGCCGCTCTGCGCCGCCAGACGGCTGTTAGGCTGCACGCCGGCGGCCAGCACCACTCTGGCAGCACGGAAAGCGCGCCCGTCCGCCAGCCGCACGCCATCCTCTTCGATGGCGGCGATCCGGCATTCCAGCACACAGCGGATGCCGCGCGCTTCAAGCTGCTGCCTGAGCTCATCGGCGGCAAAAGCGTCGGTCAGCGGCGCCATTAATCCGCTGCCGCGATGCAGAAGAGTGACCTCCCCGCCGTGGCGACGCAGCGCCGCCGCCGCTTCCACACCCAGAACCCCACCGCCAATCACCACCGCCGGCCCGGGTATCGCCAGAATACGTTCCACGTCCGCCAGGGTGCGGAAGGGGATAACCTGCGGACGATCACTGCCCGGCAGCGGCGGGATAAAGGGCCGCGAACCGGTGGCGAACACCAGCTCGTCCCACGGCAGCCAGGTTTCCGCGATGCGCAGCCGCCGTTGCTCAACATCGACTTCATCGACCGCCTCGCCGGACCGCAGGCACACCCCGTGCCGGGTGTACCACTCCGCCGGCAGCAATGGGAGCTGCGCCGCCGTTTTTTCGCCAGCCAGCAGCGGCGAGAGCTGAATGCGGTTATAGGCCGGGTGCGGCTCGTCGCCGACGACAGTAATGGCAAACCGCGCGGGGTCGCGCTCAACCAGTCGCTGCACCAGTCGGGTGGCCGCCATGCCGTTACCGATCACCACCAGTCGCCGCGTCATGACCGCCTCCTTACGCCGCTTTCGGCTGTTTTTCATACAAAAAATGCAGGATCTGCTGGCGCAGATGGTGATACCGGCTGTCGTCCGCCAGCTGAACGCGGTGACGCGGACGCGGCAGATCGACCGCGAGGATCTCACCGACCGTCGCCGCCGGACCGTTGGTCATCATCAGCACCCGATCCGAGAGCAGCACCGCTTCATCAACGTCGTGGGTGATCATGACGATGGTGGTATTAAGCTCCTGCTGGATATGCATCACCGTGTCCTGGAGGTGGGCGCGGGTCAGCGCATCCAGGGCGCCGAAGGGCTCATCAAGCAACAGCACCTTCGGCTTCATCGCCAGCGCCCGGGCGATACCTACCCGCTGCTTCATACCGCCGGAGATCTCCCCGGGACGTTTGTGCAGCGCATGCCCCATCTGCACGCGCGCCAGGTTGTGTTCGATCCACTCCCGGCGCTCACTCTTGCTCATGGTGCGACGGAACACCTGATCCACCGCCAGCGCCACATTATCGAAACAGCTCAGCCACGGCAGCAGCGAGTGGTTCTGGAAAACCACCGCCCGCTCCGGCCCGGGCCCGGCGATTTCCCGGTTATCACACAGCAGTCCGCCCTCGGTGGGCGTCGTGATCCCGGCGATCAGATTCAGCAGGGTCGATTTTCCGCAGCCCGAGTGGCCGATCAGACTGATGGTCTCCCCTTCGACGATATCGAAGGAGACATTCTGCAGCGCCAGGAACTCGCCGCTGGCGGTGTTAAAGCGCTGGCTGACGGCCTGTACCTGAATTAATGGTTTCATGTTGGCTCCTTATTTGTCCTGCCAGCTAAAGCGGCGGGCGAGCAGCATCAGACCCTGCTCCAGCAGCAGGCCGACGACGCCGATAATGACGATGGCGATGATGATGTTTTCCACATTGAGGTTGTTCCACTCGTTCCAGATCCAGAAGCCGATCCCCAGCCCGCCGGTGAGCATTTCCGCCGCCACGATCACCAGCCAGGCGATGCCGATGGAGAGACGCACGCCGGTGAGCACCGCCGGCAGCACCGCCGGAAAGAGAATTTTGCGCATCACCGTCCACTCCGAGAGCTGGAGGACGCGGGCGACGTTGAGATAGTCCTGCGGGATCCGCCGCACGCCTTCCGCGGTGTTGATCACCATCGGCCAGATGGAGCAGATAAAAATGGTCCAGCTGGAGGCCGGCTCCGCCTTCTGGAACAGCAGCAGGCCAATCGGCAGCCAGGCCAGCGGGCTGACCGGGCGCAGCAGGGCAATCAGCGGATTAAACATGCGGGCGAAGAACAACGAACGGCCGATCAAAAACCCCAGCGGAATGCCCGCCAGCGCCGCCAGGCCGAAGCCCACCGCCACGCGCTGCAGGGAGGCCAGCACGTTCCAGCCGATGCCCATGTCATTGGGCCCGTCCTGATAGAACGGATCGGCAAACAGCGTCAGCGCCGAGTCCAGCGTGCTCAGCGGCGTGGGAAAACCTTTGCTGTGCATCGCCGCCAGCTGCCAGGCCAGCAGCAGCACCCCCAACCCCAACAGCGGGGGCAGCAGGCGCTGAATGAGCTCACGCAGCCAGCGCGTGACGGTTGGCGTGGTGCGCCGGACCTGCACCGGCGGCAGGATAATCACTTCGCCAGGCGCGTTCTCCACGCTGACGACCGGTTGCTTACGTTGTGCCTGCTTCATCTCATGCCCCCTTACGTTGAATAGCAAAATGGCGGGCGTAGCCTTCCGGGTCAGACCCGTTCCAGACCGTACCGTCCATCAGTGTGCTGCTGCGCATCGTGGCTGCCGGGGCGCTGATCCCGCCGACCGCCTGGGCGGCAGCCTGCCAGACGTCGATGCGGTTAATGCGCGACGCCACCGCGAGGTAATCCGGAGCCTGCTTCAGCAACCCCCAGCGGCGGAACTGGGTGAGGAACCACATTCCGTCCGACAGCCAGGGGAAACTCACCTCGCCCCCGGCCCAGAAGCGCATCGGATGGGCATCCTGCCAGCGGCGGCCGAGACCGTTGTCATACTCCCCAAGCATCCGGCCGGTGAGGTACTGTTCCTTGGTATTGAGCCAGCCGCGTCTGGCGAGCAGGCGGGCCGTCTCCTGAGTGTTCTCCGGCGAGGCGGCGATCCAGCGCTGCGCCTCCATCAGGGCCGCCACCAGCGCGCGGGCGGTGTTCGGGTTACGTTCCACCCAGTCGCGACGGGTGCCCAGCACCTTTTCCGGATGCTCGGGCCAGATATCCTGGGAAGTGGCCGCGGTGAAGCCAATGCGGTCGTTAATGGCGCGCGCGTTCCACGGCTCGCCGACGCAAAAGCCGCTCATATTGCCGATGCGCATGTTCATCACCATCTGCGGCGGCGGCACCACGACGGTGCGCACATCGTTAAAGGGATCGATGCCGGCGCTCGCCAGCCAGTAGTAGAGCCACATGGCATGGGTGCCGGTGGGAAAGGTATGGGCGAAGGTGTAGCTGCCCGGCGCGCTGCGGTCGATCAGCCGTTTCAGCCCGCCGAGGTCGGTTACCCCTTTCTCCTGCAGTTCGCTGGAGAGGGTGATGGCCTGACCATTGCGGTTGAGGGTCATCAGATTAGCCATCGCCTGCGGCTTGCTGGCGATCCCCAGTTCAAGACCGTACAGCAGGCCGTAGAGAATATGCGCCGCGTCCAGCTCGCCGGCCACCAGCTTGTCGCGCACCGCCGCCCAGCTGGCTTCCTTACTCGCCACCAGGGTGATGCCATACTTTTTGTCAAACCCCTTCGCCGCGGCGATAGCCAGCGGCGCGCAATCGGTCAGCGGAATAAATCCGACCCGCACGCGGGTTTGCTCCGGTTTGTCCGATCCGCCGGCCCATGCGGCCTGCATCACCCCCGGCAGCAGCATCGCGCCGCCCAGCGCGGCCCCTGCCTGCAGCAAGCGCCGCCGGGAAATTGAAAACTTGTCGCTCATATCCGCTCCACCACGCGCAAAAAAAAAAGCGTCCGACAGTGCATACGCACTGCAGGACGCCTTTATCCACGGACACCCGAACCGCCATTGGTTCGTTGTCCGGACTTTTATTCACTCAATAAGTAATGCAAACGGGATGCCAGCTTTGGCAATGGCGCGCTGGCGGGCTTTTTCCCAACGTTGGCCGGTTTTTCACGTAAAAGTGCACCGCCGGCAGGCAAAGAATGCCCATCGATTGTGCATCTACTCCTTTGGTGTTAGCGGCCAAATCGCCTTCACCATCAGCAGCGCGCGGGCTATCTCAACCATGCGCTGGTTTTTGTCCATGGCCATCTTGCGCAGCGTCTGCCAGGCCTGCTCCTCCTGCATTCCCTGGTGCGTCATCAGCAGGCTTTTCGCTTTTTCTATCAGCTTGCGTTCTTCGAGCGCGTCTTTCAGCGAGGCCAGCTGGCTGGAGAGCTGCTGTAGCTCATAGGCCTGCTGGCGCACCAGCGGCAGCAGCTGTTTATCCAGATGCGGCGTCAGGGTATCGACTTCCTCGCCGGGCAGCCAGCCAGGCGCGTCGTCCACTAACAGCGTGTCGGTGGCGTTCAGTAGATCGTCGATCAATTGCTCTTCCACTTCGCGCAGGTGTTCAAGCCGCTGGGTTTGCAGGCCAAACCAGCGCAGCGCCGTTTCCCCGCCGTCGGCGGCCGGCTGGCGGGTGCAGGCGATCCGCCGCAGCTGCTCAATGTCCAGGCCGGCCTGGCATTGGGTGATAAACAGCTGGACGGTCGCCGGGCTGCCCAGCGCCTGAAAGCTATCGAAGCAGGGCTGCTGACCGTCAATACGGTCCACCAGTTGCTGGCGCAGGCTGTCGCTGAACTCGCCGCGGGTAAAGCCCAGAGCGCCCAGCGCGCGCTCCTGACCCACCAGCTCTTTACCCTGCATAAAGCTGTACAGCGCGACCATGCGGCCGGCCACCGGCGGATCGTCAATGCTGTCATTGAGCTGCGGGACGATGTTCAGCAGATGGCGGATGACACGGCTGAACTGCTCCGTCGCGGCTTCCGCGGCAATCTGCCGGCGGGCGATCTGCTCACGCAGCGCCGGAAGCTGCAGCAGATCGCCAACCGCCTTGGCAATGCGCCAGCACAGCGCGCTGCCGGCGACCGTACGTGCCCGTTCGAGGCTGGCATAGAACAGCGCTAACCGCTCATCAACCAGCGCCCCGCCCGCCCGACACTCCGCCGCATACAGTTGGCCGCCCGAGCAAAGAAAAATATTCGATGCCCCGCGCTCACACTGCAGCATATGCACCAGCGCGCTGAGCTGGCTGGCCAGTTCTCCCAGTTGGCTAAGCTGCTGAAGCTGTTGTTTTTGCAGGCGACGCGCCAGCTGCAGCCAGGCCGTCTCATCGTGCGCGTGACCAGTCGTATTATTCATACCCCTCCTCCGGGTTAACGCTTTATACTGCGGTAAAGCAATAACCGTGCCTTTAAGAAGGAGTTTGTATGCAACGTATTGTGATTATCGCCAACGGCGCCGCCTATGGCAGCGAATCCCTGTTCAACAGCCTGCGCCTGGCCATTGCCCTGCGCGAGCAACAGTCCGACCTCGATCTCAAGCTGTTTCTGATGTCCGACGCCGTCACCGCCGGGCTGCGCGGGCAGAAGCCGGCGGAAGGATACAATGTGCAGCAGATGCTGGAGATCCTCACCGCCCAGCAGGTGCCGGTGAAGTTGTGCAAAACCTGCGCGGACGGCCGCGGCGTCAGCGCGCTACCGCTGATTGACGGCGTGGAGGTCGGTACTCTGGTTGAGCTGGCCCAGTGGACGCTGGCGGCAGATAAAGTGCTGACCTTCTGAATGTAGGCCGTCGAACGGGATGAAATGTCACGTATTGGCGCTTGAAGAGACAAAAAAAACGTTAGCTGAATGCTTTCAGGAACAACGTCATTTTTGTTTAATCTTTATCCCTTTTTTTGATCAAAATCAGCATCCCGGCCCGCGCCGTTTGGTGTGATGCACAGAGCAAAGTGTGAACAATATCACGCGAGGACTGGGTGGGCAGGATGCTGTAGCGGGACAGAAACGGGGTACAAAAATGGCGATGGTTAAAGCAAGTTTGACGTTATTTGGTGGTGACACACTGGTGGTGCGGTGTTCAGAGCGCTGCCATATTCATCTAATGAGCGCGAAGGTCCCGGGCGATAGCCATGCGGATATTCTGAGCGTGCAGGATCGGGATAGCGCCTATCTGACGGTGCCCTACAGCGGCACCTGGAACGTGCTTATCGACAGTCACAGCCAGTCACTGGAGCACTCCATCAGCTACGTTCCGGCCTGACAGTTACTATCAGAACACACGCCCGGCCGTGCCGGGCGTGAGATTCATGACAAACCTCATGCAATCATTGTACTTGCAGATTGCACCAGAAAAATAACAGGGAAAATCAATTTATTGATTTTCGGCTGATAACCACCAGTAAGGAAAAACCACGCTTTTTCCTTACTGGTCAGCAATCGGACGCCCGGCCATGCCGGGCGTTTTTCTTTTGCGCGCGCTCAGGCCAGGCCCGGCGTCGGACTCTCGCCCAACAGCGCGCGTACGCTGGCCACCAGGTCATCGAGACTGGCGTCGTGCATCCCCAGCTTGCTTAGCGCCTGCTCGAGCGAAAACAGATACTGGGCGTTGGTGCCGAGCGGCCCGCTGGCTCGAGCGATCAGCGGGGCGATAACCTGGGCGCTGGTATCCGGTTCAAACAGTGGATGGCGCGGATCCATAATAAACACCAGGGCATTCACCGTCCGTCCGTCGTCCAGTTCCAGCTTGCACCAGGTGGGCAGATAGCAGCCGGTGATCATCTCCCGCTTCCACAGCAGGGTCAGTTCTTCTTCCAGCGTGTCGTCAGGCAAACGATAGGCGACGCCGGTGGTTCGGCCGCCCTCTTTGAGAGCCAGCATGCGGCCCGGCTGGCAGGCGCTACCGCGCCCGGCGGTCAACCGCAGGCAAAACGCACGATGCCAGCCCGGCAGCGTACCGGTGCAGGACTCGCGATAATTGAGCGCCGGGTTCCAGATAAGCGAACCGTAGCCAAAGATCCATACTGAGCCATCATCCGGGCGACAGGCCAGCGTCGCCGCCAGCGAGGCTGCACGTTGTTCTGCCGACCAGAGTAGCGATTCCTCAATAGCGCCAAACGCTGTCTTACAATCCGCATTCATTAAGAAATCACGAGTTAACACTGTTTACTACCTCCGCCACTGCCCGCTTCCCGGCGTTCGTCTCATGCATCCGTCAATATTGCTGAAATATTATCCAGCTTTATCCTTCAATAAGCAATCAGCGGGGCGCTGGCAAGCATAAAAGCGGCGTCAGCAATTATTTTTTCTTATGCCACTTATCATCATCGCCTTTCTCGTAGCTGTTCTTCACCGCCGCCCAGGCGACTTTGTGCGCCGTCTCTTCGCGGCTGGCGTCATCGCGCCGCTCATCTTTATCTTTATATTGATCCCAGGCGCTGTTAAACGCTTCTTTATAAATTTCCTGCGCATGAGCAGGCAGAACATGCTGAACGCTGTCGGGGAGTTCTTGTTTATTGCGATAGGGCATACTGACCTCCTGTTTGAGCATTAAATTTAAGTCTGGTACGCAAGCGGCTGGCTATCAAGGTCAAAATGAGTAGAAAAATTATTTTAGTAATTATCTGAATAGTAAGAACTAAATAGTGGTAAACATAAATTATAATAAACTAATCAAGATATCACTCGATACCCGTAAATTTAAGTAAAAAACCAGCGGTAATTTATCAAAATCTGTTACTTTACCGCCCTACGTTTTTATAATTATAACACCTGCATAAATGGAGATGGTTCATGACCCATGCACATGAGGCGGTAAAAACCCGCCATAAGGAGTCTTCCCTCGTCTTTCCGGTGCTGGCGCTGGCGGTGCTGTTTTTCTGGGGCAGCAGCCAGTCACTGCCAGTGGTTATCGCAATTAATATCCTCGCGCTGGTCGGTATTTTAAGCAGCGCCTTCAGCGTGGTCCGCCACGCCGACGTCCTCGCCCACCGCCTGGGCGAACCCTATGGCTCACTGATTCTCAGTCTGTCGGTGGTTATCCTTGAGGTCAGTCTGATCTCCGCCTTAATGGCCACCGGCGACGCCGCGCCGACCCTGATGCGTGATACGCTCTACTCCATTATTATGATCGTCACCGGCGGTCTGGTCGGTTTCTCTCTGCTGCTGGGCGGGCGTAAATTTGCCACCCAATATATGAATCTGTTCGGCATTAAGCAGTATCTTATCGCCCTGTTTCCGCTGGCGATTATCGTGCTGGTGTTTCCGATGGCGCTGCCGGGCGCAAACTTCAGCACCGGGCAATCGCTGCTGGTGGCGGTGATCTCGGCGGCCATGTACGGCGTTTTCCTGCTGATTCAAACCAAAACCCATCAGAGTCTGTTTGTTTATGAGCATGAAGACGACAGCGACGATGACGACCCGCACCACGGTAAACCGTCTGCCCACAGCAGCGGGTGGCATACCGCCTGGCTGCTGGTGCACCTGGTGGCAGTGATCGCGGTCACCAAAATGAACGCCAATCCGCTGGAAACACTGTTGACCAGCATGAACGCCCCGGTGGCCTTTACCGGCTTCCTGGTGGCCCTGCTGATCCTGTCGCCGGAAGGCCTTGGCGCCCTCAAAGCGGTGCTCAACAATCAGGTACAGCGGGCGATGAACCTGTTTTTCGGCTCCGTACTGGCCACCATCTCGCTGACGGTCCCGGTGGTCACCCTCATCGCCTTCCTGACCGGCAATGAGCTGCGCTTTGGCCTTGGCGCCCCGGAGATGGTGGTGATGGTCGCTTCGCTGGTGCTGTGCCATATCTCCTTCTCCACCGGGCGCACCAATGTGCTGAACGGCGCGGCCCACCTGGCGCTGTTCGCCGCCTATCTGATGACCATTTTCGCCTGACCCCGCTTACCCGCCCGGCGGAGTCCGGGCGAAAAAAAAGCCTGCCGGTGTTAACACCGGCAGGCTTTTTCAGTGATGCGGTCAGGCTTACTTGCTGGTATCCAGCTCGTCGAAGCTTTTCACCAGATCGTCAATCGCTTTCATCTGCTTGAGGAACGGCTCCAGTTTATCCAGCGGCAGCGCGGACGGGCCGTCGCATTTCGCGTGGTCCGGATCCGGATGCGCTTCGATAAACAGACCGGCGATACCCACCGCCATACCGGCGCGGGCCAGCTCGCTCACCTGCGCACGACGACCGCCGGAAGCGGCGCCAAACGGGTCGCGGCACTGCAGCGCGTGGGTGACGTCGAAGATAACCGGCGAGTTGTTGGAGGCTTTCTTCATCACGCCGAAGCCGAGCATATCCACGACCAGGTTGTCGTAACCGAAGTTAGCGCCGCGGTCGCAGAGGATCACTTTGTCGTTACCGCCTTCGATAAACTTATCGACGATATTGCCCATCTGACCCGGGCTGACGAACTGCGGCTTCTTGACGTTGATCACCGCCCCGGTTTTGGCCATCGCTTCCACCAGGTCAGTCTGGCGCGCGAGGAAGGCCGGAAGCTGGATCACGTCCACCACGTCAGCCACCGGCTGCGCCTGGCTGGCTTCATGAACGTCGGTGATGATTTTCACGCCAAAGGTCTGCTTCAGCTCCTGGAAAATCTTCATCCCTTCTTCCAGACCCGGACCACGATAGGAGTGGATGGAGGAACGGTTGGCTTTATCAAAGGAGGCTTTGAAGACGTAGGGGATGCCAAGCTTCTGCGTAACGGTGACGTAATGTTCGCAGATGCGCATCGCCAGGTCGCGCGACTCCAGCACGTTCATCCCGCCGAACAGCACGAACGGCAGGTCGTTTGCTACGTTGATATCACCAATGCTAACCACTTTTTGTTTCATAAGTTCGCCTTATCAGGGTGTAACCGGAATGGTTCCAGACTAATGCAATGTAATTTGTTTGTGCGAAATCGTGTTGATCTGCGCGCGGATCATCTCACTGATCGGATCCTCCGGGCACTGCTCAACGAAATAGCTCAGATCCAACAGCGCCACGTGATCGCAGTCCAGCTGGGCGTATATCAGCCCGCGGTCGCGGATCTCATACGGATCTTCCGGGTTAAACTGCAGCAGCGCTTCGCTGGCGCGCAGAGCCAGCTCCATCTGCCGCTCTTCCATCAGCGCCGACTTCAGGGTGTCCAGCAGCTTGCGGATCACCTCGGCGTTATCCGCTTCGTCGAGATCTTCATTAAACAGTTCCGCCACCGGCCCGATGTTGCCCTTCAGCCATACCTCCAGGGTATGTTCGTCGAGGGTCTCGCCGTTAAACGGATTAATCAGCCACATCTCTTCGCTGGTTTCCGGATCCGCACGCAACAGCATTTGGGTCGGGAAGATCACCGGCACCACCGGCAGCGCCAGGCGCTGGGCGATCCACAGCAGGATCGCGCCTAACGACACCGCGCTCCCCTGACGGTTGACCAGCACTTTATCCAGCCATAACGCGTCGGAAAGACGATAAATGCCCTGCGAAGCGCCAAAGCCCCACTCGTCGTAAAACAGCGCCAGCAGGCGTTCTATCTGGCGCTCCTGGTCCCACGACGGCGCAATCTCCTCCTGCGCGAGGCGCAGCAGCCGCTGCAGCTCTTCCTCGACAAAACGCGACGGAAAATCGTCGCGGACCTGTTCAGAAATGAGGACCATGCCATCACACAATGGCGCTTTGTTAAATTCGAAATCCGCTAATGACCCCATGCCCTACCCCAGTATCGGTATTCTTGTGATGGCGAGTTGAATGATAATAAACAACACCACCAGCGCCAGCAGGAACGCGATAAAACGGCTCTGCTGGCTGCGCGGACGACGGCGGCCCAGCGCGATAAAACCTAATGCGATGTAAATGATAACGCCAAACAGCTTTTCAGTCAGCCATGCGCCGTCTTCGGTGAACGGCAGGTAGTGCGTTATCGCCATTAAACCCGCACCGCTGAGAAACAGCAGCGTATCGCTGCAGTGCGGCGCAATTCGCACCCACCGCTGGTTCAGCAGCGGGCTCTGATGATACATCCACCAGTAACGTAAAACGAACAATCCTACCGACACCACCACGCTGGCGATGTGCAGGTAGAGGACAGCCGTGAATAAGTTCATCAGCCAACGTTCTCCATGTCGGGTAAACGTCCGAGAGTCAGACGTTCATTGTCGCCATAGTCGCGACAGGTCGCGACGTCGAGATAGCCCGCTTCGCGGAACAGGGCGCGAACCGCCTCGCCCTGGGTCCAGCCATGCTCCAGCAGCATCCAGCCGCCGGGCAGCAGATACTGCCGTCCCTCGCGGATAATCTGCGCCAGATCCGCCAGCCCCTGATCGGCAGCAACCAGCGCCGTCAACGGCTCAAAGCGCACATCGCCCTCGGCGAGATGCGGGTCGGCGGCGTCGATATAGGGTGGATTACTGACGATCATGGCAAAACGCTGCCCGGCCAGCGCGCTAAACCAGTCGCTTTGCCGTATCGTCACGTTAGCGATGTCCAGATGAGCGGCATTGCGCAATGCCAGCGCCACGGCGTCCGGCATCACATCCACCGCGGTGACCTCGCAATCCGGACGCTCGCTGGCCAGCGCCAGAGCAATGGCGCCGGTCCCGGTGCCGAGGTCGAGAATACGGCACGGCGCGGCAGGCAGTCGCGCCAGCGCCTGCTCCACCAGACACTCGGTATCCGGTCGGGGGATCAGCGTCGCCGGGGAGACGAACAGCGGCAGCGACCAGAACTCACGCTGCCCAACCAGGTGGGCAATGGGTTCTCCGCGCTGACGTCGCTGCAGGAGCGCCTCCAGCGTCGTCGCCTCGTCAGCGGACAGCGTCGTTTCGCCGAAGGCCAAAATCCAGGTGCGCGCCCGGCCGGTAACATGTCCCAGCAGGATCTCGGCATCGCGTCGCGGGCTGTCGCTTTCACGCAGCCGGGCGATCGCCTGCTGCAGCCAGGCCTGAAAGGTCATCATTCCTGCTCGGACAGCGCCGCCAGCTGATCGGCCTGATATTCCTGAACAATTGGCTCAATCAGCATATCGAGTTTGCCTTCCATGGTTTCATCCAGACGATAAAGCGTCAGGTTGATGCGGTGGTCGGTCACGCGCCCCTGTGGGAAATTGTAAGTGCGGTTACGGTCGCTACGATCGCCGCTGCCCAGCAGGTTACGGCGCGTGGAGGCTTCCGCCTGCTGACGCTTGGCCACTTCGGCGGCGCGGATACGCGCCCCCAGCACTGACAACGCCTTGGCTTTGTTTTTATGCTGGGAACGTTCGTCCTGACACTCCACCACGATGCCGGTCGGCAGGTGAGTAATACGGATAGCTGAGTCGGTGGTGTTGACGTGCTGACCGCCCGCGCCGGAGGAGCGGAAAGTATCGATGCGCAGATCCGCCGGGTTAATGTCCGGCATTTCGGCTTCCGGCAGCTCCGGCATCACCGCCACGGTGCAGGCGGAGGTATGAATACGCCCCTGCGATTCGGTGGCCGGCACACGCTGCACGCGATGGCCGCCGGATTCAAATTTCAGCCGACCGTAAACGCCGTCGCCGCTGAATTTGGCGATCACCTCTTTGAATCCGCCGTGTTCACCTTCGTTGGCGCTGAGGATCTCCACCTGCCAGCGGCGCGATTCGGCGTAGCGGCTGTACATGCGGAACAGATCGCCGGCAAACAGCGCCGCTTCGTCGCCGCCGGTTCCGGCGCGCACTTCCACGAAAGCGTTACGCTCGTCATCGGGATCTTTCGGCAGCAGCAGTACCTGCAGCTGTTGCTCCAGCTGGTCGCCTTTTTCTTTGGCGTCACGCAGCTCTTCCTGCGCCATTTCGCGCATCTCCGGATCGTCGAGCATCATCTGCGCAGTTTCGATATCCTCCTGCACCTGACGCCAGTCGGTATAGCAGCGCGCCACATCGCTCAGTTGAGCATATTCCCGCGACAACGCGCGGAATTTATCCTGATCGGCAATCGTCGCGGCATCGCCGAGCAGCGCCTGCACTTCTTCATGGCGCTCGTACAACGCTTCCAGTTTGGCAACAATAGAAGACTTCATAGGCGTGAATTCACCCTGTCCTGAAAATAAGAGAAAGGTGCGCTATTCCAGCCCGAGGCTGTTGCGCAGAATATGCAGGCGTTCGTCGTCCCCGTCACGGGCGGCCTGCTGAAGAGATTTGGTTGGCGCGTGGATCAGACGGTTGGTCAGCTTGCGGGCCAGATCCTGCATAATTTCCTGGGCATCACCGCCCTGCTCCAGCGCGGCCAGCGCCTTCGCGGTCAGCTCCTCACGGACCTGCTCAGACTGAGAGCGGTATTCGCGAATCGTCTCGCTGGCGCTCTGCGCGCGCAGCCAGGCCATAAATTCGCTGGTCTCCTGCTCGACGATCGATTCCGCCTGCACCGCCGCGGCTTTACGCTGCGCCAGGTTATGCTGAATGATGTTTTGCAGATCGTCGACGCTGTAAAGGTAGGCGTTGGCCAGTTTGCCGACCTCTGGTTCGACATCGCGCGGAACGGCGATATCCACCAGCAGCATCGGCTGGTTACGCCGCGCCTTAAGCGCGCGCTCCACCATGCCTTTGCCGATGATCGGCAGCGGGCTGGCGGTGGAGCTGATAATAATGTCGGCCTCTTTCAGCCGTTCGTCGATATCGCTGAGGGCAATCACCTCGGCGCCCACTTCGTCCGCAAGCGCCTGGGCGCGTTCGCGGGTGCGGTTGGCAATCACCATTTTGCGCACGTGATGTTCGCGAAGATGGCGCGCCACCAGTTCGATGGTTTCACCGGCGCCGACCAGTAACACGGTGACGCTGGAGAGCGATTCAAAGATTTGCCGCGCCAGGGTACAGGCGGCGAACGCGACGGAAACGGCGCTGGCGCCGATATCGGTTTCGGTACGCACACGCTTTGCCACCGAGAACGACTTCTGGAACATCCGCTCCAGTTCGCTGACGTTCAGATGACCGCGGCTGGAATCAGCAAACGCTTTTTTCACCTGGCCGAGGATCTGCGGCTCGCCCAGCACCAGCGAATCGAGGCCGCTGGCGACGCGCATCAGATGGCTGACGGCGTCATTATCCTGGTGCCAGTAGAGGCTCTTACGCAGGTCTTCTTCGTTGAGGCCGTGATAGTTGCACAGCCAGCGGATCAGCGCTTCCTGCAGATTGTCCTGCTCTTCGACGCTGAGATAGAGTTCCGTGCGGTTGCAGGTCGACAGCACTACCCCACCCTGCACCATCGGCTGAGCCAGCAAGCTCTCCAGCGCCTGATCGAGCGTTTCCGGCGAAAACGTCACGCGTTCTCGCAGGTCGACCGGCGCTGTTTTGTGATTGATGCCAAGAGCTAAAAGGGTCATTGTGAGGGAGTAGTACCAGCGTTGCTAAGGTTAGTCTGAGTGCATCATACAGGATGCGCGTAATCAATAAAAGAGAGGCTCCCCTTTTGGAGTAATAGCCAAAGCAAGACCGCCATTAACGTTAATTTTTTGATTTCAGACAACTTGAACGTAGACGCTATCGCCCGGCGACGCTAGCATTAAGGGTTATAAATGTAACCTGCTACACAAATCGGCCCGCTATTCCCCTGCCGCCGTTTTTCCCTGTAGACATCAAGGATTTGTCATCATTATGAATCGACTGTTCCGCTTGCTGCCGCTGGCCAGCCTCGTCCTCACCGCCTGTTCTCTTCATACGCCGCAAGGGCCTGGCAAAAGCCCGGATTCGCCGCAGTGGCGTCAGCACCAGCAGGCTGTTCGCAGCCTCAACCAGTTCCAGACTCGCGGGGCGTTTGCCTATCTTTCCGATGAGCAAAAAGTCTATGCTCGCTTCTTCTGGCAACAGACCGGCCAGGACCGCTATCGCCTGCTGCTGACCAACCCGCTGGGCAGCACCGAGCTGTCGCTGACCGCGCAGCCAGGCAGCGTGCAGCTGATCGATAACAAAGGCCAGACCTACACCGCCACCGATGCCGAAGAGATGATCGGCCGCCTGACCGGGATGCCGATCCCGCTGAACAGCCTGCGCCAGTGGATCATCGGCCTGCCGGGCGACGCCACCGACTATTCGCTGGACGATCAGTACCGTCTGCGTGAACTCAACTACACGCAAAATGGCAAAACCTGGCACGTCACCTACGGCGGCTACACCAGCGATACCCAGCCAGCCCTGCCGTCTAATGTCGAGCTGAACAATGGCGCTCAGCGCATCAAGCTGAAGATGGATAACTGGATCGTGAAATGATGAGCCGCTGGCCCTCTCCTGCAAAACTGAATCTGTTTTTATATATCACCGGCCAGCGGGCCGATGGTTACCATACCCTGCAGACGCTGTTTCAGTTTCTCGACTATGGCGACACCTTGACCATCGAACCGCGAACTGACGGTCAACTGCGCCTGCTGACGCCGGTGGCCGGCGTGCCGGACGAGGAGAACCTGATCGTTCGCGCCGCGCGTCTGCTGATGCGTGCCGCCAGCGAAAGCGACCGCCTGCCGGCGGGTAGCGGCGCCGATATCAGTGTCGACAAGCGCCTGCCGATGGGCGGCGGCCTGGGCGGCGGCTCATCCAATGCCGCCACCGTGCTGGTGGCGCTCAACCATCTCTGGGGCTGCGGTCTCTCGGAAGAGGAGCTGGCGACCCTGGGCCTTCAGCTGGGGGCCGATGTGCCGGTCTTCGTGCGCGGTCATGCCGCCTTTGCCGAAGGAGTCGGCGAAATTCTGACGCCGGTGGAGCCCGAGGAAAAATGGTACCTGGTGGCGCACCCGGGGGTCAGTATTCCGACGCCAGTCATTTTTCGCGATCCGGAGCTACCACGAAATACCCCGCGCCGGTCAATTAATACGTTATTAAATTGTGAATTCAGCAACGATTGCGAGCTTATCGCAAGAAAACGTTTTCGCGAGGTTGATGCAGCGCTTTCCTGGCTGTTAGAATATGCGCCGTCACGCCTGACCGGCACAGGGGCCTGTGTGTTTGCTGAATTTAACACCGAATCCGCTGCCCGTCAGGTGCTGGACACTGCCCCGGCATGGCTAAATGGCTTTGTAGCGCGTGGAGTTAACCTCTCGCCGCTCAAGCAGGCCCTGCTCTGAATCCTGCGCCGTGATGGCGCAACGATAACGAGTCAACCGGGGAAATTGAGTTACGGTGACAACGTCACCCTGTTCCAGACGTTGCATCGTGCTCTTTAAATACACCGACTGGATCGAATGGCGCCAGCCCGCACATTATTGGCCCACTCATCCACCACTGGACGCATGCCTGAGGTTCTTCTCGTGCCTGATATGAAGCTTTTTGCTGGTAACGCCACCCCGGAACTAGCACAACGTATTGCCAACCGCCTGTACACTTCTCTTGGCGACGCCGCTGTAGGTCGTTTTAGCGACGGCGAAGTCAGCGTACAAATCAATGAAAACGTACGCGGTGGTGATATTTTCATCATCCAGTCCACTTGTGCTCCCACCAATGACAACCTGATGGAACTGGTTGTTATGGTTGATGCTCTGCGTCGTGCTTCGGCAGGTCGTATCACCGCCGTTATCCCTTACTTCGGTTATGCTCGCCAGGACCGTCGTGTTCGTTCTGCTCGTGTGCCAATCACCGCGAAAGTGGTGGCAGATTTCCTGTCCAGCGTCGGCGTTGACCGCGTGCTGACCGTTGACCTGCACGCAGAACAGATCCAGGGCTTCTTCGATGTGCCAGTTGATAACGTGTTCGGCAGCCCAATCCTGCTGGAAGATATGCTGCAGCTGAACCTGGACAACCCGATTGTGGTTTCTCCGGACATCGGCGGCGTCGTGCGTGCCCGCGCTATCGCTAAACTGCTGAATGATACCGATATGGCTATCATCGACAAGCGCCGTCCGCGCGCCAACGTCTCCCAGGTGATGCATATCATCGGCGACGTGGCTGGTCGTGACTGCGTGATGGTCGACGATATGATCGACACCGGCGGCACCCTGTGTAAAGCGGCAGAAGCGCTGAAAGAGCGTGGCGCGAAACGCGTATTCGCTTACGCAACGCACCCGATCTTCTCCGGTAACGCTATCCAGAACATCAAAAACTCTGTGATTGATGAATTTGTCGTTTGCGATACCATTCCGCTGGCACCCGAAATTAAAGCGCTGGATAAAGTGCGTACTCTGACGCTCTCCGGTATGCTGGCTGAAGCTATTCGCCGTATCAGCAATGAAGAATCTATCTCTGCTATGTTCGAACATTAATCGAGCCGAGCATAAAAACCCGCTGCGGCGGGTTTTTTTGTCTCTGAATTTTTAATTCTTCCACAAAATCATTCGGCATGCGTCAAGGCGGCAAGTGAATGAATCCCCGGGAGCGTACAGGCAGTACGTGACCGGGGTAAATGAACGCAGCCAACACAGAGGCATCCCGAAGGATGACGTGGAAATGACCAATGCCTCCTTCACCTGCCATTTAGTTGACAGATGATGCGCTCATGGATGAAACATTATTGTGAACAGATTATTTTCCTCACATGTGATGCCTTTCCGCGCCCTCATCGACGCTTGTTGGAAAGAAAAGTACACCACCGCCCGCTTTACCCGCGACCTGATCGCCGGGATCACCGTCGGGATCATTGCGATTCCGCTGGCGATGGCGCTGGCGATTGGCAGCGGTGTGCCGCCGCAGTACGGCCTCTATACCTCAGCGGTGGCAGGGATTGTGATCGCCTTAACCGGCGGGTCACGCTTTAGCGTTTCCGGCCCGACCGCCGCCTTTGTGGTGATCCTCTATCCGGTTTCCCAGCAGTTTGGTCTGGCGGGGCTACTGGTGGCGACGCTGATGTCGGGGATCTTTTTAATTCTCTTTGGTCTGGCGCGCTTTGGCCGTCTTATCGAATATATCCCGCTGTCGGTGACTCTCGGTTTCACCTCCGGGATCGGTATCACCATCGGTACCATGCAGATTAAAGACTTCCTCGGCCTGCAGATGCCCCATGTGCCGGAGCATTACCTGCAGAAAGTGGCAGCGCTGGCGATGGCCCTGCCAACGATTAACCCCGGCGATGCCGCCATCGGCGTCGTCACTCTCGGCACTCTGATCCTCTGGCCGCGGCTGGGTATCCGTCTGCCGGGCCACCTTCCGGCGCTGCTGGCCGGCTGCGCGGTGATGCTGGTGGTTAATTTGCTCGGCGGCGATGTCGCCACAATTGGCTCGCAGTTCCACTATCAGCTGGCAGACGGCACTCAGGGCAACGGCATTCCACAGCTGCTGCCGCAGCTGGTACTCCCCTGGGATATGCCGGGTTCAAACTTTACCCTGAGCTGGGCCTCGCTGCAGGCTCTGCTGCCTGCCGCCTTCTCCATGGCGATGCTCGGCGCCATTGAGTCTCTGCTGTGCGCGGTGGTGCTTGATGGCATGACCGGTACCAAGCATAAAGCCAATAGCGAGCTGATTGGCCAGGGGCTGGGCAACATCGTTGCGCCGTTCTTCGGCGGGATCACTGCCACCGCGGCGATTGCCCGCTCGGCGGCGAACGTCCGCGCCGGCGCCACATCGCCGGTTGCCGCCGTGATCCACGCCCTGCTGGTGATCCTGGCGCTGCTGATCCTCGCCCCGCTGCTCTCCTGGCTGCCGCTGTCGGCGATGGCCGCCCTGCTGCTGATGGTGGCATGGAATATGAGCGAGGCGCATAAAGTGATCAACCTGCTGCGCCACGCACCGAAAGACGACATCGTGGTGATGCTGATGTGCATGTCGCTGACGGTGCTGTTTGATATGGTGATTGCCATCAGCGTCGGGATCGTGCTGGCCTCGCTGTTGTTTATGCGCCGTATCGCGCGCATGACCCATCTGGCGCCGGTCAACGTCGAGGTGCCAGACGATGTGCTGGTGCTGCGGGTGATTGGGCCGCTGTTCTTTGCCGCCGCCGAAGGCTTGTTCAACGACCTGGAGACCCGGATCGCCGGCAAGCGCATCGTGGTGCTGAAATGGGACGCGGTGCCGGTTCTCGACGCCGGTGGTCTGGATGCCTTCCAGCGCTTTGTGAACAAGCTGCCGGAAGGCTGTGAATTGCGCGTATCTAACCTCGAGTTTCAGCCGCTGCGCACGTTAGCGCGCGCCGGCGTCAAGCCGCTGCCCGGACGCCTGAGCTTCTACCCCGATCGTCAGGCCGCGCTGGCTGACCTGTGATCACCCGGCGGCAGGCCCCTGCGCCTGCCGCATCAAGGCTCCGGTCGCCTGCTGCAGCCAGCTCAGCACCGCCGGCGTCATCCAGGTGCCCTTCATCAAATGCGGCTCCTGCTCCATTGCCCGACGAAACTTCTGCAACGTCTGCGGCCGGGTACCGGCATAGGACTGAAACAGTTCAAGCCACGCCCGGGCCAGCGCCTGACCCGACGCCGAGTCCGGCGCTACGCCCTCCCGGCACGCCTGATGCAGCTTCGCCACCAGCGCAGGCCACTCCTGTAGCCGGTCGAAATAGTGTCGGCGGGTGAACGCCATCTCCTCGTCGTCGAGGTAACGAGCCCAGATGGCCAGTTTGCTTTCGGCAAAGGCCTCGGTGATAAAGGCGATGATGGCCGGGGTGACGCCGGTCTGTTCAACCATTTGCGGCTCGGCGGCATGCATCTCGTTCAGGCGGGTCAGAAACTCCGGGCGCCCTGCCGTATCCTGCTCCAGGCGCTCCATCCAGCGCGTCGCCAGACTCATCGCCTGCGGACTGTCCGTCGGGCAGCCGCTCGCCATCAGCGTCTGCACCTCCTCTGTTAGCTCGCGCCACGCCTGCGCGCGCTGTTCATCCTGTGCCGCAAACGGCAGCGCGGCTAACTCCTGTTGACTAAACCAACGATCGTACATTTTCATTAACTCCAGCGTCTGTAGCCAGGACTCCAGATCGGGTTCATTGCCGCCCGCCAGCGCCTCGCGCAGCACCAACAGCCGGTCGCGCAGCCTGCCGACATCGCGCAATTGGGCGTTGAGCGTCTCTATCTGCTGCGTCAGCAGCTCGGGTAGCGACAGCGTTTGCCGATCGAGATAGTCCTTGATGGTGGCGAGCGTCAGCCCGGCCTGCGCCAGCGCCTTTATCATATGCAGGCGCTGAACCGCGGACAGGTTATAGAGCCGATAGCCCGCCTCGCTTCTGGCCGAAGGCGTTAACAGCCCCGTCTGTTCATAATGATGCAGCGTACGCACCGTCATTCCGGCGCGCTTCGCCAGCTCTCCCACCTGAATTAACATGACTGCTCCTCTCTGTGGCCAGGTCCGCTACTCTGCTGCCTGACGTAACGTCAGGGTCAAGCGAAAACCTCATTAGCTATTCATTTTGGTGGCAACCTTAGCAGCACGGAGGTCAGGACGGAATGGGGTCGTATGGTGATGGGGAAAAGAGGAGGAAATAACGAGAGTCACAGGAAAACGCATCGGCCTTCAGGGGCCGATGCGGGAAATCATGCTACGGTTAGCTGTGGCGATGCTGATTACGACGGCAGCGTTTATCATAGTGGCGCACCCACCAGTAGCGGTCGCTGACCTGCTCGTGGCCGCCAATACGGGCACCGGCCAGCCAGAGCACGGCGCCAACGAAGATGCTTAAGATTGCGCCATGTGCAAAGAATTGCGGCAGGTTAAGCTGCGGAAGCTGGTTCAGAATGGAGTAACCTACCCCCACAACCATCACCACCAACCCTAACCCCATGAGTACGTTACCGAGTAACGAAGCGTTTTTGCGTTTCATGTGTCACCTCCGGACTTTGGGTTGCCAGGGAATATCCCCAAATCTTATAGGTGTAGTATAGACAGGGTCCCTGCCCTGGAGTGCGCCCACGATCACATTAGTGAACACCGATTAGACAAATATTTACAAATAAGCCTCTGAACAATATCAAATTCTAATGATTCAGGTGGGTAATCATCAATGCTGGTATTGTCTCGTGGGCAGAACTTTGTCAAGCGCGCCCGCAGACAGTACACTACGCGGCAGAGAATGCCCCATGCAGGAAAGAAAACGTGACCATTAAACTGATTGTCGGCCTGGCCAACCCCGGTGCGGAATATGCCGCCACCCGGCACAACGCTGGCGCCTGGTATGTAGATTTACTGGCGGATCGCCATCGTGCGCCGCTGCGCGAAGAGAGCAAGTTCTTCGGCTACACCTCGCGCATCAATCTGGCGGGCGAAGACGTTCGCCTGCTGGTTCCTACGACGTTTATGAACCTCAGCGGTAAAGCAGTGGCTGCAATGGCGACCTTTTATCGCATTAACCCGGATGAAATTCTGGTCGCCCATGATGAGCTGGATTTGCCGCCCGGGGTGGCGAAATTCAAGCTTGGCGGTGGCCATGGCGGCCACAACGGCCTGAAGGACATCATCAGTAAGCTCGGCAATAACCCGAACTTTCACCGCTTACGCGTCGGGATCGGCCATCCGGGTGACAAAAACAAGGTTGTCGGCTTTGTACTCGGCAAACCGCCGGCCAGCGAGCAGAAACTGATTGATGATGCTGTCGACGAAGCGGCGCGCTGCACCGAAATCTGGTTAAAGGACGGGCTGACCAAAGCCACCAACCGCTTACATGCCTTTAAGGCGCAATAAGCCGTTGTCGTGCGGCATTTTTGCCGCGCACCGTGTATAATAGGCAAAGCTATTCAATTTTCTGCAATCTGTTGCTTATAACAGATTGATTATCCAAAGATTAAGGTGATTTAAATCATGGGATTCAAATGCGGTATCGTCGGTTTGCCCAACGTCGGCAAATCCACCCTGTTCAATGCGCTCACCAAAGCGGGTATTGAAGCGGCCAACTTCCCCTTCTGTACCATTGAGCCGAACACCGGTGTCGTACCGATGCCCGATCCGCGTCTGGACAAGCTGGCTGAAATCGTCAAACCGCAGCGCATCCTGCCGACGACGATGGAATTCGTTGATATCGCGGGCCTGGTGAAAGGCGCGTCCAAAGGTGAAGGTCTCGGCAACCAGTTTCTGACCAACATCCGTGAAACCGAAGCCATCGGCCACGTAGTTCGCTGCTTTGAAAATGACAACATTATCCACGTTAACAACAAAGTGGATCCGGCTGACGACATCGACGTTATCAACACCGAGCTGGCACTCTCCGATCTGGACACCTGCGAGCGCGCTATCCACCGTGTGCAGAAGAAAGCTAAAGGCGGCGATAAAGACGCTAAAGCTGAGCTGGCGGCGCTGGAAAAATGCCTGCCGCAGCTGGAAAATGCCGGCATGCTGCGTTCACTGAAAAACCTGACCGACGAAGACAAAGCAGCGATTAAATACCTCAGCTTCCTGACGCTGAAGCCGACCATGTATATCGCCAACGTCAATGAAGACGGCTTTGAGAATAACCCTTATCTCGATAAAGTCCGTGAAATTGCCGCCGCCGAAGGTTCTGTGGTCGTCGCCGTTTGCGCCGCCGTTGAGTCCGATATTGCCGAGCTGGACGACGCTGACCGCGACGAGTTTATGGCCGAGCTGGGTCTCGAAGAGCCAGGCCTCAACCGCGTGATCCGCGCCGGTTACGAGCTGCTGAATCTGCAGACCTACTTCACCGCAGGGGTGAAGGAAGTTCGCGCATGGACCATCCCGGTCGGGGCAACCGCCCCGCAGGCAGCCGGTAAGATCCACACCGACTTCGAAAAAGGTTTTATCCGCGCGCAGACCATCGCCTATGAAGACTTTATTACCTACAAAGGCGAACAGGGTGCAAAAGAAGCCGGTAAAATGCGTGCTGAAGGTAAAGACTACATCGTGAAAGATGGCGATGTGATGAACTTCCTGTTCAACGTCTGATCCCGCTGGCTGGCATTTTCGCCACCACCGCGTCATAAAAATCCACGCAGCGGCGTGGATTTTTTTTACCCGGACGACACGCTACTCCACAATATGGGTCTCTTCAGCCGCCTCATAGCCATCAACGATCTGCACAATTTTCTTTAATTCGCCCTCGATGAAAGCCGGGGTGGCGCTTTCCCCTGAGGCCGGGTGATGAAGCTCGACCGAGATGCCGCTGGCGGCATTGGTCAGTGACAGGCTGATCTCCTGCTGGCTCGCTGCGGACGATGGTCGCCCGATTTGCTGCACGATGGCCGCCGCCGCCGCGCGCGTATCAACGTCTGCGAGATGCCCCCACCTCATTTCAACATGTCCCTGCTGCCCTGCCTTTATCACCTGCAGCGTATAGCCGCTTCTTGCCGTTGCCATGTCTTTTCCTCCGGTTTCGTTGCCCGGGCGTCACATTATCAGCCCGGTTCTATCAGCAAAGTTCGTTCACGTGCGCCTTGCCGTTAATGACTCTTTTCCACATAGGTCTGCATGTTTTCTTTGGTCACTAACTCAAACGGGATCCAGACATGAGACTCGACCTTTTCTCCTTTAATCAGCTTCAGCGCTACCGCTAAGGCCGTTTTGCCCTGACCGACGGCGTCCTGGAAGACCGTCACCTGGATCTTATCGCTGGCCAGGGCTTTCAGCCCGTCCGGCGTGGCGTCGATCCCACCGATCAACAGCTTCTTCTGGCTCTTCTCCAGCGCCATCGCCGCGCCAATCGCCATCTCATCGTTGTTCGCCGCCACAATATCAATCGCTTCCCCGTTGCCTGTCCAGTTCTGCATCAGATCCATTCCCTCGCTGCGGGAATAGTTGGCCGGCTGTTTCTGCACCACTTTCATTGCCGGATATTTGGCCACCACCTGCTCGACGTCTTTGGTGCGCTGCAGCGCGCCGGCGTCAGTGAGATTGCCGATCATGATGGCGACATTGCCTTTGTAGTTCGCCAGCTTCGCCAGCGCCTCCATCTGCAATGTGCCGGACTCCCGCTCGTCCGAACCGACAAACACCACGCCAGGCGGTAACGTTTTATCCCCCGGCGTCCGGTTCACATACACCAGCGGCATTTTGGCCTGCTGCGCCATCTTCGTCAGCTGCGGGGTGCTGGCGGAGTCCACCGGGTCGACGATGATCGCGTCCACGCCGGAGGCGATAAAGCTCTGCACCTGATCGGCCTGACGTCCGGTATCGCCGCGGGCGTCTTCAAACTGCACGTCGACGTGGCGGGCTTGAGCTTCTTTCTCAATGGACTGGCGGATAATGGTGAGAAAGTTTTGATCGAAGTAGGCCATTGAGACGCCGATCTTCTCCGCCAAAGCCGAGGCGGAACAGGCCAGTAACCCCACTAACAGGATGATTTTACAGTGCTTCATAGCATGCTCTCAGCGGTTGAAATAAAATTTTCAATACAAACACAAACGGTATATTTAAATCATTTTCAGACTACGAAGGGCGTTCGGTTCTTGCAATCATGATGTAAAGAAAATGTTGCCATGCGCACACTTTATTTAACCGCCTCACTCACCGAGGGCTTACCGGTAGGGGGATCTCAGCGGGCGGCGACTGCTTTCGCTTCAGCAGGGCATACTCCACGATCAGCTGTTGCAGATGCAGCTCCGCGAGGCTTCCCCGGGCGGCAGGCCAGGGTTGCTCAACGGGAAGCACGGCCAGCTGGCGTAGCTCCTCCTCCAGCGGAACGGCGCGGTTAAACGACTGCATGATGGCAAACACTGCGGTTTTCAGTTCGCTCACCGTGAGGTATCTCCCCTTCTGCTCGTCGAGGGCATTGAGCTGGCCGGCGAGCCGCTGCAGCTGCTGCATTCCCTCGGACCAGCCGGTGAGGTTTTCCGCGGGCAATGCGGCAGCGCTCAACTGCTGCCGCCACTGCTGCGCCAGCGGTTGTGCTTGATCCGGCCAGCGACTCAGGGCCTGCCGGACCAGCTGGTCGCCGTAGCTTACCGCCCAGTCCGGCGCCAGGCGGGCGAGCTCGCCAAGCTGGCGCTGCGTCTGAGGCAGATCCACCGGCATCAGGGGAGATGCCCCCGGCAGGCCCGGTATCACATTTTGGGTCACCGAAATGGGCGGTAAATCGGACTGACGCAACGCCAGCCATCCACCGACGGCGATGCCCGTCACCGCCAGCATGGTGACCATCCCGGCGACAAACGGCTTCCAGCGCGGCGCGGTTGCCGGAGAAGACGCCACCACTGGCGCGGGCCGCTTTGCAGGTAAAGGCGGCGCAAGCGGCTCAGCCTTTGGCCTACGTTTTAGTTCTGGCACGGGTTCAACCTTCGCCGCATCCTCTTCGCTGACCAGAGCGCCGGGAAGTTCCGCGTCAGACACCGCCACCGGCGGCGCGGTGGGGAGCGCTGGCGCAGGGTCGAGATGCTCGAAGCGGCTTACCGTGCTGTGCAGCAGCGCCCGCAGGTCGCTCAGCGGGTTTTCAGGCGCGATCTTAAGGCGCTGGAGCACTGCGTCGAAGCTTTGCAGCGAACGTTCAGCCTGCCCAAGCGATTCGAGATCCGCCGGGGCGAGACTCAGAGTGCGGATCACCTGCCGCAGCCGCTTGCTCAGGGTGCGGAAGATCTCTGTCCGGGCCGGGAGCGCCTGCGGCCACAGGTTTTTCCCCTGGTGGGCCAGCAGCGACTCCATTAGCGACAGCCCCTCGTGGATCCCTGCCAGCCCGCCCAGCCTGGCGCGGGCCAGCGTATACCAGGCGACAGTCTGCAGATCCGCGCCGTGATGCTCCAGCAGCGAGCGGGCAAGCTGCTCGGCATACGGCCAGTTAATATCCGGCCGCGCCGGGTGGCTGAGCTTGTTCATTTCCGCACGCAGGGCAATAAAATCAGCCAGCGTGCGCGGGTCGCCACCGGTTTTATAGTGGCGTTCGTCGTGTGTTGTCATCATGATGTCTTTCAGCGAGAGATTAGAGGGCGGAGCGGGCGTCAAGATACTGCTGGCGTTTGAGGTGGCGGATCAACACCCTGCCCTCGGGCATAAACTCTGTGCCGTAACGCACCAGGCCAATATCCTTCAGCTCCGCATCAATGGCATAGCGCAGTTCGCCGGGCACATGCTGATCGAGCATCACCACCGCGATCCGCTGCAGGCGCGGTTCGTATTTCAGCAACACCGCCGATAACGTGCTCATCAGCTGATGCGCCGACGCCGGCATGCCCTGGAGGATAGCGGTCATATCCGGCAGGCCGTAGTCCGGCAGATGCGCCAGCGTTCCAGCCCGACAGTTGAGGATGCGCTGCATGTTATCGAGCACCGACAGGATGACCTGATCCGTTTCGCTGACAGTATTCAGGTCAAGCCCGCCGGCGAAGTTGCCGTACAGGATGTCATACAGGGAGGGACGAGGCATTTTCACTTCTCCTTAAGCGGGTGCAGCGTCAGTTGATTTTGGCTGGCTTCGATAATGCGCGGCCTCGCCGGGTCAAGATCGTCCCGGGTGAGTACCAGCCGCCAGCTGTTTTGCGTCAGGTCTGGATCGATAAACATGGCCGCCACCGCCACAAACTGCGCGCTGGTTTCCATAGGCATATCGACGGTCACCGATTCGCCCGGACGCAGGCGAACATCTTTTTCCGCCACCCGGTCCGCCTGCAGCGCCTGGCCATCGCCAGCAAACAGCGACGGGTAGTCAGTATTGTCGAACGCCTGCCGGTCCTTAAGCTGGTAAATACGCACTACCGTCGCCAGGGAGGCGCCTTTGGCGTTGTTATTCACCCCTTCCCGGGCGCGAAGATCCAGATGAAGCGTTTTCACCTGGGGGTAAAAAATGGACTGGGTCACGGAAACGGCGCCGTCTTTCACGGTCTGCGTCAGGCCGCAGCCGGTTAAGACGGTAACCATAAGGAATGCCAGCAACCTGGCGGAGGGTTTAACTGCGGTAATCGCCATCTTCATCGCTCTCCCTGCGGTAGATATTTTCCCGGACGCGCTGATAGCGCCCCAGATAAATCGTGATCCTGTCGTCAGCCTGTTTTTGCGCATCCAGCGGACGCAGCACAGCGGTACGGCCAAGCTGGACGGCATGCGCCTGCTGGCAGCAAAGTTGCGCATCCGGCAGTAAATGGCGGGCGACGCAAAGCTGCAGCCGCACGTCGAGATGAGATCCGAGCCAGACGTGCAGGAGCGCCATCAGGTCGCTGAACAGTTCGCCGCCGGGCAGCCAGCCGCGGACCTCATCAGGCTTTTCCGTCGCCAGCTGCAGCAACACCTGACCGTTCACATCCGTGGCGTGGGTTCCCATCACTGGCCTATGTTGCAGGCTAACCGGCTGGCGGACGCTCATCGTTAACGGCTGCGACAAGGGGATCCGGCAGGGATCGTGGTGGTACACCGTCGCCCGGGTCCCCGGGGCCAGGAGCGCCACCAGCGCCTCCATACCTTCCCCGGATCTCCCCGGCAGCATCATTACCGGCAGCAGCGCCAGAAATCGCGACAGCGGCGCTGCGGCAACGGCGGCACATCCCGGTATGCCCAGCCCCGCCAGGCCCAGCAGATACTGCGAGGTGTTGTCCGTGCCCCCCGCCCGAAAGGTTGCCGGGTAGGAATATTTGCGCCAGATACGGTAATACTGGGCGATCAGCCGATGGTTAAAGATATCGAGAAAATCCTCGGTCGCCTCGACGCCTTCCCGCCGTTGCGCAATGTCATCGCTATAGTGGGTCGGCAGCGGGGATTCCACGCCATAGAGCCCCATAAAAGCAACGCGCACCGCCGGCGGTCGGGGCGGTTCAGGATCGTCCATTCCACGGATTTCGCCGGCCGGGAAACCCATCCCCGGATGCGGGCGAAAGCGTATGGGCTCATCACCCAACTGCCAGTCGCTGCCGATGACCGGCGCCTTCGGCTGGATCTCCTCCAGCAACTGGCAGAAGCGGTAAAAATTCATGTAGGGCAACTGAGGCCGGAGCTGATCCATCAGCCGGGCAGGCGCAGACTGTGATTCTCTTTCCACCGGATACATTTCCCTTCAGGTTGAACGATGAGCGTCAGCTGGTTGAACTGATTCATATCGGCATACAGCGCGAAAAAGCGGTTGAGCATGTCGCCAAACAGGTGGACATCGCCCGCGCCGGTAAATCCGCTACCGTCGAGCGTCACTTCGATATCCAGCCCGCGCAGCAGGAATCCCTGTTCGAAACGCTGAATTCGGTGATGGCTGACCGCCAGAATAGCGTCCAGACGACGGTTATTGAGCTCATCCTCCCGCCAGTTGTAGAGCGACAGCGTACCGCGCAGTACCTCGGCGCTGCTCATCATATTGAGAAAACGGGTGCCCAGATGGCTCATGACCCGCCAGTGGTAGCGGTCTTCCGCCGGGGGATATACCGGCAATGTGGGCTTACAGAGATTGCGGACGGTAAGCGGCGTGGCTGATATCGACTCACAGCGATCCAGCAGCGTGCTCTGTAGCGCCCGGCGCGGCAGCTGGCCGTTAGTGCCGGTGATGCGCAAGGAGACCGTTTCCCGCGCCAGCGCCCGGTCAGCCTCCCATTGCTGTCCGCCGAGGATAAGCCAGGTATCGTGCATGCCGGTGACGCCCCGTTTGACGCGGGTGTGGTAGTAGCGCTCCGGCGCATGGCGACGCATCATTCCCCCCTGGTGACGAAAGCGGGTGAAAGGCACATAGCGCGCCTCCCCGGTGCGCCCGGAGCCGGTCACGCTGTCGACAGAATAGATTTCGGTATGCCCGTCCTGCAGGCGCTTCGGACGCAGGAGGTATTCGCTCTCCAGCCCGCTGATGGTCAACGGATCGGCCTCGAGGGTAAACAGGTTAATCACCGGCACACAGTGCAGGCGCAGGCTGCTTGCGCTGACGGGTAAATCGCTTTGCCAGACCTCGCTGAACACCACCTCAAGCGTGAAATGCGATATCCCCGCCGGCAGGGTGATGTTTTCCAGGCCATTTAGCTGCACGAACATAAATTTTTCGCGAAAGGTGAAATACTCGAGCAGCAACTGATAGCCGCTGAAAGCGCTCTCCCCCTTCGGCCATAAACGATCCTCCTCGCTGAATCCCCCCGGGGAAAAATAGCCGTCGAGGCTTACCCGCTCTGTCTGACCCGGCAGGCGCAGGTACAGCGCGGCCTGGCTTCGGGTCAGCCACAGATGGAGGGCGCTGCCGGTAACGGCGTCTTCCCCCAGGTACAGCGCCAGGCGGCGGAGATCGGTCTGCGACCAGTCCGCCAGCTCGCTACAGGTGAAGCGTAGCCGCAGGACCGAACGTCCGTCCGGCTCCGCCGTCATCACCGCCTCCTCTATCGCCAGCGGATTAAGCGTCAGATCGCGGGTGGTTCGGTACCGGCACACGGTATTTTTCGGCCCCAGTGGGCGGGAGCTAATCTCAAACCCGGCGGGCACCGTTTCCGCCATCTTCATCGCCGGCAGCGTTGGGGTCAGCGCCACGATCGATAGCGATGGAATGGTGCGCAAATAGTGCGGCCACAGCATGCTGACCAGCCCCTCGGTCAGCTCCGGCAGATCATCATCAATTTTTTCGCGCAAGCGACCTACGGAAAAGGCAAAGCCTTCAAACAGGCGCTCAACGTAAGGGTCCGGCGTACCGGCTTTATCGAGATCCAGCATCGCCGCCCGATCGGGGTGAGCCTGCGCGAACGCTTTTGCCGCCTCGCGCAGGTAGCGCATTTCAGCGTCAAAATATCGCAGGGTTAAATCGTCCATTATGAATATTCCATTATTCGTCTACAGGGAGACACGCAGTATGGCTGCGCGGTCAGATTAGTTGGCCGCCGGGCGGCCATGAGCAGAGGAGGCCTGGCGTTGCAGGTCAACGCCAATCAGTGAGGGAGAAGGTTCAGTATCCCTCTTCGCCGGGTATATCGTCGGTCAGCGGAACACGCTCAGCAGGCGCGCGCACGCTGAATATCGTCTCCGGTAGCGTAAAGTTTCGCAGGGCCAACAGCGCCAGCGGTCCTTCCCCCGCCTCGGTACGCAGGGTGTAGTTCAGCAACAAACCATCCGGTGCTTTCCAGCTCAGGCTCCAGCTGCTGCTCGTTCCGGGATAAGCGCTGACTACCGCCTTATCCAGCAGTCGGATCCACCCCCAGGCGCCCGGGAAATCGCCATACTGGCGGGTGCCCGCCCGGGTACTGATCCAGCTCAGACTAGCGCCCGGCGCTTCGGTGTCGGCGGGCCAGCTGAACCGCCGCCAGGCCGGCATCTGGTTCATATAGACAAGTTTCTGACTGTCGATGACCAGCTCCGTCTGCATCACACCGTCCGCCGTGCCGGGGCGTAGCGCAAAATGCAATCCCGCTTCGCCGTTAGCGAACGCGACGTCGGAGAGATGGCTCAGGGTATTCATCGCCTGCAGAAAGGCCGGGTTAAATGTCAGTCCCTGAGCATTGATACTGTCCGCCATCCAGCGGCTCCCCTCTTTATGCAGCACACCGTTCAGCCGGGTCTGCAGAAAGCGGGCGATGCGCCCGGTCTCGCTATTGAGATATTTTGCCAGCAGCGGCAGAGAGACTTCACTGCTGGTATTTTTAAAGGGGTAGCGACCGCCAAAAGCGCTATTCCAGTCCTCCACCACCGCACTGCGCCACTGGGCGTTGAGACTTTCCGCCGCCGGGGTCAATACCTGCTGCCAGGCCTGCTCCATCGGGCGAACAAACAGCGTCTGCCCAAATCCACTCCACTCCTGGCCCAGTCCCGCCGCCACCAGGCTGCCGTAGTCGCGCGTTTCGGTTAGATCCACAGCCTTGCCCTGAAACACCGTCTGCGCAAGCAGGCGGGTCATCGCCTGCGGGTCGGTGGCGTTGGTGACCTGCTGCAGGCGCAGACGCACCTGAGTGACGCGGGTCAGGAAGGTCTGCAGGCTAAGGCGGCTGGTGGGCGTCCCGCCGTCGCGATTGTCCAGCAGCGCCAGCACGGGCCCGAAGGTGGCATCCAAAGGACCGCGCGCGCCGGACCGTTGATCGATGGCGGGCGGGTTATCACGGTTAAACAGCTGCCTGGCCGATTTGACCAGCGAATCGGCGATGGCTTCCCCGGTCTGGCCGGTTCGCCCCTGCACGCTCAGGGTGTTCATCAGCGCCACCAGCGGCGACTGGCGCACATCGGCCATCAGTGTCAGCTGGTCGATAGCATCGGAGAGGGTCGCCGCGCGCTGCCAGCGCAGACTGTTGAGGAAATCCAGCCAGGCGCCGCTGAAATCAGCGAAATAACGCTCCGCCAGCCGGGCTCGCAAGGCTTCCGGCGACGTCGACTGCGCGGCAGGCTGCTTCGTGTCGCTCAGCACCCAGTCCATTTCATCGCGGCGTTCCACGACCACTTTCTCAATGGCCGGCTGCACGGCCTGCTCCCAGGCCTGACGGGTAAACATTCCCGGCACCACCTCATCAGTGCTGAACAGACGCGAAGCATCGGTATCCGCAGTCATATCCGCCAGACGCATATCGGCATACTGATTCGCCACCTGCGCGAGCATCTTCTGATAAAGCGTGGACTCACTGTTGCGCTGGCCCAGCTGTCGAATTAACCGTGTGCGCACCTGGCTGACCAGACCGTCATCGACAGACAGACGCCACTGCGGATGCGACACCAGACTGGCGGCATAAAATGCCAGCAGCGAAGGGCCGCTACCCTGCCAGACGCCGTCCGCCACGCCGGAACGCTGCGGCCACTCGCGCATCAACGCTCCCGCAAACCACGCAGCATCCATTCTCTCCGGGCGGGCCAGCATCAGGTACAGTTTCAACTGGTCGTAAGCGGTCTTCGTCATCTTCTCACGCAGCGGGCTGTCCGGCGGCAGCTGTACGAAGGCGGTGAGCTGCTCTTCCAGATGACGCGCCGCCGCATCACGCAGCAGCGGCTGCGCCCTTTCTCCGTAGCGCGGAAACAGCGCCGCCAGCAGGTCATCGTTCTGACTGAGGCCAGCGCGGAAGTACCACGGCGCGCCGTGCTGCGAGCGGTATTCCAGTTGAGAAAGCGTTTTCTGTAACGCGGAGAGCGCATGCAGGCGTACGGCCAGCGGTTGTTTTCCCGCCGAGGCCTGCTGCACCTGCTGCTGTGCGGTCGCCACCAGCTCGCGGTTGGCGATAAAAGAGACTGTCATTGAGGCGGCCCAGAGTAACATCAGGGCGGCAGTGGCCACGCTCATCCCACGCATCCAGTTGACTCCCTGTTTGCGCGGACGTAGACCTGCGGGTAATTCCGTCATCCTGTCCGGCAGAATATCCCAGCGGTTATCCCGGCCCCAGTGATGGCTGATGCTGCGGCCGGCCTCCGCCGACGGCGCGCTGAACACCACTCCGGCCAGCGGCTGCGGGCGGTAAGGATTAAGCAATACCGATAACGGCTCCGTCACCGTTTCCGGTTTACGGGTCAACTGATCGGCCAGCGCGAGTAAAAAATTGTGCTGTGGCTGACCGCAGACCTGCTGTATGCCTTGCGCGGTCAGCTGCGGTATCAGCCCGGTAAGCTGTCCGGCGAGCGTCTGCGGTGAACAATTCGCAGGCAACAGGCACCCCACTGGCTGGGTGACGCGCCCGGCCTGTTCTCCGGCGCGCGGATGCAGCGACCAGACGTACAGTGGCAGCTTCCAGCCCAGAGCCTCATAGCGAAGCTTTAAAGCATGAGACACGCTATCCATTGCATCTGGCGTGAGACCTGAGGTTGCGCTGTTTTCCGTTGCCGGCAGACCGTCCAGCGCTGAGGTCACCCAGACCATTCCGTCCACCGCACGGCGGCGCAGTTTACGCAACACAGCCAGCCAGTCTGCATCGGCCGGAGTCGCAGGATCGCCACCCCACAGCAGCACAGTCCCCCGGTCTTCCTGCCAGAGTTCCCTGGTGAGTTTTGGGGCCAGTTGTTCCACATCACTGACTGAGCCGGTCATCAGCAGGATGCGGACTTTGCTATGCCAGAAATGACCGTAAGTATGTCGCAGAACTTGTTGTACGTCGTTTATTATCTTTTTACTTATGTCTACCTGTTTCAAATGAGCACTATTGTTTGACCAAGTATTCTGTTTATCATTTAACTTACGGAAAAAACGCAATCTTGATGCAAACGCAACAAGTGAGTACCGACTGACTAGCAACAAAGAGAGGAAAACAGGAACTGCGAAAATAGTACAGAGCACCCGAAATTTTTCTGCTGGTTCCATCCATCCCAGGGATGGTCCCCACAGGTAATATAGTAGAAACAAAATAACAGTAATAATAACGACAAAAAAAACGCCAGAAAATTTAATAAGGATTTTCTTCATGTTATAATAAACCTCTAAACACTGGCAACCGAGTTAAACAAATGAGAGTTCAAAACATCATTATTTTTATTTACCAATAAATACTGTCCTGGGGGAAGATGCTCATTTACATAACTCAATTGCAAAAACTCGGTAAGAGGCGGGCATTTACATAAATAGTTGTCTGAATCAACGTATATATACGACGAAAGTGCACTTTCCGACATTACATCTGTTGTTTTTAACACCACTTTTTTAAGCTCTTCTTCATTCAACCCAGAATATATAACACCAGATAGCCGCCTCCCTTCATTAACCCTTCCCCAAAGGAGCGATTTATCTATTCCTACCCAATCACATTCTGGTCGAAAAAAAGCCCCTAAAGATGAGTGACCAACAGTCTCACCATCATTTCTCAGTCTTCCCAACAAAAACATCACAGATTCAGATTTATCGTCGATTTCATCGTCAAGTAATTCTGCGCCATAAAAACTGGCGGCAATAAGAACTATATATTCATCAGAAGAGCTATCTAGCAAGTTATCGATGGATTCAGATAAGTTTCTACTAAACTCAATATCCCCCCCCGGATATATATTATCAAGTCGTTCTTGCCAAATCTTTTCCATCAAAGGTTTTAAATTATCATTAAGAGCGCATATCACTTTTACCCTAACATATTTAGGCAAAAGGGTTATATGCATATGGATATCATTAATTAGAAATCCCATTATTTTATTAAATAAAATAGCATTTCTATCCTGTATTTGATGAATGCTATTTAATTCATTTATTGGGGAATTAAAACTAAGATATCTGGACATATGCGTTAACTTTGGTGCATAGCGAACAGGCAATAAATTTCCCTCTATGATATTAGTCACATCTCCATTTAAATCAGGCAATCTGATCTGTAACTCAATGATCTCAAGATAGGCCCTTCCTTTTTGAAGCAACTCCTGATAATAATCCAGGCGAGTTTTATTCCAGTAAACTGTTTCGATATTCTCATTATTCCACATTATAACTCTGAAGAAAAATACAGCCCCGCCTAAGAGTAGCGGCACCAGCAATAACTCAGACCAGAAAACATAATTATTTTTTGATAAATACTCAGAAAAATAAACCAAGAAAACACATACATATACAGCAAGAATACAAACACAAATTCCGAATTCAACCCATAGTGATAATGCTTTTTGGGATGTTTTCTCTTCCGAAGGAATATCAAAAATATTTACTGGCATAAGTTCATTCCTTTAAAACACGCGAACCGGCGGAAATCAGAATAGCGCCACATGAACAGCGGTGCCCTTCTAACGCAACAGCTAACCCGTTATCGCAATGTTTTTCATCTCCCTCACTTATACTATTTACACCGTGTGTTGGACATGAGACTAGATCAGACTTACGTGCCACAGATTTACCATCAATGATTATCTGAGATGAGCCCGTTAAGACAGATCCACCATGAGATGTTTTATCACCTACACAAATAGTTTTTTTCATATTCTAATCTATTCAGTCTGATATATTAATTGGCAATAGTAACTTCAGGAAGTCTTTTTAAAATGACAGGTTGGAATCCATCGGGATCATCAACCATAACCGGTTCACCATTTTTCATGACAGGATTTCCATTATCATCTGTTTCCTGAACCTTCTCCTGAGGTTTTCCAGTTTTTTCATCAACAACGATAACCTGATCTGGACCTGTAAACTTAAATGCCGACTCGATACTATAATCGATATAGTAATCTTTAACTTTTTCAATAGATGTTTTGAAAACATTGATACTTTCGCCCTGCAATGCAGAATCAGGGAATTCATCAAGCTGCAATATAGTATCAAAAACCTTACTATAAAACAGAATATTATAAAAAACACTTAATTTCTTAGAAGTTAAATTATTATAAGCACAACCAACATAAAAAACCATATAATCTTCAGCATCAGACAACACCCCATCCATTCGATTAACACAAACGGACGGATATTTACCATTGCTATTCAGTAATGAAAATTGAGATATTTTACTGCTTTTTTTTATTCGAATCACACTTTCAGGAAACAATATTTCATTAGGAATATGAACATAAGTACCCTCAGGTATTTTTACATATTTACCATTGAATACTCCAACCCAGAGATCTTGTTTTTTATTTATCAACCAATATTCATTAGTTCTTAAGAGCTTTGATCTTTCAGTATCAGGAAGGTTATTTTGTTTGCTTTTGAATTCTATATAATCTTCATGTTGCTCTTGATCAAAAATTTCTTGACGAGTTCTCCACGATTGCTCAGAAGATATAGTTTCTGCTTTAGTTAAAGGCGATGTTATTGCATAAAAGAAAATCAGAAATTTAACTAATTTAGTCATCATGAATTCCTTAAGGATAGTTAAATCCATCAATAAATGGCACTGGATCAATACGGCCAACGATCCCTCGACCTGGTCTCTCAATTTTTCTTACTTCAAAATGTAAATGTGCACCAAGCTCAATTGTAGTCATACCAGCAGCATTCCCTGTACATCCTGTTTTCCCCAGAACATCCCCACATTTCACCGATGAATTATGAGAAATATCAGAAGTGATCTCTGATAAATGCGCATAAAAAAAATAAATATCCCGCAATTGATCTCCCTCATGTCGACACAAAGAAGCTTTATTAGCAGGTAAATCATCTACTTGTATGATAATACAAAGTTGTTTTCCATAATCACCGTTATCTCTTATCATCGCCACACGTCCATCAGCTACTGCATAAATAGGAGTACCGGGAAGAGCCTCAATATCTACTCCCTGATGAGGTTTCGGTACTCCGTGAACATGCCTGACATCCCTTCCAAAACTTGCAGCTCTGGGGCCACTCAGGCCGTATGTTCTGATTTTACATATTTCCAAAGGATTATGCCATTTACCAGAATGACCTGACATTGTATCAGCACCAACAGTTTGAACAGTTAATGAATATTCTGATGTATGCGCCGGTAATTCAGTATTTAAATCAAAATTTGGATTAAGTTTCTTAATAATATCTTTAAGATCATAATCTTTTTCTTTTGGTATCACCCGATAATCATCTGGAACAATAATAGCTCTGTAGTAAGAAACTAACCAAGCCACATATGCAGTCCGGCCTTTCCCATCTATAGAAAGATACTTCTTTGCATCAGCATCATTGACATTACTTTCAAGTCTTGATTTTAAATTTTCGTTCGTATAGACCCTATATTTCTTCTCTGTGCCCGCTCCATTCATAATAATGTCGTAGGCTCCACTCTCACCATTATGATGGATAAGATAAGATAATTTAACAAGTTCATCTGGTTCTAATGAAGACACGCCAATTAAAACATCACAAAGATTATTTACCCCCTGTCTATCATACAAACCAATCATATCAATACTGTATTCTGCATTAACCCGCAAAGATAAAACAGTATCTTTATCGATTTCCGTTATAGTTCCATCGACCAATTCACCAAAAAGTTTTCTATTTTTATAGACCAGTTTCTGGTAGGAATATTTTCCTGTTATAAGCTGATATATTTTAGACTCCGATTCTGCACATAGGGATAGCCATGTATCAGGTTTAAACTGTCCTAACCCTACCGCTCCAGAACCAGTAGGATTGGTCGCATTTGCTTTCCATCTTGACTCTGCATAAATTAATGCAGCAAGTCCCTCTGGCTGGAATTCATATTTTTTAGCTGTTTCAATGATATAATCTCGATATTGTTCTGCCTCTGGAGGAAGGCGTAACCCTTCACTGACATTACCGATATTACTCACACTGGTGGGTGCGCCGCCTTCAGTCCTGGTGGTCTGGTTTACAGAAGGAGTCTGTCTTTCTTTGGTTTTGTTTTCTGATGGACTGGAAGCAGATGAGCCACCTTTCTGTTTCGCTTTTTCTTTTTCCTGTTGCTTACTCGATTGTTGGGTGCCCTTTTTAACACTGGTACTCCCTTTGATTATCATTTCCCTGGACGAGATCCGCAGGCTTAACGTCCCCAAAGGCAATTTTTTATGGTCGGCAATCAGAATGTATTCTTTTTTATTTAAATGTTGCAGTTCAACCTTTATACCTTTGGTACTGTCTTCAATAAGCAGACCAGCGACAACACCAGTGCTGTCTGTTACGTAATCATACGTCTTACCATCAAAAGTGAGTCTGAGTTTTGCATCGCCAAGCGGGCGCCAGACGAGATCGCAAATCCTCAAAGTCAATTGAGTATCATAAACTTTGTCTTTTGATGGTAAACTCAATACCTGACCGGGCTGGATAATATGCTGCTCTGCTTTAGTGAGAAGACCGTTAATATTGGCCAGTTCATTAACATCAATTCCGAATTTACGACTGATTTTCCACAGGCTGTCACCCTTCTGAACTGTATACTGTTCCATGGCTATTCCTTATCTTGTTCGTTTAATTCACCATCATATTGCGGACCATGTTCATCGAAATCCAGGTCATCATCAGTCTCATCCTCAATATCATGCTCATCGTTATAAGAAAAAAGGCTCGTCCATTTATCATCGCCAATTATTGCATGAAAATTTTCACTTTCAGGCGGTTCAAAACAACCTGACTCTCCATCATTAAAAGCAGAACTCCATATTTGTTCTTTTGATTTACTATCAAAAAGACTCACTTTCATAGTAGATGGCGCAGCATTACCAAGAGCATCTAACAGCATAAAACTCATTGACTGTGGACCACTATCAGGAAGTTCTGGAATATTTGACTGCATAGAAGCTGGGCCACTGTAGAGAAGCTTACTTTGCTTCATCATAATATCACCAGGGCAGCCTAACTCGATGTTTCCTCCGGACAGGCGAATGTATGCCCCGCCAGCACAGGTAAACGTTAAAGTTTTTGCCGCTGTAAAAGTCATCCCCTCTGTTGTACTGGTCAGCGAAATATTTTGCTTAGCTATTACTTCAATATTTCCTGACTGAGCCTGTGATATTAGATCGCCTTTGGCTACAATAGCTTCTATGCCCTCAGTTTCGGTAAAGATTGATATTTTTTCAGAAGCGGCAAGAGTAATATTTTTCTTTGCTCCCAGTTCAACATTTTGCCCTGCAGTCATATAAATATTTTCGCTTGCAACTGCCTGAAGATGACTTCCACTGGCTAAAGCAATACCTTCTGGTGCACTCATCAGTAATACAGCCTGCTTTAGCGCAAGTAACTTCTCTTCCATCAGTGCCTGTTGTTGCTCATATTGCAAGAGCTGTGCTTTTGCTGCTGATGCTGCCTGTGAAAGAGACTCCATTTGACTAACGGCTTGCGTCAACAAGGAATGTACCGCAGCCATATCCAGCACTTTCCCTTGTGCCTCAGTCTGGCTGTCCGCAGTAATGAATATCCCTTTCCCCGCCCGGATCCCTCCCCACGAATCGGTACGCAGTTCAAACCCTTCCCCCCTAAGCTTGCGGCTGGCATCAACGTTATGTCCTAAATTCAGCTGCGTCTTGCCGCCGTACTCGGTGCTGAGCTTGATATGCTCCTCGCCGCGCTTATCCTCCATTCGCAGCTTATTATTGGCCGGAGTACGAATCACATTGCGGGTGCTGTTTTTCTCCGTCACAGGGTCGACATGCCGCGAGTCGTGCAGCGCATGCGCAATATACGGCCGGTCAGGATCGCCTTCGTGGAAAGCAATCGCCACCTCCGTGCCCTGGACCAGCGGGAAGTGAAAGCCGTACACGTCGCCGCCGTAGGGTTTGGCGAGACGCACCGGCATGCTTTCCTGACCCTGCCCTTTCTCCTCTCTGTCAGCGTCAAATTTCACCCGGTACAGGCCGGACGCATCCTGCCAGGCGTAGATATCATTCGCCTTCGCGCTGGTCACCCGCGCCGTCATGGTGCCAGTCACCTTCGGGCGCGGCAGCAGCGGCGGACGCCAGCACAATGTTTCGCTGTAGGGCACCGCCAGCAGGGTCACCCGCAGCGCCTCCCGGCGGCTGGCGGTAAAACCGGTGCCGGTGATTAACAGCGGATCCTGCACGGGCGCAGGCAGGGTCGATGGGAGGCTGTCGGTAACGGTCAGCACCTGGGCCGGCGCCAGCCAGGCTGCAGTACTGCTCGCGGTAATAAGCGTCTGGTGAGCCAGAAAACGCTCATGGTCGAGACGGGCATAGAAGTTGGCGGTCTCCGTCTGCGGGTCGATTTTATCGCCACGCGCCAGGTGGCGAAGCTTATAGTGGTATACCTCACCGTAAGTGAGGCCTTCACCATTTCCCCGGGTCATATCCGCTGTTGCCGACTGGAGAACGCTCTGCGCATCGCGGGGGTTATAATCCCGGGTAGTGACGTTCGCCTCTACGACGTTATGCGTGATGCTCAGACCCCATATCGATTCCGTACCGCTGTCGCTCATCCCGGACGGGCTGTTTACAGGAAGTGTTTTATCGAACATCAGCGCCCGCTGCGCGTCGGCGAAGTGGACCACTTCGCTCTGCGCCTCTTCCTGCAGGGTGAAGAAATAAAATATCCCCACCTCTGCCAGCAGGCGCTGGATAAATGCCAGGTCGCTCTCCTGATACTGATTAATTTGCTCGCGCCGCGGATAGTGTTGCTTGAGATTAAACTCATACTCCCAGTCATGCAGATGATGTTCCTGCAATACCTGCTCCACCACCTCCGGCACCGATTTGTTGACGAAAAAACGGTGACTGCGAAACTGTTTATCCAGCAGGGAGAGAAACGGCTGGAGGGTTATCTGATAGGTCGACTGATCTTCTGAACTGCTGATACGCCGGAAGGCAGTCACCACGCCATGGACGCGTTTGCAGTCCGCCAGCTGCTGCAGTGCGCCGCCGCCCATCGTCAGCATGGCGGGTTTGCTCAGGAGCTGTGCGGCATCAATGTTTTTCTCTGCGCTGGTAAACGTAATGGTGTAATAATAAAGTTCACTCAGCTTTTCTGCCCCACTGAATTCTTCCACATCCAGCGATGCGGTACATGAAGGAATATCCAGCTGGTAACGGTTAAGGGTGGTGCCGGTAATCATTGAAAAGGTATCCATTATATTCCTGTTTTACTCCGCAGTAATGACCACCAAAAATCAATTAACAGGATGCACTGTTTAATTTTGTTTAATGATAATCATCTCATTCATCATAAATATATTTATGTGCATATCGATATCTCAGATACCCCACCAGGAATTTCATAACTAAAAGGAAACCCCAGAGATATTTATATTCACTGACTGAGAAATAAAAAAAGCAGCCAGAAACCGGAATCTTCAACGTTTATCGCCGCCAGCATTTCTCTGGCAATGTCCTTAGCGCTATCTATGCTGAGCGCCTTTATCCCCTCTTTCCTGCGCTTCATCCCCGCAGAGGCCCCGCTTTGCCGACAAGATTGACTGGCTGCAGGCACGCTACCGCCCATCGCTGTTTCCTGTTTATCAGGAACCCGTAGCGCACAGGGTCAGGCAGGCAGATTGTTATTCAACGTCCGCGATCGGGTTCGCGGGTTACTCGGTTTCGTTTTTTAAGGCGTCAGCCCCGGCTCCTGACGTATTAGCCGTGCCCGGCGTCAGACAGGCGTCCTTCTGCGGGACCAGACTGATCTCCACCCGGCGATTTTGCGCCCGCCCCTCTGGCGTCTCGTTGCTGGCGACAGGGCGACTTTCGCCGTAGCCCTGCACCGCAAAGCAGCTCTCCGGCACATCGCCGGTATCGCGCATCCAGTCGCGGACCGCCTCGGCACGCTTCAGGGAGAGCTGTTGATTGGATTTATCGTTGCCGATGCTGTCGGTATGGCCTGCCACCACGATCAGCCAGCCGGGTTTGGCCTTAATGCCCAGCAGCGAGTTCACCAGCAGCTTTGTCGAACCCGGTTTCAGCGTCGATTTGCCGGTATCGAACAGCGCCATGCTATCGAGGCGGATCGTCTGCGGCCCCTGCACAACCGGCTTAATGACCGGACGCACCGGCGGGGGCGGCGCCCAGTCATTGATAGCGGCTTCCACGAAGGGGATCAGCCGCATCCCCTGATACAGCCCCAGCCGGTAACGCAACGGCTCTCCCCGGCGCAGCCAGTCATCCAGCTGGCGGCTGTCGGCACGCAGACGCTGCTGCGCCTGCAGCTTCGGCGTCGGCGGCGTGCCGCTGAGGCGGTGATACACCGCCAGATGATCGCCGACGCTGCGCACCAGGCGCTGGTTGTTGATAAAGGAAGCCAGCATCGCCAGCGCCAGAAAGAGGAAGCCCACGCCAGCGGCAAGACCGGCATCGCGCATCCGGCGGCTGACCCCGTGGCGGTGCGGCAGTGACGACAGCAGAAGATCCGGCAGCGGGTGAGGACCTAGCGCCGCGGCGTTGCCCGGGGAGAGCGTGGTGATCCCGGCGATTTGCTGTTGCCAGAGGTTATTTGCCACCGCCGCCACCGGTGTCAGGCAGATGCCCGCGGCACACAGGTTCAGCGGAGGAAGTTCCGCCTGCCGGGCGCGGAATGGCCGGAAAAGAGCGTTTTCGGCCAAGGTCAGAATGCTCTCCAGCCACAGCGACTGATGCAGGCGTGAGGCAGGGCTGCCCTCCCGCTGCCACTCGGCAACCGACTGGGGCGCTTGTCCTTTCTGCTGCACCTGGAGACCAGGCCTCTCCGGCGTGACGGTAAACCAGCGGCTTTCCCCTGCCTGGCCGCCAGGCGGCGTCACCCAGAACACGCTCCACACCGGCGGCAGACCGTTTAGCCAGGTTCGGCACTGAACGATACTCCGCCGCCAGTCGCGTAGCGACTGCGCCAGTTGCTCCCCGGAGGGGTGATGCTCCGGTACCACCGCCAGCAGCACGGAAACCTGCGATACCAGCGCCGGACGCGCCGCCGCCAGGTACTGGGCCAGCCGCGGCAACTGCTCCGCGCTGTCTCCCCGTAGATACCAGCCGTGACGGGTTTCGCAGTGCGCCGAACGCCCGGGAAACAGACCGTCGGTATCCCCGCAGACCAGAACCACCGCCCCCTGAAAATCCTCGGGCGGCAGGACGATTTCCGATCGCTGACGGCTGACTGCCCGGCGACGCTGACGCCAGAGCGCCGCGCCGCCCGCCAGCAGGATGCACAGACTGAAGATCACCTGGTTGCCGATGGACAGCGGCCAGAAGCCCAGCACCAGCCACAGGGCCAGGATGACGGTCAGTAGCGTAAGCAGACGACGGGCGTTATCACGCATCTCTTATCCCTGCCCTGCTATCTTCGCCACCATCTGTGACAGCACGGCGGAGAAGGTCAACCACAGCGCGGCCAGCGCCACAATGCCAACCGCCCAGCCGCACCAGTACATCCGCCGTCCGCTGCGCAGCCGGGAGGCACGAACCACCACCGGCGCCTCCTGGGTCAGGCTGAACGGCGGGACCCGTGCGCCAAGCGCATGCGCCACGTCCTCACGCCGTTCGTCATCCTGGGCGCGGTACTGCCCGACAAACCCCAGTTGCAAAGTACGATAGAAACAAGTCAGCACTGCCGCATCCGCCGTGGGCTCTCGCAGCAGCTGGCGGATCCGTTCCCAGAGCTCTTCCCCGGCGTTGAGAGTGCTGAAAAAACGCGCCTGCAGCGGATCCTTGCGCCACCTGCGGTAGCCATCATCCTGACTGGCGCGGTTGAGGACGCTCTCATCCAGCAGCGCGCAGTAGGCATAGAGCATCTGCTCAGCGCTGGTGTCACTGATTCCTGCCGCCGTCAGCGCCTCGCGCGCCTCGGTCACCCATCGACAGGCCTGACGATAGAGCGCCTCGCCATCGGTCACCGGCTGGCCGCAGCGTAACTGGCTGACCATCAGCCAGCCCGGGTAAAAAGTTTTGTTGATCAGATCGCTTTCAGAGGTATTCATGAGCGCAGTACCGCAAAGAGTTCAAGTTTCACGTCGCCAAGCGATTCCGGGGTATAGAAGGTGCAGTTGCCGGCCTCCAGCATCGCGCGGGCGGCATCGGTGGAGAGATCCAGAGCGAAATATTGGTTTTCCAGACGTAGCGGAATCGCCGCCGGCACGTGGCTCAGCGGTTTGATCGCGATGCCGCTGAGGGCAATGTTGACGACCTCGGCGACATCATCATGGCTACCCGCCTTACAGAGCTGCGGAAAGCGGCTCTGTAGCTGGTGAGGGGGGAGTGAAGAGCGCACCGACAGATAAAAATCCGCCCCCTCGCGCAGTCGCGCATCGTGTAGCCTGCCCCGCCAGATCTCCCGGTCGGCGCCCTGCTCCAGAGCGATGGCGATCACCCTTGAGGGCAGGCTGACTTCGAGCAGCGTATCCAGCAGGGCAAACAGCGGCGGGAATACCTGCTCCGGCGAGGCATGCCGGTAGCCGGGGATTGCTTCCAGATGATGTTCAAGGGAGAAAGTCAGCAGACTGCCGGCCAGCCTGGCCAGTTCACGATAGAGCAGCTCCGGATGGCGCGAAGGGTCCTGATGCAGCTCGCTGAGCACCGGCTCGGCGCTGTTCAGCGCGTTGAGCAGCCAGAACAGGGAAACATCCGCCACGGCAAAATCAGCCATCCGCGCATTGCTTTCACGGCGCATGGCCATCAGGCGTCTGCGTCGGGCCTGCAGGCGATGTAACAGCTCGCCCAGCTCGCTGACCAGCGTCGGGCTTGCCGCCAGCGACAGCAGCGGCGGGATGAATTCCGGGTCAACGATCCACTGCCCCTGGGCATCGCGCACCAGACGCGCTACCGGGCAGGTAAGGAAGGCCGCATTTTCCTCGGTGGAGAGACGCAGCGTCAGCGCGTGCCGCAGAACGGCCAGTTCGCTACGTTCATGGCCGGCCAGCTCCTGCACGGTCACCTGCTCGGCGCGCCAGCGGCGCGGGCGGGCGCTCTCCTGGCCGTCATCAAGATTGCCGCCGCTGGCGCTGAGCAGCGGCAGAGCAAGCACAACCTCCACGCTGTCCAGCATCACGCCCGAGACATCACGGACCGGTGGCAGAGTATCCGCCAGCTCGGTGTCAATCAGCGTTCCGTCGGCGAAACGCACGATCAGCCGGGTGGCGTTGAGCCGGGAAAGGGTGAGCGCGCTGGCGTCAAACTCCGCGCGCAATACCCCCCACGGGTGGGCGAGCGCCATGCGGGAGACCGTATCGGCGACGTGCGCATCCCAGCGAGCCTGTTGCTGAAACTGCTGCGGGACCAGAAAAGCCCCGTCGCGCCATAATGGGCGGAAAATCTTCATTGCACCTCCTGTGCCTTTCGCTTTCATTGGTCTGCAGACAGGACCAAATGCCCGGTCGGATATCCTTCATCCGCCGTGCGTTCGCCTCAGCCTCTGCCTTTGCTCTGGCCTGTTCATCACTAGCGGTTTTTCTCCCGAACGTCGTTCGGCACGATGTATTGCCTGCCGCTTCAGGGAAAGGAAATATCAACTCTGCCCGCGAGGGTTTCGAAGTCAGATGGTATTCTTTGTACAAGGGAGGTTTATCATAAAGCGAAAAAGCCAGGGGAGGTAACGCCTGGCCCTAAATAATATCTGAATTCAACCTACGGCTGCTTTTATGGCTCTTGTTTAATTCATTGAGAAGGAGTATTCCATAAGCTATCGTTTTATTATTTCCCCATTGAATGTTAATTAGCGAATTAGTCTCTCCGTCAGGCTTATTTACATTAACCTTAATTATAAATAATAATAAAAATATCATCGCAATCGATATAACTTCATTAGCGCCGAGGCCAAAGCGTTCCCCGGCATCAGAGAGATGCCCGGAGGAGTGCCCCGCCCCACCCGGCCATTGCCAGGCGCTGAATTACCCCGTATTTTGGTTTTCCGCTCCGCTGTGGGCGGGTATCAGGGCGAACGAGAGAGAGAAAATGAAACCGCTATTTGTCTATGGGACGCTCTGTCCCGGTCGCAGCAATGCGCACATTCTGGAGGCGATCGGGGGCGAGTGGCGTCCCGGCTACGTCACCGGCACCTTTTACGCGTGCGGCTGGGGCGCAGCCGCCGATTTTCCGGGGATCGTCCTCGACGCTCACGGCCCGCGGGTCAACGGCTATCTGTTCCTGTCCGATCGGCTGGCGGCGCACTGGCCCATGCTGGACGACTTTGAGGAGGGGTACGATCGGGTGCCGGTGGAGGTGAGCACCGACGATGGACAGCAGGTCAGCGCCTGGATTTATCAGCTTCAGCCCCGGGAGTAATCCCCGCCGCGAACGCGCTGTACAATACAGCAGCCCAGCGCGTTCCGGCTTTGCGGTCAGTCCGCCAGGCTTTCCGCCACTGGAGTCACCAGCGCCTTCTTTTCAGCCCAGCAGGCGACGTTATCGAGCACCAGTTGCGCCATCGCCGCGCGGGTGCTCCAGGTGGCGCTGGCCATATGCGGTGTGACGACCACATTACTGCGCTGCAGCAGCCCGGCCGGTACCGCCGGTTCATGGCTGAAGACATCCAGCCCCGCCCCGGCGATAATCCCGCTCTCCAGCGCGGCAACCAGCGCGGGCTCATCAATCACGCTGCCGCGCGAGATATTGATGAGGATCCCTTTCTCCCCCAGCGCCGCCAGCACCGGCTGGTTAATGAGCCCCTGGTTTGCCGCCGTTCCCGGCGTGCAGATAACCAGAAAATCACTCTCCGCGGCCAGGGTCAGCAGATCTTCCCGCCAGGCATAATTTAGCGCCGGGAGACGCTTGCGGTCATGATAAGCAATCTGCATGGCGAACCCCTCGCAGCGCCGGGCGATGGCCTGGCCGATGCGCCCCATGCCCACGATGCCGACCCGCGAACCGGAGACTTTTTGCGTCCACGGAAAACCGCCCGCCGCCCACTCGCCCGCTTCGATAAACTTGTGGGCGGCGACGATCTGCCGCGAGGTCGCCAGCATCAGGCCCAGCGCCAGATCCGCCACATCGTCGGTTAACACCCCCGGCGTATGGCTGACCCGCACCTGGTGCTCTGCAGCCGCCTGCACATCCACGCCATCGTAGCCGACGCCAAAGACGGCGATCAGCTCCAGCGCAGGCAGGCTGGCGATCAGCTCTCGCGTCACGGTGGCTTCGCCGTTGGTGATGAGCACGGTAAAGGTGCCGGCCAGCGCGCGAAAGTCGGCGTCAGTGAGTGCGGTCAGCTCCACGAGGTGATAGCGTCGCGCCAGTTCCGCAGTCAGGGCATCCGGGAGCGAAGCCTGTTTTAACACGTTCAGTTTCATAGCTTATCTTCTTTCAGAGTGTGGAAGGCGGAGGGTTTCTGGCCGCTCCGGGAGACGATGATGCCGATAATCCCGCCAAGGGCCAGCGCCACGGCGACGATCAGCAGTCCGGAGTGATAGCTGTTGGTCAGGTCCTTAATCTTCCCGAGCAGCGGCGGCAAGCCTAAGCCGACAAAATTGGCGATGGTGTTGATAAATGCAATGGAGGCCGCGGCCGCCACGCCCGCCAGCTTCTCGGTGGTCACCGCCCAGAACACCGGCGTTAGCGCGAAATTAAAGCCCACGGTGAGCACCAGCAGCAGATAGGCAACCAGCAGGTTGCCGGCATAGATGGCGACAGCCAGCGAGAGACCGGCCAGAATCAGCGGCAATCCCATATGCCATGCCCGCTCGCCGGTCAGATCCGAATGACGGCCATTGAGGTACATAAACAGGCAGGCGAAAATAAACGGCACCGCGGACAGCAGACTAATGACCACATCGCTCTGCTCGCTGACCATACTTTTGAGGATCAGCGGTAAGAAAAGCGTGATACCGATGGAGCCGAACGCCTGCAGAAACCAGACCAGACTCAGCAGGAGTACCACTTTATTTTTCAGCGCACTGAACCAGGAGGCGTGTTGATTAACTACCGCGCCGCGGTTATCAGCGGCAATCTGCGCCGTCAGCCAGCCTTTCTCCGCCTCAGAGAGCCAGGCCGCCTTTTGCGGGCTGGAAGGTAGCAGCCAGAGCACCAGCGCCCCCAGCACGATGGCGGGAACCCCTTCAATGGCGAACAGCCAGCGCCAGCCGGCAACATCGGCAATGCCATGCATATTTAAAATCAGCCCCGAGACGGGCAGCCCGATGATCGACGCCAGCACCGATCCCATATAAAAGAACGACATCGCCCGCGCCCGGTTGCGCTTCGGAAACCAGCAGGAGATATAGTAAATAATCCCTGGGGTGAATCCCGCCTCCGCCATGCCGAGTAAAAAACGCATAATATAGAGCTGGGTCGGCGTCTGGACGAACGCCATGCCGGCGCTCACCATTCCCCAGGTGATCATTATTCTGGCGATCCAGATCCGCGCCCCCACCCGGGTCATGATCAGGTTGCTGGGAATTTCGAAAATAATATAGGAAATATAAAACATGCCGACCCCAAGGCCGTACATGCTGGCCGTTAATCCCAGATCGGCGTTCATTTGCAGCGCGGCAATGGAAATATTGGTTTTATCAAGATTGGCGACAAAATAGCAGATAATAATAAAGGGGATGATTTTGCTGTTTAGCTTTTTTAATGTAGAAGTACAGAGTTCAATGCTCATAATAATAACCCCATGACTTTGCCTCGGGCAGGGGAAGACCGCCCGCGCCAGGCAAAGATTGATATTAAGAATCGCAGCAGGTATTAACCGGGGACTACCACTCGGCGACCACGCCATCGGCAAGGCGCCAGACGGGGTTCCGCCAGTCAGGAGCGCGTCGGCTCATCTCAATCACTTTCTCTTCGTCGATATCGACCCCCAGCCCCGGCTTCATTAACGGCTTAAAGTACCCCCCCTCCATATTGAAATCGGCTTTGTTTTTCACGAAGTCGAGTAACTCGGCGCCCTGGTTATAGTGGATCCCCATGCTCTGCTCCTGGAAGACAGCGTTGTAGGAAACAAAGTCCACGTGCAGACAGGCGGCCAGCGCGATGGGGCCTAACGGGCAGTGCGGAGCCAGCGACACGTCCGCCGCTTCCGCCATACCGGCGATTTTGAAGCATTCGGTGATGCCGCCAGCGTGAGAGAGATCGGGCTGCAAAATAGCCAGGCCGCCGGCCTCCAGCACCCGCTTGAACTCAAAGCGCGAGAACATGCGCTCGCCGGCGGCCAGCGGGATCGCGGTTTGCGCCGCCAGCCGCGGGTAGTACTCCGCCTGCTCGGCCAGCACCGGCTCTTCGATAAACAGCGGCCGATAGGGTTCCAGCTCTTTAATCAGCAGTTTCGCCATCGGCGCGCTGACGCGGCCATGAAAATCGAGGCCAAATTCAATGTCGTTGCCAAATGCTTCGCGGATCTGCGCCACCGTGTTCACCGCCGCATCCACCGTGCGCGAACTGTCAATCATCCCCATTTCCTGACAGCCGTTGAGTTTGAAGGTATCAAACCCCATCCCGCGCAGCGTCTTAATCCCGGCAATGACCTCGGCAGGCCTGTCTCCTCCTACCCAGCTGTAGGCTTTGATTTTATCGCGCACCAGGCCGCCCAGCAGCTGCCAGACCGGCGCATTTAACGCCTTCCCTTTGATGTCCCACAGCGCCTGGTCAATACCGGCGATCGCGCTCATCAGGATCGGTCCGCCGCGATAAAAGCCGGCGCGGTACATGACCTGCCACAGATCGTTGATCCGCGCCGGATCCTGGCCAATCAGATAGTCCCCCAGCTCATGTACCGCCGCCTCCACGGTGCGCGCCCGGCCTTCGACGATCGGCTCGCCCCAGCCGACTATCCCCTCGTCGGTTTCAATCTTGAGGAACATCCAGCGCGGGGGTAAACGCCAGGTGGTCAGTTTGGTTATTTTCATTTCACAGCCTCTTGATACGCCCTAACAAATGCGGCGGCCTGCTCTGCGGTCCGCGTTACCGGCTGACCGGCGCGATAGAGATCGCTGCCCAGCCCCGCGCCCGCACAACCGGCCTCGATCCATTGCGCCAGGTTTTCCGGCGTGACGCCGCCGACCGCAAATACCGGCACCGACGCGGGCAAAACCGCTTTCAGCGCCCTGATGTAGTCGGGGCCAAACGCCGAAGAGGGAAAAATCTTCAGCGCCTGCGCCCCGGCCTCCAGCGCGGTAAACGCCTCGCTTGCCGTCGCGCAGCCGGCGCAGACGGTCATCCCGTGCCCGACGGCCCGGCGGATCACCGCCGGCTGCACATTGGGGGTCACCACCAGCCGCGCCCCAAGCTGCGCCAGCCGATCGACCTGCGCTTCCTGCAGCACCGTTCCGGCGCCAATCAGCGCCTGCGCGCCGTAGGCCTCGACCACGGCCGGGATGCTCTGCTGCCATTGCGGTGAATTGAGCGGGATCTCCACGGTGTCGAACCCGGCGGCGATCGCCGCACCGACGTGCGCCAGCGCCTCGTCAGGGGTGATGCCGCGCAGAATAGCGATCAGCGGAAGTGAGGTTTGCCACTGCATGTACGATGCTCCTTATACCAGCCAGAAAGGCATCGTCGCCCGACACTGTCGTCACCTGGCGGCCCAGCAGCTGAAATGCCTGCTGATAGCGCGCGGAGAGGGACGGGCCGGCAACGATCGCGATAGCCTGTTCGTCGGCAATGAAGGCGCGCATGCTGGCCACCTCCGCGCCAATTAACAGGCCGGATAGATACTCGCTCACCTGCTCCCGGGCCAGCGCCCCCAACAGGTGCGCGGCGCGGGTCTCAAAAAGCTGTGGCAACACCGCGGGCGCGGCCAGGCCGCGCGCCAGCCCGGCGTGAAACGCCGCCGGCGCAGCCTGCTGCTCGGGTAATCCCGCACCGATCAGGGAGTGCGTCAGCAGCAGATGGTGCAGTTCGCCGGTCATCACCGTGCGAAAGTCTTCAATCCGCCGGCCGTCGGTTTTGACCCATTTGCAATGGGTGCCGGGCATGACGTACACCGCCGCAGGGGCCAGCAGGCGTGCGCCGAGGAGCTGTGTCTCTTCGCCGCGCATGACGTTGTGGTGGTCTTCGCGGGAAGTGCAAAGCCCGGGGACAATCCAGATCCCTTCATCTACGGCGGTCAACTGGTTGCCAATGGCCGTGAAATCGGCGGGAAGCGGTAAATAGGGCGCGTTCTTCCAGCCCACGTTGCTGCCTACCATTCCCGCCATGACCACTGGGGTACGCCCCTCGCGCCAGCCATGGATTTGTGTCGCTAACACCGCTGCCGGCGATTGACCGTTCAGGCGGGCGATCCCCGCCGCCGACTGTCGGCTGTCGAGGCAGCGTTCGCCCTCAAACAGCCAGGCGCGAAAATTGGTCGATCCCCAGTCAACAGCGATGTAGCGAGATGTCATGTGATTTCCTTCAGTCTTCGTGTCGAGCTGGCGATCATGGTGAGCGCCGCCTGCTCTGCCGCGTTGCTGTCCTGATGGCGAATCGCATCGAACAGCGCTTTATGTTCCTGGAGCGTTTGCGGCATGTTGGCCTCATCCCCCATCCAGGTCCGTTCAAATATCGCGCGCTGCAGCGAGCTAATCGCCACGCTGAGCTGCTGCAGCACCGGGTTATGCACTGACGCCAGCACCGCTTCGTGATAGCGAATGTCGGCTTCATTAAAGGCATCGCGCTGCTGGTTGTTGGCGATCATGTCATTCAGCGCCGCCTCAATCTGCGCCAGATCGCTGGAGGTGGCCCGCTCTGCCGCCCAGCGGGCTATCGCCGGCTCCACCAGATTACGCACTTCGCTCATCGCCGCGATGAGCCCCGGGTCTTCATCCTGTTCCAGCGCCCATTGCAATACGTCGCTGTCGAGGAAATTCCACTGGCTGCGCGGCGCGACGAAGGCGCCGCGATAGCGTTTCATCTCAATCAAGCGCTTCGCCTCCAGCGAGCGAAAGACTTCGCGGATGATGTTGCGGGAGGTGGCAAACTCCTCGCACAGGTCAGCCTCCGCCGGCAGCGCCGCGCCGGGAAGATATTTGCCGCTCACAATCTGGCGGCCCAGGGTCACCATCAGCCGATCGGTTTTAGTCAGGTTCATAGCGTGTCCTTAACGGGGTTATGCCCGGTTACTTTACTCCGTTCAGCGCGTTTCCACCCAGTCTGGTAGTACAAACGTGAACCTGTTCATCCTTGCCTGTGACACATAGTAGTACTATTAATAAAAATTGTACTACAATTCAGATCACAAAAAAGACAATCCATCACAAAAAAGGATCGTCGGCATGCCAAAAATGGTGGCGACGATCCTTCGCCGGGGACGGGAAAGATGGGCCTGCGAGGCTGGGTTAACGCGGCTTCGGCGGGGGGCTGTCAGGCTAATCGGGGTAACGAACAGTGGGTAGTCTGGCGTCGTTTCGGCCAATGCAGGTATACTTGGCAGATGTTTCCTCAGTTTCAGACACGCAGATGACAAAACTCACCTTACAAGAGCAGATGCTCAAAGCCGGCCTGGTCAGCAGCAAAAAAATGGCTAAAGTCCAGAGGACGGCAAAAAAATCCCGCGTTCAGGCCCGTGAGGCCCGGGAAGCGGTGGAAGAAAATAAAAAAGCTCAGCTGGAGCGCGATAAGCAGCTCAGCGAGCAGCAAAAGCAGGCGGTGCTGGCGAAAGAGTATAAAGCCCAGGTGAAGCAGCTGATCGAGATGAACCGCATTACGGTCGCCCGGGGCGATATCGGCTTTAACTTCACCGATAATAATCTGATCAAAAAAATCATGGTCGACAAGACCACCCAGACCCAGCTGATTAACGGCCGTCTGGCGATTGCCCGCCTGGCGGTGGATAACAAGCCCGAAGGTGAATATGCGATTATTCCGGCGGTGGTGGCCGAGAAAATCGCCCAGCGCGACGCCAGCAGCATCGTGTTGCACAGCGCCCTGAGTCAGGATGAGCAGGATGAAGACGATCCGTACGCCGACTTTAAGGTGCCCGACGATCTGATGTGGTAACCCCGGTTCTCTCGCCGCAGGCGATCAGAACGGGCTCGCCTGCTGGATATGCATCGGCTCATGGCTGACGGGGTGGACAAAGCGCAGTTCGCTGGCGTGCAGCATCAGCCGCGGAGCGTGTTCCGTGCCGGGCAGCTCCCGGCCACCGTACAAATCGCAGCCAAGGATCGGATAGCCCAGCAGCTGGCAGTGGATGCGCAGCTGATGGGTGCGCCCGGTCTCCGGGGTAAGCGCCACCCAGGTTAACGCCAGCGCCCTCTCCCCATCCCGTGACTGATACAGGCGGTCAATGACCCGATAGCGCGAACGCGCCGGTTTGCCGTGCCGGGCGCAGAGCGACATGCGCGGGAAACGGGCCGGATCTTTGGCGATTGCCGCCTCCACGATCCCCTCGTCTTCCGCCAGGTGGCCGCACAGCAGCGCCGTATAGACCTTTGCCACCGTGCGCTGGCTGAACTGCTGACACAGCAAGGCGTTAACGTCTTTGTTGCGGGCCACCACCATCAGACCGGAGGTACCGAAGTCCAGGCGGTGCACCAGGGTGCAGCCCGGAAAGCGCTGAACCAGCCGGTGATGCACGGAGTCAAGGTTGCGCGGATCTTTGCCCGACAGGCTCAGCAGCCCGGCGGGTTTATTGATCAACAGCAGGTGTTCGTCCTGATACAAGAGGGTGATCTGTTCGCGGCACGGCGGCGCGACAAAGGTATCGATAATGGTGGACATCAGGCGGCCCGAAGAAGGAGTGGCTGGCGATAGTACCCCATTTTGGCCGCCGGCACGATGCTGGCGCACAATCCGCCCTCGCGGCGGCGTCATTTATCACCCACACTTATCGCAAAGGCATGGCCTGCACAGGCAATGTGCTTTACACTGCGCGCTGCAAAATTTGTGTTAACCAACGAGTAATACGGTAATGGCGATGAACGGAACAATCACAACGTGGTTTAAAGATAAAGGTTTTGGATTTATCAAAGATGAAAACGGCGAAAATCGTTATTTTCACGTGATTAAGGTCGCCAATCCTGATCTTATCAAGAAAGACGCGGCGGTGACTTTCGAACCTACCACCAACAATAAAGGGCTGTCGGCCTACGCGGTGAAGGTCATTCCGGAGAGCAAATATATCTATATCGCCGGCGAGCGGCTGAAGCTGACCTCCATCAAATCCTATGTGGTGTACCATGAGGAGGAGCCGGTCGAGACCCGCGTCGATAAAGAAAACGCGGTGCTGTCGGTCGGGCTGCTGATGAACAGCATCCGGCCAAAATCCACAGTGCAGCCGGGAGAGATGCGTTCGGTGAAAAAGCTGGCGATCACCACCTTTCAGGGGACAACCCTGATCTTCTCGGAAGACGAAATCGATATCGATGCCACGGTAAAACTGCTTAAGGTGTAAGCCCCGGCGCGCGGTTTCCCGCGCGCCCGAAGACCTGCCCGATAGACTAGCCGCCATCGCCCCTCGCCGGACGGGGCGATGGCGCCAGACAGCCGATAAGGATGCCGCCGCCATGCCCGTAAATTTTGACTTCAACGATCTCTACGCCTTTCGCGCCCTGATGGAATATGGCAGTTTTCGGCTGGCCGCTGAATCCATCTGCCTGTCGCAGTCGGCCCTTAGCCGACGCATCGAAAAGCTGGAGACGGCGCTGGGCAACCGGCTGTTCGAACGTACCACCCGGCGGGTGACCCTCACGCTGTATGGGCAAAATTTTGCCGAACGTTCGGAGCAGCTGCTGGCCCATGTCGAGACGGTGCTGGCGGATATCAGCCAGGTCAGCAAGGCGCGCACCGGGCTGGTGACGGTGGCGACGGTGCCCTCCGCCGCCTACTACTTTATGCCGGAAATCATCCGCAGCTTTCAGGCGCGTTATCCCCAGGTGCGCATCCGGTTGATTGACAGCAGCGTCGGGAATGTGATTGAGGCCGTCAGCAGCGGACAGGCTGACTTTGGCCTCTGTTTTGCCAAAAACCTGCCAGCCAGTCTCGAATTCACCCCACTGGCCGACGACCGCTATGTGGCCGCCTGTCGGTACGATCATCCGCTGGCGCGCAAGACGCACCTCAGCTGGCAGGCGTATTTTGAACAGGATTATATTGGCCTGGATCGGGTCTCGGGCAACCGGACGCTGCTCGACCGGGAGCTGGCGCATCTGACGCCGGCGCGGCCAAGTATCTGCGAAACCCGCCACGTCACCACGATGCTGGGGATGGTGGAAGCGGGCATCGGCATTGCCGCCGTGCCCGCGATGTCGATGCCCGCCGGGGAGCATTCCGTTCTCCGCGCTGTGCCGCTCACTGACCCGGTGGTCACGCGCACGGTAGGCCTGATCCGCCTCAGCGGCCGTATTCAGTCCTACGTGGCGGCAGAGCTGGAGAAGCTGATTATTGAACAGTATCCTTCTGGCTGACCGGCGTGGTGGCGGCCACGCTTCGCATGCCGGTGGCGTGGATGGTCTCCTGCGCCGCCGGTGAGGCCAGATACGCCAGCAGCGCTTTGCCTTCCTGCGGGTGGTCGGCGCTGATAGTCACCGCCCCGGCAAAGCGGGTGATGTACTGCAGGTTATCCGGCAGTTCGCCAACGAAGGTCACGCCGGGTACCGGCAGCAGTTCGCTCACCTGCTGAAAACCGATCGCATACCGTCCCTTCGCCACTTCCGAGGCTACCGGAATGCGCTCCACCATCTGCGCTTTGCTCTGCATCGCGTCATCAATGCCCAGGGTGTGGAACAGCGTCGAGCTAACATAGCGTCCGCTGGCGCTGTCGGAGTACGCGACCGACGGCGCCGCCAGCAGCGTCGCTCGCAGCTGGTCTGCGCTATGGATAGCCGGCAGCGGCGCCCCCGCCTTCACCACCACGCCGATCGGCGAGTCGGCCAGCTCCCGACGCGAACCCGGTTGCGTACGGCCCGCTTTTTCGAGGCTGGTTAGCGCATCCCCGACCATAATCACCACGTCCGCGTGTTCGCCCCGCGCCAGGCGGTTAGGGATCGCCTGCGGCGTTTTCCCCATCGACGGGCCGGGGATCACCACGAGGTGGTTGCCAGTTTGTTTTTCCCACGCCGGGGCCAGCTTTTCCAGCGCCGCTTTGAAGCCGCCGGAGATCATCACGGTGACCTCTGCGGCCAGCGCGCTGCCGCCGGTGGCGGCCAGCAGCAGCGTGGCCAGCAGGGTTCCTGTCGTTTTACGCATCATCTTCTCCCTGATTAACGTGCCGTCTGCAGCGCAACGGCGCTACGGCGATAGAGGTAGCAAGTGGCCAGCAGGCCGCAGATGGCGGCAAAGCTCATCCAGTAGCCGGGAGACGCTTTATCACCGGTATACTCGATCAGCGCCGTGGAAATCACCGGCGTGAAGCCGCCAAATACCGCCGTCGCCAGGCTGTAGGCCAGCGAGAAACCTGCCACGCGCACTTCGGCAGGCATAATTTCGGTCAGCGCCGGGATCATCGCCCCGTTGTACATGCCGTAGATAAACGACAGCCACAGCAGCACGCTCAGCATCATCAAAAAGCTCGGCGCGTTCGCCAGCAGGGTCAGTGCAGGCCAGGCGGTAGCCAGCGCCAGCAGGGTCATGGCAATCAGCACCGGCCGGCGGCCAAAGCGGTCAGACAGCGCCCCGCCCACCGGCAGCCAGAAGAAGTTGGAAATCGCCACCAGCAGCGTAACCAGCAGGCTGTCAGAGGCGCTGAGCATCAGCACCTTTTTACCAAAGGTCGGCGCATAGACGGTGATCAGATAGAACGCGGTGGTGGTCATCGCCACCATCATCATCCCGGCGATAACCACCTGCCAGTTCGCCAGCAGCGTGGCGAACACCTGGCGCATCGCCAGATGATGGCGGCGGGCGGTAAACTCCTGGGTCTCCTCCAGCTTACGGCGCAGGATGAAAATGAACGGAACGATCAGGCAGCCGAAGACGAACGGAATGCGCCAGCCCCAGTCGCTGATGGCGCTCTGCTCCAGCACCGCGTTGAGGGCAAAGCCCATCGCGGCCGCCACCATAATGGCAACCTGCTGACTACCCGACTGCCAGCTGGTGTAAAAGCCTTTGCGGCCCGGCGTGGCGATCTCGGCCAGATAGACCGACACCCCGCCCAGCTCGGCGCCAGCGGAAAAGCCCTGCAGCAGACGGCCGATCAGCACCAGCAGCGGTGCCCACAGGCCAATGGTCTGGTAAGAGGGGATCAGCACGATCAGAAAGGTGCCGGTGGCCATGATCGACAGGGTGACGATCAGCCCCTTGCGCCGCCCCACCTTGTCGATGTAGGCGCCAAGCACGATAGCGCCGATGGGGCGCATCAAAAAGCCGGCGCCAAAGACCGCGAAGGTCATCATCAGCGAGGCGAATTCACTGCTCGCCGGAAAAAAGGTATGTGCGATGTAGGTGGCATAAAACCCGAACAGGAAAAAGTCGAACTGTTCGAGAAAGTTACCGGACGTGACGCGCAGGATGGCGCCGATCCGGTCACGGGTACTCATCAGTGAGGTTGTCGAATGCATGCAGGTCTCCAGTTTGTTATCCACGCGTTGTCGCGCGCCTGTTGCTGAAGACTGAAACAGAACCGGGAACGAAATAAGCGTAATAAACGCATCCATTAATGCATTTTACGCATGAATAACATTTAACTAATTAACATTACTTTTACATACAACCATTTAACACATCCCGTGCTAACCACGCCGCGGGTGACGGCGAAAAAGTCAGTTTTCCGTTTTGTGACCGAGGCCAGGGTACGTCGCCGCGGGTTGACGGCATAAAAACCCTGGCCTTAGGTGAGGATACACGCTGCCGGCCGCAAAGCGCGTCAGGAAGCGGAAGCGGCAGACTCCCCTACCAGCGTCTGCAACAGAGCGATCAGCCAGCGGGTAGCTTCGCGTTTCCCGCTGCGTTGGTGGGCGTAAATCTTGACGTCAAACGGCGGAACCGGAAACGGCAGCGGGAAAATGGTCAGCCGGGCGGCGCGGGCCATCGTCTCCGCCGCTCGCCGGGGCAGCGCCATCAACAGGTCGCTCTGCTCAATAATGAAGGGCGCGCTCAGCATCGAGGGGGTTTTCATCGCCACCTGCCGCGAATAGCCCTGCCGCTCCAGCTCACAGTCCAGCACCCCCTGCTGCTCATTCCACGGGGTCACCACCAGATGACGGGCAGCAAGGTAGGCGTCCAGGGTCAGCGCCGTCCGGTCGGCCTGGCTGATGACCACATATTCGTCCCGCAGCCAGTTAATCTCCTCAAGATCGGGATGGGCTGGCTCGTCAGGGGTATTGAACCCGAGGGCCAGGTCGACCTCGCCCGCCAGCAGCTCGGTCAGCGCCGGGCTGTGGGGCAGATAACGGAGTTCAAACCGCAGCCCGGGCGCCTCACGCTGCAGGTGGTGCATCAGGGTCGGAAAGACGCAGAACGCGGTGAAATCGGTGATCGCAATCTGCATGCAGTCGGTGCTGGCGGCCGGCACAAACGCCGCCGGCGGCGTCAGCTCCTGGTTGAGAAACTTCAGCGCCGAAGCAATAGAGGGCGCCAGCTGGCTGGCATAGACGCTGGGACACATCCGGTGGCCTTCGCGATAGAACAGCGGATCGTTGAGGGCGCTGCGCAGCCGGGAAAGCGCATGGCTCAGCGCCGAGGTGCTCATTGCCAGCTCTTCCGCCGCCAGGCGCACCGAGCGGGAGCGATAGACCGCGTCAAAGACTGGCAGCAGGTTGAGGTCAATCCGGCGCAGGACAGGATGCATAATATTCATCGTTTGCTGATTTCATTGCACTTAATTCTTTTCACAATACCGCTTATCCTCAGGGTCAGCAATTTTGCTCTCTTTTGACTATTGATACAGGACGCCCCATGAGCATCACGATCCGCCAGGCCACCCCGGACGACGCCACCGCTATTTACGACATGATTTATGAACTCGCGGTCTACGAGAAAGCCCCTGAAGAGGTGGTGACGACGGCAGAGGAGATCAGAGAGACGCTGTTTGCCAGCGGCAGCAAAACCGAAGCGCTGATCTGCGAGGTGGCGGGCAAAGCGGTGGGCTACGCGGTGTTCTTCACCAGCTATTCCACCTGGCTTGGACGCAATGGTATCTATATGGAGGATCTGTACGTCACCCCCGACTTTCGCGGGATAGGCGCCGGAAAAGCGCTGCTGAAAACCATCGCGCAATATGCTGTACAGCGTCAGTGCGGGCGTCTGGAGTGGAGCGTGCTCGACTGGAACCAGCCGGCGATTGATTTCTATCTGAGCATTGGCGCGCAGCCGCAGGATGAGTGGGTGCGTTATCGACTCACGGGCGATGCGCTGCGGGCCTTTGCGGAGTAAAGCGGCTCGCCAGCAGGTCGGCGCAAGGCGTCGACCTGCTGGCCGCGGATCAGGCTTCGACCGCGCTATTCTGCAGCTGCGGACCGGCCAGCGCCAGACGCGCGCCCGCTTCGGTATCGCTGTACTGCTTAAAGTTATCCATAAACAGCTGAGCCAGGCTCTCGGCCTTCTCCTGCCACTTATCCGCTGAGCTCCAGCCATTACGCGGATCCAGCACCGCGCTGTCTACCCCTGGAATGCTCTGCGGGATCGCAAGACCGAACACCGGGATGGTCTCATCGCGCAGCGGGCCGGTAGTGCCGTTGAGGATCGCGCTAATGATGCTGCGGGTATCGCGCAGCGACAGGCGTTTGCCCTCGCCGTTCCAGCCGGTGTTGACCAGCCAGGCTTCCGCACCGGATTCCGCCATCTTCGCCGCCAGGACGCTGGCGTACTGGGTTGGGTGAAGCAGCAGGAACGCCGCGCCATAGCAGGCGGAGAAGGTCGGCGTCGGCTGGGTAATGCCGCGCTCGGTACCCGCCAGCTTCGAGGTGAAACCCGACAGGAAATGGTACTGCATCTGCTCGGTGGTCAGACGGGAGACCGGCGGCAGGACGCCAAACGCATCGGCGGCAAGGAAAATCACCTTCGACGGATGGCCCGCGCGGGATACCGGCTTGACGATATTGTCGATATGCGACAGCGGATAGGAGACGCGGGTGTTTTCGGTTTTGCTGCCGTCGGCATAATCCACGCTGCCGTCAGCGCGCACCACCACGTTTTCCAGCAGCGCATTGCGGCGGATGGCGCCATAAATCTCCGGCTCCGCCTGCGGGTCGAGATTGATGGTCTTGGCGTAGCAGCCGCCTTCAAAGTTAAACACGCCGTCATCGTCCCAGCCGTGCTCGTCATCGCCAATCAGCTGACGATGCGGATCGGTCGACAGGGTGGTTTTGCCGGTACCGGAGAGGCCGAAGAACAGCGCCACGTCCCCTGCTTCGCCACGGTTGGCCGAGCAGTGCATCGACGCGATGCCTTTCTGCGGCAGCAGGTAGTTCATGACCGAGAACAGCCCTTTCTTCATTTCGCCGCCGTACCAGGTACCGCCGATGAGCTGAATACGCTCGCTGAGATTAAAGGCGACGAAGTTCTCGGAGTTCATCCCCTGCGCCTGCCAGTTGGCATTGGTGCAGCCCGCGCCGTTGAGCACCACGAAGTCTGGCGTAAAGCTGGCCAGCTCGTCGGCGCTCGGCACGATAAACATGTTTTTGACAAAGTGAGCCTGCCACGCCACCTCGGTAACGAAGCGTACGCCAAGGCGGGTATCCGGGCTGGCGCCACACCAGGCGTCGATGACATACAGTTTTTTACCGCTCAGCTGGCCCGCCACCAGGCTTTTCAGGCTGCGCCACACGTCTGGCGATAACGGTTTGTTGTCATTGCGGCCGAGGCCGGAGTCTGCCCACCAGACGGTGTCGCGAGTCTGTTCGTCGCGGACGATGTATTTATCGCGCGGTGAACGGCCGGTGAAGATCCCGGTATCAACAGCCACAGCGCCAGAGTCGGTCATCACGCCGCGGGCCGCGCCGGTCAGTTCAGGAGCGGTTTCATGTGCAATAAGCAAATCGTAATCAGGGTTGTAAAAGAATTCGCCGCTTGCATTAATCCCCAGCTCCTGCAGAGCCATTTTAACTGATTCAATTTGTTGTGACATGGAACTCCTGACAAACTATTTAAGGTAAGAGGCCTGGGTTATTCATTGCTTTCGTCATCGTCGCCGGCGATTTAATAAGATAAGTCCTGGACAATAAAATAAAGCAATAAATAACCGTGAGTCGCGATTTCATATCGTGCTCATGTAGGGTCGCCGATATGCATTCATAAATCTCAACTTTCCAAAAAATGTTAACACCTGTCGATAATTATGTTAATTGCATAGTTTCTATGCGCTATGCTAAAATTGCATAGCCTTTATTGCGTTTTTGAGGACTGGATCGGTGTTGGCAAATCTGGAAGTTAAATGGCTGTATGATGTGATTGCCCTTGAGGAGTCACGCAGCTTTACCCTGGCGGCCAAAGCCCGCAACATCTCTCAGTCCTCGTTCAGTCGACGCATCCAGTCGCTGGAGGCCTCCCTCGGATTCAGCATCTTCGATCGTAGCGCCAACCCCCTGCAATTGACCAACCGCGGGAAAATTTTTGTCGGCTATGCGCGAAATATGCTCGATGACATGGATTTTCAGATCAGTCGTATTAAGGGTTTAAATAACACGACCCAGAAAATAAGAATCGACGCGGCCCCTTCGCTGTCGGTGTTATTACTGCCGGAAATCATCGCCGGTTACACCGACCGTAAAAATAAGACTTTTCATGTTGAATCGATTAACGTCAACGACGCCGTATTTAACCTGAAAGAGGGAAAAAGCGATTTTATCCTCTCCTTCTATAATGAAGAATTAATGAACTATCCGTTTATTAATCATAAAATTTTTGATTCTTACCTGCACCTGGTCTCCCCCTGCGACGAACATGGCCGCCCGCTGTTTCATTTACATCGCGGCGTGCTGCCGCTGATGAAATACGCCAACGACAGCTATATGGGGCGCCAGGTGAACCAGGTGATCGACCGCACGCCGGAGATCACCTTCTCCCTCACCTTCGTCTCTTCCATGAGCGAGCTGCTCAAGCGCATGATCCTCAATGGCGACGGCGTGGGCTGGCTGCCGCAATACTCTATTCAGCGCGAACTGGACGAAGGCCGACTGACGATCCTCGATGACCGCCTGTCGCTGCCGATCGGCGCCTGGCTCTACCGCTCCGGCTCGCGGCTTAACCAGGCCGCCGAACGTTTCTGGCAGCACATTAAAACCCGTAACGAACCGCGGGAATAACCCCCTCAGCCGCTGATCCCCAGATATGCCTTACGCACCTCCGGGTCGTTGAGCAGCGCCTGGCCGCTGCCGCTCAGGCGGATCTGACCGTTCACCATCACATAGGCGCGGTCCGACAGGTTGAGGGCATGGCGGGCATTCTGCTCCACCAGAAACAGCGTCATCCCCTGGGCCGTCAGCTCGCGCAGGATCTGAAAAATCTGCTTCACCACCAGCGGCGCCAGCCCCAGGCTCGGCTCATCCAGCAGCAGCAGGCGCGGTCGGCTCATCAGCGCCCGGGCGATGGCCAGCATCTGCTGCTCGCCGCCGGAGAGGGTCATCGCCCGCTGTCCCCGCCGTTCTTCCAGCCGGGGGAACAGCTGATACATCCGCGCCTTGTCTTCGGCCTGATAGCGGTTGCCAATAGCAATGGTCCCCATCAGCAGGTTCTCCTCGACGGTCATATCGGGAAAGATGCGCCGCCCTTCCGGGGCCTGGGCGATGCCGTTACTGGCGATAAAGTGGGTCGATTTCCGGCTGATCGCCTCCCCGCGATAGAAAATCTCCCCGCCGGCAATGCGCGGCTGGCCGAAGACCGACATCAGCAGCGTTGATTTACCGGCGCCGTTGGCGCCGATCAGCGCCACCGTCTCTCCCTCGTTGACGGTGAGGGAGACCTGCTTCAGGGCCTGGATCGGCCCGTAGAAGACATCCACCTCATTAAAGGCAAGCAATGGCTGGCTCATCGGCGCGTCTCCTCTTCCTCAGCGCCAAGATAGGCGGCAATCACGCTGGCGTTAGCCTGGATCGCCTGCGGCACGCCGCGGGCGATGACGTCCCCGTGATCGAGGACGATGATATGATCCGAAATCTCCATCACCATCCCCATATCATGCTCGATCAGTAGCACCGTGATGCCGTGCTGCTGGCGCAAAAAGCGAATAATCCGGCTCAGCGCCTGGGTTTCCACCGGGTTGAGGCCGGCGGCCGGCTCGTCCAGACAGATCATCTCCGGGCGGGTACACATGGCGCGGGCGATCTCCAGCCGCCGCTGCTGTCCATAGGAGAGGGTCCCCGCCAGACGGTTGGCGCAGTCCACCATCTCCACCACCTCCAGCCAGTAAAAAGCGCGATCCAGCGCCTGACTCTCCGCCTGCCGATACCCACGAGTATTGAGGATCCCGGCCAGCAGATGGCGGTTAACCTGGGTATGCTGGGCCACCAGCAGGTTCTCAATCACCGACATCTCGCGGAATAAACGTATATTCTGGAAGGTGCGCGCCAGGCCAGCGCGGTTCACCAGATGGGTGCCACCGAACATCTTGTAATAGATCCGCCGCCCCAGCTGCGCCGGGTGGAGAAAATCGTCCGGGTGAAGCTTCTGCCCCAGCACCTGAATGACATCGGTAACCTTTTCCCGCGCCCGCAGCACGATGCTCCCCCCCGTCGCCCGGTAAAAACCGGTCAGGCAGTTAAACACCGTGGTCTTGCCCGCGCCGTTGGGGCCGATCAGGGCGGTGATCGACCCCCGCTCCACCTCCAGATTGACATCATTCAGCGCTTTGATGCCGCCGAAATGCATCATCAGATGCTCAACGCGTAAGATGCTGTCGGTCATGGCGCGACTCCTTTTCGCAACGCAACCCCGCTGCGGCTGGTGCGCACCAGGCCGCGCGGCCGCCAGATCATCATCACCACCATCAGCACGCCGAACAGCAGCACCCGATATTCGTCAAAACCGCGCAGCAGCTCCGGGGTGACCGTCAGGACAAACGCCGCCAGCACCACTCCCAGGGTGGAGCCCATTCCCCCGAGCACCACAATCGCCAGGATCAGCGCCGACTCAAAAAAGGTGAACGACGTCGGGTTAACAAACCCCTGATAGCTGGCGAAGAACACCCCGGCGATGCCGGCGGTCGACGCGCCGAGCATAAACGCCGAGAGCTTCACCAGCACGTGGTTGAGCCCCATCGCCCGACAGGCGATCTCATCCTCGCGCAGCGCCTCCCAGGCGCGGCCGATGGGCATCCGCGTCAGACGATGTTTCACCAGCAGCACCAGCATCACCACCAGGCACAGCACGGCGTAGAGAAAGATGAATTTCAGGTTGGGGTTGTAGCTGACGTGGAAAAACTCATGGATGGGGATGCCGCCATCCCTGGCCCGGCGGGTAAACTCGAGGCCAAACAGCGTGGGCGACGGCACCGGTACGCCGTTGGGCCCCCCGGTGAAGCTCACCCAGTTGTTAAGCACCAGGCGAATGATTTCGCCAAAGCCGAGGGTGACGATGGCCAGGTAGTCGCCATGCATGCGCAGCACCGGAAAGCCCAGCAACGCCCCGGCGAGGGCCGCCATCACCGCCCCCAGCGGCAGCATCGCCCAGAAGCCGAGGCCCAGGTACTGGTAGCCCAGCGCCAGGCCGTAGGCGCCGATGGCGTAGAACGCCACATAGCCCAGATCGAGCAGGCCCGCGAGGCCCACCACAATGTTCAGCCCCAGGCCGAGCAGAACGTAGATCAGGCCGAGGATCGCCACGGTCAGCAGGTATTTGCTGGCGAGAAATGGAAAGGCAATGGCCAGGACCGCCAGCAGCGGCATTATCCAGCGCAGCCGCGAGCGGTATCCCGGCGGCCGGACGTACACCCCGTCATCCGCCCCCTCAAAGCGGGCAATAAAGGCTTTTCCCCGACGGCTCTGCAGCAGCAGGCTGAGCGCCAGCCTGCCGGCCATCACCACCGCCACGAGGATCGCCACCCGCGCGGGCGCGAGGGTAAAACCATACCCTTTGAGCACCACGCCGACGATCGGGCCAAAGACAATTAACGCGCAAAGACCGGCCAGCACGCTGTCGATCAGCGCGCTTTTGATATCCCGCGCAGGCTGGCGCGTAAATTCACCCATAAAGCCTCCTTAGACCTTGGCCACCAGCGGACGTCCCAGCAGCCCCTGCGGGCGAAAAATCAGGATCGCCACCAGCAGCGCAAAGGAAAAGACATCTTTGTAATCCGAATTCACCAGCCCGGCGAACTGGGCTTCGGCCACCCCGAGCAGCAGTCCGCCCAGCATCGCGCCAGGCAGCGAGCCGATCCCGCCCAGCACCGCGGCGGTGAAGGCTTTGATGCCGATAATAAATCCGATATAGAAGTCGAAGGTGCCGTAGTTCATGGTCACCAGCACGCCGGCCAGACCGGCCATCGCCGCGCCGATGACAAACACCAGGGAGATCACCCGGTCGGTATTGATGCCTAGGATCGCCGCCATACGCCGGTCCTGCTGGGTAGCGCGACAGATGCGCCCCAGCCGGGTGTACTGGATAATCCAGGTCAGGGTCAGCATCCCCACCAGCGCCGCGACGAGAATAAACACTTTGGTCCAGGTGATCTGCACCACCCCATCGCCCACCGTCATGCGCAGCGCGCCGCTGAGCAGCGTCGGGATCCCCTGCTGGTTCGGCCCCTGGCTCAGCTGGACATAGTTCTGCAGGATCAGCGACATCCCGATAGCCGAGATCAGCGGCGCCAGTCGCGTCGAGTTGCGCAGCGGCCGGTAGGCGATGCGCTCGATCGCCCAGCCATATACGCCAGTGACCACGATGGTGAACACCAGGGTGGCGAAAATCAGCAGCGGAAAGGAGTGGATCCCGAAGAAAGAGAGCAGCGCCAGGCCGATGGCGCACAGATAGGCGGAGACCATATACACCTCGCCGTGGGCGAAGTTGATCATGCCGATGATCCCATACACCATGGTGTAGCCGATGGCGATTAAGCCGTACACTGCGCCCAGCGTCAGCCCATTGATCAGTTGTTGCAGAAAAAACGCCGTCATAGCCCCTCCAGCCGCCAGGCAGACGGCCGCCGGGTTCCGTTCCCGGTCGACCGCCGTGATGTGACGATTCGCAAGTCAAAAGGACAGAGCGTCCTCAGGTCGTGGCCGATCAGAGCTGATGATATTTGCCCTTGTCGTCCCACTGATAGACCACGTAGTCGGACACCTTGAGGTCGCCTTTGCCATCCCAGGCTTTCTTACCCATTACCGTATCGACGTCGTGGCTCTTCAGCCAGTCGCTGGCTTTGGCGTTATCGGTACCCACGGCGTTCCAGGCCGCGGCAATGGCCTGAATGGAGGCGTAGGCGTAGAGGGTATAGCCTTCTGGTTCAAAGCCGCTGGCGCGGAACTTCTCGATCACCGCTTTGCCTTCCGGGAGAGTGCGCGGGTCCTGACCAAAGGTCATCAGCACGCCGTTGGTGAACTGCGGCCCGCCGGCGGCCGTCACCAGCTCCTCGGTGACGATACAGTCGCCGGAGAAGAATTTAGCCTGCACCCCCTGCTCGCGCATCTGACGCACCAGCGGGCCCGCTTCCGGATGACAGCCGCCAAAGTAGACCACGTCCGGCTTGAGGGCGCCGATCTTGGTCACCAGGGCGTTAAAGTCTTTTTCACCGCGGGAGAGGCCTTCGTACAACACTTCTTTGGTGCCCCGCTTCGCCAGCGCCGCGCGGGTGGCATCGGCCAGCCCCTGACCATAGGTGTCTTTATCGTGGATGACGGCAATTTTCTTCGCCTTCAGCACGTCCAGCATATAGTTGGCGGCAATCGCCCCCTGCTGATCGTCACGACCACACATGCGGAAAAGGTCCTTCATGCCGCGCTCGGTGATCTGCGGGTTGGTCGAGCCGGGGGTAATGGTCAGGATCCCGGCTTCGTCATATACCTCGGAGGCCGGCATCGTTGAGGAAGAGCAAAAGTGCCCCACCACGGCGGAGACTTTCGCTTCATCCATCAGCCGGTTGGCCACCGCCACCGCCTGCTTCGGTTCGCACGCGTCATCCCCCTGCACCAGCACAATCTTTTCGCCTTTGATACCGCCGGCGGCATTGATATCGGCCACCGCCTGTGAAGCCCCTTTCCAGTACTGGGCGCCGTAGGTGGCGTTGGGTCCGGTAAAGGGCCCGGCGACGCCGATCTTCACGTCTGCCTGGGCGTAAAAGGCCATGCTCATACAACCTGCTATCACAACATGAAGCGTCATTGTTTTCAGTTTCAAAGACATTCGGATATTCCTCAGCGATGTAAAGCCTGGCGTCATGGAATGACGCAGAAAATATCACTTACCGTGTGGTGCCGACGTTGGCGCAGCGCCAGGACGGCCAGGGTGGAAGAAGCAAAAATCCCGCCAGGTAGAGAGGTCGCGCCAGAGAGCGGACGCCCCGGTCAGTGCGCACGCGACGGCAACCCGTGCCGCATCCGGCAAGGGCGCATTCCCTTTCAGGTCAGGAGATCGGTTGCCATCACGTGGCGAGCCGGACAACGCGGTATCCGTACCGACCCGTGAGCTAAACATAGATGCAGTTAGCGGTCGCTGCGCGCCAGCGTGGTGCAAAAATGCGAATATGATCAACAGTGGTGATTATTTTGTTGCGGTAATGTGAAGATGATAACAGGAGAGCCCGTTAAAGGCTCTCCTGTGGCCTGGCGGCCGCTCAGAGTTGACTGGTGAACGTTCGGGAGATCACATCCTGCTGCTGCTCGCGGGTCAGCGCGTTAAAGCGGACCGCATAGCCGGAGACGCGGATCGTCAGATTCGGATACTGCTCCGGGTGTTCTATCGCATCGAGCAGCTTTTCCCGGTTCAGCACATTGACGTTAAGATGCTGTCCCCCCTCCACCGTCTCCTCGTGGTGGAAGTAGCCGTCCAGCAGCCCCACCAGGTTGTTTTCCTGCGCCGACGGGGCTTTGCCGAGGGCCGCCGGCACGATGGAGAAGGTATACGAGATGCCATCTTTGGCGTAGGTAAACGGCAGTTTCGCCACCGAAGTCAGCGACGCCACCGCCCCTTTGCGGTCGCGGCCATGCATCGGATTGGCCCCCGGGGCGAACGGCGTCCCCGCCCGACGTCCGTCCGGCGTGTTGCCGGTTTTCTGCCCGTACACCACGTTGGAGGTGATGGTCAGGATCGACTGGGTCGGCACCGCCTGACGCCAGGTGGGGAGCGCCTGAATTTTGCGCATAAAGCGCTCCACCAGGTCGCAGGCGATGGCATCGACCCGATCGTCGTTGTTGCCGTACTGCGGATAGTCGCCTTCAATGACAAAGTCCACCGCCAGCCCGTGGTGATCGCGCACCGGCTTCACCCGGGCGTACTTTATCGCCGACAGCGAATCCGCCGCCACCGACAGGCCGGCGATGCCGCAGGCCATCGTGCGGTAGACGTCGCGGTCGTGCAGGGCCATCAGCGCCGCCTCGTAGCTGTACTTATCATGCATACAATGGATGATGTTCAGCGCGCTGATGTACTGCACCGCCAGCCAGTCCATAAAGTGGTCGAGGCTCGCCATCACGGTGTCATAGTCCAGCACCTCATCACGCAGAGGGTCGGTTTTCGGCCCCACCTGGATCTTCAGTTTCTCATCCACCCCGCCGTTAATCGCGTAGAGCAGCGTTTTGGCGAGATTGGCGCGGGCGCCGAAGAACTGCATCTGCTTGCCGATCACCATCGGGCTAACGCAGCAGGCGATGGCGTAGTCGTCGCTGTGAAAATCGCTGCGCATCAGATCGTCGTTCTCATACTGCAGCGACGAGGTGGCGATAGAGACCCGGGCGGCATATTTTTTAAACGCCACCGGCAGCGCCTGCGACCAGAGCACGGTCAGGTTCGGCTCCGGCGCCGGCCCCATGGTGTGCAGGGTATGCAGGTAACGGAAGGTGGTTTTACTGACCAGGGTGCGGCCATCCAGCCCCATACCGCCCAGCACCTCCGTCGCCCAGATGGGATCCCCGGAGAACAGCGTGTCAAATTCCGGGGTGCGCAGGAAACGCACCATGCGGATCTTCATGATGAAGTGGTCAATGAGCTCCTGGGCCTGCTGTTCATTGAGCCGACCCGCCCGCAGATCGCGTTCGATATAGATGTCGAGGAAGGTGGCCGTGCGCCCCAGCGACATGGCGCCGCCGTTCTGCGACTTCACCGCCGCCAGGTAGGCGAAGTACAGCCACTGCACCGCCTCCCGGGCAGTGCGCGCCGGGTGGGCGATATCGCAGCCGTAGCGGGCCGCCATCTCCTGCATCTGCTGCAGCGCGCGCCGCTGTTCGGCCAGCTCTTCGCGCAGGCGCAGGGTGGCCTCCAGCGCCTCGCCGCGCTCAAGGGCTGGCTGCAGGTCGGCAAACTGCAGCTCACGTTCGCGAACCAGATAGCGGATGCCGTACAGCGCGACGCGGCGGTAATCGCCGATGATCCGTCCGCGGCCATAGCCGTCCGGCAGCCCGGTCAGCACCCCCGACTTGCGACAGCGCAGCATATCCGGGGAATAGACGTCAAATACCCCCTGATTGTGGGTCTTGCGCAGCGCCGTAAACTGATACTCAAAGGCGGGATCCATTTCGCGGCCATAGGCCTCGAAGGCGCTTTTGATCATATTGATGCCGCCAAAAGGATGCAGGGCGCGCTTCAGCGGCTGGTCCGTTTGCAGGCCGACGATCTTTTCCAGCGGCTGGTTGATATAGCCCGCCGCGTGGGCGGTGATGGAGGTGGCGACATTGGTGTCGAAATCCACCGGCGCATGGGTGGCGTTCTCGACGCGGATCCCGGCCATCACCTGCTCCCAGAGGGCGGTGGTCGCTGGCGTCGCGTCGGCGAGGAAAGACTCATCGCCCTCGTAAGGGGTGTAGTTATGCTGAATAAAGTCGCGGACGTCGATCTGCGTTTGCCACGCCGTACCGCGAAAGCCCTGCCAGGCGTCGGCGTATTGTGCGTCGTGGGTGTCGATATCTACTTTCATGAACATCGTCTCTCTACAGAATAAAAAGTCAGGCCAGCGCCGCCGCCGTGTGGATCCGACCTAAGCGGATCGCATCGAGGGCAATCATGCGCTCTTCATTGGTAGGAATAACCGCGCAGCGCACCCGGCTGCCGTCGGCGGAGATCAGGCGCTCGCCGGCCGAATTCGGCTGCTGGTTGCGGGCGACGTCCATCTCAAGGCCAAATACCGCCAGCCGCTCGCTTACCAGCCGACGGATCAGCACCGAGTTCTCGCCAATCCCGCCGGTGAAAATAATGCCGTCGAGACGCTGCAGCGCCGCGGCGTGACCGGCAATATGACGGGCGATGCGATGGACAAAGGTTTTAATTGCCAGGCGGGCGCGGGCATGGCCCTCATGCCACGCCTGCTCCAGCACCCGCAGGTCGGAGGAAAGGCCGGAGATCCCCAGCAGGCCGGAGGCGGTGTTGGCCACCCGCTCCAGGTCGCTGAGGGTCTGCCGGGTCTCCCCGGCAATCCACGCCATGGCGCCGAAGTCGACATCGCCGCTGCGGGTGCCCATCATCAGCCCCTCCAGCGGCGTCATCCCCATCGAGGTGTCCACGCTGCGGCCGTTGCGCACCGCGCAGATCGAGGCGCCATTGCCCAGGTGGGCGATCACCAGGCCGCTCTCCTGCTCCGGCAACCCGAGCAGCGCCAGGGCGCGCCGGGACACATAGCGGTGCGAGGTACCGTGGAAACCGTAGCGGCGTACCCCGAGGTTCTGGTAATACTCCCACGGCAGACCATAGAGAAAAGCTTCCGGGGCCAGGGTCTGGTGAAAGCTGGTATCAAAGACCGCCACCTGCATCACTTGCGGGAACAACCGCTGCGCCGAGGCGATGCCGCTGAGACTGGCGTAGTTATGCAGCGGGGCCAGGGACGATACCTGGCGAATGTTATTGATAACCTCCTCGCTAATAATGACCGACTCGGTGAAGAGGTCGCCGCCGTGGGCAACGCGGTGGCCAATCAGGGCCACGCTGTCGATGAGGTCGCGTTGGGCTAATGCCCCGGCAATCGCCTGCAGGGCGCCTTCATAGCCGCGCTGCGCCAGCGCCACCGGCTCGCCGCCGTTGAGCGAGAGAAACGCCCGTTCCGCGTTGATGCCCTCGGCCACGCCGTTCAGCAGGCAGTCGCAGCTGGCGGCGTCCAGGACGGAAAATTTGATCGACGACGAGCCGCAGTTGATCACCAGTACTACCGGAAATTCAGTCATGTTGTACTCCGCGTGGCCTGAGCCGGATTAGAACAGTTTGTAAACGATGTTGAGGATGGTCAGCAGACCAATGGCGGTCACAAAGAGGTTATCGAGACGTCCACGGTATTTGGCCAGCGAAGGCGCTTTACGAATGGCGTACATCGGCAGCAGGCACAGCAGCGAGGCGATAATCGGCGCGCCCATGGCCTCAATCAGGTCGAGGATATTGGGGTTGGCATACGCCACCACCCAGGTCGAGCCCATGATGAACACCATGCTCAGGGTATTGAGCTTGCCGCTGGAGACCCGGGTTTTATCCCCTTTATAGCCGAAGCGCAGGATCAGACCGTTCAGCCCCTCGAGGGTGCCGAGATAGTGGCCGAAGAACGATTTGAAGATGGCCACCAGGGCGATGATCGACGCGCCATACTCCAGCAGGGTGGCAAACGTGGATTTGGTGCCCGACATCGAGGCAAAGTGGTTCGCCAGATAGGAGAGCACCGGGATATTTTGCGCCTTGGCGTCCGCCATGTTCTGCGGCGAGAGGGTAAACAGGCAGCTGAAGGCGAAGAACATCACCACCGCCACCATCAGCATGCTGGCCCGGGAGATGATCTGTGAGCATTTGCGTTCGGTATACTCCCGGCCAAACTGCGCTTCATACTCTTCGCGTTTGGAGACCACAAATGAGGAGACGATCGGCGAGAAGTTAAAGGAGAACACCATGATGGAGATGCCCAGCCATACCGTCACCAGAATGCCGTCGTGACCGGTTAAGGCGATATCGCTGAGGTTGACCTGGTCAATCACCGCGCTATTCCAGTAAGGGATCAGGGACAGGGAGATCACCACCAGGCTGGCGATAAACGGCCACACCAGATAGCTCATCACCTTGACCATCAGGTCTTTACCAAACCAGATGACAAACGCCATCAGCAGCAGCAGGAGCAGCGCCACCACCCCGCGGTTGAGGGCCGGCATCTGCAGCTGGTTCTCCCAGAAGGTCATAAAGGTATTGGTGATCGTGACGCCATAAATCCACAGCAGCGGGCAGATGGCGAAGAAGTACAGAAAGGTGATCACCACCCCGCCGGTTTTGCCAAAATGCTCTTCCACCGTTTCGGTGATATTGCCGGAGGGGTTAGCTCCCGACAGGCATAGCCGGGCCAGCGCCCGATGGCAATAGAAGGCGATGGGATAGGCCAGCACCAGCATCACCAGGATCGGGATCAGCCCGCCGAAGCCGGCGCGGATCGGGAAAAACAGCACCCCGGCGCCGATAGCGGTGCCAAACAGGCCCAGGGTCCAGGTGGTGTCAGATTTACGCCAGGACGAAAGGCTTGTCTGGCTGGATGCAATGCTCTCAGTCGTACTCATATCCTGTCCTCACTTATGTATTGAATTAAGCGTCAACAAAACCCGTAATTTGCGAAACCCGCGAGAGATCGATATTGCCGCCGGAAATCAGGCTGACCGTTTTGCGGTTCTGGATATAGCTGTCTAATTTGCCGCTTAATAACGCGGCGCAGGCCAACGCCCCGGCCCCTTCGGTGATCACTTTATTGCGCTGAATTAAGGCGACCATGCTCTGGCGAATGTCGTCCTCACTCACCAGGACGATGTCATCCACCAGCTGGCGGGCGATTTCATAAGTCAGTTTCCCTGGCCGGGCGACATCGCAACCATCGGCTAAGGTGCCGGCGTGGCGATGGCTGGTGATCTCCCCGGCATACCAGGAGGCGGCCATCCCGTGAACATTTTCTGACTGCACGCCAATAATGCGGATTGTCGGGTTAATGGATTTAATCGCAATCGCGATGCCGGCAATTAATCCCCCGCCGCCAATCGGCACGATGACATTATCCACGTCATAAAGATCTTCTAATATTTCGAGACCAATCGTTCCCTGCCCGGCAATCACCTGCGGGTCGTCATAGGGGGGAATAAAAATACGGCCCTCAAGTTCAACAATATCGCTGGCTTTGGCGAGGGTATCGTTAAAGTTATCGCCATGCAGGACTACCTCTGCCGAATAATCACAGGTGGCGGCGACTTTCGATTTCGGCGCCCCTTTCGGCATCACCACTTTCCCGTCAATGCCGAGCATGGCGCAGGAGAGCGAGACCCCCTGCGCATGGTTGCCCGCCGAGCAGGCCACCACCCCTTTGCGTTTTTCCGCTGCGGTTAAACCGCACAGCTTATTAAACGCGCCGCGAATTTTAAATGAGCCCGTGCGCTGCATATTTTCGAATTTAAGGAATATTTCCCCCTGGCAGCGTTCGCTAAAATAATTCGAGCGGGGCATGCCCGTTTTATATATTTTTCCCGCCAGGCGTTGCTTCGCCTCGAGAATATCGTCAATGGATACCGGAAGATCGTAGGTAATATGCATGATGGCCTCTGTATCTTAATATAAAGTCAATGACCGGGCGTCATCCTGCTGATAACAGCGAGGACGTGTGTTGGGTTATTTAATCAATATCAGTCAGGCAATTTCTATTGGCTGCCAGTGGCGGTTTCCCTGCCCCGAAGAGTACTGTTTCGCCATCTCCACCAGCGACGCCGCCGCGGTTTTAAGCCGGTAATTCTTCGACCATACCGCCGCATAGCGCGCCACCGGCAAGGCCTCTTTAATGGGGATGGTGACAAACTGGCTCGAGCCGAACGGCGTGGTCATGTCGCAGGGGATCACCGTCAGAAAATCGGCATTGAGTACCAGGTTATAGATCGTCACCACCGAATCGGTATTGACGATATTTTCGCGGCGGATGCCGCTGCGCTGCAGGGTGGCCAGCAGTTCACTGTAATAGCCCATATTGGTCTCCGGCAGCACCCACTGCTCATGCTGGAGCGAGGCCAGACGGACGGTGCCGTTGCCGATCCGCGCCCGGTTCGCCACCAGCACAAACTCAGACTCAAACAGCGGCTCGACGTGCAGGTCCTGCAGTTTCATCTCATCGCTCAGCGTCCCGATGGCGAAGTCGAGACGCCCGTCGCGGATCGCCGGTAAAAAAGCGGAGAGCTGCGCTTCATACATCGATACCCGCGCCTTCGGGAAGGTCATTTTAAACTGATGCACCATCTCCGACATAAAGGTAAACCCGACCAGCGAAGGGAAACCAAAGGAGACATCCACCACCGCGCTGTTGGTCAGATCATTCATTTCATTGACCATATTTTTCATTTCACGGGTGATCGCTTCTGACCAGTTGAGAAATACCTGCCCGGCCTCGGTGAGCGAGACGCCGGTATTTCGCCGGACGATTAATTCGCTGCCAAAATAACTTTCCATGTCACCAATGATTTTACTGACCGCCGGCTGAGTGAGTCCTAACGCTTTTGCTCCGGCCCCGATTGACCCACTGCGGATCACTTCCTGGAAAACCACCAGATGCTGTGTTTTAGGCAGAGAAAAAGTATTCATCGCGTCTCACTTTCATTCCTTTGTTGACGGCGGAAAGTGTAACAAATCGCGATCACCGGGTTATGTGAGAGCTCTCACAAAGGCTCCGCCGCGGAGGATAAGCAGGAGCCACGAGTCAGAATAAGTAAATTAAAATCAACAAATTACAAGCATCATAAACGCTATTTGCGCGCCTTTTACTGTGGTCGAATGCGGGGATAAAAATAATTGATGGCGATAACATCGACAGCGAAATGGCGATAAAAAATACGCCTTTTGTACGTTATTCGACCCGCGCTATCAGGGTGAGAAGAAAGCCGAAAATTAAATTAATGCTGTAAACAATAAAAAGCAGACGTAATAAACGCCGTTATTTAACGACAAGCCGGTCGGGCATCACATTTTATCCCCGGCGGTTGGGAAAAATGCGCGGTCATTATTTACACGATAGAAACATTAAATTCACAATCTTGTTTTTGTTTTGCGGCGGACGGCGCTGCTTTTTCCGCCATATCGCAGGCGGTCATACTTTGATTAAAATCAACCCTGGTAATTTATCTTTTACGGTGGCCGCTTGAGAGTCATTTGTGTTGCCGATCACAAATCCATAAAACAACTTCCCGGCCTCTCTTCCATAGCAACTGATTAACCAGCTTTTCACTATGCAAATGCAAATAACGTATTTGCCCTCCCCGCAGGCGCTCTGTAGTTTGAGCCAGGATCCCGGCGCCACTTTATCCGGGTCAGGACTTTATTATTCAGAGTGTTGAATTCCGCCATGATTAAATTAACGCATCTTTTTAAAACCTATCCAGGCAGCGCCCAGCCGGCCATTCGCGACCTCAGTCTGGATATTGATCATGGCGAATTCTGCACCTTCGTCGGCCCGAGCGGCTGCGGAAAAACGACTATCCTGCGGATGATTAACCAGCTGGATATTCCCGACAGCGGCGACGTCTATATTCAGGGGGTCCGCCTCGCTGACGCTGATATTATCCAGATCCGCCGCCAGATCGGCTTCGTGATGCAAAGCGCTGCGCTCTTTCCCCATCGTACCGTGGCGCAAAATATCGCGACCGTGCCGCGGCTGGCGGGCTGGAGCAAAGCACGGATCCGCGCGCGGATTGACGAACTGGTGGCGCTGATGTCGCTCGATAGTCATCTGCTGCACCGCTATCCGCATCAGCTCTCCGGCGGCCAGCAGGGTCGCGTGGCCATCGCCCGCGCCATCGCCGCCGATCCGCCCATTTTACTGATGGATGAGCCTTTCGCCGCCATCGACCCGGTGGTCCGCGAACGCCTCCAGGATGAGCTCTTGCTCCTGCAGCAACGACTGCAGAAAACCATTGTATTAGTGACCCACGATATCAATGAAGCGATCCGTCTCGGCGATAAAATCGCCATTTTCCAGGAAGGCGGCGTGCTGGCGCAGTTTGATACACCCGACCGTATTCTGGCCCACCCGGCGAGCGAGTTCGTGCGCCGCTTTATCGGCCCGGAGCCCAATCTGAAGCGGCTGGGCATGATACAGGTCGGCCAGCTGCCGCGTCACGATGTCCCCCTGCTCGACGAAGCGCTGACGCCGATCGCCAGTACCCATCCACCGCTGGCCAGCCCGCTGCGTCTGGTGCTTGACCGCCAGCGACGCCCGTTGCACTGGTTTGATCCGCAGCGGGGTCTCACCCTGCCGGTGGAGCGCCCGCTCGCCAGCAGCCACAGCCTGCGTTTTGCCTATAGCGCGCTGCTCGACGTGGCGACCGGCGTGCTGGTGCATGTGGATGGTGAAGGACAATACCAGGGGGCGGTGTCTCACGCCCTGCTGCAGCAAGTGCTCGACGGCGCGGTGGGGGTGCGATCTCATGATTGACTGGAGCTGGGTTATCGATAACCACGCGATGATCGGCGATCTGCTCTGGCAGCATGCGCGGATGGTCCTGCTGGCCCTGCTGTTCGGCTCCCTGCTCACCGGCGGCCTGTTAGCGATGACCTTACGCTGGCCCGCGACGGCGCAGCCGCTCATCACCCTGTGCGGCGTGCTCTTTACCATTCCCTCGCTGGCGCTGTTTATTTTATTGCTACCGTTTACCGGGCTGTCGCTGACCACCTCGCTGATTGGCCTGACGCTGTACTCCCTGCTGATCCTGCTGCGCAACGTGCTGGCTGGCATGGAGAAGCTGCCGCAGGCGGCGCTGGAGTCCGCGCGGGCGCTCGGCTACACCCGCGGGTTCCGCTTCTTCGATATCGAGCTGTGGCTGCTGCTGCCCTCTCTGTTTGCCGGGCTGCGCATTGCCTCGGTGACGCTGGTCGGCCTGGTCACCGTCACTGCGCTGATCGGCCAGGGCGGGCTGGGGCAGCTGCTGCTGGCGGGTTTTAATCAGGACTTTCTGACGCCGATTGTCGTTAGCCTGGTCCTGAGCCTGCTCCTGTCGCTGGTCTTTGACGGGCTGATTGCCCGTCTTGGCGACTGGCTAACGCCGTGGACCGAATGATGACGCTGCTTCTCGCCACCTTTCACTGGCTAACCCAGCCGGAGCACTGGCTGGGTGACGAGGGCATCTTGCTGCGCCTGGGCCAACACCTTTATTACGTGCTGGTCAGTATGGCCGTGGCCTGCGCCATTGCCCTGCCGCTCGGCATCGCGCTGGGCTACTGGCGCAAAGGCGCCTTCGTGGTGATTAACCTGTTTAATCTTGGCCGCGCCATCCCTTCGTTAGGGCTGATTTTATTATGCATCATCGTTTTTGGCTTTAACGATATCCCGGTGCTGGCGGCGCTTATTGCGCTCTCGATCCCGCCCATCCTCACTAACACCTGGGTGGGGATTTATCACGCCGACCGCCCGCTGTGCGATGCGGCCATCGCGCTGGGCATGACCCCCTGGCAAAGCCTGTGGCAGGTGCGGATCCCCCTGGCGGCGCCGCTGATCCTCGCCGGTGTGCGCACGGCGCTGGTTCAGCTTATCGCCACGGCGGTGGTCGCGGCCTATGCCGGTCTGGGCGGGCTGGGACGTTTTCTGATCGACGGCCTCGGGCAGCGGGATATCCCGCAGGTGATAGGCGGCTCGCTGGTGGTTTCCCTGCTGGCGATAGGCGGTGAACTGCTTTTCGCCCGCTGCGCCGGCCGCCTGGTTCATCGCCGTATTGCCGCGCCTTATTAGCGTGAAACTGACATGACCCCAGCGCCTGGGGCTGATTAACCTGAAAATAAAAGAGGTATTATGAAGCAATTATTTGGCAAGGCCGTCACCGCCCGTCGATTTCGTCTCTCGCTGCTGGCCGCCGGGCTCTTCAGCCTGAGCGTTAGCACCTTTGCCGCCAGCGTCACGGTGGGCGGGGCCAATTTTACCGAAAGCTCCATTCTCGCCAACATCTACGCCAGCGCGTTAAAGAAAAATCATATCGAGGCCAACACCCGTCTCAACCTTGGCAACCGGGAAATTATTATTCCGGCGCTGCAGAGCGGTGAGATCGATATCGTTCCGGAATATCTTGGCGCCCTGCTCAATTTCTATAACGGCAAGACCGAGGCCACCAGCCAGCAGGCCGTTAGCGCTGAGCTGGCCCAGGCCCTGCCCGCCGATTTCACCCTGTTGAACCCGGCCCCGGCCACCTCGATCACCGCCTGGGCGGTACGTGCCGAGACCGCGGAGAAATACCATCTGCGCACCCTCTCCGACCTGAAGCCCGTCGCCCCGCAGTTGGTGATCGGCGGACCACCGGAGCTGGCGGTACGCGCCCTGGGCCTGCCGGGGCTGAAGCGCGTCTATGGACTTGAGTTCAAAGCGGTGAAATCGCTGGACATGGGCGGGCCGCTGACCCGGCTGGCGCTCAATTCGGGCAAAATCGACGTCGCGACGGTCGTCTCCACCCAGGGCAACCTGGCGAAGGAGAAATGGGTGGTCCTCGAGGATGATAAACATGAACAACCGAGTCAGAACGTGGTGCCGCTGGTGCGCAAAGCCAGTCTGACGCCGGAGATCAGCGCCGTGCTCAATGAGGTTTCCGGCAAGCTGGACAATGCCACGCTGATTGCCCTCAACCAGCAGGTGGATCTCCAGCATAAAGATCCGGCAGCCGTCGCCGAGCAATGGGTTAATGCCAACCTCCCCCAACACTGACCGTCACCCCGCCACGGATGGCGTTCAGCCGCGAGTCCACGCTATGTCTACCCGACACATGATCCTGAACCTGTTCTTTTATAACCCGCAGGGGGATTACCGTTTCTCCTGGCGTCACCCTGACGCACCAGAAGCGGAAATATTTACCCTCAACTATTACGCCAGTCTGGCGCGCAAGGCCGAAGCGGCGACCCTCGACGCTATCTTTGTCGCCGACCATATCGCGGTGTGGGATACGGTGCCCAGCGGCCTGACCCACTATGCCAACGCCCGGCTTGAACCCCTGACGCTGCTCTCCGCCCTCGCCGCGGTGACGGAGCATATCGGCCTGATGGCCACCGCGTCGACCTCCTATAACGAACCCTATAACCTGGCGCGCTACTTTGCCTCGTTGGATTTCCTCAGCAATGGCCGGGCCAGCTGGAATGTGGTGACGTCGTGGCTGGAAGAAGAGGCGGCAAACTTCGGTCTGGAGCAGCTTCCCCGCCACGGCACCCGCTACCAGCGGGCCAGTGAATTCATCGACGTGGTCACTCGCCTGTGGGATTCCTGGGAAGATGGCGCGGCGATCTTCGATAAAGCGCACGGATTATTCGCCGATGCCGGCAAGGTGCATCACCTCGACTATCAGGGCGAGTACTTTCGCGTGCGCGGCCCGCTCAACGTCCCTCGCCCGCCGCAGGGCCATCCGCTGCTGGTGCAGGCCGGCTCTTCAGAGGCGGGAAAAGCGCTGGCCGCCGCCTGGTCTGATATGCACTTCGTGTTTATTCACTCGATCGCCGAAGGGCTGGCCTATCGCGAAGAGATGAACCAGCGGCTGCGCCAGCACGGGCGCGATCCGGCCCATTTCAAAATTATCGCCGGGGTCCTGCCGGTGGTGGTGAACTCCAGCGAGGAAAAGGCGGCCCGCCAGCAGCTTAACGAGCAGCTGATGAGCGACCAGATGGCTATCGACCTGCTCTCCTCTTATCTTCGGATGGATCTCAGCACCCTGCCACGGGACCAACCCCTGCCGCCGCTCCCCGATGAAGAGAGCTTTGATGGCATCCGCACGGCGCTGAAGCTTATCCGCCAGTACGATCCGCGGCTCACCCTGCTGGAGTTGGGGAAATTGTTATTACAGAGTTCCGATAGCTGGCTGCTGCTGGGCAGCGCCGAGGAGATTGCCGCCGCCTTAACGGAGACCTGGCAGGCGGGCGCCGCCGATGGGTTCAACCTGATGTTCCCGCTGCTGCCGGGAGACTTTGACCGCTTTGTTGACCAGGTGGTGCCGATTCTGCAGCGTAACGGCGTCATGCGCGATCGCTACCCGCCCGGCACCCTGCGTGAAAAGCTCGGTCTGCCCGCGGTGGAAAACCGCTTCACCGCGCCGTAGCCCGACGTGGCCCGCCCCGGCACAGACCGCTGGCCGGGGCATTTTACCTATAGCTGGCTGACTCCCAGCGCCGCGGCCTCATCCCGCCACGCCAGCAGCGGCGCATAGGCCTCCCGCGGCATATCGCTATAGCCGCAGATCAGCAAGGCATCGCACAGGGGACGATAGCGCGCATCGCTCACTAACTGCTGGAGCGCCTCGCGCAGGATATTCAGCGTCGCCGCCGGAGTGGCGCCGGCGGTGATCAGCGGCAGCCCTGGCGCGGCCGGGCTCCAGCCGATCGCCACCAGGCCTGCCAGGACCTGCGGCTGATGGCGCTGCAGCAGCGCGTAGGTCACGCAGTCGATGGCGGCGATATCGGCGTTTTCCTGCTGCAGCTCGCGCAGCGACTGCCGATGGCTGCCGCTGAACACCACCGCCGAAAAAAATCGCCCCTCCCGGGAGAGCGGCGCGACCATTTTACGCAGCACGTTGTAGCCGGACTGCGAGTGCTCGGCATTGCACGCGGCCCGACGGCCAAAAAAGTCCCCCAGCATCCGATGACTATCCGCTTCGCGGACCACCAACAGGCTGCGGTAGCGGCGCCCTTCACAACCGGGCGCGGCGTAGTGGAAACAGCCCACCGTCTGCACCTCCGGCAGCTGGGTCACCAGCGGGTAGCCGCAGGTCTGGCTCAGCAACAGCGTCGGCTGGCGCCAGTGGTCCAGCAGATCCTCGGGGTCAGCCGTCGGAGGATCTCCCGTCACGGTCACGCCGCGTTCGGCCAGCAGCGACTGCACCGCCTGCCACAGGGCCTGGGTCTGTTGACGGTGGATGGCATACATCGGAAAGGTCATGCGTTCAGCCATGTTCTCCTCCCGCTTGCGCCTGCTCGCCAAAGCCCGGATGGGCGTTCACCGCCACCGCCCGGCGGCCAAAATGGCGTCGCCACTCGCCGTACCCACGCACCAGGAACCCCTGATTACGCTGCAGATAAGCCGTCTGGCGATGCAGATACAGCTGACGTAAAGCGTACCAGGGGACCCCTGGCAGGTCATGATGCACCGCATGGTAGTTGAGATTGAGGAACAGCACCCGCCAGGGGAGCCCGGCCTCGTTGATCACCGAGCGGGCCAGCGGGTCATCCGCGGCGCGGTGTTCGAGAAAAGAGCGCACTTTGGTCAGGGCCAGCGCCGGGTAGCTCACCGCCAGCACAAACCACAGTGGGGAAAAACCCTGCGCCGCCATCCAGGTCAGCAGGCCCGTCAGCAGCAACAGATGCAGACTCCACATGGCGATAGCGCGGCGGTCGCCCTCGCGGAAAGCCCGCAGCGCGCGGTTCAGGGTGTGAATAATATCCATCAGCGGCGCCAGCAGCAGACGCCCCCAGAAGGTGTTGCGCAGGTGGATAAGACGGCGCTGCCAGGCTGAGAAGCGCTGCCAGCTTTCCGCCGTCACATAGTACGATTCGGGGTCGTCCTCGGGGTGCGTCAGCAGATGGTTGCGATGGTGCGCCAGGTGGCTGTCGCGGTAGATGCCATAGGGATACCAGACCGCCAGCGGCAGCGTCCCCAACAGCTGGTTAAACCATGCCAGCCGGGTGGGATGCCCATGGATAAGCTCGTGCTGTAAGGACATATACCAGGTGGTAAACCAGATCAGCAGCAGCGTGGCCGGCATCAAACCCAGCGTCTGCCAGCCCGCCACGCAGGCAAACCAGCCGCCGTAAACCGTCACAATCAGCAGCCATGTCGGCAGCTCGCTGCGCCACAGCCAGCTGCGCGCCAGCTGGCGGATCAGGATGCGCTGTTGATCATCCACATAGACAGCCGTCTTCTTTTCCGTCACTTCCGATACCTTGCCGTGTTGCCTCATTCCCTCCGAAGATGTGAGATAACACGTTAAATAACAAAGTATTTAATTTACTTAGCTTTGCCAAAAAGCGCGTTTGTATTCACCGCTTTCATCAACACCTGAAACTGCGGATTAAATTCATCAAAGATTGGCAGCGCAGCGGCGCCCAGCGCGGCGGTATCGGTGCCGGTCATCCCCATTTTGACACGCTGCGCCGGCAGGTAACGCCCGCGCACAGACTGATACAGCGGCGGCAGCCGCGCCAGCACTTTCTCCAGCAAGGGGGCGGGCATCATACCGCCCACCACCACCGTCTCGGCATCGAAGACGCACTCCAGCAAATTGATCGCCTGACGCAACGGCGCCAGGATGCTGGTGATCCACTGGTCGAAAAGCGCAGCGTCCACCGACAGCAGATCTTCCGGCAGCGCGCGATAGGGGTCGAGGCCGCAAAACTCATAGGCCGCCTGCAGCGAAACATAGCGCTCAAGGCATCCCTCATTCCCGCAATAGCAAGGGCGACCGTTCGGCGCGACCACAATATGCCCGACCTCACCGGCGTTATGGGCATGGCCGGTATACACATGACCATCGGTAAAAATACCGGCGCCCAGACCGGTGCCAATATAGAGATAGACAAAAGAGTTGAGCTGCCGCGCCACGCCGTGAAAGCGTTCGCCAATGGCGGCCACCGTGGCGTCGTTTTCGAGAGTCACCGGCAGGCCGCTGAGTCGCCCGAGCTCCGCCGCTACATCGACCCCTTCCCAGCCGTTGAGCGTCGTGGGTCCCGTCGACGAGATCCCTTCCACGCCAAAGGGCCCCGGCATCACGACCCCCATCCCCAGCACCCGCGACCAGTCCAGCGTCGGCAGCGCACGGATCTCATCCAGCACCTCGGCGAGGCGGGCAAAGGTCGCACCAGGCTGGGGCTTTTGCACCAGAATGAGTCGGCGAAAATGGACCTCACCGGCCAGATCCACCAGCACCACAATCAGCGTCTGATGATCAAGATGGATGCCAATTGACCAGGCGCTGGCGGGATTGAGGCTCACCGGCACCGCTGGCTGTCCACGGCCGCTGGCGCGCCGCGGTTGGTGGCTGGTCAGGATATCCATCTGCTCCAGCTCCGCCACAATATTCGACACGGTCTGTGGAGTCAGCGCGGTCAGCCGCGCCAGCTCGGCGCGGGTCAGCTCGCCATGTAAACGCACCGCCTCAATGATCACCCGGCGGTTATGCACCCGGGCATGTTCAAGGTTTGTACCTGATGTTTTCATCGTTTCCCTTCTAGGCTGGACTGGTGAAATTTTAGCCGGCATCACAGATCTGACAACGACCCGCGCAGGCAGGTCTTCGCGATGGCATACCCTTTGCTACGCTTAGTGCTGGGGCCCCTCGGGAGATGTCGCCGATATTGTCGCCCTGATTAAATCAATCAAATTGATTTAATAAATCATAACCCCTTTCAGTACAGCACAGCGGAGAGCAAAGATGAAATACCACAGCGCACTACGGGTCAACGCCTGTCTGCTGGCGATGCTCGTTATCAGCGGGAGCGTCAGCGCAGCGACCCAGATTAATGCCCTGTTCATGACCCAGGCGGCCTATAGCGAAAACGACATTCGCGCGATGACCAGTGACTTCGAAAAGCAACACCCTGACGTGAAGGTCAATCTCGAATTCGTCCCCTATGAAGCGCTGCACGACAAGATCGTCGCCGCCCGCGGCGCAGGGGGTAACGGCTACGACGTGGTGCTGTTCGACGCGATCTGGCCGGCGGAGTTTAGCCGCTTCGATCTGCTGCAGGATGTCTCCTCACGGATTGCCGCCGACGAGCGCGAGAAGATTTTCCCCGGGGCGATGAATACCGTGGTGTATCAAGGCAAAACCCTCGGCATGCCGTGGATCCTCGACACCAAATATCTGTATTACAACAAAGCCATGCTGGACAAAGCGGGGATCAAAACGCCGCCTGCCAGCTGGCAGCAGGTAATGGACGACGCCAAAGTGCTTAAGGACAAAGGGATTGTTAAATATCCTCTGGTCTGGAGCTGGTCGCAAGCGGAAGCGCTGGTCTGCGATTACACCACCCTCGTCTCCGGCTTCGGCGGGAGCTTCTACCAGAACGGCAAGCTCGATTTTTCGACGCCCGCCTCGCTGAAAGCGGTCACGCTGATGAAAACCTCGCTCGATCAGGGGCTGAGCAACCCGGCATCACGTGAATATCTTGAGGAGGATGTGCGTAAGGCTTTCTCCAATGGCGACGCCGCCTTTGCGCTCAACTGGACCTATATGTACAACATGGCCAACGATCCGAAACAGAGTAAAGTCGCAGGTGATGTTGGCATTGTCCCCGCCCCAGGCGATACCCCGGATAAACCCGGCGCCGTCAACGGTTCTATGGGGCTGGGCATCGCCAAAGCCAGTCAGCATCCGGAAGAGGCCTGGCAGTATATTCACTATCTGACCTCCCAGCCGGTACAGGACAAGTATGCCAAACTGAGCTTGCCGGTGTGGAAAGCCTCGTACCAGGATCCTGCCGTTGCCAAAGGCCAGGAGAGCCTGATCGCCGCCGCCGACAAGTCGTTGAACGTGATGCTCTCTCGTCCCGAAACGGCAGATTACTCGCGCCTGTCAAACACCCTGCAACAGCAGCTTCAGTCGGTACTGCAGGGTAAAGCCACGCCCGACGTCGCCCTCAAGGCGGTCGACACCAGCGCGGCCCGTCTGCGTTAAGGAGGCATGATGCTGAGTCTGCAACGACGCGAGCATCGTCAGGCATGGGTGCTGTTAGCGCCCATGCTTATCGCGATGTTTATCCTCACCGCATGGCCGCTGGCGCGCACGCTGTGGCTGAGTTTTACCGATACCGCGCTGGCGGGAAGCGGCGAGGCGACCCACTACGTCTGGCTGGATAATTATCTTTATGCCCTGACCGACCCGGACTTTCGTGCGGCCTTCGCGCGAACGCTCTATTTCACCGTGGTCTCGGTGGCGATTGAGGGGGCGATCGGCGTACTGGTGGCGCTGTTGTTGAATCAGCGTTTTGTCGGGCGAAATGTCCTGCGGGTGCTGGTGATCCTGCCGTGGGCGTTGCCGACTATCGTCAACGCCATGATGTGGCGGCTTAACTTTAATCCCGACTACGGCAGCGTTAATGCTCTGCTCAGCCAGCTGGGGCTGATTGACAGCTATCGCAGCTGGCTGGGCTCGCCGGATTCTGCGCTGCACGCGGTGATGCTGGCGGATATCTGGAAAAACTACCCGCTGGTCACCCTGCTGGTGCTGGCCGCCCTGCAGTCTGTTCCCGACGATCTGTACGAGGCGGCGCGGCTCGACGGCGCCTCGGCCTGGCGGCGTTTTCGCGCCATTACCTTTCCGGCCATTGTGGGTCCCCTTGGCGTCACGCTGGTGCTACGCACCATCGATGCCTTCAAAGTGTTCGACATTATCTATGTTATGACCCGCGGCGGCCCGCTCGACAGTACCAAAACGTTGAGCTTTTTTGTCTATCAGGAGTCCTTCAGCTACCTGCGCGCCGGCAGCGGCGCGGCCTACGCCATGCTGATGAGCCTGATGTGCGCCGTGCTGATAGCCCTGTATCTGTTTTTGCTGCTGCGTCAGCGGCGCCGGAGTGTTGATGATGAAGCGTAAAGGGTACATCGTACTGCGTTACCTGGCGGCGCTGGCGGTGGCGATCTCGATCCTCGCCCCGATGCTGTGGCTGTTTTTGATGAGCGTCAGCACCACCGCGGACCTCACCCGCGTCCCGCTGGAGTGGCTCCCGCGGCAGTGGGACTTCAGCCGCTATGGCCATCTGCTGTCGCTGGCCCCTGGCGAACCCGGGGCGCTGTTTCTTCCCGCGCTGGGCAACAGCCTGCTGGTGGCCGCCGGGGCGACGCTGGTGTCGTTGTTGCTGGCGATCCCCGCCGCCTTCAGCTTTTCGCGTTATCCCGGCCGCGACGGCTGGCTGTACGCCGGCCTCGGCATCTATATGGTGCCGCCCGTGGCCTTTGTGCTGCCGCTCTATTTTATTCTTGAACACTTTGGCCTGCTCAACACCCGCAGCGGGCTGGTGCTGGTCTACTGCTCGCTGATCGTGCCGTTTCTGACGTGGATGGTCAAAAACCAGTTCGATACCCTGCCGCAGGATATCGAACAGGCGGCCCGGCTTGACGGTCTGCGCATCTGGCAGGTCCTGCTGCGTATCACTCTGCCGCTGGCGAAACCGATGCTTGGCGCCGCCGCGCTGTTCGGCTGGCTGCTGGCGTGGGACGAGTTTTTCTATGCGCTACTGTTCACCAGCAACCTCGCCGCCCAAACGCTGCCGGTGACCATCGCCGGCTTCACCGCTGGCCGCGCCACCGATGACGGGCTGGTGGCGGCGGTGGGCATACTGGCCTCAGTCCCTCCGCTGTTGATTGCTATCTGGTTGCAAAAAACGCTGGTCAGCGGCCTCACCAACGGGGGAAGTAAAGGATAACTATGGATAACACCAGGACACCTGTGCTCTATATCGTGGGCAATTACAATATTGATTTAGTGATGGGAACCCTGACCCACTGGCCTGCTCAGGGGACTGAGATGATGCTCGAGCACAGCGCGCTGCGGCCCGGCGGCTCTGCCGGCAACTGCGCGCTGGCCGCCGCCGCCATGCAGCTTCCGCACTGCACGGTCGGCTGTCAGGGCGACGACGCGTTTACTCCGTGGCTGGCGGCACAGTTTCCCGGCGGCAGCGCACGCTGGCCGCAGTATCCCTGTGAAACTTCGCTGACGGTGGCGATCACCCATCCCAACAAAGAGCGCTCCTTCCTCAGCAACCACGGACATATTACCCGCCTGACCGCCGGGGATGTGTTGAGCCAGCTGCCGGCCGCCGCTGGCGAGGGCGATATCGTGTTGCTCTGCGGTACCTTTCTCTGTACCGGGCTGCTGTCCGACTATCCGCAGCTGCTCGCCACGCTCCGCCAGCGCGGTTTTACCCTTGCCGTCGATACCGGCTGGCCGCCTCAGGGCTGGAGCGACCCGCTGCGTCATGAGGTCGACCGCTGGCTGGGCGACTGCGACTGGCTGTTGCTCAACGACGTTGAAACCCTGCAGCTGGCCGGCCACCCGCCCCTCGCCGCAGCCGCCGCAGCCCTGGCGGCACGGCTCAGCGGCCGCGGCGGGTGCGTGGTAAAGCGCGGCGCCGACGGCGCGGACTGCTGGACGACCGACGGCCATCACCATGCGCCGACCCGGCCAGTCACCGTGATCGATACCATCGGCGCTGGCGACAGCTTTAACGCAGGATTCCTTGCCGCGCTGCTGAGCGGTAAACCTGCGGCAGCCGCGCTGCGCTGGGGAAATACCGTCGCCGCGCAGGCGATCGGCACCTCCCCGCGCCGCTATCCCGACTGGCATACCCTGCAACATCACCTTGAGGAGGCCACCGATGGCCAGTGTTGAACTGATCGATGTCGCCAAGCGCTACGGCAAACAGACGGTGCTCCAGCCGCTAGACCTCACCATCCCCGACGGCAGCTTTACCGTACTGGTGGGCCCTTCCGGCTGCGGCAAGTCGACCCTGCTGCGCCTGCTGGCCGGTCTCGAAACGCTTTCCGGCGGCACCATTCTGATGAACAAGCGGCCGGTCAACGATCTGGATCCGGCCGACCGCGATGTGGCGATGGTCTTTCAGAGCTACGCGCTCTACCCCCACCTGACGGTGGCGGAAAATCTCGCCTTTCATATGCAGGTCAAAAAGGTGGATAAGCAGTTACAGAAAAGCAAAGTGCAGCAGGTCGCCAGCCTGCTGGGGATTGATAAACTGCTGGCTCGCTATCCGCGAGCGCTCTCCGGCGGCCAGCGCCAGCGGGTGGCGATGGGCCGGGCCATGGTCAGAAACCCCCAGGTTTTCCTGTTCGATGAGCCGCTGTCGAACCTTGACGCCCAGCTGCGGATGGAGCTGCGCGCAGAGATCAAATCCCTTCACCAGCGCATCAATACCACCATGATCTATGTCACCCATGACCAGGTGGAGGCGATGACTCTGGCCGATCAGATTGTGGTGATGCGCGACGGGCAGATCGTCCAGCAGGGGGCGCCGCTGGCCATTTACGACCAGCCCTGCAATACCTTCGTCGCCCGCTTTATCGGCTCCCCGCCGATGAATCTCCTGCCCGGTCAGCGCGCCGTGCGCGACGGCCAGCCCGGCGTCGCCTGCGGCGCGCTGTGGTTTCCGCTGGCCGAACGCTGGCATCAGGCCGTGGCGCAGCAGGGCGATGCCCCGCTGATTGTCGGTCTGCGCCCGCAGGATATTCTGCCGGATGCGCATGGCGCGCCGGCAACGGTAAACATCATGGAGGTGACGGGGGAATCCACCCTGCTGCATCTCGACTGGCAGGGTTTTCCGGTGCATGTGCAGGTTGCCGGCAGGGTGGCGGTCGCGGCGCAGCAGACGCTGGGGCTGACTCTCCGCCGCGAAAACCTGCATCTGTTTGATGCCGCCAGCGGCGAGCGGCTGGCGGAGACGCGCTAAGGGCGAAGGGAGCCGGTCATCATCCGTGTGGCCGGGCTCCGGGCGAGGTCGTGTTCCAGGGCTACTCCTCTTCCCGCTCCGCTGGGGTCCAGGTCGGCAGCGTCTGGAAGGTGTGCAACAGCCCTTCGGACCACGCCTTGCGGATGCGGTTGAAGTAGGGATCGCTGTCGGTGATGCGATGCTGCCCGGCACTGCTCAGGCTGCCGCTGCGGTAGAGCAGCGTATCCAGCGGCAGGCCGACGGACAGATTACTGCGCAGCGTCGAGTCAATGGAGATCAACGCGCAGCACATCGCCTGCTCCAGCGGCGTATCGATGGTCAGCACCCGATCGATGATCGGCTTGCCGTACTTGCTTTCGCCGATCTGGAAATAAGGTGTGTCGCGGGTGGCTTCAATAAAGTTGCCCTCCGGATAAATATGGAACAGACGATGGGTTTCGCCGGCGATCTGACCGCCAAGCAGCAGGTTGCAGTTGAAGTTGGTGTTACTGCAGTTCTGCTGGTTGCTGCTGTCGCGCTGGATCACCTCCAGCAGCGTTTTACCGATCAGCATCGCGGCGTCGTAGAGGGAGGTGACCTGCATCAGATTCGGCTCCTGCTGGGTACGGATGCGCGCGCTGAGCAGGCTTATCACGCTCTGGGTGGTGGCCAGGTTGCCAGCGGATTGCAGCACCAGCACCCGTTCCCCCTCCTGATGGAAAACGTGCAGCTTTTTAAAAGTGGCAATATGGTCGACGCCCGCGTTGGTGCGGGAGTCGGAAGCAAACACCAGTCCATCCGCCAGGCACATGGCCACACAGTAGGTCATTGCGGTTTTTCCCGTATTATTGCTGCTGCGCCTGCTGGCTGTGTTCGCGCACTTCAGCGTTGGTTAACATAATCTCCCCGCCGCCGCCCAGCCGGGTGCCCCGTACCGGGCAGGCGTCGAGATAATCCAGCCCGGTCGCCAGCCGCAAATGCTGATTCAGGCGACGGGTATTATTGGTGATATCAAACGACAGCCAGCGGCCGTCGAGCCAGACTTCCGCCCAGGCGTGCATCGCCACATGCTGAGCGTTATCGCTGTAAACATAGCCGCTGACGTAGCGCGCCGGGATCTCCAGCGCGCGGCAGCAGGCCAGAAAAACATGGGTATGATCCTGGCACACCCCCTTCGCGCGGGCGAAGGCGTCGGCGGCGGAGTCCTGCACCTGGGTCGCGCCGGGGGAGTATGGCATTCTTAACAGCAGATCCGCCATCAGTTGATTCAGACTTTCTTCCGCCGCATCGGGACGATAGAGGCGCTGGGCAAACTCACGGATCGCCGTATCGGCGCGGGTTAGCGGCGTACAGCGCAGAAAAACCAGCGGCGACAGCAGCTCGGCCTCTTCATCACGCGTCTCCTCCCCTTCGTCGGCGATATCGACAATCCCGCTGGCGCGGATAGTGATTTCCTTGTGCGGGTTATCCAGCGTCAGCACATGCAGCACATTGCCCCAGCCGTCGGTAGTGGTCACCGCCGCCCCGTCCGGCAGGGTCAGCGTCCAGGCGGTGATAGTCTGCCGGCCGGTACTGCGCGGCGTCAGGCGCAGATACTGGGTGGAAAACTTCACTTCTTCATCGTAGCCATAGCGGGTGAGATGATCGATGACCAGTTTCATAAGGCCTCCAGATAGGTTTGTCTGATGCTGTCGGACAGCGCGTTAATTCTCGCCAGCAGGCCGTTAAGGGTGGTCTGCAGGTCCGCCTGCGCCAGGTCGTCGCGGGTGCTGAAGCGCAGGTCAACGTTGAGCTGATGGGCCAGGCGCAGCGGTTGATAGGAGCGATCGTTGGCGATCTTCTCCAGCTCGCCGACCAGATCGGCAATGCTGGCGCGCAGCGAACGCGGAATATCGTTACGCAGGATCAGCAGCTCCATCACCGTTTCGCGACTGACTGGCTGGCGATAGAGGCTGTTGTAGGCTTCGCGGGCGCTGACCGCATTGAGCAAGGTATCCAGTCGATAGTATTCCCGCACCGGATCCGGGTCGTTGGTCAGTTGTTGATCCTTAATCAGCAGCAGCTGGGTGGTGGCGAAGGCACGCTCTATCAGCGTGCCGATGCCGATAAAGCTCAGCGCGTCGTTGCGCAGCAGCGTGCCAATCACCGCCCCGCGAAACAGATGCACCCGCTCTTTCACCCACTCGAAAAAGCCGTCGCTGCCGAGTTCGCCCAGCCCCTGCTGGCGCAGGGTTCGCAGCTCGATGCGGGTGGCGTTGATGCTCTCCCACACCTCGGCCGACAGACTGCCGCGCACCGCGTGCGCATTGTTCCACGCCATCTCCACGCAGCTGTAAATACTGCAGGGGTTGTTGCCATCGAGGGCAAAAAAGTTGAGCAGGTTGCTCATGGTAAAACGGGCGTGGCGCGCCTGAAACAGCTCGTGGGTCATCGACAAATTCAGCGGCAGCGCCAGATCCCGCGACTGCTGGCTGTGCCGGGGGATCATCGATAATTTCCAGGTCACGTCCAGTACCCGGGCGTAGCTTTCCGCCCGCTCGAGATAGCGGGCCATCCAGAACAATTCACTCGCCGTACGACTTAGCATGATGCGTCATCCTCCATCACCCAGGTATCCTTGGTTCCGCCGCCCTGCGACGAATTGACCACCAGCGACCCTTCGGTCAGCGCCACGCGGGTCAGGCCGCCGGGCACCAGCCGCATCTCCTGCCCGGACAGCACGTAGGGCCGTAAATCGATATGTCGCGGCGACAGACCTTCATCAACGAAGGTGGGGCAGGTCGACAGCGCGAGGGTGTCCTGGGCGATATAGTTGGCCGGATTGGCCAGCAGGCGCTGGCGGAAGGCCTCTCGCTCCTCTTTAGTCGAACGCGGGCCAACCAGCATGCCGTAGCCCCCGGCGCCATGGACCTCCTTGACCACCATCAGCTCAAGGTTACTCAGCACATAGCGCAGGTCCTCTGCTTTCCGGCACTGCCAGGTGGGGATATTGCTGAGGATCGGCTGTTCGCCGAGGTAAAAGCGGATCATTTCCGGAACGTACGGGTAGATTGATTTGTCGTCGGCGACGCCGGTGCCGATAGCGTTGGCCAGCACCACGCCGCCGGCGCGATAGACTGACAGCAGCCCCGGTACGCCGAGCATGGAATCGGCGCGGAAGGCCAGCGGGTCGAGCCAGGCGTCGTCGATGCGGCGATAAATCACATCCACTCGCCGCGGCCCCTCGGTGGTCCGCATATACACCGCGCCGTTCTTAATGAACAGGTCGGCGCTCTCCACCAGCTCGACCCCCATCTGCTGCGCCAGGAAGCTGTGCTCAAAGTAGGCGCTGTTGAAGCGCCCCGGGGTCATCACCACGACGCAAGGGTCATCCACCAGCGAGCTTTCGCGCAGGGTCTGCAGGAGGTAGCTCGGGTAACGCTCCACTGGCGCAATGTGATGCTGCTCGAACATCTCCGGATAGAGGCGCATCATCATCTTACGGTTTTCGAGCATGTAGGAGACGCCGGACGGCGTACGCAGGTTATCCTCCAGCACGTAGTATTGACCGTCGTTATTGCGCACCATATCGACGCCGGTGATATGGGCATAGGTGTTGTTTGGCAGGTTGATGCCCTGCATGCACGGCTGATACTGCTCGTTGGCCAGCACCTGCTCGGCCGGGATCAGCCCCGCGCGCAGAATATTCTGCTCATGATAGATGTCATAGAGGAAGGCGTTGAGCGCTTTCACCCGCTGGCGAATGCCGCGGTCAATGCGCTGCCACTCCCCGGCGGGTATGATCCGCGGCACGCTATCAAACGGGATCAGCCGCTCGGTTCCCTCATCCTCGCCGTACACGTTAAAGGTGATGCCGATACGGTGAAAAAGCAGTTCCGCTTGCGCTTTTTTCTGCCGGATAGAGAATTGATCGGTGTTGCGAAACCATTGCCACCAGGCATTATAGTGCGGCCGCTGTTCACCCTGCGCGGTCAGCATCTCGTCATAATAATGCCCGTCAGGTAGCGTAATTTTAATCATGGCTATCCCCTCCGGTTGTACTCACTTTGTGGTAATCCCGGTAAGAGATAAGCATTAATTATGCCAGGTCATCTACCGCCGCGGCGTTGTGCAAATCTGTTCTGACCCGCCGTCTGATTGTGCAAAAAATCGCCAGAACAGCCGCCCGCGCCCGGCTGCGGTTGCACCGTCGTGAGGCAGCGCTACGATTTTTGCGCCATCGTGGACGCCAGCGCCTTCAGCCAGGCGGCATAGGCCGTGGGCCAGGCGGTCGTCGGCGTTCCCGGGCGCCCCATACCAAAGCCATGGCCACCGCGGGTATAGCGGAAAAGCTGCACAGGAACCTGATGCTGGCGGCAGGCGTCAGCCATCAACAGCGTATTGTGCGGATCGGAAATCGGATCGTCCTGCGCCTGTACCAGAAAACAGGGCGGTGTGGCCGTTGTCACCCAGGTTTGTACCGACCAGGCGCGGTCGGCCGCCTCGCTCGCCTGCGGCCCCACCAGCAGACGATGGGTCGCCGTATGGCTCCAGGGCGGCAGGAGCGTGATCACCGGATAGATCAGCGCGGCGCCGTCGGCGGTGGCGGGCTGGTGGTCCAGCGCATCCTCCGGCGGGTAGCTGGTAAACGCCGGCCGACAGGCAGCCATCCCCAGCAGATGTCCCCCCGCCGAAAAACCGAGCACGCTGACCTGCGATTCCCGGGCGCGGGTCAGCCGCAGGGCCCGCTGCGCATCCTGCAGCGGCGCCAGCGCACCGGCCTGCCAGCCCTCCCCCGGCAAGCGGTAGCTCAGCACATAGGCGGTATAGCCGTGCGCCGTCAGCCAGTGCGCCGCAGGCCAGGCCTCACTGCCCATCTCGATCCGCTGGTATCCGCCGCCGGCCGCCACCAGCACTCCGTGGCCAGTGGCCCGGGCGGGTTGCCAGACCGTCAGCACAGGACGAGGGATATGGCTCAGCGCACCGCGGGCGGATAACCGAGCCTCGCCCCCCGGCCCTCCTCCCCCCGGCGGTTGATCCGGCCACAGCGGCAGCGTCAGCGCCGGAGCAGTGGCCGCCGCGCCCCGCACCGCAGACAGCGCAGCGGCGCTAAATAGCAGAAATTGACGTCGATTCATGACTGGCTCCCGGGCGCGTTGGCTTGCCTGTAAACCAAACCGCTTTGCCGGTGGTTATATCAGAAAACCTGGCAGGTAAATCCTCTGTTTTCGCGCAAAATGTTACCCCTGACACGCGCAGCGGCAGATATTCGTCTAAGGTTTCTGGATGGCCAAACGTCGTGGCCCGCAGTCGATAATGATAAGGAGAACTCCCCATGACGAGTACTGATGCACATCGTCCCGCTGCTTTGCCCTGTACCCTGCGCCTGGCGATCGGCGGCGCCCTGCTCGCCCTGATGAGCCTGAATGTCCAGGCGGAAGACGGCAAAACCGCGCCGCCCCCCTCGCCGGATATTCTGCTGGGCCCGTTGTTCAATGATGTCCAGAGCGCGAAGCTCTTTGCCGATCAAAAAACCTTCGCCGACGCGATCCCTAACAGCGATCCGCTGATGATCCTTGCCGATTACCGGATGCAGAAAAACCAGGCCAGCTTTGACCTGCGCCACTTCGTCGAGCTGAACTTCACGCTGCCGAAAGAAAATGACACCTATGTGCCGCCTAAAGGGCAAACCCTGCGTCAACATATCGATGGCCTGTGGCCGGTCCTGACCCGCAGCACCGTCGAGGTGGAAAAATGGGACTCGCTGCTGCCACTGCCTAAGCCCTACGTGGTCCCCGGAGGACGCTTTCGCGAAGTCTATTACTGGGACAGCTATTTCACCATGCTGGGTCTTGCCGAAAGCGGTCACTGGGATAAAGTCGAAGATATGGTCGCCAACTTCGCCGCGGAAATTGACACCTGGGGCCATATCCCCAACGGCAACCGCACCTATTACCTCAGCCGTTCGCAGCCCCCCTTCTTCTCCTTTATGGTGAGCCTGCTGGCGACGCACGATGGCGACCAGGTACTGAAAACCTACCAGCCGCAGCTGGAGAAGGAGTATCGCTACTGGATGGCCGGAGCGGACGCGCTGGCCCCCGGCAGCGCCGACAAACGGGCGGTGCGGATGGCGGACGGCGCGCTGCTCAACCGCTACTGGGACGATAACGACACCCCGCGCCCCGAGTCCTGGCTTGACGACGTCAAAACCGCCAAAAGCAACCCGAATCGTCCGGCAACCGAGATCTATCGCGACCTGCGCTCCGCCGCCGCCTCCGGCTGGGATTTCAGCTCCCGCTGGATGGATAATCCGCAGCAGCTCGCCACCATTCGCACCACCTCGATTGTCCCGGTCGATCTCAATGCCCTGATGTTCCATCTGGAGAAAACCCTCGCCCGCGCCAGCAAGGCATCCGGGGACAGCGCCGGCGCTACGCAGTACGATGCGCTGGCTAATGCCCGCCAGCAGGCCATCGAGAAATATCTGTGGAATGATAAAGAGGGATGGTACGCCGATTACGATCTGAAAACCCGCAAGGTGCGCAATCAGCTGACCGCGGCGGCGCTGTTCCCGCTGTACGTCAATGCGGCGTCACGCGAGCGGGCGACGAAAGTGGCCGCCGCCGCTGAGTCGCGGCTGCTCAAACCCGGCGGGCTGACCACCACCACCGTCAACAGCGGTCAGCAGTGGGACGCCCCGAACGGCTGGGCGCCGCTGCAGTGGGTGGCGGTCGAGGGCCTGCAAAACTACGGCCAACAAAAGATCGCCATGGAGGTCAGCTGGCGCTTCCTGAGCAACGTTCAGCATACCTATGACAGCAAGCAAAAGCTGGTGGAGAAGTATGACGTAAGCTCGACCGGGACCGGCGGCGGCGGTGGCGAATATCCGCTACAGGATGGCTTTGGCTGGACCAACGGTGTCACCCTGAAGATGCTGGATCTGATCTGCCCGCAGGAGAAACCCTGCGATGCCCTGCCCGCCACGCGCCCGGCGGCGGCCCCTTCCGCGCAGAGCAAGCCAGCCGCCAACGACCCCGCACCGGCGGCAGCGCAAAAAACCGGCGCCTGACGCTTTTCCGGCCCGTCCCTCCCCCTACCAAAATCAGTAGGGGGAGTTATCTCCCTGCTGACAACGTCCCCGTGCAGCCCCGCTCTGCGGCCCGCGGGAAGCACGTCACTCCCCCCATCGCCCTGAACCGGTCACCTTTCGCTTGATCACATAAATACAAACAATAATAATTCGCATTACTTTTTAACGAACAATGACAGATTCGTTTTTCCCGCGGCGGCGTACAGGAGTACCAGACCGCGTTGGTTCAGGATGATCTTATGAACGTGGCTATTTCCCGAAAACGCCCGAGGCTGCTGTACGCCCTCGTGGTCGCCCTTCCCCTCACCGCGCAAGCTGAAGAGACCGTGGTGGTCACTGCCAGCCCGCCGGCGTCCGCCAGCGCGCCGACTGAAGGCTACAGCGCCAGCACTTCGCTCGGGGCGACGAAAACCGACCAGCCGTTAATCACCACCGCCCAGTCGGTGTCGGTGGTCACCCGCCAGCAGATGGCGGACCAGGGGGCGAATACCATCAGCCAGGCGCTGGAATATACCCCGGGGGTCTACTCCAGCTTCGGCGGCGGCGCGACCCGGTTCGACGCTATCTCCCTGCGCGGCTACCACGGCGGCGACGTCGATAACCTGTTCCTCGACGGTATGCGCCTGATGAGCGACGGCGGCAGTCATAACGTTGTGCAAATCGACCCGTGGTTTATCGAACGCGTCGATGTGATCCGCGGCCCCTCCTCCGCGCTCTACGGGCAGAGCGTGCCGGGCGGCGTGGTCAACCTGACCTCCAAACGCCCGCAGTTTAGCCAGCAGGGCCACGTCCGCCTGACCGGCGGTACGCAAAATACCAAAGGCGCGGCCTTCGATTACACCGACGCCATCAACGAGCAGTGGGCATGGCGGCTGATCGGGATGACCCGCAGCAGCGACACGCAGTATGACCATACCCGCGAAGAGCGCTACGCGATTTCGCCTTCCCTGCTGTGGCAGCCGGACAGCGACACCTCGCTGCTGCTGCGCGCCTATCTGCAAAAAGATCCTTCCGGCGGCTACCACGGCTCTTTGCCGCTGGACGGCACCCGCTACGCGCATAATGGTCGTAAGCTCTCCCCCAGCACCAACGAGGGCGATCCGGGAGATGGCTATCAGCGCCGCCAGCAGATCTACAGCTATGAGTTTGACCACCAGTTCACCGACGTCTGGTCGGTCTATTCCGCCGGGAGCTACACCCACACCAACGTCTCCCTCGATCAGGTCTATCAGGTCGGCTGGATAGATGACAGCGACATGCTGGCCCGCGGCTACAGCGGTTCGCGCGGTTCGCTGGACGGCTGGTCGACCGATAACCGCCTGCGCGCCGATTTCAATACTGGCGACCTGGCGCATACCCTGATCCTCGGCGCCGAATATCATCGCTTCCGCAACGATCTGTGGACCGGCGCCGGCGGTGCGGCGCCGCTAAACCCGTTTACCGGCTATACCGCGCAGACCGGGCATACCGTCACCTACAGCGATGACAATCATCGCCGCTACTACCAGACCGGGCTGTATCTGCAGGATGAGATGGTCTGGAACCGCTGGCATGTGGATGTTTCCGCACGCTACGACCGCATCGTTTCCCAGCAGGTCAGCGATACCTTCGGCACCTCAAACCGCCGTTCAGACGACCATATCAGCGGCCGCGCCTCGCTGTTGTACGCCCTGGATAATGGCCTTTCGCCTTATCTGAGCTACAGCCAGGCGATCACCCCGGCGATGCTGCCGGGCGCGGACGGCAAACCGCTGAAACCGACCACCGCCGAGCAGGTCGAAGCCGGTCTGAAGTTCCAGCCGCCGGGCAGCCGCGACCTCTATAGCATTGCAATTTACGACCTGACGCAAAAGGATGTCGCCACCCGCGACCCGAACATCGCCACCGCCACCTATATTCCGGCGGGTAAGGTCCATTCCCAGGGCGTTGAGCTGGAAGCACACCACCAGATCACCCCGCAGCTGAGTACTATCGCCTCGTATACCTGGAATCGTCTGCGCTTCCAGGACACCAAGGACGGTACCGATAACAACACGCCGCAGCTGACCCCGGATCAGATGGCCTCCTTCTGGGCGCGCTATCAGTTCCCGGCGGGGATCTCCGTGGGCGCTGGCGTCCGCTACATCGGCAAACAGTGGGCGGATGATGCCAACACCGCGCGGCTGCCGTCGGTCACGCTGATGGATGCCATGATGCGGGCCGACCTCGGTGTCTGGTCGCCAACGCTGAAAGGCGCTTATGTGCAGGTTAACGCCAACAATATCGGCGACCGCGAGTATATTTCCGGCTGCTACGGCACCGGCAACTGCTACTGGGGAGCAGAGCGCAGCGTCATGGCCACCGTGGGCTACGACTTTTAACTGACCGCAGCAATATAAGCCTCCGGCCATGACGGCGGAGGCTTTCATGAAGACTTTTGTCTCGCTTTTATTGCTGAAATTAACTTAAAAATGCCACCCCATTATTTCACTTGCCCCCCGTGGATGAGAAAGCTTACTATGCTGGCGCAAACCGGTTATAGCGCTCACAAGGAATAAAAGTGAACCCCGTCATTAGCTATATTGCCAATTTACATCCGTTATCATTTATGGGTTATTATGTATTATCCACCACAGTGATATATATTCTGCTGAATATCATTATTGCGAAGACCCGCCCTGCTGGAAATACCACCGCCGTCCCGGCGCCCTATTCTATCTCCCCCTCTTTTTTAGCCTGGCTACGTCATCGCGCCACCCGCGTCATTCAGCTGGCCATGTTCCGGCTGTTAAGAAAAAACTATGTCACCCTCATCCATTCTGCTGAAGATATTCAGCTCTGCGCCAATCAGCAGTATGCCGAATGCAAAATGACCTGCGTGGAAAAAATACTGTTTGACCATTTCGCTACGCCAAAATCCTGTCACCAGGATCTCCCGCTTTCTCTGCACGTCGCTGAACAAAACCACTGGGCTACCGATCCCCACAGCAGTGGACTACGGCTAAGCCCAACGCACCAAACGTGGAACATGATAGTGATTGCCGCCCCCTCCCTGCTGTTAATCGCTGTGCTCGTCTGGAAAACACTATTTGATCATCAGGCGATAATTCACTCCAGCGTATTGAGCTGGCTGGTGATGTTTATGGTTTCCGGACTGTGGTGGCTGTGGCTATTATGCATCACCTTAAATGCCACCCGGCTCGACCGGGAGGGGATCGCTATTAATATTCTTCACCACTATATTGATACCCTGAAAGAGACGCTTATTGCTGACGCAGATACCCTGACCGATGAAAACGCCGATTATTGCGTGGCGATTGGTACAACCACCCTGCTTCCCGAAAGATTTGCTGAATATGTAAAAATCATCAACCTTATTCAGTATCCCTTTTGTCTGCAGCGCCTGGATTAACGAGGGGACAGTATGTGGAATTTTATGATGCATCTGCATCCACTGCTGTTTCTTGGCGGATTTATGTTTATCGTCCCGGGTATCTATATTGCTATCGGTACGACGATCGTCGTGACACGGCCAGCGGCTCAGCCCCAGCCGCACGCGACGGAGGTCAGTCCATGGCTGCTGGCCTGGCTGACCGGAGAAGGGACCCGGGTGATCCAGCTGGCGATGTTCAGCTTACTCAGTAAAAAGTATCTGTGGATCCCGGAGGCCGGGCAGGTTTTGGCCAACGGACGCTATGCAAACCAGGAAATGAACGTCATTGAAAGAATACTGTTTGACCATTTTGAGGTGCGAAAGCCGTGTCATGAAGATCTGCCCTGCAGCCTGAGTATTGCCGGACGTAACCTCTGGCAGGAACAGATAGCGAGCGCGGGCTTAGCCTTAAGTCCGCTGCGCCGCGGGTGTAATATGCTGGCCATCAGCATCCCTTCGATCGCCCTCGGCGTTATCGTTGTGAGTAAGACCTTTATCTGGCTCGACTTCACCGCGTACAGCATCTTTAGTTGCCTGCTCATGCCCACGGGTTGCGCTTTGTGGGGCGGGTTATGGATAGAAGCCATTAGCAAAACCATTCGTCTCGATATCTGCGGCATCTCACATCATGACGCCCATGCCTGCATCGATGCGTTACGAGAAGTGTTAGCGCTGAAAGGCGATCAGGAAGATGACGCGACAGCTATACTCTGCGTGGCGGTGAACGGCCCAGGATCCCTTCCCGAGCGCTACCGGGACTATAAAACGCTCATTGCGCCGATGAGCGCTATCACCTCGCTGCGTACCGAGGATTAGGCGAGTGAGAAGCACTCACCCCGCCAGGCCTGCGGGGTGAGCGTAGGCCTACATGGCGTCCAGCGCTTTCTGCAGTTTCCAGATATAGCGCGGCGCCTGCGGTGCCGGGTGTTTCTTCACCACATGCTCGAAGAACTCATCGGCGTCGAGATCGTTAATCTCATCGATGGCGTCCTGGCGATCCGACGAGAAGGTGCGCAGCAGGGCGCCGGCACCGTTGGCATAGGAGACCACCACCGCGTAGCGCATCACCTGCGGGTCTTTGATCCCCGCCAGCGGACCGTTCTCCAGAATGCTCAGATAGGCGGCCCCCATCGAGATATTACGTTCCGGGTTTTTCAGCTCACTGACCGACGGCTCGCCGCGCCAGCCCATCCGCCGGTAGACATCGCGTCCGGAGGTCGACGGCTTGAGCTGCATCAGCCCGACGGCGCCGGATTTACTCACCACCGCTGGATTACCGCCCGACTCGATGGCGATGATCGCCGTGATCAGCTGCGGGTCCACGCCCCAGGCGGCGCCGGCTTTTTCACTGATCGGCATCCACTGCATCGCCCGCTTCACCGGGACCTCGGGGTTCCACGGCGGGTTAGTGTAATCATGTTTCGAACTACAACCGGCCAGAAAAACGACTAAAATAAGCAACCATCTCAATTTCACACATCTATCCTTATCTACCCAAACGCCATCATGCTGCAGAACGACGGCAGCGGTACGTCCCCCGCCGGCCGACAACCTGAAGGATGACGGGTGCGGACTGAAGTTAGCCACCTGGAGATGACAATCGCCATTCCAGGCGGCATCATAACCCTTTCATTCATAGCAAGGAATTATCATGTCTCAGTTTTATCTGGTCGCGCCATCGGGTTATTGCATCAACCAGCAGGCGGCAGCCCGCGGCGTCGAGCGTCTGCAGCAGGCCGGACATGAGGTGGCCCACCAGCAGGTCATTCCCCGCCGGCAGCAGCGTTTCGCCGGGACTGAACAGGAACGCCTGGCCGATATTAACCAGCTGGCCCAGCTGCCCGGGCGCAACCGTATCGTCCTCGCGGTGCGCGGCGGCTACGGCGCCAGTCGCCTGCTGCCGCATATCGACTGGCAGGGACTGATTGCCCGCCAGCAGCGCGACCCGCTGCTGATTTGCGGCCACAGCGATTTCACTGCTATCCAGTCGGGCCTGCTGGCTACGGGCAACGTCATCACCTTCAGCGGGCCAATGCTCGCGGGCAACTTCGGCGCGGAGACCCTCGATCCGTTTACCGAGCACCATTTCTGGCAGGCGCTACGCCAGGCGGAATTTACCCTCGAATGGCCGGGCGAAGGGCCGAACTGCCAGGTAGAAGGCACCCTGTGGGGGGGAAATCTGGCGATGCTGACCTCGCTTATCGGCACGCCGTGGCTACCGTCGATCCGCGACGGCATCCTGGTGGTGGAGGATATCAACGAACACCCGTTCCGCGTCGAGCGCATGCTGCTTCAGCTGCTGCATAGCGGCGTGCTGGCGGCGCAGAAAGCAGTGATCTTCGGCAGCTTCACCGGCAGCGCGCCAAACGACTATGACGCGGGGTACGATTTGCCGCAGGTCTTTGATTACCTGCGCCAGCAGCTTTCCCTGCCGTTGATTAGCGGACTGGAGTTTGGCCACGAGCAGCGCACGGTGACCCTGCCGCTGGGCGCCCGCGCGCGACTGGTGAATCAGGCAGCTACCACCACTCTGACGATCAGCGGCCACCCGGTGCTGACAGAATAAATTTCCCGGACGCATAGGCGGATCCCCTGCGAATTGTTAAAATAGTGTCACTTTTAGCCATTTTTTCACGCCAGTCAGGGAGTACGTGAACATTGGACGCCGCTGCGGTCATTAGTCTGTTTATTCTGGGTTCTGTTTTAGTAACCTGCAGTATCTTATTGAGCTCCTTTTCTTCGCGCCTTGGCATCCCGATTCTGGTCATCTTTCTGGCCATCGGGATGCTGGCAGGCATTGACGGCATCGGTGGCATCCCCTTCGACAACTACCCCTTCGCCTATATGGTGAGTAACCTGGCGCTGGCGGTGATCCTGCTGGACGGCGGGATGCGCACCCAGGCCAGCTCCTTTCGCGTCGCACTATGGCCCGCGCTATCGCTGGCGACGGTCGGGGTACTGATCACCTCGGCGCTGACCGGGATGATGGCGGCCTGGCTGTTCAAGCTGGATATGATCGAAGGCCTGCTGATCGGCGCCATTGTCGGCTCCACCGACGCTGCGGCGGTTTTCTCGCTGCTCGGCGGCAAGGGGCTCAACGAACGCGTCGGCTCAACGCTGGAGATTGAGTCAGGCAGTAACGACCCGATGGCCGTCTTCCTGACCATCACCCTGATCGAAATGATCCAGCAGCACCAGACCGGCCTCAGCTGGATGTTCGCCGTGCATATCATCCAGCAGTTTGGTCTCGGGATCGCCATCGGCCTCGGCGGCGGCTACCTGCTGCTGCAGATGATTAACCGCATCGTGCTGCCCGCCGGGCTCTATCCACTGCTGGCGCTGAGCGGCGGGATCATGATTTTTGCCGTCACCACCACCCTCGACGGCAGCGGTATCCTTGCCGTCTATCTCTGCGGCTTTCTGCTGGGCAACCGGCCGATCCGCAACCGACACGGTATCCTGCAGAACTTCGACGGCCTGGCGTGGCTGGCGCAGATCGCCATGTTCCTGGTGCTGGGCCTGCTGGTGACGCCCTCCGACCTGCTGCCGATCGCCATCCCGGCGCTGCTGCTGTCGATGTGGATGATTTTCATTGCCCGCCCGCTGTCGGTGTTTGCCGGCCTGCTGCCGTTTCGCGGCTTTAACCTGCGCGAACGGGTGTTTATCAGCTGGGTTGGCCTGCGCGGCGCGGTGCCCATCATTCTCGCGGTGTTCCCGATGATGGCCGGGCTGGACAACGCCCGCTTGTTCTTCAATGTCGCCTTCTTCGTGGTGCTGGTGTCGCTGCTGCTGCAGGGCACTTCGCTGTCGTGGGCGGCGAAGAAAGCCAAAGTGGTGGTGCCGCCCATCAGCTGGCCCATCTCCCGCGTCGGGCTGGATATTCACCCGGAAAACCCGTGGGAGCAGTTTGTCTATCAGCTGGGCGCCGATAAGTGGTGCATCGGCGCGGCGCTGCGCGATCTGCATATGCCGCCGGAGACGCGGATTGCGGCACTGTTTCGCAACAATGCCCTGCTGCACCCCACCGGCAGCACCCGCCTGCGGGAAGGCGATATCCTGTGCGTCATTGGTCGGGAGCACGACCTGCCGGCGCTGGGCAAAATGTTCAGCCAGTCGCCGCCGGTGGCGCTCGATCAGCGCTTTTTCGGCGACTTTATTCTTGATGCCGAGGCCCGCTTCGCCGATGTGGCGCAAATCTACGGCCTCGATGGCGGAGAGGAGTTCCGCGAGCATCAGCAGTCGCTCGGGGAAGTGGTGCAGCAGCTGTTGGGCGCCGCGCCGGTGGTGGGCGACCAGGTGGAGTTCGCCGGGATGGTGTGGACGGTGGCAGAAAAAGAGAACGATCACGTGCTGAAGGTTGGGGTGCGGGTCGCGGAAGACGAGGCGGAGTGATCCGCCCCGGAATAGGTTACAGGGTCACAACCGGCACCCGCGGCGCCAGGGCGCACATCAGCTCATAGCCGACGGTGCCGCTGCTGGCCGCCACGTCGTCGATTTTAATCTCTTTGCCCCACAGCTCGACCGGCGCGCCGATCCCGGCCTGCGGACAAGGCGTTAAATCGACCGCCAGCATATCCATCGATACGCGTCCAACGGTAGTGGTGCGTACGCCATCCACCAGCACCGGCGTGCCGCTCGGCGCCACCCGCGGATAGCCATCGGCATAGCCGCAGGCGACGATGCCGATCCGCTGCTCCTGGCTGGTGCGGTACAGGCCGCCATAGCCAATCGCCTCGCCGGGGCGCAGGTTCTGCACGCCGATGATTTCGCTGCGCAGCGTCATGACCGGCTTCAGCCCGGTGTTCGCGATGTCCTGCCACTGCCCGGAAGGCGACGCGCCATACAGCACGATGCCCGGACGCACCCAGTCAAAATGCGCTTCCGGATGCCAGAGGGTCGCCGCCGAGTTGGCCAGCGAGCGCGGGCAATCCAGCCCCTCCGCCGCCTGTTCGATACGGCTCATCGGCTCGACAATCCCCTGCGGGTTCTCCGCCTCCGCGAAGTGCGACATCAGCGTCATTTCGCCGACGTTGCTTATCGCCCGCAGCTGCTGCCAGACGGTATGCACCCGCTCCGGCATAAAGCCCAGCCGGTTCATACCGCTGTTCACCTTGAGATAGATATCCAGCGGCGCGCGCAGCTTCGCCTGCTGCAGCGCCTTAATCTGCCAGTTGCTGTGGACGCTGGTGGTTAAGCGATATTGATCGAGCACCGCCAGCTCATCGGCATGGAAGAAGCCCTCCAGCAGCAGGATCGGACCTTTCCAGCCCTGCTCGCGCAGCAGGATCGCCTCTTCCAGGTTGAGCAAGGCGAAACCATCCGCCCCGCTTAACGCACTCCATACGCGCGCCACGCCGTGGCCGTAGGCGTTGGCTTTGACCACCGCCCACAGGCGCGACCCAGGGGCCGCGCGACGCACTATCTGTAAATTCTGCCGCAAGGCCAGCAGGTCGATGCTGGCCACTACCGGACGGGTCATGCAAGCTCCTTAGTTGTGTGCGCCATGCAGATGCTGCGGACGCGCCGGGGTGAACCCGGGGCTGTAGCGGGCGACCGCCAGATCGTCGTAAGGGATCGCCGGCGTGCGCCCGGAGATCAGATCGCTGATAAGCTGCCCGGAGCCGCAGGCCATGGTCCAGCCAAGCGTGCCGTGGCCGGTGTTGAGCCACAGATTTTTATACGCCGTGCGGCCGACCACCGGCGTGCCGTCCGGTGTCATCGGCCGCAGGCCAGTCCAGAACGTCGCCTGCTCCACGTGGCCGCCGCGCGGGAACAGATCGCGCACCACCATCTCCAGGGTTTCGCGACGCGGCTGCAGCAGCGCTTTGTTAAAACCGACAATCTCGGCCATGCCGCCGACGCGAATGCGCTGATCGAAGCGGGTAATAGCGATTTTGTATGTTTCATCAAGGATAGTGGAAACCGGCGCGCCGTCCTCCTGGGCAATCGGAATGGTCAATGAGTAGCCTTTCAGGGGATAGACCGGTATATCCACCAGCCCTTTAAGCATCGCCGTTGAGTAGGAGCCGAAGGCCATCACATAGGCATCGCCCTTGATAATCTCATCGCCGCATTTCACCCCGGCAATGCGATCGCCCTCCTGTAGCAGGGCGTCCACTGCGGTGTTGAAGCGGAAAGTGACCCCGGCCTGTTCCGCCATGGCCGCCAGACGGGTGGTAAACAGCTGGCAGTCGCCGGTTTCATCGTTGGGCAGGCGCAGGCCGCCGGTCAGTTTATGGCTGACTTCCGCCAGTGCCGGCTCCACCTCCGCCAGCCGCTTCGCTTCCAGCAGCTGGTACGGCACGCCGGCGTCTTCCAGCACCGCGATGTCGCGGGTGGCATTTTCATACTGTTTGGCGGTCCGGAACAGCTGCAGCGTCCCGCCCTGACGCCCTTCATACTGAATGCCGGTGGTGTCGCGCAGCGCTTTCAGGCAGTCGCGGCTGTACTCCGCCAGGCGCACCATACGGCCTTTGTTCTCCATATAGTGGCGGGTGTCGCAGTTACGCAGCATCTGCCACATCCACTTCAGCTGGAACGACGTGCCGTCAAGACCGATCGCCAGCGGCGCATGGCGCTGAAACATCCATTTGATCGCCTTCAGCGGCACCCCCGGCGCCGCCCAGGGCGCCGCATAGCCGGGAGAAATCTGCCCGGCGTTGGCCGCGCTGGTCTCCTCTGCCGGACCAGGCTGACGGTCGATAACCGTCACCTCATGACCCGCCTGACTCAAATACCACGCGCTGGCTACCCCAACCACCCCACTTCCCAGTATGACGACACGCATAGCGACTCCGTAACAGTTAAAGAACAATCATCTAATTACAAATTGATAACTCAGTTGAAAATATTATTCAACATACGCTTTATTTATGGTGACTTAACTCACAGCAAACCGCACCAGCCCTGCGCTGCGAGATTTACGATCTCATGCTGCGCTTTATTTTTACCCAGCATTAAATTCTGTAAATAAGCGCAAAAAACGGCTTTGAGATGGGGAAATCGCGAAGAAAAGAAATTGTCTGACGATACAGTTTGCCATCCGGTGTTCTATGCTTGTTTAGAGGTTTTCCGTTCAGAGAAAACCAACAACAACGAGGGCGCGCTAATGGCTACGATTGACTCCATGAACAGGGACACCACCCGTTTAAGCGATGGACCCGACTGGACGTTCGAGTTACTGGAGACCTACCTGGCCGAAGTGGACCGGGTCGCCAAGCTCTATCGTCTTGACACCTACCCGCACCAGATCGAAGTCATTACTTCCGAGCAGATGATGGACGCCTACTCCAGCGTCGGCATGCCCATCAACTATCCGCACTGGTCGTTCGGCAAGAAATTCATTGAGACCGAGCAGGCCTATAAGCACGGCCAGCAGGGCCTGGCGTATGAGATAGTCATCAACTCCAACCCCTGTATCGCCTACCTGATGGAAGAAAACACCATCACCATGCAGGCGCTGGTCATGGCGCACGCCTGCTATGGGCACAACTCATTCTTTAAAAATAACTATCTGTTTCGCAGCTGGACCGACGCCAGCTCGATCATCGATTACCTGATCTTCGCCCGCAAATACATTACCGAGTGTGAAGAGCGCTATGGTGTCGACGAAGTGGAGAAACTCCTCGACTCCTGCCACGCGCTGATGAACTACGGCGTCGACCGCTATAAACGTCCGCAAAAAATCTCCTTGCAGGAGGAGAAAGCGCGGCAGAAAAGCCGGGAAGAGTATCTGCAAAGCCAGGTGAATATGCTGTGGCGCACCCTGCCGAAGCGCGAGGAAGAAAAAGCGATTGAGTCCGCCCGTCGCTACCCTTCCGAACCGCAGGAGAACCTGCTGTACTTTATGGAGAAGAACGCCCCGCTGCTCGAATCGTGGCAGCGCGAGATCCTGCGCATCGTGCGTAAAGTCAGCCAGTATTTCTACCCGCAGAAACAGACCCAGGTGATGAACGAGGGGTGGGCCACCTTCTGGCACTACACCATCCTCAACCATCTCTATGATGAAGGGAAAGTGACGGAGCGCTTTATGCTGGAGTTTCTCCATAGTCACACTAACGTGGTGTTCCAGCCGCCGTACAACAGTCCGTGGTATAGCGGGATTAACCCCTACGCGCTGGGCTTCGCCATGTTCCAGGACATCAAGCGCATCTGTCAGTCGCCCACCGAAGAGGACAAGTACTGGTTCCCGGATATCGCCGGTTCTGACTGGCTGGAAACATTGCATTTCGCGATGCGTGATTTCAAGGACGAGAGCTTTATCAGCCAGTTCCTGTCGCCGAAGATCATGCGCGATTTCCGCTTCTTTACCGTGCTCGACGACGATCACAACAATTATCTTGAGATCTCAGCGATTCACAACGAAGAGGGCTATCGCGAGATCCGCAACAAGCTCTCGGCGCAGTATAACCTCAGCAATCTTGAGCCGAACATCCAGGTGTGGAACGTTGACCTGCGCGGCGACCGCTCGCTGACCTTGCGCTATGTGCCGCACAATCGCGTCCCACTGGACAAAGGCCGGCGCGAAGTGCTGAAACATGTGCATCGTCTGTGGGGATTCGATGTGCTGCTGGAGCAGCAGAACGCCGACGGCAGCATTGAGCTGCTGGACCGCTGCCCGGCGCGCCCGAACGCGCTATAACATTGCGGGACGATGAAAACGACGAAGGGGGCCACTGGCCCCCTTATTGTGTTTATCGATCGCCAATATCCGGCTTAACGCATATTCATGGCTAAATCGCCGGGCAGCGATTTCTGCATCCGATGCCAGATCTCCCCGCTGTCATGGCCGTAGCGACGGACCAGCTCATACACCTGATCGTGCAGACCGCCTTCGCACACCTTCGCCAGTTGATGATAAAAGCCCAGCGCCAGGCTGCGCGCTTCCGGACTGGAGAAATAGTGGCGGCCGATGCGGGTATACAGCCCCTTCATGCCGTTGAGGATCAGGCCGTAAATCGGGTTGCCGGAGGCAAACGCCAGACCACGGAAAATGTTGTAATCGAGGTCGGCAAAGGCGTCGGCGTGATCTTCCACTTCCCGGGCGCTGTCCAGTACCGCCAGCGCTTTATCCGGATGCTGACGGAACGCGGTGCGAATAAAAATCGTGGAAATATTGGTGCGCACGGAGAGCAGGTTATCAATCAGCTGCGGCACGCTGTCGTGATCAAGGCGTGCCAGCGTTTCGAGGATATTCAGCCCGGAGGTCTCCCAGAAGTTATTCACTTTGGTGGGTTTGCCATGCTGAATGGTCAACCAGCCGTCACGCGCCAGACGCTGCAACACTTCGCGCAGAGTGGTGCGGGTGACACCGATCAGCTCAGAAAGCTCGCGTTCAGCGGGGAGAATCGATCCAGGTGGGAAGCGGTTATTCCAGATGCTCTCAATGATATACTCTTCCGCGAAACCCGCAGGGCTCTGCGCCTTAATGACCATAATAATATTTCCATTACACATTGTTGCAATTGCACTCATCATACCAGAGCCGCTATAGCGCAGATAGCATCGCAAGTGAATTAAAAAGGGATCGCCGTTTCATTTTCCGCTTTTACTTTGCGCTTTTCCTTATCACCCGTCACCGCCGCCGCGGTGCGAAGAAAGTTGCTTCTCATTTTGCTCAACTGATACTCTTGCCAATAGTTACGCACAAAATCATGTACTAATTGACGGGGAAGGATTCTGTCGTGGAAATTTCATATGGCCGCGCGCTGTGGCGCAATTTTCTTGGCCAGTCGCCGGACTGGTACAAGCTGGCATTAATCATTTTCTTAATCGTAAACCCGCTGGTGTTTGCCGTGGCGCCGTTTGTCGCCGGCTGGCTGCTGGTGGTTGAGTTTATCTTTACCCTCGCCATGGCGCTGAAGTGCTATCCGCTGCTGCCGGGCGGCCTGCTGGCCATTGAGGCGCTGCTGATCGGCATGACCAGCCCGGCGCATGTGCGGGAAGAGATCGCCGGCAACCTTGAAGTGCTGCTCCTGCTGATCTTCATGGTCGCGGGCATCTACTTTATGAAACAACTGCTGCTGTTCGTCTTCACGCGCCTGCTGCTGGGGATCCGCAGCAAGATGCTGCTGTCGCTGGCCTTCTGCCTGGCGGCCGCTTTCCTCTCCGCCTTTCTCGATGCGCTTACCGTGGTGGCGGTGGTGATTAGCGTCGCCGTTGGGTTCTACGGCATCTACCACCGCGTCGCTTCAGCTCGCCCTGATGATAACGATCTGCTGGACGACAGCCATATCGAGCAGCACTACCGCGAGGTGCTGGAGCAATTCCGCGGCTTTCTGCGCAGCCTGATGATGCACGCCGGCGTCGGGACCGCCCTCGGCGGAGTCATGACCATGGTTGGCGAACCGCAAAATCTGATTATCGCCAAAGCGGCGGGCTGGCATTTTGGCGAGTTCTTTATCCGCATGGCGCCCGTCACCGTGCCGGTGATGGTGTGTGGGCTGTTGACCTGCCTGCTGGTCGAAAAGTATCGCCTGTTTGGCTACGGCGAACCGCTGCCGCCCACGGTACGGAAGGTGCTGCAGGACTTTGACGACCGCAGCCGCGCCCAGCGCAGCCGTCAGGAGCAGCTGCGGCTGCTGGCCCAGGCGGTGATTGGTGTCTGGCTGATCGTCGCCCTCGCCTTTCATCTGGCCGAAGTCGGGCTCATTGGCCTGTCGGTGATCATCCTCGCCACCACGTTTTCCGGGGTGACTGATGAGCACGCCATTGGCAAGGCGTTCACCGAGGCGCTGCCCTTCACCGCGCTGCTGACGGTGTTCTTTGCCATTGTGGCGGTGATCATCGACCAGCAGCTGTTCACCCCGGTCATTGAGTTTGTGCTGCAGGCCTCGCCGCACGCGCAGCTGTCGCTCTTTTACCTATTTAACGGCCTGCTGTCGTCCATTTCGGATAACGTTTTTGTCGGCACGGTCTACATTAACGAAGCGAAAACCGCCCTCGAACATGGCGTTATCAGCCTGCCGCAGTTTGAGATGCTGGCGGTGGCGATCAATACCGGCACCAACCTGCCGTCGGTCGCCACCCCCAACGGCCAGGCGGCATTCCTGTTCCTGCTGACCTCCGCGCTGGCGCCGCTTATCCGACTCTCCTATGGCCGCATGGTATGGATGGCGCTGCCCTACACTCTCGTACTGACGCTGGTCGGCCTGCTGTGCGTCGAGTTCACCTTGATGCCGGTCACCAACTGGCTACTGGCGCACGGCTGGGTGACCACGCCCACGCTGCCCTGACCCGATCCTGGCCCGGATTCATCCGGGCCATTCAATAACCCGTTACGTAATATTTTCTGCCGGGCCGCTGGCGTCGGTTCGGTTTTCGTTTACACTGCCATGATTTAGCATCTTCCAGGGAAATGATTATGTTGCAATATTTAAACCAGTGCTCAAGGGGACGCGGTGCCTGGCTCCTGATGGCATTAACCGCTTTTATTCTCGAACTCGTTGCGCTGTGGTTCCAGCATGTGATGCTGCTGCAGCCGTGTGTGATGTGTATTTACGAACGCTGCGCGCTGTTCGGCATCATGGGCGCGGGGCTGGTCGGCGCCATCGCCCCCAAAACGCCGCTGCGCTATGTCGCCATGGTGATCTGGTTGTACAGCGCAATACGTGGACTGCAGCTGGCGTGGGAGCATACGATGATCCAGCTGCACCCTTCGCCGTTCCAGACCTGTGATTTCGCCGCCCGCTTCCCAACCTGGCTGCCGTTGGATAAATGGCTGCCGCAGGTTTTCGTCGCGTCCGGCGACTGTTCAGTGCGTCAGTGGCAATTTCTGTCGCTGGAGATGCCGCAATGGCTGGTCGGTATTTTTGCTGCCTATCTGCTGGTCGCCATCCTGGTGATCATTGCTCAGCCTTTCAAAGCGAAAAAACGCGATCTGTTTGGCCGCTAAGCCGCTGCGAGTACCGCACACAATGAAACGCCCTGCGGGGCGTTTTTTTATGTCTGCTGCGCATCGTTGCATCGTTTCCTGCCTGTGGTTGACCACAGCCCCTAAAAGGTGCATATTAAATACATCTTTTAAAGCCCCACAGGAGCTCACATGTCATCTTTACTGATCCCCGCAGACTGGAAAGTTAAACGCTCCACCCCGTTCTTTACTAAAGAGAACGTCCCCGCCGCCCTGCTGAGCCATCACAACACCGCGGCCGGCGTCTTCGGTCAGCTGTGCGTCATGGAGGGAACGGTCACCTATTACGGTTTTGCCAATGAGCAGGCGACGGAGCCGGAAAAGAAAGTGGTCATTCATGCCGGACAGTTTGCCACCAGTCCGCCGCAGTACTGGCACCGCGTCGAACTCAGTGACGACGCCCGCTTCAATATTCACTTCTGGGTGGCCGAAGAAACCGACGGTGAAAACGGGCTGTTTCACGCGAAGAAAGCGTGATCCGGCGCTTAACGCGCCCTGTCAGGCAGATTGAGGATATGATCCTGCCAGTCGACGACGGTGGACTCGGGCACCGCAATATGGCGAACAGAGATGCGTTCGCCATGCATCGCCGCTTTTGAGCCGGTCAGCAGCGGATGCCAGGCCGGCAGCGATTTGCCCTCCGCCAGCAGGCGATAGGCGCAGGTCGGCGGCAGCCATTCGAAGGTTGGCAGGTTTTCGCGGGTAAGCTTGATGCAGTCTGGCTCGTACTCGAAGCGACGTTCGTAGTTACGGCACTGGCAGGTTTTGATATTAAGCTGACGGCAGGCGACGTTGGTGAAGTAGATCTCATCGGTGTCTTCATCCATCAGCTTGTGCAGGCAACACTGGCCGCAGCCGTCACACAGCGATTCCCACTCCGCGTCGGTCATTTCATCCAGTGTTTTTTGTTGCCAGAAAGGTTGTTCGCTCATCGGAGTGTCCGTCGTTGCCAGTTAAGGGTGCACCTTATAACCAGTCTGGCACGCCGATGCAAGTTTTGCCGCCCCAAGAGGCGGCAAGCAGCGCTTACAGCACGCGGGTGGTGAGCGACAGGCCGTTGAAGCCAACTTCCAGTTCGTCACCGCTATGCAGCGGCCCCACCCCTTCCGGGGTGCCGGTGAGGATCACATCCCCGGCTTTGAGGGTAAAGAAGCGCGACATATAGGCGATCAGCGGCACAATCTTATGGATCATGTCGGCTGTGGTTCCCTGCTGGCGCACTTCACCGTTAATCTTCAGGCTTAACGGCGTATTCTGCGGGTCGCCGTGGAACTCAGCGGCCGGGATAAAGCCGGAGATTGGACTGGCGTTATCGAAGCCTTTCGCCTTCTCCCACGGTTGCCCGGCCTTTTTCATCTTAGCCTGCAGGTCGCGCAGGGTGAGATCCAGCGCGACGCCATAGCCGGCGATCCCTTTCTGCACATGCTCTTCCGTCGCCTGACGCAGCGTGCTGCCGATCAGCACCGCCAGCTCGACTTCGTGGTGCACTGAGCCCAGCCCTTCAGGAAGCACCAACGGCTGACGGAGATCGCACAGCGCGGTCTCAGGTTTAATAAACAGCACCGGCTCTTCCGGCGTCGCACTGCCCATTTCCTTGATGTGTTTTGCATAATTACTGCCGACGCAAACCACTTTGCTCACTGGATAATCCAGTAGCGCACCCTGCCAGTTATGATGTTGGTACATTATTTTCCCTCGTGGGTTAATCGGATTGTTTCCCCTGTTCCGCCAGGTGTTTCTTTAGTAGATTTTCAGATGGCGGGGGAAGTTGCAGGTAATAGCCCTGCTCGCTCAACGCCTGTTTCACTTTTTCCAGGTCGGCGTTAACCAGCTTTTTGCGCCCATCCAGCGGCAGCAGCATCGCCATTTGCGGCGTGCCGAAGCCGCGCATTAGCTCGTCAGGAACGCGTGAGAAATCGTCTTTTTTTTCGACGTATAAATAGGTTTGTTCACGTTTAGTACTTCGATAGATCACACAAAACATAGTTTTACTCGGAATTAGACCCGTGGTCACTTGCCTCAATATATGAGTGACTATAACATGCCTTTTAGTCTTCGGAATATCACCGCACTTCTGCGGTTGATAAACAGCAAATTGAGTAAGGCCAGGATGTCAAATACGCCAATCGAACTTAAAGGCAGTAGCTTCACGTTATCTGTCGTTCATTTGCACGATGCAAATCCCGAGGTTATTCGTCAGGCGTTAGAAGACAAAATCGCCCAGGCTCCCGCCTTTTTACGCCATGCGCCGGTGGTGGTGAATATCGCCAGCGTGGAGGAGGAGGTCGAATGGCGCGCCATTAACGAGGCCATCGCCGCGACCGGTTTACGCATTATGGGCGTCAGCGGATGCAAAATCCCGCGCCTGAAAACCGAAATCGATCGCGCCGGGATCCCGTTATTAACCGAAGGGAAAGAGAAAGCCGCTCGTCCGGCACCGTCCGAACCCACCCCTCCGCCGCCGCCAGTTGCTAACCAGATCACAAAAACGCGTTTGATTGATCAGCCGGTACGTTCCGGTCAGCGCATTTATGCGCCACACTGTGATCTTATTGTTACAAATCATGTGAGTGCCGGTGCGGAACTTATCGCTGACGGCAATATCCATGTATATGGCATGATGCGAGGACGCGCGCTGGCAGGCGCCGGTGGCGACAGAGACGCCCAGATATTTTGTACCCACCTTGCGGCGGAGCTGGTCTCCATCGCCGGGGAATATTGGCTGAGCGATAACATCCCGGCCGAATTTTATGGCAAAGCGGCACGCCTGCGTTTAGGTGAAAGCGCTTTGACAGTTCAACCGTTGAATTAATCCCTTTTTAACAAGGAATTTCTATGGCACGCATTATTGTTGTGACTTCGGGTAAAGGGGGCGTTGGCAAGACCACCTCCAGCGCGGCCATCGCTACAGGTTTGGCCCAGAAGGGAAAGAAAACCGTCGTTATCGACTTCGACATCGGCCTGCGTAACCTCGATCTGATTATGGGCTGCGAACGTCGCGTCGTTTATGATTTCGTCAACGTCATCCAGGGCGATGCCACGTTGAACCAGGCGCTGATCAAAGATAAGCGCACGGAAAATCTCTACATTCTCCCGGCCTCTCAGACCCGGGATAAAGACGCCCTGACCCGCGAAGGCGTCGACAAAGTTCTCGAAGAACTGAAGAAAATGGACTTCGATTTCATCGTCTGTGATTCACCGGCAGGTATCGAAACCGGTGCGCTGATGGCGCTCTATTTTGCTGATGAAGCCATCATCACCACCAACCCGGAAGTCTCCTCCGTTCGCGACTCCGACCGTATCCTTGGCATTCTCGCTTCGAAATCCCGTCGTGCGGAAAATGGCGAAGAGCCGATCAAAGAGCATTTACTGCTGACCCGCTACAATCCAGGCCGCGTCAATAAAGGCGATATGCTGAGCATGGAAGACGTGCTGGAAATTCTGCGCATCAACCTGGTGGGCGTGATCCCGGAAGACCAGTCAGTCCTGCGCGCATCCAACCAGGGTGAGCCCGTGATTCTGGATGCCGCGTCGGACGCAGGCAAAGCCTATGCCGATACCGTTGAACGTCTGCTCGGAGAAGAACGCCCTTTCCGCTTCATTGAAGAAGAGAAGAAAGGATTCCTCAAACGCCTGTTCGGAGGATAAATTATGGCTTTACTCGACTTTTTTCTCTCGCGAAAAAAGAACACGGCTAATATTGCGAAAGAACGCCTGCAAATCATCGTCGCCGAGCGTCGCCGTGGCGACGCGGAGCCGCACTACCTGCCGCAGTTGCGCAAAGATATTCTGGAAGTGATCTGTAAATACGTGCAGATCGACCCGGAGATGGTCAGCGTGCAGCTGGAGCAGCGGGATGGTGATATTTCGATTCTTGAGCTGAACGTGACCCTACCCGAAACGGAAGAGTCGAAACCCTGACCCTGTTGTTCCGCCCCGAAAAAAACCGGCAACGCCCTGCGCTGCCGGTTTTTTAATGGCCTGAACCAGACCGCCCGCTAGCGCGGATAGTCGTTTAACAGCGACTTCAGCCGCTCGGCCATCAGTTCGCCACGCCAGCCGGAAATCAGCTCAGGCTCACCGGCTTGCGTTTTCAACTGCCAGTGCCAGTTCAGCAACTGGTTGATCTGCCGACGCGAGGCCAGCAGTTCCGCGCTCACGCCCTTATCGGCGCTCACTTCCTGCACCAGCGCTTTAATATCTTTAAAGGCTTTACGGTAACCCGGCATGTCAATGAGGTTCTGCAGCGGCGCCGGCAGGGCCGACTCCGGCAGCGCCTGGGCTTTCTCGACCAGGCTAATCAACGTTTTGCCGTGGAAGCGAATTTCACTGCCGGACAACCCGAGGCTGTCGAGCTCGCCGAGGCTGGTGGGCATATAGCGCGCCACGCTCCACAGATGCTCTTCCCGCACCACAAAGTTCACCGCCAGGTCGCGCTCACGCGCTTTGCGCAGACGCCACTCTGCCAGCAGCTGCAGGCAGCCCAGCTGGCGGGTACGCAGCTGCCAGGCGTTGCCGATGTCGCGCCAGGCCTCGGCCGGGTCAACCACCTCCTGACGACGCTGCTGCATCAGACGACATTCGTCCAGCGCCGCCGATAGCCAGCCTGCGCGGTCGGTCTCCGCCATTAATTGGCTGGCGATCGGCAACAGGTACCAGACGTCAGCTGCGGCGTATTCACACTGACGCTCGGTCAGCGGGCGCGCCAGCCAGTCGGTGCGGGATTCACTTTTATCCAGCGCCACTCCGGAATACTCTTCCACCATGGAGGCAAAGCCCCAGGACATCGGGCGGCCGCAGAACGCCGCCAGGATCTGGGTGTCGATCAGCGGCTGCGGCATCAGGTTGAACGCATTGAGGAAGACTTCTAAATCCTCGCTACCGGCATGCAGATATTTAGTCACATCCTGGTTGAGCAGCAGCTCGCGCATCGGCGCCCAGTCGCTAATCGTCAATGGATCGATCAGAGAGACCTGGGTGCCGTCGAACAGCTGCAGCAGGCCCAGCTGCGGATAGTAGGTACGGGTACGGACAAATTCCGTATCCAGAGCGACGGCGGAGGCCGCGCTTGCCGCTTCGCAGACAGCGCGCAGGCCATCGTCGGTGGTGATCATCTGATAGTTCAAAGCATACTCTCTTAACTTGCGCCCATAAAAAACGCCGGCGTAGCCGGCGTCAGGCGACTCATTCGTTACTTAGCCTTTATTGTCCACTTTAGCGCGCGCTTCGTCACGCAGTTCTCGCCGCAAAATTTTCCCGACGTTGGATTTCGGCAGTTCGTCACGGAATTCCACCAGCTTCGGCACTTTGTAGCCGGTGAGATGGCGGCGGCAGAACGTAATCAGCGCCTCTTCGGTTAACGCGGCATCTTTCTTGACCACGAAAATCTTCACCGCTTCACCGCTGCTGCCGGACGGCACGCCGATGGCCGCCACTTCGAGGACGCCGCTGTGCTGCATAACCACATCTTCGATTTCATTCGGATAGACGTTAAAACCCGACACCAGGATCATATCTTTTTTCCGGTCAACGATGCGCAGGAATCCCTCTTCATCCATCACCGCGATATCCCCGGTGTGCAACCAGCCGTCTTTGATAATCTCATCCGTCGCGTCAGGACGCTGCCAGTAGCCCAGCATCACCTGCGGCCCCTTGATACAGAGCTCGCCCGGCTGACCCGGCGCCACTTCGTTATCGTCGTCGTCCACCAGTTTGGCTTCTGTGGAAGGCACCGGCAGGCCAATGCTGCCGCTGTGGTAGTCGATGTCGTGCGGGTTGACGCTGACCAGCGGCGAACACTCGGTCAGGCCGTAGCCCTCCAGCAGATATTGTCCGGTCAGTTTTACCCAGCGCTCGGCCACCGCCTGCTGCACCGGCATCCCACCGCCGGCGGAGAGGTGCAGCGAGGAGAAATCAAGCTGCTGAAACTCTTTGTTGTTCAGCAAGGCGTTGAACAGGGTATTGACCCCGGTCATGGCGGTGAAAGGATATTTCGCCAGCTCCTTCACCAGCCCGGGAATGTCGCGTGGGTTGGTGATCAGCAAATTTTGCCCGCCCAGTTCGATAAACAGCAGGCAGTTCATGGTCAGGGCGAAAATGTGATACAGCGGCAGCGCGGTCACCACGAACTCTTTGCCGCGATGCAGCAGCGGGCCGTAGGTGGCATTGACCTGCTCGAGGTTCGCCAGCATGTTGCGGTGGGTCAGCATCGCCCCTTTGGCCACGCCGGTGGTGCCCCCGGTGTACTGTAGAAACGCCAGATCTTCCGCAACGATCTCCGGCTTCACGTACTGCATGCGGTAGCCATGCTGCAGTGCGCTGCGAAACGAGATGGCATCCGGCAGGTGGTACTTAGGCACCAGGCGCTTGATGTACTTGACCACGAAGTTCACCAGCGTGCCTTTGGCGGTGGAGAGCTGATCGCCCATGCGCGTCAGGATCACGTGCTTAACCTGAGTTTTCGCCACCACTTTTTCCAGGGTATGGGCAAAGTTGGAGACGATGACGATCGCCGCCGCGCCGCTGTCGTTGAGCTGATGCTCCAGTTCACGCGGGGTATACAAGGGGTTGACGTTAACCACGATCATCCCGGCGCGCAGGATGCCAAACAGAGCCACCGGATACTGCAGCAGGTTAGGCATCATCAGGGCCACGCGATCGCCCTTCTGTAATCCTAACCCCTCCTGAAGGTAAGCGGCAAAGGCGCGACTACGCTCTTCAAGCTTACGGTAGGTCATCACTTCACCCATATTGATAAACGCCGGTTGGTCGGCGTAGCGGGTGGTGGCATGCTCAAACAGTTCAACCAGGGATTGATAGCGGTCAGGGTTTATCTCCGCAGGAACATCTGCGGGATAACGGTTTAGCCAAACCTTTTTCACTGCATCACCTCTGAAATAGTTATTCGTCGTCATCACAGCCCCTGGCAAATACATTTTGTTAACATTATATTAACTCAGCGTACCAGTTTATTAATTAGGCAATGAGCAGGTTGCGAAGCGCGTCACTATTTTTTTTCTTATTCGACTGAAAACAAAGAAACAGCGGACCGGCCGCTGTTTCTTTGAACTAACATAAACAACAAAATCATTCGGTTACGACGTTTCTCACCTCAGCAGGGCCGGGGTTGTACCAGCCCCAGCCGCCATAGCCGTAACCCCAGGGGCGCGGACCCAGCATCCACGGATCGATGGGCTGCGGGGGCATCACCACCTGCTGCACCACGTTCCAGCGTTTGTAACCGATGGCGTTCATCAGCATAAATTTATACGGCGTGCTGCCCACTTTGCCGTCGACCACGCCGGCAATCGGCCCGACCACGGTGACCAGCTGGCCGCGGTAGTCGACCGGATCGAGGAAGCCGTTAACGTCGGCATAGATCCGCCCACGAGACGGTTCGCCCAGCACAGGCCGTGCGCCGCTGTCCAGCGGTACGGTGGCGATTTCTAAGCGGGTTTTACCCTGCTGGTTCTGCACATTGACCACTTTGCCGCCAAAGCGTGCTTCCTGGCCAACGTACAGCTGCGGGGCGTTCATCACCCGCACTAAATCCTGCTGCGGCGTAGGGCTGGTGCCTTTGATGGCATCCGGCACTGACACGCAGCCGCTTAGCGCAACGGCAACCGCCGCGGCTAACAGCCAGCGAACGCCCTGTTTTTGACCCGCCATGATGCGACTCCTTTTCTCAGTCTTCTTGTTACTGAGATTCACTCGCGGCCTGGAAGTTTCTTCCACGCCACCTCGTTTCGCAAATAAACCGGCTCCGCTTTCTCCACGGCCACGGTTTTCCCCGCCGCCAGCAGGTAACAGGCTAACGGCAGCATATCCTCCGCCGCCGGCAGTTCAATTTCGCCGCTGCTTAAGGTCAGTCCGCTCGCTTTCGCCAGATCCGGCCACGCCTGCCAGCCGGTGCCGACGGTGGCCCATTCGCCGGAAAGCTGTGCCAGCCGTTCGGCTACCGCTTCCGGTTTGAGCACCGCTTCCGTCTCTTCGCCATGCCAGACGCCCTGCTCGTCACGCTGGTACTCGGCCCAGTAGACTTCGCCCATTCGTGCGTCAATGGCCGCCAGCACGCGGGTGGCGCCGGTTTTGCGCCAGGCGCCCTGCGCCATGGTGGCCAGCGTCGAAACGCCGATCATTGGCAGCTCAGCGCCCAGCGCCAGCCCCTGAGCGATACCGATGCCGATGCGCACGCCGGTAAAGCTACCCGGACCGCGGCCAAAGGCCAGCGCGTCCAGCTCGGTCAGCGTGGCGCCGCTCTCGGTGAGGACCTCCTGCACCAGCGGCAGGATACGTTGGGTATGTTCGCGGGGACAAATTTCGAAATGAGCACTAAGGGTGCCATCATTCCACAGCGCCGCGGAGCAGGCCTCTGTGGCGGTATCGATAGCCAAAATTCGCATGGGTGGTCACGCTCTCGTTACATAGTTCAGGCCTTCAGGCAGCCTGTTTTCCGGCAAACGGCCAACCCGCCGCCATACCGCCCGAAGTCTATTGGGAACCGCTAATTAACAAAATGGCGCGCAGCTTAACACATTTTAGTGCGGATTACCTTGCCGGCGGCACGGCGAGGAAGCGCACCGCCCGGCGGATATCGCGGGTCCGCGGCGCGGGCGGCAGGCTGGCCAGGAACACCGCGCCGTAGGGGCGCATCACCAGCCGGTTGTCGCAGATCACCAGCACCCCGCGATCGTCGATATCGCGGATCAGGCGTCCCACCCCCTGTTTGAGGGTGATGACGGCTTCCGGGAGCTGTACTTCATCGAACGGATCGCCGCCGCGCAGCCGACAATCTTCCATGCGCGCTTTCAGCAGCGGGTCGTCCGGCGAAGTAAACGGCAGCTTATCGATAATCACCAGCGACAGCGCATCACCGCGCACGTCGACCCCTTCCCAGAAGCTGCTGGTGGCCACCAGCAGGGCGTTGCCGGCGCTGACGAATTGCTGCAGCAGTTGGCCTTTGCTGGTTTCCCCCTGCAGCAACACCGGTAGCGTCATGGTGGCGCGGAACTGCTCCGCCAGATCGCGCATCATGGCGTGCGAGGTACACAGCATAAAGCAGCGGCCGTCGTTGGCCTCGATCAGCGGCTTGAGCATCGCCGCCAGGTGGCGCGCCGCGCCAGGCTGGTTCGGCAGCGGCAGATTGCGCGGCACGCAGAGCAGCGCCTGATGTTGATAATCAAAGGGGCTCGGCAACAGCAGGGACTGCGCCTCGTCGATCCCCAGCCGGGCGGTGAAGTGATGCAGATCGTCGTTGACTGACAGCGTCGCCGAGGTAAAGATCCAGCTTCCCGACTTCTGCGCCATCACCTCTTTAAACTTCTCGGCCACGGTCAACGGCGTCAGGGCGAGAGTAAAGTGGCGCGAGGTGCACTCATACCAGTAGCTGTAGCCCGGCTGGTTAATCTCTTTCAGCCGCTTTAAGCGCCCGCGATAGAGGGTGGCGCGCTCAAAGGCGGCATCGAGCAGCGCCGAGCGGCCCAGCGAAAGTTTGGCGACGTCATAGCATAGCTCGAGCGCGTCATCGAGCAGCAGCAGCGCGCGCTGAATGTGGCTATCCGCCAGCAGTTCGCGCAGGTTGCCGCGATAGCCGGGATCCCCCAGCTGCAGGCGAAAATCCTGAGCGCTTTGCGCCAGGCGGTCGGCGCATTTTTGCAACTGCTGGGTGTCTTTCAGTTCGGTGCGGTAGGCAATGGTGATGTCTTTCGCCAGATCCAGCAGCTGGCGGCTGGAGAGCGACTGACCAAAGTACTGACTGGCGATATCCGGCAACTGATGGGCTTCATCGAAGATCATCACTTCCGCCTCGGGGATCAGCTCGGCAAAGCCGCTCTCTTTGACCACCATATCGGCCAGGAACAGGTGATGGTTGACCACCACCACGTCGGCGTCCATCGCTTTTTTACGCGCCTTCACCACGAAGCAATCTTTATACAGTGGGCAGTCGCTACCGAGACAGTTATCGTTGGTGCTGGTGACCAGCGGCCAGGCCTGGGAGTCTTCCGCGACGCTGGCGCAGGTGCTGATATCGCCATCCTGGGTTTGATTCGACCAGGAGCGCAGGAGGATCACATCGCTGAGGGTTTGTACCGGCAGATCGCCGCCCGCCAGCGCCTGCTGCTCAAGACGTTCAAGGCACAGGTAGTTGGAGCGCCCTTTAAGCAGCGCCAGTTTACCGGTGAATTTGAGCGCCTTGGCGACGGTGGGCAGATCGCGGCTATAGAGCTGATCCTGCAGCGCTTTCGAGCCGGTGGAGATAATCACCTTTTTTTTCGCCCGCAGCGCAGGCGCCAGGTAAGCGTAGGTTTTACCGGTTCCGGTCCCCGCTTCCACCACCAGCGGTCGGGAGGCCTCAATCGCTTCGCTCACCGCTTTCGCCATCTGGCGCTGCGGCTCGCGCGGCTTAAATCCCGGTATGGCTTTGGCTAACTGGCCGTCTGCTGCAAAATCGTCGATCACATTGCCCCCTGGTTATTTGGACAGTGATTATGTCAGGGAGGACGGCGTTTCGCCAGTCCAGGTAGTGACGCGAACGGAACATTATGGCAGTCTTGCCGCAGCCGAATGGAATGCTCAAAGAGGAAAAAGAAATGACAATTACGCGTATTGATGCCGAAGCCCGTTGGTCAGACGTGGTGATCCACAACCAGACCCTGTACTACACCGGCGTGCCGGCAAATCTTGATGCCGACGCCTTCGAGCAGACCGCCAATACCCTGGCGCAGATTGACGCGGTGCTGGAAAAACAGGGCAGCGACAAGTCGCGTATTCTTGACGCCACCATCTTCCTCGCCGATAAAAGCGACTTTGCGGCGATGAATAAAGCCTGGGACGCGTGGGTGGTGGCCGGTCACGCCCCGGTGCGCTGCACGGTGGAAGCGACGCTGATGAACCCGCAGTATAAAGTTGAGATCAAAATTATCGCCGCGGTGTAATTAGTCGTCCTCATCTTCGTCTTGATCTTCATCCTCATCTTCAAAGCGCGCGACGATCTGCTCGCCGGTATGCGTTGCGCGCAGTTCTTCCGCCACCAGGGCAATCGCCTGACCGCTGCTCATCCCCTGGGCCATTAGCTCATGGATACGTTCGACCGCTTTTTGCTGTTGCTCGTGGCTCAGCGAAGGTAAACCTGCAAACATCTTTTACTCCTGCTACATTGTGGGGCGTAATTATTTCACGCCGTCCCCGCCTACGCCAGAGGGACGGCAACGTTCAGGATCGAGAAAGATGTTGTCCCCCGCGATTATTACCCTGCCCTGGCGCCCGGATGCGGCCGAACACTATTTTGCGCCGTTAAGCGCCCTGCCCTGGGCGATGCTGCTGCATTCCGGCTTTGCCGACCATCCGCATAACCGCTTTGATATTCTGGTAGCTGCCCCGCGCGCCACGCTGCTGACGCGCGGTGAACAGACGTGGGTCGATGACGGCGAAACCGCTTTTGTCTCCGCGGAAGATCCGCTGCAACTGCTTCAACAGCAGTTGGATCGTCAGCCGTTCACGCCGCAGCCCCATGACGATCTGCCGTTTCTTGGCGGCGCGCTGGGGCTATTCGGGTACGATCTGGGCCGCCGCTTTGAGCGACTTCCAGCTCATGCCCAGGCCGATATCGCGCTGCCGGATATGGCGGTGGGGATCTATGACTGGGCGCTGATTGTCGACCATCAGCGCCAGCAAATTTCGCTGCTCAGCTATGACGATCCGCAGCAGCGCCTGCAGTGGCTGCAGGCGCAATCCCGTCCGGCGATGAAACCTTTCGCCCTGACCTCTGCCTGGCAGTCAAATATGAGCCGCCAGCAGTACGGCGAGAAATTTCGCCAGGTGCAGGCCTATCTGCACAGCGGCGACTGCTATCAGGTCAACCTCGCCCAGCGTTTTCAGGCCCGCTACGTCGGTGATGAATGGCAGGCCTTCCGCCAGCTGAACGTTGCCAACCGCGCCCCCTTTAGCGCCTTTATTCGCCTCGAGGAAGGGGCGATTTTAAGCCTGTCGCCGGAGCGATTTATTCAGTTGCGCCAGGGAGAGATCCAGACGCGCCCGATAAAAGGTACTCTGCCGCGGCTCGATTCGCCGCAGGAAGATGCGCGGCAGGCTGAGAAGCTGGCGAACTCCCCGAAAGACCGCGCCGAGAATTTAATGATTGTCGACCTGATGCGCAACGACATCGGCCGCGTCGCCGTGCCGGGCAGCGTGCGGGTCCCCGAGCTGTTCGTGGTGGAGCCGTTCCCGGCGGTCCATCATCTGGTCAGCACCATCACCGCCCGCTTACCGGCGACGCTGCATGCCAGCGATCTGCTGCGCGCCGCCTTCCCCGGGGGATCTATCACTGGCGCCCCGAAGGTCCGGGCGATGGAGATTATCGATGAACTGGAACCTCAGCGACGTAACGCCTGGTGCGGGAGCATTGGCTACCTGAGCTATTGCGGCAATATGGATACCAGCATCACCATTCGCACCCTGACGGCCTGGCAGGGGCAACTGTATTGCTCCGCTGGAGGCGGTATCGTCGCGGACAGCGAGGAAGATGCGGAATATCAGGAAACTTTTGATAAAGTTAATCGTATCCTGCACCAACTGGAGAACTAGACCATGGCGGACCACGCCCTCAATCTGGATGATTTTCTGTCCCGCTTCCAGCTGCTGCGCCCCCAGCCTTCGCGCCATGCGCTCAATCAGCGGCAGGCGGCGGTGCTGGTGCCGATCGTGCGCCGGCCGCAGCCCGGCCTGCTGCTGACCCAGCGTTCGCCGCTGCTGCGCAAGCACGCCGGTCAGGTCGCCTTTCCCGGCGGCGCGGTAGATAATACCGATGCGACGCTTATCGCCGCCGCCCTGCGCGAAGCCCAGGAAGAAGTCGCGATCCCGCCGGAAGCCGTCGAGGTGATCGGCGTTCTGCCGCCAGTGGACAGCGTCACCGGTTTTCAGGTGACGCCGGTGGTGGGTATTATTCCCCCCAATCTGCACTATCACGCCAGTCAGGACGAAGTCTCAGCGGTATTTGAAATGCCGCTCGCCGAAGCCCTGCGCCTGGGGCGCTACCATCCGCTCGACATCCACCGTCGGGGTAACGACCACCGCGTCTGGCTCTCCTGGTACCAGCATTATTTTGTCTGGGGAATGACCGCCGGGATCATTCGCGAACTGGCGTTGCAGATAGGCGCTCGACCTTAGCTATACTGTTTATGAGAGAGCGCTCTCACTATTAGTAAAATCGCGGTTATCCATTAGTTTAATTCATGTGAATAGTTCAACTGGCAGCGCGCTTCCCTCTTACACTATGCGCAGTTATTACATCGTTACCGCACCCGCGGTAACCCTGTCAGGAGTATTATCGTGATTAGTCTATTCGACATGTTCAAGGTGGGGATTGGTCCCTCATCTTCCCACACTGTTGGCCCGATGAAGGCCGGTAAACAGTTCGTCGATGACCTGGTCGAAAAAGGATTGCTTAATGCGGTGACCCGTGTGGCGGTTGACGTCTACGGCTCGCTGTCATTAACCGGCAAAGGCCACCATACGGACATCGCCATTATCATGGGACTGGCGGGCAATCAGCCCGATACGGTCGATATTGACGCGATCCCGGCATTTATCCGTGACGTCGAGGCGCGCGGCCGACTGCTGCTGGCCAACGGCCAGCACGAGGTCGACTTCCCGGCGGATGACGGCATGCGTTTTCGCAGCGACAACCTGCCGCTGCACGAAAACGGCATGACCATTCATGCCTGGGCCGGCGAGAAAGAGATCTACTGCAAGACCTATTACTCGATTGGCGGCGGCTTTATCGTCGATGAAGAGCACTTCGGCAAAGAAAACGCCAATGAATTGCAGGTGCCCTACCCGTTTAAATCGGCGCAGGAAATGTTGGCGTATTGTAAAGAGACCGGCCTGTCGCTCTCCGGGATGGTGATGCAAAACGAGCTGGCGCTGCACAGCAAAAAAGAGATCGAGGACTATTTCGCCAACGTCTGGCAGACCATGCGCGCCTGTATCGACCGCGGGATGAACACCGAAGGCGTGCTGCCTGGTCCGCTGCGCGTGCCGCGTCGCGCCTCGGCGCTGCGTCGTCTGCTGGTGGCCAGCGATAAGCTCTCCAGCGATCCGATGAACGTCGTTGACTGGGTCAATATGTTCGCACTGGCGGTCAATGAAGAGAACGCCGCCGGCGGTCGCGTGGTGACCGCGCCGACCAACGGCGCCTGCGGCATCGTTCCGGCGGTACTCGCCTATTACGACCACTTTATCGAATCCGTCAGCCCGGAAATTTATATCCGCTACTTTATGGCCTGCGGGGCGATCGGCGCGCTGTACAAGATGAATGCCTCCATTTCCGGAGCGGAAGTCGGCTGTCAGGGTGAAGTGGGCGTTGCCTGCTCGATGGCGGCGGCGGGCCTGGCTGAACTGCTCGGCGCCAGCCCGGAACAGGTTTGCGTGGCGGCGGAGATCGGCATGGAACACAACCTCGGCCTGACCTGCGACCCGGTCGCCGGCCAGGTGCAGGTGCCATGCATTGAACGTAACGCCATCGCCTCCGTCAAGGCAATCAACGCCGCGCGAATGGCGATGCGCCGTACCAGCGAACCGCGCGTCTCGCTCGACAAAGTGATCGAGACCATGTACGAAACCGGTAAAGACATGAACGCCAAGTACCGCGAAACCTCCCGCGGCGGCCTGGCGATTAAAGTTCAGTGTGACTAAACTGTTCGTCCCCCCCTGCGCCCGCAAAGCGCGCAGGGGGATAACCCTGGTGACTGAAATCTCCCTGATGCGCCTTCAACGGCGCATTTTCTTTTTTCTATACCTGGCGATATTCTGCCACTACAATTGCTCTATTAAATAAGCCACGCTTAACCACTCGTCCTGTCGACAGGGTGTCGCACATGCAGACTGCACAAAAAGTCATTACGGCCTATCGTCGCAAACGCATTATTGTCTGCCTGCTGGTAGCCCTGCTAACCCTGGGTACCACCTTAGCTATCCGATTTATTTCACAGCGTAGCGTAAATGAAGAGTACATTCGCACTGCCGCCAGCCAGCGGGTCACGGCGCTGGATAACATCCTGCGTCCACTGAGCGCAGAGCGGGCGACGCTACTCTCCCTGGTCGACAAACCCTGCATGGATATTCATCTCACACTGCGCAAAATGGCGGCCTCGCTGCAGACGGTCCGCTCCGTCGCGCTGGTGGCGTCAGGGATGATCTACTGTTCCAGTATCTTTGGGCAACGGCAGGCGGATCTGCACCAGCTGCAGCCCGCGCTTCCGGCTCACCACCCCTTACTGCTCTTTTCTACCGACAACTCACTGCTCAAAGGCACACCGGTGCTGATCCAGTGGTATCCAGCCTCGGAAAGCGGCTTCGACGGCGTGATGTTAATTGTCAATATCGAACTGCTGGGGACCTTAATTCTCAAAGAAAAATCGCCCCTGATCAGCGACGTCAGCCTGCAGGTCGGCGACCATTATTTTATCAGCGGCCTCGGCCTGATTGACAAAGCGCACGCCCCGCAGGCGTCGGTGATTTATCGCCAGCGCTCCACAGAATTTCCCTTTACCATCAACATTAACGGTCCGGGTGCCGCGACTATCGCGCTGGAGGAGCTGCCCGGTGAGCTGCCGCTGGCCCTCATCTTCAGCCTGTTGATGACCGGCATCGCCTGGCTGGCCACCGCCGGCAGAATGAGTTTCTCGCGAGAGATAAGTCTCGGCATCACGGCCCGGGAATTTACCCTCTGGTGCCAGCCGCTGCAGGATGCGCGCAGCGGACGCTGCTGCGGGGTGGAGATCCTGCTGCGCTGGAACAACCCCCGCCGCGGCGAGATTTCGCCCGAGGTATTTATTCCCATCGCCGAAGGGGACAATCTGATTATTCCCCTCACCCGCTATGTGATCGCCGAAACCGCCCGCCGCCTGGATGCCTTCCCCAGCGAGCCGCATTTTCATATCGCGATTAATGTCGCTGCCCGTCACTTTGCCCACGGTTTGCTGCTGCATGACCTGCACAATTACTGGTTTAGCGTCAATCCGATACAACAGCTGGTGGTTGAACTCACCGAACGTGATGTCCTGCAGGATGGCGACCAGCACATGGCCGAACATTTGCATTTAAAAGGGGTCCAGCTGGCGATAGATGATTTTGGCACCGGTAACAGCTCGCTCTCGTGGCTGGAAAAACTGCGGCCGGACGTGCTGAAGATCGACCGCTCGTTTACCAGTTCCGTCGGGATAGACAGCGTCAATGCCACGGTGACGGATATTATTATAGCCCTCGCCGACCGTCTGAATATCGTTACCGTGGCCGAAGGGGTGGAGACGCTGGAGCAGGAAAGCTATCTCCGGGGCCACGGCGTCGATGTGCTGCAGGGATTTTATTATGCCCGGCCGATGCCGATAGAGGCGTTTCCGGCGTGGCTGGCAGACAGAGAGGGGCAGAAAAGCGAGGGGGGAGAATAGCTCGCCGGCCACAGGGGCCGACGAGCAGGGCAATTACTCTTCTTCGTCGCTCAGCGGACGGGTGACCACCGCGCGGACCAGGTCGACCCGGTAATCATTCGCTTCCACCACGGTAAACTGCAGCGGCAGTAGCGACACGGTGTCGCCAATGCGCGGGATATGGCCATTGACGGCGATCACCAACCCGGCCACCGTGGCAATATCCTCATCTTCATTGACCAGCGCATCCAGTCCAAGCGCCTGCTGCAGCGCATGCAGGTCGGTCGAGCCTTTGATCAGCCAGCCATCGCCATCAATGACGATCTCCGGCGTCTCATCGGCATCCGGGAATTCACCGGCGATGGCTTCCAGGACGTCCAGCGGCGTCACCAGCCCCTGTACCATGCCAAACTCGTTGGTCACGATGACAAAGCTGCCGCGCGCACGGCGCAGAACGCCGAGCAGATTGATCGGGTCCAGCGTTTCCGGGACGACAATCGCCGGGGAGGCAGAGGCCAGCGCCGCAACGTTTTCGCCCGCCTCAAGGGCCACCAGCAACTCTTTCGCCCGCACGATACCGATGATTTCATCCAGCTCTCCGCGGCAGACCGGGAACAGACTGTGCGGCGACGAGAGCAGCTGACGACGAATTTCGTCATCACTCTGTTCGGCGTCGACCCAGCTGATTTCACCGCGCGGGGTCATAATACCGCGCAGGGAGCGCTGGGCCAGCGTCAGCACGCCGTTAATCATGTAACGTTCTTCTTCGGCAAACGCCCCTTCCGGCACCGGTATGGCTGCCGGGCTGTCGGCGTCATGGCTGACGGAGGTCTGTTTCCGGCCGCCCATCAGGCGCAGGATCGCATCCGCGGTACGGGCACGCAGCGGCAGCGTCGACTGATGTCGGACAAAGTTGCGTCGCGCCACCTGGTTAAAGAACTCGATGATGATCGAGAAACCGATCGCCGCGTACAGATACCCTTTCGGAATATGGAAGCCAAACCCTTCCGCCACCAGGCTCAGGCCGATCATCAACAGGAAGCTCAGACAGAGCACCACCACCGTCGGGTGCTGGTTGACAAAGCGCGTCAATGGCTTCGACGCCAGCAGCATCATGATCATGGCGATCACCACCGCCGCCATCATCACCGGCAGATGGTTAACCATCCCGACCGCCGTGATCACCGCATCCAGAGAGAAGACGGCGTCCAGCACCACGATCTGCAGTACCACCACCCAGAAACTGGCATACCCTTTACCGTGACCGCTATCGTGCTGGCGGTTTTCCAGCCGCTCATGCAGTTCAGTCGTCGCCTTAAACAGCAAGAAGATCCCGCCGAGCAGCATGATAAGGTCGCGCCCGGAAAAGGAGAAATCAGCGATAGTAATCAGCGGCTTCGTCAGGGTCACCATCCAGGAGATCACCGACAGCAGCCCCAGGCGCATCACCAGCGCCAGCGACAGGCCGATCAGTCGCGCTTTATCGCGCTGCTTCGGCGGCAGTTTGTCCGCCAGGATGGCAATAAACACCAGGTTGTCGATACCGAGCACAATCTCCAGAACGATAAGCGTCAACAGGCCAGCCCAGATTGAGGGATCCATTAACAATTCCATGTACGACTCCGGTTAGCGGCAAGCTGAGTCATCGCCATGTCATGCATGGGCGCGACAATAGGTGCTGAGAGAAAAGCGTGATGCGTGGAGGTGGCAACCAGGTGCCAGAAAGTGAAAAGACGTCGATGACGGTCCATACTGCGGGCTATGCCCTATACTCCTGAGTAATTAAACGGAAGTTAAACATAGCAAAATATAGATCGAAATTGGAAAAAATTTACCTGAATTTGCAATAACTAAGGCTATTTTTTGCGCTGCAAAATTATTACCAGGCGATGCCTGATTAACGGATCTTCATCACATTAATTATTTTTTCACTGTCTAAAATAATTCGCGGTAGTAACTATTTTCTATCTTACACCCTAACTGAATCGATTTTGTCCTCAAGAGTGATTCAGGATGTATCAAAGCAGATGATGCATTCACGATAATAAAGGAGGTAGCAAGTGACGATTGCTATTGTAATAGGCACACATGGTTGGGCTGCAGAACAGCTGCTGAAAACAGCAGAGATGCTGTTGGGCGAGCAGGAAAACGTTGGCTGGATCGATTTCGTTCCGGGTGAAAACGCCGAAACGCTGATCGAGAAATACAATGCCCAGTTGGCAAAACTGGATACCAGTAAAGGCGTGCTATTTCTCGTCGATACATGGGGAGGCAGCCCGTTCAACGCTGCGAGCCGCATTGTCGTCGATAAAGAGCATTACGAAGTTATCGCTGGCGTCAACATCCCGATGCTGGTGGAAACCTTCATGGCCCGCGATGATGACCCTTCGTTTGATGAACTGGTCGCCTTAGCGGTGGAGACCGGTAGCGAAGGCGTGAAAGCGCTGAAGGCCAAACCGGTGGAAAAAGCGGCTCCCGCGCCAGCCCCTGCCGCGGCGCCAAAAGCCGCCGCGCCGGCCAAACCGATGGGCCCGAACGACTACATGGTGATTGGCCTCGCGCGCATTGACGACCGCCTGATCCATGGTCAGGTCGCCACCCGCTGGACCAAAGAGACCAACGTCACCCGCATCATCGTCGTCAGCGACGAAGTGGCCGCGGATACGGTGCGCAAAACCCTGCTGACCCAGGTTGCACCACCGGGCGTCACCGCCCACGTGGTGGACGTCGCCAAAATGATCCGCGTTTACAACAACCCGATGTACGCCGGGCAGCGCGTCATGCTGCTGTTTACTAACCCGACCGACGTTGAGCGTATCGTCGAGGGCGGCGTGAAAATCACCAGCGTCAACATCGGTGGTATGGCGTTCCGCCAGGGCAAAACCCAGGTTAACAACGCGATTTCGGTCGATGCCAAAGATATTGAGGCGTTTAACAAGCTGAACGCACGCGGTATCGAGCTGGAGGCACGTAAAGTGTCCACCGACCCGAAACTGAAAATGATGGATCTGATCGCCAAGGTTGATAAATAACCGGGCCGATCGCGCCCCAGTTTTCACTTTAAGACTTAATCAACAGGAGAAGTACAATGGAGATTACCCTTCTTCAGATTGTGCTGGTGTTCATCGTCGCGTGTATTGCGGGTATGGAGTCGGTGCTTGATGAATTTCAGTTCCACCGTCCTCTGGTCGCTTGTACGCTGATCGGTGCCGTTCTCGGCGATATGAAAACCGGTATTATCATCGGCGGTACGCTGGAAATGATCGCTCTGGGTTGGATGAACATCGGTGCGGCGGTTGCCCCTGATGCCGCGCTGGCGTCCATTATTTCCACCGTTCTGGTTATTGCCGGCCATCAGAGCATCGGTGCCGGTATCGCGCTGGCTATCCCGCTGGCGGCGGCAGGCCAGGTGCTGACCATTATCGTTCGTACCATCACCGTAGCCTTCCAGCACGCGGCAGATAAAGCGGCGGAGAATGGCAACCTGACCGCCCTGTCGTGGTTGCACGTCTCGTCCTTGTTCCTGCAGGCGATGCGTATCGCTATCCCGGCCGTCATCGTCGCCATTTCCGTCGGTACCAGCGAAGTCCAGGGCCTGCTGAACGCGATCCCTGAAGTGGTCACCAGCGGTCTGAACATCGCCGGCGGTATGATCGTGGTTGTCGGTTATGCGATGGTCATCAACATGATGCGCGCAGGCTACCTGATGCCGTTCTTCTACCTCGGCTTCGTCACCGCCGCCTTCACCAACTTCAACCTGGTAGCCCTGGGTGTGATTGGTGCGGTCATGGCTATCCTCTACATCCAGCTGAGCCCGAAATATAACCGCGTCGCCGGTGCGCCGGCTCAGGCGGCTGGTAACAACGATCTCGATAACGAACTGGACTAACAGGTGAGCGAAATGGTTGATATGACTAAAAATACCACCGAGAAAAAACTCACTCAGAGTGATATTCGTGGCGTGTTCATTCGTTCTAACCTGTTCCAGGGGTCATGGAACTTCGAACGTATGCAGGCGCTGGGCTTCTGCTTCTCTATGGTTCCGGCAATCCGTCGCCTGTACCCGGAGAACAATGATGCGCGTAAGCAGGCGATTAAACGTCACCTTGAGTTCTTCAACACCCATCCTTACGTTGCCGCTCCGGTACTGGGCGTAACCCTGGCGATGGAAGAGCAGCGCGCCAATGGCGCAGAGATTGACGATGGCGCCATCAACGGCATCAAAGTCGGTCTGATGGGGCCGCTGGCCGGCGTCGGCGACCCGATCTTCTGGGGTACCGTGCGTCCTGTGTTCGCGGCCTTAGGCGCTGGGATCGCGATGAGCGGTAGCCTGCTCGGTCCTCTGCTGTTCTTTATCCTGTTCAACGCAGTGCGTCTGCTGACCCGTTACTATGGCGTCGCCTATGGTTACCGCAAAGGCGTGGACATCGTTAAAGATATGGGCGGCGGTTTCCTGCAGAAACTGACTGAGGGGGCGTCAATCCTCGGCCTGTTTGTCATGGGGGCGCTGGTTAACAAGTGGACGCACGTGAATATTCCGATGGTGGTGTCAAAAATCACCGGTTCTGACGGACAGGTTCACGTCACCACGGTGCAAACCATCCTCGACCAGTTGATGCCGGGCCTGGTACCGCTGCTGTTGACCTTCGCCTGTATGTGGCTGCTGCGCAAGAAAGTTAACCCACTGTGGATCATCGTTGGCTTCTTCGTCATCGGTATCGCGGGCTACGCTGTCGGCCTGCTGGGTCTGTAATTTCCAGGTTGTACGCCGGGGGCTTGCCCCCGGCTTTTTTTTATCAGGAGGAACGCAAAGCAATGACATTCACGGACCTGGTGATCATCCTGTTTATCCTTGCGCTACTGGCCTACGCGGTGTATGACCAGTTCATTATGCCGAGGCGGAACGGCCCGGTGCTGCTGGCCATCCCCCTGCTTCGCCGCAGCCGCGTTGACGGTCTGATCTTTGTCGGCCTCACCGCCATTCTGATCTATAACAACATTACCCAGCACGGCACCCCGATCACCACCTGGCTATTATCTGCCCTGGCGCTGATGGGTCTCTATTTATTCTGGATCCGTACGCCGAAAATCATTTTTAAACCGCGCGGTTTTTTCTTCGCCAACGTGTGGATAGAATATCAGCGAATTAAAGAGATGAATTTATCCGAGGATGGCGTGCTGGTGATGCAATTAGAGCAACGGCGGCTGCTTATTCGCGTACGAAATATCGACGACCTGGAGAAAATCTACAAACTTCTCGTTTCAACTCAATGAGTTATAAATATAGCCAGCGCTATAATTTCCAGTTTTTTCTGGAAAAACATATAGCCATGGCTATATTTCCCCTGCCTCCTCTTCCCTTTTTTATTAACTATTTATTTACTTATAAATTCAAATGAAAATCGTTATCATTTGGTTATTAAAATAGCCGTCTTCTGTTATTGTTTTATATTCTAAAAATATGTTAAGGTTGCGCCCGTCGTTGGGGAGTAGCCGATTTCCTGTTTGCCAGGAAATGTACGTGTCAACATACTCGTTGCAAAACGTGGCACGTACGGGTTGAAGTGATTCAATCAGGCGAGACCATAGATACATCACTGCTGTACGTATTGCTCAGCCATTGAGCGGCTCCGCGTATATTTACTGGGGGCAGCGATGTGTCATATGGATTATCCCCGGTCAGGACACGCACATGAATTTATCCGCTACCATTCTTCTCGCCTTCGGCATGTCTATGGACGCCTTTGCAGCCTCTATCGGCAAGGGTGCCACCCTGCACAAACCTAAATTCTCAGAAGCCGTCCGCACCGGGCTGATTTTTGGCGTGATTGAAACCCTGACCCCGCTGGTCGGCTGGGGACTCGGCATGTTGGCCAGCCAGTTTGTCCTCGAGTGGAACCACTGGATTGCCTTTATTCTGCTGGTGTTTCTCGGCGGGCGAATGATCGTGGAAGGTGTTCGCGGCGACAGCGACGAGGCGTGTGACGCGCCTCGCCGTCATGGTTTCTGGCTGCTGGTCACCACCGCCTTCGCCACCAGCCTTGACGCGATGGCCGTTGGTGTGGGTCTGGCCTTCCTGCAGGTCAGCATTGTGACCACCGCACTGGCGATCGGCTGCGCGACGTTTCTTATGTCGACGCTGGGGATCATGGTCGGTCGCTTTATTGGCCCGCTATTGGGCAAACGGGCCGAAATCCTCGGCGGTATTGTGCTGATTGGCATCGGCAGCGAAATCCTCTGGAGCCATTTCGCCGGTTAAGCCTTACGCCTCGCGCTGCCAGCAATGGATCATGAAGTCGGTCTGGCAGCCAAACGTCGCCTGCTGACGCAGCGCGGCGTGCACCTCAGGCTTAGCCCGCCACGCGAACGGCGTCATCTGCAGCAGCGCCTGCGCTTCACTTCCCGTCAGGGTCATCGGATAGGCCAGCTGCTGCTGAGCGTCCAGGCGGAATCCCGGCATCGCTTCCGTCTTCAGCTCATGCAGGCGTACCTCATCGTAAATCAGCCCTTTTAGCTCCAGCAGATGGCGGGGTCCCGGCGTGGCGGTGATCACCCATCCGCCAGGCCGCACCACCCGCGCCAGCTCTTCGGCGTTGCAGGGGGCGTAAATGCGCACTACCGCATCGAAGCTGTTATCAGAGAACGGCAGACGCTGGCTGGAGGCGACGCAAAAACTGACCTGCGGGTAGCGTTTTGCCGCCGCGCGGATCGCTGGCTTCGACACGTCCAGCCCCCAGCTATGGCTGGCGATGGTGGCAAACGCGTGGGTGTAATACCCTTCGCCACAGCCGATATCCAGTAAATCCGCAGGGGCGTGGTGCCGCAGCCGTTCGGCGATCGCCTCCCGTAGCGGCTGATAATGACCCGCATCCAGAAACGCCCGCCGGGCCTGCATCATCTCAGCGCTATCGCCGGGATCGCGCGACCGCTTGAACTGCACCGGTAGCAGATTGACGTACCCCTCTTTCGCCAGATCGAACTGGTGCCGCTGCGGGCAGGAATAGTGGTTGTCGCCGCGGCTTAACGGCGCGTGGCAAAGGGGGCAACTGTATGACATGACGGCTCCGGTGTTGCTAAAGGGCGAAAGTGTAGCGCTATTCGCCCCTGCAGACCACTGTTACAGCGCCGGCGCCAGCGGATGGCTGTCGTGCATCACGATCAGATTCTCCGCCCCTTGCGGCATGCCGTCCGGCATGACGTTCTCCAGCCGCAGGACATCCCCCATGATCTGGCTGAAGACCGGCGCGGACACCGCCCCGCCGTAATAGGAGCCATTACTCGGATCGTTCATCACCACCACCAGCGCAAACTGTGGACGACTGGCGGGCGCCACGCCGGCGGTGTAGGCCACATATTTATCGATATATTTGCCGTCCGGACCGATTTTCTTCGCCGTCCCGGTTTTTACCGCCACCCGGTAGTCGCGCACTGCCGCTTTGGTCCCGCCCCCGCCCGGGAGCGCCACGCTCTCCATCATATGCTCTACGCTGTGCACGATGTTCTCCGGCATCACCCGCGTACCTATCACCGGCGGATCGATGCGGGTTATCGATAACGGTCGTTCAATACCGAAACCGCCGATAGTCGCGTAGACGTGCGCCAGCTGGAGCGGCGTCACCATTAACCCATAGCCGAAAGCGAAGGTAGCGCGATCCAGCTGCCCCCAGTAGCGACGATGCGGCATCAGCCCGGCGCTTTCCCCGGTCAATCCCAATCCGGTCGGCTCGCCGAACCCAAATGCCTGATAGGTATCAAGCAGATGCTGCACCGGCATAGCGAGCGAGAGATGCGACACGCCGGTATCACTGGATTTTTGCAGGATCCCGGTCAGACTCAGCTCCGGATAATAGCCCACATCGCGGATGCGGTGGCCGTCGAGGACAAACGGATGGGTGTCCACCACGCTATCCGGCTGGACAATCCCCTGCTGGAGCGCGGTCATGATCACCAGCGGTTTGACGGTCGACCCGGGTTCGAAGGTGTCGCTGATGGCGCGGTTGCGGAAATCATCCAGCGTCGCGCTGTCGCGATTGTTCGGATTGAAGTCCGGGTAGCTGGCCATCGCCAGAATCTCACCGGTATCAATTTTGATCAATACCGCCGCCCCGGATTCCGCCTTATTCCAGCGAACGGCATTATCCAGCGCATCTTCGGTCACCGTCTGCAGACGTTCATCAATACTCAGCTGCAGATTATGCGCCGGGACTGGCGGCACTTCGGTAATATTTTCAATAACATTGCCATGTTTATCTTTGCGCACCAGGCGTCGTCCGGGTTTGCCGGTCAGCTGGGCATTAAAGCTTTTCTCCACCCCTTCGATGCCCTGATTATCGACGTTGGTAAAGCCCAGCAGATTGGCAGCCACATGACCAGCCGGATAGAAACGTCGCGATTCATCGCGCAGATAGACGCCCGGGAGATGCAGTTTATCAATCCACTCCGCCTGCTCCGGATTGATCTGACGCGCCAGATAGAGAAAACGGGCGTGAGGATGACTTTGTACCCGTTGGGCCAGCTCCCCGAGGTTGAGATGCAGTGCTTCGGCCATTGCCTGCCAGCGAGGACCATAACCAACCCCACCCTTCTCCATGGTGGTCTGCGGGTCGATCCAGATAGCGCTGACCGGTACGCTCACCGCCAGCGGTCGTCCTTCGCGGTCGCTAATCATGCCGCGCTCCACCGCCACGGGCTCTTCGCGCAGAGAACGCATGTCTTCTTGTTTTACCAGGTTATCGGGAGAGACAATTTGCAGCCAGCCCACGCGGGCCAACAGCAGTCCCAGACAACCAAGAATGGCCACACAGAGTAACCCGAAGCGAATCGGGGTAAAGCTGGCGGCGGACTTCATTTTTTTCTTTAGCACCATAGCTCCGGCATCATTTTGCAACCATCTGATTTAACAGAAAATTAGCAAAACAGACTGCTACACAATGCTAATAAAGTTGACTATTTGCAACAAGACGCGACGGAAGGGGGTAAAATGACATGCTTTGCAATAAAAACGCAAAAGCCCCGCGCAGGCGAGGCTTTTATACAAGAAGAGTGGTCTTGTATCAGATAGCAGTTACGTTAACTGCAGCCGGACCTTTCTGGCCGTCCTGAATTTCGAACTCAACGTTCTGGCCTTCAGCCAGAGTTTTGAAGCCGTTACCCTGGATAGCGGAGAAGTGTACGAACACGTCTTTGCTGCCATCAGCCGGAGTAATGAAACCAAAACCTTTAGACTCGTTGAACCACTTAACTTGACCTTTAATCTTTGCCATTTGCAAAATTCCTTAGACTGTTTTCTTCGCCTGCTGGCGTTTACATAGATAAAACTGACACATAACTGCATGAGGCACTAATTTAAGGTTCGGCAGAGAAGCGGTATTCAACGACAACGTGTTTACTCAGGACTTCTTTACTGAAAATGCCACACATAAACAGAACTGTACCTCGTTTAACCCGAAACGTGTTATCACATACTACGTAAATAATGGCAAGCCATTTTTAAACGTGTCACGATCGTTCGCACAAATTATAAGGTAATCATTTGATCGCCTGCACATTTATGCGTCTTTGCCGCTCCTGGCAAGGCGTTATAGCATTCGCTAATATCACCTGGTTGCTGCCTCATTACTGCAACTTTTTTACCATAGCTCAACAACTTCGCTTCGTCCAGGTATGTACGTATACGAACCGCCATGCTGACGGCGCTTCGCTGAAGGCGATGAATATTGATGCGCATAATTACTCATAACAGCAGACGAAAAATCGCTAAAGCCGTACCAGTGTAGTGATAATAAAACCTGTTAGTCGTCACGCTAAAAATAGAGCTAATTCTGCACCTTAATAATGAAAAAATGATGACAGTGTCACATTCCAGGGCAATAAACGCGGCGGGAATGACTTTATTTACAGCGTGTAAAAAAGGGAATAATGCGCGGGGAAAGGAATAATGGAATAAGAATAAGCTATTACTGCCAGCTATCATGCAGGTGCGCATCTTATGATGCACACCTGTGGAGGTACTTAGCGCTCTGCCACCAGGCGGATAAACTCATCCTCTCCTTTCGCCTTGCCTGCGACGGTCGACTCGGCCACGTCCTCTTTTTCCGGCGCATTAGCTTCGCAAAGGCGACGTAACAGCGCATTCTGCCGCTTTTGCTGATCCAGCAGCGCTTGCAGCAGTTCTATCTGCTCGTTCGCCCGCGAACTGGCGCGGTTGACGAAGAACCATAACAACAGACCGACAAGCAGCAACGCGACGGATACAGCCAGCGAAGCCAGATTTAAGATCCCAGGATTTAGTAACTCACTCATTTCACCACCTCAAAGAGAAGGCGTTCATTCTACCACCCACACCGCAGAAGGAAATCAGTCGTCAGAAAAATGTCTTACCACGGGATGAATTTATTGATAGTGCAAATGCCGCTGAAAAACTGAACATCCTGGTCGCACATTACGTTAAGCATCTGAGTCCACAGCAACAGGCAGCCTGCTATGATGACTATCAGTAAAACCCACCGTAATTTTTTCACTCCACTCTCCGCATTAGTACTTTATCTCACCAGGATAACACGGCCTTCTTAAACCGCGGCTAACTGTAATACGAACGGCAAGTTTAGGAATCATCGACTTGTTTCAAAACGTGTTCGTGTCAAAATCACGGCAAGGATCATACAAATAATGAGGCATCAATGCGATTAATCATTCGTACTATTGTCGTCGTGGCTATCTTATGGATTGGCGTATTATTAAGCGGCTATGGCGTATTATTCCACAGTGAAGAAAACGTCGGTGGTCTGGGTCTTAAGTGTCAGTATCTCACCGCCCGCGGGGTCAGTACCGCACTTTATGTGCATTCCAATAGCGGTGTGATCGGCGTCAGTAACTGTCCCATTCTGCGCAAAAGCGCAACCGTGGTTGATAACGGTTAAAATCACTCCGGCGAGCGCGACAATAGCACCGCGCTCGCCGGATGTTTCAGCTACCGCGTCAGAACGGGTAGTCGTTGTATCCCATTTGCTCAGAAATCTTGCGCGCCGCCTGATGCAGCATCGCCACATATTCATGCAAACGTTCTTCTGAGAAACGTAGCGTCGGGAAAGAGATGCTCAGTCCGGCGATAACCACGCCGAAACGATCGAACACCGGTACCCCGATGCAGCGTAGTCCCTCTTCCTGCTCTTCGTTATCTTCGCCATATCCCTGCTCGCGTACGCCATCCAGCACCTTCAGCAGCGCTTCCGTGCTGGTGATGGTCCGCTCGGTGCTGCGTTTATACTCCACGCCCTCGAGGATCTGCTCCACTTCGCTGCGATCGCGCCACGCCAGCAGTACCTTACCAATCGCGGTACTGTACAGCGGATTGCGACGGCCGATACGCGAGTACATCCGCAGATTGTACATCGAGTCAATCTTGTGGATGTAGACGATGCTGTCTTCATCCAGCGCCCCGAGGTGAATAGTCTCTTTCGTCAGCCGGGAGAGTTCGCGCATCTGAATATCGGCGCTGCGTACCAGGTCGACGTTCTGCAGCGCACGAGCGCCCAGCTCGAACAGCTTGAGCGTGAGGGAGTATTTCTCTGACTCGCCTTCCTGCGCCACATAGCCCAGTGATTTCATGGTCTGTAAAAAGCGATAAACGGTGCTTTTCGACATCATGACGCGCTGGGACAGTTCGGTAATGCCAATTTCACGCTCTTCACCCAGCGCCTGTAAGATGCCAAAAACCTTCAATACCGAAGAGACAGAATCTGGCTGTTTATCCAAATCTGCACCTGCCATTTATCACCTCGCCGTAACTGTTTTATAAAATTTAGAACCGGTTTTTATTATAAATTCGCCGCCTCTGCGCCGCAATCATTCTTCTGCCACTTCGTTACAAATCTGCGACATACTGCGGAATAATCAATGCTAAACTCATCATTCAAAAAACCGTTTCATTTAAGACTTATATTGACCATGGATAAAAATTCTTCCGATGGCGTGCCGCTGCCGCAACGCTATGGCGCCATTCTGACCATCGTGCTGGGGCTGACCATGGCCGTGCTCGACGGGGCTATCGCCAACGTCGCGCTCCCGACCATCGCCAGCGATCTTAACGCCTCGCCGGCGGCGTCAATCTGGATCGTTAACGCCTACCAAATCGCCATTGTCATCGCCCTGCTACCGCTCTCTTTCCTCGGCGATATGGTCGGCTATCGCCGCATCTATAAGATAGGCCTGATGGTGTTTATCTTTACCTCGCTGGCCTGCGCCCTGTCGCGCAGTCTCGACATGCTGACCTTCGCCCGCGTCGCCCAGGGGCTGGGCGGCGCCGCGCTGATGAGCGTGAACACCGCGTTGATCCGCCTGATTTATCCGCAGCGCTTTCTCGGCCGCGGCATGGGCATCAACTCCTTTGTCGTCGCCGTCTCTTCGGCGGCAGGCCCGACGATCGCCGCGGCGATCCTCTCCCTCGCCTCATGGCAATGGCTGTTTTTAATTAATGTTCCCCTCGGGATCGTCGCTTTTGTTCTGGCCATGCGCTTTCTGCCACCCAACAGCGCGCGCAGCAAAATTATCCGCTTCGATCTGCCGAGCGCCATCATGAACGCCCTCACCTTCGGGCTGCTGATCACTGCGCTCAGCGGGTTCGCCCAGGGACAGTCTGTTCAGCTGGTGCTGGCGGAAGTGGCCGCCATGCTGGTGGTGGGCTTTTTCTTCGTTCGCCGCCAGCTCAGCATGCCCGTCCCCCTGCTGCCGGTCGACCTGCTGCGCATCCCGCTCTTCTCACTCTCTATCTGCACCTCCATCTGCTCCTTCTGTGCGCAGATGCTGGCGATGGTCTCCTTGCCCTTCTTCCTGCAGACGATGATGGGGCGCAGCGAAGTGGAGACCGGCCTGCTGCTGACGCCGTGGCCGCTGGCGACCATGGTGATGGCGCCGCTGGCCGGTTATTTGATTGAGAAATGCCATGCGGGACTGCTGGGGGCCATTGGGCTGCTGGTTATGGCCTGCGGCCTGTTCGGCCTGGCGCTGCTGCCCGCGTCGCCTTCCGATCTGGATATTATCTGGCGTATGGCGCTGTGCGGCGCCGGTTTCGGGCTGTTTCAGTCGCCGAATAACCACACTATTGTCGCCTCGGCTCCGAGCCATCGTAGCGGTGGCGCCAGCGGGATGCTGGGTACCGCTCGCCTGCTCGGTCAGAGCACTGGCGCGGCGCTGGTCGCCCTGCTGTTCAACCTGCTCGGCAACAGCGGCACCCATACCGCCCTGCTGCTGGCCGGCATTCTGGCGACCGTTGCCGCACTGATTAGCGGTCTGCGCGTCACCCAGCCGCGCGCGGCCTGATAAACGGCGGCAAAAAAAATCCGCAGCTTTCGGGCTGCGGATTTTTTATTTTTAGCGTCGAACCGACGGATTACTTCAGATACTCACCGCTACGCAGGGCTTCAATACGTTTATCCAGCGGCGGGTGAGTCATAAACAGCTCGCTCATGGATTTCGCTTTACCATTGATGCAGAACGCCATCATGCTGCTGGCTTCCTGTGGCTCATAGCTGGTTTTCAGACGCTGCAGGGCAGCAATCATCTTCTCGCGGCCCACCAGTCGCGCCGAGCCGGCGTCAGCGTGGAACTCGCGATGACGAGAGAACCACATGGTAATAATGCTGGCCAGAATACCGAACACCAGCTCCAGCACCGTGGCGACAGCGAAGTAGATCAGCGGGTTACCATTGCTGCTCTCCCCTTCATCTTCCCGGTTGCCGCCGAGGAAACCGGCCGCAATCTGGGCAATCACGCGCGAGATAAAGATAACGAAGGTGTTCACCACCCCCTGAATCAGCGTCATGGTCACCATATCGCCATTAGCGATGTGGCTGATTTCATGGGCAATGACCGCTTCCGCTTCATCACGGCTCATGTTTTGTAGCAGCCCGGTGCTGACGGCGACCAGCGAGGCGTCGCGACGCGCGCCGGTAGCAAAAGCGTTAATATCAGGCGCGTGATAGATAGCCACCTGCGGCATGGCAATGCCCGCCTGCTGCGCCTGTTGGGCGACGGTGTGCATCAGCCAGCGTTCCGTTTCGTTGCGCGGCTGCTCGATCACTTCCCCACCCACAGACTTCAGGGCCATCCATTTCGACATCATCAGCGAAACGATAGAACCACCGAAGCCGAACAGCAGGGCCATAATCAACAGACCGGTCATGCTGCTGGATTGGATCCCCGTGAGGCTTAACACCAGCCCGAACACGACCATTACTGCCAGGTTCGTCAGCAGGAAAAGCGCGATTCGCATCATAATTTTCTTTTTACCTCAATTTAACAAAACGCACTAAGCGATTACCCACATCGTATGGGTCAGGCTGCAATTTTCAACCATCAACCCCCGCTAAGTCACGATAAAAACACAACTTTACATTTTGTAGCATCTTGCTGACAGCGGCCGGACAGGTTGACATTTTGTTAGTTGAGCTGAAAGGTGATGACAAAAGCACAAAATAAAACGGGCACCCTCTGAGGTGCCCGTTTGTTATTTATTTACTGGCTGGCGGTTCCACCGCCGGGCGCGCTTTTTCAAGATGCGCCAGGTCTACCGCGATATGGACCGTTTCATCAAGATACGGATCCGGCTCCTGGTAATCCTTCGGCAGGTCATCCAGTTTTTTCAGCAGCGGTTTGCCTTCGCGTTTCAGGCGATCGTTAATCCGCGCCAGACGAATCGCATCATCCTCTTCGTTCTCTTTCTCACGCTGGGCGTAGTTCAGAGAGACGATGTTACGCTTGTCCTTCATCGCGTTATAACGGGCAATATCCTTCATGATGTACTGGAACTCTGGATCCTGCGCGATACGCTCATCATGGCGCTTGAGCAGTTCCGGTCCAAACGGGGTCAGATCCCCGGACTTCACGTAGGTGGCTGCGTTGATGCTATCCCACGGCAGCGCGTTGTCTTCATACTGCTCGCCGGTCTCACGATCTTCATTACCGGTTGGCATCATGATATCCGGCGTCACGCCTTTACGCTGCGTACTGCCGCCGTTAATACGGTAGAACTTCTGGATGGTGTACTGGACGGAACCTAACGCCGGCCAGTCCGGACGCAGCATCTGATCGTAGATACGATTCAACGAGCGATACTGCTGTACCGTCCCTTTACCGAAGGTCGGCTCGCCAACGATCAGCGCGCGGCCATAATCCTGCATCGCCGCGGCGAAGATTTCAGACGCCGAGGCGCTAAAGCGGTCAACCAGCACCACCAGCGGCCCTTTGTAATAGACCACGCCATCGTTGTCGCTGTCTTCGCGGACCTTGCCATTGTTATCACGAACCTGCACTACCGGGCCGGACGGAATAAACAGACCCGAGAGCGATACCGCCTCGGTCAGCGCCCCGCCGCCGTTGCTGCGCAGATCAATGACGATGCTGCTGACGTTCTGTTTTTCCAGCTTCTGCAGTTGCACCTTCACATCATCGGTGAGACCAACGTAAAAGCCCGGAATATCCAGCACGCCGACTCTTTCTTTACCAACGGTTTTCACCGACATCTTCACCGCACGGTCTTCCAGACGGATCCGCTCGCGGGTCAGGGTCACGATACGCGTCTTGGCCCCTTTGCCTGCCGGCAGGATCTCAAGGCGCACTTTGCTGCCCTTCGGTCCTTTAATCAGCGCGACCACGTCATCCAGACGCCAGCCGATGACATCAACCATCGGCTTCCCGGTCTGGCCAACGCCAACGATACGGTCGCCGACGCTGATCGCTTTGCTCTTCGCGGCCGGGCCGCCCGCCACCAGCGAATTGATGACGGTGTAGTCATCATCCATTTGCAGGACAGCGCCGATCCCCTCAAGAGAGAGGCTCATCTCAGTGTTGAACTGCTCGGTATTACGTGGAGACAGGTAGTTGGTGTGCGGGTCGATTTCGCGAGCGAAGGCGGTCATCGCCAGCGAGAAGACATCTTCGCTGTTGGTTTGCGCCAGACGACGGATCGCGAACTTATAGCGACGCGTTAAGGTGTCGCGGATCTCTTTATCGTCTTTACCCGCCAGCTTCAGGCTTAACTGGTCAAACTTCACCTTGGCGTCCCACAGCGTGTTCAGCTCGGCCTCATCTTTTGGCCACGGCGCTTTGGAGCGATCAAGGTTAAAATTATCGTTGCCGGTAAAGTCCATCGGACGTTCCAGCACCTTCAGCGCATACTGATAGCGCTCAAAGCGACGCTGCTGCGCCAGGTTGTAGAGGTCGTAGAAGACGTCCAGTTTCCCGGTGCGCAGTTCGTCGCCGATTTGGTCTTTTTTGGCCGCGAACTTCGCCACATCGCTGGCCAACAGCACATTGTGGCTGTAGTCCAGCAGGTTCAGATAACGGTCAAAAATCTTTGCCGAGAAGGCGTTGTCGAGATCAAACTGACGGTAGTGAGAACGGGTAAAGCGCGACGTCACGCGCTCGCTCACCGTCGCGTGCTGCGGCTCTTCTTTCAGCACGGGTATTTGATCTGCACGGGTTATTTCATCAACAGCGAAAGCATGGCCTGCTATTGCCAGCAGGCCCGCAAGCGCGGTGATTTTAAAAAATGTGTTCATGCCTGGCCCGGCCTCCGTTTCAGAACACCAGGTGTTCTGCGCGTACAATCATTGACATACCAGAAGTCAGCTGTACACGAACGCCATCTTTGGTGATTTCCAGAACGGTGGCGTCCATTGCGTTATTGCCTGCTTTTACCTTCAGCGCCTGGCCGACGGTCAGAACGGAAACATCCGAAACCGGAGTATGACGCTCTTCACGCGGGGCTTTGGCCGCAACAGGACGCGGTTTACGCTGTTCAGCGCCTTCTTTACGACGCGGCTGCTGAGGACGTGGTTTACGCTCGCGGCGAACCCCTTCATCCTGCTGACCTGCGGCGGCGGCGGCTTCGCGTTTTTTCGCCTGCTGGGCAGCGCGCTGCGTCTGAACGCGAGCTTTCGCTTCTTCCAGCTGCTGGCGCGCATGGGCAATGTGCTGTTCTTCCAGTTCGCCGCACGGGTTGCCGTCCAGGTCAACGCGGATAGCGCCGGCTTTCACGCCGTACAGATAACGCCAGCTGGACGTGTAGAGACGTAATGCAGCGCGAAGCTGGGTTTTGCTGAGATTCATCTCACCACCCACTCGCTCAACGAGATCCTGAAAAATACCAATTTTCAGGGGGCGCGCTTCGCCTTCAGCGCTAAAGCACTGCGGGAAACGTTCGGCCAGAAAGGCGATAACTTCTTTACTGCTATTCAACTTAGGTTGATTTTCCATGAAATTTCCTGATTACAACGGACGTAGCCAACAAGCCGCAGGCATGAACAGGCGACATTATAATGACGTCCTCGCTAAATGCTACGTTATCCGTTGATTATCCCACGACACGGGTAAAGATTTTTTGATAATCAGTGGCCGCGATAAGTTTTTCCAGTTGCTCGACCAGCGTGCGCAACCCCTGCTCATCTTCAGCTGTGAAGCGGCCATACGCCGTGCTGTCGATATCCAGCACGCCGATAATCTGGTCGTTCACGCGCAGGGGAAAGACAATTTCTGAATTACTGGCCGCATCGCAGGCAATGTGACCATCAAACGCATGCACGTCCTCTACGCGCTGGACCTGGGCTTGCGCCACCGCGGCGCCGCAGACGCCGCGGCCAACCGGAATGCGCACACAGGCCAGTTTGCCCTGGAACGGCCCCAGTACCAGGGTATCGCCTTCCAGAAGATAGAAACCGGCCCAGTTGACCTCGCTCAGCCGCTCGAACAGCAGCGCGCTGGTATTGGCGATCATCGCCAGAAAACTGGTTTCACCTGCCATTAATGCCTGGAAATCGCGGTTCAGATCCGCGTAAAATTCTGTTTTGCTCATTATATCTTCACTTGGTTGTCTTACTGCCTGATACGTACAGCCTACTAAAATAAGCATTAAATGCGCTTAGGCTCAAGATGAATTCATTCATGGGTTAAGATAGTGGGATACATTCATTCCTGTACGTAATAAATGCCGATAAAAACACCAACGATTAAACCTGCGAAGAAGTTGGTCGTGCATGCCGTCAGCACACCGCTTCCCTATGCGCATTATCAGCGCTGTACGCAGTGTGACATGCTCTTTCGCTTACCGGTGCTTAAACGCAACCAAAGCGCCTGGTGCCCACGCTGCAACGCCAAGGTGCGCGATGGGCGCGACTGGTCGCTGACGCGTTTGGGCAGCATGGCCGTTGCGATGCTGCTGCTCATGCCTTTTGCCTGGTCGGAGCCTCTGCTGCGCCTGCACCTGCTGGGCGTGCGCATCGACGCCAACGTCCTGCAAGGGATCTGGCAGATGACCGCGCAGGGTGACCCGCTTACCGCCGCCATGGTGCTGTTTTGCGCGGTGGTCGCCCCGGTGCTGCTGGTGGTCTCGATTAGCTATCTCTGGCTGGGCAACGTGCTGGGGATGAACCTGCGCCCGGTGCTGCTGATGCTCGGCAAGCTCAAAGAGTGGGTGATGCTGGATATCTATCTGGTGGGTATTGGCGTCGCCTCCATCAAGGTGCAGGATTACGCCTTTCTGCAGCCCGGCATCGGCCTGGTGGCGTTTATCTCGCTGACGCTGCTGAGCATCCTGACGCTTATTCACATGAACGTCGAAGAGCTGTGGGAGCGTTTCTATCCTGAACGGCCAGCGACCCGCGCCGATAACAATTTACAGGTGTGCACCGGCTGCCACTACACCGGCTACCGCGACGCGCGTGGCCGCTGCCGACGCTGCCACTCCCCGCTGCATCATCGCCGGCCGCAGAGCCTGCAGCGCAGCTGGGCGGCGCTGATTGCCTCGCTGATATTTCTCTTACCAGCCAACCTGCTGCCGATCTCGATCATCTATGTTAACGGTGCGCGCCAGGACGATACGATCCTTTCCGGGATCATCTCCCTTGCCAGCAGCAATATCGCCATCGCCGGAGTGGTATTTATCGCCAGTATTTTGGTGCCATTCACCAAAGTTATAGTGTTATTTACCCTATTGGTCAGCATACAATTCAAGTGCGAGCAAGGCTTGCGCACCCGCATCCTGCTGCTGCGGCTGATAACCTGGATTGGCCGCTGGTCGATGTTGGATCTGTTTGTTATTTCACTCACCATGTCGCTAATCAATCGCGATCAGCTCCTCGCTTTCACCATGGGGCCGGCGGCGGTTTACTTCGGCGGTGCGGTAATTTTAACTATTCTTGCAGTTGAATGGCTGGACAGCCGCTTACTTTGGGACGCACATGAGTCAGGAATCGCCCGCTTCGCAGACTGAAGCCAGAATAAAAACTAAACGCCGTATTTCGCCATTCTGGCTGTTGCCGGTCATCGCGCTGCTGATTGCCGCCTGGCTCATCTGGACCAGCTTTGACGACCGCGGATCGACGATTACCATCGATTTCCAGTCCGCTAACGGCATTGTGCCGGGGCGGACGCCTATCCGTTATCAGGGGGTCGAGGTCGGCACCGTCCAGGATATTAGCCTCAGTAAAGATCTGAGTAAGATTGAGGTTTCCGCCAGCATCAAACGCGATATGAAAGATGCGCTGCGCAAAGAGACCCAGTTCTGGCTGGTCACCCCAAAAGCCTCTCTGGCGGGGGTCTCCGGGCTGGATGCGCTGGTGGGCGGGAACTACATTGGCATGATGCCTGGCAAGGGTGAGCCCGAAGATCACTTCGTGGCCCTCGACACTCAGCCGAAATACCGCATCAACAACGGCGAGCTGATGATCCACCTGCAGGCGCCGGACCTTGGCTCCCTGAACAGCGGCTCGCTGGTCTATTTCCGCAAGATCCCGGTCGGGCGCGTGTATGATTTCACCCTGAATGCCAATAATCAGGGGGTCACCATCGATGTCCTGATCGAGCGCCGGTTTACCAACCTGGTGAAAAAAGGCAGCCGATTCTGGAACGTCTCCGGGATCAAAGCCGACGTCGGCCTGAGTGGGGCAAAAGTGCAGCTGGAGAACCTATCTGCGCTGGTGAACGGCGCTATCGCCTTCGATTCACCTGCCGATTCGCAGGTTGCGGCGCAAAACGATGACTATCATCTGTACGAAGATCTGGCGCATAGCCAGCGCGGTGTGCTGGTCACCCTCGACCTGCCGGACGGCGATGGGCTGAAAGCAGGCTCGACGCCGCTGATGTATCAGGGGCTGGAAGTGGGTCAGTTAAGTAAGCTGAATCTTAACCCCGGCGGCAAAGTGACCGGCGAGATGACCGTCGACCCGAGCGTGGTGACGCTGCTGCGTGAGAAGACGCTGATTCAGATGAAGAAGCCGAAAATTTCCCTCGATAACCCCAGCGTCAGCGCCCTGCTCACCGGCAATACCTTTGAACTGGTACCCGGTGAAGGCGAGCCGCGCAACCACTTCTCCGTCATGCCAGCAGATAAAGCGCTGCTGGAGGAGCCCAACGTCGCCACCGTCACGCTCTCGGCGCCGGAAAGCTACGGGATTGACGGCGGCCAACCGCTGGTGCTGCACGGAGTAAAAGTCGGCCAGGTGCTGGAGCGCAAACTGACGGCCAAAGGGGTGACCTTCCAGGTCGCGATTGCCCCCGAATACCGCGATCTCATTCGCGGTGACAGTAAGTTTGTGGTTAACAGCCGTCTGGATGTCAAAGTCGGACTCGATGGCGTGCAGGTGCTGGGGGCCAGCGCCAGCGAATGGGTTAATGGCGGGATCCGGGTCATTCCGGGAGAAAAAGGCGAAATGCAGAGCAGCTACCCGCTGTACGCCAACCTCGAAAAGGCCCAGGAAAACAGCCTGAGCGAAGTGCCGACCACGACCTTAAGCCTCTCAGCCGAGACCCTGCCTGACGTTCAGGCCGGCTCGGTGGTGCTGTATCGTAAATTCGCCGTCGGCGAGATCATCGCCGTCAAACCGCGCAAAGACGCTTTCGATATCGATTTGCATATCAAGCCGGAGTACCGCTACCTGCTGAGCAACAACAGCGTCTTCTGGGCCGAAGGGGGGGCGAAGGTCAAACTTGACGGCAACGGACTCACCGTTCAGGCCTCGCCGCTGGCGCGCGCCATTAAAGGGGCGATCAGTTTCGATAACCTCAATGGCAGCAGCGCCAACGCGCGGCTGAATAACAAACGTATCCTTTACGCTTCGGAAACGGCGGCGCGCGCCGTGGGCGGCCAGATCACCCTGCACGCGTTTGACGCCGGGAAGATGGCGGCCGGGATGCCGATTCGTTATCTCGGCATCGATATCGGTCAGATCCAGTCCCTGGAGCTGATCACCGCCAAAAACGAAGTGCAGGCGAAAGCGGTGCTCTACCCGGAATACGTCGGTACCTTCGCCCGGGCCGGGACCCGCTTCTCGGTGATCACCCCGCAAATCTCCGCCGCGGGCGTCGAGCATCTCGACACCCTGTTCCAGTCCTATATTAACGTTGAGCCGGGACGCGGGCCGGCGCGCCGCGACTTTGAGATCCAGGATACGACGATCAGCGACTCACGTTATATCGACGGCCTGAACATCGTGGTGGAAGCGCCGGAGGCGGGGTCGCTTGGCATCGGTACGCCGGTCCTGTTCCGCGGCCTTGAGGTGGGGACGGTCACTGGCCTGTCGCTGGGGTCAATGTCCGATCGGGTGATGGTGAAACTGCGTATCAGCAAGCGCTACCAGTATCTGGTACGCAATAACTCGGTGTTCTGGCTGGCCTCAGGTTACAGCCTCGACTTCGGCCTGATTGGCGGCGTGGTGAAAACCGGGACCTTCAACCAGTTTATCCGCGGCGGGATCGCCTTTGCCACGCCACCGGGGACACCGCTGGCGCCGAAGGCCCAGGATGGCAAGCACTTCCTGCTGCAGGAGAGCGAGCCGAAAGAGTGGCGGGAATGGGGCACCGCCCTGCCGCAATAACCCTCACAACGCTTTTCCCGCACCGGCCAACGCCGGGACGGGAAGATGACCCACCGCACGCCCCGGTGTCCTGCACCGGGGCGTTTGTGCTAAACTGCGCACCCTTTTTTTCTGTGGTGCGCTGCCTGTGGCTGAAAATACTGTCTATTTCCCTGAAGCGTTTCTCGCTCAAATGCGTGCGGCAATGCCCGCGCATCTCTCTTTCGACGACTTTATCGCCGCCTGCCAGCGCCCGCTACGCCGCAGTATTCGCGTCAACACGCTGAAAATCAGTGTGGCCGATTTTCTGTCTCTGGTCGCCCCGTATGGCTGGCAGCTGACGCCGGTCCCCTGGTGTGAAGAGGGATTCTGGATCGAGCGGGACGGCGACGATGCCCTGCCGCTGGGCAGCACCGCCGAACATCTCAGCGGGCTGTTCTATATTCAGGAGGCAAGCTCGATGCTGCCGGTCGCCGCTCTGTTCGCCGATAACCCGCAGCCTGAACGGGTGATGGATGTTGCCGCCGCGCCGGGGTCTAAGACCACCCAGATTGCCGCCCGAATGGGTAACGCGGGCGGCATTCTGGCCAATGAGTTCTCCGCCAGCCGGGTGAAGGTGCTGCATGCCAACATTAGCCGCTGCGGCATCAGTAACGTCGCCCTGACTCACTTCGACGGCCGGGTTTTCGGCGCGGCGCTACCCGAAGCTTTCGATGCCATCCTGCTTGATGCCCCCTGTTCGGGCGAAGGCGTGGTGCGTAAAGATGCTGACGCACTGAAAAACTGGTCGCCGGAGAGCAACCTCGACATTGCCGCCACCCAGCGCGAACTTATCGACAGCGCCTTCCATGCCCTGCGTCCTGGCGGGACTTTGGTGTATTCGACCTGTACCCTGAATCGCGAGGAAAACCAGTCGGTTGTTCAGTGGCTGCTGTCCCGTTATCCACAGGCGGTGGAGATCCTGCCGCTGGGAGATCTGTTTTCCGGCGCGGCCGATGCCTTAACCGCAGAAGGATTTTTGCACGTGTTCCCGCAGATCTACGATTGCGAAGGCTTCTTTGTCGCTCGCCTGCGCAAGACCGCGGCGATCGATCCGCTCCCGGCGCCAGGCTATAAGGTCGGCAAATTCCCGTTTACGCCGCTGAAGAGCCGGGAGGCCGCCGCGGTAACTGCCGCCGCCAGCGCTGTTGGCCTGGTGTGGGACGCAGGTCATACGCTGTGGCAGCGGGATAAAGAGCTGTGGCTGTTCCCGCAGGCTATGGAGCCCCTGTTTGGTCAGGTGCGTTTTTCACGCATCGGCGTACGCCTGGCAGAGGTGCACAATAAGGGGTACCGCTGGCAGCATGAGGCGGTTATCGCCTTTGCCGCGCCGCAGCGCGCCTTCGAGCTGACCCAGGAGGAAGCGGAGGAATGGTATCGCGGACGCGACGTCTATCCGCAGACCGCGCCGCAGCAGGATGAGGCCATCGTGACCTTCCAGGGTGTCCCGCTGGGTCTGACCAAGCGCGTCGGCTCCCGTCTGAAGAATAGCTACCCGCGCGAACTGGTGCGCGATGGGAAACTTTTTGCCGGCAAGGTGTGACGCCGCGCAAAAAATGCGCACTTTTTGACTGGCGGTTTTCACCCCATTGACTACGCTGAAAAATGACGGCCTCAACTGGTCGTACCACAACTCAGCTGAAAAATGGGGTGAAGCGATGAGTAAAACCAATGTCCGCATCGGCGCGTTTGAGATAGACGATGCCGAACTGCACGGTGAACATCAGGGAGAGCGAACGTTAAGTATTCCCTGCAAATCCGATCCAGATTTATGTATGCAGCTTGACGCCTGGGATGCCGATACCAGCGTGCCCGCTATTCTCAATGGCGAACATTCCGTGCTCTACCGTAAACATTACGACCGCCAGTCTGATGCCTGGGTCATGCGCCTTGCCTGACTCAAATGAACCCGTCGCCTGAGACGGGTTATTTATTTCCCCGTCCCGCCGTCATCCCCTACACTAAAGAGTATGTGAACCCGAGCATGAGGCCAGGATGTTTGCCTTGGTGTTGTTTATTTGCTATCTGGATGGCGGCTGCGAGGACATTGTGGTTGACGTCTACCGCGAGGAAACGCAGTGCTTAGTGGCGATGGAGGATCAGCGGATCCGCCACGGCGGCTGCTATCCGATAGAAGATTTTATTGATGGCTTCTGGCAACCCGCCAGCGAATACAGCGATTTTTAACCTGCCGATTGTAGCGCCACCAGCGTCAGCGTTCCGCCAAACACGGCGCCCGTATCAATATAGTGTTGATTATCGCGTTCATAAGGCGTGCGAAGCGGCGTATGGCCAAACCAGAAATGGTCTGCTCCGGCGATGGCGCCATGACGTCCCGCCAGATGTTCGCTCAGGCGATGACGGCTCCATAACACCCGCTGGGGATCCACCGGCTGCTGCCAGCGATAGACTGGCGCCGGATAATCGGCATGGGCGATCACATGCCGGGCATCTGCACACCCAACTTCAATAATCAACGGTAGCCGCTGACAACGCGCTAACAGCCGGTCGGCCTCGGCGCGCTGCTGCGCGGTGCCCCGGCCATACCAGTCGCCGCCATTCATCTGCCAGAGTGCCATATCCCCGCTCTCCAGCGCCTCCAGCGCCATCTGTTCATGATTCCCCCGAACGGCCCTGAACCAGCGGCAGCGCAGCAGGCCGAGGCAGTCAGCGCTCTGCGGTCCGCGATCGATCAGATCGCCCACGGAAATGAGCAGATCGGCCCAGGGATCAAAGCGCAGCTGACGCAGGCGGCCCATCAGTAGCGCAAAGCAACCATGCAGATCGCCCATCAGCCAGATATTACGCCAGTCGCTACCATTAATACGTTGATACATATAATTACCTCTCTGCTGTAATTATAGGTAATTGCGCCGAATCCCCGGTGATTTTTATTTACACCTCAATCGATTTTAAACAAACGGGAAATATAGTCGGCCAGAGGATTAAGCTTATCAGAAGCTCGCTTTAAAATAGGAGGAAATAACAACGAGGTGTTTATCGTGACAGACAATAGCCTGCATTCAACCAGCGTGCTTGCGCCGCGCTCGCATCTTATTGCCGATCTGGTGATGGGCAGACTAATACCTGCACCTATCTGGCGGCAGAAAAACTTTCGCCTTAAATTTCTGCTGCGTACGGCGTTATTTTATAGCCCCACCAAAGCAATGCTTGAGTCGCTTAGCGCCCGTGATGATTTTAATCAGCTTCTGACCGCGCAGGCGACCTTGCCGGGGAAAGTGCACCGTCAGTACCTGACGCGCGATCTTAACGCCTGGCAGCGGGCGATGGCGGTGATAAGTCATTATCGCTACATCGATACCCTGCAGGGGTCGCTGCTGGCGCATGCCATGACCGCGGTGAGCGAGGTCCCGCTGCTGACGCTGAACGGAAAAGACGACAGCCCGTTCACTCTCTCCGCCTCCTCAGCCGGGAAGGCTGAGCGCGAGGGCGAAACCACATTATGGCTACGCGACGGCGATCACACCCTGTTGGCCAGCGCAACCTTTAGCGTGACCTGGGACGGTGAAGCCTGGCAACTGGTCATCGGCGGCCTGCAGGGGCCACGGCGCCACGTTTCCCATGAGGTGATTAAGCAGGCCACTCGCGCCTGCTTCGGCCTGTTCCCGAAGCGCCTGCTGCTGGAGTTCATTTGGCTACTGGCCGCTCGCAGCGCTATCGAGTCGATTTATGGCGTCAGCGATAACGGCCATGTGTTCCGTGCCCTGCGCTATCGTCTGAGCAAGGGCCGCCATTTCCACGCCAGCTACGACGAGTTCTGGCAGTCCATCGATGGTAAGCCGGAAAGCGCGTGGCGCTGGCGGCTGCCGCAGCGTCTGGAACGAAAATCACTGGAGAGTATCGCCAGCAAAAAACGGGCCGAATACCGGCGTCGGTTCCAGCTGCTGGATCAGCTGGCTGAGCAGGTGGACATCCTGACGCAACCGCGCCATGGTGCGTAAATGTCGCTGCGGATAGCGCCGCGCTGACACGCGGCGTTTGCTTATTCGGTCGTTATTTCGCTACTATCATGGCCCCTGGCGCCATTGGATAGTGGTTGGCATGATGAGTAAAACCGAAATTTTCCTGCTGATTATTCTTGCGGTCATTCTGCTGGGCTGCGTATGGTTTGTTTTTAGTGATGAAATTTGGCTTTTGCTCTGCTATCTCGAAAGTAAAATATATCCCACCTTTAGCGTCCCTGAATAATTTTAGCCGCTGTAAATAGCGGCGCATTCGCTTATTATTTTTAGCGATACGGTCGTTCATTGATAGCTAATCGCATGAATTGCCAAACCTATTAGACTTTGCTTATTTTATTTGTCATACAAATGTGTATACTAGCAGCCTTCCGATGTTGGCCCGCCAGTTAACCTGCACGCCGGGCCTGGTTAGGTGCAGGTTTTTTCTTTTCTCTTTCCACCCCAACTTCAGATCTCTCCTTCCCGACGCAACCCTTCCTCAGGATGCGATTTGTGTGTAAATGGATTGTGTATGCTAAAAACGGTGTGCTATAACGGGACATCCAGAGGCCAGCCTGGGGTTTGACTGACATGATGTCGCTGGCTATTGCGAAAGCAGAAGGTTACCGATAAAAAGAGACCGAATACGATTCCTGTATTCGGTCCAGGGAAATGGCTCTTGGGAGAGAGCCGTGCGCTAAAAGTTGGCATTAATGCAGGCTAAGTCGCCTTGCACTATAAGAATAGTTTAACGCGTCAGCTTTTCCAGTCCGTGGCCAATGTGGTCGTATAATTCCTGGGAAACGGCTGTCAGCCAGTAAAAAACCGCCACTGCCGTTATCCGGCAAGGGCGGTTTTTTTTATGCTATTACAGTAAGATAACGCGGAACGCTAGCAGAGCTTCTGCGCTCGCTCGATAAATGGCGCAAGGCTCATTTTTTGTCCCGGGTGCTGCGGATCGTCGATCTGGATCACCGAGATCGGCTGCGCGGTCGTCTTGCCGGCTTTAACCTGCTGTTCCGCGACGTCATTGAGCGGATACTGGACCAGCGTACTCGGGTTGATGGCGTAAAGCGCGTTACCCGGACGGCAGGTCAACATCACCTCTTCACGGTTGAACGCCCAACTCTCCTTCCCCACTTCAAAGCGGCTCACGGTGATAATTTGCGGCGCCGCCAGAGCAGCCCCGGAGCTTGCCAGTAACAACATGGTCAGAACAATTTTTTTCATGATTTTGCCAGTTAATTCAATAAGGTTCCCAGGTGGCAAACAGACTGACGGCCAGCAGCGCCAGCGCGCCAAGCCCTATCTCAGCCTGCGTGGTTCGCAGGATCAGGCTTTCCGCCCGCGAACCGCTTGCCGACATGCGCGGTACCAGAACATACCTGTTCACTAAGGCAATTACCACCATCCCGGCGACCAGCGCACATTTGATCAACAGCATGCGCCCCCAGGGCGAGGTTCCGATCACCGCCCCCTGGATCAACAGCGCATTGACCACGCCGCTGGCAAGGGTGCCGGCCACCGCCAGATGTCCATAACGCGAAAAGCGCGCCATGGTATAGACCGCAGCCTGACGCCAGCGCCCCTGCGCCAGACGCAGGCAGTAGATGAAGGGCAACAGGCCGCCGAACCAGCTGGCGACGCAGAAGAGGTGGACGGCATGATTAGTGCGCTGCAGGGCGCCGAGTAAGCCATCGTGCATAGCAGCATGCCCAACCCCGGCGGAAAGCAGCAGCTGGGCCGCCAGCAGGGCCATCAGTTGCCTGGCGCCGTGATGGGGGCGGATCCACACCACGGCGAGAGCAGTCAACGCCAGCAGGATCTGCCAGATCCACACCCCGCCGAAGCGGGTACCCGCTACCGCCTGCCAAACGGCGGGCTGCCAGACATCCGCCCAGCCGTCGCCCATTATCCCCCCCTGCAGCAGATACAGCGCCACGGTTGAGAGCGCGCCAATCAACATCAGGGGGCGCAATAGCGGATAAAAGCGGTGCATCAGCACGCGCCTCAGCGGTACCGGCGCCCACCAGGCGCCATACAGCACGCAGCCAAAAGCCAACATCAGGGTGATAAAGTGCCCAAAACGCAGCGTGATATAGAGCCCGGTCAACATCGATCACTTCACGCTAAAAGTGTATTGCCCTTTGGTTTTATGGCCGTCAACCGAGACCACATGCCATGCTACGGTGTACTCCCCCGAAGGCAACGTTTCCGCCAGGGGTAAGGTGACCTGAGCGGGGTTGTCAGCGCTGCGGGTCAGTTTACCGGCGGCTACCGCGTGCTGCTGCGGACCGGTGACGGTCACGCCGCTGAAGGCCGGTTCGATCCCTTCGGAGAAACTGAGCGTCAGCGTCTGAGGGGGCGCGGTCAGTTGGGCACCCGCGGCGGGGATCTGCTGTTGCAGGTGAGCATGGGCGAAGGCGCCTGCCGCGGTTAATATACCGGCAAACGCAACGGAGAGGCGCAACGCGCGTCCAGCGAGGAGTCGCATATTCGTCATTCCCTTTTGTTATGTCTGTAGGACAGAGAATAACCCTGTATAATGGCAGAGTCGAGCTAAGCGTCAGCGCCTCGACCGGGTTTACCAGCACACTGGAGTTAATAATGGAAAGAAATCTGGCCAAAATTTCGCAAGCTGAGATGGATAAGGTCAACGTCGATCTCGCCGCCGCCGGCGTCGCCTTTAAGGAGCGATACAACATGCCGGTGGTCGCTGATTTGGTCGAGCGTGAGCAGCCCGCCCATCTGCGCGACTGGTTCCGCGAACGACTGATCGCCCATCGGCTGGCCTCTGTCTCGCTTTCCCGACTGCCCTGGGAGCCGAAGCAGAAATAATGCGCGCCCGCCTGCTCCCCATCGGTTGGCAAGACCACCCAATTCCTTTACGCTTGTTGTTTTGCTCTGGAGCGAGCCATGCTGCGCGTCATTGATACCGAAACCTGCGGCCTGCAGGGGGGCATCGTCGAAATCGCCTCGGTCGATATTGTCGACGGGCGAATCACTAACCCGATGAGCCATCTGGTGCGTCCTGATCGGCCCATCACGCCGCAGGCGATGGCTATCCACCGTATAACGGAAGAGATGGTCGCCGATAAGCCGTGGATTGAAGAGATTATTCCGTATTATCTTGGCAGCCCCTGGTATGTCGCGCACAACGCCAGCTTTGACCGCCGGGTGCTACCGGAGATGAGCGGCGAGTGGATTTGTACCATGAAGCTGGCCCGCCGCCTGTGGCCGGGGATCAAATACAGCAATATGGGGTTATATAAATCACGTAAGCTGAATGTGGCGACCCCGCCGGGGCTGCATCACCACCGCGCGCTGTATGACTGCTATATCACCGCCGCGCTGCTGCTGGATATCATTAACGTTTCCGGCTGGACGCCTGACGAAATGGCCGATATCACCGGCCGCCCGGCGCTGCTCACCACCTTTACCTTCGGCAAATACCGGGGTAAAGCGGTGGCCGAAATTGCTGAAAACGACCCCGGCTACCTGCGCTGGTTATTCAACAATCTCGACCGGATGAGCCCCGAACTGCGTCTGACCCTCAAACACTACCTCGGGGAATAGTCGTCACACTACCGCTTTTCCCGGCAGTGTCCCCTGCGCCAGGGCAATGAAAAAGGCATACTCCAGGGCCACCCCTTCATAGCTTTTAAAGCGCCCGGATTTGCCGCCATGGCCGGAATCCATATCGGTACAGAGCAGCAGCAGGTTATCGTCGGTTTTCAGTTCCCGCAGTTTGGCCACCCATTTCGCCGGCTCCCAGTATTGCACCTGGGAATCGTGCAGTCCGGTGGTGACCAGCATATGCGGATAAGCCTGCGCCCGGACGCCGTCGTAGGGACTGTAGCTTTTCATGTAGTGGTAATAGGTTTCATCCTGTGGATTCCCCCACTCTTCAAATTCCCCGGTGGTCAGTGGAATAGATTCGTCCAGCATGGTAGTCACCACATCGACGAACGGCACCTGGGCTATCACGCCATGAAACAGCTCAGGACGTTCGTTAACGGCCACGCCCATCAGCATCCCGCCGGCGCTGCCCCCCATGCCATAGCAGAGCTGCGGATCGCCGTACCCCTGGGCCAGCAGCGCGTCACAGACGTCCAGATAGTCGTTGAAGGTATTTTTCTTACTCAGAAATTTGCCGTCCTCATACCACTGCTGCCCCAGCTCGCCCCCGCCGCGGACATGGGCGATGGCGTAGACAAAGCCGCGGTTGAGCAGGCTCAGCCGGCTGGCGCTGAAATCGGCATCGATACTCTCGCCATACGAGCCGTAGCCATAGACCAGCAGCGGATTGCTCCCTTTACGGAAATGGTCGCGATGGTAGACCAGCGATACCGGAACCTCGACGCCATCGCGGGCGGTCACCCACAGGTGTTCGCTCTGGTAGCAGCTCGTGTCCAACCCCTTCACCTCCTGCTGCTTGATAACCCGCCGCTCGCCGGTATCCATGTCCAGTTCAAACAGGGTGTCTGGCGTAGTCATGGAGGAATACCCGTAGCGCAGGCGCGACGTTTCAGGTTCCGGATTATAGGCAAGCCAGGTGACATAGGCCGGATCGTCAAAGGCGATCCCTACCACCTCCCGGGTCTTGCGGTTAATTTGCCGCAGGCTGGTCAGGCCGCGCTGGCGCTCCTCGACGACCAGCCAGTCAGTAAACAGGGTAAATCCTTCGAGCATCACGTCGTGACGCGGCGGGATCAGCGTGGTCCACTGATCTTCATCGCGCAGCACAGTACGGTAGAGGCCAAAATTCTTCCCCTCGCGGTTGGATCGCAGATAGAACGCGTGCTGATAGTGATCGAGGCTGTATTCGTGATCTTTCCGCCGCGGCAGGAAGCAGACCGGCTCGGCGTCAGTGAGTTCGGCGTTGAGCAGTAATGCTTCACTGGTGGTGGCGCTGGAGAGATAAATCACCACGAACTGCTGGGAAGTGGTCTTATGTACGCTGACGTAGAAGGTCTCATCTTTTTCTTCATAGACCAGCACATCACTCTGCGCCGCGGTACCCACCGTGTGGCGCCAGACCTGATAAGGCAGCAGTGTGGTGGGATGTTTACGCACGTACCACACAAAGCGGGAATCATTGCTCCAGGCAAACCCGGAGGTAACATTTTCCAGGATCTCCGGGTACCATTCACCGCTGCTAAGGTTGCAGAAGCGCAGGCCATACTGGCGGCGGGAAAGATAATCCTCCGCCACCGCCATCAATTGGTTATTCGGCGCGACGCCCAGTCCGCCAAGGGTGTAGAACTCACTCTTCGCCGCCCGCTGGTTGCCGTCGAGCAGGATCTCCCACTCGTCCCACTCCTCTTTGAGCACCGACTGGCGCTGATAGATGGCGTATTCACAGCCCGGCTCGTAAACCTGACGGTAGCGAAAACCATTTTTACTGTAAGGGGCGGAGACTTCCCGTTGCGGAATGCGGTCGATAATTTCTTTCAGCAGACGTTCCTGCAGGCTGAGCTGCGAATCCATCACCCGCTTGCCATAGGCGTTCTCCGCGTGCAGGTACTCCAGCACGTCAGGTCGCGCGCGCTCATCGTCGCGCAGCCAGTAATAGTTATCGATGCGTGTATCGCCATGCAAGGTCATGGCGTGAGGGATCCGTTTGGCTTTAGGTGGCATGTTGTTCTTCTGCTGCTTTATCGTGACACAAGAGCATTCAGGTCACACGGCGGCGCCTGAATGATGACGTGTCTATAAGGGTGGCAAAAGACGCGGGCGATGCAAGCGAAACGTGATAATTTAGACGCTTAGCGCTTGTTTTTGTGACTGGATATCCTGTTCTATATCGGCCCGGACATCCTTTGGCAGTGACAAAGCGTCTCCCAGCGCGTTCAGATAACTGCGTTCCATAAAGTGGTCGATATCAATGACCGCGCAGCTGACGTAGTAGATCTCCAGTGCCTCCTGCGGATCAACGATGCCCTCCGCCAGACGCTGAGGATCCAGCGGTTGGGCCAGCGCCTGGTCGATCAGCACCCGGGCCTGAACGTCGATATTGGCCGCCCGCAGCTGGGCTTCAATATTAGCCCGTTCGTGGTCATCTATATGACCATCGCTCCTGGCGGCAAAAACCAGCGCGGTGATCAGTCGCACGCTGCGCGGATCAACGTCCGCCGGCACGGCAGCCGGCGTGTTCGCCCCGGGGACAGGCGCGTTTTGAGCGCGCATCTTCTGCTGATACTTGTTCCATAACACCGTACCCGCCACCGCCCCACCGCCAGCCAGCAGCGCGCTGGTGCCGTACTTCGCCAGCAGTTTGCGTGAGGATTTACTGGCCACCAGCAACCCGGCCAGCCCGCCAATCGCGCCGGGCAGCAGTGCGCTCCCTTTTGACGACTCGCCTGTCGATGACGCGCCCTGCTGCCCGAGCAGCGACTGCAGTTGATTAAGCCAGTTAGCCATGGTTTTCCTCTCAGGTGATAAAACACTGCTATCAGCCTAAACGACGCGATGTCAGGAAATGTTAGATCTGGCTAAAGATGCGCAAAGGTGGGCGCGGCAGACAAATCCCTGCCCAGCCAGGCCATAGCTGGCTGCCGCCAGTCAGGCCACTTTCGCCTTACGCGCTTTGGTCGCTGGCGCCGCGGCGTCTTCCGCTGAAGAAGCCTCTTCTGCCGCCGACGGCGCGGGTGAGTCGTGCGCGGACGCATCCTGCTCCGGCAATCGGCCGACGCGCAGGATATGCTGCAGCGCCTCTTTTCGCTCTGCCAGCCACATCGCCATGGTGTCACGCTGGGCGTCATCCATCTCCAGCGGCGATGCCACCAGCCAGTCATTCAGCACCTCTGCCAGATCGAGCATTTTGTCGTAAGCGTCGGCCTCTTTTTTGCTGGCAAAAGACATTTTTTCCTCACCTTCGCGGATCACAACATATTTAATTTCAACCGCCATGCTGCAGCCTCTCAATACTGTATTTTTATACAGTATAACAAATTTCCTCTCCGGACTCAACTCACGCGCGTAAAGACAGACGCAAACGTTTTCGTTTATAATCGGCAGCATCTTTTTTTACTGCGGAAGAGAGTTATGACTGTATTAGGCACCGCGCTGCGCCCGGCAGCCACCAAAGTAATGCTGTTAGGTTCCGGCGAGCTGGGCAAAGAAGTCGCTATTGAATGTCAGCGTCTGGGCATTGAAACTATCGCCGTCGACCGCTACCCCGATGCCCCGGCGATGCAGGTCGCCCACCGCGCCCATGTCATCAATATGCTGCACGGCGAGAGCCTGCGCGCTCTGATTGAACAGGAAAAACCCGATTACATCGTGCCGGAGATCGAAGCTATTGCTACCGATACCCTGGTTGAACTGGAACAGGCCGGGCAGAAAGTAGTCCCCACGGCGCGGGCGGCTAAGCTCACCATGAACCGCGAAGGCATTCGCCGCCTGGCGGCAGAAGAGCTGCAGCTCCCCACCTCCAGCTATCGCTTTGCCGACAGCGAAGAAGGCTTCCGCGCGGCGGTCACCGACATCGGTTTGCCGTGCATCGTCAAACCAGTGATGAGCTCCTCCGGCAAAGGTCAGAGCTTTATCCGCTCGGCTGACCAGCTCAGCGAAGCCTGGCGCTATGCGCAGCAGGGCGGCCGCGCCGGCGCCGGGCGGGTGATCGTCGAGGGGGTGGTGAATTTCGATTTCGAAATCACCCTGCTCACCGTCAGCGCCGTCGACGGCGTGCATTTCTGCGCCCCGGTTGGCCATCGCCAGGAAGACGGCGATTACCGTGAGTCCTGGCAACCGCAGCAGATGAGCGACCTGGCCCTCGAACGTGCCCAGGCCATCGCCCGCAAGGTAGTGCTGGCGCTGGGGGGTCATGGCCTGTTTGGCGTGGAACTGTTCGTATGCGGCGACGAGGTGATCTTCAGCGAAGTTTCCCCGCGCCCACACGACACCGGCATGGTAACGCTGATCTCGCAGGATCTCTCGGAATTCGCCCTGCACGTTCGTGCCTTTCTTGGACTGCCCGTCGGCGCTATCCGCCAGTATGGTCCCGCCGCTTCCGCAGTGATCCTTCCGCAACTGACCAGTCAGAACGTCAGCTTTGGCCAGCTGCAATCGGCCGTCGGGGCTGGCCTGCAGCTGCGTCTGTTCGGCAAGCCCGAGATTGACGGTACCCGCCGCCTGGGGGTGACCCTCGCCGTTGCCGATTCGGTTGAAGAGGCCGTAGCGCGGGCTAAAACCGCCGCCGCGGCGGTCATCGTCGAAGGCTAAAGACAAAAAAACCCGGTCGCGTTGCCGCTGACCGGGTTGTCGACCCTGAGGCGCGGTTTACTTCGCGCCTTCCACCGCTTCACGCGCCAGGGTGGTGATGCGATCGTAGTCGCCGGCCTCCAGCGCGTCGGCTGGCACCAGCCAGGAACCGCCGATGCACAGCACGCTATTCAGCGCCAGGTAGTCACGGTAGTTGGCCGGAGAAATACCGCCGGTCGGGCAGAAACGAATGTGGCCGAACGGACCCGCAATCGCCTGCAGGGCTTTCACGCCGCCGTTGGCTTCCGCCGGGAAGAATTTAAACTCTTTCAGACCATACTGCATACCCAGCATCAGCTCGGAAACCGTGCTGATCCCCGGGATCAGCGGAATGGTGCCGTCTTCGGTCGCCGCTTTCAGCAGGGATTCGGTCAGTCCCGGGCTGATAGCGAACTGCGCGCCAGCTTCCGTTACCGCTTTCAGTTGCTCGACGTTGGTGACCGTGCCCGCGCCGACAATCGCGTCCGGCACTTCTTTAGCAATCGCGCGGATCGCTTCCAGGGCGCACTCGGTGCGCAGGGTGACTTCCAGCACGCGCACGCCGCCCGCGACCAGCGCTTTCGCCATCGGTACCGCATGCTCCAGCTTTTTCACCACGATAACCGGGACAACCGGACCGGAGGTGAGGATTGCTTCTGCTGTTGTTTTCCAGTTTTTCATCAGGATTTTCTCTCGCCAGATCTAGAAATAAAATCGTCTTAAAAAGTGATGCAGGTTGCGCCCTGCTCCGCGCCAGAGAGCTTCTCACGCAGCGCCCCAAACATCTCCCTACCGGTTCCCACGCGCGACGCGCTGAGGTCAGGGATATGCGGCTGACGCGCCGCCAGTTCGGCATCGTCCACCAGCAGCGTCAGTTCTCCCGTCTGCCCGTTCACGCGAATCACATCGCCATCGCGCACCTTCGCCAGCAACCCACCATCATAGGCTTCAGGCGTGACATGGATTGCTGACGGGACTTTACCGGAGGCGCCAGAGAGTCGGCCATCGGTCACCAGCGCTATTTTGAAACGGCGGTCCAATAATACACCAAGTGGCGGCATAAGTTTATGTAATTCTGGCATCCCGTTCGCTTTTGGCCCCTGATGACGGACCACCACCACACAATCTTTATCCAGCAGGCCCGCTTCAAAGGCCGGCAATACGTCGTGTTGGCTCTCGAACACCACCGCCGGCGCTTCGATCACCTGATTCTCCACCGGGACAGCCGAGGTTTTCATTACCGCGCGCCCCAGGTTGCCGCTCAGCACCTTGGTGCCGCCGTGACGGGAGAACGGTTTCTCGAAGGTCGCGATGACCTGATCGTCAAGCGGCGCTGTCGCCCCTTCACGCCAGTCCAGCTCGCCGTTGTTGAGCCACGGCTCCAGGGTATAACGCGACAGACCAAAGCCAGCGACGGTGTGAACATCCTCATGCAGCAGGCCGCCTTTCAGCAGCTCGCGCACCAGTACCGGAACGCCGCCCGCCGCCTGGAAGTGGTTGATATCCGCCGGGCCGTTGGGATAGAGGCGCGCCAGCAGCGGCACCACGTCTGACAGGTCGGAGAAATCGTCCCAGTTAATGATGATCCCCGCCGCGCGGGCCATCGCCACCAGGTGCATGGTATGGTTGGTGGAGCCACCGGTCGCCAGCAGCGCCACGATGCCGTTGACCACCACTTTTTCGTCGAACATTTTCCCCAGCGGCATCCACTCGTTGCCATTGCCGGTCATGCGGGTGACCTGGCGTGCGGCAGCGGCGGTCAGTGCGTCCCGCAGCGGGGCATCCGGATGGACGAAGGACGAGCCTGGCAGTTGCATGCCCATAAACTCGACCACCATCTGGTTGGTGTTCGCCGTCCCGTAGAAAGTACAGGTCCCCGGCGCGTGATACGAGGCAGCTTCAGACTCCAGCAGCGCCATACGATCCACTTTACCTTCCGCGTACAGCTGGCGAATGCGGACCTTCTCTTTATTAGCCAGGCCGCTGGCCATTGGGCCGGAGGGAATAAAGACCGACGGCAGATGGCCGAAAGAGAGTGCCGCCATGGTCAGGCCAGGAACAATTTTATCGCATACCCCGAGGTATAGCGCGCCGTCGAACATGTTATGCGACAGGCCGATTGCGGCGGACATGGCGATCACTTCGCGGCTCAGCAATGAGAGCTCCATACCATCCTGCCCCTGGGTTACGCCGTCGCACATTGCCGGCACGCCGCCGGCCACCTGGCCGACCGCATTGGCGCTATGCAGTGCTTTACGGATGATGTCCGGATAGTGTTCATAGGGCTGGTGAGCGGACAACATATCGTTGTAGGAGGTGATGATGGCGATGTTGTTGCGCAACATGCTTTTCAGAGAGGCTTTGTCGTCAGCCTGACAGGCCGCGAAACCGTGAGCCAGATTGCCGCAGGCCAGTTGCGCACGATGCACGGTGTCGGTTTTGGCCTGGTTAATCCTTGCGAGGTAAGCCGCGCGGGTGTCACGCGACCGTTCGATAATGCGATTTGTTACCCGTAACATTGTCGAATTCATAAAGGCTCCTCAAATTTGTATCTGTCCGGCCGCTGCGTGATGACGTATTTTTGTGCTAAAGGCCAACAACACCAGCGCTCAGGGGCAAAATGTCTGAAAGCAGTGTAATAAAAAAAGCCCCGTGGGTGAATCCTCACGGGGCTTAAAAGATTAAAAAGCGTGCGACTTTCTGCGTCAGATCATGTTACCGGTAAAATAACCCTGACGGATTAGGCGGCGAGCTTACTCGAACTCGTTCCATGAGCGGCCGTCACGGGTGATCATCGCCACCGACGCAACCGGTCCCCAGGTCCCTGCCTGATACGGTTTCGGCGCATCGCGGTCGGCAGCCCAGGCTTCGGTGATGGAATCCACCCATTTCCACGCCTCTTCCACTTCATCACGGCGCACGAACAGCGCCTGGATACCGCGCATGGTCTCCAGCAGCAGACGCTCATAAGCATCGGCCAGGTGCGTCTGGTTGAAGGTCTCGGAGTAGCTCAGATCCAGCTTGGTGATCTGCAGATTATGCTTATGGTCGAGGCCCGGCACTTTGTTCAGCACCTGGATATCCACCCCTTCGTCCGGCTGCAGACGAATGGTCAGCTTGTTCTGCGGCAGCTCCTGCCAGGTCTCTTTAAACAGGTTCAGTTCCGGGGTTTTGAAGTAAACCACTACCTCAGAGCATTTGGTCGGCAGACGTTTGCCGGTGCGCAGATAGAACGGTACGCCGGCCCAGCGCCAGTTATCGATATCGACGCGGATCGCCACGAAGGTTTCGGTGTTACTGGTTTTGTTGGCGCCCTCTTCTTCCAGGTAACCCGGGACTTTTTTGCCCTGGGCAAAGCCGGCGGTGTACTGGCCGCGAACGGTTTTCTCACGCACGTTGGAGCGATCAATGCGGCGCAGGGATTTCAGGACCTTGACCTTTTCATCACGGATGCTGTCGGCGCTGAGATCGGACGGCGGTGACATGGCAATCATGCAGAGGATCTGCAGCAGGTGGTTCTGGATCATGTCGCGCATCTGCCCGGCCTGGTCGAAGTAACCCCAGCGCCCTTCAATACCCACCTCTTCCGCGACGGTGATTTCGACATGATCGATAGTGCGGCAGTCCCAGTTATTGACGAACAGAGAGTTGGCAAAGCGCAGCGCCAGCAGGTTGAGGACCGTCTCTTTACCGAGGTAGTGGTCGATACGGTAGACCTGGCACTCTTCAAAAAACTCGCCGACCTGGTCGTTGATTTCACGCGAGGTTTCCAGAGAGGTACCCAGCGGTTTTTCCATCACCACGCGCGCAGGCTTGGCATTGAGCTTCGCTTCGCCCAGACCTTTGCAGATCGCGCCAAAGGTGCTCGGCGGCATGGCGAAATAGTTGATGGTGACACGGTTCTGTTGATCCAGCATCTCACCCAGACGCGTGAAGCCGCTGGTGTCATTGACGTCAAGATTACAGAACTCCAGGCGTCCGCTCAGGGAATCCCACAAACCCTCATCAATTTTTTCCTTCATGAAGGTTTCCAGCGCTTCGCGCACGACTTTGGTGTAAGCCGCTTTATCCCAATCGGCACGGCCGACGCCAATGATGCGGGTGTCGGCGTGGATCTGGCCCGCTTTTTCAAGCTGATACAGGGAAGGCAACAATTTACGTCGCGCCAGGTCGCCCTTCGCGCCGAAAATGACCAGGTCGCATGCCTGGGCCGTTTGCGTTACCGCCATGTCATTCTCCTCAGTTGATAGTCTGGTGCTTCTGCCAGGCTATATTTGTAATTTTCTTACACTGCACTGTACTGTGTTTACGTATTTCCCGAAAGCCTTCCCCTTCGTTTGCGGCGGTAAAACCGCACAGGGTGAAAACATTCGGCGATGATTTGGGCATCTGGCTGATATTGTTCGTTGTTTGTACCTGTTTTAGGTCAGTAAAATACGACTCTGATCATGTAATGAAAAAAAACAACATTATTTCACGTCATTCCTCACCGCTTGCGCTTGCGGAGGGGTATATTCTTGCTAAAACGCCCGATGATTTCACCCATTAATGAAATCGTTTCCATTGATGAGCGCCCTGTTACTAATGAACATGCTGGAAAAAATCCAGTCCCGACTGGAACACCTTAGCAAATCTGAACGCAAAGTGGCGGAAGTGATCCTCGCCACCCCCGCGCAGGCCATTCATTCGAGCATCGCCGCCCTCGCCCTTGAGGCCGGGGTGAGCGAACCGACCGTCAATCGCTTCTGCCGCAGTCTCGAAACCCGCGGGTTTCCTGATTTTAAACTGCACCTTGCCCAGAGCCTCGCGCACGGCACGCTCTATGTTAACCGGAATGTTGATGAAGACGACAGCGTTGAGTCATACACGGGAAAAATATTCGAATCGGCCATGGCGAGTTTAGATCAGGTCCACCATTCTCTCGACATGTCGGCGGTGAATCGCGCGGTGGATCTGCTGACTCAGGCCAAAAAAATCGCCTTTTTCGGCCTCGGTTCCTCGGCGGCGGTCGCCCATGATGCGATGAACAAATTTTTCCGCTTTAACGTGCCGGTCATCTATTCCGACGACATTGTCCTGCAACGCATGAGCTGTATGAATTGCGATGACGATGATGTGGTGGTGATTATCTCGCATACCGGAAGAACCAAGAGCCTGGTGGAGCTGGCGCAGCTGGCCCGTGAAAACGATGCCATGGTGATCGCCCTCACCTCCGCCGGTACCCCCCTGGCCCGGGAAGCCACGCTCGCCATCACCCTCGATGTGCCGGAAGATACCGACATCTATATGCCGATGGTCTCCCGTCTCGCCCAGCTGACCGTCATCGACGTATTGGCGACGGGGTTTACGCTGCGTCGGGGAGCAAAATTCAGAGATAACTTGAAGAGGGTCAAGGAAGCGCTGAAGGAATCGCGTTTTGATAAAGAACCGTTCGTACCCAGTGATAATCAATAAAAGTTGATAACAAGCAGTACCCCATTACACCTTCGATAACGATCCGGCTGTGCGACGTTGCAGGCTGGCGCTACCGAATCCATGTTCACGCAACACCAAAGTTGTATCAGTCAACGGAGTATTACATGTCCAGAAGGCTTCGCAGAACCAAAATCGTTACTACCTTAGGCCCGGCAACTGACCGCGATAACAACCTGGAAAAAGTTATCGCCGCGGGCGCAAACGTAGTGCGTATGAACTTCTCTCACGGCACCCCGGAAGATCATCAGCTCCGTGCCGACAAAGTGCGTGAGATTGCGGCAAAACTGGGCCGTCACGTGGCCATCCTCGGCGACCTCCAGGGACCAAAAATTCGCGTATCGACCTTCAAAGAAGGCAAAATTTTCCTCAACGTCGGCGATAAATTCCTGCTCGACGCTAACCTTGGTAAAGGTGAAGGCGACAAAGAGAAAGTCGGGATCGACTACAAAGGCCTGCCGGCGGATGTCGTGCCGGGCGATATCCTGCTGCTCGACGATGGTCGCGTGCAGCTGAAAGTCCTCGAAGTTCAGGGAATGAAAGTGTTTACTGAAGTGACCGTCGGCGGTCCGTTGTCTAACAACAAAGGGATCAACAAGCTGGGTGGCGGTCTGTCTGCCGAAGCGCTGACCGACAAAGACAAGGCTGATATCGTCACCGCCGCCAAAATCGGCGTCGACTACCTGGCGGTCTCTTTCCCGCGCTGCGGCGAAGACCTGAACTACGCCCGTCGCCTGGCGCGCGATGCCGGCTGCGATGCGAAAATCGTCGCCAAAGTTGAGCGTGCGGAAGCGGTCTGCGATCAGGATGCGATGGACGACGTGATCCTCGCCTCCGATGTGGTCATGGTTGCGCGCGGCGACCTCGGCGTCGAAATCGGCGATCCAGAGCTGGTGGGTATCCAGAAAGCGCTGATTCGTCGTGCCCGTCAGCTGAACCGTTCCGTCATTACCGCCACCCAGATGATGGAGTCGATGATCACCAACCCGATGCCGACTCGTGCTGAAGTCATGGACGTGGCCAACGCCGTGCTGGATGGTACCGATGCGGTGATGCTCTCTGCGGAAACCGCTGCCGGTCAGTACCCGTCGGAAACCGTGGCCGCGATGGCGCGCGTGTGTCTGGGCGCCGAAAAAATCCCCAGCCTCAACGTCTCCAAACACCGTCTGGACGTCCAGTTTGACAACGTAGAAGAAGCGATTGCTATGTCGGCGATGTATGCCGCCAACCACCTGAAAGGCATCACGGCCATCATCACCATGACCGAATCGGGCCGCACCGCGCTGATGACCTCGCGCATCAGCTCCGGTCTGCCGATTTTCGCCCTTTCCCGCCACGAGCGCACCCTGAACCTGACCGCACTCTACCGAGGGGTGACCCCGGTGTTCTTCGACAGCCAGAATGACGGGGTAGCCGCTGCGCACGATGCCGTCAATCTGCTGCGGGACAAAGGCTACCTGGTCTCTGGTGACCTTGTGGTCGTTACCCAGGGTGACGTGATGAGCACCATCGGCAGCACCAACACCACCCGTATCCTCACCGTCGAGTAAGCCTCGGTGTCGACCTGCCAGCGATGCGCTGGCAGGTATTTTTTTGCCCACTATCTGGCAGATTACACCACCCAGCTCAACAACAGCGTCGCGGCGATCACCGTCGACGCCCCGCCGATCCGCGTCGCAATCTGGGCAAACGGCATCAACCCCATCCTGTTTGACGCCGAGAGGATGGCCACATCTCCGGTTCCTCCAAGGCCGCTATGGCAGCTGGTCACGATAGCGGCTTCCACCGGATACATATTCAGGCGAGTAGCGATAAAGAAACCGCTCAGCGCCATGGCAATAACGATGGAGCCGCAAACCACGACGTAGCCAATGGAGAAGACCGAGACCACGCTCTCCAGCGGCACATACAGCATGCCCAGGCCGATCATCAGCGGCCACACCAGCGCGGCGGAGACAAACTTGTAGCAGCTATGCGCCCCCAGCTCCATCGCCGCCGGGATAACGTTGGTATATTTGCAGAAGACGGCCGCCAGAATCATCAGCACCGGCCCGGGAATATGCACCACCTTCTCCAGCAGACCACCGACGATGAAAAATGCACAAATCATCAGCAACCCGGCGCCCATCAGCTGAAAATCGGTGGGTTGGGTACTCTGATGTTGCGCAAAGACGCTATTATCGTCATGGCTGCGGATCAGCATCCCATTGCCGGAGAGCGCCGGACGACGTGCGCCCATGCGCGCCAGAAAACCAGCGCAGATAATGGCGAAAATATTCCCAACCACCGCGGCCGGCGCCAGCTGGGCAACATAGACATCAGGTGTTTGCCCGAGAATGGCCGAATAAGCCAGCGACAAAGGCAGGATCCCTTCGCCAATGCCGCCGCCGATAATCGGCACGATGATAAAAAAGAAGGTGTGGTAAATACTGTAGCCAAATAAGCTGCCCACCAGCAGGCCGGTTAATATTGCCGCCCCGGTCCCGGCCACCAGCGGGACAAACATACGCACCATCCCCTGGATCAGAATAGTGCGGTTCATTCCCAGAATACTCCCAACGACCAGGCAGGCGATGACGAAATAGAGGAGATTGGCCTCCTTCATCAGCAAATGCACGGTATCGAGCGTATGGGCTTCAAACACGCCAAAGTAGACCAATACTGAGGGCATCATCAGACACAATATGGCCGGCCCGCCAATGTCTTTTAGTACTGGCACCATGCGGCCAATCTTAGCCAGCGCGAATCCCAGGGTCATAATGACCGCCAGTCCGCCAATCATATTTTTCGGCAGCAGGCCCGCGCTCGCAGAGAGCGCGACGATCGCAGCGATACCAATAAAGAGCGTTAAAGGCACGGCACCAACGTCGATATTGGATAAAAGTCGTGTCGATTGGCCGTTCGGTTGCGTTTTATCTATCGGGTGGTTGAGTGAATTATTTTCCATATTTTTACCTGAATGATAAGGAGGTAGCGTAGGGTAGTAACGCAATATTAAAATTTGCGTAGCAACATAAATGAAATAGCACTAAACACCGGCTCACCAAAATACACTCAAAACGGTAGCACAGGCGTTTAAAACAAAAAATGACAAACGGATTTCTTCTGTTGGCTTTGTGACTAAACTATAAAATTGATTTTAAGTAATTTAATTTATCGTCATAAAGCTAAAGTTTTCATCAATAGTGAAATTTAAATGCCATAGATACAACCCCATGATTTAACCCTGTTTTCTTTATTTGTAAGTAAAGTATCCGAGACGAAATTATTTAAAGGCAGGCGACTGTGATGACTATCACCTTTTGAATATTACGGGATCGCTAGATTGGCGACACAACAACCCGATAAAATATGTCAGGACATCTTATGCCTTCACTACTCTTACAATCTCTTTTCCCATTGGTATTTATCATGCTGCTGGGATGGCTTAGCGGTAAACTAGGCTATACCCGGCGCGAGGATGCCTCCGTTCTGGCCACGGTGGTGATCCGCTTTGCGCTTCCGTTCCATCTTTTTATCGGCGCGTTAAATACCCATCCCGATAAAATTAAAAACTTCACCTTTATGGCGGTGTTAGTCATTGGCCTGATGGGGTCCTATTTTCTCACGCTGCTGATCTCACGCTATGTTTTCCGTCATGATATTAAAACCAGCGCGATTCAGTCGCTGGTTTGCGCCTTCCCCGATATGGCCTACTTTGGCGCGCCCGTGCTGGCGGTACTGATAGGTCCGGAGGGTTTTCTCGGCGTGCTTATCGGAAACCTGGTGACCAGCGTATTGATGATCCCCCTGACTATTATCCTGATTCGCATGGGAGACAAGCACCGGAGCGCGGATGAACCCCAGCTTCACGCCGGGCAGCTGATCCTGCAAAACCTACTGAAGGCCGTGAGAAACCCCATCGTCTGGATCCCAATTTCCGGCGTATTGCTCAGCCTGGCGGGAGTCCAGCTGCCACCTATGCTCAGTATGCCTATTGAAATGGTGGGTAAAATCGCCGGCGGTCTGTCACTGTTCGCCCTGGGACTGCTGTTTTACGGCGAACGCCCGACGGTCAATATTCAAACCTGTACCAATATCAGTATCAAAAATCTGATCCAACCGGCAATGATGGCCCTGGCCGGACTGGCCTTTGGGCTCAGTCATACCTTAATGCAACAGGTTATTATCATCGGCGCGACGCCTTCCGCCATCGCGGCAGGGATGTTTGCGCTGCGCAGCGATACCTATATTGAGCCGGCCTCATCCTCTATTTTGCTGGGTACCGCCATCGGCGTCGTCACCGAAGGCATCATGATTTATCTCATTTCGTAATCACGGAAATAAAACACCAAGACATCAGGCAATGTTTTAATTTGATATTCAGGAGTCATCCAATGTTAGCCACAGAAACCTTATACACTCCCTATAACGGTGCCGTCCTGCTGGAAAATCCGTTATTAAATAAAGGCCTTGCTTTTACCGAAAGTGAACGCACGGCATTTAATCTTCAGGGACTGTTACCCCATAATGTTGAAACCATTGAAGAACAAACCGAGCGCGCATGGGGCCAGTTTTGCCAGTTCAAAAAGAGTATTTCGCGCCATATCTATCTCAGGAATATTCAGGATACTAACGAGACATTATTCTATAACCTGCTGCGTAGTCATATGAAAGAAACGCTGCCGGTGATCTATACCCCGACGGTGGGTGAAGCGTGTGAACATTTCTCAGAAATATATCGCCGGGGACGCGGTTTGTTTATTTCCTGGCCCAACCGTCACCAGATTGACGAAATGCTGCAGGGATTTTCCCGCAATGATATCAAAGTCATTGTCGTGACCGATGGCGAGCGCATTCTGGGGCTGGGCGACCAGGGGATTGGTGGCATGGGGATCCCCATTGGCAAACTCTCGTTATATACCGCCTGCGGGGGCATTCACCCGGCATCCACGCTGCCTATCATGCTAGATGTCGGCACCAACAACCCGCAGCATCTGGAGGATCCGCTGTATATGGGCTGGCGCCATCCGCGCATCAGCGACGAGCAGTACCTAGAGTTTATGGACATGTTTGTCCATGCCATTCAGCAACGTTGGCCGAATGTATTACTTCAGTTTGAAGACTTTGCCCAAAAGAATGCCACGCGACTGCTCAACCGCTATCGTCACCAGCTGTGCTGTTTTAACGATGATATCCAGGGCACCGCCGCCGTGACCTCAGGGACGCTGATCGCCGCCGCGGCCGCGGCCGGGACGCCGATCCGCGACCAGCGGGTAGTTTTCCTTGGCGGCGGTTCGGCCGGATGCGGCATTGCGGAAAAAATCATTGCGCTGATGGTGGATGATGGTCTCTCGGAGGAGGAAGCGCGCCGCCGTATCTTTATGGTTGACCGCTTTGGCCTGCTGACGGATGAGATGCCCAATCTGCTCGATTTTCAGCGCGACCTCGTCACGCCGCGAGCCAGTATTGCCCACTGGGATACCGAGTCCGCCCAACTGTCGCTGATGGATGTCGTACGCAACGTCCACCCTACCGTACTGATTGGCGTGTCTGGTCAGCCGGGGTTGTTTAGTGAAGAGATAGTGAAGGAGATGCATCGGCACTGCCCGCGTCCGATTATTATGCCGCTCTCTAACCCCACCTCCCGGGCCGAAGCCCAGCCGAAGGATTTGCTGGAGTGGACCCGGGGAAGCGCGCTGATCGCCACCGGCAGCCCGTTCGAACCCGTCTTCTACGACGGCAAAACCTACGATATCGCTCAGTGCAACAACGCCTATATTTTTCCCGGTCTGGGGCTGGGGATCCTCGCCAGTAAAGCGCAGCGCGTCACCGAAGCGATGCTGATCACCTGCAGTAAAACCCTGGCAGCCCACTCGCCTTTGGCGAGCCGTGAAACCGGTGCTTTACTGCCGCCGGTTGAAGAGATCGAAATGATTTCCCGGGCTATTGCCGCAGAGGTCGCTCGCGCCGCGCAGCGGGACGGCGTTGCGCCGCAGATTGACGAGGCACAGCTGGCGGCGAATATCGATAAAACCTTCTGGCGAGCGCGCTACACCGCCTATAAACGATCGTCATTCTGATCGTCATTGCTCCGCTCATCTTACGGGAGGCCGGCTGGCTTCCCGCCACACCGGGGAACCACGCATGTTCAATGTGCTGATCGTCGATGATGATCCCATGGTAGCCGACCTGAACCGGCTGTTTATCAGCCGGGTAGCTGATTTTCACTGCTGCGGGGTGGCGGCGACGATCGGCGACGCCAAAGCGATGCTAAGCCATCTGGCGCAGGTCGATCTACTGCTGCTGGATGTCTATATGCAACAGGAGAATGGCCTGGACCTGCTGCCGGCGCTTCGCGCAGATGGGCGGAATATTGACGTCATCATGATGACGTCTGCCGCCGATACGCTCACGCTACAAACGGCGCTGCACTATGGCGTGGTGGATTACCTGATTAAACCGTTTCAGTTTTCGCGCTTTGAGGAGGCCCTGCAGGCATGGCGCAAAAAGCGTGAGGTGACGCAGGCGAAATCCTGTTATGCCCAAGCGGATATCGACACCCTGCTGCGCCGCGGGATCCCGCAACAGGAAAGCGCCCGCCGCCTGCCGAAAGGGCTGACGCCGCAAACCCTTCGCCTGGTGTGCCAGTGGATTGACGACCATCAGGCGCGCGATTTTTCGACAAACGAGCTGGCGGCGGCGCTGCAGATATCCAGGGTGTCATGCCGTAAATACCTGATTTGGCTGGAGCAGATAAACGTGCTCTTCACGACCAATCACTACGGTATCACTGGCCGCCCGGAGTATCGCTACCGGCTTGTCGTCGAGAACCTGATGTTACTGACGCAATATAGCCAGTGAGCCAGGAACGCCCACTGGCTCTCTTTTAGACTACTTCTTTGGGAACAGCTCTTTGCGTTTGTAGGGCTCGATTTCACCCGGCTTGCGCGTTTTCAGCAGCTTCAGGATCCAGGTGTACTGCTCGGTGTGCGGCTTAACAAACACTTCCACTTCTTCGTTCATCCGCCGGGCGATCGTCGTATCGTCTGCGTCCAGCAGGTCGTCCATCGGCGGGCGGACCAGCACCGTCAGGCGATGCGTTTGGCCATCATAGACCGGAAACAGCGGTACGACGCGGGCGCGGCATACCTTCATTAAACGGCCAATCGCGGGCAGCGTCGCCTTGTAGGTGGCAAAGAAATCCACAAATTCACTGTGCTCAGCGCCGTGATCCTGATCGGGCAGATAGTAACCCCAGTAGCCCTGGCGCACCGACTGAATAAACGGTTTGATCCCGTCGTTGCGCGCGTGCATACGCCCGCCAAAACGACGGCGCACGGTATTCCACACGTAATCAAAGACCGGGTTACCCTGGTTGTGGAACATCGCCGCCATCTTCTGCCCACCGGAGGCCATCAGCATCGCCGGGATATCCACGCCCCAGGCATGCGGAACGAGGAAAATCACTTTCTCGTTATTACGCTGCATCTCGTCGATGATCTCTTTCCCCTGCCAGTCGACGCGGGCAAGGATTTTCTGCGGATCGCGCAGGCCCAGCTCGGCCATCATCACCATCGCCTGCGGCGCCGAGGCATACATGGCGTCGATGATCGCTTCCCGTTCGTGCTCGCTTTTTTCCGGAAAACAGTAGAGCAAATTAATCTGCGCCCGGCGCCGCGAGCTTTTCGCCAAACGCCCTACGAAGCGGCCGAGTTTTCCGAGGATCGGATCGCGAAAGGAAGGCGGCGTCAGCGCGATGCCTGCGAAGGCAAAGACGCCCAGCCACGCGCCCCAGTAGCGCGGCAGTAAAAAGGATTTCTCAAACTTAGGGATAAACTCAATATTATTTTTTTTCGTTTCCATGCCCAATCCGCAGGTCGACTGCTTAATCAAGATAATGGGATAGTGTAGCGAGACGTTAGGTAACCTACAAAAGAAAAAGCCGGCGCCCTGGGGCACCGGCTTTCCACTGACCGGTGGTTAGTCAAACCGCAGCTGCGGGACGACCTCTTTGACCTGCGCCAGGTAATCGGTACGGTCGGAACCGCTCAGCCCTTCGGTACGCGGCAGCTTAGCCGTCAACGGGTTGACCGCCTGCTGGTTGATCCACACTTCATAGTGCAGGTGCGGCCCGGTAGAACGGCCGGTATTCCCCGACAGCGCGATACGATCGCCGCGCTTCACTTTCTGCCCCGGTTTCACCAGCAGCTTACGCAGGTGCATATAGCGGGTGGTATAGGTGCGACCGTGGCGGATAGCAACATAATACCCGGCAGCGCCGCTGCGCTTGGCCACTACCACTTCGCCATCACCCACTGCCAGCACCGGCGTCCCCTGCGGCATCGCGAAATCGACGCCACGATGCGGCGCGACGCGCCCGGTGACCGGATTCAGACGACGCGGGTTAAAGTTAGAGGAAACGCGGAACTGACGCGCCGTCGGGAAGCGCATAAAGCCTTTCGCCAGCCCCGTCCCGTTACGATCGTAGAATTTGCCGTCTTCGGCACGGATAGCATAGTAATCCTTACCGTCGGAGCGCAAACGCACGCCCAGCAGCTGACTTTGCTCGCGCTTGCCGTCGAGCATTTCGCGCGACATCAATACCGAGAACTCGTCGCCTTTTTTCAGCTTACGGAAATCCATCTGCCACTGCATGGCCTTGATCACCGCGCTGATTTCGGTACTGGTCAGGCCGGCATCGCGCGCGCTGGAGACAAAGCTGGCGCCGACGGTGCCCTTCAGCACATTGTTGACCCAGTCGCCTTTCTGCAGCTCGCTGCTCATTTTAAAACCGTTGTCCACACGGGTATAAGTGCGGGTTTCGCGGCGGGACATCTCCCAGGTCAGGCTCTGCAGATCGCCGTCCGCGGTCAGGGTCCAGGAGAGCTGCTGGCCAATCTTCAGATTACGCAGCTCTTTATCGGCGGAGGAAAGCTGGGCGATATCGCCCATATCGATACCGTACTGGTTCAGGATGCTGCTGAGCGTATCGCCAGTCGACACCACATATTCATGACCGCCGGCATCGGTATCGGCCTTCTCGTCGAGTTCATCCTGAGGAATGGCTTCTTCTTCCTGCGGGGCCTGGTCGATCGGCTCGGAGGCTTCCGGCAGCAGGGAACGGATCTCGCTTTTTTCCAGTTCAATGGTTCTGACGATGGGGGCGGATTCCGGGTGGTAAATGTAGGGTCGCCAGACGGCGACCGCTAAGGTAAGAACGCTAAGCGACCCCAACATGACGCGATGAGGTCGTGGCAGATTGTTGAATGCCTGAGTGACAGCGCGGGCTATCTGTTGCACGTATTCACTTCCTCGTTAATCTCCTTTCAGGCAGCTCGAATACTGATTCGCCAGCTGGGTCAGGAATTGCGGGTAACTCGCTTTACCCAACGTAATTCCAGTACCCAGCGGATCCAGGGTTCCCATGCGCACAGACGTGCCCCGGGCAACAGCTTCGATAACCGCTGGCCTGAACTGTGGCTCAGCAAAAACGCACGTGGCCTTCTGCTCAACCAGTTGTGTTCTGATTTCGTGTAAACGCTGCGCACCAGGCTGTATTTCAGGGTTGACGGTAAAGTGCCCCAGCGAGGTCAAACCGTAGTGTTTTTCAAAGTAACCGTAGGCGTCATGAAAAACGAAATAGCCCTTCCCTTTCAGCGGTGCCAGCTCATTGCTAACCTGCTTGTCAGTCGCCGCCAGCGCGGCCTCGAACTGCTGCAGGTTGCTGTCGAGTTTGGCTCGACTCTGCGGCATAAGTTCTAATAATTTATCGTGGATTGCAACCGCCGAAAGCCGCGCTATCTCTGGGGATAACCACAGATGCATATTGTAAATACCGTGATGGTGATCGCCGTCACTTTTTTCTGCTGCGCCGTGGTCATGACCATCATGATCGTCATCGTCATCCGCCCCGGTCATCAGCAGCGGCTTCACCCCTTCCAGCTCCGCGATGGTCACCTTTTTATTCGCCGCAATGCTTTGCGTCGACCTATCCATAAAGGCTTCCATTTCCGGCCCAATCCATACCACTAAGTCTGCGTTCTGTAAGCGTTTTACATCAGAAGGCCGCAGTGAATAGTCATGCTCTGAGGCGCCGTCGGGCAATAGCACCTGAGTATCTGTCACCCCATCGGCGATGGCGGCTGCGATAAAGCCCAGCGGTTTCATGGAAGTCACTACGGCGGCGCTGGCCAGCGGAACCTGCGCGAACAAAAAAACAGCGCCAAGTCCAGCGCAAAGAAGCGTATTTTTATGTAACATAATGCGTCTAGTCATCGAAACGAGTGAATGTGATGTGATATTATAACATTCACTAGCTTGTGCAACCCTAAATTACTATGACAAACCTTGTTACGCTGGAAAATGTGTCGGTGGCCTTTGGCCAACGCCGCGTGCTGTCTGACATTTCGCTGGCACTCACGCCAGGCAAAATATTAACCCTGCTGGGCCCGAACGGCGCCGGTAAATCGACCCTTGTGCGAGTGGTTCTGGGGCTGGTAGCACCAACAGAGGGTGTCATCAAGCGGGATGACCGCCTGCGGATTGGCTACGTGCCGCAGAAGCTGCATCTTGACGCCACGCTGCCGCTGACCGTCAGCCGCTTCCTGCGTTTGCGCCCGGGTACCCGCAAAGACGACATCCTGCCGGCACTGAAACGTGTGCAGGCCGGGCATCTGATCGACGCGCCGATGCAAAAACTCTCCGGCGGCGAAACCCAGCGCGTACTGCTGGCCCGCGCCCTGCTCAACCGCCCACAGCTGCTGGTGCTGGATGAACCGACCCAGGGTGTTGACGTCAATGGCCAGGTGGCGCTTTACGATCTTATCGACCAGCTGCGCCATGAACTGGACTGCGCAGTGCTGATGGTATCGCACGACCTGCATCTGGTGATGGCCAAAACCGACGAAGTCCTGTGCCTGAACCAGCATATCTGCTGCTCCGGCGCGCCGGAGGTGGTCTCCATGCATCCGGAGTTTATCTCCATGTTCGGCCCGCGCGGCGCGGAACAGCTGGGGATTTACCGCCACCACCATAATCACCGCCACGACCTTCAGGGGCGAATTGTACTGCGTCGGGGAAACAGCCGCTAATGATTGAACTTCTGTTACCTGGCTGGCTGGCCGGGATGATGCTGGCCTGCGCCGCCGGTCCGCTGGGCTCCTTTGTGGTCTGGCGCCGCATGTCCTATTTCGGCGACACGCTGGCGCATGCGTCGCTGCTCGGCGTCGCTTTTGGCTTATTACTTAACATCAATCCGTTTTATGCGGTGATCGCCGTGACTTTGCTGCTGGCCGGCGGGCTGGTGTGGCTGGAAAAACGCCCCCATCTGGCGATCGATACCCTGCTGGGCATCATGGCGCACAGCGCACTGTCGCTGGGGCTGGTGGTGGTCAGTCTGATGTCTAACGTCCGCGTCGATCTGATGGCGTACCTGTTCGGCGATCTGCTGGCAGTGACGCCGCAGGATTTGATTGCCATCGCCATTGGCGTAGTGATTGTGATTGGTATCCTGCTCTGGCAGTGGCGACCGCTGCTGGCGATGACCATCAGTCCGGATCTGGCGTTTGTCGATGGCGTGAAGCTGCAGCGCGTGAAGTTGCTGTTGATGCTGGTCACCGCTCTGACTATCGGCGTGGCGATGAAGTTCGTCGGCGCGCTGATCATCACTTCCCTGCTGATTATCCCGGCCGCCACCGCCCGCCGTTTTGCCCGCACGCCGGAGCAGATGGCCGCCGTGGCAGTGGGCGTGGGCATGCTGGCCGTTACCGGCGGGTTAACCTTCTCGGCCTTCTACGACACCCCGGCCGGGCCGTCGGTAGTGCTGTGCGCCGCCGTGCTGTTTATTCTCAGCATGACAAAAAAAGCCGCCAGCTGAAAATGAAAAAGCCCGGTCGCGCTGCTGACCGGGCCTCATAATGAACGACACATCCGTCGCGAACTAGGGCATTTCCGGCGGCGTGATCCCGAAATGATTCCAGGCGCGCACCGTCGCCATTCTTCCCCGTGGCGTACGCTGCAGAAAACCCTGCTGAATTAAGTAGGGCTCCAGCACATCTTCAATGGTTTCCCGCTCTTCGCCGATCGCGGCGGCGAGGTTATCCAGCCCCACCGGCCCACCAAAGAATTTATCTATCACCGCCAGCAGTAGTTTACGGTCCATATAGTCGAACCCTTCCGCATCGACATTCAGCATATCCAGCGCCTGGGCAGCAATGTCGGCAGAGATGCTGCCGTCGTGGCGCACTTCCGCGAAGTCGCGCACCCGGCGCAGCAGACGGTTGGCAATACGCGGCGTGCCGCGTGAACGACGGGCCACTTCCAGCGCGCCTTCGTCGCTCATCTCCAGCCCCATATGGCGGGCGCTGCGGCTGACGATATGCTGCAGATCGGGTATTTGATAGAACTCCAGACGCTGCACGATGCCAAAGCGGTCGCGCAGCGGCGAGGTCAATGAACCGGCCCGGGTGGTGGCGCCGATCAGGGTAAACGGCGGCAGATCGATTTTGATGGAGCGCGCCGCCGGACCTTCGCCAATCATAATATCCAGCTGATAGTCTTCCATCGCCGGGTAGAGCACCTCTTCCACCACCGGCGAGAGGCGATGGATCTCATCGATAAACAGCACGTCGTGCGGTTCGAGGTTGGTGAGCATCGCGGCGAGATCGCCCGCTTTCTCCAGCACCGGGCCGGAGGTGGTGCGCAGATTCACCCCCATCTCATTGGCGACAATGTTCGCCAGGGTGGTTTTCCCCAACCCAGGCGGGCCAAAAATCAGCAGGTGATCGAGGGCGTCGCCGCGCAGTTTCGCCGCCTGGATAAAGATCTCCATCTGCGAGCGCACCTGCGGCTGGCCGACATACTCTGCCAGCAATTTTGGGCGGATGGCGCGGTCAACGGCCTCTTCTGCGCCGCTGCTGTCTGCCGATACCAGCCGGTCTGCTTCAATCATCCCTTACCTCACAACGCGGCGCGCAGCGCTTCGCGGATTAGCGTTTCACTGTTGGCGTCCGGACGGGCAATCTTGCTTACCATCCGGCTGGCCTCCTGCGGTTTATAGCCCAGCGCGACCAGCGCGGCAACCGCTTCCTGTTCGGCATCATCTGCCGTCGGGCCTGCCGGCGAGGTCAGCACCAGATCGGCCGCCGGAGTGAACAGGTCGCCGTGCAGCCCTTTGAAACGGTCTTTCATCTCGACGATCAGGCGTTCTGCGGTTTTTTTGCCAATCCCCGGCAGCTTCACCAGCGAGGCGACTTCTTCCCGCTCAACGGCATTGACGAACTGCTGCGCCGACATGCCGGAGAGGATCGCCAGCGCCAGCTTTGGCCCCACGCCGTTGGTTTTAATCAGCTCTTTAAACAGCGTACGTTCCTGTTTGTTGTTAAAACCATACAGCAGCTGGGCATCTTCACGCACCACAAAGTGGGTAAAGACTATCGCCTCCTGACCGGCCTCCGGCAGCTCATAGAAGCAGGTCATTGGCATATGCACTTCATAGCCGACGCCCGCCGTTTCCAGCAACACCAGCGGGGGTTGTTTTTCGAGAATGATGCCTCTGAGTCTGCCTATCACGTGGGGCTCCTGCGTTATGGTCTAAGTATCTGGCGGTATCATAAAAAAAGGCTGGATAGATATCCAGCCTGATTTGCGATTATCGTAAGCGCCCTCGCGCCAGATTGAGCCGGGTCTCGCTGACCTGAGCAACATTCTGGCTGATATGGCAATGGGTGATGGCAATCGCCAGCGCATCCGCCGCATCCGCTTGCGGATTGGCAGGCAGTTTGAGCAAGGTGCGCACCATGTGCTGAACCTGGCTCTTTTCGGCACTGCCGATCCCGACAACGGTCTGCTTGACCTGACGGGCGGCGTATTCAAACACCGGCAGCGACTGATTGGTCGCTGCAACGATCGCCACTCCGCGCGCCTGCCCAAGCTTTAACGCCGAATCGGCGTTCTTCGCCATAAAGACCTGCTCAATGGCGAAATAGTCGGGCTGAAACTGGGTGATGATTTCCGTCACCCCGGCGTAGATCAGCTTCAGCCGCGACGGCAGATCGTCCACTTTGGTGCGGATGCATCCGCTGCCAAGGTAGCTCAACTGCCGTCCAACCTGGCGGATCACGCCATAACCGGTGACGCGCGACCCCGGGTCAATGCCGAGAATAATAGCCATCACGCGCCTCCGGTTAACCGTGGATGCGACTGCATCACAGGGTGGCCGCGACCTCGTCGGAGATCTCGCCGTTATGGTACACTTCCTGCACGTCGTCGCAGTCTTCCAGCATATCGATCAGACGCAGCAGCTTCGGCGCCGTCTCGGCATCCATATCCGCTTTGGTGGACGGGATCATCGAGACTTCGGCAGCGTCGGCTTTCAGGCCAGCGGCTTCCAGCGCGTCGCGCACAGCACCCATCTCTTCCCACGCGGTGTAGACGTCGATGGCGCCGTCGTCATAGGTCACCACGTCTTCTGCGCCAGCTTCCAGCGCCGCTTCCATAATGGTGTCTTCATCGCCTTTCTCGAAGGAGATGACGCCTTTCTTGCTGAACAGGTAGGACACGGAGCCGTCGGTACCGAGGTTACCACCGGTTTTGGTGAAAGCGTGACGCACTTCCGCAACGGTACGGTTACGGTTGTCGGACAGACATTCCACCATTACCGCGGTACCGCCAGGGCCATAGCCTTCGTAAATGATGGTTTCCATGTTCGCGTCTTCATCACCGCCGACGCCGCGCGCGATGGCGCGGTTCAGGGTGTCGCGCGTCATGTTGTTTGACAGCGCTTTATCAACGGCCGCACGCAGGCGCGGGTTGGAAGCCGGATCGCCGCCGCCCAGACGCGCCGCAGTCACCAGCTCGCGAATGATTTTCGTAAAGATTTTACCGCGTTTAGCATCCTGTGCCGCTTTGCGGTGTTTGGTGTTGGCCCATTTACTATGACCTGCCATAAAAAACTCTCCAAAAAGCGCGCCCTTTCAGGCGGCGTTAATTACAAATTCTTCAATCGCCTGCCGGTTGCTCCACGACTTGGTCAGCGCAGCGGCTTCCGTCGCGCTGACCCAGCGGTAGGCCAGATGTTCGGTGAAGGTAATCTCCCGCTCATGAGGCAGCGCAAGACAGAACCAGAATTCTGTATTGCGCTCTACACCCGGCGCATAGCGATGACGCAAATGAGAAAATATCTCGAATTCCACCGTGCGCTGACAGTCAATTAAGGTCAGTTGCTCGCAGGCAACATCAATGGCGACCTCTTCCTTTACTTCACGCGCGGCGGCCTGCAGCGCGGTCTCTCCTGCTTCCAGGCTGCCGGTCACCGACTGCCAGAACGCGGGATCGTCGCGCCGCTGTAACATCAGCACCCGTTTCGTATCTTCGGCGTAAATCACCACCAGCACCGAAACGGGCAGCTTAAATGACATATTACTTGTTCTCCAGAGACGCTTTCGCCTCTTTCTCCACAACCTGAATACCCAGTTCACCGAGCGCAGCCGGATTGGCGAAGCTTGGCGCTTCGGTCATCAGACAGGCCGCGGCGGTGGTTTTCGGGAAGGCGATAACGTCGCGGATGTTATCGGTACCGGTCAGCAGCATGGTCAGACGGTCAAGACCGAACGCCAGACCCGCGTGCGGCGGCGTACCGTATTTCAGCGCATCCAGCAGGAAGCCGAATTTTTCACGCTGCTCTTGTTCATTAATGCCCAGAATACCAAATACGGTCTGCTGCATGTCGCCACGGTGAATACGAACAGAACCGCCGCCGACTTCATAACCGTTAATGACCATATCATAGGCGTTCGCTACGGCCTCTTCCGGCGCAGCTTTCAGCTCGTTCGCGGTCATATCTTTTGGCGAAGTGAACGGATGGTGCATCGCCGTCAGGCCGCCTTCGCCGTCGTCTTCGAACATCGGGAAGTCGATCACCCACAGCGGCGCCCATTTGCTCTCGTCAGTCAGGCTCAGGTCTTTACCGAGCTTCAGACGCAGCGCGCCCAGCGCGTCCGCCACCACTTTCTTGTTGTCGGCGCCGAAGAAGATCATATCGCCGTCCTGCGCGCCGGTGCGTTCGAGGATCGCTTCCACGATCTCAGCGGTGAGGAATTTCGCCACCGGGCTGTTGATCCCGTCCATGCCTTTCGCACGCTCGGTCACTTTAATATAGGCCAGTCCCTTCGCGCCGTAGATCTTCACAAAGTTGCCGTATTCGTCAATCAGCTTGCGGGTCAGAGAGGCACCGCCCGGGACGCGCAGCGCCGCCACGCGCCCTTTCGGATCGTTGGCCGGGCCGGCAAAGACCGCGAATTCCACGGACTTCAGCAGGTCGGCGACGTCCACCAGCTCCATCGGGTTACGCAGATCCGGTTTATCGGAGCCATAACGACGTTCGGCTTCGGCGAAGGTCATGATCGGGAAATCACCCAGGTCGACGCCTTTAATTTCCAGCCACAGCTGACGCACCATTGCTTCCATGATCTCACGCACCTGCGGCGCGGTCATAAAGGAGGTTTCCACATCGATCTGGGTAAATTCAGGCTGACGGTCGGCACGCAGGTCTTCATCGCGGAAACATTTAACGATCTGATAATAGCGATCGAACCCGGACATCATCAGCAGCTGTTTGAACAGCTGCGGAGACTGCGGCAGCGCGTAGAATTTGCCTTTATGCACGCGGGAAGGCACGAGGTAATCGCGAGCGCCTTCCGGGGTGGCTTTGGTCAGCATCGGAGTTTCGATGTCGAGGAAGCCATGGTCGTCCATAAAGCGGCGCACAAAGCTGGTGATTTTCGCGCGGGTTTTCAGACGCTGCGCCATTTCCGGACGACGCAGGTCGAGGTAGCGGTATTTCAGACGAGCTTCTTCGGTGTTGACGTGATTGGAGTCCAGCGGCAGCGATTCTGAACGGTTAATAATCGTCAGATCGGAGGCCAGCACTTCGATGGCGCCGGTGGCCATGTCCGCGTTGATGTTTTTCTCTTCACGCGCGCGGACGGTGCCAGTGACCTGAATGCAGAACTCATTACGCAGTTCAGAGGCTAATTTCAACGCATCCGCACGATCCGGGTCGAAAAACACCTGAACGATGCCTTCGCGGTCGCGCATATCGATAAAAATGAGGCTACCGAGATCGCGACGGCGGTTGACCCAACCACACAGAGTCACCTGCTGCCCAACGTGGGACTGTCGAAGCTGTCCGCAATATTCTGTACGCATGAGATATCCCTTAACTTAGCCGTCGGCGGATTGTCGTCTGCCCTGCAGGCGACGAGGTCGCAGCTTTAGCTGATGTCACAACTGAATGAAAAAAGGCGGCTATTATACTGGAAATTCTGTCGTTCGATAAGTCCGACGCACGATGTACGCTGCTTTGCTGCGCGCTTAACGTCTACACTCACATAAATTAACAATATTTGTTACCCTTTTGCTGAAGCCGCGCAGGTATTGTAGCCGCCTGACAACAGAAGAAGATACGGGGATACCATGTTAGAACTCAATGCAAAAAAAACGGCGCTGGTGGTGATCGATCTGCAGGAAGGCATTCTGCCTTTCGCCGGCGGACCACATCGGGCTGACGAGGTGGTGGCGCGCGCCGCTCGCCTGGCAGACAAGTGTCGACAACAGGGTTCACCGGTCATCATGGTCCGCGTCGGCTGGTCGGCCGATTTCGCCGAAGCGCTGAAACAGCCTGTCGACGCTCAGGCCGGGGCGCATACGCTGCCTGAAAACTGGTGGACCTACCCGGCCACGCTGGGTAAGCAGGAGAGCGATATCGAAGTGACCAAACGCCAGTGGGGCGCGTTCTATGGCACCGACCTTGAGCTTCAGCTGCGCCGCCGCGGTATCGACACCATTATTCTCTGCGGTATCTCCACCAACATCGGCGTCGAATCCACCGCCCGCAACGCCTGGGAGCTGGGTTTTAACCTGGTCATCGCCGAAGATGCCTGCAGCGCCGCCTCCGCCGAGCAGCATCAGGGCAGCATGACGCATATTTTCCCGCGCATCGGTCGGGTGCGCAGCACCGAGGAGATCCTCGCCGCGCTATGATTTATATTGGGCTTCCCCAGTGGTCGCACCCGAAATGGGTGCGCCTTGGCATCACCAGCCTTGAAGAGTACGCCCGCCACTTTAACTGCGTGGAGGGCAACACTACCCTGTATGCGCTGCCGAAGCCGGAGATAGTCACCCGCTGGTATGAACAAACCCATGATGACTTCCGCTTCTGCTTTAAATTCCCGGCCACCATCTCGCACCAGGCCGCCCTGCGTCATTGCGACGATTTAAGCAGTGAATTTTTTGCCCGCCTGGCGCCGCTGGCCTCGCGCATCGGCCAGTACTGGCTGCAGCTGCCGGCGACCTTCGGTCCTCGCGATCTCCCCGCGCTATGGCATTTTCTCGACGGGCTGCCGAAGGATTTCACCTACGGCGTCGAGGTTCGTCACCCCGAATTCTTCGCCAAAGGCGAAGCGGAACAGCAGCTCAACCGCGGGCTGCACGAGCGCAACGTTAACCGCGTGATCCTCGATAGCCGCCCGGTCCACAGCGCTGCGGCCACCAGTCCGGCGATGATCGACGCGCAGAAAAAGAAACCCAAAGTGCCGGTACATGCGGTGATGACCGCCCGGCAGCCGATGGTACGCTTTATCGGCGGTGACGACATGGCCCACAACCGGGAACTGTTTCGCGTCTGGCTGCAGACCCTGCCGAAGTGGCATCAGTCTGGCACCCCGTGGCTGTTCCTGCATACCCCAGACATTGCTTACGCGCCGACGCTGGTCGATACGCTGTGGAGCGATCTGCGCACCGCCCTGCCGGCGGCAGGAAATGCGCCGTCGATTCCGCAGCAATCCTCCCTTTTCTGATATCCTGCTATCATAATCGGAGCCATCTGCCAGAGTTAAAGGGAGTTTTCGTATGGTCAGCGCGCTGTATGCCGTTTTAGGTGCGTTATTGTTAGTGAAGTTCTCGTTCGACGTGGTGCGGTTACGCACCCAATACCATGTAGGCTACGGTGACGGCGGCTTTAGCGAGCTACAGGTCGCCATCCGCGTTCACGGTAATGCCGTCGAATATGTGCCGATTGGCCTCATTTTGCTGTTATTTATGGAGATGAACGGCGCCCAGACCTGGATGGTGCACGTTTGCGGCATTTTATTGATTGTCGGGCGACTGATGCACTCCTGGGGTTTTCATCACCGCGTCTACCACTGGCGCCGCTCCGGCATGAGCGCCACCTGGTGCGCCTTGTTGCTGATGGTGCTGGCCAACCTCTGGTATATGCCCTGGGAGTTGGTTTTCTCCCTCCGTTAGCGCACAATACGCCGTTTTCGTTTTTTCGGGTTTAACGTTATGTCTCACCGCGATACGCTTTTTTCCGCGCCGATTGCCAGCCTCGGCGACTGGACCTTTGATGAACGGGTTGCTGAAGTCTTCCCGGATATGATCCAGCGCTCTGTGCCCGGCTATTCCAATATCATCTCGATGATCGGCATGCTGGCCGAGCGCTTCGTTCAGCCCAACACCCAGGTTTACGATCTTGGCTGTTCGCTGGGCGCCGCCACCCTCTCTGTGCGCCGCAATATTAGTCATCCGGGCTGTCGCATTATCGCCATCGACAACTCTCCCGCGATGGTAGAGCGCTGCCGTCGCCATATTGACGCCTATAAAGCGCCGACGCCGGTCGAGGTCATTGAAGGGGATATCCGCGATGTGGCCATTGAAAACGCCTCGCTGGTGATCCTGAACTTTACCATTCAGTTCCTTGAGCCGGGCGATCGCCAGGCGATCCTCAATAAAGTCTATCAGGGGCTTAATCCGGGCGGCGCGCTGGTGCTCTCGGAGAAATTCAGCTTCGAAGACGCCCACGTCGGCGAGCTGCTGTTCAATATGCATCATGATTTTAAACGCGCGAACGGCTACAGCGAGCTGGAGATCAGCCAGAAACGCAGCATGCTGGAAAATGTGATGCTGACGGACTCCGTGGAAACCCATAAAGCCCGCCTGCGTCAGGCTGGGTTTGAACATGCCGAACTGTGGTTCCAGTGCTTTAACTTTGGCTCGCTGGTGGCAGTAAAATCCGGGGAGCAGGCATGATCGACTTCAGTAATTTCTATCAGCTGATCGCCAAAAGCCCGCTATCTCACTGGCTGGAAACCTTGCCAGCTCAGGTAGCCGCCTGGCAGCGCGAGGCCCTGCACGGCAAGTTTCGCGAATGGGAGCGCGCCGTTGAGTTTCTTCCGGAATTAACGCCGTGGCGTCTGGATCTCCTGCACAGCGTCACCGCCGAGAGCGAAACGCCGCTCAGCGAAGGTCATCAGCTGCGGGTAGAAAACCTGCTTAAAAACCTGATGCCGTGGCGCAAAGGGCCTTATTCGCTGTACGGCATTAATATCGATACCGAATGGCGTTCCGACTGGAAATGGGAGCGCGTCCTGCCGCACCTGTCCGATCTTACCGGGCGGACTATCCTCGACGTGGGCTGCGGCAGCGGCTATCACATGTGGCGAATGATCGGCGCCGGCGCGCATCTGGCGGTCGGCATCGATCCCACCCAGCTGTTCCTGTGCCAGTTTGAAGCGGTGCGTAAGCTGCTCGGCAACGACCAGCGGGCGCATCTCCTGCCGCTGGGCATCGAGCAGCTGCCGGCGCTGGAGGCCTTCGACACCGTGTTCTCGATGGGCGTGCTCTACCATCGCCGCTCGCCGCTGGACCATCTGTGGCAGCTGAAAGATCAGCTGGCGCCGGGAGGCGAGCTGGTGCTGGAGACGCTGGTGGTCGAAGGGGATGAAAATACGGTGCTGGTTCCGGGCGACCGCTATGCGCAGATGCGCAACGTCTATTTTATTCCCTCGGCGGCGGCCCTGAAAATGTGGCTGGAGAAGTGCGGGTTTATCGATGTGCGCATCGTCGATGCCTGCGTCACCTCGACCGATGAGCAGCGGCGCACCGAATGGATGACCAGTGAATCGCTGGCCGATTTCCTCGACCCGCAGGATCAGCGCAAAACCGTGGAGGGGTATCCGGCTCCGCTGCGCGCGGTGATTATCGCCACCAAACCGGAAACGCAGCAGTCGCTGGCAAAAAAAGCGAGATAAAAAAAGGCCCCTGTTTAATGGGCAGGGGCCTGGTACGGGCAATCATCATATTGGGCGACATGATGTGCAGCAAAAAACCGTTTAACTTCTCCAGGCGGAGATAATCCCTTTCATCTCCGCCACCGCTTCGCCATTGACGGCGTAGCGCCTGTATTCGTCCGCATCGGGATCGGCTGACATCGAAACGCCTGGATGACGAAAGCGCATCTCCGATGGCAACCACTGGCCTGCAGAGCTATGAACCTCTTTCACCCCCGCCTGCAGCAACAGCGGCAGGTTCGCGGCGCGCACTCCCGCACCGGCCATAATGATTGGAGTATCCCCTGCGGCAATAAGTTCCGTAATTAATGAAATACCTTTCTCCGCCGAGGATTGCTGACCGGAAGTCAGGATACGTTTAACCCCCAGCTCACCCAGCGTCTTCCAGGCCTGACGCGGGTCGGCACACAGATCGAACGCGCGATGAAAGGTCACCGCCAGCGGCCCGGCCGCGGCCATTATTTTTTTCATCCGCGGGATATCGACCTGGCCATCGGCATTCAGTACGCCGGTCACCACCCCGGGAAAGCCGAGCTCCCGCACCATGCGGATATCGCTAAGCATCGCGGCGAACTCCTCTTCGGTGTAGCAGAAATCGCCGCCGCGCGGGCGAACGATCGGATGCACCGGGAGGGTAATCGCCTCGCGGACCGAGACCAGCACCCCATAAGAGGGTGTTAATCCCCCTTCCTGCGGCGCGGCGCAGAGTTCAATACGATCGGCGCCGCAGCGCTCAGCCTCCCGAGCGCACGCCATGCTGTAGCAACACACTTCCAGTACCGCCATTCCTCTCTCCCTGATCCAGACAACCTTTGCAGCATGTCATGATTTCACGCGGCAGACGCCGCGCGGCTTCACACTGTTACGTATCAGCTTGCTCGCTGGCGACGATTTGTTCAATCGACCACGGATGAAATTTCACCGTCACGCTGCCGTCGGTCACCGCCAGGGTGGGATTCGGCAGACGCTCATGCTGCCCTTTCGGCGAGCTGGTTTTGACGACGATCCCCGGCTGGCTGAGTCCATCATCGGCCAGCAGCGCCAGCGCGCGGGCATTTAAGGTTGCCGGATCGCCAGGCAGGACAATTTCAATATGCTCCCAGCCTTCATGGGGATAACGCTTTTCACCCGGCCACGGCAGCTCAATGATATGGAAGCGCCAGTGCGCCACGCAGACCGGCTCCGCCAGCTTGAACAGGCAAATGGGCCGGCCGTTAATCATATTCTCCGACAGCAGGGTTCCGCACTGTTCCAGACCGCGGCGCCAGCGTTCCGCAGTGGTATTCTGATGACAGCGCAGGGAGATATGGTCGGCGTCGAGCCCGGCGATCTCCAGTCCCAGTCGCGCAGTGAAGCGCTGAAGCGCATCGGAAAATCGCGGGAGATCCGCCGTAATATCGGCCAGTTGTTCAATTTGCTGCCAGTTTGCCATGGGTTTGCTCGTCAATGATGCTCGTCAGTAATGAAAAGGTAATTTACCGTGTTTCGGTCTGCGGACCAACCGCCGCCCTGCTGATGGGCAACTGAACGGCGATGGATTGCGCACGCCGCCGCGCCGCGCGCAATGCTGACGGACGGGGACAAATGCAGTATACTCCCGCCCTAATTTGTCCACATTATGGCGCTGCCTCCCTCGGGGGCAGGCGCATTACACGTAAGGTATTCCGGTGAATATTCAGGCTCTTCTCTCAGAAAAAGTCAGCCAGGCCCTGATCGCGGCAGGCGCGCCTGCCGATTGCGAACCTCAGGTCCGCCAGTCAGCAAAAGTTCAGTTCGGTGACTATCAGGCCAACGGCGTGATGGCTGTCGCCAAAAAACTGGGCATGGCGCCGCGACAACTTGCAGAGCAGGTACTGTCTCATCTTGACCTCAACGGCATTGCCAACAAGGTTGAAATCGCCGGGCCGGGCTTTATCAATATTTTCCTCGATCCTGCTTTTCTGGCGGACAACGTCAACCGCGCGCTGCAGTCTGAGCGCCTGGGCGTCACGAAACCGCAGGCGCAGACTATCGTCGTCGACTACTCGGCACCCAACGTAGCGAAAGAGATGCACGTTGGCCATCTGCGTTCGACCATCATTGGCGATGCTTCAGTCCGTACCCTGGAGTTCCTGGGTCATAAGGTGATCCGCGCCAACCACGTCGGCGACTGGGGCACCCAGTTCGGTATGCTGATCGCGTATCTGGAAAAACAGCAGCAGGAAAACGCCGGTGAGATGGCCCTGGCCGACCTCGAAGGTTTCTATCGCGAAGCGAAAAAGCACTACGATGAAGACGAAGCCTTTGCCGAGCGCGCACGTAGCTACGTGGTTAAACTGCAGGGCGGCGATCAGTACTTCCTGCAGATGTGGCGTAAGCTGGTCGACATCACCATGTCGCAAAACCAGATCACCTACGATCGCCTGAATGTGACGCTGACCCGCGATGACGTAATGGGTGAGAGCCTGTACAACCCGATGCTGCCGGGGATCGTCGCCGATCTGAAAGCCAAAGGGCTGGCCGTCGAGAGCGAAGGCGCCACCGTGGTGTTCCTTGATGAGTACAAAAACAAGGAAGGCGAACCGATGGGCGTCATCATCCAGAAAAAAGATGGCGGCTACCTTTACACCACCACCGATATCGCCTGCGCGAAGTATCGCTATGAAACGCTGCACGCCGACCGCGTGCTCTATTACATCGATTCTCGTCAGCACCAGCACCTGATGCAGGCGTGGACCATCGTGCGTAAAGCAGGCTACGTGCCGGACTCTGTGCCGCTGGAGCACCATATGTTCGGTATGATGCTGGGGAAAGACGGCAAGCCGTTTAAAACCCGCGCCGGCGGTACCGTGAAGCTGGCCGATCTGCTGGACGAAGCGCTGGAGCGCGCCCGTCGCCTGGTAGCGGAGAAGAACCCGGACATGTCGGCTGACGAGCTGGAAAATCTGGCGAAAGTGGTCGGTATCGGCGCGGTGAAATATGCCGATCTGTCGAAAAACCGCACCACCGATTACGTTTTTGACTGGGATAATATGCTGGCGTTCGAAGGCAACACCGCGCCGTATATGCAGTATGCCTATACCCGCGTGCTCTCCGTGTTCCGCAAAGCCGGCATCGACGAAAACGCGATGATCGATGCGCCGGTGGTCATCGCCGAAGATCGCGAAGCCCAGCTGGCCGCGCGCCTGCTGCAGTTTGAAGAGACCCTCTCCGTGGTCGCTCGCGAAGGGACGCCGCACGTGATGTGCGCCTACCTGTACGATCTGGCGGGGCTATTCTCCGGCTTCTACGAGCATTGCCCGATCCTCAGCGCGGAAAGCGAAGAGACCCGCAACAGCCGCCTGAAGCTGGCGCTGTTGACGGCGAAAACCCTCAAGCTGGGTCTCGATACCCTGGGTATCGAAACCGTAGAGCGTATGTAACAAACAACCCGGCGAAAGCCGGGTTAGTTTTATTCAGCGCCCCGTCAGCGGGGCCCCCTGCTCAGAAATACTTGCGCAGATACTCCGTCAGACAAAGGATCGCCATCGCCTGGCCATAGGGCATCGAGGTAAGCGGGATCTGGCGATAAAAATCAAGGTCTGCCCCCATTCCGGTGCCAAACGAGGTCTGCAGCAGCTCCCCCTGCGGCGAAATATTCTGCACAATCCCGCGAATCGCTTTTTCAGCCACCCCGGCATAGTGCTGCCCGACGTAACGCTTGCGCACCGCTTTGAGAATGCCGTAGGCAAAGCCGGCGGTCGCGGAGGCCTCAAGATAAGAGTGCGGATCGTCCAGCAGGGTATGCCACAGGCCGCTGTCGTCCTGGCATTTTGCTAAGGCGGCAATCTGTGCGTCGAGTACCGTCATCAGATAACGCCGTACCGCGTTCCCCTCGGGGAGATCCACCAGCTCCAGAAAATCCGGGATCACCATGGTGAGCCAGCTGTTGCCCCGCGCCCAGCGCGCCCGGGCAAAGTTGTGCCGTCCCTCATAGTTCCAGCCGTGAAACCACAGCCCGGTCTCCCGGTCCATCAGGTTCTGCACATGGAGCAGGAACTGGTAGGTCGCCTCCTCCACATACTGTGGGCGGTGAAGCAGCTTGCCAATTTTGGCTAACGGCAACACGGTCATCATCAGCGTGTCATCCCACATTTGCTGATGGTTCTCCTCCGCCAGGGTCATGTGCTGCATGCCGCCCTGTTCGGTGCGCGGCATCTCGTACATCGCCCACTCCGCCCAGCTCTCCAGCCACGGCAGATACGCCATCCGGCCAGTCTCTTCAAAGCGGTATGCCAGGGTCAGGAACGGGGCCATCGTATTGACGTTTTTGGTCGTTGCCCCCTCGGCGAAGCGGTCGGCAAACCAGCGGTCGATGATATCGCGCATCTCGATATCGCCGGTTTGCTGATAATACTGATAGATGCCGTACAGCCCAACGCCGTGGGTCCACTCCCAGCCGGCCCAGCCTTTGGTATCGATCACGCGCCCGTCATCGAGGCGCAGTAAAAATTGCCCGCTCTCATCCTTAATGTTCACCAGGTTTTGCGTCACGTTGCGGATCAGTGCCTGCAGTTCGCTGCGGGCGATAAAACGCTCAGGCTGACACAGTAATGGGCTATGTTTGACTGGCCAAACTTTCATGTTGTTAACCTCGGGTGTATGTCGAATTCAAAGCGCCGCCCTGGGTGAGCCCCGGGGCAGCAGGTTTATGACGATTCAGATAGCCAATATTGTTATTGCCCCACAGGCAGTCGTAAGGCATCCCCGCCAGCATCTCGACCACCGCGCGGTGTTCTGCAATGGTCTGTTCCGGCTGGGCACAGCCGAGATCGCGCATTCTGAGGGTTTCACTGCGCAGGATGCTGTGGGTGTGCAGGTTGAGCTTGAAGCGTAGCGAGACGAGGAAGCCGCAGGCTAACACCACCAGGGTGCCGACGCTGAGGATCAGTAAAATGGTATGGCTCACGCCTGGCGGTTGTATTTTTTGCCCGGAGACAAACCCTGACAGCTGCATGATGATACCCACCAGCATGACCGCCCCCGCCTGCGAGGCTTTGCGGGTCAGCGTCATGATGCCGGCAAAAATTCCTTCGCGGCGCTGGCCGGTGATCGCCTCGTCGACGTCGGCAATATAGGTGTAGGTATTCCACGGTACGTAGTTAATCCCGCCGCGTCCCAGACCGGCGACAGCAGAGATGAGCAGCAGTAAGGAATAGACGTCGCTCAGTCCGGCGTAATAGAGCAGCGCATACGAGAGCGAGCTCAGGCCAAACAGGACCACCACCATGCGGTAGGACGGCGCGGGGCCAAAGCGAATGCACAACGGGATCATGGCGATCACCGCAATAAACTGGAAGATGGCCATCGTCCCGAGCAGATTCGAGGCGACAGAGGCTTCCTGCATCAGGACAAAAACCACGTAATAGGTAAACACGGCATTGAAGACGTCCTGGGCGATATAGCCCCCCAGATACATGCCGAGGTGCTGGCGGAAAATTTTTATCCGCAGCGTGGAGCTTAGCTCAATCACCAGGCGATTGAGGCTCTGAGCGAGGGTTAAGTTTTGTTTTTCCGCTTCCGCCCGCAGCGCCGCCTCTGACCACGCCTCACGCGGCCGTTCCCACGTGAAGCACCAGACGAAGGTCAGCATCACCGCGCACAGGACCGAGAACACCAGACTGGCATAAAAGAATGAGCTGGCATTGTCTTTCCCGAGCCAGGTGAGGAGGATCCCCGGCAGAAAGGAGGCTAAAATCGCCGACATTTGCGCCATCGAGATGCGCGCGCCAGAAAATTTGGTTTTCTGTTTAAAGTCATCAGTCATCTCTGGCACCAACGTTTCGTAGGGCACCAGAATCATGGTGTAAACCATATCAAACAGCAGATAGGTGACGAGGTAGTACCAGAAGCCCATCTCGCCGACCCACATCGCTGAATAGCTGAATACGCACGGAATACCGAGCAGAATAAAGAATTTTCTGCGGCCGAAGCGCTTTCCGAGCCAGGTGGTGCCGAAGTTATCGGTGAGAAAGCCCATCAGCGGGCTCACCACCGCATCCAGCACGCGGGCAGCAGCAAAAATAAGCGTGGCCTCAATCGGGGTCAGTCCGCAGAAGGTCGTGTAAAAGTAGAGTAGCCATGCGGCAGTTAGCGCTGTCGTGCCGGCGCCGAGAAAATCGCCCGCGCCGTAGGCCAGGTAGTTAGCCAGTCCAATTTTTCGTGTTTTCATCGCCGTGATCCTGTGTCTTTTATTAAAAGAACGCCGACAATCGTTCCGGATTTGCCACCGGAAGGGAGTGGGTACCTGGCTACACTAAAAGCAGTGAAACGACGTTACCTTTGTGTTTTTGCCACGGAACAACTGCCGGTGGCAAAATGACAAAGAGACGATGTCTCTACTTCACTCATTTATAAAACAGCATTTCTTTTAAATAAAAAGGCAGGTTCATTTATGTGATCTTGTGAGGAAAACACGGACTGGCGAAGAGCGTCGCAAATCACGGGAGCAACCCTTGCGCCGCTGGGGAAACAGGAGTAAAGAAAGAAGGGTTATTCCGCGTATCTCAAGGAGGCCAGATGCCTTATTCACATCTGCTGGTTGCCGTCGCGCCAACGCCGGAAAGTCAGATATTAATTAAAAAAGCGGTGTCAATTGCCCGCCCCGTTAACGCGAAAGTGAGCTTTATTACCTTCGCCACGGATCCGGAAATGTATAACCAGTTCGCCGCACCGATGATGGAAAATCTGCGTGAGCTGATGCAGGAAGAAACGCGGGAGTTTCTCAATGAGCTGGCACGTCAGGCGGACTACCCGATAGAAAAAATGACCATCGCCTGCGGCGAACTGGGTCACCATGTCAAAGACTTTTGCCTGTCGCACAAGGTTGATCTGGTGATCTGCGGCAATCACAACCACTCGCTTTTCTCGCGCGCCACCTGCTCGGCGAAAAATATCGTCGGCAGTAGCGGCGTCGATGTTCTGCTGGTTTCCCTTGAAAAGGGCTAACGCCGGTTAGCCCTTTTCCTGAACTAGGCCAGTTTAGGGAAGGTGGCTATCTTCCCCCGCAGACGGCTCTCCTCGCTGCGCGGCGAAATATGCTGCAGATCGTCGACAAAACGCGCCTGCCAGTTATGAATATCATTCTCTCTGATCACGTCCAGCATCGCGGAATGACGGGCGATACGTTCCGCCAGCGGCATGCTGAGAGCACGATCCAGCGCGGTGGCAACCTCATCGCGATCGTAAGGGTTGACGATCAGCGCGCTGGTCAGCTCCTGCGCCGCCCCGGCAAACTGCGACAGCACCAGCACCCCGGGGTTATCCGGATCCTGCGCCGCGACGTATTCTTTCGCCACCAGGTTCATGCCATCACGCAGCGGCGTCACCAGCCCGACGTCAGAGTAGCGGAAGACCTTCATCAGCAGCTTACGGTCAAAATGCTGGTTCAGGTAGTAGAGCGGGGTCCAGCCAAGCTGGCCAAACTGGCCATTGATGCGTCCGGCTGCAGTTTCCAGCTGGTGACGAATATCCTGATAGGCCTGTACATCGCCACGGGAAGTGGGCGCGATCTGGGTATAACGGATCTTGCCATGATGTTGAGGGTACTTCTCAAGCAGCGTCTCATAGGCGAGGAATCGCTCCGGCAACCCTTTCGAGTAGTCAAGCCGCTCCACGGAGAAGATATTCTTCACATTTTTCAGCTCATTCTTCAGCTGAGCCAGCTTCGGCGGCAGCGGGCCTTTGGCGTTGCGCGTAATTTCGTCCGGATCGATCCCAATCGGATAAACCTCGGTACTGAACGCCTTACCCCATGCCTGATAGCGTTTGTCCCCGAGATCGGAGAGCCGGGTCTGCATGGCAATGCTGTCAAGAAAGGCGGTTCTGTCGCTTTCGGTCTGGAAGCCCAGCAGATCGTAATCGCACAGTTGCTCCAGCAGCTCGGCATGCGGCGGTAGCGCGTTAAAAATCTCCGGCGTCGGGAATGGAATATGCAAAAAGAAGCCGATCCGGTTGTTCACTCCGCGCTTACGCAGTTCACTGGCGAACGGCAGCAGATGGTAATCATGGATCCACAGCGTATCGTCTGGCTCGATCAGCGGCTGAAGCTTGTCCGCCAGCATCGCGTTGACCCGCAGATATCCCTCCCAGGCTTCGCGCTGGAAGCTGACCAGGTCAAGACGATAGTGGAAGGCCGGCCACAGCACGGCGTTGGAAAACTGGTTGTAATATTCATCATGGTCCCGTTCATTCAGGTTGAACGACGCCCAGGAGATATTTCCGCGGGAGACCTGCTTCAGCGGCTGCTGGTCATCGCCAATTTCGCCGCTCCAGCCAAACCACAGACCCCCCGCCGCTTTCAGTGCCCCCAGGATGCCGACGGCCAGACCGCCAGCGCTCGATTTTTTATCGTCCGGTAAGGCGATACGGTTAGAGACTACGACTAAACGACTCATGGTCATCCCTCCTTTCGGTTTGCGCGTCATACGCCAAATGTTGCAACCACGTCCTTACAGCGGCGGCATCCGCCAACCGCCAGTGCGCCTGAGTTTCCCCGGCGCCGACTTTTACCGACATTCCCTGCAGTTGATTAACCACGCTAAATCCCGCCTCATCGGTCAAATCATCGCCGACAAAAACCGGTTCGCGGCCGGCAAACGGCGCCTCCTGCATGAAGGCGCTGATCGCCTCCCCTTTGTTCACTCCGCGGGGTTTAATCTCCACCACGCATTTACCCAGCTGCAATGCCAGCAGCGGGTAGCGCTGAACGATGCGCTGAGCCAGCTCCAGTACTGCGCTCTGCTGCTGCGGAGCCTGGCGGTAGTGCAGCGCGAAGGCCATCTCTTTATTCTCCAGCTCGCAGCCGGGGAGCCCCTGCAGCGCCGAGGTCAGCTCAGTCGCGATTTCATCGCGCAGCGCCGACGGCAGAGAAACGATATAGGTTTTACCATTGATATCACGGCGTTCTGCCCCGTGAACGCCGGCCAGCGGTAGCCGCCAGGGATGGGTTAGCGCGTCAAGTTCAGCCATTGAGCGCCCTGAAATCAATGCCACCGCCCCACCCTGCTGCTGGGCCAGCGCGTTGAGCGCCTGCAGCGTGTTGTCGGGTATCACCACCTGATCGGGGTGCGGTTGGATATCGGCAAGAGTACCGTCGAGGTCAAAGAAAAAAGCGTAGTTTCCGGTTAGCGCAGGCGGTACAGATATCTGGTTATCCACCCTGTTTCCTCCTTATCATGGCCAGCCGAAGCTGGTTGTTAATTATATGTTAGCCATGTAAGTATAGACAGTGTGACCAACCTCGCCATTTTTGATAGTTACCGCCAGCGAAACGGGCGCTGGCGGTAATTACTCTGTAGACTTAAAAGTTATGCCTGAAATCAGGCCGCGCGTTTGGCTTTTTGTTTGTAGCGGTCAAAAATCACCGCCGCCAGCAGGATCACACCGCGCACGACGTATTGTGAGAAAGGCGAGATGTTCAGCAGGTTCATCGCGTTCTCCACGGTCCCGAGGATCAGGATCCCGGCGACCACGTAGGAGATCTTGCCGATCCCGCCCTTCAGCGATACCCCGCCCAGCACGCAGGCTGAAATAACAATCAGCTCATAGCCAATCGAGGTCATCGGCTGGCCGCTGGTCATCCGCGACGCCAGAATGATCCCCGCGGCGGCCGATACCAGACCGGAGAGCACAAAGATAATAATCTTGGTGCGCACCACCGGGACCCCGGCCAGACGCGCCGCCTCTTCATTGCCGCCAATAGCCAGCGTATTACGGCCAAAGGTGGTTTTGTTTAGTAATAATCCGAAAACCACCAGGCAGGCGACCGTCAGCCAGATTGGCGCCGGCAGACCAAACCAGTTGGCGTAGCCGAGAGTGAAGAAGCGCTCATCTTCGATCCCCACCGCTTTCCCGTCGGAGATAATGTAGGCCAGGCCCCGGACGATTTGCATCGTCGCGAGGGTGGTGATCAGGGCGTTAATCTTCAGGCGCGCAATGACAAAGCCGTTGACCAGACCACTGACCGCGCCCAGCAGCAGGCCGGCGGCAATCCCCAGCCACAGGCTTTCGCTCAGGTTAATCACCACTGCGGTAGTGACCCCGGCACAGGCGATAACCGACGCCACCGACAGGTCAAAATCGCCGGAGGCCAGGCAGAAGAGCATGCCGCAGGCCACCATTCCGGACATCGAGATCGCCAGCCCCAGCCCCTTCATATTGACGAATGAGGCAAAGTTGGGCACAAAAATTACGCAGCCGATAAACAGCACAGCAAACACCACCAGCATGCCAAACTGATCCCAAATTCGGGCAAAGCTAAAGGCAGAGCGGGTAGCGCCAGACGTAGTCACAGATGACATCATTTACTCCTTACTCAGGCGACAGCCTGACTCACTTTTGGCATCGCAAGGCTTAACGCCTGCTGTTCATTGGCTTCTTCATGCAGCAGTTCGCCGGCGATTTGCCCTTCGCGCATCACCACGATGCGGTCGGCGACGCCCAGCACTTCCGGCAGGTCGCTGGAGGCAAACACCACGGCAACACCTGAGGCGGCGAGGCCATATATCACGTTGTAAATTTCATGTTTGGCGCCGACGTCGATGCCGCGGGTGGGCTCATCGAGCAGGATCACCTTCATCTCTTCCGACAGCCAGCGGCCAAGGATTGCTTTCTGCTGGTTGCCGCCCGACAGGTTCATGATCAGCTGTTCCGGGCCCGGTGTTTTAATGTTCAGCGACTGGATATGCTGATCGGCATTGTCTGCCTCCCAGGCGTTGTTGATCAGGCAGCCAGCGTGAATATGCTTGCGCCGGGCGCTGATATTGATATTGTCGCGTACGGAGTGAACCGGAATAATCCCCTCCGCTTTGCGATCTTCCGGGCACAGCATCATCCCGGCCTGAATGGCCTGGGCCGGTTTACGAATGTCGACGGGCTGGCCATCGATATACACCTGACCGCCGGTGATCCGGGTGCCGCCAAATAAGCCTTTCATCAGTTCGCTGCGCCCGGCGCCCACCAGCCCGAACAGGCCGACGATTTCGCCACTGCGTACCGAGAGGCTGACCGGCGTACGCACGCCCGGTGCTTTGACCTCCTCCAGACGCAGCCGCTCTTCGCCATAGGGGCGAGGTTTCCAGCCGTATATATCGCCCAGATTGCGCCCCACCATCGCCTGAACCAGCGCGTCATGACTGACGCTCGGCATATCGTCAAAAGTGCAGACATAGCGGCCATCCTTAAAGACGGTGATGGCATCGCTGAGGGCAAAAATTTCTTCCATCCGGTGCGAAACATAGATGATGACTCGCCCCTCCTCCCGCAGTTCGCGGATAACGCGAAACAGATTGTCTATCTCGCGGGCGGAGAGCGAACTGGTCGGTTCATCGAAAGCGATGATCTTGGCATTGCGCGCCAGCGCTTTGGCAATCTCCACCATCTGCCACTGGCCTATAGAGAGATACTTCAGCGGCGTCTCCGGATCGATATCCAGCCCCAGATGTTCCAGCTGCAGGCGGGCCTCATAGTTGAGCAACGATCGGTTGACGATACCGCCTCTGTGCGGTAGCTGGCCAAGATAGATATTTTCGGCGACGGTCATCTCCGGGATCAGATGCAGCTCCTGGTAGATAATCGCCACGCCGGCGTTCAGCGCCTCCATGGTATTGCTGAACGCCATCTGCTGGCCGCCGATCTGCAGGTGGCCAGCGGTCGGAATATAGTTGCCGCTGAGAATTTTCAGCAGCGTCGATTTGCCTGCGCCATTTTCACCCATCAGCGCGTGGATCTGTCCGGGGTAGCAGTCAAAACTGATATCGGACAAAGCCTTTACGCCAGGGAACGTCATGGTGATGCCGCGAAATGAGAGATAAGGGGTAGACTGTTGCATAACGACTCCGCTCTTCAGCACTCAGCCCCCGCCGCGGCGGGGGCCAGTTCAACCAGGCTGTTACAGCCCTTTTTTCGCCAGCTCTTCTTTGAAGTTATCGCGGGTAATCAGCACCACATCGGTCACCGCCGTGAACTTCGGCGGCTCAACGCCCTTAGTGACCCAGTTGTAGAGCATTTCGCTGGTTTTATAGCCATGAATATCCGGGCTTGGCAGCAGGGAACCATAGAAGCCGGTCGGTTGCGCCTTCGACAGTTCGTTGACCGCATCCACACCGTTGATGCCGATGCCAATCACATCCGGTGCTTTAAAGCCCTGGCCTTCAGTGGCACGCACGCCGCCGAGCACGGTGTTGTCGTTCATCCCCACGATCAGCCAGTGTTTCACCTGCGGGTGCTGGACCAGCATGGAGTTACCGGCGTCAAACGCCCCCGGGATATCGTTAGATTTTGTCGGCACGCGGTAGATTTGCGCGTCCGGGAAGCCGGCTGCCTTCAGGGCATCGATGGAGCCGGTGGTGCGACGACGGGCGGTGTCCAGCTCATCGGCGGTGATAGCCATCACCGCGGTGTCTTTAACATCCCAGCCGCGTTTTTGCATCTCTTTATAGAGTTCCTGCCCCTGGCGGGCGCCGATTTCGCTGGCCGCCATCATCACCAGCGGTACGCTCTCCATCGGTTTGCCTTTCGCATTGACGAACTGGTCATCGACGGTAATGACCTTCATGTCATAGCCGCGCGCTTTGGCGACAATCGCCGACCCGAGCTTGGGATCGGGGGTACAGATGACAAAGCCCTTCGCGCCGCTGGCTGCCAGGCTGTCGATTGCGTTGAGGGTTTTCTCACCATCCGGAACCGCAATTTTAATGACGTCAAACCCTAAATCTTTTCCTGCTTTATCAGCAAATTTCCACTCAGTCTGGAACCATGGCTCTTCCGGCTGCTTCACCAGAAAACCCAGTTTCAAATTTTCCGCCATAGCTGATTGTGACATAACCGCAGCAAGACCAATGGCCGCCAGCGCTTTAGTAAATTTGTGCATGGTAAACTCCAGCTTTAATTCGCTTTCATGTAGGGAAAAATCGGAATTAACAATTTTATCGGCATCAAAACAAGGCATTAGAAAAATCGCATACCCCACTGCCGTTGTTAGAGTAGTAATACCCGGAAATTATTTCTCCATACGAGAGCATTATCACATCGCGGAATTACAGTAATTGCGTGCATACATTTAGCAAAAAATGACATAAAAAATGACACAATTGTCATACAATTTTACCGGGCTATAGCAGGATCATCTATACCACCAGCAGACTTATCCTTGTGATGTCAGAGGATGTTTAACAGAGGGTTACAGCGCTGTTATCCCCGGCGATTGCCGGCCTCGTAAAGGGCGTTCGCCTCTGTGCCTCCTCAGTGACAACAGCCCCGTATCGCCGGGCGACCGGGACCGCTTAATATCGCGAAAAAACGGATCTTTTCCGTAATTAATACCGAATTGAAAAAATATTCCGCTTCAAATAAAAGCCTGCAACAAAAAATAAAAATAATGATCATTAGCCAGAAACATTACGCTTGAAATAACTTATTCCGCTCTGTTCTACGACAAATTTCGTAGTCAAATACCTATAACTTATCACTAACGCGATGCCAGCAAGCCCCGGCCAACGGCGCATGATTTCAGTCCAGATACCCTCTAAAAATAATGGTGTAACAAAACGTAAATTACCGCGATTGAGAGTTTTCTTAATTCCGTTGAGCGAGTATTCTTAAATCGTCGGCAAATGGAAAAAATACCCGACTCATACGGAATGTGTAGAGTTTTATTATTCTGCAACAGTGCCGCGTGTCACTATTTTATCTTGTGGTTATCCGCAGGATCTGTCGACACGCATCAGTAACCCCTTCCCGGTTAATAAGGATATTTTTTTATGGCAGTTCCAGGAATGGCACAAAAGCTAAACACCCAGATGAATCTTGAGTTTCACGCCTCTAACGTTTACCTGAACTTAAGCGAGTGGTGTGCCCGGCATCGCTTCGACGGCGCCGCGACATTTTTGCGCACCCGCGCGCAAAGCAGCATTACCCTCACCATGCGCGTATTTGACTATCTGAAAAAAGCCGGCAGCTGGCCGATAGTGAATCCCGACCGCGCCTGTAATCCCGAATGCACCTCGCTGGAAGATCTGTTTACCCAAACCCTGAACGATTACCAACAGCGAAGCAGTATGCTGAGCGGTCTTGCCGAAGAAGCCAGGGCACAAAGCGACGACAACACCTGGCGATTTCTGACGCTGCTGGCGGAAGAGCAGCAACAGGATGGTCTGCTGTTGCAAAGCGTGCTTGAGGAAATCCGCAATGCCGATAAAGCTGGTCTCGGAATGGAGCAGACCGATCGGCGTCTGATGGCATTGGTCGGAGAACCACGGAAGCCGCATTAGTCAGCCATTTTTGCTCTGTCAGGGGGAGCGTGCCCACGCTGCCCCGTCTCTCGCTTTAAATCAGTTATGTCAATTTTTCCACCTCATTTATTCCCCAATAGAATAAAAAAGTTTTAACGCGATCGCATTCCCTCGTCACCGTTACCCCTTCTCAGGGATTAGTGAGCGCGGTCACTTTTTATCAAGCCACAAAGAAATATAAAAACAGTGTTTCAAAAATATAAAACACGAGGTTTATTTTTTATGGCTAGATACACGGCTTCAGCCCCTGAAGGGCTGCAGGGAAGACCGATCTTGTTACGCCATCAGTTAGCTTACGGCGGTGGTAATCTGTTGGGGAGTGGCGCGCTGGCGATAAGCGGCGCCTGGCTGCTCTATTTTTATACGACTTTTTGCGGCCTGACGCTGATCGAGGCCTCATTTATCTTCTCCGTCGCCAGCATCATCGATGCTATCAGCAACCCGCTGATGGGCTATCTCACCGATAACTTTGGCAAAACGCGCTTAGGCAAGCGCTTTGGCCGCCGGCGTTTCTTTCTGCTGATCGGCATCCCCTTGATGATGTTCTACCCGCTGCTGTGGGTGGAAGGCCTGAGTTTCTGGTACTACCTCTGCACCTATGTGGTGTTTGAGATCATCTACACCTCTATCATGGTGCCTTATGAAACGCTGGCGACAGAGATGACCGATGATTTCTCGCTGCGCTCAAAACTGACCGGCTATAAAGCCATTTTCGGCAAGCTAGCCAACTTCCTTGCGGCGTTTATTCCCGGACAGTTCATTCTGCTGTATGGCAAAGATTCTGCCACCCCTTTCTTCCTCACCGGTCTGACCTACGGCGTTATCCTCATCGTCGCGATTTCCTGCCTGTGGCTTTGCAGCTGGGAACGAAAGCGCGAGGAAGAGATAGAAACCAGCGCCAGGAAAGGGCTGCTGAGCACCCTGCTGTCGCTGGCAAAAGACATGCGTTCCACCTTTTATCTGCGCGTATTCCGCAAACATCTTGGTATGTACCTGTGCGGGTTTGGCGCTGAATGGCTGTTTGCCTCCATCTTTACCTATTTCGTGATATTCGTTCTTCAGCACGACCCGGCGATGGTCGCCGGACTGAATAGCCTGAACTCGATTCTGCAGCTGATCTCTACGGCGCTGTTTATCGGCCTGTGCGTGAAAAAAGGCTTCAGTAAACCCTATATTCTGGCGCTGGGGATCGTGATTTTCGCGGTCCTGCTGTATACCTCGCTGTGGTTCTTCCATCTGCCGTCAGGCCTGGCGACGGTGCTGATGTTCGGCATTACCGTGCTGTTCGGCCTGGGTACCGGCGGGGTTTACTACATTCCCTGGACCGTTTACACCTTCCTGGCCGATGTCGATGAGATCTACACCGGACGCCGTCGGGAAGGGATCTATGCCGGCGCCATGACCTTCTCAGGGAAAATTCTGCGCTCGATTGTGGTGTTCTCGATGGGGGCGATCCTGAGCTTCTACGGTTTCCAGTCAAAAGCGCACAGCCAACCGGAAAGCGCGGTGACCGCTATCGCGGTGGTATTCTGCGTCGGGGTGATCGCGTTAGCGTTGGCCGCCATCGTCTTCAGCAAGCAGATGAAGCTGGATCGTAAAGCTCATCTGGTGGTGCTGCAGGAAGTCGCGCGGATCAAAGCGGGCGGAAAAATCAGCGATATCGCGCCGGATGTACGAGTTATCGTGGAGGATCTGGTCGGTCATCGCTACGAAGAGTGTTGGGGCAACAGCAAGTTGTTCAAAGATGCTGCCCCTGCGCCTGCGCAGACCGTCGTTTCCCATTAAAGAAGAAGGCCCCGCCGGTAAACGGCGAGGCCTGTTATTAATGCGTCTCTTCCTGCGGGGTAAACTTCAGCTCAATCAATGCGATCGCTTTTTGCACCGCGCGAAGGGTCACCGGATCGGCAGAGGCCGGATGGCTGGCGAAGTCGATAGCTTTCAACTGAGTAGTCATTTTTTCACGCACTTCCACGGGCGCAATGACGTCAATGACATCGAGGATCTGTTTGATAACCAGCTGGCAAGCAACCACATCGGAAACCAGCTCATCGTGTTCGGTAAGATGTTGAGACATTAATTACTCCTTTTTTCAGGAGCGTAATAGTACCCTAAATTTTCACAGATAAAAAAACCTGCCGTCGCAGGTTTTTTTATCTACCCTACTGGCTGGCGGAACTTCTCCTGCCGCTTTGCTCAGGCTCACATTCTTGATGGCAGTGACAACATGAATACCGCGATCTCTTCCAGAGACGAACGTGCTTTTTCAGCGCCTGCGCTGCTGGTGGCCGGTGCTTTTTTTATGGAGTTTCTCGACGGGACGGTGATCGCCACCGCGCTGCCCGATATGGCGAAAGATTTTGGCGTCACCGCGGTCGAGCTGAATATCGGCATCAGCGCCTATCTGATCACCCTAGCGGTACTGATCCCGGCCAGCGGTTGGATCGCCGATCGCTTCGGCGCCCGCGCTATTTTTACCCTCGCCCTGGCGATCTTTACCCTTGCCTCGGTCTTCTGCGGCCTCTCCACCGAGGTGCATACTTTTGTCGCCATGCGTATCCTGCAGGGGATCGGAGGCGCGCTGATGGTCCCTGTCGGTCGCCTGGCGGTACTGCGAACCACGCCGAAACATCTGCTGATCAAAGCCATCGCTACCCTCACCTGGCCGGCGCTGGTGGCCCCCATTATCGGCCCGCCTTTGGGCGGCTTTATCACCCGCTACGCCAGCTGGCACTGGATCTTCTTTATCAATGTCCCGCTGGGCCTCGCAGCCATCATCCTTGCGCTGCGCATTATCCCTGATATTCGCGAAACGGAACGGCGCTCCTTCGATCTCACCGGCTTTATCACCACCGCAGTCGCGATGGTCAGTCTGGTCACCGCGATGGAACGGCTCGGCGATCACCAGCCGCAGATCTGGCCGACGCTGGCTCTCGCCGTGCTTGGCTTCGGCTGTCTGACATATGCTATACGCCACTTCCGCCGGGCGACGGCGCCCATGGTTCGTCTCGACGCCCTGCAGGTGCCAACGTTCCGGGTGACGATGTATGGCGGCTCGCTGTTCCGCTCCTCCATCAGCGCGGTCCCCTTTCTGCTGCCGCTGCTGTTTCAGGTAGGGTTCGGCATGGATCCCTTCCACTCCGGCCTGCTGGTGCTGGCGGTGTTTGTCGGCAATTTGACCATCAAACCCGCCACCACGCCGCTGATCCGCTGGCTGGGCTTTCGCCGACTGCTGTTGATCAACGGTGCACTGAACGTCTGTTCACTGCTGGCCTGTGCGCTGCTCACGCCGCAGACGCCGGTCTGGGCCATCATGTTAATCCTTTATCTCGGCGGGGTATTTCGCTCGATCCAGTTTACGGGCGTAAGCACGCTGGCCTTTGCCGATGTCCCCGCCGCGCAGATGAGTGATGCCAATACGCTGTTCAGTACCGCGTCGCAGCTGGCGGTGGGGCTGGGGATCACGCTCGGGGCGATTGGCATTCGCCTGGGCGAGCAGGTCGGCGACTGGCTGCACCTTTCCACGCTACCGGGGATCAGCTTTCGTCTGTCGTTTGTCTTTATCGCGGTGATCTGTCTGGTAGGGATGATCGACAGCCTGCATCTGGCCAAAACGGCCGGCAGCAGCGTGTCGGAGAAGAAGAAATAATGATGGAAGGGCCAGCGGCGCTGGCCCTGATGACGGTTAACCGACGATCTGGCGAACGAAGGCTTCGATGGCTTTATCCTGACAGTTTTCGAAGAAGCACTGCTGGAAGCGTGGGCCGGATACCGCGGTTTTCACCAGCTCCGGATCGATGGCGCGCAGGGTGTCGAGATAGTTTTCTTTTACCACTGCCGCTTTAACCTGGTTGAGGATCCCGGCATTTCGTACCTGCGGCTCTTTGCGCTCCGGCGGATAGCCTTCGCCGTTGCGGCCGGTAAACGCTTTTTCAAAGATAAAGCGTACATTCAGCTCCGCGCCCCAGCCGAAACCTTTGGCAAACGGCAGCGACAGCGCATTACCATTGTTGATCTGAGCAAATAGGAACGCGTCCGCCGGATCGATACAGTAGCCGCAGACCACGCCCGGGTGAATATTCAGCGACATCAGCGCCCCCTGACCGGTACCGCAGCCGGTGACCACGAAGTCGACCGCTTTCGAATTCAGCAGGATGCTGGCCATGATCCCGAGGTGAATGTAGGTCAGATGATGATCGTGCTCATCGCTCATGCCGACGTTGAACACCGGGAATCCTTTTTCGTCAGCAACGGCGCTAAGCTCCTTAAGGATGATGGCGTTTTTGTTCGCCTGGCTGTTCTCCATCATCAGTGCAATCTTCATGGTTTACTCTCCTGAATGCTGTGCGGGCCTGCCCGCAGAATGTCATTGGCGTTGACTGCACTCTACTACCTGGAAAACAAACTTTCAAATTTTATGAAAAGTTGTTTTAAAAATTACGCAGCGCTTCACACTTTCGCCCTCTCCGCCAGTCCAGTCGCCAGGTCCCCGCCCCCAGGCATGCCCCCCTCACCTCGCGCGCTCTACCTCGCAGCCCGTTGGCCGGTCATACCATTTTCCACCACAATTAATAATAAATTAAAACCATTCTCATTTATTATTAAATTGCCAATGCGTGTTATTCCCATTAGCATTTTAAATAAAACATTTTTAAATTTACTTTTTGCAAATAATTAAATAACAAATTATAGTGGCAGCCGATAACATCTATTTTTTAATTCCAGGAGCGCGACAATGCTGAAAACGGAAATGATCGACAAACTGAATGAACAGATGAATCTTGAACTTTATTCTTCTCTTCTTTATCAGCAGATGAGCGCCTGGTGCAGTTACCACAGTTTTGAAGGGGCTGCGGCCTTCCTGCGTCGCCATGCCCAGGAAGAGATGACCCATATGCAGCGCCTGTTCGACTACCTGACCGACACCGGTAGCCTGCCGCGCATCAACGCGATCGCCTCCCCGTTTGCCGAATATGCCTCACTGGACGAGCTGTTCCGCCAGACCTATGAGCACGAGCAGCTGATCACGCAAAAAATTAATGAACTGGCGCACGCCGCCATGACCAGTCAGGATTACCCGACCTTTAATTTCCTGCAGTGGTATGTCGCTGAACAGCACGAAGAAGAGAAATTATTTAAATCGGTGATTGATAAACTGACCCTCGTTGGAAAAAGTGGCGAAGGCCTGTACTTTATCGATAAAGAACTGGCGACCCTCGACACACAGAATTAATCTTCCGCGCCGCGACACCCCCGTGTCGCGGCCATTTTAATGCCGGCAAATCTTATTTTCTGCGGTAGTAAAACCTTCCTCTCTGGCAATAAATTTGCCTTTTTTCTCTAAAAACGCCACCAGCTCTGCGGCGCTTAGATTCTCTGCTGAACAGGTGTGAAACCGCGCCTCTTCGCCAAAGCGGCGGCGAATGGCGGCCTCCAGCGAGGCGACCGTCCAGGACTCACCCGAGGCGAGCATCATCTGTAAAACTTCATGACCATGAATAGAAGACATAACCCCTCCTGAAAACCACCAGCTTAGGCCAGCCATGCCATCGGCGCCTTGCGCCAGCGCAGGCTTTCGCCCCCTTAAATGCGTAAAGATAAAATTACAGAACTTGTAACCCTCATTTGACGAACGCTGTAATATCCCCTACTCTGCGCGGCATAATTTATTGTTATTAGCTGTAGGGATAGCGAAAAGCGTGAAAAACCGCACTCTGGGCAGTATTTTAATCGTAGCTGGCACCACTATCGGTGCAGGAATGTTGGCGATGCCCTTGGCCGCCGCCGGCGTCGGGTTTGCCGTCACGCTGGGTTTACTTTTCACCTTGTGGGCGTTGATGTGCTATACCGCCCTGTTGCTGCTGGAAGTCTACCAGCACGTGCCTGCCGACATGGGGCTTGGTTCCCTGGCCGCACGCTATCTGGGCCGTTACGGGCAGTGGGTAACCGGGTTCTGCATGCTGTTTCTGCTGTATGCCCTTACGGCGGCCTATATCAGTGGCGCCGGTGAATTGCTCGCCTCCAGCCTCAACCAGTGGCTGGACTGGCAGCTGCCGCCGGCGGCCGGCGTACTGTTATTTACGGCGCTGGGCGGGGCGGTGGTGTGCATCGGTACCTCGCTGGTCGACTTATTCAATCGCTTCCTGTTCAGCGCCAAAATCATCTTTCTGGTGATTATGCTGGCGCTACTGATGCCGCATATTCATCAGGTCAATCTGTTGACGCTGCCGGTTGAGCAAGGCCTGGCCCTGTCCGCCATTCCGGTGATCTTTACCTCCTTTGGTTTTCACGGCAGTGTGCCGAGCATCGTCAGCTATCTTGGCGGCGATATCCGTAAACTGCGCCGGGTATTTATTATCGGCAGCTTTATTCCGCTGGTGGCTTATATTTTCTGGCAGCTGGCGACGCTGGGGAGTATCAACCCTCCCGCTTTTACCGCGCTGCTGGCCAAAAACGCCGGTCTGAACGGTCTGCTGGAGGCGATCCGCGAAGTGGTGGCGTCGCCGCACGTGGAGCTGGCCGTGCACCTGTTTGCCGACCTCGCGCTGGCGACCTCATTCCTCGGCGTCTCGCTCGGCTTGTTTGATTACCTGGCCGATGTGTTTCAACGCAAAAACAGCGTCAGCGGACGTCTGCAGAGCGGCGCGATCACCTTCCTGCCGCCGGTGGCGTTCGCCCTGTTCTATCCCCGCGGTTTTGTTATGGCCCTGGGCTACGCCGGGGTGGCACTCGCCGTGCTGGCCCTGATGTTGCCTGCCCTGCTGGCAATGAAGAGCCGCCGACAACATCCGCAGGCTGCCTGGCGGGTGGTCGGCGGCGCGCCGGCGCTGTGGCTGGTTCTGCTGTGCGGGATCGGTATTGTGGCGATTCAGTTCAGTATCGTCGCCGGACTGCTGCCTGCGGTGGGATAAAAAAGGGGCCGGCTGGCCCCTGGTTTTATTTTGCTAAGCAGCACTGCTTATACTTTTTTCCGCTCCCGCACGGGCAGGGATCGTTGCGTCCGACCTTCGCCTCATTTCTGACCGGCTGCGGAACCACCACCGCCTGCGGATTCGCCATCCAGTACTGGTAAAGCGCCAGCGCCGCCGGCGTGATACGCTCGATGCTGTCGATAAACTCATCCGCCGTCAGATTATCCAGCGCGGTAAACTGCACTTCGCTGCCGTGGAGCGCGATAGCGTCCAGCGCCGGCTGAAGTTCAGCGGGCAGCGTCGACCAGTCGCTCAGCGCTACGCCGCGCAGGTAGCCAAAGCACCACTCTTCGACGATCGTCAGCTCCTGACCTTCCGCTTCGCGGGTGCCAAACAGCGGTTCGAACTGATCGGGATAGGACTCCAGGCGTTCAGCGATGTCGCTCATATGCTGCAGCGTCAGATCGACAAAGCGATCGCGCTCGCGGTCGTTGGCCCAGCGCGGCACATTATCCGCCCCGCCCCAGATCGCCACCAGCCACTGAGCTGGTTCGATATCGGTCGGCGCAGAGAGAATAGCCGTCAGCAGGCCATCCAGTTCAGACACATCCAGAATAGCGCCTTCGGTGGCGTATTTCGCCAGCGTCTCGTCCAGCCATTCCAGTTCGTTTTCGTTTAAAGGTCCGGTATTCATTCACAGGCTCGCATGGTAAAAATCGGGCCTACAGTAGCCGAATTGCCGACAGAAAGCCACCAGGCGCTGCACGGCCCATGCCCATCAGGCCAGGCCGTGCAGCGCCGCCGCCACATCGCGAATGGCCTCCTCCCCTAACGGCAGCAAGGGGCGGGGAAGGCAGTCAGGGTCGCACAGCCCCAGAATGGCCGCCGCGCTGGCGATTACCCGCAGGCTGCCGCCATAGCGGTCAAAGCATCGCCAGAGCGGGGCCAGTTGCGCATTCAGCGCCGCAACTCGTGCCGCGTCGCCAGAACGAATCGCCCTTACCAGCGCCCCTGAAAGCTGGGGAAAGAGCCCGCCGCAAACCGAGTACCAGACTTGGCAACCGGCCTGCAATCCCGCCGTCGCCAGGGCATCGCCGCTGGCGCCAAGCGTAACGCGGGCAGGAAGATGACGGCGTAGCGTTGCCACCCGCTCACGCGCCTGCGGCTCAGGCAAGCCGGGAATTTTAATCGAGGCGATGGCCGGCAAGGCGGCGATGCGCCCCTGCAGCTCATCCGCCAGCGTGACGTGAGTGGTGCGGGGATTGTCATACAGGCAAACCGGAACCGAGACGTGCCGACAGACCTCTTCGTAGAAGGCAAAGATCTCCTCCGCAGAAAGCGGCTGATAGGACATCATTGGCAGTAATAACGCATCCGCCCCGGCCTGCTGGGCATCCTCCACCAGGCGCAGCACCTCGCTGGTAGCGATCGCGCCGACGCCAACCATCATCGGGATCGACCCAACATGCGCTTTCGCCACCTGCACCACCCGCTTGCGCTGCTCACGACTCAGATACGCGTAGCTGCCGGTCGAGCCTAAGATGCCCAGAGAGTCGACTCCGGTATCGGTAAGACGAGAGAGAATACGGATAAACGCCTTTTCATCAAGATGCTGCTGATGCAGCGGCGTCAACGGAAATGCGCAAAGCCCTGTGAACATGATGCCTCCGGCAGGCTGGGATAAAAGTCCGGTTGATAGTAGCAAGGAGAGATCGTTTTGTCCTGGGACAAATGAACGATCGCCGCTGAGCGTGATGTATTCATCCGCCTGCGTGCGATGCTCTCCTCCGGGATATTTTCCCTGTCAGTTCAGGTATCAGGATCCGTAGATTCTTGCGAGCGTCTTCAATAACCGCTTCCTCTGTAGCCGCCCGTATTTCCTCGATTGCCAATATCCTGTCTATTTGACATAATCCCACACGATTTGTATGCCTACCTGTTTTAGCAGCAATAAAATAAAGAAAGACTACAGCTTCAATTGGATAAAAAATGAGATATGACATTAAAGAAAAATACCTAAAAATACATCTAATAAAAACAACCTATAAAACGCTACTCGGTCGACCGGCAGATAGCGATGGTCTGAAAAACTACCTCAACGCCATTGCTAATAAGTCACTTGCAGAATCAGCAGAACTTCTTAACTCATCGCTGATGCATAGTGACGAGTTTATTGCTTTCACGAAATCCAGAATGTCATCTGATAAATTCAGTTACACACCACAAGCGTTAACAGAGAGAGCTCCTGATGATTCAATGCACGTCAAACATATTGTCTCCCTGGGCAGCCATTGTTTAACTTCATGGACATTGAAAAAATTCAACCTGAAAAAGATATCACTGCCTTTTGACTGGCTATTTTCCTGTCCAGCGATGATTATCGACTGCCTGAGGGATGATTTTACCTCATTTTTAGATAAAAATGAGTACAGCTCATTACGTCGCCAGTCGCGAGAACCCGGAGCACACCACAATAAATACAAAGAAAAATATCGTCTGAATGATATATTCACGCATCGCGACCCAAACACCCCTGCTGATTATGAGTATTACGTCCGAGCGGTTAAAAGATTCAGAAACATATTAAAAAGCAAAGAAGGGAAGCTTTTTGTGATTTGCTGTAGAGAGGAAATAGATATAGCAAAGCAACTCCCTGAATTAGTCACTGAACTTTCTCACCACACGACTAATTTCTATCTGTTGGCTTTTGCCTTGCAGAAACCCGCCTATCTTCAACTGGAGCGTATATCTTCGGGTGAAAATTATTCACTATATAGTTTGACACCTGAGTCTGAAGAAAGATTTACCGGAAAATTCTCCTCGCTTACAGATGAGATGGTAATTATATCTAAAGTCCTTTCGTTCAACCTCGAACTCTAGAGACGGTTTCACCTCCGGCCTCTGGCACGCAGAGTATCGATTTGCCTCCCCCTGCCGGTTTGGGGGAGCGAAATAATCCCAACGACATTATTCCACGAGGCGCGACGGTTTAGCCGGGTGCGGTTATCCTGGGGGAAGAGCAAGGTGGACAAGAAAACTAGTATGAAGTGATATTATGAAATGGGTGGTTTTGAAACAAAAAAACCACCCGTAGGTGGTTTCACGACACTGCTTATTGCTTTGATTATTCTGCTTTTATCCCAATGGTACCCGGAGTGGGACTTGAACCCACACAGCGCGAACGCCGAGGGATTTTAAATCCCTTGTGTCTACCGATTCCACCATCCGGGCTCGGGATAGAAAGTGGAGGCGCGTTCCGGAGTCGAACCGGACTAGACGGATTTGCAATCCGCTACATAACCGCTTTGCTAACGCGCCTTTAATACTGAAGCACCCGCTACTGCCGATGCTGTTAATCTGGAGCGGGAAACGAGACTCGAACTCGCGACCCCGACCTTGGCAAGGTCGTGCTCTACCAACTGAGCTATTCCCGCATTATCAAGTTATTTGCTAATCACTTGATTTTGTTATCGTCTGGAAGACTGTGCCGCCGTTCGATGCGTTGCATTCTACTTATCTCTCGCGGTGAGTCAACGGTATTTTTCGCAACTTTGCATCGTTTGCTGAAAATAACGGCGAAACGATCACTGATCAAGCAAATCGCCGCGCGCCGCGTTCAGATACTGCAGCATCGACCACAGCGTCAGCACCGCCGCCACGAGGAAAAGCGCGATCCCGGCCCACTCTACCCACGGATAAGGACGCCACAGCATCCATACCAGGGCGGCCATCTGTGCGGTCGTTTTAACTTTGCCAATCCACGAGACCGCCACGCTGCTGCGTTTCCCCAGCTCAGCCATCCATTCGCGCAGTGCCGAAATAATTATTTCACGCGCGATCATGGTCGCCGCCGGCAGCGTGACCCACCAGGTGTGATAGTGCTCGGCAACCAGCACCATGGCGATAGCCACCATGACTTTATCCGCCACCGGGTCCAGGAAGGCGCCAAACCGGGTGCTCTGATTCCAGCGACGAGCCAGAAAACCATCAAACCAGTCGGTCACGGCGGCGACAAAGAAAATTAACGCGCAGGCAAACGGCGCCCAGCTAAAGGGGAGATAAAACGCCAGCACAAAGAACGGGATCAGGATGACGCGAAACAGAGTAAGCAACGTAGGGATATTAAATTGCATAGTGACGGGTAACTATCTGTTGTAAGTAAAAATTAGCCCTATGTTGCTACAGAGCCCCTAATGTTTCAACGAGTAGAAGATCTTTTCTGCCAGACCGTGAGAGATGCCCGGTACGTTAGCAATTTCCTCGACGCTGGCCTGCTGCAGTCCCTGCAGCCCACCCATATACTTCAGCAGCATCTGGCGACGCTTCGGCCCCACTCCCTCGATAGTCTCAAGCGAGCTGGTGCTCTTCACTTTCGCCCGTTTTTTACGATGTCCGGAAATTGCATGATCGTGCGATTCATCGCGGATGTGCTGGATTACGTGCAGAGCGGGCGAATCCGGCGGCAGGCTAAACCCCTCGCCTTCCGGTTCAAAGAATAACGTTTCCAGGCCGGCTTTACGATCGCTGCCTTTCGCCACGCCCAGCAGCAGCGGATGATGTTTATCCCAGGGAACATCCAGTTCGGCAAACACCGCTTTCGCCTGCGCCAGCTGCCCCTTTCCGCCATCTATCAGGATCACATCCGGAATTTTATTTTCATCAATCGCTTTACCATAGCGACGGCGCAGGACCTGATTCATCGCCGCGTAGTCATCGCCCGGGGTGATGCCGGTGATATTATAGCGCCGGTACTCCGCACGCAGCGGACCATTGCTGTCAAACACCACGCAGGACGCCACGGTCTGCTCGCCCATGGTGTGGCTGATATCAAAGCACTCCATCCGCTTCACGGCCGGCAGTTCCAGCACGGTGGCCAGCGCCTGCAGGCGCTGATGAATGGTCGACTGCTGAGCCAATTTCGTGGTTAACGCCGTCGCGGCGTTGGTGCGCGCCAGCTTAAGGTAACGCGCTCTGTCGCCGCGCGGTTTAGTCTGCACATTGATTCGACGTCCCGCCAGCTCCGACAGCGACTCGGCCAGCAGCGTCTTATCTCCAAGGCTGAAGTCGAGCAAAATCTCCCCCGGCAGGGTACGCATCTGGCTACCCTGCAGGTAGAACTGACCGACAAAGGTCTCCACGACCTCTCCCAGCTCAGTGCCGCCCGGCACTTTCGGGAAGTAGCTCCGGCTGCCCAGCACTTTGCCCTGGCGGATAAACAGCACATGGACGCAGGCCATTCCGGCCTCAAAGGCGACGCCGATAACGTCAAGATCGTCGCCGGTATTAGAAACAAACTGTTTCTCCGTCACCCGGCGGACCGCCTGAATCTGGTCGCGAATGCGCGCGGCCTCTTCAAACTCCAGACTTTGGCTCGCTTTCTCCATTCTGGCGATGAGCTGGGTCAGGACCTGATCGTCCTTGCCGGCAAGGAACAGCCGTACATACTCAACCTGCTGAGCATACTCTTCTTCGCTGACCAGCCCCGCCACGCACGGCCCCAGACAGCGGCCAATCTGATACTGCAGGCAGGGACGCGAGCGGTTGCGATAGACGCTATTTTCGCACTGGCGAACAGGAAAAATTTTCTGCAGCAGCGCCAGGGTCTCCCGCACGGCATAGCCGTTGGGGAAAGGACCAAAGTACTCGCCTTTCGCATGTTTGGCGCCGCGATGCATCGCCAGACGTGGATGAGTATCACCGCTGAGGAAAATAAAAGGATAAGACTTATCATCGCGCAACAGCACGTTGTAACGCGGCTGGTACAGCTTGATATAGTTGTGCTCCAGCAGCAGCGCTTCCGTCTCGGTGTGAGTGACTGTCACGTCAATCTGCGCAATCAGCGCCACCAGCGCTTCGGTTTTACGCGACGCGAGATTGCTGCGGAAATAGCTGCTGAGCCGCTTTTTCAGATCTTTGGCTTTGCCAACATAGATGACGGTCCCGCCAGCATCATACATCCGATACACACCGGGCTGGCTGGTCACAGTTTTCAGGAAAGCTTTTGCGTCAAAAACATCACTCACTGGCTTGCTAACGACTCCGCATTACACAGGCCATGGCGAATTGCCAGGTGGGTCAGCTCCACATCGCCATGAATGTTTAATTTGCTGAACATTCGGTAGCGATAGCTGTTAACCGTTTTGGGACTCAGATTGAGCTGCTCTGAGATCTCATTCACCTTCTGACCTTTGGTGATCATCAGCATAATCTGCAATTCGCGTTCAGACAAACTGGCAAACGGCGATTCCGTTTTTTCCGGTTCAATCTGACTTAGCGCCATTTGCTGAGCAATATCGGAGGCAATGTAACGTTGTCCGGACGCCACGCAGCGGATCGCATTCACCACTTCCTGCGGTGCAGCACCCTTGCTAAGATAGCCCGCCGCCCCCGCCTGCATGACCTTGGCAGGTAGAGGATTCTCGGTATGCACGGTGAGCATGATCACTTTCGTGCCCGCCACGGAGCGCGCGATTTTGCGCGTGGCTTCAAGACCACCGATCCCGGGCATGTTCATGTCCATCAGGACGACATCTGCGGAATTAGCCCGGCACCACTTCACGGCGTCCTCGCCGCAACAGGCTTCGCCAGCGACTTTAATCCCTTTTATATCTTCCAGAATGCGTCGTATCCCTGCGCGCACCAGTTCGTGGTCATCAACAAGAAGAACGTTGATCAAAGGAATAATCTCCAGAATGAGGGATAACGCTACTGATACTTTATCTCCCACATATTACCGGGTTTTATTGCTAATTTAAAAGGCAAAAAAATGCCCTCACCTCGATTTGCCGCTCATTTATGGCAATGTCTGTGCACACATAGTGGAAAGTCATTGAGAACAGTCAGTTGCCGTCGTCTTATTTTTTAACAATCCTCATACAGAAAGCACAAAAAACACAACAGATTACGTAGCGCATAAATACGCAGCAAAATATGTAACAAATATTAACGTGCTAAATAGATGGAATAAATTAATGGCGGCCTGGCGGCTATTACGTATTATCCGAAGCACTGAATCATTCACAGCTCAGATGAGAGAACAGAAATTAAGCACTCCTTTTTTTCCCGTCGCTTGTGGTATACTGCGCGGCCTTCACATTGGGTAAGGCGCATTAGCGCAGCGAGTAAACGAGGATATCGATGAGCACACCAGATTTTTCCACTGCAGAAAATAATCAAGAACTGGCGCAGGAAGTCTCCTGCCTGAAAGCGATGATAACGCTGATGCTGCAGGCGATGGGCCAGGCGGATGCGGGTCGCGTGATTATTAAAATGGAAAAGCAGATCGCGCAGATGGAAGATGAGGCTCAGGCTGCCGTATTCTCCAGCACCGTTAAGCAAATTAAACAAGCTTACCGTCAGTAATCCTGTACCGGCTGAAAGTATCCCTGACAGCCGGTGTCACGTCTGGCACGCAGAACGACAGGCGCTCTCAGATTAACCCTGTCGCCACCGCGTAACAGGCTATCTGCGTTTTGTTCGGCGCATTGAATTTCCGTTGCATATTCTTCTGGTGGAAATTCACCGTATTTTCCGAAATAGAAAGAATCATCGCCACCTCCGCCGAGGTCTTCCCTTCCGCGGTCCATTTCAGAATTTCCAGTTCACGGCGGCTGAACTTCATCTCCGGCGGCATGACCATCTCATCTTCCAGACGCAGGAGCGCCAACAAGCTTAGCTCCGTCAGCATGCGCAGGCGCATCTCCAGTTCATCATCAGGATAAGAGCCCGGTAAACGGTTATTCGCGGAGACAGAGAGAAAACCCTGCGCATGGTTGGGCAACGTCAGGCACTGGGTCACCCCTTTTTTCAGACCATGATCGCGGGCGCCGTCCCATAATGCCGCCGCATCGCGAAACAGCCCATCCTCCCATGGCAGATGACCACGCATAAAATTCTCCGGGCGTAATACCGGATCTATCGCGAAATAATTCTCGGCCTGGTAGTGCGACATCCATGCGCGCGGATAGGTCGACTGGAAGGTGACGCGGGGGCGAGTGAAAGGCACCGGGTGGCGTACACAAAGCGTGTAGTAATCATATTCCAGCGCTTCGGTTTCTCGTTGCAGGAGATTATAAACCTCCTCACCAGCGGCCACGGACTGAAATTGATGCAGCATATCCCGCCGCCAGCTGAAAAAATCATTGTCCCTCATAGCTGTGCAAATAACTCCTGATTGATAATCATTATTATAAATACAGAAAACTAACACATAAATCTTATTTATATGTATAAAATATTGTCGGTGTCGCATTTATTAGTCTGAAGGCTTGCCTTTTTCCCGTTCTCAGCGCAGAACCTCGTGCTCACTTTCCCGTCATTTTCTACACCCTACAAGGGGGGATGGGAAGCGGTGTATACGGCCACAGGGAGAAATAGCACAAAGAGGTGACGAGGAGCGTGGCGCGCCGCAGGGAAGACAGGCTGTACGCGGCGGCCCTCCCCCGGGAAAGCCGCCACGTCAGCGCATGGTTTACTGCATCAGAAATTTTTCGAGGAACTGGCGAGTACGCGGCTGCTGCGGGGAGGCGAACAATGCTTTCGCTTCTCCCTGCTCGACAATGCGCCCTTGATCCATAAAGATGGCCCGATCGGCAACGTCGCGGGCGAAACTCATTTCATGGGTCACGATAACCATCGTGCGTTTCTCCTGCGCCAGCTGGCGGATGGTGTTGAGCACCTCCCCCACCAGCTCAGGATCGAGGGCCGAGGTTGGCTCATCAAACAGGATCACGTCCGGACGCATGGCCAGCGCGCGAGCAATAGCCACCCGCTGCTGCTGACCGCCGGAGAGGCGACGCGGATAGCTATTCTCTTTACCGCTGAGACCCACTTTCGCCAGCAGATCGCGCGCCCGCACAATCGACTCCTGCTTATCTTCACCTTTTACGATGACCGGCCCCTCAATAATGTTCTCCAGCACCGTACGGTGGGGAAACAGATTAAAGTTCTGGAAGACAAAGCCGACGTGCTGGCGCAGCTGGCGAATGAGTCCTTTCTGCGGCCCCAGGCTGCGACCGGCGTCGATGGTCACATCGCCAACGCGGATGGTGCCGCTCTCCGGTTGCTCCAGCAAGTTGATGCTGCGCAGCAGAGTGGTTTTACCCGAGCCGCTGGGGCCGATGATCGCCACAACTTCCCCTTTCTGTACCTCCAGGTCGATACCGTGGAGCACCGTCTGGCCATGGAATTTCTTCACCAGGCTTTTCACTTCTATCGCACTCATTTCGGATCACGCTCCTGGCGGTTCAGCTGGTTTTCAAAATAGTTCTGCAGCGAGGAGAGGACGGTCGCCATCACCCAGTAGATCAACGAGGCCGCGAGATACATGGTGAAGACCTCAAGGGTTCGCGAGGTGATAAGCTGCGCCTGACGGAACAGCTCTGGCACCTGGATCGTCGCCGCCAGCGAGGTATCTTTGACCAGGCTGATAAAACTGTTGGACAGCGGCGGCAAAGCGACCCGTGCCGCCTGGGGTAAGATGGCCCGGCGCATCGTCTGCCACGGCGTCATGCCGATACTGGCCGCCGCTTCCCATTGCCCTTTGTCGATCGAGGCGATGGCCGCGCGCAGGGTTTCCGCCGCGTAGGCCGCCGTATTGAGCGACAGGCCGATCATCGCCGCCGGAATCGGGTCAAGCTCGATGCCAAACTGCGGCAAGCCGTAGTAGATCATAAACAGCTGGGCGATAAGCGGCGTGCCGCGAAAAATGGAAATATACATGCGCGCCAGCCATTTTACCGGCCAGAGGGGCGACATGCGCATCAGCGCCAGGATAAAGCCCAGCACCAGGCCGAAAAACATCCCGCCAATGCTCAGCTGCAGCGTAAAGACGGCCCCTTTGAGCAGAAAAGGAGCGGAATCGATGACCAGTTGGATACTTTCTTGCATGCTGTCGTTTCTGTATTAAAGGTGAGGATGATAGGCAAACAGCGCCGGCGCCCCGCCGGTATGGACGAACAAAATCGGTCCTTCATCCTTAAAACGCTTCTGCGTAATGCCGTCGATAAGCCCGGCCATCGCTTTGCCGGTATAGACCGGATCGAGCAAAATACCTTCCAGTTGCGCCAGTAGCTTCACGGCGGCCATGCCTTCCTCGTTCGGCGTACCGTAGCCCGGGGCAAAGTAATCATCCCACAGCATGATATCGGCTTTCGCCTGCAGCTCGAGGCTGTTGGCCACGGCCTGCTGCAGCGCCACCACTTTTGGCAGCTGGTCAGCGACGGAGCGCGATACCGTCACGCCAATCAGTTCCGCCTGCGGCATCAGCTGTTCGAGTCCCACAGCCAGCCCGGCATGCGTACCGGCGCTACCGGAAGCCACCACCACCGATGAGATCTCCACCGCGCCTTCACACTGCTGGGCGATTTCCAGCGCGCTTTCCACATAGCCTAACGCCCCGAGCGCATTGGATCCGCCGACCGGGATGACGTAGGGGCGATAGCCCTGCGCCTCGATGCGGGTCGCCAGCTCGTCGAGCTGTTCTGCAGGATTGGTCAGGGCATCGCACATCTCAACCTGGGTATTAAACAGATCCAGCAGCAGGCGGTTGCCATTGCTCAGATAGTTCTCCGCCCCGGTGCCAATGGGGTTTTCCAGTAGCGCCACGCAGTGCAGCCCCAGCTTCGCGGCGACCGCCGCCGTCTGACGCACATGGTTGGACTGGATCGCGCCGGCGGTGATTAAGGTATCTGCCCCTTCCCGCAGCGCATCGGCGGCGAGAAACTCCAGCTTGCGCAGTTTATTGCCTCCCATCGCCAGCGGCGTTGTATCATCGCGTTTGATAAAAATCTCGCGCCCAAGGTGATCGGACAAACGCGGCAGATACTCCAGCGGCGTCGGCGCGCCAATCAATTCCAGACGCGGAAAGCGGGTTAAATTTTGCAGTGACATGGCCCCTCCTGACTCAGTTATGCTTCATTATGCACACAGTTACGCGCTAAATAAAAAAAGGCGCTTCCAGGAGCGCCTTTTTTCACCACTGACCGTTATTTCGTCACGTCAGCGCCAAACCATTTCTCTGACAGCGCCTTCAGGGTGCCATCTTTCTGCATATCCGCGATCGCGGCGTCAATCGCTTTCAGCAGATCGTCGTTGCCTTTGCGCAGCGCCACGCCGGCCTCCTGACGGGAGAATGCTTCACCGGTTACCGCCAGCGTATTGTTAGTTTTCTTCACCAGATCCAGCGCGGCCAGACGGTCAACCAGAATGGCGTCAATACGGCCTACACGCAGATCCTGGTATTTAGTCGGGTCATCATCATAGGTGCGAACATCAACGCCCTGGACGTTCTGACGCAGCCACTCTTCATAGTTAGTGCCCAGCCCGACGCCGACTTTCTTGCCTTTCAGATCCGCCGCGGTTTTAATCGCGCCTTCGTTACCTTTCTTCACCAGCGCCTGCACACCGGAGATAGTGTACGGGGTTGAGAAATCGTATTTCTTCTTACGCTCATCGGAGATAGTGACCTGGTTAATCACCACGTCAATGCGTTTGGAGTCCAGCGAGGCCAGCATACCGTCCCATTTGGTCGGTTTGAGATCGGCTTTCACGCCAAGATGTTTCGCCAGCTCGTTGGCAAACTCCACTTCAAATCCGGTCAGCTTGCCGTCATCGCCCTGGAAGCTGAAAGGAGGATAGGTGCCTTCGAGGCCCACGCGCAGGGTACCGCGCTCTTTAACCTGATTGAGCAGGTTTTCCGCTGCAAAAGTTTTCACGCTAACGCCAGCCATCAAAACAACGGCCATCGCGCCCATCAGCGCCTGACGACCCAGAAGTGCTAATTTCATAGATACCCCGAAGGTTAGGATTTTCCTGTAGTGTAAGGCGCTTAACGGCCCGGCACCAACATCGTTACGCTACATCTTATGCCAATTTATTATATATGATCCCGATTAGGGTATAGCGAAAATCAGGGCTTTCCTCTCCCGTTTTGCGGGATATCTCCCATACTGCAAAGGTCAGCCTGTTGACGTCTGGAGCATGGAAGATGAAAAACCCCACTTTGTTGCAATGTTTTCACTGGTACTACCCCGCCGGCGGCGAGCTATGGCGTGAAGTCGAAGCGCTGGCCCCCAGCCTGAATGAAATCGGCATCAATATGGTCTGGTTGCCGCCCGCCTATAAAGGCGCCTCGGGCGGTTATTCCGTCGGCTATGACACCTATGATCTCTTCGACCTTGGTGAGTTTGATCAAAAGGGTTCAGTCGCCACCAAATATGGCGATAAAGCGCAGCTGCTGGCGGCGATGAAGGCTCTGAAAGAGCATGATATCGCCGTGCTGCTGGATGTGGTGGTGAACCACAAAATGGGCGCCGATGAAAAAGAAACCCTGCAGGTGCAGCGCGTCGATGAGCACGATCGCACCCAGATTGCCGAGGAGATCATTGAGTGTGAGGCATGGACTCGCTATACCTTTCCGGTGCGGGCCGGGCAGTATTCGCAATTTGTCTGGGACTACAAATGCTTTAGCGGCATCGACCACATTGAGAATCCGACGGAAGACGGTGTGTTTAAAATCGTCAACGATTACACCGGTGAAGGCTGGAACGAGCAGGTCGACGATGAGCTTGGTAACTTCGACTACCTGATGGGCGCCAACATTGATTTTCGTAATCACGCCGTTACCGAGGAGATCAAATATTGGGCGCGCTGGGTCATGGAGCAGACCGGCTGCGATGGTTTTCGTCTTGACGCCGTGAAGCATATCCCCGCCTGGTTTTACAAAGCGTGGATCGAGCACGTCCAGGAGGTGGCGCCGCAGCCGCTGTTTATTGTCGCGGAGTATTGGTCCCATGAGGTGGAAAAGCTCCAGCAGTATATCGACCTGGTCGAGGGCAAGACGATGCTGTTCGATGCCCCGCTGCAGATGAAATTTCATGAAGCCTCACGCCAGGGGCGCGATTATGACATGAGCCAGATATTCAGCGGCACGCTGGTGGAAGCAGACCCTTTTCACGCCGTGACGCTGGTGACAAACCACGATACGCAGCCGCTGCAGGCCCTCGAGGCGCCGGTTGAACCCTGGTTCAAGCCGCTGGCCTATGCGCTGATCCTGCTGCGTGAAAATGGTGTGCCGTCGGTCTTTTATGCCGATCTTTTCGGCGCATCCTATGAAGATACCGGCGGCGATGGACAAACCTACGCCATTGAGATGCCCGTTATCGAACAACTGCATGAACTGATCGACGCCCGTCAGCGCTTTGCCCATGGCGTGCAAACGCTGTGGTTCGATCACCCCAACTGTATTGCCTTCAGCCGTAGCGGCACCGACGAGGATCCCGGCTGCGTGGTGGTGATGTCCAATGGCGATGAGGGAGAAAAAACCCTGACGCTGGGCGAGAACTATGGCAATAAACGCTGGCGGGATTTTCTCGGCAACCGGGAAGAGATTGTCGAAACCGACGCTGAGGGTAGCGCGATCTTTACCTGCAACGGGGGTAGCGTGAGCGTGTGGGTGATGGAAGCCGTGCTGTAGTCAGCTGGCGATGTACCTGGCGGGCCGGAACGGGCCCGCCGGAACCTCAGCGCACGGAAGCCGGCGCGCTGACGGCCCCTGTCGTACGCGCTTTGGCCCACGCCTTTTCACACTCAGGGGTGAGGCGTTCAACGCGAGTCAACGTCATACGATCGTAGGAGAGGGTATTGCCCTCACGCTCGATTGGATAGATATCCAGGGAAGCGGTAACGTTGTAGATCTGGTTATCGCGGTTCATCAGTTTACCCGGCTGCGCGATCACGCGCTGCCACTGGCGGCAGTCGAAGGTATCCCCTTCTTTAGTGACGATCAGGCTGGCGATCGCGTCAGGGCTCATCATTTCACTCTGCGGCCCTTTCGATTGCCAGTAGCCCTCAAGGCCAGCCGGCGCCGGTGCTTTAACGACGTCATCGTAATGATCAACCTGCACACATCCGGCCAGCGCCACCACCATGCCCGCAAAAACTAACTGTTTCATCATTCATCCCACAAGCCGATAAAAAAGTATTGTGGCATTAAAGCGTTAAGCCTTCCACCCCCGCTCCCGGCGGAAAAACCGGGCAAAACAGGAACGGGCAGCACCGCCTTCATTTGAAATAAGGAAATTCCGAAAATAAAATAATGTTTGGGGCGTAACCATAGCATCTATGGGCACTTTTTGTTTTTAATCCGCTCACACTACCGGTTCTCGACTTTACTTTAAGAGTTTTCCTGGCAAATTATATGCATAGATGCGGAATAGTTTAACGGAACTAATAGGTTCTTTCGTAAACCTACTATTACTGCTCGCAAGGACTGCTTCGCACAATGCGTGTGAAGAGAATATCGTTACGTGTTGATTGAGGATGGGTCATGTCAACGATGATTATGGATTTGTGCAGTTATACCCGGTTAGGCTTAACGGGTTATCTGACCAGTCGGGGAATAAAAAAACAGGAAATCGTTGAGGTCCATTGCGCGACAGATTTGCAAAAACATTGCGCGTCGTGTTGTCCGGCAGTGGTGTTTCTTAATGAAGACTGCTTCGTGCATGATGATGAAAGTAATGGCATTATTCGCCAGATCATTACGCAAAACCCGGCGACGCTGTTTGTTATCTTTATGTCGCTGGCAAACATTCATTTTGACCGCTATTTGCGGGTACGGAAAAACCTGCTGATCAGTTCGAAATCGATAACGCCAAAAGACCTTGATGTTATTCTGGTTAATTATCTAAAATACAAAAACAGTAGCCTGGGGCAATTAAATTTACCGACGTTGTCGCTGAGTAAAACAGAATCAAATATGCTGCAAATGTGGATGGCCGGGCACGGCACGTCACAAATTTCAACGCAAATGAACATCAAAGCGAAGACGGTATCATCGCATAAAGGCAATATTAAAAAGAAAATACAAACGCACAATAAGCAGGTGATTTACCATATCGTTCGACTGACCGAAAACGTAACGTCAGGTATTCAGGTGAATCTGCGTTGAAACAGACTGGCGGTAGTACCGCCAGTCCCGTTTTATGAGGCTTCTTTTTCGACGAAGATCCCATCCGGATGCCCTATTTCGTTGAAAAACCAGATCCCTAAAGGATAGTCTTCCAGCGAAACCAGATACATCGTCCCTTCACTAAACGACTCAATTGCCAGCACTACCCCCGATCGACGTGGGCCACCGTCGGTCTTCACCGTGACACGATCGTTCACCTGCATATTCACTCTCCTCTATTTTTCAGCCAGTGTAGAACAAAACCACGCAACTCGCAGCGTCGCGGCCCATGACTGGTGTTTTTTTAGACCGACTATACTTAAAGAGGCTTGAGCGACGCTCAGCGAGGGGGTAATGATGAAGAATCGATTGACTGGCCAGGCCGGAAATGACGTTGATGTCAACGTGGATGCGCTACTGGCAGCGATTAATGAGATTAGCGAAAGTGAAATCCATCGCACTCTGGACGACCCACAGCGCGCCAGCATTGATGGCCGCGGGTCACATACCTGGCGCGAACTGGCGGAGGCATTTGAGCTCGACATTCACGATTTCAGCGCCAGTGAAGTTAACCGCTAACGGCAGGCGAAAAAAATCCCGACTCGCAGGAGTCGGGATCAAACTTGCTAATGCAAGAAGCACTTGAAAATTCGTTACACCGGGAAATCCGATGCGTTAAAACATTATCCTCAATTATTTTGCATGACAAGCGATATTCATGACGCAAATTATTGAGAATGTTAGCGCTTTGCTTTGAGCAGGGCTGCAGGGCTGATGCGAGAAGGCTTCGCCGCAAACCGGTTTCATTCGATAGCGCGATCCCCGTCGAACACTTTAAGAAAAATCTCATTTCGCCTGATTCGGGCGAAACGTTTTGCTCACGCTTCGCTGCGAAAACAGACCTGATTGCGGCCGTTCTGCTTTGCCAGATAGAGACGACGATCGGCCACTGACTGTAAGGCTTCAAACTGATACTCCCCCTGCTCTTCGCTGGTACTGACCCCCAGCGAGGCACTGACCCGCAGCGTCACATTGTTATGTAAAAAGACCTCCCGGCCCTGAATTCGCAGGCGTAGCCGCTCTGCCACCGCCACCGCGTCCTGTAGTGTGGTATTCGGCAGCACGACACAAAACTCCTCCCCGCCCACGCGGCCCAGCAAGTCATCCTCACGAACGGTGCTGGCAAGGGTACTGGCCACCGTCGACAGCACTCTGTCACCCGCCTGATGGCCATAGCGATCGTTGATGCGCTTGAAGTGATCCAGATCGAGCTGGATCACCGACAGCGGCCGTCCACTGCGCTGGCAGGCGCTGGCTACCGCCATCGCCTGTTCAAACAGCGCCCCGCGATTGAGCAGACGGGTTAAGGCATCATGCCATGCCTGCCATTCAAGGGAGGTTTGCAGGACGCTCATATTGCGGACCATGCGGCGGATCACCAGCCAGGAGAGCAACAGCATCAAGGTGAAGAGGACCCACATCAGGGTCAGGGCGATGGTGATGGTGCCAAAATTGCCCCGCACGCCTTCCCGCAGGGTGTGGATCCGCAGCAACACGCCGTCAAAATTGCGCAGTTTGGCCCAGCTGATATAGCGCGTCAGCAAGCGCAGCCCCCCCTGGTTATCATGGACAAACGCGCGGCTGAGCAGTTCCTGTTCCCTGGGGGACAATAGCGTCAGGACATTCCCCGGCGCGGAAGAGGCCAGCAGGTTCAAATGGCTATCATAAAGCTGGTACTCCCCCTCCTGTCCGCCCTGCATGGCGCTGACCAAAAACGCTTTTATTTCACTGACCGAGAAATCCATCGCCAGCACCCCGCGCCAGTAACCGGCGAAATCCAGCGGTATCGAAGCGGTGACCACCTGCTCTTCCAGCTGCGGGTCATCGTCAGGAAAGGTTTGCCAGATAACGCCCCGCCCCGGATTATTCCGCTGGCTCTGTCGGGTAAACCAGAGGGCGCTGATGGCTTGCGAATAGTGGGTCATCACCTGCGACTCGTCCCGCAGCGGCAGGGTCGAGGTGAAAAAGCCGCTGCGAGAGATATACTGCATCCGCTCGGCGAAATCGCGGTCATGTTGCGTCAGATTCAACAGATACCCCAGCTCCAGCGTCGCCATCAACTCATCAGCCGCGAGCGGATCGTCCTTCAGCAGCATAGGGTTGTTACCGACGACGCTCCCCGAGACGCCAAACACCGGCAGCGTACGACGATTCGGCAGCGCCACTCGCCAGGCCTCCTGGTGACGCTGGCTCAGATAGCGCTGACTGGCACTACGCAATACGTCGATATCGAGCGGCTGCTCAAGAGCAGACTGCATGCCGTGGCGAAAAAACATCATCCGGTCAATATTGAACTGCAGCAACCCATCCATTTCATGGGCGACATTAGCCAGATTATTGCGCTGGTTGGCCACATAAGCCTCTTCCAGAACGTTGATTTCACGCCAGATCAGTAACGTGGAGAAAAAAAGCACCACAATAAAACAAACGTTAACCACATGCGCCGGGCGAGTCAGGTGGCGGAGCTTGTTTATCTTCAACCGAAGTGGCTTATCCATCATTATCTCGCAGTACGTTGCGCAAACCTGACGACATCAGCGCCCCGGCTGGTGTCGACGCCGGACGCGCTTTTAGCGTAGACGACGCAGCGCCGTCACGCTGCGTGCAGCCACTCTACTTCACCGACCGGCGCAAACTGCTCACCACTTTCACGCCCGCCAGCACCACTGCGCCAATGATAAAACCCAGCACCAGGTTGGCAATGACCGGCAGCAGGGAAGCCAATATCCCGCCCAGCCCCGCGCTCCAGTGCTCAATGGCATGATGCAGTGGCGCAATGCCGTGAACCACAATCCCGCCGCCGACAAGGAACATCGCCAGCGTCCCAACGATGGAGAGCACTTTCATCAGCCAGGGGGCTACCACTAACAATCCTTTGCCCAGCCATTGCGCCAGCGCAGCGCGTTTCTCTGCCAGCCAGTAGCCCATGTCGTCCAGCTTAACGATCACCCCCACCAGGCCATAGACCCCGATGGTGACCAGAATCGCGATCCCCGAGAGGATCAGGATCTGATTGAGCAGCGGCGCTTCCGCCACAATGCCGAGGGTGATGGCGACAATTTCCGCGGACAAAATAAAATCGGTGCGAATCGCCCCTTTCACTTTGTCACGCTCAAAGGCCAGCGGGTCACGTTCCGCCAGCGCCTGAAGACGCTGCTGCCGTTGCGCAGGGTCTTCCTTGTGCTTACGCGCCTCCAGGCTGTGAAGGACCTTCTCCACCCCTTCAAAACAGAGGAATGCGCCTCCCAGCATCAGCAACGGCGTAATCGCCCAGGGGATAAAAGCACTGATCAATAGCGCCAGCGGCACGAGGATCACTTTATTAATGAACGAACCTTTCGCCACGCCCCAGACGACCGGCAGTTCACGATTCGCTCGCACGCCGGTCACCTGCTGAGCATTGAGCGACAGATCGTCGCCCAATACCCCGGCTGTTTTTTTCGCCGCCAGCTTGCCCATCACGGAAATATCGTCCAGCAGCGTGGCGATATCATCGAGTAACGTTAAAAGACTACTTCCTGCCAAAATAATTTCCTTCTCTTTTCATCAATGTCTCCTTCGAGTATGCGTTAAAAAACGGCCGGTGCCCAAGGTACAATTAGTCAATATAAATTTAACAAACTCGCGCAAATTAAGCGCTCGCCAGCGCGATAGTTTTCACGTTTACTATATGTCCCCTTTCTATCTCTGCACCGTCGTGAGGAAGTATGTCTACCCGTCAGCTGTTACCGCTTATCGGGGCGCTGTTTGCGCTGTATATCATTTGGGGCTCTACCTATTTTGCCATCGCCGTCGGCGTCGCCAGCTGGCCGCCGCTGATGATGGCCGGTATTCGCTTTCTCTCTGCCGGCGTGCTACTGCTGGGCTGGCTGCTGGCCACCGGCCATAAGCTGCCAGCCCGCCGGCCGCTGCTTAACGCCGCGCTGATCGGGGTCTTGCTGCTTGCCGTCGGCAACGGCTTCGTCACTCTCGCCGAACATCAGCACGTTCCGTCAGGGATCGCGGCGGTGATGGTCGCCACCGTGCCGCTGTTCACGCTATGTTTCAGCCGCTTTTTCGGCATCGCCACCCGTAAACTGGAGTGGCTGGGCATTGCCATTGGCCTGGCAGGTATCGTCATGCTCAACAGCGGTGGCAACCTGAACGGCAACCCCTGGGGCGCGCTGCTGATCCTGATTGGTTCGCTAAGCTGGGCGTTCGGCTCGGTTTACGGGTCGCGGATTGAGCTGCCGACCGGCATGATGGCGGGAGCTATCGAGATGCTCGCCGCCGGGATCGTCCTGCTGGTCTCGTCATGGCTGACCGGTGAGACGTTAACCCATGTCCCCTCGTGGTCCGGGATCGCCGCCCTGGCCTACCTGGCTATCTTTGGCTCGCTAATCGCCATCAACGCCTACATGTTTTTGATCCGCAACGTCACCCCGGCGGTAGCCACCAGCTATGCCTATGTTAACCCGGTGGTGGCCGTCTTGCTCGGTACCGGGTTTGGCGGTGAAAGCCTGTCGCTCATTGAATGGCTGGCGCTGGCAGTGATTATTTTCGCCGTAGTGCTGGTGACGCTGGGAAAATATCTCTTCCCCGCCCGCAGCGAAGCTACTCCTTGCAAGGCGGCGAAGTAAACGCCAGCTCGCGGATCCCCTGCGTATCGATCTGCGCGTCGTGCCCGGCGCCGCAGATCCACTCTTCCAGACGCTCGGTGAGCGCCTCATCATTTAGTTTCAACCGGCCGCGCAGGGCGCATTCCCAGATGATAAGCACCCGCCAGCCCTGCTCAGCCAGCTGTTGCCGGTCGCGGGCGTCACGCGCCACGTTGCCAGCGATTTTATCCAGCCAGAAAGCCGTCCGGGTGGCCGGCACCTTAAACAGATAACAGTCATGGTGATGCCAGAAACAGCCGTGAGTAAAGATAACGCAGCGGTAGTCGGGTAAGGCGAAATCGGGGCGTCCTGGCAGCGCGCGATCCTGGGCGACAAAGGTGAATCCCGCCCCGGTCAGCAGCGCCGCTATCCGCTTTTCAATCGCCGTATCGCGCGTGGCGATAGCCCGCATATTTTTACTGCGCGTGGCTTTATCGTGAACATCCGCCATCGTTATCATCCGCTTCGCGACGCGCCACCGCCTGGGCGATACGTGGCGCCAGGAGCTTCGCCACCGCGGCGAAGACCGGAACCACCACCGAGTTGCCGAACTGACGATAGGCCTGGGTATCCGACACTGGAATGCGGAACCGTGAACCCTGGGGCGATTCAAAGCCCATCAGCCGGGCGCATTCGCGCGGCGTCAACCGGCGAGGCCGCCGCTGTTGGTTCTGTGGATCGTCAAAATGCTGCTCGCCCAACGGCCGGTCCCAGCCGCGGTCGACGAGAATTTCGGCACCGTCTTTATAGTAGCGGGCAGAGAGTGTTCGAGCCACGCTGTGGGGATTACCGGGGTCTACCAGGCCATAACCAAAGCCATTACCCCGCGCCTGATGCTTGCGGGCATAACGATAGAGATATTTCCACAACACCGGCGTAAGGATAAATTTGGCATCCACCGTCGGCTCCAGCAGCTCGCCAAACGTCGGCCGCACCGCCGGATAGAGCGCAGCGATATCGCGCAGCGTAAATCCTTCATGCAGCTGCAGGTCGCGGCGGAAACCCACCAGCACGATGCGCTCCCGGTGCTGTGGTAAGAAATGGCGCCCGTCGATGACCTTAGGGTCATCCGGCCCGGTATACCCGGCATCGGCCACCTCATACCCCAGCTCATCCAGCGTCTGCATGATGATGCGGAAGGTGCGCCCCTGATCGTGGCTTTTGAGGTTTTTGACATTCTCCAGCACAAAAATCGCCGGCTGACGCGCGGCGATAATTCTCACGACATCAAAAAATAGCGTCCCCTGGGTTTCGCAGGCAAAGCCGTGCGCGCGCCCCATGGCATTTTTTTTGGAGACGCCAGCGAGTGAGAAAGGCTGGCAGGGAAAGCCGGCCAGCAAGACATCATGCTGAGGAATCGTCTCGCGGATATGCTGCGCCGCTTCTTCATCGCTGACATCGGGGCGGTGGCTGAGCGTGACATCGCGGATATCTTCATTAAAACGATGCTGTTGCGGATCACAGTACCAGTTGGCCTTGTAGGTACGCACCGCGTGCTTGTTCCACTCGCTGGTAAAGACGCACTGCCCGCCGATGGCTTCAAAACCGTTGCGGATCCCGCCGATACCGGCAAACAAATCGACAAAGCGGAACGCATAATGCGGGTGATGAGCTGGCGGCGCCGGCAGCAGCGTCGCCAGATGGGCGATCTCCTGCGGACGCAAACGCCCCGCCGCGCGGGAGAGCGCCGCCACGCGCTTGAGGATCGCCGCGCTCCAGTGCTGTTCGCCGACGCTTACCAGTTCGGCGACCAGCGTTTTCACATCATAGATCGTCATCAGCTGACGCAGCAGCGCCTGAGCCTCTTCCCCGGCCTGCTCAGCCAGCGGCAACGACCTGTTTTCCTTAATTAACTTTTGCGGCATATCCTCAACCAGCGCGGACGATTTTTGCAGAGAGTACCATAAATCACCGGTCGGTTGACGCCTGCGGTGCAAAGCGGCGTAAAACCGCTTCATCCAGCGCCAGCGGCTCCCCCTGCAGCTCCGCGCTAAGCTTGGCCATAAATTCGACGAGGAAGCGGGCATTGTGCTGCGCCATCTCTTTTCCTCTGGCCGTCTGCATGGTCTCCGGCAGGCGCAGGAGTTTGCACTGGAAATGATCGAGGGCATATTGGCGGTCATCCAGCGCCCGCCGGTCAGCAAATGGATCTTCAGCATCAAACAAGATGGTATTCAGGGCGCCGGCGACGGCGAAGACCCGCGCCAGGCCAATCGCCCCCAGCGACTCAAGACGGTCGGCATCCTGGACGATTTTCGCCTCCAGCGTGCGCGGCGGGATCGCCGCGCTGAAGCTGTGTGCCTCGATGGCATGACTGACCGCCGCGTAACGCTCCGCGGGAAAATCGGCAAATGACGACTGTAGAATAGCGAGGGTTTTCTCAGCGGCCATCATCGAGGAACGGCTTCGCTCCGGATGATTCTTCGGCAAGCTGACGATGTCATGAAAATAGCAGGCCGTGAGGAGTACCAGTCGGTCGACCTCCTCCCCGGCGGCCAGCTGGGTAGCCGTGGCCCAGACGCGACGAAAATGGGACAGATCGTGTGCGGCATCATCCTGCGCGTGGTGCGTCAGTATCCAGTGCTCATATCGTTGCTGCCAGTCAACCAGGTTCATAGGCTTTCCTTTATGTGAAGGTCAGCCTCGAGCATAGCAACTTTACCGCTGATGATCCCGCTCGCCGCGAGACGGCCGGGTATACCAGACAACCGCCCCGAGGATCGCGCCAATGCCCGCAAGGACTAACATCCCCAACAGCGCGCCAAGCCATTTTCCCGCCGTGGTTCCCAAATCGCCCTCCACGCTGGCGCCGGGAACGCTGTGAATTTTTCCGACCACCCACCAGTAACGCACGATGACCCAGACACAATATCCGCAAAAAGCATACAACGCCCATAACGCGAGCTTCCCTCCGGGGCTGCGTTTTGCCTGCTCTTCCATCTCATTCCTCTCCGTGACACAACACACTACCGCCACTCAAAACGTGACAAGCATCACATTATACCGCCAACCTGCGCAGCAGGCAGCAGTTTCATCCCCATCTTCTGCGTCAACCTGCGACTTATGCTGCCGGTGAGCGGGCGCTGGAGTGTTTTATTTATTCTTCTCCCCATGCGAAAAGTTTATTCCGGCGCGGGAGATCGCGTGTTGTATTGATAATCTATTGACTATTTTTGCCGGCCAAAAAGCAATTTTCGTGATGAATGATGTCTTGATGTTAATTCATACAACTCATTTCATTAAGTTAACAAAATCAATCAAACCAAGTCATATCCCATTGCTATATAACAAAATAATACTCCACCAAAAATTATTCATAAACAATATAAAGAACCAAATTGAAATAAATTGAAATGTTTTATATTATTTATTTACATCTTTTATTTTAAATAAAAATGAACTTAGTCGTTAGTATCTGATAGTCATTCCGGAGGGATTGTCATAATTCATAGAAATTATTATTAAAAGGGAATATATAATGAAAAGAAAAGTACTGGCACTCATGGTACCGGCATTATTAATGGCCAATGCCGTTAATGCCGCGGAAATCTATAACAACAACGGCAACAAACTGGACCTTTACGGAAAAGTCGACGGCCTGCACTACTTCTCTGACGACACTTCAGAGGATGGCGATCAGACCTATGCTCGCTTTGGTATAAAAGGCGAAACGCAGATCGCTTCCGAGTTAACCGGCTACGGTCAGTGGGAATACAACATTCAGGCAAATACCACTGAAAAAGAAGGCGCAAACTCCTGGACCCGTCTGGCCTTCGCTGGTCTGAAGTTTGCCGACTACGGCTCACTGGACTACGGTCGTAACTACGGCGTGGTGTACGACATTGAATCCTGGACCGATATGCTGCCGGAATTCGGCGGCGATACCTACACCCAGACCGACGTTTACATGACCGGCCGTACCAACGGCGTGGCAACCTACCGTAACAGCGACTTCTTCGGCCTCGTCGACGGTCTGCATTTCGCTCTGCAGTATCAGGGTAATAATGAAAACGCCGGTTCTGGCGAAGGCACTAATAACGGCGGCAAACGTAAACTGGCGCGGGAAAATGGCGACGGTTTCGGTATCTCCAGCTACTACGATCTTGATATGGGGATCAGCGTAGGGGCAGCGTATTCGTCTTCTGACCGTACCCATAACCAGCTGGCAGAGGCTCGTAGCAGCCAGCGCTACGCCAATGGCGATAAAGCTGACGCCTGGACCGTCGGCGCGAAATATGACGCCAACAACATCTATCTGGCCGCCATGTATGCTGAAACCCGCAACATGACCTTCTACGGCAACGATAGTTTTGGTGGGATTGCCAACAAAACGCAGAACTTCGAAGTGGTCGCGCAGTATCAGTTTGACGACTTTAATTTACCGCTGCGTCCGTCTGTCGCCTATCTGCAGTCGAAGGGTAAAGATCTCTACACCTATTCTCGCTACGGCGACAAGGATCTGGTCAAGTATGTCGACGTGGGCATGACCTACTACTTCAACAAAAATATGTCCACCTATGTGGATTACAAAATCAACCTGCTGGATGAAGACGACCGCTTCTACAAAAACAGCGGTATCGCGACCGATGACATCGTCGCCCTCGGCCTGGTCTATCAGTTCTGATCCCCGTCAAAGCCCGCGTTCAGCGGGCTTTTTGATGTTCCCGCTCCGTTGAGATCACTCTTTTCGACATTGCCGCTTTCCAGGCGTACCTTCCCTCTTTATGATGCGTTTAAGCTCGTTCGGGCAAAAAGCGGCGATAAGGTCCTAAAAGGATAAAGCGCGCTACCGCGTCTCTACGCTGAAACCAGGACGATGATGATGGCGATACCCCAGCGCAGGCGTTATACCTGAAGCTAACGGTGTGATTGAAGGGGAATGGTCATTAAGAGAAAAGTGGCGGAGAGAGGGGGATTTGAACCCCCGGTAGAGTTGCCCCTACTCCGGTTTTCGAGACCGGTCCGTTCAGCCGCTCCGGCATCTCTCCGCTGTTGTGGTTGCTATAATGCCAGGATCTTTGGCATTTTAATAGCTCCCGTTTCGGTAATCGTGTTCAAGTGACGACTTTGCGAGCAATATGATGTTTAAATGGCCCTGGAAAGCAGATGATGAGTCCGGCAACGCAGAGATGCCCTGGGAGCAAGCGCTTGCCATTCCGGTTTTAGCTCATCTTTCTCCCACTGAGCAGCGCAAGCTTACTCAGTTGGCTGCCCGTTTCTTACAGCAAAAACGTCTAGTGGCGCTGCAGGGGCTGGAGCTCACCCCGCTGCATCAGGCACGCATTGCCCTGCTCTTTTGTCTGCCAGTGCTTGAGCTGGGAATAGAGTGGCTGGACGGTTTCCATGAAGTGCTGATCTACCCAGTCCCGTTCGTCGTGGATGATGAATGGGAAGATGATATTGGTCTGGTCCATAACCAGCGAGTGGTGCAATCGGGACAAAGCTGGCAGCAGGGGCCTGTAGTGCTGAACTGGCTGGATATTCAGGACTCCTTTGATGCGTCAGGCTTTAACCTCGTGGTGCACGAGGTGGCGCATAAGCTGGATGCGAGGAATGGCGATCGGGCCAGCGGCGTGCCGCTTATCCCATTACGCGAGGTTGCCGGCTGGGAGCACGATCTCCACGCGGCAATGAACAATATTCAGGATGAGATAGACCTGGTGGGGGAAAGCGCCGCCAGCATTGACGCCTATGCCGCCACCGACCCCGCGGAGTGCTTTGCCGTCCTCTCGGAATATTTTTTCAGCGCGCCCGAGTTGTTCGCGCCCCGCTTCCCCGCCCTGTGGCAGCGTTTTTGCCACTTCTACCAGCAGGATCCGCTGCAGCGGATACGTGAGAATGGCCTGCAGGATGAAGACAATCGGCGCATTGTTCACTAAAACAACGCCTTGAGCTAAATTTAGCCAGTTGAATCAGCAAGTTAATTTTAGTGTTGACACAAAAATGCGAGGCCAGTAGTATGCGCCTCGTTCACACGATTCCTCTGTAGTTCAGTCGGTAGAACGGCGGACTGTTAATCCGTATGTCACTGGTTCGAGTCCAGTCAGAGGAGCCAAATTTAAAAAAGCCTGCTTTCGAGCAGGCTTTTTGCTTTTTAGCTTCCGTCAGGTCTGCCTCAGTTCTGTCCGGCCCAGCCGCATAAGAGCTAGCGGCGCATCAGCGCCTCCTGCCAGCGTCGCGTCAGATAGTTATGTTCATCCATCACCGAATTCCATACCGCAATATGTCCCATCCGCTGCTCGTAGCTTCCACCATCCCGACGCTCACCCGCAGGAATAAGCGGCGCGCCAGAGGCATCGAGGAGTAATTCAGCTGCCGGTTTTCCTGCATACCAATAGTCCCATTCGGCCTGAGACAGAAAAGCGCGGCTTCGCTGAGGGTTGGAAATATAATACCCCTGCCGGGCCATTACTGCGCCGGGCCAACCAGACTGCCACCAGTTAAGGTAATCATAGGCCGCTTCTTTTACCTTCCCAGTCACGCAGCGAGACAGCGACATGCCGCCATACCACGCCCGATAGCCTTCACGTGGGCGCGCCATTTTATAGCCTCGCTGATGGAAATGGTGCCGGAAATAGATGGGAGCCCATAAGCTCTGGACCTCAACGCATCGATTATCGATTAAATCGCATGCCTGCTCCTGGGACGACCAGAATGCGGCAAAGTGTCCCTGGCGATTAAGATGGGCTAATCCTTGTGTCAAAACATCGATCTCTTCCAACGTCAAATTGCCAATATCGGCAAACTGCGCCATCCCCGCGCCCTGCATGGCCAGAGCGGCATCGATCCCTCCCATAGCTGCATCCTCTTGCAGGGCGACCGCGCCAGTAAGCGCGCTATGCAGCAACCATCCCCAACTCTCTTCTTCCTGCTGAAGCGCCTCGGGAAGACGGTCGACATGATAAGCAAAGCTATCGGCATTATGCGTCAATGGCAGCATGCTGATGAGATCGCTCGGCTGGCTGCTTAAATGGCGATCCCGTTGAACGTACAAGCGCTGGGACGGTACGCTGCCATCGGCCACAACGCCGTTCAGGGTGCCCTGCTTCGCCAGTTCGTTCACCTCGTCCCAATATTTCAGCCGCTTCACCTCCAGCGGCTGAATAGCACGGGCCGGCCAGACAAAATCGATATTATGAAACCACTGGTCATAGAGATCGTAACTGTCAGGCTGCATAACCGCGATGCGCTGGGCATCTTCCACGCTATGCAGCAGGTATTCGATCTTAATCCCCAGCTCCTGCTCAGCGCGAACACGCAATATCTCCAGTAATGTCACCGACGTGCCCAACACCCGAAGCGTTAATGGAGGAGAAATAATCGCCGCAGAACTCATCCCTTCAGGACTCCTGTAATACTTGCATAAAGCGGCTAAAGGCCTGCTGCAAGCGATGCGCCTCCAGTCCACGTAAGATAAATACCAACGTTGAATGGCTTAAGGCTCCTGGCCAGTCATCCAAATGCACCGGAGGATGCAACGTGTGCTGTACACCATGAATAACCACCGGAGTCTCACTGTCGCTTACACGCAAAATGCCTTTCATTCTCAGCACCGCGTTACCATGGCAATGTAATAGCATGGATAACCAGATAGCAAAAGCGGGCCAGTTTAACGACTGCTCAAGCGAAATCACGCATGTTTCTGTCGTGGGATGCGCCCCGCCATCGCGCTTTGGCACCAACGAAAACGTGTTGTCAGCACATGACCCTAACCAGCGGAACCGCTGTTCATAAGAGCCGCGAAATACTTCACTTCGGAACAGCCAGTCCGGGGTATCCTGCGCCAGCCGCGTAGTGCTCACTTCCGCCAGCGGATTAAGCTGACGCAGCCACTGCTCGAGCGTCACCGTCTCCTCGGGGGCAACGCGATCGCTTTTACTCACCAGCAGTTTGTCCGCCGCCGTCACCTGCGCAAGCCACTCGGGCTGAAGATCGGCTTGACGGTGGGCATGTTCCGCATCGACGAGTGTGACCAGCGTCCCTGGCGTGAAATGGCTCTGCAACTGACGATCGTGGAGAAGTGTCGATAAGATGGGAGCCGGATCGGCCAGCCCGCTGGTTTCCAGAACAACGTAGCGAAACGCCGGGATCAGGCCGCGCGCCCGCCGTTCATAAAGCGCCAGCAGAGCGGCCTGCAATTCCCCACGAATCTGACAGCATACGCAACCGCTCGGCAATAACACAGTATCCGGCGCGACTGCGTGAAGCAGATGATGGTCGATCCCCACCTCGCCAAACTCATTCACCAGCAGAGCAATATCGTTCACGTTCTGCCGGGCGAGCCAGTTTTTCAGCAGCGTTGTTTTACCGCTACCCAGGAACCCGCTCAGCACATGGAGGGGTAATTTCTCTTCAGCAGGCATCGTTTTCCCCTTTGGCCTCAAGCGAGGCTAACCAGGCATCATCGAGCGGATCGATCGCCTGATGCAGCATGTTCTCGGCTTCTTTCCACAACCGATCCAGGGAGTGGACCAGCACCTGTTGTCCCGTCGGGCTGGCCAGTAGCCATTGACCATGAAACTCCGTCAGCGAGAGGCGCCAGGGCTTCAGCGTACGGTTTAGTAATGCCAGCTGCCGCAGACGCAGCTGGCGTAGGGGAATATCCTGCCGCAGCGGATCGCTCCACTGCGGCCCGTTATCAAGCAGGCCGCACACTCCGCACATCATCCACTCCTCAAGGCATCACATCACCCGAATTTGGCCCCAGCGTCTGGCCAACGAACAGGTTACCCCCAGGCTCGCTGGCCAGCAGCAGCGCCACCGGCGCCACTTCTTCTGCTCGCCCAAAGCGCCCCAGCGGCAGCTCCGCCGTTTTGGCCGTTTTCCACGCCTGGTGAATACCCTCAATAAGCGGGGTTTCAATCGGTCCTGGGGCGATAGCGTTAACCAGCACATTTCGGCTGGAGACTTCCAGCGCCAGAGATTTCGTCAGGCCGATCACGCCAGCCTTAGCGGCCGCATAGTGACACAGCTCTGCCCCACCTTTGATGCCCAGTTGGGAAGCGATATTGATAATGCGTCCCCAGCGTTGGCTTAACATCACTGGCAGAGCTCGCTGGCAGGCCAGAAACACGCTGCGCAGATCGACGGCCATCATGGTTTCCCACATATCCAGAGTGATATCGGTGCAGGGAGCCTGGGTAAGCATGCCTGCGTTGTTGACCAGCACGTCAATCCCTTCATAGTGCCCCAGGCAGGCATCCACGCCAGCCGTTGCCCCGTCGACCTCGCCGACATCAGCCACCACGCCATAGCAATGCGCCCCAATTAACCGACAACGCTGTACCACCCCTTCCAGTTTATTACGGTCCCGGTCGGTGAGTATCAGTCGAGCCCCTTCGCCGGCAAAAAGCAGTGCGATAGCCTCGCCGATACCACTTGCCGCGCCCGTCACAACACAACGTCTGTTTTGCAACTGCATAGTGGCTCCTTAATCCGGCCAGCGGACGGTCAAACCACCGTCGACAATAAGGCTTTGCCCGGTCAGATAGCGGCTTTCGTCGCTGGTGAGAAAAGCCACTACGCGAGCGATATCATCCGGACAGCCAACCCGTCCCAGTGGAATCGATCTGGCTGCTTTTGCCAGCCCCTCCGGCCCCAGAGAGTTCTGCTTATCCAGCGACTGTGGGGTTTCAATCAATCCGGGGATCACGGCGTTGCAGCGAATACCTCGCGGTGCAAGCTCAACGGCCAGTGAGCGACAAATCCCTGGGACTGCGGCTTTCGCCGCCGCGTAGTGGGCGTGCTCCTGCCAGCCATAGACGCCCCCGGCAATCGATGAGATTGCGACCAAACTCCCACCGCTGATCAGTCGTGGCGTAGCCGCCCGGAAACACCGCATCACGCCGGTGAGGTCCACATTAAGCATTTCGTTCCAGCGGTCGTCGTTCATCTCTTCAATAGACGCGCAGCGTAAGATCCCCGCATTGGCGATGACATAATCAAGACGGCCATAATGAGCGACGCCTTGCGCTATAAACGTATCAACCGACGCCGTATCGGCGACATTCAGCGGCAGCCAGAGTGCATCGCCACCAGCCTCCTCAACCTGTGCAGCAGCGACAGTAGGGTCATGCGGATCGTCCGGGTAGTAACCGGCGATCACCCGTATTCCGCGGCGGGCATACAGGGTGGCCAGCGCCAGACCAATGCCGCTTGCCGCACCACTGATTGCCGCTACTCGCTGACTGATGTTTGTGGTTTCCATCATCGCTCCTTACGCCTGAGGTTGTGTGTTAACGGTCTTGTTCATCCCTGACGCGCGCTGGACATCGCCACGCGCCAGCCACATCACCACACCTGAGATAAAGCAGGGTATGGCGCCAAACCACAGCGCAGCATCCTGCCAGTGCCCTCCATGGCTTAACACTGCGGTGGTACCAACGCTGGCGATGATCGCCCCGACCGGTCCCATCGCGCCAATCAACGCCCCTGCCGTAGCACGGATGGCGGTAGGAAAGCTTTCACTAATGAAAAACAGCGCTGCAGCGTAGGGACCAATCAGGAAGAACAAACCAATACTGTAGAGCGTGACGATAGTGGCAAAGTTGTCCGGGCAGTAGAGCATGCCAGCAAACGCCCCCCCCCCCAGCATCCAGCCGACCGCGATAGTATTACGACGCCCAATCCGGTCACCCAGCCAGCCATGGGCCAGGTAACCGCAATAGCCCACCAGATTGGACAGGATTAAGATAAGCAACGAGTTGTTAAAAGAAACATCATGGGTTTTGGTGATGACCGTCGTACCGAGCACGCTAAAAATCTGAATGGCAAACCAGTTGATCAGTACCGCCGCCCCCAGTACCAGGGTGGCGCGCAGCGATGTGCCTCGAAACGCTGCGGCAATCCCACCGCGGTGATGTTCCTCCCATGAAATCTGATAATCCTGGGCTACCTGACGGGCTTCGGCGACCTGCCCTTGTTCACGCAAATGTTGGATTTTCTTTTGTACCTGGAATTGAGGTGTTTCTTTAAGTTTTAGCGCCAGCACAGCGATAACCAGTGAGGGTAATGCTGCAAAAATGAAGCTGCCCTGCCAGCCGATGATGGGCATTAAAATGGCGGTCAGCGCTGAAGCGACTAGTGCACCGACCGGCCAACCACCTTGCACAAGACTGTAGACAAACCCTTTACGTTTATTGAGTTTTGGATCGTCGAGCGCGGTATACAGTTCTGATAAATAGGTAGCGTTCACCGTTTGTTCCGCGTAGCCCAACCCCGCGACAGAGCGAATGGCCGTCAGCGCCCCTTTCCCCCATGCACCGCCCACAGCGGTCAATAATGAGCACAACGCGGCACCGCCAACGGTAATGACAATCCCCATCCGGCGTCCCAGACGATCGACCAGCGGACCAATCGCCAGCGCAATCACTGCGCCGCCAACCGCCACCCAGGTGGCGATTTCCGCTTGCTCTACCTCATCCCAGCCAAAATGGAGACCGATTTCCGGCAATAATGTGCCAAAAAGGATGAAATCGTAGACAGCGAAAACCCAGGCAAAAAAGGCAATCCAGGTGGCAAATTTCACATCCTTGATGGTTAACTGCTGCGGCTGCCAGCCGTTTACGGAAGTCTTGTTAAAAATGCTCATAGCGTAATCCCTCTGTCAGGGGGTAAATGACATTATGCCGAGCGCGGTTTGCGCGCTTTAAAATCATCTGCAATTTCGTCAAAGGTCACGAAGCGAACGCCATCGTGGCTACGGATGTACTGAATCAGGCGTTCAAGCATTAACAACACCTGAGGACGGCCGGAAACATCGGGATGGATAGTCATGGTGAAGACGGCGTACTCATTTTCGCGATAGACCCAGTCGAACTGGTCGCGCCACATCTCCTCCAGATGACGAGGGTTAACGAAGCCATGGCTATTAGGGGATTTTTTGATAAACATCATCGGTGGTAGATCGTCGAGGTACCAGTTGGCTGGAATTTCAACCAGATCCGTCTCCTGTCCGCGCTGCAATGGTTTCATCCACGCATCGGGATGCTTGCTGTAGTCGATTTTTGTCCAGCTGTCGCCAACCCTGACATAGTACGGATGGAAGTCGTTGTGCATCAGACTGTGGTCGTATTTAATGCCCTTTTTTAACAGCAGCTCGTTAGTCACATTGCTAAACTCCCACCACGGCGCCACATACCCGGTTGGGCGTTTACCGGCTAACTGCGTCACCAGTTCGATGCTACGATCCAGCACCGCTTCCTCCTGGGCAGGTGTCATGGCAATCGGGTTCTCATGGCTATAACCATGGATCCCCACCTCATGTCCTGCCTCCACAACCGCTTTCATCTGCTCCGGAAAGGTTTCTATCGAATGCCCGGGAATAAACCACGTCGTACGTAATTGCTGCTCCGCGAACAGTTTCAGCAGCCGCGGCGCGCCCACTTCCCCGGCAAACAAGCCGCGTGAAATATCATCCGGAGAATCTTCGCCACCGTATGACCCCAGCCAGCCGGCAACGGCATCAACGTCCACACCAAATGCGCAAAGGATTTCTTTGGCCATGTTTATTTTCCTTTTGAGTTGAGGGATAACGAATTAGCGCCATCACCTTTGGAAGGCGCCAGCAGATGCGCTACCGCACAGGCAGCGCTTAAAAGCGAGCGATCTTCACCGTTCGGTGAAGAGAAAAGCAGACTGGTATACAGGCCGTTCGCGGTCGTACCGCTTGGCACAGCGAGACCGGGCATATCCAGTAAACTGCCTGGCATGGTTAAGCGCAGCGTGGCGCTATTGGCGAAGGCAAATGCCTCGGCATCCGCCTGCAAGGGCGCCAGCCGCGGCGCGGTATGCGCGACCGTTGGTGTCACCAAAATCGCGCCATTGAGTTCTTCAGCCAGTGCCTGCTGCCAGATCGGACGTAGACGCAAAAAGGTGGTGAGCACCGCCGGATCAATCGTGCCGGAGGCCAGCAGTCGGCGGCGAATGAGGGGATCCATCGCTGTTGCTGCCGGTGACGCCAGCAGAGAGGCATGTAACTGAAAGGCTTCAATCGCCCCTGGCCAGCCATGGTGAGCAATCCAGTTAAGTGCTTCATGTAAGGCTGGCAGGCGCCGATATTCAACAACGACGCCTGACGCCGCTAATCGGGACAGCAACGAAGCACTGTTGTCACGGACGCTAATATCAGCGGCATTGAGAATTTCCGGATCGACAATTAACCGTGACACCGTCGACGACGACGTCTCCTCGCCACAGAGAATGACATCAAGGGCGTAAGCATCACGGACGCTGCGACAAAGAGGCCCGAGCGTATCGAGAGACGCCGCCAGGGGAAACACTCCGCTCGCGTCATAGCGATGACGGCTGGCGCGAAAACCGATCACGCCGCTAAACGCAGCAGGGATGCGCACGGAACCCGCGGTGTCCGTTCCTATTGCAATGCAGGCCACCCCTTGAGCAACCGCTCGCGCCGCGCCGCTGGAAGAGCCGCCAGGAACATGTTCCTCACCATCGGTTGCCAGTAATGCCGGCGTGGTAAACGTTGGGTTAATACCCAGACCGGAAAAGGCAAACTCACTCAGATTGGTTTTGCCGATAGTCACCATTCCCGCCTGCGTCAGGCGCACCACCATTCCGGCATCGTGTGTCGCGAGAGGCGCATCCAGGCGGGTTGCGGATCCTGCAGTGGTTCGGGTCCCGGCGATATCGAATAAATCTTTCCAGCAGACCGGAATACCATCCAATGGGCTCAGCGGCGCGCCCTCGCGCCAGCGCTGCGTCGAGGCGGCAGCCTCCTGACGGGCGCGTTCGGGAGTCAGCGTAATAAAAATCCCCTGGGTCTCTTTGGCCGCCGTCAGGCAGGCTTCCGTAAACGCAAGTGGCGAAAGCTGACCTCTGGCAAACAACGCCGCAATGGCACAGGCATCAATCTGGCCCCGCTGAAATTGCAGGCGAATCGTATTCGCGTTCATATCACCCTTAAATGTATATTTAAATAAAAATCCATTTAAACATAGCAAAACAAGTGCCAGAAGAATGACAATAAAGTGTCTAAAATGTGATCATATCGTATTAATTTTGTTTTATTACCGTAATTTCAAGAAGATATAAGTGGGTGAGGTAATGAGATAACAGGTGTAGAAGAGCATCATGAACAGGAGTTATAAATGTATATTTTATGTGATGATCCATTAGTGGGCAGCCTGCACTACCGCGGTGCTAATGATGGGGGTTGGTATGACACCGCTCAGGATGTGATAAGGTAAGTTTGATGAGGTAAGGATCGAAAATATGGTCATGCAGACAAACCCTTCGCATGCGGCAACGGAAGATACCGCCGCTGCGCGCTATGAAGTTATTCGTCAGTTTTTACGTCATATTCTGGTTGCCCAGCGAGTGCCAAAGGGGCTGGTACTTCTGGAGGGTCCGTTAGCACAACTATTCGGTACCAGCCGGGTGCCGGTGCGTCGGGCGCTCAGTCTGTTACATGAAGAAGGGTTAATTACCCGCTTCGAGGGGCGTGGTTTTATCGTGGCACAGCCTGACGAAGAGGTCGAGCCATTGCGCCTCGCCTTGACCAGGGAGCTCTTCGGCCTTGATGAACAGCAGCCATTGGTGGATACCCGCACCAGTGGTGAAAAGGTGCTGGAGAACCTGCAGGTTGTACTCTCAACAGCCATGGTATTTGGCTGTTATTCGGTTAATGAGCAAAAAGCGGCACAATATTATAATGTTAGCCGCTCGGTAATCCGTGAAAGTCTGATGCGTTTGCGCGACAAGGGACTGGTAGAAAAAGAGCCTTACTCACAGTGGTTGACCGGCCCGCTTACCGCGCGCGAAATCGCCGATCACTTCGAGATCCGCGCCAGCCTCGAACCCGCAGCGTTGTGCAAGGCTGGACCTCACCTTTCGTCGGCGTGGCTGGCGTCCATGCTGCAAAAGACGCAAGGTTATAAAGGTCGACAATTGACTGCCGCGGAACTGGAGTTACTGGAAGAAGATCTTCACATCCGCTGCCTCGAGCCCGCAGGTAATAAGCTGATGATGCAGATCCTGCGCCAGCATCAGTCTCCTTTCATCATCACGCGTATCTTCTATGATTTACTGGCCATTCCGGTAGAAACCGCCACCCTGGAAGAACACGCTCTGGTGTATGACATGTTGCTGAAAGGAAACTGGGCGCTGGCGGCCGCCTGCCTGAAAGATCACCTTGAACGCGCGCAATCCCGGACCCTTCAGCGCTTAAAAGTGCTTTCCGTGCTGCCTGTCCCCGACTTACCCAACTTTATGGAAGCGAACTAAGCAGAGGGCGGTCAGCCCGCCAGAGACAGCCAGTCGTTCGACACTTACAAACTCCCCTGCACCGCTGCAGCGCTGATATTCACCGGCATGCCGGAGCGGCGCTGCAGGGTTTGCTCGGCCTGCGAAGGACTCACTCCCGGCCCCTGGGTAAACTCGCGCAGCGCCGAGGTCATCGGTAGCGGGACTTTTCTGTCGGATTCAAATTCCGCCCGATTGCGCGACAGCGGCTCGTGCACCTCCAGCCAATGGCTGCCGTCCGGCTCCACGGTGTACTTCACCGGCTGATCGATCAGCTGGACGCGCGTCCCCACCGGTACATTATCAAACAGGAATTTAATATCGTCATTGCGCAGGCGAATGCACCCCTGGCTGACGCGCAGCCCGATGCCAAAGTTGGCGTTGGTGCCGTGGATGGCGTACAGCCTGCCTATATAGATGGCATACAGCCCCATCGGATTATCAGGCCCGGGCGGCACCAGCGCCGGCAGGGTTTTGCCCTCTTTCGCATACTCGCGCCGGGTATTGGCGGTCGGAACCCAGGTCGGTCCCTCCTGCTTGCGCTCTACCGCCGTCACCCAGTTACGCGGGGTTTCGCGTCCGGCCTGGCCAATGCCGATTGGCAGCACTTCCACACTATTGCCCAGCGGCGGGTAATAATAGAGACGCATTTCGGCGACGTTGATGACGATCCCTTCGCGCACGGTGTCAGGCAGGATCAACTGTTGCGGAATAATCAGCGTCGAACCGGAGTGCGGCAAATAGACATCGACGCCGGGGTTAGCCTCCAGCATATTGCTCAACCCCTGGCCGTACTGGGCAGCAAAACTTTCCAGCGGTTGGGTGTTGTTCTCCGGCACGGCGATGGTAAATGCGCTGCCTACCAGACGACTTCCCTCCGGCGGCAGCGGATAACTGACGGCCAGCGCGCCGTGGCTGGCGAGCAGCATCAGCGCAGAACAAAGTAATTTCACACGCCGCATCGTCATTTTCCCTTCCTCAGTCGCGACTCTCGTGTGTGAATTATAGCGTTATTTCCTCGCCTCGATCCGCTGACCACGATGGCTTAAATCTGATAGTCGATAGCGGCCTCTTCCGGCTCCATCGCCTGACGCTTAATTTCATCCAGCGACAGTCCGGCATTGCACAGTTCGATAAAGCGCCAGACGTAGTTACGCTGGAGCTGGCCCCGCTTCAACCCCAGCCACACGGTATTGGCATCGAACAGATGGCGGGTATCGAGACGCGTAAAGGTGTCCGCTTCCCGGGCATCTCCGGACTGCTCGGCAACCAGCCCGACGCCCAGCCCCAGCTCGACATAGGTCTTGATGACATCGGAATCCTGCGCGCTCAGCACGATATCCGGCATCAACCCCTTGCGGTTGAAGGCCTCATCGATTCGCGAACGGCCAGTGATCCCCTGGCGATAGGTGATTAACGGCCAGCGGGCGATCGCCTCCAGCGTCAGGGGAGACACCTGGGTCAGCGGATGATCCTTCGGCACCAGCAGGCTGTGATGCCAGCGGAACCAGGGGAAAGCCGCCAGCGTCGGGTCGTTGCTCAGGCGCTCGCTGGCGATACCGATATCCGCCCCGCCGTTATGCAGCAGCGCTTCGATTTCCTGCGGGGTGCCCTGCACCAGCTCGACGCGAACATCTGAGAACAGCTCGCGGAAGGCTTTAATCACCGGCGGCAGGCTGTAGCGCGCCTGGGTGTGGGTGGTGGCGATGGTTAAGACGCCGGAGGCATCATTGGTAAAGAGATCCGCCAGCCGCCGGACGTTGCTGGCTTCATTGAGGATGCGCTCGGCAATGGATAACAGCGCTTTACCCGGCTCGGTCATGCCTAACAGGCGCTTACCGCGACGGATAAAGATCTCAATCCCCAGCTCCTCTTCCAGTTCCCGGATATGGCGGCTGACGCCTGACTGCGAGGTATAGAGCATATTCGCGACTTCCGTCAGGTTGTAATCCTGACGGGCCGCCTCACGGATAATTTTCAGTTGCTGGAAGTTCACCCTTTCCTCCGGGCCAATGGACTTAACGTATCTGCTATTGTTAAAGTCTGTTGTCCCAGGTAACAAATAATAAAAACCAGCAACTTATTCCTTAAGAGAATATAGCCTAACTAACCAGCTGCAGTTCACGGTTCTCCAGCGACGGGCGGCTCACCAGAGACAGCAGGATCTCTTTCACCGCTTGCGCCTGCGGCGACAGACTGCCGCGTGCCGACATATTCAGCGACAGCGACAGGCTCATCGACGGCGTGCTAATCCGCGCCATCCAGCCGTTTGCCGCGCCGCACAGGGAGCGGGCAGCGGATTCCGGCAGGACCGTCGCCCCCATGCCGCTGGCGATAGCCGCAGTCAGGGTGGTAATGGATTCGATCTCGCCGATAATTTTCGCCGACAGACGACGCAGGGTGAACGCCTCGGTGACCCGCGCCCGTACCGCGCTGTAATCCCGCGGCAGGAACAGGTTCATCTCCGCCACCGCCGTGAGATCCACGCTCTGTCCCGGGCAGTCGCGGGTACCCACCAGGTAGAGATCCTCTTTCAGCAGCGGCTGGCTGACGATACCGGCCACTGGCGAACGCTCATACAGCACCGCCATATCCAGCTGACCCGCCAGCAGCTTGTCATTCAGCGCAGTGCCGCTGCTCTCCTGCAGATAGACCATCACCTCGGGCAACTCATTACGCACCGTCTGCAGCAACGGCATAGTAATGGCAGAAGCCGCCGTGCCTGGCGCCAGGCCAATCGAGACCTGACCACGCAGCGTCTGGCCGACGTTATTGACCGCCAGCTGCGCCTGCTCACACTGGCGCAGGATGGTCCGCGCATGGGTGTAGAGTATTTTACCGGCTTCCGTTGGCGTGACCCCTCGCTTGGTGCGTATCAGCAACTGCTGGTCCATTTCACCTTCCAGGGTCGCGACCTGCTGGCTCAGGGCCGGTTGTGCGATGTGCAAGACTTCAGCGGCCTGGGTCAGACTGCCGATATCGACGATTTTCACAAAATATTTCAGTCGTCTTAAGTTCATTTTGCCTCCTGTAAGGAACGCCAGCGTCAACGCTGGAAGTATGATGCAACTGGTTCTGCAATTTGCTTGCCAGCTTTTCAATTGCGCTGCCGCTGCCCGCCAGAGGCCGTGTTATAAGGGATAGTGATAACAATCCAGCTTTTATTTGCCCGGTAAGCAGATTGTGGTATGCCCCATTAGGGGTATTTTTGCACCGCAACGGTGCGTGATGGTGAAAAAAGCGCCACCCAGCCAGGGGTTGTTGAAATTGTCAGCAGTTGAACGCAATTCTTTGAATCAGGCTTTGACAAGGCCGGATGGCATCGTTAATATGCGCCCCGTTCACACGATTCCTCTGTAGTTCAGTCGGTAGAACGGCGGACTGTTAATCCGTATGTCACTGGTTCGAGTCCAGTCAGAGGAGCCAAATTTAAAAAAGCCTGCTTTCGAGCAGGCTTTTTGCTTTTCGCTTTTCATGCGGTCTTACACGGGTTGCGGCGTCATTGCCGCGCGGCAAATCGGGCAACCTGTTCGGCGAGAAAATCAATTTCCTGCGGCGTGTTATAAAAAGCCAGCGAAGGCCGGACGGTACTCTCATAGCCCAAACGACGCAGGATCGGTTGCGCACAGTGATGCCCGGACCGCACAGCGATGCCAACCTGACTGAGATAGCGCCCCACGGCTTCATTTTCATGCCCCGCCAGCACAAAAGACAAGACGCTGGTTTTGTTCGCCGCGGTGCCGACCAACGTCAGGCCCGGAATAGCCGACAGCTTCGCAATCCCATACTCCAGTAAGGCATGCTCATACTGCGCAATATTTTCGATCCCCAGTGAGGTCACATAGTCGATGGCCGCCCCCAGCCCGACGGCATCGGCAATATTGCCCGTTCCCGCCTCAAACTTATTCGGCGAAGGCTGATAGCGCGTCAGCTCAAAGGTCACGTCGGCAATCATGTTCCCGCCGCCCTGATACGGGCGCGCCGCTTCCAGTACCTCCTGCTTGCCATAGACGACGCCGATCCCGGTAGGTCCAAAAATTTTATGCCCGGAGAAGACAAAGAAATCGGCATCCAGCGCCGTGACGTTGGTCGGGATATGTGAGATAGACTGCGCGCCGTCGATGGCGATACGCACGCCAAAACGATGGGCGATCTGCACCAGTTCCTGAACCGGCGTCACGGTCCCCAGGGCGTTGGAAACGTGAGTGGCGGACACAAAACGGGTTTTATCGTTGAATAACCGAATATACTCCTCGACAATCAGCTGTCCGTGCTCATCAACCGGCGCAACGCGGATCGTCGCGCCCGTCTCCTGCGCAATAAGTTGCCACGGCACAATATTGGCGTGATGCTCAAGCTGTGTGAGGATAATTTCATCCCCAGGGCGTAGCAGCGGCTTCACGTAACTGTGCGCGATAAGATTGAGTCCCTCCGTGGTACCGCGCACGAAGATAATATTCTCCGGGCCGCGGGCGCCAATAAAACGCGATACTTTCTCCCGCGCGGCTTCATAAGCATCGGTGGAACGAGCGGCAAGCGTATGCGCCGCCCGATGAACGTTCGAGTTTTCGTGCAAATAATAATGGCTGATACGATCGATAACCTGCTTCGGGCGCTGGGTCGTCGCGGCATTATCCAGCCACACCAGCGGATGCCCCTCCACCTGTTCGGCAAGGATCGGAAAATCTGCACGGATCCGCTCAACGGGGATCTGCCCAACCCGCGCCGCTGGCGCAGGCCGGGAGCCGAAAGCAGGCAATGTTGCAAACCCGCGAGGGGCGATATCCGCCCTGCTCTCCTGGCCCAGTGGCACCACCCGCGGCGCGTAGGCCGCCTCCACTCCGCGCGGACGGGCGGGCGTATCGCTCAGCAACCCTTGCAGATCCCGCGCGTCGGGCAGACCATAATCGCGTGCAGAGGGGGCGTCACCCGCCTCGCCGGGCCATCCGCCCGGCGCATAGGGAAGCGTGAATAAATTACTCGTAGTCATAATATTCACCCACTTCAACATCTTCCAGCACAGCAATGGCATCATCGGCCAGGATCGCGGCGGAGCAATAAAGTGAGAGTAAATAAGAGGCCACGCCGTTATCATCGATCCCGCGGAAGCGCACCGACAGCCCGCGAGACTGCTCGTTTGGCAGCCCTTCCTGATAAAGTCCCAGCACCCCGCGTTTACTTTCCCCGGAGCGAATCAGCAGAATATTGGTTTTCCCGCCCTGGCTTATTGGGTTCTTCAGTCCGTCGACAAACAGTTTATCGGAAGGGATCAGCGGAATACCGCGCCACAGAATAAAAGTCCCGCCATGCAGGTTCACCGTGACCGGCGGCACACCGCGTCGCGTGGCTTCACGCTGAAAGGCGGCAATGGCCCGCGGATGGGCGAGGAAGAAGGAAGGCTCTTTCCACACTTTTGACAACAACTCATCCAGATCATCCGGCGTCGGGCGGCCGTTGCGGGTCTGAATGCGCTGCGAGTCATCAATATTTTTCAGCAGTCCATATTCATCATTATTAATAAGCTGGCTTTCCTGGCGTTCACGCAGGCTTTCGATCGCCAGCGCAATTTGCTCTGACGCCTGGTCATAGGGCGAACTGTAGAGATCGGCAATTTTGGTATCAACGTTAATAATGGTCGAGATCGAATCCAGCTGATATTCACGCGGTGTGGTCTGATACTCAATATAGCCCTGTGGTATCTCTACGCGTGAAGGGTCCTGGCTGCATAATACGTCCAGCGGCGTCTCCCCCTCCACGACCTTGTTGACGCGATAAATGCCCGACTCCAGCCCTTTATAATCGAGAAAACGACTGACCCAGCGCGGAGTAATTGCCGCAAATTGCGGCGCCGTTTTGGTCACATTCGCTAACTGATACGCGGCTTCACGCCCCAGTGCATTAATGCTTTTTTGTTCTGCCATGATAAGTCCTTAGTGTTTGAAAGAGTGGAGCTGAAAGTTAGTACTGCGGTAAACGGGTATCGACATCCCGCGCCCAGGCGTTTAGGCCATCTTTTAAATTCATCACGCGCCCCTGATAACCTGCGCGCTGGAGTGCCCGAATGGCGAAAATACTGCGCTGCCCTATCTTGCACAGAAACACCGCATCGACCGTCGGATCGAATTCATCGATACGTCTGACTATCTGGCCCAGCGGCATCACTTTGGCCTGCGGAAATTTTGCGATCGCTCTTTCGTGGGGCTCACGAATGTCGATCAGTTGCAGGGGTTTTCCCTCCTCTATCCACGCATGAAGCTCAAGCGCCGTGACGCTTTCAATGGGTGCTTCTGACTCATCGGGTTTCAGTCCGCAAAACTCCTCATAGTCGATGAGCGCATGGATCGACGGATGCTCACCGCAGACCGGGCAGCCGGGGTCCCTCTCCAGCCGCAGTTCACGTTGCTTCGTCTGCCACACATCAAAGAGCAGCAGACGGCCGATCAGGCTCTCGCTGCCGCCGACGATAAGCTTGATGGCTTCCGCGGCCTGAATAGTGCCAATAATGCCCGGCAACACACCGACCACGCCGCCTTCCGCGCAGGAGGGCACCAGCCCCGGCGGCGGTGGCTCGGGATAAAGGCAGCGGTAGCAGGGCCCTTGCCCGGCATAAAAAACGCTGGCCTGCCCTTCAAACTGGAAGATGGAGCCGTAGACCAGCGGCTTACCCAGTAACACGCAGGCATCGTTGATCAGATACCGGGTGGGATAATTGTCCGTGCCGTCGACCACCAGGTCGTATTCGCGGATGATCTCGAGCGCGTTTTTACTACTCAGGGTGGTGTTATAGGTTTCCACCTGAATCTCGGGGTTAATTGCTTTAATCTTGTCTTTCGCCGAAGCGACTTTGGGGCGGTTAATATCTTTGGTGCTGTGAATAATCTGCCTTTGCAGGTTGGAGATATCGACAAAATCAAAGTCGACAATCCCCAGCTTACCAACCCCCGCCGCGGCCAGATAAAGCGCCACTGGCGCCCCCAACCCGCCGGTGCCAATAAGTAACACGCGGGCGGCCTTCAGACGCTTTTGCCCCTCAAGCCCGACTTCCGGCAGCAGCAAGTGGCGGCTGTAGCGGGCAATCTCAGCATGCGTCAGCTCCGACAGACGGTCGTCCGGGATAATGCTCGGTCTGCTCATATCGCCTTCCCGACGCCACCGGCAATGGCGGGAACCAGCAGCACTTCCGCCCCATCGCTAACCGGCGTCTCCAGCCCACCGGTAGTTTTAATATTGTGTTCGCCCACATACAGATTGATAAAGCTGCGCAACGCGCCTGCGTCGTCATACAGGTGCGGCTGAATGTCCGGATATCGCGCCGCCAGCGCCGCGACCAGTTGCCCAACGGTGTGACCTTCGAGGGTCACCTTCCCCTGACCGTCGGTGAACGCGCGTAGCGCAGTGGGGATCAGTAATGTCGATGCCATAGTGATAATCTCTCCGTGTTTTGCTCTGGTTTCCGGCAACGTTGTGCCTGTTATTCACGTCATGAAACGATGTGCACTTCCTCCTGCAAAAAGCGCAGGCGGTCCTGCGTGAGCCGCCAGCTGGTCAGCGCCCCCGCCTGCCGCTGCGCGACCGCCACGATGATGTAGGCGTAAAACGGCAGGGCATGTTCACGGTCAAATTCCGATGGAATGGCCGGATGATCGGGGTGCGAATGGTAATAGCCGATGACATCCACACCTTCCGCCAGCGCAGCACGCTCCGCCCGCAAGGCGTCGTCGGCGGTGATAACAAAGCGGTGGTACTGCTCTTCCGATTCCCGCGCGTTGACGATGGGGAAAATCGCCGTCACGCGGCCATCGCCCTGCGCAGATAAATGACCAAAAAGCGCACCACAGCATTCATTGGGATAGGTCTTTTCCCCTTCAGCGCCAATCTGTCTGGCGATTTCACGAGTCAATTCAATCATGGGTTTCATTCCAGAAAGGGTCGGTCAAATAGCGGGAGCCCACATCGCACAGCAGCGTGACCACCACCGAACCAGCCGGCAGCGTGCGGGCCAGCCGTGCGGCGGCGGCAACATTGGCGCCAGATGAAATACCGACAAAAATGCCGTCCCGCCGGGCGAGGCGTCGCGCACTCGCATAGGCCTCCTCGGTGGTGACGGAAATCACATCATCAAACAGGGTTTCGTCGAGAATGCCGGGTTTAATACTGCTGCCCATATGCTTAGTCCCTTCAATGCCATGGAATGGCGAAGCGGGCTGAACGGCGAGGGTTTTCACCCGCGGATCCTCAAACTTCAGCCGCCGGGCGGTGCCGACAAAACTGCCTGACGTGCCCATCCCGGCGACAAAATGGGTGACTTGCTTTCCGCTTTGCTCCCAGATCTCTTTCCCGGTGGTCGCGAAATGCGTTTGCGGATTAACGGGGTTGTTATACTGGTCGGGATAAAAATAGCGCTCCGGGTGTGCGGCGACCTGGGCCTGGACTTCAAGATAAGCGCCATCGGAACCTTCAAGCGGATCAGTCTCCACAATCGTGGCGCCATACTGACGAATTATTTTTTTACGCTCCGGGCTGGTATTCTGCGGGAGATACAGCCGAACGTGATACCCCAGCGCGGCGCCGATCATCGCGTAAGCAATTCCGGTATTACCGCTGGTCGCATCAATAATAGTTTTATCCGGCGTCAATAACCCCCGCGCAATTCCGTCCAGTACCATCGCTTTTGCCGCGCGGTCTTTCACCGAGCCGCTGGGATTCATAAATTCAGCTTTCGCCAGCAGCGTGACACCCGATAATTCTGCAGAAAAAGAGGGCAAGGCTATTAAAGGCGTCTCGCCAATCGTTTCAAGTAAATTCATAATAATGATCACGCTGCTATTTTAATGGTACGGGAACGATAGGTTTATTTATTCTTGTAATGATTAAATGCCGTCGCCGTCGCTGAAATGTCTCTGCTGTATTCGCGCCTGTTGAACATTACTGTCCGGTGGCACATCACGGGTTAGCCAGATATTTCCTCCGATGCTGGAGCGCGCCCCAATGGTAATTCTCCCGAGGATTGTCGCGCCGGCATAAATCACAACGTCATCTTCAATAATAGGGTGGCGAGGATAATTTTTTTGCAATTGTCCGTCCTCACCGACGAGGAAACGTTTGGCCCCCAGGGTGACGGCTTGATAAATACGTACTCGTTTACCGACGATGGCGGTTTCACCAATGACCACGCCGGTTCCGTGATCGATAAAGAATCCGTCATCAATCTGCGCACCGGGATGAATATCGATTCCGGTCTGGCTATGCGCCTTTTCCGTGATGATGCGCGCCAGCAGCGGAAGGTCGAGCTGATGCAGCTCATGGGCCAGCCGATAGTGCATCACCGCATGAATTCCCGGGTAGCAGAGCAGCACATCATCCATGCTGCGCGCGGAAGGATCGCCCTGATAAGCGGCGAGGATATCACCGTCAAGACGCTGACGGATGACCGGTAAACGGTTGGCAAACTGCTGAACGCGTCTGACCGCCTCCTGCAACAGGACCTCATTTTCCGCCTGCTCATCCGACTGATAATAGAGTTCCAGAAGTGCTTCTTCGGTGAGCCTGTCCAGCGCTGTGCCGAGCAAATGGCCGACGTAATAATCTTCCCCCTCTTTGCGTAAGTCCACGTCGCCTAAGCGCATCGGATAAAGCACTTTTATCAATGTATCCGCGACGGAATTAACGCTTTCCCGGGAAGGTAAACTCCGTTTATTACGATAATTATTCTTCGCGTGCTCATCGCGCCACGCCTGGCGAACGCGACGCAATTCATTGACGACATTATTTAAATGCCAGTTATTTTCTCTTTTCGGCAAGAGATACAATTCACCCGCTTCCGGCATAATAATATCCTTCATAAAAGCACATCGATAAAATTCTTTTTGGCGTTACCTCACTTTTATGCATTACCCACATTAAAAACAAATAACCTTATTGACTTTAAATAGCTGAAAAGAATAAATAGTTAAAAATCAAGGTATTCTTCCCCCCTCACCTCGCTCAGTCGCGACATTGCATCCCGCCTGGTCAAGCATTGCAGGCGTCAAACCCCAGTGAGATGGGGAAAAGCAGGTTCCTTGCAATAAGTAGAGCCAGAGGTTTGCTTTCAGAGCAACTCGCCCCATCTGCCACTGTTCGCCAATCCAGGCCGCCAACATAAAAAAAGCCTGCTTTTCCAGCAGGCTTTGTTTTATACAGCGGCAGAACACCTCTTCCGGAAGGCGAACCAGCCCCTTTCAGCGCTTACGCCCCGGCCCACCGGCCATGTTTGTTAGCGCAAGCTTTCTTCCTTGAGGTCTATCTCCCGCAGCACTTCATAAAAGGTCGTATCACTGATGTTATGGGCGCGCCGCAGCCGGAACAGCTCCTGGCGCTGAGCGATAATGACCTCCCTTTGCATATACTTCTCCAGCCTGGCGCGCTTCGCCAGCTCCAGCCCGACGTCCTGCCCCTCGTCACTGTCGTTATAGTGCAGCCGCCGCTGGTACGTTTCCAGCAGCATATTGCCCGCATCGACCCGCAAAGCCTGCTCATTCGGATCGTCCACCGGCTCGTCCAGCAGCGCATTCAGGCGGTTAATCGCCACTTCGGTCATCACCGCACCGATATTGTCCTTCCCGGTGTCATGGGGTAAATCATCGGCCAGAAACTGGGTCATGTACGGCAGGCCGACAGCCGCCACGATGAGCGACATCAGGATCACCGCCATTGAGAGAAAGATCAGCAGTTCCCGCCCCGGAAACGGCGAGCCATCCGCCAGCAATACCGGTAGTGTCAGGATACCGGCAAGGGTGACGGAACCTTTTACCCCCGCCAGCGCCATGACGGCCATGATGCTGAATCGCGGACGAATAGTGATAGCCTTGCCCCGGCGCTTGCGGCGGAAAATCGTCAGGGTCATCGACAGCCATACCCAGGCAAAGCGCATCAGGCCAAGCGCCAGGGTGATGGCCACCGCGTACAGCAGCAGATACCAGGGAGACGAGACGCCGGCCTGACTGGCCACCGCAGGAAGCGTCTTCAGCATGCGCGGCAGCTGCTCGCCCAGCATGAGAAAAATCATGCCGTTGAGGGTGGTCTGCAACATGGTCCACACCGCGCTGCTTTTCATGCGCGTCGCCGGTAGTCGGGGACCCGACAGCTGCTCATAGTGCATCGCAATGCCGGCGGCCACCGCAGCAAGAATGCCTGAGACATGGAACGCCTCGGCCAGCAGATAGGCAGCGAAGGGGATAAGCAGGCTTATCAGGATCTGAATTGCCGGCTCCTCGCGGGTGCGCCGCACGAGAAAGTTATTGCATTTGCCGGTGACCCACACCACCACGAGGCCACTGAGGATGCCCCCAAACGCCATCAGGAAAAACTTCACCACTGCGTCTCCCGGGGAGAAGCTGCCGGTCAGCACCGCGGCGATGGCGAAGTTAAAGGCGACAAGGCCTGAAGCATCGTTTAACAGCGACTCCCCTTCGAGAATATGCGCCATCCTTGAGGGAAGCGGTGAGCTGGCGGTCATTGCCGATACCGCCACCGGATCGGTGGGTGACAGAATAGCCGCGAGGGCGAACCCCGCGGCCACGGTGATAGCCGGGATCAGCCAGTGTATAAACAGACCAATGCCGAGGATCGTCACCATCACCAGGCCTATCGCCAGCGACAGAATCGGCTTCATATCCCTGAAAAAGGCGTCTTTGGGGATCCGCCAGCCATCGAGGAAAAGCAGCGGCGGAATAAACAGCAGCAAAAAGATATGCGGATCGAAATCGACCTGAAATCCGCCGGCGGCCAGCGCAGCGCCTGCGGCGATCTGGATCAGCGGCAGCGGCACCTTAACGGGCAGAAGATGAGACACGAACACGGTCACGACGATGGCCATCATAAAGACCAACACAATAGTAATTAGCGACATTCGCCCCCTCCTCTGACGGCAATACTCATTCTGTACATCACGCTTTTATTCCTTTCCTTGCAGGTGTTGTTTCATCGCCGGTTTATTGCTTCAGACGCCGATAATAGAGGTCAGCAATCTCGGTATGATGGCGATGTTATTTAAACTACGGTGCGCCTCATGCCGAACCAGGGGTGACAATGTGTTTTATCGTACCGCCTTTGTCAATCCGCCATCGTCTGCAAATAATTGACAATCCGCGTCTGCGACAGCGCAATGCAGGTATCTCTGGCGCTCGTCTATCCCACCTGATGGTAATCACGGATCAATATATTTTTATATTATTAGTTCTTCTTATCGTATTTCGAATACGGATATTACCAGGCAACATAATAGAATTCGCAGAGTAATATTTCACTGCCGAAAACAACGGTTATCGGCGTACAGTGCCAGAACATGCTCATGCCAGGCCGCCTTCCTGACCCTGGTTTTCGACATCCCTCTCCTCCGCCACGCTGCGCTTGCCCCATCCCGGGTTTGGGCGTACCCTGACCGACAATTAAACCACACGGTCTAAATGATGAATCCCGATACCTCCGCCGTCCTGAAGCCCCGCCGCGGCCGTCCACCCAAGGTCGATCGCCAGTTTGACGATACGCGCCAGGCGCTGATTCGCTCAGGCCTTGAAGTGCTGACCGAAACGGGCTATCTCGCGGCAGGTATCGAGGCCGTTATCAGAAATATCGATGTGCCCAAGGGATCGTTTTATCACTGCTTTAAAAGTAAAGAGGCCTTTGGCCTGGCCGTGCTTAGCGCCTATGGCGACTTTTTTGCGCATAAATTAGATAAATTCCTGCTGGACGACGCCGTGCCGCCGCTGGAACGGATGGCGGCTTTTGTGCGTCATGCCGGCCAGGGGATGGAGAAATACCAGTTTCGCCGCGGCTGCCTGGTGGGCAACCTGCTGCAGGAAGCCCCGCTGTTACCCGACACCTTTCCCGGGCGATTAAAAGCGATTCTGGCGGCATGGGAGTCGCGCGTGGCCCGCTGCCTGCACGAGGCGCAGGCTGTCGGAGCGATCGCCCGCGACGCCTCACCGGACGCGCTGGCCCAGGTCTTCTGGATCGGCTGGGAAGGCGCGGTGATGCGCGCCAGGCTGTGCCAGTCTACCGCACCGCTTGACCAGTACTGGGAATTTTTTGCGCACAGTATGACAACAAAAACACCTGCACAGGACGGCGTTAGCGCCGATAACCCCCTTCCGACGAGGAATACTCTGTCATGAAAGCATTAGTTCTGGACCAGATCGACAACCGCACCGTCGCCGCCGTCAAAGCGATCGACCTGCCCGCCCTTGCCGAAGGCGACGTTCGGGTCGCTATCGACTGGTCGAGTCTCAACTATAAAGATGCCCTGGCGATCACCGGCAAAGGCAAAATCATCCGTCAGTTCCCAATGGTGCCTGGCATCGATTTTGCGGGACGGGTGAGTGAAAGCCGCGATCCGCGCTTTGTTCCCGGTCAGGACGTGATCCTGACCGGTTGGGGCGTAGGCGAAAACCACTGGGGTGGCCTGGCCACCGAAGCCTGCGTCAAAGGCGACTGGCTGGTTGCCCAGCCGGCGGCGCTCAGCGCGCGCCAGGCGATGATCATCGGCACCGCCGGCTTTACCGCAATGCTGTGCGTTGATGCCCTCGTCAATGCGGGCGTCACTCCGGAAAGCGGGGATATCCTGGTTACCGGCGCCAGCGGCGGGGTCGGCAGCACCGCCGTGGTGTTGCTGAAAGCGCTGGGCTACCGGGTGACGGCGGTATCGGGCCGGGAATCGACGCACGATTACCTGCGTCAGCTGGGCGCCGCTGCGATCCTGCCGCGCAGCGACTTCGCGGAGACCCGTCCGCTGGAGAAACAGCTGTGGGCGGGCGCGGTGGATACCGTAGGCGGCACGATGCTGGCCAAAGTGCTGGCGCAGACGCAATACCGCGGCTGCGTCGCCGCCTGCGGTCTGGCCGGGGGCTTCGATCTGCCGACCACCGTGATGCCGTTTATTCTGCGCAACGTGCGCCTGCAGGGGGTGGACTCGGTGATGGTGCCGACCGCTGAACGCGACGTCGTCTGGCAGCGTCTGGCCCAGCTTCTGCCGGAGAGCTACTACCAGCAGGCGGCCACCGAAATCACGCTGGAGCAGGCGCCAGCGTATGCCGCAGATTTCCTCAGCAACACGATTCACGGCCGGACGCTGGTCAATATCGGCCAGTAATCCTCTTCTCCCGGCGCCCGTGGGGCGCCGGACTTCGAAAGGATCAAGGCATATCATTTCCTTCCCCGCGGGATTATGATGACGCGAACCGATGCCTTTGCGAGTGGTAAAAAAGTAAATGGATCTCATAAGCATCATTATGGCGGCGGGTAAATCATCCGTTGACGTTGCGCTGTATACGCTGTTGCCGATTATGGTGATCATGCTGATCATCATGAAATATCTGGAGGTCCGCGGCATCCTCGATGTGATTGTTCGCTGGGTTGCCCCGCTGCTGAAGCCCTTCGGCTTAACCGGGATGAGCGCCTTCGCCCTGATCCAGATTAACTTTGTCAGCTTCGCCGCCCCGCTTGCGACGCTGTCGATTATGGACAAACGCGGCGTCTCGGACCGGCAAATGACCGCCACGCTGGCCATGGTGTTCGCCATGGGGCAAGGCAACGTCTTTTATCCCCTCACCCCTTTTGGTCTGCACTGGCTGGCCTCGATCATTATCTCGGTGATCGGCGGGCTGTGCGCGGCCGCCGTCGCCTGGCACGTCACCGGACGGCGCTTATCGGTCGCCGAAAATCCCCGCGCGGAAGCGTTACCTAACGCCGAGCAAAACAGCCAGGGCATACTGGCGGTGATCAACAGCGCCGGCTCCGACGCCATCCGCCTGGCGCTCGGCGCAGTCCCGATGCTGATCCTGTCGTTAACCATCGTCGGACTGCTGCAGGGCGCCGGGGCCATTGACCTGCTACAGCAGGCGCTGAAGCCGGTACTTGGCTGGCTGCATATCCCGCAGAACTTTGTTCTACCGGCGCTGGTGAAGTGCGTCGCCGGGGGCACCGCCTACTTTGGCGTCATTTCTGAGCTGATCCAGCAGGGCAAAGTCACCGTCAGCCAGGTCAACGCCTCGGCCGGCCTGCTGATCCAGACCTTTGACCTCCCCGGTATCGGTATTTTTCTCGGCATCAGCTCACGGTTTGTGCGCCTGTTCCGCTTTGTCGTTCCCGCGGCGATCGTCGGCATCCTGCTGCGTACCGTTCTGCACCTGATCCTGTTTTAACGCCTCTGCTCTGACCTGCGCTTTCAGGCAGGCCGCCACCGCCGCCTGTTCGCCGCAGGTGATGTGCTCATCGACGCGCGCCAGCATCCACGGAAAGAAAGGATTGGAGGTGACGCGCATTAACGTCTCCAGCCCCACGCTCAGCGTTCCGGTTTCCCCTCGCAGTGAAATAGTGCCCAGGCTGATGCCGTAGCGGTTCTTCTCGTCCGGCTCGCGACCATACAGCGAGTCGCTCAGGGGAAACGGCACCGCCACATGCGACAGAGAGTACATATCCGCCGGCCAGGCGAGATGCAACGGATAACGATGCTCATCCCGCTCCTGCGCCAGCGTGGTACGGGCGATGGTCTGCAGCGTGTGCGCCGTCGCGTTGGTCACCACCGTGGTGGTATAGGCCCGCGGCGCCGGGGGCAGCAGCGTATTGACTGCCGCATAGAGCGCGGGACGGAACAGGACCCGGAGATCCGCCGCCTGGTTAATGTCGAACACCACCAGCTCGCTGCCGTTATCCGGCAGGTAGCGATACAGGGACTCCACCACCGCGCGGGTGCTGACCGTGGAATCCATCACCGACTGAAAGGTCAGGACCGGCGGCAGCGCTTTCAGCTCGCCCTGACGGGACGCGCCGATAATCTGCTGCTGCAGCGCCTGGCTCAATAACCAGGACTGTCTTGCCGCCTTGACCGGAAAGGAGTTGTACTTGAAGGGATTAAACTCAGGCGCCACGTTCAGCCAGGCCGCGCGGGCGAACGCCGGGAAGATGGACGGCAGCCCGGCGAGGCCAGCGAAACGGGCAAACGCGGTCACACCGATCATCGGCGACAGCAGGATAATCTGCTGCGGCTGGCGCAAGTGATTGTCTTCCAGGCTATCAAGAGCATACTTGAGCGCCAGCGCGCCGCCGTTAGAGTAACCGACCAGATGCAGCGGCACGTCCGCCCCGGCCAGGCGCGTCGCTTCGCGCACTGCCAGACGCGTCGCCGCCAGCCAGGTCTCCCAGTCCACCGCCGTTAACGCCCCCGGCGCGGTGCCGTGTCCCGGCAAACGCGGCACCACCGCCACATAACCCCGCTGCTGCCAGAGTTGCGCCAGATAGCGCACGCTGTAGGGCGAATCGGTCAGGCCATGGAGCAGCACCACGCTGCCGCGCGGCTTGCCCAGCGGCAACAGCACAAAAGAACGATTCCAGTCCTGCTTAAACTGCCCCGGCCAGACCCGGCTGTGACGATAAAAGCGGTTGACCGGGGTTTTATCTTCCTCCGGCAAAGCCTCTGTCACCTCGCGCTGGAGATCGGCGAAAATCGTCTTCTCCCGCGCCAGATACTGGGCAAAGGTCGCCTGGTCGATCTCTTCGGCCGACATCTCGTTGGCGCTCCAGGTATGCCAGCGATGCAGGGCCGGGCCTCGCTGGGACTCATAGATCCGCCCGGCGAGAAAGACCACCAGCAGCACCAGTACCGCAATGATCCCTTTTTTTAGCAGTGAGCCAATCACGGCGCCCGACGTTCGCCAGTGGCGTAAAACATGCTTCATGACGCTCCCTCTTATATTTTTCGCGTAGCCGAACTCATCTGCCCTATTCCTGACAGGCTATTTTCACTGTCTGCTTCTCAGCATAGTCATCGGTTCCGGCAAATTAAACCCGGCAGATCATTCATGTTCGGTGAAAAAAAGCCTACCGATGAGATCAACGTTCGGTCGCGTATTTTTAAACACTGTATAAACCAAGGGGATAATCTTATTGTCAGACCTTGAGGAAACATGAATTATCGGCAGGGACGCAATCAGGACAGGAAGATATAGATGGAGTGGTGGGTAAAAAAAGTACGAAAAAATTCAATGACCAGCTCCTGCTGCGTCGTGCTGCAGAGCGGTGCGCTGGAGATGATTGCGGAAATTGAAGCTTGTCGCCTCCACCTGCAGGAAGGCGATAAACTCACTCCGCTGGCCAATGCTCGTTATTGTCTGAATAATAACCCGGCGCAGACGTTGAAGATCCTCAAAGCCACTCATTATAGCAGTGAGCGCTGGGCCAAACTCGGCGGATAAAGAGCACGTCCGGCCCTTAGCCAGTTATAGTCTCAGTATCTTCGCATCCAATATATAAATTCCCCTTCGTCCTTTTCACGCTGTGACATACTATCGGGAATGTCAGCAGACCTGAAACAAGGAGCGAATAATGAATCACAAGGCCGCCAGTCTGACCCCGGAACAAGCGCTTGCCGAGCTGGAAGCGCGCTATGAAGCCTCGGTCACGGCGTTACGCAATGCCATCGGCGACTATATCGACCATAATACGCTCCCTGATACCGAAGCCCGTGCGGAAGGCCTTTTTGTCTACCCGCAGCTGTCGGTCTCCTGGGACGGCGCCGATCATAAAGCCCTCAAAACGCGCGCCTGGGGACGTTTCACCCATGCCGGTTGCTATACCACCACCATTACGAATCCGAAACTGTTCCGCCACTATTTGCTGGAACAGCTGACCCTGCTGTATCAGGACTATGGCGCGCATATCAGCGTCGAGCTGTCGCAGCATGAGATCCCCTATCCTTATGTGATAGATGGCTCCACCCTGACCCTCGACCGCTCGATGAGCGCTGGTCTGACGCGCTATTTTCCCACCACCGAGCTGTCACAGATTGGCGATGAGACCGCGGATGGCCTGTTCCACCCTACCGAGTTCTATCCGCTGTCGCACTTTGACGCCCGCCGCGTCGATTTTTCGCTGGCGCGTCTGCGTCACTACACCGGCACGCCGGCGGAACACTTCCAGCCCTACGTGCTGTTCACCAACTATACCCGCTATGTGGATGAGTTCGTCAGCTGGGGCTGCAGCCAGATCCTCGATCCCGACAGCCCCTATATCGCCCTCTCCTGCGCCGGCGGGATCTGGATCACCGCGGAAACGGAAGCGCCGGAACAGGCCATTTCCGATCTGGCGTGGAAGAAGCACCAGATGCCGGCCTGGCATTTGATCACCCACGACGGCAAAGGGATCACGCTGATTAACATTGGCGTCGGCCCGGCTAACGCCAAAACCATTTGTGACCATCTGGCGGTACTGCGCCCCGATGTCTGGCTGATGATTGGCCACTGCGGCGGCCTGCGTGAAAGCCAGACTATCGGCGACTATGTGCTGGCCCACGCCTATCTGCGCGACGACCATGTGCTGGATGCGGTACTGCCGCCAGATATTCCGATCCCCAGCATTGCCGAAGTGCAGCGTGCGCTGTACGACGCCACCAAGCAGGTGAGCGGGATGCCCGGCGAGGAGGTGAAGCAGCGGCTGCGTACCGGAACGGTGGTCACCACCGACGACCGTAACTGGGAGCTGCGCTATTCTGCTTCGGCGCTGCGCTTTAATCTCAGCCGCGCGGTGGCTATCGATATGGAGAGCGCGACCATCGCCGCCCAGGGCTATCGCTTCCGCGTGCCTTACGGCACGCTACTCTGCGTCTCGGACAAGCCGCTGCACGGTGAAATCAAGCTACCGGGCCAGGCCAACCGCTTCTACGAGGGGGCTATCTCCGAGCATCTGCAGATAGGCATCCGGGCGATCGACCTGCTGCGCGCCGAGGGAGATCACATGCACTCGCGTAAGCTGCGTACCTTCAACGAACCGCCGTTCCGCTAACCGGTGACGCAGAGCTAGAAAGGAAACACGCTGGCGTTCCCCGCAGGGGATCGTCAGTGCCGGGATGAGCGAAACGAACGGCCCGGCGAGAACTTTGGATGTGCGTCCACAGGGAAGCGTGGCGCGCAGAAAAGCAAAAAGCCTGCTCGAAAGCAGGCTTCTTAAATTTGGCTCCTCTGACTGGACTCGAACCAGTGACATACGGATTAACAGTCCGCCGTTCTACCGACTGAACTACAGAGGAATCGTGTGAACGGGGCGCATATTATCGATGACGCCCGGCGCTGTCAAAGCCTGTTTTCAATAAAATGAATCGTTTGCCGAATTATTCTTCACTTTGCGCAAAAAATGGCGTTCATCCCCGCAAACGGCTCAGGTTTCCTCCGACGTGGCCTTCACGCGCGGGTACTTCCACAGCCAGCGACCGCTCACCATGCGGAAGTAAAACAGCACGCCGCGCACCGCCCAGTCGAGCACCATCCCCAACCACACGCCTATCACGCCCATCCCCAGCACGATACCCAGCGTATAGCCCGCCACCACCCGGCAGCCCCACATGCCCAGCATCGACACCCACATGGTATAGCGAACGTCGCGGGCCCCCTTAAACGCGCAGGGTAAGGTCCACGACAGCGACCAGATTGGCATAAACAGGGCGTTGAGCCACAGGAGCTGCTTCACCACCTCTTTCACGTCGTCTTCATGGGTATAGAACGAGGCAATGAAGCCGGCGAACGGGGCGCTGCCCCAGGCGATCAGCGTCAGAATGATCGTCGACAGCCAAAATACGTGCCAGGCCTGGAATTCAGCCTGACCAATCTGCCCTTTTCCCAGTCGCTTACCGGTGATGATCGTCGAGGCGGAGCCGAGGGCGTTGCCCGGCAGGTTAATCAGCGAGGCCACTGAAAAAGCGATAAAGTTGCCGGCGATAACGTTGGTACCCATCCCGGCGACAAACATTTGGGTCAGCAGCTTGCCGCCATTGAACAGGACCGATTCGATACTGGCCGGGATGCCGATCCCCATCACCTCCCAGATAATGGCGAAGTTAAAGGGTTTGAAGTAGCCCTTCAGCGACAGCCTCAGCGCCGGATTGAGACCCACCATCAGCACCCAGATCGTGGCTATCGCGCCAATATAGCGAGCAATGGTCAGCCCAAGACCGGCGCCGACAAACCCCAGCCCCGGCCAGGAGAAGATGCCGTAGATGAGCACGCTGCTGATTAAAATGTTGAGGATGTTCATCCCGCCGTTGATCAGCAGCGGGATTTTGGTGGTTCCGGCGCCGCGCAGTGCACCGCTACCGATCAGCGCAATCGCCGCCGCTGGATAGCTCAGCGCCGTCAGCTCCAGGTAGGTCAGGGCCAGGGCCTTAACCTGCGCAGTGGCGTCACCGGCGACAAAATCAATAATCTGCTGACCAAAGGCATGGATCACCCCCGCCAGCAAAATGGAAAACAGCGTCATAATAGCTAGCGACTGACGCGCGGCCGCTCTCGCCCGCCGCCGATCGCGCTTGCCAAGGCTAAAAGCCACCACCACCGTGGTGCCAAGATCGATGGCGGCAAAGAACGACATGATCACCATGTTAAAGCTATCGGCCAGCCCCACCCCGGCCATGGCCTCTTTTCCCAGCCAGCTGACAAGGAAGGTGCTCAACACCCCCATCAACAGCACACAGGCATTTTCCAGCAGAATGGGGACAGCGAGAGGGCTGATTTCGCGCCAGTACAGCACACGATAACGCTGACGTTTTTTAAACCAGGATGTCCGTTCGACGGCCTGGCGTACGGCGGAGGTGACGTTCAAGAGAGACCTTAGTGAGAGATGTTGAAACAACATTTCAAATGATGATTGAGAAATGGATATCCTGCAAAGTATTTTTCCTGAATAATTGTCGGAAATGACAACAAATTGTTGATGGAAGCGGCAGTTGCACCTGAACAGGCGAATTGATGTTTGACAAAAGATTTTTCGCCGCTAAGATACGACTCCACACGATTCCTCTGTAGTTCAGTCGGTAGAACGGCGGACTGTTAATCCGTATGTCACTGGTTCGAGTCCAGTCAGAGGAGCCACATTTAAAAAGCCTGCTTTCGAGCAGGCTTTTTGCTTTTTTGCGTCGCTGACGTTAACTGAGAATCGCATCCAGCCTGGCAAGCACTTCATTGACAACGGCGTCAGGTATGCGTTCCAGACGCTTGCCGTTCCGGGCCGCCATATCGATAGTTCTGGGCTGGTCGCAGCGAATAACGCCTGTTGTTTTGGTCCCCGCCTCTTCCAGTGAAACCGTGAAGCCTGCTGTACGTGCAAAGTTTCCGCCGCTGGTGACGGGAACCACGACCGGTAGCCGGGTCAGCTTGTTAAACGATGCCTTCGATACAATGAGGACCGGACGTTTTCCACTTTGCTCGTGGCCAGCAATCGGATCCAGTGAAACAAGCCAGATTTCCCCTCTGTCCATTTACAGAATCTCCTTGCCCACCGCAGGCGCATCAATCCATTCCCGATCCTCTTCGCTCATTTCGGCGTGCGGATCGCACTGCGCCAACAGTTCCTCAAGCGAATAATGGGGCCGTTTCTGCGGTTCAATAATCAGGCAGCCATTATCTATAGTCATACCCACTTCGCTGTCTGTCGACAGCTCCAGCGCTTTCAGCACGGCGGGAGGAACCGCCAGCATGATGGATCCGCCAACCTTTTTCAGGCGAGTTTTGTACATAAAGGACCTCCGAATATTATATTTTAATATAACATCCAGGGTGGATTGTGCACTATTACTCATCAGATTCATGGTGATTTCCTTAGCGTAATAAACCGCAATCCATCGAAGGACAGATCCCAGTTTTCAGCGGTGTGATGACCTGTAAAACGGCGACCATCCTGATACATCGGGCACTTCTTGCAGGTCAGGAAGCATTGTGTGCAGGCGAGAACTGATTTCGTTGTAAGAAGGCGATAATAGAAAACTGATTCTGGGGTTCAAAGGATTATGGCGAATCAGATAAATAAAATGCGGCGCTGCTTCCGTATCCGGGTTGCGCTGGAGGAACATCAGCGATAGCGCGAAGGCCAGATTTGCTCAGGTGCTTGCCTTTCCCTGCCGCCTCCCTACGCCCCGTGTATCCTCCGTGAACGCCCCCCAGGTCAGCCTGAAAAAGCCCCCGCCAGTAGGATGAATTCACTACCGCTTGCGGGTGAGATAGCGTGGATTATCCACGCTGTATAACGTTATACCCGGAGGCACCATGAACCTCAGACAACAGCAACAGCAGGCGTTCGATCGCAGCGGAGAACCCCTTATCGTCGGCGACGTCAGCCATTGCCCGCTGCCACCCGAAACCCTCGCCGCACTGGGCCCCGATTCACCCTATGTGGTGCAGGTATACGGCTCAGGCCTGACCGGCGAGGTTTACCGGCTGCGCATCGCCGGCAAGGAGTACAATTTAAAAAAACGACGCGCCGTCGCCGGCGTCGCCAACCTCAACGGCCAGCTGTCGTTTTTAAATGAAGTGCAGCGCCGGCAAGCGTTGCAGCGGCTGAAGGATAACCCGGTCACCGCCCCGCGCTTCACCCACATCGTCCCAACGCTGTATGCCGATTATCGCCTCGGCATCCTGCTCTCGCCGTGGATCGATGGCGAGCTGATTCACCAGCTGACCCCGCCGCTGATCGCCCAGCTATTTACTACCCTGGAAGCCTGCGAAGAACAGGGGCTGATGGAGTGGGATCTCTGTCGTGGAAATCTGCTGGTGGACCGTCAGGAGCAGTTGTGGCTGTTCGATTTTGGCTACATGTATCCCTTCGATCCGCTCAGGGAATTCAACAGCAACGGTCTGGCCGATCCGCTGTTCCACTTTGTCGAGCGCTTTGAGACCCGCTTCTTTTTTAGCTGGCTGATGACCCAGGTTCCCGGCGCGGAGCAGCAGCTGGCGCACTATCGCGATCTGAAGCGGCTGGCGCTCGAAAGCTACCGGCGCAAGCTCGCCTGGCTCCGCGCCCGACAGGCCGCCCCGCAGGTGCAGGCCCATTTTCAGCAGATAACGGCGCGCTGGGCGTCGGCGCTGGCGGACCCAGCCGCGCTGCGCCGGTTATTTGCCGTGGAGGCTTTCCGCTCCCACGTGCTGGATATCGAAGACGATCTGCATGGCCAGTCGTGTACCTTACTCACTCTGCAACGTATCGACTGGGTGATAGGCCAGCTGGAACAGCATTATCGCTTTATCGCCGACGAAGGCGGTCTGTTTTACGATAACGAAGGCAAATCACAGCAGGCGCTGCTCAGCAGCTATGCGCAGAAGCGGCAGCAGGCGCAGCGGTACCTGCAGAACGCCTCCACGCCAGGTTAGCGACGCTCGCGACCCTGCTTCTGCTTCGCCTGGTACATCAGCCGGTCAGCGGTGGCCACCAGCGCGTTGAGACTGGGATGGCTGGCGGGATCGTACTCGACGCAGCCCCAGGAGAACGCCAGCTGCCAGGGGTGAGCCGCCTGCTGGTTGAAACGGGCCACGTTGTGACTGAGCGTCTCCATCGCTGTCGCGGCATCGTGGCGGCTGGTATTGGCGAACAGAATGATAAATTCGTCCCCACCCTGCCTGGCGAGGATATCGGACTCACGGAAGGCCGCTTTCATCAAATCGGCGATGGCGATCAGCGCGCGGTCGCCCTCTTCATGCCCCCAGGTATCATTGATGTGCTTGAAGCGGTCGAGGTCGACAAAGGCGAGGCTTACCGGCTCATGGCGGCGCTGGGCCGTCAGCAGGGCATACTCGGCCAGGGTGAGGAATCCCCGGCGATTAAACAGTCCCGTCAGCTCATCAGAGGTTGCCGCATCCAGCACCTTGAACTCATCCTCCACGATCGCCGCCAGATCGCTTAAGATCTGCATTTCATGGGCGGAAAACGAACGCGGCTGATGGTCCATCAGACAAAAAGACCCGACGGTCGCGCCATCCGGCAGTTGCACCGGATACCCGGCGTAAAAGCGGATATACGGCGCCGCAATGACCAGCGGGTTATCGTGAAAGCGCTCGTCCTGCTGCATGTCGTTGACGATAAGCGGGTCGGTTTGCAGGATGGTATGGGCGCAAAATGAAATATCTCTCGGCACCGTGTCCACATCGAGGCCGGCACAGGACTTGATATGCAGGAGATCTTCCCCCACCAGACTGATGGACGCCACCGGCAGGTTATACAGCGAACGGGCAAGCCTGGTCAGGCGATCGAAGCGTTCTTCTTTTCCGCTATTCAACAGCCCGGAAGAGCGTAGCGATTGCAGGCGACGCTGCTCGTCGGGATGAAGTCCGGCTAATTTCATTGTCTCTCTCTTGTCTCTTGCGCAGAATTCTGCCGGGTTTCCACAGAGAAACCCGGCGTTTTATCCTGCCAGGGGGAAAATAGTCGTCAGGTATCCCATGAGTTAAGCAGATTTCCCCTGCTCGTCAACCAGCGCGCCCCGGCGACTGGCGACCAGGGCGCTGGCGGAATGCCATTAACGGCACTCTGCCCGGCAAAGGGGGAAGATCAGGCGCGGATAAACGCCAGCAGATCGGCGTTGATGGTATCGGCGTGGGAGGTGTGCATCCCGTGCGGGAAGCCAGGATAAATGATTAGCTGGCTGTTCGGCAGCAGTTTGTCCTGCAGAATGGCCGCATTTTTATAGGGAACCACCTGGTCGTCATCCCCCTGCATCACCAGCACCGGCAAGGTGATCGACTTAAGGTCTTCCGTCTGGTCAGTCTCTGAAAACGCCTTGATACCTTCATAATGGGCCTTGGCGCTGCCGATCATTCCCTGTCGCCACCAGTTCTGGATCGTCCCCTGCGACACTTCTGCCCCGTCACGATTGAAGCCATAGAACGGGCCAGAGGCGACGTCGAGATAGAACTGGGCGCGGTTCGCCGCCAGCGCTTTGCGGAAACCATCAAACACCTCGATCGGCGTACCGCCCGGATTCTGCTCGGTTTTCACCATCAGCGGCGGGACGGCGCTGATCAATACCGCTTTCGCCACCCGCCCCTGCGGCTGGCCGTAGCGGGCGACGTAGCGGGCGACCTGGCCGCCGCCAGTGGAGTGCCCGACGTGGACCGCATTGTGCAGATCCAGATGTTCCACTACCGCCGAAACGTCCGCCGCGTAATGGTCCATATCGTGCCCCTCGCTAACCTGATCGGAGCGGCCATGACCCCGACGGTCGATAGCGATGACCCGGAAACCTTCGGCAAGGAAAAACAACATCTGGTTATCCCAGTCGTCGGCGCTCAGGGGCCAGCCGTGATGAAAGACAATCGGCTGAGCTTCCTTTGGACCCCAGTCTTTGAAGTAAATGTTGACGCCGTCTTGGGTGGTGACAAATGCCATGTTACAGACTCCTCTTTCAGGATAACCAGCCTGCAGGCCCGTGCCTGGGCTGAACGCCGACGGCGGCCGGCAGGAGTGCCGACCGCACAGGAATGTGATGCCTGTAACAGTGTAGAAGAAATTTGTCACCACGCAGGGTGACTTACCCCGCTCGCTTCATTTGCCGCCGGACTCCGTTACGCCGCACTCTCCTGCTGCCTGATACGCACGATCAGCGCGCCGAGCAGCGACAGGTCCAGCAGCACGGCGAAGGCGAAGCATACGCCGCTGCGCCCGGCTCCGGCGGTATGTTGGGCCAACAGCGTCGCCGCGATGACCAAGACCACGCTCAGCAGCGTTGCGCCACCGACTCTGGGCCCGCACTGCGCCGACCGTCCCGCCGCAATCCGCCAGGCGACAGCCGCCCCCGCCCCGCCGCACGCCACGCCCGGCAGCATGGCGGGCCAGTCCTGCCCGCCATACCAGGCCACCAGTGCCAGCAGCCAGCCGGCCGCCGACAGCAGAAAGGCCCAGCGCGTCGCCGCCAGGGGCGAGCGATAAAGCCAGGAATGCCCGCGTGTGGATCCCCACCCGGCGCCGCAGGCGGCGCTCAGTGCCGTCAGCAGACTCAGCGTGCCGGTCACGCCGATAACGGGAACCATGTTTAACAGCAAGACTCCGGCGGCAAAAGCCACGCTCAGGGCGATGGCGCGGCCACGCGGCTCGATAATCCCCGCCGCGTCCGCGGCGGTGTAGCGGCTTACAACGTGCATAATTGACTCCTGACAGGCGAAGCAGCATGAATTTAATTCATGCCACTGTCTTTACATGCCCGTAGCCTAGCGCCACTATATTGCCTTACACAAACGCATAGTTTTCAGCCATAGATGAGAAAAACTCAGCCATGAGAACACCCCGTCTACCGCCGCTGGGGGCGCTGCGCGCCTTTCATGCCGTCGCCCGCCACCGCAGTTTTAAACAGGCCGCCGGGGCGCTCGGCGTCAGCGCGACGGCGGTCAGCCATCAGATTAAACTGCTGGAGTCGGTGCTGGAGTGCCGGGTGTGCGAACGCAGCGCACAGGGCGTTAGTCTGACTGCGGATGGCGAGATCCTCTACGCCGCCACGCAGCGCGCTTTTAGCGCCCTGGAACAGGCCGTCGTCCAGATCGCTCATGCCCGTCAGCCACCATCCTTAACTGTCACCACCACCTCCAATTTTCTCACCCACTGGCTGGTGCCACGGCTGGCGGACTTTACCGCCCGCTTTCCGGCTATCGACCTGCGTCTGCACACCAGCGTCGAACGGGTGGATCTGCAACTGGGTACCGTGGACGCCGCGATTCGCTATCGTGAAACGCCGGAACCAGACCTGTGCTGTACGCTGCTGTATGAGGATCGTTTTATCGTGGTCGCCAGCCCGTCCCTGGGCCTCGCCCGGCCTGAAGATCTGCTGCGGGTGACGCTGTTTCACGTCGCCAACCGCCGCGTGCCGGCCGACTCGCCAAACTGGGAGAACTGGCGCCGCCGCTATGGGCCGTCGACGCTGAATATTGATACGGGGTTAACCTTTAGCGATGAGACCCATGCCCTGCAGGCGGCGGTGGCCGGCCAGGGAGTGGTGATCGCCAGCGAACTGCTGGCGCGGGATCTGCTGCAGCGCGGGGTGTTGTCCGCGCCGTTTAGCTGTGCATTACCGGGCGCCTGCTACTACCTGGTCACCACCGAGGCTGCGGCGCAGCGCGCGGATATTATCGCTCTGCGGGAGTGGCTGGTCGGCCAGATGGTATTAGGTGACGGTCGCCATCCGGCGGAAGAGTAGCGGGCTTACCAGCCGCAAACGTTGGTCTCTTCATCGGACTCGTAGCCGCGAACGATATTGATCAGATCCTTCACCGTATCAGCGGCGGTGAGCGGGTCGCGCAGCGCCGCCAGCGAGGAAAAGGTTTTATCAACCGAGACGCCGTTATTATTATTGGTGACGGTTAACACCCACTCCTCTTCTTCATTGCCAGCTGGCAGGTCATCCAGCAGACTATTTACCGCCTCCACCGCGTGCTGCGGAATATAAAGCGCCATCGGTTTGAGATATATTTTTTCGCGTTTTTCCTGACGCTGGCCATTCTCAACTGCCAAGGCATAGCCTTTATTTTCGCTGTTCATCTCTTGTTATCCCTCGATGAGAATTTTCGGATCGACGTAAAAGTCGACATTAAAAACCGTGTCCTCGCTGAGCGCCTCAATACAGTGCCATTTCTCCGGCGGAAAAACGCCAAACTGCCCGGCTTCAATGGTCAGCGTTTCAACAGGCTCAGGGCTGGTTTCATCGGCATAGCCGAGATAGCGGATCGCCCCCTGCATCACCGAGAGACGAGGATAGACGCCCTGCCGGGTGCCGGCATCCAGATGGCGACGCCAGATAGAGGCCGGGGCGGTCTCCCTGGTCCACAGCGGCGTGCTGCGGGTGTGAACGTAATGGGTGGGAATAATGATTCGCTGCATGATGGTGCCTCACTTTACCGTCTCAAATGCGACGTTCAGAAATAGCCTATATGATGCATATCATATACCCCTTTTAAACGCTAAGGATATTATTTTGTTGCTGCTTTTACCGTCTACTCCTTTTTATACCTCTCAGGGATTAGTGACGCGGTAAAATAAAAAAGGCGATTTCAGGATCCTGAAATCGCCCGGGAGAATAAAAGTAAACGCGTTAAAAATTTGTTAGCGCAGCGGACTCGGCTTGCCGATTAAATACCCCTGGACCAGGTCGCACCCCAGCGCCTGCAGCGAGGTCAACTGCTCTTCGGTTTCCACGCCTTCCGCCACAATACGCATATGCAGACTCTTTCCCATACTGATAATCAGGCGAACGATATCCAAATCGTCTTTTTGCTCCGGAATATTGATAACAAACGAGCGGTCAATTTTGATTTTATCGAACGGGAAGTAGCTTAAACGGGACAGGGAAGAATAGCCGGTACCAAAGTCATCAATGGAAATCTGAATGCCCTGCTCGCGCAGCTGGCTGAGAATTTCCAGCGAACGGGTATTCTCATTGAACACGTCCGACTCGGTGATCTCCAGATCCAGGCGTCGCGGATCGAGGCCGGTCTGCTGCAGCACGCCGATAATGGTATCGGTCAACGACGTGTTCATCAGTTGAATCGGCGAAACGTTGACCGAGACTTTTAGCGGCGTCGCCCAACTGGCCGCTTCGGCGCAGGCGGTTTTCAGCACCCACTCGCCGAGGGTATTGATCAGGCCGATTTTCTCCGCGACGGGAATAAACACCGTTGGCGGCACAGCGCCGCGCACGGGATGGAACCAGCGAACCAGCGCTTCATAACCGTAGATTTCGCGCGTGACGGTATCGGCGATCGGCTGGTAGTAGACTTTAAATTCGTCATGAGCCAGCGCCTGCAGCAGGTCATCTTCAAATGATTTATTCTCCTGCAGGCGCTGCAGCATGCCCGGCCGGAAAATTTGCACATGACCGCTGCCCTCTTTTTTCGCCTCGTACAGCGCAAGGTCGGCACACTTGTACAGATAATCGGTCCGGCTTTCGCCGTCAGAGATAACGATCCCGATGCAGGCGTCGATATTAATCTGCGCATCGTAGATCTGATAGGGCTGGCTGATCTTCTCCCGGATAACATTGGCGCGCTCGAGGGCCATCTCTTCAGTCAGATCGTAAGAGAGCATCGCGAACTCATCGCCGCCGAGGCGATACAGCGTCTCGGAGGTTTTGCGGAAAAAAGAGAGACGACTGGCCAGATCCTGCAGCAGCTTATCGCCAGCATCATGGCCGAGGGTATCGTTCACATCCTTAAAGCTGTCGAGGTCGAACAGCATCACCACCGCGCACCCCTGATAGGGGCGCACCTGGTTGACAATCTCCTGCAACCGCTGCCAGAAAGAGAGACGATTCGGCATACCGGTCAGCGAATCATGGTAGGCATCGTACTGCAGTCGGCGGTTCTGTACCTGCAACTTCTCTTTCGAGGCCTGCAGATCGTTGGCCAGCGTCTTCATGCGCACATGGGCGCGACGCAGGTTATTATTCTGCCGGAGCATCAACAGGCCGAGGGTAATACACATGGCGATCAGCAGAATGGAGATCACCGAGTAGATATAATAAAGATGCTGGATTTTATCATGCGTGATATTAACGATATTAATATCTTGCGTCAGGGTGGCGGCGGCCATTGAGGTCAGGGGGCCATCCAGTTCACTCAACACCGGCAGGATCTGTTTGACCTGCTCCGGCGTCATGGTATCAACTTGTTTATCAAGCAGATGAAGATTACGAATCAGCGTCGCGACCACCGTCTTCCGCTGTTCGCTTTTATTAATAAATTTACCCAGATCGCCCTGCTGCAGGAGTTCGATCTGGCTCATCATGATCTCCAGGCGCAGGCGCACCTCATCGTGGTCCGCCCCTTCGGCCCCGATCGCCATTCCCGCCAGACGAGACTCCAGTCGCATATATTCCGACACCATCTGCGACATTGACCACGAGTCTGTATAGCGGGTAAATTTTTGCAACTCACTTTGTCGCTCATGCACCAGATAGGTAATATATCCGGTAACAATAAATAACGACAAAATAATAGCCGTGAGTATTCGATTCAAGATCCAACCCTTACTCTATAATAATCTTAGAAACTTGCCAGGCCGATCGGGAATAATAGATCTGGTTTTGTAATTCAGTGCTGCTGTCGTAAGGGTAGACGATAAATAATGGACCTTTATCACGAACGCGCATATATTCGCCGTTCATTTTTAAGGCCATAATGACCGGGAATTTATAAAAATCATCAATCGGGATAATGGTGGTGTAGTCGTTAAGCGCCAGCACGCGCGCGGATTTGCCCTTAGCGTCGACTAAATCCATGAGTTTATTAAGGGGAATGCCATCGAAACGAACCTTACCGGTGTACCAGGGGGTGGTGGTTTCCACCGTTTTCATCCCCAGTTTTTCCAGCGCCGCGAGGTCAAAAACGGCTTTGTCACCGACGTTCGTATTCCCGATTTTTCCGGAAATGGTCAGTACAGGTTTTCCTGTCGGCGCAGGCAGTTTTTCAGCGTAAGCGGAAGGCAACATGACAGAACAAAATAACACTGCAAGAAGTAGACGCATTTAACTCACCATTCCAGAGAAGGAGACATGTTAAGTGTAAACCATTTACGTCAATTCTTAAAAGGTGTCCCTCTTTGTTATCCGTTGATTTAATTAAAAGTATAAGCTGGCTGGCAAATTGCCAGATTGTTTAGTACAGGGTGTGATTTAGCCCGCCTTTCCCGTCGCTTCTTTTTTGCGCCATCTCCCCGCTTAGCAGGCAAACTACTTTCCTCCACGGCCGCTGCGCGGTAGTCTCAACGCTGACGCAACAGTAAAAGCGTCTCATTCCAATAACGACAAATTATGTGACAGACAGGACAGGGTATGGATTCAACAATAAGCGTGCAGCCCGCCGAGGCGCCAGATTCACTGCTTCGCGCCCGGCGGACGGCATGGGGCAGTTTTGCCGGCGCGGTGGTCGACTGGTACGATTTTCTTCTCTATGGCATTACCGCCGCGCTGGTGTTTAACCGCGAGTTTTTCCCGCAGATCGGCCCGGCGATGGGGACGCTTGCCGCCTTTGCCACCTTCGGCGTCGGGTTTCTCTTTCGCCCGCTCGGCGGGATTATCTTTGGCCACTTCGGCGACCGCCTCGGGCGTAAACGGATGCTGATGATGACCGTCTGGATGATGGGTATCGCCACCGCCTGCATCGGCCTGCTCCCCTCGTTCAGCCAGATCGGCTGGTGGGCGCCGGCGCTGCTGGTGTTCCTGCGGGCCGTTCAGGGGTTTGCCGTCGGCGGGGAATGGGGCGGCGCGGCGCTGCTCTCGGTGGAGAACGCCCCGCAGGGGAAAAAAGCCTTTTACAGCAGCGGGGTGCAGGTAGGCTACGGCGTCGGCCTGCTGCTCTCCACCGGGCTGGTATCGCTGATCAGCAGCCTGACCACCGACGAGCAGTTCCTCAGCTGGGGCTGGCGCTTACCGTTCCTGTTCAGCGTGGTGCTGGTCCTTATTGCGCTGTGGATCCGTAACGGCATGGCGGAATCGCAGGAATTTGAAGCGCAGCAGAGCCAGGCCAGCCTTCAGCCGGAGAAAAAGCGACTACCGGTGGTGGAAGCCCTGCTTCGCCATCCGGGAGCGTTTTTACTGATTATCGCCCTGCGGCTGTGCGAACTGCTGACGATGTATATCGTCACCGCCTTCGCCCTCAACTATTCCACGCAAAACCTCGGCCTGCCGCGCGAGCTGTTTCTCAACATCGGCCTGCTGGTGGGCGGACTCAGTTGCCTGACTATCCCCTGCTTCGCCTGGCTGGCAGACCGCTTTGGTCGCCGACGGATCTATATCACCGGCGCGCTGATCGGCACGCTGAGCGGTTTTCCGTTCTTTATGGCGCTGGAGAGTCAGTCTGTTTTCTGGATCCTGTTCTTCGCCCTGATGCTGGCCAATATCGCCCATGATATGGTGGTCTGCGTCCAGCAGCCGATGTTTACCGAGCTGTTCGGCGCCAGCTATCGCTACAGCGGCGCCGGCGTCGGCTACCAGGTGGCGAGCGTGGTCGGCGGCGGTTTTACGCCGTTTATCGCCGCGGCGCTGGTCACCTTCTCCGGCGGTTCATGGCACAGCGTGGCCCTCTATCTGACCGCGGGATGCCTGCTGTCGGCGCTCACCGCCCTGCTGATGAAAAAACAGACCGTCCACTGACCCACCAGCGGAGGGCGTGACCCGCGCCCTCCGGTAAGGAGAATGCATGTCTCTGTTATCGCTGGCCGACTGCTGGCCTCGCCGTTTTACCCCCTCCTCGCTGGCGCTGCAGTTTTGCGAGGACCCCACCCAGGCGGAACAGCCGCTGTTTGCCAAAGCCTGCGCCGGGGAAGCCGTCGCCCAGCTCTGGCAGGCGCCGCAGGGATTTGTGGTGCCGGGGAGCTATCGTCAGTTTGCGGATCTGCCGGCGGTCAGCGCGCATTTTGCCGCGCGCGGCTGGCCGGTATGGCTCCGCCGCTCCGGGGGCGGTCTGGTGCCTCAGGGGCCGGGAATTATCAACCTTAGCCTCGCCTGGCCGGTGCAGCAGTCGCTCGGCGAGGCCGCCGAACCCATCTATCACTCGCTGTGCGCGGTGCTGCAGCGTACCCTCGCGCGCTTCGGCGTTGCCAGCCACGCCCGGGCGGTAAACGGTTCCTTTTGCGATGGCCGGTATAACCTCGCCTGCGGGGAGGGCGAGGCGGCGCGCAAGATTGTCGGTACCGCCCAGTACTGGCGGCCGCTGACGGCAGGCCGCGGCCACGTGGTGCTGGCCCATGCGGTGATCCTTATTGACGCCGATCTTACCGCGGCGCATCAGGCGGCGAACGCCTTTGAAGCGCAGCTCGGCAGCGAGCGGGTCTATTGCGCCGACAAAACCGTCACCCTCGCGCAGCGGCTTCCCGGCGAACGCCATCTGCTTCCCCGCTTTAGCGAGGCGCTGGCGCAGGAACTTGACGCGGCTCGCTGAAGGTCGCTTTCAGGTAGCGGCTGAAGGTTTCCACCGCGCGCGACACGCGCGGGGTATAGGGCCGGATGACGTACAGCTTATCGGCAAACACCTCCACCGGCTGCCACGCCGGGAGCAGCTCCTGCACCAGCCCGCGACCGATGGCCTCCCGGGCGCTGAAATCCGGCAGCAGCGCCACCCCAAGCCCCGCCAGCACGGCATCGCGTAGCGACTCGCTGTTATTCGTGGCGAAGGGCCCCTGCACATTGATGGTCACCCGTTCATCGGGCGCCTGGCGGGAGGCGAACGTCCACTGCGGGCGCTGTGGCCCACGGGGATAGGTCAGGCACTGGTGGTGGCGCAGATCGTCGGGGGTCTCCGGGCGGCCATGGCGGCGAATATAGTCGGCGGACGCGACGATCAGCGTCGCGGTGTGACACAGCGGCCAGGCGACGTGGGTGTCCGGGAGCGCCTCGCGCCGACAGTGGCGGATGGCAAGATCGAACCCTTCGCTGGCCAGAGAGACCAGCCGGTCGGTCACCTCCAGCTGCAAATGCAGCTGGGGATGCTGATGCAAAAACGGCGCGATCGCCGGGACCAGCTGCTGGCGGGAAAAGGCCACCGGCGCGGTCAGGCGCAGCGTTCCCCGCAGCGGCCCGCCCTCATCGCAGGCGCCGGTGAAAATATCCCGCAACTGACCAAACGGCTCGTTGAGCTCCGCCACCAGCCGCAGTCCGTCTTCGCTGAGGCTCACGCTGCGGGTAGTGCGATGGACCAGGGTTTTGCCAGTCACCCGCTCCAGCTCGCTGATTTTCTGGCTGATAGCCGACTTGCTGATCCCCAGCTTTTCCGCGGCCCGGGTATAGCTTTTTTGCTCTTCCAGCACCGTCAGCCAGTACAGATGGGCCCAGTAACTCTCCGGACGACTCTCGCTCATGTGATTGTTCACCAGTAAAAACAATGTATTCAACTATAGCGGTTTTTGCCCGCGACGGCATCGGCTAGCATCCTGTTCAGCCCGTCATTATTCCCTAACGATAAGGAACACCTGCATGCCATTACTGACATTTGACCTGATTGAAGGCCGTACGGAACAGGAGATCAGAACCCTGCTGGATGCCGCCCATCGCGCCGTGCTGCGTGCCTTCGAGGTACCGGAACGCGACCGCTACCAGATTGTTCACGAAAACAAAGCCCACCATATGGTGATTGACGATACCGGCCTCGGACTGACCCGCTCGCGGGATCTGGTGGTGGTGCGGGTCTATACCAGCCCGCGCAGCGAGGCGCAGAAGCAACGCTTCTTCGCCCTGTTGCAGGGGGAGCTGGCGGAGCACTGCGGCCTGAGCGGCGATGATGTGATGGTGTCGATTATCAGTAATCAGAAAGGTGACTGGAGCTTTGGCCGCGGGGTCGCGCAGTATCTTACCGGCGATCTGTAACCCGCAGCCCGAAGCGCGCCCTTAGCGGCGGGCAGCCATCGCGATACGCTGGCGCGCCTGCTGCTCGATATTCTCCAGCAGTTCCTGGACATCGTCTTCATCAATGTCGAGGAACTGGCCTTCCAGCAGCGCGGCGTGAATATCCTCCCGGGTGACCGAGATGCCCAGTGGCACCGCCCGGGGCTTGACCTCCTCCGCCGCCAGCGGATGCGGATAGCGGCGGCCAACCAGGTTATTAAACACGATGGCCAGCAGCGCCAGCATCAGCGAGTTGAGCAGCACCGGCGTCAGTACAAAGTGATAGCCTTCGCTGTGCACCCCGGCGCCGCCGAGGATCGCCGTCAGGGCCACCGCGCCGCCGGGGGGATGCAGACAGCGCAGAAAATACATCCCGGCGATCGCCAGCGCGGCCGCCAGCCCGCAGGCCAGCGCCGGGTCGGGAACCAGCATGCCCACCGTGACGCCGATCAGCGCCGACAGCACATTACCGCCGACAATCGACCACGGCTGCGCCAGCGGGCTGCTCGGCACGCCAAATAACAGCACCGCCGACGCGCCCATGGGGGCAATAAACCACAAATTGACTTCGCCGAGCAGCCAGTGGCTGAACATGCTGGTCACCGCCAGCCCGGTGCCGGCGCCAATGGATCCCAGCACGATATGCCGGCGGGCCACCGGTAGCGCGTGCGGCTTCAGGCGCCCAAGGAAAATCCGCAGCCGTGAAAACAGCCCCGCAGAAATGACACTCAACATCGCTTTATCGCTTAGGTCATAGGAATTACTTATATTTTATTTTCTTTTTTTAACCTTACATTAACAACCATGTATTTCACAGGGGGATAGCGTGGGCAATATCGTCCAGAGGGCACAGGGCTGTGAATTCTCGCGTGGGCTGATAGAATCCCTTTTCTGTCAGGGGGATACCCCTTTTGCGAACTGAAGGTCATAACCCAGTGAATAATAAAATCTCTTTAGTGAAAGAAGTGGCATGGGCCAGTCAGAATATGCCGCGTACCCTGCGTCAGGTCGCCGCCCTGCCCGACCTCAGCGGCGTGCGCCTGGCCTGCTGTATGCACCTCGACATGAAAATGATCCCGCTGGTGCAGGGGATCCTCGACAAGGGCGCTCAGGTCTTTTTAACCACCTGTAACCCCACCACCGTGCAGGACGACGTGGTGGCCTGGCTGGTGGAGCGCGGCGCCGATGCCTGCGCGTGGCGCAATATGAGCGACGCCGACTGGCAACAGTCATGGGAAAAAGCGATTGCCTGGCAGCCCACTCACCTGTGCGAGATGGGCGCCGATATCACCACCCTGCTCCACCAGCGCGGCGAGTTTGGTAACATCGTGGCGGGTCTGGAAGCCACTGGCTCGGGCGTCAATCGGCTGGGCGATATTCAGCCAGGCTATCCGATCTTTAACTGGGACGATCTGCCGGTCAAAGAGGGGCTGCACAACCGCCATATGGTCGGTCTCACCGCCTGGCACACCTTCTTCCAGACCACTCATCTCACCCTGCATGAGAAAAAAGTGCTGGTGATCGGCTACGGCCCGGTCGGCCAGGGCGTCGCGGCGGCGGCAAAAGCCTTTGGCGGTCAGGTGATGGTGGCGGAGATCGATCCTGCCCGTCGTCTGCAGGCGGCCTACGACGGCTGGCACGTGGTGGATCTGCAGGAGGCTATCGCCTCGGCGGACGTGGTGGCCACGGCGACAGGCGGGAAAAACGTGGTTAATCGCCAGGCGCTGGAGCGCGCGAAAGCGGGAGTCTTTATCCTTAACGTCGGCCACGTGGCGGAAGAGATCGACGGCGAGTACCTGCGCCAGTACCCTCAGGAAGAGGTGATGCCGTATATCAACGCCTACCGCATGGCCGACAAAACCATCTATCTGCTGGCCAATGGTTCGATGCTCAACCTGACCGCGGGCTTCGGCGACAGCCTGAACGCTTTTGACGTCACCCTGGCGGTGATGGCCAGCGGCATCCGCCATATTGTCACCGACGGCATGCGCGCCCCGGCGCAGGTTTACCTCCTGCCCCAGGCGATCTGGCAGCAGGCGCTGTAAACGCAGCGCATCGTCCCCCCATCGTGGAGACGATGCGCTCTACCATCAGGACGACGGCGCGGTATTGGGCAGCACAATGTTGCTCTGCGCCAGCGTTCCCATCTGGTTGTACATCACGCTGGCGGCCTCCAGCAGGTGCATGGCCAGCGCGGCGCCGCTGCCCTCTCCCAGGCGCATGTCCATATCGAGATAGGGCCGCAGACCCAGCGCGTCCAGGGCGATCTGCGCCCCTTTCTCCGCCGACAAGTGCGAAGGGACAAGATAAGGATGCGCCGTCGGGGCCATGCGACACGCCGCCAGGGCAGAGGCATAGGAGAGGAAGCCATCCAGCACCACCGGCAGGCCACAGGAGGCCGCCCCGAGGATCACCCCGGTCATGCCCACCAGATCGTAACCGCCCACCTTCGCCAGGACATCCAGCCCCTCTTCCGGGTTCGGCTGGTTAAGGGCTATCGCCTGGCGCACCACCGCCACCTTATGGCCCCGCTGCGCCAGCGGCAGATTGGCCCCACAGCCCACCACGGCGTCAGGATCGCTGCCCGTCAGGACACTGATCACGGCTGCGGCCGGGGTGGTATTGGCCATTCCCAGTTCGCCGACGCCAAAAACTTTCACCCCGTCGGCGGCGAGCTGGCGGGTGAGATGCATGCTGGCCAGCAGCACCGTCTCCGCCTGCTGGCGACTCATCGCCGCCGTCCGGGCGATATTCCCGCTACCGCGGGCCACCTTGAGGTTAATCAGGCCCGGCAGCGGGTCGGCATCGATGCCGACATCCACCACCTGCACCCTGGCCCCGGCCTGCGCCGCCAGCACGCAGACGCCGGTGTTGCCCCGCACCATATTGCCGGCATGAATGGCCGTCACCACCTGCGGCGAAGGCGTCACGCCTTCATGCCAGACGCCATGGTCGGCGCACATGACCACTATCGCCTTCTCCGCCAGCGCCAGCTGCCCCTGCAGCCCCGGCAGACCAGCCAGTTGCACGGCCAGGGTCTCCAGACGGCCAAGGCTACCGGGCGGCTTTAACAGGCCATCAATATGCTGCTGAGCGCGCGCCATGCCCGCCACATCGGGCTGCGGAATGGCAGCCAGTAACGCAGAAAGTGTTTCCATTCTGTTCCTCATCGTTGGCGCCAGGCCTTACAGCAGCGCCAGTAAAAAGAGTAATTCACCCAGCTCAATCGCCGCCCCGAGAGTATCCCCGGTCTGCCCGCCGAGGGTTCGCTTCAGCGCCCATCCCAGACCCCAGATCAGCACCAGGGTGATCAGCGCGGCGCGCAGGCCCTGCAGCCCCAGCAGGACGGTGGCCAGCGCTACCCCCATCGCCATCGTCACCAGCGTCTGCTGCAGGCTAACTTTGCCAATAAACAGATTGCCCAGCCCCTTTTCCCGCGCGTAGCGATGACGATACATCAGCAGCACCGCCATTCCGCGACCGACGGCGCAGGCCGCCGCCAGCGCGGCGATGGGGTGGGTATCGCGCAGCAGCAGCTCGCCGACCACCAGCACTTTCGCCACCAGCACGAAGATCAGCGCCAGCCCGCCGTGGGTGCCCAGCCGGCTGTCGCGCATGATCTCCAGCATCCGATCGCGGGTGCGGGCGGAGAAGATGCCGTCGCAGGTATCAGCCAGCCCGTCAAGGTGAAATCCGCCGGTGAGCAGCGCCAGCGCCAGCACGCCGAACAGCGCCGCCAGCGGGACGCCGCACCACGGCTGCAGGAGGAGCGCCACTGCGCCGGCGATGGCGCCGAGCAGTAAACCGACCAGCGGAAAGGTGACGATACTGCGCTGGTACTGTTCGATCTCCAGGCCCTGAGATAACCGCGCCGGGACCGGCAGGCGGCTGATAAACGAGAGTGCAGCAAAGAATGACTTAATCACGTGAGGTTGACTCCTGTCGGCGAAAGCAGCGGAAGAGTTCGGTCACGCCCGGTCAGCACCTGAGTTTGTCTTCTGGCGAATCGATCGTCGGAGAGGTGAGAGGTGTTGAGATATCGCTCTGACGCCGCTGCGTCAGATGCCCGGCCAGGATGAGAGAAACCTTTCCGATATCAATACGTTTTCGCGGGGCAGTATAGCAAAGAGTCGGTGAGGAGAGTCAGTTGCCGGGACAAAGTTTTGCAGAAAAAGAGACGAATGGGGAGGTAAAGCAGAACAGCCCGGCGACGTCGATCGCCGCCGGACCGGCAGGGATTAGCCTTCGACTTTGGCTTCGCCCATCACTTTCAGTTTTTTGGAGATGTCGCGGCGCTCTTTGGACAGCTCGGCATTTTTGATGATGTAATCATCAACGCGATCTTCGTAATCGCTCTTCATGCTGGCGATGATGCCCTGGATAGCTTCCACGCTCATGCCCGGTTTGATGTAGTCGCTGAGGTTGTCCAGCAGCAGAACACGCTTCTGGTTATCACGGATCTTTTTCTCAACGTCCTGAATTTCACGCTGCAGTTTGTTCTTACGACGGTACAGACGAACAAACTCCAGTACGTCCTGGAAAGAAGGCTTAGTTGTTTCCATTTTTACACCCCTAATAATTGAGATTCGGATTCGTAAAGCGACTGCGTTATAGGGCTAACATAACTGCTAGCAGTCGCTGATGACAATGTTTTTTCCTTTGCGTTTATCATAACCCTAAACGCTGCTGAATCGAAACAACCCATGCAGTTACCCGGTGCATCTGGTGCTTATTTGCGCAACGCGCGGCAGATCAGATGCGACAGCAGCTCCAGCTGGCGCGCCAGTTCAATCGAGAGCCAAACATAGCCATGAATTGGGGTTTCCGCCAGGCTGTCGTCACCCTGCTCTTTCATCAGCTGGCGCAGTTCGAGAACGATCTCATTCAGCTTTTCATTGTTGGCGCGCACAGGCTGAGGGTTCCCTTCATACAAGGCGTGGGCGATGGCCAACAGCGTCTGCTGGGTCATCTGCTGCGTCTCCCGCAGGGTGTGCGCATTGAGCATCACAAAATGACCCGGACGGGTGGCCCACCAGGCGTTGATCTGCAGCTCCAGCATGCAGACGAGGTTGCGGCTGACGGTCTGGATAGCCTCGAAGATCGCCTTCTGGATGTGCGTCTCTTTGCTGGCGGGGGTGATCAGCCCGCGCATTTTGACGACGTCGTTCAGCGCCTGCTGGAGATGCTTTTCCAGCCGCGGCCGATCCACCAGATTTGGCGAGAAGCCGGCCTGGTAGAGGCGGTTAAAGTTGGCGACATAGCTGGCCATCTGGATGCGCCAGTGGATGAACGCCCGCTGCGGCCAGATACCGGTAAACAGCATCGCCAGCAGCGAGCCGAAGATCACGTCGCCGCTTCGCCACAGCGCGGTATGCATATCGCCGGGCGGCGCCCCGACCACCACCGACAGGGTAATGCCGATCAGCAGTGCCTGATAGGGTTTCTTGCCCAGCGCCAGCCAGCCGCAGAGGAACATTGCCGCCGCGCACCAGAGGACCATCAGCGGCAGGGAGATGAGCTCAAGCTTCAGCGCCACCAGCCCCAGCGCCGAGCCGAGGATCGTGCCGCCGATGCGCTGAAACGCCCGCGGCACGACGTTGCCCCAGAAGGAGATCGGCCCCATCACCACCACCAGGGTGATGAGAGGCCAGGTCCCCTCAGGCACGTTCAGCAGCCGCACCAGCAAAAAAGTGAGCACAAAGGCCAGCGCAATCCGCACGCCATGCACCACCCGATAATGGCGATACAAGCGGATCTCAAATGGCTTGAGTGATTTATCAGCGCGCACAACCCTCTCCGGCAAAACGAAAAGGCCAATTGTAACTGCTTTTTCGCCCGGAGCGTGCCGGGAATGTAAAAATCCTTGTCCGGAACAGGGGTAAACCGCTACGACGCGACGCGCTCAACGGGGACATACATGTCGATATCCCAGTAGCCGTCGTGGTTGCCGTCGTTGAGATAGATCTCAAAACAGGGCCTGGGGGCCACGCGATACGTTGTGCTCTGCAGCAGGCTGTCGAAAAACTGCATCCACGGGGTGGCAAAATCGTAATCCACCACCCGCGCGCGGGCGCAGGCGTAATCCCCGCCGGCAATCGCCGCCAGTATCACCCCTTCGCTGTTGGCGGGAATGACGTAATCCTCGTCAACGGCGACCACGGTGGCGCAGCGCAGTTTTTCCGCCGGCACTTCCTCCGGGTTATCGTAGTAGACGGCAAGCCATTCACGGGCGGGCACCTGATGGTTCTCAACCCACATCATCAGTTGCTCAAACCCCTGCTTGACCGTTTGATCCCAGGGCCCGACCAGATGGAAACCGGCAATGGTTTTCTTGCCGAGGGTGGTGATGCTGTAGTTCATCTTGCCTCCTTTGGAGATAAATGACTGTATGAATATACAGTTAATTTAACAGGAGATCCCCCCTCAGTATGTGCGCGAATTCACAGAGTCGCCATCACACTGCTGAAAAAACAGGCGCCCCGCCAGCAGGAGCGACAGACGAAAAAAACCGCCTGCAAAGAGGCGGTTATCATGGTTACAGCTCGTGGTGCAGGTAATCGCTCATTCGCGAGAACACCCCGCCTTTATTGATGCTTTCGAGGGTGACCAGCGGATAGTGCCCCACCACCTTGTCGCCGTCATACAGCGAAATCTCGCCGACCCGCTGGTTGGCGGCGATCGGCGCCTCCAGATCCTTCTTATCCAGCACATATTTCGCTTTAATCCGCGACACTTCCGCCTTCGGCAGCGCTAACCAGAAATCCTGATCGGTGCCGAGCTTAATCTGCTCTTTATCGCCGTACCAGATGCGTTCGGTGCCGACCTTCTGGCCTTTCTGCAGCACCTGCACGGTGTCAAAGTTCTGCTGCCCCCAGTGCAGCAGTTTAGCGGCCTGCTGCTCGCGGCCTTTCGGACTGTCCGCCCCCATCACCACGGCGATCAGCCGGCGCTGGCCATCCACCGCCGAGGCGATCAGGTTGAACCCGGCGCCCGAGGTGTGGCCCGTTTTCAGGCCATCGACGTTCATGGTTTTATCCCACAGCAGACCGTTACGGTTTTGCTGGGTGATCCCGTTCCACGTCAGGCTTTTCTGGCTGTACATGTGGTAGACGTCAGGTTCGCCATGAATAATCGCCCGCGACAGCACCGCGAGGTCATAGGCAGAACTGTGCTGGCCCGGGGCGTCGAGGCCGTGGACGGTTTCGAAATGGGTATCCCGCAGGTGCAATTTTTCGACATACTGATTCATCAGGGCGACAAACTGCGGCTGGCCGCCGGCGACATAGTCGGCCAGCGCGACGCAGGCGTCGTTACCGGAGTCGACAATCAGCCCACGGCTGAGGTCGCGGACGCTGACCCGATCCCCTGGTTTTAAGAACATCAGGGATGACCCGTCGAACACCGGGTTGCCCTTCGCCCAGGCGTCTTTACCCACGGTGACGATGTCGTCAAAGGTGATACGATGGCTGTCGATGGCGCGGTCGACCACGTAGCCGGTCATCAGTTTGGTCAGACTGGCAGGATTGCGCTGCTGATGTTCGTTACCCGCGGTCAGGACCTGACCGGTGGTGTAATCCATCAGCACCCAGGAGCCAGCCTGAATAGCCGGTGGCGCGACCGTAGCAGGGAAGTCGACGGCAAATGCGCAGGAAACGCTCGAAGCGAGCAAAGATACAGCAATAAACAAACGGCCTTTCAACGGCATATCCTCTAGATTTACAGATCCGCCGTCCTTTTTACGGAACTTCGCGTTTCATATCAGGGTTTAATTGCAAGAAAATATGACACAGCAGAGGAAGTTGCTTGCCGTTACCCTTCTGATGACCGGGCAAATCGTTTACCATACCGGTCGCACGCCACCACGGATAATGAACAGACTATGCAAGATAGCGTCAACCAGCCCGGATTTTTATTCCACGATTATGAAACCTTCGGCACCAGCCCTTCCCTCGACCGGCCGGCGCAGTTCGCCGCCATCCGCACCGACGCGGAGCTGAACGTGATCGGCGAGCCCGAGGTGTTTTACTGCAAGCCCGCTGACGATTATCTGCCGCAGCCGCAGGCGGTGATGATCACCGGGATCACCCCGCAGGAAGCGCTGGCCAAAGGGGATAATGAGGCCGCGTTTGCCCGCCGCATCCACGATCTGTTCACGGTGCCGCAAACCTGCATCGTCGGCTATAACAACGTGCGCTTTGATGACGAAGTGACGCGGAATATCTTCTATCGCAACTTCTATGACCCTTATGCCTGGAGCTGGCAGCACGATAACTCGCGCTGGGATCTGCTCGACGTGATGCGCGCCTGCTATGCCCTGCGTCCGGAAGGGATCACCTGGCCGGAGAATGACGAGGGTTTGCCCAGCTTCCGGCTTGAACATCTGACCGTCGCCAACGGTATTGAGCACCAGAACGCCCATGACGCGATGGCCGATGTGTACGCCACCATCGCCATGGCGAAACTGGTGAAAACCCGGCAGCCGCGGCTGTTTGATTATCTCTACAGCCACCGCAATAAGCGCAAGCTGGCGACGCTCATCGACGTGCCGCAGATGAAACCGCTGGTGCATGTCTCCGGCATGTTTGGCGCCGCGCGCGGCAACACCAGCCTGGTGGCGCCCCTGGCCTGGCATCCGGAAAACCGCAATGCGGTGATTATGGTCGATCTGGCGGGCGATATGGCGCCGCTGCTGGAGCTCGATGCCGATGCCTTGCGCGAGCGGCTTTACACCCCGCGCGCCGAGCTTGGCGATCTGCCGGCGGCGCCGATCAAGCTGGTGCATCTCAATAAATGTCCGGTGCTGGCTCAGGCCAATACCCTGCGCCCGCAGGATGCCGACCGGCTGGGGATCTCCATTCAGCGCTGTCTGGAGAATGCCCAGCTGCTGCGGGCGAATCCGCAGGTGCGGGAGAAAGTGGTGGCGGTCTATGCCGAAGCCGAGCCGTTCGTGCCGTCCGAAAACGTCGACGCCCAGCTTTACAATGGGTTCTTTAGCGATGCCGACCGCGCGGCGATGAAAATCGTGCTGGAAACCGAACCGCGCAATCTGCCGGCGCTGGATATTACCTTCGCCGATAAGCGTATCGAACGCCTGCTGTTTAACTATCGGGCGCGCAACTTCCCCGGCACGCTCGATGAACATGAGCAGCAGCGCTGGTTAGAGCACCGTCGTCAGGTGTTTACGCCAGAGTTTTTGCAGGCCTATGCCGATGAGCTGCAGATGCTGTATCAACAGTATGCGGATGATAAAGAGAAGCTGGCGCAGCTGAAGGCGCTGTGGCAGTACGCACAGGATATTGTCTGATTGGCTGACATTCCCGGGTTGCGGCTAACGCCTTACCCGGGCTACAAACTGTATCAGCAGTATGCGGATGATAAAGAGAAGCTGGCGCAGCTGAAGGCGCTGTGGCAATACGCACAGGATATTGTCTGATTGGCTGACATTCCCGGGTTGCGGCTAACGCCTTACCCGGGCTACAAACGATGGCTGGACTCGTAGCCCGGGTAAGACGCCTCGTGTCGCACCCGGGAACGTTGCTTAGCTTTTCGCGCGGCTGGCGATGATTTCATCCGCCACATTACGCGGCGCTTCCGCGTAATGGTGGAACTCCATGCTGTAGGTTGCCCGTCCCTGAGACATCGAGCGCAGCGTGGTGGAATAACCAAACATCTCCGCCAGCGGCACGTCGGCGCGGATGATCTGGCTGCCGAAGCGCTCTTCCATCCCCTGCACCATCCCGCGACGGGAAGAGAGATCGCCCATAATATTCCCGGCGTACTCTTCCGGCGTCTCCACCTCGACGTGCATCACCGGCTCAAGGATCACCGGATCCGCTTTGCGCGCGCCTTCCCGGAAGCCAAAGATCGCCGCCATGCGGAACGCCATCTCCGAGGAGTCCACGTCGTGGTACGACCCGAAGGTCAGGGTCGCTTTCACGTCAACCACCGGATAACCCGCCAGCACGCCGGTGCCCATCGCTTCGCGCAGCCCTTTCTCCACGGAAGGGATGTACTCGCGTGGCACCACGCCGCCTTTGGTGGCGTCCTCGAAGACGAAACCGCTGCCCGGCTCCAGCGGCTCCAGGGTCAGCACGACGTGCCCGTACTGCCCTTTGCCGCCGGACTGGCGCACAAATTTGCCTTCCACGTCCGTCACTTTCTTGCGCAGGGTTTCGCGGTAGGTGACCTGCGGACGACCAATGTTGGCCTCGACGCCAAACTCGCGCTTCATCCGGTCGACAATGATCTCCAGATGCAGCTCGCCCATGCCGGAGATAATCGTCTGGCCGGACTCTTCATCGGTATGTAGACGGAACGACGGATCTTCCGCCGCCAGCCGCTGCAGCGCGATGCCCATTTTCTCCTGATCCGCTTTGGTCTTCGGCTCGATGGCCAGCGAAATCACTGGCTCCGGAAACTCCATCCGTTCGAGGGTAATGATCGCATCCGGATCGCACAGCGTATCACCGGTGGTCACATCCTTCAGACCGACGCAGGCCGCGATATCCCCGGCGTGCAGTTCGTCAACTTCGTGGCGGTCGTTGGCCTGCATCAGCACGATACGCCCGATGCGCTCTTTCTTGCCCTTCACCGGGTTCCACACCGCATCGCCTTTCTTCAGCGTCCCGGAGTAGACGCGGATAAAGGTCAGCTGGCCGACGTAGGGGTCGGTCATCAGTTTAAACGCCAGCGCCGACAGCGGCTCATCGTCGCTCGGATGGCGTTCCGCCGGCTGGCCTTTCTCATCAACGCCTTGTATCGCCGGAATATCCAGCGGCGACGGCATCAGCTCCACCACCGCATCGAGCATGCGCTGCACGCCTTTGTTTTTAAAGGCGCTCCCGCAGAGCACCGCCTGGATTTCCCCCTTCACCGTGCGCTGGCGCAGACCAGCAACGATCTCCGCCTCGTCCAGCTCACCGGTTTCCAGGTATTTATCCATCAGCTCATCGCTGGCTTCCGCCGCCGCCGAGACCATTTTCTCCCGCCACTGCTGTGCCGTCGCCAGCAGATCGTCAGGGACAGGCCCATAGCTGAAGGTCATGCCCTGGGTGGCGTCATCCCACAGGATGGCGCGCATTTTCACCAGATCGACAACGCCGGTGAAATGCTCTTCGGCGCCAATGGGGATCACAATCGGCACCGGGTTAGCCTTCAGACGGTCGATCATCATCTGCACCACGCGGAAGAAGTCCGCGCCGGGGCGGTCCATCTTGTTGACGAAGGCCAGCCGCGGAACGTGGTATTTATTCGCCTGGCGCCAGACGGTCTCCGACTGGGGCTGCACCCCACCGACGGAGTCATACACCATCACCGCGCCGTCGAGCACGCGCATGGAACGTTCCACCTCAATGGTGAAATCCACGTGCCCCGGGGTGTCGATGATATTGATCCGGTGCGGCTCGAAGCTGCGGTCCATACCCGGCCAGAAGCAGCTTACCGCCGCCGAGGTAATGGTGATCCCGCGCTCTTGCTCCTGGGCCATCCAGTCGGTGGTTGCCGCGCCATCGTGTACTTCACCCAGCTTATGGCTCATCCCGGTGTAAAACAGGATGCGCTCGGTAGTGGTGGTTTTACCGGCATCGATATGCGCGGAGATACCGATGTTGCGATAACGTTCGAGGGGGATGGGTCGGGGCATGATGCGTCCTTAGTCGTTTTGACTGTCAGTCTGCGGTCGGAATGATCCGCAGTTCATTTAACTGCCGCCTATCATAGTACAACTGTACGAGTATATTCGAACTATTTTTGCTATTATTACGATTGGTCAGGTTGCGGCGGCGCGCGTGGCATCAGAACCGGAGTTTGGGTATAGTAGCCGCCAGCCGCCGATATGGGCTGCGGCTGCCATGCGCCGCGCCACTGCCGACACAGGATTATTATGATCGCCAATCACCCCGAACGAGAACAAATTCGCCTGGAAAATGTCCTTTCCGCGCTCGGTAACCCACTGCGACTGGAGATCATCCGCACGCTGGCCGACGGCAGCGAGCTGAGCTGCAACGCTCTGCGCCAGGAAGAGGTGGCCAAGTCCACCATGACCCACCACTGGCGCGTCCTGCGCGACAGCGGTGTGATCTGGCAACGGCCTCAGGGACGGGAGAACATGATTTCGCTGCGCCGGGAAGATCTGGACGCCCGTTTTCCCGGCCTGCTGGATACGCTGCTGAACGTGATGCAGCAGCCGTGAATCGCTAACCCACAGCCTACTCCTCTCCCGCCAGCCGCTGATACTGCCTGAAACGGGCCCGGGCATCGTCCTCCGTTTGCCGGAACAGCGCGTCCGCCAGATCCGGCGTGGTTTTATGCAGCGCGGCATAGCGCACCTCGCCGAGCAAAAAGTCGCGGAAACTCTCTTCCGGCTCTTCGGAGTCCAGTATAAACGGCGTTTTGCCCTCGGCTTCCCGCTGCGGATGATAGCGCCACAGGTGCCAGTATCCCGCCTCCACCGCCCGCTTCGCCTCGCGCTGACTGCAGCGCATCCCGGCTTTCAGGCCGTGGTTGATACAGGCGGCATAGGCGATCACCAGCGACGGTCCCGGCCAGGCCTCGGCCTCGGCGATGGCCCGCAGGGTCTGATCTTTATCGGCGCCCATGGCGATCTGGGCAACGTAAACATTGCCGTAGCTCATCGCCATCATGCCGAGATCTTTTTTACGCGTGCGTTTCCCCTGAGCGGCAAATTTGGCGATCGCCGCCACCGGGGTCGATTTGGACGACTGGCCGCCGGTGTTGGAGTAGACCTCGGTATCAAACACCAGAATATTGACGTCTTCCCCACTGGCCAGCACATGATCGAGGCCGCCAAAGCCGATATCGTAGGCCCAGCCGTCGCCGCCGAAGATCCACTGCGAACGCCGGACGAAATAGTCGCGGTTCTGCCAGAGCTGCTCCAGCAGCGGGACGCCCTCTTTTTCCGCCGCCAGCAACGCACTGAGGCGGTCCGCGCGCTCGCGGGTCCCCTCCCCCTCATCCTGCTGCGCCAGCCACTGCCGCATCGCGGCGTGAAGCGCGTCGCTGACCGGCAGCGCCAGCGCGGCGGTCAGCTCCTCGGCGATCTGTTGGCGGATCGCCTGGCCGCCAAGCATCATGCCGAGACCGAACTCGGCGTTATCCTCAAACAGCGAGTTTGCCCACGCCGGTCCGTGGCCGCGATGGTTGGTGGTATAGGGCATCGAAGGCGCGCTGGCGCCCCAGATCGAAGAGCAGCCGGTGGCGTTGGCGATCAGCATCCGGTCGCCAAACAGCTGGGTGATAAGCCGGGCATAGGGCGTTTCTCCGCAACCCGCGCAGGCGCCGGAAAACTCCAGCAGCGGCGTTTCGAACTGGCTGCCTTTGACCGTCGTTTTGCGAAACGGGTTATCTTTTGGCGCCAGTCCCAGGGCGTAATCCCAGACCGGAGCCATCGCACGCTGGCTGTCGAGGGAGACCATCTGCAGCGCCTTGCCGCGCGACGGGCAGCTCTCCACGCAGTTGCCGCAGCCGGAGCAGTCCAGCGGCGAGATAGCCAGATGATAGTGATAGTCTTTGGCCCCCTGGGCGGGTTTACTCAGCAGCCCGGCGGGAGCCGTGTCCTGCTCTTCAGGGCTCAGTAACGCCGGGCGGATCGCCGCATGCGGGCAGACAAAGGCGCACTGGTTACACTGGGTACAGCCGTCAGGCTGCCAGACCGGCACCTCCAGCGCGATGCCGCGCTTCTCCCAGGCGGCGGTGCCGGAGGGAAAGGTGCCGTCTTCCATTCCGGCGAAGGCGCTCACCGGCAACAGGTCGCCACGCTGGCGGTTCATGGGCTGCAGGATATCGCGGATGAAGTCCGGCATCAGGGTGCTCGCCTGCGGTGCCGGCGCCTCGAGGGTCGCCCAGTGGGCGGGTACCGTCACCCGGTGCAGCGCCGCCATCCCCAGCTCGATAGCCCGCTGGTTCATCTCAATGACGCTCGCCCCTTTGCTGCCATAGCTTTTCTCCACCGCCTGCTTGAGATAGTCTGCCGCCGTTTGCGGATCGATAATCGCCGTCAGCTTAAAGAACGCCGCCTGCATCAGCATGTTAAAGCGCCCACCGAGGCCCAGCTCGCGGGCAATGTCCACCGCATTAAGGGTATAAAAGTCGATCTTTTCCTGCGCCAGATAGCGCCGGACGCTGACCGGCAGGTGCTGCTCCAGCTCTGCCTCGGACCAGCTGCAGTTGAGCAGAAAGGTGCCTCCCGGCTTCAGCCCCTCCAGCAGGTCGTAGCGGTCGACATAGGATTGCTGAGAGCAGGCGATAAAATCGGCCCGGTGGATCAGGTAGGGCGAGGTGATCGGCCGGTCGCCAAAGCGCAGGTGCGAAACGGTGATCCCCCCGGACTTTTTCGAGTCGTAGGAAAAGTAGGCCTGGGCGTAGAGTGGCGTGTTATCGCCGATGATCTTGATGGCGCTTTTGTTCGCCCCGACGGTGCCGTCCGAGCCCATCCCCCAGAATTTACAGGCGGTGATCCCGGCATGGGAGACCGCCAGCGGTTCCTGCCGGGCGGGCAGCGAGGTAAAAGTGACATCATCGACAATACCCAGGGTAAATCCGTCCTTCGGCAGCGGCTGCCTGAGGTTGTCAAACACCGCGGCGATATCGTTGGGCAGCACGTCCTTACCGCCGAGCGCGTAGCGGCCGCCGACGATCAGCGGCGCATCGTCGCGTTGATAGAAGGCGCTCTTGACGTCGAGGCACAGCGGTTCCGCCTGCGCCCCCGGCTCTTTGGTGCGGTCAAGGACGGCAATACGCTGCACGCTGGCGGGCAGTTGCGCGAAAAAGTGCGCCAGCGAGAACGGCCGATAGAGATGGACGCTGAGCAGCCCCACCTTCTCCCCCTCCGCATTCAGCGTCTCCACCACCTCCTGGACGGTGTCGCACACTGAGCCCATGGCGATAATCACCCGCTCGGCATCCGGCGCGCCGTGGTAATTAAACAGGTGATATTCCCGCCCGGTCAGCGCGGTGATCTTCGCCATATAGCTTTCCACCAGATCGGGCAGCGCGAGGTAGAAGCGGTTACCGGCCTCCCGCTCCTGGAAGTAGATATCCGGATTTTGCGCGGTGCCGCGGATCACCGGATGATCCGGGTGCAGCGCCTGCCGACGAAAGCGCTCCAGCGCCGGCCGGTCCAGCAGCGTCGCCAGTTGCTCATACGCCAGCACCTCAATCTTCTGTATTTCGTGCGAGGTGCGAAAGCCGTCGAAGAAGTTGATAAACGGGATCCGCCCGGCGATCGCCGCCAGGTGCGCCACCGCCGACAGGTCCATCACCTGCTGAACGTTATTCTCTACCAGCATGGCGCAGCCGGTCTGCCGTACCGCCATCACGTCCTGGTGGTCGCCAAAAATATTCAGCGAATTGGTCGCCAGCGCCCGCGCGCTGACGTGAAAAACACCCGGCAGCAGTTCACCGGCAATTTTGTACAAATTGGGGATCATCAGCAGCAGCCCCTGCGACGCGGTGTAGGTGGTGGTGAGCGCTCCCGCCTGCAGCGCGCCGTGCACCGCCCCGGCGGCACCGGCTTCGGATTGCATCTCCATCAGGCGCACCGGCTGGCCAAACAGATTCTTTTTCCCCTTAGCGGCCCATTCATCGACATTTTCCGCCATCGGCGTGGAGGGGGTGATGGGGTAGATGGCCGCCACGTCGGTAAAGGCGTAGGAGATCCAGGCCGCCGCCGTGTTGCCATCCATTGTTTTCATGTTTCCGGACATCGTTCAATCCTCAAAGGTGAGCGTTCTCTTTACCGCGGCAGCCCGCGGCAAACCCTGTCACCTCTCCAAGCACAGCCTGTGCCAGCTCGCAAATTGCCGCCTGTCACTCATCAATTCAACAGGTTAAGGGAAGAAACGCGCAGGCCCGTCCGGCGGGATTGCGGGGAATAAGACACTGTGCGCGACAAGCTGTTGAACAGGTGACAAAGCGCCGCGCCGGGCCCGTGGCGGGAAATTGTTCTGTTTCGCACATTTGGTAGCGTTATTGTGCCGTTTGCTCAGCCTCCCTGCGCGACTGCTTTACAAAAAATACTTATTTATCAAATAACTGAGAAAAAATTCGCAGCTGGTACGTTCCCTGCACTTCTCTGCTGGCAAACACTCAACAACAGGAGAAGTCACCATGACCATGCGTCAATGCGCTATCTACGGTAAAGGCGGTATCGGTAAATCCACCACAACCCAGAATCTCGTCGCGGCCCTCGCCGAGATGGGTAAGAAAGTGATGATCGTCGGCTGTGATCCGAAAGCGGACTCCACCCGTCTGATCCTTCACGCTAAAGCCCAGAACACCATCATGGAGATGGCGGCGGAAGTGGGCTCGGTCGAGGATCTGGAGCTCGAAGACGTGCTGCAAATCGGCTATGGCGATGTCCGTTGCGCCGAATCCGGCGGCCCGGAGCCAGGCGTCGGCTGTGCCGGACGCGGGGTGATCACCGCCATCAACTTCCTCGAGGAAGAAGGCGCCTATGAAGAAGATTTGGATTTCGTCTTCTATGACGTCCTCGGCGACGTAGTCTGCGGCGGCTTCGCCATGCCGATCCGCGAAAACAAAGCCCAGGAGATCTACATCGTCTGCTCCGGCGAGATGATGGCGATGTATGCCGCCAACAATATCTCCAAGGGGATCGTGAAGTACGCCAAATCTGGCAAGGTGCGCCTCGGCGGCCTGATCTGTAACTCGCGCAAAACCGACCGGGAAGACGAACTGATCATCGCCCTGGCGGAGAAGCTTGGCACGCAGATGATCCACTTCGTTCCCCGCGACAACATTGTGCAGCGCGCGGAGATCCGCCGGATGACGGTGATCGAGTACGACCCGACCTGTCAGCAGGCGAATGAATATCGTCAACTGGCGCAGAAGATCGTCAATAACACCAAAAAAGTGGTGCCAACGCCGTGCACCATGGACGAGCTGGAATCGCTGCTGATGGAGTTCGGCATCATGGAAGAAGAAGACACCAGCATCATTGGTAAAACCGCCGCTGAAGAAAACGCGGCCTGAGCACAGGATCCTCACCATGACCAACGCAACAGGCGAACGTAACCTTGCGCTCATCCAGGAAGTCCTGGAGGTGTTTCCCGAAACCGCGCGCAAAGAGCGCAGAAAGCACATGATGATCAGCGATCCGCAGATGGAGAGCGTCGGCAAGTGCATTATCTCGAACCGTAAATCGCAGCCCGGGGTGATGACCGTGCGCGGCTGCGCCTATGCGGGCTCGAAAGGGGTGGTGTTTGGGCCAATCAAAGACATGGCCCATATCTCGCACGGCCCCATCGGCTGCGGCCAGTATTCGCGCGCCGGACGGCGCAACTACTATACCGGCGTCAGCGGTGTCGACAGCTTCGGCACCCTGAACTTCACCTCTGATTTTCAGGAGCGCGATATTGTTTTCGGCGGCGATAAAAAGCTGACCAAACTGATCGAAGAGATGGAGCTGCTGTTCCCGCTGACCAAAGGGATCACCATCCAGTCGGAGTGCCCGGTGGGCCTGATCGGCGATGACATCAGCGCCGTAGCCAACGCCAGCAGCAAGGCGCTGGATAAACCGGTGATCCCGGTGCGCTGCGAAGGCTTTCGCGGCGTATCGCAATCGCTGGGCCACCATATCGCCAACGACGTGGTGCGCGACTGGGTGCTGAACAATCGCGAAGGGCAGCCGTTTGCCAGCACCCCGTACGATGTTGCCATCATTGGCGATTACAACATCGGCGGCGACGCCTGGGCCTCGCGCATTCTGCTGGAAGAGATGGGGCTGCGCGTAGTGGCGCAGTGGTCCGGCGACGGCACCCTGGTGGAGATGGAGAACACCCCATTCGTTAAGCTTAACCTCGTCCACTGCTACCGTTCGATGAACTATATCGCCCGCCATATGGAGGAGAAACATCAGATCCCATGGATGGAATATAACTTCTTCGGCCCGACCAAAATCGCCGAATCGCTGCGCAAGATCGCCGATCAATTTGATGACACCATTCGCGCCAATGCGGAAGCGGTGATCGCCAAATATGAGGGGCAGATGGCGGCCATCATCGCCAAATATCGCCCGCGGCTGGAGGGGCGCAAAGTGCTGCTGTACATGGGGGGGCTGCGGCCGCGCCACGTCATCGGCGCCTATGAGGATCTCGGGATGGAGATCATCGCCGCCGGCTACGAGTTTGCCCATAACGATGATTACGACCGCACCCTGCCGGACCTGAAAGAGGGCACCCTGCTGTTTGACGATGCCAGCAGCTATGAGCTGGAGGCCTTCGTCAAAGCGCTGAAACCTGACCTCATCGGCTCCGGGATCAAAGAGAAATATATCTTCCAGAAAATGGGGGTGCCGTTCCGCCAGATGCACTCCTGGGACTATTCCGGCCCCTATCACGGCTATGACGGCTTCGCCATCTTTGCCCGCGATATGGATATGACCCTGAACAATCCGGCGTGGAACGAACTGACTGCCCCGTGGCTGAAGTCTGCGTGATTGCCCCTTCACTGTCCCGTCAGTCCACCGATTTGTGGCGCGGGAGGAGAACACCATGAGCCAAACGATCGATAAAATTCACAGCTGTTATCCGCTGTTTGAACAGGATGAATACCAGACCCTGTTCCAGAATAAAAAGACCCTTGAAGAGGCGCACGACGCGCAGCGTGTGCAGGAGGTTTTTGCCTGGACCACCACCGCCGAGTATGAAGCGCTGAACTTCCAGCGCGAGGCGCTGACCGTCGACCCGGCAAAAGCCTGCCAGCCGCTCGGCGCCGTACTCTGCGCGCTGGGGTTCGCCGGCACCCTGCCCTACGTGCACGGCTCCCAGGGCTGCGTCGCCTATTTTCGCACCTACTTTAACCGCCATTTTAAAGAGCCTGTCGCCTGCGTCTCCGACTCCATGACCGAGGACGCGGCGGTGTTCGGCGGCAACAACAACATGAATCTGGGCCTGCAGAATGCCAGCGCGCTGTATAAACCCGAGATTATCGCCGTCTCCACCACCTGCATGGCCGAGGTGATCGGCGACGATCTGCAGGCGTTTATCGCCAACGCCAAAAAAGAGGGATTTGTTGACGATAGCATCGCCATTCCTTACGCCCATACCCCCAGCTTTATCGGCAGCCATGTCACCGGCTGGGACAATATGTTTGAAGGGTTCGCGAAGACCTTTACCGCTGACTACGCCGGGCAGCCGGGCAAACAGCAAAAGCTCAATCTGGTGACCGGATTTGAGACCTATCTCGGCAACTTCCGCGTGCTGAAGCGGATGATGGCGCAGATGGATGTCCCGTGCAGCCTGCTCTCCGACCCATCAGAGGTGCTCGACACCCCCGCCGACGGCCATTACCGGATGTACGCCGGCGGCACCAGCCAGCAGGAGATCAAAACCGCGCCGGACGCCATTGACACCCTGCTGCTGCAGCCGTGGCAGCTGGTGAAAAGCAAAAAGGTGGTTCAGGAGATGTGGAACCAGCCCGCCACCGAGGTGGCCGTTCCGCTGGGCCTGGCCGCCACCGACGCGCTGCTGATGACCGTCAGTCAGCTGACCGGCAAACCGATCGCCGACGCTCTGACTCTGGAGCGCGGCCGGCTGGTCGACATGATGCTGGATTCCCACACCTGGCTGCATGGCAAAAAATTCGGCCTCTACGGCGATCCGGATTTCGTGATGGGGCTGACGCGCTTCCTGCTGGAGCTGGGCTGCGAGCCGACGGTGATCCTCAGTCATAACGCCAATAAACGCTGGCAAAAAGCGATGAAGAAAATGCTCGATGCCTCGCCGTACGGTCAGGAAAGCGAAGTGTTCATCAACTGCGACCTGTGGCACTTCCGGTCGCTGATGTTCACCCGTCAGCCGGACTTTATGATCGGTAACTCCTACGGCAAGTTTATCCAGCGCGATACCCTGGCAAAGGGCAAAGCCTTCGAAGTGCCGCTGATCCGTCTGGGCTTTCCGCTGTTCGACCGCCATCATCTGCACCGCCAGACCACCTGGGGCTATGAAGGCGCAATGAACATCGTCACGACGCTGGTGAACGCCGTGCTGGAAAAACTGGACCACGACACCAGCCAGTTGGGCAAAACCGATTACAGCTTCGACCTCGTTCGTTAACCATCAGGCGCCCCGCCGCAGGCGGGGCCAGGAGGGAGTATGCCCATCGTGATTTTCCGTGAGCGCGGCGAGGCGCTGTATGCCTATATCGCCAAACAGGATCTGGAGGCCCGGGTGCTCCAGGTCGAACATGACGAGACGGACCGCTGGGGCGGCGCGATTGCCCTCGAAGGGGGACGTCGCTACTACGTCAATCCGCAGCCGGGGCGACCCGTCTTCCCGATAAGCCTGCGCGCCACTCGCAGCACGCTGCTATAAGGAGCTGGAAATGTCCGACAACGATACCCTTTTCTGGCGTCTGCTGGCGCTGTTCCAGACGCTGCCGGAGCTGCAGCCGGTGCAAGTCGTCGACTGGTTGGCGCAGGAGTGCGGCGAAACGTTGACCCCGGCACGGTTAACCACCCTGACGCAGCCTCAGCTGGCCGCCAGCTTTCCTTCGGCGACGGCGGTGATGTCCCCGGCCCGCTGGGCGCGGGTCATCGCCTGCCTGCAGGGGGTGCTGCCCGGCCATTTGCGCATCGCCCGCCCCCCTCAGCGAACGCCGCAGCTGCGGGTCGCTTTTTGCTCGCAGGATGGCCTGGCCATCAATGGTCATTTTGGCCAGAACCGGCTGTTTTTTATCTATGCCTTCGATGACCAGGGCGGCTGGCTGGCGGATCTGCGCCGCTATGCGTCTTCTTCTGCGGCGTCGGACGCCAGCGAGATGCGCGCCAGGCTGCTGGAGGATTGCCATCTGCTGTTTTGTCAGGAGATTGGCGGGCCTGCCGCCGCGAGGTTGATCCGCCATCAGATCCATCCGATGAAAGCGCCGCCAGGCACGACGATTCAGGCTCAGTGCGACGCGGTAAGCACGATGCTGGCCGGTCGGCTGCCGCCGTGGCTGGCGAAGCGCCTCAACCGGGATAACCCTCTGGAGGAACGTGTTTTTTAATCGTTGTGTTGTGCTTGTTGCCCGCCGACCCCGCGGGCCTTTTTTTTCTGGCCAGATTATCGCAAACCACTGCCGCACAAAGGCAAAAAAATTCTGTTTAACAGAAGGTTCCGTTCACATTCACTCCTTAGTCATAAATAAACTTCTCAACAGGTGAACGGCATGGGGGGCGTTTCGCTCGCCCCCCATGACCCCCGGCATTGCGCTGAAAATTGCCGCTGCGCGGTACGCTCCACTCCGGCTTCATCTGGCGGGACGGGCGGACTCGACATCCCTGTCTCGACCGCCCTCTGGCCGCCGTCCTGGCGGCCAGCCCTTGATGTGCGCCTGCGTTCTCGCCAATTTTCTTTACGCGACCCAACCCCCTCGCGGCGAGTCATTCGCCAGTATGCGGCAATACTGTCGCGGTAAATCCAGTTATCAGCGCGATAAATCATGCCTTCCCCCTGTTTGATTGTTGCCTTTGTCGCAAAACCCACAACCCTTTTCCCTTAAAAATCAATCTCCCTCTCCCTGGAGCGCGAATTGCATCACCTCTCCGGTCTCCCACCGTCAACGAGGTCACTATGAAGGGAAAGGAAATTCTGGCGCTGCTGGACGAACCCGCCTGCGAGCACAACCAGAAGCAAAAATCCGGCTGCAGCGCCCCTAAGCCCGGCGCTACCGCCGGCGGCTGCGCCTTCGACGGCGCGCAGATAACGCTCCTGCCCATCGCCGACGTCGCGCACCTGGTGCACGGCCCCATCGGCTGCGCGGGCAGCTCGTGGGATAACCGCGGCAGCGTCAGCGCCGGCCCGGCCCTCAACCGGCTCGGCTTTACCACCGATCTTAACGAACAGGATGTGATTATGGGCCGCGGCGAACGCCGCCTGTTCCACGCCGTGCGTCACATCGTCGACCGCTATCATCCGGCGGCGGTCTTTATCTACAACACCTGCGTACCGGCGATGGAGGGCGATGACATCGAGGCGGTCTGCCAGGCCGCACAGACCGCCACCGGCGTCCCGGTCATCGCTATTGACGCCGCCGGTTTCTACGGCAGTAAAAATCTTGGCAACCGAATGGCGGGCGACGTGATGCTCAGGCAGGTGATTGGCCAGCGCGAACCCGCCCCGTGGCCGGACAACACGCCCTTTGCCCCGGCCCAGCGCCACGATATCGGCCTGATTGGCGAATTCAATATCGCCGGCGAGTTCTGGCAGGTCCAGCCGCTGCTGGATGAGCTGGGGATCCGCGTCCTCGGCAGCCTCTCCGGCGACGGCCGCTTTGCCGAGATCCAAACCCTGCACCGGGCGCAGGCCAATATGCTGGTGTGCTCGCGCGCGCTGATCAACGTCGCCCGGGGGCTGGAGCTGCGCTACGGCACGCCGTGGTTTGAAGGCAGCTTCTACGGGATCCGCGCCACCTCCGACGCCTTGCGCCAGCTGGCGACGCTGCTGGGGGATGACGACCTGTGCCGCCGCACCGAGGCGCTGATCGCCCGCGAAGAGCAGGCGGCGGAGCAGGCCCTGGCGCCGTGGCGTGAGCAGCTCCGCGGGCGCAAAGTGTTGCTCTACACCGGCGGCGTGAAATCCTGGTCGGTGGTATCGGCCCTGCAGGATCTCGGCATGACCGTGGTGGCCACCGGCACGCGGAAATCCACCGAGGAGGACAAACAGCGGATCCGTGAGCTGATGGGCGACGAGGCGGTGATGCTTGAGGAGGGCAATGCCCGCACCCTGCTCGACGTGGTGTACCGCTATCAGGCCGACCTGATGATCGCCGGCGGACGCAATATGTACACCGCCTGGAAAGCCCGGCTGCCGTTTCTCGATATCAATCAGGAGCGCGAGCACGCCTACGCCGGCTATCAGGGCATCATCACCCTCGCCCGCCAGCTCTGTCTGACCCTCGCCAGCCCCGTCTGGCCGCAAACGCATACCCGCGCCCCGTGGCGCTAGGAGAACACCATGGCAGATATTATCCGCAGTGAAAAACCGCTGGCGGTGAGCCCGATTAAAACCGGGCAACCGCTCGGGGCGATCCTCGCCAGCCTCGGGCTGGCCCAGGCCATCCCGCTGGTCCACGGCGCCCAGGGCTGCAGCGCCTTCGCCAAAGTTTTCTTTATTCAGCATTTCCATGACCCGGTGCCGCTGCAGTCGACGGCCATGGATCCGACCGCCACGATCATGGGGGCCGACGGCAATATCTTCACCGCGCTCGACACCCTCTGCCAGCGCCACAGCCCGCAGGCCATCGTGCTGCTCAGCACCGGTCTGGCGGAAGCGCAGGGCAGCGATATCGCCCGGGTGGTGCGCCAGTTTCGCGAGGCGCATCCGCGCCATAACGGCGTGGCGATCCTCACCGTCAATACCCCGGATTTTTTTGGCTCTATGGAAAACGGCTACAGCGCGGTGATCGAGAGCGTGATCGAGCAGTGGGTCGCGCCGACGCCGCGTCCGGGGCAGCGGCCCCGGCGGGTCAACCTGCTGGTCAGCCACCTCTGTTCGCCAGGGGATATCGAATGGCTGGGCCGCTGCGTGGAGGCCTTTGGCCTGCAGCCGGTGATCCTGCCGGACCTCTCGCAGTCAATGGATGGCCACCTCGGTGAAGGGGATTTTACGCCCCTGACCCAGGGCGGCGCCTCGCTGCGCCAGATTGCCCAGATGGGCCAGAGTCTGGGCAGCTTCGCCATTGGCGTGTCGCTCCAGCGGGCGGCATCGCTCCTGACCCAACGCAGCCGCGGCGACGTGATCGCCCTGCCGCATCTGATGACCCTCGACCTTTGCGATACCTTTATCCATCAGCTGGCGAAGATGTCCGGACGCCGCGTACCGGCCTGGATTGAGCGCCAGCGCGGCCAGCTGCAGGATGCGATGATCGACTGCCATATGTGGCTTCAGGGCCAGCGCATGGCGATGGCGGCGGAGGGCGACCTGCTGGCGGCGTGGTGTGATTTCGCCCGCAGCCAGGGGATGCTGCCCGGCCCGCTGGTCGCCCCCACCAGCCACCCCAGCCTGCGCCAGCTGCCGGTCGAGCAAGTCGTGCCGGGGGATCTTGAGGATCTGCAGCAGCTGCTGAGCCACCAACCCGCCGATCTGCTGGTGGCTAACTCTCACGCCCGCGATCTGGCGGAGCAGTTTGCCCTGCCGCTGATCCGCGTCGGTTTTCCCCTCTTCGACCGGCTCGGTGAGTTTCGTCGGGTCCGCCAGGGGTACGCAGGCATGCGAGATACGCTGTTTGAGCTGGCCAATCTGCTGCGCGACCGCCATCACCACACCGCCCTCTACCGCTCGCCGCTTCGCCAGGGCGCCGACCCCCTGCCGGCTTCAGGAGACGCTTATGCCGCCCATTAATCGTCAGTTTGATATGGTCCACGCCGACGAGTGGTCGATGAAAGTCGCCTTCGCCAGCTCCGATTACCGCCACGTCGATCAGCATTTCGGCGCCACGCCGCGGCTGGTGGTCTACGGCGTCAAAGCCGACCGGGTCACCCTGCTGCGGGTGGTGGAGTTCCCGGTCGCCAGCGGTCACCAGACCGAGAAGATAGCCGAGCGCATCCACGCCCTTGAGGATTGCGTCACCCTGTTCTGTGTGGCGATTGGCGAGGCGGTTTTTCGCCAGCTGCTGCAGGTGGGCGTCCGCGCCGAACGCGTCCCAGACCAGACCACCATCCTCGGCTTGCTGCAGGAGATCCAACTCTCCTGGTATGAAAAAGCGCAGCGCCGCAGCGCGCGGCAACGCGATCCGCAGCGCTTTAACCGCCTGCTGGAGGAGCCGGCGTGGCGGGAGGAGCCCGACCCGCTCCCCTGATCCTGTCGTTTATGTGACAAAGCCCACAAAACGCCACAACAGTGTCGGCCCTGTCGGGGGCGCTTAACCCGCCAGGTCATTAACAAATAAGGTTTTTATGCGTTGGTATCGCAATTGCTTGGGGGTCAGTACCACCGCCAGTCTGCGGTGTACCGCGCCCCGGCGTTTTCGTCATCATCCCTGGAGCTGACAGCATGTGGAACTACTCCGAGAAAGTGAAAGACCATTTTTTTCATCCCCGCAACGCGCGCGTGGTCGACAACGCCAACGCGGTGGGCGATGTGGGTTCATTAAGCTGCGGCGATGCGCTGCGCCTGATGCTGCGGGTTGATCCGCAGACCGAGATCATCGAGGAGGCGGGCTTCCAGACCTTCGGCTGCGGCAGCGCCATCGCCTCCTCTTCCGCGCTGACGGAGCTGATTATCGGCCACACCCTGACCGAAGCCGGGCAGATCACCAACCAGCAGATCGCCGACTACCTCGACGGTCTGCCGCCGGAAAAAATGCACTGCTCGGTGATGGGCCAGGAAGCGCTGCGTGCGGCCATCGCCCATTTTCGCGGCGAAAGCCTTGAGGAGGAGCATGAGGAGGGCAAGCTGATCTGTAAATGCTTCGGCGTCGACGAAGGGCATATTCGCCGGGCCGTGGTGAACAATGGCCTGACCACCCTCGAAGAAGTGATTAACTACACCAAAGCCGGCGGCGGCTGCACCGCCTGCCATGAAAAAATTGAGCTGGCGCTGGCGGCGATCCTCGCCCAACAGCCGCCAGCGCCCCTGCCAGCGGAGACGGCCCACGATGCGCACTGGCAAAGCGTGGTCGATACCATCAACGAACTGCGCCCGCACATTCAGGCCGACGGCGGCGACATGACGTTGCTCAACGTCACCCCGCGTCAGGTGACCGTCAGCCTCTCCGGCAGCTGCAGCGGCTGCATGATGACCGACATGACCCTCGCCTGGCTGCAGCAAAAGCTGATGGAGCGTACCGGAACTTACATGGACGTGGTGGCGGCCCCGGCCGCGGTTAACTAACCCAAGGGGGATACGATGAAACCTGTTTATCTCGATAACAACGCCACCACCCGTCTCGACCCGATGGTTCTCGACGCGATGATGCCCTTTTTAACCGACTTTTACGGCAACCCTTCGTCGATACACGATTTTGGTCTGCCGGCGCAGGCGGCCCTTGAACGGGCGCACCAGCAGGTGGCCGCCCTGCTCGGGGCCGACTACCCCAGCGAGATCATCTTTACCTCCTGCGCCACCGAAGCCACCACCACCGCTATCGCCTCGGCGGTGGCCCTGATGCCGGAGCGGCGCGAAATCATCACCAGCGTGGTCGAACATCCCGCCACTCTGGCGGTGTGCGAGCAGCTGGAGCGCCAGGGATACCTGATCCACCGTATCGCCGTGGATCAGCAGGGCGCCCTGGATATGGCGCAATTTCGGGCGGCGCTTAGCCCGCGCGTGGCGCTGGTCAGCATCATGTGGGCCAATAACGAAACCGGCGTCATGTTCCCGGTGCCTGAACTGGCGGAGCTGGCTCATGAGCAGGGCGCGCTGTTTCACTGCGACGCGGTGCAGGTGGTGGGCAAAATCCCGATGGCGCTCAGCCAGACGCGGATCGATATGCTCTCCTGCTCGGCGCATAAATTCCACGGTCCCAAAGGGGTGGGCTGCCTCTGGCTGCGGCGGGGAACGCGTTTTCGCCCGCTGCTGCGCGGCGGCCACCAGGCGCATGGCCGGCGGGCCGGTACGGAAAATATCAGCGGCATTGTCGGGATGGGCGCCGCCAGCGAGCTGGCACAGATTCATCTGCCGGGCATGGCGCAGATTAGCCAGCTGCGCGATCGTCTTGAACAGCATCTCCAGGCCACTATCCCGGCGGTGACGGTGATGGGCGGCAGCCAGCCGCGGGTGCCCGGCACCCTCAATCTGGCCTTCGAGTGTATCGAGGGCGAGGCAATCCTGCTGCTGATGAATCAGGCCGGGATCGCCGCCTCCAGCGGCAGCGCCTGCACCTCCGGCTCGCTGGAGCCGTCGCACGTCATGCGGGCAATGAATATCCCCTACACTGCGGCCCACGGCACCATCCGCTTCTCCCTCTCACGCTATACCCGGGAAAAAGAGATCGACTACGTCATCGCCACCCTGCCGTCGGTTATCGACCGGCTGCGCGCCCTGTCGCCCTACTGGCGACAGGGTCAGCCGCACCTGCAGGATGGCGCCTTCACGCCGGTCTACGGCTAAGGCGGGGAGACAATGATGGGACGCGTACTGATTAACGACACTACCCTGCGCGATGGTGAACAGAGTCCCGGCGTGGCCTTTCAGGCCAGCGAAAAGATCGCCATCGCCGAGGCGCTGTACGCGGCGGGAGTCGAGGCCATGGAGGTCGGCACCCCGGCGATGGGCGAGGAGGAGTGCGCCCGCATCCGGCAGGTGCGCCGTCAGCTCCCGGGCGCCACGCTGATGACCTGGTGCCGGATGCAGGCGGGAGAAATTCGCCAGAGCGCCGACCTGGGCATGGACTGGGTGGATATCTCCATCCCCGCCTCCGACAAGCTGCGGCAGTACAAACTGCGCGAAGGCTTACCGCTGCTGCTGGAGCGGCTGGCGGCCCTGATCCACCTCGCCCACACCCTTGGCCTGAAGGTCTGCATTGGCTGTGAGGACGCCTCGCGAGCCAGCGACGCGACGCTGCAGGACATTGCCCGCCTGGCCCGGGAGGCGGGAGCCACCCGTCTGCGCTATGCCGATACCGTCGGTATCCTCGACCCGTTCACCACCGCGGCGCAGATCGCCGCCCTGCGCCGCGTCTGGCCCGGCGAACTCGAGATGCACGCCCATAACGATCTGGGCCTGGCTACCGCCAACACCCTGGCGGCGGTGCGCGCCGGGGCCACCAGCGTGAACACCACCGTGCTGGGCCTGGGCGAACGCGCGGGCAACGCGGCGCTGGAGACCGTGGCGCTCGGACTGGAGCGCTGCCTGGAGGTCAAGACCGGCGTGCGTTTCACCGCCCTGCCGGCGCTGTGCGAACAGGTGGCCCTCGCCACCCGCCGCCCGGTGGACCCCCAGCAGCCGCTGGTGGGCGAGCTGGTCTTTACCCACGAATCCGGCGTGCACGTTGCGGCGCTGCTGCGCGACAGCGAGAGCTATCAGGCGATCGACCCCGCCCTGCTGGGCCGTGGCTATCGGCTGGTGCTGGGCAAACACTCCGGTCGCCAGGCGGTTAACGGCGTCTTCGATCGGATGGGTTATCACCTGACATCAGCGCAAATTGACCAGCTGCTGCCAGCGCTCCGTCGCTTTGCCGAAAACGGCAAACGCAGCCCGCGGGATGATGAGCTGGCGGCAATCTACCACGCGCTCTGCAGCGCCGAAACGCTGCAGGCCAGGGGGTGAGTATGGAGTGGTTTTATCAGATCCCCGGCGTGGGCGACCTGCGCTCCGCCGATGCATTCTTTCAGTTTTTCGCCGTTCCCTACCAGCCCGAGCGCCTGGCGCACTGCAGCCTGCCGGTGCTGGCCACCTTTCACCGCAAGCTGAAGGCGGAAGTGCCTCTGCTCAACCAGCTGGAGGATAACCCGCGCGCGCACTGGCTGCTGGCGCGCCGACTGCTGGCGGAGAGTTATCAGCAACAGTTCGAGGAGAACACGCCATGAGACCCCGATTTACCTTTAGCGAAGCGGTCCGCGTCGTGCGCGCCATCCGTAACGATGGCACCTATGCGGGCCTGCCGTCCGGCGCCCTGCTGGTGCGCCGGGGCAGCATCGGCTATGTCCGCGACTGGGGAGTATTCTTGCAGGACCAGATCATCTACCAGATCCACTTCCCGGACTGCGACCGGGTGGTCGGCTGTCGCGAACAGGAGCTGATTGCCGGCGATCGGCCCTGGCTGGCCGGCAATCTGCAGTATGGCGATAGCGTAATCTGTCAGACGGCGCTGGCGATGCAGGGCGAGATGGTGGTCAGCGTCGGGCAGTTGGGGCGCATCGAAGCCACCGGCCGGGGCGAGCATGGCGACGGCTATATCGTCGACTTCGGCGGCCGCTGGTTCCAGGTCCCGGTAAGCGCGCTGGCGCTGGCAGAGGAGGAAGAATAATGGAGCCATGGCAACGATTTGGCCGGCAGCGGCTGGCGCAGAGCCGCTGGAACTGCGAGCCGGCGGCCATCGACGCGGTCGACCGGCAGGCCTTCGAGGCGGCCTGGCAGCGCCAGGCCCAGATGGAGCAGCTCATCGTCGCCCAAATTGCGCCGGAGGCGATCCCCGCCGCGCTGCTGGAGGGCCTCGCCACTTCGCTGGGCGCCTGGCTGGATGAGGGAGGATTTACGCCAGCGGAGCGGGCGGCGATCGTCCTGCACCACGCCCGGCTGGAAACCGCCTTCGCCGGGATTGCCAGCCAGGCGCCGCGGCCGGATCCCGCCACGGTGCAGGCCTGGTATCTGCGGCATCAGGCGCAGTTTATGCGCCCGGAACAGCGTCTGACCCGCCATCTGCTGCTCACCGTCGATGGCGACGACCAGGCGGTTTACTCGCGCATACGGGAGCTTCATGGGCAAATCGAAGCCTCCCGCGAGGCGTTTGCGCCGCTGGCCCAGCGACACTCCCACTGCCCGAGCGCGCTGGACGGCGGACTGCTGGGCTGGATCGGCCGGGGGCTGCTCTATCCGCAGCTGGAGGAGGCGCTGTTTGCGCTGGCGGAAAATGCGCTGAGCGCGCCGGTGGCCAGTGAGCTCGGCTGGCATCTGATCTGGTGTGAGGCCATTCGCCCTGCCGCGCCGATGACGCCTGAGCAGGCGCAGGAAAGCGCCCGCGATTACCTCAGTCAACAGAGCCAGCGCCGCCACCAGCGCCAGTGGCTGGCCGAGATGCTAGCGCGCCAGCCGGGGCTGTGCGGGTAGCCGACAGGCTACCCGCCATCGCCTACAGCAGATGCGGTTTAATCTCCTCAAGCCAGGTCGCCAGCCGCGCGTCGGTCTCGTCGAACTGGTTATCCTGATCCAGCACCAGTCCGACAAAGCGATCCCCCTCCAGCGCCGATGAGGCGCTGAACTCATACCCCTCGTTCGGCCAGCTGCCGATCATCGTCGCCCCGCGGGCACGCAGGGCGTCGTACAGCGGCCGCAGCCCGCTGGCGAAGTTATCCGGATAGCCACGCTGATCGCCGAGGCCAAACAGCGCCACCGTTTTCCCCTGCAGGCTAACGTCGCCGAGGTTGCGGATAAACTCGGCCCACGACTCGCTCTCGCCCCCGGCCTCGAGGCCCGGCAGCTGGCCGTCGCCCAGCGTCGGCGTCCCCAACAGCAGGGCCGGGTAGGCCAGCAGGTCCGCCAGCGTGGCGCGGTTAATATTGACCGGGGCGGCGGCGGCCTCCCCCAGCTGCTTGTGGATCATTTTCGCGATCTTGCGGGTTTTACCGGTATCGGTACCAAAGAAAATGCCAATGTTCGCCATAGTACGCTCCTGTCGGAATGGTGTTGAAAAAAGGAATGACGACAGAGGTATTGCGAAGGCTATGCCAGGTTGCCCTGCACCGTAACGGCCCATCCCTGCCCCATCAGGATCGCTTCGCCTCACGATGCCGCGCGCCAAAGGCGCACCCGGCGGGGCGAAAGGTAAAAATCCGTGAATTTTCCCCCTGTCGGATCAATGTTTCGCGTGGTCGTTCCGATAAGGCGCACACTTTGCATGGTTATCCAGGTTCGGCTTACCCCGCCGCGTTTCGCGCACGGTGTCGGACAATTTGTCATAACTGCGACACAGGAGTTTGCGATGACCCTGAATATGATGCTCGATAACGCCGCACCGGAGGCCATCGCCGGCGCGCTGACTCAACAACATCCGGGGCTGTTTTTTACCATGGTGGAACAGGCCTCGGTGGCCATATCCCTCACCGATGCCAGCGCCAGGATCATTTACGCCAACCCAGCGTTTTGCCGCCAGACCGGCTATTCGCTGGCGCAATTGTTAAACCAGAACCCGCGCCTGCTGGCCAGCAGCCAGACGCCGCGCGCGATCTATCAGGAGATGTGGCATACCCTGCTCCAGCGTCAGCCCTGGCGCGGTCAGCTGATTAATCAGCGTCGGGACGGCGGCCTGTACCTGGTGGAGATTGACATCACCCCGGTGCTTAGCCCGCAAGGGGAACTGGAGCATTATCTGGCGATGCAGCGGGATATCAGCGTCAGCTACACCCTCGAACAACGGCTGCGCAACCATATGACCCTGATGGAGGCGGTGCTGAATAATATCCCCGCCGCCGTGGTGGTGGTGGACGAGCAGGATCGGGTGGTGATGGACAACCTCGCCTACAAAACCTTCTGCGCTGACTGCGGCGGCCGGGAGCTGCTCACCGAGCTGCAGGTCTCCCCTGGCCGGATGACGCCCGGCGTGGAGGCGATCCTGCCGGTAGCGCTGCGCGGGGCCGCGCGCTGGCTGTCGGTAACCTGCTGGCCGTTGCCCGGCGTCAGTGAAGAGGCCAGCCGCTACTTTATCGACAGCGCGCTGGCGCGGACCCTGGTGGTGATCGCCGACTGTACCCAGCAGCGTCAGCAGCAGGAGCAAGGACGCCTTGACCGGCTGAAGCAGCAAATGACCGCCGGCAAGCTGCTGGCGGCGATCCGCGAGTCGCTGGACGCCGCGCTGATCCAGCTGAACTGCCCGATTAATATGCTGGCGGCAGCCCGTCGGCTGAACGGCGAGGGAAGCGGGAATGTGGCGCTGGAGGCCGCCTGGCGTGAAGGGGAAGAGGCGATGGCGCGGCTCCAGCGCTGTCGCCCATCGCTGGAACTCGAAAACCCCGCCGTCTGGCCGCTGCAGCCCTTTTTCGACGATCTGTGCGCCCTCTACCGTACCCGCTTCGATCCCGACGGGCTGCAGGTCGACATGGCCTCACCGCATCTGATCGGCTTTGGCCAGCGCACCCCGCTGCTGGCGTGCTTAAGCCTGTGGCTCGACCGCACCCTGGCCCTCGCCGCCGAATTGCCCTCCGTGCCGCTGGCGATGCAGCTCTATGCCGAGGAGAACGACGGCTGGCTGTCGCTGTACCTGACTGACAACGTACCGCTGCTGCAGGTGCGCTACGCCCACTCCCCCGACGCGCTGAACTCGCCGGGTAAAGGCATGGAGCTGCGGCTGATCCAGACCCTGGTGGCGCACCATCGCGGGGCCATTGAGCTGGCTTCCCGACCGCAGGGCGGCACCTGCCTGACCCTGCGTTTCCCGCTGTTTAACACCCTGACCGGAGGTGAAGCATGATCCCTGAATCCGACCCGGACACCACCGTCAGACGCTTCGACCTCTCTCAGCAGTTCACCGCCATGCAGCGGATAAGCGTGGTGCTGAGCCGGGCCACCGAGGCCAGCAAAACGTTGCAGGAGGTGCTCAGCGTATTGCACAACGATGCCTTTATGCAGCACGGGATGATCTGCCTGTACGACAGCGAGCAGGAGATCCTCAGTATCGAAGCGCTGCAGCAAACCGGCCAGCAGCCCCTCCCCGGCAGCACGCAGATCCGCTATCGCCCCGGCGAGGGACTGGTGGGGACCGTGCTGGCCCAGGGGCAGTCGCTGGTGCTGCCCCGGGTCGCCGACGATCAGCGTTTTCTCGACCGCCTGAGCCTCTACGATTACGATCTGCCGTTTATCGCCGTACCGTTGATGGGCCCCAACGCCCGGCCAATAGGGGTGCTGGCGGCCCAGCCGATGGCGCGCCAGGAAGAGCGGCTGCCGGCCTGCACCCGTTTTCTCGAAACCGTCGCCAACCTCGTCGCCCAGACCATCCGGCTGATGATCCTTCCGGCCTCACCCGCCCTGTCGAGCCGCCAGCCGCCGAAGGTGGAACGGCCGCCGGCCTGCTCGTCGTCCCGCGGCGTGGGCCTTGACAATATGGTCGGCAAGAGCCCGGCGATGCGCCAGATCGTAGAGGTGATCCGTCAGGTTTCGCGCTGGGACACCACCGTGCTGGTGCGCGGCGAAAGCGGCACCGGGAAAGAGCTGATCGCCAACGCCATCCATCACCATTCGCCACGGGCTGGCGCCGCCTTCGTCAAATTTAACTGCGCGGCGCTGCCGGACACCCTGCTGGAAAGCGAACTGTTCGGCCATGAGAAAGGCGCCTTTACCGGGGCGGTGCGTCAGCGTAAAGGACGTTTTGAGCTGGCGGATGGCGGCACCCTGTTCCTCGATGAGATTGGTGAAAGCAGCGCCTCGTTCCAGGCCAAGCTGCTGCGTATCCTCCAGGAGGGGGAGATGGAGCGGGTCGGCGGCGATGAGACCCTGCGGGTGAATGTCCGCATCATCGCCGCCACCAACCGTCACCTGGAGGAGGAGGTCCGGCTGGGCCATTTCCGCGAGGATCTCTACTATCGTCTGAACGTGATGCCCATCGCCCTGCCCCCGCTGCGCGAGCGTCAGGAGGACATCGCCGAGCTGGCGCACTTCCTGGTGCGCAAAATCGGCCAGCATCAGGGGCGCACGCTGCGGATCAGCGAGGGCGCGATCCGCCTGCTGATGGAGTACAGCTGGCCGGGTAACGTTCGCGAACTGGAGAACTGCCTCGAACGATCGGCGGTGATGTCGGAGAGTGGCCTGATCGATCGCGACGTGATCCTCTTCACTCACCAGGATCGTCCCGCCAAAGCCCTGCCTGCCAGCGGGCCAGCGGAAGACAGCTGGCTGGACAACAGCCTGGACGAACGTCAGCGACTGATCGCCGCGCTGGAAAAAGCCGGCTGGGTGCAGGCCAAGGCGGCACGGCTGCTGGGGATGACGCCGCGCCAGGTCGCTTACCGGATCCAGATCATGGATATCACCCTGCCGCGTCTGTAGGCCGCGGTGTCAGGTTCAGGACATTGTCGTCAGTACGGCAGGAACGCGACAATGTTGTGCCGCAGGGATGCGGGATAACGCTTTATTTTTCAGCCAGATAAAAAATTCGTCACTGGTACGTCGTTTGCAGCAGGAAGGTATCGCCCAACCATGAAGGTACGACCATGACTTCCTGCTCTTCTTTTTCCGGCGGTAACGCCTGTCAGTCGGCGGACGCCAGCGCGTTAGCGCCGCGGGTGGCCGACAAGGTCGCCGCGCACCCCTGCTACTCCCGCAGCGGGCACCACCGTTTCGCCCGGATGCATCTTCCGGTCGCCCCGGCCTGCAATCTGCAGTGCAACTACTGCAACCGTAAATTCGACTGCAGCAATGAGTCCCGTCCCGGGGTGTCATCGACGCTGCTGACTCCCGAGCAGGCGGTGTTGAAAGTGCGCCAGGTGGCCCAGGCCATCCCGCAGCTGTCGGTGGTCGGCATAGCCGGGCCCGGCGATCCGCTGGCCAATATGACCCGCACCTTCCGCACCCTGGAGCTGGTCCGCGACCAGCTTCCGGATCTCAAATTATGCCTGTCGACCAACGGGCTGATGCTGCCCGACGCGGTCGATCGCCTGCTGGAGGTCGGCGTGGATCACGTCACGGTGACCATCAATACCCTGGATGCCGATATCGCCGGGCAAATCTATGCCTGGCTGTGGCTCGACGGCGAACGCTACCGCGGCCGGGAAGCCGGGGAGATCCTGATTGCCCGCCAGCTTGAAGGGGTCCGCAGGCTGACCGCCGCGGGAGTGCTGGTCAAGATAAACTCGGTGCTGATCCCGGGGATCAACGACGGCGGCATGGCCGAGGTCGGCCGTCGTTTGCGGGAAAGCGGCGCGTTTATTCACAATATTATGCCGCTGATTGCCAGACCGGAGCACGGCACGGTTTTTGGTCTCAACGGCCAGCCGGAGCCGGACGCCGGGATGCTCGCCGCGATCCGCAGCCAGTGCGGGGAGGTGATGCCGCAGATGACCCACTGCCACCAGTGCCGTGCCGACGCCATCGGCATGCTGGGCGAAGATCGCAGCCAGCAGTTCACCCGGCTGCCGGACCCGGACAGCCTCCCCGACTGGCTGCCCATCCTCCACCAGCGCGCCGAACTTCATGCCAGCCTCGCTACGCAGGGGGAGTCGGACGCGGATGACGCCTGTCTGGTGGCCGTGGCCTCCCGCCACGGCGAGGTCATTGACTGTCATTTTGGCCATGCCGACCGCTTCTCGATCTACAGCCTGTCGGCCGCCGGTATGGTGCTGGTGGGCGAGCGCTTTACACCGAAATATTGCCGCGGCGAAGAGGAGTGTGAGCCACAGGAGAACGAGGCCAGACTGGCGGCGCTGCTGGCGCTGCTCGCCGACGTAAAAGCGGTGTTCTGCGTGCGTATCGGCCATACGCCATGGCAGCAGCTGGAATTGCAGGGCATTGAGCCGCAGGTGGACGGCGCGTGGCGTTCGGTCGCCGAGGTGCTGCCTGCCTGGTGGCAGCGGCGGCGCCAGAGCCTGGCGGCATCACGTCTGCGTCAGGGGGTCGCCTGATGGCGCCCGTCGACTGGTTGACCCGCCTGTGGCGATTGTATCACGCCGGAAAAGGCTGCTTTCCGCTGCGGATGGGGCTGACTCCCGGAGCGTGGCGGGCGCTGCAACAGCGGCTGGGCGAGGTGGCGACGCCGCTGGACAGCGCGACGCTGAGCCGCCGTCGGCTGATGACCGAGCTGAATGCCACCCGCGACGAAGAGCGTCGGCAGCTGGGGCAGTGGCTGACGGAGTGGATGGCGCCGGGGGCCGAACCGATGGCGCAGATCGTCGCCGAGGTAGCGCTGGCGTTTAACCATCTGTGGGAGGATCTGGGACTCGATTCGCGGGCGGAACTGGGCCGGCTGATGCGCGACTGCTTTCCACTGCTGGTGGTGCAGAACGTTCACCATATGCGCTGGAAAAAGTTCTTTTACCGCCAGCGCTGCCTGCAGTCGCAGGGGGAGATTGTCTGCCGATCGCCAAGCTGCGACGAGTGCCTGGAGCGCAGCCTCTGCTTCGAACCGCCGCCGCTATAAACAAGCCGCAGCTCCCTGCGGCTGACCCAACCACACTCGCGTTTTAGCGCTTTACGCGGGTTTCTGCCGGGTGGCGCTTCGCTTACCCGGCCTACATAACCATTAAGTTTCAGAAGGTTAACCATAACCGTAGGCCCGGCAAGCGCCGCGCCGCCGGGCAATATATCAGGCTCCGTGTCCAACATGTTGCCGGGTGGCGCTTCGCTTACCCAGCCTACAACCCCAAATCACCACTGGATCAGGGGCCACTGAAACTGCCGGTGCTGGCGGCCTCAAAATCGCTGAGACGTTCCCGGCAGGCCGGGGCAGCCCGCATGGATGCGGGCTGAGGGCCGTGTTTTGCAGGGACGCTGCCTCGGCCCGACCCGAAGCCTGCAGGGATAAGTCGAAGGTACCACGCAGTGGCGATTTTGCTGGCCGGAGCCCGGGGGTACAGGGGGCGGCGGCGACTGGCCGCCCCCTGTGCGCTCCCAGCACCATAAGAGACATAACGCAGAAGACTAACCGGGAGCGCAAACTACGCTGAAGCCACAGATAACATAAACAACCACACTGCAGTGCTTCCCCTCACCCTAACCCTCTCCCGGAGGGAGAGGGAACCGTCCGGTCGTCGTTTCCGTGGCCAACATATTGCCGGGTGGCGGCTGCGCCTGACCCGGCCTACAACCCCAAATCACCACTGGATCAGGGGCCGCTGAAACTGCCGGTGCTGGCGGCCTCAAAATCGCTGAGACGTTCCCGGCAGGCCGGGGCAGCCCGCATGGATGCGGGCTGAGGGCCGTGTTTTGCAGGGACGCTGCCTCGGCCCGACCCGAAGCCTGCAGGGATAAGTCGAAGGTACCACGCAGTGGCGATTTTGCTGGCCGGAGCCCGGGGGTACAGGGGGCGGCGGCGACTGGCCGCCCCCTGTGCGCTCCCAGCACCATAAGAGACATAACGCAGAAGACTAACCGGGAGCGCAAACTACGCTGAAGCCACTGATAACATAAACAACCACACTGCAATGCTTCCCCTCACCCTAACCCTCTCCCGGAGGGAGAGGGAACCGTCCGGCCGTCGTTTACGTGGCCAACATATTGCCGGGTGGCGGCTGCGCCTGACCCGGCCTACGGAGTCTGAGAACGTGGCAAACCGATAACCGTCTCCACCGCCGCCGGGCAATACATCAGGCTCCGTGTCCAACATGTTGCCGGGTGGCGCTTCGCTTACCCGGCCTACAAAGCCATTTACATATCAGAAGGTTACTCAACACCGTAGGCCCGGCAAGCGCCGCGCCGCCGGGCAAGGACAGCGGGCGCGGAGCCGCTTTTGTGCCGGGTGGCGCTTCGCTTACCCAGCCTACAACCCCAAATCACCACTGGATCAAGGGCCGCTGAAACTGCCGGTGCTGGCGGCCTCAAAATCGCTGAGACGTTCCCGGCAGGCCGGGGCAGCCCGCATGGATGCGGGCTGAGGGCCGTGTTTTGCACGGACGCTGCCTCGGCCCGACCCGAAGCCTGCAGGGATAAGTCGAAGGTACCACGAAGTGGCGATTTTGCTGGCCGGAGCCCGGGGGTACAGGGGGCGGCGGCGACTGGCCGCCCCCTGTGCGCTCCCAGCACCATAAGAGACATAACGCAGAAGACTAACCGGGAGCGCAAACTACGCTGAAGCCACAGATAACATAAACAACCACACTGCAGTGCTTCCCCTCACCCTAACCCTCTCCCGGAGGGAGAGGGAACCGTCCGGTCGTCGTTTCCGTGGCCAACATATTGCCGGGTGGCGCTTCGCTTACCCGGCCTACATAACCATTAAATTTCAGAAGGTTAACCATCACCGTAGGCCCGCGCAAGCGCAGCGCCGCCGGGCAAAAGGTATCGCACCGGGCCAAACGAAAAAAAAGCCGGAGGTTTCCCTCCGGCTTTTCTCATTTACATCACGCTATGCCTTAGGCCACATCTTCATACTGCGGCACCGGGTTGCGGAAGCTTTTGGTCACGCAGGCCAGATAGACCAGACCGATACCGGCCCAGATCAGGCCCAGAATCATCGAGCTCTCTTCCAGGTTGACCCACAGCGCGCCAACGGTCAGGGCGCCGCACATCGGCAGGAACAGATACTGGAAGTGGTCTTTCAGCGTCTTGTTGCGTTTCTCACGGATCCAGAACTGCGAAATCACCGACAGGTTAACGAAGGTAAACGCCACCAGCGCACCAAAGTTAATCAGCGCCGTCGCCATCACCAGGTCGAAGTTAATCGCCAGCAGCGCAATAGCGCCGACCAGGATGATGTTCATCGCCGGGGTGCGCCAGGTCGGGTGAACATAGCCGAAGAAGCTTTTCGGGAACACGCCGTCACGGCCCATCACGTACATCAGACGCGCCACGCCAGCGTGCGCCGCCATACCGGAAGCCAGCACGGTGATGGTGGAGAAGATCAACGCGCCAACCTGGAAGGCTTTACCTGCTACGTAGAGCATAATTTCCGGCTGTGACGCATCCGGATCTTTAAAGCGCGAGATGTCCGGGAAATACAGCTGCAGGAAGTAGGTGGCAAAGATGAAGATCAGGCCGCCAATCAGCGCGGTCAGGAAAATCGCCCGCGGGATGACGCGCTCTGCATCTTTGGTCTCTTCAGACAGGTTGCTGATGCCGTCGAAGCCGGTAAACGAGAAGCACAGGATCGTCGCCCCAGTAATCATCGGGATCACGTGCGCGTCACCGGACCAGAACGGACGGCTGCTGGCCAGCGTACCGGCGCCTTCGCCTTCAAACACGCCATAAATCACCATGCCGAGAATAACGGCAATCAGCACCACCTGCAGCACCACGATCACGGTGTTGAAGTTGGCGACGGATTTAATACTGCGCAGGTTAAAGGCGGTCATAAAGGCGACCAGCGCGATAACAAACACCCACGACGGAATCGAAGGCACCAGCGCTTCAAAATAGATTTTCGCCAGCAGAATGTTGATCATCGGCGCGAACAGGTAGTCGAGCAGCGAGGACCAACCCACCATAAAGCCGACGGTCGGGCTGATGGATTTCTGCGCATAGGTATACGCCGAGCCGGCAGAAGGGTAACGACGTACCAGCTTGCCATAGCTCAGGGCAGTAAACAGAATGGCGATTAACGCAAAGGCGTAGGCCGTCGGCACGTGACCGTCGGTCATACCAGAGACGATACCAAACGTATCGAACAGCGTCATCGGCTGCATATAGGCCAGGCCCATCATTACAACCGGAACTAACGTAAGCGTTTTACGTAATTCCACGCGAGAGGTATTTGGAGTAGCGTTATGCGACATAGTTATCCCCTTTTACGGTGAACGCCAGCGCGTAAGCAAAAAATTGCCCCATTTCTTTCTATTCCTCAGCGACAACGACTGTCGGTTTTTAGTAAATATCTATCCGGTACGAAGCCCGGCCTCTTGGTATTGAATGATGTGTCTTTCGACCAAAAAAATAACCGACACTTTTAAAAAAAGCGTCGGCTAGTCTCTGGTTTTCAGGCCGCATATTTTGCAACAAATTCAACGGCGTTGACAAGATGTTATGAAGTTCATTGCGTAAGCGTATTTTTTAACGTGCTAATATCTATACGATTTCCGTATGATAAATTGTAAAAATAGCACTATTTGCTAATAGCGTTTCCCGCCACCACTTGCTGGCCAAACCGCAGGTGGCGTCATTCCAGGCGATCCAGGCATGCTGGCGGGGCGACAGCCCGCGAACCGCCATGCTGATGAGCTCGCCGCTCTCCAGCAGCCCCTGCACCTGGTAACGCGGCAGACAGCCCCAGCCCAGCCCCATGCGCAGCAGCGCCAGCTGCCCCGCGGCGTCACACACCGTCAGGGTCTCCTGATCGCTGAGCAGCGCCCCGCCCTCGCCGGTGGCCACCGCCCGGTAACGGCGCAGGGTCCGCCAGCTCAGCGGAGCGCGGTGTCGCGCCAGCGGATGCTGCGGGGAAACCACCAGCAGCAGCTCCAGCTCGCCGAGGGGGAGATAGTCATAGCCGCTCAGCGGCGGCGGCTCGCCGAGGGCGCCCAGCAGCAGATCGGCCTGCCCGTCAGTCAGCGGCCGCCAGTCCAGCAGCGAGGGGTTTTGCGTGAAGTGCAGCCGGGTCAGCGGCTGTTGTTGATAAAATGCGGCAATCAGCGGCGAAAGCTGCATCACGGGAAAAGTGCAGTCCACCGCCAGGCGGAGGGTGTGCTCCCACCCCTGCTGCAGCTTGACCGCCCGGATCTCCAGTTCGCGGGCGATATGCAGCACCTCCCGCCCTTTCTCCAGCAGCATTTGTCCGGTGGGGGTAAAGCGCGCGCGGTGTCCGCTGCGGTCGAGCAGCTGAATATTGAGATCGCTTTCCAGCCGGTGAATGGTGTAGCTCAGCGCCGAGGGCGTTTTAAAGAGCTTTGCCGACGCGGCGGCAAAGCTCCCCTCTTTTTCCAGCGCGTCGAGGATCAAGAGGACATCCAGCAGTGGTTTCATCGCTACCCCCTTACGGTATGCGAATCACCGCTGGTAGATCACTCCATCGGCATCACCAGCGGATCGGGGTACTGGTACTCAAACCCCAGCTCATTGCAGATACGATTGCCATCCACAATCTTGCCCTGACCACCGTCCGGGCTGTCGCTGAACACCGGGGGCGGCAGCCCCAGTTCACGGGCCATCTGCGGATAAAAGAGGCCGCGCGCCGGATGGCGGGGCGCACATAGATTATAGATGTGCCCGCCCTTCGGGGCCTGCAACAGCAGTTCGATAGCGGCCACCACATCCTGCAAATGCACCAGATTGACCACGTGCTGGCCATCCGGCGCCGACTTGCCGGCAAAAAAACGTCCCGGATGACGGGAAGGCCCCACCAGCCCGGCCAGACGCAGAATATCCACCGAGGTTCCCGGCAGGTTGTGCAGCCAGTCCTCCAGCTCCTTGAGCACCTGCCCGCTGGCGGTTTGCGGCAGACGCGGGGAGTTCTCTTTCACCGTGCCATTGACGTTGCCATACACCGAGGTGGAACTGGTGAAGACGATCCGCGGAATATGGTGCGCCAGCGCAGTATCGACAATCTCCTGCACCGCCTGCAGATAAAACCCTTCTCCCGCCCCGGTACGCCGGGCCGGCAGCGTGATCACCAGCGCATCGACGTTCATCAGCGCGTCGAGGTCCTCGGTATCACAGACCAGCTGCGGCTCCAGGCGCAGCGGATAGCTGTCAATCCCGCACATCCGCGCCGCCTCCACGCCATCCTGCGTGGTTTTACTGCCGGTGACCTGCCAGCCTCGCGCCATCAATGACAGCGCCAGCGGCATCCCCAGCCATCCCAAACCGACTATCGCGACCTTTTTCATCCCAGGCTCCTGACTCTTTCGCTGTGCTGATTACAGGCTACGCCAGCCTGCGGCAACTGACAATTTCTTCGCTCAATGTGAAATGAATTAATGATAGAAAAAAGCCCTTGCTTTCTGCGGCGGAAGTGGTTTAGGTTAAAGGACATCAAATGCATAGTCATTCACAGAGAATTTTTATGAACCGCGTTCAATTTAAACACCACCATCATCACCATCATCCTGACTAGTCTTTCAGGCGATGTGTGCTGGAAGACATTTGGATCTTCCAGTGGTGCATGAACGCGCAGAGAGCCCCCGGAAGATTCACTTCCGGGGGCTTTTTTTTGGACCAAATTCGGACAGATTCAGACAGGTATTCAGAGGAAAAGAACAATGTTAGACAACACCCGTTTACGCATAGCTATTCAGAAATCAGGCCGTTTAAGCGAAGATTCACGCGAATTACTCAGCCGCTGCGGCATTAAAGTCAATTTGCACACCCAGCGTCTGATTGCGCTGGCGGAAAATATGCCAATCGACATTCTGCGCGTGCGTGATGACGATATCCCGGGCCTGGTGATGGACGGTGTTGTCGACCTCGGCATTATCGGCGAAAACGTGCTGGAAGAAGAGCTGCTCAGCCGCCGCGCTCAGGGCGAAGACCCGCGCTACTTCACCCTGCGTCGTCTCGACTTCGGCGGCTGCCGCCTGTCGCTGGCGACCCCGGTGGATGAAGCCTGGAACGGCCCGGCGGCGCTGGACGGCAAACGCATCGCCACCTCTTACCCGCACCTGCTGAAGCGCTACCTCGATCAAAAAGGTATCTCTTTTAAATCCTGTCTGCTGAACGGCTCCGTGGAAGTGGCGCCGCGCGCCGGCCTCGCCGACGCCATCTGCGACCTCGTCTCCACCGGCGCCACCCTGGAAGCCAACGGTCTGCGCGAAGTGGAAGTGATCTACCGCTCCAAAGCCTGCCTGATCCAGCGCGACGGCGAGATGGCCGACGCCAAACAGCAGCTGATTGACCGCCTGCTGACCCGTATTCAGGGCGTGATCCAGGCCCGCGAGTCGAAATACATCATGATGCACGCTCCGACCGAACGCCTGGAAGAAGTGGTTGCCCTGCTGCCGGGCGCCGAGCGTCCGACTATTCTGCCGCTGGCAGGCGACAAGCAGCGCGTGGCGATGCACATGGTCAGCAGCGAAACCCTGTTCTGGGAGACCATGGAAAAACTGAAAGCGCTGGGCGCCAGCTCCATTCTGGTGCTGCCGATTGAGAAGATGATGGAGTAATCGGCCAGCCGGTCACGGGACACACAGGGGAAAACAATCATGAGCTTCAACACAATCATCGACTGGAACGGCTGTAGCGCAGACCAACAGCAACAACTCTTAACGCGCCCGGCGATTTCCGCCTCCGACAGCATCAGTAAAACGGTGGCGGAGATCCTCGATAACGTCAAAGCCAACGGCGACGCGGCGCTGCGCGAATACAGCGCAAAGTTTGATAAAACCACCGTCGCCGCGCTGCAGGTGAGCGAGGCGGAGATCGCCGCCGCCGGCGAACGCCTCAGCGACGAGCTGAAGCAGGCGATGGCGGTGGCGGTGAAAAACATCGAGACCTTCCACAACGCGCAACAGCTGCAGGCGGTGGATGTCGAAACGCTGCCGGGGGTGCGCTGCCAGCAGGTCACCCGCCCTATCGCCTCCGTCGGGCTGTATATTCCGGGCGGCTCGGCGCCGCTGTTCTCCACGGTGCTGATGCTGGCGACGCCGGCGCGCATCGCCGGCTGTCAGCAGGTGGTGCTCTGCTCGCCGCCGCCGATCGCCGATGAGATCCTCTATGCCGCGCAGCTGTGCGGCGTGAAAACCATCTTTAACGTTGGCGGCGCCCAGGCCATCGCCGCCCTCGCCCTCGGGACCGAGTCGGTGCCGAAGGTGGATAAAATCTTTGGCCCGGGTAACGCTTACGTCACGGAAGCCAAACGTCAGGTCAGCCAGCGTCTGGACGGCGCAGCCATCGACATGCCGGCCGGCCCGTCGGAAGTGCTGGTGATCGCCGACAGCGGCGCCACCCCGGACTTTGTCGCCTCCGACCTGCTGTCGCAGGCGGAACACGGCCCGGACTCGCAGGTGATCCTCCTGACCCCGGACGCCGACCTCGGCAACCGCGTCGCTGAGGCCGTCGAACGCCAGCTGGCCGCCCTGCCGCGCGCGGAAACCGCCCGCGTGGCCCTCTCCGCCAGCCGGATCATCGTGGCCCGCGACCTGGAGCAGTGCGTGGCTATCTCCAACCAGTATGGCCCGGAGCACCTGATCATTCAGACCCGTCAAGCCCGCGAGCTGGTGGACAGCATCACCAGCGCCGGTTCGGTTTTCCTCGGCGACTGGTCACCGGAATCCGCGGGCGATTACGCCTCGGGCACCAACCACGTCCTGCCGACCTATGGGTATACCGCCACCTGTTCGAGCCTCGGCCTGGCCGACTTCCAGAAGCGGATGACCGTGCAGGAGCTGTCGCGCGACGGCTTTGCCGCCCTCGCCTCAACGATTGAGATCCTGGCCGCCGCCGAGCGCCTTGATGCCCACAAAAACGCCGTAACGCTGCGCGTTGCCGCCCTGAAGGAGCAAGCATGAGCATTGAAGATTTAGCCCGCGCCAACGTCCGTGCGCTGACCCCGTATCAATCCGCTCGCCGTCTGGGCGGCAAAGGCGACGTCTGGCTGAACGCCAACGAATTCCCGACCGCCGTGGCTTTCCAGCTTACCGCGCAAACGATGAACCGCTATCCGGAGCCGCAGCCGAAGGCAGTCATCGAGAGCTACGCCCGCTACGCCGGCGTCAAACCAGAGCAGGTGCTGGTCAGCCGCGGCGCCGACGAAGGGATTGAGCTGCTGATCCGCGCTTTCTGTGAGCCCGGCAAAGACGCGCTACTCTACTGCCCGCCCACCTACGGCATGTACAGCGTCAGCGCCGAGACCATCGGCGTCGAATGCCGCACCGTGCCGACCCTCGCCGACTGGCAGCTCGACCTGCCGGGTATCGAGGCGCAGCTGGACGGCGTGAAGGTGGTCTTTGTCTGCAGCCCGAACAACCCGACCGGTCAGATCATCGATCCGCAGTCGATACGCGACCTGCTGGAGATGACCCGCGATAAAGCCATCGTGGTCGCCGACGAAGCCTATATTGAATTCTGCCCGCAGGCGACGCTCGCCGGCTGGCTCAGCGACTATCCGCACCTGGTGGTGCTGCGCACGCTGTCCAAAGCCTTCGCCCTCGCCGGCCTGCGCTGCGGCTTCACCCTCGCCAACGCCGAGGTGATTAACGTGCTGCTGAAAGTGATCGCTCCGTATCCGCTCTCCACGCCGGTGGCCGATATCGCCGCCCAGGCGCTGAGCGCGGAAGGCATCACGGCGATGCGCCAGCGCGTGGCGCAGATCCTCGACGAGCGCCGCTACCTGGTGGAACAGCTGCGCGGCATCGCCTGCGTGGAGCAGGTCTTCGATTCCGAGGCGAACTACGTTCTGGCGCGGATAACCGCCTCCAGCGCAGTGTTTAAATCTTTGTGGGATCAGGGCATTATCTTACGTGACCAGAATAAACAACCTTCATTGAGCGGCTGTTTGCGTATCACTATCGGTACCCGTGCTGAGAGCCAGCGCGTGATTGACGCCTTGACTGCGGAGAATGTATGACCCAGAAGTATCTCTTTATTGACCGTGACGGCACCCTGATTTCCGAACCGCCGGTGGATTTCCAGGTGGACCGTTTCGACAAGCTGGCGTTTGAGCCGCAGGTGATCCCGGCGCTGCTGAAGCTGCAGCAGGAAGGCTATAAGCTGGTGATGATCACCAACCAGGATGGCCTGGGAACCGACAGTCTGCCGCAGGAAGCATTTGATGGCCCGCACAACCTGATGATGCAGATCTTCGCCTCGCAGGGCGTCAATTTCGAAGAGGTGCTGATTTGTCCGCACTTCCCGGGCGACAACTGCGCCTGCCGCAAACCGAAAACGCAGCTGGTGTTGCCGTGGCTGGAAGACGGCGTACTGGATAAAAGCCACAGCTATGTGATTGGCGACCGGGCCACCGACCTTGAGCTGGCGGATAACATGGGGATTACCGGCCTGCGCTATGACCGTGAGACCCTGGACTGGCCGACCATCAGCGAGCAGCTGACCCGCCGCGACCGCTATGCCCACGTCGAGCGCATCACCAAAGAGACCCAGGTGGACGTGAAGGTGTGGCTGGACCGTGAAGGCGGCAGCAAGATCCACACCGGCGTCGGCTTTTTTGACCATATGCTCGACCAAATCGCCACCCACGGCGGCTTCCGCATGGAGATCAACGTCGGCGGCGATCTGTACATCGACGATCATCACACCGTGGAAGATACCGGCCTGGCCCTCGGCGAAGCCCTGAAGCTGGCGCTTGGCGACAAACGCGGCATCAACCGCTTCGGCTTCGTGCTGCCGATGGACGAGTGTCTCGCCCGCTGCGCGCTGGATATCTCCGGCCGTCCGCACCTGGAGTATAAGGCGGACTTCACCTATCAGCGCGTCGGCGATCTGAGCACCGAGATGGTGGAACACTTCTTCCGCTCGCTCTCTTACACCATGGCGGTGACCCTGCACCTGAAAACCAAGGGCAAGAACGATCACCACCGCGTGGAGAGCCTGTTCAAAGCCTTTGGCCGTACGCTGCGCCAGGCGATCCGCGTCCAGGGCGATGCCCTGCCGTCTTCCAAAGGGGTGCTGTGATGAATGTGGTGATCCTTGATACCGGGTGCGCCAACCTCAATTCGGTGAAATCGGCGATTGGCCGCCACGGCTATGAGCCGGTGGTCAGCCGCGATCCGGAGGTGGTATTGCGTGCCGATAAACTGTTTCTTCCCGGCGTCGGCACCGCCCAGGCGGCGATGGACCAGCTGCGCGACCGCGATCTGATCGACCTGATCAAAGCCTGTACCCAGCCGGTGCTGGGGATTTGCCTGGGCATGCAGCTGCTCGGCAAGCGCAGCGAGGAGAACAACGGCGTCGATCTGCTGGGCATTATCGAAGAAGAGGTGCCGAAGATGACCGACCACGGTCTGCCATTGCCGCACATGGGCTGGAACCGGGTGTATGCCAAAGCAGGCGATCGTCTGTTCCGCGGCATTGAAGAAGGCGCGTATTTCTACTTCGTGCACAGCTACGCCATGCCGGTCAACCCGTACACCATCGCCCAGTGCAATTACGGTGAGGCGTTCACCGCCGCGGTGCAGAAAGATAACTTCTTTGGCGTGCAGTTCCACCCGGAGCGCTCCGGGAGCGCCGGGGCGCAGCTGCTGAAAAACTTCCTGGAGATGTGATGATTATTCCTGCTTTAGATTTAATCGACGGCACCGTCGTTCGTCTCCACCAGGGCGATTACGGCCAGCAGCGCGACTATGGCAGCGATCCGCTGCCGCGCCTGCAGTCCTATGCCGCTCAGGGGGCGGAAGTCCTGCACCTGGTCGACCTGACCGGGGCGAAGGATCCGGCGAAACGCCAGATCCCCTTGCTGAAATCGCTGGTCGCCGGCGTTGACGTCCCGGTACAGGTTGGCGGCGGCGTGCGGACCGAAGCGGATGTCGCGGCCCTGCTTGAGGCCGGCGTCGCCCGCGTGGTGGTCGGCTCCACCGCGGTAAAGTCCCCGGAGGAAGTGAAAGGCTGGTTTAAACGCTTTGGCCCTGAACGGCTGGTGCTTGCGCTCGACGTGCGCATTGACGCCGACGGCAACAAGCAGGTGGCGGTCAGCGGCTGGCAGGAAAACTCCGGCGTGACGCTGGAGGAGCTGGTGGAAAGTTATCTGCCGGTCGGCCTGCAGCACGTGCTGTGCACCGATATCTCCCGCGACGGCACGCTGGCAGGCTCTAACGTCTCGCTGTACGAGGAAGTCTGCGCCCGCTACCCGCAGGTGGCGTTTCAGTCATCCGGCGGCATCGGCGATCTTAAAGATATTGCCGCGCTGCGCGGCACTGGAGTGCGCGGCGTGATTGTTGGTCGCGCGCTGCTGGAAGGTAAATTCAACGTAACGGAGGCCATTCAATGCTGGCAAAACGGATAATCCCCTGCCTCGACGTCCGCGACGGCCAGGTAGTGAAAGGCGTGCAGTTCCGTAATCACGAGATCATTGGCGACATCGTCCCGCTGGCCAAGCGCTATGCCGACGAAGGGGCTGACGAACTGGTGTTCTATGATATCACCGCCTCCAGCGACGGCCGGGTGGTCGACAAGAGCTGGGTGTCGCGCGTGGCGGAAGTGATCGACATTCCTTTCTGCGTAGCCGGCGGGATCAAGTCGCTGGAAGACGCGGCGCAGATCCTCTCCTTCGGCGCCGATAAGATTTCGATTAACTCCCCTGCTCTCGCCGACCCGACGCTGATCACCCGCCTTGCCGACCGCTTTGGCGTGCAGTGCATTGTGGTGGGGATTGATACCTGGTTTGATGCAGAGACCGGCAAATATCACGTCAACCAGTATACCGGCGACGAGACCCGCACCCGGGTGACACAGTGGGAAACCCTCGACTGGGTGGAGGAAGTGCAGAAGCGCGGCGCGGGCGAGATCGTCCTCAATATGATGAACCAGGACGGGGTGCGCAACGGTTACGACCTGCAGCAGCTGGCGAAGGTTCGCGCAGTGTGCCATGTCCCGCTGATCGCCTCCGGCGGCGCGGGCACCATGGAACACTTCCTCGAAGCCTTCCGCGACGCCAACGTTGACGGCGCACTGGCGGCCTCGGTATTCCACAAACAGATTATTAATATTGGCGAACTGAAAGCGTACCTGGCGGCACAGGGCGTGGAGATAAGGGTATGTTGACTGAACAGCTGGACTGGGAAAAAACGGACGGCATGATGCCGGCCATCGTGCAGCACGCCGTATCCGGCGAAGTGCTGATGCTGGGCTACATGAACAAGGAGGCGCTGGAGAAAACCGAAGCCACCGGCAAGGTCACCTTTTACTCACGCACCAAACAACGGCTGTGGACCAAGGGTGAAACCTCAGGTAATGTCCTCAACGTGGTGAGCATCACGCCGGACTGTGACAACGATACGCTGCTGGTGCTGGTAAACCCGATCGGGCCGACCTGCCACAAAGGCACCACCAGCTGCTTCGGCGAAACCGGCCACCAGTGGCTGTTCCTCTATCAGCTGGAGCAGCTGCTGGCCGAGCGTAAGCACGCCGACCCGGAGAGCTCCTACACGGCGAAGCTGTACGCCAGCGGCACCAAGCGTATTGCGCAGAAAGTGGGGGAAGAAGGCGTGGAGACCGCGCTGGCCGCCACGGTGAACGACCGCTTCGAGCTGAAGAATGAGGCGTCGGATTTGATGTACCACCTGCTGGTGCTGCTGCAGGACCAGGGGCTGGATCTCGGGGAAGTGATTGATAATCTGAAGAGTCGTCACTAACGCGTTAACCCCCGCCGCAATGGCGGGGGTAGCTGACCTCAGGATTTGCTTTCCAGCAGCGTAGTGTAGAGATTGACGTAAGCGTCAATCATATGGTCGGCAGTAAACATCTCTTCAAAACGACGACGCGAGTTTTCGCCATAGCGGCTGGCGGTTTCATCGTTATGCCAGAGCTCATTCATCGCCTCCACCAGCGCCTGACTGTCATTCGGCGGGATCACACAGCCATTCACTTTGTCCTGGTTAATGAACGAGGTCCCGGTGCCGATCTCGCAGGAGATCAGCGGCCTGGCGAAGCGCGCGCCTTCCAGTAATGTAATGCCAAACGCTTCGGAACGTAGATGCGAGGGGAAGACCACGCCCCGGCAGAGCTGGAAGAGAATGTATTTATCTTCGTCGTTGAGCATGCCGGTAAACACCACATTGCTCAGCCCGCGTTGCTGCGCCTCACGACGCACTTCCGCCTCCAGCGGCCCGCCCCCGACGATCACCACCGGCAGCCTGCTACGTTCGGCGGCATCCAGCAGAATGTGCAGCCCTTTGTAGTAGCGGAAAGCGCCGACGAAGAGGAAGAAGTTATCGCCGACGGTTTCCCGCCAGTGCGCCACCCGCTGTGGATCGTGTTGCACGTCATGCTGCTCCAGACCAAACGGGATCACCACGGTTTTATCCTGATATTTTTTCAGGGTCTGGCTGGAGGCCACGTAGTTGGGCGACGAGGCGACGATGCAGTCTACGCTGGCGAGGAATCGCTCCTGCAGCGGCTGGTACAACTTCATTAACCGTTTTTGTTTCACAATATCCGAGTGATAGGTCACCACCGTTCTGGCGTCAGGCCGCGCCGAAAGATGCAACATATCCATGAATGGAAACGGAAAATGGTAGTTGATGATGTCGTAATCATCTTTAATCTGCTTAAAACGCTTTAACGCTTTCAACGAAAACGGCGTGGAGGCAATTTCAAAAAGCTGCTTATTATAAATGACCCGATGGTCTTCGTAGGCGACAGGACCTGTCTCTTTGTCCGGGCTAAAAGTAAAAACATCGGCTGCGATTCCCCGGCGGGCGCAGCCCTGACTTAGCTGATAAATGACCTGCTCAATACCGCCGTAGGTATCGGGATAGTAGGTCTTATAGACGTGTAGAACTCTCAACTGACACCCTTAGAGTAATTTATAGGCGTTAATGGTCTGGGTCGTACAGTTCTCCCACGAAAACTGTTTCGCCTGGGCAAGACCGCGCGCGGTGGCGATTTCCCGCCAGCTATCATCCTGCAGGCTCTGCAAAATATGCACGCTAATCGCGTCTACATCATTAGGATCGGCAACGAGGCCGGCATCGCCAACCACCTCAGGCAAAGAAGTGACATTGGAACATACTACCGGCACACCGCAAGACATCGCTTCAAGAATAGGTAAACCGAATCCCTCATAGAAGGAGGGATAAACAAAGGTTCTGGCCGCCGCGTACAGATAAGGCAGGTCTTCATCCGGGACATAGCCCAGGTAACGGATCCACCCTTCACGCGTACCGCGCTCGACTAACTGCCACAGCACATCGTCTTCCCATCCGCGATAACCGCTGAGGATCAGCGGGTAGCGCATGCGGGTCTCCATCGGCAGCAGCTGATAGGCCTGCAGCAGACCGCGGATATTTTTACGCGGCTCCATGGTGCCGATATATAACGCATACCCCTGCCACGCCAGCTGATATTTCTGCAGGACCGGCAGGCACTCCGCCGGGCTGCGCGGAATATAGTCGCTGCTGCAGGCCAGCTTGGTGGTGACGATCCGATCCGCCGGATAGTTGAACAGGCGGATGATTTCACTGCGCGAGAAGTCGGAGACGGTCAGGATCAGCTTCGCCGAATCCAGGCTCTCGTGCAGGGACTTCTCCATATAGCGAACCCGATCTTTTGGATGATATTCCGGGCAGGTAAAAATGGAGATGTCATGAAACGTGGTCACGGCGCGTTCCAGGCGATGCGGCAGATAGAAATTGGGACCATGGTAAATGTAGTCTTTGTAATCGCGCAATGCCCACGCCTGGCGCCGCGGATGCAGCAGGCGATACGCCTCAATCAGCAGCGGCTGGCGGCGCAGAAACGCCGACAGACGACCATGATTGCTGGCTTTGCTATCGCTTTTATTCTCCACCTGGGGGATCTGGTCGATAAACGACGCGCCGTGAAACAGCTTCAGCTCTTCGATTTCACGGGCAACCGCCAGCCGCTTAACCAGCTCCAGGGAATACCGACCGATGCCCGTTAATGGGTATTTAATTGGCTCAGTAGCAAAAATAATTTTCATAACGAACTCATCACAAGGGCCACCGGAGTAGCCCTGTTGATAGCGATTATTGCTTCGCGGCTGGCGCGATAATCGGCAGGTTTTTCAGGAGAAATTCCGCGCTCTGTTTCCAGGTTAACCAGTTGATATTTTCGGAACGAGGATGCGCGTTTTGCTCGTACAGGGCTAACCACTCTTCTACCGCCTTCGCGATATCGGACGGCGCTTCACCGGAGAAATACCAGGCATGTTCCTGAGCAATCTCTTTAAACACCGGAATGTCGCGAATAATCACTGGCAGCTTTTTCTGCGCCGCTTCAATCAACGGCAGGCCAAAGCCTTCTCCCTGCGAGGCAAAGATCAGCGCGCGTGAACGAGCGTATAGCTCGGCCAAAAACTCGTCGCTGATATTCTGCAGCCAGAAGAGCTTTTTGTTCAGCTGCGGATGATGGCGTAATTTTTCGCACAAGCTGTCAACGTTCCAGCCCTGTTTGCCGACGATAAACAAGTTGTAGTCTTTGCCCTCGCGCCACAGTTCCTCGAAGGCGGCCAGCGTCTGGGCATGGCCTTTGCGCGGCTCCATGGTACCCACCATGATAAATGACGGGGCTGCAGCCATCGTTGCTAACAGCGCCTGTGCATTATCCGGCATGCCAGTGGACGGTACGCTGGCATCGAGGTCGGCTCCCAGATGGAAGTTGCTGACGGTCAGCAGCGGGTTCGGTTTCACCCAATGGCGATTTTCCGCAATCCACGCTTTCACATCCTCGGCGACGCTGGCAGAGACGCAGATCAGCCGATCGGCGTGCTCTGCGAGGCAGGACAGCCAGATCGGGAATTCACGCTGAATGCCTTCGATACTCCACTCCGGGCGGCGTAATGGCAGAATATCATGCACCACGAAGCAGGCGAACGCCCCGGCGGCGCGCATGCTGTCAATTTGCGTCACCACCTCCGGGAAGAGATGCGCGGTCAGATCGGTGGCGATAAGCACATCGTCTTTGCTGAACAGCACCGGTTCATCAGCGCCAAATTCGCCCGGGAAATGACTGGACAGATATTGGTTGGCGTAGCGATAACACTCGCCAGGGGTGTAGTAGACAGCGGAAACCTCGTAACCCGGCACGCCAGATTTCAGTAATTCGCTGAGGATACTGCGCGAGACGCGCTGGATCCCGGTCTTCGCGTCATGTTTCGCCAGAACCGAAATGTCCACCAGCAACTTGCGGGAATGGCGCTTAAAGCTATTGCGCGCAACCGCCCATGCCAGACCAAGACGGTCGACTTCGCTCAGCGCATCGATTTTCTGCATCGTCTGGATACGGGAGGCGGTCACGCTTTCCGCCTGCCCGGCATTCGCCTCTTGGGACGACTGCAGCAGACGAGTGAAACCCTCGATCGCCAGATGGGCGGTATTGGCCCACGAGAATTTGGCCGACTGCGCGAGAGCATGCGCTTTCAGCTCACGATAAAACGCCTCATCGGTCAGCGCCTTTTCCATGACCCGGCGAATGTCCTGCACATCATGCGGATTGAACATGGCATCTTCCCAGCCAATGACTTCCGGCAGGCTGGTAATGTTTGAACCCAGGGTCGCGGCCCCACAGCGCATCGCTTCCAGCGGCGGCAGGCCGAATCCCTCATGCAGCGACGGGAACACAAACAGTTTGCACAGGTTGTACAAGGCAATCAGATCGTCGTCGGTCAGGAAGCCGGTAAAGATAAGCTGGCTGCGTGACAGGCCATAGCTTTCCGCCAGACGCAGAATACGCTCCAGATCTTCAGGATGCACCTTATACGCGAGCACCATCGGATAGCGCTGCTGCAGTTCGGCAGGCAGCATGCTGTAAGCATGAATAAGCGCTTCAATGTTTTTCCGCGGCTCGATCATCGCCAGCGTTAGGATAAACTCATCCGGCAGGCTGTATTTGTCTTTTAAAGACTGAATACGCTCAGCAGAATAATCGATCACCGCAAACTCTTCGCCCACCGCCGAGGAGATGTTCAGTACCCGATCGCTGGCGATGTCGGTATATTCGATCACTTCCTGAGCTGCCGACTGCGAAATAGCGAAGATCGCGTCTGCCCGCTCAAATTCCGCCAGCTTGTTCATATAAAACTCACGGAAATTCGGATCGCCGAGGTAACGCTCTTTATTTAACAGCGGGATCAGATCGTGGCATACACACACCGTCTTCCAGGGCACATTATCCGCCGGAATAGACACGGTATAACTATCCCCATGGCCTTCGAAGAAGCTAATAACATAGACGATATCAGGCGCGATATTGGCGATAGCGATATCGCGGGCCGCCTGGGCTGCCTTGCTGCGACCGTGGTTTTCGATGTTGCAATAGGCCGTTGGCGCAACGGCGGAGAAGATGAACATATCTTCATCCGTCAGCAGGTCCCGATAGGCCATTTTGACATCATTGATATTATCAATGGGGTACATACCATTGATCAAAATACTGACGCGATGCTCACCGGCATTTTCAATAATGGCGCGGCTCATGGCCAGGGTACTGCGACCGATACCGCGGAATTTACTTTCCGACTGGTAACCCTGGACATCAATCAAAATATGCAAGTTAATCTCCTTATTTATTTTTCGTTAGTTTGAGATAAATTTCATAAACCTCCGGAGGTAAAAGCTCCGGATGCATCACTTGCAGTTCAGTCTGCGATAAAATCTGCGCATCAGCCTGATACTGACTGTGCGGCAGTGGATTCATACGACGATACAAACGATAGGCCGGCTGATAAAGGCCCAGCTTATGTAAACCATTTACCGCGGTATGTTTTACCTGCGGATGTTTTCTCATAAACGAGAAAACAAACCGCAGGACGCGCTTAATAAAATGTTTACACCGCTGCACGAAACCATACTGCCTCAGCAAATGGATCTGCAGGCCCAGATAACGATAACCCTTGGTCATTCTCCAGGAACGGCTGCGATGGATTTTTTCAATTTCCTGGCGAAGCTGTTGGTTTTCGTTGCTTAAATGGTGGATCTCCCGGTTAGCGGCTTCCAGTCGCTGCAGTAGCTCAGCGGTTTCAGGTGGCAACTCGGGCTGAACGTCAGCCTGGGCGTGCGCTTGCGCCGTCTGCAACAGCGCCGCCAGCTGCTCCATATTCTCACCAAGCCAGGTGAGTTCATGGCTGACTTCCACTGGCTGTTGAGCTTTCTCGACGAACGCATCCTGAGCGGCCTGCAGCTGAGCCATCTGCTGCTCCAGGGTATGGATTTGGCCGCGCAACGCTTCTGAGCCGGCGCTTTCATGACGCACCCGGGACTGGAGCTCCAGCAGCACCGTCTCCTGAGCGATGATCCACTGTTCCGTCGCCCCGCGCTGCTGTTCAGCTGAAGGCAGCTTCGCTTTCTTCTCGAACAGCGCCAACAGCAGGGCAAAGTTCCAGCGTTCAACCGGCTCCTGCCAGACCGCATACAGCCAGTTAGACCACGGCTGGGGCAGATTAAACGGATGAACAGGCGCCGAGCGCCAGAAACCAGTCCAGCTTTTGTTTTCGGCAAACAGCTCATTCACAAACACGAAGAACGACTGGACAAGGTTCGTCGGCCAGCTGCAGTCCTGCGGCGTGGTAACGATAGAGCCGAAGTCGATTAAGCGCGCATGCTGTCGGGCATCGACCATCACGTTCCACGGGCGTACATCGTCATGCCAGAACCCTTGTTTCTCCAGCGCCGCTAAGGAACGAAGCAAGCTACCGAGGATTTTTTCACGATCGATCTCCTCCCCGGCTGCCAGCATATCGCTCAGCAAACGACCCGGGAGTTTTTCCATCACCAGCCAGCCTGACTGAGCATTTTCGCCGTGGGCCAGTAATGCGGGCGCGTCAAAGCCCGCTGGCGGTTGCGCCAGGAACTTTATTTCATTATGCAGTTCATGTTTATTACGCTGGCTCTCTTCCGCCGTCAGGATGCCGTGGGGCATGTCGTAATAGAAAAACTTGCATACATAATCTTCGCCAAAGAAGTAGCGACGGCTGCGCTTATGCGCGAGGCCGGCCCCGGCATAGGGCTGATTCTGCCAGTGCTGGAACGGCTGATTAAAATCGTTGATCAGCACCCGGTGGTTGCTGACCAGGTACATCGGGCGCGGTACGGGGGATAAATGGGTGTCAAACTCACCGATCAGGCGATAAAACGCGCACTGCTCAATCAGTTCGCGCGGGTCGTCCGGCTGAGAAACGCCCCAGTAAAGCGGTTCTTCTTTCACCGCCAGCTCAAGGATCACCGCCTGGGTGACATCGGCCAGGCGCGAGAGCAGACGTTTAACTTCATCGATACCATGAAGGTGAACAATATGGTGAAACACGCTTAAGCCAATGGCCAGATCAAACTCGCCCTCTTCCAGCGCGGCGATCACCTCTTCAATTCTGCCTACCCGGAACTCGGCGGCAAAATCGGGGTTCTCTTCGGCCAGCGCGCGGCACACGTTAATATTTTCCTGCTGGAAATCGATACCAACGATAGTCGCGCCTTTGCTTGCCAGACTCAGGCTAAAAAAGCCCTGCGCGCAGCCCAGATCGAGAACGTTAAGCGGGCGCCCCAGCGCACGGGATAAGTTATCGTACTGTTCGGTAATCAAATCGAGGCGTTGATTACAATCACGAGCGGCGTCGCCATCCCATTCGGGATGGCCAAAAATAGTTTGATAAATCTCAGGTAATTCGCTAACCAGCGTGTTTAAGTCTTTAGTCATGGAATCGTTTTTCTCAACGTCATTGGTAGCTAGTAAAGGACGACTTAAGATCGATGACACCCCAGAAATCCATGCTCTTGGTCACATGTAAAATAATGGAGTCGTAACGTCTGTCCAGCGGCGTCATATCCGTCTGCGGGTTGCCGGCAGAGATACCAAATGACAGCAGGTAATCGCCACTGTTTAAATCAACCGGAAGGCTAAATTTAAAGACCCGAACATCGCCGCGGGAAACCGAAATATTTTCCCGCCCTTCAGAGGCGAGGAAAGAGTTGGTTCCGTAGAGGAATAAGCCATCGAGGGTCTTAATCAGGATGCCTGGCACCACGCAATCAAAATCGTATTCAAACACGACCTTCATCAGAAAATCGGTCTGCTGATTGCCCGTCAGTGAGGGAGGAAAATCAACCCCGGCGCTCTGGATATGATAATCGATGATTTTCGCGCCACCCTGCCCCCAGCGATATTCTTCCGGACGGTAGCCTGGGCGCGTGTGGTACACATCTTCAATCTCATCGAGAGACATCTGGCTTTCGCCACTGGCTGACGAGATAGCCGTTGCGCTTTTTGTCGCGCTGTCTTTATCCGGTTTGCCAAACAGCTCATCCAGGTAACGGTTGGTCACGTCGCGGGCGGTGCCGTCCATGCAGATGTCACCATTTTTGAGGAAAATGGCGCGGTCGCAGTGCTTGACGATATCCCCGGCGCTGTGGGAAACCAGCAGCAGTGTGGTCCCCTGCTTTTTGAAGTCCGCGATGCGAGCATAGCATTTCGCCTGAAAACGGGAGTCACCCACGGAGAGCGCTTCATCGACGATCAGAATATCCGGCCGGGAGGCCGTGGCGACAGCGAACGCCAGGCGCATTTGCATCCCGCTGGAATAGATGCGCACGGGCTCTTCAATGTAGTCGCCAATATCGGCGAAGGCTTCGATCTCCGGCATTAAGCGCTCGATCTCTTCCCGGCCCAGGCCCATCATCAGCCCGGACATATACACGTTCTGCCGGCCGGTAAAGTCAGGATGGAAGCCCATGCCCAGCTCCAGCAGCGCGGCGACGCGCCCCTGGATTTCAATGCTGCCTTTGGTAGGCTGAGTGGTGCCGGTCAGCAGCTTCAGCAACGTACTTTTACCTGCGCCGTTCACCCCAACAATGCCGACCGCTTCACCGGGTTCAATGCTGAAATTGATATCTTTCAATACCCATTTCTTGCTGTGCCGCGGCTTATCGCCCGGCAGTAGTTTCTCAATGACCCGGTTCCATTTGGATGGATAATATTTATACGCCTTGCCGACGTGCTGAACTTTGATACTCATGATTAAATCTCGTCCACAATATCAGCGGCATGTTTTTTAAATAAACGCCAGGCAAATAAAAACAGAATGACCGACACCACTGTGACCGGAAGCAGCGCCATCCAGTTAGGGCTCTGGTGATAGAGCATCACGTTCTGGTAGGAACCGATAATTGTCGCCATCGGGTTATACGCCAGCAGACCTGATACCCATTCCGGCAGCGTTTTGGATACGTAAACTATCGGCGTAAACCAGAACCAAAACTGCAGCAGGATATTGACGAACTGCCCGACGTCGCGGACAAAAACGTTCAGCACCCCGAGGATAATCCCCAGGCCAAGAGTAAACAGCATCTGGACGATCAGCACCGGAATGATTTCAAAGAAAATCATGCCCGGGAAATTGCCCGTGACGATCAGAAACAGTACAAACAGACCAAAAATGATCAGGAAGTTAATGAACGCCGAGGCGGTGACAATGATCGGTAAACAGATCCGCGGAAAGCTCAGTTTCTTGAGGATATTGGCATTGGTCAGAAAAACGTTGACCAGATTGCCGAGCGTTTCCGTAAACAGCCCCCAGGTTAATACCCCGGAACAGAGGTAGATACTGTAGGCAAAAGGACCATCCATGCCCGCCAGGCGGGCACGCATTAACTCTGAAAAAATTAATGTATAGACGGAAATCATGGCGATCGGCTGTAAGATCAGCCATGCCGCGCCTAAAAAACTGGTCTGGTAACGGGACTGAAAGTCCCGTTTAACGCTGTCAATAATAAAGCCACGGTAGCGATAGATCGCTGAAAACATAGGACTCAAAGCGATTCCTCTTTTAACAGGTTGAGCAGCTCGGCGGTTTTCTCATTCATTAACGCCGTATCCGCTCTGGACTCCACGTTCAGACGCACCACCGGCTCCGTGTTGGACGTGCGCAGGTTAAAGCGCCACTCAGGGTATTCAATACTGATACCGTCCGTTGTGTCGATGTGTGCGGCCGCCGGCTCATACTGTGCCCGGATGCGCGCTATCGCCTCCGCCGCATTCCCCAGCTTGCGGTTGATCTCCCCCGACGCCGGGAACGCCGCCTGGCGGTCCGCCACCAGCGATTTCAGCGAACTGTTCTTCAGGCACAGCAGCTCCGCCACCAGCAGCCACGGGATCATCCCGCTGTCGCAGTAGGCGAAGTCGCGGAAGTAATGGTGCGCGCTCATCTCCCCGCCGTAGATGGCGTCTTCCTGGCGCATCCGCTCCTTGATGAACGCATGCCCCGTCTTCGACATCACCGGCTGGCCGCCGCTGCGGGTCACGATGTCCACCGTGTTCCACGTCAGACGCGGGTCGTGAATGATTTTCGCCCCCGGCTGCTTCTGCAGGAACGCTTCCGCCAGCAGGCCGACAATGTAGTACCCCTCGATAAACGACGCCTCGCCATCGAACAGGAAGCAGCGGTCGAAGTCGCCGTCAAAGGCGATACCCATGTCCGCCTGATGCGCACGCACCGCGTCGGCGGTGTCCTGACGGCACTCCGGCAGCAGCGGGTTCGGGATACCGTTCGGGAAATGGCCGTCCGGCTGGTGATGCACCTTGATAAAGGTCACCGGCGCCCCGGCCGCCGCGAAGCGTTTCTCCACCTCATCAATCACGTGCCCCGCCGCCCCGTTGCCGGAGTTCACCACCAGCTTCAGCGGACGGGTGAAGTTCGCCAGATCCACGTAGCCCATCAGGTGGTCAACGTACTCTTTCAGCACCGAAATCTGACGCAGGGTCCCGCGACGCGCCGGGTCCACCGGCGGGAACTGGTTCTCCTCCGCCAGGCGCTGGATATCCCGCAGGCCGGTGTCGCCGCTGATGGGCTTCGCGTTCTCGCGCACCAGCTTCATACCGTTGTAGTTCATCGGGTTATGGCTCGCCGTCACCTCGATGCCGCCGTCCACCCCGAGGTGGAAGGTGGCGAAGTAAATCTCTTCCGTGCCGCTCAGGCCGATATCCAGCACGTCGGTGCCGGCGTCCATCAGCCCGCGGGCCAGCGCCAGCTTCAGCGACTCGCTGGTGAGGCGCACATCGCCCCCCACCACTATCTTCCCGGGTTTCAGAAATTCGCCGTAGGCGCGGCCGATACGGTAGGCGATGTCCTCGTTCAGCTCCTCGCCCAGTTCACCACGGATGTCATAAGCCTTAAAGCATGTTAACTGTGTCATTCTGCGTTTTGTCCCGAAAAAAATTAGCAACGACCATACTGGTCTTTAATACGAATAATGTCGTCCTCGCCGAGGTACGACCCCGACTGGATCTCCAGCACTTCCAGCGGAATACGGCCCGGGTTTTCCAGGCTGTGCTCGGCGCCAATCGGAATAAAGGTGGACTGGTTCTCGGTCAGCAGGAACTGCTTGCCGTTGACCGTCACCTGGCCGGTGCCGGCGAGAATGACCCAGTGCTCGGCGCGGTGGTGGTGCATCTGCATCGAGAAGGCGCCGCCCGGTTTCACGGTGATACGGTTGACGTTGAAGCGCGGGGTCTGGACCACCACGTCGCAGCGGCCCCAGGGACGGTAAATCTCGCGGTGGCGTTTGTACTCGCTGCGCTGGTTCTGCTTGAGGAACTCGACCGCCTTCTTCACGTCCTGGGAACGCTCGCGGTTCATCACCAGCACCGCGTCCTTGGTGCTGACAATCACCAGGTTCTCCACGCCGATGGCCGCCACCAGCTTCTCGTCGCTGTTGATGTAGCAGTTTTCGCTGTTGTGCACCCAGGCGTCACCGCTGAGGACGTTACCCTGCTCGTCTTTCGGGCTGACCTCCCACAGGGCGGACCAGGAGCCAACGTCGCTCCAGTCGGCATCGAGACCGACCACCACCGCGTCGGCGGTTTTCTCCATCACCGCGTAGTCCACGGACTCGTCCGGGCACTCGCAGAAAATGTCATGCGGAATGCTGATGAAGTCGCTGCCGTTGTCGGCGGCATTGACCGCGGCCTGGCAGGCTTCGAGGATATCCGGGCGGAATTTGGCCAGCTCGGAGAGGTATTTTTTGGCGCGGAACATAAACATGCCGCTGTTCCAGTAGTACTCCCCGGAGGCGAGGTAGGCCTCAGCGCGCTCGCGGTCCGGCTTCTCCACGAAGCGGGCCACCTGGTACGGGGTGTGGGCGCTGTCGGTGAGGGCCACGCCGCGCTGGATGTAACCGTAGCCGGTTTCCGGGGCGTTCGGCACGATACCGAAGGTGACCAGATGGCCTTCATCGGCATACTGCTCGGCGACGCGGATGGCGTCGTGGAAGACCGGCTGGTTATTGATGATATGGTCGGCGGCGAGGACCAGCATCAGCGGGTCGTCGCCGTGACGGGTGGCCTGAAGAGCCGCCAGGGCGATGGCCGGGGCGGTGTTGCGCCCGACCGGTTCAAGAATAATGTTGTTCGACAGCTTGTTGAGCTGACGCAGCTGTTCGGCCACCAGGAAGCGGTGCTCTTCGTTACAGATGACCATCGGTTCATGGATTTCAAGGCCCGAGAGTCGGGTGATGGTTTCCTGCAGCATGGAGTTCTGCCCGAACAGCCGGAGGAACTGTTTCGGGTAAAGCTCGCGAGACATCGGCCAGAGACGACTGCCGGTACCACCAGCCATAATTACAGGAAGTAACATAATGAAATCCTTAAATAAATAATTGCTTTATTTTACTATCAATCAATCGACCGTCAGGTGGCGTGGCCTTTTTGAGGCACGCTACCGCCATTGGCTGTCGCAACCAAAATGCGTACTGCTCCCGTGCTCCAGGCTAAGCGCCACCCTCTTTCGCTTCAGGCTGTCGGCAGATCGTTCAGTCAGCGGCTACAATGACAGCCTGGCGGAACGCGTGTCCCGAAAACCTAAAAGCAGAGATATACCTTCAGGCATATCTCTGCTTTTAACATGCATCTTCCCTCACCTGGCCGCCAAACGCACCACACTTTCCGCATTTGCCGCCGGGTTAACCATCAGGACTTTCTCATTTACGCAGGGCAAAACACATGCCCTTACCGCCACCGAAAAAAGCGCAACGGGCGCCCAGCCGATGCTGGCAACCGTCAGAAAGGAGCGTTTACGACGTGGGGAAAGATAAGAAGAGACATCGTCTTCGCCGCCATGGAGACCACGCGCATTCAGGCTTGATGGCCCTGCGCACACAACAACGGCGCTATGTTCCGATAGGTGGGATAAACGACTCATGCCTCTACACTGCACATTCCACAAAGAAAATCGTGCGCAGATTATAGCGCTGGTCGGCGGGAATAAAAATAAAAAAGCCTACTGATTAATGGATTACTCAAATGACACACATCATAAACATTCATTAAACAAGCAAAAAAAGAGCAATTTGTTGATATCCATGAAGAAAAGAAAGCCATCATTGCGCACTTTTAGCCCGTTTGATAAATAAACCGGGCACAAAAAATATAACTTTAAACAAACTTATGCCGGGCTCAATGGGTATTTGTTGCCATTGTGTTTAGCCACAAATCGCTAAACCGCTGACAAGTCACAAGGTTATTATTCGGATGCTAACAGTCAAATGAGAAACATTGTTATTTATCACCTTTTGCCACGGTTATTTGCCAGAAAAAACGTCCTTCACCTCACGTCTGGCGGAGATGACGCGGCAAAGCAAGTGATCCCAACCGCAAGCCAGTGTAAAATCGGCACTTATGTAGAACGGGATATCCACACCCCGGAGGAAAAATATGAAGTTTTTGGTCACTGGTGCCGCAGGTTTTATCGGCTTTCATATCGCGCAGCGCCTGCTGAATGAAGGGCATGATGTTGTCGGGATCGACAACATGAACGACTATTATGACGTCAGCCTGAAGCAGGCCCGTCTGGATCGCCTGGCATCTCCGGCATTCCATTTCCAGCAGCTGGATCTGGCTGACCGGGAAGGTATGGCAAAGCTGTTCGCCGCAGAGCAATTTGATCGCGTGATCCACCTGGCCGCCCAGGCCGGTGTGCGTTACTCGCTGGAAAATCCGTATGCCTATGCGGACGCTAACCTGATGGGTTATCTGAACATTCTGGAAGGCTGCCGTCATACCAAAGTGAAACACCTGGTGTACGCCTCCTCCAGCTCGGTTTATGGCCTTAACCGTAAAATGCCGTTCTCCACCGAAGATTCCGTCGATCATCCGGTCTCCCTGTATGCCGCCACCAAGAAAGCCAATGAGCTGATGGCGCATACCTATTCCCATCTGTACAGCATCCCGACCACCGGGCTGCGCTTCTTTACGGTCTATGGCCCCTGGGGCCGCCCGGATATGGCGCTGTTCAAGTTCACGAAAGCGATGCTGGAAGGGAAAAGTATTGACGTCTACAACTACGGCAAAATGAAGCGCGACTTTACCTATATCGACGACATCGTCGAGGCGGTGGTGCGTATTCAGGATGTGATCCCGCAGGCTAATGCCGACTGGACCGTTGAGAGCGGTTCCCCGGCCACCAGTTCCGCGCCATATCGGGTCTATAACATTGGCAACAGCTCGCCGGTGGAACTGATGGACTACATCACCGCCCTGGAAGAGGCGCTGGGGATGGAAGCGAAGAAGAATATGATGCCGATCCAGCCGGGCGATGTGCTGGACACCAGCGCAGACACCCAACCGCTATATGACCTGGTGGGTTTCAAGCCGCAGACGTCAGTGAAGGAAGGCGTGAAGAACTTTGTCGAGTGGTATAAGGATTACTATCAGATCTAATCCCCTGCCCAGCCGCAATCGTCAGGTTGCGGCAACCTCTTCTATGGAACCTCCGTTATCCTGACTATATGTCGACGGAATGCACATTCATTGTTTTATATATAATATTTTGTGCTATAGACAGATTTTTTGCCTTTTTTCTCGCACGCCTGAAACCAGTTTCATCCAGCCTTTTTCAAAAAAGCAAATATCCGCGCGCCAGGCACTCACACTTTTCTGTCATCCATCCCAATTTGGTGAGTGGAAACAGCATTATATGCTGATTGAGAAAAAACATTACTCTCTGTAGGAATTTTCCTAAATCCAGGATATGTTAGAGCAAGCCATGCAACAGAGCAAAACTGGTGTATTGCTTATCAAACTAATAATTCAATCAACATAAGCCCTGTGGTAGATATTATGGAAAACCTATTTTTCTTAGTGGTGGCTGCCATACTACTTGCTGTTTCCGTTTATTTCTTGATTTCTTATTTAAAAGACAGAAAGAAAACGAAACTGACGTTTAATAAACGCAAGTGGTAAGGACCGCTCTGTATTGCAATTAGATTAAGATAACATTAAGAGATAAAAAAATGATATTACAGAATGACCGTTCATTCTGCGTTTTGGCATGGCATTAAGGCAAGAAAAATAGTGTTAATCGCACCCTGTTCATCAAATTTCTTATAGGGCATAAATAACAAAAGCCTGCGTTGCAGGCTTTGTTTTACCTCCCGGCGCTTATCTCCGGCATCTACATCACAGTGACGGTAGCTCTTCACAAGGTAAGTTTAACTTATCGGACCTGTTTTCAACCCGCAACGGCTTTTGAACAGGATCGTAATGTCCATCACAATTTATTGAGGTTAATCTGAATGTGCGAGAAATACGCGTAGTGAGGGATATAGCGGGGGAGAGAAAGAAGAACACTGGCGGCAGGGAACCGCCAGGGTCAGACAGGCACAACTAATCGTTACCAAACAGATCGCGGGTGTATACCTTGTCCGCAACATCCACCCGCTTTTCCGCCATACGGTAATGATACATCCGCTACTTGCTGCCGGTATGAGGGAGGCGCGAAAACGTTTCTATCCCCCCCTTCCAATAAACTAGTTATATTGATAGTACTCTTTATACCAATCTACAAAGTTTTTAACACCTTGCTGTACTGGCGTTTCCGGTTTAAAACCAATAGTTTTATAGAGAGCTTGTGTCTCGGCACTGGTATTCAACACATCACCAGGCTGGATAGGCATCATATTCTTCTTCGCTTCCAATCCCAATGCCTGCTCCAATGCATTGATATAATCCATCAGTTCCACCGGTGAGCTGTTACCAATGTTGTAGACCCGATATGGCGCGGAGCTGGTAGCCGGAGAGCCTTCCTCGACTGTCCATTCAGGATCAGGCTGAGGGATTACATCCTGGATACGAACAATAGCTTCGACAATATCATCTATATAGGTAAAATCACGCTTCATTTTACCATAGTTATAAACATCAATGCTTTTCCCTTCCAGCATCGCTTTCGTGAATTTGAATAACGCCATGTCCGGACGGCCCCAGGGACCATAGACCGTAAAGAAGCGCAGTCCTGTCGTCGGGATGCTGTACAGATGGGAATAAGTATGTGCCATCAGCTCATTAGCTTTTTTTGTGGCAGCATACAACGAAACGGGGTGGTCGACTGAATCATCTGTTGAGAATGGCATTTTACGGTTTAGACCGTAGACAGAACTGGATGAAGCATATAATAGATGTTGCACTTTATTATGACGGCAACCTTCCAAAATATTCAGGTAGCCCGTTAAATTGGAATCTGCGTAAGCATATGGATTTTCGAGAGAATAACGTACACCCGCTTGAGCCGCAAGATGGATAACACGTTCAAACTGCTCCGTTTCGAAAAGTTTAGCCATACCATCACGGTCAGCGAGATCTAACTTGTAAAAAGTAAAAGAGGGAGATTCTAATTGTTCAAGACGAGATTCTTTTAACTTTACATCATAATAATCATTAATGTTATCAATCCCAACAACTTGATGCCCATCATTCAAAAGGCGTTTGCTGACATGAAACCCAATAAAACCAGCCGCACCAGTGACTAAAAATTTCATATTTAAACTCCTGAGAAATACTCGATTGGCAGCATTGATGTTTTACAAACTTAGTTTATATCACCAGAAAAAATCACTAACCGTAAATAACTAACTGGATAACCATTTCCACAAGTTAATTAACATCAATGAAATCCAATTTCATATAAAATTTGGCTGGATATACTCTCATCCAGCCAAAGGTTATAAATCCTAATCATTACCAAACAGATCGCGGGTGTAAACCTTGTCCGCCACATCCGCCAGCTCTTCCGCCATACGGTTAGAGATGATCACATCCGCCTCTTGTTTGAAGGCATCCAGGTCGCGCACGACGCGTGAGTTGAAGAACTCATCTTCCTGCATCACAGGTTCATAGATAATGACCGGAATACCTTTCGCCTTGATGCGCTTCATGATGCCCTGAATAGAAGAGGCACGGAAGTTGTCCGAACCACTCTTCATGATCAGGCGATACACACCCACCACTTTCGGCTTACGGGCGAGAATAGAATCCGCGATAAAGTCTTTACGGGTACGGTTAGCATCCACGATAGCCGCGATGATATTGTTCGGGACCGATTCGTAGTTCGCCAGCAGCTGCTTGGTATCTTTCGGCAAGCAGTAGCCGCCATAGCCAAAGGACGGGTTGTTATAGTGGTTGCCGATACGCGGATCCAGGCATACCCCTTCGATAATCTGCTTGCTGTTCAGCCCCTGGCTTTCAGCATAGCTGTCGAGCTCGTTGAAATAGGCAACGCGCAGCGCCAGATAGGTGTTCGCGAACAGTTTGATCGCTTCCGCTTCAGTGGAGTCGGTAAACAGGGTCGGGATATCCTGCTTAATCGCGCCTTCTTTCAACAGGTCTGCGAAACGTTCAGCACGCGCAGAGCGCTCACCAATAACAATGCGCGACGGGTGCAGGTTGTCGTACAGCGCACGGCCTTCACGCAGGAACTCAGGAGAGAAAATAACATTATCTATCCCTAAACGTTCTTTGATGTCGCGGGTGAACCCCACAGGGATGGTCGATTTAATGATCATCACCGCGTTCGGGTTGATCTCTGTGACATCGCGAATAACCGCTTCCACTGTAGAGGTGTTGAAGTAGTTGGTTTTGGGATCATAATCGGTCGGCGTCGCAATAATCACGTAGTCGGCATTACGATAGGCGTCGTGCTTGTCCGTGGTGGCACGGAAATTTAACGGTTTTTCTGCCAGATATTCCTGAATCTCTTTATCCACAATCGGAGAGATCTTCTGGTTAAGCATATCCACTTTGGCCTGTACGATATCCAGAGCAACCACTTCGTGGTTTTGCGCAATCAGGACACCGTTCGATAAACCAACATAACCTGTACCGGAAATAGTAATTTTCATGAGATTACACTTTAATCAGTTAACTGGATAATGGCGGATAGCCACGAAATTAAATAATACTGTGCGCGGTTTTACGCTTTGACCAGTGGGATGTCAAGAATAAGCCATAAGGTCAATAATACGATTAAAATCTGACCCTATGGCTTCCATTATGGATAATGCATTACTTGAGAAGAGCTAAAATCTCTTCGGTTTTTGCATTCATTAACGCAGTATCCGCTCTGGACTCCACGTTCAGACGCACCACCGGCTCCGTGTTGGACGTGCGCAGGTTAAAGCGCCACTCAGGGTATTCAATACTGATACCGTCCGTTGTGTCGATGTGTGCGGCCGCCGGCTCATACTGTGCCCGGATGCGCGCTATCGCCTCCGCCGCATTCCCCAGCTTGCGGTTGATCTCCCCCGACGCCGGGAACGCCGCCTGGCGGTCCGCCACCAGCGATTTCAGCGAACTGTTCTTCAGACACAGCAGCTCCGCCACCAGCAGCCACGGGATCATCCCGCTGTCGCAGTAGGCGAAGTCGCGGAAGTAATGGTGCGCGCTCATCTCCCCGCCGTAGATGGCGTCTTCCTGGCGCATCCGCTCCTTGATGAACGCATGCCCCGTCTTCGACATCACCGGCTGGCCGCCGCTGCGGGTCACGATGTCCACCGTGTTCCACGTCAGACGCGGGTCGTGAATGATTTTCGCCCCCGGCTGCTTCTGCAGGAACGCTTCCGCCAGCAGGCCGACAATGTAGTACCCCTCGATAAACGACGCCTCGTCATCGAACAGGAAGCAGCGGTCGAAATCGCCGTCAAAGGCGATACCCATGTCCGCCTGATGCGCACGCACCGCATCGGCGGTGTCCTGGCGGCACTCCGGCAGCAGCGGGTTCGGGATACCGTTCGGGAAATGGCCGTCCGGCTGGTGATGCACCTTGATAAAGGTCACCGGCGCCCCGGCCGCCGCGAAGCGTTTCTCCACCTCATCAATCACGTGCCCCGCCGCCCCGTTGCCGGAGTTCACCACCAGCTTCAGCGGACGGGTGAAGTTCGCCAGGTCCACGTAGCCCATCAGGTGGTCAACGTACTCCTTCAGCACCGATATCTGGCGCAGGGTTCCGCGACGCGCCGGGTCCACCGGCGGGAACTGGTTCTCCTCCGCCAGGCGCTGGATATCCCGCAGGCCGGTGTCGCCGCTGATGGGCTTCGCGTTCTCGCGCACCAGCTTCATACCGTTGTAGTTCATCGGGTTATGGCTCGCCGTCACCTCGATGCCGCCGTCCACCCCGAGGTGGAAGGTGGCGAAGTAAATCTCTTCCGTGCCGCTCAGGCCGATATCCAGCACGTCGGTGCCGGCGTCCATCAGCCCGCGGGCCAGCGCCAGCTTCAGCGACTCGCTGGTGAGGCGCACATCGCCCCCCACCACTATCTTCCCGGGTTTCAGAAATTCGCCGTAGGCGCGGCCGATACGGTAGGCGATGTCCTCGTTCAGCTCCTCGCCCAGTTCACCACGGATGTCATAAGCCTTAAAGCATGTTAACTGTGTCATTCTGCGTTTTGTCCCGAAAAAAATTAGCAACGACCATACTGGTCTTTAATACGAATAATGTCGTCCTCGCCGAGGTACGACCCCGACTGGATCTCCAGCACTTCCAGCGGAATACGGCCCGGGTTTTCCAGGCTGTGCTCGGCGCCAATCGGAATAAAGGTGGACTGGTTCTCGGTCAGCAGGAACTGCTTGCCGTTGACCGTCACCTGGCCGGTGCCGGCGAGAATGACCCAGTGCTCGGCGCGGTGGTGGTGCATCTGCATCGAGAAGGCGCCGCCCGGTTTCACGGTGATACGGTTGACGTTGAAGCGCGGGGTCTGGACCACCACGTCGCAGCGGCCCCAGGGACGGTAAATCTCGCGGTGGCGCTTGTACTCGCTGCGCTGGTTCTGCTTGAGGAACTCGACCGCCTTCTTCACGTCCTGGGAACGCTCGCGGTTCATCACCAGCACGGCGTCCTTGGTGCTGACAATCACCAGGTTCTCCACGCCGATGGCCGCCACCAGCTTCTCGTCGCTGTTGATGTAGCAGTTTTCGCTGTTGTGCACCCACGCGTCACCGCTGAGGACGTTACCCTGCTCGTCTTTCGGGCTGACCTCCCACAGGGCGGACCAGGAGCCAACGTCGCTCCAGTCGGCATCGAGACCGACCACCACCGCGTCGGCGGTTTTCTCCATCACCGCGTAGTCCACGGACTCGTCCGGGCACTCGCAGAAAATGTCATGCGGAATGCTGATGAAGTCGCTGCCGTTGTCGGCGGCATTGACCGCGGCCTGGCAGGCTTCGAGGATATCCGGGCGGAATTTGGCCAGCTCGGAGAGGTATTTTTTGGCGCGGAACATAAACATGCCGCTGTTCCAGTAGTACTCCCCGGAGGCGAGGTAGGCCTCAGCGCGCTCGCGGTCCGGCTTCTCCACGAAGCGGGCCACCTGGTACGGGGTGTGGGCGCTGTCGGTGAGGGCCACGCCGCGCTGGATGTAACCGTAGCCGGTTTCCGGGGCGTTCGGCACGATACCGAAGGTGACCAGATGGCCTTCATCGGCATACTGCTCGGCGACGCGGATGGCGTCGTGGAAGACCGGCTGGTTATTGATGATATGGTCGGCGGCGAGGACCAGCATCAGCGGGTCGTCGCCGTGACGGGTGGCCTGAAGAGCCGCCAGGGCGATGGCCGGGGCGGTGTTGCGCCCGACCGGTTCAAGAATAATGTTGTTCGACAGCTTGTTGAGCTGACGCAGCTGTTCGGCCACCAGGAAGCGGTGCTCTTCGTTACAGATGACCATCGGTTCATGGATTTCAAGGCCCGAGAGTCGGGTGATGGTTTCCTGCAGCATGGAGTTCTGCCCGTACAGCCGGAGGAACTGTTTCGGGTAAAGCTCGCGAGACATCGGCCAGAGACGACTGCCGGTACCGCCAGCCATTATCACAGGAAGCAACATATTAATATCCTTTAATTAAAACCCTGTTATTAAACACCCAGATATATTCTGAGGCCAGAAGCAGATTATTATAGATATACAGAAGTATAAATATGGCAAATTCTTAAAAGATAAGCACTTGGTTTATTAGAGCTGAAAATAATGAAGACGTACAAATAAGATGACTTTGATCAGTTTATTGTAGGAAAAAACAATAGATAACAGTCAGGCCAATTGGCCTGACTGTGGTATATAAAGATTATTCCAACCACTCGGTATGGAATACACCTTCTTTATCAGTACGTTTATAGGTGTGCGCACCAAAGTAATCACGCTGAGCCTGGATCAGGTTAGCTGGCAGAACTGCGGAACGGTAGCTGTCGTAGTAAGCAATCGCGGCTGAGAACGTCGGTACCGGAATACCATTCTGCACGGCATACGCCACGACATCACGCAGCGCTTGCTGATAGTCATCAGCGATCTGTTTGAAGTATGGCGCCAGCAGGAGGTTAGCAATACCAGCGTTTTGCGCATAAGCATCGGTGATCTTTTGCAGGAACTGCGCACGAATAATGCAGCCAGCGCGGAAAATCTTAGCGATCTCGCCGTAGTTCAGATCCCAGTTGTATTCATCAGAAGCAGCACGCAGCTGGGAGAAGCCCTGAGCATAGGAAACGATTTTACCGAGGTACAACGCGCGACGCACTTTTTCGATAAATTCAGCTTTATCACCCGCCGGCTGAGCCTGCGGACCACTCAGCACTTTCGAAGCAGCTACACGCTGGTCTTTTAGCGAAGAGATATAACGAGCAAATACGGACTCGGTGATCAGAGACAGAGGTTCGCCGAGATCCAGTGAGCTCTGGCTGGTCCACTTACCGGTACCTTTGTTTGCTGCTTCATCAAGGATGACATCGACGAGGTATTTACCCTCTTCATCCTTTTTAGTGAAGATATCTTTGGTAATATCAATCAGGTAGCTGCTCAGCTCGCCTTCGTTCCATTCAGTGAAGGTTTGTGCCAGCTCTTCATTGGAGAGCGCCAGACCGCCTTTCAACAGCGCATAAGCTTCAGCAATCAGTTGCATATCGCCATACTCGATGCCGTTATGAACCATCTTCACATAATGACCAGCGCCATCAGCACCGATATAGGTGACACAAGGCTCTCCGTCTTCAGCAACCGCCGCGATCTGTTTCAGAATCGGAGCAACCAGCTCATAGGCTTCTTTTTGGCCACCAGGCATAATGGAAGGCCCTTTCAGAGCCCCCTCTTCACCACCGGAAACACCGGTACCGATAAAGTTAAAACCTTCGGCAGACAGTTCACGGTTACGACGGATGGTGTCCTGGAAGAAGGTGTTGCCGCCATCAATGATGATGTCGCCTTTATCAAGGTAAGGCTTCAGGGAATCTATGGCGCTATCGGTGCCAGCCCCGGCCTTCACCATCAACAGGATACGACGTGGTGTTTCGAGGGATTCAACAAACTCTTGTACTGTGTAATAAGGAACGAGTTTCTTGCCTGGATTTTCGGCAATCACTTCTTCGGTCTTTTCACGGGAGCGGTTGAAAACGGAGACGGTATAACCACGGCTTTCGATGTTCAGCGCAAGGTTACGCCCCATCACAGCCATACCGACAACCCCGATCTGTTGCTTGGACATTACATACTCCTGTCAGGTGTAGTCACTGCGACACATTCACAGCTTAATGAGACATCTATCCTAACGCAAATAAAGTGAGGCGCCTAGTTTGTAAAACCAAAAAAGTTGCGCAAAATTGAATAGTATAAAGAAACATAGGTAACTAGAGGGAAAAGAATGCCAAATAGAATCCTTTAATTTACCTTAGAATATGTAACATTATTTGTAGAAAAATCCTCTGTAGTTGATTCATATGCAACACTAGCTAAGTGAATATAATTTCCTTTAGCATGTGCAATTTTTGCATCACCGCCATATTTGGAGTAAATGATAGCGTCAACTCCTGAGATGGTATTCAAAGGGGTTCCGCGAAGTCGTAATAAAGCGACCTTAGGTTTCATGCCAAAGTATCTAACATTATGGAAAGATACCTTTTCGATAGCAGCAGTGTCATTAGCTTTAAAAACATCACAAAAAACATTAATGCTTTCTTTAGCATAAACATCAATGTTTGAATAAGTAATATTCACACATTCGGGCTGACCATTCCCATAATTTTCAACGCTAAGTATATTATTCGAATTTGAGAAAATAAAAATCTGCCCATTTCTAATGATGGCATTTGAATGCCCGGAAATTCTAATAATCGTATTTGGTGTTTCATTGTTATTAATTCTAAGCAAAAATCTAGAAAGCGTACAATTTCTTCCAGCCTCCGTCCAGCTGATCATTTCTTTTTTAGAAACACCATCATTAGATGAAATCGCATAAATACCTTCAAGAGTTGTAAAGTGCGAGCCAAATGCCAACTCAGAGACCGAGCCTGTAAATTTAATTCTGATATTTTTAAAAGTGGTGTAACAATAGCTGTTGCCATACACAACAGATTTAGCTGAACCATATATGTTTTCAAAAAGCATATTATATGTACAGCTATCTGCAATCCAATAATCCCAAGTATTAACTTCAGTGTTACGGACAATTGTATCTGAGCAACAAAATAATGGACGCCCGAATCTTGCTTTTACCGAGTCCGTAGATGCGAGACATAACTCAAGCTCACCATGAAAAGAAACAGGATGCTCAATTATCAAGGTTTTATTTAAAGAATCAACTTTGATTATTCTTGAAAGCTGAATATAGTTTTCAACCGAAAAGCCGAAACTCAATGTCGACTCATGAGAAGATATTCTTACTATATCACCTTTTCTAAAACCGCTAACATCATCAAGTTTAATTGAATTGTCTTTACAATCAAGAATTTGTTTTTTTATAATCTTCTGTAAAAAATCCGGATGGTAGTTCCCTGGCGCAAATATAGAACCTTGCATAAACGCAGAATTTTTAGGTGCTAATGAAGAAAGTGAACCGAAGTCGCCATCAAAAATAATATTTGACCGAAGGTATAGCGGATGTGATATATTGAAATGGCCCCCTCCCAAGCTTATATGATTACAATTATCTATCGCTCCCTGAATAGCATTTGTGCTATCAAAACCATCTATGTCATCTCGTGCACCAAAATCGTAAACCAAACAAAGATCGTTATGTAAACTTCGAAGCCAGTAGCCTCCTCCAACTGCGCTTATAACTGTACCACCATTATCATTACGAACACCTTCGTGGAATGTAAAATAGCCTCCTCCTCTGCCAACTCCAACGTAGTAGGACTCGAGATAAACCTCCTGCCCGATATACTCCGGTTTAAAATTACGTAATTCAGACATAGAGTTTATATGATATAAATCACTTCCCCAACTCAATCGAGAAGAAGAATACAATGCCGAAAAAGACAAAAAAGAAATAAATTTTCTTCGATTCATATGATTCCTCAAAAGATGATTCATATCATAATATAAAATTAGTTAACCTTACTAGATATTACCTCAAGGTATTCATTTAGGATCACTTCTTTATCAAGCATTTTATTAGCATAAGATTCAGCTATACTATTGAATTTAGGAAGTGATAATGCATGAATTAATCCTTCCGTAAGTGAAACATCACTCTCTGGTTCAACTCGTACTGCAATACCAGGATAGTTAGTTGTTAACTGACCTAGTTCTGTATGAATTTCAGCTGTAATAATAGCGTTACCACCAACAGCAAGGATGTTTGTAAGTTTTGAAGGTAACACCGCATCAGCTGCGCCTCTTTTCTGAATAACTAAGTGGCAATCAGCCATACTTAGCAATAGCGGTAATTTATTATAAGGCTGTAAGGGACGAAATAATACATTTGTTAATTGACTGCTGAGTACTTTTTCTTCGAGACGTTTTTTACCAGCACCTTCACCCACGATCAAAAAAACACTATCTGAAAATGCAGGATTTGAAGCAATATCAGGTATTATTTCTAATCCTTGTTTATCACCTACATTTCCCGAGTAAAGAATAATTTTTCGATTTGAAGGCAAGTTCAAACCTTTCCTAAATTCCTCAACATCGTTAACCAAAATATTTTTGAATTTATCTAACTCAGACCAATTAGGGAAAAAAATAGTATTTTCTCGTTTAACACCTTTTGATATAGCCTTGTCAATCATTGTATTAGAAATTGTTGACACAAAATCTGCTTTTGATAAACACCACTTTTCAAATCTACGAGCTAGTTTAGACAGCCCCCCCATATTAGCAAGATTCAAGCCAAACATTGCATCGACTTCATAATCTTGTATATGAATAATTAATTTTGCCTTTGTCACCTTCGAAAATAACTTTGCGAAAGGAACACAAAACAAAGTTGGTGCTACACAAATTACAAGATCTGGTTTCCAAAAAAAGTTTCTAAAAAGTTGAGGGAAAGATGAAAGTGTAAAGGATGTTAAATGGATTAATCGCTTTAACGTAGAAACTTTCTTAGGAACATAAAGAGGACAACGAAAGACAGTTACGTTTGATATGACCTCTTTCTTATATTTCCAAGAAGAATAAGGTGACTTTACTTTCCATTCAGGGTAATAAGGCGGTGCAGTAACTGCTCTAACATCTTGTTTTTCTCTAGCCATCCATTCAGCCATTTCGCCTGAATACTTCCCAGTAGCGGTCAACTCTGGACTAAAATTTATCCCATAAATTAAAATTTTCATATAACCTCATGCCGGAAAATAATTTTTTGTGTAATTATGAATTCTTTCGTCTTTACCAACTAATGATTCGAGGACCCATTTATATTCAGAGTGCTGGTTGGTAGGGAAGTTTATTTTATCTGTTAATTTTGTTTCATACGCAAGTACAATGTAATGGGTGCTAAATAAATTGTTATATTTATTATCTTCATAAAAATGTTCATAAACGCCATGAAAATTCCATAAATCTTTTGGTATGCTTATACCTAACTCCGTTTGACTTAATCGAAGAAATGCATCATCTATAGTTTCATCTTTCAAAATACGTCCTCCGGGCACGAAATAATAGCCCCTTGCGGGGCTATTTACTCGTTTACCTAGAAGAATTTCATTACGCTTGTTCTTTACAATAAAATCTATAGAAATAAGAGGCGTAAGTTTGATGACATTAATAAATTCTTCATCAGTTAACATTTATCACCTTCTAAAGGTATCTTGATTATCTAAATACCATTGATAGGTTTCAACCAACCCATCGTGTAAAGATAATTTTGAAGTCCATCCCAGTGCGGCCAAACGGCTCACATCTAGCAATTTCCTAGGTGTGCCATCCGGTTTGGTACTATCGAAAGTAATCTTGCCTTTATAACCGACCACACTAGCAATTGTAGATGCTAATTCTTTTATCGAGCAATCGCGGCCGGTGCCAACATTGATATGAGAGAGCATTGGTTCCGTAAACTGATCGTATACATTTTTATTCAACTCCATGACATATACGCTAGCAGCAGCCATTTCGTCGACATATAAAAATTCACGCTTAGGATTTCCGCTTCCCCAGACTATAACCTCAGCCTGATCATTTTCCTTTGCTTCATGGAAACGTCTGATTAGCGCAGGTACCACATGAGAATTAGTTGGATGGAAGTTATCAAAAGGCCCATATAGATTAGTAGGCATAACTGACCGGTAATCGCGATTATATTGTCTGTTATATGATTCGCATAATTTTATACCTGCAATTTTCGCTATTGCATAAGGTTCGTTCGTCGGTTCAAGCGTTCCTTGTAAAAGTTCAGCTTCACTTATCGGCTGATTAGCAAGTTTAGGATATATACAGGAAGAACCTAAAAACAATAGTTTATTAACATCATTGACATGAGCAGCATGAATAATATTAGAAGCTATCATTAAATTTTCATATATAAAATCAGCAGGATAAGTATTATTTGCCATAATACCACCAACTTTAGCAGCAGAGAGATAAACCTCATCGATGTCTTCAGTTTTGAAGAAATTGTTTACTGCTTGCTGATCGAGTAAATTAAGTTCCTGTCTAGTTTTTAAAATAAGTTCAACATCATTTCTCGTTTCAAGATTACGAACAAGAGCCGAACCTACCATGCCATTATGGCCTGCTATATATATACGCTTTTGGGACATAATTTACTCCATTGAGATATTTACATTGAAGCCATGCTTCTTAAGGAGTGAATGTTTTTTGGCTGCCTCAAGGTCAGAAGCAACCATTTCGGTTACCATTTCTTGTAATGTTGTTTCTGGTACCCAACCAAGTTTGTCTTTAGCTTTAGTTGGATCGCCCAGTAATGTTTCGACTTCAGCAGGACGAAAATATCGAGGATCAACAGCAACAATGACATCACCTACATTGACAGCCGGAGAGATTTCATTATTTACAGAAGCAACAATTCCCTTCTCGTCAACACCCTCTCCTTCAAACTTAAGAGTAATACCCAATTCTAGAGCGGCCATTGATATAAAATCGCGAACTGAATACTGGATACCAGTTGCAATGACAAAATCTTCTGCCGTTTCTTGTTGAAGCATAAGCCATTGCATTTTCACGTAATCTTTAGCGTGTCCCCAATCACGTAATGAATCTAAGTTACCCATATATAGGCATTTTTCCAAACCTTGAGAAATATAGGATAAACCACGCGTAATTTTTCTGGTCACAAAAGTTTCACCACGACGTGGTGATTCATGGTTAAATAAAATCCCATTACAAGCATACATGCCATAAGATTCACGGTAATTTACAGTAATCCAATATGCATAGAGTTTTGCTACAGCATATGGAGATCGTGGATAAAATGGTGTTGTTTCTTTCTGAGGTATTTCTTGTACTAACCCATAAAGTTCTGAAGTAGAGGCTTGATAGAATTTAGTTGTCTTTTCTAATCCTAAAAAGCGAATAGCCTCTAAAAGACGAAGAGTTCCTATTGCATCACAATCGGCGGTATATTCAGGTGATTCAAACGAAACAGCCACATGACTCATTGCCCCTAAATTATAAACTTCATCAGGACGTACTTCAGATAAAATACGGGTTAAGTTTGATGTGTCAGTTAAATCACCATAGTGAAGATGGAATTTTGGATTACTTTCATGAGGATCCTGGTAGATATGATCGATACGTTCGGTGTTGAATGAGGACGCCCTGCGTTTGATGCCATGAACTTCATACCCTTTACTCAAAAGCAATTCAGCCAAATAAGATCCATCTTGACCAGTTACACCAGTAATTAACGCCTTTTTCATCATCTACTCCAATTATTGGTTAATTTAAAATGTTTTCAAACATTGTGTTTTCTTTTAGTTCTGCATCATTCAATTGATGCCTAACTTTCAAAATTAGTTCTGCCCTATTTTTTTCATAAGAATAAGGAGTGATATTATCAATAATAGCTTTTGTAGCAAATTCTGGAAAATTTTCCTTTTCCCTCATTACATAAGGATAATCCGGGAAATCACCAATAATGCATCCTCTTTCAATTGTAATAAATGGTACTCCAGCGGCAACTGATTCAAATAAAACATTCGGTTGAGCTTCGTTAACATATCTTGTTGGGAATAAAAACCAATCAAGTTCTTTAAAAAAATCGAGTTTACTATTCTTGTCAACAAACCCAACAAATTCAAAATAACTAGGATTTGATTTTATTGTGTCATTCAAATAATTTTCGATTTCAATATTATCACAGACTCCACCTATCTTTAACTTTGCATTAATCCCTTTTTCTCTTAGCATTAAGGTAGTATTTACTGCATCTTTTATTCCTTTCTCTATAGAAATATTACTCATGAACCCTAATACTATTTCATCTTGAGTATACTTTTTAGGTTCTAAATTCAATTCAAACCAATTTTTGACGTGTATTAGATTAGAAACAATATAATATTTATCTACTCGATATTTCTTTGAAAAATCATTAGCCATTTTTTCAGACAAGAAGATATGAGTAGCTTTCTTACCAGCAGCAGCATTTAACACAGCCATTAATACTGAATATTTATTAATATATGCATAGCTACGATGATGCAAATAGATCTTATCACATTTAAAACTAGCTATTGTTGTCAACAAAATACTATAAACAAGCCCAAAGCCGCCATCAGGAGGTAGATAAAATTTTATTTTTTCATTTCTATCCGCTTTTTTTATAGAAATTATTTTACTTAAAGCTATTAAAACTTTTTTTATTTTAGTCAGATGATACTTCTTTCCTCTTACTAAAGTACCAGGTGATATATCTATAGGTACAACCTTACCTTCTAAGAATTCAATTTTTTCCTTAAAAAGTAGTAGATTTTTAGACATCCCATGAACTGGTGGAGGAAATGGACCGCAAATAATAATCATGCTAGCTCCTATCGTATTTTTATTTTATTAAGAATGTAAATTATTAAATTGAAAATTACAAACGCCCATAACCAACGCATCATATTAAAAATATCAGCTCGCAAGAATGTATACATTAACCACATTAGCACTGGTATAATATAGATGTTATTCTGGGCTCCTTTATTTACATTCTTAACAATTAAATAAGTCCAAAAGACACCAACAAAAAAAAGCAGAATACCACTAAAGAGAAAACCAAGATTTAAATATAAATCACCATACCCAGTAACAACTATCTCGCTCTTAGTATAAAACCATTTGTCAGGTGACATAATACTAGTAAAAGCGCTAGAACCCCCTACTGGTTTAGACTCATATATTGATCTCGGTATGGGAAAAACAACCCCTGCCCAAATACTTTCCAAAGGAAATCTGCTGATATAGGTTGAAAACTTTATTGCTGTAGATATCACTTCTGCCATTGATATCTCTACAGAGTTAAAAAATAGCTGAAAATACCCCCCTTTATCATCGACAAAATCACTCATTGATGAGTATCGCCAAGATTCGCGAAATACATATCGTAAAACTGTCAGTAAATATCCTACAAGCGGTAGTGCAATGAAATATGAAATAAGATTTATTTTTTTGTTTTTTTCATTATAGGCATAGAATAACAATAAAAACATGTATATAACACCGCCCCTAGAATCCGTAAAAATCATAAGTGCGGAACTTACAAGAATTATTAATATTCTATTCCTGAGTTTTTCTGTAGCACTTATCGCAAGCGCTGCTGAATAAGGCAGGAATGTAAATAAAAACAACAGCCCAAGTTCATCTCTGAATAAGTTTTGTTTAGTAATATCTCCGGCTATCATTGAAATTACCGCCCCAAAATTTGAGGCTAAAATGATTAATGAAATTATAGAAATGCCAACGAATTGGTTCCTATACAATCTTTTAGTCGAAGCATTAAATTCATCAACATATATGATCACTTCCTGCCTTTTATTTTTATTCCTACCTAATAGGTATACAATCATGCCTAAAGTCAACATAACATAACTATAAATAAAAAAATAAAATCCCAAAAAGAAATCATCATCGGAAATGTAAAAACTTTGCTCAAGAAACGATGTATCCCGCTGATAATAAAAAAAATAAAAATCAAGGAAGATTATAACATTTAAGAAAATATAAAAATTAAAAGGACTCAAGGCACTCCAACGATGCCTTACATAAACAATATTGCAATTTAATAAAAAAACAAACAATATTGTTAAAGTTATAAACAAGAGTGTCTCAAAGAACATATTTTTTATCTCTACGTTGATAACGTATCTTAAATATAAATATTAAGATTTGAATTATATACATTATCAGTTCTGCGATAATAATGGACCATAAGCCAAATGAAGAAAACAAAAATATATTTATCGCAATATTCACAAGTAAGCTTATAAAAAGTATTAATGCATACTCAGTTGTTTTCCCTGATATAATTAGCGATTGACCTAAAATGCTTGAATAATTCCAAATTACTAACGACGATAGACTTATAGAAATAAACCACCAAATTAAAACTATTTTTTGTGAAACAACAGGCATCAACAATTCAATACAGTACAAAGCGCCGATGCTCACAAATGATGTCGCCAGAATAAACTTCGATGTTCGCCAAGACATTTTAAGTAATAAAAAATCGATATTTTGAGGTTTTATATCCGAACAACTTGAATTACTAGACTCTGTGACTTTGATTATTTTCTCGTTTTCTACGCGCCTTAGAAACATTAATAACTGTGAAAAAATATTCAAAAATGTCTTCGCAATCGCAAATAAACCAGCTGTAGCTTTGCCTAAATACATATCCACAAGAATTGGCAATAGCCTTGCGTATGATTGCGATAAAAAATAAGAGAAAAAAAATCCTCCAACCTCATTGAATATTAGCTTTTTATATGAAAATAACTTTATCTTCGTTTTTTCAAAAAAATGCCAACAAATGCTATATTGAACTAATAATGAAATTACAAAACCCGATGTATAGCTGATTACAATTGAAACTGAAGAATATTGGTTATTAGAAATATTCCCAATATAATATTCCCATATGATATAGATACTTACAAACAACCATGGCAGAGAAGCGAAAGGTCCAATTATCTTGTTTTTACCTAAAAAGTCAGCTAAGCCAGAAATATTCGCAGCTCCAAAAACACACAGAATGAACGAGTATTTAATACATTCGTGTAAAAAATCATTATGATAAAACAACGGAAGAATATAAAACAAAACAACAAAAACAACTAGCGAATAAAATATCCTGACTATATATAGCGTACCAATCACTTCAGACAATATATTTTTAGCACAGTACCGACCTAGTAAAAATACCCCCCCCCCATCCGCACACCACTGAATTAATGACAGCACTCCTATTGCAATGCTAATATTTGCAACTTCTGGCGTTAAGCCTTTATATGCCAAAAATAGGGTTAATAGAAAAAAAACACCTTGTCCCATAATGGGGCCTGAAGCAATGTGTATAAATTTTTTAAACAAATTTATTCACCTCTAACTTTTATAACACGGCCAGGATTTCCGACTACTACCTCGTATTGGTTTACATTTTTTGTTATAACCGCATTAGCGCCAATGACGGCGCCATCTCCTATTTTAACCCCTTTACTAATCACTACATTTCTTCCAATCCAAACATCACTTCCAATCTCAACAGCATTTGTAATGAATCCTTGCTGTAAAATCGGCGTATTTTTATCTCTCCATTCATGATCATTATCACGGATTGAAACATATTCTCCAACCCGCGTATTATTCCCAATAACTATAGATTCCCTAGATATAATAAAGCTTCCTTGATTAACGCTGACATTATCACCAATAATTATTTTTGCCCCTTCTGTAGCACCAATTCTAACAAACGGACCGAATCTAACATTATCGCCTACTTTTACATTTCCTTTGACTGCTGGTACATATATAGCACCTTCAAAAGCACAAGACTTACCAAGATCCCAGATTAACCCTAAGAAGATTCGATTAATAGTTGTATAATATAATTCTCGAAAAGACATTACTGCCTTAACAAGGGCTTTGCCTATAATCCCTTTAGTCATATTTGATACCGCTCATCAAAAGGTTAATTGTTATTAATATGCACCATCTCGTTTTAAGACAACGGTAATCGTTTTAAATAATATCGCTATATCATTCCACATAGACCAGTTCTTAACATACCAAGCATCCAGATATACTCTTGTCTCATAATCAACATCGCTTCGCCCACTAACCTGCCATAAACCTGTCATTCCGGGTTTGCTCAAGAGATAATATTCCACTTCCTCATTATATCTTTCAAGTTCTGCAGTAATTATTGGCCTAGGACCAACTAAACTCATTTCACCCTTTAGAACATTAAACAATTGAGGCAGTTCATCAAGACTGGTTCTTCTCAGAAAATTCCCAATTTTAGTTATACGCGGGTCTTCTTTTAATTTAAATGTGGCATCCCATTCAGCCTTTGCTTCGGGGCTGGAGGCTAATAATTCACTCAATACTTCTTGAGAATTAATAACCATTGAGCGAAATTTCAGGCATTTAAATTTACGACCTCCTTTCCCAATCCTTTCATGCCCATATATTGCTGGCCCACCATCCGCTTTAACTTTCCTACTAATATATATTAGCAATGGGGATATCATTGCTATAATTAGCGTGGAACCAATAATATCAAATGACCGTTTTAAAATACGAGAGGATAATTTGGCAAGATTTTGTTGCACACGGAAAATCATTACCTCATGACTAAAAATAAATGACATATCTGTACTATCTAATGGCATCCCTCTCAGAGTAGGTATAACCGATACATAACGATAGCCTTTAATCATGAAACTTCTCAGCCAACGATTCCGTATTTCACTTTCATGTGCTTCCACAGCAACAATAAATTGTGTTTTGTTATCAATCGTATCAAGCCATGATACATTTTTTTCCAGGACTGGGACATTATTAATTTTGTCAATTGCAGGATTCTTATCATTATTGGAGGAAATAAAACCAACAACTACCAACCCTAAATTATTCTCACTACTAATTGCTTTATATGCTTCAATGGCATTAACCCCATTGCCTATAATCCATGTATCTCTTTTCCATAAGTCTAAAGTATCCAGTATTTTTTTTGTTAACATGCGCAAAAGAGGCACAAATAATAGAATGCTACTCCATGTTATTATCCACAGAACTCTAGAAAACGACCATGTTGCAAAGGTCATAACAGCTATCTCTATCACAGAAAAGATGACTAAAGTTCTTAAGATTTCTTTGAGTTCAAACCAAAATGTTTTCCGATAAAAATAATGTCTTAGCCTAATTGAAAACCATGCAATACAAATAACTGATAAGATAGTATGTAATAAAACCCATTCATCTATATTTTGCAATGGAGCCTTATTTGAAGTTACAAATAGTAATAATGCAGAAGCGATATAGATCGAGCAAGAAAGACTTACAAAGTCAGAAATTGCCAGAGATACACTGACGATAAAATTTCTAGAAAAAAGTGTCATTTTTTCCTCACGTGTTGACGCGATTATTCTTCTCAAAAATAGTATATAACAAGGCAGTCTGTCTGCCTTGTCGTTTTTAAGTCCTATTTATCGTCAGAATATGAATAGCCATAATGTTGATAGCCATAACCGTAATAACTGCTTACTTTTTTTACCACGCCATTTAGGATACAGCCTTTTACAATAACGCCACTTTGTTCAAATCTCTTAATACTCACTTCAATTTCTTTAACAGTATTCTGTTCAAAACGAACTATAAGTAAAGTAGTCCCTACATAATTGCCAATAATCGCTGCATCTGTTACTGCTAAAACTGGCGGGGTGTCCATAATTACGATATCGTAATGCTCATTGGCCCAGTTTGTTAATTCACCAAATCGCCTATGCATTAACAACTCTGCAGGATTAGGTGGAACAATGCCTCTTGGTATGAAATCAAAGTCTCCTACAGGGATTTTCTGAATAATATTTTGCAGTTCGACTTTCCCAGATAAATAATCTGATAATCCATTTTCATTACTCGCTTTAAATAGCTTATGCGTGTATCCCTTTCGCATATCCGCATCAATAAACAGGACTTTTTTGCCAGTCTGAGATATAACTGCTGCTAAATTTGAACTAACAAAAGTTTTACCAGCATTCGGACTAGCCCCAGAGATCATTAATATATTATTTCTAGCTTCCATCATTGCAAAATGAAGGCTGGTGCGTAATCCTCTTATTGATTCAATTGCCAAATCTGCAGGATTTTCTACAGCCAGGAAATGAGCATATTCAACATTCTTCTTAGTTCCTGCTTTATTTTTCTTCAGTATATTATGAGCAAATTCCTCGGACACAGGTATACTTGCATAAACATTGATACCCTGCTCCTCCAATTGTTCTGGAGATTCGATACCACGTCTTAAAAACACACGCAACAATACAATTATGACTGAAAATATAATACCTATTAATATTCCCGATAAAACTATAACGACCTTTTTCGGTTTTATTGGTTTTGTCTGAGTAATCGCTTTATCTATAATTCGTACGTTACCGATTGCGCTAGATTTAGCAATGCTCAACTCCTGTTGCCGATTGAGCAGTTGCATATATACCGCTCGACCTGACTCTACATCTCTACTCAACCGAAGAATTTCTTGTTGTGTAGAAGGCATTGCAGAAACCCGTTTATTTAATTTATTCTTCTCATCTTGTAACGTTTTTCTTTTTTCTAATAATGCTTTATATGTAGGATGTTCTTTAGTATATAGCTGAGAAATCTCAGATTCTCTGAACGTTAATTCATTTAACTGATTATCAGCATTAACAATTTGATCTAATACAGCCTTCGCCTCAAGTGTAAGGTCTACAGAATCACTTTTTTTCCTATATTCATTTAACTTACTTTCAGCTAAGTCGAGATCACTTCTTACTTTTGGCAATTGTTCATTCAGAAAATCTAAACTTTTCGCATCTTGCGCTGCTTGCCTTGCTATATTTTGAGCTAAATAATTGGATGCAATGTTATCAACTATTTTTTGAATCAATACTGGATCGTAACCACTCAGTGAGAGAGTTAGCATTCCAGTATCTTTACCTTTATCAATTACCGAAAGGTTTTCTTGTAAATTAGCTATCGCTTTATAGCGACTATAGTATGTAAGTTTAAATTCATTACCCGCTTCTGAATTTATTCTATCTACTTTTATAATTACATCATTGTTTTGTAATAACTCCCCTACTGTTCCTTTATATACATTGTCATTAACTGTAATCTCGAAGTGATTTTTATCAATTACTCTAACTTCTGCATCAGGTGCATCTTCATCATTTGCGCCCGATAGATAAAACTTGACTACATCCAAACTACCAGCATTTTTGTTCGTCAAGCGAGCCCATCCCTTTCCAAATAATGGGAAATAAAGTGGCTCAACTCGTGTTTGTAAATTTAAATCATCAACTGTTTTGCCCAAAATCATTCTTGATTGTAATAAAGCTATTTCAGGTGCCGATTGCGGTTGACTATCAGGTAACAATTGACTTAGATTACTAAGAATAGCATTCGCTTGTTTCTGCTCAACTTGCACTAGCGCATCAGCTTGATATACAGGAGTTGCAAACAAAGCATAAATTAGTGCTAATAAAGTAAAAAGCGAGGTCACAGATATAATAAGCTTTCTGTGATCAATTAATTCACCTAAAAGGCGACCTAAATCCAGTTCACCCGAGTCCTTTATTTCATTCTTATTAGTAATAGATGCCATATAATTATTCCTAATAACTGCCGCTTAATTTATCAACCCAGCGCATGCCGGCTTGCTCAATTAACTGATAAACTGAAGCAAACGCTTCCTCACTTTTTTTGTACGGGTCAGGAATTTCCCTTTGATTTAACCAATGACCGAACAGCATTGTTTTGCCTCTAGCTTCAGGAGCTATGCGACCTATTTTTTCTATATGATATTTTTCCATTACTAAAATCAAATCGTAATGTCTAGACATTGTTGAAGTAAATTGTTTGGCTATATGTCCTTCGAGCGATATATCATGCTCTAAAGCAATTTTAATTGCTGTTGGATCTGCCTGATAACCAACTAATGCCCCTGTTCCAGCAGAATCTATTTTTTTTTCAGGCAAGGCTGCTCTTAAATATCTTTCGCCTAATGGTGAGCGACAAATATTACCGGTACAAACAACAAGGATTGAATTAAACATAGTTATTACCAAGTCCTTATGAATTTCCCAGTTTCTGTCATATCATGCACGCCAGTTATAGTCGGTACAAGCTGCGAGATGACACGATTCCAACGTACCAAAGGAGCAGTTGTGACATATACTATATCGTATGGCTGTAACTGGAATTCTGTACCAAGTACCATAGCAGAAGCGTCTTGGGCGTTGAGCTGATAAATGTTAGCAATTTTACCCTGCTTATCATCTTTTAACTGACGAATGACAAATATTCCTGTTGCGTCACTGAATGCTTGAGACATTCCTTCGGCATTACCTAAAGCTTCAGCTACCGTCATACCACTACGGTCCATTTTTAAAGTACTTTGTTTGCCCACCTCACCCATGACAAATACTTTTAGATCATCATTACGTGGTACAAAAAGGATATCGCCGGGATAAAGTAAGTGATTTTGAGTCAAGTCACCTTTCTGCATTAATGCATATAAAGAGACTTTTGTGTCTTTACCATTATGTGTTAACACAACATTCCGCCAGTCGGCATCAGGAGCCAGTCCACCAGCATTATTAATGGCATCCATAACCGTAAGGGGGATATTAGTAATTGGCTGCTGTCCTGATTTTGCTACCTCGCCAGTTACATAGGCTTTTTGCGAACGGAATGCTGCAACACTAACGTCAACCTGTGGACTTTCGATGTATGTTGTCAAACGGCTGGCAATATCCTGGCGTACCTGGCTAAGCGTTTTCCCTGCCACCTGTACTTTACCGATATAAGGATAGAAGATGGTACCGTCAGAGTTAACCCAGTTACCGGTGTCGCTGGCGCTACGGTATTGACCTGCAGGAGTCGTCAGTTCCGGGTGGTCCCATACCGTAACCATCAACACATCGCCAACTCCAATGCGATATTCATAACTGCGCAGTAAATTATCTAACTGGGGATTTGGACGAGCAAGAACGGTTTCCGGACGGAGCTGATCGATCAGTCCTGGAGTCATCGGATACACGTTCACCAGTTTGTCCAGATCGTAGTCGCTATCAGGAAGCTCAACCACGTTCTTCCGCAGACTATTTAACCCTTGGCCTGGGATAACCGTACAACCCGATAAAAAACCAATCGCCAATGCTAATGCCGAAAATCTAACAATTTTTTTCTTCATAATGTCACATCATCAGTAAATCAAAATTTGCCAATTCCTGAGCAGCTGTCATCGCCGTTGCTTCCCTGCCGGCTTATGAAGAGAGAAAAGCTGACTGCGTCCTGCAGCGCTACCACCCACTCTCCCCTGTTTTCAGCATTCAGCCTTATAAACTAAATGGTATCTCTATCCCTGCGCTGGCCCCAACGTCATCGCTGTCGCTGTTGTTAGCGTTGGTGTACCACAGTGAAGTATTCAAGCGGACCGACTGATAAACATCGCCGCTCCAGCCCAGCTGTACACCTTTTAGAGTATCCGCATGAGGGAACGCTTTGTTGATCGACTGATTCTCCGGGTTAACCTTCGCGTATACTAAACGCGTGCTCCAGCGCTGGTTATCCTCCGTAATAAGCTCAACTTTACCGGCAACGAGTTGACCATCCCCGCCCATTGCGTCACCCAGCGGATAACCCTGCTGATAGTAGCCATCCTTATAGATATGATGCGTATAACTGTAATTGGTTCGGCTCATATTGGTGCGCGTGTCATGTGCTTCCAGGTACCAGTTAACAGCATCCTTACCCCAGCTGTGGTGGCCTTCCACACCGCCCAGATACATATTGGCCGAAGGCAGATAACCTGACTCATCTTCGCCGATCATCTGTCCGTAGAAGCTCACCGGCCAGCCGAGAGTTGGCTCGAGTTTAAACTTAAAGTCAAATCCGGCCAGCTGGTTACCAGGTTCGTTATCCGTTCCGGTATTGTCATGGCCAGTGAAGCCATCCCAGAAACTGCTGAAGGATTCCGGTCGGCCTTCCCCCCCCCACTGCATAATGCGCGACGCGCCTAATTCTAATGACTGGAACGGCGTGAATGTAAAACGACCGCCGATAATTTTGGCATGAGGTACCGCGGTATATTGATTCATCTGGCTGGCGGAGATCTGGTACTGCCACGGGCCTACCCAGCGCAGCCACCAGGTTTCCGGCGCCGCCTGCTCGGCTCGCTGCATCAGAAAACCGGTCATCGGTCGCATCGCATCCCCGCGGATCAGGCTTCCTTCATAACCCGGTCCCCACCACTGCGGTACCTGGCCAAAGGAGAGCCACTGGTTCCAGAATTTCACCGCACCGTAGGCGCCGTTGGCGTTGAAGCGCGAGCCGTTACTGATCCGCTCCCCCCCTTCGACGTTACCCTGTAGGTGGACATCCCACCATTCGCCGCTGTTGTTAAACGCCAGGCCTAACGAGTTATCTGCTGGCTGCGTCTGGCCAAACCCCTGCGGAGTGCCCGGCTGGTCGGTTGAGGTGTAGCCGGTGACCCGGAAATCGGCTTTTAAAGCAGACAGTCGCTGGTTAATTCGAGCCAGCACCACTTGCTCGGAAGAATAGGAAGGTTTGGCCTTTTTTAGTGCCCGGGCGATCTCTTCCTGGCTCAGTGGCCAGGTCGACAGGCTCAGATGGATGACCCCGCGATCGGAAAGCCAGGCGAGGTCGTTACGGAGATCATTATCATTTACTACTAACCCGGCCGCGTAAGCCTGGGCTCCCAGTGAGGAAAGCAAGCCCAATGTCACGGCAATGCGCGCAATTTTTATCATTGTACAAGATCCATTTTCAGCCCCGCTGTCGTATCTCAATGAGAATGAGGGGAATACTAAGATAGAAAGCGCTCGCGGCACCAGCTGACTTCACTGTGCAACACCGGCGAGGCAAGTACAGTTACCCTAAGCTGCTCGTAATCCTTATCACATCCACCCAGCTCACAATGTAGGCGAATTTTACCGTACAGGCTATCGATGAGACGGGAAAGTTGGTGTACAGGCGATATCAGCAGCCGCGCCTGACCCCTTTATGAGGATATCTGATGAGCTTGATAGATATCTTATGGCGTCAATCACCCAAAGTGCATCGATTGTTATAGCCGTTCAGAGAAGATATGTGCACAGCAGCAGGTAGTTTCAGCGACGCTACCGCCCCTGGCTTAACAGCTACCAGCGCACTGACTACCTGAACGGCGTATTTAATCGGCCTGTGGGTGATAAATTGGTCAGGCCTTTATTTTTTGCGGCGTTAAGTCTACGGGATTTCGGTCACAATTGGGAGTCTTGATGCCGAATATCTGCCAATTAATCCCATCCGCTGTTTTATTGGCGAAAAATAAGCGGTTCGCCAATAAAGATTATTTATTGCTCGTATCTACCAAACATCTGCCTGGCGCAGCCATACCGCTACAGACACAGATAACTCTCTGTAAAAAAAGACCTTTTTCATCACGCTTACGTCATTTCAAAATCAGATGATGACGCGACAGTCAACTACAATTTCTAATAGTTTCTCGATGCAGGATTATTCATCCAACGTGGAACAGGTGCTTTCTGAACGCATTTAAGAAACGTCTGACCACGGCTATATCCACGCAAATTGACAATAACAATGTAGTAGCACTGCATTATTTCATAAATATGAATTATCAATTGACTGGCATATAGTAGATTATTTTCTTATTTGTCTAATTAACCGGCGAAAACTTAATTTCCCCTATAAAACAAATGGCGATTACCAGGCCTGCTTATGCAGATCGGTACGCGTAAAGGGTTTATCCAGCGGTCCTACTGCGGTGGCAATTTGCCCCAGCAGGGACTGAGTCGGCGCTTTATTGCCGCTATGCAACAGGATAAGCGGGACCATCACCAGACACGCGACGCCCCCCTTCGAAATACTCACGCTTTTCGAATGGGTGGTACTTTTTTGCAACAACAGGAACAAAGCGCTGCCAGCAGCGCCGAGCAGCAGGCCAGCGATCACTTCCGAGACGGAATGCGCATGGATGACCAACCGTGAATAACCCACCACAGCGGCCAGAATATAGCCGGTGGCGACGGCTGCTTTTTGCAAACCCGTGGAAAAACGAGCGCTAAGCAGCCACAGGAAGATAGGCCAGAAGGCTGCGGAGAGCGCTGAGTGGCCGCTGAAGCCGGTGTAATCCAGCTCGCGAATTCCCAGACCCCAGCCCATAAAGGCCAGTTTGGAGGCGCAGACGATGGCGCCGGTGATGCCGAACAGCAAACTCCACTGCCACGCCAGCAACCGTGACGTTTTACGCAGCATCAGGACAATAAACAGCGCCGCTGCGCTGGGCAGCAAAACGGTGCTATCGCCAAAAAATGAGATGAGTTGCCAGTTCATATACCTGTGATCCTTCGATGATGTCCACTGCCGTGCTCAGGGATTATCCGTAATGTCTGTACCAGCTCGCATGCCAATTCATTTCACATTTTTATGCATGCAAGTGAGATGTTTAAAGCGGAAACATGATCGCAGTCAAGTTTTATTTTTGGCTGACGTTGACCGCTTTCCCTGCGCTTTAAGAATTGTCGCACTAAGTGACTATTCACAAAGCATTATTGCCGCTACTCCGACCATTGCACCACAGAGGCCAGAGACAAACTACCAGAAGTCTCCGAAGCCATACGTTTCTTTACAATCGTTATAACATTCACGTTATGAATAATTTCTGCATAACGTTATGAGCGGCGTGGCGAAAGCCTTTGCCCTGCCGCTCATCTTCACACCAGCTGTCAGGCCAGCAGTTTTTTAATGCTTTCGCGGAATTTGGCGCCTTCTTTCAGGTTACGCATTCCGTAGGTGACGAAGGCCTGCATGTAGCCCATTTTTTTACCGCAGTCATAGCTTTCACCGGTCATCAGCATCGCGTCAACGGACTGCTTCTTCGCCAGTTCGGCAATGGCGTCGGTTAGCTGGATACGGCCCCAGGCGCCCGGCTGGGTTCGTTCAAGTTCAGCCCAGATATCTGCCGACAGCACGTAGCGGCCCACTGCCATCAGGTCGGAGTCCAGGGTCTGAGGTTCGTCCGGTTTTTCAATGAACTCAACGATACGCGCCACCTGCCCTTCCGCCACCATGGGCTCTTTGGTCTGGATAACGGAGTATTCGGAGAGATCCCCCGGCATGCGTTTCGCCAGCACCTGGCTGCGGCCGGTCTCGTTAAAGCGGGCGACCATGGCGGCGAGGTTATAGCGCAGCGGGTCCGCGGTGCCGCCGTCGAGAATGATATCCGGCAGCACCACCACAAACGGGTTGTCCCCGACTACCGGGCGGGCGCAGAGGATGGAGTGGCCCAGACCCAGCGGCTGCGCCTGGCGCACGTTCATGATGGTTACGCCCGGAGGGCAAATGGCCTGGACTTCCGCCAGCAGCTGGCGCTTCACGCGCTGTTCAAGCAGGGCTTCCAGCTCGTAGGAGGTATCAAAGTGGTTTTCCACTGCATTCTTCGAGGAGTGCGTCACCAGGACAATCTCTTTGATCCCGGCGGCGACGATTTCGTCAACAATGTACTGAATCATTGGCTTATCAACGATCGGCAGCATCTCCTTAGGAATTGCCTTTGTGGCCGGCAGCATATGCATGCCTAGTCCTGCGACCGGAATAACCGCTTTCAAATTCGCCATATTCATCTTCACCTGTTTGGTTGCAAAACACGCAGTTTTGCAAAATTGTACATGTCACAAATCCATTGGAACTGATAATACACGGATACTGCCCGGGCATCTGCCCGCCAAATTCTTAAATTCACTGTCACCTAAAAGAATACACACAACTTCCTTTTACCAACAGTTTGAAGTGAGAATAATCTTATTCTCCATCAGGATATTCAGCGGCCCGCTTCCCTGCACAGCGCGATGTCGCCGCAAGGCCCCTACACCGCGGCCTTTGGTACGCAGACCCTGCCAGCTGCAGGCTGCGGCGCCCATGTGTCCGGAAAGAATAGATATAGATAATTAATTTCACCAGGCAATATATTTCAGCACAAACAGCCAGATATGGCAGGATAATAACCGGAAACCACGGCAGAGAACTGCGATCGGCGCTATTCTGCGCTCACTTCATGATGTGAATTATGCCGATTTTGTGAGCGGGCTTCGCACTTCACCCGGGGATGAGGAAGGGTGCCTACCGTGGAGAACGACGGGACTGCCCGCGCTTTTGCGCCGGGCAGAACGCAGCGGGTTATGGTTCTGATATCAGCAAGCTTATTCCAGCGCGTTCCGCCATATTGTTATTTTTCCGCTGATCTTTTCTGGAACATAATTCTTTTCTGTTCTCTTAATTTGCTGGAAATATATCCACCCCTGGCGGAGTGATATCCGCGTCGTTATTGCATTTTAGACTCATCTTATCCATGATCGTGGTAACACATACCGCAGTCGTACAGGTTTTAATACATATGGAATGGATTGCCGATCCGTCAATCTGGGCAGGTCTCGTCACGCTGGTGGTTATCGAACTGGTGTTGGGTATCGATAACCTGGTTTTCATCGCTATCCTCGCCGAAAAGCTGCCGCCCGCCCAGCGCGACCGCGCTCGTATCACCGGTCTGCTGCTGGCAATGGTCATGCGTCTGCTGCTGCTGGCCTCTATCTCCTGGCTGGTGACCCTGACCAAACCGCTGATTGTTTTTCACGACTTCAGCTTCAGCGCCCGCGATTTAATTATGCTGTTCGGCGGCTTATTCCTGCTGTTTAAAGCCACCGTCGAACTCAACGAACGGCTGGAGGGGAAGGACAGCGATAATCCCACCCAGCGCAGAGGGGCGAAATTCTGGGCCGTGGTGGCGCAGATCGTGGTGCTCGACGCCATCTTTTCGCTCGACTCGGTGATCACTGCCGTCGGCATGGTCGACCACCTGGCGGTGATGATGGCCGCGGTGATCATCGCCATCAGCCTGATGCTGATGGCCAGCAAGGCCCTGACGCGCTTCGTTAACAGCCACCCGACCATTGTCATCCTCTGTCTGAGCTTCCTGCTGATGATCGGCTTCAGCCTGATTGCTGAAGGCTTCAGCTTTATTATTCCAAAAGGCTATCTGTACGCGGCGATTGGCTTCTCGGTCATGATTGAAGCCCTTAATCAGCTGGCGCTGTTTAACCGCCGTCGCTTCCTGTCGGCCAATATGACGCTGCGTCAGCGCACCACCGAGGCGGTGATGAACCTGCTGAGCGGCCAGAAGGAAAAAGCTGAACTGGATGCTGACACGGCGTCGCTGGTAGCTGATCAGGACCATCATCCTTTGTTTAATCCGCAGGAACGGTTGATGATTGAGCGGGTGCTGAACCTTAATCAGCGCAGCGTCAGCAGTATTATGACGTCGCGCCATGATATCGAGCGCATCAACCTCAGCGCGCCGGAGGAAGAGATCCGCAGCCTGGTGGAGAAAAATCAGCACACCCGGCTGGTGGTGACCGGCGGGAAAGATAATGAAGACCTGCTGGGGGTGGTTCATGTTATTGACCTGCTCCAGCAGTCCCTGCGCCAGGAGCCGCTGGACCTGCAGGTGCTGGTGCGGCAGCCGTTAGTCTTTCCGGAGGGGTTACCGCTCCTCTCCGCGCTTGAGCAGTTCCGTCAGGCCCGCACCCACTTCGCCTTTGTGGTCGATGAGTTTGGTTCCGTCGAGGGGATTGTGACCCTGAGCGACGTGATGGAGACCATCGCCGGTAATCTGCCTAACGAGGTGGAGGAGATCGATGCCCGGCACGATATTCAGCATCATCAGGACGGTTCGTGGACGGTTAACGGCCATATGCCGCTGGAGGATCTGGTGCAGTACGTTCCGCTGCCGCTGGATGATAAACGGGAGTACCACACCGTCGCCGGTCTGCTGATGGAATATCTGCAGCATGTGCCGCAGGTGGGGGAGACCATTGAGATTGACGGCTATACGCTGCGCACGCTGCAGGTCGACAGCCATCGGGTGCAAAAGGTGCAGATCGTCCCGCCGGTAAAGCAGGATAAGCTGGATTATGAGGTGTAATCGTCAGGCATAAAACGGCCCGGGGTATCCCGGGCGGTGGGATGGATAATCAAACCCATGCCTGATGGCGCTGCGCTTATCAGGCCTACGGGATGGCGACATAAACCGGGGGATTACCCCCAGCGCACAACCCAGGCCGGGTCAGGCGTAGCCGCCACCCGGCATCAACATGACATCACCCTCTGACGACAATCTCACAGCCCGGAAGGCCCGGGCCGCGGTGGTGGAGATTACAGCTTATCAAGCAGTTTTTTGGCGTCTTTGCTCTCTTTGCTGCCTTTATTACGCTCAACCCAGTCGTTGAGGCGCTGCTTCGCTTCATCCTGTAGCTGTTTGCGCAGGATTTGATCGACCTGCAGGCTGTAGCTCAGCGACTGCCAGTCGCCGTAGATGCGCAGCGGGATGGCGGTCTGTTTCAGGCGGTCGATAAGTTTGCCCTCCCCTTTCCAGCCGCCGAGCACGCGCACGTTAAAGCGCATATCGCAGTTCTCTTTCTGCAGATCAAGCTGACCTTCGCCGGTCATCGCCATCACGTCGGACTGCCCCTGCAGGCGGTTCAGCGTCACCACCCCGTTATCCAGCATCAGTTGGCTGCTCACGGAATCCAGGCGGGTGGCATTGTCGTAATTCTCCTGCGCCCGCACGTTGGTGCTGCGCTCCACGGCCTGCTGCACCAGCTGCTGGAAATTCAACCCCTCGGTACGGGTATCGGCCATCTGCAGCTGGGCCTGCCCCTGCCAGTGACGGCGGAAATCATCCGCGTCAATGCGCGTTCCGGAAAACTCGCCGGTCAGCGACAGCTTGCCGGTCAGGTTTAATGAATAGTTAAAGGCTTTGATCAGCGAACCGATCTCCACATTCTGCAGCGCCGGCTGGAACGTCGCGTGCGGCGTGTCGCCTCGGGCATCCAGAGTGCCGGGGAGAGAGAGCTGCCCGCCGTCGAGGTTGCCCTGCATTTTGCTGACCGTCAGCAGCCCCTGCTGGTTGCTGATTTCGCTCTGCACCTGGGTGAAGTTCAGGCCACGCCACTGCAACTGGTCGGCGCTCAGGGCCATCCGGCCGTTAAAGCCGCGCAGGCTCTGGTAATCTTCGCGCTCATCGCTGTCGGCGATTACCGGACGCAGCGGTCGCGTCTGGCTCTGGCCCTGCTGGCTGGCGCTGCTGTCGGTCGCTGGCGAGGAGGGCGCCAGCAGGCTGTCGAGATTCAGGGTGGTCGCGTGGAGATCCAGCGACCAGTCCGGGCGATCCCCCAGCACCACGCTGCCGTTGCCGGTAAGGGTGCTGCCGCTGGCCATCAGATTCAGGTTGTCAAAGCGCAGAGTTTTGCCATCTTCCTGCCAGCTGGCCTGCAGGCTGCCCTGGCCATTAATGCCATCAGGAGGCAGCTCGGCGCCGCGCAGCTGCCAGCTTAGCTGGCTAAAGTCGGCTTTTAAGGAGTGGGGATAGTCGCCGCCCTGCACGGTAGCGGAGAAGCTCAACGCCAGGTCGCGCTGGTCGCGGTTGATCCGGCCGGAGAAGTCGACGGTGGCCCGGTGATTCTCATCCTGCTCCATTTGCAGGCGGATATCACGCACAGTGACCTGCTCGCCGTTCTCATGCTGGAAGAAGAGCACGCTGTCGGCCACCTGCAGCTGGCGCACGTCGTAGGACCACCCGCGGTCCTCCGGGGCCTGCGGCAGGGTGTTGTCATGCGGCACCACCGGCGCAGCGCTATCGCGAACCGCTTCGGTTTTCGGAGTCAGCTGGATCACCGCCCCCTTGAGCATCACCTGCTTCACCTGCAGCTGGTGCGACAGCAACGGCAGCAGCGCCACGTCGAGGCGCATGTTGTCGGCGCGGATCACCGGCTCTTCAGCGCCCCGGGCGGTCAGCGTCATGCGTCCGCTGAGAATGCTGAGCTGCGGCCAGACATGCCAGCGCAGCGGGCCATCGAGTTCAAGCTGATAACCGCTGCGCTCTGCCACCTCATGCACCATATAGGCGCGAAAATCGTTGGGATTGACCAGCAATACCAACGAGGTAAGCCCGGCGACAATGACCGCCAGCAGGATCATCAGCGTTGTCAGTATTCGTCTCATGGCACCCTCAGCAACACCCCGTTGACGTTATCAATCCTTGTCGATTCGGCTCGCCACCGCGCCCTGCTGGTCGCGATATTTGGCGTCTTCACGGCGGTTATACGGCCGGGCCGCCGGGCCCGATAATGGCTCAAAGCTTAGCGCGCCGATAGGCATTCCCGGGCGCAGCGCCAGCGGCAGTTTGCCGGAGTTGTAGAACTCAAGCACGATGCAGCCGGACCAGCCCGGGTCGATGCGGTGCGCGGTAACGTGCACCATCAGCCCCAGCCGCGCCAGTGAGGAGCGTCCGTCCAGCCAGCCCACCAGATCGGCAGGCAGGGTGACTGACTCATAGGTCACCGCCAGCGCCAGTTCGCCCGGATGCAGGAAAAAGGCCTCCCCTTCCGGCAGGACAATCTCTTCGCTCATCACGCGGTCCAGCGCGGCGCTGACCTCGGCCTTCGGACCGCTTAAATCGATAAACGGCGCCGTGTGGCCGCGGAAGGTGCGGAATTTATTACCCAGCCGTACATCAACCGTCGCGCCATTAATACGCTCAACGGGTGGGCGCGGATTGATGGCGAGTCGCCCTTCATCCAACCAGGCTTCGATATCTCGGTCACACAGACGCATGGGCTTTCTCCTTATAAGGCTGCTTCCCGCACGCTTCGCGGCGGAGAGGGCAACAGGGCTACTCTTTGCACGTTACACAATTCGGCCAGGTTATTCAAAGAACTGACTGATTTTGGCCTTCAGAATATCAATCGCGATGCGGTTTTTGCCGCCGCGCGGCACGATGATGTCGGCATACTGCTTCGACGGTTCAATAAACTGCAGGAACATCGGGCGCACAGTCTTCTGGTACTGGGCCATCACCGAGTCCATGGAGCGGCCGCGCTCGTTAACGTCGCGCTTAATACGGCGCATCAGGCAAATATCGAGCGGGGTGTCGACGAAAATAGAGAAGTTAAGCTCGTTACGCAGGCGCGCGTCGGTCAGCAGCAGGATCCCTTCAAGAATGATCACCTTCTTCGGCTCGACGTGAATGGTGTTCGGGGTGCGGGTATGCTCGACGTAGCTATAGACCGGCAGTTCAATCGGCTGGCCGCTTTTCAGCATCTGCAGGTGCTGGAACAACAGACTGTGGTCCATTGAGCTCGGGTGGTCATAGTTGGTTTTGACGCGCTCTTCCATCGACAGATGACTTTGATCTTTGTAATAGCTGTCTTCCGGAATGACGCCAATATGTTCGTCGCCAACTTGTTCACGCAATTCGCGATAGAGAGTACTGGCAATAAGACTTTTGCCAGAAGCCGATGCGCCGGCGATACCTACAATGACGCACTGATGGGACATATCAGTCATAAATTTTTGCGACCTGATTAACCTGGATAGAGATGGAGGGTGGCGGCGGACCGCCAAACGCGGCAATTATAGGGATTTCAGCGTCCCGATACCAGTGGTATGCGCCCCGGACGGCTATTCCGCCGCCGGGATCCAGTCGTCGGTATACCAGATATGCAACAGCGCATACGATCGCATCGGCTGCCAGCGACGGGCATAGCGAGCGATGGCGGCCGGGGTCATTCCCGGAAAGCGCTGTTTAATCAGGTAATCATCCGGCAAAAAGATATCTTTCGCCTGCCAGCCGCGCAGAGCAAAGTAGTTTGCCGTCCAGCGGCCAATCCCGGGCAGGCTCTGCAGTTGACGCAGCCCGGCGTCGATGTCCGCTGGCGCCGTCAGGGGCAGCTCGCCGCTGAGCGCCGCCCGGGCGAGGTGGATCAGCGCCTCCGCGCGCCGAAGCGGCATTCCCAGCGCCTTCAGTGCCTGCGGGTCGGCCCGGGACAGCGCCTCTGGCGTCGGGAATAACACATAGCCGCGCGCGTCCGTCAGCGGTTCGCCCCAGCCAGCCGCCACTTTGGCAGTGAGCCGGGCGGCCATCGCCACGCTCACCAGCTGGCCCAGCACCGCCCGCACCGCCTGTTCGAAGGCATCCAGCGCCCCCGGCAGGCGCAGCCCCGGCCGCGCCTGGGCCAGAAAGCCCAACGCCCCGGCGACCTGCCGCGGGTCGCAGGCTAAATCAAACAGCTGGCCAATTCGCGCATAGCAGATCTCCGCCACCGGTTGCAGCCCCGGGGAGAGGGTCACCCGCAGGCCCTGCGCCTCTTCGTCCGGCGCCAGATGAATCAGCCCGCGATGCCCTTCAACGCCAAAGCTGCGACTATAGCCTCCTTCATCAAAGCGCTCGACGCCGGCGACGGCACGCGCCTTCAGAAAACCAACCATCCACGCCCAGTCGTAAGGCGGGGTCCAGGGTAACAGCACCATAAGCTCTCCTTTATATAGCGTTTCAATGATAGTCGCCCTTGACCGTCAGCGCCTTGCTTTTAAATTCCAGTTGTCGGCTTGGCGACGATCCGCTAAAGTCGCCCCCCTTCTTCACCGGCATGGGGATTTTGCAGACGATGTTTATTGGTTTTGACTACGGCACCGCCAACTGTTCGGTGGCCGTGATGCGGGAAAACACCCCTCAGCTGTTGACACTGGAAAACGGCAGCGCGCTGCTGCCCTCGATGCTCTGCGCGCCAACGCGCGAAGCGGTCAGCGAGTGGCTCTATCGCCATCATGACGTCCCCACCCACAGCGATGAAAACCAGGCGCTGCTGCGCCGGGCCATTGCCGCCAACCGCGACGAAGACATCGAGGTGCTGCGCAACAGCGTGCAGTTCGGTCTCGCCTCGCTGCATCAGTATGTTGAAGATCCGGAAGAGGTCTACTTCGTTAAATCGCCAAAATCCTTCCTCGGCGCCAGCGGGCTGAAGCCGCAGCAGGTGGCCCTGTTTGAAGACCTGGTCTGCGCCATGATGCTGCACATCAAACTGCAGGCTGAGAGCCAGCTGCCCGAGCAGATCGACCAGGCGGTGATTGGCCGACCGATTAACTTCCAGGGCCTCGGCGGCGACGACGCGAACGCCCAGGCGCAGGGGATCCTTGAGCGGGCGGCTCTCCGCGCCGGTTTCCGCGATGTGGTCTTCCAGTTTGAACCGGTTGCCGCCGGGCTCGATTTCGAAGCGACCCTCAATGAAGAAAAGCGGGTGCTGGTCGTCGATATCGGCGGTGGGACCACCGACTGTTCCTTGCTATTGATGGGCCCGCAGTGGCGGGAGCGCGCCGACCGCCAGCAGAGCCTGCTCGGCCACAGCGGCTGCCGCATCGGCGGCAACGACCTCGACATTGCCCTGGCCTTCAAATGCCTGATGCCCCTCCTCGGCATGGGCGGCGAAACGGAGAAAGGCACCGCGCTGCCGATCCTCCCGTGGTGGAACGCGGTGGCCATCAACGACGTGCCAGCACAGAGCGATTTCTACAGCACCGCCAACGGCCGTCTGCTTAACGATCTGCTGCGCAGCGCCCGGGATGCCGACAAGGTGGCTCTGCTGCTGAAGGTCTGGCGCCAGCGTCTCAGCTATCGTCTGGTGCGCAGCGCCGAAGAGAGCAAAATCGCCCTCTCCAGCGCCGCCAGCGTCGAAACCGCGCTGCCGTTTATTCAGGACGAGCTGGCCACCGCCATCGCCCAGCAGGGTCTGGAAGCCGCGCTGGATCAACCGTTGACCCGCATTATGGAACAGGTGCAGCTCGCGCTCGACAGCAGCCAGACCACCCCGGACGTGATCTATCTTACCGGCGGCAGCGCCCGCTCGCCGCTGATCAAAAAGGCGCTGACCGCCCAGCTGCCGGGTATTCCGCTGGCCGGTGGCGATGATTTTGGCTCGGTAACCGCCGGGCTGGCCCGCTGGGCGCAGGTGGTTTTCCGCTAACCCCAGCCCACCGCCGCCGCGCAGCAGGTCTGTCCTGATCGTGGCGCTGCAGATTACGCTGGAATATTCCTGGTCTCCCACGCAAAATGGCCTGTTCGTCCGGACAGGCCTGTCCACTCTACCCCACTTCCGGGGGCGTATTATCCATACCGTAGCCAGATGTCTGCGGTCTGTATCGTTGGCATGCCGCAAGGGGGCGTGATTGAAAAGGGTGTCTGCGATCTTCGCAGCGGTCCGGCGTTGCCGGCCGCGGTTCCTGGCAGGCTGGCTGCTCAGCTATGGATTACTCTTGCTGCTGGTCGCCCCACAGGCGCAGGCGGCGACGCGCCAGATGGGCATTGATATTCCGGTCCAGTGGTACGCGGACGCCAGCGGCCAGATGACCATCGATCGCTTCGCCGCCCTGCCCACAGACCAGCTCGCCACCACCCGGCAGATCCCCTCCTTTGGTTATTCGCGAAAAACCTGGTGGCTGCGCAGCGAGCTGCCGGGAACGTGGTTTGCCGGGGAGCCGCGCTGGCTGCAGCTGGGCCCCTCTTTTGTCGACCATCTGACCATTTACTACCGACCTCTGGGCAGCGATGCCCCCTGGGAACAGCGCACCTTTGGCGACCGCGACGTCGCCCGCGAGAGCGACCTGCACTACCGGGAAAGCGTGCTGATTATCCCCCCGCCGCCAACCGCCGCTGGCTATGAGGTGGTCTTTCGCCTGCACAGCACCAGCACCCTGATCCTGCTGGCCTCGCTCTCTTCGCCGCAGGAATTTGTGCAGCGGGCGACCGCCGACACCGCTTTCTGGAGCTTCTACTTCGGCCTGGCCGCCGTCGCCAGCGGCGTGGCGCTGTGGCTGGCGCTAGCCCTGCGCCGGCGTCTGCTGTGGGGCATCTGTCTTTTCTCGCTCAATTATCCGCTGGTGGCCGCCCTGCACGGCTTCCCGGAGTGGTTTTTCGGCCACGCGGCGCTGCCGTTCCAGGACTTTATGATCAGCAGCCTCTCCCTGTTCAGCTATGCCACCGCCCTCTGGCTGCACAGCGAGATTTTTGATTTGAAGAAGAATATGCCGCGGCTTCATCAGCTACTGATCGCCGCGGTGGTGCTCAACCTGGTGCTGCAGTGCAGCATTCCACTGGGGTTTTACGGCTTCGCGATGCAGATTGAAGGGGTGATCTTCATCATTATCACCCCGGTGCTGCTGTTCACCTCCTGGTGGCTGTGGCGCAAAAAAGCTATCGACCGTAACACCCTGCTGCTGGGTCTGCTGCCGCCGTTCTACGTCGCCGCCGCGGTGCTGGTGCAGTTGTCGATCCACGGGATAATCCCGTTCCATATGGCGATCTATTCCCTCTGGCAGTATGCGCTGATCGTCCACATCATTACGGTGCTGATCATTGCCATCCTGCGGGTGCGCGCTGAAAACCGCCAGCTGGAGCAGAAGCAGCGCCTGGCGCGTGAGCTGCAGATTGAGCGTGAAGCCAGCTTCCATCAGCGACAGTTTATGGGCATGGTAGCGCACGAATTCCGCACGCCGCTGGCGGTGATCCAGGCAGCGCTGGAAAATCTCCGCCTCTCGGCCGCCTCGGCCAGCCAGGAGGCGCGCTTCGATCGCATCGGGCGCGCCGCCACCCGTCTGGTGCAGCTCACCGATAACTGCCTCGCCGACGCCCGGCTCGCCTCACACGACCTGCACGTCGATCGCCAGCAGATCGCCCTGCTGTCGGTGATCAACATGGCCGCCTCGGTGGTGGCCATCTCCCACGACCATTACCTGAACATCCGCCATTACGGCGCGGTGGAAAGCCCGCAGCTGCAGGCCGATGCCGGCCTGCTGTGCATCGCCATCGCCAATCTGCTGGATAACGCGGTGAAGTATTCGCCCCCCGGTGAAATCGCCATCGATATCCGCTCCGAAGCCGGGCATACCGAGCTGCGCATTCGCGACCACGGCCCGGGCCTGCCCGACGGGCAAGCGGAACTGATCTTTGAGCGCTACCGCCGCGGCGAGCACACGTCGCCGGTGCCGGGCGGCACCGGTCTCGGACTGTATGTTGCGCGTCAGATCGTGCAGGCTCATGATGGCAAACTGTGGCTGGCCGAGCATGGCCCGGACGGCTGCACCTTTATTCTCACCCTCCCGACAGTTGCTTAAGAGGAGAACGACGTATGGCTTTACGGCTGGCGATAATTGAAGATAACGCCGATCTGCTGGATGAACTGCTGGCCTGGCTGGGCTATCGCGGCTTCGAGGTGTGGGGCTCGCGCAGCGCCGAAGCCTTCTGGCGACAACTGCACAGCCATCCGGTGGACATCGTGCTGATTGATATCGGCCTGCCCGGGGAAGATGGCTTCAGCGTGCTGAGCTACCTGCATGAGCTGGGGCACTACGGTCTGGTGGTGGTCAGCGCCCGCGGCCAGCAGCAGGATAAACTGCAGGCGCTCAGCCTTGGGGCCGATGCTTACCTGATTAAGCCGGTTAACTTCGCCCACCTTGCGGAGACCCTCACCGCCCTTGGCGCCCGCCTGCAGCAGGATCGACCCGCCGCCCTTCCGTCAGAGGCGCCCGGCACCGCGTCATCCGCCGCCACCGGACTGTGGCGTCTGCATGAGGATAAACTGATTTCTCCCGATGCCCGGACGCTGGAGTTAACCCAGCAGGAGTACCGTCTGGTGGAGCTGTTAATGCGCAATCGCAACGAGGTGTGCAGTAAGCTGGATCTCCATGCCTGCCTGTTTTCCCACGACAGCGAGCCTGACCTGCACCGCATCGACGTGGTGATTAGCCGCCTGCGCCATAAGGCGCGCCAGCAAGGGATCCACCTGCCCGTACGAGCGATCTTTGGCAAAGGACTGGCGTTTATTTCCTGATCGAAAGCGCGATCTGGCCGCTGCGCGGGGTGTGAATAACTCGCAAGTGTTAATTTTTCTCATTTTCTGAGAGAAATGAGAGGAATGAGACTGACGACGCGCTTAAGAACTTTCTTATAGTGCTAGCACATCAGGATGATGTCGTATGATTTTCAGTGGACAGGAAAACATATAACAAAACGTAATAGCCGTTCGCGGTAAATTCTGACACCATGCAGCACAAACAAGGTAAAAACGATGGCCATGCAAACGTGGTTAATATTATTGCTATGCATATTTTTCTTCAGCATCTCTGTATACAGTTTTATTTCCTATCTAAAAGACAGGAGACGGCAGAAGTTTACGTTTAACGATAAGCGTTCGACGCGTCGTAAATAATTCACTTTATAATAATTAAAAACGATTACAGGTACGTTTATAAAATCAACACACCGCATACGCCCGGAGGATTTGTCACAGCATGGCGTTATGTTTTGCATAAGGAAATAACGCCATGAGAAACATTAATGTCACCATCAATACCCGCAACACCTTTGTACGTGAATCGCTGGTCGCCATGGTTAATGATCTCTCCCGGGACGAGATGCGGGCCCGTTTCTCCTGGCGCAATAACGACCTGTCAGACGAAGATATTATTATATGCGAAGTGATCCCTGGTGAAATCTATCTGTGCAATACCCTGATTAAAAACAGAAAAAAAGGCAGCTCCCTGATTATCCTCCACAGCTACGACCAGCTGCCGGAAGACGATTTCATGATTAATTGCCTGAAAGGAGTCATTTTTGTCTCGCTGAAAACGGCCAGTATTCCACAACTGCTGGCGATCATTAAAAGCGAACTACAGCATTGTATGGACCCGTCGGCCACTGACGCCACGAGCCGGGAACTGAGCTGCGCAAGCTGCCCGCATCGTGTCCTGTCGCGGTCGCAGACCGCTGTGGTGCACGGTATTCTTGAAGGGCTGGACATGAGTAAAATCGCCGCCCTGCAGCGCGTCAGTCCCCGCACCGCCGCTTACCATAAGAATAAGATTATGGAAAAATACAGCCTGAATAATAATCATGACTTTTTCCAGTTTATGAATCTGTTACGTGAGCGCTGGTAGGCAAATAGCGAACAGAAGAGAATAAGATATTCCCGTAGTGATATTGTCTGGAATCCGAAAATAGCTGCAGGATGCTAAAAAAGCGCCAGCGCTGCCGAACATAACGTTAAACTCTGACGCTTCCTCGGTATAAAGACGTTACCGCGCGTTTTTATATAAGAAAAAAGACTAGTTACGAGGAAAACTGATACTTCGTCACATTACCCCTGACGTGCCTGTCAGGGGTCTTTTTTTCCGTGCGGAATGGCGCCCTCTGTGAAAGGGCGCGGCAGGATCAGGCTTCCGCTTTCTCGGCTTCCCAGTCCGGCTGTGCTTCCTCGTCGGTCAGCAGACCTTCGTTTTTCGACAGCATGGCGGTGGCAATGCCGTTACCCAACACGTTGATGGCGGAGCGCCCCATGTCGAGGAAATGGTCGATACCCATCAGCAGCAGGATCCCGGCAACCGGAATATTGAAGCTGGGGATCGTGGCCGCCAGCACCACCAGCGCCGAGCGCGGCACCCCGGCGATGCCTTTCGAGGCCAGCATCAGGGTCAGCATCATGACCGTAATCTCGCTAAAGCTCAGTGGTACGTTATAGGCCTGAGCGATAAACATCGCGGCGAAGGAGCAGTAGACCATCGAGCCCACGAGGTTGAATGAGTAGCCAATCGGCAGGACGAACGAGACGATATTACGCGAGCAGCCAAACTTCACCAGCCGCTCAAGGGTCTTCGGATAGGCCGCTTCGGAGCTGCTGGTGGTAAACGCCACCAGCACCGGGTCCTTCAGCATGTTCAGCAGACGGAAGACCTCTTTCTTCAGCACCATATAACCAACGGCAATCAGCACCGCGCTGGTCAACAGCACCGCCAGGTAGTAACCGCCGATGAACGAAGCGTAGTTGAGCAAGATCCCCAGCCCCTGGGAGGCAATCACCGACGAAATGGCGGCGAAGATAGCCAGCGGCGCAACGTACATCACATAGCCCGTCACCTTCAGCATAATGTGCGACACCACATTGAGGGCCGCCACCAGCGGGGCATTAAACTTCTCGCCCAGCGACGCGCCGGCGATGCCAAAGAACATCGAGAACACCACAATCTGCAGGATCTCGTTGTTGGCCATCGCCTCGGTGATGCTGGTGGGGATAGTGTGCGACAGGAATCCTTTCAGGCTCATGCCGCTGACCGCCAGGCCGGTATCCACCGCCTCTTTCGGCACCGCCAGGTTTAACCCGGCGCCCGGGTGCTGGAAGGTGACGATCACCAGCCCGACGAGAATGGATAATACCGAGGAGGTGATGAACCACACCATCGCCTTCCCGCCTACCCGGCCAATGGTCGCCGTCTCGCCGAGACGCATAATGCCGACCGTCAGGGTGCTGAACACCAACGGCGCGATGACCATTTTGATCAACCGCAGAAACAGATCGGTCAGCAGCGTAATGTTGTCCGCCCAGGCGGAGATGGTGGTCGGCGTCGCGTAGGCATGGATAGCCGCGCCGGAGAGGATCCCCATCAGCATAAAAATGACGATGAAGAGCGTGAGTTTGTTTGCGTTTGCCACAACAATGACCCCTGATTATTTAACACGTTGATTTTTAAGTGCATATGTTATTATTATGAAAATGCACAGATTTATTCACCGCATAAATCTAATTAAAGCCCTCCCGGATACAACTATTTTTTACTTTTTTAAACTAAAAGTTGATATCACCCCGGAAATCTCCAACGAGACCGCCCGGCGTCGCGGCGGTTATCCAGACATTTCTCAACCTTCTTTTCATAATTCCTCCATTTTTACGGCCCCTTCCCTCACTAAACTAGTATCATTCAGCGAAACGCTTCAGGATGAGACCGTAAACTAATGAAAGGCAGTAACATACGTCGTTGGGGCGCCGCGCTGGCGGTAGTGATTATCGCCGGAGCCGCCTACTGGTTCTGGCACGATCGTGGCACGAGCGGCAGCAGCGCTCCCGCAGCAGGACAAGGCCCGCAGGGGCCGGGCGGCGCGCGTCATGGCCGTTTCGGCGGCGCGCTGGCGCCGGTGCAGGCGGCGACCGCGACCGAACAAGCGGTGCCACGCTATCTCACCGGGCTGGGTACCGTGACGGCGGCCAATACCGTGACCGTGCGCAGCCGGGTCGACGGCCAGCTGCTGAGCCTTCACTTCCAGGAGGGACAGCAGGTCAAAGCCGGCGATCTGCTGGCGCAGATCGACCCCAGCCAGTTTAAAGTCGCCCTCGCCCAGGCGCAGGGTCAGCTGGCGAAAGATAACGCCACCCTGGCGAACGCCCGCCGCGATCTCGCCCGTTACCAGCAGCTGGTGAAAACCAACCTCGTCTCCCGCCAGGAGCTCGACACCCAGCAGTCGCTGGTGGTGGAATCCGCTGGCACCGTAAAGGCCGATGAAGCCGCCGTCGCCAGCGCCCAGCTGCAGCTCGACTGGACCCGCATCACCGCGCCGATTGACGGCCGCGTCGGCTTAAAGCAGGTGGATATTGGCAACCAGATCTCCAGCGGAGATACCACCGGGATTGTGGTTCTCACCCAGACGCACCCGATTGATGTGGTCTTCACCCTGCCGGAAAACAGCATCGCCACGGTGGTGCAGGCGCAGAAAGCGGGCAAAGCGCTCAGCGTCGAAGCCTGGGATCGCACCAATAAGCAGAAAATCAGCGTCGGCGAGCTGCTGAGTCTCGACAACCAGATCGATGCCACCACCGGGACCATTAAGCTGAAGGCGCGCTTCAGCAATCTGGACGACGCGCTGTTCCCCAACCAGTTCGTTAACGCCCGCCTGCTGGTGGATACCGAAGAGAACGCGGTGGTGATCCCCGCCGCCGCCCTGCAGATGGGCAACGAAGGGCATTTTGTGTGGGTGCTGAACGATGAGAATAAGGTCAGCAAACACAGCGTGACGCCCGGCATCCAGGACAGCCAGAAAGTGGTCATCAGCGCCGGGCTTTCCGCCGGGGATCGCGTGGTCACCGACGGGATTGACCGCCTGACCGAGGGGGCGAAGGTGGAAGTTGTCACCGCCAGCGGCAGCGAGCAGGCGCAGCCCGCTCCACGCCAGAGCGGTAAACACGGAGCGCGTTCCTGATGCAGGTGTTACCCCCAGGCCGCACCGGCGGCCCGTCCCGGCTGTTTATTATGCGTCCGGTCGCCACCACTTTGCTGATGGTGGCGATCCTGTTAGCCGGGATCATCGGCTACCGCTTCCTGCCGGTCTCCGCTCTGCCGGAAGTCGATTACCCGACCATTCAGGTGGTTACCCTCTATCCGGGCGCCAGCCCGGATGTGGTGACCTCCGCTATCACCGCCCCGCTGGAGCGCCAGTTCGGCCAGATGTCCGGCCTTAAGCAGATGTCGTCGCAAAGCTCTGGCGGCGCCTCGGTAGTCACGCTGCAGTTCCAGCTGACCCTGCCGCTGGACGTCGCCGAGCAGGAAGTGCAGGCGGCCATTAACGCCGCCACCAACCTGCTGCCGAGCGATCTGCCCAACCCGCCGGTGTACAGCAAGGTGAACCCGGCGGATCCGCCGATCATGACCCTCGCCGTCACCTCCTCCGCGATCCCGATGACCCAGGTAGAGGACATGGTGGAGACCCGGGTGGCGCAGAAGATCTCCCAGGTTTCCGGCGTCGGTCTGGTGACCCTCGCCGGCGGTCAGCGCCCGGCGGTGCGGGTGAAGCTTAACGCCCAGGCCATCGCCGCCCTCGGCCTGACCAGCGAAACCGTGCGCACCGCTATCACCAGCGCCAACGTTAACTCGGCGAAAGGCAGCCTCGACGGCCCGGCCCGCGCGGTGACGCTTTCCGCTAACGATCAGATGCAGTCCGCTGAGGATTATCGCCGGCTGATTATCGCTTATCAGAACGGGGCGCCGATCCGTCTCGGCGATGTCGCCAGCGTCGAACAAGGGGCCGAAAACAGCTGGCTCGGGGCGTGGGCCAACCAGCAGCGGGCCATCGTGATGAACGTTCAGCGTCAGCCGGGGGCCAACATCATCGACACCGCCGACAGCATTCGCCAGATGCTGCCGCAGCTCACCGAGAGCCTGCCGAAATCGGTGAAGGTGCAGGTCCTCTCCGACCGGACCACCAACATTCGCGCCTCGGTGCGCGACACCCAGTTTGAGCTGATGCTGGCCATCGCCCTGGTGGTGATGATCATCTATCTGTTCCTGCGCAACGTCCCGGCGACCATTATTCCCGGCGTCGCGGTGCCGCTGTCGCTGGTGGGCACTTTCGCGGTGATGGTGTTCCTCGACTTCTCGATCAACAACCTGACGCTGATGGCCCTGACCATCGCCACCGGCTTTGTGGTGGATGATGCCATCGTGGTGATCGAGAACATCTCGCGCTATATCGAAAAAGGCGAGAAGCCGCTGGCCGCCGCGCTGAAAGGCGCCGGGGAAATCGGCTTCACCATTATCTCCCTCACCTTCTCGCTGATCGCGGTGCTGATCCCGCTGCTGTTTATGGGCGATATCGTCGGCCGTCTGTTCCGCGAATTCGCCGTCACCCTTGCCGTCGCTATTCTTATCTCAGCGGTGGTCTCCCTGACTCTGACGCCGATGATGTGCGCCCGCATGTTAAGCCACGAATCGCTGCGCAAGCAGAACCGTTTCTCCCGGGCCAGCGAGCGTTTCTTCGAACGGGTGATCGCCGTCTATGGCCGCTGGCTGGGCCGGGTGCTGAACCATCCGTGGCTGACGCTCGGCGTCGCGCTGAGCACCCTGGCGCTGTCGATAATCCTGTGGGTCTTTATCCCGAAAGGCTTCTTCCCGATCCAGGATAACGGCATTATTCAGGGCACCCTCCAGGCGCCGCAGTCGGTCTCTTTCGCCAGCATGGCCGAGCGCCAGCGGCAGGTGGCCAGCATTATCCTTAAGGATCCGGCCGTGGAGAGCCTGACCTCGTTCGTCGGCGTCGACGGCACCAACCCGGCGCTGAACAGCGCCCGTCTGCAGATCAACCTCAAGCCGCTGGATGAACGCGATGACCGCGTCCAGACGGTGATTAGCCGCCTGCAGCAGGCGGTGGACGGCGTCCCGGGCGTGGCGCTCTACCTGCAGCCGACCCAGGATCTGACCATCGACACCACGGTGAGCCGCACCCAGTACCAGTTCACCCTGCAGGCAAACTCCCTCGAGGCGCTGAGCACCTGGGTGCCGCCGCTGCTCAGCCGCCTGCAGGCCCAGCCGCAGCTGGCCGACGTCAGCAGCGACTGGCAGGACAAAGGCCTGGCCGCCTATATCAAGGTGGATCGCGACAGCGCCAGCCGCCTCGGCATCTCAATGGCCGATGTCGATAACGCGCTGTACAACGCCTTCGGCCAGCGGCTGATCTCCACCATTTACACTCAGGCGAATCAGTATCGCGTGGTGCTCGAGCAGGATACCGAGGCGACGCCGGGCCTGGCGGCGCTGGATAATATCCGCCTGACCAGCAGCGACGGCGGCATCGTGCCGCTGACCGCCATCGCCACGGTGGAGCAGCGCTTTACCCCGCTGTCGGTGAACCACCTCGATCAGTTCCCGGTGACTACCATCTCGTTTAACGTCCCGGACAACTATTCGCTGGGCGAAGCGGTGGACGCGATCCTCGCCGCCGAACAGTCGCTGGATTTCCCGACCGATATCCGCACCCAGTTCCAGGGTAGCTCGCTGGCCTTCCAGTCGGCGCTCGGCAGCACCGTCTGGCTGGTGGTCGCCGCGGTGGTGGCGATGTATATCGTGCTGGGGGTGCTGTATGAAAGCTTTATCCATCCGATCACGATCCTCTCCACCCTGCCCACCGCCGGGGTCGGGGCGCTACTGGCGCTGTGGCTGGCGGGCAGCGAGCTGGATGTGATCGCCATCATCGGCATCATTCTGCTGATCGGCATCGTGAAGAAGAACGCCATCATGATGATCGACTTCGCGCTGGCCGCCGAACGCGAGCAGGGCATGCCGCCGCGGGAAGCGATCTACCAGGCCTGCCTGCTGCGTTTTCGGCCGATCCTGATGACGACCCTCGCCGCCCTGCTCGGCGCCCTGCCGCTGATGCTGAGCACCGGCGTCGGCGCGGAGCTGCGGCGTCCGCTGGGGATCGGCATGGTCGGCGGTCTGATGCTCAGCCAGGTGCTGACCCTGTTCACCACCCCGGTGATCTATCTGCTGTTCGACCGCCTGTCGCTGCACCTGAAGCGCCGCTTCCCGCGTCAGGAAGAGGAGGCGTAAGTGAAGTTTTTCGCCCTCTTCATTTACCGCCCGGTGGCGACGATCCTCATCTCGCTGGCCATCACCCTGTGCGGCATTCTCGGCTTCCGGCTGCTGCCGGTAGCCCCGCTGCCGCAGGTGGACTTCCCGGTGATCATGGTTAGCGCCTCGCTGCCGGGGGCCTCCCCGGAGACCATGGCCTCATCGGTGGCCACCCCGCTGGAACGCTCCCTGGGACGGATTGCCGGGGTCAATGAGATGACCTCCTCCAGTTCGCTGGGCAGTACGCGCATCATTCTTGAGTTTAACTTCGACCGCGATATCAACGGCGCGGCGCGCGACGTTCAGGCGGCGATCAACGCCGCGCAAAGCCTGCTGCCGAGCGGGATGCCCAGCCGGCCGACCTACCGCAAAGCCAACCCGTCGGATGCGCCGATCATGATCCTGACGCTGACCTCGGACACCTACTCCCAGGGTGAGCTGTATGATTTCGCCTCCACCCAGCTGGCGCAGACCATCGCGCAGATCGACGGCGTGGGTGATGTCGACGTCGGCGGCAGCTCCCTGCCGGCGGTGCGCGTCGACCTCAACCCGCAGGCGCTGTTCAACCAGGGCGTGTCGCTGGACGCGGTGCGCACCGCCATCAGCGACGCTAACGTGCGCAAACCGCAGGGGGCGCTGGAGGACAGCGCGCACCGCTGGCAGGTGCAGACCAACGATGAGCTGAAGACCGCCGCCGACTATCAGCCGCTGATCGTCCACTACCAGAATGGCGCCGCAGTGCGACTGGGGGATGTCGCCACCGTCTCAGATTCGGTGCAGGACGTGCGCAACGCCGGGATGACCAACGCCAAACCGGCGATCCTGCTGATGATCCGCAAACTGCCGGAAGCCAATATTATCCAGACAGTGGACAGCATCCGCGCCCGCCTGCCGGAGCTGCAGCAGACCATTCCGGCGGCTATCGACCTGCAGATCGCCCAGGACCGCTCGCCGACCATCCGTGCTTCGCTGGAGGAGGTGGAGCAGACGCTGGTGATATCGGTGGCGCTGGTGATCCTCGTGGTATTCCTGTTCCTGCGCTCGGGGCGCGCCACGCTGATCCCGGCCGTCGCCGTCCCGGTTTCCTTAATCGGCACCTTCGCCGCGATGTATTTGTGCGGCTTCAGCCTCAATAACCTGTCGCTGATGGCTCTGACCATCGCCACCGGCTTCGTGGTGGATGACGCTATCGTGGTGCTGGAGAATATCTCCCGCCATCTGGAAGCGGGGATGAAACCTCTGCAGGCGGCGCTGCAGGGGAGCCGCGAAGTCGGCTTTACCGTGCTGTCGATGAGCCTGTCGCTGGTGGCGGTGTTTCTGCCGCTGCTGCTGATGGGCGGCCTGCCCGGCCGCCTGCTGCGCGAGTTCGCCGTCACCCTGTCGGTGGCGATCGGCATCTCGCTGGCGGTGTCCCTCACCCTGACGCCGATGATGTGCGGCTGGCTGCTGAAAAGCGGTAAGCCCCACCAGCCGACGCGCAACCGCGGCTTTGGCCGCCTGCTGGTGGCCGTGCAGGGCGGCTATGGGAAATCGTTAAAATGGGTGCTCAGGCACAGCCGGCTGACCGGCCTGGTGGTGCTCGGCACCATCGCCCTCAGCGTCTGGCTCTACATTTCGATCCCGAAAACCTTCTTTCCGGAGCAGGACACCGGGGTGCTGATGGGCGGCATTCAGGCCGACCAGAGCATCTCCTTCCAGGCGATGCGCGGCAAGCTGCAGGACTTTATGAAGATCATTCGTGAAGATCCGGCGGTGGATAACGTCACCGGCTTTACCGGCGGCTCGCGGGTCAACAGCGGGATGATGTTTATCACCCTCAAGTCACGCGACCAGCGCCACGAGACGGCGCAGCAGGTGATCGACCGGCTGCGCAAAAAGCTGGCCAACGAGCCCGGGGCCAACCTGTTCCTGATGGCGGTGCAGGATATTCGCGTCGGCGGCCGGCAGTCGAACGCCAGCTATCAGTACACCCTGCTGTCCGACGACCTGTCGGCGCTGCGCGAGTGGGAGCCGAAGATCCGCAAAGCACTGGCGGCGCTGCCTGAGCTGGCGGACGTCAACTCGGATCAGCAGGACAATGGCGCCGAAATGGACCTGGTCTATGACCGGGACACGATGTCGCGCCTCGGCATCAGCGTCCAGGACGCCAACAACCTGCTGAACAACGCCTTCGGCCAGCGGCAAATCTCCACCATCTACCAGCCGCTCAACCAGTACAAGGTGGTGATGGAGGTGGATCCGGCCTACACCCAGGACGTCAGCGCCCTCGACAAGATGTTTGTTATCAATAGCGAGGGCAAGCCGATCCCGCTGGCCTATTTCGCCAAATGGCAGCCGGCCAACGCCCCGCTGTCGGTGAACCACCAGGGGCTGTCGGCGGCGTCCACTATCTCCTTTAACCTGCCCACCGGCCGCTCGCTGTCGGAAGCCAGCGACGCCATTAACCGCACGATGACCCAGCTCGGGGTGCCGTCGAGCGTGCGCGGCTCCTTTGCCGGTACCGCTCAGGTCTTTCAGCAGACCATGAACGCGCAGGTGATCCTGATCCTCGCGGCCATCGCCACGGTCTATATCGTGCTGGGGATGCTGTATGAGAGCTATGTGCATCCGTTGACCATCCTCTCGACGCTGCCCTCCGCCGGAGTGGGCGCCCTGCTGGCGCTGGAGATATTCGATGCCCCGTTCAGCCTAATCGCCCTTATCGGGATCATGTTATTAATTGGCATCGTGAAGAAAAACGCCATCATGATGGTCGATTTTGCCCTTGAGGCGCAGCGCACCGGCAATCTGGCGCCGGAAGAGGCGATTTTCCAGGCCTGCCTGCTGCGTTTCCGGCCGATTATGATGACCACCCTGGCGGCGCTGTTCGGCGCCCTGCCGCTGGTGCTCTCCGGGGGCGATGGCTCTGAGCTGCGCCAGCCGCTGGGGATCACCATCGTCGGCGGTCTGGTGATGAGCCAGCTGTTAACGCTCTACACCACGCCGGTGGTCTATCTTTTCTTTGACCGTCTGCGGTTGCGTTTTTCGCGTCACTCCTCTCAACCGGTAAGCGAATAACATGACAGACCTCCCGGCCAGCGTGCGCTGGCAGCTATGGATAGTGGCGTTCGGCTTCTTTATGCAGTCGCTGGACACCACCATCGTTAACACCGCCCTCCCCTCGATGGCCAAAAGCCTCGGGGAGAGCCCGCTGCATATGCATATGATCATCGTCTCCTATGTCCTGACGGTGGCGGTCATGCTCCCGGCCAGCGGCTGGCTGGCCGACCGGGTCGGGGTGCGCAATATCTTCTTCACCGCCATCGTGCTGTTTACCGCCGGGTCGCTGTTTTGCGCCCAGGCCAGCACCCTTGACCAGCTGGTGATGGCGCGGGTGCTGCAGGGGATCGGCGGCGCGATGATGGTGCCGGTTGGTCGCCTGACGGTGATGAAGATCGTCCCACGCGATCAGTACATGGCGGCGATGACTTTCGTCACCCTGCCGGGCCAGGTTGGCCCGCTGCTCGGCCCGGCGCTGGGCGGGGTGCTGGTGGAGTACGCCTCCTGGCACTGGATCTTCCTCATCAATATCCCGGTGGGGATCGTCGGCGCCATCGCCACCCTCTGCCTGATGCCCAACTACACCCTGCAGACCCGGCGCTTCGATCTCTCCGGCTTTCTGCTGCTGGCCGCCGGGATGGCGACCCTGACCCTGGCGCTGGACGGCCAGAAAGGGCTCGGTATATCGTCACACTGGCTGGCGGGGCTGGTGGCCGTCGGCCTCGCCGCCCTGCTGCTGTACCTGTGGCACGCCCGCGGTAACGCCCGGGCGCTGTTCAGCCTCAACCTGTTTCGTAACCGCACCTTCTCCCTCGGCCTCGGCGGCAGCTTCGCCGGACGCATCGGCAGCGGCATGCTGCCGTTTATGACTCCGGTGTTTCTGCAGATTGGCCTCGGCTTCTCCCCCTTTCACGCCGGGCTGATGATGATCCCGATGGTGCTCGGCAGCATGGGCATGAAGCGGATCGTGGTCCAGGTGGTCAACCGCTTTGGCTACCGTCGGGTGCTGGTCGCCAGCACCCTGGGCCTGGCGGCGGTCAGTCTGCTGTTTATGTTTAGCGCCCTGGCCGGCTGGTATTACGCGCTGCCGCTGGTCCTGTTTCTGCAGGGGATGATCAACTCCAGCCGCTTCTCCTCAATGAATACCCTGACGCTGAAAGATCTCCCGGACGATCTGGCCAGCAGCGGCAACAGCCTGCTGTCGATGGTGATGCAGCTGTCGATGAGTATCGGCGTGACCATCGCCGGGCTGCTGCTGGGGCTGTATGGCCAGCAGCATATGAGCCTCGACGCCGCCAGCACCCATCAGGTCTTTCTCTATACCTATCTGAGCATGGCGGCGATCATCGCCCTCCCGGCGCTCATCTTTTCCCGGGTACCGGATGACGTCGGCAGTAATACCGTCATCCGTCGACGCAACAGGAGTGGATCGTGAAATTTTGGCGCCCGGGCATTACCGGTAAGCTGTTCCTCGCTATTTTCGCCACCTGCATCGTGCTGCTGATCAGCATGCACTGGGCGGTGCGTATCAGTTTCGAACGTGGGTTTATCGACTACATCAAGCGCGGTAATGAGCAGCGGTTAACCATGCTCAGCGACGCGCTGAGTGAGCAGTATGCCCAGCACGGCAGCTGGGCGTTTCTGCGCAACAACGACCGCTTTATCTTCCAGCTGCTGCGCACCTTCGAACGGGATAACGACGACCGTTCGCCGCCGGGACACGGCATGAAGCCGGGTCCGATGGAGGGTCAGGGGCCGGATGGGCCGCCGCCGGATGGGCCGCCCGACGGCTCCAGCGACACCCCGCCGCCGAGGCCGGAAATGCCGCCCCACGGCTGGCGCACCATGTTCTGGGTGGTCGATCAGTCGGGCCGCGTGCTGGTGGGGCCCCGTGAGCGCGTACCGGAGGACGGCACCCAGCGCAGCATTGTGGTCAACGGCGTGGAGGTAGGCAAGGTGATCGCCTCGCCGGTAGAGCGGCTGACGCGTAATACCGATATTAACTTCGACCGGCAGCAAAAGCGCACCAGCTGGCTGATTGTCGCCCTTGCCACCCTGCTTGCCGCGCTGGCTACTTTCCCGCTGGCCCGCGGCCTGCTGGCGCCGGTGAAGCGGCTGGTGGAAGGCACCCATAAGCTGGCGGCGGGCGACTTTTCCACCCGCGTGACGGTGACCGGCGGCGACGAGCTCGGCCGCCTGGCGCAGGATTTCAACCAGCTCGCCAGCACCCTGGAGCGCAACCAGCAGATGCGTCGCGATCTGATGGCCGATATCTCCCATGAGCTGCGTACTCCGCTGGCGGTGCTGCGCGGCGAGCTGGAGGCGATTCAGGACGGAGTCCGGCGCTTCACCCCCGAGTCCATCCCCTCCCTGCAGGCCGAGGTGGCTACCCTCACCAAGCTGGTGGACGACCTCCATCAGCTGTCGATGTCCGATGAGGGAGCGCTGGCCTACCAGAAAACGTCGCTGGATATCATCACCCTGCTGGAGGTGGCCGCGGGCGCTTTTCGCGAGCGCTTCGCCAGCCGGCAGCTGAGCATTCAGGTGTCGCTCCCCGAGCAGGCGATGATCTTCGGCGACCGCGACCGCCTGATGCAGCTCTTCAACAATCTGCTGGAGAACAGCCTGCGCTATACCGACAGCGGCGGCAGCCTGCACATCACCGCCCGCCGCAGCGGCCGGATGCTGGTGATTGACTTCGCCGACAGCGCCCCCGGCGTCAGCGATGAGCAGCTGGCCCGCCTGTGCGAACGCTTTTACCGGGCGGAAGGATCGCGCAATCGCGCCAGCGGCGGCTCCGGCCTCGGACTGGCGATTTGCCTCAATATTGTCGCGGCCCACGGCGGCACCCTGCGTGCCGACCATTCGCCTTTTGGCGGGGTTAGCATTAAAGTTGAGTTACCTCTGGAACATGATTTACCGAGAGACGTATGACTGAATTGCCTGTAGATGAAAACACCCCACGCATTCTTATCGTGGAAGATGAACCGAAGCTCGGCCAGCTGCTGATTGATTATCTGCAAGCCGCCGGCTATGCGCCTACGCTGATTAACCACGGTGACAAGGTCCTGCCCTACGTTCGGCAGACGCCGCCGCACCTGATCCTGCTGGATCTGATGCTGCCCGGCACCGACGGTCTGACGTTGTGCCGGGAAATTCGCCGCTTCTCCGATGTTCCGGTGGTAATGGTGACGGCGAAAATCGAAGAGATCGACCGACTGCTGGGGCTGGAGATTGGCGCCGACGACTATATCTGCAAGCCCTACAGCCCGCGGGAAGTGGTCGCCCGGGTGAAAACCATTCTTCGCCGCTGCAAGCCGCAGCGCGATCTGCAGGCGCTGGACGCCCAGAGCCCGCTGATTGTCGACGAAGGTCGTTTTCAGGCCTCCTGGCGCGACAAGCTGCTGGACCTCACTCCCGCCGAGTTCCGGTTGCTGAAAACCCTCTCCCAGGAGCCGGGCAAGGTCTTCTCCCGCGAACAGTTGCTCAACCATCTGTATGACGATTATCGGGTAGTCACCGACCGCACCATCGACAGCCACATCAAAAACCTGCGGCGCAAGCTGGAGGCGCTGGACGCCGAGCAGTCGTTTATTCGCGCGGTGTATGGCGTTGGCTACCGCTGGGAAGCGGACGCCTGTCGACTGGCATAGTTAGCCTTTTCCCGGCTCGCGCTGCGCTTAGCCGGGCTACACGTTCACCGCCCTCTGCACACCGTAGCCCGGGTAAGGCGTTTACGCCGCAACCCGGGGAACGCCATAGAGCCTATCCCACCAGGCGTTATGAGTGCTGTCAGTGTGAGCACTGCCCAGGTTCAAAATGGCAAACAAATTAGCCATACTGAAAGATACCCATCTGATATTTACTCCCCTTCGCCGCGGCGCTACAATGCCCGCCCTTAATGTGGGGACACTCCCCAACTCGCCGCACCAGGTGCGGCGAATCTGACCTGTCATCAGAACGAGAACACCATGTTTAAACCAGAACTCCTCTCCCCGGCGGGAACGCTGAAGAATATGCGTTACGCTTTCGCCTATGGCGCCGATGCCGTTTATGCCGGCCAGCCGCGCTACTCGCTGCGCGTGCGTAACAACGAATTCAATCACGAAAATCTGCAGCTCGGCATCAATGAAGCCCACGCGCTGGGTAAAAAATTCTATGTGGTGGTCAACATCGCCCCGCATAACGCCAAGCTGAAAACGTTTATTCGCGATCTGAAGCCGGTGGTGGAGATGGGGCCGGACGCGCTGATCATGTCCGATCCGGGTTTAATCATGCTGGTGCGGGAACACTTCCCGGAGATGCCGATCCATCTTTCAGTGCAGGCCAACGCCGTCAACTGGGCGACGGTTAAATTCTGGCAGCAGATGGGGCTGACCCGCGTGATCCTGTCGCGTGAACTGTCGCTGGACGAAATCGAAGAGATTCGCCGCCAGGTGCCGGAGATGGAGATTGAGATTTTCGTCCACGGCGCGCTGTGCATGGCCTACTCCGGCCGCTGCCTGCTCTCCGGGTATATCAACAAGCGCGACCCGAACCAGGGGACCTGCACCAACGCCTGCCGCTGGGAATACAACGTGGCGGAAGGCAAAGAGGACGACGTCGGTAACATCGTCCACAAATATGAGCCGATCCCGGTGCAGACCGTGGAGCCCACTCTCGGCATCGGCGCGCCGACCGATAAAGTCTTTATGATTGAGGAAGCCAAACGTCCAGGCGAGTACATGACCGCCTTTGAGGACGAGCACGGCACCTACATCATGAACTCGAAAGATCTGCGGGCTATCGCCCACGTTGAGCGTCTGACCCAGATGGGCGTTCACTCGCTGAAGATCGAAGGCCGTACCAAATCCTTCTACTACTGCGCCCGTACCGCCCAGGTTTACCGCAAGGCTATCGACGATGCCGCCGCCGGCAAACCGTTCGATACCAGCCTGCTGGAGACCCTGGAAGGACTGGCCCACCGCGGGTACACCGAAGGCTTCCTGCGCCGCCATACCCATGACGATTACCAGAACTATGAGTACGGCTACTCCCTCTCCGAGCGCCAGCAGTTTGTCGGCGAATTCACCGGGGAGCGTAACGGCCCGCTGGCGGCCGTGGCGGTCAAAAATAAGTTCAGCGTCGGCGACAGCCTCGAGCTGATGACTCCGCAGGGTAACGTCAACTTCACCCTCGAGCATATGGAAAATGGCAAAGGCGAAGCCATGCCGGTGGCCCCGGGCGATGGTTATACCGTATGGTTGCCTGTGCCGGACGACCTGCCTCTGCAGTATGCGCTGCTGATGCGCAACTTCACTGGTCAGACAACCAGAAATCCGCACGGTAACTAGTTAATTTGCGTTATTTTTTCATGATGTAAGGATATTAGAATCGGATCACATACCGTTTCGATCGAAACAGGTATCATCCATTTCGCTGAAAAACATAACCCATAAATGCTAGTTGTACCAGGAACCACCTCCTTAGCCTGCGTAATCTCCCTTACGCGGGCTTATTTTTTTGCCTCTCCTCCGGTCTTCGCTTGCGTCATGCGGTACACTTTATGCAACATTAAGCAATAAAGGTTCCCTTGATGATGTCTACGTTTCCTGCCAGCTTACTGATCCTTAACGGCAAAGGTGCCAATGAACCGCAGTTACGCGAGGCGGTTAACCTGTTACGCGACGAAGGGATCGATATTCACGTCCGCGTCACCTGGGAAAAGGGCGATGCCGCGCGGTTTATCGATGAAGCCCTGCAGCTGAACGTTGAAACGGTGATCGCCGGCGGCGGCGACGGCACCATTAATGAAGTGGCGACCGCGCTGGTGGAGCGCGGTAGCAAGATGGCGCTGGGGATTTTACCGCTGGGCACGGCCAACGACTTTGCCACCAGCGTCGGCATTCCGCAGGATCTGGCCAGCGCCCTCAAGCTGGCGATCGTCGGCCGCGATGTGCCGATAGATATCGCCCGGGTGAATGATAAAACCGGCTTTATTAATATGGCGACCGGCGGGTTCGGCACCCGGATCACCACCGAAACGCCGGAAAAACTCAAAGCCGCGCTCGGCGGTGTCTCTTATTTAATCCATGGCCTGATGCGTATGGATACCCTGAAGCCGGACCGCTGCGAGATCCGCGGGGAGAACTTTCACTGGCAGGGCGATGCGCTGGTCATTGGCATCGGCAACGGCCGCCAGGCCGGCGGCGGCCAGCAGTTGTGCCCGGAGGCGTTGATTAACGATGGTTTGCTGCATCTGCGCATTTTCACCGGCGAAGAGCTGATCCCTGCCCTGTTCAGCACCCTGGCGAATCCGGAAAACTCGCCGAATATTGTTGACGGTGTCTCCTCATGGTTTGAGATCACCGCCCCCCATGAGATGACGTTTAACCTCGACGGCGAGCCGCTCAGCGGCAAAACCTTCCGCATGGAGCTGTTACCGGCGGCCCTGCGCTGCCGGCTGCCGCCCGACTGCCCGCTGCTACGTTGATCAGGCTTCGCAAAGCAAAGACGGCGCCCGGCTGGTATACAGCAGCCGGGTTCGTTGATTGAGCCTCTGAATGTTAAGGTAAAACGGCACCTGCGGCTGCAGGAAAAACCTGGGCAGGATATCGATCCAAACACCGCACTTACATTAACAGACGATACCCACCACTACAAAAACCTATAATATCAAATAGTTACCAATTAAAATGGGCGCATCTGCCGTGAGACAATGCGCCATCAAGCTTAGTACTCCGCCACCTCGCGCGCCATTTCGCGCGTATATTGCCGACTGGCGTTAACCAGCATCTGCGTATAGGCCGTCCGCGCCTCGCCGCTGACCAACGCATCGACCGTCAGGGTTTCGAGGATCTTCCCGTACTGCATCACCGCCACTTTCTGGCATAAGTGGGCAATAACCCCGAGATCGTGGGTGACCATCAGGTAAGTGAGCTTAGCCTCCCGCTGCAATTCCGCCAGCAGGTTAAGGATCTCAGCCTGCACCGACACATCCAGCGCCGACGTCGGCTCATCCAGCAGCAGCACCTGTGGCTCAAGAATCAGCGCTCTGGCTATCGCCACGCGCTGCCGCTGCCCGCCGGAGAGCTGATGCGGATAGCGCTCACGAAAAGCGCGGTTGAGGCCAACTTTATCCAGCAGCGCATTGATCCGCCGGTCGCGGTCGTTGATACGATGGATCTGCAGCGGCTCTTCGAGGATATCGCCAATGGTGTGACGGGGATGCAGCGATCCGTAGGGGTCCTGAAATACCATCTGCACCTGACGGCAGCGCTCGCGGCTAATTTCATGCCCTAAGGGCTGAGCATCGATGGTCAGTTCACCCTGCCAGTGGGTAAACAGCCCCGCCAGGCACTTGAGCACCGTCGTTTTACCGGATCCGGACTCTCCTACCAGACCGTAGATCTCGCCGGGCTTAACGTGGAAACTGACGTCATACAGCACCTGGTTACGCTTCTCCCCCTCGCCAAACGCGAGGTTGAGATGTTGAACTTCAATCATTATCCGCTCCTTAATCCGTTAACCAGCTGGCCTGACGCTGCAGCACCGGTAGTATCGGGCGACGATGCTGCATATCCGGCAGCGAGTTAATCAATCCCTGAGTGTAGGGGTGACGGGCGTTATCGAGATCTTTAGCGGCGATGGACTCCACGACCCGTCCGGCGTACATCACCAGTACGCGGTCGCAGAAGCTGCGCACCAGGTTGATATCGTGGCTGATAAAAATCAGCCCCAGCCCGCGCGACTGAACCAGGTCATCCAGCAGGCCCAGCACCTGCAGGCGCACCGACACGTCCAGCGCGGAGGTGGGCTCATCGGCAATGATCAGTTCCGGGTCGGTAATCAGCATCATGGCGATCATGATGCGCTGCCCCTGTCCGCCGGATATTTCATGCGGATAAAGCTGATAAACGCGCTCCGGCTGGCGAATACGCACCACCTCCAGCATCTCCAGCGCCCTGGCTTTCGCCTCATCTTTGCGCCCGGGATGATGAGTAAGCCAGGCCTCGGCGATTTGCTTACCCACGCAGACCACCGGATTAAGCGAATATTTCGGGTCCTGCATAATCATAGAGATACGTTTGCCGCGTACGCCGCGCATCTGCGCTTCGCTAAGATGCTGCAGATCGAGGTCGGCAAACTGCATCCGGCTGGCGCTGACGCGGGCCTTTTTCGGATGCAGCTGCAGCAGCGCGCGCCCAACGGTGGACTTACCCGAACCGGACTCGCCGACAATGGCCAGCTTCTCATGCCCCAGCTGGAAGGAGACGCCGCGCACGGCGTGGGTCACCGCGCTACCGTTAACAAAGTCGACGCACAAATCGCGCACGTCGAGCAGCGGTGCATTATTCACTACGGGGATCGAGGATGTCACGTAGGCCATCTCCTAAGAAGTTGAACGCTAAGCTATTGATCAGAATCGCCAGCCCCGGAATGGTTACGACCCACCAGCACTCCATCATATAAGTGCGCCCGCTGGAGATCATCGCTCCCCACTCCGGCTCTGGCGGCTGCGCGCCGAGGCCGAGAAAGCCGAGGCCGGCCGCGGTCAGAATGATCCCGGCCATATTCATGGTGATACGGATAATGACCGAGGGCAGACACAGCGGCACGATATGGCGCCAGAGGACGCGGGCCGATGAAGCGCCCTGCAGACGCACGGCGGAGATAAAATCGGCCTGGCGCAGAGAGAGCGTTTCGGCGCGCGCCAGACGGGCTATCGGCGGCCAGGCGGTCAGCGTGATGGCGATAACCACGTGCTCCAGCCCCGGTCCTAAAGCGGCGACAAACGCCAGCGCCAGGACCAGACTCGGGAAGGAGATGAAAATATCGGTGACGCGCATCAGCACCATATCGACTTTACCGCCGAAATAGCCGGCGCTGACGCCCAGCAGCAGCCCGAGCGGACCGACAGTCACCGAGACCAGCAGCACGATATAGAGCGTGATGCGGGAGCCGTACACCAGACGACTAAAGATATCCCGGCCAAACTCATCGGTGCCGAACCAGTGCTGTGCATTCGGCGCGACCAGCGCACTATTCAGGTCCTGTACCAGCGGGTTATAAGGCGCAATCAGCGGCGCGAAAATCGCCACCACCAGCAGCAGAAAGATAATGCCTCCGCCGATGGCCGTGAGCGGATTGCGCGCCATTTTGCCGATAAACCCGACGGCCCGCGCCGCCGCGCGTTGCAGCCGCTGACGGCCTTCGCCCGCACCGCCCGAAAGCGGCGAATCCAGAGAAACGGTCATGATTTTGTCCTCGGGTCAAAGAATTGATACAGCATGTCGGAGAGCAGGTTGAGCATCACGAAGATCACGCCCACCAGCAGCACGCAGCCCATCACCGCATTCATATCGCCCAGCAGCAGGCTACCGGTAAGGTAGGAGCCGAAACCCGGCCATGAGAAGACGGTTTCAATCAGCACCGCGCCTTCCAGCAGCGCGCCGTAGGCCAGCGCCACCACCGTCAGCAGCTGCACGAGGATGTTACGAAACGCATGGTTCCAGATAACCTGACGCTCGGTCAGCCCTTTCACCCGCGCGGTAATAATGAACTCCTGCGACAGCTGGGCCAGCATAAAGCTGCGGGTCATACGGCTGATATAAGCCAGCGAGTGAAAACCCAGCAGCGAGGCGGGAAGAATCAGATGATTAATGGCGTTCCAGAACACCTGGCCGTTGCCTGCCAGCAGCGCATCAACGGTCATCAGGCCGGTGCGGCGCGGCACCACACCATCCAGCCCGAGATCTACCCTCCCGGCGCCGCCTACCCAGCCAAGCCAGGCATAGAACACCAGCAGTCCCATCATTCCGACCCAGAAGATCGGCGTCGAGTAGCCCGCCAGGCTGATAATGCGTACCACATAATCGGAGACGCTATTGCGCCGCGCCGCCGCCAACACGCCCAGCGGAATACCAAGACCCGCGCCGACAATAATCGCCATCGTCGCCAGCTCCATGGTGGCCGGGAAGACGCGGATAATATCGTCCACCACCGGTTTCCCGGTCAGCAGCGCGTTGCCCAGATCGCCGTGCAACAGGTTGACGAAATAGATACCAAACTGGGTGGTCAGCGATTTATCAAACCCCAGCTGCTGGTAAACCTGCTGATAGGTGCTCTGGTCAGCATCCGGGCCGACAATCGCCAGCACTGGGTCGATGGGCATGACGCGGCCAATGGTAAAGGTCAGCAGCAGCAGGCCGAACAGCGTAATCACCACCTGCAGTAGCCGTTTTGATAAGCGCCGGCCGCGTGAGCCGGGCGCAAGGATTGCGGTACTCATCCTTTCTCTCCTTCGCGGACTTTATAGACGTCACGCAGAAAAGTGGTGGCGGAGGGGTGCGGCTGATACTCCCGTACCTCGTTGCGCACGACGACCGAATCAACCATCTGCGAAAGCGGAATTAAAGCCGGAACCAGCTGGTCGTAGCGTGTCTGGATGGCCTGGTAGTCAGCCACCTGTTTTTGCGGATCGCGTTCCAGCAGGGCCTGGTCAATCATCGTATTAAGCTGCGGGTCGTAAAAACCGGTACGCCAGCCCTGGAAGTTGGTCAGGCGCGCCTTATCGCTGTTATCCGGGTTATAGACCAGCGCGCGCAGGCTGGAGTGCGGATGCGGCTCCATCCCGCTGCCGCCGCGACCTACCAGCAGGTCAAATTTACGCTCACGCATCGCGCCGTAGATCTGGTTACCAGTGCCGGTGATGATTTTGGCGTTAATCCCCGCCTGCATCAGCGTCGACTGCACGGCGATAGCGATGTTAAGAAATGGCTGATCGGAGAGTACCCGCAGCGTGGTATCAAAGCCGTTGGGATATCCCGCTTCCGCCAGCAGCTTTTTCGCCCGCGCCACGTCCAGCTTATAGCCAGGGTCGGGCAGCGTGGATGGCATGCCCGCCTTAATCGGCCGCTGGTGCAGCACGCCGTAGCCCGGCATCAGCGCTTTATTGATACCCTGATAATCAATCAGATAGCGCACCGCCTCGCGCACTTTCGGATTGGCGAAGTGCGCCTCTTTCATGCTCATCGCCACGTAGTACATGGTGCCGCGCTGCACCGCATCGACGGTCAGCTGCGGGTCGCTGCGCAGGGCGTTGATATCGGAAACCGCCATGTTGTTGGCAATATCGAGGTCGCCTTTTTCGATCATCAGGCGCAGAGTTTGCGACTCCTGGAAATGGCGCAGCACCACGCGGCTCATTTTCGCCTCGCCGCGCCAGTAGTCAGGATTGCGCTTCATGCGCAGCACCTCTTTTGCCTGCCAGGTTTCCAGCGTAAACGGCCCGGAACCGGCTTCATGGGTGGTTAGCCAGCGGTTGCCCCAATCGTTATCCTGCTGGTGGCTTTGCACCGTTTTACTGTCCAGCACCCCGAGGTTGCCCAGCGCCGCCAGCGAGTAAATCACCAGTTGCGGATCGTTATCTTTGGGTAATACGATTTGCACCGTGAAGCGGTCCGGCGCGCTGACCTGGCTGTCGATATTTTTCTTACTGAAGCCATAGGATTTCCATACCGAGGCCTGGGCCAGGTTGAGGTGCAGGATGCGCCGCATCGACCACACCACATCGGCGGCGGTCAGCGGGTTGCCGGAGTGAAACTTAACGTCATCGCGCAGATGAAAGGTCAGGGTTTTGCCGTCGGGGCTGATATCCCAGGATTTCGCCAGCGCGGGCTTAACGGTGGTGAGCTGCTCAGGGTCAAGCTCCACCAGCGAGTCGTAGAGGTTGACCACGATCCCCACCACTTCGTTACCGGTCATCGCCGCCGGGTCAAGGGTGAGCAGGTTATTCATATTCATGCCGATGATGAGCTGATCGGGCGGCGTTTTCGCCACCGCCGCCCCGCTTCCCATCGACACGGCGAGCGTGAATAAACACGCTGCCAGTAGGGAGGTTTTTTTCATATCTCTGTTTGCCTGTACTGTAGGGTACATGTTGCCGGATGGCGGCATTTTCGCCTTATCCGGCCTACCGGGCCGCAGACCCGATAAGCGCAGCGCCATCGGGCATTTATTTTTTTAAATCAGTCGTGGCTAACGGTATTGGCTTCGATATACGCAAAATTAATGTCTTCGCCGAGGCCCGGACGTTGTGATAAATGCACAAATCCCTGATCATCCATCGGGTCGACAATGCTGTTGAGATAGGCCGCCGGTTCATCGTAGTCGAGGAACGGATGCAGCAGGCCGCGCTCATACCAACGGCAGTTACGGATCGCGCCGACCACCGCCAGGCTTGCCGCGCCGTTGCCGTGGACTTCGCAATCCATGCCGAAAGATTCCGCCAGCGCCGCCACCTTCATGGTCGGGGTAATGCCCCCCACGCCGTTAGCGCCGGCGCGCAGAATGTCGCAGGCTCCGGCTTTCACCCATTCGGCGCGCATGTGGTGCTTGCCGCCGAAGCTCTCCGGCCCGACGATGGGAATCGACAAGTTTTCCGCCAGCCACGCGTAGGAGGACATCGAATCCTCCTCCATCGGCTCTTCAAACCAGGCGAAATTGAGTTTTTCCAGCGCTTTGCCGATCCACAGCGCCTCGGCGCGGCTGTACCAGTGATAGCCATCAATCATCAGGTCAATATCCGGCCCTACCGCTTCGCGCACCGCCGCGCAGGCTTTAATATCCATTTTGGGATTGGGCGCAAAAGAGATTGGCGGCATCCAGGTGTGCAGTTTGATGGCCTTGTAGCCGCGGGCGACCAGCTTTTCGGCAAAGGCGGCATACTCTTCCGGGGTCGACAGGCCGCCCGGTAGATCGTCGCCGCACATGGTGCTACCGTAAGCCGGGACGGTGTCGCGATAGCCGCCAAGCAGCTTGTAGACCGGCATCCTGAGGCTGCGGCCAATCAGGTCCCACAGCGCCTGTTCAACAAACGACAGCGCGCGCTCCGTTAGCTGATGTGCGCTGCCGCGCTGCCAGTGGTTAAGATCCTGCCAGATACGCTCGCGGTTAAACGGGTCCTGCCCCACCAGCACTTTGCGAAAAAAAGTATTCACCACGAACGGGCGCACGACTTCCGGAGGCGCAAACGAAAAACCCTGCGCCCCATCATCAGCGGTGATGGTCAGCATCGCCATTTTGGCCATGCTTTCAGCCCCCGGATGGGAGTGCCCGGCGCTGTCGGAAACCCGACGAGTGGGATACTGGAAAACGGTGACATTCACAGATTCAATTTTCATGCTCAATCCTTATCACGGCCAAATCCGATAGACAGAGGTAAATCGGCAAAGCGGTTTCACATTATTGAAAATACGTTTCAATATATAATCTAAGCACAATTACGTAGCAGTGCCTCGGACAAACACCGCTAAGCAAGGCCATAAATTTGGGCATTGGCACAACAAGACGTGACTGTTTTCACAAAAGATGAGCGAAATGTGAGGCGGATCGGCATGGAGAAAAAAGGGCGTGAGCGCAGAAAAGAGAGTGACCGACCGTGTACATCCCGGGATTTTCTGCGCTCACGAAAGCGTAAGTTATGCGACCGTCGCTGGCTCGGCGTTAAGCGCTTCCAGCAGTTCAGGTAAGGTTTGATAGCGGCCGACAGCGGCCTGATAGCGCCCCTGTCGGCTATCTTCGGCAACCACCGCCGTGGGAATACCGGCGGCCTGAGCCGCGCAAAAACCGTTGTAACTATCCTCAATCACCAGACACTGGCTGGCGTTGAGATTGAGCTTGCGCAGCGTCGTCAGGTACACCGCCGGGTGCGGTTTGCCGCGTGGTTCATCATCTGCGCTGCAAACCACGTCGAAAAAGTGCCAGAGCGAGAGCTTGTTCAGCACAGCGGCAATAACCTGGCGGGATGATGACGTGGCGAGCGCAATTTGATAGCCCGCCTCGCGAAAATAGCGTAACGCCTCATGCACGCCGTGCATCGGCTCGCCTTCGGTGGCGATCAGGCCGGTAATACGCTGCAATATCGCGGCTTCAAGCCGCTGCGGGTCAAGATCAAGCTGAAAATAGCGGCACCAGGTGCCGGCGATTTCGTCGAGGCGTTTGCCTTTGGTGAGGGTTTCACACTCATCCACGCTCGCCGTTGCGCCCCACTGCGCGAGGGCGTCAATCTGCGCCTGGCGCCACAGCGCCTCGGAATCAATAATCACGCCATCCATGTCAAAAATAACCGCCTGCATACTCATTCGTTCACCTCATTAAGGCTGGCATGAAGCCATGCCAGCCGCATCACCTAAGAGAATTCAAACTGCTCGCGGGCGGTTGCTTCCTTGTGGGAGAACCCCGGCTGCTCCACGCGGATAAAGGCGCAGAGGAAAAAGGCCACCACGTACAATGCGGTGTAGGCGATCACCACCCCGATGGTGCTGAAGAACGGCAGCAACACCACGGCAATCGCCGGCGCGAGAAAGTTTGACATCCCCGCCGACAGGTTATAGACCGAAATCGCCGCGCCTTTGTGCTTCGGCTCCAGCGCCGGGAACACGGCGGCCAGCGGCACGAAGGCGGCGACAAAGATCCCGAGGGCGATAGCGGGGATCAGCGCCATCGCAAAGCTATGGCCAAAGTGCTGAGGGATGTAGTAAAACGCCAGGCTGGAGAGCGCCATCCCGATGCAGCCGAACCAGCGCACCACCTTCATCCAGCCCAGTTTTTCCCCCAGGATCCCCCACAGCACGTTAGAGAAAATGGTGGTGAAGAAGAAGACTGCCCATACCTGGAGCCATTCTGAAGTGGTGAAGCCCAGCTCATCGACAAACATCATCGGCATAATGACCGCAAAACCGAACAGCGAGAGGGTATTGATAATCCTGACCATGCTCGACAGCAGAATATTGCGGTTGGTATAGAGCAGCGTCGCGGCGCGTCCCAGCTCGGAAAATTTCTGGCGAGTGGTGAGATTCTGCATATGCTGCGGCGTTTGAATATGGCGCAGGGAAGCCAGGGCAATCACGCCTCCGGTGACGCAGAAGGCCAGCGCCAGCCATAAAGTCCCCAGTTCGCCAATGTGCGGAATGGTGAAGCTCGGAATATAGCTGCCGAACACGCCGATGCCGATGGAATAGACCGCCCAGAACCAACCGATGGCCGAGCTGGCATTGTCGCTTTTGACGTTATGGACAATCGCCACGATAAACGAGTAGAGGAACAGCGGATAGGCGAAGCCGCGGATGCCGTAGAAAATCAGGATCAGCGCATAGTTGGCGTGACCGAGGCCGAAAACGAGGAACAGCACGTGGAACACGCACCACAGCACGAAGCCAATCATCATCGTTTTCAGCGGGGTGATAATTTCCGCCACCACGCCGGAAATCCACGCCGACAGCGCGGCGGCCAGGCCGTAGAGGGTAAAGGCAAAGGAGGCCTCCGCCGGAGAGAAGCCGAGCGCTTTGATATAGTGCGACAGAAAGGCTAATTCAAAACCGTCGCCGGTCATAAATACGGCAATGGCGATGTATCCCCAGAGCAGGTTCAGGGGTAAACCGAGCCACTGTTTATTATTGATAGACATAATGACCTCGTTTTCAGGGTACAGGGTGGCCGCTCCGCGATGTGCAACGAAGCGGCTGTTATGATGAAAATCAGTGCTGCCGGTAATTCAGGTCGTTTAAATACAGGTCTTTAAACTGCGCGTAGCGTTGCATCAGGGTGTGGTGGCGAACGGGATCCGCACGCCAGGTCTGCCAGACTTCCGGTTTTTCACACACCGCGGCAATCGGTTTGCCCGCCGCCAGGCAGGCCAGCCGCGCCGCGCCCAGCGCGCCGCCGGTCTCTCCCCCTTTATGGGTCACCACCGGCATAGCGAGAATGTCGGCCAGCAGCTGGGCCCAGAAAGGACTGCGGGCGCCGCCGCCCACCAGCGAGCACTGCGCGATGGGCGTACCGCTCTCTTTCAACGCCTGCAGGCCGTCGTTGATACCGAAGCTCACCCCTTCCAGCACCGCGTAGCCAAGCTGAGCACGCAGGCTGGCGTGGGTCATGCCCCAGAACATGCCGCGCGCGTCAGGATCGTTATGCGGGGTACGTTCGCCGGAGAGATAGGGCAGGAAGAACGGGGCGTGGGCTTTCTCCTCCTCGCTGAGCTCGGCAATTTCCGCCAGCAGCGCCACCTCCGTGGTGCCGGTCAGGCGGCAGAACCACTGCAAACAGCTGGCGGCGCTCAGCATGACGCTCATCTGGTGCCACAGGTTCGGCAGCACGTGACAAAACGCATGTACCGCCGACTGCGGCGCCGGACGATAGGCGTCGGTCACCACAAACAGCACCCCGGAGGTGCCGAGCGAAATAAACGCATCCCCCGGCGAGACCGCGCCGACGCCAATGGCGCTAACCGCGTTATCCCCCCCGCCCCCGGCCACCACCACCGAGGCGTTCAGCCCCCAGCGCGCCGCCACCTGCGGATCAAGGGTGGCGGAAACCTCGCAGCCTTCGACCAGTGCCGGCATGTGGCTGCGCGACAGGCCGCACTTGTCCAGCAGAGCGTCGGACCAGTCGCGCTTCGCCACGTCCAGCCACAGCGTCCCGGCGGCGTCCGACATGTCGGAGACTTTCTTCCCGGTCATCCGATAGCGCAGATAATCCTTCGGCAGCAGCACCGTGGCGGTGCGCTGAAAGTGTTGCGGCTCATGACGGCGCACCCACAGCAGCTTCGGCGCGGTAAAGCCCGGCATCGCCAGGTTGCCCGCCACCTGATGCAGCTCCGGCGCCATCGCCTCCAGCTCGGCGCACTCTGCGGCGCAGCGGGTGTCGTTCCACAGAATGGCCGGACGGATCGTCTCCCCCTCTTCATCCAGCAACACCGCGCCGTGCATCTGTCCGGAGAGGCCAATCGCCTTGATGGCCGGCCAGTGCTGCGCGCATTTTTCCCGTAGCGTGCTCATCAGGTACTCCGTCGCCTCCCACCATAGCTCCGGTGATTGTTCTGACCAGTGCGGATGGGGCCGCTGAATGCTCATCGGCGCGCTATGGCTGGCGATAACCTCATAGTTCTCATCAATGACCAGCGCTTTGACTTCCGATGTGCCGAGATCGATACCCAGATACATAGCCACCTCTTTATTTAATCAGCGTGTAAACGGCGGCGACTTTCTCGCGCATCAGCGCCAGGAAATCCGCGTTATTGGCGAGGTCACCAAACAGGGCTTTATCGCGGGCATAGACAGCCACCGGATCCTGAGCCTCATACATCTCATGCACCGCCTGCGCATCCAGGATGCCGTCCTGGTACTGATAGGGCAGCGTTCCCTTATGCCACTGCTCCATAAAGACGAAGAACAGCGCCGGCAGCATGGCGGTCGCCTCAGGGCGGACGCCGCGCTGATAGCACTCCTGCAGCGTGGGGGCGATCATCGCCGGAATTTTCGAGAAGCCGTCGGCGGCGACGCGCTGGTTGGTGTCCTGGATATAGGGATTGGTAAAGCGCTTAAGCACCACATCCCGGTAGGTCGGCAGATCAATGCCGTTATCGCCGAGGCAGGGAATGACATCCTCCGTGACGTAGCGGTCGGCAATGGCGTAGATAACATCGGTCAGCGTGCTTTCATGAATATACTGCTGGCCAATTAAGGTTCCCGCCCAGGCAATGCAGCTGTGCGATGCGTTCAGAATGCGGATTTTCGCCTCTTCATACGGGATGACCGACTCGACCATCTCCACGCCGACCGCTTCCAGGTTCGGGCGGGCATCACGGAAGTGGTTCTCCACCACCCACTGGATAAAGGTCTCCCCCATCACCGGCGCTTTGTCATCAATCCCGGTTTGCGCTTTGATCCGGGCCGGCAGATCGGCCGCTGGACGCGGGGTGATGCGGTCCACCATGGTGTTCGGACAGGTGGTATTGGCCGCCATCCAGTCAATCACCGCCTGTTTGCCGGTGAGCTGCAGGAACTCGACCATGCCGTCGTGGAAACGCTCGCCGTTGTGGCGCACGTTGTCGCAGTTGAGCAGGGTCAGCGGCCCGGCGTCGTCGGCCATGCGCTTCTCCAGGATCCGCGCGAGGGTTCCATAAATGGTTTTGCACTCGCCTTGCAGGTCGGCCTGCAGATCGGGGTTACTGGTTTCCAGCTGATGGCGGGTGTTCAGGTAGTACCCCCCTTCCGTCACAGTAAAGGCGATAACTTTGGTCTGCGGGTTGGCCCCTTCGTTAATCAGCGGCTGCAGCCCGGCCTGCCACGGCAGCAATTTCTGGATAGAAGTGATTTCTTCATATTCGCGCTCCCCTTCCGGGCTGACGGTCTCCAGGACGTAACGTCCTCCCTGCGCCGCCAGCGCCTGCACCACCTGCTCGGCGTCGTTACGAATATTTCCTGCCGCGATGTGCCAGCGCTTATCCCCGGACGCTATCAGACGATGCAGATACCACGCCTGATGCGCGCGATGAAAAGAACCCAGACCGATATGAAGCCATGTGAATTGATTGTTCATGTTCTGTTCTCCTTGAGTTGATGGCGCCACTGTAATTGATCATTTGACCAAAATAAGAGCCACGGATCACAAAAGAACAATTACCCAATCAAATTACAAATGACCAATAAAGAGCAAAAGCTTGCCAGTTATGCCAACCACGGCGAGAATGCGGGTATTCGCCGGGCCAATTGCGAGCCCTGGTCAGCAACTTAGGGCGGGAAACCATGAGTAAAGAAGACGATATCCGGTTGGATCAGAAGGTGCGTGCCGCATGGATGTACTACATCGCCGGTCAGAATCAGAGCGAGATTGCCAGCCAGCTGGGTACCTCCAGACCGGTGGTGCAACGGCTGATCGCCGGCGCGAAAGAAGAAGGGATAGTGTCGATTAATTTGCACCATCCGGTAGCAAACTGCCTCGATTATGCGCAGTTGCTGCAGGAAAAGTATCGATTGATCGAGTGCAATGTGGTCCCCGCCTTTAGCGAAGAAAGCACCCTCGTCAGCGTGTCGTTTGGCTGCTATCAGCTGATGGCTCGCTATCTGCAGGATGATAAGGAGAAAATCATCGGCCTGGGCTCGGGCCTGACCCTGAAAAAAGCGCTGCAGCGCATCGATTTTGACAGCCTGAATACCCGCTGCGTGGCGCTGATCAGCGCCATGAACGCCGACGGGCAGTGCAACTATTACGATGACGTGCCCCTGCTGCTGACCCGCAAAATTAAGGCCAAGTACTATCAGTGGCCTGCGCCGCGCTACGCCCAGAGCGCGGAGGAGCATGAGATGTGGTGCACCAACCGCTTATTCCGCAGCGTCTCCGGCGTCGCCCAAGAGGCGGACGTGATTTTTGTCGGCATTGGTCCCCTGGGCACGCAAAGTCCGATCTTTAAAGACGGGTTTATCAATCAGGCGCAAATGGATGAGCTGACCGCGCGCGGCGGCATCGGAGAGATCCTCGGACGGTTTATCGATGCGGAAGGCCACGTGGTAGACAGCGAGATCAACCGCATGATCACCAGCTATGATATCCGTCAGAATCACTGCCCGCGTATTGCCGCGGCCTGTGGAGAATACAAACGACCGGCGATCCTGGCCGCCCTTAAAGGCGGCTGGATCAATGGTCTGGTGACCGATGAACATACCGCCCGCTGGCTGCTGACGCGGTAACGGCGCGGCCTGAAGGCGCATACACAACGGTAACCCCGGTGCGCGTCGCGCCACCGGGGATCCCAACGATACTCGTGCTTATCAGGCGATAGTCACTTTCCCGTCAAGGTAGACGTCCTGCACGGCATTGATCAGCTTCACGCCGTCAGCCATCGATTTCTTAAACGCCTTCCGGCCGAGGATCAGCCCCATACCGCCGGCGCGTTTATTGATCACCGCCGTGCGCACCGCGTCGGCAAGGTCGGTCTCCCCGCCCGCCGCGCCGCCGGAGTTAATCAGCCCGGCGCGGCCCATATAGCAGTTGGCCAGCTGGTAGCGCACCAGATCGATGGGGTTATCGCTGGTCAGTTTGCTGTACACCCGATCGTCGGTATAGCCGAAGTTAACCGCTTTGTAGCCGCCGTTATTCTCCGCCATTTTTTGCTTAACGATATCGGCGCCGATGGTGGCCGCCAGGTGGTTGGCCTGACCGGTCAGGTCCGCGGAGACATGATAGTCGACGCCATCTTTCTTGAACGCCGAATTGCGCAGATAGGCCCACAGCACGGTGACCAGGCCCAGCTCATGGGCCCGCTCAAAGGCGGCGGAAATCTCTTCTATCTGACGACGCGATTGTTCCGAGCCGAAATAGATCGTCGCTCCCACGGCCACCGCCCCCATATTGAACGCCTGCTCAACGCTGGCGTAGAGGGTCTGGTCGTATTCGGTGGGGTAGCTCAGCGTTTCGTTATGGTTGAGCTTCACCAGGAAAGGGATGCGATGCGCGTAGCGGCGCGACACCGAGGCCAGCACGCCGTAGGTCGACGCCACGCAGTTACAGCCGGCTTCGATCGCCAGCTCGACGATATTTTTCGGATCAAAGTACAGCGGGTTGGCGGCGAAGGAGGCGCCCGCCGAGTGCTCCACGCCCTGGTCAACCGGCAGAATGGAAAGGTAGCCGGTTCCCCCCAAGCGTCCGGTATTGTACAGGGTCTGCATATTGCGTAGCACCGCCGGTGGTCGGTTATTATCCACCATCACCCGATCAACATAATCTGCCCCAGGCAGATACAGCTGGTCGGCCGGAATGGTTATACAACGGTGCTGCAACAGGCTCTCGGCATCTTTGCCCAGCAACTGCGTAATATCAGTCATAGCAATCTCCCGTAAGGCCGGCCGAAGCCGGCATGCATTATCCCAACCCAATTTTTTTGGGCAGGTTAAGCCTGGTACCGACTTAGCCTATTTTCCAGCCGGGGGGCCATTTTTTCAGGAGATTCTGCTGTCCCGTTGCGCTGCCATTTACCACCAGGCGTGGAAATGGTGCACCGGCCCGATGCCGTGGCCCACTTCCAGAGAGTCGGCCTGCGCCAGGGCCGCCGACAGCCAGGCCTTCGCCTCGGCGACGGTGGCCGCCCAGTCCGCATGACGGGGGCGCAGCGCCGCCAGCGCGGCGGAGAGCGTGCAGCCGGTGCCGTGGGTATTTTTGGTCTGCACGCGAGGCGTGGTAAACCGCTGTTCCCCTTCGCGGGTGAAGAGCCAGTCCGGGCTTTCGGCGTCGTCGAGATGGCCGCCCTTCATTAATACCGCGCCGCAGCCCAGCGCCAGCAACGCCCGCCCCTGCTCCAGCATCTCGCGCTCGGTGCGCGCATGGGGGGCATCGAGTAGCGCGGCCGCTTCTGGCAGGTTCGGGGTGATCAATGACACCTGCGGCAACAATCGTTGACGCAGGGTCTCCACCGCGGAGGCCGACAGCAGCGGATCGCCGCTTTTCGCCAGCATGACGGTATCCAGCACCACGTTGGCCACCCGGTAGCGCGCCAGCCGCTCGGCCACGGCTTCCACAATATCGGTCTCCGCCAGCATGCCGATTTTGGTGGTATCGATACGCACATCGCCGAACACCGAGTCGAGCTGCGCGGCCACAAAATCCGGTTCGATGCGATAGACCGACTGCACACCGCGGGTATTCTGCGCCACCAGGGCGGTGATCACCGAGCAGCCATAGGCCCCCAGCGCGGAGAAGGTTTTCAGATCGGCCTGGATACCGGCCCCACCGCTGGGATCGGTGCCGGCGATGGTCAGGGCGTTGATGCGTTTCATCCCTGCACCTCCTGATACAGCACGTCGAGAAACGCCGGAATAAAGCTGCCAGGGCCTCCCTGACGGGCGGCGATCTCCCCGGCCTGCTTCATCAGCCCACAGGCGGCGGCCACGTTTTCCAGCCGGTCCCCCGGCAGCGCAGCGCTCGCCGCCACCACCGCCGACAGCGCGCAGCCGGTGCCCACCACCCGGGTCATCAGCGGATTACCCCCCACCACGCTGAGCACCCGCTCGCCGTCGGTGACGTAATCCACCTCGCCGGTAACCGCCACAATGGTGGTTAACTGACTAGCCAGCGCCTGGGCCGCCGGCAGCGCCGCGGCGGCCGTATCGGTGGTATCCACCCCGCGCCCGCCGGCGCTCATCCCGGCCAGCGCCAGAATTTCAGAGGCATTGCCGCGAATGGCCGCCGGCTGGAGGGCCAGCAGCTCATGACAAAAGGCCGTGCGCACGGTCAGGGCGCCGACCGCCACCGGATCCAGCGTCCAGGGCCTGCCGGCCTGACGGGCGTGCTCCACCGCGGCGCGCATCGCCACGGCGCGATCTTCGGTCAGGGTACCGACGTTAATTAACAGCGCATCGGCGATAGCGGCAAACTGCGCCGCTTCGCGGGGATCGATCACCATCGCCGGCGAGGCGCCGACGGCCAGCAGAACATTGGCGGTAAAGGTCTGCACCACGTCATTGGTCATGCAGTGCACAAGGGGGGAATGGGCGCGCAGCAGATGGCGCAGGTGCGCGACAGGCGCGGGATTCAGCAGCTCAGGCATGGTTTGCTCCCGCCAGACGAGGTAGAAGCAATGACCCTGCGGTCTCTGACTTCCCTACGCTGGCATTATCCAGATCAGGTGGTACGGGTATTTCTCAGCCTTCAACGAAGAAGGGCACCCCGAGTCATCGTGTTATTTTTCCTACACTTTTTCGTAGATTACTCCATTAAAAATCATTGAGCAAGTGAGGTTTTGATTAGTTCAAATTTTAGCCTTGTACCGCACTTTGTACCTCAGTTGATAGGTTGTGTTTTAACCATCCTCCAATCCTTCAGACACTGTAGTAAGGGGCCATATCATCAATTGATCTCCTCCCTGATTTTGGGCCAGGGTCAAAACCCGGAAATCTCAAAAAGTGCGTGGAACTAAAACGGGTGTGCTTACAATGGATGAAAGGGATAGCTAAGAAAATAGAAGTTGATTACATAGTTCTTTCTAGATTTAAGAATGGTGGGTATGAGACTGAATCTAAATTGATTAAAGTTAAATAGATGGAACCAAATCCAAGGGCCTTGTAATATTTTAGATATATGTCTAATTAATTATGAGGTTAACTATGGAACACACTTTATCTCTCTTACTGTTTACTGTTCTTGGGATGATAGCAGCCAATAAAAATGCAAGAGCTATCATCAAAGATATGATTCTTACTCAGTGGAATTTTATCAAGCCTGATAAGTGAACTTATTAACTTGTTATAGTTATCACTGATGTAGTAGTAATTGGTCAATCTGTTTTATCGATACGATCTAACTTTGTTATTGAAGGAAATGCATATTTACATTATTTTACACCGAACCCATGTCATAATTTTGGTGAATGTTAATAATATGAAAATTAAATTGATGATGATTGCTACAGTTAGTTTGATAACTCTAAGTGGTTGTTCCAGCGATCCTACAAGTATGTGGAATAGTCGTTATAATTTTAAATCTGTTGGTCAAGTAATGGAAATGTGCAACAGTGGCGACAAAGATGCATGTATTGCTGCTGGTCAAATGGGAACATTTGTTAATGGCATGAATGGGCTTAATAATGTTACTCAGCAGGGACTACAGCAACAGCAGCCACAACACACAATGACTACCACTACTTGTAACCATTTAGGTACTGGTGTTATTTGTAATTCTAATTAATATCTAAAACCCTTCTCAAATACGCCCCTAGAACGCTCTGTAATCAACCACAGGGCGTTTTCTTTATTAACCCCCTACCCTACCAGAAATATTTAAACATCTCAAAATCGCGTATAAGCAGCCTATGAATTTTCGCACATAATATATAAGAATTTTATTAACTATTATTTGTTGTCGCTATAGGTCGCCAACTACACTGTAAAACCATCTGTTGTTACACAACCTCATAAAGATTAAGACCAGAAGAAAAGGGCCGCTAAAAGCAGCCCTTATGAATTTATTATTTATTACAGTGTCTGTAGAAGCAATGGACAATTCATTTCATGATAGTATTTTCTTGAAATATAATTAATTTTATCATTGTTCATACCTTGTTTTTCCCACAATTGAGCCTCTTGTGATGCTACATATTCAGCATAGTTAATAATTTCCTCATCAACATTATAAGAAACATTATTAGCTTTGTTATTGAGTCTCCATTCTATAAGAGCTGCTTTTCTGAATATATCAACTTCACTTGATGGAATATCATATGTATCTGGTTTCTTACCTAATACTGACATATCACCGTAGAAAGCACAGGAAACATATGCTTGTGCTTTAGTTTCATGATCCATGCTATCAGCCATAGCAGGAACAGCAACCATCATACTTGCTATCAAAATTAAATATTTCATACCCCCCCTATCAACTATTTTTATCTTGTCATTAATGAAATTAATGACAGTGTTAGTAATACAAAACCCATCCACATTGTGAAGAACACTGTGCTTATCTCCATTCTATACCATCAATTACATAACAGATAGTTTGTAATGGGAATGTATGAAGATATCTTTTAGTTATACCCGCGCTTTTCTCGTGTCCTACTGTTTGTTGTAGAAGAGCAAGGTTAGATACCCATCCTGCTAAAGCTGTAGTACAGATACTGTGACGAATAGAATGCAATATCCTACTGTAAGCGCACCCCTTCTCTTATTTCCATCTCTATAATTTATATACAGCTATATGTAGTGTTATATACGCTTTGCATCGTACCGATGCTCAGCACATTGTATTAACAATGGCATGTATAATAGATTTATAGCTACGCTATTACTTACTGCTGCCGCATTAAAAATGCGAGGTATAATAGCACCCCGCAATATTATTTAATCAGCCATTTTAGACACAAGATAATTACTAAAGGCGCTACATATCACCAGCATATAACGAGCTTCTTCTAATGTGGGCTCCTCACTATCATCTGTTAACGCGTGACGTATTCCACCCTGGTCACTTGTATACCCATATAGCTGTTGGAATGCTCGTTTCATTGCTGGATGAATATGTCCTTTATCCTCAATAGTTTTAAGGCAATCCCCAAGAGTCCCTTTCTCATTACCAGAGATCTTCTTGCACAATGATTCTATGGCAGAGATAGATTCTTTGATAGAGTTCCTAAAATCAGGTTGTTCTCTGTTAGATAGTAACTCTAATGCACATTCGAAATGTTTTCTTGAAGAATCACTGCCAGTATTAATCCCCTCCTGTATGCTCTCAACCTCAAGAGGGGTGGACACAGGAACAACCATACCATCAATAATGGAGTATGCTAGCCCTTCCGATTTGAAAACAGAATTCAAATATATTGATAAATCTTCGAAGTTTGTTCCACGAGTTTCATCAATAATAAACTCAACCAAATCATAAACATAGTACCAATGAGCACTTATTATCACTCTCTTAATTTCCCCTACTAAATCTGGGGCGCCTACTGAAGATGAATATATAGGGACTTTAGACGAATCATTTTTTAAAAAATTAATCCATACTCTTCGAGCAATAGTTTCAATTGTATCATCGGTTTGACGTTTATACTTTAATAACTCCTCATGGATGCAGTTCCAGATTGCCATTCTAGAGTCTTTATTAAGACTCTCCACCTGAATTACTTCTTCAACTTTAACGTGTCCATATCTTTGAGAGAACGGTCTAGCCATCGCTTATGTGCCTTTTTGCTGTGTTAATTATGTAGCGTTTACCGCCAGTTAAGTCCATCAATGATATGACATACGACGGACAGGGGGAAGGTGTGGATATACCTGCGCGTTATGCCTGTCCCCGTCTTCTCATGCCCTACTACTTGCTGCAAGTGAGTGATGTCATTCATCCATCCAGTGGCCGCTGTAACAACGCTATGTCTAAAGCTATGCAATATCCTCCGCTGGTTGTGGATGTCTCTGTATGGGATGTTAAGCTCTTCCCTGATATCTGACATCACCTTACCAATCTTAGCCATATTGGTTCCCGCTACTTCACTGAAAAGCTCCGTCTTCTTGCTTGCAGCAAAATCCAGAAAACCTAAATCAATAAGATGGTTATGGAGAGGAACCTCCCTCGCTGCGTTCTCAGTTTTTCCGTCCGTAATGAGTAGATAGTGACGATTACTATCATCGTCATATCTCACTTGTGATTTAGTGAGGGTGGCAATCTCTCCCCTTCTTGCTCCTGTATACGCAAGAAGTAGGATAATCCATTTGAGCCATTCAGGCTTGGCCTCTTCGATTGCATAACTGACAAAGCTCTTCATCTCACTATTTGTATAAGCCCCATAGCGAGCGCTAGACGGCGGAGCTATGACACCATCTGTAGGGGAAACTGTAAGTACGTCCTTTTCTTCCTGCAAAAATGTTTTAAACAAAGATTTATAAATTTTTAAATGCTTGTGAATCGCCTCCGTCCCTATCAGGTGTTCCTCCGGCACATCACACGCAATGAGCTGTTTTATATCCATAGGCCTGTAAGACTGTATGACTCGCTTAGGGAGGCCTTCTACCACCTCCATCACCTGCTTTATTTCCCTCTTTGTGATGGTAGCTACATCCCTATCATCTCCAAGTATGGTTAATAACACTTCCATATAGCGCTCATTTGCAGAGTGGATAGCAGCAGTCCATCCCTTCCCCAGCTCATGTTTGTATTGCGCCCAAGCTTCTCCTAAATGCAGCCCCTTCTTTTGCTCTATCTGCTTCTCTGGAGGAAGGGAGAGCGGCATAGAGAGCGGGAAAGCTCTAGCTGCCCTTTCAAGCATTCGATTAGTGTTAAGCGCGTTAAGCTGGAGACAGAGAGCTTCTGGAGTTAACTGGCGATTCTTAACCTGAAGGATAAAAGGCATTAAAGCTATCATCAAAACACTGGCCTCACGATGGCTATCAGTGTTCAGAGAGCGCCTAAACATTTTCCCATCTGGAAGGCAAAACTGAATGTAGTAGATAGAGTCCCGAAGGAAGGTATAGCGGATACGTTTGGTAAGCAAAATCAACACTGCCTCTGTTACAGTTCATACAGGAAAATGAACAGAAGCTTATGTAACGCAATGAATTATATAATAAAATTAACCCCCTACGCTGGCATTATCCAGATCAGGTGGTACGGGTATTTCTCAGCCTTCAACGAAGAAGGGCACCCCGAGTCAAAATAGTGAAATTGTTAAGCGTTGTGGAATTTACCGCAACTCACCGGTTCATACAACAAGCCTTTAGCCCTGCAACGACACCCGCGCGGCCATCATGCTTATCAAGCGACCGGGCGAGATTGCATTCCGCTGCTGGCGGGCGGAAAATGATGACATCATGCGCTATTTAGCCTACCGAGGATATACGCCATGGCCGTTTATCACCATGCGCTGGTACTGATTAACAGCAGTCAGGACGGCGTCCCGCTGCTCGAGCATGCCGCCAGAATGGCAGAAGAGAACGGCATGCGCATCACCATCGCCCACATCAGCACCGACTATCGGGCGCTGAACTATGTTTCCGACAGCCTGCGCGACGATCAGGTCTCGCAGGAGGTGATCCAGGCTAAGGCCCTGCTCAACGAGCTGGCCTGCACTGTCTCCCTGCCGGTTGAAACCCTCTCGCTGGTGACCACCCGCCGGTTTGAAGACGTGGAAACCTGCGTTCGGCAGCGGCAGATCGATTTAATTATTGCCGGGCACCATAATCGACTGCTGGGCGTCCTCTCCTCACACTCGCTGGAGTACATCAATCACTTAACCGCAGACGTGCTGATCAAGCACCTGCCCTAGCGCAATTCTCCCTGCAGCAGGGAAAAACAGGCTTCGATAAGCGGCGGCAGCGCCTGCGGGCCGCGCATCAGGGCCACCGTACGGGTCAGCGCCGGCTGCTGCAACTGGGCGACCTGGAGCGCCGGGTCCTGCAGATGGGTGGTGTACAGCGCCGGCAGAATGGCCACCGCTAAGCGCGAGCGCACCAGGCCATACAGGGTTTCGATATAGTCCACCTGGTAGCGGGTGGTCAGCGTCAGGCGATGGCTCTCCACTAATGCCGCCACCAGCCGTTGAATATTACCCTTCGAGAAGACGGCAATATCCCGCCCCACCAGCTGTTTCCACGGCAAGTGCGCCTGCGCGGCCAGCGGATCGTCACGGTGCAGCACCGCCACAAAGGGATCTTCGCGCAGCGGATAGACCAGCAGTTCAGCAGGCACTGAGCTGTCGATCGCCCCGATGCCGAAATCAATCTCGCCGCGCAGCAGCGCCTGGATAAGCGCATCGTTGGTCTGATCGTGAAATTCAATGCGCAGACGCGGAAAGGCCTTAGCCAGGGTCTGCGGCAGCAGCGGAAACAGCAGCGAACTGACCGACGGCACCAGACCGATACGCACTGTCCCGTCGCCGCCCGCCTCGACGATCTGCTGCATATCGAAAAAGGCCGCCTGCGCTACGCTGAGGATCCGCTGGGCGTGGGGTAAAATCGCCGCCCCCAGTTCAGTCAGGGTGACCGCCGAAGCGGTACGGTTGACCAGCTTGCCGCCGAGCACCGTTTCAATTTGCCGCAGCGCGCTGCTCAGCGCCGGCTGGCTAATCGCCAGCCGACTGGCGGTATCGGTAAAATGGCGCAGCTGGGCCAGGGTGACGAAATACTGAAGCTGTTTAAGAGAGAGCGCGGGCAGACGCTGCCAGGGTTCGTTCATTATCGGGTTCGCTACGGTGGTCCTGCACAATAACCCGAGCTTATCGGGTGATAAATTTATTCATCTGGGCAAACGTTTGCTGTGCCCATAGAGTATCCGCATTATCCTTGTGCCGGAGTGGTTATGTCCAGCAATGCTCAAGTCCGTCGTCGCGCCGTGCAGGCCGCGCGCGGCGAATCCCCGTTTGATCTGCTGCTGGTCGAGGCGCAGATCGTCGATATGGCCACGGGCGAAATTCGCCCCGCTGACGTCGGTATCGTCGGCGAAATGATCGCCAGCGTCCACCCGCGCGGCAGCCGCACCGACGCCCATGAAGTACGTTCCCTGGCCGGTGGCTACCTGTCCCCCGGCCTGATGGACACCCACGTACACCTCGAAAGCTCGCACCTGCCGCCGGAGCGCTACGCGGAAATCGTCCTCACCCAGGGCACCACCGCGGTGTTCTGGGATCCGCATGAGCTGGCCAACGTCCTCGGCGTCGAGGGCGTGCGCTACGCGGTTGACGCCAGCCGCCATCTGCCGCTGCAGGTGATGGTCGCCGCGCCGTCCAGCGTCCCCTCCACGCCAGGTCTCGAAATGTCCGGCGCCGATTTCGCCGGCGCGGAGATGGAGACCATGCTCGGCTGGCCGGAAGTGCGCGGTGTGGCGGAAGTGATGGATATGCACGGCGTGCTGCACGGTAGCGAGCGGATGCAGGAGATTGTCCAGGCCGGTCTCAACAGCGGCAAACTGATTGAAGGCCACGCCCGCGGCCTGAGCGGCGCTGATCTGCAGGCCTACCTCGCCGCCGGCGTCACCTCCGATCATGAACTGACCTCGGCGGACGACGCGCTGGAAAAACTGCGCGCCGGTCTGACGATCGAGATCCGCGGCTCGCACCCCTATCTGCTGCCGGATATCGTCGCGGCGTTAAAAACGCTGCCGCACCTCTCCTCGCAAATCACCGTCTGCACCGATGACGTGCCGCCGGATATGCTGCTGGAGAAAGGCGGGATCATCGCCCTGCTTAATCTGCTGATCGAGCACGGTTTACCGGCGGTCGATGCGCTGCGATTCGCCACCCTCAACGCCGCTCTTCGCCTGCAGCGCCACGATCTCGGGCTGATTGCCGCCGGGCGGCGCGCGGATCTGGTGGTGTTTGATTCCCTGGAGAAACTGGTGGCCCGTGAAGTCTACGTTGGGGGGGAACGGCTGGCCCATGCTGGCCGCCTGCTGAAGCCGATCGCCCCCGCGCCGGGCGTGACGCCGCCGCGCGATACTTTGCCGATCGCCCCCCTCCGCGCCGATGACTTTGTTCTGCGCGTCCAGGGCATTCGTCACGGCATCGCCCGCCTGCGTCATATCCGCGGCGCGCGCTTCACCCAGTGGGGCGAAGTGGAAGTGCAGGTTCGTGACGGGAAAGTCCAGCTGCCCGCCGGCTTCAGTCTGATCTGGGTTAAACACCGCCACGGCCGCCACCAGGCGACACCGCAAATCGCCCTGCTCGAAGGCTGGGGTGAGCTGCGCGGCGCCATCGCCACCAGCTACTCCCACGACTCGCACAATCTGGTGGTGCTCGGGCGCGACGCTGATGATATGGCGCTGGCGGCCAACCAGCTTATCGCCTCCGGCGGCGGGATGGCGCTGGCGCAACAGGGCGAGATCCTTGCCCATGTGGCAATGCCGATTGCCGGCATGCTGTCGGATCTCCCGGCCGCCGAGCTGGCGCGTCAGTTCCGCGAGCTGCGCGATCTGAGTAGCCAAGTCGCCGACTGGGAGCCACCGTACCGGGTGTTCAAGGCCATTGAAGGAACCTGCCTTGCCTGTAACGCCGGGCCGCATTTAACCGATTTGGGTCTGACCGACGGCGGCAGCCGTCAGATAGTCGACCCGTTGATAGCCTGCCGGGAGACCCCGGAGCCAACCGATCAGAACAATAATCCTCAGGGAGCCTGAGCATGGCCGATAACACACTTCACTCATCCGACCGCGCTAACTGGCTGGAGCGCCGCTTTGCGCTGCGCTCGCGCGGCGGTACGCTACGCACTGAATGCCTGGCCGGGATCACCGGCTTTCTCGCCGCCGCCTATTTACTGGTGGTCATCCCGGGGCTGCTGGCGATCGGCGGGATGGACAAAGGCGCCGCCACCACCGGCACCATTCTGGTCTTCGTCGTCGGCTCTCTGCTGATGGCGTTTTATGCCAACCTGCCGTTTATCGTTGGCCCGGGGATTGGCGGCTCGGTGCTGGTGGGAGTGACGCTGGCCGGTAGCGAAGGGATTGGCTGGCAGACTGGCCTCGGGATTGCCTGCTGGTCGGGGATCCTCTTCTTCCTGCTGACCCGCTTTGGCCTGCGCGAAGTGGTCACCCGCTCGGTACCGCAGTCGATCAAGCTGGGGCTAACGGCCTCCATCGGCCTGTTTGTCGCCGTCCTCGGCTTTCGCAATGCCGGGCTGGTGCTGGCCAATGCGAAAACCAACGCGCTGATGCTCGGCGACTTTCTCGCCCCCGGCGCGCTGGTGGCGCTGTGCGGCCTGTTCCTGGCGATAGCCCTGCAGGCGCGTAAGGTTCCGGGCGCGATTTTGTGGGCCATTCTGTGCGCCACGCTGGTGGGCATCCCCTTCGGCGTCACCCATCTGCCGACAAGTTTTATCGACGTTCCCCATTCGCTAACCCCGGTGCTGGGGCAGGTTGACCTGCTGGGGGCGTTAAACATCGCCTTCCTGCCGTTCCTGTTCGTCTTTTTCGCTTCTGAGTTTTTCTCCACCATGGGGACGACGCTGGCGGTGGGCGGCGAGGCGGGGCTGCTGGATGAAGAAGGCAACATGCCGCAGATTAATCGCCCGTTTATGGTCGATTCGATTGCCGCCGCGCTCGGCCCATGGGTGGGCATCCCGGCGGCGACGGCACTGATTGAGTCTTCGGCGGCAGCGGAAGCCGGCGGCAAAACCGGCCTCACCGCCCTGTCGGCGGCGGTAATGTTCCTGCTGATGCTGCTGTTCACGCCGGTGGCGTTGATGATCCCGAAAGAAGCCACCGCCCCAGCGCTGATCCTGATTGGCCTCAACATGTTCAGCGGCCTGCGCAAAGTGGATCTTGGCAACTTCACCGACGGGCTGCCGGTGCTGATGATGGTGATGATCACCCTTATCGCCAACAGCTTCGGCACCGGGATTGCCGGCGGGCTGCTGTTTTACATTGTGATCAAGGCTATCGCCGGCAAGTGGCGGGAAATCCCGATTGGCCTGTGGGTGCTGGCTGTCCCGCTGGGGTATTACTTCGCGACCTTAGTCAGGCATTAAGCCCTTCACAATGTGATTTCACCTCTTCATATAACAAACGCACCGCGGCAGAGAGCTGTTTGCGGTGCGGGCAAATCAGATTCAACGGCACCACATCCCCCTGATAACGCGGCAGCAGGCGCCGCAGGCGCCCCGCCCGCAGATCGTCGCTGACGTCGAGCATCGATTTATAGGCAATGCCCTCCCCGGCCACCGCCAGCCGACGGATCACCTCGGCGTCGTCGCTCATCACCGTGCCGGAGACCTTCTGCTGCTGAACCACTCCGTCGAGGCTCAGCGACCAGCGGTCGAACGGACGGCCGCGCAAAATGTAGATCAACGCATTGTGCTGGCTGAGCTCCTCGAGGGTCTGCGGTTCGCCGTGGCGGGCGATCCACTCAGGCGAGGCCACCAGCACCCGACGATTTTCCGGCGCCACCGGCAGCGAGATAAACGAGGCATCGTCGTTATTACCATAGCGAAACGCGACGTCCACCGGATCTTTAAACACGTCGGTTAGCTGGTCGGAAAAGAGCAACCGCAAACGCAGCGCCGGGTGGCGTTGGCGGAAATCACGGAACAGGGTCAGGAGCAGGTTACGCCCGAGGTCCGACGGCACGGCAATCTGCAACATGCCGCGAACTTCATCGTCCGGGGTCTGGATCTTCTGCAGACCGGCCTCGAGGGTATCGAGCATCTGGGTGGCGTAGGGCAGCCAGGTCTCCCCCTCCGGCGTCAGGCGCAGGCTGCGGGTCGAACGGGCAAACAGGCGAATATTGAGGATCGTCTCCAGACGCTTAATCGCCGCGCTGACCTGCGCCGGCTGCTGCCCGGATTCACGCGCCGCATCGCTAAAACTGCCCAGTGCCGCGGCGCGGACAAATAAGGTCAGATCTTCCAGCCTGAACATGCCGATTCTCCCCTGCTTCAGATTGCTCCCAAAATACGCATCACCGTCGCTGCAACGCAAGCGGCGCAAGACTTGTGCCGTGTTTTGCTTACACTTTTTAAAAATCCAGTGCTTGCCATTTCAGCAACGCATCAGGAATGATACGAGGCTGCTAATTTGAGTCCAGGTAATAATGAGGAAATTATGCGTAAAACAAAAATGATGCTTCTGGGCGTACTTATTGCCACCGCTGGCGCCAGCTGGACGGCTACTGCCGCGGGGATCGATCAGTATGCGCTGAAAGAGTTCACTGCCGATTTCACCCAGTTTCACATCGGCGACACCGTTCCGGCGATGTACCTCACCCCGGAATACAACATCAAACAGTGGCAGCAGCGTAACCTGCCTGCACCGGACGCCGGCAGCCACTGGACCTACATGGGCGGTAACTACGTGCTGATCACCGATACCGAAGGCAAAATTCTCAAAGTGTACGATGGCGAGATCTTCTATCATCGCTGATCCGCGCAACCTCCACGTCCGCCCCGGCGAGCCAGCGGACTCTCCGGCGCTGCGCCAGATCTTCCTGCGAGCGCGCAGTTTATCGTGGACCTGGCTTCCCGCCGCGGCGTGGCGGCTGGAGGATTTCGATGCCGCCACCGCGGATGAACAACTGTGGGTCGCGGAATGCGACGGCCAGCCGGTGGGCTTTGCCGCCGTATGGACCGCCGATAATTTCCTTCACCATCTGTTTGTCGACCCCGACTGGCAGGGCAAACATATCGGCAGCGCGCTGCTGGCGCAGGTCGAACAGAGCTTTACCGCCAGCGGAACGCTGAAATGCCTGATGGAAAATAAAAACGCCCTGCGCTTCTACCAGCGTCATGGCTGGACCATCGAAGCACAGGGCGCGTCGCCCGAGGGCAGATACTGGCTGATGCGCTCGCCGCGGCCTTAAACGGCGCGGAAGGCAATCTCACCCGGGATCACTTCTCCCTGCCAGTACATCTGGGCCGCCACCCGGCCCGCCAGCTGGCGGTAGATGTCGGTAAATTCGCTGTCCGGACGCGCCACCACCGTCGGCGTGCCGTTATCCAGATCTTCCCGCAGCGTAATATGCAGCGGCAGCTGACCCAGCAGCTGGGTGTGGTATTTCTCGGCCAGTTTTTGCGCGCCGCCGGTGCCGAAGATAGGCTCGTGGTGCCCGCAGTTGCTGCAGATATGCATGCTCATGTTTTCCACGATCCCCAGCACCGGCACTTCCACTTTCTCGAACATCACGATGCCTTTTTTGGCGTCGATCAGCGCGATGTCCTGCGGCGTGGTGACCACCACCGCGCCGGTCACCGGAATGTTCTGCGCCAGGGTCAGCTGGATGTCGCCGGTGCCCGGCGGCATATCCAGCACCAGGTAATCAAGATCCGGCCACAGGGTCTCCTGCAGCATCTGCATCAGCGCCTTGCTGGCCATCGGACCACGCCAGACCATGGCGTTGTCGTCGGTCACCAGGTAGCCGATAGAGTTGGTGGCCAGGCCATACTTGATGATCGGCGCCATATGGGTGCCGTCCGGTGAGGTCGGGCGACTGTCTTCGGCGCCCAGCATGGTCGGAATCGACGGACCGTAGATATCGGCATCAAGAATGCCCACCTTCGCCCCTTCCGCCGCCAGGGCCAGCGCCAGGTTTACGGCAGTAGAAGATTTACCGACGCCGCCTTTGCCGGAGCTGATGGCGATAATGTTCTTCACGCCGTTGACCCCGGGCTGGTTTTTCACGCGCTTGAGGGTCGCGATGCTGTGGGTCAGCTTCCAGTCGATGGCCTTCGCGCCAGTGATGCGCAGCAGCTCGGCGCTGCACTGCTCTTTCAGCACTTCGAAGGCGCTGCTCCAGACGAACGGCATCTGCAGCTCAATATGAACGGTATCGTCCAGCCAGGCGACATGGTGCAGCGCCTTGAGGGCGGTGAGATTATGCTTCAGGGTTGGGTGCTGGAAATTGGCCAGCGTCCCGGCGACCATCGCACGTAGGCGCTCAGGGGATTTGGCCTGGGATTGCGAATTCATCCCGACTCCTTTGTTGTTTTGAGATGCTTTCAGTAATCACAGAGTTTATCACAGCTAACGATTATCCATATATGGGCAGCCATTTATGGCGCACCCACAGCCCTTTTGGTAATATCGGAAGCCCTTTTTACAACAGAAGATGTAATGCTCACTATGACTCAAGTCGCGAAGAAAATTCTGGTAACGTGCGCCCTGCCGTACGCCAACGGCTCCATCCACCTCGGCCACATGCTGGAGCACATCCAGGCTGATGTCTGGGTCCGTTACCAGCGAATGCGCGGCCACGAGGTCAACTTCATCTGCGCCGACGACGCCCACGGCACGCCGATCATGCTCAAAGCGCAGCAGCTCGGTATCACACCGGAGCAGATGATTGGCGAGATGAGTCAGGAGCATCAGACCGATTTTGCCGGCTTCGACATCAGCTATGATAACTATCACTCGACGCACAGCGACGAGAACCGCGAGCTGTCGGAGCTTATCTACACCCGTCTGAAAGAGAACGGTTTTATTAAAAACCGCACCATCTCTCAGCTCTACGATCCGGAAAAAGGCATGTTCCTGCCGGACCGTTTTGTGAAAGGCACCTGTCCGAAGTGCAAATCTCCGGACCAGTATGGCGATAACTGCGAAGTGTGCGGCGCGACCTACAGCCCCACCGAACTTATCGACCCGAAATCGGTGATCTCCGGCGCTACGCCGGTAATGCGTGACTCCGAGCACTTCTTCTTCGACCTGCCGTCGTTCAGCGAAATGCTGCAGGCGTGGACCCGCAGCGGCGCGCTGCAGGAGCAGGTAGCGAACAAAATGCAGGAGTGGTTCGAATCCGGCCTGCAGCAGTGGGACATCTCCCGCGATGCGCCGTACTTCGGCTTCGAAATTCCCAACGCGCCGGGCAAATATTTCTACGTCTGGCTGGACGCGCCGATCGGCTACATGGGCTCCTTCAAGAACCTGTGCGACAAGCGCGGCGACACCACCAGCTTCGACGAATACTGGAAGAAAGACTCCACGGCCGAACTGTATCACTTTATCGGCAAGGACATTGTCTACTTCCACAGCCTGTTCTGGCCGGCGATGCTGGAAGGCAGCAACTTCCGTAAGCCGACCAACCTGTTCGTGCACGGCTACGTAACGGTTAACGGCGCGAAGATGTCCAAGTCGCGCGGGACCTTTATCAAGGCCAGCACCTGGTTAAATCATTTCGACGCTGACAGCCTGCGCTACTACTACACCGCCAAGCTCTCCTCGCGCATCGATGACATCGACCTGAACCTGGAAGATTTCGTGCAGCGCGTGAACGCGGATATCGTCAACAAGGTGGTTAACCTCGCCTCACGCAACGCCGGCTTTATCAGCAAGCGTTTCGACGGCGTGCTGGCCGCTGAGCTGGCCGACCCGGCGCTGTATAAAACCTTCACCGACGCGGCAGAAAGCATCGGTGAAGCATGGGACAGCCGCGAGTTCGGTAAGGCAATCCGCGAAATCATGGCCCTCGCCGACGTGGCTAACCGCTACGTCGATGAGCAGGCGCCGTGGGTGGTAGCGAAACAGGAAGGCCGCGACGCCGACCTGCAGGCCATCTGCACCATGGGCCTGAACATGTTCCGCGTGCTGATGACCTGGCTGAAGCCGGTGCTGCCGCAGCTGGCGGCGCGTGCGGAGGCATTCCTCAACAGCGAACTGAGCTGGGATGCCATTCAGCAGCCGCTGCTGGCGCATAAGGTGAATCCGTTCAAGGCGCTGTACAACCGCATCGAGATGAAACAGGTGGAAGCGCTGGTGGAAGCCTCTAAAGAAGAGGTGAAAGCCACCGCGGCGCCGGTCACCGGTCCGCTGGCGGACGATCCGATTCAGGAGACCATCACCTTTGACGATTTCGCCAAAGTCGATCTGCGCGTGGCGCTGATTGAAAACGCGGAATTCGTCGAGGGCTCCGACAAGCTGCTGCGCCTGACGCTGGATCTCGGCGGCGAAAAACGTAACGTCTTCTCCGGCATCCGCTCCGCTTACCCGGATCCGCAGCCGCTGATTGGCCGCCTGACGGTGATGGTCGCCAACCTGGCGCCGCGGAAAATGCGCTTCGGCATCTCCGAGGGCATGGTGATGGCCGCCGGCCCTGGCGGGAAGGATATCTTCCTGTTAAGCCCTGACGACGGCGCGAAGCCGGGTCAGCAGGTGAAATAACAAAAAAGCCGGAGAGTATCTCCGGCTTTTTTTTGCCCGGCGGCGCTACGTTTACACGGGCCTACGGGTTTTGTCGGCCGGGTAAGGCGAAGCCGCCACCCGGCTAAACATCACGCCTTCGGGTGATGCACCCGGTGGGTCAACCCGCGCAGGAAGTTGCGCATAAACTGATCCCCGCACTCGCGGTAGTTTTTATGCTCCGGGGCGCGCATCATGGCGGTGATTTCCGGCACCGACACCCGGTATTTCTGCTCGCTCATGATCGCCTGGATATCGTCCGTTTTCAGCGAGAAGGCGATCCGCAGCTTTTTCAGCACCGTGTTGTTATTCACCCGACGCTCCAGCGCCAGCTCCGGCGCCGAATCATCTTTGCCGCGCTTGTCATAGATAAGGCCGTTGAGGAAACCCGACAGGATAATATCCGGGCAGCGGACAAAACCCTCTTCATCCTCTTTCGTCATCCAGGTATCGAAGCTGGCGGCGGTGGATTCCATATCGGCAAGCGCAAGAATGCGCACCATATCGTTATTATTGGCTTTCAGGGTGTAGCGCAGGCTACGAAGAATATCATTACTGAGCATGAGTGCCTTTTACTGTCGATGTTGCAATGGGGCGCAGTGTAGCAGTTTTACAGGCCAATCGCTTCTTTCAGGCTTTTTAAATAGCGCCGGCTCACCGGCACCGTTTGCCCGGCGCGCATCAGCAGCTCCGCCTGGCCGTTCTCTTCCAGGCGAATTTCCTTCAGGTGCGCCATATTCACCAGATACTGGCGATGGCAGCGCAGCAGCGGCGTGCGGCTCTCGAGGGTGCGCAGGGTCAGCTCGGTAAAGCCCTCTTTTCCCTCGCGATCGGTCACGTAGATGCCGCTCATCCGGCTGCTGACGAAGGCCACATCCTCCATCTGCAGCAGCCAGATACGGCTGTGGCCGGTACAGGGAATGTATTTCAGCGTCTGCCGGGCATCATCCAGCAGCGACACGTCCTGCAGGCTGCGCTCCTGACGCAGGCGGGCCAGGGTTTTCTCCAGCCGCACGGCCTCAATCGGCTTGAGCAGATAGTCAAAAGCGTGCTCCTCAAAGGCTTTCACCGCGTACTCATCAAAAGCGGTGAGAAACACGATATAGGGGCGATGCTCCGGGTCGAGCATCCCGACCATCTCCAGACCGCTGATGCGCGGCATCTGGATGTCGAGAAACAGCACGTCAGGGCGCAGCTTATGTACTGCGCCAATCGCCTCCACCGCGTTGCCGCACTCGCCGACGATCTCGATATCGCGCTGAGTCTCCAGCAAAATACGCAGGTTTTCCCGCGCCAGCGGCTCATCATCGACGATCAATACTCTCAGCATGCATTCTCCTCCAGGGGCAGACGTAGGGTGACACGGGTAAAGCGCTCCGGCTCGCAGGTGACGCTGATGCCGCAGTCGGCGCCAAAACGCGCCCGCAGACGCCTGTCCACCAGATTCATCCCCAGTCCGCTGGCCTGGGGGTTGGCCCGGTACAGCCCGGCGTTATCTTCGATATCCAGCTGCAGCCAGCGATCGTCCTGGCTGGCGCGGATGGTAATTTCGCCGACGCCAAGATGTTGCGATGTACCATGCTTAATGGCGTTCTCCACGATCGGCTGCAGGGTGAAAGCGGGCAGCTGGTGATGCGCCAGCCCCTCGGGCACCGCCATCTGGATCTGCAGGTTAGCCTGGAAGCGAGCCTTCTCAATCTGCAGATAGGCGTTAACATGCTCGATCTCATCGGCAAGCGTGACAATTTCCGTCGGCCGTTTCAGGTTCTTACGAAAGAAGGTCGACAGATACTGCACCAGCTGGCCGGCCTGATCGCTGTCGCGGCGGATCACCGCCTTCAGCGTGTTAAGCGCGTTAAACAGGAAGTGCGGGTTGACCTGGGCGTGCAGGAGCTTGATTTCAGATTGCGTCAGCAGCGCCTTCTGCCGCTCGTACTGTCCGGCGAGGATCTGCGCCGACAGCAGCTGGGCAATCCCCTCCCCGAGGGTGCGGTTGATCGAACTGAACAGGCGATTTTTCGCCTCATACAGTTTAATGGTGCCTATCACCCGCTGGTTCTCACCGCGCAGGGGGATCACCAGCGTCGACCCCAGCTTACAGTGCGGATGAATCGAGCAGCGGTAAGGCACCTCGTTGCCATCGGCGTAGACCACCTCCCCGGTCTCAATCGCCCGTTGCGTATACGAGGAGGAGATAGGCTTGCCCGGCAGATGGTGATCGTCGCCGATGCCGGTAAACGCCAGCAGCTTGTCGCGATCGGTGATCGCCACCGCGCCGATATCCAGCTCCTGGATCAGCACCTGGGCCACCTTCATGCTGTTCTCTTCGTTGAATCCCTGACGCAGGATCCCCTCGGTCGACGCCGCCACCTTCAGCGCCGTGGCGGAAAAGGCGGAGGTGTATTTCTCGAACATCGCCCGTTTATCCAGCAGAATCCGCATAAACAGCGCCGCACCGACGGTATTGGTGACCATCATCGGCGCAGCAATGCTCTGCACCAGATGCAGGGCGTCCTGGAACGGGCGGGCAATCAGCAGAATGATCATCATCTGCACCAGCTCGGCCACGAAGGTGATCGCCCCGGCGGTCAGCGGGCTAAAGACCTTGTCCGGCCGGCCGCGTTTGACCAGCACGCTGTGCACCAGCCCGCCCAGCAGCCCCTCAACGATGGTGGAGACCATGCAGCTTAAGGCGGTCATTCCGCCCAGCGAGTAGCGGTGCAGGCCGCCGGTCAGCCCCACCAGCCCGCCGACCACCGGGCCGCCGAGCAGGCCGCCCATCACGGCGCCGATGGCGCGGGTGTTGGCGATGGAGTCTTCGATATGCAGACCGAAATAGGTCCCCATAATGCAAAAAATGGAGAAGGTGACGTAGCACAGCAGCTTGTGCGGCAGGCGAACGGTGACTTGCATCAGGGGGATAAACAGCCGGGTTTTGCTCATCAACCACGCGATGACCAAAAATACGCACATCTGCTGAAGCAGCAGCAACACCAGATCAAACTCGTACATACCCGCAAACCACACATGCCTGAAAGCGCGTACCATACCCTGCCTGGCGAAAACTTTCTTTGAAGCCCTGCATAAAAATGAAAAATGACGGACAGGATCACACTTTTTTCCGGCGCGTTGCGCAGCAAACGCGGCAAAAATCCCGGCGCGGCACGCTAAACCGCAATTAATGTTTCATTAACACCTGCGCTTCACCGTATAATCCCCCTGTTAACATCAGGAGCCTATTATGAAGCCAGCGAAAATCGCGGTCGTCACCCTCTTCTTACTTATGGCCATCGGCGGGATCAGCGGCGTAATGCTGGCCGGCTATTCCTTTATTGTGCGTGGCGGTGTCGGCTGATCCAGCGGGTCAGACGCTCAAACGCGCGGTCGACGATAATCGCCGCCAGCGCCACCAGCAGCGCCCCCTGAACAATATAGGCGGTATTAAAGCCGCTCAGGCCGATGATGATCGGCGTCCCGAGCGTACTGGCCCCCACCGTCGAAGCAATGGTCGCGGTACCAATATTGACGATGACCGAGGTGCGGATCCCCGCCAGTATTACCGGGGCCGCCAGCGGTAGCTCCACCTTATACAGACGCTGCCAGCCGGTCATTCCCATCCCTTCGGCCACCCCTGTCACCCCCGACGGTATCGACCCCAGCCCGGCCAGCGTCCCCTGCAACACCGGCAGTATGCCATACAGCGCGAGGGCGATGAGCGCGGGCAGCCAGCCAAATCCCAGCACCGGCACCGCCATCGCCAGCACCGCCACTGGCGGAAAGGTCTGCCCGATAGCGGCGATGGTCTCCACCAGCGGGCGAAACGCGCTGCCGGCGGGCCGGGTAACTGCGATCCCGGCCGCCAGGCCCACAGCGGTTGCCGCGAGACTGGACGCCACCACCAGCCAGCCGTGATCGAGGGTTAGCGCCCAGAAGCTCTCCTGCTGATAGACCGGCCGCGGCAGCTCCGGGAACAGCCGACTGAACAGCGGCGCGCTGTAGGGCAGCCCTACCAGCAGGCCGATAAACAGCGCGATAAGCCACCACAGCGGCTCACGAAGCGCCTTCATGGCTCGCCTCCTGGCGCAGCAGATCGGCAAAATGCAGCGTGCCGCAGGGCCTGCCTTCGGCATCGACCACCGGCAGCGCCTCGCAGCGCCGGGCGACAAACTGCGACAGCGCTTCCCGCAGGGTCATGGTGACGGTCAGCCCCTCGCCCGCCAGCCGTTCGCCGGGACGCAAATAGTCCCCCACCTCGCGCAGCGACAGCAGGCGCACGCCCAGCTCGCTGCGGCCAAAAAAGGTCTGCACAAAGCTATTTTTCGGCCGCAGGAGCATCTCCAGCGGCGCCCCCTGCTGGACCACCTCGCCCCCGTCCATCAGCACCAGGTGGTCCGCCAGACGCAGCGCTTCGTCAATATCATGGGTCACCAGCACAATCGTCCGCCCCAACAGGCGGTGGATGCGGAGCATCTCCTGCTGCAGCGCCTCGCGGGTCACCGGGTCGAGGGCGCCGAAGGGCTCATCCATCAACAGCACCTCCGGATCCGCCGCCAGCGCCCGCGCTACCCCCACCCGCTGCTGCTGGCCGCCGGAAAGCTGATGCGGGTAACGGTCGCGCAGCGTCGCCTCCAGCCCTAACAACGCCATCAGCTCGTCGATCCGGTCGGCGATCCTCGCCCGCGGCCATTTTTGCAGCTGCGGCACAGTGGCGATATTCTGCGCCACCGTCCAGTGCGGAAACAGGCCGATGGACTGGATGGCATAGCCCATCCGCCGTCGCAGGGTCAGGACCGGCTGCTGACGGATGTCCTCGCCGCCAAAACGAATAGTGCCCCGGTCCGGCTCCAGCAGGCGGTTGATCATCTTCAGCGTCGTCGACTTGCCCGAGCCGGAGGTCCCCACCAGCACCGAGAAGGCGCCTTCGCGCAGCTCCAGGGTCAGGTCCTTCACCGCCGGGTGGCCGGCAAACACTTTGCTGACCCCTTCAAACTCAATCATTGGCCTCTCCTTTTAGCCAGGCGCCCCACAGGGCGAACAGGGCATCCACCACCAACGCCAGGGCAATGGTCGGCACCACGCCCAGCAGCACCAGATCCAGCGCACTGCTCAGCAGCCCCTGAAACACCAGCGCGCCAAAACCGCCGGCGCCGATCAGCGCGGCCACTACCGCCATGCCGACGGTTTGCACGCTGACCACCCGCAGGCTGCGCAACAACACCGGCATCGCCAGCGGAAGCTGCACCTGACGAAAGCGCTGCCCGGCGCTCATGCCCATCGCCGTCGCGCTCTCCAGGGCGTCCTGCGGCACCTGCTGCAGGCCGGTCACTACCCCGCGCACCAGCGGCAGCAGCGCATACAAAGTCAGGGCGATCAGGGCCGGCGCCACGCCGGTCCCGGAGACGCCCAGCTCGCCCAGCGCCGGGAAATAGCGCGCCAGACCGGCAAGTGGCGCAATCAGCAGGCCGAACAGCGCCACCGACGGGATAGTCTGGATCACATTGAGCACGGTGAAGGCCGGCGCCTGCCAGCGCGGACGTCGCCACAGCCATACCCCCAGCGGCAGGCCAATGAGCAGGCCCGGCAGCAGGGTGCCGAACAGCAAAAGCAGATGCTGGCGCAGCGCGTCGTCAAATACCTCCTGACGGTTGGCATACTCCTTCAGCAGAGAGAGCTGATCGAGCGCCCCGGTAGCAAGCAGGATGATGGGCAACAGCCAGACTTGCGCATTAAGCAGCCAGCGCCACAGCGGCCGGACGGTAAGATGACGGATGGCCTCGCTGGCCAGCAGCAGACAAAGCGCCAGCGACAGCCACAGGCCGCTGCCGGGCGAGGTGCGCGCCAGCGGCGAGCCGTGCCGGGAGAGCTCAAGCGCCGCCTGTCCGCTGCCCCAGATAAGCAGCGGGAAGAACAGTTCGGCCAGCAGCAGGTGAAGAAGCGGCGCGGCCCTGCCTGGCAACCAGCAAAGCAGCATCCCGGCAAGGACTGCCGCCATCTGAACGCCGGCGAGCCAGGGCATCACCTGCCACAGCCCGCGCCCTTCGCCGGAGAGTAAGCGATTCGGCGCGTAAGTAATAAACGGCAGCGCCAGCGTAACCAGCAGCAGACCTGTCAGCAGCAGGCCGACGCGGTGAGTACAGCGAATGGTCACCGGTGGCTTACTTCAGCAGGCCTTTCTGCTGCAGATAATCTGCCGCCACGCGCTTCGCATCCTGGCCTTCCACCGCAATACGGGCGTTCAGCTGCTGCAAGGTTTTTTCATCGAGGCTGGCAAAGACCGGCTTCAGCCAGTCGGCGATCTGCGGATAGGCTTTGAGCACTGCCTCACGCACCACCGGCGTCGGGGCATAAATCGGCTGCACGCCCTGCGGATCGCTCAGCGTCTGTAACCCCAGCGCCGCGACCGGGCCGTCAGTGCCGTAGGCCATCGCCGCGTTTACGCCCGAGGTCTGCTGCGCCGCCGCTTTGATGGTCACCGCCGTATCGCCCCCGGCCAGCGACAACAGTTGGTTCTGGTTGAGGTTGAAGCCATACGCTTTTTCAAACGCCGGCAGCGCGTCCGGGCGCTCAATAAACTCCGCCGAGGCCGCCAGCTTAAATTCACCGCCCTGCTTCAGGTAGCGACTGAGGTCGGCCAGCGAGGTCAGGTGATTTTTCTCCGCCAGGTCCTGGCGCACCGCGATGGTCCAGGTGTTGTTGGCCGGCGCCGGGGTGAGCCACACCAGCTGATGTTTCTCCTGGTCGAGACGCTTCACCTTCTCATAGCCCTGTTGGGCATGCTTCCACGCCGGGTCGTTTTCATCTTTAAAGAAGAAGGCGCCATTGCCGGTATATTCCGGATAGATATCCAGCTCGCCGGCGACAATCGCCCCGCGCACCACCGGCGTGGTGCCGAGCTGGATTTTATTAATCGTTTTTACGCCGTGGCTTTCCAGCACCTGCTGGATCATATTGCCCAGCAGCGCGCCTTCGGTATCAATTTTCGAGCCGACCTTCACCGGCTCCGCCGCCTGCAGCGGTAAACTTATCAGGGCGGCCAGCGCCAGCGCACCGGACCATTTCATTGCCATCTTCATCCCGCTTCCCTCAGTTCTTTTGCGCTTCGCTTACAGAAGCTTAAGAGAAAAGCGTAGTCCATTTGCCAGCGATGCGAAAAAGAAAAGGCCGATTAATCGGCCTTTAACGTGTCACGTTGAGCTTAAGGGCTATTCCTTACAACAGTTCAAACTCGCTCTGCTTCACGCGGGCGGAGTCCACGCCGATAAAGACATTGAATTTGCCCGGCTCAGCAACGTATTTCATCTGCTGGTTCCAGAACTTCAGCGCGTCGACGTCAATCGGGAAGCTGACGGTTTGCGTTTCGCCCGGCTTGAGGTTGACCTTTTTAAAGCCGCGCAGCATTTTCACCGGCCGGCTCATGGAGGCAGTGACGTCCTGCAGATACAGCTGAATGACCGTTGCCCCTTCGCGTTTGCCGGTGTTGGTCACCTGCACGCTGGCGGTCACGCTGCCGTCGCGCGGCAGGGTGGCTGACGACATGGTGACATCGGAGACGCTAAAGGTGGTGTAGCTGAGGCCGTAACCAAACGGATACAGCGGGCCGTTGGCTTCATCGAAGTAACGCGAGGTGTACTTGTTCGGTTTCTCCGGATTATACGGCCGGCCGGTATTCAGGTGGCTGTAGTAGGTTGGGATCTGCCCCACCGAGCGCGGGAAAGACATCGGCAGTTTGCCCGACGGGTTATAGTCGCCAAACAGCACGTCGGCGATGGCGTGACCGCCTTCAGTGCCGGCAAACCAGGTCTCCAGCAGCGCATCGGCTTGCTGATCCTCTTTCACCAGCGCCAGCGGACGGCCGTTCATCAGCACCAGCACCAGCGGTTTGCCGGTGGCTTTGAGGGCGGCAATCAGATTGCGCTGGCTCTGCGGCAGGGTGATGTCGGTCCGGCTGGAGGCCTCATGCGCCATGCCCTGCGCTTCGCCCACCACGGCAACCACCACGTCGGATTGCTTCGCCGCCGCGACGGCTTCGTCGATCATTTCCTGCGGCGAGCGCGGGTCAACCTGCACCGCGTTCTCATACAGGTTAAGGAAATCGACAATGCCTTTATCGTCAGTGACGTTAGCGCCTTTGGCGTAAATCACTTTGCCGTTATCACCCAGCGCTTCTTTAATGCCGGTCAGGACGGTCACCGACTGGTCGGCCACCCCGGCCGCGGACCAGCTGCCCATCATGTCGCGTTTGCTGTCCGCCAGCGCACCGACCACCGCGATAGTGCCGGATTTTTTCAGCGGCAGCGTATCGAGACGGTTTTTCAGCAGTACCAGACTTTCGCGGGCCACTTCCCGCGCCTCTTTGCGATGCAGGCGGCTTTCCGCGTTGGTGTCCTGCGGGTCAGAATCTTTTGGTCCCAGGTGGCTGTAAGGATCGTTGAACAGCCCCATGTCATATTTGACGTTGAGCACATGACGGGTGGCGTCATCCAGCTCGGCCATGGTCACCTTGCCAGACTTCACCAGCCCCGGCAGGTACTTGCTGTAATACTCGTCACTCATGCTCATGTTGATGCCGGACTTGAGCGCCACGCGCACCGCGTCTTCCGGGTCGGAGGCCACGCCGTGCTTAATCAACTCTTTGATGGCGCCGTGGTCGGAGACCGTGATGCCTTTAAAGCCCCACTGGTCGCGCAGGACGTCTTTCAGCAGCCAGGAATCAGCAGTCGCCGGGGTGCCGTTCAGCGAGTTCAGGGCCACCATCACCGCGCCGCTGCCGGCATCAAGCCCGGCTTTGTACGGCGGCATATAGTCGTTGAACAGGCGCTGCGGGCTCATGTCGACCGTGTTGTACTCTTTCCCGCCCTCCACCGCGCCGTAGGCGGCGAAGTGCTTGACGCTGGTCATCACCGAATAGCGGTCCGCCGGGCTCTTGCCCTGCATCGACTCCACCATCGCCTGGCCCATCATCGTGGTCAGATACGTGTCTTCCCCGAACCCTTCGGAAGCGCGTCCCCAGCGCGGGTCGCGGGAGACGTCGACCATCGGCGCCCAGGTCATGTTCAGGCCGTCATCGGCGGCTTCATAAGCTGACACGCGGCCCACGGTCTTCACGGCGTCAAGGTTAAACGATGAGGCCAGGCCGAGGCTTATCGGGAACACGGTGCGCTGACCGTGCAGCACATCGTAGGCAAAGAACAATGGGATCTTCAGGCGGCTAAGCTGCATCACCTGATCCTGCATCACGCGGATATCCGGCCGGGTGACGGTGTTAAAAATCGCCCCCACCTGACCGTTTTTGATCATTTCGCGGATCGCCTCTTTCGGGTTATCCGGGCCAACGCTTATCAGACGCAGCTGGCCGATTTTCTCGTCTACCGTCATTTTTTTCAGCAGATCGGTGACAAAGGCATCCCGCGCCTGCGGGGTCAGAGGGTGGTTACCAAACAGTTCATCCGCCAGCGCGGGTTGCAGCGCCAGACTCACGGCGACGCCTACAGTGCAGAGCCATTTCATTGTTATCTCGCTTTTTCTCAGACGGGGACTCGGTAAAACATAATAAAAACCGCAGTTTGCCATATATATAAACAACGCGCCCGCAGAATGCTAAGGTTCTTCTCTGATTTTTGCGAAACATTCATGCATCAAATTGTCATACAAAGCGCTATGCTTATCCTCGATATTTCGCGCACCACCACAAGGAGTGGAACATGTCATCTGCACCCACTAATACCCATAAAACGTTTCTGGCGGATCTGGCGCGCCTGGTTGGCCCTTCGCATCTGCTGACCGACCCGGCAAAAACCCAACGCTACCGCAAAGGCTTCCGCTCCGGTCAGGGCGAGGCGCTGGCGGTTGTCTTTCCCGGCACCCTGCTGGAACTCTGGCGCGTGCTTAACGCCTGCGTAGACGCCGATAAAATTATTCTGATGCAGGCGGCCAACACCGGCCTGACCGAAGGTTCGACCCCCAACGGCAATGATTACGATCGCGAGATCGTGATTATCAGCACTCTGCGCCTGGATAAACTGCATCTGCTGGACAAAGGCGAGCAGGTGCTGGCCTGGCCCGGCACTACCCTCTATTCGCTGGAAAAAGCGCTCAAACCGCTGGGTCGCGAGCCGCACTCAGTGATCGGCTCGTCGTGCATCGGCGCATCGGTGATCGGCGGGATCTGCAACAACTCCGGCGGTTCGCTGGTGCAGCGCGGGCCCGCCTATACCGAAATGTCGCTGTTCGCGCAGATTGACGCCGACGGCAAGCTGAAGCTGGTCAACCATCTGGGCATTGATCTCGGCAGCACGCCGGAGCAGATCCTCAGCCGCCTCGACGACGAGCGCATCAGCGATAGCGATGTGCTGCACGACGGCCGCCACGCCCACGATCACGACTATGTCACTCGCGTGCGCGATGTCGATGCCGACACCCCGGCGCGCTACAACGCCGACCCGGACCGCCTGTTCGAATCCTCCGGCTGCGCCGGCAAGCTGGCGGTTTTCGCCGCGCGTCTGGATACCTTCCCGGCGGAAAAACGCCAGCAGGTGTTTTACATTGGCACCAACCAGCCGCAGGTATTGACCGAGATCCGCCGCCATATCCTCGCCGAGTTCCAGCATCTGCCGGTGGCCGGGGAATATATGCACCGCGATATTTACGATATCGCCGAGAAGTATGGCAAAGACACCTTCCTGATGATCGACAAGCTCGGCACCGACAAAATGCCGTTCTTCTTCACCATGAAGGGGCGCACCGACGCGATGCTGGAGAAAGTCTCGCTGTTTAAGCCGCACTTTACCGACCGCTTTATGCAGAAGCTCGGCCACGTCTTCCCGGCGCACTTACCGGAGCGGATGAAAACCTGGCGTGATAAATATGAACATCATCTGCTGCTGAAGATGGCCGGGGATGGCATCGAAGAAGCGCAGCGCTGGCTGACGGAATACTTCCAGCAGGCCGAGGGGGATTTCTTCGCCTGTACGCCGGAGGAAGGCAGCAAGGCGTTTCTGCACCGCTTTGCCGCCGCCGGCGCGGCCATCCGCTATCAGGCGGTGCATGCTGACGAAGTGGAAGATATTCTGGCGCTGGATATCGCCTTGCGCCGCAACGATACCGAGTGGTTCGAACATCTGCCGCCGGAGATCGACAGCCAGCTGGTGCATAAGCTCTACTATGGCCACTTTATGTGCCATGTGTTCCATCAGGATTACATCGTCAAGAAAGGGGTCGACGCCCACGCTCTGAAAGAGCAGATGCTGGCGTTGCTGAAAGCGCGTGGCGCCCAGTACCCGGCGGAGCATAACGTGGGTCATCTGTATGAGGCCCCGGAGAGCCTGCAGCAGTTCTATCGCCAGAACGATCCGACCAACAGCATGAACCCGGGGATTGGTAAAACCAGTAAGCAGAAATACTGGGGTGAAGCGGCACCAACGCCGGTCTCCCCGGCAGATCCGCAATAATCAGCGGCAGGACTATTCAGCCTGGCGCTTCTGTATTACGCTGCACGCCGGAGAATGTCTCTCCGGCAGATTCAGGAGCGCCGCCATGCCCGCAGAGGCCCCGTTACTCGACAGTGATTTAGAAATTCGTGAAGCGCTGCCCGACGATGCGCACGCCATCGCCGCGCTGTATGTCTGGCACGTGCTCAATGGCCGCGCTTCCTTTGAAGAGATCCCCCCTACCGTTGACGAAATGCGTAAACGGATCAAAACCGTCCGCGATAACGGGCTGCCCTGGCTGGTGGCGCTGTGGCGCGGCGCCATCGTCGGCTACTGCTACGCCACCTTCTATCGGCCTCGTCCGGCCTATCGCTACACGCTTGAGGAATCGATCTACGTGGAATCCGGGATGGGCGGGCGCGGCATCGGCAGCGCGTTGCTGTCGCGGCTGATCGCCGAATGCGAGAAAGGCCCGTGGCGGCAGATGCTGGCGATCATTGGCGATGGCCATAACAATGCCGGTTCGCTGGCGATCCATAAAAAGTTTGGTTTTACCGTGGCGGGTCAACTGCGCAGCGTGGGCTACAAGATGGGCGACTGGCGAGATACGTTGATTATGCAGCGCGCGCTGGGTGACGGCGACTGGACGCTGCCGGAGTGATATCCGGCGTCAAATCCCCGGCTCGCGGCGTAAACGCCTTAGCCGGGCTACCGTTCAGCGCGGTTCCGTAGAGGTGTCAGCCGCCATCCGGCACAAACACCGGCACTCGGCCTGATTGCCCGGCGGCGCTGCGCTTGCCGGGCCTACGAAAGGGGCGAACCCGGCGCCAAATCACGTAGGCCGGATAAGGCGCAATGCGCCGCCATCCGGCACAAACGCGGCACGGTGTCGGGTATATTGCCCGGCGGCGCTGCGCTTGCCGGGCCTACGAAGGGGGCGAACCCGGTGCCAAATCACGTAGCCCGGATAAGGCGCAATGCGCCGCCATCCGGGGGACAGGCAGATTAATCGTTCTGCGCGGTCTGCGCGCCGCCTTTCAGCATCGCCTCCGCCATCTGCGCTTCGCGCTGCTTTTTATAGCTCAGCGCCGAGGCGGGTACCGGCATCACCTTCCCGGTTTCAATCCAGGTCCGCAAGCGGCTGGCGTCGGCGAAGTGGGTGTATTTACCGAAGGCATCCATCACCACCAGCGCCACCGGGCGTTGGTTAATCACCGTACGCATAATCAGGCAGTGGCCGGCAGCGTTGGTGAAGCCGGTTTTAGTCAGCTGGATATTCCAGTTATCGCGATACACCAGATGGTTGGTGTTGCGGAACGGCAGGCTGTAGGCCGGATGGGCGAAGGTGGCTGTCTCTTCTTTGGTGGTGCTCAACTGACCGATCAGCGGATACTGCTCGCTGGCGATCAGCAGTTTGGTCAGATCGCGGGCGGTGGAGACGTTATGCACCGACAGGCCCGTCGGCTCCACGTAGCGGGTATGAGTCATGCCCAGCGCCTGGGCTTTGGCGTTCATCGCGCGAATGAAGGCATCGTAGCCGCCTGGATAGTGATGCGCCAGGCTGGCGGCCGCGCGGTTCTCGGAAGACATCAGCGCCAGCAGCAGCATCGTGCGGCGGCTGATTTGGCTGTTGAGGCGCACGCGGGAGTAGATCCCCTTCATTTCCGGCGTATGGCTGATATCCACCGTCAGCATCTCATCCATCGGCAGATGGGCATCGAGCACCACCATGGCGGTCATCACTTTGGTGATTGACGCCATCGGGCGCACCAGATCCGGCTGGCTGGCATAGATGATTTTTTTGGTGGCCAGATCGACGATCATGGCGCTGCCGGAGGCGATATCCGGCTGCGAGGCGGCAACCGCCGCGGAGGTTTTTGCTAACGCCTGGGGCGCAAAAGGCACAGCCAGCAGCAAGGTCAGGCTGAGCAAAGAGACTCGAAATTTCGGCATCATGGGCATTCTGAAAAGTATTTTTGCACGTTATGGAACGTACGCCGCGAGGTTAAGTGGGCAACATCGCTGGCAAACGCCATCATACCGCGCCGTAAGGCCCTGTGCCTAATAAGAATCGTGAAGAAATGCTGCATTGCCGACACAAAATACATATTTGCCGGCAATGCATATTATCCAGTGACGTGCGATCAGAAGAGTCGGTAACCATACCCCCACAGTACCACGGTGATCGCCAGCAGCACTTCCAGTACCAGCACTCCGATGGCCAGCGTCGAACTGGCGAAGCTTAACCCCTCTTCCCGGTTAATGCTCAGGAAGGTCGGGATGCCCAGATAGAGCAGATAGCCGGTGTAAAACAGCGCGATGGTACCGATCAGCGCGCACAGCCAGACCAGCGGATAGAGCGCCACAATCCCGCTCAGGAACAGCGGCGTGGCCACATAGCCGGCAAACACCATGCAGCGTTTCAGGGAAGGCTGCTGCGGATACTGCCTGGCCATCCACCAGATAACCCGCCCCATGATCGCCACCCCGGCCAGCATCACGGCATAAAACAGTACCGCCAGCGCCAGACCGGTCAACATCGACAGTTTAATAACGGTGCCGTCGCCGAAGTTCCAGCCCAGCTGCGTGGTGCCGATAAAGGCGCACACCACCGGAACCGCCGCCATCAGCAGCACATGGTGCGTATAGTGATGAGAAATGGTTTCATTCTCGCTCTTAATCACGCTCATTTCCCGGTTGGGATGAGCGAAGAGCCCCCAGACATGGTTCATAGCGTCCCCCTTGTCACGGCTTCGTACTGCACTGATCCAAGTATAATTCACCCTGTAGATTATTTTGTGTACAGCGCAAAAAATCTGCGTCGCCGCGTTTTGGTCAGCAGGGTGTATGATTAACAGGTGATGAGATAAGGAGATAAGCTGTTTATGGATATCAATCACCTGATTTCCCAGTATGGCTACGCGGCGCTGATCGTCGGCAGCATGGCGGAAGGTGAGACCATTACCCTGCTGGGCGGCGTCGCAGCGCATCAGGGGTTACTGAAGTTTCCCCTGGTGGTGATCGCCGTCGCCCTCGGCGGGATGATTGGCGATCAGCTGCTCTATCTGGTCGGCCGCCGCTTCGGGGGACGCATTCTGCGCCGTTTCGCCAGCCAGAAGGCGCGAATACGTAAAGCGCAGCGCATGATCCAGCACCGGCCGTGGCTGTTTGTCATCGGCACCCGCTTTATGTATGGCTTCCGGGTAATCGGCCCCCTGCTGATCGGCGCCAGCCGCCTGCCGCCGCGCATTTTCCTGCCGTTGAATATTGTCGGAGCGCTGGTGTGGGCCCTGCTGTTTACCACCATTGGCTATCTCGGCGGCGAGGTGGTTGGCCCGTGGCTGCACCATCTGGACGCCCATCTGAAGCACTGGATCTGGCTGATCCTCGCGGTAGGACTGGTGGTCGCCGCCCACTGGTGGCTCAGGCGGCGAGAAAGGAAGAAGAAAGACTAAACGGCGCCCCCGCAGGCGCGCCGTTGCGCCGGTTATTTCACGCTCTGGTGATAGCCGCCGCCGAGAGCAGAAGTCAGCTGAATGCTGGCGTCAATCCACTGGCCGTGCAGGCGCAATGCGGTAATGCGCTCCTGCAGCGCCGGGAGCTTCGCCATACTGACTCTGGAGCCGGGTAAGATCCCCGCCGCCATTCGGGCCTGCGCCAGGTTCACCACCCGCTGGGCGTCTTTTTCAACCTGCTGCTGCTGCTGGCTTTTGGCCATCAGCGTCTCGACCTGGCTGGCGGTTTTCGCCACCTGGTTGACGGCATCCACTACCGCTTTGTTGTACTGCGCTATCGACAGGCTGTTCTGCGCGCTGGCAATATCCAGATTGGCATTGAGGCGGCCGCTGTCAAAGATCGGCAGCGTCAGTCCGGCGGTGACGCCCATCTGCTGCGCCGAGTGACGGAAAAGATCGCTTAAGTGCAGGGCATCCTGCTGCAGGAACGCCATCAGATTGATGTCGGGATAAAACGCCGCTTTCGCCGCGTCCACTTCGCTCAGCGATGCCTCAATGTACCAGTGAGCAACCTGCAGATCCGGGCGGCGCGCCAGCAGCTCATAGCCGAGGGTATCAGGCAGCTGCGCGCTGACCGTCGGCAGGCTGACCGGTTTGAGATTCAGCGACTGGCTCTGGCTGTTGGTCAGGGCCATCAGGCGCGCTTCAATCTCTTTCATCGTGCCCGCCACGTCCGCCAGCTGCTGGTCGGTTTTGCTGACGTTAATATCGTTCTCCGCCCCTTCGGCGGAGTTGGTGATCCCGCGCTGCAACAGGGCCTTGTCGACCGTCACGATATTATTTTGCTCACCCTTCACCTGCTGCAGCACCGCTTTAATCGCCGCTTCCGTCTGCCACTGCCAGTACAGGCGCGCCACGCTGCCAGAAAGCAATTCGCGGGTCTGGGCCTGCTCCGCCACCTGGGCTTTCAGCTCGCCGATGCGCGCTTTCACCAGCGCGCGGTTTTTACCCCACAGGTCCAGATCCCAGCCAGCGGTCAGGCCGAAGGTGCCGTTGGTGTACCACGGGCCGGTATTGCCGTCGGTGTCGGTGGCGAACGGCCCCATCAGGCCTTCGGCCGACATGCGCTGGCGTTCAACATCGGCGGAGAAATCCATCTCCGGGCCAAGATTCGCCTGCGACATTCGCGCCTGCGCTTCGGCAAGCCTGATGCGCTGTTCGGCAATTTGCATATCCGGCGCATTGGCGAGTGCGCGCTGAATCAGATTATCCAGTTGGGCATCGTGATAGTCTTTCCACCAGTCGGTCTGCGGCCAGCCATTTTTCACGGCGGCAGGGAGATCCATGGAAACATGGGAGGCTGGAATTTGCTGCTGCGGCGGATTAGCAACCTCATGAGATGGCGCGCAGCCAGCCAGCGCGATGGCCAGGGGCAATGCCGCCAGCACGCTTTTATTTAATATCAATTTCATTAGACAGGTCAGATAACTTAATCAGGTTGGTTATCATAAGTTAATTGAATTAAACGCGTTTAGTAAAGCGTGTGACTAAATTATTAGTTAGCTAAAAATAAACAACCTTATCAATTCAAGGGATGAATATGAGTCAGAATATTTATGACGACCCGCAGTTTTTTGCCGGCTATGCGACCCTCGATCGCTCGGTGAAGGGGCTGGATGGCGCACCGGAGTGGCCTTCCCTGCAGGCAATGTTGCCGCCGATAACCGGTTTGCGGGTGGTGGATCTCGGCTGCGGCTACGGCTGGTTTTGCCGCTGGGCACAGCAGCAGGGAGCCAGCCAGATAACCGGTTTTGATATCTCCCAGCGCATGCTGGCGCAGGCGCGGGAGATGACCCGCGGGGATGAGATTGTCTACCGCTGCGCCGATCTGCAAACCCTGACGCTGCCCGCCAACAGCTGCGATCTGGTCTACAGCTCGCTGGCGCTGCATTATTTACCGGACATTGCCCCGCTCTTCGCCACCCTGCAGCAGGCGCTGGTTCCCGGCGGCACCCTGGTCTTTTCCGCCGAACATCCCATCTATACCGCCCCCTTGCAGCAGGGCTGGCGGGTGGATGACCAGGGACAGAAAAGCTGGCCGGTCAGTCACTATCAGCAGGAGGGTGAGCGCGTCAGCAACTGGTTTGCCGAGGGCGTCATCAAGCAACATCGCAAGCTCTCAAGCTGGATAAACGCGCTTATCGCCGCGGGTTTTGTGCTGGAGCAGCTGGATGAGTGGGGTCCGAGCGCCGAACAGATTGTCCAACAGCCCGCCCTGGATGAAGAGAAAGAACGTCCGATGATCTTTTTACTGCGCGCGCGTAAACCGGGCTAATCCCCCGCCCGGCGATGGCCGGGCGGGCATCCTTTACGCTTTCAGGCTGGCGCCGCGGCTGGCAATCACCTCTTTATACCAGTCAAAACTCTTCTTCTTACTGCGCGCCAGGGTGCCGGTGCCGTCATCATGACGGTCGACATAGATAAAGCCATAGCGCTTCGACAGCTCCGCCTTCGAGGCGCTCACCAGGTCAATCGGCCCCCAGCTGGTAAAGCCCATCAGCTCAACGCCATCGTCAATGGCTTCCCGCGCCTGCACCAGATGGTCGTTCAGGTAACTGATGCGGTAGTCATCGTTAATGCTGCCATCGGCTTCCACCTTATCCTTGGCGCCCAGACCATTTTCCACGATAAACAGCGGCTTCTGATAGCGATCCCACAGCACGTTCAGCAGCGTACGCAGGCCCAGCGGGTCTATCTGCCAGCCCCACTCCGAGCTCGCCAGGTGCGGGTTCGGCACCATGCTGAGAATATTGCCGCGCGCCTGCTGGTTCAGCGCCTCGTCGGCGGTGACGCAGCCGGTCATGTAGTAGCTAAAGGAGATAAAGTCGACGGTGGTTTTCAGCGCCTCGCGATCGGCATCGGTAATGGTGAGCGTGATGCCGTTGTCGCGGAAAAAGCGCTGCATATAGCCCGGGTACGCGCCGCGCGCCTGCACGTCGCCAAAGAACTGCCAGCTGCGGTTCTCCTGCAGCGTCTCAAACACATCTTCCGGTTTGCAGCTCAGGGGATACATCAGCCCGCCGAGCAGCATATTGCCGATTTTGCCCTCGGGCACCAGCTCGTGACAGGCTTTAACCGCCAGAGCGCTGGCCACCAGCTGGTGGTGAATCGCCTGATACACCTCGCCTTTGCTGCTGCCGGCCGGCAGGCCGACGCCGGTCATCGGAGCATGCAGCGACATATTGATTTCGTTAAAGGTCAGCCACAATTTGACCTTATTTTTATAGCGGCTGAACACCGTGCGGGCGTAGCGCTCAAAGAAACCAATCACCTCCCGGCTGCCCCAGCCGCCGTAGTTTTTTACCAGCGCCCACGGCATTTCATAATGCGACAGCGTCACCAGCGGGGTGATGTTGTGCTTCGCCATCTCGTCGAACAGCTTGTCGTAGAACGCGAGACCGGCTTCGTTGGGCTCGGCGTCATCGCCATTGGGATAGATGCGGGTCCAGGCGATGGACACCCGCAGGCAGTTAAAGCCCATCTCGGCGAACAGAGCGATATCTTCCGGGTAGCGATGGTAAAAATCGATCGCCACATCCTTAATACCGCTGTCGCCGGGTACGCGCTCGACCACCTCGCCGAACACGCCGTACGGCTGCACATCGGAGGTGGATAAGCCTTTGCCCTCTTCCAGATAAGCCCCTTCCACCTGATTCGCCGCGGTCGCGCCGCCCCATAAAAAATCCGCCGGGAATGTTTTCATCTCTCTCTCCTGTGATTAATGGCTGACTGACAACAGCGGCTGGCCGGCTTCGACGGCGCTGGACGCCACCGTATCAATTTCCCGGTAGTCGTCGCTGTTGCTGATAATGATCGGGGTCGCCAGGTCGTAACCGGCATCCAGAATCGCCTGACGATCGAACTCGATCAGCAGATCGCCGGCCTGCACCCTGTCGCCCTCTTTGACATGTGCGGTAAACGGCACGCCGTCGAGTTTGACCGTGTCGATGCCGACGTGGATCAACAGCTCAATGCCGCTGTCGCTCTGCAGGCCGATGGCATGTTTAGTCTGAAACAGGGAAGCCACTTCGCCCGGGAACGGGGCAATCACTTGGCCCACCGCCGGGATAATGGCGACCCCTTTACCGAGCAGGCCGCTGGCGAAGGTGCTATCCGGCACCTGCTCGAGGGCGATAACGCTGCCGCTCATCGGTGCCAGAATATCGTTTGCCGAGGCCGGGGCTACCGTCACGGCGCCCGGTGCAGCGCTGGCGCGCGGCATGCCGGCGAAGAAGGTCAGCACGCAGGCAAGCACGAAAGCCACGCCGGTGCCGATAAGCCCGCCCCAGACGGTGGCGTCAATCCCGCCAGGCGGGATCATCTGCGCCGGGAAAAAGATATTCGGCACACCGAACGAGTAAGCATGGCTATTACTGAAGGCAGTGATCGCCCCGCCGATGGCGCCGGCGATACAGCCGAAGATAAACGGACGACGCAGCGGCAGGGTCAGACCGTAGATAGCCGGCTCGGTGATGCCAAACAGCCCGGCAGAGAAGGCGGAACCGGCCAGCATCCGCTGACGCGCATCGCGGGTGGCCAGCAAAATCCCCAGAACCGCCCCCACCTGGGCAATCACCGCCGGAAGAATAATCGGCAGCATGGAGTCGTGACCAAGTACCGTCATGTTGTTGATCATCAACGGCACCAGCCCCCAGTGCAGGCCAAAAATAACGCACACCTGCCACATGGCGCCCAGTACCGCGCCCGCCAGCCATGGGGCAAACGCATAAATGAACTGGTAGCCGTTGGCCAACAGATGGCTCAGCCAGGTGGCGACCGGGCCAATCACCAGGAAGGTGAGCGGGACCACCACCGCCAGGCAGATCGCCGGGGTGAAGAAGTTTTTCATTGATGACGGCAACAGCGCGTTGCTCTTGCGCTCCAGCCAGCAGCAGACCCACGAGGCGAGAATAATCGGGATCACTGACGAGCTGTAGTTGATAAAGGTCACCGGGATGCCGAGAAAGTGCTCCACCGCCGCGCCCGGCGCCTGGCTGGCCTCAAAGGCCTGAATCATCAGCGGGTGGGTTAACGCCCCGCCAATCACCATCGAGATAAACGGGTTGCCGCCAAACTTCTTCCCGGCGGTATAGCCAAGAAACAGCGGGAAGAAAAAGAACAGCGCGTCGCTGGCGGCAAACCAGATTTTATAAGTCCCCTGCTCCGGCGTAAGCCAGCCGCAGGTCACCGCCAGCGCCAGCAGGCCTTTCAGCAGACCGGTCGCCGCCATCACGCCGATAAACGGTGTAAAAATGCCGGAAATGATGTCGATAAGCTGGCTTAACACCGATCCTTTAGCCGCTTTTTCCCCGGCAACCGGTTCGCTGTCATCGCTTAACCCCGCCTCCTGGCGCACCGCCAGCCAGACGTCGTGAACGTGGTTGCCAATCACCACCTGAAACTGGCCACCGCTCTCCACCACCATAATGACGCCCGGATTGGCCTTCAGCCCTTCGGCATCGGCTTTGCCGTTATCTTTCAGTTTAAAACGCAGACGTGTCGCACAGTGAACCAGACTCACAATGTTCTCTTTGCCGCCGACGCGGTTGAGAATATCCTGCGCGAGTGCTTTATATTCCATGCTCTTTTCCTTACTGCCGCTGCCCGCAGACAACCGGCGACTGAGTAGTAAAAAATAAAAAAACCCGAGAACCACGCCGGTGGGCGTCGCGCTCAGGTTTTGCCTGCATCATGCAGTAACAATCCAGTTTTGTTGGGGGGAATTAACGCCCCTCTTTTCTTACCCGTTCGATATGAATGGCAAGAAACATAATCTCTTCGGTGGTCAGCGACCGCTGATACTGCTTTTGCAGATGCGTCGCCACCGTTTCCGCACACTTCCACGCTTTAGCGTAGTTATCTTTCACCGCGCTGTGCAGCGAAACGTCGTCATCTTCCACCACCGTGCGCGTCAGCATCCGCTGGGCGAAAAATTTCAGGTGGGTAACGAAACGCTGATAGCTCAGCGACTCTTCATCGTAATTCAGCTGCAGCTGATACTTCACCAGCTGCAGGATCTCCTGCATCACCCGGGTCACGTGCATGACCTCCGGCATTTCGCTGTTGAGCTGCGCCGTCACCAGATGCAGGGCGATAAATCCGGCTTCATCCTCCGCTAGCTCCACGCCAAGCCTTTTGGCAATAATGGCCCTTGCCTCCTGACCCAGCGCGAACTCCTTCGGATACAGCCGCTTAATCTCCCACAGCAGCACGTTACGCAGTGCGATGCCCTTTTTCTGCCGCTCGATAGCAAAATGACAGTGATCCGTTAATGTGATGTACAAACTTTCCTGTAGCTTGCCCAGCCGCCCGCGTGCCAGGTCGATAATGCGATCGCAGGTGGTCATCTCTTCTAACGGTATCTGACTGAGTAACTCACCTAAGCGGCCTACCAGTTCATCGCTCTGTAAGGCGAAGACTTTTTCAATTTTACTGTCGTCCAGCACGTCGCCCGGGCGTTTCTGAAAGGCCAGCCCTCGCCCCATCACCACCTGTTCGCGCCGGTGCTCGTCAAGAACCACCACCACATTGTTATTGAGTACTTTGGCGATTTGCATATAGACCCCAGAAACAAAAAAACCTGACCCCCGACGAAACGCCAGGTGATCAGGTTTTGCCTGCCGCAGCAGTTGCAATCCAACACCCGCACTGTAACAACTTCTGCTGCGCGCTCAACCTGACAAGTGAAAAAACGTGATTAAGATCGCGACTATCAGAAAGTCACCACCGTTTTCCACTCCACCACCCATGCGTCCTGGGTCTGCGCGACGCCGCCCGGACGGTGCCAGTACTGCAGGCCCGGCTGCAGCTCCAGCCAGGAGACCGGGCGGAAGCGATAATAGAGCTCGCCGTTCAGCGAATGACCGGCCACCGGCTGGTAAGCCGGATCGTTATAGTCGGTGGCCCCGCTGATCTGGTTCATATAGCGCTGGTTACGTGCGTAGTGGCTGCTCATGTCGATCCACGTCAGACCAAAGCCAATCCAGTCCTCCGGGCGGGCGTCAAACAGCCCGCGGTAGCGCATGGAGGCGGCGACGGCGGAGTGGATATAGTTGCTGCGCTGGTCGCTGAGGCTGCCGCTCAGCGAGACGCTCATCCCCCGCAGCGGGTCGTCGGCGTGGCGAGTGATCTGCTGGTTCAGGCCGGCGTACATAAACCAGGTGCTGTCGTGCTCGGCGTAGCCTTGCGGATCGGTCGCCCCGGCGCCGCCGGATTTGCCGCTGTAGAGGTCGGTTTGCGGCGCGTTAGTCCAGACCACACCCAGGTTATAGGCTCCCGGCAGGCCATTCATCAGCGGACGGGTTTCGATCTCCATCGGCAGTAAAATGCCTTTGCTGCCCTTCGTCGACCCGCTCCAGGCGTGACTGCGCGCGGTAGCCTGCGGGTTTTGCTCCATCACCCCGCCTTTCAGGGTGACCGTCGGCGTCAGCTTGTACTCCAGGGTGGTGCCCCAGGTGTGGATGTTCCAGTTATTCCAGGTCAGCGAGTTGGCCGATTTCCCACCGCACTGGGTCAGTAGCTGAAAATCGCAGGGAATGATCTGGTCGAAAGTTTGCACCTTGTTCATCATGCCGATGCGCCAGGTCAGGCGACGGTCGTCAAAGCTGCGGGCAAAGGTCAGCCAGCCGAGGCGGGTGATCGACCCGCCGCCCCAACTCTCCTGCGACAGATCGTTGAAACTCACCCGCGGATCCTGCAGCCGTTTCGTGGTGAGGTTATCATCGTGGTTACGGTTGACGATGTTGCCTTCGAGACGCGCATCCGGTATGCCGGTCCAGCGCTCCAGATCCTGGGTAAAGGTCAGCGCCACCTGGTCAATATAGGCCAGGTGTTTATCATGGTCGTAACCGCCGCCGGCGTTGTAGGCCATCTCGTTAAGATACCCGAGATTATAATGAAAGCCGTTCTCTTCGAGGATCGGACGAATGCCCAGCATATCGCCCAGCAGCCCCTGCTGCCCGGCTTCGAACCCCAGCACGCTGCCGTTCCACGCCGGAGTTTCCGCGGCGCTCACGGCAGGCACCATTGCCGCCAGCGCCGCGCCGATCAAAAGCTGATTTATTTTTTTGTTATGCATTGTGATATCCACCGTGACTGAATAAAAACAAAGGGGATCCCCAGGTTATTTATTTACCTGTTTTCTTTTTTAAAAAATGAATGGCAAAGGGCGTCCGCCGGTAATAAAACCGCGACGATGCCAGAGAAAACGTTAATTACAAACTATTGTTTTACATAACCATTTTTTCACCATTGAATTTTAGCCAAAAAAAAACCTAAGCACTTTCCGCCACGAATGACGAAAGTGCTTAGGTTTTGCCTGGGTTCAGTAGCAATCCTGAATTGATTGACCGCACATTATCACTTTATTCAACTCATGCCTACCAGCAATAGGCAGGCAAGTAATAATATGTGAAGCAAATAACAGTATGGTGTTTAATAGCGGGCGATGGCCGCCGCTATTTCAGCAGACGTTTGCAGGGCGCGAATTTCATTAAACAGGGTCAGCGCCTCACTATATTCCTTGCGTAAATAGCCTAACCATTGCTTAATTCTCGCCACATGATACAGACCGGTGTCGCCCTGCTTTTCCAGGCGGGTATATTTTTGCAACAGCTGAACCACCTGCGGCCACGGCATGCGCGGTTCGTTGTATTTGATCACCCGGCTGAGGTTCGGCACGTTGAGCGCCCCGCGGCCAATCATCACCGAATCGCAGCCGGTGACGGCCATACAATCCTGGGCGCTTTGCCAGTCCCAGATCTCGCCGTTGGCCACCACCGGAATGGTCAGACGCTGGCGGATCTCACCGATCGCCTGCCAGTTAATGCGTTCGGCTTTGTAGCCATCTTCTTTGGTGCGGCCGTGAACCACCAGCTCGCTGGCCCCGGCCTGCTGCACCGCATCGGCGATTTCGAAGCGCCGTTCGCCGCTGTCCCAGCCGAGTCGCACCTTGACGGTCACCGGCAGATGATCGGGAACCGCTTCGCGCATGGCTTTCGCACCGCGATAGATCAGCTCCGGATCTTTCAGCAGCGTCGCCCCGCCGCCGCTGCCGTTCACCAGCTTAGACGGACAGCCGCAGTTTAAATCCACCCCCCACGACCCCAGCTCCACCGCGCGGGCGGCGTTTTCCGCCAGCCACTCGGGATATTGTCCCAGCAGCTGGACGCGCACGCGGGTGCCGGACGGCGTGCGGCTCTGATGATGCAGTTCCGGGCACAGCCTGTAGAACGATTTTACCGGCAGCAGTTGATCCACCACGCGCAGAAATTCGGTGATGCACAGATCGTAATCGTTAACCTCGGTCAGCAGCTCGCGCACCAGCGAATCGAGCACGCCTTCCATCGGCGCCAGTAGAACACGCATATCGTTATCCGGAAAAAAAAGAGGCGCTATGGTAGCGCCTCCAGGCATTGGTGGAAAGCGCTCAATGCGTCCGGCCTGCCGTACGCCATTCCCCGTTCGGCGAATGCGGCAAAGCGAGGAGATAATCTCTATGCTTTACAGGAGTCTGCGGCGTCTCATGCCGCCTTTATTTGCCGCGCCTCGTTCAAAAAGGTAGCGTGGGACTCCATATACCCTAAGCTGCGAGCTGTCGGGTCCTGCCGGGAGAGGCTATTGTTCCCGTACGCTATCAGCGCTATGCGTAGAATTCATGATGTGATCGGTAGCACATTTTAGGGATTAATTGTATGATGAATGCACTTCATCAAGGGTTATTACCATGAGTAAATCGCTGACTATTATCTGGCAGTACCTGCGGGCCTTCGTCCTGATTTACGCCTGCTTATACGCCGGAATTTTTATCGCCGGACTGCTGCCCATCACTATCCCCGGCAGCATCATCGGCATGCTGATCCTTTTCGTGCTGCTGGCGCTGCAAATTATGCCGCCGCAGTGGGTCAATCCTGGCTGCAATATCCTGATCCGCTATATGGCGCTATTGTTCGTGCCCATCGGCGTCGGCGTGATGCAATACTGGGATCTGCTGCGCGCCCAGCTGGGGCCAGTCGTCATCTCCTGCGCCATCAGCACGCTGGTGGTGTTTGTGGTGGTGAGCTGGAGCTCTCACCTGGTGCATGGCGAACGTAAAGTGATTGGGCAAAAGGAAAAGAAAAATGATGCATGAAATCTGGTGGTCGCTGCCGCTAACCCTGATCGTCTTTTTTCTCGCCCGCAGGCTGGCCGCCCGCTTTAAGTTCCCGCTGCTCAACCCGCTGCTGGTGGCGATGGTAGTTATAATTCCGTTTCTGCTGCTGACCGGGATCTCCTATGAGCGTTATTTTGCCGGCAGCAAAGTCCTGAACGATCTGCTGCAGCCGGCGGTGGTCGCGCTGGCCTTTCCACTGTATGAGCAACTGCACCAGATCCGCGCGCGCTGGAAATCAATCATCACCATCTGCTTTATCGGCAGCTGCGTGGCGATGATCACCGGTACTACCGTCGCCCTGCTGATGGGCGCCACGCCGCAAATCGCCGCCTCTATTCTGCCTAAGTCAGTCACTACGCCAATTGCCATGGCGGTCAGCGGCAGCATCGGCGGTATTCCGGCTATCAGCGCCGTGTGCGTGATTTTTGTCGGCATCCTCGGCGCGGTATTCGGCCATACGCTGCTTAACCTGATGCGCATTCGCACCAAAGCGTCACGCGGCCTGTCAATGGGTACCGCCTCGCACGCCCTCGGCACTGCCCGCTGTGCGGAACTGGACTACCAGGAAGGGGCGTTTAGCTCGCTGGCGCTGGTGCTGTGCGGGATCATCACCTCGTTGATGGCACCGTTCTTATTTCCGCTGATCCTCGCGGTGGTGGGATAAATTGTGATTTAAATCACATTTTTTAATGCAACAAATCAAAGTTGCATAAACAATGAGATATTCATCACATATGAGACTGCTGGACGCCCGTACACTGGCTTCCCATTACATTGTTATGAGGCAACGCTATGCACTCACGTTTTCAAGCTGCTTTGACGACTCTGGCAGCAGACCTGCAGGCGGCCATCGCCCCGATGCTCGCCGACCCGCACTTCCCGGCGCTGCTCGAAGCCGATCAGGTGGCGACGCTGCAGCAGGCGACAGGTCTGGACGAAGACGCGCTGGCCTTTGCGCTACTGCCGCTTGCTGCCGCCTGCGCGCGCGCCGACCTTTCTCATTTTAACGTCGGGGCGATCGCCCGCGGCGTCAGCGGCCGCTGGTACTTTGGCGGCAATATGGAATTTCTCGGCGCGACCATGCAGCAGACCGTTCACGCCGAACAGAGCGCCATCAGCCACGCCTGGCTGCGCGGCGAGACCTCCCTGCGCGCTATTACGGTGAACTACACGCCGTGCGGCCATTGCCGTCAGTTTATGAACGAACTGAACAGCGGACTGGCGCTGCGCATTCATCTGCCGGGCCGCGAAGCGCATGCCCTGGAGCACTATCTGCCGGACGCCTTTGGTCCGAAAGATCTGGAGATCAAAACCCTGTTGATGGATGCACAGGACCATGGCTTCCCGGTGAGCGGCGATGCCCTGACCCAGGCAGCCATTCAGGCCGCCAACCGCTGCCATGCGCCCTACAGCCACTCGCCCTCCGGCGTGGCGCTGGAGTTGAAAGACGGCACCATTTTCAGCGGCAGCTATGCGGAAAACGCAGCGTTCAATCCGACGCTGCCGCCGCTGCAGGGGGCGCTGAATCTCCTGAGCCTCAACGGCTATGATTATCCCGCTATCCAGCGGGCAATCCTCGCGGAGAAAGCCGACGCGGCGCTGATCCAGTGGGATGCTACCGTCGCCACCCTGAAGGCGCTGGGCTGCCAGAATATCGAGCGCGTCCTGTTAGGTTGATCAGCCTGAGCAGATTGCCGGATGACGGTTTCGCCTTATCCGGCCGACCTGTTATACCGTGATGTTGTCGGGTGGCGCTACGCTTACCCGACCTACGGTTCGCGCCATGGCGAGCTGAAGATCTCTATGCCGGGTGTCGGCTCACGCCTTACCCGACCTGCGTTCGGCGATCTGTCTATATTGCTGAAAATCCCCGCAATCAAACGCGGGTTTCTTGCGCTTACCCGGCGGGTAAAGTAGCCTGAAGACTCCGTTGTCTATTATTGAGCCAAGTTCATGTTAAAGCGTGTGTTCTACAGCCTGTTAGTCCTGCTCGGCCTGCTGCTGTTGACCGTGCTGGGCCTTGACCGCTGGATGAGCTGGAAAACCGCGCCCTATATCTATGATGAGCTGCAGGACCTGCCCTACCGTCAGGTCGGCGTGGTGCTGGGCACCGCCAAATATTACCGCACCGGCGTCATCAATCAGTATTACCGCTACCGCATCCAGGGTGCGCTGAACGCCTACAACAGCGGCAAGGTCAACTATCTGCTGCTGAGCGGCGATAATGCTCTGCAAAGCTACAATGAACCGATGACCATGCGTCGGGACCTGATTAAAGGCGGCGTCGATCCCGCCGATATCGTGCTGGACTATGCCGGCTTCCGTACGCTCGACTCAATCGTCCGTACCCGCAAAGTGTTCGACACCAACGACTTCATTATCATCACCCAGCGCTTCCACTGCGAACGGGCGCTGTTTATCGCCCTGCATATGGGGATCCAGGCCCAGTGCTACGCGGTGCCGTCGCCGAAGGATATGTGGAGCGTGCGGCTGCGCGAGTTCGGCGCCCGCTTTGGCGCGCTGGCGGACCTCTATATCTTCAAACGGGAACCGCGCTTTCTCGGCCCTCTCATCCCCATTCCGGCGCAGCAGCATGACGTACCGGATGACGCCCAGTCCTACCCGGCAGTCACTCCGGAGCAGCTGCTGGAACTGCAGAAAAACACAAAACCCGCCAATGAGTGATATAAGATGCATTAATCATGCGATGCCAAAACAATGCGTATTATAAGTAACGTTAATTGCATAAATGCTCTTTAATGCGTAAGATTTCACTCATCATCCTTTTTGGAGGGCGAGATGGAAACATTAACGGTACAAGCCTTTCTCAATGCGGAGTGGCAAGACATTGCGTTGATAAAATTCCCCGGTAGTGAGCAAGGGGACTGGTTTACAACACAAATCGACTATCTTACCGATTACGCCATCGACTTTCTGGAACGCGATGACTATCACGCCGTGTCGCTCAACCATCCCGTTTCGCTTTATTTTGAGGATCACGGAAATCCTGGATGGTTAAGATTTATAGACGATATCATTCCAGGCGGCGCCAGCCGACGTTACTGGGTTAACTTTTTAGATATCAGTGAACTTCCTCAGGGCCAGCAGAATTTCATCTTGCTCAAATTCGGCACGATGTCGCCAGTGGGAAATTTACGCATTAAAGACTCGGTGCCGGACTGGGATAGTCTGGCAAGCAGTAAAACGTTCTCTGTCACTGATGTCATGAATCGTGCCAGTGATTTTCTCGACTATGCCCAGGAACGAGGAGCCGCAGCAGGAGGGGCTACATTATCCCTCTCTCTGGTTGCCGCGATTTGATATCAGAAGAGACGGTGATGGCCGGATAATGAGATTGGGAATGGAGTCAGTCTATTCTCTGTTACAAAAAGCGCCAGCGACGATACTTGATCATGAAACCACGCTGCGGATCCTAATCGAAAAGATCACATTTAGTAATATGGTAAGAGTACAGAATTATCGCTTTGATGTTCAAGGATTTATCATCGATTGGGTACGTCGAGACTTATTAAACATTATTTTTGGCAATAGTGATAACCATGGACGTAATACTGCATTTATGAAAGCAGATAATGAAATTATCCTTGCGCCAATCTACGATTTTGCACCAATGAAAGCCGACCCGGAAGGTATACCGCGCACGATGAAGTGGTCATTAGCCTGCGAATCAGGAGGCGAATATAACTTTGGCGCCATCGCACAAGCTTTGGCTGAATGGATCGCCCCTGACACATTGCTTAATGCTTTAAGTGAAACCGCATCTCAACTCGTTGATTTACCATCCCGTCTTAAAGTACGCGGCGTTCCTGTTCAGATTCTGGAAATGCCATCAATTGGTTTTAAATTTATACCTGACAAACTCGCTCGCTGGGGGCTGTTATGAAGACCCTGAATAAAAAAGAAACAGAAATCCAAAATACCTTAGCCAGGCTGCGGGCGGATAACCCACCATCCCTACCCGCCACCGGGGTAACGGCTACGGAAAAAAAAGCTCGTTCAGAGATAAGCAGACAACGCGTCTCGGCTGGTTTAAAAAAAGTCAAAACGGTCGATCGTCAGGCGGTCATTCACGCCATTATCCATGACATCATGCTAGGCGCCATCAGCCAGGGAGAGGCCCTGAAAAAACTGAGAGTAGAAGTTCTGGGTTTACGCCAGGATGAATATGCCCGGCTAGTGGATGTCTCTCGTAAGACCTTATCTGATGTGGAAAATGATAAAGGCAATTATTCTGCCGAGATCATTAATAAAATCTATAAGCCGTTTGGCCTTGAAACAGGACTCGTCCCTATTTCTAAAACACTTATTTCTTCTCTATTTAAATAGTAAAAACCCGCGCCAGGCGCGGGTTTTTGATGCGTTCAATCTTATTTCTTACGGGCGTATTTCAGGGAGTCCAGCGCCACGGCGAAGATAATAATCGCCCCCTTAATAATGTACTGCCAGTAAGGGTTGACGCCGATATAGGTCAGGCCGTAGTTGATGACGGTGAAGATAATCACCCCGGTCACCACGCCGAATACGGTCCCTACCCCGCCGCTGAACGAAACGCCGCCCACCACGCAGGCGGCGATGGCGTCCAGTTCGTACATAAAGCCGAGGTTATTGGTCGCCGAGCCGATACGCCCGGCTTCCAGCAGGCCGCCGAAGGCGTAAAACACGCCGGAGAGGGCATAGATCATCAGCAGGTTCAACGCCACGTTAACCCCGGAGACTTTCGCCGCTTCCGGGTTACCGCCGATAGCGAAGATGTTTTTACCAAAGCGCGTCTTGTTCCACAGGATCCAGACAAAGAAGACGGCAATCAGCGCGTAGAAGGTAATGTAGGACAGGCGGAACGAGCCCAGCGCCACAAACCCCTGGGCAAAATGGGAGAAGTGGCTGTCAAAACCGGAGATCGGCGACGCGCCCACGAAGTCGTAGTACAGCGAGTTAATGCCGTACACGATGATCATAGTGCCGAGGGTGGTAATAAACGGCGTCACGTTCAGGTAGGCGATGACGATCCCGTTAATCAGGCCGATGACCGCCCCGATGGCGCACACCAGCAGGATCACCAACGGGATCGGCATGGTCGCCATATCCGGGAACACCTTGTTGGCATTATCCACCGCCTGCAGCATGGTGGCGGCAATCACCGCCGCCAGTCCCACCTGACGGCCGGCGGAGAGGTCGGTCCCCTGCGTGACGATAAGTCCGGCCACGCCCAGGGCAATAATAATACGCACCGAAGACTGAGTCAGGATATTACTCAGGTTGAGCAGACTTAAAAATGTCGGATCCTGGAAAATAATAATGGCCAACAGGACCAGAAGGACGACATATATCCCACCCTCTTTCAGGTAAGTGAGAAAACTCTTTTTATTTAACGCACTCATGTGAAGCCCCTGATCTTAAAGGTGCAATGACGCAAGACGCAGTATTTCGTTTTGCGTGGTGGTTTTAGTCTCTACAATGCCCGCGACAAGGCCATTGCTCATCACCAGAATGCGGTCGGTAATCCCCAGCAGTTCCGGCATTTCGGAAGAAATAATAATGATCCCTTTGTCTTTTTTAGCCAGCTCGGCAATCAGCTGGTAGATCTCGAATTTGGCGCCGACGTCGATACCGCGCGTTGGCTCATCCAGCATCAGGATCTCCGGCTGGGTCAGCAGCCAGCGGCCTATAATGACCTTTTGCTGGTTACCACCGGAAAGCGAACCGATCTGCGTATGCTGGCCGGGGGTTTTAACGCGCATCGAGTCAATAACCCACTGGGTGTCGCTCTTCATTCGCGAGTTATCCAGCAAGCCGATGCTGTTTTTATATTTCTTAATATTGGAGATCAGCGAGTTAAAACCGATATCCAGATAGGCATAAATCCCGGTGGAGCGCCGCTCCTCGGTCACCAGTGCAAAACCGTGGTTAATCGCCTCGTTGGCGCTGTGGTTGTTGATCTTCTTACCGTGCAGGGTGATGGTGCCGCTGGCCTTCTCACGGATCCCGAACAGGGTCTCCACGATGTCGGTGCGTTTAGCGCCTACCAGGCCGGCGATACCGAGAATTTCGCCCTTATGCAGATCAAAGGAGACATCGCGAATGGAGGGTTGACGCAGCGAGGTGAGATTGCGCACCTGGAGGATCACTTCTCCCGGGGTATTTTCGCGATCCGGAAAACGCTGGTTGAGCGAGCGCCCGACCATCATGGCGATAATCTTGTCCATATCCAGCCCTTCCAGCGGCTGGGTGGCGATCCACTGGCCGTCGCGCAGGATGGTTATTTCATCGCACAGCTGGAAAATTTCTTCCATTTTATGCGAGATATAGACGATACCGCAGCCGCGATCTTTCAGCTTGCGGATGATCTTAAACAGATGGTTGACCTCTTTTTCCGTCAGCGATGACGTCGGCTCGTCCATGATGACGATTTTGGCGTCATATGAAAACGCCTTAGCGATCTCAATCATCTGCATCTGGGATACCGATAAGGTACCGACGCGGGCGCGCGGGTCGATATCAATATCCAGCTCATCAAAAATGGCCTTGGTATCCCGGTACATTTTGTCCTGATCGACAAACATGCCTTTGGTGGGATAGCGTCCGAGCCACATGTTATCCATGACTGAACGCTGTAAAACCAGGTTTAATTCCTGATGCACCATCGATATACCGTTTTCCAGGGCTTCTTTCGCCGAATGGAAATCGATCTCTTTTCCCTGAAAAAGAATGCTACCGGAATCTTTTTGATAGATCCCAAAAAGGCATTTTAATAATGTCGATTTGCCGGCGCCGTTCTCACCCATTAACGCATGAATGGAGTGCGGACGAACCTTCAGGTTGACATTATCAAGAGCCTTGACGCCAGGAAACGATTTGTTGATGTTGGTCATTTCCAACAAATATTCGCCTGACCGTTCGCTATTATTGCTGACCATAGTTATACCTGGCTGCGTTCATGCACGCCCCGTCCGGCGCAATAACGCCAGCAGGAGTCTGGTTCTGTATCAGGAATAATCGGGCGTGGTTAAACCACGCCCGCAACTCACATCACGATTACTTGCCGGTAAACTGGCTCAGGTTGTCTTTATCGACGCCCACGTACGGTACGCGAACAATCTTGTTGTCAATTTTCCAGTTGGTGCCCGCCGCGGCTTCTTTACCTTCCGCGAGGTTTTTCGCCAGATCGAAGGTCGCTTTTGCCTGGTTGTTGGCATCGTTCAGCACGGTACCGGCCATCGCACCGGATTTCACCAGCGCCAGCGCTTCTGGCAGGGCATCGACGCCAAACACCGGAATGCTGCTCTTGTTGTGCGCTTTCAGCGCTTCAACCGCACCCATCGCCATGGCATCGTTGTTCGCGATCACTACTTCAATCTTGTTCGCATTCGGGCCGGAGAGCCAGGCGTCCATTTTGTCTTTCGCCTGCGCGGTATCCCACATGGCGGTATCCAGCTGCAGCTGCTGGGTCTTCAGACCTTTATCATTCAGCTCTTTGATAACGTAGGTGGTACGCGCTTCCGCATCCGGATGGCCCGGCTCGCCTTTCAGCAGGACGAACTGGATCTGGCCGTCTTTATTCAGATCCCAGTTCGGGTTGGCTTTCCAGTGCTTGGCGATCAGATCGCCCTGAATAATCCCCGACTCTTTCGAATCGGTACCGACGTAATAAGCCTTGTCATAACTATCCAGCGCTTTGCGGGAAGGCTCTTTGTTGAAGAACACCACCGGAATATTCTGCCCGCGCGCTTTTTCAATCACCGTTCCCGCTGCCGCCGGGTCAACCAGGTTAATCGCCAGCGCCTTCACGCCTTTCGCCAACAGCACGTCAATTTGATCGTTTTGTTTCGACTGGTCGTTCTGCGAGTCATTCATCAGCAGCTGGACGTCAGGCGCGGATTTGCCATCTTTTTCAATTGCCTTACGCACCACCGACATAAAGTTGTCGTCATATTTATAAATCGTCACGCCGATACGGGTATCTGCTGCGTGTGCGGCGGCGCCAAATAACAGACCAGCCATTACAGCAGACAGGGTAAACACCTTCTTATTCATGGAATCTCCGGTTTTATTATGCAGGGTCATTATTGTGAAAAAGTGCGGGCGGGGTTTGTTGCATTAGTGTTACCGCACAACGCATTTCACGACGAAAATTCGGTCTTCCGTGTCGGGTAACGCTCCAGAAAGATACGGCTCTAAAACTCGTTTAACGCCTTGTTCCTACTTAAAAAAGTGAGGATAACCCATCACCTCGTGGTTCAGACTGGTAAACGCTGCCATCATAATCAGGCGAATGTTAATATACTGTGAATTTACTCACAAATTGAAAGCGGTTACATCCCATCACCGCTTCAGTTAGTGATCGGCCCCACAGTTTGCCGCTGGGCAACGGAATGACGGCGCACCAGCGTCGGCATAAAGCAGTGCGTTGCCTCGCGATCCAGCTTGCCGGCCGCCCCCAGCAGCGCCAGCTCGGTGGCCAGCTTTGCCATCGACATTACCGGATAGCGCACGGTAGTGAGTTGAGGATCGGTGTAACGGGAAATAGGAATATCATCAAAGCCAATCAGCGACAGATGCTGCGGCACGACAATGCCGTTGTCCTTCAGGGTCGTCAGCGCGCCGGCCGCCATGCTGTCGTTATAGGCAAACACCGCGGTGAGACCGAGATTGCGCCCCAGCAGTTCGACCATCGCCGCCTCGCCGCCCTGCATATCCGGGGAGCCAGAACCGACCCAGCTGTCCGGGGCGATGATGCCCTGCTCCTGCAGCGCTTTGCTCCACCCTTCCCGGCGCATATCGTCATCTTCAATGCCGTGGTTTGAGGAGAGATAGCCGATGCGCTGGTGACCCTGATTGAGCAGCATGCGGGTGGCCATCAGCGCGCCGCTGACGTTGTCGAGCCCGACGCAGCGATGGGCAAAGCCTGGTACAATGCGGTTGATCAGCACCATTCCCGGGATATGTTGCATAAAGTCGCTCAGTTCATCATCGCTGAGCGCTTTCGAATGGACAATCAGCGCCGAGCAGCGCTGGCGGATCAGCACCTCGATGGCGTGGCGCTCTTTTTCTGCCTCGTGATAGCTGTTGCCGATCAGCACATACTTCTGATGCTGCTGGGCGACGGTATCCACCGCTTTCACCAGCGCGCCGAAGAAGGCATCGGAGACGTCCATCACCACCACGCCGATGGTATCGCTCACCTGGGTGGCCAGCGCCTGGGCGTTGGCGTTGGGCCGGTAGCCCAGTTGGGTCACCGCTTTCATCACGGCGTCGCGCGTATCCGGACTCACCAGCGCGCTGTTGTTCAGCACCCGCGACACGGTGGCCACGGATACACCCGCCTGGCGGGCGACATCACGAATGGTGATCATACTCAGCGACCTTAAGAGAATTACAGCACGTCACATTCACCTCCTGTGCTCAGCAAGGAGGCTATTCTGGCAGCGACCCGCGGTCCGCTACGTGAGTGAGGTCACACGGCTGGAAACGTTTACATCCGTTTTGTTAATGATTGTGATCGAGATCGTTATCTGGATGTGTCTTTCAATGATGTGCCTGACGCACGCAGGGTTAACTGACGCCACAGCCATTCCACCGGCCCCTGGCGGAAGCGGCGCAGCCACAGCGATGAGACAAGGAGGTTAACAGCCCAGATGGGGGGAACAAAGGCCAGCAGTTGCAGACGATCGAAGCGCATAAACAGCCCGAGATGATAAAACAGGGTGGTGCAGATCAGGGTCTGCAGCAGGTAGTTGGTCAGCGCCATGCGTCCGACGCAGGCGATAGCGCCCACCAGGCGGAAACGGCACAGCTGCGGCCAGTAGCCCCAGGCCAGCGAGGCATAGCCGATCGCCTGTAAGGGGGCGCTCAGTTCGCGCGGCGCCTGCAGCAAAAACGCGCACCAGCGATAGTCCCAGGCCAGATACCACTGGGCGAATATTGCCGGCAGATTTACCGCCATGCCGGCCACCACCAGCAGGGCACCCGTGCGCCGGTAGTGACGCAGGCTGAACTGCCCTTTGAGCCAGCCGCTGCGCATTAGCGCCGCGCCCATCAGCATCATCCCCGCCAGCTGCCAGCCATACTGGGCACCCAGCGCCAGCAGATTGTCCGATAGCATATCCGCCCGGTTGCTGACCGCCTCCCCGCCGCCGTGCAGCTTCCAGTACTGCTCATACTGCAGGTTCGCCGCATCCGGCACCCAGGAGCGATTCGCCGCCGTCCCGGAGATGACTCCCAGCAGGACCAACACCACAATGCCGATGAGGTAGAGCACCACCCCGGTATTGAACAGCGATTTGACATGGTGCGCCTCACGCACCATGCGCCAGCTCACCAGCCCCACCAGGGCGTAGGCCAGCAGAATGTCGCCATCCCAGAAAAAAAGACCGTGAATGAAACCGAGCAGCGCCAGCAGCGTCAGCCGCGACTGGATCCAGCGCTTCCCTCGCGGGAGCAATAGCTGCAGACCGGCGCCAAACAGCAACGCGAACAGGGTGAGAAACTTCACCTGCGCCAGCAGGTCGAGGAGTGCCCACGTCCAGGCATCGCTGAGGGTCGCGTTTCCTGACCAGGCGGGATTGAGGTAAGCGGCCTTCGGCAAGCCGAAGGCGCTGATATTGAGAAGCAGGATACCGAGGATGGCGACGCCGCGGACAAAGTCCAGCGTGACATTTCTCTCCATGTACCCTGCTCCGTTTTAGTTGTGGTGACGTACTGCGCGCAGGAATTCCTGGCGGGTATTCTGGCTGGATTTAAACAGGCCGCCGAGAGAGGTGGTGGTGGTGGCGCTGGTCGCATCGCGAATGCCGCGCGCCTTCACGCAGTAATGCACCGCGTCAATGGATACCGCCACGTTGCTGGTGCCGAGCAGCGTCTGCAGCGCGATCAGGATCTGCTGGGTCAGACGCTCCTGGACCTGCGGACGCTGGGCGAAAAACTGCACGATGCGGTTGATTTTCGACAGGCCGATCACCGCATCTTTCGGGATATAGGCTACTGTCGCTTTACCATCGATGGTGACGAAATGGTGTTCGCAGGTGCTGGTCAGGGTGATATCGCGCACGGTCACCATTTCATCAACCTTCATTTTGTTTTCAATGACGGTGATTTTCGGGAAGCGGGAGTAATCCAGCCCGGAGAAGATCTCATCGACATACATTTTGGCGATGCGATGCGGGGTCTCCATCAGACTGTCATCACTCAGATCCAGATTCAGCAGTTGCATAATCTCGGTCATATGACCGGTAATCAAACGCTTGCGTGTTTCGTTATCAATTTCTTGTACTGGCGCACGCATCGGCGTCTCCAGCCCACGAGCGACCAGCGCTTCATGAACGAGGACGGCTTCTTTACTCAGTGATGACATTTGGGTTTCTCCTGCAGGTGTGGCGCTCTTTGCTTTTTCTGGGGGCAAAGTTTGTATTCATTGTGCGTGAGGTGGCGCACAGAATCCAGTAGCCGTAACGATAATTATTGAAATTGGCGCTGCCTTTTATTAGGGCCTGAAGCCGCGCCTCAGGCGCGGCGCCAAATCCTTATCGCCGAATCCGGAATGATCTAACCGCTGTACGCATCCATAAGCGCCATCGCTACACCGGCATGTTGGCTATAAGTTGCATTAATGATGCAGTAAGTTCTCAAAAGGAGAAAGTGAAAGTTACTCACCGGCTAATGAAATATCTGTATTATGAACGTTTACGCGCACCCCCCTTTCGAGGAGCCTTGCATGGAACTGCTTGAAGAGCATCGCTGTTTTGACGGTCGGCAACAACGCTGGCGTCATCACTCCCCTGTCCTGAACTGCGCCATGACGTTCAGCATTTTTTTACCGCCTGAGCGCGAAACGCCGCCGCCGGTACTGTACTGGCTGTCCGGGCTAACCTGTAACGACGAAAACTTTACCACCAAGGCGGGCGCCCAGCGCATTGCCGCTGAGCTGGGCATCGCGCTGGTGATGCCGGATACCAGCCCGCGCGGTGATGAGGTCGCCAACGATGATGGATACGATCTGGGGCAAGGCGCCGGCTTCTACCTGAATGCCACCGAGGCGCCGTGGGCGGCGCACTATCGGATGTATGATTATCTGCGCGATGAACTGCCCGCGCTGATCCGTAGCGAGTTTAGCGTCGGCGAACGCTGCGCCATCAGCGGCCATTCGATGGGCGGTCACGGCGCGCTGGTAATGGCGCTCAAAAATCCGGGCCGCTACGCCAGCGTCTCCGCCTTCGCGCCGATCGTCAATCCCGGCCAGGTGCCGTGGGGCAAGAAAGCGTTTACCGCCTATCTGGGCGCGGATGAATCGACATGGCAGTCGTGGGACAGCTGCGCGCTGATGCAGGCCAGCCAGCCGGCTGACGCCGTGCCGACGCTCATCGACCAGGGCGATAACGATCCGTTCCTCGCCGGGCAATTACAGCCGGCCGTACTGGCGGAAACCGCCCGCCAGAAGGCCTGGCCGTTAACGCTGCGTATCCAGCCTGGCTACGACCACAGCTATTACTTCATTGCCTCGTTTATTGAAGACCATCTGCGCTTCCATGCGCAGCATCTCTTTGCCTAAACGCCACTGCGCCGCGAAGCAGCTTCGCGGCGCATGCTCAGGCCCGCAGGCCACGTTTTAGTGCCGACGATCAGAAGCGATAATCCACCGCCATAAAGTAGCGACGGCCCTCTTCGGTGTAGCTGTAGTCGTCCCGGCTCAGATCTTTATCACCCACGTTCTGCACCCCGGAGCGCAGTTTCACGTTTTTGGTCACCTGCCATGCCGCGCCAACGTCAAACAGGGTGTAGCCGCCCGGCGTTTTGCCGGTGGCGCTTACCGCGCGTTGCTGGCCGGTATAGTTGGCCGTCACGTAGAAGGACCAGTCGTCCAGCGGTTTCCAGTCAAGCGTGCCGTTGGCGGTATGGAACGGCAGCGTCTGCAGCGGTTTGTCGCCGCCATTGCTCAGATCGCGGCCATCGTTGTAGGTGTAGTTCATCGTCAACTTCCACTCATCGCCAAACGGGATCTTCACCTCCGTCTCCACCCCTTTGATGCGGGCTTTGTTGACGTTGAAATAGCGGAAGATCGGCACGCGCTTGCCGTTGACGGTTTTCCAGCCGACAAAGTTCGGGTAGCCCGGCGCTTCGCTGGCGCTGGAGGTGCGCAGAACATCGATCATATCGTCGACATTATTCTGGAAGGTGGTGATGCTGCCTTCAACATCCTGCAGCCAGCCCTCTTCCCCACGGTAGTAGAGACCGAGCTCGAAGCTTTCACTGGTTTCCGGTTTCAGGTCCGGGTTACCGATGATGCTGCACGACCCGCGGCAGGAGTTGGTGGTCCAGTCGGGGTTAAGCTGCAGCAGCGACGGGGCTTTAAACGCCGTCGCCCAGCCGCCTTTGACGGTGACGGTATCGGTGGCGTTATACACCAGATAGGCGCGTGGGCTCCAGTGATCGCCATAGGTCTGATGGTCGTCCATACGAATGCCGGTGGTCAGCGCCAGCGGCTCGATGATGCGCCATTCGTCTTCGATAAACAGGGCGTACTGACTGGCGGAGGTCGACTGGCCGCCACTGCTCAGGTTGACCGGATCTTTGAGTTTATCGTGGCGCCATTCGCCGCCGAAGGTCACCAGCTGGTTAATCATGTCCAGCGGCAGGACATACTTGCCATCGATGGCATTGCTTTCCGAGGTGATGGTCCCGTTCTGCCCCGGATTTTTGTTATCCACCTTTTCGCCGTAGAACTTGAGCTCGCTGTTGCCCATATCCCAGCGGCCATTATGGCTCAGGGAGTAGTTCTCACGCTCAAGGCGGTTGCGGTCAAGGGAATCGGAGTCGCGATCCTGACGGTCAAAGCCATAGCCCGCCGTAAAATCATGGTTTTCGCCCGGCGTCCAGGCGAATTCAACATTGCCATCGCGGCTGGTGAAGCCCTCGATGCGCGGCGTCTCGCCGGTGGCGCTGCTGGAAGACTGCGGATCGTCCTTGGCGCGTTTTGCCAGGCTGCCGTAGGCCTTCATCCCGAGCACGCCGTCGATCAGCGGACCGCTGGTGAAGAACTGGCCGTTCCAGGTATCACCGCGGTCGCGGTGTTCCTGAATGGTGGTATCGGCGCTCAGCGTCCCGGTCCATTTCTGGCCGATTTTTTTGGTAATAATGTTGACCACGCCGCCGAGCGCATCGGAACCGTAAAGGGAGGACATCGGGCCGCGCACCACCTCGATACGTTCGATGGCATCCACCGGGATCCAGTTCAGGTCGAAGTCATTGTGGCGGAAGACGGCGTTGCGGGAGTTGACGCGTTTCCCGTCGACGAGGATCAGGGTATAGCTGCTGCTCAGACCGCGAATGCTGACGCCCTTGCGGTTATCTCCTTCGTTAGTGAGCTGGACCCCAGGGACATCGCGCAGTACGTCTTTCAGGTTCTGGACGGGCTTACGTTGTAAATCCTGCTGGGTGATGACGCTGATGCTCGCCGGCGCGTCTTTGACGCTCTGTTCAGTGGCCGAGGCGGTCACCACCAGCGTTTCTTCATTTACATCGGCGAGAGCCGGAAACGCCAATGATACGACGGACGCAGACAATCCCGCCCGGATAAAAGGGTTTAACCTGAACATTCCAAATCTCCATGAGGTGTACAACCAAACAAACAAAAAGGTGCTGCTCACACGCGCTGGCGGCCTGTCGCTCTGTCGGCGACATGCTCGCGCTGTTTTCTCGTCGATGTGGCTGGTCGCCCGATGTCAGTCTGACCCAATGGCAGAGACGGGGAGTGGCTTCATCCGTAATGGGCGAAAATGATAAAGATAATGATTACGATTATCAATATAATTATGAAGAATTGTGTCAAGCTGTAACCGTGCGGACATAAAAAAAGCCCTCTTTTCAGAGGGCTTTTATCGCACAATTGCGAAGATTAACGCTTAAAGCGGTCCGGGAAGGTCATTTCGCTGTAGCGAACAAAGCGGGTGCCTTTCGCCAGCTTGTAACCAAACCAGATGACGAGGAACAGCGGAATACCGATGTAGGTCGCCGCCACGCCGCCCCAGTCAATGGTGTCCTTGAGGAACGCTTCGTAGTTCTGTCCGAGGGTGATGATCAGGCACAGCACGAAAGCGAAGATCGGCCCCAGCGGGAAGAACCCGGAACGATACGGCAGATTATTAATATCGTTACCCTGCATGACGTAGCCACGACGGAAACGATAGTGGCTGATCGCAATCCCCAGCCAGGCGATAAAGCCGGTCATCCCGGAGGTGTTCAGCAGCCACAGGTACACCGTCTGGTTGCCGAACATGGACGTCAGGAAGCACAGCGCCGCGATAACAGTGGTCGCGTACAGCGCGTTGCGCGGCACGCCGCCACGCGACAGCTTCGAGAAAATACGCGGCGCTTTGCCGTCGCAGGCCAGGGTGTACAGCATACGCGTGGAAGCGTACATCCCGGAGTTACCGGCCGACAGAACGGCAGTCAGGATAACCGCGTTCATGATCGCCGCCGCCGACAGCAGACCGGCATGCTGGAAGACCAGCGTGAACGGGCTGACGGAGATATCCTTCACGTCGTTGCGCAGCAGGCTCGGGTCGGTGTACGGAATGATCAGGCTGATAATCAGAATGGCGAAAACGTAGAACAGCAGGATACGCCAGAAGACCTGGCGCACCGCGCGCGGGATGTTCTTCTCCGGATCCTCAGACTCACCGGCCGCGATGCCGATAAGCTCAGTGCCCTGGAAGGAGAAGCCGACAATCATCGCCACGCCGATCATCGCCGAGAAACCACCGGCGAATGGCGCATCCGCGATCCCCCAGTTGCTCCAGCCAGTGGGCTGCGACCCTTTGAAGATGCCGACAATCATCATCACGCCGACAATAATAAAGATAATGACGGTGGCGACTTTGATCAGCGAGAACCAGTATTCCGCCTCGCCAAAGCCGCGCACCGAGATCCAGTTCAGCAGGAACATAATGCCAAGGAACAAGGCGCTCCAGATCCAGCCCGGGGTATCAGGGAACCAGTAGCTCATCACCAGTTGCGAAGCCACGAGGTCAACGGCGATCGTCACCGCCCAGTTGTACCAGTAGTTCCAGCCCAGCGCGAAGCCGAAGCCTTCTTCAACATAATTCTGGCCGTAGGTGGCGAAGGAACCGGACACCGGCATAAACGCCGCCAGCTCGCCCAGGCTGGTCATCAGGAAATAGACCATCAAACCGATCAGAATATAAGACAGCAGCGCCCCGCCGGGACCTGCTTGCGAAATGGTTGCGCCAGAGGCAACAAAAAGACCCGTACCGATGGAACCGCCAATGGCGATCATGGTCAAGTGGCGCGCCTTCAGTTCACGACGTAGCGTGGGCGCTTCTGTGGTTTTAGTTTCCGAAACCATGTGATAATGCTATCCATCCAAAAAATGAGGCGCGATTGTAGCAGACGATCGGGGTTCCATCCGGTACAAATGCAAAGTTATAAGAGAGCTTCATGATCGCCCGCAAATTATTAGTAAAGCACTAACCTGCGGAATTGCCAGCGAATTCCCCCCGTTATGAGGCGTAAAAACCGGGTGCTACACCTGGCAATATTGCAGAAAACGTTGTAATGCTTTGGAAATATGCTTCTGCCGATGATGGATGCGCCACAGCGTGCGCGTCAGCCGGGGCAATGGCACTTTCAGCTCCGCCAGCGTGCCCGAGGCCAGCTGTTCGGCAATCACCCGGCGCGATAAACAGCTGATGCCCAGGCCATGCCGGACGGCGTGCTTGATCGCCTCCGAATTGCCCAGCTCCATGCCCATATGAAACGCCGGCAGATGCGACAGCAGTACATAATCGACAATCTCCCGGGTACCGGACCCATGCTCGCGCAGGATCCACGGCGCCTCAGCCAGTTGCTGCAGGGTCACCTCCCCCGCCAGCAGCGGCGAATCAGGCGCAGCAAACACCACCAGCTCATCTTCCAGCCACGGCTCGGCAATGATGTCGGCGGCATGGCACGGCCCCTCAATCAGACCGAAATCCACCCGCAGGTCGGCGACAGCGTTGATCACATCCAGGCTGTTGCCGACGCTCAATTCCACCGGCAGTTCCGGGAAGTCATGGCGATAACGGGCGATGATCTCCGGCATAATATAGTTGCCGATGGTGCTGCTGGCGTAGACCCGGATCGCCCCGTTATCGCCGCGAAACAGCTGTTCGATCTCCAGCGCCCGCTCCAGCAGCGCCAGCGCACGCGGGTACAGCAGCCGTCCGTGCTCATTCACCACCAGTCGTTTACCGACGCGGTCAAACAGCTGCACGCCGAGCTGCCCTTCCAGATCGGTCAGCGCGGCGCTGACCGCAGATTGCGAAAGCGCCAGCATCTGTGACGCCTGAGTGGTTGACCCACTCTTATGGACTTCGGCGAACACTTCCAACTGCCGCAGCGTAATATGCATAACCCACCCGTTTAGTAATCCAACCTGAATAACCTTCCTTACTATGGTGACACAAATCGAGGCGGCTGAAGGAAGGAAAATCCGCTTATGTCACAAAATCATCGTCTTGCCGGGAAACCACCCCGCTTTCGCCGCATCGCTCCCCTGCCCCCTTGTCAGCGACGATGCGGTCCTTAACCACTTATTACGATTGATTATAAACATATAATCAATTTTATATTTAACCGCGCGCGGCGTAACCTTTAGGCAGACAAAGGAGAAGGTTATGACAGCACTCACTTTACCCACCAAACATCGTTCCCTGTGGCATTTTGTCCCAGGCCTGGCGCTGACCGCCGCGCTGACCGGCGCCGCCCTGTGGGCCGGGAGTTTCCCGGCCATCGCCGGCGCAGGCTTTAGCGCCCTGACCCTCGCTATCCTGTTCGGGATGGTCGTCGGCAACACGGTCTACCCGAAAATCTGGCAGCCCTGCGACGGCGGGGTGATCTTCGCCAAGCAGCACCTGCTGCGCCTGGGGATCATCCTCTACGGCTTCCGCCTGACGTTCGCCCAGATTGCCGACGTCGGCGTGAGCGGTATTTTGATTGACGTTCTGACGCTCTCCAGTACCTTTTTCATCGCCTGCTTCCTTGGCCAGAAAGTGTTTGGTCTCGACAAACACACCAGCTGGCTGATCGGCGCCGGCAGCAGCATCTGCGGCGCGGCGGCTGTGCTCGCCACCGAACCGGTGGTCAAAGCCGAAGCCAGTAAAGTGACGGTCGCCGTCGCCACGGTGGTTATCTTCGGTACCATCGCCATCTTCCTCTACCCGGCGATGTACCCGCTGCTGGCGCACTGGTTTACTCCGGAGACCTACGGGATCTATATGGGTTCCACCATGCATGAAGTGGCGCAGGTGGTTGCCGCCGGCCATGCGGTCAGCCCGGACGCCGAGAACGCGGCGGTTATCGCCAAAATGCTGCGCGTCATGATGCTGGCTCCGTTCCTGCTGTTCCTGGCGGCGCGTGTTAAACAGCTGACCCCGGCAGGCAACGGCGAGAAAAGCAAAATCACCATTCCATGGTTCGCGATTATGTTCATCCTGGTGGCGGTGTTTAACTCCTTCCATCTGCTGCCGAAAGCCGTGGTGGATATGCTGGTGACGCTGGATACCGTTCTGCTGGCGATGGCAATGGCCGCCCTCGGGGTTACCACTCACGTCAGCGCGCTGAAAAAAGCCGGGGCGAAACCGCTGCTGATGGCGCTGATGCTGTTCGTCTGGTTGATTGTCGGCGGCGGGGTCATTAACGTCGCTATCCACAGCCTGATGGCATAAAGCACTACATCTTTCTCCAGTTAAGCCGCTATCATTACCCCCCCCCCAGCGGCTTTAACTGGAGTTTTTTTATGAAATACGTAGGAGCGCACGTGAGCGCCTCAGGTGGACTGGCCAATGCCGCCATTCGCGCCGCCGAAATCGAAGCAACCGCCTTCGCCCTCTTCACCAAAAACCAGCGCCAGTGGCGCGCCGCGCCGCTCAGCGACGAAACCATCGCCGAATTCAAAGCCGCCTGCGAAAAGTATCACTTTGGCCCCGGGCAGATCCTGCCGCACGACAGCTACCTGATTAACCTCGGCCATCCGGTGGAAGAGGCGCTGGAAAAATCCCGTGATGCCTTCATTGATGAGATGACCCGCTGCCAGCAGCTGGGGCTGACGCTGCTCAACTTCCACCCCGGCAGTCATCTGCAGCAGATCCCGGAGGAGGCGTGCCTGGCGCGCATCGCCGAATCGATCAATATCGCGCTGGCGAAGACCGAAGGCGTTACTGCGGTTATCGAAAATACCGCCGGCCAGGGCAGCAACCTCGGCTTTAAGTTCGAGCACCTCGCGGCGATTATCGACGGCGTGGAAGATAAATCCCGCGTCGGCGTCTGCATCGATACCTGCCACGCGTTCGCCGCCGGCTATGACCTGCGCAGCGCCGAAGCCTGCGAGAAGACCTTTGCCGACTTCGAGCGTATCGTCGGCTTCCAGTATCTGCGCGGCATGCACCTGAATGATGCCAAGAGTACGTTTGGCAGCCGCGTTGACCGTCACCATAGCCTTGGCGAAGGCAACATTGGCCACGACTGCTTCCGCTGGATCATGCAGGACAGCCGCTTCGACGGCATTCCACTGATTCTGGAAACCATCAACCCGGATATCTGGGCGGAAGAGATTGCCTGGCTGCGGGCGCAGCAGATCGCCGAAGTGGCGTAAAACAGAGACAAAAAAAGGGCCGAACAATCGGCCCTTTTTTATTACGGTAAGATTATGCCGCTTTTTCGACGTCCACTACCTGCGCTTCCGGGCGTTTCAGCACCGCGTAGGAGAGGCCCGCCACCAGCGTCCCGGCAACAATCGCCAGCAGGTAGCCCAGCACCGGCGTAATCGCTCCCGGGATCAGCAGGACAAACAGACCGCCGTGCGGCGCCATCAGTTTTGCGCCAATCGCCATCGAGATAGCGCCGGTTACCGCGCCGCCGACGATGCAGCAAGGCAGCACGCGCATCGGGTCACGGGCGGCAAAAGGAATCGCCCCTTCAGAGATAAAGCACAGGCCGAGAACCAGCGCGGCTTTCCCCCCTTCACGCTGCCCTTTGTCGAACTTATTGCGGGCAACCAGCGTCGCGATACCCATCGCCAGCGGAGGCACCATACCGGCCGCCATGATCGCCGCCATCGGCGCGTAGGTCTGGGTACTCAGCAGGCCCACGCCAAAGGCATAAGCCGCTTTATTCACTGGCCCGCCCATGTCGGTACACATCATCGCGCCGAGGATTGCGCCCAGCAGAACCGCGTTCGCGGTGCCCATGGTTTGCAGCCAGTGGGTCAGCCAGGCGAGAATACCGGCTACCGGTTTACCGATCAGGTAGATCATCGCCAGACCCACGATCAGGCTGGAGACCAGCGGAATGATCAGGATTGGCTTCAACGCTTCCATACTCTGCGGCAGTTTCAGCTTCGTGCTGATGGCTTTCGCCACGTAACCGGCAAGGAAACCAGCAATGATCCCGCCGATAAAGCCGGAGCCGCCGCTGACCGCCAGCATACCGCCGATAAGACCCGGGGTCAGGCCCGGACGGTCGGCAATGGAGAAGGCGATAAAGCCTGCCAGCACCGGTACCATCAGCGCGAAGGCCGAGCCGCCGCCGATCTGCATCAGCGCCGCCGCCAGGGTGTCTTTCACTTCAAACGCTTTGATCCCGAAGGCAAAGGAGAGCGCAATACACAGGCCCCCGGCCACCACCATCGGCAGCATGTAGGAGACGCCGGTCAGCAGGTGGCGGTAGGCGCCCGCCGACTCTTTTTTCCCTTCGCCAGCAGCCTGAGGTTTACCGGACGGCTGGTACGGTTTGGCTTCGGCCACCGCTTTATCCAGCTCCTGGGCGGTTTTCTTCAGCGCCAGACCGGTGGTGGTGCGATACATTGGCTTACCGGCGAATTTCGCCAGGTCCACCTCGATATCGGCAGCGACGATCACCAGATCCGCCTCGGCCACCTCTTCCGGGGTGATGGCATTGCCAGCCCCGACGGAGCCGCGGGTTTCCACCTTCACCCACCAGCCGCGTTTTTTGGCTTCGGTTTCGATGGCTTCTGCCGCCATAAAGGTATGAGCAACGCCGGTCGGGCAGGCCGTGACCGCGACAATACGTTTCGGTCCGCCGGTAGCCGCCGGGACTGCCGCAGCGGCAGGGGCCGCGTACGGCGTTGCGTGACCTTTGGCTTCGCTGAGGAACAGCTCCGGGTGCGCCACGGCGCGATTAATATCGCCGAGGTAGACCTGTTTGCCGTTCAGCGCGCTGTCGGTGGGCAGCGCCGCGCCCAGCACAATCACCAGTTCGGCGTCGTTCGGGTTATCAATCAGTTCAAGGTGCGCTTTAGGCGCTGCCGCTCCCAGCAGGGTTTTCGCCATATAGGCGCGCGCCTGTCCGAGTCCGGCATCAATAATCAGCAGCGTTTTCATTATGCCTCTCCTGCTGTCAATTAAAGGGTTGTAAGTCGACGCGCGCCATCATCGCGGCCAACTGGGTACGGTCGGTAATACCCACGTTGCTCTGGCTGACGGCCAGGGCAGCGACGGCAGTCGCCAGGCGCAGGGTATGCTCGCTGGATTCACGCATCAGCAGGCCGTAAATCAGGCCGCCAACCATCGAATCGCCGGCGCCGACGGTGCTGACCACTTCCACTGAAGGCGGTTTGGCAATCCACTCACCGGAGGCGTTCACCCACAGCGCGCCCTCTTCACCCAGGGAAATCACCACGTGGGCGATACCCTGCTCGCGCAGCGCATGGGCGGCTTCGATAACATCTTTCATCTCCGGCAGCTTACGCCCGGCCCAGATCTCCAGCTCGCGACGGTTCGGTTTCACCAGCCATGGCGCCGCTTTCAGTCCGGCAACCAGCGCTTCGCGGCTGCTGTCGAAAATAATGCATGGGCACTGGCTGCGCAGACGGGTCATCCAGTCGGTGAAGGCCTCCGGGCTGACGCCGGACGGCAGGCTGCCGCTGACGCAGACCATATCGAACTGCCCGAGCCAGCTCAGGGAGTCGTTGACGAAGCGTTCCCAGTCGCCCGGGGTGACTTCAAAGCCGGAGAAGTTGAAATCCGTCACTTCGCCATCTTTTTCCGTCAGCTTAACGTTGATACGGGTCCGACCCTGCACCACCTGGAAACGGTTGGCGATCCCCAGCTCGCTGAACAGCTGCTGAAAGCCATCCTGGTTGTCTTTGCCCAGGAAGCCGCCGACGGTGACATCAATGCCGAGATCTTTCAGCACTTTCGCCACGTTGATGCCTTTCCCGGCGGCATGCAGGCCGGTGGTGCGCACCAGGTTCACTTCACCGCGTTCAATCTCCGGGGTGAACCCCACCAGATCGTACGCCGGGTTTAACGTAATCGTTGCTACACGTCTGCTCATTTATGCGCCCTCCCCAAGGCCTGCGGCGATCGCTTCGCCAATCGCATCCAGCGCTTGTTGCGCATCCTCACCCTGCGCGGTGAAACGCAGACGGTGACCTTTTTTCACCCCCAGCGCCACGACCTTCATCAGGCTGCGACCGTTGGCCGGCTTGCCGGAACCGTCGAGGTTGGTGACGGTGATGTCGCTGGAGAATTGTTTAATCGTATTGACCAGCATGGTGCCCGGTCGGGCATGCAGGCCGTGCTCATTGCGCACCACGAATTCGGCGCTCAGCACATCTTCCGCAATGGCATCGTCGCTGGTCAGCAGCGCCAGCACGGTGGCGGCGTCGGCTTTCAGCAAACGGTCAGCTTTCTTGTCCAGCAACAGCTTGCTCAGGCGGTTCAGCACCGCAGTCGGCTGCTCATCGGCCATCGCCACCGTGACCAGCAGAGAAACCGGCTGGTCGTCGCGGGTAAAGGCATTAGCCGCGCGGCTGACTGCCACGGCGCTGCGCAGATTGCCTTCCGCACTGTCGTTCAGCCAGACGCCCTGACCGAGGTTCAGCGGCGTATCGTTGATAGCGTGGCTTACGAATGCCGTGTCAGCGGCACCCACTTCTTTCAGTCGCGCCGCGTTCAGCGCCTGCAGGGTCAGCAGATCGCTGGCCGCCACGTCGAGGCTGAGGGTCTCGTTGTCCAGCTTCAGCGCTTCGCTCTGTTTTTCCCCCATCAGCAGCGCACGCAGCTCTTCCGCGGTGGTGGCGGACTGCAGCTGCGCGGCTACCGCGTCATCGCTTAGCACATGGGTCAGCTGACGCAGGAGGCCAAGGTGTTCATCTGAGCTGGCGGCAATCCCGATCGCCACATAGGCGGTCTGCCCTTCGCCCCAGGTGACGCCCTGCGGGAACTGAAATACCTGGACGCCGGTCTTCAGCACCTGGTCACGGGTGTCCGTCGTGCCGTGCGGGATCGCAATCCCGTTGCCGAGGAAGGTCGAGGTCTGCTGCTCGCGAGCCAGCATACCGTTCACGTAGCCATCAGCCACGTTGCCGGCGCTGACCAGCGCGGCGGCGACCTGCCGGATGGCCTCTTCTTTATTACCGGCCTGCTGGCCGGGATGAATATCCTGCACAGATAACTGGAACATGGTTCTCCTCTCCTGCTGAATTGAATCGTTTCAGCTAACTTGAGAAAAAAGGCGCCATCTGACGGGGAACGGATTGTCGAATGACGCTGAAACGTTTCAAGAATTTTGTACCTTTCTTGCTCAACGCGCAAGGTACGTCAGCGACTTGATTGCAGAACTTAGAGGTACTGCACACTTTTGCTGAAGCCTTTGCTATCGACCACCGCAAATGTCAGCTTTTTGCTGAACCTTATATTTTGAAACGCCTTTTTAATTATTCGTGCCATACTACTGTTTATTTTCTGCCAGCAGGCGTAAACTCCGCGCCGTCTCCTGAAACTACAGAAAACCGAACATGCAAAACCGTAGCGCCGCTCTTCCCCGACGCGGGTTCGATGTAACCTCTTCAGCATTCTTGATCGTCGCCTTTCTGACAGGCATTGCCGGGGCGTTGCAAACCCCAACCCTGAGCCTCTTTTTGACCAACGAAGTGCACGTCCGCCCGGCGATGGTCGGCTTCTTTTTTACTGGTAGCGCCGTCATTGGCATTCTGGTCAGCCAGTTCCTCGCTGGCCGCTCCGACCGCCGGGGCGATCGCAAACAGCTGATTGTCGTCTGCTGCCTGCTGGGGGTGCTGGCCTGCCTGCTGTTTGCCTGGAACCGGAACTACTTCATTTTGCTGTTTATCGGCGTCTTCCTCAGTAGCTTTGGCTCGACCGCCAACCCGCAGATGTTCGCCCTCGCGCGCGAGCACGCCGACAAGACCGGTCGCGAAGCGGTGATGTTCAGCTCCATTTTGCGCGCCCAGGTCTCCCTGGCATGGGTGATTGGTCCCCCGCTGGCCTACGCCCTGGCGATGGGGTTTGGTTTTACCGCAATGTATCTCAGCGCTGCGGCGGCGTTTATCGTCTGCGGGATCATGGTCTGGCTGTTCTTACCCAGCATGCATAAAGCGGCGGCGGTGGCGACGGGCCGGCTGGAAGCCCCGCGCACGCACCGCCGCGATGCGCTGCTGCTGTTTAGCATCTGCACGCTGATGTGGGGCACCAACAGCCTGTACATCATTAATATGCCGCTGTTTATCATTAATGAGCTGCATCTGCCGGAGAAGCTGGCCGGGCTGATGATGGGCACCGCGGCCGGACTGGAAATTCCTACCATGCTGATTGCCGGTTATTATGCCCGGCGCTTTGGTAAACGCTTTCTGATGCGCCTTTCGGCAGTGGCCGGTGTGTTGTTTTACGTGGGCATGTTGACGGTGCATACGCCGGCGCTGCTGCTGGCAATGCAGGTGCTGAACGCCGTCTATATCGGGATCCTCGCCGGGATCGGCATGCTCTATTTCCAGGATCTGATGCCGGGGCAAGCGGGCGCGGCCACTACCCTCTACACCAATACCACCCGCGTCGGCTGGATCATCGCCGGTTCACTGGCGGGGGTAGTAGCGGAGATCTGGAGCTATCACGCGGTGTTCTGGATAGCGCTGGTCATGGGTATCACCGCTCAGGTCTGCCTGTGGCGGATCAGGGACGTGTAGGCAAGATGGCCCGGCCTCGACCGGGCCATCCTGATTAATGATCCAGATAGAGGTAATGCAGCCAGCTGGTCATTCGTAGCAGGACTTTGCGCATAATCGACACATGGGCAAAACAATCGGTATAAACCGCCGCCTGCGCACTGACCCCGTCCGGTAAATGTTCCACTTCCGGGTGGGGATCGAGGTCGATCAGCACATAGATGCCCTCTTTTCCTGCCCCAGCGCTCAGCCCCTGCAGCGCACCGCTGGCCTGATAGCTGCCATCCGGGATCGCCGGCAGCACCCGTGATACCTTACCGCTATAGACGCTGCCCGGCAGACCATTAAACACCACCTCCGCGCTATCCCCGGCCGTCAGACGCAGAACCGAGTTCTGGCGGAATACCGCCACCACCTGGCGCTTTTGCTGGGGAATAAACACCAGCACCGGCTTGAAGGGCAGACGTACCGCGGTCATCCCCGGCCGCGCCAATAGCTGGGTAACGTAGCCATCGCTCGGCGCACGAACCACGGTTTGCGCCAGATTATACTCCGCCTCGAGGATCTGCGATTTCAGACTGGCAATGTTGGCATCAAGCCCGTTATAGCGGCCAGACACCTGCTCTCTGGCGTTTTGTAATTGCGCTTTCGCCGCCTGCAATACCGCCGTCTGGATCTGCACCTGCTGCCTGGCGTGAGTCACATCCTGTTCGGAGAAAGGATTGACCGGCATGGCCGCCCCCTGAGCATAACGCTGGTAGTCACGGGTAACGCGATCGTACTCGGCCTGCGCCTGCTGCACTCTGGCGCTGGCATCGTCGATAGTCGCCTGCTTCGCCCGCAGCGTCGCCTCCCCGGCCGCCAGATCGGCTTTCAGCTTGTTCAGCCGCGCGCGGTAGCGGGTGTCATCGATGCGGAACAGCAGTTCGCCCTTCTTCATTAACACATTGGTTTTACTGGTGACCTCAACCACCTCGCCTGAGACCTGAGGCACCATCGGAATAGAAACGACAATTTTTTGCGCCCGCAGCGTATAGGGATGGTTATAGTTCATCGTTAATATTAACGCGCCTACGACCACTATTCCGCCTAATATGGCAGTGGGTATTGTCCATTTATTTACAGGAATGCGAAATATCTTAAAAACGCCCCAGGCGATGGCGACATAGCAAAGGATAATTAACAGATCCATATTATTTATCTTTATTCCCCGCTGACGCCTGCTGGCTGTTTTTTAACGCCGCTTCGAGTAATGCGATACGTTGCTCCAGTTCCTCGCGTTGCAGACTATCCTCGGTCTGCGAAGCCATCCCCCACCCGCGGTCAGGGCGGTACAAGGTGGCCCAGATCCACAGAAAAGGCCAGATAGCATGCAGGGTAAACAGGCTTATCCAGCCCGCCACATGAATCGCGTCCTGATGGGGGTGCTGCCGTTTTTGCGCGATATGATAGGGAATATCGTGGATAATAATCACTCCATAAAATAATATGAGAAAAACCAGTATTAATACAAACAAAGCAAAATAATTAAGCAGCATGGTGCATATACACTCAGTAAGCCAGCGGGAAGATCGTTATTTTTAATGACGTCGAGGACCACAAAAGAAGCGATAAAACGCACAATTTTCCTTAAATAACGGACTGTTCAACGCAAAAGCCATCATACGTTTAGCGGATCAATAAATCACATGGCAATTCCGCCAAACTGATATATCATTTTTGATATACAACAGATATCAGGCAGCGATAAGATGTTGAAAGACTTTAAAATGGATGAGCTGAGGATCATCTGCGCTATCGCCGAAACCGCCAGCGTGAGCCGGGCGGCCCAGCGCCTGAATATGCCCCAGTCTAACGTTTCGCGGACGCTGACCAACGTGGAGCGGAAAGTCGGTTTGGCCATATTCCTGCGCACCGCCAGGGAGCTGGTGCGCACCGAGTTCGGCGAGCAGTTTATCCATGCCAGTCGCGCGGTTCTCGAACAGCATGAGCAGCTTATCAACCTCGCCGACCGTTATAAGAACACGCTGCAGGGCGTGGTCACCCTTGGGGCGCCCATCGGTATCCATCAATTTCTCGGGCGCTATATTCTGCCGGCGCTGAGGAAAACCCTGCCGGAGCTGCAGATCAATCTGGTCACCCGCAACGCCAGCGAGCGGGAACAGAAATACGGCGCCATCTTCAATAGCGACTGCGATCTGCTGATAAGCCCCTTTAAGCCGCAGAATGAAAATCTCATCGCCCGCCCCTTTACCCGCTTTCGCACCGGCGTCTTCGCCTCTCCGGACTATCTGGCGCAACATCCTATCGCCGAGCCGGAGGCGCTGGTGGATCATGAGTGCATTACCCTGCGCATGTTGGGCGGCAGCGACAATGTCTGGACCTTCAAAAGCAAAAACGGCGAACCGCTTAATCTCACGGTAAAGGGGGGATTCGTTTGCGATAACACACTACCGGCGGTGGAGCTGGCGAAGCTGGGGATGGGGATCGTCTATGCGCCCTACTATTCACTCGCCACCGAGCTGGCGGCGGGACAGCTGGTTCCCTGTCTGAAAAAGGAGCGCTGTATCGACCTGCAGGCCTGGCTTATCTTCCAGCGGCGGGACATTCTCCCCCTGCGCGTACAGGCGCTACTCGACGGCCTCAGCGCCCATATCAAAAACCTGTCTCATCTGTTGCTTTAAGCTCAGGGCGCGGTGGCCAGCTCAAGATCCAGCAGCCAGGTGATGGCGTCATCGCGGTGGGTGAAGCACATCTCGGGCGAGGGCTGCAGGCTGGCGCACACCTTCGGGCGCAGAGGGGAGCCGAAAATCAGGCACAAGTTGTGCTCGGAAAGCTGAATACAGCGGGTATTGGCGGGCTTGCCCTGCGGCATGCCGGGTATTGGCGATGATATAGAGGGAGCGATGCAACATGCGCCACAATCGGTACGACATTCCACAACCCAGCTCCCAAACGCTCATTTTGTGCCACAGCCTAAACGTTTTGCCAGAAGATAGCAAAACTCGCGAATTCCGCTTGCCTGAAGGCGCGGGCGCGAGTAGTTTTACGCGATATTTTTGACTCGTTAAGTGACAGGATTACTGCAATGCCAAGAGCGAATGAAATTAAAAAAGGTATGGTGCTGAATTACAACGGCAAGCTGCTGATTGTGAAAAATATTGATATTCAGTCACCCAGCGCCCGTGGTGCTGCGACACTGTATAAAATGCGCTTCTCCGATGTGCGTACCGGCCTGAAAGTGGAAGAGCGCTTCAAAGGTGACGATATCGTCGATACCGTCACCCTGACCCGCCGTTTCGTTGACTTCTCCTATGTCGATGGCAACGAATACGTGTTCATGGATAAAGAAGACTATACCCCTTACACCTTTACCAAAGAGCAGATCGAAGAAGAGCTGCAGTTTATTCCGGAAGGCGGGATGCCGGATATGCAGGTGCTGACCTGGGACGGCCAGCTGCTGGCCCTGGAGCTGCCGCAGACCGTTGACCTGGAAATTATCGAAACCGCGCCGGGTATTAAAGGGGCATCCGCCAGCTCCCGCACCAAGCCAGCCACTATGAGCACCGGCCTGGTAATTCAGGTGCCGGAATACCTGACCACCGGTGAGAAAATCCGCATTCATATCGAAGAGTGCCGCTATATGGGCCGCGCGGATTAATCATCTGTGACGCCCCGACAGTAAAAAAGGACAGCCGCTGGCTGTCCTTTTTATTTGGCGACGGTATGCCCCTGTTGCCGGGTAATATCCATTCAACACGGTTCCCGTATTTGTGCCGGATGGCGGCTGACGCCTTATCCGGCCTACGATCCGGGCACCCTGTCGTTAATTTATTCACCATTCTTGCTGAAACTGCCGGTGCTGGCGGCCTCAACATCGCTGAGACGTTCCCGGCCCGGGGGTACAGGGGGCGACTGGCCGCCCCCTGTGCGCTCCCTGCACCATGAGTGACATAACGCAGAAGAAATATCGGGAGCGCAATCTGCCCGGAAATAACAGAGAACACAGGTTTTTCCAGGGTCGACACTGTTGCAAACCGATCACCGTATCTACCCCATTGCGCCGTTATTTTGTCGGGTAATGACGCTTCACTTACCCGACCCGGCTGACGCCCCGACAGTAAAAAGGGACAGCCGCTGGCTGTCCCTTTTATTTGGCGACGGTATGCCCCGGTGCCGGGTAATATTCATTCAACACGGTTCCCGTATTTGTGCCGGATGGCGGCTGACGCCTTATCCGGCCTACGATCCGGGCACCCTGTCGTTAAGTTATTCACTATTCTTGCTGAAACTGCCGGTGCTGGCGGCCTCAAAATCGCTGAGACGTTCCCGGAAGGCCGGGGCAGCCCGCATGGATGCGGGCTGAGGGCCGTGTTTTGCACGGACGCTGCCTCGGCCCGACCCGAAGCCTGCAGGGATAAGTCGAAGGCACCACGAAGTGGCGATTTTGCTGGCCGGAGCCAGGGGGTACAGGGGGCGGCGGCGACTGGCCGCCCCCTGTGCGCTCCCTGCACCATGAGTGACATAACGCAGAAGAAATATCGGGAACGCAATCTGCCCGGAAATAACAGAGAACACAGGTTTTTCCAGGGTCGACACTGTTGCAAACCGATCATAGTATCTACCCCATTGCGCCGTTATTTTGTCGGGTGGCGCTTCACTTACCCGACCAGGCTGACGCCCCGACAGTAAAAAGGGACAGCCGCTGGCTGTCCCTTTTATTATCCCTGTTACCGCGATTACAACAGTTCAGGGTATTTGGTCATTTTCAGCGCCAGCTCGACGCCACGCACTTCCGCCATCCCCTTGAGACGGCCAATCGCCGAATAGCCTGGGTTGGTTTTCTTGCGCAGATCGTCAAGCATCTGATGACCATGATCCGGACGGAACGGGATCGGGCGCAGATCGCCAGCCTGTTTACGCCGCTGCTCTTCACGCAGAATCGCATCCACCACCGCCACCATATTGACGTCGCCGCTAAGGTGCGCCGCCTCGTGGAAGGTTTTCGGGTTCGCTTCACGACAGGTAGATCGCAGATGGGTGAAATGGATGCGATCGCCAAAGGTCTCCACCATCTTCACCAGATCGTTATCGGCGCGGACGCCATACGATCCCGTACACATGGTGAAGCCATTATTGATGCTGTCCACTGTCTCTTTCAGCCACTGCATATCTTCGATGGTCGACACGATACGCGGCAGGCCAAGGATCGGCCGCGGCGGATCGTCCGGATGCACCGCCAGGCGGATGCCTACCTCTTCGCACACCGGCACGATAGCCCGCAGGAAGTAGGCCATATTCTCGCGCAGCTGCGCTTTATCAATGTGGTCATATTCCGCCAGGCGCGCGCGGAACTGGTCAAGAGTGTAACCCTCTTCCGCCCCCGGCAGGCCGGCGATGATATTGCGGGTCAGTTTCTCGATGTCCGCTTCGCTCATCGCCTTGAAATAAACCTCAGCCTGACGCTGCTCTTCTTCGCTGTAATCTCCTTCCGCGCCCGGGCGTTTGAGGATATGCAGTTCAAAGGCGGCGAAGGCGATCTGATCGAAACGCAGCGCCCGGGAACCGTCCGGCAGCTCATATTCCAGATCGGTGCGCGTCCAGTCGAGGATCGGCATAAAGTTGTAGCATACGGTATCGATGCCGCAGGCCGCGAGGTTGCGGATGCTCTGCTGATAGTTGGCAATCCAGGTCGCATACTCCCCGCTGTGGGTTTTAATATCCTCATGCACCGGAATGCTTTCGACGACCGACCAGGTCAGCCCTTTTGCCGCTAACAGCGCCTGACGCGCTTTAATCTCCTCTACCGGCCAGACCTGACCGTTTGCAATATGGTGCAGCGCAGTCACGACGCCGGTCGCCCCTGCCTGCCGTACATCATCAAGCGATACCGGATCGTTCGGCCCATACCACCGCCAGGTTTGTTCCATCGCTATGCCCTCACAAAAGTTGTTATACCAATAATGGCGACACTCATGACGACTACCATACATGTTTCTCCTCAGGCTGCAAACAGTGCCGGCGCATTGATTGATCCAGCTCACAGTCAGCGGATAATTTCGGCTTACCAATTTAATTTCCTGTCATATAACTTTAGACTGGCATTGTTAATAAGCAGTTAAACAGGTGTGTAAAGAATGACAACAATTGCAACCGCTACGCTACCGGAAAACGTGCAACGTCCTCAGTACGATCGCAGCCAGCTCCGCTCGCGTATTGTCCATTTCGGCTTTGGCGCGTTTCATCGCGCGCACCAGGCGCTGCTGACCGATCGCGTGCTGAATAACGTCGGCGGCGACTGGGGGATCTGCGAAATCAGTCTGTTCAGCGGCGATACGCTGATGAGCCAGCTTCGCGAACAGGACCATCTGTTTACCGTGCTGGAAAAAGGCGCCGACGGTAACCAGCCCATCGTGATCGGCGCGGTGCACGAATGCCTGAACGCCAGGCTCGATTCGCTGGCGGCAATTATCGAAAAATTTTGCGAGCCGCAGGTGGCGATTGTCTCGCTGACCATCACCGAAAAAGGCTATTGCATCGATCCGGCGACCGGCAAGCTGGATCCGACGCATCCGCGTATCGTTCACGATCTGGAAAATCCGACGCTGCCGCAGTCGGCTCCCGGTATTTTAGTGGAAGCGCTGGCCCGCCGCCGGGAACGGGGCCTGCCGCCCTTTACCGTGCTCTCCTGCGATAACATTCCCGACAACGGCCACGTGGTGAAAAATGCCGTCCTCGGTATGGCGGAAAAACGCAGCCCGGCGCTGGCGAACTGGATCGCCGATAATGTCAGCTTCCCGGGCACCATGGTGGATCGCATTGTTCCTGCGGCCACCGCCGAGTCGCTGGCGGAAATCGCCGCCGTGCTGGGGGTCGACGATCCCTGCGCCATCAGCTGCGAACCCTTCATTCAGTGGGTGGTCGAAGACCACTTCGTCGCCGGACGACCGGCCTGGGAGACGGCCGGCGTGCAGATGACCGACGACGTGCTGCCCTGGGAGCAAATGAAGCTGCGGATGCTCAACGGCAGCCACTCTTTTCTCGCCTGGCTTGGCTATCTGGCAGGTCATGCGCACGTCAGCGACTGCATGCAGGATAACGTTTTCCGCCGCGCCGCTCGCCAGCTGATGCTTGACGAACAGGCTCCGACGCTGACCATTACCGGCGTCGATCTCGAGGCCTATGCCGACAGCCTCATCGACCGCTTCAGTAATCCGGCGCTCAAACACCGCACCTGGCAAATCGCCATGGACGGCAGCCAGAAACTGCCCCAGCGCATGCTCGACGGCATCCGCGTACATCTTGAGCGCGGCAGCCGCTGGCCGCTGCTGGCCCTCGGCGTTGCCGGCTGGATGCGCTACGTCAGTGGTACGGACGACGCGGGTCAGACGATCGACGTGCGCGATCCGCTGGTCGACAAGATCCAGCAGCGGGTGGCGCAGAGCGATGAGCAGCAGCGCGTCGATGCGCTACTGGGTCTGGAGGAAATATTTGGCCGCGACCTGCCGCACAACGCGCAGTTTGTCGCCGGGATCCGCGCCGCCTGGCAGCAACTGGCGACGCACGGTGCCCGCGAGGCCGTGGCCCGCGCGCTAAATTCTTAACAATATTTGCGCTTATGCGGACAGAATCTTCTTCTGTCCGCCTCAGGACTTCTCTTTTCCCCCTTTTTTCGTCAGGATAGGCGTAACTGTTACAACATTACATTTATCCTGGAGAAAAGAGTGACCAGAACCAATTTGATCACCGGCTTTCTCGGCAGCGGTAAGACGACCTCAATTCTTCATCTGCTGGCGCAGAAGCCTGCGGATGAAAAATGGGCCGTACTGGTGAATGAGTTTGGCGAAGTCGGGATAGACGGCGCGCTGCTGGCCGACAGCGGCGCCCTGCTCAAAGAGATCCCCGGCGGCTGCATGTGCTGCGTTAACGGCCTGCCGATGCAGGTTGGGCTGAATACCCTGCTGCGCCAGGGTAAACCCGATCGCCTGCTGATCGAACCCACCGGCCTTGGCCATCCGAAGCAGATCCTCGATATCCTCACCGCAGCGGTGTATGAACCCTGGATCGATCTACGCGCTACGGTGTGCATCCTCGATCCCCGTCAGCTGCTGGATGAAAAAGTCGTCAATAACGACAATTTCCGCGATCAGCTGGCCGCGGCGGACATCATTGTGGCCAATAAAAACGATCGGGAAACGCCCGAAAGCGCCCAGGCGTTGGCCGACTGGTGGCAGCGCTGGGGCGGCGATCGTCGCAAGGTGTCGACAACCCAGGGTAATATCGACCTCGCCCTGCTCGATGAGCCGCGCCGCAACACCGCCCCGTTGCCGGCGAGCGCGGAGCATGTTCACCACTCTCGCCCGACCAGCGGTCTCGCCGCACTCAGCCTGCCCGAGCACCAGCGCTGGCGCCGCCACCTCAACAGCGGCCAGGGCTATCAGGCCTGCGGCTGGATTTTCGACGCGGAAACGGTCTTTGAAACCATCGGCCTGCTCGAATGGGCACGGCTGGCGCCCGTGGCGCGCGTCAAAGGCGTGATGCGCATTGCCGAAGGGGCCGTGAGGATCAACCGCCAGGGCGAGGATTGGCATATCGAGACTCTGAGCGTCCCCCCACCCGATAGCCGAATCGAGCTTATCTCGGCGAACGAAGCCGACTGGAACGCGCTCCAGACCTCACTGTTGAGGCTTCGTTTAAGTTGAGGCGGCTAAGGTTGCCGCCGACTGTCACAAAATCGCAATGGCTATGATGAAAAACCGAATTCCTTTAATTCTGCTGCTTAACATCGCGGGTGTGGCGCTATTTTGCTCCTGGTATCTGCCGGTCAACCACGGCGCCTGGTCGCCGGTCGACTCCGCGATCTTCCATTTCTTTAACCATGGCGTCAGCGTCAGCCACGCCTATGCCTGGCTGCTGGCGATCATCAACAATCGCGCCTTCGACGCCTGTTCGCTGCTGGCGATGGGCTGCCTGATGCTCCGCTACTGGCTTAAAGCGCCGCCAGCAGGCCGTCGCCAGATTGCCATCATGGGCCTGGTGATGCTGCTGGCCGCGGTGATCATTAACCAGCTGGCGCAGCACCTGATGCCGGTACAGCGCGCCAGCCCATCGCTGTTTTTCCACGATATCACCCGCGTCAGCGATGTCGTTAACTTCCCCACTAAGGATGCTTCCAAGGACAGCTTCCCCGGCGATCATGGGATGATGCTGCTGATCTTCGCGAGCTTTATGTGGCGCTATTTCGGCCGCAGCGCGCTAACCGTGGCGCTGGTGATATTTGTGGTCTTTGCTTTCCCGCGCGTCATGATTGGCGCTCACTGGTTCAGCGATATTGCCGTCGGCTCCCTGACCGCCGTGCTGATTGGCGCGCCGTGGGTATTGATGACACCGCTGAGCGATAAATTGATCGCCCTTTTCGACCGTTCTCTGCCCGGCGGAATATCGGCCAAATAATGTCGTGGTCGCCGTCTGGCGTCATTATCTATAAGGGGACCTTTTGGGTCCCCTTTTTCAATTGCGCTTTTTTTCAACATGATGTTCATCTTCTTGTCACATTAATCCCGTGACAAATGAAGGAATTGTCTGTTTTTTACCCGATACTGGCGCTATTTTGTCCTTTCCCGATGATTCACTTTTTGTCACCAAAATACTTATAAGAAATCGCGCAAAACCGCTCGCCATGCGGCGTTTGATAGGGTAATCTCGTTCTCGTTTTGCCTTTTCCGCAACATTAATTCAGAGCATGAATAAATTTGTGCGTGACTGCACAAATTTAAGCTTAAGGAATTGTCTCATTGCGGATGGGTATTTAGGCTCTAACACGTTTGGCATTTTTTATAACGACATTGTCGTTAAGGACAACAAGGGAAAATAAACAGCATGGTCAAATCTCAGCCGATTTTGAGATACATCTTGCGGGTAGCCCCCGCGATTGCAGTAGCGGTTCTGCTTTCCGCGTGTAGTTCAACAAGTACCGCCAGGAATATGCATTCTGAGACGCATGCTGTGGGTAGTGGCGATTTATCATCACTGCAAGCCTCTCAGGATGAATTTGAAACGATGGTCCGTAACCTGGACGTGAAGTCCCGTTTAATGGATCAGTATGCCAGCTGGAAAGGCGTGCGTTACCGCCTCGGCGGCAGCACCCGTAAAGGTATCGACTGCTCAGCGTTTGTGCAGCGCACCTTCCGCGAACAATTTGGTCTGGAACTGCCGCGTTCAACCTCTGAACAGCAGGAAACCGGAAAATCGATTTCCCGTACCCAGCTGCGTACTGGCGATCTGGTTCTGTTCCGCGCCGGCTCTACCGGCCGCCACGTCGGGATCTATCTCGGCAACAACCAGTTCGTTCACGCCTCCACCAGCAGCGGGGTGACCATCTCCAGCATGGATGAACCGTACTGGAAAAAGCGCTACAACGAAGCGCGTCGAGTTCTGAGCCGCTCGTAAACTGTCCTCTACCGCCGCCGGTTATCCCTTGGCTGGAGGCGGGATAAAAAAACACTGCCCCGGCAGTGTTTTTTTTTGCCACCTGATTCTGAACGCCGCAAAATAAGCTATGTCTTTTAAGTGGGAATGAGAAAAACGACGACCGACAAACCGTTGATGCGATTCAATAACACGGAAAGACTATAGCTATGCTTACTCGCTACTTTTCACCCCAGCGTAAAATCTGGTTAACCAGCCTGTGCGTGGGGATTATCGTCGCGCTGCTGGCCGGCTGCATTCAGTTTATGGTGATTTACCATAACCGGGCAGAGCGTTTCGACGCCATTATCAACAACGTTGACACTTACCTGAAAAGCTATTTTCACGATCTCCGTGAGACCATTGATGGCCTGCAGCCGCTGGTGGATCAGCCCTGCGAGAATATCGACTCCGGACTCACCTCCCATGCCGCTTTCAGCCCCAACGTTCGCGCGTTTCTGCTGGTTAAAAACGGCGTCGTCTTTTGCTCCTCGGCGACAGGGGCCATGAATACGCCCCTTACTCAGCTTATCCCGGCGATCGATATTCGCAAACCCGTTGATATGGCGATTTTGCCGGGTACGCCGATGATGCCGAAAAGCGCAGCGCTGGCGTTATGGGTCAGCAAACCCGATGATGCAAACAGCGGCATTTTCGTATCGATCAACGCCAATCTCACGCCGTACATCCTCTATTCCGCACGACAAAATGATTTCAGCGGTATTGCGCTGGCCATCGGTCACACCGCCATCTCCACCTTCAGTAATCGGCTGGTGGATCCGCAAACCCTGCATAACGAACCGATCCGCCAGGTACAGATCGACGGTTTACCGCTGAAGGTCTACCTGTATGCCAACAGCTGGCTGGCGGAAAATACACAGTTTGCCCTGTTGCTCGGGGTAGTGTGCGGCCTGCTGGCGGGGTTGCTCTGTTATTACGTGCTGACGATCAAATCCGATCCGCGAAAATCGATACTGCTGGGGATCAAAAATAACCAGTTCTACGTCGTCTATCAGCCGGTCGTGAATGCCCAGACCCTGCGTATCAGCGGCGTGGAGGTGCTCATGCGCTGGCGCCATCCGGTGGTGGGTGAAATCCCGCCTGACGTCTTTATTAATCTGGCGGAAACCCAGCAGATGATCGTGCCGCTGACCCATCACCTGCTGGCGCTGATCGCCAGCGATGGTCTAGTGCTTAAACGGATCCTGCCGCGCGGCGTCAAGCTGGGGCTGAATATTTCCCCTGCCCATCTGCAGGCTGACAACTTCCGCGACGATATGCTGCGCTTTGCCGCCGCGCTGCCCGCCGACCATTTTCACGTGGTGCTGGAGGTGACCGAGCGGGCCATGATTGATAAAGAAAAATCGATCGCTAACTTCGCCTGGCTCCACCAGCAGGGTTTTGAAATCGCAATAGATGATTTTGGTACCGGGCATAGCGCGCTGATTTATCTCGAACGCTATAACTTCGATTATCTGAAGATCGATCGCGGCTTTGTGCAGGCGATTGGCACCGAAACCGTGACCTCGCCGGTGCTGGATGCGGTACTGACCCTCAGCCGCCGGCTGAAATTAATGACCGTCGCTGAAGGAGTGGAGACCCAGGAACAGGCGGAGTGGCTTCGTGCCCAGGGCGTCAATTTCCTGCAAGGGTACTGGATAAGCCGTCCGCTATCGCTGGAGGCGCTGGTCGCCGCGCATGATGAACCTGCGAATTATTTCACAACGCGCTAAGTCTCACATATGATGCGGGAACAGAGGTCGGCTATGGGGGCCGACCGTGACAAGGTATTCTGCCGCCTATGTATGCGCGCCTCTTTTTAATTCTGCTTGCTCTGTTTAGCCTTAGCGCTAAGGCGCAAACAATAAAAGAAAGCGTCGCCTTTGCGATTATCGGTGAACCCAAATACGCAGCCAGCTTCAGCCATTTTGATTATGTCAATCCTGAGGCGCCGAAAGGCGGCACCCTCACCCTGGCGGCGATCGGCACCTTTGATAACTTCAACCGCTACGCACTGCGCGGCAATCCCGCCGTGCGCACTGAGGCGCTCTACGATACCCTGTTCACCACCTCGGATGATGAGCCCGGCAGCTACTACCCGCTGATTGCCGAGCGGGCGCGCTATGCCGAGGACTATTCCTGGATGGAGATCGCTCTCAACCCGCACGCCCGCTTCCATGACGGCACGCCAATCACCGCCCGGGACGTTGCATTTACCTTCAACAAGTTTATGACCGAAGGGGTGCCACAGTTCCGCCTGTTTTATAAAGGCACCACCGTTAAGGCCATCGCCCCGTTGACCGTACGAATCGACCTCGGCCAGCCCGGCAAAGAGAACATGCTGAGTCTGCTGAGCCTGCCGGTGATGCCTGAGTCGTTCTGGCGCCAGCACAAACTCAGCGACCCGCTGTCGAAGCCGCCGCTGGCCAGCGGGCCCTACCGCATCAGCGCCTGGCGAATGGGGCAATACATTACCTATTCACGCGTCGCCGACTACTGGGCGGCCGACCTGCCGGTCAACCGGGGTCGCTGGAATTTCGATACGCTGCGCTATGACTATTATCTCGACGACAATGTCGCTTTCGAAGCCTTTAAAGCGGGAGCCGTCGATCGCCGGGAAGAGACCGTCGCCAAAAACTGGGCTACCCGCTACGTCGGTCGCAACTTCAGCCGCGGCTACATTATTAAAGATGAGCATACAAATACCTCGGCGCAGGATACCCAGTGGCTGGCGTTCAATATTCAGCGCCCGGTTTTTGCCGATCGCCGGGTGCGGGAGGCCATTACCCTGGCGTTCGATTTTGAATGGATGAACAAGGCGCTGTTTTACAGCGCCTATCAGCGCGCCAACAGCTATTTCCAGAACACCGAATATGCCGCCCGCAGCCTGCCCGACGCCGCCGAGCTGGCCCTGCTGACGCCGATGAAAAACGAACTGCCCCCGGAGGTCTTCAGCCAGGTTTACCAGCCGCCGGTCTCCCGCGGCGATGGTTTCGACCGCGACAACTTAGTCAAAGCCGACGCCCTGCTCAATGCGGCGGGTTGGACGGTAAAAAACCAGCGCCGGGTCAACGCCGCCACCGGCAAGCCGCTGCGCTTTGAACTGCTGATGCCAGCCGGTGGCAATGACCGCTGGGTGCTGCCGTTTCAGCACAACCTGCAGCGCCTGGGGATCGTCATGGATATTCGTCAGGTTGATAACTCGCAGTACAGCAACCGTCGCCGCAGCCGTGATTACGACATGATGCCGAGCCTGTGGCGTGCCATGCCCTGGCCCGGCACCGACCTGCAAATCTCCTGGGCCTCAGACTATATTCACTCCAGCTATAACGCACCGGGGGTGCAAAGCCCGGTAGTGGATAAGCTGATTGCGCAGATCCTGCAGTGGCAGGGCAATAAGCAGAAACTGATCCCCCTCGGTCGGGCGCTGGACCGCGTGCTCACCTGGAATAACTACATGCTGCCGATGTGGTATATGGCGCAGGACCGCACCGCGTGGTGGAATAAGTTCTCTTTCCCCGAGACCCGCCCCATTTATTCCTCCGGGCTCGATACCTGGTGGTACGACGTGAACAAAGCGGCCACCCTCCCCGCGGACAGACGTTAAGGACATCCCATGGGCAGCTACCTGATCCGCCGTTTGCTGTTAGTGATCCCCACCCTGTGGGCCATCATCACCATTAACTTTTTTATTGTGCAAATCGCACCCGGCGGCCCGGTCGATCAGGCCATCGCCGCCATCGAATTTGGTCAGCACGGCGGGATGCCGGGTGCCGGCGACGGCGGGATGGGCGCCAGCCATGCCCGCACCGGCGCAGGGAACATCAGCGAGGGGCACTATCGCGGTGGGCGGGGCCTTGATCCGGAAGTCATCGCCGAGATCACCCACCGCTACGGCTTTGACAAGCCGCTGCACGAGCGTTACCTGAAGATGCTGGGCGATTATCTGCGCTTTGATTTTGGCGACAGCCTGTTTCGCAGCGCCTCAGTACTGCAGCTGATTAAAGACAGCCTGCCGGTCTCGGTGAGCCTCGGACTGTGGAGTACGCTGATTATCTACCTGGTTTCCATTCCGCTGGGTATTCGCAAAGCGGTCAGCAACGGCAGCCGCTTTGATATCTGGAGCAGTACGCTGATTATTATTGGCTATGCGATCCCCGCCTTTCTGTTCGCCATCCTGCTGATCGTGATTTTTGCCGGCGGCAGCTATTTCGACCTCTTCCCGCTGCGCGGTCTGGTCTCACCGAACTTCGACACCCTTCCCTGGTATCAGAAAATCCTCGACTACCTGTGGCACATCACCCTGCCGGTGCTGGCGACGGTGATCGGCGGCTTTGCCGCCCTGACCATGCTGACCAAAAACAGCTTCCTCGACGAGATCCGCAAACAGTATGTGGTCACCGCCCGCGCCAAAGGCGTCGGTGAGAAACAGATCCTCTGGGGACATGTGTTCCGCAACGCCATGCTGCTGGTGATCGCCGGCTTCCCGGCCACCTTTATTAGTATGTTCTTTACCGGTTCGCTGCTGATCGAAGTGATGTTCTCGCTGAACGGCCTGGGTCTGCTGGGCTATGAAGCGACGGTCTCCCGCGACTATCCGGTGATGTTCGGCACGCTCTATATTTTCACTCTGATTGGCCTGCTGCTGAATATCGTCAGCGATATCAGCTATACGCTGGTCGACCCGCGCATTGATTTTGAGGGCCGCTAATGTCTTTCTTCAGTCCCGTTAATCAGGCCCGCTGGGCGCGCTTTCGTCACAACCGTCGCGGCTACTGGTCGCTGTGGCTGTTTTTAATTCTCTTCTTCTGCAGCCTCGGCGCCGAGCTGCTGGCCAACGATCGCCCGCTGCTGGTGCAGTACCGGGGCCAGCTGTACGTTCCGGTGTTAAAAAACTACACCGAGCAAACCTTTGGCGGCGCGTTCGCTACCGCCGCCGACTATCAGGATCCCTGGCTGCAGCACCAGCTGTCCACCCACGGCTGGGCGCTATGGCCGCCGGTGCGCTTCGGCGCCACGACGATTAATTTTGCCAGCACCGTCCCCTTTCCGTCACCGCCCTCGGCCAGCAACTGGCTTGGCACCGACGCCAACGGCGGCGATGTGCTGGCGCGGATCCTCTATGGTACGCGCATCTCGGTGCTCTTCGGTCTGCTGCTGACGCTGTTCTCCAGTGTGCTGGGGGTGCTGGCCGGGGCGATACAGGGGTACTATGGCGGCAAAATCGACCTCTGGGGCCAGCGCTTTATTGAAGTCTGGTCAGGGATGCCGACCCTGTTTCTGATCATCCTGCTCTCCAGCGTCGTGCAGCCGGGCTTCTGGTGGTTGCTGGCGATCACCGTCCTTTTTGGCTGGATGACGCTGGTGGGCGTGGTGCGCGCTGAATTTCTTCGCACCCGCAACTACGACTACATCCGGGCGGCGCAGGCGCTCGGGGTCAGTGACCGGCAGATCATCCTGCGGCATATGTTGCCTAACGCAATGGTGGCGACCCTCACCTTCCTGCCTTTTATCCTGTGCAGCTCCATTACCACCCTGACGTCGCTGGATTTTCTCGGCTTCGGTCTGCCGCTCGGCTCCCCCTCTCTCGGGGAGCTGCTGCTGCAGGGAAAAAACAACCTGCAGGCGCCCTGGCTGGGCATTGCCGCGTTTCTCTCCGTCGCCGTACTGCTGACGCTACTGATTTTTATTGGTGAAGCGGTTCGCGACGCCTTTGACCCGAGTAAGGCGGTGTAATATGACCCACCCGCTGTTAGCTATCGACAATCTCTCTATTGCCTTTCGCCAGCAGGGCGAGACGCAGACCGTGGTACACAATCTGTCGCTCGAGGTGGCAGTCGGTGAGACGCTGGCGCTGGTGGGCGAATCCGGCTCAGGAAAAAGCATCTCCGCGCTGTCGGTGCTGCGGCTGCTCCCCACCCCGCCGGCCAGCTACCCCAGCGGCGATATCCGCTTTCATGGCCAGTCGCTGCTGCATGCGGATGAGTCGACCCTGCGCGGCGTGCGCGGCAACCGGATCGCGATGATCTTTCAGGAGCCAATGGTGTCGCTCAACCCCCTGCATACCCTGGAAAAACAGCTCTATGAGGTGCTGTCGTTACACCGGGGAATGCGCAAAGAGGCGGCGCGCGGGGAGATCCTCGACTGCCTTGAGCGCGTCGGGATCCGTCAGGCGCCGCGGCGCCTGGCGGACTATCCGCATCAGCTCTCCGGCGGCGAGCGCCAGCGGGTGATGATCGCCATGGCGCTGCTGACGCGCCCGGAGTTGCTGATCGCCGACGAACCGACCACCGCCCTGGACGTGTCAGTGCAGGCGCAGATCCTGCAGCTGCTGCGCGAGCTAAAGCGGGAGCTGAACATGGGGTTGCTGTTTATCACCCATAACCTGAGCATTGTCCGTCAGCTGGCTGACCGGGTAGCGGTGATGCAGAACGGCCGCTGTGTGGAACAAAATGACTGTCGGGCGCTGTTCAGCGCGCCGGCACATCCCTACACCCAACGCCTGCTGGATAGCGAACCAGACGGTGAGCCGGTGCCGCTGGCCGTCGATGCCCCGGTGCTGCTGCAGGCGGATGATTTAAACGTGGCATTTCCTGTTCGCAAAGGGATCCTGCGCCGGGTGGTCGATCACCATCGGGTGGTCAACAGCCTCAGTTTTCAGCTACGCGCCGGCGAGACGCTGGGCCTGGTGGGCGAATCGGGATCGGGAAAAAGCACCACCGGTCTGGCGCTGCTGCGCCTGATCTCATCCGAGGGAAGGATAACTTTTGCCGGCCAGCCGATTCAGGGGCGTAACCGCCGACAGCTGCTGCCGCTGCGCCGACAAATGCAGGTGGTTTTTCAGGATCCGAACTCGTCGCTCAATCCGCGCCTGACGGCGCAGCAGATCATTGAGGAAGGCTTGCGCGTCCACCAGCCGACGCTGACGGCGGCCGAGCGCGAACAGGCAGTGATCCTCGCCATGCAGGAGGTCGGCCTCGACCCGGCCAGCCGCCAGCGCTACCCGGCGGCGTTCTCCGGTGGCCAGCGGCAGCGTATCGCCATCGCCAGAGCGTTGATCGTCAAGCCGCAGCTGATCGTCCTCGACGAGCCGACCTCATCGCTGGATAAAACCGTTCAGGCGCAGATCCTGAATCTGCTGAAAGCGTTACAGCAAAAGCATCAGCTGGCCTATATTTTTATCAGTCATGATTTACGCGTAGTGCGGGCGCTGTGTCATCAGGTGATGGTGCTGCGTCAGGGAGAGGTTGTTGAACAGGGCGAGTGCCAGTCCGTCTTCAGCGCACCCCGGCACGAATATACCCGCCAGCTGCTGGCGCTGAGCTGACGGTCAGAAGGGGTTGTTGCCGGAGAAGGGCTCGGCGATGGCCACGCCAAAATTTTTCAGACGACAGGTGGCGGCGAATTCATCCTGCAGGTTAACGAACAGGCACGGTTCGCCTTCGCACTCAAGGACGGAACAGTCGACTTCAATGTCGCTTAACGCCTGGCTGAGCTTATGCATTACCGGCCAGGCTTTTTCACCGTCCGGACTCAGCAGTTTCAGGGCAACGAGGCTGTTCTCGTTCTGCGCGCCGTTTTGCGGAATCGGTTCAACTCTGGAACCCGCAAAACCGGCCAGCCAGCGATAGCTCTGCGGCAGACGGTGTACGATAGAGAGTTGTTGTGTATTCACGTGGTTTCCCCGGAAGCAAAAGGCTTCACAATAAATTTACATCAATATTAACACACTGTTGACAAATAGTCCTGCCTTGACGCAGAAAACGTTTACAGCCGCGGCGGGCCAGGGTTAAGCACTTATAATCCAGCGCGTTATTTTTATACCCGGCGAGCCGATTGGCGCTATATGTACCCGTTTCTGTGATCCAAAACAACTTTTTTATCGCAACAATGCGACTTTTTACACTAATTGATTTTACATAAAGGAAACAAATCGCAGAACCCTGAAGCTCATTCTGGTTGACATGTATCAAGAAAGGGGCGATTTCGCCCCTGAAAATGTGACCTAGTGTGCGATTTTTCGCCGACGGGAAGCGTAAAGCGAGAAGAAAATAGAACAGGTTGCGCAGAAGGCAATAGAGATCAGCATTGGCCAGGCGGTGGTAAACGTCGCCATCGACAGCAGCGCGCCAATGATCGCCCCGATACCAAAACGAAACGTTCCGGCCAGTGACGAAGCGGTGCCGGCCATATGCGGAAACTCATCGAGGATCACCGCCATGGCGTTAGACGACACCATCGATACGCAGCCGACAAAGGCCGCCACGCCGATCACCAGCGACCAGAAGCCGACGTCCAGCAGCGCGCAAACCACCATCCATACCGCCATGGCAAACTGGATCCACAGCCCGGCCCGGAACATGCGCAACGCCCCCACCCGCCGCACAAAGCGGCTGTTGAACATGGTCATCAGGAACAGGAAAACAATGTTCAGCGCAAAATAGTAGCCAAAGTGCTGAGGCGCGACGTGGTTAATATTGATATAGACGAAAGGCCCGGCACTGAGGAAAGAGAACATGCCGGCGAAGCTAAAACCGCTCGCCAGCATATAGCTCAGCACCCGCTTGTGACGGAACAGGGTGGCAAAATTACCCAGCGTGGTGCGCAGATGGAACGGCTGACGCCTGTCAGCTGGCAGCGTTTCGCGGATAAACAGGCCGATCATCAGCGAGGCCAGCAGAGCCACCAGCGCGAGGATCCAGAAGATGGCATGCCAGCTAAACCAGACCAGCACCGCCCCGCCGACCATCGGCGCCACCAGCGGCGCAATGGTCGTCACCAGCATGACAAACGACATCATCCGTGAAAACTCATCTTTCGGATAGATATCGCGCATCAGGGCGTTAATCACCACGCTGGCGGCCGCGGCCGCCAGACCGTGGAAGAAACGCATGACAATGAGCATATCGATGGTCTGCGACAGGGCGCAGGCCACCGCCGCCGCGGCGAACACCAGCGTCCCGCCGAGGATCACCGGTTTGCGACCAAGGCTGTCGGCCATCGGCCCGTACAGCAGCTGACCCAGCGCAAAGCCCAGGATATAGGTGCTGAGCGTCATCTGCGCGCTGCCGTCTGGGACGTTGTACTGGGCGGCGATCACCGGCAGCGCCGGAAGATACATATCGATCGACAGCGGCATCAGCATGGCCAGCAGGCCGAGGATAAACACAATTCCCAGGGAAGAATTCTGCTTCACTGTCACGTTTTACTCCGTGCCTGCGGGGCGCCTACGCTGGCGATTTCCGTTTCCGTCAGCGGACGATATTCACCCGGCGCCAGCGCGTCATCCAGCAGGATATCGCCGATGCGCTCCCGGTGCAGGCCAACCACATGGTTGCCCACGGCGGCGAACATGCGTTTCACCTGATGGTAGCGCCCTTCGCTGATGGTCAGGCGCACTTCGGTCGGGGTGATCACTTCCAGCACTGCCGGCTTAGTGAGATCTTTTTCATTGTGCAACTGGACGCCTTTGGCAAACAGCTCTGCGGTCCCTTCCGCCAGCGGGCTTTCCAGCTCCACCAGATAGGTTTTTTCACAATGGTGGCGCGGCGAGGTAATGCGGTGCGACCACTGGCCGTCGTCGGTCATCAGCACCAGCCCGGTGGTGTCGATATCCAGGCGCCCGGCGGCGTGCAGCTTGTGCGCCACCGGCTCATCGAGAAAATAAAGGATAGTAGGATGATCGGGATCGTCGGTGGAACAGACGTAACCCTGCGGCTTGTTCAGCATAAAATAACGGGGGCCGTTCTGCTGGGTCAGCGTATTGCCATCATATTCCACCTCGTGCTCTGGCTGGAGCTTAAAAGAGGCATCTTTCACAATGTCGCCGTCCACGGTAACCCGGCTGCCGCGGATTTCACGCCCGGCAATAGCCCGGCTGACGCCAAGCTGCTGAGCGATAAACTTATCAAGTCGCATGAATTTTTTTAGCCTGTAATAGTGCTGGAGCGGGCAACTCGCCCGAAAAAGAAGAATTTCACTGGCTAGTATAACGGGCTCTTAACACCACTCAAGGGAAAAGATTCATGGCATACTATTCGCGAGTTAATTAGCCCCGTGAATTCATGACTTTTACATTACGCCCCTACCAACAAGAAGCCGTCGATGCCACCCTCGCCTGGTTTCGTCGCCATACCGAGCCGGCGACCATTGTCCTGCCCACCGGCGCGGGCAAAAGCCTGGTGATTGCCGAGCTTGCCCGGCTGGCCCGCGGCCGCGTGCTGGTGCTGGCCCACGTCAAAGAGCTGGTGGCGCAGAACCATGCGAAATACTGCGCCCTTGGCCTCGAGGCGGATATCTTTGCCGCTGGTCTGCAGCGTAAAGAAAGCCACGGCAAAGTGGTGTTCGGCAGCGTGCAGTCGGTGGCGCGCAACCTCGATCAGTTTCACAGTGAATTTTCGCTGCTCATCGTCGATGAATGCCACCGTATCAGCGATGACGACGACAGCCAGTACCAACAGATCATAAGCCACCTGCGGCAGGTGAATCCTCAGCTCCGGCTGCTCGGCCTGACGGCTACCCCGTTCCGCCTCGGCAAGGGTTGGATCTATCAGTTTCACTACCACGGCATGGTACGTGGCGATGAGAAAGCACTGTTTCGCGACTGCATCTATGAGCTGCCGCTGCGCTATATGATTAAGCACGGCTACCTGACGCCGCCGGAACGCCTTGATATGCCGGTGGTGCAGTACGATTTCAGCCGTCTGCAGGCGCAAAGCAACGGCCTGTTCAGCGAAGCCGATCTTAACCACGAACTGAAAAAACAGCAGCGCATAACACCGCATATCGTCAGCCAGATCGTGGAGTTCGCCGAAAGCCGTAAAGGGGTGATGATCTTCGCCGCCACCGTGGAACACGCCCGGGAAGTAACCGGTCTGCTGCCGGCGGCGCAAGCCGCGCTGATCACCGGGGAAACGCCTGGACCAGAGCGGGATCGCATTATCGAGGCGTTTAAAGCGCAGGAGTATCGCTATCTGGTGAACGTCGCGGTGTTGACTACCGGCTTCGACGCCCCGCACGTTGACCTGATCGCCATCCTCCGCCCCACCGAGTCGGTGAGTCTTTACCAACAGATCGTTGGCCGCGGCCTGCGCCTGGCGCCGGGCAAAACCGACTGCCTGATCCTCGACTACGCCGGCAACCCGCATGACCTGTACGCCCCGGAAGTGGGGACGCCGAAGGGGAAAAGCGACAACGTGCCGGTGCAGGTCTTCTGCCCGGCCTGTGGTTTCGCCAACACCTTCTGGGGCAAAACCACCGCCGACGGCACCTTGATTGAGCATTTTGGCCGCCGCTGCCAGGGCTGGTTTGAAGATGATGACGGCCACCGCGAACAGTGCGACTTCCGCTTTCGCTTCAAAAACTGCCCGCAGTGCAACGCGGAAAACGATATCGCCGCCCGCCGCTGCCGCGAGTGCGACACGATTTTGGTCGACCCGGACGATATGCTGAAGGCGGCGCTGAAGCTAAAGGACGCGCTGGTGCTGCGCTGCAGCGGCATGGCTATGCAGCACGGTAGCGACGAGAAAGGCCCGTGGCTGAAAATCACCTACTATGATGAGGACGGCGCCGACGTGAGTGAGCGCTTCCGTCTGCAAACGCCCGCCCAGCGTACCGCCTTTGAGCAGTTGTTTATCCGCCCGCATACCCGTACGCCGGGCGTGCCGTTACGCTGGATAACCCCGGCGGATATCATTGCCCAGCAGGCGCTGCTGCGCCATCCTGACTTTGTCGTCGCCCGAATGAAGGGGCAATACTGGCAGGTGCGGGAAAAAGTATTCGATTATCAGGGCCGTTTCCGTCGCGCCAATGAGCTGCGTTAATCCGCCAAAAACTGAGGTTTTGATTGCCGCTGTGCCGATTGGCGGCTATAATGCCGCCCGCTTTTGCATTCGCAAAGCAGATAATCTGCCTGCAGCTGGGTCGCCTGTTGCAGGCTTTATATATAGAGAGACATCAATGTTTACTATCAACGCAGAAGTACGTAAAGAGCAGGGTAAGGGTGCGAGCCGCCGCCTGCGCGCAGCTAACAAGTTCCCGGCAATCATCTACGGTGGCGAAGCTGCTCCGGTTGCTATCGAACTGGATCACGACAAACTGTGGAACATGCAGGATAAAGCTGAATTTTACGGCGAAGTTGTGACCCTCGTTATCGATGGCAAAGAAGAGAAAGTTAAAGTTCAGGCTGTTCAGCGTCACGCGTTCAAGCCGAAACTGACCCACATCGACTTCGTTCGCGCGTAATCGCCGATAGCAAGTTGTATGGCAAACGCCCTGGTGTCTTCTGACCCGGGGCGTTTTGTTATCGGCGCCGCCAAAGTTCCGGCGCCTCGTCCACGAGGTCGCTCAGCATCCGGTGCTTATTCATGCCGGGCAGCCAGAGCATCACCATGGTCACGTTCAGTCCCTGACTGCCGACCTCGGTAGCTATTTCAGCAACCCCCTGCCACTCGCCTGGCCGTAAATGTTCCGGTAAAAACCCCCAGCCCATCCCCTGCTCCATCGCATGGCGCAGCAGCGCGATTTCATTCATATACAGCGTATGGCCGGATATCTGTAGCCGGCGGGCGATCTGATCGTCACTGCGCCGGTGCATCACCAGCTGTGGCGTTAGCGATAAATTCAGCAATGTCAGCGGCCGTGCGGCGTCAGTAAACAATCCTTGCGCGGCGTAAAAACGTAAATCAACGGTGCCCAGCGCCCGCCACTCCATTTCGCTGCCCAGCGTACGATTATTAGCCTGGCAAATGGCCATATCCGCGATGCCCTCGCTCAGCGCCTGCTCGGCTTCGCGCCGCGAGGCGCTCCAGCAGCTTAAACGGATCTGCCGCCGGGCAAGCGTATCAGCCAGCAAACAGAGAAATTCACGCGGCACGAAGGGATCGTACACCAGACGTAACGCCTGCCAGGCCGTTTGCGGCAGCGTTTGCGCAAAAGACTCGAAAGCCTGCGCCTGACGCAACAGCAGGTGTGCCTGGCGAAAAAGCTGCTCGCCTTCGGCGGTTAGCGTCAGGCTACGCCCTTCACGGCTGAACAGCCGGTAGCCCAGCGCATCTTCCAGATAGTCCAGCAGATCGCGAAGCGTGGTCCGGTCTTTAGCTAAACGAATGGCCGCCTGCGACAGGCTGCCAGTTTCGGCGATGGTGGCGAAGGCCTCAATCTGTGCGAAAGAATACTGCAGGGTTTTCATCCCTCTCTCCCTTGCGGGGGAAAATCCCCCCTATGCTGATTTTAGCCTTCGCGAGCCGATTTATATACTGCGCAGCGAATCTATGGCAAACGAGGAAATAAAAATGATAAAAAAACCACTGGCTCTGGCGTTAATTTTGGCGGCGCTGCCGGCGGCGGCGATGGCGCAAAACTGCGGCGACCTGACGCTGGATGTCTGCCCCACCCCTTACGACCAAACGCTACCCGCGGCCAAAGACATGCTCACCTGGGATCAGGCGTCACGCGTCGTTGGCTTTCGTAACGACTATCGCAATTATGCCGGAGACGTCTTCCGCCACGGCGCAGCGGTCCCGCTGGAGCGTGCTGAAAAGCCACTGACCCACGCCAGCTATACCCTCAACGGCCACACCTGGACGCTACAGGATTACCTGAAGCGCGAGAACGTCAGCGGCATGCTGGTGCTGAAAGATGGCAAAGTCGCCTGGAAATACCTTGGCAACGGCAACACCGATACCACGCTGTGGACCTCTCGCTCGGTGGGGAAATCGGTGGTTTCGACGCTGGTGGGCATCGCCATTCAGCAGGGGAAAATCCACTCCCTCGATGACCTGATTACCGTTTATGAACCCGAACTAAAAGGCACCGCCTGGGACGGTGTAACGCTCAGGCAACTCATTCAACATACCAGCGGCGTGGACTGGAATGAAGATTACACCAATCCGCAGTCGCACTTTGCCCGCCTGACCCAGTGTGAAGCGCAGCCCGGCGCCTATGATTGCGTACGTAAAATTGTGTCGACGCTGTCGCGTAAACACCCGGCAGGCGAGCAGTGGTCCTACTCTTCCGGCGGCGCCTGGTTGCTGGGCGATGTGCTGGAACGCGCGACCGGTATGTCGCTGGCCGCCTGGCTTGAGCAGTCGCTGTGGCAGCCTGCGGGTATGGCCCACGATGGCGTATGGCATGCTTATCAGCAAGGGAAGCATGATGTTGGCGCCCACGGCTTTAACGCCACCCTCGAAGACTGGGGCCGCTTTGGCGAGTTTGTCGCCCGCGATGGTCGGTTAAGCAACGGCAAACAGCTGGTGCCCGCAGGTTGGTTCGACCAGGCCGCAAGCTGGACAAAAGCGCTGAACTCGGTTTCAGCAGCGCATCCGCAAGGTATCTACGGCTATCAGTGGTGGAACAACGCCATTCCGGCCAATGCGCAACACGTACAGCCGACGCCGCAGGAAGGACTGCAGGGCTCGCTGTGGGCGCTGGGGATCTATGGCCAGGTGATCATGGTGAACCGCGCGGAACATCTGGTGATCGTCCAGTGGTCGACCTGGCCGCAGGCGGAACCGTCCTTCAACGCCCAGCCGCTGGAAGCGGCGCTGATGTACAGCGCCATTGCCCGCGAATTGCGCTAATCTCCCCTGCTCCTTGCCGCTTAGCCGGCGAGGAGCGTATCGGCATTCAGCGCCAGATGCTGCAACAGCATTATCGTTTTCGCATCCATGATCTCGCCATCGCGAATAGCCTGCAGCGCCCGCGCCAGCGGCCACTCCAGCACTTCAATATCCTCACCTTCTGCCGCCAACCCGCCGCCGTCGCCCCGACGGTCATCGGCCTGATATTCCGCGATAAAAAAGTAGAGCTTCTCGGTCACGGAGCCTGGACTCATAAAGACAGTGAAGACGGGTTCGACACGCGTCACGCGAAAGCCGGTCTCCTCTTCCGCTTCGGCAACGATCCGCGCCTCCGGAGAGGCGTTATCCAGCAGCCCGGCGGCAGCCTCAATCAGATACCCATCGTGACCGTGGATAAATACCGGAAATCGGAACTGGCGCGTCAGGACCACCGTCCGCTTCTCACGGTTATAGAGTAAAATGACCGCGCCGTTGCCGCGATCATAGGCTTCCCGGCTCTGCTCCTGCCAGCAACCGTCCCGGCGCAGCAGTTCAAAAGTATATTTTTTCAGGGTGTACCAGTTGTCAGAGAGCAGCGTCTCGCGAACGTGGCGGACGTGCGGTGCGTGAGTTTGCATGTTATATCCCCTTTGAGATGACAGCCGGCACCATAACATGCATAATCAGGCACAAACAAGATCATTCGTGAAGGAAAAATCATGCTCGCCAGTCAGAGAAAACAGCAGATCCTCCAGATCCTCACCGAGGAAAAACAGGTGATGTCCGGGGAGCTAAGCCAGCGGTTCAACGTCTCCGAGGACTCCATTCGCCGCGATCTGCGCGAGCTGGCGGCGGAAGGAAAACTGCAGCGGGTCCACGGCGGCGCACTGCCGGTTTCTGCCGCTATTGCGCCTATTGAAACGCGCAAAAGCGTGCAGATCGCCTCCAAGCAGGCAGTCGCCCGCGCCGCCGCCGCGCTGATCCAGCCTGGACAGGTGGTGATTGTCGATGGCGGCACCACCACTGCGGCAATGATCGGCTTTTTACCTGCGGAACTGAACTGTACGGTGGTCACCCACAGCCCTGGCATCGCCGTGGCGCTGGTGGACCACCCGCGAATCGAGGTGATCCTGCTCGGGGGCAAAGTGTTTAAACATTCGGTCGTCGCTGTGGGCGCCGAGACGCTGGCGGGTATGGCGCGGATCAATGCCGATCTGTTCTTTATGGGGGTGACCGGCATCCACCCGCGGGCAGGTTTCACTACCGGTGATTATGAAGAAGCGGGCATCAAACGCGCACTGGCGGCCAGAGCGGCGGAAACCGTGGTGATGGCGTCCCGGGAGAAGCTCAACGCCGCGTCAGCCTTTGCCATCGGCGAACTGAGCCTCGCCAGTACGCTTATCGTCGACGGTGAACCCGACGCCGCGCTGCGCCAGCAGCTGGTGCAGTGCGGCGTGGAGATCATCCCCGTTCAGCGATAGCGCCGACAGGGCATGGGGCTTAATTGCCGCCGGACGTCCGGCGCTGCAGCTGGTCGCGCAGGTTCGGCGGGGTGCCCTTAATGGTCAGGGTATCGGTGGCGGGATCCCAGAATACGCGTTCACCTAACAGCATGGCGTCGAAGTTAATGGTCAATCCGCCGCCGCTGCCGGCAAACTTGGTCAGCTGGCGTAAGGTGCTGCGATCCGCCGGGAAGCTCTCTTCCAGCTCATAGCCCTGCGCGGCAGTGAATTCCTGGAAGCTCTTTTCGCTGACGCCGGCGAGCTCTTTGGACAGTGACTCCAGCTCAATCTCTTCCCCGGCCTGCAGCTGTTCGTTGCAGTACGCGTAGACCTGCTGACGCACATTCTGTCGCTCGGATTTATCAAGCTGAGCATCGGCGGCGAAGTCGTCCACCGCCTGCAGCAGGCCGCGGTTCTGCGCTTTGGCGTTAAGCCCTTCGCTGGCGCCGAGGAAATCCATAAAGAAATCGGCCACTTTGCGCCCTACCCGCCCTTTCAGGAAGGTCAGATAGCGGGTCGACTCCGGGTTGGTTTCCCACTCGGTTAAATCGATGCGCGCGACGATATCAGCATGGTTAATATCCAGATAATGGGTCGAGCGGATATCCAGCTCTTCGTTGACGCGCATACTGCTCAGGTTATTGAGCACCGCCACCAGCAGATACTCGACCGCCAGGTAACGATACTGGCAGAAGAGGACGATCCCCCCTTCGGCGAACGGGTATTTCGCCAGTTCATCGCGCAGACGACCAGTCGCCGCGCGGCTGAACGCCAGAAACTCTTCTTCCCCCTGACGCTGCAGGCGCAGCGCCTGCGCCAGTTCACTCTCTTCATTGAACAGGCCATAGGCTTTGCTTTTGGCGCTATAGACCCGGTGCAGTTCAGCCATCATCTCGACGACCGTCGCATTCGGCTCCAGCAGTGACTCGCGCAGCACCAGCTCCAGATTTTGTTCATCACGTTTGATTAACTGATGCAGGGCAATCTGGTCGATATCCAGACTCATGTTAAACTCTCCTTTTAGACCGGGCGGTATTCAACCACCGCCGGGTTACCGACGCAACTGGCGCCACACATTTCGACGTTGTTACCGACGATCGGTGCGCTTTTGCGTCGCGGCGAAAAAATGCGGAAAAAAAGCTGCTGCTACGGTAATATGTTGCCCTTTCACGAACAAACAGATTTTGAGTTTATGCCGCAAATTTCCCGCTATAGCGATCAACAGGTCGAACAGTTGCTCAGCGAGCTAACGAACGTCCTGGAATCACACAAAGCCCCGGTTGACCTTTCACTAATGGTGTTAGGCAATATGGTGACCAACCTGATCAACAGTAGCGTCGCGCCGGCGCAGCGTCAGGCCATCGCCCGTTCTTTCGCGCAGGCTTTGCAGTCTTCCATTAACGACGATCCGGCGCATTAAGGATAACAGCAACAGTATATGGTGACTCTACGTCAGCCCTACCGAGAAAAAGTCTCCCAGATGGTCAGCTGGGGGCACTGGTTCGCCCTGTTCAACATGTTGTTGGCCATGGTGCTCGGCAGCCGCTATCTTTTTGTCGCCGACTGGCCGACGACGCTTGCCGGACGGCTTTTTTCGTACGTCAGTCTCGTCGGACACTTCAGCTTCCTGGTGTTTACCAGCTATGTGCTGATCCTCTTCCCGTTGACCTTTATCGTGGTCTCGCAGCGCCTGATGCGCTTCCTGTCGGTGATCCTTGCCACCGCCGGGATGACGCTGCTGCTGATAGATAGCGAGGTCTTCACCCGCTTCCATCTTCACTTAAACCCGGTCGTCTGGGAGCTGGTCATCAACCCTGACCAGAATGAGATGGCGCGCGACTGGCAGCTGATGTTTATCAGCGTCCCGGTCATCTTTTTGATTGAAATGCTCTTCGCCACCTGGAGCTGGCAGAAACTGCGCAGCCTGACGCGCCGCCGTCATTACGCCCGCCCGGTCGCCTGGTTCTTCTTTCTGTCGTTTATCAGCAGCCACCTGGTCTATATCTGGGCGGATGCCAACTTCTATCGCCCGATCACGATGCAGCGGGCGAATCTGCCGCTCTCTTATCCGATGACCGCCCGCCGTTTCCTCGAGAAACATGGCCTGCTCGACGCCCAGGATTATCAGCGTCGTCTGGTGGAGCAAGGGGCGCCGGAGGCGGTATCGGTCCAGTATCCGCTCAGCAACCTGCGCTACCGTGATCTCGGCGCGGGCTACAACGTGCTGCTGATCACCGTCGACAACCTGAACTATTCGCGGTTTGAAAAGACCATGCCGGCGCTGGCGGCGTTCGCCAAAGAGAACGTCAATTTTACCCAGCATATGAGTTCGGGTAATACCGCCGACAGCGGCCTGTTTGGCCTGTTCTACGGTATTTCACCAGGCTATATGGACGGTGTCCTCTCGGCGCGTATTCCCGCCGCGTTGATCACCGCCCTCAACCAGCAGGGCTACCAGCTGGGCCTGTTCTCCTCCGATGGGTTTAGCAGCCCGCTCTATCGCCAGGCGCTGCTCTCCGACTTCTCGCTACCGAGCGCGAAGACTCAGAGCGACGAGCAGACGGCCAATCAGTGGATCGGCTGGCTGGACCGTTACGCGCAGGATGAGAATCGCTGGTTCTCGTGGATCTCGCTCAACGGCACCACCCTCGACGACACGCAGCAACAGGGCTTTGTCCGCCGTTACAGCAAGGCGGCAGGTGATGTTGACGCCCAAATTGATCGGGTGCTGACCGCGCTACGCGCAGCCGGCAAGCTCGACAACACGGTGGTGATTATCACTGGCGGCCACGGCAAGCCGCTTAACGTCAAACACGACTCGTTCGACTGGTCGCGCGAGCAGTTGCAGGTGCCGCTGGTTATTCACTGGCCGGGCACGCCGGCGCAGGAAATTGCCACGCTGACCGATAACAAAGATGTAATGACCACGCTGATGCAGCGCCTGCTCCACGTTTCGACGCCAGCCAATGAGTACTCGCAGGGTGAAGATCTGTTCAGCGCCGCACGACGTCGGAACTGGGTCACCGCGGCCAACGGCGATACGCTGGCCATTACCACCCCGACCATCACCGTGGTCCTCAACCATAACGGCACCTATACCACCTGGAGCCGCGACGGCGAGAAAATTAAAGATCAGAAACCGCAGCTCAGCCTGTTGCTGCAGGTCCTGACTGACGAAAAACGCTTTATCGCTAACTGATTGATTAATTATGAATCAATCGCGCGCGACCCGCTTGCATTCGCTCGGGGAACGGGTAATATTGTTCCCCACGCGTCGGCACGTAGCGCAGCCTGGTAGCGCACCGTCATGGGGTGTCGGGGGTCGGAGGTTCAAATCCTCTCGTGCCGACCAAATCATTCACCGGTAAGTTTTGTTAACGACCGGTAACCCTACAGAAACCCGCACTCTCTCCGAGTTTGCGGGTTTTTTGTTGCCTGTTTTCCGTCGAATTTAAACGGGATCTTCAGGCATATTCCCCCTGGCATGTCGAATGACCAATGCCTGAACTTGTCCTGCTCCCCGTGGATTAATAGACGACGTTAGCGATCCGGCTGGGCGACCGTTCTCATGCAGCCTTAAGCCGTGCCTTTAAGCGCATCGCCGGAAAAGCGCCGGGTGCTGCACGGCCAGTGGCGGGAAGAAGGGGTTTAGCGCTGTCCCAGTTCACGGGTACGCCTGACCGCCGCCAGTACGCTGCGCTGAAGGGCTGCGGCAAAGTCACTGTTGTTCAGCTCATACAGAGCGTGGATCCCGACTCCCGCCGGTGAATTATTGATATCCAGAAGCTGACGCGGATGCTTCTGGCTTTGGCGCAGCATCTCGACCGCGCCGAGGAGGTTCTCCAGCACCACCTCCGTCGCCTGAGGCCGCGACAGCCCCGCCAGTACGCCGGCATCGGTAAGCGACTCAATAAAGTAGTAAATATAGTTAGGCCCCGCGACGCCAAAACCGGTAAAGACATCGATCAACCGCTCTGGCAAATACAGCACTTTGCCAAAACCGCGCAGAAAGGGCTCGATCTCAGCCGTGCTGGCGTGGGCGTTTAAGGTTACGCCGCTATAGCCAAATCCGGTATCGGTCAGGGTATTGGGGATCGTCCTGGCAATCGGCGTTGTCTCACCAAACAGGGAGGCCAGCTTTTCCAGGGTCACTCCCGCGATCAGAGAAACCACCGTCGTCGAGCCGTTTAGCTGGGCGCGCACGCGGCTCGCCACCGCCGCCAGATCGTCCTGCGGACGGATCCCCAGCACCAGCAAAGAGGCCTCGCTTAAGCCACCGTCGCCCGACAACCGATAGCGGGAGTGCAAAGCCTCGATTCGCGCGCTGTCGATATCCTCCAGCGAGATCGCGTCCGCCCGCAGCGTACCGTTGCTTAATGACGCGCGAATAATCGCCTCCGTCATCTGTCCGGCACCAATAAAATGGACCTTTGCCATAGTTTTACTCCTTATTCAAAACGCTATTCGTCGTGACCAACACCGAAGCGCCGGCCTTGTCGCGCCGGGTCGGCAACGCGAATCCCCGTTCCGTCAGTGGGATAAATCCGTCCGTCAACGTCGCCGTCAACCGTGGTGAGCTTTTGCCCGCTCAGTGCCTGCATCGCCGCTTCTGTCTGATTAACACCTGGTTGCGTGGCCCCCACTTAAGGTTGCCATTCCGCCTCATGCGACTCTGACTGATAAAAACGCAGCCGACAGGCGGCATCACCGCGAGCCAGCGCGGTCTGCACCTCTAAACGCAGCCCCGGAAACGCGTCGGTTAACGCATGATCGCCTTCCATGCAGATATCGCATAGCGTCTCAATTTCGCTGGCGCCCCGCCCCTGCTGCCGCCAGCAGTTAACGTAAGGACAGTAGTGAAACAGGACGATAAATTCAGCCCGGCTGGCGCTAACGGGCTCCATCTCATAAACCTGAGATTCCAGACCGCAGGTAAACAGCCCGGCAAACTCCTGCAAATCCTGGCGATCGCGCATTTGCGCACGCAGCTTATGCCCGATATCGCGGCCATAGTGGCGTATGGCTTCACGCGCAAAATCATCCGCGATATGCCGTTGTCGGCTTTCGTCCAACAGGTAACCGATGGTAGCCGCGCGTTTTTCAGTAATGGCGCGCAGCGCCAGGGTCACCTCATCGTTTAAGGTGGCGGCGTTATGCGCCGGCTCCGAGCTTATTTGCGTCATGCGTTTATTCCCAGTCGGTATTCACTTTCACGTCGCTGGCGCCCGGCAGGGCATACACATCTTCGGCGTACCATTTCCGTGAGAGCTCAGCGAGGGTGCCGTCCTTTTTCAGGGCAACCAACTGCGCATCAATCGCTTTGATCAACTGCGGGTCGGTATTTTTTTTATACAAATAGACGTTAGGAAACAGGCCGACGGAATCCGAAGCTTTCAGATTGAGATTTAGCGCCTTATTTAACGCCAGTAGCGCACCAATGGGATAAATCGCCGCATCGTATTCCCCGGAAGCGACCGCTTTAAAGATATCGGCGGCGGACTGCTCGCCGTTGGGCTGCAGGTTAATTTGTTGGCCTGGATGTTTTTTGTTGTAGTTTTCAATCACCGTATAACGGGCGTCGGAGGTATGAATCGGCACCAGCTTTTTCTTACCGCTGGCGAGATCGCCAAGGTTATGAATATCGTTCTCATCGTTACGTACAATCAGGCGTAAATCGCTGATCCCGGTCGGCTCGCCGGAGTGGTCATATTTTTCCGCCCGCTCTTTGGTGAGATAAAAGTGATCCGCCGCAAGGGTATACGCGCCGGTCGACAGGCCGACGATCATCGCGTCGCGCGAGACCGCATTAAAATGAAACGTATAGTCGGTTAACCGCTGGTCCAGCACCTTTAACAGATCGCCATCGTAGCCGGTAATATTGTTGTTATCGTCCACAAAGCTAAAGGGAAAACCGTTAGCGTTAACGACAACCTCAATCGTCTTCGCGTGCGGACTTTTTTCAACCGCCTGTGCGGCGTTAATTCCCATTGCCAACGTCAGCGCACTCACCAGTAAAATTTTATTTTTCAAAATACCTTCCCCAAAATGATAACCGTGGAACACTCTTTTGTACGTTTCCTTGCCAGCGGGCGCGCAGAAACCGTTCTACACTGCGCAATGCTCTGGCAATTGCCAGGCACAGCACGATATAAATCACCAGCACGACGCAATAGGCTTCGACAAAATGAAACCCGCGCGCGGCGGCGATATTGGCTTTCGCCATCAGATCAATAACGGTGATGGTGTAAACCAGCGAGGTGTCTTTAATCAGATCGATCAGCACGCTGGTGAAGTTCGGCAGTGCGGATACTGCCGCCTGCGGAAAAATAATGCGTCGGAACTGCGTGAACCCGCTTAGCCCAATTGACCATGCGGCCTCGCGCTGCCCCTTATCAACCGCGTTCCAGCCTGCGCGAAAGGTTTCGGCGAAATACGCGCTGAAAATCAGCGATAGCGCGGTGACCGCCGCCACCAGTGGCGAGAGTTTATAGTGGTACATATTATCCTGCGGGCCGCCAAACAGCCCGGCGGCTATCCACGGCCAGACGTAAAAAAAGAAATACAGCATCACCAGTACCGGGACCGAACGGCTAAAGGAGAGAAATACCTTCGCCCCCCATTGAACCCCGGGAACCTGACGAATAATCACCCACGCCAGCGCCGCGCCCAGCAGAGTGGAAAAGAGTAAGGACAATAACGTTATCACCAGGGTAACCGGCAGCGCGCTTAAAATAAACGTAAAATTGTCCCGAATGAACGCCAGGCTAAACATGTTAATCTATCACTCCAGCAGGAACTGATACTTCTTTTCAATACGAGTGGTAAAATAGAGAATAATACTATTCAGCACCCAGTAAACGATAATAACACTAATAAACGCCGCAACCTGTTTAGCCCCATAGCTATTTTGCGAAATCTTTTGTGCACGGCCAAAAATATCTACAATACCAATAATATTGACCAGTGAGGTCATCTTCACGAGGTTAATTAAAAGATTACCAAAAACGGGAATGGCAATAATGAGCCCCTGGGGAAAAATAATCCGCAGCATTCCCTTATGCCAGGGAATATTGAGGCTGATGATGGCCTCTTTCTGGCCGGTATCCACCGCACGCCACGCGGAGCGCATCATTTCTGCAAAATAGGGACTGATGCTGACCGAAATAGACAACACCGCAAAGGTGGTATCGCTAATCCATAGCGGCGGCAGCGCCAGCGCAATCAAAATTAATTTTCCGCCGAAGAAAAACAGCAGGATCAGCAGCGCCAGGGGGGCGCCACGCAGAATGTCGGTATACCCGTTTGCCACCGCGCTGAGCGGCTTAAAGCGACTAAACTGCAGCAGCACAATCAGCAGCGCGATCGTCAAACCAAGCAGCAGCGATGCCAGCGTTATCCCGAGGGTCACGGGTAAATTTTCCAGCAGTTTCGGCAATATTCCGGCGATATCCTGCCAGTTAAAGAGCGGGTTATTGTTCATCATTAGCCTCAGGCATGATAGTGCAGTTGCGCCAGAAACGCCCGGGTTCGCCCCTGCTGTGCTGCGCCAAATATCTGTTCCGCCGGGCCCTGCTCAACGATTTCGCCGTTTTCCATAAATACCACCCGGGAAGCGACCTGGCGGGCGAACGCCATTTCATGGGTCACGATAATCATCGTCTGACCCGCAGCGGCAATCGTCTGAATAAGCTCCAGCACGTCACCAACTTTTTCCGGATCCAGCGCGGAAGTCGGCTCATCCAGCAGCAGAACGGCGGGGTTAATTGCCAGCGCCCGCGCAATCCCGATACGCTGCTTTTGGCCGCCGGAGAGACTATGCGGATAGCTGTCTTTTTTATGCAATAACCCCACCTGCTTTAAGAGTCGTTCAGCAATATCCTGCGCCTCCTGACGCGGGCGCTTTTGAGCGTAAATCAGGCCTTCGGTAATATTCTGCAGTGCGGTCAGATTATGAAAGAGATTCCACGATTGAAAAACCATGGCGGTTTTCGCCCGTAGCTTTTCAATCTCCTTTTTGCCCGCTTTTGCGCAATCCAGCGCCACATCATCTATTCTTATTTGCCCGCTATCGGCAGGCTCCAGGAAATTAAGCGTACGTAATAGCGTGGTTTTCCCTGAGCCGCTGGGGCCAATAATGCAAATAATCTCGCCGGAATGAATACTGAGCGAGACCTCTTTTAGCACTCTTTCACCGGAGAAGCTTTTACTGATCTTATTAATAGTTATCATAATTAAATATTCGTGGATAATTTTTATTTGCCGCACGCCGGCGCTTATTGCTGCCTAAAAACTATATTGCTGCAGTTCAGATGATAGCAAACAAGAAAATCATCTATCGAAAGTTAAAAAATAACTTTTTATATATTTGTTATGACAATGAGGCTGAATTGTAATTTAGCTTTCTTAACAAAACTGGATGGCGATACTTGACAATAATTATTCAAATTTACTGAACAATGAGAGCAAATTGTTTCGATTTTAATCATCCGACCGTCAGCCTATCATTTATCACATCGGGGCAACAACGCTCCAACACTGACAAAACACTTAAGGAATACGACCATGAAATCCATCAAAACTTTCGTTGCAGTTGCCGCACTCTCTATGATCTCTTTCGGTACTTTTGCTCAGAGCATCAGCGCCAGCGCTTCCACCCTGGACCGCGCAGAAGCCAAAATTGCCGCGCAGGCCGCAGAGCAAGGCGCGTCTTACAAAATCACCAGCGCTCAATTCAATAACCGCGTACATATGACCGCTGAGCTGACGAAATAAAATCGCCACATTGCCGGGCCGCCGGAAGAAACAGGCGACAGCGACAGCACGATGAAATAAGGAACTGAACATGAAAAATATCGGCGTAGTCACCGCACTGCTGTTGGCCGCTACACTTTCGTCCGGCGTGATGGCCGCAGAGAAGAGCCAGACGCATCCGGAGGCGGGTTCCAATATCGATACATCGATGCATCAGAATCATATTGATGTCAGCCATGCCTTTGATAAAGAGAGCCTGACCGCAGGCAATCTTCAGTAAGACACTGCATAAGGCGCGCGTGGAAATATCCGCTGCGCGCTTTTTTTCTGCCCGTTTGACCATGGATTATCCGCCATAACCTCCGCTTTTGCCGTATCGATATACTACGCTTCTACACCTCGTTGCTTCCTGACAGCACATTTTGCAGATAACACTGCTTTCATCATGCGTACCGGACAGGCATTGAAAGCAGAAGTTGTCTGTTTTACTCAATAGCGTCCGCAGGGTTTTCTGCCAGGGTTTTTATCCACTTTTTCCCCTCTGTTATAGAGTACGACTATCCTGATGGTAAATTACGTCGTAGCATCTATCATTCGACTGTATAACTCATAAGCAGGAGCGGATGACATGAGAGTTAATGGACTTACCAAAGGATTTTTCATCCTTATCGTCTTTATTGTAACCCTGGCCTTTTTTGATGTTCTCTCACCCTATTATTCCGCCATCCTCTGGGCCGCGATCCTTGCGGTGATTTTTAATCCGGTCAAAAACAAGATTCGCACTCGCCTCGGCGAGCGTAATGGCCTCGCGGCGCTGCTGACCATCGTCATTATCTGCCTTATCGTTTTTACGCCGCTGGCGATCATCCTCTCGTCGCTGGCCTACGAGCTGAACGTGGTGTATAGCAAACTTCAGCATAACGACACTCAGTTCCCGACGGTGGTCGCCAGTCTGTTTGCTCACCTCCCCGGCTGGGCCAGAGGTTTCCTTGCCGAGCACAACCTCGATAGCGCGCAGCAGATCCAGCAGCAGCTCTCCGATGTTGCGCTGAAAAGCGGCCAGTATCTGGCCGGCAGCGCGTTTCTGATTGGTAAAGGCACCTTTGGCTTTACCGTCAGCTTCGGCATTATGCTGTACCTGCTGTTCTTCCTGCTGAAGGATGGGCCTTACCTGGTGCTGTTGACTCTCGAATCTCTGCCGTTATCGAGCTATGTGAAGCAGCACCTGTTCGCTAAATTCGCCGCGGTCGCCCGCGCCACGGTAAAAGGCACCGTGGCCGTGGCGCTGGCGCAGGGGGCGCTGGGCGGCTTTGCCTTCTGGGTTGCCGGTCTGGACGGCAGCATTCTGTGGGGTGCGCTGATGGCGTTCCTGTCGCTTATCCCGGCGGTAGGCTCGGCCATTATCTGGGTGCCGGCGGCGATTTACCTCTTCGCCACCGGGCAGCTGTGGCAGGGCGCCTTTATCGTCGGCTTCTTTGTGATTGTGATTGGCCTGGTGGATAACATTCTGCGTCCGCTGCTGGTGGGCAAGGATACCAAAATGCCGGACTACCTGATCCTTATCGCCACGCTGGGCGGCATGGAGATCTACGGTATCAACGGATTCGTTATCGGGCCGCTGATTGCCGCCTTGTTTATCGCTTGCTGGAACCTGCTGTCGGGACGAGAGCATGCCGGTAATACCGATGAAATAGATGAAGAATTCATTGAGGAAGCGAAAAATAGCCGCAACGAATAAGCTTCATGGGCCGCCGTGGCGCAAGGTGCGACACGGCATCACACCAGTACATAACACCATTCATTTTGAAAAAATTAGTAAATAAAACTTAACATTCAGCAAAGCAATGATAGGCTGTATCAGTCAGGAACGAAAATAAAGGATGATCAACCGTGAAAAAAATCACTACGCTAGCCGTTTCTCTGCTGACCGCCGCCTGCATGTCCGCTGGCGCTCTGGCCGCAGACCAGCCGCTGGAAAAAGTCGCGCCGTTCCCGAAAGCGGAAAAAGGCATGAAGCGTCAGGTTATTCAGCTGCCGCAGCAGCAGGATGAGTCAGCGCTGAAGGTTGAGCTGATAATCGGCCAGACGCTGGAAGTTGACTGCAACCACCATCGTTTAGGCGGGAAGCTGGAAAGCAAAACCCTGGAAGGCTGGGGCTATGACTACTATGTCTTTGATAAGCTGAGCGGCCCGGTCTCTACCATGATGGCCTGCCCGGATGGCAAGAAAGAGAAGAAATTTGTCACTGCCGGTCTCGGCGATGATGCCATGCTGCGCTACAACAGCAAGCTGCCGATTGTCGTGTACGCGCCGACCAATGTCGATGTGAAATATCGCATCTGGCGCGCCGACGAAACCATCGGTAACGCCGTCGTCCGCTAAGTCGACCCATCAAACCGACAAAAAAATGGCAGCCCGCAGGCTGCCGTTTTTGTCAGAGCGTTTGTCAGAGCGCGATATCCGCCATCGGCTTACCACCGCTCAGCGGCTTCAGCTCCGCCTGCGGGGCTTCATCCGCCACCGCGGCCGGCTCATATTTCAGCTCCAGCACTTCACTGGTCCACGCCAGCGCTTTCTCAATCTCCGCCTGGTTGCCGTCAAGGCGAATACCGTAGGTCGGGATGATGGCCTTCAGCCTGGCCTGCCATTCCGGCGAATTGACTTTGTCTTTAAACACTTTTTCCATTAGCTGCAGCATGATAGGCGCCGCGGTGGAGGCGCCTGGCGATGCGCCGAGCAGCGCCGCGACAGTGCCTTCGTCATCGCTCACCACTTCAGTACCGAGGCGCAGTACCCCGCCCTTCTTCGCATCGCGCTTGATAATCTGCACGCGCTGACCGGCCTGCCACAACCGCCAGTCCTCTTTCCGCGCTTCCGGATAGTACTCGCACAGCGCCGCCAGGCGATCTTTATCTTTCTGCATCACCTGGCTAATCAGGTATTTCACCAGATCGAAGTTGTCCAGACCGACGTTGAGCATCGGCAGAATATTCGAGGTATTCGTCGAGGCCAGCAGATCCCACAATGAACCGTTCTTCAGGAAGCGGGTCGAGAAGGTGGCGAACGGCCCGAACAGCACCACGCGTTTACCGTCGATAATACGGGTATCAATGTGCGGCACCGACATCGGCGGCGCGCCCACTTCGGCCTGGCCGTAAACCTTCGCCAGATGGTGGTTCACCACCTCCGGATTTTCGCAGACCAGGAACTGGCCGCCGACCGGGAAGCCCGCATACTCTTTGGCCTGTGGAATGCCGGTTTCCTGCAGCAGCGTCAACGCCGCGCCGCCGGCGCCGATAAAGATGAATTTCGCTTTAATGACCCGCTTCTGACGACGGTTGTCGGCATCCGCGAGAGTGACCGTCCAGCTCTTGTCGGCGTTGCGCTTGAAGCGACGTACCACGGTACCCAGCTGCAGGGAGAAATTATCATGCTTTTGCAGGCCGGCGATCAGCTGGCGGGTAATTTCGCCATAGTTGACGTCGGTTCCCACTTCAGTACGGGTGGCGGCCACCTTTTGCTGCGGATCGCGGCCTTCCATTACCAGCGGCGCCCAGGCTTTGATCTGCTGATGGTCTTCAGAATAGCGAATACCGCGGAACAGTTCGCTCTGCTGCAGCGCCGCATAGCGCGCGCGCAGGAAGTTGACGTTATCTTCGCCCCACACAAAGCTCATGTGCGGCACACTGTTAATGAAAGATTTTGGTTTGTTCAGGACGCCGCGCGTCACCTGATGCGCCCAGAACTGACGCGAGATATGGAAGGCTTCGTTGATGTCGACCGCTTTGTCGATATTGATGCCGTTGGCGGTCTGCGGCGTGTAGTTCAGCTCCATTAGCGCCGCGTGGCCGGTACCCGCATTGTTCCACCCGTTTGAGCTCTCTTCCGCCACGCTGGACATCTGCTCAACCATGGTAATAGACCAGTCTGGCTCAAGTTCCTGCAGCCAGGTTCCCAGTGTGGCGCTCATAATGCCGCCGCCAATCAACAATACATCCGTCTCTTGCTCATGGCGGGTGTTGGTCCGAGTGCTGTTGGGACCAACCGCCTGTGAGCGTGGTACGGCCATCTTTTTATTCATCGGATTTGAGCCTTACTTTACTCGCTGTTTTTATTTAGCGCAGGTGATACGATTCTCACCACTCACGTTACCACCGAAGCTCAAAAATTTAAATATTGTTTAAATTTTAAGTTCTGTTTTGAGATCCGTTATAAAAATGTTTAATAAATGTATACGCCAAATCACTTTTTGTACTGGTAGCCTTGGGGATTCCGCGCTATCATCCTCGGTTTTGTGACAGACCGCACGGAAGCAGGGCCTGCCACCGCTCCCTCTTTTTTATAAGCTGCGAACTTTTTTTATGCCCCCAGTTTCTGACCCCGCCGCTTCCGGCAATCTGCGCCCCATCCTCCGCTCCCCGTCGTTACTGACGCGCGAAGTGCTGGCCGGCGTGCTTACCGCCCTGGCGTTAATCCCTGAAGTTATTTCGTTTTCGGTCATTGCCGGTGTTGACCCGCAGGTCAGCCTGGTTGCCTCGGTGGTGCTTTGCCTGGCGATGTCGGTCCTCGGCGGGCGCCCGGCAATGGTGACGGCTGCTGCCGGGTCGGTGGCGCTGGTCATTGGCCCAATGGTGCATCAGTACGGCGTGGGCTACATTCTGCCGGCGGTCATTCTGGCGGGTATGATTCAAATTTTGTTTGGTCTGTGCGGCATGGCGCGCCTGATGCGTTTTATTCCCCCGGCAGTGATGACCGGGTTCGTCAATGCCCTCGGGATCCTGATTTTCTTTGCTCAGGTACCGCACTTCTGGAGTCGCCAGCCGCTGATCGTCGGCCTGTTCGTCCTGACGCTGCTTATCGTCCTCTGGGCGCCGCGCTTCATTAAGGCCGTCCCGGCGCCACTGATCGCCATTGTCGCGCTCACTCTCTATACCGTCACCACTGGCCAGCAGTTGCCCACCGTCGGCGATGAAGGCTCGATGAGCGGCGGCCTGCCGGGATTCACTGCCCTGACCGTCCCCCTGAACCTGGCGACACTGCAGATTATCTGGCCGTGCGCCCTCAGTATCGCCTTTGTCGGTCTGATGGAGTCCCTGCTGACGGCTAAGCTGGTGGACGATCTCACCCATACCCCGTCGAACAAATCGCGGGAAAGCGCCGGGCTGGGTATCGCTAATATCCTTGCCGGCTGTTATGGCGGTATCGCCGGCTGCGCGATGATCGGCCAGACCATCGTTAACGTGGAGATGGGCAGAGCCCGCAGCCGACTCTCAACGGTGATCGCCGGTCTGGTGCTGCTCCTGCTGGTGACAGCGCTCAGCCAGGTGATGGCGCAGATCCCGATGGCGGTGCTGGCAGGGGTGATGGTGATTGTGGCGGTGAAAACCTTTAGCTGGCATAGTATTCGCCCGGGCGAACTGGTGCGTAATCCGTGGCCGGAAACGCTGGTGATGCTGGTGACCGTCGCCGCAACGGTGGGAACCAGCAATCTGGCGATCGGCGTGCTGGCGGGGATCGTCGCCATGGCGCTCATCCCCCGCCGCCTGCGCACGAAGGCGCAGGCTACATCAGAAACAGCGTCGCCAGACCAAGGAAAATAAAGAAGCCGCCGGTGTCGGTGATAGCGGTGATCATCACGCTGGAGCCAACCGCCGGGTCGCGCCCCAGCTTCACCATAACCATCGGGATTATCACGCCCATCATCGCCGCCATCAGCAGGTTGAGCATCATGGCCAGCGTCATCACCCCACCGAGCTGCGGATCGTCATACAGCCACCAGGTAATGGCCCCCATAATCCCGCCCCATACCAGGCCGTTAATCAGGGCGACCCCCATTTCACGCAGGATCAGGAAGGTAAAGCTGCCGGGCTGGATCTGCTGTAGCGCCATCGCCCGGACGATCATGGTGATCGTCTGGTTGCCGGTATTGCCGCCGATCCCGGCGACGATCGGCATCAGCGAGGCCAGCGCCACCAGCTGTGAAATGGTGTGTTCGAAGCCGTCGATGACCCTGGAAGCGATAAACGCCGTACACAGGTTGACCGCCAGCCACGCCCAGCGCGTTTTCACCGCCTTGCTGACCGGGGCGAAGACATCCTCTTCATCGCTCAGGCCCCCCATCCGGCGCAGATCGTTATCGGTTTCTTCATAAACCACATCAACGATCTCATCGATGGTCAGTCGCCCGATCAGCTTACCATCGGCATCAATGACGGCGGCGCTGAGTAAGTCATCACGTTCGAAGGTGCGCGCCACCTTCTCCGCCTCTTCGTGCGGCTGAAAGGTGACCGGATCGCCCTCCATCACCTCCCCTACCCGCTTCTGCGCATCGTTGAGCAGAATGGTCTGCAGCTCCAGCTCGCCGAGCAGCAGCTTGTTACGGGTGGTGACGAACAGCTTATCGGTGTTTTCCGGCATTTTACCCAGACGCCGCAGATAGCGCTGCACCGCTGCCAGCGTGGCCTCCGGTCGCACCGTAATGACCTCAAACTCCATGATCGACCCGACGCTGTTGTCGGCGTAGCGCATAATCTGGCGAATACGGGCACGCTTCTCGGCAGGCAGGGTCGCCAGCAGCCGTCCGGTCAGGTTGCGCGGCAGATGCTGCAGCAGGTAAACCTGTTCATCGATATCCAGCGGCTGCATCGCCTGCAGCAGCTCGGGGTCGCTCATCTTGTCGATCAGGTCGCCCCAGACGTTTTCTGAGGCTTCCAGCAGCACTTCGCCACGTTTATCGTCAGGCACCAGGCACCACAGCGCGGTGCGGGCGTCATAGGGGAGCGCTTCCAGCGCATCGGCGAGATCCGGCGGCGGCAGATGCGAGACCAGGATCTCGACTTCCGCCAGGTCATCGGCCAGCGTGCCTTCATCATAGCGTTCGGCCAGCGTCAGTTTGCCCAGCAGCGCGGAGGTCACTGCTTTATCGGTGCTCAAGAGCCAAATCAGACGGGCGCGCTCTTCGTCACGTAAGCGGGCGCTTTTTTTATGCAAAACGGACATCGATCGGGCAATCCTTTTGAGAATAGTGAGCCGGCCTGCGGGCCGGAAGCCTTAAGCATAGCGCGAGGAGGGGGAAATAATAACCGCCAGCAATGTAGTCGCTGAAAATTTCAGCGGCGCGGCGCCCGGCTTTTCCCCCGGGCTCGCGGCGAGCATCAGGCCGTACGGGCCACCGCATCGCGGGAAGCCTGCGCCCGCTCCTCCCCGGTGAGCTCGGACAGCTGGCCGGCACGCATCTCCAGCAGGCGATCGGCGTGCTGGAAATAGTGATCGTCATGGCTGATGGCGAACACGGTTTTCCCCATCTGCTGCATCAGCGGCAGCAGCACCTGATAGAACTCGCGGCGGAAATGCGGATCCTGATCCGCCGCCCATTCATCCAGCAGAATGATGTCCCGGGACTCGGCCAGCGCCAGCAGGAGCGCCACGCGCTTCTTCTGCCCTTTCGACAGCCGGAGGTCGGCGATTTTCCCGTTCTCCAGCTGCAGCTTGTGGGCCATTTGCAGGCGCTCCAGCCACGTTGCCACCAGCGCCGGATCGGCCTCCTCTCCCTGCGGCCCGAGCAGGCGGTCAAACAGCCAGACGTCGGTAAACACCGCGGAGAACAGTTTGCGATACTCCTCCGGTTTATCCGCCGCCAGCGGCTGGCCGTCCACGAGGATCTGACCGGAAACCGGCTGATACAGGCCGGTCAGGAGCATCGCCAGGGTTGACTTGCCGCTGCCGTTGCCGCCGATCAGAAACACCAGCTCGCCGCGTTTCAGCGTCAGGTTAAGCGGCCCTACCGCAAAGCGCTGGTCCGGATAATGGAAAGTGACATCGCGCAACTCCAGCGTCTGCCAGTCAGGATGCGCCTGCGGCCGGGGAAATTCGGCTTGATATGGGGCGAGAGAGAACTGGCGCAGCTTGTTAAACGCCACCTGGGCGCTGAGCAAGGTGGGCAGCGCGCCGACGGCGGAGAGCAGCGGCGTGCGCAGAAACAGCAGCGTCAGGGAATAGGTCGCCGCCACGGCGGTATCGGCCCAGCCGAGGCTGTTGGCCATCCAGAACACCAGCCCGATGGCGCCAAGCATCATAATATTCGACCAGTTAACCGCGCTGAGATGGAAGGTATCGGCGCGAACGATATGGTGCCGATACTCCCGGGCGTCCGGGAGGTAGAGCTGATTAAACACATACTCCGCGCGTTCGCGATTGAGGGTCAGCTCTTTGCGCCCCTCCAGCACCGTCTGGTAGTCGTGATACAGCTTATCTTCCGTTTCGCGCAGGCTGGCCATATGTTTGTACACCCGCGACACCAGCACAAAACCGCCCCAGATGGTGAGCGCCATCCACAGCGCCGTCACCAGCATCATTTTGCCTGACAGCCAGGCCAGATAGGCGGCAGAGCCGAAGGTCAGAATGATCCCCTGCACCAGCTCCGGCAGGCGCACAAAGGCGATGGTGATGTTACGGATATCGCTGGTCAGCCCGGCAAGCAGCGACGCGCTGCCGATCTTCTCCACCTGTTCAATCTGAGTATCGAGGATGCGTTTAACAAATTCGCCGCGCAGGCGATAAACAAAATGGTGGCCGAGGGTGGTCAGCGCCAGCTGGGAGCCCAGCGTCACCGCCATCAGCAGCCCCAGCAGGCCAAGAAACTCCGGCAGGACCCGCAGCGAGGTATCGACAGCGGTAATCAGGCGCAGGTTAATGAAGGCGATTAAGCCGATACCCAGCGCGGCGCTGAGCAGACTGAGGGCAATCACGCCGAGAAACGGCCAGCGATACTGACGCCAGACGAGAGAGAGAAGTTCCATAACAGGCTATCCGGAAAAGCAAAACAGCCAGCAGTTTAAACGGCTCGCCGATGACATCAAGAATAATTCTTATTTTAATACTGGCGACTGCCCGCCTGCCGAAAAGTGAGGTTGTAACGACAGTCGCCCGTTTCGGGGTGATGCCCGGCTTTCAGCGGCTGAATACCATGATAAAACAGACGCGACTCGCCGCCCCAGACCACCACATCGCCATGCTCCAGCAGCAGCCGTTGTAGCGGGTCGCTGCGTTGCAACCCGCCAAACTGAAAGATGGCCGGCAGACCCAGCGAGACCGAGACGATCGGCGCCCGCAGATCCTGTTCATCTTTATCCTGATGCAACGACAGTTTTGCGCCCGGCTGATAGCGGTTAATCAGACAGGCGTCGGGGGAAAAGTTCGGATAGCCGCCGGCGGCGGCTGCCGCCAGGGCCAGTTCGCGGAATACGGCAGGCATCGGCGGCCAGGTTTGATCGGTTAACGGGTCGACCGGGTCGTACAGGTAGCCGTAGCGATCGGTGGTCCAGCCCAGCGCACCGCAGTTGGTCATGGCGACTGACATGGTGTATCCACCCGGCGTGACCATCTGGCGAAATGGCGACTGGCGGGCGACATCGGCAATCGCCTGCAGCAGCGCCGGGGCGCGCTCGCGGGCGAAGCGTCGGAGCACCACCGCGCCGGGCGCCAGCGGCTCCTGCCACGGTGGGGTATCGCTAAACAGATCGAGCATTATTCCTCCTCGTGTTGGGCCTCGCGCGCCAGCAGTTGCGCTTTCCGCGCCGTTCCCCAGCGATAACCGGACAGCGCGCCGCCCTCCCGCACCACCCGATGGCAGGGAACGATCACCGCCAGCGAATTCGCCGCGCAGGCGCCAGCCACCGCCCTTGCCGCCCGCGGCAGACCAATATGCTCTGCTACCTGGCGGTAGCTGCGGGTCTCGCCCGCCGGGATCTGCCGCAGCGCCTGCCAGACCTGCAGCTGAAAGGCGGTGCCCTGCAGATCCAGCGGCAGCGATACCGGCCGCCGGCTGTCGTCGAGGTGGGCGAAAACCTCGGCCATTTGGCGACGGAACTCAGGGGTGCCCTGGCGCAACTCGGCGTTGGGAAAGCGCTGGCGCAGGTCGTCGAGCAATGCCGTATCGTTATCGCCCGGCAGAACGGCGCAAACGCCACGCTCACTCTGCGCCACCAGACAGCGGCCCAGCGCGCAGTCGCCCGTGGTCCAGGTCACCACGGTGGCGGCGCCGCCGCGGCGAAACTGACGGGCCGTCATGCCTAATGCCGCATCGGCCTGACGATAATAGCTGCTGCTGTCGGGAAAACCGGCCGCCAGCGCGGCGCGGGTCACCGTGTTCCCCTGCTCCAGCGCTTCCCGCAGACGTCGGGCGCGCCACGCCTGTTGCCACGCTTTGGGGGTCATACCGGTGACGGATTTAAACAAACGGTGGAAATGAAACGGGCTGACCGCCAGCTCACGAGCCAGCGCCTCAAGGGTCAGGGGCGCGTCCTGCTCCAGCAACCGGCAGGCCTGCGCCACTTTGTCGACCCTTTGCTGCTGCGGATCGTCTTTATCCGGCTGGCAGCGTTTGCAGGGGCGGAACCCCGCCGCCACGGCAGCGGCGACGTCGGCAAAAAAGCGCACGTTTTCCCGCCGCGCACGACGCGAGCGGCAGGAAGGGCGGCAGCAGATGCCGGTGGTCAGTACCGCAAAGACAAACTGACCATCGGCCCGGGTATCACGTTCGCAGACCGCCTGCCAGCGGCGGTCATCGGTATCGGCAACTATCGGTTTCATGACGAGGCTCCTGCTGTAAGTGTATCCTCAGTCTGCGGCGACGCCCGCAGCAAAAAACCCGCAATCTTGCTTTTTAATTTTTCTCGCCGACGAGGAAGGTGCGGAACTGTGGCGACATCCAGGTTTTAAACCCCTCGCCCTCTTTGACGATCATATAGACCGCCAGCCCCTGCTCGCGCACCACCTGCTGCGCTTTTTCCGGCCCGAGGACCATCAGTCCGGTATCCCAGCCATCCGCCTCCAGCGCCGTTGGCGCAATGACGGTGACGGAGACCAGCTTATGGGTTATCGGCTGCCCGGTCTGCGGATCAATGACGTGCGAGATACGTTTGCCGTCGAGTTCATAGTAGTTGCGATAGCTGCCGGAGGTGCTGATGCCGTGACCATTGATGTCGACAATCGCCTGGACGGCGTTTTCCCGGTCGGTCGGTTTCTGGATCGCCACCCGCCAGGGCTTGCCTTCGCCGTTCATCCCGCGGCTCACCAGCGCCCCGCCCACCGACACCAGATAGCGGGAGATCCCCTCCTGCTCCATCAATCGCGCGAGGTGATCGGCAGCATAGCCCTCCCCCACCGTGGAGAGATCGACAAACAGATCGGGGATATCTTTTTGCAGGAACTGCCTGCCGCTCTGATTGATAACCTGCAGATGCTGCAGGCCGGTGCGCGCCTTCGCCGCGGCAATCGCCTGGGCATCCGGGGTGGTGACCGGCTGTTTATCCGGGCCAAAGCCCCACAGATTGACCAGCGGCCCCACGGTAATATCCATCGCGCCGTGCGTTTTGGCGCCAATCCGCAACGACAGCGTCACGATGTCCGCCATCGCTTCGCTCACTGGCCATGGCCGGGTATCCGCCGCGTGGTTGAAACGCATCAGCGCCGAGTCGTTTTTCCAGGTCGAGAGCAGGCGATCGTCGGCGTCCAGCTGGGCCTGAACCTTGGCGCGCAACGCCTCAGCCTTTGCCTCATCCACGCCAATGACGCTGACCCGCCAGAAGGTGCCCATGGTTTTGCCATCCAGCACGGTGGCCGTCGAAGCTGGGGTCGCAGGGGTGGTGGCTGAATCGCAGCCAGAGAGCAGTACGCAGGCGCCCAGCAGTGCGGCGCGAAAGAAAGTCATGTCCATTAGTCGAGGCTCCTCTTACCAGGGCGACAAGAGTATACCAGCGAGGTTAAACCAGACATAAAAAAAGGCGCCAGAGGCGCCTTTTTCTTGTGCAGCTTGCGACTTAGAACTGGTAAACCAGGCCCAGTGCAACCACGTCGTCGGTAGAAACACCGGCGTTGCGGGTGAAGCTGTTGTCGTCCAGCAGGTTGATTTTGTAGTCAACATAGGTGGACATGTTTTTGTTGAAGTAGTAAGTCGCGCCAACATCAACATATTTCAGGAGGTCCTGGTCGCCGTAGCCTTCCAGATCCTTACCTTTAGACTGCAGGTAAGCCACGGACGGACGCAGACCGAAGTCGAACTGGTACTGAGCAACCACTTCGAAGTTCTGTGCTTTGTTAGCAAAGCCCAGGGAACCGGCGCGGGTCGCGTTGTAGGTCTGGGTGTACTGAGTGGCCAGGTAGATATTGTTCGCGTCGTATTTCAGACCACCGGTGTAGGTTTCAGCGTTGTCGCCGTTACCCAGAACCAGGTTGTTCTGATCGTCGGTACGTTTAGAGTGAGAGTACGCGAAACCAGCGCTGATGCCATCAAAGATGTCATAAGTTACAGAAGTACCGTAGCCGTCGCCATTCTGTTTCTGCGCGCCACGACCGTTGTTGGTCGCGCCTTCGCCGCTGACGCTGCCGTTTTTACCCTGGTACTGCAGAGCAAAGTTCAGGCCGTCAACCAGACCGAAGAAGTCAGAGTTACGATAGGTTGCAACGCCGTTAGCACGGGACTGCAGGAAGTTGTCAGAACCGTAGGTGTCGCCGCCGAATTCCGGCAGAACGTCGGTCCAGGACGTTACGTCGTATACCACGCCGTAGTTACGACCGTAGTCGAAAGAACCCGCGTCACCAAATTTCAGACCGGCGAATGCCAGACGAGTCCATGCCTGATCGCTGGAGCTTTCAGTGTTGTTCGCCTGAACGTTGTATTCCCACTGGCCGTAACCGGTCAGCTGGTCGTTGATCTGAGTTTCGCCTTTAACGCCTACACGCATGTAGGTCTGGTCGCCGTCTACGCTCTTGTCGTCAGAGAAGTAGTGCAGACCATCGATTTTACCGTACAGGTCTAATTTGTTGCCATCTTTGTTATAAATTTCAGCCGCATTTGCTGCGCCTGCTACCAGCAGAGCCGGTACCAGGAGGGACAGTACTTTAACTTTCATGTTATTAACCCTCTGTTTGTTATATGCCTTTTATTATGCCACTGCTTACTGATTACCCTTCTAATCAGTCGGCTATTTCATTGTGCTGCAAAATGCAGAATAATCCAACAAGAATATGATACTAAAACTTCTAAGATGTTTCAAAATGCCCACAAGATGTTTCAATTTGTAAAAATGGCGGAACTTTTTGCACCACAAAATGGTCTGGGAAATACGCACTAATAATCAAAAAAAATATTTATTTCCTCACAATCAATTACATACAGACAAATAACTCTATAGCACTGAATGGTAAAACAAAACTATCATTGGTGACTAAAATAACAGTCGCTATCATCATTAACTTTATTTATTACCGTCATTCAGTTCTGAATGTCTGTTTACCCCCTATTTCAACCGGATGCCTCGCATCCGGTTTTTTTTACCCTTCTTTACACAACTTTAATTTATCTGTGCTACGGCAAAAAATTCCCTAACGACTATTAATCAATCAATTAGCCTGTCAATTGCCCTTATTCAGCCAATGTCTTGTTATTTCGTGCGATTCTTCCGCCTGTACTTTGTCAATATCGCGACTGGTCAGCGTTGTTGGCGCGGTTTCATTTGCGCTTCGATTCTAAGATAATTCCTGGAGGGTATCGCGCCGCTGGCACCATTCTGTAGTATGGATTTACGCCATTAGCCTTTATACTGCCTGCAGCATCTGCTTTGTTGCCAGTTACTCTGGCGCTACATCCTGTTTACAAACAATGATGAGTCGTTCAGCCACAAGATGACCCCGAAAAAATTCTCCCTGATCCCCGGCAACATCAGCCGCTTCTTCATTTTGATGGTTATTGTCCTGCTGGCGACGATGGGGGTGATGATTCAAAGTGCCGTCAATGCCTGGCTGAAAGAGAAGAGCTATCAGGTGGTTGATGTCTCCCACGCCTTGCACCAGCGCATTGACACCTGGCGCTATGCCACCTGGCAGATCTACGACAATATCGCCGCGACCTCGGCTAACGCTGCGAGCGGTGGCTTGCAGGAGACGCGTTTAAAACAGGACGTCTACTACCTTGAGAAGCCCCGGCGTAAAACCGAAGCGCTGATTTTTGGCTCCCACGATAGCTCGACCCTCGAGATGACGCAGAAAATGTCCGATTATCTCGATATTTTGTGGGGTGCGGAAACCATCCCATGGTCGATGTACTATCTCAATGGTCTGGATAATAGCCTGATTCTGGTCTCAACCCTGCCGTTGAAGGACCTCTCCTCAAGCTTTAAAGAGTCAACGATCAGTAGCGTCGTGGAATCCCGGCGCGCGGAGATGCTGCTGCAGGCCAATACCCTTGATGAGCGCGAGACCTTCTCGCCGCTGCGCCATCTCGCCTGGCAGAACGCGCACTACTTTACGTTACGCACCACCTTCAACCAGCCTGGACATCTGGCCACGGTGGTCGCTTTCGACCTGCCGATTAACGATCTGATCCCGCCGGGCATGGCGTTGGACAGCTTCCGTATCGAGCCAGACCCGTCGCAAAACCTTGCCACCAATCCTGACAAAGAGACAACCGACCATATCGGGATCACCTTTAACGGCATGCAGATCGACATCGCCACCGATATCAGCACTACCGGTATGCAGTTGCTCTGGACGGTACCGCTGAGCAGCATGCTGCTGGCCGCCCTGCAGAATATTCTTCTGCCGCTGCTGCTCAACATTGGCCTGCTGGCGCTGGCGCTGTTTGGTTTTACCACCTTTCGTCACTTTAAAGGACGCAGCAGTCCGTCTGGCGCCGGGCTCCCTTCCGCCGCCAACAGCGAACTGCGTCTGCTGCGCGCTATAAATGAAGAAATTGTTTCTTTGCTGCCGCTGGGGCTACTGGTTCACGATCAGGAAGCCAACCGAACCCTTATCAGCAACCCTATTGCCGACCATCTGCTTCCGCACCTGAATCTGCAGAACATCACCAATATGGCGGACCAGCATCAGGGGGTGATTCAGGCTACCGTCAATAATGAGCAGTATGAAATCCGCCAGTATCGCAGCCAGGTAGCCCCGCGCACGCAGATCCTGATTATCCGAGACCAGGACCGCGAAGTGCTGGTCAATAAAAAGCTCAAGCAGGCCCAGCGCTTGTATGAGAAAAACCAGCAGGGGCGGGCGGCCTTTATGCAGCATATTGGCAGCGCCCTGAAGCAGCCCGCGCTGAACCTGGCGGCAGAGGCGGCGGCGCTCAGCAGTACAGAGAACCGAACGCTGGCGCAGCATGCCGATGAGCTGGTCAAACTGATCGATGACATTCAGCTCGCCAATCTGCTGGAAAGCGACACCTGGAAAACCAGCCAGGCGCTGTTCTCGGTTCAGGAACTGATCGATGACGTTGTACCGGAAGTTCTGCCGGCGATGAAGCGCAAGGGTCTGCAGCTGCTGATCAATAACGCACTTCCTGCCGGTGAGCAGCGCTACGGTGACCGTGAAGCCCTGCGACGCACACTGGTACTGTTAATCCAGTATTCCATCACCACCACGCCTATCGGCAAGATCACCCTCGACGTTTGCCAGGACGAGTCGGCCAGCGATCGTTTGACCTTCCGTATTCTGGATACTGGCAACGGCGTCTCGGCAAACGAGATCGACAATTTGCACTTCCCGTATCTCAACGAGACCCAGAGCGATCTGTACGGCAAGGCGAACGCCCTCACCTTCTGGCTGTGCGACCGCATGACGCGCAAACTGGGTGGGCAGTTGACCATCAAAGCGCGGGAGTCGCTGGGAACGCGTTATACCCTGCACCTGAAAATGCCGGCCAGCGAAGAGGCGCCAGAGGCGGGCGAACATCTGCTGGATGACGTTATCGTCCTGCTGGATGTGACTTCCAGTGAAGTGCGGCGGATTGTCACCCGCCAGCTGGAGAGCTGGGGGGCGTCCTGCATCACGCCGGACGATCGGGCGACAAGTCAAGCGTTCGATCTGTATTTAACGGATAATCCGTCTAATCTTACTGCTTCGGGCTTGCTTTTAAGCGATGATGAGGTCGGGATACGCAAGATCGGCCCGGGACAACTGCGGGTCAACTTTAATATTAGCACGGCGATGCAGGAGGCTATCCTGCAGCTTATTGAGCAGCAGCTGGCGGAGGAGGCGGTTCAGCCCGCCACCTCAGGAAACGAGAGTAACGCCGAACTCCATGCCAGCGGCTATTACGCACTGTTTGCCGATACGGTACCGGATGATGTTCAGAGATTGTATACTGAAATCGAAGCGGGCGATTTTGCTGCTCTGGCGCAAACCGCCCACCGCCTCAAAGGGGCATTTGCTATGCTTAATCTGATACCCGGCAAGCAGTTATGTGAAACGCTTGAGCATCTGATTCGCGAAAAGGATGCGCAAGGCATAGAAAAATATATCAGCGACATTGACGCTTACGTCAAGAGCTTGCTGTAGAAGGTAGCCTTATACATGAACACTATGAACGTAATTATTGCCGATGACCATCCGATCGTACTGTTCGGTATTCGTAAGTCACTTGAGCAAATTGAGTGGGTGAACGTCGTTGGCGAGTTTGAAGACTCCACGGCCCTTATCAACAATCTTCCGAAGCTGGACGCCCATGTGCTGATCACCGATCTGTCCATGCCCGGTGATAAATACGGCGACGGGATCACGCTGATTAAATACATCAAGCGCCACTTCCCGGATCTGTCGATCATTGTTCTGACCATGAACAACAACCCGGCGATCCTCAGCGCGGTGCTGGATTTGGATATCGAAGGGATCGTTCTCAAGCAAGGAGCGCCGACCGACCTGCCAAAAGCGCTGGCCGCGCTGCAGAAAGGGAAGAAATTCACACCGGAAAGCGTCTCTCGTCTGCTGGAAAAAATCAGCGCCAGCGGCTATGGCGATAAACGCCTGTCGCCGAAAGAGAGCGAAGTGCTGCGTCTGTTCGCTGAAGGCTTCCTGGTGACCGAGATCGCTAAAAAGCTCAACCGCAGCATCAAAACCATCAGTAGCCAGAAGAAGTCGGCAATGATGAAGCTGGGCGTGGAAAACGACATTGCGCTGCTGAACTACCTCTCCTCCGTCTCGCTGAGTTCGACGGATAAAGAGTAATCCCTTTGTTTTCTCCGTCTCGCCCCGGCGAGACGGAGCTCCCCGTTATTCCCGCCCGTTACGTACCCGCGCCGCATACACCGTCAGCGTTTGCTTCAGCACGTCGAGGGTGACCGGCTTGGACAGGCAGCTGTCCATCCCCGATTCAAGACAGCGCTGCTTCTCTTCCGCCAGGGCATTGGCGGTGACGCCGATCACCGGCAGCGTCAGGCCAAGCTGACGAATGCGCTGCGTCAGACGATAACCATCCATATTGGGCATGTTGACGTCGCTGAGCACGATATCGATATGCTGTTTGCTAAGTACGTTGAGCGCGTCGACCCCGTCGTTAGCGGTCACGCACTGGTAGCCGAGCGATCCCAGCTGATCCGCCAGCAGACGGCGGTTAATCGGGTGATCGTCGACCACCAGGATCATCATGTCGTCGTTATTACCGATCTGCGCGTCCGGCGCCATCAGCGCCCGGCTATTCTCCGCGCTGGCGAGGGCGACGTGGAAAATACGCCCCAGCAGCGGCAGCAGTTCATGCGGCGTCGTCACGCTATGCAGCCACTCTCCGGCCGCTCGCTCCTGCGGGATGCCGATATGGCGGCGGCAGAAGATGACCATCGCACTCCCCTGCCAGCCCCTCTGCGCTTCATCGTCAGTCAGTAAGACATCGTCGGCGTCCGGCGTTTCTCCGGCATGGCGGCGTACCGTCAGGCCGTGATAGCTGAGCAGCGACGTGACGAACATCGCCAGCGAGGTATTATGGATTGCCAGCCAGCAGGTCTTGCCTGCGAAACCGTCCGCCGTCACCTGCGGTGTGTTCTGCACGCCATACAGCGGGATACGGATGGTGAAACGGCTGCCCATCCCCGGCTCCGTTTCCACGGCGATATCGCCATCCATCATGCTGATCAGCTTTTCACAGATCGCCAGGCCAAGGCCGGTGCCCTGGAAGTTTCGCTGCACGCCGGTCCCCACCTGGAAGAAGGGGTCGAACAGGCGCAACACCTCTTTCGCCGGGATCCCCTCCCCGGTATCGCGGACGCTGATCTGCAGATAATCCCCCGCACACTGGACGTGCAGGATAATACAGCCGGTGTCGGTGAACTTAATCGCATTGCTCAGCAGGTTAGAGATCACCTGCTGCAGGCGCATCGGGTCGCCGGACATCTGCTCCGGGACATCCGGCTCGATAAAACAGTACAGACCCAGCTGCTTGCGTACCACCAGCGGCAGATAGTTAGCAGAGATATGGTTCATCACTTCGCGCGGGGAAAACTCCCGCGGCTCGATCTTCAACTGCTCAGACTCGATTTTCGAGAAATCGAGAATATCGCTGATGATTTTCAGCAGCAGGCTGGAAGAGTTGTTCATCGCCGTCACCAGGCGATCAACGCCCTTCGGCAGGGCCTTAGTCTGCAGCAGATCGAGGTTACCGATGATGCCGTATAGCGGGGTACGCAGCTCATGGCTGACGGTCGCAAGGAACATCGATTTCGACTGGCTGGCCTGTTCAGCCGCCTGGGCCATCTCCTGCAGCGACTCCTCCATTTTCACGCGGGCGGAAACGTCCACCAGCACGCAAATGGCGACGTTTTCATTGCGATAACGCGAATGGACAAAGCTAATCTGCAGGTTGGTATGGTTGCTGGTCAGCACATCGACAAAGTTGACCTGCTGGCCGCAGATAATCTGCGTCAGCCGCTGGCGATCCTCATGGGTCAGCATATTCAGGTAGTTGTGCGCCAGCTCGTTACTGAGAATATTGGTCCCGTCGACGGTGCGCAGAATACAGATCCCCACCGGGGCTGAGGCCACGATTTTGCGGTTGAACTGTTCATGCTCTTCCAGTCGCTGCGCATCATTTTCCGCCGGGATAAAAATGCGCCGCTCATACATTCGCGCCAGCGCAAACAGCATTGCTCCGGTCAGAATATTGAGAATGATGGCGTTGATGATGAGCATGCGGATCCGCTCCAGCACCTGGTCCACCGAAACGGAATAGACGATACTTAAGGAGGACGGCGCCAGGCTTTTTTTCAGCACCAGCTCGCGAAAGCCTGCGCTGTAGCCAAACCACATCCGCTCCTGCATCCACTTCGCTTCGCTCTGGATTTTGCCTTCCGCGCCGGCCAACGAGATCAGCGGCTGGCCGTTATCGTCAAAAATCGTCACGCTCATCGGCAAACTGCCTGGCGTGAAGAAGCTCTCCATACGGATGGTCTGCTCCACGCCGAGCATCGCCTGCAGACGGTTGGCCATATAGACCGGGGTCAGGGCATAAAAGTAGCCCACGCCGGGGCGCATGCCCTGGCTTATCCAGAACAGGTTGTTGCCGCGCTCGTTTTGCGGCGCGTTGCGATATTGCTCAATGCGCTGATGCAGGACTTTCAGCGCCTGATCGCGCTCAATCGGCACGTCCCGTAGGCCAAAGTTGGCCATGCAGAGGTTATCGCTGCCAATGAGAAAGATGCGGTTAAGGTCGTAGGCAGCGGTAAAATTATCCCGCCAGTAGCGCATAAACCACGCCAGTGATTGCAGCGAATTACGCCAGGTGCTGCTCATCGCGCTGCAGTCGGAATCTGGGTACAGGGGTTCAAAGTTGGGCACCGCTATATCGCCGTTTTGCCCTTGCGCTACCGCGTCCCCTGCCGACAAGCGGTTACCGGCGACGTACTTCAGCTCTTTAATCACGTCCGCCGTACGCTGAATATAGCGCTGGGCCTGATCGGCGTTGAGATTGAGCTCCTGATGGATCTCGGCTTCCCGCTCGTGCAGGGCATTGACGATATAGAACACAGAGACAAACGCAATCAGCAGCCACAGTAATACCGCCAGCGCTCTGAACAGATAACGTGAAACCTTCAGGGTTGTATGAAACGAGGCAAGATATTTCAATGTGGCGATGCTCGGCCGTCAGGGACTCAACAGAATGGGGTTAAAGTAGCGGTAAACCGGCTTTGCCGCAATCTTAATGCAAAAAGGGCCGGGAGAATACCCGGCCCTTTCAGAACATTTACCTGCGACGATTACTCTTCGTCTTCGGCGATGTCGTCATCGGTATCCGCTTCCGGGGCGATATCGTCATCGCCTTCCGCTACGCTACCGTCGATGGCATCCAGTTCTTCGTCGTCCACCGGCTCTGCCACGCGCTGCAGACCCACCACGTTTTCATCTTCCGCGGTGCGGATGAGGATCACGCCCTGGGTGTTACGGCCCACGATGCTCACTTCGGAAACGCGGGTACGAACCAGCGTCCCGGCGTCGGTGATCATCATGATCTGATCGCAGTCATCCACCTGCACGGCGCCCACAACGGAGCCGTTACGCTCGGTGACTTTGATCGAGATAACGCCCTGAGTGGCACGCGATTTGGTCGGATACTCCGCCGCTGCGGTACGTTTACCGTAACCGTTTTGCGTTACCGTCAGGATCGCGCCTTCGCCGCGCGGAATAATCAGCGAGACGACGCTGTCGTTTTCCGCCAGCTTGATGCCGCGTACGCCGGTGGCGGTACGGCCCATGGCGCGAACGGCGTCTTCTTTGAAGCGCACAACCTTACCGGCCGCGGAGAACAGCATCACTTCGTCCTGACCAGAGGTCAGATCGACGCCGATCAGCTCATCGCCTTCGTTCAGATTGACCGCGATGATACCGGCGGAACGCGGACGGCTGAACTCGGTCAGCGCGGTTTTCTTCACGGTACCGCTGGCGGTCGCCATAAAGACGTTGACGCCCTCTTCGTACTCGCGGACCGGCAGGATGGCGGTGATACGCTCATCGGCTTCCAGCGGCAGCAGGTTGACGATCGGACGACCGCGCGCGCCGCGGCTGGCTTCCGGCAGCTGATAGACCTTCATCCAGTACAGACGGCCACGGCTCGAGAAGCAGAGGATGGTGTCATGGGTGTTGGCCACCAGCAGGCGGTCGATAAAGTCTTCTTCTTTAATGCGCGCTGCTGACTTGCCTTTACCGCCACGACGCTGTGCTTCGTAGTCGGTCAGCGGCTGATACTTCACATAGCCCTGATGCGACAGGGTGACCACCACATCTTCCTGGTTGATCAGATCTTCGATGTTAATATCAGCGCTGTTGGCAGTGATTTCGGTACGACGTTCGTCGCCGAACTGATCGCGGATCAGTTCCAGCTCTTCGCGAATCACTTCCATCAGACGGTCGGCGCTGCCGAGAATGTGCAGCAGTTCCGCGATCTGCTCCAGCAGCTCTTTGTATTCGTCGAGCAGTTTTTCATGCTCAAGGCCGGTCAGTTTCTGCAGACGCAGATCCAGAATCGCCTGAGCCTGCTGCTCGGTCAGATAGTATTTACCGTCGCGCACGCCGAACTCTGGCTCCAGCCATTCCGGACGCGCGGCGTCATCACCGGCGCGCTCCAGCATCGCCGCAACGTTACCGAGATCCCACGCCTGGGCAACCAGCGCCGTTTTCGCTTCTGCCGGGGTCGGCGCGCGACGGATCAGTTCGATAATCGGGTCGATGTTGGCCAGCGCAACGGCCAGCGCTTCGAGGATATGCGCCCGGTCACGCGCTTTGCGCAGTTCGAAAATCGTACGACGAGTCACCACTTCACGGCGGTGGCGTACAAACGCGGCGATGATGTCCTTCAGGTTCATGATCTTCGGCTGACCATGGTGCAGAGCAACCATGTTGATGCCGAAGGAGACCTGCAGCTGGGTCTGGGAGTAGAGGTTGTTGAGCACCACTTCCCCTACCGCATCGCGCTTCACTTCAATCACGATGCGCATCCCGTCTTTATCAGACTCGTCACGCAGCGCGCTGATGCCTTCCACGCGTTTTTCTTTGACCAGCTCGGCGATTTTCTCAATCAGGCGCGCTTTGTTCACCTGATACGGAATTTCGTGCACGATGATGGTTTCGCGGCCGGATTTCGCGTCCACTTCCACTTCCGCGCGCGCGCGGATATACACTTTACCGCGACCGGTGCGGTAAGCCTCTTCAATACCACGACGGCCATTAATAATGGCGGCGGTCGGGAAATCAGGGCCTGGAATATGCGCCATCAACCCTTCAATGCTGATGTCTTCATCGTCAACATACGCCAGACAGCCGTTGATCACTTCCGTCAGGTTATGCGGCGGTATATTGGTCGCCATCCCTACCGCGATCCCGGAGGCGCCGTTCACCAGCAGGTTAGGAATTTTGGTCGGCATGACGTCCGGAATACGCTCCGTACCGTCATAGTTGTCGACGAAATCGACCGTCTCTTTTTCAAGATCGGCCATCAGCTCATGAGCGATTTTCGCCAGACGAATTTCGGTATAACGCATCGCCGCGGCGGAGTCGCCGTCGATGGAACCGAAGTTACCCTGGCCGTCCACCAGCATGTAACGCAGCGAGAACGGCTGCGCCATACGAACGATGGTGTCGTATACCGCGGAGTCGCCGTGCGGGTGGTATTTACCGATTACGTCACCAACGACACGGGCTGATTTTTTATAGGCTTTGTTCCAGTCATTGCCCAATACGTTCATGGCGTAAAGTACGCGACGGTGTACCGGCTTCAGGCCATCTCGGACATCCGGCAGCGCACGGCCAACAATGACCGACATCGCATAATCCAGATAAGAGTTCTTAAGCTCTTCCTCAATGTTGACCGGTGTAATTTCTCTCGCAAGGTCGCTCATCTAACCGCTATCCCTCTACTGTATCCCGGATTCAAAGGTCGCAAATTATAACACAGCCGCGCTAATAGAGGTAAAGCAATACGGTTTATTCATGGCGCGCTGCTGATATACTCGCAGGTCTGAACAGAAAAGGAGTAAAAGCGCCCATGAATGCCGAAAAAACGTCGGTAGCCCCTAACGTCGATCATGCCGAAATCGCCAAATTCGAAGCCGTCGCCTCGCGCTGGTGGGATCTGGAGGGCGAGTTCAAACCGCTCCACCGCATCAACCCGCTGCGGCTGGGCTATATCGCCGAACGCTCCGGCGGCCTGTTCGGTAAAAAAGTCCTCGATGTCGGCTGCGGCGGCGGCATTCTCGCCGAGAGCATGGCGCGCGAAGGTGCGACGGTCACCGGACTGGACATGGGCGCCGAACCGCTGCAGGTCGCGAAGCTGCACGCCCTGGAGAGCGGTATTCAGGTGGACTATGTTCAGGAAACGGTTGAGGAACATGCCGCGAAGCATCCGCAGCAGTATGACGTCGTGACCTGCATGGAGATGCTGGAGCACGTGCCCGACCCGCAGTCGGTGGTGCATGCCTGCGCGCGGCTGGTGAAGCCCGGCGGCCAGGTCTTCTTCTCCACCATCAACCGCAACGGCAAGGCCTGGCTGATGGCGGTGGTCGGTGCGGAATATGTCATGAAGATGGTGCCTAAGGGCACTCATGATGTGAAGAAGTTTATCAAACCGGCCGAGCTGCTGAGCTGGGTAGATCAGACTACTCTGAAAGAGCAGCATATCATCGGTCTGCATTACAATCCGCTGACCAACACCTTCAAGTTAGCGCCGGGGGTTGATGTTAACTATATGTTGCATACGACCGCCAAACAGGACTGAGGTCAGCACCTGCGCTTATGATGATTGCGCGGCATCAAGCCGCGTGATTATTTCTTCCGATGAAGAAATCAGCACTCGATCAAATTTTCATTTTTTTTTCTGTTTTATTGACTTCTTCTCCAGGCCTTATGCGACGTGGACTTGCGGATTATTACCCTTCCGCAACCTCAATTTAACGTCAAAATCAACCCTTGTACTCAAAAGATTCCTTACTAAAATACTCACCATATAGCGTTTCTTTTATCGACAACCCCCTACATATAGTATTTATCCACAGAGTTAGTCACAACGGCCTTCTGTGGATAAACGGGGGATATTTTCTTTCACGGACAGGTAAAATCCACATGAATCAGAGTCTGCTGGTGACAAAGCGCGACGGGACCACCGAGCGCATCAATCTCGACAAAATCCATCGCGTACTGGATTGGGCGGCAGAAGGACTGAATAACGTTTCGATTTCCCAGGTAGAGCTGCGCTCCCATATCCAGTTCTATGACGGCATCAAAACCGCGGACATCCACGAAACCATTATTAAAGCCGCCGCGGATTTGATCTCCCGCGACGCGCCGGATTACCAGTACCTCGCCGCGCGTCTGGCGATTTTCCATTTGCGTAAAAAAGCCTTCGGCCAGTTTGAGCCGCCGGCGCTCTACGATCACGTGGTGAAGATGGTCGAGAAGGGTAAATACGATCATCATCTGCTGGAAGACTACACGGAAGAAGAGTTCCAGCAGATGGACGGTTTCCTCGACCACTGGCGCGACATGAACTTCTCCTACGCAGCCGTTAAGCAACTGGAAGGCAAGTATCTGGTACAAAACCGCGTTACCGGCGAAATTTATGAGAGCGCACAGTTCCTCTATATTCTGGTCGCCGCGTGTCTGTTCTCGAACTACCCGCGCGAAACCCGTCTGGACTACATTAAGCGTTTCTACGACGCGGTATCGACCTTTAAAATCTCGCTGCCGACGCCAATCATGTCCGGCGTGCGCACCCCAACCCGTCAGTTCAGCTCCTGCGTGCTGATCGAGTGCGGCGACAGCCTGGATTCCATCAACGCCACCTCCAGCGCGATTGTGAAATACGTTTCCCAGCGCGCCGGGATCGGCATCAACGCCGGGCGCATTCGCGCGCTGGGCAGCCCGATCCGCGGCGGCGAAGCCTTCCACACCGGTTGCATTCCGTTCTACAAACATTTCCAGACCGCGGTGAAATCCTGCTCGCAGGGCGGCGTTCGCGGCGGCGCGGCGACCCTCTTCTACCCAATGTGGCATCTGGAAGTGGAAAGCCTGCTGGTGCTGAAAAACAACCGCGGTACCGACGCCAACCGCGTTCGTCATATGGACTACGGGGTGCAGATCAACAAGCTGATGTACACCCGTCTGCTGAAGGGCGGCGACATTACCCTGTTCAGCCCTTCCGATGTCCCGGGCCTGTATGACGCCTTCTTTGCCGATCAGGACGAGTTTGAGCGCCTGTACACCCAGTACGAGCAGGACGACAGCATTCGCAAGCAGCGTATTAAAGCCGTTGAGCTGTTCTCGCTGATGATGCAGGAACGCGCCTCTACCGGCCGCATCTACATCCAGAACGTCGACCACTGCAACACCCACAGCCCGTTCGATCCGGTAGTCGCCCCGGTGCGTCAGTCTAACCTGTGCCTGGAGATCGCCCTGCCGACCAAACCGCTGGAAGACGTCAACGACGAAAACGGCGAAATCGCGCTGTGCACCCTGTCGGCCTTCAACCTCGGCGCGATTGACAGCCTCGACGAGCTGGAAGAGCTGGCGGTGCTGGCGGTGCGTGCCCTGGATGCGCTGCTGGACTATCAGGATTACCCGATCCCGGCCGCCAAACGCGGCGCGATGGGGCGTCGTACGCTGGGCATCGGCGTGATCAACTTCGCTTACTATCTGGCGAAGCATGGCAAACGCTACTCCGACGGCAGCGCCAACAACCTGACGCACAAAACCTTCGAAGCGATTCAGTACTACCTGCTGAAGGCCTCCAACGAGCTGGCTATCGAGCAGGGCGCCTGCCCGTGGTTCAATGAAACCACCTATGCGCAGGGTATCCTGCCGATCGATACCTATAAGAAAGACCTGGACGGCATCGTCAGCGAATCTCTGCACTTCGACTGGGAAGCATTGCGCGAATCCATTAAAACCCACGGTCTGCGTAACTCCACGCTCTCCGCACTGATGCCGTCCGAGACCTCATCGCAGATCTCCAACGCCACCAACGGCATTGAGCCGCCGCGCGGCCACGTCAGTATCAAAGCGTCCAAGGACGGTATCCTGCGCCAGGTGGTGCCGGATTACGAAAATCTGCAGAACGCCTATGAGCTGCTGTGGGAAATGCCGAACAACGACGGTTATCTGCAGCTGGTGGGTATCATGCAGAAGTTTATCGACCAGTCGATCTCTGCCAACACCAACTACGATCCGACGCGCTTCCCGTCCGGAAAAGTGCCGATGCAGCAGTTGCTCAAAGACCTGCTCAACGCCTATAAATTCGGTGTCAAAACGCTGTACTATCACAACACCCGTGATGGCGCAGAAGACGCTCAGGATGACCTGGCCCCGTCCATCCAGGACGACGGCTGCGAAAGCGGCGCTTGTAAGATCTAAGTTATTTTTGCCGGGTGGCGCGATGCTTACCCGGCCTACGATTGTGTAGGCCCGGCCAATGCAGTACCGCCGGGCAATACATTTCAACAGGACTCACTTCAATGGCATACACCACTTTTTCACAGACGAAAAACGATCAGCTGCTGGAACCGATGTTTTTTGGCCAGCCGGTTAACGTGGCCCGCTACGATCAGCAAAAATATGACATCTTTGAAAAGCTGATTGAAAAGCAGCTCTCCTTCTTCTGGCGTCCGGAAGAGGTTGACGTTTCCCGCGATCGCATCGACTACCAGGCGCTGCCGGAACATGAAAAACATATTTTCATCAGCAACCTGAAGTACCAGACGCTGCTCGATTCCATCCAGGGCCGCAGCCCGAACGTCGCGCTGCTGCCGCTGATCTCCATCCCGGAGCTGGAAACCTGGGTGGAAACCTGGGCCTTCTCCGAGACCATCCACTCACGCTCCTACACCCATATCATCCGCAACATCGTCAACGATCCGGCGACCGTGTTCGACGATATCGTGACCAACGAGCAGATCCAGAAACGTGCGGAAGGCATCTCTCACTATTACGATTCGCTGATCGAAATGACCAGCTACTGGCATCTTCTGGGTGAAGGCACCCACACCGTCAACGGTAAAACCGTGACCGTGAATCTGCGCGAGCTGAAAAAGAAACTCTATTTGTGTCTGATGAGCGTTAACGCCCTGGAAGCGATCCGCTTCTACGTTAGCTTCGCCTGCTCCTTCGCTTTCGCCGAGCGCAAGCTGATGGAAGGTAACGCCAAAATTATCCGCCTGATCGCTCGCGATGAAGCGCTGCACCTGACCGGCACCCAGCATATGCTGAACCTGCTGCGCTCCGGCAGCGACGATCCGGAGATGGCGGAAATCGCCGAAGAGTGCAAGCAGGAGTGCTATGACCTGTTCGTGCTGGCGGCGCAGCAGGAGAAAGAGTGGGCGGACTATCTGTTCCGCGACGGCTCAATGATCGGCCTGAACAAAGATATTCTCTGCCAGTACGTCGAGTACATCACCAATATCCGCATGCAGGCGGTCGGCCTCGATCTGCCATTCCAGACCCGCTCCAACCCAATCCCATGGATCAACACCTGGCTGGTCTCCGATAACGTCCAGGTGGCGCCGCAGGAAGTGGAAGTCAGCTCGTATCTCGTCGGCCAGATCGATTCTGAAGTCGATGCCGACGACCTGAGCAACTTCCAGCTGTAATGAAGCGGATTTTCCTGAAAATCTCTGACACTCGCCTTGAGTGTCAGGATGAACACCCTTCCCTGCTGGCGGCGCTGGAGTCGCATAATATCGATGTGGAATATCAGTGCCGCGAAGGCTATTGCGGTTCCTGCCGCACGCGTCTGGTTTCCGGCCAGGTTGACTGGCTGACCGAGCCGCTGGCCTTTATCCAGCCGGGGGAAATTTTGCCCTGCTGCTGCCGGGCGAAAGGCGATATCGAGATCGAGATGTAGTCTTGTCAGGTGGCGCTACGCTTACCTGACCTACAAAACCGCAGTTCGTAGATACTGTTATCGGTTTGCAACTTTTTCGCTTGAGAAAAACGTTTATCGCGTGTCGCTTCAGAGGATATTGCGCTCCCGGTTAATTTTTATGCAATATGTTTTCCGTGGCGCAGGGAGCGCACAGAGGGCGGCCAGTCGCCGCCGCCCTCTGTACTCCCGGGCTCTGGCCGCCAAAATCGCCACTTCGTGGTGCCTTCGACTTATCCCTGCAGGCTTCGGGTCGGGCCGAGGCAGCGTCCCTGCAAATCACGGCCCTCAGCCCGCATCCATGCGGGCTGCCCCGGCCTGCCGGGAACGTCTCAGCGATTTTGAGGCCACCAACACCGGCAGTTTCAGCCAGCATGGTGAATAAATTAAAGGCAGGCCGCACAGACCGTAGCCCGGGTAAGGCGTAGCCGCCACCCGGCTTTTTAGCGTTTAGCGTTCAGAAACTGCACCGCTTTATCCGGGAAATCGGTAAACAAGCCGTCGACGCCCGCCTGGTGATACAGCAGGTCATAGAGCTGATTAACGTTAGTCGCGTACTCCGGCAGCTGATCCGCACGCACGGTGTACGGATGCACCTGCAGATGGCTGGCATGCGCCTCTTTTACCATCGCCGTCAGCTTCACCGCGCCCGGCTTCGAGCCTTCCGCCACCAGCATATGGTAATCCGGGCCAATACCGTCGGCGTACTGCGCAATCTGCGCCATCGCACCCGGCTGGAACATCCAGTCGTAGCTGTAGTTCACCCATTTGCCATCTGCCTGTTTCTGCTGGGTTTCATTCCAGTCGGTATAGGAGATGAGCTGCACCAGATTGAGATCCATGCCCATCTTCGGTTCCAGCTCATTTTTGATACGTTTGAGCTCATTAGCGTCAAAGCACTGCAGATAAACCTTATCCTGCTTGCTGGTATAGCCATATTCCTTCAGCACTTTCAGCGTGCTGGCGGCAATATCTTTGCCTTCCTGATGGTGGAACCACGGCGCTTTGATTTCCGGGTAGATACCGATATTTTTACCCGTCGAATGGTTCAGCCCCTGGACAAACTCAATCTCTTCTTCAAAGGTATGAATGCGGAAATCGGATTTGCCCATCGGGAAACGCCCGGGATAGGTTTGCACGTTCTTACCATTTTTCGGCTCAAAACCTTCGGTAAACTTCAACGACTTAATCTCGGCCAGGGTAAAGTCAATAGCGTAAAAACGACCGTCTTGACGCGCCCGCTGCGGGAAACGCTGCGCAACGTCAGTCACCCGATCGAGATAGTGGTCGTGCAACACCACCAGCCGGTCGTCTTTGGTCATCACCAGATCTTGCTCAAGGTAATCCGCCCCCTGAGCGTAAGCCATCGCTTTCGCCGGCAGGGTATGTTCCGGCAGATACCCGCTGGCGCCGCGGTGGGCGATGACCATTTTCTCCGCTGCGACAGCGCTGAAGCACAGCGCCGAACTGGCCAAAATCATGCCGCTCATTAGCGCGGTGAGTTTCATGTTCATCGTCGCTCCTTAGGCTTGTTTCAGTTGTTGATGATGACGACGCTCGCCAAGCATCACGATAACCAGCAGGATAACCGCCAGCACGCTGCCGCCGATCATCACCATGAAGCCGCCGTCCCAGCCGAAGAAATCGACGGTGTAGCCGACGATGGCGCTCGCGGCTACGGAACCGCCGAGATAGCCAAACAGACCGGTGAAGCCCGCAGCGGTACCGGCGGCTTTTTTCGGCGCCAGTTCCAGCGCATGCAGACCGATCAGCATCACCGGGCCGTAAATCAGGAAGCCAATGATGATCATACAGGCCATATCCACGCCCGGATTACCCGGCGGGTTCAGCCAGTAAACGACAGTGGCGATGGTCACCAGGGTCATAAAGAACACGCCGGTCGCGCCGCGGTTGCCTTTAAACACTTTGTCCGACATCCAGCCGCACAGCAGCGTGCCAGGGATCCCCGCGTACTCGTACAGGAAGTAGGCCCAGGAGGATTTATCCAGCGCGAAGTGTTTGACCTCTTTCAGGTAGGTCGGCGACCAGTCGAGAATGCCGTAGCGCAGCAGATAAACGAAGACGTTAGCGATAGCGATGTACCACAGCAGCTTGTTCGGCAGAATGTACTGCATAAAGATCTGCTTCGCCGTCAGCTCTTCTTCGTGTTTTTCGCTATAGTCATCCGGATAGTCGTTTTTATACTCTTCGATCGGCGGCAGACCGCAGGACTGCGGGGTATCGCGCATCATCGCGAAGGCAAAAATCGCCAGCAGGATCGCGCCGAAAGCCGGCATATACAGCGCCGCGTGCCAGTCGTTAAACCACGCCATCCCCAGCAGGAACAGCAGCGGCGGAATACCGCCGCCGACGTTATGCGCGCAGTTCCACACCGAGACAATCCCACCGCGCTCTTTCTGCGACCACCAGTGCACCATGGTCCGGCCGCACGGCGGCCAGCCCATCCCCTGGAACCATCCGCAAAGAAACAGCAATACGAACATGATCATGATGCTGGAAGTCGCCCACGGTACAAAGCCCATCACCAACATCACCAGTGCGGCGAGGATCAAGCCGGCCGGCAGGAAAATGCGCGGATTCGAGCGGTCAGAGACCGAGCCCATGATGAATTTCGAAAATCCGTAGGCGATGGAGATGCCGGAAAGGGCGAAACCGAGGTCGCCACGGGAGAAGCCCTGCTCAATCAGATAAGGCATCGCCAGGGCAAAGTTCTTACGAACCAGATAGTAAGCGGCATAACCAAAAAAGATGCCAATGAAAATCTGCCAGCGTAATCGACGATACAGCGGGTCGATCTCCGCTGCTGGCAAACGCGCTTTATGCGCGGCGGGTTTAAAAATACTTAACATATCAGCCTCCGTGGCCCTTGCTGTTTTCTACTGACGTCACGACAAAATCCCAGATTAATCACCAACTTCAAATATGGTCGCGATGGTAGGCAATACGTAGAGTTGATACTGTGAAACATCGCACAATTTGTTACAGAAATATGACAAAACGTTCTAATGTGAGCACGAAATCACATAACACGCTCAAATAACGCGCGAATATGCTCGAAATCAAACAATAACCTTATGAATTGTGGCTAAATGGCGTTAAACGAAAGCAGAGGAGCTGAAGATGACGGGACGTCTTGATAGCGAGGTCATTATCATCGGCGGCGGAGCAACCGGCGCCGGTATCGCCCGCGACTGCGCCCGGCGCGGATTACGAACGCTGCTCATTGAGCGCCATGATATCGCCACCGGGGCCACCGGCCGTAATCATGGACTGCTGCACAGCGGCGCCCGCTATGCGGTGACCGACAACGAATCCGCTCGCGAATGCATCAGTGAGAACCGCATCCTGCGCCGCATCGCCCGCCACTGTATCGAACCGTCCGGCGGTCTGTTTATTACCCTGCCTGAAGATGACCTGGCGTATCAGCAGACTTTTATCACCGCCTGCCAGCAGGCCGGCATTGAAGCTACCCCGCTCTCCCCGCAGGAAGCGCTGCGCCGGGAGCCCGCCGTCAACCCGACGCTGCTGGGCGCAGTGCAGGTCCCGGACGGCACCATCGACCCGTTTCGCCTCACCGCGGCCAATATGCTCGACGCCCGCGAACACGGCGCGCAGATCCTTACCGGCTGCGAAGTAACAAGCCTGCTACGCCAGGGCGATCGCGTCTGTGGCGTCCAGGTATACGACCGCCAACTTCACCAGGCCCGCACGCTGTACGCCGGGGTGGTGGTTAACGCCGCCGGGATCTGGGGGCAGCGCATTGCGGAATATGCCGACCTGCGCATCACCATGTTCCCGGCGAAGGGATCGCTGTTGATCCTTGACCACCGGATTAACAACCTGGTGATCAACCGCTGCCGTAAGCCGGCCGACGCCGATATTCTGGTGCCCGGGGATACCATCTCGCTGATCGGCACCACCTCAATGCATATTCCTTATGACGACATTGACGACAACCGGGTAACGACGGCGGAAGTCGATACCCTGCTGCGCGAAGGCGAAAAGCTGGCGCCGATCATGGGCCGCACCCGGATCCTCCGCGCCTACTCCGGCGTCCGCCCGCTGGTGGCCAGCGATAACGACCCCAGCGGGCGCAGCGTCAGCCGCGGCATCGTCCTGCTCGACCATGCCCAGCGTGACGGTATGGAAGGCTTCATTACTATCACCGGCGGCAAGCTGATGACCTATCGCCTGATGGCCGAGTGGGCCACCGACGCCGTCTGTCGTAAGCTGGGAAACACCACCCCCTGTAGCACGGCCGAGACCCCGCTGCCCGGTTCACAGGAGCCAACGGAAAGTACCCTGCAAAAAATTATCTCCCTCCCCACCCCGCTGCGCGGCTCGGCCGTCTACCGTCACGGCGATCGCACTCCTGCCTGGCTTGGCGACAGCCGCCAGCACCGTAGCCTGGTCTGCGAATGCGAAGCCGTTACCGCTGGCGAAGTGAAATACGCGGTGGAAAATCTGGCGGTCAACACCCTCCTCGACCTGCGCCGCCGCACCCGGATTGGCATGGGCACCTGCCAGGGGGAACTCTGCGCCTGCCGCGCTGCCGGACTGTTGCAGCGCTTTAACGTCACCACCCCCGCGCAGTCGTTGACCCAGCTCTCGGCGTTTCTCAATGAACGCTGGAAGGGCGTTCAGCCCATCGCCTGGGGCGATGCACTGCGCGAAAGCGAATTTACCCGCTGGGTCTACCTCGGCCTGTGCGGACTGCCACAGGAGCACCAGGATGAAGTTTGATTGCGCAATTGTCGGCGGCGGGCTCGCCGGCCTGTTGTGCGGGCTGGCGCTGAATCAGTACGGCCTGCGCAGCGTCATTATCAGCCGCGGGCAGAGCGCGCTGCATTTTTCCTCCGCGTCGTTAGACCTGCTCTCGGCGCTGCCCAACGGCGATAACGTTACTGACGTCGCACAAGGTCTGCAGCAACTCGCTGAACAGCTTCCTGAACACCCTTATTCCCGGCTCGGCGCCGGGGCGGTACTCGAATACGCGACACAGACCGAAGCCCTGCTGGCCGCCTGCGGCGCGGTGATGCAGGGCGACGCGCGCCAGCCTCACCGACGGGTGACGCCGCTGGGGACGTTGCGCCCGGCATGGTTGTCACCACAAGAGGTTCCGCTGGCGCCACTGCCGCAGCAAGGCGTCTGCCTGGTGGGGATCAGCGGTTTTGCTGATTTTCAGCCACATCTCGCCGCCGCCGCGCTCGGTCAACACGGAGTTACCGCCGCGGCGGTGGAAATCGAGTTACCGCTGCTGGATGTGCTGCGTGACAACCCCACCGAGTTTCGCGCCGCCAATATCGCCCGCGTACTGGATGATGAGAATCTATGGCCGGCCCTGCATGCAGCGCTGCTGCCGCTGGCGCAGCAGCATGACCTGCTGATCATGCCCGCCTGTTTTGGCCTCGCCGACGATCGCCTGTACCGCTGGCTGCAGACGCGCCTGCCCTGCCCGCTGCGTTTGCTGCCGACGCTGCCGCCTTCGGTGCCGGGGATGCGCCTGCATAGCCAGCTTCAGCGTCAGTTCATTCGCGAGGGCGGCACCTGGCTTGCTGGCGATGAAGTGGTGAAAATCAGCCATCGACAGGGCGCCGTCGAGGCCGTCTGGACGCGAAATCACGGCGATGTCGCGCTGCGTCCGCGTTTCACCGTGCTGGCCAGCGGCAGCTTTTTCAGCAACGGTCTTGTCGCCACTCGCGATAGCGTGCGCGAGCCGATCCTCGGCCTCGATCTGCAGCAGACCCTGCCACGGGAAAGCTGGTACCAGCGCGATTTCTTCGCCTCACAACCGTGGCAGCGGTTCGGTGTGAAAACCGATGCCCTGCTGCGCCCCCTGCAGGGCGGGCAGCCGTTCCATAATCTGTTTGCCATCGGTTCGCTGCTCGGCGGGTTCGATGCCATTCAGCTCGGCTGTGGCGGCGGCGTCTGCGCCGTTACCGCGCTGCACGCCGCCAGACAGATCCACGCCCTTGCCGGAGGCCGGCCATGAACGATACCCGTTTTGAAAGCTGCATTAAGTGCACGGTCTGTACCACCACCTGCCCGGTAAGTCGGGTCAATCCACGCTATCCCGGCCCGAAACAGGCGGGGCCGGACGGCGAACGTCTGCGTCTGAAGGATGGCGCGCTGTACGACGAGGCGCTGAAGTACTGCATTAACTGCAAGCGCTGCGAGGTTGCCTGCCCGTCGGATGTGAAAATTGGCGATATCATTCAGCGCGCCCGGGCACAGTACGGCCAGCAAAAGCCGACCCTGCGCGACGCCATCCTCAGCCATACCGACCTGATGGGCACCCTTTCCACTCCCTTTGCCCCCCTGGTCAACGCCACGACCGGTTTAAAACCGGTGCGCCGCCTGCTCGACGCGGCGCTTAAAATCGACCACCGGCGCACACTACCGAAATATGGCTTCGGCACCTTCCGCCGCGCTTACCGCCAGCTCGCGGCCAGACAGGCGCAGTACCCTGAGCAGGTGGTCTTCTTTCATGGCTGCTACGTCAACTATAACCATCCGCAGCTGGGTAAGGATCTGATCCGCGTCGTCAACGCGCTGGGTACCGGCGTGCAGTTGTTATCGAAGGAAAAATGCTGCGGCGTGCCGCTGATCGCCAACGGCTTTTTCGACAAGGCGCGTAAACAGGCGCAGAGTAACGTCGCTGCGATGCGGGAAAACACGCTGCCGATCATTGCCACCTCCTCGACCTGCACCTTTACGCTACGTGATGAATACCCTCATCTCCTCGATGTCGACAACAGCGATCTTCGCGATCGGGTCGAGCTGGCCACCCGCTGGATCTGGAAACAGCTGGATGCCGGCAAGACGCTACCGCTGCGCCGGCTGCCGCTGAAGGTGGTCTATCACACCCCGTGTCATATGGAAAAGATGGGCTGGTCGCTGTATACCCTCGAGCTGCTGCGGCTGATCCCCGGCCTGCAGCTGGAGGTGCTGGATTCGCAGTGCTGCGGCATCGCGGGTACCTACGGGTTTAAAACTGAGAATTATGCGGTATCCCAGGCTATCGGCGCCCCGCTGTTCCGCCAGATTGAGGAGAGTGGCGCCGACATCGTCGTGACCGACTGCGAGACCTGCAAATGGCAGATTGAGATGTCCACCAGCAAACGCTGCGAGCATCCGCTGACGGTACTGGCGCAAGCGCTCGCCTGAGCCCAGCGCCAGCCTCCGCCATCAATAGTTAATAGCTCGCTTTCTCCTGCGGCTGGGCGCAGGTGGGTTTGAACATCGCCAGCCGGCGGTCCAGCGCCTGGGTATACAGCATGGTGTCCACCCCGACCGCCACGAAGTTGGCCCCCCAGGCAAGACATTTTTCTGCCATCGCCGGGTCGACCGCCAGAAATCCGGCCGCTTTCCCCGCCGCGCGAATGCGCCGGATGCTCTGCTCGATCACCCGCTGCACGTCAGGATGGCCGGCATCGTCCGGGTGACCCAGCGAGGCGGAGAGATCCGCCGGACCGATAAACACCCCGTCAATGCCGTCCACCTCAAGAATCGCGTCCAGATTCTCCAGCGCGGTTCGGCTCTCGACCTGTATCAGCAGACAGAGTTCGTCATTCGCCTCCGCCATATAATTCTCTATCCTTCCCCAGCGCGCCGCTCTCGCCACGCCAGCGCCAACACCGCGGCTACCGATGGGCGGATAACGGGTCGCCGAGACCACTTCCCGCGCCTGCTCGGCGGTATCGACCATCGGCACCAGCAACGTTCTGGCGCCAATATCCAGCACCTGTTTTATCAGGCTGCGGTTGCCCTCGACCGGACGGATGACCGGCTGGCTGGCGTAGGGGGCAATCGCCTGCAGCTGATGATAAAGGTCCTGAATCGTGTTCGGCGCATGCTCTCCGTCGATCAGCAGCCAGTCGTATCCCGAGGTCGCGGCGATCTCGGCCATGTAGGAGGAGGTGGAGCTCAGCCACAGGCCGATTTGCGTCTCACCGCGTAATAATCCCCGTTTGAAGGGGTTAGATAACAGTGCGTTCATAGCGATTCCTTTATTCAATGCTGTACGCTGCCGCGCTGGGGTACCGCGCGGGTAAAGCTCAATGAAAAGATAATGACCACCCCGACAATGGCGACGCCGGCCAGGGTTAACAGTCCGGCGGCGCTGCTGGCGAACAAATTTTCGGCCTGCACGCGCACGATCGGCGCCAGAAAACCGCCGATGGCGCCAAACAGGTTAACAAAGCCAATCCCGGCGGCCAGCGCCGTGCCGGACAGCAGCTGCGTCGGCATCGTCCAGAAGACCGGCTGCACGGCAATCACCCCAACCGCCGCCACGCACAGCGCGATGATAGCCAGCACCGGCGCCACCAGTCCGGACACCGCAATCCCGACCGCCGCCGCCAGCAGCGTCAGGGCGGCAATATTGCGCCGCTCGCCGGTGCGATCGGAGTAGCGAGGGATAAGCCAGGTGCCAAACAGCGCTGCCACCCACGGGATAGCCGTCACCACCGAGGCAACGAAGCCAACTTTGGTGCCCAGCAGCGCAGCAACCTGGGTGGGCAGGAAGAAAATCAGACCATAGACCGCCACCTGAATGGTCAGATAAATCAGCGCCAGCTGCCAGACCCGCCCGTTACGCAGCGCATCGGACAGGCGCGAGGCAATCTTTTTCTCCTCCTCGCGCGCCAGCTCGCCGATCAGCGCCTGTTTCTCCTCTATGCTCAGGAAGCGGGCATGCTGCGGCGAATCGTCCAGCCAGAAGAAGGTGAACGCTCCCGCGGCGACGGCGAGCAGGCCTTCAATGACAAACATCCAGAACCAGCCGGGATGGCCCATCAACCCATGCATCTCCAGCAGCGCACCGGATAAAGGCGATCCCAGCGTCAGGGCCAGCGGCGCCCCCATATAAAACAGCCCCATAATGCTGGCGCGGTTTTGCTGAGGAAACCACTGTGAAGTGAGGTAGATCATTCCGGGAAAGAATCCCGCCTCCGCCGCGCCCAGCAGGGTACGTACCAGCAGGAATTTCGCTTCCGTATCCGCCCACGCCATCGCCGCCGACAGCACGCCCCACAGCAGCGTGGTGCAGCCGATCCATTTTCTGGCGCCAAATTTGCGCATCAGCAGATTGGCCGGCACCCCGAGGAAGGCATAGACCACAAAGAAGATACCGGCCCCCAGAGCGTAGGCCTCATTGCTGAGCCCGGTATCCAGCTGGTAGGTCTCTTTGGCGAAACCGATATTCGAACGGTCAAGAAACGCCAGCACGTACAGCGCCAGCATAAAGGGGATTAAGCGGGCGCGGTTTTTCTTCACCACGCTCTCCAGCAGAGTGTTGCTCATCATAATATCCTCAGGCGCGGGCCGCCGGGCGGCCCGACGCAATCAGTGTTGATAAGGACGCTTCAGGTTGCAGTCGCGATTGAGCTCGACGCCAAAGCCGGGTTTGTCCAGGACCGATTTATGAATGCGCCCTCTCTCCGGCACCGGCTCGCCGAGCAGGATCGGGTCGAACTGCGGACGCAGCGTGGCGCAGTCCGGACTGGTCATCAGAAACTCGCTGAACGGCGTGTTGGTGAAGGTGATCACCGCATGATGTGAGTAAACCGACGAGCCGTGGGGCACCACCAGCTGCCCGCGCGCTTTGGCGATGGCCGCGATCTCCACCAGGGTGGTTAAGCCGCCGCACCAGCCGACGTCGGGCTGCATAATATCGATGCCGGTTTCCGACAGGGTGCGGAAGGACTGCAGTGTGCCGTGGTGCTCGCCGCTGGTCACCATCATCCCGGCCGGCGCCTGGCGCTTCAGCTCGCGATAGCCTTCATACTGCTGCGGCGGCAGGCACTCTTCGATCCACTTGAGGTTATAAGGGGCGCAGGCATGGGCAAGTTTGGTGGCATAGTTAACGTCCTGACTCATCCAGCAGTCCAGCATTAACCAGAAATCCGGGCCGCATTTTTCACGCATGTCAGCCACCATGGCGACGTCTTTGCGGATCCCGGCGTCGCCATCGTGCGGCCCCCAGTGGGTAGGCATTTTACCGCCGATAAAGCCCATCTCCTGCGCCAGGTCCGGACGCGCGCCGGTGGCATAGAACTGGATTTCGTCGCGCACTGCCCCGCCCAGCAGTTTGTAGACCGGCAGGCCAACCACTTTCCCGAACAGATCCCACAGCGCCAGGTCGACACAGGAGAGGGTATTCATCACCAGGCCGCCGGATCCCGCGTAGTAAAGGGTGGCGTTAAGCATCTGGTCATGGATCAGTTTGATATCGCTGACGCATTTGCCTTCGATAAAGCGGTTGAGATGTTTTTCCACGATAAAGCAGCCCATCTCCCCAGCCGTCGACACCGCAAAGCCGGTCTGTCCGTTGTCGGCTTCCACTTCCACAATCAGCGTCCCCAGCACGTTGATGCCAAACGACTGCCGGGACTGCTCATACTCTTTATATTTGCTCATCGGGGTGGCGATATGATCGTCAATCCAGTGGTTAGCCCCCTGGTCGTGGTAATCGCCGCCGCCGGCGCCCTGCTCTGCCGTGGCGCCGCCGATGAACCAGGCACGGACGTGTTTAATTTTCGGTAGGGTCATGATGTTCTCCTTATGATGAGGCGAGTTGTTCGAAGGGGCTTTTCCACCCCAGCAGACGGGAAATATCTTTCGCGCAGGCAATCGCCTTACCGGCCAGATAATCGCGATTGTCTTCATTGATTTGCAGACGGGTGCCCACCACCGAGATGGCGGCGGTCAGGTCGTTATTGGCGTTAAACACCGGCGCGGCGACACAGCGCACATCCGGATAGTCCTCGCCATTATCAAAGCTCCAGCCTCGGGCGCGGATCCGCCCCAGCTCTTCCCGCAGCTGTTGAGCATCGGTGATGGTCGTTGGCGTGGCCCGCTCCCACTGCAGGTCGTCGATAATCGACGCCTGAACGCTGGCGGGCTGCCAGGCCAGCAAACATTTGCCGATCCCGGAGCGATAAAGCGACAGGCTCTTGCCTTCGTGCGAACGCACGCTAATGGTGGCGGGAGACTCAATTTTAAGAATGTAGTAGGCGTTACCCTGATCGATGATGCCCAGATGACAAAGCAGACCGCACTCATCCATCAGTCGGGTGAGGCGCGGACGCGCCAGCTCGCGCAGATCCATTTTGCTCAGCGCCTGCCCGGCCAGCTCCACCAGCTTGGTCCACAGGCAGTAGTTATCCTGATTATCCATACTGATGAAGCGCTGTTTTTTTAGCTCGCCCAGCAGCAGATAAACCGTGCTTTTCGGGATCCCCAGTTCGGCAATGATGGTGGCTGCGCTGCAGGGGCCAATGCGGCTGATTAAATTGAGGATCTCAATCGCGCGGGTCAGCGCCGGGACTTTTGTTGATTCCAACATACTGGACTCCAATCCTTAATACTGGAATCAGTGTTGCGATTGTGCGGGCGGTAAAGTGTGAGCGGCATCGCGGGGCAATCGTTTTCCCGTATGCTGGACGATGTAGTGCAGAATATTGCGACCTAACGCACAGATTTTTTTCAGGAGAGTACAACAGGCTGGACAACCGGCGCCCGGGAGAAGCCCGCGCGCCGGGGGAAACGACTTACAGCGAGAGGGAATCCACCACGTTAATCCAGCCATGTTCGCTGGCCAGCGGTTGACCATTCAGCCAGCGACGCAGCATGTTTAATGCCATCATGGCGCAGACTTCCTGGCGTACCGCCAGGCTGTGGCGGGTGACGCTGAACTTCACGCGCAGCGCGAAGGTGCCGTCCGGGGTGGCCAGGGCCACGTTAAGATGATCGTTCTCCTGGCCGCTCACCGCCAGGGCCAGGCCGGCAAAATGGTTTATTCGCCGCTCGGCCGCCCAGCGAGCCGCCTGCGCCAGCGTCTCCTCCTGTGCCGGAACCACTTCGCTGGCCAGCAGCGGCGCGCCGGCGCGGGACAGCTGCAGCGCCAGCAGGCCGCCGGTAAACTGCTCGCTGAGCGTCAGGCTCAGCTGCCGCTCCTGCAGGCAGCGCGCAATCTGCGCCGGTAACCCTTCCGTGCCTTCGAAAATCAGACTGTCGCCAGCCACCTTGCGGACTTCCGGCCACAGGGCCAGCATGGCGTCGCGCTGGTCAGCCGGTCCGGTTAGCTTGAGTTCGATAATCGGCATCGACGAACGGTAACCCATCACCACGCCAGGCGGTAACGTCAGCGGATTGAGGCTTTGCGCCAGCTCGCTCTCCGAGCGGCCAAAGGTGGTCAAACGCAGGCATACCGGCGGTTCCGGCAGCGTAAAGCGCTGACGCAGACGCGGTAAAATCTCCTGCTCGACCATCACCTTAAATTCAGAAGGTACACCGGGGGTGAAAAACATCAGGCAGCGGTTGAGCTGAACGGCAAAGCCACAGGCCGTGCCGACCGGGTTATTGATCATCTCGGCGCTGGCGGGGATTTCCGCCTGCTTGCGGTTACTTTCCGCCATCGGCCGGCCGCGCTCGGCAAAGAAACGGGTCATGGTTTCCAGCCACTCCGGATGCAAAATAAGCCCTTCGCCTTTCGCGGTGGCGGCGGCCAGCGCGCTCAGATCGTCGCTGGTCGGCCCAAGGCCGCCGTTAACGATCAGCACATCCGCCTGTTCGCTGCGTTCGCGCAGAATCGCCACCAGCGCATCAAGATCGTCGCCAACGGTATGGCGGCGCGTTAACGGTAACCCCTGATTAAAAAAGAAATCCGCCAGCCATGCCGCATTGGTATCAACGATTTGACCATGCAACACTTCATCGCCAGTGGACAGCATTTCCACATTCAACATTGCTCACTCCTTGCCTGCCAGGTGGCAAATACTATAACGCAAAGCGGGATGCTGACGAGGAGGAAAATCTGGCGCGGCAAGAAGATACCGCGCCGGAGGAGATTAGAAGCTGGCGCTGGCGCCGATGTACGGGCCGTCGGCGATGGTGTTATCGCGGTTGCCATCTTTACCCGCCAGGTTCAGATAGCGATAGCCTGCCTGGATGCTGAGCGGACGCATGATGGTCCAGCTGGCGCCGACATTAGCTTCCTGATAGCTGTCAATGCCGCTGGAGAGGGAATCCGGCGAGTAGTAGTAGTCGCCGTACAGGCGGAAGCTGTCGCCAATTTTCCACTGCAGGCCGCCGCCGACCGCTGCCGCATAACCTTCATCGCCCTGTTTCGGGTTGGTGTATACGCCTTTACCGCCCACGGTCGCGAGGAACGGCCCCAGCGGAATATTGAGCCCCAGGCCTAAACCCGCGGCGTCGCCGTCGTTATCGCTGTGCAACCAGTTACCGGAAACGGCCAGGCCGGTAGACTCCGTGCCAAACCCGACGCCAAGATTGGTGTAATGCTCGCCTGCTTCACCGGTAACGCTGATCGCATGGGCCGCGGAAGAAACCAGCATGACGCCAGCCAGCGCCATAAAAATGCTTTTTTTCATTATTTACTCTATCCAGAAAATTAAAATCAAAGAAGTCCCGAAAAAACCTGAAAATTCTACTGCGCACCCGTCAGGAATCAATGACCTGGCGAAATGAATTTTCACAAGAGTGTAACCAGTTGCGTTTTTTTATGGCATCGGGCGTTGTCGGAATAACGAACCGCCCGTTCAGCGCCATGAATATTCATGTTTATTATGATTAACGCTGACACATTGACGAAAACAGAGAACTGACGCCGCACGATCGGCGCGGCGCGGGTGGATAAGGGAATAATTAATGCTGCAGCCGGGCCAGACATTCCGGGGCGAGGCCGGTCAGTTTCGCCACCAGCGACAGGTCAAGCCCGTTAGCGAGCATCGCCCGGGCAATACGCTCCGCGGTCTGCTGCTCACCTTGCTCCAGACCTTGTTGCAGACCTTGTTGCAGACCTTGCTTTAACCCTTGCTGATGGCCGCGTTGTTCCAGAAACTGGGCAATATTCATGAGCGTCTCCTTGTGCGACCGCCGGGGAACGCTTTGCGCAAGATGGCGCAAAAAAGCGACCGGATCGGCGGCGTTTCCTGCCTGTAACAGATAATGCAGCAGCGTCTTTAGCTGCCTGCGGCTAGTGTATCCCAGAGCTAACAGGCTGACCAGCTGCTCGTGCAGGTCCATCATGTCGCGCTGGCGGATATGCTTCTGCAGCAGCTCCAGCATCGCCACACGCCGGTGGCGCATGATTTCATCATCCGGGGTGGTGGTGATATCGATTAAGGGAAAATCATCACCATAGATCCGCCGCGCAACGTCCGGATCGGCAAAGCCTGCCAGCCAGCACATCGGGTACGGCCAGGGCGAAACGCGGCCATGATAAAACAGCAGGGGGATAACCAGCGGCAGCTGCGTATGCCCCTTATCCAGATGACGTTGCATCGCGGCGATGGCATAGCGCATCAGGCGAAAGGCCATATGGCGGTCCGCCGAGCTTTGGTGCTCAATCAACAGATAGATATAGCCCTCCCCCGCCTGCGTTTGCAGCGAGTAAAGGATATCGGAATGACTCGCTCGTAGCTCATCGTCAATAAAGCTCCCGGATTCCAGTTGCAGCGTATTCAGGTTGCATAACGCGCGCAGCGGTCCGGGGAGATGAATGTCAAGGAAGTCCTTTGCCGTCGCCCGGTGCGACAACAGGTGTTTAAATACGGCGTCATGCGGGGAATGGGGCGCCCTGTCCATGGCGAAACTCCATGCGATTATTTTCACCTAACTTAACACCCAACAGGACCAGGGCCGCATTTCGCTTGCGGTTTACCGAGGCGGCTCGCAAACTGTTTCATCGGCATACCGCCCCATCCCTCTGAAGGAGAAAAACCGTGCGTCAAAGGACGATTGTTTGCCCGCTTATCCAGAATGAAGGCCATTATCTGCTCTGCAAAATGGCCGCCGACCGCGGGGTTTTCCCCGGGCAATGGGCCTTATCCGGCGGCGGCGTGGAGCCAGGGGAGCGTATTGAAGAGGCGCTGCGGCGGGAAATACGCGAAGAGCTTGGCGAAAAACTCATTCTTACCCATATCGCGCCGTGGAGCTTTCGCGATGATACCCGCGTCAAAACTTACCCGGATGGTCGGCAGGAAACGATCTATATGATCTACCTGATCTTCGACTGCGTCAGCGCCAATCGCTACGTGACGATCAACGAGGAGTTTGACGATTACGCCTGGGTCAAAGCAGAAGATCTCAAAAACTACGATCTCAATGCCGCCACCCGCGTTACGCTCAGCCAGAAAGGGGTACTTTAGTCCAGCATACCACGTTCAACCCACCCGGCGTTATGCCGCGGGATATGGCGGGTGGCTACGATACGGTCGCATACGTCTGCTGTCTGGCCCATTCGCGCAGCGCCTGACGGGAAATCTTAATCCCACCGTTCTTTAACGTGTCCGGCAGCCGTAGCCAACGCACTGGCTGCTGGAAGCGCGCTAACCGCTCAGCGCTCCATGTCGCCAGCGCGCTCAACTCGCAGCCGTCATCGCATTCCACCACCGCGACCGGGCGTTGACCATATTCGACATCATCCAGCGGTACAATAAACACCTGTTGTACCGCTGGATATGCGAGTATCACGCGCTCGACCTCTTCCGGTTGAATACCTTCGCCGCCGCTAAAAAAAAGATTATCCAGTCGCCCAACAACCGTCAGCCGACCATTGTGTAATTCCCCGCGATCGCGTGTCGCAAACCAGCCTTCATCATTGGTTAATGGCAATAACTGACCGTCGCGCCAGTAACCCGCCGCCATACTCGACGCCCGCAGCCAGATCTCGCCGGCGACAATTTTCACCTCCCGCCCCGGCAGCGGTTCGCCCACATCCGCCGCGCCGTCGGCCGCTTTGGCACAGACCGTGGAAGCGAACTCGGTGAGGCCGTAGCCGCAGAAACTGCGTATTCCCTGCGCGAGTGCACGCTCAGTCAATTCGACCGGGATCGCTGCGCCGCCGAGCAGCACCGCCTTGAGGGAATGCGCAGCATCATCATTCAGCAGGCGCCACAGCTGAGTCGGCACCAGCGAAGCATGGGTACAGCCCTGCAGCATCTGCGCCAGCGGTTGCTTGTCGCGCACCGTCATTCGCGCGCCGGCCAGCAGCCAGCGCCAGATGATCCCCTGCCCGGAGACATGAAACAACGGCAGCGACAGTAGCCAGTCGTCTTCTGCGGCAAACGGCATCAGCGCCAGCACGCCAGCGGCGCTGGCCAGATGGGCGCTGGCGCTATGTACCGCCGCTTTCGGCAGGCCGGTTGAGCCGGAGGTTAACGTCATCGACACCAGCCGTTCGCCATGCCAGCAAACGGCATGGACGCCTTCGGCCGCCTGCAGAGTTAACGCCGGTAAATCCCCCGGCAGCGCAGCACCATTCAGCACCAGCTGATGCTGGACGTTTAACGCAGGCAGCAGTTCCTGCAGCAACACCTCTGGCAGCTGCGGATTCAGCGGCAACACCCGCGCCCCGCACTGCAGCAATGCCAGCCAGGCGAGTAGCGTCTCCGGCTGGTTGTAGGCCCGGAGCGCCACGCCATGACCTTCCATAACGCCCTGCGCGGCAAAGCCGGCCGCCAGCGCGTCAACCCGCGCGCATAGCTCACGCCAGGTCAGCAGCCGATCGTTCAGGCGTAACGCCTGCGCCTCACCGCGTAACTGGCGCCAGTGGCGCCAGGGCCAGTCGGAAAACATCACAGCAGCGGCTCCAGCGCATCAATGTTGATCATCGGCAGCGTACTTTCCGGCCACGGCCGTACCAGTTGGGCGCTCATCAGCGCCAGCGTATCGAGTCCGGGGATGGTCTGCGGCGTCAGCCAGGCGGCAACCCGCGCCAGCTGGGTTAACCCGAGGCTGGACTCGATTGACGAGCTAATCACCGCGCTAAGCCCCAGGGCGTGTGCCGCGGCGACCTGTTGCTGAACCTTTTGCACACTGCCGGTCAGCGTCGGTTTGATCACCACCGCGCGCACGCCGGGCTCCGCGACAAAGCGGAAATCCGCCTCGCGCAGGCTTTCATCCCAGGCGATAGCGATCCCCGTCTCGCGGCTAAAGGCCCGCGAGTCCTCCCGCGTTTTGCAGGGCTCCTCAAGAAACGCAATGCGCTGGCGATACGCGGGATTGACGTATTTGGCGAACTGCTGCGCTTTAAGCGGCGTCCACGCCCGGTTGGCATCCAGCCGCAGCTGGAGATCGGGGATGGCTTCCAGTAGCAGATTAACCACCATGCCGTCGCGGACCGCCTCCCACAGCCCCACTTTCACCTTAGCGACTTTCTCGCCGGGCATCGCCGCCAGTTTGGCGAACAGCTCATCCGGATCGCCGGAACAGAGCGGCGCCGCGCGATAATCCGCTGCCTGCGGTAGTTCGCCGTAAAGTTCCGCCTGCGCGCAGCTAATACCAAAAGCGACAGAAGGCAGTGTGGGAAGCGGCGGTTCCGCGCCGTCGCGCCAGGCCTGCGCCCACGCCAGCAGCGCCGTTTGCGCGTCTTCCAGCGTCTCGTCACTGAATCCCGGTAGGGGAGAAATTTCCCCCCAGCCTTCGCGTTCATCCTCCTGCAGGCGGATGAACAGCCCGTCGCGGGTTTTTAACCGCCGGTCGCGCAGAACCACGCCCGCGTCCATTGGTATCTGCCAGCGGTAAACCTGCGAAACGCGCATTATGGATTCCGTTTAAATTTGCTGAAGTCCGGCTGACGTTTCTGGTTGAAGGCGTTGCGGCCTTCCTGCCCTTCTTCCGTCATGTAGAACAGCATGGTGGCGTTACCCGCCAGCTCCTGCAGCCCGGCCTGGCCATCGCAGTCGGCGTTCAGCGCCGCTTTCAGGCAGCGCAACGCCATCGGGCTGTTTTGCAGCATTTCACGGCACCAGCGCACGGTCTCTTTTTCCAGATCAGCCAGCGGGACTACAGTGTTCACCAGCCCCATGTCCAGCGCCTGCTGGGCGTCATACTGACGGCACAGGAACCAGATTTCGCGCGCTTTTTTCTGCCCGACGATACGCGCCATATAGGAGGCGCCCCAGCCGCCATCAAAAGAGCCGACTTTTGGCCCGGTCTGGCCGAAGATGGCATTGTCCGCCGCGATGGTCAGATCGCACATCATGTGCAGCACGTGGCCGCCGCCGATAGAGTAGCCGGCTACCATCGCCACCACCGGTTTCGGGCAGGTGCGGATCTGGCGCTGGAAGTCGAGCACGTTAAGGTGGTGAACGCCGGAGTCGTCCTGATAGCCGCCGTAGTCGCCGCGAACTTTCTGGTCGCCGCCGGCGCAGAAGGCTTTCTCACCTTCACCGGTCAGGACAATCACCCCGATATTGTCGTCATAGCGGGCATCCGCCAGCGCCTGAATCATCTCTTTGACGGTCAGCGGGCGGAAGGCGTTGCGTACCTGTGGGCGGTTGATGGTGATTTTGGCAATCCCGTCAGTCGATTTTTGATAACGAATATCGGTATAGCCTTCGGAACAATCGTGCCATTCCACAGGGGCATAGAGCATTGCTTCATCAAGAGAGATCATAGAATGTCCTTCAGTTAACTTGCCAGAATCTGCGCCAGACAAGCAATCACCGCGGCGGGGTTGTCCCGGTGCGCGTTGTGTCCGGCATGGTGAATGATATGGGTATCGGCAGCGAGCGCTTGCGCGATGGCGCGAAACTTCGCGTCGCGTTCGCCACACAGGTAGTGAAAAGGAAAATCGCGAGCCTGCAGAGGCGCGCGCAGATCGGCCTGCCCGGCAAGGGAGGTTGCCTGCAGCATCGCCGCCAGCGTGGCGCCGTTATTGCGGCTACGTAAGGCGACCAATGACTCGCGCTGCGCGGCATCCAGTGAGGCAAAAACCGGCTGCTGATACCAGTCGGCAAAGACCTGCGCCAACGGATCGCGGCGAAAACGTTCTGCCCAGGCGCGGTCATTGCTGCGCCGCGCCTGCCGCGCTTCTGCATCCTGCAGGCCAGGATGGCCGCCTTCAACGATCAGGCCGCGCAGGCCCGCACGCGGCTGACAGGCGAAGTTCATCGCCACCCGGCCGCCCAGTGAGTAGCCAATCAGCCAGTAGCTAAGGATGTTGTAACTATTAAGCGTAGCCAGCAGCAGAGTATTGACCCCGGCAAAGTCCTGCACCGCGATATCCGCGGAGCCGCCGTGGCCCGGCAGATCGAGATACAGCCGCGGCCACGCGGGAAAGGCATCGCCCACCCCCCGCCACTCGTCGCGGTCGCCGGAAAACCCGTGCAGAAACACCAGCCAGGGATAACCTGACTGACCGTTGTCGACCGCCGCGCTGAGTATCACAGGCGGCTTACCTGCGCCAGCAGCTGCTGGAGAGTCTGCGTGCCGTCAGTCTCGTTGACCGCCAGCTCAATCACCGTCGCCCCTGCCCTGCGCCAGGCGCCCGCCAGCGCCTCATCCAGCGACTGCCAGTCATCAGGACGATGATAGGCCAGGCCGAACATCGCCGCCGCGTGGCTGAAATCCACGTCCTGCGGCATTAAATAGAACTGGCGGCGCTCGTCCTGCGGCGTCGGCAGCATAGAGAAAATCTGTCCGCCGTTGTTATTTACCACGATCAGCACCAGCGGCGCCGACGCCTGGCGCAGCAGGGCCAGCGAGTTGAGATCGTATAAGGCCGACAGATCGCCGACGATCGCCAGCGTCGGCCGCGCACTGGCGCGCAGCACGCCGGCGGCGGTGGCGATTAAACCATCAATCCCGCTGGCGCCGCGGTTGCTGTAAACCGGATACCCGGCCGGTAGCTGCGCCAGGGCGTCGATCAGGCGCACCACCAGACTGTTACCGACAAACAGTTGCCCCTGCTCCGGCAGATAGCGCCGAATACGCTGCGCCAGCTGCGCTTCGCCAAAAGGCTCATTGCTGGCAACCGCCGCCTGCCACGCCTGCCCGGCCAGCTGCGGGATCACCGTCGCCCACGGCTGGCGTTTTTCCGCCGGATGCAGCTCAAGCCAGCGCTCAACGCTGGCGAGCAGACGGCGGCCGCGGTGCTGCGCCGGGTCGAGGCGGCCTGGCAGATTATCCACCAGCCAGTATTCATCCGGCTCGCAGGTCGCCTGCCACTGGAGGACGCGTTTACCGGTCAGGCTGCTGCCGAGCTGCACCACGATCTGCGCCTGCGCCAGTTCGCTGACCGCTTTACCGTTGCCCAGCCACAGGTCAGCGCACGGCAGCGGCTGCCCGGTCTGCGACAGGACATCGCCGATCAGCGGCCAGCCGAGAGTTTGCGCCCACTCAGCCACTTTTTTCCCTTCCGCGGCGCTCATTCTCCCCGCCACGACGACGCCGCGTTTTTGCCGCCAGAAGAACCAGTCGCGCTGCTTCTCGCTCTCTAACTGCAGCGCCTGACGCAGCCAGGGTTTATCGCTCTGCCACCAGTTGCCGAGCTGCTGCTGCCACTCCACGCCGGTCTCATCCATATCGCCATACAGCGGTTCGGCGAACGGACAGTTGATATGCACCCCGCCGGCGTGCAGCGCCCCCAGCGCCTGGTCGATGGTTGAGACCAGCCAGCGGGCAGGAATATCCTGCGAGGGACGCGGCAGAGAAATCGTCTGCGACGGATGGGAGGCAAACATTCCGGGCTGGCGGATCGCCTGGTTCGCGCCGCAGTCGATCAGCTCCGGTGGACGGTCGGCGGTCAACAGGATCATCTTTTCGCCGGTGAGGCCCGCCTCAATCAGCGCCGGATAGAGGTTTGCGGTGGCGGTCCCGGAGGTGACTATCACCGCCACCGGCTGCCGGCTGGCCTTCGCCAGGCCGAGCGCCAGGTGGCCGAGGCCGCGTTCGTCGAAATGGGTATGATAGATAAAGGCGCGGTTTTCCGCCGCCGCCAGGGTTAAGGGTGTCGAGCGCGAGCCCGGCGCGATGCAGATATGCTGCACGCCATGGCGCGTTAAAGCTTCCAGGATCACCGCCGCCCAGCGTCGGTTAAATGCGCTTACTGACATGAAATTGTCCGGTATCAAATATTGATGCTAAGTATAGATAAGGCAAAGTGACGACGTTTTGATATGCATCGTCATTCCCGCCTTATGGACACAGCAGCGAGCGCAGCCCGGCCGCTTTGTTGTCAATCTCCTGCCACTCCTGCTGCGCATCGGAGCCGCTGACGATCCCCGCTCCGGCATACAACCGCAGGGTGTCGTGGTCCACTTTCGCCGAACGCAGCGCCACGCAAAACTCGCTTTGCGCCAGCGACAGATAGCCGGCGGACCCGGCATACCATTCGCGGGCAAAGGGTTCATGGCGCTGAATGAATGCCAGCGCCGCCCGACGCGGCAGGCCGGCCACTGCGGCGGTGGGCTGCAGCTGCAGCAGACAGCGGCTGTCGTCAGGCGCCGCCAGCTCGGTCCAGATGCAGCGCCTGAGATGCTGCACCTTACGCAGTCTCACCACCTGCGGCGGCAGGACGTCCAGCGTCGAGGCCTCACTCTGCAGGCGCTGGCAGATATCCTCTACCACCAGCATGTTTTCCCGCTGGTTTTTGTCATCTTTCATCAACCAGTCGGCCAGTTGCTGCGCCTTCGCGTCTTCCTGATGGTTCGCGACGGTCCCTGCCAGCGCTTCGGTGCGCAGCAGCGCGCCGCGCCGGCGCCACAGCCGTTCCGGCGTGGAGCCGAAAAATGCCTGCCGGGCATTAAACGCCATCAGGAAATGAAAACAGTTAAGATTGCTGCGGCGGCTGGCCGCCATGATGCTCACGGCGTCCAGCGGCGCGGCAAACTGCAGGTCGGTTGCCCGCGCCAGTACCACTTTATACATTTCACCGGCGCTAATCGCCTTAGTCGCCCGCGCAATCATTGCCTGCCATTGAGGATAGTCGGATGAGTGGCGCTCGCTCAGTAGCCGCGGGATAGCGCCAGGGGTCGCCTGAGTGGTGGTCAGACTGGCGAGAAACGCGCGGGCCGTCGCGGCATCCTCACGCAGGGAGATATCACTATGCAGCACCAGCCGCAGCACGGCCCTGCCGCCGCACCGGCGCCACTCCAGACGCGGCAGCACCAGGCTGCCCTGCTGCGGTTCAAACGCGTTCAGGCCGCAGATACGCAGATCCTGCCGCCCGGTCTGGCATAAAAAGCGGTTCGCCGCGTCGAGCGAGGAAAAGGTTTTTACCGCCCCCAGCGCCGCCAGTTCCTCATCGCCATTGCGCTGCTGCCAGTAAAACTGCGGCCATTGCGCCTGCTGGCCGCACCATAGTAGCGGATCGAACGTATCATTCAGCGGAAAGGCAATATCGATAATTCGCGTGCCGGGCGAGTCAGGAAAGGGCTCACTCAGGCCGTCACGTAAACGGGCCAGCGCAGTGGAAACAGACAGCACGCAAACCTCCACGGTAGTAAAACCCCACATTATAAGGGGTTCGACGGCGGAATAGCAGTACCCATGACGAGGGAGCGGGTTTTATCTTACCCGCTCGCCGGGCCAAAGCAGCGTGTGGACGAGGGTGCAGAGGGGTCAGATAGCGCGCTTTTCTCGCGCCATGCCAATGTGGGGGATGCCATCCTCATCATAGACCTCGGTCACCGGCGTAAACCCGAAGTGGGCGTAAAAGGATTGCAGGTGCGCCTGCGCCCCGAGGTAAATTGCCTTTTGCGGCCAGTACTGCTGACAACTGGCCAGCGCCTGCTCCATCAGCTGATAGCCGAGCTTCTCACCGCGGGCGGCGGGGCTAACGATGACCCGACCAATCACCACCGGATCGTACGTCTCTTCGCTTTTGAGGATCCGCGCGTAGGCCAGCAGTTCGCCATCGCGCCAGCCGAGCAGATGGCGATTTTCACCGACCAAATCATCGCCGTCGACATCCTGATAGACGCACTGCTGCTCCACGACAAAGACTTCACTGCGCAATTTCAGCAGCGCATATAGCTGGGGAACGGTGAGTTCACTATGGTGGAGATCCTGCCAGGTCATCATCTGTAGCTCCTTATTGATATACTGATACTTTGCGACTCGCCCTGAGGACACTGGACGATGGAATTAACTTTTTTGGGGACATCCGCCGGGGTGCCGACCCGCACGCGTAATATGACGTCGATAATACTCAATTTGCAACAGCCGACCCGCGCCGAAATGTGGTTGTTTGACTGCGGTGAAGGGACCCAGCATCAGTTTCTTCGCACGCCCTATCACCCCGGCAAACTGAATAAAATTTTCATCACTCACCTGCACGGCGACCACCTGTTCGGCCTGCCCGGCCTGCTGTGCAGCCGCTCGATGCAGGGGAACTCTCTGCCCCTCACCCTCTACGGGCCAAAAGGGCTCAAAGAGTTTGTTGAGACCGCGCTGCGTCTGAGCGGTTCGTGGACCGACTATCCGCTCACCATCATCGAAGTCGGCCCTGGTCTGGTGTTCGACGAAGAGGGCTATCGGGTCACCGCGTACCCGCTCAGCCATCCGGTGGAGTGCTACGGGTATCGCATTGAGCAGCATGACAAGCCCGGCACCCTCGACGCCGCCCAGCTGATTGCCGATGGCGTGCCTCCCGGGCCGCTGTTCCATCAACTCAAGCGCGGACAGCGCGTCACGCTGGAAGATGGCCGGGTCATCGACGGCAGCCGCTATCTGGGGCCAGCGACCCCGGGTAAAACGCTGGCCATCTTCGGCGATACCGCCCCCTGCCCGCAGGCGCTGGAGATGGCTCGCGGGGCGGATGTGATGGTCCACGAAACCACCCTTGAGCAGGCGATGGCGGAGAAAGCCAATAGCCGCGGCCACTCCTCGAGCCAGCAGACCGCGGCGCTTGCCAAAGAAGCGGGGGTCGGCACGCTAATCGCTACCCACTTTAGCTCGCGCTACGATGCCGAAGGCTGCCTGAAGATGCTGGCGGAATGCCGGGAGATTTTCGCCAATACGCTACTGGCGGAAGACTTTATGGTCTACAAGATGGCGTAAAATCCGGGCATAAAAAAACCGCCATCCCGGCGGTTTTTTATTGAGTCAATCAACTTACATCAGCGGCGTCGCCAGCTGCACGATGCTAATCAGCGGCTGCGGCCAGATACCGAGCACCAGCACCAGCAGGGCGGAGATCAGCACCACGATACCGCCGGCGCTGTACTGCCAGTTCGACGGCGCATCGCGGTTCAGTTGCTCCGGTGCGCTCAGGTACAGGCTCACTGCCACGCGCAGATAGTAGTAGAGACCAATCGCCGAACCGACAACCACTGCGGCAACCAGCCACCACAGGTGCGCATGCACACCGACGGCCAGCACGTAGAACTTACCGATAAAGCCGAGGGTCATCGGAATACCGGCCAGCGACAGCATCATCACCGTCATGACCGCCGACAGAATCGGACGGTGCCAGAACAGGCCGCGGTAGGAGAACAGCGAGTCCGCATCCGGACCGCGGTACGGGCTGGACATCAGGCTGACCACGCCGAACGCGCCCAGGCTGCTGAACAGGTAACCGGCCAGGTAGACGCCAACGGCTTCCATCGACATTTCGCCGCTCTGCAGGGCGATCAGCGCCACCAGCAGATAACCGAGGTGGGAGATGGAGGAGTAGCCGAGCAGACGCTTAATGTTGGTCTGGCTCAGCGCCATCAGGTTACCGAAGATGATAGAGGCGAAGGCGATCAGGCCCAGCACCACGCGTACCGCTTCGCTGTTGCCCACCGGCATGTACAGGAACAGACGCATCACCACGCCGAAGATGGCGATCTTGCTGGCGGTCGCCAGGAAGGTGGAGACCGGCGCAGGCGCGCCCTGGTAAACGTCCGGCGTCCACAGATGGAACGGCACCAGCGACAGTTTAAAGCCAAGACCGACGATCATCAGACCGAGGCCCGCCAGCAGCAGCGGCTCGTGCAGCGTATTGTCCGCCAGGCTTTTACCCAGCGCGAGGAAGGACAGGTTGCCGGAGTTCGCATACACCAGCGCCATACCGAACAGCAGGAAAGACGAGGCTGCAGCGGAGAGGATAGTGTATTTGATGCTCGCTTCCAGCGAACGCTTCTGGCGGAAGGCGTAGCCGACCAGGCCGAACAGCGGTAGCGAAATCAGTTCGATACCGAGGAACAGCGCCGCCAGATGATTCGCACCGGCCAGCAGAATGCCGCCCAGCGCGGCGATCAGCACCAGCAGGTAGAACTCTTCTTTGTTGTCCTTGTAACCCTCAAGCCACGGGTAGGCGAAAGTACAGGTCGCGAGGCTCGCCAGCAGCACCAGCCCGGTGTAGAGCATGGCGTAGCCGTCAACGCGGATCATTGGCGTAACGTCCATCGCCCCGTTCTGACCAACAAACCAGAGCGAGACCAGCGCAGCGTTAAGCCCGAGAACCGACAGCGTGGCATTGAGAAAATGATTGCGTCGCCACGCAATGGAGAGCATCACAACCACCACCGTCAAGCCGACGATCAGCAGCGGTAGCAGTGCGATCAGTTGTTGTGGAGTTATTGTCATGGCGAATTACGGCCTTGTAGTAGAAACAGAATTAACAAACCACTGCTGAATGTTGCTCATCGCAGCATGCGAGGTGTCGAGGATCGGCTGCGGGAAGAAGCCCAACAGCACCAGCAGCACCACCAGCAGCAGGATGATAGACAGTTCACGCAGGGACATCCCCGGCAGCGCTTTCGCCGCGATTTCGCTTTTCGCTTTACCGAAGTAGGCGCGATGCAGCATCGACAGCGAATAAACGGAAGCGAATACCAGACCAAAGGTCGAGATAACGGTGATCACCGGCACCACTTTATAGCTGCCGAACAGGATCATAAATTCGCCGACAAAGTTACCGGTGCCCGGCATCCCCAGGGTGGCGACGGCGAAGAACATTGACATTGCCGGCAGCCATTTAATTTTGCTCCACAAACCGCCCATCTGACGCATATCGCGGGTGTGCAGACGTTCGTACAGCTGGCCGCACAGAATAAACAGACCGGCCGCGGACAGACCGTGGGCGATCATCTGGATCACCGCCCCCTGATAAGCCAGCTGGCTACCGGTGTAGATAGCAATCAGCACGAAACCCATGTGGGAAACGGAGGTATAAGCGATCAGACGTTTGATATCGGTCTGGGCGAAGGCCATCCACGCGCCGTAGAAGATACCGATCACGCCCAGCCACATGGCGATGGGCGCAAACTCGGCGGAGGCGTTCGGGAACAGCGGCAGCGCAAAGCGCAGCAGACCGTAGGCCGCGGTTTTCAGCAAGATGCCCGCGAGGTCGACGGAACCGGCAGTTGGCGCCTGGGAGTGGGCGTCCGGCAGCCAGCCGTGCAGCGGTACCACCGGCATTTTCACCGCGAAGGCGATGAAGAAGCCCAGCATCAGCAGGTATTCCACGCCGTGGGACATCGGCGTTTTCAGCAGATCTTCATAGTTGAAGGTCCACACGCCGGTCGCGTTGAAGTGGACGAAGGACAGCGCCAGAATGGCGATCAGCATCACCAGACCGCTCGCCTGGGTATAAATGAAGAACTTGGTGGCCGCCGTGATACGCGTTTTACCGTCAGAGGCTTTGTGGCCCCACAGCGCGATCAGGAAGTACATCGGCACCAACATCATTTCCCAGAAGAAGAAGAACAGGAACATGTCGATGGCGAGGAACACGCCGATGACGCCGCCCAGGATCCACATCAGGTTGAGGTGGAAGAAGCCCTGGTATTTTTCGATTTCACGCCACGAACAGAGTACCGCCAGCACGCCGAGGAGACCGGTCAGCACCACCATCAGCAGCGACAGGCCGTCGATCGCCAGATGGATGCTAATGCCGAAGCGTGGGATCCACGGCAGCACGAATTCCGACTGCCATTGCGGAATACCCGCGGATTGCGTCAGAGAATAGCCGCCCTGCATCCACAGCTGCAGGCCAAGCGCCAGCGTCAGTCCCATGGTAATCAGCGCGATCCAGCGCGGCACTTTCACGCCAAAGCGTTCGGTCTGCCAGCACAGGAAGCCGCCGATAAAGGGGATTAATATCAACCAAGGCAATAACATGGTGATTTTTATTCCTTATTTAAGTCCGGTTCAGGCTATCTTACTCGTCATAGCGAACGTCGGCTGTGCTCACAATCCTCACGCATTTTAATACGCTCCGGTTGCTCCGCGCAGGCGGTGTCCGCTCTGACTTCGCCGATAAAGCCTGTCCTTTACGACCTGATTTTCAACGAATTCTCACAGAAAATTCACTTCGGATTGAGGCTTGTTTTGTCGGGTGACGCTAACGCTTACCCGACCTACGGTCCCGTAGGCCCGGCAAGCACCGCGCCGCCGGGCGAAACAATCCCAATCCTCAAACTCAACGCAATACCATCAGCAGCGCCAGCACCACCACCGCGCCGATGCTCATTGATGCCACATACCAGCGCAGATAACCGTTCTCGCTCACCAGCAGACCTTTGCCTGCGAAGCGGGACAGAATCGCCGGGATATTCATCAACGCATTCAGCGGATCGCTCTTCAGCAGCCAGGCAATCCCGAGGAAAGGTTTCACGAACACCTTGTCGTATAACCAGTCGAAGCCCCAGGCATGGAACCACCAGGTACCGAAGAAGCGGCCAGGCGCGCTGTTGGCGATGGAGGTCACCAGGGTACGTTTACCCAGCCACAACCATGCGGCGATCAGGATGCCGGCAATCGCGATAATCCCGGAGGTAATTTCCAGCGTCATCACGCTGCCGTGCGCAAGCTCAGTGGTCTGCGGCAGTACGCCCTCCAGCGGCGGCACAATCAGCGCGCCAACAAAGGTGGACAGCACCAGCAGAACGATCAGCGGCAGATGATGGGTAATCCCCTTCCCTGCGTGCGCGTGAATTTGCTCTTTACCGTGGAACACGATGAAAATCATACGGAAGGTGTACAGCGAGGTCATAAAGGCGCCGACCAGGCCCGCCACCATCAGATTGATATGGCCGTTGGCCATCGCGCCCGCCAGAATCTCATCCTTACTGAAGAAGCCTGCGGTGATAAGCGGCAGAGCGGACAGCGCCGCGCCCCCCACCAGGAAGCAGACATACACCAGCGGAATAGATTTGCGCAGGCCGCCCATCTTGAAGATGTTCTGTTCGTGATGGCAGGCCAGAATGACCGAGCCAGACGACAGGAACAGCAGCGCTTTAAAGAACGCGTGCGTCATCAGGTGGAAAATCGCCGCATCCCATGCCTGTACGCCCAGCGCGAGGAACATGTAGCCAATCTGACTCATGGTCGAGTAAGCCAGCACACGTTTGATGTCGGTCTGCACCAGCGCGGCGAAGCCCGCCAGCACCAGCGTTACCGCACCAACGATACCCACCAGATGCAGCACTTCCGGCGTCATCAGGAACAGGCCGTGGGTACGGGCAATCAGGTACACGCCCGCGGTCACCATGGTGGCCGCGTGGATCAGAGCGGAGACCGGCGTCGGGCCAGCCATCGCATCGGCAAGCCACGTTTGCAGCGGCAGCTGAGCGGATTTACCTACCGCGCCGCCGAGCAGCATCAGCGTCGCCCACTGCAGCGTGGTGCTGCCGTTAGCGAAGTGCTGCGGCGCCAGCTCTACCATTTCACGGAAGTTCAGGGTGCCCAGTTCGTTATAAAGAATGAACAGCGCGAAGGCGAGGAACACGTCGCCGACGCGGGTGACCACGAAGGCTTTCATCGCTGCGGCATTGTTCTTCGGATCGGTGTAGTAGAAACCGATCAGCAGGTAAGAACAGAGGCCCACACCTTCCCAGCCGAGGTACATCAACAGCAGGTTATCGGCCAGTACCAGAACGACCATGCTGGCGATAAACAGGTTGGTGTAAGCGAAGAAGCGAGAGTAGCCCTCTTCGCCGCGCATGTACCAGGAGGCGAACATGTGGATCAGGAAGCCGACGCCGGTCACCACAGAGAGCATGGTCAGCGACAGGCCATCCAGCACCAGGTTGAAGCCGATGTTGAAATCACCGACCGACATCCAGTTCCACAGCGGTACGCTGACCGCTTGTTTGCCGTTAGCGAAAAAGTCGACGCCAACGTACGCGGTGACCAGCGCCGCCAGGCCTACCGACCCCATGCCAACGGTGGCGGAAAGGTTTTCCGACCAGCGCCCGCGGGAGAAGGCCAGCAGCACAAAGCCAATCAATGGCAAAAGAATGGTTAAGGCAAGCATGTTCATCCACGCAACTCACTTACTGAATCGATGTTCAGGTTCTGGCGGCGACGATGGAGCTGCAGCAGCAGCGCCAGGCCGATACTCGCTTCCGCAGCCGCGAGGCTGATGGCGAGGATATACATTATCTGACCATCTGCCTGGCCCCAGTAGCTACCCGCCACCACAAAGGCCAGCGCGGCGGCGTTAATCATGATTTCCAGGCTAATCAACATAAACAGCAGATTGCGGCGGATCACCAGCCCCGTCAGACCAAGCACAAACAGGATGGCCGCGAGGATCAGTCCATGTGTTAAGGGGATCATGCGTGTTCCTCCGTTTTTCTTTTGTCGCTGTCGTTCACGCGGTTGCTCAGCACCTCGCCGGCACGCTCTTCGCGGCCGATGTGGAAGGCGACCACCAGGCCCGCCAGCAGCAGCATGGAGGCCAGCTCCACCGCCAGGACGTACGGCCCAAACAGCGCAATACCCACTTCTTTGGCGTTGATCGCCGCGCCGTCGATACCCTGGTCGTTAATACCCAGGATGGCGTAAACGATAACCACCAGCAGCACTGCGGAAAGGATGGCCGGGCCAATCCAGATCCCCGGCTGCAGCCATTTGCGCTCCTGTTCGATCTCGCTGCCGCCCAGGTTGAGCATCATCACCACAAAGACGAACAGCACCATAATGGCCCCGGCGTAGACGATGATTTCCAGCGCACCAGCAAAGTAAGCGCCCAGCGAAAAGAACACCCCGGCAATCGCCAGCAGCGAAATAATCAGGTACAGCAGCGCATGTACCGGATTGGTGTGGGTGACGACCCGCAAGGTTGCGAGGATGGCTATCAGGCCACAGATATAAAAAGCGAATTCCATTGCCCTCTCCTTACGGTAACAGGCTCTTGACGTCGATTGGCTTAGCTTCGTTTTCCGCTTCACCTTTATCTTTGCCGTCGATTGCCATACCCGCCATCCGGTAGAAGTTATATTCCGGGTATTTGCCCGGACCGGAAATCAGCAGATCCTCTTTTTCGTACACCAGATCCTGACGCTTGTATTCACCCAGTTCGAAGTCCGGGGTCAACTGGATCGCCGTGGTCGGGCACGCTTCTTCGCACAGGCCGCAGAAAATGCAGCGTGAGAAGTTGATGCGGAAGAACTCCGGATACCAGCGGCCATCTTTGGTCTCTGCTTTCTGCAGCGAGATACAGCCCACCGGGCAGGCTACCGCACACAGGTTACAGGCAACGCAGCGCTCTGCACCGTCCGGATCGCGGGTCAGCACGATGCGGCCGCGGTAGCGCGGCGGCAGATAGACCGGCTCTTCCGGATACATCCGGGTTTCACGTTTGGCGAAGGCATGCAGGCCAATCATCCAGATACTACGGACCTGGGTGCCGAACCCCACCAATAATTCTTTTAAGGTCATGTTCAATTCACCCCTTATTGCGCCTGCCAGAGAATGACAGCCGCCGTTACCAACAAGTTGACCAGCGTTAACGGCAGGCATACCTTCCAGCCAAAGGACATTACCTGGTCATAGCGCGGACGCGGTAATGATGCGCGGATCAAAATGAACATCATCATGAAGAACGCGGTTTTCAGCGCGAACCAGATGAAAGGTGGTAACCACGGGCCATTCCAGCCGCCGAAGAACAGCGTGACGATCAGCGCTGAAACGGTGACGATACCGATGTATTCACCGACGAAGAACAGACCGAATTTCATGCCGGAATATTCAATGTGGTAACCATCGGCCAGTTCCTGCTCCGCTTCCGGCTGGTCGAACGGGTGACGGTGACACACCGCCACGCCGGCGATGGCGAAAGTCACGAAGCCGAAGAACTGCGGGATGACGTTCCACAGATGCGCCTGGTTGTTGACGATATCGGTCATATTGAATGACCCCGCCTGCGCCACCACGCCCATCAGGGAGAGACCGAGAAACACTTCGTAGCTCAGGGTCTGCGCGGAAGCACGCATCGCCCCCAGCAGCGAGTATTTGTTGTTGCTCGACCAGCCGGCGAACAGCACCGCATAGACCGCCAGGCCTGCCATCATCAGGAAGAACAGGATGCCGATGTTCAGGTCAGCCACCACCCACGTCGGGCTGACCGGCACGATAGCAAAGGCCAGCAGCAGCGAGGTAAAGGCGATAACCGGCGCCAGAGTAAAGATCACGCGATCGGAGAAGCGCGGGATCCAGTCCTCTTTGAAGAACATCTTGATCATGTCGGCGACCAGCTGCAGCGAACCGCCCCAGCCGACGCGGTTAGGTCCGTAGCGGTTCTGGAACAAGCCGAGCAGACGACGCTCGCCGAAGCTCATGAACGCGCCGCAGGTGACGACCACCAGCAGAATGACCACGGCCTTCAGGATGCTTAACAGAATGTCGATAAGATCCGGCGTTAACCAGCTCATGCTTTCGCCTCCTGCAGTGAATCAATACGCGATCCGGTCAGCACCGGCGCAATGCCCGGCATGCCCATCGGTAAGCCAACCTGTCCTGCGGTCAGGCCTTCAGAGATAACCAGCGGCAGACGCAGGGTCTGGCCTTCCACGCTAAAGGAGAGCATTGCCCCCGCGTTAACGCCCAGCTTCGCGGCATCCGCCGGATTCAGCTTGATGTACGGCTCAGGCATCCGGCTCTCGAACACCGGCGCGCGCTGTGACAGCTCATCGCTACCAAACAGGTGGTAATACGGCGCGATACGCCATTTGCCCTCTTCCGCCTGGAAGCTGGCCGGCACCGCGGTGAAATACTCCAGCCCGTTGGCGGACGCTTCAAACAGTCGAACACCCGGATCGCCGTGGCGCAGTTTCCCGCCCACTTCATCCTGGAACTTGTTCCATGCCTGCGGGGAGTTCCAGCCCGGCGCCCAGGCGAACGGGATCTGCGAACGCGGGGCGGACGGCTGGTTGTTCCCTTCCATGGAGAAGGCGAACATCGTGTCTTTATCCTGCGGCTGACGCGGCTCGTGCACGCTGATGTTGGCGCGCATCGCCGTGCGGCCGCTGTAGCGGTGTGGTTCACGCGCCAGCTTCTGACCGCGGATGCGGAAGGTCGCATCCGGCGCGGCATCTTTAATGCCCGCCAGCTGCGGCAGCGCGGCAATCGCCGCATCGATGACGTGGTCCAGCTGCGTCCAGTCAACCTGACGGTTGTTGACGGTGCTGTGCAGCGAATGCAGCCAGCGCCAGCTCTCCAGCATCACGGTTTTCGCATCGTAGTAAGCCGGATCGTAAACCTGGAAGAAACGCTGGGCGCGGCCTTCGTTGTTCACCACAGTCCCGTCGCTTTCCGCAAAGCTTGCGGCAGAGAGCACCAGGTGCGCTTTGTCCATAATCGCGGTGCGCTGATGGTCAACCACCATCACCAGCGGGGCTTTCGCCAGCGCAGCGTCAACGCGCGCGGCGGAAGCATGACGGTGAAGGTCGTTTTCCAGCACGATAACCGCGTCTGCGGCGCCGCTTTCCAGTTCGTCCAGCGCCTCTTCAAGCGAACCGCCGCCGATCATGCCCAGACCGACGCTGTTCACCGCCCGGGCGACCATGGTCACGCCGACGTCGGCGCCGCGGCCTTTCAACGCTTTTGCGACGTTAGCGGCGGCCTGGATGATCTCCATGCTGCCGGCGTTGGTTCCGGAGATAATCAGTGGTTTTTTCGCCCCGGCCAGCGCCTGGACGATGACATCGACTTTGCCCTGCAGGTCCTGGCTCAGGCCGTCAACCGCTGGCGCGCTGTCGTCCAGCGCATGAGCGATGGCGAAGCCGAGACGCGCCTGATCTTCCACCGGCGCGCGGTAGGTCCACGCGGCAATGTCATCCAGGCGGGTGTCATCGATGTTGGTGACGAATAACGGGTGCTTGGCGCGCTGCCCGATGTTGAGGATCGCGGCGATCTGCCAGTCGGCTACTTTCTGCGCCGCTGCCATTTCGCGTGCTTTCCCTTTCACCGCCTGGCGGACTGCCAGGGCCACGCGCGCGCCGGTCTGGGTAATGTCTTCGCCCAGCACCAGTACCGCATCGTAGGATTCGATATCGCGCAGGCTTGGGGTATGGATCCCGCCTTCACGCAGCACTTTCAGCATCATCTGCAGGCGCGCTTGTTCGCCTTTGGCGATGCCGGTATAGAAGTTGTCGGCGCCCACCAGCTCGCGCAACGCGAAGTTGCTTTCGATGCTGGCGCGCGGGGAGCCGATACCGATCACTTTCTTCGACTGGCGCAGGATATCTGCTGCCCCCTGCATCGCCTGCTCGGCGTTGAGAGTAATCAGATCGTCGCCGCGGCGCTGCACCGGCTGACGCGGACGGTCTTTCAGGTTGACATAGCCATAGCCGAAGCGACCGCGGTCGCAGAGGAAGTAGCGGTTAACGGTCCCGTTATAGCGGTTTTCGATACGACGCAGCTCGCCATAGCGTTCGCCCGGGCTGATGTTGCAGCCGATGGAACACTGCTGGCAGATGCTCGGCGCAAACTGCATGTCCCACTTACGGTTGTAACGCTCGGAGTGCGTTTTGTCGGTGAAGACGCCGGTCGGGCAGACTTCCACCAGGTTGCCGGAGAACTCGCTTTCCAGGGTGCCATCTTCCGGGCGACCGAAGTAGACGTTGTCGTGCGCGCCATAGACGCCCAGGTCGGTGCCGTCGGCATAATCTTTGTAGTAGCGCACGCAGCGGTAACAGGCGATGCAGCGGTTCATTTCGTGCGAAATAAACGGCCCCAGATCCTGATTGCGGTGGGTACGCTTGGTGAAACGATAGCGGCGGAAACTATGGCCGGTCATCACCGTCATATCCTGCAGGTGGCAGTTGCCCCCTTCTTCACAGACCGGGCAGTCGTGCGGGTGGTTAGTCATCAACCACTCCACCACGCTTTCGCGGAACTGCTTCGCTTCGCCGTCGTCAATAGAAATAAAGGTGCCGTCGGATGCCGGAGTCATACAGGACATCACCAGGCGACCACGCGTGTCTTCCGCGTTCTGATATTGCTTCACCGCACACTGGCGGCAAGCACCGACGCTCCCTAGCGCCGGGTGCCAGCAAAAGTAGGGAATATCAAGACCAAGAGAGAGACAAGCCTCTAGCAGGTTGTCCGCCCCGTTGACCTCGTATTCTTTGCCGTCTACATGAATCGTAGCCATTTGCGTGCTTCCAAAAATAAAAAACCTTTGATTACCAGCGCGTCTTAAGCAGGTTCGGCTGAATCCCGTTGATTGCATGGGTATTGCTGAACTGCTGCTTAATGCCAGCCTCGAATTCTTCGCGGAAATATTTAATCGCGCTCTGTAGCGGTTCGACTGCGCCCGGCGCGTGCGCGCAGAAGGTTTTACCCGGGCCCAGGAATCGACACAGTTGCTCAAGCGTTTCGATATCGCCAGGCTGGCCTTCGCCGCGCTCCAGGGCGCGCAGGATCTTCACGCTCCACGGCAGACCATCACGGCACGGCGTACACCAGCCGCAGGACTCGCGGGCAAAGAACTCTTCGAGGTTACGCACCAGCGAGACCATATTGATCTCATGGTCAACGGCCATCGCCAGCGAGGTGCCCAGACGGCTGCCCGCTTTACCAATGCTTTCGAACTCCATCGGCAGGTCAAGATGCGCTTCGGTCAGGAAGTCGGTCCCTGCCCCACCCGGCTGCCAGGCTTTAAACTTCAGGCCATCGCGCATGCCGCCGGCGTAATCTTCGAGGATCTCACGCGCGGTGGTGCCGAACGGCAGCTCCCAGACGCCCGGATTCTTCACCCGGCCGGAGAAGCCCATCAGCTTGGTGCCAGCATCTTTGCTGGTGGAAATGTTCTGGTACCACTCGACGCCGTTGGCGAGGATCGCCGGCACGTTGCACAGGGTTTCCACGTTGTTGACGCAAGTCGGCTTGCCCCACACGCCGGAGCTCGCCGGGAACGGCGGCTTGGAGCGCGGGTTAGCACGCCGGCCTTCCAGGGAGTTGATCAGCGCCGTCTCTTCACCGCAGATATAGCGCCCTGCCCCGGTGTGGACAAACAGTTCGAAGTCAAACCCGGTGCCAAGGATGTTTTTCCCCAACAGGCCCGCTTCAGTGGCTTCGGCAATCGCACGACGCAGATGCTGGGCCGCTTCGATATATTCGCCGCGCAGGAAGATGTAGCCGCGGTACGCTTTCAGCGCAAACGCGGAGATCAGCATGCCTTCCACCAGCAGGTGCGGCAGCTGCTCCATCAGCAGACGGTCTTTATAGGTGCCCGGCTCCATTTCATCGGCGTTACACAGCAGGTAACGGATGTTCATGGATTCGTCTTTCGGCATCAGGCTCCACTTCAGACCCGTGGAGAAGCCCGCGCCGCCGCGCCCTTTCAGGCCAGCGTCTTTTACCGCCGTGACAATCTCATCCGGCGCCATCCCGGTCAGGGCTTTACGTGCCCCTTCGTAACCGTTTTTGCTGCGATATTCGTCCAGCCATACCGGCTGCTTGTCGTCGCGCAGACGCCAGGTGAGCGGATGCGTTTCCGCAGTACGAATTACGGTTTTCATTTGTACTGCTCCAGCAGGTCAGGAATTGCCTCCGGCGTCAGATGACTGTGAGTATCCTCATCAATCATCATGGTCGGTCCCTTGTCGCAGTTGCCCAGGCAACAGGTCGGCAGCAGCGTGAAGCGGCCATCGAAGGTGGTCTGCCCTGGCTTGATATTGAGCTTCTTCTCAATCGCAGCCTGAATACCTTGATAACCGGTGATATGGCACACCACGCTGTCGCAGTAGCGGATCACGTGACGGCCAACCGGCTGACGGAAAATCTGGCTGTAAAATGTTGCCACGCCTTCGACGTCGCTGGCCGGGATCCCCAGCACATCGGCGATCGCATAGATCGCGCCATCCGGCACCCAGCCGCGCTGTTTTTGGACAATTTTCAGCGCTTCGATGGACGCCGCACGCGGGTCTTCGTAGTGGTGCTTCTCGTGCTCAATAGCCTCACGCTCAGCCGCACTCAGCTCAAAAGCCTCGGTTTGTGGTTGTTGATTCTCGTGCATAATTAGCGGTCCACGTCTGACATAACAAAATCGATACTACCCAGATAGACGATCAGGTCGGATACCAGGCTGCCGCGGATCGCCGACGGGATCTGCTGCAGATGCGCAAAGCTCGGCGTACGCACGCGGGTACGGTAGCTCATGGTGCTGCCGTCGCTGGTCAGGTAGTAACTGTTAATCCCTTTGGTCGCCTCAATCATCTGGAAGGATTCGTTGGCCGGCATCACCGGGCCCCACGATACCTGCAGGAAGTGGGTGATCAGGGTTTCGATATGCTGCAGCGTGCGCTCTTTCGGCGGCGGCGTGGTCAGCGGGTGATCCGCTTTGAACGGGCCTTCCGGCATGTTATCGAGGCACTGCTGAAGAATGCGCAGGCTCTGGCGCAGCTCTTCGACTTTCAGCATCACGCGGGTGTAGCAGTCAGAGACGCCGCCCCCGGTCGGGACTTCGAAGTCGAAGTTTTCATAGCCAGAATAAGGACGCCATTTACGCACGTCGAAGCCGATACCGGTGGCGCGCAGGCCTGCGCCGGTGGTGCCCCACTCCAGCGCCTCTTTGGCGGTATAGGCTGCCACGCCGACGGAACGGCCTTTCAGAATAGTGTTGCGCAGCGCGGCTTTCTCGTAAGAATCCAGACGCTTCGGCATCCACTCGAGGAATTCCCGCAGCAGGCGATCCCAGCCACGCGGCAGATCGTGCGCGACACCGCCGATGCGGAACCACGCCGGGTGCATACGGAACCCGGTAATCGCTTCCACCAGATCGTAAATTTTCTGCCGATCGGTAAAGGCGAAGAAGACCGGCGTCATCGCGCCGACGTCCTGAATAAAGGTCGAGATATACAGCAGGTGGCTGTTGATGCGGAACAGTTCGGAGAGCATCACGCGGATCACATTCACGCGATCCGGCACGGTGATCCCGGCCAGTTTTTCCACCGCCAGCACGTACGGCATCTCGTTGACGCAGCCGCCGAGGTATTCAATACGGTCGGTATACGGGATGTAGCTGTGCCAGGACTGACGCTCGCCCATCTTCTCGGCGCCGCGGTGGTGATAACCGATGTCCGGTACGCAGTCGACGATCTCTTCGCCATCCAGCTGCAGAATAATACGGAATGCACCGTGGGCAGACGGGTGGTTCGGACCGAGGTTGAGGAACATGAAGTCCTCGTTGTCGGTGCTGCGCTTCATGCCCCACTCTTCCGGTTTGAAGGTCAACGCTTCCATCTCCAGATCCTGCTTGGCTTTGGTCAGCTCAAACGGATCGAATTCGGTAGCGCGCGCCGGATAGTCTTTACGCAGCGGGTGGCCTTCCCAAGTCGGCGGCATCATGATACGGCGCAGGTTCGGGTGGCCATCGAAGGTCATGCCAAACATTTCCCAGGTTTCACGCTCATACCAGTTGGCGTTGGGGAACAGTTTGGTGAAAGTCGGCAGATGCAGATCGTTTTCAGACAGCGCCACCTTGAGCATGATGTCGCGGTTGCGGTCGATAGAAATCAGATGATAGAAAACGGAAAAATCCGCGGCGGGCAGGCCATCGCGGTGGGTGCGCAGACGTTCGTCCATGCCGTGCAGGTCAAACAACATCACGTAAGGCTTCGGCAATTTCTTCAGGAAATCACCCACCTCAAGCAGTTGCTCACGCTTCACCCACACCACCGGTACGCCGGTGCGGGTTGGCTGAACGGTAAAGGCATCCGGCCCAAAGCGGTTGCGCAGTTCGCCGATCACCGGGTCATCAAGGTGATCGCGGGTTTGCCAGGCTGGTGCGGCGTCATGCGCGGTTAAATCGGTCATATTGTTCACCATTGCAAAAGGTCCGTGGTGACTGCCGGGCGAGACTTCGCGTTGTTGTAGATTGATTTGCGAAGTGGTACTCCCGCCCGCAGGCGCAAATTAAATCTCGTCCGGCGTCCGCAGATTGGTCACTGCAATACGTTCGCCGCGTTTACGCTCGCGTTCCGACTGCATATTGGCGCGATAAACGCCCTGATCGCCAACCACCCATGAGAGCGGACGACGTTCTTTACCAATGGACTCCTGCAGCAGCATCAGCGCCTGCATATAGGCCTCCGGACGCGGCGGGCAGCCCGGGATGTACACATCGACCGGAATGAATTTATCCACGCCCTGGACGACGGAGTAGATGTCGTACATGCCGCCGGAGTTAGCGCAGGCGCCCATGGAGATCACCCACTTCGGCTCCAGCATCTGATCGTACAGACGCTGAATAACCGGCGCCATTTTGGTAAAGCAGGTTCCAGCGACCACCATCAGGTCCGCCTGACGCGGAGAGGCGCGCAGAACTTCTGCCCCAAAACGCGCAACGTCATGCACCGCAGTGAATGACGTCACCATTTCCACATAACAGCAAGAAAGGCCGAAGTTATACGGCCAAATTGAGTTCTTACGGCCCCAGTTCACCATGTCATGCAGCGCGTGCTCGAGTTTCCCCATATACACGCTTTTATTGACTTCCTGCTCCAGGGGGTCGGTGACGATCTCCTGTTTCTGCAGGGGGTAACGGTCGTTCTCACCGTTAGGATCTATGCGGGTGAGCGTATAATCCATCTTATTGCCTCGCTTTTACTGCATATGACGGTTAGTGGGACTGTCTGTTTCCGGGTTAACCAGCGTGCGACGGGAACGCGCAGGCGTCCAGTCCAGTGCGCCGATGCGAACGAGATAAACCAGACCAGCCAGTAGCACTAAAATGAAAATTGCGGCTTCCACAAAGCCGACCCAGCCGCTCTCGCGGATAGAAGTCGACCATGCGTAGAGATACAGGGCTTCCACGTCGAAGATAACGAAGAACATGGCAACCAGATAAAACTTCGCAGAAAGACGTAAGCGGGCCGAACCAACGGAGTCGATCCCCGATTCAAACGGCGTGTTTTTGCTACGCGCGCGCGCGCGACCGCCAAGGTACCAGCCGCCGACGAGCATGAGGCAGCACAGGCCGATAGCGATGATGAGAAATATAGCGAATGCCCAATGATGAGCGATGACTTCAGTGGATGTTGACATACGCATTGCTTAACCAAAAAAGTGTAGCGCCAAAACCCTCTGCTCTTACTGGCAGATGAACGCCACAGCGTTTCACGGGAGGAATAAAAAAAACCGTGCAAAAAAGCGTCCCTGGTTGATGTGAGAAGCCCAGATGCCGTGGCTTTTTACCCCTTTCTTTAACCTTTTGTCAACTTTAACAAAAGTTTTCATAACATTAATTTACATTGGAATCTTTTCATTAACATTAAATGCCCTTTTATGCGAAATAACCTTGCATACTGTTCGGTTTTAGTGTTGTTGAATCGTGTCCGTTTCCGTCGTAAATCAAAAATCCCTTCTATTTTGACAGGATTTAGCCTCGATTCCTCCCCCCAAAGAGGGGTATTTTCTTGATCTGTGACACGGTTTTGTTAATTACCCCAGGAAATCGGCAACAATCCGTCCGGTTTTTTAACATTAGCAGGAAGTGTTGAAAGTGCAGGGAAAAGTCGACAAGGTGAGCGCCCGGTCACGCCAATACGCTGATTTTTCAGGAAAGAAATAAAAAAAACATTCAAAACATCAATAATAGTGCAAAAAAAAGAGCCACCAGGCGGGAAACCCTCCCCTGAGGCTCTTTTTGCTCACTTACATTCTGTTACCAGTTTTTGTGATCTTTGTTAGAAAATTGCCCTCACAAAATGAAGGTGTTATCTCCCTCTTGCGGAGTAAGTGCCGGCCCCGTTCGCCAGGGGTCGCTCTCCTGACTCAGTGACTGAAAAATCACCTGCGGCAGCTCGCTCACCGTCTGCGGATTGCAACTGACCACATACCGGGTGTCCGGCAGGCCAGGCAATCCATCGCTGATGCCAGCCACGCGCAAATCGGGGCTCATCATTTCGACGGGTCGCGCGGTGACGCCCAGCCCGGCTTTGACCGCTGCTTTCACCCCGGAGAGAGACGTCGCGCCATGGGCGAGATGCCATGGGACGCGGGCCGCCTCCAGCGCGGCAATAATATCCTGGCGGAAGGGACCAGGCTCCTCGAGCAAGATCAGAGGGATCGACTCCCCCTTCGCCAGCACATATTCCGCCGCACAGTACCAGAGGGTCGGTGACGTTCTCAGGATGAAAGAGGTAAAGCCGGGAGGCTGATGGGTGGTCAGCGCCAGATCCACCCGCCCCTCGGCCAGCATCGCCATGATGGCGGCATGGGGATGCACTTTGATCTCCAGCGTCATTCTGGGATAGAAGCAGCCGATGCGGTTTAACAAAAACGGCAGGATGGTATCAGCCGTTTCTTCCGAGGCACCGATGGTTAGTCCCCCCTGCAGGTTGCCATACATCAGCGACATGCAGGCTTCATCGTTAAAGCGCAGGATTTTGCGAGCATACCCCAGCAGCTGGATCCCCTGCTCAGTGAGCAGTTTATTGCGGCCGTGACGGGCGAAAAGCTCTTTGCCAACCAGTTGCTCGAGGCGTTGCATTTGCTGGCTGACCGCGGACTGGGTACGACACACTGCGGCGGCGGCAGCGGCGAAGGTGTTCAAATCAGCGACTGCCACAAAGGTGCGCAGCAGATCGAGATCAAGGTTGAGTATCGGACGTGTTGTATTAATCATCTTTCTTCACTTACAGGTGGCTAACGCTGACCTGCCTTGTTGATGCTTTACGCCAGGTTTCCGGCTATTCCCTGAGCCTCGTGCTCACCGTCAGATGGCGGATAAACAACTGGACGAACGTTATTACATGCCAAAGTACTCGTCTGGGCAAATGCGCAGAACCACGGAGTAATATATTGTTCGTATTTCTCATTGTTATTTATTACCACGGCCAGCCAGGTGCCATACGTCGCTCCGGAAAAGCGGCCAGTGGTGGTGAGAAAGTCTCTCTTCCACCGCGCGTTCACACAGGGAAGAATGAACAATAAAATCCTGTAATAACAATATATTAAACATCAATCCAACCGGAGTGCTTACCGGCTATCACTGATATTAACGGCGATATTCTAACCGATTCCCGCCCTTTTTATAAGCCTAAATAAGGATTAACTCAGATAATTTTAAATTTTTTTCAACGTTTTATATAAATTAACAAACCTCAGATTATTACCTGTCAAAAATAATAATAATGCCCCCGCGGACTGTTTTTTATTGATATTATTTAACATCAAAATTACAAATCAGTCCCTGTTGTATTAAGGATAGCGTTGTTTAGTCTGCCAACATTCTTCGTTCGCCCCTTCGTCACACAAACAAACCAGATAAATGATGGCAAAAAAGGCGTATGGTCTACATATACGACCAAAAAAAGCATCATAAGCAGGTATAACCTACAACCTAAAACCATAAGCGGCAGATAAATCAATTACGCTTAAAATCCTGCGTTAGCAAAATCTTCTCCTGCAAAGCCTTCAAAACAGCGGGGATGCGGAGTACATTGTTCCGTGCTGACTTCCACGGCAGGGAGTGGCGATAACAGCTAAAAGGTCAAGATTCATGTCCCCCATCGAAAAATCCAGCAAGTTAGAGAACGTCTGTTACGACATCCGTGGCCCGGTTCTGAAAGAAGCGAAACGTCTTGAGGAAGAAGGCAATAAAGTTCTGAAACTGAACATCGGCAACCCGGCGCCATTCGGCTTCGAGGCCCCTGACGAGATCCTCGTCGACGTCATCCGCAATCTGCCTACTGCCCAGGGTTACTGCGATTCGAAAGGGTTGTATTCGGCGCGCAAAGCCATCATGCAGCATTACCAGGCCCGGGGAATGCGTGATGTCACGGTAGAAGATATTTACATCGGCAACGGCGTGTCCGAACTGATTGTGCAGGCGATGCAGGCGCTGTTAAACAGCGGCGATGAGATGCTGGTTCCCGCGCCGGACTACCCACTGTGGACGGCGGCGGTGTCGCTTTCCAGTGGCAAAGCGGTCCACTATCTGTGTGACGAATCCGCTGACTGGTTCCCGGATCTTGACGATATCCGCGCAAAAATCACGCCGCGCACCCGCGGGATCGTGATCATTAACCCCAACAACCCCACCGGCGCGGTCTATTCCAAAGAACTGCTGCAGGAGATCGTCGAGATCGCCCGGCAGCATAACCTGATTATTTTCGCCGATGAGATCTACGATAAGATCCTCTACGACGAAGCCCAGCATCACTCGATTGCTGCTCTGGCGCCAGATCTGCTGACCGTGACCTTCAACGGACTGTCGAAAACCTACCGTGTTGCCGGTTTCCGTCAGGGGTGGATGGTGCTGAATGGCCCGAAAAAACACGCGAAGGGCTATATCGAAGGCCTGGAGATGCTGGCGTCGATGCGTCTGTGCGCCAACGTGCCGGCACAACATGCTATCCAGACGGCGCTGGGCGGCTACCAGAGTATCAGCGAATTCATCATTCCCGGCGGGCGCCTGTATGAACAACGCAACCGCGCCTGGGAGCTGATCAACGATATTCCGGGTGTCTCCTGCATGAAGCCAAAAGGCGCGTTGTATATGTTCCCGAAAATCGATGCCAAACGCTTCAATATTCACGACGACCAGAAAATGGTGCTCGACTTCCTGTTGCAGGAGAAAGTCCTGCTGGTGCAGGGTACCGCGTTCAACTGGCCGTGGCCGGATCATGTGCGCATTGTGACGCTGCCTCGTGAAGACGACCTGGAGATGGCGATCTCCCGCTTTGGCCGCTTCCTCTCCGGCTACCACCAGCTTTAATCGCTACGCCGCCGGCATTTGCATCCGGCGGCGATCCCTGCGCACAATGGAACCCGATGTTGTCACTGATTAAGGGTTCCTATGAGTCAGAGTCATTTCTTTGCCCACCTCTCCCGCCTGAAACTGATTAACCGCTGGCCGCTGATGCGCAACGTGCGCACCGAAAATGTCTCCGAACACAGTCTGCAGGTGGCGATGGTCGCCCATGCGCTGGCGGCAATTAAAAACCGCAAATTTGGCGGCCAGGTCAACGCCGAACGTATCGCCCTGCTGGCGATGTACCATGACGCCTCCGAAGTATTAACTGGCGACCTCCCTACCCCGGTGAAATATTTCAACTCCCAGATTGCCCAGGAATATAAGGCGATTGAGAAAATTGCTCAGCAAAAGCTGGTGGATATGGTCCCTGACGAGCTGCGCGATATTTTCGAGCCGCTGATTGATGAGCATCACTACAGTGAGGAAGAGCAGTCGATCGTTAAACAGGCTGACGCCCTCTGCGCCTACCTGAAGTGCCTCGAAGAGCTGTCTGCGGGTAACAACGAATTTCTGCTGGCCAAAGGCCGTCTGGAAAAGACACTGGCGTCGCGGCGAAGCGCAGAGATGGATTACTTTATGCAGGTGTTTGTCCCGAGCTTCCAGCTGTCGCTGGATGAAATAAGTCAGGATTCGCCACTGTAATTTTTCAGGCCGGGCAGCGGTTGCGCCCTACCCGGCCTGACACCCTTAAAACGGAAACAGTACCGGGATCAGCAGCACGCAGACCACCATCACCAGTACGGTGAAGGGCACGCCAATCTTCACAAAGTCGCTGAAGGAATACTTACCCGGGCCAAGCACCAGGGTGTTGACCGGCGAGGAAACCGGAGTCATAAACGCCGCCGAAGCCGCCATCGCCACCACCATGGCGAAGGGATAGGGCGACACCCCCATTGACTTCGCTGCTGCCAGGGCTATAGGCGCCATCAGGACCGCGGTCGCGGTATTAGAGATGAACAGGCCTATCGCTGCGCACATTACAAACAGGCAGCCGAGCATCAGATAAGGCCCCTCGCTTCCGGCGACGTCCATCAGTCCCTTGACCACCAGATCTACCCCGCCGGTTTTCTGCAACGCCAGGGCAAACGGCATCATCCCGACAATCAAAATAATGCTTGGCCAGTGGATCGCCTTATAGGCGCTTTCGGCGTTGATGCAGCGGAATTTGCCCATCAGCAGGCAGGCGATGATCGCGGCAATCGGGTTGGGAATTTCATCAGTGAGCATCAGGGCTACCATCAACACCAGACAGAAAATCGCGTGCGGAGCCTGGCTGTGTGCCGGCGAAGCGTCATCCACTTCAACCGGCATATTGAGCACCACGAAATCACGCCCACGCTTCGCCAGCAGGGCAATTTGCCGCCAGTTGCCGACCACCAGCAGGATATCGCCGAGCTGCAGCGGCTCATCGACCACGGAACCATCCATCGCCTCGCCATCGCGCTTCATGCCGACGATATTGAGACCAAACCGGGTGCGGAACGCTATCTCACGCACCGTTTTACCAATCATCTCCGAATCCGGGATCAGCGACACCTCCGCCATGCCCACATCCAGCGCCTGATCGGCAAAATATTCGCCGCGCAGCACCATCGGCTCGAGCATCTGCTCACCACAGAACTGGCGTAAGTCGACATCGGAGGCGGACATATCGATCAGCAGGACGTCGCGGGCGCGGAATTCCGATACCCCGTTGACGTTAACTATCACCCGACGGAACCGCCGCCAGCGTTCGACACCGATGACGTTGGCACAGTACCGCTCGCGCAGCTTTAAATCATCCAGCCGCTGGCCGATCATCGGCGAACCGGGACGGATCGCCAGCCGGCGGGCGCGACCAGTGAGGTGATATTCGCGGATCAGATCGCGGAAGGTGCTTCTTTTTCGCCCATCGCGCGCGGATTCGCCATTCTCTGTCTTCAGCATAAAGCGCACCGCCAGCATATAGACGATGCCCAGGATCAGCACCACCAGGCCAATCGGCGTGACGCTAAAAAAGCTGAAGCCGTGCAGCCCTTCGCGCAGCAGTTCACTGTTGACCACCAGATTGGGGGGCGTTGCGACCAGGGTCATCATCCCGCTGATAAGTCCGGCAAAGCTCAGCGGCATCATCAGCCGCGAGGGAGAGGTATTCATCCGCGCCGACACGCTGAGCACCACCGGAATGAAAATGGCGACCACCCCGGTTGAACTCATAAATGCACCCAGCCCGGCGACGGTGAGCATCAGATAAACCAGCATCTTGGTTTCGCTGTTGCCCGCCACACTCACCAGCCACGCCCCCATCTTGGTGGCCACCCCGGTACGCACCAGGCCATCACCGATAATAAACAGGGCGGCAATCAGGATCACGTTAGGATCGCTGAACCCGGAAAAGGCTTCATTCAGCGTCAGCGTGCCGCTGAGGACGAAGGCGACAATGACCATCAAGGCGATAGCATCCATGCGCACCTTGCCGGTAGCAAACAGTACAACCGCGATAGCCAGAAGGGATAAAACCCAAATCAATTCACCGTTCACAACGTTTCCTTGTCACAAGTGGGAGTCGACATAGTGGCATAAAAAAGCCCCGGCAACGCGGGGCGAAATCATACGTTTACGCTTTAAGACGCACATTAACATAGCCGTCCGTCTGACGTTCGACCACCAGATCGTCCAGGCTGCTCAGCACGAGGTCGGCTTCATCCAGTCGAGGGGCATCGGCAGGCACGTTGACCGCGATGGTGCGACACCCCGCCGCCAGGCCGGACAGCAGCCCCGCCGGCGCATCTTCTACCACCGCGCACTGATCGGCCGGTAGTCCCAGCCGCTCGGCGCCCAGCAGATAGGCGTCCGGCGCCGGTTTTCCGTGTTTTACCTGCTCAGCGGTGATGAAGACCTCCGGCATTGGCAGGCCTGCCGCGCGATGACGCGCGTGGGCAACCGGCACCGACCCGGAAGTGACAATCGCCCATGGGATCCCGGTCTCATTGAGGGTATTCAGCAGGGTTAACGCCCCCGGCAGAGCGACAATGCCCTCGATATCAGTGGCTTCAATCTGCTCGAGGAAGCGGAATTCGGCCTGGATATCCTCCTCGCTGCGACCCGGCATAAAATGACGAATAGAGGTAATGGCCTGCTTGCCGTGAATAAAACTGAGAATGTCATCATGGTCAATGGCGAAACGATCGCCCCACTTACACCATGAACGCTCCACCACCGGCAAGGAATCCACCAGCGTCCCGTCTAAATCGAACAGGAAACCTTTACACTGCACGGGCACCTCCCTCAGGCATTGATAATTTGGTTAATTTCATTACTGCTCAGGTGATACTGGCGCGGACAGGCGTGCCAGACGCTCAGCATCCGCTGATATTTCTCCCACATCGGGGTCTGCGAGTTAAAGCCATGAGTGCCGGCGTCAAAATGGCTGTAGCGGCCTTCAATATTGACCATAAAGCGTACATAGCCGAGAAAACGCGCTTCGGTGGCGGCATCAAATCCGAGGAAGGTAACCCGACGCTCGTCGATACCCGCCGCGTCTTTCAGGTTGGTCCAGGAGACATGTAGCGCGTGGTACATCTCCATGATATCGATAACGGTACGGCAGGTTTCTTCCGTCAGCTGGCCAAACTCGCGGTCCAGTTCGCGCATCTGCAGCCCATACCCACGCTCAATGATGGTTTGCAGACGACGGTAGCGTTCCGCATTGTCCGGGTCGAGCATCGTCATCATTTTGTACTGATTGGATAAAATCAGACGCTGCGCATTGGTCATTTCCATGTTGTGACTCCTGTAGCACGGTAGGGCGTGAAATAAAGAAGGCGCATAAATCATGCGCCTTCTTTTATATGCGTTTTCCGTAGTGAATTACAAATCATCAAGGAAAGTTTTATCCAGTTGTTTGAAGGCGCGCTTAAGCGTGTCAGCCAGCGCCTGATAATCGGGCTTGCCTTCGACCGGCGCCAGCGCCTGCCCCGCCTCCTGCAGTTTGCCGCGCACTTCGTAAAACCAGTTGAGAATGGAGGGCGGCAGCGGCGTCACCGAACGCTTACCCAACCACCATAATCCCTGCATCGGCAGGCTCAGGGCAAACAGCGCGGTAGCGACGGCGGGACCCAGCTGGCCGCCCAGGGCTATCTGCCAGCACAGCGTAAAAATGGCGATCGGCGGCATGATACGGATAGCATAGCGGGTGGCACGAATAATGCGGTTTTCGATAAACACCGGCGCGAGGCGCTTGTCGAGAGGCCAGGTCTTTGCGTAATGCTGCCCGCGGTTGAACAAGCTAAAGAAGCTAACGGGGCGTTTCTCAGGGGTCGACATGGCTTTACCTCAACTTTACATATAAAACTTAAAAAATTCGTGCAAAACACCAACTATGCATGACATCGTTCAAAAGATTTTGGCAAAGGATGCCGCAATCAGGTATCCTGTGCCCGCCTGAAAGGGCGGATAGACTCTTTTGCCAGGCTAGTCAAATTATCGCATATTCTGCCATTGGCTGAAAATTATGCAAAATGGCATAAAATCAAATGTACTTCTCTCATCGTGCCCGAAAACAGAACAAGGCATGATGTTAATCATAAATGTCGAGGTCATCCTGCGCTACGCTAATGACACACTGACGTTTTTTTAGCCACGTATCATAAAAAGGTACTTCCATGTCGAGTAAGTTAGTACTGGTTCTGAACTGCGGTAGCTCCTCTCTGAAATTTGCTATCCTTGATGCCGTTAACGGCGACGAATATCTGTCCGGTTTAGCGGAATGCTTCCACCTGCCGGAAGCCCGTATCAAATGGAAAATTGACGGCGGCAAGCAAGAAGCTGAATTAGGCGCCGGTGCCGCGCACAGTGAAGCACTGAACTTTATCGTTAACACTATTCTGGCACAAAAACCAGAACTGTCTGCTCAGCTGACCGCAATCGGCCACCGTATCGTACACGGCGGTGAAAAATACACCAGCTCCGTGGTGATCGACGAGTCTGTGATTCAGGGTATTAAAGACGCAGCGTCTTTCGCACCGCTGCACAACCCGGCACACCTGATCGGCATCGCTGAAGCGCTGAAATCCTTCCCGCATCTGAAAGACAAAAACGTGGCCGTATTCGATACGGCGTTCCACCAGACCATGCCGGAAGAATCCTATCTCTACGCCCTGCCGTACAGCCTGTACAAAGAGCATGGCGTTCGTCGTTACGGCGCGCACGGCACCAGCCACTTCTATGTGACTCAGGAAGCCGCTAAGATCCTGAACAAGCCGGTGGAAGAGCTGAACATCATCACCTGCCACCTCGGCAACGGTGGTTCTGTTTCCGCTATCCGTAACGGTAAATGCGTTGATACCTCTATGGGGCTGACGCCGCTGGAAGGTCTGGTGATGGGTACCCGCTCCGGCGACATCGACCCGGCAATCATCTTCCATCTGCACGACACCCTGGGCATGAGCGTTGACGCGATCAACAAAATGCTGACCAAAGAGTCCGGCCTGCTGGGTCTGACCGAAGTCACCAGCGACTGCCGCTACGTGGAAGACAACTACCAGGAAAAAGCCGACGCTAAACGCGCGATGGACGTCTACTGCCACCGCCTGGCGAAATACATCGGCTCCTACACCGCGCTGATGGACGGTCGTCTCGACGCCGTTATCTTCACCGGCGGTATCGGTGAAAACGCCGCGATGGTGCGTGAACTGTCGCTGGGCAAACTGGGCGTCCTGGGCTTCGAAGTTGACCACGAACGTAACCTGGCTGCCCGTTTCGGCAAGTCTGGCTTCATCAACAAAGAAGGCACCCGTCCTGCCGTGGTTATCCCGACCAACGAAGAACTGGTCATCGCGCAAGACGCCAGCCGTCTGACCGCTTAATTCCACACCGCCAGCCATAACCTTCAATAATTCGAGCTGCAGGAAGGCGGCGACGCAGCAAATCCCCGGTGGCGTACACCACGTACGCCACCGGGGTGAGCAAGTAGAGCCAACGCGCATGCAACTTGAAGTATGACGGGTAGCTGGTGGTGCTGTTTTGTATCCCGCCTGATACTGGCGGTAACGAAAGAGGATATACCGTGTCCCGTACTATCATGTTAATTCCTACCGGTACCAGCGTAGGCCTGACCAGCGTCAGCCTCGGTGTGATCCGTGCTATGGAACGCAAAGGCGTTCGTCTGAGCGTCTTTAAACCAATCGCCCAACCGCGCTCCGGTGGCGATGCGCCAGACCAGACCACCACCATCGTTCGCGCCAGCTCCTCCACGACCACCGCCGCTGAACCGCTGAAGATGAACCACGTTGAATCTCTGCTCTCCAGCAATCAGAAAGATGTGCTGATGGAAGAGATCATCGCCAACTATCACGCGAACACTCAGGATGCGGAAGTAGTACTGGTGGAAGGCCTGGTGCCGACCCGTAAGCATCAGTTCGCGCAGGCGCTGAACTTTGAAATCGCCAAAACGCTGAACGCGGAAATCGTCTTCGTGATGTCGCAGGGCACCGATACGCCAGAGCAGCTGAACGAGCGTATTGAACTGACCCGCAACAGCTTTGGCGGCGCGAAAAACACCAGCATTACCGGCGTTATCGTCAACAAACTGAACGCACCGGTCGACGAGCAGGGCCGTACCCGTCCTGACCTGTCAGAAATCTTCGACGACTCGTCGAAAGCGAAAGTCGTGAAGATCGACCCGGCTCAGCTGCAGAAAGGCAGCACCCTGCCGGTGCTGGGCGCGGTGCCGTGGAGCTTCGATCTGATCGCCACCCGCGCGATCGACATGGCGCATCACCTGAATGCCACCATCATCAACGAAGGCGATATCAACACCCGCCGCGTGAAATCCGTGACCTTCTGCGCGCGCAGCATCCCACACATGCTGGAGCACTTCCGTGCAGGCTCGCTGCTGGTCACCTCGGCAGATCGTCCTGACGTGCTGGTCGCTGCCTGCCTGGCCGCGATGAACGGCGTGGAAATCGGCGCCATCCTGCTGACCGGCGGCTATGAAATGGACGCGCGCATCAGCAAGCTGTGCGAACGTGCCTTCGCCACCGGCCTGCCGGTGTTTATGGTCAATACCAATACCTGGCAGACCTCCCTGAGCCTGCAGAGCTTCAACCTCGAAGTACCGGTTGACGATCACGAGCGCATCGAGAAAGTTCAGGAATACGTGGCCAACTACATCAACGCCGACTGGATCGAATCGCTGACCGCGACCTCCGAGCGCAGCCGTCGTCTCTCCCCGCCAGCTTTCCGCTACCAGCTGACCGAGCTGGCGCGCAAAGCCGGCAAACGCGTTGTCCTGCCGGAAGGCGACGAACCGCGTACCGTGAAAGCCGCCGCTATCTGTGCGGAACGTGGCATCGCCACCTGTGTGCTGCTGGGTAACCCGGATGAGATCAACCGCGTTGCCGCAGCGCAGGGCGTTGAGCTGGGCGCGGGTATCGAAATCGTCGACCCGGAAGTGGTTCGCGAAAGCTACGTGGCTCGCCTGGTCGAACTGCGTAAGAGCAAGGGCATGACCGAAGCCGTCGCTCGCGAGCAGCTGGAAGACAACGTGGTTCTCGGCACCCTGATGCTGGAACAAGACGAAGTCGACGGCCTGGTGTCCGGCGCGGTTCACACCACCGCCAACACCATTCGTCCGCCGCTGCAGCTGATCAAAACCGCACCGGGCAGCTCGCTGGTCTCTTCCGTATTCTTCATGCTGCTGCCGGAACAGGTTTATGTCTACGGCGACTGCGCGATCAACCCGGATCCGACGGCAGAACAGCTGGCGGAAATCGCTATTCAGTCCGCTGACTCCGCCATTGCTTTCGGTATCGAACCGCGCGTAGCGATGCTCTCCTACTCCACCGGTACCTCCGGCGCGGGTAGCGATGTTGAGAAAGTCCGCGAAGCGACCCGTCTGGCGCAGGAAAAACGTCCTGACCTGATGATCGATGGCCCGCTGCAGTACGACGCCGCCGTCATGGCTGACGTGGCGAAATCCAAAGCGCCGAATTCGCCGGTTGCTGGCCGCGCGACCGTTTTCATCTTCCCGGATCTGAACACCGGTAACACCACGTACAAAGCGGTACAGCGCTCTGCCGACCTGATCTCCATCGGGCCGATGCTGCAGGGTATGCGCAAGCCGGTCAACGACCTGTCTCGTGGCGCCCTGGTTGACGATATCGTCTATACCATCGCTCTGACCGCGATCCAGTCAGCTCAGCAGCAGAAGTAATTCCCCGCTGAGATAAAAGCAAAAGGCAGCCAGATGGCTGCCTTTTTTCGTCAGGAGGCGAGCAGCTGTTGCTGCTGCGCGATTGCGGTATTACTCGCCCTCTTCCGCGTCATCATACTCATTACCCGCGTTACGGGTCATCCACAGCGCCAGCGCTTTCAGCGAGTCCGGCGTGAATTCATCGCAGCGGGCGGTGATCTCTTCCGGCGTTAACCAACACACCTCGCTGACCTCTTCTTCCTGCAGCGCAAATGGCCCATGCGAGACGCAGCTGAACAGGCTTCCCCAGACGCGACAGAACTTATCTTCGTAGTAAAACTGACCGTGATCGGCAAACGGTACTCCCGCGATGCCTAACTCTTCTTCGGCCTCGCGACGGGCAGACTCCAGCAGTTGCTCATCGGCCTGAACGACGCCGCCGGCGGTGGCATCCAGCATGCCCGGATGAAAGTCTTTTGTCTCGGTGCGTCGCTGCACCAGAATTTTTCCCATTCCGTCGTGAACGACGATATAGGTCGCCCGGTGACGCAGGCACTGCGCGCGCATCTGCTCGCGGCTGGATTGTGCTATCACCTCATTGTTTTCATTAACAATATCGACCCATTCTGTGCTTGCCAAATGATTCTGTTCCGCCATCAGGAAACCTTACTTTGAAAGCGCTCTCGCGGCGCGTCTTTATGATTGAGGGCTAAATTACGGGTAAATTGCGACCTCTGCAATAACCTGATTATCATTGAGTGCTAAAACCTGCAGACGCCCCTGATCCAGCAGCCCATAGCTGGCGGAATATCCCCCTTTCGGGATACTCACTGAGCCAGGGTTAAACAGGTAGATCGCACCGCGTTTTTCCGCAACCGGAATATGAGTATGGCCGTAAGCCAGAACATCGCCAGCGTCCAGCGGCGGCAAATTTTCCGGGCTATAAAGATGGCCATGGGTCAGAAACAGGCGGTAGCGTTCGCTGAGCACCTGTTGCCAGGGCGCGGTCATGGGAAAACGAAGTAGCATCTGATCCACTTCGCTGTCGCAATTGCCGCGAACGGCAATAATGCGCTCCGCCACGCTGTTAAGCCGCTCGGCCACCTCCGCCGGCGCATAGCCTTCCGGCAGCGCATTGCGTGGCCCGTGATTGAGCACATCGCCGAGAATAATAAGCCACCTGGCGCCGCTTTGCGCGAATCGTTCAAGCACGCGTTCCGTAGCGGGCAGCGAACCGTGAATATCGGAGGCAAACATCAGTTTCATAGATTCCATCTCCACTGGTTACAATGCCACTATGATAGCGGAAGCGCGGCGGGCGATCAGCCTGCGCGTTTGGCGGAAAGCGCGGCGTAACGCTGGATTGAGGCCCGTTGCCACTGAAAAGTCGCATAATCGGCCAGCGTCTCCGGCACCTCATCGCCATTGAGAACCAGACGATTGAGCATCAGCGCCAGGTCGGCGTCGGCAATGGACCATTCGCCAAATAAATTTTGCCCGCCGTGGGCCAGTAGCATGGCGGCGGTGGTAAACAGTTTTTCCGCAGATTGCTTGCCTGCCTCGCTGAGGGCCGGCATTTTCACCCCGCCAAACACCACGGCGGTGGATCGCTCTTCACGAATCGGCACCAGATCGCTGCGCAGCCAGGCCTGGATCTGCCGGGCGCGGGCGCGTTTTTGCAGATCATGCGGGTATATACGCTCCCACTCCGGCGGGGCGAAACGCTCATCCAGATACTCGGTAATCGCCGAGGACTCGCTCAGCGCGAAATCATCAACCTCCAGCAGCGGTACGCGACGGGTGGCGGTATAGCCCGTCCAGCCGGCCTGCAGATGTTCGCCGCGGTTCAGGTCGACGGTTTTAAGGCTAAAAGGCAGGCTCTTTTCCTGCAGGGCGACATAGACAGACATCACATACGGTGAGAAAAAATCGGCATCGGACCACAGGGTAATCACAGGCTGGCTCATGGCTTCCTCAAGGATGGTAGACAGGACAATAAGCCAACATAGCCTGGCTTGCCGGGGATGTCACTGCTCGTCCGCGCGTCAGCATCACGTGGCTGCCTCCAGACCGATGCGCCGCTCGCGGATTTCCACCCGGGTTGCGCAGCTTCACCTATACTCGAACAGTTTGCGACCCACGACGGCGGGAAATATTATGATCGATCTCTACTATGCACCCACCCCAAACGGCCACAAAATCACCCTGTTTCTCGAAGAGGCGCAGCTGGCCTATCGGCTAATTCGGGTCGATATCGGCAAAGGGGAACAGTTTCATCCACAGTTTCTGGCGATTTCGCCGAATAACAAAATCCCGGCGATTGTCGACCATATGCCTGTCGATGGCGGAGCGCCGTTGAGCGTCTTCGAGTCCGGCGCCATCCTGCTCTATCTGGCGGAGAAAAGCGGCAAGCTGCTGAGCGGTGAGCTGCGGGAGCGCTATATTACTCTGCAATGGCTATTCTGGCAGGTCGGCGGTCTTGGGCCGATGCTGGGACAAAATCAGCATTTTGCCCACTCGGCGCCGCAAACGGTGCCCTATGCCATTGAACGTTTTCAGGTGGAAACCCAGCGACTGTACGGGGTTCTCAACCACCGTCTCGAATCCAGTCCGTGGCTTGGCGGCGACCATTACAGCATCGCCGATATTGCCGCCTGGCCCTGGGTCAACAACCATGTCCGACAGCGTATCGATCTGGCGAACTATCCGGCGGTGCATAACTGGTATGAGCGCATTAAGCAGCGACCGGCGACCATTGAAGCGATGCTAAAAATTCAGCCTTATTAACCCCCTGCTCGCCCGTCGCGCTTTGTTGTATGATTGCAGAACTTACAACACGGAGGAAGCCTGCAATGTCTCAACCAGACGCCATTATTCGTATTAAGAACCTGCGCCTGCGTACTTTTATTGGAATTAAAGAGGAAGAGATCGCCAACCGCCAGGACGTGGTGGTGAATGTGGCGATTCACTATCCCGCCGATAAGGCGCGCGATAGCGAAGACATCAATGATGCGTTGAACTACCGCACCATTACCAAGCGCATCATCAGCCATCTTGAGAATGGCCGTTTCTCGTTGCTGGAAAAATTAACTCAGGATGTGCTGAATATCGCATGCGAACATCACTGGGTCACATATGCTGAAGTGGAGATCGATAAACTTCATGCGCTACGCTATGCCGACTCGGTGTCGATGACCATGAGCTGGCGGCGATAACGATGTCAGGGAGGTGGTATGAAGATCCTGCTTACGGGTGGCACCGGCCTGATTGGCCGACATCTGATACCCCGGTTGCTGGAGCTGGGGCATAGCGTCACGGTTTCCACGCGGCACCCGGATAGCGCCCGCGCCCGCCTCGATCCGCGCGTCACGCTGTGGCGCGATTTCGAAGGCCATCACCACCTCAATGATATTGATGCCGTGATTAATCTGGCAGGTGAGCCCATAGCTGATAAACGCTGGACGGCCGAGCAAAAACAACGCTTGTGCCATAGCCGCTGGGATCTCACTCAGCGGCTGGTGGGCCTGATCCACGCCAGCGACACGCCTCCCTCCGTGCTGATCAGCGGGTCTGCCACCGGCTACTACGGCGATCTCGGCGAGGTGGTGGTGACCGAAGAAGAACCACCGCACAATGAGTTTACCCATAAGCTTTGCGCCCGCTGGGAGCAAATTGCCTGCGAAGCGCAAAGCGAACGTACCCGCGTCTGCCTGCTGCGCACCGGCGTGGTACTGGCCCCGCGGGGCGGTATTCTCGGCAAAATGACGCCCGCCTTTAAGCTCGGCCTCGGTGGGCCTATCGGCAGCGGCAGACAGTATCTGGCCTGGATCCATATCGACGATATGGTTAACGGCATTCTGTGGCTGCTGGATAACAATCTACGCGGTCCGTTCAATATGGTTTCTCCCTACCCGGTGCATAACGAACAGTTCGCCCACGCCTTGGGTCATGCGCTCAATCGACCAGCCATTTTCCGCGTTCCTGCCGCTGCTATTCGCCTGCTGATGGGTGAGTCTGCCGTCCTGGTGCTCGGTGGCCAGCGCGCGCTGCCTAAGCGACTGGAAGCCGCTGGCTTCGCCTTCCGCTGGTACGATCTGGACGAAGCGCTAAAGGATGTGCTGAGTTAATGGCTGACACAGGGGAGCATTGGCCCTCCTGATTCCATTCTGCTGGCTCATGCTCCACGCCTGGATGGCCTCACCCAGGCGCTGCAGCATCGCCATATTCAGGACAACCAGCGCCCTTAATCGCCTGAATTCACCGCCAGCCGGCCGGTTCGCCGATGTTACCTGGAGAAGTAAAGTGCTAAGGTAGGCTTTTCTTTCTGCGTATTGACTGCTTTATGACAACCATCACCACACCACGCCTTTCGCTTACCCGCTTTGTTACCGATGACTGGCCCTTTTTTCTGCGCCTGCGCCAGGATCCGCTGGTGATGCGTTTTATGGGGGAAGTGTTAAGCGAGACGGCGCTGCGCAGCGTGTTTGCCAGCCGCTGTGCCGATCCCGGGGTGTTTGTTTTGCGTGATAAACGCGGCGACGCGCTGGGCGATATTGGGCTACGCATCAGTCCGAAAAATCCGCACGAGGCTGACGTCGGCTACGCCCTGCTACCGCAGGCTCAGGGAAGAGGCTATGCCAGCGAAGCGCTGCGCGCGATCTGCGATTATGGTTTCAGCACGCTGGGGGTGCAGGCCATCAATGCCTGGGTGCTGAGCGAAAATCATGGCTCATCGCGCCTGCTGGAGAAGCAAGGCTTTGTGCGCACTCAAGTGCTGGAGAAAGCCTATCATCTGAACGGCATCGATTACGATGACTGGATCTATCGGCTGGAGCGGGAAGTTCACCCGACGCCTACAGACGCCGGGTGAGCCGGTTATTTCAGCGACCCTTTCAGAAACTGCTGCAGGCGCGGGCTTTTCGGCGCGCCAAACAGCGCGTCCGGATGCCCTTCTTCTTCAATTTTGCCCTGATGCAGGAAAATAACATGCGAAGAGACGTGGCGGGCAAAGCCCATTTCGTGGGTCACCACCACCATGGTTTTTCCCTCTTCCGCCAGCTGCTGCATGATACGCAACACTTCGCCCACCAGTTCCGGATCCAGCGCGGACGTTGGCTCATCAAACAGCAGCACTTCCGGCTCCATCGCCAGCGCGCGGGCAATCGAGACACGCTGCTGCTGGCCACCGGAGAGATGCACCGGGTATTTCGCCTGCTGACGTTCGTCAATCCCGACCTTGGCCAGGTATTTTACCGCGCGATCGCGCGCTTCCTGTTTGCTTAAGCCCAGCACCTGAATCGGCGCCTCCATGACGTTCTCCAGCACCGTCATATGGCTCCACAGATTGAAATGCTGGAACACCATGGTCAGGCGGGTGCGCAGCAGGCGCAGCTGGTTCTTATCAGCCACCTTCAGCTGGCCGTCCTTATCCCTCACCAGGCCAATATTCTGGCCACTGACGACGATCGTGCCTTCGCTCGGTTTTTCAAGGAAGTTAATGCAGCGCAAAAAGGTACTTTTTCCGGAACCCGATGAACCGATGATACTGATAACGTCCCCGGCTTTCGCCTGCAGGGAGACGCCCTTCAGCACCTCGTGTTCCCCATAGCGTTTGTGCAGATCGATAACGTTTAATTTATTGTCGGACATGGCGTTCTCAATGCGTCGAAGAAGGTTTGATATGCTGCAACCAGCGCTTTTCCGCTTTACGGAACAAGCTAATCAGCACATACGAGATAATTAAATAGAGCACCGCGGCGATACCAAAGGCAGTGAACGGCTGATAGGTCGCGGAGTTAATATCGCGAGCGATTTTCAGCAGATCCGGCACCGTAGCGGTAAACGCCAGCGCGGTAGAGTGCAGCATCAGGATCACTTCGTTACTGTAGGCCGGTAGCGCAATGCGCAGCGCGGAAGGCAGAATAATGCAGCGGTACAGTTTGACGGACGAGAAGCCGTAGGCCCGTGCCGCTTCAATTTCTCCGGCAGGTACTGAGCGGATCGCCCCGGCGAAAATTTCAGTGGTATAGGCGCAGGTATTCAGGGTTAACGCCAGCACCGTGCAGTTTAGCCCGCTGCGGAAAAAAGCGTTCAGCAGCTCCGTGCCTTTGACGATTTCCAGGGTATACATGCCGGAGTAAAAAACCAGCAGTTGCACATACAGCGGCGTGCCGCGAAAGATGTAAGTGAACAGCCAGATGGGGAACTGGATAAATTTATTGCTCGAGACGCGGCCAATGGCCAGAAACACCGCCAGAATGCCGCCCATCACCACCGAAGAGATCAGCAACCATAAGGTAATCGCCACGCCGGTAAAGCGATAGCCGTCGGTCCACAGCAGTGATTTCCAGTACTCCTGAATAATTTCAATCACAGGTCAGCCCTCTTCACGCCAACGGTATAGCGGCGTTCGAGCAGCAGCAGTACGCCATTAGAAAGGGTGGTAAACACCAGATAAATCAGGCCGCAGACGATGGCGAAATAGAACGGCTGCCAGGTGCTTTTCCCGGCCAGCTGCGTGGCTTTGACCACATCCTCCAGCCCCAGCAGCGAGACCAGCGCCGTTGCCTTGAGAATAACCTGCCAGTTGTTGCCGATCCCCGGCAGCGCGTAGCGCATCATCGCCGGGAACAGAATACGCCGGAACGTCTGCCCGCCGCTAAAGCCAAAGGCGGTAGCCGCTTCGATATGCCCCTTCGGCACCGCAAGGTAGGCGCCGCGGAAAGTTTCCGTAAAATAGGCGCCATAGATAAAGCCGAGGGTAATAATCCCGGCGATCATCGGATCGATATCAAACTGCGCCATGCCCAGCGCATCGGTGACGCTGTTCAGCGCAATCTGCAGGCCATAGAAAATCAGCAGCATCAGCACCAGATCGGGCACGCCGCGAATCAGTGTGGTATAGCCTTCAAATACCAGCGCCAGAGGACGGTTGCTCGATAACTTTGCGCCAGCGCCCGCCAGCCCTATCAGGACGGCGAGAACGACCGAGCTGAGCGCAAGCTCCAGGGTGACGAGCGCACCCTGCAAAATAACCTGTGAAAACCCATACAGCATGCTGCCTACCCTGTCTGTCATTCACCATTGCGCGCGAAACGCACGCAATGGCGAGGCGTGAGAATTATTCGCCGTATACGTTAAAATCGAAGTATTTTTTCGCCAGTTTGTCGTAGGTGCCGTCCTTACGCATCTCTGCAAACGCCTTATTCAGCGCTTCACGCAGTTCGTTGTCTTCCTTACGCAGCCCCATACCGGTACCGACGCCGAACAGCTTCTCGTCTTTAATCGATGGTCCGCCAAACTGGTAATCTTTACCGATAGGCTGTTTCAGGAACCCTTCACTGGCCGCGACCTCATCCTGGAACGCGGCGTCGATACGGCCGGCGGTCAGGTCGGAATAGATATTGTCCTGCCCCTGATAGGAGACAATTTCGATACCTTTCGGCGCCCAGTGCTCATTGCCATAGGTTTCCTGAGTCGTCCCCTGCAGCACACCCACGCGCTTACCCTTCAGGGTGGCGAGATCCGGCGTTACCGGGCTGCCTTTTTTCACCACCAGACGCGAATCTGCCGCGTACAGCTTGTCAGTGAAGGCAATTTCCTGCTGGCGCTTTTCGGTAATCGACAGCGAAGACATAATCGCGTCGATTTTCTTGGCTTTTAAGGAGGGGATCAGTGCATCCAGCGGGTTTTCAACAAAGGTACATTGGGTATTAATACGCTTACACAGCTCTTTTGCCAGATCGATATCAAAACCCACCAATTCCCCCTGCGCATTCTTCGATTCGAAGGGGGCATAAGTCGGATCGGTGCCAATACGAATTTTTTGCGGAATGGCGGCAAAGACTGTGGAAACGCTGGAAAGGGCCAGCGCTAAAGAGAGAGACAACGCCAGTTTTTTCATAACTATCCTCGACAGACTGTCATTCTAACGGGTTTATTAGAACTATTTACGCCAGTTATCGTGCCATTATTCGCCCCTTGAGGGCAAAGATTTATGCACCAGAAAGGCCGATTTTTTGCATCAGAAACGCTTAACTATGCATTTTTTAGCCAAAAAACTGGCTGCTTTTGCACTGAAATGATCCACAGCGTTTTTTGTTGCACCGTTCTGGGGCAGGATCACGAGTATGGCGTCAGGCCCACACTATCGTGCGGGCCTGCAGCAGTCTTAGTCGCCGTAAACGTTAAAATCGAAGTATTTCTTCGCCATTTTGTCGTAGGTGCCGTCTTTACGTATCTCGCCCAGCGCTTTATCAAACGCGGCTTTCAGTTCGACGTCGTCCTTACGCAGACCGATACCGGTACCATCGCCAAAGTACTTTTTATCTTTCACCGACGGGCCGGCGAAGGCGAAATCTTTCCCGGCAGGCTGTTTCAGGAAGCCTTCGCTGGCGGCGACTTCATCCTGCAGCGCCGCATCCAGACGGCCAGCAGCGAGGTCTGAATAAATCAGATCCTGGTTCTGGTAGGCCACCACGTCAACGCCCTGGCTGCGCCAGCGGTCATTGGCATAGGCTTCCTGAGTCGAACCTTGCAGCACCCCGACGTGCTTACCTTTCAGCGCCTCCAGCGTCGGCTGGATCGGCGACCCTTTGGCGGCGATCAGACGCGAGTCAGCGGCATAAAGCTTGTCAGAGAAAGCGATCTCTTGCTGACGCTTCTCGGTAATGGAGAGCGAAGAGATGATGGCGTCAATTTTCTTCGCCTTGAGGGAGGGGATCAGGGAGTCAAAATCACTGCCGACCCAGGTACATTTCACCTTAATTCGGGAGCACAGCTCATTGCCTAAATCGATATCAAAACCAACAAAGTCCCCTTTTGCGTCTTTCGACGAAAATGGCGCATAGGTCGCGTCAGTGCCAATGCGAATGCTCTGCGGCAGAGCAGCAAACACGCTCGCCGTGCTGCTCATTCCCACGAGTAAAGAGAGAGCCAGAATCGTCTTCTTCATACAGTACCCTTAAGTGTCGTGATGTGGTGCGTTGCTTGTTATGGTGATTGCCGATCAATCCTGCAGTTTTTGTGCCATCTTCCCGGTGCGTGCCGGGAACAGGGTTAAATTTGTTAAAATAAAGTTGCAGGATTGTCTTGGAAGGGAAGATACCAGCATTACTGGCGAAACCGCAGTGCCTCAGCGCAAAAAGACGAAATAAATGTCGAGGATTTGATCGGGACGACAAATTTGCACCACTGCGGCGCAAGCGTACATTGATTGCACTTATTTAGTGCAATCCTGTGTCCCCTGCCAGCGGGTAAACAGGTCTTGAGACAGGCTAATATCGAACTGATCGAGCACCCGGTTGACGGTCTGGTTGATGACATCATCCAGGCTTTGCGGCCGGTGATAAAAAGCCGGCACCGGCGGCATAATGACCGCCCCGAGCTCCGCGGCCTGAACCAGCAGTCGCAGATGGCCGAGATGGAACGGCGTTTCCCGCACGCAGAGCACCAGCGGACGACGCTCCTTCAGCACAACATCGGCCGCCCGCGTCAGCAGGCCATCCGTATAGCTATGGACAATACCCGAGAGTGTTTTCATTGAGCAGGGTAAAATCACCATCCCGGCGGTTTTAAACGAGCCGGACGAGATACTGGCGGCGATATCGCGAGCGTCATGTACCACATCGGCCAGCGCCTGCACGTCGCGCACGCTGAAGTCGGTCTCGAGGGCCAGCGTTTGCCGCGCCGCCTGGCTGAGGATCAGATGGGTCTCAATCTCCGGCACATCCCGCAGCACCTGCAGCATCCGCACGCCATAGATAGCGCCGCTGGCGCCAGAAATGCCAATAATCAGTCGTTTCACGTTCTGTTACCCCTTGCGCGTGTGCCGCAGACTTTGCCGGATTATAGCCTGTGGCGCAACTATTGACGCGCAGTTGATGGGCGAAAAAAAGCCCGCCGTCCCTCAGGAGCGGCGGGCCGCGACGCGCGAACGGGTTAACCCTCGTTGTGCATCTCGAGGTTTTCGACTTCGTTCTGCAGCTGGACCGCTTTGGCATCATCGTTACGCAGGGAGTCAAGATAGTCGAGGTACTGCTGGTCGACATCCCGGGTCACATATACGCCGTTGAAGACAGAACATTCAAACTGTTGAATATCCGGGTTCTCCGCGCGCACTGCGTCGATCAGATCGTTGAGATCCTGGAAAATCAGGCCATCGGCACCGATGATCTGGCGGATCTCATCCACTTCGCGGCCATGGGCGATCAGTTCGTTGGCGGTCGGCATATCGATACCATACACGTTCGGGAAACGAATTTCCGGCGCAGCGGAGGCCAGATACACTTTTTTCGCCCCCGCTTCGCGCGCCATCTCAATGATCTGCTCCGAGGTGGTGCCGCGTACAATGGAATCATCGACCAGCAGCACGTTCTTATCGCGGAATTCCGCACGGTTGGCGTTGAGCTTACGGCGAACAGATTTACGACGCAGCTGCTGACCGGGCATGATAAACGTCCGGCCGACGTAGCGGTTCTTCACAAAGCCCTGACGATAAGGTTTGTCGAGAATGCGGGCGATTTCCAGCGCGATGTCGCAGGAGGTCTCCGGGATCGGGATAACGACGTCAATATCCAGATCTTCCCACTCGCGGGCAATCTTTTCGCCCAGCTTAGTCCCCATGTTGACGCGGGCGCTGTAGACGGAAATTTTGTCAATAAACGAGTCCGGACGGGCAAAATAGACGTACTCGAACAAGCATGGGTTGCTGACCGGATTATCGGCACACTGACGGGTATACAGCTGGCCTTTCTCAGTAATATAGACCGCTTCGCCCGGCGCGACATCGCGCAGGAATTCAAAACCAAGCGTATCAAGCGCCACGCTTTCCGAGGCCACCATATACTCGGTGCGGCCGTCGCCAACGTCACGTTTACCCAGCACCAGCGGACGAATGCCGTTAGGGTCGCGGAAGGCCACCATGCCATGACCGATGATCATCGCGACGCACGCGTACGCGCCGCGGATCAGACGGTTGGTCGCCGCAATCGCAGCGAAGATGTTGTCCGCTTCCAGCGGGTAGTGACGGAAGTTATCCAGCTCACTGGCGAAAATATTGAGGAGGATTTCGGAATCAGAGGTGGTATTGATATGGCGGCGTTTTTCTTCAAACAGCTTTTTACGCAGCTCGTGCGCATTGGTCAGGTTGCCGTTATGCGCCAATGTGATGCCATACGGCGAGTTAACGTAAAACGGCTGCGCCTCGGAGGCGCTGGAGCTGCCCGCCGTAGGATAACGCACGTGGCCAATACCCATATTGCCCTGCATACGCTGCATGTGGCGGGCTTCGAATACGTCGCTTACCAGCCCGTTAGCCTTACGCAACCGGAAGCAGTTGTTGGCATCAATGGTGATGATGCCAGCGGCATCCTGTCCACGGTGCTGGAGCACCGTTAGCGCATCATAAATCGACTGGTTAACCGGCATAACACCGGCGATACCGACAATACCGCACATACGTCTTTTCCTCGTTCAGCAACGACCCAAAGTCTATACTTTAGGCAAGAAACTTGACGAGCTTTGCAGGTATTCAAAAAACCATCTGATGACGGGGGTAAAATAGGGAATAAACTGCGACTGATGCCAGTCATCGCTCTTCGCCACTCCGGTAAAGGTGTCCAGGAAGAACAAGATAGCGGCGATGATCAGCACCCCACGTAGCGCGCCGAAGCAGATCCCCAATACCCTGTCGGTTCCTGACAAACCGGTCTTCTCCACCAGCTGGCCTATCACATAGTTCACGATAGCGCCAACGATGAGCGTCACGATAAACAGCGCCGCAATAGCAATCCCATTTCGAACCCGTTCATCCTCAAAGCCCGTAAACCAGACAGACAGGTCAGCGTAGTAATGGCTGGCGACATAAAACGCGCAACCCCACGTCACTAACGATAAAGCTTCGCGAACAAAGCCGCGGATCAGGCTGACCAGGCAAGAAAGACCCAGCACCGCCATAATGGCGTAATCAATCCAGACCATATACGTCCCACGATTTACGCCCTGTCGTCCAGTTCGGGGCGCATTCTAACAGAAAAAGAAAACGTTTGCGTAGGGATTTCCATGCCCTACAGAAATAAAAATGGCGCTGAAAAAACATTCAACGCCAGACTGCCTTTCGCCTCTTGAGGGCGGCTGAGACAGGGTTTGCGGGGCGTTTCTCCCCGCCACGTTCTCTCCGCATGGTGGAAAAAACAATCAGTTTGGGGTGAAGCCCATCACGACCCCGCTAAGCCCGGAGATCTGCTGTAGATCGCCCAGCTGGCCTTTCAGCTTGTCTTTTGACGCATCCGGGCCGACGAGGATGCGGGTAATTTTACCCTGTACCGGCGTCGAAGGCGACGTATAGACTTTGAAACCCGAGGCCCGCAGTTTACCCACAATCTCATTCACCTTATCGGCGTTCTTCAACGCGCCCAGTTGAACCACATAGGCTTTCCCGGTCGGCGCCGGCAGGGCCGCCTGCTGCTGCGGTGGCTGTTGCTGCTGTGGCTTAGCCGGCGGCGGCGTTGGCGTCGCGGCCTGCTGTTGCGGCTGCGGCTGTGGTTTCGGCTGCGGCTTGGGCTGCGGTTTCGCGGCCACCACCGGCTCCTGAACGTCATCGAAGCTGTTGCTGTTCACCGGAATACGCGATGGATCTAACGATGGCGCGGCGGCATCGCCCGCCCGCACCTCTTCCGCCGCCCCTTCCGGCGGTTGCGAAGGCAACGCCTGGGTCGCCGCTGGCAACATATCCGGTTCATCGCGATCGCCAGGTTTCGGCACCAGCGGGATCGCGGCAAACTCATCCTGGTAATGCTTTTTCTGCCCGTCCAGCAGCCCTGGCAGGATAATCACCCCCAGCGCCACCAGCACGATTGTCCCGACTAAACGGTTCTGAAACTTACTCGCCACCGATTCTCCCCGCGTCTATCTCTTCCATAACCTGCGCTACGGTGTGAAACGAACCACACACCAGCACGGTATCTTCCACTTTAGCGTCAGCCATGGCCGCATGCCACGCCTGCGCCACGCTGGTATAGACTGTGCCGCCACGCAAATGTTCCAACAGCTGCTCCGCCGTCGCGCCGCGCGGGCCTTCCAGCGGCGCGCAGTACCAGGCGTCGACTTCCGGGGCCAGATTGGCCAGCGTACCGGCAATGTCCTTATCATGCAGCATACCAATAACCGCCAGCACGCGTCCCGTTTTCGCTAACGTTTTGAGACGCCCGGCGAGATAGGCCGCCGCGTGCGGGTTATGCGCTACATCGAGGATCACCCGCGGGGCATCGCTGATTATCTGAAAACGGCCCGGCAGCATCGCGTCGCGGATCCCATCGCGGAGGATGGCGTCATCCACGGCAAGCCCGCTGGCGCGCAGCGCCGCCACGGCCGTCGCCGCATTCGGCAACGGCACCTGAGGCAACGGCAGGCGGCTTAACGCCCCGGCCGCGTCGCGGAAGGACCAAGTCTCGTCCTCCACCTCATAGCACCAGTCGACGCCGCGGCGCTGGAGCAGCGCGCCCTTCTCGCTGGCCACGTCGGCAATGGTGTGCGGCATATCCGGCTCACCCACCACCGCCGGTTTACCGGCGCGAAAGATACCCGCTTTTTCCCGGCCGATACTTTCGCGATCCGGCCCCAGCCAGTCGGTATGATCGAGGGCGATGCTGGTGACCACCGCGACGTCGGCATCTACGATATTGGTGGCGTCGAGACGGCCACCCAGCCCGACCTCAAGGATCACCACATCCAGCTGCGCCTGCTTAAACAGCCATAGCGCCGAGAGCGTGCCGTACTCAAAATAGGTCAACGAGATGTCACCGCGCGCGGCTTCGATTTCAGCAAACGAGGCCGTATGCGCGGCCTCCGGCAGTTCCGCTCCCTGAATGCGCACGCGTTCGGTGTAGCGCACCAGATGCGGGGAGCTGTAGACCCCCACTTTATAGCCGGCCGCCATCAGGACGGTTTCCAGCGTGCGGCAGGTGGTGCCTTTGCCATTGGTGCCCGCGACGGTAAAAACAAATGGCGCCGGTTTAACGATATCCATCTGCCCGGCGACCTCGCTGACGCGCGCCAGCCCCAGGTCGATGGTTTTACTGTGCAGATGTTCCAGATAAGAAAGCCACGTAGCCAGGGGCGACGTGGCCTGAGGAATAGGATCTTTTTCCATGATGCCCGTAAGAATTGACGGTTAACGCGTATGAATAAAAAAGGGCAGCGCCGCCAGGCCCTGCCCTCTGCTTTATCAGGCCTCAGGTTCCTGATCCGGTGCCGGCGGCACCACCACGCCTTCATGAGGCGCTTCCGAAACGGCAACCGGCGCCGGCAGGTTCATCAGCTTCGCCAGAATGCTGGCCAGCTTGAGACGCATTTCCGGGCGGCGAACGATCATATCGATCGCCCCTTTTTCAATCAGAAACTCGCTGCGCTGGAATCCCGGCGGCAGCTTCTCGCGTACGGTCTGCTCAATTACGCGAGGACCGGCAAAGCCGATCAGCGCTTTTGGCTCGGCAATGTTCAGATCGCCCAGCATCGCAAAGCTCGCCGATACGCCGCCCATGGTCGGGTCGGTCAGCACGGAGATGTACGGCAGCCCGCGCTCCTGCATTTTCGCCAGTGCGGCGGAGGTTTTCGCCATCTGCATCAGCGACATCAGCGCTTCCTGCATACGGGCGCCGCCGGAGGCGGAGAAGCAGATCAGCGGGCAGTTGTCTTCCAGCGCCTGCTCCACGGCGCGCACAAAGCGTGCGCCGACGACGGAACCCATTGAGCCCCCCATAAAGGAGAACTCAAAGGCGGCGGCAACCACCGGCATCGCGTAGAGCGTACCTTTCATTACCACCAGCGCGTCTTTCTCGCCCGTCTCTTTCTGAGCGGACGCCAGGCGGTCTTTGTATTTTTTTGAATCGCGGAACTTCAGCACATCTTTTGGCTCAAGTTCGCTACCCAGTTCTACCAGAGAACCTTCATCCAACAGGCTATGCAGGCGATTACGCGCCGACATGCGCATATGGTGATCGCACTTAGGACAAACCTCCAGGTTGCGCTCCAGCTCGGCGCGGTAGAGTACCTGACCGCAGCTATCGCACTTGGTCCATACACCCTCAGGAATGCTCGCCTTGCGGGTGGGAGTGATGTTGCTTTTAATTCGTTCAATCCAGCTCATTGATAACCTTTCTGCCTGAACCTGGTCGATGCCAGTTTTGTCGTAAGGGGCGCATAATGCCATTTTTGCCTCTTACAGACCATGAATGTTGCACATTAAATCATATCATCCCGGAACATGGGATAAAAAAGTGGTCAAACCGCTGCGCGCGACGATCATGTTCGGTCACGCGCAGCGCAGGGCGAACTACTTCGCCTGCTTTGACGCCGCCCGCTTATGGCGGATGATCTCAATCACACCCGGCAGGACGGAGAGGACAATGATCGCCACGATCAGCAGCTTCAGGTTCTCCTGCACCACCGGCAGATCGCCAAACAGATAGCCGGCGTAGGTGAACAGCAGCACCCACAGCAGCGCCCCGACCACGTTATAGGCTGCAAAATGACGATAGGACATATGCCCCATTCCCGCCACAAACGGCGCGAAGGTTCGGACTATCGGCACAAAGCGCGCCAGGATAATGGTTTTTCCGCCGTGACGTTCATAGAAGCTATGGGTTTTATCCAGATAGCTACGACGGAAAATCTTCGAGTTCGGATTACTAAACAGCTTCTCGCCGAACAGTCGGCCAATGGTGTAGTTGACCGCATCGCCGACGATGGCCGCGATGACCATCAGCAGTACCATCAGGTGAACATTGAGATCGTTCGTCGGCAGCGCCGAGAGCGCGCCCGCGACGAACAGCAAGGAATCGCCCGGCAGGAATGGCGTCACCACCAGCCCGGTTTCGCAGAACAGAATCAAAAACAGAATGGCATAAACCCAGACGCCGTACTGGGCAACCAGTTCGGCAAGGTGCACATCAATATGCAGGATGAAATCAATTAAAAAGTGAATCAAGTCCATGTTTGTCTTTACCCTTAATGACTCTATTAGTCCGCCAGAAACAGCGGGCCCATTGGCAGCACCGGTAAATCATAGTGGGCCGGGTAATCCACCGACACCAGATACAACCCTTCCGCTTTTGCCGTTGCCGCAGCGAGCGTCCTGTCTTTTGCTGCCAGCAGTTCTGCCATCCAGCTCTCTGGCTGGTTTCCGGCCCCGACTTCCATCAGGCTGCCCACAATATTCCTGACCATATGATGTACAAAGGCATTCGCTTTGATATCCACCACCACATACGCGCCGTAGCGGGTAACGTTAATATGCATCACATTCCGCCACGGGGTACGCGACTGGCACTGTACCGCGCGAAACGAGGTAAAGTCATTCTCGCCCAGCAGACACTGCGCAGCGCGCTGCATGCGCTCGGCGTCGAGCGGCTGGTGAAAATGCGTCACGCCATGACTTAGCACCGCCGGGCGCAGGCGATGATTATAGATGACGTAGCGATAACGGCGCGCCGTGGCGCTGAACCGGGCGTGAAAATCCGCCGGCACATGTTTAACCCAACGCACCGCGATGTCACCAGGTAAATTCGCATTTACCCCCAGCGTCCAGGCGGCATCTTTACGCTGCGCCCGGGTTTCGAAATGCACCACCTGGCCGGTGCCATGGACACCGGCGTCGGTGCGGCCAGCGCAAAAGACGGTAATCGGTTCGTTCGCCACCTGCGAGAGCGCCTTTTCCAGCTTCTCCTGCACACTGCGCACTTCGTTTTGCCGCTGCCAGCCGTAATATTTGCTACCGTCGTACTCGATGCCCAGCGCGATTTTAAAGATCGGCTGTTGCTCCATCTCAGACATCAGTACAGGTACTCCTCAATCAGCTTCTCGGCGATTTTCACCGCCATCAGCGCCCCGCCGAAGCGCACGTTATCCGCGACGGACCAGAACTGAATCTGCTCCGGCATGCCGTAATCGTTATGCACGCAGCCGATGGAGAGACGAGCGTTGCCGGAGGCATCGCCAACCTGGGTCGGGAATTCTCCCTCTTCAGAAAGTTCGATATCCTCACCGCGGGTAAAGGCGTCACGCGCCTCTTCCGCCGCCAGCGGACGCATCGCTTCAAAGTTCACCATCTGCGCATGGCCGTAGAAGACCGGCGACTGGACCACGTTGGCGGAGATCATCAGCCCATCATCCTGAAGAATTTTGCGCGCTTCATCGACGATACGGCGCTCTTCGCGCACGCTACCTTCCCGATCCGGCAGCAGCGGCAGCATGTTGAACGCCAGCTGGCGGCCAAAGAAATCGTCTTCATCGATGGGGATGCCGTTCAGCAGCTTGGCGCTCTGCCCTGCCAGCGCATCCACCGCTTTTTTCCCCTGCCCCGAGGCGGAGAGCAGGTTGGTGACACTGATCCGCGATAGTCCTCCCTGGTCGATAAGCGGCTTGAGCGCCGTCAGCAGCTGGCTGGTCAGGCTATTGGGCACGGCAATCAGATTGCGGTTGCGGTAATCGCCTAACACGAACGGGTTCACGTCCGGCACCACCAGCGGTACGTCTGGCTCCAGCGCAAACAGGCCGCTGAGATCGATAACCAGACACCCGGCGTTGGTGGCGTCTTCAATATACGCCGCGCTGGCTTCGGCGCCGGCGGCGAAGAAAGCCAACTGGGCCTGGGTCCAGTCAAACTCGGCAGCGTCTTTGACGATCACTGACTTGCCACCAAAACGCAGATGTTCGCCCGCGCTTTCATTGCGCGCCAGAGCAAAAATCTCCCCCACCGGGAACTGGCGTTCAGCAAGAGTTTCGAGCAGGGCTTCGCCTACGGCGCCCGTTGCGCCCAGTACGGCAATATTCCAGCCTTCAGACATGGTGGTTTACTCCAGAAATAAAGCGGCCCTGCCGGAGTATCCGGCAGGGGCATTAAGAAGACATTAACGAACAGGATGATGCACAGCGTTAAAACCGAGCTGGCGCAATAGCGTCGCCGCCTGCGCATCGCTGCACTGTACGTACAGCGAAGACCATTCGCGGCGTTCCTGATAGTTTTTACGCAGCTTGTCAAATTCACCGGCGACGCCGGCCACCTTCCGCAGCGGCGCATCATCGCGGCGCACATCATACACCAAGTGGACCAGCCTTTTCAGCGTCGGCTGATCGAGCGGCCCATGCAGGGTGATGCGGCCAAATTCCGGCGCTGGCAACAGGGTATCCAGCGCCACCTGCTGCGGATGGCCGATAAAGGCGCTGTAGGCTTCAAAAACCTGCGTCGTCCCGCGCGCTTTCCCTTCGAGGGTGTAGCCGGCGATATGCGCGGTACCAATATCCACTCGCTTGAGAAGCTCAACGTTAAGATCCGGCTCCGGCTCCCAAACGTCCAGTACCACGCTCAGCGGCTGGCCAGCTTCCAGCCGTTTCAGCAGCGCAGCGTTATCCACCACCGGTCCGCGGCAGGCGTTGATCAAAATCGTTCCAGGCTTCAGACGGCTAATCAGCGACTCATCCGCCAGATGCTGGGTTTTATATGGCCCTTCTTTATACAGCGGGGTATGGAAGGTGAGGACATCGGCTTCCTGGACCAGCGCATCGAGAGAGCGGAAATCGCCTTCGTCTCCGCGTTCGGCGCGCGGCGGATCGCAGAGTAACGTTTTAATTCCCAGCGCTTCCAGACGTTTTTGCAAGCGCCCGCCAACGTTGCCGACGCCGACGATACCAACAGTGCGGTCAGCCAGCGCGAATCCATCGCGCTCGGCGAGCATCAGCAGCGCCGAGAAAACATACTCCACCACCGCGATCGCATTACAGCCCGGCGCCGCGGAGAAACCAATCCCTGCCTGCTGCAGCCACGCCTGATCGACGTGATCGGTGCCAGCGGTAGCGGTGCCGACGAACTTAACGGCCTTACCGGAGAGCAATGCTTCATTGACCCGGGTGACCGAGCGTACCATTAAGGCATCCGCATCGGTCAGGGCCTCAGCCGGGACCGGACGCCCCGGAACCGCTTGCACATCGCCTAAACGGCTAAAAAGCTCACGGGCATAGGGCATATTTTCATCAACGAGGATTTTCACAGTTCAGTACCTGTCTGAGAACGAGAGTTAACCGGGGAAGTGTGCCATAATCTGGCCGCCAGGCATACTCATCACCTGGTTCCAGCACCGCGATATCGAAAGGATGAATCATGACGCACCCCCTTGCAGATATGCCAGACCGCCCTCCGGGGCGAGGTCCATCAGGCACTGCCGCCACCGGCGAACCTTCGCTTTCCATGCAGCAACGCACCGTCCTGGAGCGACTGATCACGCGCCTGGTGGCGCTGACCTCGCAGCAGAATGCGGAAGTGTGGGCCTGCGTCAAGCATGATCTCGGACTGAAAGGCGACACGCCGCTGCTGGCCTGCCATTTCAGCGCCGCGGAGGCCAGTCTCAATCAGCGTTTAGCCGCCGCTCAGGATAATCATCATCATCGCCAGACGCTGGCGCAGCTCAGCGATCTGCTGGGTCAGGGCAATAACCGTCAGGCGGTCAGCGATTATATTCGTCAACATTATGGGCAAACGGCGCTGCATGCGCTAAGCCAGCCGCAGCTGGAGAACATTCTGCACCTGCTGCAGCGCGGCCAGCTATCGATCCCGCAACCGCAGCAGCGCCCGCCGACCCTGCGCCCGCTGTTGCCGGCCGAGCACAACACGCTCAATCAGCTGGTGACTAAGCTGGCGGCTGCCACCGGCGAACCGAGCAAGCTGATTTGGCAATCCATGCTGGAACTTTGCGGCGTCAAATCCGGAGAGCTTATCCCGGCGACGCACTTCACGCCGCTTTCATACTGGCTGCAGGCGCGGCAAACGCTGAGTGCGCAAAGCGCGCCCACGCTCACCTCGCTGCAGGGTGCGCTCAAGCAGCCGCTGGAGGCCGCAGAATGGCAAAAGATTGTCGACTTTGCGCGTCGCAGCTGGCAGGTCACTCCGCAGACGACGCTGAGCCCAGCGCAGATCCTGGCACTGTTGAACAAGGTGTTTGTGCTGCGGGTAGCCCGCGCCCAGGAGACGCTGGCCATCCCGCAGGAAGAGCCCGCGCCGACGCGAGCATGGGCCGCTAAGCCGTGGCAGCTGGCGCTGGGCGGTGTGCTGATCCTGCTCCTCCTGCTTTGGCTCCTGCTGTAGCCCACACCGTAGGAAAGCGCGCCCGCCTCATGCGGGCGCCCGTTAAGTGATTTGCCGGTTACCACCACACCTCGGCCTGAACGCCAACCATAAACTCATCTTTGCTGTCGTCGTTGAACGCAAACTGCGACAACTGGTTATCGAGAATATTGATATACGTACCATAAAAGCGAATTTCAGGACGTGACCCCAGCAGGCTCGGCCCAACCTTCAGCGCATGGTACAGCGTCGTTTTATACGCTGACTCCTGCAGATCGTCGCCCTGACGGGTGTTGTTTTTCTGGGTAAACCACCCCAGCTCGACCCCGGTCTGGTTCCAGGTGTCCCATATCCACGCCGGGCGGATCACCGCGCGCAGGCTGTCGAAATCGCTGTGCGCTCCGCTTTCATAGCTATACACATCATTGCCATGGGCCCACACCAGCGAATTGGCCATGATAATGCGATCGGCGAGATACATTTCCCCCTGCGAGATCAGACGCCAGGCCACGCCGTTGGTATGATCGCCATAGTAATAGCGTCCGCTGGCCATGGAGTTACTGGCGCCGGAGAAGTTGGCGAAACTGCTGGCGTACGAGTTGTTCGCCACCTGCAGCGTAAATTCGTTAAAGCCCTTGCGCTCCAGCTCCTGACGAATAATGGCGGTGGCCATCCAGGTATCTTTGAACCGGAAGTAGCTGTTGTTATCCTCGTTTCTCTCCTGCTCGTCATTTTTATTCGCGAACGCATATTTGCCCATTAGCGACAGAGACCCCGACTGCCACAGGGGAATATTGCGATAGCGCAGGTCGACTGAGTTGGTGTTCATCTGGGTGGTTTGCGTAAAATCACGAGAATATACGTCGACGTCGTTCCGGCTGACGGAAGCATCCAGCTGGCCAACCCCCAGCGCCCAGTTCTGGATCCCGACCCCGGCCGCAACGTCGGTGGTCAGTGACTTCCAGTCCAGCATCTGAATTTCATACTCGGGCAGTTTATGTTTGCCGACCCAGAAATCCGCCTCTGGCGCGAACGGCAGAAAACCTTTGGTGGTCAGGTAAATATCACTAAACTGCAAAATGCTGTCGGTATCCTGGCCAGCAAACCAGGCGTCGTTATACTGCTCGCCGACGTTACCGTCGTACGTCACAACGGCATTCGCCGTTTTGCCATCCTGGTTATAGACCCGCTGATTCAATGTTAAGTCGAACCAGCCACTCATTTCATTACCGAAACGACCCAGCGAGCCGGGGGCGTAGGTCTGCGACGATCCGTGATTTGATGTTCCCCAGCCGGAACGGAAGTACCCCTGGTAGCTAAAGCCAATATCATCTTTAACAAATTTACTGATGTCCTTCAGGGTGACGCTTTCCAGTTTCGGCTTCTGGCCTTCGGTATCAATAACCGCCACCTGCTGAGTGGCTTTCACCTGCACCGGGGCCGCTTTTTTACTCAGTTCATTATTTTCATTGGCTATATTTTCCGCCACCGGCGACGTTGCTGTTGGATAACCCGTCGTGACATGACGTTTTTCATTCTCCTTAATACTTTTTTGTAATTCGGCCACCTTACCTTTATAGGTCGATAATTGTGATTGCGTTTTTTGTAGCTCTTTTTTATTCGCCGAAAGTTCAGACTCCAGTAATTCCAGACGCTGTTCAATGGTTAATTTAGCCGCCATCACATCACTTGTCGAAATAGCCAGCAGTACCGATAAAGACAATAAGCTCACCTTCAATTGACTTGAATACATAGGGTACCTTTACATATTGTTATAATTGGCCTTCAGCCAGAACGGCTGAAGGCGGGTAAATCAGGCAGAGCGCTCCTGGCGCAGGGCAATAATTTCTTTGGCTAAATCCTGGCACAGCATCGCGGTCATTAAGTGATCCTGGGCGTGCACCAGAATAAGGTTAACGGTGATTTTTCCGCAGCCTTCGTCCTGACCTATCAACGCCGTTTGGATCTGATGCGCTGCCCGACAGGCCGCTTCCGAGCTGGCCATCAAATCCGCTGCCCGCCCCCATTCCCGCTGCCGGGAGGCGGCAATCGCCTCCATGGCGTCTGATCGCGCCTGACCGGCATAAATCAGCAACTCCATGACCGTACTTTCATCTGCAAACATCGCCATCCTCCTGGTCGGTCGCCGCCGCGGTATTGACCTTGTTAGCGGCAATCACAAACGGTAAGTAAATGAGTGTTGAAACCGCGAGGCACAGAATGCCGACAAACAGCGCCAGCCAGTTGCCGCCGGTGCCAAAGAAGGCGATAAGCGGCCCGGGCGTGGTCCAGGGTACGGCGTAAGCAATCGGCGGAATAAACTCCATGCTAATAAAGAAATAACCGATCAATGAATTCACAAACGGCACCAGAATAAACGGGATCACCAGAATGGGGTTAAGCACAATCGGCAGGCCAAACATCACCGGTTCATTGATGTTAAACAGGCCCGGCACGAAGGCCATTTTTGCCAGGTCACGGTAGTCTTTGCGCCGGGAGGCAATAAAGATGGCCAGTAACAGGCCCAGCGTCATACCCGACCCGCCGCAGTTGGCAAACGCATCGTTGATGCCAGTCCATGTGATGGGGTACGGTGCCCCCCAGGTGCTGCCATGCGAGGCGGCATAGGAGAGGTTTTCGAGGTTGGCTTCCGAGAAGATGGTCTCGCGGATGGCGGCCACGGTGTTCGGACCATGGATCCCCAGCACCCACAGGAAATTCGCTACCAGCCCCAGCACCAGAACCGTCACGATGTTGGTCCCCATATCCTTCAGCGGCGCCTGAATAAGGGTATAGATCAGATCGTTAAGGCCGTTAGGCGAAATACGCGTCAACAAATAGTTGAGGATCGAAAAGAAGATCATCACGAAGAAGATCGGCAACAACACCTTAAAGGAACGCGCCACCGCCGGCGGCACCGCAGCCGGCATCGTGATGGTCACCCTTGGGTTGCGCGCCAGGCGGCAAAAGAGTTCGCTGGAAATCAGCGCGACGATAATCGCCACAAACAACCCCTGCGGGCCAAGATATTTGGTCGCCAGATAGGCCTGGCCATCAATGATGGTATAAGGCGTGTACACCACAAAAAAGGCGCCGATCGCCGTCAGGCCGCACAGGAGATCGTCCTGCTGATAGCTGATCGCCATATTGCGCGCCACCAGAAAGGTGATCAATATCGCCATAATATTGACCGAACCGTTCATTACCGGGGTGAAAATCTGCTGCGCCTCCGCGAGGCGGGGGAATATCGCCCCTAAATGCAGAATACTGGCGATAAATCCGTCAGGCGACAAAATAGCAAAGTTGATAAGAATAATCAGCGAACTGGCCATGACGATGGGAAACGAAAGAATAAACGCATCGCGAATCGCTGAAACGTGGATCTGAGAATTTAACTTAATCGCGACAGGCACGAGGATTTTTTCCATGCCGCGCTCAAAGGTATCCATGAAACTCATGACGAACCCTTATTCATAATAATTTATTAACGTCATCGTGTTTTTTAGCCGCAGCAGCCCAGGGCAGCAACGAAAGTACCCACACGATAACGGGGATAAATGAGAAAACTATTGGTTTGCCAATAATGCCAGCGCACTTTCCAGAACAGCTTTACCGTCCATTTGCCCATAATATTTCATATCAATCACCGCCACGGGTATTTTTCCCTGAGCCACCTCTTCTATTTCCTTTTTTTGAAAGCGGACCTGTGGTCCCAAAAGGACGACATCTACTTCATTGTTCTTAATTTTTTCTTTAGCTTCAGAAATGGCCAGCGCATTGATATTAACCTGAGCCTTAATATTTTCAGCCTGCTCCAGCATGCGTTTCACCAGCATACTGGTCGACATTCCCGCCGCACACACTAATAATATATTTTGCATTACCCCTTCCTGTTTTATTTATGACCTCAATTGACGAGCACTTTAATAATTGTTAATTTTCTTAACCGCGGTTTTGATCACAGTTAGCCATACCAAAGTGGTGCAGAAGCAAAGCAAAAAATGAACGTCTTGCCCTGTATTTAACAACATACGTTAGCAAGCCCATGTTTCCAAAGGGATTGTGGAGGTTCAAAAGTGGTTTACAAAAATATCGTCAATTTGCTTAAAAACAAAATTAATAGCCCGTTCTACAACATTGGCGATCTTCTGCCGGCCGAAAAAGAGTTGGCAGAACTTTATGATGTTTCGCGCAATACGTTACGTAAGGCGCTGAAAACCCTGGAAGAGGATGGTTTAATCGAACGCCGACATGGCTCAGGGACATGGATTAGAAATAAGCATTTCCAGGCGTCGGTGACACACTTAGACAGTTTTACCGAAATTGCCCGTAATCAGGGGAAAACGCCCTCCAGCCAGATCCTCAAATTCGAGTTACAGCCAGCGTCGGAGGAAATTGCCCGTGGACTGCAATTGCAGCATGGCGAAGCGGTATATTATGCTAAGAGATTACGTTTTATCGATAATATTGCCATGCAATTAGAAGAAACCTGGCTCTCCGCGACCCGTTTTCCCGATCTGACCATCGCGCATATGAAGAAATCGAAGTTTTCATATATAGAAAACGAATGTGGGGTAAGAATAAATGGATGTTACGAATCAATAGTGCCGGTGCTCCCAACGCCTGAGCTGGCAACCCTCCTGCATATCAGCGCTAAAGATCCGATTATCCGCATGCAGACGCAGGCGATTGATGAACACCACCAGCCTATCGATTATTCCATTCTGTATACCAATATGTTTGAATTCCAGGTGAAGTATTATCTGCCGCGACAGACGGCGTCCGGTCTGCCCGCAAGCAAGACCGGACAATAACTTAACCCTGGCGGCGAAAAGAGACGAGGGTGACGAGGATCCCCAGCGCCGCACAGAGGGCGCCGGCAAGGAACACCGACGAGTAGCCCAGCGAGGTCGCCAGCAGGCCGGTCAGCGGCCCGGTCAGGCCATAGGAGATGTCCTGAAAGGCCGCATAGCCGCCGAGCGCGGTGCCGCGCACCTGCGCCGGGACGCGCTTCACCACCTCCACGCCGAGCGACGGGAAAATCAGTGAGCAACCGCATCCGGTTAGCGCCGCACCGGCCAGCGCCAGCCAGGCATTCGGCGCCAGCCCCAGCAGGGTCAGACCAACCGCCTCTATCATCAGCGAAACCATCGCCACCCTGACGCCGCCAAACCGGTCCGGCATCCAGCCAAACAGAATACGCATCACGACGAAGGCGCCGCCAAACGCCGTCAGGGTAAAGCCGGCCATCGGCCAGCTATGGCTGGCGAAATAGAGGGAAACGAAGGTGCCGATCACCGCAAAACCAACGCCCTGCAGGCCCAGGCCAATGCCTGGCTGCCAGATCATGCCGATGACGCTCCATAATGAAGGCCGCTCGCCACCGTGAGCCGCCACTTTGCGCACGGTACCGTTAATAAGCCAGGCAACGAGCGGTAATCCCATGGTGACGCAGGCCAGCACCGCCACGCCGAAATGGCTATAGATCAATAATCCCAGCGGGGCGCCCACCGCCAGCGAACCGTACATCGCCATGCCATTCCATGACATCACTTTGCCGGAGCGGGCCGGCCCCACCAGCCCCATCCCCCAGCTCAGGTTACCGGTCAGCAGCTGGCTTTCGCCAAACCCGAGGATCAGGCGGCCCAGCAGCAGCAGGCCAAGCCTGGCGAGCACCGGCAGCGGCAACAGCGCAGCGGCCAGCCATGCCGCGCCCGCCAGGGCGCAGGCCAGCATCCCTTGCAGGACGGAGCGTTTAGCGCCGTACTGGTCTGCCAGGCGCCCGGCGTAGCCGCGGGTCAGAACGGTGGCGAGGAACTGGATCCCTACCGCCACGCCAACCACGGTGTTGCCAAATCCCAGCTCCTGATGGACAAAGAGCGGGATCACCGGCAGCGGCAAACCAACAGTCATATAGGTCAAAAAGACGGCAAACGTAATACGGAAAAGCGAAAAATTCGCCGAAGAATGGGATGTTGTTTCAGTAACTGCGGACATGCATTACTCCAGATTCGCAGAGTAAGGCGAGCAAAGCGACACGCCCCCTCCACCTGATTATCAGGGTTAAGGCGCGTTGGTTGACGTTAAACGCTTACGCATTAGTGGAGAGACTAATGGATCCGCCAGCAGTGTGCCTGCTGGCCCTTACCCTGTCAAGATAACGAAAAAGGGGAGCCGGTGGCTCCCCTCTGCACTTCGCATGCTGATTAGGCGTTGTATTTACGCATCACCAGCGTGGCGTTGGTGCCGCCGAAGCCGAAGCTGTTGGACATCACGGTGGTCAGCTTAGCGTCAGTCGGTTTGGTGACGATGTTCAGGCCGGCAGCCTGCTCGTCCAGCTCTTCGACGTTAATGCTCGGCGCGATAAAGCCGTGCTCCAGCATCAGCAGGGAGTAGATGGCTTCCTGTACGCCCGCCGCGCCCAGCGAGTGGCCGGTCATCGCTTTGGTTGCCGAGATAGCCGGGCTGTTGTCGCCGAACACTTCGCGGATGGCGCCCAGCTCTTTCACGTCGCCGACCGGAGTAGACGTACCGTGGGAGTTCAGGTAATCGATCGGCGTATCAACACCGTGCATCGCCATCTGCATGCAGCGCACTGCGCCTTCACCAGACGGGGCGACCATGTCCGCGCCATCGGAAGTTGCGCCGTAACCGACGATTTCGGCATAGATGTGCGCGCCACGCGCCAGGGCGTGTTCCAGTTCTTCCACCACGACCATACCGCCGCCGCCGGCGATAACGAAGCCATCACGGTTCGCATCATAAGTACGGGACGCTTTTTCCGGGGTGTCATTGTATTTGGTGGACAGTGCGCCCATGGCGTCGAACTCGCAGGCCATTTCCCAGCACAGCTCTTCGCCGCCGCCGGCAAAGACGATGTCCTGTTTGCCCAGCTGGATCTGCTCTACCGCGTTACCAATACAATGAGCGGAAGTGGCGCAGGCCGAGCTGATGGAGTAGTTAACGCCGTGGATTTTGAACGGCGTAGCGAGGCAGGCGGAAACGCCGGAAGCCATCGCTTTCGTGACTACATACGGGCCCACGGCTTTCAGACCACGCGGGCTACGCATGGCATCAGCGCCGAAGACCTGGAATTTCGGGGAGCCGCCGCCGGAGCCTGCGATCAGGCCAACACGCGGGTTGCTCTGGTATGCTTCCGGCGCCAGACCTGCGTCGGCAACGGCCTGTTCCATGGACAGGTAAGCATAGATAGAAGCGTCGCTCATAAAGCGCACTACTTTGCGGTCAATGAGGCCAGTGGTATCCAGTTTGACGTTGCCCCATACGTGGCTGCGCATCCCTGAATCTTTAAGCTCCTGAGAGAAAGTGATCCCTGAACGTCCTTCACGCAGAGATGCCAGGACTTCCTGCTGGTTATTACCGATGCTGGAAACGATGCCCAAGCCAGTAATCACTGCACGTTTCATTAAATACCTCTGTAAGTCGCACTATTTTAAGTTTCGTGTCGCACGATAGCGTACACTTGTACGCCGAACAAGTCCGATCAGACATTTTGTGTATAAATTTGCGCCCTCAGGCACACATCGTTAAGATCGTGCTACGCCTTGTGATTCGAGTAACTTACGTGAAACAAAACGCCATACAACCCGCCAACCTGGAATTCAACGCTGAGGGTACACCTGTTTCCCGAGATTTCGACGATGTTTACTTTTCCAATGACAACGGTCTGGAAGAGACTCGCTACGTTTTTCTCGGTGGAAATCGCCTGCCGGAGCGTTTCGCCAGCCACCCTCGCCCGCTGATGATCGTCGCGGAGAGCGGCTTCGGTACCGGGCTCAATTTCCTCACCCTGTGGCAGGCGTTTGACGTTTTTGTTCGTGATAACCCGGACGTTACCCTGCAAAGGTTACATTTCATCAGTTTTGAAAAATATCCGTTAAAGGCTGAGGATCTCCGCCTGGCGCACCAGCGCTGGCCAGAGCTGGCTCCGTGGGCGCACCAGCTGCAGGCGAAATGGCCGTCGGCCTTCGGCGGATGCCATCGTCTGCTGCTCGACGGCGGGCGGGTGACGCTCGATTTGTGGTTTGGCGATATCAATGAGCTGACCAGGGAGCTGGATGATTCGCTGAACCAGCAGGTGGACGCCTGGTTTCTTGACGGCTTTGCCCCGGCCAAAAATCCCGACATGTGGACCCAGGATCTGTTCAATGCCATGGCACGTCTGGCGCGGCCCGGCGGGACGCTGGCCACCTTTACCTCCGCAGGGTTTGTCCGCCGCGGCCTGCAGGAGGCCGGCTTTACCATGCGTAAAAGCAAAGGCTTCGGCCGCAAGCGGGAGATGCTGACCGGCGAGATGGCGCAAACGCTGAGCTTTCCTGCGCGCGTCCCCTGGTTCGCTCGCAGTAGCAGCGATGCCCGCGAGGTAGCCATCATCGGCGGCGGGATCGCCAGCGCCCTGCTCTCCCTCGCGCTGCTGCGCCGCGGCTGGCAGGTGACCCTCTACTGCGCCGACGACGCCCCGGCGCAGGGCGCCTCCGGCAATCGCCAGGGTGCGCTGTATCCGCTGTTAAGCCAGCACGATCCGGCGCTGGCGCGCTTTTTTCCGGCAGCCTTTACCTTCGCCCGCCGAATGTATGACGCGCTGCCGGTGATGTTCGATCATCAATGGTGCGGTGTCACCCAGCTCGGCTGGGATGAAAAAAGCGCGCACAAAATCGCCCAGATGCTGGCGCTGAATTTACCCCCGGACATCGCCTGCGCGGTGACGGCGGAACAGGTTGTCGGGTTGACCGGCGTCGATACCGGCTGCGGCGGCATCACTTATCCGGCCGGCGGCTGGCTGTGCCCGCAGCAGCTCACCGCCGAATTGCTGGCGCTGGCGGCAACTCGCGGACTGCACGTGCACTATGGTTATCACGTTGAAACGCTCAGCGCGGAGGGCGATGGTTGGCTGCTCAATCAGCAGCGCAATCATCAGGCGGTGGTACTGGCGAACGGCCACAGCATCGCGGATTTTGCGCAAACCGCGCAGCTGCCGGTCTACACTGTTGGCGGCCAGGTCAGTCATATACCTACCACCCCGCGGCTTTCCGCCCTGCGCCAGGTGCTGTGCTACGATGGCTACCTGACGCCGCATAATCCGCAAAATCAGCAGCACTGTATTGGCGCCAGCTACCATCGCGGGAAGACCGATACCACCTTCAGCGAGGAAGATCAGCAGCACAACCGGCAACGGTTGATCGACTGTTTCCCGAACGCGGAGTGGACGCTGGACGTGGATATCAGCGCCAATGCCGCCCGCTGCGGCGTGCGCTGCGCCACCCGCGATCACCTGCCAATGGTCGGCAACGTGCCAGACTATGAGGCAACATTGACGCAATACGCCAGCCTCCACGAACAGCTGGATCACGCCGGTCGCGCGCCGGTCTGTCGTAACCTGTTTATGCTTGGGGCGCTCGGATCGCGGGGACTCTGCACCGCGCCGTTAAGCGCTGAGCTGCTGGCGGCCCAGATGAGCGGTGAACCGCTGCCGCTGGATAGCGATACTCTGGCGGCGCTGAATCCGAATCGGCTGTGGGTGAGAAAACTGCTGAAGGGAAAAGCGGTGAAATAAAACCATGAGGGCAGGCAATTTCCCGGGTACGGCTGACGCCTGACCCGGGCTACAATATGGCTCAGGCCTGATTTTTCGCCTGTTGATACAGGTTATGCCACATCCCCTGCACCAGAATTTGGTCCGGCGGCGACAGTTCGCCAGCGCTGATGGCCTTCTCCAGGCTCTGGCTGACCTTACTGTTTACCGCTTCAGCAGAATGCTCGCCCTCACCTTCCAGCTCAGCCACCGCCAGCGTCAGGTGGCCGCGCAGATAACCGCCGGCAAACAGTTCATCATCACTGGCGTGGTCTACCATGTTGTCAATCAGCGCCAGAATGCGTGATTCAAACTCCGCGATCATCATCTTACCTCTTGTCATGTAATGTGTGGCCTTAGTGCAGGTCTTCCGGCCACGGAAAGTGTTCCGCCGTCAATGTCGGCGTTTGATAATAATGTTGCAATGCGCGAATAAAACGCGCCGGACGTTCGGGGATCCCTTGTTCAAGCAAAGTCATCACCCGAGCATGGACCCGGCGCTGGAAGGCGATGCGATCGGGCTCAACGTCTCCTTCCAGATTGTCACAGCTGACGTTAAACGGAAATCCCGCCGCCACGCAGAACAGCCACTCATAGGCCTGCGGTTTCACCTCGACGTCCTCAAACTGGCTTTGAGTCATCGCATCGCGGCCATCCGGGCAGTACCAGTAGCCAAAATCGACTCGTTCGCGGCGCGCTTTGCCGGCGACACACCAGTGAGAAATCTCGTGCAGGGCGCTGGCAAAAAACCCGTGCGCAAACACGATACGGTGATAGGGCGTGTCGTCATCGGCCGGAAGGTAGATCGGCTCATCGTCGCCTTTTACCAGGCGAGTATTAAATTCTTCGGCAAAGCAGCTGTCGAAAAGGTCAATCAGCTGCTGATAATGGTGTTGCTGTTGCATTAATGAATTCCCAACCACTGCAAAATCTCAGCCCCGTGGCTGTCATAGAGAAGCTTCGCGCTCATCACCGCCGAGACGATAACGATCATCGGCCGGATCAGCGACTGCCCTTTACTCAGCACCAGCCGGGAGCCGGCGCGAGCGCCAATAAACTGGCCGGCCATCATCACAAAGCCGGTGGCCCAGATGACCTTCCCGCCGATGATAAACAGCAGCAGACCGCCGACGTTTGAGGTCGCGTTCAGCAGCTTGGCATGGGCCGTCGACTTCGCCAGGTTAAATCCGGCCAGGGTGACAAAAGCCAGTGCATAAAACGAACCGGCGCCGGGGCCAAAAAAGCCGTCGTAGAATCCTACGCTGCCGCCAGCAACCAGCGCAAACGGCAGACCGTACAGCCGACGCTGCCGGTCCGCTTCGCCCAGTTTCGGCATCAGCAGAAAATAGAGACCGATGCCGATCACCAGCAACGGCAGGATCTGCTTAAGAATATCGGACTGGACGTGCTGGACCAGCAGCGCACCAGCGGTTGAGCCGATAAAGGTCATCAGAATATTCAGCTTCTGATCGGCGAGGCTGACCACCTTACGGCGGACAAAATAGAGGGTCGCCGATAGCGACCCGCCGCAGGCCTGCAGCTTATTGGTCGCCAGCGCCTGCGCTGGCGGCATGCCGGCCGCCATCAGTGCAGGGACAGTCAATAAGCCCCCGCCTCCGGCCAGTGAGTCAATAAAACCGGCCAGGATGGCGACAAAGAAGAGTACCACCAGCACCAACGGCGATACGGCAAACAACTCGATAAAACTATCCATTACAGCACATGCTCATCCAGTAGCGCCTGACAGGAAGGCGGCAACGGCGGCGGCGTCTTCTTCACAGGTGGGGTAGACCCGGGTTTAGGTGGTTCGAACCAGCTCTGCAGCTCCGCTCCGCAGCCATCGCCGGGCGGCGGTGGCGCCTGATCCTCGCACTCCAGACTTCCCGCCGGGCAACGCAGTCGGACGTGCATATGAGCGCGATGCTGGAACCAGGGACGGACTTTACGCAGCCACTGGCGGTCGCTGCCCGCGTCCAGGCACAGTTGCTGTTTAATCGCCGGGTTGACGAAAATACGGGTGACCTCGCTATCTTCCGCCGCCAGCTTGATCAGCTGGCTGATTTGCGGGCTCCACAGCGACGGCACCACGTGCTTGCCGTCGCTGGCGACCAGATCCAGCGCCTGCGGCTTCAACAGCTGAGACGATGTCCAGCGCGTTTGCGGCAGCTGGAGGAAAATATCGACATCCAGGCCCGTCTGGTGACTGGCGTGACCGCCGTTAAAGCGCCCGCCTGCCGGCATCCCCATGTCGCCAATCAGCACGGTTCCCATTCCTTTATTGTGCACCTGATTACTCAGGCGCTGAATAAACTGAACCAGATCCGGATGACCGAAGTAGCGACGCTGATCGGTACGCATCACCTGATAGCCGGTGGCGCTCAGAGGGAGCGCCTCGGCGCCCACGATACAGCCATTGGAAAATGCGCCGATTGACTGGGCGCTGCCGCCGATCGGCTGGGATATTTTCTGCCACGGCGTCGCGGCCAGGCTACCGGCGCTGGCCAGCAGCGCGAGCAGTGCGATAACGGTGTTTTTCATGGTTACCAGCGTGGAATTGTCGTCGTCACATCGCCATTCTGCGCGCGCTGACGCATAAAGTGATCCATCAGGACGATCGCCAGCATCGCCTCAGCGATCGGTACGGCGCGAATGCCGACGCACGGATCGTGACGCCCTTTGGTGATCATCTCCACTTCTTCGCCAAAGCGGTTAATCGTATGACCGGGAACGGTAATACTGGAGGTAGGCTTCAGCGCGATGTTGGCAACGATCTGCTGGCCGCTGCTGATGCCGCCAAGAATGCCGCCGGCGTGGTTGCTCTGGAATCCGTCTTTGGTGATTTCATCGCGGTTTTCGCTGCCGCGCAGCTTCACCACTTCAAAGCCGTCGCCAATTTCCACCCCTTTCACGGCGTTGATGCTCATCAGCGCGTGGGCGATATCGGCATCCAGGCGATCGAAGACCGGCTCGCCGAGGCCCGGCGGTACGCCGTCAGCCACCACCGTCACTTTCGCGCCAATGGAGTCACCCTCTTTTTTCAGGCCGCGCATCAGTTCATCCAGAGCGTCGATTTTATCCGGGTCCGGGCAGAAGAACGGGTTCTGCTCGACCTGATCCCAGTCTTTGATGGCCAGCGGAATATCGCCCATCTGCGTCAGGCAGCCGCGAATGACGATGCCGAACTTCGCGGCAAGGTATTTTTTGGCAATCGCCCCGGCCGCTACGCGCATCGCGGTTTCGCGCGCAGAAGAACGACCGCCGCCGCGATAGTCGCGCAGACCATACTTTTGCTCGTAGGTGTAATCGGCGTGGCCCGGACGGAACAGATCTTTGATTGCGCCGTAATCCTGCGAACGCTGATCGGTGTTCTCAATCAGCAGACCGATACTGGTCCCGGTAGTAACGCCTTCGAAGACGCCGGAAAGAATTTTGACCTGATCCGGCTCGCGACGCTGCGTGGTGTAACGCGAGGTGCCCGGGCGACGACGATCGAGGTCGTGCTGCAGGTCGGCTTCGGTCAGCGGGATGCCCGGCGGCACGCCGTCGACGATGCAGCCCAGCGCCAGGCCGTGCGATTCGCCGAAGGTAGTGACGCGAAAGAGTTGTCCAATTGTATTTCCTGCCATCACGGCTCCAATCTTTTTCGTTATGTTGGCGTGTTGTTTTTTTTAGTCTTTATAAATACCGAAGTGCGCGCGGGCGTCAATCAGCTGCTGTTTGGTCAGCATGAAGACACCGTCGCCGCCGTTATCAAACTCAAGCCAGGTAAACGGCACGTCCGGATATTGCTCCATCAGATGTACCATGCTGTTACCGACTTCACAAATCAGAATCCCGTCATCGCTGAGATAATCCGGCGCGTTGCCGAGGATGCGGCGCGTCAGCTTCAGGCCGTCGCTACCGGAGGCCAGACCCAGCACCGGCTCATGCTCATACTCTTCCGGCAGATCGGCCATGTCCTCTTCATCGACATACGGCGGATTGGTGACGATCAGATCGTACTGCAGCTTCGGCAGATCGCGGAACAGGTCGGAGCGGATCGGCGTCACGTGATGGATCAGGCCATGGGACTCCACGTTGTGCTCGGCGACGGCCAGCGCGTCCGGGGAGATATCCACGGCGTCGACTTCGGCTTCCGGGAAAGCATAGGCGCAGGCGATGGCGATGCAGCCGCTGCCGGTGCACATATCAAGGATATGCTGCGGCTTATGGTTAATCAGCCCGGCAAACTGATTGTTGATCAGTTCGCCAATCGGGGAGCGCGGGACCAGCACCCGCTCATCGACGTAAAACTCATGCCCGCAGAACCACGCTTTGTTGGTCAGATAGGCGACGGGAATGCGCTCGTTCACGCGGCGGATCACCCGCTCAACGATGCGGTGTTTCTCGCTGGAGGTCAGACGCGCAGTCCGCATATCTTCCGGGATATCCAGCGGTAGGTAGAGCGACGGCAGCACCAGCTGTACTGCCTCGTCCCACGGGTTATCAGTCCCGTGACCGTACCAGATATTAGCAGCACTGAAACGGCTTACCGCCCAGCGCAGCATGTCCTGAATGGTATGCAGCTCATTGACTGCCTCATCAACAAAAATTTTATCCACGACAACCTCCAGGGCACACTCTGCTATAAATTCGGCGGCTAGTGTGCCATGAAGACGGCGATAAATCAGCATTCTTGCGTGGGGTGACCGGGGAAAAAACAGGTTTTCCTTGCCCGAAGGGATATTGAGTCGGGTAAACTAGCGCAAAGTATTAATGAGAGTGGACAATGAAAAAGAAGACATCGCTAAGCGAGGAGGATCAGGCGCTGTTCCGTCAGTTAATGACCGGCACGCGGAAGATCAAGCAGGACACCATCGTTCACCGTCCGCAGCGCAAGAAAGTCACTGAGGTTGCTCCGAAGCGTTTGCTGCAGGAACAGGCCGATAACAGCCACTATTTCTCTGATGAGTTTCAGCCGCTACTGAATACTGAAGGCTCGACGAAATATGTCCGCGCCGACGTCAGCCATTTTGAGCTGAAAAAGCTGCGCCGTGGGGATTATTCGCCGGAACTGTTTCTCGATCTGCATGGGCTCACCCAGCAGCAGGCCAAACAGGAACTGGGCGCGCTGATTGCCGCCTGCCGCCGCGAACATGTGTTTTGCGCCTGTGTGATGCACGGGCACGGCAAACATATTCTCAAACAGCAAACCCCGCTGTGGCTGGCGCAACACCCGCATATTATGGCGTTTCACCAGGCACCAAAAGAGTACGGCGGTGACGCCGCACTGCTGATACTGATTGAGGTAGAGGAGTGGCAACCGCCGGAGCTGCCTTAACGGCGGGCTCCGGGGCCGTCAGATGGCGTTGGCCATCTTGAGATTGCAGGGGCTTTTCTGCCAGAGGTATTCACCCTTGCCGTCGGCGTCCAGCGTCACGCAGGCGATAGCCGAGGTGGTGAACATCGGAGGCGTTTCCCCCGGACACAGCTCTGAGACCAGGTACCCCACCAGCGGCAGGTGGGAGACGACCAGCGCCGTCGCCACGCCTTCATTCGCCAGCGCCTGCAGATAGGCGCTAACCAGGCCTACGTCGCCGCACGGCGTGAGTTCCGGCATCACGTCGACATGTTTCGGCAGGTTCATGCACTCCCCAACAATATCCAGCGTCTGTTCTGCACGCAGATAGGGACTGACAAGAACGCGCTCAATATCCACTTTTTGACCTTTCAGCCAGGTTGCCATCTGACGAGACTCATCACAACCGCATACGGTTAATGGACGAACTGAGTCGCTGGCTGCATCGAGGGCAGCGTCGCCGTGACGCATAATAAAAACTTGCATATTGCACCGCTTTTGTTAACCAGAAGCACCGTAGTTTGGCCTGCGAAGACAATACGCAGGTGACCCGGTGGCCGGGCATTGTGCCTGATCCATTCAACGAATGAAACGCTGTTTTTTACCTCAATGGCGTAAGTATAGTCAATCATTGTTTACAAAACAGCCAATCAACAGCGTCATCCGCAGCCGGATTTATCTTCTTTGACCACAACTTAGGTCAGCCGTTCATCCGCTGGCCAAAAGGTTGTCCCCTGTTCGGCCATGCGTAATAAAGTGTCACAGGGTGTAAAACGTGGGCCGTACTGGGCGGCCAGGCGCTGCAGGATCGCGGCAACTTCACCCGCGCCGATAGTATCCATATACCGGAACGGGCCGCCAAGAAATGGCGGAAACCCTATACCAAAGACGGCGCCGATATCGCCATCGCGCGCGCTACGGATAATCTGCTCATCAAAGCAGCGCGCCGCCTCGTTAAGCATCATCATCACACAGCGTTCCGCCACCTGCTGCGCGGAGAGCCGCGACTGGGGGCGGTCGATGCCGAGCAGCGGATAGACTGCCGGGTCGGGCCGTTTTTTGCTTTTACGCCCTTTTGTCTCATAAAGATAGAAACCACGATTATTTTTTCTACCTTTGCGATCGTCCTTCAAAATCGCGTCAATGATGTTTGCAGGTGAGCTAAAACGTTCTCCAAACGCGCTCTCCAGCACGGGGATAATTTTGGTGCCGGTATCGATGCCAACCTCATCCAGTAGCTGGATTGGCCCTACCGGGAAACCGGATTTAACCAGGGCCTTATCAATCTCTTCAACCGGTTCGCCCTCCACCAGCAGGCGCATCGCTTCATTGATATAGGGCGCGAGGATGCGGTTCACATAGAAGCCCGCTTTATCCGCCACCACAATCGGCGTTTTCCCCTGACGTTTAGCCAGTTGCACCACGGTGGCGATAGCCTGCGGATCGGTTCCCTTATGCGGGATCACTTCAACCAGCGGCATTTTTTCCACTGGACTGAAGAAATGCAGGCCGATCACCCGCCCGGGGCGACGGGCCTGGGCGGCAATATCGCCTATCGGTAACGATGAGGTGTTCGACGCAAAGATGGTCTGCGGCCCGCAATATTGCTCCACTTCGCTGACCATCCGCTGCTTCAGGGCCAGGTCCTCAAATACCGCCTCGATCACCACGTCGCGATGAGCAAAGCCCTGATAGTCGGTGGCGCCGGAGATCATCGCCATCTGGCGATCGCGCTCGCTGGGGCGCAGACGACGCTGGCGGACCTGTTTATTCAGCAGATCCCAGCTGTACTTTAAGGCATGGTTAATCCCACGCGGCTGGATATCTTTAATGCGCACCGGCAGCCCGCCCTTACAGGCGGTCACATAGGCGATCCCCCCGCCCATCAGGCCGCCGCCCAGCACCGCAATGCTCGTCAGCGGTCCGGGCTCTGCTTCGGCGCCACGGTCTTTTTTCAGATCGGTACTGGCAAAGAAGATCGAACGCAGCGCTTGCGACTGCGGGGTCATCGCCAGTTCGCCAAACGCGCGAGCTTCTTCGGCGTAACCGCTGCTGCAACCGTGGGCCAGGCCATTCTCGACAACCTGCAGAATTCGCTTCACCGCCGGATAGTTCCCCTGGGTCTTGCGCTGCGTTTGTTTGCCGACGAAATGGAATAACAGATGGCGGCCCAAAGGCCCCGCCAGCACGCGTTCGCGTACGGGCATATCCCGACTGGCCGGTCGCCCCTTCAGCGCCAGCTCCACCGCCGCCTGCAATAAAATCGCCTGCGGAACCACCTCGTCTACCAGACCGGCCTTCAGCGCCTGGCGCGCACGCAGCTGCCTGCCGGTAAGCATCATATCCAGCGCTGTACTGACGCCAATCAGCCGCGGTAAACGCTGCGTTCCCCCGGAGCCCGGCAGCAGGCCAAGCTGCACTTCCGGCAAACCGAGACGGGTTTTTTCGTCATCGCTACAGATACGGCCATGGCAGGCCAGCGCCAGTTCCAGACCGCCGCCAAGGCAGGCGCCGTGGATGGCGGCAATCACCGGGATCGACAAGCCATGGATCTCAGCCATAATCTGCTGTCCCTGGCGCGCCAGCGCTTCCGCTTCCTGCGCGCTGCGGCAGCGGGCAATCATGTTAATGTCTGCGCCGGCGATAAAGTTATCCGCTTTGGCGGAGATAAACACCACGCCGCGCACCGACTTATCATCACGAACCCGACGTATCAGCCCCCGCACCTGATTGCCGAACTCAGCTTTCAGGGTATTCATTTTCTCACCCGGGGCATCGATGGTGATCACCGCGATCTTGTCCGCACGGACCTCAAGCTTAAAAGCGGAAACAGCATCCATTATTCAGCCTCCACGATCATCGCCGCACCCAGACCACCTGCCGCGCAGGCCGTCACCAGACCGAATCCCCCGCCCCGTCGCCGTAGCTCATGCAGCGTCTGGGTGATCATCCGCGCGCCGGTGGCAGCAAAAGGATGGCCATAAGCAATAGATCCGCCGAGGACGTTAAACTTGCTCTCATCCACCTCACCGGTGGCCTGCGAGCGTCCCAGCACTTCACGGGCAAAGCGCTCGCTTGCCAGACACTGGAGATTGGCCAGCGTCTGCGCAGCAAAAGCTTCGTGCATATCAATAAGCGTCAGATCCGCCAGCGTCAGACCTGCCCGCTCCAGCGCCAGCGGCGTGGACCATGCGGGCCCCAGCAGCATATCCTGCCAGACGTCGATGGCGGTAAAGGCATAGCTGCGCAGATAACCCAGCGGCGTCAGACCCAGCTCTTTGGCCCTGGACTCGGTCATCAGGATCACCGCCGCCGCGCCGTCCGTCAGCGGCGTGCTGTTGGCAGCGGTGACGGTGCCATGCTTGCGGTCAAAGGCAGGGCGTAACTTTTGGTAATCTGCGAGGGTTGAATTTTTACGAATATTGTTGTCCTGCTCCAGCGGCTCGCGGAAAGGGGGCGCGTAGGCCGTCATCACCTCAGCTGACAACTTTCCCTCTTCCCAGGCTTTGGCCGCCAGCTGGTGCGAACGATGCGCCAGCGCATCCTGTTGTTCCCGGGTGATGCCCCAACTTTTCGCCATCTGTTCCGCGGTATCGCCCATCCGCAAACCGGTTGAATATTCCGCCACCGCCGGGGGGACCGGCAGCAGGTCGCGCGGCCGCAGACGGGAAAACAGCTTCAGCTTTTGGCTCAGCGTGCGGGCTTTATTGGCATCCACCAGCGTGCGGGCCAGTGTTTTACTGACCCCAATGGGCAATACAGAAGAGGAGTCGGCGCCGCCGGCAATACCGGCGCGGATGGTGCCGGCCATCAGGCTTTCAGCAACATTCGCCACGGCCTGGAAGCTGGTGGCGCAGGCGCGACTGACGCTATAGGCATCGGTGTGCACGCTCATTCCAGTGCCGAGCACGATTTCCCGGGCGATATTCGGCGCTTCCGGCATCTGCACCACCTGGCCAAAAACCAGTTGCTCAATGACGTCCGCGGGAATGTCACTCCGGGCGAGCATTTCGCCAACCACCATTTTCCCTAAATCAACGGCCGGAACGCCATGAAAAACCGTCGCCTGGCGCGCAAATGGCGTGCGTAAACCCCTGACAATGGCAATGCGATCGCCCTGACGGGTGATAAGCGGTAATGCCTGACTCATAACGCTCCCCTGTTAAGCAAAACAACCAAGTGGTCTGACCTGATAACAGTCTTAACTAATTTTTTACATTAAGCCAATCGGGGAAGCGAAAAATTGCGAGCCAAAACACATTGAACAGAAAGGTAACGCCCCTTCTACGGGGCGTTAAACGGAGGGATTAACGTAATCCTAACTGGAAGATCAGCGATTCGGCTTCGCAGCTAAAAATAAAATCGATATCCAGCTGTACGCCGCCGTCAACATCGGTGAAGGTCGGGTTGATTTTGCACGGTTCAGATTGCACATTACGCGCTTTCTCGCTCAGCGCAGCGAGCGTTTGCTCCGCTTCAGCGCGGTTGGCGAACACGCGGCTGTATGAGGCGGTGCAGTCGGTGTTGTCCACAATGGTGCCAACATCCATACAGCAGCATACCGGGGTTTCATCAGCGCTACATTTACTCATCGTAGATTTCCTCTGTATAGGCACCTTCGGTGCCAGACAAATAATGTGCCTATTTTATGCCCTGCCCCCGGTGAGCCTCCAGCTGAGAATCGCCATCACCGCGTTAAGTGACAGAAATCACACTTAAAAATGATCTAAAACAAAAATCAGCTTTTCTGCCTCTTACTCCCCCCGACAATTTTGCCAGCTGGATCGCGTTTCTGTTATCACAATTGAAAAACTTCATAAACAAACTTGCAACAACTCATCTGGTCAGACCTATACTCAGCGCACTGGTCTGATTTCTCTGTTGTACCACAGACCCTACACTTCCGCGCTTCTGTTACGGCATGTAACATAGTTTAAAAAAAAATAACTCAATGAGGTTATGGGCATGAGCCAGAAAACCCGCTTTACCCAATCTGCCCTTGCAGTGGCTGTAGCACTTGTTTCCACCCAGGCCTGGTCAGCAGGCTTCCAGCTCAACGAATTCTCTTCATCAGGGCTGGGTCGGGCCTATTCCGGTGAAGGGGCTATCGCAGACGATGCAGGCAATGCCAGTCGTAACCCGGCATTAATTATGATGTTTGACCGTCCAACTATGTCGGCGGGCGCCGTTTTTGTTGACCCGGGTGTCAATGTCTCCGGCACCTCTCCCACCGGCAAGAGCCTGAATGCGGACAATATCGCCCCGACGGCGTGGGTTCCCAACTTCCACTTTGTCGCGCCGATTAACGATCAATTCGGTTGGGGGGCATCCATTACCTCTAACTACGGCCTGGCAACGGAATACAACGATGACTATGCGGCTGGCAGCATGGGCGGTAAAACCGACCTGACCACCGCGAACTTCAACCTGAGCGGCGCCTACCGTCTCGACAGCAACTGGAGCTTTGGCTTAGGTTTTGACGCGGTCTACGCCAAGGCGAAGATCGAGCGCTATGCGGGTGACCTGGGTCAGATTGTCGCTGGTTCTGGCGCACTGCCGCCGGCGCTGGCAGGCCAGGTGGCGAAGATCCCTGCCGACACGCAGATCGCCCATCTTAACGGCAACGCCTGGGGCTTTGGCTGGAATGCCGGTATCCTCTATGAGCTGGATAAGAACAACCGCTACGGTTTTACCTACCGTTCCGAGGTGAAGATCGACTTCGACGGTAACTACCGCAGCAGCCTGCCGGCGGCCTATAACCAAATCCTCGGCAACTTCGGTCTGCCAGCGGGCACTAACGGCCAGACCACTGGCGGTTCACTGACCCTTAACCTGCCGGAAATGTGGGAGCTGTCGGGCTATAACCGCGTGGCACCGCAGTGGGCGGTCCACTATAGCCTGACCTACACCAGCTGGAGTCAGTTCCAGGAGCTGAAAGCCACCGGCAGCAACGGCCAGACGCTGTTCTATAAAGAGGAAGGCTTTAAAGACGCTTACCGTCTTGCTCTGGGGACCACGTATTATTACGACGATAACTGGACCTTCCGCACCGGTATCGCTTTCGATGACAGCCCGGTGCCGGCCAACAACCGCTCCATCTCCATTCCTGACCAGGATCGCCTGTGGCTGAGCGCGGGTACCACTTACGCGTTTAACAAGGATGCGTCGGTTGACGTCGGTCTTTCCTATATGCACGGCCAGCACGTAGAAATTAAGGAAGGCCCGTATACCTTCCGTTCCGAAGGGACCGCCTGGCTGTACGGCGCCAACTTCAACTACCGCTTCTGATAAGCCGCGCGCAACAAAAAAGGGTGAACAACATGTTCACCCTTTTTTTATCATTCGCAGATTACTGTGAATCAATATCCTTCAGCTCATCCTGAATAGCCTGGGCATTCGGGTTGTCCGCCGGGGTCAGCTTACCGCCGTTGGCGATAAAGTCATGGCGCTGGAAATAAGCTTCACGCACCAAAATGTAAGGATCGGAAGACTGACGGAGCAGGCCGTCGGAATCCAGTAGCTGGGCACGCGTTTCAATCCCTTCGACAGCCCATTTACCAATCGACATCGGCCAGGTCAACCAGGAGAGTACCGGGTAGAGGCCATCGGCCATATCACCGCCTTCATCGCGCAGCGTAAAGCTACCGTAGAATGGCAGTTGCACATACGGACCATAGCCGACGCCATAATGGCCGAGCGTGCTGCCGAAACGATGCGGTTCAACGCGCTGCAGCTGCGGATTCGCCATGCCCGCGACATCGATCAGACCGCCCATCCCGAGGATGGTGTTCAGGAAGAAACGGGTAAAGTGCACCATACCTTTATAGGGGTCGCCCTGCAGGAAGGAGTTCACCATTACCGCCGGCTCTTCAAGGTTGCTGGTGAAGTTGCTCAAACCATTGCGCGCCGGCTGCGGGACGTAGTCACGCCATGCCACCGCCACCGGGCGAAGCACGTAAGGATCAACCACGTTAAAGTTGAAATTGAACATCGTGCGGTTAAACCCTTCTAACGGGTCTGAACGCCCCTGCGGCTGATCGCCAGAGCTGGAACTGGCACATCCCACCAGCAATGTGGCGCCAAGCGCAAGCGCCGACAGGCGATAATTCATAGGTGTCTCCCTGGTTTTTATGGCTATCGCGAGTTGCCATCCATGACGGAAAGACAACGTTTCCGCCCGTATAGATGTGAGCGATTGTAACAGCACGTTGAACGATGTCTATATCACCCAAGTTGTTGATTTGATCATAGCCTGGGAATAACGAGATCGCGGGACTCCTATTCTACCGGAGCAACAAAAATCTGACGTTACCATTTTTGCGATTTCAGAGTATGCCCAGCCAGACGGCAGGGAAAGCCGCTACGCTATATCTATATAGATTGATAGCGAGGGCCACGAAATGGATGAACTAGACAATAACAAATTAAAACCAGCGGATGACGAGCGAGAAGTCGAAAGTGAAGAAAAACAGCGCGGCGAGGAAATAGAAGTGGATGAAGATCGCCTGCCCTCGCGGGCGATGGCCATCCATGAACATATTCGCCAGGAAGGGGAAAAAGAGATGGAACGCGATGCGCTGGCCCTGTTGTGGTCAGCCATTGCGGCCGGTCTGTCGATGGGCGCCTCCCTGCTGGCAAAAGGGATTTTTCACGTCAAACTGGAGGGGATCCCGGGCGGGTTTTTACTGGAAAATCTCGGCTATACCTTCGGCTTTATTATCGTGATCATGGCCCGCCAGCAGCTGTTCACGGAAAATACGGTTACCGCCGTTCTGCCGGTGATGCACAATCCCACCCCAGGTAACATCGGTTTGCTGATGCGGTTGTGGTCGGTGGTGCTGGCTGGCAACCTCATCGGTACCGCAGTGGCCGCATGGGCCTTCAATTTTATGCCCGTCTTTGATGAACCAACTCGTCAGGCCTTTGTCAGCATCGCCGAAGATGTAATGAAAAACAGCCCGACGGAGATGTTCGCTAATGCGATTATTTCCGGATGGCTGGTCGCCACCATGGTCTGGATGTTTCCTGTCGCCGGTGCGGCCAAGATCGTGGTGATTATTCTCATGACCTGGCTTATCGCCCTGGCGGATACGACTCATATCGTGGTGGGATCGGTCGAGATCCTTTATCTGGTGTTTAACGGAAGCCTGCCCTGGAGCGACTTTATCTGGCCGTTCGCCCTGCCGACGCTGGCGGGAAATATCTGCGGCGGGACCTTCATCTTCGCGCTGCTGAGCCATGCGCAGATCCGTAACGATATGAGCAGCAAGCGAAAAGCGGAAGCCCGCGCCCAGGCCGCGGAGAAAGCCAAAAACGCCGACCGGGCATAAAAAAAGCGCCGTGAGTGGCGAGGGTTTAAGCAGTCAGACGGTATGGCTCTTACTCAGGCGGGCAAAAAACGCTATACTCGCACCGCCTTGTCCCCTTAGTTAAATGGATATAACGAGCCCCTCCTAAGGGCTAGTTGCAGGTTCGATTCCTGCAGGGGACACCATATAAACGTTGACCGCTATTTCCCACCATGACCTAAACGCCAGCCATGGCATATTCTTCTCGCCATCATAATTTGCCGAAATTATCCGCGTGTGGATTAGCCAGGACAGGAAGGGGCGCCCCAGTCAATCGCACAGACAATAAACCGACAAAAACGCGCATTCCGCGTACAATGCCCCTTGGCTTAAACAGTCACAAGCCACTACCCCAGTGCAACCTTCTCTGGACGATACAGGAGCCAGGCGTTGATATGAAACAGATCACCCTCAGCGATATGCAGCAGCAGAGCGAAGCGGCAGCCAGTGCACCGCGCTTGCGTGCCCATCGCAATTTTCATCCCGAACTAAGCGACCCGGTACAGCGCCTCGCCATTGCGATGGAACCCGGCACCTATATCCGTCCGCACCGGCACAGACATACCTTCGAACTTTTGCTGCCCCTGAAAGGCCGCTTTGTGGTACTGAATTTTGATGACAATGGCGTAGTCACCCGCCGGGTGGTGCTGGGTGAAACCTGCACGGCGCTGGAAATGGAAGCCGGTACCTGGCATACGGTGCTCTCGCTCGACCCGGGCGGGATGGTTTTTGAAGTTAAGCAAGGTGCTTATCAGCCGCTTGCCGAAGTTGACACCATGGCCTGGGCGCCTGCCGAAGGCCAACCGGGCACCGCAGAGATGATGGCATGGTATGCCATCGCGCAGCCGGGTGACCGTTTTCTGTCGACGCCACAATAACAACAGCTACACCAAACAGACGCGACTGGCGTCTGTTTGCCCCCCCCTGCCGACCACGAAGGTCGCCAATTGACTGTCCCTTTCTTCGTACTCCGCTCGTGCTCGCCTTCAACATTCCTGCAAAAAGATTCCTGCCAGAAAGAAATGCTTATATTGAGCAAACTATTTTTCTCTACGAATAAGAGATGATAAGATAACGGGATAAAGTAAATACGCGGCAGCAAAACAATAAAAACAGCCAACTTATCGACATATTATTCTCAATGTGAATGGGTTTTGTTAATCAGGTAAAGGAAGTCAGCGGGAAGAATAAATCCTTGTCATCGATGCTTTTTGCTCACCATGGCGATTTATTTTTTCATCGACGTACAATTCTTATGAATATTACAGAACGGAATATCTGGAAGCTAAATAATTTACCGCCAATGGAGTATTGCTCTCTGGCGCGGGCGCAAAAATTATTAAACTGCGAACTTGAAGACATTCTTCATTGGCATGATATTGGTGCGATCAATCTCTGTCTGAAGCTTAATCCGACGCGGGGAACATTAAAAATAGCCGTCCTTTCTCATCAGGAAAAAGACGTGACCACCGCGCTTAATCCGCTTACCTCTGCCGAGGAAGTGGAGACTTTCTGGTCACCCCACTCCCATATCCGCAGCATTCTGCGGCTTGATGACGATATTCCGATGGTGGAAACATTACGCGGAAATACGGTGACGCAGTTTAACGTAAAAGTGTCCGCATCCGGACTCTGGCACCCACACAGTCGGAATTTAATGGCGCTACTGGAGACGCCTGATGATATTCTTTACGAAAACAGACTCAGCATGATGCTGCCCGACAAACCGTTTGTCTATTGTCATTTCATTCCGGATGAAGACGAATACTCTGCTATATCATTGAACCGCATCTATATCACCAGCCAGGCCATTGAGAAAATATACGCTCACAGTATTAGCGCCCGGCCTATGGACGTGACAAAAAATTCGCTGCTGGAACAAACCAGTTACATCCATCAGGAATTAACCGTCCTGCCGCAAAATGAGGTATTGCTGGAATTTATCCATTACCTTATTCAGTCCCATACCGTATTTAATGAGAAATTACAGAATATGGCCGAGCCAGACAAGACTCAACTCTTTCATCACGTACTGGAAAGGCTCAAAGAAGAGGGCATGCTCCGGGAGAATACCCTGCCCGATGAGGCCGATATCCTCAGCGAAGCCGATCGTTAGTCCAGGCTCGTCGGCAAGTGACGCAGGTCCTCATACAGGGCCTGGCCGTTTTCCTGCTCAAGCGTTACCGCGATCTCCCGCGCCAGCGCAATGAATTCGCGCGCCGCAGCGCTCTGCCATGCGCCCTGGCGCTGCAGCAAACAGGCCGTGCGCTGCAGCAGCGCGGGCTTAAGCTCAATGGCCACGAGGTCATCATACTGTCCGGCGATCGCCGCTGGCAGCAGCGTCGCAAGCGGCGTGCCGCGAATAACCGTTAGTACGGCGCCGATGGAGTTGGCCTCCATCCGCACGTCTGGTTCGAGCCGATGGCGGCGACAATAGCGGTTGATTTGTTCCCGGGTGGCAAACTCGCTGCTCAGTAAAATCAGCGGCTGTGCGTCAAGAGCCTGCAGCTGCAGGTGGCTTTCATGAGCCAGCGGATGCGCACGGCTCACCACCAGCGCGAGGGTTTCCGTCAGCAGCGGCTGAACCACAATATCCCGCGAGAGGCTCTCGCCAAAGGCAATTCCCACATCCAGTTCATCCTCCAGGAGCATCGTTTCCATCCGCTCCTGGTTCATCTCCTGGATAAGCAATTTCACTCCGGGGTAGCGTCGATAGTACGCCTCCACCAGCGGCCCCAGCATGTAAGTGGTAAAGGTCGGCGTCATGGCGATGCGGAGTTTACCACGCTGCAGATCTTCTGCGTCGTGCAGGGCGCGCCGCCCCTCCTCAAGATCGCGTAACACGCGGCGGGCATACTCCAGCCAGATCTCTCCGGCATCGGTCAGGCGGGTATAACGACCAGAGCGGTCAAAGAGCTGAACCTCCAGCATCGCTTCCAGCTGGCGGATCTGCTGTGACAGCGCAGGCTGGGAGACATGGAGCGCCGCGGCGGCGCGGGTAAATCCACGATGTTCTGCCACGGCGATAAAGTAGGAAAGATGGCGCAGGAGCATCCGCTTACCTATAAGCAATTCAAATAGGGTTCATCATAAATAAGTCTTTTAACTTATGAAACAAGATACGTACCCTCTGACTATCATCCTCTGCGTTTTTCACCATCAACATCATCTTATGCAGGAGTGACTATGTCCGCTGACGATCGCTATCTCCAGCGCGCATTAGCGCTGGCAAAACAAAATATTGCTGACGGTGGCCGCCCCTTCGGCGCCGTTCTGGTGCGGCATGATGAGATTGTCGCCGAAGCCGTCAATACCTTTCATCTGAACGGTGACCCAACGGCGCATGCCGAACTGAACGCCGTTCGCAATCTTGCCGCCAGACAGGGAAGCGAGGTGCTGCGCGAATGCGTTATCTATGCCAGCGGGCAACCTTGTCCTATGTGCCTGAGCGCACTCTATTTAACCGGCGTGCGGGAAGTATTTTTCGCCAACAGTAATCAGGATGGCGAACCCTTTCAGCTCTCAACCACCGCGATTTATCAGCAGCTGCAGCAGCCGCTGTCCCGGCAGACGCTGCCAATCCACCATTGCCCGCAGCCGGAGGGGCCGGCACTTTATCAGCGCTGGGCGGAACAGCAACCATGACGCCCATGCTGCGACAGAATCTGACGCTGTGTGTCCTGGTACTCATTGGGATAAACATGCGTCCGCTGCTCACCTCGATAGGTCCCTTGCTGCCGGATATCCGCGCCGCCAGCGGGATGAGCTATACCCTGGTCGCGCTCCTCACCGCCCTGCCGGTCATCGCGATGGGCGCGCTGGCGCTGGCCGGCGGCTGGGTCGATCGCACTGTTGGTCAAAACCGCAGCATTGCGCTGAGCCTGCTGATTATCGCGGCGGGTGCCCTGCTGCGGGAAAGCGCCCCACATAGCGGTTTGCTGCTCAGCAGCGCCCTTGCGGGGGGAATTGGCATCGGCATTATCCAGGCCGCCATCCCGGCGGTGATAAAGCGTCTGTTCGCCCGGCGTACGCCGCTGGTGATGGGACTATGGTCGGCGGCGCTGATGGGCGGCGGCGGGTTAGGCGCTGCGTTCACGCCATGGCTGGCGTCACGCAGTACGGTCTGGCACCAGGCGCTGGCCTGGTGGGCGCTCCCTGCCCTGCTGGCCCTGCTCGGCTGGCTGGCGATTTGCCGGCAATTGCCTCGCGCACCGCATCAGACCAGCGCTTCCCCCCGGGTCGCGATTATTGGCCAGCGCCGCGCCTGGACGCTGGGACTCTATTTCGGACTGATCAATGCCGGTTACGCCAGTCTGATCGCCTGGCTGCCGCCCTACTATATCCAGCTTGGCGATAGCGCCCAGTACAGCGGCTCGCTGCTGGCGCTGCTGACCGTTGGGCAAACCGCGGGGGCGCTACTGCTGCCAGCACTGGCTCGTCAGGATGATCGACGCCAGCTTCTGCTGTTCGCTCTGACGCTACAGCTCATTGGCTTCTGCGGCTTCATCTGGCTGCCGCAGCACGTCCCCGCGATGTGGGCCATCGCCTGCGGAGTGGGTCTGGGTGGCGCCTTTCCCCTGTGCCTGGTGCTGGCGCTGGATCACGCGGGACAACCGGCGGTAGCCGGCCGGCTGGTGGCGTTTATGCAGGGTATCGGATTTATCATCGCAGGCCTCTCCCCCTGGCTTTCCGGTCTGTTGCGCAGCCTGAGCGGGAACTACACGCTTGACTGGTCCTGGCATGCGCTCTGCGTCCTGCTACTCATGGCGCTCACACTGCGCTTTATCCCGGCTCACTACCCGGCCGAGTGGCGGCCGCGCGCCTCTGACCAGCATTAAATCGGCGGCGGCGCGTAGCAAAGAAATTGCGCGCGCCCTCGCTGGCCGTCCTCCATTTTGCCCATCGCCAAAATCCGTTTTAACAGCGTCGCTGGCGTGAAATTTATTACCGGGTGAAATTAATGTGTCGCCGAATCACGACACTCCTAAGTAACTAAAAATTAATAAAAAAATGCCCCTTGTTTCCCTCATTTTTTAGGCGTACATTAGCGCCATCTGGAGCACAAAGCGCACAGAATTGCGAGCTGCCGCAACGTGATTTTTCACCTGCGACAGCCCAGGAATAACAGAACAATTAATTCATTTGAACGTCGCACAAGCGCGTGGAGTGATGAATCGTGAAATACTTCTTTATGGGCCTCTCTTTTATGGTCATCGTTTGGGCCGGTACTTTTGCCCTGATGATCTAGACTGCAGCGGTGTCAAAAAAAACGGGAGCCCACTGGCTCCCGTTTTTGTTATGGCGTATTCGCCGAAGCGCTAGCTCGCGGCGGGCAGCAAGCCATCGGCGCGGAACATCGCCTTGATGCCACGGATCGCCTGGCGCGTACGGTCCCGGTTTTCGATCAGCGCGAAGCGGACGTGAGTATCGCCATAGTCGCCAAAGCCTATCCCCGGCGAGACGCAGACCTTCGCTTCATTAAGCAACTTTTTCGCAAACTCCAGCGAGCCCATGGCAGCGTAAGGTTCCGGTATTTTTGCCCAGACGTACATGGACGCTTTCGGACATTCCACCATCCAGCCGGCTTCGTGGAGCCCTTTCACCAGCACATCGCGACGGCGCTTATATTGTTCGGCAATTTCACGCACGCACTGCTGATCGCCCTCAAGGGCAGCGATCGCCGCCACCTGCAGCGGCGTAAACGTGCCATAGTCGTGATAGCTTTTGATGCGAGCGAGGGCATTCACCAGGGTCTTATTGCCGACCATAAAGCCAATGCGCCAGCCGGCCATGTTATAGCTTTTCGACAGGGTAAAGAACTCGACGGCGACATCACGCGCGCCGGGCACCTGCATAATGGAGGGCGCTTTCCAGCCGTCATACACGATATCGGCATAGGCCAGATCGTGGACGACCAGGATGTCATACTGCTTCGCCAGGGCGACGACCTTTTCAAAGAAGTCCAGCTCCACACACTGCGCCGTTGGATTCGAGGGAAAACCAAGGATCATCATCTTCGGCTTCGGGTAACTCTCGCGGATGGCGCGTTCCAGCTCGTTAAAGAAATCCACACCTTCCACCAGCGGCACCGAGCGCACCTGCGCCCCGGCAATCACCGCGCCATAGATATGAATCGGATAGCTGGGGTTTGGTACCAGCACCGTGTCGCCATGATCCAGGGTCGCCAGCATCAGGTGCGCCAGCCCCTCTTTCGAACCAATGGTGACGATCGCTTCCGATTCCGGATCGATGTCAACGTTATAGCGTTCTTCATACCAGCGTGAAATGGCGCGACGCAGGCGCGGGATCCCCCGCGAGGTAGAGTAACCATGGGTGTCAGGCCGTTGGGCAACGGTGCAAAGTTTTTCCACGATATGCGGCGGCGTCGCGCCATCGGGATTGCCCATACTGAAATCAATAATATCCTCGCCGCGCCGGCGCGCAGCCATTTTCAGTTCAGCAGTAATATTAAAAACGTACGGGGGGAGACGATCGATACGCGTAAAACGGCGTTCAGGACTGGATTCAGCCATAGGTTCCTCTGATTAACGTTAGCGCCCGGACCGTCCGAGCGACGCTGCCGCTGTTGCGGCTCGTTTAGAAAATAACCTGAAAAAAAACATGTTGTCGAGAGGGCCGGTAAAAAATATTCCCTGGCATATAAAACGGGTATCGACGGCGCTAAATACGGCAGTTCATCGCCGGAATAGTCCAGAGTTGTATAAAGAGTGGTAACATATTGATATCTTTCTTAACACAGAATTTTATCGTTAAAAGCCAGGGCTGCCGCTCTCGCGGTGGCCTCCCATCAATCCCCTTTAAAAAGTATGCCTTTTCCTCATTATATTTCTGCGGCTGGTCTTCTGCCGTCAGGTTTTTTATCATGTTCTTTTCTGGCCACTGACGCGGCGCACCCATGCACGAAATTTTTACGATGATGCTGGCGGTCTATGATCGTGCGGCCCTGATGCTTATTTGTCTGTTTTTCCTCATTCGCCTGCGCCTGTTCCGCGAACTGTTGCATAAGTCGGCCCATACGCCGAAAGAGCTGCTGGCCGTGACCGCCATTTTCTCGCTGTTCGCCCTGTTCAGCACCTGGTCCGGCGTCCCGGTGGAAGGCTCGCTGGTAAACGTACGCATTATCGCCGTCATGTCCGGCGGGATCCTGTTTGGTCCGTGGGTAGGGGCAATTGTCGGGGTGATTGCCGGCGTACACCGCTACCTGATTGATATCGATGGCGTCACCGCCGTGCCCTGCTTTATCACCAGCATTGTCGCAGGCCTGCTGTCAGGATTGATTAACCGTAAAGTGGCCCGCGATCAACGGTGGAAAATCGGCATTCTGGCCGGCATGGTGTGTGAGACCCTGACCATGATCCTGGTGGTGGTCTGGGCGCCTTCCCTGAGCCTCGGCCTGGATATCGTCTCTAAAATTGGTATCCCGATGATCCTCGGCAGCGTCTGCATCGGTTTTATCGTGCTGCTGGTACAGAGCGTGGAAGGGGAAAAGGAGGCCAGCGCGGCGCGGCAGGCAAAACTGGCGCTCGATATCGCTAACAAAACCCTGCCGCTGTTTCGTCACGTTAACAGCGATTCTCTGCGCCAGGTATGCGAGATTATCCGCCGCGACATTACCGCTGACGCGGTGGCGATCACTAATACCGAACATGTACTGGCCTACGTGGGCGTGGGGGAGGCCAACTATCAACACCACGACGATGTCATCAGCCCTACCACCCGACAAGCGATTCGTTATGGAAAAATCATTATAAAAAACAATGATGAAGCCCACCGCACGCCGGAGATCCACTCCTTGATGGTGATCCCGCTGTGGGAAAAAGGGGTGGTGACCGGCACGCTAAAAATCTATTACTGCCACGCCCATCGCATCACTTCGACGCTGCAGGAGATGGCGATTGGCCTGTCGCAAATAATCTCCACCCAGTTGGAAGTCTCCCGCGCCGAACAGCTGCGCGAGATGGCCAACAAAGCGGAGCTGCGCGCCCTGCAAAGCAAAATTAACCCGCATTTTTTATTCAATGCCCTGAACGCGATCTCCTCCTCGATTCGCCTTAATCCAGACACCGCGCGCCAGCTCATTTTTAATCTGTCACGCTACCTGCGCTATAACATCGAATTAAAAGACGATGAGCAGATTGATATCAAACGAGAGCTGTATCAGATCAAAGATTATATCGCCATTGAACAGGCGCGATTCGGCGACAAGCTGACGGTCATCTATGATATTGACGACGACGTCAGCTGCGTGATCCCGAGCCTGCTTATCCAGCCGCTGGTGGAGAATGCCATCGTTCATGGTATCCAGCCCTGTAAAGGCAAGGGGGTGGTGACGATCGGCATTAACGAGTGCGGCAATCGGGTTCGCATCAGCGTTCGCGACACTGGCAACGGCATCGATCCCGCCGTGGTCGCTCGCGTGGAAGCCGACGAAATGCCGGGAAATAAAATCGGCCTGCTTAACGTTCATCACCGGGTGAAGCTCCTCTACGGCGAGGGGTTGCATATCCGCACCCTGACGCCAGGAACAGAAATCGCCTTTTATGTCCCCAATCAACACACGCCGCAGGCGCTGACGGAGTCTCTGTTGTCATGAGCGGAGAAAAGATGAAAGTTATTATTGTGGAAGATGAGTTTCTGGCTCAGCAGGAGCTCTCCTGGCTTATCAACACCCACAGCCAGATGGAGATCGTCGGCAGCTTTGACGATGGCCTGGACGTACTGAAGTTTCTCCAGCACAACAAGGTCGATGCCATTTTTCTCGATATCAATATTCCGTCGCTGGACGGGGTTTTGCTGGCGCAAAACATCAGCCAGTTTGCCCATAAGCCTTTTATCGTTTTTATCACCGCGTGGAAAGAGCACGCCGTGGAAGCCTTTGAGCTGGAGGCGTTTGACTACATCCTGAAGCCCTACCAGGAGTCACGCATCATCAATATGCTACAAAAGCTAACCGCCGCCTGGCAGCAGCAAAATAACGTCGCTGCGGGAGCGACCAGCGCGGCGCCACGAGAAAACGACACCATCAATCTGATAAAAGATGAACGAATAATCGTCACCAGCATTCATGATATTTATTATGCCGAGGCGCATGAAAAGATGACGTTCGTCTATACCCGCCGGGAGTCATTCGTCATGCCGATGAACATCACCGAATTCTGCAGCAAACTGCCCACCGCACATTTCTTTCGCTGCCACCGCTCGTACTGCGTGAATCTCAGCAAGATCCGCGAAATTGAGCCGTGGTTTAACAATACCTATGTGCTGCGCCTGCGCGACCTTGAATTTCAGGTGCCGGTGAGCCGCAGTAAAGTGAAAGAGTTTCGCCAGCTGATGAATCTGTAGAGGCGGGAAGTCCCGCCATCCGGGCTACGACGGTAGCCCGGGAGGGATGCGCTTATAACACCTGGCCCAGCGTCTGACGCAGATGCGCGCCAGAGCCCAGCAGGCCCGGGTTTTCATGCACGATCAGGTAAACCGGAATATCCTGAACATAAGCTTTGAAACGGCCTTTGTCTTCAAAACCGCCGCGGAAGCCGGAGGCTTTAAAGAACTCCAGGAAGCGCGGCACGATGCCCCCGGCGATATACACGCCGCCAAAGGTCCCGAGAGTCAGCGCCAGGTTTCCGCCGAAGCGGCCCATAATGACGCAGAACAGCGATAGCGCCCGGCGACAGTCGGTACAACTGTCCGCCAGCGCTCGCTCGGTGACCTCGCGTGGCTGCAGGTTTTCCGGCAGGCGGCCATCAGACTTCACAATCGCGCGGTACAAATTGACCAGTCCGGGACCCGAGAGCACGCGTTCTGCGGAAACATGCCCCAGCTCGGCGCGCAGCTCTTCCAGAATAATCCCCTCTTCTTCGCTGTTCGGCGCAAAATCGACATGACCGCCTTCGCCCGGCAGGCTGACCCAGCGCTTGTCAACGTGCACCAGATGCGCCACGCCAAGCCCGGTTCCGGCGCCATAAACGGCGATCGGTTTGCCCGCTACCGGAGCGCTGCCGCCAAACTGAATGAGGTGCTCGGCTTTCAGCATCGGGATGGCCATGGAAACGGCGGTAAAATCGTTAATTATCTCCAGATGGGCAAAGCCAAGGTTGCGCTTCATTTCAGCGATGGAGAAGGCCCAGGTATGGTTGGTCATCGCTACCCAGTCGCCGGTGATCGGGCAGGCAATGGCGATACAGCCTTCGTTGACGGTCACCTGGTGCTCCTCCAGATAGACGCGCACCACCGCCTCCAGACTGGGATAATCGAGCCCGGAATAGGTCTTAGCACGAGAGATCTCTCCGCTCGCCAGATCACATAGCGCCAGGCGGGCGTTGGTCCCCCCGACATCTCCTACTAAAGCAAATTTTGTCATTCCGTTACGGCTCCGCTAAAGTCAAAATAATTCTTTTGGCACACTGTAAATTCATGGCGGCTTAACAACAACGTCCAACGCGCAGACGCCCCTTGTTTAGCGACACAGGTCACATTTAGTTTGTAATCTATGCAAGGTAGTCTGTAAACGACGCCTCGGATATCAGACGCCGCCTTAACTTTATCGTTTCAGCACCATTTGCATCGACGGCCCCTACCGACGAAGGCAAAGTAGTGCTTCAGAACTTTGACAAGGACATTTTCATGCTCCATCCTCGCGCCAGAACAATGCTGATCCTGTCGGTGCCGGCCATCCTGATAGGTATCGCCTGCAGTCTGATCCTGATCGGCGCGATGAAGGTTGCCGCGCTGCTACAGCGCGTGCTGTGGAGCAATCTGCCCACCCAGTTGGGGATCAGCGCTGACAGCCCGCTATGGATTATCGCCATGCTCACGGCGACAGGGATCGCCGTGGGCCTGATAGTCCGCTACAGCCCGGGACACGCCGGGCCGGATCCGGCGACCGAATCGCTCATTGGCGCCCCCATTGCAACCGGCGCGCTGCCCGGACTGCTGGCCGCGCTGATCCTCGGCCTTGCCGGCGGCGTCAGCCTCGGCCCGGAGCATCCGATTATGGTGGTGAATATTGCGCTGGCCGTCGCCGTCGGTTCACGGCTGTTTCCGCGCGTCAGCTCGCTGGACTGGACCATCCTCGCGGCCTCAGGCACTATCGGCGCCCTCTTCGGCACCCCGGTGGCCGCCGCGCTGATTTTTTCGCAAACCCTCAACAGCAGCAACGAGTCGCCGCTGTGGGATCGCCTTTTTGCGCCGCTACTTGCCGCCGCCGCGGGCGCGCTGACGACCGGGCTGTTTTTCCATCCCCATTTCACGCTGCCGATCCCCCATTATGGCCAGATGCACTTCGTCGATATCATCAGCGGTATGATCGTCGCCCTGATTGCTATCGCCGTCGGCATGGTGGCCGTCTGGTGTCTGCCGCGCCTGCACGCCCTGATGCATCGTCTGAGAAATCCCATCCTGACGCTGGGCATCGGTGGGTTGCTGCTGGGGATCCTCGGGACCATTGGCGGCCCCTTAACGCTGTTTAAGGGGCTGGATGAGATGCAGCAGCTGGCTTTCAGTCAGACGCTAACCGCCGCGGATTTTCTGCTCATTGCGCTGGTCAAGCTGGCTGCGCTGGTGCTCGCCTCCGCCAGCGGCTTTCGCGGCGGGCGAATTTTCCCGGCGGTCTTCGTTGGGGTGGCGCTGGGGCTGATGCTGCATACCCACGTGGATGCCGTGCCAGCGGCGATCACCGTCTCCTGCGCCATTCTCGGCATGGTGCTGGTCGTCACCCGCGACGGCTGGCTGAGCCTGTTTATGGCCGCCGTAGTGGTCCCGGATACGACGCTGCTGCCGCTGCTGTGCATTGTGATGCTCCCGGCCTGGCTGCTGCTGGCCGGGAGGCCGTTGATGATTGCTAAACGAACTGGCGACTAAACGCGGCTGTTTCGTTCCTCCAGCGCCTGCGTCACCGCACGCAGGAAATCGGGGATATCCATTTTCGGTAGCATCACTTCGACCAGGGTAAGGGTATCGGAGGTGATGCTTTCCGCCATCGCTTCCCGTAGCTCAGCCGTGTGCGTGACCCGCCAGCAGCGTGAAACAACGTCCGGGGCAAAGGCTTCCGGCAGTCGCTGCCAGTCCCACAGGGCGATGTCATTGTAGCGCTGCTCAGGGCCATGAATCGCCCGCTCCACGGTATACCCTTCGTTATTCAGCAACAGAATAAGCGGTTTTTGCTTATCGCGAAGCATAGAGCCCATCTCCTGAATCGTGAGTTGGGCAGCGCCATCGCCGACGATCAGCACCACCCGCCGCTCTGCCGCCGCGGTTTGCGCGCCATAGGCGGCCGGGAGGGTAAAACCAATCGACCCCCACAGCGGCTGGACGATCAGCGATGCCTCAGAGGGGAGCTTAAGCGCCGCGATGCCAAATGCCGCCGTCCCCTGGTCGGCGAGGATAATATCGCCGGGGCGCAGCGCATCCTGCACCGTCGACCAGAAATTCTTCTGGGTTAACTCGCCTTCGCCCTCCTCTTCCACTTCCGGCGCCATGACCTGAGGCGCCGCCCACTCCGCCGCCAGCGGAGCGGAAAGCGTCATTAATGCAGCCAGGGCTTGATCCATCGGCACGCCGCTGAACCAGTGGTCGCCCACCCTGACGGCGAAGGGCTGGATCTCAATGGTCTTCTCCCGCGACAGATGCTGGGTGAATCCCGCGGTGATAGTGTCGGTGAAGCGCGTACCAATGCAGATGATGGTGTCGGCGTTTTCAATCGCCTCCCGGGTCTGCGGGGCGCTGGCGATCCCGCTATAGGTCCCGACAAACCCGCTCAGCTGCTCATCGAACAACCCCTTGCCCATTAGCATGGTGGCATGGGCGATGGGGGTTTTCGCCACCCACTCCCGAAGCGTGTTCTGCAGGCCATAGCGTTGCGCCAGGAAATCCGCCAGCAGAGAAATGCGTCGGCTGCCCCGCAGCAGGCGGCTGGCATGTTCGCGGAACCCGGCGAGCTGGTTTTCATCCGCCGGAGCAGGCTCCACCAGCAAGCCCTGGGCCGGGGCAATCGCTGCTGCTCTGGCGACATCGGCCGGCAGCATCAGATAGCCGGGCCGATGATGCGTCAGCATATCGCGCAGGACACGGTCGATCTCATGGCAGGCGTTGCCGGCGGTCAGCAGCGCCTGGCTGCAGGTGATCTGCTCGCTCATGCGGGCGAAATGGCGAAAATCGCCATCGCCGAGGGTATGGTGCAGCAGTTCGCCACGCTGCTGAGCGCCGGTAGAGGGCGCGCCGACGATATGCAATACCGGAATATGTTCCGCATAGCTACCCGCAATGCCGTTCAGCGCGCTCAGTTCGCCGACGCCGTAGGTGGTCAGCAGCGCACCGGCCCCTTTGATGCGCGCATATCCGTCAGCGGCATAGGCCGCATTCAGCTCGTTGGCGCAGCCGACCCACCCCAGGGCGCTGTGCGCGATGACGCGATCGAGAAACTGTAAGTTGTAATCTCCTGGTACGCCGAACAAGCGGTCAATACCGCAGTCAACGAGGCGATCCAGCAGATAATCCCCAATAGTGTAGGTCGGTTGCATGTCCATTATCCTCATTTTGGTGCAGGTGTAATTTGAGTATTGAATAAGCGATCCGCCTGTCCAGAAGGGGGACGATAAAGCCGGTGTAAAGCAATAGTTACGCCCAAAAAGCAGTGTACTCCATGCAGAACATTGATTAGTGTAAACGTATACACACCCTATTTTATCTGCGGAGGAAGAATGGTTTACCAGGCAAGCACCACGCGATATCAAACGATGGAGTATCGTCGCTGCGGGCGCAGCGGCCTTCAGCTCCCGGCGATTTCTCTCGGCCTGTGGCACAACTTTGGCGACGAAACGCGCGTGGAGATCAGCCGGCAGATGCTCCTGCACGCGTTTGACCTTGGCATAACTCATTTCGACCTCGCCAACAACTATGGGCCGCCGCCGGGTTCAGCAGAGAGCAATTTTGGCCGCATTCTGAAAGAGGCGCTCCAGCCCTATCGCGATGAGTTGATCATCTCCACCAAAGCGGGCTACACCATGTGGGACGGCCCGTACGGCGACTGGGGTTCACGCAAATATCTGGTGGCCAGTCTTAACCAGAGCCTGCAGCGCATGGGGCTGGAGTATGTCGATATTTTTTATCATCACCGCCCGGACCCGCAGACCCCACTGACGGAAACAATGCGTGCGCTCGATCATCTTGTCCGTCAGGGTAAAGCGCTGTACGTCGGGATCTCCAACTATCCGCTGGCCCAGGCGCAGGAGGCGGTGAAGATCCTTAACGACCTCGGTACGCCCTGCGTCATTCACCAGCCCCGCTATTCGATGTTCGAACGCAGTGCGGAAGAGGGGCTGCTGGATTTTCTGCAGACGGAAGGGGTGGGAAGTATAGCGTTTTCACCGCTGGCGGGCGGACAGCTTACCGATCGCTATCTGAACGGTATCCCGGCCGACTCTCGCGCCGCCAGCAGCAGTCGTTTTCTGCAGCCGGAGCAACTGACCGCCGCGCGATTAGAAAAAATTCGTCAGCTAAATACGATAGCGGAAGAGCGCGGGCAGAAGCTGTCGCAGATGGCGCTGGCCTGGGTTCTGCGCGAGGAGAAAGTGACCTCCGTGCTGATCGGCGCCAGCAAAACCGCGCAGCTGGATGATGCCGTCGGCATGCTGCAGAATCGCCATTTCAGCACCGAAGAGTGCGCGGCCATCGACGCCATCCTTGCGCTGTAAAGCAAATGTTACTTTAGCAAAAAGTGCTCTTTTCTGCGCTTTCGGAGTTCGTCCGATGCGGCGGGTCTTTACCGGCCCGTAATATCAGGTTAACAGGCCGCTTACGGCCCCGATCGTGAAGGAGAAGAGTATGTTCAGGTCACTGATTCTGGCAGCAGTACTGCTGGCCGCAGCGCCACTAGTCGCTAACGCTGGTGAAATCACCCTGCTGCCATCGGTAAAATTACAAATAGGCGATCGTGACAATTACGGTAACTACTGGGACGGTGGCGGCTGGCGCGACCGTGATTACTGGCGTCGTCACTATGAATGGCGTGATAACCGTTGGCATCGACATGACAACGGCTGGCACCGCGGCTGGGACAAGGGTAAAAATAAAGCCTGGGAGCGCGGCTATCGTGCTGGCTGGAGCGACCGCGACGACCACCGCGGCGGCTGGGGACGAGGCCCGGGCGGACGTGGCCATGGCCATGGTCATCACTAACAGACGAAAAGGGGAGCCCATTGGCTCCCCTTTGCTTTAACCAGCGCGGGTCACGAACTACGCCACGCCGAGCAGCGATCCCACAATTAACCAGCCATTCAGACTCACCACAATGGCGACAATCACCCAGCCAGTGACTCTCACCCAGCGGGTATTCACCAGGTCGCCCATCAGTTGCGCATTGCTGGTAAATATCAGCAGCGGCACCAGAGCAAGCGCAATACCAAAGCTCAGCAGCACCTGACTCATCACCAGGATACGCGTAGGATCCAGCCCCAGCAGGATCACCACAAACGACGGCAGCATGGTGACCGCCCGGCGAAACCACAGCGGAATATGAAAGCGGATAAACCCCTGCATGACGACCTGCCCTGCCAGGGTACCCACTACCGTCGATGATAAACCTGCAGCGACCAGGCTCAGACCAAAGATGGTCGCCGCCGCGTGGCTCAGCAGTGGCTCCAGCGTTCTATAAGCCTGATCGAGATCGGCGACGCCGGTATGGCCGTTGAAATGGAATGCCGCCGCGGCGGTCGCCATCATCGCCAGGTTGACGAACCCGGCAATGGTCATGGCAATCGCCACATCCCAGCGGGTCGCGTTATAGCGTTCTTTCCGCGTACCGCCGTGCAGATGCTGGGTAAGCGAGGAATGTAAGTAGATAACGTGCGGCATAATGGTCGCCCCCAGTACCCCGGCGGCTAAGAATACCGCCTCGCCGTTGGGCAGCGTAGGGATCACCAGCCCTTTTGTCAGGGGGGCCAGCGCGGGCTGAGAAAAGATCAACTCCACGACATAGGCCACGGCGACAAACAGCAGCAGCCCGCCGATCACCTTCTCCAGCGGTTTTTGCCCGCGCCGCTGCAGCATCAGGATCAGGAAGGTCGCCATCCCGGTCAGCACCGCCCCCTGCAGAAGCGACACGCCCAGAACCAGCTTAAAGCCAATCGCAGCGCCGATAAATTCAGCCAGGTCGGTGGCCATCGCAATGATTTCCGCCTGCACCCAATAGAACCATACCACCGGTCGCGGGTAATGGTCACGGATCTGCTCGGCCAGATTTTTGCCGGTGGCAATGCCCAGTTTGGCAGAGAGCACCTGGATCAGCATCGCCATCAGGTTGGCCCATACCACCACCCACAGCAGCTGATAGCCAAAGCTGGCGCCAGCCTGAATGTTAGTGGCGAAATTACCGGGGTCGATATAGCCAATGGCAGCGACGAAAGCGGGCCCCATGAGGGCGAGCTTCACCTTGCGCGCGGCGCGACTACTGCTATTCTCAACGCGACTGCTAGTCATCTTCTGCCTCTGGAAATATAGCCTTTGCTATGTTTCATGCTATCAAAATGCGAATGATTATCAAGTTCATTTAAAATGGAGATAATGATTGCTGTGATAGGCGGGAACAATAGCTGGCCGGAAATGAGAAACGGGCGTTAGAACACGAGAGCGTGCCCAGTACTAAGAGTAGTACAAGAATGCAACTTTTAAAACCTTTACGTAACATAACAAAAGTGGATGTTTGATCACTATTTTTGCCATTGGTCACAGTTCCTTGCAATAGTGTGCAATTGATCTCGTTTTCTTTAAAGCCGTTGCATAGAATGTGCACGGAAATTTAACCTGCCTCATATTTGGAGCAACTATGGACCGCGTCTTGCATTTTGTCCTCGCGATCGTTGTGGTGGCTATACTGGCCCTGTTGGTCAGTCACGACCGTAAAAAGATCCGTATTCGTTATGTTGTTCAACTGCTTGTCATCGAAGTCCTGCTGGCCTGGTTCTTCCTGAACTCCGATATTGGTCTGGGTTTTGTGAAAGGCTTCTCTGAGATGTTTGAAAAGCTTCTCGGGTTTGCCAACGAAGGGACAAACTTCGTGTTCGGCAGCATGAACGATAAAGGTCTGGCCTTCTTCTTCCTTAAGGTTCTGTGCCCTATCGTCTTCATTTCCGCGTTGATCGGTATTTTGCAGCATATTCGTATCCTGCCGATTGTCATCCGCGCCATCGGTACCGTTCTGTCGAAAATCAACGGCATGGGCAAGCTGGAATCCTTCAACGCCGTGAGCTCGCTGATCCTCGGTCAGTCGGAAAACTTTATCGCCTATAAAGATATTCTCGGCAAAATGTCGCGCAACCGCATGTACACCATGGCGGCGACGGCGATGTCCACCGTGTCGATGTCGATCGTAGGCGCGTACATGACCATGCTGCAGCCGAAGTATGTCGTCGCGGCGCTGGTGCTCAACATGTTCAGCACCTTTATCGTTCTGTCATTGATTAACCCGTACCGCGTGGAAGAGAGCGAAGAAAATCTGCAGATGTCGAATCTGCACGAAGGCCAGAGCTTCTTCGAAATGCTGGGCGAGTACATCCTGGCGGGCTTTAAAGTCGCGATTATCGTGGCGGCGATGCTGATCGGCTTCATCGCGCTGATCTCGGCCCTGAACGCCCTGTTCGCCACCGTGACCGGCTGGTTCGGCTACAGCATCTCCTTCCAGGGGATCCTCGGCTATATCTTCTACCCGGTTGCCTGGGTGATGGGTGTGCCGGCAAGCGAAGCGCTGCAGGTGGGCAGTATTATGGCCACCAAGCTGGTCTCCAACGAATTCGTCGCCATGATGGATCTGCAGAAAATCGCCTCGACGCTCTCTCCGCGTGCGGAAGGCATTATCTCTATCTTCCTGGTCTCCTTCGCCAACTTCTCATCTATCGGCATCATCGCCGGGGCGATCAAAGGCTTGAACGAAGAACAGGGTAACGTGGTTTCTCGCTTCGGTCTGAAGCTGGTCTACGGCTCCACGCTGGTTAGCGTGCTGTCCGCTTCGATTGCGGCACTGGTTCTGTAACAGGCGCCTGTCATCTGAGCCGGGCAACGCCCGGCTTTTTTTTACCCGTCATTCGCCCAACGGCTGAGGCTTACCGACCAGGTAACCCTGCAGATAATTCACGCCCAGTTCCAGCAGGCGCGCTTTTTGCGGTTCGCTTTCGACATATTCCGCCACCACGCTCATCTGTTTCGCCCGCGCCATTTCGACAATCGATTTCACCATAATGGCGTCCAGCGGGTCCGTCAGAATATCGCGGACGAAGCAGCCGTCAATCTTAATGATATCGGCCTGCAGATGCTTCAGTCGTTCATAGTTCGCATAACCGGTGCCAAAGTCATCAATGGCGATGGCGCAGCCAAACGCGCGCAGCGCGTCGAGATTTTGCTGGCTGGTGTCGGCATTGGAGAAAGCCTGCTCTTCGGTCACCTCAATGGTGATAAGATCTGGCGAAATGCGATAGCGTTGAAACAGCGCGATAATCTGCGCCGCGCTGTCTTTTTGCATCAGGGTTGAAGGCAGCAGATTGACCGAGAACCGCTGGCCGGGATGCTGATGGAGCGAACTGAACAGGGTCTCCAGCACCAGCATGTCAAAACGCTGGCTGAGGTTAAACTGCACAATCAGCGGAATAAACTGATCCGGCATAATGACGCCGTCACCACAGCGCATGCGCGTGAGGATCTCATGATAGCCCTCCCCCTCCGCGTTTTGAATCGGTTGCGCATAGAGCACCAGCGCCCGCTCTTTGAGAACCTGCTTGACGCGCATCAGGAGGCGTACCTGCTCGGTGGTTTGATCCACCACCAGCTCCTGCTCCTCATCCAACGCCAGTACCCGGCGTTCACTGCCCGCCTGTTCGGAAAGCCAGCTGAGCTGGCCCAGCATCTGGTGCAGCGTCTCACCCTGACCGTCATCACGGCTCCATGCCGCGCCAAACTCAAGATCCAGCGGCTGATTATGCCAGCTGAACTTTTTGTGGTTGAGGATGGCGACCATATGGTTTAGCCGCGCCGCAGGGTCCGGCCCGTCAAGCACGAGGATCAATTCGCTGCCGGGAACCTGGAAGACTTTATCCGTTGCCCCCAACAGCGGCTGAAGCGCCCGGATGATTTGCCGTTTACAGTCCACGCCCATCATTAGCCCATAATGTCGGCTAAGAAAATCGAGATTATCGATACGCAAGCTGCAGATAGCCTGCAGAGGACTGCTCTGTAAATGGCTCACCAGCGCGCGCAGATTAGGTAAGCCCGTCAGCGGATCCTCTTCCGCCTGGCTACGCCAGCGGCGTTTATTGCGATCGCTGCGGGCATAGGTGTCTGCCATATAAAACAAACAGATAGTGAAGGAGATCAGGACTGACAGCACAAAGGATAATGAATACTCGCTTTGGACGCCCTGGAGAAAGTTTTTATTATACACCACCAGCAAAAAGGCTGAGACAGACCATGAAATACGCAGCAGCGCATGACCAATCCGGCTAATCCCGATAAAGTAGACAATAAATATCACCGGAACTAAATAACCGGCAATAAATTCAGACTGATACGGCGCACACAGTAAAGTTAATAAAAGCGCCAGCGAGATAAACCAATATAGGGTAAAAGAACGATGTTTGGGTGCCAGCCATGGTAAACATTCCTGACGCCAGAAACGTCGGGCATAGTGCGGACTGATAATCATCCGCATTGGATAATAAAGAAACGTCGTAAAAATTAATGCCGCGCTGATTAAACTTTGGATATCTATTACGGTATAAATCAACGGCATACTACCAAAGTAACTGGTAATAGATAATGGAAACGCAAAATATTGCCCGGCAAGGTACATGGTGATTTTCAACAGCACCGGCGCGAAGAAGCCGCCCCAGAAGATCCGCGCCCCCATATGTTTCGCCGTGGGGCCACACCGCCAGCGCTTGCCCACCATCAGGCGTAAAACAGCGCAGGAGACAAACACAGCAAACAGCTGACAAAAGAGCAGAATAAGCGCCTGTGACAGCGTTAATTCAATGAGAAAGCTATTGGTAATGGCAAACGCGAGAATTAATGGTGCGATCGCATAGCGGCCAAAGATAAAAATAACAGAAAACATCACGCTGATTGGCAGCCAGGCAATATAAATAAGATTGCCATCAATAACCGTTTGCGGTGAAATAAAACGAGCCAGCGGAATAGCGACTAAACTGACGAGAAAGGCCAACAGAGTTTTTTTGATATTAATGTTAATTTTATCAAGCATTATTGTTAATTAAAACTCCGGCAACCTCATTACGTTTAATGGGGGAAATGTTATGTTGCTTATTTAGGGCAGGCAAGGTGAATTATCAGGAAAAAGTCTGAAATTACTTTCGATTTTAATAGCTGGAGATTAACTGACTTAACCAGAAAGTGCTTTACATGAAAACAGCTAAAAACAAAAACCCCCGCCGAGGCGAGGGTTCTGAATTTTGGTGGAGCTAAGCGGGATCGAACCGCTGACCTCTTGCATGCCATGCAAGCGCTCTCCCAGCTGAGCTATAGCCCCACAGGACCTCTTTACGAACCAAATCTGCTGGGTGCAGAATTTGGTGGAGCTAAGCGGGATCGAACCGCTGACCTCTTGCATGCCATGCAAGCGCTCTCCCAGCTGAGCTATAGCCCCGTAACGTAAAGCGTGTCGTGTTGACGGGCGGCATAATATGAATTCCTCGCTCAGGTGTCAACGGAAAAATTATCCTTCGCAATTCAATCGCTGAAAAAGCAGGCAACTTGCTGACATTGCGAGCCTTATCGCAGCCAGAAGTTAAACAGGTCACTTTTTCACGTAAAAGGATGCTATAACATGTGCAGCTAATTCCCATACATTTACTCAGGAAATAGTATGCTCAAGGAACGAATGACACCTGAAGAAATCGCCCACCTGACCGGCTATAGCCGGCAAACCATCAATAAATGGGTGCGGAAAGAAGGCTGGCAAACCTCTCCGCGGCCTGGCGTCCAGGGTGGCAAAGCGCGGCTGGTCCATGTCAATGAGCAAGTCAGGGAGTTTATCCGCAGCGCTCAGCGCGTGGCAGAGACACCAGGCGCCTATTCTACCCACGACAGCGATCTGGAATCGCTGCTGCTGACCCTTAGCAAAGAGCTCACTCCCAGCGAGCAGAAGCAGCTGATGTCGCTGTTGCTGCGCGAAGGGATCACCGGGTTACTGCTTCGGTTAGGGATCCGCGATCGGTAAAGCATGATGAAACTGAAAGATAAAATGACACCCGCAGAGCTCGCCGACTGCCTGGGACTGGCCAGACAAACGATCAATCGCTGGGTTCGCCAGCAAAAATGGCGCACGGAAGCGATACCCGGCGTCAAAGGAGGACGCGCGCGACTGGTGGTCATCGACAAACCGGTGCTCGAATTTCTGACCAATGCGCCTGCCAGGCGCCATCTGTTTACCGACAATCATTTGGCGGAATCGCCCGGCGCTTATCTGGTCAATGAGGCTGACGTGGTCTGGCGGCAAATCACGGAAACCCTGCAACTGATGACTCCGGCCGAACAGCTGCAGCTTCGCGATCTGCTGGCCCGGGAAGGGATTAGCGGCTTTCTTGCCCGCCTCGGCATCGCCAGCCCGGCGTAACAGACAAAAAAAACGGCAGGAGTAACCTGCCGTTGTTTCATCCACGTCCCAATCAGGACGCCTGACCTTCACGTTCAGCGATAAAAGCCAGCGCTTTGTTGATACGCTCAACGCTACGGGATTTACCGATAGCGTGGACGGTGACGTCAAGCGCAGGAGACTGCCCTGCCCCGGTAACCGCCACGCGCAGCGGCATGCCGACTTTACCCATGCCGACTTCCAGCTCATCAGCGGTTGCCTGAATTGCATGGTGGACGTTCTCCGCTGTCCAGTCGCCGATCGCCGCCAGCTTGTCGCGAACCACTTCCAGCGGCTGACGCGCCACCGGACGCAGATGTTTCTTCGCCGCATCGGCGTCGAACTCAGCGAACTCTTCATAGAAGTAGCGGCAGCTCTGAGCAATCTCTTTCAGCGTTTTGCAACGCTCGCCCAGCAGTTTCACCAGCTCGGCCAGCTGTGGGCCATTACGGGTATCGATATTTTCCTGCTCGATGTGCCACTGCAGATGCGTCGCCACGTATTCCGCCGGCAGCGTATTGATGTAGTGATGGTTCAGCCACAGCAGTTTGTCGGTGTTGAACGCACTCGCGGATTTGCTGACCGCCCCCAGCGAAAAGAACTCGATCATCTCTTCGCGGGTGAAGATCTCCTGATCGCCATGGGACCACCCCAGACGTACCAGATAGTTAAGCAGCGCTTCCGGCAGGTAGCCATCGTCACGATACTGCATCACGCTCACCGCACCGTGGCGTTTGGACAGTTTTTTACCGTCATCGCCGTTGATCATCGACACGTGGGCGTAAACCGGCACCGGCGCATTCAGCGCTTTGAGGATGTTGATCTGGCGCGGTGTGTTGTTGATATGATCTTCACCACGGATCACATGGGTGATCGCCATATCCCAGTCATCTACCACCACGCAGAAGTTATAGGTCGGGGAACCATCGGTACGACGAATGATCAGATCGTCCAGCTCCTGGTTGCTGAACTCGATAGGTCCGCGGATCTGATCGTCAAAGATCACCGACCCTTCCTGCGGGTTGGCAAAACGCACCACGCACGGCTCATCGTCGGCATGATGCTCGTGGCTATGGCGGCAGCGGCCATCGTAACGCGGCTTCTCACCGTTCGCCATTTGCTCTTCGCGCAGCGCTTCCAGACGCTCTTTCGAGCAATAACATTTATAAGCGGTGCCAGCTTCCAGCATCTCATCGATCACGTTGTTATAACGGTCGAAACGTTTGGTCTGGTAATAAGGGCCCTCATCCCATTGCAGATTCAGCCAGTTCATGCCATCCATGATGGCTTCAATTGCTTCCGGGGTGGAGCGTTCGAGATCGGTGTCTTCAATACGCAGCACAAACTCACCGCCGTGGTTACGAGCAAAAAGCCAGGAATAGAGAGCAGTACGCGCACCGCCAACGTGCAGATAGCCTGTTGGGCTTGGCGCGAAGCGAGTTTTGATTTTCATGAATTGGCCTTACGTTTAATAAAGATGCCGATAGCCGGCAATGTCCGGTGGAAATTATGGGTTAATATTCTAACACCGTGGGCTGATTCCTCAATGTTGATCCCGTCGGAACGTCACGGTTTGCCATTTTTGTTTATAAATCATGCTACGCCGCCGGTTTTACGATCGCTTTGTTTAATTTTACGACGAACGAACGAATTCTTTAGAAAAGGCGTTGACTCATTTTCAACTCTCCCTATAATGCGACTCCACACAGCGGGGGTGATTAGCTCAGCTGGGAGAGCACCTCCCTTACAAGGAGGGGGTCGGCGGTTCGATCCCGTCATCACCCACCACTACTTAACGTAGTCTCCGCCGTGTAGAACAGAAAATTGAGAAGTGGGTGATTAGCTCAGCTGGGAGAGCACCTCCCTTACAAGGAGGGGGTCGGCGGTTCGATCCCGTCATCACCCACCACTTTCTCGCCAGCTGGATTTTCTGTCAAAATGTGAAGTACCGAAGTGGGTGATTAGCTCAGCTGGGAGAGCACCTCCCTTACAAGGAGGGGGTCGGCGGTTCGATCCCGTCATCACCCACCACTTCGGGTCGTTAGCTCAGTTGGTAGAGCAGTTGACTTTTAATCAATTGGTCGCAGGTTCGAATCCTGCACGACCCACCAATGTAAAAAGGCGCCCTAAAGGCGCCTTTTTGCTATGCGCCGAACTCAACGATTCGAACCTGCAGCAGGTTCGGGTCGAACGCAGTGAGACAACGGAGCCGCTTGCGGCGACGGCCCGAAGGGCGAGGCGAAGCCGAGTCATCCTGCACGACCCACCAATGTAAAAAGGCGCCCTAAAGGCGCCTTTTTGCTATGCGCCGAACTCAACGATTCGACAAAATTGTGGGGAACAATTTTGAACGACGCGGCAGCGTTGGCCCGCAGGGCGAGTCTCAGGATGAGACGAGTTTCTCTGCAGCAGGTTCGGGTCGAACGCAGTGAGACAACGGAGCCGCTTGCGGCGATGGCCCGAAGGGCGAGGCGAAGCCGAGTCATCCTGCACGACCCACCAATGTAAAAAGGCGCCCTAAAGGCGCCTTTTTGCTATGCGCAGTTTGCGGTCTTGCCGCGAGTTCCCCCGCAGCACTCCCCCTGTCAGCGCTGATACAGCGGATCTTCCACCCTCGCAGCGGTTAAATTTGCCCCTTCTTCACGCACAATTTCCCATAACGCCTGAGCGGCGGTCGACAGCGAGCGATTTTTCCGGCATGCCAGCATCAACTGCCGCTCCATCACCGGGGTCAGCCGCTTCACCGTCAGATGGCTCCCCTGCGGTAACGGCAGCGCCAGCGCCGGCAGAACGCTGATGCCAATTCCCGATTCTACCATCGGAAACAGCGTTGCCGGGTGACCAATCTCCTGCACAATGTTCGCCCGGATAGCCAGCCGGCTAAGGGCCGCATCAATCAGCGGACGGCTGCCGGAGGCATAGTCCTGCAGGATCAGTCTCTCATCCTGCAGCGCTTGCCACGGCACCTCCGTCAGGCCGGCAAAAGGATGATCCTCCCGGCAAAGCAGCAAAAAAGGTTCCGCCAGGACCACTTCACACTGCAGATCTGCCGCCGGGCCGGGGTCGATCACAATGCCGAAATCCACTTCCCCATGGCGAATACTCTCCAGCACCCACTGCTGGGGCCGATCGTGCAACACAAAATCGATATCAGGATAACGACGGTTGCTGTGAGCAATACACTGCGGAATCAGGTGGGCGGAAATCGTCTGACTGGCGGCGACCTTGACGGTACCGCTCATCTGCTGGCCGACGCGCCCGGCGTCGCGCAGGGTAATCGTCAACTCATCGAGCAAACGCTCCAGCCGCCCCGCCAGCTGCTGACCCGCTTCGGTGAGCACGACTTCGCGAGTGGTACGGTCGAGTAACCGAACGCCGGTCTGATGCTCCAGCTCTTTGACGCTATGGCTGACGGCCGACTGACTTAAGCCAATCATCTCCCCTGCCCGGCTGAAGCTTCTGGCCCGGGCGACGGTGACGAATACTTTTAACTGACGCAGAGAGTAATTCATCTTTTTTATTCATGAATAGATGCAATAAATCAATTTTATTTCTCAAATGAAAAAAAGCACAATAGCGCATCTCTTTTCAGGAGCGTTTATGAAACTTTTCCGCATTCTCGATCCGTTTACGGCAACCCTGGTCACCGTTGTCCTGCTGGCCTCATTCTTCCCCGCCCGTGGCGCTTTCGTTCCCTTCTTTGAACATCTGACCACCGCCGCCATTGCCCTGCTGTTTTTTATGCACGGCGCTAAACTCTCCCGGGAAGCGATTATCGCCGGCGGCAGCCACTGGCGTTTGCATCTGTGGGTGATGTGCAGCACCTTTATACTCTTCCCGGTACTCGGGGTTCTGTTTGCCTGGTGGGCGCCGGTGAATGTCGATCCGATGCTCTACAGCGGCTTTATCTATCTGTGCATTCTGCCGGCCACCGTGCAATCCGCTATCGCCTTTACTTCGCTGGCCGGAGGCAACGTCGCGGCGGCGGTGTGCTCAGCCTCGGCCTCCAGCCTGCTGGGGATCTTTGTTTCACCCCTGCTGGTGGGCGTCCTGATGAACCTTCATGGCGCAGGCGGCAGCCTCGAGCAGGTCGGTAAAATCATGCTGCAGCTGCTGCTGCCTTTCGTACTCGGTCACTTATCACGGCCGTGGATCGGCAACTGGGTGGCGAAGCATAAGAAGTGGATTGGTAAGACCGACCAGACCTCGATTCTGCTGGTGGTTTACTCCGCCTTTAGCGAGGCAGTGGTGAATGGCATCTGGCATAAAGTTGGTCTGGGATCGCTGCTGTTTATCGTGGTGGTCAGCCTGGTGCTGCTGGCCATTGTCATCGCTGTTAACGTGTTCGTCGCCCGCCGCTGCGGCTTTAACAAAGCCGATGAGATTACCATCGTCTTTTGCGGTTCGAAAAAGAGTCTGGCCAACGGCATCCCGATGGCCAATATTCTCTTCCCAACCTCCATCCTCGGCATCATGGTGCTGCCGCTGATGATCTTCCACCAAATCCAGCTGATGGTCTGCGCGGTGTTGGCGCGGCGCTACAAGCAGCAAACCGATGCGCGTCTCGCTGAGGAAAAGGCCAACGCCGCCAAAGCTTAACGCGCTTTCTTCAGGGGCTGAACCAGATCGCTCAGCCCCTCGGTTTTAATCAGCAGGGTCAACGCCATCAGCTCGCCGAGATGGCCGGCAGGAAACTGATCCTTACGCGCAAACCACAGTAAATACTCTTCCGGGACATCGATTAAACGACGTCCCTTGTATTTACCGAACGGCATCTCAGTATTGGCTATTTCGACCAGCTGCGCTTTATCCACGTTATTCTCCCAGCAGACGCATCATTTCGGCTTCGTCAATCACCTCAATGCCCAGCTCCTGCGCTTTCGCCAGCTTAGAACCCGCCGCTTCGCCGGCAATCACCAGGTCAGTTTTCTTCGACACACTGCCTGCCACCTTCGCCCCCAGCGCGACGAGACGCGCTTTGGCGTCATCCCGCGATAGCTGACTCAGGCTGCCGGTCAGGACCACGGTTTTACCCGCAAACGGGCTATCAATCTCTTCCGCCTTCACCACGACTGGCGCCGGCCAGTGAACGCCTTCGGCCAGCAGCTGCGCGATGACATCGCGGTTACTCTCTTCGGCAAAGAAGTTGAAGGTATGGGTGGCAACCACGATGCCAACATCAGGGACCTTTTGCAGCTCCTCAATGGAAGCCTGCTCCAGGGCTTCAAGAGTGCCGAAATGCGCCGCCAGGGCCGCCGCTGTCGCTTCGCCTACCTCGCGAATACCCAGAGCGTAGAGGAAGCGTGCGAAGGTCGTCTCTTTGGCTTTTTCCAAAGCATTGACCACATTTTGCGCGGACTTCGGCCCCATCCGATCCAGCCCGGTGAGTTTCCCGGCGCTCAGGCGGAACAGATCCGCCGGCGTATGGACATACTCTTTCTCCACCAGTTGGTCGATGATCTTGTCACCCATGCCGTCAACGTCGAGCGCGCGACGGGAGACGAAGTGCTTAAGCGACTCTTTACGCTGCGCGCCGCAGATAAGGCCGCCCGTACAGCGGGCTACCGCCTCGCCCTCCACTCGCTCAACGTCGGACTGACATACCGGGCAGTGGGTCGGGAAGACAACATCCCGGGCATCCGCCGGACGCTCGGAAAGCACCACATTGACCACCTGCGGGATCACATCGCCTGCCCGACGAATCACTACCTTGTCGCCGATTTTCAGACCTAAGCGTTCGATTTCATCGGCGTTATGTAGGGTGGCATTGCTCACCAGCACGCCGGCGACATGGACCGGCTCCAGGCGCGCCACTGGCGTGATCGCCCCGGTGCGCCCTACCTGGAACTCCACATCCCGGACGAAAGTCATCTGCTCCTGTGCCGGGAACTTAAAGGCCACGGCCCAGCGCGGCGCGCGGGCCACAAAACCCAACTGCTCCTGCAGCGCCAGCGAATCGACTTTGATCACCACGCCATCAATGTCAAAGCCCAGATGAGGACGATCTTCCTCGACTTTACGATAGTAAGTGAGCACTTCCTCGGGAGTATGACACAGGGTGACGCGATCGCTCACCGGCAGTCCCCATGCTTTGAACTGCTGCAAACGGGCCGAGTGGCTGGCCGGCAGCTCACCGCCCTCCAGCACGCCAACGCCGTAGCAGAAGAAAGTAAGCGGTCGCTTCGCCGTGATGCGCGGATCGAGCTGGCGCAGCGAACCCGCCGCCGCATTACGCGGGTTAGCAAACACTTTTCCGCCGGTGCGGCGCGCTTCTTCATTGATTTTTTCAAACCCGGCTTGCGGAAGGAAAACCTCACCACGCACCTCAAGACGTGCCGGGATATTCTCGCCATGCAGCTTGAGGGGGATAGTGCGAATGGTTCGCACATTGGAGGTAATATCCTCGCCGGTGGTACCGTCGCCGCGGGTCGCGGCCTGCATCAGTACGCCGTTTTCGTAGAGAATACTCACCGCGAGGCCGTCGAGCTTAAGCTCGCAGCAGTAGGTGAGATCGTCAGTGCTTTTCAGGCGATCCTGTACCCGCTTGTTGAAGGCGAGAAAGCTCTCTTCATCAAACACGTTATCCAGCGACAGCATCGGCACTTCATGGCGGATCTGGCTGAAGGCAGTTAGTGGCGCCGCCCCCACCCGCTGAGTCGGCGAGTCCGGGGTAATCAGCTCCGGATGTTGACTCTCCAGCTCGCGCAGCTCGCGCATCAGGCGGTCATATTCCGCATCGGGCACTTCCGGTGCGTCCATAACGTGGTACAGATATTCATGATGGCGAAGCGTGGTTCGCAGTTCAGTCAGTTGTTGTTCGATCGGTTCCATATCACACCATCAATGATAAAAAACCCCCGACAGGCGGGGGTTGAGAAGGAGTTGAGATAACGCGGGACGTCAGGCGTTCGCGTCTTTCACTTCGCGAATACGATCCTGGTATTCACGCAGTTTTTGCGGCGTCATCATGCGACGCTGATCGTCAAGCACCACACCGCCCACTTCATCGGCGATATACTGCGCAGACTGCAGCATCAGCTTGAAGTTCTGCAGTTCATCACCGTAGGAAGGGACCTGCATAAAAATAGTCACCCCAGGGGTCATCATATCCGCCATGCTGTCCGGATTGAAGGTCCCCGGCTTCACCATGTTGGCCAGACTGAACAGTACCGGGCCGCTGCCATCCGGACTCAGATGGCGGTGGAAAATATTCATTTCACCAAACTTGAAGCCGGCCTGCTGGATGCTGTTGATCAGCACCTCGCCATTAAGCTGTGCGCCGTGATGGGCGGCGACGTTCATCACAATGACCGTCTCTTTACGCTCTTTCGGCTGCGGCGCGGCAGGCTGCTGCGGCTCTACCGGCTGCGGCTCGACCACGGCGGGCTGCGGCGCGGCAACAGGCTGTGGCACAGGCTGCTGCGGGGCGGCTGGCTGCGGCTGGGCAACGGTCGGCGTCACCGGCTGTGGTGCGACGGGCTGCTGCACAACGGGCTGCGGCTGATGTTGGGGTTGCACGGACGGCTGCGCGGGCTGCGGCTGTTGCCAGCCAGGCTGCACAGCCGCATGCGGCACAGGCTGCTGTCCCTGCGGTTGAACCGGGGCCTGGCGCGGCGATTGCTGCGGCTGGCGAACCGGTTCATCAGGACGCACAGGCTGCTGCATCTGGCGCTCGTAAGGCGGCTGGTACTGGTGCTGCGGCGCCTGACGAGGGGCTTCATGCTCCCCATGCGCGCCGTGCGGGGCGTGAGTGACCGGATGAACGCGGACTTCACCTACGCCTTCAACATTATCATCAAAGTCTTCGTTTTCCGACTCATCGTCGCGCGACTTCATACGTTTCAGTGGGCGATCGCGAAACATCGAAGAACGTTCTTTACGGCTGGTCCAAAAACCATGTACCAGTAAAGCGATTATGGCGATCGCGCCAACAATGATTAATATCAGACGCAAATCCTGCATCATTATATTCTCTGTTGTTCTAACACCTTGCCACCACGGCAAACATTTACTCACTAAGAGTATTTGCCGATTACCTCAAGTGCAAGTGCGTCGGTCGCTTTCACCACATAAAGATGAACTAAATCGTGCTTTTTGCTGTTTTTTCGAACATTTCCTAACTGGTTATTGTCTGGCGACCCGATAAAATAAGCGAGCATTCACACTGGATGTTAAAAAAGGAGCATTGCCTGGCTATGGTTTCATCATCCGCACCGACCCCGCGTAGCGGCGTTTATTATTTTTCGCAGGGCTGGAAACTCATCGGGCTGCCTGGCATACGGCGTTATGTCTTTTTGCCTTTGCTGGTTAACGTGCTGCTGATGGGCGGAGCCTTCTGGTGGCTATTTACCCGTCTCGACAGCTGGATCCCCTCGCTGATGAGCCATGTGCCGGACTGGCTGCAGTGGCTGAATTACCTGCTGTGGCCGGTGGTGGTGCTCTCGATTCTGCTGGTGTTTGGTTACTTCTTTTCGACTATCGCCAACTGGATAGCTGCGCCGTTCAGCGGCCTGCTGGCGGAACAACTTGAAGCGCGTCTGACTGGCGCCACCCCGCCGGACGTCGGCGTCTTTGGCATCCTGAAGGATATTCCGCGCATCATGAAACGTGAGTGGCAGAAGCTGGCCTGGTACCTGCCCCGCGCCATCGTGCTGTTGCTGCTCTACTTTATACCCGGCGTTGGCCAGACGGTGGCCCCGGTACTCTGGTTCCTGTTCAGCGCATGGATGCTGGCGATTCAATACTGCGATTACCCCTTTGATAATCACAAGGTCCCCTTCAGGACCATGCGCGAAGCGCTGCGCAGCCGCAAAGTGATGAATATGCAGTTTGGGGCGCTCACCAGTCTGTTTACCATGATCCCGGTGTTAAACCTGGTGATCCTGCCGGTGGCCATCTGCGGCGCCACCGCGATGTGGGTCGATTGTTATCGCGATAAACACGCGGTCTGGAAATAGCCCCAACATGTTCACCCCGGGAGCGGCTGAGGCCGCTCCTTATATCTCGCTTATTCCTTCTTGCTTATCATTATTTCCCTTCCGCATATAGATATGCTAAATCCTTACTTCCGCATATTCTTTAAGCGGGTATGCTGATGCCGTACCCCCAAATTTCATACAGTTAAGGACGGGCCATGAGTAAGATTTTTGAAGACAACTCCCTGACTATCGGTCACACGCCGCTGGTACGACTGAACCGCATTGGTAACGGCCGTATCCTGGCAAAGGTAGAATCTCGTAACCCGAGCTTTAGCGTAAAATGCCGTATCGGCGCCAATATGATCTGGGATGCTGAAAAGCGCGGCGTTCTGAAACCTGGCGTGGAACTGGTCGAACCGACCAGCGGCAACACCGGTATCGCCCTCGCCTACGTAGCGGCGGCCCGCGGCTACAAGCTAACGCTAACCATGCCGGAAACCATGAGCATTGAGCGCCGCAAACTGCTGAAAGCGCTGGGCGCCAACCTGGTACTGACCGAAGGCGCAAAAGGCATGAAAGGCGCTATTCAGAAAGCGGAAGAGATCGTCGCCAGCAACCCGGAAAAATTCCTGCTGCTGCAGCAGTTCAGCAACCCGGCTAACCCGGAAATCCACGAAAAGACCACCGGCCCGGAAATCTGGGAAGACACCGATGGTCAGGTGGACGTCTTTATCTCTGGCGTAGGCACCGGCGGTACGCTGACCGGCGTCAGCCGCTACATTAAAAATACCAAGGGCAAAAAAGATCTGATCACCGTCGCGGTCGAACCGACCGATTCGCCGGTCATCTCCCAGGCGCTGGCGGGTGAAGAGCTCAAGCCGGGCCCGCACAAAATTCAGGGCATCGGCGCCGGCTTCATTCCTGGCAACCTGGATCTGAAGCTGGTGGACAAAGTGATCGGCATTACCAACGAGGAAGCTATCTCCACGGCGCGCCGTCTGATGGAAGAAGAAGGCATCCTGGCGGGTATCTCTTCCGGGGCCGCTGTTGCCGCCGCGCTGAAGCTGCAGGAAGATGAGGCCTTTACCAATAAGAATATTGTGGTTATCCTGCCTTCCTCAGGTGAGCGTTATTTAAGCACCGCGCTGTTCGCCGATCTCTTCACTGAGAAAGAATTGCAACAGTAGTGCCAGCTTGTAAATAATGTGTAAAAAAGCACCTTTTCAGGTGCTTTTTTGTGGCATACGTCAAAGTTTTACCCCTCCTGGCATTGATTCACCTCGTAGGGTCTGGTATTTAACCAGCACATTTATTTTGATGCGCGAAATTATTCAGAAGAGGATTTCCGCCAGCTGAATCGATTTTATGATTTGGTTCAAGTCTTCCTTTCGCGGCATAATGTTTAATGACGTGCTAGACGTCAATGGCCCGCAGGTCTTCGCAGCGCCAGGCGCTGCCGACGCCAAGGCCGGAAACGTAACGCCGGCGCTAACAATACAGGCTAAAGTCGAGTCGTTAGACTAGACTTTAGGTCCACAACACTAAACCTATAAGTTGGGGAAATATAATGTTCCAGCAAGAAGTTACCATTACCGCTCCGAACGGTCTGCACACCCGCCCTGCTGCTCAGTTTGTTAAAGAAGCTAAAGGCTTCACTTCTGAGATCACTGTAACCTCCAACGGCAAAAGCGCCAGCGCCAAAAGCCTGTTCAAACTGCAGACTCTGGGCCTGACCCAGGGCACCGTAGTGACCCTCTCCGCTGAAGGCGAAGATGAGCAGAAAGCTGTTGAGCATCTGGTTAAACTGATGGCTGAACTCGAGTAAGTTCACGGGTTCTTTTTCATATCAGTCACAAGTAAGGTAGGGTTATGATTTCAGGCATTTTAGCATCCCCGGGTATCGCCTTCGGCAAAGCACTGCTGCTGAAGGAAGATGAAATTGTCATCGACCGGAAGAAAATTTCTGCCGATAAGGTTGATCAGGAAGTCGAACGTTTCCTGAGCGGCCGCGCCAAGGCCTCCGCCCAGCTGGAGGTCATCAAAACCAAAGCTGGTGAAACTTTCGGTGAAGAAAAAGAAGCCATCTTCGAAGGGCATATCATGCTGCTGGAAGATGAGGAGCTTGAGCAGGAAATCATAGCCCTGATTAAAGATAAGCACATGACTGCCGACGCGGCAGCCAATGAAGTTATCGAAGGTCAGGCCACTGCCCTGGAAGAGCTGGACGATGAATACCTGAAAGAACGTGCGGCTGACGTACGCGACATCGGTAAGCGCCTGCTGCGCAACATCCTTGGTCTGTCGATTATCGATCTGAGCGCGATTCAGGATGAAGTCATCCTCGTCGCCGCCGATCTGACCCCGTCTGAAACCGCACAGCTGAACCTGAAAAAAGTGCTGGGCTTCATCACCGACGCGGGCGGCCGTACCTCTCACACCTCCATCATGGCGCGTTCCCTGGAACTGCCGGCCATCGTGGGCACCGGCAGCATCACGGCGCAGGTGAAAAACGGCGATTATCTGATTCTCGACGCGGTGAACAACCAGGTTCTGGTCAACCCGTCTAACGAGCAAATTGAAGCGCTGCGTAATCTGCAGGCTCAGGTTGCGGAAGAAAAAGCCGAACTGGCGAAACTGAAAGATCTGCCGGCGATTACCCTCGACGGCCATCAGGTTGAAGTCTGCGCCAACATTGGTACCGTTCGCGATGTCGAAGGTGCTGAGCGCAACGGCGCCGAAGGCGTTGGCCTGTATCGTACCGAATTCCTGTTCATGGACCGTGACGCGCTGCCAACTGAAGAAGAGCAGTTTGCGGCCTATAAAGCGGTGGCTGAAGCCTGTGGCTCTCAGGCCGTTATCGTGCGTACCATGGACATTGGCGGCGACAAAGAGCTGCCGTACATGAACTTCCCGAAAGAAGAGAACCCGTTCCTCGGCTGGCGTGCCGTGCGTATCGCGATGGATCGTAAAGAAATCCTGCGCGATCAGGTGCGCGCCATCCTGCGTGCCTCCGCTTTCGGTAAACTGCGCATTATGTTCCCGATGATCATCTCTGTTGAAGAAGTGCGTGCGCTGAAGAAAGAGATCGAAATCTACAAACAGGAACTGCGTGACGAAGGTAAAGCATTTGACGAATCCATTGAGATCGGCGTGATGGTGGAAACACCGGCTGCGGCGACCATTGCTCGTCATCTGGCCAAAGAAGTTGATTTCTTTAGTATCGGCACCAATGATTTAACGCAATATACTCTGGCAGTTGACCGTGGTAATGATATGATTTCACATCTTTACCAGCCGATGTCACCGTCTGTACTGAATCTGATTAAGCAAGTTATTGATGCTTCTCACGCTGAAGGTAAATGGACTGGCATGTGCGGTGAGCTTGCGGGCGATGAACGTGCTACACTTCTGTTGCTGGGTATGGGGCTGGACGAATTCTCTATGAGCGCCATTTCCATCCCGCGCATCAAGAAGATTATTCGTAATACGAACTTCGAAGATGCGAAAGTATTAGCAGAGCAGGCTCTTGCTCAACCGACAACGGACGAGTTAATGACGCTGGTTAACAAGTTCATTGAAGAAAAAACAACCTGCTAATCCAAGAGATGCGCGGCCCAAATTACTGCTTAGGAGAAGATCATGGGTTTGTTTGATAAATTGAAATCTCTGGTTTCTGATGACAAGAAAGACACCGGAACTATTGAGATTATTGCTCCCCTCTCCGGTGAGATCGTCAACATCGAAGACGTGCCGGATGTGGTTTTTGCGGAAAAAATTGTGGGCGATGGGATTGCCATCAAACCGACCGGCAACAAAATGGTCGCGCCGGTAGACGGTACCATTGGTAAAATTTTCGAAACCAACCATGCGTTCTCTATTGAATCTGATAGCGGCATCGAGCTGTTCGTTCACTTCGGTATTGATACCGTTGAACTGAAAGGCGAAGGCTTCAAGCGTATCGCTGAAGAAGGCCAGCGCGTGAAAGTCGGCGACCCGGTTATCGAATTCGATCTGCCGCTGCTGGAAGAGAAAGCCAAGTCTACCCTGACGCCAGTGGTTATCTCCAACATGGACGAGATCAAAGAGCTGATCAAACTGTCCGGTAGCGTAACTGTGGGTGAAACCCCGGTTATCCGCATCAAGAAGTAATGCTTGCTGCATAAAAATGGCGCCGAAAGGCGCCATTTTTTTATATCGCGCTGGTCACCGGCTGATAGCACTTCTCCCGGGACAAGATGCGCAATCCCTCCGGCGTGCTCTCCAGAATACGACGCTCACTGTCAGAGACCAGCAGATCGCACTGGTACCCTCCGGCCAGGCCGAACAGCGACCGCGCTACGCAGGCATCCTCCAGCGCCGCCTCCCCTGTGGTATCAAAATGACCGACAATACGCCCCTGTTGGCGGATCACTAACCGATAGCTTTTCATCAGTTTTTCTCCCGTGGCGGCAGGATCAGTTCGTCACACCCCTGCGCGGCAGTCCAGTTCATGACCTCCAGCACGCGCCGGGCGGCAGCCTGCGTCGCCGCCCCCAGCGCCAGGCCGGTGAGCAGACCGCTCACCAGCTCTGCACAGAACAGATCGCCCGTTCCCTTCAGGTCCGTTTCCACCCGCGGGTGGGCCACCACCTCCACCGCATCGGCCGTCACCACCAGCACATTTATCGTCGAACGCGCCTCTCCCGGCGCGCTGGTGATCACCACCCATTTGAGGGTATCTGACAGCAGGCTTCGCGCCGCGGCGACCGCCTCCTGCTGATTGCGACAGCGCTGGCCGCTCAGCGTCTCCAGCTCAAACAGATTGGGGGTGATCCCTTGCGCCAGTGGCAGAAGATGCTGACGATAGGCGTCCGGGATCTCAGCCTTAACGTAGATGCCGCTGTCGACATCGCCGATGACCGGATCCACCAGAATGCACAGCCCGGGATGGCGGGCCCGCACCCGCGTCAGCCACTGCGCCAGACGTTCGATTTGCACGGCGTTGCCCATATAGCCGGTGGTCACTGCACGCAGTTCGCGCAACGCGTCGCGTTCCTCCAGCGCCTGCAGATACCCGACAAACCACTCCTCCGGAATAATGCCGCCATAGAACGTCTCATAATGGGGCGTATTGCTGAACAGTACCGTCGGCACCGCCAGCACGCGCAAACCGTGCTGTTTAATGGCCGGAACCGCGATGCTGTTGCCAACGCTGCCATAGACTACCTGGGACTGCACAGCGACGATATCGACTTCCGACGCCCGGCTTGTGTCGTGAAAGAGCACTGATTGTATGTCATCTTGCTGGCCCATCTTTTCTCCCCCCGCTGGACAGCGGGTCACGCACTGATTATGATTCGTCCTATGCTAAATTTCATTTTGTCATAGGTCAATAATGTTTACCGGAAAAACCGCCAGCGATATCTTCGATCATATCCGCCATCTGGTGCAGAGCGGTGGGTTGCGGCCCGGAGAGGTTCTGCCACCGGTACGCGAGCTCGCCAGCCAGCTGGAGGTGAATCGCAATACCGTCGCCGCCGCCTATAAACGGCTGGTCACCTCCGGGCTGGCCGTCAGCCAGGGACGAAACGGCACGGCCATTAAAGCACGGGATCCGCTGCCGGCGCTGGAGGGCGGTGACCCAACGACGCCGCTGAACGATATCTCCAGCGGCAATCCGGACCCCGCCAGACTGCCTGAATTAACCCGTTATCTGGGCCAGCTTGCCCGCACACCACGCCTGTATGGCGATGCTCCCATCGAGCCGCGGCTTGGTCAATGGGCCGAGGCGTGGTTTGCCAAAGAGATAGCGGTTCCCTTTGCGGTGAATCTCGCCAGCGGAGCGATTGACGCCCTGGAGCGTCTGCTGAGCGCTCTGCTGCTGCCCAGCGACGGCGTTGTGGTGGAAGATCCCTGTTTTCTCAGCAGCATCAATATGGTGCGTTACGCCGGCTTTACCCCCTGCCCGGTAGCGGTTGATGCCGAGGGGATGGATCCTGACGGCCTGGAGGAGGCGTTACGCAACGGCGCACGGGCGGTGATCTTAACCCCGCGCGCGCATAATCCTACCGGCTGTAGCCTGACGGAAACCCGGGCGCATGCCCTGCGGGAGGTGCTGGCCCGCTATCCGCAGGTACTGGCGATTGTTGATGACCATTTTGCCCTGCTGTCGGCCACGCCATGGCACTCCCCTCTTCCTGCAAGCACGCAACGCTGGGCGCTTGTGCGCTCAATGTCAAAAACCCTCGGGCCAGACCTGCGGCTGGCCTTTATCGCCAGCGATGCCGATACCTCAGCGGCGCTGCGCCTGCGGCTTAACGCCGGCAGCCAGTGGGTCAGCCATCTGCTGCAGGACCTGACGCTGGCCTGTCTGACCGATGAGGCGTTTATCGCCTCGATGACGGAGACCCGTCGTCATTATCGCCAGCAGAATGAGAAACTGGCGGCGGCGCTGGCCCGGCACGGCCACAGCCATGCTACGCCTGGCGATGGCCTTAATTTCTGGCTGCCGCTGCCAGCGGCGAGCCAGCCCTACGCCTTACGCCTGGCCCGCGCCGGCTGGCTGGTCCGGGAGGGGGAAATATTTGGTGTCCGAACACCTGCGCACGGGCTGCGCCTGTCGCTGGGCCGTCTGAGTGACGCTGAGATTTCCCGCCTGGCGGCTGATATTGCGCTGGTCTTAAACCAACCCTGATGCAGGCCGTATCATTCGGCATGTTGAAGCATCTGCCGCACAGGTGAGTGATGGCAGCTGCCGATAAATTAATGAAAAAGCAAACGAAAGCAGGCACAGTCTTACCTGCATACCCTGCTCGCCCGGACGAATAAAACAGTCCCGGTGGCGGACAAATCGCTCACAAGAAGGAGCACCAGAGATGCATCACACTGACCTGGCACTGAAGGCGGTCATTGAAGCCTGCGACCGCGCTATCTCACAGGAAGATTACGATACCCTGATGGCCTATTACGCAGAAGACGCCGCGCTGGTCGTCAAACCGGGCATGGTGGTCAGAGGGAAAGAGAATATCCGCAAAGCCTTTATCGCCATTGCCGACTATTTCCAGCACCGACTGGTGGTGACTCAGGGGAAAATGGAGGTTATTGAAGGCGGCGGCAATGCGCTGGTGATTATGGAGACCCGGCTGGATATCCCGACGGCGGACGGGATATCCCAGGTCACACGGCGCGCCACCTATGTCTTTCAGAAGCAGGGCGAGCGCTGGCTGTGTACGGTCGATAACTCCTACGGCACCGACCTGCTTGATGATTAAATGCCAGCCCCCTGGCTAAAATGTTCTTCGCCGAACACGCCGGTGGAAAGGTAACGATCGCCGCGATCGCAGACGATCGCCACCACCACCGCGCCAGGATTTTCACGGGCAATGCGTAACGCGCCCGCCACCGCGCCGCCGGAACTGACGCCGCAGAAAATGCCTTCCCGCACCGCCAGCTGGCGCATGGTATTCTCGGCATCCTGCTGATGAATATCCAGCACCGCATCCACCAGCGAAGCGTTAAAGATCCCCGGCATATACTCTGCCGGCCAGCGACGGATCCCGGGAATACTGCTGCCCTCTTCCGGCTGCAGGCCGACAATGGCCACCGGTTTACTCTGTTCGCGCAAAAAGCGCGATACGCCGGTAATGGTGCCGGTGGTCCCCATGCTGGAGACAAAGTGGGTGATACGCCCCGCGGTCTGCTGCCAGATTTCCGGCCCGGTGGTGGTGTAGTGAGCGTAGGGGTTATCCGGGTTGTTAAACTGATCGAGCAGTTTGCCCTCTCCGCGCTGCGCCATCTCAAGAGCCAGGTCGCGGGCCCCCTCCATTCCCTGCTCTTTAGTGACCAGAATCAGCTCGGCGCCGTAGGCACGCATCGCCGCCCGGCGCTCCTGGCTCATGTTGTCAGGCATCAGCAGCTTCATATGATAGCCTTTCAGCGCGGCGATCATCGCCAGCGCAATACCGGTGTTACCGCTGGTCGCTTCGATCAGCACGTCGCCGGGCTGAATTTCGCCGCGCTTTTCCGCTTCGACGATCATCGACAGCGCGGCGCGGTCTTTTACCGAGCCTGCCGGATTATTGCCTTCGAGTTTGACCCAAACTTCGCTGCCGTTGTCCGGACCCAGACGCTGAAGCTTGACCAGAGGGGTATTGCCGATGGTGTGTTCGAGTGTATTCACGATTTTTACTCAATAAAAAAGCCGGGTTGCGCTTCGCTTACCCGGCCTACAAGACGCGTAAAAACTCCAGGCCCGGAAAGCGTAGCCTTACCGGGCGATAGACCTGCTCAATAAGCTATCAGGCCGACTCCGCCAGAGCAAGCTCGCCGCGCGGCTCGATACGCTCGGTACCGTTATACAGGCGCGCGTTTTGCAGGCCAACGAACAGCCGTTCGCCGCGGGACGGGGCCTCATCGCCTGCCAGCACCACGCTCAGCGGTTCGTCATACCACCCCAGAGGCTGAACGACTAATTGGGTGTAGTGCCCTTTCGGGCTGGCTTCCAGCACCTGCACCGGCAGCGGGGAATCCAGGCTGGTCCGGCGGCTGATGTCCACTTCCCACGGACGCAGGAACAGATCCACCGGCCCCTGATATGTCGGGGTATAGCCTAACGGCCAGCGGTGCGCGCCAACGTGGAACTGTCCACCGCGGATGATGCCCTGCAGGCGGTTTACTTCGCCCATAAACTCCAGTACGAAACGGGTCGACGGTTCACGCCACACGCGCTCCGGGGCATCGGCTTGTTCGATGTTGCCCTGACTCATCACCACCACCCGGTCAGCAACTTCCAGCGCCTCTTCCTGATCGTGGGTGACGAACACGCTGGTAAATTTTAACTCTTCATGCAGCTGACGCAGCCAGCGGCGCAGCTCTTTACGCACCTGCGCATCCAGCGCGCCGAAGGGTTCATCCAGCAACAGAATTTGCGGCTCCACCGCCAGCGCGCGCGCCAGCGCCACACGCTGTTTCTGGCCGCCGGACAACTGCGCCGGATAGCGATCAGCCAGATGGGCTAGCTGCACCATCTCCAGCAGTTTGGTCACTTTGGCTTTAATCGCCGCCGCATTGGGTCGTTCACGGCGCGGCAGCACGGTCAGGCCAAAGGCGATGTTATCGAACACCGTCATATGACGGAACAGCGCATAGTGCTGGAAGACGAAACCCACTTTACGGTCGCGGGCGTGCATCCGGCTGACGTCGGTGCCGTGGAAGCGGATATGACCGCTGGTCTGATGCTCCAGCCCGGCGATAATTCGCAGCAAGGTGGTTTTTCCGGAGCCCGAGGGCCCCAGCAGCGCAACCATTTGTCCGGAAGGGATATCCAGCGAGATATCATTCAGCACCTGGGTGCGACCAAACGATTTCTTAATATTGGCAATCTCAATGCTCATGATTTCCCTCCTGTTGCGCGCGTTCTTTCTGATTGGCCAGACGCCATTGCAACATACTCTTTAAAAACAGGGTCAGAATAGCCATTAACGTCAGCAGGGCCGCAGCGGTAAACGAGCCGACGGTATTGTAATCCTGCTCCAGTAGTTCAATTTGCAGCGGCAGCGACAGCGTTTCTCCACGAATCGAACCGGAGACTACCGACACTGCGCCAAATTCGCCGATGGCGCGGGCGTTGGTCAATACCACGCCGTACAGCAGCGCCCAGCGAATATTCGGCAACGTCACCCGGCGGAACATCTGCCAGCCGGAAGCGCCCAGCAGCACCGCGGCTTCATCTTCATGACTGCCCTGGCTCATCATCACCGGCACCAGCTCGCGCACCACAAACGGACAAGTGACAAAGATGGTCGCCAGCACCATGCCCGGCCAGGCGAACATGATCTGCAGGTTATGCGCATCAAGCCAACCGCCCAGCGGGCCGTTAGAGCCATAAAACAGCAGATACACCAGACCGGCCACCACCGGCGAGACGGCGAACGGGATATCCAGTAACGTCAGCAGCAGCTGGCGGCCGGGAAAAGTAAAACGTGTCACCAGCCAGGCCAGCAGCGTACCGAACACCAGGTTCACCGGTACGGTAATCAACGCAATCATCACCGTCAGCCAGATGGCATGCAGCATGTCCGGGTTGGCCAGGTTTTCCAGCACCGGCATCAGCCCTTTGCTGAAGGCCTGGATAAAGATATAGAGCATCGGCACCACGAGGATGAAGGCGGAGACCACCATCCCGACGCCAATCAGAAACCATTTCCCCCAGTTGATGCGGGGCGCGTCGTAGCGTTTCAATTGAGTAACTTCCGCCATTAGTGACCTACCACGCGTCGACCAAAGCGACTCTGCAGGGTATTGATGGAAAAGAGCAGCAGCAGTGAGGCAGCCAGGATCACCGAGGCGATCGCGCTCGCCGCCGGATAGTCAAACTCCTGCAGACGAATAAAGATCATCAGCGAGGTCACCTCTGTCTTCCACGCGATGTTGCCAGCGATAAAAATCACCGCGCCAAACTCGCCGAGGCTACGGGTAAACGACAGGGCAATGCCCGCCAGCAGCGCCGGCGACAGCTCCGGCAGCACCACTTTGCGGAAACTCTGCCAGCGCGTCGCGCCCAGCGTTTCCGCCGCTTCCTCATACTCGGGTCCCAACTCCTCCAGCACCGGCTGCACGGTACGTACCACGAACGGGATGCTGGTGAAGGCCATCGCCACGGCGATGCCGAGCCAGGTATAGGTCACTTTAATATCGAACTTCGCCAGCCATTCACCGTAAATTCCGTTAACCGAAAACAGCGAAGCCAGTGTCAGGCCGGCCACCGCCGTCGGCAGCGCAAACGGCAGATCCATTAAGGCATCCAGCAGCGTGCGGCCAGGAAAACGATAGCGAGTGAGGATCCAGGCCATCAGCAGACCAAAGACGCCGTTAAAAATCGAGGCCACAAACGCCGACAGCAGCGTCACCTTATAGGCCGCCACCACCTGCGGATTGGTGATCACATCCCAGTATTGCGCCCAGCTCATCTGCGCCAGCTGCATCACCAGCGCGCTGAGTGGTAATAACAAAATCAGACAGACAAACAGCAGGCTGGTGCCGAGGCTCAGGGTAAAGCCCGGCAGCACGCGCTTGGACGACACAGCAAACATTACTTACGCCCCGCCGCCAGCAGTTTGTCCAGTTCGCCGCCGCTGGCGAAGTGGGTTTTCATCACCTCAGGCCAGGAGCCAAACTTGTCCTCTACGCGGAACAGCTCGGTCTGCGGGAATTTATCCTTCAGGGCGTCCATCACTTTCGGGTTGTTTACCCGGTAGTAGTAGTCGGTAATGATGGTTTGCGCCTGCGGGCTGTAGAGCCAGTTCAGGTAGGCTTTCGCCGCCTTTTCCGTGCCATTGGCTTTGACGTTTTTATCCACCCATGCCACCGGGAACTCCGCCAGAATGTTGGTTTTCGGGATCACCACTTCAAATCCCTGCGCCTCATACTGCTTACGAATATTGTTCACTTCCGATTCGAAGCTAATCAGCACATCGCCCAGGCCGCGTTCAGCAAAAGTGGTGGTCGCCCCGCGTCCGCCGGTATCAAAGACTTCGACGTTCTTCAGAAACTGGGTCATAAACTGTTCGGTTTTGGCTTTATCGCCGCCGTCGGCTTTATCCGCCGCGCCCCATGCCGCCAGGTAGGTGTATCGGGCGTTACCCGAGGTTTTCGGGTTCGGGAAAATCAGCTTGACGTCAGAGCGAACCAGATCGTTCCAGTCATGAATGTTTTTCGGGTTGCCTTTACGCACCAGGAAACCCATCGTCGAATAGAATGGTGAACTGTTGTTCGGCAGGCGGCTTTGCCAGTCGGCCGGGATCAGGTTGCCTTTGTCATGCAGGATCTGCACGTCCGTCACCTGGTTGTAGGTGACCACGTCCGCCTTCAGGCCCTGCAAAATAGCCAGCGCCTGCTTGGATGAACCGGCATGCGACTGCTTAATCGTCAGCGTGTCCCCGCCATTGTCCTTCGCCCACTGCTGCTCAAAAGGCGGGTTAAGGGCGGCAAACAGCTCGCGGGAGACATCATAGGAGCTGTTCAACAGCTCCGTCGCCTGCGCCTGCGCGGCCAGCAGCATGGAAGCCGCCAGCGCCAGATATCCTTTTTTCAGTGATTTAACGGCCATTGCGCACCCTTATCAACGTTGAACATTTTCTGATGATCATCATATTTATAACGGGTACGAAAGGAGTAACGGTTTTATATACCGTTTGGCGATTTGGAAGTCGAAAAGAGAATAAGCAACTGGCAAAGCTTTGCTGAAAGCGGCTCGCAGATTAGACGTGTCATTGTGACAAACGGCAGCCAGGCGTGCACTGTGTTTATATGAAAAACACACCGATATTTGCTCATCAGCTCAGACGTAGCTTAACGCCCGCAGAACGTCGACCAGGGTACTGACTGCGCAACCGCCATTTTGCTTGCTATAAGTTTCGCCGCCAGCATCCCGTTGGTCCCTATATTCTCGATTTTGCCTGCTGCGCAACACGGCTGGCGATTGAACTGGACGGCGGCCAACACGATGGAGGCGTGCCTACGATGTTCGCCGCACCCGCTGGCTACAGAGCCAGGGATGGCGGGTTTTACGCTTCTGGAATAATGAGTTTGAAGAGTATGAAGATGCGGTGATGCAGAGAATACTTGAAGCGCTTGAGTCGCCGATGCCCTCACCCCGCCCCTCTCCCTGAGGGAGAGGGAGAAAGAGAGTCCGCACGCAGATTCCATAACCGCACCGAACGGTTCCCTCTCCCCCCTGGGGAGAGGGTTAGGGTGAGGGGGGAAATTACAGCGCCTGAATACGCTCCAGGGATGGCGCGAAGTAATAGCCGCCGGTCACCGGTTTAGTGAAGCGCAGCATCGCGTCGCGTTTGCCGTCGGTATCGCCGAACATGCTCAGCAGCTGCTGCTCAATGTTATACAGGCGCGCGCAGTAGGCGCAGAAATAGAGACCATGGGTGCCGCTGGCGGTGCCGTACGGCAGGCTCTGACGGACGATTTTCAGCCCTTTGCCATCTTCTTTTAAGTCCACGCGGCTCAGGTGCGACGTGACCGGACGCTCGTCGCCATCGATCTCTTCGTTGGCTTCTTTGGTACGGCCGATCATCATCTCCTGATCCGCTACGCTCATGCGGTTCAGCTGTTTGAGATTATGCTCCCAGCGCTGGACGAACACGTAGCTGCCGCCCGCGTCCACACCGTCTTTAATGACTGCCACTTCGCGGCGGGTTTCTTCCCCCGCCGGGTTTTCGGTGCCGTCGACGAAGCCGCTGAGATCACGCTCTTCCACCCAACGGAAACCGTGGATCTCTTCTTTCACGTCGATAGCGTCGCCAAAGGCGGCCATCGCGGCCTGCGCCACCGAGAAGTTAACTTCATGACGGGCGGATAAAATATGAATCAGCAGGTCATACTGGGTGGACGGCGCCAGCCCTTTGCCATAGACCGGGAAATCTTTTAACTCTTCCGCCCCTTCGCCGCCGCTCAGCTGACGCCAGACGTTATTGCCGAACGCCACCACCGCCCCGAGTTTGGCGTCGGGGAATTTAGCCTGGAAGGTGGCCACGTTATCGACAAAATTTTTGCTCGCTTCGCGCAGGGCGTTAACGTCCCCTTTGACATTGGCTTCAATCCAAATCGCCGCGCGGCAATGTTCCGGCAAAATGCCGCTCTGAACCTGAGACATCGCTCCTCCTGAAATGATGCAACTACAACGCTATCGCGTTGCTAACGCGCCATTGTAACCGTTTTTCAGGGCCGTCGTGTCTCTTCAGATCAATTTAGCGACGCCAGATAATTTTGCTGACCTTCCAGTTTTTCAGCGTATCGTCGGAGGGCATCAGCTCGTCAGGGCCGCTCCAGTGGCCGGTAAAGGCATAGCTGATATGCTGGCTCCCCTCGGCCTGACACTCGACGACCGCGCCATTGTCATTGCTGCCTTTCTGGCAGTTGCCGAAAGCTTTGCTGTACAGGTCGCTAAACGGTGTGCCGATTTTCACGCCGCTGGCGGTTTTGATTTCGGCATCACGCACGTCAATCCGGCTGATGGTACCGTTGTCGCCATTGATGGTCAGCGCCACGCTGTTGTCTTTCAGCGCTTCAAAATAGTGGACGATATTGCCCTTATCGGTCTTCATCCCGCTGCGTAAACGGTAGTCGCTCCCCAGCGCATCGCTAATAGCCTGTTCGTTGAGCGGCGTGGAAGCCGTCAGTTTACCCACTCCCTGCTCGGTCACCTCGGTGGAAGCGCCAAACCAGTTCCACGGATAGGCCGCCGACCAGTTGACTGCGCTCATCGTGGAGCAGCCGGTCAGCGCCAGCGGAAGCACACAGAGCATTAAACGTAGCGATTTCATATCACAATCCTTTCTGAGTCATTCAACGCATGTTGGAGTTCACGATCGGCAAAAAGTGCCCTTAAAAGGTGGTCTGGTGAAAACAGGCGCCCAGGCGACGGCTGGTTAACAGCCACCACAGGGCATAGCCATCCGCCACCAGCAGCCCGATAGTTAGCGAGGAGGGAGATTCGCCGCTCAGCCATAGCATCGGCTGCCACAGCAACAGCAGCAATTGCGATAGCACCAGCAGCCAGCGCATCGCCCGCCACGCGCGCGGCAGGCGCTGACGGTAGCCGCTAAGCAGAAAGGCCAGCACCGCCGGCACGCCGGGGAGTAAACCGAGCCAGAAGCGGTCGTGATCGGGATAGAACAGATTAAGAATCGCGTCGCCCTGCTGGCGCGATGCGCCGGCCATCAAAAACAGCACCCACGTGCGGGCCTGCAACAACAGCACGCACCAGAAGAGCAAAGGCAGGCGCAGACGGCCATGGGCATCAAAATCGGCGGGGATAAACTCAGTATTCTTCATCTTCGATCAGACGCTTGCCCAGGGTCAGGACATCGGCGTATTCATAGCCCAGCCGCTCATACATTCCCTGCACCACGTCGTTGTCTTCACGAACCATAATGTTGATTTTCGGGCAGCCGCGGGCAATGAGCTTTTTCTCGAGCCGGTTGAGCAGCGCGTTCGCGATACCCCGGCCACGATATTCCGGATGGACGCCGAGATAATAGGCCGATCCGCGATGACCGTCATATCCGCCCATCACCGTGCCGACCACTTCGCCATTCACTTCCGCCACCAGAAACAGGCTGACGTCATGATTCAGCTTGCGCTCAATATCCATCTCCGGATCGTTCCACGGGCGCAGCAGATCGCAGCGCTCCCACAGCGTCACAACCTCTTCGAAATCCTGCTGGCGAAAAACGCGAATCTCCATGGTATTCCCCACCATTGACGGTTAAAAACAGTGATTATGGCGCGAATATAACTGATAGCCAATATCAGGCGAAATCAGCGACAAAAAATGGCATAATATGACTTTGTCATGTATTGAAATGAAAAGTAAAACAATTCTTATTTTGAATGGTCGTAACGGCAAACGCGATACGATATAACATTGGACATCACTTGTTTACAATTCAGGCCGAATGAGCACTTTTAAACCCTTAAAAATACTTGCTTCGCGCCGTCAGGTGCTGAAAGCCGGGCTGGCTGCGATGACGCTGAGTGGCGTCGCCGCACAGGTCAGCGCAAAAGAGCAGCCACTGAAAACATCAAATGGACACAGCAAACCCGCCGCTAAAAAAGCCGGCGCCCGCCGCGTTGTGATGCTCGACCCGGGCCACGGCGGTATCGACACCGGGGCTATCGGCCATAACGGTTCGAAAGAGAAGCATGTGGTGCTGGCGATCGCTAAGAACGTGCGCAGCATTTTGCGCAGCAACGGCATCGACGCCCGCCTGACCCGCACCGGCGATACCTTTATCCCGCTGTACGACCGCGTGGAGATTGCCCATCAGCACGGCGCCGATCTGTTTATGTCGATCCATGCCGACGGCTTCACCAACCCGAGCGCCGCCGGCGCCTCGGTGTTTGCGCTGTCAAACCGCGGCGCCAGTAGCGCCATGGCAAAATACCTCTCCGACCGCGAAAACCGCGCCGATGAAGTTGCCGGTAAGAAAGCAACCGATAAAGATCATCTGCTGCAGCAGGTGCTGTTCGATCTGGTGCAGACCGACACCATTAAAAACAGCCTGACGCTGGGCTCGCATATCCTGAAAAAGATCAAACCGGTGCATAAGCTACACAGCCGCAATACCGAGCAGGCGGCGTTCGTGGTGCTGAAGTCGCCGTCCATTCCGTCCGTGCTGGTGGAAACCTCGTTTATCACCAACCCGAACGAGGAGAAACTGCTCGGCACCACCGCTTTCCGGCAGAAAATCGCCACCGCGATTGCCAACGGCATTATCAGCTATTTCCACTGGTTCGATAACCAGAAAGCCCATTCGAAGAGACGTTAATGAAACCCGATGCCGCGCAGGTTAAAACTTTTCTGCTCCAGCTCCAGGACAACCTTTGCCAGCAGCTGAGCGCTGTCGATGGCGCACCGTTTATTGAAGACGCCTGGCAGCGGGAAGGCGGTGGCGGCGGGCGCAGCCGGGTGTTGCGCGACGGCAACGTGTTCGAACAGGCCGGGGTTAACTTTTCTCACGTCCATGGCGATGCGATGCCCGCCTCGGCAACGGCCCATCGCCCGGAGCTGGCCGGACGCAGCTTTGAAGCCATGGGCGTCTCGCTGGTGGTTCATCCGCTTAACCCCTATGTGCCCACCAGCCATGCCAACGTGCGGTTCTTTATTGCCGAAAAGCCTGGCGCCGACCCGGTGTGGTGGTTCGGCGGCGGCTTCGATTTAACCCCTTACTATGGCTTTGAAGAGGATGCCGTCCACTGGCATCGTACCGCCCGCGATCTGTGTCTGCCGTTCGGCGAGAAAGTCTATCCGCGCTATAAAAAATGGTGCGATGATTACTTCTACCTCAAGCACCGCCAGGAGCAGCGCGGTATCGGCGGTCTGTTCTTTGACGACCTGAATACCCCGGATTTTGACCACTGCTTCGCCTTTATGCAGGCGGTCGGGAACGGCTATGCTGACGCCTATTTACCCATCGTCGAACGCCGAAAAGCCACGCCGTACGGCGAGCGCGAGCGCCACTTTCAGCTCTATCGCCGCGGCCGCTACGTCGAGTTCAATCTGGTCTGGGACCGCGGCACCCTGTTCGGCCTGCAGACCGGCGGGCGTACGGAGTCGATTCTGATGTCGATGCCGCCGCTGGTGCGCTGGGAATATGATTATCAGCCCGAGCCCGGCAGTCCCGAGGCGGCGCTGAGCGAGTTTATTCAGGTGCGCGACTGGCTGTAACGGCCGGATGGCGGCTGGCCACCCGGCAGCGGCGTCGCTTCGCTCACACCCACTGGCGCAGGCGATGGTGCAGCGTCATCGACGGTTTCTCAGCAAACAGCTGCTGATAGTCGGTGGCGAACTGCCCCAGATGCCAGAATCCCCACTGCATGGCCGCCTCCTTGACCGTCTCCCGCTCTGACCAGGGACTTATCAGCTCCCGGCGTACGGCGTTCAGACGGATCCGTTTGAGCCAGGCGTTGGGGCCAATCCCCAGAATCGCATGGAAGGCGTTTTGCAGGGTGCGACGGCTGACGTACAGCTGCTGGCACAGGTCGAGAACGGTTAGCGGCTCCGCGCTGTTTTCCAGCACATATTCACGGGCCTGCGCCAGCAGACGGCGGTAGCCTTGGTGGCTGATGCTCTCCGCGCTCACCATCGGCTGCGCCTCTTCCAGCATCGTCCCCATCGCCAGCAGCAGGTTATCCCGCAGCACCTTGCGCACCGCAGGCTGATGAAGGGTATCCGGATGCTCGCTGAAGGTGGCCAGCGCCTGCTGCACAAACCCCCACAGCGCGGCCTTATGCGGCTCCCGCACTGCCAGCGCTGACTGGTTGCGTAGCATATGCAGCACTCGCTCCGGGTGGTGCAGGAAACTGGCATGGCGAGAAATCACCTCCTGGGAAATGACTACTCCGAGGATGGTGTAATCATCCGGCGTGCTGAGCTCGAACTCCGTACCGCCGGGACGGGTGGCGATTTCTGCCCGGCCCAGGCACTGCGAACCGATAAACCCCTGCTCTCCCCGCGCCGCCGGAATACCAAACCAAAAGGAGTTCGGCCAGACCACGCAGGACTGGCGCAGCGCCAGCCCGGTATATTCGCGAAAGACCTGGATCTCATCGAGCAGAATTTCGGTAAACTCGCCGCGAAACTGCCCCGGATGCAGCTGATCGTAAATCTGTTGCCAGGCGGTAATGGTCAGGGCGTGCTCATACACATCGGTTGTGTGTCGTTGATGAATATTGTCAATTTCAACCTGGGGCGTCAGCCGGGTATTTTCAGGTAACGCCTCGCAACAGAGATGGTGCAAATTTGCAGAACGACGCTTTTTCATAATCGTTAAAGCCGGGGGCAAGCCGCTCCCGGCACCTCCGGCAGGTTATGGATTTTTGAGACGATAGCGGCTACTGCGTTTGCGTAGCGTCCCTGCGGAAAAGAGCTGATCCAGCGCCTGGCGGGCCTTATCCAGCGGCCAGGCAAAATGCGCGGCGACCTCGCCGGCCGTCATGCCCTGACGAACTGATGCCAGCAGCGTCAGTAACGCTTCCGATGATGCCGGGTCAGCAGGCGGCAGGGGCGCTGGCGGCGGTGGCTGAAAGCCGCCGATCAGCCACTGGGTATCCTCTTCCGGACGGCCGATTTCCCGACGGCTGATCACACATCCGGTTCGCTCCGCCGCTACGCTTCCGGCATCCAGCGCGGCACGACAGGCCGCCAGATCCCCCTCCACCACCAGCGTCAATCTGCCGGGGTCGAGCACTTCATGACTGAGCAGGCGCACATTGGCCGCCTTGAGCATGGCATCCGCGGCGTCTACAGCGGCGACCATGCCCTCCACTTCCAGCAATCCCAGCGCATTGATCATCGCTCCCTCCGTTACGCACGCTGAACAGGATGACGGGCAATATCGAGAACGGCATCGGTAAAGGCGTTGCAGGCGGCTTTACAGGCGGCCTGGCTTCCCGTCAAAAAGGCGGCCGAATAGTTGGTTTCCGACGGCGGCGGGACGTAGGTCACCAGCTGAACGTCGGCAGACTTCATCGCCGCATCGATGCCGTACGTCGCCTCCAGCGGCGGCGCCACCAGATAAGCGATCGGATCGCCCAACGCGATGCCAGCGGTCGATGAAAGATAAGAGCCGGTACGCGACACCACGTGCGCCAGAAACGCGGTATCTTGCGCGTCGTTAGCCCACTGGAACGCCGCCCCGCTTTCAATATGCGCCATCATGGCATCCAGCCCGGCGCGAACTTCCGCCGGGTTCGGGCCGCCGAGCATAATCAGCACTTCACCGGCGGTGGGCGACGGGCCGTGAGCTGCTCCGGCATACAGGGAGCGGCCATAGACCACCTCCACCATCGCCTGCTTTGTCGCTTCGTCGGCGGCAATATACGTCACGTCATCAGAATCTGCCGTGATGAGTCCGAGGCTACGTATATGTGGCGGTAATTTAAGCTCCCGGGCAAAACCGTCATTCACCGAGGCAATGACGCGCATGGCAGTGACCGAGGGTCGAATCAAATCTAATGCGGGCATGATGCCTCCTTAACGGCTCATGTTGATGCCGGAAGCTTTCTGCTCCAGCATGCGTTTGGCTAAATCCACGATCACCGCGGCGGCTTCTACCGGCGGGGTGCCGCCCTGGTGGATATTGGAGATACAGGTCCGGTCGGCCTCGACGGTGGTCGCCACTCGCGGGGAGTACACCGCGTAGCAGGAGAGGCTCTCTGACTGGCCAAGTCCCGGGCGCTCGCCAACCAGCAGGATCACTACCTTCGCGCCGAGGATCTCGCCGATCTGATCTTCAATCTTGACGCGGCCATAGCGCACGAAGAACGGCGTCCCGACCTTCAGACCCGCCTGTTTCAGGCCGGCAAGCAGCGGCGGCAGGATCTCTTCGTAGTTGGCGGTGATGGCATCCGTCGACAGGCCATCGGACACCACCACCTGCACATCCGGATCCATCACGCACTGCGCCTTCAGCGCATCGATGGCCTCCGGACTGAGACGGCGTCCCAGATCGGGGCGCGTGAGGTAGCGATTTTTGTCGCTGATTTCCGAACGCACTTCCAGCAGCCCCTGCGCTTTCACCCACGCCTCCGGCACCTCTTTGAGCACCGTATCTTTCGAGCGCGAGTGATCCGCCAGGAAGCGCAGCAACGCGAGGGTGCGCGGACGCGGACCGGCGCGACCGGTGCAAACGCGCGCTGCGGTGCTGCGTTTCAGTTCGGTCAGCACTTCGGCGCGGTGCGGATGTTGTACGCCAATCCAGGCTTTCGCTTCCGCAGAGCCCAGATCCAGCGCGCAGCTTTCCACTGTTGCGTCGGTGGCGCACGCGGCAGCGTGGCAGGCCGGCGTCGTCGCTACGGGGGCCTCTGGCTGTGTCTGTGGCTGTCCCATTGACGCCATTACGCTGCGTACAATGTCTTCAATCTGTTTTTGATCCATGATGTGTCATCCCCGCGTCATCAGAAGAACAGTGACGGATCGCCCGCCCGTTTGGTCAGACGACCATTTGCCATAATGCCCATCCGTTCCAGCCAGCCTTCGAACTCCGGTGACGGACGCAGACCCAGCAGCTGGCGCACGGTCGCGGTATCGTGGAAGGCGGTAGTCTGGTAGTTGAGCATGATGTCGTCGCCGAGCGGCATGCCCATGATGTAGTTGCAGCCAGCGGTCGCCAGCAGGATCATCAGGTTTTCGTTGAGGTTCTGATCGGCATCGGCATGGTTGGTGTAGCAGCAGTCGCAGCCCATCGAGATGCCGCTCAGCTTGCCCATAAAGTGGTCTTCCAGCCCGGCGCGAATAATTTGTCGGTCGTTATAGAGGTACTCCGGCCCGATAAAGCCCACCACGGTGTTGACGAGGAACGGATCGTAGTGCCGCGCCAGGCCATAGTTACGCGCTTCCATCGTCACCTGGTCGGCGCCGAAGTTAGCGCCCGCGGAGAGCGCCGAGCCCTGCCCGGTTTCAAAGTAAAGACAGTTCTCCCCGGCGATGCGGTTAAACTCCGCTCCCACCGCCCGCGCTTCATCGAGCATCGCCAGTTCGACGCCGAACTCTTTTAGCCCTTTTTCGCTGCCGCAGATGCTCTGGAAGATAAGCCCCCCCGGCGCGCCGCGGCGGATAGCTTCGATCTGGGTGGTGACGTGCGCCAGCACGCAGCCCTGGGTCGGGATGGAAAACTTGTCGATCACCCCGTACACCGTATCCAGCACGCGACTCAGGTTCTCCACGTCGTCAGTGACCGGGTTGACGCCAATCACCGCGTCGCCCGCACCGAAGGAGAGCCCTTCGTAGATTTGCGCGGCAATACTCTGCACGTCGTCGCGGGTATCGTTCGGCTGCAGGCGGCAGCTAAAGGTCCCCGGCAGACCGATGGTGGTATTGGCTTTTTTGATCACCGGCATTTTTTTGCCGCCATAGATCAGATCGGCGTTGGAGCAGATCTTGGCCACCGCCGCCACCACCTCGGAGGTCAGCCCTTTGCGGACAAAGGCGATATCGTCGCTGGTGACCTCGTCGTTGAGCACGTATTCGCGCAGGTCGCTGATGGTCCAGTGTTTGATCCGCTGATAGGCGGTTTCGTTCACGTCATCCTGGATCAGGCGCGTCACGCAATCCTCCTCATAGGGGATCACCGGGTTATTGCGGATATCGGCCACCGTCATATCGGAAAGCACCTGCTTGGCAGCCACGCGCTGCTGCGAACTCTCCGCTGCCACGCCCGCCAGCACATCCCCCGAACGCAGTTCGTTGGCTTTCGCCAGCACCTCTTTAACATCCTTAAACTGATAAACATTGCCGAACAATGTGGTCTTTAGTTTCATAAGTCGTTCCCTCAGGAAGGAAATGCGAGTGATTTCACCGTCACCGGCACAACCGATCCGCCAAAAAGAGGCGTACCAATGTCGATATAGTCCCCCGCCCGGACGCTCACCTCATCGATGACCGCCAGCGGAAGGTGTGGAAGCTGCGGCCGCAGCAGCATGCCCAGCGCTTTGCCAAAATCCTGCTCGGCCACCAGCAGCAGCGGACGCGGATTGGGAAAGCGGGCGACAAACGCCAGCAGGGCGTCAATTACGGTCAGTAAGGTGGCGTAGCGCACCGGAAGTGAAGCGGGAAGCGCCAGCACGTAAGCGTCCGCCTCGGGGGCCAGATCGAGCTGCGTCAGCGCCTGCCGCCAGGCGTTCGGCAGATCGGCGGCATCCTGCGGGATAGCCACCGGCAGATTGCGCAGCGGCAGTTGAACCCTCTCCAGCCAGATGGTGCTCCCGGACAGGGACAGCGTATGCGCCCCGGCGCCAATCACCGTAGCGCGCACGGTTTGCGTCGGAAACTGCACGTTCATTTCACGCAGGCGCGGATGCTCGTGCAGGGCCGTGGCCAGCAGCGGCCCGATATCGGAAAAACAGAAAGGATCGGCGGGTTGATGGCGGTAGCACTCCCCCACTCCGCCGGAAAGAGTAATCACTTCCGGCTGAACACCCGCAGGCAGTACTTCGGTTTGCATCAGCCCCTGCGCCAGCGGTGAGAGCCTGCCGTCGATCACCTCAACGATCAGCCCCGCCATCCGGCGCGCCACCTGCGCCAGCTGACCCGCAGTCAACGATAAAGCATCGGTTCCCGGGCCGAATACCGCATCGACAATCCGCTGTCCTGGCGAGTGCGCGTGGACCACGCGCCCCTGAGCGTCGGTTTCCAGCAGGCGGCCGCCGACGTTGAGGCAGGCGGTGGCGCTGAGGTTACCGGCGTCAAACAGGGCATAGTTCGAGGTACCGCCGCCAATATCGATATTAAGCACCCGGCACATCCGCTGCCGGGACAGGGTTTGCGCCCCGGCGCCGTGTCCGGCAATGACCGACTCCAGGTGCGGCCCGGCGCTGGCGACGACAAAATCGCCCAGCGACTGCGAGAGCGCCATCACCGCCGGGCGGGCATTGCGGGTTTTCGCGCTTTCACCGGTGATGATGATTGCCCCAGAGTCCACCGCTTGCGGGGCGATCCCGGCGGCCCGGTACTGAGCCAGAATCAGCGCCTCAAGCTCGGCCTCTTTCAGTTCTCCCTGCTTATCAACCGGCGTAAAAAAGACCGGGCTTTGCCAGCTAATGTCGCGTTTGATGAATTCGTAGCGCGGCACCTGGGAGACCGCCGCGCGGTTCACCAGCTCGAGGCGCGAGAAGATCACCTGCGTGGTGGTGGTGCCGATATCAATACCAACGCTCAACAGCTGGCGCGTGTTCACGAGTGCGCCTCCGCTTCGGTGTTGGCAGGCGCCGGTACGTTTTCATCTTTTGGCACCAGCAGCATCGCCACGCCAATCGCGGTAACGCCGCCGACCAGCTTGCCGACGATCATCGGGAAGATCATGGCGTTCATGTTGGCCGCCGCAAAACCGAGATGGTCGCCCAGAGCGAATGCCGCCGACACCGAGAAGGCGCAGTTGATCACTTTTCCGCGGGTATCCATCTGCTTCATCATGCCAAACATCGGGATATTGTTCGCGAGGGTAGCGACCATGCCGCCGGCAGCCATATTGTTGATTTTGAGGAGATTACCGACACGCATCAGCGGCTTTTCAAACCAGCGGGTCAGCAGGAGCACCATCGGGTAAGCGCCGAGCAGCACGCAGGAGATAGAGCCAATGACTTCGATGGCGCGCATCACCTCGCCGGGCTGGTCACCAGGCGCCATAAAGATCGGGTCGAGTCCTGGGATCAGCTCCCAGCCGAGCAGGAACTTGATCACCGCCGCCGCCAGGCCGATGGTGATCAGCGCCACGAGGAATTTGGCGAAGATCTGGAAGCCGTTGATCATTTTTTCCGGAATGAACTTCAGCCCCAGCGCCACCAGCACGGCGACGATGATCACCGGGATCATATTCATCAGGATCAGCGCGAAGGTAAACGCTACCGGCTGGCCGTTGATCTCCACCCCGGAATACATCGCCACCAGACCGCCGGCGATACAGCCGATAGGAATAGTGACAATGCCCGCCAGCACGCCGAGCGCCAGCCAGCGGCGATCGGCAGGTTCGATAATGCCGAGCGCCACCGGAATGGAGAACACAATGGTCGGCCCCATCATGGAGCCGAGGATCAGGCCCGAGTACATCCAGGCCGCCACGTCGCCGCCCGCCAGCTCTTTGGCGAGGAAGAAACCGCCCATGTCGCACGCCAGCAGCGTGCCGGCAAACATCGACGGGTTGGCGCCGAGCATCTCATACAGCGGGATAATCACCGGACCGAGCAGATGGGCCAGCACCGGCGCCAGGGCGGTCATCCCGACCATCGCCAGGCCCAGCGCGCCCATCGCCATAAACCCTTCTTCAAACTGACCGCCGGATCCCTCAATGCTTTTCCCCAGTTTGCCGAGAAAGCGCGCCGAGCCGCCGAACTGCGACAGGATCCTGTCCACGGCGGCAATCAGCATAAAGAACATCATGATGTACATGATGATTTCGTTAATTCCCATAGCCCTTACTCCCTGTCATTTATGATTGGTAGATACTGTGAATACCGGGACATTAGCCGCACTCGGGGAACTTTCCCGGGTCGAGGCGTGAACGCCTTACCCGGGCTACGGCATAGCAGACGGCTGTGATCCTGTAGCCCGGCTAAGCGCAGCGCGAGCCGGGAAAGCCACAGCCACACGCCTCCGGGAAAATCCGCATTTATTGCGCCACCGCGTACAGCTCGATAATCTGCTCCCGGGTGGCGGTGCGTGGATTGGTGCGCAGACAGATGTCGTCCTGCGCCGCCTGTGCCCAGGTGGCGTAGTGCGCGGGCGTCGCGCCGGCATCCGACAGCCGCATCGTCAGACCGACTTCCGCAATCAGTTCGCGCACGGCGGCGATTGCCTCAAGGTCATCGGTTTTCCTGCCGGTCAGCGCCCGGCCGATCTGGCTGAAGCGCCCCCGGCACACCATACGGTTGAAGCCCATCACCGTTGGCAGCAGCATGGCGTTGGCCAGACCGTGCGGAATATGCAGCGCCGCCCCCGGCTGATGCGCCATGGCATGGCATAGCCCCAGCCCGGCGCTGGAAAACGCCATCCCCGCCATGCAGGAGGCCAGCAGCATGTTCTCCCGCGCCGCCAGATCCTGGCCGCAGCCCACCGCTTTCGGCAGCGCTTCGCCGATCATGGCTATCGCCCCCATCGCCAGACTGTCGGTAAACGGCGTGGCGTGACGGGCGCTGTAGGCCTCGACGGCGTGGGTCAGCGCATCAATCCCGGTCATCGCCGTGACAGGCGGGGGAACGCCCTCAGTTAGGGCGGCGTCGAGGATCGCCACATCCGGCATCAGCGAGGCATGCGCCAGCACCTGTTTGCGTCCACTCACCGCATCGATAATCACCGTCACATTGGTGGTTTCTGACCCGGTGCCGGCGGTGGTCGGCACCGCAATCAGCGGCAGACGTGGCTGTAATTCGCTGTGCTCCGTCATCTCCCCCAGCGTCTGCTCAGGGTTGGCGACCAGCAGCGCCACCGCTTTCGCCGCATCCAGCACCGAGCCGCCGCCGAAGGCCACCACGCCGTCGCAGCGCGCGTCCCGCAGCTGGGCGACCGCAGCGCAGACATCAGTGACGCAGGGTTCGCCGGCGGGACAGGGCCAGAGGGTCATGGCAACCCCTTTCATCGCCAGGCTACGCTCCAGCCCGGCGGTCATTCCCGCCTGATGGAGAAAACGGTCAACCATGACAAACAGATGCTTCAGGCCCCGGGCCTGCGCTTGCGGGCCGCAGGCCGCCAGCGCGCCGACGCCGTGCAGCGTCACCGGCGGAACGTTGAAGCTTTTCACTTGCTGAAGATTCAGCGTATCGAAGGCGTGGAACAGCGCCGTCTGCAGTTCAGCTTGCATAGATCCCCTCCGCTTTTTCCCTCCCGCTGTTGGCGATTGCCAGCGGGGTCATAAACAGGCTGTGCCGGGGTAAATGCACCTTCAGCGTCGGGAAACATTGGCAAAAAAGCGCCCTGACGCCCGGCTGCATGCAGGCGCCGCCTGCCAGCCACAAATCACCAATCCCTTGTCCGGTAATATGTCGGGCGACAATCTCAGCCATCTTCTCGTACACCGGTTTCACTACCGGCCAGATCTCTCCGGCATGGCGGCGCTTGTACTGCTCAGCCTCTTCCAGCCCGATGCCGCGATTCCCGGCCAGAGTCAGGGAGATATGGTGTCCGCCGGTGGCTTCATCCGCCGAATACGTCACCCTGCCCTGTTTAACGATGGCGATCCCGGTGGTGCCGCCGCCGATGTCCACCACCCCGGCATTATCGAGCTGCAGCAGATCCGCCACCGCGGTGGGCTCATCCAGCACATGACTGATCTCCAGCCCGGCGGACTCCAGGACGTTGATTGAAATGCGCGGATCGGTGCCGGGCGGAAACGAGGTCGCCGCATGCGTAAAGCGGCAGCCCAGCTGCTGTTCGAGGGTCGCGAGATGACGGCGCACGAGGGTGACAGCGCCGAAGAAGTCCCAGACGATGCCGTCGCGCACCACATCGGCCCAGTCAAGACATACCGCAACCGGCTGGCCATCGCGGTCGACCACCATCGACACCACGTCGCAGGTGCCCAAATCGATGCCCAGCCACAGCGGCGACTCGCTGGCGGCGGGCGCCTGGTTACACAGGGCAGCGGCTTTTTGCAGTCTCGGCGAAAGCCAGCGTTGTTCGTCGTGCGCCATGTTCATCCCTTATACGATTCGAAACGCATCCACCAGCACGCAGCGGCGCAGACGAACGAAGGTCCGCGCGCTGGTTACCCCTTCCCCGGTTGGGGTGGTGATAGTCATGGTGGTCCAGCCCTCGCCGCCCAGCCCAAGCCCGGCGATGCACGGCCCGTTTTTGACGAAGATGCTGGTGTCGATGGCATTCGCCATCTGGTTCATGTTGTCGATGTTGCGCGAGTGCATCGCCGCCGTATGGTGGCAGCCGCCTTCCAGTTGCACCGCCAGGGCGATGGCCTCCTCGACGTTCGCCACCCGCACCACCGGCAGCACCGGCATCATCATTTCAGTCACCGCAAACGGATGGCTGGCAGGGGTTTCCACGAACAGCAGGCGGGTTTGCGCCGGCACCTGCAGGCCAATCGCCGCGGCGATTTTGCCCGCATCGCGGCCGACCCAGTCGCGGCTGACCGTGCCTTTGCCGCGCTCGTCGATATTTTTCAGCAGCAGCGGCTGGAGCTGTTCGGCCTGCGCCGCCGTGAGTTTCACCGCCTGCTGGCCTTCCATCAGGCGCATCAGTTCGTCGGCGACGCTATCGACCACGATCAGCACCTTCTCGTCGGCGCAGATGATGTTGTTATCAAACGAGGCGCCTTTGACGATCGCTTGCGCGGCGCGCGGCAGATCGGCGGTCTCATCCACCACCACCGGCGGGTTGCCGGCCCCGGCGGCAATCAGGCGTTTGTTGGTATGTTTGCGCGCCGCCTCGACCACTGCTTCGCCGCCGGTCACCACCAGCAGGCCGATACCAGGGTACTTAAACAGCCGCTGGGCGGTGTCGATATCCGGGTTCGCCACGGTCACCAGCAGGTTGGCCGGGCCGCCGGCGGCCACTACCGCCTGGTTAAGCAAGGTGATCGCCCGCTGCGAGACCTTTTTCGCCGCCGGATGGGGGGCGAAGACCACGCTGTTGCCGGCGGCAATCAGACTGATGGCGTTGTTAATCACCGTCGCCGCCGGATTGGTCGAGGGCGTGACCGAGGCCACCACGCCCCAGGGCGCGTTTTCAATCAGCGTCAGGCCGTTATCGCCGGTCAGCACCTGCGGAGTCAGACACTCCACGCCTGGCGTACCCCGTGCCTGCGCCACGTTTTTGGCAAACTTATCTTCAACGCGTCCCATGCCGGTCTCCGTCACCGCAAGCTCCGCCAGTTCACGGGCATGCTTTTCACCCGCCTCACGAATGGCCTGAATCACCTGCTGACGCATCGCCACCCGCTTTAATCCCTGCTGGGCCGCCGTTGCCGCCGCGACAGCGTCATCCAGTGAGGCAAAAACGCCCCTATCATGAACGGCGTCAGCAGGCTGACTGCTGTCTTTCATTTTCAGCAGTACCGCTTTCACTACCTGTTCAATGTCCTGTTGATTCATGATTTTTCACCCTACTTATGGAAAAGCACCTGACCATCGGCCGCAGCCTCATCCACGATGCCAATCACGCACAGATCGACCGGAGAGGCGCCCTGTGCGTGCGCCTGTCGCGCCGAGCTACCGCTGACCAGCAGCACCCACTCCCCGCATCCCGCGCCGATGTTGTCGATGGCGACCGCGCATTGCCCGTCGGGTTCGCCGCGGGCATTGAGCATCTCCACCATCAGCAGTTTGTCGTGGGCCAGCCCTTCATGGCGTACGGTGCAGACCACATATCCGGTAACAACAGCCAGCTTCATGTCCGTCTCCGCGTGTGATGTGCAGGCCGGAAAAGCGCAGCGCCATCCGGCATTCATGCCTTTTCATGGCCGGATAGCGACGCCCTGACGTCTCATCCGGCCCGAACTTTCCGGCACCCCCTCCCCCGTTAGATGTTGCTGTCGCCCTTGAAGCTGATCGGGAAGACCTCTTCCAGATCGCCATGCGGGCGCGGGATGACATGTACAGAGACCAGCTCACCGATACGCTGAGCCGCCGCCGCCCCGGCATCCGTGGCGGCTTTGCACGCCGCGACATCGCCGCGCACCATGGCGGTCACCAGGCCGCCACCGATCTGTTTCACGCCTACCAGCTTGACGCGGGCCGCTTTGACCATGGCGTCGGAGGCCTCAATCAGTGCAACCAGGCCCCGGGTTTCAATCATTCCTAATGCTTCCATTGTGTTTTCCTCTCATAAGGGGTCCTGAAGGGGACCATTCATTCAACCAGCGTGGACGAGTCGGGGATCCGGCTTGCGTCCGTCTGGCGCGGTACCGACGCCACCAGCGCCAGTTCGATAATTTCCTCTACGCTACAGCCTCGCGAGAGGTCGTGAAGCGGGGCGGCGAGGCCCTGGATCAGCGGCCCGATGGCGCGATATCCACCCAACCGCTGGGCGATTTTGTAGCCGATGTTGCCCGCCTCCAGCGATGGGAAGACCAGCACATTGGCCCGCCCCCGCAGCGGGCTGCCGGGCGCTTTGTGCGCAGCGACGTCCGGTACAAAGGCGGCGTCAAACTGCAGTTCGCCATCGACCATCAGCTGCGGCGCCCGCTGACGCACGATCTCCGTGGCCTGCTGGACGTTAGCCACACAGGGATGCCGGGCGCTGCCGTGTGTCGAGAAGGACAGCATTGCCACCCGCGGCGCTTCGCCAGCGATCGCTTGCCAGGTCTCGGCGCTGGCAATCGCGATATCCGCCAGCTGCGCCGCCGTCGGCTGCGGCACCACGCTGCAGTCGGCAAACCCCAGCGGCTGGCCGGCATACTGCGGCAGCATCAGAAACAGCGAAGAGAGCGTTTTACACCCCGGCTGCAGGCCGATAAGGCGCAGACCGGCGCGCAGCACGCTGGCGGTTGACGAGAGATTCCCGGCGATACACACCTCGGCCTCACCGCCGCTGACCATCGCCGCGGCGAACATCAGCGGGTCGGCCAGCTTGTCGACGGCGTCAGCGGGCGCTTTATCGCCGGCGCGCGCCTGCCAGGCGGCGGCAAACGCCTCGCGCATCGCCAGGTTGCTGTGCGGATCAATGATCTGCACTCCGGTCAGCGGCAGACGTTCGCCAAGGGCGAACTGCCGCAGCGCGAAGGGACTGGCGACGAGGATCGGACGCGCCAGGCCCTGCTGCTGCAGATAATGCGCCGCCTTCAGCACACGGACGTCCAGCGCATCCGGGAACACCACTCGGGCGGGGGCGCGCAGCGCCAGTTTGCGGCATTGGTCAATGATCATCTTCACCTCCCAGGTGCTGCTGCAGCTGGCTGAGGGTTGGCGGCGAATCCGTCACGCCCAGGATCATCATCACGTAGACCGCGCTGGAGAGACGGTTGAGCGCTTGCATAATATCGGCGCGCCGGACCGCAAATTGCGGCGTGATAAACACCTGCGCCGCGGTCACCTCCGCCTCGCGGACTTTGCCGCGCAGCAGATTAAGCAGCGCGACCTCGCGCCCATGGCGGGCCTCCGGCACCAGGTGATCGTGGCCCAGGAAGCACAGCGGCTGATGGGACAGACGGTGTAGCTGTCCCTCGCTGAATCCGGCTATCGACTGCGCCGCCAGCGGCTCCTCCAGCGCGTCGGCGCGCATGATGTTGCCCAGCCGCGAACGGATATCCATCAGCCACGGCTGCCAGGACTCCGCCAGTTCAATTTGCAGCCACACCGTCAGAGCGATGGTGCTGTCCAGCACCGCACGGAAGGCCAGCCGCGGATCGTTTTTCGCCACCAGGGTATCGGCCGTCAGGTGGGTCAGGGTGTCCGGCTTTTTATCCACAGGCTGGTGACAGAGCTCGCAGCAGGCCTGGGGCGGATGGTCGCGGCTGGTCAGGACATGCACCGGCTGCGGCGTCTGTTCGTCATCCTCGACAAACAGGCGCCCCTGGCGGTCGAGAAATTTGACCCGCAGATGCCGACTTTCCAGCAGCTCCCTCGCCGAGGGCGTCAGGCGAGCGTCGGCAGGAAGATGGATTTCGCCGCCTTCGCTGAGCGTATGGTTCGCCCTGAGCCACGCTTCGGTAATGAAATCGTTCATAGCGATTGCCAGTTTGCCGGCCAGGCGACGTACAGGAAGCGCACCGTCGACGGGGTGCCGAATTCGATGCTGGAACCTTTCGGGATAAACATCACATCCCCCGCTTTGGCGACCAGGGTTTCCCCCTGATGGCGCACATGCAGCTCGCCCTCAAGCACCATATCGATCTCGTCGTAGTTCAGCGTCCACGGGAAGAAGGCGTTATCCCACTGCATAAATCCGGCGGCCATGCTGCTGCCATCCTGGTCAGTGACCAGATCCGTTAAGCCGACGCAGTGCGGCTGGGCGCCGTCGAAGCGGCCAAACTTCACGCTGCTGCCGTCGCTCACTTTGATGCCGCCTTTGCCGGTCACGGAGTCAAATCCTGGCTGCATCGCCTCCTGCTCCAGGGACTGCTTCTCCTTCATCACCTTTTCCATCAGCTGCGCCACCAGGCTTTCGGTAAACTGGCCTTCCGGCAACTGCGCCAGGATGGTTTCGCGGATCCGCTGGCTTTCCGTTTTGTCGCTGTCCGCCGCTGTCGCCGCCGGCGCGGCGCCATCATCCTCGGTGATAGTGAATCCCAGCAGCTCGGCGACTTCGCGCGCTTCCGGGGTGATAATGCTGGCGCGCAGAACAACTGACATCGCCTGTTCGCCGCGCGCGTGGGCGGCACGAATATCGTTAGCGGTAATGAGTTTCTTCACCTGGCCCTTCCTCCTTTTGGCTGAGCTCACTCAAATAATTTTCCAGCGACGCGACGCTTTGCGGATCGCAACCGTTGAGGGCGAAAACCGGCGCCTGAAACCCCATCCCGTCCAGCAGCTGCCGCACCGCGGCGAGGTTGGCATCCGGCAGATCCGTTTTACTGATCGCCACGATAAGGTGCTTTCGGCTGCCAATGTCCAGTAACCCGGGAGGCAGGCGACTTTCGGTATCATTGGCCGCATGGACATAAATCAGGGTGTCCACATCCTGCAGGGTGGTAATTAAGGCGTGATACCAGCGCGGATGGCTGAAATATTCCCCGGGTGTATCGATGTCGCCACGATCGTTAAATTCCAGCGCCTGCGTTTTTCTGGCGAGGGAATAATTTCCCTGCAGGGCATTAAATAATGTGGTTTTTCCTGCACCGACGGCGCCGACAATGGCAATACGCTTCATGGTCGCTCTCAATTAACTTTTCGTTAATTCGCACAAGGTATAATTTAATAAGCGGCCTAACCCGCCGATGGTCTGCAGGAGCGCCTCCTCCACCGCGCCGACCGAACCGTAGATCACCAGCGCGCCGCTAAACCGGTCGAGAAAACCGATGTGCACATCGGCGGCCTTCATCGCCAGATCGCCGGCGATCATCGCTGTTTCCCCCGGTGTCAGCGTCATAATGCCGATCGCGCCGGATTCGGGTACGCCGATCTTTTTCGCCAGCTCCGCTCCCGGGTGGGCAATCAGATGCGCCAGTGTGACCTGTTTGCCTGGTACGAATTCCTGAATAATGCGTTCTTTATCCATGACTGATTGCCCCCCTGAAATCTGTCCTCATGGTGACGGTATTTCAGCGCGGCAAATAACAAATTTCGGCAAGTGGGGTTAAAAGGTGAAGTGGATCACTCAGGAGAGAAAATAATAATGCGGCGGAATTAAAAAGGCAGGCTCAGCGTTTTTACTCGCCGGCCTGCCTGATATTGTGCGCGGAAAACTCTCCGCGCGTTAATGGGAAAAAAACGAGATTACAGCGGTTCGGTTTGCGCTTCGACAACCGCCAGCGCCACCATATTCACAATGCGGCGTACGGAGGCGATCGGCGTCAGAATATGCACCGGCTTCGCCACCCCCATCAGCACTGGCCCGACGGTCACCCCTTCCGAACTGGAGACACGCAGCAGGTTATAGCTGATCCGGGCGGCTTCCATATTCGGCATCACCAGAATATTGGCCGATCCCTTCAGCGGGCTGTCCGGCATGCGGTCGTTGCGGATGCTTTCCACCAGCGCGGCGTCGCCATGCATTTCGCCATCGATCATCAGCTCCGGGGCGCTCGCCTTCACCAGTTCAAGGGTTTTGCGCATCTTGCTGGCTGACGGGCAGTCGGCGGAACCAAAGTTGGAGTGCGACAGCAATGCCACCCGCGGCTCAATACCGAAGCGACGCACGCTTTCCGCCGCCATCAGGGTGATCTCCGCCAGCTCTTCCGGGGAGGGATCGTGATTGACATAGGTGTCGGCGATAAAGGTGTTGCCGCTCGGCAGCAGCAGCGCATTCATCGCCCCGGCGGTGCTGACGCCGTCGCGATAGCCAAACAGCGGCTGCACCACGCGGTAGTGGTCGTGGTACTCGCCGATAGTCCCGCAGATCATCGCATCCGCTTCACCGCGATGAACCATGATGGCGCCAATCACCGTGGTGTTGCTAATCACCGCCCGCTGCGCCTGCTCCTGGGTAATGCCGCGGCGCTTCATCAGCTGGTAGTACTCGCTCCAGTACTCTTTAAACCGCGGGTCGGATTCATTATTGACGATCTCAAAGTCAACGCCGGCCTTGATCTGCAGACCCAGCTTCTGGATGCGCATTTCAATCACGCTCGGGCGCCCCACCAGAATCGGTTTGGCCAGCCCCAGCGACACCAGCTCCTGAGTGGCGTGCAGTACCCGGGTCTCCTCCCCTTCCGCCAGCACCACGCGCTTCGGCTCTTTGCGCGCCTGAGAGAAGATAGGCTTCATAAACAGGTTGGTTTTATAGACGAACTCGCTCAGCTTCTCGATATAGGCGTCAAAATCAGCGATCGGGCGCGTTGCCACGCCGGAGTCCATCGCCGCCTTCGCCACCGCAGGGGCGATTTTGACGATCAGCCGCGGGTCGAACGGTTTCGGAATGATGTAGTCCGGGCCAAAGCTTAAATCCTGATCGCCATAGGCGGAGGCCACCACTTCGCTCTGCTCGGCATGGGCCAGCTCGGCAATGGCGTGCACCGCCGCCAGCTTCATCTCTTCGTTGATCGCCGTCGCGCCGACGTCCAGCGCGCCGCGGAAGATGAACGGGAAGCAGAGCACATTGTTGACCTGGTTAGGGTAGTCGGAGCGACCGGTACAGATGATGGCGTCATCGCGGACCTGCTTCGCCAGCGGCGGCAGAATTTCCGGCTCCGGGTTGGCCAGGGCAAGGATCAGCGGCGCGCGCGCCATCTTCTTCACCATCTCCGGAGTCAGCACTTTCGGGCCAGAGCAGCCGAGGAAAATGTCGGCGCCGTCGATCACATCATCAAGCGTACGTTTGCCGTCGTCTTCCACTGCGTAGGCGGCTTTGGTTTCCGCCATGTTCGGTTCACGGTCTTTATAGATGACACCTTTCGAATCGCAGACCACGATGTTGTGTTTTTGCATCCCCAGCGCCACCAGCAGGTTCATGCAGGCGATCGCCGCCGCGCCCGCGCCGGAGACCACCATCCGCACGTCGGACAGATTCTTCTCGACGACGCGCAGACCGTTGAGGATCGCCGCGGTGCTGATGATCGCCGTGCCATGCTGATCGTCATGGAAAACCGGAATATTCATCCGCTCGCGCAGCTGCTGCTCGATGTAGAAACACTCCGGCGCTTTAATATCTTCCAGGTTGATACCGCCGAAGGTCGGCTCGAGGGCGGCGACGACGTTAATGAATTTGTCCGGATCCAGCTCATCGACTTCGATATCAAACACATCGATGCCGGCGAATTTCTTAAACAGGACGCCTTTGCCCTCCATCACCGGCTTGCCGGCCAGCGCGCCGATATTCCCCAGCCCCAGCACCGCGGTGCCGTTGGAGACGACCGCCACCAGGTTGCCGCGGGCAGTGTATTTGTAGGCGGCCAGCGGATCTTTTTCGATTTCCAGACAGGGGGCCGCGACGCCCGGCGAGTAGGCCAGCGCCAAATCGCGCTGGGTGGCGAGAGGTTTGGTCGGCGAGACCTGGATTTTTCCGGGAACCGGAAATTCGTGGAAGTCGAGGGCGCTCTGTTTTAACTGCTCATCCATTTTCTATTCCTTTCTTTCACGTATCGTTCGTAGGGGAAAAGCGTGATGACCATCCTGTCGTTCACCTTTCAGTGGCAGACAGTATCCCTCCTGGCGGGGCGATAAACTTTGAACACCGCCAAACTCTGGCCATCGCTATGATCTGGTTGTTATCAATTTATAGCGGTTATGTTACCCGGATTCGCCGCCAATAATAGCCCCGTCTGCTATGCTTTTTGGTTATGTACCTCATCACTATTTATACCGCATACCGGCAAGCACTCATGTAACACCTTGTTCCAGGAGGACTTATCTATGAATCAGCTAGACAGCATCAAGCAGTTCACCACCGTGGTCGCCGACAGCGGCGACATCGAATCCATTCGCCACTATCATCCGGAAGATGCCACCACTAACCCCTCCCTGCTGCTGAAGGCCGCCGGCCTGGCGTCCTATAGCGGACTCATTGACGACGCCATCGCCTGGGCGAAAAAGCAAGGAGGCGGCCGTGAAGCGCAGGTGACTCACGCCTGCGATAAGCTGGCGGTCAATTTTGGCGCGGAGATCCTCAAAAGCATTCCGGGCCGGGTCTCCACCGAGGTGGACGCCCGGCTCTCCTTCAACCGGGAGAAGAGCATCGAGAAGGCGCGCCATCTGGTGGCGCTGTATCAGGAGATGGGCATTGATAAGTCGCGGATCCTGATCAAACTGGCATCCACCTGGGAGGGGATCCGCGCCGCCGAGACGCTGGAAAAAGAAGGCATCCACTGCAACCTGACGCTGCTGTTTTCCTTCGCCCAGGCCCGGGCCTGCGCCGAAGCCGGGGTCTATCTGATCTCCCCTTTCGTCGGGCGTATTTATGACTGGTATCAGGCGCGTAAGCCGCTGGATCCTTACGTGGTGGAGGAAGATCCGGGGGTGAAATCGGTGCGCAATATCTATGACTACTTCAAACAGCATAAATACACCACCATCGTGATGGGCGCCAGCTTCCGCCGCACCGAACAGATCCTCGCCCTGGTCGGCTGCGACCGGCTGACCATCGCCCCGCCCTTGTTAAAAGAGCTGCAGGCCAGCGACGCCCCGGTGGTGCGCAAACTGATCCCTGCCAGCCAGATCCTGCCGCGCCCGGTGCCGCTCAGCGAGGCGGAGTTCCGCTGGGAACATAATCAGGACCCGATGGCGGTCGAAAAGCTGGCGGAGGGGATCCGCCTGTTCGCCGTCGATCAGCGCAAACTGGAAGATCTGCTTGCCGCCAAACTGTCACTTTAGTCTCACGGAGAAAACTATGTCCCGAAGAGAGCTTGCCAACGCCATCCGCGCCCTGAGTATGGACGCGGTGCAGAAAGCCAATTCCGGCCACCCCGGTGCGCCAATGGGGATGGCAGACATTGCCGAAGTGCTGTGGAACGATTTTCTCAAGCACAATCCGCAGAACCCTGGCTGGGTGGACCGCGACCGCTTTATTCTGTCCAACGGCCACGCGTCGATGCTGCTCTACAGCCTGTTGCACCTGACCGGCTACGATCTGCCGCTGTCAGAACTCAAGCAGTTCCGTCAGTTGCACTCAAAAACGCCGGGCCACCCGGAGCATGGCTATACCCCCGGGGTGGAGACCACCACCGGCCCGCTGGGCCAGGGGCTGGCGAATGCCGTCGGCATGGCCATCGCCGAACGCACCCTGGCGGCACAGTTTAACCGCCCCGGTCATGAGATTATCGACCATCACACCTGGGTTTTCATGGGCGATGGCTGTCTGATGGAGGGGATCTCCCATGAGGCCTGTTCGCTGGCCGGTACGCTCGGACTGGGTAAGCTGATCGGTTTTTACGATCACAACGGCATCTCCATCGACGGCAAAACTGAAGGCTGGTTTTCCGATGATACGGCCGAACGCTTCCGCGCCTATCACTGGCATGTGATCGGTGACATTGATGGTCACGATCCGCAGGCCATTAAACAGGCCATTGCGGAAGCGCAGGCGGTGAAAGATAAGCCGTCGCTGATTATCTGTCGGACCATCATCGGCTTCGGTTCGCCCAACAAAGCGGGGTCGGAAGAGTCTCACGGCGCGGCGCTGGGCGAAAAAGAGGTGGCCCTGGCCCGCCAGCAGCTGGGCTGGAAATATCCGCCCTTCGAGATCCCGAAAGAGATCTATCAGGGCTGGGATGCGCGTCCGCGCGGCGAAAAAGCCGAGCACGCCTGGAACGAGAAATTCGCCGCCTACCAGCAGCAGTTTCCGGAGCTGGCCGCTGAGCTGACTCGCCGCATGGATGGCACCCTGCCGGAAGACTTTGCCGCGACCGCCCGCGACTACGTGGCGAAACTGCAGGCCGAGCCGGCGAAAATCGCCAGCCGCAAGGCCTCGCAAAACGCGCTGAACGCCTACGGCCCGCATCTCCCGGAACTGCTGGGCGGTTCGGCGGATCTTGCGCCGAGTAACCTGACCATCTGGTCTGGCTCGACATCGATTAAAGACGATCCTGCGGGCAACTATATCCACTACGGCGTGCGCGAATTTGGCATGACCGCGGTGGCCAACGGCATCGCCCTGCACGGGGGCTTCATTCCGTATACCTCTACCTTCCTGATGTTCGTGGAGTACGCCCGCAACGCCGCGCGCATGGCGGCCCTGATGAAGGCCCGGCAGATCATGGTCTATACCCATGACTCCATCGGTCTCGGGGAAGATGGCCCGACGCACCAGGCGGTGGAACAGCTGGCCAGTCTGCGTCTGACGCCGAACTTCAGCACCTGGCGCCCCTGCGACCAGGTGGAGACCGCCGTCGCCTGGCAGGCGGCCATTGCGCGCCAGAACGGACCAACGGCGCTGATCCTGTCGCGGCAAAACCTGGCGCAGATGCCGCGCACCCCGGAACAGGTGCAGGCTATTGCCCGGGGAGGCTACGTGCTGAAAGATGCCGGCGGGAAGCCCGACCTGATCCTCATCGCCACCGGCTCGGAAGTGGAGATCACTGTGCTGGCCGCAGAAAAACTGTTGGCGAACGGGGTGAATGTGCGGGTCGTCTCGCTCCCTTCCACCGATGTGTTTGATGCCCAGGATGAGGCCTGGCGCGAGTCGGTGCTGCCGTCGGACGTCAGCGCCCGGGTGGCGGTCGAGGCCGGGATAGCGGACTACTGGTATAAATATGTCGGCTTAAAAGGCAAGATCGTCGGCATGACCGGCTATGGCGAATCCGCCCCGGCAGAGCAGCTGTTTCCGTTCTTTGGCTTTACGGTCGACCATATCGTCGCCACCGCGGAGCAGGTGCTTAACGGGTGATCCACAGCGTGGGCCAGGCGTCTGGCCCCTGCCAGTTATCACACGTCGGCTGCTGCGCGTAGCGGGAGAGACTGAACCGCTGGCCGTCAAAACGCCAGCGGGTCTGGATCCCGCAATCGCCGGCCTCGCGGCCTTTATCCAGGGTCACCAGCTCATGGCGGCGATCATCGTAGCTGGCGTTGATAAGCTCGATCTCCCGCGGTGCCTCGCCCGGTGGCTGAAACGGCAGCGTCAGCCGCACCTGACGGGCAACATAGGGCCGCTGGCGGGAGACCAGCCAGGCCAGCCAGACGGTGTTGTACGCGCCGGATTCGCAGCTGGTCATCAGCAGCACTTTGTCATCCGTCAGCGCAGTAACGCGAATTTCACGGCGGAAGGGATCGAGGGAGCAGTTGCTGTTGGTCATCCGCTCATTACCGTAGTCCATCAGATCGTTGAGCTCCTCACGCCCCAGCGGCGACTGCGCTGTTTCCGCGGTCGCCACTGCGCGCAGCGCCGGGGCCGGCGGTACGCTGAGCGGCGGCTCTTCCCCTTTGCCGACCCAGGCCGTTTCACTGCCTACCCGCTTTTGCCGATCGTCGATAAAAAACAGAGCCGCTTTCAACCCCTGCAGGGAGATGCTCTGCAGGCCATTGGCCAGCGAGAGAGCTTTCCCCTCCTGAACCTGCTGGAGAAATGCATCGATCGTCACGCTGTCGGCGGTTTTAATGAGCTTATCTTCAATGTGCCAGCGCTTGTCGGTCAGGGACACCGGTTTGCCATCCAGCAGCAGGCGCGGCGCTATCGGCGCTAGCGTCGCCACCGGATTACCGGTGCCCCCCAGTTCGATACGCAGGCTGGCGTCAGTCACTGCTCCGGCGCTGCGGCTGAGGGTCATCACCAGCCCATAATGCAGCCCCACGTTACGGGTGACGCAGAAATTTTGGTTGTTACAGGTGACCTGCCAGTCGTTGAAGCGCTGCTGCGTCGGTGCCGACCATGCCTGCGAGCAAGGCAGCACCGCCAGAAAGAGGAAAAAAATGATGCGAAAAAGCATGAACCGCCCGACCCCAGATAAACCCGACCACGGCGCCTATCCTGGACAACGGCAGCCGCTTACTCAATCGGATTTGTCAGAGTTCCCCGACATCAGGCCGGAGGTTTGCAGATACTGCAGCAGGATGACCGCCTTACCGTCGCGGATCTCACCGTCAGCGACCATCTGCAGCGCCTGGCTAAAAGGCAGCTCCAGCACCTCGATGGCTTCATCATCCACCCCGCCGCCGCTGGTGGTTCGCTGCGCGTCGCTGTACTCGGCGATAAAGAAATGCACCACTTCGGTGACGCCCCCTGGCGACATAAACAGCTCAAACAGCTTACGCACCTCGCCCACTTCGTAGCCGGTCTCTTCCACCGCCTCTTTACGAATGCAGGCTTCCGGCTCGTCGTTGTCCAGCAGCCCGGCGCAGGTTTCAATCAGCATGCCGTCATGATTGCCATTGACCCAGGTGGCGACCCGGAACTGCCGCACCAGGACCACCGTCTGCTTATGGCGGTTATACAGCAGTACGGTGGCGCCATTGCCGCGATCGTAGACTTCGCGCTTATGGCGCACGACGCTGCCGTCCGCCCGCGTTAGCTCATAAGTCATGTTGCGTAGTACGAACCAGTTCTCAGAGAGGATTTTATCTTTAATGACGTGAATATTGAGTGACATACCGACCCCACAGCGTAAAAGGACGCCCTCATACTACGCTGCGGGGCCGGGTTTGTCGTCAGTGAAGCGGCGTCGTTTTCAGCGCCAGATAGTCCAAAATCCCCTGCGCCGCGTGACGGCCTTCCGCCATCGCCGTCACTACAAGGTCTGCGCCGCGCACGGCATCGCCGCCGGCAAAGATCTTCTCCTGACTGGTCTGGTAACGGTAACGGCTCTCGACGCCGGCTTTGATGCGCCCCTGGCTGTCCAGCGCCACGCCCGCCGCTTCCAGCCAGGGCATGCGGTGCGGGTGGAAGCCAAAGGCCATGATCACCGCATCCGCCGGCATAACAAACTCACTGCCGGGGATCGGCGTCGGGCGGCGTCTTCCTCCCGCGTCCGGGGCGCCCAGCTCGGTGCGCAAAAAGCGTACCCCGTTCACTCGCCCGCTTTCGTCCAGCTCCAGGGTCACCGGCTGGACGTTAAACTCAAAGACCGCCCCCTCTTCGCGGGCGTTTTTGACCTCTTTTTTCGAGCCCGGCATGTTGGCTTCATCCCGCCGATAGGCGCAGGTCACCTGGCGGGCGCCGTGACGCAGCGCGGTGCGCACGCAGTCCATCGCTGTATCGCCGCCGCCCAGCACGACGACGTTCAGCCCGGCAGTGTTGATATAAGGCTCCTGAGCCGATGCCGCCAGCCCCATCACCTGTTTGGTGTTGGCAATGAGGAACGGCAGCGCATCGTAAACGCCGGGGGCCTCTTCGTTCGGCAACCCCGCCTTCATGGAGCGATAGGTTCCGGCGCCGACGAACACCGCGTCATAGTCGGCCAGCAGCGTCGCCATGGGGATATCTTTCCCCACCTCGCAATTGAGCTCAAAGCGGATACCCATCTCGCTGAAAATGGCCCGCCGCCGGGCCAGCAGCGATTTATCCAGCTTGAACGCCGGGATGCCGAAGGTCAGCAGACCGCCAATCTCCGGATGACGGTCAAAAACCACCGGCTGGACGCCGTGACGCACCAGCACATCGGCGCAGGCCAGCCCGGCCGGCCCGGCGCCGATAATCGCCACCCGCTTACCGCTCGGCTTAACCTGCGAGAGGTCCGGACGCCAGCCGCTGGCCAGCGCCTGGTCGGAAATATAGCGCTCAATGTTGCCGATGGTGACTGCGCCGCTTTCATCGCGCAGGGTGCAGGCACCTTCACACAGCCGGTCCTGGGGGCAGACGCGACCGGTGATCTCCGGCAGGCAGTTGGTCTGATGGGAAAGCGCGACCGCGGCGGCGATATCCCCCGCCTTAACCAGCTCGACCCACTGCGGGATATGGTTATGCAGCGGGCAGGTCCATTCGCAAATACTGTGTTCCCCACACGTGAGGCAGCGGGCGGCCTGCTGCTGCGCCTGCGCCGGGGTGAACGGCTGATAGATCTCCTCAAAGTGGCTCTTACGCGCCTCCGCCGCCAGCTTATCCGGCTCCCCGCGCGGCGGCGTCATCGCCATTTGCCTGACCTTCGCGCCAACATTGGGCTGGCTGCAGGTCAGCGTACCGCGCTGCCACGGCTGCACCTCCTGGCATGCCGAGCGCAGTCGCCGCTGCTTCGCCAGCGCGGTCAACGTCTCATCGTCGGCGAGGGTCAGTGCCTGCGCGGGACAGTTTTCCACACAGGCCGGTCCCGCTTCGCGGCCCTGGCACAGATCGCATTTCTGCGCGCTGGCCTTTACCAGGCCCGCAGCCTGCGGCGTCACCACCACCTGCATCACCCCGAACGGGCAGGCCACCATGCAGGATTTACAGCCAATGCATTTCTCCTGACTGACCTGAACGCTGTCGCCGGACTGGGCAATGGCGTCGTTGGGGCAACTGCGGACGCAGGGGGCGTCTTCACAGTGGCGGCAGGTGATAGCGTTACGCTGGCCCGCCGCTTTGATGACGGTGATACGAGGTAAAAAGCGCTGCGGGGTCAGCACGTGTTGCTCCTCGTTATGCGCCATTACGCAGGCCACTTCGCAGGCCTGGCAGCCGATACATTTTCGACTATCGCTCAAAATAAAGTGGTTCATGGCTTCCTTTTGTCTTTTTGGTGAATAACCCCTCAATGCGCATGACTATTTATTACCCGACAAGACGGCGCCGGAACAATGTCCAAATGCCCAGGATAAACTTTTTCTGGAGAGAATCCGTTTTGGATCAATTTTTTTGACTTAAATGAAATGAGGTTTCACACCGGCAAGGGATAATGCGCCTGTCTGAGGCTGCAAAGCAGGCTCACTGCCTGCTGGCAGGAAAGTTCGAGGTTTCTTTACGATACGGCAAAAGCAACATGATAAATTACACTATCTCCTTAATTTCTCCACGATTGCCGGAGGCGCTGGCGCTAAAGTGGCACAGGCTGTGCAATAACAAAAAAATGTGCATATGAGGTCTTTATTCTGATGGCGAATTTCTTTATCGATCGCCCCATTTTTGCGTGGGTGCTGGCAATCCTGTTATGTCTGACGGGCACCCTTGCCATTTTGTCGCTTCCCGTTGAACAGTATCCCGACCTCGCCCCGCCGAACGTGCGGATCACCGCCAACTATCCCGGCGCCTCCGCGCAAACCCTGGAGAATACCGTCACCCAGGTTATCGAACAGAATATGACCGGCCTCGATAACCTGATGTATATGTCATCCCAGAGCAGCGCCACTGGCCAGGCGACGATCACCCTCAGCTTCACCGCCGGTACCGACCCGGACGAAGCCGTGCAGCAGGTTCAGAACCAGCTGCAGTCGGCGATGCGTAAACTGCCGCAGGCAGTGCAAAACCAGGGGGTGACGGTGCGCAAAACCGGCGACACCAATATCCTGACCCTCGCCTTCGTCTCCACCGACGGCAGCATGGATAAACAAGATATTGCCGACTACGTCGCCAGTAACATTCAGGACCCGCTCAGCCGCGTCAACGGCGTGGGGGATATCGACGCCTACGGCTCGCAATACTCAATGCGCATCTGGCTCGACCCGGCGAAGCTCAATAGCTACCAGCTGACCACCAAGGATGTGACCGACGCCATCAGTTCGCAGAACGCCCAGATTGCCGTCGGCCAGCTTGGCGGGACGCCTTCGGTCGATAAGCAGGCGCTGAACGCCACCATCAACTCGCAATCTCTGCTACAAACCCCGGAGCAGTTCCGCAATATCACCCTGCGCGTCAATCAGGATGGTTCAGAGGTGACGCTGGGCGATGTCGCCACCGTCGAGATGGGGGCGGAGAAGTACGACTACCTCAGCCGCTACAACCGGCAGGCCGCTTCGGGCCTGGGAATTAAGCTTGCTTCCGGCGCCAACGAAATGGCCACGGCGGAGCGCGTGATCAATCGCCTCAATGAGCTGTCGCAGTATTTTCCTCACGGTCTGGAATATAAAGTCGCCTACGAGACGACCTCCTTCGTAAAGGCCTCCATCACTGATGTGGTCAAAACGCTGCTGGAGGCGATCCTGCTGGTCTTCCTCGTGATGTATCTGTTCCTGCAGAACTTCCGCGCCACCCTGATCCCGACCATCGCCGTGCCGGTGGTGCTGATGGGCACCTTTGCGGTGCTGTATGCCTGTGGCTACAGCATCAACACCCTGACGATGTTCGCGATGGTGCTGGCGATCGGCCTGCTGGTGGATGACGCCATCGTGGTGGTGGAGAACGTCGAGCGCATCATGAGCGAGGAGGGCCTGTCGCCACGCGAGGCGACCCGCAAATCGATGGGACAAATTCAGGGCGCGCTGGTGGGGATCGCCATGGTGCTGTCGGCGGTGTTTGTGCCAATGGCCTTCTTCGGCGGCACCACCGGGGCCATCTATCGCCAGTTCTCAATCACTATCGTCGCGGCGATGGTCCTCTCGGTGCTGGTGGCCATGATCCTCACCCCGGCCCTTTGCGCCACGCTGCTCAAGCCGGTTAAGCCAGGTGAATCCCATGAAAGAAAAGGCTTCTTCGGCTGGTTCAACCGCACCTTCAACCGCAGCGCCAGCCGCTACGAAACCTTTGTCGGCAAAATTCTTCACCGCTCGCTGCGCTGGATGCTGATCTACGTCGTCCTGCTCGGCGGGATGGTGTTCCTGTTCCTGCATCTGCCCACCTCGTTCCTGCCGCTGGAGGATCGCGGGATGTTCACCACCTCGGTCCAGTTGCCGAGCGGCGCTACTCAGCAGCAGACGCTGAAAGTAGTGCAAAAAGCGGAAGATTACTTCCTCAATAATGAGAAGCAGAACGTCGAATCGGTATTTGCCACCGTCGGTTCCGGCCCCGGCGGCAACGGGCAGAACGTGGCCCGCATGTTTGTGCGTCTCAAAGACTGGGACCAGCGCGACCCGGAAACCGGCTCCTCCTTTGCCATTATTGAACGCGCCACCAAAGCGTTTAATCAGATCAACGAAGCGCGGGTCATCGCCAGCAGCCCGCCGGCCATCAGCGGCCTCGGCAGTTCGGCAGGCTTCGATATGGAGCTTGAGGATCACGCCGGTAAGGGGCACGATGCGCTGATGGCGGCACGCGATACGCTGCTTGAGCTGGCCGGCAAAAACCCACTGTTGACCCGGGTCCGCCATAACGGGCTCGACGACAGTCCGCAGTTGCAGGTCGATATCGATCAGCGTAAAGCGCAGGCGCTGGGCGTCTCCATTGACGACATCAACGATACGCTGCAAACCGCGTGGGGGTCGAGCTACGTCAACGACTTTATGGATCGCGGCCGGGTGAAGAAAGTCTACGTCCAGGCAGCGGCGAAATACCGGATGCTGCCAGACGATATCAATCTCTGGTATGTCCGCAACAGCAGCGGCACGATGGTGCCGTTCTCGGCCTTCGCCACCTCGCGCTGGGAGACCGGCTCGCCGCGGCTGGAACGCTACAATGGCTACTCGGCGGTGGAGATCGTTGGTGAGGCGGCGCCGGGTATCAGTACCGGCACCGCGATGGACATGATGGAGAAGCTGGCCGCGCAGTTGCCAACCGGCTTTGGCCTCGAATGGACCGCCATGTCCTACCAGGAACGCCTCTCTGGCGCTCAGGCGCCGGCACTGTACGCGATTTCGCTGCTGGTGGTGTTCCTGTGCCTGGCGGCGCTGTACGAGAGCTGGTCGGTGCCGTTCTCGGTGATGCTGGTGGTCCCGCTCGGGGTGATTGGCGCCCTGCTGGCGACCTGGGTGCGCGGCCTGGAGAATGATGTTTACTTCCAGGTGGGCCTGTTAACGGTGATCGGCCTGTCGGCGAAAAACGCCATTCTGATCGTTGAGTTCGCCAACGAGCTGAACGAGAAAGGCCAGGATCTGCTCAGCGCCACGCTGTCGGCCTGCCGTCAGCGCCTGCGCCCCATCCTGATGACCTCGTTGGCGTTTATCTTCGGCGTGCTGCCGATGGCGACCAGCACCGGGGCCGGTTCCGGCAGCCAGCATGCGGTCGGTACCGGGGTGATGGGCGGGATGATCTCCGCCACCGTGCTGGCCATCTTTTTCGTGCCGCTGTTCTTTGTGCTGGTACGCCGTCGCTTTCCGCTGAAGGAGCGTCCGCAATAAGCCGTCGGGCGTTGGCGGCGAGCCTTAATAACAGAAAAGGCGACCCTTAAGGTCGCCTTCTTTATGTGTTCAGAACGATGACGCGCTTATTTACTTCGCGTTATTCCCCTGCTCACATTGCGGAAATTTATTTACGAAGCATGCCTTCAATAAAATCTTTCCAGTTCCCCAGTTCATGTTCAATCATAATAGCCTCTCTTATTATTATGGTCGATTCTATATAACTTCATTGCTGATGGGAAGTTGGGCTCCCCTATTGCTCTGATTGTCTTGTGGACGTCTGACAGAGATAAAACCTCTGGTTGCCGCCACTATGCCGTTTCGTATGTAAAAATTATGTGACGCAGAGCACTCTCAGGCAACATTTTCGCAATATTGTTAATAGCCTCACATCACTTCCGCGAATGAGCAAAATTTCACCACGCCGTCAATTGAATGAGATACCCGGTAAAAAGTTATATTTATTCATCTGAATCACGTATTATTTCAGTAAGACTTATATATTCGGAAATATCTGAGTTAACCGCTTAATTGAATGTGAAAGGTTTATCTATGCTCACCATGTACGGAATTAAAAACTGCGATACCATTAAAAAAGCCCGTCGCTGGCTGGAAGCGCATCAGATTGCGTATCAGTTTCATGACTACCGCGCCGATGGCCTTGACCGCGCGCAACTGGATACCTTTATTGCCGAACTGGGCTGGCAGGCGCTGCTGAACACCCGCGGCACCACCTGGCGCAAACTCGACGAGTCGCTGCGCAACAGCATCGATAATGCCGACGCCGCCGCCGCATTGATGCTGGAAATGCCGGCGATTATCAAACGCCCATTGCTCTGTGCGCCCGGTCGTCCTATGCTGCTGGGTTTTAGTGAAGCAAGTTATCAGCAGTTTAACGAGGTATAGTCTATGTCTTGCCCGGTCATTGAGCTGGCTCAGCAGCTTATTCGCCGCCCTTCCCTTAGCCCCGATGATGCGGGATGCCAGGCGTTAATGATTGAACGCCTGCGTGCGATCGGCTTTACCGTTGAACCGATGGATTTCGGCGATACACAGAATTTCTGGGCCTGGCGCGGCCACGGCGAGACGCTGGCCTTCGCCGGCCACACCGACGTGGTCCCGGCAGGCGATGCCGACCGCTGGATCAACCCCCCGTTCGAACCGACCATCCGCGACGGCATGCTGTTCGGCCGCGGCGCAGCTGATATGAAAGGCTCGCTGGCGGCGATGGTGGTGGCGGCGGAACGTTTTGTCGCGCAGTACCCGAATCATCGCGGCAGACTGGCGTTCTTGATCACCTCAGATGAAGAGGCCAGCGCCAAAAACGGCACCGTCAAAGTGGTGGAAACGCTGATGGCGCGTAATGAGCGTCTGGACTACTGTCTGGTCGGCGAACCCTCCAGTACCGAGGTGGTCGGCGATGTGGTGAAAAACGGCCGCCGCGGCTCGCTGACCTGCAACCTGACCATTCACGGCGTGCAGGGCCATGTTGCCTATCCGCACCTTGCCGATAACCCTGTCCATCGCGCGGCGCCGATGCTGGCGGAGCTGGTCAATATCGAGTGGGATAAAGGCAATGAATTTTTCCCGCCAACCAGTATGCAGATCGCCAACGTACAGTCCGGTACCGGCAGCAACAACGTGATCCCCGGCGATATGTTCGTCCAGTTCAACTTCCGCTTCAGTACGGAACTGACGGACGAGATGATCAAAGCCCGCGTGGTCTCCCTGCTGGAAAAATACCAGCTGCGTTACAGCGTGGAATGGTGGCTCTCCGGCCAGCCGTTCCTCACCGGGCGCGGTAAACTGGTGGATGCGGTGGTGAGCGCAATTGAGCACTATAATGAGATCAAACCGCAGCTGTTGACCAACGGCGGCACCTCTGACGGTCGGTTTATCGCCCGCATGGGGGCGCAGGTGGTTGAGCTGGGCCCCGTGAACGCAACCATTCACAAAATTAATGAATGTGTGAACGCCGCCGACCTGCAGCTGCTGGCACGGATGTATCAACGCGTAATGGAACAGCTGGTCGCCTGACGAATTGACGTAAAGAGGAAGCGCGCATGGAATGGCTTATTAAACACTGGTGGATTCTGGTTCTGGTCTTTTTGGTGGGGGTGATTATCAACGTGATCAAAGATCTGAACCGCGTTGACCACAAAAAATTCCTTAACAACAAACCCGATCTGCCGCCGCACCGCGATTTTAACGATAAATGGGACGATGACGACGACTGGCCAAAGCACGACCAGTCGAAGAAACCGTAAGTTTGCCTTTATCGCGGTACTGCCCGCCTGTAACCCCGTCCGCCGGGGTTACAGCATTTCGATGATATCGTCCCCTTTTGGCGTACTGCCGCTCAGCGCCTCATCAAAATAGTGCTTCGGCACGGTATAACGCAGACGCTCGATCGCAAACTGCATGCTGCGATCGTCAATGGCATGCCCCAGATCGTCAACAATATCTAAGGTCACGTCGCCGCCCGCCTGCTGTAATGCCTCCTGAGCCGACACCGCCCACGCCAGGTCGATAACCCGATCTTCCCCCCCGTGGATCAGATGAATGGTGGTGGCCGTCGTTGCCGTCATCGGCAGCGTCGCGTAGCGGCCATTAAAGGCGATCACTCTTGAAGCCAGATCTGGCGCCGCTTTGATACTCTCCAGCGACATAATCGCCCCCTGAGAGAAACCGATCAGCGCGGTGGCCAGTGGACTGACGCCGCTTTTCTCTTGCCAGTAGCGCACAATGTCAATGAAGGTCGGCATAATGGCATCGATGCGCTGCTGACGATTCTCTTCCGTCACTCCCTGCACCGAAAACCACTGCCGACCGTTGGGACCGCAAGGTTCCACCCCGCCGATACTGACGATCAGCGCATCGGGAAACTGCGGCGCGAACCAGCTGCCGATTTGCCCCATAGAGACCGGGTTATCACCCACACCATGAAACAGCAGCAACAGCTGTTGCGCAGGCGTCGCAGGGCTTTGAACAATAAAATGATCGTGTTTCATGGCTGTCTCCTTAGTGTATGCGGGCAGTTTACGCCGCTCGCCAGATATGACCATGTCATTTAACTGAATGAGTTAGTTAAAAAAATTGCAGATGCGCCACCTGCTGACGCAGTGCCTCAGCACGCGCTGCATCGAGGAAGCATAAGGCGTCAGCGGCCTCCTGACGCCATCTCGCCAGCAGGGCTTTACGCCCCGTCAGCCGCAGCGCAGCGCACAGCGCGGCTTCCTCTTCTCCCTGCAGACGCCTGCGCAGGGCCGGTAACGGCATGTCGACCTGCATCAGCAGGCGGTTGAGGCAGCCCAGCGCCGCGGCCAGCGGGCGATGGGCGAAAGCAAAGCTCGCCGCTTCCAGCCAGTCCTCATCACTAAGCATAGCGTCTGCGACGGCTGGCAGCGGCGCGGATTCGTCCCGCCACGGGCGAAGCCAATATTCATCCCGCAGCAGCCGCTGCGCCTCCCGCTGCGCGAGCTGGTGCCCCGCTGCAGTCAGCGGGAACAGAGCCATCGCGGTATAGCAGCCGCTGCTGGCCTCGCGATGGGTTCCCAGCCGCACGAGGATAAACCCGCAGCGTTGCCAGAAGCGCCACAGCTCAGGGGTATAGCCGAAGCTGATGGACAGATAGTCATAGCCTGCGGCATCGGCGGCGATACTGGCGATCATCTTCTGCCCGAGACCATCGCGCTGACGGGCAGGATGGACAGCGATCCGACTGACCCGCAGCCCGGACAGCGTCGCCGCCAGGGGACTGCCGCCATGCGCCGCCAGCGACTGGGCGACCAGATTCCCGCGCGGCCGGCGAAACCCTGCCCACACCGCCCGGCTAAGTTCGGGAGAAAGTCCCCCCTCGGCCACCAGCCACAGCGCGCCCGCCACCGCGCCGCTGGCGCGAGCGCAGCGAAAAGCCTGGCCGGGGGCATCCATCATGCGCCGCAGATCGAGCGGGGAAGTCCGGTAGTGCGCCCCGGACAATAGCTGGTACATCGCCTCCGGTAGCGCTGGCTGCGATTGCCAGCAGGACTGATTAACCGCTTCCAGCACCACCTCCCCCGTCGGCGCGTCGCGAAATGCCTCATCGTTAAAGATCAGCAACTGACGGATGGCTGACTCCAGCGGACAGCCCGCCGCCCAGCGGATCGGGGCGCTCAGGCTGAACGACTGCAGACGGGGCAGGCTGGCGCAAAATTTCAGCAGGAATCCGCGACCGGTGCCTTCATAACCCTGCACCGTCGTGGTGAGTAGCGTGCGGGGAAAACGGCTTACCAGCTGCCGGAGAAGCGGAGCCGGGATCGACGCGGCCTCATCGACAATCAGCCAGGCCGCCGTTTCTTGCGACGCCAACAGCGCATCGGGCGCCATAAAGCGGAACGCCTCGCCGGCAAAGCTCGCCAGCACCTCGACGGCGCTACGCGTTGGGGCGGTGACGATGGCCTCGCCCTCAAGCTGGCGCAGCAGCATGCCCGCGAGAGCGGATTTCCCTCGCCCGCGCTCTGCCGTCACCGCCGCGATACCGGGCGGCAGCCGCAACAGTTGCTCAAGGATTAGCGCCTGCTCGGCCTGGGGGTGGCCATCGGCGGGATGCCAGTCAGGGCGGGGGGCGGCCAGCGGGAAGCGCGGCCGGTCCGACTGCTGCCAGAGCAGCACCTCCGGATCGGCGATAAACTGCCGGCAGCAGCGGTGAACAAAGTTGGGGGTAACGATAGGGTCGGGAGTATCGCTCCAGCGCAGGGAGTCCTCATCCGCCCGGGTCGGCCAGTCGGCGAAGGGGGGCGTCAGCAGCACCAGCCAGCTTCCCGCCCGCAGCGTACCGCTCAGGGCCGCCAGGGCCGCCACGTCACACCCGCGCCGGGCATCGAAAAAGGCGTGCATCACTTCCCGCCCCAGCAGCGTCTTCAGGGCGCCAGGCGCCACGCAGGGCGCAGAAACCGGATCGGAGCCTACCCACAGACCATCGCCGCCGAGCCGCTCCCGTAGCGCCTGCGCCTGCTGCAGCGTCCAGGCCTCATCGCCGCTGAGCACCAGCAGGCGACGGATCCCCTCCCGCGCCATCTGCGCGGTGAGGTCAAGCAGCGCGTCCATCATCGGTGGCGATTACAGCGCGCTGCCGAAGGTATTGCACTGCGCCGGATCGCCGCTGTCGAAACCGCGTTTGAACCAGGTGTAGCGCTGTTTTGACGTGCCGTGGGTAAAGCTGTCCGGTACCACGCGCCCCTGGCTCTGCTGCTGCAGACGGTCGTCGCCGATGGCTTCGGCAGCGTTCAGCGCCTCCTGCAGATCGCCGGTTTCCAGAATATCCTGCTGCTGCATATTATGGCCCCAGACGCCGGCGAAGCAGTCCGCCTGCAGCTCCATCTTCACCGACAGACGGTTGGCTTCGGCCTCGGTGGCATGCTGCTGTTGCTGGCGAACTTTCGGCTCAATGCCCAGCAGTTTTTGCACGTGGTGGCCCACCTCATGAGCAATGACGTACCCCTGAGCAAAGTCGCCGTCGGCGCCCAGTTTATTTTTCATCTCATCGTAGAAGGACAGGTCGATATAGACCGTGCTGTCGGCAGGACAGTAGAACGGCCCCATCACCGACTGACCGGTGCCGCAGCCGGTACGGGTCGCGCCGCGGTAGAGCACCAGTTTTGGCTGGGGGTACTGGCGGCCCATCTTTTCAAAGATCGGTCCCCAGGTATCTTCGGTGGTGGCCAGAATGACGGAAGTAAACTTCGCCGCTTCATCGTCTTTCGGACTGATGGAGCGCTGCGTGGAGGTCTGCTGCTGCGGCATCGGCTCCCCGGTCAGCATGCCGGTCAAATCCACGCCGTAGTAGCCCGCCACCAGCACAATAATCAGCAGTACAATGCCGCCCTTCCCGCTCGGCAGACGGAAACCGCCGCCCCCGCTGCCGCCAAACGGCGAGCCTGATTGACCACGTCGATCTTCAACATTGTCGCTTTCGCGACGCCCTTGCCAGCGCATAAGCACCTCATTCCCTGTTATGTATCAATAGCAGAGATCGTAGGCGGTTCAGCGCAGGATTACCACAGGAAACAGCAAGAGACGCCAGAAGATGAGGCCATCTTCTGGCGGCGAGCGGGTTAGTCGAGTTTAACGCCCAGGCGGTGAGCCACTTCTTCGTAGGCTTCGATCAGGCCGCCAAGGCTCTGGCGGAAGCGGTCTTTGTCCATTTTATCGAGGGTATTTTTATCCCACAGGCGGCTGCCGTCCGGCGAAAACTCGTCGCCCAGCACCACTTCGCCTTTGAACAGACCAAACTCCAGCTTAAAGTCCACCAGAATCAGACCGGCGTCATCGAACAGCTTTTTCAGCACGTCGTTGGCTTTGTAGGTCAGCTCGCGCATCCGCGCCAGATTCTCTTTGCTCACCCAGCCGAAGGTTTCGCAGTAGGAGTCGTTGACCATCGGATCGTGCATAGCATCGTTTTTCAGGAACAGGTCGAACAGCGGCGGGTTCAGCTCGATACCTTCTTCAATGCCTAAACGTTTTACCAGCGAGCCTGCCGCACGGTTACGCACCACGCACTCTACCGGCACCATATCCAGTTTTTTCACCAGACATTCGGTATCGGAAAGCAGCGCTTCCATCTGGGTAGGGATGCCCGCTTCTGCCAGTTTGCTCATAATGAAATGGTTGAACTTGTTATTCACCATGCCTTTACGATCGAACTGCTCGATGCGCGCGCCATCACCTGCTGACGTATCGTTACGGAATTCCAGTACCAGCAGGTCCGGATTATCGGTGCTGTATACTGTCTTCGCCTTACCACGATACAACTCAGCTTGCTTTTTCATCTTTCACTACTCCAGTGATATTGAGCCTAAAAATACGTTTCCACCTATACACAAAATCATTCAAAGTGCATCGAGGCAGCAACTGAGCGAATCCCCAGGAGCTTACAAAAGTAAGTGACTGGGGTGAACGAAGGCGGCCAACAAAGAGGCAATTTGAAGGATGATGTGTATACGCACACGTTTGCGTCACTATATATTAAAAGGGCCGGATTGCTCCAGCCCTTTTGATTACTTGTTAAATGCGGCCTGGAATACGGCTACCAGGGCGTCATTTTGCGACTGCGTCAGAGTGTGACCTTTCGGGTCGATGAACTGCAGGCTACTGCGGTTATCGAGGTCACCGACCTGCAGTTTGTAGTCACCGGAGGCCAGCTGCGGGTCACGTGCGCCCAGCTCCTGCCAGCTGCTGTCAGACAGCGGCTTGTAGGTCAGCGCCATGCTGCCCTGAGAGCGCGTGCTGTCGGTCACTTTCATTCCCACTTTTTCGAGGGCGCCCGGCAGACGTTGCCACACCATGTTAAACGGCGCGCGAACGACAAGCATCGGCAGGCCGGTGTCATCGGCAGCGCTCTGCACGTCGAAGGTGGCGCCAGCACTGCGCTGGGCCGCGTTCTGGGCGCTGGTGGCGCTCGCATCAAGGCCTTCAGAAATGACGTTCAGCATGGCGGTGCTGTAGCGCTGCAGTGACGCCGGATCGGCAACCGGTTTACCCGCCTGCTCCAGATTCACCAGCTTAACGACCACCGCTTGCTGATAGCCCTGCGGTTTGACGGAGATTTGATAACGACCGCGATACTGCTGATCTTCATCAAGGCGGTTCCACTCAACCCAGTCGGTGTTCAGCGTCTGGCTCGCATCATCGCGTTTCGCGATAACGTAGTTCTTCGACTGAAGGATACTGGTGACCTGCGCCCACAGCGAGCCGCTGCGGCCGTTCTCAACCATCAGCGTCGCGGTATCGCCATTAAACTGGGTCCGCGCACCGCTGACCAACGCCAGCGGCTGCGCCGGCGGGCGAATGTCCAGCGCTTTGCCCACCGCGCCGGTGCTGTTGGCCACCGGAATGTTGTAATCGCCCACCTGAATCGGCAGGATCATCCCCGCCGGCGCGTGAAGTTCGCTCAACGGTGACGCCTGTAAATAGGCCTCATCACCGCTCACCTGACGCTTATAGCGCGAGTCGGAACTACAGGCCGCGAGGAGTAGAACCAGCGAAACACCCGCAACCTTCGCCAGGCGCGACTTCTGTACTGAGTAAGCCATCAAATCTCCCTAAACTTTACAGCAAACCGGCATGCTTCAGCGCGGCGGTGACGGCTTCACGACCATGGTCGGTGATGGGCGTCATCGGCAAGCGCAGCGTATCGGTCGCCACAAGACCCAACGCCTTGCATCCCCATTTCACCGGGATAGGATTGGGTTCGACAAATAATTTTGTATGCAGTGGCATCAGACGCTGATTAATCGCACGCGCTTCGGCAAATTGACCCGCCAGCGCCAGACGGCACATGTCGGCCATTTCGCGCGCCGCCACGTTGGCGGTGACGGAAATCACGCCCACGCCGCCGAGCTGCATGAAGTCCATACCGGTCGCATCGTCACCGCTCAGCAGAATAAAGTCGTCTGAAACCAGCTCTTTGATCTGGTGAACGCGACTTAAGTTCCCTGTAGCTTCCTTAATACCGACAATATTTTTAATTTCCGCCAGACGGCCAACGGTTTCCGGCAGCATATCGCAACCGGTACGGGACGGCACATTATACAGAATTTGCGGCAGGTCAGTATGTTCAGCGATAGCTTTAAAGTGCTGGAACAGGCCTTCCTGGGTCGGGCGGTTATAATAAGGAGTGACCGTCAGGCAGCCGACAACACCACTGTCGTTAAAACGTTTGGTCAGGCTAATCGCCTCTGCGGTTGCATTGGCTCCCGTGCCAGCGATAACTGGAATACGCCCGTCGGCCAGTTCCAGCGTCATCATCACGACGTCGCCATGCTCTTCATGGCTCAGCGTTGCGGATTCACCGGTAGTCCCTACCGAAACGATCGCCGAGGTTCCGTTGGCGACATGGTAATCAATCAGTTTTTTCAGGCTTGTCCGGCAGACATTACCGTTTTCATCCATCGGCGTGACAAGCGCTACAATACTTCCCGTGAACATGGGCCATCCTCAGAGCAGAAGTGCGACAAGATTCTCAATGTTACGTTTGGAGCTGCAATAAAAGCAAGAGACCCGACGCCATCAGGGATGTTGTATGGCGGTTTTTTTTATGCTTTCCTAATGTTACCTCACCTTTTTAAAGGAAGAACAGGTTTGACAGCCTCATTACAACACTATCTGGTTATTACCGCCCTGGGGGCTGACCGTCCCGGCATCGTGAATACGATCACTCGCCACGTCAGCAGCTGCGGTTGTAATATCGAAGACAGCCGGCTGGCCATGCTCGGTGATGAGTTTACGTTTATCATGCTGCTTTCCGGGTCGTGGAATGCGATTAACCTGATCGAATCAACCCTGCCGCTGAAAGGTGCGGAGCTGGAATTGTTGATCGTGATGAAACGCACCACTGCGCGCCCGCCGCAGGCCATGCCAAACACCGTTTGGGTCCAGGTTGAGGTGCCGGACTCACCGCATATCATCGAGCGCTTCACTGCCCTGTGCGATACCTGGAATATGAATATTGCGGAACTGGTGTCCCGCACTCAGCCGGGAGACGGCGATTCCGCGCAGCTTTTTATCCAGATAACTGCCCACAGTCCTGCGACGCAAAATGCAGCAAATATCGAACAAGCATTCAAAGCCCTATGTACAGAACTGAACGCACAAGGCAGTATTAACATCGTTAATTATTCACAGCATGATGAACAGGATGGAGTTTAACCCATGACCCCACTGAAAGCCGGTGATATCGCACCGAAATTTAGCTTACCGGACCAGGACGGCGAGGAAGTAAATTTAACCGACTTCCAGGGACAACGTGTCCTGGTTTATTTTTACCCGAAAGCCATGACCCCGGGCTGCACCGTCCAGGCGTGCGGCTTGCGCGATAATATGGACGACCTGAAGAAAGCCGGTGTAGAAGTGCTGGGCATCAGCACCGATAAACCGGAAAAGCTCTCCCGTTTCGCCGAGAAAGAGCTGCTGAACTTCACGCTGCTGTCTGATGAAAACCATCAGGTTTGCGAGCAGTTTGGCGTCTGGGGCGAAAAATCCTTCATGGGGAAAACCTACGACGGTATTCACCGTATTAGTTTCCTCGTCGATGCCGATGGCAAAATCGAACACGTCTTTGATGACTTCAAGACCAGCAATCACCACGACGTGGTGCTGAACTGGCTGAAAGAAAACGCCTGATGCAGAGCAAGACGCCGGGGGAGGAGATCCTCACCCGGCGTCTTTTTTATCCCGAACACGTCAGTCGTCGTCAACCACCAGGCCATCCGGCCAGGCATGCACTACCGCTTTAATCAGCGTGGCCAGCGGAATGGCGAAGAAGACGCCCCAGAACCCCCACAACCCGCCAAAGATCACCACCGACAGGATAATCACCAGCGGGTGTAAATTGACCGCTTCCGAGAACAGCACCGGGACCAGCAGGTTGCCGTCCAGCCCCTGAATAATCAGATAGACCGCGAACAGGCTCCAGAACTCGGTGCCAGCGCCAAACTGAAACAGCGCCACCCCCACCACCGGAATGGTCACCACAAACGCGCCGATATAGGGGATCAGCACCGAGAAGCCCACCAGCACCGCCAGCAGCAGCGAGTAGTTGAGGCCAAAGAGAATAAAGCCGATCCAGGTGGCGACGCTGACGACAATCATCTCCAGCACCTTGCCGCGAATGTAGTTGGTGATCTGCTGATTCATCTCCTTCCAGACCTGCCCGGCAAGGCCACGATTACGCGGCAGTACGCGGCGCACCGCGTTGAGCATCTGCTCTTTATCCTTCAACAGGAAGAAGACCATCAGCGGCACCAGCACCAAATAGACCGCCAGGGTAAGCAGCCCCACCAGCGAGGCCAGAGAGTACTTCACTACCGAGTCGCCCACCGTCAACATCCGATTGCGCATATTTTCCGCCATCGCATCGATGATGCCGGCATCCATTAACGCAGGATAGCGCCGCGGCAGCGTAGCGGCAAAATCAGAGAGTTTGTTGAGCATACCCGGCATATCGCGGATGAGATAGATCCCCTGCTGCCAGGCCACCGGCAGCACCACAAAGGCCAGCAATAGCAGGATGCCCACAAAGAGAATCAGCACCAGCGAGGTCGCCCAGGTGCGCGACAGGCCAATCCGTTCCAGACGAACCGTCGGCCACTCCAGCAGATAGGCCAGTACGATAGCCACCAGTAACGGCGCTAACAGACCGCTGAAAAAGAACATGATGCCGAAACCGGCAAGCAAAATAACCAGCAGCGCTATCGCCTCAGGGTCGCTGAATCGACGGCGGTACCACTGCATTAACATCTCAAGCATAAAACCTTCCCTGAAGGGCCAAGCGGCGACAATCCGGGGAATTGTATCGAAATGTCACAAAAAAGACTTCGCTTTTTGATGCGCCGCAGACAAACCGTTCTCCGCCGTGAAGATCATATTTTCAAGGCGGCCAACGCCAGCTAAACTCGCTGGGATGCGGCCAGGGAACATTGCGTCGCACAATCGGTCAAACTGGCACACCCACATTACAGGACAGAGGTTATGTTCAGGCAGTTGAAGAAAACGCTGGTGGCGACCGTCATCGCCTCGCTGACGCTGGGTTCGATAGGCCCTGCTTTTGCTGACTCCGCAGATACGCTGCCGGACATGGGGACCTCTGCAGGAAGCACGCTGTCGATTGGTCAGGAAATGCAGATGGGGGATTACTATGTGCGCCAGCTGCGCGGCAGTGCGCCGCTGATTAACGATCCGCTGCTGGTACAATATATCAACGGGCTGGGCATGCGTCTGGTGGCACACGCCAACTCAGTGCGCACCCCGTTCCATTTCTATTTGATTAATAACGACCAAATCAACGCCTTCGCCTTCTTTGGCGGCAACGTGGTCCTCCACTCCGCCCTGTTCCGCTACTCTGATAATGAGAGCGAACTGGCCTCTGTCATGGCGCACGAAATCTCCCACGTTACGCAGCGGCATCTCGCCCGCGCGATGGAAGATCAGAAGCGCAATGCGCCGCTCACCTGGGTCGGTGCCCTGGGTTCGATTCTGCTGGCGATGGCCAGCCCGCAGGCCGGGATGGCGGCGCTGACCGGGACGCTGGCCGGTACCCAACAGGGCATGATCAGCTTCACCCGCCAGAACGAAGAAGAGGCCGACCGGATTGGCATTCAGGTTCTGCAACGCTCGGGATTCGACCCACAGGCTATGCCGATGTTTATGGGTAAACTGCTTGACGAGTCGCGCTACTCGACGCGACCGCCGGAAATGTTGCTCACCCACCCCCTACCGGAAAGCCGACTGGCCGATGCCCGTAACCGCGCCAACCAGATGCGCCCGGTGGTGGTACAGTCCTCGGCGGACTTCTATCTGGCGAAGGCGCGTACCCTCGGGATGTACACCAACGGCGACAACAAGCTGGGCACCGATCTGCTGAACGCCTGGGATAAGGGCAATATTCGCCAACAGCATGCCGCCCAGTATGGTCGCGCTCTGCTGGCGATGGAAAGCAACAACTTTGACCAGGCACGCAAAACGCTGCAGCCGCTGCTCAGCGCCGACCCGCAAAATGCCTGGTATCTCGACCTGGCCACGGATATCGACCTCGGGCAGAAGAAAACCAGCGACGCCATCAATCGCCTTAAAAACGCCCGCGAGCTGCGCACCAATCCGGTACTGCAGCTGAACCTGGCCAACGCCTTACTGCAGGGCGGACAGCCCGGGGAAGCGGCGACCATTCTGAACCGGTATACCTTTACCAATAAAGAGGATGGCAACGGCTGGGATCTGCTGGCCCAGGCGGAAGGCGCGCTGGGCAATCGCGACCAGGAGCTGGCGGCGCGGGCAGAAAGCATGGCGCTGGTCGGTCAGCTGGAACAGGCGATTTCCCTGCTCAGCAGCGCCAGCTCGCAGGTGAAACTTGGTAGCCTGCAGCAGGCGCGTTACGATGCCCGTATCGACCAGCTACGCGATCTGCAGGCCCGCTTCCGCCCCTATCAAAAAATGTAAGGAGACCCCATGACCGACGCGGTAACAATTTACCATAACCCACGCTGCTCGAAGAGCCGCGAAACGCTGAGCCTGCTGCAGAGCCGCGGCATCGATCCACAGGTGGTGCTTTATCTCGACACACCGCCGGATGCCGATACGCTGCGTGAGCTGCTGCAGCTGCTGGGTATGGAGAGCCCCCGCGAGCTCATGCGCCAGAAGGAGGATCTGTACAAATCGCTCAATCTTGCCGACCAGGCGCTTAGCGACGCGGCGCTGATTCAGGCGATGGTCGACAATCCTAAGCTCATTGAACGCCCTATCGTCGTCAGCCGCGGCCAGGCGCGTATTGGCCGCCCGCCGGAGCAGGTCCTTGAGATCGTAAGCTAACCCACCTGCGCCGCGCTTTCGCGGCGCTTTTTTTTACGTGGCCGATTCCAGATCTTCCACGCCAATCCCTCCCGCCCGCCGGACGATGCTACTGTTCATCTATCGCTCAATCCACTGGGCGGATGAACATGAAAAAACCGACCTCCACGCCCCATGACGCGGTGTTTAAAACCTACCTCTCCCATCCCGATACCGCCCGCGATTTCCTGCAACTGTATCTGCCCGAAACGCTGCTTAAAGTATGCGATCTGCGTACGCTGCACCTCGAGTCGGGGCATTTTGTCGAAGACGATCTGCGCCCCTTTTATGCCGACATTTTGTATTCCCTGAAAACCACGGCGGGAGACGGTTATATTTATGCGCTTATCGAACACCAGAGCACGCCCGACCGGCATATGGCATTTCGTCTGATGCGCTATGCCATCGCCGCCATGCAGCGTCATCTCGATGCCGGTCACGATCAACTACCGCTGGTGATCCCTGTCCTCTTCTACCACGGTCTGGCCAGCCCCTACCCATACTCTCTACGCTGGCTCGATGAATTCGCCGCCCCGGAACTGGCCAGCCGTCTTTATCACGAAGCGTTTCCGCTGGCGGACATTACCGTCATTCCGGATGACGACATTGCCACCCACCAGCGCATGGCAACGCTGGAGTTACTGCAAAAACATATTCGACAACGCGATCTGGCGCAGCTCCTCGACAAGCTGAGCGAATTATTATTGACTGGACTGGCGACACAATCGCAGGTACAAGCCCTGATGCACTATCTGGTGCAGGCAGGCAATACGCGCGAGCCGATCAAGTTCATACGCGAACTGGCGTTACGTACGCCGCAGCATAAGGAGACGTTGATGACGATTGCGGAATATCTCGAGCAACAGGGACTGGAGCGGGGACTGGCGCAGGGGCGACAGGAAGGCCGGAAAGAAGAGGCACAGCGTATCGCCGCCGCCATGCTACACAGTGGCCTGGCGCGCGATCTGGTCGCTCATCTGACCGGACTGACGGAGCAGGAGCTGGCCCCACTGGCGGACTAGAGCTTAAGGATCTCTTTCACGAAGGGGATCGTCAGCTTGCGCTGGGCGGTAATCGAGGCGTGATCCAGCTGATCGAGGGTCATAAACAGCGAGCGCATCTCGCGATCCAGCCGCTTCAGCAGGAAGCGGCACACGTCTTCCGGCATCTCGAAGCCGCGCAGTCTGGCGCGTAGCTGCAGCGCCTGCAGTTTGTCTTCATCCGACAGCGGCTGCAGCTTATAGATCTGCCCCCAGTCCAGCCGTGAGGCGAGGTCCGGCAGACCAAGATTCAGCTGCCGCGGCGGCCGATCGCCGGTGATCAGCAGTCGGGTTTTGCCTGATTCCAGGATCCGGTTGTAGAGATTAAAGATGGCCATTTCCCAGGGCTCATCCCCGGCGACGCATTCAATATTATCAATGCAGACCAGCGCCAGCTGTTCCATCCCCTCCAGTACCTCGGGCACAAACCACGTCCGTTTATCCAGCGGCACGTAGCCCACCGCATCCCCGCGCTGGGAAAGCTCGGCGCAGGCGGCGTGTAACAGGTGGCTGCGACCTGCCCCTTCACGTGACCAGATATAAATGTACCCGCTGTGTTCCTGGCGCAGTACGTTCTGGAGGGCAGCAAGTAGGGAAGGATTATCACCCGGCCAGAAACTTGCGAAGGTTTCGTCGTCAGGAAGATACAGTGGCAAAGAGAGCTGTGCCGGTGCGTTCAGATGGACCTCAACATAGGCTTACAGAAAAACGCGGAGAGTTTACCACAGATTTAGGTCAGGAGAGAACCGGGCGGGATCGCCGCCCGGTCAGGAGATCGTTATTTAACCTCTTCGCTATCCGCCGCGTCGAGGACCACCTCTTCCGGACGCAGGACGCTGATAAGCTTGAAAATCAGGCTCAGCGCGATGCCCACGATGGTCGCCAGCGCCATCCCTTTCAGCTCGGCGGCGCCAATGTGTACTTTAGCGCCGCTGACGCCGATGATCAGGATCACGGAGGTGAGGATCAGATTCTGCGCTTTACTGTAATCCACCTTCGATTCAATCAGTACGCGGATCCCCGAGGCGCCGATCACCCCGTACAGCAGTAGCGAAACGCCCCCCATCACCGGTACCGGAATGATTTGGATAGCCGCCGCCAGTTTGCCGACGCAGGAGAGCAGAATCGCAATGATCGCCGCGCCGCCAATAACCCAGGTACTGTAAACCCGGGTAATCGCCATCACGCCGATATTTTCACCGTAGGTGGTGTTGGGCGTCGAACCGAAGAAGCCGGAGATGATCGTCGACAGGCCGTTGGCAAACATCGAACGATGCAGACCCGGGTCGCGGATCAGATCGCGCTTAACGATATTGGCGGTCACCACCAGGTGCCCGACGTGCTCAGCAATCACCACCAGCGCGGCGGGCAGAATGGTGAAGATAGCAAACCACTCAAAGCGCGGCGTGTAGAAGGTCGGCAGCGCGAACCAGTGCGCCTCGGCGATCGGGGTGGTATCGACCACGCCCATCACAAACGACAACGCATAGCCCACCAGCACACCAATCAGGATTGGAATAATCGCCAGGAAGCCGCGGAACAGCACAGAACCAAATACCGTCACCGCCAGCGTTACCATCGAAATAATAATGGTTTTGCTGTCGGGGGCTTGACCGTCGGCTGGCAGCAGCCCGGCCATATTAGCCGCCACACCCGCCAGTTCGAGGCCGATAACCGCCACGATGGCGCCCATCGCCGCCGGCGGGAACATCACATCCAGCCAGCCGGTACCGGCTTTTTTGACAATAAAGGAGACGAGGCAGAACAGCACGCCGCACATAATAAAACCACCCAGCGCCACTTCGTAGCCCAGCGGCAACAGCAGCAGTACTGGAGAAATAAAGGCGAAACTCGATCCCAGATACGCCGGGATTTTGCCTTTACAGATAAAGAGGTACAACAGCGTACCAATACCGTTAAACAGCAGGACGGTGGCCGGGTTGATGTGGAACAGGATTGGCACCAGCACCGTTGCGCCAAACATAGCAAACAGGTGCTGCAAACTAAGCGGGATAGTCTGTAAAAGCGGCGGTCTTTCACTCACCCCGATAGCACGGCGCGTCATAGTGTTTTCCTCTGAGATGGTTAGTTATGTGTGTTTTATTCAAAAAAAAGCCGACTTTCAAAGTCGGCTTATTTATCGTTATTCGATTATTTCGTACCAAAGATCTTGTCGCCGGCATCGCCGAGACCGGGAATGATATACCCGTGTTCATTCAGTCCCTTATCGACAGAGGCGGTGTACAGCTCAACGTCCGGGTGCGCTTTCTCCAGCGCGGCAATCCCTTCCGGCGCCGCCACCAGTACCAGCACCTTGATGCTGGTGCAGCCGGCGTTTTTCAGCAGATCGATAGTGGCGATCATCGACCCACCGGTGGCCAGCATCGGGTCAACCACCAGCGCCATACGCTCATCAATGTTGGACACCAGCTTCTGGAAGTAAGGTACCGGCTCGAGAGTCTCTTCATTACGATAGATACCCACCACGCTGATACGCGCGCTGGGGACATGCTCCAGTACCCCTTCCATCATGCCAAGGCCTGCGCGGAGGATAGGCACAACGGTAATTTTCTTGCCCTTGATCTGCTCAACTTCCACCGGGCCATTCCAGCCTTCGATGGTCACTTTCTCGGTCGCCAGATCGGCGGTGGCTTCATAAGTCAGTAAGCTGCCCACTTCTGAGGCGAGTTCACGGAAGCGTTTGGTGCTGATGTCGTGCTCGCGCATCAGGCCCAGCTTGTGTTTGACGAGTGGGTGTTTGACTTCCACAATCTTCATTCTCTTTCTCCTCTGAGGGGCGGCCACAAAAAAAATCGCGGGATTATACCGCTTTTTGCGGATTGTGCCATACCCATCTTGCTTGACGTATATCAAGCAAAGTGATTTAGAGACAAAAAAACCGGAGGCAAGGCTCCGGCTTGGGTGCGGGGTGCAGTCCATACGCTTACGCGGGCCTACGTGTATTGTAGGTCGGTTAAGCGTTAGCGCCACCCGACTACGACAGGTTCTCCCCGTTGCTGGCAATCACCTGTTGATACCAGGCAAAGGACTTTTTCCGGCTGCGAGCCAGCGAGCCATTGCCTTCATTATCTTTATCGACATAAATGAAGCCGTAGCGTTTTTTCATTTCCCCTGTGCCGGCGGAAACCAGATCGATACAGCCCCACGGGGTGTAGCCCATCAGATCAACGCCATCCTCGACCACCGCCTTTTTCATCTCCGCGATATGGGCGGAGAGATAATCGATACGATACTGGTCATTGACGCTGCCGTCCGCTTCACGGACATCGATCGCGCCAAAACCATTTTCGACAATAAACAGCGGCAACTGGTAGTGATCCCAGAACCAGTTCAGCGAATAGCGCAGGCCAACCGGGTCAATCTGCCAGCCCCAGTCCGACTTTTTGACGTACGGGTTGGAGACCAGGCTGGTGGTTTCATCATAGTCGAGCAAGGGGTTGTCTTCGGTGGCTTTGGTAGCGAACGACATATAGTAGCTAAAGCCAATGTAGTCGACACAGCCCTCGGTTAACGCCAGGCGATCGGCTTCGGTGATATCCAGGGTAAAGCCGCGGCGGGCAAAATAGTTGAGCAGATGCTGCGGATAGCGGCCGCGCACGTGAACGTCGGTAAACCAGTAACGGCGGTGCATGGCGTTCATCGCCATCATCATATCGTCCGGGGCGCAGGTCAGCGGATAGATCGGACACATAGCGATCATGCAGCCAATCTGCAGTGCAGGGTTGATCTCGCGCGCCGCTTTCACCGCCAGGGCGCTGGCCACCAGCTCATAGTGCGCGGCCTGGTACATCACCGGTTCCCGGTCTTCATCCGGCAAATATTTCAAACCGGAGTTGGTGAAGGGGGCAAAGTCCTCATGGAAGTTGGCCTGGTTGTTGATCTCGTTAAAGGTCATCCAGTACTTCACTTTATGTTGATAGCGGGTGAAGACGACCCTGGCAAAGCGCACGAAAAAGTCGATCAGCTTCCGGTTGCGCCAGCCGCCATACTCGGTGACCAGGTGATAAGGCATTTCAAAATGCGACAGCGTAATCACGGGCTCAATGCCGTGCTTCAGGCATTCGTCGAACAGATCATCATAAAACTGCAGGCCAGCCTCGTTGGGCTCCAGCTCATCGCCCTGCGGGAAAATACGCGTCCAGGCAATCGAGGTGCGAAAACATTTGAAGCCCATCTCGGCAAACAGCGCCAGGTCCTCCGGATAACGATGATAAAAATCGATCGCCTCATGGTTCGGGTAGTTTTTCCCCGCCACCACGCCGTCGGTAATTTCACGCGGCACGCCGTGGGCGCCGGCAGTCATCACATCCGCCACGCTGATCCCCTTGCCGCCCTCCTGCCAGCCGCCCTCTAACTGATGCGCGGCGACCGCGCCGCCCCACAGAAAATCTGCTTTAAATCCGGACATAGTCTCTCCCTAATGTCGATCGTCGCCAGGCGAACGATAGTGCTGATTGAAATGGTAAACCGCGCCAATCAGGCCGGCATCGTTGCCGTGACTGACGGTATCGAGATAGTCGGCAATGCCAAACCAGGCCAGATGCTGGCGCAGCAGCGCCAGAAATCCGCGACGTTCCACAATGCCGCCGCCGATAAAAATGGTCTGCGGATCGAAGATATTAACGAGGTTATAAAGGCCATGGCCCAGGCCATTGAAGAACTCGGCGACCAGACGCTGGCAAACCGGGTCGCCGGCGTCATAGCGGTCAAAAATCATTTCGCCTGTCACGCTCTCCAGCGGCGCAGCGATATGTTCCGCATAGCGATGGCGCAGCACTCTGAGGGTGCAGTTCTCATTCATCGAATAGCGACGAGGATCGCGTCCGCCGGGACGATCGGTGAGCATGTATCCGAACTCACCGGCGCGAAAACGCGCCCCGTGAACCAACTGATGATGGCAATAAATCGCGCCACCAATGCCGGTGCCAATGGTGAGTACCAGAAAATTGGCCATTTCCGCCGCTTTGCCCTGCCAGCGCTCGGCCAGCAGCACACAGTTGGCATCATTTTCAACTGAGACCGGCAGTCCGGTCCGGGCTTCAAGCCATGCTTTCATGGCGAAGTTATCAAATCGACGAATAGCGCCGCCCATGGTGATAAAGCCGCTGTGCGGATCAACATAGCCTGGCGCGCTGATGGCTACCCCTTCACACGACGGGTGGGCCGCCAGCCATGACAGCATTGCCTGTAAGATATGATCGCCATCGCTGTCATTGATCGACTGCTTCGCGCTTTCCAGTAGCCTGCCATCGCGGGTCATCACGCCCATCTTTAATGCGGTGCCACCGATATCAAATGCCGCAATTTTCATTCATCCCTCTCCTGACCAGCGTCAATCACTGGCAAAATGCGTGGCAAACCAACACAGAAACCGGTTTCAGTATTATGATGAGGATTCCTTAAGGCTGAGGCAAGCACAAGACTGTACCCGGTTTCATTTTCGTGAGCAGTATCAAATTTGACCATCTATCCGCTGTTTCACGCCGACTGTAAAGCAGGCTCGCAAACGTTTGCTTTCCCTGTTAGAATTGCGCCGATTTTTCTTGCTTACCGCAAACGCGTGGAGACTTCGCAGTGACCGACAAAACCTCTCTCAGCTATAAAGATGCCGGCGTGGATATTGATGCAGGCAACGCTCTCGTCGACCGTATTAAGGGCGTGGTGAAGAAAACCCGTCGCCCGGAAGTGATGGGGGGACTGGGCGGATTCGGCGCGCTGTGCGCACTGCCGCAGAAATACCGCGAGCCGGTACTGGTCTCCGGCACCGACGGCGTCGGTACCAAGCTGCGTCTGGCAATGGATCTGAAGCGTCACGACACCATCGGCATCGACCTGGTCGCCATGTGCGTGAACGACCTGGTGGTTCAGGGTGCTGAGCCGCTGTTTTTCCTGGATTATTACGCGACCGGTAAACTGGACGTCGATACCGCGGCCAGCGTCATTAACGGCATCGCCGAAGGCTGCCTGCAGTCCGGTTGCGCGCTGGTGGGCGGTGAAACCGCAGAAATGCCGGGGATGTATCACGGTGAAGATTACGACGTAGCGGGTTTCTGCGTCGGGGTGGTGGAAAAATCAGAAATCATCGACGGCAGCAAAGTGGCCGACGGCGACGTGCTGGTGGCGCTGGCGTCCAGCGGCCCGCACTCTAACGGCTATTCACTGGTGCGTAAGATCATTGAGGTTAGCGGCGTTGACCCGCAGACCACCGACCTTGACGGCAAACCGCTGGCGGACCATCTGCTGGCGCCAACCCGCATCTATGTGAAATCGGTGCTCGATCTGATCGCCAGCGTTGACGTCCACGCTATCGCCCACCTGACCGGCGGCGGTTTCTGGGAAAATATTCCGCGCGTGCTGCCGGATAACACCCTGGCGATCATTGATGAGTCCTCCTGGCAGTGGCCGTCCGTCTTCAACTGGCTGCAAACCGCCGGTAACGTCAGCCAGCATGAAATGTACCGTACCTTTAACTGCGGCGTGGGGATGGTTATCGCCCTACCGGCTGCAGAAGCAGACAAGGCCATTGCCCTGCTGAACGAGAAAGGTGAAAACGCGTGGAAAATCGGGTATATCAAAGCTTCCGATTCCGAACAGCGTGTGGTCATTGCATGAAAAACATCGTGGTGCTGATTTCCGGTAGCGGCAGCAATTTGCAGGCGATCATCGACGCCTGCGGCCGGAAACAGATAAACGGCACCCTGCGGGCGGTATTCAGTAACAAGGCTGATGCGTTTGGCCTTGAACGCGCGCGCGCGGCCGGCATCCCGGCCCACGCGCTGGCGCAAAGTCAGTTTGCTGACCGGGAAGCATTCGATCGTCAGCTGATGCATGAAATCGACGCCTACGCCCCGGATTTGGTAGTGCTGGCGGGCTATATGCGTATCCTGAGCCCGGCGTTCGTCAGCCATTATCAGGGACGTCTGCTGAACATCCATCCTTCGTTACTGCCGAAGTATCCTGGCCTGCATACTCATCGTCAGGTGCTGGAAAACGGTGATGAGGAACATGGGACCTCGGTGCACTTCGTCACTGATGAGCTGGACGGCGGTCCGGTTATCCTGCAAGCCAAGGTGCCGGTCTTCGCTGGCGACAGCGAAGATGAGGTGACGGCGCGGGTTCAGGCCCAGGAACATGCCATTTATCCGCTGGTCATCAGCTGGTTCGTCGATGGGCGTCTGCACATGGCAGGCAACCACGCCTGGCTGGATGAACGACAACTTCCGCCCCAGGGCTATGCCGCTGAAGAATAAGCACGTCTCGCCCCGGTCATTGCCGGGGCTACTTTCTCACTTCTCCCCGGTTATTTATCTGTGTTTTCCAGGCATAGTGCGTTGTGGTTCCACCTCGCAGGCAATGGCGTTGGCCGCTGGTAATCAAACTCACGTAGCGTCAGGTCAGTCACGCCGTTGGCATACAGCACCGGTAACCCTCCCGGGTAAGGCTCAACCCCCCAGGCACGGCCGCTGTGCGGATTCAGACACCAGGCATTATCCATGCCCATACCGGTCGGAGACTGCGGGTTACACGGCGGACGCACATCGTAAAGCCCCTGCTCCGCCTGTGAGTTCAGCATCTGGTGGAGCTGGATGCCGTCAAAAAGAATGCGCTGGATCAGGCCTGCTGGTTCACTATGCAAATTAATCGCCCCTTCACACTCCCCGACCAGACCGCGAAACTGGATCCGAGTGATGGCGCCGGGGGCAATAGCCGGATCGCGATGGCGTACGGAAAGAAAAACTGGATCCGCCTCCCCCCAGTGACAGGCTGGCGCGCTCACGCAAGCAAACGCAATGTTGCTGAAGATCATCCGCCGCAGCTGGCCGCCGTCGCGAGATATCAAGCCGATCCCGCGATTGGAATCAAAGATGGTGCAGTTGCTGACCAGCACATCTTCAATATCCTGCCAGGTTTCCGTACCGATTTTTAAGGCGCAGCTTTTCGACCGCAGCGTACAGTTCACGATCGTAACCTGACGCAGCGGACGCTGAATATGCGCAGGCTTGGCCGTGGTTTTCAGACAGATAGCGTCGTCGGCGGCGCTGAAATAGCTATTGGCGATATGCACCTGCTGGCAGCTGTCGATATCCAGCGCGTCGGTATTGGCCATCGTCAAATCGTTATCCACGGTAATCCCGTTAATCGTGACACCGATACACGAGGCCAGATGTATGGTCCACATCGGCGCATGACGCACGGTAATATTTTCCAGCCGCACGCCGCGGCAGTTCTCCAGCAAAATGATGCGCGGCCGCCGTTCGACGGGCTGGCGGTACCCCATGGCATCGACATCCCGGGAAAACCATCCGTCGGCGCTACCGTAGATTTCACCGCCGCCACAGATACTCACATTTTGCGCATCAAGAGCATAAAGAAAGGCCCGGTGGGAGCACTCAGCCTGGCTCAGCGCGACCGCCTGAGTAAAATCATCGCCGTTTTCGCTGACGATCAGCTCGGCGCCCGGCGACAGCCACAGGCAGGTATTTGACCCTATCCGCAAGCCGCCGAGCGCGTACCTGCCGTGATCGACCACCAGCGTACCGCCTCCGGCTTCCGCCAGTTCGTCCAGCGCCTGTTGAAAGAGTGCGGTATCGGGAGTGACGCCATCCGCGTGGGGATGGCGCTGCGAAAGATGAATATTCATAGCGTATCCTGAAAAATCAAACAGGCAGCTATCACACCATCTCTTGCACGGCCAGCGTAGGGGAGAAACCGCCCGCGGGGCAATATCTGCGCTGCATTTCACATTCACCAGGTCCGTCCGGGATAAATTGTGATGGATAACACAAATCCTGCGCGGCCAACCGCGAAAAGCGTACTCTCCGCACAGTTCCAGCCCGCGGCCATCGCGTCAGCCGTGAGCCATATCACGGGATTTATTTCATTTCATCGTCATTTGGCAGGCTGCTCGCAGAACGGCGCGAAATCCCCGCATCCGGCATTTTCGCCCCCCGCCCCCTCTTTTACTGTGCAACCTCGCTTTCCTTACTAAAGAGATACGCTTATGACGAGGACAGTAACCCCAACGCGAGAAGTCAAAACCCGCAATATCCTCTGCTGGGGGATGGGTGATATTTTCGGTAGCGGCGCGATGACCATTACCGGTCTGTGGCTGCTCTACTTCTATATCGAGGTCGCCGGGCTCTCCCCTGCTGCTGCCGCCTCCATTTTCGCCATCGCCAAAATCTGGGATGGGATCACCGACCCGGTGATGGGCTACATCACCGACAACATTCGTACCCGCTGGGGACGCCGGCGGATTTTCTTTATTCTCGGCGCGCCGCTGTCGCTCTGTTTCGCCCTGATGTGGGTGAGCGGCTTCGGTTACGCCTGGTACCTCGGCACTTATTTACTGTTCAGCACCGTGTTTACGCTACTGATGGTGCCTTACGATACGCTGCCGGCAGAAATGACCTCGCGCTACGATCTGCGCTCGAAAATGTCGGGCGCGAGGATGCTGTTCGCGCAAGCGACGGCTTTTCTCGCCGCGCTGATCCCCGGGCAAATCATGGCTCACGTCGCCGACCAATCTCAGGCATTTCTCTATATCGGCATCGTCTTTGCCCTGCTCTTCGCCCTGCCGTGGATTTTTGTCTGGCGCGGCACCTGGGAGCGCGACGTTCTTCCACCACCACAGGCCCGCCAGGGGTTGCTTAAAACCCTGGGGTCGTTATACCGGGAGATGGCTTCAACGTTTCATCTGCGCACCTTCCGCATTCATATCATGATGTACGTCGGCGGCGCGGTGGCGCTGGATATTTTCGGCTCGCTGTTTATGCATTATATGACCTATGTATTGCGCGTCGGCACCTCCCTGGCATCGCAGGCGATGAGCCTGATGACGCTGTTTCAGTTCTTCGCCATCCCGTTCTTCACCTGGCTGTGCATACGCGTTGGCAACGGTAATGCCTATAAGCTGGCCATCGCACTGATCCTCTGCGCCTTGCTGTGGTTCAGCCAGCTTAGCGCAGGTTTTAGCCATCTCTCCTGGCTGCTGCTCGGCGGTGCGGTGGTAATGGGCATCGCCCGCGGGGGAACCTATCTCATTCCGTGGAACGTCTATAACTTTCTGCCGGATGTCGATGAGGCCTATACCGGCGTGCGCCGCGAGGGAATTTACGCCGGCGTGATGATGCTGACGCGCAAGTTCTCCCAGGCGCTGGCGCTGTTTATCGTCGGACTGGCGCTGGAGGCGTTTGGCTTCACCAAGGGCGCTGAAGCGCAGAACGCCGCCGCCCTTAACGGCATCTGGTGGGTTTTCCTGGTGGGCCCCGGCCTGCTGGCGATCCTGGCCATGTATGGCGCATTTCGTTTCCGCTTAAGCCAGCCACGCCATCAAATTCTGATTAACGAGCTGGAGCGTCTGCGCGCTGGCGGTCATCCGCAGGATGCCAGCCCGCAGACGCGAGAAACTATTGAACTGCTAACCGGTCATCCGCACCGCAATGCCCGCTGGCAACACGCCGTCTTACCGCAAGGGAGTGATTATGTCGCAGAAAAGCAACCGTCCTGAACTCCTTCAGCGTATTGAAACGCTGATCGATAACCTAACCGCTATTCACGATAATAGCGGCCAGTATCTGCAGCGGCTGGCCGATGGCCGGGTCATCGATACGAAAGGCTGGGAGGGCTGGGAATGGACGCACGGCATCGGTCTGTTTGGACTGTTTCGCTATCAGCAGTTGACCGGTTCCCCCCGCGCCCGTCAGCTGATTGACGACTGGTTCAGCGCCCGCTTCGCCGAGGGAACGCCGGAGAAAAACATCAATACGGCTTGTCCGTTCTTAACGCTGGCGCTGCGCTACCAGCAGGAGCCGCGCAGCGACTGGCGCGCCTACCTCGACCGCTGGGGCGAAGCCATCTATCGCCAGATGCCGCGCACCGATGAAGGCTGTCTGCAGCATGTCACCTACGAGAGCGCGCATCAGCAACAAATCTGGGACGATACGCTGATGATGGCGGTATTGCCTCTGGCCATACTGGGCAAAATGTTTGATAAACGGCGCTGGGTAGAAGAGGCCATATACCAGTTTTTACAGCATCTGCACTATCTCAGCGACCGCCAGAGCGGCCTGTGGTATCACGGCTGGCATTTCGCCGGCCGACACCACTTCGCCGGCGCCCTGTGGGCCCGAGGCAACAGCTGGATAACCCTGGCGATCCCGGAGCTGCTGGAGATGCTCGATCTCGACGAGCATGATGCTGTTTACCGGCAATTGCAAAATACCCTGCAGATACAGGTCGCCGCGCTTGCCCGCTGCCAGAGTGAGAACGGTTTGTGGCCAACGCTGCTCAATGACCCCGACAGCTATCTGGAAGCCTCGGCGACCGCCGGGTTTGCCGCCGGCATCTTCAAAGCGATACGCCTCGGCTATCTGAATGCGCATTATCTACCGATGGCCGAGCGCGCCTGCCAGGGAATTATCGACCATATTTCACCACAGGGTGAACTGTTGCAGGTGTCGTTCGGCACCGCGATGGGCCACGACCTTGATCACTATCGCCACATCCCGCTCACCGCCATGCCCTATGGCCAGGCGATGGCGATGCTGTGCCTGGTGGAGGCCCTGCATCGCACGCTATAACAGCGTTACCTGAGCGCCGTCAGTTCGGTGCTCAGGCTATCCGCCAGGCTACGCACCCGTCCGGGATCGAACATGACGTAGAACGCCGGCGAGGCGTCGCTCATCTGCTGGCAGAGCATTTCCATCTCAGACGCGCAACGGTACAGCGCCTGCACATTGATATGGCAGATCTCCCGCATGCTCCAGCTGTTCTCCACCTCGCGGGCGAAATGCAGCGTAAAAAAGGCCTTTTGCGCATGGGTAAACAACTGGCAATAGAGCGCCAGCCCCTGCCACTCTTCACGCCACTGCCGCTCCAGCGCGGCAGGAAATTCCGCCGTGTGGGCAAACGCCAACGCCTCTTCACCCAGGCGCTGCGCGCCGCTGGCCACCTCATCCTTTTCCTGCGCGATTTGCGTCAGATTGCTCATCGACTTCTGCGGGTCGTCGCGGGTGAAATGAATATCCTGCGCCGACCCCGGCAGCCAGTGGCTACGCGCCAGCTGGCCGTACAGGCTCCATACCGCCTGCCCGTAGCTTTCCGGCAGCTGGCTGTGGCGATGGAAGACGTGGTCGCGCACGTAGATCGCCTGGTAGAGCGTTTGCGCCCCCAGTTCGAGAAGCTGCCGGAACTGCTGCGCCACGTCGTCAGGCGGACACCAGCCGTAGCGCTGCGCCAGCCACTGGTCGAGCAACTGCTGCTGGTTTTTCGCCATCCCGTCTCCCAGCAGCTGGCTGCAGGCGAACAGGTTACATTCGCTTAAGGTATCGGGGATCCAGTGGTTATCAATACTTTCCCAGCTGGCTTTACAAATAGCGCCGGTGATACGCGGATTCCGGCTTTGGCACCATAGCAGTCGCCCCTGCAGTTCATCGATACGCAGAAACGGCATGACTCCCCAGCCAACTTCCTCCCCGGCCAAATCGATATCGACCCACACATCCCGCGTCTGCACCGCCAGCAGCGCCGGGTTATTGGGAAAGGCTGGCCAGAAGCGTTCCGGCGTCAGTTTAATCGATACCGATACCGTCGGCGGCAGAGGTTCAATAGCGTCCAGCACGGTACTGAGATCGTCGTTGCTTGCCGGGAAGACGCGTATTACCAGATGCTTGTTTTGCGCCGCGACGGCCTGGCTCAAGGCGCCAAAACAGCGGCGATACAACACGAAGCTCTGCGCCGGCTGGCGGCCTTCGTCCGCCTCGCGACGCTGTCTCTCCCACTGCGGACGGGAGATCGGCAACAAGCCGTCAGTGCTGGAGAGGGCGATAATCAAACCGGTGAGCGCCGGTACACCCTCACAGACGGCGCGGACTTTGTCGGTCAACCAACGGCTCCAGAAATCCACATCAAAACGCACACCGCCCGGGTTATCCAGCAGTTCCGGATGCGCTAACAACAGCTCCGTCGGGAAACTGAGCTCTTTCGCCTGCAGATAAAAGCGCAGTCCCAGCTCCCGACAGCGCAGCGCCAGGCGGTTGAGATAGATACAGCGCGCTCGCTGCTGGCTCGACAAACGGTCGTTATAGTCAAACGGCGTATAGCCCTGCGGCGATACCAGCTTGCCGAACAGCTCCGCCTGGCCGATCACCACGGTATTAAAACCATGTTTTATGGCATATTCCATTAAGCGACAAGCCGACGGCCAGTGCCAGATATCCTGATTATTGAGCTCCAGCGCCCGCGTTTCCCACATCGTTTCGTCCTCCATTTACTCATGATTGAACATAACGTAAGCAAACAAACGCGTCCGCTTTTTCCCGACATCCGATTGAAAGAAAACTGTCATATTGCTTTGACATAGTTGGACATTCAATGGCAATGCTCGCCATAATGAAACAAGCGACATCAATGATCCGGAGTGTGAGTTGTAATGGGCCAGGAAAAGCTATACATCGAAAAAGAACTCAGCTGGTTGTCTTTTAACGAACGCGTGCTGCAGGAAGCGGCGGACAAAAGTAACCCGCTGATTGAGCGCATGCGCTTCTTAGGGATCTACTCCAACAACCTTGATGAGTTTTACAAAGTGCGCTTCGCTGAGCTTAAGCGCCGGATTATTATCAGTGAAGAACAAGGCAGTACCGCCCATTCTCGCCACCTGTTAGGCAAAATCCAGGCCCGCGTTCTGAAGGCCGATCAGGAATTCGATAGTCTGTATAACGAACTGCTGCTGGAGATGGCGCGCAACCAGATCTTCCTCATCAACGAGCGTCAGCTGTCCGTCAATCAGCAGGCCTGGCTGCGCAACTACTTCAAACAGTATTTGCGTCAGCATATCTCGCCGATCCTGATTAACCGCGAAACGGACCTCGTGCAGTTCCTGAAAGATGATTACACCTATCTGGCGGTAGAGATTATCCGCGGGGAAAACATCAACTATGCCCTGCTGGAAATTCCGTCAGACAAAGTGCCGCGCTTCGTAAATCTGCCGCCGGAGGCGCCGCGCCGCCGTAAGCCAATGATCCTGCTGGATAACATCCTGCGTTATTGCCTGGATGATATCTTTAAAGGCTTCTTTGATTACGATGCGCTGAACGCTTACTCGATGAAAATGACCCGTGACGCCGAGTACGATCTGGTGCACGAGATGGAGTCGAGTCTGATGGAGCTGATGTCTTCCAGCCTCAAGCAGCGCCTGACCGCCGAGCCGGTTCGCTTCGTCTACCAGCGCGATATGCCGGACGCGATGGTCGAAATGCTGCGCGATAAGCTCTCCATCTCCAACTACGACTCGATGCTGCCGGGCGGCCGCTACCACAACTTTAAAGACTTTATCGGCTTCCCGAATGTGGGTAAGGCCAATCTGGTCAATAAGCCTATGCCGCGCCTGCGTCATCTGTGGTTTGATAAATTCCGCAACGGCTTCGACGCCATCCGCGAACGCGACGTCCTGCTCTACTATCCCTATCACACTTTTGAGCATGTGCTGGAGCTGCTGCGTCAGGCCTCGTTCGACCCCAGCGTACTGGCGATCAAAATCAACATCTACCGTGTAGCCAAAGATTCGCGCATTATTGACGCGATGATCCACGCCGCCCACAACGGTAAAAAAGTCACCGTGGTAGTGGAGCTGCAGGCACGCTTCGATGAAGAGGCTAACATTCACTGGGCGAAACGCCTGACGGAAGCGGGGGTCCACGTGATCTTCTCCGCGCCGGGTCTGAAGATCCACGCCAAGCTGTTCCTTATCTCGCGTAAAGAAGGCGATGAGGTGGTGCGCTACGCCCATATCGGTACCGGTAACTTTAACGAGAAGACCGCGCGGATCTACACCGACTATTCGCTGTTAACCGCCGATGCGCGCATTACCAATGAAGTCCGCCGCGTGTTTAACTTTATTGAAAACCCCTACCGCCCGGTCAGCTTCGATTACCTGCTGGTGTCGCCGCAGAACTCGCGCCGTCTGCTGTATGAGATGATCGATCGCGAGATCGCCAATGCGCAGAACGGGCAACCCTCCGGGATTACGCTGAAGCTGAACAACCTGGTGGATAAAGGGCTGGTGGACAGACTGTACGCCGCCTCCAGCTCCGGCGTGCCGGTCAATCTGTTGATCCGCGGCATGTGCTCGCTGATCCCTGGACTGGAAGGCATCAGCGAGAATATCCGCGTCATTAGCATCGTTGACCGTTTCCTCGAGCACGACCGGGTCTACTGTTTTGAAAACGGTGGCGATAAACAGGTCTGGCTCTCCTCTGCCGACTGGATGACGCGTAACATCGATTACCGTATTGAAGTTGCCGCCCCGCTGCTCGACCCGCGTCTGAAACAGCGAGTGCTGGATATTTTTGATATCTTGTTCAACGATACGGTAAAAGCGCGCTATCTTGATAAAGAACTGAGTAATCGCTATGTGCCGCGCGGCAATCGCCGTAAAGTGCGTGCACAGATGGCGATTTACGATTATCTCAAATCACTCGAACAACCCGACTAACCTATGCCAATAAACGAAATAACCCCTCGGCCGCAGGAATTTGCTGCGGTCGACCTTGGTTCGAACAGTTTTCATATGGTGATCGCCCGTGTCGTCGATGGCGCCATGCAGATCATTGGACGCCTGAAACAGCGCGTGCATCTGGCCGATGGCCTTGATGAAAACTCGGTGTTGAGCGAAGAAGCGATGACCCGCGGGCTGAACTGCCTGTCGCTGTTTGCTGAACGTTTGCAAGGGTTCTCCCCTTCCAGCGTCTGCATCGTCGGGACGCATACGCTGCGTCAGGCGACCAACGCGGCAGAGTTTCTTAAACGCGCGGAAAAAGTGATCCCCTACCCGATCGAGATCATCTCCGGCAATGAAGAAGCGCGCCTGATTTTTATGGGCGTTGAGCATACGCAGCCGGAGCGCGGTCGTAAGCTGGTGATTGATATCGGCGGCGGTTCGACCGAGCTGGTCATCGGTGAAGATTTTGAGCCCCGCCTGGTGGAAAGCCGTCGCATGGGCTGCGTGAGCTTCTCGCAAGCCTACTTCCCTGGCGGGACAATCAATAAAGAAAATTTCCAGCGTGCTCGTCTTGCGGCGGTACAAAAACTGGAAACCCTGGCCTGGCAGTTCCGTATTCAGGGCTGGACCGTGGCGCTGGGCGCCTCCGGCACCATTAAAGCTGCGCAGGAAGTGCTGGTGGCCATGGGTGAGAAGGACGGGTTTATTACGCCGGAACGCCTCGAAATGCTGGTCAGTGAGCTGCTGAAGCATAAAAACTTCGACGCGCTCAGTCTGCCAGGCCTCTCTGAAGATCGTAAAGCGGTCTTTGCGCCGGGTCTGGCGATTCTGTGCGGCGTGTTTGACGCGCTAGCCATTAAAGAACTTCGTCTGTCCGATGGCGCCCTGCGTGAGGGCGTGCTGTACGAAATGGAAGGCCGCTTCCGCCACCAGGATATTCGTAGCCGCACAGCGCAGAGTCTGGCGAATCAGTACAATATCGATCGCGAACAGGCACGCCGGGTGCTGGAAACCACCACCCATATGCTGGAACAGTGGCAGGAACAGAACCCCAAGCTGGCCAATCCGCACCTTGCGGCGCTGTTGAAGTGGGCGGTGATGCTCCATGAGGTAGGGCTGAATATCAACCATAGCGGTATGCATCGCCACTCCGCCTACATTCTGCAGAACAGCGACCTGCCGGGCTTCAACCAGGAGCAGCAGATGCTGATGGCCACCCTGGTGCGCTATCATCGCAAAGCGATAAAACTCGACGACCTGCCGCGCTTTACGCTGTTCAGGAAAAAGCAGTTTCTGCCGCTGATCCAGCTGCTGCGCCTGGGCGTGCTGCTGAATAACCAGCGTCAGGCCACCACCACGCCGCCGACCCTGCGGCTGCAGACGGAAGCTCACCACTGGACGCTGACCTTCCCGCATAACTGGTTTAGCCAGAATGCGCTGGTGCTGTTGGATCTGGAAAAAGAGCAGCAGTACTGGGAAGGTGTGCCGGAATGGCTGCTGAAGATTGCAGAAGAAGAGCCAGACGCCTGATCGGCGCTCCTGAATATTCTCCATGCCGGGCCATCGCGCCCGGCTTTTTTCTGCTTCAGGCAGTCATCCCTTCCGCCAGCTGCGCCAGTGGTACCGGTACGCCGATATCGTAGCCCTGCAAATAATCGATCCCCAGCGCGATGACCGCCTGGCGTATTTCCGGCGACTCGACATATTCAGCCACCACCTGCATGTTCTTCATACGCGCCAGACGACAAATAGAATCCACCACCTGGTAATCGAGACTGCTGGCAAGCAGATTGCGAATAAAGCTGCCGTCGATTTTAAGAATGTCGACGTTCATCGTTTTTAACCGGGCGTAGCTGGCGTAGCCGGTACCAAAATCATCGATCGCCACCCGACAGCCCAGCGCCCGCAGATGCTCTAAAGTCTGACAGACCAGCTCAGGGTTACTGAGCGCATAGTTCTCGGTCAATTCGAAAATAATCTGCCATGGCTCAATGTTGTACGTCTGCAGCAGCGCTTCAACTTCCTGAGGAAACTGGCTGCGGCTCAACGTGACCGGAGAGAGATTGATCGCCAGCCGCAGACCGGGCAGTGCCCGCCGGTGGGTATCCATAAAGGCTAGCGTGTGCTCGATGACCCACTGATCCACACGAGAGGAGAGGCCAAACTCATGCGCCACCGGCAGGAACGCGTTTGGCCCCGTCAGTTCGCCCGACTCCCCTTCCATCCTCAGCAACACTTCATGGTAGTTATCGCCGCGGATGCCCTGGATAGGCTGCGCCATCAGGACGAAGTGGTCTTGCTCCAGCGCCTTGAGGATGCGATTCATCATCACCACTTTATCTTTCAGATCCTGTTGAACATGGCCGGCGCCGCGGCGCTGCATATTCTCCGGATGGCCGCTGGCCAGCGACATGTCGGCAATCGTGTTTAGTTCGCCAAGCAGCAAATACAGATGTTTGACCGGTGAGCGCACGTTGCAATAGCTCATGCCGATCCGCGGCTGGAGGGGAACCCCGTCCCAGTAGAAACGGAACTGCCGCAGGGAGCGGTCGATCAAATGAATACGCGCCTGATGCCCTTCACTGTTGAGGCGAAAAACCAAGTCATGGCCGGCAAGGTGATACACCGCTTCGTTAGGCTGCAGTAACGCGCTCAGGTGGTTCGCCAGCATTTGCTTATACTGAATGCGTAACAATACGCCGTAGTGGCGGCCCAGCAGTTCCAGCTCAGGAATGCGCAAAAAACAGAGCGTCGACCAGCTCGTGCCATTGAGCGCCCGACTCAGCGCCCGCAGATTAGGCATATGTACGACCGGGTCGAGGAAAGCCATCTGCCGGACGCGAGCGTAGATCAGCCGCTGCTGTGTCGCCAGCATCGCCGTGTAGGCGACAATAAACGAGAAGACCAGATAGCTTGACGAGGTGATCGCCAGTTGGGTGTTATAGCTTGGATAAACCGGTAAGTAACGGTAATGAAAATGGATCACGGCAATCAGTACCGGCGTCCAGATCAGCGAGATAAAACGATAGCCAAAACGCATGGCTCCCCAGAGCATGACCGGCATAAGTAATGATAACGTATAATTCGTACTAAATATGGTGCTGGTATCATTAAGCGGCATCAATAATAGCCCCAGCAGCAGGATTAATATCGCCGCCCAGCAAATGATTTCAATTGTTTTTATTTTTGGATCAATTTGTAAGCGAACCTGAGAAATAAATCCGCGAACATGAAAAGGATTCCGAATTATCCGCAGCAGAAAATAACACAGCGGCACGCCCGTCAGACACCCCACCATCAACGCCTGAAAGGTGATTAACGACCGTAAACTAAACGGCGTAATCCCCGTCATCTCCGTCGTACGTGGATGCAGTCCCAGATACTCAGCGATCTGTGACAGAATAAGAAAAATGACCGAGGGAAGCAGCATCTGCCAGAACAGACGGTGCGGCATCAGTTTGACGTTACCGTGCGAGACCTGCTGGCGCCGGGGTACAAAGATGCGATATCCGCCCCAGCACAGCACGCAGGGGATGAGAAAATGAAACAACACGCCGATAGCCTGCTCGGGCGTCATTCCTCGGGCCAGCGTGAGCAGCAGGCCAATAATAATACCCGGGATCGCCGCCCAACCGAAAAACATCATCAGGCTGAGTACTAATGCCAGAGGAAGATAATAAAGGAATACCATGTGGCCATTGAGCATGGTGTAGGTATTCGCCCATCTGGCGAAGGGTAATAACAGCGAGGGCAGAACAAGCGGTAAAGCCCACCACTTGTCGCGATATTGTTGATAATATTTTAATAAATTCATAGGTGCTCTACAGAGAGCCTCTGCTCCTGCGAGGCATATTCAGGCAGGCATCCAACCACCCCATGCTGACCGCATAAGTAATAACGATACGGTAATGTTCGCTGATTTTAGTGGTCAAGAGAATGGGACTGTTGATATAAATCAACAAATACTGACGCTAACATTAATAAAACTTATTTTTTTACCTTTTTATTGCTAATAAAGTGAGCATGTAAATACGATGATTATCTTATATAACATTAATTAATGTTTTCACTGCGGCACTTTTACATCTGCATCAATTGACCCCACCTCGTTCCTGTGCCTTAATACCCCCATCGCCCATCTTCGGGTATACTTCAAGGAACCTTTTGTGAGTCAGGCACCCAGTATGCGTAAACGACATCGATTTAACCGTCGCATGACCCGTATCGTACTGCTTATCAGCTTTCTCTTCTTCTTTGGACGCTTTGTCTACTCCTCCATCGGCGCCTGGTACCATCACCAGGATAAAAAAGCGTCGCAGGAGTCTTCACTCACCGTCGAGCCCTCCGCTCGCGAGTAATCCTTTGATTATAATACTGGAAGCGCCACACTCCGCAGACAGAGTCGCTCGCTGCTGATGTATTGTCTTTGATGCGGTAATTTTGCCGTCGGCGATTTATCAGCGCACGGCATCCAGCAGGCGCAGCATTTCCGCGATACCTTTTGTCACAATTTTGTCCTGACGCATGACTACCGCCAGCTGTCGATATAGCCGCGGCGCCAGCGAGTGCACGCTTAATCCGTCGCGATCCTTCTCCTGCTCCACCGCCATGCGGGGCACGATGCTGTAGCCCAGCCCTGCCCGCACCATCCGTTTAATCGCCTCGATGCTGCCCAACTGCATCACCGGCGTGACCGCCACTCCCGCCGAGCGGAACCAGCGGTCAATCAGATCCCGGGTGCCGCTGCCGGCTTCGAAGGCAATGAGCGGCAGCGCCAGCAGTTCAGCAGGGGTATAATCCGCCAGCGTCCCCGTCTCGTGACTGGCATGGATAACCACGAACTCCTCGTCAACCACTGAGGTCACCGCCAGACTGCGCCCCTGTACGGGCAAGGTAACCAGCCCGAGATCGAGGCGATTTTCCTCCACCGCCCGGACGATATCCAGCGTGTTGCCGGTGGTCACCCCCACCGTCAACAGCGGATGCTGCTGACGAAGATGCTGCAGCAGCGGCGGGAGAAGATGAATGCAGGCCGTCGCGCCGGTCCCCAGCGTTACCGCCCCATTAACTTCCTGACTGAATGCGCTGACCGACTGCATTGCGCTATTCACCGCCCGATCGATCTGCTCGCTGTGGGCCAGCAGTGCCATTCCCGCCGCCGTCGCCTTGATCCCGCGGCCGGTACGCTCCAGCAAACGGGTCTGTAAAAACTGCTCCAGCTGACGCACCTGCAGGCTAACGGCAGGTTGGGAGATCCCCAGCGCGTCGGCGGCGGCAGAAAAGCTGCCGCGCTGTACGACCAGCCGGAAGGTCGCCAGGTTTCCCAGGTTCAGTGTTGTCATACAAAGTTTCTCTTATACCGCGCATAAGGTGGCCGCTCTGCCAGAACAATAGCCTGCCGGGTATGCTCAGGACAACTGCCTTAACGGAATGAAAACCATGGAAACACGCGCTATTCCCCGACGGCTCGCCTTCACCACGGGCGGTCAGCAACTGATCAATTGGGGGATCTCTTTTTATATGCCCGGCACCTTTGCCGGGGCTATCGCCGCCGACAAAGGATGGTCCTTGCCGCAGATCTATCTCGGCCTGACGCTCGCCATGCTGATGATGGCCGCTGTTTCTCCGTTCGTTGCCAGGCTGCTGGCTCGCTTTGGCGGAAGGCTGGTGGTCACCAGCGGAACCTTACTGATAGCCGCCAGCTGCGCCATGATGGCCTGGCGCCCTTCGCTGGCCGGCTGGTACGGCGCCTGGCTGCTGACCGGCATCGGCATGCGGCTTTCGCTGTATGATGCGCTGTTCGCCGCAGTGGTGAATCTGTACGGTCAGCAGGCGCGGAAAACTATCTCTCATATCACTCTCGCTGGCGGTCTGGCCTCTGCCCTCTTCTGGCCGCTGGGCGAGGCGTTATTAACCATCATGCCCTGGCAGAATGCCCTGCGGATCTATGCGCTGTTTGGCCTGCTGAGCGCATGGCTGAGTTATCAACTGCCTCGCCAGCGGCTCAGTTCACCGGCGAAATCACCAGCCTCGCAAGCGACAGCAAAGGGCGACCGGCGTAACGGGGCGCGTTACGCGATCTTCATTGCGCTGATCACCTTTATCTCTAACGGCACCTCCACCCATCTGCCGGAGTTTATCAGCCACTTTGGTCTGCCGGTTGCCGTCGGTATGCTGTGGGGATTCGGCCAGACCGGCGCCCGGCTGGGGGAAGTGCTGGCCGGTCCCCGGGTCACCCCACTCACGCTGACGCGTTTTACTGCGCTCGCCATGCCGCTCTGTTTTCTCCTTGGATTGAGCAGCACGGCTTATGCCGGGTTCGCAGCCGGGTTTGTGCTGGGGTATGGCGCGATTAATGGGCTGGTGACGATTGTCAAAGCGACGCTACCGCTGGCGCTGTTTAGCGCAGAAAGCTATGCCAGCCGCACGGGTATCCTGCTGATACCCGGGCAACTGATGGCGGCTGCCTCCCCCTTTGCCTACGCATGGCTGAACCACCGGCTGGGCATTATCGGCGGAATGTGGGTGTCCACCGGGTTAACGCTGATCGTTGCCGGACTGGCGCTGGCGATGGTGCGCGGGGCGGGCACGGTACAGCCGGGTAAACTTTCCGCGCTCCGCACGGCGGCGGCAAAAAATGGGCCAGCTGAACATCTGCCGGAACCGCAAACGGGGAATTCACAGGGAAACCTCACCCTGCCAGATAACCTTCTGGGACGACGGGATTGAAGGGATGTCTAAAATAAAAAACCCTCTGTAAATACAGAGGGTTTTGTTTTATTCAGCTAACACCGGGGATGACTCCCACTCAATCATCAACTGAAAATTAAAATATTTACAAATCAATTAGTTAATAAAATAAAAAATCAAAACACCATGAGAAATACCATACCGAGTAAATTCAAGAAGTCGAATTAACCTCTCTCGCGGCAAACGCTACCGATAGTTGCCTATCCAAGGTGAACAACTCATACGTGCTACCATCCTGAATACACTCAAATACACTCAAATACACTCAGCCACATAAGATGGATCGGCTTGGAAAAGCTCGACCATTGCCTCGTCTGACTAAGGTCTTTCATCAATCACCCATAGTTCATGGATGCCCTTAGCCTGGAGTATAACCTGCTCAGGCCACTAAAAATCCTTCCGTTTCTGGCAGTACCGCTTGTCAGGACTGACAGAAAACGGCCAGAAGCAGTCATTGCTACTCGTCCGACTCATCAGTCTCGCCGAACAAGAATTTCCCTATGTGCCAAATCGATCGCCCAACGTTGTGAATGAGTTGCTCTCCCTGCCGCAATGGCGAGTCTTCTTCATCGACGCCCGCGAGCTTGATCGCGTCTGTTATCTTTGAACCTGTAGGGTGTGCATCTCCCACTCGCATATCATAAACACCGGCAATCTCAGCAAATACTCTCTTGGCTTTGTCGTCTCCAATTTTCTCAGCCAAAATACTTTGGAGTAACTTGTTTGAGCCGAGCTTGGCTTTATCTTGGTGTGTAGAAAGCTTGCGTAGCTCGGTTACGTTGAGCCTGTCCGAGAATACGCGAATGATGTCCTTGGCTAATCTGAGTAGGGTCGCTCTGTCTTTGCTTGCAAACCTAGATATTTGCTGCCCTACTTCGGAGTCATCAATATCATGGGTGAACAGCGATATTTCGTATTTATGCCTGAAGCCGTCTTCCAAAAGCCTCATGCTTCCAAAAAACATTTCTTCAACCGCATATGTGGATGCCGGTTTCGCCCTCACCTGCGCGTCCAGCAGCTCACTTGAAACCCTTCCTTCAGGAGCTACATTATGCCCCGCCCAAACATGCTGCTCCCATGGGGCGAGTCGTGCGATGTCATAAGCATATACGGTGATAAGATCCGAACTGTTTATCCCGAAATGCGTTTTATATCCTGATGTGGAATTAATAGCTCCAGTTTCAGCCGTGTACCACGCCAACTTAAATCCTCGACTATTGAGAAGCTCATTTACGACGCTGGCCCGAAACCATAGCCAGCGGCCTATGTCCTCGTTATCAAGCTCTGCTGATCTCATTCGCGTTCCATCGGTTTCCACGATGAATTGCGGGAGGTTCGGATCTGCATCTCCACGAACGCGTAGGCTTTTTGATTGGTGGTCTATCCATTCCTCACGCCAAAACTCCCCTTCTACCCGTACACCTTTATAGCCTCCGCGATGCCCCTTTGAACTTTCATAGTCAGTGTTCGAGTCATTCTCAGGGCCCATCACAGGGGCGTCTTCGCCCTCATCAACGTCTGTTCTCCAGGCTCGAAACATCGCCCAGCTCCCCCCAAAGACGTCATCAAGCTTGCGAATGATTAGGGTGAATTTACCGTTATCTCTTTCCTCACTATGAGGCTGCAAATTTGAATATACGCTGTCCTCAAATACGGGGACGTTTTCTACCCTCTGTCGGTAGTATGAAAGGCGGAGCGACAGATTTCTGGCCGCTAGATAGTCGAGTAAAAATTCTCTTTTTATTTCTATCTGACGATGCTCTCCATCTTCACTCACTGTCTCGCGAGCTACCACAACGAAATTTTCTTCGGGTCTGACCCAGTTGTCCCCCTCTTTGACCAAGTGCAGCGCGACTACCAAATCAGGGCTCAGTATCCATTTTCGACCACCAACAACAGGTTGCGGGTGTTCATAAACTAGATTGACACCTATTGGCTCTTTATCGTTGTATTGATATTGGTCAATGGACGCATAATATCCATCTTCGTATGCATAAGGCGCGACTGTGTGGCCAATGCCTATGTCGCTCCATCCAAGACGTTCCTCAACTAGCTGGCGATGCTCTGACGGGAATGCAACAGAGCCACAGCCGAAATATTCACTGGCATAGCCCACTTCTTTTAGATCCCCTTTCTTGCTCTCAACTAACGCTCTCAAAGGAACCCACGCCGCATTAGAAAATACCCTGCGGGTTTCCTTTGTCTGGAGAATCCACTCTTCACTCATGGTCAAATTTCCTTAATTCATGACAGCATGCTGAGATTAAGCAATGGCCTTCGCTTGATAGTCTCCTGCCTGCCGTGGATCGAGTAGTTATAGCGGAATGAAATCGACCCGCAGGCGCGATGGTTACATAGAGGCCGTTACGGTCGTTCACTTTGTAGAGCTTGTCTTTCGACTTGATGTTACGCAGCTTGGTATCGGTCAGCATAGTCAGGTTTTTTCTAGAAAACACCATGCTCCCCCATCGCAAAAAAACCAATAAAAATATTATAAATCAATATATTAATTTAAATAGATATCATGTCTATCTGGTTAGGAGCGACATGGTATCGAGTGCCGAACGTGGCACTAGGATCAGATCGTACCTTCTACAATGCCATAAAAACGGAGGGCTTGGCGATGCGAAAAATTGCCAGATAGTGCGAGGTCGAAAACGCAAAAAGCCCGCAATTACACTGGCTTCCGGGTGTTTCTTGCCACTCGCTACCGGTCTATCCCAGACGCGGGGTCACTCCCACTCAATTATAAATAGAAGAAAAAAAATAAATAAAATCAATTTATTAAGTAATCAACCATAGTTCAATACCACAACAAACACTACAAAAGCAGTCCAGAAACAAAATCCTCAAGGGGTATAATGACACTGGAATGTCGAGTGGAATAGGAAGATCCATGGCCCTAAAATCGTGTGTTTTGCTGTCAACGAGACGCAACACCACCTGTAACACACTAGCGAACTCTAAAAACTTAGACCATCGTGTAAACCACGGGATGCCAAGCCAGCGCTACGGACCTAACAGATCAGAAAAACGGAACCAACATTTCTTGACGCATAACACCATGCACGCATAAACTTACGCGAAAGAATTGGGTCAAACCTTATGCAAACCTATCCATTCATTGAAGTTCAGCAGAAAGAACATTCCTTCAAGCTCGTCTCATTACCAGCGGGGCTATTGACCCGTATCTCCTATGCATCCGTGCGGAGAAAAGACCAAGAAGAAGGAGCTGTGCAACGCGTGCTAAATAACTCCCGAATAGCAGGTATCAAAGACTTTGCGCTGCGAATGGGTGATTTTCCTGCCTCCATTGTCCTGAACTGGATTGGAGGAAGCATGGCCGTGAATAACGGGCAGGTCGAAATTTTAGATCTACCCAAATTGGCACAAATCATTGACGGCCAGCACCGGGTTGCTGGTCTTAAAGCAGCGATTGAGGATGATCCATCAGTAGCAGACTACCAAATCCCTGTGGCAATTTACGAAAATCTAGATACCGCACACAGCGCTCGAATTTTCATTTCCATAAACACTGAGCAGCGCCCTGCTCCTAAGAGCTTAGTATTCGACCTCTATGGTGTGACTGCGTCAGATCTGATGGATCCTGCGGCAATCCGAGCTAACGATATAGTCTTTCATCTTTGCGCTGAAGGACAGCCATATTACAGATGGATTAAGTTGCCAAACCAAGAACGACAACGTGGGGGTATCGCACTTTCTACCGCTGTAAACGCTATCAAACCTCTGGTCGATTCGAAGGGACAGCTTGAACAAATCGGTGCCACAGAACTGGAAATCCAAAAGATAATATTTTCTAACTACTTCTCAGCAATTATGGATAAATATGATCATAAATGGGACGATAGGGCGAACGCTTTTATCTACGCATCAGGCTTCATTGGCGCAATTGATTTCTTTAGAAGCCACATGTTTGACTATTGCAAAAGTCAATCATCGTTTGAAACATCAACAATAGTGGACGCACTTTCCATGGATGAGACAAGCCTCATTATGCAGGAAGATGTAAAAGGCCTTGGGGGTTCCGAAGCAGCAAATGCAGTAAGGGATCGACTCATTAGTTCGTTTAAGCCAATAAGCTCTTCTCAGGGCTTCAAACTCTAGTCAGAAAAACATGTCAGATGCTGCCAGATTAGCAAGCCAATCCTTCTCTAATAAACCTTCAGGAGTTTCCTACGACCATTTCACTCCTAGCAATGCCGATATTTCTGCTATAAGTTCAACTATTGATGATGCTTTAGTAGGATCAGCATATGCAGCAGCTTTATCTTATGCCGAAGCCATCTCAGGACTACAGAAGGGCTCAATATCTTGGTCAATCGTGAGACTTTATTATTCGTGCTTCTACAGCCTGCGTGCAATGCTCATCTTAAATCGAGTTATCCCCTTCAACTGCAGCGGAGAAATGCTATTAGATATTCAAAGCAGTAAGTTTTTAAAGGGTGGTAAATCAAGCCACCATTGGAACTGGGTTACTCTCAGAAAGATACCTTGTATGAATAAAAGCTGGTTTTTATCCTCAGACTCTCAGGAAGCTTATGAAAGCCTCAGAAAGCACAGGGAAAATGTCAATTATACACATGGCTTTACTGACCCAGATTTCCATCGCTGCTTAATATCTGGAGAATCAGATCTCGGAAAGCGTTTCAGGTCATATCGGGATGACGACAAGTTTATATATACATATCTTGCAGACCACCTTGCAATTGCCTATCCAACAATGCTCATACATGATTTAGACAAGTCAATGCGTAAAGCGTCGGTCACTTTACCTACAGAAAATATTGATCACCTAAAGAGGATATGGTCCATTAAAGACAAGTGCCCGCTTTGCTGAAAAAGCTAAACGAGGATTCAAGTGCCATGACAGACGCTACCTTTCTTGAAATAGGGGAGGATGGCTAACTTTCGTTGCAACTTCATGGTAGTGAGTTTAAAAGAATGGAACCCGGCTCTATAGCTAATTCATGCTCCTACTCAGAGTTTAACAAAGGACCGTTATCTGTTTATGGTGAGAATTGTTGCTTCGAGTAAAGACCCCGATAAGTGTTCTAACTTTTATGACATTTGAGGGGCGGCTGTGTTACTGCAAGTGTGGTGGCAGCAGACAGATTATTTTCGTCGATGTTCCTTACCGTCTTGCAACGTCTCAAGATTGCTCCAGAAGTCATCGTCTGTCCCAAATATCTCAGCAAGAACGCGGGCTTCATTATCGCTAAGACGACGCATGCCGCAGATGATATATTCAACATCCTGCCGAGAAATCCCCATAGCTTCTCCTAAAGCATCATTAGACATGTTCAGCGGTTTCAAAAATTCCTCTGCCAACATTTCTCCCACTGTCACAGGCCCGGCGGTATCTGCTTTTGTGTAGTATGCAAGAATCTCTGAACGCCCCAGCTCATACGTAAGCTCACCTGAAATAATACGTGCCTTAATGGACTCGTACAGTGGCGTACCACTGGGGTCCATTCCTTCAAGTCTCAGGGAAGCCTCTGCTTTGCGGAAGCCCTCAATGCGTAACCGTGTATAGGGAGTCCTGGACATGTTTTTCCTTTGAATTGCAGGAGTAAAGTTCGCACAGTGAAAGCGTCAGCTCACGCTACCTCGTTAACTGACGCACGTGACTTAAGATTTATTATTACCCGATAAGCTATCATCGGCAAAATCATCATGTTCGCGGTTATCCCGATGAGTAGCTGTCTGCTTACGTATCTGAGTCGCCAACTCCCCTCCAATAGTTTGTTGGACACGAGAAGAATTGCTACTTCGCTTCATTTTCTGGTACTCAGCAGCTCCGTTGGCCATGCTGCTTCCCATATGGCTTGCCATGCGGCCAGCTCGTGAGAATGAAGCAAACCCCTGACTTCCTCCACTGGTGCTAACTGAACTGCTCCCTGCTGACGAACCACCGGAACTGCCTGAGGGTTGGCCTCCAGAAGTATCTACAGAACCGGTATCTTCCCCGCCGCCAAATCCTCCACCGGAACGGCCTCCACCACCTGAACCAGATTCTTCGGCCATGGCAGCTTGCGCAGACTCGAACGCTGCCTTTAATGCAGAGGCTCCGCCGCTGAGTTGAGCTGATGCCCCCATTGCCATTGCTCCTGCACCGCTGATGGCAGTAGCGGCAGCGCCGGTAATCATACCCGCCCCAAATCCACCAATCCCTTGTAAAGAAGCCCCTCCTACAACACCTGATAACAACAGTGGTAGCTTATTCGTTAATACTAACAGGATAATTGACGCCAGAAGCAAAACGATAAGACTATTAAGATCAGGAACATCATCTCTAATAAGAGAAAAATATTGATCTATAAATGATTGTCCAATCCCAATAATTAATGTCATCGTGAATAATTGAAGGCCAATCGATAAAACAGTTCGTAAGTAATTAATTGCTATATCAGAGGTCCATTTCGAACCACCAAATCCAAGCAATATAACTCCTGCATAACATAACACCCATGCAGAAACCAACATGATTAGCATATTTACCGCTATAAGGGACATCACTACCAAAACGATTATCGCGACTGTTATCATAATGGTGGATATCATTGGCGACCAAATTGATGCGGCTGAACTGACCTTTGTTAATATTGCAAACGCCATATCAACTATACTTGAGGGCGAAATACCAGTACTTATTCCTAAAGCGTTTGCTGCAAGTTGTCTCATTGAATTAATGATGGATTGCGATATGGATGGGCCGTTGATTAAAAGATAATAAAAAAAACCAATGACGGCAAAAAAGCGAACTATTTCAGCAAGTACGCCTGTCAACCCTTCCCCTTGCATCGCCATCATACCAAATGTCCAAACCATACTTATTAATACCAGCCCCCAGAAGAGCCAATTTGCATAGTCAGCAATTACTGTTGTCCATGTACTGGCTACTTGTTGAAATTTATCTAATAAAGAATCAAGTAGCCCGCTACTATCTAATTGACCAGCATAGGCATTTATAGAAAAGAAAAGTATGATACCTAAAAAGGTGAGCTTACTTACTATTTTCATGATTACCATTCTCGTTTAGGGCTTGGTTTATTATTACTCCGTAGAGCACATTTATCGTATTTATTTTCATCAAATTTATTATCTGGCGTCGATAAACAATCTTTATCATTTTTATCGCAAGAACATATGGCCAATAAACTGATCAGAATAAATACAATCAAAAGATTATCTTTCATTCTGCGTTTCCTCACCAAATTCGCTTCGGGCTTGGTGTATTCTCTCCAGCTAACGCTTTTTCATCAGCGGCTATCTGTTGTGATTCTTTATCTGCCTGAGTCTGTGCCAGCGTTGCTGCAGCGTTTTGCTGGGCTACCAAGAGAGAGCGGATTTGCAGTAACTGGTTTGTCTGTGCACTGGCAAGCTGGTTTGCCGCCTGAATAGCTTCCATTTGCCCTTGTGCGCCGGTTGCCTGAGTTTGCAAATCTGCCAGGTTATCAGCATCGCTTTGCAGTGTTTCTTGCTGTTCATCAAGAGCCTTAAAAACGGCGTCATTGGCCTTTTTACGCGCCTCAGAGCTGTTCTGTTCTGCTTTACGCAGTGCGCTGATTTCATCTGCAGTACATTCAACATTACTGTTAAAGCACGGTGATGAGCGGTAGTAATTCACGTCCTGATAACGTTTCAGATATGAATCAAGACTCCCGGCCTGATTTTTGTAGTAATTAAGAGTGTCCTGCGCCTGCAACAATTTGTTGATGGTTGAATTGGCCTGATCCCAGATATAGGCCGCAGGTGCGACGGTATTTTTGAGCATGTTTTCATACTGCTGCAGCTGCGTCTGGTACTGCTGGATCTGTTTAGTCACAGCCTGAACGTTGTTAACTGCGCTGATTGTGGTCTGAACCACATTAGTGCCATCAATAACGGGAATTCCGGCCTTAACCGGTAATGCCATGACGGACGCCACGAAAGGAACTATTAAAGCTTTTTTAGCGGCTAAAATCCCTCTTTGTAATGAAACCACTCGGAACATTAAATTCATTTGCTTACCTCTTTTTCATCAGTTCAGTAATATTTAACACACTGTCTTTTAACAGACGCAGGTATATAGGAAACCACACATTTATTTATCCAAAATTTTATCCATAATGTTCCTTAGTTCTTGCCGAGTTGATTCTATTTTCGCAAGCAAGGTTCTTATCAGTGTGGGTGAAAAATCAACTGTTCGAGGATCATTTGCGAGCCATAATTTAAGTAATCCGCCAAGTCTTCCAAGATCAGCGTTTACTCGGCTAAGTTCATTAACCTGTTTTATATCTACGATAGAATCAACCTGATAACCCATTGCAACTCTACGAACAAAACAGGCAAGACTTAATCCAGATGCTTCTGCATTTTCTTGGATGAGAATTTTTTCTTCGGGTAAACAATAAACTTTTATTGGCGTACTATTTTTTCTAGTCTGAGTAACTTTCATATAGCTCTCCATACAGGCGGTAGCCTGGCAGCCTCGCAGAGCAGGACGCCCTTGAGCCGCGATGCGGCGAATAGGGAGTGGTAAAGTTGGAACACCGTAGCGGTGGGCCTACTTTACATGTCCTGCCCTACTGTTGCCGTAGTATATCTGTGCACATCAATGTGTATTTCAGTGTACAGGATGTGTTTTCTTAACGTATTAATATAGAATTACTCGGGTAAAGATCTGCAGCAAATGTGTTTCTTGCAAGGAAACTATATTTCTCCCTTTTGAAAATGACCTTTAGTAGTTATAAATGGGCGTCCACCAACTGTATTTATGTTTCGATATATTGTAAGAAATCTTTTATTTTCTCATGCACTTTTTTCTTACATTGTCAAAGCATGTGCATTGCAGATTTTAGCGGCTAAAATCTTCCTCCCTATGCCTAAAGCTAGGGGCGTACCTCATATGTCATAAAACCTACCTCAAGTGTCAATATACCAAACGAGTAAGTAATCTCTTCTTCTGGCGTACAACCATCGGCCTTTGGCCGATTCTAGATTTGAAAGCGCCTGCTCAGACAGGTGATTTCAAAGACTGTAGATCCTGAACGATCCTGTAAATACTGCTGAATAGTAAAAAATCGGGCCGCTGTAGCACGCTACCGGGCCGCTATAACACGCTATCGGGCCGTTGTGACACAATATCGGGCCGTTGTGACACGTTTTATCCTAGAACCATTCAAATCAATTCCAATTTCCAGCAATTGCACGGAATCTTCTTTCAATCTCCGACGATAGTTACGTAAAGTCATATTACTCGTTCCTTCACCGCACACTGCTAATATCAACGTATCCATATACCACCCTCCTAAAGGATTATTCCTATGGGTTAAGACATGACGAGCGACTGCCTGGCTAATACCATGTTGTAGCCGAGCTATGGGGCCAGGATGATAATAAAATGGCAAATCTTTTTTGAGTAACATCGCTAATGCAACACCCAGACGGACACGCCATAAACGGCGTTCTCCCCCAGTCAAAGGATCTGGACGCGTCATAGGTGATGGCACTACATGATCGATCAGTCCCCCTATTATACAGTCGCCGCTTTTCTCCAGCTCTGGCGTTATAATTTCAACTGTTGCGACGCGCAGATCTAAAAGCAATTTCTGTATATGACCATAACTGTATTGTGCATCGGATAGCGTTCGGCGTACTTTCGCTGGATCTACTAATAATTCGATTCCACCATCAGAAATTTCACGACGTTGCTCGGCAACATATAATATTGTCTCTACGATATCGGCATGACGCTGTCCGAGCCGTCCGGTAACACGACAACGACCAAAACTAGTCTCCATCCATTGTCCCTTCACCTCCTTAGGACGCTGGCTTGGCTGGTACAGAATTACTCGGGCTTGCCAAGCTGTACTTGTGGGTGCCACTTTATTACCAGTTGTCATTGTCAGCGCCACTCCAGGTAGATGTTCTTTCTTTAGTAAGCTTTTTATTATTCTTCGAGCTGAGCGCCGTTATTTTTAATACTCCCCCCTCATGTCTCTGTAACCAACGATCTGGCGCACGTTCTCCATAATTTACTTTATTTATTCCAAATCTAACAAATTGACCTCGAACATCATCAGAAATACCATACGTCTTCGCTTCCAAGGCGGTCATGCCCGCCAGATAAGATTGCCACCGTATATTATCAACCAGGACGCTACTACCCCTGCTTGCCTGCTGTATATCACCAACCCCCATCGTGGCAGCGCCTTTGTTTGAATGGTGTAGAAATATAATCGAACATCCAGTATCAGCAGCAATACCTTCTAGCTTTCCAATGACTTTGGACATTGCTGCGCTATTATTCTCATCCTCCTGGTGGAAACGGCGAAGAGTATCCAAAATTATTAAACGTCTACCTTTTGAAACTTTATTGATCAAGTTGCTCCAATCCGGCAAGAAAATATTTGGACACTTCCCTACCAAAGGTTCGACCAGTAGCTTATCAGCTACAATCTGCTGCTGACGTGCTGTTAGATATTTTCCCAAAGCATATAAACGATGGTGAACGATGGTTTCAGAGTCCTCCACAGGTAAATATGCCACCAACCCAGTCGGATATTCACCAAAGTTTAAAAGATCTACACCACAAGTAATCTGCACAGCCAATTGTAATGCCAGCATTGACTTTCCAGCGCCTCCCGGAGAAACAATCGCTCCGATAGTACCAATAGCCAAATTAGGCAAGACGTAATCAATTGGTTGTGGCTTAGCTTCAAATGCTTCCATTATGTTCAATGACATTGCTGTTACCTACCTAAAACAACACCGGGTCTGGCCGCTTTAAACATTGCTGATTTACGATCCGCAATCCACTGTTCTACTTCGGATAACTGCCATGCAACATTTCGGCTAGTAAGTGCTATACGGCGAGGAAACTCGCCTCGCTGTTCAAGGTTATAAATAGTGCGGGCTGACAATGGGATCATTTCCAGAAGTGTTTTTCTGTTAATGAGCGTGCTATGTGCCTTTGTTTGCATCTGCCTTCCTCCTGTTTCCAATCAGGCCTATACAATGCCAAGCATTACCACTTGCTAAAACCTATTCATTGGCTAAAATGGTTGACATGAAAATTACTATCTGGGAAGGCTGTGACCTCACAGTTGCAGCTGCAATTAAATTATTTGTAGAGCGTAGTTATCCGTACTCCATATTTTCACGGAGGTATCCAATACTGCGTCTCATACAGGAAGTTATTGATCCAGCAGTAGCTGCTTATGTAAATTCCCTGCCACCAAGTCATAAAGACTACATTTCTGGAGTAAATCTAGGATTTAGTGATGTACTTAAAAAAGTGGGCTTAAACGTCGTAGTACAGGCACAAAGACTTCTTTTGCGTAATTTCGTTCTGACTTTAGATCAACAAACTTCTCTTGATAAATGCTTTACCGCTACGATTGAGTCTCTTATTGAATTAGTCAGTGAGTGCGCATCCAAGCGGCCGAAGAAATCCTCTCCTGCAAAAGGAGTAACTATAAATTCACAGCGTAAGCTCGGTTATTGCGAGTTCTGCGGTAATCTAACCGAATTTTCCAAGTTAATCAGTGAGATATCAGAATTTGTTGCTAACGATAATGAGTTCCCCGTTCATGAAAAACAGGTCCTTAGTCATCGATATTGTTCTGACCATAGGCCCAAACTCACCAATGGTCTATGGAATCCAAAATACAGACAAGGAAAGCGGTCTCTCGAACAGTTCAATAAAGAATTAATAAGGCTTAGACGGCAATGCGCTAAACCGCATAAAGCTAACGCAAACACAGGGGATATATTGATTGATACCTATTTTCATGAGTGGATGCAGGGTCAAACTTTAACCCCAGCAGATCTAGATAAACTTAGGAATATTGCCAGACGAATGGTTGACTCCAAATTCACTGATACTAAGAAAAAAATAATCATATTAAAACACCAAGGTTTTAACCAGTTTGAAACCGCACAGGTTTTAGAAAAAAATCACTACACAACTATGACAAAGCAGGCTGTGTCCAAGGCCTTAGCGTCTGTGAGGAAAGAATTTTATATTTAAAATAGTATATCCACGAGCTATTATGGTGGCAGTTTAAGTCTTAATATCATCCACTTTATTGAATTATAACCAGCCACTTACGAGTGGTTTTTCGCGATTACCCTGCTTCAAATTGATGATTTTGAAAATACAGTATTATAGTTTATTGTTTGTAGCGCAGCTGTAAGCGTTATGCAAAACGGATCACAGTGATACTACCTCACCAGTAAATCACTGAAGCCGATCTGTAATGACATAGAACGAATTGGTTTTATGGTTATGCAATGGCTCATCCCCTTACTTGTCCCTGACCATAAAAAGCATTCGCTTTCCTGAAAGCAAGTCTAAGCCAAGGGGCGTTTACAGTTGTCTTCTCTTGGCTCATTAGGTACTGGCTTAATTATTAGAATCATGTCGGTGTCATTTTAGTCCAAATATGCCCAAACTTTTAGCAGCTAAAATTCGTCTTCTGATGTAGGGTCAAGAAGCTTATGACTTAACCTATGGATTATGTGAATTACCGTGTGAGTATTACTCGTAGGATGGAATCTTCCAAAACTCTGACAATTCACTCTGAATGCATGGTAACAAAGAACAGTTTAAACCATGGTCTGTTCAGCGTTAAATTTCTCAAGATAGACTTCCATTTCGCGAGTCCACCTAGGGGTAGGTACCGAGGTGATCATTAGCCAAGGAAACCACCATACAAGCATGAAGAGTAACATAAGCGGTGCGATCATTTCGGCCGAAGAATGAGAAACTATATACATAATGAATAATATTAGTAGAACTGTGTTTACAATCTGACCTACCAGAAAAAGACGCCAGCGAAAACAATGCCATTTCCTGTTGAACACAATCCGTCCATCCCGTTCTTCGAGCCAGTTACGCCACGGCTTGAGATAACCAGCCCGCAACCCATATCGATCACACATTATTACAGCCAAATCCTGCAGCCGATAATTATACAAGCCTGTGAGCCGATAAAGGCTGCGCTGACGAAGCTCACGCTTTGCCAGACGGACCGCATTTTTATTCAAATATGGCTGTGTCAGCATTTGCTCTAGCCGGCGCTTCCTAAGATTGAGTAGTCCACGAAATACACTTCCAGATTCAGCATTAATTACTCTGTGACGAACTACACCGAGTGCAATATAGATACACAGCAACAGCCAGCCGGTCTTAGGGTATTGATTCATCCATTGTATAATTACAGACAACTCAGGCACTTTTATTTTTCCTTTTTATGCAATCCAGATAAAACCAGTAAAGATTCAGTAAATTTTAGCGGCTAAAATTGCTCTCCTGGCGTAGATAAAAGAAGTATATCCACTTAAATTACTGATTATTAACTACTTACTAGTCCATTCATCAATCATATTCGCCCAATCTTGTAGCATCTCGGCCCTCTGCTCACGATATTCAGCCTTGTTATAAACAGCTCGTACCCCCTTTTGTTCATGGGCAAGGCACTTCTCAATCCAGTCAGTATTGTACCCGGCCTCATGTAGCAAGGTGCTGGCAGTACGCCGTAAGTCATGGGGACCAAACTTAGGTAACAACTCCCCTTCTTTCTGAGCCAGACGATACGTCAGTGTCAAAACCCGGTTTAAAGTAGCGCTACTCATTGGCGCATCGGAATCGTACCGCGAAGGAAGGATAAAATCAGAGCTACCGGCAAAGGTTTTGAGAGCAACCATAATATCCATTGCCTGTCTGGAAAGAAAAACCAAATGTGGATTACGTCGTTTCATCCTTTCCTTTGGTATCGTCCATAATGCCTCACTAAAATTGATCTCGTTCCAGGTTGCGTTAGTAAGCTCACTTTTACGTACCATCGTTAACAGCAAAAGTTTAACCGCTGCTCTGATTGATGGCGTCGTTCCTACCCGTTCCATGTAACGATACATCAGACCAATTTCAACTGGCGTCAATGCCCTGTCACGAGGCTCAAATTTCGCTATGCTTGCAGGCCGTACCAGATCAGCGGGATTCTCAACCTTCTGACCGCGCTCAATAGCCCAACGATAGACTTGCAATACAATCTCTCTGACGTGCACAGCTGTCGCCGGTGCCCCTCTCTCGACAATGTTATCGGTTAATGCGCGTAAGTCTTCATGTGTAATCTCGGTCAATTTCTGCTGCGCAAATTTTGACTTCAACTCCCTTTGATATACTGAACGCCGCATATCACGCGTCGATTCAGCCATTTGATAGCCGCGTAACCATTTCTCAGCCCATGCACCAAAAGTCTCCGCATCTTTGATACGCGCTTTATCTCTAGCTTTTTCCCTCGCTGGCGATCTTCCACCGGCAACCATTTTTTTGGCTTCATTGAGCCGTTCACGCGCTTCTGCAAGCGTGATCCCTCCAACACCATAGCGGCCAAAAGTAACGGTCTCCTGTCTTCCGTTTATTGAATAGTTATAACGAAATGAAATAGTTCCAGCCGGAGTGACCGCAACATACAGACCATCACGGTCATTAACTTTATAGAGTTTCTCCTTCGGCTTAAGGTGACGCAGCCTGGTGTCAGTCAACATGTTTTATTGTTTTCCTTTATCAAAAATACCATGTTGTAAAAAATCCAGAAAAGTTGTTTAACTCTCTGTTTTTAATTGAGTTATAAAAAACAAATACCATAACTCAACCGAAATTTATTACATGGTACTTTTTCAAACCTGAATTCAAAACCAGAGAGTACCATCAAAAATTCCATTGAAAAAACCGTGCTTCCCGTTGCTAACAACTGCCAGAAAGTGCCAGACATAAAAACAAAAAAGCCCGCAGTTACGCGGGCTTAGAGGTACTTTACTGCTTTTACGTGCAGGCTGTTGCCAGACGCGAAATCATTCCCACTCAATCGTTGCTGGCGGCTTACCGCTGATGTCATACACCACGCGGGAGATACCGTTCACTTCATTGATAATGCGGTTAGAGACGCGGCCGAGGAAATCATACGGCAGGTGCGCCCAGTGCGCGGTCATAAAGTCGATGGTTTCCACCGCACGCAGGGAAACGACCCAGTCGTATTTACGCCCATCGCCCATTACGCCGACGGAGCGCACCGGCAGGAACACGGTAAACGCCTGGCTCACTTTGTTGTACAGGTCAGCTTTGTGCAGCTCTTCGATGAAGATAGCGTCCGCACGACGCAGCAGGTCGCAGTACTCTTTCTTCACTTCGCCCAGCACGCGCACGCCGAGGCCCGGGCCCGGGAACGGGTGACGGTAGAGCATATCGTACGGCAGGCCCAGTTCCAGACCGATCTTACGCACTTCGTCTTTGAACAGCTCACGCAGCGGCTCAACCAGCCCCATCTTCATCTCTTTCGGCAGGCCGCCCACGTTGTGGTGAGATTTGATGACGTGCGCTTTACCGGTAGCGGAAGCGGCAGATTCGATAACGTCAGGGTAGATGGTACCCTGCGCCAGCCATTTGACGTCGTCCAGCTTCAGCGCTTCTTCGTCGAACACTTCCACGAAGACGCGGCCGATGATTTTACGTTTCGCTTCCGGATCGTTCTCGCCTTTCAGCGCATCGAGGAAGCGCTGCTCGCCTTCAACGTGAACAATGTTCAGGCCAAAGTGGTCGCCAAACATGTCCATCACCTGCTGCGCTTCATTCAGACGCAGGAGACCGTTATCCACGAATACGCAGGTCAGGTTTTTGCCGATGGCGCGGTGCAGCAACATCGCGGTCACCGAAGAGTCCACGCCGCCGGAGAGGCCAAGGATCACTTTGTCATCGCCAACCTGCTGGCGGATACGCTCAACGGCGTCGTCGATGATTTTCGCCGGGGTCCACAGGGCTTCACACTGGCAGATGTCGCGCACGAAGCGCTCCAGCATACGCATCCCCTGACGGGTGTGGGTCACTTCCGGGTGGAACTGCACGCCGTAGAAGCGTTTTTCTTCGTTGGCCATAATGGCAAACGGGCAGTTGTCGGTGCTGGCGACGGTGACGAAGTCAGACGGGATGGCGGTGACCTTGTCGCCGTGGCTCATCCACACGTCCAGCAGCGGTTTACCGTCTGCGGTCAGGGAGTCTTCGATACCACGCACCAGCGCGCTGTCGTTAACCACTTCAACCTGCGCGTAGCCAAACTCACGCTCGTTAGAACCTTCCACATGGCCGCCCAGCTGCATCGCCATGGTCTGCATGCCGTAGCAGACGCCAAATACCGGCACGCCGGCTTCAAACACATACTGCGGCGCGCGCGGGCTGTTCTCTTCGGTAGTACTTTCCGGGCCGCCGGAAAGAATGATGCCGCTTGGATTGAATTCGCGGATCTGTGCTTCCGTGACATCCCACGCCCACAGCTCACAGTAGACGCCCAGCTCACGCACGCGACGCGCCACCAGCTGAGTATACTGAGAGCCGAAGTCGAGGATGAGAATGCGATGTTTATGAATGTTTTCCGTCATTGACGCTAATTCCGAGGCAAGTGAAACAGAGTAAATAAATCGCCCGACGCTAGGTCGGGCGAAGAAATCAGGAGCCCAGACGGTAGTTCGGGGACTCTTTGGTGATGGTCACGTCGTGAACGTGGCTTTCCTGAATACCCGCACCGCTGATGCGTACGAATTCAGCTTTGGTACGCAGCAGGTCAATGGTACCACAGCCGGTCAGGCCCATACAGGAACGCAGACCGCCCATCTGCTGGTGAATAATCTCTTTCAGGCGACCTTTATAGGCCACGCGGCCTTCGATACCTTCCGGCACCAGTTTGTCAGCGGCGTTATCGCTCTGGAAGTAGCGGTCAGAGGAGCCTTTAGACATCGCGCCAAGAGAGCCCATGCCGCGGTAAGATTTGTAAGAACGGCCCTGGTAGAGTTCGATTTCACCCGGGGATTCTTCGGTACCCGCCAGCATAGAGCCGACCATCACCGCAGCCGCGCCGGCAGCGATGGCTTTGGCGATATCGCCGGAGAAACGGATACCGCCGTCAGCGATAACCGGAATACCGGTCCCTTCCAGTGCTTCCACCGCGTCGGAAACGGCGGTGATCTGCGGCACGCCTACGCCGGTGACGATACGGGTCGTACAGATGGAGCCCGGGCCGATACCCACTTTCACTGCGCTGCAACCGGCTTCCGCCAGCGCGCGCGCGCCTGCACCGGTGGCCACGTTGCCGCCGATGATTTGCAGGTCTGGGTATTTCGCGCGGGTTTCACGAATGCGCTGCAGGACGCCTTCAGAATGACCGTGCGAGGAGTCGATCAGCAGAACGTCAACGCCCGCGGCTACCAGCGCGTCTACGCGCTCTTCGTTGCCGGCACCAGCGCCGACCGCCGCGCCTACGCGCAGACGTCCCTGCTCATCTTTACAGGCATTCGGTTTACGTTCTGCTTTCTGGAAATCTTTAACGGTGATCATGCCGCGCAGGTGGAAGCTCTCATCCACGACCAGCGCCTTCTCAACGCGTTTTTCATGCATCTTAGCGAAGACCACCTCGCGGCTTTCGCCTTCACGTACGGTAACCAGGCGCTCTTTCGGGGTCATATAGACGCTGACCGGCTGGTTCAAATCGGTGACGAAACGCACGTCGCGGCCAGTGATGATACCGACCAGCTCGTTCTCTTCGGTAACCACCGGGTAGCCGGCGAAGCCGTTACGCTCGGTCAGCTCTTTCACTTCACGCAGGGTGGTGGTTGGCAGAACGGTCTGCGGGTCGGTGACCACGCCGGACTCATGTTTCTTCACGCGACGAACTTCTTCCGCCTGGCGCTCGATGGACATGTTTTTGTGAATAAAGCCGATGCCGCCTTCCTGTGCCAGGGCAATAGCCAGACGCGCTTCCGTTACGGTATCCATGGCTGCGGAGAGCATAGGAATATTCAGACGAATGGTTTTCGTCAGCTGAGTGCTGAGATCGGCAGTATTCGGCAGAACGGTAGAATGAGCGGGAACGAGGAGGACGTCGTCAAACGTCAGGGCTTCTTTAGCGATACGTAGCATGGGCAATATCTCGACCAGGGTGGATAAATATTGCCGTGGCATTATACAGAGCGTAACCGATTGCATCTACCCTTTTTTGCAAATAATACTTGCCATCCCCTCTGAGCGCGTTACTATCGACTGAATAACCTGCTGATTTAAAGTTTGATCTTGCTCACATGTTACCCTCTCAATCCCCCGCAATTTTTACCGTAAGCCGCCTCAATCAGACGGTGCGTCTGCTGCTTGAGCGCGAAATGGGCCAGGTTTGGATCAGCGGCGAGATCTCTAACTTCAGCCAGCCCTCCTCTGGCCACTGGTACTTCACCTTAAAAGACGATAACGCCCAGGTGCGCTGCGCGATGTTCCGCAACAGCAACCGCCGGGTGACGTTTCGCCCACAGCACGGGCAGCAGGTGCTGGTTCGCGCCAACATCACCCTGTATGAGCCGCGCGGCGACTACCAGATTATCGTCGAAAGCATGCAGCCCGCCGGCGAAGGGTTATTACAGCAGAAGTATGAGCAGCTCAAAGCGCAGTTAACGGCGGAAGGACTGTTCGAGCAAAAACATAAGCAGGCGCTCCCCTCACCCGCCCACTGCGTCGGCGTCATCACCTCGAAAACCGGTGCGGCGCTGCACGATATTCTCCATGTTCTCAGGCGCCGCGATCCCGGGCTGCCGGTGATCATCTACCCAACCGCGGTCCAGGGTGACGACGCCCCCGGGCAGATTGTGCGCGCCATCGCGCTGGCCAACGCGCGCCAGGAGTGTGACGTACTGATTGTCGGACGCGGCGGCGGTTCGCTGGAGGATCTGTGGAGTTTTAACGATGAACGGGTGGCACGGGCTATTTTCGCCAGCCAGATCCCTATCGTTAGCGCCGTCGGCCATGAAACCGACGTCACGATCGCCGATTTTGTTGCCGACCTGCGAGCACCGACTCCCTCAGCCGCCGCGGAGATCGTCAGCCGCAATCAGCAGGAGCTGCTGCGCCAGCTGCAGTCCGGACAGCAGCGTCTGGAGATGGCGATGGACTATTTCCTCGCCAGTCGCCAGCGCCGTTTTACCCAGCTGTTCCATCGCCTGCAGCAACAGCATCCGCAGCTGCGCCTGGCCCGCCAGCAGACCGCCCTGGAACGCCTGCGCCAGCGGATGCGTATCGCCGTGGAATCGCAGCTTAAGCGCGCCGAACAGCGGCAAAAGCGCACCGTTCAACGTCTGGATCACTACAACCCGCAGCCACGGATCCACCGGGCGCAATCGCGGATCCAGCAGCTGGAATACCGGCTGGCGGAAAATATGCGTGGCCGCCTCAGCGAGCGGCGTGAACGGTTTGGCAACGCGGTGACCCATCTGGAGGCGGTGAGTCCCTTAGCCACTCTGGCGCGCGGCTACAGCGTCACCTCGGTGAGCGACGGTACGGTGCTGAAACAGACAAAACAGGTCAAAACCGGCGATCTGCTCACCACCCGCCTGAAAGACGGCTGGGTCGAAAGCGAAGTGAAGCAGATCGCGCCGGTAAAAAAAACGCGAGCCAGAAAGCCTTCGCCCACTAAACCAGCGGAATAAATTCCACCCGTTTTTTCGAGATCAGGCCATGCCCATGCTGGCAAAAGTAATCCACCGCGCCGCACGCCTTGAGCACCTCCAGCGGCTGGTGGCATTCCGGGCAGCGGGCCTCGAGGGCAAATACCCTTTCGCACTGGGCGCAATGCGCGCTGCTGCCTTTGACATCTAACGGCGCGTGGCACAGAGGGCAATCAAGTTCCATAACCATTCCTTTCAACGTTTATCTGCACCTATTTTATCATGTTCCGGGTTTAATGAGGGCCGCGTAATTGCTGCTGTAGCCGGAGCAGCCATTCCACTTCCTCAAGCCGACGTCGCGTCAACCCGGCCACGCTGTCGGGCGCCCGGATAAACAGATTATCCGCGCCGAGGATCTGCTCATCGAGGCAGTGCGAATAGATCGTCCCGGGGCGGGTCCAGCGCTGGATCCGCTCGCCGTCGTGCAGCGTCACCATTTCGCCCTCAGGGGAGCGGTCGAGGATGAGGATTCGCCCGTCCCGCAGCCCTATCCGCATTCCCTTTTGCCCGCCTGCGGGGCCCGCGTATTTGTTTAGCCAGATATTGAGCGGGATAGTGCCCAGGGTTCCCTGCAGATGCGCCTCCCCCTCTGCGGTGACCGTATCCCCAGGGGCGATGCCATGGCCGAGGCGGTCTTTCGCCACCCGAAGGGAAAGGCTCAGCGCCGTATCGCTTCCGCTGGCGTGCAGGGTTTCGCGGAGCATCGCCAGGACATGGGTGCCGATATCAAGGATCACCCCATCAGGGTGACGCAGCTGCCGGGTATCCAGCTCCCCGGTGGCAAAATTGAGCGCGACCGGCTCTCCGGCAGCGTTAAAGCCGCTTGGCTCCTGTAAATAGCCTTCGAGCCAGACGATATCCTGCGCTGACAGGTGCGGCGGCGGCTGGCGGCTGGCCTCCCCTTCCGCCCGCCACCGTGGGCCAGGAGCGTTCAGCGCAACGCCTCGCGCCATCCAGTGGTCAAGAGCCAGCACCCGCGCGGCCTGCTCAGGCGGCGCCAGCAGCGCCCGCAGCCGGGCGGCCTGCTCAAGGTTGGCCACGATCGGCTTTTCCACCACGATGCGGGAAATGCCGCTGGCTAACGCTCTCTCCAGCACGGGCAGATGCTGAAGTGATGAGGTGGTAATGAAGAGCGTATCCAGAGGTTCGGCCAGCAGTGCCGACAGCGAACTACAGCGCTGGATCCCCGGCAGCGCTCTGCTGCAGTCCAGGTCATAGCCCTGGCAGCGGTCGATGATGTTTCCCAGGCGACGCAGCGCCGGTAAATAGGCGGTTTCCACCACCGCGCCGAGGCCGATAAAACCAATCTGCATAGTAAGTCCACCTTTGAGCCGCTCTGTTCCCCGCGAAGTATCGCGGGATTATGGCGGAAGGTTTTGACATTTACCGGCATGGCGGCCACAAAAAACCCGCCGAAGCGGGTTTGATGATTATTTGCTTTTCTTGATGTGCTTGATCAGGCGCTTACGTTTACGCATCTGGTTCGGCGTCAGGGTGTTGCGCTTGTTGGCGAACGGGTTTTCCCCTTCCTTGAACTGGATCCGGATTGGCGTACCCATCACGTCCAGGGATTTACGGAAGTAGTTCATCAGGTAGCGCTTGTAGGAATCCGGCAGATCCTTCACCTGGTTACCGTGGATCACCACGATAGGCGGGTTGTAGCCCCCGGCGTGGGCATATTTCAGCTTCACGCGACGGCCACGCACCAGCGGTGGCTGATGATCTTCCGCCGCCATGTTCATGATCCGGGTCAGCATCGCGGTGCTTACGCGGCGGGTGGCGCTGTCATAGGCTTCGCGTACCGATTCAAACAGGTTGCCGACGCCGCTACCGTGCAGGGCGGAGATGAAGTGCACCCGGGCAAAGTCGATAAAGCCCAGACGATAGTCGAGGGTCTCCTTCACCTGCTCCTTCACTTCCTGACTCAGGCCATCCCACTTGTTAACAACGATCACCAGCGAACGACCGCTGTTGAGAATAAAGCCCAGCAGCGAGAGGTCCTGATCGGAGATCCCTTCGCGAGCATCGATCACCAGCAGCACGACGTTGGCGTCTTCAATCGCCTGCAGCGTTTTGATCACCGAGAACTTTTCCACGACGTCGGTGATTTTCCCGCGCTTACGTACCCCGGCGGTATCGATGAGCACATATTCACGCTCGTCACGCTGCATCGGGATGTAAATACTGTCGCGGGTGGTGCCCGGCATATCGTAAACCACCACGCGATCTTCACCGAGGATGCGGTTGGTGAGGGTTGATTTACCGACGTTAGGGCGTCCAACAATCGCCAGCTTGATCGGCAGATCCTGCGGATTGAAGTCGTCCTCCGGCTCTTCTTCCGCTTCACCATTCTGCTCGGCTTCGAATTTTGCCCAGTATTCGGCGTCTTCATCCACCTCTTCCTGCGGGCTGATCTCATCCACCCATGGCAGCAGGGCCTGCTCCAGCAGGCTGGTCACGCCGCGGCCGTGCGAAGCAGCGATAGGATAGATATCACCCAGGCCTAAGGACCAGAAGTCCGCCATCGCCTGGTCGACATCGATGCCGTCGGTTTTATTGGCCACCAGGAAGGTGGGCTTTTCACGAGAGCGCAGATGTTTAGCGATGGCGATGTCCGCCGGCATCAGGCCTGCGCGCGCATCGACCATAAACAGCACCACATCGGCCTCTTCGATAGCCAACAGCGACTGCTCCGCCATCCGGGTTTCCACGCCCTCTTCCGTACCATCAATACCACCGGTATCGATACAGATGAATTCGCGGCCTTCGACTTCGGCCCGACCGTACTTACGGTCACGAGTCAGCCCCGGGAAATCCGCAACCAGCGCATCACGAGTGCGCGTCAGGCGGTTAAAGAGCGTGGATTTTCCAACGTTAGGGCGCCCGACAAGCGCGACCACAGGTATCATGTTAAATGCCTCATACAATCACTAAGCAACATCGTCTTAACGACGTTTTTAAAAAAGTCAAAACGGCCCCTGTCTGCCAGGGGCCGTTTCTTAATCATTCACGACAGCGGTAATTAACGCGTAATCGCGTACAGCGTACCGTCTTTCGCCTGGATCAGCAGTCGACCATCTGCAACCACCGGATCGGTCAGGAAGCCGGAACTATCGACTTTCTGCTGTGCCACAAAATGGCCATCTTCCGGATTCACCCAGTGCATGTAGCCTTCGCTATCACCGACGACCAGATTGCCATTATACAACACCGGCGCGGTCAGCAAACGGTGCAGCAGATCGCTTTGCGTCCACAGGGTCACACCACCATCGGTGGTCAGTGCCAGCAGGCGATCGTTCTGGTCAACCAGGTAGATACGGTTACCATCGACGATGAAATCATTCACCGAACCCAGCTCGCGTTTCCACATAATCTGGCCGCTACGCAGGTCCAGCGCGGTCAGGTTACCGTTATAAGCCAGCGCATAAACCACACCGTTAACGATGATCGGCGTCGTGTCGACGTCGTTCAGGCGGTCAATTTCCGTCGGGCCGGTGGCCGTAGAAATACGCTGCTGCCAAATCATCTGCCCCTGCTGCATCAATACTGCACTGACGCGGCCGTTGTCGCCTCCGACGATCGCCGCGCCATAAGCGGTCGCAGGCGCAGACTCGCCGCGCAGGGAGAGTGCCGGCATATCGAGGTTAACGGTCCACTTCACGGCACCATCGGTCTCATTCAACGCCTGCAGCTGGCCGTTACTGGTATGCACCAGCACCATGCCATCGCTCACCACCGGACGCGACAGCGCCTCGCCAGCAACGCGGGTTTGCCAGGCAACGGTACCATCGCTGGTATTCAGCGCATACAGCTGCGCTTTCTCACTGCCAATATAAACATGGCCGCCAGAGACGGTCACACCGCCGGAAAGCAGCGCTGGCACGCGCGAGAACCAGCCATCTTTCTCCGCCAGGTTCACAGACCACACCTCTTTGCCGTCGTCCGCGTTCAGCGCTTTGACGGTGCCTTTACGGTCAGCAGCATACACTACGCCGTCGGCGAAGGCCGGATGAAGGTTAGAGTAAAATTCGCCGATACCATCGCCAACCGAGGTGCTCCAGGACGTGGACGGCGTAAACTGGTTTTCTACCGTCGGCAGCGGTGACATTTTCACCACATCTTCTTCGCTATTAAACAGCGAACACCCGCTCAGCAAGGTAACGGAAAGCAGCCCTGGCAAAAGTAATTTACGCAATTGCATCGAGTCCCTCTCAGATGGACAAATTATTCATTTTCATACGCATCATTTCGCTGAGCGCAGGAGAAGCATCGCTTTTCACGCCAGCTTCCCACGCCGCACGGGCCCCTTGCTTATCGCCTTTGCTCAACAGAATTTCGCCGCGCAAATCGGCCACAATGGCGGTCCAGCCCTCACCTTTGATGCTGTCGAGGGTTTTCAGCGCCGCATCAGCCTGTTTCATCTGCAGCTGAACGCGGGCAAGACGCATGCTGATAACCGATTTCAGGTTATCATCAGACGCGGCCGCCAGCCCCTGCTGCAGCTGCTTTTCAGCGTTAGGCAGATCGTTCTGTTCAACAAAATGCTGTGCCAGCTCGAGAGAGGCGAAGGCGCCGTAGGTATTTTTATTGTCAGCCGCGAATTTCTCCGCCCCTGACAGTACTTCTGGCGTATTCGATTTCAGCGCGGAAGTCGCCTGTTCGTAAGCCAGAGACGCGTCTCTGGCCGTATCCTGCTGATGGGAGGTCCAGTAGCGCCAGCCAACCAGCGCGCCAATCCCTAAAATCACCCCGACCGCCAGCGCTTTGCCGTTTTCGGCAAAGAAGCGCTTCAGCGCATCGACCTGATCGTTCTCGTTGTTAAAAGTTTCCACGCAGTCCTTCTCCTGACTAATAATTCCCGGGAGATTAACCCAGAAGTGTGCGCAAATGCGCGGCAACGCTCTCCTGCGTTACGGTAGTTTGCTCACCTGAGCGTAAATCCTTCACTACCACGTTTCCGTCAGCGATCTCTGACTCACCGACCACCAGGGCGATACGGGCGCCCCACTTATCGGCGCGGGCAAACTGCTTCTTAAAGTTGCCGCCGCCGTGGTTGGTCATCAGCTTGACGCCGGGCAGCGCATCGCGAACCTGCTCAGCCAGACGCATTGCAGCAGACTGAGTATCGGTCCCGGAGGCTACCAGGTATATATCGACAACAGGATCGGCTTTAAATTCCGGATTCACTGCCTGGACCAGTAAAACAAGACGTTCCAGCCCCATAGCAAAGCCCACGCCCGGGGTGGCACGACCGCCCAACTGCTCAACCAGGCCGTCGTAACGACCGCCGGCGCAGACGGTGCCCTGGGAACCGAGGCTGGTGGTTACCCACTCGAACACGGTACGGTTATAGTAGTCGAGGCCGCGTACCAGACGCTGGTTGACGGTGTAGCGGATCCCGGCATCGTCAAGCAGCGCGCACAGGCCGGCAAAGTGGGCTTTCGACTCTTCGTCGAGGTAGTCGCCGAGCGCCGGCGCGTCGTTCAGCAGCGCCTGCACGTCCGGGTTCTTGGAGTCCAGCACCCGCAGCGGGTTGGTGTACATCCGGCGTTTGCTGTCTTCATCCAGTTTATCGGTAAACTGCTCCAGGTAAGCGACCAGCGCGTCGCGGTAGTTGGCACGCGCTTCCAGCGAACCGATGGAGTTCAGCTCAAGGCTGACGTGATCGGAGATGCCCAGCTCACGCCACCAGCGCGCGGTCAGCATAATCAGCTCGGCATCGATGTCCGGGCCCTGCAGGCCAAACACTTCGGCGCCAATCTGATGGAACTGGCGGTAGCGACCTTTCTGCGGACGCTCGTGGCGGAACATTGGCCCGACGTACCACAGACGCTGTTCTTGATTGTACAGCAGACCATGTTCGATGCCGGCACGTACGCAGCCCGCCGTCCCTTCCGGACGCAGCGTCAGGCTATCGCCGTTGCGGTCCTCAAAGGTGTACATCTCTTTTTCAACCACGTCGGTCACTTCGCCGATCGCGCGTTTGAATAACGGGGTCTGCTCTACAATCGGCAAACGGATTTCGCTGTAACCGTAGCTACCGAGCACCTGCTTCAGTGAGCCTTCAATGCGCTGCCAGAGAGCGGTTTCGCCCGGCAGATAATCGTTCATGCCACGGATGGCTTGAATGTTCTTTGCCACGTTTATTCTCTTTATATATACAAAAATGAACCCCGGCGCCTTGCGCCCGCAGGTTCAATCATACACGGGAAGCGTATCGCTTCCCAACACGTTATTTTGCTTCAAGCTGTTGAACGTCAATACGACGGGCTTCATCGAGCATCGAGGCTTTGGCACGAATACGCGCTTCCAGCTGGTCGATCATGTCGTCGTTGTCCAGTCGATCTTTACGCACGCCGTCTTCATAAAGGCCGCTTTTCTTGTTGCCGCCGGTCACGCCGAGGGTGGAGACCAGCGCTTCGCCCGGACCATTCACCACGCAGCCGATGATCGAAACATCCATCGGGGTGATGATATCTTCCAGACGCTGCTCCAGGGCGTTGACCGTACCGATAACGTCAAACTCCTGACGCGAGCAGGTTGGGCAGGCAATGAAGTTAATGCCGCGAGCACGAATGCGCAGGGACTTGAGGATATCGAAGCCGACCTTGATCTCTTCCACCGGATCCGCCGCCAGCGAGACGCGCAGCGTATCGCCGATCCCCTCGGATAACAGCAGGCCCAGGCCGATCGCGGACTTCACCGCGCCGCTGCGTGCCCCACCCGCTTCGGTGATCCCGAGATGCAGCGGCTGATCGATCTGTTTCGCCAGCAGGCGATAAGACTCTACCGCCAGGAAGACGTCGGAGGCTTTAACGCTGACTTTAAACTGATCGAAGTTGAGGCGATCGAGATGATCGACGTGGCGCATAGCCGATTCGAGCAGCGCCTGCGGCGTCGGCTCGCCATATTTTTCCTGCAGATCTTTTTCCAGCGAGCCGGCGTTGACACCGATGCGGATAGGAATGTTTTTATCGCGTGCGCAGTCCACAACCGTGCGAATGCGCTCTTCGTTGCCGATGTTGCCCGGGTTGATACGCAGGCAGTCAACACCGTATTCGGCGACTTTCAACGCGATACGGTAGTCAAAATGGATATCGGCGACCAGCGGGACGTTGACCTGCTGTTTGATCAGTTTGAACGCTTCGGCGGCATCCATCGTCGGAACAGAGACGCGGACGATGTCCGCGCCGACGCGCTCTAACGCTTTGATTTGGCTTACCGTCGCGGCCACATCGGTGGTACGCGTATTGGTCATTGACTGGACGGCGATGGGGGCCCCATCGCCAATTGGCACATTACCAACGTAAATACGTTTAGATTTTCTACGTTGAATCGGAGCCTGGTTATGCATGAAAAATCTCCCGCGTTACCCGTCTGTTACTGCGCCGGTGATTGTTCGGCATTGAGGGTCAGACGCGCAACCTGGTTAGTTCTGATAAAACGACTCAAATCGACTGGCTTGCCGAGGAACTGGATCTGTACCGCTGCCGGGGCGCCAATTTTCAGTTTATACGGCGCCTGACCGCTCAGGTTCAGGTTGCCGCCTTTACGCTGCAGGCCGCTGAACAGTTTTTTACCGGTGGCATCGCTCACTTCCAGCCAGCAGTCGGCGGAAAAGTTCATCACCAGATCCTGTGCCGACGCCGCTGGGGTCGTGACGTTCGCCTGATCGGTCGGTAACGGCGAGGCCGGCGTTGCCGGGGTCGTCGGGGCCGTTCCGGCGGTATCGACATTAGCCTGAGAAGGTGCCACGACCGCGTTATTGTCCGCTGGCGTCTGAGCCGGGGCGCTGGTGGTCGGTGTGCTGGCGGTATCGGTTGGCGCGCTGTTCGCGGCGCTATCGGTGCCTGAGTCTACCGGCGCGCTGGTATCCAGCGGCACGTTCTGGCTGTTGGCGTCACCGCCGTTCAGCTCAGCGGAAGACTGATCGGCCATGGTCGAGATCTCTTCCTGCTGCGCCTTATGGTCTTGCCACCACCAGGCACCGCTCAGGCCGATAACCACAAACAGCACCAGCCAGGTAAAGCTCATCAGCCAGCCATCGCGCTTTTTGCGACGCTTGCCTAAAGAGAAGCTCTGCATTGGCGCGACCTTTGCCGCACGGATAGGCGCTTGCTTGGCCATCATCGGCAGCAGTTCTTCTTCAGGGATATGTACGAGGCGAGCGTAGGAGCGGATGTAACCGCGCAGGAAGGTGGAGGCGAGGTCGGCAGGTGCCTTATCGTCTTCAATATCACGAACCGTGGACACCTTCAGGCATAAGCGTTCGGCCACCGCTTGCTGGCTAAGTCCGAGTTGTTCGCGGGCGTGACGCAAACGCGCGCCCGTGGTGTTTGCTTCTTGATGATCTTGAGTGGCTTCAGTATTCATTCGCTACAACTACTGGTACGTGAAATTTAAAGTTCAGCGCGGGAAAACGCCGGCGCCGCGAGACATCTGTGGTACGTCAGCCTCACAGTATAGGACTGTCAGGCGCGCGATCACAGAGACGAATCAAAATTGAATGCTAAGCGGTTGTTGTGCCGCTACATACTGCCTCAAAGTCGACAAAAACGCACCGTAATTATTAACTGAATCAGCGTATTTCGCCTGGTTATTGGTCATAAATATGACCCGCGCCGCCTGTGCTGCACGGGTCATCATTTGTCAGACCGCTTTTACGTCAATCGCTTCACCCTGCATCCGCTTACGCAGCGTGCGCTTGGTACGGTCAATAACATCGCCCGCCAGCTGGCCGCAGGCGGCATCAATATCGTCACCGCGGGTTTTACGCACGATGGTCGTAAAGCCGTACTCCATCAGGACCTTGGAGAAACGGTCGATGCGGCTGTTGGAGCTACGGCCGTAAGGCGCACCCGGGAAGGGGTTCCATGGGATCAGGTTGATCTTGCACGGGGTGTCTTTCAGCAGCGCCGCCAACTCGTGGGCATGCTCGGTACCGTCGTTGACGTGATCCAGCATGACGTACTCGATGGTCACCCGGCCCTGGTTGGCGTTGGACTTCGAAATATAACCACGCACCGAGTTGAGGAAGGTCTCGATGTTGTATTTTTTGTTGATCGGGACGATTTCGTCACGAATGGTGTCGTTCGGCGCGTGCAGGGAAATCGCCAGCGCGACGTCGATCATATCGCCGAGCTTATCCAGCGCCGGCACCACGCCAGACGTCGACAGGGTGACGCGACGTTTGGAGAGACCAAAACCGAAGTCATCCAGCATGATTTCCATCGCCGGGACGACGTTGTTGAGGTTCAACAGCGGCTCGCCCATGCCCATCATCACCACGTTGGTGATCGGACGCACGCCGGTGGTCTTCACCGCGCCGACGATTTTCGCCGCGCGCCAGACCTGGCCGATAATTTCGGACACCCGCAGGTTGCGGTTAAAGCCCTGCTGAGCGGTGGAGCAGAATTTACATTCCAGCGCGCAGCCTACCTGTGAAGAGACGCACAGGGTGGCGCGGTCTTCTTCCGGGATATAGACGGTCTCGACGCGCTGATCGCCAACGGCGATCGCCCATTTGATGGTGCCGTCGGTTGAGCGTTGCTCTTCCACCACTTCCGGGGCACGGATCTCAGCGACTTCTTTCAGTTTGCCGCGCAGGACTTTGTTGATGTCGGTCATTTCATCAAAGTCGTCGCAGCAGTAGTGATACATCCATTTCATCACCTGATCGGCGCGGAAAGGCTTCTCGCCCATGTTTTTAAAAAACTCGCGCATCTGCTGACGGTTTAAATCCAGCAGGTTGATTTTGGCATCTTTGTTCGGCACCGTCAGAGCGGCGGTATCAGGCGTGACAATTTGTTCAGACATAATGTTTTCCGGCCTCGTTATTACACGTTATGGCCCCAGGTGGGTTGAAAAAGAAACGCCCCGGAGAGCGACTGCTCGTCCAGGGGCGCTATATTCTACAAATTCTGGCGCATGGAAGCCATGCCTGCACGCAGTCAATGATAAAAAAATCATAACCGCATGCTTAATCCTCTAAGGCTTTTCGATTGTCGCAAGGCGGCAAGCAAGTGAATCCCCGGGAGCATAGATAACTATGTGACCGGGGTGAACGCGCGCAGCCAACGCCGCGACGGTCGAAAAGACGACGAGGATTAGCGAGTGCGCGGGCAAACCTCGCCTTCAGCAAAGAAGAACGCGATTTCGCGAGCAGCGGATTCTACAGAATCGGAACCATGGGTGCCGTTCTCAGTGAAGCTATCAGCGTAGTCAGCGCGCAGGGTACCGGCCAGAGCGTTCGCCGGGTTGGTGGCGCCCAGCAGGTCACGGTGACGCTGAACCGCATTTTCGCCTTCCAGGACGGAAACCACGATCGGGCCGGAGGTCATGAACTCAACCAGACCGTCGAAGAACGGGCGACCTTCGTGCTCAGCATAGAAACCGCGAGCCTGCTCAACGGTCAGATGCAGCATTTTGGTGCCGACGATTTTGAACCCTGCAGCTTCAAAGCGAGAAAAGATGCTGCCAATAACGTTTTTTGCCACCGCGTTTGGTTTGATGATGGAAAAAGTACGTTCAATAGCCATGATTACCTCTAATTAAATGTTCTGTTGTTGCGCATACGATCGTATGGCCTGGCGCGCATTATAATGAGCAACGTCGGCGATGCCTACGGATGAAGGTAACATTTTGTTAAAATAAGATGAGTATTGGAAACACAAACCGCCAACAACAAATTTACCCTGGTTATTGCAGGGTGAAACTGGCGGCCGCCGTTTGCCCAGCCTCATCCATGACCACCAGCTGCCACTCGCCAAGCTTATCCAGCGTTAGCGTGGTTGTCGCACCGGCGGCGTCTAACGGCTGGCCGTTGATAAACCACCAGCGCCGCCCTTCTCCACCGCTGGTTTGCACGGGTAACATCACCCGCGCCTCGCCCGGCAGACGTTTTATTAACGCCCCTTCGCGAATACCTGACAACACCAGCGGCGCGGCATTCTGAGTTTGCAACGGTGGGCACACTTTCGATACCGGCCCCAGACGCGCGCGACGGCGCTCCCTGGCCGGCAGCCACGGTTCCAGCGGCAGCGGCCAGACATCAATAACGACTTCAGTCGCACCCGGACAATCCGCGGCCACCCTTTCCCCTGCTGCGTTGCGCCACACCGGGAAGCGGATCCCGCGCACGCCCTCCTGCCCGGGCAGCAGCAGCGTCGGTGGCTGGCTGGCATCCAGCAGCCAGCTGGCTAAGCGCCGGCGGCAGTTGCTGTCACCGGCCGGTAGATCCTGCCCGCCTGGCCAGCAAATAGCCCCGCGGCTCACCGTTTGCGGGCGCGGGTCGACCGGCAGCCCGCCGCGGCTCATCGCCTGGCGCGCCAGCAACAGATTATTGACCTGGTTTAACAGCGGCACGGCGCTGGCGAAGCCAAACTGGCCCACCACCGGCGTACCGTCTGGCCGTCCGGTCCAGATACCTATCAGATATCGCGCATTGAGGCCGACCGCCCACGCATCGCGATAGCCATAGCTGGTACCGGTTTTCCACGCCAGCGGCACCACTTGCGGCAGTGAGGCATCGGGAACCGGTTGCGCTTCGCCGGCCAAAATGCGCCGGACAATCCACGCCGCGCCGGGTGACATCAGCGATCTTTCCACCAGCGGGTCGTCGGGCTTCAGGCGCAGCCACGCCGCCTTGCCGTGACGGGCAAAGGCGCTGTACGCCGCGACGATATCTTCCAGCCGTGCCCCGGCCCCACCGAGGATCAGCGACAGGTTCGGCTCTGCGCCAGCGGGCAGCGTCAGGGGCAGCCCGGCGTTGCGTAAATTCGCCGCGAAACGTTTGGGCCCGTAGGCTTCAAGCACCTGCACCGCCGGCAGATTCAGGGAGCGCACCAGCGCCTCGCTGGCGCTCACCGGGCCATGAAATCCGCTGTCAAAATTGCCGGGACGATAATCGCTAAAGCGTCGTGGAACATCCTGTAATAACGACGCCGGATGGATCAGCCCGTCATCCATCGCCATCGCGTAGACAAAGGGTTTCAGCACCGATCCCGGCGAACGCACCGCCGAGACCATATCAATATGGCCGAAGCGGCTGTCGTCGGTGATATCCGCCGATCCCACCCAGCCGCGGACTTTCATATCCGTGTGATCGACGACAACAATCGCCAGTGAGCTGCGCGGCGGCAGGCGCGATTTCCAGTTCAGCGCCAGATCCTCAAGCTGCCGCTGGAGCCCGGCATCGAGCGTTGTCGTCACCTTTTCGTCGCGACTGGTCGCCAGCGCCCGGCGTGAAAAAAGCGGCGCCAGCTGCGGCATCTGCCGCGGGAATAGCCATACAGGTTCTTCCATCGCTTCCTGTACCGGCCGTTGCGGCCAGACGCCCTGGCTGACCATGCGCGTGAGGACTTTATCGCGCGCCGCCTGGGCCCGCTGCGGCCAGCGGTCCGGGCGCAAACGACTGGGCGCCTGGGGCAGCACCGCCAGCAGCGCCGCCTCGCCGTAGCTGAGCTGAGCGGGCGGTTTGCCAAGATAAGCCCAGCTGGCCGCGCCGATCCCCTGCAGAGTGCCGCCAAACGGCGCGCGGTTCAGATACAGGGTAAGAATGTCGTTTTTTGACAGATGCCACTCCAGCTGCAGCGCCCGCCATAGCTGGCGTAGCTTGCCGCCGAAGGTGCGCGGATGAGGGTCGAGCAGACGCGCGACCTGCATGGTAAGCGTGCTGCCGCCGGAAATGACCCGCCCGGAGGTTAAATCCTGCCAGGCGGCGCGCAGCACCGCGAAGGGATTGACCCCTGGATGTTTCCAGAACCAGCGGTCTTCATACTGAATGAGCGCCTGCAGATAGCGCGGCGACACGTCGGCGAGAGTCACCGGATAACGCCAGACGCCCTGCGCATCGGCAAAGCGCCAGAGCGGCGTGCCGTCTTCCGCCACCACCACGCGGGCAGGCGTGACGTCCTGCAGCGGCAGCGGCCACAAGCGATCGGCGGCCAGCACCGCCAGCCACAGCAGAAAAATAAACGCCGCCAGCCAGCGCCAGCGGCGTTTTACCCGAGGCAATACGCGCATTTACGGCGTCACGGTAAGCGGGCCGCTGGCCGCCCCGGTCGCCCGCCACTGCGGCACATACATCGATTCCACCTGGGGCTGCGGGACCTGATAAGTGCCCGGCGTCACCGCCCGCGCCAGATAGACCAGCGTCACCGGCTGGCCTTCATTGACAGCGACAGCGGCGACGAAACGGTCGTCACGGAACTCGATATGCTGAATATCCGCCTGCTGCATCTGGTTAAGGAGATTTTGCACCGCGTCGCCATTCTCCTGCAGGCTGGCGCTGCTGTTGGCCAGATTCTGGTTTTCCAGCTCCAGACCGGCCGGCAGCAGATCGACCACCAGCGCGTCAGGCACATTGCGTTTGGCGGTCACCTCCAGCTTCACCAGCACCAGTTCGCCGCTGCGCAACGAGGTCAGCGATTTCTGCTGGCCGTGGGTATCGAAAATAGCGCGTTCAATCCCCAACACGTTGCCGCCCGGCTGTGGCGCGCTTTGCGGATAGCCGCTGCTGTCGAGACGCAGCCACAGCGGCTGACTGCCGGTATTACTCACCTGCAGCGTCGCCAGCCGATCGCCGTCGAGGTTACGGGTTTGCGCTTTGTCGCCGGCCAGCGGCTCAGCCTGCAGCGAGGTTTGCGCCTGCCAGTTGCCCGGCAGGTCGGCAAGCGTACGTCCGGCAAGGAACAGGGCGTTGGTTTCCTGGGTCGACAGCCAGCGCTGGCCGTAGGTCTCTTCCGACAGCGTGCTCAACAGCGTGTTTTGCACCTCCGGCAGCAGCTTGTTCTCTTCCAGCAGCGCCAGCTTCAGGGCGTCATCGCGAAGCGGGCTACCGTAATCGCCCAGCCAACGATTCTCATCCTGGCGCGGGGTGGCAACCGCCAGCTTCATGGCCTCATCGCTGCGCGGCGCATCGCCCATGGTTTTCAGCGCAATGCCGAGCTGCAGCAGCGGCAAGCCGGATCGCGCCTGGTCGTGACGGCTCCAGATTTCACGCAAGGCGCCGAGCGGGGCTTTTTGCTGACGCGCCAGCACCAGCGCGGCGTATGCCTGGGCGGCAAAGCGGCTGGCCTGGGCGTCATCGCTGTAGCGCACGGTCATCAGCCCCGGCTCCTGCAGATAGCGCAGCAGGCGTTCGTTACCTTTATTAATGGCGTTGACCGGTACGCTATAGCCCTGCTCGCCCGCGCGGACGAGGAAGTCCATGGCGTAGGCGGTCAGCCAGTACTCTTCCGGCCCCTCTTTATCCCACAACGCAAAGCCGCCATTTTCCAGTTGCATCTGCAGCAGGCGTGAGATACCAACATCGATTGCCGCGCGGCGTTTTTCATCGCTATCGCCGCTGATGCCCAGCGCTTTTAGCTGCGCCGCGCTGGTGTACAGCGACGGGAACAGGCCGCTGGCGGTCTGCTCAAGGCAGCCGTAAGGATAGGCTTTCAGCTCGCGGATATAGCGCGCGAGGTTCAACGGCGGTTTCCCGCTGAGCAGCAGTTGGCCCTGCAGCGTTTGCGGGGCGAACCCCTGGCTCTGCGCCGCCGGCGCCTGCCAGCTTTCGCCGGGCTGTAGCACCGCGCCGCTGTTGACAGTCTGGGCCGGGAATGCCGGACGGACGCCGATTCTCCACTGTTTCTGCAGCGGGGCGAAGGTTTCTCCCGGCAGACTCAGGCCGCTGATAGTAGCATTGACCTGACCATCGCCGAATCCCGCCAGCGCGCTCACCGGTATAAACAGCGTGCTGCGCGCCCCCGGCGCCAGTTGCACCGGTGGCAGTTGGCCATCGGTCAAGGTCACCAGCCCGCTGGCGGTAAGATGTACCTGCAGGGTTTGCGGTTTATCGGTTAGATTGCTGAGATCCAGCGCCAGCCGTGTGGTATCGCCGCTGGCGAGGAAGCGCGGGGTGTTCAGTTCGGCGATGACCGGGGCGGCCACCACCACTTTATCTTCGCTGCTGCCGAAGTCATCCGCCGTCCACGCCTGGGCCATCACCCGCAGCTCGCCGTTAAAATCGCCAATGGGTAACGTCACCGTGCCTTCGCCCTGATCGTTCAATACCACCGGCTGCGCCTGCTGGGCGACGATCGTCACGTGGTTGACCGGCGGTTTGCCGCCGCGTTTTAACTCGTCGCCATCGCCGCCGAAGCGCAGGCTGGCCACACGTCCCTGCCCTTCGATCACCTGGCCGTAGATGTCATAGATATCTGCGCCGTAACGCTTCTGGCCAAAGAAGGCGTTCCACGGATCCGGGGTAGCGTAATCGGTGATATTCAGTACCCCGCTATCCACCGCCGAGAGCAGGACGTTGACCTGTTTCGGCGCCTCGCCCTCTTTGACGCTGGCTTTCACTTTCACCGTCAGCGGCTGGTTGGGGCGCATTTTGTCCGGAGCCTCCAGCGCCAGCGTCAGGCGGCGGTTTTCATCGCCCAGCGGCAGATGCAGCAGGCCGACCGCGCGTTTCGGCGTCGCCGAGCGGGATTTATCGCCGGGGCGAACCACCAGCGTGCTGAGGTAGAGATCGTGGCGGTTCCAGGCTTTATCCACCGGAATAGACAAATCCATCCCCTCCGCCGGGACGTCAATTTCCTGCCACCACAGCGGCCCTTCGCTGGATTCCACCATCGCGTAGCCTTTACCCGCCGCCGGGGCGGCGATGTGCAGCTTGATGGTGTCGCCCGGTTTATAACTCGGTTTATCCAGCTTCATGGTGACCCGATCAGGACGCGCCGCGCCGGTACCTTCGCTGTTATCCTGCCAGCTATAGCCGGCCCAGAAGCGCACGCTGCTGACCACGTCGTCCGGCCCTTTCACCTCCAGGCGATAGGAGCCCCACTCTACCGGGAAGCTCACTTTGCCGGTTTGTCCGGCCTGCAGATCCAGCGACTCCTCGCCCTCCTGCAGATCTTTTTGATCGAACTGCGACTGCCAGCCTTCGCTGTCGGACCAGTTCCAGTAGTAGTCGCGGCGCTCGCGGATCAGCCGTACCTGCAGGCCCGAGACCGCTTTTTTCTCGCCTTTGGCGTCGGCATAGACGATATCAAACGCAGCGTTACTGTTCTCATCGACCACCGGCTGCTTCACGGTGGTATCGGTGCGGTAATCGTAAACGTCCTTCAGCGTAAATTGCGGGCGGATCCCCGGCAGCGCCCCGGCGGGCCAGATCGGCTGCTGTACGGTACGGGTCACCGGACGCCCCCCGGATTCCAGCAGGCTCGCCTGCAACACCACCTGCAGCGGCGAATGGCTATCCTGCCACTGGCTTGAGGTGGTCACTTCGCCATGGCCTTTTTCGTCCAGCGTCAGCTGGACTTCATCCAGACTACGGGAGAGGTTTTCTTCCGCAATATCGCCGAACTGGAAGCCCGGCAGCGCGGCGACGGCGTCGCGCAGCGGGCGCAGGAACAGCTTGCCCTGCAGCTGGTTGCCGCTGGCCGGCGCGCCGTAGAGATAAGCGCCGCTGACGCCAAAGGTGACGTCGGCATCCGGCGCGACTGGCTCGGCCTGCGGCGTCAGGTTCAGGGCCATGCGTTCCGGCATAAAGTCTTCGACGTGGAAGTCCCACTCGCGCGGCTGGTTATCGCCGGTGCTGGCGCGAATGTGCCACATGCCGGTAGCCGCGCCGCTGTCAAGCGGATAAGTGAACTGGTACAGACCATTCACCGGTTTGCTCATCACCGAACGGATCACCTGGCCGTCCGGCTGAACAACCTCCAGCTTCACCGGCTGCTCCGCCAGCGGCTTGCCGTCGCTATCGCGCAACAGCGCATTGAGGATCACCGTTTCGCCCGGCCGATAGAGATCGCGCGGGCCAAACATAAAGAACTGTTTGCTAAAGCCGGGCGCCCCTGCGATAGAGAATTCCGCCAGATCCAGCGCCGGCAACTTGAGATCGAGCAGCGTCGTCTGCCCCTCTTTACGCGCCAGCAGCAGCGCGGCTTCTTTATCGGTTTGCAGAGTAACGTGGCCCTGGCTGTCGCTTTTCGCCTCCGCCAGGGTCTGCCCTTTGGCGTTGAGCAGCTGGACGTCGATACCAGACTGGGCGGCGCCGTTTTCCAGGCTCTGGGTAAAGACGTCCAGCCGATTGTGGTAGCGATGCGCCGAGACGCCGATATCGCTGAGGGTAAACAGCGTCGCCGCGTTGCTGTAGCTATAATGGCCCGCCGGGTTCATCACCGCCACGTAGACGCCCGGCTGCTGGAGCGGCTTGATATCGTTCAGCGGCAGCAGCAGCTTTTCGCGGGTATTGCGTGCCGGGTTGAGATCGAAGCGGCCGGTATAGACCAGATCCGCCATCTTCAGCAGCTCGTCAGACTCCCAGTTGCTTAACGAGTTACGGTATTCCCACTGGCTGACAAACGCGGAGGGTGATTCCGGCTTAATACGGAAGAAGTTAACGTCGACATTATCAACGTTCAGCGCCATCACCGGCAGCCCGGCGACCACGTTGCCCGGCAGCAGCGAGCCGCGGCTGGCGAAACCAACGCTCGGTGCGATATCGCGGGTGGTCAGGGTCTTCTCGAACGGTTTGTCGAGCGTGGCCTTGTTCAGGGCGGTCAGCGTCGGGTCGACCGAGACAATCAGCTCGCGCTTTGGCTCAAGGTGACGCAGACGCAGCTCTTTCAGATTCGGCGCCAGTTCCCAGGCACCGTCCACCTTACCGCTTTTCTTGTCGACCAGATGTACGCTGCGGGAGAAATTCTGGTCCGGCTGCAGCGGCACGGAAAACGTCAGCACCAGGGTCGCGGCGCCATCCAGTTGGACTTCCGAGGCGTCGAGCAGCGTCAGCGCTTTGCCCTGACTTTTTTCCGCCAGCGCCGCCAGCTGGGCGCGGTCCGGTTTTGCCGTCGCGCCTGGGTTGCTATCCGCAGCTGGCGCCGGGGCCGTGGCCTGCGGCGTACCGCTGTCATCACACCCGGTTAATGAAAATGCGGTAAGGAGCGCCAGTGACAGCGCCGCTAAACGAAATGGTTTCATCCTTCTAACCCCTCGGCCGGTGGGCCTGATGCAAATTATCACTTTTTATTATGCGTTAAGGCGGCACTTCTCAACAGTGATGACGCGGGTTTCTGCCGATTAATCAGAAAAGTGCCGTGACGTCGTCCCCACTCTGACGTCCTTAACTTGTCAGCGTGAGATAAAACGCCGACAATTCAGTCATGAATTGTAAAACGGAGGCACCCATGTCCACCTCGTTTTTTGTCGCCGCCGACTGGCTGGCAGAACATATTGATGACCCGGAGATCCAGATTATCGACGCCCGTATGGCGCCCGCCGGGCAGGAGGCCCTGCGCGATATGGCCGCGGAATACCGCGCCGGCCACGTGCCGAACGCGCTGTTTTTCGATATCGAGGCGCTGTCCGATCACACCAGCCCGCTGCCGCATATGATGCCGCGCGCCGAGGCGTTTGCTGTCGCCATGCGCGAGCTGGGCGTCTGCAGCGATAAGCACCTGGTGGTTTATGACGAAGGCAATCTGTTTTCCGCGCCTCGCGCCTGGTGGATGCTGCGCACCTTTGGCGTGGAGAAGGTGTCCATACTGGCCGGTGGGCTGGAGGGCTGGCGACGTGACGAACTGCCGCTGGAGCAAGGCGTGCCCGAGGTGGCCGAAGGGGAATTCGACGTGCGTTTCGATCCCCAACAAATTAAGCGCCTGACCGACGTCCTGCTGGTCAGCCATGAAGGGTCGGCGCAGATTGTCGATGCGCGTCCGGCGGCCCGGTTTAACGGCCAGGCCGACGAACCGCGCCCGGGCCTGCGTCGCGGGCATATCCCTGGCGCGCTTAACGTGCCGTGGACGGAGCTGGTGATTAACGGCGAACTGAAAACCGTCGACGAGCTGAACGACATCTTTTTACGTCAGGGTGTCGATTTTGAACGGCCAATCATCGCCAGCTGCGGATCGGGGGTGACGGCGGCGGTGGTCGTGCTGGCGCTCACCACGCTTGGCGTGAACGGCGTCTGCCTGTACGACGGCTCCTGGAGCGAATGGGGCGCGCGGAGCGATCTGCCGATTGAACCGGCCTCTGCCGCTCCGTAAACACGGCGTGACCGCGGGCCTCCCGTCCCGCGGTCACTAAATAATTTCTGATTTTCCCTCTCCCCTCCTTCTGCTTCTCGCTAAACCGGTTACTCTGTGCTGCCGCAGGGTTTGTACCTGCCGTATTCGCTTTGCCTGATGAGGAGGCAGAGCACCGGTACGGAATTCCTCAGGACTGATAGCGCATCCAGTCCGTCCCAATCTGATGTCACCACAAGGAGTGAAAATGGCATTAGTCTCCAACCCACATTCTGCTGATTCACCGCGCCGTCCCTGGCTGGGAGGCATAGCTGGCCTGCTGGCGGGCGGCGTCATTCTTTATTTTTGGCCGCAATGGAACCGGATATGGTTAAGCCTGGTGCCTGCGCCGGTTTCTGTTTATACCCGCTTTCTCGGGGTCACTCTGGAAGAGGTCCCGCTGATCACCTATGGCCATCAGGCGCTGCTGGGTTTTCTGATGGTGCTGCTCGCGCCCGGTTACGGTAAGTCGACCCTTGCCGCGTGGATGATGCATAACCCTGCGTCAAGCCGGCGCTGGCCCGGCGAGGTTCTCCGCGCCTGGGGCATAAAATTTGGCCTGCTGATTATCGTCTTTTGCAATCTGTTCTTTTTATCCCGGGTCGGATCCGGGACCCTGGCGTTATATATTTTTATTCTCCAGCACGTCAGCGTTGCCGCGGCGGTGGCGTCAGGGGTGCTGCTCCTGCGTGACGCCCGACGTCTGGCCCGCACGTTCGACGCTCAGCTGGCGGACCTGCGCCTCCTCGTGATACTCACGCTGGGGTTTCAGACGATTTTGCCGGCGCAGATCGCGCTGATGAGCGCCCGGGGCGTGAATACGCCGCTGGGCTGGTACATTGTTATCGCGCAAATGGCAGGGGTGTTACTGGCGTTTATGCTGGTCGGCGGGCTGGTGGCAGCGCTACGTTCTTTGCTGGGCGAGGAGAGATGTCGGGCATGGCGTGGGGATATGGCGCTCTTCAACGGCATTGTCACCCTGTGTGTGACGGGATTTCTTATCTATAACATGGCGTCAGCCTATCCGCGGATCTTTGCTGCGCTGCATTAACCCTGGCAAAGCCGATTTTCGGCCTCACACTGGAAGCATAAAGAAACAGCGGGGGCAGCCGCCCCCGCGGTCAGATAATGCGGTTTTGTTTGAAATCGCGCAGGAAGCTGCCCCAGCGCTTTTCATAGAACGGTGTGATATGGGCAATCATAAAGTGGCTGATGCCCTTCTCGCCTTCCACCACCTGACAAATATCGATCGGCTCATCGCCGGGCAGGGTATCGGTCGCCACGCTGCCGGTGGTCTGAATAATGGACTCGATATCCCCTTCCGCTTCAATACCGATCAGCAGATTAGCGGGCGCGTCGGCGCGCTCTTTGATCGAGCACAGGAACGCCCGCTTGACGGTTTTCAGCGTTTTGAACAGCGTGGTCAGCGAATCGACCATCTGCGCCGGCGGGTCAGCGACTTCAGACAATAACAGCGCTTCGCCGCCTTCCAGCACCGTCTGGGTGCTGAGCGGGCTGCCCTCTTCCCCGAGCAGATGGCTGATTTCACGCGGGGTGAACTCTTTACCGCTCGGCAGCTTCGGGTTGAGGAACAGCGATTCGCCCAGCGTCATCGCCATCAGCGTGCGGGCCGGCATCATCACGAAAGCCTGTTCATCCGCCACCGCCTGCTGCAGCGCCTCCAGCGAGGTAAAGAACGGGATCACCGAGCTGCCGTCATCTTTTTCCCAGTGCTGCAGATCCAGCGCGCTGTCTTCGACAATCTGCTCACCATCGGCTGCACTGCCGGGTACCCAGACGGTCGCCTCCAGCAGCGCGCTGAAAAATGCCGGACGGTGGGCGGGCTCAGTCGCCGCTTTTTCCAGCAGGGTTTCTAATTCATTTTTCGTATCAGACATAGTTTGGCTACTTCACAATGAATTGCCCGGCGGCCATTCGTCCACGCGGGCATACGGTTTTCCTGGCCGGGTAAGCGTAGCGCCCCCGGCAAGGCCGTTACTCAGCCGTCAGCAGGTTAGCAATGGTACGCACGCCAAGACCCGTCGCGCCCGCCGACCACTGCTCAACGGCAGATTTACGGTAGGTTGCCGAACAGTCGATATGCAGCCAGCCCTGATGGTAGTTTTCCACGAAGTGGGACAGGAAACCCGCCGCGGTACTGGCGCCAGCCGGATAGGCGGCACTGCCGGTGTTGTTCAGTTCAGCGAAGTTCGACGGCAGCTGGTTGCGGTGGAACTCGGCCAGCGGCAGACGCCAGAAGGCTTCGTTTTCCGCCTGGGCGCTCGCCAGCAGGCGATTCGCCAGCGCATCGTCAAAGCTGAACAGCGCGTGGTAGTCATTACCCAACGCGGTTTTCGCCGCGCCGGTCAGGGTGGCGGCATCGATGATCAGCGCCGGCTTCTGCGCCGAAGCGTCAATCAGGCCATCCGCCAGCACCAGGCGGCCTTCGGCGTCAGTGTTCATCACTTCAACGGTTTTGCCGTTACGATAATGAATAATATCGCCGAGTTTAAAGGCGTTACCGCTGATCAGGTTGTCGGCGCAGCACAGGTAGAGCTTCACGCGCTTGTTCAGCCCGCGGGTAATGGCAAAAGCCAGCGCGCCGGTGATGGTCGCCGCGCCGCCCATATCGGATTTCATTGAGTCCATAAAGGCGCTCTGTTTGATGCTGTAGCCGCCGGAATCAAAAGTGATGCCTTTGCCCACCAGGCAGGCGTATACCGGGGCTTCTTTATCGCCGGTCGGGTTATAATCCAGCGCCAGCAGGACCGGCGGACGCTCGGAGCCGCGGCCTACGGTGTGCAGACCGAGATAGCCCTGCTCACGCAGATCTTCGCCTTTGGTGATGCGATAGCTCATCTGCTCGCCCGCCACGCTGCACAGCAGGTCCACGGCGCGCTGTGCCAGCTGCTCCGGGCCCAGCTCTTCCGCCGGCGCGTTGATGGTGTCGCGCACCCAGTCAATAATGGTCAGACGGTTGTCCAGCTCGCTACGCTGCGCATCGTCCAGGGTCGGCCATTCAACTTTACGGGTGCCTTTCGGACCTTTATAACCCGCCCAGAACGCCCACGCGCGGTCGGTGTCCCAGCCTTCGCCGCTTAACGCGACATGTTTGATGCCCATACCGTCAATTTTACGCGCCGCGCGCTGAATCAGGCCCAGGTCGTCTTTGCCGTTGAGGTGCAGGGCGATGCCGTCGTTATTAATGCTGTAAGACGCCTTTTCTCCCCAGCGCGCATCGGCTGGCTGAGTAGAAAGCGTAATCTTCATGGCTTCGGTCATTATCATTATCCTTCTTAGCAAACGGGCCACCGTATGGCAGCCCGTAATGTTCTCTCGCTCGATGATTCATCCGACTTAATACCGTCGCATAAATCATAACGCGAAAATTATTCGGCTTCGTCTAACCAGACTAACAGAATCGCCTCGAGAATTTTTTCATTGGATGCGTTTGGGTCGTCATCGAACTCTTCCAGATCGCAAATCCACTGATGCATGTCGGTAAAGCGAACGGTTTTCGGATCGAGATCCGGATAAGCGTCGTACAGCGCTTCGCCGATTTCACGGCTGTCGGTCCATTTCAGTGCCATATTAATGCTCGCGTGCGTGGTTGATGGTGTAACGCGGGATCTCAACGACCAGATCTTCGTCGGTGACGCGCGCCTGACAGCTCAGGCGGCTGTCCGGTTCCAGTCCCCAGGCTTTATCCAGCATATCGTCTTCATCTTCGGTACTTTCCGCCAGCGAGTCAAAGCCTTCACGCACGATGCAGTGGCAGGTGGTGCAGGCACAGGATTTTTCGCAGGCGTGTTCAATCTCGATGCCGCTACGCAGCGCCGCATCCAGAATAGTTTCACCAGTCTCAGCTTCCACAACGATGCCATCCGGACACAGGTCCTGGTGGGGCAGAAATACAATTTTTGGCATTTTAAACCTCGTCCACGGATTGGCCTTTCAGCGCGATACGGACCGACTGATCCATACGGCGGGCGGCGAATTCCTGGGTTTGTGTGTCGATATTTTTAATCGCTTCTTTAATGGAGTCGGCGTCGTCGCCTGCCGCCGCGGCGCGTACCTGCTCCGCAGCAGCATCGATAGCCTGACGCTCCGCGGCGCTTAACAGCGCGGCGTCGGCGGCCAGCGCGCTTGTCAGGCTCTCCAGAACACGGGCGGCTTCTACTTTCTGTTCAGCCAGCATGCGCGCCTGGACATCCTGTTCGGCGTAGCTCATCGAATCTTTAATCATGGTGGCGATTTCGCCATCGGTCAGACCGTAAGACGGTTTCACCTGGATAGAGGCTTCCACGCCGGTCGATTTTTCCATCGCCGTGACGCTCAGCAGACCGTCGGCATCGACCTGGAAGGTGACGCGAATATGCGCCCCGCCCGCTGGCAGAGCCGGGATCCCGCGCAGCGCAAAACGCGCCAGCGAGCGGCAATCCTGCACCAGCTCACGCTCGCCCTGCATCACATGAATGGACATCGCCGTCTGACCATCTTTGAAGGTGGTAAACTCCTGCGCGCGGGCCACCGGAATGGTGGTATTACGCGGGATCACTTTCTCCACCAGGCCGCCCATGGTCTCCAGCCCTAACGACAGCGGGATAACGTCGAGCAGCAGCAGTTCGCTGTCCGGCTTGTTGCCGACCAGAATATCCGCCTGAATCGCCGCGCCGATGGCGACGACTTTGTCCGGGTCGATGGAGGTCAGCGGGGTGCGGCCAAAGAATTCGCCAACGCGTTCGCGCACCAGCGGCACGCGAGTGGAACCGCCGACCATCACCACTTCCAGCACCTCTTGCGCCTCAACGCCGGCGTCTTTCAGCGCGCGACGGCAGGCCAGTAAAGTGCGTTTTACCAGCGGGGCAATCAGATCGTTAAACTGGCTGCGGGTGATATCGCCCTGCCAGCCGCCGACCTCGACGTGCGCTGCCTCAGCATCGCTGAGGGTGATTTTCGCCGCGATGGCGGCATCCAGCAGCTCACGCTGCAGGCGGTTATCGCTGCGGTCGCTGAAGCCCGCCTGCTCGCGCAGATAGTCGGCCAGCAGATGGTCGAAATCATCGCCGCCGAGCGCCGAGTCACCACCGGTCGCCAGCACTTCAAACACCCCGCGGCTTAAGCGCAGAATGGAAATATCAAAGGTGCCGCCGCCGAGATCGTAGACCGCAATTACCCCTTCCTGACCGGAATCGAGGCCGTAGGCGATAGCCGCCGCGGTCGGCTCATTGAGCAGGCGCAGCACGTGCAGCCCCGCCAGACGCGCCGCGTCTTTGGTCCCCTGACGCTGAGCGTCGTCGAAATAAGCGGGAACGGTGATCACCACGCCGTCGAGTTCACCAGCCAGCGCTTCGGTTGCCCGGGCAGCCAGCGCTTTCAGGATGTCGGCGGAGACGCGAATCGGGTTCAGCAGGCCGCCGGCGGTCTGGATCATCGGCAGGCCGTTTTCACTGGCCTGCAGCTGATACGGCAGATGCGGGTAGCGGTTTTGAATATCGGCGAGGGAGCGCCCCATCATTCGCTTCACCGAGCTGATGGTATTGGCAGGATCCTGGGCGGCGTTAAGCCGGGCATCATAGCCGACGGTCAGCCCCGAAGCGTGGTAGTTCACCACCGACGGCAGCAGATAGCGGCCTTGATGGTCGGGCAAGGTTTCGGCCTGGCCGCTACGCACGGTAGCCACCAGAGAATTGGTGGTGCCCAGGTCGATACCGGCCGCCAGACGACGCTGGTGCGGCGCGGCGCTCAGGCCGGGCTCACTAATTTGTAATAAGGCCATAATTGCTTCCGAAAATTAAAAATCGAGCAGTTTTTCTTCGAGTTCTTCAGCACTGCTGCGCAGTTTATCAAGAAAACGGAGCTTACGTACCGTATCCGCCGCCGCCTCCCAGCTCTCATTATGCAATTGGTCAACCATCAGTTGATGGCGGGTATCAAACAGCGCTTTCACTCGTTTGATAAAGGCTTCCAGCCGCGCATCGTCTTTCGCCTTACCGATCTCGTCGAGCTCTTCGCGTAGCTCCAGCTGTTCCATCAGGAATGCGGTATCGCGAACGGTATGCTGCTCGCTGGCCAGATCGAAGCCATGAAGCGAGAGGAGGTATTCCGCCCGGGTCAACGGATGGCGCAGCGTCTGCCAGGCCTGGTTTATGGTCGCGGAATGCTGAACCGCCGCAAGCTGTTCCGCAGCAGGCGCGCTGGCAAATTTATCCGGATGGTACTGGCGCTGCAGATCCTGATACCGGACAGCCAGTTGTTCAAGCGAGAGGGTATAGCTGGCTGGTAACCCGAAGAGGGTGAAATAGTCCATAGTAACCTCAGGGTCATGCATCTAAATGAAAACCCCACGCGCGGCGTAACCGCGGTGGGGTTGGGGATGACCGATTATACGTTAAAGCTTTCGCCGCAGCCGCACTCGTCTTTGACGTTAGGGTTGGTGAACTTGAACCCTTCGTTGAGACCTTCTTTGACGAAGTCCAGCTGAGTGCCGTCGAGGAATTGCAGACTTTTGCCGTCGATCACGACCTTCACGCCTTTGTCTTCAAACACGGTGTCTTCTGCCGCCGGCTCGTCAACAAACTCCAGTACATAGGCCATACCCGAGCAGCCGGAGGTTCTCACGCCCAGGCGCAGGCCAAACCCTTTACCGCGGTTCGCCAGAAAGGCATTGACTCGCGCTGCAGCACTGTCGCTAAGAGTAATCGACATAACAAAACCTCAACTAATTATTTTGCTTCACGTTTGCTTTTGTAATCCGCAATCGCGGCTTTAATCGCGTCTTCCGCCAGAATAGAGCAGTGAATTTTCACCGGCGGCAGTTCCAGTTCATCGGCGATATCAGTGTTCTTGATCGCCTGCGCTTCGTCCAGGGATTTGCCCTTCACCCACTCGGTAACCAGGGAGCTGGAAGCGATGGCGGAACCGCAGCCGTAGGTTTTGAAGCGCGCGTCTTCAATGATACCTTCATTGTTGACTTTAATCTGCAACTTCATCACGTCGCCGCAGGCCGGCGCGCCGACCATACCGCTGCCGACGTTCTCGTCGCTGTTGTCAAAAGAGCCGACGTTGCGCGGATTCTCGTAATGATCGATAACTTTTTCGCTGTATGCCATGTTGAATTCTCCTTATCGGTGCCGAATTAGTGATGTGACCATTCAATACTGTTCAAATCCACGCCCTGCTTAAACATTTCCCACAGCGGAGAAAGATCGCGCAGACGGCCGATGGAGTTACGAACCAGTTTGATGGTGTAGTCAATCTCTTCTTCGGTAGTGAAACGACCTAAAGAGAAACGAATAGAGCTGTGCGCCAGTTCATCAGTCATACCTAACGCGCGCAGCACGTAGGATGGCTCAAGGCTCGCGGAAGTACAGGCTGAACCGGAGGAAACCGCCAGGTCTTTCAGCGCCATAATCAGCGACTCACCTTCAACGTAGTTGAAGCTGACGTTAAGAATGTTCGGCGCGCCCTGCTCGAGGTCGCCGTTGAGATAAACTTCTTCCATATCCTTCACGCCGTTCCACAGACGGTTGCGCAGCGCGCGCAGACGCGCCATTTCGCTTTCCATCTCTTCTTTGGCGATACGGTAAGCTTCACCCATGCCGACGATCTGGTGAACAGGCAAAGTACCAGAACGCATACCGCGCTCGTGGCCACCGCCGTGCATCTGCGCTTCGATACGGATACGCGGTTTACGGCGAACGTACAGCGCGCCAATGCCTTTCGGACCATAGATTTTATGGCCGGAGAAGGACATCAGGTCCACCTTCAGCTGGCTCAGATCGATAGGCAGCTTGCCCACGCTCTGGGTGGCGTCTACGTGGTAAATGATACCGCGGGCGCGACACATCTCGCCGATGGTAGCGATATCCTGCACCACGCCGATTTCGTTATTCACATGCATGATGGAAACCAGGATGGTGTCGTCACGCATCGCCGCTTCCAGCTCTTTGAGATCGATAATCCCGTTGCGCTGCGGCGCCAGGTAGGTCACCTCGAAGCCTTCACGCTCCAGCTGACGGCAGGTATCCAGAACCGCTTTATGCTCGGTTTTGCTGGTGATGATGTGCTTGCCTTTTTTCTGATAAAAGTTGGCTGCACCCTTGATCGCCAGGTTGTCGGATTCAGTCGCACCAGAGGTAAAGACGATTTCGCGCGGGTCGGCACCGACCAGCTCGGCAATCTGATTGCGGGCGATATCAACCGCCTCTTCAGCCTGCCAGCCAAAACGGTGGGAACGGGAGGCCGGGTTACCAAAGGTCCCGTCCATGGTCAGGAACTGCATCATTTTCTCGGCAACACGCGGGTCCACCGGCGTGGTTGCGGAGTAATCGAGATAAATCGGTAATTTCATTGCTCTTAAACTCCGTACATCACTCAATGCAAGGAATCAGGCAACCGGCTTGATGTACGACCGAGTACACGGAATGCTGGCGCATCCCGGCCTGATTCTGAAAGCTCTTTATAATCGTTGTCCCGACCGTTTCGTGCTGCCTCGCCCTGTCAGCCGCAGTCCGAAACGGGACGGGTCACTCAGGCGCGCAGCTTAACGTTGATCGCGTCCTGGGTGCGCGCATTGCGCTGGGTTTCGTGCTGATGCTGACGGCCGGACACATCAAGGATCTCCTGGTTATTCACCAGTTCACCCAGGGTGATATTGTTCAGGAAGCCGGTCAGGCGTTCGCTCAAATCGCGCCACAGCGCGTGAGTCAGGCACTTATCGCCGCCCTGACAGCCGCCTTTGCCCTGGCAACGGGTCGCGTCAACGGATTCGTCTACCGCGCTGATCACTTCGCCGACGGCGATGCTGCTGGCATCTTTACCTAACAGATAACCACCGCCTGGACCACGAACGCTGGAAACCAGGCCATTTTTACGCAGGCGAGAGAACAGCTGTTCCAGATAGGAAAGCGAAATTCCCTGACGCTCTGAAATATCTGCCAACGGCACCGGGCCCGTTTCAGAGTTGAGCGCAACGTCAAGCATCGCGGTCACGGCATAACGCCCTTTAGATGTCAGTCTCATGTCTTACTTAACCTCAAACTCGCCCCTGGCCGGGCTTTTTATTAATATGGGTATTGCATAGCAGGGCCAAGTCTGACATTCCCGAGTAATTTGGTCAACTATTTACTTGACTGTTTTAGTCAGGTATTTGGCTTTCCGTGCCGTTATTAATTTCGAGCCGCTCCCGGGGTCGGCCAAAGGCCTCGCCCGGGCTACAACAGAGATGTAGATTCGTAGGCCGGATAAGCGAAGCGCCATCCGGCGTTAACGCGCTTACTTACCTTTATTCTGCTGCTCAATAGACGCCAGCATGCCGCGCAGAATGTTCAGCTCCTGGCTTTCCGGACGCGCGCGGGTGAACAGACGACGCAACTTGTTCATCACCTGCCCCGGATGATTCGGGCGGATAAAACCGGTCGCCAGCAGCGTCTGCTCAAGGTGGCCGTAGAAACGTTCTAAATCATCGACCAGCGGATACGGCGTTTCTTCATGTTCAACCGCCGGCTGCGCCTGCTCCTGAGTCGCCAGCCAGGCCATTCGCACTTCATAGGCGATAACCTGCACCGCCATTGCCAGGTTCAGCGAGCTGTACTCGGGGTTGGCGGCGATCGCCACGTGATAGTGGCATTTCTGCAGTTCGTCGTTAGTCAGGCCAACGCGCTCGCGGCCAAAGACCAGCGCGACCGGCGCATGCTGACCTTCGGCGACGCTTTTCAGACCGCATTCACGCGGATCCAGCATCGGCCACGGCAGTGTGCGGGAGCGCGCGCTGGTGCCAACCACCAGGCTACAGCCCGCCAGCGCTTCATCAAGGGTATCGACGATCTGCGCGTTGCCAATCACATCGCTGGCACCAGCGGCCAGCGCGATGGCCTGGGAATCAGGTTTCACCAGCGGGTTGACCAGCCACAGGTTAGTTAAGCCCATGGTTTTCATCGCGCGGGCAACGGAGCCCATATTGCCGGTGTGTGAGGTTTCTACCAGTACGATTCGAATATTTTGCAGCATTATGGTTCTTCGGCTAAAGATTATTCGGGCATGCTACCATAAAACGGAGACATAAGCAGATTTCGCTGTTATTATATGCGCCGTTTTTCCCGTTCTTTAACATCCAGTGAGAGAGACCGATGCATCCGATGCTGAACATCGCCGTGCGCGCCGCGCGCAAGGCGGGTAATTTAATTGCCAAGCACTACGAAACGCCAGACACCGTAGAAACCAGCCAGAAAGGCAGCAATGATTTTGTGACCAACGTCGATAAAGCCGCTGAAGCGATTATTATCGAAACCATTCGCAAATCTTACCCGCAGCACACCATTATCACCGAAGAAAGCGGTGAACACGCTGGTGAAGAGCAGGATGTTCAATGGGTTATCGATCCACTGGATGGCACCACCAACTTCGTTAAACGTCTGCCCCACTTCTCTGTTTCCATCGCCGTACGCATCAAAGGTCGTACTGAAGTCGCGGTGGTTTACGATCCGATGCGTAACGAACTGTTTACCGCGACCCGCGGCCAGGGCGCGCAGCTGAACGGCTACCGTCTGCGCGGCAGCAACGCTCGCGACCTCGACGGCACCATCATCGCGACCGGCTTCCCGTTCAAAGCGAAGCAGCACGCCACCACTTACATGAATATTCTCGGCAACATGTTTACCGAATGTGCCGACTTCCGTCGCACCGGCTCTGCCGCGCTGGATCTGGCCTATGTAGCCGCCGGCCGCGTTGACGGTTACTTTGAGATCGCCCTGAAGCCTTGGGATTTCGCCGCAGGCGAGCTGATCGCCCGTGAAGCTGGCGCGATTGTCTGCGACTTCACCGGTGGCCATAACTACCTGCTGACGGGCAACATCGTTGCCGGTAACCCGCGCGTGGTGAAAGCGATGCTGGCGAATATGCGTGAGCAGCTGAGCGATGCGCTGAAGCGTTAATCTCTTACAGATGTCAAAAAGGAAGCCGCGGCTTCCTTTTTTTATGTCATTTTATCATGTTGAGGATCTGGCGAATCACCGCATTGCCGCCGATGCACAGTACCGTCAGGCCGCTAAACAAGGCCAGCGGCCCGCGCCAGCGCAGGCAGCCCTGCGGTCCCAGCCAGCGCCGGAAACACAACGCTATTCCTACTGTCGCCAGGCGGGCTAACAGCACGCCGACCATCGCCGGAACCAGCAGCAGCCATCCCCACAGCGGCAACTCGAACTGCTGCGCACTGAGTAAAATCCATACCAGCTGAAACGGCAGATAAAAGCTCAGGGCAAAGATCAGCGGAATGCGAATATTGCTTGCCGGTGCGGAAACGCCTTGAAAGTCTCGCCAGCTATCGCGCAGCAGTATCCCAGCCAGCACCAGCGTGGCCAGATAGCAGACGTCGTTAAAGATGCCCACGAACTGCATCAGCCGATAGCTGGTCAGCTTCCCCATGAAAGCAAAACGCCAGAAAATGATCACCAGGAAACCGAACTGCAATACCCAGCTGCGCAGGATCCAATCGACCATCTCCCGTGGCGAAGGCTGATTATGCACAGCCCAGGCAACAATGGGCAGTTTACTGTGCCCGGGGTGGCAAAAAGCCATGACGAAACCCGACAGCGTTAAGGTGGCGTAGGCCACCAGCGGGATATCCCCGATACGCGACACCCCGAATCCCATGACATACGACATGGCGTGGTAGACGCGCACCAGATCTGACGGCCACCAGCTGGCCAGCGCCGGAAACCAGTAGACGATCGCCAGGCCCGCCAGCAGCCCGGCGGCACCGGCGCAGCCATAATAAAACCGCCCGCTCGGTGCGGAAGAAACGATATTTGCGGCCATAGCGACTCCTTGTCATCCGCCGAAAAGCGGAAAACTAGAGCATCGCTTCGCCAGCGGCAAGCACAGGCGCCCACTTTCGGATTTGCGCCCGGCGTCTGACTAAAACGGGCGGATCCCACCGCCGGCCGGGACCGCGGTGAACCACATCACTCCTGCCGCCGCCAGCAAAATCACGCCGCCGGCCAGCGCCAGCGTCAGCCAGCCCACCTGACGCCACAGCGGCGGCGCCTGATGCTGACCCAACTTCACCGCCAGCTGGCGAAAACTGTGCACCAGCAGCGCCAGCGCCGTGATGGTCAACGAGGTTCCCGCCGCCATCGCCAGCGCCGCCGCCATTCCCCAACTGAACACCCCGATCACATTGCTGAACAGCAGCACCATGATCGCTCCCGAGCAGGGGCGCATGCCCATCGACAGGACGATCGCGGCGCGTGCCCGCCAGTCGTCGCCGCTCTGAAGCTGATCCGGCGCCGGGAGATGCTGATGCCCGCAGCCGCAATGCTCGTGATGAACATGATGTGGGGTAAAAGCGGTAAACGTTGGCCGGCTCAGCAGCAGACGCAGCTTTTTTAACGCCCGCCAGCACAGCAGCAAGCCTAATGCGCCCACCAGCAGATAGCTGCCCTTCTCCAGCCAGAAACTGCTGAGATGCAGCTGGCGCGCCGGCAGCTGCAGCAGCGCCAGCACCACGACCACCAGCGCGATGGCCACCAGCCCCTGTAATAAAGAGGCGGCCAGCGTCAGGTTAATGCTTGATTTCAGCTTCGAGGGATGGGTGGCGAGCCAGGTAGTAATGACAATTTTGCCATGGCCGGGCCCTAAGGCATGCACCACACCATAAACGAAACTGAACCCGAGCAGCGACAGGCCCGCCGCTGCCGGGTTCTCCGCCACCGCCTGCAGCAGGCGGCTGAGTTCCAGATTCAACGAGCGCTGCCAGATCGCGCTCTGCATCAGCACCTGCGGCCACGCCCGCCATAGCCAAATGCCGCCGATGATGCTCACAGCCAGCAACAGCGCCAGCGGCCACAGCGCTTTCCAGCGCGAGGATCGCGCGCGGGGGGTGAAAATTACTGACATGTCAGGGTCACCTTCTGGGCAAAATAGCTGCCCAGCGCCATATCCTCCGGCGGCGCATCCGCTTTATCCAGCGACTGGGCGTACGAGAGCATTTTGTCGTTCGGTTTTGGCGTCATCACCGTTGCCTTACAGGCGGCCCGCAGCGCGGCGGGCAGGGAAAAATCGCTATCCTTGTCATAAAACATGTCGACGTAGTAGGTCGGGTCGAAGGTGGAAAAGGTAAACGTCTGCCCGGCAACGGGTTGCGGCGTCGCCAGCGGCAGCGTAAAGGTCAGTACCGCCTGCAGTCCGTCACGCTCGAGGCCATAGCCGTCGGGACGATTTTCAAATTTCACCCGCTGGCCGTTGTGCCACAGCTCGCTGAAATAGTGCTGGCCGAGTACGTTGGCCATCACCTCCGCCGCCAGCTTTTTCCATACTTCGCTGCCCGGTTTGGCGTTACCGGCGTCATAGAGCAGATCCGATGAGGTAATTTCATCCATGGTCCAGCGCATTTTAAACCCGCTCAGCAGACCGTCTTTAACCACCGGCTCGCTCTGCAAACTAATGAAGCTATGCGGATGCGCGGCGGCTGAAAATGATAAAACCATGAAAAACGCCGCGCTGGTGCATTGTTTCACTCTGTTCATCTGTTCCTCACGTGAAAAATTCTGTGAACTTCACCAGCAATCCTGAGCTAAAGCGGGCGTTTCGCCCTGCCCCCGCCTCTGCCATTGTCTATTCTTAGCGAAAACCCTAACTGGAACTTACCAGATGATGACCGTCATTGAACCACCATCTGCGCTTTCCAGTCCACAGCGCCGTAGCCAGGTGCTCCTGATGTTTTATCTGCCCGGACAGTCGGTGACGACTGAACGGCTTGGCAGGATCAACCTCGTTGATGAGACCACGGCCCGGCAGGATATTGAGGAGACCGGACGCGAAATTCAGCGTTACCACCGTTTGACCCTCCGGTCAGAGGTGGACGGCAGCTATCGGATTGAAGGCGCCGCGCTCGACCAACGTTTATGTCTGCTGCATGCGCTGCGGCGGGGGCTACGCCTCTGCCCGCAGTTCGTCAATCATCATTTTACCCCGGCCCTGAAAACGCAGCTTAAACAGGAAGGCATTGCCCGTACCTTATACGATGATACCAATCTGCAGGCGCTGGTGAACCGCTGCGCGCGGGCGCTCAATCGCCAGTTTGACTGCCGCGACGTGCAGTTTCTGCGCTTATATCTGCAGTACTGTCTGCTTGAGCATCACCGGGGATACTCTCCGGACTTCAATGATGAACAGCAGCGTTGGGCCCAGACCGCCGCCGAGTTTACCCTGGCGCAGGAGATTGTCCGCCACTGGCAGCGCCGGGTCGGCGCTCCGCCGCATGTTGGAGAGCCCTTCTTCCTCTCGTTACTGTTTATGTTGCTCAAAACCCCCGACCCGGTCCGCGACGGTCACCCGCACGATCGCCGCCTGCGACTGGCTATCTCCGGCCTGATCCATCGCTTCCAGGTCCTCGCCGGCAGGGCTTTCAGTGATGAGCAGGGGCTCAGCGATCAACTCTATATTCATTTATCGCAGGCGTTGATCCGCAGCGTGTTTGCCATCGGCATCGACAGCACGCTCACGGAGGAAGTGAGCCGGCTCTATCCTCGCTTACTGCGTACCACCCAGGCGGCATTGAGCGAATTCGAGGAGGCCTGGCACATCCGCTTTAATGAGGAAGAGACCGGCTTAATCGCGGTGATCTTTGGCGCCTGGCTGATGCAGAAAAGCGACCTGCACGAAAAACAGGTGCTGTTGCTAACCGATGACAACCCGGCTATAGAAGAGGCTCTGGAACAGCAGCTGCGCGAACTCACGCTGCTGCCGCTGAATATCAAATACCAGAGCGTAGAGCGCTTTCAGAAGGAAGGCGCGCCCAAAGGGGTGACGCTTATCGTCACCCCTTATGCGACGGCGCTACCGCTGTTTTCGCCGCCGCTGATCCACGCGGAAAACTGCTTCACTGAACGCCAGCAGCAGCATATCTGCGCGATGCTTGAGGACTAGGCCGCCACCGCTTTTGGCCGGATAATCAGCGCCGGGATCGTCAGCAGGGCCATTACCCAGAACACGCCCTGGTGCAGGTGCTGATAGAGGAAACCGGCGAAGACGGTCATGATGGCAATACTCCCGCCCATCGCCACCGCAGAATAGACGGCCTGCAGGCGGATCACTTCGCTGCCCTGACGGGCGGCGATATAGCGCATCGCCGCCAAGTGACACACTGTGAAGGTGCCACAGTGAAGGATCTGCGCAAGGAGGAGTCCCGGCAGCGCCGTGGTCCAGCCCATCAGTCCCCAGCGAATCAGCCCGCAGACGGCGGAGAGCAGCAGCAGGTCGCGTGCGCTGAAGCGGCGGAACACCTTTTTACTCAACGCGAAGATCACCACTTCCGCCACCACGCCTAACGACCACAGATAACCGACCGCCGAGGCAGAATAGCCGGCCTGCTGCCAGTAGATGGCGCTAAAGCCGTAGTAGGCGGCGTGCGCCCCCTGTAGCAAACAGACGCAGGCGAGAAAGCGCCAGCTCTGGCGTACCAGCGTCAGCCAGGCCGTCAGTCCTGCTCCCTGCTGCTGGCGCGACTCCCCGTGGGGCATCACCGACGGCTTAAGCAGCATACCCAGCAGCATCGAGGCGACACCCAGGCTTAACATCAGCAGGATCGCCCGATAATCAAACAGGCTGACCAGCTTGCCGGTCAGCGCCGAACCGATGACAAAGGCAATGGAGCCCCATAGCCGCACCCGGCCATAGTCCATGGTGATCTGCTTTTGCCAGGTATTGGCCAGGGCATCCGTCAGCGGCACCAGCGGTGAAAAGAACAGGTTGAAGCCGATGATGACCGCCAGCAGCCATGCCACGTGACTGCCGACCCAGAAGGCCAGCGCGAAAAGTAAGGTTAACAGGGCCAGCACGCGCAACGCGGCAATGAGCCGGGAGGGATCGCTGACCCGCGGGGCAATCAGCAGGCTCCCAAGAAAACGAGCCACCAGGCCGGCGCCAAGCAACAGGCCGATGGTTTCCGGAGTCAGCCCGTTTCCGGCCAACCAGACGCTCCAGAAGGGCAGAAAAATACCGTAGCTAAAAAAGTAGGTAAAATAACTGAGCGCCAGCCAGCGCGTGGAGTGCAAGACCATGATTTCCTCCCGAATGGTGTCGACAGTCTGGCGACAAACCCCATCTTGAGTAAACCGGTGTCTCACTCTCTATATGGAAGTTGAGTACATTTGTCTTTAAATCGTGACACACATCACAGAGCGAGCACCATCCCATCGCCGGTTGTATTAAATAAAATCCGATAACCGGGCATCAAAGTGCGAGCAACCCCGCAGCCAAATCCTGATGAAACGAAGCGCAACATTATTATTTTCTCTCCATGGCGGCGGGCAAATTTGTGTATTACGTTTAGATCACACTTCTCTCATAACGAGCTGATTATGAACACACTCCGCTATTTTGATTTTGGCGCTTCCCGCTCCTTGCTGCTGCTCATCGCCCGCATCGCCGTGGTGGTCCTGTTTATCCTTTTTGGTTATCCGAAACTGTTAGGCTTTGGCGGTACGGTGCAGTACATGGCCGCCTCCGGCGCGCCGATGCCGACGCTGGCGGCGATTATCGCTGTGATAATGGAGGTCCCTGCGGCGATCTTAATTGTGTTGGGCTTTTTCACCCGCCCGCTGGCGGTCATCTTTATTTTTTATACGCTGGGTACGGCGGTGATTGGCCATCATTACTGGGATATGACCGGCGATGCGGTATTGCCGAACATGATTAATTTCTGGAAAAACGTCAGTATTGCCGGCGCTTTTCTGCTGCTGGCGATTACCGGCCCCGGCGCGATTTCGCTCGACCGCCGCTAATCGGCAGACACAAAAAAGGCCGCAATCGCGGCCTTTTTTATTGCAACGTTAACGCTTACGCATAAACCGGGAAGCGGGCGCAGATATCCAGCACTTTGCCTTTCACACGTTCAATGACCGCTTCGTCATTGATATTGTCCAGCACGTCACACATCCAGCCAGCCAGCTCTTTAACTTCCGCTTCTTTGAAGCCGCGGCGAGTCACAGCCGGAGAACCGATACGGATACCGGAAGTCACGAACGGGCTCTTCGGATCGTTCGGCACGCTGTTTTTGTTCACGGTGATGTTGGCGCGGCCCAGGGCGGCGTCAGCTTCTTTACCGGTCAGATTTTTATCCACCAGGTCCAGCAGGAACAGGTGGTTCTCAGTACCGCCAGAAACCACTTTGTAGCCGCGGTTCAGGAACACTTCCACCATCGCTTTGGCGTTTTTCGCAACCTGCTGCTGGTAAACTTTAAACTCTGGCTCCATCGCTTCTTTCAGCGCCACCGCTTTCGCCGCGATAACGTGCATCAGCGGGCCGCCCTGCGCGCTTGGGAACACGGCAGAGTTCAGTTTTTTGTACAGCTCTTCGCTACCGCCTTTCGCCAGGATCAGGCCGCCGCGCGGACCCGCCAGGGTTTTGTGGGTGGTGGTGGTCACAACGTGAGCATGCGGAACCGGGTTCGGATACACACCCGCGGCAATCAGGCCAGCCACGTGCGCCATATCGACGAACAGGTAAGCGCCGATGCTGTCGGCGATTTCACGCATTTTCGCCCAGTCAACGATACCGGAGTAAGCGGAGAAACCACCGATGATCATCTTCGGTTTGTGTTCCTGAGCCTGCTTCGCCATGTCGTCATAGTCAATTTTACCGGACTCATCAATACCGTAAGGGATGATGTTGTACAGTTTGCCGGAGAAGTTCACCGGAGAGCCGTGAGTCAGGTGGCCGCCCTGCGCCAGGTTCATACCGAGCACGGTATCGCCCGGCTGCAGCAGCGCGGTGTAGACCGCAAAGTTAGCCTGAGAGCCGGAGTGCGGCTGGACGTTAGCATAGTCAGCGCCGAACAGTTCTTTCGCGCGGTCGATAGCCAGTTGCTCAACCACGTCGACATATTCACAGCCGCCGTAGTAACGCTTGCCCGGATACCCTTCAGCATATTTGTTGGTCAGCTGAGAGCCCTGCGCCTGCATGACGCGCGGACTGGTGTAGTTTTCGGAGGCGATCAGTTCGATGTGCTCTTCCTGACGTACTTTTTCCTGCTCCATAGCCTGCCACAGTTCGGCATCATAATCGGCAATGTTCATTTCACGCTTTAACATCCGCATCTCCTGACTCAGCTAACAATAAAATTTCGGCCTAAAAAGGCGGTCCGATTGGACAACGGCCCACAGTATAACCTAATCATTCTGTGATAACAGGTCTTGACAAAGGATTTTACGCAAACGATTGGCTCCGCATGACACAAGGCTTTGAGCAATAACGTCTCTCTCATTATCAACGGATTTCTTTTCAGGTTTGTGATGCAAATTCTTCATGTTGTAACGGCATCGGGGTTAAGTGTTAAAGAACCATTTACATAGCAGGGTTATTTCTATAAGATGCATTTAAAATGCATCAATAAGATAACACACAAGGAAGCACGCTATGCTCGACGCTCAAACCATCGCCACGGTCAAAGCCACCATCCCCCTGCTGGTAGAGACCGGCCCAAAGCTCACCGCCCATTTCTACGATCGTATGTTCGCGCATAATCCGGAGCTCAAAGAGATTTTCAACATGAGCAACCAGCGCAACGGCGATCAGCGCGAAGCGTTATTCAACGCCATTGCCGCCTACGCCAGCAATATCGATAACCTGCCAGCCCTGCTGCCGGCGGTGGAAAAAATCGCCCAGAAACACACCAGCTTCCAGATCAAACCGGAGCAGTACAACATCGTTGGCAGCCATCTGCTGGCGACCCTCGATGAAATGTTCAGCCCGGGTCAGGAAGTGCTTGATGCCTGGGGAAAAGCTTACGGCGTGCTGGCGAACGTCTTTATCGGCCGTGAAGCCGAGATCTATCAGCAAAACGCCAGTAAAACCGGCGGCTGGGAAGGGACCCGCGCGTTCCGCATCGTGAAGAAAACCCCGCGCAGCCAGCTTATCACCAGCTTTGAGCTCGAACCGGTTGATGGCCAGCCGGTCGCCGATTACCAGCCTGGCCAGTACCTGGCCATCTGGCTGAAACCGGAAGGCTTCGACTATCAGGAAATTCGTCAATACTCATTAACCCGCAAAGCAGACGGCAAAGGCTACCGCATTGCGGTAAAACGTGAGGACGGCGGTCTGGTTTCCAGCTGGCTGCATAACCATGCCAGCGAAGGCGATGTGGTCTATTTAGCCGCCCCGGCGGGTGACTTCTTCCTTAACGTTGAACCACAGACGCCGGTCACCCTGCTCTCCGGGGGCGTCGGGCAAACGCCGATGCTGGCGATGCTGGATGCGCTGGCGAAGAGCGGTCATCAGGGTCAGGTGAACTGGTTCCATGCGGCGGAAAATGGCGACGTTCACGCCTTTGCCGATGAAGTGAGTGCGCTTGGCGCGGCGCTGCCGGCGTTTACCTCTCACGTGTGGTATCGCAACCCGAGCGAAGCCGACCGTCAGACTGGACGTTTTGATAGCGAAGGTTTGATGGATTTAGCGGCAGTGGCGGACAATATTCGCGCCCCGCAGATGCAGTTCTATCTCTGCGGCCCGGTAGCGTTTATGCAGTTTGCAGCGAAGCAGCTGGTAGAATTAGGGGTTAATAAAGACCACATTCATTACGAATGTTTCGGCCCGCATAAGGTCCTGTAAGCCCCGACGACGCGGGGATTTGGAGGCCGGGTAAGCGCAGCCTCACCCGGCAATACTGCAGCGAGCGGCGAGGATTAAATCGCCGCGTCGTCTTCTTCACCGGTACGGATACGAATGACCCGCGCGACGTCGAAGACAAAGATCTTGCCGTCGCCAATCTTGCCGGTCTGCGCCGTACGGATGATGGTATCCACACAGGTATCGACGATATCGTCGGTCACCACGATTTCAATTTTTACTTTTGGCAGAAAATCCACCATGTACTCCGCACCGCGGTACAGCTCGGTATGACCTTTCTGGCGGCCAAAGCCCTTCACTTCCGTCACCGTCATCCCGGTGATGCCGACTTCGGCCAGCGCTTCACGCACGTCATCCAGTTTGAAAGGTTTAATAATCGCATCAATCTTTTTCATGGTGTTCCTGTCTTAGTCGCGTAACCGGTTGCTTACCGTATCATAACTTGCGCTATGTTGCGGAGCTACTCTTTAAAGTCGTTGGCGTCGAGCTCATGGCGCGACAGCAGTTTATAGAATTCGGTGCGGTTGCGCCCTGCCATCCGCGCGGCGTGGGTGACATTGCCTTTAGTAATTTGCAGCAGCTTGCGCAGGTAGTTCAGCTCAAACTGATTGCGCGCCTCCACGAAGGTCGGCAGCGCGGTATTCTCTCCTTCCAGCGCCTGCTCCACCAGCGCGTCGCCAATCACCGGCGACGAGGTCAGGGCCACACACTGCTCAATCACGTTCACCAGCTGGCGCACGTTACCCGGCCACTTGGCGGCCATCAGCCGCTTCATCGCATCGCTGGAAAACGCCCGGACAAACGGCTTATGGCGATCGGCGGACTGGCGCAGCAAATGATTAGCCAGCAGCGGGATATCCTCAGCCCGTTCGGAAAGCGGTGGGATCTTCAGATTCACCACGTTGAGTCGGTAAAACAGATCTTCGCGGAACTCGCCGCGGGCCATCGCCTTCGGCAGGTCGCGATGGGTGGCGGAGATGATCCGCACGTTGATCTCGATATCGCGGTTGCTGCCCAGCGGACGCACCTTACGCTCCTGCAGGACGCGCAGCAGCTTCACCTGCAGCGCAACCGGCATATCACCGATCTCGTCGAGAAACAGCGTACCGCCCTCAGCGGCCTGGAATAATCCTTCACGGTTACTGACCGCGCCGGTAAAGGCGCCCCGCGCATGGCCAAACAGTTCGGATTCGAGCAGCTGTTCCGGCAGCGCGCCGCAGTTGATCGCCACGAACGGTTTATCATGACGCGGGCTGGCGTTATGTATCGCCTGGGCGACGATCTCCTTCCCGGTCCCACTCTGGCCGTTAATCAGCACGCTGACATCCGATTGCGCCACCATCCCGGCCTGCTCAAGCAGGCGCAGCATCAGCGGGCTGCGGGTGACAATCGCCTGGCGCCAGGCTTCGTCGGTGGCTGGCGAGCGCTGCTCCAGCGCCTCATCAATGGCTTTATACAAGGCATCTTTATCGACCGGCTTGGTCAGGAAGCTGAACACCCCCTGCTGGGTCGCGGCCACGGCGTCGGGAATCGAACCATGGGCGGTGAGAATAATCACCGGCATGCCGGGCAGCCCCTTCTGGATCTCGCTGAACAGCTGCAGGCCATCCATTTCATCCATCCGCAGATCGCTAATCACCAGATCCACTTTCTCACGCCCCAGCACGCGCAGCGCTTCCGGCCCGCTCTCGGCGGTGACCACGCTGTAGCCTTCGCTGACCAGGCGCATGCCCAGCAGCTTCAACAGCCCCGGATCGTCATCCACCAGCAGCAAACGCGCCGGTTTACGGATCGTCATGGATCACCTCCGGCACTTTTTCGCTGCCGAAGTTGCCGCCCGGCTTGCGGCTGGAGAGCTGGCGTTCGATATCCGTCAGGTTCTCCAGCTTACGGGTGGTCAGCTCCAGCTGTTCGCGCAGTGCCTGCTCCTGCTGTCGCAGCGTCTCCAGTTCGCTATCGCTGGACTGCTGAAGCTTCGCGTAACGGGCACGCTCTTCCACCAGCTGCAGCTGACGGGTCTGGCCGTCGCGCCAAAGCTGATACAGCGGGCGGACCTGAACGGCGATTTGCGGGCTGAAGGTATCGAGACGCGCCACCAGGTCGCGACGCTCGTCGGGAGTAATTTTGGCATCAGCAAGCAGGATGCCGCGACGGAACGCGTCCTGCCAGCTGTCGTCGGTATGGCGTTTCGCCTCCGCCCGCGCCTGCGCCGGTGCGAGGCGATCGGCACAGTCAATGCCCCGCAGCCAGTAGAGGGGATTTTTGTCGCTGGCATCGCTGCTGTGGGCCCAGATGTCCGCGCAGTCTACCGCGACAAAATCGGCCACCTGATGCTGCGCCTGCCCGGGGGCGGCGGTACCTTCCGCGGTATGCGGTGAAAAGCCGGCGGAACACCCCGCCAGCGTCAGACAAGCAATGCCTGAAAGCAGCCATCCGCGAAGGGAACGGCGCCAGGCCAGGAATTGGGACATAGTTCCCCGATATCGATTCATAAGTTGGATTATTCCGGCGCTGAGGGAAGCGTAATGCGAAAACAGACCTGCCCGGCGGGCGCGTCAACTAAGCTGAGCTCCCCTTGCATCTGCCGGACGCAGTCGCGGGCGATACTCAACCCCAGCCCACTGCCCTTAACGGCCCCTTTACGCTGGTGACTCCCCTGGTAAAAAGGCTCGAAAATCATATTCTTTTCCGCGGCCGGGATCGGTTCGCCGCTGTTGGCGACATCAATACGCACCTGCTCTCCGTGCCGGTAGCTGTGGATACGGATGTTACCGGATTCAGCGCCATAGTGCACCGCATTGGAGTAGAGATTATCCATTACGCTTATCAATAGTGCAGGCTCTGCCAGGCAACGCCGCGCCTGCAGCGTCAGTTCAGTATGCATCAGTTTAGCCCGCGCGGGCAGGCTGTGCGCCGCCACGACGTTTTCCACCAGGTCCACCAGATCCACCGCTTCGCGAGCCACCGGGCTGTCGGCCTGTTTTCGGTTGTAGTCCAGCAACTGTTCAATCAGCTTTTGCAGGTTACGACTACTGCTGTCGAGGATCTCGACGATCTCCTGCTGCTCAGGGGTCAGTGGCCCGGCGACCCGGTCGGCCAACAGCTCGGTACCTTCACGCATACTGGCCAGCGGGGTTTTCAGCTCATGCGACAGATGACGAAGAAATTGATGCCGCTGCGACTCCAGCCACGCCAGGCGCTCGCTGAGCCAGATAATGCGCTTGCCCACCGAGCGCAGCTCGCGCGGGCCGGTAAACAATGCGGCGTCGTCCAGCGACTTCCCTGCCCCCAGCTGATTGATCATTCTTTCTATGCCTTTCACCGGACCGATAATCATACGGGTGAAGAGCAGCACCAGCGCCAGGCTCAGCAGAAACAGCACCAGCGCCTGCCAGCCGAAAAACTGGCCGCGTTCGGCAATCTCCTGCTGCAGCTGCTGGCCGCGGGAATAGACGACTGCCCGGGTCGCCTGCACCATATCGCTGTTATTGCTGGCGAAAACTTCCAGTCTGGCGGCCGCCTGGGCATCGGGGCCGCTATTTTTACACTGCAACTGCGCCAGATCGCTGACGTCCTGACGCAGCGCCTGCCAGAGTTTCTCGTCCGGTAGCACGCCGGCATGGGCATCCAGCATCTGGCTGTAGCGCTGTCGCTGATTCTGATACACCCGCGCCAGCGTCGGATCGTCCAGCACGCAGTACTGGCGATAGCTGCGCTCCATTTCCAGCGCGGCATTGATCATCGCCTCGCTGCGTCGGGCATCGACCAGCGTAGTGCGGTTAATATGCGCCGCCTGGGCGCTAAGGGCATTCAGGCTCTGCCAGGCCTGCCACGCCAGCACCAACAGCGGCAGCAGGATCAGCACAAAGGAGAGCGTCACCAGTTGACGCAGCGAACGGGGAAAAAGAGAGAGTCGCTTCAAGGATGTTGTCTCAATCATTAGCTCTGGTCGATGCTAACTGAGGAGCGCGCCGGAGAAAAGCGCTACCGCTGGTTACTGCGCCGCAGAAACAACAAAGCCAGGCACAAGGCCTGGCTTTGTTCAGGAATGAGGCGGTGCCTTACTCGACGTTTCGCCCGATGTCTGATAAAGCCAGGCTGTTATCAGGAGTTGGACGGCAGGCACCTGTTTGTGCGTCATTCGAAGTTTATGTAGCGCGTCCCGAAGGGGCTGACATAAGAAGGTGAATGAGCCACTGGTTAATATTATGCATGAACTATGCCACCTTTCAAAACATTTTATTAACACGCTGATATATATGATATTAGCTCACGATCATTGCCATACCGGAACCGTACATTTTTTATTCATATTGTCGCTAATTGACGACACTAAACAGGCGCCGCACCACTGCTCAATAAAATCAATATGTTAAGTGTCTCCTATTGACGACACCATAACATAGGGGTTGTCGGCAATTCCCGACACCCTGGCGTGCCGGCCATCACAGATAAAAAAAGCCCCCTGCCTGAGCAGGGGGCTGATACATTCACATGAGGCGCTGCCGGAAGGTTAACCCAGCTGTTTACGCGCGTTACGGAAGATACGCATCCACGGGCTGTCCTCGCCCCAGTTCTCCGGGTGCCAGGAGTTGCTTACGGTGCGGAAGACGCGTTCCGGGTGCGGCATCATGATGGTCGCGCGCCCGCTTTCGCTGGTCACCGCGGTGATACCGTTCGGGGAACCGTTCGGGTTCGCCGGATAGGTTTCGGTCACTTTGCCAAAGTTATCCACGAAGCGCAGCGCCACCAGACCTTTGCTCTCCAGCTGGGCCAGATGCGCGCTGTCGCGCACTTCCACCTGACCTTCGCCGTGGGAGACCGCAATCGGCATCCGTGAGCCAACCATGCCTTCCAGCAGCAGGGATGGGCTTTGCGTCACTTCCACCAGGCTAAAGCGCGCTTCGAAGCGGTCAGACTGGTTACGCACAAAGCGCGGCCACAGGTCGCTGCCCGGGATCAGCTCGCGCAGGTTGGACATCATCTGACAGCCGTTGCACACGCCGAGCGCCAGCGTCTGCGGACGATGGAAGAACGTCGCGAACTCATCGCGCACGCGCTCGTTGAACAGAATCGACTTCGCCCAGCCTTCACCCGCGCCCAGCACGTCACCATAGGAGAAGCCGCCGCAGGCCACCAGGGCATGGAAATCCCCCAGACCGGTGCGGCCCGCCAGCAGGTCGCTCATATGCACGTCGATGGCGTCAAAGCCGGCGCGATGGAAGGCTGCCGCCATTTCAACGTGGGAGTTCACCCCCTGCTCGCGCAGGACGGCCACTTTCGGACGCGCGCCGGTGGCAATGTACGGCGCCGCAATGTCGTCATTAATCTCAAACGAAAGCTTCACATTGAGGCCCGGATCGGCGTCATTGGCTTTCGCCTCGTGCTCCTGATCGGCGCAGGCCGGGTTGTCGCGCAGACGCTGCATCTGCCAGGTGGTTTCCGCCCACCACATGCGCAGCGTAGTGCGGCTCTCGCTAAACACCGTCTGACCGTTGGCGGTCAGCACGAAGCGATCGCCCTCGACCGCTTTACCAAGGTAATGCACGCAGTCTGCCAGGCCGTTAACCGCCAGAATGGCTTCCACCGCCTCACGGTCTGCAGCGCGCACCTGGATCACCGCCCCCAGCTCTTCGTTGAACAGCGCGGCCAGACGGTCATCGCCCAGCGCGGCGATATCTGCTTCCAGGCCACAGTGGCCGGTAAAGGCCATTTCCGCCAGGGTCACCAACAGGCCGCCGTCGGAGCGGTCGTGGTAGGCCAGCAGTTTACGCTGCGCCACCAGGGCCTGCATCGCATCCCAGAAGCCTTTCAGCTGAGCGACATCACGCACGTCTGCCGGCTTGTCGCCGAGCTGGCGATAGACCTGCGCCAGCGCCGTCGCGCCCAGCGCGTTGTGCCCTTTACCGAGGTCGATAAGCAGCAGGGCGTTATCTTCTGTAGAAAGCTGCGGCGTGACGGTATGACGAACATCTTCGACACGGGCGAAAGCGGAGATCACCAGCGACAGCGGGGAGGTCATCTCGCGCTGCTCGCTGCCTTCCTGCCAGCGGGTTTTCATCGACATCGAGTCTTTACCGACCGGAATGGTCAGGCCCAGCGCCGGACACAGCTCTTCGCCGACCGCTTTCACTGCCTCATACAGGCCAGCGTCTTCGCCCGGGTGGCCAGCGGCGGCCATCCAGTTAGCCGACAGCTTCACGCGGTTCAGCTCGCCAATCTGCGTGGCGGCGATGTTGGTCAGCGCTTCACCGACGGCCAGACGGCCAGAGGCCGCGAAGTCCAGCAGGGCAACCGGGGCGCGCTCGCCCATCGCCATCGCTTCGCCGTAGTAGCTGTCGAGGCTGGCGGTGGTCACCGCGCAGTTGGCCACCGGGATCTGCCACGGGCCGACCATCTGGTCGCGGGCGACCATACCGGTCACGGTGCGGTCGCCGATGGTCACGAGGAAGGTTTTCTCGGCCACCGTCGGCAGATGCAGAACGCGATTTACCGCATCGGCAAGGGTAATCGGTTGGCGATCCAGCGCGCTGCCCTGAGCTTTCAGGGTCTGCACATCGCGGGTCATTTTCGGCGTTTTGCCGAGCAGGACGTCCAGCGGCAGGTCGATCGGCTGATCGTTAAAGTGGCTGTCGCTCAGGCTCAGGTGCTGCTCAGCGGTAGCTTCGCCGATAACGGCATAAGGCGCGCGTTCGCGGCGGCACAGTTCGTCGAACAGCGGCAGTTGCTCCGGGGCGACCGCCAGAACATAACGTTCCTGCGATTCGTTACACCAGATCTCCAGCGGGCTCATCCCTGGCTCATCGCTGAGAATATCGCGCAGCTGGAATTTACCGCCGCGGCCGCCGTCGCTCACCAGCTCCGGCATGGCGTTGGAGAGACCGCCCGCGCCAACGTCGTGGATAAAGAGGATCGGGTTGGCGTCGCCCAGCTGCCAGCAGCGGTCGATCACTTCCTGACAGCGGCGTTCCATTTCCGGGTTGTCACGCTGTACGGAGGCGAAATCGAGGTCGGCATCGGACTGGCCGGAGGCCATAGAAGAGGCCGCGCCGCCGCCGAGGCCGATGTTCATCGCCGGGCCGCCCAGCACGATCAGCTTCGCGCCGACGGTAATCTCGCCCTTCTGCACGTGCTCACCGCGGATGTTGCCGATACCGCCGGCCAGCATGATCGGTTTGTGGTAGCCACGCAGCTCTTCGCCATTGTGGCTGGTGACTTTCTCTTCATAGGTGCGGAAGTAGCCGTTCAGCGCCGGACGACCAAATTCGTTGTTAAACGCCGCGCCGCCCAGCGGGCCTTCGGTCATGATGTCCAGGGCCGTGACAATGCGGTCCGGTTTACCGAAATCTTCTTCCCACGGCTGTTCGAAGCCCGGGATACGCAGGTTGGAAACCGAGAAGCCCACCAGGCCCGCTTTCGGCTTCGCGCCGCGGCCGGTGGCGCCTTCATCGCGGATTTCGCCGCCGGAGCCGGTTGCCGCGCCCGGCCATGGAGAGATGGCCGTCGGGTGGTTATGGGTTTCCACCTTCATCAGAATGTGCGCCGGCTCCTGATGGAAGTCGTAGCGCCCGGTCTGATGGTCGGCGAAATAGCGCCCCACTTCAGACCCTTCCATCACCGCGGCATTATCTTTATAGGCCGACAGCACGTAGTCCGGCGTTTTTTCAAAGGTGTTTTTGATCATTTTGAACAGCGACTTCGGCTGCTGTTCGCCGTCGATGATCCAGTCGGCGTTGAAAATCTTGTGGCGACAGTGCTCTGAGTTCGCCTGGGCGAACATATACAGCTCGATATCGTTCGGGTTGCGTCCCAGGCGGGTAAACGCGTCCTGCAGGTAGTCAATTTCGTCGTCGGCCAGCGCCAGACCCAGACGGAGGTTGGCGTCAATCAGCGCCTGACGCCCTTCGCCCAGCAGGTCAACGCTGGTCACCGGCGTCGGCTGATGGTGAGCGAACAGCTTTTCGCCCGCTTCCAGCTCGTCGAAGACGCTCTCCATCATGCGGTCGTGCAGCTCCGCCGCCACCGCGGCCCACTGCGCTTCGGTCAGGGTTGAGGCTTCAACGTAATACGCCACGCCGCGCTCAAGACGCACAACCTGCGCCAGACCGCAGTTGTGAGCGATATCGGTAGCTTTAGAAGACCAGGGAGAGATGGTGCCAGGGCGAGGGGTCACGAGCAGTAATTTACCGGTCGGGGTATGGCTGCTTAAGCTCGGGCCATACTGAAGCAGTCGCGCCAGGCGCTCGCGATCGTCAGCGCTCAGCGGGGCATTCAGATCGGCAAAATGAATATATTCGGCATATATGGCGCTTACCGGAAGGTTGGCCGCCTGAAATCGTGCCAGCAGTTTATTGATACGGAATGCCGACAGTGCAGGTGAACCACGCAAAATTTCCATCATAAGTCTCTCGTCTTCGAAGCTTTCAGGGTGAGCCAGGGGGGGAAACGGGCGTCATTATAGTGAATCCTGCGCCCCGACGAAACCGTTTGCGTAGAAATAAAATCATTGATGCTGTTTATCAATAAATGTGACGACCATCGCGAATAAGTTGCCAACTGGCGCATTCTTAAGCAGAATGCCGCACATTCGACGACAACCTTGCGTTTTTTCCGGACATCGCCTGCTGAGGAACCTGAAGCTGCAGAAGATTAACTCTCTGAAAAAATTAAAGATTAATTATCTGCTGATCGGCATTGTCACCCTTTTGCTGGCGGCGGCCCTGTGGCCGTCGATCCCCTGGTCTGGTAAACCCGAGAACCGGGTGGCGGGCATTATCGCTCGCGGCGAGCTGCGCATCAGCACTATCAACTCGCCAATGACCTTCGCCACCATGAACAATAAAGCGTTCGGTCTGGATTATGAACTGGCGAAGCAGTTTGCCGACTACCTTGGCGTAACGCTTAAGATAACCGTCCGGCAAAACATCAGCCAGCTGTTTGACGACCTCGACGACGGTCAGGCCGATATGCTGGCCGCCGGACTGGTCTATAACCAGGAGCGAGTGAAAAACTATCAGGCCGGCCCCACCTACTATTCTGTTTCACAACAGCTGGTCTACCGCGTCGGCAATACCCGGCCGCGCACCCTCGCGGCGCTGACCGCCGAGCAGCTCACTATCGCTCCGGGCCACGTGGCGATCAACGACCTGCAGACCTTAAAAGCCGAGAAATACCCGGATCTTGCCTGGCGCGTGGACGAAAAACGCGGTACCACGGCGCTGATGCAGGCGGTGATTGACGGTAAACTTGATTACACCATCGCTGACTCGGTGGCCGTCAGCCTGTTTCAGCGCGTCCATCCGGAGCTGGCGGTGGCCCTCGATATCACCGACGAACAGCCGGTCACCTGGTTTAGCGCCCGGGACGACGATAATTCGCTGTCGGCGGCAATGCTTGATTTCTTCAACAACATCAATGAAGACGGGACGCTGGCGCGCCTCGAGGAGAAGTACCTCGGCCACGGCAACGATTTCGATTATGTCGATACCCGCACCTTCCTGCGCGCGGTGGAAAATATTCTTCCGGAGGTGCAGCCGCTGTTTGAAAAATACGCCCGCGAGATTGACTGGCGCCTGCTGGCCGCCATCGCCTGGCAGGAATCCCACTGGGATCCGCAGGCCACCTCCCCGACCGGCGTGCGCGGTATGATGATGCTCACACGCAATACGGCGCAAAGCCTGGGTCTAACCGACCGCACCGATGCGGCGCAGAGTATCGACGGCGGCATGCGCTACCTGCAGGATATGATGGATAAAGTGCCGGATTCGATCCCGAAAGATGAACGCATCTGGTTTGCGCTGGCTGCTTACAATATGGGCTATGCCCATATGCTGGACGCCATGGCGCTCACCCGCAAACAAAAAGGCAATCCCAACAGCTGGGCAGACGTTAAGCTGCGTTTACCCCTGTTGAGCCAGAAGCCCTATTACAGCAAACTTAAATACGGCTACGCGCGCGGCCATGAGGCCTACGCCTATGTGGAAAACATCCGCAAATATCAGATAAGCCTTGTCGGCTATTTGTCAGAGAAGGAGCGCCAGCAACAGCAAACGCTGGCCCTGGCGGAGGATTACCCGGCCGTGCTCCCGAATGAACTCGAACAGCCGCAGGAGACCACCCTGCCCTTTTTCAAGTTTCGCGCCGATAAGCAGATGGATAATGCCCGGTTAAAACTCCCCGGCCACCTGTATTAACCTTCTCCGGTCTGCTCCCGGGCTTTCTTCAGCGCTTTTTTCTCTTCCCGCCGCCAGCGAAAGAAGTCGCTCAGCATGGTAGAGCAGGACTCCGCCAGCACGCCTTCGCTTATTTCAACCCGATGATTCATTCCCGGATGGTGCAGGACATCTATTAGCGAGCCAGCGGCACCGGTCTTGGCATCCCTGGCGCCAAAGACCAGGCGGGCGATACGGCTGTGCACCATGGCGCCAGCACACATGACGCAAGGCTCCAGGGTCACGTACAGCGTGGCGTCGATCAGGCGATAGTTTTGCAGCACCAGTCCGCCCTGGCGTAAAGCCATAATTTCCGCGTGAGCGGTGGGGTCGTGACGGCCGATCGGCCGGTTCCAGCCCTCGCCGATGACCTGGTTGTTATACACCAGCACCGCGCCCACCGGCACCTCGCCCTCTTCCCAGGCGCGCTTTGCCAGCGTCAGGGCATGACGCATCCAGTATTCATCATTGAGTTCGAGGTCAGACACAGCGGCCACTCCAGCAGAAAAAGCGGGGCGCATTATACATGGGCGCTATCAATTACACACTATTACTCCAGCTGCTGGAGCTCTCCCTGAGGCGTTACCCGCCAGCGATGCTGGCAAAAGCCGAGCAACGGGTTGTCCTGCTCGCTGTCGCTATAGCCGCTGTACAGCCGCAGCGGCGCGCCGATCTTTTTCTCCAGCTGCACCACTTTTTCATGCCCAAGGCAGCGCAGGGTCAATACCCAGCCGCCCCAGCGGCGCGCGGTGCGGCTGGCTATCAGATTCACCCGCGGCAGCCAGAGAGTATCGCGATAGACCTGCTCCACCAGCGACTGCGGCGAGCCGGTGATCAACCAGACGTCGGCATCGGTACTGGTCAGGTACGCCGTGAGCCGCGCATGAACCACCGGAAACGCCGTCACATGATGGCGAAACCAGCCGACAAATTCCGCTTCCAGCCGCTTCAGTACCGCCTCGCGACGGCCAAAGGTTGACGCCCACAGCAGGAGGCTCATTGGCCAGCGCGCCGCCCGCCCACACACCGCCAGCCCGGCAAGGATCGCCGGCCCCATCGCCACCACCAGCAGCAGGTTTAGCGGCAGATTACGCAGCAGGTAGCGCAGGAAACTGCCGAACATATCCTGCTGATGCAAGGTTCCGTCCAGATCGAAAAACACCACTTTCCGTTCATTGTGCTGCAAACTGCCTCCTTATGTCAGGACTCGCTTCTCGTTAGGTTAAGCTTAACAGCCTTACGCCGCGAAGAGGGAAAACATCCCCTGCCGTTAAGGAACAATTAAATTAGCAGGCGAAGGAAAAATTGTGGCTCAAGAATTTTTAATTCGTGGTATACCCCTTATAATCGAATAAAAATTCTGTCAGTCACGAGCCGGACGGCTCCAGCGGAGCTCCAATGAACTGTTTAACGCGTATTCGTCAGCGCTATCCCACCCTGGCGGCGAGCGACAAAAAGTTGGCCGATTATATTCTGAGCCAGCCCGATGAGACCCGGCACCTCAGCTCGCAGCAGCTGGCGGCGGAAGCCGGTGTGAGTCAGTCCAGCGTGGTTAAATTTGCCCAGAAACTGGGGTTCAAAGGTTTTCCGGCGCTGAAGCTGGCGCTGAGTGAAGCGCTGGCCAGCAGCCCGGATCCGCACTCGGTTCCGGTACATAACCACATTCGCGGTGACGACCCGCTGCGTCTGGTCGGCGAGAAACTCATTAAAGACAATGTCGCCGCCATGCATGCCTCGCTGGACGTCAATACTGAAGAGACGCTGCGGGAAGCCGTCACGCTGCTGCGCAACGCCCGGCGGGTGATCGTCACCGGCATCGGCGCGTCCGGTCTGGTGGCGCGTAACTTTAGCTGGAAGCTGATGAAGATCGGCATCAACGCGGTTTCTGAGCAGGATATGCACGCCCTGCTGGCGACAGTGCAGGCCATGTCCAGCGACGATCTGCTGCTGGCGATCTCTTACTCCGGTGAGCGCCGGGAGATCAATATGGCGGCAGGTGAAGCGCTGCGCGTGGGCTGCAAGATCCTGGCGATCACCGGCTTTAGCCCTAACGCCCTGCAGCAGCAGGCAACCCACTGCCTGTATACCATTGCCGAAGAGCAGGCGACGCGCAGCGCGGCCATCTCCTCCACCAGCGCGCAAATGATGCTCACCGACCTGCTGTTTATGGGGCTGGTGCAGCAGGATCTGGAGCGGGCGCCGGAGCGCATTCGCCATAGCGAAGCGCTGGTGAAAAAGCTGGTCTGAGCAGAAAATGGGCGTATAATGCCCGCCCTGTTTGTGTTGTTTCTGAGACTTTCCTGATGGCGCTGTTAATTACCAAAAAATGCATCAACTGCGATATGTGCGAACCGGAGTGCCCGAATGAGGCCATTTCGATGGGTGATAGCATTTATGAAATTAACAGCGACCGCTGCACCGAGTGCGTGGGTCATTACGACACGCCAACCTGCCAGAAAGTGTGCCCGATCCCGAATACGATCCTGAAAGATCCGGCACACGTCGAGAGTGAAGAACAGCTTTGGGATAAATTCGTGCTAATGCACCACGCGGATAAAATTTAACCGCCATCCTGGCTAGCTTTCGACAATCACCGTGGCACAGGCGTAGTGGCGTTCATCGGCGAGGGTGACATGAATAGCCCTTACCCCCATTCGTTCCGCCAAAAGCTTTGCTTCGCCCCATAGCCGCAGCTTCGGCTTGCCCAGCTCGTCGTTGTATACCTCGAACTGATTAAACGCCAGTCCGTTACGGATCCCGGTTCCCAGCGCTTTCGCCGCCGCTTCCTTGACCGCAAAGCGTTTCGCCAGGAAACGCACCGGCTGCTGATGCTGCTCCCAGATGCTCCATTCATGGTCGCTCAGCACCCGGCGGGCAAGGCGATCGCCGCTGCGGGCGATCACCGCTTCGATGCGGGCGATCTCGACGATGTCGGTACCCAGCCCGAGAATGGCCATTAGCCGCGCGCTTCCAGCATCAGACGCTTCATTTCCGCGACCGCCTCTTTCAGGCCACTCATCACTGCGCGACCGATAATCGCATGGCCGATATTCAGCTCATGCATTTCCGGCAGCGCAGCAATCGCTTTCACGTTGTGATAGGTCAGACCGTGGCCGGCATTCACCTTCAGGCCAAGGCTGGCGGCATAGGTGGCCGCTTTGGCAATACGTTCCAGCTCCTTCGCCTGCCCGGCGTCGGTTTTGGCATCGGCATAGCAGCCGGTGTGAATTTCGATATAGGGCGCGCCAACGTCTGCCGCCGCTTTGATCTGCTCGTTATCCGCATCGATAAACAGGGACACCAGGATACCGGCATCCGCAAGGCGTTGGCAGGCATCGCGCATCTTGTCGCGCTGCCCGGCCACGTCCAGTCCGCCTTCGGTAGTGACTTCCTGACGTTTCTCCGGCACCAGGCAGCAGAAGTGTGGTTTGGTTTCGCAGGCGATCGTCAGCATCTCTTCGGTGACCGCCATTTCAAGATTCATCCGGGTGTGCAGCGTCTGGCGCAGGATACGCACATCGCGATCGGTAATATGGCGGCGGTCTTCACGCAGATGTACGGTGATGCCGTCGGCGCCGGCCTGCTCGGCAATGAAAGCTGCCTGAACCGGATCCGGATAGGCAGTGCCGCGCGCGTTACGCAAGGTCGCGATATGGTCAATATTGACCCCTAACAGTAATTCAGCCATGACAATCCTCGTTAATCATTATTCGTATTAGCCGCCCGCACCTTTCGCGCGGGCATAAACTGGCGAAACAATTCCCGACTCTTAAGCGGTTTGCCGCCAAGATAGGGTTTCAGGGCGATACGGGTAAAGCGCTTCGCGGCGCGCAGCGTATCTACATCTGGAAATTCGCGACTCGCCAACGCTTTCAAATGGTGCCCGGTAAACGTGTTGTTATCAATCACCAGACTGGCAATAAAGCCCTTTTCTTCGCGATAGCGATAGGTCATGGTGTCATCCACCGGCTCACCGCTGCCCGCGCAGTGAAGAAAATCCACGCCATAGCCCAGGTGCCCGAGCAGCGCCAGCTCAAAACGCCGCAACGCGGGCTCCGGCGAGCCGCTGGTTCCGGCAAGCGCCTGAATGCAGTGCAGATAGTCAAAAAAGAGTTCGGAGAAGCGTGTTTCGTGCTCCAGCACGCGGGAGATAAGCTCGTTAACGTAGAGGCCGCTGTAGAGCGTGATCCCACTGAGCGGCAACGCCAGCGAGACGGCTTCCGCGCTGCGCAGGGTTTTGACTTCGCCGCGGCCGCCGAAGCGAACCAGTAAGGGGGTAAAGGGCTGTAAAGCGCCTTTGAGATTAGAGCGTTTGGAGCGTGCGCCTTTGGCCACCAGGCGCACACGACCCGATTCTTCCGTGAAGACGTCCAGCATCAGGCTGGTTTCGCTCCACGGTCGGCTATGCAGGACAAAGGCGCGCTGCCATCCATCCACGTTGCGTTAACTCAGAGGTCGTCAACGTAACCGAGACTGCGCAGGGCGCGCTCGTCATCGGCCCAGCCGGATTTCACTTTGACCCACAGCTCGAGGTGTACCGGCGCTTCAAACATGTCCTGCATGTCCTTACGCGCTTCGATACCGATGGTTTTAATTTTGGCGCCTTTATTGCCAATTACCATCTTCTTCTGCCCTTCGCGCTCGACGAGGATCAGGCCGTTGATATCGTAGCCGCCGCGCTCATTGGTTACGAAACGTTCGATTTCCACAGTGACGGAGTACGGCAGCTCAGCACCGAGAAAACGCATCAGTTTTTCACGGATGATCTCGGAGGCCATAAAGCGCTGGGAACGATCGGTAATATAATCTTCCGGGAAGTGATGGATCGCTTCCGGCAGATGCTTACGCACGATCGCCGCGATAGTATCGACGTTGGTGCCGGTTTCCGCAGAGATCGGCACAATGTCGAGGAAGTTCATCTGGCTGGCGAGGAACTGCAGGTGCGGCAATAGCTCCGCTTTGTCCTGCACGTTATCCACCTTATTGACCGCGAGGATCACTGGCGCTTTCGCGTCACGCAGCTTGTTGAGCACCATCTCGTCGTCTTGCGTCCAGCGAGTGCCTTCCACCACGAAAATGACCAGTTCAACATCGCCAATTGAGCTGCTGGCCGCTTTGTTCATTAAGCGGTTAATGGCACGCTTCTCTTCCATATGCAGGCCCGGGGTATCGACGTAAATCGCCTGATACGGCCCTTCGGTATGGATACCGACGATGCGGTGACGCGTCGTTTGCGCTTTTCGGGAAGTGATCGAAATCTTCTGCCCAAGCAGCTTATTCAACAGCGTGGATTTGCCAACGTTTGGACGACCAACGATGGCGACAAATCCGCAATAACTTTTTTCTTCGCTCATTCCAGCTCCAGTTTTTTCAGCGCCTGTTCGGCGGCAGCCTGCTCCGCCTTGCGACGGCTGGAACCTGTGCCAACCACCGGTTCACTCAGGCCACTGACCTGGCAGTGGATAGTAAATTCCTGATCGTGCGCTTCGCCACGCACCTGGACCACCAGGTAGGACGGCAGCGGCAGATGACGTCCCTGCAGATACTCCTGCAGACGCGTCTTCGGATCCTTTTGCTTATCGCCCGGACTGATTTCGTCCAGACGGGTCTGGTACCAGGAGAGGATTAAGCGTTCAACGTTCTGAATATCGCTGTCGAGGAAAACCCCGCCAATTAACGCTTCAACGGTGTCCGCGAGAATGGATTCGCGACGGAAACCGCCGCTTTTCAGTTCGCCCGGCCCGAGGCGCAGACACTCACCCAGTTCAAACTCGCGAGCGATCTCCGCCAGCGTGTTGCCACGCACCAGCGTCGCGCGCATGCGGCTCATATCGCCTTCGTCTACGCGAGGAAAACGATGATAGAGCGCATTCGCGATCACAAAACTTAAAATGGAGTCACCTAAAAACTCCAGGCGCTCATTATGTTTGCTGCTGGCACTGCGGTGAGTTAATGCCTGTTGCAACAGCTCCTGATGATGAAAAGTGTAGCCCAGCTTTCGTTGAAGCCGATTAATTACGATGGGGTTCATGCGTTACCAATAAATGAATGCGTCAAAGATGCAGCACACGAAACCGACCTGAGCATACGCTTCATACAGCAAGTTGAAACAGTCCAATACGCTTTCGTGTGCAGTGTCACCCGGCAGAGCGACAACCAAAAACTTCGGGGGGATATTCTATACGCAACGACACGTGATGTCGTTAGTTTGAATGGATTTAAATATTAAATAATTCACGTCGCTGCGGTTATCGCAGCGACGTGAATTCAACAGGGGAAATTAATGAATTCCACCAATGCGCGATAACCGCACGCCGGTCGGCCATTCACCTTCCTGTTTTTCAAAACTCATCCAGATAGCGGTCGCTTTTCCGACCAGGTTCGCTTCCGGCACAAAGCCCCAGTAGCGGCTGTCGGCGCTGTTATCCCGGTTGTCACCCATCATAAAATACTGACCGGGCGGTACAATCCAGGTGGCCAGCGGCAGGCCGGACTGATGGTAGTACATCCCAACCTGATCCTGGGCAATCGGCACCATCAGAATACGGTGCGTGACGTCGCCCAGCGTCTCCTGACGCTCGGTCAGACGAATGCCGTCAGCTTTGGTTTCACCCTTCGGCAACTGCCAGAAACCGCTGGACGCTTCGCCGCCGTTGCTGCGGGAGAAGGTCTGAACGAAATCGCTCGGCTCAACATTGGAATAGGTCACCGGCAGCGCGTTGCCGCAGGCCTGTCCGGAGCTGCAGCCCGGCTGAATAGTGACCTGCTTGGCAACCGGATCGTAGGTGACTTTATCGCCCGGTAATCCCACCGCGCGCTTAATGTAGTCGAGACGCGGATCTTCCGGATATTTAAACACCACGATGTCGCCGCGCTTTGGATGACCCGTTTCGATCAGCGTTTTCTGGTAGATCGGATCTTTAATGCCGTAAGCGAATTTCTCCACCAGGATGAAATCGCCAATCAGCAGGGTCGGCATCATCGAACCTGACGGGATCTGGAAAGGTTCATAGATAAACGAACGCACAATCAGCACAATCGCCAGCACCGGGAAGACCGAGGCGCCAGTTTCCAGCCAGCCCGGTTTCGGGCCCACTTTCTTCAGCGTTTTCTTGTCCAGTTGCTCGCCGGTCGCTGCCTGAGCAGCGGCCTGACGCTCACGACGTTTTGGTGCGAAGATGAACTTATCCAGACACCACAACAGCCCTGTCACAAGGGTCGCAATGACCAAAATCAGGGCAAACATGTTCGCCATGCCAACTCCTTAATTATTTGCCGTCTTTACCAACGTGCAGAATGGCGAGGAACGCTTCCTGCGGCAGTTCAACGTTACCGACCTGCTTCATACGCTTCTTACCTTCTTTCTGCTTCTGCAGCAGCTTTTTCTTACGGCTGACGTCGCCGCCGTAGCATTTCGCCAGGACGTTTTTACGCAGCTGTTTCACAGTAGAGCGCGCGATGATGTGGTTGCCGATAGCCGCCTGAATGGCGATATCGAACTGCTGACGCGGGATCAGCTCTTTCATCTTCTCGACCAGTTCGCGACCACGATAAGGGGCGTTGTCGTTGTGGGTGATCAGCGCCAGCGCATCGACACGCTCGCCGTTGATCAGCACGTCAACGCGCACCATGTTCGAGGCCTGGAAGCGTTTGAAGTTATAATCCAGCGACGCATAGCCACGGGAGGTAGACTTCAGACGGTCGAAGAAGTCGAGAACCACTTCCGCCATCGGGATTTCGTAGGTCAGCGCCACCTGTTTACCGTGGTAAACCATGTTGGTCTGCACGCCACGCTTCTCGATACACAGGGTGATCACGTTGCCGAGGAACTCCTGCGGCAGCAGCATGTGACACTCGGCGATAGGCTCACGCAGCTCCTGAATATTATTCAGCGGCGGCAGCTTGGACGGGCTATCGACGTAGATAACTTCTTTGGAGGTCGTTTCCACTTCATAGACTACCGTCGGCGCCGTGGTAATCAGGTCAAGATCGTACTCACGCTCCAGACGCTCCTGAATGATTTCCATATGCAACAGGCCGAGGAAGCCGCAGCGGAAGCCGAAGCCCAGCGCCGTTGAGCTTTCCGGCTCATAGAACAAGGAAGCATCGTTCAGACTCAGTTTACCCAGCGCATCACGGAAGTTTTCATAGTCATCAGAGCTCACCGGGAACAGACCGGCATAGACCTGCGGCTTCACTTTTTTGAAGCCCGGCAGCGCCTTATCCGCTGGATTACGCGCCGCGGTCAGGGTATCGCCCACCGGCGCCCCGAGGATGTCTTTGATCGCGCAGACCAGCCAGCCTACCTCGCCGCATTTCAGCTCGGTACGGTCGACCTGTTTCGGGGTGAAGATGCCCAGACGGTCGGCGTTATAGACCTGGCCGGTGCTCATCACTTTAATTTTATCGCCCTTGCGCATGGTGCCGTTTTTAATACGCACCAGCGACACGACACCTAAGTAGTTATCGAACCAGGAGTCGATGATCAGCGCCTGCAGCGGCGCGTCCGGATCGCCTTCCGGCGGCGGAATATCGCGCACCAGACGTTCCAGCACGTCCGGCACGCCAACGCCGGTTTTCGCCGAGCAGCGAACCGCGTCGTGAGCATCGATACCGACGATATCTTCAATCTCGTCCGCTACGCGCTCCGGATCGGCCGCAGGCAGGTCGATCTTGTTGAGCACCGGAACGACTTCGAGGTCCATTTCCATGGCGGTATAGCAGTTCGCCAGGGTCTGGGCTTCTACGCCCTGCCCGGCGTCAACCACCAGCAGCGCGCCTTCGCACGCCGCCAGGGAGCGCGATACTTCATAGGAGAAGTCAACGTGGCCCGGGGTGTCGATAAAGTTGAGCTGATAAGTTTCACCATCGCTGGCTTTATAGTCCAGGGTGACGCTCTGCGCCTTGATGGTAATCCCGCGCTCACGTTCAAGGTCCATGGAGTCCAGAACCTGGGCCGCCATTTCGCGATCAGAAAGGCCACCGCAAATCTGGATGATACGGTCAGACAGCGTCGACTTACCGTGGTCGATGTGAGCGATGATCGAAAAGTTACGTATATTCTTCATATTTAGAGTTAATTATGCCTTACGAGTATCATGAGGCCGCTGTACTGTGCCTGACGTTTTTTAATCCGAAAACGCCGCATTCTACACTACATCCTTGAAACCAGGAAATGCTGTTAGATCCAGCATAACGGCAGAAATTGTGGCGTTGTTACAGGAAGAGTAAATAAAGATGAGGGGCAGTGAAATCACTGCCCCATTTCAGAGGAGGGCGTATCAACACGCAGCAGATCCGGCGGCAAACCGACGCTTAAAATCACCGGCTGCCATGACTGGCGAGCAGCCAGCTGCGGCGACAGACCGCGCGCCACCAGGAAGCCGCCGACGCCGCCCAACAGCGCGCCGCAAAGTGACGCGATATCGCTGGCAAACAGCACCTGGAAAATGGACGCCATCACAAACAGCCCCACCAACGGCGCCATATAGACGAGCAGCGCTGAGCCCAGCAGGCTACTTTCAGCGATCCCCAGCTCCACTTTTTGCCCCGCGGCCAATGGCTGCTCGCAGGGCACGCTAATGGTATGGCTGGTCTGCGGCCCCAGCTTGTTTAACACCCGGCTACCGCAGCCGGCACGGGAAGCGCAGCTGCTGCAGGAGGCTTTAACGTCGCAGTGCACCTGCGCCACGCCGTTATGCCAGGAAACCACGGTGGCCCACTCTTTAATCATTGTACTGCCTTGAATTTAATACTGTCAGAGATACGCTTCGCCGTCTGCGGCGGCAGTTCGCCCACCACGGTGATCTCCGCGTTATCGCGTACCGTCGTGCTGACGGTACGTCGGCCGGTGCGCAACAGCTGGTCGCTGCTGGCCGCCGTGGCGCGGTTGATATTGATCGAGAAGCTGAACAAGCCGTCGGAATAGAGACGTGATTCGACTGGACCGTCAAAAGTGGGCAGACGGCGCTGACTGCTGGAAACTTCAGCCATCCCCTGGGGAAGCCACGTTGGCGCCCAGTTGAAGTTGGCTTTGTCGCCCCCTTCAGGGACGGACAGCTGCGGCGGTAGATTCGCTTTTGCCAGCGTCTCCATGCTGGCGCTGACGTTATCGCCAACGTTGAAGGAGACAACCCGGAACTGCTCCAGCGTTTCACCGTCGCGGTCGAGCAAATCGACGCGCAGCGGCAGTTTGGTCTCGGCGTCCAGCCAGGCGATAAAGCTATAGCGCGTACCGTCGCGAGCTACGACGCGGATCACGTCGCAGAGGCGGTCAGCGATACGGGTACGGCCAACGGAGATAAAATCATACGCAGCGGAGAGGCGTTTGAAATCGCTATAAACCAACGATGGCAGCGAATCGACGATGTAGTCGCCGTTGAGGGTGAAAGGATCGAGACCGGGTTCAAAATAGCTGATTTCCGTGCCGCGCAGGACCACTTCCCGGCGCGGGCCGTCCAGCTGCAGCAGCTGCGCCAGCGGTTGATTGTTCAGTCGCGCATGACGATAGCGCAGCGACTCAACGCCTTGTTTATTGATGCTGACGAAAGACAGCTCATAATTTAGGGACTGGCTGGCCAGGTTCATCTGCTGCAACAACGCCCCGGACGATGTATCAGCCGAGGCGTTGACAGAGAACAACAGACTGCCTGCCATGAGCGACATGGCACACCAAAGTTGCTTCATTACTGCGATTGCGTTCCTAAAGTTTGATAACCCGGCACCTGGACTGCTGCCTGCTGAGTCTGGGCCTGGCCAAACTGCAGCTGCTCAGCGTGCAGGCGGCGCTGCAGTTCATAGTCCTGCAACATGGCGTTAATCCGGCGGCGCTGTTCCTGGACTTGCGCCTGCTGGCCGCTACCCGCTGATGCGTCAGCCGGCACGCCAAGGCTTACCGGGCTCGCTTTACCCATCATCGGCAGGGTATTGAACACTGGCGCCTCTGGCTGCTGAGTCGCATCAGATTGCCCATTATAGTGCTGGACGCCGACGATAACCGCAAGCGATACGCAGGCGGCAACGCCCATTTGGGTGAGTGAGCTGGCCCATGGACGCACTTTGTTCCAGAACGGCATCTGCCGCCACTGGTGGGGTGCGGGCTGAGATTCAGGAATAAGCGGCGCCGTCTGACGAACGGGCTCATTTTCAATGGCGGCCATCACCCGGGCGGAGATATCGAATTGCAGCACCTCTGCGGTATCGCCACGCAGCGTATCGCGAATGAGGTGATAGCTCTCCCAGGTTTTTTGCATCTCAGAGGAACGGCTCAGCTCGTTGAGCAGTTCTTTATCCAGCGTTTCACCATCCATTAAAGCCGAAAGTTGTTCTTTCTGCATGCCTGATACCCTTTTCCAGTATTCCGCTATCGTCAACGCCTGATAAGCGGTTGAACTTTATTATCAATAGCTTCTCGCGCCCGGAAGATACGCGAACGCACCGTCCCAACCGGACAATCCATGATAGCGGCTATCTCTTCATAGCTCAGGCCATCCAGCTCCCGTAACGTAATTGCCATGCGTAAATCTTCCGGGAGCGATTCAATGGTACGAAAAACTATTTGTCTCAGTTCTTCTGACAACATTAAGTTCTCAGGGTTCGAAATTTCTTTCAACGCCCCGCCGCTTTCGAAGTTTTCCGCCTCGTTGGCGTCAACATCGCTGGACGGCGGACGGCGTCCCTGAGCAACCAGATAATTCTTCGCCGTGTTGACGGCGATACGGTATAACCAGGTGTAAAAAGCGCTATCTCCCCGGAAAGAGTCCAGCGCACGCCATGCCTTAACGAACGATTCCTGAACAACGTCAGCGATATCGCCCGGCGGTACATAGCGGGAAACCAGACTCGCGACCTTATGCTGATAGCGCACCACCAGCAAATTAAACGCTTTCTGATCTCCTTTCTGGACCCGTTCAACAAGGACCTGATCCGTTAACTGCTCGCTCATCCGAGGTAATGTCTCCCCAAACCCAATTCCCATGCGTCTTCAAAACACCACCCAAAATCTGCATTATGAGCAAGCTGACTGTTGGAGTGCATGAAAACAATAAAGTTCCGTTACGCTTTTGTTTTTTGTCTGGCAACGGCGGCAGATCGTTATCAATCATTATATGCCCAGGTTGCTAAACAACAGGTTAGTCAATAAGAAAAAGCGCAGGCCCGACTGAAGGGTATCGTAACACAGTGTTTATTTCACTATAAAATCCAATGCTAACAACCTGCTCCACTTCTCTTTTTTACCGCACAACGCCCCTTTTCCCGGCCCCTTCTGTTTAGCCGTCACAACACCAGGCAAAAAAATATGTACGATTCCTCACGCGCTGGTGCTATTGTGAGCTAAATGTGTTTAGTAAATTAAACAAAGACGATGAATACCACTCCTGACTTCTCTTGTGATGTGTTGATTATCGGCAGCGGCGCTGCCGGTCTCTCCCTCGCGCTGCGCCTGGCGGAGCACAGTTCGGTGACGGTGCTGAGTAAAGGGCCGATCAGCGAAGGTTCGACGTTCTATGCGCAGGGCGGGATTGCCGCCGTCTTCGATGAGACGGACAGTATCGAATCCCATGTTGAAGATACGCTGATCGCCGGCGCGGGACTCTGCGATCGCCATGCGGTCACCTTCGTCGCCAGCAACGCCAGACCGTGCGTACAATGGCTTATCGATCAGGGCGTGCTGTTTGACACCCAGGTCCAGGCCAATGGCGAAGAGAGCTACCATCTCACTCGCGAAGGGGGGCACAGCCATCGACGCATTCTTCACGCCGCCGACGCTACCGGCAAAGCGGTAGAGACAACGCTGGTCGATAAAGCCCTTGCTCATCCGAATATCCGCATCATTGAGCGCAGCAATGCCGTTGATTTGATCGTCTCGGACAAGATTGGCCTGCCGGGCACGCGCCGGGTGGTCGGGGCCTGGATCTGGAACCGCAATAAAGAGCGGGTAGAAACCTGCAGCGCGAAGGCGGTGGTGCTTGCGACCGGCGGGGCCGCCAAGGTTTATCAATATACCACTAACCCTGACGTCTCTTCCGGAGACGGCATTGCGATGGCCTGGCGGGCGGGCTGCCGGGTAGCGAATCTCGAATTCAACCAGTTCCACCCCACCGCGCTGTATCATCCACAGGCGCGCAATTTCCTGCTTACTGAAGCGCTGCGCGGCGAAGGCGCCCACCTTAAACGCCCGGACGGCACCCGCTTTATGCCGGACTTTGACGAGCGCGGCGAGCTGGCCCCGCGCGATATCGTCGCCCGCGCCATCGACCATGAAATGAAGCGCCTGGGCGTTGATTGTATGTTCCTTGATATCAGCCATAAACCCGAGGCGTTTGTTCGCCAGCACTTCCCGATGATTTACGAAAAGCTGCTCGGTCTGGGAATTGATTTAACCAAAGATCCGGTGCCGGTCGTCCCCGCCGCGCATTACACCTGCGGCGGCGTGATGGTGGATGATAATGGCCGTACTGACGTCGATGGCTTATACGCCATCGGCGAAGTCAGCTATACCGGGCTGCACGGCGCCAATCGCATGGCCTCGAACTCGCTGCTGGAGTGTCTGGTCTACGGTTGGTCCGCCGCGGAGGATATCGCCCGGCGCCTGCCGCTGGCTCAGAAGGTCACCACCCTGCCGGCGTGGGATGAAAGTCAGGTGGAGATCCCGGATGAACTGGTGGTTATCCAGCATAACTGGCACGAGCTGCGCCTGCTGATGTGGGATTATGTCGGCATTGTGCGCACAACGCGCAGACTGGAGCGCGCCCTGCGGCGCATTACCATGCTCCAGCAGGAGCTGGATGAGTATTACGCCCGCTTCCGCGTCTCGAATAATCTGCTGGAGCTGCGCAATCTGGTGCAGGTGGCGGAGCTTATCGTACGCTGCGCGATGTTACGTAAGGAGAGCCGCGGGCTGCACTATACCCTCGACTATCCGCAGCCGCTGCCGAACAGCGGCCCGTCGATACTGTCGCCCCTGGCTCACATAAAGAGATAAAAATCCCCGGTCAGAGCAGTAAACCCTTCAGAGTACTGCTGCTCTGGCCCGCGGATCGCCAGTCTGTCGCTGAAACACTCTCCTGCCGTCGGGGAGAACGCCAGCAGCACCCGGTGCGGCGGCCGCAGTTCGGTCTCCGCCACGTCAGTGCGCAGTCGCAAATGCCACCCCATCGCCGTTGCCCGCTCGATAAACGCATTACCGATATCCACCGGCAGCACCACGCAAAAAAAACCTTCTTCGGTGATATGCTCTGCGGCACAGGTCAGCAGGGAGGCGTGATCGAGCGTCGTGGTATACCGCGCCTGCTCCCGCTGCGAGGTAGCGCATGGCACGCCTTCGGCAAAAAAAGGCGGGTTACTGATTATCAGTTCATAGCGTCGGGTTTGCGACGGCTGCCACTGATGGATATCGGCCTGGCAGACTTCTATGCGCGAAGACCACGGTGACGCGAGGGCATTTTCCCGCGCCTGAGCGGCTGCCTCCTCGTCCAGTTCGACCGCATCGACTTGCACATCGTGACCGGTACGCTGGGCGAGCATTAGCGCCAGCAGGCCGCTGCCCGCGCCAATATCCAGCACATGCTTCACCCCGGCAATCGGCGCCCAGGCGCCAAGCAAAATGCCATCAGTGCCCACCTTCATCGCGCAACGATCGTGGGCGACAAAGAACTGTTTGAAGGTAAAACCATTGCGCGGCAGCGCAAACTTCGACTGAGACATCCTCAATAACCTTGCCGACAAAACTCCTGAACGTAAGGCTATGCACAATACCGGAGAACAGATAGCCTTACAAACAGATGAACATTACGTCAGTAACGTCTATAATCGGCGGCCCACTCAGAGGTAGAACATGACTGTAACGACTTTTTCCGAACTTGAACTCGACGAAAACCTGCTGGAGGCCCTCCAGGATAAAGGTTTCACTCGCCCGACAGCCATTCAGGCCGCCGCTATTCCGCCTGCGCTCGATGGCCGTGACATTCTCGGTTCAGCGCCGACCGGCACCGGTAAAACGGCGGCGTATCTGCTGCCAGCGTTGCAGCACCTGCTCGATTTCCCGCGTAAGAAATCCGGGCCGCCGCGCATTCTTATCCTGACGCCGACCCGTGAGCTGGCGATGCAGGTGGCTGACCACGCCCGCGAGCTGGCGAAGCATACCCATCTGGATATCGCCACCATTACCGGCGGCGTAGCGTACATGAACCACGCGGAAGTGTTCAGCGAAAACCAGGATATCGTGGTCGCTACCACCGGTCGCCTGCTGCAGTATATTAAAGAAGAGAACTTTGACTGCCGCGCCGTCGAGACCCTGATCCTCGATGAAGCCGACCGCATGCTGGACATGGGCTTTGCTCAGGATATCGAAACCATCGCCGGTGAAACCCGCTGGCGCAAGCAGACCATGCTGTTCTCCGCCACGCTGGAAGGCGATGCGATCAAAGATTTTGCCGAACGCCTGCTGGAAGAGCCGGTTGAAGTCTCCGCTACCCCATCGACCCGCGAACGTAAAAAAATTCATCAGTGGTACTATCGCGCCGACGATATCGAGCATAAAACCGCGCTGCTGATTCATTTGCTGAAGCAGCCGGAAGCAACCCGCTCCATCGTCTTCGTGCGTAAGCGCGAGCGCGTTCACGAACTCGCCGCTAAGCTGCACGAAGCAGGGATTAACACCTGCTGGCTGGAGGGCGAGATGGTGCAGATTAAGCGCAACGAAGCGATTAAACGCCTGACCGATGGTCGCGTGAACGTGCTGATCGCCACCGACGTCGCCGCACGCGGTATTGATATCCCGGATGTCAGCCACGTGTTTAACTTCGACATGCCGCGCACCGCCGATATCTATTTGCACCGTATCGGTCGTACCGGCCGCGCCGGTAAAAAAGGCATCGCCATTTCGCTGGTTGAAGCGCATGACCACCTGCTGCTGGGCAAGATCGGCCGCTACGTTGAAGAACCGCTGAAAGCCCGCGTGATTGATGAACTGCGACCGAAAACCCGCGCGCCGAGCGAGAAGTTAACCGGTAAACCGTCGAAGAAAGTATTGGCGAAGCGCGCCGAGAAAAAAGAGAAAGAAAAAGAGAAACCGCGGGTGAAGAAACGCCACCGCGACACCAAAAATATCGGTAAGCGCCGTAAGCCAAGCGCGGCCGGGACGCCATCAACGTCCACTGAAGAGTAAAAAAAACGCCGGGACATCCCGGCGTTTTCACATCTGGCTTCAGCCTTACAGGCTTTCGGTAAAGGTACGGGCGATAACGTCGCGCTGCTGTTCCGGAGTCAGGGAGTTGAAGCGTACCGCATAGCCGGAAACACGAATGGTCAGCTGCGGGTATTTTTCCGGGTGCTCAACCGCGTCCAGCAGAGTTTCGCGACGCAGCACGTTCACGTTCAGGTGCTGACCGCCTTCCACGCGAACTTCTGGTTTCACGTCTACCGGAATTTCACGGTATTCGATTTCACCCAGTTTGCTCACCGCCACCACGTCGTCTTCCGCAAAACCACCTTTGGCACACAGGCAGCGCGCTTCGCCTTTTTCGCTGTCCAGCAGCCAGAAAGAGTTCAGCAGGTCGTCGTTTGCTGCTTTAGTAATTTGGATACCAGTAATCATTTGATGCCTCCCAGGCAGTGTTTATTCGATTTTGGCCTCTTCGCGGCCAATTGGTAAAACCATTGTTGTATGAGTGTATATATATCAGCCGCACCCTCGGCATTCCTTGATATAAATCAATAAAAACCACTCACACAAAGTGGGTATATGGGGATTTTATTGTTTTACATCAAGTTAGGCCATGGGGTCTCATAAATAATTTTGTAAATTTTCAATTTTTTTTGCATAAAAGCCCACATCAAGCCGTGCCGATTTTGTTCTGTAGAAAGAAGCCGTTAAGCTATAGCGATGACCCTTTGCAGGAGAGCAAGATGACCACCTCTTTAACCTGGCATGACGTGCTGGCGGATGAAAAGCAACAACCCTATTTTCTCAATACACTGAAGACCGTCGCCGAAGAGCGCCAGTCCGGGATCACCATCTACCCACCGCAAAAAGACGTCTTCAATGCGTTTCGCTTTACCGAGCTGGGCGACGTCAAAGTCGTCATTCTCGGCCAGGATCCCTATCACGGCCCGGGTCAGGCCCACGGTCTGGCATTCTCGGTTCGCCCGGGCGTCGCGATCCCGCCCTCGCTCTTGAACATGTACAAAGAGCTGGAGGCCACGATCCCCGGCTTTACTCGCCCCACTCACGGTTATCTCGAAAGCTGGGCGCGTCAGGGCGTACTTCTGCTTAATACGGTCCTGACCGTCCGCGCCGGGCAGGCGCACTCGCACGCCAGCCTCGGCTGGGAGACCTTTACCGATAAGGTTATCGCGTTAATCAATGAGCATTGCGAGGGGGTGGTATTCCTGCTGTGGGGTTCTCATGCGCAGAAGAAAGGCGCGATTATCGATCGTCAGCGCCACTGCGTGCTGAAGGCGCCGCACCCATCGCCGCTCTCTGCGCATCGCGGCTTCTTTGGCAGCAACCATTTCGTACAGACCAACCAGTGGCTGGCTGACCGCGGCGAAGCGCCGATCGACTGGATGCCGGTCCTCCCCGCCGAAAGCGAGTGATCGACAGCCATAAAAAAGCCAGCATCAGCTGGCTTTTTCGCATTCAGGCAGGCGAATTACGCCTTGTTCTGACGCCACCATTCTGCCAGCAGGACGCCGGTCGCCACAGAGACGTTCAGGCTTTCGACATTGCCGGTACCGTTGATGGCAACGCTGAGATCGGAGCTGGAAATCGCCGCATCGGACAGACCATCACGCTCCTGGCCTAACACCAGCACCATTTTCTTCGGCAGCTCGGCTTTAAACAGCGGCGTACCATTATGGCTGGACGTTGAGACAATCGCGTAGCCCGCTTTGCGGAACTGATCCAGGGTATCGATAAAGCTGTCGCCGGTGATCGGTTCAACATGCTCCGCCCCGCCCTCCGCCGTACGGATCGCCGCCCCGGACTCCAGCACGCCAGCATCCTGAACCACCACGCCCTTCACGCCGAAGTGCGCGCAGCTGCGCATGATCGCCCCGAGGTTGTGCGGGTTACCCACGTCTTCCAGCGCCAGAACGCAATCTTCTTCTGCCGCCTTCGCGACCCACTGGGCAACAGAGGTGCCGTGGCGTTTTTTGATCAGGAAGCAGACTCCGCCGTGGTGCTCGGTGCCGGAAGCTTTCGCCAGCTCGGCTTCGTCCACCACATGATAGGCTTTACGGTTGGCCGCCATCCAGCGCAGCGCCTCTTTAAAGCGGGGCGTGACGCTCTGAATAAACCAGGCGCGAACGATAGCTTCCGGACGGCTCTGGAACAGCGCCTGGCAGGCGTTTTCGCCATACACGCGGGTCTCTTCCGCACGCTGACGACGCAGCACTTCCGGATCGATAAAGCTCTTCCCGCTGATCCCGCCGTGATCTTCTTTTACCGGCGTCTCATCGCCAGGAGCACGGGAAACGGTACGCCACGGAGACGCATCGTCACGATGAAAATCATCGCGCTTGCGATCGTCACGCTTACGGTCGTCACGTTTGCGATCGTCGCCGCGGCTGTTTCGTTCGTCACGCGCAGGGCGGCTGCGGCCGTCAACACGAGATTTTCCTGGACGACCTCCCCCTTTCCCGGTACGTGGGTTATGGGTGCGTTTGTCAGAATCATCATCACTGCGGACATACATCACTTTGACCTTGCCGCTTTTATTTTTCAGTTCGTCGCTCATCAATTTTCTCCACCTGCGCTGCGCGAAGCGCGCAGATTACCCGATGTGTCATCGCTTCGCCATGATTTCGTTTAAAAGCCGGCCTCTATTGCACTCATCGAACAAAACGCATTGTCCTTAAATAACACTTAATCGATAATATGTAACATCACAGAAACATATCGGCCACGTGCCACGTTGCAACCCATAACCAGAGGTTAGTTATGAATACCGTTTGTGCCAGTTGTCAGGCTCTGAACCGCCTCCCGGACGATCGTAGCGCGGATGGCGCAAAGTGCGGACGCTGCGGTCACGATCTTTTTGACGGCGACGTCATCAACGCGACCGGGGCAACGCTGGATAAACTCTTAAAGGACGATCTGCCGGTCGTTGTCGATTTCTGGGCGCCATGGTGCGGCCCCTGCCGTAGCTTCGCGCCGATCTTTGAAGATGTCGCGGAAGAGCGTAGCGGGAAGATGCGTTTTGTGAAAGTCAACACCGAAGCGGAACGTGAGCTTAGCGCCCGGTTTCGTATCCGCAGCATCCCGACCATTATGATGTTCAAAAATGGCGAAGTGATCGACATGCTCAATGGCGCGGTGCCAAAAGCGCCATTTGATAGCTGGCTGAACGAAGCCGGCCAACAGTAATCCTTCCGGGGCACCGCTTGTGCCCCGTTTTCACCTCTGCGACAATAGCGTTTTTCTCTAGCGACTCCCATGATTGAAAACGCAGTCCTTCGCCTGCGCGCTGAACGCCTCGCGCGTGCTACCCGGCCTTTCCTTGCTCGCGGCAACCGCATCCGCCGCTGTCAGCGCTGCCTGCTGCCGCTCAAGCAGTGCCTGTGCGCAACATTAGTGCCAGCGCAGGCCACCAGCCGCTTCTGCCTGGTGATGTTTGATACAGAACCGATGAAGCCCAGCAACACCGGCCGGCTCATCGCCGATATTCTGCCTGATACCGAGGCTTTTCAATGGTCGAGAACCGAGCCGCCGCAGGCGCTGCTCGATCTGGTCGCGCATCCTGATTATCAACCGATGGTGGTTTTCCCTGCCTCCTATGCCGGGCCGGAGCGCCAGATCCTGAGCGCGCCGCCGTCCGGCAAGCCGCCGCTATTTATTATGCTCGACGGCACCTGGACCGAAGCGCGCAAAATGTTCCGCAAGAGCCCTTATCTTGACGCGCTACCGATAATCTCCGTCGATCTGTCACGCATCTCTGCCTATCATCTGCGCGAGGCGCACGCCGACGGACAATACTGTACCGCGGAAGCAGCCATCGCCCTGCTGGATCTGGCGGGCGATGCCCCGGCCGCCGCTGCGCTTGGCGAGCACTTCACCCGCTTCCGGACCCGCTATCTGGCGGGAAAAACCCAGCATAAGGGCAGTATCACAGCGGACCAGGTGGAAAACGTTTAAAATCATTCGGTCACTGGGATGAAAGGAGACCGGTATGAGCCAACGAGGCCTGGAAGCACTGCTGCGACCAAAGTCCATCGCCGTTATTGGCGCATCAATGAAGCCGCAGCGCGCTGGCTATCTCATGATGCGCAACCTGTTAGCCGGCGGTTTCAATGGCCCGGTACTGCCGGTGACCCCCGCCTGGAAGGCGGTGCTCGGGGTGCTGGCATGGCCCACGATTGAGAGCCTGCCGTTTACGCCGGATCTGGCGGTGCTCTGTACTAACGCCCGGCGTAATATCGAATTGCTCGAAGCCTTAGGGCAGAAAGGGTGTAAAACCTGCATCATTCTCTCTTCGCAGCCGGAACAGTATCCGGCGCTGCTCGAATGCGCCGCGCGCTATCAGATGCGCCTGCTCGGCCCGAACAGCCTGGGACTGCTGGCGCCGTGGCAAGGCCTGAACGCCAGCTTCTCGCCGGTCGCGATCCATCGCGGTAAACTGGCCTTTATCTCGCAGTCGGCCGCCGTCTCTAATACCATCCTTGACTGGGCGCAGCAGCGCGAGATGGGGTTTTCCTACTTCATCGCGCTGGGCGATAGCCTGGACATTGATGTCGATGACCTGCTGGACTTTCTGGCCCGCGACAGCAAGACCAGCGCCATTTTGCTTTACCTCGAGCATCTAAGCGATGCGCGCCGATTTGTCTCCGCTGCGCGCAGCGCTTCGCGAAACAAGCCTATCCTGGTGATTAAAAGCGGCCGTAGCCCCGCGGCGCAAAAGCTGTTGCACGTCAACTCCGGGATGGATCCGGCATGGGATGCAGCCATACAGCGTGCTGGCCTGCTGCGGGTGCAAGACACCCATGAGCTGTTCTCCGCCGTGGAAACGCTCAGCCATATGCGCCCGCTACGCGGTGAAAAGCTGATGATCGTCAGCAATGGCGCGGCTCCGGCGGCGCTGGCGCTGGATGAACTCTGGCTGCGGAATGGCAAACTGGCGGTCCTCAGCGAGGAGACCCGCGACGCCCTGCACCAGGCGTTGCCGGTTGGCGTCGAGATCGCCAACCCATTAGATCTGCGCGATGATGCCAGCAGCGAACATTATCAGCAGGCCGTGAATATTTTGCTCAACAGTCAGGACTATGACGCGCTGCTGGTGATCCACTCGCCCAGCGCGGCCGCGCCGGGCACGGAGAGTGCGCTGGCCCTGATTGACGCTCTGAAGCATCATCCGCGCGGTAAATATGTCACCGTGCTGACCAACTGGTGCGGCGAATTTTCCTCGCAGGAAGCGCGACGTTTATTCAGCGATGCCGGCCTCCCAACCTACCGTACGCCAGAGGGCACGATCACCGCTTTTATGCATATGGTGGAATACCGTCGCAACCAGAAACAACTGCGCGAGACGCCGGTGCTACCGGATTCGTTAACCGCCAATACCAGCGAAGCACATGCTCTGCTGCAGCAAGCGATAGATGACGGCGCCACCACGCTGGATACCCATGAGGTCAGCCCGGTGCTCCGAGCCTATGGCATCCATACTCTGCCGACATGGATTGCCGCTGACAGCGCAGAAGCAGTGCATATCGCTGAGCAGATAGGCTATCCGGTCGCGCTGAAGCTGCGTTCTCCGGATATCCCGCACAAATCGGAAGTACAGGGGGTCATGCTCTATCTGCGTACCGCCGCCGAGGTGCAGCAGGCGGCAGATGCGATGATCGATCGCGTCAGACTGGCCTGGCCCCAGGCGCGCATCCATGGTCTGCTGGTGCAGAGTATGGCTAATCGCGCCGGCGCCCAGGAGCTGAGAGTGGTGGTTGAACACGATCCCGTCTTCGGCCCGTTGATTATGCTGGGCGAAGGCGGCGTGGAGTGGCGGGCCGAGGATCAGGCCGCGGTGGCGCTGCCGCCGTTGAATATGAACCTGGCGCGTTATCTGGTGATCCAGGCGATCAAAAATAAAAAGATCCGCGGTCGCAGCGCATTGCGCCCGCTGGATATCGCGGGCCTGAGCCAGCTGCTGGTTCAGGTATCGAATCTGATCGTCGACTGCCCGGAGATCCAGCGCCTGGACATTCATCCCCTGCTCGCCTCCGGCAACGAGTTTACGGCGCTGGACGTCACGCTAGGCCTGGCCCCCTTTGACGGCGACAGTGAAAGCCGCCTTGCGATTCGTCCCTATCCGCACCAGCAGGAGGAGTGGGTGGTGATGAAAAATGGCGATCGCTGCCTGTTTCGGCCGATCCTTCCGGAAGATGAGCCGCAGCTGCTCGCGTTTATCGCTCAGGTCACCAAAGAAGATCTCTATTATCGCTATTTTAGTGAGATCAACGAATTTACCCATGACGATTTAGCCAATATGACGCAGATCGACTACGATCGTGAAATGGCGTTTGTTGCCGTCAGGACCACTGCAGAGAAGAGCGAAATTCTCGGCGTGACGCGGGCGATCTCCGATCCCGACAATATTGACGCCGAGTTTGCCGTTCTGGTCCGTTCAGATTTAAAAGGATTAGGCCTGGGGCGAAGGCTGCTGGAAAAGCTGATCGCCTATACGCAAAGCCATGGCTTGCAACGCCTTAATGGCATTACGATGCCGAATAACAGAGGCATGATCGGCCTGGCCAGAAAGCTGGGATTCACCGTTGATATTCAGCTGGAAGATGGGATTGTCAGTCTATCGCTGCCCCTGAATCAGGGATAATCGCGTCACGCTGACCGCAATTGTTGACCACATTAGCGGGTAGTAATGGTATTATTGCCCGCTTACGTCGTCTGCATGGTACAGAAGACCCTTCAATAAACAGAGAAGAAACGCACTGTGATGTTGTCAAAATTTAAGCGTAATAAACATCAACAACACCTTGCCCAACTCCCTAAGCTTTCTCAGTCAGTTGATGATGTAGAGTTCTTTTACGCCCCTGCGGATTTCAGGGAAGCGTTACTGACCCGGATTGCCCACGCCACTCAGCGTATATGCATTATTGCGCTCTACCTGGAGCAAGATGATGGCGGAAAAGGAATTTTGCAGGCTCTCTACGACGCCAAACGCCAGCGTCCGGAACTGGATGTCCGCGTTCTGGTAGACTGGCACCGTGCTCAACGTGGTCGTATCGGCGCCGCCGCCTCCAACACCAATGCCGACTGGTATTGCCGGATGGCCGATGAAAACCCAGGTGTGGATATCCCCGTTTACGGCGTGCCGATTAATACCCGGGAGGCGCTCGGCGTTCTCCATTTCAAAGGCTTTATTATCGATGACAGCGTCCTCTACAGCGGCGCCAGCCTGAACGATGTTTATCTGCATCAGCATGACAAGTACCGTTATGACCGCTATCAGTGCATCCGTAACGGCAAAATGGCGGACGTCATGTTCGACTGGGTCGACAATAATCTGGTTCAGGGGCGCGGCGTTAATCGTCTCGACAGACCGGATCGGCCAAAAAGCCCGGAAATCAAAAACGACATTCGCCAGTACCGTCAGGAGCTCCGCGACCGCAGCTACCATTTTGTCGGCACCGCTGGTGACGAAGAACTCTCCGTCACCCCGCTGGTAGGACTGGGGAAATCCAGCCTGCTGAACAAAACTATTTTTCACCTGATGCCTTGTGCCGAGCACAAGCTGACGATCTGTACCCCCTACTTCAACCTCCCTGCCGTACTGGTGAGAAATATCATCCAGCTGCTGCGGGACGGTAAACAGGTGGAGATTATTGTCGGCGATAAAACCGCTAACGATTTCTACATTCCGGAAGATCAACCGTTTAAAATTATCGGTGCGCTTCCCTATCTGTATGAGATCAACCTGCGGCGTTTCCTCAGCCGACTGCAATATTATGTCAATACCGATCAGCTGATCGTTCGCCTGTGGAAGGATGACGATAACAGCTACCATCTGAAAGGCATGTGGGTTGACGATGAGTGGATGCTGCTCACTGGCAACAACCTTAACCCACGCGCCTGGCGGCTCGATCTGGAAAACGCCATTCTGATCCACGATCCAAAGCGGCAGCTGGGGGCCATGCGGGAAAAAGAGCTGAAGCTCATCCGCACCCACACCACGGTAGTGAAACATTATCGGGATCTGCAAAGTATCGCCGACTATCCGGTGAAAGTGCGAAAACTGATCCGCCGCCTGCGACGGATCCGCATTGACCGGTTGATCAGCCGTATTCTCTGACTATCAGCCCCGCGTCGACGGGGCTTTTTTCTGGAAGCGCTATGCGTTCGATAATAGTGATGACATCGCTGCTGTTAACGGGCTGCAGCCACATGGCAAATGATGCATGGTCCGGTCAGGACAAAGCCCAGCATTTTCTGGCCTCGGCGATGCTGTCTGCCGCCGGCAATGAGTATGCGCAACATCAGGGTTACAGCCGGGACCGCAGCGCCGCCATTGGCCTGATGTTTTCCATCAGTCTTGGCGCATCAAAAGAGCTTTGGGACAGCCGCCCGGCAGGGAGCGGCTGGAGCTGGAAAGATTTCGCCTGGGATGTCGCCGGCGCGACCACCGGCTATGCTGTGTGGCAACTGGCGCACCAGTAAGCGTTACAGGCGCAGGCCTTTCCCCTTACGATGCAGCATCAGGGAAACCAGGAAGGCGATGGCCGCCATCACCGTCACATACCAGTAGAACGCGTGCTCTATCCCCGCCGACTTAAGCGACAGCGCGACATACTCCGCAGAGCCGCCGAACAGCGCGTTCGCGACGGCATAGGAAAGCCCTACCCCAAGCGCGCGGACCTGAGCCGGGAACATCTCTGCTTTCAGGATGCCGCTGATAGAGGTATAGAAACTGACGATCAGCAAGGCGCAGATCACCAGTCCGAAGGCGGCATACGGTGAGCTCACCTTCTGCAGAGCACTGAGAATAGGCACGGTAAATAACGTCGCCAGCACGCCAAAGCACAGCATGGAGGTGCGACGGCCAACTTTATCCGAAAAGGCGCCGAACAGCGGCTGAACCAGCATATAAACGAATAGCGCCGCGGTCATGATCACGCTGGCGGTGCTAGCCGTCATGCCCGCCGTGTTGACCAGATACTTTTGCATATAGGTAGTAAAGGTGTAGAAGGTCAGCGATCCGGCGGCGGTAAAGCCCAACACCATCACGAAGGCCCGGCGATTGCGCCACAACCCTTTAAATGATCCAGCCTCTTTCAGCGCCCGGGTCTCCTGCTTTGAGGTTTCGTCCAGCTGGCGACGCAGCCACAGCGCGACGATAGCCAGTACCGCCCCAAGAGCAAAAGGAATACGCCATCCCCAGGCATGGAGATCTTCATCGCTGAGCACCTGCTGGAGCGCGACAACCACTAATACCGCCAGCAGTTGACCGCCAATCAGCGTAACGTACTGGAAGGAGGCATAGAAGCCTTTCTTACCTTCCACCGCGACTTCACTCATATAGGTCGCACTGGTGCCGTATTCTCCGCCAACAGACAGCCCCTGGAACAGACGCGCCAGCAGCAGCAGCGCCGGGGCCCAGGTGCCGATGACCGCATAACCCGGCAGACAGGCAATCACCAGTGAGCCAAAGCACATCATGCACACCGAGATAAGCATAGAGGCTTTACGTCCGCGGCGGTCGGCGATTCGACCAAACAGCCATCCGCCGATGGGACGCATCAGGAATCCGGCGGCAAATACGCCTGCCGTCTGCAGCAATTGGGTGGTGGTATTGCCAGATGGAAAAAAGATATGGGCGAAATAGAGCGAGCAGAATGAATAAACGTAAAAATCAAACCACTCAACCAGATTCCCCGAGGAAGCGCCAACTATTGCCCAAATACGACGACGGGTATCGGCCTGATCCGGCGCGCCCCGTTCGGTAATGCTACTTTCTGTCATTGTTATATTGCTCCAGCAAAGACTGCAATCTGTCTTGTCGGGCGTACCACGTCACGTAGACAAATTAGTTAGTGAACTAAATGTTATATAATTGTTATATCTTTATATGTGACTGTATTCACATTTTTTTTCGTAAGAGTGGTTTTCGCGATTAACGCCAGCGCAGGGGCAAGGAAAAAGTAGATTATGATGAAGGGATTACCATGACGGGGTTTTATGTTGCTTTGAATGAAGATAATGGGGCGGGTATGGCAGGGTTTTCCCCGGAGGCGGTGCTACGCACCTTGTCCGGGCTACAGGTCGTGCAGGGCGGGTGCGAATCCGTAGCCCCGGTAAGCGCAGCGCCACCGGGGAGATATACCCCACACAGCAAAAAACCCCGCACCTTTCGGGACGGGGTTCTTGTTAAAACGCAAAAACAAAAAGCTCAGTCTTTCGGCTGAGCTTTCTGCTTTGTTTGATGCCTGGCAGTTCCCTACTCTCACATGGGGAGACCCCACACTACCATCGGCGCTACGGCGTTTCACTTCTGAGTTCGGCATGGGGTCAGGTGGGACCACCGCGCTATCGCCGCCAGGCAAATTCTGTTTTATCAACACGTCCTGCGGACGCATCGAGTAATCTGTATCAGAGCTGAAAATCTTCTCTCAAATCCGCCAAAACAGCTTCGGCGTTGTAAGGTTAAGCCTCACGGTTCATTAGTACCGGTTAGCTCAACGCATCGCTGCGCTTACACACCCGGCCTATCAACGTCGTCGTCTTCAACGTTCCTTCAGGAGACTTAAAGTCTCAGGGAGAACTCATCTCGGGGCAAGTTTCGTGCTTAGATGCTTTCAGCACTTATCTCTTCCGCATTTAGCTACCGGGCAGTGCCATTGGCATGACAACCCGAACACCAGTGATGCGTCCACTCCGGTCCTCTCGTACTAGGAGCAGCCCCCCTCAATTCTCCAGCGCCCACGGCAGATAGGGACCGAACTGTCTCACGACGTTCTAAACCCAGCTCGCGTACCACTTTAAATGGCGAACAGCCATACCCTTGGGACCTACTTCAGCCCCAGGATGTGATGAGCCGACATCGAGGTGCCAAACACCGCCGTCGATATGAACTCTTGGGCGGTATCAGCCTGTTATCCCCGGAGTACCTTTTATCCGTTGAGCGATGGCCCTTCCATTCAGAACCACCGGATCACTATGACCTGCTTTCGCACCTGCTCGCGCCGTCACGCTCGCAGTCAAGCTAGCTTATGCCATTGCACTAACCTCCTGATGTCCGACCAGGATTAGCTAACCTTCGTGCTCCTCCGTTACTCTTTGGGAGGAGACCGCCCCAGTCAAACTACCCACCAGACACTGTCCGCAACCCCGGTCAGGGGCCTACGTTAGAACATCAAACATTAAAGGGTGGTATTTCAAGGTTGGCTCCACGCAGACTGGCGTCCACGCTTCAAAGCCTCCCACCTATCCTACACATCAAGGCTCAATGTTCAGTGTCAAGCTATAGTAAAGGTTCACGGGGTCTTTCCGTCTTGCCGCGGGTACACTGCATCTTCACAGCGAGTTCAATTTCACTGAGTCTCGGGTGGAGACAGCCTGGCCATCATTACGCCATTCGTGCAGGTCGGAACTTACCCGACAAGGAATTTCGCTACCTTAGGACCGTTATAGTTACGGCCGCCGTTTACCGGGGCTTCGATCAAGAGCTTCTCCTTACGGATAACCCCATCAATTAACCTTCCGGCACCGGGCAGGCGTCACACCGTATACGTCCACTTTCGTGTTTGCACAGTGCTGTGTTTTTAATAAACAGTTGCAGCCAGCTGGTATCTTCGACTGGTCTCAGCTCCATCCGCAGGGACTTCACCTACACACCAGCGTGCCTTCTCCCGAAGTTACGGCACCATTTTGCCTAGTTCCTTCACCCGAGTTCTCTCAAGCGCCTTGGTATTCTCTACCTGACCACCTGTGTCGGTTTGGGGTACGATTTAATGTTACCTGATGCTTAGAGGCTTTTCCTGGAAGCAGGGCATTTGTTACTTCAGCACCGTAGTGCCTCGTCATCACACCTCAGCGTTAAAAGGTACCGGATTTACCTGGAACCTCCGCCTACATGCTTAAACCGGGACAACCGTCGCCCGGCTAACATAGCCTTCTCCGTCCCCCCTTCGCAGTAACACCAAGTACAGGAATATTAACCTGTTTCCCATCGACTACGCCTTTCGGCCTCGCCTTAGGGGTCGACTCACCCTGCCCCGATTAACGTTGGACAGGAACCCTTGGTCTTCCGGCGAGCGGGCTTTTCACCCGCTTTATCGTTACTTATGTCAGCATTCGCACTTCTGATACCTCCAGCAACCCTCACAGGCCACCTTCGCAGGCTTACAGAACGCTCCCCTACCCAACAACACATAGTGTCGCTGCCGCAGCTTCGGTGCATGGTTTAGCCCCGTTACATCTTCCGCGCAGGCCGACTCGACCAGTGAGCTATTACGCTTTCTTTAAATGATGGCTGCTTCTAAGCCAACATCCTGGCTGTCTGTGCCTTCCCACATCGTTTCCCACTTAACCATGACTTTGGGACCTTAGCTGGCGGTCTGGGTTGTTTCCCTCTTCACGACGGACGTTAGCACCCGCCGTGTGTCTCCCGTGATAACATTCTTCGGTATTCGTAGTTTGCATCGGGTTGGTAAGTCGGGATGACCCCCTAGCCGAAACAGTGCTCTACCCCCGAAGATGAATTCACGAGGCGCTACCTAAATAGCTTTCGGGGAGAACCAGCTATCTCCCGGTTTGATTGGCCTTTCACCCCCAGCCACAAGTCATCCGCTAATTTTTCAACATTAGTCGGTTCGGTCCTCCAGTTAGTGTTACCCAACCTTCAACCTGCCCATGGCTAGATCACCGGGTTTCGGGTCTATACCCTGCAACTTAACGCCCAGTTAAGACTCGGTTTCCCTGCGGCTCCCCTATACGGTTAACCTTGCTACAGAATATAAGTCGCTGACCCATTATACAAAAGGTACGCAGTCACACCCGAAGGTGCTCCCACTGCTTGTACGTACACGGTTTCAGGTTCTTTTTCACTCCCCTCGCCGGGGTTCTTTTCGCCTTTCCCTCACGGTACTGGTTCACTATCGGTCAGTCAGGAGTATTTAGCCTTGGAGGATGGTCCCCCCATATTCAGACAGGATACCACGTGTCCCGCCCTACTCTTCGAGTTCACAACCTGTGCATTTTGGTGTACGGGACTATCACCCTGTACCGTCGGACTTTCCAGACCGTTCCACTAACACACAAGCTGATTCAGACTCTGGGCTGCTCCCCGTTCGCTCGCCGCTACTGGGGGAATCTCGGTTGATTTCTTTTCCTCGGGGTACTTAGATGTTTCAGTTCCCCCGGTTCGCCTCGTTAACCTATGTATTCAGTTAACGATAGTGCAACGAATTGCACTGGGTTTCCCCATTCGGACATCGCCGGTTATAACGGTTCATATCACCTTACCGACGCTTTTCGCAGATTAGCACGTCCTTCATCGCCTCTGACTGCCAGGGCATCCACCGTGTACGCTTAGTCGCTTAACCTCACAACCCGAAGATGTTTCGTAAAACACCATCGTGTCGCGAAAATTTGAGAGACTCGAACACACTTAAACAGTGTGTCGTTTCAATTTTCAGCTTGATCCAGATTTTTAAAGAGCAAATATCTCAAACGTCACCCGAAGATGAGTTTTGAGATATATCGGCACGCGTCTTTCACTCACGAACCAGCAAGTGGCGTCCCCTAGGGGATTCGAACCCCTGTTACCGCCGTGAAAGGGCGGTGTCCTGGGCCTCTAGACGAAGGGGACACTGAAGTCTCAATCGCAAGACGCCTTGCTTCTTTACTTTCATCAGACAATCTGTGTGAGCACTACAAAGGCAGGTTCTTTAAGGTAAGGAGGTGATCCAACCGCAGGTTCCCCTACGGTTACCTTGTTACGACTTCACCCCAGTCATGAATCACAAAGTGGTAAGCGCCCTCCCGAAGGTTAAGCTACCTACTTCTTTTGCAACCCACTCCCATGGTGTGACGGGCGGTGTGTACAAGGCCCGGGAACGTATTCACCGTAGCATTCTGATCTACGATTACTAGCGATTCCGACTTCATGGAGTCGAGTTGCAGACTCCAATCCGGACTACGACATACTTTATGAGGTCCGCTTGCTCTCGCGAGGTCGCTTCTCTTTGTATATGCCATTGTAGCACGTGTGTAGCCCTGGTCGTAAGGGCCATGATGACTTGACGTCATCCCCACCTTCCTCCAGTTTATCACTGGCAGTCTCCTTTGAGTTCCCGGCCGGACCGCTGGCAACAAAGGATAAGGGTTGCGCTCGTTGCGGGACTTAACCCAACATTTCACAACACGAGCTGACGACAGCCATGCAGCACCTGTCTCACAGTTCCCGAAGGCACCAATCCATCTCTGGAAAGTTCTGTGGATGTCAAGACCAGGTAAGGTTCTTCGCGTTGCATCGAATTAAACCACATGCTCCACCGCTTGTGCGGGCCCCCGTCAATTCATTTGAGTTTTAACCTTGCGGCCGTACTCCCCAGGCGGTCGATTTAACGCGTTAGCTCCGGAAGCCACGCCTCAAGGGCACAACCTCCAAATCGACATCGTTTACAGCGTGGACTACCAGGGTATCTAATCCTGTTTGCTCCCCACGCTTTCGCACCTGAGCGTCAGTCTTTGTCCAGGGGGCCGCCTTCGCCACCGGTATTCCTCCAGATCTCTACGCATTTCACCGCTACACCTGGAATTCTACCCCCCTCTACAAGACTCTAGCCTGCCAGTTTCGAATGCAGTTCCCAGGTTGAGCCCGGGGATTTCACATCCGACTTGACAGACCGCCTGCGTGCGCTTTACGCCCAGTAATTCCGATTAACGCTTGCACCCTCCGTATTACCGCGGCTGCTGGCACGGAGTTAGCCGGTGCTTCTTCTGCGGGTAACGTCAATCGGTGAGGTTATTAACCTCACCGCCTTCCTCCCCGCTGAAAGTGCTTTACAACCCGAAGGCCTTCTTCACACACGCGGCATGGCTGCATCAGGCTTGCGCCCATTGTGCAATATTCCCCACTGCTGCCTCCCGTAGGAGTCTGGACCGTGTCTCAGTTCCAGTGTGGCTGGTCATCCTCTCAGACCAGCTAGGGATCGTCGCCTAGGTGAGCCGTTACCCCACCTACCAGCTAATCCCATCTGGGCACATCTGATGGCATGAGGCCCGAAGGTCCCCCACTTTGGTCTTGCGACGTTATGCGGTATTAGCTACCGTTTCCAGTAGTTATCCCCCTCCATCAGGCAGTTTCCCAGACATTACTCACCCGTCCGCCGCTCGTCACCCGAGAGCAAGCTCTCTGTGCTACCGCTCGACTTGCATGTGTTAGGCCTGCCGCCAGCGTTCAATCTGAGCCATGATCAAACTCTTCAATTTAAGTTTGATGCTCGTGAATTAAACTTCGTAATGAATTACGCATGTTCACTCAGAGACTTGGTATTCATTTTTTGTCCGAAGACATTAAGAATCCATGTCACTTTGAGTGCCCACACAGATTGTCTGATAAATTGTTAAAGAGCAGTTGCGACGCGCTTTAGCGCTCTGTCGCGAGGTCCCGTATAATACGTCTTCCTCATTCAGAGTCAAGCGCTTATTTTGCTTTTCTCTGTCGGCTTTCAACGTCGATTTCCGTCGTTGAATCCTCCTGACCCGGCGGCTTGTTTGCCGTTGTTCCGTGTCAGTGGAGGCGCATTATAGGGAGTAATTCTGAAGTGACAAGGATAAATTCAAAAAAAGAATTCAACCGCTCACTTTTCAACCAAACCAGGTGTTGAGCTTTAATTCTTGCCTGGTTTTTAAACAAAAACGAGCCCGTTGGGCCCGTTTTTGTCGTTTTGTGATTTACTGCACTGCCACAATACGGTCGTCTTTCACCACCAGCTCGACAGCTTTCCCCGGAACCAGCTCACCGGAAAGGATCTGCTGGGCTAACGGGTTCTCAATCTGCTGCTGAATAGCGCGTTTCAGTGGCCGCGCGCCGTATACCGGATCGTAACCGTTGGCGCTCAGCAACTTCAGCGCCTCATCGGACATCCGCACTTCATACCCACGCTCTTCCAGGCGTTTATACAAACGCTGCAGCTGGATCTGGGCAATAGAAGCAATGTGTTTCTCACCCAGAGGATGGAAGACCACCACTTCGTCGATACGGTTAATAAACTCCGGACGGAAGTTCTGGCTTACCACTCCCAGTACCAGATCCTTCATATGACCGTAGTCCAGTTCGCCAAACCGTTCCTGAATCAGATCGGAACCGAGGTTCGAGGTCATGATGACCACCGTATTACGGAAGTCGACCGTTCTCCCCTGCCCGTCGGTCAGACGCCCGTCGTCGAGTACCTGCAGCAGAATGTTGAACACATCCGGGTGCGCTTTTTCCACTTCATCCAGCAGAATGACGGAATAAGGACGACGACGCACCGCCTCGGTCAGGTAACCACCCTCTTCATAGCCGACGTATCCCGGAGGCGCACCGACCAGACGCGAGACGGAGTGTTTCTCCATAAACTCGGACATATCGATACGCACCATCGCGTCGTCGCTGTCGAACATAAAGTTAGCCAGCGTTTTACACAGCTCGGTTTTACCGACCCCGGTTGGACCGAGGAACAGGAACGAACCAATCGGCCGGTTCGGATCGGATAGCCCAGCGCGGCTACGGCGAATGGCGTTCGATACCGCTTCAACCGCCTCATCCTGGCCAATCACCCGATGATGCAGCTCCTGCTCCATACGCAGCAGTTTGTCGCGCTCGCTTTCCATCATCCGGGAGACCGGGATACCGGTCCAGCGGGCCAGCACTTCGGCGATCTCAGCATCCGTCACTTTATTACGCAGCAGACGCATGGTTTTCCCTTCGGACTGAGTGGCAGCCGCCAGCTGTTTCTCCAGTTCCGGAATTTTGCCGTACTGCAGCTCGGACATCCGCGCCAGATCGCCGACGCGACGCGCCTGTTCGATAGCGATTTTCGCCTGTTCCAGCTCGGCTTTAATAGTCTGGGTGCCGGAGAGAGAGGCTTTTTCCGCTTTCCACTCTTCTTCCAGTACCGAGTACTGACGCTCTTTATCCGCCAGCTCCTCGTTGAGCATATCGAGACGTTTCAGGCTCGCTTCATCAGACTCTTTCTTCAGCGCCTGCTGTTCCAGTTTCAGCTGGATAATACGTCTATCGAGACGGTCCAGCTCTTCCGGCTTGGAGTCGATCTGCATACGAATGCTGGACGCCGCCTCATCGATAAGGTCGATGGCTTTATCCGGCAGCTGACGGTCGGCAATATAGCGATGCGACAAGGTCGCCGCCGCGACAATCGCCGGGTCAGTGATCTGCACGTGGTGGTGCAGCTCGTAACGTTCTTTCAGGCCACGCAGAATAGCGATGGTATCTTCTACCGTCGGCTCGGCGACGAACACTTTCTGGAAGCGACGTTCCAGCGCGGCGTCTTTTTCGATGTACTGACGGTATTCATCAAGCGTTGTCGCCCCGACGCAGTGCAGTTCACCACGCGCCAGCGCCGGCTTCAGCATGTTACCCGCATCCATCGCGCCGTCGGCTTTACCAGCGCCCACCATGGTATGCAGTTCGTCGATAAACAGAATGACGTTGCCTTCCTGTTTTGACAGGTCAGTCAGCACGCCTTTCAGACGCTCTTCAAACTCACCGCGGTATTTCGCCCCGGCCACCAGCGCCCCCATATCCAGCGCCAATACCCGACGGCCTTTCAACCCTTCTGGTACTTCGCCGTTGACGATACGCTGCGCCAGTCCTTCGACGATTGCCGTTTTACCCACCCCGGGTTCACCAATCAGTACCGGGTTGTTTTTGGTACGACGCTGCAGTACCTGGATGGTACGGCGAATCTCTTCATCACGGCCGATCACCGGATCCAGCTTGCCCTGCTCGGCTCGCTCGGTCAGATCGACGGTAAATTTCTTCAATGCCTGACGTTGGTCTTCGGCACCCTGATCGTTCACGCTTTCACCTCCGCGCATTTGTTCAATCGCCTGAGTCACGTTGGCGGTTGTTGCTCCGGCGGATTTTAAAAGGTCGGTCAGCGTACCGCGCGATTCAAGCGCCGCCAGAACGAACAGTTCCGACGAAATAAAGTTGTCCTTTTTCTTTTGCGCCAGCTTGTCGCAAAGGTTCAGGATCCGCACTAAATCCTGAGAAGGTTGTACATCGCCGCCGGTGCCTTCCACCTGCGGTAAACGGCTCAAGGCCTGCTCGATGTCAGTGCGTAGTTTCCCGGCATTGACGCCCGCCGAGGTTAATAAAGGACGTACCGATCCCCCTTCCTGATTCAGTAAGGCGCTCATTAAATGAAGAGGTTCGATGAATTGGTTGTCGTGCCCGAGTGCGAGTGACTGGGCATCGGCAAGAGCAAGCTGGAATTTATTGGTAAGACGATCCAGACGCATAACTCCTCCCATAAACAGGTCAAATTTGCTACTGGAGATTAAATGAGGTCATCCCTCAATTATTCAAGGTTAAAGACCTGAACTATGCGAAAAATAAGTTTGCCTTCTGGATCGTCTTGATTCTCTAGGTTATATCAGCCAAATGAAACTTGCCATACGACCGGTGGTCTTGTCGCGCCGGTAAGAGAAAAAATCATCCTTTTCGCTTAGCGTGCAGCGATCGCCGCCGAAAATCTGCTCAACGCCGACGTTTGCCAGACGCTGCCGAGCCAGTTGATAGATATCAGCAAAATATTTCTCGCCTGCCGGACGAAAAGCCCGGTGCGCGTTCTCGTCTTTCGCCATAAAGGCATCCCGGACTTCCGGCCCCACCTCAAATGCCTGCGGACCAATGGCCGGGCCCAGCCACGCCATCATGTTTTCGGCTTTATCGGCGAAACGGGCAACAGTCTCTTCCAGAACCCCTTCGCATAAGCCGCGCCATCCCGCATGCGCCGCGGCGACTTCGGTGCCGTCGCGGTTACAGAACAGGACCGGCAGGCAGTCGGCGGTCATCACCGCACAGACGGTGCCTGGCGTACGACTATAAGAAGCATCTGCGCGTTTCGATGGATAGGGTCCGCCGTCCAGCGTCAGAACATCGGTGCCATGAACCTGCTCCAGCCAAACCGGGTAAGACGGCAAGCCACCGGCAGCAAACATCCGCCGCCGGTTTTCTTCAACATGCTGCAGATTGTCTCCGCAATGGGCGCCCAGGTTGAGCGAGTCATAGGGCGGCAGACTCACGCCGCCAATGCGGGTCGAACTACAGGCCGCCACGCTGCGGGGCATCGGCCACTGCGGTACAATCAGTTTAGTCATAACCAGTCAATATCGTCCTTATGGGCTTCAAAATCGGCACGCATCGCCTCGATGAGCTCGACCATATCCTGTGGGATGGGCGCGTGCCACTCCATTTCAATGCCGGTGATCGGGTGATACAGACGCAACATGGTGGCGTGCAGCGCCTGACGGTCGAATTTACGCAGCGCGGTGATGAACTCCTCCGACGCGCCCTTCGGCGGACGCGGCCGGCCGCCATATACCTGGTCACCCACCAGCGGATGGGTGATATGCGACATATGCACACGGATCTGGTGCGTACGACCGGTTTCCAGGCGCAGGCGCAGGCGGGTATGGATGCGGAAATGTTCCATAATGCGGTAGTGGGTCACCGCCGGTTTGCCCATCGGATGCACCGCCATATGGGTACGTTTCGTCGGGTGACGACTGATCGGCTCTTCCACTGTGCCACCGGAAGTCATATGACCGATGGCCACCGCTTCATACTCGCGAGTGATCTCGCGCAGCTGCAACGACTCCACCAGCCGGGTTTGTGCCGGAATGGTTTTCGCCACCACCATCAGACCGGTGGTGTCCTTATCCAGACGGTGCACGATCCCCGCGCGCGGCACATCGGCGATCGGCGGATAGTAGTGCAGCAGCGCATTCAGCACAGTACCGTCAGGGTTGCCCGCGCCAGGATGCACAACCAGATCGCGCGGTTTGTTAATCACGAGGATGTCATCATCTTCGTAAACGATATTGAGCGGAATATCCTGCGGCTGGAAGCGCGCCTCTTCTTCGATTTCGACATCGATAGCGATGTGCTCTCCCCCCAGCACTTTTTCTTTCGGCTTATCGCCAATGCTGCCATTGACTAATACGCGTTGGTCCAGGATCCATTCTTTTATCCGCGATCGCGAATAATCAGGGAACAATTCGGCCAAAGCCTGATCTAAGCGTTGACCGAGTTGATTTTCGGTCACCGTTGCGGTGAGTTGTACTCGTTGTGCCATATACAGCTTCTTCGTTTAACGTTGGGTTTTACGGCTTTGCCGTTTAATATAGTGTGCTATTGTAGCTGGTCTTAATCGGGAGCAGGAACAGAGATTCTCCCGCATAAACATTTTGAGGAAGTCAAAACGTCATGACGCGCATGAAATACCTGGTGGCAGCCGCCACACTGAGCCTGGCTTTGGTGGGTTGCTCCGGCTCTAAGGAAGAGGTGCCTGATAATCCGCCGAATGAAATCTACGCGACCGCCCAGCAAAAACTGCAGGACGGTAACTGGAAACAGGCGATAACGCAACTGGAAGCGTTGGATAACCGTTATCCATTCGGCCCTTATTCCCAACAGGTACAGCTGGATCTGATTTATGCGTATTACAAAAACGCCGATCTGCCGCTGGCTCAGGCGGCCATCGATCGCTTCATGCGTTTGAACCCCACCCACCCGAATATCGATTACGTCATCTATATGCGCGGCCTGACCAACATGGCCCTGGATGACAGCGCCCTGCAGGGCTTCTTTGGTGTCGATCGCTCTGACCGCGATCCACAGCACGCGCGCGATGCCTTCAATGACTTCTCCAAACTGGTGCGTGGTTACCCGAACAGCCAGTACGCCACTGACGCCTATAAACGTATGGTGTTCCTGAAAGATCGCCTGGCCAAATATGAGCTGTCGGTCGTGGATTACTACACCGACCGTGGCGCATGGGTTGCCGTCGTGAACCGCGTGGAAGGTATGATGCGTAACTATCCGGATACCCAGGCCACCCGCGATGCCCTGCCGAAGATGGAAAACGCCTATCGTCAGATGCAAATGAACGCCCAGGCGGACAAAGTCGCGAAGATAATCGCCGCGAACAGCAAGAACACCTGAGTCTGATTCATGGATCGCAAACGGCAGCCAGTGGCTGCCGTTTTTTATACTTTATCCCGTCAAGCTGAAGCGGTTTAGCGCCGGGTTAACTCATCAAATATGGCCTGCTTTACCGGGTTCGACAAGTAAAATCTCACTTCTTCCTGCCCTGTCTCACAAAATGAATTCGTTGACAAAAAGTGACAATAAAATGTGATTTAGATCACGCTTTTTGACATTGGGAAAGGTATGCTGGATTCACCAAGACGGGAAAGACAAGAGGTAAAATTTATGACAATGAACATTACCAGTAAACAAATGGAAATTACTCCGGCAATCCGCCAGCATGTCGCAGACCGTCTCGCCAAACTGGATAAGTGGCAAACTCATTTAATCAACCCGCACATCATTCTGTCTAAGGAGCCGCAGGGTTTTATCGCTGATGCAACCATCAATACGCCAAACGGTCATCTGGTTGCCAGTGCGCGTCATGAAGATATGTACGCCGCCATTAACGAATTGATCAACAAGCTGGAACGGCAGCTGAATAAAGTGCAACACAAAGGGGAAGCCCGCCGCGCCGCAACATCGGTGAAAGAGGCAGGCTTTGTGGAAGAAGAAGAGTAATCCTTAACTTAAGTTGTGTCATGCCACGCGCCTTCGGGCGCGTTTTTTATTGACAGAGTGAAAACAGTACAGGTACTGTAATCCCCATTACCTCAAGGAATTTACCATGAAACGTGTCCCGTTCTTCTTCGCATTCTTTTTTACCTTCCCCTGACCGGGAGGCAATTCGTCGTATAAGAAAGAATGCGAAGACGAACAATAAGGCCTCCCACCCGGGAGGCCTTTTTTATTTGATAACAACAAAGGCAACATCTATGACCGAGGAAAACCCATTACTGGCGCTGCGCGATAAGATAAGCGCACTGGACGAGAAACTGCTTGCTCTGCTGGCGGAGCGCCGCGGGCTGGCTGTTGAGGTTGGTAAAGCCAAACTGGCCTCTCACCGTCCAGTGCGTGATATTGACCGCGAACGCGATCTGCTGGAGCGTCTGATGACCATCGGCAAGCGCCATAATCTGGATGCGCACTACATCACCCGCCTGTTCCAGCTGATCATCGAAGACTCCGTCCTGACCCAACAAACCCTGCTGCAGCAGCATCTGAATAAAATTAATCCGCATTCGGCCCGCGTGGCCTTCCTTGGCCCTAAAGGCTCTTATTCGCATCTGGCGGCGCGTCAGTACGCCGCTCGCCATTTTGAGCAGTTTATTGAGAGCGGCTGCGCGAAGTTCGCCGATATTTTTAATCAGGTAGAGACCGGCCAGGCCGATTACGCCGTGGTGCCGATTGAAAACACCAGCTCTGGCGGGATCAACGACGTCTACGATCTGCTGCAGCACACCAGCCTGTCGATCGTTGGCGAGCTGACGATCCCTATCGATCATTGCGTGCTGGTTAGCACCTCGACGGATGCCGATAAAATTCAGACCGTCTACAGCCATCCGCAGCCGTTCCAGCAGTGCAGCCAGTATCTGAGCCGCTACCCGCACTGGAAGATTGAATATACCGAGAGCACCTCGGCGGCAATGGAAAAAGTGGCGCAGGCGAACTCCCCGGCCGTTGCGGCACTGGGCAGCGAAGCGGGTGGCGCCCTGTATAGCCTGCAGGTGCTGGAGCACTGCCAGGCCAACCAGACGCAGAACATCACGCGCTTCCTCGTCCTGGCGCGCAAAGCGGTGAACGTCTCCGATCAGGTTCCGGCCAAGACCACGCTGTTAATGGCGACCGGTCAGCAGGCGGGCGCCCTGGTGGAAGCCCTGCTGGTGCTGCGCAACCACAATCTGATCATGACCAAACTGGAATCTCGCCCGATCCACGGCAATCCCTGGGAAGAGATGTTTTATCTCGATATTCAGGCCAACCTGGACTCGCTGCCCATGCGCAAGGCATTAAAGGAGCTGGCGGAAATCACCCGCTCCATGAAGGTCCTCGGTTGCTACCCCAGCGAAAACGTGGTGCCAGTGGATCCGGTTTAACGTTCGCGGAACGGTAATTTCTTCATCCCTGCCACCGCAACCGGCAGGGTGAAGATGGCGCCTGACAGCGGGTACTTCGCCAGCTCATCGTCCTCCATGTTTTCCCGGGTTGTGGTGATATAGAGCGTTTTCATATCCGCCCCACCGAAGCAGACCATTGTCGGACAACGAACCGGCATCGGGTAAGTCTCCAGCTCCTCGCCCTGCGGCGAGAAACGAGCAATCCGCCAGCCGTCAAACATCGCGCTCCAGTAACAGCCCTCCACATCGATCGCCGCCCCGTCAGGGATGCCTTCGCCCGGCTGGAAACGGCGAAACACCTCGCGTCGTCCAGGCTCACCCTGTTCATCCAGCGGCGTACGGTAGATCACGGCGTTCGGCGTATCAGAGGTATACATCCAGCGCTGGTCGGCGCTAAACGCCAGACCGTTGGCGCCATGAATATCACACTGGATCACTTTCGGCTTCAGGTCATTATCGACTCGCATCAGCAGCGCGCCGTTGTAATCCCCCGGCCCCCAGAAGGTGCCGGCATAAAAACGCCCCTCGCGATCGGTCCCACCATCGTTAAACCGCGCCAGCTCCGGATTGCTCGGATTATCACAGACTTTCCGCCGCAGCAGGCCGTGGGCGTCGGTCAGCCAGATGCCACTGCGTAATGCAACGATAAATCCGCCCTTCTCACGCAGGGAGAAACAGCCGACCTCCTCCGGAAACTGCAGCACCTGGTGTTCGCCGCTGCGGGTATCGTAGCGGTGGATTTCACACTCCATGATATCGGCCCAGTAGAGGGCCTGTTCAGCCTCGCTCCAGGTCGGGCATTCCGGCAGGTATCCAGTGTAGTCAAACAGCGGTTGTGGTTCAGCCATCGTTGTCATCCCTATAAAAAAAGCCAGCGGTCGCTGGCTTTATTGTATACATCTTTTTCGCTTTACTGCCGATTATCGTTCGCCTGACGCAGTAACGTGCGGCTCTCGCTCTGGAAACGCTGAGCGTAATCGCCAAACCAATGTTCGACTTTACGGAAGCTGTCGATAAACGCCTGCTTATCGCCCTGCTCCAGCAAGCCAATCGCTTCGCCGAAACGCTGGTAATAGCGCTTAATCAGCGCCAGGTTATTTTCCGATGACATAATAATGTCGGCGTACAGCTGCGGATCCTGGGCAAACAGGCGCCCCACCATCGCCAGCTCCAGCCGGTAAATAGGTGACGAAAGCGCCAGCAGTTGCTCAAGACGCACATTCTCTTCTGCCAGGTGCAGGCCATAGGCGAAGGTGGCAAAGTGGCGCAGCGCCTGAATAAACGCCATGTTCTGATCGTGCTCAACGGCGCTGATGCGGTGCAGCCGCGCGCCCCAGACCTGAATTTGTTCGAGGAACCACTGATAGGCCTCCGGCTGGCGGCCATCACAATAGACCACCACCTGCTTCGCCAGGCTGCCGCTGTCCGGACCGAACATCGGGTGCAGGCCAAGAACCGGGCCCTGATGCGCTGCCAGCATCGCCTGCAGCGGCTCCGCTTTCACCGAGGCAAGGTCTACCAGAATGCAATCCGCCGGCAGCGGCGGCAGCCTGCCGATCGTCTCCACGGTGGTGTGAATCGGTACGCTGACGATGACCATGCCGGCATCGGCGACGATATCCGCCGCCCGCGCCCAATCCTCTTTTTCCAGAATACGCACCTGGTAGCCGGACAGCGTTAACATCTTCTCAAACAGACGCCCCATCTGCCCGCCGCCGCCGACGATGACCACCGGCCGCAGATTCGGGTGCAGGGTTTTGAAGCCTTTGTCGTTTTCGCTGGAATAGGATTCCCGCATCACGCGACGCAGAACATCCTCGATCAGATCCGGCGGTACGCCGAGCGCAGCCGCCTCTTCACGCCGGGAGGCGAGCATCGCCGCCTCGCGCTCCGGGACGTAAATCGGCAGACCATACTGGCTCTTCACCTCGCCGACTTCGGCCACCAGTTCCAGACGCTTAGCCAGCAGGCTAAGCAACGCTTTATCCACTTCATCAATTTGATCGCGTAACGCGGTCAGTTCAGCAACCATACTTTCCTCTTACACCAAACGGGCCGCCAGATGGCCGCGGAGATCCTTATCCAGTTCACGCAGCAGCGCATCGGTGGTTTCCCAGCTGATGCAGGCATCCGTCACCGAAACGCCGTATTTCATCGTCTCACGCGGCTGTTCAGAGGACTGATTGCCTTCGTGGATATTACTCTCGATCATCAGGCCGATAATGGAGCGGTTGCCATCTTTGATCTGTGCGACAACGGATTCAGCCACGGCTGGCTGGCGGCGGAAATCTTTATTGGAGTTCCCATGACTGCAATCTACCATCAGCGACGGTTTCAGTCCCGCCTGCGCCATCTCTTTTTCGCATTTCGCCACATCTTCCGGACCGTAGTTCGGCGCCTTACCGCCGCGCAGGATCACATGGCCGTTCGGATTACCCTGCGTTTGCAGCAGGCAGACCTGCCCGGCCTGGTTGATGCCGACGAAACGGTGCGGCATTGCCGCGGCGCGCATGGCGTTGATGGCCGTCGCCAGACTACCGTCGGTACCGTTTTTAAAGCCGACCGGCATCGACAGGCCAGAGGCCATTTCGCGGTGCGTTTGTGATTCCGTGGTACGTGCGCCGATAGCAGACCAGCTGAACAGATCGCCAAGGTATTGCGGGCTGTTCGGATCCAGTGCTTCCGTCGCCAGCGGCAGTCCCATATTGACGAGCTCGACCAGCAGACGACGCGCAATCTTCAGGCCGCCTTCAACATCAAACGAACCATCCATGTGCGGATCGTTAATCAGCCCCTTCCAGCCGACAGTGGTACGGGGTTTTTCAAAGTAGACGCGCATCACCAGGTAGAGGCTATCGCTGACCTCTGCGGCAAGAGCTTTAAATCGACGAGCATATTCAATCGCGGCTTCCGGATCGTGGATCGAGCAAGGGCCGCAAACCACCAGCAGGCGCGGATCGCGGCCGGCGATAATATCGGAGATAGTCTCACGGGCATGCGCAATCTGCGCTTCCTGTTCAACGCTTAGCGGGAATTCCGCCTTCAGTTGCTCCGGGGTCATTAACACATGTTCGTCGGTAATATGTACGTTATTCAGCGCGTCTTTTTGCATGATTGCGATCCTGTGTAGCTCGTTTGCGATAAAGGGTGCCTCAGCGGGCATGGCGTAACGATACCACACAAAGTAAAGAATTCAATCCATATTCCGTAAATTTTACTTTACACCAACAAATTAATTGCCACTTAACTCGACAAAATATGTACAAAAATGTTTACAAAGCCAAAATTCACAGCAAACTTGCGCGCTATCGCGATCGCGATTACGAAAAATCCTGGTGAGATTTGTCCCAAAGCAAAGGGCGCATGTAATGACGGGTTTTGTTAACAGTGGTATTCTGCGCCGGGCATCGGCAGCGGCTTTTCCCGCGCTATGGCGAATTTGACGGAAGCGTTAATGACAGTATTACACCGTCTTTTATTGACTGTATTTTTTCTCATCGCGGTATCTCCTGTTTTTGCTGCCGGACCTTCAGAACATGTTCGCGCTATTGTTTCCGGGATCGTGACCTACACCCGTTGGCCGGCATTAACAGGGGCGCCGAAGCTGTGCATTTTTGCCTCATCACGCTTCACCCATAGCCTGGCTCATGAAGATCCGGATGCCTTGCCCTATCAACCGGTGATAGTACGTAATAGTGAAGAAGCGTTAAAAACAACCTGCGATGGTTTTTATTTTGGCAGCGAATCGCCGACCCAACAGTCGGAATTAACTCGCCGCTATGGCCCGAAGCCGCTTTTACTCATCGCAGAACAAAATACGGATTGCTCCATTGGTAGCGCGTTTTGCCTGATCATCAACGACGACAGGGTCCGCTTCTCCGTTAATCTGGACGTTCTGACGCACAGCGGGGTCCGGGTTAACCCGGACGTCCTGATGCTTGCCCGGAAAAAACCACATGAATAAGGACTTTTCACAGACCGCGCGCCCGACATTTAAACGCGCGCTTCGTCGAATTAGCGTGATAAGCGTGGTGATCTCCATGACGCTGGTCTGGCTGCTGCTAAGCACAGCCTCAATCTTCACGCTCAAGCAGTATGCGCAGAAAAATCTAGAGCTCACTGCCGCGACCATGGGTCGCAGCCTCGAAGCCGCCCTGGTGTTTGGCGATAGCGCGGCGGCGGAGGAGACCCTTGCTTCGCTGGGGAAGCAAGGGCAGATTTCCCAGGCGATTGTACTCAACGGCCAGAAGCAGCACTTCGCCGCATGGCGCCATGAACCGCTGGCCAACAAAGAACAAGTGAGCGGCCTTATCAGTCAATGGCTGTTTCCGGAGCCCACGGTGCAGCCCATCTGGCACCAGGGCAAACAAATCGGCGAGCTGCGACTGACCGCGCTTGATGAACTGATCAGCCACTTTCTCGGTATCTCGATTCTGGTACTGACCGGCAGCATTCTGCTCGCCTCGTTCATCGCCCTGCTGCTGACCCACTCCCTGCACCGGGGGATCGTCACCGCCCTGCAGAGCATCACCGAGGTTGTGCACGATATTCGTGAAAACCGTCATTTCTCACGTCGGGTGCCCGAGGAGCGTATTGAGGAATTCCATATTTTCGCCCAGGACTTTAACAGCCTGCTGGGGGAGATGGAGGACTGGCAGCGCCAGCTGCAGGCCAAGAATGCCCAGCTGTTGCGTAGCTCGCTACATGACCCGCTGACCGGCCTGGCTAACCGCGCCGCCTTTCGCAACGCGCTCGCCGAACTGATGAAGAACGAGGTGGATCACCAGACCTCGGCATTACTGTTTCTTGACGGCGATAACTTCAAGCTGATCAATGACAACTGGGGGCACGCGGCAGGCGATAAAGTGCTGACGGAGGTCGCCAGCCGCCTGATGGCCTTCGCCGGAAAACGCCATCTGGCATGGCGTCTCGGCGGCGATGAGTTTGCCGTTCTGCTGCGTGAGGTGCGCTCGGAAGCCGAAGTGCAGGCTCTGTGCCAGGCGCTGTCGGAACAATTTCTTCCGCCATTCAACCTGCACAATGGCCATAGCGCCACGCTCTCGCTGAGCGTCGGTTATGCCCTGGCGTGGGAGCACGCCACCGCGGAATCACTGCAAGAACTTGCCGATCAGAATATGTATCGCATGAAAAACCAACGTATCCAGCAGACGCTGAAATAATAAAGGACTCATTATGCTCAGAAAATATTTCGTCCCCGCCCTGATGGCAGCGGCGCTTTTGACAGGTTGCCAGGCTCCTCAGGGAAAATTTACCCCCGAGCAGGTGGCGGCGATGAAATCTTACGGCTTCACTGAAAGCAATGGCGATTGGTCCCTGGGCTTATCCGATAGCATCCTGTTTGACAAGAATGACTACCGACTACGTCCCGACAGCCGCCAGCAGATCACCACGATGGCCTCGCGGCTGGCGGCGACCGGGATCACCCATAGCCGCCTTGAAGGCCACACCGATAATTACGGTGAGGATAGCTATAACGAAGCCCTGTCGCTTAAGCGCGCCAATAGCGTAGCCGATGCCTGGGCGGAAGGCGCCCATGTCCCGCGCAGTCATTTAGTCACCCGCGGCCTTGGCAAGAAATACCCGATCGCCAGCAACGACACGGCGGCCGGGCGCGCTGAAAACCGCCGGGTCACGGTGGTCATCAGCACGCCGTAAGCCTTCGCTTAATCGCTGGACTTCGCCATCCTCATTGCCGTTGCCGCGCGCCAGCGCAGGTAGTCAACGGCAATGAACAGTACCAGACTTGCCCCCATCAATGGCATGGCCAGCCCCAGGGCTAACGCTATCCCCAGTACCAGCCCACGGGCAGGCCAGGCGAGCGACAGCCATGTCTGCAGCAGCGAATGCGCCGGATCCCAGACCGCCTGAGGCGGACGGCGGATCCACCACAGCCGGTAGCCCACGCCGATGGTGACGCACAGCGCGCAGCCGAACCCTACCAGCAGCAACTGATTCACCAGACCAAAGAGGACCCCCATGTGGAAATCGACGCCCCAGCGGGTGAGCTTCGCCATCAGCGGGAAGTCGGCGAACCGGGTGCGATCCACCACCTGCATCGTGGCGCCATCGATCGCCACTGCGTCCACCTGCGTCGGCCAGCGGCGGTCGATCTCATTTACCGTCCAGGCACGTTCCTTCGAAACCGGCGGACGGATCTCCAGCCGGCTGGCGTTCAGCCCCGCCTGACGGGCCACCGCCAGCACCAGGTCAAACTGCGCTGGCTGCAGCGCTGACTGATGCTGCATGGCCATCCCGGCCATATGATGCCCGGCGTGGGGATCGTGCGCCATCGGCGCCTCACCGTGCAGCAGGGTATTCACCTGCGGCGTCCACCAGCCGAAAGCCGCCCGCATTTTATCCACATTACCGCCAGCCCATTGCGACCAGGTCAGGCCGGTGGCGGAGAAGAGCAGCATGCCCAGCAGTAAGCCCCAACCCAGCGTCACGTGCAACCGACGATGATTCTGCAGGGCGTTATTGATCCGCCGTTTTGGACGTGTCATCGCCCACAGGGCAATGCCACCCAGTGCGGCAACCCACATCCATGAGGCAGCCAGTTCGCTGTATAACCGCCCGCTGTCGCCCAGCAGCAGCGAACGATGCGCATAATCAATCCACTGGCGCAGCGGCAGGATGCCGCTGGTACCGTAGACCGTCATATCGCCCTTCACCCGCAGCGAGATCGGATCGACGAAAATGGCCCGGGATTCTGACTCGCCCAGGCTCGGGTCAACAAACATAATCCGGGTAGTCTCCCCCATCGCGGGGGCCGGCCGCACCGCCAGCAGCCGAAGATTACCCTGGGTCGCTTCTTCCGCCACTGCAATCTGGGCGCTGAGCGGCTGCGGGGTCCCGTCGGCAAGGCCATGCAGCGCGTCGTGATAGAGCCAGTTTTCCAGCTGCGGCGTCGCCACGTACAGCGTGCCGGTCAGGGCAGCGACAAAGATAAACGGTCCGATAAACAGTCCGATGTAGAAATGGAGGCGACGCAGCAGGTTTAACCATGCCGCGCGCGAGGTGCAGGTTGTCATACTCTTCCTTTTTTAAAGCAAAAGAGGTTATTGCGCCGTGCGCAGATTGATTTTTATTAAAGGGAAAAAGCAGACAGCCGCGGCGGGGCGCGGGTTTCAGGGTAGAGCCAGGGGAAGTAGTGCCAGTGTTTTAATACCGGGCGAGAAGCCGGCAGGCGAATACGCCGCAGGAGCATGGCGACGAACAGCGCCAGCGCGAAAAGCAGCCCCGGGACATGGGCTAAAAGCACGCAATAGCCACACGCTTCGGCATGGTCCAGCGGCAGTTCGTGTCCGGTATGCATGGCGCCGTCTGTGCTATGCATTATCGCCATCTCGTGCTCGGGCATTTGCGCCATGCTCGCGGACGAGCTGTCCATCATCATGGCGTGATGCATGCCGGGCATCGCGCTCATGGGGTCTTTTTGCAGGGAGATGGAGATCAGGGGGGCCACGACGATCAACAGGATCGCCAACAGTGCCAGCCAGGCGGCTCGCCGTTTAGGTGTCGTTTGCTGGAAACTGTTGCTGACCACCGCCCCTCCGAATAGAGGGCGTATTGTAAATGATTTACATCACGATGGTTACAACAAAGATAAAAAAAGGGCCAGCCATCTGGCCAGCCCTTCTGTCAGGATGTCGCGAAAGCGAATCTTAGTTAAGACGCTCTTTGATACGAGCAGACTTACCAGTACGCTCACGCAGGTAGTACAGTTTAGCTTTACGTACAGCACCACGACGTTTAACAGCAATGCTGTCAACTACCGGAGAGTGAGTCTGGAAGACACGCTCAACGCCTTCGCCGTTGGAAATTTTGCGAACAGTGAATGCAGAGTGCAGACCGCGGTTACGAATAGCGATAACCACGCCCTCGAATGCCTGCAGACGTTTTTTGGAACCTTCAACAACCCATACTTTCACTTCCACGGTATCACCCGGACGGAAGGAAGGTACGTCCTGCTTCATCTGTTCTTGTTCAAGTTGCTTAATAATGTTGCTCATAATTTAATCTCTTATCCTGGGTAAACTGATATTGGGGGCTCACGCCTGCCCATCATGTTTATGCTGCTGTTGCGCGTGTTCGCTTTTGAACTGCGCCAGCAACTTTGCTTGCTCTTCAGTCAGAGCCAGGTTTTCCAGAAGTTCAGGTCTTCTAAGCCAGGTGCGGCCCAGCGACTGCTTCAGACGCCAGCGACGTATCTCAGCATGGTTTCCCGACAGCAATACTGGCGGTACTTCCATCTCTTCTAACACTTCAGGACGGGTATAGTGCGGGCAATCCAGCAACCCATCAGCAAAGGAATCTTCCGTTGCCGAAGCTTCATGGCCCAGTACTCCCGGAATGAACCGGGAAACGGAGTCAATCAGCGTCATTGCCGGTAACTCACCACCGCTGAGAACGTAATCGCCGATTGACCATTCTTCGTCAATTTCGGTTTGGATTACGCGCTCGTCTATCCCTTCGTAGCGACCGCACACCAGAATCAGTTTCTGATTCGTTGCCAGTTCGCTGACGCCCGCTTGATCAAGCTTGCGTCCCTGAGGTGACAGATAAATCACCTTCGCGCCTTCACCTGCCGCGGCTTTTGCTGCATGAATAGCATCCCGTAAAGGTTGCACCATCATTAGCATCCCCGGTCCGCCGCCGTAAGGACGATCGTCCACGGTACGGTGCCGGTCATGAGCGAAGTCGCGAGGACTCCAGCTTTCGATGCTCAGCAGGCCATTTTTTACTGCCCGGCCAGTTACCCCGTAATCGGTAATTGCGCGGAACATTTCAGGAAACAGGCTAATTATGCCAATCCACATAGCGCCGTCTTTTACCGTTTATCCGGAGAATTTAAAAACCAGGATCCCAATCTACTTCGATAGTACGCGTAGTGAGATCGACTTTCTTGATAACCTGCCCATCGAGGAACGGAACCAACCGCTCCTTGATGCCAAATGCATCTTTCAGGTTTGCCTTGATGACGAGTACGTCATTAGACCCGGTTTCCATCATATCAATGACTTTACCGAGGCTATAGCCTTCCGTTGTCACTACCTGGCAGCCCATCAGGTCTTTCCAGTAGTAGTCACCCTCTTCCAGCTCCGGCAACTGCGATGAATCCACGATAATTTCGCAATTAGTCAGTAGATTCGCGGCATCACGATCGTCAACGCCTTTCAGCTTGATGATGATGTCCTGATTGTGGTGGCGCCAGCCTTCCAGCTCAACAACCTGCCACTGACCCGCCTTCTGGATTAACCAGGGCTGATAGTCAAAAATGCTTTCGGCGTCTTCGGTGGAGGAAAACACTCTGAGCCAACCACGGATACCGTAGGAAGAACCCATTTTCCCCAATACGATCGGATCAACAGGTGCTTGTGCGGTGTGTTGCTTGCTCATCATGACCACCGTGACAGATTAAGCTGCTTTGTTAGCGGCTTTGATCAGCGCGGCAACGCGATCGGAAACAGTAGCGCCCAGGCCAACCCAGTGAGCGATACGATCCAGATCCAGGCGAGTTTCTTCTTCCGCGCCGCTAGCGATCGGGTTGAAGAAACCAACGCGCTCGATGAAGCGACCGTTGCGTGCATTACGGCTGTCGGTGACAACAACCTGGTAGAACGGACGCTTTTTAGCGCCGTGACGTGCTAAACGAATAGTTACCATAACATCCTCTTGTGTGAATAAAACAACCGGGCCCCATCGAGGAACGGAGCCCGGTGTCATATTAAAAGCCCGAAAATTTTACTGATTTCTGGGGAAAATGCAATCAGCAGTTGATAAGTCTGCTGTAAAAGGCCGTCGGCGGTGCAGCCTGTTTAGTACCGGCGTGCGCGCAACCACTGGAACGTACAGGTAGTACGTGAGGATGGCGAGCACACCCCGGCGCTAAAATGGCAAACAAGATAGCCTTATACCCTTGTTTTTAACGGCCCGGGAAGCCTGGCGGCATCATCCCTTTCATCCCGCGCATCATCTTCATCATGCCGCCTTTCGACTTCATCTTCTTCATCATGCGCTGCATGTCGTCGAACTGCTTGAGCAGACGGTTCACATCCTGCACCTGCATCCCGCAGCCGGCGGCGATACGGCGCTTACGTGAACCTTTGATGATTTCCGGTTTGGCGCGCTCTTTCAGGGTCATCGAGTTGATGATGGCTTCCATACGCACCAGCACTTTGTCGTCCATCTGCGCTTTCACGTTGTCCGGGATCTGGCCCATACCCGGCAGCTTGCCCATCAGGCTGGCCATGCCGCCCATGTTTTTCATCTGACGCAGCTGCTCAAGGAAGTCCGTCAGATCGAAACCGTCGCCTTTCTTCAGTTTGGAGGCCAGCTTCTCGGCCTGCGCGCGGTCAACTTTGCTCTCGATATCTTCGATCAGCGACAGCACGTCGCCCATGCCGAGGATGCGGGAAGCGACGCGGTCCGGATGGAACGGCTCCAGCGCTTCGGTTTTCTCGCCGACGCCGAGGAATTTAATCGGTTTGCCGGTAATATGGCGAATCGACAGCGCCGCGCCGCCGCGGGCGTCGCCGTCCACTTTAGTCAGCACCACGCCGGTCAGCGGCAGCGCTTCGTTAAAGGCCTTCGCGGTATTCGCCGCATCCTGACCGGTCATCGCATCGACGACGAACAGGGTTTCAACCGGGTTAATGGCGGCGTGGACGTGCTTGATTTCGTCCATCATCGCTTCGTCAACGTGCAGACGACCGGCGGTATCCACCAGCAGCACGTCGTAGAATTTGAGTTTCGCTTCTTTCAGCGCCGCATTGACGATATCCACCGGCTTCTGGCCGACGTCAGACGGGAAGAAATCGACGCCGACCTGCTCGGCCAGGGTTTCCAGCTGTTTGATCGCCGCCGGGCGGTAAACGTCCGCGGAAACGACCAGCACTTTCTTCTTGTGCTTCTCGCGCAGGAATTTCCCCAGCTTACCGACGCTGGTGGTTTTACCGGCACCCTGCAGACCCGCCATCAGCACCACGGCCGGCGGCTGCGCGGCCAGGTCGAGCGTCTGGTTCTCTTCGCCCATCGCCGCCACCAGCTCGTTGCGGACGATTTTGACGAACTCCTGACCCGGGGTCAGGCTTTTATTGACTTCATGGCCGACCGCGCTCTCTTTCACGCGGCTGATGAAATCACGAACCACCGGAAGCGCAACGTCCGCTTCCAGCAGCGCCATGCGCACTTCGCGCAGGGTGTCTTTAATATTGTCTTCTGTAAGGCGTCCGCGGCCGCTAATGTTGCGCAGCGTACGCGACAAACGATCGGTTAAATTATCAAACATTGTCTCTCGCCTGAGGTGGAAACGGTCGGTCGCCGCAGCGACACACAAAACGAATGTGGCGGAGTATAACACGACATCAATCTGAATGTGCTGCAACGGTTGGAGCAGAGGCCTGCTGACGTTATACTGCTTCTCTTTCTTATTTAGCCAACAGCCGACACCTATGCCTGTTTTTGCTCTACTCGCCCTTGTCGCCTACTCCGTCAGCCTCGCGCTGATTATCCCCGGCTTGCTGCAAAAAAACAGCAGCTGGCGGCGAATGGCGATTTTATCTGCGACTATCGCGTTGATCTGCCATGCTTTTGCGCTGGAAGCACGGATATTCCCCGGCGGCGAGAGCGGGCAAAACCTCAGCTTACTGAACGTCGGGTCGCTGGTCAGCCTGATGATCTGTACGGTGATGACTATCGTGGCCTCGCGCAATCGCGGCTGGCTGCTGCTGCCTATCGTCTATGCCTTCGCGCTGATCAATCTGGCCTTCGCCACTTTCGTGCCTAACGAATATATCACCCACCTTGAAACCACCCCGGGGATGCTGGTGCATATCGGCCTGTCGCTCTTCTCGTACGCCACGCTGATCATCGCCGCGCTGTATGCGCTGCAGCTGGCGTGGATCGACTACCAGTTAAAGAATAAAAAGCTGGCCTTCAGCAGCGAAATGCCGCCGCTGATGAGCATCGAGCGCAAAATGTTCCACATCACCCAGGTCGGCGTGGTGCTGCTGACTCTGACGCTGTGCAGCGGCCTGTTCTATATGCACAATCTGTTCAGCAGCGAAAACATTGATAAAGCGGTGCTGTCGATTATTGCGTGGTTCGTCTATATCGTTCTGCTGTGGGGCCACTATCATGAAGGGTGGCGCGGACGTCGCGTGGTCTGGTTCAGCGTCGCTGGCGCCGGTCTGCTGACGCTGGCCTATTTTGGTAGCCGCGTGCTGCAGCAGTTCGTGAGCTAAGTCTTTTAAGGAATCCTACGTGGAACATATCTCCACCACCACGCTGATCATAACGCTGATCGTCATGGTGATTATCTCTGCCTATTTCTCCGGCTCCGAAACCGGCATGATGACGCTGAACCGCTATCGGCTGCGTCATATGGCGAAACAAGGCAACCGCCCCGCCAAGCGCGTGGAGAAGCTGCTGCGCAAGCCGGACCGCCTGATTAGCCTCGTGCTCATCGGCAATAACCTCGTCAACATTCTCGCCTCGGCGCTGGGCACCATCGTCGGCATGCGCCTGTACGGCGACGCCGGCGTCGCGATCGCCACTGGCGTGCTCACCTTTGTGGTACTGGTATTTGCCGAGGTGCTGCCGAAGACCATCGCCGCGCTCTATCCGGAAAAGGTCGCCTACCCCAGCAGCTTCCTGCTGGCGCCCCTGCAGGTGCTGATGATGCCGCTGGTGTGGCTGCTGAATACCATCACCCGCATGCTGATGCGCATGATGGGCATCCGCACCGATACCGTCATCAGCAGCGCTTTGAGCAAAGATGAACTGCGCACGATTGTGAATGAATCCCGTTCACAAATCTCACGGCGCAACCAGGATATGCTGCTGTCGGTCCTGGATCTGGAAAAAGTCAGCGTTAACGACATTATGGTGCCGCGCAATGAGATTGTCGGCATCGACATCAATGATGACTGGAAATCTATCGTCCGCCAGCTGACCCACTCGCCGCATGGCCGCATCGTGCTCTACCGCGATTCACTGGACGATGCCATCAGCATGCTGCGCGTTCGCGAAGCCTACCGTCTGATGACGGAGAAGAAAGAGTTCACAAAAGAGATCATGCTGCGGGCGGCAGATGAGATCTACTTTGTTCCGGAAGGGACGCCGCTCAGCACCCAGCTGGTGAAATTTCAGCGCAATAAAAAGAAAGTCGGTCTGGTGGTCGATGAATACGGCGATATTCAGGGGCTGGTCACCGTCGAAGATATTCTTGAAGAGATTGTCGGCGACTTCACCACCTCCATGTCACCCACCCTGGCGGAGGAAGTGACCCCGCTTAACGACGGCACGGTGATTATCGACGGCAGCGCCAACGTTCGCGAAATCAACAAAGCGTTTAACTGGCACCTGCCGGAAGATGAAGCGCGCACCGTCAACGGTATCATCCTCGAAGCGCTGGAAGAGATCCCGGTCCCGGGCACCCGCGTGCGCATTGAGCAGTACGATATAGATATCCTCGACGTGCAGGACAACATGATCAAACAGGTGAAAGTGATGCCGGTGAAATCATTACGCGAGAGCGTCGCGGAGTAGCGCGAGCGAAGGAATTAACATCACGGTGGGCTGCGGCCCGCCGTTTTTTTATCTCGCGCCGGGAGCGGTGGCATAAAAAAACGGCCGCCCGCGGGCAGCCGTTGAGCAATGCAGCAGACGTTATTTCGCTTTCGCTACCGTCACCATCGCGGCGCGAATAGTACGGCCGTTCAGGGTATAACCTTTCTGCATCACGGCCAGCACGTTGCCCGCCGCCACGTCTTCAGATTCGACCATCGCAATGGCCTGGTGGACGTTCGGATCCAGCGGAACGTTGGTGTCGGCGATCACTTCCACGCCGAACTTACGCACCACGTCCAGCATGGATTTCAGGGTCAGTTCGATCCCTTCCACCATCGGCGCCAGGTCCGGGTTAGCCTTGTCGGCCACTTCCAGCGCGCGGTCCAGGCTGTCGATCACCGGCAGCAGTTCATTGACGAATTTTTCCAGCGCGAATTTGTGCGCTTTCTCGATATCCTGCTCGGTACGGCGACGCAGGTTATCTTCGTCGGCTTTGGCACGCAGCATCACTTCACGTTCACGTTTCTGCGCTTCAGCCAGCTGGGCTTCCAGATTCGCAATTTTTTCATCGCGCGGATCCACCTGCTCAGCCGAAACTTCAGGCTCTACTGCCTCAACGTCGTCGTGCTGCTCCGTGATAATTTCTTCCGGGGCTTGCCCCTCAGGCGTTTTCTGTTCTTTACTACTCATGAATTTCTCCGCGTTTTTTTCGCATTCATCTCGCTAACTTCGCTTATTATGGGGATCAGTTTCCGGGTTTCAAGGGAAGCGGACAGATTGTCACTATTTCATTTAACGCAAGGACATCCAGATCATGAAGAACCATTTCAAGTGTATCGGCATTGTGGGACATCCTCGTCACCCCACCGCCCTGACCACACATGAAATGCTCTGGCGCTGGCTGTGCAGCAAAGGGTATGAAGTGCTGGTTGAACAGCAGATCGCCCATGAACTTCAGCTCAGCAACGTGAAAACCGGCACGCTGGCGGAGATTGGCCAACAGGCCGACCTCGCGGTGGTGGTGGGCGGCGACGGCAATATGCTCGGCGCGGCGCGGACCCTGGCCCGTTACGACATTAACGTCATCGGCATTAACCGCGGCAACCTCGGCTTTCTCACCGACCTTGACCCGGACAACGCCCTGCAGCAGCTCGCCGACGTGCTGGAAGGCCACTACATCGCCGAGAAACGCTTTCTGCTGGAGGCCCAGGTGTGCCAGCAGGATTGCCAGAAACGCATCAGCACCGCCATCAACGAAGTAGTGCTGCACCCCGGCAAAGTGGCGCATATGATTGAGTTTGAAGTCTATATCGACGAAGTCTTTGCGTTCTCTCAGCGCTCTGATGGCCTGATAATCTCCACCCCGACCGGCTCCACCGCTTATTCATTGTCGGCCGGCGGCCCGATCCTCACGCCGTCGCTGGACGCTATCACCCTGGTGCCGATGTTCCCGCACACCCTTTCAGCGCGACCGCTGGTGATCAACGGCGACAGCACCATCCGCCTGCGCTTCTCTCATCGCTGCAGCGATCTGGAGATCAGCTGCGACAGCCAGATTGCCCTGCCGATTCAGGATGGCGAAGACGTTCTCATTCGCCGCTGTGATTATCACCTCAATCTAATTCACCCTAAAGATTACAGCTATTTCAATACATTAAGCACCAAGCTCGGCTGGTCGAAAAAATTGTTCTGATTTACATCGCTGCCTCTTTACTGGATAAAAAACCAGTCTATACTGTACGAAAACACAGTATTGGTTTTTCATACAGGAAGGCAGCTATGTTGGCGCAACTCACCATCAGTAATTTTGCTATCGTTCGTGAACTGGAAATTGATTTCCACAGCGGTATGACCGCCATCACCGGGGAAACCGGCGCCGGGAAATCCATTGCCATCGATGCGCTGGGGCTGTGCCTCGGCGGCAGAGCGGAAGCCGACATGGTGCGTCGCGGCGCCACCCGCGCCGACCTGTGCGCGCGCTTCGCGCTGAAAGATACCCCGGCCGCCCAGCGCTGGCTGGAAGAGAACCAGCTGGAGAGCGGGCGTGAGTGTTTACTTCGCCGGGTGATCAGCGCCGACGGCCGTTCGCGCGGCTTTATCAACGGCACCGCCGTCCCGCTCTCGCAGCTGCGCGAGCTGGGCCAGCTGCTGATCCAGATCCACGGCCAGCATGCGCACCAGCTGTTGACCAAACCCGAACACCAGAAAACGCTGCTCGACGGCTATACCGGTGAGTATGCGCTCACTCAGCGCATGGCCGAGCATTACCGCCAGTGGCACCAGAGTTGCCGCGAGCTGGCCCTGCACCAGCAGCAGAGCCAGGAGCGCGCCGCCCGCGCCGATCTGCTGCAGTACCAGCTTAAAGAGCTGAACGAATTTAACCCGCTGCCGGGAGAATTCGAGCAGATTGACGAAGAGTACAAGCGTCTGGCCAACAGCGGCCAGCTGCTCAGCACCTGCCAGCACGCCCTGACGGTACTAGCGGACGGCGAAGAGGCCAATCTGCAGAGCCTGCTTTATACCGCGAAGCAGCTGGTCAGCGAGCTGGTGGGTATGGACAGCAAGCTTTCCGGCGTGCTGGATATGCTGGAAGAGGCGGCCATTCAGCTCAGCGAGGCCAGCGACGAGCTGCGCCACTATCACGACCGTCTGGATCTCGATCCGAACCGTCTGTTCGAACTTGAGCAGCGGATTTCCCGGCAAATCGCGCTGGCGCGTAAACACCAGGTAATGCCGGAAGAGCTGCCGGCGGTTTATCAGGCGATGCTGGAAGAGCAGCGTCTGCTGGACGATAGCGCCGGCTCGCTGGAATCCCTCAGCCAGCAGGTGGTCGAACATCATCAGCTGGCGCTGGAGACCGCGCGTCAGCTGCACGCCCTGCGCCAGGCCAGCGCCGACGAGCTGACCCAGCTTATCACCGAGAGTATGCACTCACTTTCGATGCCGCACGGAATCTTCGCGATTGAGGTCGCTTTCGATGAACGCCATCTCACCGCCGACGGCGCCGATCATATTGAGTTCCGCGTCACCACTAACCCCGGTCAGCCGCTGCAGCCGATCGCGAAAGTAGCCTCCGGCGGCGAACTGTCGCGTATTGCGCTGGCGATTCAGGTGATCACCGCGCGTAAAATGGAAACCCCGGCGCTGATCTTCGACGAAGTGGACGTCGGCATCAGCGGCCCGACCGCCGCCGTGGTCGGCAAGCTGCTGCGCCAGCTGGGCGAGTCCACGCAGGTGATGTGCGTGACCCACCTGCCGCAGGTTGCGGGCTGCGGCCACCATCATTTCTTTGTCTGCAAAGAGACCGATGGCGAGATGACCGAAACCCATATGCAGCCGCTGGATAAGCGCGCTCGTCTGCAGGAGCTGGCTCGCCTGCTGGGCGGCAGCGAGGTCACGCGCAACACCCTGGCGAACGCGAAAGAGTTGCTTGCGGCGTAAACTTTTTGATTTTCACAGGGTCATAGTGAACAGCAAATTGCCTGCTGACCTGCAGCCGGAGGTTTCCATCGGCGCGAAGGTCTATTATTATCGGCATATTACAGATGAGCCACGTACTGCTCGGGCCCAAAAAGGAATCAAATCACTATGCGCTGTAAAACGCTGACTGCTGCCGCAGCGGTTCTTCTTATGTTGACCGCAGGCTGTTCCACTCTGGAACGAGTGGTTTACCGTCCTGACATCAACCAGGGTAACTATCTGGCACCTAACGATGTAGCAAAAATTCGTGTCGGTATGACGCAACAGCAGGTTGCTTATGCTCTCGGAACGCCAATGATGTCGGATCCGTTCGGCACCAACACCTGGTTCTATGTATTCCGTCAGGAGCCGGGCCACGAGAAAGTGACTCAGCAGACCCTGACCCTGACCTTCAACAGCGGCGGCGTGTTAACCAACATTGATAACAAGCCCGCGCTGACCAGTCAGTAAGGCCCGGAAAAGCAAAAAGCGCTCAGTGAGCGCTTTTTTTATGGCTGATAGCCGGTCTGCTGCTGTGGGTTACTTCGCAGCGCTTTTCTCTGCCCGCTGGCGACGCAGTTCTTTCGGGTCTGCGATCAGCGGGCGATAGATTTCGACCCGGTCGCCGTCGTGAACTTCGTCATGCAGCTTAACCGGACGACTGTAGATACCCAGCTTGTTCTTCGCCAGATCGATATCATCACGCAAGGCCAATAGCCCGCTGGCGATAATCGCCTGCTCGACCGTCGCTCCCTCATCCAGGGTGACTCGCTGCAAATACTGCTTTTCAGGCAGCGCGTAGGCGACTTCAACACGAATATTAGCTGGCACTGTAGACCTCTTTGGCGCGCGAAGTGAACGCCTGCACCATGTTGGCGGCCAGCTCTTTGAAGACCCGGCCAAAGGCCATCTCAATCAGCTTATTGGTAAACTCAAAATCGAGATGGAACTCGATTTTGCACGCCTCGGGGCTCAGCGGAATAAACTTCCAGCCGCCAATCAGCTTCTTGAACGGGCCATCCACCAGGCTCATCAAAATGCTCTGGTTGCTGGTCAGTGTATTCCGGGTCGTGAAGGTCTTACTGATGCCGGCTTTGGACACATCAACCGCCGCCGTCATTTGCGTCGGCCCGAATTCCAGCACGCGGCTACCGGTGCAGCCTGGCAGAAAATCAGGATAGGACTTCACATCGTTTACCAGTTGATACATCTGTTCCGCGCTGAAAGGCACCAGCGCAGTACGGCTAATCTGAGGCATAGCAGGTTCCACATTTAAACACAGTGCAAATAATATCATTTATCTGCTGCTAAAAAAAACGCTGTGCCGCAACTCGTGCTAAGATGCGCAGTACACCTCGCAGGATGCGATCGAGGTAACTGTGTATAAGACGATGACTTCAGGACATTATGACTAAGAAAAAAGCCCACAAACCTGGATCAGCCACCATTGCGCTGAATAAACGCGCCCGTCACGAATACTTTATCGAAGATGAATACGAGGCTGGTCTCGCCCTGCAGGGCTGGGAAGTCAAATCCCTGCGTGCAGGCAAAGCCAACATCGGCGATAGCTATGTCATCCTGAAGGATGGCGAAGCCTTCCTGTTCGGCGCCAACTTTACGCCCATGGCCGTGGCTTCCACCCACTATGTGTGCGACCCGACGCGCACTCGTAAGCTGCTGCTTAACCAGCGTGAGCTGGACACGCTGTACGGCCGCATTAACCGCGAAGGTTACACTGTCGTCGCCCTGTCACTGTACTGGAAGAACGCCTGGTGCAAAGTGAAAATCGGCGTCGCCAAAGGTAAGAAACAGCACGACAAGCGTACCGACCTGAAGGATCGTGAATGGGCGCTGGATAAGGCGCGTATTATGAAGCACGCCGGACGCTAACCCCCTCCCCTGAGGGCCAGCTCTCGCTGGCCCTTACGCTATATCCTTGTTGATGCTGCTTTTTCGTCCACCCTGCTGAAATAATCCTGCGTGATGGGGCTGGTAACGACATTCACAAATCTGTTATACTTGACCTACACATTGGGGCTGATTCTGGATTCGACGGGATTTGCGAAACCCAAGGTGCATGCCGAGGGGCGGTTGGCCTCGTAAAAAGCCGCAAAAAATAGTCGCAAACGACGAAAACTACGCTTTAGCAGCTTAATAACCTGCTCTGAGCCCTCTCTCCCTAGCTTCCGCTCTTAAGACGGGGATCAAAGAGAGGTCAAACCCAAAAGAGATCGCGTGGATGCCCTGCCTGGGGTTGAAGCGTTAAATCTAATCAGGCTAGTTTGTTAGTGGCGTGTCTGTCCGCAGCTGGCAAGCGAATGTAAAGACTGACTAAGCATGTAGTGCCGAGGATGTAGGAATTTCGGACGCGGGTTCAACTCCCGCCAGCTCCACCAAAATTCTCCATCGGTGATTACCAGAGTCATCCGATGAAGTCCTGAAAGCCCGCACGGCGCAAGCCCTGCGGGCTTTTTTGTGTCTGTTGTTGTCCGAGGGCATCCAGCTAAATCCAGATAAAATTGGTACACGCTATACTGTGGTACATTAAACGTGTACCAATTATGGAAGCGGTCCAGACATGGCGCACATTACCCCCTTACTAACAATGAAATACTCAAAGCGAAACCCCGTGAAAAAGACTTCACCTTACATAATGGTGATGGCCTGTTCTTACTCATCAAAACTACTGGTAAAAAGCTCTGGCGCTTCCGCTATCAACGTCCGAACAGTGGCAACCGAACTAATCTAAGCCTCGGCTCATACCCGGCCCTTACGCTCGCAACAGCTCGTCAGATACGCGACCAGCACTTAACCACACTCGCACAAGGCATGGATCCACAGCAGCAACAAGAGCAAGCGTCAGAACAACGCCAGATTGAGTTAGACAGCATTTTCTCAACAGTGGCTGCTAACTGGTTCCAGATTAAAAGCAGAAGCGTCACAGAAGATTATGCAAAAGACATTTGGCGCTCTTTAGATAAAGACGTGTTCCCCACTATCGGTTCGATACCTGTTCAGGAGATAAAGGCCAGAACGATTGTTGAAGCACTAGAGCCAATTAAAGCTCGTGGTGCACTTGAGACTGTGCGTCGTTTGGTACAACGTGTTAACGAGATAATGATTTATGCGGTTAACACCGGTCTGATAGATGCGAATCCTGCATCAGGTGTTGGCATGGCCTTTGAGAAACCAAAAAAGCAAAACATGCCGACGCTGCGGCCAGAAGAATTGCCAAAATTGATGCGGTCACTGGTTATGTCTAATTTAACTGTTCCGACACGCTGTCTTATCGAGTGGCAGCTTCTAACACTTGTGCGTCCCTCTGAGGCTTCAGGTACTCGATGGTTAGAGATCGATATAGATGCCAAGCTTTGGACAATTCCAGCCGAACGGATGAAGGCCAAGCGTGAGCACATTGTAGCTCTATCTCCTCCTCCTCAGCCATTAGAGATTCTGGAAGTGATGAAGCTTGTTAGTGCTCATCGAGAACATGTTTTCCCGAGCAGGTACAATCCAATACAACCGATGAATAGCCAGACAGCCAATGCCGGATTAAAGAGGATTGGTTTTAGTGGGAAATTAGTTGCTCATGGCCTACGATCAATTGCTAGCACTGCAATGAATGAAGCTGGTTTTAATGCCGATGTGATACAGTCCGCTCTTGCACATGGCGATAAAAACGAAGTAAGAAAAGCTTATAATAGATCTATTTACTTAAAGCAAAGAGTAGAATTGATGGACTGGTGGGGGATACTTACATTTAAAGAATATACTAAAAGCACAATATCCCTTCCTACTAAAAAATTTTAAAACCTAATCACTAACAATTATAAAACCACGTCTAATGACGTGGTTTCTTGTTATGGCTTAGTGAGCTATAATTTCATTAAGATATTTTATAATTGGAACTTTATTTATATCTTGATGAGTGATATTAGGCTTTAGAATATCCTTCCAATATAGGTTTGCATTAAACGGCTTACTTTTATCACCACTATCGACAAATCTCAAGAAATCAGGTATATCTGTGCTTTGATGTGCTGGTTCAAAAGTGATGGAGTGAGTTCTAAGCAAACCAACATTCTTATTATTTTGTTTTTTATCGTAAGAATGCTGGTCTGATATGGTTTTTTGTATCCCAGAATCAAAGCATGGGTTACCACTCTCATCAATACTTAGGATTGAAGCTTTGTCAGTATCACAAATCACATGATATTTAATATTGAAACGTGAGAAAATTTTTTGATAGAAGGGGATGTTAGTTACAGTACCACAATTAAGAACGAATACTGTTTTTTGAGAAGGGAACTCCTGAAAGTATGCTCTAGATATTATCTCCTCCGTTGGGCCTTCAATCAAAAGAACCTCATCTGCATAAAATGATTCACATATATAAGGATTAAATCTCAATACTTCATACATTTCCTGCTTGAGTTCATCGTTGGTCACTATCCCCTTCGCATCCTTCAAAAACTGGTCATTTATTTGGTATGTTTTGGTCCCCTCTCTGTTATTTACCAAGCGTATTATAGAAGATTTAGGTTTTGAAAGGTCTATCATAGAAGATGAATGTGATGCACAAAGCACTTGATAAGGAAGATCTTCAACGCTAACTTGATAAATAAGATCACGAAGTTCCTTAACTATCCTTGGATAAAGAAACAGTTCAGGCTCTTCAAAAAGGACCATGTAATCTTTACGCCCTTGTTTTCTCTCAAACCGCTCAGCAACATCTCGCATTAATAGCAAGGTAAAGATTGCCGTTCTGATTGTTCCATGACCTACACTGCTATAAGTAGACGGTATGTTAGCATCTACTACACCATCACCATTTTTTTTCAGAAACTCAATATCAAAATCCTTTCCAAGTTTATTTTCTGTCCAAACAACCCTATCCTTTTGATCTTTGAAATATATTTCCGTATCGCCGAATATCTTATTAAAATAATCATTAACAGATGCTTGATATGCGTCAATTAATTTTGGATCGTACATCCTATCCTGCAACTCTTTTATCTTATCTTGTGCCGCCTTTAATTCTGCGAGATCATCTTTTTTAAGAGTACTTTCAGCCATCAACTTTAATATGTCATTAAGTATTTTTTTTGCTTCCTCTTCTGTCGGCATCGCTTTAATGAATACAGGTTTTGGCAAGCAAGATTGAAAAACTGTATGCAAACCAACTGTCGCATATCCAACCTCATCATATTTGTCACTATTATAATCGTAGGTAAAATTCTTATCTTCTATCTTCGAACCGTTTTTACTCCAAACTTTCTTTATTCTTATATAATCATTTTTTAAATATTTTTTGTAGCTTTCTTTTTGTTTAGGAGCTTTCTCTTCTATCCTTTGTTTATCTAGATCATCGAGCTCAACCTCTAACTCGAATTCGATAGAATTTTTATCATCACATTTATAAAAATCATTACCTGTAGGTTTTTCATTTGAATAAAAAAATACATACGCCTTTAAAAAAGTCGATTTTCCGGCATTATTAGCCCCATATATAAATAAAGTATTAGTATCCTTAAAAATTATCTTATTGTTTTCGATACCACCAGAGATGGTGCGAAAATTATCAACTCCAAAAAATGATATTTTCATAAGAGAACCTTATCATAATTATAGTGTGTGTAGTAAATCGTTCGGTATGACAAATTATTAATAGCAAATTTATCAAAGTACAAAATAGACTATATTTTTACATATGTGAGGTTGCTTACATTTTATTGGAATAAGGACTTGTTAACACCATATACAATTACATATTCATTACAAATTTGTAACCGAATTTAGCCCCCTCCTTTAGGTTGATAATAATTTACCTGTGAATTAACTTTGAAGCTCTAAGTCAATTAAAAAGTAATAAGTTAAATGATTTTAAATGAGAGCCCAAGACTTTCCCCGCCTCGCCTGCACGCTTCGTGAAGTGACCGGGCTAGGCGGCAGCGGGAAAAGTATTCTCGCCGAAATTGCCACGATGCTGGCCGGAGAGGATAACGCCACGTCAGCCGATATCGACACGCTGGAAGATCCCCGCAAGCGTGCCTCCCTGATTGGCTTCTCGCTCATTCGTCTGCCTGACCAGGAGAAATGGAGCGGTGACGGTGCCGGACTCAAAGCCATCACCGGCGGCGATGCAGTCTCCGTTGACCCGAAATACCAGAATCCGTACTCGACGCATATTCCGGCGGTCATTCTGGCGGTCAACAATAACCCGATGCGCTTCACCGACCGCAGCGGCGGCGTGTCACGTCGCCGGGTAATCATCCACTTCCCGGAGCAGATAGCCCCGGAGGAGCGCGACCCGCAGCTCAGGGATAAAATCGCCCGTGAGCTGGCTGTGATTGTACGCCAGCTGATGCAGCAGTTCAGCGACCCGATGAGTGCCCGCGCCCTGCTCCAGTCGCAGCAGAACTCCGACGAGGCGCTCAGTATTAAACGCGATGCTGACCCAACGTTTGATTTTTGCGGCTATCTGGAGGCACTGCCGGAGCCGGACGGGATGTATATGGGGAACGCCAACATTATTCCGCGCCAGCCGCGCCTGTATCTGTATCACGCCTATCTGGTGTACATGGAGGCCCACGGCTACAGGAATGCGCTCAGCCTGACCATGTTCGGCAAGGGGCTCTCAGCCATGCTGAAAGAATACGGACTGAATTACGAAAAGCGCCGCACAAATCAGGGTATGCAGACCAATCTAGCCCTCAGGGAGGAAAGCAACGCCGACTGGCTGCCGAAGTGCGATGAACCCACCGCGACATGACCTACCCGGACCGGCATTGCCGGTCTTTTTTTACCTGAACACCGGCCAGTGTGAACAGTTTTTCCAGAAAAAACTTTTACCCTCAAAGGTTATCAGACCACTCAGTGCAGGAGCAGACATTCAAGAGTCTAAAATAGCACTTCCACAAATATTCTTTAACAATTTAAATCATTAGTTATTCCTGTAACTACTGAAAAATAGCTCACCCATATAACCTAGATTAGCCTTTATCTTTATAATTAGCCTTTACTTTTTAATGCCTTGAATAATTAATAGTCACACGAAATTATGGCGAATACCTTATAATAACTCACACCTGTACACCTCAATAAAAATGGTGGAATTTATTACATACCACCACTCCAAAAACAACATTCTAACTGATCAGGCTGGATATTTTATAATTATACTCATCATCATTTCCTTTCGAGAGAAAAGTATTAAAGATGGACTCTCTTTTGTTATAAATCAGAATATTTATATTTTCATCATTTATTATATGCAAGTGATTAGCATGGTTTTTTGCCCTAGGAAAAACTCGCCAGGAAACAAATTCGCTCGATATACCTTTAAATTCATGTTCCGAAACCATAAATAGTCGACCATCTTTTGATTCCATAATCGTTCCGCAGCCCGATGTTCTAACCTTAATTAACCCTGAGGAATACTCCCCCAATAAAACATGCCGCTGTTCACCAGTCATGTTATCCTGAGCTAGTATTCTATCATCTTGGTTTAATATGAAATCGCAATCACCACTAGACCATCCATATTTATAATTTTCCTTTAAGCGCAAAGTTTCAGGAGGCTTATCTAAGATTGCTTCAACATATTTATTATAGGCTTTCTTAAATAACTCTCCAGAAATAACATTTTCTTCTTCATATCCCTTTGATATTTCGCTTCTTATCGCTACAAACAAATCATTAGACTCAGCTTTATTTTTATTTTCAATCTTACAAAACCGCTCAACAACAAGAGTATCTGAGTTAATGAAAAGATTATCATTCATCCAATCTATATCGATGCAACTTCTATCGGATACTTTAGATTCAGCTGGTATTTTACTTCCATATTTTAAAGTTGATGTAAAAACACCTTCACGGCCAACTGCTAATGCAAGTCTATTGTTTGTATTAGGGGATATAGAGAAACTTTTCATGCCGAAAACTTTTTGCATTTTTCTCTTATCAAATTCAGCAGTCATATGACTTGTATTTATAAAATAAACACCATCATCACCAGAGAAATATAATTTATTTGAGAATAAATTTATATCTGATGGCCAAGTATTAATATCTATAGAATCTTTTTTAAGCGAAAGAAGCTCACTTTCACTAATGTTTGTATCTATTGTATGTGCTGAATTATTGTTATTTCTATTATCTTTTGAGTATTTTAAGATAAAATTCGCATCGCTAAATTTGAATCCATTTCTTTTTAAGATAAAATCACACAAAGAATTCCAAGAATAGGATGTGAACCTAAATTCAGAATCAAGGAGATATAAAACCCCAGAATAAATAAAAGAATCTATGAAGTCCCCTTCTATTTTAAGATCAAGCGCAAGATTTGACATAGCCCCTCCCTTTTTTAAGATCTGAAACCTCTTTTTTAGAAAAGAACTTAAGTCTCTTCCATTCATCCAAAATAGTTGTATGTGGAACATCATGTGGCGTCCTTTCCGCTGTCACTGGATAGCCATGCCATTCATTATTATGGTCTGATTTAAATTTTGCAATATATGCATAATTCACATCAGTTCTTCCGATTATGTTTTTTTCACTCGTTTCTGTTGCAACACTCACCCACCAATAACAATTTTTATCGCATACATAACTTTTTGCAACTGATGACCAAAAGAAAACTTCTTCTTGAGATTCAGTTACTAACCATATAGTTTTGTCTGACTCTGGTTTAGTATTCCTATGTTTCGGGTTACATTTGTATTTCTTTTCATTAGAGGTTGAAACCTGAATCTTTTTATTATCACTCATTCTCAACACCAAAAGAATGGAAAATAATTTTATAGCAACAACATAAACTTTTAGCAAATAGTTTATTGCCTTAAACTTCAAGCCTTCGTGCAGGTATCAGCAATAAACAGCAGTGGCGGGGCAATAACGATACCCATTCACGCTTCACGATCACAGCATACTATAACGCCTGTACCTATAGCCTGCGGAGGTGAACAGTAAAGTGTTCACTGTTCACCGAGTATTCACGAGCTAACACATTGAAAATAAATTAAAAAGCCCCGAAGTGAACAGTGTGAACAGTTTTCACCAAAAAAACTTTTTACTTCCACCTCATCACCATCGTATTGCAGTGATGGTCGCCGGTAACAGGCCAGAAACGCTCTGAGGTGAAGAGTTGACTGTTCACTCCTCACCAACTGATCACCATCTATCATCATGATATTAAAAAGAAAAATAAGGAGATGGACAGTGTGAACAGTTAAATGCAAAAAAACTTTTTCTCTAGCCTTTGTAGATACAGAAAAATCATCAGGAGGAAGAACAATCGACAACTTTAGATAGGTAAGAATGCTATGACATTCCATAATTGGTACACGTTTAGGTACACAAATGAAAGTTGAATACATTAAAATAATTTAAATTTATATACTTACATAATTAATTCAGACTCCGCCAGCCCAAAATTCTCCATCGGTGATTACCAGAGTCATCCGATGAAGTCCTAAGAGCCCGCACGGCGCAAGCCCTGAGGGCTTTTTTGTTACCTGTGCGGTCATATTCTCTGTATCAATCTCGAGCATCATCTATGCTTGTTTTGCATCACGATGCCGTAACGTAAAAAATCATGGTGCAAAACATGTCTAACCTATTGAAATACCGAACCAATACTGCCATCGCTGCCGCCAGGGCGCAGAATACCGCGTAGCGGCTACGCGATGGCGACGGACCGGCGTTGTTGATTAAGCCATTCGGCAGAAAGATCTAGTACTTCAAATACACTCCCCCGACGCTGAAAAAAGGGCCACAATCAGCATTGACCCCCACCCCGCTTCGTGCCAAATGCCAACGCTGCAACCATAATGTCACCATTGCGTGATGAAACAGATGACGACTGATAGTTATCTTCGTAAGGTACGTGATGGTTCTAAAGACAAAGAAAGGCGAATCATGGGCAGATTTCAAGGTAAACGCATACTTATCACCGGCGGTACCAGCGGTATGGGATTGGCAGGCGCACTGCGCATTGTTAGTGAGGGCGGCGATGTTGCCATTACCGGCCTCAATGATGAAAGGCTGAAGCGCGCCCGTAGTCTACTGCCTGAATCATCTCTCATTCTGAAAAACGATGCAGCCAGCGAAGCCGATATAAGCGTTCTTCAGGCAGCGATAAGCGGCTGGGGTTCACTCGACGGACTATGGCTTAATGCTGGCTTCGCAGAAGTAGGTGCTCCGGAATCGGTGACCGCTGATGTTTTTAATCGCATGATGAATGCTAACGTCCGTGGCCCGATGCTACAGCTTGCCGCTCTTTCTGGTTCCCTCAATTCAGGCGCATCTGTTCTTGTCACCTCATCTTCATCTGTATATGAAGGTGCGGCAATGACCAGCCTCTATGCAGCAACGAAAGGCGCAGTTGTCGCAATGGTTAAAAGCTGGGCCTCCGCGCTGGCTGTGCGGGGTATTCGCGCCAATACGCTGGTACCGGGTCCGATCGAAACGAACTTTAGACATTTCATGCCGGAAGAGTCGCGTCAGCAGTTTGAAGATTTTGTTGTCAGCCAGGTCCCCCTCGGCCGGGCAGGAACCGCGGAAGAAGCATCTGCTGTCGCACTTTTCCTGCTTTCTGATGATGCATCCTATGTCACCGGCAGTCAGTACGCGGTAGATGGCGGGCTGGTGCATTACTAGATATGGCAACACCGGCATCATTTCCTGATACAGATCCTCAAACCCCCACTGTAGAAGTGGGGAAAATAACGGCCCCTGCTTACATCAATAAACAATCCGTTACTCCAGAATCGTCCATTTTTCGCTTAAAACAGCCCGGCAACATCCGAACGCAACGAACAGATTCAATGTGCAATATCTCCCGTTACCCAGACTGCCCATCAAACCGGGAAACACCAAAATGGTTCATTTGAAAGGATAAACGTGGTATTCAGGCATGGCGGGCGCGTGAAGAATCACTGACTGTTGATGCAGCGATGACATATCAGGCCAGCGACAGCAGTGTTATGTCCCTACCGCTATCTCGACTGGGCGGGGCGTTTATTCGGATGAGAAGGACTCACTCGGGGAGGGAGGCAATAATGGCAGATTCAGAACGCGATAAACCAGCTGCGTTGTCATTAAATATCGGCAGTAAAATAAGACGACTACGGCAGTCCCGGGGGATTTCGTTAAACGATCTGTCTAAATTGTCAGGGGTTTCAAAGGGAGCGTTATCCAAGCTGGAATCAGGATCTTCCAGTCCCCGAGTTGATACGCTGGACGCTATCGCCACCGCGTTACGTTTACCGGTCGGCGATTTGCTAAGCGGCAGCAGGATGTATCCCCGCTTTGAAAAATATCGCCCTGTGCCGGGCGAGTATTCGCAAATGATGAAATTCCGCATCGGCCCCGGCAATACCTCCGAGATATGGTTGCTGCAAATGGAACCGCGGGTCACCATCCACAGCCACGGACATTCAGAGGGGGCGCATGAACATATTCTGGTACACAGCGGAACTCTGCGCCTGCGCTTGAGCCAGTATGAAGTCATCACCCTGGAGCCCGGGGATTTTTATGCCTTCTCTGCGGAGATTGCGCACACGTACAGCGCAACGGAAACGGCGGTTAGCGCGACGGTGGTGATGACTCACCTCGAGCCCGGTTAACTCCGCCGCGCCATTATCGGACCTGGAAACCTGAGATATGGCGCCGGCGTTTCGGACATCTGTTCACTTAAAGAAACAAAAACGGTCCGCTGAATGCCTGAGGGAAAATTATTTTAAAAATAAAACTAATTAAATTCAGTCGATTGATTGCGAACTGATAAATATCTTCCCCCGTCATCGGGAAACCCGTTGTTCAGTTTGCGGGTTAACTGTATTGTTATTTCGAACAGCAGAGCCGGCCTGCTTGCGCTGTATTTCCCCACAAAGCAAAGCAGGCGTAATAGCCGGGAATCTGGCCATAATACGGTCACTTTCCTGATGGTCCTGACGTCTTTATATTAGCGCTCAATATCGCCTAACCCGGCTGTGCGCCGTGCGGCCCAATGCCTGCTCTTTTTTATGACGAAATCAACCCACCCGCATTAAATATGTGTGACGGAGAAGATGAATGCGTAAAGTTAATTTAAAAGACAGTTTTGCTCTGTTCAGCGATTACTGGAGCCCGAAAATTGTCGGCGAAATGAATAACGAATATGTCAAACTGGCTAAATTATCCGGAAAATTTGACTGGCATCATCATGAACAGGAGGACGAGCTTTTTCTTGTGGTCAGCGGCCGCTTGCGAATGGGCTTAAGAACAGGCGATATCATTCTTGATGCCGGTGAGTTTATTATTGTGCCGAAAGGAACTGAGCATTGTCCTGAAGCGTTAACCGAAGAGTGCTGCGTCGTTTTACTGGAGCCAAAATCGACCCTGAATACGGGTAATATCGTCAATGAACGTACCGTGCGTGAACTGGATAAACTCTAATCGTCTGGCGGTGCGGAACAAACCGGGCCAGGGGTAGTTTTCTCGCTGGCGATAACCCGCCCTCCTCTCAGAATGAGAATATCCGCGACATCTCGCACAACCCTTTCACCCTCCGGCCGCGTTAGCGGCCGGAGGGATAGATTTACCTCTTGTCAGAATACGCGTCCAGCATGGCAAGGACCGCCCGACGCGCTGCATCGTCTGCGATATTGTCAGGCAGCGCATCAGCCCGCAGAGTGACATAAGCGTCAGCAGCCCTTCGGATGGCAATCCCGACAGAGTGACGATCGTGCGTTGCCAGGGTGGAAGTCAGCAGGCCATCGGGATCAATGCCGAGGGTTTCTATTCGGCGAACGCCGCGTTGCGGTAGATTGGCGCGACGGAACAGCATCGGCCCCAGCACTTGTTCCCGGAAGAAGGACAGCATCCCCAGCGCTTCGAAGAGTTCGCCCCTGCCCAGTTTAACCCCGGCATAATGCAGCCAGATCCAGGCTCGGGACTCAAACCACTCCGGCGTCATATTCGGCCAGTGCGCGCTAAATTTTGCCAGTTGTCGCTCGAGAGCATCGTTATCTCGGGTAAATAACACGGCAGGCTCTTCAACGCGCTGAGTGAGCATGTCCAGAGTGATAAGTTTCAGATCGACATGCAGAAGTTCCGGGCCAAACAGGCAGATCAGCAGGCGAGGCTCACCGACGTGTTCCCCGGTGAAAGCATGTAGCAGATGGCCGAGCGTTCCGGCGAACGCCATACGCTGAGCCATGATTTCGTTATAATAGAGAGGGTCGACCACCACCACAAAATCCAGATCGGAGTATTGATCAAACCCGCCATGGATAAACGAGCCGCCAGCGAGAAGGGAGTGGATCCGCGAATCAGACTGTAATTTAAGCTTCAGTTGCTCTGCAAAACTTCTGTGTAAATCGGGTAGCGTATTCAGCATACTTTTTCCTGTTCACAAAAAAGACAAAGCATTACAGAATATCGAGCGATTCATCAGCAGACCAGATATTTCTGCAGGAACCCTCCCCTCCCTGGCGGGGCTCCCGACGTGCTATATCGTAAGCAATACCTCCCTCAGACCACCTCGCTCATCCACTCAGCAAACGCCCGCACGGCGGGAGAGAGAAAGCGCTGGTGCGGATAGAGCAATGTGACGGGTACCGGGGGCGGCTGCCAGTCCGTCAGCACTTCCACCAGTCTCCCCTCCTGCAGGTGGTCAGCAACGATATTCTCCGCCAGCTGCGCCAGCCCGAAGCCCGCCAGGCACATTTTTATATAGAGCCCCGTTTCATTCACCGCGGCGTTGCCGCTGACGGGTACAGAAAAGGTCTCGCCATGGCGAACGAAGCGGAACTCATCGGCCCGCCTCGCCTGACCGGAGAAATAATGCACCGCCCGGTGCTGAGAGAGCGCCTCCGGTGACGGGGGCACGCCATATTCCCTGAGATAGTCCGGTGACGCGCAGGTCACCCAGCGAAAGCGGCCCAGAGGGCGGGCCACCAGGCTGGAGTTGTTCAGCTCTCCCATGCGTATCACGCAGTCGACGCCTTCCTGAATCAGATCGACCTGCCGATCGCTGACGCCGATCATCAGGTAGATATCGGGATAGCGCCGGTAAAAGTCCGGCAGATGCGGCATGACGATGAAATGCGCGATGCCCGCGGGCATATCAACTCGCAGGCGCCCCTGAGGCCGCGCGACAGACTCGCTCAGGGTGGATTCACTATGTTCGATGAGGGCGAGAATTTCCCGGCACTGCGCCAGATACTGCATCCCTTCCGGGGTAAGGCTCACCCGCCTTGTGGTCCGGTTCAGCAGCCGCACCTTCAGGTATTTCTCAAGGTTTTTAATGGTACTGGTGACAGTGGAGGCAGGCAGGGAAAGGGTTTCCGCGGCACGCACGAAGCTCCCTGCCTCCGCGACGCGCATAAACATCTGCATAGCCTGGATACGATCCACCTTCTTTCTCTCCTGAAGCAAGCAACTTACCGACAGACGGCATGATTATTCGTTAATTATGAATAATGAAAACAATTTACGCACCTTTTTGCGCTTAATCGACTGGCGTATCGTTGCTCGGTGGATGACGAAGGGGGCCCGAAAATGAACATGCCCTCAATAAATATCCAGATAATCATTACGTTAAATAGCATGCACAAAGGAAAAACCATGTCCGTTCAGCCTGTCGAATTAAGTAAGGCCTATCGTTTATTGCAGGTCGGGTCCACCACCATGATTTCCGCAAAATATGATGGCGTCGAAAATGTCATGTCAGCCGCCTGGGTTGGGCTGGCAGGCGAGCGAAAAGTGGTGGCCTATATCGGCCCCCAGGCCTTCACACGTCAGCTGGTGGAAAAGAGCGGCTATTACGTGGTGCAGATCCCCGTAGTCAGCCAGATGGCAACCGTCCTCTACGCTGGCGGGCGCAGCTATGCCGACGCGCCGGATAAAAATGACTCCATCCCCTTCATTTATCAGCCGGGGTTCGACATCCCCCTCGTGGCAGGCTGCGCGGGCTGGCTGGTGTGCAAAGTGATGCCCTACCCGGACATTCAGCAGCAACACAATCTGTTTCTGGGCGATATCGTCGCCGCCTGGAGCGATGATCGGGTATTCCGTAACGGACACTGGATTTTTGATGATGCGCCGGACGAGCTGCGGACCGTTCACTATGTCGCAGGCGGGCAGTTCTATGCCATCGGCAAAGGCAGCAAATTCGATCATGGACCGGGTCAGGACTGATCCTCCCTGGTCATGAAGATCACTGACGAGATGCTTGCCCTGCAGAGCGGCTGATACTCCGGCGCCAGACGCCGGGCGCCTGGCCATACTGGCGCTTGAAGCTGCGGTTGAAGGACTGCTGGGAGTCAAAGCCGAGGGCGATCGCCACGTTCAGGATCGGCTCGTTGCTGTGGGCTAAGCGTTCGACCGACTTTTGCAGCTTTTGCGCCCGAATATATTCTCCGAGGGGCTGCCCGGTATGTTCTTTGAAGATCCGCTGCAGGTGCCACTTCGAATAGCCGGATCGTCGGGCAACGGTGTCAATATCCAGACGGCTATCAAGATGATTGTCGATCCAGTCGATCAGATCCTGAATGATGGCGCCAGTATTCATCGTGTTACCTCCGCGCAGCCGGTTAAAAGCATCTTTGTCAGTTGCATTTAAAGGTGGCCTGTTTTTACACAAAATGCAAGTTTTATTGTTACATTTAAATCCACGCCGGGATCGCGGTTTTTGTCTCCAGCCAGGACCGCACATAAAGTGCAACAATTATTCTTGCACTTAGTTAAGCGCCTTCCTACAATCGCCGCGATAGTGTATTCGAAATTGTTACAGTTTTGTGGCGATGATCGACACAAATGGCCTTAAGCCAGCCCGGACAAAGGAAGTGGCGCGGCCTCTCACGCTGCGTCTTGCCCGGCGGCTACAATTACCGGAATAAAAATAATGAGCCTGCAAAAAACCTGGGGAAACATTCACCTGACCGCGCTCGGCGCGATGATGCTCTCCTTTCTGCTCGTCGGCTGCGACGACAGCGTCGCGCAAAATGCCGCGCCTCCCGCCCCGACGGTCAGCGCCGCTAAGGTGCTGGTGAAGTCGATCAGTCAGTGGGATAGTTTTAACGGTCGTATTGAAGCGGTGGAGAGCGTTCAGCTTCGCCCTCGCGTCTCGGGATATATTGATAAAGTGAATTACACCGACGGTCAGGAGGTGAAAAAGGGCCAGGTGCTGTTCACCATAGATGACAGAACCTATCGCGCCGCGCTGGAGCAGGCGCAGGCGACGCTGGCGAGAGCCAAAACGCAGGCCAGCCTGGCGCAAAGCGAGGCGAACCGCACCGATAAATTAGTCCATACCAATCTTGTCTCCCGTGAAGAGTGGGAGCAGCGCCGGTCAGCCGCGGTTCAGGCGCAGGCTGATATTCGCGCCGCGCAGGCGGCGGTGGATGCCGCGCAGCTTAACCTCGACTTCACCAAAGTGACCGCCCCTATTGACGGCCGCGCCAGCCGGGCGCTGATCACCAGCGGTAACCTGGTCACCGCGGGCGACACCGCCAGCGTGCTCACCACTCTGGTCTCGCAGAAGACGGTATACGTTTACTTTGATGTCGACGAGTCAACCTACCTCCACTATCAAAACCTCGCCCGCCGTGGGCAAGGGGCGTCCAGCGATAATCAGGCGCTCCCGGTGGAGATTGGCCTGGTTGGCGAGGAGGGCTACCCCCATCAGGGCAAAGTGGATTTTCTCGATAATCAGTTAACGCCGAGTACCGGCACCATCCGCATGCGCGCGCTGCTGGATAACTCGCAGCGTCTGTTCACACCGGGGCTGTTTGCCCGCGTGCGTCTGCCGGGCAGCGCGGAGTTCAAAGCCACGCTGATCGACGACAAAGCGGTACTGACCGATCAGGACCGTAAATACGTTTATATCGTTGATAAAGATGGTAAAGCGCAGCGACGTGATATTACTCCGGGGCGTCTGGCAGACGGTTTACGCATCGTTCAGAAGGGGCTGAACCCTGGGGATAGCGTCATCGTCGACGGGTTACAAAAAGTGTTTATGCCGGGTATGCCGGTGAATGCCAAAACCGTTGCCATGACCACCAGCGCCGCCCTCAACTGATCCCTAATCAGAGAATCCAACACATGGACTTTTCCCGCTTTTTTATCGACAGGCCGATTTTCGCCGCGGTGCTGTCGATTTTAATTTTTATCACCGGGTTAATCGCTATCCCGCTGCTGCCGGTGAGCGAATATCCGGACGTCGTCCCGCCGAGCGTCCAGGTGCACGCGGAGTATCCCGGCGCCAACCCGAAAGTGATTGCCGAGACCGTGGCGACGCCGCTGGAGGAAGCGATCAACGGCGTTGAAAACATGATGTACATGAAATCGGTCGCTGGCTCCGACGGCGTGCTGGTCACCACCGTCACCTTCCGCCCGGGTACCGACCCGGATCAGGCGCAGGTTCAGGTGCAGAACCGGGTCGCGCAGGCGGAAGCGCGTCTGCCGGAGGATGTACGCCGTCTGGGCATCACCACCCAGAAACAGTCTCCGACGCTAACCCTGGTGGTGCATCTGTTTTCGCCAAACGGTAAGTACGACTCGCTGTATATGCGCAACTACGCCACGCTGAAAGTGAAGGATGAGCTGGCGCGCCTGCCCGGCGTCGGCCAGATCCAGATTTTTGGCTCCGGTGAATATGCGATGCGCGTCTGGCTGGATCCCAATAAGGTCGCGGCCCGCGGTCTGACAGCCTCGGATGTGGTGACGGCGATGCAGGAGCAAAACGTCCAGGTGTCTGCCGGACAGCTTGGTGCCGAGCCGCTGCCGCAGGAGAGCGATTTCCTGATCTCCATTAACGCCCAGGGCCGTCTGCATACCGAAGAAGAGTTTGGCAATATCATTCTGAAAACGGCGCAGGATGGCTCGCTGGTCCGCCTGCGCGACGTGGCGCGCATCGAGATGGGTTCCGGCAGCTATGCGCTGCGCTCCCAGCTCAACAATAAGGATGCGGTCGGGATCGGTATCTTCCAGTCGCCGGGGGCTAACGCCATCGATCTGTCGAACGCGGTACGCGCCAAAATGGCCGAGCTGGCCACCCGCTTCCCGGAAGATATGAAATGGGCGGCGCCGTACGACCCGACGGTTTTCGTGCGCGACTCCATCCGCGCGGTGGTGCAGACGCTGCTGGAAGCAGTGGTGCTGGTGGTGCTGGTGGTGATCCTGTTCCTGCAGACCTGGCGCGCGTCGATTATCCCATTGATCGCCGTACCGGTATCGGTGGTAGGGACCTTCAGCATTCTCTATCTGCTGGGCTTCTCGCTGAATACCTTGAGCCTGTTCGGGCTGGTACTGGCTATCGGTATCGTGGTGGACGACGCCATCGTGGTGGTGGAGAACGTTGAGCGTAATATCGAAGAGGGGCTTGCGCCGCTTGCCGCGGCGCATCAGGCGATGCGTGAGGTCTCCGGGCCGATTATCGCCATTGCGCTGGTGCTGTGTGCGGTGTTCGTGCCGATGGCGTTTCTCTCCGGGGTCACCGGCCAGTTCTACAAACAGTTTGCGGTGACCATCGCCATCTCGACGGTGATCTCGGCCATCAACTCGCTGACGCTCTCCCCGGCGCTGGCGGCCCTGCTGTTAAAGCCGCACGGCGCGAAGAAAGACCTCCCTACCCGGCTGATCGATCGTCTGTTTGGCTGGATTTTCCGTCCGTTTAACCGCTTTTTCCTGCGCAGCTCGAACGGCTATCAGGGGCTGGTGAGCAAAACCCTCGGACGCCGTGGCGCGGTGTTTGTGGTGTATCTGCTGCTGCTCTGCGCCGCTGGGGTGATGTTTAAGGTCGTCCCCGGCGGGTTTATTCCCACCCAGGATAAGCTGTATCTCATTGGCGGCGTGAAGATGCCGGAAGGTTCGTCGCTGGCGCGCACCGATGCGGTGATCCGCAAAATGAGCGAGATCGGGATGAATACCGAAGGGGTCGATTATGCGGTCGCTTTCCCGGGGCTTAACGCGCTGCAGTTCACCAACACGCCGAATACCGGGACGGTCTTTTTTGGCCTGAAACCGTTCGACCAGCGCAAACACACGGCGGCGGAAATTAACGCGGAGATCAACGCCAAAATCGCGCAAATCCAGCAGGGCTTTGGCTTCTCCATCCTGCCGCCGCCGATTTTAGGACTGGGTCAGGGTTCCGGCTACTCCCTGTACATCCAGGATCGCGGTGGGCTGGGCTATGGCGCGCTGCAAAGCGCGGTGAATGCGATGTCCGGGGCGATTATGCAGACGCCGGGGATGCACTTCCCGATCTCGACTTACCAGGCTAACGTGCCGCAGCTGGACGTGCAGGTCGATCGCGATAAGGCGAAAGCGCAGGGGGTGTCGCTAACCGATCTGTTCGGCACGCTGCAGACCTATCTCGGCTCGTCTTATGTCAATGACTTTAACCAGTTCGGGCGTACCTGGCGCGTGATGGCCCAGGCCGATGGGCCATTCCGCGAGAGCGTGGAAGATATTGCTAATCTGCGCACCCGCAATAATCAGGGCGAAATGGTGCCGATCGGCAGTATGGTGAATATCAGTACCACCTACGGGCCGGATCCGGTGATCCGCTACAACGGTTATCCAGCGGCGGACCTGATTGGCGATGCCGATCCGCGGATCCTCTCGTCTTCGCAGGCGATGACGCATCTGGAGGAGCTGTCGAAGCAGATCCTGCCGAATGGGATGAATATTGAGTGGACGGATCTGAGCTTCCAGCAGGCCACCCAGGGCAACACGGCGCTGATCGTCTTCCCGGTGGCGGTGCTGCTGGCGTTCCTCGTGCTGGCCGCACTGTATGAAAGCTGGACCCTGCCGCTGGCGGTGATCCTTATCGTACCGATGACGATGCTCTCCGCGCTGTTTGGCGTCTGGCTGACCGGGGGCGATAACAACGTCTTCGTGCAGGTGGGTCTGGTGGTCCTGATGGGCCTGGCCTGTAAAAACGCCATTCTGATCGTCGAGTTTGCCCGCGAGCTGGAGATCCAGGGGAAAGGCATCATGGAAGCGGCGCTGGAGGCATGCCGCCTGCGTCTGCGCCCGATCGTGATGACCTCAATCGCCTTTATCGCCGGGACCATTCCGCTGATCCTCGGCCACGGTGCAGGAGCGGAAGTCCGCGGTGTCACCGGGATCACGGTGTTCTCCGGGATGCTGGGCGTGACGCTGTTTGGTCTGTTCCTGACGCCGGTGTTTTACGTGACGCTGCGGAAACTGGTGACCCGCAGGAAGCCGGTCCAGGAGGATCTGCCCGCCTAGCCTGCAGCAGATAACAAAAAACCGCCTTCACATTTGAAGGCGGTTTTTTTTCGTCACCAGAAAATGATTAATGCGCTTTTTTAAAGCGGGCGATCATTTCCGGCACCGGGTCGCAGCCGCTGCTATCGCCATTTTTGACCGCCTCCAGCGCGCTGGCCACGGTGTGACGAGCAAGGACGTTTAGCGAAGCCTGCTCTGCTTCATCGGCAATCGATTTGAAGTACCAACAGGCGTTGGCGCTGACCACGCAGCGAGCCGGAACTTCAGGACGCGACGCCCACAGCTTTTTATCTTCAATAACCGAAAGATAGATATCACGCAGGGTGATCTTGTCCGCCGGGCGGCCAAGATGAATAGAGCCGTTGCGTCCAAGCGTGGAGACGATGATGCCGTCACGAGTAAGCGGAACCATTAGTTTACGGATAAAGCTCGGGTTCGCTTCCAGGCCGTAGGCCAGAATCGCACTCGTCGAACGTTCACCCATCTGCTCCGCCATTGCTACGCTGAGAACCATCTGCAAAGCTGTCGGGAAGCGGTAATCTAACATGGTATTGTCCTGGGTTGCGGTGAATCTTGTTCTTTTTGGCACCGCAGAGGTGAATAATCAATGAACAACAATATAACAAATACGGGAATTTTTTTGAAGCAATCTGCGGTTAGCCTGCGAAGTAAATTTTCTGATTTCACGGGCAAAGGCTGCCGGATGACAAACCCGGCAACCACATACCGTGCCATCTAAAAACCGCGAAGATCATCCACCGGTACGTTCAGCTGGTTATTCTCAACAATGCGTTGCAGGGTCAGGCTGATCACGTCAATGTTGTTATCGAAACTGCCGTGGGAAGCATCGATCATCACGCCTGGGCCGCCACGGACCTTATCGATATCAATGATGTTGGTTCGGCCGCGCTTTTCCAGCCCCGCCTCAGCCGCAGCATGACGCCAGTTACGCAATGCTTCCCCGGTGCTCGACGAACCGTCCCAACCCGAGTAGTTTTTATCGTGTATCTTGTCCATTCCCAGCAGCGGTGTTCGCCGATCCCCTTCTAACGCGTTGGAGACGAAATAGAGGAGCGACTTGCGATAAATAGCTGCCACATTGTCGGCTCGTTCAATGCGATCGGACAAGATATGGAGATACATACGTTTCATCAGCAATTCATGCGGGGCATAGTGTCGGTTGGCAAACTGTACCGTACATGCCGGCGCATAGAGATGCGCAGACTTGAGAGCGTCACCCAGGCCGCGGGATGACAACAGATCGACGAAATGGCCGAGAATAATACTGCCCGCCGAGTGACCAATTATATGAATTTCAAGCGCTTTCCCCCAGGTTTCCACTAACTTTTGCAGGGCCGTCACCAGCAGATCGCCTGCGCGTCCTGAAACGCAACTAAATTCAGCGTTCTCCTTCATTTCGCTCCACAGAGGCTTCGCGGCCGGCCGACCAATAGTTTCCTCAATCAGCAGATCGGAAGCCTCAGTCAATGCCTCACGCACGCCACCCGCGCGCGAGGGTTCACGGCGAAAATGGTCGGAGAAGATATCGCCAATGGACTCCAGGATCCCTGTTTTCCACACCAGAAAGAGTGGATAGCAATCGTTGCCAGTGAAATAACGTCCCATCGCCCCCGCCCGCGCAATCGACCCGGCCTCATTGTTGAGCCCGCCATGCGCATAAATGACTAAGCGTTTAGTCTCTGCGTGTTGTAAGCGAAACCAACGATCGGGCAATACGCATCCCTGATACATCAGCGTACGCGTCATCTCGTCCTGGGTCAGGTAGCGGTCCACCCGACCATCGTTGCCGATAACAATACTGTGCTGATAGGCCGTGGTTTCGTCCCACCACTGCGGGTGATTACCCGCGGCGGCCTGTGTGGCAAGGGCTGGCGAACCCGTTGCAAGCTGCCCTGGCACCACGCCGGGCACGCCCAGCGCCGCCACCCAGGCATCCATCGCGTTGGTCAGCCAGTCGGCATAACTCAGTACCGCGAAGCCACCGCATCCCCACTCTGTACCCCAGGAGTTTTGTACGATAAACCCGTCGCGGTTAAACCCAACCAGAGCAAACGCATGACCGCCCGTTTTAGTAGGCTTGCCATTGAACGCGATGACCGCCAGCGAGTCATGATTGGTGGGCGCCTTTTTCGCTGTCGGGACCGTCTGCCAGCCCTCATGGGTAAAGGCGGAAACGTAGATAGCCCCCACGTCATGGATGGCGGCCTGCATATCGGTAATATTTTTGATATCAATACGATAGTAGACCCCCAGCGTCGTATTCACCGCGCGCTCTGCGTATCCGTATTGCGGCGGGATATTTTCCTGCTCCCGGTAAGGCCAGTCAGACTCCAGACACACGCCGTGATGGAACCACCCTTTAAGCGCACCACGGCAGCTCGAACCGTCATAATCTTCCCCGGCGTATTCGTCGTATCGCCGGGCAAAGTTGTAAAGCATGCGGGGGCTCACTGAATCGAGTTTTTTCGGGAAACCAGCTTTACGCCAGCGCAAATAGTTCACCACGCAGGCTAAGCCAAAACCCGTGCAGGCGCCTTCCCGCCCCTGATCGAGGATCAGCTGCGCCTGGGTGTAGACGGTCAGTAGCGTGGCGATATCCTTATCAACCGGAAAGCGGTCCGGTAGGCTCACCGGCGGCGGCGTATAGGTACGATCGCGCAGATCAAGCGGATCCTTCGACGCATTGAGAACCGGTCCCTCTGCCGGGGCCGCGATCGCGGCGGCGCCCGCCTGCTGTCTGGCCCCTCTGCCAGCTCCCGCGCCCTGAATCTGGCTGGTCTGCTGCATAACCGCTGGCAAGACCGCTGCAAGCGTGAAGACTTTTTTGAAACTATCCAGCCCGTGCGCCCCGCCATTCACCAGCCTGCGCGCTTTCCGATAGTCGGGGGGCGTGGCTGTCAGGGCCGTGGTTAACGCCTCTCGACGATCGCCGAGGAACATCGCCAACAGTACCGCCGCCACCTCGGGTGCATTAGCTAAATCGGGAGAGCCGATAATGTCCACACCTATGCGGGAAGCATATTTCTGGTAGTTCGACCGCCCCGTAAGCTGTACGAAACCACGTCCGCGAAACCTAGCGCCATCCCCAGGTTTGATGTTACCAAGATTCTTGCCTTTGTCGGTCCCTGCGTCGTAGGCGCTGAACGCCGGCAGCCCTGGCAGCGTGTTGAACTGCGAGGGATATTCGGAAATCGGCACAAAGCCTTCGGTCTCCGCGCGGATGGTCCCCAGGGCGGCCAGGATCAACGGGATCGTCGTGAGTCCTTCGCTGGTTAACGCTGCCGCGACGTACGGCAGATAGCGCAGCACATTGGATGGTTTGGTGGCGGGGAATAAATGCTGCACCTCATCTGCCCGCAGCGCAAACGCAGGCAGCTTGATAAGCGCCAACAGGCTCTGGCAATAGGGACCGACGACGCCATCGGCGATGATGCCGATATTCGACTGCCAGTGTCGGACCGCCGAGGCGAGCGTGGCATCGAACGTGTCGCTATTCGAAGGCAATGCAAACATCTTCGCATCCGCCCCCAGCGTTTTCGCCAGACGCTCGCGTAACTGGACAACCTCCGGGCCGGATGAGCCCTGCAACAGCAATTTAACCATGACAATAATCCTCGAAAAGCGATGACCGTGCGGCGATATTGATATAGGCCGCAGTACGCAACATAACGTTGAGCTGTCCTTGTGAAATGAGGCTGACAAGTGGTATTGCTTCAGGCTGCAAAGCGACCCGGCGGCCGCGGATGATATCCCTCGACAAAGATGGCGCGTGTCGCTCTCTCGTTTGAGGCGGGCAAACTTCGTCTGGGCAGGCGTTCCGGCATGCTCGTATGAGTATAGGAGAAGCGTAACGGCACCCGAGGATTTATTACTGGCTGAAATCTGGCACGGGTCAGCCGTTGACGGGCGGTTCAGGAGACATCATTCTCTCCCCGTTCGCCAACTATCCGCTGCCATAACGGCAGCGGATCCTGCGGGATTTGTCTGGCGCTGATCTGCCTGCACAAACTCTCCACCATCGCGATTGCGGAAAAAACCATTAAAGCGAATCGCTAACGACTGCGCTGCCCGGCGACCTGTCCACACCAGCGGCGCCTAACCCTGTGGATAACCTGGAGGCAGTTGCCTGGCAGCCGCAGCCCGGGCGGGCTACCGGCTGCTGTTCGTTTTTTAAACAGGAGAAATGCCACCGCCAGGCTGCGCGCTGAGCGCCAGAGCCACCACCGCGGCGGAGGGAAGCCCCTACCCCACTCAGTAATTCCACTTCGGCCGCGCCACCGTGTTTTTCTTCAACAGGTCGCGGAACGCTTTCAGGTAGGGCTCATTGCTGCGCCCGCGCTTACAGATAGCGGAGAACGGCGACTGAAAGCCAAACTCGTTGGGCAGCAGCACCCGCAGGCGGTTCTCTTTGATCCACGGCCAGGCGTAATGCTCCGGCAGATAGCCAATATATTTCCCCGAGAGGATCAGCAACAGCTGGGCGTCGACGGTCTCGACGGTGGCGCTGCCTTTGCTGAAGCCCCGGCGGCGCAAATCGCTGGTGTTCCAGTAGCTGCGGGTCACCAGCGGGCACTGGCTGATCTGCTCTTTATCCAGCTGACGGCTGAAGAACATCGGGTGCAGATCGCTGCAGTAGAGCCAGTGCTGTTCGCGGTACAGCGGCTCGCTGATGATGTTATGCACCTGCGAGTTGTAGCTGCCGATGGCCAGGTCGATATGGTTGTTCAGCACGCCGTTCAGTTGCTCCGCCGGGGTGCGAATAATCAGTTTGATATGCACATGGGGAAATTTGTCGCTGAAGCTGCGCAGAACCACCGGCAGCGAGAGCGCCGTTTCGGTCTCGATGGAGTCGAGCGTCGAGATGCACAAGGTGCCGCTGTGCTCCCCTTTGAGCAGCGCCGACTGCCGCTCCAGCTCATTGAGTTCACTCAGCACGCGGATCGCCTGCTGTAAAAACTGCTGACCTTTCTCAGTCAGGGAAAAACCGCCGCGCCCGCGCTGGCAGAGGGTGAAGCCAAGCTGTCCCTCCAGCTGCGACATGGCATTGCTGATGGCGGAGACCGAAATGCCCAGCTCCTGCTGGGCCCGGCTATAGCTCTCCAGGCGGGCCACCGCCTCGAAAACCTGCAGCTGTCGAATATTAAGGCTGGCGTCGTGATGCATCGTATTTAGTTCACCAATAAATGAACTGAGTATTTACGTCAGACGATGTAAAGTCCAGCGCGGGTTGCGCACTATCTCTCCTGTTACGTTTCATCCGTCAGATTCAGGAGCAGACATGGATAACCTCTTTCACCAACCGCAGGGTGGCAATGAGATGCCACGCTTCGCCGGTCGCGCCACAATGATGCGCCTGCCGTTTATCGAAGATTTACAGGGACTTGATGCGGCATTTGTCGGCATTCCGCTGGATATCGGCACCTCGCAGCGCTCGGGAACGCGCTACGGACCACGCTATATTCGCGCCGAATCGGTGATGATCCGTCCGTACAATATGGCAACCGGCGCCGCGCCGTTCGACTCGCTGTCGGTGGCCGACATCGGCGATGTGCCGATCAATACCTACAGCCTGCTCAAATCGGTGCAAATTATCGAAGATTACTACACCGGTTTGAATAGTTATCCGCTGATCCCGCTAACCCTCGGCGGGGACCACACCATTACCCTGCCGATCCTGCGGGCGCTGACCAAAAAACATGGTCCGGTGGGGCTCATCCACGTCGACGCCCATACCGATACCAATGATGAGATGTTCGGAGAGAAAATCGCCCACGGCACCACCTTCCGCCGCGCCGTTGAGGAGGGACTGCTCGACCTCAAACGGGTGGTGCAGATTGGCCAGCGCGCCCAGGGCTATGCCGCCGGCGACTTCCAGTGGGGCGTTGACCAGGGCTTTCGCCTGGTGCAGGCGGAGCAGTGCTGGCATACCTCGCTGGCGCCACTGATGGCCGAAGTCCGCCAGCAGATGGGCGACGGGCCGGTGTATCTCAGCTTTGATATCGACAGCCTCGATCCCATCTGGGCCCCGGGAACCGGGACGCCGGAAGTCGGCGGCCTGACCTCCATTCAGGCGCTGGAGATCGTCCGCGGCTGCCGCGGCCTGAACCTGATTGGCGCCGATCTGGTCGAGGTCTCGCCCCCCTACGACGTGAGTGGTAATACCTCCCAGCTGGCGGCCAACCTGCTGTACGAGATGCTCTGCGTCCTGCCCGGCGTGAAGTACGCCTGAGGAAGCCGCCATGGAGCTGAAATGCTTTCGCACCCTCTGGGGAGTCACCACCCCCTGGTCGCAAACGCTGGATGAGCTGCAGCGCGTCGGCTGCTGCGGTATCGAAGCCCGCGTGCCGTTAACGGTGGCCGAACGGCGGGAGCTCGCCGACCGCCTGCAGGCGTCGGGGCTGGAGTATATCGCCATTCTTTTCAGCGGCGGCGGAGTGCTCCCCGCCCAGCATGAAACGCCGGAGCAGCATCTGGCGCGCCTGCAGACCCGCTTCGCCGAGGCCAGCAGCCTCAACCCGCGCTTTGTCAATCTGCTGGCGGGCAACGATCGCTGGCCGCTGGCGCAGCAGGTCGATTTTCTCGGCAAGGCGCACGAGCTGGCCGCCGGGTTTGGTTTGACCTGCAGCTTTGAAACCCATCGCGCCACCTCGCTGTACAGCCCGTGGCTCACGCTGGAGATTATTCAGCAGCTCCCCCAGTTGCGCTTTACCGCCGACATCAGCCACTGGGTGGTGGTCAGCGAGCGCCTGCTGGATGACCCCTGCGATGACTTCAGCGCCTTTATCGACCGCGTGCATCACGTGCAGGCCCGGGTGGGCTACGACCAGGGGCCGCAGGTGCCGCACCCGGCGGCGCCGGAGTATCAGCCGGCGCTGGCTTTTGCCGAGCGCTTCTGGCAGCAGGTCTGGCATTCACAGCGCCAGCGCGGCTACCCGCAGACCACGCTGACCCCGGAGTTTGGCGCCGACGGCTATCTGCACCATCTGCCGTTCACCAACGTTCCGGTGGCCGACCTCTGGTCGCTCAACGCCTGGATGGCCGCGCGCCAGCAGGCCCACTTTCAGCAGTTTTTAACGCTCACTGAACAGGAACCGCAGCCATGACCGCCGTGAAGCACGCTTTTACTGAACTCCCGACCATCGATATCCGCGATCTGGCCGGCGACGATCTCGCCAGGCGCCAGGCGGTGGCCGACGCCATCGGCCGCGCGGCGCGCGAGGTGGGCTTTTTCTACATCACTGGCCACGGCATCGACCCGGCGCTGATCGCCGGCGTCCGCGAGGCGGCGAAGCAGATCTTCGCCCTGCCGATGGAGGAGAAGATGAACTATTACATCGGCCACTCCAAAAGCCATAAGGGCTACGTTCCGGAAGGAGAAGAGATCTACGGCTCCGGCAAGCCGGACCATAAAGAGGCTTTCGATATCGGCTTCCAGGCAGCGGATGACCATCCGCTGGTGCTCGCCGGCACGCCGCTGATCGGCGCCAATGAGTGGCCCGATCTGCCGGATTTCCGCGCGCGGGTGCTGGCCTACTACGACGCAGTCTTCGCCCTCGGCCACCGTCTGTTCGACGCTTTCGCCCTCGCGCTCGGCCTGCCGGAAGGGTATTTCAAACCGATGGTGACCTGCCCGCCGGCCAAGCTGCGGCTGATCCATTACCCGTTCGACGCCAGCGTCGAAGATGTTCCCGGAATTGGTGCACACACCGACTATGAGTGCTTCACCCTGCTGCTCGCCGACCAGCCCGGCCTTGAAGTCCTCAATGAAGAAAGCGTGTGGATCGATGCACCTCCCGTCAAGAACGCCGCCGGAGAAGAGGCGTTCGTGATCAATATCGGCGACATGCTGGAAGTGCTCAGCGCTGGCACATTTGTTGCTACAGCCCACCGGGTGCGCAAAGTGCCGCAGGAGCGGTACTCCTTCCCGCTGTTTTTCGCCTGCGATTACCACACGCTGATCCGCCCGCTGCCGACCTTCCTCGCCGCCGGCGAAGCCGGTGAATATCAGGCGCTCAGCATCGGGGAGCATATGTGGAGCCAGGCGCTGCAAACCTATCGCTACCTGCGCGAAAAGGTCAATCGCGGTGAACTTCAGCTACCGGAGCGCGCGCGCGGCACCAATACGTTTGGCCATTTGAAAAAACAGGCTCAGCAAAAAAACCCCTAACCACCCGTGAGGATCCATGATGACTAGCACCCTGAAAAAAATCTCGCGCCGTGTCGCGCTTACCCTCGCCGTCAGCGCCTGTTTTTCCCCTGTCACCCAGGCGGCGGAACTGCTGACCGAGGGCGTCTTTAAGGTGGGGATGGAGGTCACCTACCCGCCGTTTGAGTCCTATGACAGCAATAACAACATCGTCGGTCTCGACCCGGATTTCGCCGCGCTGATCGCCCAACATCTGCAGGCCAAACCGCAGCTGATCGACACCAAGTTCACCAGCCTGATCCTCGGCATCGGCAAGAAATATGATGCGGTGATCTCCGGGATGTACGTGACGCCGGAACGCCAGAAGCAGGCCGACGCCATCCCTTACGCCCTCTCCGGCGCGTCGATCATCGCCCTGAAGGGCGGCGCGGTGCAGCCGAAAACCGAAGATGAGCTGTGCGGCGTGAAGGTCGGCCTGCAGGCAGGCACCACCTGGGTGACCAGCCTGAAAAAACACTCCGATGAGTGGTGCCTGAAAAACGGCAAACCGGCCATCACCATTCAGGAGTTCCCGACGGCGCCGGAAGCCTCGCAGGCGCTGCTGTCGAAGAACATCGGCGCCCAGCTTGAGATTGCCCCGGCGGCGCAGATCATCGTCGACAAGAGCCGCGGCCGCCTGGGGATAAGCTCTACGCGCCTGGTCTACCCGCTGCCGTTGGGGATCTACGTCGCCAAAGGCAACACCGAGCTGGCGGAGGCGATTAAGGCTACCCTGGCCGCGCTGAAAGCCAACGGCCAATATGCCGCGCTGATCAAAAAATACAACTTAGAAAGCATCGATTAAGACAATAAGCACTGCGCAACAGGAGTCGGTATGGCGTTCGATTGGGGATACTTTTTTTCACTGTTTAGCATTGGAGCATTCTGGCAGGCGTGCGTGACCGTGATCGTGGTCAGCACCTTGTCCTGGGGGATCGGCCTGGTGGTCGGTTTTCTGTTAGCCTGCGCGAAGCTCTCCGCGCCGCGCTGGGTCAAGATCCCCGTCGAACTCTATATCTGGTTTTTTCGCAGCGTGCCGCTGATGGTGCTGCTGGTGTTTGTCTACAACCTGCCGCAGCTGTTTCCGGTGACCCAGCCGCTACTCGGGGTGCCGTTTATCGCCGGGCTGGTGTCGATGACCGTCACCGAAGCGGCCTATATGGCGGAGATCCACCGCGGCGGCCTGCTGTCGGTGGCCAAGGGGCAGAGCGAGGCGGGCCATGCGCTGAGCTTCAGCTTTATCGGCATCCAGCGGCTGATTGTTATTCCTCAGGCGTTTCGCATCTCGCTGCCGACGCTGATCAATGAATACATCACCATCATTAAGCTGAGCTCGATTCTGTCGGTGGTCTCCTTACCCGAGCTGCTGCTCACCGGCCAGCGCTTGTATGCGCAAAATTTCCTCGTGATGGAGACCCTGCTGGCGGTGGCGGTGTACTACGTGATGGTGGTTACCGTCTTCACCTGGCTGTTCCGGGCGCTGGAAAATCGTCTCGATATTCAGCGCAAGCGTCCGCAAACCCTCAGCGAGGCGGAATGCCAGGCGCTGCGCCAGAGCCTGCCGGCGCTGACGGAGGAGATCAAAACGCCGGCCGTCAACGGCGCGCCGCCAGCGCTCGATCTGCGGGGCATCCGCAAATCCTGGGGTCAGCATGAGGTGCTGAAAGGCATCGATCTGCAGGTGGATAACGGGGAGGTGATCAGCATCATCGGCCCGTCCGGCTCCGGCAAAACCACCCTGATCCGCACCATCAACGCCCTCGAAAGCCTTGATGGCGGGGAGATCATTCTCTACGGCGAGGACTATCTGAAGGGCGGAGCCATCGTCGACAAACGCCAGATGCGCGCCGGGGTGCGGCGCATCGGCATGGTCTTCCAGAGCTTCAACCTGTTCCCCCACCGCACGGTGCTCGACAACGTGATGCTGGCCCCGCGCTATCACCAGCTGCTTGACCAGCCGGTCGCCCGCGAGCAGGCCCTGGCGCTGCTCGACCGCGTCGGCCTGCTGGCCCATGCCCACAAATACCCCTGGCAGCTCTCAGGCGGCCAGCAGCAGCGCGTGGCGATCGCCCGGGCGCTGGCGCTGAAGCCGGACATTATGCTGTTTGACGAGCCAACCTCGGCGCTGGATCCGGAGCTGGTAGGCGAAGTGTTGAAGGTCATTCAGTCGCTGGCCCGCGAAGGCATGACCATGCTGATTGTCACTCACGAGATGGACTTCGCCCTGTCGATTTCCGACCGCGTGGTGCTGATGGAGAACGGCGTGGTGCAGGCCGATATCGCCCCGCAGGTGATCCGCAGCCCCCTGGAGGCCCCTTCTCTGCAACGAATCCGTGAATTTATGGGAGTACGCTAAATGGCAACTGAGCAACACCTGCGCCAGCAGTTGGCCGCCGCCTACCGGCTGGCGGCGCTGTTCGGCTGGGAGGATACCCTCTACACCCACTTCTCCGTGCGCCTGCCCGGCGATGGCGAGCCGCGTTTTTTAATTAACCCCTTCGGCATGATGTTTGACGAAGTCACCGCCAGCAACCTGATCGTGGTGGATATGCAGGGCAAGGTCGTAGAGGGCGACGCGCCAGCTAACTCGGCGGGCTTTACCATCCACAGCGCGGTGCATATGGCCCGGGAAGACGCCCACTGCGTGATCCACACCCATACGCTGCCGGGAATGGCGGTGGCCGCCTGCGAGGACGGCCTGCTGCAGCTTAACCAGATCAGCACCGAGTTTTACCAGCGCGTCGGCTACCATCCCTATGAAGGGGTGGCCTTTGACCTCGACGAACGGGCGCGCATCCAGCGCTCGCTGGGGAATAATATCGCCATGATCCTGCAGAGCCACGGCCTGCTGTCGGTGGGCCGCACCGTGGCCGATGCGTTTTACATCATGTACTACCTGAACCGCGCCTGCGAGATCCAAATGGCCACCGCCCAGCTGGCGGCCCTCAGCCCGATCCACACCATCGCTCCGCACCTCAGCCAGCACGCCTGCGAGCAGCTGATGGGTGTGGAGCATGAACGTCAACAGGTCTGGCAGGCGTGGCTGCGCCGTCTTGACCGTCTCGATACCTCTTACAAAGACTAACGCCTATGTCTGATATCACTATCGTTGTGGATTGTAACGACGCGGATTTCGCCCGCGATATTTGCGCCGCCCTGCAGCAGTTTCCCGACGTCACGGCGCTTCTGCCCCATCACCAGGCGGCGCGCGACGCCCAGTACGCCAGCTGCTGGTTCCCGGACCCGCAGCTGCTGAGCCGCTCGCCGGGGCTGAAGCTGATCCAGGCCGCGTCCGCCGGGGTCGATCATCTGCCGCCCGCGCTGTTCGCCAGCGAGATCCCGCTGTGCCGGGTGATCGATGAAGATTTTCGCCACGGCATGTTCGAATATGCTCTGTGGAGCGTCCTGTGGTTTCAGCGCCATTTCGACCGGGCGCTGGCCCACCAGCGAACCCAAACCTGGAAGCTCTATCCCCAGCGCGCCGCCGCCGACTTCCATATCGGCATTATGGGTCTGGGCGAAATTGGCGGCTATATCGCTGACCAGCTGGCCCGCCTCGGCTATCGGGTCTCCGGCTGGTCGCGCAGTGAAAAGCAGCTGGCTGGTGTCACCTGCTATCGCGGCGAGGAGGCGCTCGACCACTTTCTTGGGTCGCTTGACGGGCTGATTAACCTCCTGCCGCTCACCGCGCAGACCCGAGGTATCCTCGCCGCGCCGCTGTTCAACCGGCTACCCGCCGGGGCGGTGTTGATCAACTGCGGCCGCGGGGAGCATATGGTCAATGACGATGTGCTGGCGGCGCTGGAGAGCGGCCAGCTCGCCGGGGCGGTGCTCGACGTCTTCCCGCAGGAGCCATTGCCGGCGGACGATCCGCTGTGGCGCCATCCGCAGGTGGTCATCACCCCGCATATGGCCTCTGCGGCCCCTGCCGAGGTGATCGCCCGCCAGTTGCTGGAGAACATTCAGCGCCAGCGCCGCGGGCTGCCGCTGAAGAACCTGGTCAATAAGCACGCCGGTTACTGATCCCCAGCCATACTGCCGCTGCTACGCTTAATGGGAGATCCACAACCAGAAGGCAGGAACATGAAGATTGATTTAGCGGGGAAAGTCGCGCTGGTCACCGCCTCCACGGCGGGTATTGGCTTCGCCATCGCCAAAGGCCTGGCGGAGAGCGGCGCAGAGATCATCATTAACGGGCGCAGCGAGCAGAGCGTGAACGCCGCCATCGCTCGTCTGCAAAATGAGGTGTCGGGCGCGAAGGCGCGACCCGCCATCGCCGACCTCAGCGACGCCGACGGCGCAGCCCAGCTGCTGCGGGCGGTGACCGGCGTCGATATTCTGGTCAATAACGCCGGGATCTATGGCCCGCAGGATTTCTACGCCACCGACGACGCGACATGGGACAACTACTGGCAGACCAACGTCATGTCCGGCGTACGCCTGTCACGGGGGCTGCTCCCGGCGATGGTCAGTAAAGGCTGGGGGCGGGTGGTGTTTATCTCCTCAGAATCGGCGCGCAATATCCCGGCGGACATGATCCATTATGGCGTGACCAAGACCGCGCAGCTGTCGCTGGCCCGCGGCCTGGCGAAATATGTCGCCGGCAGCGGAGTGACCGTTAACAGCGTACTGCCAGGGCCGACGATTTCCGACGGCTTTGCCGAGATGCTGAAAGACGACGTGGCGAAAACCGGCAAGTCGCTGGAGGAACTGGCGAAAGCGTTTGTCATGACCCATCGTCCGAGCTCGGTGATCCAGCGGGCGGCCTCGGTGGAAGAGGTCGCCAATATGGTGGTCTACGTCTGCTCGCCGCAGGCATCGGCCACCTCCGGCGCCGCACTGCGCGTCGACGGCGGCGTGGTGGATGATATTCTCTGACGCCCACCTCATTCAGGGGAGTCACCCTCCCCTGTCGCCTTCGCCGGCGCTAAACCGCGCAAAATGTTAAAAAAACGCGGCAAAGTCGCACAAAGTGAACAGGAACATGCATTCCCAAAACTTATGATATTTCTTTTAAGTATAAGTTGTGGTGTTAATGTCTCTGTTACGAAGCTTGCTATTCTTTCTCGGCGCGGCGGTCGCAGCCGCCCTCGCGGTACTCTGTCTGTGGGTGGATATTCGGGTGTTTGGTAACGACATCCCGGAGGTGTCGCTCACCGAAGTGGTGCAGGAGAGCGTGCTGGCCGTCATCGTACTGGTTCACTTCCTGCTGGCGCGAAAATATACCCACCTGCGCTATAGCAATATCCTCATCGGCGGCTTCTTCCTCGCCATGCTGATCCGTGAACTGGATGGCCTGTTTGATTTGCTCTCCCACGGCAGCTGGGTGTGGTTTGCCCTGCTGGCCACCGTAGGGTCGCTGCTGGCGCCGCTGCGCCATCTGCCTCAGACCCTGTCGCAGCTGGCGGAGTATACCCGCACGCCCTATTACGGGATGATGATCAGCGGCCTGCTGGCGATTCTGGTCTTCTCGCGGCTGTTCGGCATGCACGGCCTGTGGTACGCCGTGCTGGATGAGAACTACGCCCGGGTGGTGAAAAACACGGTCGAGGAAGGCAGCGAGTCGTTTGGCTATATGCTGTGCCTGACCGCCACCCTCGGCTACGCCTGCTACTTCCGCGGCCTCGCGCGACAGCCCCTGTCGCCGCAGCGCTAACCGTGGACGATAACCACCGCCGGACGCGTCTGCCGGCGGTGGCGCGCCGCCGCGTTAACCGCGAATTTTCCACTTCCGTTTGAGAACCTCTTTGTCCTGGCTATCCAGCCACTGGTTCACTTTCTCCAGCAGCGCCGGGTTATCCTTATTCATCATATACACCTTGTCGCTGGCGGTGCCGGCGAACGGTGTTTCGTTAGCAACGCAGAACACGCCGGGCTCTTTGCTTTGGTAATAGTCGCCTTCGATCAGGTCTGTCACCATCATATCGGCTGTTTTCTGCCGCAGCGCCTCCAGATTGTCGACGTTGTTCTGTACGCGAATGATCTGCGCCTGCTTGATATGCTCATCGACAAAGCTCTGGTTTGTGCCGCCAGGGTTGACGACCACCTTCACCTCCGGGCGGTCAATCTTCGCCAGCGAGCCGAGCCGCGGGGCGGCCTGGCAGTTGGCTAAGGCGATTTTACCGTTCGCCACTACCGGATGGCTGAGGGCGAAGTCCTTCGCCCGCGCCGGAGTCTGCGTCACGCCGCCCATCGCAATATCAAACTTGTCCGCCCGCAGATCGGCGGCAAGCGCTGGCCAGCTGGTGTAGACGAAGCTCACCTTCAGCCCCAGCGTGCGCCCGAGATCGCGGGCCATGTCCACGTCATAGCCCTGCAGCTCGCCGGCGGCATTGCGAAACGCTAGCGGGGCGTAATCGCCCGGCACGCCCACTTTCAGCTCACCGCTGTGCTCGATGGTTTGCATATCGCGCGCCTGGGCGCCGCAGGTCATTATCGCCAGCGTCAGCGCCAGCCCCACCGTCAGTTTCATCTCGCCATCCTTATCGTTATCGATTTTTCGCGCCGGGGTGATCGGCCGCTTATCAGTCCACACCATCCGCAGCATACGCCAGGGCATTCATCCTATTTTTAATCATCGTGACATACAACCCGGCAGCACGGTTGCCGATCGCAAATCTGGCGATAAAAAACAGCCCCCCTCCGGTGAATGATCCCTCATCTGCCGGGCGTAGCCTTACGTGAACGATCGTATTTTCCACCATGAAGTGGGTTCGAACACCTGGCAAAAAAGAGCAATAAGCTATTTCTAATCCATTGAATTAAAATAGCAATTTATTTTATCGAGCGATATTTGGCATTCAACTCGCGTTAATAACCGTCTTATTTACGTCGCAATTCCCCCACGCTACTATCCCGACAAAAGCAGCCCCTAAATAACAAGCCAGTTTATTTCCTGGTATTAATAAATTTGTCAGTCAGATGAATTAATAAAAAACATACCTGGCGTAAATAAGACTCATCAAAATAACGGCCCTGGCGCCAGCTTTACGGGCAATAGAGAAGGAAAGAAAATGAAAATAATCACGCTGTGTCTGGCGACGGTCTTTGCCGGGCTGGCCGCTGTCCCTGCACTCGCGGCAGAGGGCAAGCTGAATTTCATCGGCAAGGTCGTGAACGCCTCCTGCAAGCTCGAAGGGGTGAGCGACAGCGGGGTCATCGACGTCAGTATGGGCGCTATTCCGCTGTCGAGACTGAAAAACAGTCAGTCTGGGACCGGGCCGGCGGTCGGCATCGACATTCGCGTTAAAGATTGTGAGAAAGGCACTTACTACATTGTGGTTGACGGCCCCTCGCCTGCCGACACACCTGAAAACCGCGTGCTGGCGCTCGACGGCAGCGGTAAGCCGGCCAGCAAGGTAGGTATTCTGCTCACTGACCGCACGGGCACCCCGCTCAGCCTCGATGAACGCCTTGATCCGCAACACGATCCCCGCATAGAGATCCCGGTGGACGGCGGCTCCGGAACCTTCAGGCTGAACGCCTTCTATTACACCTGGGACAAAACCCACGCCGATCCCGGCGACGGCAATGCGACGGCCCGATTTACCATTATGCAGGAATAGCTTCCCGGTCAGGGATGAGACGTCAAGGGAGTCCTCATGAAAACACAGCTGGCGATTCTGCTCTGCGCAGTGACCTTTCAGGCCTGCGCCGGGATCACCATTAATGCCACGCGGGTGGTCTATTCCGGGAAAGAAAAGGTCGCCAGCCTGAACATTCACAATCGCAGCAGCACGCCTTATAAAGTGCAGATCTGGCTGGACGCCGGACTCAATACCTCGCGCGTCGGCCTGCCGATAGTGGCGACGCCGCCGCAGGTCTATTTATCGCCGCAACAATCCGCCCAGCTGCGCTTTATCTATCTCGGCGGCGGGCTGCCCGGCGATCGGGAAAGCGTGTACTGGGTCAATATCCAGGAGACGCCTCCCGCAGCCGTCGGCACGCATACGTTGCAATTTGTCGTCCGTACCCGCCTGAAGCTCTTTTATCGTCCGCCCGCCATCACCACCACCCTCGCCAGAGAGGTGCAAAAGCTGCAGTGGCAGCAGAGCGGGAATCACCTGCGCTTTACCAACTCAGGCCCACTGCATATCACCCTGGTCAACGGGACGCTGATCGATAATAAAGGCCACCTCTCGCCGATGAGAAACGTGATGCTCCGGCCATACAGCAGCCATACCGTGATGACCACCGACAGCACTCGCCTGTACCAGCTGAACTATATCGACGACTACGGCGCAGTGGTGCCCATCCCCCTGCAGAATGCCCATGCGCCAGCGTCAGGCTAGTTATACTCCAGGGCGAAGGTCACCATGCTGTTGGCCGTGCCCGCCCCCACCGTGGCGTCAGTTTGCACATACTGGGCGTTAAAATTGATCGCCTCGGCGGCCCCGGCGTTTGTGCCGGTCACCCTTTTCAGGATCGGCAAGTTGCTGGCCTCATTGATCTTAACGCTGGTGCCATCAGAGACCGCCGCGCCGGGGTTATTGCCGTAGGTCAGCTTCACGCCGACGCCGCTGGCGCTGTTGCTGGCCTTGCTCAGGGCCAGGGTATCGCTCTCCACGCTGACGCCGAAAAAGCCGATGCGCACGTCGGTCGGCGACGGGCAGAACACCGGGATCGAAAAGCGCTTCGCCTGGCCGCCGGTACTCCCTTTACCGTGAAACTCCGCCCGGTTTACCGTGCCCAGAGTGACCTGGATCGTCGACGTCGCTACCTGACAGCTGCCGCTGCTGCCGATGTCCACGTTCAGGGCCGCCATATCGATACTGACCGGCGCGCTGGCGACATAGCTGGCGCTCCCGCTGGCCTGCTGCTCAATGGTCATCTCCCCCACCTGCGGCAGCGACGGCGAGTTGGTGTGCGTCCCGTCCGCCAGCTGCACCGTCCCGGTTTTATAGAAGGTCACCGCGATCCTGACCGTGGTTTGCTGCTGCGTCATCAGCGCCGGAAGCATTGCGCTGTCGCACACCACCACCGACTCGCCGCCTGCGGAGTGGCTGCCGTCGATAGCGCGCATCGGGCCGCCCGCGCACTGAAAGCTGAGCGAGTAACCGATGCCGTCGATGGCGCTGGGGTAGACGTGCTGTCCGTTAATCACCACCGGCGAGCCGCCGGTTTTCAGTTGCTTATAGACGATGCGTTTGGCGCTCGCCGTCGGCAGCTGCAGGTCGCAGGAAAAGGGGATCCCGCTGCCGTTATCCGCCATCGCGCTGGTCATCTGGGTATTGACCGGCAGCGTGGGTAAGTATTTGATATTGGGAATATTGACCGTGGTCTGGCCGATATTCGCGCGGCAGGTTTCAGCCCGCACGCCGGGGAGGTAACCACTCAGCGCCAGCAGAAAGAGAACAGGAAGTAGACGAAAAACAGATTTCATAGCCGCCTCAGCGTGTCTGGCACAGTCCGGAGACGGTTTTCACCGTATTCAGACTCTGCTGTGGGTTATCCGGAAGTTGAAAATGCAGCGTGCAGCTCTGCGACTGGTTGTTAACGACCCAGCTCACCGCCAGGGTCCCCTCCTGCGGCACGCCGCTGAGGTACACCTGCCCACCGTCAGCCACCATGCCGCCCGGCGCATTGCCGCTCTCCTCCGCCGTGACCAGCCGCGCGCTGGCGCCAAACGGCAACGGCCCCTGGGCATTGCGCAGGGTAAACAGCACCCGGTTGCCAATGTGGGTCCGGTAGTTGGCCATCACCACCGCGCCGCCGCCGGGGATCACGGTCTGCCCCTCCTGATCGACGTCGGTATCGTCGGCCATCGACTCTGTGTCGAGGGTAATGACATTTTTTCGATAGGCGGTCAGGGATGGCACCACGGCATAGCCGCGCCAGTCGGTGTGCACATTGTTGCCGTTTTGTACCGCCACCCCAGCGGCCCCCGGCGCGCGGACGATGGCGAAGCTCTCGCCCACCGTCTGGCCGAAGGTGACGCCGTGCGGATGCGCGACCACCGAGCCGGCGCCTCCCCAGGTCAGCTGGTTGCTGGCGGCGTCATGACGATAGCCGAGCTGGGCGTTGCCGAAGCCGCCGTGGTAATCCAGCGCGACGCTGCTGTTGCTGCCTCGCCCCTGGTTGCCATAGCCCTGCTGGACCGAATAGAACAGATTTGGCCGCGTCGGCACCGCGCCATACAGCGAGACCTGCTGCGAGGTATAGCCATTGCTGTCCGAGGTGGTGTTATAGCTTACCGCGCTGTCGGACAGCGGGCCGCCCAGCGGGATGTTGATATTAAATGACCAGGAACGGTCATTTTTTTCCTGATTGCTGGCGCGGGTGTAGTAATAGCCCACGCCCCAGGAGATCCCCTTCCAGGCGCTGTAGAACCCGAGGTGTACCGTCTCATCCCGGCTCTGCCGGTGCCAGTAATCCTGCGACCAGGCGGAGATCGCCAGACTGCCGAGGCCACCAAGGCTTTGAGTCACCGACAGCTCTTCCCGGCGACGCCGGTTGTCCACCTGCCCCTGCGCGCTTTCCAGCGCGCTGGCTTCGGCAAAATCGTAATAGCCGCTGGAGGAGTAGCGGTAGCTGGCGAGGCTGAATGAGGTCCCCGAGCTGACAAAATCTTTCTGATACTGGGCGCGCAGCGAATGGCCCGCGTAGCGCTTGCCCGACGGCGTGCGGGTGACGGCCTGGGTCACGTCGCCTCCCAGCGATCCGAACTCGCCGAAGCCGCGACCCAGGCCCAGCGCCCAGGACTGATAGTCCTGGGCCAGTTGCGTACCGCCGTAGAGAGTAAACCCCGCCGACAGACCGTAGAACAGGGTTCCCTGCAGGAATTCCGGCGAGCGGACGGTATCCGCCCCCGAATGGTAGCGCCCGGCGCTAAGGCTGAATTTGCCGCGCCCTTCGCGCAGCATAAAAGGAACTGCGGAATAGGGCTGAGTAAAGGTGCGCACCGAACCATTGCTCTCGGTCACCTTCACCTCCAGATCGCCGCTCTGCGAGGTGGGGTAAAGATCGCTGATGGCAAATGCCCCCGGCGACACGAAGGTTTCGTAGATCACATACCCGTGCTGAGAGACGGTCACTTTGGCATTGCTGTGCGCCACGCCGCGGATGGTGGGGGCAAAGCCGCGCTGGCTGTCCGGAAGCATCTCATCGTCAGACATCAGCTGGACGCCGCGAAAGGGGATGCTGTCAAACACATCGCCGGTGGTGTAGGTATCGCCGATCCGCAGCAAGCTCTTCAGCGAGCGGACGTCGCGCTGCAGCCAGGTGCTCTGGGTATCCCAGTGCCGGCGCTGCTGGTCGTACTGCATTGAGGAGACGTTGCGCAGCCGCCAGGCGCCCAGGTTCACGCCGCTGCGTAAATTGAGGTAGTTTGAGCGGCTGCTCTCCCCGTCATCGGCGTTCTTTATTTGCGCGCCGGAAAAATAGTAATCGACAAACGCGGCCGGCACGCCATCGTCCCAGCGCGAGGAATCGACATAGCCGCGGCTTTGCACGTTCATCGCCGCCTGGGGAATACTCAGCGTCAGGCGCTGGTTAGCAAAGGTGAACCGACTGCTGGCGTCGGGAATAAACTTCTCGATCCGGGTGAAGGTTTCTCCTTCATGCAGCGTTTGAAAGGCGGGAAAGGCGCTGACGTTGACCCCATAATCCGCCAGCTGACCGGGCGTCAGCACCGGCTGCAGCTTCCCGCCATCGTCAACAAACGTAATATCAGCCTGACCCAGCTCCTGATCGTTAACCACCACGGTGACAGAGTAAGTGCCCGGCTGCTGCCCGCCGGGTTTGGCGAAGTAGTGCAGGTCGGAGGTTTGCTGCTGCGGGTCGGCAAACTCCAGCGCCGCCGGGTCAAAATAGTCGTCGGCCAGCGCCCGGTTCAGCGGGCTGAGACAAAACATCATCGTCGGCACTGTCGCCAGCGCCAGCGCCCGTCCTGCGGTCACTGGCATTGCGGCATACTCCCGCACCTTCGCTGTTGTTGTTCTTTTCATGCTGGCGCCGTCCGGTCATGTCATCACAAAAGGGAATTACTGCTGGGCGAAATCGCTGACGCCACCGTAGTCGTTAATCGCCCGCCATTTGACGGCGCCGTGCCCGCTCACCGGCCACGTTTTCTGGCCGAACGGAGCCACCATGCCTGGCTCATCGATGCTCTGCCCGCCCACCGCGACGGAGTAAAAAGAGACAAAATAGGGAGTGGGGTTTGCCACCGTCAGATGACCGCCGGACTGGGTAAACTTCAGTTGCTGCCAGGCTTTTGCCGGGTCGCCTGCCAGACCGTTGGGGCGATAGAAAATTTTGAATTTCGACCTAATATTGACCTGCAGCTTATTCACCTCGCCCTGCGGCGTCGGAGAAATACTTTTGACGTTCAGCCAAAACACCGACTCACGATCGCCGGGCAGCGAGGCGCCAATAAAGTTAATACGCAGAACGTTATTCTGCTCCGGATCGAGACGGAACAGCGGTGGGGTCACAATAAAGGGCACCTTGCTCTTGTCATTTTCCGCGTAATTTTCCACCCACGACTGCACCAGATAGGGTGTGTGAGTATCGGCATTGGTGACTGAAATAGCGGCTTCACGCTTCCCTTCCTGATAAATCACACGGGTTCCACCCATGACAATACCGGCCTGCGCTGCCGTGGAGCACAGCAGAAAAGCCGCAACGGCAATTATTTTCTTCATCATTAATAACCATCAGGTAAAGGTTGAACAGACAATAAAATAAAGCTGTGAATAACAGAGCCAGTAACCATTGAGATAATTAGCAGGAACAACAATACCGTCACGAATATATATCGCGACTGCTTCGCCATTAATATTTCAACAAACTGCTATGGATCCTGACGCAATGGACTGGCTCTGAATAACGCGCAATAAGATTAGTTATAAATCATATTGAAATTAGCCGTACCGTTGGCATCGCCCGCCGCCACGGCCCCGGTAGAGACATAGTCGGCGTAAAACTCGAGGTCAGCAGAGCCGGTGCCGGCAGTGGCGCCCGCGACGACCGGGTGATCTTTGGACACTTTGCCGAGGCTGACCGCCGTGTTCTGGTCGTCTTCATACAGCTTGATCGCCACGCCGGTGGCGCCGCCATTGGTGGCCAGCAGAGTGGTATCAGACTGATCGCGCGCGCCGTCAAACAGCACCGCAACCTTGGCCACGCTGGCCGGGCAATCTTTGACTTTGATATGGAAGGGAGTTTTGGTGGTTTCGGAGCCGGTGCCGGTAAAATAGCTGCTGGCCCATTTGCCCAAATCCACGGTCTGGCCGGTTGAACCGCTGTCGACGTTGCAGGAGCTGTCGGTAATAGAGCCGTTAAAAATTACCTGCCCACCGGTACCCTGAGTGCCTGCGCTGGCGCCTGGGTTAACGGTCATTGTCGATCTTGCCGGTTGCGTATTGCCTGAAATTGCCGCGCCCGAAACCAGCGCGCCCATGAGAATTGCCATAATACGAAGTTGGGTTTTCATTATTTATCTCATCGTTAACGAATATATCACACAGTCATCGGCAATAGCGCTTGGCTATCGCGAAGCTGCTCATCAGTTCCTCCTTGTAAATGTTCATTGCGTTCCTTCCGCAGGATAGTAGGCACACGCCCTCTCGCTTTGCTTTATTCTGTCAAAAGGTGACCATTAATAAAAAACAGAAGCTAAAAAAGTTATTTTGGTGTGCGAAATAAATATATTACCGCACCTACCAAAAGGCAACCCGGCACAATGTTACGAATAAGTTAATGATTATCAGAGGCATAAAATTTATTTTTGAAATGCCTTTTCAATGTTAATTTACATATCTATACAAACGGCAATAAAACACTTTCAAACAACAACAGATCAAAACCATTAACAAATTTAAAGATAATTACTCAAAAAGTTGTCTTGTTTTATTGTGCTTCCGATCGACAGCACAGGAAAATTAGGAATTTTCCTGGTATTAATATTCATCATTTCTACATAAATGAAGCACAAGTGTCCGCCTCACTGCGCATAATTTCTTGTTGTGGAACCCTTTTTATTTTCAAGTGAAAGATATTACATCAGCCGTGTGAATGTGTTGGTCATGCCGCTCAATAAAGCCGGCTAAATAGCAGGGTTATTTTGCAGTTAAAAAAAATCCGCAACCCGGACGGATTGCGGACAGAGGTTGGAACAGAAGCGCGGGGTTGTATTTAGAACAGGCCCAGCGGCGCGGTGCCGTAGCTCACCAGCAGGTTTTTGGTTTGCTGGTAAGCATCCAACGCCATCTTGTGCGTTTCCCGGCCAACGCCAGACTGTTTATAGCCACCGAACGCCGCATGCGCCGGGTAGACATGATAGCAGTTGGTCCATACGCGGCCGGCTTTAATCCCGCGGCCCATGCGATAGGCGAGGTTGGTATCCCGCGTCCAGACCCCGGCGCCAAGGCCAAACTGGGTCTCATTGGCGATGGTCAGCGCTTCCGCTTCGTCCTTAAAGGTGGTCACCCCGATCACGGGCCCAAAGATCTCCTCCTGGAAGCTGCGCATATCGTTGCGGCCTTTAATCAGCGTGGGCTGAATATAAAAACCGTTATCCAGCGCCGGCGCGATAGCCGCCCGCTCGCCGCCGGTCAGAATTTGCCCGCCCTCTTCCCGCGCAATCTGAATGTAGGAGAGGATCTTATCGAACTGCTGGCGGGAAGCCTGCGCGCCGATCATGGTGTCGGTATCTAACGGGTCACCACGGCGGATCTGCGCCACCTTCTCCATGACCCGCGCCATAAAGGGCTCATAGATGGATTCATGGATCAGCGCCCGCGACGGGCAGGTACATACCTCCCCCTGGTTGAAGAAGCCAAGCACCAGTCCCTCCATCGCCTTCTCAATAAACTCCTCTTCTCCCTCCATTACGTCGGCGAAGTAGATGTTGGGCGATTTGCCCCCCAGCTCGACAGTGCAGGGGATAATATTTTCCGCCGCGCAGGCGAGAATATGCCGCCCGACCGGCGTGGAGCCAGTGAACGCCAGCTTGGCGATACGCTTGCTGGTGGCCAGCGCCTCGCCCGCCTCTTTGCCGAATCCCTGTACCACGTTAAGCACCCCGGCCGGGAACAGATCGCCGATCAGCTCCAGCAGCAGGGTAATGCTCAGCGGCGTCTGTTCAGCCGGCTTGAGCACCACGCAGTTACCCGCCGCCAGGGCCGGGGCCAGCTTCCACGCGGCCATCAGCAGCGGAAAGTTCCACGGGATAATCTGCCCGACCACCCCCAGCGGTTCATGGAAATGATAGGCCACCGTCGTTTCGTCAATCTCGGCGGTGCTTCCCTCCTGGGCGCGCAGGCAGCCGGCGAAGTAGCGGAAATGGTCCACCGCCAGCGGCAGGTCGGCATTCAGGGTTTCGCGGATCGGTTTCCCGTTGTCCCAGCTCTCCGCGACGGCCAGATACTCCAGGTGCTGTTCAATACGATCGGCGACCTGTAGCAGCAGCCTGGAGCGCTGCTGCACTGACGTTTTACCCCACGCCGGCGCCGCACGGTGAGCGGCATCCAGGGCGAACTCAATGTCTTTGGCGTCCGAGCGGGGAAACTGCGCAATGTTGCTGCCGTCGACCGGGGAGGTATTCATAAAGAATTCACCGCTCAGCGGCTCGACAAATTTACCGTCAATGAAGTTGCCGTAAGCGGATTTAAATGAAACCAGGGCGCCGGGCTGGCCAGGATGTGCATAACGCATCGCAAATCTCCTTCTGTAGGGTTGAGACGCAGCGGCATATTGATTTTTTAAACTTGCCGCCGAACGCTTCTCACTTTGCAGGGGTTATGCCAGTTTTTTATTGCCAACAATTTATATTATTTATTAATGAGTTAGGATTATTTATTTACCAGGATGGCAGGCGCTGTCGCACAGATGTCCACTTCTGTGTTGCAAATCGCAACACCAAATAAACCAAATGGCTACAATATTGCAACACAGCAACATCGACCCTGAGGTGCCCTGTGCCAGGTAATCCCTATCTTCTCGCACCAGAGGTTAACGCTAACCCCCTGCTCAGCGACTCGTGGTCTCGCTGCCAGCGCTATGGTCTGGATCCCGCTACCGAGGATTTTCCCCGTCTGCGCGCCGGGGAACTGGCAGACCGGCTCGCCAGCCACCGCAGCCTGCAGCAGCTGGCGCAGCCGGTGGTGGATGCCCTGTCGCGCCAGGTGGCGGACCTGCAGTCGGTGGTGGTCCTCTCCGACCCCAGTGGCCTGGTGCTGCACACCGTCGGCGATACTCAGGCGATGCAGAAGGCTCAGCGCGTGGCGCTGGCCCCCGGCAATCTGTGGAGCGAAAGCGGGCGCGGGACCAACGCCATTGGCACCGCGCTGGTCATTGATGACGGCTGCGAAATCGATGGCCGCCAGCATTTTCTTACCCGCAATCAGAATCTGTACTGTGCGGCGATGCCGCTCCAGCGGCCGGACGGAAGTATTGCCGGGGTGCTGGATATCTCCGGCCCGGCGGATTTTCCCCACCAGCATACCTTCGGCTGGGTGAAGGCGGCGGCAAAGCAGATTGAGTATCTGTGGGTGAAACAGAGCCTGCATCCGGAGCAGTGGCTGATGAGCCTGCACCGGCAGGTGGACAAGCTCGACAGCGTCGAGGAGCTGCTGCTGGTCTTTTCTGACAACGTCCTCACCGCCGGCAACCGACTGGCGATGCGCGAGTTCGGCCTGAGCGCGGCGCAGTTTGGCCAGCTCACCTTTGCGTCGCTTTTTCCGACGCTGGCGCAAAGGGCGGTCAGCGTCCCGCTGCCGCTGACCACCCCGCAGGGCCGCTATCACTATCGCCTGCGGGAGCCCACCCGCCGCCGGGTGGCGGTAAGCGCCCCGCCGGTCATGCATCTCCCCTTCACCAGCCCGCGCGAAGGCGAAAAGCTGCTGCGGCTGCTCAACGCCGGCATTGCGCTATGCATTGAGGGAGAAACCGGCAGCGGCAAGGAGTATGTCAGCCGTACGCTGCATCAGCACAGCCGCTGGCGCAGTGGCAAATTTGTCGCCATCAACTGCGCGGCCATCCCGGAATCGCTGATCGAATCCGAGCTCTTCGGCTACCAGCCGGGGGCATTTACCGGCGCCAGCAAAAACGGCTATATCGGTAAAATCCGCGAGGCTGAGGGCGGGGTACTGTTTCTCGATGAGATCGGCGATATGCCGCTGGCGCTGCAGACGCGGCTCCTGCGGGTGTTGCAGGAAAAAGAGGTGGCCCCGCTGGGCGCCAGCCGCAGCGTGCCGGTGAATTTCGCCTTGATCTGCGCCACCCACCGCAATCTGACGCAACGGGTCAGCGCCGGCGAATTCCGTGAAGATCTGCTGTGGCGCCTACGGGAGTATGCCCTGGCGCTGCCCCCGCTGCGCGAGTGGCCGGCGCTGGAAACCTTTATCGCCACGCTGTGGCGCGACCTGGGCGGTGTTTCACGCCGGGTGACGCTGTCAGGCGCGCTGCTGAGCCACCTCAGCCAGCTGCCGTGGCCGGGAAACGTGCGCCAGCTGCAGAGCGTCCTGAAGGTGATGCTGGCTCTGGCCGATGAGGGCGACACGCTGACGCCCGACGCGCTGCCGGAGGCGTATCGCACCGCGCCTGCGCCGCTGCCGCGCGGAGGATTGCAGGCCCATGACGAGCAATTGATTGTCGATACCCTGGCCAGCGTTAACGGCAACGTCAGCCGGGCGGCACAGATACTGGGTATCGCCCGCAGCACGCTATACCGCCGCGCCGCCCGTACCGGACGGCCTCGTCGCTGAGGCTATGGCGTAAAGCGCGCCGGCAGCCAGGAGAACATCCGCCGGCTGACGGCCTCGCACAGCAGCACCAGCCGTGGGCCGACCGCCTGCCAGACCCGCTTCGCCACGATGACCCCGCCAATGGAGACCAGGGCTGCGCCCACCATATCCAGCGGAAAATGCACCCCAAGATAGATCCGCGACCAGGCCACCGGCAGCGCAGCCAGCAGCATCAGCAGACCAGGCGCCCGCAGGCGCAGCGACAGCAGCGCAAACGCGGCGCTGAACATCACCGTAGCGTGATCGCTGGGGAAGCTGTTATCCGCCGGATGACTTATCCAGGTATGGCCGAGGGGGATCATAAACGGCCGCGGATGAAACCAGAGCGTCCCGCACACCATCCCCAGCCCGAGGGAAATCATCACGGCCAGGGTCATAAACAGCGCCTGGCGGTGTCCCTCACGACCACCGAGAAACCACAGGCCGAGCGCGATCGCCGGCATCATAAACACGATGCCGCTGGCGCAAAAACGGGCCAGCGACAGCAGGCCCTCCGCGGCGCCAGGCTGCGCGTTAAGCGCGAAAAAAACAGATTGATTCAGGGTTTCCAGGGCGTTCATGGCGATAGCTCTCAGTCGTCATCTTTCTGTCATTATCGCCCGGTCGCCTTAAGATACCCTTAACCGCTGGGCGGTGTGCTTTTAGCAAGGCGCAGTCCTTCCCGCAGGGCATCGATCGCCACCCGCGTTTTTTGCGGCAGCCACGGCCCCTCCGGCCACACCGCGTGGATAGCGAAACGCACCTGAGCGCTGGGCGCCAGCACCTGCTGCAGCGTCCCGTCGGCGAGCGCCTGCGCCACCAGCCAGTCCGGCAACCAGGCGATGCCCATCCCCTGCTGCACCGCCGCCGCGATGGCGGCAAAATCATCCTGTACCAGCCCCGTCTGCGGACTGAAGCGCACTTCGCCCTGCTGCGGGTCGTACAGTTGCCATTTTTGCAGTTGGCCGTTGTGCAGATAGCCGAGGGTGCGGTGCTCGCTCAGCCCGGCGATGGTCTGCGGCGCCGGCTGGCGGCGCAGGTACTCCGCCGCCGCGCACAGCACCATGCCATGTTCCCCCAGCGCCCGCGCCCGTAGCAACCCGGTATCGGCCAGGTTTCCGATACGCACCGCAAGATCAAACCCCTCCTCCAGCAGATTGACCTGCCGGTCGCTGTAGTGGAGCTCGAGCTTCAGTAACGGATAGCGCTGGCTCAGGCGGAATAGCACCGGCGCCACGCAGCGCTGGCCAAAGAGCACTGGTAGCGAGATCCGCAGCCGCCCCTGCACCTCGCCCTTCCCGCGCTGGAGCGCCTCTTCGGCCTCGCGGATGCGCGCCAGCGCTTCCCGGCACTGGTGGTAAAATTGCTCCCCCTCTTCCGTCAGCAGTTGCCGACGGGTAGTGCGCTGGAATAACGCCACGCCGAGGCGCGCTTCCAGCCGGGCAATGGTTTTACCCACCGCCGAACGCGTCACGTGGAGGATCGCCGCCGCGCTGGCAAAGTTACCGCTCTCGACCACGGTAACAAACACCGGGATCGCGTTCAGATCGTCACGCACAGATTGGTTCCTTATGGGATACAATAGAGGAAAATAATGTCACTCCAGAGAGAAAAAAGACAGTGTTAGTCTCTGCCTCTCCCCTTCACTTGAGGCACTCATCATGGCTAACGTTCTGGTATTAAAATCCAGCATTAATGGCGAAACATCCCTGACCAATCAGCTGATTAACGAATTTCTCGCGGCGCGCCAGGCAGCAGGACACCGCGATCGGCTCACGGAACACGATCTCAGCGCCATGGCGCTGCCAACGCTGGATCGCCCTCTGTTCGCCGCCCTGCGCGGGGCAGTGGATCCGCAGCCAGCCATCCGCGCGGCGGTTGCGCGCTCCGACCAGCTTATCGCCGAGTTAAAAGCCAGCGACCTGCTGGTGATCGGGGCGCCGATGTATAACCTCAACGTCCCGACCGACCTGAAGAAATGGTTCGACCTCGTGGCGCGGGCGCGGGAAACCTTTCGCTACACCGACAGCTGGCCGCAGGGGCTGGTCGAGGGCGTTCGGGCGGTGGTCGTCAGCAGCCGCGGCGGTATTCACCAGGGAGAGACCACCGACGCCATCACCCCCTATCTGCGCGCGGTACTGGGGCTGATGGGGATCCATGAGGTGGAATTTATCTATGCCGAAGGGCTGGACAATCGTCCGCATGGTCGCGACGCAGGGATCGCCAGCGCCCGGGCGCAGATTGCCCAGCTCGCCGTTCCGGCCTGAGTCACAGATAAAAAGTGCTGGCGCAGGGGATGTTTTTATTTTAGAGTTATCTAAATTTAGAAAAAGCTAAAATATATGACCACACCTGAAGACCTGCAGGCCCGCGCCGGAGAAGCCGCCGCGCTGATGAAAGCCATGAGCAATCCTCACCGATTGCTGATCCTGTGCATGCTGTGCGATGCGCCGCGGGCCAGCGCCGGTGAACTGGCCCGCGCTACCGGCCTGAGCCCTTCCGCCACCTCGCAGCACCTTGCGCGGATGCGTGACGAGGGGCTGATCGACAGCGAGCGCGATGCCCAGCGTATCCACTATTTCATCACCCACCCTGCGGTACAGCAGGTGATCAACACGCTGAAAACGCTCTATTGCCCGTGAGGATCCTATGACCATCGCTACCTTAACCCCGGCCGAAGCCCGGGCGCTGATTGCCCAGGGCGCCAGACTGATTGATATCCGTGATGCGGATGAATACGCGCGCGAACATATTCCCGATGCCGAACTGGTGCCGCTCGCCAGCCTGACCAACGGTGCGACCCTCAATGCCCGGGCCGGAGAGACAGTCATCTTTCACTGCCAGGCGGGTTCCCGGACGCAGAATAACGCGATTCGCCTGGCCGCCGCCGCCGCACCGGCGCAGGCAAGCCTGCTGGCCGGGGGGATTCAGGGCTGGAGGGCCGCGGGGTTCCCGGTTGAGGAGGATAAATCCCAGCCGCTGCCGCTGATGCGCCAGGTACAAATTGCCGCTGGCGTCCTGATTTTACTCGGTGTACTGCTGGGCTATACCGTGAGCAGCGGCTTCTTCCTGCTCAGCGGCGCGGTCGGCGCCGGGCTCACCTTCGCCGGGGTGACCGGCTTTTGCGGCATGGCGCGTCTGCTGGCGATCATGCCCTGGAACCGGCGTCATGAAGGTTAAAACGCACTCCAGATAAGCCAGGCAATGCCGCCGAACAGCAGCCATTTAACGATGTAATAGACCGTCTTATTCCATTTTTTCAGCCGCTTGCCGACAATGCGGATCTGGTAGATATAGCGAAACGCCCGGTTAATCCCGCCAATGCGATCGCCGGTATCATTGGGCGCCGAGGCGGCGCTCATCAGATGACGTCCCAGCCAGTGGTTCACCTGCTGCGCCCAGCGGTAGCGCATGGGCCGTTCAATATCACAGAACAGAATCAGCCGATTCTCACCGCTGGTATTTTCCGCATAGTGAATATAGGTCTCATCAAACAGCACCCCTTCCCCATCGCGCCAGCTGTAGCGCTGGCCATCCACCTCGATAAAGCAGCGGTCATCGTTCGGCGTCGCCAGGCCGAGATGAAAGCGCAGCGAACCGGCGTAGGGATCGCGGTGGCGCGGCAGACGGCTGCCGTCTGGCAGGGTGGCGAACATGGCCGCTTTCACCGACGGGATATCGCGCAGTAGCGCGGTGGTGTGTGGGCAGAGCTGGCTGGCGGAGGGATGGGCCTCCTCATACCATTTCAGATAAAAACGTTTCCAGCCGGTTTTAAAAAATGAGTTAAATCCGGCATCGTTATATTTATCGGCCGCTTTAATCTGCTCCAGCTGCTGAAGGTGGAGACCTTCATCGCGAATTACCTGCCAGTTCTGCTGCAATATCGCCAGCTCGGGAAACATCTCCGGGCGCAGATATGGCGTATTCGGCACGCGGGAAAATAAATACATAAATCCATTCAGCGGAGCAGTAAATGTTGAATGATCGGAGAGCTGTCGCCAGAAACGATAGCGCACCCGCCCGCGATAATGGACATACAGAACAGCAATAACAATGATCAATAGAACGATATACTTCATGGTGTCTTTCCTGACCTGATTGATGGTAACCCTACCCTCGCCGTCCCCCCTTCTCAGCAGCGGTATGGCGCCAGCAAAACATTAACAACATTAATACATATACCCCCAAATTGTTTTAACAAAAAACAGCACAGCCAGTGTTCACTGGCCAGTCGTTGAGCTATGGTTGAGGTTCATCCAGGATGTTAACCGTGAGGAGTGAATGATGTTTTCTGTCGGCGATCTGGTACAACCGCGTGCGGGTGGACCAAAACTGAAAGTGGTTGAAGTACAGGGAGAACAGCTGGTGGTGGTTCAGGCCGCGCAAGAGCAGGGCGAGCGCTATACGCTGAACTCAGAAGAGGTGACGCCATACCAGGAAGAGGGCGACTTTGGCGTCTGCTAAAGCCCCTCTCCCGGAGAGTGATAAGGCCGGACGGAACGGCGGGTCTCCCCCACTGTCCTGATACCGGCCGGATCGGCTTTAAATGAGGAAACTGTCCAGCGATTTGCCCTGAGCAACCGCCTGAGCAATCGGCTTCGGCATTCTTCCCTGACCGGTCCAGGTTTTTTCTGCGCCAGTATGATCGGTATAACGATATTTTGCCGGGCGCGGTTGCCGCTTTTTCCCTACCGCCATCGACGGCTGAATATCGGCCACGAGGTCGTCAGGAGAAATACCGTCGGCGCGCATCAGCTCAAGCCAGGTATTCACTTTTTCCTGATATTCCGCCTGCTGCTGCGCCGCCAGCTGCTGTTGCGTACGTTTTTCTTCAGTGACGATCCTGAGCTTTTCCAGCATCTCTTCAAGCACGTCAATGGAGAATTCACGGGACAGGGCACGCAGTGAACGGATATTATTCAGTTTGTGTAACATTAAAGACATAAAATTAAGAAATCCCAGATAACCAATTAAAAGATACAACGCGGCAAGTGTAATGGAAACACTTATTTATTTCCAGCCTTCGGTTGTCCAGATAAATATATTATGCAAAGAGTAAACCTTTTCCGCCTGCCCTATATCGGCAAATCCCCGGTTCTTTTTCGCCAGCGCAGGCCAACAAGACCATGAATAAATAAAAGCGGCGGATGGTAAGATATGAAAATATATTCAGCAGGCGATATTACCTTTATGGTCAGCGGTTTATCCTCTTATCGTCGGCGGATGCGCAGGCCCTCTCCACACGGCCTAATGAATAGTTACCCAGCCAATCAGAATAAAACGCCACACGTCATTTTAGAATTTTTCACCACAAAAACCGGCATAATGGCATAAAAACATCTTAACGAGACCTTCATCACAGGCTCACGCGATTTTGCGCCACAGCGGGCGGTCAGACGCCGCCTCCCTGGTCAGATATCATGCAAAAACGTCAAGTAACCAACTGAAATTAAACACATTTAACAAAACCAGCAATAAAAGTAGCGTAACGGGCAGAAAACCAACTGTCGCAGAGTATTTTATCGACAAAAAGACAATAAATAAAAATTTATAGCTAGTTGCCACTTTTAATGCAGAGATATACTCTACGCACATCAAAACAGGCAGCCCAAAAACGCTATACCAACGCGCATTTTTCGGCGTTATTGACTTCATTTTCGAGGAGCACTCCGATGTTCTCTGCGCACTCCCGCTTGCGGCATGCGGTTGCAGACACCTTTGCGATGGTGGTTTACTGCACCGTCGTCAACATGATGATCGAAATTTTTCTCTCTGGTATGACGTTTGAGCAGTCGTTATCGTCGCGCCTGGTGGCGATCCCGGTCAACATTATTATTGCCGTGCCCTATGGTTTTTATCGCGACTTTGCGATGCGTCAGGCCCGGCGCATTAGCCCGGCAGGCTGGATGAAAAATATGGCCGACGTGCTGGCCTACGTCACTTTCCAGTCGCCAGTGTATGTCGCGATATTGTGGAGCGTAGGTGCAGACTGGCACCAGATTGTCGCTGCAGTGAGCTCAAACCTGGCGGTATCGATGATGATGGGCGCTGCTTACGGCTACTTCCTCGACTATTGCCGCCGCCTGTTCCGCGTGGCCCCCTACCAGCAGGCGAAAGCCTGACCGACGCTATTCCAGCGACTGGCCCTGCCAGTCGCTCTCTCGCCAGCCTGCTCCGCCCCGGTCTTAACCGTCGTATTAATTTGTCGACATCGCCGGCTGGGCTTCGCCAAATAGTCCATTCAGAAAACGCTCAAGCGCCATCCGTGAGCTAAATCCGTGCGGAATACCATAATGCTGCTGCGCATCTCCGGCTAAATACAGCGGAAATTGTTCATAATGGTCGCAGGTTTTGATATCTGAGGCCGGTTCGGCCAACATATTGCTACGCTCTTTTAGCGCTGGATGAATAATTAACGCTGTCCGCCCCATGCGCGCTTCGCGGTTCACATAAACATAATTATCGCCTCGGCGATAGCCGTACGCTTTTTGCGTCACAACATCCATGGTGAAGCCGGCTTTTTCAAGAACACGCGCCACCTCATCGGGTCTTAAATACATACTGATTCCTCGTTATCTTTTACCGCACATTGACCTTACCTTATTCGTTAAGCGCAGTGCTTTCGGAATATTCCAGAAACCACAGCAGTAAGCATAATTCAAAATCTTGTCCTACACTTACTCACTCGATGGAATTAAGGGAGATAACGATGGCTAACCATGTGAACCGCAACAATTTTGACGAGAATGCTGAGGATATCCATAACGATGTCAGTCAATTAGCGGATACGCTGGAAGAGGTGCTGAAATCGTGGGGCAGTGACGCGAAAGAGGAAGCCGAAGCGGCGCGCGTTAAAGCTCAGTCGCTGCTGAAAGAGACCCGTGCCCGCCTCAATGGTCACAACCGGGTGCAGCAGGCGGCGCTGGATGCCCGTCAGGCAGCCTGTGATGCGCTGGGCTGCGCCGATACCTATGTGCGCAATAAACCCTGGCACAGCGTCGGCGCCGCAGCCGCCGTCGGGGTATTTATTGGCGTATTGCTCAATTTACGTCGATAATAGAGACAGCGTCAGCTTCCGCGCGCGCCTGGCGAGCGGAAGCCCGCGAGCTTCACGGAATCTAATGAAGATAACAAATACGCGTCAGCCCCTGCGCGCCTCTGGCCGCAGGGGTTTTTTATGCGCCATCGTTCGCGATCGCCTCTCTGAGCCGCCGGGCCAGCGCATCGGCCATCGCCGCTGAGCGAATATTGGTAAAACTCATCAGTAATCCCCCCTCGCCTGCATGGCGAAGACGCCAGTCGCTCAGCGCCTGCACCGCCAGCCCGGCCTCAACCGCCTGCCGGGCCAGCAGGCGATCGTTGCCGCTGACCGGCATGACCAGCTGAATGCCCCCCTGCTGCGGCGTGACCTGAAAGCCCTGCGCCTGCAGGGCCGACTCCAGCCACTGTCGGCGCTGGCTATAGCTGGCGCGCATTTTTTTCAGATGACGCCAGAAATGTCCCTGCTGGATAAAATCCGCCAGCGTCTGCTGCCACAGAGTAGGAACGGTGCAGGGCTGGCGCTCCGCCGTCTGATGAAAACGCGCCGCCAGCGGGGTCGGCACCACAAGCCAGGCGGTGCGCAGCGCCGGAAACATCGACTTACTGAAAGTGCCGGCGTAGATAACCCGCTGCGGCGCATCGAGGCTTTTCACTGGCGGCAGCGGTTTGCCGTGATAGCGAAACTCACTATCGTAATCGTCCTCAATAATCCACGCGTCGCGCGCTGTCGCCCACGCCAGCAGCTGGCGACGCCGGGGCAGCGACAGCGCGCCCCCCTGCGGGCTCTGGTGTGCCGGGGTGAGCAGGGCAAACCGCGCTTGAGGGTGATGCCGCAAGCCCCAGCCAACATCCATTCCTTCGTCGTCCACCGGGATCGCATCCACCACCAGCTGCCTGGCCTCAACGACCGGGCGGATAAAGGGATACCCCGGATCCTCCATCCACATATGCTGCCCCGGCTGCGCCAGCGTACGCAGGATAAGATCCATGGAGGTAGCATAGTTGCCGGTAATCAGCACCTGCTCCGGCTGGCAGTCAATACTGCGCGACAGGCGCAGATACTCCACGATCGCCTGGCGCAGAAGCGGGTCGCCGCCGGGATCGCCGGGAGCAAGGTCGAACCGCGACTGCGTCCGCAGCCGACGACCCATCACTCGCGCCCACAGCCCGCGCGGAAAGAGATCCAGCGCCGGCAGCCCCATCTGAAAGGGCAACGGGTCCGTCGAGGCGGCTGATTGCGCTGGCGTTACCGGCGCCAGCTGGCGCGGACTGAGCCGCTCGCTGACAAAGGTCCCCGCCTGCCCACGCCGCTCAAGCCACCCCTGGGCGACCAGTTCACCCCAGGCGTTTTCGATAGTCGCCCGGGAGACGCCCTGCTCCTGGGCAAACACCCGGCTGGCGGGCAGACGGCTGCCCGGGGTCAGTTCGCCCCGTTCAATTGCCGATTTCAGCTGGCGGGCAATACGCTGATAAAGAGGGAGGTGGATCGCTTCCATTATGGTCTGCTTTTTTCATCACAATATGGCTATCTTTTGCAGTCCATTATAGTGCTATTTTGGCTGCCGTCTTAGAGAGGAGAACACCATGAGCCAATTACGTCAGCCATTCAGTGAACTGAGCCCGGAAGTCTATAAAGGGCTGGTACAGGCCAGCATCGCGCTGGAGAAAAGCGAGCTGGGCAGCGCCCTGGTAGAGCTGGTTTATTTACGCGTCTCGCAGATCAACGGCTGCGCCTTCTGCCTTGAGAAGCACAGCCAGGCGCTGCGCAAGGGCGGTATGGCGCAAAGCAAACTGGATGCCCTGGCGGGCTGGCGGGTAAGCGCCCACTTCACACCTGGCGAACGCGCAGCGCTGGCGTGGGCCGAGTCGGTCACCGACATTGCCGCCAGCCATGCGGAAGATGACGTTTACCTGCCGCTGCGCGAACATTTTACCCCGCGTCAGATAAGCGATCTGACCTTAGCCATCAGCCTGATGAACGCTTTCAACCGACTCGCCGTCGCCATGCGTCTGTAGTTCCGCACAGCCTTCCCCCTCCTCCGCCGAATTGTCCCGGCGGGGGATTTCCTTGCTAAAAACGCTATATATTGAGTGGTTGAACTTTCAAACAACTACATCTAGTATTTCCTTATCGAATGACCCACAACGTTCGACGCTGCGTTTAGCGCCGTGCTGTTATCTTAAATGGAAATACGAATCATGCGCATTATTATTTACACTCGAAATGACTGCGTGCAGTGCCATGCCACACGGCGAGCCATGGAGAGCCGAGGACTGGCCTTTGAAATGGTGAACGTCGACCAGCAGCCGGATGCAGCTGACACCCTGCGCGAGCAGGGATTTCGCCAGCTGCCGGTGGTGATCGCCGGTGAGCTACGCTGGAGCGGCTTCCGCCCGGATATGATCAATCGCCTGCGCCCCTCCGTCACGGCGGCCAGCGCATGAGCCTCATCGTCTACTTCTCCAGCCGTTCGGAGAATACCCATCGCTTTGTGCAGCGCCTGGGGCTGCCGGCGGTGCGCATTCCGCTGAACGAGCGCGAACATCTCCAGGTAGACGAACCCTATATTCTCATCGTTCCCAGCTATGGCGGCGGCGGTACGGCCGGCGCGGTACCGCGTCAGGCGATCCGCTTTTTAAACGACGTGCATAACCGCCAGCTGATCCGCGGGGTGATTGCCGCTGGCAATCGCAACTTTGGCGACGCCTGGGGGCGTGCCGGGGAGGTCATCGCGCAAAAATGCGCCGTGCCCTATCTCTACCGCTTCGAGCTGATGGGAACCCCCGACGATATCGACAACGTGCGTAAAGGAGTCAGCGAATTTTGGCAACGACAACCGCAGAACGTATAACCGCCGCGGCGGATTTTCACGCCCTCAACGCGATGCTGAATTTGTACGACAGCGAGGGTCGCATACCGTTTGAGAAAGATCGCCAGGCGGTGGAGGTCTTTATGACCGCCCAGATACAGCCCAACACCCTCAGTTTTGTCAGCCAGGAGGATAAACTCACCTGGCTCGTTCGTGAGGGCTATTACGATCCGCAGGTGCTGGCCGGCTATGACCGCGCGTTTGTGCTGGCATTGTTCGCCCATGCCCGGCGCGCCGCGTTTCGCTTTCAGACCTTCCTCGGCGCCTGGAAGTTCTATACCAGCTACGCGCTGAAGACCTTTGACGGCAAGCACTACCTCGAGGATTTTGCCGATCGCTGCGTAATGGTGGCGCTGACGCTGGCCCAGGGGGATGACCAGCAGGCGCGGCAGCTAATGGAAGAGATGCTCAGCGGCCGCTTCCAGCCCGCGACCCCCACCTTCCTCAACGCCGGCAAGCAGCAGCGCGGGGAGCTGATCTCCTGCTTCCTGTTGCGCATTGAAGATAATATGGAGTCCATCGGCCGAGCGGTAAACTCGGCGCTGCAGCTGTCGAAGCGCGGCGGCGGCGTGGCCTTTTTACTCTCCAACCTGCGCGAGGCCGGGGCGCCGATCAAGCGTATCGAAAACCAGTCCTCCGGGGTGGTGCCGGTGATGAAGATGCTGGAGGACGCCTTCTCCTATGCCAACCAGCTTGGCGCCCGCCAGGGGGCGGGAGCGGTCTGGCTGCATGCGCACCATCCCGATATTTTGCGCTTCCTTGATACCCGGCGTGAGAATGCCGATGAGAAAATCCGCATCAAAACCTTGTCGCTGGGAGTGGTGATCCCCGATATCACCTTCCAGCTGGCAAAAGAAGACGCGCAGATGGCCCTGTTCTCGCCGTATGACGTCGAGCGGCTGTACGGTAAACCCTTCGCCGACTGCGCCATCGGCGATCTCTATCCGCAGCTGGTGGCCGACGAACGGGTCCGCAAGCGCTGGATCCGCGCCCGCGACCTTTTCCAGCGCCTGGCGGAGATCCAGTTTGAGTCCGGCTATCCGTACATCATGTTTGAAGATACCGTCAATCGCGCCAATCCGGTGGCCGGACGGATCACCATGAGCAATCTGTGTTCGGAAATTCTGCAGGTCAGTACGCCATCCACCTATGATGAGAACCTCAGTTACGCCCATATCGGCGAGGATATCTCCTGCAACCTCGGCTCGCTGAACATCGCCCATACCATGGACTCGCCGGATTTTGCCCGCACTATCGCCACCGCGGTGCGCGCCCTGACCGCGGTATCCGATATGAGCGACATACAGTCGGTTCCCTCGGTGGCGGCCGGCAATGCGGCCTCCCACGCCATCGGCCTGGGGCAGATGAATCTGCACGGCTACCTGGCGCGAGAAGGGATTGCCTACGGCAGTCCGGAGGGGCTGGACTTCACCAATATCTATTTTTACACCGTGACCTGGCATGCCCTGCACACCTCGATGCTGCTGGCCCGCGAGCGCGGCCAGCGCTTCGCTGGCTTCGAACAGTCACGCTACGCCAGCGGGGCGTACTTCGACAAATATCTGCAGGAGGAGTGGCAGCCGAAAACCGAACGGGTGCGCGCACTGTTCGCCCGCGCCGGTATCCCCCTGCCCGACCGGGAAAGCTGGCGCCAGCTGCGCGACGATGTCATGCGCTATGGCATCTATAACCGTTATCTGCAGGCGGTGCCGCCCACCGGGTCGATCTCGTACATCAACCATGCCACCTCCAGCATTCATCCGATCGTCTCGAAGATTGAGATCCGCAAAGAGGGGAAGACCGGGCGGGTGTACTACCCCGCGCCGTTTATGAATAACGACAATCTGGCCCTTTATCAGGATGCGTACGAGATAGGGCCCCAGAAGATCATTGACACCTACGCCGAGGCGACGCGCCACGTCGATCAGGGGCTGTCGTTGACGCTGTTCTTCCCGGATACCGCCACCACCCGCGATATCAACAAGGCGCAAATCTACGCCTGGAAGAAAGGCATTAAGACCCTCTACTACATCCGTCTGCGCCAGCTGGCGCTGGAAGGCACTGAAATTGAAGGCTGCGTGTCCTGCGCACTGTAAGGAGAACAGGATGACCCATTTAACGCGCATCAGCGCTATCAACTGGAACCGCATTGATGACGACAAAGATCTTGAGGTCTGGAATCGTCTCACCAGCAACTTCTGGCTACCGGAGAAAGTGCCGCTATCGAACGACATTCCCGCCTGGCAAACCCTCAGCGCGGCGGAGCAGCAGTTGACCATTCGCGTCTTCACCGGGCTGACGCTGCTCGACACCATTCAGAACACGGTCGGCGCGCCGGCGCTGATGGCGGACGCGCTGACCCCGCATGAGGAGGCGGTGCTGTCGAACATCAGCTTTATGGAAGCGGTTCATGCCCGCTCTTACAGCTCCATTTTTTCCACGCTGTGCCACAGCAAAGAGGTGGATGCCGCCTTCGCCTGGAGTGAAAGCTGCGAACCCCTGCAGCGCAAGGCGCAACTGATGCTGGGCTACTATCAGGCCGACGAGCCGCTGAAGAAAAAAATCGCCAGCGTGTTCCTCGAATCCTTTCTCTTCTACTCCGGCTTCTGGCTGCCAATGCACTTCTCCAGCCGGGGAAAACTGACCAATACCGCGGATCTGATCCGTCTGATCATTCGCGATGAAGCGGTACATGGCTATTACATTGGCTACAAGTATCAGAAAGGACTGGAGATCGTCAGCCCCGGAAAGCGCGAAGAACTGAAAAATTTCGCCCTCGATCTGCTGATGGATCTTTACGACAACGAGCTGGCCTACAGTCGGGAACTGTACGGCGAGAGCGGCTGGTTTGACGACGTCAGCGCTTTCCTGTGCTACAACGCCAACAAAGCGCTGATGAACCTCGGTTATGAAGCGCTGTTTCCGGCGGAGATGGCAGCGGTTAACCCGGCGATCCTCGCCGCGCTGTCGCCTAACGCCGATGAAAACCACGACTTTTTCTCCGGCTCCGGCTCCTCGTACGTGATAGGCAAAACGGAAGAAACCGCCGACGACGATTGGGACTTTTAACCATACTTTCACCAGGAATATGGCGGGCTGGTTCCTGGTGATCTATTTCGCAGAAAAGTGGGTTCATCTGCCAAATATTCTCTCCATCGCATAACCGTCATCACTCCGTCATATTTAACAGAAAACTGGTCCATTTCAGTCGAATTATCCAGAGATAATCAAAAAATATTACCCACAACAAATTGACGCTCAGCCCTTATATCACGGGGGCTGCGCCACCCTATCCCTCACGCCATTTTGCCGAGAGTTTGCCATTGAGGGTTGTCACAGAATCTGAGTATGTTAGGGTGTAAAAAGATCATAATCACCATCGGGTATCGTATCGCAATAAACAAATAACAGGAACTTCTCTATTGCATGGCAATTAAATTAGAAATCAAAAATCTTTATAAGATATTTGGCGAGCACCCAAACCGGGCTTTCAAATATATTGAGAAAGGACTCAACAAAGCGCAAATACTGGAAAAAACGGGGCTGTCGCTTGGCGTCAAAGACGCCAGTCTGGCCATTGAAGAAGGCGAGATATTCGTCATCATGGGGCTCTCCGGCTCGGGGAAATCCACCATGGTTCGCCTTCTCAATCGCCTGATTGAACCCACCCGCGGCCAGGTGCTGATTGACGGAGTCGATATCGCCAAAATGTCGGACGCCGAGCTGCGCGAGGTGCGTCGCAAGAAAATTGCGATGGTTTTTCAGTCCTTTGCGCTGATGCCACACATGAGCGTGCTCGACAACACGGCGTTTGGTATGGCGCTTGCCGGCGTCCCGACCGCCGAACGAGAGCAAAAAGCGCGGGAGGCGCTGCGTCAGGTGGGGCTGGAGAATTATGCCCATGCCTGGCCGGATGAACTCTCCGGCGGGATGCGTCAGCGCGTCGGTTTAGCCCGCGCCCTGGCGATTAATCCCGATATTCTGTTAATGGATGAAGCCTTCTCCGCGCTCGACCCGCTCATTCGCACCGAAATGCAGGATGAGCTCATCAAATTACAGGCTAAGCATCAACGCACTATCGTCTTTATTTCCCATGACCTTGATGAAGCCATGCGAATTGGCGATCGCATTGCCATTATGCAAAATGCCGAAGTGGTCCAGGTCGGAACCCCGGATGAAATACTGAATAATCCGGCCAATGATTATGTGCGCACCTTCTTCCGCGGCGTGGATATTAGCCAGGTCTTTAGCGCCAAAGATATTGCCCGCCGCAGCCCGGTCGGATTGATTCGTAAAACCCCAGGTTTTGGCCCCCGTTCCGCGCTGAAATTATTACAGGATGAAGACCGGGAATATGGCTATGTCATCGAACGCGGAAATCGCTTTGTCGGGATTGTCTCGATCGATTCTCTGAAAACCGCGCTCAGCGTCGGCCAGGGGATCGAGGCGGCGCTGATTGACGCCCCGCTGGCGGTGGAGGCGCAAACGCCGCTCAGCGATCTGCTCTCCCACGTCGGCCACGCCCCGTGCGCCGTCCCGGTGGTGGATGAAGAACAACAATACATTGGCATCATTTCCAAACGAATGCTGCTCCAGGCTTTAGATCGCGAGGGGGTGAATCATGGCTGATCAAACTAATCCGTGGGACAGCGCCCCGGCAACCGACAGCGCTGCGCAGGCCGCCGATGCCTGGGGTGGCGCCTCTACTGCCGCGCCGGCCAACGGCGGCGGCGCCGACTGGCTGCACAGCGCGCCCGCGCCGCAGCCGGAATCGTTCAACATCATGGACCCGTTCCATAAAACGCTGATCCCGCTCGACAGCTGGGTCACCCACGCTATCGACTGGATCGTGCTGCACTTCCGTCCGCTATTCCAGGGGATCCGCGTGCCGATCGACTACATCCTCAGCGCCTTCCAGCAGCTGTTGTTGGGGATGCCAGCGCCGGTGGCGATTATCGTCTTCGCGCTGATCGCCTGGCAGATCTCCAGCCTCGGCATGGGGGTCGCCACCCTGGTTTCGCTGATTGCCATCGGCGCTATCGGCGCCTGGTCGCAGGCGATGGTCACCCTGGCGCTGGTCCTCACCGCCCTGCTGTTCTGCATGGTTATCGGCCTGCCGCTGGGTATTTGGCTGGCGCGCAGCCCGCGGGCGGCAAAAATTATCCGCCCGCTGCTCGATGCCATGCAGACCACGCCGGCCTTCGTCTACCTGGTGCCGATCGTGATGCTGTTCGGCATCGGCAACGTGCCCGGCGTGGTAGTGACGATTATCTTCGCCTTGCCGCCGATCGTCCGCCTGACCATTCTCGGGATAAACCAGGTGCCCGCGGATCTGATCGAAGCGTCGCGCTCGTTTGGCGCCAGCCCGCGCCAGCTGTTGTTTAAGGTTCAGCTGCCGCTGGCGATGCCCACCATCATGGCCGGGGTAAACCAGACGCTGATGCTGGCCCTGTCGATGGTGGTGATCGCCTCGATGATCGCCGTCGGCGGTCTTGGCCAGATGGTGCTGCGCGGCATCGGCCGCCTGGATATGGGTCTGGCTACCGTCGGCGGCGTAGGGATCGTGATCCTCGCGATTATTCTTGACCGCCTCACCCAGGCCGTCGGTCGCGACGCCCGCAGTCGCGGCAACCGCCGCTGGTACACCACCGGCCCACTGGGGCTTATCACTCGCCCTTTCTGTCGATAAGTCGATAACAGCGCCGCTCCCCGGCACCAGCCGAGGCCGGGGGGTCGCTCTTCCCGTTAAACAATAAGAGGAACCACCATGCGACATCGTACGATGATGGCCACCGCCGCCTTTGCCACCCTGATCGCCACCAGCACCTTCGCCGCCGACCTGCCGGGCAAAGGGATTACCGTGAAGCCTGCCCAGAGCACTATTTCGGAAGAGACCTTCCAGACCCTGCTGGTCAGTCGCGCGCTGGAGAAGCTTGGCTACACCGTCGAGAAACCGAGCGAAGTGGACTATAACGTTGCCTATACCTCGATTGCCGCCGGGGATACCACCTTTATCGCCACCAACTGGCAGCCGCTGCACGATGACATGTACGCCGCGGCGGGCGGTGATAACAAATTCTATCGTAAAGGGGTGTATGTCTCAGGCGCCGCCCAGGGCTATCTGATCGACAAAAAAACCGCCGAGCAGTACCACATCACCTCCATCGATCAGCTTAAAGATCCGCAGATCGCCAAACTGTTTGATACCAATAACGACGGTAAAGCGGATCTCACCGGCTGTACGCCAGGCTGGGGCTGCGAAGCGGTGATTAACCACCAGATTGACGCCTATGGCCTGAGCAAAACCGTCACCCATAACCAGGGCAACTACGCGGCGATGATGGCTGACACCATCGCCCGCTATAAAGAGGGTAAACCGGTGCTCTACTACACCTGGACGCCGTACTGGGTCAGCGACGTGCTGAAACCTGGCAAAGACGTCGTCTGGCTGCAGGTGCCGTTCTCCTCCCTGCCGGGCGAGCAGAAAAACATCGACACCAAACTGGCCAACGGCGCCAACTATGGCTTCCCGGTGAACACGATGCACATCGTCGCCAACAAAGCCTGGGCCGAGAAAAATCCGGCCGCCGCCACCCTGTTTAGCGTCATGAAGCTGCCGATCGCCGACATCAACGCCGAGAATGCGATGATGCACGAAGGCCATGCTTCCGAAGCCGACATTAACGGTCATGTCGATGGCTGGATCAAAGCCCACCAGCCGCTGTTCGACAGCTGGGTGAAAGCGGCGCTCGCCGCGCAGCAGTAACCCTGCCTCCCGGATAAGGCGCTCCGTCTTATCCGGGCTCCCTTTCCCTCGTTGCTCGCAGCACAGAGTATGGAAAAGCGGATTCCAGGAATTTCCATAGTGTTAAGGCGCGTCGCGCTCTGTTAAGGTGGACCCATCGGTCAATTTGTCACCTTCACATGGATCCAGCGATAAGTTATTCATATGGAAAACCCCGCGCCCTTAACCTGTGCCTTATCTGAACGTGTCGCCACCGTCGGCGAAGGCATCAAAGACAGTCTCCCCATCGTTATCAGCTACCTGCCGGTGGCTTTCGCCTTCGGACTGAACGCCACCCGGCTGGGATTCACCCCGCTGGAAAGCCTGTTTTTCTCCTGCATTATTTACGCCGGCGCCAGCCAGTTTGTGATCACCGCCATGCTGGCCGCCGGCAGTTCGCTGTGGGTCGCCGCCCTGACGGTGATGGCGATGGATGTCCGCCACGTGCTGTATGGTCCCTCATTGCGCAGCCGCATTCGCTCAGCGCTGGATAAAAAGAAAACCGCCCTCTGGGCCTTTGGCCTGACCGATGAGGTTTTCGCCGCGGCCACCGCCAGGCTGGTTCGCGATAACCGCCGCTGGAGCGAAAACTGGATGCTCGGTCTCGCTTTTACTTCCTGGGCATCGTGGGTATGCGGCACGCTGGCCGGCGCCTGGTCCGGCAACGGCCTGCTGGTGGATTATCCCGCGGTGGAGGCCGCGCTCGGCTTTATGCTGCCGGCGCTGTTTATGAGCTTCCTGCTGGCCTCATTCCAGCGCCAGCAGTCACTCTGCGTCACGGCAGCCCTGGCAGGCGCGCTGGGTGGCATTTTGTTATTTTCCATTCCGGCGGCCATCCTCGCCGGGATTGTCTGCGGGTGTCTGACGGCGCTGGTCCAGGCCATGCTTAAGGGGATGCCGGATGAACAGTGAAGTCCTTCTGCTCGGGGTGATAGTCGGCAGCGTGAATTATCTGTTTCGCTATCTTCCCCTGCGCCTGCGCGCCGGCCATGCCCGGCCTGCCCGCCGTGGCCCGGTCAGCGTGCTGCTGGATACCATCGGCATCGCCTCGATTTGCGCGCTGCTGGTGGTCTCCAGCGTGCCGGAGATCCTCGCCGATGCCCATCGCCTGGCGCCGACGCTGATCGGCTTCCTGGTGCTGGGGGCCGCCTTCTGGAAAACCCGCAGCATTATTGTCCCGACGCTGCTGTCGGCGTTGGCCTACGGTCTGGCATGGAAAATCACCAGCGGACTCTAAGCTTTACGTATCAATTTTAGTCAATAATTCATTTGATTTATTTGTCACAATAGTTATTATATCGGCTGTAATTAATGAGGTCATACCCAAATGGATAGTTCGTTTACTCCCATTGAGCAAATGCTCAAATTCCGCGCCAGCCGCCATGAAGATTTCCCGTTCCAGGAGATCCTGTTAACTCGTCTTTGCATGCATATGCAAGGTAAGCTGCTGGAAAATCGCAATAAAATGCTCAAAGCGCAGGGAATTAACGAGACATTATTTATGGCGCTGATTACGCTGGAGTCACAGGAAAACCACAGCATCCAGCCGTCCGAGCTGAGTTGCGCGCTGGGCTCGTCGCGTACCAACGCCACCCGTATCGCTGATGAACTGGAAAAACGCGGCTGGATTGAACGTCGCGAGAGCGATAACGATCGCCGCTGTCTGCATCTGCAACTGACCGAAAAGGGTCATCAGTTTTTGCGTGAAGTCCTGCCACCGCAGCATAACTGCCTGCATCAGCTGTGGTCTTCACTCAGCACCAGCGAAAAAGATCAGCTCGAACATATCACCCGCAAACTCCTGAGCCGCCTTGACCAGATGGAAGAAGAAGGCGTGCTGGCGGACTCTCTACGCTAAGGGCGGCGTCGCTCAGCCCATTTTTACGTTGCAAGGAAAACAGCCAGGCCAGCAGATCTCTGCTGGCCTTTCTGATAAACAGGTCGGCTCAGCCGATGTGAAATAATAAGATCGTGGAGAATAACATGAGCGCAAATGCGGAGAGCCAAACCCCGCAGCAACCAGGCAGCAAAAAAGGAAAGCGCAAAGGCGCACTCCTGTTGCTGACATTGCTCTTTATTATTATTGCCGTGGCATATGGGATTTACTGGTTTCTGGTACTGCGTCATTACGAAGAGACCGACGATGCCTACGTGGCAGGGAACCAGGTACAAATTATGGCCCAGGTCTCAGGCAGCGTGACCAAAGTCTGGGCTGACAACACGGACTACGTGCAGAAAGGCGATCCGCTGGTGACGCTCGATCAGACCGATGCCCAGCAGGCGTTTGAGAAAGCCAAAACGCAGCTGGCCGCCAGCGTGCGTCAAACCCGTCAGCAGATGATCAACAGCAAGCAGTTGCAGGCGAATATTGACGTCAAAAAGACCGCCCTCGCCCAGGCGCAGGCTGACCTGAATCGCCGCATCCCGCTGGGCGCCGCGAACCTGATCGGCCGCGAAGAGTTGCAGCACGCCCGCGATACCGTCGCCAGCGCGCAGGCCGAACTCGACGTGGCAATCCAGCAATACAACGCCAACCAGGCGATCGTGCTGGGCACCAAACTGGAACAGCAGCCGGCGGTGCTGCAGGCGGCCACCGAAGTGCGTAACGCCTGGCTGGCCCTGCAGCGTACGCAAATCGTCAGCCCGATTAGCGGCTACGTTTCCCGTCGCTCGGTACAGCCTGGGGCGCAGATCGGCACCACCACGCCGCTGATGGCGGTGGTCCCGGCGACCAACCTGTGGATCGACGCCAACTTTAAAGAGACCCAGCTGGCGCACATGCGCATCGGCCAGCCGGCCACCGTGATCAGCGACATCTATGGCGATGACGTGAAGTACACCGGCAAAGTGGTCGGCCTGGATATGGGCACCGGCAGCGCCTTCTCCCTGCTGCCGGCGCAGAACGCCACCGGTAACTGGATCAAAGTGGTACAGCGCCTGCCGGTCCGTATTGAGCTGGATGAAAAACAGCTGGCGGAACACCCGCTGCGCATCGGCCTCTCCACGCTGGTGGAGGTCAACACCACCGATCGCGATGGCGAAATGCTGGCCAGCCAGGTGCGAAGCTCCCCGGTTTACGAGAGCAATGCCCGCGAAATCGCGCTTGAGCCGGTTAATAAACTGATCGACGAGATCATTCAGGCCAACGCCGGATAATTCGGGGTGAGCGTAATGCAACAGCAAAAACCGCTCGAAGGCGCGCAACTGGTTATTATGACCATTGCGCTGTCGCTGGCGACGTTCATGCAGGTGCTGGACTCCACGATCGCCAACGTGGCGATCCCAACCATTGCCGGTAACCTTGGCTCGTCGCTGAGCCAGGGGACGTGGGTCATCACCTCGTTCGGGGTGGCCAACGCCATCTCCATCCCCATTACCGGCTGGCTGGCGAAGCGCGTCGGCGAGGTGAAGCTCTTCGTCTGGTCGACGGTGGCATTCGCTATCGCCTCCTGGGCCTGTGGGGTGTCGAACAGCCTGACGATGCTGATTTTCTTCCGCGTCATTCAGGGGATCGTCGCCGGTCCGCTGATCCCGCTGTCGCAGAGCCTGTTGCTCAGCAACTACCCACCGGCGAAGCGGTCGATTGCGCTGGCCCTGTGGTCAATGACCGTGATCGTCGCGCCGATCTGTGGCCCGATTCTCGGCGGCTATATCAGCGATAACTACCACTGGGGCTGGATCTTCTTCATCAACGTGCCGATTGGTATCGCAGTGGTGATCATGACGCTGCAAACCCTGCGCGGGCGCGAAACCCGTACCGAACAGCGACGTATCGACGGCGTCGGGCTGGCGTTGCTGATTATCGGTATCGGTAGCCTGCAGGTGATGCTCGACCGCGGTAAAGAGCTCGACTGGTTCGCTTCCAACGAGATTATCATCCTGACCATCGTGGCGGTGGTGGCGATAAGCTTCCTGATTGTCTGGGAGCTGACTGACGATAACCCGATAGTCGACCTGTCGCTGTTTAAGTCGCGCAACTTCACCATCGGCTGTTTGTGTATCAGCCTGGCCTATATGCTCTACTTCGGCGCTATCGTACTGCTGCCGCAGCTGTTGCAGGAGGTCTACGGCTACACCGCTACCTGGGCCGGTTTGGCGTCGGCGCCGGTGGGGGTGATCCCGGTCATTCTGTCGCCGATTATTGGCCGCTTTGCCCATAAGCTCGATATGCGTCGGCTGGTCACCTTCAGCTTTATTATGTATGCCGTCTGCTTCTACTGGCGCGCGTGGACCTTTGAACCGGGTATGGACTTTGGTGCATCGGCGTGGCCGCAGTTTATCCAGGGCTTCGCGGTGGCTTGTTTCTTCATGCCATTGACCACCATCACCCTCTCCGGCCTGCCGCCGGAGCGGCTGGCGGCGGCGTCGAGCTTGTCAAACTTTACCCGAACTCTGGCCGGCTCCATCGGGACCTCGATCACCACCACCATGTGGACCAACCGTGAGGCGCTGCACCATGCGCAGCTCACCGAGTCGGTGACGCCGTTCAACCCCAACGCCCAGCAGATGTACGATCAGCTGCAGGGCATGGGAATGACCCAGCAGCAGGCTTCCGGCTGGATAGCGCAGCAGATAACCAACCAGGGGTTGATTATCTCCGCCAACGAAATCTTCTGGGTTTCGGCGGGGATCTTTATTCTTCTGCTCAGCCTGGTGTGGTTCGCCAGGCCGCCATTCAGTGCCGGCGGCGGCGGCGGGGGCGCACACTAAGCATCAGACTAAGGGACCTGCGGGTCCCTTTTTTATGGCGTCAGATTGTCCAATTCTCGCTAGTTTCTGTCTCGTTTGCGAAAGCTCGCCACCCGGTGCTCGGGCAGGATAAAGGCTGACCATTAAGGAGAACACTATGCTGAGCCATCCTGCTGAAAAGTACCGTCCCTATCCGCCGATTGCCCTGCCCGACCGCCGCTGGCCCGACCGGCAAATCAGCCACGCCCCGCGCTGGCTGTCGACCGACCTGCGCGACGGCAACCAGGCGCTGGCGGAGCCCATGGACAGCGCCCGCAAACTGCAGTTCTGGGATCTGCTGCTGGAGTGCGGTTTTAAAGAGATTGAGGTCGCCTTCCCTTCCGCTTCGCAAACCGATTTCAACTTCGTCCGCCAGCTGATCGACGAGCAGCGCATCCCGGAAGATGTCACCATCCAGGTGCTGACCCAGGCGCGGGATCCGCTGATCCTGCGCACCTTTGAGGCACTGCGCGGCGCCCGCCAGGCCACCGTCCACCTCTACAATGCCACCGCGCCGCTGTTTCGCGAGCTGGTCTTCGGGATGGATAAAGCCGAAGTGATCGCCCTGGCGACCCGCGCCACCCGACTTATCCGCCAGCAGTGCGAACAACAGCCGGAGACCCGCTGGCAATACGAATACTCACCAGAGACCTTCTGCTTTACCGAACCCGAGTTTGCCCTTGAGATTTGCGAGGCGGTGGCGGACGTCTGGCAGCCCTGCGCCGAACGGCCGATGATCGTCAATCTGCCGGCGACGGTGGAAGTGAACACCCCCAACGTCTATGCCGATCAGATCGAGTATTTTTGCCGCCACTTCTCCCGCCGCGGCGAGGTCTGCATCAGCGTGCACCCGCACAACGACCGCGGGACCGGTGTCGCCAGCGCCGAGCTGGCGGTGATGGCCGGCGCCGATCGGGTGGAAGGCTGCCTGTTTGGCAATGGCGAACGCACCGGCAACGTCTGCCTGGTGACGCTGGCCATGAATCTCTACAGCCAGGGCATCGACCCTGAGCTTCGCTTCGAGCAGATGAACCGGGTGGTGGAGGTGGTGGAAAACTGCAACCAGATCCCCGTTCACCCACGCCACCCGTGGGCGGGAAGTCTGGCTTATACCGCCTTCTCCGGCTCCCATCAGGATGCCATCAAAAAAGGGTTTGATGCCCGTCAGCCAGGCGATCCGTGGCAGATGCCCTACCTGCCCATTGATCCACAGGATATTGGCTGTAGCTATGAGGCGGTGATCCGCGTCAACAGCCAGTCGGGAAAAAGCGGCAGCGCCTGGCTTATCGAACAAAACCATGGTCTCAAGCTGCCCCGCGGGCTGCAGCAGGACTTCAGTCAGCATGTACAGCAGGTGACCGATAGCGACGGCAAAGAGATGACCCACCACGCGCTGTGGCAGCTGTTCCGCACGCGCTACGGCCTGCTGGCGCAGCCTGCGCTGACGCTGCTTGATTATCAGAGCGCCAGCCAACAGGATGGCCAGCTTTCGCTGCAGGCGACGCTGCGACACCACGGCGAAACCCGACGCCTGCAGGGCCAGGGCAACGGCCTGCTGTCGGCCGCCGCCAGCGGCCTCAGCGCGCTGCTCAGACAGCCGTTTATGATTAAGGACTACCATGAGCATACCCTTGGCGCACGCAGCGACAGTCGGTCGGTCGCCTATATCCGCTGCGTTTTTCCACAAGGTGAAAGCTACTGGGGAGTGGGTATTGATAATGACGTGGCGCGCGCTTCGCTGCAGGCATTGTGCAATGCGATCAGCGTCGCCGATCAGGTCGAAGGGCGAAAATAGTCGCTGGGAGCAACGCCCATCACCCGACGAAACATGGCGCTGAAGGCGCTATGGCTGCCGTAGCCCAGCTCCAGCGCCACCCGCAGCACGGAGTGACCCTGCGCCAGGCGAATCAGCGCTTCCATTAGCTTCGCCCGGCGCACCCACTCGCTCCACGTCAGGCTAGTCTGCTGCTGAAAATGGCGGTTAAGGGTTCGCTCACTCATGCTGCACACCTTTGCCGCCTGGCCGCTGCTCCAGGCTTCGCCCGGCGCCTCGCGTACCTGCTGGCACAGCCGACGCAGCGTGTCACTTTGCGGTTCCGGCAGGCCAAACGGCAGGATCGCCATCCCGCGGATCTCATCGAGGATCAGCTCATAAATCCGTTCGTCACGGCTGGCGGGGGCATAGCACTCGGCCAGTCCCAGGGATGAGACGATCAGTTCCCGCAGCAGCGGCGTGATCTGTACGATCTGGCAACCCGCCGGGAGATCGGCGCGCGCCAGCGGATCGATAAACAGGGTGCGCGCCGCCACGTTGCCGGTCATACGCAGCGCGTGCGGCGTTCCCGCCGGCAGCCAGACGCCGCGCCCGGGAGGCACCACCCAGTAACCTGCCGGTGTCGCGACCCGCACCACGCCGCTTAAAATATGCAGCAGCTGGGCGCAGTCATGCTGATGCCAGTCTTCCTGGTCACCGTGGGCATAATCATGGGCAAAAGGCACCAGCGGGCGGTGCTGAAAGGAGAAAGTCGTGGTGGTCGTCATGGCGGCGTCAGGAGAGCGGCCCGGCGACAGGCGTCGGGCCGTGGCGGAAGCACTAGATGTGCAGTTCCTGCAGTTTTTCTTTCGGCAGCGCCAGTTCGTCGTTGCTGTTGATGCGTACATCGCGCTCAATGATATGACGAGCGATGTCCTGGGCCTCTTCCAGCGAGTGCATGGTATAGGTTCCGCACTGGTAGACGTTGAGCTCCGGGATCTGGTTCTGATCTTTCACCTTCAGCACATCGGCCATCGCCGCTTTCCAGGCGTCAGCGACGCGCTGCTCGTCCGGTGTACCAATCAGGCTCATATAGAACCCGGTGCGGCAGCCCATTGGCGAAATGTCGATAATTTCCACGCCATTCCCGTTCAGGTGATCGCGCATAAAGCCCGCGAACAGGTGCTCCAGGGTGTGGATACCGCGTTCCGGCATCACTTCCTGGTTCGGCACGCAGAAGCGCAGATCGAAAACGGTGATTTCATCGCCATGCGGCGTGTTCATTTTCTTCGCGACACGCACCGCTGGGGCTTCCATTCGGGTATGGTCGACTGTGAAACTATCTAACAACGGCATTCGTCACCTCCGGGAGTGATTTTTTTTAAAATAAAATGAACTCTTTGTTCAGCCGCGAGTCTCAGTATATGAAAGACGCGCATTTATTATCATCATCATCCCTGAATCAGAGATGAAAGTTTGGCCACATTGATGTGGCCTTTTTCTTTTGTATCGTCAGCGGCTATGCGTGTCGTGCCAGCAGCGCTTCGAACGGCTCACTGTCTTCCGCTTCCACTTTCTTCTGCCGCGCCACCGATGCCTCGCGCTCGGCGATGAAATCGGCTTCGCTCAGGATCTCCAGCGGCTCTTCCCGCAGCTGCGTCCGATAGCGATCCGCCAATGCACGGCCAGTGCCGCCAATCCCTTCTTCAATCATAGAACGCAGAATGCGGGCTGAGAAGGTTAATTCCGGATCGTCAAAGCAGGCCAGCAGCTCGTCGCAGACCTGCTGATATGCCTGGCCACCGTGGATACTGTCAAGGATCTGCGCCACGCGGCGTAAATCGCGGAACAGATCTTTGCCCACCTGAGCCAGCGGGAACTGCGCGCTTTCGCAGCCAATCCCCAGCGTTAAGCCCGGCTTACGCCCTTCCAGAATCACCCGATTCCAGTTGGTGCGAGTGCACAGCAGCTCATCGCTGCTCATCTCCGGCGCGTCGGCCAGCGCGCACCAGACCATAAACAGATCGAGGAAACGCACCTGCTGGGCGTCAACGCCGATCGGCGAGAACGGGTTGATATCCAGCGAACGCACTTCAATGTACTCAATGCCGCCGCGGAGCAGCGCATCGGACGGGGTTTCGCCCCGACGGGTCACGCGTTTCGGACGGATCGGCGCATAGAGTTCGTTTTCAATCTGCAGGATATTGCTGTTGATCTGCAGATACTTGCCGTCTTTCTGCAGCCCGATTTTAGCGTACTCTTCCGACGGCGTTTTAATCGCCCGCTTCAATCCTGCCACATACTCATGCAGATCGTTAAACGTAATTCCGAGATTGCTTTGCGACTTATTGGTATAACCGAGGTCGCTGAGGCGCAGCGAGGTGGCGTACGGCAGGTAGTACATACCATTACCCGCTTCCTCAAAAGGCAGCGTCGTCGGTTTCCCTTGCAGGAACGAGGAGCAAATCGCCGGCGAGGCGCCGAACAGATAAGGGATCACCCAGCCAAAACGATAGTAGTTACGAATCGAGCGGAAATAGCCCGCCGAGATAGCTTCTTTACCGCTTTCGACGTCTTCCACGCCACACTTCGCCTGCCAGAACGCCATCGGCAGCGAGAAGTTATAGTGCACGCCGGAGATAGTCTGCATCAACGCGCCATAGCGGTTCTTCAGCCCCTCGCGATACAGCGTTTTCAGACGCCCCACGTTTGAGGTGCCGTACTGCGCCAGCTCAATATCCTGACCGGGAGCGATATAGCATGGCATACTCAGCGGCCACATCCGCTCGTCGCCCAGCTGACGCGCGGTATAGCGATGGACATCGCGCATAAAGGTCAGCATATGCTCAATATCGCCATCCACCGGCGTAATGAACTCGAGTAAAGCTTCGGCAAAATCGGTGGTAATCCATTTATGCGTCAGCGCTGAGCCTAACGCCAGAGGGTGACCGGTCGTTGCAAGGGTGCCGTCTGCGTTCACGCGCAGCGTTTCCCGCTCCAGACCACGTTGAATACCCTGCAGAGCCTGCGGATGTTTTTCCAGCCAGGCCAGCGCCTGTGATACGTCCGGGATCAATTTGACCTCCCGCCTGTCGAAATCGTTTGAATAAGCATAATTGTAATGGATGAACTATCAGTCCAATTAGTGCCACCACGTCATACCCTGAAGCGTCGCTGCTGCAATAACGATATAGCGCAGCGCCTTACCAAGGCATAAGAAAAAGAGTACCGGTCCCCAGGAAATGCGCATCCATCCCGCCAGCAAACACAGTAAATCGCCGACAACCGGCGCCCAGCTCAGTAAGAGCGTGACCGCGCCGTAGCGCTTAAGCCAGCCAGCCGCCCGCTCCTGCCAGCGCGAGGTTTTGCGCAGCGGAAACAAGCGCCCCAGAATAACGTTAGTTACCCCTCCAAGGCTATTGCCGATTGTTGCTATTAATACTAACCACCATGGATGACTGACCCCTGCAAGTAGCATAGCCACCAGCACAACCTCCGAATTACCGGGAAGCAGCGTGGCACTTAAAAAGCTACTGGCAAACAGCGAGGTGAGTGACAGCGCGTCACTCACAGCAAACGCACGTCAACAGCGTCCATGCCTGCACGCTTCGCCGCCTGCAGACCAAAGTCGGCATCTTCGAAGACCACGCATTTTTCCGGCGCGACGCCCATGCGCTCGGCGCACAGCAGGAAGGTATCGGGCGCGGGTTTATGGTTGACCACATGATCGGCCGCCACCACCGCAGAGAAGTAATGACGCAGGCCCAGGTGCGCCAGCAGCGCCTCGGCGACGGCGCTTTCGCTGCCGGTACCCACCGACATCGGGCGACGACCATGCCACGCCTTGACCACCTCAATTAGCGGCAACGGGCGTACGCTGTCCAGCAGCATCGCCTTAACCGCCTGGGTTTTTTCCTGCGCCAGGCGATGTGGATCGAGATCCGCCTGGTTGAGTTCAATAATCGCCTGGGCAATCCGCCAGGTTGGTGAGCCATTGAGCGCGACCATCGCCTGTTCGTCGAAACGCATACCGTAGCGGCCCAACACCTCGTTCCATGCCTGCCGATGGGTCGGCTCGGTATCGAGAATGGTGCCATCCATATCAAAGATCAGTCCTGCGTAACCTTCGTACATTGTCTTCTCACCAACCGGTTAATGAATAGTTACTCTATCGCAAAAGCCCGTCGTTGTCGCGGCCAGCGGCTCAAACGACAAAGGCGCCCTCAGGCGCCTTCAGGCATAAACCGGGTAGTGGGTCTTATTTAATACGCAGATCGTTCTCGACCATACGCACGCCCTGTACCCGACGGGTGACTTCCACCGCACGTTTAGCGCTTTCCGCAGAGGAGACAAACCCGCTCAACTGCACGCGGCCTTTAAAGGTCTGGACGCTGATTTCTGAGGACTTGATATCTTTATCGTTAAAGAGCGCCGTTTTCACCTTAGTGGTCACCACGGTATCGTCAATGTAACCGCCGGTGCTTTCTTTGGTGGACGAACCGGCACAGCCAGTAAGGGCCGTCGCCACCAGCAGCGTCGCGCAAAAAGCAGGTATTGCTTTGAACCATTTCATGGATTTCTCTCCTTGCATTTAACTCAGCCTGATAACGCTGATATACAAGGATAAATTATAGTGGAAAGCGCGGCTTGCCAATAAAAAAAGTCAGTATGAAACCGGTGATGGAAAACGAGGTTATCGGGATGGTGAGGAGAGAGTAAAGAGTGAAGATGGTGCATCCGGGAGGATGACTCAGCTAAGCCTCGCCCTTCGGGCCGTTGCTTACGCAACGTTATCCTCCCTGGTGCTGGCGCTGATTTCGCAGACCATACAACAACGTCGTCGCTGTTACTAAGGAGAATATGGTGCATCCGGGAGGATTCGAACCTCCGACCGCTCGGTTCGTAGCCGAGTACTCTATCCAGCTGAGCTACGGATGCATCGGGAAAGCTATTTTACTGCGGGGTTACTCTCCTGGCACTTACGATGGTTTCGCAAACCAGATAACAACAATGTTGCTGTTACTAAGGAGAATATGGTGCATCCGGGAGGATTACTCGGCTGCGCCTCGCCCTACGGGCCGTTGCTTACGCAACGTTATCCTCCCTGGTGCTGGCGATAATTTCTCAGACCATAAAACAACATCGTCGCTGTTATCAAGGAGAATATGGTGCATCCGGGAGGATTCGAACCTCCGACCGCTCGGTTCGTAGCCGAGTACTCTATCCAGCTGAGCTACGGATGCATCGGAATAACTAGTTTACTACAGAATTCATCTGAATAATCAGAATCGGGCAAGAATGGTGCATCCGGGAGGATTCGAACCTCCGACCGCTCGGTTCGTAGCCGAGTACTCTATCCAGCTGAGCTACGGATGCATCGGGAAACTTGCTTTACTACGCGTCAGTGTCACAACTAACACCTGCCACACTGAGTATGATGGCCTAATCGGTAGAGTGACTCGATTATACCTCGCACTGCGGGCCGCTGCTTTCACAGCGTTCTTCTCTCTTAATTCAGAAAGAAGATGGTGCATCCGGGAGGATTCGAACCTCCGACCGCTCGGTTCGTAGCCGAGTACTCTATCCAGCTGAGCTACGGATGCAAAATGGCGGTGAGGCGGGGATTCGAACCCCGGATGCAGCTTTTGACCGCATACTCCCTTAGCAGGGGAGCGCCTTCAGCCTCTCGGCCACCTCACCACACACGCCTCTTTCGAGTGCTTCGAAGAACTTGTTTCTGCTCTTCGTCGCTGCGATGGCGCACATATTACTTTCTGGTACTTATAAGTCAAACACTTTTTCGAGACCTTTTTTCGTTTGCACACTTCGCACGCAATTCGCGTGCAAAAACGGCAAAAAGGGCAATTTATCAACAGGAAATCAGACCTGACGCAGGCATAACGCCAAACAGCCAAAGCGGCAAAGGGTGATGAAAACCGGTATTGCGCAGGGGAAAAAGTGAAAAAGGAAAAAATAACGGCGGGAAGGGATGCGCCTCACTGAACAGCGAGGCGCGGAAACCTTAGTAACTGGACTGCTGGGATTTTTCAGCCTGAATACGCTGGTAGATCTCTTCACGGTGAACAGATACTTCTTTAGGGGCGTTTACGCCAATACGAACCTGGTTACCCTTCACCCCTAAAACTGTCACAGTGACCTCATCTCCAATCATGAGGGTCTCACCAACTCGACGAGTCAGAATCAGCATTCTTTGCTCCTTGAAAGATTAAAAGAGTCGGGTCTCTCGTATCCCGGCATTATCCATCATATAACGCCAAAAAGTAAGCGATGACAAATACCTTGCGGTATAAGGCAGTCATGGCATCACATTCTGTTAAACCTAAGTTTAGCCGATATACACAATTTCAACCCGACTTTATCGTTATCAGTACTTATGACGCAAGGTGCCGTTTCCCCGAGGTTACGGCACCTATACCCGCCATACTTCAAGTTGCCTGTGTGTTGGCTTTCCTCACTCACCCCAGTCACTTACTTGAGTAAGTTCCTGGGGATTCGCTGCGTCGCCGCCTTCCTGCCACTCGAATTATTTAGGGTATAGGCGTTTATAGTTATTACAGTTTTGCGCTGACCCAGCCTTTCACACTGGCTAACGCTGCAGGGAGAGCAGACGCATCGGTACCACCGGCCTGCGCCATATCCGGACGACCGCCCCCTTTACCGCCCACCTGCTGAGCGACCATACCAACCAGCTCCCCTGCCTTCACGCGATCTGTCACATCCTTAGACACACCGGCAATCAGGGAAACTTTACCGTCTGCGACCGTAGCCAACACCACAACCGTCGAACCCAGTTGGTTCTTCAGATCGTCAACCATGGTACGCAGCATCTTCGGCTCCACGCCGGCCAGCTCGCTGACCAGCAGCTTAACGCCGTTAATCTCTTCCGCTTTGCTGGAGAGGTTTGCGCTCTCCTGCGCCGCAGCCTGCTCTTTCAGCTGCTGCAGCTCTTTTTCCAGCTGACGGGTACGCTCCAGCGCGGCGCGAACTTTCTCGCCGAGATTGTGGCTGTCGCCCTTCAGCAGCTGTGCGATATCGCTGAGCTGATCGCTCTGCGCGTGCAGCATGGCTATCGCGCCCTCACCGGTCACCGCTTCGATACGGCGCACGCCAGCGGCGGTACCGGACTCAGACGTGATGCGGAACAGGCCGATATCACCGGTACGCGCCGCGTGAGTCCCGCCGCACAGTTCAGTGGAGAAATCGCCCATCTGCAGCACGCGGACACGGTCATCGTATTTCTCGCCGAACAGCGCCATGGCGCCGGATGCGCGCGCGGCATCGATATCCATAATGTTGGTTTCGATAGCCAGGTTACGACGGATCTGCGCGTTGACCAGATCTTCGACTGCACGGATCTCTTCCGGCTTCATCGCTTCGAAATGCGAGAAGTCAAAGCGCAGCGCTTTATCGTTAACCAGCGAGCCTTTCTGCGCCACATGGGTGCCGAGCACCTGGCGCAGCGCCGCATGCATCAGATGCGTCGCGGAGTGGTTCAGACGGATACGCTGACGGCGAGCCTCGTCCACATCGGCCTGCACCGCGTCGCCCACTTTCAGAGAACCGCTGGCGACTTTACCGATATGACCAATGGCCTGACCGTACTTCTGCGTGTCGCTGACGGCGAAGGAGAAGCCTGCGCCTTTCAGTTCGCCTTTATCGCCCACCTGGCCGCCGGACTCCGCATAGAACGGGGTCTGGTCGAGGATCACCACCGCTTCCTGGCCCGCGCTGACGCTATCCACCGCTTTACCGTCGATAAACAGCGCAGTCACTTTGCCGTTCAGCTCCAGATGATCGTAGCCTTTAAATTCAGAGGCGCCGTCAACGCGGATCATCGCGTTATAGTCAGCGCCGAAACCGCTGGACTCGCGCGCACGGCGGCGCTGCTCTTCCATGGCGGCCTCAAAGCCAGCTTCGTCAACTTTAATGTTGCGTTCGCGGCACACGTCCGCCGTCAGGTCGACCGGGAAGCCGTAGGTGTCGTACAGACGGAAGGCCGTTTCGCCATCCAGCGTGTCGCCTTTCAGCTTCGACAGCTCTTCATCCAGCAGCGCCAGTCCGCGCTCCAGAGTACGGGCGAACTGCTCTTCTTCAGTTTTCAGTACCTGCTCAACCTGAGCCTGCTGCTGTTTCAGTTCTTCACCGGCGGAACCCATCACGGCGATCAGCGGGGCAACCAGTTTCCAGAAGAAGGTGTCCTTCGCGCCCAGCATGTTGCCGTGACGGATCGCACGGCGAATGATGCGACGCAGCACGTAGCCGCGGTTTTCATTCGACGGGATCACGCCGTCAGCAATCAGGAATGCACAGGAGCGAATGTGGTCGGCAATCACACGCAGCGACTTGTTCGTCAGGTCGGTCGCGCCGGTGACTTTCGCCACGCTGGCGATCAGATCGCGGAACAGGTCGATATCATAGTTGGAGTTAACGTGCTGCAGCACGGCGGCAATACGCTCCAGCCCCATACCGGTATCAACGGACGGCTTCGGCAGCGGCTCCATGGTACCGTCAGCCTGACGGTTGAACTGCATGAAGACGATGTTCCAGATCTCGATGTAACGGTCGCCGTCTTCTTCCGGGCTTCCCGGAGGGCCGCCCCAGATGTGATCGCCGTGGTCAAAGAAGATTTCGGTGCACGGGCCGCACGGACCCGTGTCGCCCATCTGCCAGAAGTTATCAGAAGCAAACGGCGCGCCTTTGTTGTCGCCGATGCGGATGATACGCTCGCGCGGAACGCCTACTTCGTTAGCCCAGATGTCGAACGCTTCGTCATCGGTCTCGTAGACGGTAACCCACAGCTTCTCTTTCGGCAGGGCGAACCAGTTTTCACCGGTCAGCAGTTCCCATGCGTATTTGATGGCATCCTGTTTGAAGTAATCGCCAAAGCTGAAGTTGCCCAGCATTTCAAAGAAGGTGTGGTGACGCGCGGTGTAACCGACGTTTTCCAGATCGTTGTGTTTACCACCCGCACGCACGCAACGCTGCGCGGTGGTCGCGCGCGAGTAATTACGTTTGTCGAGGCCAAGGAAGACATCCTTGAACTGGTTCATCCCGGCGTTGGTAAACAGCAGGGTTGGATCGTTGTGCGGTACCAGGGAGCTGCTGGCAACTACCTGATGTCCCTTACTATGGAAAAAGTCGAGAAACGCCTGACGGATCTCAGCGGTGCTCTTGCTCATAATTATCCTGAAATCAAGCTACACGTCATCCTTCAAGTCGCCTCTGTCCTGGCTGCGCTTGCTCTCCCGGCACCGAACTGACGTGCGTTCCAGAAGATGTTCTCTCTTGCCGCCCTGATGCAGCTTGAATGATTTTGTGTATAAGGAATAATCGCCCTGGACGCTGTCTGTACTGTCACAACCAGCGGCCCGACGGAATAAAGTGGGAATAAGATAAGTTTTCTTTACGGCGAAGTAAAATCCCCGATGGGTCAATCTGCAAAATTTCGCCAGATTTCCTGGATATCTTCCATCAGGTAGCCGCGGTAAAGCAGGAATCGCTGAACTTTCACTTTTTCAGTAAAGGCGGAAGGTAACGGTTCGCCGTATTTACGCTGCGCCTGCTCCCTGGCAAGGCTCACCCAGTCGATATCACATTCGCGCATCGCCTGTTCAACGTCCTGGCGGGCAATCCCTTTCTGGCTGAGCTCCTGACGAATGCGCGCCGGGCCATAGCCTTTGCGGCTCCGGCTGGCGATGAACTGGCCGACAAAACGGTGATCGTCGAGATAGCGGTTTTCGATACACCAGGCAACCACCTGCTCCAGCTCTTCGGGGGTGACGTCCAGCGCCTCGGGGCCATTTTTGCTCATTACTGGTGCAGCCAGTTTGCGCCGCAGCTCCTGTTCGCTGTGGTCGCGCATGGCCAAAATGCGGATAGCGCGGTCCAGCAGGCGAGCGTAGCCGGAGCGGCGTGATGAAGGTTCAGTCACAGGCACCTCAATAATCTAAGAAATGCAAAAGGGCCGCATAAGCAGCCCTTTATCACTCTGTTAGACGATATCAGAAATCTTGTTCCGTTTCTTCTGCGTCGTTGCCGTCAACGGCGAAGTCCGGCGTAGAGTCCTGGTTGTTGAGCAGCAGTTCGCGAACTTTCTTCTCAATTTCTTTCGCCGCCGCCGGGTTCTCTTTCAGCCAGGTGATCGCGTTCGCTTTACCCTGACCAATTTTGTCGCCGTTGTAGCTGTACCAGGCGCCCGCTTTCTCAATCAGCTTCTCTTTCACGCCCAGGTCAACCAGCTCGCCGAAGAAGTTGATGCCTTCGCCGTAGAGGATCTGGAATTCAGCCTGTTTGAACGGCGCGGCGATCTTGTTCTTCACCACTTTGACGCGGGTTTCGCTGCCGACGACATTGTCGCCCTCTTTCACCGCGCCGATGCGGCGGATGTCCAGACGCACGGAGGCGTAGAACTTCAGCGCGTTGCCGCCGGTGGTGGTTTCCGGGTTACCGAACATTACGCCGATTTTCATACGGATCTGGTTGATGAAGATCAGCAGCGTGTTGGACTGCTTCAGGTTACCCGCCAGCTTACGCATCGCCTGGCTCATCATACGCGCCGCGAGACCCATGTGAGAATCGCCGATTTCGCCTTCGATTTCCGCTTTCGGCGTCAGCGCCGCGACGGAGTCGACGACGATAACGTCAACCGCGCCAGAGCGCGCCAGCGCGTCACAGATTTCCAGCGCCTGTTCACCGGTATCCGGCTGAGAACACAGCAGGTTGTCGATATCCACGCCCAGTTTGCGCGCATAGACCGGGTCCAGCGCGTGTTCGGCATCGATGAACGCACAGGTTTTACCTTCACGCTGCGCTGCGGCGATAACCTGCAGCGTCAGGGTGGTTTTACCGGAAGATTCCGGCCCGTAGATCTCGACGATACGGCCCATTGGCAGACCGCCGGCGCCGAGCGCAATATCCAGAGAAAGCGAGCCGGTGGAGATGGTTTCTACGTCCATAGAACGGTCTTCACCCAGGCGCATGATGGAGCCTTTACCGAATTGCTTTTCGATCTGGCCCAGTGCAGCCGCCAACGCTTTCTGTTTGTTTTCGTCGATCGCCATTGTTACTCCTAATCATGCAGGGTGAAGCGTGTTCGCTTCGCCGTTAATATTTGTTCAGTTGAGGCAATTATACTGTATGGTCATACAGTATCAAGTGTTTTGTAGAAATTGTTGCCAGAGCAGATTGAGCGCATAGGCCGTCGCCTGACGACGCACCGCTTCGCGGTCTCCGGCAAAGCATTCGCGCCGCGTCACGCCTTGCCCGCTCACGCTGGCGACACCAAACCACACCGTGCCGACCGGCTTTTCGTCGCTGCCGCCATCCGGCCCGGCGACGCCGCTAACGGAGATGGCATAGTCCGCGCGCGCCGCGCGCAGTGCGCCGATCGCCATCTCGACCACCACCGGTTCGCTCACTGCACCGTTCTCCCGCAGCGTCGCTTCGCTGACGCCGATCATTTGCGATTTGGCTTCGTTGCTGTAGGTCACAAAACCGCGTTCAAACCACGCTGAGCTGCCGGCAATATCGGTGATCGCTTTCGCTATCCAGCCGCCGGTGCAGGATTCCGCCGTGGTCACCGTCGCACCGCGCGCCTTCAGCGCCCGGCCCACCTTCTCGCTTAGCTGCATTAATTCTGAATCGGTCATTATCGCCCCGCTTTGGTCTGGATAAAGAGGCCATCAAAGATAGCACTTTCCACAGAGATATGGGGACGAGGTGTGGAATTTACGAGGGGACATCCAAAATGAATCATCCCGGCGACGCCGGGATGATAAATCGCACGATTACTTCATGCTGGCAGCGATCAGCGCCACGTTATGACGCATCATTTTCACATAGCTATCCGCGACGCCACCCGGTGCGGAGAGCGCCTCCGGATAGAGTTCGCCCCCCGGCTGGGCGCCTGTCGCGCTGGCGATTTGCTTCACCAGCCGCGGGTCAAGCTGGTTCTCCATAAACCAGGTATGGACGCCATCGGCTTTGATTTGCTTAATCAGCGCCGCCACCTGCGCCGCGCTGGCCTCGCTCTCTGAAGAGAGCCCCTGTGGCGCGAGGAATGTCACATTGTAAGCGCGGCCAAAATAGCCGAAGGCGTCATGGCTGGTCAGGACCTTGCGCTTTGCCAGCGGAATGGCGCTGAACTGCGCTTTCGCCCAGCCGTCGATATTCGTCAACTGCTCGATATAGCGCTTGCCGCTGCTGGTCAACGCCGCTTTATCTTCCGGGTCGGCTTTCACCAGACCATCGAGGATATTCTGCGCATACAACGCGCCGTTCGCCGCGCTGTTCCAGGCGTGGGGATCGGTCACCGTTTTGCCATCCTCATCAAGGGTATGGGTCTTGACGCCTTTCGAGGCCACCACCAGCTCGCCCTTAAAACCAGAGGCCTTAATCAGACGATCCAGCCACCCTTCCAGCCCCAGGCCGTTGACCACCACCACGTCGGCCTTGCTGAGCAGCGCACTATCTTTCGGCGAGGGCTCGAAGGTATGTGGATCGCCGTCCGGGCCGACCAGCGTATCGACATGGACATGCTCGCCGCCGACCTGCTGCACCATATCACCCAGCACCGAAAAACTGCTTACCACGTTCAGCGTTTTTGCCATCGCCCCCTGCGCCATCAACCCCAATGCCAGCGCCACAACCATTGCACTACGTTTCATCATTTCCTTACCCCATCAATTTGCGCCAGCCGATCAGCAGCCGGCTATGCGTGCCAAAAAACAGCGAAATAAAAAACAGCGCGCTGGCGGTCAGCACGATGGCGGGCCCGGCGGGAAGACTGGCCGCCCAGGAGAGACTTAATCCCAGCCAGGCGCAGAGTGCGCCGGAGAGCGCCGCCAGCAGCAGAATGCCCGGCAGCGTTCGCGCCCAGCAGCGCGCGGCAACCGCCGGAAGCATCATCACCCCTACCGCCATCAGCGTGCCGAGTACCTGAAACCCCGCCACCAGATTAAGCACCAGCAGCGCCAGAAACAGTCCATGCAGCAGCGCGGGAAGGCGGGGGTGGTTCACCTGCAGCCAGGCGCTGTCGAACGCCTCGCTGACCAGACCGCGGTAGCACAGCGCAATGCACAGCAGCGTCAGGCTGGCGACGCCGCTGACAAACAGCGCCGCGTCACGATCGACCGCCAGAATAGAGCCAAATAACAGATGCAGGAGGTCGACGCTGGAGCCGCGCAGCGACACCAGGGTGACGCCCAGAGCCAGCGATCCCAGATAAAATCCGGCAAAACTGGCGTCCTCTTTTAACGGTGTCCGCCGGCTCACCCACCCGGCCACCAGCGCCACCACGATGCCGGCGATGAAGCCGCCCAGGGTCATGGCCAGCAGCGACATGCCGCTCAGCAGATACCCCACCGCCACCCCGGGCAGAATGGCGTGCGACAGCGCATCGCCCATCAGGCTCATGCGCCGCAGCAGCAGGAAGACGCCCAGCATGGTGGTGCTCAGCGACAGCGCCAGACACACCACGAGGGCCCGACGCATAAAACCAAATTCAATGAAAGGCTGAAAGAAGGTGTGCCAGATCATGCCGACCTCGCATGACTGAAAGCCGGAAGTACCGCCCGGGTGACGCCCCAGCAGGCGCGTTGGGGAGTCAGCAGCAGCGTCTCGGGGAAAAAGTCGGCCACCCGCTGGTTATCATGCAGCACCGCCAGGATGGTCTGCCCCTGCTGATGCATCTCGAGGATCAATTCCATCAGTTCCCGGCAGGTCGCTTCGTCGATGCCGGTGAAAGGCTCGTCGAGCATCACCAGCGGCGCCTGCTGCACCATCACCCGGGCAAACAACATGCGCTGAAACTGGCCGCCGGAGAGCGCCTCAATCGGCGATTTCGCCAGACCCGCCAGCCCGACCCGCTCCAGCACCGCGCTGATACGTCGCCGGGTATCGCCGCCCAGACCGCGTAGCAGCGACACGCCGGGCCATGCGCCCTGACTCACCACATCCTGCACGTTGAGAGGAAACTGCGACTCGAGGGCATGGCGCTGCGCCAGCCAGCCAATCACCGGCCGTTTCCCCTGCCAGCGCAGGCGGCCACTGACCGGTGGTAGAAACCCGGCGAGCGTTTTCAGCAGCGTTGATTTTCCGCAGCCATTGAGGCCAACGATTGCTGTCAGGCTGCCGGGGCATATCATCCCGCTCAACGGTGGGGTGATCGCCACCCCGTCATAGCCAGCGACCAGTTGCTCCAGCTCAATCATGGCAGCGCCACCGCCCACCAGGTCGCTAACCATAGCGCCACCAGCAGCACGCCTGCGATGGTCGCGCGCGTCGCGCCGGAGGCCATAAAAACTGATGTGAACATATTTCACCTCTTTTAATGTTATAACATAACAATACAGAAGCGAAAAAAGAATGTAAATCAGTGTCAGTGAGCAGAAATGTAACAAAGGTCAACAAGAGGCATGCGGGCGGGTAAAAACGGGAGGTTAAGCGCGGCCTCCCCGGCGTCATCCCCCGGTCGCGCTGCGCTTACCGGGGCTAGCAACCGGATACCGCATCGTAGCCCGGATAAAGCGCTGCGTGCCGCTATCCGGAGAGGCGCGGAATCTGTCAGTAACGTAGCCGCAGTGTTACCGATGGGCGACAAGCTGTCATTGAACTCTCCCCCGGTCGCGCTGCGCTTACCGGGGCTAGCAACCGGATACCGGACCGTAGCCCGGCTAAGGCGCTACGCGCCGCTATCCGGGGAGGTTCGAAATCTGTCAGTATCGTAGCCGCAGTGTTGCCGATGGGCGACAAGCTGTCATTGAACTCTCCCCCGGTCGCGCTGCGCTTACCGGGGCTAGCAACCGGATACCGGACCGTAGCCCGGCTAAGGCGCTACGCGCCGCTATCCGGGGAGGCGCGGAATCTGTCAGTAACGTAGCCGCTGTGTTGCCGATGGGTGACAAGCTGTCATTGAACTCTCCCCCGGTCGCGCTGCGCTTACCGGGGCTAGCAACCGGATACCGGACCGTAGCCCGGATAAGGCGCTGCGCGCCGCTATCCGGGGAGGCGCGGAATCTGTCAGTAACGTAGCCGCTGTGTTGCCGATGGGTGACAAGCTGTCATTGAACTCTCCCCCGGTCGCGCTGCGCTTACCGGGGCTACCAACCGGATACCAGACCGTAGCCCGGATAAGGCGCTGCGCGCCGCTATCCGGGGAGGCGCGGAATCTGTCAGTAACGTAGCCGCTGTGTTGCCGATGGGTGACAAGCTGTCATTGAACTCTCCCCCGGTCGCGCTGCGCTTACCGGGGCTACCAACAGGATACCAGACCGTAGCCCGGATAAGGCGCTACGCGCCGCTATCCGGGGAGCTCGAAAGATGTCGGCCGGTTGAAAGGATCAGTACCCGCCACGGGCCTGCGAAACCGCCAGACCCAGCTGCCAGACGGCCATCGCGTAGTGGGTGCTGTGGTTATAGCGGGTGATGGTGTAGAAGTTCGGCAGCCCGTACCAGTACTCATAGCCGGTGCCGACATCCAGCCGCAGCAGACTGGCCTGCTGATGGTTACCCAGCGGCTGGGTTGGGGTAAGCCCCGCCGCCGCCAGCTGCGACACGCTGTATTTGGTTTTGAAACCATTCTCCAGCCCCGGCGCCTGGCCCAGCGCCTGCACCGCCACCAGATCGCCGCTCACCCAGCCATGCTGTTTGAAGTAGTTGGCCACGCTGCCGATGGCATCCACCGGGTCCCACAGGTTGATATGGCCGTCACCGTTAAAATCGACCGCATACTGCTTATAGGAGGACGGCATAAACTGGCCGTAACCCATCGCCCCGGCGAAAGAGCCTTTCAGATCCAGCGGGTCGTCGCTTTCGCTGCGCGCCATTAACAGGAAGGTTTCCAGCTCCGACGAGAAGTATTCAGCGCGGCGCGGGTAGCTAAATGACAAGGTCGCCAGCGCATCAAGGATGCGGGTTTTGCCCATCACCCGACCCCAGCGAGTCTCCACGCCGATAATGCCGACGATGATTTCCGGCGGCACGCCATAAACCTGATAAGCGCGGTTCAGCGCATCCTGATACTGGTTCCAGAACACCACGCCGTTCTGCACATTATCCGGGGTAATAAACTGTTTCTTGTAGCGCAGCCAGGCGCCGGTCGGCCCGGTCGGCGGCAGGCCGGTCGGCGCCTGACGATCCATCAGCCGCAGGACGTAATCCAGGCGCTTAGCCTGCGACAGGATCTCCTGCAGCTGCTGTCTGTCGAAGCCGTGCTTCGCCACCATCTTATCGATGAACTGCGCCGCCGCCGGGTTGTTGGCGAAGTCGCCGCCCATCTGCATCACGTTATGCTGCGGTTCCAGCAAAAAGCCGCCGGTTCCACTCGCCATCTCCGTTTCCGCGGGGGTCTTGGGTTTGCTGCTGCAGGCAGCGAGGAGCACACAAAGGGGAAGTAAAGCCAGATAGCGACGCTTCAACATGGGAATTCCGTTTAACAAATTCAGCAAGGGATAATTATGGTAAAGCATGCGACGACCAACAAGAAAGCGACAATCCGTTTGTAGACAAAATAGTCCTTCATCGCCCCCTTCCCGGCATGCTGTCATGCGCCTCATCGTTTCATCCTCTTACCTCCAAACTTTCAAAATAAAATATTTATCTTTCATTTTGCGATCTATTTAACACTTTAAAATCTTTCAAAGTGATTAAAATCAGCCTGCAGTTAGCAAGAAAAATAACACGCTGAAGGAGAGAACAATGATTGACGTCGTTACCCACGGCGCGGAGTGGTTCATCGGCCTGTTTCAGAAAGGCGGCGAGGTGTTTACCGGTATGGTGACCGGGATCCTGCCGCTGCTGATAAGCCTGCTGGTGATCATGAATGCGCTGATCAACTTTATCGGCCAACAGCGGATCGAAAAGCTGGCGCAGCGCTGCGCCGGCAACCCGCTTACCCGTTACCTGCTGTTGCCCTGCATCGGTACCTTTGTCTTCTGCAACCCCATGACCTTAAGCCTTGGCCGCTTTATGCCAGAGAAGTACAAACCAAGCTACTACGCGGCGGCCTCCTATAGCTGTCATTCGATGAACGGGCTGTTTCCGCATATCAACCCCGGCGAGCTGTTTGTCTATCTCGGTATCGCCAACGGCCTCACCACGCTGGGCCTGCCGCTTGGCCCGCTGGCGGTGAGCTACCTGCTGGTTGGCCTGGTAACCAACTTCTTCCGCGGTTGGATCACCGACCTGACCACCTCTATTTTCGAGAAAAAAATGGCGATTCAGCTTGCCCGGAAAGTGCATCTGTCAGGAGCGACATCATGACCCGCATTCGTATTGAGAAAGGCACCGGCGGCTGGGGCGGCCCCCTTGAACTCGACGTCGTCGAGGGCAAAAAGATCGTCTATATCACCGCCGGCACCCGACCGGCGATCGTTGACCGCATCGCCAGCCTGACCGGCTGGCAGGCGGTGGACGGTTTTAAAGAGGGCGAACCGGCGGAAAGCGACATCGGCGTGGCGATTATCGACTGTGGGGGTACCCTGCGCTGCGGGCTCTATCCCAAGCGCCGTATCCCTACGGTGAATATCCATGCCACTGGCAAATCGGGGCCGCTGGCGCAGTATATCGTCGAGGATATTTACGTCTCCGGGGTGAAAGAAGAGAACATCAAACTGCTGGAAGATAGCGGCGAGACGGCAGCGCAACCACTCCCTGCCGCGGGCCGCGATTATGACGCCAGCAAAAAGATCACCGAACAGAGCGACGGCCTGCTGGCTAAGGTCGGGATGGGGATGGGATCGGTGGTGGCGGTGCTGTTCCAGGCCGGACGCGACACCATCGACACGGTGCTGAAAACCATTCTGCCGTTTATGGCCTTCGTCTCGGCGCTGATCGGCATCATCATGGCCTCCGGCATCGGCGACTGGATTGCCCACGGCCTGGCGCCGCTTGCCAGCCATCCGCTGGGGCTGGTGACCCTGGCGCTGATCTGCTCCTTCCCGCTGCTGTCGCCGTTTCTCGGCCCCGGCGCCGTTATCGCCCAGGTCATCGGCGTGCTGATCGGCGTCCAGATCGGCCTTGGCAACATTCCACCGCACCTCGCCCTGCCCGCGCTGTTTGCCATTAACGCCCAGGCCGCCTGCGATTTTATCCCGGTAGGCCTGTCGCTGGCCGAGGCCCGTCAGGATACCGTGCGCGTCGGCGTGCCGTCGGTGCTGGTCAGCCGCTTCCTCACCGGCGCGCCAACCGTGCTGATCGCGTGGTTCGTTTCCGGATTTATTTACCAGTAAGAGGTTCCTGAAGATGACCGTCATTTACCACACCACCATTACCCGCATCGGCGCCTGCGCGACGATGGCGCTGGAAGAGCAGATGCTGATCACCTTCCGCGAGGGCGCCCCGGCGGATATCGAAGAGTATTGCTTTATTCACAACCACGGCGAGCTTGCCGGCCCCCTGACGCCGGGCGCAGAGCTGCAGCTCGGCGACAGGCGTTATCCGGTGACCGCCGTCGGCGAGGTCGCCGAACAAAACCTGCGCGAGCTGGGCCACATCACCCTGCGCTTCGACGGCCATCGTGAAGCGGAGTTTCCCGGAACCGTTCACGTCGCCGGCCCGGTGCCGGATGCTATCGCGACCGGCTGCGTACTGAAATTTGTTGCTTAGAAGGAGAGAAAGATGAATCAGGTTGCTGTTGTCATTGGTGGCGGACAAACCTTAGGAGAGTTTCTGTGCCGCGGTCTGGCCGCCGAGGGCTACCGCGTGGCGGTGGTCGATATTCAAAGTGAAAAAGCCAGCCGCGTCGCCCAGGAGATCAACGCTGAATATGGCGAAGGCACGGCATACGGCTTCGGCGCCGACGCCACCAGCGAAGCCAGCGTCACTGCCCTGGCTCACGGGGTGGATGAGATTTTCACGCGCGTCGATCTGCTGGTGTACAGCGCCGGGATTGCCAAAGCGGCGTTTATTAGCGACTTCGCGCTGGGGGATTTCGACCGCTCGCTGCAGGTGAACCTGGTGGGCTATTTCCTCTGCGCCCGCGAGTTCTCGCGGCTGATGATCCGCGATGGCATTAAAGGTCGCATCATTCAGATCAACTCGAAGTCCGGCAAAGTGGGCAGTAAGCACAACTCCGGCTACAGCGCGGCGAAGTTCGGCGGCGTCGGGCTGACCCAGTCGCTGGCGCTGGATCTGGCGGAGTACGGTATTACCGTCCATTCGCTGATGCTCGGCAATCTGTTGAAATCGCCGATGTTCCAGTCGCTGCTGCCGCAGTATGCCACCAAGCTCGGCATTGATGAGAGCGAAGTCGAGCAGTACTACATCGATAAGGTGCCGTTGAAACGCGGCTGCGATTACCAGGATGTGCTGAACGTGTTGATGTTTTACGCCAGCCCGCAGGCGTCGTACTGCACCGGGCAGTCAATTAACGTTACCGGCGGCCAGGTGATGTTTTAAAAGGTTCCCGGATGGCGCGGCGCTTATCCGGGCTACAAAAATGTCGGTCGGGTCAGGCGCTAGCCGCCACCCGACAAAAAACGGTACCCGGGTTTTACCCGGTACCCCACCTTCAGGAGACATTATGGTTACCACATTAATCACCGTCGCCGCTATCGCCTGGCTGACTCAGCTGGCTTTCGGCGGCTGGCAAATTCGCCGCTTCAATCGCGCTTTTGATAGCCTTTGCCAGCAGGGCCGCGTTGGCGTCGGCCGTTCCTCCGGGCGCTTTAAACCACGCGCGATTGTCGCTATCGCCGTCGATGAAAACGATCGTATTTGCGATACGCTGTTGATGAAGGGTCTCACCGTCTTCGCCAGCCCGCAAAAAATCCCCACGCTTAGCGGTAAACATCTCAAGGAATTGCAGCCTGATGTGATCTTTCCCAATGATCCGCTCTGTCAGAATGCACTATCATTAGCGCTTAATCCGAAACATGCATAATTTCGTTGTGAAAGTTAATATCTTGCGAAATTATCACTTCGAAACTTAAACGCAGGATACAACGCCTATGAAACCACGTCAGCGCCAGGCAGCCATTCTCGAGCACCTGCAATCGCAGGGCAAATGCTCGGTCGAAGAGCTGGCGCAACACTTCGACACCACCGGCACCACTATCCGCAAGGATCTGGTGATTCTGGAGAATGCCGGGACCGTCATCCGCACCTACGGCGGCGTAGTGTTGAATAAAGACGAGGCCGACCCGCCTATCGACCACAAGACGCTGATCAACACCCACAAGAAAGCGCAGATTGCCGAGGCCGCCGTGCGCTACATCCACGATGGCGATTCAATCATCCTCGACGCCGGCAGCACCGTGCTGCAGATGGTGCCGCTGCTGAGCCGCTTCAATAACATCACGGTGATGACCAACAGCCTGCATATCGTCAACGCCCTTTCCGAGTTCGATAACGAGCAGACCATCCTGATGCCGGGTGGCACCTTCCGTAAAAAATCGGCTTCATTCCACGGCCAGCTGGCGGAAAACGCATTCGAACAATTCAGCTTCGACAAGCTGTTTATGGGCACCGACGGCATTGATCTGGTGGCGGGCGTCACCACCTTTAACGAGGTCTATACCGTCAGTAAGGCGATGTGTAACGCCGCCCGCGAAGTGATCCTGATGGCCGACTCATCCAAGTTTGGCCGTAAAAGTCCCAACATTGTCTGCGGCCTTGAACGCGTGGATAAATTGATTACCGATGCCGATATTGACCCTGAATTCCAGCGGGCGCTGGAAGCCAAAGGTATTGAAGTCATTATTACTGGAGAACATCATGAGTAACTTTTTGTTAGAGGCCGGACGCCAGACCCTGATGCTTGAGCTGCAGGAGGCGAGCCGCCTGCCGGAACGCCTGGGCGACGACTTCATCCGCGCGGCGGAAACCATCATCCACTGCGAGGGCAAACTGATTGTCTCCGGTATCGGTAAATCCGGCCACATCGGTAAAAAGCTGGCGGCAACCTTCGCCAGCACCGGCACCCCGGCCTTTTTCGTCCATCCGGCGGAAGCCCTGCACGGCGATCTCGGTATGCTCGATAGCCGCGACGTGATGCTGTTTATCTCCTACTCCGGTAGCGCAAAAGAGCTGGATCTCATCGTGCCGCGGCTGGAAGAGAAATCCATTCCGCTGCTGGCGATGACCGGCAAATCCACCTCGCCGCTGGCGCTGGCGGCGAAAGCGGTGCTGGATATCGCCGTGGAGCGCGAAGCCTGTCCGATGCATCTGGCGCCGACCTCCAGCACCGTTAACACCCTGATGCTGGGCGACGCGCTGGCGATGGCGGTGATGCAGGCGCGCGGTTTCAATGAAGAAGATTTCGCCCGTTCCCACCCGGCGGGCGCCCTCGGCGCGCGTCTGCTGAACAAAGTGCATCACCTGATGCGCCGCGACGAAGAAGTGCCGCGGGTCAATACCGAGGCTAACGTCATGGACGCCATGCTTGAACTCAGCCGAACCGGACTCGGCCTGGTGGCGGTCTGCGATGAAGCCAACCGCGTGCAGGGCGTTTTCACCGACGGCGACCTGCGCCGCTGGCTGGTTGCTGGCGGTACGCTCAACGATAGCGTCACTCGGGCGATGACCCGCAACGGCGTAACGCTGCAGGCGGAAAGCCGCGCGGTGGAAGCCAAAGAGCGGCTGATGAAACACAAAATCAGCGCCGCGCCGGTCGTGGATGAAAACGGTCAACTGGTCGGCGCCATCAACCTGCAGAACTTTTACCAGGCGGGGATCCTTTAAGTCCCAGACGTTTCGCCAGCCGATGCAGGTTGGCGACGTCCAGTTCCAGCGCACGGGCGGTCGCCGCCCAGTTGCGCTGGTTCGCCTCCAGCGCGCGGCTAATTGCTTCTCGTTGAAAAGATTCGGTCGCCTCGCGCAGATTGACGTTTCCCGTCGCCGGCACCGCTGCCGCCGTCTCAGTCGGCAACATCGGCGCGGCCACCGCAAACTGGAAATGCTGCGGCTCCAGCACCACTTCATCGCCGGCCTGGGTGGCCCGCGCCAGCACCACCGCCCGGTGAATAGCATGCTCCAGTTCGCGCACGTTGCCCGGCCAGGACCACTGCTGCAGCCTGTTTCGCGCCGCTTCGCTGAGTATCACCCGCGCCAGCCCCATCCGCAGGCGGCACTGCTCACAGAAATAGCCCGCCAGCAGCACCACATCGCTGTCCCGATCGCGTAGCGCCGGAACCGACAGCGGGAAGACGCTCAGCCGATGGTACAGATCGGCGCGAAAGCGCCCTTCCACCACCTCCTGGCGCAGATCGCGGTTCGTCGCCGCCAGCACCCGCACATCGACCCGCAGGCTGCGGTCATCGCCGACGCGCTGAATATCGCCATACTGCAGCACGCGCAGCAGCTTCGCCTGCAACGCCAGCGACAGTTCGCCAATTTCATCAAGGAACAGGGTGCCGTTATCAGCCATCTCAAATTTACCGCTGCGGTTGCTGATAGCCCCGGTAAACGCCCCTTTCACATGGCCAAACAGCTCGCTCTCCGCCACGCTTTCCGGCAGCGCCGCGCAGTTGAGATAGACCAGCGGATTGGCGGCTCGCGGCGATCCCTGGTGCACCGCCTTCGCCACCAGCTCTTTACCGGTGCCGGTTTCGCCGCTTATCAGCACGTTTAAATCCGAGGCGGCGACGATATCGATCTCTTTTTTCAGCTGCAGCATGGGCGCCGACAGGCCGATAATTTCCTGGCGCTCAGGTTGCGCATAATTGACCGGCTGCGCCGGCAACACGTTTTGCGCCTCAAGGCGGGCAATAAGCAGCGCGTTATTCAATGCCCCGGCCACCAGCGCGGCAATCAGCCGCAGCTCTTCATCGCTGAAGCTATCGAAACGGTCGGCATCCATACCATCAAGGGTCAGCGCGCCAATCAGCGTCTGTCCGGCAAACAACGGCAGGCCAACGCAGGCGTGAACCTTCAGGCTCTCATGACCGGGGATCAGCCCGTCATAGGGGTCGGGCAAATCGCTATCCGCCGGGAAGCGCACCACATCCCCGGCGCGCGCAATCGCCTCAAGCCGCGGGTGTCCTTCCAGGGCAAAGCGCCGACCAAGCACATCCTGCGCCAGGCCATCGATCGCCAGCGGCACAAACTGATGCGCCTCATAGCGCAGCAGCGCCGAGGCATCGCAGCCGAGGATCTGCCGCAGGGTAGTAATCAGGCGCGAAAAGCGGTCGGTGTGACCAATATCGCTTTGTAAATCAATGGCGATTCTCGCCAGCTCGTCGACGGAAAAACTCATTGCCGCTCCATTGTCATTTTGACAACACGCATTGTCATATCGACAATTTTAGCTATTGTCATTTTGACAGCAACCAAAATCAGAAAAAAATTAAAAATAGCTAATTATCAATGAATTAAAAAGTTGGCATGCAACTTGATATAAGCCAGTCAACTGAGTTTAAACACACTGTATTGATTGAGGTTGCTATGTCTATTGCGGTTAAAAATAACATTCTTTGGGTTGGCCAACGTGACTGGGAAGTGCGTGATTTCCACGGCACCGAATATAAAACGCTGCGCGGCAGCAGCTACAACAGCTATCTCATCCGCGAAGAGAAGAACGTGCTGATTGATACCGTCGATCATAAATTCAGCCGCGAGTTCGTGCAGAACCTGCGCAGCGAAATCGATCTGGCCGACCTCGACTATATCGTCATTAACCACGCCGAAGAGGACCATGCCGGCGCGCTGACTGAGCTGATGATGCAGATCCCGGATACGCCGATCTACTGCACCGCCAACGCTATCGACTCGATCAACGGCCACCATCATCATCCTGAGTGGAACTTCCACGTGGTGAAAACCGGCGATACTCTCGATATCGGTAATGGTAAACAGCTGATCTTCGTGGAAACGCCGATGCTGCACTGGCCTGACAGCATGATGACCTACCTGACCGGCGACGCGGTGCTGTTCAGCAACGACGCCTTCGGCCAGCACTACTGCGACGAACACCTGTTCAACGATGAAGTGGACCAGATTGAACTGTACGAACAGTGCCAACGCTACTACGCCAACATCCTGACGCCCTTCAGCCGCCTGGTGACGCCGAAAATTACTGAAATCCTCGGCTTCAACCTGCCGGTGGAGATGATTGCCACCTCCCACGGCGTGGTCTGGCGCGATAACCCGACGCAAATCGTCGAGAAATACCTCGAGTGGGCGGCGGATTATCAGGAAGATCGCATCACGATTTTCTACGACACCATGTCCAACAACACTCGTATGATGGCGGACGCCATTGCCCAGGGGATCACCGAAGTTGACCCGCGGGTGGCGGTAAAAATCTTCAACGTCGCCCGCAGCGACAAAAACGAAATTCTCACCAACGTTTTCCGCTCGAAAGGCGTGCTGGTGGGCACCTCCACCATGAACAACGTGATGATGCCGAAAATCGCCGGGCTGGTGGAAGAGATGACCGGGCTGCGTTTTCGCAATAAACGCGCCAGCGCCTTTGGCTCACACGGCTGGAGCGGCGGCGCGGTAGACCGCCTGTCCACCCGCCTGCAGGATGCCGGCTTTGAGATGTCGCTGAGCCTGAAAGCCAAATGGCGCCCGGATATCGACGCGCTGGAATTGTGCCGCCAACACGGACGCGACATCGCCCGCCAGTGGGCCCTCTCGCCGCTGCCGGTTGCTGAAGCAGCGACAACGCCGGAACAACAGGACTGTGCCTGTGCCGCCGCCGCGGCCGCCGATCTCGGTCCCATGATGCAGTGCAGCGTGTGCCAGTGGGTCTATGATCCGGCGAAAGGCGAACCCAACCAGGATGTCCAGCCGGGTACGCCGTGGAGTGAAGTGCCGGACAATTTCCTCTGCCCTGAGTGTTCTCTTGGCAAAGATGTCTTTGACGTACTGGCGACGGAGGCAAAATGAGTGATGGCATCGTCATCATCGGCTCGGGCTTCGCGGCCCGCCAGCTGGTGAAAAATATTCGTAAGCAGGATACGCAAATCCCGCTGACCTTAATCGCCGCCGATAGCATGGATGAATACAACAAACCGGACCTCAGCCATGTCATCAGCCGCGGGCAGAACGCCGACGATCTGACCCTGCAAAGCGCCGGCGAGTTCGCCGAGCAGTACACTCTGCGCCTGTTTCCCCACACCTGGGTGAGCGATATCGACGCCGGAAACCGGTTAGTGAAGAGCCAGGATAACCAGTGGCGCTATGACAAACTGGTGCTGGCCACCGGGGCGACGCCGTTTATCCCCCCGGTACCGGGACGCGAGCTGATGCTGACGCTGAACAGCCAGCGCGAATACGGCGCGGCGCAGAGCCAGCTGCACGACGCCAGGCGGGTGCTGATCGTCGGCGGCGGCCTGATTGGCTGCGAACTGGCGATGGATTTCTGCCGCGCCGGTAAAGCGGTAACGGTAGTCGATAACTCAGCCAGCGTGCTGGCGGCGCTGATGCCGCCGGAGGCCAGCAGCCGCCTGCAGCATCGGCTTACCGAGATGGGCGTACACCTGATGCTGAAAACGCAGCTTGAGGGGCTGGAGCAAACCGCCGACGGCATCCGCGTCAGCCTCGATCGCCAGCGCGCGATAATCGTCGATGCGGTGGTGGCCGCCGCCGGCCTGCGCCCGGAAACGTCGCTGGCGCGCCATGCCGGATTGCAGATTAACCGCGGCGTGGTGGTCAATAACCAACTGCAAACCAGCGACCCGGCGATTTACGCCCTCGGCGACTGCGCGGAAATCAACGGTACGGTATTGCCGTTCCTGCAGCCGATTTTACTCAGCGCCATGTGCCTGAGTAAAAACCTGCTGGCGCAGGCGGGGGAACTCAAGCTGCCGCCAATGCTGGTGAAAGTGAAAACGCCGGATCTGCCGCTGCATCTGGCCGGCGACACCCGCCGCGACGATCTGACGTGGAATATCGTGGCCGCCAAAGAGGGGCTGGTAGCGAAAGGCGTGGATGCCGAAAACCAGCTGCGCGCCTTTGTGGTGAGTGAAGACAAAATGAAGGAAGCCTTTGCGCTGCTCAAGCAACTGGTGAGTTGATTACCGTCCAGGCAGCCCTGTTTTGCCGGGTGGCGCTACGCTTACCCGGCCTACGGAGGCCGCCCGTAAGCTCATATACTGTAGGCCCGCGCAAGCGCAGCGCCGCCGGCGCAGGGGGCGGCGTCTGGCCGCTCCCTGCGCCACGGAAAACAGAGTGCCGAAAAATTAACCGGGAGCGCAGGTTCGGTTAACACTCAAAACGTTGTTTCTGTCTGAGCCGACTCCTGCAGCACCTGCAGAATGTTGGCTGCGGCGGCGGTCCCCATTTTCACGTAAGAGGCATCGCTAACGCCACCCACATGCGGAGACAGAATGACATTATCAATCGCCTGCCAGATATGCGGCGTGGTGAGTGGTTCACTGTGAAAGCTGTCGAGCGCCGCCCAGCGCAAGGTCCCCGCTTTTAATGCTGCGGCCAGCGCCACATCGTCAATCAACCCGCCGCGCGCAGTATTCACCAGGATAGCGCCCGGCTTACACTGCGCCAGCGTGGCGGCATTGATCATTCCTCTGTTATGTTGCGTCAAGGGACAATGAAGGGACAGAACATCGGCCTGCATCAGCAGGTCTTTGAGTTCGTCAACACGTTCACATTCCGGCGGGACCGTTTTCGCGTAGGGATCGTAAGCCAGAACCTTCATACCAAAGGCGACGGCAATTTTCGCCACACGGCTGCCAATAGCGCCGAGGCCGACCAGTCCCAGCGTTCTGCCCTCAAGTTCGAGTGATTTATGCGTTGATTTATCCCAGTGCCCTTCACGCAGGCGGCGGTCAAGCGGAATTACCGACTTGGCACAGGCCAGAATTAACGCCCAGGTGTGTTCGGAAACCGCGGCGGCATTGGCCCCCGTCGCCGCGCGAACCATTATGCCGCGCGCGGTGGCCGCCTCAACGTCAATGACATCAATGCCGCTGCCATGTTTGGCAATCACCTTCAATGCCGGGGCGGCATCCATGACGGCGGCCGTGATTTTGCCATAGCGCACCAGTATCGCGAGCGGATTGTGCTGCTGGCACAAGGCTATCAGCTGGGATTCTGTTGGCTGGCGGCCGGCAAAGACAAGCTCGTAATCTTCCAGCATCTCCAGCGCTGCTGCAGCCAAATCGCTGCCGGTAATCAGGATGACGTTTTTAGCGCTCATGGCAGTGTCTCCCCTTCGCTCAGCATCCCTGCCTGACGCAGAGCGCTCTCCAGCCAGTGCGGACGAAGGTCGCCGTCGCGGATAGCAACCAGACGTTTTGATTCCATCGCCAGTTTGCCTTTCGCCAGTTCGATGATGGTGCGAACTTCATCGCGCGGGATAACGACCACGCCGTCAATATCCCCTACCACTAAGTCACCTGCCTGCACGGCGGCGCCACCGACTGAAATAGCGTGATTGACCCTGCCTGGAATGAACTTGGTGGGGCCGCACGGATTCAGGCCGGCGGCGAAAACCGGAAAGAGTTGGTTACTTAAGGTTTCCGCATCGCGAACGGCACCGTCAATGATAATCCCTGCGATACCGCTGGCCTGGGCCTGCGTGGCCATGATCTCTCCCAGCAGCGCGCAGGAGAGATCGCCCTTCCCGTCGATGACCAGCACATCGCCAGGTTTGGCGACGGCCATTGCGGCGTGAATAGCGAGGTTATCCCCCGGGCGGACCTCTACGGTAATCGCTGGCCCGGCAACCGCCATATGCGGCGCCAGCGGCTTGATGCGGCCATGTAATGTGCCACGGCGTCCGGCCACGTCAGCCAGAATGGCGGCCTGAAATTCGGCGGCCTGGCGGACCTCTTCCGCGTCAACACGCGCAATATCAAAGTTGATGAGTTTCTGTTGCGAAGCAGGCATGGTTACTCTCCATTTGTTTTACTAGATACAACTCACGTGTACTATATAAAACAACTATACGAGCATTGCTTCGCTTTTCGCCAGTGTTGCGAAGTTGTTTGTGATGTAAACACGAAGTTACTCACAAAATTCAGGTACAATTTTGTTCGGCAAAAAGGAGAACATGATGGGGAATGAAGGCGTAATTGCCGTTGAAAAGGCGCTGGCTTTACTTGATTGCTTCCGTCCCGGTAATGACAGTCTGACGTTAACGGAGCTGGCCCAGCTTTCGGGATATCACAAAACAACCGTTTATCGCCTGATGAATTCGCTTGAGCGAATGAACTACATCATCCGGCACGACGATGGCACCTATACGCTCGGCCACCGTCTGCTCTATCTCGGCAAGCTCTATGAGCAATCATTTGAACTTGCCAGAGTCGTACAGCCGGAATTGCAGGCGCTGTCACAGGCCTCCAGCGAAAGCGCGAGCTGGTATGTGATTGAGGGGGGACAGCGCCTGTGTCTGTTCCGCGCCGAAGCCTCCCAGGGATTACGCCACAGCAACCTGCCCGGCAGCCAGTTCCCGCTGGATGGTTCCGCTATCAGCAAGGTTTTACGCCACTGGGGATTGGGTGAATCGTTGCAGGAAGACGAACCGACGCTGCCGTTCTATACCTCCGGCGCGCGCGACCCGCACACCGCGGCCTTCGCAATGCCGGTGTTTGGCGTCCACGATAAACTGATCGCGGCGCTGGCCCTGACCGGGCCGGCATCGCGTCTGACGGAAGATCGTAAAGAAAACGGCATCAGCCAGCTCATGCAGGAGACGGCCAACCGCCTGTCGCTCAAGCTAGGCGCCAGCAAGCCATTCTGCGAAAGGTTTTACGGTCTGAAAGAGTAAGATTGGCTAAGAAGGCGGGAAAAATCCCGCCTTTGCTTATTAATGGGTCATCTGTTTTTCCTGCCTGGCAGTCTGCGAGTAACGCCGTCCCATGGCCAGCACCGCAATGCCGCCTGCCAGACACAAGGCGGCCAGCGGCAGCATCGCCAGCGTATGGCTTCCTGTCCGTTCGCTAATAATGCCATAGGCATTCACCATCACCGCGCCGCCAATCAGGTTGGCGATCGCGCCGATGGCCGCCAGCCCGGCGGCGGCTGACGTGCTGCTCATCCAGCCCGATGCCAGCGCCCAGAAGGGGCCCTTCGCCGCATAAGCGCCAATCAGTATGGTACTGAGGATCATAATGGTGGCCGGAAGCGACAGATTGATAAATGCCGCGAACACGCCAGCCGCAATCATAAAGAGGGTAAGCGCCGTGTGCCAGCGGCGTTCATTTTTCCGGTCCGAACTGCGTCCCCAGACAATCATCAGCACCGACGCCAGTCCATAGGGGATGGCATTCAGCAGCCCGGTGGTCAGGTTATCAAGATGGAACGACTTCAGCAGCTGTGGAGACCAGACGCTAAGCGTGGTGCCGGCAGACGACGCACCGGCGTAAATCAACGCCATCAGCCAGATTTGGCGATGCTTCAACAGTTGCCATGTGGTGGTATGGCCGATCTGTTTCTGCTGTTGGCGCTCCGCCTGAAGCGTGTTTTCCAGCCACGTCTTCTGCCGGTCGTTTAACCAGCCAGCCTGATGCGGGCGGTCGCGCAAAATAAAGAAAGCGGCAATCCCCAGCAGCACCGCCGGCAACCCTTCAATAATGAATAACAGATGCCAGCCGCGCAGCCCTAACCAGCCATCCAGCATCAGGATCAGCCCTGAAAGCGGTGAGCCGATAAAGTTAGCCAGCGGAATGGCCACCATAAAAGAGGCAATAATACGCGCACGGTAGCGTGACGGGATCCACCAGGTAAGATAGAGTACCACGCCCGGAAAAAAGCCCGCTTCGGCAGCGCCCAGTAAAAAACGGACGATGTAAAGGGAGGTGGTGTTCTGCACCAGCGCCATACACATCGATACCACTCCCCAACTGATCATAATGCGCGGGATCCACAAGCGCGCCCCCACCTTCTGCATCGCCAGGTTGCTGGGCACCTCAAAGATAAAATAGGCGACAAAATACAAACTGCTGGCGAAGCCAAAAGCCGCCTTACTCAGGCCCAGATCCTCATTCATCTGCAGCGCAGCCATACCAATATTGCCCCGGTCAATAATCGACACCAGGTAGCTGACAACCAGGAAAGGCAGGATGCGCCAGATAACCCGCCGCATGGTCTCTTTTTCCAGCGCATCGTTATCGATAGCGCGGTTCGGTAATTGATCGGTCATGGTTTCCTCGCAGGGTTTCATTATGTTTATCAGGAAAACGATGTAGTGACGAAATAAGTGACTTCAGCCTGATGCGTCCGTTTTGCCGCGTCCGGAGATGAGGATGGGCTGCCTGGGTTGTCATGTTGCTTCACCAGGTAACGCAAGCCACACGTTTCTGGCCGCAAGGTGCGGCGCGGTAACGATCTCCATGAACATCTCGCTATTGTTGTACTCTGTACAACTTAGTTTTATTTTACAAAACTACTATAACGAGGCTGTCGTGTTTTTATCCAGTTAACGAGTGGTTTAAATTATGTAAATAAGAGGTAAATCACAGATGCTTCGGGTCGTTAAAACGAGGGAAAATGAAGATTTGATAAAAAATAATAATTTTTCAATGAGTTAAGTAATTGAGGTTATTGACGCAGAGGGATGCATCACCAGGACCTGGGTCAGCCTGCGCAGCGCAGCGCCGCCGGGCAGATCGGGTAGCCCGGCTAAGCACAGCGCAAGCCGGGAAAATCTCCAGGTTAACGCGCCAGATTGTCGTAGCCGCGCCAGCGGTAGTTAAGCACCGACAGCGCCCAACAGGCGACGAACAGCCCCACCACCACAAATCCGGCGTCGCCAAGGTTATCGTTTAACATCCCCACCCAGCGCCATATCCCGCCGCTGAGCGCAAACTTATCCATCAGCAGGCCCAGCGCTTCCAGGCCGCCGATAAACAGCGCCACCACCACCGAGGTGCCGGTGATGGTCATATTGTAATAAAGCTTGCGCTGCGGTTTGCTGAACGCCCAGCCGTAGGCGCCGACCATCAGCACGTTATCGAGGGTATCCACCAGCGCCATACCACTGGCGAACAGCGCCGGGAAGACCATAATCGACCAGACGGAAATCCCGCTCGACGCGCCGGCGGCGGAGATACCCAGCACGCCGATTTCGGTAGCGGTATCAAAACCGAGGCCGAACAGGAAGCCGACCAGGTACATCTGCCAGCTGCGGCTAACCAGACGGAAGGTTTTGCCAAACAGCCAGCTCATCACCCCGCCGCCGCTGACGATTTCGTCGCTCACCTTCTCACCGCGCTTCCACGCCCGAAAGCTGCGCCACACGCTGCGTAAAATCACCAGGTTGATAAAGGCCATCGCCAGTAAAAACAGGGCCGACACGGCGGTGCCGATGACGCTACCGGTGTCATGCAGCCAGCTCATCTGCGCGCTGAAGGCCGTGGCGGTCGCGGCAATCGCCGCCGAGGCCAGCACCACAATCGATGAGTGGCCCAGCGAGAACCAGGCCCCGACAGCGAATGGCCGCCGCCCCTGCTGCATCATCTTGCGGGTCACGTTATCAATCGCCGCGATGTGGTCGGCATCAACTGCGTGGCGCAGGCCGTAGCCCCAGGCCAGCAGGCTGGCGGCCATCAGCGCGCCGCTGTCGCCAAAAGCCTGCAGCGCCCAGCACCAGGCCAGTAAATTCGCCGCGATCAACCCCAGCACCAGACCCGCGGCGCGCGGCTGCTGGCGTAAAACTGTCATTATCATTGTTATGTTCCTTGAGCCTGCCCGCGGGCGGCGGCGATCACCGCCTGACCATATGCGATTGCGCCGTCGCCGGCCGGCAACTGCTGCGCAAACAGCAGAGTAAAATCCGCCAGATAAAAGGTCAATCGCGCCGCCAGCAAGCGGTTATGCAGCACCCCGCCGCTGCAGACTATCGTGTCGATGCCGCGAGCGGTGGCGCAGTCGCAGGCCATCGCCGCCAGCCCACAGGCCAGGGCGTCATGGAATGCCCAGGCTTTCTGCGCCGGGGTCGCCTGCCAGTTCAGCCACTGTCGCCAGAAGGTCGCTATGTCCAGCGCGTCGTCGCGCCACGGCAGCGTAACCGGGTGGCTGACGCCGGGGCAGCTGGCGGCCAGCGCTTCCAGCCGACAGGCTGCTTCGCCTTCATAGCTCAGGCTCTCCGGCGCACAATCCAGCGCGCAGGCAACGGCATCAAACAGCCGTCCGCAGGACGAGGCGCGTGGCGCGTTAATGCCGCGATCGATGGCCTGCGCCAGCAGCGGCCAGTTGCGCTGGCGGAGGGGGGCGGTGTGCGGATAATCCTGCCAGTCAGGGACAAAGGCCAGGCACTGAGCCAGCAGATTTCGCCACGGCTGGCGCGCCGCCAGGTCACCGCCCGGCAGCGCCACGGCCGGCAGTCCGCCAAGATGTTCGCACTGGCGATAGTTCACCCGCAGGCACTCCCCGCCCCACAGCGCACCGTTTTCCCCCATCCCGATGCCATCAAGGGTCAGGGCAATCACATCGCCGCCGTCGAGCGGCCATCGATGTTCCGCCAGGCACGCCGCGGCATGAGCATGGTGATGCAGCACCGTCTCCACCGGCAGCGACAGGGACACCGCCCACTGCGTTGAGCGATAGCCGGGGTGGGCATCAACCACCACCCGCTGCGGCACAAACGCGTAAATGCTTTGCATCAGTTGCAGGGTGCTGCGCCACTGCTGTTCAACGCCTTCCTCGCCAAGATCACCAAAGTGCTGGCTCAGCACCGCTTCGCTGCCGCGCGCCAGGCAGAAGGTATTTTTCATATCCGCGCCGAGAGCCAGCAGCGGCGGGATGTCTCGTAGCCCCGGCGGCAGCGGCAGCGCATCCGGAACGTAGCCCCGGGCGCGGCGCAGCATTTCACCGCTTGACCGCACCAGCGAATCATCCATTCGCTGCAGGATGTCGCGATTATGCAAGAGAAAGCCGTCAGCAATGTCGGCTAAATCGTTGAGCGCCTGAGTATTACTTAACGCCGGCGGACGGCCGCTGAGGTTGCCGGAGGTCATGACGATGGGGCGCGCCAGAGCCTGCAGAAGCAAATGCTGCAGCGGATTAGACGGCAGCATCACCCCAACTTCCGCAAGCCCTGGCGCAATCTCGTCGCACAGGCCGGAGACCTGCGCTTTAGCAATCAGTACGATGGGCGCCGCCGGGGAGCCCATCAGCGCCGCGGCGTCGGCGGGTAAGCCCGCCGCTGACGGCAACATTACCGCCAGCGGTTTCGCCGGACGGTGTTTCCTCGCCCGCAGCGTGGCAACGGCAGTAGGATTACCGGCATCGCAGGCCAAATGAAAGCCGCCGATGCCTTTTATCGCCACGATGTCGCCTGCCGCCAGCCGCGTGATGGCCGCCTGCAGCGCCGCCTCGCCGTCCAGCGCTTCCCCCTCTGCCCGCCATTCCAGCCGCGGCCCGCAGTCGGGGCAGGCCATCGGCTGGGCGTGAAAACGGCGATCCGCAGGATCGCGGAACTCCGCCTCACAAGGGGAACAGAGCGGGAACGGCGCCATTGCGGTGAAGGGCCGGTCGTAGGGCATGGCGCGGATAATGGTTAACCGCGGCCCGCAGTGGGTGCAGTTGATAAAGGGGTAGCGGTAGCGGCGCGCCCGGGGATCGTTCATCTCCGCGAGGCACGCCGGGCAGGTCGCGGCATCGGGCACAATCTGAGTGCGCATGCATCCCGCCCCGCTCTCGCGGATGGTGAAATCCTGCGGCGTGGCCGTCCAGCAATAAGGGGTGCAGTCGGTGCTGTCGATACGCGCCAGCGGCGGGCAGTGGTCAGCCAGAGCGGCAGTAAAACCATCGTCGCCCCCGGCCAGCCGCACGAGGACGCCGTCACCGTCATTACAGACATCGCCGCAGCGGGCCTGCGTCCGGGCCAGCTGCCAGACAAAGGGGCGGAACCCCACCCCCTGCACTTTACCGCGAATGCGGATTTGCACCCCGTTCATACCCGGTGTTACCAGGCCAGCGCCGTACGACGACGTTTCTCGATATTCATCTGCTCGAGTTTGTTGCGGTCAACGCACACCAGGGCGTGCGTCGGGCAGACTTCCATGCAGGCCGGGCCGCTCTCGCGGTGGAAGCAGAGATCGCACTTGTTGGCTTCGGCTTTTTCCGCCACGACGTTCAGTCCGGCGCCGCTATGGCGGATCACCGGGCGCACCACTACCTCCATCGCCCCGTACGGGCAGGCAACAACGCAGGTTTTGCAGCCGATGCAGCGCTCCTGCATCACATGGACAAAGCCTTTATCGCGGCTGATAGCGCCGTTCGGGCAGACGTTGGCGCAGGGGGCGTCTTCACACTGACGGCAGGCGGTCGCCGTGGAGACATTGACCCCTTTGATCACGTGAATACGCGGTTGAAAAGTGTGAGGCGTCAGGGAAGCGCAGTCCTGATGTTCCTGATGGGATACCACGCAGGCCACTTCGCAAGTGCGACAGCCGATACATTTGCTCGCATCGGCGATAATGAAACGGTTCATCCATTTCTCCAGCAGTAAGAAGGTTACGCGCCGGAGTATGCATAATACGTTCCAATTATTTAATATATTGATTTTAAATAATATTACAGTCTTGCCTTGCTGTCATCGTCAGTAGTGACGATGACAGCTGACGACGTCAGGCACAGGGACCCGACACCAGTGAATCACGCTCAATTAGCGCCCCGGGGAAGCTCTGCTGAAAGTTGAATTCCCCACCATCCAGCATAAATATCAGCCGATTGATGCTCTCTTTAATCATCTCCGTCACCGGTACCCGGACGCTGGCGAGCGACGGCACCATATACGGCGCCAGCACAATATCGTCAAACCCCACCACCGAGACCTGATCCGGAACCTTAACGCCCAGCTGGTGAAGCTGCTTCATCGCCCCGATCGCCATATCGTCATTGCTCGCCACCAGCGCGCTGTAGGTCACCCCGCGCTGACGCAGGATCTCCACCGCCGCCGCGCCGGTTTCCGGCGTCCAGCGCCCCTCCGCGATGAGCGCCTCGTTCAGGGCGATGCCGTGGCCAGCCAGCGCGTCTTTGTAGCCGGCGAGGCGTTCGACGCCGGTGGGTGAGTCAAGGGAGCCGGTAATAAAGGCGATATCGCGATGGCCAAGCGCAATCAGCCGCTCCACCACCCGCATCGCCGAGGCTTTTTGATCGGACCAGACGCAGTGGCTGGCGTGGCGGCGCAGGCGGCGATTAAGCACCATGATCGGCTGCGAGTGGTTCTCGACGATCTCGTCCATCTCGTCAACAGTGAGAAAGCGCGGGTAGATGATGATCGCATCGCAGCGCAGATCCAGCAGGTACTGGATCGCCTCCCGCTCCTCTTGCGCGCTGTGCTTGCCGTCGGCCAGGATCAGCTGTCGTCCCTTGTCTTCCGTCATCCGCGCCACGTGATACAGCAGCTCGCTGAAATAGACGCCGTGGTACAGGGTGTTGGTCACCACCAGGCCCAGGGTTTGCGTCGTTTTGGTCGCCAGGTTGCGCGCCAGCAGATTAGGCCGGTAGCCGCTCTCCGCCACCGCCTTAAACACCCGGTCTTTGGTCTCCTGACTGACATAGCCGTTGCCCGACAGTACCCGCGAAACGGTTGCCTTCGATACCCCCGCGCGCTTTGCGACCTCCAGCATCGTTGCCATGTGATTCTTCCTGTTGCAAAAGTTGCAGGCAGTGTACTGCACGTTTCCCGCTTTTACAGCATTCCCCTGTTCACCACCGCGATCCGGCTCACGGCGACGCTTCGCGATCAAAATCACAAAATTGAGATCATCTTTTTTATTCCTTGTGCAATCAAATGAAACTCACCATGATTTTGTGGAACCGGTTTCCTATATAAACATGGTATCGCCCGGCGATGCGGCGCGGTAGCAGATCAGTACCCTATTGATAAACAGGATAAAATCCGATGTCGAAAAATTATGCAGCCCTGGCGCAACAGATAGTCGCGGCAATCGGCGGAGTCGATAACGTCGCCGCCGTGACCCACTGCATGACCCGTCTGCGCTTCGTGATCAAAGACGACGAAAAGGTCGATAGCCCCACCCTGAAAGGCCTGACCGGGGTACTCGGCGTTGTGCGCAGCGATAACCAATGCCAGGTGATCATCGGCAATACCGTTTCCCAGGCCTACCGCGAGGTGGTGAATCTGCTGCCTGGCGACCTGCGCCCGGCTGAGCCGCAGGGCAAAGCGCCGCTAACCCTGAAACGCATCGGCGCCGGGATCCTTGACGCGCTGATCGGCACCATGTCGCCGCTGATCCCGGCGATTATCGGCGGATCGATGGTCAAGCTGCTGGCAATGATCCTTGAGATGAGCGGCGCGCTGCCGAAAGGCTCGCCGACGCTGACACTTCTGGCGCTTATCGGCGATGGCGCATTTTTCTTCCTGCCGCTGATGGTGGCCGCCTCCGCGGCGGTGAAATTCAAAACCAATATGTCGCTGGCTATCGCCATCGCCGGGGTGCTGGTGCATCCCGGGTTTATCGAATTGATGGCCAAAGCCGCCCAGGGCGAACACGTTGAATTTGCCTTTATTCCGGTTACCGCGGTGAAATACACCTACACGGTGATCCCGGCGCTGGTGATGACCTGGTGCCTGTCGTATATCGAGCGCTGGGTGGATCGCATTACCCCGGCGGTGACGAAAAACTTCCTTAAGCCGATGCTGATCGTGCTGATCGCCGCCCCGCTGGCGATCCTGCTGATTGGCCCGCTGGGCATCTGGATCGGTAGCGCCATTTCCGCGCTGGTGTATACGATCCACAGCTATCTCGGCTGGCTGTCGGTGGCGATCATGGGCGGGCTGTGGCCACTGCTGGTGATGACCGGGATGCACCGCGTCTTTACGCCAACCATCATTCAGACCATCGCCGAAACCGGCAAAGAGGGCATGGTGATGCCATCGGAGATCGGCGCCAACCTGTCGCTGGGCGGATCGTCGCTGGCGGTGGCGTGGAAAACCAAAAACCCGGAGCTGCGCCAGACGGCGCTGGCCGCCGCGGCATCGGCGATTCTGGCCGGGATTTCCGAACCGGCGCTGTACGGCGTGGCGGTGCGCCTGAAGCGCCCGCTGATCGCCAGCTTAATCAGCGGCTTTATCTGCGGCGCGGTGGCGGGAATCGCCGGTCTGGCCAGCCATTCGATGGCGGCGCCAGGGCTGTTTACCAGCGTGCAGTTTTTCGATCCAGCCAATCCGATGACTATCGTCTGGGTATTTGGCGTGATGGCGCTGTCGGTGGTGCTGTCGTTTGCCCTGACGCTGATCCTCGGCTTTGAAGATATTCCCGTTGAACAGGCCGCTGCCGACGCCAGAGCGCGCCAGGCCCGGGCCCAGGCATCCCACGCCTGAACACACAATTGATAATGAGGTAATGCATGGCGAGTTTCCCACAGGGATTTTTATGGGGCGGCGCACTGGCCGCCAACCAGTCTGAAGGCGCTTATCTTGAAGGCGGTAAGGGGCTGACCACCGTGGATACCCTCCCCCACGGCGCTCACCGCCTGCCGGTAAAATTAGGCCTGGAGAAGCGCTTTACGCTGCGTGAAGACGAATTTTACCCCAGCCATGAGGCGATCGATTTTTACCATCGCTATAAAGAAGATATTGCCCTGATGGCCGAGATGGGGTTCAGCGTCTTTCGCACCTCCATCGCCTGGAGCCGACTGTTCCCGCGCGGCGACGAGCAACAGCCGAATCCGCAGGGCATCGCCTTCTACCGCTCACTGTTTGAGGAGTGCAAAAAGCACGGTATTGAGCCGCTGGTCACGCTGTGTCATTTCGACGTGCCGATGCATCTGGTGATGGAGTACGGCTCCTGGCGCAACCGCAAAATGGTGGATTTTTTCAGCCACTACGCCCGCACCTGCTTTGAAGCTTTTGACGGTCTGGTGAAATACTGGCTCACCTTCAATGAAATCAACATCATGCTGCACAGCCCCTACTCCGGCGCCGGGCTGGTGTTTGAAGAGGGTGAAAATCAGGAGCAGGTGAAGTACCAGGCCGCGCATCACGAGCTGGTGGCCAGCGCGCTGGCGACAAAAATCGCCCATGAGATTAACCCGCAAAATCAGGTCGGCTGCATGCTGGCGGGCGGCAATTTCTATCCTTACTCCTGCAAGCCGGAAGATGTGTGGATGGCGCTGGAGAAGGACCGCGAAAATCTGTTCTTTATCGACGTCCAGGCGCGCGGCGCCTATCCGGTGTGGGCCGCGCGGGTGTTCCGGGAAAAAGGGGTCACGATTGCGAAACAGCCGGGCGATGACGAGATCCTCAAAAACACCGTCGATTTCGTCTCCTTTAGCTACTATGCGTCGCGCTGCGCCTCGGCGGAGATGAACGCCAGCAACACCAATGCCGCCAATATCGTCAAGTCGCTGAAGAACCCGCACATCCCGGCCAGCGAATGGGGGTGGGGCATCGACCCGCTGGGCCTGCGCATCACCATGAACATGATGTACGACCGCTATCAGAAACCGCTGTTCCTGGTGGAAAACGGGCTTGGCGCCCGCGATGAGATCGATGCCAATGGCGACATCAATGACGACTATCGCATCAGCTACCTGCGCGAGCACATCAGGGCAATGCGCGACGCTATCGGCGACGGTATTCCGGTGCTGGGCTACACCAGCTGGGGCTGCATCGATCTGGTCTCGGCGTCAACCGGCGAGATGAGCAAGCGCTACGGCTTTGTCTATGTCGATCGCGACGATGCCGGCAACGGCACCCTGGCGCGTAAGCGTAAAAAGTCATTCTTCTGGTACCAGAAGGTGATAGCCAGCAACGGCGCCGATCTCGACTAAGCGTCCTCGCCCACGCGCGCCCATTCCCCGCGATAAACGGGGGACGGGCGTCTGCTTTCTGTTGCATCTATTACATGCTTTTTTCTCGAGCCTGATTCCAGTTTCTGGTTTGCCTCCTGTTCACAATAACTGGTATTTTATCCAGTACTTTTACAGGGGTATCTTCAGCAAGGAGCACATCATGAGCGCACAGCACACTACCGCAGCCAGAGGGATAGCCAGGGCCATTCGCCAGTTAACCGTGGGATATGTCAGAAAACGCCATGAAGACCGCAAAACGCGGGAGACGCGGCGCTACACCCGCCACGCAGCCCTGAACCTGAACGGCGACTGGCTGGAGCAGGCGGGGTTTCCGGTCGGCACGCAGGTCAGAGTCTCGGTGTCGCCCGGGAAATTAGTGATAGAGAATCTTGAGCTGGCGCCGCCGGGAACGGGGCTCCCGGCAGGTCAGTCGTGCGCCGGCGGAGAGCCCGGTTCGCCGCTGGGTTAATCGTCTGCGGCCTCCAGCCGGGCAAAGCCGCCCTGGCCCTGCCAGTCTGCCAGCTGCTGGTACACCCGGGCAACGGCCTCTTTTACCGGCTGGGTCATCGGATAATAAAAACCGACGATATCCGGCTGAATGCCGAGGAAAATCACCTCGCCGACGTCCTCTTTCAGCTGATCGACCAGATAGTTGAGCGGCATGTTATGGGTGGTCATCATAAACATCTCGGCGATATCGTCGGGGTCGATGACGCGAATGTCACCGGGGTTGAGGCCCATATCGGTGGCATCGACAATCAGCAGGCGTTCGGGGCGTAATTCACGGATCGCCACGATGTCGTTTTCCGGCGCGCTGCCGCCGTCGATGACCACCCACTGGCCGGCCGGGTTCGCCGTGCACATCTCCGCCAGCAGCGGGCCGGCGCCGTCGTCGCCCATCATGCTGTTGCCAACACAGAGTAAAACGTCAGTCACGTAATCTCCTCACCATCAGATAGATGGCGCTCTCCTGGTGAATATCATGCAGCATGCTGAGCATCGTTTTACTCCACGCCTGCTGCTGCGGGGTCTGCGCGGACTGCGCTTTATCAAAGGCGTTGGCCAGCATCGCCACATGGCTGCTGTCGATGACGATTTCGCCATACTTCGGCACGCCCTCCATTTTGCGCTGCGCGGCGCTGCCCGCCTCAAGGGTGGCGATCCATGCCAGATACGCCTCCCACGGGCAGCTCAGCGCCGCCTCAAGACAGTCGATGACGCCGAGGTGGTGGCCAATCGCCAGGCTGTAATAGACCACCTGCTGCGCCTGATCCGGCGTGGCGTCGTTCTCATCAATAAATTTACGGCTCAGCTGACTGAACACCACCGTCTCGCTCATCGGATACGCGCCCCCTCGACCACCTGGTTGAGATGGGTGACGATCTCGGTCAGACGCGGATCTTTCTCCGCCTCCAGCCAGCGCAGCACCTGGCTGTCGCCCTGGCCGAGCAGACGCATATAGTCGTCAGCAATCTGCCGGCCATAGCGATAACCCGCCAGACGCCGCGCTTCGCGATCGATGCGCACCCGCAGGGGCTGCACCATATCGGCATGCAGCAGCTCGGTCGGCTGTTCGTCGAGTTCGCCTGGCAGACGAGCATGGATTTTCTGCTCCAGCAGGCCGAGCGCCATGGCAAAGCCGTACAGGGTGGCGGCGGGCGTCGGCGGGCAGCCCGGAATATAGACATCGACCGGTACGATTTTATCGGTACCGCCCCAGACGCAGTACAGGTCGTGGAAGATGCCGCCGCTGTTGCCGCAGGCACCGTAGGAGATACAGATCTTCGGATCCGGCGCCGACTGCCAGGCGCGCAGCGCCGGGGAGCGCATGGCGCGGGTCACCGCCCCGGTAAACAGCAGGATATCGGCATGGCGCGGCGAAGGCACCACTTTAATCCCGAAGCGTTCAGCGTCGAACAGCGGCGAAAGGGTAGCGAAAATTTCGATTTCGCAACCGTTGCAGCCGCCGCAGTCGACGCGGTAGACGTAGGCCGAACGTTTAATCTTCTTCAGCAGCGAGGCCTTCATGCTGGCGATGGATTCATCCACCGTCATCGGCACGGGTATGCCGTTTTCATCGCGCGGGCCAAGTAAAGTACTCATCAGCTGGCCTCCCTCATATGGCGGGTCAGTTCAATACGATCGGACGGCACCAGGCATTTCTGGCGCTTGCATTCCGGGCAGGTTTCGAAGCTTTCACGGTGCAGCTCGGCGCGGGTATCGCCGTTATGCTTGAGCAGCGCGATGGCGTAGTCGATCTCCTTCTGCACCGCGAACGGACGCTGGCACTCCCGGCAGTGGCAGATAGCGAAGCGCGACTGCTGGAGGAAATCCTCTTTCTTCCACACCGCCAGCTCATACTCCGGCGACAGCTTAATCGCCGCCGTCGGGCACACCTCTTCACAGCGGCCGCAGAAGATGCAGCGCCCGAGGTTAAACTGCCACGCCAGCTGTTTAGTGGCCAGATCGGTCTCGACCGTCAGGGCGTTCGACGGGCAGGCGTTCACGCAGGCCGCGCAGCCGATACACTGCTGCGGCGTATGCTCCGGCTTGCCGCGGAAGTTTTTGTCCACTGGCATCGGCTCCAGCGGGTAGGCGTGCGTCGCGGTGCCGGTCTTAATAACTTTTTTAATAAAGGTAAACATGGCGATTCCTTATTTCAGCGGCGAGTTTTTACGCTCGATGCTGTAGCGCTCCAGCTCTTTGTACGGCACCACTTTGCTCTTCTTCTTGCGTACGTCGACAACGGTCATGCGGTCGGTACAGGAGTAGCACGGGTCGAGGCTGCCGATGATCAGCGGCGCATCGGAAACGGTGTTGCCGCGTAGCATATAGCGCAGGGTCGGCCAGTTGGCGTAGGTCGCCGCCCGGCAGCGCCAGCGGTACAGTTTCTGGTTGTCGCCGGTCATGCTCCAGTGGATATCGTCGCCGCGCGGCGCCTCGGAGAAGCCCAGTGCGAAGCGGTGCGGAATATAGGTGAACCCTTCCACCATCAGCGGGCCGCCCGGCAGGTTATCGAGACCGAAATCAATCATATTCAGCGCGGTATAAACCTCGTTGATCCGCACCTTGAGGCGAGATATCACGTCGCAACCCTGCTCGCTGTGGACTTCCATCGGCAGCAGGCCGTAGCCGACAAACGGGTGGTCGGCGCGGGTGTCGCGGGCGTGGCCGCTGGCGCGCACCATCGGGCCGACGTTACTAAAGTCGCGGGCGATTTCCGGATCCAGACGGCCAATACCGACGGTACGCTGTTCCATATTCGGCGTGCTGAGCAGCATATCCACCAGCTCCTGCACGTCGCGGCGCATCTGCTGCGCCAGCTGACGGGTCTGGATCATGTCCTCTTTCAGCAGGTCGCGGCGGATCCCGCCGATCAGGTTCAGGCCGTAGGTTTTACGCGCGCCGGTAAGAATTTCCGCCATCTTCATTGAGGTTTCGCGCACGCGGAAGAACTGCATAAAGCCGGAGTCAAAGCCGGTAAAGTGGCAGGCCAGACCGAGGTTCAGCAGGTGCGAGTGCAGGCGTTCCACCTCCAGCAGAATGGCGCGGATCATCTGCGCCCGCTCCGGCACCACGATGCCCATCGCGTTCTCCACCGAGGTGGTGTAAGCGGTACTGTGGGCGAAGCCGCAGATGCCGCATACCCGGTCCGACAGGAAGGTCACTTCGTTATAGCCCATGCGGGTTTCCGCCAGCTTTTCCATCCCGCGATGGACGTAGAACAGGCGGTAGTCGGCATCGATAATGTTCTCGCCGTCAACGAACAGGCGGAAGTGGCCAGGTTCATCAGAGGTGACGTGCAGCGGGCCGATCGGCACCACGTTGTTTTTCTTGCTGCCGAGCTCGTTAATGAACTCGTAGGTTTCGGCGTCGGTGGTCGGCGCCGGGCGCTGGCGGTAGTCCATGCTGTCTTTGCGCAGCGGATAGAGTTCGTCCGGCCAGTCGTCCGGTAGCACCAGACGACGTTCGTCCGGCAGGCCGACCGGCACCAGGCCGTACATATCGCGCACTTCGCGCTCGCCCCACACCGCCGCCGGGACGCGCGGCGTCACCGACGGGTATTCCGGTTTGTTGGCGTCCACTTCCACGCGCACGGTGATCCAGCATTTGGTGCCCTGCTCCATCGACAGCACGTAATAGACCGCGTAGTGGCCGTTGAGCTTACGTTCATCGTTGCCGAACAGCACCGACAGCCAGCCACCCTGCTGGTAGTAGAGAAACTCCACCACTTCCGGCAGGTAGTTGACCTTCACGGTGATGGTTAACTGGTCTTTGGTCTGCCAGGCTTCGTCCAGCACCACGCCCGGAAAGGCCTGGTGCAGCGCCGCAAGATAGTGTTGACCGATTTTTTCTTCAGACATGCTCAAACTCTCTTAATCACGCCACCAGCAAGGAGACGAAAGCTAAAAAGGCGAAACCAAACCCGGCCCAGGTGACGCGGGAGGTGGCACAAAAACGCAGACGCGCCATGCTGTTTTCAAACAACGCGATAATCAGCACCCCGACTACCAGCTTGACGACAGCGACCACCAGCGCCAACAGCAGGCCGCCGACGCTGAAGCTGGTCATCTGGCCCCACGGGAAAAAGACCCCGACAAACATCTGCAGCACCACCAGCTGTTTGAGGCTGATGCCCCACTTCAGGATGCCAAAGCCGCTGCCGCTGTATTCCGACAGGGGGCCCTCCTGCAGCTCCTGCTCCGCTTCCGCCAGATCGAACGGCAGTTTGCCCATCTCGATAAAGGTGGCGAAGGCGCAGGCGCACAGCGCCAGAATCAGTGGAATGCTGCGCGCCGCCGGCCAGTGGTAAAGGGTATCGGTGATGGTGCTGATATGGGTCGAGCCGGCGACCTGCGCCGCCACCCACAGGCCCAGCAGCAGGATCGGCTCCACCAGCACGCCGAGCATCGCTTCGCGACTACTGCCCAGCGCGGTAAACGGGCTGCCGGTGTCCAGACCAGAAATGGCAAAGAAGAAACGGGCGATGGCGAACAGGTAGATCAGGGTGATGAGATCCCCGAGCACCGGCAGCGGGGAGTCTACCGTCACCACCGGCAGCGCGGTGGCGATGGTCAGCATCACGCCCACCATGACGTACGGCGTCAGGCGAAACACCCAGCCCGAGGCGTCAGGACCGACGCTCTGACGGCCCAGCAGTTTCAGGATATCGCGATACTCCTGCAGTACCCCCGGTCCGCGGCGGTTATGCAGCCGCGCGCGGGCGACGCGAACGATCCCGGACAACAGCGGCGCGACGGCAAACAGCACCAGCGCCTGTAGCAATGCAATTAACAGACTCATTCTCAGGCTCCTCGCGAAATGACAATCACCACCAGCACCGCCAGCTCAACCAGCGCGATCCCGCGCAGCAGCGCCGGCGCCGAGGCCGATTGCCAGCCCGGCACCAGACGCACCGGGTTCAGCCAGTGACGCAGCTTCAGCAACGGCGCAAAGGCCTCTTTCACCGGCATGGCAAAGCCGTGGGCCGTTACCACCATCGACTGCTCGTGGTCGTAACCGCAGACCCACGCCGCGCCGCGCGAGCGCGCCGCCAGGCGATCGCCTTTAAAGAAGATCATCAGCAGGAACGGCAGCAGCGGGCAGGCGATAAGCAGCAGCGCGATCATCGGCTGCGATACCACGCTCGATACCTGAGCCTGCACCGGGAAGGCGCCGCTCACCAGCGGCAGCAGCCACGGCGCGGCGATGCCGCCAACGAGGCAGAAGACCGCCGCCAGTATTACGCTCAGGGTCATCAGCCAGGGGGCGCAGGTGGCGTTTTCCGCCTCTTTCGTCCGCGGCGCGCCGAGGAAGGTCACGCCATAGACTTTCGCCATACACATCACCGCCAGTGCGCCGGTGATCGCCAGGCCGACGGCCAGCAGCGGCCCCAGCAGACGGCCAATAAACAGGTCGCCGGTGCTCATTTTGAAGAAGGACTGGTAGATAACCCACTCGCCGGCGAAGCCGTTCAGCGGCGGCAGGGCCGCCATTGCCATCAGTCCTACCAGCATGGCGAGGGAGATCAACGGCATTTTTTTACCGATGCCGCCCAGCTTCTCGATATCGCGATGGCCGGTACGGAACCACACCGCCCCGGCGCCGAGGAACAGCGTGGTTTTGAACAGGCTGTGGTTAATCAGGTGATACATGCCGCCGATAAAACCCAGCACCATCAGCGTGCTGTTGCGGGTTGCCACGCCGGTAACAAAGGCGCCCAGCCCCAGCAGGATGATGCCGATGTTCTCGAGGGTGTGATAGGCCAGCAGACGCTGAATGTTATGCTCCATCAGGGCATACAGCCCGCCGATAAAGGCGGTGATCATCCCCAGCGCCAGCAGCATGACGCCCCACCACAGCGGCGGCACGCCGCCGGCCAGCGAGACGGTCAGCATGCCGTACAGACCGACCTTCATCACCACGGTGGAAAACAGCGCGGCGGCCGGCGCGCTGGCCCCGGCGTGAGCCTGCGGCGCCCAGCCGTGCAGCGGGATCGCCCCGGCCAGCAGGGCGAACCCCACCAGTCCCGGCAGCCACAGCAGCGGGTTCTGCATCATATCCACTGCCTGGAGGTTGATCTGCGCCAGCTCGAGGGTGCCGTAGGTCGACCACACCAGCCAGCAGGTCCAGGCCATCAGCAACGTGCCGAGACGCCCCAGGGCAAACCACAGCTTACCGGAAGCGGCGCAGCCGGTGAGAAACGCCGCGCAGAGCGCCATGATCTCCGCCATCACCACCAGCGAACCGATATTGGTCACCACCACCGCGCAGGTGGCGGCGGCCAACAGCAGGTTGACCAGCAGGCCGTTGGCCTTCACCTGCGGATGGCGATGCCAGCTAATATTGAACAATGACACCGGCAGCGCCGACAGGCCGATGGCCAGCAGCCACAGCGCGTTGACACCGCCCACCCGCATCGTCAGATGCAGAAACTGCAGCATTCCGCCGTGGATCCGTTCCGGCATCAAGAGCGCTGCGCCGCCGGCAACCACCAGCATGGCGCTGGCCACCGCGCCGCCGATCCCGGCAATAGCGCCGCTGAGCGGTTTACGCATGGCAAACACAAAGGCCAGCACGGCGCTGGCGGCGTACCACATCACCGCCTGATTGACTAATCCTATTACACTCATTCCCTCTCCCCCTGTTGCGCCTGGAACAGCGACAAGTCGCCAAGGTCGGTATTAAAGGTCAGCTGGCGTTTACGCTTGCTGGCCTGGGCGATATCCCGGCTATCCACCAACAGCAGCGCGTTGGTCGGGCAGGTCCGCACGCAGGCCGGGCCCTGGTCATCGAAGTGGCAGAGGTCGCATTTCACGGCAATGGCGCGCACGCCGGGCACCCAGTCGAGCAGCGAGCTGACACGGGCCGGCGCCGGCGGCGCGGGGGGCGCCAGTCGGGTATTGGCATTGGCCGGAATATCCAGCGGACGGCTGCCGGAAAATTCGATGGCGCCAAACGGGCAGGCGATGCCGCACAGTTTGCAGCTTACGCACAGGCTCTCGTTGAGCTGGACGGCGCCATCGACGCGCTGGATGGCGTTAACCGGGCAGACGGTGGCGCAGGGGGCATCTTCGCAGTGGTGGCACATCTGCGGTGCCGATTCTTTTTCATTACGCATCACCTGCAGCCGCGGCATAGCCTGCAGGCCGTGCTGGCGATGCGTCTCAGAGCAGGCGGCTTCGCAGGTGCGGCAGCCGATACAGACAGTGGAGTCAGCAATTACAAAACGGTTCACCGGGTCATCCTCGGGTGAAAGTCATTTTTGACGAAATCAGGTTGCGCAGGTGTCATTTTCGACACGTGTCGACACCTCGCGATCAGTGGGTCAGGGCCAGATGGCTTAAATCCACCGGTTGGTCTTGCTCCATGGCGTCATATAGACGGTCATAGACAGTGGCGATAATCGCCAGATAGTGCTCCAGCACCTGGTCGCGGGAGCGGTTGCTGATCCGCCCGTCCACCGTGCCATCTGCCGCCAGCGTGGCCTGAGCAATCAGGTACTTATCACCGCCGCCTTTGTTTTCGACGTAGTATTCGATGGTGTGGCTGTTAAAGCCTTCCGCCAGCGCGACAAACACCTGAAAATGGCCGAACAGCACGAAGCACAGCTCTTTATCCGGCGCGCAGCTCATCGCGTGATGCAGGCGGGCCTTCGACAGGGTGATCCCCTGAACCAGCGAGTTACAGTAGATGTGCCACTGCTCCTGCTGCTGCCGGTGACGGTCGGCGATGTAATCCGCCTTTTCACTTATTTCCCAAATAGTCATATCGGTTTCTCCGTTGCATGAGATGCACCCTCTAAGCATTTTTCATGCCATTTTTTATTTAATTGATTTAACTATGTTTTTGTATTCATCCCTGCCGATGCGACATGTCGATGACAGCCCCGGGGCGTCGACATCGACATTGCCGGCCACGACGATTTCATTCTGGCATCGTTATTGCATACAAGGCGCATTGCGATACGGAGGCGACTATGCACGAAATCACCCTCAGCCAGCGGGCGCTGGAAATTATTGAACAACAGGCGCAGCAGGCCGGCGCGCGACGGGTGACCGGCGTGTGGCTCAAGGTCGGCGCATTTTCCTGCGTGGAAGCCAGCGCCCTGACCTTCTGCTTTGAGCTGGTCTGCCGGGGCACGCTGGCGGAGGGGTGCGAACTGCATATCGCCGAACAACAGGCTGAATGCTGGTGCGAACGCTGCCAGCAGTACGTCCATCTTGTCTCGCAGCACGTCCGCCGCTGCCCGCTCTGCAATAACGACCAGCTACAGATCGTGGCGGATGACGGCTTACAGATTCAGCGTTTAGAACTGGAGTAAACTATGTGTACAACATGCGGCTGTGGCGAAGGCAACCTCTATATTGAAGGAGACGAACGAAACCCGCATTCCGCGTTCCGCAGCGCCCCCTTCGCGCCCGCCCCACGCCAGACGATGACCATCACCGGTGTCAAAACCGATCACTTCGCCCCCACCCGCACGCCAGAGGGCGACCTGCATTACGGCCATGGCGAGGCTGGGACTCACGCCCCGGGGCAGAGCCAGCGGCGGATGCTGGAAGTGGAGATCGACGTGCTGGATAAAAACAACCGTCTGGCGGCGCGCAACCGCGCACGCTTTGCGGCGAAACAGCAGCTGGTGCTGAATCTGGTTTCCAGCCCCGGCTCCGGTAAAACCACCCTGCTGACCGAAACCCTCACCCGGCTGAAAGGACGCGCCGACTGCGCGGTGATTGAAGGCGATCAGCAAACGGTCAATGACGCCGCCCGCATTCGCGCCACCGGCACCCCGGCGATTCAGGTCAATACCGGGAAAGGCTGCCATCTCGATGCCCAGATGATCGCCGACGCCGCCCCGCGCCTGCCGCTGGCTGACCACGGCATTCTGTTTATCGAAAACGTCGGCAACCTGGTCTGCCCGGCCAGCTTTGATCTTGGCGAACGCCATAAGGTGGCAGTGCTGTCGGTCACCGAAGGCGAAGACAAGCCGCTGAAATATCCACATATGTTTGCCGCCGCCAGCCTGATGCTGCTCAACAAAGTCGACCTGCTGCCGTATCTCAATTTCGACGTTGAGAAGTGCCTGGCCTGCGCCCGTGAGGTCAATCCGCATATTGAGATTATTCTCCTCTCGGCCACCAGCGGCGAAGGCATGGAGCAGTGGCTCACCTGGCTGGAGACGCAGCGATGTGCATAGGCATTCCGGGACAAATTTGCGCCATCGACGGCGTGCTGGCGAAGGTGGAAGTCTGTGGCATTCAGCGCGACGTCGACCTGACGCTGGTGGGCGCCGTTGACGAGCAGGGTCAGACGCGTCTCGGCCAGTGGGTGCTGGTGCACGTTGGGTTCGCCATGAGCGTGATCAATGAAGCCGAAGCGCGCGACACTCTCGAGGCGCTGCAAAATATGTTCGATGTGGAGCCGGACGTCGGCGCGCTGCTGTATGGCGAGGAGCGATAATGCGTTACGTTGACGAATACCGCGCCCCCGAACAGGTGATGCAGCTGGTGGCGCATCTTCAGCAGCGTGCGCGTCTGCTGCCGCACACCGCCGCGCGACCGCTACGCATCATGGAGGTCTGCGGCGGCCATACTCATGCCATTTTTAAATTCGGGCTCGACCAGCTGTTGCCGGAGAATATCGAATTTATTCATGGGCCAGGCTGCCCGGTGTGCGTCCTGCCGATGGGGCGCATCGATGCCTGCATTGAGATTGCCAGCCGTCCGGGGGTCATCTTCTGCACCTTCGGCGACGCCATGCGCGTGCCAGGTAAAAACGGCTCGCTGCTGCAGGCGAAATCCCGCGGCGCCGATGTCCGCATCGTTTACTCGCCGATGGACGCCCTGCGGCTGGCGCAGCAAAACCCGCAGCGTGAGGTGGTCTTTTTCGGCCTCGGTTTCGAAACCACCATGCCCGCCACCGCCCTCACCCTGCGTCAGGCGCGGGAGCGCAACGTCGATAACTTCTACTTTTTTTGCCAGCACATCACCCTGCTGCCGACCCTGCGCAGCCTGCTGGATCAGCCGGACAACAGTATCGACGCCTTTCTCGCCCCGGGCCACGTCAGTATGGTGATCGGCACCGAAGCCTACGGCTTTATCGCCAGCGACTATCATCGTCCTTTAGTGGTCGCTGGTTTCGAACCGCTTGATCTACTGCAAGGCGCGGTGATGCTGGTTGAGCAGACAATAGCGCAGCGCAGCGATGTGGAAAATCAGTACCGTCGCGTGGTGCCGGATGCCGGCAACCCGCTGGCGCAAGCGGCGATGGCCGACGTCTTTCGCCTGGATGGCGACAGCGAATGGCGCGGCCTGGGGGTCATTAGCGACTCCGGCGTGCAGCTTACGCCAGCCTATCAGCGCTTCGATGCCGAGGCGCATTTCCGCCCGGCGCCGCAGCGCGTGTGCGACGACCCGCGGGCCCGCTGCGGCGAGGTGCTGACCGGCCGCTGTAAACCGCACCAGTGCCCGCTCTTCGCCCGCACCTGCAATCCGCAAAGCGCCTTTGGCGCGCTGATGGTCTCCTCAGAAGGGGCCTGCGCCGCCTGGTATCAATATCGCAGTCAGGAAAATGAAGCATGAAAAGCGTCCAGTTAGCCCACGGTAGCGGCGGTCAGGCAATGCAGCAGCTGATCGGCGACCTGTTTATGCAGGCCTTCGCCAACCCCTGGCTGGCGGAGCAGGAGGATCAGGCGCGCCTCGATCTGGCGGCGCTCGCCGCCCAGGGGGACCGCCTCGCCTTCTCCACCGACAGCTACGTGATTGACCCGCTGTTCTTTCCCGGCGGCAATATCGGCAAGCTGGCCGTCTGCGGTACCGCCAACGATGTGGCGGTCAGCGGCGCCATCCCCCGCTATCTTTCCTGCGGCTTTATTCTCGAAGAGGGGCTGGAGATGGCCACCCTGGAAGCGGTGGTCGCCAGCATGGCCGACACCGCCCGGGCGGCAGGGATCGCCATCGTCACCGGCGACACTAAAGTGGTGCCGCGCGGCGCGGCGGATAAGCTGTTTATTAACACCGCCGGCATCGGCGCCATCCCGGCGGACGTTCGCTGGGGGACGCAGCAGATTAGCGCCGGTGATGTGCTACTGGTCAGCGGCACGCTGGGGGATCATGGCGCCACCATCCTTAACCTGCGCGAGCAGATGGGGCTGGACGGCGCGCTGTCCAGCGATTGCGCGGTGCTGACGCCGCTTATCCAGACCCTGCGGCCACTGAGTGGAGTGAAAGCTCTGCGCGACGCCACCCGCGGCGGGGTCAATGCCGTCGCCCATGAGTTCGCCGCCGCCAGCGGCTGCGGCATCGAACTGCAGGAGGCAACGCTGCCGGTCAACGATACGGTGCGCGGCGTCTGCGAACTGCTTGGGCTGGACGCCCTGAACTTCGCCAATGAAGGCAAACTGGTGCTCGCCGTCGCCCGCGAGGCCGCGGAAAACGTGCTAGCGCATTTGCGGTCTCACCCACTGGGACGCGATGCGGCGATAATCGGCGAAGTGGTCGACCGCCCGGGCGTGCGTTCCGTTGGGCTGTACGGCGTGAAGCGTACGCTCGATCTTCCCCACGCCGAGCCGCTGCCGAGAATTTGTTAACGACGGCGTCGGGTCCCGGATAGCGGCTGGCGCCTTATCCGGGCTACAAAACTGCGCGCACGTAGCCCGGCTAAGCGCAGCGCGAGCCGGGGTTAAAGCGGCAATAACCGCTTTATTAACATACTATTATTTGTACCATCATTTTCTTATGCGCCACGTTGTCGGCGCGTTTTGGACGTAAGCAATGTCGTATACACCGATGAGCGATCTCGGCCAGCAGGGGCTGTTCGATATCACCCGGCTTTTATTACAGCAGCCCGATCTGGCCGCGCTGAGCGAAACTCTCACCCGCCTGGTGCAACAGTCAGCGCTCGCCGACGAGGCGGCCATCATCCTGTGGAACGCGGGTAACCACCGCGCGGCCAGGTATGCCTGCGATGAAGCCGGCCACCCGGTGAGCTACGAGGACGAAACCGTGCTCGCCCACGGTCCGGTGCGCCGCTTACTCTCCCGGCCGGATGCTCTGCATTGCGACCACGAGACCTTTGCCGACACCTGGCCGCAGCTTATCCGCAGCGGGCTCTATCGCCCGTTCGGGTACTACTCGCTGCTGCCGCTGGCGGCTGATGGGCGGATCTTCGGCGGCTGTGAATTTCTGCGCCGTGACAACCGGCCGTGGAGCGAGAAAGAGTTCCAGCGGCTGCATACCTTCACGCAGATCGTCGCCGTCGTCACCGAGCAAATTCAGAACCGGGTCAGCAATAACGTCGATTACGATCTGCTGTGCCACGAGCGCGACAACTTTCGCATCCTGGTGGCGATCACCAACGCGGTGCTCTCACGCCTGGATATCGACGAGCTGGTCAGCGAGGTGGCGAAAGAGATCCATCGCTACTTCCGGATCGACGCCATCAGCGTGGTGCTGCGCAGCGACCGCAAAGGGAAGCTCAACATCTATTCCACGCATTATCTTGACGCCAGCCATCCGGTTCACGACCAGAGCGAGGTGGATGAAGCAGGTACCCTCACCGAGCGCGTGTTCAAAAGCAAAGAGATGCTGCTGCTCAACCTGCACGAACATGACACCCTCGCGCCGTATGAGAAAATGCTCTTCGAGATGTGGGGCAATAAGATCCAGACCCTGTGCCTGCTGCCGCTGATGTCCGGCAATACCCTGCTCGGGGTGCTGAAGCTGGCGCAGTGCGACGAACAGGTCTTCACCACCACCAATCTCAAGCTGCTGCGGCAGATCGCCGAGCGGGTATCGATCGCTATCGATAACGCCCTCGCCTACCGCGAAATTCAGCGCCTGAAAGAGCGGCTGGTGGATGAGAACCTCGCCCTCACCGAGCAGCTCAATAATGTCGAGAGCGAATTCGGCGAGATCATCGGCCGCAGCGAGGCGATGAACAATGTGCTCAAACAGGTCGAGATGGTGGCGCACAGCGACAGCACCGTGCTGATCCTCGGCGAAACCGGCACCGGTAAAGAGCTTATCGCCCGCGCCATCCACAACCTCAGCGGGCGTAACGGTCGACGGATGGTGAAGATGAACTGCGCCGCGATGCCCGCCGGGCTGCTGGAGAGCGATCTGTTCGGCCACGAACGCGGCGCGTTCACCGGGGCCAGCGCCCAGCGTATCGGCCGCTTCGAGCTGGCGGACAAAAGCTCCCTGTTCCTTGATGAAGTGGGCGATATGCCGCTGGAGTTGCAACCTAAACTGCTGCGCGTCCTCCAGGAGCAGGAGTTCGAACGTCTGGGGAGCAACAAGCTGATCCAGACCGACGTCCGGCTGATCGCCGCCACCAACCGCGATCTCAAGCAGATGGTTATCGACAGGGAATTCCGCAGCGATCTCTACTATCGGCTCAACGTGTTCCCCATCCACCTGCCGCCGCTGCGCGAACGTCCCGACGATATTCCGCTGCTGGTGAAGGCCTTTACCTTTAAAATCGCCCGCCGCATGGGGCGCAACATCGACAGCATTCCGGCGGAAACCCTGCGCACCCTGACGCGGATGGAGTGGCCGGGCAACGTGCGCGAGCTGGAAAACGTTATCGAACGGGCGGTGTTACTCACCCGCGGCAACGTACTGCAGCTCTCCCTGCCGGAGCGGGAGATCGTGGAAGTTCCTCGAACGCCGGCGGTCCTGCCTGAGGAAGGTGAGGATGAATATCAGCTGATCGTCCGGGTGCTGAAGGAGAGCAACGGCGTGGTGGCCGGGCCGAAAGGCGCCGCCCAGCGGCTGGGGCTCAAGCGCACCACGCTCCTGTCGCGCATGAAGCGGCTGGGTATTAATAAAGACGAACTGGTGTAACCTCGTGCGCTCCCCCTTTCCGCGCCGGTGAGAGGGAGCGCAGGCGCCGCGCGCTATTTATCGCTGGTAAAACCGTTGCTGGTCGCCAGTTCGGCAAACCACAGCGCATTGCGTTTTATCTGTCGCTCGCCGGTCTCCAGATCCAGTCGCCAGAAGCCGTAGCGTCGTTTGAAGGCATTGATCCACGACCAGTTGTCGATAAACGTCCACTGGTGTACGCCAAAGCAGTTCGCGCCGTCGGCAATGGCGCGGTGCAGCTGCACCAGATGCTCCTCCATCAGCTGGATGCGGAAATTATCGTCTATCACCCCGTCCGCCCCGGGCTCTCCCTCTGATTGTCGATCCATCGCGATGCCGATTTCCGCGAGATACCACTTAATGTTGCCGTAGTTATCGCGAATATTGGCGGCAATGTCATAGATCGCCTGCGGCAGGATCTCGTTGTTATCACGATAGGGATTAAAGCGGCCCTGCGGGTTCACCGCGTTTTCGAAATAGTATTCCGGGGTGAAATAATCGAGATCATATTCGCCCTCACGCGCTTTTACCCGCCGCGGCACGTAATAGTTCACCCCAAGAAAATCGATATCCGCGCTGAGGATCAACGCCACGTCGTCTTTGCTGGTCGTCGGCAGGCAGTCGTGGGCGGCGAGGATCTCGCACAGCGCTTTGGGGAATTCATGTTTTACCAGCGGGTCAAGGAAGCTGCGGTTAAAAAACAGGTCGGCATACCCGGCGGCTTTTTTATCCGCGTCGCTGTCAGTGAGGGTATAGCTCGGGGTCAGGTTGAGCACCACGCCGATCTCGCCCGCCAGCGCCAGTTCACGATAAGCCGTTACCGCTTTGGCGTGCGCCAGCATAATGTTAAACGCCACCTGCGCCGCCAGCCGGCCATCTTTCTTACACGGATAGTGGAAGTCGTACAGGTAGCCCCCCTCAACCGGCACAATCGGCTCGTTGAAGGTTATCCAGTATTTAACCTTATGGCCAAACAGGCTAAAGGCGGTGCGGGCAAAGCGGGCAAACAGCTCGGCCACGTGCGCCGATTCAAAGCCGCCGTACTGTTTCTGCAGCGCTTCCGGCATATCAAAGTGGTAGAGATTGATCATCGGCTCAATGCCGTTGGCGATCATCTCATCGAGATAGGCGTGATAAAAACGCACCGCGTCCGGGTCCGGCGCACCGGTTTCCAAATCAGCGATCAGTCGTGACCACTGTATCGAGGTGCGAAACGAGTTGAAGCCGGTCTGTTTCATTAGCGCCACGTCCTGCGGATACTGATGATAAGTATCACATACGGTTTGCGGCCCTACCTGCTGATAAAATCGCTCCGGTTGTTCGGCAAACCAGCTATCCCAGATGGAACGATGGCGCTTATTGGTGACCCCTTCCGTTTGCGGGCCGGACGCCGCCGCCCCCCATAGAAACCCTTGCGGAAACTGATATTGCTGCATAACCTCTCCTTCGAAAAAAGGCTGCGCCCGTCTGGCGCAGCCTGAACGTACTACTCTGCGACCACTTCGATCGATTTAATGAACATATAGCCCCAGTCGCCGGCGAAGCGGCCGAAGTCAATCTGATTAGTCCCCGCGTTAAGCGTCACCGGTATCCGCAACTGCTGGCCCTGCTCATCCGTCTGCGGGAAGGCCACGGCCTGCGGAGCGCCCCCGTTGACGACAAATGAGTTCTGCTTACCGCCCCATTTGCCGTTGAAGGTTACATTGAGCAGGAACTGACCGCTCCACGGCGCCTGCACCTGCCAGCCGATCTTATCCCCCTCGTTGGCAAATGGGCCGAGGAAGCCGTCCTCGCCAACTGTCAGCGCGTCTTTATCACTCTTCATCACCGTCAGCCGACCCTCAGCCACGCCATAAACTTCGCCGTAATAACGACAAAAATCTGCTGGCGCTTTCCCCGTCGCTTCGCCCACCGTCACGGTCACGGTTTTGCTGCTTTTCAGCAGCCCATCGTCCGCCGTGAACGTCAGCGCATAGGTACCTGGCGTCGTAAACCAGGCCCGGGTTTGAGCCCGATCGGCATGGCAGAAATGCACCTGACCATCGCCGGCGTGCTGCCAGCCCACCTTAACCTCTCGCGACGGCAGGCCATCGTCCTGCCAGCTGGCCGTAAGCTCGACGCCCTGGTCCTGCGTGGTGGTTAGGGCCGGTTCCAGCGTGACAACCGGCGGCTGATTCTCCTCGCTATGCTGCACGCTAATCACATTGGAAGGAGCCGAACGACCGCTCTCGTTTTTCGCTGTCACCCGGTAGTAATACGTATGCCCGAGCTGAAGCTGACGATAATCGTCGCGGAACAGAACCATGGTTTCCGGATTCCATTCGTTAACGCCATCGGAGATATCCCGGCCCACCACCGTCCACGGCCCGGTCGGCGAGTCGGCGCGTTCAACATCGTAGCTGCGTCCTACCGCGGCTCCCATCCAGTTGATCGCGAAGGGCGAGGTGGTCTCGCGCAGCAAAGGCGCGTTCGGCTTCGGCAGCGGCGCCATCGTCTGCTGCCCGGCCATCTGCGCCGCGGCCGTGCGCACCAGATCGACCACCGCCTGCTCCTGGTTCGCTTCGCCTTCTTTGGCAAACCCCGGCAGGTGGTAGCTGTAGTGCCCGGTCGACTCCTTATGCCAGTAGAAGCCGCCGTCGTAACGATGGCCGCGGAAGCCCCAGATAAGCCCGCCGGCGGCTTGCGCCCCGTTGACCTCGCTGTGAACGATCGACTGCATAATGGCGTTCAGTTGATCCGCCGGCAGCAGGCCAAACTCGCCGACGAGATAGACTTTTTGCCCGCCGACGGCGCGCAGATCCTGCGTGACCTGCCCGGGATGGTTATTATCGGCATTGGTGTAATAGTGATTGCTGACGATATCCACATTGGGGTCGGTCAGCGCAAAGGAATTGATTTTCTTATAGGTACCATCTACCACCAGCTGATGAGGGGCCCATTTTTTAATCCACGCCGCGGTCTGATGCAGGAAATCGGCGTTGGTATCCTCCAGCTCGTTACCGGTTTCCCAGGCCATGATCGCCTTTTCATCATAATAGGCGCGGCCGGTGACAGTATTTGTCCGGGTGATAACCTGGCGGATCACATCCAGATAGGCTTTGAAGGTCTTGCTATCGGTCCGATAAAAGTCTTCCGCTTTTTCGTGGTAGAACGCCGCCAGCTGCTCACGCCCGCCCCACCACCACCAGTGGTCAATAAACGGCAGGATCAGTCGCAATCCCTGTTTATCCGCTTCGGCAATCATGTTGTCATACACTCGCATGGCTTTCTCATTCAGCCGCGGCATGCCGTCCGCCGTTTCCGGCGCCAGAATATGGGTCTCGCGCCCGCAGGCTTTATCAAATTCCTGCTGCACCGACAGCACGTAGACGCGCTGGGCTTTCGCCCCGGTTTGCACCATCGCCTGGATCCAGTTTTGCTGCTCCTGCGCCGTTGGCCATTTAAAGTATTGTCCCCAGCCGCGCGGGTCTGCTCTGCAGGGGCCGCGGGCGTCGTCTTCAATGCGGTGCAGCTCCGGCGCGTGGATCCCGGCGAAACGAAACACCTTGTCGCCGTCCTTGAGGGTGGCGCCGTCGCGAGTGATAAAGTGCATAAAGTGCGAGCGCTCGGCGGCCAGCGCCCCGCCGGCCCCCAGCGCGGACAGCAGCCCCATCAGCAGCAGGTTTTTCATCGGCTTCATCGTTGTCTCTCCTTAGAACCAGACCTCGGCCTGTACGCCGAAGTTAACGGTGTCGGTAGAGCCACTGCGGGAATACCCGCCGGCGGTGATGGTATTGGTATCCCAGTTGTAGTTGCCGTCCAGCGCATCGGAGACACCTTTATCCCACTTCGCGTAGGTGACGAAGAAGCGCAGCTGCGGGCGTGCCCAGAAACCGGAGTCAAAGGTCAGGGTTGGCGCAACGGTGACTTTGGTCAGGCCGCCTTTGCCTTTGCCGTTTACCCCTTTGTAGTTTTTGTCATCCAGGTATTCGTAGCCCAGCTCGTACTGCATGGCAAAGTTGCGGGTGATCTGATGATAAGGGCGGATACCGGCGACCCACATCGAGCGTCCCCAGCCATGGTCATCTTCCGTCCACCAGCGGTAGTTTTTATCTTTCTGCCAGAAAGCGAAGGTCGAGATCTCCAGGTCGCCCATCGAGGCCACGCTATCCAGCACCACTCGCCAGGACTGAGTGTTTTCCAGATTGGCCCAGCCCCAGCCGTTTTTACCCAGTGAGTCACCCGCCGCCAGCCCTTTCCCGTACTGCAATGCAAGGCGGGAGTAGCCTCCGGTCAGACCATAGAAACCGTCAAAGTTATAAATACCGGTCACGCCATAGCCCTTCTCGGCGGAAGTCGGGTGGTTTTCGTTACGGTTCATATGGTGGCCGATCAGCTCCAGATCGAAGCCTGTCCCCGCGATCTTTTTCAGCCACAGGTTGAGGGAATAGTCATCCGGGTAGCCCTGATCTCCCTTATCCACCGGGTAGGCTTTGGTTTCTTCGGTGGGTGAAAAGGCGTACACCCCGGCGTCGAAGCGGGCGAAGCCGAGATCCATGTTGTCGAAGCCGCCGCCGGTGCCGTTGTACTGAATGTACTCCCAGTCGAACTGATGGCTGGAGGTGTTGGAGCTGCTGTAGCGCTTACCGGCCCAGAAGGTCATCTCCGGCGCAAAATCCAGATTGCTCAGCTCGGCGAACCCTTCGCGAAACTGTACGTCATGGCCATCGTCATCCTGACAGTTCCAGTCGGAGGTGCATTTCGACTGATGAGTGAGGTTGGCCTGCACTTTCGCCACCACGCCGCTGTCCGCCGTCAGCGTCACGGTGGGGATCAGTTCGATCTTGGTGTCTTCTTCGTTGCCCAGTCGCCACTTACCGTCCGGCATCAGGCCGACGGAGTCCGCGCGGTTGCCATCGGAGTTCGCCAGGATCCCGGAGCGGATATAGCCATGCAGCGCAAAATCATACTTCGGATCGGCGCAGGCCAGGCTGCTGGCCCCTGCCAGCGAGAGGAGAGCCAGAGGTATTGAATGTTTCAGCTTTATCATTATTTTTTTCCCACGTTATGTTTGTTAACACGAACCGATAACGGAGGGGAAATTTACGGATCAAAAATGGAAATGTACATCCGTTAATGGAAAGCGCTTTCCATAATTGCCTATCTGGTTCACAAAATTCGCTCCGCGACGAATATATTCGTGAGACTGATCACATAAAATAACAAGAATGCCGCCGGGAGCCGGCAGCAGAGCGGAAGGAGGAGCAGGTGAATGAGTGCCGCCGGGGGATAAGCCGCCGACGGCGAGGGGGTCAGCGTTCGGTTTCCGCGAGCTGGCGTTCGTACACTTTGAAGAAGGGGCGATAGAGCATCCAGGCGTTAAACATCGCGAACAGGCTCATGCACAAATTTTTCCAGCTACCGTTCGCCGACCATGCTGCCCCCAGCGGGGAAGGCATAGACCATGGCAGCATCGCCACCGCGCGGTCGAGGATACCCAGCTGAGTTAAATACCATGCGATACAGGCATTTATCAGCGGAACAAAGAGAAACGGCAGTAAAAAAACCGGGTTCATGATTACCGGAAAACCAAACAGTATTGGCTCGTTGATATTAAACAGCGACGGCAGCAGGCCAATTTTTGCCACGCTTTTCAGCTGCCGCGAGCGGCTGCGCATCGCCATCAGCACCAGCGGCAAAGTGGAGCCAATACCGCCGATCAGCAGGTAAAAATCCCAGAACCCCTGCAGATAAATATGCGGTAGCGTTGGCGAACCCGCCGCCAGCGCCTGCTGATTTTCAAACAGATAGGTCATCCAGAAGGGGTTCATGATCCCGGTGATGATCAGCGCGCCGTGGATACCGATAAACCAGAGTAAGTTACAGATAAATAAAGAGATCAGTACCGCCATCAGCGTGTCGGACGCCAGCACCAGCGGCCGCACCGCTTCGCTGATCAACTCCGGTACGATGCGTCCGGTGGTCTGCAGCAGTATGGCATTCATCACGCTTATCGACAGCATCACCACCAGCAGCGGGATCAGCAGTTGAAAGCCATTGCGGGTCATCAGCGGCACTTCATCAGGCAAGCGAATACACCAGCCTTTTTTGTAGAAAAAGCGAATTATCTCAATGGAATAGGTGCTGGATATCAGGGCGGTAAATATCCCCATACCGCCGAGATAAACATTGCTCACCGCAGTCTCGCGAAAGCCGATAAACAGCAGAAAAGCCAGACACCCGGTTAAACCGCAGAGCCGTTCCGGCAGACGGTACTGCTTGGCGAGACTGGCGCTGGCGCCGAAGGCGACAATCAGCGCCACCAGGCCAATGGTTAGCTGAAAGGTCGGCAGCAGGATAGGCCGCAGTAGCAAATAGACCTGGCCGAAACGCGAGGCGCCGTCGATGGAAACGGGCGGAAACAAAATGGGCACCAACAGGCTGCCAACAATCACAAAGGGCATCCCCAGCGCAAAGCTATCGCGCATCGCCGTAATGTGGTTGTTGCGCGTCAGAACATTCGCCAGCGGCGCCAGCCGCTGCTCGATGATGTCCACGGCCACATTCATTAACTGAATGTTCATACTCCTACCTTTGCGAATGGTTGTCTCGCCGGGATGATCGCCCACAACACCGGAAAGTGAAAGCCTGCCATAGGTGATCATGGTCACAATTAATAAATCCACAAACGGAAAGCGCTTTCCGTAATGCATCCATTTTGACTATAGTCCGCTCATCCAACCTCATCAGGAGCGGTACTTATGAAAAAAATAATGTTGTGTTGTTCGGCAGGCATGTCCACCAGCCTGCTGATGAAAAAAATGATTGCCGAAGCCGAACAGCGGGGCCTGCCGGTAGAGATCAATGCCTATGGCGTAGCGGAGTTCGCCGAACAGGTTGGCCATTATCAGGTGGTGCTGCTGGGGCCGCAGGTGAAATACATGCAGCAGGATCTGCAAAAACAGGCGGATAAATACGGTATCCGCGTCGAACCCATCAATATGATGGACTACGGCATGCAAAAAGGCGCCGCGGTCCTTGATTTCGCCCTTTCCCTCATTGAAAACAAGAACTAAGGAAAGAACATGAGCTCTCTGTACGCTAAACTGATCGATGTGATCGAACGGCAGATCACGCCGCTGGCCGGCGCGATCGGCCAGCAAAAATACGTGACCTCGATCCGCGACGGATTTATTACCGCCCTGCCCTTTATGATCGTCGGCTCGTTTTTGCTGGTGTTTATCTTTCCGCCGTTTTCTCCGGATACGACGTGGGGCTTTGCCCGCGCCTGGCTGCAATTTTCGCTCGATCATCGCGATGCGCTGATGCTGCCGTTCAACTTCAGCATGGGGGTGATGACCCTGTTCATTGCCGTCGGGATCGCCGCCAGCCTCGCCAAGCACCATCACCTGGACTCGCTGACCGCCGGGATGCTGTCGCTGATGTCGTTTCTGCTGGTGGCCGCGCCGCTGAAAGATGGCCAGATCTCTACGGCCTACTTCTCCGGCCAGGGGATCTTCACCGCCATTCTGGTGGCCATCTATTCCACCGAGCTGTACGCCTTCCTCAAGCGGCATAACATCACCATTCGCCTGCCGCCGGAAGTGCCTGCCGGGGTGGCGCGCTCGTTCGAGATCCTGATCCCGGTGCTGGCGATCATTCTGACGCTGCATCCGCTGAACCTGTTTATCGAGGCTCAGCTGGGGATGATCATTCCGGAAGCGATCATGTCGCTGGTCAAACCCCTGGTCGCGGCTTCCGATACGCTGCCGGCCATTCTGTTGTCAGTGCTGGTCTGTCAGGTACTGTGGTTCGCCGGGATCCACGGCGCGCTGATCGTCACCGGGATCATGAACCCGTTCTGGATGGCCAACCTGTCGGTCAATCAGGCGGCCATGGCCGCTGGCACCGCTATCCCGCACATCTATGTCCAGGGCTTCTGGGATCACTATCTGCTGATCGGCGGCGTCGGCTCCACCCTGCCGCTGGCGCTGATGCTGCTGCGCAGCAAGGCCGTGCATCTGCGGACGATTGGCCGGATGGGGGTCGTGCCGGGGGTATTCAATATTAACGAACCGATCCTGTTCGGCGCGCCGATCATCATGAATCCGCTGTTTTTCCTGCCGTTCGTGCTGGTGCCGATGGTCAACGCGACCCTGGCGTACTTTGCGCTGAAGCTGGATCTCGTCAGCCGCGTAGTATCGATGACGCCGTGGACAACGCCGGCGCCCATCGGCGCCTCGTGGGCGGCGAACTGGAGCTTTAGCCCGGTGATCCTGTGCCTCATTTGTATGGCCACCGCCATGGTGATGTACCTGCCATTTCTCAAAGCTTACGAAAAACAGCTGCTGGCCCAGGAGCGTGAAAACGCCGTCGGCCAGGCTGACAACGCGGCGCAAACCGCTTAACGCTAACGATTCAGAGGATAATCATGGAATTAGAAGAACAGGTGATGGGGATCATCATCAACGCCGGCCAGTCACGTAGTCTGTGCTACGAAGCGCTGCACGCCGCTAAAGCGGGTGATTTCGCCACCGCCGACGCCAAAATGCAGGAAGCGGCGCACTATTCCCGCGAAGCTCACCTTGTACAGACCCAGCTTATCGAAGCTGACGAAGGCGAGGGAAAAACCAAAATGACGCTGGTAATGGTCCATGCTCAGGATCACCTGATGACCTCCATTCTGGCGAAAGAGCTGATTGCCGAACTGATTGCGATTTACCGCGCGCAACCACTTCACGCCTAGCGCGTTCCCCGGCCAGGCGCGCTGGCCGGGTCTGATTCCCCGAGGTCACTATGTTACATCTTGGAATAGATATTGGCGGCACCAAAATGGAAGCCGTACTGCTGGACCCGGCGGGCGAATGCGTCCAGCGCCTGCGCCGGCCGACCCACAAAGAGAGCTATGACGCCTTTATGCGTCAGCTGCTGACCCTGATTGCCGATATTCGCGCGGTCAGCCCGCAGCCGTTCACCCTGGGGATCGGCCTGCCCGGAGCTATCGATCCGCAAAGCGGACGCATTAAAAACTGCAACTGCCTGGTGCTCAACGGTCACGATCTGCGCCGGGATATCATGCAGCAGCTTGGCCAGCCGGTGTGGATGGCAAACGATGCCGACTGCTTCACCCTTTCGGAGGCGGTAGATGGCGCCGGCGCCGGGGCCTCCACCGTCTTCGGGGTGATTATCGGTACCGGCTGCGGCGGGGGGATCGCCGTTCATCAACAACTGCTCAGCGGCCCCAACGCTATCGCCGGGGAGTGGGGGCATAATCCGCTGCCGGGCTATACTCCTGAGCGCGATGGTCCGCCGCAGCCCTGCTACTGCGGCAAAACGAACTGCATCGAAAGCTTTCTCTCCGGCACCGGCTTCGCCCGCCGCTATGGGGAACAAGCCCGTGCGGAAGCCATTGTCGCCGCGGCGCAAAACGGCGATCCGCGCGCGCTGGCCCACTGGCGACACTTTATCGATGCCTTTGCCCGTAGCCTGGCATCGGTGATCAATATTCTCGACCCGCAGGTGATTGTGCTGGGCGGCGGTCTGTCCAACGTCAGCCAGATCTATCGCGATCTGCCTGCCGCCATCGTGCCGTGGATCTTCTCCGACACCTGCCGCACGCAGATCAAACCGGCCCGCTTCGGCGACGCCAGCGGCGTGCGCGGCGCGGCCTGGCTGCCCCGTCTGCCCGGCGCCGCGGACGGGCAGCGGTAGACACTTTTTTCAGCAGGTATGTTAAGCTAGGCGAAAATGTTCAGACAGAAAAAGCCATGCCAACGATTGATGATGTTTCAAGATTAGCGAATGTCTCAAGAGCGACGGTTTCCCGCGTGCTGACCGGCACCCGGGGCGTGCGCGAAGAGAGCCGGGAAGCTGTGCTGCGGGCCGTTGAAGAACTCAACTATCGCCCGAGCTTTGCCGCGCAAAACCTCGCCAGTCAGACATCCAGCCACGTTGGTCTGGTGATTTCCGCGCAGGACGAAAGCCACGGCACGCGTCTACTGCCGCTGCTCTCTCAGGCGCTGAAAGGGCTGAATAAAAGCCTGCTGGTCCAGTATGTCAGCGATCCGGTAGAGCAGGCGGCGGCGATCGACGATCTGCAGCGCCAGTGCGTGGCGGTGGTGGTGCTGGGCGCCGTTGCCGCCGACGCGCCGCGCAACGTTATCGCCTTTGACCGCTTCGGCGTCGCCGGGAGCAACAGCCAGGGCTACGACTTCGCCTTCGCCACCGAAAGCGCCTGCCGCTATGTGATTGGCAAGGGACACCGCAACATCGCCCTGCTGGTGGACAGCGATAGCGACGATGCCAGCCGTCAGATGCTGGAAGGCTACCGCAACGTCCTGCAAAACTACTCCATTCCTTTTAACCGCCAGCTGGTGCTGACGGCCAACGATGACGTCGAGCAGGCGCTGCTGACCTTAATTAACAGCTTCAGTAAATACTCAGTCATTATCGTTAAACGCGACCGCTACGCGGCTGAGGCGATGCGTCTGTTACGCGAATTCACCATCGCCGTCCCGCAGGAGGTCTCCCTGTTGAGCCTTGAGGATTCCCCGCTCGCCTCGCTGCTCTACCCGCCGCTGACCTGCATCTCCTGGCCACTGGAGGCGCTGCTGGATAACTGTATTCAGCGTATTCGCAGCCTGATTGACGACCGGCCAACCTTCACCGCCGAGGGCCGCTCGCTGGCTGGCCGCCTGATCCCGCGCCAGTCTGTCGCCGATATCTCTTGATCTTCGCCCGGTTCGCGCCGGGCCAGCCTTATCTCCCCCTTTCTTGTCGCTTTCGTTTCCCGGCTCATTATTACTCACGCATGCAAATAAGAATTATTTTCATTTGTAAATAGCTTGTGCTATATAACATAGCAATGGCTATAAACGCTGGGAAATTAACCACACCATTGCGAGGGATCCTATGCAACACCTGACACTGCTGAAATCATTGCTGCTGGCCAGCGCGCTGGCTCTGCTGGCCGCGACGCCGGCCACCGCGCAGGAGAAATTCAGGGTTATCACTACCTTCACGGTTATCGCCGATATGGCGCAGAACGTGGCCGGCGACGCCGCCGTCGTCAGTTCCATCACCAAACCGGGCGCGGAGATCCACGATTACCAGCCCACGCCAGGCGATATCAAACGCGCGCAGGGGGCGCAGCTGATCCTCAGCAATGGGCTTAATCTCGAACGGTGGTTTGCCCGTTTTTATCAGCACTTACAGGGCGTTCCGGAGGTGGTGGTCAGCAAGGGGATCCAGCCGATGGGCATCAGCGCGAGCCCCTATAGCGGGAAGCCCAATCCCCATGCCTGGATGTCAGCAGATAACGCCTTGATCTATGTCGATAACATTCGCGATGCGCTGGTGAAGTACGATCCGCCTCACGCCGACACCTATCGCCGTAACGCCGAGGCCTACAAAGAGAAGATCCGTCAAACGATGGCGCCGCTGCAGGCCAGACTGGCGCAGCTGCCGGCGGATAAGCGCTGGCTGGTCACCAGCGAGGGAGCCTTCTCCTATCTGGCCCGCGACTATGGTCTGCGCGAACTGTATCTGTGGCCGATCAATGCCGACCAGCAGGGCACCCCGCAACAGGTGCGCAAGGTTATCGACACCATGAAGAAAGAACGCATCCCGACCATCTTCAGCGAAAGCACCATCTCCGATAAACCGGCGCGTCAGGTGGCGCGCGAAGCCGGGGCCCACTACGGCGGCGTGCTGTATGTCGATTCGCTGAGCGCCGCCGACGGCCCGGTGCCGACCTGGCTCGACCTGCTGCGCGTCACCACCGAAACCATCGTCAACGGTATCCAGGACGGGATGAGGAAGCAGCCATGAATGCAGCGCAAGCGGGACTGTATGTCGACCAGCTCACCGTCACCTGGCGCAACGGCCACACTGCCCTGCGCGACGCCTCGTTCAGCGTACCGCGCGGCTCCATTGCCGCACTGGTGGGCGTTAACGGCTCGGGTAAATCCACACTGTTTAAAGCGCTGATGGGCTTTGTGCGCGTCGGCCACGGCGAGATCGCCATACTCGGCCAGCCGGTCAACCGCGCGCTGCGCCAGAACCTGGTCGCCTATGTCCCGCAGTCGGAAGAGGTGGACTGGTCCTTCCCGGTGCTGGTGGAGGATGTGGTGATGATGGGCCGCTACGGCCATATGGGCTGGCTGCGGCGGGCAAAGCCGCGCGATCGCGACATTGTCGATGCCGCGCTGGCCCGCGTAGGCATGAGCGAGTACCGCCATCGGCAAATTGGCGAGCTCTCCGGCGGGCAGAAAAAGCGCGTTTTCCTTGCCCGCGCTATCGCTCAGCAGGGTCAGGTGATCCTGCTGGATGAGCCTTTTACCGGCGTCGATGTGCAGACCGAAGCGCGGATCATCAGCCTGCTGCGCGAGCTCCGCGATGAGGGCTGTACCATGCTGGTCTCCACCCACAACCTCGGGTCAGTGAGCGAATTTTGTGATTACACGGTGATGGTGAAAGGCACCGTGCTGGCCAGCGGCCCGACAGAAACCACCTTCACCGCCGAGAATCTGGAGCGGGCTTTCAGCGGCGTGCTACGCCACGTCGCGCTGACCGGCGGGGAAGCGCAGGTTATCACCGATGACGAGCGGCCGTTTATCAGCCGGCGCGCGGCAGGAGGCCCACGATGAGCTGGCTGCTGGAGCCGTTTGGCTATCACTATATGCTCAATGCGATGTGGGTGTCGGCGCTGGTGGGCGGCGTCTGCGCGTTTCTCTCCTGCTACCTGATGCTGAAGGGCTGGTCGTTGATTGGCGACGCCCTCTCCCACTCGATTGTGCCCGGCGTCGCCGGGGCCTATATGCTCGGCCTGCCTTTCTCGCTCGGCGCGTTTCTCTCCGGCGGCCTGGCGGCGGGCAGCATGATGTTTTTGCAGCAACGCTCGCGGCTGAAAGAGGATGCCATTATCGGCCTGATCTTCTCCTCCTTCTTCGGGATCGGGCTGTTTATGGTGTCGCTGAATCCGACGTCGGTGAATATCCAGACCATTATTCTCGGCAATATTCTGGCCATCGCCCCGGAGGATATTATCCAGCTGGCGGCGATCGGCTTTATCTCGATGGCGATCCTGCTGCTGAAGTGGAAAGATCTGATGGTGACCTTCTTTGATGAAAACCATGCCCGCTCGATTGGCCTGAACACCCGCGGCCTGAAGCTGCTGTTCTTTACCCTGCTGGCCGCCTGCACCGTGGCGGCGCTGCAGACCGTCGGCGCCTTTCTGGTCATCTGCCTGGTGGTGACTCCCGGGGCCACCGCGTGGCTGTTAACCGACCGCTTTCCGCGCCTGCTGGCCATCGCCGTGGCTATCGGCAGTCTGACCAGTTTCTTCGGTGCCTGGCTCAGCTACTATCTCGACGGCGCCACCGGCGGCATTATCGTGGTCGCGCAAACGCTGTTGTTCCTCATCACCTTTATCTTCGCGCCGAAGCACGGCCTGCTGGCCAGCCGCCGCCGCGCCAGGGAGGCCGCATGCTGAACCTGTTCCTGGCCCCGTTCCAGTTTCCTTTTATGGTCAATGCGATAGCGGTATCGATCATCGTGGCCGTGCCCTGCGCGCTACTGTCGGTGTTTCTGGTGCTCAAAGGCTGGGCGCTGATGGGCGACGCCATGAGCCACGCGGTCTTTCCGGGCGTGGTGCTGGCCTACATTATCGGCATCCCCTTCGCCATCGGCGCGTTTATCGCCGGGCTGCTGTGCGCCGTGACGACCGGTTTTCTCGACGATAACAGCCGACTCAAGCGCGATACCATCATGGGGATTGTCTTCTCCGGCATGTTTGGCGCCGGGCTGGTGCTGTATGTAGCGATCCAGTCCGATGTTCATCTCGACCATATCCTGTTCGGCGACATGCTGGGGATATCCCTTCGCGATATTGGACAAACGGCGGCTATCGCGCTGGTGATTGCGCTGATTATCGGTCTCAAATGGCGGGATTTTTTGCTGCACGCCTTTGACCCGACGCAGGCCAAAGCCAGCGGCCTGCGCGGCGGGCTATTGCACTACGGCCTGCTGTGCATGATCGCCCTGACCATCGTCGCGACGCTGCAGTCGGTGGGGATTATTCTGTCGATTTCGCTGCTGATTGCTCCCGGGGCGATCGCGCTCCTGCTGGTGCGGCGCTTTATCCACGCCCTGCTGCTGGCGGTAGCGGTGGCCATCGGCTGCTCGGCGGGAGGGGTGTGGCTGGCGTTTTATCTCGACAGCGCGCCGGCGCCGACTATCGTGGTGCTGTTTTCCGCGCTGTTTGTGGTCGCCTTTGTGGCAAGCACGATCCGCGATAGTCAGAAACAGAGGGCTTCAGCAACCATCCCCGGTGGCGGCTAATGCCTTACCGGGGCCGACTTGTCGCCCGGCTACGCGCCGCGCTGACCAGGGAAAGGCCGCTATTTTTTCGGTCGGTATTTTTCCGGTAGCGCCGGCACCGGGCGCCTGTCGTCCAGCAGATGGCGAATAGTGAGGATCGGGTGGCGCCAGAGCATTCGCGGCCCGGCCCAGCGCATAATCTGCTTCATCTCTTCGCGCTTCGCCGGCTGGTAGCAATGCACCGGACACTGCTTGCAGGCTGGTTTATTCTCGCCAAACACGCACTTATCAAGGCGCTTGTCGGCGTAGGCGTTCAGCGCCTGATAGTGCGCATTATCGGCCAGCGCCCCGGGACAGCGCCGCTGGTAGAGGGCAATCATCCGCTGAATCGTCATCTTTTCCCGTTCGATACGCTTCCCCATCTCCCCGCCTTTCGCCTGTTATTAAGATGCATATATTATACACCTTAACGTTCGTGCCCGACCAGCCTCACTGCTTGAGATGCTGGATCAACTGCAGGGCTGCCCCGGACAGAACCCCGAAATGGCTGTAGGCATAGAAATCGCGGATAAAAACGCTGCCCTCGAGTTCGAACGGACGCAGCAGGCCCAGCGCTTCCTCGTGCCGGTAAACCGGGGCTGGCATCGACGTTAACAGATCGCTCTCGCACAGAAAGGCCTTAATGGCCGAGGAGGACGCGCACTCAATCACTGGCTGCGGACAGGGTAGCTGATGGGCACGAAAGATATCCTCAAGGATGTTCATCGGGGTACTTAACGGCGGCGGCATGATCCACGGATAGTCCAGCATCGCCTCGAGGGATAAGTTCGCCGCCTGATGTAGCGGGTGGTACTGCCTGGCGACGATGCAGATCCGGTCCTGCCAGTTAATTTTACCGCGCACCACGATTTTCTCATCATGCGGTAAGGGGCCGCAGAGGGCGATATCGATGTCGTGCATCAGCAGGAGTTTAAAGAGCTCGGAGTCAATGCGGTCGACGATCCGCAGATGGATCCGGGGATGTCGCTGATGGAAAGCTGCCAGCTTATCGATGAAATGGCTGGTCAGCAGGCTGGAAACACAGCCAATCCGCAGGATACCTTTCCCGGCGCCGCGGATGAGCGCAATCTCCTCGCGGGCCTTTTGTTCGGTATTCAGCATCGTCAGCGCATAGGGTAAAAAGGCGCTGCCATATTCGCTCAACGCCATACCGTGTTTGTGTCTTTCGAATAAGGTCGCGCTCAGGTCCGCTTCCAGGCTCAATAACAGCCGGCTCAGTCCCGACTGAGTGATCCCCATCTTCTCCGCGGCCAGGGTCATATTGCCTTCGTGAGCGACAGTAATAAAAGCCTGAATCTGCTTAAATTTCATTGGCATGATATTTACTCATTGAACAAACGGTTTTTACATTTCCCTTGCGGCCTGTTTTAGCGAATAAATGTCGCTATCAATACGCTCAAAAATAGCTACCGCGCATCAGGAAAAACGGATTTATTAACCTCATTACGCACGGCAAAAACGAATTGCGGACCCGAAGATAATTTATAATGAGAATATATCACCATGACACAGAACAATATTCTATTAATTTCAGGCGCTATATTACCGGTCATCATTACCGTCATCATCGGCTATATTAGCGGTAAACGAAAAGACTTTAACTGGCAGCAGGCAGGAGACATCAATAAAATTGTGATGCTCTATGCATTACCGCTAAGTATTTTCAGCAATATGGTGATGACGCCGCGGCACATCGTCATGACCATGGGCCCGGTTGCGGTGGCCATTATCCTCGCGCTGATTCTGAGCTTCGTCATTCCCTTACTGGTCGCCCGCTATCTGTTCCGACGCGACCTCGCCCTCAGTACGCTGCAGGCGCTGGCCATCGGCTCGCCGGCGGTTCCTTTCATCGGCACCTCGGTGCTGGCCTTTTTATTTGGCACCGTCAGCGCGTCGCTGATCACGGTGTCCAGCATCACGCAAAATGTCTTCCAGCTGCCGCTGGTGATGATTCTGATGTCGGTCGCCACTGGCGATAAAAGCCAGCATATCTCCTTTGGCACACGGGTGATAAACGCCATTAAACAACCTGTGGTCTGGTCACCGGTGATCGCCCTGATCATCGTGCTGGCGGATATCCATATTCCGCAGACTATCTCGATGTCGCTGGGTCTGCTGGGTAAAGCCTCTGGCGGGCTGGCGCTGTTTGCCGCCGGGATCGTGCTCTATACACGCAGCATTGTTATCACCACCGCTACCATTATCACCGTTATCGCCCGCAATATTTTGGTGCCCGGCGCCTGCTATCTCCTGTTATTAAAAATGGGCTTCAGCATGGAGCAAATAAAGGAAGTCGTATTGACGATGGCTATCCCGGTAGGCTCCATCGCGATAATTATTGCCATGCAGTATAAAACCGGCGAGCAGGAAATGGCCTCGACGATGGCGCTGAGTATTATTGCCTCCATCATTACGATGGGCGGATTTATTTTCTTAACCTTTTAATTACCGCGATTACACCGCGTGAATACGGAGAGAATATGGCCTCTATCACATTATCGGCTGCTGAACTGTTACTGCATCGGCTACAGGCGCTGGACGTGGCATATATTTTTATTAACTCGGGCACCGATTATCCGCCGGTTGTTGAAGCCTGGGCAAAGGCCCGGGCGACCGGGCAAAAGGTACCCGAGCTGGTGATCTGCCCGCATGAAAACGCCGCCATCGGCATGGCGCACGGCTACTACCTCGGCACTGGCAAGGTGCAGGCGGTAATGGTTCACACCAACGTCGGGTTAGCCAACGCCGCCTGCGGTGTCATCAATCTGGCGAACAGCAATATCCCGGTGCTGATTTTTGGCGGTCGCACGCCGATTAGCGAACATTCCCACTTCGGCTGCCGCAATACGCCGATTGGCTACGGCCAGGAGATGCGCGACCAGGCGGCGCTGATCCGTGAATCCGTGAAGTGGGATTTTGAACTGCGGCTGGCCGATCAGATCGGCGAGCATGTTGACCGGGCCTGGGCGATTGCCAGCTCCCTGCCGAAAGGGCCGGTCTACCTGAGCTTACCGCGCGAGCCATTGTGCGAGACCTTTGCCATTGATGAGGCCGCGCTGCAGGCCGGTCCTTCGCAGCAGCCGGTCCGCTATGCGCCAGTCCGGGAAGATATCGCCCGGGCCGCCGAGGCAATCGCCTGCGCCAGGCATCCCGTCATCTTCGCCCAGCGCGGCGCCCGAACGGCGGGTGGCTTTGCGCGACTTAATAGCCTGGTGCGCGAATGGGCGATCCCATTGGTGGAATACTGGGGTACCGAGGTGACCCTGAGCGCCGATAACCCACTGCTCGCCGGGGCTGATCCCAGCGCCTGGCTCGCCGACGCCGATGTGATTCTGGTGGTCGACTCGCAGGCGCCATGGATGCTCGCCGAGGGCGACTGTCGCCAGGACTGCACCGTGATCCAGATGGGCCCCGATCCGCTCTTCTCCCGCTACCCGGTACGTGGCTATCGCGCGGACATCAACCTGGCGGGCGAGACCGATGAAGTCTTCAGCCTGCTGGAAGAGGCGCTGCGCCCGCTGCAGGCCGCCCGCCAGCAACATGTGGCGGAGCGGGCGGCATATACGCAAAACCGCATCCAGCAACAGAAAAACCAGCGCGACGCGCTTCTCCATGCCAGCCAGACGGGGGCCATTACCAAACCCTGGCTCAGCTACTGCCTCGGCCATCTGGCGAATCAACACCGTGGCCGGATCGTTTCTGAACTGACCACGCTGCCGCAGTTTGCCGGACTGATCCATGCCGAGAGCTATTACCAGGAAGCGCTGGCCGGCGGCCTGGGCGAAGCCCTGCCTATCGCGCTGGGGCTGCAGCTTGCGCGCCGGGAAGAGCTGATTATTGCCGCCGTCGGCGACGGGTCGTACCTGTTCGCCAACCCTGCGGTCTGCCACCATATTGCGGAGGTAATGAAGCTCCCTGTCCTCGTCGTGGTCGGAAATAACGGCGGATGGGGCGCCGTCGCGGGCGGCACCAAAGCGCTCTACCCGGACGGCTACGCCGCCCGCGCGGAGACCATTCCGGCCACCGCCTTTACCACCTCGCCGGATTTCGCCGCGATCGCCGCCTCCAGCCGCGCGGCGGCCCTGTCGGTTTCCCGGGCCGAGGATCTCCCCGGCGTGCTGGAAGAAGCGGTCACCCTCATACGCACCCGCCGACAAAGCGTGCTGGTTGACGTGCAGTTAGCCCGCTAACGGCTTCTCCTCCGGGCGCTTGTCGCCCGGAGGGGGTTGTCACCCCTTCTGCTCACCTTTATCCACATGGCCCAGCGGCTTCTCCGGGAAACAGACATCGCGCACCCGGCGTTTCAGCTCGGCCGCATCCGGAAAACCGCCATCCTGCTTGCGCTCCCAGATCTGCTGACCGCCGACATCGATCGTGAAGATCCCGCCGGTCCCCGGCACCAGCGTCACCGAGGCGATGTCGGTGCTGAAGGTATGTAACAGCTCCTGCGCCATCCAGCTGGCGCGCAGCATCCAGTTGCACTGGGAACAGTAGGTGATGGTGATGGCCGCTTTTGAGTTCATCGTCGTCTCGCTAAGTCTGAAAGGGCAAATTGTAAACAAAGTGCAGTTTAAATGAAGAACACATGATTATTTTGTTGCAAACGATAATACCTATCATTACCATTCGCAATCAACAAATGGAGTAAGACCCCATCCGCAACGGAAAAGACGGAGCAACCTGCAACTCTGGAAGTAACGCGTGAGCCGATACTAATAACGATCAAGGCGTGGCGACTATGTACAAATCGACTCCGTCAGCAGCATGGTGTAAAAAACGCCTGCTGGTGACCTCTTTGCTTGCAGCAATTTATCAGACTTCTGCCATCGCAGCAGACACTTCCGCCGTTAGCGGCGAGGCGGTGGATGACACCTCGGAACAAATGACCGTCACCGCCCCCGCACCGGTGCAGAAAGCCGGTAGTGAGCACAGCATCAGCGCCCAGGAGCTGGAGGATAAAGGCGCTAACGATTTTGGCTCTATCATGCGCTATGAGCCGCTCATCAGCGCCACCGGGGCCAGCGGCGGCTCCGGCAACGGCAAAAGCGGCTTCGACCGCGGAGGCTACACCGGCTACAACATCCGCGGCATGGAGAGCAACCGCGTCGGCATCGACGTGGACGGTATCGCCCAACCCAACGCCACCGGCCGCGGCTACGTCGGCCGCGCTGGCCTCAACACCTTCGGCATCGGCCGCGATTATATCGACCCGTATATGTATGGCAGTGTGGATATTCAGTCCGGCGCCACCTCGACGGAAACGGCCAACAGCGCTATCGGGGGAAATGTCTCCTTCCGCCCGAAATCGGCGGATGATTACCTGCGCCCGGGCAAGACCAGCGCCTTCGGCTACCGCAGCGGTTACGACTCTGCGGATCGCAGCTGGCACAACGGGGTGACCGTCGCCGGCGGCGATGAGTTCCTGCGCGGAATTTTGGTCTACAGCCGCCGTGACGGTCAGGAAACCGAAAACAACAGCGGCACCGTCGACGCCTACCCGGCGAACTGGCACTCCGATGCGTTTCTGGCCTCCGGGATCTGGCAACCTAACGATGAACACAAACTGACCAGCACCTTCGACTATTACCATAAAACCAACCACACCCACTACGATACCTGGGACTCCAGCGGCAACAGCACCATCGGCACCGCCAACCAGACCAGCCAGACCCGGCGCTGGGGCCTGAGCCTGAAGGATGACTGGACGCCGATGAACGACTACCTCGACAGCGTCTCCACGAAAATCTACTACCAGCATACCGAAGCCCATGACTGGACCTATATGCCGGACAGCGTCACCCGCAGAATGCAGACGGTGAACTCCAACTACGATACCGACACCTGGGGCCTGCAGACCGCGCTGGCGAAAACCCTGGGCCGCCACGATCTGAGCGCCGGCTTCAACGCCAGCACCAGCAAAACCCAGCGGCCGTTCAGCCAGTCGCCGATCCCCAGCGTTTACAGCGAGATCATGCAGCCGGAGGCAGACAGCCGCAGCTACACCCTCGGCGGCTTTGTCCAGGATAAGATCAACTTCGACCTTGATAGCCACAACTTCGCCATTATTCCCGGCGTGCGCGTGGTGCATCAATCGACTAAGCCGGAAAATCTGTCCGACCTTGCCGCCAACAGCAGCGTACTGACCGAGTCGTCGGTGGCGAATCTGTACGGCAAAAACAGCGATACCCAGGTTCTGCCGTCGTTGACCTTCCAGTACGACCTCACCCCGCGCCTGATGACCTACCTGCAGTACCAGCGCGGCGCGCAGTTCCCCAACGCCAGCCAGCTGTATGGCTCCTGGAACCTTGGCTCCAGCTACGCCGGCAGCCAGCAGTATGCCCTGATCGGCAATACCGATCTGAAGACGGAAACCAGCGATAATCTCGAGTGGGGGCTGAAGGGGGAAGTCACCGAAGGCATCACCGTGCGCACGGCGCTGTTCTACAACAGCTATAAGAACTTTATCGCCTATACGCGCTATACCCGCGCCAATAATCCGGGCCAGTTCACGAATGTGCCGTCGAACATCTACACCATTTATCAGGCGGAAAACCGCGATAAAGCCTATATCTACGGCGGTGAGATCAGTACCAAATTTAACTTTGGCACCTGGTTTGAGCAGGTGAACGGCCTGAGCACCACCCTCGCCCTCGGCTATAGCGAAGGGAAATCGAAATCCAGCTACAGCGGCGATAAATACGTCGACCTCGACAGCGTGGCGCCGATGAAAGCCATCGTCGGCGTGGCGTGGGATGATCCGGCGAAACGCTACGGCACCGCCCTGACGGCGACCTTTGTCAAAGGGAAACAGGCGACCGCCACCAACCGCGAAAGCTACAGCAACAGCGGGTCCGCCATTACCGATGCCAGCAGCGACTATATGCGCGTGCCGGGCTACGGCATGCTGGACTGGACCGCGTACTGGCAGGTGGCGAAAAACGTGCGCCTCAATGGCGGGGTCTACAACCTCACCGATCGTAAATACTGGGATTACCTGAGCAGCCGCAATATCGAGACCGGCACCAACCAGGACGCCAACGATAAAGCGCTGGCGGTGATGCCGGGCCGCACCTGGCAGCTGGGCGTCAACGTCGACTTCTGATTGCCCGAATAATAACGCACCTGCCCCCGGCCCGCCGGCCGGGGATATTCATCGTCGAGAAGGATATGATTATGCCAAATGCACACCCTGACCTGTGGCAGCGCTACCAGGCCACCAAAGCGGCCAGTACCGCGAAATATGCCCGCGATATCGCCGCGGAAATGGGGATCAGCGAAGCCGAGCTGACCGCCGCCCGCCTCGGCCATGATGCCGTGCGCCTGAGCGATGACGCCCGGACGCTGATTGCCGCCCTGGAGCGCGTCGGCGAAACCAAATGCATCTGCCGCAACGAGTATGCCGTGCATGAACAGGTGGGCCAGTTCACGCACCAGCACCTCAGCGGCCACGCCGGGCTGGTACTGAACCCGCGCGCGCTCGACCTGCGTCTGTTCCTCAGCCAGTGGGCCAGCGCCTTCCATCTGAACGATAATGGCCGCCAGAGCATCCAGTTTTTCGACCACCACGGCGACGCCCTGCTGAAAGTCTATGCGACCACGCAGACCGACATGGCGGCCTGGGACACCCTGATCGCGGAACATCGGGTGGCGGCGCCGGCACCGCTGGCCCTGCGCCCGCTGGAGCCGGTGAAATATGCCGATACCGCCGACGGCGCCGCCCTGGAGAACGACTGGCGCGCGATGACCGACGTTCACCAGTTCTTCGGTCTGCTGCGTAAATATCAGCTTTCCCGCCAGCAGGCTTTCCGTCTGGTGAGCGACGACCTCGCCTGCCGCGTGGATCGCCATGCGCTGCCGTCGCTGCTGGAGACGGTGCGCCAGGAAGGTAATGAAATTATGATTTTCGTCGGCAATCGCGGCTGCGTGCAGATCTTCACCGGCGCCCTGGAAAAGCTGGCCCCCATGCGCGGCTGGCTGAATATCTTCAATACCACTTTTACCCTGCATCTGCGCGAAGAGAGCCTCGATGAAGTGTGGGTGACCCGTAAACCGACCTCAGATGGACACGTCACCAGCGTCGAACTGTTCGCCAAAGATGGCACCCAGATTGCCCAGCTCTATGGCCAGCGCAGCGAAGGCCACCCCGAGCAGGCACAATGGCGCCAGCAGGTAGATCGTCTGACCCGTGAAGGACTGCCCGCATGATGCGCTGGTTACTGCTCTTCATCGCTTTCCCGCTGCTGAGCCACGCTGCCGTTGAGCGACTCGTCACCCTCGGCGGAGATGTCACTGAGATCGTCTATGCCCTTGACGCGGAACAGAGTCTGGTGGCGCGGGATAGCACCAGCAGCTGGCCCCCGGCGGCGCAAAAGCTGCCGGACGTCGGCTACCTGCGACAGCTGAACGCCGAGGGGATCCTCGCGTTACGCCCGCAGCTGGTATTAGCGAGCGCCCAGGCGCAGCCCTCGCTGGTCTTACACAAAGTACAGGCGAGCGGGGTGAAGGTGGTTAACGTGCCGGGCGGCGAAAGTCTGTCCGCGATCGATAACAAAGTGGCTGTCATTGCCGAAGCGTTAGGCAAAACGGCGGCAGGCGACGCGCTGCGCCAGCAGCTTCAGCAACAGATCGCCGCCATTCCCACGCAGCCGGTTGCTAAGCGGGTGCTGTTTATTCTCAGCCACGGCGGAATGAATACCCTGGTGGCCGGACAGCACACCGCGGCCGATGGCGCCATTCGCGCCGCCGGGCTGCAGAACGCGATGCAGGGCTTCGACCACTATCGCGCCATGTCGCAGGAAGGGGTCGCCGCCAGCCAGGCGGATCTGGTGGTGATCTCCGCCGATGGTCTCAAAGGGATGGGCGGCGAAGCCGGGCTGTGGAAACTGCCCGGTCTGGCACAGACCCCGGCGGGGCGTCATAAACAGCTGCTGACGATCGACGATATGGCCCTGCTCGGCTTCGGGCCGCGCACACCGCAGGCGATAATCGCGCTGCGAAACAAAGCGGAGCAGTTGCCCTGATGCGCCCTGCCCTCGCCCCCCGTTTGCTGTTGATGACGCTGCTGCTGGTCTCCCTGACGCTGTTTGCCACCACCCTCGGCGCTATGCGCTTGCCGCTGGTCAACCTGCTGCCTTCCGGGGATGAGATGCTGCGCCACATCTGGCTGAGTATCCGTCTGCCGCGGGTGCTGCTGGCCCTGCTGGTGGGCGCGGCGCTGGCCCTCTCCGGTTGCGTGATGCAGGGGCTGTTTCGCAACCCGCTTGCCGACCCGGGCCTGCTGGGCATCAGCAGCGGCGCCGCGCTGGCGGTGGCCAGCTGGCTGGTGCTTCCGTTCTCCGCTACGGGGCTGATCGCCCTGTACATGCCGATGCTGGCGGCGTTTATTGGCAGCCTGGCGGTGATGGTGGTGATTTTCATCCTCAGCCGGGCGGAGGAGGGTTCGCTGTCGCGCCTGCTGCTGGTGGGGATCGCCATCAACGCGCTGTGCGGCGCGCTGGTCGGCGTCCTGTCCTGGCTGAGCAATGACGCCCAGCTGCGCCAGCTATCGCTGTGGGGAATGGGCAGTCTGGGCCAGGCCGAATGGCCGACGCTGCTGGTGGCCGCGACCTTGATTATCCCGGCGGCGCTGGCGGTGTGGTGGATGGCGTCCCGCCTCAATCTGCTGCAGCTTGGCGATGAAGAGGCACACTATCTCGGGGTCAACGTGCAGGCGCTACAGCGCTGGCTGCTGCTGTGCAGCGCGGTGCTGGTGGCCGCCGCGGTGGCCATCAGCGGAGTCATCGGCTTTATCGGCCTGGTGGTGCCGCACCTGATGCGCCTGTGGCTGGGACCGGACCATCGCGGACTGATCCCCGGCTCGCTGCTGGCCGGCGCAATCCTGCTTCTGCTGGCCGACACCCTGGCCCGCACCGTGGCGGCGCCGGCGGAGATGCCGGTCGGTCTGCTCACCAGCCTGCTGGGCGCCCCCTGGTTTCTGTGGCTGGTCTTTCGTCGGGAGAACTCCAGACATGGTTAATGAATATTGCGCCCAGGGGCTGTCACTTCACCTTGGTAAACGACAGGTTATCGACAACGTCTCCGTCGCGCTGCGCGGCGGCGAGATGACGGCGCTTATCGGGCCGAACGGCGCCGGGAAATCCACTCTGCTGCGGCTGTTGACCGGCTATCTGACTCCGGACAGCGGCACCCGCCGCCTTGCAGGCAAGCCGCTGGAGGCCTGGTCCCCCGAGGCGCTGTCGCGCCGTCGGGCGGTCATGCTGCAGCGAACGGCCCTGCAGGCCGACTGGACGGTGGAAACGGTCATTGCCATGGGCCGCGCACCGTGGGGCGCGACGGCAGATCCGGCGGTGCTGGCGGCGGTGATGGCCGTCACCGGCTGCGATGGCCTTGCCGGTCGCCGCTATCCCGGCCTCTCCGGCGGCGAGCAGCAGCGGGTGCAGCTGGCCCGCTGTCTGGCGCAGCTGTGGCGCGACGGCGCGCCGCAGGGCTGGCTGTTTCTCGATGAGCCCACCTCGGCGCTGGATCTTTACTATCAGCAGCACCTGCTGCGTTTGCTCAAACGGCTCACCGCCGGCGGGCAACTGCATGTCTGCGTGGTGCTGCATGACCTTAACCTCGCCGCCCTGTGGGCCGACCGCATTCTGCTGCTCCACCAGGGCCATCTGGTCGCCCAGGGCACGCCGCAGGAGGTGATCCAGCAGCCGGTTATCCATCGCTGGTACGGGGCGGATGTCCGCCTCGTCCAGCACCCGGACAACGCGGCCCCCCAGGTTTATCTGGCGCCATAATCCCCGCGCGGCGCAACTGGAATCCGGATCGCGCCGCGCTTACGCTTTCTGGCAATAATTGCCTGCATTATATTATTGAGGGTCATTTATATTTAAAATCTATACCAATGGCGTAATAACCCAATGAAATATTTACGACAGCTATTTTTAAATATAAACCATCATTACAGAGAAGATATTTCCCGTATTAATCCAAAAACGACACATTGATTATTTACTGCGCTTAATCAACTCGATACACTGTTTTCTCACTAATGATAATAGAGGGAAGAAGAAGCATGGCTATTCCAGGTAATATGTGGATATACGACGACGGTGGGGCACTAATCAAAGGTGGTTGTGATGTGTTATCGCCCGTTATGTTCCGTGGTTAGGTTGGATAGGACTTGTAAACTCAATTTATCAAGCCTCAAGGAAAACTCACGAAAATACAAAACAATAGCTCGCCACAAAGACCGTATACAATGGACATCCTTTTAATGAAAAGCATTCAAGATCAGGTTTTAGACTTGTTTAAAGATGAGATCTCAACCCGTTTAGATAAAAATTGGAAAGAAATCCCATTGGAACTTGATTATGACTTATTTGATGCTCCCGGCGACGATCTGCATGACGCTTTAAATAAATTTGAACAAAAATTTAATGTTGATCTTTCCAGTGTTAAATGGTCGTGTTATTTCCCTTGGGAGAATACTCCAATGCTAACTCGGTGGTTTAAAGTAAAACGAGAAGATGTAGAAAAAACGCGTAAACCTTTAACCATCAAAATGTTTGCCGAATCAGCAAAAGCAGGTAAATGGCTTTACGACTAGCAACCACAAGCCGTTGTCGTAACGAGGTCTGCGGCCAGAAGGCAGAACAACATCGACGGCGAACGTAATGTATGAAGACGATCGCGTGGCGGCGGTTCAATCACTGTGACGGTACCCCGCCCCCTCTGCAACTGGAATCCGGATCGCGCCGCGCGCTTTCGTCGGTTTCCCTCACCTGCCCATCTCCGTTATCATGTCTCATCCATGTGATAACGACGACAACTACAAAATCGCAGCCATTTCAAATCAGGGATCTGGATAACACCCCATGAGCACAATTGACAATCTCGACGCCCACACGCCGATGATGCAGCAGTATCTCAAGCTGAAGGCGCAACATCCTGACATTCTACTGTTTTACCGGATGGGGGATTTTTACGAGCTATTTTATGACGATGCGAAACGCGCGTCGCAGCTGCTCGATATCTCGCTGACCAAGCGCGGCGCCTCCGCGGGCGAACCCATCCCGATGGCCGGCATCCCCCACCACGCGGTGGAGAACTACCTCGCCAAACTGGTCAATCAGGGCGAGTCGGTGGCCATTTGCGAGCAGATTGGCGATCCGGCCACCACCAAGGGACCGGTCGAGCGTAAAGTGGTGCGTATCGTTACGCCGGGCACCATCAGCGATGAAGCGCTGCTGCAGGAGCGCCAGGACAACCTGCTGGCCGCCATCTGGCAGGACAGCAAGGGCTTTGGTTACGCGACGCTGGATATCAGCTCCGGGCGCTTTCGCCTGAGTGAACCGGCCGACCGCGAAACCATGGCGGCAGAGCTGCAGCGTACTAATCCGGCGGAACTGCTGTATGCGGAAGATTTTGCCGAATCGTCGCTGATCGAGGGCCGCCGCGGTCTGCGCCGTCGCCCGCTGTGGGAATTTGAAATCGACACCGCGCGCCAGCAGCTTAACCTGCAGTTCGGCACCCGCGATCTGGTCGGCTTCGGCGTGGAAAACGCCCCACGCGGCCTGTGCGCCGCCGGCTGCCTGCTGCAGTATGTCAAAGACACTCAGCGCACCTCGCTGCCGCACATCCGTTCCATCACCATGGAACGCCAGCAGGACAGCATCATTATGGATGCCGCCACCCGCCGTAACCTCGAGATCACCCAGAATCTGGCCGGCGGCACCGACAACACCCTGGCCTCGGTACTCGACTGTACGGTGACGCCGATGGGCAGCCGGATGCTCAAGCGCTGGCTGCATATGCCGGTCCGCGATACCGCCGTGCTGGTGGAGCGCCAGCAGACCATCGGCGCGCTGCAGGAGCGCTATACCGAGCTGCAGCCGGTGCTGCGCCAGGTCGGCGATCTGGAACGTATTCTGGCGCGTCTGGCGCTGCGTACCGCCCGTCCACGCGATTTAGCCCGCATGCGTCATGCCCTGCAGCAGTTGCCGCTGCTGCGTGAGCTGTTGGCCGACGTTGACCGTCAGCCGGTGCAAAAATTGCGCGAGAAAATGGGCGAGTTCACCGAACTGCGCGAACTGCTGGAGCGCGCGGTGATTGACGCGCCGCCGGTGCTGGTCCGCGACGGCGGAGTCATCGCTCCGGGCTATAGCGAAGAGCTGGACGAGTGGCGGGCGCTGGCCGATGGCGCCACCGATTATCTCGATAAGCTGGAGATCCGCGAGCGCGAGCGGCTGGGCCTCGATACCCTGAAAGTCGGCTACAACGCCGTCCACGGCTACTACATCCAGATTAGCCGCGGCCAGAGCCACCTCGCGCCGATCCACTACGTGCGCCGCCAGACGCTGAAGAACGCCGAACGCTACATTATTCCTGAGCTGAAGGAATACGAAGATAAGGTGCTGACCTCCAAGGGCAAAGCGCTGGCACTGGAAAAACAGCTTTATGACGAACTGTTCGACCTGCTGCTGCCGCATCTCGCCGACCTGCAAACCAGCGCCAGCGCGCTGGCCGAGCTGGACGTGCTGGTCAACCTGGCGGAGCGTGCGGAAACCCTGAACTACTGCTGTCCGACCTTTAGCGATAAGCCGGGCATTCGCATCAGCGAAGGCCGCCATCCGGTGGTCGAGCAGGTGCTGAAAGAGCCGTTTATCGCCAACCCGCTGCAGCTGGCGCCGCAGCGGCGGATGCTGATCATCACCGGGCCGAACATGGGCGGTAAAAGTACCTATATGCGCCAGACCGCGCTGATTGCGCTGCTGGCCTATATCGGCAGCTACGTCCCGGCGCAGAAGGTGGAGATCGGGCCCATCGATCGCATCTTTACCCGCGTCGGCGCGGCGGATGACCTGGCCAGCGGCCGCTCGACCTTTATGGTGGAGATGACTGAAACCGCCAATATTCTGCACAACGCCACCGAGCATAGCCTGGTGCTGATGGATGAGATTGGCCGCGGCACGTCCACCTACGACGGGCTATCGCTGGCGTGGGCCTGTGCGGAAAATCTGGCCAACAAAATCAAGGCGCTGACGCTGTTCGCCACCCACTACTTCGAGCTCACTCAGCTGCCGGAGAAAATGGAAGGCGTCGCCAACGTCCACCTCGACGCGCTGGAGCACGGCGATACCATCGCCTTTATGCACAGCGTGCAGGATGGCGCGGCCAGCAAGAGCTATGGCCTGGCGGTCGCCGCGCTGGCCGGGGTGCCGAAAGAGGTGATCAAGCGCGCGCGGCAGAAACTGCGCGAGCTGGAGAGCATCTCGCCCAACGCGGCGGCGACCCAGGTCGACGGCACGCAGATGTCGCTGCTCGCCGCCCCGGAAGAGACCTCGCCTGCGGTTGAGGCACTGGAGAATCTTGATCCCGACTCCCTGACCCCGCGTCAGGCGCTGGAGTGGATCTACCGTCTGAAAAGCCTGGTTTAGCCACCCATTAAGGTGAAAAACGGCAGCGCCGCTCAGCGCTGCCGTTTTAACAAACTAAAAATGGGTGCTAGAGGATGCGTCCTGACAACCCATACGCGGGGTTGCCCCCGCGCGGATGCTACTTCTTCGATTCGTAAGCGAGAACAGCTTTAAACTCAATATTACGCTCTTTAATACTCAGCTCGCATAGTGAGCTGTGCACCAACAGCGTAAATCCCAGTACCGTAATACAGAGTACGATGATTGCCACAAGGGCATATTTTGTCAGCATATCTTGCCTCCCTGCAAAGAAGAGACTAACATCTGAATTGTCTATGTTCATTCGCTAGCCTCAGTTGATAGAAATATCTCCTGGGGCTTTCGTCTGTCTGGGGTCCTGGTAATGCTCAAGGCCAGACAGCCTCAAGCACCCGCCGCTATTCTATACTCGTCATGGCGTGAAATTTATCTGCAAGGAATTAATCAGACGGATTTTATAATAATCTGGAAGCAGGCTCGCAAAGTCATCCCAGTATATTAACCCCTCACGTAATCTTTTAATTTAATGAAAAAATAGCTTCCATAATTGTACTAAATATAAAAAAGGCCCGACTTAGCGGGCCCCTTTTATTAACGCTTATCTTCCGGCAATAGCGGCGGTACGTGTGGCACCTGCGGTGCCTCATCAATATCTTTCTGCGTCATGCGGAACGCTTCCGGATAGTGTTCGCGACTGGTGCGACGCAGCGGCTCGGTATCTCGCCAGGTGTAAAGACAGTGCTGGCACTGATACACGGTCCAGACCCCTTTCACCGGCGAGGTCGCCATGACTTCAATCTTTTCATCGGCGCAACGTGGACAAATCATCTTCTTCTCCTTATTTACGGTTGGCCAGCATAGCGGTCAGTTTTTCAGCCCAGGCTTTGGTTTCCGGCAGATCCTGCACCGGCTGGCTGTAGTGGCCGCGAAGGTCCGGCGCAACCGGGGTGGTGGCGTCGATAATCAGTTTGTCGGTGATGCCTGCCGGGCTGGAGCCTGGGTCAAGTTCAAGGACCGACATGTTCGGCAACTGCACCAGGTCTCCCGCCGGGTTAACCTTCGAGGAGAGCGCCCACATCACCTGCGGCAGGTTGAACGGGTCGACGTCTTCATCAACCATGATCACCATCTTCACATAGCCGAGGCCGTGCGGAGTGGTCATCGCCCGCAGGCCCACCGCGCGGGCAAAACCGCCGTAGCGTTTTTTGGTGGAGATGATCGCCAGCAGACCATGGGTGTACATGGCGTTGACCGCCTGCACTTCCGGGAACTCTGCCTTCAACTGCTGATACAGCGGCACGCAGGTCGCCGGCCCCATCAGATAGTCAATTTCGGTCCACGGCATACCGAGATAGAGCGATTCAAAAATCGGTTTGCTGCGATACGAGACTTTGTCGATACGCACTACCGTCATGTTACGACCGCCGGAGTAGTGACCGGTAAACTCACCGAACGGCCCCTCGATCTCACGCTTACGCCCTTCAATGACCCCTTCGAGGATCACTTCCGAGCCCCAGGGCACATCAAAGCCGGTCAGCGGCGCGGTGGCGATGGGATACGGGCTCTCGCGCAGCGCGCCAGCCATTTCATATTCTGACTGATCGTATTTCAGCGGCGTGGCGCCCATCAGGGTAATAATCGGGTCGTTACCGAGGGTGATAGCAATCGGCAGATCTTCCCCACGCTCTTCCGCTTTGTGCAGATGCAGCGCGATATCGTGCATCGGCACCGGCTGCAGACCGAGTTTGCGCTTGCCTTTCACTTCCATGCGGTAGATACCGACGTTTTGCTTACCGAAATTGTCAGGATCAAGCGGATCGCGCGAAACGACACAGGCTTTATCGAGGTAGAAACCGCCGTCACCATCGTTGAGGCGGAACAGTGGCAGAATATCGAACAGGTTGATATCGTCGCCATCCACGGTGTTTTCCGCCCACGCCGGGTTGGCGCGGCGCTCTGGCGTCACCGGGAAGTTATCCCAGCGGCGAATGAATTCATCAATCTGCTTTTTCACCGGCGTGTTGGGCGGCAGGCCCAGCGAGATGGCATGGTTCTGCCACGAGCCGATGGTGTTCATCGTCACGCGGGCGTCGGTAAAGCCGCGAATATTATCGAACCACAGCGCCGGGGCGCCGTCGCCGATGCGTCCGGTGGCATTGGCGGCCGCCGCCAGATCGGGCTCAGCGTTCACCTCTTCACTGATTTTCAGCAGTTGTCCCTGGTCATCCAGCGCCTGCAAAAAGCTGCGCAAATCATCAAAAGCCATTATTCGATCTCCTGTGCAAATTGTTCTGCCGTGCGCAAGCCGTTCCAGCGGCGCGCTTTGTGATAGTCGAGGCCAAACTGATCCAGCACCCGGGTGACGATATGATTGGTGATATCGTCAACCGTCTCCGGGTGGTTGTAGTAAGCCGGCATGGGCGGCACCATCGCCACGCCCATGCGCGACAGCGCCAGCATGTTCTCCAGATGGATCGTGCTGAGCGGCATTTCCCGCGGGACCAGCACCAGCTTGCGCCCCTCTTTGAGCACCACGTCCGCCGCGCGGCCCACCAGCCCTTCGGCATAACCCGCGCGAATGCCTGCCAGCGTTTTCATACTGCAGGGAATAACGATCATGCCGTCGGTACGAAATGAACCGGAAGAGATGGTGGCGGCCTGGTCTGCCGGGCTGTGGGAAAAGTCCGCCAGCGCGGCCACTTCGCGCGCTGTCCAGGGCGTTTCCAGCTCGATGGTGGTTTTGGCCCATTTCGACATCACCAGGTGGGTTTCCACCTCCGGCATATCACGTAGCGCCTGCAGCAATGCCACCCCAAGCGGAGCCCCGGTGGCCCCCGTCATCCCAATAATCAGTTTCATTCCAGACCTCATTCACTTTGTTCGTACACGAACTTTATATTTAAATTACCCTCTCCGGACGGGGATGACAAGATCGTTCGTATACGTGCGCATTTTTAATCAAAAACGCAGAAAGGGTATAAAATGGCGTACGAACGGCTATCATAGAGGTGACAGTTTTGTTACGGAGTATTCATGGAGTTACGAAACGAAGCATTTCACCTGCTGCGCCAGCTTTTTCAACAACATACCGCCCGCTGGCAGCAGGCGTTACCGGACCTGACTAAACCTCAGTATGCGGTGATGCGCTCGGTAGCGGAGCAGCCGGGTATTGAGCAGGTCGTGCTGATTGAAGCGGCGGTCAGTACCAAGGCCACGCTGGCGGAGATGCTCAGCCGGATGGAGGCGCGCGGCCTGGTGCGCCGGGAACACGATCCCGCCGATAAACGCCGCCGTTTTGTCTATCTGACCGAACAAGGCGAGGCGTTGCTTAACCGTTCGATTCCGCAGGGCAATGAGATCGATGACGAGTTTCTCGGCCGCCTGAGCGATGGCGAACGTGAACAGTTCACCCGGCTGGTGCGCAAAATGATGGCGCCCTGAACGGGCGCTTAACCGACCTTCTCGCGCAGGAAGTCAATAAACGCCCGCACCCGGATCGGCATATGCTGCGCATCGGGATAAAGGGCATACACGCCCTGCTGTGGGAAATGGTATTCCGACAGAAGCGGCACCAGCTCCCGCTGCGCCACTTTTTCGGCTACCAGCCATGCCGGCAGCAAGGCGATGCCGCACCCGGCCAGGGCAAAGCTCATCAGCGCCGTAGCGCTGTCGGCTGAAAAGCGCGGCGCGCTGGCGATGGCGAAATCCACCTCTGTCTGTTGATCCGTGCGCAGCTGCCAGCGCAGCGGCGCCGACAGACGCTCATGAATAATCCAGTCAGCTTGCGCCAGATCGGACAGCGTCTGCACCGGATGGCTTGCCAGCCAGGCCGGAGAGGCGACGGGCAGGATCGCGAAACTGGCTATCCGCGTCGCCCGATAGCGGGAATCGGCCAGCGTACCGAGGCGTATCGCCACATCAAATCGTTCTGAAATGAGGTCCGCATGATGGGAGGACGAAACGTGGCGCACCCGCAGCGCCGGGTGACGACGGGCAAACGCGGCCAGCGCCGGAATGATAACCTGCGCGCCATACTCAGGCGTGGTGGTGATCCGCAGCTCGCCACTTAAGCCGGTATGGCTGGCCCGCACCTCATCCTGCAGATTTTCCGCCGCTTTCAGCAGCGCAACCCCGCGCTGATAGAACAGCGTCCCGGCGTCGGTGAGGCGCAGACGACGCGTTGAGCGCAGCAGCAGGGTCACCCCCAGCTCATTTTCCAGTTGCCGCACGTTAAAGCTGACCACCGCCTTGGTCTGCCCCAGCGCCGCAGCGGCTAGGGTGAAGCTGCCGGCATCCACCACGGCGATAAACATGGTCACACGCTGAAGATTAAGCATTGTCGTCCGGATGATTGTCAAAAATATTCAGACAGTATATCCCGACTAGCCCCGTTTATCCCCCATGGCACCGGGTTTACAGTAACCGCCTGTCTGAGGGAGTGAACCATGACCTATCGCCACCGCGTTGCCACCGTTTTTCTGTTCGGCTTTTTTCTCGATTTAATCAATATGTTTATCGCCAGCATCGCCTTCCCGGCCATCAGCCGCGCGCTGACGGTTTCCGTCTCTCAGCTGGCGTGGGTCAGCAATGCTTATATTCTCGGTCTGACGGTCGTTGTGCCGTTCAGCGCCTGGCTTAGTCAGCGCTGGGGGGCGAAACGGCTGTTTTTACTTTCGCTGGGGCTGTTCAGCCTCGGCGCGCTGGCGGCAGGGCTTGCCAGCAGTCTCGGCGAGCTGATTTTCTGGCGGACGCTGCAGGGGATGGGCGGCGGGCTGTTAATCCCCCTTGGCCAGGCATTGACGTGGCCGCTGTTTCAGTCGCATGAGCGGGCGAAACTCTCGGCGGCGGTGATGCTGGTCGGCCTGCTGGCGCCAGCCTGCTCGCCGGCGATCGGCGGCTTGTTAGTCGAGGCCTTCAGCTGGCGCTGGGTCTTTTTCGCCAGCCTGCCTGTGGCTCTGCTAACCTTTGTGCTGGCGGTGCGATGGCTGAACGACAGCCCCGGCCCGGTTCGCCCAACTCGCTTTCTTCCGCTGTCGTTGCTGGCCGATCCCCTGCTGCGCTTCGCGATGCTGATCTACCTCTGCGTACCGGGGATGTTTATTGGCGTCAACGTGGTCGGGATGTTCTACCTGCAACGCGTCACCGGGATGGCGCCGGGGGCCATCGGTGCCCTGATGGTGCCCTGGTCACTGGCCTCGTTCGCCGCCATCACTTTTACCGGCAGGTATTTCAACCGCTTCGGGCCCCGGCCGCTGGTCGTCATCGGCTGCCTGCTTCAGGCGGCGGGGATCCTGCTGCTGCTGAAGATCGATACGCACAGCCCGCTGGCGCTGTTGATTCTGGCCTTTACGCTGATGGGCGGCGGAGGCAGCTTATGCAGCAGTACTGCGCAAAGCAGCGCCTTCCTGCATACGCCTGCCGAAGAGATGCCTGACGCCAGCGCGCTGTGGAATCTGAACCGCCAGCTCAGCTTCTTTGCCGGCAGCGCGCTGCTCGCCCTGCTGCTGAGGGTGTTCCCGCCGGTCTACGCCTGGCAGGGGGTGTTTATTAGCGCCGCTGCCATCACCCTGTTGCCGCTGCTGTTTTGCCTGCGGCTGAACAATCGGGCGATTATCCATCGCCTGCACACCACTCTGGAGAAGTCATGAACCCTTATCTGCAGGAAGTCCTCGACGCCCATGTCCTTATTGAACGCTGGTTAAGCCAGGGGGAAGGAAGCGCTGAGGCGCTGATGACACGTTTTGCCGCCGAATTCATCATGATCCCTCCGGGCGGCGAGAAGATGGACTACCCGGCGGTGAGCCGTTTTTTCCACCATGCGGGGGCAACCCGTCCGGGATTACACATCGTGGTGGATCAGGCGAAAATCATTAGCGAGTGGCACGACGGCGCCGCAGTGCGATACCGTGAAAGCCAAACGCTGGCGGATGGCAGTGAGAACGTACGCTGGTCGACGGCGATTTTTCAGCAAGCGGAAGGAAAAATGATCTGGCGTCATCTGCAGGAAACCCGCCTCGGCTAGCGCAAAGAAAAAGGCCCCGACTGTCGAGGGGGCCTTTTTGAGAGAAAAGATCTTATTCGCGGAAGAGCGCTTCGATATTCAGCCCCTGCCCCTGCAGAATTTCCCGCAGGCGACGCAGACCTTCCACCTGGATCTGCCGCACACGCTCGCGGGTGAGGCCAATTTCACGGCCCACATCTTCCAGCGTGGCTGCTTCATAACCCAGCAGACCGAAACGACGCGCCAGAACTTCACGCTGCTTGGCGTTCAGCTCGAACAGCCATTTGACGATGCTTTGCTTCATATCATCGTCCTGCGTGGTGTCTTCCGGGCCGTTCTCTTTCTCATCGGCCAGAATATCCAGCAGCGCTTTTTCTGAATCGCCACCCAGCGGAGTATCCACGGAGGTGATGCGCTCGTTCAGACGCAGCATACGGCTGACGTCATCGACCGGTTTGTCCAGCTGTTCGGCAATCTCTTCCGCACTCGGCTCGTGGTCCAGCTTATGGGACAACTCGCGCGCGGTACGCAGATAGACGTTCAGCTCTTTAACAATGTGGATCGGCAAACGGATCGTACGGGTTTGGTTCATGATCGCCCGTTCAATAGTCTGGCGGATCCACCAGGTCGCATAGGTCGAAAAACGGAACCCACGTTCCGGGTCAAACTTTTCAACGGCGCGGATCAGACCGAGGTTACCTTCTTCAATCAGATCCAGCAGCGCCAGACCACGATTGCTGTAACGACGGGCAATCTTCACCACCAGACGCAGGTTGCTTTCAATCATGCGACGGCGTGAAGCGACATCACCACGCAGTGCGCGACGCGCGAAATAGACTTCCTCTTCCGCGGTCAGCAGTGGGGAATAACCAATCTCTCCAAGATAAAGCTGAGTGGCGTCAAGTACGCGTTGTGTTGCGCCTTGCGACAGCAGCTCTTCCTCAGCCAGATCGCTATCACTGGGTTCCTCTTCTACTAAGGCCTTCTCGTCGAAAACCTCAATTCCGTTCTCATCAAATTCCGCGTCTTCATTTAAATCATGAACTTTCAGCGTATTCTGACTCATAAAGGTGGCTCCTACCCGTGATCCCTGAGCAAAGCACCTTCCACGGCACATCAACAAACGACGCCTGGACGATTTCCCCTGCCCTCTCTGTGAGAGAGGACGTAGACACCGCCCTGGCGCCTGTTAGCTGATGCTTCGCTTATCCGTACTTTGCCAAATTATCGCTGCGGTAAGTACTGCAGCGGGTTGACGGATTTCCCCTTGTAACGAATTTCAAAATGTAATCTTGTTGAGCTGGTTCCGGTGCTACCCATGGTAGCGATTTTCTGCCCCGCTTTGACTTCCTGTTGCTCCCGAACCAGCATGGTATCGTTATGAGCGTAGGCACTCAGGTAATCATCGTTGTGTTTGATGATAATAAGATTACCGTAGCCGCGCAGTGCGTTACCGGCATAGACGACACGCCCATCGGCGGTCGCGACAATAGCCTGTCCCTTACTGCCTGCAATGTCGATACCTTTATTGCCGCCTTCCGCGCCGCTAAAGTTCTCGATAACCTTGCCATCAGTCGGCCAGCGCCATGATGAGATCGGCGAACTGGTTGACGTACTGCTTGCAGTCGGCTGGGTTGTGCTCACCGTTGTTGGTGCCGTCACCGGCGCGACAACCGTTGTGGTCGTGGTCGCTGGTTTATTATTAGGCAACATCTTGGTAGCACTCTGTTCACCTGAAGATTCAGAATACGTAATAGTCGGTTGTGAAGCAACCACCGCGGTCGATTTTTGTGCAGAAGTTGTGGTGGCTGTCGCACCGCCGCTCGCCCTTGCGCTGGCCTGAGAAACGGCGTTTTCACCGGTGATCGGCTGGCCTGAGGCGTTGCCGACCTGCAGCACCTGACCCACGTTCAGCGCGTACGGGGCCGGGACATTGTTGCGTTGCGCCAGGTCGCGGAAATCGTTGCCGGTGACCCACGCGATATAGAACAGCGTGTCGCCGCGTTTGACCGTATAGGTACTGCCGCCGGTGTAGCTACCTTTCGGAATATCGCCATATTTGCGGTTGTAAACGATCTTACCGTTCACCGTCTGCACCGGCTCCTGCGCCATCGGCGTCGGCTGCGGCTGAATGGTCTGGGTCTGTACCGGCTGGATCGGCTGCGCCTGAGGAGCAGACTTGACGCCGGAGGATGGCGGCGTAATCAGCATGCCGGAGCTGGTGCTGGAAGAGGCGGCACCGCCGGCAGAGCTAACCGGCGCTGGCGGATTATTGGTGTTGGTACACCCGGCCAGCCAGAGTGAAACCAGTGAAAGAGCCGCAATACGGCTGACGGTAAATTTGGTGCTTCCCGCGCTCATTTATCCCCCAGGAATATGTTAACTGCCAATATCTTGCTTACCGGGCGGCGCCCGGCCAGGACACTGAAAAATGCGTCCACCCTACGCCTAAAGTCAGGCAAAAAAAACCTGGAATAATCCGGGTCTCAGGCCAGCTCCCCCTTCACCAGGGGAACAAAGCGAACGGCCTCGACGGTATCAATGATAAATTCGTTGCCCCGGCGACGGATCCGTTTGAGAAACTGATGCTCTTCGCCAACCGGCAGCACCAGCACGCCTTCGTCATCCAGCTGCGCCAGCAGCGCGGTTGGAATCTCCGGCGGCGCCGCCGTCACAATAATGGCATCAAACGGCGCCCGTGCCTGCCAACCTTGCCACCCATCGCCATGACGGGTTGAAACATTATGTAAATCAAGTTGTTTCAGGCGACGACGCGCCTGCCACTGTAAACTCTTAATCCGCTCCACCGAGCAAACGTGATGCACCAGGTGCGCCAGGATGGCCGTCTGGTAGCCGGAACCAGTGCCGATCTCCAGCACGCGCGACTCCGGCGTCAGCGTCAGCAACTCGGTCATCCGCGCCACCATGTAAGGCTGGGAGATGGTCTGCCCCTGGCCAATCGGCAGCGCGGTGTTTTCCCACGCTTTATGTTCAAAGGCTTCATCAACAAATTTTTCGCGCGGGACCCGCGCGATCGCCTCGAGGACACGCTCATCGACGATGCCCTGCGTGCGCAGTTGATTCAACAAACTTTCAACACGTTTACTTACCATTGCCCGTCAACCCCGACACGTTCCAGCCAATCGCTGACTACCTCATGCGCCTGATGGGCGGTTAAATCGACGTGCAATGGCGTCACGGAAACATAGCCTTCATCCACTGCCGCAAAATCGGTGCCCGGCCCGGCATCGCGCTTATCGCCCGGCGGGCCAATCCAGTACAGGGTGTTGCCGCGCGGATCTTTTTGCGGGATCACCTGGTCGGCCGGATGGCGGTTGCCGCAGCGGGTCACGCGAATGCCCTGGATTTGATCAAGCGGGAGATCCGGCACGTTGATGTTAAGGATCCGTCCGGTACGCAGCGGCTCGCGGCTTAAGGCGCGCAGAATGGTGCAGGTTACCGCCGCGGCGGTATCGTAATGCTGATAGCCGTTCAGCGACACGGCCAGCGCGGGGAACCCCAGATGGCGACCTTCCATCGCTGCGGCCACGGTGCCGGAATAGATGACGTCATCGCCCAGGTTGGGACCCGCGTTAATGCCGGAAACGACGATGTCCGGACGCGGGCGCATCAGCGCGTTCACGCCGAGATAGACACAGTCGGTCGGGGTGCCCATCTGGACGGCGATGTCGCCATTTTCAAAGGTAAACGTACGCAGGGATGATTCCAGCGTCAGCGAATTCGAGGCTCCGCTGCGGTTACGATCGGGTGCAACAACCTGGACCTCGGCAAACTCCCTTAAGGCCTTTGCCAGGGTCTGTATCCCCGGCGCATGGATCCCGTCATCGTTACTCAGCAATATTCGCATAGTCACCCGTTGTATTGATAAGCTCCCTGACCACGCTGGTGGCGAAGCTGCCCGCCGGCAGCCAGAAACGCAGTTCAACGGTTACGTCATCCCACCAGTTCCAGCTAAGCTGCTGCGGATAGAGGAGCATCGCCCGGCGCGCCGCCTCAACTTTCTCCCGCACCAACAGCGCCTGCAGCGACGTTTCTTCGGCGATGGCGGCCTGCTCGGCGGCCAGAGCGTCGCGCTGGCTTCCCCAGTCGCCGCTGCCCGGCAGCGCAGCCGTGATCATCAGTTCGCGGTTGTGCACCCGCGCCTGCGAAACCTCGAGTTCTTCCGGTGTGACGACAAACCAGCTCCCACGCCCCGCTAATTGTAGCGCATCGCCATCAACAACCTGATTAAATTCCGTTTTTTTTAATCTAATACTGACTTGCTGATTAAACAACGCACTGCGGGCCGCCGACAACCAAAAACTGCGCTTATTGCGATCGCGCACCGGCGCGTCGCTTTCCGCCCAGCGCAACGCGCCCTGCAGATTACTGCCGCCAATGCCAAAGCGCTGCGCGCCGAAATAGTTCGGTACGCCCCGTTCAGCGATGGCCTGCAGACGCGTCTCCACGTCCTGGCGATGGCTAATCTCGCGCAGGATCACGGTAAACTGGTTGCCTTTCAGCGCGCCTAAACGCAGCTTACGCTTATGGCGGGCATATTCCAGTACCTGGCAGCCCTCGAGCTGAAATTTGCTCAGGTCCGGCATCTCTTTGCCGGGCACCCGCGCGCACAGCCACTGCTCGGTGACGGCGTGCTTATCCTTTTGCCCGGCGAAGCTCACTTCTCGGGCGTGGATCTTGAGGAATTTCGCCAGCGCGTCGGCGACAAAGCGCGTATTGCAGCCGTTTTTCAGGATCCGCACCAGCACATGTTCGCCTTCGCCGTCCGGCGCAAAGCCCAGATCCTCCACTACCAGAAAATCTTCCGGATTGGCTTTCAGCAGCCCGCTGCTCTGCGGCTTGCCGTGCAGCCAGGTCAGTTGGTCAAAGGCGATCATTTTTCGGCCTTACGCAGCAGCGCGACCGCTTCGCAGGCGATCCCTTCCCCGCGGCCGGTGAAGCCCAGCTTCTCGGTGGTGGTCGCTTTCACGTTGACGTCGTCCATATGGCAGCCGAGATCTTCCGCGATAAAGACGCGCATCTGCGGAATATGCGGCAGCATCTTCGGCGCCTGGGCGATAATGGTGACGTCGACGTTGCCGAGCGTATAGCCTTTGGCCTGAATACGACGCCACGCTTCACGCAGCAGTTCGCGGCTATCGGCGCCTTTAAACGCCGGATCGGTATCGGGGAACAGTTTGCCGATATCGCCGAGCGCCGCGGCGCCCAGCAGCGCGTCGGTCAGCGCATGCAGCGCGACGTCGCCGTCGGAGTGGGCCAGCAGCCCTTTTTCATAAGGAATGCGTACCCCGCCAATAATGATTGGGCCTTCACCGCCAAAAGCGTGTACGTCAAAACCATGTCCAATTCGCATTAAGCTTTCTCCTGGTGTCGGGAACGGGTGAGGTAAAATTCAGCCAGCGCCAGGTCTTCCGGGCGCGTCACTTTAATATTATCCGCGCGACCGGCGACCAGTTGCGGATGGAAGCCGCAGTACTCCAGCGCCGAGGCTTCATCAGTGATGGTCGCCCCCTCGTTCAGCGCCCGGGTGAGGCAATCCACCAGCAGCTCGCGAGGGAAAAATTGCGGGGTGAGCGCATGCCACAGGTCATTACGATCGACGGTATGGGCGATAGCGGTTTTGCCCGGCTCGGCGCGCTTCATGGTGTCGCGCACCGGCGCCGCGAGGATCCCCCCGACACGGCTGGTTTCGCTGAGCGCCAGCAGACGGCTGAGGTCGTCCTGATGCAGGCAGGGGCGCGCGGCGTCATGCACCAGCACCCACTGCGCCTCCGGCAACGCCTTCAGGCCCGCGAGCACGGAATCGGCGCGCTCGGCGCCGCCATCCACGACGGTAATTTGCGGGTGCTGCGCCAGCGGTAGCTGGCTGAAGCGCCGATCGCCGGGGCTGACGGCAATCACCACGCGCTGGACGCACGCATTCGCCAGCAGTGCGGCGACGGCATGTTCGAGAATCGTTTTGTTACCGATTGAGAGATATTGTTTCGGGCATTCCGTTTGCATGCGGCGGCCAAAACCGGCTGCCGGCACCACGGCGCAAACGCCCGGAAAAGTGGCTGCCATGTCGTAATCCTGGGCCTGGTTATCGATTGTTCTGCTGTTGCCCCGATGCCTGGTTGCGTTTAGACGCATCCGGTACCAGACGATAGAAGGTTTCGCCCGGGCGGGTCATACTGAGTTCATTGCGCGCGCGCTCCTCGATCGCTTCCTGCCCGCCGTTAAGGTCGTCAATTTCGGCAAATAGCTGATCGTTGCGTGCTTTTAATTTGGCGTTAGTCGCCTGCTGGGCGGTGACGTCGTCGTTAACCCGCGTGTAGTCGTGCAGGCCGTTTTTACCGAACCACAGTGAATACTGTAGCCAGACCAGCAAAGCTAATAATAGCAGCGTTAGTTTACCCATCCTGCCCCCTGAAAAACGGCATCATCATCCCAAAACTCGCCCGGGTACGCTACCGGGGCGCGCGGACGATGCCGCGTAACGCGGGGACTGTACCATATTTTTGCTGCCGATACCCATGCTTGATTCATCCCGGAAACGGGTTATCCCAACAGCCAGAGGAAGAGTAGCGCAAACATCAGCCCGACGGTCAGGATAGTCGCGCTGGCGCTATAGAGCAGTTTGCCATTGAGCAGAGAGTGCAGCGCAATACCGACCACTACCGCCACCGGCATCAACGCAAGGAAGAACGGCCAGGTGTAAAGGAGGAAGAAGAGCGTATTACTGCCATAGAGAAGGAAGGGAATACCCAGCGCCAGCAGCCATGAAATAAAGCCCACAGCAGCGCCCGACAGAGACCAGGTGGTCTCGTCGCCGATCGCCGGAGGCGGTTCTGAACGAATAATACTGAGGTTCTGGGTATTGCGCATATCGAATCCTGTAGACCGGGCAACCGGCACCCCTCGATGCCGCTGCCGTTTCAGGATCTGATAATATCGCTCTGTTGCAGCAGGTCTAATAGTTGGTGCACCAAATTTGTTACCAATTGTTCACCATCCAGATGAATTTCCGCCTTTTCCGGTGCCTCATAGACCGAGTCTATGCCGGTGAAATTGCGTAATTCCCCTGCCCGCGCCTTCTTGTATAATCCTTTCGGATCCCGCGCCTCGCAGATGGCCAGCGGGGTATCGACGAACACTTCGATAAAGCGTCCCTCCCCCAGGCGCTCGCGCACCATCTGCCGTTCCGCGCGGTGTGGTGATATAAATGCCGTCAATACCACCAGCCCGGCATCGACCATCAGCCTGGCCACTTCGCCGACGCGGCGAATGTTCTCTTTGCGATCCTCATCACTGAATCCCAGATCGCTGCACAGACCATGGCGCACGTTGTCGCCGTCCAGCAGATAGGTGCTGACGCCACGCTCATGCAGCGCCTCTTCCAGCGCCCCGGCGACAGTGGATTTACCCGACCCCGAAAGGCCGGTAAACCACAGCACCACGCCGCGATGGCCGTGATGCTGTTCCCGCTGCTGCTGAGTCACAGGATGGGCATGCCAGACGACGTTTTCGTCATGCTGGGCCATTATTGGCCTCCCAGCAGGTCGCGGGCGTCCCAGTGTGGGAAGTGTTTACGGATCAGCTGGTTCAGCTCCAGCTCGAAGGCGCTGTACTGCGATGCCGAGGTCGACGCCTGCAGGTGCGGCTCGTTGACCATCCCGGCGCCCACGGTGACGTTGGTCAGGCGATCGATAAAGATAAGCCCGCCGGTCACCGGGTTTTGCTGATACGGATCCAGCACTAAAGGTTCGTCAAAGGTCAGCTCCACCAGCCCAATGCCGTTCAGCGGGAGAGACTCGACTTCACGCTGGGTCAGGTTGTTAATATCGACCTGGTAGCGGATAGCGTCGACGCGAGCGCGGGTCTTCTTCCCGGCGATTTTGATGTCGTAGCTCTGGCCCGGGGTCAGCGGCTGCTCGGCCATCCACACCACGTCGATGCTGGCGCTTTGCACCGCCGGCAGCGAGGCTTGCGCGTCAACCAGCAGGTCGCCGCGGCTGATGTCGATTTCATCTTTCAGCACAAGGGTAATGGCTTCGCCGGCGGCGGCTTCCTGCAGGTCGCCGTCGAAGGTGACGATACGCGCCACGCTCGATTCAACGCCCGACGGCAGCACCTTCAGACGCTGGCCAACGGTAACCGTGCCAGAGGCGACCGTGCCGGAGAAGCCGCGGAAATCGAGGTTCGGACGGTTAACATACTGCACCGGGAAGCGCAGCGGCTGGCTCTCGACCACCCGCTGGATCTCCACGGTTTCGAGGACTTCCAGCAGGGTCGGGCCGCTGTACCACGGTATATTCGCGCTCTGGCTGGCGACGTTATCGCCTTCCAGCGCCGACAGCGGTACAAAGCGGATATCGAGGTTGCCCGGCAGCTGCTCGGCGAAAGTCAGATAATCTTCCCGGATCTCGTTGAAGCGCGCTTCGCTAAACTCGACGAGATCCATTTTGTTGACCGCTACCACCAGGTGCTTAATGCCCAGCAGCGTAGAGATAAAGCTGTGACGGCGGGTCTGGTCGAGCACGCCTTTGCGCGCATCGATCAGCAGGATCGCCAGGTCGCAGGTTGACGCGCCGGTGGCCATATTGCGCGTGTACTGCTCGTGCCCCGGGGTGTCGGCGATGATAAATTTGCGTTTTTCGGTCGAGAAGTAACGGTAAGCGACATCGATGGTGATGCCCTGCTCACGCTCAGCCTGCAGGCCGTCCACCAGCAGCGCCAGGTCCAGTTTTTCGCCCTGGGTACCGTGACGCTTGCTGTCGTTGTGCAGAGACGACAGCTGGTCTTCATAGATCTGGCGCGTATCGTGCAGCAGACGGCCAATTAAGGTGCTTTTGCCATCATCGACGCTGCCGCAGGTCAGAAAACGCAGCAGGCTCTTGTGCTGTTGCGCGTGCAGGTAAGCTTCTACGCCGCCTTCATTAGCAATTTGTTGGGCAATTGTGGTGTTCATGGCGGCTCCTTAGAAATACCCCTGACGTTTCTTCAGCTCCATCGAGCCGGCCTGGTCGCGATCAATCACGCGGCCCTGACGTTCGCTGGTGGTCGATACCAGCATCTCTTCAATAATTTCCGGCAGCGTCTGCGCTTCAGACTCCACTGCGCCGGTCAGCGGCCAGCAGCCAAGGGTACGGAAACGCACCATCCGTTTTTCAATCACCTCGCCCGGCTGCAGATCGATACGGTCGTCATCGATCATCATCAGCATGCCGTCGCGCTCCAGCACCGGGCGCTCAGCGGCCAGATACAGCGGCACGATTTCAATATTTTCCAGATAGATGTACTGCCAGATATCCAGCTCAGTCCAGTTGGAGAGCGGGAAGACGCGGATGCTTTCGCCTTTGTTAATCTGGCCGTTGTAGTTGTGCCACAGCTCCGGACGCTGATTTTTCGGGTCCCAGCGGTGGAAGCGGTCGCGGAAGGAGTAGATGCGCTCTTTCGCGCGGGATTTCTCTTCGTCGCGACGCGCGCCGCCGAACGCGGCGTCAAAGCCGTATTTGTTCAGCGCCTGCTTCAGGCCTTCCGTTTTCATGATATCGGTATGCTTTGCGCTGCCGTGGACAAACGGGTTGATGCCCATCGCCACCCCTTCCGGGTTTTTATGCACCAGCAGCTCACAGCCGTAGGCTTTGGCGGTACGGTCGCGGAACTCATACATCTCACGGAATTTCCAGCCGGTATCGACGTGCAGCAGCGGGAACGGCAGGGTTCCCGGATAAAACGCTTTGCGCGCCAGATGCAGCATTACGCTGGAATCTTTCCCGATGGAGTACATCATCACCGGGTTAGAAAATTCGGCGGCCACCTCACGAATAATATGGATGCTTTCCGCCTCCAGTTGCCGCAGGTGAGTGAGTCGTTTTTGGTCCATAACCGTTCCTTAAGCCAGATTGACCACCGAAGCGTTAAACCCTTCGGCGGATGATGTATGTTGAAACCAGGCGAGCTGCTGATGCAGCTGCACCACTTCGCCGACCACCAGCAGGGCGGGCATCGGGGCGTCTTTCGCCAGGTGTTCGAGTTGTTGCAATGTGCCGGTTATCGTCTGCTGATCGTCGCGGGTACCGCGGGAAATCACCGCGACCGGCGTAGCGCTGTCGCGACCGTGGGCGATCAACTGGGCGCTGATTTCCGCCGCCTTCATGGTGCCCATGTAGATCGCCAGCGTTTGTTGGCTCTTCGCCAGCAGCGACCAGTCGAAGGGGGCGCTGTCCGGCTTGTAGTGGCCGGTGACAAAGACGGCGCTTTGCGCATAGTCGCGATGGGTCAGCGGAATACCGGCGTAGGCCGTCGCCCCGGCAGCAGCGGTGACGCCAGGCACCACCTGGAACGGGATCCCCGCTTCGGCGGCAGCCTGCAGCTCTTCTGCGCCGCGGCCAAAAATAAACGGATCCCCGCCCTTCAGACGCACGACGGTTTTCCCTGCCTTCGCCGCCGCCACCAGCAGCTGATTGGTTTCATGCTGCGGCACCGAGTGCTCGCCGGCGCGTTTGCCGACACAGATCAGCTCGGCATCACGGCGCACCAGCTCGAGAACCGGCGGGGTCACCAGATGGTCGTGGAAAACCACGTCCGCCTGCTGGATCGCCTGCAAGCCGCGAAGGGTCAGCAGCCCGGCATCGCCCGGCCCGGCGCCCACCAGAATAATTTCTCCCGTCTCGCGTTCGGGCTTATCCAGCTCATCCTGCAGCGCCTTTTCCGCCTCCGCATGATTGCCCGCCACCATCAGGCTGGCAAAGCGGCCGGTAAAGACGCGTTCCCAGAAGCGGCGACGCGCTTCGGTGGTCGTCAGACGGGTTTTCAGATGGTTGCGCCAGTAGCTCGCCGATTCCGCCAGCCGCCCGAGGTTCGTCGGCAGCAGCGCTTCAATTTTCTCGCGCAGAATACGCGACAGCACCGGCGCTTTGCCGCTGGAGGAGATCGCCACCAGCAGCGGCGAACGGTCGACGATAGAAGGGAAGACAAACGAGCACAGCGCCTGGTTATCCACCACGTTGACCAACCGGTAGCGCGCGTTAGCCGCCGCAAACACCCGCTGGTTAAGCGCCTCATCCTCCGTGGCCGCAATCACCAGAAAAACATCATCCACAAGCGAGTCGCTAAATTCCGTCGCCCGCCAGCTGAGCGCCTGGCGCGCCGCCAGATCGGCCAGCGCCGGTGACAGCGTTTCAGCGACCACCTGCACCTGCGCCTGAGCGCGCAGCAGGAATTTAATCTTGCGTTCAGCAATCTCATCGCCGCCGATCACCAGCACGGGCCTTTGTTTCAGTTCGGCAAAAAGGGGCAAGTAATCCACGGCGCAACAACTCTCTTACAATCAGCGATACTGCGACTATAGGGTGCGCCTGAGAGCAAATGAAATTACGAAATGGAATGAGTTGTGACGCAAAGGAATAACGCTGTGGAAATACAAATATCAAAAAGTGCTTAACGCGCTATTTTTCCGCTATTTAAGAGCAATTGAAATTGTTTAACCGCGGTCACAGTTTCATACTGTACGCGTCAAATTGTCTTGTTCGTGTAAGGACCCCTTATGTTTTCCGCGTTGTGCCGCCGTCTGCTTCCTCTGGCGCTCGGCACCGGTTTTGTTTTCGCCGCCGCCCCCGCTTTCAGCGCGCTGGGCGACGCCGCCAGTAGCCAGGCCCGTCATATCGCCACCGTCTTCCCGGGACGAATGACCGGAACACCAGCCGAGATGTTGTCAGCCGAGTACCTCCGCCAGCAGTTCGCCCAGATGGGGTATCAGAGCGACGTGCGCAGCTTCAATACCCGCTACATCTATACCGATAACAATCAGCGTAAGAACTGGCATAACGCCACCGGCAGTACGGTGATCGCCGCCCATGAAGGCCAGTCCCGCCAGCAAATCATTATTATGGCGCACCTCGATACCTACGCGCCGCAGAGCGATAAAGACGTGGAGAACAACCTTGGCGGCCTGACGCTGCAGGGCATCGACGACAACGCGATGGGGCTCGGCGTGATGCTGGAGCTGGCGGATCATTTAAAGAATATCCCCACCCGCTATGGCATTCGCTTTATCGCCACCAGCGGTGAAGAGGAAGGTCGTCTCGGGGCGCAAAATCTGCTGCAGCGCATGAGTGAGGCGGAAAAGAAAAATACCCTGCTGGTGATCAACCTCGATAATCTGGTGGTGGGCGATAAGCTTTACTTCAACAGTGGCCGCCGCACGCCGGCCTCGGTGCGTAAGCTAACCCGCGACCGTGCGCTGGCTATCGCCCGCAGCAAGGGGATTGTCGCGGCGACCAATCCAGGACTGAACCCAGCATACCCAAAAGGCACCGCCTGCTGTAACGACGCCAGCGTCTTCGACAGCGCGGGGATCCCGGTGCTGTCGGTCGAGGCAACCAACTGGTCACTCGGCAAAAAGGATGGCTATCAGCAGCGCCAGAAATCCCGCGCCTTCCCGAACGGCACCAGCTGGCATAGCGTGCAGATTGATAATCAGCAGTATCTCGACCACGCGCTGCCGGGACGCATAGAACGCCGCAGCCGCGAGGTAGTGAAAGTGATGCTGCCGCTGGTGAAAGAGCTGGCGAAGGTGGAGAAGAAAAGTTGATACGCACAAAAGAACGCGCGGTATCACCCGCGTGTTCTTCTTGAATTATCACCCAAAGAAAGCGCTAACAGCTTAACCCTCGTGCAATCCGCACTCGCGTTTAAGCCCGAAGAACCGGGTCTCTTCTTCTGCCATGCCCGGCTCCCATTTGCGCGTGGTGTGGGTATCGCCTACCGACAGATAGCCCTGATCCCACAGCGGGTGGTATTTCAGCCCGTGCTTTTGCAGGTACTGATACACCGTCCGGTTATCCCAGTCGATAATCGGCAGCACCTTGAACACCCCGCGCTGGATAGCCAGCACCGGTAAGGTCGCCCGGCTACCGGACTGCTCGCGGCGCAGACCAGCGAACCAGGTCTGAGTATTGAGCTCTTTCAGCGCCCGGTTCATCGGCTCGACTTTGTTGATCTCATTGTATTTCTCAATGCCCTCAACGCCCTGCTCCCACAGCTTACCGTAACGCGCCTCCTGCCAGGCGGCGCTCTCCTGCGCCCGATAGACCTTCAGGTTCAGCTTGAGCTTGTCGGTTAACTCATCGATAAACTGATAGGTTTCCGGAAACAGATAGCCGGTATCCGTGAGGATCACCGGAATATCCGGGCGCAGCTGATTCACCAGGTGCAGACTCACCGCCGCCTGAATACCAAAGCTGGAAGATAAAGCATACTCGCCAGGCAGATTTTCCAGCGCCCATGCTACGCGTTCTTCGGCGCTGAGCTTCTCCAGCTTCGCATTGGTCTCCGCCAGCGCCAGGATACGTTCCACTTTCGGCAATGCATTAAGCGCGTTTAGATCGAGTACGGACATATAAACCTCGTTTGCCTGTTTTACCGGGCGGCAATGCGTTTGCCCGGCCTACGGGTTTTACAGGCCCGGGTCGCTACGCGCCACCGGGCACCAGGATGTTATTCCCAGAAATCGCGGGCTGGGTCGAGCACCGGGCGAATGATGCCCGCACGCACCGTAAAGTCGCCGAAGCCTTCACCCGCTTCGCGCTCTTTCGCCCAGCGCCCTACCAGTTCGTCTAGCGAGTCGAGAATTTCCGACTCGGTAATATTCTCACGGTACATCCGCGGGATGCGGGTGCCGCTGCGGTTACCGCCAAGGTGCAGGTTGTAGCGCCCCGGCGCTTTGCCCACCAGTCCCACTTCCGCCAGCATCGCGCGGCCGCAGCCGTTCGGGCAGCCGGTGACCCGGGTGACGATATGCTCATCGCTCACGCCGTGCTTGTTCATCACCCCTTCCACCTTGTCGATAAACGACGGCAGGAAACGTTCGGCTTCCGCCATTGCCAACGGGCAGGTCGGGAAGGAGACGCAGGCCATCGAGTTTTCGCGCTGCGGAGTAACGGCATTCATCAGACCATGATCCCGCGCCAGCTTCTCGATCCGCGCCTTCTGATCTTCCGGTACGCTGGCAACGATCAGGTTCTGGTTGGCGGTGATGCGGAATTCGCCTTTATGGATCTTAGCAATCTCCAGCAGGCCAGTCTTCAGCGGACGACCCGGATAATCGAGAATGCGGCCGTTTTCAATAAACAGCGTCAGGTGCCATTTGTCATCAATCCCCTTCACCCAGCCGATGCGGTCGCCGCGGCCGGTGAATTCATACGGGCGGATCGGCTCAAACTTAATGCCGGCCCGGCGCTCCACTTCCGCCTTGAAGGTTTCGACGCCAACGCGCTCAAGGGTGTACTTGGTTTTCGCATTCTTACGGTCGGTACGGTTGCCCCAGTCGCGCTGGGTAGTCACGACCGCTTCCGCCACCGCCAGAGTATGCTCCAGCGGCAGATAACCGAATTCGCTCGCCGTGCGGGCGTAGGTTTTCTTGTTGCCGTGTTCGATAGAGAGACCGCCGCCCACCAGCAGGTTAAAGCCCACCAGCTTGCCATTTTCGGCAATCGCCACGAAGTTCATGTCGTTAGCGTGCAGATCGATATCGTTCTGCGGCGGGATCACCACCGTGGTTTTAAACTTACGCGGCAGATAGGTCTGACCGAGGATCGGCTCTTCGTCAGTAGTGGCGACCTTTTTCTGATCCAGCCAGATCTCGGCATAAGCGCGGGTACGCGGCAGCAGATGCTCGGAGATCTTTTTCGCCCACTCATAGGCCTCAGCGTGCAGCTGCGACTCGTACGGGTTGGAGGTGCACAGCACGTTACGGTTCATATCATTGGCGGTGGCCAGCGCATCCAGCCCCACCGAGTGCAGCATCTGATGCACCGGTTTCACGTTCTTTTTCAGAATGCCGTGGAACTGGAACGTCTGCCGGTTGGTCAGACGAATACTGCCGTAAATGGTGTTGTCCGCGGCAAACTTATCGATCGCCTTCCACTGGGTGGTGGTGATCACCCCGCCCGGCAGACGGCAGCGCAGCAGCATCGCATGGCGCGGCTCCAGCTTCTGGGCGGCGCGTTCCGCGCGGATATCGCGATCGTCCTGCTGGTACATGCCGTGGAAACGGATCAGCAGGAAGTTATCGCCTTTAAAACCGCCGGTCAGACTGTCGTTTAAATCTTCCGCAATGGTGCCGCGCAGGTAGTTGCTCTCAAGCTTCATGCGCTCGGCATCGGTCAGTTTACCTTCGACCACTAAAGGCCCCGGATGTTTTTCGCTCATTAGTAGACATCTCGCTGATAACGGCGCTCAACGCGCAGCTCACTTAAAAATTCGTCCGCCGCTTCGGCGTCCATCGCGCCGTATTCGGCAATCACTTCCAGTAACGTATGCTCCACGTCTTTCGCCATACGATTGGCGTCGCCGCAGACATAAATGTGGGCGCCATCATTGATCCAGCGCCACAGCTCGGCCCCCTGCTCGCGCAGTTTGTCCTGTACATAGACTTTTTGTTGTTGATCGCGGGACCAGGCCAGGTCAATACGGGTCAGCAGACCTTCCTTCACATAGCTTTGCCACTCTACCTGATAGAGGAAATCTTCAGTGAAGTGCGGGTTGCCGAAGAACAACCAGTTCTTGCCTTGCGCCCCGTCCGCTGCGCGCTGCTGCATAAAGGCGCGGAACGGCGCAATGCCGGTGCCCGGGCCAATCATGATCACCGGCGTCTCCGGGTTAGCCGGCAGACGGAAGTTGTCATTGTGTTCAATAAAGACGCGGACTTCGCCATCTTCTTCCACACGGTCGGCGAGGAAGCTGGAGGCACCGCCAGCCCGGGCGCGGCCTTCTATTTCATAGCGCACCACGCCCACGGTGACATGCACTTCGCTCTCCACTTCCGCCTGTGAGGAGGCAATGGAGTACAGGCGCGGCGTCAGCGGACGCAGCAGACCGATTAACGCCTCGGCGTCCAGCTGTGCCGGCGAGAAACGGACCATATCGACGATCGGCGTCGCAGCAGCATACTGCTGCAGCTGAGCTTTATCGCCCACCAGCGGCAGCAGCGATTCGCTGCGGGTCAGGGTGGCGTAGTTTTCGACGATAGTCGCGGTGTTAACCGTCAGCTCAAAATGCCACTCCAGCGCTTCCGCCAGCGGCAGAGTTTTGCCATCAACGGTTACCGGCTCGTCACCTTTCAGCCACAGCAGCTCCACCAGCTCTTTGACCAGCTGAGGATCGTTTTGATACCAGACGCCCAGCGCGTCGCCCGGCTGATAGCGCAGACCGGAATCACCGAGGTCAATTTCGATATGGCGCACATCTTTTTCGGAATCGCGGCCAGTGATTTTCTGGTTGACCGACAGGGTCGCCGACAGCGGAGCCTCTTTGGTGTACGGGCTGGTATGGATGTCGTTCACCGCGCCGCTGGTGGCCAGTTGAGCGGGCGCGGCAACTGGCGCCCGGGCTTTCAGCACCTCAACGACGCGCGCGCGCCATTCCGCAGCCGCGGTCTGATATTCGACGTCGGCATCGACGCGATCGAGCAGGCGTTCCGCGCCGAGCTCGGCCAGCTTGCTGTCGAAATCTTTGCCAGACTGGCAGAAGAATTCATAAGAAGTATCGCCGAGGCCAAAGACAGCGAACGCGGTCCCGTCCAGCTTCGGCGCTTTTTTCGAGAACAGGAACTTATGCAATGCGACCGCTTCTTCCGGCGGCTCACCTTCCCCCTGGGTGGACGTCACGACCACCAGCAGTTTTTCCGCAGCAATTTGTTTGAATTTATAATCGCCTGCATTCACCAGCTTCACGTTCAGCTTCGCTGCCAGCAGATCGTCGCGCAGCGCTTCGGCGACGCGGCGGGCATTGCCGGTTTGCGAGGCGGAAATCAGCGTGATCGAGGGCACCTCAGCGGCCTGGGCAGGAACGGCCACAGCCGCGCCGGACTGCTGATTCAGCACGCCCCAGAAATAGCCAGATACCCAGGCAAGCTGAGTGGGCGTGAAGTCAGTGGTGGCCGCCTGAAGGCGCGCCAGTTGCTCCGGGTTGAGCGGCAGCAAGTTGGAAGGTGTGGCCTGTGTCGTCATGCGTCGTTTGTTCCAGTAAGCAAAGCTGTTGTTCGCGCCCTGTCAGCGCGACAAAAACAGAAGAGAATAGAAGGGTAACGGTGCTGATAGTAACAATTAAAGAAGGGATGGAAATAATAAATAACCAAATGGACTAACCTGTTTTAGTTGTAGTTATTAACAACAAAATCGATTAAATAACCACATGAAATATAACCATTTAATTCAGATAACCCAGATAAATGTGTCCATTTTCTGTTCAGGGCCGTTTTAGTTAATGCGAAAAAATGTGCTTTCCGGTACCCTACGGCGGTTTTTTTCGTCCTGTTGAGAGTCAATGATGTCCACCACGCTGTTTAAAGATTTCACCTTCGAAGCCGCCCACCACCTGCCGCACGTCCCGGAAGGACACAAATGCGGTCGCCTGCATGGCCACTCCTTTATGGTGCGTCTGGAGATCACCGGTGAAGTCGATCCCCATACCGGGTGGATCATGGATTTTGCCGAGCTGAAGGCCGCCTTCAAGCCGACATACGATCGCCTGGACCACTATTATCTGAACGATATCCCCGGTCTGGAAAACCCCACCAGCGAAGTGCTGGCGAAATGGATCTGGGATGAGATGAAACCGAGGGTACCGCTGCTGAGCGCCGTGATGGTCAAAGAGACCTGCACCGCTGGCTGCATCTATCGCGGCGAGTAAGCGAAAAAAAAGCCCGGTCAGTACGCTGCCGGGCTTTTTTTTATCAGGCAATATTCAAATATTTGTGCGTCTGCATGGAAAGGCGCCAGTTACGGGCGATGCAGGTGTCGATACACAGGCGCGTCGCGTCTTCTTTCTGACTGATCGGCTGCAGGGCGATGATCCGCGGTTTGTCATCGCTCAGCGTTTCCAGCAGTTCGTCCAGCGCTTCGATGTCGCGGACGCGCCCTACCGGATGCTTGATCTCATCCGCCCGCTGCAGAGCCTGCGACAGCACATCATACCCGCCACGCATATTAACCTTCGGGGATACCGTCACCCAGGTGTTGTGGCTGCAGCGCACTTCATGGGTGCCGCTGGTTTCAATCTGACAGCTAAAGCCGTTTTGTTCCAGAAGCGAGGTTAACGGCGTTAAATCATGAATGCAGGGTTCACCGCCGGTAATGACCACGTGGCGGGCAGTCCACCCCTGGCGCCCAATAATCGCCAGCAGATCCTCGCTGCTTGCCGGCCCCCACTTATCGCTCTCTTTGGTTTTCGCCAGGATGCTGAACAACGACACTTCCCGATCGGCCAGCTTGTCCCAGGTATGCTTAGTGTCGCACCACGCGCATCCTACCGGGCATCCCTGCAGACGAATAAAAATGGCAGGCACGCCGGTGAAGTAACCCTCGCCTTGCAGGGTCTGGAACATCTCGTTAATCGGGTACTGCATAGTCATCTCTGTTTAGGGTCATAAACGTCCATTATCGCAGATTTCAGCGCACAGGTCTTGTCCTGCGCTGCGATCCCTTTTTTACCCCTTCGTCAATATCCGTGTCGGGAATAATATTATTGATTAAAGAAACAATCTTTTCTTTTGGCTTAATTTATTAGCATGATAAGAATTAAAATAATTAATATTCTGACACGTGGACTGAAAATGTGTAACAGAAAATGTTATTCCTGTCATTCAGGATAAAATAAAAGGTCCAGACAGCAAAACAAAAAACCTTAAAATACAGTGATGTACAAACTGATACATGAAAGAGTGAATTATCTGGCCGATCTGCGAGTCCAATTCAATCCGCCGGTGATAATAACCTTAAACTGGTCTTAATAAATCCCTGATCGGGCCCCTTCTTTATTTAATCGTCGTTTACTTTTGCCCGCCTAGAATCCCGCAGACCAACCATAATGAGATAGCGTTTATGACCACATTATTAATTACCGGCGTTACGGGGTTTCTGGGCGGTGCCGCGTTAGAGAAAATACTCCATCAGGAAACCCGGTTAGATCTGCTACTGCTCGTGCGTGCTGATAGCCCCGAGGCAGGCCTCGAACGGGTCAAAGAGAACATGCGTAAGTTCAACATCGCCGAGGAGAAGCTGGCGATGCTTCACCCGCAGCATATCCTGCTGGGCGATCTCGCTTCTCCGGAGCATTTTCTTAACGATCCGCGCCTCGATCAGGTGACGCATGTCCTCAACTGCGCCGCTGTCGCCTCGTTTGGCAGCAACCCGCTCATCTGGAAGGTTAACGTTGAGGGTACGCTGCGCCTGGCGCAACGGATGGCGCAGGTTGAGGGTCTGCAGCGTTTTCTGCACGTCGGCACAGCGATGTCATGTTCGCCTGAGCCGGATTCACTGGTCGCCGAAAGCGCGGAGTTTCGGGAACGCGCTGAGCACCTGGTGGAATACACCCACTCGAAATCAACCATCGAGCAGTTGATGCAGCAGCATTGCCCTACACTGCCGCTGGTCATTGCCCGCCCTTCTATCGTGGTGGGTCATACCCATCACGGCTGCCGGCCTTCCAGCAGTATTTTCTGGGTGTTCAGCATGGGGCTGATGCTGCAGAAATTTTTATGTTCCATGGAGGACCGAATCGATGTCATCCCGGTGGACTACTGCGCTGATGCCCTGCTGATGCTGCTTAACCAGCCGCTGGCTCACGGCGAAGTGGTGCACATCTCTGCCGGGGAGGAGAATAGCGTGAAGTTTGCCGAAATCGACCGGGCGATGGCTCAGGCCCTCGAACAGGCCCCGGTGGGGGATAAGTACGCCCAGGTCAGCTATGACACGCTGGTCAAAATGCGTCGTGAACTGAAAGGGATATTTGGGCCATGCAATGAACGTCTGATGCTGAAAGCCATGCGCTTATATGGCGCGTTCGCTACGTTGAATGTGCGCTTTAGTAACGACAAGCTGTTGAGCATGGGAATGCCAAAACCACCGCGTTTTACGGATTACATCGACCGCTGCGTGGAGACCACTCGCGGGCTGTCGATCCCCCAGCAAATGGCCGTCGATTTTAAATAATCGCCGACGAGGTAAAAAAAATGCCAGCCCTGAGGCTGGCATTATTATTTCACAAAGACAGGATTATGCCTGGCCTTTGATCTCTTTACGACCGTTGAACGGCGCTTGCTCACCCAGCGCTTCTTCGATACGAATCAGCTGGTTGTATTTAGCAACGCGGTCAGAACGGCTCATAGAACCGGTTTTGATCTGGCCTGCAGCGGTACCGACAGCCAGGTCAGCGATGGTCGCGTCTTCAGTTTCGCCAGAACGGTGAGAGATGACAGCGGTGTAGCCAGCGTCTTTCGCCATCTTGATGGCAGCCAGAGTTTCGGTCAGAGAACCGATCTGGTTGAATTTGATCAGGATGGAGTTAGCGATGCCTTTTTCGATGCCTTCTTTCAGGATCTTGGTGTTGGTTACGAACAGGTCGTCACCAACCAGCTGGATTTTGTCGCCCAGTACTTTGGTCTGGTATGCGAAACCGTCCCAGTCAGATTCGTCCAGGCCATCTTCGATGGAGACGATCGGGTACTGTTTGGTCAGGTCTTCCAGGAAGTGAGTGAACTCTTCAGAGGTGAACGCTTTGTTGCCTTCGCCAGCCAGAACGTATTTACCGTCTTTGTAGAATTCAGATGCTGCGCAGTCCATCGCCAGGGTGATGTCTTTGCCCAGCTCGTAGCCAGCAGCTTTAACCGCTTCAGCGATAACAGCCAGTGCTTCGGCGTTAGAACCCAGGTTCGGCGCGTAGCCGCCTTCGTCACCAACGGCAGTGTTCATGCCTTTGGACTTCAGCACTTTCGCCAGGTGATGGAACACTTCAGAACCCATGCGTACGGCTTCTTTCAGGGTCGGCGCGCCAACCGGCTGAATCATGAATTCCTGGATGTCGACGTTGTTGTCAGCGTGCTCACCACCGTTGATGATGTTCATCATCGGAACCGGCATGGAGTATTTGCCCGGAGTGCCGTTCAGTTCCGCGATGTGCGCGTACAGCGGCAGGCCTTTGGACGCTGCAGCTGCTTTGGCGTTTGCCAGAGAAACAGCCAGAATAGCGTTCGCACCGAAGTTAGATTTGTTTTCAGTACCGTCCAGGTCGATCATGATCTTGTCGATGCCAGCCTGATCTTTAGCATCTTTGCCCAGGATTGCCTGAGCGATCGGGCCGTTTACCGCAGCAACAGCTTTGGTTACGCCTTTACCCAGGAAACGGGATTTGTCGCCATCGCGCAGTTCCAGCGCTTCGCGGGAACCAGTAGAAGCACCTGACGGAGCAGCTGCCATACCGACGAAACCACCTTCCAGGTGTACTTCGGCTTCAACAGTCGGGTTACCACGGGAGTCGATGATTTCACGACCGATGACTTTAACGATTTTGGACATTAGGTTTTCCTCAGTACAAGTTAAACTAAAACTCCAGACAAACAATGCACCCAGTTGGGTGCATTGCCGTTCTAACTCTTTTACTTCGCCTGACGCTTCTGGTACTCGCTCGCGGCTTTCACAAAGCCAGCAAACAGCGGGTGCCCATCACGCGGCGTCGAAGTAAACTCCGGGTGGAACTGGCAGGCAACAAACCACGGATGGTTCGGCACTTCGATGATCTCGACCAACTGATCATCCCCGGAACGGCCCGCAACGCGCAGACCAGCAGCTTCAATCGGTTTCAACAACATGTTGTTGACTTCGTAGCGGTGACGATGGCGCTCGGTGATGGTCGGCTCGCCGTACAGCTGGCGCACCAGAGATTCATCATCCAGCTGGCACTGCTGTGCGCCCAGGCGCATGGTGCCGCCCAGATCGCTCTTCTCGGAGCGGACTTCAACGTTGCCATCTTCGTCACGCCATTCGGTAATCAGGGCCACAACCGGGTATTTACAGTCTGGCACAAATTCCGTCGAGTTGGCGTTTTCCATACCCGCTACGTTGCGCGCGAACTCAATCAGCGCAACCTGCATACCCAGGCAGATGCCCAGATAAGGAATATTGTTCTCACGCGCATAGCGCGCGGTGGCGATCTTACCTTCCACACCGCGGTAGCCGAAGCCGCCCGGGATAAGGATAGCATCTAAATCCTTGAGGATTTCGACGCCGCGCGTTTCCACATCCTGCGAATCGATCAGCTTGATGTTGACGGTCACGCGGTTTTTCAGACCACCGTGTTTCAGCGCTTCAATCACCGACTTGTAGGCATCCGGCAGTTCAATGTACTTACCGACCATACCAATGGTGACTTCGCCTGCCGGATTGGCTTCTTCATAGATTACCTGTTCCCATTCGGCCAGGTTTGCTTCCGGACAAGTTAAGCTGAATCGTTTACAAATATAATCGTCCAGCCCCTGAGATTTCAACAGGCCCGGAATTTTATAAATGGAATCGACGTCTTTCAGAGAAATCACAGCCTTTTCCGGAACGTTACAGAACAAAGCAATTTTGGCTCGTTCGTTGGCCGGAACCGCGCGGTCTGAGCGGCAGATCAGGATATCTGGCTGGATACCGATGGAAAGCAGCTCTTTCACGGAGTGCTGGGTCGGCTTGGTTTTGACTTCGCCCGCAGCGGCCATGTACGGCACCAGGGTCAGGTGCATAAACAGGGTATGCTCGCGGCCGATCTCTACCGCCATCTGACGAATGGCTTCGAGGAACGGCAGGGATTCGATATCGCCTACGGTACCGCCGATTTCCACCAGTACGACGTCATGGCCTTCGCCGCCCGCCAGTACGCGCTCTTTGATAGCGTTGGTGATGTGTGGAATAACCTGAACGGTGGCACCCAGATAGTCGCCACGGCGCTCTTTGCGCAGTACGTCGGAGTAGATACGGCCGGTGGTGAAGTTGTTGCGACGCGTCATCTTGGTACGGATGAAACGCTCATAGTGGCCCAGGTCCAGATCGGTTTCTGCGCCGTCTTCAGTAACGAACACTTCCCCATGCTGGATTGGGCTCATGGTGCCCGGATCGACGTTGATATACGGATCCAGTTTCATGATGGTCACGTTGAGACCACGGGCTTCAAGAATGGCTGCCAGGGAGGCTGCGGCAATGCCTTTACCCAGAGAGGATACGACCCCGCCGGTCACAAAAATATAGTTCGTTGTCATGCTGAACCTGAGAAGTTAGGGTAAAACGATGGAATAACCAGGACGGGAAAGTAGTATACCCGAACATGCGTGACGCCACAAACTTTCATTCTTCCCCTCCCCTTCGTTCTTCAAGTTGCACCTGTGTTGCGACTCGAACAACTCGAAGAGGCAGGCTACATGGTGTTTCAACGACATAACGGAAAGAGAAAATAGACGCTTTTGGCGAAATGTTTTTGACGTAAATCAAGCGCTTGTTATTTATAAAATCACACAAATCGCGCTTGATCACGAAAACTCGTTAGAGATCAGTTTCCTGGCGTTTTACTTCCTGCCACACTTCTTCCATGGTATCGAGGTCGATGCCGGTCATTTCCAGGCCGCGGGCGGCGACAATGCGCTCGACCTCGCGGAAGCGACGCTCAAATTTGCGGTTTGCTTTCTGCAGCGCCACCTCGGCTTTGACCCCTAAATGACGGGATAAATTCACCGTGGCGAACAGCAGATCGCCCACTTCCTCTTCCAGTTTTGCTTCATCCACCACCGCCTGCTGCGCTTCATGCATCACTTCATCAATTTCTTCATGCACCTTGTCGAGCACCGGTCCCAGCGAGGTCCAGTCGAAACCGACCGCCGAGCAGCGGCGCTGGATTTTATGCGCGCGCATCAGCGCCGGCAGGCTATGGGGAATGTCGTCCAGCGCCGAATGCTGGGCTTTTTCCGCCCGCTCCGCGCTTTTGATCTGCTCCCAGCGGGCCAGGACTTCGCCGCTGTTTCCTGCAGTAGCATCAGCGAAAATATGGGGATGGCGGCGCTCCAGCTTGTCGCTGATGGCGGCGCAGATATCGTCAAAGTTAAAGCGTTCCTCTTCCTGCGCCATTTGCGCATAGAACACCACCTGGAACAGCAGATCGCCCAGCTCACCGCGCAGGTCGTCAAAATCTTCCCGCTGGATAGCATCGAGGACCTCGTAGGTCTCCTCAAGGGTGTAAGGGGCGATAGTGGCAAAGGTCTGCTCTTTATCCCACGGGCAGCCGTTTTCCGGGTCGCGCAGGCGCTTCATAATGCCGAGCAGGCGGTCGATTTGGGTCATGTGAGGATCCTGGAAATGTAAAAAATGGTAGAAATTGATATCGGTTTGCAACTTTTGAGCCCGGGAAAAGCGTTTTTCACGTGTGACTCCAGCGTACTTTGCGCTCCCGGTAAATGTTCTGCCATATGTCTCCTGTGGTACAGGGAGCGCACAGGAGGCGGCCAGTCGCCGCCGCCCCCTGTACCCCCGTGCTCCGGCCAGCAAAATCGCCGCTGCGCGGTGCCTTCGACTTATCCCTGCAGGCTTCGGGTCGGGCCGAGGCAGCGTCCCTGCAAAACACGGCCCTCAGCCCGCATCCATGCGGGCTGCCCCTGCCTTCCGGGAACGTCTCAGCGATTTTGAGGCCGCCAACGCCGGCAGTTTCAGCAGCCATTGCCTCAGCGGTCATTCATTGACCTGGCCTGGAGAGGGCTTAACCGCCGTGCAGACGGCGCGCGTCAATGACATCGGGCACCTGGTTCAGCTTACCGAGCACCCGGCCCAGCACCTGCAGGTTGTAAATCTCAATGGTCATATCGATGGTTGCCAGCTGCTGACGGGTATCGCTGCGGCTGGCGACACCCAGCACATTCACCTTCTCATTGGCGAGGATGGTGGTGATATCGCGCAGTAAACCGCTGCGATCGTTCGCCTCCACCCTGACCACCAGCGAGTAGCCCGCCGAGTAGCTTTCACCCCATACCGCATCGACGATGCGCTCCGGAGCATGCGACTGCAGTTCAGCCAGCTGATCGCAGTCGGCGCGATGCACGGAAATCCCGCGCCCCTGGGTGATAAAGCCGACGATCTCATCGCCCGGGATCGGCTGGCAGCAGCGGGCAATATGGTGCATCAGGTTGCCTACCCCTTCCACCACCACCCGGCCATTGTCCTTGGTGCGGTTCTGTGGGGCGTAGGTTTTCTGCTGCAGCTGCTTCAGCGCGGCCGCATCCTGCTCAGCGGCGCTCGGTTTATTGAACTGCGCCTGCAGGAAATTGACCATCTGGTTGAGACGGATATCGCCGCCGCCAATGGCAGCCAGCAGTTCATCGAGCTCGTTGAAGTTGTAGCGCGGCAGCAGGTGTTTTTCCGCATCCTTAAGACTGATGCCCAGATGCTCCAGCTCGTCGTCGAGGATCTGCCGACCGGCGAGAATATTCTTGTCGCGGTCCTGTTTACGGAACCAGGCGTGGATCTTCGAGCGTCCGCGACTGGTGGTCACGTAGCCGAGGTTAGGGTTCAGCCAGTCGCGGCTCGGGTTCGGCTGCTTCTGGGTAATAATTTCAATCTGATCGCCCATCTGCAGCTGATAGGTGAACGGCACGATACGGCCGCCAATTTTGGCGCCGATGCAGCGATGGCCGACGTCGCTGTGGATATGGTAGGCAAAGTCGAGCGGCGTCGACCCCGCTGGCAGGTCCACCACGTCGCCTTTCGGTGTAAAGACATACACCCGATCGTCGAAAACCTGACTGCGCACTTCGTCGAGCATTTCGCCAGAGTCGGCCATCTCTTCCTGCCAGGCAATCAGCTTACGCAGCCAGGCGATGCGGTCCTCATAGCCACGGCCACCGCCGGTGCCCGCTCCCGCCCCCTCTTTGTACTTCCAGTGCGCAGCCACGCCAAGCTCAGCATCTTCATGCATCTGCCGGGTGCGAATTTGAATCTCCACCGTCTTGCCGCTCGGGCCCAGCACCACGGTATGAATAGACTGATAGCCGTTGGGTTTCGGGTTGGCCACGTAGTCATCGAATTCATCCGGCAGGTGGCGATAGTGGGTATGGACGATCCCCAGCGCGGCGTAACAATCCTGCAAACGCTCGGCCACGATGCGCACCGCGCGAACGTCAAACAGCTCGTCAAACGCGAGGTGTTTTTTCTGCATTTTGCGCCAGATGCTGTAGATGTGCTTCGGCCGGCCATAGACTTCCGCCTTGACGCCTTCGGCTTTCATCTCCGAGCGCAGGTGACCGACGAACTCGTCGATGTAATGCTCACGGTCGATACGGCGTTCGTGGAGCAGTTTAGCAATGCGCTTGTATTCTGCCGGATGCAGATAACGGAAGCAGTAATCTTCCAGCTCCCACTTCAGCTGGCCGATACCTAAGCGGTTCGCCAGCGGCGCATAGATATTGGTGCACTCTTTCGCCGCCAGCACGCGTTCATCTTCCGGCGCGTCTTTGACCTCGCGCAGATGCGCGATCCGCTCAGCAAGCTTGATGACCACGCAGCGGAAATCGTCAACCATCGCCAGCAGCATGCGGCGAATGTTATCCACCTGCTCGGAAGATACCGAGTCGTTATGGGTGGCTTTTAGCTGGCGGATAGCGGCCATGTCCCGCACCCCGTGAATCAGGGTCACGACCGATTTACCCACGCTCTCCTGCATGACCTCTTCACTAACGACTTCACCGTCCGCCAGTGGGAACAACAGCGCCGCGCGCAGCGTATCGAGATCCATACTCAGGGTGGACAGAATCTCCACCATTTCGACGCCACGCCACAGCAGCAGGTCTGCCTGCGGGTGTCCTTGCGTTTTTTCGCGACAATAATCCCAGGTTTCGGCTAAGCGCTCACACGACTGCTGGCTGGAAATCCCCAGACTCGCGATCCATTTCTTCGGGTCAAATTCACCAGCTTTATTAAGATGTGCACTTCTTACCGCAACCATTGTCCTCTCCTTAAGGGACCGGCCTGCCGAAGTCGGCAAGCCTCAACTTTCTACATGTCATCCTGCAGGTCGCGTCAGCATTGACGGCCAGGGTGGCTCTTCTGCGACGTTGTGAATGACCTTATGTAAGCCTGCGCTCAAACAACACCATTGATTCCAGATGACCGGTATGCGGGAACATATCCAGCATCGCCAGGCGTTGAATCTGATATCCAGCCTGCAACAGGGTTTCGCTGTCTCGCGCCAGCGTCGCCGGGTTGCAGGAAACATACACCACCCGCCGCGGTGCCAGTTTTATAATATGCGGCATCACGCCCGGCGCGCCGGCGCGGGCCGGGTCCAGCAGCACTTTATCAAAGCCGTGCTTCGCCCAGGCCTGACGGGTGACATCCTCTTCCAGATTTTCATGGAAGAAAGTGACATTTGATAAACCATTGAGGGCGGCGTTTTCCCGCCCCTTTTCTACCAGCGCGGGCACCCCTTCCACCCCCACCACGTGGGCGGCTCGCGTCGCCAGCGGCAGGGTAAAGTTACCCATCCCGCAGAACAGATCCAGTACCCGGTCCTCTGGCTGCAGATCCAGCCATTCCAGCGCAGTACGCACCATCTGCTGATTCACGCCGTCGTTGACCTGGATAAAATCCCGCGGACTGAACACTAAGCGTAGTCCGTCTGAGGTATACCATGGCGCTTCGCCATGAATATGTTCCAGTATCTCGCTTTGCGGCGCGAGGTACAGGGAAAGACCGTGAGTTTGCGAAAAGCGTTCCAGTTTTTCCCTGTCGCCCGCTGGCAGGGCAGCGGTATGGCGCAGCACCATCAGCGGGCCGTTGTCCGCCTGCACCAGCTCGACGTGACCGAGGTGGCGTAATGCGCTCAGCGCGCTTAAGCACTCGCGCACGGCAGGCAGCAATGCCTCAAGTTGGGGCACCAAAACAGGGCATTGCACCACATCGACGATCGCTTTGGCGTTGGCCTGGCGAAAACCCATCTGCAATTGTTGGGTCTTTGGCTGATAATTCAAGCTTAAGCGCGCGCGACGGCGGTAGCCCCACGGCACGCCGGCGATGACCTCATCCACCTCACGCTTCATCAGCCGCGCCAGCGCGGCACGTTTACTTTGCTGCTGAAGCGCGACGCTGGCATGCTGCTGTTGGCAGCCGCCGCAGACGCCAAAATGCGGGCAGCGCGGCGCCTGGCGCTGCGGGCTGTCGGTTAGACGGCGTTTCACCTGGGCGCGGGCGTACTGTTTTTTGTCTTCCACCAGCACCACCTCGGCCTGCTCCTGCGGCAGCACACCGCTCACGAACAGCGCCTTTCCCTGGTGGCGGGCAACGCCCTGACCAAAGGGATCGAGGTCATTGACTGTAACGGTTATGATCTGGCGCGTCGTCACACGCCGTTTTGCAGAGTAGAATTGCGCCATCGTAGAGAGTTGTCTCAATCAAATAAAACGAGCTCGTTCAGGGCGGCAGTGCCACGAAGCGCACCGACGCGCACAGAACGATGATGTCTATATTCTCCCATAATGGAACCGCATGACCAACTACAGCCTGCGTGCTCGCATGATGATTCTGATACTGGCGCCAACCGTCCTGATTGGGCTGTTGCTCAGTATTTTCTTTGTCGCTCATCGTTATAACGACCTGCAACGCCAGCTGGAGGACGCCGGCGCCAGCATTATTGAGCCGCTGGCGGTCTCCAGCGAATATGGGATGAATTTGCAAAACCGCGAATCCATCGGCCAGCTGATCAGCGTCCTGCATCGGCGTCATTCGGAGATCGTGCGGGCCATCTCGGTGTATGATTCGCATAACCGGCTGTTTGTCACCTCCAATTACCAGCTCAACCCCAGCGAACTGCAGATCCCGAAAGGCGAGGCATTTCCCCGCCATCTCAGCGTCATCCGCGACGGCGACATCATGATCCTGCGCACGCCGATCGTCTCGGAAAGCTATTCTCCCGATGAGTCCCCCGAATCTGACGCCAAAATGCCGGGCAATATGCTGGGCTACGTCGCGCTGGAGCTGGATCTGAAATCAGTCCGCCTCCAGCAGTACAAAGAGATTTTCATCTCCAGTGTGATGATGCTGTTCTGCATTGGCATCGCGCTAATCTTCGGCTGGCGCCTGATGCGCGACGTCACCGGGCCTATCCGCAATATGGTCAACACCGTCGACCGTATCCGCCGCGGACAGCTGGACAGCCGGGTCGAGGGTTTTATGCTCGGCGAACTGGATATGTTGAAAAACGGCATTAACTCGATGGCCATGTCGCTGGCGGCCTACCATGAGGAGATGCAGCACAACGTCGACCAGGCGACCTCCGATCTGCGGGAAACCCTTGAGCAGATGGAGATCCAGAACGTTGAGCTGGACCTGGCGAAAAAGCGCGCCCAGGAGGCGGCGCGCATTAAGTCTGAGTTCCTGGCCAATATGTCCCACGAACTGCGCACCCCGCTCAATGGGGTGATCGGCTTTACCCGCCTGACGCTGAAAACCGATCTCAACGCCACGCAGCGCGACCACCTGACCACCATCGAACGTTCGGCCAATAATCTGCTGGCGATCATCAATGACGTGCTCGACTTTTCCAAGCTGGAAGCCGGGAAGCTGATTCTGGAGAGTATTCCGTTCCTGCTGCGCACCTCGCTTGATGAAGTGGTCACCCTGCTGGCGCATTCCGCGCACGATAAAGGGCTGGAGCTGACGCTGAACATTAAGAACAATGTGCCGGATAACGTCATTGGCGATCCGCTCCGTCTGCAGCAGATTGTGACCAACCTCGTGGGCAATGCGATTAAATTCACCGAGCACGGCAATATCGACGTGCTGGTGGAGCAGCGGGCCATCAGCAACTCGCGGGTACAGATCGAAATTCAGATCCACGATACCGGCATCGGCATCCCCGAGCGCGACCAGTCCCGACTGTTCCAGGCCTTCCGTCAGGCCGATGCCAGCATTTCACGCCGGCACGGCGGCACCGGGCTTGGGCTGGTGATCACCCAGCGTCTGGTCAAAGAGATGGGCGGCGATATTTCGTTCCACAGTCAGCCGAACCGCGGCTCCACCTTCTGGTTCCATATCAGCCTTGATCTCAACCCGAACGCCATTCCGGATATGCTGAACACCGACGGGCTGACGGGCAAACGTCTGGCCTATGTGGAAGCCAACGCGACGGCGGCGCAATGTACGCTGGAGATGCTGGCCGCCACGCCGCTGGAGGTGATCTACAGCCCTACCTTCTCCTCGCTGGCGGAAGCGCAGTACGACATTCTGCTGGTCGGCATCCCGGTCTCAATGCGCGATTTGTCGCCGCACCGGGAAAAATTAGTCAAAGCTTGCGCGATGTCTGACAACGTGCTGCTTGCTCTGCCATGTCATGCCCAGGTCAGCGCCGAAGCCCTGAAGCGCGACGGCGTCGCTGCCTGCCTGTTGAAACCGCTCACTACCACCCGTCTGCTGCCGGCGCTGGTGGCCACCAATCATGCGCCGGCTTCCGCGCCGTTGACGCAAACCGACAGTCATAAGCTGCCGATGACCGTGATGGCCGTCGACGACAATCCGGCTAACCTGAAGCTGATTGGCGCCCTGCTGGACGACCTTGTGCAGCAGGTGATCCTCTGCGACAGCGGCCAGCAGGCCGTGGACCAGGCCAAGCGGCTGCAGATGGATCTGATCCTGATGGATATTCAGATGCCGGATATGGACGGCATCCGCGCCTGCGAGCTGATTCATCATCTGTCGCATCATCAGCAAACCCCGGTGATTGCGGTCACCGCGCACGCCCTGGAGGGCCAGCGGGAGAAGCTGTTGAGCGCCGGCATGAACGATTATCTGGCGAAGCCAATCGAAGAAGAGAAACTGCACGCTCTGCTGCTGCGCTATCAGCCCGGCCTGCTCAGCGTCGCTCCGGCGGCGCTACCGCCCGCAGAGCCGGTCATCGACCATAACCTGACGCTTGACTGGCAGCTGGCGCTGCGTCAGGCCGCCATGAAGCCGGATCTGGCGCGGGAGATGCTGCAGATGCTGATCGCCTTTATGCCGGAGGTGCGTAATAAAGTGGAAGAGCAGCTGGTGGGCGAGCAGCCGGAAGGGCTGGTGGATCTGATCCACAAGCTGCACGGCAGCTGCAGCTACAGCGGCGTGCCGCGGTTGAAAAAGCTGTGCCACACCCTGGAGAGCCAGCTGCGGTCGGGTACCGCCGCCGAGGACCTGGAGCCGGAGCTGCTCGAGCTGTTAGACGAGATGGATAATGTGGCCCGCGAAGCGTGCCGGATGGGCGTGTAAACCCCGGATAGCGGCGCTACGCGCCTCATCCGGGCTACGCCCTACGGTCCGGTATTCGGTTGGTAGCCCCGGTAAGCGTAAGCGCCACCGGGGACGGTTCCCGGATCGCGGTGCTACGCACCTTATCCGGGTTACCGCTTACCGCCCATCTGCAAAACCGCGGCGACGTTACGCGCCGTCATCCGCAGGTTGGCGGCGGCATTGGCCAGCGCTTCATCCAGGGTACAGATGGTATATAACACGCTGAATACCGCATCCAGTCCGTGCTGATGCACCACCCCGACATCGGCGGTAAGGCTGCCGGCAATCCCAATCACCGGAACGTTAAAACGCTTCGCCACCTTCGCTACTCCCACCGGCACTTTGCCGTGGATCGTCTGGCTATCGATACGCCCTTCGCCGGTGATCACTAAATCGGCATCCGCCACCCGCGTCGCCAGTTGCAGCGCATCGGTGACGATCTCAATGCCCGGGCGCAGCGTTGCGCCACAAAACGCATACAGCGCCGCCCCCATGCCGCCCGCCGCGCCACCGCCTTCCAGGCTCAGCACATCGATATCTAAATCGCGGGCGATAATCCGGGCATAGTGCAGCAGGCCGCTGTCGAGGCGGTCGATCATCTGCGTCGTCGCCCCTTTTTGCGGGCCAAACACCGCGCTGGCCCCCTGCGGGCCGGTTAGCGGGTTGGTGACGTCGCAGGCAACCTCAATCCGGCAATCTGCCAGCCGCGGATCGAGTTCGCTAAGGTCGATACGCGCCAGCGTCTCCAGCGCGCCGCCCCCGGAGGCGATTTGCTGGCCGTCGGCGGTCAACAGTTTCGCCCCCAGCGCCTGCGCCATCCCGGCGCCGCCGTCATTGGTCGCACTGCCGCCAATGCCAATAATGATCTGTCGCACGCCGGCGTCCAGCGCGTGGCGGATCAGCTCCCCGGTCCCCCAGGAGGTGGTCAGCAGCGGATTACGCTGCGCCGGCGGGACGCTCTCCAGCCCGCTGGCTGCCGCCATTTCTATAAAGGCGCACTGGCGATCGCCGGACAGCCCATAAAATGCCTCAACCGGTTCACCCAGCGGCCCGGTGACCGTCAGCGGAACCTGATGCCCGCCGGTCGCCGCCACCATGGCTTCCACCGTCCCTTCACCACCGTCGGCAACCGGCAGCTTGACGTACTCCGCGTCAGGATAAATCTCGCGAAAGCCTTGCTCTATCGCCGTGGCCACTTCCAGCGCGCTCAGACTCTCCTTCCAGGAATCCGGTGCGATCACTATTTTCATGTGCTGTCCTTACTCTGAGCCAACCCCTGGCGCTGTCGCGCAATGCCGGCCCCCGCAGAGGCCGGCGGCCATTTAGCGCACCATGCATGGACGCTTGTTGTCAAAGGTCCAGCCCGGGATCAGATACTGCATCGCCATCGCATCGTCGCGGGCGCCAAGACCATGTTTCTTATATAGCTCATTTGCCTGCATCACGCGGTCCATATCCAGCTCAACCCCCAGGCCCGGGGTACTCGGTACCTGCACCATACCGCCTTTGATTTCAAAAGGTTGTTTGGTCAGACGCTGGTTGCCCTCCTGCCAAATCCAGTGGGTATCAATCGCGGTGATTTTGCCCGGCGCCGCTGCCGCGACATGGGTGAACATCGCCAGCGACACGTCGAAGTGGTTATTGGAGTGCGATCCCCAGGTCAGGCCGAACTCATGGCACATCTGCGCCACACGCACCGACCCCTGCATGGTCCAGAAGTGCGGGTCCGCCAGCGGGATATCCACCGACTGCAGGGACAAGGTATGGCCCATCTGTCGCCAGTCGGTGGCGATCATATTGGTCGCGGTCGGCAGGCCCGTCGCGCGGCGGAACTCGGCCATCACTTCGCGGCCAGAGAAACCTTGTTCGGCGCCGCATGGGTCTTCCGCATAGGCCAGCACGCCCTTCAGCTGTTTACCAATCTGGATGGCTTCCTCCAGCAGCCAGGCGCCGTTCGGGTCGAGAGTGACGCGGGCATTCGGGAAGCGTTTCGCCAGGGCGCTGATCGCCTCAGCTTCTTCAAAACCGGCCAGCACACCGCCCTTCAGCTTAAAGTCGTTGAAGCCATATTTTTCATACGCCGCTTCCGCCAGGCGGACCACCGCATCCGGCGTCATCGCCTCTTCATGGCGCAGGCGATACCACTCGCACTGCTCATCCGGCTGGCTCTGATAGGCCAGCGGCGTGGCGTGGCGGTTGCCGACAAAGAACAGATAGCCCAGCATTTCGACTTCGCTGCGCTGCTGGCCATCGCCAAGCAGGGAAGCGACATTGACGCCAAGGTGCTGGCCCAGCAGGTCCAGCAGCGCCGCTTCAATCCCGGTTACCACGTGAATGGTGGTACGCAGGTCGAAGGTCTGCAGGCCGCGGCCCCCGGCGTCGCGGTCGGCAAACTGGTTGCGCACCGCGCCCAGCACATTCTTGTACTCGCCCAGCGTTTTGCCCACCACCAGCGGCGCGGCATCTTCCAGGGTCTGGCGGATTTTTTCGCCGCCGGGGATTTCGCCGACGCCGGTATGCCCGGCGTTATCTTTGATAATCACAATATTGCGGGTGAAGTACGGGGCGTGCGCGCCGCTCAGGTTCATCAGCATGCTGTCATGGCCGGCAACCGGGATCACCTGCATGGTCGTAACAACGGGCGTTGAAGTGAAAGTCGTCATAGCATCATCCTTTTTAATTAGTGGCGGCCGAAAACGGGACGTTTGCGGTCGAATGTCCAGCCGGGGATCAGGTACTGCATCGGGCCTGCGTCGTTGCGCGCGCCGCCCGGCAGCGCTTTATAGGCCTCATGGGCTTTGCGCACCTGCTCCCAGTCAAGTTCCACGCCGAGTCCCGGCGCGTCTGGCACGGCAATCTTGCCGTGAATAATCTGCAGCGGATATTTGGTCAGGCGCGCGTCGCCCTCCTGCCAGATCCAGTGGGTGTCAATGGCGGTGGGGTTGCCCGGCGCGGCGGCGCCCACGTGGGTAAACATCGCCAGGGAAATATCAAAGTGGTTGTTGGAATGGCAGCCCCAGGTGAGCCCCCAGTCGTCACACAGTTGCGCCACCCGTACCGCGCCGGAGAGCGTCCAGAAATGCGGATCCGCCAGCGGGATGTCGACGGCATTGAGCATCACCGCATGGCCCATTTCACGCCAGTTGGTGGCGATCATATTGGTGGCGACCGGCAGCCCGGTGGCACGACGGAACTCGGCCATCACCTCCCGGCCGGAGAAACCTTGCTCGGCACCGCACGGATCTTCGGCATAAGTCAGGACATCCTGCAGCCCTTTGCACAGCGCGATGGCCTCATCCAGCAGCCAGGCGCCGTTCGGGTCGACGGTGATGCGCGCCTCCGGAAAACGCTTTTTCAGCGCCCGCGCGGTGTCGATCTCCTGCTCGCCGGGCAGCACGCCGCCCTTCAGCTTAAAGTCTTTGAAACCGTAGCGATCCTGGGCGGCTTCCGCCAGACGCACTACCGCCTCGCTGCTCAACGCCTGCTGATGGCGCAGGCGGTACCATTCATGATCGCCCGGCGTATGGTCCAGATAGCCAAGGTCGGTTTTCTGCCGATCGCCAATATAGAACAGGTAGCCCAGCACGGTGACGGCATCACGCTGCTTACCCGGCCCCAGCAGCTCGCAGACCGGCACCTTCAGCACCTGGCCGAGCAGGTCGAGCAGCGCCGCTTCCAGCGCCGCCACCGCGTTAACCTTCAGTTCGAAGGTCCATGCCCCTTTGCCGAAGGTATCGAAATCCGCCGCCTGATTGCCTTTGTGCACCTGCTGCACTACGCGATTGAGTCGGGCGACCTCCTGGCCCACCACCTGCGGGATCGCCGCCAGCAGCGTCTGGTAGATAACCTCCCCGCCGGGCGCTTCGCCAACGCCGGTGTGGCCGGCATTATCGGTCAATACCACGATATTGCGGGTAAACCAGGCGTTGTGCGCCCCGCCGATGTTCAGCAGCATGCTGTCGTGCCCGGCCACCGGAATGACCTTCATCTCTGTGATAATCGGGCTGGATTGGGTAGTCATGATGAGCGCCCCACCACAGGTTTCAGTTCGATGCGTTTGATATCGCCCACCAGCACCAGGTAGCTCAGCACCGCCACCAGGGCATGGATGCCGACGTAGATCAGCGCGCCGTTGAACGAGCCGGTGGTGCCAACGATATAGCCGATGGCGATGGGAGTGACGATACCGGAGATATTGCCGAACATGTTGAACAGGCCGCCGGAGAGACCGCTAATTTCTTTCGGCGCGGTATCCGCCATCACCGCCCAGCCGAGCGCCCCGATCCCTTTGCCGAAGAAGGCCATTGCCATAAAGCCGATCACCATCCACTCCACGTTGACATAGTTACACATCAGCATGGTCATGGAGAGCAGCATCCCCAGCACGATCGGCGTTTTGCGCGCGATGTTCAGCGAGCCGGTGCGGCGCATTAACCAGTCGGAAATCACCCCGCCCAGCACCCCGCCGACAAAGCCGCACACCGCCGGAACGGAGGCGACAAAGCCGGCTTTGAGGATCGACATGCCGCGCGCCTGCACCAGATAAACCGGGAACCAGGTGATAAAGAAGTAGGTTAAGGCGTTGATGCAATACTGACCGATATAGATGCCGATCATCATCCGCGATCCGATCAGCTGTCTGATCTGTCCCATTTTGACGCTAAACGGCACTTTCTGCGCGCTACTCTTCTGATCCATGTTGATCAGCGCCCCGCCTTCGGCGATATAGTCCAGCTCTTTCTGGTTCACGCCCGGATGGTTGTTCGGATCGTGGATCACTTTCAGCCACACAAAGCTGATCACAATCCCCAGGCCGCCCATAAAGAAGAACACGTGCGACCAACCCACCTCATGCGTCAGCCAGCCCATGATCGGCGCGAAGATAACGGTGGCAAAGTACTGGGCGGAGTTAAAAATCGATACCGCCGTCCCCCTCTCCTGCGCCGGGAACCAGGCGGCGACGATACGGCTGTTGCCCGGGAATGACGGCGACTCGGCAAGGCCGACGAGGAAACGCAGAGTGAACAGCGCGATGATAATGCCAAAGCCGCTGAAGATATCGACGAAGCCCTGCAGCAGGGTAAACATCGACCAGATGAAGATCGACCAGAAATAGACGCGCTTCGAACCGAAGCGGTCAAGCAGCCAGCCGCCCGGGATCTGGCCGATGACATACGCCCATGAGAAGGCGGAGAACACATACCCCATGCCAACAGGATCGAGGCCGATATCTTTGGCCATTTCTGAACCGGCGATCGACAGCGTCGCCCGGTCACCATAGTTAAAAGAAGTGACGATAAACAGCATCACCACTATCCAGTAGCGGGCGTTGGTGCGCTTTTCAGCCGCCGTCGCCGCCTGACTTAATGAACTCATTGTTGTACTCCTGAATCATAGCGTTTAGCTACGTTCATTCTGAACAGCACAACCTGTAGGGTAATCAGAATGACGTGGTCGTGTTTTGATAGTTGTCGTTATATCTGGCACTGCATTTATCACTGGCTGGAGCAGTATATGAAGAGGCACACCGCGGCTCACCGTGCATCTACACAGCTTTTACGCCGCTATTGCAGGTGGTTTGTGGCGAATGCCTGAAAGAATGGGGGGAAGTTCACGGAAATGAAAAACCAGCGCCGCTGGAGCCGCAAAGCACAGCAAAAAGGGCCGGAGTGTGAAATACCTCACTTGACCCGGTGAAACTGGCTGGCTTAAGCCATGATATTGCTAAGGATATTGTGGCGTTTGCCTAAAGGCGTGGCGCCAGGAACGCGCTACCATTTTGACGTCCGCGTATCTGGCCGCGACGTATTGAAAGAGCGCCCTCTGCGTAGGGAGAGGGCAGCGCTTTTATTCGAGCAGGGTGGCCCACTGCTCAACCCACGGATTGGAGACGCTCTCCGGCTCCGGGTCTTCGCTGGCGTCAATCTTCAGCATCTCGCCGATGCGCTTCGCGCCCTGCTCCTGCAGTAGCTGGTCGAACTTCAGCCCGCCGCCGCAAAAGTTAGCATAGGTGCTGTCGCCGAGCGCGATAATGCCGTAGCGCAGATGGGGCTGATACATATCTTTCATCCCCTCATACAGCGGAACAATGCTGTCCGGCAGATCGCCCTGCCCGGTGGTGGAGGTGACCACCAGCACATATTTACCCGTATAGGATTCCCAGTCGTTGACCTGCGGATCCTCGTACACGGTTGCCTTGTGTCCCAGTCCGCTGAGGATCGCTTCCGCTTCTTCCGCGACCAGCAGCGAGTTGCCGTACATGGTGCCGACAAAAATTCCGACTTCCGCCATGCTATTATCTCCCTGGATTGACCTTATTCCCTTCATCCTGACCGCAGTCGTCGGCAAACTCAACCCTTTCATTTAGCGGGAGAAGCCCGCGCCAGCCAAACTGCGACAGGGCGCGCATCCAGACCTCGTCAAAACCAGCGCGCAGGGTCAGAGGCTCGCCGGTAAAAGGATGGGTCAACGACAGCTCGCTGGCGTGCAGCATCAGGCGGTGACAGCCGAAATGTTCTGCGGCGCTGCGGTTTTGCCGCAGATCGCCGTGCTTGCTGTCGCCAAGGATCGGATGACGCAGATGAGCAAGATGGCGGCGCAGCTGGTGCTTGCGGCCGGTTTTCGGCTCCAGTTCCACCAGCCCGTAGCGAGTGGTGGGATAACGCCCGGTTGCCACCGGCATCTCCACCGTCGCCAGGCCGCAGTAGTGGGTCACCGCCGGCTGCGGATCTTTGTCCTCACGAGCAAATTTATCGGCGATTTTATCCAGCTCTTCCACCAGCGGGTAATCCAGCAGCGCTTCGTCCATCAGCCAGCCGCGGACGATCGCATGGTAGCGCTTCTGGATCTGATGCTGTTCAAATTGCTGCGCCAGCAGGCGGCCCGCCTCGCTCGACAGCCCCATCAGCAGGACGCCGGAGGTGGGCCGGTCGAGACGATGAGCGGTAAAAACGTGCTGGCCAATCTGGTCGCGCACGGTCTGCATCACCACCACTTTCTCGTCGCGATCGAGCCAGCTGCGATGCACCAGCCAGCCCGAGGGTTTATTGACCGCCACCAGCCAGTCGTCCTGGTAGATAATCTCCAGCATCAGGCCTGCTCACCGGCAAACAGCGCGTCTAACAGCAGAAGTTCCGCCAGCATGGATTCGCGGACCGGGTGGGCCTGATCCAGAGCCATCTCGTAATAAGGCGCAACGGCAAAATTTTGCGGCAGCGGCTGACCGCTCTCCAGCAGCTGGTGCATACGCGGGATCAGGACCCACTGCAGCCACTCCAGCGGCTCCAGGGTATCCAGGCAAAACGGCTTATCGCTGGCGAAGGCGCTGCTGTCCGGCGCCGTCGCCTGCCAGTGCTCTGTTTCGCGCAGCAGGGCTTCAATGGCGCGCAGGCGATCGCGCACGCTATCATGAAGAGTCATGGGGAAACCTCGATGAGTTAAAAACCGGGCGCAGGATAGCAAATCCGCAGAAGAAATAAAAAAAGGGAGCACTGTATAAACAGTGCTCCCGGTTCGTTTTGCAGCATTCCCGCTACATTGGTGCTCCCTGCTCGTCCTTGAAAACTTTTCCTGAGGTCTCCTGACCAATGTTCATCCATAAACTCGCGCATCCTGCTTTCACACCACCCCGATGCGAAATGACTTATCCTTAAGTTTGTCCCGATCTTCCTGATCCACCGTTCATCCTGAGCGGCTCTCGTTCTCCATCCTGGAGGTGTCCATTACGCGTTCCTGCGTTATCCTTGCTTCATCCTGAAGCCTGTCCTTGCAACGCCATCCTGGCGGGTCCTGCAGAAGCGCCATCATCCTGATGTTCGCTTCATTTCGCGACTTCCTGTCGACAGACATAGGATCACTGATTCTGCCTCGTCTTACAACCCTTCTTGAGACAATCTCTTAAGATTAGTCCCCACTCAAAAGGACGAAAAAATTAAGATCTGATTTGATACCAATGACTTATAAAAAAAAGAAGGGATTAAATTTGCCTTAAATGATGACGATCTCTTACAGGTTTTGTAAGAGATCTCTCACAAACGACCAGGTAGACTGGATTACAGAACCGGCTCAAGGTGGCTGAGGAAACTCGCAAGCGAGGGGGAAAGCGTGATGCGTTTGGCGGTGCCGAGGGTCTCTTTGATCACCTCGCCGCTGAGATTACAGACGGAAATCACATCCCGTTCACTCTCGAGGGTGGCGATAAACAGCGTCGGCGCCAGCTTCAAGCGCTTCTGTACCACCAGGTGCCCGATTAAGTTTTCCTGCACCCGCTGGAAATCCTCTTCACTCCAGGTCTGCAGCAGCGTCAGCGTTTCGTCGGCAAACCGGCCGGTCATGTCGCCGGCAAACTGAGTGGTATAATAAGAATGAAGCGGCTGTTGTACCACAATATCCAGGGCGCGTTCAACCGCGCTGATATTTTGCGCCAGCGAAAACGGCTGCGGCTGCCAGAATACGGCTTCGCCCTGGGTATCAACGACGCAAGGCGACGGAACGCCGTAAAGCTCTTCACTGCGCGGCAGGCTGTTGCGCTGTTGCTGCCAGGCGGCGCAGTAACGTTGGGTAAAAGCGCGCAGCGCTTCTGCGGTCTGATGGTCCACCGGTTTCTCTCTTCACGTTAGACAGGATACACTGGAGAGATAGTGTACCCGCTTTACTATGGTGAAACATGTCTTCTTACGATAATCATCAGGCGCTGGCCGGCCTGACGCTCGGTAAATCAACCGATTACCGCGATACTTATGACGCCTCGCTGCTGCAGGGTGTCCCGCGCAGCCTTAACCGCGATCCGCTGGGCCTGCATGCCGATAACCTACCGTTCCACGGCGCCGATATTTGGACGCTGTACGAACTCTCCTGGCTGAACGGCAAAGGCCTGCCGCAGGTGGCCGTCGGCCACGTCGAACTGCCCGACACCAGCGTCAACCTGGTGGAGTCAAAAAGCTTTAAGCTCTATCTCAACAGCTTTAACCAGACGCGTTTCGCCAGCTGGCAGGACGTTGCAGAGACGCTGACCCGCGATCTGAGCGCCTGCGCGCAGGGCGAGGTCAAGGTGGCGCTGTATCGGCTGGATGAACTGGAAGGCCAGCCGATTGCCCACCTGCACGGCGCCTGCATCGACGATCAGGATATCGAGATCGATAACTATCAGTTCAGCGCCGACTATCTGCAGGGCGCCGCCAGCGGCAAAATCGTGGAAGAGACGCTGGTCAGCCATCTGCTGAAATCCAACTGCCTGATCACCCACCAGCCGGACTGGGGCTCGGTACAGATCCAGTATCGGGGGGCGAAAATCGACCGCGAGCAGCTCCTGCGCTATCTGGTCTCATTCCGCCATCATAACGAATTCCATGAGCAGTGCGTCGAGCGCATCTTTAACGATATTCTCCGTTTCTGCCAGCCGGAATCGCTTTCCGTTTACGCCCGCTATACGCGACGCGGCGGTCTGGATATCAACCCCTGGCGCAGCAACGGCGACTTTTCCCCCGCCACTGGCCGCCTCGCCCGACAATAATAAATAATTTCACAATATGCGTGCGTTTAGGCGCGCGCAAGGTTGTGGAAACGCCGCTCGCAGGGCTATTGTAATCACAGGAAGACCATAAGCGTCCTGTAAGGAGTTCACTTGATTACACATGTTAGCCCGCTTGGTTCAATGGATATGCTGTCGCAGCTGGAAGTGGATATGCTTAAGCGCACCGCCAGCAGTGACCTGTATCAACTCTTTCGCAACTGCTCGCTTGCTGTGCTTAACTCGGGGAGCCTGACCGATAACAGCAAGGAGCTGCTCTCCCGTTTTGAAAACTTCGATATTAACGTGCTGCGTCGCGAACGTGGCGTGAAGCTGGAACTGATCAACCCGCCGGAAGAGGCTTTCGTTGACGGGCGTATTATCCGTTCCCTGCAGGCCAACCTGTTCGCCGTGCTGCGCGATATCCTGTTCGTTTACGGCCAGATCCACAATACCGTTCGCTTCCCGAACCTCGATCTGGAAAGTTCGGTCCATATCACCAACCTGGTGTTTTCGATCCTGCGCAACGCCCGCGCGCTGCACGTCGGCGAAGCACCGAACATGATCGTCTGCTGGGGCGGTCACTCCATTAATGAAAACGAATATCTCTACGCCCGCCGCGTCGGTACGCAGTTGGGACTGCGCGAACTGAACATCTGCACCGGCTGCGGGCCTGGCGCAATGGAGGCCCCGATGAAAGGCGCCGCCGTCGGCCACGCGCAGCAGCGCTACAAAGACAGCCGCTTTATCGGCATGACCGAACCGTCCATCATTGCCGCAGAACCGCCGAACCCGCTGGTCAACGAACTGATCATCATGCCGGATATCGAAAAGCGTCTGGAAGCCTTCGTGCGCATCGCCCACGGGATCATTATCTTCCCGGGCGGCGTCGGCACTGCCGAAGAGCTGCTCTATCTGCTGGGTATTCTGATGCATCCGGAGAACAAAGCGCAGGTGCTGCCGCTGATCCTCACCGGACCGAAAGAGAGCGCCGACTACTTCCGCGTGCTGGACGAGTTTATCACCCATACTCTGGGCGAGTCCGCCCGTCGTCACTATCGGATCATCATCGACGATCCGGCGGAAGTGGCGCGGCAGATGAAAAAAGCGATGCCGCTGGTGAAAGAGAGCCGTCGCGAGACCGATGACGCCTACAGCTTCAACTGGTCGATTCGCATCTCGCCGGACCTGCAGATGCCGTTTGATCCGACCCATGAAAACATGGCCAATCTCAAGCTCTCCCCGGACCAACCGGTGGAAGTGCTGGCCGCCGACCTGCGTCGCGCCTTCTCCGGGATTGTCGCGGGTAACGTCAAAGAGGTGGGCATCCAGGCCATTGAGCAGTACGGTCCTTACAAGCTGCATGGCGATCCGGAGATGATGCGCCGGATGGACGATCTGCTGCAGGGCTTCGTCGCCCAGCATCGTATGAAACTGCCGGGCGGCACCGCCTATATTCCTTGCTACGAAATCATCGCCTGATTTCTCACTCTCCCGCCGGGGTATCTTCTACAGCCTGCCCCCGGCGGGCTCTCTTCCTCTGACTTCCAGAACACGCTAAAAACCTTTCTGTTATTATTCAGTCACCTGAATCATTTCTACATAGCCAATCGTTTGCGTTGGTAAAAACTGCGACAATTATCACTGCAAAAAATGGTTTTAAGCGCAAAAACGTCGACTACATCTCTTTTTTACAGTAAATCCCTCGTTATTACGCCGCTCCGCTTTTATCTCATATGCTGCAAATGGTAGCCTGCGCGCCACAAATCGCTGGCTGATCACCAGAAACAGGCTGTTGGACTAAAAATACGCACATTGAAAGTGGATTATTGCATTTGAGATCGCGATCACTGATGCATAAACCATATAAATGTATCTTTCCGGCCCAATTATTACGGAGAAAATTTCTAAAAAAACCGTAATTAAACGAATTTCATGTTACGCAATTGTATTTGTTCATTAGATTTTGTTGATTCCTCCAGGAGATACAGATGGAAACCACTCAAACCAGCACCATCGTTTCGGGCGAAACCCGCAGCGGATGGCGTAAAACCGACACCATGTGGATGCTGGGCCTGTACGGTACAGCGATCGGCGCGGGCGTCTTGTTCCTGCCGATCAACGCCGGCGTCGGCGGCATGATCCCCCTGATTATCATGGCGATTCTGGCCTTCCCGATGACCTTCTTCGCTCACCGCGGTATGACTCGCTTCGTCCTCTCCGGGAAAAACCCGGGCGAAGACATCACCGAAGTGGTGGAAGAACACTTCGGCGTAGGCGCAGGGAAGCTGATTACCCTGCTCTACTTCTTTGCTATCTACCCGATCCTGCTGGTGTACAGCGTGGCGATCACTAACACCGTCGAAACCTTCATGGCGCACCAGCTGCACATGACGCCGCCGCCGCGCGCCATTCTGTCGCTGATCCTGATCGTCGGTATGATGACCATCGTGCGTTTCGGTGAGCAGATGATTGTGAAAGCGATGAGCATCCTGGTGTTCCCGTTCGTTATCGCCCTGATGATTCTGGCGCTGTACCTGATCCCGCAGTGGAACGGCGCGGCGCTGGAGACGCTCTCCCTGAGCAACGCCTCCGCAACCGGCAATGGCCTGCTGATGACCCTGTGGCTGGCGATCCCGGTGATGGTCTTCTCCTTCAACCACTCGCCGATCATCTCCTCCTTCGCGGTGGCCAAGCGTGAAGAGTACGGCGCAGGCGCCGAGAAGAAATGCTCCAGCATCCTGGCCCGCGCTCACATTATGATGGTGCTGACCGTGATGTTCTTCGTATTCAGCTGCGTCCTGAGCCTCTCTCCGGCGGACCTGGCGGCGGCGAAAGAGCAGAACATCTCGATTCTGTCTTACCTGGCAAACCACTTTAACGCGCCGGTTATCGCCTGGATGGCACCGATCATCGCGATGATCGCCATCACCAAATCCTTCCTCGGCCACTATCTGGGCGCCCGCGAAGGCTTTAACGGCATGGTGATTAAATCCCTGCGCAGTAAAGGCAAATCTATCGAAGTCAACAAACTGAACAAGCTGACCGCGCTGTTCATGCTGGTGACCACCTGGATTGTGGCGACGCTGAACCCGAGCATCCTCGGGATGATCGAGACCCTTGGCGGCCCGATTATCGCGATGATCCTGTTCCTGATGCCGATGTACGCGATTCAGAAAGTGCCGGCGATGCGTAAATACAGCGGCCATATCAGCAACGTCTTCGTGGTGATTATGGGTCTGATTGCCATCTCCGCGATCTTCTACTCGCTGTTCAGCTAATTCAGTCAATACCTCCCCCCGCGCCGCTTAACGGCGGCGCGCTTTCCGACAGCACGGGAATACATATGATCAGCGTATTCGATATCTTTAAAATCGGCATTGGCCCTTCCAGCTCCCATACCGTTGGACCGATGAAAGCGGGCAAACAATTCACTGACGATCTGATCGCACGCGGCCTGCTGGCCGACGTCAGCAAAGTCGTCGTCGACGTCTATGGCTCCCTCTCCCTGACCGGTAAAGGCCACCATACCGACATCGCGATTATCATGGGACTCGCCGGCAACCTGCCGGACACCGTCGACATCGACGCCATTCCGGGATTTATTCAGGACGTTAACACCCATGGCCGCCTGATGCTGGCCAACGGTCAGCACGAAGTGGACTTCCCGGTCGATCAGTGCATGAATTTCCATGCCGACAACCTGTCGCTGCATGAGAACGGCATGCGCATTACCGCCCTGGCCGGTGACAAGGTGATCTACAGCCAGACGTATTACTCTATCGGCGGCGGCTTTATCGTCGACGAAGCGCACTTCGGCCAGATCGCCGATGCGCCGGTTGCGGTTCCTTACCCTTATAAAAACGCCGCCGACCTGCAGCGTCACTGCCGTGAAACCGGGCTGTCGCTCTCTGGGCTGATGATGCAGAACGAACTGGCGCTGCACAGCAAAGAAGCGCTGGAGCAACACTTTGCCGCGGTATGGGAAGTGATGAGCGCCGGTATCGAACGCGGCATCACCACCGAAGGCGTTCTGCCGGGCAAACTGCGCGTGCCGCGCCGGGCCGCCGCGCTGCGCCGCATGCTGGTGAGTCAGGACACCACCAACAGCGATCCGATGGCGGTGGTCGACTGGATCAATATGTTCGCCCTGGCGGTGAACGAAGAGAACGCCGCCGGTGGCCGGGTCGTTACCGCGCCAACCAACGGCGCCTGCGGTATCGTGCCGGCGGTGCTGGCCTACTACGACAAGTTTATCCGCAAGGTGAACAGCAACTCTCTGGCCCGCTATATGCTGGTCGCCAGCGCGATTGGTTCGCTGTATAAGATGAACGCGTCAATCTCCGGCGCCGAAGTCGGCTGCCAGGGTGAAGTGGGCGTCGCCTGCTCGATGGCGGCGGCCGGTCTGGCGGAACTGCTGGGCGGTAGTCCGGGTCAGGTGTGCATCGCGGCAGAGATCGCCATGGAGCATAACCTCGGCCTGACCTGCGACCCGGTTGCCGGCCAGGTGCAGGTGCCGTGTATCGAACGCAACGCTATCGCCGCCGTGAAAGCGGTCAACGCCGCGCGAATGGCGCTGCGCCGGACCAGCGAGCCGCGCGTCTGCCTCGATAAAGTGATCGAGACCATGTACGAAACCGGTAAAGACATGAACGCCAAGTACCGGGAAACCTCTCGCGGTGGCCTGGCGATGAAGATCGTCGCCTGCGATTAATCCTCAGACCCGGCACGCGTCGGCGTGTCGGGTCATCGTCCTGAACAACTCTTTTTGTTATATCAATAAAATTTTAGTTATTTAATGGTTATAAGCGCTGTTTGTTACCTTACGCAAAACCGCTAAGGAGAACAGACAATGTCCAACCGATTCCGCCCCGCCTGGCTGCTGGTCCTCGCCGCCCTCTCTACCTCCGCGCTGGCCAAAGCGCCGGAAACCGTCAACATCGGCTATCAAAAGGCGAATATCTTCGCGCTGCTGAAGTATCGCGGCACGCTGGATGAGAGCCTGAAAAAACAGGGTATTGCCGTACGCTGGGTCGAATTCCCCGCCGGACCGCAAATGCTGGAGGGGCTGAACGTCGGTAGTATCGATCTGGCCGCGACCGGCGATGCGCCTCCGGCCTTTGCCCAGGCGGCGCAAGCCGATCTGGTCTACCTTGCCCATTCCCCCGCTAACCCGAAAACGGAAGCGATTGTGGTGCCTGAACAGTCGGCAATCCACAGCGTGGCCGACCTGAAGGGCAAGCGCGTGGGGTTGAACAAGGGGTCTGACGTCAACTACCTGCTGGTTGCCGCACTGGAAAAAGCGGGCCTCAGCTATAAAGACATCACCCCGGTCTATCTGCCGCCGGCGGATGCCCGCGCCGCTTTCCAGCGCGGGGCGATTGATGCGTGGGTGATCTGGGATCCGTTCCTCGCAGAAGTGGAAACCAACGCGAAAGCCCGACAGATCCGCAATGCCGAGGGGCTGGTGCCGCACTACACCTTCTATCTCGCCAGCCGCAAGTTTGCAGATACCTACCCGGAGACAGCAAAGCAGGTGGTGGATGAGCTGGGTAAACTCAGCGCGTGGGCGAACAGCCATCAGGACGAGGCCGCCGGGCTGCTGTCGACCTCAACCGGACTGGATAAAGCCATCTGGCTGAAGACTCTGGCCCGCCTGCCCTACGGTGCCGAACGCATGACCCCGGCGGTGTATAACGAACAGCAGGCGCTGGCGGATACCTTTACGCGCATCGGCCTGCTGCCGGTGAAAGTCGACGTGCGCAGCGCCACCTGGTCGCTGGATAAACCTTGATTTTCCTGACGACGGGAAGCACTGCGCCTCCCGTCGCCGACAGGCTTACCCCGCCGTTTTCTCACCATTGCCTATCTGCCAGATAAAGGTGGGCGCTTCACCGTTCACCAGCCAGTTACCGATATTACGTGCCTTATAAATCACCGGATTATGCGAGGCAACCGTCCGCGCATTGCGCCAGTGGCGATCCAGCGCAAGGCGAGTTCGCGTATCCGACGCCCCGAGGGCATTAAACAGCTCCGTCGCCGCCCGCGGGATCCAGTCGCTGGCGATCACCTGCGCCTGCGCCGCTTCCACTTCCGCCAGCTGGTTACGCCGGGCGATCAGCGCTTCGTCGTCGCTGACGTGCGCCACATAGGCCTGCTGCAGCGATTCCGCAGCCTGCAGGACCGCGGCCCGGGTCGCCCATGCCCAGCTGCTGATCTGCCCAACGACCTGCAGAACCTGAGCGTCATCGCGCGGCACGGCGGCGTTGCCGTGGCTGTACATCCGGGAGCGATGTTTGACGCCCTGCGCGGCATCCCGCTCAACCGCCAGGCCAATGCCCGCGAGGGTCGCCAGCAGCACATGCTGGTAGAAGGCGGTCTGATAGCGAAAGCGCTGGGCAAAATCATAGACATGTTCGGTTTCCACCCGAGCGCCGGTAAAGCGGGTGGTCCCGCTGCCGGTCAGCCGCTGGCCAAAGCCATCCCAGTCATCTTCCCGCGCCACGCCGGTCTGCTGGGTGCTGACCAGGGCTATCACATCGCCGGCGGTATCACTGCGCCGGGCAAACACATCGATCCAGTCGGCGTACAGCGCGCCGGTGCTGTAAAACTTCTCGCCGTCGAGTCGCCAGCCGCCCTCTGTCGGCGTCACTCTGGTGTTCACCTCTCCCAGCTTAACCGCGCCGATCTCGGTCCAGCCGCTGCCCACCAGCTCACCGTCGAGGAAGCGACGAAACCAGCGGTCGCGCCCGGCGGAATCCGGCTGATTCAGCTGATCTTCCACAAAGGCAAAGTGCGCGCGCAGGGCCTGCGGCAGGTTAGAGTCCGCTTGCGCCAGCTCGATCAGCAGCGCGCTGAGCTGCGGCAGCGAAGCGCCCCAGCCGCCCTTCTCGCGCGGGATACGCAGCGTGCCGAAGCCCGCTTCTTTCAGCCAGCGGATCGGCTCATCGGGCAGAATGCGCTGCTGTTCGCGCTCCGCAGCGCCCTGGGCGATACGGGTGAATATCGGGCGGAAGGCGGCCGCCAGCGCGTCATAATCGGTGCCAGTGGAGAGCAGGGTCATTGTCAGTTCCTTATTCATGGAGTGCGTCGATATCTTCTCGCGTCGGTTCATGACGGACCGCCAGCAGGAAGAAAATGGGAATAATGGCGGCAAGCGAGACCACCCAGAACATCTGCGTGCCGAGGGAGGCCTGCAGCAGCGGCAGAATAAACAACGCCAGCGCGCTGCCGATCCCGGAGAGCGCCCGGCTGAAACCGACCCCAGTGGCGCGAATGGCAGTAGGATAGGAGAGCGCCGGGTAGATCATCAGCTGCGCCCCCGGGCCAAACCCTTCGGCGAACAGCCACAGCCCCAGCATCGCGATAGCCAGCACGATACCTGCCGTCGCGTGCGGTTGCCCCACCAGCGCCAGCACAATCAGCGCCACAAACTGCAGGGCGAAGCCGGCTATCGCCACATGACGCGAAGGATATTTCCACGCCAGATGCATACCGAGCAGCCCGCCGGTAAAAGCAAACAGGGCGTTCAGCCCCAGCGATGCCGAAATAGTTTCGAAGACGCCAGCCCCGAGGAACTGGGCAAGAATTGACGGCAGGAAAAAGGCAATCGCCGTGTACTCGAAGGAGATACAGATATTCATCACCCCGGCGACGATAGTCCGCTCGCGGTAGGGTTTTTCGAACAGCACGCGGAAGCTCACTTTCGGCGCGGGCGCGGGCTTCGCCGCCGGGACCTCATGGGCATGGATCCCCCAGGAGTCGCGTAAAATACGCACTGCAGAGGTCAGATCGCCCTGGTTCGCCGCCCACAGCGGGGATTCATTCATAAATCGACTGCGGACGGCAATAATCAGCAGTGCCGGCACGGCGCCGAACAGCAGGGAGGCGCGCCACAGCCAGTCAAGATGCTCCTGCGGCAGCAGGAAATAGAGGCCGAAGATAATGAGAAAGCAGACGGTTGAGGCGGCGTACCACATCGGGCACCACGCCGCGAGGCGAGCCGCTTTGTTGCCTTTGCCGGCAAAGCGGGAAAACTCGGCCAGATAGGACATCGCTACCGGCAGGTCGATGCCAACGCCGATGCCCATCAGGAAGCGGGCGCCAATCAACACCCAGACGTTCGGCGCCAGCCCGGCGGCGATAGCCGAAATCACGAAAAAGAACATATCGGCCATAAAAACCGAATAGCGACCATATTTATCGGTCAGCCAGCCGCCGATAATATTGCCGACGATAGTCCCGACCATAATGGACGAAGTCACCAGGCCGGTCAGCAGCGGTGAGAGCTGAAATTCACGTACAACGTCATCAATACCGTAGGAGAGCGTGGTTAAGTCATATGCGTCGAGAAAAACGCCCCCCAGCGCGAGGAAGACAATCATCCGCGCATATTTCGCTTGTTCCTTGCCGGAATTAATTAGCCGCGCCACATCCCCGACGCTACTGACCGGTACCGAAGCGATACCGGGATTATCCACTGGTAATGTACTCATTTTTTCACCTTATTATTTTGTGCAGGTCATCAGCGGTTATAGACCGCGCGCGACGAGAATCAAAACAACAAATCATTCTATAAAAATCAATATAATCAATAAGTTAATAAATATTACCAGCACAAAAAGGACGCGCTTTCGCGCATCCTCAAGGGAAATAAATAACAACGAAAATAGACGTCGTGCAGGACGCTTATTCCGCGGACACTGGAACTAATACGTCTTTTACCAGCGGGTCATCGGTGGTTTGTAACCACGTCTGGATCCGCGGGTCAGAAAAAGCCTGTTTTAATTTGACGATATTTTCCTGCGATAAATACGGTGTACCAATCACTAATTGCGAAGCAAAGGTGCGCGGCGCCGGCGGGAATAATATGCCTTTCTCACGCGGCACTTTCCCGGCGTCAAATTGCGAGACATAGCCGATGGCGGCATCCACCGAATTTAACGCCCGCGGCATGGTCAGCAGATCCAGCTCTTTAAAGACAAACTGATGCGGGTTACCGACAATATTTTTCAGCTTCGCCGTACGCGGCTCCACCGCCGGGTCGAGCGAGATCAACCCAATGCGCTGGAGCAGCCACAGGGCCTGCCCCTGATTGGCGCCATCGTCAGGCACGACAATGGTCGCGCCGTTGGGCAACGCCTGTACCGACGAGTAGCGGTCGGAATAGATGCCAAACGCCCACTGGAACACCGGCACCGTGGTCGACAGCGCAAAGCCGTTAGCGTCCACCACCTGTTTAAGCCACCACTGATGCTGATAGATCGTCCCGGCATACTGTCCTTCCGCTACCGCGCGGTCAGCCTGGACCGGATCCTGCACCCCCACCGCCTCCAGTTTCAGACCGTAATCGGGCGCAATATGCTGATTAATATACTCAATGATCCGCTGCTCGCCGGCCATCGCCGGCTCGTAGTGAATTTTTAACGTGCTGCCGAAGACCACCTGCTGGCTTTGGGTATGTCCCCGCCACCACCAGAAGGCGATGGCGAGCAGGATAATCACCGCCAGCGCCGCCAGCCAGGGCCAGCGCCGCGCTTTACGTAACTCAAATTGCTCTGTTGTCATACAAGGTTCCCCTGCGTGTGGCGTAAACGGTTGACCAGACGGTCACCCAAAAATTGAATCAACTGGATCGTGGCGATCAGGGCAACGATCGTCGCGATCATGATGTGGTTGTCGAAGCGCTGATAGCCGTACACCACGGCCAGGTAGCCGATGCCGCCGGCGCCGATGGTCCCGGCGATAGCCGAATACTCAATCATCGAGACCAGGTTCAGCGTCACCGCCGCCACCAGCGCGGGCAAGGCTTCACTGAGCTGCGCGCTGGCAATGATTTGCCAGCGCGACCCGCCGCAGACGACCCCCACTGCGGTGACCTCCGCCGGCAACTCGCGCAGCGCGTTCTCCACCAGACGGCCAAAGAACGGGACGCCGGCGGCGATCATCGGCACTACCGCGGCGGGGATGCCAATCGTGGTGCCGGTCAGCCAGTAAGTGAACGGGATAATAGCGGCCATCAGCACCAGAAACGGCAGCGAACGTCCCATATTGACCACCCAGTTCAGCAGCCGGTACAGCAGCGCGTGCGGAAATAAGCCCCGCGGCGAGGCGTTAAACAACACCCCCCCCACCAGCCCCCCCAGCGTGACGACAAACAGCATCACAATGGCCACCATAAGCCAGGTTTCGCCATAGGCGGGGAGCAGCAGCGAAGGGATTTCGCCCCAGGGGGTATCCTGGCTGATGACTGTCGGTTTCATACCGCCTCCCTGAGCAACGGCGCGCTGTCGAGGATCTCCGCCGTTATGCCGAGCTGCGCCAGCAGGCCCTGCAGTCGCGCGGGCGACAGGCGTTCGCCCTGAAAGCGCACTCCGGCCTGCAGGCGACCGGCCAGCCGACCATTAATCACCTCGACGTGACCGCCAAGGAGATCGATCTGCAGCGCCCACTGCTGGCTCAGGCGGCTGATCCAGTCGGTGGCCACCGGCACATCCCAGCGGTAGCTCAGACGCAGCAGCAGATCGCTGTGGGCCGCTGCCGCCGGCGTCAGCGGCAACAGCTGCTGGCCGAGCAGAGAATCGGGACGCGCCAGCAGATCTTCGATCCGCCCGTACTGGACGATCGTCCCGTCGCGGATCTCCGCCACCGCATCCGCCGCCGTGCGCACCGCGTCCATTTCATGGGTGATCAGGACGATCGCCAGCTGGTACTCGTCACGCAGCCGCTTGAGCAGAGCCAGCACCGAGGCCGTGGCCTGAGGATCGAGGCCGGAGGTGGCTTCATCCGCCAGCAGAACGGACGGGCGCAGCGCCAGCGCGCGGGCAATGCCGATCCGCTGGCGCTGGCCGCCTGAGAGCTGGGCCGGCCAGGCATCCGCTTTGTGGCTCAGGCCGACGCTCTCCAGCAGCTCGCCAACCCGCGCCTTGATATCGCGCTCCACCACACCCAGCCACGCCAGCGGTAGGGCGACATTCTCCCAGGCGGTCCTGCGGCTCAACAGCGCCGAAGACTGGAAAACGGTGCCAATCGCCCGCCGTTCCCGGCGCAGCGCCTCGCCGGACAGCGCCGACAGATCCTGGCCATTGATACGAATGCTGCCGCTGTCCGGTTGCTCCAGCAGGCTGATGCAGCGCGCCAGGGTTGATTTACCGGCGCCGCTCGGCCCCACCACCGCGGTGATGGAGCGCTCAGGCACCTGCAGCGACAGCCCTTTCAGCACCGCGCTGAGCCGGCCATCCGCCGTGCGGTAACTTTTATGCAGGTCATCAATAGCGATCATGTCACCTTCTCCTCTACCGATGCCGCCGTGCGCGCATCGCGGCGGTAGCTGGCGCCCGGGTGAGGCGCGGCCAGACGCGGGCCGGCGCCGAACAGTTTTTCGCGCAGGGTCCCCTCGCGGTACTCCTGCTTAAAGACGCCGCGCTTTTGCAGCTCAGGCACCAGCTGCTCGACGACGTCGCGGAAGGTTTCGTGAGTGACGGCATAGGCGAGGTTAAAGCCATCGACGTCCGTCTCTTCGACCCAGGACTGCAGTTCGTCCGCCACGGTTTGCGCGCTGCCAACCACCAGCGGACCGAAGCCGCCGATCCCCGCCCAATCGGCCAGGGCCTGCACCGTCCACTGGCGGTTCGGATCAGCGGTCGAAAAGGCCTCCACCGCCGACTGAATGGCGTTGGTGTGCAGATACTTCAGCACCTGATCCGGCTGATACTGGCCGAAATCGATCCCCGTCCAGCCGGAGAGCAGCGCCAGCGCGCCTTCATAGCTGACGTACTGCTTATATTCCTGCCACTTCGCCTGCGCCTCGCGGTCGGTGTCGCCGATAATCACCGTCTGCAGGTTGAAGATCAGGATGCTGTGCGGATCGCGCCCCGCCTCAACTGCCCGGCGGCGAATATCCGCCACCGTCTTCTTCAGCAGCACCTTCGACGGCGCTGCGACGAAGACGCATTCGGCATGGCCGGCGGCGAACTGTTTGCCGCGGCTGGACGCCCCCGCCTGATACAGCACCGGCGTGCGCTGCGGGGATGGCTCGCAGAGGTGGATCCCCGGCACGGAAAAGAACTGTCCCTGATGGTTAATGGGATGGATTTTCCGCGGATCGCTGAAGATCTTCCGCTCTCTGTCGCGCAGCACCGCCCCGTCCTCCCAGCTTCCCTCCAGCAGTTTGTAGATCACCTGCAAATACTCATCGGCATAGTCATAGCGGGTGTCATGGTCGGTCTGAGTCTGCTGGCCGATATTGCGCGCCCCGCTCTCCAGATAGGAGGTGACGATATTCCAGCCCACCCGCCCTTTGGTCAGATGATCGAGCGTCGACAGACGACGAGCGAAGGGGTAAGGATGCTCAAACGACAGCGAGGCGGTCAGGCCGAAGCCCAGATGCTCCGTCACCAGCGCCATCGGGGTGATCAGTGCCAGCGGATCGTTGACCGGAACCTGCGTCGCCTGGCGGATCGCCGCGTCGCCGCTGCCGTTCAGTACGTCATAGATCCCCAGCACGTCGGCGATAAACAGCCCGTCGAACTTGCCGCGCTCCAGCAGCCGCGCCAGATCCACCCAGTACTCCAGATCTTTATACTGCCAGGAGCGATCCCGGGGATGCGCCCACAGGCCCGGCGACTGATGGCCGACGCAGTTCATATCGAAAGCGTTAAGACGAATTTCACGTTGTGATGACATAGCAATCTCCATAGCGCGGCCCGTCGCCGGGGCGCACGCGGCAAAATGAATCAGGGAAAAGAAAGAGAGGAATTCAGTACGCAGGACATCGGGAGTCCTGCGGGATCCCGAGCGTGAGTAACGCTTGCGCCGCCACGTCGGCGGCATGGTCGGCTACCTGCGGCAGGCCCATCAGTTCGCCAAAACGCCCGCGGGCGGCCGGACCGGCCACCAGCACCGGCGGCGCCTCAACGTGCGGCTCAGCCACTGCCCGGGAACGGCTGTCCACCTCCAGACCCATGCCGAGGGCATCGGCGCGAATCAGGCCGCGGCGGGCGAGGTCCTGTAAAAATGGCTGGCTGTCGGTCAGGGCGCGGTGTGCGGGTCCGGTGGTCAGGATCAGGTGATCGACGCTCAGCGTTTGCACACCGCCGCCGCCGCGCCGCGCCAGCGTCAGTCGCAGCGTTTCGCCTTCACCGCTTATCGACAGTAGCCTGGCCGCCTGCACCTGCAGACTGCCCGTGCGCTGGCGCGCCTCCAGCACCTCGGCGACCTGCGGCGCCACGCGGTAGCGGTGGACATCCCAGTAATGGCGCAGATGGCGCAGAAAACGCTGGCGATCGGCGACGCTGAGCGCCTGCCAGATCCGCTGCCCCTGTTGACGAACCGCATCCAGCACCACCTGCCAGCTCAGGCCCTGCTGCGCCGCATACGCGACGTCGAGGCGGATCTGGCGCAGGCGCTGACGCAGGCTGCCCTGCTGATAGTCGCCGGGCCAGGTTGTCCCTGTGCCGCTAAGGTTGCCGCGCGACAGCAGGCCATGGCGCGAAAAGGCGATGATACTGCCGCGGTGGCCCAGCCGGTCCAGCGTCGCGACCGTATCGGCCATGGTTAATCCGGTGCCCATCACCGCCACCCGGGCGTGCGGGGCGATGGCATCGAGCGCGCCTGGCTGCCACGGGTTGGCAATCAGCGCCGGATGATGACGCCAGGCTTCGGCCTGCGGCGGCAGCGAAGGCGGTGGATGACTGATCGCCAGCACCAGCAGATCGGCCTTAAGCTGCAGGCCGCCGTCGGTGGTCACCGTCCCCTGATGAAAAGCGAGCGCCCGATCGCGCAGGTGGCGAAGCCGTCCGCCGCTGGACGCCGCGGCGTCAGCAAAACGCTGCGCCACATAGCGACCAAACTGGCCGCGCTGAGGGTAGACGGAACCGTCCGGGCGCAGGGCCTGAGCATCGACGGCAAAGGCAGGCTGATGGCGGTACCAATGATCGAAGGCGCCCTCTTCGTCGCCGGCCAGCTGCATGCGAGCGGCCGGAACGTTAATCCGGTGCGTCGGCTCCGCAGTGGAGTAGGCCACCCCGGCCCCGGGGGACTGGCGCGGCTCCAGCAGCGTCACGCGCACCCCGTTCGGCGCCAGGCGCAGCAGCTCAATCGCCACCGCCGCGCCGCTAAAGCCGCCGCCGATAATCACGATATGCGGTTCTGCACTCATCGCTGCCCTCCTCCGGTATGCTGTCTCATGGTCGCGCTCCGGGCCATCAGCTGGCGCTAACCTGGCGCACCGGGCGCTTATCGCCGCCGATGGTTTCGCCAAACGGACCGGTGTTCACGCTGCGCGCCTTCGACGAGGCCGCGTTTTCCAGCGGCAACAGAGGCATCACCAGCTCAGCAAAGCGGTGCGCTTCTTCCAGATGTGGGTAGCCGGAGAAGATAAAGTTGCTGATGCCGAGCGTCTGATATTCGCGGATGCGTTCCGCTACCTGCTGCGGATTACCTACCAGCGCGGTACCCGCGCCGCCGCGCACCAGTCCGACGCCGGCCCACAGATTGGGCGCAATGCGCAGATTATCGCGCGACCCCTGATGCAGGGCGCTCATCCGCGCCTGGCCGGCCGAGTCCATGCGGGCGAAGATCTTTTGCGCCTGGGCAATGGTATCGTCGTCAAGATGGGCGATCAGCCGGTCGGCGGCGGCCCATGCCTCTTCTTCCGTTTCGCGCACAATCACATGCAGACGAATGCCGTACTGCAGGGTGCGTCCGCGGGCCGCGGCGCGCTCGCGCACCACCGCCAGCTTCTCCGCCACCAGTTCCGGGGGTTCGCCCCACGTCAGATAGCTGTCAATCTGCTCGGCCGCCACATCAATGGCCGCCTCAGAAGAGCCGCCGAAATAGAGCGGCGGGCCATTCTCCTGTACCGGCGGGAACAGCACTTCAGCACCTTCCACGTGAATATGCTCGCCGTGATAGTCCACTTTTTCCCCGCGCAGCAGGCGGGTGTAAACATCAAGAAATTCGCGGGTCACCTGATAGCGCTCGCTGTGGCTGAGGAAGATACCGTCGCCTTTGTTTTCCACCGGGTCGCCGCCGGTAACGACGTTGATCAGCAGCCGACCTTCCGATAAACGGTCGAGGGTGGCCGCCATCCGTGCCGCCAGGGTTGGCGGCTGCAGGCCCGGCCTGACCGCCACCAGATAGCGCAGACGGCGGGTCAACGGCGCCAGCGCCGAGGCCACCAGCCACGAATCTTCACAGCTTTTACCGGTGGGGATCAGCACGCCGTAGTAGCCCAGACTGTCGGCCGCCAACGCCACCTGCTGCAGATAAGGTAAATCGACCGGGCGTCCACCCTCGGTGGTACCCAGATAACGGCCATCGCCATGGGTAGGTAAGAACCAGAAGACATTGATCTTGTCGGGAGCTTGCTGCGTCATTATCTATTTCCTATATAACCATATCCGATATTTATCGAAGAGATGTTTTAATTTGGTTATATGAGTGTTAGCGATAATCATGCCAATGGTGAATAAAAAATTAATCTTTTAAAATCAATGCACTGAAAACGGCTTCGCCGCGCCACGCTGTTGCAAATCGCGCAGCCGCCGCGCATCCGCTGGCGCATTTGCAACAGCCGCGGGCCTTCCCCCTCTGGTTTCTGCGGCCGCCGCAGGATAAGTTCAGAGCGTCAACGATCGGAGGCCCGCTATGCTGAACCCAGAATCCCCTTCCACCGCTCCCGCGCTGATCGACCCGGCGTCGAAGGCCTTCCAGAGCCTGCTGGACAAGCTCGCGCCAACGGAGGCGACCGTGCTGATCGTGGGCGAAACCGGCACCGGCAAGGAGGTGGTGGCCCGCTATCTCCATCATCACAGCGCCCGTCGCCAGCAGCCGTTTCTGGCGGTCAACTGCGGCGCGCTGACCGAGAGCCTCGCCGAAGCCGAACTGTTCGGCCATGAGAAAGGCGCCTTCACCGGCGCGCAGCAGGGACAGCCCGGCTGGTTTGAAGCCGCGGAAGGGGGGACGCTGCTGTTGGACGAGATCGGCGAATTAAGCCTGCCGCTGCAGGTCAAGCTGCTGCGAGTCCTGCAGGAGCGTGAAATTACCCGCGTCGGCTCACGCAAAGCGATTAAAGTGAATGTCCGGGTGATTGCCGCCACCCACGTCGACCTGGCCCAGGCGATCCGCGAGCGCCGCTTTCGCGAGGATCTCTACTATCGACTGAATATCGCGGTGGTGCCGCTGCCGCCGCTGCGCCAGCGTCGGCAGGATATCCCGCTGCTGGCGCACCACTTTTTATCACTCTATGCCCGGCGCCTCGGGCGGCCAACCCTGCGTCTGGCGCCGGAATCACTGGCCCGGCTGATGGACTATTCGTGGCCGGGCAATATTCGCGAGCTGGAAAACACCCTGCACAACGCGGTGCTCCTCAGTAAAGAAGAGGAGATCAGTCCTGCCCAGCTGCGCCTGGCGACGCTCAACGACGCCCCGGCGCCGGCGAGCGATCATGAACTGGACGACTTTATTCGCCACCAGCTGGCGCTTCCCGGCGAGCCGCTGTGGCAGCGAGTGACCAGCGCCCTGATTCGCCACGCCATGGCGCATTGCGACGATAACCAGAGCCAGGCGGCCGCGCTGTTGGGGATCAGTCGGCATACCTTGCGCACCCAGCTCGCTAACCTCGGGCTGATCAAAAGCCGCCGCCGCCCGCCTGCGCCGCCGCGGGCGTTCGCCAACGCAGCCGGGGCCGATCGCGAACTGCGCATTGGCTACCAGCGCTTCGGCAGCCTCGGGATCCTGAAAGCCCGTCAGAGTCTGGAAACCGCCTTCGCCAGCCTCGGCGTCAACGTACTGTGGAGTGAGTTTCCTGCCGGACCGCAGCTCCTCCACGCCCTCGCCTGCAACGAGATCGACTTTGGCACCACCGGGGAAGCGCCGCCGGTGTTTGCCCAGGCCAGCAATAGCGAACTGATGTACGTGGCGTGGGAGCCGCCGGCGCCGCGCAGCGTGGCGATGGTCGTCCCGCAGGAGAGCGACATTCGCCAGCTCAGCGATCTGCGCGGTAAACGCATCGCCCTCAATAAAGGGTCGAATGTCCACTGGCTGCTGCTGCAGATCCTCGAGGACGCCGGCCTGGGTCTGAACGACGTGCGGGTGGTCTATACCCCGCCGAAATATCCGCTGACCGCCAGCGACTACCTGGCGGTTGACGCCTGGATGATGTGGGACCCGCTGCTCAGCGACGCCGAACACACCGGCGAGCTGCGGGTGGTCGCCAGCGGCGAAGGACGAGTCAACAACCATCAGTTTTATCTTTCGCGACGGGACTACCTCGCTCAGCATGGCGATATCATGCGCCGTCTGTTGACGGAGCTGACCCACACCGGGCAGTTTATCGACTCGCATCGTGGCGAAGCGGCCCGCTTACTCTCGGCAGAGCTGGGGATTGACGCCCGGTCGCTGAGCATGGCCCTCGCCCGCCGCAGCCATCGCCCGCGGCCGATGGATCTGTCGGTGATCCGCGCCCAGCAGACCATCGCCGATCGCTTTTACGCCCTCGGGCTTATCGCCAAACCGGTCCCGGTGCGCGAAGCGGTGTGGTACGGCGAACCCGCGCCGGGCGTCATCAGCCCGCTGATGGCGGTCAGTTAGCGAAATTTGCGCGTTATCTTCCTGATTGTTCAGGCGCAGATAGCCTCGATCCGATGGCAATGTTACCCTAAAGACGCTGAGAATAAGGGGGTATCTGTGGCTGTTCATCTGTTAATCGTCGACGCGTTAAATCTGATCCGCCGCATCCATGCGGTGCAGGGTTCGCCCTGCGTCGATACCTGCCTGCATGCGCTGGAGCAGCTGATCGTCCACAGTCAGCCCACCCACGCGGTGGCGGTGTTTGATGATGAAGATCGCGCCCACGGCTGGCGCCACCAGCGCCTGCCGGAGTACAAAGCCGGCCGCGCGCCGATGCCGGAAACGCTGGTGGCCGAGATGCCAGCGCTGCGGGCGGCCTTCGAACAGCGGGGGATCCGCTGCTGGGCCTCGCCGGGCAGCGAAGCGGACGACCTCGCCGCCACCCTGGCGGTAAAGGTGGCCCAGGCGGGCCATCAGGCCACCATTGTCTCCACCGACAAAGGCTACTGTCAGCTGCTGTCGCCCACCATCCGCATCCGCGACTACTTTCAGAAGCGCTGGCTGGACGCGCCCTTTATCGCCAGCGAGTTCGGTGTCACTCCGGAGCAACTGGCGGATTACTGGGGGCTGGCGGGGATCAGCAGCTCGAAGGTGCCGGGCGTGGCGGGCATTGGACCCAAAAGCGCCGCCCAGCTGTTGAACGAGTTTCAGGACCTGGAGGAGCTGTACGCCCGTCTGGCCGAGGTGCCGGAGAAGTGGCGCAAAAAGCTGGCCGCGCATCAGGAGATGGCCTTCACCTGCCGGGAAGTGGCCCGCCTGCAGACCGACCTCCAGCTGGATGGCAATCTGCAGCAGCTGCGGCTGACGCGCTAACCATCGTTAAGAGGTGCGCCGGTGCAGGGTAACTGCCTCCGGCACTGCCTGCTTTACCCGGGCCAGGCAATCACCAGGCCGCCTGATATAACCCGACGATATCGGCCAGGCTCGCCTCACGCGGGTTACCGCCGGTACACACATCCTCCAGCGCCGCCTGCGCCAGCGCCGGAATATCCTCTTTCCTGACGCCCACCTCGCGCAGATGGCCGGGAATACCGACATCGCGGTTTAGCTGGCAGACCGCCTCCACTGCCGCCTCGCGTGCGGCGATCAGGCTTAACGCTTCCGCCCTGACGCCCATCGCCCGGGCGATGTCGCGATATTTTTCCCCCGTCGCCTCAGCATTAAAGCGCATCACGTGCGGTAGCAGGATGGCATTCGCCACGCCGTGCGGCGTGTTGTAAAAAGCGCCGAGCGGATGCGCCATGCCGTGCACCAGCCCGAGCCCGACGTTGGAAAATCCCATCCCCGCGACGTACTGGCCCAGCGCCATGGCTTCGCCCGCGCCGGCATCCCCGGCAACCGAGCCGCGCAGCGCCCCGGCAATGATCTCGATAGCCTTGAGGTGCAGCGCATCAGTCAAAGCCCAGGCGCCGCGAGTGAGATACCCTTCGATAGCGTGCGTCAGGGCGTCCACGCCGGTGGCCGCCTTCAGCGCCGGCGGCATGGCGTCCATCATATCGGCATCGATAAAGGCCACCTGCGGGATATCATGCGGATCGACGCAGACGAACTTGCGCCGCTGTTCTTCATCGGTGATGACATAGTTAATCGTCACCTCCGCCGCGGTACCCGCGGTGGTCGGCACCGCGAAGATCGGCACGCTGGGCTGACGGGTGGGCGACAGCCCCTCCAGGCTACGGACATCGGCGAATTCCGAGTTACGCTGAATAATACCGATCGCCTTACAGGTATCCTGCGGCGAACCGCCGCCGATGGCGATCAGGTAATCCGCCCCGCTGCGCTGAAAGGCCTGCAGCCCCTGCTGGACCACGGCAATGGTCGGGTTAGGGATCACGTCGCTGAACATATCCCATGCCAGCCCGGCGGCATCCAGTTTATCAGTGACTTTCGCCGCCACGCCGCACCGGGCGAGGGTGCTGTCGGTGACGATCAATGCTTTGCGATAGCCGCGCCGCGCCACTTCATCGGTTAATGCGTTTATCGCCCCCCAGCCAAACCACGCCGTTTCGTTGAGGATCATTCGGTTTGCCATCGCGTCTCTCCTGTTAGCGTTGCGGCATCACTCTTCAATACGTAATCCGTAGGTTTTGAACTTCTCCAGCACGATGGCGATCGCCTCGTCATTCAGCACCGGTACCGGGTCGATAATCGCCAGCGTGCTGAGATAGAGCTGGGCCAGGACTTCCACTTCATGCGCCAGCCAGAGCGCTTTCTCCAGGCTGGCCTCGCAGGCGATCAGGCCATGATGCTGCAGCAGCGTGGCTTTGCGGTGCTTCAGCGCTACCGCGACATGCTCAGACAGCTCGCGGGTGCCGAAGGTGGCATAGGGCGCGCAGGGGATCGAATTCCCGCCGGCCGCGGCGATCATATAGTGGATGGCCGGGATGGGCCGGTTGAGGATCGACACCGCCGTACAATGGACAGCGTGATTGTGGACCACCGCCTGGGCATCGGGCCGCGTCTGGTAGGCCGCCTGATGAAAACGCCATTCGCTGGAGGGCAATTTTCCCTGCTCATGCTGGCCATCGGCATCAATAAAGACGATCTTGTCTTCCGTCAGCTTTTCATACGGGATACCGGTGGGGGTGATCAGCATTCCTCCCTGATAGCGCACGCTGACATTGCCGGCGGTCCCCTGATTTAACCCCAGGCGGGTCATTTCCAGGCAGGTATCGATAATCTGCCGGGCCAGTCTGTTTCTTTCCATTGCGTTCCTCTTTTGGTGACTCATCATCCGTCAACGGCAGGGCAACAGAAATATCGTCGGCTACCGTGGGATAGGGTGAATAATGGTCTTCATCATCAACCTGAATAATCAAAGGGGAATTTTCATGACTATATTTTGTGAACCGCGTCAATAATTCCGCCATGAATAAAGCAACCATGCCCATTAAGAGAGTGTTTAAAATGCCCGTTCTTAATAATATTTCATCAAGCGGGCATTTTATTTCTTTGTAACATTTGCCCGTTTTCCACGATATACATTCATTCGGTCATTAGCGTTGTGGTTTTGTGAATTTATTTTCTCAAACGGTCAGCGTTTTTGAAAAATTAAAGTGACAATTATCACATAAAATGGCCCGCAGATCGTTAAGTGTGACCATCATCATATTAACAGGCGGTTTTTATTTGAAAATGAAGTCATGAGTTCCGCCGTGACTTTCATTTCACTCACCGGCGCGTCACCTGAGCTCACTTAATTTTGCGGTCTGCTGCAGCACCAGACTGCGCCCTGAATGTTGTTGTAAATGCTTCTGAACTGATGAGGACGCTATGGGAAACACAACGATACCAACGCAAAGTTACCGCGCCATGGAGAGCGGGCAGAGTAAGAGCTACATTATTCCTTTTGCTCTGCTGTGCTCCCTCTTTTTTCTGTGGGCGGTGGCTAATAATCTGAATGATATTTTATTACCGCAATTTCAACAGGCCTTTACCCTGACTAATTTCCAGGCCGGATTAATTCAGTCGGCCTTTTATTTTGGCTATTTTATTATTCCCATCCCCGCTGGGATGCTGATGAAAAAATTCAGCTATAAAGCAGGAATTCTTACGGGTCTGTTTTTATATGCCTGCGGCGCCGCGCTGTTCTGGCCTGCCGCCGAAGTGATGAACTACACTTTATTCCTGATTGGATTATTTATTATCGCCGCCGGGCTTGGCTGTCTGGAAACGGCGGCCAACCCGTTTGTGACCGTTCTCGGTCCGGAAAGCGGCGGTCACTTCCGCCTTAATCTGGCCCAGACCTTTAACTCATTTGGCGCCATTATTGCCGTGGTATTTGGCCAGAGTCTTATTTTGTCTAACGTCCCGCATCAGCCGCAGGAGGTGCTGGATAAAATGACGCCAGAACAGCTCAGCGCCTGGAAGCACAGCCTGGTCCTGTCGGTACAAACCCCCTATATGATTATCGTGGCCATCGTCCTGCTGGTTGCCCTGCTGATCGTCTGTACCCGCTTCCCCTCCCTGCAGAGCGATGACCACAGCGACAGCGCGCAGAGCACCTTCCTCGCCTCGCTGACGCGCCTGATGCGCATCCGTCACTGGCGCTGGGCGGTGCTGGCCCAGTTCTGCTACGTCGGCGCGCAAACTGCCTGCTGGAGCTACCTGATTCGCTACGCTATCGAAGAGATCCCGGGCATGACGGCCGGTTTCGCCGCCAACTACCTGACCGCCACCATGGTCTGCTTCTTTATTGGCCGTTTCACCGGCACCTGGCTTATCCGCCGCTTTGCGCCGCATAACGTGCTCGCTATCTATGCGTTTATCGCCATGCTGCTCTGTTTGCTCTCCGCCTTCAGCGGCGGCCACGTCGGCCTGCTGGCCCTGACCCTGTGCAGCGCCTTTATGTCCATTCAGTACCCGACCATCTTCTCGCTGGGGATTAAGCATCTGGGCCAGGACACCAAATATGGCTCGTCCTTTATCGTCATGACCATTATCGGCGGCGGGATCGTCACCCCGGTGATGGGCTTTGTCAGCGACGCCGCCGGCAATATCCCGACCGCCGAACTGGTCCCGGCGCTGTGCTTCGCCATCATCTTTATTTTTGCCCGTTTCCGTTCACAAGCGGCGACGAACTAAACCTGTTATCCGCATAACCTGAGGGATCTGTAATGAAAAAAATCAGCTTACCGAAGATCGGTATCCGCCCGGTAATCGATGGTCGTCGCATGGGGGTCCGCGAGTCGCTGGAAGCGCAAACCATGAACATGGCGAAAGCCACCGCCGCGCTTATCAGCGAGAAACTGCGCCACGCCTGCGGCGCCCGGGTGGAGTGCGTGATTGCCGATACCTGCATCGCCGGCATGGCCGAGTCGGCCGCCTGTGAAGAGAAATTCAGCAGCCAGAACGTCGGCGTCACCATCACCGTCACCCCCTGCTGGTGCTACGGCAGCGAAACCATCGACATGGATCCGCTGCGCCCGAAGGCCATCTGGGGCTTTAACGGCACCGAACGTCCGGGGGCGGTCTATCTGGCCGCCGCGCTGGCGGCCCATAGCCAGAAAGGGATCCCGGCGTTCTCCATCTACGGACATGACGTGCAGGATGCCGATGACACCTCGATCCCGGCGGACGTCGAAGAAAAGCTGTTGCGCTTCGCGCGCGCCGGCCTGGCCGTCGCCAGTATGAAAGGGAAAAGCTATCTGTCGCTGGGCGGCGTCTCAATGGGCATCGCCGGCTCCATCGTCGACCACAATTTCTTTGAATCCTGGCTCGGCATGAAGGTGCAGGCTGTCGACATGACGGAGCTGCGCCGGCGAATCGATCAGAAAATCTATGATGAAACCGAGCTGGAGATGGCGCTGGCGTGGGCGGATAAACACTTCCGCTACGGCGAAGATCAGAACGCTGAGCAGTATAAGCGCAATGAAACACAGAGCCGCGCGGTGCTGAAAGAGAGCCTGCTGATGGCGATGTGCATCCGCGACATGATGCAGGGCAACCCGAAACTGGCGGAAAAAGGGCTGGTGGAGGAGTCGCTGGGCTACAACGCCATCGCCGCCGGTTTCCAGGGTCAGCGCCACTGGACCGATCAATACCCCAATGGCGATACCGCTGAAGCGCTGCTCAACAGCTCTTTTGACTGGAACGGGGTGCGCGAGCCATTTGTCGTCGCTACCGAAAACGACAGCCTCAACGGCGTGGCCATGCTGATGGGTCATCAGCTCACCGGCACCGCCCAGGTGTTTGCCGACGTGCGCACCTACTGGTCGCCGGACGCCGTTGAGCGGGTCACCGGGCAGCCGCTCACCGGGCGGGCGGAGCACGGCATCATTCACCTGATTAACTCCGGCTCTGCGGCGCTGGACGGCTCCTGCCAGCAGCGCGACGCGCAGGGCAACCCGACGATGAAACCTCACTGGGAGATTGAGCAGAACGAGGCGGATGCCTGCCTCGCGGCGACCGAATGGTGCCCGGCGATCCACGAATACTTCCGCGGCGGCGGCTTCTCTTCCCGCTTCCTGACCGAAGGCGGCGTACCGTTCACCATGACCCGGGTAAACATCATCAAAGGCCTGGGGCCGGTGCTGCAAATTGCCGAAGGCTGGAGCGTGGCGCTGCCCAAAGCGATGCACGACCAGCTCGACGCCCGTACCAACTCCACCTGGCCCACCACCTGGTTTGCCCCACGCCTGACCGGCAAGGGTCCGTTCAGCGATGTGTACTCGGTGATGGCTAACTGGGGCGCCAACCACGGCGTGCTGACCATCGGCCACGTTGGCGCGGATTTCATTACCCTCGCCGCCATGCTGCGCATTCCTGTCTGCATGCACAACGTGGAAGCGGCGAAAATCTACCGCCCCTCCGCCTGGGCTGCGCATGGCATGGATATCGAGGGCCAGGACTACCGCGCCTGCCAGAACTACGGGCCGCTGTATAAGCGTTAACAGGTTGGTTTCGCCCGGTGGCGCAGGCTTACCGGGCCTACAGATGCGCGCGGTCTGTAGGCCGGATAAGCGCCGCGCCATCCGGCGATGTTGTTTCGGGAGTCACTATGAAGCAAGACGTTATCCTGGTCCTCGACTGCGGCGCCACCAACGTGCGGGCGATGGCCGTTGACCGACAGGGAAACATTATCGCCCGCGCCGCAACGGCGAACGCCAGCGACATCGCGGCGGAGAACAGCGACTGGCACCAGTGGTCGCTGGAGGCCATTATGCAGCGCTTTGCCGACTGCTGTCGGCAGATCCATGACCAGCTGGCCTCCTGCACGGTGCGCGGCATCACCGTCACGACCTTTGGCGTCGATGGCGCGCTGGTGGATGAGCAGGGTGCCCTGCTGTATCCGATCATCAGCTGGAAATGCCCGCGCACCGCGGCGGTGATGGAGAATATCAGCCAGTATATGCCAGCACACCAGCTGCAGCAGATTGCCGGCGTCGGCGCGTTTGCGTTCAACACCCTGTATAAGCTGATCTGGCTGAAAGAGTGCCACCCGCAGCTGCTGGCGCAGGCCCATGCCTGGCTGTTTATTTCGTCGCTGATCAACCATCGGCTGACCGGGGAGTTCACCACCGACCTCACCATGGCGGGCACCAGCCAGATGCTCGATCTCCGGCAGCGCGATTTCAGCGCGCCAATCCTGCAGGCGACCGGCCTGCCGCGCCGCCTGTTCCCGCGGCTGGTTGAAGCAGGCCAGCCGATCGGCGCCCTGCTGCCGGAGGCCGCTGCGCTGCTGGGCCTTCCCGTCGGGATCCCGGTTATCTCGGCCGGGCATGACACCCAGTTCGCTCTGTTTGGCGCCGGCGCCGGGCAGGATGAGCCGGTGCTCTCCTCCGGGACCTGGGAGATCCTGATGGTGCGCAGCGCCCAGGTCGACACTTCGCTGCTCTGCGACTACAGCGGCTCCACCTGCGAGCTGGACAGCCAGCCGGGCCGCTATAACCCGGGAATGCAGTGGCTGGCCTCCGGCGTGCTCGAATGGGTGCGCAAGCTGTTGTGGAGCGCTGACACGCCGTGGCAGACGCTGATTGCCGAAGCGCAGGCGATCCCGCCCGGCGCCCAGGGCGTCAGGATGCAGTGCGACCTGCTCGCCAGCCAGCACGCCGGCTGGCAGGGCGTCACGCTCAACACCACCCGCGGCCATTTTTACCGCGCCGCGCTGGAGGGGTTAAGCGACCAGCTGGCGCAGCATCTGCAAACCCTGGAAAACATCGGCCGCTTCCGGGCGCAAGAGCTGCTGCTGGTGGGCGGCGGCAGCCGCAACGCGCTGTGGAACCAGATCAAGGCCGACCGGCTTGGAATACCGATCAAAGTTCTCGATGATGCCGAAACCACGGTGGCCGGCGCGGCGATGTTTGGCTGGTATGGCGTGGGCGAGTTCTCTTCGCCGGAACAGGCCAGAGCGCAGGTCGCGTACCGCTACCGCTATTTTTGGCCGCAAACTGAACCTGAATTAACAGAGGAAGCCTGAGATGCTCAAAACCATTTCCCCGCTGATATCGCCGGAGCTGCTGAAAGTGCTGGCCGAAATGGGCCATGGGGATGAAATCATTTTTTCCGATGCCCATTTCCCGGCGCACAGCATGGGGCCACAGGTGATCCGCGCCGATGGCCTGCGGGTCAGCGATCTGCTGCAGGCGATTATCCCGCTGTTCGAGTTAGACAGCTACGCGCCGCCGCTGGTGATGATGGCCGCCGTCGAAGGCGATGCGCTGGACCCGACGGTGGAACAGCGCTATCGGCAGGCGCTATCGGCGCAGGCCCCCTGCCCGGATATCGTGCGGATTGACCGCTTTGCCTTCTACGACCGGGCGCAAAAAGCCTTTGCGATCGTTATCACAGGAGAGCGTGCTAAGTACGGAAATATCCTTTTAAAAAAGGAGTCACGCCGTAATCTCATGCCGGAGCGTCTGCCTGATGCAGACGCTCAATCAATGATGGGATGAGAATAAATGAAAGCAGCCCGCCAGCAGGCGATCGTCGATCTCCTGATCAACCACAGCAGCCTGACCACCGAAACCTTGTCAAAACAGCTCAACGTCAGCAGGGAAACCATTCGCCGCGATCTGAGCGAGCTGCAGGCGCAGGGCAAAGTGCTGCGCAACCACGGCCGGGCCAAAGTGATCCATCAGCGCAGCCAGGACAGCGGCGACCCTTTTCACATGCGGCTGAAAAGCCATTACGCGCATAAAGCCGATATCGCCCGCGAAGCGCTGGCCTGGATTGACGAAGGGATGGTGATCGCCCTCGATGCCAGCTCCACTTGCTGGTATCTCGCCCGCCAGCTGCCGGACCGCCCGCTGCACGTCTTTACCAACAGCCAGCCCATCTGCCAGGAGCTGGCCAAACGCGACCAAATCACGCTCACCTGCTCCGGCGGCACTCTGCAGCGGAAATATGGCTGCTACGTGAACCCGGCGCTGATTTCCCAGCTGAAATCGCTGGAGATCGATCTGTTTATTTTTTCCTGCGAAGGCATCGACCCGCAGGGCGCGCTATGGGACTCCAATGCGTTCAATGCCGACTTTAAATCGATCCTGCTTAAGCGCGCGGCGCAGTCGCTACTGCTGATCGACAAAAGCAAGTTCAACCGCTCCGGCGAGGCGAGGATTGGTCATCTGGATGACGTGACGCATATTGTGTCGGATGCGCCGCAGCCTTAAGGGGAAGGCCGGAGGACGCGCACGCGTCTCCGGCCTGAGGGGGAAGGATTAACGCTCGTCGCGACGTCCGCCGACGGCGGCCCACAGGCGACGCACATGAACGGTCACCTCTTCACGATCGTGATACAGCTGACGCGCCTGGATCTGGGCGTTGATGCCGTGCTCGTCCAGTTGGGCCTGAATATAGGCCAGATTCTGCGACACCTCTTCATAGCGCTTTTTCATCGGCAGCTTGAGGTTGAAGATGGTCTCCCGGCACCAGCCGTTGACCAGCCACTGCGCCATCAGCGCCGCCACCTTCGCCGGTTTCTCCACCATATCGCAGACCATCCACGAGATGTTGTTGCGGTTCGGACGATAGCGGAAGCCATCTTCGCGCAGCCAGGTCACCTGGCCGGTATCCATCAGGCTCTGGGCCATCGGGCCGTTATCGACCGAAGAGACCCACATGTTGCGCTTCACCAGCTGATAGGTCCAGCCGCCCGGGCAGGCGCCGAGATCGACGGCATACATGCCGTTCGCCAGGCGCTCGTCCCACTCGTCCGCCGGAATAAAGACGTGGAACGCCTCTTCCAGCTTGAGGGTGGAACGGCTCGGGGCATCGGACGGAAACTTCAGCCGCGGAATGCCCATATAGAACGGTGAGTTGTTGTTGCTGTACGAGTAGCCGGTATAGCAGCAGCCGGGTGCGATAAAGAACACATGCACCACCGGTCGCTTTGGCGTTTCATAGTTGGTCAGCACGCCCGCCTCGCGCAGCGCCGCGCGTAACGGCACCGTGAACTTGCGGCAGAACTTCATCAGCTCTTTGCTTTCGTTGGTATCCGCCACTTCCACACGCAGCTCGCCACCCTTCTCCACCACGCCCTGCAGCATGCCGACGATCGGAGTAATGCGATCCTCCGGCGGCAGGTCGCGCAGCAGTTCGCCGACCACGAACATCTGACGGGCGAAAATCAGCGAGCTGAACGGCAGATCGCGTACCAGCTTCTCACCGTCGTCTTGCTGATAACCTTCAAAAATCACATAACCAGAGTCTTCTTTGACCCGGGCAAAACCAAACACCTCAAGGCGGGCGGCCTTATCGGTAATTTCTGCTGCGCACTCTTTCTCAAACCCAGGGCGACAATAGAGGACAACCTTATTCATGAACAACGCCCTTACGTTTCAGACGAATTGCACCAATTAACATTAAAACCCAACCGGCGAGGAAGCTTACGCCGCCCACCGGGGTCACGAACGCCCACAGACGTAAATGAGACAGCGCCAGACAATAGAGGCTGCCGCTGAACAGCACGGTCCCTAACGCCAGAAACACGCTGCTCCAGTAGAACCAGATACTGATCCGACGCTGCATCGCCACCGCCAGACCAAAAATCGCCAGGGTATGGAAGGCCTGATACTCCAGGCCGGTATGGATCCAGGCCATCTCCGCCGCGCCGAGCGATTGACTTAATACATGCGCGCCAAAGGCACCCAGAGCCACAAAGATAAAGCCGCTAATCGCGGCGAATATCAGCATAAAACGGCTGGTCATGTTTTTACCCTACAAGTATTTATTGTTCATAACGAAAGCGGAATTTTTCTTGCTCACTTGCCGCTTTCGCCAGGATCCATTGCCGGAAAGCGGCTATTTTACCCAGTTCTGCCTGACTGTCATGGCAAACAAGGTAAAACGCATTCTTACTGACCAGAACATCATTAAACGGACACACCAGACGACCGGCTTCAATTTCGGACTGCGCCATCACGTTGTTGGCCAGCGCCACACCCTGCCCGTGAATGGCCGCCTGCAGCACCATCGCGCTATGGCTGAAAATCGGCCCCTGTTGCACATTAATATGGCTTAGACCAAGCTGGCGGGTATAAGTTTGCCAGTCGCGACGGGACGCATCGTGAAGCAGCGTATGTTGCGCCAGATCGGCAGGCGTTTTCAATGCTTTGTCGCCGGTGAGCAAGAGCGGGGAACAGACCGGCAGCAGATACTCGGCGTACAATTTTTCCACACGCAGGCCCGGCCAGTTGCCGCGGCCGTAAAAAATCGCCACATCGACATCGTCCGCCAGCTTATCCTCCTGGCGGTCCACCGCCTGGATCCTGACGTCGATTCCCGGATAAGCTGAGTTAAAGCTTGTCAGTCTCGGCACCAGCCACTGAATGGCGAAACTTGGCAATAAACTGACCGTTAATGCCCCTTTGGCGCTGCGCGCCTGCAGTTTACGCGTCGCTTCCGTCAGTTGCGAAAAAATCTCTTTAATATCCTGAAAATAGCTCTGCCCTTCTTCCGTTAACAGCAGCGAACGATTGCGCCGCCGGAACAGCTTAAGGCCCAGAAAATCCTCGAGAGACTTGATTTGATGGCTGACTGCGGCCTGCGTCACAAAAAGCTCATCGGCTGCCCGAGTGAAGCTGAGATGACGTGCGGCTGCATCAAAAACACGTAATGCATTCAGAGGTGGTAATCGCTTCGACATGGTTATTCTGGCTTAGATGTTAACTCAATTTAACAAATAGGAAACAATGATTAACCTATTAGTTTTTTTTATCTGAGCCATTATAAATTGTCCGTTGAGGTTCTACCAGCAAATACCTATAGTGGCGGCACTTCCTGAGCCGGAACGAGAAGCTTTTTTTGGAATGCGTGTTCCATCAAGCTTTTGGCTTACGGTTGTGATGTTGTGTTGTTGTGTTTGCAATTGGTCTGTCTTTGCAGACCCTGGTAGCAAAGCTACCCCTTTTCACTTCCTGTACATTTACCCTGTCTGTCCATAGTGATTTAATGTAGCACCGCAACGCGCGGTGCTTTTTTTTGCCTTTTTACTGCCTTACTCGTCCAGCTCACCCAGCTGTTTCACGTCAGAGCGATTGATCTGCTGTTTGTTGCCCCACGCGTCCTTATACGAGATCATGCCAGTATCATTATCGGTTTGCGGTTTCCCGTCGGTAACGATGGTTCGCCCATCATTGGTATGCATCACATAGTTAGAGGAACAGGCGCTCAGGCCTAAAGTCAGCATACAGGCAGAGATAATCGCAGCGGCCTTAGTCATTTTCATTTTTCTCTCCTTACGGCTATTTATACTATTCGTGACTCGTTAAGTAATAGGTTAAAACACAAACCCAACACTTTTCAGCATAACCCTCTTTGACCCACCTGGAGTCACATTCGGACAATTCCACAGGGCACAGAGGCCTTGTCACGCCCGGCAAATTGCGCGACGATCGCGGGATTGATACGAGGAATTCCATGAACGCATTCAACCCGGCGCACTTTCGCGCGCAGTTTCCGGCTCTGGCCGATGCCGGCGTCTATCTCGACAGCGCGGCGACCGCGCTCAAACCGCAGGCGGTGATCGACGCCAGCGACCAGTTTTATCGCCTGAGCGCCGGCAACGTCCATCGCAGCCAGTTCGCCGCCGCCCAGCGGCTGACCGAGCGCTACGAGGCGGCCCGCGAGCGCGTGGCGGCATGGCTTAACGCCCCGTCCGGCAAAGATATCGTCTGGACGCGGGGAACCACCGAGGCCATCAATATGGTGGCGCAGAGCTACGTCCGGCCGCGCCTGCAGCCTGGCGATGAAATTATCGTTAGCGAAGCCGAGCATCATGCCAACCTCGTGCCCTGGCTGATGGTAGCCGGGCAGACCGGCGCCAGAGTGGTCAAACTACCGCTTGGCGCTGACCGCCTGCCGGATATTGCCAGCCTCAGCGCGCTCATCACCCCGCGCAGCCGGGTGCTGGCCATCGGTCAGATGTCCAACGTCACCGGCGGCTGCCCGGACCTGGCGCAGGCTATCCGCCTTGCTCACGCCGCCGGGATGGTAGTGATGGTCGATGGCGCCCAGGGCGCGGTGCATTTCCCCGCTGACGTGCAGGCGCTGGATATCGATTTTTACGCCTTTTCCGGCCATAAGCTATATGGCCCGACCGGGATCGGCGCCCTGTACGGCAAAAGCGAGCTGCTGGCGGCGATGTCGCCCTGGCTCGGCGGCGGGAAAATGATCGCCGAGGTCAGCTTTGACGGCTTTACGCCGCAGCCGGCCCCTTATGGTCTCGAGGCCGGCACGCCGAATGTCGCCGGGGTAATCGGCCTTAGCGCCGCCCTGGAGTGGCTGGCGCAGAGCGATATCGGCCAGGCGGAAAACTGGAGCCGCAGTCTGGCGAGTCTGGCGGAAGAGGCGCTGGCGAAACGGCCGGGCTTCCGCTCTTTCCGCTGCCAGCAGTCAAGCCTGCTGGCCTTTGAGTTCGACGGTGTTCATCACAGCGATCTGGTGACGCTGCTGGCGGAGTCCGGCATTGCTCTGCGCGCCGGGCAACACTGCGCCCAACCGCTGCTGGCGGCCTTAGGGGTCAGCGGCACGCTGCGGGCCTCTTTCGCCCCCTACAATACCCAAGACGATGTTGCGGCGCTGGTCCACGCGGTGGATCGCGCCCTGGAAATTCTGGTGGATTAATGACAACTCTGCACCCCTTCGGCACAACCATTACCGACGCCACGCTGCGCCAGACCTTCGCCCCGCTGAACCAGTGGGAGGATAAATATCGTCAGCTGATTTTATTGGGCAAAAAGCTGCCGACGCTGACCGATGAGCGCAAAGCGCAGGCCCGGGAGATTGCCGGGTGTGAAAACCGCGTCTGGCTGGGCTATGAGGAGGATGCCGAGGGCAGGCTGCACTTCTTTGGCGACAGCGAAGGACGGATTGTGCGCGGTCTGCTGGCGGTACTTTTGACCGCCGTGGAAGGCAAAAGCGCCGCTGAGCTGCTGGCGCAGGATCCGCTGGCGCTGTTCGACGAGTTGGGGCTACGCGGCCAGCTCAGCGCCTCGCGCAGCCAGGGCCTCAGCGCCCTCAGCGAGGCAGTGCTCGCCGCCGCCCGCGAGGTTGAGGTTTAAGCTCATCCCGGGGGCGGCGCTTGACGCGCCTTGCCCGGGCTACGGGCTCATGCAGTTTTGTCGCCCGGACAGGTGCGCAGCGCCGCCTCCGGGGAATTGTCCTGTAGACCGGGTAAGGCGCCTGCGCCGCGGCCCGGGATTTACGTCGTCTGCCGCTCCGCCTTCGCCAGCATCTTCTTCAGAGCATGCGATACCGCGACGAAGCCAAAGGTCGCGGTCACCATGGTAGCCGCGCCAAAGCCGGAAGCGCAGTCCATCCGTTTCGGCCCTTCCGCCGTGCTCTTCATCGCGCAGACGCTGCCGTCCGCTTGCGGGTAGACCAGCGCTTCCGTAGAGAAGACGCAGTCCACGCCGAGCTTGCCTTTGCTGTTTTTCACCACCCCAAACTGGCTTTTCAGCCGCTCGCGCAGTTTAGCCGCCAGCGGATCCTGGATGGTCTTCGCCAGGTCAGCGACCTGGATCTGCGTTGGGTCAATCTGACCGCCCGCCCCGCCGGTGGTGACCAGCGGCACTTTGTAGCGGCGACACCAGGCGATAAGCGCCGCTTTCGGCCGGACGCTATCGATCGCGTCGATAACATAGCTAAAGCCGACGCCAAGATATTCCGCCACGTTTTCCGGGGTCACGAAATCATCCACCACCGTCACCCGACACTCCGGGTTGATAAGACGAATACGCTCCGCCATCACTTCCGCTTTCGCCAGCCCGACGTTGCCGCTCAGGGCATGGATCTGGCGGTTGGTATTGGTGACGCAGACATCGTCCATATCGATAAGGGTGATCGCCCCGATGCCGGTTCGCGCCAGCGCTTCCGCCGCCCAGGAGCCGACCCCGCCGATCCCGACCACGCAGACGTGGGCATCGGCAAAACATTGCAGCGCTTTTTCACCATATAAACGTGCCGTACCGCCAAAACGCTGGCGCCAGGCATCGCTGATTACAACAGACATAGAACCTCAGAACAAAATGACAGCGCCCGGAGGCCGCCGTAAACGGCGTCATCCGGGCGCCCTGGTCAACAGGCAGGGCCAGGGGAGTTAGCCGCTAAAAACATTCCCCGCGCCCGGGGCGTTTTTCAGCACCCATACGCGGCCATAGTGGTTATACCAGCCGGCACGGTGGCCTGCGTCAGGCCCAATGCCCTGATAGATGTCGAAATGCTGGCCTTTGATGGCCCCGCCGACGTCGAGAGCGACCATCAGGCGCAGTTCGTACTGGCCGTTAAACTTGCCGTTATTATCCAGCAGAGGCACCTCGGCCAGCAAGGTGGTTCCCGGCGGAATAATCGACCGGTCGGAGGCCACCGAGGCGCGGCCGATCAGCGGCACAGCGCTGGCCCCTTTCACCGGCGCGAAAGACTGCGGTTTAAAGAACACGAACGACGGGTTCTGCTCCAGCAGCTCGCGCACTTCCGCTTCGCTGTGCTTTTCACCCCACTCGCGGATCGCCTGCATCGACATATCTTCTTTCTTCACTTCCCCGCGGTCGATCAGCACTTTGCCGATGCTGCGATAGGGCCAGCCGTTTTTCCCGGCATAGCTAAAGAAGTTGAGCGGCGAACCATCGCCAAAGTCGATATAGCCGCTGCCCTGCACGTCCATGATGAAGTTATCCATCAGCGAATTGCTGTACGCCAGCACATAGTTATCGCTCAGCGCGCCGGCATAGATGCTGGCGCGGGACGGCAGCTTACCGCGTTTCGGCGGCATCCGGTAAATGGGGTACTGGAATTCGCCCTGACGAGTGTGGCGCGCCTGCACTACCGGCGTGTAATAGCCGGTAAACTGGACGTTGCCATAGTTGTCGGTGCCCTGCATCTGCCAGGCGTCGATGCCAAACTGGCGCAGCGTGCGGGTGTCGCCGCCGGCGCGCAGCCACTCCTGCAGCGCGTTATAGACGTTGCTCTGGCTATTATAGAGGCGCGGCGAGGCGTTACGAATTTGATTAACCTGTTCGGAGAAGTCGCCGGCGTTGATCGGCGCCCCGACGGCATCCGGCTGGTTTACCAGTGAAAACGGCTGGGTGAACTTGCCATCGCTATATTGCTGACCGCGGTCGGTCGGTTTTGAGGAACAGGCGGCGAGCATAGCCAGCATTGCCACCGTCGCTACATATTTTGCCCAACGTCCTTTCATGGTGTCTCATCTTTTGCTGCGAAGCCTTAGTGCGTGTTGAAGATAACAAAGCGCCGGGGCTATTGAAATGCGCGATCTCATCGATGGCACAGATTTGTGTAAAAAAACACCACAACGTGGCGTTTTATAAGCCAATTCTTACAAAAATGTCGATTTGGTCGAAAAAAGGTTGCATCATCTCGCTAGCGGAGTATAGTGCGCTTCCACGGACGCGGGGTGGAGCAGCCTGGTAGCTCGTCGGGCTCATAACCCGAAGGTCGTCGGTTCAAATCCGGCCCCCGCAACCAGTTAAAATTTGATGAAGTACAAAGCAGTACGGTGACGCGGGGTGGAGCAGCCTGGTAGCTCGTCGGGCTCATAACCCGAAGGTCGTCGGTTCAAATCCGGCCCCCGCAACCAATCAAATTTGACAAAGTAAAGCAGTACGGTGACGCGGGGTGGAGCAGCCTGGTAGCTCGTCGGGCTCATAACCCGAAGGTCGTCGGTTCAAATCCGGCCCCCGCAACCAACATCATAAACACCCTCAAGGGTGTTTTTTTGTTTCTGCCGCCGGCAAACCTCTGCCGAAAACGGGAACGGCCGTTGCCGCCCCCATCTCCTGCTTACCCCTTAGGTAACACAATATTGCTTGCCGCCAGCATGCCCATGCGATGGTACATCGCGCAGGCTGCCTCGACGATCGGCATCGCCAGCGCCGCGCCGCTGCCTTCTCCCAGACGCATGCCCATATTGAGATACGGTTCGAGGCCCAGGTGCGCCAGCGCGATACGCGCCCCCTTCTCCGCCGAATAGTGGGACGGGATCAGATACGGTTTTATCTCCGGCGCTATCTGGCACGCCGCCAGCGCTGCGGCGTAGGAAAGAAAGCCATCCAGCACCACCGGCAGCCCACAGGACGCCGCCCCCAGCATCACCCCCGCCATCCCCAGCAGATCGAAACCACCGACTTTGCTCAGCACATCGAGACCATCATTCGGGTCGGGCTGATTGACGGCGATAGCCCGCCGCACCACCTTCACCTTGTTGCCAACCTTCGCCAACGGCAGATTGGCGCCAATCCCGACCACCTCCTGCGCATCGCTGCCGGTCAGAACGCTGACGATCGCCGCCGCCGGCGTGGTATTGGCCATCCCCAGCTCGCCGACACCAAACAGAGTAACGCCCTCCCGGGCCAGCGCGCGGGTGTAGCGCATAACCTCCAGTAGCAATTCCTGCCCCTGCTCACGGGTCATGGCCGGGCCGCGGGCAATATTGCCGCAGCCCCGCGCCACCCGCATATTCACCACCCCGGGGAGCGGTTCGCTATCGATACCGACATCAATTACATACACTTGCGCCCCGGCCTGGGCGGCGAGCACGCAGACGCCGGTGGTGCCGCGGGTCATATTGGCTGCCTGGATGGCGGTGACCGCTTTCGGCGAAATCGCCACCCCTTCGTCCCACACCCCATGGTCGGCGCACATCACCAGCAGCGCCTTTTTCGCCACCTGCGGCTGGCCGCCCAGGCCGGGCATTCCCGCCAGCTGAACCGCCAGCGCCTCCAGACGGCCGAGGCTGCCGGGGGGCTTAAGCAAGCCGTCGATATGGTGTTGTGCCCGCACCATGGCGTCAGCGTCCGGCGCGGGGATCGCCCGCAGAACCGTGTTTAAATTTTCCATACAGAATCCCTGCCAGGGCTGGCCCGGTCAGCCAGCGATTGAGTTATTTGATTTTGACGCCGATGCCGGAGACCACCAGCCAGACCGCATCCGCCGCGGCCGCCAGGCGCTGATTGACCCGCCCGGCGATATCGCGAAAATGCCGCGCCAGGCGGTTCTCCGGCACAATGCCCATCCCCACCTCGTTGGTCACCAGCACGACGTGCGCCGGGCAGCGCTGACAGGCGGCAATCAGCACGCCAATTTCGTCATCAATAGCCCGCTCCATGGCGGCGTAATCCCAGCCGTCGGGGTCGCTGTCGCCGCCGAGCGCGAACAGCAGGTTGGTGACCATAGTGGTGATACACTCCAGCAGAATCGCCTCTGCTGGGGCGATAGCCGGGGTGATCAGTTCATCAAGCTGCTGCCAGCGCTCGGCGGTGCGCCAGTGGGCGGGCCTGCCGTCGCGATGGTGCTGGATCCTTGCGGCCATCTCGTCGTCAAAGATTTGCGAGGTGGCGATATATAACACCTGCGGCGCATCGGCAATCAGCGCCTCGGCATGGCGGCTTTTGCCGCTGCGCGCGCCGCCGGTAACCAGAGTCAGCATAGGGGCTCCTGATGTTGGCGCATGATGGCGTAAATTTTATCGATGGCGATATGTTCGCGCATGGCGTCCGCCAGCCGATCAAACTGCCGGGTTTTATAGCGGGCATACTCCAGGGCGCTATCCAGCGGCGCCAGCCCTTTGCGCTGGCGCAGGCCGTTGAGCAGCGCCCGGGTAAAGGCATCGCTGTCGAACAGGCCATGGAGATAGGTGCCGAACGCCAGGCCGTCGTCGCTTATCGCCCCGTCCTCTACTGACTGTCCCGCTTTATGCAGCTGCAGCAGCGGCGGGATGCCGGCCTCACGGCGCGTCTCGCCCATATGAATTTCGTAGCCACTGACATGCAGACCTGCCGCGTCGGCTAACCATTCCGGGAGGTTAGTTCCCAGTGTCGCCTGCACCTGGGTGGTGGTTTTGTGCTGGGCGAAGTGGGTCACGGTCTTCAACACCCCCAGTCCGGGCTGGGTGCCAAGGCCAGACTCCACCTCATCGATAATGGTTTCGCCGAGCATCTGATAGCCGCCGCAGATCCCCAGCACCGGCACCTTGCGCTGCCGGGCCTGCTCGACTGCATGCGCCATGCCGCTCTCGCGCAGCCAGCACAGATCGCCGAGGGTATTTTTACTGCCCGGGAGAATGACCAGGTCGGCGTCGGCCAGCGCCTGCGGGTCGCGGACATAGCGCACCCGGACGTCTGGCTGCGCCGCCAGGGCGTTAAAGTCGGTAAAATTGGCGATATGCGGCAGGTGAACCACGGCGATGTCGATGTCGCGCCGGTCGGTGCGATGGTATTTCCCGGCCTGCAGCGCGACGCCGTCCTCATCCTCGAGATCCACGTCAAGCCACGGCATAACGCCCAGCACCGGCACCCCGGTCAACGCCTCGATCTGCTCTATCCCGGAGCGCAGGAGCGCCACATCGCCGCGGAATTTATTGATAATCACCCCTTTCACCCGCGCCCGCTCCTGAGGCTGCAGTAGCGCCAGCGTACCGTAAATCGAGGCAAACACCCCGCCGCGGTCGATATCGGCCACCAGGATCACCGGGCATTGCGCCATCTCGGCCATGCCCATATTGACGATATCGCGGTCGCGCAGGTTAATCTCCGCCGGACTGCCGGCCCCTTCCAGCACCAGCGCCTCATACTCTCCGGCCAGGCTCTGGTAGACCGCGAGGATCTGCTCGCGCAGGCGCGGCTTGTACTGGTGATAGCTCACCGCGTCCATGCTGGTCGCCACCTGCCCCATCAGGACCACCTGCGCCTGACGGTCGCTGGTGGGCTTGAGCAAAACCGGATTCATGCGGACATCCGGGGCGATCCCGGCCGCTTCGGCCTGGAAAATCTGCGCCCGACCCATCTCTTTGCCATCCGGCGTAATGCCGGAGTTCAGCGCCATATTCTGTGATTTAAACGGCGCGGTACGCAGCCCATCCTGATGAAAAATGCGGCACAGTCCCGCCACCAGTACGCTTTTCCCCACGTCGGAAGCCGTGCCCTGCAACATCACTGCCAGCGTCATGACGCCTCCTTTATCGCGCCTATCGCGTTGTTGTGCATCCGCTGAAAAAACTCCGCTTCGGTTTTACACAGCGGCAATCCCAGTTCGCTATGAAGTTTCACCAGCCACGGCTGGGTCAATCCTGCCCGGTCCATGATCGCCGCGCAGGCAAAGACCTCCCCGGGATCCCCCTCGGCCAGCACTTCGCCGTGACGCAGAACGTAAACGGCGTCGCTCACCTCATAGATCAGATCGATATCGTGGCTGGAGATCACCACATGCCGGCCCTGTTCGACAATGCGCCGGATGATGGCGATCATCTGCGCCCGTCCGCGAGGATCGAGGCCCGCGGTGGGCTCGTCAAGCAGCAGGTAGCGCGCCTGCAGCACCAGCGCCCCGGCGATCGCCACCCGTTTTTTCTGCCCATGGCTGAGGCACTGGATCGGCTGCTGGCGAAACCCCTGGGCATCGACGAGGGTCAACGCTTCATCCACCCGGCGGGCGATCTCCTCTTCCGCCACCCCGAGGTTGCGCAGACTAAAAGCGATATCGCTGTCGATATCGGTATAGAAGATTTGCTGATCCGGATCCTGAAACACCGTCGCCACCTGCTGGCGCAGCGCCAGCAGACCGCGCTTGCTGTAATTCAGCGCCTCTCCCTGCCACAGCACCGCCCCCTGCTGCGGGCGCAGCAGGCCGCTCAGGTTCATAAACAGCGTCGACTTTCCGCAGCCGTTGGCCCCCACCAGGCCGGTCACCGCGTGGCGGGAAAAATCCAGCGTCAGCCCTTTGAGTACCGGCTCATCCTGATAGCGAAACCAGAGATCGGTTGTGGCAAGCATACTTATCCTTAGAGGTGAAAATCACCCTGGTACAATTTGATATCCAGCGCGGTGCTCATCTGCTGATAGCGCAGGAGGACGCGAGTGAACAGCAGTCCCACCAGCATCGCCAGCGAGCGATAGCCCTGCGGCACGCTACCATAGCCAAAACGCAGGGTTTGCGCGCGGTGAATCGCCATCGCCTCGTCCAACAGAATAAAAATGAAGCGCCAGGTCAGCAGGATCTGCTCCGTCAACAGTCGCGGTACGCGACCGCGCTTGAGCAAGATAATCAGCTGTGGGAAAGGCAGATTAAGCACCAGCCAGAGCGTGGCCGCCATCGCCGCCAGGCTGCGCCAGAAGGTCTCCCCGGCCACGACCAGCCCCGGAGTGGACACTCCTATAGAGAAAGCGCCCAGCCGGATGCTGGCTAACAGCATCTGCGGGTCGCGGCTGACGCTGAACACAATGGTCAGCACGCCGACCAGCAAAAAGCCAAAGGGTAGCGCCATCCAGCGGCACCAGCGCCAGAATGAGACCCGCAGCAGCCAGCAGGTCAGCGCGGCGGTCAGCGCCAGCGTCAGCGCCTGGCCCCACGCCGGCAGCGTAAAGGCCAGCACCATCAGCAGCAGCCAGAGCAGAAACTTACGCTCTGGCGCCACCTGCAACCAGCGGCTCTGGTAGCTGAGTCGGTCAAACCCGGTCATCACGGCGCTGCCTGCCCCTCGCATACCCGAGAATGTAAAAAATCACCGCCGCGCCCAGCGAGCCCTGCAGGGTAAACAGCAGGCTCTCAATCTCGCCGCTCGCCGGTTCGTACAGCGGCTGGAACCAGGGTTGATAATCCGGCGCCACCACCTGGATCTGGCTCTCCGCTTCGCCGTCCGAACCGCCAAACTCACCGCCATGATTAATAAAAAAGGGCAGGATCATCAGGGCAACCACCATCGCCAACAGGATCAGGGGCTTTTTCATATTAATGTCCCTCCGCGGCGATCAGCCGCCGTTTGGTCAGTTGATCGTAGATCATCACGGTAAGCAATCCTTCCGCGATGGCGATCGGGATCTGCGTCAGGCAGAAGATCCCCATAAACTTCAGGATCGATCCACCTGCCCCGGTGGCCGGATCGGGAAAGGCCACCCCGAGCTGGACGGAGGTGACAAAATAGGTCATCAGATCCGCCAGCATGGCGCAGAGAAAGACCCCGACATCGCGACGGATCCCCGCCCGGCAGGCCAGCTTCCACACCAGATAGCCGACCATCGGGCCGATCACCGCCATCGACATCCCGTTAGCGCCAAGGGTGGTCAGGCCGCCATGCGCCAGCAGCAGCGCCTGGAACAGCAGAACGATCGCCCCCAGCACCGCCACCACGCCCGGCCCGAAGAGGATCACCGCCAGACCAACGCCGGTCGGGTGCGAGCAACTGCCGGTCACCGACGGGATCTTCAGCGCCGAAAGAACAAAAATAAACGCCCCGCAGAGGGCCAGCAGCACCTTCTGATTGCTCTCCTCCTGGACGATACGCCGCAGGCGCACCAGGCCGTACCACAGGCAGGGTAAAAACAGCAGCCACCACGCCAGCGCCCACATCGGCGGTAAAAAACCCTCCATGATATGCATGGCGAACGCCTCCTGCGGGACGATGATCAGCAGAACAGCCGCCGCCAGCCCCCCGTACGAAAGCTGCTTCAGCGATTTCACCTGATTCATTACGCCTCCTCCCACTGTTTGTTAACCAGGATGGTCGAGAAATAGGGCAGCGGCTGGTCATCGCTGACCTCGCGCAGACGGCGCCAGCACTGCTCGCCCGGCAGGGTGGCCTCTGACATCATCAGCGCCGCATCCAGCAGCCCCGCCTGCGCCAGCAGCGCCTTAATGCGGGCGAAGCGGCCGTAGACTTTCATCAGCACCAGACTGTCATGCTGGCGCAGCGCCGCGGCAATGTCCGCTTCCGGCGCGGTACAGGAGATCACCGCCAGCGACTGCTGCTCCATAGCCAGCGGGGTTTTCGCCCGCGCGGCAATGGCGGCGAAGGAGGTAACGCCAGGGACAATCTCCAGCCAGTCCGGGCAGCCAATCCGCTGCAGCAGAAAGACCCAGGTGCTGAACAACATGGCGTCGCCGAGGGTGATAAATCCGACCTGCCTGCCCGCCGCCACCTCCTGGGCCAGCGCCGCGGCAACGTCGTTCCACACCGCCTCTTTTTCCGCGCTGTCGGCGCTCATCGGAAAATGGCAGCAGCGGACCTCCGTGTGTGCGCCAAGGTACTCGCGCACGATGGAGAGCGCGAGGCTGTCGCCGCCTTTGCGGCCGGCTGGCGCATACAGCACATCCAACTGGCCGAGGATCCGCGCCGCACGCACGGTGATCAGATCGGCCGCCCCCGGCCCGGTGCTCAGGGCGTAGAGTTTGCCGCTCATGCTGCTTTCTCCATCGCGTTATTCAGCGCCTGCTGCAGATGGGCGACAAACATCGCCCGCACCGCCGGATTTTCCCCTAACCCGTTCAGCCACGGCGTGGCGGGGATGCCGGCGGCATTGAAGCGGGTTTTCCACGAATCGTCTTCGTCGGAGGCCATATCATTAATGGCATGATCGCCGGCCACCAGCATCAGGGGCATCAGATGCACGCCGGTCACGCCCTGGCGGGAGAGTTCGTTAATGACGATGTCCACTTCGGGATAGCTTTCCACCGCCCCCACCCGCGCCGGAAAACCCTGCACCGCCATCATATGATCCAGACAAGCGTAGGCCGCGAAGGCGTGGTGGCTGGCGCCGTGCCCCATAAACACCACTCGCTCCGTCGCCGCCAGCGGCGGCATCTGCTGGCGCAGGGCCTGCATCAGCTGAACATAATCGCCATGACCGCTCAGCAGCGGCACGCCCAGCGTCAGGCGCTGAAAGCGCGGGCGCAGGCTCTGCACTTCGCGAACGATCTTCTCGTACTCGTCGCCGTTGATAATGTGCAGGGACTGGATCGCCACATCCTGGTACCCCTGCTCAGCCAGCTTTTGCAGGGCCTGCAGCGGGGTATCGATATGGATACCGTCGCGCTGCCGCAGTTTGCGAATAATCATCCCCGAGGTGAAGGCGCGGAACAGCGTGCGATCCGGACAGCTGGCGGCCAGATCGCGCTCGCAGGCGGTAATGTTCTTCTCGCGGGTGTCGTGATAGCTGGTGCCGAAGCTCACCACCAGAAGTGCTTTTTTCATATCCTGTTCCTCAAGTCGCCGACAGCCAGCGCGTCAGCCGCGTAGCGAAATCGGCCTGGCTTTCCAGTAATTCATCGCCCTTCACCAGCGGCGCCGGGCGGGTAATGACGATGCAGGGGATCCCCGCATCAAGACAGGGTTGTACTTTTTCCTGATAGCCCCCTTCCGCGCCCGAGGCTTTCGTGACCACAACATCAGCCCGGCACTGGCGATAAAAGGCGGCGTTAAATTCGGCGCTGAACGGCCCGCAGAGGGCAAAGATTTCCCCGACGCCAAACCCCAGATCGCTACAGTGCTGAACCACCTCCGGCACCGGCAGCACCCGGGCGAGCAGCGTTTTCTCCGCCAGTCCCGCCCGCCAGGCCGCCAGATCTTTGCTGCCGGTGGTCAGCAGGATCCGCTCCCCGAGGCGACGGGCCAGCGCGCAGGCCTCGTTCAGATCGCCGACCACGTGAAGTAGCGGATGGCGCAGATCGCTCAGCTGCTCCGGCCTTTGATAGCGGCTGAGCAGGACCCCGACGCTGGCGCAGGCGCGCACAATATTCTGGCTGACCACTTCGGCGTAGGGGTGAGAGGCGTCAATCACCCAGCGGGTGCGCTGCGCCCTGAGCCACTCCGCCATCTGCTGCCACTCCATGCGCCCGCAGCGTATCCGCCCGCGGATATCGCCGGCCAGCCGCTCGCCGGTGGGGGTCGCCACCGACAGGGTGTAGCGCACGCCGGCGGCGTCCAGCTGCTGGCAGATCGCCCGCGCATCGCTGGTGCCCCCGATAACCAGCACGTCGCCGTGGTTCACAGCGCGTAGCCTCGCGGGGTGATCATCAGACCGTTGTCGATGTAAGTCGCTTTGTTGCCGACGATGACCAGACTGGTCATATCCACCGGGGCAAAATCCATCTCCCCGAGGGTGGTCAGCCATTTCTCCTGCTTTTTGCGCCCGGCGGATTTGACTACGCCGACCGGCGTGTCCGGGCTTTTGCTGGCCGCCAGCAGCGCAAAGGCGCGCGCCAGATGCCCTTCGCGGCCGCGACTGCGGGGGTTGTAAAAACAGATAACGAAGTCTGCTTCCCCTGCGGCGACAATGCGTTTTTCAATCACTGGCCACGGCGTCAGCAGATCGCTGAGGCTGATATGGCAGAAATCATGCATCAGCGGCGCGCCGAGCAGCGAAGCGGCGGCGATACTCGCCGTCATCCCTGGGATCAGACGGACCTCAATGTCCAGCTGCTGCTTATTGACCAGCTCCAGCACCAGCCCCGCCATGCCGTAGATGCCAGCGTCGCCGCTGCTGATCAGCGCAACGTTGTTCCCGGCCTGCGCCAGCTCAATGGCGGCCTGGCAGCGTTCAATCTCTTTGCACATGCCGGTTTTGATCACCTGCTTGTCACCGGTAAAGGCTTTTACCAGGTGGGTGTAGGTTTTGTAGCCCACCACAATCTCTGCCGCCTGCAGGGCCTCCACGGCTTCCATGGTCATCATCGCCTGCGAGCCAGGGCCAATTCCGATTACGCTTAACATCAGTGTGTTACTCCCAAAGTAATGGTCACGCCCTGCTCACGCAGGGTTTCGCCGGACAGGTTTCCCTGACTCAGCAGCCAGGCCACCGGGCCGGAGACGCTGCCGACGCCGACCGTCTCCCGGACAAAAGACGAGGCTGGAAAGCGGTGCTCGTGCTCGCGCAGCGCCTCGGCGCTGAAGGTTTCGAACGGCACCCGGCAGCGGTGAGCCAGCTGGCGCAACCCCGGCTCGTTTGCCTTCAGGCTCACGCTGCCGATCGCTTTCAGCGCCAGCGGGTCAAGACGCTGAGCGACAAGCTGGCGATCCAGCAGCGTACAGAGCAAGGAACAGGGGGTGTCGCGCCGACAGCCGATCCCCGCCACCACCCGCTGGGGCACCAGCTTCCAGTGAGGTACCGGCAGCGGCGGCAGCGACCGGCGCAGGGTGACGCAGATCAGCGCGTCGAGCGCCGGCAAGCGCGCCAGGTCGCTTACCGGGATAAAGCCGCGTTGGTCGCACCGGCTTAGCGCCTCGGTAAATTCAGCGTCGCACCACAGCCCCACCCGCATACCGCTCACCAGCATCTGGTTGACGGTTTTCACCGCCGCGCGAAAATCGGTCATCCGGGCGTTCAGCTGGAAGGCCAGCGTGTCAAGGGCGGCCAGCTCGTTGACATCGGTGGCGGTGGTGATCACCGGGTCGGCGTCGAGCATCCCGGCCAGATAGCGGGTCAGCGCATTCGCCCCCCCGGCATGGCCGGAGAGCAGGCTGATGACGTGCCGGGCGCGCTCATCAATCACCACCACCGCCGGGTCGCTGAACTTGTCATTCACCAGCGGGGCCAGCACCCGCACGGCAATCCCGGTGGCGCCGATAAAAATCAGCGCCGAGAAACTGCTGAATGCCTCGCGGGCTGCGCTGGCAAAGCCGCCGTTGAAGGGGATAAACCCCTCTTCCTGCAGCGCTTCGCTGGTGTAGCAGGTGAGCGGCAGCATGGACGCCAGCCGTTTTGCCAGCCGCACGCCGCCGGGCGTCAGGCAAAACAGGGCAATGGATTCAGGCTTTACGGTATTCATGGCTAAAATCCGCTGCGTACAGTTTTGAGTAGTGATACTCATCGCCGAGGAAGGGACCGACCAGGATCAGCGCCGTTTTGCGGATCCCGGCGTCGCGTACTTTGTCGCCGATGTCCGCGAGGGTACCGCGGACGGTCTGGCTTTCCGGCCAGGTGGCCTTGTAGATCACCGCGACCGGGGTGGTCGCGGGGTAGCCGCCCTCCACCAGCCGCTCCGCCACCCGGTGAATACGTTGCACCGACAGGTAAATCGCCATCGAAGTTTGATGGCTGGCAAAGGCCTCCAGCTGTTCGCGCGCAGGAACCGGCGTGCGCCCTTCCAGACGGGTAATGATCAGACTTTGCGATACCTCAGGCACCGTGTACTCCACCCCCAGCTCGGCCGCCGCGCCGAGGAAAGCACTGACGCCCGGCACCACCTGCCAGCGGATCCCGCGGCGGGTCAACTCTTCGCCCTGCTCGCGCACCGAGCCGTACAGCGAAACATCGCCCGTCTGCAGACGCACCACCGTTTTTCCCGCCTTCACCCCCGCCTCCATCAGGTCGAGGATCTGCTCCAGATGCAGCGCGGCGCTGTCGTGGCACTCCGCCTGTGGCGGACAGTAGGCCAGCAGCTCGGTGTTGATCAGCGACCCGGCGTAGATCACCACCTGCGCCTGCTGCAGCAGACGGTAGCCTTTGAGAGTAATCAGTTCGCGATCGCCAGGACCGGCGCCGACGAACCACACGCAATGGGGATCAAAAGTCTCAGCCATGGTTTTCTTCCTTCTGACAGGCGATGACAAAAACGGGATTATGGGGTTTGAAATAGTGGCCGCTGCCCAGGGTAGCCAGGGTGGAGACCGCCAGCTGCTGGCAGTCCACCTCGTGGATGCCGCACTGCTGCAGGTGCCCCAGGGCGCTATGAAGGTTTTCCTGCAAAATAAAAGTCATCACCAGCCGGCCGCCAGGATGCAGCTGCGCCAGCGACCAGTCGATCAGCGCCGTCAGGTGGCCGCCGCTGCCGCCCATAAAGATCGCGTCGGCTTTGTCGGCGACCGCCAGCGGCGCAACGCCCGCCACGATAGCGATGTTGTCGCAGCCAAAGCGCTGCCGGTTGTCCGCCAGCAGGCGCAGCGCGTCGGCCTGACGCTCAATCGCCGTCACCCGCAGCGCCGGGTTCTGCAGGGCGGCCTCAATGCTGACGCTGCCGGTGCCCGCGCCGATATCAATCAGGTGGCGCGCCCGGTGCGGCTCCAGCTTCGCCAGCGCCAGCGCGCGCACGGCCTCTTTGGTCATCGGCACCTGGGCGCCGCGCAAAAACAGCTCATCTTTCATCGAGGATCACCACCGCATTCATCTCATATTCGTCCTCCACGGCGCTGACCGGCAGCCAGTGGATCCGCTCGTTTTCCATCGCCAGATTCTCGCCAATCACCATCCAGCGATGGCCTTTGCCGCGGGCCGTCAGTTGGGCGGCAATCTCCCGCGGCCCGCAGCGGCCGTCGGTCACCATGGCGACTTTCCGGTGGGCGGCCAGCGCATCGACGCTCAACTCCCGGCCATGGCTGCTGGTCAGCCACATGTCGTTCATGTCGATGCCCGCCCGGGCGCAGAGGTACTGCACCGCGCTGATGCCGGGGATCACCTGCACCCGTTCCCGGCCAAAATGGGCAATCAGCCGGGTGCCAATGCCATAGAACAGCGGATCGCCGGAGGCCAGCACCACGACGTGGCGCCCGGCGCGGGCCTCGATCCACGCCAGCAGCGCCGGCATATCAGCCCCCAGCGCAAAGCGCTCGCCGGCGAAGGCGGGAAACTGCCGGAGGTGGCGGCTGCCGCCCACCAGCGCCTCGGCGGCGGCGATCGCCTCGCGCGCGGCCGGGGCCAGCCACTGCAGCCCCGCCGGGCCCATCCCCACGACCGTCAACATGCCAGCTCCCGGGCAATCGCCGCCAGCGGACGGCTGCTGCCCAGCACCTGGTTATCAAAAGAAAACAGAACCGCGTCGCAGGCAGGCGGTTGCTGAGTGAAGCGCAGCATCTCAAGAACGCGCTGGCAGATACGCTCAGCCAGATGGTTATAGAGGCGCTGGTATCCCCAGGCGTCGATATGCTCCATTGCCGCTTCGGTGGTGTCGCACTCGCTGACCAGCGTCAGCAGCGGCAACGGCGCGCCAAGCAGCGCCAGATGGGCGACGAGGGTTTCCATCCGCGCATCGGCGATATGGCTGTGGGTATGAAAGATCCCGGCGGCGATTTTGATCAGTTTGCCGGGGTGGCCGATGAGCACAATCTGGCGGAAACCGAGCCGGACCGCCTCTTCAATCATGTAGCCGACGAAGTTGCTCATGGTGACCACCACCTGCGGGTCGATGCCCATCTGCTCGCGGACAAAGCGCTCGCCGTGGTTGCCCGGCACCAGCACCACGCGCTCCAGCCCGGCGGCGCGTTTTATCTCCAGCTCGAGGGAGAGCGAGCGCTTCCAGCTCTCTTCCGACATCGGGGTGACGATCCCGGTGGTGCCGATAATCGAGATCCCGCCGAGGATCCCCAGCCGCGCGTTATAGGTTTTTTGCGCGCGAAGTACACCTTCCGGGGCAAAGATCTCCACCTGCGCGCCACGGGAAGGGCCAATCGCTTCGCGCACGGCGGTCTCGATGGTGTGCCGCGGAGTACGGTTTATCGCCGGGCTGCCTGTCGGCAGACCGATCCCTTTGCGGGTCACCGTGCCGATGCCCTCGCCGCCCTGCAGGCTAATCTCTCCGCTGTCATTGAGGGTCACCCGGGCAAAAATCAGCATGCCGTGGGTGGCGTCGACATCATCGCCGCCGTCTTTACGGATCGCGGCGACCGCCTGCTGCCCTTCGACGTGCGGAGACTCGACGTTCAGGCACAGGGTGACGCCGGAGGGGGTGACGATCGAGACCTGGTGGATCAGATGCTGGCGCATCACCATCAGCGCCGCCACTTTTGCCGCCGCCGTGGCGCAGGAACCGGTGGTGTAGCCCTTGCGCAGCGCTTTGCCGTGATGCCACACCGGGGCGTCAAAGGTCTGATCGCTCATTGCGCCTCCCGCAGGTGGTAAAGCAGAGCGTTCACAATCGCTGCCGCCACGTTGCTTCCCCCCTTGCGGCCGAGCGCGGCGATGGCCGGCAGGCCGCTCTCGCTGAGCGCCGCTTTCGACTCCGCGGCGCCGACGAACCCGACCGGCACCCCCACCACGCCGCCGATGGCCGTCTCGCGATGTTCCAGCAGGCGAAACAGTGCGGTTGGCGCATTGCCGAAGACGAACACTTTCTCCCCGGGCTCCTGCACCGCAATATCCACCGCCGCCATCGAGCGGGTCATCCCCCGGCTTTGCGCCTCGCGCACCACCCGTGGGTCGCTGATATAGCAGCGGCATTCGCCGCCAAAGCGGGCCAGCAGGTTTTTGTTGATCCCGGACAACGCCATGGTGGTATCGGTATACAGCGTGCAGGGCCGGCTCAACGCCTCGCTCAGCGCGATCAGGGCATCCGGAGAAAACCACAGAATATCCAGCCAGTCGAAGTCAGCGGTGGTGTGGATCACCCGCTTGATAATCGCCTCGTGCAGCGGGCTGGCGAAACGGTAGTCCGGTCGCGTTTCGGCGATGATCTCGCTGATGATGTCGAAGCTTTTCGCCTCGATCGCCTGCGGTTGTTGGATGTACTGCATCAGGTTCTCCTCAGGCCGCGCCGACCAGCCAGTAGCGCACGCCGATAAATAGCGCCAGCGCCAGGCTTGACGCCACCCACATTAATCGAATGGTTCGGGAAATATCGTCCACCGCGATGTCGCGGACGGCGTCGCCTATCCAGGGCTTTTCAACGCGCTGGCCGAAGTAATCGTTCGGGCCGCCAATGCGGATCCCCAGCGCGCCGGCGACGGTCGCTTCCGGCCAGGCGCAGTTAGGACTGCTGTGCTGATAACGATCGCGCCAGCCCGTACGCAGCGCCCGGGCGCCATCTTCCCGGCATAGCGCTGCGGCAAGGCTGAGCAGCAGCCAGCTCAGCCGGGCGGGAAGGAAGTTGGCTACATCATCAAGACGGGCGCTGACCATGCCGATCGCCCGGTATTTTTCGTGTTTATAGCCGACCATGGAATCGAGGGTGTTGACCGCTTTATAGGCCATGGCCAGCGGCGCGCCGCCCAGCAGCAGGAAAAAGAGCGGCGCGATAATGCCATCCACCGTGTTTTCCGCCACGGTCTCCACCACCGCACGGTTGATCTGCGCGGGCTGGAGCTGAGAGGTGTCGCGCCCGACAATCCAGGAGAGCTTATGCCGGCTTTCGGCGAGATCCCCGGCCTGCAGCGGCCGGGCCACCGCCATCGCCGACTGTGCCAGACAGCGTCCCGCCAGCACGGTGAAGATCATCCACACCTCCACCAGCCATCCCAGCCAGGGATGGAGCCCGTGCGCCAGCGCCAGTGCGCCCCAGGCCACGCCCCATGTCAGGCCGGTCACCACCAGCCACATTACCCCGCCGCCGATGCGCAGCGCCCGGTCGCTATGGCAGACGCGCCGCACCACACGCTGGCTGACGGTGATCAGGCGACCTATCCAGCGCACCGGATGCGGCCAGTGCGGCGGATCGCCAATGAGCACATCAAGTATCCAGGCCACACACCAGGCGAGAAGAGTCATTGCGCCCTCCTTGCCGCTCGCAGCCAGTGGTTGAGCATGGTGGGGCGCTGGGCAAAGTGGACATGGAGATAGCTGGCAAAGGCGCTGCCGGACTGCCATCCTCCCGGCCACTGCTGGAGCGTCTTACCGTCTCGCTGTTTACGGCAGGCCAGTACGGCAGGGGTGGCGGGCGAAAAATCGGAGTAATGAAATTCATGGCCGCGCAGCCACTCGCCAGGAGCGGCCAGCAGCGTCTGCTGCTGCGCCTGCGCTTCGCAGTAGCCGAACCGGGTCAGACGCGTCCCCATTCGGCTGTGTCCAGGAATAATATCCGCCATGGCGTAGCGCTCGCCGCCGGTGACTTCCAGGGTCGTGCCCAGATACATCAGGCCGCCGCACTCGGCGTAGATCGCCACCCCGCGCCGGTGCGCCGCGCGAAGCTGCGCCAGCATCTCATGGTTGGCGGACAGCCCGGCCGCATGCAGCTCCGGGTAGCCGCCACCGAGCCAGATCATCTGGCAGGCCGGCAGCTGGCGATCGCGCAGCGGGCTAAAGCGCACCATCTTCACGCCGCAGCGCGCCAGCAGCGCCAGGTTATCGGGGTAATAAAAATTGAAGGCCTCATCGTCGGCGAGGGCCAGCGTCAGTCCTTCGCCGGCGTCGGCGGCAAGCTGTTCCCCCCACTCGCCGGCCGGCATGGCGGCCAGTTCGCTGAGGGCCAGTAGCCGGTCTATGTCGAGGGTGCGCCCCAGCAGGCTGGCAAAATCCCGCCATGCCTGCTGATTGACCACCGACTCGCGGGCGGTCACCAGCCCCAGATGCCGTTCAGGCAGCGCCACGCCTTCCACGCGCGGCACATAGCCGAGCACTGGCACCTGACAGTAGCGCTCAATGGCGCTTTTCAGCAGCTGGAAGTGCGCGTCGCTGTTAACCCGATTGACGATAACGCCAGCAATGTTGAGGGCCGGATCAAAGTGTTGAAAGCCCATCACCGTGGCGGCGATGGAAGTCGACACCGCTTTGCCATCCACCAGCAAAATCACCGGGCAGCCAAGCTGTTTGGCCATCGCCGCGCTGCTGCAGTAGTTGGGGTCGATGCCGTAGCCGTCATACAGGCCCATCACCCCTTCGATAACCGCGATGTCGGCCTGCTGCAGTTGTTCGGCAAACAGCGCGTTGAGTATCGGGGCGGGAAGCATAAAGCTGTCGAGATTGCGGGAGGCGACGCCGCTGATGGCGGTGTGCCAGGCGGTGTCCAGGTAGTCTGGCCCCACTTTACACGGTTGCACCCGCAAACCGCGCTGTTGGAGCAAGCTGAGCAGGCCAAGCGTAACGGTGGTTTTGCCACAACCGCTGCCGGTACCCGCAAGAATAAACGCACGCCTGGTTGCCATACCCTGTCCTGTTCAGGTGGTCGGGGTATAGCTGCGCGCATGCCTGGTCCTGCGACCACGCACCGCTAAGCCACCCACTTCCCACCGAAGTTGTTGGTCAGTTACCGGCAGGCAGGTCTTCTGGCTTAGCCTCGTTCTCGCCCGCCCTTCCCAATCTTTCGATCAGTGGTTTTTGCGGGGTCGTCAGCATCACAGCAGCGGGGGCTGCGGGGGATTTACACCCCCTTCCCTGACACCAAACTGGTGTCGAACCTGTCGGTTGTATTCGCCGATGCGCCATGCATCCGCGGTTAATGTTTCACGCTTACTTTTACCGCCTCATCGCCTGCAAAATGACGTCCGCGAGGTGAAGCGGTGTTGTGATATTCATCAGTCTCGTATTAACGGACACTCTATCCCATCACAAAAATAAAAACTGGTGTAGTTTATCCCTCGAATATCACTATTTTGTTGCGCTATGACAATTTATTGCTCTACTGTCATTTTTTTCATTTTATAATGATGAAGATACTCCGGGATATCAAAAATCGGCAATAGCAAAATATTGTCATTTAAAAAGACTCAGTTTGTGATCCGGCATTAATTTGCTGACGAAATGCCTGCGGCGTTACCTGATAGGTCTGGCGAAACACTTTGCAAAAATAGCTGGTTTGCGAAAAACCTAAATTCCGCGCGATGCTGGCAATGCTCCAGTCGCTGTGGCATAGCAGCTCTTTTGCGCTTGCCATCCGCTGCTGATTGACCCAGGCGTTAAAGCCGATCCCCTGATACTTTTTAAACAGTTTGCTGAAGTAGTACGGGCTGAGATAGACGTGCGCCGCCACGTCCTCCAGACGCAGTTCATCGGAGAGATGCGCGTCGATATAGCGCAGCGCCTTCTTCATTTTGCCATCGTGCGGCGAGGCCGCCCGGCTGGCCTGCGCCGGGTCGTTCTGCGGCGGGTTATCTTTGATAACCACAAAGTTGAGCTGTTTTTTCAGGCAATTCTCGACGATCAGCTTCAGCAGATCCGCCGAAGCGATAACCCGCGAATAGTCCATCTCAGGCACATCGCGAAACGCCTGGACCAGCGCCGGATCGTCCTGCCAGCGGTCATCCACGTTCAGAATATCAACCAGTTCAATATCATTGCTCAGACGCACCTGGCCGCATAGCACGAAGCCAACGAGGTGGCCGGCGATCACCAGCGGGATGGAAAAATCGGTTAACCCCGCGTGACAGCGGTAGATACACAGCTGGTCATTTTTCGAAGCTTCCAGCCCGCCGCAGCGGTCGCTCATGCGACAGCGTCCGCTGTGCTCCGGATGCTGACGCATGAGTTGGCAAAACGGCGTGAAATTAAACAGTTCAGAAATCTCATCACCGTGAATATTGACGACCACAACCGCCAGACTGGTGGCTTGCGCAAAATCCTGTGCGATTTTATTGATGAGTTCTGAGTTCAGGGTACTCGCAGAAATCATGATAAAACCCCTCAGTTAATTTTTTGTTATAAATAAAACATATTATTCATATTTCCCTTTTTTAGCATCAGATCCCGTCGACGATAAAAAAGTGCATTGACAATAACAAAAGTCTCCCAACCCGGGGAGACTTTTTGAGCTGTTCGTGATATCGGTTCATGAAATAGTTTTGCTATTTCAGTAATACATTTTTCACTGGATGCTAACGCGTATTTTTCTCCTCAACGCAGGTATGACAGGGAAGATTATTGGCGATGAGAAAACGATAAATTGCGGCGCCGAGGCAGGCGCCCAGCAATGGCGCGATGATGGGCACGATAAAATAGGGAATATCCCTTCCGCCAGTCATCGCGATGTCGCCCCACCCGGCGAGCCAGGCAAATAATTTCGGGCCAAAATCGCGCGCCGGGTTCATCGCAAAACCGGTAAGCGGCCCGGTCGAGGCGCCGATCACCGCCACCAGAATGCCAATCAACAGCGGCGCCAGCGGGCCCTTGGGTACACCGTTGCCATCATCGGTGAGCGCCATGATCATCCCCATCAGCATTGAAGTGATCACCACCTCCACCAGCGCCGCATTCCAGATGCTGAGCTCAGGCGCCGGGTAGGTACTGAAGATACTGGCCAGCTGCAGGCTTTCCAGGCTGCCACGCACCATATGATGTACCGTTTCAAATTGTGTAAACAGGGTGCTGTAAAGTATCCAGGCCAACACGGCGCCGCCAAACGCGCCGGCGACCTGGGCCACGATATAGGGCACCACTTTTCTGCCCGGGAAGCAGGCAAACAGCCACAGGGCGACGGTGACGGCGGGGTTCAGATGCCCCCCCGAAATGCCGGCCGTCAGGTACACCGCCAGAGAAATACCCAGTCCCCAGATAATACAGATCTCCCACAGCCCCAGGCTGGCGCCAGCCAGCTTCAGAGCACTCAGGCAGCAGATACCAAAAAACAGAAATAGCCCGGTGCCTAAAAACTCGGCGATACATTGCGCGCGTAAAGAACCATTCATTGTGACACCTCTTGACGAAGTTCGTGTCCAGGCCAGCCAACCATCGGCTGGCGCCTTGGGTACGGCGAGGCCCACTATAGAAACCGGCGGCAGCAAAGTGTTGGCATCCTGCGGAAAACGGGCGGCGTAAAGTCGCTGAAGAAGAGCAATTTATTGCTATTTGCTCGCGAATTCATGCAGCAATGGCGGGCGTTCAGGGGATATTTTTATTTCCAACTCAATAATAAAAAATTGCAAAAGCGCAGTGCTTATTTTCCAACAAATATCACACCATGCAAAATCTCGCATAGCAAAAATAATTTAAAAAATCACGCCTGAAAATGTAAATACGGAACAGCATCCGCAAGATAATCACATTAATAACAAAAATAAAAACCAATAAAAAACAACAATATAAAACAAATAATGGCTATTTATTATTATATAAAAACCACTATTTTTTCGCTCTACACTATCAACTCAGCCATTCTTTTTCGCCGCCCCGCCATATAGTTCCCTCACTGGAACATACCCTGCGAGGTCTTTATGCAACAAGAAGCATTAGGAATGGTAGAAACCAAAGGCTTAACCGCAGCCATAGAGGCCGCTGACGCAATGGTTAAGTCGGCCAATGTTTTATTAGTGGGCTACGAAAGGATCGGTTCAGGCCTGGTGACCGTCATCGTGCGCGGCGACGTGGGGGCAGTTAAAGCCGCTACCGACGCCGGTGCCGCCGCAGCCCGCCACGTGGGCGAGGTGAAAGCCGTACACGTCATTCCCCGCCCCCATACCGATGTTGAAAAAATCTTACCGAAGGGGAATAGCCAATGAGCAGCAATGAGCTGGTTGAACAGATCATGGCGCAAGTCATAGCCCGTGTGGCGACGCCAGAGCAGCAGGCGCTTCCCGATACCCCCCATCCCACAGGAGAAACGGCTATGGCAGAGAAAAGCTGCAGCTTAACGGAATTTGTCGGGACCGCCATTGGCGACACCCTCGGGCTGGTCATCGCCAACGTGGATGCCGCATTGCTGGAAGCCATGAAGCTTGAAAAACGCTATCGCTCTATCGGCATCCTCGGTGCGCGCACCGGCGCCGGGCCGCACATTATGGCCGCCGATGAAGCGGTCAAAGCCACCAACACCGAAGTGGTCAGCATTGAGCTTCCTCGCGACACCAAAGGCGGCGCCGGCCATGGCTCGCTGATTGTGCTGGGCGGGAACGATGTTTCCGACGTCAAACGCGGGATTGAGGTCGCGCTGAAAGAGCTGGACCGTACTTTCGGCGATGTCTACGGCAACGAGGCGGGTCATATCGAGCTGCAGTATACCGCGCGCGCCAGCTACGCCCTGGAAAAAGCCTTCGGCGCTCCGCTGGGCCGCGCCTGCGGGATTATCGTCGGCGCGCCGGCGTCCGTTGGCGTGCTGATGGCCGATACCGCGCTGAAATCAGCCAACGTCGAAGTGGTGACTTACAGCTCACCGGCCCACGGCACCAGCTTCAGCAACGAAGCCATCCTGGTGATTTCCGGCGACTCCGGCGCGGTGCGCCAGGCGGTGATCTCCGCCCGGGAGATCGGCAAAACCGTACTGGGGACGCTGGGCGCCGAACCGAAAAACGATCGCCCCTCCTACATTTAATACCCGCGAGGCTGATTCATGAGATCGAAAAGATTTGAAGCACTGGCGAAACGCCCTGTGAATCAGGATGGTTTCGTTAAGGAGTGGATCGAAGAGGGCTTTATCGCGATGGAAAGCCCTAACGATCCCAAACCCTCTATCCGCATCGTCAACGGCGCGGTGACCGAACTCGACGGCAAACCGGTTGAGCAGTTCGACCTGATTGACCACTTTATCGCGCGCTACGGTATTAATCTGGCGCGTGCCGAAGAAGTGATGGCCATGGATTCGGTCAAGCTCGCCAATATGCTCTGCGACCCGAACGTTAAACGCAGCGACATCGTGCCGCTCACCACCGCGATGACCCCGGCGAAAATCGTCGAAGTGGTGTCGCATATGAACGTGGTCGAGATGATGATGGCGATGCAAAAAATGCGCGCCCGCCGCACGCCGTCCCAGCAGGCGCATGTCACCAATATCAAAGATAACCCGGTACAGATTGCCGCCGACGCCGCTGAAGGCGCATGGCGCGGCTTTGACGAGCAGGAGACCACCGTCGCCGTGGCGCGCTACGCGCCGTTCAACGCCATCGCCCTGCTGGTCGGTTCACAGGTGGGCCGCCCCGGCGTCCTCACCCAGTGTTCCCTGGAAGAAGCCACCGAGCTGAAACTGGGCATGCTGGGCCATACCTGCTATGCCGAAACCATTTCGGTCTACGGTACGGAACCGGTGTTTACCGATGGCGATGACACCCCATGGTCGAAAGGCTTCCTCGCCTCCTCCTACGCCTCGCGCGGCCTGAAAATGCGCTTTACCTCCGGCTCCGGCTCTGAAGTGCAGATGGGTTATGCCGAAGGCAAATCGATGCTGTATCTCGAAGCGCGCTGCATCTACATCACCAAAGCCGCCGGGGTGCAAGGCCTGCAGAATGGCTCCGTCAGCTGTATCGGCGTGCCGTCCGCCGTACCGTCGGGTATCCGCGCCGTACTGGCGGAAAACCTGATTTGCTCAGCGCTGGATCTGGAGTGCGCCTCCAGTAACGATCAAACCTTTACCCACTCGGATATGCGGCGTACCGCGCGCCTGCTAATGCAGTTCCTGCCAGGCACCGACTTTATCTCCTCCGGTTACTCGGCGGTGCCGAACTACGACAACATGTTTGCCGGTTCCAACGAAGATGCCGAAGACTTCGACGACTACAACGTGATCCAGCGCGATCTGAAGGTCGATGGCGGCCTGCGGCCGGTGCGTGAAGAGGACGTGATTACCATTCGTAATAAAGCCGCCCGCGCGCTGCAAGCGGTATTTGCCGGCATGGGTTTGCCGCCAATTACGGATGAAGAGGTGGAGGCCGCCACTTACGCCCACGGTTCAAAAGATATGCCTGAGCGCAACATCGTTGAGGACATCAAGTTTGCCCAGGAGATCATCAACAAGAACCGCAACGGCCTGGAGGTGGTGAAAGCCCTGGCGAAAGGCGGCTTCCCCGATGTCGCCCAGGACATGCTCAATATTCAGAAAGCCAAGCTCACCGGCGACTACCTGCACACCTCCGCCATCATCGTCGGCGAAGGCCAGGTGCTCTCGGCCGTGAATGACGTGAACGATTATGCCGGTCCGGCAACAGGCTACCGCCTGCAAGGCGAGCGCTGGGAAGAGATTAAAAATATCCCGGGCGCGCTCGATCCCAATGAACTTGGCTAAGGGGTGAAAAATGGAAATTAACGAAACGCTGCTGCGCCAGATTATCGAAGAGGTGCTGTCGGAGATGAAATCAGGCGCAGATAAGCCGGTCTCCTTTAGCGCGCCTGCCGCTTCCGTCGCGTCGGCCGCTGTTGCGCCTGTGTCCAGCGACAGCTTCCTGACGGAAATCGGCGAAGCCAAACCCGGCACGCAGCAGGATGAAGTCATCATTGCCGTCGGGCCCGCCTTTGGCCTGGCGCAAACCGCCAATATCGTCGGCATTCCGCATAAAAATATCCTGCGCGAAGTGATCGCCGGCATTGAGGAAGAAGGCATCAAAGCCCGGGTGATCCGCTGCTTTAAATCTTCTGACGTCGCCTTCGTGGCGGTGGAAGGCAACCGCCTGAGCGGCTCCGGCATCTCGATCGGTATTCAGTCGAAAGGCACCACCGTCATCCACCAGCGGGGCCTGCCGCCGCTTTCCAATCTGGAACTCTTCCCGCAGGCGCCGCTGCTGACCCTGGAAACCTACCGCCAGATTGGCAAAAACGCCGCGCGCTACGCCAAACGCGAGTCGCCACAGCCAGTGCCGACGCTCAACGATCAGATGGCTCGTCCCAAATACCAGGCGAAGTCGGCCATTTTGCACATTAAAGAGACCAAATACGTAGTGACCGGCAAAAACCCGCAGGAACTGCGCATGGCGCTTTAACAAAGGATATCCCGATGAATACCGACGCAATTGAATCCATGGTACGCGACGTGCTGAGCCGGATGAACAGCCTACAGGACGGGGCAACGCCCGCGCCAGCCGCAACGACAAACGACACCGCTCGCCAGCCTAAAGTCAGCGACTACCCGTTAGCCACCCGCCATCCGGAGTGGGTCAAAACCGCTACCAATAAAACGCTCGATGACCTGACGCTGGAGAACGTATTAAGCGATCGCGTTACGGCGCAGGACATGCGCATTACCCCTGAAACGCTGCGGATGCAGGCGGCGATCGCCCAGGATGCCGGACGCGATCGGCTGGCGATGAACTTTGAGCGGGCCGCCGAGCTCACCGCGGTTCCCGACGACCGGATCCTTGAGATCTACAACGCCCTGCGCCCATACCGTTCCACCCAGGCGGAGCTACTGGCGATCGCTGACGACCTGGAGCATCGCTACCAGGCCCGGATCTGTGCCGCCTTTGTTCGGGAAGCGGCCGGGCTGTACGTCGAGCGTAAGAAACTGAAAGGCGACGATTAACAGGGGGCAAGCATGCGCTATATCGCTGGCATTGATATTGGCAACTCATCGACAGAGGTCGCCCTGGCGACGGTCGATGACGCAGGTGTGCTGAACATCCGCCACAGCGCGCTGGCTGAAACCACCGGTATTAAAGGCACATTACGTAATGTGTTCGGTATTCAGGAGGCGCTAACACAGGCGGCAAAAGCGGCAGGCATTCAGGTCAGCGATATCTCGCTTATTCGCATTAACGAAGCCACGCCGGTCATTGGCGATGTGGCGATGGAGACCATCACGGAAACCATCATCACCGAGTCCACCATGATCGGCCACAACCCGAAGACACCCGGCGGCGTCGGACTGGGGGTCGGCATCACCATCACACCGGAGGCGCTGCTGTCCTGCGCTGCGGACGCCCCCTATATTCTGGTGGTCTCCTCAGCCTTTGACTTTGCCGATGTCGCTGCGATGGTCAATGCGGCGACGGCAGCGGGCTATCAGATTTCCGGCATTATTTTGCAGCAGGATGACGGCGTGCTGGTCAATAACCGGCTACAGCAACCGCTGCCGGTGATCGATGAAGTTCAGCATATCGACCGTATTCCACTTGGCATGCTGGCGGCGGTCGAGGTCGCTTTACCCGGCAAGATTATCGAAACGCTCTCCAACCCCTATGGTATTGCCACCGTTTTCAATCTCAACGCCGAAGAGACCAAAAATATCGTGCCAATGGCGCGGGCGCTGATTGGCAATCGTTCGGCCGTAGTGGTGAAAACCCCCTCCGGCGACGTCAAGGCACGGACTATTCCGGCGGGGAATCTGCTGCTCATCGCTCAGGGGCGCAGCGTACAGGTTGATGTGGCCGCCGGGGCGGAAGCCATCATGAAGGCGGTTGACGGCTGCGGCAAACTGGACAACGTCGCGGGAGAAGCGGGCACCAATATCGGCGGCATGCTTGAGCATGTGCGCCAGACCATGGCTGAGCTTACCAATAAGCCAGCTCAGGAGATCCGCATTCAGGATCTGCTGGCCGTTGATACGGCGGTGCCGGTCAGCGTGACCGGTGGCCTGGCGGGGGAGTTCTCGCTGGAGCAGGCGGTGGGTATCGCCTCGATGGTCAAGTCGGATCGCCTGCAGATGGCCCTGATCGCCCGTGAAATTGAGCACAAACTGCAGATTGCGGTTCAGGTGGGTGGCGCTGAGGCGGAAGCGGCCATTCTCGGGGCGCTCACCACTCCCGGCACCACGCGCCCGCTGGCGATCCTCGATCTGGGCGCCGGGTCGACCGACGCCTCCATTATCAATGCGCAAGGAGAGATCAGCGCCACTCACCTGGCCGGCGCCGGCGATATGGTCACGATGATCATCGCCCGCGAGCTGGGGCTTGAGGACCGCTACCTGGCGGAAGAGATCAAAAAATACCCGCTGGCGAAAGTCGAAAGCCTGTTTCATCTGCGTCATGAAGACGGCAGCGTCCAGTTTTTTCCGTCGGCCTTACCACCGGCGGTATTTGCCCGCGTCTGCGTGGTGAAACCGGATGAACTGGTTCCCCTGCCCGGCGATCTGCCGCTGGAGAAAGTGCGCGCCATTCGCCGTAGCGCCAAATCACGCGTCTTTGTCACCAACGCCCTGCGGGCGTTACGCCAGGTGAGTCCTACCGGCAACATTCGCGACATCCCGTTCGTAGTGCTGGTGGGCGGCTCGTCCCTCGATTTCGAGATCCCCCAGCTGGTCACCGACGCGCTGGCGCACTACCGGCTGGTTGCCGGGCGCGGCAACATCCGCGGCAGTGAAGGCCCGCGCAATGCGGTCGCCAGCGGATTACTCCTTGCCTGGCAAAAAGGAGGTACGCATGGAGAGTAGCCTCGTCACCCCCGCCATCGTCATTGCGGTCACTGACGAATGCAGCGAACAGTGGCGCGATGTCCTGCTGGGCATTGAAGAGGAAGGCATTCCTTTCGTTCTGCAACCGCGGACCGGCGGCGATCTTGTCCATCACGCCTGGCAGGCGGCGCAGCGTTCGCCGCTGCTGGTGGGCATCGCCTGCGACCGGGAACAGCTCATCGTGCACTACAAAAATTTACCCGCATCAACTCCGCTGTTTTCGCTGAGGTATCACCAGGACAGGCTGGCCCGGCGAAACACTGGCAACAATGCGGCTCGTCTCGTCAAAGGGATCCCATTTCGGGATCGCAATGCTTAATCCACAGGAGAACACAATATGAATAACGCACTAGGACTGGTTGAAACGAAAGGCCTGGTTGGCGCCATTGAAGCCGCTGATGCAATGGTGAAATCCGCCAACGTGCAGTTGATTGGTTACGAAAAAATTGGCTCCGGGCTGATTACCGTGATGGTCCGCGGAGACGTCGGCGCAGTCAAAGCCGCCGTTGACGCCGGGAGCGCGGCGGCCAGCGTGGTCGGCGAGGTCAAGTCCAGCCATGTGATCCCACGCCCGCACAGCGATGTTGAGGCCATTCTGCCGAAATCCGTCTGACCTTGAAACAAGGAGCACTGCGTGAAGCAATCACTGGGATTACTTGAGGTCAGCGGCCTGGCCCTGGCCATCACCTGCGCCGACGCCATGGCGAAAGCGGCCGCCATCACGCTGCTCGCCCTGGAAAAGACCAACGGCTCCGGCTGGATGGTGGTGAAGATCGCCGGTGATGTGGCCTCTGTCCAGGCGGCGGTGATGACCGGGGCCGAACTCGCCGACCGGCAGCAGGGGCTGGTGGCGCAGAAGGTTATCGCCAGGCCCGGCGCAGGCCTGCTGCCAGCCCGCGTCGAAGCGCCTTCACCAGCACCTGACGCTGCTCTGGAAGAGGAGAACGCCACCGTAATGGATGAGCGCAGAGATCCCGCAGACACCCTCCCCCGCCCTGCGGAGCAGGTGACCTGCAACCTGTGCCTGGACCCGCACTGTCCACGGCAAAAAGGCGAACCTCGCTCGCAGTGCCTGCACGCCGGTAAACGAGGTGACGCGTAATGGATAAACAACAGCTGGCTTCAACAGTCAACAAAGTGCTGGATGAGATGCGCCAGCGTCCCATCCCAATCGGTATCTCCAGTCGCCATATCCATTTAGCGGCGGAGGACTATGCCAGGCTCTTTCCCGCTCAGCCCATCCAGCCGAAAAAAGCGCTGCTGCAGCCCGGGCAGTATGCCGCAGAGCAGACGGTGACTCTGGTTGGCCCCAAAGGACGATTAAATAACGTGCGCCTGCTCGGCCCTTTGCGCCAGACCAGCCAGGTGGAAATCTCACGCACCGACGCCCGGACCCTCGGTATCGCCGCGCCGCTGCGCATGTCAGGCAATCTGCAGGACACGCCAGGGATCCGCCTGATAAGCCCCTTTGCCGAACTGGAGCTGAGCAGCGGGACGATCGTAGCCCAACGACATATTCATATGTCCCCGCTCGATGCCCTGATCCTGCGCGTCGCCCATGGCGATAGCGTCGCGGTGGCGATCGAAGGCAGCGACAGGCGGCTTATCTTCGACAATGTAGCGGTCCGCGTAGCCCCGGATATGCGTCTTGAGATGCACATCGATACTGACGAAGCCAATGCGGCAGGCGCTGACGCTGCGCAGGCCTGGGCTACGCTGGTGACGAAGCCATGAACCACGCGATGCTGCAGCGTATCGTCGAAGAGGTCGCCGCCCGTCTGCGCCGTCGCGCCCGGAGTACGGCCACGCTCAGCGTGGCCCAGCTCGGCGAAGCGGATATCCACAGCCTGCTGTGCCAGCACGCTTCGCTGCGCATCGTGCAGGTGGATTTACCGCTGCTGGAGCAGCTTACCGGCCAGCGCGCGCTGACGGCCGCCGGTTGCGCGTTGCATGAGGCGATGGCCTGGGGCGTTCGGGTACAGCTAACGCTGCTTCCCGCCCTGCTCCCCGCGCTGGCGGTAAAAAAACTCGCCCGTTTGCCGCTGACGTTCAGCGACCCGCCTGGCCAGCCCGTCAGACTTCACGCCGCGTCGGTGCTCACCTACGCCGATGTAGCCCGCCTCCACGGAGGTTATCTGGTGCTGCGCCGCCGCCCCATTATCACCGCCCTCGCCCGCGAAGCGGCCGTCGCGCGGCATGTTCAATTGATTACGCAGGAGTGAACTATGCATCTGGCACGCGTGACCGGCGCCGTCGTCTCGACGCAAAAATCGCCCTCTCTGAACGGCAAAAAACTGCTGCTGGTGCGCCGGGTAAGCACAGACGACGAACATCCATTTCCGCCCGCGAGCGGCGATGAAGTGGCGGTAGATTCGGTTGGCGCTGGCGTCGGCGAGCTGGTGCTGCTCTGCAGCGGCTCGAGCGCACGCCACGTCTTTAGCGGCCCGAATGAGGCTATCGATCTTGCCGTTGTGGGTATTGTTGACTCACTTTCACGCTAAGGGGGCGCCTGTGGCTATTTATACCCGAACCGGCGATGCCGGCAGTACATCACTCTTTACCGGCCAGCGGGTCAGCAAGACGCATCCGCGCGTCGAAGCCTACGGCACCCTGGATGAACTGAACGCTGTGCTGAGCCTGTGCGTCTGCGCCGTCGCTGAAGAGAAACATCGCACCCTGCTCGAAGCCCTGCAGCAGCACATTTTCTGGTTCAGCGCAGAACTTGCCAGCGACAGCGAACAGCCATCACCTGGCCAGCGCTACATCAGCAGCGAAGAGATTGCCCTGCTGGAGCAGACGATCGATCGCGAGATGGCCTGCGTGCCGGCGCTGCACCAGTTTGTGTTGCCCGGGCGGTGCGAAGCCGCCAGTCGCCTGCACCTGGCCCGCACCGTTGCCCGTCGGGCGGAACGCCGGCTGGTCGAGCTGGCGGCAGAGGTCACTCTCCGTCAGATACTGCTGCGTTATCTGAACCGCTTATCTGACTGTCTGTATGCCCTGGCGCGCAGCGAGGATCATGCCGATCACCAGCGCCGGCTCGTCGCGGAGATCGCGGCCCGCTACCTGGCCGCCAGCGGGTCGCCTTCGCCCGACGCGCCCAAAGCCCAGGCCGGGGCACTCTCCTTTCACGAGCTGCATCAGCTTACCCGTCAGGCTATCGAACACGCCCGCCAGCTGCAGGTGCCGGTGGTGGTCAGCATCGTTGACGCACACGGTACCGAAACCGTGACCTGGCGAATGCCCGATGCGCTGCTGGTCAGCAGCGAGCTGGCGCCGAAAAAAGCCTGGACCGCCGTCGCCATGAAAACCGCCACCCACGAGCTCGCGACGACCGTACAGCCAGGCGCTGCGCTGTACGGTCTGGAGAGCCATCTGCAGGGCAAAGTCGTCACCTTTGGCGGCGGATATCCGCTGTGGCGCGATGGCCAGCTAATAGCCGGCCTCGGGATTAGCGGCGGCAGCATCGAGCAGGATATGGCTATTGCACAGGCTGCTATGGCGGCCTTTAACGTGAGAACACATCAATGAATACAGCAGAACTGGAAACCCTTATCCGCACCATTCTCAGCGAAAAGCTCGCGCCCGCCCCCGTTTCTCAGGAACAGCAGGGCATTTTCCGCGACGTCGGCAGCGCCATCGACGCCGCCCATCAGGCTTTTCTCCGCTATCAGCAGTGTCCGCTAAAAACCCGCAGCGCCATTATCAGCGCGCTGCGGGAGACGCTGGCCCCCGAGCTGGCGACGCTGGCGGAGGAGAGCGCCACGGAGACCGGCATGGGCAACAAAGAAGATAAATATCTGAAAAATAAAGCTGCCCTTGAGAACACACCGGGCATTGAGGATCTCACCACCAGCGCCCTCACCGGCGATGGCGGGATGGTGCTGTTTGAGTACTCGCCGTTCGGGGTTATTGGCGCCGTGGCGCCCAGCACCAACCCAACGGAAACCATTATCAACAACAGTATCAGCATGCTGGCGGCGGGTAACAGCGTCTATTTCAGCCCTCATCCCGGCGCGAAAAAGGTCTCGTTAACGCTTATTGCCAGGATCGAAGAGATCGCCTACCGCTGCAGCGGGATCCGTAACCTGGTGGTCACCGTTGCCGAGCCGACCTTTGAGGCCACCCAACAGATGATGGCCCACCCGCTGATTGCCGTTCTGGCTATCACCGGCGGCCCTGGCATTGTGGCGATGGGCATGAAAAGCGGTAAAAAAGTGATCGGCGCTGGCGCCGGCAATCCGCCGTGCATCGTTGATGAAACGGCCGATCTCGTCAAAGCCGCCGAAGATATCATCAGCGGCGCCGCCTTCGATTACAACCTGCCCTGTATCGCCGAAAAAAGCCTGATCGTCGTCGCCTCCGTCGCTGACCGCCTGATCCAGCAGATGCAGGATTTTGACGCGCTGCTGTTGAGCCCGCAGGAGACCGATACCCTGCGAGCCGTCTGCCTGCCCGACGGCGCGGCGAATAAAAAACTGGTTGGTAAGAGCCCGGCTGAGCTGCTGGCGGCCGCCGGTCTCGCCGTCCCTTCCCGCCCCCCTCGCCTGCTGATAGCCGAGGTGCAGGCGAACGACCCCTGGGTGACCTGCGAGCAACTGATGCCGGTGCTGCCGATCGTCCGGGTCGCCGATTTTGATAGCGCCCTGGCGCTGGCCCTGCGCGTTGAGGAGGGTCTGCACCACACCGCCATTATGCACTCGCAGAATGTCTCGCGGCTCAATCTGGCGGCACGCACGCTGCAGACCTCCATTTTTGTCAAAAATGGTCCGTCTTACGCGGGTATCGGCGTCGGCGGCGAAGGGTTTACCACCTTCACCATCGCCACGCCAACCGGAGAAGGCACCACCTCCGCGCGGACGTTCGCCCGCCTGCGGCGCTGCGTGTTGACCAACGGTTTTTCCATTCGCTAGCCGGGGGCGCCATGCACACCTTTTCTCTGCAAACGCGCCTCTACAGCGGCCCGGGCAGCCTGGCCGCGCTGCAGCGCTTTAGCCATCAGCACATCTGGATCGTCTGCGACGGCTTCCTGGCGCGCTCGCCGCTGTTCGAGCGGCTGCGCGCCGCGCTGCCCGCCAGCAACCGCGTCAGCGTGTTCAGTGATATTACACCGGATCCGACCATTCACACCGTGGCGAAAGGGATAGCGCAGATGCAGGCCCTGCGTCCGCGGGTGGTGATCGGCTTCGGCGGCGGCTCGGCGATGGACGCCGCCAAGGCGATCGTCTGGTTCAGCCAGCAGGGCGGGCTGCCTGTCGACACCTGCGTGGCGATCCCCACCACCAGCGGTACCGGGTCGGAAGTGACCAGCGCCTGCGTCATCAGCGACCCGGAAAAAGGGATCAAGTACCCGCTGTTCCATGAGGCGCTCTGTCCCGACATGGCGATCCTCGACCCAACGCTGGTGATCAGCGTACCGCCCACCATCACAGCCCATACCGGACTGGACGTCCTGACCCACGCCCTTGAGGCATGGGTATCGCCGCAGGCCACCGATTTTACCGATGCGCTGGCGGAAAAGGCCGCCAGGCTGGTGTTTCGCGCCCTACCCGTTGCGGTTCGCCAGGGCGACTGCGTTGCGACCCGCAGCAAAATGCACAATGCTTCAACCCTTGCCGGTATGGCCTTTAGCCAGGCTGGCCTTGGGCTCAATCATGCTATCGCCCATCAGCTTGGCGGCCAGTTTCACCTCCCCCATGGCCTGGCCAACGCGCTGCTGCTGACCGCGGTGATCCGCTTCAACGCCGGCGAGCCGCGAGCGGCGAAGCGCTATGCGCGCCTGGCCAGGGCCTGCCGGTTCTGCCCGCCGGAAGCTGGCGAACAGGAGGCTCTCCAGGCGCTGCTTGCCGCGGTGGAAACACTGAAACAGCAGTGCGCCATTCCCACCCTCAAGGGCGCCTTGCAGGAAAAATATCCCCTTTTCTTATCGCGAATTCCCGCCATGGTGCCGGCCGCGCTGGCTGACGCCACCCTGCGCACCAACCCGCGCCCGGTCGATGGTGAGGCCATCGCGCAACTGCTGGAGAGCCTGCAATGAGTGAAGCGATAGTGCCACTACCAGACATTGACGCGGCGGAGATCCGCGAGCGCGTCCGGGCCGCCGGCGTGGTGGGCGCCGGTGGGGCGGGCTTTCCGACCCACATCAAACTGCAGGCCAGGGTGGATACCGTGCTGGTGAACGCCGCTGAATGCGAACCGATGCTGAAGGTTGATCAACAGCTGATGGCGCAGCAGGCTGACCGGCTGATTCGCGGCCTGGGTTACGCAATGACCGCCACCGGCGCCCGGGAAGGGATCATTGCCCTGAAGGCGAAATATACTCCGGCGATTGCGGCGTTAACCCCGCGACTACCGGAATGGGCCCGGCTGCATATTCTGCCTGATGTCTATCCGGCCGGGGATGAGGTGCTCACTATCTGGCTGGCGACGGGTCGTCGCGTGCCGCCTGCCGCGCTGCCGGTCAGCGTCGGCGTAGTGGTCAATAACGTTCAGACGGTACTCAATATCGCCAGAGCCGTGGAGCAGGGCTATCCGGTGACCCGCCGGACGTTGACCGTCAATGGCGCTGTCGCCCGTCCGCTGACGCTGACTGTCCCGCTGGGCATGTCGCTGCGCGAGGTGCTGGCCCTGGCCGGCGGCGCGACGGTTGCCGAACCGGGGTTTATCAACGGCGGTCCGATGATGGGCGCACTCATCACCTCCCTCGAGACACCGGTCACCAAAACCACCGGCGGCCTGCTGGTGCTCCCGGGCAACCATCCATTGATCCAGCGACGGCGGCAGGATGAACGCACCCTGCTCGCCATCGCCCGCACCGTCTGCGAACAGTGCCGTTTATGCACAGATTTATGCCCCCGGCACCTGATCGGCCATGAGCTTTCTCCCCACCTGCTGGTGCGGGCGGTGAACTATCGCCAGGCGGCCACCCCGTCGCTGCTGCTCAGCGCCCTGACCTGCTCGGAGTGCAACGTTTGCGAGAGCGTCGCCTGCCCGGTGGGGATTTCCCCCATGCGCATCAACCGTCTGCTGAAACGTGAGCTGAGGGCGAAAAACCTGCGCTACGAGGGACCGCTACGTCCGGCGGACGAGATGGCGAAGCACCGCCTGGTGCCGGTCAAACGGCTCATCAGCAAACTGGGGCTTGATCCCTGGTATCAGGAGGCGCCGCTGACGGCGGTGGAGCCGGAGGTGGGCTGCGTCACCCTGCCGCTGCGCCAGCATATCGGCATCAGCGCCGTTCCCTGCGTCGCACCGGGAGAGCGAGTAACGCGCGGCCAGCTGCTGGCAGACATCCCTGCCGACGCCCTCGGTGCGCCGGTACACGCCAGTATTGACGGCCAGGTCTCCGCCATCACGGAGCAGGCCATTACGCTTGTAAGAGGTTAATCATGACCCAGGCTATCGGAATTTTAGAACTGACCAGCATCGCCAGGGGAATGGAGCTGGGCGACGTCATGCTGAAAAGCGCGAACGTACAGCTCCTGCTCTGCAGAACCCTTTGTCCCGGGAAATTCCTGCTGATGCTCGGCGGCGACGTCGGCGCCGTGCAACAGGCAATCGCCGCCGGCACGGCGCGCGCCGGGGAGATGCTGGTGGACAGCCTGGTGCTGGCCAACATTCACCCCAGCGTACTGCCGGCGATCAGCGGACTCAACGTGGTCGAGCAGCGGCAGGCGGCGGGGATCGTCGAAACCTGGAGCGTGGCAGCGTGCATCAACGCCGCCGACCGCGCGGTGAAAGCGGCCAACGTCACCCTGGTTCGCGTTCATATGGCGTTTGGTATCGGCGGCAAATGCTACATGGTGGTGGCGGGTGATATCGCCGATGTCGACAACGCCGTCACGGTGGCCAGCGACAGCGCAGGCGAGAAAGGATTACTGGTTTACCGGGCAGTGATCCCGCGACCGCACGATGCGCTGTGGCAACAGCTGATGGAGGGATAATGGAACCGCAAACCCCTACCGAACGCATGATCCAGGAGTATGTCCCGGGCAAACAGGTCACTCTGGCGCATCTCATCGCCAATCCGGGCAAAGATCTGTTCAAAAAGCTGGGTCTGCCGGACGCGGTCTCCGCCATCGGCATTCTCACCATTACCCCCAGTGAGGCGTCAATCATCGCCTGCGACATCGCCACCAAGTCTGGCGCGGTGGAGATCGGCTTTCTCGATCGCTTCACCGGCGCGGTGGTGTTGACCGGCGATGTCTCCGCGGTGGAGTACGCGCTCAGGCAGGTCACACGCACCCTTGGTGAGCTGATGCGCTTCACCGCCTGTCCAATTACCCGGACCTGAGCCCATGAAACGCCTGATGCTTATCGGACCCAGTCAGTGCGGCAAAACCTCGCTGACCCAGGTATTGCGTGGCGAAACCCTGCGTTATCAAAAAACGCAGGCCATCGTCTGGACGCCGACCGCCATCGACACCCCGGGGGAATATCTGGAAAACCGCTGCCTGTACAGCGCGCTGCTCACCAGCGCCTGCGAGGCCGATGTCATCGCGCTGGTACTGAATGCCGATGCGCCCTGGTCACCCTTTTCTCCGGGGCTTACCGCTCCGATGAACCGCCCGGTCATCGGGGTGATCACCAAAGCCGATTTAGCCGCCCCGCCCCGTCTGCAACAGGTCCGGGCATGGCTCGAGGCAGCAGGCGCCGAAAATATCTTTATCACCAGCGCGTTAACCGGCGACGGGCTTGATGACCTGCTCGCCTGCCTGAACGCAGAGGAATATCAATGACCTATAAAATCATGGCGATCAACGCCGGCAGCTCCTCCCTGAAATTTCAGCTGCTTAACATGCCGCAGGGAGCGTTGCTCTGCCAGGGGCTGATCGAACGTATTGGCCTGCCCGAGGCCCGCTTCACGCTGAAAACGCCGACGCAGAAATGGCAGGAGACGCTGCCCATCGCCGATCACCATGAGGCAGTGACCCTGCTGCTGGAGGCGCTGACCGGCCGCGGGATCCTGAGCAGCCTGCAGGAGATAGACGGCGTTGGCCACCGCGTCGCCCACGGCGGCGAACGCTTCAAAGACGCCGCGCTGGTCTGCGACGACACCCTGCGGGAGATCGAACGCCTGGCGGAGCTGGCGCCGTTGCATAACCCGGTCAATGCGCTGGGCATTCGTCTTTTTCGCCAGCTGTTACCCGCGGTACCGGCGGTGGCAGTTTTTGATACCGCCTTTCACCAGACCCTGGCGCCGGAGGCCTGGCTCTATCCCCTGCCCTGGCGCTATTACGCCGAGCTGGGCATTCGCCGCTACGGTTTTCACGGCACCAGCCATCACTATGTCAGCAGCGCGCTGGCGGAAAAGCTGGGCGTACCGCTGAGCGCCCTGCGGGTAGTGAGCTGCCACCTGGGCAATGGCTGTAGCGTCTGCGCCATCAAAGGCGGGCAGTCGGTGAATACCTCAATGGGTTTTACTCCCCAGTCCGGGGTGATGATGGGCACCCGCAGCGGCGATATCGATCCGTCGATTCTTCCCTGGCTGGTGGAGAAAGAGGGGAAATCCGCCCTGCAGCTCAGCCAGCTGCTGAATAATGAATCCGGGCTGCTGGGCGTCTCCGGCGTGTCTTCTGATTACCGCGACGTCGAACAGGCAGCCGACGCCGGCAACGAAAGGGCGGCTCTGGCGCTGTCGCTGTTTGCCGAACGCATTCGCGCGACTATCGGCAGCTATATCATGCAGATGGGAGGTCTGGACGCGCTGATCTTTACCGGCGGCATAGGCGAGCATTCCGCCCGGGCGCGGGCGACGATCTGCCGCAATTTGCATTTTCTCGGCCTCGCACTGGACGACGAGAAAAACCAGCGGAGCGCGACCTTTATTCAGGCGGATAATGCGCTGGTCAAAGTGGCGGTGATCAACACCAATGAAGAGCTAATGATTGCCCGCGACGTCATGCGTCTTGCCTTGCCGCAGGCGCGCGAGCTGGCGGTGTCGGCCTAAACGACGTACCTCCTCTTGCGGAGAATCATGGTAACCGGCGGGTCGCCATGCCACTATGCGCCCTGGCGAAGGTAAGCGGAAAGGTGAAAACGTGGCTGTTGCACAATGTCCCGCCTCGTGCGGAGAACTTATCCAGGGCTGGATCCTCGGCAGCGAAAAGCTGGTCTCCTGCCCGGTGGACTGGTACAGCACCGTCGAGGTCGAGACCGGGGTGCCGCGAAAAGATGAGCGGCCGCTGTCACGGGCGATGGTCGACCAGCTGCTGGCCCACTGGGGCTACCCCCCAGCGCTGAGCCAGCAGATCCGCATCACCCTGCACTCAACGATCCCGGTGGCCAAAGGGATGGCCAGCAGCACCGCCGATATCGCTGCCACCGCCGTCGCCACCGCCCATCATCTGGGCCATCTACTGGATGAGCCGACGCTGGCGCGCCTGTGCGTCGCGCTGGAGCCTACCGACAGCACCCTGTTTCGCCAGCTGACGCTGTTCGACCATAATACCGCCGCCACGCAAATCGCCTGTCCCCCTCCGCCAGCGCTCGACCTGTTAGTACTGGAGAGCCCGCTGACGCTGCGCACCACCGACTACCACCAGCTGCCGCGCGAGCCGGGTCTGTTGGCTAACGCCTCCCGGCTGCAGCTGGCGTGGGAGAAAGTACAGCAGGCCTGCCATTGCGGCAGCCCACAGCTACTGGGCGAAGCGGCGACCATCAGCGCCATCGCCAGCCAGCAGCTGTTGCCCAAACCGGGGTTTGACGCGCTACTGCAACTGGTGGAAAGCGCAGGATTGTATGGCCTTAACGTGGCGCACAGCGGCAGCGTCGTCGGCCTGTTGCTGGACCGCCGTCGTCATGACGTCGAATTTCTGCAATGGCGACTGGCAGACAGCGACATCGCCGCCCACTGGCCGCAGCAGCATCTGCTGGCGATGGTGCGTGGGGGCGTCACCCTGCAGTAGCCCTCAGGCCAGCACCCGCTGCAGCGCCGCCAGCAGCTGGTCGTTTTCGCTGGCGCTACGGATCGCCACCCGGAAATAACGGCTATCCAGCCCCGGGTAGTTGGCGCAGCTGCGGATCAGCACATGCTGGCGCAACAGGGCGTATTGCAGGTCAAGCCCTGGCCTGTCGCAGCGCAAGAACAGATAGTTGGCGCGCCCGGGCCATACGGTCAGCCCGGTAATCTCTTTCAGTCGTGAACAGAAACGCGCCCCCTCCTCCTGCAGCCACTGCCAGGTGGCCCGCTGATACGCCCGGTCCTGGAGGATGATCTCTCCGGCCAGGGCGGCATAGGCATTGATGGACCACGGCATTTGTCGCTCGCGCAGCCGGGCCACTGCCTGGGCGTCAGCGTTGAGCAGGTAGCCAAGACGCAGCCCAGGAATGGCATAAAATTTGGTGAGCGAGCGCAGAACCCAGACGTGCGGGTGCTGCGCCAGCAGGGGAATAAATCCCGGCTGGTCGGGCATAAAATCGAGGAAGGCCTCGTCAAGGATCAGGCTGATGTTCAGCGCCCGACAGCGCTGCGCAATGGCTTCCAGCAGGCCCCGCTCCGGCAGCAGGCCGGTGGGGTTATTCGGGGTGCAAAGAAACAGGCAGTCCAGCGCCGGAGTCAGGGCATCGAGGATGGCGTCAGTCAGCTGCCAGCCATCGCACTCCCGGAGGGCATACTCCACCACCTCGCAGTCCACCGTCTGCAGCGCCCGCCGGTACTCCGCGAAACCAGGAATGACGATCATCGCCCGCCGCGGCTTAAGGCCGTGGACGAGGGTGAAGATCGATTCAGTTTCGCCGTTGCCGGCAAGGATATGCGCCGCCGGCAGCTGATGGTGGGCAGCCAGCGCCTGATGCAGCTGTTGATATTCAACGTCAGGGTAGCGCTCGGCGCAGCCTGGGTTGTCGACGATCGCCTGCCTGAGCGAAGCTGGCATCCCCAGCGGATTGATGTTGGCGCTAAAATCCAGCAGCTCGCCGGGCGCAATACCCAGCAGGGCGGCGGCCTCGCGGATGTTACCGCCATGGGCGCTTTTCAGTAAGGCCATATCCCTTTCCTGTGTGGTTATCCGCGACGGGCCAGCGTCGCGCCGTCGGCGAAGTAGGCTTTAATCCCGGCGAGGATCGACTCGGCTACCTCCTGCTGGAATTTGGCCGTTTTCAGCTTCCGCTCTTCTTCCACGTTACTGATAAACGCCGTCTCCACCAGAATGGAGGGGATATCCGGCGCCTTCAGCACCGCAAAGCCCGCCTGCTCTACCCGATTCTTGTGCAGGTTATTGATATTGCCCATTTTCTCCAGCACCACCTTGCCAAATTTGAGGCTGTCGGCGATGGTCAGGGACTGCACCATATCGAACATGGTGTGGTCGACATAGCGGTCGCCGCTCTTGCTGACCCCACCGATCAGATCCGAGGCATTCTGCGTCTGGGCGAGATATTTTGCCGCGGTACTGGTGGCCCCCCTGGTAGAGAGGGCAAACACTGAGGAACCGCTGGGCTGGCGGCTGGTAAAGGCGTCGGCGTGAATCGACACGAACAGGTCGGCGCGCTGCTTCTGCGCCTTGGCGACACGCACCTTCAACGGGATAAACACGTCTTCGTTGCGGGTCATATAGGCCTTCATATTGCCTTCTTTGTCGATCAGCGCCCGGAGGCGGCGGGCAATCTGCAGCACCACATCTTTCTCGCGGGTGCGATACTTCCCCACGGCGCCGGAGTCTTCGCCGCCGTGTCCGGGATCGAGCATAATGACAATCGGCCGGTCACGCCCGGCTTTGCCCGGCTGCGGTCCGCTTTGCGCCGGCGGCACCTGACGCTCCAGATCGCCTTTGTTGTAATCCTCGAGCAGCGCCAGCAGCGGATCCTGAACATCGGTGGCGTTGGCGGGGTAGAGGTCCATCACCAGACGCTCTTTAAAGCCGGCCACCGGCGCGAGGGCAAACAGCTGCGGCTTAACGTTCTGCTTGAGCTCAAAAACCATGCGCACGGTTTGCGGATCAAACTGGCCCACGCGAGCGGACTGAATAAAGGGGTCGTCATCGCGGATCTGCCCCCCCATGCCCTTCAGCACAGAGTTCAGGTTAACCCCTTCCAGATCCACCACCACCCGCTCCGGGTTACTGAGGGCAAACTGCCGGTATTTCAGCACATGATTCGATTCTACCGTGACGCGCGTGTAGGTCGATGCTGGCCAGACGCGAACAGCGACCACCCGCGCATCGGCAGCCAGCCCCACAGGGCTCACGCTCATTAACCACATGGCGCCCGCGCCCTGCAGCAGACGGCGACGGCTTAATCCAGAGTTGTTTCCCGACATGCCACTCCCAAGCAATAAAAACGCATTTGTACCCAAAACAAACAGATTGACCAGAAACTTTAACGAAAGGCATATAACCTGTCATCTATAAAAGGGTAAACATTCATTGACACCCTGCGCCGGGTCACATGTTTTTCGTGGCTTAGCCTAAAATTGGCACTTGCGTTTAACAGCAAAACAGAATAAAAATACAATAATTACGAATAATCATGCATTGAGGGTTTGTCATGGTGAAGGAACGTCGCACTGAACTGGTAGAAGGATTCCGCCATTCTGTTCCCTATATTAATGCCCATCGGGGAAAAACGTTTGTCATCATGCTGGGCGGCGAAGCCATTGAGCATGAAAATTTCTCAAATATTGTCAATGACATAGGATTATTGCATAGCCTGGGCATTCGCCTGGTCGTGGTCTATGGCGCCCGCCCGCAGATTGACGCTAACCTCGCCGAGCACCACCACGAGCCGGTCTATCACAAGCAGACGCGAGTGACTGACGCTAAAACGCTTGAGCTGGTTAAGCAGGCGGCGGGGATGCTGCAGCTGGAGATCACCGCCCGCCTGTCGATGAGCCTCAACAATACCCCGCTGCAGGGGGCCCATATCAACGTTGTCAGCGGCAACTTTATCATCGCCCAGCCGCTGGGCGTCGATGACGGCGTCGATTATTGCCACAGCGGACGCATTCGCCGCATTGACGAAGAGGCGATTCATCGTCAGCTCGACAGCGGCGCCATTGTCCTGATGGGGCCGGTCGCGGTGTCGGTCACCGGCGAGAGCTTTAACCTGACTTCGGAAGAGATCGCCACCCAGCTGGCCATCAAGCTGAAGGCGGAGAAAATGATCGGCTTCTGTTCGTCGCAAGGGGTTTACAACCAGGCCGGGGAAATCGTCTCCGAACTGTTCCCTAATGAGGCGCAGGCCCGCGTCGAAGAGCTGGAAGCGGACGAAGATTATAACTCCGGCACCGTGCGCTTCCTGCGCGGGGCCGTGAAGGCCTGCCGCAGCGGCGTGCGGCGCTGCCACCTGATCAGCTATCAGGAAAATGGCGCGCTGCTGCAGGAGCTGTTCTCACGCGACGGCATCGGCACCCAGATCGTCATGGAGAGCGCGGAGCAGATCCGCCGGGCGACCATCAACGATATCGGCGGTATTCTTGAGCTGATAAGCCCGCTTGAGCAGCAGGGCATCCTGGTGCGCCGCTCCCGCGAGCAGCTGGAGATGGAGATCGACAAATTCACCATTATTCAGCGCGATAACACCACTATCGCCTGCGCTGCCCTCTATCCTTTCCCGGAAGAGAAGATCGGCGAAATGGCCTGCGTGGCGGTGCATCCGGATTACCGGAGCTCGTCGCGGGGAGAGGTGCTGCTGGAGCGTATTGCCGCTCAGGCCAGACAGATGGGACTGAGCAAGCTGTTCGTGCTAACCACCCGCAGCATCCACTGGTTCCAGGAGCGCGGCTTCACGCCGGTGGATATCGACCTGCTGCCGGAGAGTAAAAAGCAGATGTATAACTATCAGCGCCGGTCGAAGGTGCTGATGGCCGACCTCGCTTAAGCCCTTCTTCACCCTTTCTAACGGCCCGGGATAGCGCGACGCTTATCGCTTTATCCTGGGCCGGTCTCCCGCCACTCTTCGCGCCAGCGCTCGTCTGCGGTACGCGGGCTAAATTCCTGGTTTCCGCGCAGACCATTTCTTTCTCGCTGGCTCACCGATATGCTACTGGCTGTCGACAGGACGTCGACTGGCGCCACGGCCGCCACCCGCCCTGCAAGGATCGCTGAAATAATGGAAACCAAACCGAACTGGCTGGTCAGACATATCAACCTCATTACCGCCACGGTCACCCTCTATCCGTGGTTGCTGATGATACTGCTCCTCTGGGATAACCAGCGCCATCATCAGCATGGTTATGCCGCACTCGGCGCCGCCATCGCGATATTATTCCTGCTGGCCCTGACATCCGGCATGAATGTTCTCATCTCCTCGCTGGTGATTTTTGTTGCCCGCTGTTCCTCCCCACCGCTGGCCAGCGGCGCGGCAGTCCGCTTTTGCGCCATGAACTCGATATCGGTGCTCTGGCTCATCCCCCTGGTCTTCAGCTACTGATTTTTCTGCCAGTCCGGGCAACGGGCTGCATTATTTTCCCATCGCCCGGATGCGGCCTCTCAGGGGGCTTCGCGCCCGGCGAAAATCTCCGCCAGGCCGCTGCGCCGCTCGGTGCGCGTCACAATGGCCTGGGAGAGCACCTGCTCGTCGGCATAGAGTGACAATCGCTGTTTCGCACGGGTGATCGCCGTGTAGACCAGTTCGCGGGTCACCAGCGGGACGCTGCGCGCCGGCAGGATCAGCGCCGCATGTTCGAACTCGGAGCCCTGCGATTTATGCACGGTCATCGCCCAGGCGGTATCATGCTCCGGCAGGCGACTCGGTTGCACCGACTTGATGGTGCCGTCGGGCATCAGGAACCACACCCGCAGCTCGCCGTTGCGCTCCAGCGCTATGCCGATATCGCCGTTAAACAGCCCCAGCGCGCTGTCGTTGCGCGATATCATGATCGGTCGGCCGTCATACCAGCGGGAGTGGCGCGGCAGGGCGATCGCCCGCTGGCGGTTGAGCCGCTGCTCCAGCCGCTCATTGACGCCGCTCACGCCGTACGGCCCTTCACGCAGCGCGCACAGCAGCTGGAATTCGCTGAAAGCGGCCAGCATGGCCTGCGGTTCGGCCCGCTCGCGGCGCAGCTGCAGGTAGCGTTCATAGCCCTGCTGGGCCGCGCCGAGCATGGCCTCGTACTCTTCAGTCGTGCTGAGGGGATGAAGCGCGATATCGTCAAACGGCTGGCGCAGCGTGGCCTTCACCTCCGCGCGCGCGCCAGCATTCACCGCCCGCGCCAGGCTCCCGATGCCGGAGTGACTGCCGAAGCGATAGCTCTTTTGCAGCAGGCACAAGCTGTCTCTCAGCGCGCCAGCGATAGCCCCCTCGCCCGCCGGCACCGGCGAACCGGTCAGCCGGGTCAGCTCCTGCGCCCGCGCGGCAGTGTAGCCCGAGCTCGCCCAGGCGCAGATATCCCCCAGCACCGCCCCCGCTTCCACGGAGGCCAGCTGGTCGCGATCGCCGAGGAAAATCACCCGCCCGTGGGCCGGCAGCGCGTCGATAAGCCGCGACATCATCGGCAGGTCAATCATCGAGGCTTCATCCACGACCAGCACATCCAGATGCAGCGGGTTGCCGGCGTGATAGCGCATGCGCTGGCTGCCGGGCTGGGCGCCCAGCAGACGATGCAGCGTGCTGGCCTCGGTGGGAATTAACGCTTTCTGCGCGTCGGTCAGCGGCAGCTTTCTCAGCGCCGCGCCCAGCGATTCGGTCAGGCGCGCCGCCGCTTTCCCCGTCGGTGCCGCCAGGCGAATACGACAGCGTGGACTGTCGTCAATCTGGATCAGCGCCGCCAGAAGCTTCGCCACGGTGGTGGTTTTCCCGGTCCCGGGACCACCGGAGATCACCGAGATACGGCGGGTCAGCGCCACCGCCGCGGCCACTTTTTGCCAGTCGGTTTCGCCAGTGGCGGGAAACAGCGCATTTAGCGTTGACGCCAGCCGCGCCTCATCCATCTCCAGCACCCGGTTGGCTTCGTTAAAGAAGCGGGCGACGGTCAGCTCGTTGCGCCACATCCGGTTCAGATAGAGCCGGTCGCCGCACAAAATCATCGGCGCCGGAGCATCGCCGCAGCTCACCGCCGACGAAGCGAGCAGCAGCGCGGGCCAGTCCTCCGGCGCGCCGGCTTCGGCCAGCAGCCGATCGCGGATCTCCCCCGCTTTTCCGCTCAGCGCCTCGTCGCCGCTCAACCGCGACAGCGGCAGGCAAACGTGCCCCTCGCCAGCATCCCGGCTCAGCAAGGCCGCCGCCAGCATGACCGCCGGCGGGTCGTTTTGCGCCACCATCAGGGCAAACTGGACGTCCAGCGGCCGCAGCAGACGCTGCTCCACCGCCGCCAGCAGTAATTGTTCGAAAGTCATGAGGCCTCCTCCTGAGTTTCTCCGGCAAAAAGCTGATCCAAACCGTCAATCAGCGGTCTCACCGGCCGGGTGGTGAAGATCCCCTGCCCCCCCTCCTGCCCGTCCATGCCGCGCAGGAAAAGATAAATCACGCCGCCGAAGTGGCGGTCATAGTCATAATCGGCCAGCCGGTGGCGCAGATAGCGGTGCAGCGCCAGGCTGTACAACTGATACTGCAGATCGTAGCGGTGGGCACGCATCGCCTGCTCCATTGCCGGCCGGGTGTAGGCCTCGCGGTCTTCCCCCAGCCAGTTGGATTTGTAATCCAGCAGGTAATAACGGCCTTCGTGGCGGAAGACCAGATCGATAAAGCCCTTCAGCATGCCACGCACCTGGCGGAAATCCAGCGGTGGCGTGTCGGCGGAGAGGGGATCGTACTGGCGGATAAGCGCGTCAAGGCGCTCCGCCGTCAGCAGCTGAGCGATAGGCAGATAAAACGCCATCTCCACCTGTTTATCCCGCGCCGCAAGCTGATTGAGCGCAATATCCGCTCCCGGCAGGCGAGTCTTCAGCACGCCCCCCAGCCAGTCGGTCAGCACCGGCGCCCACTGCGCGTCAAACCCGCTCAGCTGCAGCTTCTCCGCCATCCATCCGTCCGGCACCGGCTGGGTGAAGTCCAGCTCCTCAAACAGGCTGTGCAGGAAGGTCCCCGGCGCGGCGCCGCGCGGAAACTGGTGCGGAGTCAGCTGCGGCTCTTCCACGACTTCGCCGACGCCGGCGGCATCGACATCCAGACGCGGCAGCAGATCCTGCCCGCCGCTGAAACCATGCTGTTGCAGTCCGGAGTAGCTGGTCACCCGCCAGTCGTCGGCGATGCGGCGCTGCAGCTCGCGCGCCGACAGCGGGGGGATGGTCGCCGCGGGCGCCTGCCACGGGGTCAGATCCAGCTCGCCCGGTCTCTGCAATGCAATATCGCCATGACAGAAGTCCGCCAGCCGCGCGGCCAGCCCGGCGGCGTCCATGGCTTCGCCCGCCTGCAACAGCCGCCCCAGCGCGCTGAGGTGGAAATCGCTGTTGCCGGATTTCCGGCTGCTGAGCGGCGCCACGCCGAGGCTGCAGTGCCAGACCGCACGGGTCAGGGCGACGTATAGCAGGCGCAGATCTTCCGCCAGCCGTTCCGCCTCCGCCAGCTCGAGACTGGCCTCATCCTGGCCCAGATCCAGTACCGCCGCGAACGTCTCGCGATCGTGGTAGAACGCCTGGTCCTGTTTACGAAACCGGGCGATAAACGGCAGCCAGACCAGGGGGTACTCCAGCCCTTTTGACTTGTGAATGGTGACAATTTGCACGAGGTGCTTATCGCTTTCGAGACGCATCTGCTGGCTGGCGGCGTTGCTGTCCGGCTCGGCGATATGCTGCGCCAGCCAGCGCACCAGGGCATGCTCGCTTTCCAGCTGGCTGGCCGCCTCCTGCAGCAGTTCGCTGATATGCAGAATGTCGGTTAAGCGCCGCTCGCCGCCGCGGGTCGCCAGCAGATTCTCGGCGATATGCCGGGCCGTCATCAACGCCCGCAGCATCGGCATCACTCCGCGCTGACGCCAGATCTGGCGGTAGTCGCTGAACTCCTCCACCAGCGCGTCCCACGCCTGCTCATCCTGATTGAGATTTTCAATATCCAGCGCGGTCAGGCCAAACATCGAGGTAGCCAGCGCGCTGCGCAGGGTATTTTCCCGCTCCGGGGCCAGCACCGCCTGCAGCAGCCAGAGCAGCTCCTGGGCCTCCAGCGTCTCGAAAACGCTGTCGCGGTTGGAGAGGTAGACCGAGGGGATGCCCAGCGTCTGCAGCGCTTCACGCACCTGCGCCGCCTCCAGCCGGTTGCGCACCAGCACGGTGATATCCGAGGCCTGCACCGGGCGCGAGGTTTCCCCGCGCCACAGCAGCGCGCGCCCCTGCTGCCCGGCGCTCAGCCAGTCGCGGATCTGCGTGGCGCAGAGCTGCGCCATAAACGTTTGATAATCGCCAGACCCGACGGTGTCGCCGGGCATCAGCCAGACGTTCATCGCCGGTACGTCCGCCGCGTCAACGGTAAAGCGCAGCCCCTGATTCTTTGCCGCCGCCTTCACCGGCAGAAACGGGATCTCGCGGAACATGAAGGGGTTATCGCTGAGGCTGAACAGCCGATTGACGCTGCTCACCATGCCCGGCGAGGAGCGCCAGTTGGTATCGAGGGTGTAGTGCGCGGTAACGTCGCCGCGCGCTTTCATATAGGTAAAGATATCGGCGCCGCGAAAGGCGTAGATGGCCTGCTTCGGATCGCCGATCAGCAGCAGCGCCGTCTCCGGCTGCCGGCGCCAGATGCGGCGAAAAATCCGGTACTGCTGGGGGTCGGTGTCCTGAAATTCATCGATCATCGCCACCGGAAAACGCTGGCGAATGGCGCTGGCCAGCGTCTCGCCGCTGTCGCCGCGCAGCGCCTCGTCAAGCCGGCTGAGCATATCGTCAAACCCCAGCTCGCCGCGGCGGCGCTTTTCGCGGGCGACCGCATCGCGGATCTCGACCATCGCTCTCGCCAGCACCAGATCGGTGAGCGTCAGCGAGGAGGCCAGCAGCGACTCTACGGCGCTAAACAGCGGGTGCACCGGCGGTTCGCCACCGGCTTTGGTGCGCTCGAGCAGAAACGACTGGGCAAATTTCTCCAGCGCGTCGGGCAGCTGGTAGCTTAACGTCTCTTCCTGCGCCCAGGCGTTCACTTTCTCAAGCCATTTGCCCTGGTTGCCACGATTGTATTTCCGCCGGTCGAGCCCGGAATTTTCCAGCACGCCTTCGATCTCGCCCACCTGCTCGCGCCACTGCTGCTTGAGCGAGTCAATGCGGCCGATGATCTGCTGATGGCGTTCAGCCAGCGTCTCGTCGGGGGCCGGCGGCGACTTAAGCTGCGGCGCTTCGCCCTGCAGCCAGCGGTCAAGAGACTTCAGCAGATCGCGCGGCCCTTTCCAGACGTCGTGGATCACCGCCGCGATATCGCGGGTCAGCGGATAGCAGTGGCGGCGCCAGAAGTCAGCGCAGGCCTGATAGCGCAGGCGGGATTCATCCTCGATCAGTTGCTGCTCGAACAGCATGCCCGACTCGAAGGCGTTAAGGCTCAGCATCCGTTGGCAAAAGCCGTGGATGGTGAATACCGCCGCCTCGTCCATCTGCCGTTCAGCCAGCAGCAGCGTCTTCGCGGCGTCGTCTTTATCATCGATCTCCGCCAGCAGCGCGCTGTAGAGCGGATTGTCGGATTCGCCGCGCAGGCAGGCGATGCGCAGTTCGTGGATGTTGCTGCGGATACGCCCGCGCAGCTCTTCGGTCGCCGCCTCGGTAAAGGTCACCACCAGCAGCTCTTCAACGCTGATAGCGCGGGAATAGGCGGACTCGCCGCCCAGCCCCAGCAGCAGCCGCAGATACAGCGCGGCGATGGTAAAGGTTTTTCCGGTGCCCGCAGAGGCTTCTATCAGGCGCTCGCCCCTCAGGGGCAAGCGCAGGGGATCCAAAGACTCAGCGGTGTCGGTCATTCATTCTCTCGCATCAGGGGTAAGGATTGCTGCAATGCGCTGACGTTTTCCCACACTTTGCCGCCTTTCGGCTGGGCATAGTCCGCTTTGCCATTCTGGCTACCGGAAATCTGGGACAATATCGTCATGCCCTGCGGATCCACCACCGTCTGATGGAAGAAGTCGGCAAGTTTTTGCGGCGTCAGCAGTTTAATCTGAGCCACTACTTTATCACGTGAATCAAAACGCATATTACCGCGATCGAAATCTTTGCTCAGTTTCGAGGCTTCATCGCCCAGCGTCTGCGGCGCCTGCAGCATCTGGCTTATCACCGCCTGCTGGAGCTGAGCAAACTCTTCCGGCTTCATCGCCCGCAGCTTCGCCTCCGCGGTGGGAAAGAAGGCCTGGAACCGCTGCCAGAGGAAGGCCGGCTGCTTATCGCTACTCTGCAGCAGGAAGCCCATGCCCCACTGGCGCCCCACGTTCATCGGGAAGGCAAAGACCGCATAGCCGAGCTGCTCTTCAGTACGCAGCTGGTTGTAGAACCACGGCTGAATAATCTGCCCCAGCAGGGTGCTGGCGGCGGTGCTGCTGAACTCATCCACGTTGGGCGGCGCGAACACCGCGGCCAGCGCGGAGTCGGTGCTGTTGCCCGCTTTGTTGAAGATCGCCAGCTGCTGCCGGTTCACCACCACGTCTTTATTGCGGCACCATTCGTTGCCGTCAGCGCCCAGCTGCTGCTGGATCTGGCGGGCCAGCGTCGTGGCGGCATCGGCGGTCATATTGCCGATCACCATCAGTTCAGGACGCCCCTTGGTTTTCAGGTTGGCGCGGTAGTCGAGCACCTCTTTAAGAGTGATGGAGGGCAGCAGCGCCCGGCGCACTTCGCGCTGGAAGTACGGCACCTGGGAGACCATCTGGATCGGCATTATCGCCTGATCGTAGGCTTTGCCTTTCTCGGCGGAGTCCATCATCTGCGCATACCAGGATTTGGCCTGCTCCAGCTGCTCCTCGGTCGGCGTATAGCTGAAGTATCCCTGCAACAGATCGCTGAACAGTGCCGGAAGGTGCTGGGTATAGCCGTTGGCATTGACCATTAATCCGTTATTAGCGCCGGTGGAGAACGAAATGCCGCCGACCGCCGCCTGGTTACTGAGCTGATCGAGGGCGATGCCGGCGAGATAATCGTTGAGGGCAAACATCACCTGCCGGCGAGCGCTGTCCATCGCCTGGGGATTACGCAGCACCAGGGAGATATCCGCCTTCGGCTCGCTGGCAAAATACTGGCTCGGGGCATACACCACCCGCAGCGTCGGTTCATCAAGGATCAGCTGCGGATGCGGCCAGGCTTTATCGCTTTTGATGAGGGTGAAATCATCCGGAATATAGGGGTTGAGCACCGGCAGCTGCAGCTGGATGGCCTGCGATTTTTGCTGCCAGTCAGCGAACGTCTGCTCGCTAATCTTATCCACCTGATACGGCGCATCGACAAAATAGGCCGTCTTGTTATGCGGCTCCTGGGGGCTGATATACCAGATACGGGCGTTCTGCGGGGTCATCATCGCCAGCCGATCTTTGATCGCCTGCGGGTCGTACTGGTCGGCAATATTCACCACGTCCAGCGCATGCTCGACCGGCACCCGGATCATGGTATCCGCCAGCCATTCCACGTAGTCCATGTCGCGGTTGATCGACGGATAGCGGAAATCCAGCGCCAGCACATGCGCCAGTTCATCGAAGTACCGTTTGTCGATGCCCTGAGTACGCAGGAGGTCGAGATAGCTGAAAATGGCCGCCGTCACTTCGTCGCGGTGCGTCAGGCCTTTATCGGTGAGGGTGGCAGAGATCGCCAGTACGCCGCTGTTGCCGTTTACCACCGGATCGGAATCGGCGCGGATACCTTCCGCCAGCCCCTGCTTTTGCAGCCAGTCGGAGAGCGTGCCCGGGCTGCGGTTGCCGATGAGATAGGTGACCAGCTCATCGGTTTTGCTGCGGAAGCGATCGCTGTTGTTGTCGATGCGAAACTCGACGCGCAGCACTTTGCGCGGCATCGCCGGCACATAGTGAATAATGATGCCTTTTTGCGCATCCGTTACCACCGGGACGGTAATTTCCGGCCTGCTGATCTGACGATTCGGCACGCGGCCAAAGGTGTCAGCAGCCATCCGCGCCAGCGCCGGCAACGGCTTGTTGCTGTAGATCACCGCTTTCATCAGGTTGGCGGAGTACCAGCTATCGCGGAAGGTATGCAGCGCGTCAAGTACCGGGCTGCCGGGCTTATCGCTGAGCGTCTCGAGGTTACCACCGGAGAAGTGGGCCGCCGGGTGGGCCGGGTTGATGGTCTCCGCGCTGACCTGGGCCATGCGCATCCCGTCTCGCGTCCGGGCCATCGTCAGTTCGGCGTTGACCGCGTTACGTTCGCGATCGGCATATTTCTTATCCAGCAGCGGCGCGGCGATGGCGTCGGCCAGGCGGTCTACGGCCCCGTCCAGCGCATCATTTTCCACTTCGAGATAAAACGCGGTGCGGTAAGGCGCGGTGCTGGCGTTATGGCTGCCGCCGTGCAGTTTAAGAAACTCTGCAAGGCTGTCAGGCTGGGGATATTTTTGCGACCCCATCAGCGTCATATGTTCCAGAAAATGCGCCAGCCCCTGATGATCGGCCGGATCCTGCAGGGATCCCACCGGCACCACCAGCGCCGACAGCGATTTCACCGCCTGCGGATCGGAAACCAGCAGCACGACCATGTCGTTATCAAGGCGGATCGCCTGATACTGACGCGTATCTTTTTCGCTTTTGCGGATCGTCTCCTGAATCGGCTGCCATCCGGTGTCGGCCTGACTAAACGGCGCCCAGAGGGCGGCCAGCACAACAAAAACCTTGAACCATAAACTGCGGGGCATTCACGAACCTCATCATTAACAAACTTGCGCTGCACAGCGTGCAGCCTTTTATGTCCATCAGTCCGTGATACGTTGCGCATAATAAATGAACCGCCATTCACTGCGCAATTTTTATACTATTTAAATTTGTGTGGACTGATGGTAACGATATAGCGGTAACAGATAACGCTGCGTCTGAGCAATAATTTCTTCGTAATGCGCCGGCTCCAGCGAACGCCACAGGCGTTGATACCAGATATCGGCGCCCTCCCCGCTGACCACCATATTACCTTCGTAGGTCTGCAGGAATTTGCTCCGCGCTTTCTGCTGCGTCTCTTCGTCCATTAAGATGACATCCTTTTCGGCGTCGTAACAGGCTTTCAGCCAGGCGCCACCGCTTTCCGGCAGCAGCAGCAGCGGCTGCGACATCCCCAGCAAATAGCCATCCACCAGCGCATTAAGGTACGCCTGCGCCTCGGCGGGCGCCAGCGCCGGGAAGCGCCACTCTCCCTCTTTCCGCACAAACAGCCGGCTCTCGCCGGTGCCGCCGCTGGCACAGTAGACAAGGTGTTCCAGCCAAAGTTGCATCCCCTGGGAGACGCTCAGCAGCGAAGGCCGCCAGCGCAGCAGACCGTCCGGCTGCACCTGCTGCAGCCAGCCGGTCAGGTTCACGCCGCCGCACTGCAGATCGATCTCCATGCTCTGCGCCTGCTGGCGCTCGGCCATCACCCGCTCGGCCAGCGCCTGCATCTCCAGGCGCTGCGTCTCCCAGACCAGCTCGCCAAAGGCGCCATACGGTAGCTCGCCGGCGGCGCGGAAGCGGCGGAACATGGCTGAGACGTCCTGCTCCTCGATAAGCGTATTGAGCAGTTGCTGATTCAGTTGATAACGGCTCAGCCCTTCAAGAGTGAAGGGCTCGTCGTCTGGAATATCGTCCTCTTCGGCGCGGAAATTGACCCGCAGACGCTGCTGAAAGAACGCGCGAACCGGGTGCTGCCAGAAGCGTAAGAGCTGCTCGAACGGCAGGCTGTCAATCGGCGGCGCGGTGAGCGGCTGTATAAAATCGCTATGCGCCTCTCCCTGCTGGCCGGCGGCGGCCAGCCATTCACGAGCGTAGCTCTTGTTCTCGTCTTCCTGGAAATTAGCGACGTCGAACGGCATGCGCGTATGCAGATGGGTGATATGGGCTTTGACCCGGGCTTCGCTGGCGTCGCAGTCAAGCTCTTCGTCGCCAGCGAGACAGTGGCTCTGGCCGATATAATCCACCAGCTCCTGCACCAGCACCGAGGGAAAGCGCTCGCTGTTGTCCTGAATCGAACGGCCGATGTAGCTGATATACAGCGTCTGTTCGGCGGACATCAGCGCTTCGAGGAACAGATAGCGGTCATCATCGCGCCGGCTGCGGTCGCCGCGCTGCGGCTTCTGGCTCATCAAATCAAAGCCCAGCGGCGGCAGCGTTCGCGGATAGACTCCGTCATTCATCCCCAGCAGGCACACCACCTTAAAGGGGATCGAACGCATCGGCATCAGGGTACAGATGTTGACCGGGCCAGCGAGAAAGCGCTGGCTGATCCGCTGCTGATCGAGGCGCTGGGCCAGCTCATCGCGCAGTAGCGTCAGCGGCACCTGGTCGCCATACTGCGCCTCCAGACCGCTATCAATAACCGCCAGCCACTGTTGCTCAATCAGCGCCAGCGCCGCTTCGGTCTCGCTGTCCGGCAGGAAAAAGTCATTCAGCAGATCGCGACAGACCGGCAGCCACTCCGCCAGCGGCCGCTGCTGGGCAAGGCCGCGTCGCCACAGATTAAGCTGCATCAGTAGCGACGCGAGGTTGCCCACCAGTTCGGCGATCAAACCGCTGGATTCGTCATACGGCAGCACCGACTGCCACTCTCCCTCGCGGCTGTCCATCGCGTAGCCCAACAGCATGCGGGTGAGGCCGAACCGCCAGGTATGCTGCCCGGTCGCCGGCAGGTCCAGCTCGCGGACGTTGTCGTCATCCATTCCCCAGCGGACGCCGGACTCGTTCACCCACTGGCGCAGGTAGCGCAGCCCTTCTTCCGTGATATTAAAGCGCGCCGCCAGCACCGGCACGTCCAGCAGCGCCAGCACATCTTCGCTGGCGAAGCGGCTGTCCGGCAGCGAGAGCAGCGTGATAAACGCCTGCAGCACCGGGTGCGACTCGCGGGCGCGACGGTCGGAGATCGCCCACGGCAACCAGCGATCGCCGCTGGCCGCGCCAAACACCGCCTGAATATAGGGACTGTAGCTGTCGATATCCGCCACCATGACGATGATATCCCGCGGCGTGAGCGTCGGATCCGCCTCCAGCATCGCCAGTAGCCGATCGTGCAGAACCTCCACTTCGCGCTGCGGACTGTGGCAGACGTGAATGCTCAGGCTGCGGTCATCCAGCGCCAGCGGACGTTTGTCGCGACTGTGGGCGAACGCCTCTGCGCTCTGCCCGGCCACCGCCGAGTTGCGCAGTTCGAGGATATCCGATTGCAGGTTATGCAACAGGTTATCGGGGGCAATATCGACAAAGGCGTCCAGCTCCTCATAGCGCTCCAGCCCCGCCAACAGGTAGATATAGTCGCGCCCCAGTTTGCCCCAGGAGGCGAGCAACGGGTTGCCGACATCCTGTTCCCCAGCGTCATTAAACAACCCCGGCGCCTGCTCGGTGTCGCGAAACAGGGGTAGCGCGCGCGCCTCGCGGTGATGGCGCCGCTGGCGCGACAGCAGCTTCGCCAGGAACGCCGGATCCTTAATGTCTCCCCAGTAGTAGCGGCAGGGGTTGGTAAACAATACGTAGACATCGACATGCTTACCCAGCGCCTGCAGGGCCTGAAGATAGACCGGCGGCAGCGCGGAAATCCCGCAGATAAAGACGCGCGACGGCAGCCCGGCGGGCGGTTCGTCCGCTTTTTCCAGGGTACTGATAAAGCGCTGGTAGAGATTGGCGCGGTGCCACTGCGGCTGCCCCAGCTCGGCGGTATAGCTCACCAGCGCCTGCCACAGCGGCGCCTGCCACTGCTGGGCATCGCCGAGACCTTCCACCCGCTGGCCGGCCTCCCAGCGCATCAGCCACTCCGGGCGATAGACGAGGTACTGGTCATAGAGGTCCGCCACCCGGGCGGCGAGTTGAAACAGTTTGCGCTTGTCGCCGTCATCGCTCAGATACTGGCGCAGCAAGATAAAATCGTCTTCCTCCAGGTGCTGCGGCAGGAGGGTCATCAGCTTCCAGCTCATGCTCTGCTTGCTGAAGGCGCTTTCGCCAGGAATATCTTTCAGGACGCGCACGAACATGTCCCAGATAAAGCTCGCCGGCAGCGGGAACTCGATATTGGCGGCAATTCCGAAGCGCGAGGCCAGGGTCATCTGCAGCCACTGCGCCATACCGGTACTCTGCACCAGCACCATTTCGGCCTGAAAAGGGTCATCCAGCCGCTGGCGCTCGACGATAAATTCCATCAACGCCTCGAGAACATCCAGCCGGTTTGAGTGGTATACCCTTAACATAATTGCTCCTGACTACTGACTGACCGGGCAATGCAGCCGGGTCATCTGCACCCGCTTGGCAACGGGCATACTGATCGTTACCGTGATGCTGACACATCTTTGCGTCGATGTCTGCATACGGCTTACCTGCCCGCGTGCCGGCGAGGGCGGCGCGGAGAGCTGGCTATAGCGCCACGCGTCGCGCCACAGCTGACGGGTCTGGTTCAACTGGACAATTCCTTGCGCCATTCCGCGCTGATAGCCGCCCAGCGCGGTGACCGTCAGCACCATCAGCGCCATCGCCAACACGGTCTCCGGCAGGCTAAACCCCCGCTGATGCTTCAGGGCATTTGACATAAGCTCGCCTCCCTGAGCGGGCAAAAATCGCTCCAGCCGTGGGCGGAAAAACGCACCTGCCCGCCGCGCACCTCGCCGGACTGCCAGACCTGCACCTCGCCGCTGGCGCTGCTGAGCAACAGTGAACCGTCGCCGAAGATACGCAAGCAGGCGCGCCAGCCCTGCGGCGTCTGCTCCCGGCAGGCCAGCGGCAGCTGCGCCGACCAGGCCTGTTGTTTTCCCCACTGCAGCGCCGAATGGGCTATCGCCGTATCGCGGATCGCCTGCGTTTCGCTGGCGGTTTGCGCCAGCAGCGCCCGCTGCTGCAGGTTAAGCCCCTCGAGTAACAGGCTGCCGAGGGTCAGCAACAGGAGCACCATCAGCAGCGACGACATTCCACGCTGACGGATCACAGGTTATACCCCGTCACCCGCTGCTCCACCTCGCTCGTCAGGCCCCTCTGTTGCGCGGAGCGCGCCGCCAGCGTCACGCTCAGCTCCGGCGCGAAGCCCGAGGTGACCTGACGTTGTACCGAGAAGCGCGTCACCACGATGGCGGCCGGGTTGGTGATTTTCTCCCATCCGCCCCCGCGGCAGTCGCTGGCCCCGCGCAAGGTCTCCAGCGCGCCGTCGCGCAGGCGAAAGCCGGTGCTCTCCGCCGCTGCCGCGGGGGAGGTTTCCCATCTCCCGTTGCTGTTCGCATCCCAGCGCACAATCAGACACTCGCCATCAGCGGCTAGCTCCAGCCCGGCTCCGCTGCACGCTCCCCGGCAGTACCCGGCGCGCTGGAGATGTTTTCCCACGGCATGCACGCGCTGCCACAGCTCGTTCTCCAGGGCCAGCTGTTCGCCCTGGCGCAGAATATGACGCTGCAGGGCAGGCAGAAAACGGCAGGCCCCCATCAGCAGCAGCGAGCCGATGGCCATGGCGATAAGCGCCTCCGCCAGGGAAAATCCTCGACTGTTCACTGACACCCTCCTGCGCTGTCGCTGCGGCATAAACGAATCCGCCCCCAGTGTGAGATCACAATGCTCCAGCTGCCGGCCGCGCTCTGCAGCCGCAGATTCCCCGCCCAGGCGGTGCTACGCAGACCATAAAACCCCAGACCAGGCGTAACGCCAGCCAGCGTGATCCCCGGCCAGCGCGGGTGCAGCGTGAAGGATGTCCCCGAGGCGCATTCCGGCCCCTCCCCCTCCGCGCTCAGGCACCAGCCCACTTCGTCCTGGCCGACGCGAAGCACGCGGTCCCGGTTGTACGCGTTGGCGTCATCGCGCAGAAAGAGCAGAAAATCCCGCACCTGGACGGCGGTTTGCCACAGTTGTTGCTGTTGCTGCCAGCGCTGCCAGCCGTAAAGGCCGCCGACGCTGAGGATCATCATCAGTATCAGCGTTACCAGGGTTTCCATCAGGGTGTAGCCATGTTCTCTGTTCATGGCGTCGAGTATGCCGCGGCGGTTGACCCTGGCGCGACGACGGAAAATAGCTTTCCCGGCCAGATACGCAAAAAAGGTTTGCATACTCGACAGAGGAACATTTTTTTGCGAGCGTCTACCCAACTTCGCCCACCGCAACCGCCGGGGGGGCAGTGGGCAGGCTGAAGCGACCTTATCCCTGTGGCTATGGAGATAGCCTCCATTCTGATGGTGCAAAAGGCATAAAAAAACCGGCGCCATCGGGCGCCGGTTGATCATCTCTGCAGGGGGGGTTAAATCGCCACCGGCGCTTTAATGCCCGGGTGCGGATCGTAACCTTCAATCTCGAAGTCTTCAAAACGGTAGTCGAAAATCGACGCCGGTTTGCGTTTGATGACCAGCTTCGGCAGCGGACGCGGTTCGCGGCTCAACTGCAGGTTGGTCTGCTCAAGATGGTTGCTGTACAGATGGGTGTCGCCGCCGGTCCAGACGAAATCACCGACCTGCAGATCGCACTGCTGCGCCACCATATGCACCAGCAGCGCGTAGCTGGCGATATTGAACGGCAGGCCGAGGAATACGTCGCAGGAGCGCTGATACAGCTGGCAGGAGAGCTTGCCGTCAGCGACGTAGAACTGGAAGAAGGCGTGGCACGGCGCCAGCGCCATTTTATCCAGCTCGCCGACGTTCCACGCCGAGACGATGATCCGGCGGGAGTCCGGGTCGTTTTTCAGTTGGTTCATCACCGTGGTGATCTGGTCGATATGACGACCGTCCGGCGCAGGCCAGGAACGCCACTGTTTGCCGTAGACCGGCCCCAGGTCGCCATTTTCATCTGCCCACTCGTCCCAGATGGTGACGTTGTTGTCGTGCAGATAGGCGATGTTGGTGTCGCCCTGCAGGAACCACAGCAGTTCATGGATGATGGAGCGTAAATGACAGCGCTTGGTGGTCACCAGCGGGAAGCCTTCCTGCAGGTTAAAACGCATCTGATGGCCGAAAATAGAGATCGTGCCAGTGCCGGTGCGGTCATTTTTTGGCGTGCCCTCGGTGAGCACTTTCTGCATCAAATCAAGATACTGTTTCATGGTTCCTCAAGAATTCTGTTGCTGCGGACGATGGCGGTAAGCCCAAACCATCATGATGATACCCGCAAGCACCATCGGGATCGAAAGAATCTGCCCCATGCTGATGTACTGCACCCAGCCGCCGGTGAACTGGGCGTCGGGCTGGCGGAAGAATTCCACGATGATGCGGAACAGGCCGTAGCCAATCAGGAACAGACCGGAAACGGAGCCGGTCGGGCGCGGTTTACGGATAAACAGGTTCAGGATCAGGAACAGCACCACGCCTTCCAGCGCCAGCTCGTACAGCTGCGACGCGTGACGCGGCAGCGCGCCGTAGGTATCGAACAGCGATCGCCATTCCGGATGCGTCGGCAGCAGCGCCAGGTCTTCGGCACGGGAGCCCGGGAAAATCATCGTGTAGTGGAAGCTCGGGTCCACGCGGCCCCACAGCTCACCGTTGATGAAGTTACCCAGACGCCCGGCGCCAAGGCCAAACGGGATCAGCGGCGCGATAAAATCGGAGACCTGGAAGAAGGTGCGTTTGGTGCGTCTGGCGAAGATAATCATCACCAGGATCACGCCGATCAGGCCGCCGTGGAACGACATGCCGCCGTCCCAGACGCGGAACAGATACAGCGGATCGGCAAGAAATACCGGCAGGTTGTAAAACAGCACGTAGCCGATACGGCCGCCCAGGAAGACGCCGAGGAAGCCCGCGTAGAGCAGGTTTTCCACTTCATTTTTCGTCCAGCCGCTGCCCGGACGATTCGCCCGACGGGTGGCCAGCCACATCGCAAAGACAAAGCCCACCAGGTACATCAAACCGTACCAGTGGAGGGAGACCGGGCCTAGAGAAAAAATGACCGGATCGAACTCCGGAAAATGCAGGTAGCCACTATTCATCTGTCACCATAAAGACTTGTTATTCCGCCGAAAGTGGACAGCGGTGATGATCTATGCCCGATAAAAACGGGCACGCCGAAGGAGGCGAATCATAGCATAAGCCTGGAGTGCGATCCGCGCCGAACGTGTAAAAGATATGTATACGGATGCTAACAGAATGCCGTTTTCCCGGCGGTACCCTATTTTGCCGGATGGTGCGAGCAGAGGATCCCCGGGTTACGGCTTACGCCTCACCCGGGCTACCGCTACCGCCCGCCGCGGATCAGGCCGCCGAGACCGCGACGCTCCATAAAGGCCGCCACCTGATGGCGCACCTCAGCGGTCATCTGGGCATCAAGGCTGCGACGCGACAGCTCCTGCGCCTCTTCGATATCAATGCGGCGCAGCAGATATTTCACCCTCGCCACCGAGCGGCCGTTCATCGACAGATGGCGATAACCGAGGCCGATAAGGATCGTCACGCACATCGGGTCGCCCGCCATCTCGCCGCACAGTCGCAGATCGATGCCAAAGCGCTCCGCGTCATGGGCGATCATCGCCAGCGCCCGCAATACCGCCGGATGCAGGCTGTCATACATGCTGGCGACCCGGGTATTGTTGCGGTCGACGGCCAGCAGGTACTGGGTCAGGTCGTTCGTCCCTACCGAGATAAAATCGATCCGACTGGCCAGCTGCGGCAGCATAAAGACCATCGACGGGACCTCCAGCATCACCCCCAGGCGCGGACGTGGGATGGCGTAGCCGATCATCTCTTCCACTTCCCGGCTGGCGCGGTCGATCAGCCGACGGGCCTCATCCACCTCCTCCAGACTGGTCACCATCGGCAGCAAAATGCTGAGGTTGCCGGTGGCGGCGTTGGCGCGCAGCATCGCCCGCACCTGGATCAAAAAGATCTCCGGCTGATCGAGGGTGATGCGGATCCCGCGCCAGCCGAGGCACGGGTTCTCTTCGCTGATCGGCATATACGGCAGCTGTTTATCCGCGCCGATGTCCAGGGTACGCAGGGTCACCGGTTTGCTGTTAAACATCTGCAGCATGCCCTGATACTGGGCGACCTGCTCCTCTTCAGAGGGGAAGCCGCTCTGCAGCATAAAGGGAATTTCGGTACGGTAGAGGCCAATGCCGTCAACAAAGCTGCCGAGCTTCTCTTCGTGCTCCGGGCTTAAGCCGGCGTTGAGCATGACTTTCACCCGCTCGCCGCTTTTCAGCTCCGACGCGCGCTGGAGATCGTCCTCCGCCAGGCGGCTGAGCTCGTTCTCTTCGCTAATAAGGCGCTGATATTCCTGCAACAGGACAGGTTCGGGATCCACCAGCAGCTCACCGCGATAGCCATCGACAATCAGCGTATGGCCATGCAGCAGAGAGGGCTGGATATCGGCGCCCATCACCGTCGGGATCCCGAGGGCGCGTACCATAATGGCGGCATGGGAGTTGGCGGCGCCATCGCGCACCACCACACCGACCAGACGATCCTGCGGCACTTCGGCGAGGGTGGTGGCCGACAGCTCGTCCGCCACGAGGATAATGCGCGCCGGCCAGGTGTTGGGCCCCTGAATGCTGTCGTCGAGATGGAACAGCAGACGCTGACCCAGGGTACGCAGATCGCCGGCCCGCTCTTTCAGATAACCGTCGCTGAGCGCGGCAAACTGTTCGGCGAACTTCTCAATGATCTTTTTGACCGCCCACTCGGCCACCGCGCCTTTGTCGACTTCGGCAAACAGCTCGCGACGCAGGCGGGCGTCGGAGAGGAGGTGCGAGTAGAGATCGAAGATTGCCGCCGTCTCTTTTTGCGCGCCGGCAGCATAGCGTTTGCTGTAGCGACGAAATTCGTTAGCCGCCTCTTCCAGCGCGCCGGTCAGGCGTTCGCGTTCCGAGGCGGTGTCCAGCGTCGAGGCTTCATACACCTGCTCCATCAGCGGCAGGCTGACGTCCATCCAGCCCTCGGCGATCGCCACCCCGGAAGAGGCCGGGAGGGCGCGAATGCGCGTCTGACGATACTGGCCGAACAGGGCGTTCAGCTGGGACTGGGAGAGGATCGCCGCCATCTGGGTGGCGAGGGTGACGAGGAAAGACTCTTCGCTTTCATCAAACTGACGCAGCTCGCGCTGCTGGACCACCAGCACGCCCAACAGCTGGCGGCGCTGAATGATCGGCACGCCAAGGAAGGCGCGGAAGCGGTCCTCTTTGACGGCAGGGATATATTTGAAGCTGGGGTGTTTTTGCGCATCGGCGAGGTTGATGGGCTCCGCCAGGCGGCCAACCAGACCCACCAGGCCTTCATCGAACGCCAGCGCAACGGTGCGCCCGCGAGGTTTTTTTAACCCGCGGGTGGCCATCAGGTAATAGCAGCGTCGGTCATTGTCAGCCAGGTAAACCGAGCAGACTTCCGTCTCCATCGCCTGGCAGACATCCGTCACCAGAATATCCAGCGCCTCGTTTAAACGCGGCGCACTCGCGACCTTCTCGACTATTTCTCGCAACCGAGTGAGCATAATGTGCGTGGCTTAACCTCTTTTACGTCGATAAGCAGGCGCGCTTTGCGGCTTAGGTGCACTCTCCGCCAGCGACATGGTCACGCTGGCGAACTCTTTCATCACCCGGCGGTAGACGTCGCGCTTGAACGACACCACCTGGCGAACCGGGTACCAGTAACTCACCCAGCGCCAACCATCAAATTCTGGTGTACTGCTGGTTTGCATATTGATGTCCGCATCGTTGCCGATCAACTGCAAAAGAAACCACTTTTGTTTCTGGCCGATACAAACCGGCTTTGTGTCCCAACGCACCAAACGTTTAGGCAACTTGTAACGCAGCCAGTTACGGGTTGAGGCAAGGATCCGCACATCTTTACGGCTTAACCCGACCTCTTCAAACAATTCCCGATACATCGCCTGCTCTGCGGATTCTCCTGGATTTATGCCCCCTTGCGGGAACTGCCACGAGTGCTGACCATAGCGCCGGGCCCACATGACCTGGCCCTGACGATTACAGATTACAATACCGACATTTGGGCGGTAGCCATCGTCATCAATCACCGGACTACCTCAAGATAAGCTTCAATGTGAATGATTGTTTCACACTCGCCGGAAACGGTAAACCACTCTGTTCGCACACTGAGAACGGATAACATTTGAATAACTCACAGTAATGGCCAGAGTTATAAACAACGAATGCGGCTGAGGCCCTATTTTATTCACTTTTTCTGTGGATAGAGTTGTGAAGAAGTACGGAATTACCCCGGGAAAACCCGGAGTAATCTGAACATCGCACCGCTAACACCTTAAAATAATGATAGCATATTCATTAAGTTAGAATATATTCCTTTCACTTATTACAGCGTAACGTGACGATCATCACATATGCGATCCGCTGACTGATGAAAGATCGAGCAATGTCGATTTTATCCACAGATTACGCGCAGACCGCGGGCAGGTTTTCTCTAAAATTTCGATTTTCGTCGCACGTCAAGGCTGTAAATCGAACCAGTAGTGAGGCTTTTCCCCAGTTATCCCACTTTTCTGTGGATAACATGGTGTAAGATCCTGTTTATTGTCAGTGACCAGTTCTGGAAAACCTGTTTTCACGGTTTTCACCCGCGGCGCAATAAGTTTAAAAACTCATATAAATCATGACATTGGTATAGTTACTCAGAAAACGGTAAACTCTATCCACAACGCGCAAAAATAGCGCTCATTTTTTAGCCAAAGGTAGCGCCCTATGCCCACTATCGCCCCTCTCTCCTCGCCGCCGCAAAGTCAGGAACAGTTGCTGGCCCAGGCCCGTCAGCTGGCTGGCTATTCGCTGGGCGAGCTGGCGGCGCTGGCCGGGATCCCCATTCCGCGCGATCTGAAACGCGATAAAGGCTGGACGGGCATTCTGCTGGAGCTATGGCTGGGCGCCAGCGCAGGCAGTAAACCCGAGCAGGATTTCGCCGCGCTGGGGGTCGAGCTCAAAACGATCCCCATTGACAGCCGGGGGCGTCCGCTGGAGACCACCTTCGTCTGTGTCGCCCCGTTAACCGGCAATAGCGGCGTCACCTGGGAGAGCAGCCATGTGCGGCATAAGCTGCAGCGCGTCCTGTGGATCCCGGTGGAGGGTGAGCGCACCATTCCGCTGGCGGCACGGCGCGTCGGCGCACCACTGCTCTGGAGTCCGGACGAAGACGAGGAGCGCCAGCTGCGCATGGACTGGGAGGAGCTGATGGATCTCATTGTTTTGGGCGAAGTTGAGCGCATTACCGCCCGCCATGGCGAGGTGCTGCAGTTAAGACCGAAAGCCGCCAACAGCAAGGCGCTGACCGAGGCCATCGGCGCGCACGGGGAGACGATCCTGACGCTGCCGCGCGGCTTTTACCTGAAAAAGAATTTTACCGCCGCCCTGCTCGCCCGCCATTTCTTGTTACAACACGATTAATTTTTTGTTCTGCGTTAGGGCTTGCATATAATTGCTGCTTTCTATTTTGCAGGACTTTGAACAATGTTATTTGCATGGATAACCGATCCTAACGCCTGGCTGGCGCTGGGCACGTTGACGCTGCTGGAGATCGTGCTCGGGATCGATAATATTATTTTTCTCTCTCTGGTCGTGGCCAAGCTCCCCACCGCCCAGCGCGCCCATGCGCGTCGGATCGGTTTGATGGGCGCGATGGTCATGCGCCTGGCGCTGCTGGCCTCTATCGCCTGGGTAGTGAAACTGACCAACCCGCTCTTCACCGTCCTCGGTCAGGAGATTTCGTTTCGCGACCTGATCTTGCTGCTCGGTGGGCTATTCCTTATCTGGAAAGCCAGTAAAGAGATCCATGAGTCTATCGAAGGTGAAGAAGAGGGGCTGAAGACCAACGTCCACTCCTTTCTCGGCGCTATCGTGCAGATCATGCTGCTGGATATCATCTTTAGCCTCGATTCAGTGATCACCGCCGTCGGCCTGTCGGATCATCTGTTCATCATGATGGCGGCGGTGGTGATTGCGGTAGGGGTGATGATGTTCGCCGCGCGACCTATCGGCGATTTTGTTGACCGCCATCCTTCGGTGAAAATGCTGGCGCTGTCGTTTCTGATCCTCGTCGGCTTTACCCTGATGCTGGAAAGTTTCGACGTTCATGTGCCGAAGGGATACATCTATTTCGCCATGTTCTTCTCTATTGCGGTGGAGAGCCTTAACCTGCTGCGTAATAAGAAAAACCCGCTGTAAACCACAAAATTGCAGCCTGGTCACAGGCTGCAACCCTTTTTCAGACTTTACTGCTTTTTATGTCTCACAAATCAGGCTATTAATAGACGGGTATGGGGTGCAGCTACTCAAGAGGTGATGACGATGAAAAAATGGGCAGTATTGATTTCCGCCGTAGGACTGGCGTTCTCGGTTTCCGGTTGCAGCAGCGATTACGTCATGGCGACCAAAGATGGGCGAATGATCCTGACCGACGGTAAACCTACCGTGGATGATGATACCGGTTTAATCAGTTACGAAGATCAGCAGGGTAATAAAATGCAGATCAATCGTGACGACGTTTCGCAAATCATTAAGCGTTAATCTTTCCCCGTCGGCCCCAGCCTCTGTTGACGCTGCGCTTACCGACAACCAGTCTTTTGAGAAGAGTCGGGACACACCAGGACGCCGCGGGTTCCACCCACCGCCCCTCCTCGTCACCCGGCTTTTTTGATTTTTTACTTCCTCTTTTTCTCACCCTCTGCCATGTTGATACTCCTTTGTCGGGGAATGCCTGACCTTATAAATAAAAAGGAAGCTGGCTATGCAGTATCACCGTATCCCACACAGTTCACTTGAAATCAGCACCCTCGGGCTGGGGACCATGACCTTTGGCGAGCAGAACAGCGAAGCTGATGCCCATCAGCAGCTCGACTATGCGGTTGCCAACGGCATCAATCTGATCGATGTCGCCGAAATGTACCCCGTCCCGCCGCGCCCGGAAACTCAGGGGCTGACTGAAACCTACGTCGGCAACTGGCTGGCGAAACGCGGCAATCGCGAAAAGCTGGTGCTGGCCTCCAAAGTTAGCGGGCCCGCGCGCAATAACGACAGCAGCATTCGGCCCAATCACGTCCTGGACCGCAAAAATATCCGCGAGGCGCTGCACGCCAGCCTGAAGCGGCTGCAGACCGATTACCTCGATCTGTACCAGGTACACTGGCCGCAGCGCCCAACCAACTGCTTTGGCAAGCTGGGCTATACCTGGGCTGATGCCGCGCCCGCCGTGACCCTGCTGGATACCCTCGAAGCGCTGACCGAGTTCCAGCGCGCCGGGAAGATCCGCTACATCGGCGTGTCGAACGAAACCGCCTTCGGCGTGATGCGTTATCTGCACCTGGCGGATAAGCACGACCTGCCGCGGATCGTGACCATTCAGAATCCTTACAGCCTGCTGAACCGCAGCTTTGAAGTCGGCCTCGCGGAAGTGAGTCAGTTCGAAGGCGTGGAGCTGCTGGCCTACTCCTGCCTGGCTTTCGGCACACTGACCGGCAAGTATCTCAACGGCGCGAAGCCGGCAGGGGCGCGTAACACGCTGTTCAGCCGCTTTACGCGCTACAGCAGCGAGCAGTCGCAGAAAGCGGTAGCGGCCTATGTGGATATCGCCAAACGCCACGGCCTCGATCCGGCGCAAATGGCGCTGGCCTTTGTGCGTCGGCAGCCATTTGTCGCCAGCACCCTGCTGGGGGCGACGACCATGGCGCAGCTGCAGGCCAACGTGGAAAGTTTGCAGCTTGAACTGAGCGAAGAGGTATTAGCGGAGATTGAGGCGGTGCATCAGGTTTATACCTACCCGGCACCGTAAGAAAGCAAAGCCCCGGGTAGCGGCGTATACGCCACCACCCGGGCTACCGAAGAGCAGACATTGGTGAACCCGTCGCCCGGTTAAGCGCAGCGCAAGCCGGGAGGTTATTTACGCCGCCCCCAGACCCACAGCGCGGCGATGGACACGGCAAAGGCCGCGCCAAACCCTATCCCCACGGCGACCGGCGGAACGCCCACGCTCACCGCCAGGGAATAGAGCCCCAGCATCAGCAGCATCGCCACGTTTTCGCCCAGGTTCTGTACCGCAATGGCGTTACCTGCCCCGACCGAATGTTTCCCACGCTCCTGCAGCAGCGCGTTCAACGGTACGATAAAGAACCCGCCGAACACCCCGAGCAGTAACAGCAGACCGAACGCCGGCAGCAGCGACTGCTGCACCGCAAAGGCCATCACCGCGATACCGATCAATATTCCCGCCGGCATACAGCGCGATACCGTCTCCAGGGTCACCAGCTTCGCCGCCGCCCCGGCCCCCAACACAATCCCGACCGCCACCATCGCATTAAGATAGGTAGGCATGGCGTTGCTGGTAATGCCCAGCGCCACCGGCACCCAGATCACCAGCAGGAAGCGCAGGGTCACGCCAGCGCCCCAGAACAGGCTGGTCCCCATCAGCGAAAAGCGGGTTTCGCCGTTGCGCCACAGCGTGCGGCAGGCGCTGAAGAAGCTGTGCGTCATTGGCTTAAAACGCCACGACTGCCCCGGGCGCGCCGCCGGCAGCCTGGGTATCCACAGGTTTGCCACTACCGCCCCGCCGTAGACCAGCGCGCAGACGATCAGCGCCGCCAGCACGTGCCAGTCGGCGAGGATCCCGCCGGCCATGGAGCCCAGCAGGATCGCCGCGATGGTCGAGGACTCCATCAGTCCGTTAGCCTTCACCAACTTATCGCCGGTAGTCAGTTCACCGAGAATGCCATACTTGGCCGGCGAATAGGCGGCGGCGCCAATCCCCACCAGCGTATAGCCGATAAACGGATTGACACCGAAGCAGATGCAGCCGGCGCCGAGCAGCTTCAGACCGTTAGCCACCATCATCACCCGGCCTTTGGCAAAGCTATCAGCAAACTGGCCGACAAAAGGAGCAAAAAGAATGTAAGCGCCCACAAACAACATCTGCAGGACCGGCTGGCTCCACTCCGGATAATAGAGCTGCTTCATCAGCGCCAGGGTGGCGAAGAGAAGCGCATTGTCGCCGAAGGCCGACAGGAACTGGGCGCAGATCACCGCCAGCATCCCTTTCGAGTACAGCGAAGGGTTAGTATGTACTGACTCACTCATGGGTTGTTTCCGCCTCGTCGACCATGTTTTTCAGGGTGACATAGTCTGGCTTGCCGCTGCCCAGTACCGGCAGTTGCTTCAGCCAGCGTATATCTCGCGGTACCGCCAGCTCCGGTACTCCGTGCTGGCGAGCGTAGCGCAGCAGGGCTTCGCGAGTCAGTTCATTATCGGTGGTAAACAGCACCAGCGCCTCGCCTTTGCTGGCGTCCTGCTTAATCGCCGTGGCGTGCATTTTGTCCGGCGACGCGCCGAGGGCCACCTGCTCCACCATCTCGAGGGAGATCATCTCGCCGGCGATTTTGGCAAAGCGCTTCGCACGGCCCTGGATGCGAACATAGCCCTGCTCGTCGAAGGTGACGATATCGCCGGTGTCATACCAGCCCGCTTCCTTCTCACCGTGCTGGTTTTCCGCCGCCGGCGTTTCCAGTACCCCGGGGTTTTCCACCCGCAGGTAGCCTTTCATGATGTTTGGCCCTTTCAGCTGCAGTCGCCCCCCTTGCTCGATGCCTGGCATCGCCAGCAGGCGGGCGTCCATCCCCGGCAGGATACGGCCCACGGTGCCAACCTTCGCCGCCATCGGCACGTTAATCGATACCACCGGCGCGCACTCGGTCACGCCATAGCCTTCGAGAATGCGCAGGCCGAATTTATCCTGCCACAGCTGTTTGGTGCTCTCCTGCAGTTTCTCCGCCCCGGCGACCACATAGCGCAGGCGGTAGAAATCATACGGATTAGCGAAGCGGGCATAGTTGGCGAGGAAGGTCGAGGTACCGAACAGCACCGTGCAGTTGCGATCGTAGACCAGCTCCGGCACCACGCGATAGTGCAGCGGGCTGGGATAGAGAAACACTTCTGCCCCGGTAAACAGCGGCGTCAACAGGCCGACGGTGAGGCCAAAGGAGTGGAACAGCGGCAGCGCCGACATAAAGCGGTCGTTGGCGGTAAAGTCGGCGATGGTTTTGATCTGCTCGACGTTGGCCAGCAGGCTCTTATGGCTGTGCACCACCCCTTTCGGATTACCCTCCGAGCCGGAGGTGAAGAGGATCATCGCCGCGTCTTCCGGCTGCTGCTTAACCTGCGCCAGACGCGGCGCCAGCAGATGTCCGAAAATCCATAGTTTGTCAGCGAGGGTGATATCACCTTTAAGATCTTCGAGGAATACCCAGCGCACCTGGGTCAGCTGCTCCGGCAGATGCCAGAGTTTGCCTTTATCGAGGAAGGTGCGTGAGGTAAAAATAGTGTTGATTTCCGCGGCGGCTATCGCGCTGCTGAGCCCTTTCACCCCGGCGGTATAGTTCATCATCGCCGGAATACGCCCGCGGGCGATAGCGCCGAAAATCACCGCCGCGCTGATGCCGGCGTTAGGCAGCATCAGGCCAATCTTTTCGCCCCGCTGGCTGTATTTTTCCAGAATGCGGGCGACAAACAGGGTTTTGGTCAGCAGCTTGCGATAGGTATCCGGCTGGAAGTTGATATCCTCCACGCAGGGTTTGCGCGCGCCGAAGCGGTCCTGTGCCGCCAGCAGCGATTCATACAGGGTTTCCCGCGGACGCACTGCCATCCGGGCTTCCATCATGATTTGATGCAGCATTTCCCCGGCGATTTTCCGCCGGTCGCGGGCGCGCGGCGCCTCGGGCATCGGCAGATGGGTGGGCGGCAGCAGATGCAGCTGAATACGCGGGAACAGGCGACGCTTCACCAGCCCCTTCAGCCGGCTGAAGGGCGTCAGTTCGGCGCCGTCAATGCGTAGCGGCACGATGGTCGCCTGCGATTTGGCGGCGACAAAGGCGGCGCCGTCATAAATTTTCATCAGCGAGCCGCTAACCGAAATTCGCCCTTCCGGGAAGATAACCACCGGCCGCCCCTGCTCAATCAGCCGCACCAGATGTTTGATCGACATCGGTTTGGTCGGGTCCAGCGGTACAAAATCGATAATCGGCGTCAGCGCGCGCATAAACCAGCGCTGGCTGATTGAGGTATAGACCGCAAAAACCGGTCGGACCGGCAAAAACAGCGCCAGCAGAATGCCGTCGAGGAAAGAGACGTGGTTCGGGGTAATTAAGACCTTTTGCTGGTATAAAGCCTGCGTGTCGCCGGTCAGTCTGACCCGGTATAACCCCTTGAACAGCAGTCTGAAAAATCCCAAAAGCATAACAACTCCATGTGACCGGTGATGAGTCAAAGCAGGTTACACGAGAAGGCATGGGAAAGCAGTGCAGCGGGGAGATTTTCGGAATAAAAAAAACCTGCGCATCCGCGCAGGTCGGTGTAAGACGTTCAGTACGAAGAGCGTACCTAAGAAACTCACCTATCAATACCTCTGGGATCTCGATTGTCGCGTTTTTCGACCGTAACGAGCCAGCGGGAAAACGCAAGGGAGTGAGCCTAAGTGCAACCAGGTATTACGATTTTCGCTATCTGTAACAACGCCGATAGCGGGCAAAAAAAAACCTGCGCATCTGCGCAGGCTGGTGTAAGTAAAGTGGTCAACGTGACGTTGACTCCACCTATCAATACCTCTGGGATAGCCAGAATATCAACCGGGTCCGCGAACAAACCAGCGAACATTCGCAACAGCGCATCGCAAAGTGTAAGCAAAGGTTTGTATTTCCCTGCGTCGGTTTCAATTAGCGATGACGTCAATGTAACCAGGTTACCCATAAGCCCGGCCTGAATCACATTTGCGCCATTCCTTCGCCGCCGCGCCTTGAATCTGCCGCTCTTTCCCGTAACATAGCAGTATGTAAACGCTTACCCTATAAAAGGCATGGTATGGCGACAATTAAGGATGTAGCCCGACTCGCAGGAGTCTCCGTCGCTACCGTCTCCCGCGTCATCAATAACTCTCCCAAAGCCAGCGAAGCCTCGCGTCAGTCCGTGGGCGCGGCGATGGAAACCCTGAACTATCATCCCAACGCGAACGCCCGGGCGCTAGCCCAGCAGTCAACAGAAACCGTCGGCCTGGTGGTGGGTGATGTCTCCGACCCCTTCTTCGGCGCGATGGTCAAAGCCGTCGAACAGGTGGCTTACCGCACCGGCAACTTTTTGCTGATTGGCAATGGCTACCACAACGTGCAGAAGGAGCGCCAGGCGATAGAGCAGTTGATCCGCCACCGCTGCGCGGCGCTGGTGGTGCACGCCAAAATGATCCCCGATGAGGAACTGGCGGGATTAATGAAGCAGATCCCCGGCATGGTGCTGATCAACCGCATCCTGCCCGGGTATGAAACCCGCTGCGTGGCGCTGGACGACCGCTATGGCGCCTGGCTGGCGACCCGTCATTTGATCCAGCAGGGGCACACGCGTATCGGCTATCTGTGCTCAAACCACCATATCTCCGATGCGGAAGATCGACTGCAGGGGTACTACGCGGCGCTGGAAGAGAGCGGCCTGCCGTGCAATGACCGGCTGGTCGCCTTTGCTGAACCGGATGAAAGCGGCGGCGAACTGGCAATGACCGAACTGCTTGGCCGCGGCCGCCACTTTAGCGCCGTCGCCTGCTATAACGACTCGATGGCCGCCGGCGCGATGGGCGTACTCAACGACAACGGCATCGACGTCCCGCGGGAAATTTCGCTGATTGGCTTCGACGATGTCCTGATTTCGCGCTATGTCCGTCCGCGGCTGACTACTGTCCGCTACCCGATCGTCACCATGGCGACCCAGGCGGCCGAGCTGGCCTTAGCCCTGGCGGAGCACCGCCCGGCCCCGGAGATCACCCACCTGTTCAGCCCGACGCTGGTGCGCCGTCACTCGGTGGTCGCCCCGCTGGAAGGCGATAAGTCATAGCGATAGAGATGCACGGCGGTGGCCGGGTAATCCAGCCCCTCGCCGATGTAGCGCCAGCCGAAGCGTTCATAGAAATCCCGGCAGGCGGAGTAGAGATAGAGCTCCCGAAAGCCCGCGCGGCGGGCATAATCGATCACATGCCGCTGCAGTTTTCCGGCCAGCCCCTGACCGCGGGCGACGGGCGCGACGTACAGCGCCGCCAGCCAGGGAAACAGATCCTGGCGGCTGATCAAGTCGCAGCGCCAGAGGCCAATCGTGCCGAGCAACTGCTCGCCTTCCACGGCAATAAAGGTCAATGGCAGCGCCTCCGCCGTCTGGCTATGCTGCACAATGCTGGCGAAAAACTCCCGCGGCAGCGTCTCGCCGCCAAAGGCGTGCCACAGCCAGTCGGTTACCTGCGGGGCGTACTGCGGCGCAGCGTACAGCGGCAGGATCGTCATACCAGCTTCCCCTGAAAAATCGGCACCGAGTCGAACAGATAGCCGTCAAAGTCGGGGGCGTCTTCATCGGACAGCTCCAGCAGACTGTTTTTGACGTTTTCCAGATGCTGCCACATCGCCTGCCAGGCGCCCATCACATCGCGACGCCGCAGCGCGGCGAGCAGCGTCTGTCGGTCACCGAGCCACTTCAGCCGCCAGGCGCGGCTGGCAATATGCACATTGAACTGCTGCCACAGCGGGCTGCTGTCCATCTGCAGCCAGATCCGCTCCACCGTCGCCAGCAGCATCTGGTTCTGCGTCGCCCCGGCCAGCACCAGATGGAACAGACGAGCGTTATCCTGCGCGGTGTCGTTGAGGGCGATAGCCCGCTGCTCCTGCTCGACAATCCGCTTCAGATTGTCGATATCGGCGCGGGTGGCCATTTTCGCGGCAAAGGCGGCGATATTGCTCTCCAGCAGCTGGCGCGCCTGCAGAATTTCAAACGGACCGACGTCGCTGCTGAGCAGTTGCTCCTCTTCGCTGTCGTTTTCATGGGGAATACGCATGACGTACACCCCGGATCCCTGACGAATATCCACCGTCCCCTGCAGCTCCAGCATCAACAGCGCTTCGCGCACGATGGTCCGGCTGACGCCATAGGTTTCGGCAATATGGCGTTCCGGCGGCAAACGCGACCCGACCGGGTAGCGCCCCTGCGCGATCTGGGCGCGTAAGTCATCACCAATCTCCTGATAGGGCTTCTTTTCCGGCGGAATTATCGCTTTTTCCACAAAATCACCTGTGCGTTACATGCCTGCGAGTCAAATACGCCGCTATCTTAGCAAAAATTGCCCCCGGCTAGCGGTATTCATCATCGATATCCAGCACCAGTTCACGCCGTTCGCCCAGCTGACGAAACCAGTGCGCCGAGGCTTTGGGTCGCCGGGCGCGATGGTTTTGCAGGTCGATTTCGATAAGCCCGTAGCGGTTTTTAAAGGCGTTCATCGGCGATACGTTGTCGGTAAACGCCCACAGCATATAGCCCTGGCAGTTGGCCCCTGCCTCGCGGGCGCGAAGGGTGTGCCACAGATGTTCGCTGATAAAACGGATGCGGTAACTGTCATCGATGGTGCCTTCGCGATTACGGAACTGGCCTTCGTTTTCCACCCCCATCCCACTCTCCGCCACGAACCAGGGGATGTTGCGATAGTCATTTTTGATCCGCATCGCCATATCAAAGATGATTTGCGGGTAGATTTCCCAGCCGCGGGAGGCGTTCATTCGCCGGCCGGGCAGCTCAAACGGCTCATAATACCAGGCCGGATGAAACGGGGTATGCGGATGCCAGGCCCGCGACGGGGCTTTGACCCGGTGCGGGTAGTAAAGATTAATCCCCAGCTCATCGACGGTGTGCTCGCGAATAATCGCCAGATCCTCCTCGCTGGCGTCCCACGTCACCTGATGCTGTTCGAGCAGTGCAAGAAGCTCCGGCGGCCAGACCCCGTGCACCAGCGGGTCGAGGAACATGCGGTTGTAGAACAGATCGTAGATCTCCGCCGCGCGCAGGTCATGGGGGGCGCGTGAGCGTGGGTAGGTCACCTCCGGATTGAGGATGCAGCCGACGGTCCCGGGATAGCCGAGCTCGCGAAACCGCTTCACGACGCTGGCGGTCGCCAGCACCTTATGATAGTTCCACTGCATCCAGGTGCTGGTGTTCTGCTCATAGGGCCAGCGCAGGGCATCCAGATAGACCCGGGTCTGTACCACAATTGGCTCATTAAAGGTAAACCAGCGGGTCACCTTCGGGTGGTAGCGGGCAAAGACCTGCTCCGCGTAGCGCACAAACAGCTCGACCACCGTTTTCGACCCCCAGCCGCCATACTTTTCCAGCAGATAGCCGGGCAATTCATAATGCTCAAGGCAGATCATCGGCGTGATGCCGTTGGCCAGCAGCGCATCGAACAGCTGGTCGTAATAGGCCGCATACTCCTCATCCACCGTGACGTTTTCATAGTCGGTCAGAAAGCGCGACCAGTTGATTGAGGTGCGGTAGTGGGTCAGCCCGGCCAGCTTCATCAACTGCACATCTTCCTGAAAGCGGTTGATAAAATCGGTGGCCACCGCCGGGCCATAGCCGTTATGCCAGACGTGGCGGTCGTTTTTGTACCAGAGATCGGGCCAGGAGTCCTGCCCCGGTTTTTTCCCGCTCCAGCCCTCGGTCTGCCAGGCGGAAGCCGCCGCGCCAAGGATAAAATCATCGGGAATGGTCATCCGTACGGTAGTCATAGGCTCCTCAGACAGGGTTGGCGGTCTGTTGATTGTCGGCCTGACGCTGTGCGGCATCGGCACGGCGGGAGGCGATTTTGACGAAAGGCAGATAGATAAGCACCGCGGTCACGATGCAGATAAGCTGGGTCACCACCGCCCCCATCGAGCCGGCGGTGGAGAGCCAGGCGTTGATCAGCGGCGGCGTGGTCCAGGGCACCATCACTACCGCCTTGCCGGCGAAGCCGGTCAGGGTGGCGAAATAGCCGATGCTGCCGGTCACCAGCGGGGTGATGATAAACGGGATAGCGAGGATCGGGTTGAGCATGATCGGCATCCCGAAGATCACCGGCTCGTTAATATTGAACAGCCCCGGGCCTATCGACAGCTTGGCGATCTCTTTCATCTCTTTACGCTTCGTGGCGATCATCACCGCAATCAGCAGGCCGATGGTCAGCCCCGAGCCGCCGATGCTCATGTAGACGTCCCAGAAGGGCATCGTGATAATGTTCGGTACCTCTTTTCCCTGCTCAAAAGCGCTCATATTGACGGTGATCGCCCCCAGAAGCAGCGGCTCGCGGATCGGCTTGATCATCTGGTTGCCGTGAATGCCAATCACCCAGAACAGCTGGGCGACGAACATCAGCAGCAGGATCCCCGGCAGGCTCTGCACCACCCGCTCCAGCGGCTGCTGCACCACCTGGTAGACCGCATCGTAGAGATACATTCCCGTCAGTTGGTGAAAGAGAAAACCCAGGGTGGCGATCGCGGTGGTGGTGATGATCGCCGGGATCAGCGCCGAAAAAGAGGCGGAAACGTTCGGCGGCACGGTATCCGGCATTTTGATCTTCAGTCCCTTGCGCCCCTCCAGCCAGCAGTAAATCTCCACTGACAGAATGGCGATGAACATCCCGAGGAACAGGCTGCGGGTATCGGAGAACTGGCGCAGCAGGACATCTTTCACCACGTGCATCTGGCCATCGACCATCATCTCCACCGTCGTCGGCGTGACGCAGATAAAGCAGATCACCGCCAGCAGGCCGGGAAACAGGCTTTTGATGCCGTTGATCCGCCCCAGCTCAATACCGATCAGAAACACGGCGCCGATATTGAGGAAGTTGAGCGTGGCGTAGTTAAGCGCGCTGGTGATCGGCTTCAGCGCCGCAAGAAAGGAGAGCGAGGAAAAGCTGGCGAGCCCATTCTTCGGATCCAGCACCATATTGGAGATCAGTACCGAAAAGGCCCCGACGATGATCACCGGCATCAGAGTAATAAACGCCGATTTGATCGCCATAATGTAGCGATAGCTGTTGAATGTCGTCGCGAAACGCCCCAGCGCGTCGATCAGTTTGTCCTGTAATGCCATAAAAGAGTACCTCAGAGTAAAGGGCTTATTGCGGCCAGGTGAACAGCCAGAGACTTTTGGCATACCAAAACATAGTCTCCAGGCAAAAATAGTTCTGTGACAGCGCTCGCAACGCGCACAGTGGTATCCCAAATATCCGATAGAATCGACATTGGCATACCAGACTATGCCGGCTCGTCAGTTCCTGCCAAAAGCGTGATCGCGATGGTTTTTCCGCCCCGCCCCGTCGATATGTCCCTTTTCGGTCTGTGATAAACTGCGCTTTACCACGTGAAATCAGGAATCGATGAATGGCTACAATGCTGGATGTCTCAATTCGCGCAGGCGTCTCGAAAGCGACGGTTTCCCGCGTGTTGAACGGCACAGGTCAGGTGAAAGAGAGCACCCGCCAACAGGTCTTTAAAGCGATGGAAGAGCTGGGCTACCGGCCGAATTTTCTCGCACGCTCGCTGGCCAATCAGACCAGCAATAGTATCGGGCTGGTCGTCTCCACCTTCGACGGCTTCTACTTTGGCCGTCTGCTGCAGCAGGCTTCACGCCAGACGGAAGCCTGGGGAAAGCAGCTTATCGTCACTGACGGTCATGATACGCCGGAGCGCGAAGAGGAAGCGGTGCAGATGCTCGCCGACCGGCAATGCGATGCGATCATCCTCTATACCCGGCACATGAGCGAGAAGGCGATCATGTCGCTGATTAATTCGATCGCCATGCCGCTGGTGGTGATTAACCGCGATGTGGCGCAGGCCCGCGAACGCTGCGTGTTCTTCGAGCAGCAGGAAGCCGCCTTTCAGGCCGTGGAGTATCTGATTACCCAGGGCCACCGCGATATCGCCTGCATGACCGTCCCGATGCACACCCCCACGGGCCAGGCTCGCCTGCAGGGCTACCGCAACGCGCTGCTAAAACATGGTATTGAGTGGGATCCGAGCCGGGTGAAGTACGGGGACTCGACGATGACCCGCGGCTACGAACTGTGCCGGGAACTGCTGGACGAGAAAGCCCGCTTCAGCGCGCTGTTTTCCTGTAACGATGATATGGCGCTGGGGGCGTCAAAGGCGCTGCATCAGGCGGGGCTGCGTATTCCGCAGGATGTGTCGCTGTTTGGCTTCGACGATGCGCCAAGCGCGAAATGGCTGGAGCCGGGGCTGTCGACGGTCTATCTGCCGATCGACAACATGATCACCACGGCTATCGATCAGGCGATCAAGCTTGCTAACCAGCAGCCGATAGAAACGATCCCGCCGTTTACCGGCACGCTGGTGCTGCGCGAGTCGGTAACGACGGGACCTTTTTTAAATAAGCTCTAAGGCCAGCAGCTCCTGAATGGTCTGGCGACGGCGGATCAGCCGCGCCTTGCCGCCATCAAACAGCACCTCCGGCAGCAGCGGACGGCTGTTATAGTTGGATGACATCGAAGCCCCGTAGGCGCCGGTGTCATGGAGCACCAGATAGTCCCCAGGCACCACCGCCGGCAGCAGGCGGGTCTCGACTTTGCCCCCTTCCTGCTGGGTAAAGACGTCCCCGGATTCGCACAGCGGCCCGGCCACCACGGTTTCCACCTGCGGCGCGGCGCTGAGATCGCGACCATCCGCCGCCAGAGCGGTGATATGGTGATAGCTACCGTACATTGCCGGGCGCATCAGGTCGTTAAAGCCGGCGTCAATCAGCACAAAGTGACGGCTGCCCATCTCTTTCACGCTGCGCACCTGCGACACCAGCACGCCGGACTCGGCCACCAGGAAGCGTCCGGGTTCAATCTCCAGTTTCACCGGGTGCCCCAGATGGGCCGCGATCTGCTCCCTGGCGCGGTTCCACAGGCCATAATAGTGGGCGGTGTCGATGGCCTCTTCGCCTTCGCGGTAAGGAATCGACAGACCGCCGCCGGCGGAGATGGCCTGCAGATCCTGGCCAAAGTCGACGACCTGACGCACCATCGCGCCGCACACCTGCTCCAGATGACCGTAGTCAACGCCAGAGCCAATATGCATATGGATCCCGACCAGCTGCAGCTGATAGCGACGCATCACTTCCAGCGCCGCCGGCAGGTGGCTGTACCAGATACCATGCTTGCTGTTCTCCCCGCCGGTATTGGTTTTCTGGCTGTGGCCGTGACCAAAGCCCGGGTTGACGCGCAGCCAGACGCGATGGCCCGGCGACACCTCGCCCAGCTGGCTCAGCATGTCGATCGAGCCGGCGTTCACCGGGATCTGTAACGCTTTCACCCGATCGAGGGTGGCGTCGTCGATCAGATCGGCGGTAAAGACGATATCCTCTGGATTCTGCTGCGGATCGTAGCCCGCCGCCAGCGCCCGTTCGATCTCCCCCAGCGACACCGAGTCCACCTTCACCCCCTGCTCACGCATCAGACGCAGAATATGAATGTTAGAGCAGGCTTTTTGCGCAAAACGTACCACGTCAAACTGGCTGAGCTGGGCAATCTGGCGGCGAATAATCTGCGCATCATAGACCCAGACTGGACAGCCAAATTCCGCGGGCAGGCGCAGCAGGTTGTCTGCGGTCAGGTCAGTATCGGTGGCGTAAAGCGAGTGTGGCATAAGAACTCCGGTGCAGTGCGTGTGTTGGTCGCTGTTTTTTTTCGATTACGCCACAGTGGCGGACGAATAAAAAATATCGTTTTATCGCAACTCTATGCAAAAATGATATGGTTACAGCCGAGCCTCATGGAGACCGCATGCCAGCCGTTAATTTGCGTCATATCGAAATCTTTCACGCGGTGATGACCACCGGCAATCTGACCGAAGCGGCGCGGATGCTGCACACCTCGCAACCCACGGTCAGCCGCGAGCTGGCGCGCTTTGAGAAAGTGCTCGGCCTGAAGCTGTTTGAACGGACCCGCGGTCGCCTGCAGCCGACGGTGCAGGGCCTGCGTTTGTTTGAGGAGGTTCAGCGTTCCTGGTACGGCCTGGACCGCATCGTCAGCGCCGCCGAGAGCCTGCGCGAGTTCCGCCAGGGCGAGCTGTCGATCGCCTGCCTGCCGGTCTTTTCCCAGTCCTTTCTGCCGCTGCTGTTGCCGCCGTTTCTCGCTCGCTACCCGGAGGTCAGCCTGCAGATCGTCCCCCAGGAGTCGCCGCTGCTGGAGGAGTGGCTCTCCGCCCAGCGCCATGACCTCGGCCTGACGGAGACCCTGCATACCCCGGCGGGCACCGAACGCACCCCGCTGCTGACGCTGAATGAAGTCTGCGTGCTGCCTGCCGGCCATCCGCTGGCGGTGCAGACGACGCTGACCCCCGCCGATTTTCAGGGCGAAAACTACATCAGCCTGTCGCGCACCGACAGCTATCGCCAGCTGCTTGACGCCCTGTTCCTTGAGCATCAGGTTAAACGGCGGATGGTGGTCGAAACCCACAGCGCGGCCTCGATCTGCGCCATGGTGCGCGCCGGCGCCGGGATCTCGGTGGTGAATCCCTTGACCGCTCTGGACTATGCCGATAGCGGCGTGGTGGTGCGCCGCTTTAGCGTCGAGGTGCCGTTTACCGTCAGCCTGATCCGCCCCCTCCACCGCCCGCGATCGGCGCTGGTCGACGCCTTTGTTGCACATCTGCAGGAGAGTCTGCCGCAGATCCTCACGCCGCTGGCGTCGGTCCTGCAGAGAGCATAAAGTTGACCGCGTCTTCTGCGTGGATCGCCGCAGTGTCAAAGACCGGCAGCGGGCTGAGCTCGGCAGGCACCAGCAGGCCAATTTCCGTACAGCCGAAAATAACCCCTTCCGCCCCCTGCTCCGCCAGGGCGGCGATCACCTGCAGATAATAATCCCGCGACGCCTCGCTGAAAGTGCCGAGACAGAGTTCGTCGAAGATGATCTGATTGATCCGCGCCCGATCGTCAGCCTCGGGGATCAACGTCTCGATGGCAAACTGCTCCAGCAGACGACCGCGGTAAAAGGTCTGCTCCATGGTATAGCGGGTGCCCAGCAGCGCGACCCGGCGCTGGCCTTTGGCGGCAATCGCCCGCCCGGTGGCATCGGCAATATGCAGGAAGGGAACCTGGCAGCGGGCGGCGATGGCATCCGCGACTTTATGCATCGTGTTGGTGCACAGGACAATGCCTTCGGCCCCCGCCTGCTGCAGCCCAACCGCGGCTTCAGCAAGGATCTCCCCGGCGCGATCCCAGTCGCCGGCGGACTGGCAGGCTTCGATGTCGTGAAAATCGACGCTGTGCAGCACCAGGCTGGCAGAGTGCAGGCCGCCCAGTCGCGCCTTAACGCCCTCATTGATCAACCGATAATAGGGGATCGTGGACTCCCAGCTCATGCCGCCTAACAGGCCAATGGTTTTCATCTTCTGCTCCTTATGTCGTTTCTGCCAGTGAAGCAAACTTGTGATCAACTTTCCACTTCTCTGGCCGCGTATTTCTTTTTCATGAAGAGTGGGATAAGTTAAATGAAACAATGTTTCACTTTAACAACAGGACCGCCCGATGTTTATTTTCCATAAAGACACCACCCTTGAAGACCTCGGCAATGGCGTAACCCGCCGCATTCTGGCCCACGACGGTAAAATGATGGCCGTGGAGGTGAATTTTGCCGCCGGCGCCGTCGGCCCGATGCATAACCATCCCCACGAACAGCTCACCTATGTGCTCTCCGGTGAGTTTGAATTCACCATCGGCGAGGAGACGCGCGTCGTCAGCGCCGGCGATACGTTGTATAAGCAGCCAGGGATCATGCACGGCTGCGTCTGCCTGCAGCCCGGCACGCTGCTCGATACCTTCACGCCGGTCCGCGAAGATTTTCTCTCACGCTGATCCATGATGGGGGCGTTCACCGCCCCCGGTTTACGTGTTACCGCAGGCATTAAAAAAGATGCCGTCACAATCATTATCCTGGTAATAATATTTTTCGCTCAGTTAACGCTGAACCTTCATTCTTTTCAGGCTCCCGCAGTCCCCTAAAATGCTTACCACCTCACCTTTTTGAAACATCGTTTCGACTTTGATCACATTTCCATCCTGATCTGCATGACGCAGAAATAAATCGCAATAAAATGAAATTAAAACGGTGTTTTATAAAAAATAGAGTAGCATAAAAGCGAGCCTGACAGCACGCCACTTGCTGGCTCACTTAATTACTAACCCATTCATTAACAAGGACATGTTAATCAGAGGAAGCGTTCAGACATTTTTGCGCTGTCAGGCGAAAAGGCCGACAGCGCCGCGTCACCGAATCCGTATTACAACTCGTAAGCCAGGTAGGTATGTATGAATGAAAACAAGCTGCTGGGATTGGCATGGATATCACCCTATATCATCGGGCTGATCGTCTTTACCGCTTTTCCCTTTGTTTCATCTTTCTTTCTCAGTTTTACTGAGTACGACTTGATGAGCCCGCCGGTATTTAACGGCATCGAAAACTATCGCTATATGTTGACCGAGGACAGCCTGTTCTGGAAATCGATGGGCGTGACCTTTGCCTACGTTTTTTTAACTATTCCCTTAAAACTGGCTTTCGCCCTCGGCATTGCTTTTGTGCTCAATTTCAAACTGCGCGGCATCGGCTTTTTCCGTACCGCCTACTACATTCCGTCGATTCTCGGCAGCTCGGTGGCTATTGCGGTACTGTGGCGCGCCCTGTTCGCCATTGACGGCCTGCTGAATAGCTTCCTCGCCGTCTTTGGCATTGATGCCGTCAACTGGCTGGGGGAGCCTTCGCTGGCGCTGATGTCGGTCACCCTGCTGCGCGTCTGGCAGTTTGGTTCCGCGATGGTCATCTTCCTCGCCGCGCTGCAGAACGTTCCGCAGTCGCAGTATGAGGCGGCGATGATCGACGGCGCCTCAAAGTGGCAGATGTTCATGAAGGTCACCGTGCCGCTGATCACTCCGGTCATTTTCTTCAACTTTATTATGCAGACCACTCAGGCGTTCCAGGAGTTTACCGGCCCGTACGTGATAACCGGCGGCGGCCCAACCTATTACACCTACCTGTTCTCACTCTATATCTACGATACCGCCTTTAAGTACTTCGACATGGGCTATGGCGCCGCGCTGGCATGGGTGTTGTTCCTCGTCGTCGCGGTCTTTGCATCGATAGCCTTTAAGTCATCGAAATACTGGGTCTTCTACTCCGCCGATAAGGGAGGCAAAAATGGCTGATATTCAACAGATGGCGCCGGTAATGAGCAACGCCGATCGTGAGGTCGCTCGTACGCTGCGTCGGGAAAAGGTGAGTCGGGTGGTACGCTACGTCGTGTTGATATTCGTCGGCCTGCTGATGCTCTACCCGCTGGCGTGGATGTTCTCCGCCTCGTTCAAGCCGAACCATGAGATCTTCACCACCCTCGGACTGTGGCCTGCCCACGCGACCTGGGACGGGTTTATCAATGGCTGGAAGACCGGCACCGAATACCATTTCGGCCACTATATGCTTAACACCTTTAAATATGTGATCCCGAAGGTGGTGTTAACGATCATCTCCTCCACCATCGTGGCGTACGGCTTTGCACGCTTTGAGATCCCGTGGAAGAAGTTCTGGTTCGCAACGCTCATCACCACCATGCTGCTGCCGAGCACCGTCCTGCTGATCCCGCAGTACCTGATGTTCCGTGAAATGGGGATGCTGAACAGCTATCTGCCGCTGTACCTGCCGCTGGCCTTCGCCACCCAGGGATTCTTTGTCTTCATGCTGATCCAGTTTCTGCGCGGCGTCCCACGCGATATGGAAGAGGCGGCGCAGATCGACGGCTGCAACTCCATCCAGGTGCTGTGGTACGTGGTCGTGCCGATCCTCAAGCCGGCCATTATCTCGGTGGCGCTGTTCCAGTTCATGTGGTCGATGAACGACTTTATCGGCCCGCTGATCTACGTCTACAGCGTCGATAAGTATCCCATCGCGCTGGCGCTAAAAATGTCCATCGACGTCACGGAAGGCGCGCCGTGGAACGAAATTCTGGCAATGGCGAGTATCTCCATTCTGCCGTCCATCATTGTCTTCTTCCTGGCTCAACGCTACTTCGTGCAGGGCGTGACCAGCAGCGGAATCAAAGGTTAAGAGGGAAATATCATGGCTGAAGTCATTTTCAACAAACTGGAAAAAGTTTACTCCAACGGGTTTAAAGCGGTGCATGGTATCGACCTGAAGATTGCCGATGGCGAATTTATGGTGATCGTCGGCCCCTCCGGCTGCGCCAAATCGACCACCCTGCGCATGCTGGCGGGTCTGGAAACCATCAGCGGCGGCGAGGTGCGGATTGGGGACAAAATCGTCAACAACCTGGCGCCAAAATCACGTGGCATCGCGATGGTGTTCCAGAACTACGCCCTCTATCCGCATATGACGGTGCGCGAAAACCTCGCCTTCGGCCTGAAGCTGAGCAAGCTGCCGAAGGCGCAAATCGACAGACAGGTGGAAGAAGCGGCGAAAATTCTCGAACTGGAAGAACTGCTCGATCGCCTGCCGCGCCAGCTCTCCGGCGGCCAGGCGCAGCGCGTGGCGGTGGGTCGGGCGATCGTCAAAAAACCGGACGTTTTCCTGTTCGACGAACCGCTCTCCAACCTTGACGCCAAACTGCGCGCCTCGATGCGGATCCGCATTTCCGATCTGCATAAGCAGTTGAAAAAATCCGGCAAACCGGCGACCACCGTCTACGTCACCCACGATCAGACGGAAGCGATGACCATGGGCGACCGCATCTGCGTGATGAAGCTCGGCCACATTATGCAGGTTGATACGCCAGACAATCTCTACCACCAGCCGAAAAATATGTTTGTCGCCGGGTTCATCGGCGCGCCGGAGATGAATATTCGCCCCAGCCAGCTGGTTGAGCACGACGGTCGCCTGCATCTGACGCTGGGCGATCAGCGACTGCCGCTCAACGACCTGCTGCAAAGCAAAGTTGAGACCCATAAGAATCAGCAGGTTTTCTTTGGCGTGCGCCCGGAGTTTGTCTCTCTCTCCGATGAACCCTTTGCCGAGGGTTCCTGCACGGGTGAAATGGTACGTGTGGAAAACATGGGACATGAATTCTTTGTTTATCTGAAGGTTGCTGATTATGAGCTGACCGCCCGCGTGCCGTCCGATGAAGCGAAACCCATGCTCGAGAAGGGCCTTCATCGCAAGGTTTATTTCAAATTTGATCTCAATAAGTGTCACATCTTTGACGCGAAAACCGAACAGAACCTCTCTCTGTGAACACTGGAGTATTAAAATGAAAAACGTGCTTTTAAGCGCCGTCATCTCCGCCACTCTGGGCCTTACCGCATTACCGTCAATGGCGAAGGATGTCGACCTTCGTATGTCCTGGTGGGGGGGCAACGGCCGCCATCAGGTCACCCTCAAGGCGCTGGAGGAATTCCACAAACAACATCCCGACATTAACGTCAAAGCAGAATACACCGGCTGGGACGGCCATCTTTCGCGCCTGACCACCCAGATTGCCGGCGGCACTGAGCCTGACGTGATGCAGACCAACTGGAACTGGTTGCCGATCTTTTCGAAAAATGGCGAGGGCTTTTACGATCTCAATACCCTGAAAGACGAGATCGACCTCAGCCAGTTCGATGCCAAAGAGCTGCAGTCCACCACGGTCAACGGCAAGCTTAACGGTATTCCCATTTCCGTCACCGCCCGCGTCTTCTACTTTAACGACGAAGCGTGGAAAAAGGCGGGCATCGCCTTCCCGAAAACCTGGGATGAGCTTATGGCGGCGGGCAAAACCTTCGAAAGCAAGCTCGGGAAACAGTACTACCCGGTCGTGCTCGAACACCAGGACGTGCTGGCGCTGCTCAACTCTTATATGGTGCAAAAATACAATCAGCCGGCCATCGATGAGAAGGGGCGCAAATTTTCCTACAGCAAAGCGCAGTGGGCAGATTTCTTCGGTATGTATAAGAAGCTTATCGACAACCATGTGATGCCGGACACCCGCTACTATGCCTCGTTCGGCAAGAGCAACATGTACGAGATGAAGCCGTGGATCCAGGGTGAATGGGGCGGCACCTACATGTGGAACTCCACCATCAACAAATATTCCGATAACCTGAAGCCGCCGGCGAAGCTGGTGCTGGGGGAATACCCGATGCTGCCGGGCGCCACCGACGCCGGACTGTTCTTCAAGCCCGCGCAAATGTTGTCGATTGGCAAATCGACGAAAAACCCGCAGGCGGCGGCGAAAGTGATTAACTTCCTGCTGAACAGTAAAGAAGGGGTGGATATTCTCGGACTGGAGCGTGGGGTACCACTGAGTAAAGCGGCGGTCAACTACCTGACCGAGGACGGGATCATCAAAGCCGACGATCCGGCGGTGTCTGGCCTGAAACTGGCGCAATCCCTGCCGACTACCCTGCCGGTCTCCCCGTACTTCGACGACCCGCAGATCGTCGCCCAGTTCGGCACCACCCTGCAGTACATCGACTACGGTAAAAAGTCGGTGGAAGAAGCGGCCGAGGACTTCCAGCGCCAGACCGACCGCATTCTGCGCCGCGCGATGCGCTAACCTGCCCGTCTGAACTCTCCCGCGGCGTCCGCCGCGGGAGAGTCTGCCTGAGTATCCTGTCAGAAAAAATATTTAAAACGCACCCGAGCGCCGTAGCGTTCATCGGGATTCCCGCTCTTCGCTGCCGTGGAATCGAGCCACGAAGCATAGGCGCCAAGGTAAATATTGAAGTTCGGCATCGCCATAATATTCGGCAACTGCCAGGAGGTGTGCAGGGTATGGATGTCATAGCGCCCCGGCGCGAGAATTGCGCAGTCGCCATCACATTCGCTGGTCACCCCGGCCATATTGAACTGGTCGATTTTGTTATGCGCGTAGATATAGCCCAGCTCCACGCGATGCCACAGGGCGTTAATTCCGGCGCTGAAGTCGGTTTCGTCCGCCGCGTCCAGCAGGGCGGTACTCAGATTGACCACCGCCCCATCCTGCGGGTCGCTTTTCAGGGTGTTCCAGCTCATGGTCAGCCCGTAGCCGGTGCGATTTGACTGGTCGACCCAGCGTCCGCTCTGGTTCTGATAGCCGTAAGCATTGTTGACGAGATTGCTCTCTATCGCCGCGGCCGCCGACCAGGCGCCGGACTGCCACACCGCCACCGGCCGCACGTACACCACATTTTTGCGGTTTTCCAGCGCGTTACCATGATAGTTCTGATCGACAAACAGCGAACTGCCGTCCTCCACCAGGGTGTTAACCTCGAAATACCAGTTATCCACCGTTTTGCTGAACAGAAGGTTGCCGCCGCTGCTGCTGCGCCCGCGTCCCTCTTTCATCATGTAAATATAGCCATAGCCGTCGGAATAGAGATCGTTGGCGGTATTGCCTGAATACTCAATAAAGGTGTCCTGATTCAGGGGGAACATATCCCAGGCTTCAAAGCGGCCTATTTTTATTTTCCAGTCATCCTGCTGACCAAAGAAAAATACCGCATCGTCGAGATTCATTTTGCCATCCATATCCGCCAGCGGCTGCACGCTGAATCCGGCATATTTCCCGTCAGCGCCATTACGCCTGCCGTCAATCCCCAGCAGAATACGACCATTAATATCCCAGCGTTCTTTATCGCCCGGCGCCCAGCTTTTATTCGCGCTGGTTTTGACCGACGTCAGACTGCCGGTGCGGCTGGCGCCATCGAGGTTAAATTCGACGTCGCCATAAAATTTTAATTCGCCATTGTCGTTTAGCTGCAGGCGCGGCGTAGCCGGCGCCGCGCGGGCGACCGTCGTGGCCTGCTGCTGGCCTTTCAGCGTCTTAATTTCCGCCTCTGCGCTGGCGGCGCGCGCCTCCGTTGCCTTTAGCCGCTGCTCCATTTGCGCCAGTCGCTCCTCCAGCGATAACGGCGCCTGCGCCATAACGGATGGCAGATACAGAGACGTGAGAAAACACCCGACCCAGATTTTATTCATCGGTAAACCCTTTTATTATGGAATGAACTGAATTTATTATTAATGGGTAACGCACGACGATGCAGGCAATAATAACCCGCCCATCGTCAAAGACGGGTTATTAACGACAACAGCCTTATTATTATTCGAGCTGCCAGGCGCCGGCTTCAGTTAATGCAGCTGAGCCGCTCCAGGCAAATAACGCTAATTCACGGCAAGGGACCTGCGGATAGATACGACTGCTCAGGCAGGCTTCGCCATCATTGACGAAAACCTCAACCGAAGAGCTATCGATAAATATCCGCAGGTTGAGATCCGCCCCGGCGGTCAACGGCACGCTGCGCGTCCCGCACAGGCCAAACTGCGGATAATGCCGCTCCACCACCAAACGCTGCTGTTGGGCATCCACATAGATGCGCAGGCCCTCGCCAAAGCGCAGACCATACTGCTCGGCGCTGCTGCGGGCGCAGTCCCAGCGCAGGTGCACCTCCATCGCCTCGCAGTTGTCGACCATCGTCGTCTGCTGGTTGTTCAGGGTGCTGACCGGCCACGGGAACCAGGCGCCGCGCAGGCTCTCCACTTCTTTCGCCGGGCGCATCTGCAGGCGGTTATCCGCGCTCAGGCTCAGCTCGCGCGGCAGGGAGAGCATGCCCGCCCAGCCGTCCTGCTGCTCCGGCAGCGGCGATTCCCACATATCCAGCCAGCCAATCACGATCCGCCGGCCATCGGGGGTGGCGAAGCTTTGCGGGGCATAGAAATCGTGGCCGTGGTCCATCTCCCTGAATTCGCCGTGGCGAATAAAACGCTGCCCCGGTTGCCACTCGCCGATCAGATAGCCGCTCTGGAACAGATTGCGGTTGCGGAATCCTTCGGCCTGCATCCCCTGTGGGGAAAACATCAGGACGCGCTTACCGTTGAGAGTGAAGAAGTCCGGGCACTCCCACATGTAGCCCATGGTGCTTTCCGCTTCATCCAGCACGCCCGCATCCTGCCACTGGCGCAGATCGGTTGAACGGTACAGCCGCACCTGGCCGGTATCGCCTTCACGCGCGCCGACGATCATGTACCAGCTATCCCCTTCCCGCCAGACCTTCGGGTCGCGGAAGTGGTGCATGCCTGGAGGGGTGTCGACCACCATCCCCTGGCGCTCAAAGTGGATCCCGTCGCGGCTGGTGGCCAGACACTGCACCTGATACAGATTGGCTTCGTCGCCAGGATCGCCGTGGAACTTATGCCCGGTGTAAATCAGCGCCAGGGTATCGCCATCGACCACCGCCGAACCGGAGAAGCAGCCGTCTTTATCTTCCGGCCCCTCCGGCGCCAGCGCCACCGGCAGGTGCTCCCAGTGCACCAGATCCTTACTGCGCGCGTGCCCCCAGTGCATCGGCCCCCACTGGGTGGAATACGGGTGATGCTGATAAAAGGCATGGTACCAGCCGTCGAACCACACCAGACCGTTAGGGTCGTTGATCCACCCGGCGCGGGCCGCCAGGTGATAGTGTGGATACCAGCGCAGATTGAGCGCCTGGCGTTGTGTCTGCAGTACCTGTTCAGCCCGGGAGATTGTGTAAGTCATCATTTTCACTCTTTTTGATTCAGATAGCGGTAGGTTGCGACACCAGCGGATCGGCCGAGGATTTACCGGAGCGCAACAAGAAGATGGAGATAAAGGTGGTGCAGAACACCAGCAGGCCCATGATCAGATAGGACTGGGCGAAGCCATATTTTTCATAGCTGTAGCCCGCCAGCGGCGACAAGACGCTGGCAATGATCGAGCTGGTGCAGGCGAAACCCACCAGATAGAGGGTGGAGGAGAGGCGTTTATCAAAGTTGATGCTGTTGTACTTAAAGATAGCCACCAGCAGTATCGGCAGCTCCACCGCGTGCAGCAGTTTGGTAATGGAGATCAGCAGCGGCCCCTCCACCAGGCCAGAGGCCACCATGCGCATCGCCATCACCATGCCGGCGAAAATCAGACCGTTCTTGGCGCCGATACGGTTCACCAGCCACGGCGCGCAGAACATGCCGGCCGCCTCGAGGAACACCTGGAAGGAGTTGAGATAACCATACATCTCGTTGCCTTCCTGCAGGGTCGCGAACTGCGATGAGAAATAGACCGGGAACTGCTGGTCATAGACGCCGTAGATGCAGGTGCCGATGACGAAAAAGACCAGCGCCCAGAACCGCGGCAGCGTCAGCAGGCGCAGTGCATCTTCCAGCGTCACTTTACCGCCCGATACCGCCTCCTGCATCGCATGCGGTGCCGAGGAGACCCGCAGCCGCGCCAGCAGGATAAAGAACACCAGCCCTGAGCAACTGGCGACGAGGAAGTTAAGCTGCGGATTGATATTAAACAGCAGGCCGGCGAAGAAGGTGGCCACCGCCCAGCCGAGCGAGCCCCACATCCGTGCCCTGCCGAATTCAAACTGGCTCTGACGCGCCACGCGCTCGGTGTAGGATTCCAGCACGCCAATGCCGCCGTTAAAGGTCAGGCCGATGTAGATCCCGCCGAAGATGCTGCCCAACAGGACGTTAATCTTCAGCAAGTGGCCGAACAGCAGATACGCCGGACCGGAGAGGATCAGCAGCGCGGTGATATACCAGAGCAGATGTTTGCGCAGCCCCAGTTTGTCCTGAATGAAGCCATAGCAAACTTGCGCAAACAGCGCGGAAACCGACAGTACGGCATAGATAATACCGGTATCGCCAGCCTTTAACCCAACCTCCTGGTGAAGCCAGATAGAGAGCAAGGAGCCGGATGACGACCAGGTCACGAAAAAGAAAAACAGTAAGGCACTGAGCAACGGGTAGCTGTGTGAGTGATGCGCTTTCATCATGACATTCTCGTGTTAGAGGAATGCAGTTATGGTAACGTTAACAAAAAACAAAACGCAGGGGGATTCGCTGCGATACATGATGTTAATCACAAAAGTTAACGTTAACATAATGAAGATGCGATCGCGATCAAATATTAACCGCGGCAGCGTTCAGGACGGCGATAGCAGAAAATCGTTTCACTCTTTTACATCAGCGACTTAGTTGTATAGCCTGTACTCTGCAGCCACGGCGGAGGAAAAAATGGCGTCCCTGAAAGATGTAGCAAAACTGGCGAATGTATCTCTGATGACCGTCTCGCGGGCGCTGAACACCCCGGAGCGGCTCAAGCCGGAGACCCTGGCCCGCGTGCAGGCCGCCATCGCCGAGACCAACTACGTCCCCGACCTGTCGGCGAAGAAGATCCGCGGGGCGCGCGCCACCCCCAGCACCATCGGCGTGCTGGCGCTGGATACCGTCACCACGCCCTTTTCGGTGGAGATCACCCTCTCGATCGAAGAGACCGCCCGCGCCCACGGCTGGAACAGCTTTGTGGTCAACATGTTTTCGGACGATAGTCCGGAAGCGGTGGTCGACCTGCTCCTCTCCCACCGTCCGGACGGCATTATCTTTACCACCATGGGGCTGCGCCAGGTGCCGCTGCCGGACAAACTGCTGACTCTGCCCTGCGTGCTGGCCAACTGCGAAAGCCTCAGCCAGCCGGTGGCCAGCTATATCCCGGACGATGAACAGGGCCAGTACGACGCGGTGAAAGCCCTGCTTGCCGCTGGCTATCGTCATCCGCTGTGCCTGCACTTACCCGCCAGCCAGCTGGCGACGATCCGCCGCCGCCAGGGGCTGGAGCGCGCCTGCCGGGAGGCGGGTATCGAACCGGACCATCTGATCCATTCGTATATGGGCCAGGGCGATGAGCATTACCACGATATCCCGGCGGTGGTGCTGGCGCATATCCGCGAGGGTAAACCTGGCTTTGACTCGGTGATCTGCGGCAACGATCGCATCGCGTTTATGGTCTATCAGACGCTGCTGGGTCAGGGGTTACGCATTCCCCAGGACGTGGCGGTGGTGGGATACGACAATATGGTGGGCATTGGCGATCTGTTTCTGCCGCCGCTTTCCACGGTGCAGCTGCCGCACTACGACATCGGGCGCCTGAGCGCCCTGCATATCATTCACGGCGACAACCATCGGGAGACGCGCAAAGTCGCCAGCCCGTGGTTGCCGCGCGCCTCACATTAACGGTTACCGATGTTGCGCAGCTTCTCGCCCGCCATCAGGTTGCGCTCAATGTGCTCGAGGGTGACATTCTTGGTTTCCGGGATCAGCCAGAAGGTGACGCCGATAAAGGCCACGTTGAGCACCGTGTAGAGCCAGAAGGTACCGGCGGCGCCAATCGCGTCAAGCAGCGTCAGGAAGGTGGCGCCGATGATCATGTTCGACACCCAGTTGGTGGTGGTCGAGCAGGTGATACCGAAATCGCGGCATTTCAGCGGCTGGATCTCGGAGCAGAGGATCCACACCACCGGCGCCGCGCTCATCGCATACCCGGCAATACACATCATGGTCATGCCGACGGAAAGCCAGGAGAGACCGCTGGAGGCGGTGCCATTGTCGAACTGCATCAGGCAGTAACCCAGCACCAGGGTGCCCAGCGCCATCACGCTAAAGCCGATTTTTAGCGCCGGCTTACGACCCGCTTTATCCACCGTGAACACCGCAATAAAGGTGGCAAACATAAAGGTCAGGCCCACCACCAGAGTGGCGATCATCTGCTGTTCGGTAGTGGTAAAGCCCGCCATTTTAAAGATACGCGGCGCGTAGTACATGATGATGTTCATGCCGGTGAACTGCTGCATCGCCTGCAGCAGCATGCCAAGGAACACCGCCCGGCGCACGTTACGATTGACCTTAAACAACGCCCAGCCGCCCTGCTTCAGCTTCAGGCTCTCACGGATCTCGTTAAGCTCGTCGCGCGCCTTTTCCGAGGTATCGCGCAGCATCCGCAGCACCTCTTCCGCTTCGATATGGCGTCCTTTCTCCGCCAGCCAGCGCGGGCTGTTCGGCAAAAAGACGACCAGAATAATCAGGATCACCGCCGGCAGCGCCAGCACGCCTAACATGGCGCGCCAGTTACCGCTGTAGCTAAAGGCGGTATCGGAAAGAAACGCCAGCACAATGCCGAGGGTCACCATCAGCTGGTACATACTGATCATTTTCCCGCGCACGTTCTCACTGGCCATCTCGGAGAGGTACAACGGCGCGGTATAGGAAGCGATCCCGACGGCCACCCCCAACACCACGCGGGCTATCAGCAGCACCTCCACGCTGGCGGCAAAAGCGGAGCCGATAGAGCCGGCAACAAAGAGCACAGCCCCCGCCATCAGGCTGTATTTACGGCCGAGGCGGAACGACAGCCAGCCGTTAAACAGCGCACCGATCGCCGCCCCCAACATCATACTGCTGACCACCCACTCCTGAAGCTGGCTGGATAAGGTGAAGTGGTCGGTAATAAAGGGCAGCGCCCCGGATATCACGCCGATATCCAGGCCAAAGAGCAACCCCGCTACCGCCGCAGCGATAGAAACAAACCAGTTCATCCGCCGGGTGTCACGTTGTGTCCGCGGCGTTAATGCAGAGTCGTTACTGATTGAAGTCATTTTTATTCCTGCCACACAGAGAAAGACATAGGACGAAAGTACGTGACTGGCGGAGGAGTTTGTCAGGCTGGATAAGCCAAAGATATGGACTATTTTGCTGGCAGGAGAGGTTTTGTGATGGACATTAAAGTTTCTAAGGAACAAAAAATGCGTTTGTCATAGTGAATAACCCTGTCCATACAGGGCAGTAACATTAATCAGGCGATATAGAATATGGACGATTATCACTTATTGATATGGACAATAATTGCTCACTCGGCCGGTGCGATACTCACCGCCCCGGCCGTCGCGGAGGGGGTTAGCGCGCCAGCCAGCCGCCGTCCACCGCCACCGTGTAGCCATTGATGTAATCGGAAGCTGGGGAGGCAAGGAATACCACCGGCCCCATCAGATCGGCCGGCAGGCCCCAGCGCCCGGCGGGAATGCGGTCGAGAATTTCGCTGCTACGCTGTTCGTCAGCGCGCAGCTGCTGGGTGTTATTGGTCGCCATATACCCCGGAGCGATGGCGTTGACGTTGATATTGTGTTTGGCCCATTCGTTCGCCAGCAGGCGGGTCACGCCCATCACCGCGCTTTTGGACGCCGTATACGATGGCACGCGGATCCCGCCCTGGAAAGACAGCATGGAGGCGATGTTAATGATCTTCCCGCCGCTGCCCTGGGCGATAAAGTGCTTCGCCGCCGCCTGGGACATGAAAAATACGCTCTTGATGTTCAGGTTCATGACGTCGTCCCAGTCCTTTTCGCTGAACGCCAGCGCGTCCTCGCGGCGGATCAGCCCGGCGTTATTGACCAGAATATCAATATGGCCGAATTCCGCCACCGCACGCTCCAGCAGCTGGGGGATACCGTCGATCTGGCGCAGGTCGGCGGTCAGGCTGAGAAAGCGGCGTCCCAGCGCCGTCACCCGCTCGATGGTTTCCACTGGCTCGACGATATTGATACCAACAATATCGCATCCTGCTTCCGCCAGCCCGAGGGCCATTCCCTGACCTAAACCGGTATCGCATCCGCTCACGACGGCTACTTTTCCCTGCAGGGAGAATGCATCAAGAATCATAATGTGTTCCTTAATCGTTCAGAGCCTGCTGCGTGCAGGCAAGGTTCTCTCGGCCCTGCCCACGCCGATGGCGGAGCTGAGCGTGGGGTGAACTCTCGGGCATAGCCCACCATAATGAAAATAAAACAGAGTTCCGTTTTTGCTGATGGGTGCCATCTTAGCCCTGCCCCCTGTCATTTTCAATAATATTTAAAACGATGTTTCATTTTTTATGGTGGAGATTACAAAAAAAGAAAAAGCGAAGGCACCCGGCGGCACGCGCCGGGCGGGAGAGGTGTTAAAAGGACGATGATTCAACCGGTTGTCTGGAGAGGCGAACAAAGAGAGGCCAACAGGCCGCTGAAAATGCGGGAATTACGCTGAACTGCGTGAAGCATCACAAATAATGAAACGATGTTTTGATAAATTAACACTCATCTTTTAAAACACATCACTCAGCGACACGCCTCTGGTCCAGCGGCATCGCAGGAAAGAAAGGAGCACTACATGGCTAAAGGCATGCGGGTCAAACTGAATTATCAGGTCAGCCACGATCCGGATACCGGAGCGGAAGTTACCCGCTTAACCCCTCCGGAGGTCACCTGTCATCGCAACTACTTCTATCAGAAGTGTTTTTTTAACGATGGCAGCCATTTACTGTTCGCCGGCGAGTTTGACGGCCACTGGAACTACTATCTGCTGAATATCGCCAGCGCCGAGGCCATCCAGCTGACGGAAGGCGCCGGGGATAACACCTTCGGCGGCTTCCTCTCCCCGGACGATAAGTCGCTTTATTACGTGAAAAATGACCGCACCCTGCTGGAGGTGAATCTGACCACCCTCGTTGAGCGCGAAGTTTATCGCGTCAGTGATGACTGGGTCGGCTACGGCACCTGGGTGGCAAACAGCGATTGCAGCAAACTGGTGGGCATTGAGATTGCGAAAAGCGACTGGACGCCGCTCAACGACTGGCAGATTTTCCATGACTTCTTTCACAAAGGACCACACTGCCGCCTGCTGCGCGTCGACCTGCACAGCGGTGAGAGCCAGGTGATCCATGAGGAAAAAATCTGGCTGGGACACCCAATCTATCGTCCCTTCGACGACCACACCGTCGCCTTCTGCCATGAAGGGCCGCACGATCTGGTGGACGCCCGCATGTGGCTGGTCAATGAAGATGGCAGCCACGTCCGCAAAGTGAAAACGCATGCCCCGGGCGAAAGCTGCACCCATGAATTCTGGGTACCGGACGGTTCGGCGCTGATCTACGTCTCCTATCTGAAAGGTCAGCAGGGGCGGACGATCTATCGCTTTGATCCCGAAAGCGGCGTCAACGAGGCCCTGATGACCATGCCGGCCTGCTCGCATCTGATGAGCAATTTCGACGGCACGCTGCTGGTGGGCGATGGCTCAGGGACCCCGGTGGATGTCAAAGATACCGGCGGCTACTCCATTGATAACGATCCTTATCTGTATGTCTTTAACGTGGCGCAAAAACGCTACTTCCGCGTCGCGCGTCATGATACCTCGTGGGCGACGGTGGCCAACAGCCGTCAGGTGACTCACCCGCACCCCTCGTTTACCCCGGACGACAGCGCCATTCTGTTCAGCTCCGATAAAGACGGTAAACCGGCCATCTATATCGCGAAATTACCCGAGCATCCGCCAATGCTAAGCGCCTGATCCACGCCACACTTCTTTCTGTCACTGGCCTTGCCCTCCTTCGTGGAGGGCTTTTTTTGTCCCTTCTCTTTCCCCCATAAAAAACCCCGGCTGACGGCGCCGGGGAAAACAAACGATGAGGGCTGAATGGTCTGTCAGAACGAGTAGGCCACCCCAACGCGGAAGCGGGTCTGACGATCGCTGCGGTCGTTCACCCCGACGTTGCCAATTTCACCATACGGTGACCAGTTGTTATCCAGCTTATAAGCCACCTTCACGTTATATTCCTGCGAGTAGGGTTTGTTGTCGTTGCGGCTGACCCCTTCGGAACTGCGGGCATAGACATAGTTCAGCTCTGTACGCCAGTCACCAAGCGCAAACCCGGCCCACGCGTCGCCGCGGTTAACTTTGTCATCATCTTTACCGGCGTTGTTCGGATAACGGGTGTATTCATAGCGATAGCGAGCGGCGACATAGAAGCCGTTGTCGAAGCTGTATTGCACGTGGAGGTGCGGCTTGTAGATGGAGCGGCTGTCGTTGCTCTCAATGGTAAACCCGGGGGTGAGGAAAAAGTTCGACGTTGCTTTCCAGCGCCAGCTGATGGTGTCTTCATGCCCATTACCCACCACGTCTGAATAGGGCTGCGAACCGTTGTCGCCACCCGAGCGCCATTTGGCCTCGACGGTAAAGCCTAGCCCGTTGGCAAAACGGTGGGAAACGGAGACGCGGTCGGCGTTACTTTTATCGCTCTTGCCGCCATCTATAAATTCATGACGTAAATCTATCGTTACCGCAGTCGCCGCAAAAGACATACCACAGAGGGCGGCCAGAACCAGAGATCGTTTTAACATAGGGTACCCCTTATAATAAATAAAATGTCATTTCGTTTTTATGAAACGTTATTTTATTTTTTAAGCACCTTAGTTTTAGTGACCAGGATCGTAGTTATTTGTTTCAAAAAATGTGGCACAACAAGACGTGACGGAGCTCAATAAATTCGCCAGGGGGGAAGTGAAATACGCGAGAAAAAGCAGGGTTCGGCAAAGCGCGGCGCATAAAAAAGGCCTCCCGCAGGAGGCCATGTAGATCGAGACAGAGCGTCAGGCGCGCTCTACCGCCAGCGCCACGCCCTGACCGCCGCCGATGCACAGCGTCGCCAGCCCTTTACGGGCATCACGCTTGATCATTTCATGCACCAGCGATACCAGGATCCGGCAGCCGGAGGCGCCGATGGGGTGGCCGAGCGCGATCGCGCCGCCGTTGACGTTGACCCGCCGTTCATCCCACTCCAGTACCCGGCCAACCGAGATCGCCTGAGCGGCAAAGGCCTCATTGGCTTCGATCAGATCGACGTCGTCCAGCCGCCAGCCGGCCCGCTCAAGACAGCGACGGGTGGCGTGCACCGGGGCAATGCCCATCAGCGCCGGATCGACCCCGACGCTGGCGAAGGCGCGGATCCGGGCGAGGATCGGCAGCCCCAGTTCAAGAGCTTTGGCTTCACTCATCATCATCACCGCCGCCGCGCCGTCGTTGATGCTGGAGGCGTTGCCGGCGGTCACCGACCCGAGGCGGTCGAAGGTAGGCTGCAGGCTGGCCAACCCTTCCGCGCTGGCATCCACCCGCGGTTGTTCATCGGTATCCACGGTGCGCGCCGCGCCGTTATGCTCGGTAATAACCGGGACAATCTCGTCGCGAAAGCGGCCGGAATCAATCGCCTTGCGCGCCTTATGCTGTGAGCTGAGCGCCCAGGCGTCCTGCAACTCGCGGCTGATGCCGTATTCCCGGGCGAGGTTTTCCGCCGTAACGCCCATATGATAATCGTTGAAGGCATCCCACAGTCCGTCATGCACCAGGCTGTCAATCAGCTGGCTATTGCCCAACTGGGCGCCGGTGCGGCTGTCGGTGAGTACATGCGGAGCGCGGCTCATATTCTCCTGGCCGCCGGCGATCACCACATCCGCTTCCCCGCACTGAATCGCCTGGGTGGCGAGGTGCAAAGCCTTCAGGCCGGAGCCGCAGACGTCGTTTATGGTAATGGCCGATACAGTGTTAGGCAGCCCGCCGCGAATTGCGGACTGGCGCGCGGGGTTTTGCCCGGTACCGGCGGTCAGCACCTGGCCGAGGATCACCTCATCCACACTCTGCGGATCGATCCCTGTCTGCTCAACCAGCGCTTTCAATACCACGCTCCCCAGCTCGACGGCTGAATGGCGCGATAAGGCGCCCTGAAAGCAGCCAATCGGCGTTCGCAGCGCCCCGACGATCACGACATCCTTCATCCTCTACCCCTGCCCGTGCTTTTGCGCAAAGAAACAGCGATATACTAGATAATTGTTATCAAAAAACTTTGTAATTGTTTAAAAAAAGTGAAGCCAATCACAAAGAAACCGCTTTTTATTAACGTTCACGCCGCTGCAGATGCTCACGCAGCCAGCTGCCGGCCGCCCCCGGCGGCGCTTTCTTATTCCACAGCAGATCGACCGAAATCGCCCGCGGCCAGCCGGGAATATCAAGCGCCACCAGCCCGCCCTGCGGCGCAAACTCCGCCACCAGCGCACAGGGCAGAATGCACCAGCCGAATCCCTGCACTGCCATGCTGAGCAGCAGCAGATAGTTTGGCGCCGACCAGACCTGACCTGCGGCAGGTTCGGTGGCGCTGGCCAGAAAGGTGCTCAACCGCAGCTCACGCCAGCTGCGCAGCTCATCCCAGACGACCTTGCCCTGCGCCGCCAGCGGATGGTCAGGCGCCACGTAAATGCCCATCGCCGTCTGCAGCGGCAGGCGGGTGCTGCCGATGTCGGTCGGGTAGCGATCTCTGGCCTCAATCAGCCCCACCTGGGCGCGGGCTTTTTGCAGGAGATCGATCACATCCTCGTCTTCGCCAATCAAACACTCAAACTCGGTATGGGGAAAGCGGCGGTCAAACTGCACCAGCAGATCTTCCAGCACGTCCGGGTGCAGGGTGTCCGAGAGCACGAAGGTCAGTCGCGGTTCCGTCTCACCGGCGAGCGACACCGCCAGCTCATCCAACCGCTCGCTGGCGGCGAGGATCGCTTTGACATAGCTCAGCACCTGCTCCCCCTGCGGCGTCAGCGTCGGCTGCCGCGTTGCCCTGTCAAAGAGGGTCACGCCGAGATCGGCCTCCAGGTTGGCGATAGCGGTACTGATCGTCGACTGGCTTTTACGCAGGCGACGGGCGGCAGCGGAAAACGATCCGCAGTCAACCGCCTCCACAAAGGCGGTTAACGCTTCCGGGGAATAACGCATAATCTATCTACTTTATCGATGGTTTCTATCTTTTTTTTATCATGTTTTTCCATAAAATGCCGGGTAATTTCCTGTTCAGGCTAAAACTGGAGGTCGCTCGCCATGCAACAGATCCCTCATCAGCGCAAGACGCTTACGGAACGCGTTATCCACGCCATCACCTTCGAAGGACTGGCGACGCTGATCCTCGCCCCTACCGCCGCCTGGCTGATGCAGCGCTCGGTCGTGGAGATGGGCGGGCTGAGTATTCTGCTCGCCACCCTGGCGATGGTATGGAACATCATCTATAACGCGATGTTCGATCGCCTGTGGCCGGTCTCCCGCTTTCCCCGCCAGCTGAAAGTGCGTGCGCTGCACGCGCTGGGCTTTGAGACCGGATTCATCATCATTGGCGTCACCATGGTGGCGATCGTGCTGGGCGTATCGCTCTTGCAGGCGTTTATGCTGGAGATCGGCTTCATGCTCTTCTTCCTGCCCTATACCATGGCGTTTAACTGGGCATGGGACACCCTGCGCGAGCGCGTTATCCGCCGCCGCCGCCCACGCCAGCCGGCGCGCGGGTAGTGCCCCGGGCGGATCCTCCACGATCCGCCGCGACTTTATCACCAAAAACTATCGCAACAGACGAACCATAAATATGGTAAATTGCACTCCTTTTTTTTGGTTTACCGGTTGATAAAGTCGCATAATGTCTAAAATTTGGTCTAAAGAAGAAACTCTATGGAGTTTTGCCTTATATGGCACTGCAGTAGGCGCTGGGACGCTATTTCTACCGATCCAGCTGGGTTCGGCTGGCGCCATTGTCCTGTTCATCACCGCGCTGGTCGCCTGGCCGCTCACCTACTGGCCTCACAAAGCGCTGAGCCAGTTTATTCTCTCGGCCAATATCGCGCCGGGAACCGGGATCACCGGCGCAGTCAATCACTACTATGGTAAGAAAATCGGCAACCTGATCACCGGCCTCTATTTCCTCGCCTTCTTCGTCGTGGTGCTCATCTATGCCGTGGCCATCACCAACTCGCTTGCCGAGCAGGTGGCGCATCGTACGCCGGTGACCCCCACGCTGCGCGCGCTGCTGAGCCTGGGCGTTGTGCTGGTCCTCAACCTGATCTTTCTCATGGGGCGGCAGGTCACCATCAAGGTGATGGGCTTTCTGGTCTTCCCGCTTATCGCCTGCTTCCTGTTTCTCTCCCTCTATTTAATCCGCGACTGGCATCCTGAGCACCTCACCAGCCAGATGCAGTTCAGCACGCACACGCTCCATCAGATCTGGATCTCCATTCCCGTGATGGTTTTCGCTTTTAGCCATACGCCGATCATTTCTACTTTTGCTATCGACCAGCAGGAGAAACATGGCGACCTGGCCATGGGTAAATGCAAAAAAATCATGAAGGTGGCCTACACCATCATCTGCGCCAGCGTGCTGTTTTTCGTCTTCAGCTGTCTGCTGGCGATCCCGGCGACCTATATTGAAAGCGCCCGCGATCAGGGGGTGACCATCCTTTCCGCCCTGTCGATGGTGCCGGGCGCGCCCGGCTGGCTGGCGGTAACCGGCATCATCGTTGCCGTGGTCGCCATGTCGAAATCCTTCCTTGGCACCTACTTCGGGGTGATTGAAGGCGCCAGTGAAATCGTCAAGAGTTCGCTGGGGCTGGTCGGGGTGCGTAAGAGCCGCGCCTTCAACCGGGCGATGTCGATCCTGCTGGTCTCCGCCTTCACCTTTGCGGTGTGCTTTATCAACCCGAATGCCATTTCGATGATCTACGCCATCAGCGGGCCGCTCATCGCCATGATCCTGTTTATCATGCCCACACTGTCCACCTGGCTTATTCCGGCGCTTAAACCGTACCGCTCGGTGGGTAACGCCATTACGCTGGTGGTCGGCCTGCTCTGCGTTTCAGTGATGTTCTTCGGCTAATCGCCTCTGGCGGCAGCGGCTTACCTGAGCCGCTGCCGCACATTCTGACAATATTCTCACCCTTCCCTTTCCCCTGAGCGGATTACACTTACGGCTTAGCCACCGTAAGGAGAGTTCGTATGTCCAGTGTCACCTTATCCGGTCGCGGCACGCTCGGCGATCGCCAGGTTTATCGGTTGGGTTATGGCGCGATGCAGCTGGCCGGCCCCGGCGTCTTCGGCCCGCCGAAAGATCCCGAAGAGGCGGTGCGCGTCCTGCAGGCCGCCGTCGAGGCCGGGGTAAACCATATCGATACCTCTGATTTTTACGGTCCGCATGTGACCAATCAATTGATCCGCAAAGCGCTCCATCCCTATCCTGACGACCTGTGTATTGTCACCAAGGTTAGCGCCCGCCGCGACGAGAAGGGCAACTGGCTGCCGGCCATGTCGCCTGCCGAACTGACCCAGGCCGTCGAGGATAATTTGCGTAACCTGGGGCTCGACGTGCTGGAGGTGGTGAACCTGCGCAGTATGCTCAGCCCCCACGGCCCGGTGGAAGGCTCGCTGGAGGCGCCGCTCACTACCCTGCTGGAGCTCAAAGCGCGAGGATTGATCCGCCATATCGGCCTCAGCAACGTGACGGCAAAACAGGTCGCGGATGCGCAGAAAATGACGCCCATCGTCTGCGTGCAAAACCTCTATAACATTGCCCATCGCGCCGACGACGCGCTGGTCGATGCGCTCGCCGCGCAGCACATCGCGTGGGTGCCCTTCTTCCCGTTGGGTGGTTTTACGCCACTCCAGGCGCAGGAGCTGAACGAGGTCGCGGCCTCGCTTGAGGCGACGCCGATGCAGGTCGCCCTGGCCTGGCTGCTTCAGCGTTCGCCGAATATTCTGCTGATCCCCGGCACGTCTTCCCGCACGCATCTGGCGGAAAATATTGCCGCCGCGCAGCTGGTCCTGCCGGCAGACGCCCTGCGCATCCTCGATAATATCGCCACCCGCGCACGCCCCTGACCCGTGGGGAGAAATGGGGGGAACGACAGCTATCCTTAATATTTGCCTGGAAAAACCTCAACACTGCTGGCACTATAGATCTTACAAATGGGGTGTGATCGACGATCGTTTTCTCATTATCCCCGTTAATCAAACTACTGTTTTTATCCTTCGACCGGTCTCCAGCATGGAGGCCGTTGTCGTTTTTGTCATGACCAAAATTTGAAACTCTTGATTACAGGAAACACAATATCAAATTCCAAGTTTATACATATCAATCTGGCTGCAAAGATAGCCAATAACATCAAACGCTCATAAAAACATCTGATTAACCCAATCAGAATGTTGCTATTGCTATAAGAAAAATCAAACGCCTCACGACAACTATTTACAAGGGAAGCACATGACAGAGGGAACGATAAAGACCAGTAAGTATGAAATTATTGCTATTTTCAGAGAGGAGTTGCGCAAACGTACTGAAATTGAAATATTTTTTAACAACACGAGTATCGTAACCCAACTGACACGTGTGGATTTTGCCGAGTTCCATATTCAGACTCACCGCAAAATCCCGCCGGGGCATAAAATTCGCTTTCTCCTGCATAGTGATTCAGGGAAAATAGAGTTTAATGCACCCCTGACAAAACATGACAATAGCGGTGTGGATAAAGGTATCCGCTACGCCTTTTCTTTGCCTGAATGTCTGCAGGTCGTACAGCGCCGCCGCGATCCCCGTTTTCGTTTACGCCACGAACATGATTTTTATTGCCGCGGTCGCCATAAAAATGGCGAAAACTATCTTTTCGACATCAAAGACATTTCAGATGGCGGTTGCGCATTGATGACCAGGACGCCGAACCTGAAATTTCTCAGCCATAACGCCTTACTGAAAAATGCTGTACTGATGCTCGCGGAATATGGTGAGATCACCATTGACCTGGTGGTAAAGAATGTCATTGTTATCACCCTTGATGACGCCAATGAAGAGAGTGAAAGCTACTATCAGATATCCTGCCAGTTTAAGTTCCGCCATCTCGATGACCAGCGCAGAATAGAGAAGATACTGCTGGACCTGATCTTAGAAGCCAAGCGCAAAAAGAGAATCTGATACCCTTGGACAGTATATTGCTGTACACCAATGATAATCTCATTGGTCACTCAATCTATCACTACCTTATTGATAGCCATGAAAATATCACCCGTCTTGGTTATGGCGACGTTATCCATGAGAAACATCTACCACTGGCTCAGACAGTTATTTTCAATTTAATTAATAAGGATATTTCTGCCATCAGAATCGTCGACCTGCTGAACGCGCTTCGCCTTTCTCTGCAGCGCTGCCAACAGCCGGTACTGGTGGTGAAAAGCGACATTGTCGCCCTGTGCAGAGAGTTGATAACTATTGATAATGCCATGATTATTAGCGAAAAATCTCCATTATCTCTTTTTTCCTCTATCGTCAATCGCGCAGAGGGCGCCAGCGAACTGCCACCGCGAAGGTTGCGCAAACAGCTGTCGCCACGGGAGTGCCAGATCCTCGAACTGCTGATTGCCAACAATAATAACAAGCGTATTGCCGCCCTGCTCGGCATTGCCCATAAAACGGTTCACAGCCATCGTATCCATATCATGCAAAAGCTGGGCATTGATAATTCCCGCGCCATGAACCAGCGTATTGCCGCACTCCATCAATGTTAAATTATGCTCCAGTAAATCAATAGCGGATAAAGCGTACTTATTCGCTGTTGATTTACATTTCCTGCCATTCCCATTAACCATCAGGTAGCCTATAATTAGTGTATCCTCTGCCTATTGTCTGACTAACCTCGTGATGAGGGATAATGAACACTAAAATAACCGAAGACAACATTTTATCTCGTAATGATATCGCTGTACGCTACGTCTTTCAGAAAATGTTTTCCCCACAAGGTACCTTAGTCGCGGTTGAATGCCTGAGCCGCTTCGATAATCTTACCGTCTCTCCTGAGTATTTTTTTCGTCATGCTACCGCGGCGGTTCGTGAGCGTATTTTTCTCGAGCAACTGGCATTGATTGAAAAACATAAAGAATGGTTTTTACACAACAACATTTCCGCCACGATTAACGTCGACGACCATATCCTGAATCTGCTGCGTCAGAAGGAAATAAAAGATAAAATTGCCGCACTCACCTGCGTCCATTTCGAAGTGACCGAAAACGCTGAGAATCTTCTCAATAATTCCCTGGCCGCCTGGCAAAACCCGCAAGATACCTCGCTGTGGCTCGATGACTTCGGCTCAGGCTATGCGGGGATTAACGCCATCAGAGGGTATCATTTTGACTATGTCAAAATTGATAAAGATTTTTTCTGGCATCTGATGCGCAAAGAGTCAGGCCGCCAGTTAATGGATGCCCTGGTGACCTTTTTATCCCGCAATCATCACAACGTGATTATTGAGGGGGTGGAAAGCGAAGACCATAAAAAATGGTTGCAGGGAATGGAATGGTTTGCCATTCAGGGCCATTACTGGCAGGAAGTCAGTATTGAACAACTGGTTGCTGACGATATTACCCGATAAAAAAAGCCGGGGATTCTCCGGCTTTTTTGCATTGCTTAATTATAAACTAATTCCCACGTTGCCCAACTGGTAATCGGCCCACTGGTGGCGCTTTTTGGCGTTGGCGAAACGTAGCCCACGTAATAGGTGAACAGCCCACCGCTGACCGCGTTTTCCTGCAAATGCACCTGATTTTGCTGCGGGTCCGCCGGGACAATTTTATTACTTTTATCCAGCGTATTATTATCATTGGTCGACAGCGCCAGATAAATATTCTGCGCCCCATCTGGCAAGGTATTGGCCAGATATCCCGCATTCTCATTCCCGACCGCCGTCAGTAAAAAACCGTCAATCCAGCGAACGCTGACCCGTCGCACTTCGTCCTGCGAGGCGGCCCCACCGTCATGGCGCAACTGACAGTTTGACAGCGCCAGGGTAAATGGCTGCGGCTTCATAAACGCCCCGGCCCCGCGATCGTGCACTTCCGCCAGGCTGACCGGCGCCAGCCAGACGTTGCCATTGCCGGCATGCTGACCGCCATTCAGCGCGACGCTGCAGGAAATATCCGTCACCCGCCCGGCAAATTCGACCCGTCCGCGGTCATAATTGGTCTCGAAACCCCACGCCGAGGGGGCGGCGAGGCTGCCGCAGAATAGCAGCCACGCGATAGTGTGTTTCGGCAATCCCTTCATTCCCCCTCCCGTATTAATCGTACGTCAGGTTAAAGATCATATGCGACTCCACCTCGCCGGTGCTGGTCGTCGGGCCATACTGATAAAAGCGCGCGTGCAGCGGTATGGTGATGTAGCGGATCTCCTGATTATTCAAGCGGCCAACGGTGTATTTCTTATTAAACTGCAGCGGCGATCCATCCTTCAGTACCTGAATACCGACGCCTTTTGCCATACCGCTACCGGCCTTTTCATTGAGCAACGCGCCCATAGTCGCCGTCGTGCTGGTAGCCAACGTTCCGGAAAACGAGGTGCTGATGTTGGCATACCCGGTTTCGCTCAGGCCGCCGCTGCACTGCAGATCGATATTAAAATCTTTCCCGCCCGCGGTAGTGCCCACCCCTTTCAGGTCACTGCGCCGGATGGAGCCCACATCGACATTCATATTCTTCCCGCTCATCACCGTACAGGAGGGCGAGACCACGGTGATGGCGTTGGCGCTCAGATAGGTTTCGAGGATCGGGTTGCCGCCGCTCTCCCAGTCATAGGAGGTGTATTTCCCTGTTGCCAGGGTGCCGCTGCCGGTGGTTGCCGCGGTTTTGATTATCTCCAGGGTAAAGCGCGATCCCTCCAGCGAATAGTTGGTGGTACCCGATACCCGAGACGAAAAGACGTCGGGATAGACGATATTGACCGTCGCGCCGCCGCGGCTGAAACGCATGCCGATACCCGGCACGTTGGTGGAATAGATTTTATTCCCGAGATCAGTGGCCCCTGGCGCAACAATCTTCGCCGCGAAGCGGTTGGTGCCGGAGGTACAGCGATAGCTCGCGCCGCCGGGGGCGCTCATCGTCCAGTCGCGGGTGAGGATCACCGACCCCACCGGCAGATCCGGAGGCACCACCACCCTGCCCACCACCATGTCCAGCATCACCGTTGGCGAAGAAAGGCGCGTACAGACGGCCCAGGACGAGGTGGTTCCCAGCGCCATTAAGACGATAAAAAGCGTTAGTAATTTCCTCAGCGACATACGCTATCCTTTGTTGTTTGCGGTCCCAGATCCACCGAACACTGCCCGCCGCTCCACTTCACAATCGCGCGTTTGGCATTCGCATCGCTGATAAACATCATGCTGCCCTGGCCGACAACGCCGATCTCCTTACCATCAGGAGAGAAAATACTCGCCGCAAACGGCAGCGGCTCATGGTTCGCCTGGCGCACCTGCAGCGTGAGGTTGTTCTGCACCGTGGTGCCGAACGCCACCTTAACCACGCTGCCTTCCCACGGCACAACCTGCGCCACGGTGCGATCGAAGGCGACATCGTCAAGGCTACCTTTCGGGTCGATCTCGACGGCGTTAATCCGGTACGGGCGCAGATACGGCAGGATGGCGTAACCATTGCTGTCCACACGGGTGCCCGGCGACCCCGGGAGCATGGCGCCGGCAGCGTCTTTGGCTTCAATCAGCGCCATCGTCGAGCCGCTTTCCGGCGAGAGCACCACGCCGCCGCTATGGGCGATCATCGTCCCGCTGGCGCCCAGGCCGCTCTGACGATAGCCTTCGCCCTGGCTGTAGCTGCCGTTGAGCGTGGTCCATGGCGTACGGTAGCTGCCGTTGAGCGCCACGTCGTGCTGGCCGCCGGTGGCCGTGGTGGTCGACACGCCGTAGTTAAGGTTGTTTTCACTGTCCAGCGAACCGTTGATACCAATCTGCGAGCTGGCAAAGCGCGAGTTGTTGAACGAGGTGTTCGACGTCAGGTTGGCGGTGCGGTTATCGCCAAACCACAGCGGGTAGCTGAAGTTAAGTGAAATACGATCGTCGCGGCGATGACCGGAGCTGTCTGGCGTGTAAACGCGCTGCGCGCTCGCCGACCAGGAGAGACGACCAAATGAGTTGTTGTAGCTGACCTGATACTGCTTCTCGGTCCCGGAACGGTTCCAGTAATCGGAGATACGGCCACTCAGATAAAACCCGCCCCAGCCGTCCGGCAGGTTCTGGTTCACGGTGAAGGTCATGCCGTTTTTCTGCCGCCACAGGGTGTAGTTGCTGCGGCTGTTTTTTTCCTGATCGACGGCATACAGCGCGTCGTTGAGGTTGTAATAACCTTTCGTCGAGTAGCGATACGCCGCCAGCACGATGCTGGTCTGGGTATCGGTAAACATGCGGTTAAAGGTGGCGCGATAGCTCTGCCCCGAATCATCATGGGTATCACTCTTCAGCCGCGAATGGGTCACGTCAAAGGAGAGCGCGCCGATGCCGGTGTTCATCCCGGTCCCCACCAGGAAGGCCTGATAGTCGTCGAAACCCGTGACCCCGGTATAGCCGGTCAGCAGGTTGTTGATCCCGTGCTGCCAGGTGGCCTGATAGAGCATCGGCTTGTTGCGCAGAGAACTGTCGTCCACTTTACCGGCGGAGAGCGCGTAGCGGGTCATTCCCGGGCGCAACAGCTGGGCGACGGAAGCGTAAGGCACGCTAAACACTTCCACCGAGCCATCCGCCTCTTTCACCGAGACCTCAAGGTCGCTGCCATAGCCGGAAGGATAGACATCCTGCAGGGTAAACGGCCCGGGCGGAACGGTGGTCTGATAGATAATGTTGCTGCCCTGGCGCACGGTGACGAGGGCGTTGCTCTGCGCCACGCCGCGAATTTCCGGGGCATACGAGCGCATGCCATCCGGGAACATATTGTCATCGGTGGAAAGGTTGACCCCACGCAGACCGATGGTGTCGAAAAATTCACCATTGGTAAAAATCTGACCGCCGCTGACGATGGAGTTGAGCTGCGGAATGGGGCGCTGGAGATAGGTCTGGTTGCTGTTCCAGTGCGCTTTACCCTGCTGCTGTTGCCAGTTCAGGTTGCCGATGTGCTTCAGCAGCCAGCCGTCCCACGACAGGCCGGCGTTGACGCCAAGATAGGCGCTGCTGTTATCCGAGCCGCCGACCGAAGAGGTGTGGCTGTTCCAGGCGTTGGCCATCCAGCCCAGATTGAGCGCAGTAATGCCTTTGTCCCAGAACTCCGGGCTGACATAGTTTTTCAGACGTTGATCTTCATAGATCTGCGGCACCGAAATGTTCAACCGCAGGGAGGACTGGACCAGGTTGTCTTTGACGTTTTCTTCGTTACGCCAGGATTTGAGGCTACCACAGTACCCCTCCTGTTCGCTGAGCTTTGGGTTAAGCTTTTCCGCCGCGATGCCGTACTGCGTCAGCATCGCTTTGGTGTAGCAAACGCCAAGGTTACCGTCTTTGTCGCGCGCGATGCGCAGGTCGTAGCGCCCTTTCCACTCGTCGTTGGTGTAGACGTCAAGGGAGTAAGTGCCTTCAGTAATCGCGCTGGTCGAAAAGCGAGACAGATCGACCTTCTCGCGGCTACCGACAATAAAGCCGTCGTTAAATTGATATACCGTTCCCGGGTTTTCCTGTCCGCTGGAAAATGGCGGAAAGCAGCACAGCGCGATGGCTATCGCGGTGCTTAATCTTCCCGGGCAGAATGACCTCTGCTTCATTAGCTTTTCCCTTATTTAACGGCCACTTTCACTGCGACATCGGCGCCATAGTCATTAATGTTGTTAACGGTCAGGGTTTCGCCGCGGTTGACGGCGGAGGAGAGTGCTACCGTCTGGCTGGACTGCGGCGCCAGCATCACGGTTTTGCTGTTCAGGGCTTTACCGCCGTCGCGGGAAATACGGCTGACGGTAATGTAGAACGGCGTCGGGTTATTGATGGCGAGACTGCTGCCGTTGGCAGTCAGCGTCAGCTTCTCGGCCGCCGCATCGCGGTTGCCCAGTCCGGCAGGGCGGTAAATAAATTTAAAGCGGGAACGGATCGCCAGCTGCAGCACGTTCTGGCCTTCATTTTTCTGATTGGCCACTACCGGTGGAATTTCCAGCAGATTCAGCCACCACAATGTCTCTTTATCTTTCGCCAGACCGGCGCTGCTGCCGAGCTTAATACGCAGCGTCTGGCCACTTTTGGCGTCAACGCGCGAGATCGGCGGGGTGATAATAAACGGGGTGGTAATGGTATCCGGTGTGGCATCGGCATCGCCATTATCCAGCCAGGCCTGCGCCAGTGCCGGACGGTCGGCGTTATTTGAAAGCTGTACCGTTATTTCTTTTTCATTTCCTGGATAAATAAAGCGGGTACCGTTAACAATAATGTTGTTGGCATGGGCCGCAAAACTAAAAATGAAACAGAAAAAAAGGGCAATACGCTTCATGCTGACCTCAGAATAAAAATACAAGCGGCGGACATCGCCGCTTTATTATTGTTATTAACTGCCCCGGAGCGGGGCAGTTTTATTTTCTGGCGGAATTACTGATAGGTAATTTCGTAAGTCGCGTAGCTGTTGACCACACCGGTAGTTACTGTGGTCGGTGCGCTGGTCGCATAACCAACGTAGTAGGTGAAGCGCGCGCCATCGGCTACAGCAGCAGCATCGCCTTTTGCTTTCGGCTGAGTGCTGTCACCCGGGATGATTTTGTTGGTCAGCGCGGTGGCGTTGTCAGTAGACAGCACCAGCTGGATGTTCTGGGCACCGGAAGCTTCGGTGTTCGCCAGGTAACCCTGCTGTTTGCTGGTTGCGCCAGCCAGCAGGTTACCGCCGGTCCAGTTCACGCCCAGTTTGGTTACGTCATCCTGTTTGGTGCCGTCAGCAGCCTGGCAGTTAGAGACGTCAATGGTGAAAGATTTCGGTTTCAGATAAGTATCCGCTGCTGCCGCTTTAACTTCAGTCAGGGTTACCGGAGACAGGTAAACGTTCGCATCGCTGCCCTGGCCGTTAACAGAAACAGTACAGGATACATCGGTAACTTTACCGAAGAAATTAACCTGGCCGCCGCCAACATTGGTATCAGCTGCATGGGCAGCAGTCATGCCAAAAAACGCGGTTGCCATTGCTGCAGAGAGAAGAACCTTTTTCATTGCCATTTCCTTGTCAGAGTGAATTACGAATCAATGAGCACACTGTGAATTCGCATAGAACCAGAAACATCAGGCGATGCTGATTTATGCCACTGCTAATAGAATCTTCGACTGACCGGGAGCCGCAATATTTAAGGCGTCAGGTAACGAACTTAAAAATATCAGTTCGCTGGTGCTATCGGCGTCAAAGAATGCTATTTATTCGCCGACAAATATACATTTGTTCACGTTTCATTAAGTTATATAACAGATAACCATCGACTATTAATAAACAGTCATTGATAGATGAAAACGAGAGGGTGGTTGTTTACAGCGCAGCAAGCCTAACGCCAGAGCGAGAGAAAGTGAGCGCAACAGCATGCAGAAAAAGCCCTCGGAAGGCCATCGCGATAAGTCTGAATCTGCCTTTGCGTTGGTGAAAACAGCACCAAACCATTCATACAACGAATGATGAAAGCATGAATGAGGCGCATTCCTCTCCCTGAACAAGGGCAGCCCATGTGATATCCCCTTCCAGAAACAAATCATTAATCCATTGTTTTTAAATTAAAAAATCGATAAACGTTCATATTTCCGCCATCAAACCGCCATAAAAATGTGATCTAAATCGCACTTTTTGCAACGCGCGTTATAGTTAGCAGACTTATTATAAGTCCATCGAAAGCAAACACGCTTTCCACCATAAAAGTTAAAAGGACAAACACCATGAAAAACGTAAAATTACTCGCCGCTGCCGGTATGCTCTCCCTGGTTTCTTTTGCTAGCTTCGCGCATCCGGTGAGCGTGACTGCCGACACCCTGGACAGCGCAGAAGCGAAAATCGCGACCATTGCGAAAGAACAAGGCGCTTCCTACCACATCACCGAAGCGTACACCGGCAACCAGGTCCATATGACCGCCGAGCTGTCTAAATAAGCGAATGGTTGCAGAGGGAGCTGCCGGACAGGCCGCCTGCGGGTGGCTGGTCTGGCTCCCGCCGCCCACCCCGCACGCAGCAATGTCGAGCCCCGTTATGGGGCTTTTTTCGTTTTTGCTCCCGCCGCCTGGCGCGCCAGCGCGCGCTGGATAGACAGCACGCTCGCCAGCACCACGATCAACCCCACCAGCGCCATCCCCTGGATCTTTTGTCCAAGGAAAATCCATCCCAGCACCACGGCGGTCACCGGGCTCAGCAGACTCATCGCCGACACCGCCACCGGCGAGAGGCGGCCAATCCCCCGGAACCACAGGCCATAGGCCAGCATGGCGCCCGCGACGCACAGCCACAGATAGCCTGCGACCTGCAGCGCTGTCACCTGATGCAGAGGGGGGTCAACGATCAGCGCCACCGGGGCCAGCACCACTCCCCCAATCGCCAGCTGCCAGCCGGTCAACGCGACAATCGGCAAGGAGAGCGCCCAGCGGCGGGAGAGCCAGGTGCCCAGCGCCATACTGATCGCGCCGAGAAACGCCGCGCCGATCCCCAGCGGGTCGAGGACGGTGTGCGGCGACAGCAGCAGCATGGCCATACCGAGTATACCGGCGATGGCGGAGAACACCGCCAGCCAGGGCGAGCGCTGCCGATCAACGCACCAGGCGAGGAGCATCACCAGCAGCGGCTGGATCGCGCCAATCACCGCCGCCAGTCCACCGGGTAAGCGATAGGCAGCGATAAACAGCAGCGCCTGGAAAGCGCCGATATTTAAAATGCCGGTAACGATAAGCTTTGCCCACTCGCCGCGCTGCGGGAAACGACGGCTCCAGATCAGCAGGGCGATGCCTGCCGGCAACACCCTCAGCAGCGCAGCGATAAATGGCCGATCGGGAGGAAGGAACTGGGAGGTGACGATATAGGTCGTCCCCCAGATAGCGGGCGCCAGCGCGGTGAGCAGTAAGTCGATCATCAGACTACGTGAGAGAAAAGCCATGATTTTATCTTCACTTCAAGCTAAATTGGTGACTGAAGTATGTACCGACAAGTATCTTGATATCAAGACAAGTGAGCACTGATGGACAAATCACCCGCGATCGACGCCGTGGATCGCATTCTCGCCCAGTGGCAGCGGGAGCGACCGGATCTGGACTGCAGCCCAATGGGACCGATAGGCCGCCTGAAACGATGCGCCATGCTGCTGGAGCCGCAGGTGGAAGTGGCCTTTACGCGCCACGATCTGGTGCGCTGGGAGTTTGATATGCTGGCGACGCTGCGCCGCGCCGGCCCCCCTTTCACTCTTTCGCCGACCCAGCTCTTCTCCACGCTGATGATCACCTCCGGCACCATGACTCATCGCCTGAAGGCGCTGGAGAAACGCGGATTTATTACCCGCCTGCCGAACCCGGAGGATGCCCGCAGTATGCTGGTCGCCCTGACCCCTGTCGGGCGTGAGCGGATCGATGAGGCGGTGGAAACGCATGTCGATAATGAACGGCAGCTGCTGGCAGGACTCAGTGACAGCGAGCGCTTGCAACTGGATCAGGCGCTACGGGTATTGATGCACCTGCTGGAAAGTCGTTAACAGCCGGCGGCGATAAAGTCGCCGTTGGCGCTGATCGGCACCACGGTGAAAAACAACCCGGCGGCAAAGAGGATCAGCGCCAGCCCGCCGAGGATCTTCACCAGCGGCACCAGCCAGGGCCGCGGACGACTCCCCACCGTCAGCCTGTTGGCCATACGGTGACGGGCATAGTGCACCGTCAGTGACAGACCGAGGATCGAAAGTCCGGTGCCCAGCGCCATGGTCATCACCGCGGCGATGCCCCAGCTGACAATCCCCAGCGCGTTGGCGAACAGCAAGATCATGATTGCCCCGCTGCAGGGGCGGGCGCCGATGGCCAGCACCACGCCAAGGCGTGTTTTCCAGTCGGCGCCGTGCAGGTTGTGCCCCACGCCGTGGTGCCCGCAGCCGCACGAGGCATCATGCTGATGCACCGGCGTCATGGCGCGAATCACTCTCTTGCCCGGCCCCAGGTTCTGCAGCGCGCGAAAGATAATGTAAATTCCAAAGGCGCCGATGGTCAGGGCGCTGATCTTCTCAACGTACCAGCGGCTGGCGCTGAGATCGCCGGCGGCCAGATTCAGTCCTACCGCGAGAATAAAGACAAAGAGGATGGCGCTGACGCCCTGCAACAGGCTGCCGAGAAAGGGCACCACCCGCGCCGCCATCAGGCTCTCCGGGTTGGTGCTCAGGTAAGTCGTGACGATAAACTTGCCGTGACCCGGCCCGATGGCGTGCAGCACGCCGTAGAGAAAGGCGCCCACTAACAGCCAGACGCCGCCGCTGTACTGGTGATTATTCAGCAGTAAAAGATACATCACCAGATAGCGATGTAAGGTTATTTGGGTGGCGAGGCACCACTGGAGAAAATCGCCCCAGTGGCTGTGCAACATGATGCCGGCCACCAGCAGAAGGAGCCCGCCGCTCCCGGCCGCCAGCAGGCGCCAGTCGCGCTGCGCAATCGGAGTATTCATCATTATGCCATTGCGTAAAGAGTTTATCTCAACGGGCGGCGAACCGTTTGCCTGCCCTGTCGGCCAGGGGAAGCGGTATGCCCCCTGACAGATAGAGATAACATTAGCCTGGGCTGGCGTCGACAGGCAAAGCGGGGTTAGTTATTGTTGACCACGATGATGACCCGGCTTTTCATCTCCCCGGTACGTATATTCTCGCCATACTTCATTGGCTTGATATTAAGGGTAATTGGGTTTTTGCCGTGCACGGCTTCCTGAGGCGTTTCGTACAGGTAGCCATTGTCATACTGGATATCCGCCCCGCTGGCATCCTGAATATGGAACCCGACCTCACCGGCGCCGGTGGCAGATAATTCCTCATCGTTAGCTAACACCTGGCCGTTTTTCAGTCCCGATGCGCTCCTGAACGAGTACTCAATCTTGCCCGGCGTCAGTTCCAGTACACCGGACTCTCCCTGGCGGCAGTCGATATAGATCACCTCCGGGCGGTACGCTACGGTTCCCTGTTTAATATCGATGAAATTATATTCACCCATGTTGATTTCCGTCGTCGGATTTTCAAAACCACAGGTCATCACGTTGATTTGCAAAATGATATGATAAATATAGGTAATGGGGATATCGGTGCACTCTTTATCCTTATTCTGACAATATCTTAGATTGAGTTTATAACTTACCGTAAAGGGCTGACCGGGGGTGATCACCGGCCTGCCTGCGACCTCTCCCTTACTGATGGCATAGCTAATCGAGGCGGTATCATTAAAAATGTCAGACAATTTATAGTGAATTTTTTCGGTCAAATCGGTGCCGGAAATATTATGCGGCGACAGGTCGAATTTAATTTTATATTTTTCGTGGCCCACCAGGAAATTATACTCGGTGCTGTGCTGCGCTTCTCCTGTCAGGGTAATCACGACGTTCTGTAATGACTGACAAACAAACAGCCAGTCATCATTGGTAAAGGTGCCTTCGCGTAACGCCAGAGTACCGGAGAGGGTGACGGGTTTGAAAATATAGGTACCGTACCCCTCAATCCCTTTCTGGATATGACTGGTGTTCAGGTCGCAGTTCCCCGCCCAGGCGCCAAAGGTACTGAAGGTGAATAGCAGAAACAGTAGCCATCTCATCGTAATATTCCTTTACCGGCAGACATAGGTCTGCTCTTCATCAATGGTTTGTTTAAAGGTGATCGTGCAGTACTGATTATTTGCTTTATCAACAGCCACTTTCAGCGTCGACGGAACAGTATCCGTGCGGATGTATAATAAGCTGCCCTGGCCCACGACCCCGACATTCTGCCCCCGGTTATCCTCGATTTCATAACCAAACGGCAGCGGCTCACCCGCGGCTTGTCGGGCATGAATCAACCACGGCTTACGCTGGTCGGTATCAAAGTGGCTGACCACCACAGCCCCCCGATACGGAGCCACCATTTTCCGGTTGCCTTTCAGTTCCGTCGTACTGTGGGAATCCGACACATCCAGCATCAGGGCGTTTTCACGGAACGGCGTGAGGTTGTCGTAGAGCACGATCCCTTTCCCGTTAGTGGTGCGGTATTTCTGACCATTGACATAAGCCCCCTCCAGCCCCGGCGCCTGCAAAATCGCGAAGGTGTCTGATAACCGATTCGCCAGGCTGACGCCCCCGGACCAGAGCACCATGCCCCCGGACAGGCTTCCGCTGGCCTGGGTGTAGTTTGACGACTGGCTGTAACTTCCGCTCAGTGTGGCCAGCGGGGCATTCCAGGTAAGGTTGGCCCCGGCAGCGGTTTCATTATTTTGCTGCTGATGACTGAGATTAACGCCGTAGCTGAACTGATCGCGGGAGCCGGCAATGCCGTTCAGTCCGGTGTTATTGGAGGCAAAGCCACTGTTATCGAAGGTGGTGGAGTTAGACAGATTCAACCGACGGCGCGGCGCGGTCAGGTCGTCCCCCCAACTGAACGGAATGGAGAAATAAAGATTAAATCGCTTATCCTGGTGATGATATTCGTCATAGGTTTGGCTAGCCGATAGCGTATAGGTCAGCCGCTGCCAGGTATTCGAGTAGCCGAGCTGATAATCTTTATTGCTGCCGCTTTTTCCCCAGTAGTCGCGCCACAGGGCGCTCAGGGAAATCGCGCCATAGCCCGCCGGAAGCGCCTGACTCAAACTGGCCGACAGGGAATTTTTCCTGCCGAAATCATATTGATAATAATCGGCAATATCGTAGACATCATTTTCGTCGCGGTGATAGTGGGTTCTGTTCTTCGCCCACACGTGATCGTTAAAGGTGCGGTAATCGCGGCTGGAATAGCGGTAGGCCGCGAGGCCAAAACGGGTCTGGGTTGGGGTGAGGAATTTACTGTAAGCCACCTGATAGCTTTGTCCATCATAGGTGCCGTTATCCTGCTCGCTGTGCGACTGGGTGGCATCGACGGAAATAGCGCCGAGCCAGGTATTCCAGCCCGTCCCGAGGGTAAAAGCCGAATAGTGATTCGACAGCATCGAACCACCATACAGCGTCAGCAGATTGTTCAGACCATACTGATAGGTCCCCTGGATAAAATCAGCCTGCCGATCGGCCCCCTCAATATGGCTGCGTCCGGCAGCAAGATCGTATTTCGAGACGCCTGCCTGCAGCATATTGGGAACGGAAGAAAAGGGAACCAGATAGCTGGTGACCGTCCCGTCTGCTTCTCTGATGCTCACGTCAAGATCGGCCCCGCCGCCGGCCATCTGTAAATCAGCGATGGCAAAGGGACCGGGCGGCACCTCTTTCTGATAAATGACAAAGCCATTTTGCTCAATGGTGACCAGGGCATTGCTTTGCGCAATCCCCTGGACGATCGGCGTAAAGTTGCGTCTGGAGTTGGGCAACATCTGCATATCGCGATATAAGCGCACCCCGCGAAAGCGCACAGTGTCGAATATATCGCCTGATGTGTACATATCGCCAGCGCGCAGCGTACTCTCTATCTCGCCGAAGCCTCGCTCCAGATAAAGGGTGTTACTTTTCCACTCACCGGCGCCAGAATCATTATTGTTATAGCTGGCGTCAGAGTGCAGTTGCCATCCCAGGAGATTTAAACCGCTGGTAAAACGGGCAAAGGTACTCTTGTTATTCCCGGCGCTTTTATAATCGCTGTAATACTGACTGGCATAATAGGACGTATAGAAGGCGTTGACCCCGCGGTCCCAGCTTTCCGGGGAAGCATAGCCCGCCTCCAGCTCATTAACAAACGCCTGCGGGACAGTGAGCTCGAGGGTCAGGGTGGAGATATCAAAATGATATTTCCCCCCCTGCACAGCCTCGCGTAGCGTGATGCATTGTGCCAGATCCTTTTTGTCCAGCCTCTCGGCTTTAATACCGAGCTGCTGCAGCTGGGAGTGTGACAAGCAGCTTTCCCCTGGCTGCTCCTTCACTGTCAGGTCATATTTCCCACGCCACTTGTTATTGACATACACATCCAGGTTATATTCACCCGCAATCGGTGCGTCATCTGTAAACTGATAGTGACTGTCTTTGACCCCTTTCATCCCGCCGAACATAAAGTTGGTATCAAAGGTCTCTTCTGCCGCCAGGGCTTCAGCAAATAATGATGCAATAATTGCCAGGGCCAGTGATGTCATCCTTAACATAACCACCTCTTTTTATTTTACGCTGATGCTATCACTAATATAATTTCCATAATCATCAATGAGAGTTATTTTGTACTGTCTGGCAACGCTGCCACTGAGGGTGATCATTTGCTGTGAAAATGGCGCCAGCATAATGGCTTTACTGTTTCCTTTCACATTATTCACTTTAATTTCAGGGATCGTAATCCAGTTTGCGCTGTTATTTTTAAGCAGTACATTTTTACCTTTTTGCTGCAGGTCTAAATGATGAAAACTGGCCTGCGTAACGCCAGCGACACCTTCCGGGCGATAAAACAACTTAATTCGATTTTGGATCGCAAATTTCACCACATTTTTACCATCATTCACGCTGGCATTGGGTGGGATATCGAGGACATTCAAATAAAATAAACTTTCCTGATTTTGCGGTAACGTATTGGATAATGCTTTTATTTTAAGCTGCTGCCCGGTATTGGCTCTGACGCGCACCACCGGCGGTGAAATAAGAAAAGGTACGCGGATATTTTCCGGGGCAATGGAAGTATTACCGTCGTCGATCCACGCCTGTACCAGGGCGCCGCGATCGCCGCGATTCATTAACTGCACCATCACCTCATTTTTACCGGCCGGATAAATAACGCGCGTCCCATAGATCACAATACCCGCCTGCGCGGGGATAATGAAAAAGGTCAGTAGCAGCAGAATGAATCCTTTCATCTCTTTCACTCCATGTAAACAGAGACCCGGCGAACGCCCTGCGTCTCGCCGGGTGACAGCATCACTCGGTTACCACGGTCAGCGTAAGGGTTGACTCAACATCGCCCTGGGTGACAGCGTTACCTGCGGCCACCACCGCATACTGTGCTGAAAAATCAATGGTATATACACCGTTTTCATCAGGATCCCCATTAAGAGGAATCAGCGAGTTGGCGTTTAGTTCGGCGTCATTCGCAGTCACCACAAAGCCGACGCCGGATGCGCCACCCGCTACGGTATTTTTCGTAATGTTCGGGTAAGTGGTATCAAACTGGTTACGTGCCAGGCTGATTTTCGGCGCAGCACCGGTACATTTTAATTTTAATGGCACCGTGGTGCTGTTTTTAATGCCGGTATAGGTGGCGCCGGCACCCAGACTTGCAAGACTTTCCTGCCCGACCTGGTTCATCGTAATAGTGGTAGAGTTGTTGCCATCAAGAAACTGACACGTGGTTCCCACAACGCGTCCGGTGATAATAACTTCACCCTGGTCAGTATCCGCAAAAGCACCGGCACTCATAAATACGGTGGACAGGACTGCTGCAGCAACAGTTAAACGCTTCATAATATAGTTCCTTTTATTTGTTTATCCATTTGGCTTATGAGATGAGAAAAAACTCATGCGGTAAATATTGCACGCGACTTAATCATTCACAACAGACGTATTTAATTCACTTGACTAATATCAAGCCAAATAATTCATTATATCTACGACTCATCCAAAAGTTATGTTGCTTATATCGCATTAAAACACAATAAAAACATAGACATCAGAAACGACGAATTCATTTAATAAAAAACAACGTTATCGCTGGCAGCGACGCATTTTGTGCTATTCTCACTTAAGCTATATGATAATTTTATAATTACCTGCTAATTATTTATTGTGTTTATAAAAACAGAAGGCCATCTCCATGAAAAGAGGCTTACTTGCCCTGGTCTGCGTCGCGCTGCTGGCGCCATCGTTTTCGGCGCAGGCGACCTGGCGTGGCGACAAACGCCAGGACGCCCGCGATATCCGACAGGATAGCCGCGAGCAAGGTCGTGATACCAAGCAGGAATGCGTCCGCAATAACAATCAAAGCAACGCCAGCTGCCGTCACGATAAACGGGAAAACCGCCGCGAAGGTCGCCAGGAAGCACGTGACGAAAAATGGTGAAACTGAGGTTTTGGCGTCTCCAGGACGTCATTCCTCCCGCCGCCGGAGCCTTTAACGCCCCCTCATACTTCAGTTGTCTGGCTGACGTTTGTGGCATGCGCCTTATTCTTAGCATAGCGCAGAATATTCCCGCGCCCCCCTCAGACCGTATCCCGGTCCTCATCATATCCCCCTTTTTTCCAGCCCACTAATATCGCCGCCACTAGCGCTTACCGTGCCTGATACCACTCCACTTCGACCACATGCTTTAGATTAAACTGAATTACTGAAATACAGCGTAAAGTGCCCTCATACAGACAATGGCTATTATCCCCAGGCTTTTTGCAGTATGGTTTAATCACTGTTGTAGTTTTGCAGTGAATGCTATCCAGACGATGCAGAGTTGTATTCTGTCTGAGAAATTTCTCATGCTATTCCCGAAGGTTGTTGGCGCGGGAGGTTGGTTTGCTGGCGCAATGATGTCCAGCAGGCAGGCAATAAATCATGACGGCATTGATGGCCGCCTTGCCGCGGCCGGAAGCCCGCGCCTTCATCATCATGCGGGCATCATCAAGAGGATCAGGGATGTACAGGACGTGGAAACCACCAGGAAAGCGACGCCACTTCAACCCGCTAACCCTTTCTTTACCCTTCAGCTTGCGGCGCCTTATCGGTGGCGATGGAGATAGCCTATGATACCGCACGCTCACTCAGCGATAGCATTCAGATTTTGCCTTCACCAGGTGAAACGCTTTCGTATGAGATTAAAACGTTATCAGCACGCCGTTTCAAAATAAAAAGGCAGTCGAATTTAACAATGACCTGACGCAGGCCTGGAAAGAGAAAAATATGCCTGCAATAAAAGGGAAAACCATGACGAATAACGCCGATATAAAAAAAAGGAACTTCCTGACTCAGAATGAGATCGAGTCTTTACTTAAAGCCGCCGATACCGGTCTCTATGCCGCACGGAATTATTGCCTGACATTACTGTGCTTCATTCACGGTCTGCGAGCCAGCGAGATCTGCCGTCTACGAATATCGGATATCGACCTTGCTGCCCGCTGCGTTTACATCCATCGACTCAAAAAGGGGTTTTCAACTACCCATCCGTTGCTGGAGAAAGAGATCCACGCCCTAAAGCGATGGCTGGCCATTCGCAGCAGCTGGCCGCAGGCAGCCAGCGAATGGCTGTTTCTCTCCCGCAAAGGTAATCCCCTTTCTCGCCAGCAGTTTTATCAGATTATCGCCTCATCAGGGGATCTGGCGGGATTACCGCTGGAGATCCACCCACACATGCTGCGTCACTCCTGTGGCTTTGCGCTGGCCAATATGGGGATCGATACCCGTTTGATCCAGGATTACCTTGGGCATCGCAATATCCGCCATACCGTCTGGTATACCGCCAGCAACGCGGGACGTTTCTATGGCATCTGGGACAATACGCGCGACAAACAGCGATCGTCTTTGATCCAATAACCTTGACGCCAAGGATGGCGTTGTCTCGCAACCTGCTCGCAAATTATAACATTTATTATCATTAACCCTGCGTTAATTATGATTACTGTTCCCGCAAGTTCTTATTTATTCCTGCCAGCTCCGCGTCAATTTAACCCTGCGTTCATTCTGGATTTGACCGAATTATTTATTGCTCGAGTAAAATTTCCGCACCGTTTTTTTAATGACAACGTGCGCCAGAAAAAATCCTTTTATTTTATGCACCTGGCGATAACATCTGGAGAGGCTATTGAGACAACGATTAAAATCTTTAAAATTAAGAATTATCGCCCGGCGATATTTTTAGTATCAGTCAATGTAATGTGCTATCTATTCGTGGTTAATCAACTTCACCCTACAACGTTTTAGCATTACGCATTCTTTTCGTCATGGCGTAAGGTTTCGCCGTGACGGTCATTCATCCTTTTTTCAGGAGCTAATATTGTGAACCGACGTCGTTTTCTTACCGCCAAAGAAGTTCAGGCAATGATGCAGGCCGCTCGCCAGGGCCCAACCGGTGAACGGGATTACTGCCTCATCCTGCTTGCCTTTCGCCACGGCATGCGCATCAGCGAACTGCTGGATCTGCACTATCACGATCTGGATCTGCATGAAGGACGGGTCAATGTGCGGCGGCTTAAGAACGGTTTTTCGACTATTCATCCGCTGCGCTTTGATGAGCGCGAGGCAATCGAACGCTGGAGTCAGGTCCGCGCCGGCTGGAAAGCGGCGGCAAAAACCGACGCGCTGTTTATCTCTCGTCGCGGTACGCCGCTCTCACGCCAGCAGGCATATCGTATTATTCGATCCGCCGGTGAAAATGCGGGCACCGTTACGCACACGCACCCTCATATGCTGCGTCACGCCTGCGGCTATGAACTGGCGGAAAGAGGTACAGATACCCGTTTGATACAGGATTATCTGGGACATCGTAATATTCGTCACACGGTACGCTACACTGCCAGCAATGCGGCGCGTTTTGCCGGGATTTGGGAAAGAAATAATCTTTTAGAGGAAAAAGGCCTGTCAAAGGAAAATGATTTAAGCGATTGATTTAATACAATAAAATCAATTGCTAACAGGTCAATTGGGGCCAAACTGTTTATATCATAAAAATGTTTTGTAATGTTTTGCAACTCACCGCGCTATATTTCTGCAGAAAAAATCATAGTTTATTGATTATTATATATTTTTAATCACGCAATCACTCACTTTTCTCCCACCATACTCCCGTTGCACCGGCGATCCTTCGCCAGCGCCATCGCTATTCCTTTTGCACTCCCGCCCACCACCCCAGATTATATACCCACAAAAAGCCAAATAAACAGAATTTAAAACCACAAATAAACCAGTAAAAAACCAAAAACAGATCATTTATCCCAACGAGTCAAAATGGCCCCAATTGTCTCATCAGTTGGGTAAAAACTGTGCAGAGCCGGCAGCCTGACTACTCGGCTGAAATCTGACATGCCTGGAAGGCACATCGGCTGCCAATCCGGTTCGTTATTTCGACATCGTTCAAAGGAAAACAGTATGAAAATCAAAACACTGGCAATGGTTGTTGTGTCAGCCCTGTCTCTGAGCTCCGCGGCGGCGCTGGCCGATACCACCACGGTCAACGGCGGGACAGTGCATTTTAAAGGGGAAGTCGTCAATGCGGCCTGTGCGGTAGATGCCGGCTCTATCGATCAAACCGTCCAGTTAGGTCAGGTGCGTTCCGCGAAACTTGCCACCGCAGGTAGCACCAGCTCCTCCGTCGGTTTCAACATTCAGCTGGATGACTGCGACACCACAGTGGCGACCAAAGCTTCTGTCGCTTTCTCCGGTACCGCTATCGACAGCAGCAACACCACCGTTCTGGCACTGCAAAACTCTGCCGCCGGCGGCGCAACCAACGTTGGCGTGCAGATCCTCGACAGCACCGGCACGCCGCTGGCGCTGGACGGGGCCACCTTCAGTGCCGCGACCACGCTGAATGACGGCACCAACATCATCCCGTTCCAGGCGCGTTACTACGCGACCGGCGCAGCGACCGCCGGTACGGCGAACGCGGATGCCACGTTCAAAGTGCAATACGAGTAAGGCCCGATCCACGCAGGGAGGCAATCAGGGCCAGGAGGGCCCGCTCTCTATTTCCAACTGGAGTGAAACGATGCAGGGAATGAAATCAGGTCTGCTGCTGCTACTACCCCCGCTGGCCCTGGCCGGTAATCAGTGGAACGTCACGCTGCCTGGGGGCAGCATGCGTTTTCAGGGCCTGATTATGGCGAGTTCCTGCCGCGTCGAAGCGGGCGATCGGCAGATGACGGTCAATCTGGGGCAGATCAGCAGTAACCGATTTCATGATGTCGGCGAAGACAGTAACCCGATCCCTTTCGCGATTCATTTACAGGATTGCAGTACCGCAGTCAGCCAGCATGTGGGGGTGGCATTTCACGGCGTGGCTGATGGTAAAAATCCCGATGTGCTCTCGGTGGGCGAAGGCCCGGGGATCGCCAGCGGGATTGGCATTGCGCTGTTCGACAGTCAGGGCCAGCAGCTGCCGCTCAATCGTCCGCCCGACCGCTGGGTGCCGCTCTACCGCGGACCGACGACGCTCAATTTTGTCGCCAAATATCGGGCGACCGGACGCCAGGTCACCGGCGGCGCGGCCAACGCCCAGGCCTGGTTCTCATTGACCTATCAGTAATTAATCCGCAGACAAACAGGACAACACGGTGAGCAGACAAGGAGATAACGTGAGAAAAATGGCAACGACGACACGCGGCATACTGGCGGGATGTTTACTTTTCGTCGCCGGTGCGTTGAGCGCCAGCGCGCAGGCGGGCGTCGCGCTGGGCGCGACCCGGGTTATCTACCCGGCGGGACAGAAGCAGGTCCAGCTCGCGGTGACCAATAATGACGACAACAGCACCTGGCTTATTCAGTCATGGGTGGAAAATGCCGATGGTCAGCGAGACGGTCGGTTTGTCATCACTCCCCCGCTGTTTGCCATGCAGGGCAAAAAAGAGAACACCCTGCGCATTATCGACGCCACCAATAACCAGCTGCCGCAGGATCGGGAAAGCCTGTTCTGGATGAACGTGAAGGCGATCCCCTCGATGGATAAATCCAAGCTCAGCGACAATACCCTGCAGCTGGCGATTATCAGCCGCATCAAGCTCTACTACCGTCCGGGAAAACTGGCCCTGCCCCCGGATCAGGCGGCGGAAAAGCTGACCTTTAGCCGCAGCGGATCGTCGCTGACGCTGACAAACCCCACCCCTTATTACCTGACGGTGACCGAACTGAACGCCGGGACGCGCATTCTGGAAAACGCCCTCGTGCCGCCGATGGGCAAAACCAGCGTCAAGCTGCCCGCGGATGCCGGGAGCACCATCACCTATCGCACGATTAACGATTACGGCGCGCTGACGCCGAAAATGAATGGCGTACTGCGTTAACCCAGAGTACCCCGCCGCGCGGGCCACGCTGCGCATGACCAGAAGCACTGACAGCCGGGCAACGTCGGACCGGAGGGATTATGTCACATCGAAAATATGGACTGGACCATTGGGGTTGCCGAAGCGCCCGGCGCCTGATTACGCCGGCGCTGACGCTGTGGCTCTGCTCACAGCCGTTTGCCGCGCGGGCGGACCTCTATTTTAACCCCCGCTTCTTAGCTGACGATCCGGCGGCGGTGGCTGACCTGTCGGGATTTGAAAAAGGCCAGGAGGTGCCGCCAGGCACCTATCGCGTCGATATTTATCTCAACAATGGTTTTATGACCACCCGGGACGTCACTTTCCAGGCCGACGCGCAGGGCCATGGCTTGTCGCCCTGTCTGACGCGCGGCCAGCTGGCGAGCATGGGCGTGGATACCGGTCGGGTGCCGGGCATGGCGACGCTGGACAGCGCAGCCTGCGTGCCGCTAACGACGCTTATCAGCGAAGCCACTACACGCTTCGACGTCGGCCAACAGCGTCTGTATCTCACCGTGCCTCAGGCATTTATGGGCACCCGCGCGCGCGGCTATATTCCGCCGGAGCTGTGGGATAACGGTATCACCGCCGGGCTGATTAACTATAACTTCACGGGCAATAACGTCCATAACACCACGGGTGGCAGCAGCCGTTACGCCTATCTGAATCTGCAGAGCGGCCTGAACGTTGGCGCCTGGCGTCTGCGCGATAACAGCACGTGGAGCTACAGTAGCGGCAGCGGCAGCGCTTCCTCCAGTGAAAACCGCTGGCAGCACGTTAACAGCTGGCTTGAGCGGGACATCACGCCTCTGCGTTCGCGGCTGACCCTCGGGGACAGCTATACCAACGGCGATGTCTTCGACGGGATCAACTTCCGCGGCGCCCAGCTGGCCTCGGACGACAATATGCTACCGGACAGCCAGAAAGGCTTCGCGCCGGTGATCCACGGGATCGCCCGCGGCACGGCGCAGGTGTCAATCAAACAAAACGGCTATGAAATCTACCAGAGCACAGTGCCGCCGGGGCCGTTTACCATCGACGATCTCTACGCCGCGGGCAATGGCGGCGATCTGCAGGTCACGATTAAAGAAGCGGATGGCTCCCGCCAGGTCTTCAGCGTGCCCTGGTCAACGGTGCCGGTGCTGCAGCGTGAAGGCCATACCCGCTTCGCCCTCACCGCCGGGGAGTACCGCAGCGGCAACAGCCAACAGGAAACGCCCGATTTTTTCCAGAGCACGGCCATGCATGGCCTGCCGGCCGGCTGGACCCTGTACGGCGGCACTCAGCTGGCGGACCGCTATCGCGCCTTTAACCTTGGGGTGGGGAAAAACATGGGCTATTTCGGCGCCCTGTCGCTGGATATCACCCAGGCCAACGCCACGCTGGCGGACGACAGCGAGCATCAGGGACAGTCGGTGCGTTTCCTCTATAACAAATCCCTGGATGAGACCGGGACTAACCTGCAGCTGGTGGGCTACCGCTACTCCACCCGCGGCTACTATAACTTTGCCGATACCACCTACCGCCGGATGAGCGGCTACAGTGTGGAAACTCAGGACGGCGTTATCCAGGTGAAACCCAAATTTACCGACTACTACAATCTGGCTTACAGCAAGCGCGGCAAGGTGCAACTGAGCGTGACCCAGCAGCTGGGGCGCACCGCCACCCTCTATCTCAGCGGCAGCCACCAGACCTACTGGGGCACCGACGATGCCGATGAGCAGCTGCAGGCCGGCCTCAACGCCGCCGTAGACGATATCAACTGGTCGCTAAGTTACAGCCTGACCAAAAACGCCTGGCAGCAAGGGCGCGATCAGATGCTGGCGGTCAACGTCAATATCCCCTTCAGCCACTGGCTGCGTTCCGATAGCCGCTCAGTCTGGCGGCACGCCAGCGCCAGCTACAGCCTGTCGCACGATCTCAATGGCCGCATGACTAACCTGGCGGGCCTGTACGGCACCCTGCTGGAAGACAACAACCTCAGCTATAGCGTGCAGACCGGCTATGCCGGCGGCGGCAACGGCGACAGCGGGAGCACAGGCTATACGGCGCTCAACTACCGCGGCGGCTACGGCAACGCCAACGTCGGCTACAGCCGCAGCGACGGCTTTAAACAGCTCTACTACGGGGTCAGCGGCGGCGTGCTGGCGCACGCCAACGGCATCACCCTGAGCCAGCCGTTGAACGATACCGTGGTGCTGGTGAAAGCCCCCGGCGCCGGCGGCGTGAAGGTGGAAAACCAGACCGGGGTACGCACCGACTGGCGCGGGTATGCCGTCCTGCCCTATGCCACCGAGTATCGCGAAAACCGGATCGCGCTGGACACCAACACCCTGGCAGACAATGTCGACCTTGATGATGCAGTGGTCAGCGTGGTGCCGACCCATGGGGCGATCGTCCGCGCCAACTTTAACGCGCAGGTGGGAATGAAGATCCTGATGACGCTGACCCATCGCGGCAAACCGGTGCCGTTTGGCGCCCTCGCCACCGGCGACAGCAACCAGAGCGGCAGCATCGTCGCGGATAACGGCCAGGTCTACCTGAGCGGGATGCCGCTGGCGGGCAAGGTGCGAGTGAAATGGGGCGATGGCCCGGACGCTCAGTGCGTGGCCGATTATCGTCTGCCGCCGGAGAGTCAGCAGCAGGCGCTCAGCCAGCTGTCGGCCGCGTGCCGCTAAGGAGATCATGATGAAAACACTGCAGTATCTGCTGGGCGCTCTGCTCACTCTGGCCGCGCCGCTGAGCTTCGCTGCCGATAGCACGATCACCATCAGCGGCTATGTGCGCGACAACGCCTGCGCAGTGGCCGGCGAGTCGAAGGATTTCACCGTCGATTTTCAGGACAACGCCGCGAAGCAGTTTTATGCCGTCGGGGCGACGACGCCGCCGGTGCCGTTCCGCATCGTGCTGTCGCCCTGCGGCACTTCCGTCACCGCGGTGAAGGTTGGTTTCACCGGCGTGGCGGACAGCGTCAACACCAGCCTGTTAAAACTCGATGCCGGCGCCTCGGCGGCGGCGGGAATGGGGGTGGAAATTCTCGATCAGCAGCAGTCCCGGCTGCCGGTCAATGCGCCGTCGTCAGCCATGTCCTGGACCACGCTGACGCCGGGCCAGACCAACATTCTCAACTTTTACGCCCGTCTGATGGCCACTCAGGTGCCCGTCACCGCCGGGCATGTCAATGCGACAGCGACATTCACGCTGGAATTTCAGTAAGCGGAGGCTGAAATGAAATGGACCCACGTGGGCTGGCTGCTGGCCGGCCTGTTAACCGCGAGCGCTTCCCTGCGGGCGGCCGACGTCACCCTCACCGTCAACGGGAAGGTGGTGGCCAGACCCTGCACGGTTTCCACCGTCAATGCCACCGTCGAGCTGGGCGATCTCTATACCTTTAGCCTGATCGGCGCGGGCTCGGCATCGGCCTGGCACAGTGTGGCGCTGGATCTCAGTAACTGCCCCGTGGGTACTTCACGGGTGAAGGCCACCTTCAGCGGGACGGCGGACAGTACCGGCTATTACAAAAACCAGGGAACGGCGGGCAATATTCAGCTCGAACTGCAGAGCGAGGACGGCACCACGCTGAACAATGGCAGCAGCCAGTCGGTACAGGTGGATGAGGCCAGCCAGTCCGCTCGCTTCCCGCTGCAGGTTAGAGCCCTGTCCGTCAACGGCGGCGCCACGCAAGGCACCATTCAGGCGGTGATTAACGTCACCTATACCTACGCCTGAGCCAGGAGAGCATTATGATGAAAAAAATTATCCCCCTGTTCACCACCCTGCTGCTGTTGGGCTGGTCGATGAACGCCTGGTCCTTTGCCTGCAAAACGGCCACCGGGGCGACGATCCCCATCGGCGGCGGGTCAGCCAACGTCTACGTAAATCTGACACCGGCGGTTAACGTCGGGCAAAACCTGGTGGTCGACCTCTCCACGCAGATTTTTTGCCATAACGACTATCCGGAAACGATCACTGACTACGTCACCCTGCAGCGCGGATCCGCCTACGGCGGCGTGCTGTCGAGTTTCTCCGGCACCGTGAAATATAACGGCACCTCTTACCCCTTCCCGACCACCACGGAAACGGCGCGGGTGGTTTACGATTCACGGACCGATAAGCCCTGGCCCACCGTCCTGTATCTGACGCCGGTCAGCACCGCCGGTGGGGTGGCGATCACCGCAGGATCGTTAATCGCGGTGCTGATCCTGCATCAGACCAACAACTATAATAGCGACTCCTTCCAGTTCATCTGGAACATTTACGCCAACAACGACGTGGTGGTCCCCACCGGCGGCTGCGATGTCTCCGCCCGCGATGTCACCGTCACCCTCCCCGACTACCCGGGATCGATGGCCGTGCCGCTCACCGTGCACTGCGCGCAAAGCCAGCAGCTGGGGTATTACCTCTCCGGCACCACCGCGGATAGCGCCAACGCGATCTTCACCAATACCGCCTCCGCCTCACCGGCGCAGGGGATAGGCGTTCAGCTGACCCGCAACGGCAGCGCCGTGCCGGCGAACAGCACGGTCTCGCTGGGCACCGTCAGTACCTCGCCAGTTAATCTCGGTCTGACGGCAACCTATGCCCGGACCACAGGCCAGGTCACTGCCGGCAACGTGCAGTCGATCATCGGCATCACCTTTGTCTATCAATGATGACCGACTATATCCTCTCACCCTGCTCGCTGGCCGCCCGCGGGTTGAGCCAGCTGATGGTGAACGCCGCGAAGCGGCCCGTTGAGCTGCCGGTCGAGGGCGTGTCCCTGCGGGAGCTGACCGCCGTGAAGCGGATCGTGGTGTTTCTCCCTGACGATCCCCTGTGGATGCTCACCACGCTGCGCCAGGCGGCAAGGCTGCTCGACCAGGCCTTGCAGCCGTTACCGATGTTGATTCTGAGCCGCAGCCCGGCCATCTGGCTGTGGCAAACGCTGCTTTATCAGGTGAGCCATCCGGATCGTCTGCGCAACGTCCATACCGCCCCCGCCGATCTCTCCTGCACGGAGCTGGCCGATCGGCTGGAGAACGCACCGCGACTTGAGCGGCTTGCCAGTGAAGCCGCCCTGCTCAACGACAAACGAGCCGCCGGATTGAGCCATGCCGAGTTCAAAGTGATCCTCGCCCTGCTGCAAGGGCAGACGATAGGCGAGCAGGCCCGGCGTCTCCGATTGAGCCAGAAAACGCTCTACACCCAGCGGCTGGCCGGGGTGAAAAAGCTGGTGGAATATCACCCGCATCTGGCCCCCCGCTTTCCGCGTACGCTGCTACCGCGCTCATCCGCCAGCTCACTGTCGGCGTTTGAACAGGAATGGGTACAAGCGATCCACGATCGCCAGGTCTTCCCGGTTTTTCAACCTATCGTCGATAGTCGCTCACAGCTACAGGGGGTGGAGATCCTGATCCGCTGGCGCCACCGCGGCCAGGTTCTCCATCCGCAGGCTTTTTTGCCGCAGTTCCGCGCCGACTACGCCTGGCTGCTGCTCACGGCCTTTGTCCTGCAGGAGGCCGTGCAGAATATTAATGAGCATCCGGGTACTTTCTATTTTTCGGTCAATATTCCTTCCTCGCTCGCCGCCAGCGATAGCCTGCTGCGGATGGTGGAAGCCGCTCGCCAGCAGCTCCGGCAGCCAGAGGGCGTGGAAAGGCTGGTGCTGGAATATGCTGAAACCATCGATTTTCGCCGTCAGAGCCGATCCACCGCCCAGGTGGAGGAACTGCAACGTGCTGGCGTGCGGGTGATGCTGGACGACTGCTTTTCTCAGGGGAGCGTCATCTTTCCGGCGCGTCGCCTGCACTTCAATGCCTATAAACTGGATATGAGTATCGTCAACGACGCTCAGCACGATCAGAAGGCGCTTGCGCTGATAAAAAGCCTGGCCTACTACTGCCAGTTGAGCGGCAGCCGCTGCGTGGCGGAAGGGGTGGATTCGCTGGCGAAGTTTACGCAGTTAAAATCGCTGGGTATTGACCGTTTCCAGGGCTATCTGTTTTCACCGCCGATGCGGCGCGAGCATCTCCCGGATCTGATCCGCCGCTTTTCCCATCAGCGCGATCCGGCGGATCGTTGATGGCGCGAGAAAAGCGCACCGGTTGGCACCGGTGCCGGTACGTCAGGCGCGAATATCGTCGTATTCGCGGGTGTTATCGAATTCATGTTTGGCAAACGGGCAGAGAGGGATGATCTTCCGCTGCTCCTGGCGCATTTTTTCCACCACCTTCGCCACCAGCTGTTTCCCCACGCCCTGGCCTTTCAGGCTGGGATCAACATCGGTATGTTCGATAATGCTGAGGTGGTCGCCGGTGGGAACAAAAACAATTTCCGCCACCTGGTTTCCCTGCGCGTCGTTAACATAAAACTTGTTGTGCCCTTCCAGTATTTCCATCTTCTCCTCGCTTATTTATGACGATAGTGCAGGGCGCCGCTCGGGCAGGTATCGATCACTTTTACCACCGTCGCCACATCCACTTCATCCGGGATAATCCACGGTTTACGCTTCAGGTTAAAAAGCTTCGCGCTGCCGCGCACGCAGTTCCCCGAATGCTGACAGATCGCCGTATTAAAGTAGACGTCGATTTTCTCTCCGGTGTAGGCCCGGTAGCCCGCTTCCAGTAATTCCTTATCCATGACATTGCCTCGTTCTTTTTTTATGTTTCAGGCTAAGCATAGTCCTACACGTCGCGGCTGACTACGCGTAAGCGTGGGAATTGGCGCCTCACATCATGCTTTCCCATCGGGTAAGGATCCCGCAGTCGGCGATCCGTTGACTTTCATTCCCGCAACGAGGCGATTACACTCATCACACACTGGTATGATCACTCAGGGATGCTCTATTGAATCATATTGCCACCATCGCCCGCCCGGCGCGGTTACTGCTCGTCTTGCCGCTTTCCGGCTGCTCACTTTCGCCCGCGATCCCGGTATTGGGTGCCGCGTTCCCCGGCTGGTTTTTCTGCTTATTGGGCGGTGCGTTTTTACTGATCCCCTGCCATATCCTGATTACCCGTAAAGGCTGGCAGCCGCGCTTTTCTCCTCTGGTCTTCAGCTATGTCGCGCTGATGTTCCTGTTCGCCACGCTGCTGTGGTTTCTGTTTTTTGTTCACTGATCGCTTATGACAACTTCCCGCACTCCCCTGTTACGCAAAAAGTGGCCTCTGCTGGCGCTGGTCCTTGCCGCTATCCTGGCGCTGATCCTGGTTATCTGGCAGTTGCAAACCTCGCCGGAGACCAATGACGCCTATGTCTATGCCGATACCATCGATGTGGTGCCCGAGGTCAGCGGACGCATCGTGGAGATGCCCATTCGCGATAACCAGCGGGTGAAAAAAGGCGATCTGCTGTTCCGCATCGACCCCCGTCCCTATCAGGCGATGCTCGATGACGCGAAAGCGCGGCTGACGACCCTCGACGCGCAGATCATGCTGACCCAGCGCACCATCAAAGCGCAGGAGTATAACGCCCAGTCGGTGGCGGCCGCCGTCGAGCGCGCCAGAGCGCTGGTCAAGCAGACCACCTCCACGCGCACCCGCCTTGAGCCGCTGGTGCCGCAGGGGTTTGCCTCCCAGGAAGATCTCGATCAGGCGCGCACCGCTGAGAAAGCGGCGCGGGCGGAGCTGGAGGCCACGCTGCTGCAGGCCAGACAGGCCTCGGCGGCCGTGACCGGCGTGGATGCCATGGTGGCGCAACGCGCCGGGATCCTGGCGCAAATCGCCCTCGCCGAACTGCATCTGGAATTTACCGAAGTGCGTGCGCCCTTCAACGGCGTGGTGGTGGCGCTGAAAACTACCGTCGGCCAGTACGCCTCGGCGCTGAAGCCGGTCTTTACCCTGCTGGATGACGACCGCTGGTATGTGATCGCTAACTTCCGCGAGACCGATCTGAACAACGTGCGCCCCGGCGTGGCGGCGCGGATCACCGTGATGACCAACCACAACCGGACCTTTAACGGGGTAGTCGATTCGGTCGGCTCCGGGGTCCTGCCCGAAGGCGGGAGCGTCATCGAAGGGCTGCCGCTGATCCAAAAAAGCATTAACTGGGTTCACGTCTCGCAGCGCTTCCCGGTGAAAATCGCCGTCAGCGATCCCGATCCGGCGCTGTTCCGCATGGGCGCCTCGGCCAGCGCCGTGCTGCAGCCGTAGCCGGGGGACGCGATGTTTCCTCTCGCCCATTTTTTACGCCAGGAGCTGCGCGACGCGCCGGGACGCGCCAGCTACACGCTGCGCCTGACGCTGAGCTGCGCGGTGCTCATCACCATGTTTATGACCCTGCAGATCCCCTTCCTGGCCGTTGCGCTGATCGTCGTGTTCTACGTCAGTCAGCCTAACGTGTTGATGATCAAGCTGGTCAGCGTGGTCTTTTTTGTTACCGTCACCGTGGCGCTCGGCGGCGTGCTGCTGATCATCAAGTGGACCTATGACTACCCGCTGATCCGCCTGGCGGCCTCCGTGGCGCTCTTTTTCTGCGCCATCTACCTGATGCGGGTGCTGGGTAAGCTGGGACTGGCTTTTTTCGTGGTGGCGCTGGCGGTGATTTATGCTCAGACCTTCCCGTCAATGACCAGTCAGAGCGAGATCCTGGTGCGGCTGCTGCTCTGGCTGTGGGTGGCGATTAACACCGCGATCCTCGTCACTTTGCTGGTCAACGCCTGTTTTCAGCAGGCCTTTCCCGGCAACCAGTTTAAGGCGCGCCTGGCGGGGATGCTGCACGAGGTCGCCCGGCGGCTGACGGCTCCTGGCGATGAAGCGCCACCGACCTTCGGCGAGACCGCCGCGCAGTTCAACCAGCTGCAGTCGCTGTTCGCCCAGGCCAGCCGGGCCACGCCGGAGATAGCCGCCGAACCGCAGGCCTGGCGCTCGCGGCTGGCCGCCACCCTGCGCTGCTATCAGCTGGCGGCGCTGCTGCAAGCAGACGAGGCAGATAGCGAAGATCGCCAGCAGCTGTCGCAGGCGGTACTGAAGCTGAAGAGTGCCCTCAGCGAGGAACAGTTTGACGGCGCCATTCCTCCCCTGGCGCTCAGCGGTCGTGGCATTAATCACGCGGTTCTGCAGGAGATGGCTACCCTCCTGCAGCAGCTGGCGCAGGGTGAGCCCGTCGCCCTGCCGCAGGGTGAGGTGGAGAAGGCGCCCCTGCTGGCGCCGGACGCCTGGCGCAACCCGGCTTATCTCCATTTTGCGCTCAAGACCCTGCTGGCGACGCTAATCTGCTATGTCTTCTATACCGCTGCCGACTGGCAAGGGCTGCACACCATTATGCTGAGCTGCGTCATTGTCGCCCAGCCCGGGCTGGGCGCCACGATGCAAAAGACATGGCTGCGTATCGGCGGGGCGCTGCTCGCCACCCTGCTGGCGCTGCTGTTAATCGTCTTTGTTCAGCCCTGGACCGATTCGCTGTCGGGCCTGCTGGCGATGTCTCTGCCGGTGCTGGCGCTGGCGGCGTGGATTGCCGCCGGCTCGGAGCGTATCGCCTACGCCGGGATCCAGATTGGTTTCACCTTTGCGCTGGCCTTCCTCAGCTGGTTTGGCCCGCTGACGAACCTCACCGAGCTGCGGGATCGGGTGCTCGGCATCCTGCTCGGGGTGCTGGTCTCCTCCATTGTCCATTTGTATCTCTGGCCGGACAGCGAAGCACCACAGCTGAAATCCCGTCTTGCGGCGCTTTATCGCCGGCTGGCGGACTGTCTCGCCGCTCCGAAGGAGGCGGTGCCGCTGGCTCCCCTGTTTGTCGCCTTCACCGACAGCGAAGCGCTGCTCCATCGGGTTCGCGCTGAACCGCTGGGCACCTGGGCCCATCCCTGGCCCCAGGCGAAAGGCTGGCCGATGCGCGCCACCCTCGCCCAGGCCGAGGAGATCGCCCGCCTCAGCGAAGGCTACCGGCTCAACGCCGCGCCGGGAGACCCGACGCTGGCCCGCTGCGCCGAACAGCTGCGGCGCTACGCCGAACGTATCGAACAGGAGGCGGCAGCGCCTGACGGGACGCTGGCCGCCGATCTCCGCAACCCCTTTGGCCCGGCGCTGGCTACCGCGCTGGCCGCCCTGCCCGACTGGGGCCCGACACCGCTAGCGACTGAGCAACAGGCTAAAACGTCATGATGATGCTTCCTTTCCCCGCGCGATTGCGGGTCACTCTCTTTACCCTGACGCTGACGCTGCTCAGCGGCTGCGCGCTGATCCAGGATGAGCCTTCCCAGGTCGCCATCGTCAATCCGCAGCAGGCCCAGCTGGCGCAGGTGATCCACCTGGCGAACAGCGACTGGCCGGCAGCCCGCTGGTGGGAGGCCTATGATGATCCTCAGCTCAACATGTTGATCAACCGGGCGCTGCAGAACTCGCCGACCATGCAGGCTGCCCGACTGCGTATCTCCCAGTCGCAGTCCACGGTGGAGCTCGCCCGCTCGGCGATGGGCCTGCAGGCCACCGCCGTCGCGGCGCAAAACCGCCTGCGGATCACCGACAAATCCTTTAGCTGGCCCTACTCGTACTCCCTGCCGGTGGATAAGAACGGTCCCTGGTATACGCTGAATACCGTTGGCGTCGGGGCGCAGCTGAATATCGATCTCTGGGGAGCCGATCGCGCCCGGGTCGCCGCCGCCATTGGCGAGAAAAATGCCCGGCTGGCGGAGACCGCCGGCATTGAGCTAGACATCGCCAGCAGCGTGGCGCAGCTCTATTTCGCCATGCAGGCGACGTTCCAGAAAATCGCGCTGCTGCAGGAGCTGGAGGGTATTGCCCAATTCTCGGTAGCGGCCCATGAGCACCGGACCCAACGCGGCATGGAAGACAGTGTGGATGTGGCCAATGCCCGGGCTGAGCAGCTCGCCGCTCGCCAGCAGATCATCAGCGCCGAGGGGATGCTGACCCAGTATCGTGAAACCCTGCGGGCGCTGATCGGCGCCGATGCGCAGAGCATGCCGGCCATCCATCCGGTGGCGCTGCCGGCGCTCCAGGAGACGCTGCCGTCGTCGCTCTCTTTCGAGCTGCTGGCCCGCCGTCCGGACCTGCAGGCGCTGCGCGGCTACGTGACTGCCTCCCTGAGCCAGGTCGATGCGGCGAAAGCGGCCTTCTATCCTCATTTTGATATCAAAGCGTTCTGGGGGTATAACGCCCTGAGCGTCGGGGATCTGTTTAAGTCCTCTTTCCAGCAGATCAACCTGCTGCCCGGGCTGTATCTGCCAATCTTCGACGGCGGTCGTCTGAACGCTAATCTGCAGTCGGTGCGCACCGCCAGCAACATCCTGATCAAACAGTACAACCAGGCGGTGCTGGACGCGGTGCGCGATGTCGCCATCAGCTCCAGCCAGCTTAACGATCTGAACCAACAGCGCGCGCTGCAGCAGCTAAAGGTCACCGCGGCGCAGACCACCACCGACAGCGCCCGCGCCCATTATCAGCGCGGCCTGCTCAGCCGCTACGCCGCCGAAGAGGCCCGGCGGGCGGTTCTCGCCCAGCAGCTGTTGCTGCTGGACATTGAAGCCCAGCGGCTGAGCACCGACATTACCCTGATCAAAGCCTTGGGCGGCGGCTATCGCGGGCAGTAACAAAAATGCCTTCCCCGAGGGGAAGGCATTTAACAGAAGAGGCGGGGTGGCTGCGCGGCGATTACACCAGGGCGCGCAGCTCCTCCTGCATATAGGTGGAAAAGAATTCCGGATGCTTGATGACCATCCGCTCGCCGGCGGCGATCCGTTCAGCCCAATCCGCCACTTTGTCGGTAAACCCGGCGCTCCAGCCCTGCTGCTGCCCGCGTTCAGCGACGTCGGCCGGGGTAGCGGGCACGCCCAGCTCTTTCAAATATTTGAGAATTCCCTTCGCGGTACTTTCATCCATAGACTGTGGTACTGGCTCAGACGTATTCATACCACCGATGAAATCCAATGCTTTATCAATGACTGCTGGCATAGGTGTGTCCTTATATTAACCACATAGTAAACCTGACTACACTATGGACCGGAAAGTGAGGTGATTTCAAAGAACACGCTCACGTTATGGGACATCGCGCATTCTGAAAAAGGGATTTTGTTCTGCTGAGGCGGGTTTCGTACAAAAATAAGCCGGCCCCGTAGGGCCGGCCTGAGGATCGCGTCAGGCGTTGCTGACGGATGTTTGCCCGGCGCTGGACCGACTGTTCTCCAGCATCCGGCGGACCGGGACAATCAGCACGGCCAGCACGGCGGCGCAGATCAGCAATGCGATGGAGCAGCGGGCGAAGAGGTCCGGTAGCAGCGACAGCTGATCGGCCTTCACGTGACCGCCAATCAGGCCCGCCGCCAGGTTACCCAGCGCGCTGGCGCAGAACCACAGGCCCATCATCTGGCCGCGCATTCTCTCCGGCGCCAGCAGAGTCATGGTCGCCAGACCAATCGGACTCAGGCACAGCTCACCGAGCGTCAGCATCAGGATGCTGCCCACCAGCCACAGCGGCGACACACCGGCCCCGCCGTTGCTCAGGACGTTCTGCGCCGCCAGCATCATCAGGCCAAAGCCCGCCGCTGCGCACAGGATGCCAATCACGAATTTGGTCATACTGCCCGGACGCACGTTTTTACGCGCCAGCGCAGGCCACGCCCAGCTGAATACCGGCGCGAGCAGAATGATAAACAAGGCGTTAATCGACTGGAACCAGACCGCGGGGATCTCAAAGTCGCCGATCATCCGGTTGGTGTAGTCGTTAGCAAACAGGTTAAAGGAGGTCGGTTTCTGTTCAAACGCGGACCAGAAAAAGGCCGCCGAGACCAGCAAAATAAAGCACACCAGCAGGCGCGCCCGCTCTTTACGGTTCAGCCCCGCGAAGACGAACAGCCAGATGAAATAGAGCGCCACGGAGGCGGCAATCACATAGACCAGCACGCTGGCCACCGCCACCGGGTTAATCACGATCGTGCCCAGGCTAATCAGCGTGACCAGCACCGCCACCCCCAGGGCCAGCGCCAGCAGCCACGCTCCGACGCCATTCTTTTTCGCCACCGGGCTGTTCCAGGTGGAATCGAGGCCGACCTCCGCGTCATAGCGCTTCATCGACGGCACGGCAAAGACGCGGAAAATGACCAGCGCCACCAGCATCCCGATCCCCCCGATGCCGAAGCCCCAGTGCCAGCCATGGGATTTAATCAGCCAACCGGAGATCAAGGGCGCGATAAACGAGCCGATGTTGATCCCCATATAGAACAGCGAAAAACCGCCGTCGCGGCGCGCGTCGCCTTTTTTATACAGGGTGCCGACCATCACTGAGATACAGGTTTTAAACAACCCGGAACCGAGGACGATAAACATCAGACCGATAAAGAACAGGTCGTTGCCCAGCCATGCCGACAGGGCGATCGACAGGTGCCCCAGGGCGATCAGGATAGAGCCGTACCAGACGGCCCGCTGCTGGCCAAGCCAGTTATCCGCCAGCCAGCCGCCCGGCAGCGCGGCCAGATACATACTGCCAGCAAAAATCCCGACGATCGCCGAGGCGTTCTCCCGCGCCAGTCCCATCCCGCCGTCGTACACCGTCGCCGCCATAAACAGGATCAGTAAGGGACGGATGCCGTAAAACGAGAAGCGCTCCCACATTTCGGTGAAAAACAGGGAGCCCAGCGGATAAGGATGGCCGAAAAAGGTACGGCTTTCGTTTTTATTAACAGAGGAATGCATAAATTCTCCAGGTAAGGTGCGCCGCAGCGCAAGTTAACCGTATAAAGCGGGCTGACGATTTATAATTTGTTTGCATTAACATCAAACGCGAGCATTTTTAACCATTTGATAACCACGCAATGGTTTTGTCCAGCCCCTTACCTTCCCTTTTTAGATGAAAAGTCGACAAACATCTAGTTTTACAGATTTAACGTTCATAAAAAGATAAACAGCATTGACTTTATATTAGCGCAGCAAATCCGATTATTTTTATTAAAAAACAGAAAGTTAACGCTAAGGCGAGGATCTATAGCGGCTCAGTTCGGCAGCCAGGATAACGACAGAAAAAGTAAGGAAAACAGGTGGAATGATGTAGAAACCACGCTAAGTGGCAATATTTCTCTATCAGGGACTATCCTGGCCCACGGTGTTTGTCGCGGAGGATGACGGGAGGGGAAGTGAGGCAGCCGGGAGTCAAAGCCGGCGCCTTTCGCGAGTTATTTCACACGCTGCCCTGCGGCATCAATGACTGGCTCACCGTCTTCCTTCACGAACGCGCCTTTTTGCGACGCCGTCAGGATCTCCAGCACCACCTCTGACGGGCGGCAGAGTCGGGTGCCCCGCGGCGTTGTCACGATCGGACGGTTAATCAGGATCGGATGCTGAAGCATAAAGTCGATTAACTGATCGTCAGTAAACCGGTCTTCCGCCAGCCCCAGCGCGTCGTAGGGTTCAACGTTTTTCCGTAGCAGGGCACGTACCGGGATCGCCATCGCGGCGATCAGCTGGCGCAGCTCATCGCGCGATGGCGGCGTCTCCAGATAATAGATAATGGTGGGCTCAGCGCCGCTGTTGCGGATCAGCGCCAGGGTATTACGCGAAGTGCCGCAGTCAGGGTTATGGTAAATGGTGATGCTCATAGTACGTTCTCATGGCTGGTTGAAGGAGAGACGCAGCGCCAGCGCGGCCAGCATCACAAGCAGCACCGGCAGGGTCATGGTGATGCCGCAGCGGAAATAATACCCCCAACCGATGGTGATGTGCTTCTGCGCCAGCACATGCAGCCAGAGCAGCGTGGCCAGGCTACCAATTGGCGTGATCTTGGGCCCCAGATCGCAGCCGATGACGTTGGCATAAATCATGGCCTCTTTGATCGTCCCTGTTGCCGCGCTGCCATCAATCGACAGGGCGCCGACCAGTACGCTGGGCATATTATTCATTATTGAAGAGAGGAAGGCCGACAGGAGACCGGTGCCCAGCGTCGCGGCCCAGAGCCCGCGCTCCGCCAGCATGTTCAGCACCGTGGTCAGATAATCCGTTAACCCGGCGTTTCGCAGGCCATACACCACCAGATACATTCCCAGCGAGAAGATCACGATCTGCCACGGGGCGCCGCGCAGCACCTTGCCGGTGTTAATCACCCGCCCGCGCTTCGCGACAGCAAACAGGATCCCCGCTCCCGGCGCCGCGATGGCGCTGACCGGGATCCCCAGCGGGTCAAGAACGAAAAAGCCGACCAGCAACAGCAGCAGCACGCCCCAGCCGGTGCGGAACGTCGCCGGATCTTTTATCGCCGTGACCGGCGCTTTCAGTAACGCCATATCCCAGGCCGGCGGGATATCCTTGCGAAAGAACAGGTGCAGCATCGCCAGGGTGGTGAGGATCGCCGCGAGATCGACCGGCACCATCACCGAAGCGTACTCCCTGAAGCCGATGGCAAAGAAATCTGCCGAAACGATATTCACCAGATTCGACACCACCAGCGGCAGGCTGGCGGTATCGGCAATAAATCCGGCGGCCATGACAAAGGCCAGCATCGTTCCCTTGCTGAATCCCAGCGCTCGCAGCATGGCAATCACGATGGGGGTGAGGATCAGCGCCGCGCCGTCGTTGGCAAACAGCGCCGCCACCGCGGCGCCGAGCAGGATAATCCAGGTAAACAGCAGACGACCCCGCCCTCTTCCCCAGCGGGAAACGTGCAGCGCGGCCCATTCAAAAAAGCCAGACTCATCAAGCAGCAGGCTGATAATGATAACGGCGATAAAGGTGGCGGTCGCATTCCAGACGATATGCCACACCACCGGGATATCGGCTAGTTGTACTCCACCGGTGGCCAGCGCCAGCGCCGCGCCAAAGGCCGCGCTCCAGCCGATCCCTAAACCCCGCGGCTGCCAGATCACCAGCACCAGGGTCAGGACAAAAATCGCGCCTGCCAGCAACATGATTACCCCCGTCAATCACATTCGAAAAAACAGATATGTTTAGATAAAATTTTTACTGACAACCCGCCCCGTCAGCCAGTCTGCAAACCATCATCCGCACATCGTCCTGCTGACTGAGCCAGGCCTGCTCAATCACCTGCGCCGCCCAGGCCGGCATCTGCGGAGAGAGGCGGTAATGGACCCATTTACCCTGTTTACGATCCAGCAGCAGCCCGCTTTCCCGCAGCATCGCCAGATGGCGGGAGATCTTGGGCTGGGACTGGGCGAGCGCCGTACAGAGATCGCAAACACACAGCTCTCCACGCGCCTTGAGCAGCAATACGATCCCCAGCCGGGTTTCATCGGCGAGGTTTTTGAACAGTTGCAGGGGCAATAAAGACATGATTTCTCCTCAAGCGTGACGGACAGCATACGGAACCACCAATAAAGATCAATATACATTCGTAAAAACATATATGTTATTTCACGCCTGCGATAAGCCCCCGTTGAGTGGCTACACGCCCTCCCTTGTGCAATAGCACGGAAAAATGCCGCGCTTTCTTTTATCCCTCACCGAAATGTGTCAGGCTGGCGATCCCATCGGATTGACAGGGTTTTCAGGATGAGTACGATTTATGTGGTTGTTTTAACGTATATAAAACCGCTCGAAGAGGTGGACGACGCCATTCCCGCCCACGTCGAATGGCTCAAAAAAGGCTATGCTGACGGCCTCTTTCTCGCCTCCGGCCGCCGCCTTCCCCGCACCGGCGGGGTGATTCTGGCGAAATGCGCCAGCCGGGAAATGCTGGAATCGCGTCTGAGTCAGGATCCCTTCCAGCAGTTGGGTCTCGCCCGTACCGAGATTATTCCCTTTGAGGCCAGCATGGCGTCACCCGTACTGCAGTCGCTGTTATAAGCGTATCCCGGAGGAAAAATGCAGCCGTCCTTTCACTGGATCAATGAACCTGCCGAGTGGCGCCGCGATACCGACGGCCTGACGGTGGTCACCGATAAGCATACCGACTTCTGGCGCCATACCTGGTATGGCTTCGAGCGCTTCTCTGGGCATCTTTATGCTACTGAGGTGGAAGGTGATTTTACCCTACAGGCAAAAATATGTGCCGATTTCACCACGCTTTACGACCAGGCTGGACTAATGATGATGGCGGACGAGCAGACCTGGCTGAAGGCGGGGATTGAATTCAATGACGATGCCCCGGCCATCGGCAGCGTACTGACGCTAACCCACTCCGACTGGGCCACCGGGCTTTTTCCCGGCGACCCGCGCACCTTCTGGCTGCGGCTGACCCGCAAGGGCGATGCGTTAAGGCTGCAGTATTCGACCGACGGCGAGCGCTGGCCGCTGCTGCGGCTCGGCTACTTTCCGCCAGGCCCGGTGAAAGCGGGCGTCATGTGCTGCTCACCGGAGCGCGCGGGACTGGCGGTTGAGTTTCAGGATATCCAGCTTTCCCCGCCATCAGACAAAGCGCTGCACGATCTGAGCTGAATGCTAGCGGGAAGACCCGACTTTCTCTGCATCCTGAGGGCCAGGATTGCAGGGTTCGCGGGTGCCGGGCAGGTAAAAATGGCCGTGCTTATCAGGATCGGTGCCGCCCGGGCACCCTGCCCGACCCGAGGAATTATCGCTATCGCCGCCGTTCGAACCGTTGCCGCCGTCGGCGCCAGCTATTACCGACTGCCCGTTATGGCCACCGTGAACGCCCTGCGCTGCACTGGCCGAAAACGCCACCAGCGCGAACATACAGACCATGAAGCGTCTGCCCATTGCTGCCTCTCCCTTATTGATATTCCCCGTCCATCGCGTTGACGATGGGATGAGCCGTTGCACGGCAAAATGCACCGCGATAAAAACGCGTTATCCGCAGGGAGTATAGGGTTAAGGCTGAGAGAAAGACAGGGCCGGTGCCTTCAGACATTTCGCACGCAAATAGCCTCTATTCCGCGGTATGCGCTATCAGAAAATCAATCAGGGCTTTCACCCTTTTCGTTCTGCCCGCGTTTTTCGGGTAATAGAGATAAACCGGCGGATAGGTTTTCCAGTAGTCCTCCATCACCGGTAGAAACTGTTCACGATCGGGCTGTAGCCGCCAGATGGGTTCAAACAAGCGGCCAATCCCCAGTCCATGGCGGATACCGTCGGCCATGACGTCAATATCATTGCTGATTAACTGCCCCGGCATCTCGACGGTGAGCTGCTCGCCGTGGTCATTGAGGATCAGCGGCAGGATGCGGTTGTTGGTAATAAAGCGATAGCCAATCAACCGGTGATGGTTAAGATCGGCGGGCACCGCAGGCACGCCATATTCGGCCAGATAGGCTGAGGAGGCATATAACCCTTCCCGAAACGGCTTCATTAACGGGCGGGCGACCACTCCGCCTTCGAGAATATCGCCAAAGCGGATCCCCAGGTCGAATCGTTCTTCAATAATATTGACGGTACCGTCATAGACCGATATTTCCAGCTGGATCCCCGGATATTGCTGACAAAATGCCGCCATCGCCGGTTTCAAAATAAGCAGGTAGGCAAAGCGCGAGAGGGTTATTCTCACTGCTCCGGAGGGTTCCTGATTCTGGTCGCGGAGGCTCTCCAGCGATGTTTCCAGAACCTCCACCGCCGCCGCAGTCTGCTCCAGCAGCTGTTGCCCGGTTTCCGTCAGCTCGATTCGCCGGGTAGTGCGCACAAAAAGCGGATGACCAATGTGCTCCTCCAGCAGCTTGAGCGCGTTGCTGACCGACGGCGGCGTGATTTCTAATTTCCTTGCGGCGGCCGAGATAGTGCCTTCGCGCGCAATGCTCTGAAAAATGCGTATCTGATTATAAAGCGCGTTATTCATAGCATCTCCTTAAGCCAACCTCGCCTGATTATTAAGTACAGGCTAAATATTCTTAAGTCAATGACCGCCTAATCTTCGCCATCAGGGGCTCGTATACTTTTGTCTCTTCCCGCTGATAACGACTTTCCGGAGACAACTATGCGAATTTTATGTCTGGATATTCCCGCGCCCGACGCGACGCTGGAACACTATGCGCCGCATCTTACCGCGGAAGCCCTGCATGCCTGGGGACTGTATAAGTCTGGCTTTATCCGCGACATCTATTTCCGTCAGGACCGACCCGGCGTCGCTATTTTCCTCGAATGCGACACCGTGGAAGAGGCGAATAACGTCATGGCCGAATTTCCGCTGGCAAAAGCGGGTTTATTAACCTTCGAGTGTATTCCACTCGGCTCGTTTATTAGCTGGGAAAACCTCTTTTCTGCCGAATTTAAACATCAGGAGTAACGATGGAAAGGCCTCGTATCCTTGTCGTTTCCGGGCATCCGGATCTCAATCTTTCCATCGCCAACGCCACCATCCTCGACGAGGTGGCGACCGACCTGCCCGATGCTGAGATTCGTCGTCTGGACTGGCTCTATCCGGACGGCAAATTCAACATCAGCGCAGAGCAGGAAAGCCTGCTGAAGGCGGATGTGATTGTCTGGCAGTTCCCTTTTTCCTGGTATGGGCTGCCCGGGTTAATGAAACAATGGCTGGACGAGGTCTTTGTTCACGGCTTCGCGCATGGCTCAACGGCGAAACTGGGCGGTAAAAAGCTCCTTCTTTCTTTCACTACCGGGGCACCGCAGACGCTCTACACCACTGACGGTTTCTTTGGCCACGCCATTGAAGAGTACCTCCTTCCTTTCGAGACCACGGCCAGGCTGTGCAATCTTGAGCTGCTGGCGCCGGTTTATACCTGCGGCATCAGCTACGCCGACCGGGATGCCGACAAAATCGCCCAGCAAAAAGCGCGTGCCCGGGAGCACGCGGCCAGACTGATCGCGCAGCTTAAAACTCTGGTGGAATAATCCAAAGGGAGAAAATAACGATGCAGTATACCCGGCTCGGTAAAAGTGACTTACTGGTCTCCCGCATCTGCATGGGATGTATGGGGTTTGGCGATCCGTTGACGGGCCAGCATCGCTGGACGCTTGACGAAACAGCAAGCCGGGACATCATTCGCTACGGCCTCGAAAAGGGCATCAATTTTTACGATACCGCCATCGCCTATCAGAACGGCTCCAGTGAGCGGTACGTTGGCCGGGCGCTGCGGGAGATGGCAAAACGCGAGGAGGTGGTGCTGGCCACCAAGTTTCTGCCACGAACCGCTGCCCAGATAGCCGAGGGGATCAGCGGAAAAGAGGCGATAGCCCGCTCGCTTAACCAGAGTCTGCGAAACCTCGGGATGGACTACATCGACCTCTACATCTACCACATCTGGGATCACAACACCCCGGTTATCGACGTGCTGGAGGCGCTGCACACCGCCGTGACCGCCGGCAAGGTGCGCGCGATTGGCATTTCCAATTGCTATGCCTGGCAGTTGGCGAAGGCGAACGCCCTTGCCGAACGCGAAGGGCTGACGCCCTTTGTCTCCATGCAAAGCCATTACAACCTGATTATGCGTGAAGACGAACGAGAACTCTTCGGGCTGTGCGCAGAAGATAATATCGCCATGACCCCCTATAGCGCGCTGGCCAGCGGCCGTCTCTCGCGTTTAGAAGGCTACACGCAGCGAGCGGTGGAAGATGATTATGCCCGGGGCAAATACGACGGCACGGCAGAACAGGACCGGATCATTATTGCCCGCGTCGCCGAACTTGCCGAACGGCATCAGGTCTCCATGACCGAAATCTCGCTGGCCTGGCTGCTGACTAAAGTCACCGCCCCGGTGGTCGGCGCCACGCAAAAGCACCATGTTGACGGTGCGGTCAGCGCTGTGGCCCTTCAACTGAGCCCGGAAGAAATCCGTTATCTGGAAGAAGCCTATCAGCCGCACGTTCTCACAGGCGTGATGGCGCAAAACACGCCGCAAGCCAAAGACCATCCTCAGGTGTGGACGCGGTAACCCTCTGTCCTGTTCAGCAGGGAGAATAAAACATGAAAAACGTGATTGCCGCGGCAGCCTTGTCGCTTGTGCTGTCTGATTTTACTTATGCCAACGAACAAAGAGATGAAGCTATGATGAAAATTCCCCCCTCCACCCTTGTGGACGCTGATATTCACGCGGTCTCCCCGGCGCTGGCGCGCTTCGGCCGCGAGGCCATCAGCAACGACCTCTGGCAACGTGACGCCCTGTCCACCCGCGACCGCAGCATCGTGACTGTAGCCATGCTGATTGCCCGCAACCAGCCAGGCGAGCTGAAGCACTATATTGAAGTCGCTCTCGATAGCGGCGTGACGCCAGCGGAAGTATCAGAGATCATTACCCATCTGGCGTTCTACTCAGGTTGGCCCAATGCAATGTCAGCCGTCAGCGTGACCAAAGCGATCTTTGCAGCCCGCGGCATCACGGCAGAGGCCCTGCCCGCCGCCTCGCCAACGCTGCTGCCACTCAATGAACAGGTAGAGAAACAGCGTGCAGAGACCGTGGAAAAAAATGTCAGCCCCATTTCGCCTGGCCTGGTTAAATTTACCGCCGACCCGCTGTTTCTCGACCTCTGGCAACGGCCCGCGCTTACGCCCCGCGACAGAAGTCTGGTGACGGTCAGCGCGTTAATCGCCGCCGGACAGAGCGCGCAGATTGGCTACCACCTGAACAGAGCCATGGATAATGGGCTTTCGGCTGAAGAGGCCGGAGAAGTAGTCGCCCAGGCGGCGTTCTACGCGGGATGGCCAAATGCGTTTACCGCCGCCCCGGTGGTCGGCGAGGTATTGCGATCGCGCGAAAGCAAAGCTGAATAAAAAAGAATAAAGGACAGGGAAGCTGTCCTTTATTTATCGTTAACTGTTAATTTAAAGGTACCAGGAGGGCTTTCGATTAGGTCTCGCGGAAAGAACATAAACGGTCTATCGAAGTATGGAGACTTCGATAGTGAGTCTGTTCACATCGCTCATTGAGAAAATTGCCGTTCCGTATGCCGTCATGAGTCTCATCCTTTGAAAGCAGCGATCGCTGTAGCGAGACGGTAGCGCGGACATGTCTATTTGGTCAGAGATGGGCATCTCAATTTAGTTACTACACCGCTACTTCGTTTTATTTATTTTGTCTTAAATATCAATTAATTGAATTGTTAATTTAATATAAATTGATGTTATAGCAATCGCTATACAGGCACCTTAGCCATGACTGACCTCCCCACACCGCATATCGCAAGAATTTGCTCTCTCAGCCAGCGGTGGCCGGGGTCGCGTTCCATTCTTGGGTGCCACATCTGCGATACCGTAATACGACGGCTTTTGAACGGCAGTTCGAAAACATGTACCTGGTCCGTTACCTGCTGATTGAGTAAATAGAGTGCGGGTATCATGGCGATAAGATCCGATTCCAGCGCCACGGACAGGGCTGTCGGAAATCCTGGTACGACGCTCGCAATTTTACGTTTTGTCCCCAGTTCGGCCAGCGCATCGTCAACGGATCCGTGCAACGCGCCCTCGGGTGACGCTACCACATGGCCCCAGGCGACATAATCACCCACGCCTATTTCTGCCTGCTTAGCCAGCGGGTGCCCTTTACGCACGACGCCAACAAACCGATCCTCAAACAGTCGTTGCAGCCGTATTTCTGGCCCCATATTACTCTGAACGCCAATCTCCAGATCAACCAGCCCTTCCCGAAGATAGCGCGACGTTTTTTCCGGCTTAGGCGCGAAGCGTATACAGACGTCCGGCGCAGCGTCGGCAACCGCTGCTATGAGCGCAGGCCCAAACGCCACCACAAAACCATCGTTTGCCCTGATGGTAAAAAGACGCGTCAGACTTCTCGCGCAGAACGTTTCCGTTGAGGGCTGCAATACCGCCCTGGCCTCGTGCACTGCACGCCTGGCGCGATCCCGGGTCGCTTCGGCCCACGGGGTCAGTACCATGTTACGCCCGGCGCGCACCAGGATCGGGTCTCCTGTGACATCGCGTAACCTGCTTAATGTCCGGCTCATGGCCGAGGTGCTGAGGTTCAGACGACGTGCCGCACCTGCGACACTCGCTTCACTCAGCAATATGTCGAGTGCTACCAGCAAATTAAAATCGGGATCAGACATTACCCTTCCTCCCAGCACATTAAGATAAGGCGTTTGATGCAACAATAAAGTGAAAGTAGTGCGCCTTCCGCCCAGTAAAAGCCATCTTTATAGTTTTGTCATCCATACACTCTTCTCAGAGGACAAATGATGACGCTCTTTTCCAGCCAACCCGGCGACGAAGGACTGCCTGGCCCGGCGCGCGCACGGGTGATGGCCGCAATAATGACCACCACCTTAATGGGCGTGTTTGATGGCACCATGATCAACATTGCCCTGCCCTCAATGGCTCAGGAGATGCAGGTACCTGCCAGTATTGCCGTCTGGTTCGCCAACGGGTATCTGCTGGCGGCTGCGATGACGCTGGCGATATTCGCGGCGCTTGCGGCCCGTCTGGGTTATCGCCCCGTATTTCTGGCGGGCCTGACGACCTTTACCCTGACATCACTGGGTTGCGCGCTGGCGAATAAGCCCGAAGTGCTTATTGGTATGCGCGTGCTTCAGGGGATCGGCGGCGCGGCGACGCTGAGTATTGCCCCCGCAATACTCAGGTCCGTATTTCCCGGACGATTACTTGGCCGCATTCTGGGGTTCCATGCCCTGCTCATTGCCTCCAGCTCCGCTATCGGCCCGGTATTGGGCGGTACGATCCTTCACACCCTGAGCTGGCAATGGCTGTTTGCGATAAACGTTCTTCCCGGCACCCTCGCCTTACTGCTGGCGGTCAGAGCGCTGCCGCGGGATGCGATCCGTATGCAGGCGCCCTTCGACACCCTGGGCGCCATATTGTCGGCGCTGCTGTTGGGTTCGACGATCATGGCGGCGAACAGCCTACAGGACGCTACTAATCAATTCGGCAGCCTTTGCTGGATGGCTCTCGCTGCGCTGAGCGGCATGGCTTTTATCTGGCAAATCCGCCGCACGGATCATCCCTTACTGCCGCCGACCATGTTTAAAAATGAACGTTTTACCCTCGCGGCCTTCACGTCGATGGTTGCTTTTGTCAGCCAGGGGATCACCTTTATTGCGCTGCCCTTCCTGTTTCAGAGCGAATACGGCTACAGTCCGGTAGTGTCTGCCCTGCTGTTTACGCCGTGGCCGTTAGGGATCGTGCTGATTGCGCCGCATGCAGGCCGTTGGGCGGACACGATATCAGCCCCGGCGATATCCACCCTGGGGCTGGTGATTTTTGTCGTCGGTTTGATCCTGCTGGCGACGTTACCCGCCGGCCCTTCAATGTGGGATATCTGCCTGCGAAGTCTGGTGTGCGGAATAGGGTTTGGCTGCTTTCAGAGTCCCAATAACCGGGAAATGCTCTCAAACGTTATTCGTGAGCACGCGAGTTATGCGTCCGGCGTTTTATCCATTATGCGCACTTTCGGGCAGTGCCTGGGAGCCGCCGCCGTAGCCGTTCTGCTGGCAGCAGATGAAAGGTCAATTCATGTTGCGCTGTGGAGCGCCGCCGCGGCCTCTGCGGTATCGGTCGTCGTCAGCGCGAGCCGGTTGCGTAAAATTACTCATCCTGCGGAAACAGGATAAATGCGAAAATATCACTAAACGCGACGACTCCAGCGCCAGCAGCGCAAAACGCCGATCCCGCAACCAAAGTGGAGTCCTCCGTCGGAGTTCAATAGACTGACAGAAAGCTATAACCGCTGATTTTTCAAGGGAAAATTGAGTTGGGTAGACTTCAGGAGACTTGAATTTGGAGCGGGCGAAGGGAATCGAACCCTCGTATAGAGCTTGGGAAGCTCTCGTTCTACCATTGAACTACGCCCGCGAAGAGGTGCGAGAAGCATTATAGCCTTTACGCCCCCTGTGACAAGCCTGCCAGATGCTGACTGGCGATAAAATAACCTTTTAGCACTTAGGTTTACTGCCCTGCGGCGGCAGATAGCGCAGCGGATCGATGGCCGTGGCCCGATAGCGGATCTGGAAATGCAGGCGCACAGAGTCGGCATCCGTACTGCCCATGGTGGCAATTTGCTGGCCGGCCTTCACGCTCTGGCCATTATTCACCATCAGCTTATCGTTGTGGGCGTAGGCGGTGATGTAATCCTCGCTGTGCTTAATCATGATCAGGTTGCCATAGCCGCGCAGCTGGTTGCCGACATACACCACCTTGCCCGCCCCGGCGGCATACACCGGCTGCCCGCGGGTCCCGGCAATATCAATGCCCTTATTGCCGCCATCGGCGGTGGAATAAGGCAGGACCACTTTGCCACTGGTCGGCCAGCGCCAGCAGCGCTGTCCTACCGGCGGCCAGGAGGATTGAGGTACCGCAGATGAAGGGGTGACCGCCGCAGTGCGCGTAGAGGAAGATTTTTTCTTCGTCGTCTTTGACGCGCCGCTGCCGTTGAGCTTCAGCTTCTGCCCCACCTCAATGGTGTAAGGCGGCGAGATGTTATTCAGACGAGCCAGATCGCGAACGCTGGTGCCGGTGGTGCGCGAGATGCCGTACAGGGTATCGCCACGTTTGACGGTATAGGTGGCACCGGAGTCGGAGGTGCTGGAGCAACCGGCCAGCACCAGGCTTGTCGCCAGCATCAGTGTCATATAAAAGCGTTTCATCATCAGGCATCCTGCACTTAACACAACCACTTACCTCGCAATCAGGGCGAATATCATACCAGCCCGCGGCGCAGGGCGTCATCCCTGAAGGCTAACAGATGACCCTCTGGCATCACGTTCGGCCAGCGACGGAAAGATTCACGTTCATACCGCACGTCGTGGAGGGCACGCCCCGCAGTCCCAGGCTGCCGCTCGCAGACCAACCTCCAGGGCTTGTTTTGGTAATGCCTTTCTCCCATTTATGGGCTACCCTAGTGGCCTGAGTACATGACCCGGCGGGTTTGTGCCGGGTCATTTTTTATTTTCAGGAGTCGTCATGGCCGGGGAACACGTCATTTTACTGGATGAGCAGGATCAACCTGCCGGTATGCTGGAGAAGTATGCCGCCCACACGCTTGATACCCCTTTACATCTCGCGTTTTCCTGCTGGTTGTTTAATCAGCAGGGTCAGTTTCTGGTCACCCGTCGTTCGCTGGGCAAAAAAGCCTGGCCCGGGGTGTGGACTAACTCGGTCTGCGGACACCCCCAGCAGGGCGAGACCTTCGAGCAGGCCGTCACGCGCCGCTGCCGCTTCGAGCTCGGCGTGGAGATCGCCGATATCGCGCCGGTTCACCCGGCCTTCCGCTACCGGGCGGTCGCCCCCAACGGCATTGTTGAGAACGAAGTGTGCCCGGTGTATGCCGCACGCGTGGTCAGCCAAGTGCAGCCTAACGACGATGAAGTCATGGATTATCAGTGGGTTGACCTGGAAACGATGTTAAGCGCGCTGGCCGCCACGCCGTGGGCGTTTAGCCCGTGGATGGTACTGGAAGCGGAAAACCAGGACGCCCGCCAGGCGCTGATCGATTTCGTTGCGCGTCTGCGCGGGTAAGCTGACTATTCTCCAGGCCAGGCGCAGCTCTGTGCCTGTCATTAATGCCTGGCGGCGCTACGCTTGCACAGGCCTACGGTTCTGCGCCATTGCGTAGCCCGGATAAGGCATTTACGCCGCTATCCGGGATCCCCCGGCTTGCGCTGCGCCGGGCTACGTCAGGCTTCGGCCCTCATATCAGACATAAAAAAACCCGGCAAGCCGGGTTTTTTGTATTTCGCGAAGGGCGATTATTTCTGCGGACGCATCGCCGGGAACAGGATCACGTCGCGGATGGTGTGGCTGTTAGTGAACAGCATGACCATACGGTCGATACCGATACCCAGACCAGCGGTCGGCGGCAGGCCGTGTTCCAGCGCGGTGACGTAGTCTTCGTCGTAGAACATCGCTTCGTCGTCGCCGGCGGCTTTCGCATCAACCTGATCCTGGAAGCGCTGCGCCTGATCTTCAGCGTCGTTCAGCTCGCTAAAGCCGTTACCGATTTCACGGCCGCCGATAAAGAACTCGAAACGGTCGGTGATTTCCGGATTCACGTCGTTACGGCGCGCCAGCGGAGAAACTTCCGCCGGGTATTCGGTGATGAAGGTCGGCTGAATCAGATGCGCTTCCGCCACTTCTTCGAAGATCTCGGTCACGATACGGCCCAGACCCCAGCTCTTCTCAACTTTAATGCCGATGGACTCAGCGATCGCTTTCGCGGAATCGAAGTTATCCAGATCCGCCATCTCGGTTTCCGGACGGTATTTCTTGATCGCTTCGCGCATGGTCAGTTTTTCAAACGGCTTGCCGAAGTCGAACACCTGATCGCCGTAAGGCACTTCAGTGTTGCCGAGGATGTCCTGCGCCAGGGTGCGGAACAGGGATTCGGTCAGCTCGATCAGATCTTTGTAATCCGCGTATGCCATATAGAGTTCCATCATGGTGAACTCTGGGTTATGACGAACGGAGATCCCTTCGTTACGGAAGTTACGGTTGATCTCGAAGACGCGTTCGAAGCCGCCAACCACCAGACGCTTGAGGTACAGTTCCGGCGCGATACGCAGGTACATGTCCAGATCCAGCGCATTGTGATGGGTGATGAACGGACGCGCGGAAGCGCCGCCCGGGATCACCTGCATCATCGGGGTTTCCACTTCCATAAAGCCGCGGCCAACCATGAACTGACGAATACCCGCCAGGATCTGCGAACGCACTTTGAAAGTGTTGCGAGATTCATCGTTGGAGATCAGATCGAGGTAACGCTGACGATAGCGCGCTTCCTGATCCTGCAGGCCGTGGAATTTGTCCGGCAGCGGACGCAGGGCTTTGGTCAGCAGACGCAGCTCGGTGCAGTGGATGGACAGCTCGCCGGTTTTAGTCTTGAACAGCTTACCGCGGGCGGCGATGATGTCGCCAAGATCCCATTTTTTGAACTGGTCGTTATAAACGCCTTCCGCCAGGTCATCACGCGCGACGTATAGCTGAATGCGGCCGCCCACGTCCTGCAGGGTAACGAAAGACGCTTTACCCATAATACGACGGGTCATCATGCGGCCAGCAACAGCCACTTCAACGTTCAGCGCTTCCAGCTCTTCGTTTTCTTTCGCATCGAAGTCAGCGTGCAGTTGGTCAGAGGTATGGTCACGACGGAAATCGTTCGGGAAAGCGACGCCCTGCTCACGCAGCGCGGCCAGCTTCTCACGGCGGGTTTTCAGTTCATTATTAAGGTCAATTGCCGCGTCAGCGCCCTGTGCTTGTTGTTCAGACATGTTGGTTCCTCATAACCCTGCTTTCAAACTTGCTTCGATAAATTGGTCCAGGCTGCCGTCGAGCACCGCCTGAGTGTTGCGGGTTTCCACCCCGGTACGCAGATCTTTAATACGCGAGTCGTCCAGCACGTAAGAGCGGATCTGGCTGCCCCAGCCGATGTCGGACTTGTTGTCTTCCATCGCCTGCTTCTCGGCATTTTTCTTCTGCATCTCCAGCTCATAAAGCTTCGCTTTCATCTGCTTCATGGCCTGGTCTTTGTTCTTGTGCTGCGAACGGTCGTTCTGGCACTGCGTCACTAAGCCGGTCGGAATGTGGGTGATACGCACCGCGGATTCCGTACGGTTAACGTGCTGACCGCCCGCGCCGGATGCGCGATAAACGTCAATGCGCAGATCGGCCGGGTTAATTTCGATATCGATATCGTCATCCACTTCCGGATAAACGAACGCCGAGCTAAAGGAGGTATGACGACGGCCACCGGAATCGAACGGGCTCTTACGCACCAGGCGATGAACGCCGGTTTCCGTACGTAGCCAGCCGTAGGCGTAATCGCCAATGATTTTGATGGTCACGGATTTAATGCCCGCAACTTCACCTTCGGATTCTTCGATGATTTCGGTCTTAAAGCCGCGGGCTTCCGCCCAGCGCAGGTACATGCGCATCAGCATACTGGCCCAGTCCTGGGCTTCGGTGCCGCCGGAACCGGCCTGAATATCGAGGTAGCAGTCGGCGCTGTCGTATTCGCCGGAGAACATGCGGCGGAACTCAAGCTGCGCCAGCTTCTCTTCCAGCCCGTCCAGCTCAGCAACCGCTTCGTTGAAGGTCTCTTCGTCTTCGGCTTCAACCGCCAGCTCCAGCAGACCAGCCACGTCTTCCAGCCCCTGGGACATCTGATCCAGGGTATCCACAATGGCTTCCAGAGAAGAACGCTCTTTACCCAGCGCCTGGGCGCGTTCAGGTTCGTTCCAGACGTCCGGCTGTTCCAGCTCGGCGTTTACTTCTTCGAGACGCTCTTTCTTGGCATCGTAGTCAAAGATACCCCCTAAGAACGTCGGAGCGCTCCGTGAGGTCCTGAATGCGGTTTTTTACCGGATTTATTTCAAACATGGTCGGTTTCTTTTAATGGATTTGTCAAAATGCGGTGATAAGAGCGGAATTCTACCGGATTCGCGCCCTTATTCATACACTGTTGTCAATTTGGCCAGAGGTGATCGATGATCAGCTGCAGGCTACGGTTGCCGCGGAACTCGTTGATGTCGAGCTTGTAGGCTAACTGTACTTCACGCACGCCGTTATCCGGCCAAATGGAAGTATCAACGTTGAAAGCAATACCGTCCAGCAGCGGGCCGCCGCCAACCGGTTCGACCATCACTTTCAGGTGACGCTCGCCTACCAGCCGCTGCTGCAGCAGGCGAAAACGGCCATCAAACAACGGTTCCGGGAACATCTGCCCCCATGGTCCGGCATCGCGCAGCATCTGCGCCACTTCCATGCTCATCTCCGTCGCCGCCAGCGGGCCGTCGGAGACCACCTCGCCCTGCAATAATGCGGGATCCAGCCACTCAGTCACCAGTTCGCCGAAGCGCTGTTGAAACTCCTCAAAGCGCGCCTCTTCCAGCGATAAACCCGCCGCCATCGCATGGCCGCCGAACTTCAGGATCAGTCCCGGATAGAGCGTATCCAGGCGCTCCAGCGCATCGCGCATGTGCAGCCCCTGAATAGAGCGGCCGGAACCTTTCAGCGTGCCGTCGCCGGTCGGCGCAAAAGCGATAACCGGGCGATGGAAGCGCTCCTTAATGCGTGATGCCAGAATGCCGACCACCCCCTGATGCCACTGCGGATGGTACATCGCCAGCCCGCCGGGCAGGGTGTCGCTGCTGCGTTCCAGTTGCTGACACAGGGTCAACGCTTCGGCCTGCATCCCCTGTTCAATCTCTTTACGCGTCTGGTTGAGCGCATCAAGCTCATTGGCTAACACGCGCGCTTCGCCGATGTTATCGCACAGCAGCAGCGCCACGCCGACGGACATATCATCCAGCCGCCCCGCCGCATTGAGGCGCGGCCCAAGGGCGAAACCGAGGTCGCTGGCCGCCAGTTTTTGCGGGTCGCGGTTGGCAATTTCCAGCAGCGCTTTAATGCCTGGCCGACATTTGCCGGCGCGAATGCGGCTTAACCCCTGCCAGGTCAGGATGCGGTTGTTGGCATCCAGCGGCACGACGTCCGCGACGGTGCCCAGCGCCACCAGATCCAGCAGCTCGGCCAGGTTCGGCGCGGCTATGCCGCGGGCGTCGAACCAGCCTTTATCGCGCAGGAAAGTACGCAGCGCCAGCATCAGATAAAACGCCACCCCCACCCCGGCCAGTGATTTCGACGGGAAGTCACAATCGCGCAGGTTAGGGTTAACGATGGCCTCGGCCGCCGGTAGCGTCTCGCCCGGCAGGTGGTGATCGGTCACCAGCACCGGAATGCCCAACGCATGGGCGTGATCGACACCGGCATGTGACGAAATGCCGTTATCAACGGTCATGATCATCTGCGCGCCGCGAGCGTGCGCCTGATCGACCACTTCCGGGCTTAAACCGTAGCCGTCTTCAAAACGGTTGGGCACCAGATAGGAGACGTTACCGTAGCCCAGCGCGCGTAGCGCCAGCACGCTAAGGGCGGTACTGGTGGCGCCGTCGGCATCAAAATCGCCGACCACCACAATATGTAACCCTTTCTCGAAAGCGTCGTGCAGCATCTCAACCGCTTTTTCAACGCCGGTGAGCTGCGTCCACGGCAGCATGCCTTTGACGCTGCGCTCCAGCTCCTGCGCACTGCGCACCCCGCGGCTGGCATACAGCCGCTGCAGCAGCGGCGGCAGGTCGGCAGGGAGAACGACGCCGTCAACCGCCTCACGGCGGCGTAGTTGTATCTGTTGTTTCACGCGAATCAGTTACCGCTTGTCTGTTTTTTATGCTCGTCGAGGAACGCTTTCAGCTCTTTCGGCCCCTGATAGCCCGGCAACACCATACCGTTGCTGAGAACCATCGCCGGGGTGCCGTTGACGCCCATCTGCACGCCGAGGGTGTAATGTTTGGCGATATCCACATTGCAGCTTGCCGGCTGCACGCCTTTGCCGTTCATGGCGTCATCCAGCGCTTTGTTGCGATCTTTCGCACACCAGATGGCCTTCATGTCCTGCTCGGCCTGGCTCTGCAGCCCCTGGCGCGGGAAGGCCAGATAGCGCACGGTGATGCCCAGCGCGTTGTAGTCGCTCATCTGCTCGTGCAATTTATGGCAGTAGCCGCAGGTGATATCGGTGAAGACGGTGATGACGTGCTGCTCCTTCGGCGCTTTATAGACAATCATCTCGTTGCTCAGCGCGTTCAGCTTACCGACCAGCAACTGGTTGGTGACGTTGACCGGCTGCGCGCCGCTCACATCGTACATCGGCCCCTGGATGATGTGTTTGCCATCGTCGGTAACGTACAGGACGCCGCTGTCGGTCAGCACCGTGCTCATCCCGGAAACCGGCGACGGTTGGATATCGGTACTCTGCACACCCAGCTTCGCCAGCGACTGTTTGATTGCCGCGCTATCGGCATGCGCCGCGCCGGAAAGCGAGGCTGCCAGCAGAGTGAACATCAATAAACCTTTTTTCATACTCAGTCCTTTTGTTCAGCACTCACGCCCGCGGGTGGTGCTGTTGATGAAGTTGTCGCAGACGCTCGGTCGCCACGTGGGTGTAGATCTGCGTGGTGGAGAGATCGCTGTGTCCTAACAGCATCTGCACCACGCGCAGGTCGGCGCCGTGATTGAGCAAATGCGTGGCGAAGGCATGGCGTAATACGTGCGGGGAGAGTTTCGCGCTGTCGATCCCCGCCAGGACGGCATAGTGTTTAATGCGGTGCCAGAAGGTCTGACGCGTCATCTGCTGTGCGCGCTGGCTGGGAAATAAGACATCCGACGCCACGCCATTCAGTAGCCACGGGCGACCATATTCGAGGTAATTTTCTACCCACATTACCGCCTCTTCGCCCAGCGGCACCAGCCGTTCTTTGTTGCCTTTACCAATGACCCGCAACACGCCCTGACGCAGGCTGATATCGCTCATCGTCAGGCCAACCAGTTCCGAGACGCGCAGGCCGGTGGCATACAGCACTTCCAGCATCGCCTTATCGCGTAACTCCAGCGGCTGCTCCACCAGCGGCGCCTGCAGCAGACGTTCAACCTGCGCCTCGCTGAGATCCTTCGGCAACCGCTGCGGCAGCTTCGGCGAAGCCAGCAGCGCGCTGGGATCGTCCGGGCGAATTTTTTCCCGGTACAGATGCTGGAAGAACCGGCGCACGGCGCTGAGCAGACGTGCGGTGCTCGTTGCTTTGTAGCCGCCGGTTTGCCGCTCGGCCAGCAGCGCCTGCAGATCGTCGCTGCCGACGCTGGCCAGCGACAGGCCGCGATGGTGCAGCCACTCGACTAACATCGTCAGATCGCGACGGTAAGCGCTGAGCGTATTCTCCGCCAGATTCCGCTCCAGCCAAAGGGCATCGAGAAACTGTTCGATTTGTGCCAGATCCTGTTTCACATCGGCCTCTTTGTTCGTTATACGGTCTCATTATGCCTTAAGAGGCCGCCTTTCTGGTACACTGGGCGCAATTCACGGCAAGAATTGAGACGTTTACGCGATGAATATAGGTCTTTTTTACGGCTCCAGTACCTGCTATACCGAAATGGCTGCGGAGAAAATCCGCGATATCATCGGCCCCGAGCTGGTGACGCTGCACAATCTGAAAGACGATTCCCCCGCGCTGATGAGCCAGTACGACGTACTGATCCTCGGCATCCCGACCTGGGATTTCGGCGAAATTCAGGAAGACTGGGAGGCGGTCTGGGAGCAACTGGATACCCTGGACCTGGAAGGCAAAATCGTCGCACTGTACGGCATGGGCGATCAGCTGGGCTATGGCGAATGGTTCCTTGACGCACTGGGCATGCTGCACGACAAGCTGGCGACCAAAGGCGTGAAGTTTGTCGGCTACTGGCCAACCGAAGGCTATGAGTTCACCAGTCCAAAACCGGTTATCGCCGATGGCCAACTGTTCGTTGGCCTGGCGCTGGATGAAACCAATCAGTACGACCTGAGCGACGAGCGCATCCAGAGCTGGTGCGAGCAGATCCTCGGCGAAATGGCCGAACACTTCTCCTGACGCCGCTTACTCCTGCGCCGGTTTTTGCAGCACCAGCCGGCGCAGATCGCGCCATTCTCCGGCATCCATGCTATCCGCCGCCAGCCACAGATGCTGCCCGCGCCGGGTATCGACATGGCGTAAACGCAGCAGCATACCGCTATTGATGACCCACGGCGTCCCGAGGATCTCCCATTCGGCGTTTTGCCAGCGAAGACGGGAATCGGTGAGCAGTTTTATCTCTCCGCGACGGGCATGGATCCGCCGCTGGCTGCGCACGCAGTCAAACACTACCAGCGACAACAGCAGCAGCCAGATCGGGGTGTAGCTTAACGGCCAGGGAACCAACAGCACCAGCGCCGCCACAACGCCGTGGAGCAGCAGGGAAAACCACTGCGCGCGCCAGGAGATACGGAGATCAGATTGCCACAGGACCACGTTCCCGATTCCGTGTCTGAATTAAGGTTACCATCCGCTGCAGCTCCGCATCGGCCGGTTTGCCGTGGTTCATCAGCCAGTTGAACAGATCCGGATCGTCATTTTCCAGCAGGCGAATGAACAGCTGTTTGTCAGCGTCGCTGAGGGTATCGTACTCATACTCAAAGAACGGCATGATGGAGATGTCGAGTTCGCGCATCCCGCGGCGGCATGCCCAGTGGATACGTGCTTTATTGTTAATGTCCATGTTGACCTTCCAGCAGCAAAATATAGGTTAGTTTAACCCGTTTTCTGCCGTAACTTTACAGGAATATCGCTGAATGCGAGCATCCTTCCATAAAAACCATAAAATAATGATGGGCTTATTGATTCCCTGCGTCAGGCGGCTGTCTCACGCCAGCGCACAAATGGCCTGTTGAAAGCACTTGCAATGCACTATAGCTCTTTTACCATTGGTCACACACACTGCGTTAAGCGATTCAGGATATGACTATGGCTTTTACACCTTTTCCTCCGCGTCAGCCTTCCTCTTCCGCTCGTCTGCCGTTAACGCTGATGACCCTGGATGACTGGGCGCTGGCGACGATTAGCGGGCCGGATAGCGAAAAATATCTGCAGGGGCAGATTACCGCCGATGTGAGCAATCTCACCGATGCTCAGCATCTGCTTGCCGCCCACTGTGACGCCAAAGGCAAGATGTGGAGCAATCTGCGCGTATTCCGCCGCGACGGCGGCTTCGCATGGATCGAGCGCCGCAGCCTGCGCGACGTACAGCTGACCGAACTGAAAAAATATGCCGTCTTCTCTAAAGTCACCATCGCCGCCAACGACGATCTGGTTCTGTTGGGGGTGGCCGGCTTCCAGGCGCGCGCCGCGCTGGCGCCGCTGTTCGCTGCCCTGCCCGACGCGGCCGCCCCGGTGGTCAGCGAAGGCGCCACCAGCCTGCTGTGGTTTGAACATCCAGGTGAACGCTTCCTGCTGGTGACTGATGTCGACACCGCCAATCGCGTTACCGATGCGCTGCGCGGCGAAGCGCAGCTCAACAACAGCCAGCAGTGGCTGGCGCTGAATATTGAAGCCGGTCTGCCGGTTATCGACAGCGCCAACAGCGGGCAGTTCATTCCGCAGGCCACCAACCTGCAGGCGCTGGGCGGTATCAGCTTCAAGAAAGGCTGCTACACCGGCCAGGAAATGGTGGCGCGGGCAAAATTCCGCGGCGCCAATAAGCGTGCGCTGTGGACGCTGTCAGGGACCGCCAGCCGGGTGCCGGAAGCGGGGGAAGATCTGGAGCTGAAAATGGGCGACAACTGGCGCCGCACCGGGACGGTGCTTGCGGCGGTTCAGCTGGATGATGGCCAGTTGCTGGTGCAGGTAGTGATGAATAACGATATGGAGCCGGACAGCATCTTCCGCGTGCGCGACGATGCCGGCAGCCTGCGCATCGAACCGCTGCCCTATTCGCTGGAAGACGTGTAATAAAGCGTTATGACTCCCGGCTTGCGGCGCTCGCGCCTTAGCCGGGCTACTTGACTGCAAATACCGTAGCCACAGTAAGCGCAGCGCCACCGTGGGATTTCCAGGCCGCAGAGTATCGTAGCCACAGTAAGCGCAGCACTACCGTGGGATTTCCAGGCCGCAGAGTATCGTAGCCACAGTAAGCGCAGCACTACCGTGGGATTTCCAGGCCGCAGATAACCGTAGCCACGGTAAGCGTAGCGCCACCGTGGGATTTCCAGGCGGCAGAGTATCGTAGCCACAGTAAGCGCAGCACTACCGTGGGATTTCCAGGCCGCAGATAACCGTAGCCACGGTAAGCGCAGCGCCACCGTGGGATTTCCAGGCCGTAGATAACCGTAGCCACGGTAAGCGCAGCGCCACCGTGGGATTTCCAGGCCGCAGATAACCGTAGCCACGGTAAGCGTAGCGCCACCGTGGAAGTTTAATCAGGACTGGCCGACGTACAGATAGATCGCCAGGAAGTGACACACGCTGCCGCCGAGCACGAAGCCGTGCCAGATAGCGTGGTTATAGGGAATACGTTTGCAGACGTAGAAGATAACCCCCAGCGAGTACACCACCCCACCGACCGCCAGCAGCGTTACGCCGCCCACCGCCAGCTTCACTGCCAGCTGATAGACCACGATAAGCGACAGCCAGCCCATGGTCAGATAAGTCACCAGCGACAGAATTTTAAAGCGGTGTGCGATGGTCAGCTTAAACAGGATCCCCAGCAGGGCCAGGCTCCAGATGACGATCATCAGCCCCTTTGCCAGCGGTGAATTCAACCCCACCAGCAAAAACGGCGTGTAGGTCCCGGCAATCAGCAGGTAGATAGCGCAGTGGTCGAACTTTTTCAGCCACTGTTTCGCCCGCTGATGCGGGATCGCGTGATAGAGCGTAGAGGCGAGGAACAGCATAATCATGCTGCCGCCGTACAGGCTGTAGCTGGTGATCGCCGTCGCGCTGGCGTTGGTGTCTACCGCCTGCACCAGCAGCAACACGAGGCCGACAATACCGAACACCAGCCCGATCCCGTGGCTGATGCTGTTGGCAACTTCCTCTGCCAGAGAATATCCCTGAGTGATTAATGGTTTGCGCACCATATTTGACTCCGTGAAAACAAGAACGCTTTCATTGCCCACTTAGGGTAACTGAGAATGATTCCAGTGAACAACTGTTAGCTAAAATAAAACGATGTATATTTGTAAATACATTAAAATCATAATGTTACAATGTTATTTCAACTAACAGCTGTGCCGGTTTTATTTAAAGGCGTTTGAATTCAATAACATAAAACCGATCTTCCGCAGGATAGATTTCCCTAATCACCTGCCGCAGTTGTTCGAGGGTCATATTCTCCTGTTGAGCATGCTGTTCAGTTAGCGTATCGAGCGTCACCGTCGAGGTGGCGGTCACGGCGATGGTGCAAAAATAGCCGTCATCTTCATAGCGCCCAACGCGCAGGACGTCACCCGGTTTAAAATGCGATTCCGCCGCATCGCGGATAGTAATCGTTTTGCGCCCGGCAAGGATGTCCTCCTGAAAACGCTGAAAAAAGGTAATGTCATTGGCCTGCATGATATAATTCCGTCCTGGTCATTATGAATTGTGAGTTCGCCACTGTGAGTATGTTCTCCCACGCCGCTGTCGCCAGTCTCAATAATCTTGAGATGATGGTCTATCACTATGTCATTAAGAATCGTGACAAAGTGATGTACATGACCATCCGCGAACTGGCCGAGGCCGCCGGGGTCTCCACCACCACCGTGTTGCGCTTCTGCCGCAAACTGCAGTGCGGGGGCTACTCTGAATTTCGCGTACGCTTTAAATTATATCTTGAGCAGAATGAGCCTCAACAGGCAAATATCGGCGCCAGCGAAATTATGAGCTTTTTTAAAAGCGTCAATAATGACGAGTTCGATGAATTACTCGAGCAGGCCGTGGATATTATTCTCGCTTCGGAACGTATTATTTTCGTCGGCGCCGGCACCTCCGGCGCGCTGGCGAAATATGGCGCACGCTTCTTTTCCAACGTCGGGAAATTCAGCAATCATATTGACGACCCCTATTTTCCGGTAACCAATGATATGGCCCGTAACGCGCTGGCGATCGTGCTTTCCGTCTCCGGCGAAACCGAAGAGATCCTGCGCTTCGCCAGCCAGTTCAGCCTGCACCGCTGCAAGGTGATGTCGATTACCAGCCACGAGCATTCGCGACTGGCGAAACTGGCTGATTTCAATCTCTCCTGGCACGTGCCGCAGACGCGCATCGGCGGCGTCTACGATATTACAACGCAAATTCCGGTGATCTATATCCTTGAATCGCTGGGACGTAAATTAGCGCGCAAAATCAGCTAAAAATAACAGCCTGTTTTTTCGATGTAACATATTACCTTTAGCGGAATTTGTTATATCGTGACATTCAATTTCGCTTTGCTAGACTCAATCGCAATAGTTATTCAGAGAGATTAGCAAAGATGAAAAAATTGACTCTTCCCAAAGACTTTTTGTGGGGCGGCGCGGTCGCCGCGCATCAGGTTGAAGGCGGCTGGAATAAAGGCGGCAAAGGCCCGAGCATCTGCGACGTGCTGACTGGCGGGGCGCACGGCGTACCGCGCGAAATCACCCACCAGGTCGAAGCGGGTAAATATTACCCTAATCATGAAGCGGTCGATTTCTACGGCCACTACAAAGAAGACATCAAGCTGTTCGCCGAGATGGGCTTCAAGTGCTTCCGCACCTCTATTGCCTGGACCCGCATCTTCCCGCAGGGCGACGAAACTCAGCCGAATGAAGAAGGGCTGAAATTCTACGATGACATGTTCGATGAACTGCTGAAGTACAACATCGAACCGGTGATCACCCTTTCCCACTTTGAAATGCCGCTGCATCTGGTACAGCAGTACGGCGGCTGGACCAACCGCAAAGTGGTCAATTTCTTTGTGCGCTTCGCCGAAGTGGTCTTCGAGCGCTATAAGCACAAAGTGAAATACTGGATGACCTTTAACGAGATCAATAACCAGCGCAACTGGCGCGCGCCGCTGTTCGGCTACTGCTGTTCCGGCGTGGTCTATACCGAGCATGAAAATCCGGAAGAGACCATGTACCAGGTGCTGCATCACCAGTTTGTCGCCAGCGCGCTGGCGGTGAAAGCGGCCCGTCGTATCAACCCGGATATGCAGGTCGGCTGCATGCTGGCGATGGTCGCCCTCTACCCTTATTCCTGCAAACCGGAAGATGTCATGTTCGCCCAGGAGTCGATGCGCGAACGCTACGTCTTTACCGATGTCCAGTTGCGCGGTTACTACCCGAGCTATGTGTTGAATGAATGGGAACGCCGTGGCTTCAACATCAAAATGGAAGACGGCGACACGCAGATCCTGCGCGAAGGCACCTGCGCCTATCTCGGCTTCAGCTACTACATGACCAACGCGGTGAAAGCTGAGGGCGGCACCGGCGATGCCATTTCCGGTTTCGAAGGCAGCGTGCCGAACCCGCACGTCAAAGCCTCCGACTGGGGCTGGCAGATTGACCCGGTTGGCCTGCGCTACGCCCTGTGCGAACTGTATGAGCGCTACCAGAAGCCGCTGTTTATCGTGGAAAACGGCTTCGGCGCCTACGACAAAGTCGAAGCCGACGGCAGCATCAACGATGACTACCGCATCGATTATCTGCGCGCCCACGTCGAAGAGATGATCAAAGCGGTGACTTATGACGGCGTCGATCTGATGGGCTATACCCCATGGGGCTGCATCGACTGCGTCTCCTTCACTACCGGGCAGTACAGCAAACGCTACGGCTTCATCTACGTTAATAAACACGACGACGGCACCGGCGATATGTCCCGCTCGCGCAAAAAGAGCTTTAACTGGTACAAAGAAGTCATCGCCAGCAACGGCGAGAATCTGTAATTGACCGCCCTCTCCCGGCCGGGAGGGGGCAAATCACTTATCCGCCAGACACTTCTTTACAGCTTTACCATTGCTAAAACGCGTTCGCCCGATAAGATAGGCCTCGTGAATATTTGAGGCGACCATGATTAAGCGACAACGCAAAGCCATTCTTTTTGTCCTCCTGGCCTGTCTGGTGGTGCTGACCTGCACCGCCCAGCGGATGGCCGGGATGCACGCGCTGGTCATGAACCTCACCGCCGACAGCCCGTCGCTACAGCAAAACCCGGATAAGGCCGAGGCGCCGGTCACGCCGTGCGAGCTCAGCGCCAAGTCGCTGATGGCCGTTCCGCCGATGCTGTTTGAAGGGGCGCTACTCGCTATCGCCCTGCTGCTGGCGGTGCTGGCGGCGATCCCGCCGCGCATCGAGCGTATCTGGCCTCCCCGCGTCATTTCTCCTCCCCGATTGCGGGTGCATCTACGATTATGCGTCTTCCGTGAGTGATTAATTCTCCTGACAGCTCAGGTTAATTTATTACTTACGGAGAAAATTTATGTTTATGGTATTCAGGCGACTGCTGGTCTGCCTGCTTTGGCTATGGCTGCCCGTCAGCCAGGCCGCCGATAGCGGCTGGCTGCGCGTCGCCGACAATCAACACGCCAGCGTGCGCCTGCGGGCGCAAAGCGGAAGCAATGGCGACACCCGCCTGCTTTTAGACGTAGCGCTGGGAAAGGGCTGGAAAACCTACTGGCGTTCGCCGGGCGAAGGCGGCATCGCGCCAGCTATCGCCTGGCACACGCCGCTGGAGGTTAACTGGCGCTGGCCGACGCCACAGCGCTTCGACGTCGCGGGTATTTCCACTCAGGGGTATCACGGCGACGTCAGCTTCCCGATGACCCTGCGCGGGAAAATACCGCCGACGCTTAGCGGCGTCCTGACGCTCTCTACCTGCAGCAATGTCTGCATTCTCACTGACTACCCCTTTTCGCTGGATATGACGGCTCCGGCGGGGGAGCAATTTAATTACGATTTCACCCGCGCGATGGGCACGCTGCCGCTGCGCGACGGTCTCACCTCGGCGCTTAGCGCCAGCTACGTCAGCGGAAAGCTGACGGTAACTGCCCGCCGCGATGCCGGCTGGCAGCAGCCAGCGCTGTTTATCGACAGCATGGAGGATGTCGATTTCGGCAAGCCGAGCTTTACCAGCCGCGGCGATACGTTGACCGCCACCGTACCGGTCACCGATAGTTGGGGCGAGGCGGCGCCGGATCTGAGCGGCAAAACGCTGTCGCTGGTGCTGGCCGATAGCGGCCAGGCGCAGGAAAGCCAAATCGCCGTCGCCGCCGGCAGCGCCGCGGCAGGAGTGGCATTAGGCTGGGTGCTGCTGATGGCGCTGGCCGGCGGGCTTATTCTCAACGTCATGCCGTGCGTGCTGCCGGTACTGGCGATGAAGCTCGGCTCGCTGGTGCAAACCGAACGTCGCGAACGCGGCGCGGTGCGGCGGCAGTTCCTCGCCTCGGTATGCGGGATCGTCGTCTCCTTCCTGGCGCTGGCGCTGATGATGACCGCGCTACGCTTAGGTAATCAGGCGCTCGGCTGGGGGATCCAGTTCCAGAACCCGTGGTTTATCGGCGCGATGGCACTGGTGATGGTGCTGTTCAGCGCCAGTTTATTGGGACTATTCGAAATCCGTCTCTCCTCCAGCGCCAGTACCTTCCTCGCCACCCGCGGCGGCAACGGCTTGATGGGCCATTTTTGGCAGGGCGCCTTCGCCACCCTGCTGGCGACGCCCTGTACCGCGCCGTTCCTCGGTACCGCCGTGTCGGTGGCGCTGGTGGCGCCGTTGCCGCTGCTGTGGGGGATTTTCTTCGCCATGGGGATCGGCATGAGCCTGCCGTGGCTGCTTATTGTCGCCTGGCCGGGGCTGGCGCAACGACTTCCACGTCCAGGCCGCTGGATGAATCATCTGCGCGTGGTGTTGGGGCTAATGATGCTTGGTTCAGCACTATGGCTGGTTAGCCTGCTGACGATCCACATCGGCCGCACGCCGGTGCTTACCCTGCTGGTGATTCTGGCCATCGGCCTGCTATTGGCCACCGCCTGGCGCTACCGCTGGCGTACGGCGCTGCGCGCGGGCGCTCTGGCCATCGTTGTGGCGGGCGCCGTCGCCTTTGTCGCCCAACAGGACGGCCAGGGCCCGCGCCGCGACCGGGTTAACTGGCAGCCGCTTAGCGAGCAGGCTATCGCTAACGGCCTTGCGGAGCATAAACGGGTATTTATTGATGTCACCGCCGACTGGTGCGTGACCTGTAAAGCCAATAAATACAACGTGCTGCTGCGCGACGACATCCAGCAGGCGCTATCAGCGCCAGACGTGGTCACCTTACGCGGCGACTGGAGCCGACCCTCCGCCGACATTAGTCAGTTTTTAACCGCACGCGGCAACGCCGCGGTGCCGTTTAACCAGATTTACGGACCGGGATTGCCGCAGGGAGAGATCCTGCCTGCGCTGTTAGACCGCGAACAACTTCTCGCCACCCTGTCCGCCGCTAAAGGAAAATAACATGAGAGCTATCACCGCCTTATTACTGCTGTGCGTATCGGCCTTCAGCTTCGCCGCGCCGGCGGAAAAACCGCAATCGAACGGTAATGACCAGTTAGCCCAGCTGCTGTTTAACGATCCGAATAGCCCGCGCACCGGCGCGAAAGAGCCAAAACTCACAATCGTCTCGTTTACCGATTACAACTGTCCTTACTGCAAACAGTTTGATCCGCTGCTGGAAAAAATCGTCCACGATAATCCGGATATTCAGCTCATCGTTAAGCTGCTGCCGTTTAAAGGGCAGAGTTCGGTGAATGCCGCTAAAGCCGCGCTCTCCACCTGGCGTCAGCAGCCCGATAAATTCTGGGCGCTGCATCAGCGGCTGATGGCGAAAAAAGGCTATCACGATGACGCCAGTATCGCCGCGGCGCAGAAGAAAACCGCCACCGATGGCGTCAGTATTGATGACAAGACCATGGATTCGCTGAAGATGAACCTGATTTTGTCGCAGGTGCTGAATATTCAGGGCACCCCGGCGACCATCATCGGCGATCAGATGGTGGCCGGCGCGATCCCTGCTGAAGACCTGGAGGGGCTGGTGAAAGAACAGCTGGGGAAAGCCCGTGGCCAGTAAATTCAGGCGCTGGCTGCGAGAGCTGGCGGTGTGGCTGCTGATTGGCGCGGCGGTGAGCCTGGCGGTGGATTATTTTCGCCAGCCCGCGCTGCCGCAAAACGTCAGCGCCACATCGCTGCAGACACTCGACGGCAGGACGCTGGATCTGAACGCCATGAGCCAGCAAAAGCCGCTGCTGCTGTACGTCTGGGCGACCTGGTGCGGAGTCTGTCGCTATACCACGCCGTCGGTGGCATCACTTGCCGCCGACGGCGGCAATGTGCTGACGGTAGCCCTGCGTTCCGGCGATAACGCCGCGCTGGAGAAGTGGCTGACCAGGAAGAAAATGACGCTGCCGACGGTGAATGATCCGAGCGGCCAGCTGGCGCGGCAGTGGGACATTCGGGTAACGCCAACGCTGGTGGTCATTTCTCAAGGCGAGGTGAAGTCGGTTACCACCGGCTGGACCAGCCGTTGGGGAATGCGCCTGAGGCTGTGGCTGGCCTCCTGGTAGACCGTCGGTTTCCCCGGCTCGCGCTGCGCTTAGCCGGGCTACGGGTAGGCATCGTTGGGTAGCCCGGATAAGGCGTAGCCGCATGCGGGAAGGTTACCCGGCTCGCGCTGCGCTCAGCCGGGCTACGGGTACGCATCGTTGGGTAGCCCGGATAAGGCGTAGCCGCCATCCGGGAAGGTTACCCTGTAGGCCCGGCAAGCGCAGCGCCGCCGGGCAATAGACATCTATGGGTTATTTACCGCCCGCCAGTTCAAGAAAACTGCCCGTCACATACGACGCTTTGTCGCTCAGCAGCCAGGCAATGGCCTGAGCGACCTCTTCCGGCTGGCCGCCGCGCTGCATCGGCAGCGAATTTTTTACCCGGTCCACGCGTCCCGGTTCGCCGCCGGAGGCGTGCATCTCGGTATAAATCAGCCCCGGACGCACGCCGTTCACCCGGATCCCTTGCGCCGCCACTTCCAGCGCCAGCCCGGTGGTCAGGGTATCTACCGCCCCTTTCGACGCGGCATAGTCAACGTACTCGCCCGGCGCGCCAAGGCGCGAGGCCGCCGACGACACGTTAACTATCGCCCCGCCCTTGCCGCCATGCCGATGCGCCATGCGCTTTACCGCCTCACGACAACAGAGGAAGTAGCCGGTGACGTTGGTGGCCAGCACGCGGTTAATACGCTCGGCGCTCAGGCTCTCCACCGTACATTGGGTAAACAGGATCCCGGCATTGTTGACCAACGCCGCCAGCGGTTCGCCCATGCGGTCAATCGCCTCAAACATCGCCATCACCTGCGCTTCATCGCTGATATCCGCCCGCAGCGCCGTGGCTTTGCCGCCAGATTCAACTATGGTATTGACCACTTCGGTGGCGGCGTTAATGTTGTGATGGTAATTGACCGCGACGGTATACCCTTCCTGCGCCAGCAGCAGCGCCGTCGCCCGGCCTATGCCGCGGCTCGCACCGCTAATCAGAGCTATCGCCATACCTTCTCTCCAAAAAATAAAGGCGCCGCAGCGCCTTTAAAAGTTTAGCTAATTCATCACTTACTGGTATTCGCTCATCGGGACGCAGGAGCAGAACAGGTTACGATCGCCGTAGACGTCATCCAGGCGTTTCACCGTCGGCCAGTACTTGTTGTGCAACCCAGCCGGGAATACCGCCAGCTCGCGGCTGTACGGATGGTTCCACTCGCTGACCAGCTCACCCTGGGTGTGCGGCGCGTTCACCAGCGGGTTGTCTTCCAGCGGCCATTCACCGGCTTTGACGCGGTCGATTTCCGCGCGGATCGCCAGCATGGCGTCAATAAAGCGGTCCAGCTCTACCTTGCTTTCCGATTCTGTCGGCTCAACCATCAGCGTCCCGGCAACCGGGAAGGACATGGTCGGCGCATGGAAACCAAAGTCGATCAGGCGTTTAGCAATATCCAGCTCGCTAATGCCGGTCTCTTCTTTCAGCGGACGAATATCGAGAATACATTCGTGCGCCACGCGACCATCGCGGCCGGTATAGAGCACCGGGTAAGCCTCTTTCAGCCGGGTAGCGATATAGTTGGCGTTAAGGATCGCGTTCTGGCTCGCCTGCTTCAGGCCTTCCGCGCCCATCATGCGGATATACATCCAGCTGATCGGCAGAATGGAAGCGCTGCCGAACGGCGCGGCGGAAACCGCGCCCTGACGGGTCAGCATACCTTCAATCTGTACCACGCTGTGGCCCGGTACAAACGGCGCCAGGTGCGCTTTCACACCGATAGGGCCCATACCCGGACCGCCGCCGCCGTGCGGAATGCAGAAGGTTTTATGCAGGTTGAGGTGCGAAACGTCGGCGCCGATAAAGCCCGGAGAAGTGATCCCGACCTGGGCGTTCATGTTGGCGCCATCGAGATAAACCTGGCCGCCGAACTGGTGCACGATCTCGCACACTTCACGGATGGTCTCTTCATACACGCCGTGGGTTGACGGATAGGTGACCATGATGCAGGAGAGATTCGCCCCTGCCTGCTCTGCTTTTTCACGCAGGTCGGCAAGATCGATGTTGCCGTTTTTGTCGCAGGCAACGACCACGACCTGCATACCCGCCATCTGCGCGGAAGCCGGGTTGGTGCCGTGCGCGGAGCTTGGGATCAGGCAGATATCGCGATGGCCTTCGTTGCGGCTTTCGTGATAGTGGCGAATCGCCAGCAGGCCAGCATACTCGCCCTGCGCGCCGGAGTTCGGCTGCATACAGACGGCGTCATAGCCGGTCAGTTTCACCAGCCAGTCAGAAAGCTGGGCGATCATCTGATGATAACCTTCCGCCTGCTCGACCGGACAGAACGGGTGCAGCTCGGCAAATTCCGGCCAGGTGATCGGGATCATCTCCGCCGCGGCGTTCAGTTTCATGGTGCAGGAGCCCAGCGGGATCATCGCCTGGTTCAGCGCCAGATCTTTACGCTCCAGCGCATGCATGTAGCGCATCATCTCGGTTTCGCTATGGTAGCGGTTAAACACCGGATGGGTGAGGATCGCATCGTCGCGCAGCATCGCCGCCGGGATCGAACGGCTATCCAGCGCCACGTCTTTATCCAGGGTATCGATATCCAGACCGTGATCGTCGCCGACGATGGCGCGGAACAGGTTCAGCACATCTTCGCGGGTGGTCGCTTCATCGAGCGTAATGCCAACCGCGCCGTGAATATCGCTACGCAGGTTAATCTGCAGCGCTTCGGCACGCGCCAGCACCGCAGCTTTATCCGCCACTTCGACGCACAGGGTATCGAAGTAGTGCGCATGACGCAGCTTCAGCCCTTTCTTCTGCAGGCCGTCGGCCAGAATATCGGTCAGGCGATGAATGCGGCCAGCGATACGTTTCAGGCCCGCCGGGCCGTGGAATACCGCGTAGAGGCTGGCGATGTTGGCCAGCAGAACCTGCGAGGTACAAATGTTGGAGTTCGCTTTCTCGCGGCGGATATGCTGCTCGCGAGTCTGCATCGCCATGCGCAGCGCGGTATTACCCGCCGCATCTTTCGATACGCCGATAATCCGGCCCGGCATGGAGCGTTTGAATTCATCTTTCGCCGCGAAGAAGGCCGCGTGCGGGCCGCCATAGCCCATCGGCACGCCGAAACGTTGGGCGGAACCGAAGACAATATCCGCGCCCTGCTTGCCCGGCGCCGTCAGCAGCACCAGCGCCATAAAGTCGGCGGCGACGCTGACAATCACTTTGCGCGCTTTCAGCTCGGCGATCAGTTTGCTGTAATCGTGGATTTCACCGGTGGTGCCCACCTGCTGCAGCAGCACGCCAAAGACATCCTGGTGATCGAGCACTTTGTCGGCGTCATCGACGATCACGTCGAAGCCGAAAGTTTCCGCGCGGGTGCGCACCACGTCCAGGGTTTGCGGATGGAGGTCGGCGGCAACGAAGAAACGGTTGGCGTTCTTCAGTTTACTGACGCGTTTGGCCATCGCCATCGCTTCGGCGGCGGCGGTGGCTTCATCAAGCAGCGAAGCGGAAGCGATATCCAGCCCGGTCAGATCCAGCGTGACCTGTTGGAAGTTGAGCAGCGACTCCAGACGGCCCTGGGAGACTTCCGGCTGGTAAGGGGTATAGGCGGTGTACCAGCCCGGGTTTTCCAGCATGTTGCGCTGAATGACCGGCGGCAGCTGCACGGCGGTATAGCCCATGCCGATGTAAGACTTGAAGCGCTTGTTGCGACCGGCAATCGCCTTCAGCTCCGCCAGCGCGGCGAATTCGGTAGTCGCGTCGCCCACCTGCGGTGGGGTCGCCAGCTGGATATCCTGCGGCACAATCTGGCCAATCAGGGCGTTAAGCGAATCCGCGCCGACGGTCTTCAGCATCTCTTGCTGCTGCTGAGCGTCCGAGCCAATGTGACGTTCAATAAAGGCGTCGCGGTTTTCAAGCTGACTTAAAGTCTGAGTCATGAGCGATGGTTCCTGAAACGTGCGGTGAATCGTGATTGTCTGACTGGTTTGCCCGGCAAGCGCTGATGCTTACCGGGCCAGAATACGCAAAATCATTCGCGTTGCAGGAAGGCGGCGACACAGCGACTCCCCGGGAGCTTACAAAAGTAAGTGACCGGGGGGAGCCAGGAAGCCAACGCCCCTGCAGCGTGAAGGATGAAGCGTATTTATTCGTCTTCTAACAGAGCTTCATAAGCGGTCGCATCCAGCAGTGCGGCAACCTGCGCTTCGTCGCTGGCTTTAATTTTGAAGATCCAGCCGTCGCTGTACGGGTCGCTGTTGACCAGTTCCGGCGAGTCGTTCAGCTCTTCGTTGACGGCAACGATTTCACCGCTAATCGGCGCGTAGATATCAGAAGCCGCTTTCACGGATTCAGCAACGGCGCAATCAGCGCCCGCTTCAACGGTGGCGCCCACTTCCGGCAGGTCAACGAAAACCATGTCGCCCAGCAGCTCCTGCGCATGCTCGGTGATCCCGACGGTATAGGTGCCGTCCGCTTCTTTACGCAGCCATTCGTGTTCTTTGCTGTATTTCAGTTCTGCTGGTACGTTGCTCATCAATTCATCTCCAAAAAAGGGAAATCACACAATGGCTTTGCCATTGCGTACAAAACCAGGTTTAGTCACTTTTACCGGCATTTCACGGTTACGAATTTGCACCACCGCGGTGTCGCCAATCCCGGCCGGTACGCGAGCCAGCGCGATGCTGTAGCCCAGGGTCGGCGAGAAGGTGCCGCTGGTAATAATGCCTTCTTTTTGATTACCGTCGCTATCGGTAAAACGGACCGGCAGGCCGCCGCGCAGGACGCCTTTCTCGGTCATCACCAGGCCAACCAGCTGCTCGGTGCCTTTTTCGCGCTGCATCTCCAGCGCTTCGCGACCGATAAAGTTACGATCGGCGGGCTCCCAGGCGATAGTCCAGCCCATATTCGCCGCCAGCGGGGAGACGCTTTCGTCCATCTCCTGGCCATACAGGTTCATCCCGGCCTCCAGGCGCAGCGTATCGCGCGCGCCGAGACCACACGGCTTAACGCCAGCGTCCAGCAGACCGCGCCAGAAATCCGCCGCCTGCTCGTTCGGCATCGCAATTTCATAGCCCGCTTCGCCGGTATAACCGGTGGTGGCGATAAACAGGTCGCCGGACTGCACGCCAAAGAATGGCTTCATGCCTTCCACGGCCTGACGCTGAGCGTCGGTGAACAGCGTCGCCGCCTTCGCTTTCGCCTGGGGGCCCTGCACCGCGATCAGCGACAGATCGTCGCGAACGGTAATTTCAAGGCCGTAAGGTTCAGCTTGCTCGGAGATCCAGGCGAGGTCTTTTTCGCGGGTGGCGGAGTTAACAACGAGGCGGAAATAATCTTCAGAAAGGAAATAGACAATCAGGTCATCGATGACGCCAGCGGAGGCGGTAAGCATTCCCGTGTAGAGCGCTTTGCCTGGGGTGGTCAGCTTCGCCACATCGTTGGCCAGCAAATAGCGCAAGAACTCGCGGATCCGGCTGCCGTGGAAATCGACGATGGTCATATGCGACACATCGAACATCCCTGCATCGCCGCGCACCGCATGGTGCTCATCAATCTGGGATCCGTAATGCAGCGGCATCATCCAGCCATGGAAATCCACCATGCGAGCGCCGCATAGCGTGTGTTGTTCATACAACGGAGTCTGTTGAGCCATCTTTTCCTCATCGAATAAAACGGAACCAGCCACGAGATTGTCGGCGATTTTGCGCCACGAAATTCGGCGACGGCACCGCTGACGGACGCCGACGCAAACGTTCTCTTTTGCCTGAACTTACCACCGAACCCGGCGCTAAACCATAAGCTCATTCAGGGCATCACATTAGCTTATGACTAAAATCCGCCGAAAAGCCTACAGAGTTATTGACTGGAAAAAAGCGATTTATGCCACATAAAATTAACATTAAGCTTTCATCGATAAGGCAATGATGGTGTTTTATGCGATTTTACGGGCCTAATTTCTTTAACAAAAAAAAGAGCGCATTAATAAAACTAATGCGAAAAAAGAGGTGAAATTAGAATATTTCAAATGAGGGAGAAAACCCGGCGCGCAGGCCGGGTAAAAGAAGTGTGACGGGGTTAACGTAACCAGGCGGGGAGATCGTTGAGGCCCATCGCCTGACGAATCAGCTGCGGTTTTACGCCAGGCAGCGAATCGGCCAGTTTGAGCCCCATGTCGCGGAGGAATTTCTTCGCCGGATGGCTGCCGGAGAACATTTCGCGGAATCCCTGCATACCCGCCAGCATCAGCGCGGCGCTGTGTTTGCGGCTGCGCTCATAGCGGCGCAGGTACAAATGCTGGCCGATATCTTTCCCCTGCGCATGCAGGCGCCTCAACTCGTCGATAAGCTCGGCGGCGTCCATAAAGCCAAGGTTCACCCCCTGCCCGGCCAGCGGGTGGATGGTATGCGCGGCATCGCCAACCAGCGCCAGACGATGGGCGGCGAACTGACGGGCATAGCGGCCGGTCAGCGGGAAGACTTCACGTTCGCTTGCCAGCCGGCAGAGGCCGAGGCAATTATCGAAGGCGATATTCAGCGCCTGGTTGAAGGTGGCTTCATCAGCCTCCTGCATCCGCTTCGCTTCCGATGGCGACAGCGACCAGACGATCGAGCACAGGTGCGGATCGCTGAGCGGCAGGAAGGCCAGAATACCCTCGCCATGGAACGCCTGGCGTGCCACCGCCTGATGCGGCTCAGCGGTGCGAATCGTCGCCACCAGCGCATGATGGTGGTAATCCCAGAAGGTCAGCGGAATATCGGCCTTATTACGCAGCCATGAATTCGCGCCATCAGCGCCCACCACCAACCTCGCGGTCAACATGCTGCCGTCCTGCAGGCTGAGAAAGGCTTCGTTTTCACCCCACGCCACCTGCTGTAGTTCCGCAGGCGCCAGCAGGGTGACGTCAGCGCAGCGCTGCGCTTTCTGCCACAATGCGTGATGCACCACGGCATTTTCAATAATATGGCCCAGATGGCTAAAGCCCATACTCTGGTCATCGAAGCTAATGCGGCCGAAGCTGTCTTTGTCCCACACTTCCATACCGTGATAGCAGCTGGCGCGCTGGGCGACGATCTCGCGCCAGACATCCAGCTTAGTCAGCAACTTTTCGCTGGCGGCATTGATCGCCGAAACGCGCAGCGCCGGCGGCGCATCGGCGGCCAGAGGCTGCGGCGCTGCTTTCTCCAGCACCGCGACGCGCAGGCCGCTGCCCTGTAAACCGCAGGCTACCGCCAGTCCCACCATTCCACCGCCAACAATGGCAACATCAACACTTTGCACGTTTTACTCCTTAACGGGGAACCCAACCGAGGGTACGCTGCGCCAGCGCATCGCGCGCCGGGGTAAATAAGTCCATGGCCATCAGACCGACGTTGCGCCCCGCCACCAGCGGCGCCCAACGGTTGGCAAACAGATGCACCAGCCCATCGGTGACACCGATAGTGGCGGCTTTATCACCTGCCCGCCGTGCCTGGTAGCGGCACAGCAGGGAATAATCGCCCACATCGTCGCGGGCCACATGCGCATCGGCAAGCATCTCCGCCAGGCTCATCACGTCGCGCAGGCCGAGGTTAAAGCCCTGCCCGGCGATCGGATGCAGCGTCTGCGCCGCATTACCGACCAGCGCCAGGCGATGCGACACCGCACGGGTGGCGGTGGTTAAGGCTAACGGATAGACGCTGCGCTTACCGGCATGGGTAATACGCCCTAGCCGCCAGCCGAATGCCTGCTGTAACGCCTGACAAAAATGTTCGTCAGACCAGCTCTGTACCTCGTCGCGCCGCGACTGCGGATGGCACCACACCAGCGAACAGCGCCCTTGCGACATCGGCAGCATCGCCAGCGGACCATGCTCGGTAAAGCGCTCGAAGGCGCGGCCTTCGTGCGGCAACGCAGTGCTAACGTTAGCAATGATCGCTATCTGCTCATACGGCTGCTGCTGCCAGCTGATGCCGCAGTGAGCGCCCAGCGACGAACGGGAACCGTCCGCCGCCACCAGCAGCTTACCGTTGATGATTTCGCCGCCCTCAAGCGTAAGGCTGACGCTCTCCTCGCGGCGGCTGACCGCTTCCACTTTCGCCGGACAGTGCAGGGTGACGCCCGGCGCCTCGCGCAGCAGACTAAACAGCCGCTGGCCGACATCGTGGAGTTCAACCACCTGCCCCAGCGCCGACAAGCCGTAATCGGCCGCCGCCAGGTTCACAAAACCAGCGTGACCACGGTCGCTGACATGGACCCGCTGGATGGGCGTCGCTCGTTTAGCCAGGGTCTGCCAGATACCAATGCGCGCCAGCTGCTGGCAGGTACCGGCCGCCAGGGCAATTGCCCGATCGTCAAAACCGGGATGGCGTGACGAATGCGGATCCTGCGCCTCAATCAGATGGACCGGCAGGGCGCCGCCGGTCAAACGGGAGATGGCCAGCGCGAGCGTCGCCCCGGTCATCCCGCCGCCGACGATCAGCACGCTCATGACTGGCGCGCCGCCGCCATCAGCGCCTCGATCTCATCCGCCTTCTTCACCACGCTGGCGGTGAGATTTTCGTTGCCGTCTTCGGTAATGACGATGTCATCTTCAATACGAATGCCGATGCCGCGATATTGGGCCGGCACGTCGGCATCGGTGGCGATATACAGTCCCGGCTCGACGGTCAGCACCATTCCCGGTTCCAGTACCCGCGAACGGTCGGTGTCGTAATTACCGACATCGTGCACATCCAGACCCAACCAGTGGCTCAGGCCATGCATAAAGTACGGGCGGTGGGCGTTGTTGGCGATGAGCTCGTCAATCTCGCCTTTCAGGATCCCCAGCCGCACCAGGCCGGTAATCATAATGCGCACCACTTCCTGATTAACTTCATAAATGGAGGTGCCCGGACGATAAAGCTCCAGCGCGGTTTCCAGCGACTCCAGCACGATGTCGTAGATTTCACGCTGCGGTTTGCTGAATTTACCGTTAACCGGGAAGGTGCGGGTGATATCGCCCGCATAGCCGCGGTATTCGCAGCCGGCGTCAATCAGCACTAAATCGCCATCGCGCAGCTCGGATTCGTTTTCGGTATAGTGCAGAATGCAGCCGTTTTCGCCGCCGCCAACGATGGTGTTATAGGACGGGAAACGCGCGCCGTGGCGGTTGAATTCATGGAGAATTTCGCCTTCCAGCTGATACTCGAACATGCCAGGGCGACATTTTTCCATCGCCCGGGTATGGGCAAGGGCGGAAATTTCGCCGGCGCGGCGCATCACTGCCAGCTCTTCCGCAGATTTAAACAGGCGCATCTCATGCACGATGGGCCGCCAGTCGATGACCGAGTTCGGCGCCTGCAGATTCTGGCGAGAGCCTTTGCGCAGTTTTTCGAGGGCGTTAAACACAATCTCATCGGCATAGGCATATTCACCCTGGGCGAAGTAGATAGCATCCAGGCCGTTGAGCAGCTGATACAGCTGCTGGTTGATTTCGCTAAACGCCAGCGCACGATCCACACCGAGCTTCGCCGGCGCGGCATCCTGGCCCAGACGGCGACCGAACCAGATCTCAGCGGTCAGATCGCGAACCCGGTTAAACAGCACGCTATGGTTGTGCGTTTCATCGCTTTTGATCAACACCAGCAGCGCTTCCGGTTCGTTGAAGCCGGTGAAGTACCAAAAATCGCTGTTCTGCCGGTAGGGATATTCCGAATCTGCGCTACGCACCGCTTCCGGTGCGGCGAAAATCAGCGCCGCGCTGCCTGGCTGCATCTGCGCCAGCAGCGCCTGGCGACGCGAGAGAAATTCCTGCTGAGTCATGACGCCCCCTGAACGAATTTTAGTTAGTGTAATGTCGGTTTGCGGACTTCCGGTGCGGTTGGCTGCTGACGAGAAAAAGTGTCGTGGCACAGCAGTGCGGCAACGCGGACATACTCGATAATCTCCTCCAGAGACATCTCCAGCTCTTCCTGATCTTCGTCTTCATCGTAGCCCAGCTGGGCAATATTACGCAGATCGTCAATCGCTTCCCCGGTCTCGTCTTTCACTTTATCCAGCTTCGGTTGGCTGACGCCAAGGCCGAGCAGGAAATGGTTGACCCAACCGGCGAGAGCGTCGGCGCGGTCGAAGACGCTTACCGCATCGCCTTCCGGCAGATACAGTTGAAAGAGGAAACCGTCGTCATCCAGTGAATCGCTGATGGCGGAATGCATGTTACGCAGCGCCTGGGCCAGTTCATGACCAAAGGCGAGCCCTTCGTTGGTCAGGTCGTGCACCAGCGGCAGCCAGCTGCTGTCCGTGTTGCCGCCGCACAGCAATCCGCTGATCAAACCGTGCATTTCGGCTGGGGTGAGGCCGACCCCTTGTTGGTTCAGTAACTGGTCTACATCGTTGTAACCAGGCATTTCGTTCTGTATAGACATGCGCATTCGTCATCGTTGGGAGGAATATTCATGATATGCTACCACTTTGGACCCTGGTGAACCAGAAAAGGGCTTGTATCCCTGCACCAGGGTAGCTATAGTGTCGCCCCTTCGCAGACCCAGGCTCGGATGTGAAGGCAGCGCAGTCAATCAGCAGGAAGGTGGCATGTCTGCACAACCCGTAGATCTCCAAATTTTCGGCCGTTCACTGCGAGTGAATTGCCCGCCTGAACAAAGGGATGCCCTGAATCAGGCAGCTGAAGACCTTAATCAGCGGTTGCAAGATTTAAAAGAACGCACTAGAGTCACAAATACTGAGCAGCTGGTCTTCATCGCCGCGTTGAACATCAGCTATGAGTTGACTCAGGAAAAAGCGAAGACCCGCGACTACGCTTCGAGCATGGAGCAGCGCATTCGGATGCTTCAGCAGACCATTGAACAGGCATTGCTTGAGCAAGGTCGCATAAGCGAAAGACCAGGGTCAAAGTTTGAATAACACTTTGCAGTTAACTGTGTTAGAGTAATTCCAGAACAAAATTTCTCTGAGATGTTTGCAAGCGGGCCAGTCCCCTGAGCCGATATTTCATACCACAAGAATGTGGCGCTCCACGGTTGGTGAGCATGCTCGGTTCGTCCGAGAAGCCTTAAAACTGTGACGACACATTCACCTTGAACCAAGGGTTCAAGGGTTACAGCCTGCGGCGGCATCTCGGAGATTCCCTTCTTTAGTTCGCATTATCCCAACACTCCTGTTTTCGGCTGCTGCCGCCCTGTATTACACTTCCTCGTACTGTTTCGCTTGCTCGTAATGAGACCTGTATGACCCTACAGCCTGATATCCCGCTCTCCAGACAGCATATTCGCCAGCAGATCCGCGAGCGTCGCCGCGCGCTCAGCCCGGAGCAACAGCGCCTGTTTGCCCAACAGGCCGCGGAGCGGATGATGGCCTGGCCGCCGGTCATACTCGCTCATACCGTGGCGCTGTTCCTCTCCTTTGACGGCGAGCTGGACACCCAGCCGCTGATCGACCAGCTCTGGCGCGCCGGCAAGCGGGTGTATCTCCCGGTGCTGCATCCGTTTAGCCCCGGAAACCTGTTGTTTTTACACTACCATCCTCAGAGCCAACTGATAGTGAATCGCCTGAAAATCCGCGAACCGAAGCTCGATGTGCGGGACGTGCTGCCGCTCGCTGAACTCGATGTGCTGGTGACCCCGCTGGTGGCCTTCGATGTCAGTGGTCAGCGGCTGGGGATGGGCGGCGGTTTTTACGACCGTACGCTGCAAAACTGGCAGCAGTATCGCCTGCAGCCGGTAGGCTACGCGCACGACTGCCAGCAGGTGGATAGCCTGCCAAGTGAAGAGTGGGATATCCCGCTGCCGGCGGTGATCACCCCGGGAAAAACCTGGTGTTGGTAGGTACGCGAGGACGAGAATTTCAGCCTGGAAAGTATTAACAAAAAAACGGGCAGGTACGCGACCTGCCCGAGAGGCAAAAATGATTAGAACAGCAGACGGGCGCGGATAGTCCCCGGGATCGCTTTCATTGCCTGCAGCGCCTGCTGGGCAACATCTTCTTCCGCTTCAATATCAATAACCACGTAACCCATCTGCGGCGACGTTTGCAGATACTGCGCGGCAATGTTGATGCTCTGCGCGGCGAAGATCTGGTTGATGGCGGTCAGGACGCCCGGCCGGTTCTCATGGATATGCAGCAGACGGCGGCCGCCATGCAGCGGCAGAGAAACTTCCGGGAAGTTAACTGCCGACAGGGTTGACCCGTTGTCAGAGTACTTCGCCAGCTTGCCAGCCACTTCCAGACCGATGTTCTCCTGCGCTTCCTGGGTCGAACCGCCGATATGCGGAGTCAGGATCACGTTATCAAACTCGCACAGTGGCGAAGTGAAGGGGTCGCTGTTGGTGGCGGGTTCTGTCGGGAAGACGTCGATAGCCGCCCCGGCCAGATGCTTACTCGCCAGCGCATCGCATAGCGCCGGAATATCCACCACGGTACCGCGGGAGGCGTTGATCAGCAGCGCGCCCGGCTTCATCAGCGCCAGCTCTTCCGCACCCATCATGTTTTTGGTGGAGGCGTTTTCCGGAACGTGCAGGCTGACCACATCGCTCATGTTCAGCAGGTCGGAGAGATGCTGAACCTGGGTGGCGTTGCCGAGCGGCAGTTTATTTTCAATATCATAGAAGAAGACATGCATCCCCAGCGATTCCGCCAGAATGCCGAGCTGGGTACCGATATGGCCGTAACCGATAATCCCCAGTTTCTTGCCGCGCGCTTCAAAGCTGCCGACCGCCAGCTTATTCCATACGCCGCGATGCGCCTTGGCGTTGGCTTCCGGCACGCCGCGCAGCAGCAGCAGCAGCTCACCGATGACCAGCTCGGCCACCGAACGGGTATTCGAGAATGGCGCGTTAAACACCGGAATACCGCGCTTCGCGGCGGCGTTCAGATCGACCTGGTTGGTACCGATGCAGAAGCAACCCACGGCAACCAGTTTTTCCGCCGCAGCGAAAATCTCTTCAGTCAGATGGGTACGGGAACGCAGGCCGATGAAATGGGCATCACGGATCGACGCTTTCAGCTGTTCGGAGTCCAGCGCGCCTTTATGAAATTCAATGTTGGTGTAACCTGCTGCGCGAAGGCTATCGATTGCCTTTTGATGCACACCTTCAACCAGCAGAAATTTAATCTTGTCTTTTTCCAGTGATACCTTAGCCATTTCCCCGTCCTGTTTTGTCTTAACTGATGTCGTGCTGAACGAAAGTTCGTCTCAGCAACATATCAAAAAAAACTATCGCGGCAATATGAACGTTTGCGTCGCCGTCCTGAAGAAATGTCATCCAGAGGGAAATGACAGGACAAAACACCAGAAAGAAGATTAATGGTAGCGTGTTAATCAGAATGGTTGCATAAATGTGACAGAAGTCACCAAATTGCACCAGGTGAAAAAATATTTGCGAGGGAGCCGACTGGCTCCCTGCGGACAGACTATTTTACGATGGTTTTCACGCCATCGGCCGTACCGATCAGTGCCACGTCGGCCCCGCGGTTGGCGAACAGCCCTACTGTCACGACGCCAGGGATGCCGTTGATGGCATTCTCCAGCGCGACAGCATCAAGAATTTCCAGGCCATGCACGTCCAGGATGACGTTGCCGTTATCGGTCACCACGCCCTGACGGTACTCCGGACGACCGCCCAGCTTGACCAGTTGACGCGCGACGGCGCTGCGCGCCATCGGAATGACTTCAACCGGCAGCGGGAATGCGCCGAGAATATCAACCTGCTTGGAGGCATCGGCGATGCAGATAAATTTATCGGCGACCGAAGCGATGATCTTCTCACGGGTCAGCGCCGCGCCGCCGCCTTTGATCATTTGCATATGGCCGTTGATCTCATCCGCGCCATCAACATAGATCCCCAGGCGATCGACGCTGTTGAGATCGAAGACGGGGATCCCGAGGCTTTTGAGCTTTTCGGTAGAGGCATCGGAGCTGGAGACCGCGCCTTCAATCTGCCCCTTCATCGTGCCCAGCGCGTCAATAAAATGGGCCGCCGTCGAGCCGGTACCTACGCCGACAATGGTCCCTGGCTGTACGTATTGCAGCGCCGCCCAACCTACTGCTTTTTTCAGTTCATCCTGCGTCATAATTATGGTCCGAGATGTGAATGCCTGTGGCGCATTATAGAACATCGACAGTGGAAATGTCCCTGCGATGCAGATCACACAACTGAGCAGACCAATTTCGTCTGTATCAAATAAAAATTTATGTCATAGTGCGAGATAACGATTAGTTATGGGGGCACGCCAGAATAATGAAACGACCGGACTACAGGACACTACAAGCGCTGGATGCGGTGATTAGGGAACGAGGATTTGAGCGCGCCGCGCAGAAGCTATGTATTACCCAGTCCGCCGTCTCACAGCGTATTAAGCAGCTGGAAAATATGTTCGGTCAGCCGCTGCTGGTGCGCACCGTGCCGCCACGCCCCACCGAGCAGGGGCAAAAGCTGCTGGCCCTGTTACGCCAGGTTGAACTGCTGGAAGAAGAGTGGCTGGGCGACGAGCAGACCGGCTCCACGCCGCTGCTGTTGTCGCTGGCGGTGAACGCCGACAGTCTGGCCACCTGGCTGCTGCCGGCGCTGGCCAATGTTCTGTCAGACTCCCCTATTCGTCTTAACCTGCAGGTGGAAGATGAAACCCGCACCCAGGAGCGCCTGCGCCGTGGGGAAGTGGTGGGCGCAGTGAGTATCCAGCCGCAGGCGCTGCCAAGCTGCCTGGTGGATCAGCTCGGCGCGCTCGATTACCTGTTTGTCGCCTCAAAAGAGTTTGCGCAACGCTATTTCCCGAACGGCGTGACGCGTTCTGCGCTGCTGAAAGCGCCGGTCGTCGCCTTTGATCATCTGGACGATATGCATCAGGCGTTCCTGCAGCAAAACTTCGACCTGCCGCCGGGTAGCGTCCCCTGCCACATTGTTAACTCATCAGAAGCCTTCGTGCAGCTGGCGCGCCAGGGCACTACCTGCTGTATGATCCCGCATCTGCAAATCGAAAAAGAGCTGAAAAGCGGCGAGCTTATTGACCTCACGCCCGGTCTGTTCCAGCGTCGTATGCTGTACTGGCACCGCTTTGCGCCGGAAAGCCGCATGATGCGCCGGGTGACCGATGCGCTTATTGATTACGGCCACAAAGTGCTGCGCCAGGATTAAATCGCCGGCATAAAAAAAGCCACTTCCCGGAAGTGGCTTTTTTGTTTCTATCGCTTACTGCGCTGGTTTCGGCTCTTCCGCCGGTTTCGCCGGCGCGGCTGGCGCGGCGGCCTGAGCTGGCTGCAGCTCAAAGACCACGTCAACCTGGTCGTCAAACTGGATAGTCGCCTGCTCGTAGGTTTCCTGGGCTGAAACCGGCGCAGCGTCAGCGGCCTTCATCATACGCACCATCGGGCTCGGCTGATAGTTGGAGACGTGGTAGCGCACGCTGTAGACCGGCCCCAGCTTGCTGTGGAAGCCAGCCGCCAGCTCCTGTGCCTGATGCACCGCGTCATCGATCGCCGCTTTACGTGCCTTATCCTTGTAGGCATCCGGTTGCGCAACGCCCAGCGAAACGGAGCGGATTTCGTTCAGTCCCGCCTTCAGCGCGCCGTCCAGCAGGCCGTTAAGTTTATCCAGCTGGCGCAACGTCACTTCCACGGTGCGCACCGCCCGATAGCCTTTGAGAATGCTTTTCCCGTTCTGATAGTCATAATCAGGCTGGGTACGCAGATTCGCAGAGCTAATGTCTTTTTTCGCGATACCGCTCTTTTCAAGGAAAGAGAGATACTGCGCGACGCGATCGTCTGCCTGCTTTTTCGCCGATGCGGCATCTTTCGCCGCGACGTTCACTTCGATCGCCAGGGTGGCAATATCCGGAACCGCGGCAACGCTTGCTGTGCCTGAAGTCACAATGTGCGGACCGTCTGGCAATTCGTTTGCCTGTGCCGCCATTGTGCTAAATCCGAGTGCTGCCGCCAGGGCTAAGACTTTTAACTTCACTGTCGTTTCTCCATGTTACTTAAATCGCCCTTACGGGACGCATGCCAGCAAGCTTAGCGCGTACAGCAGGAAAGTCCATCGGACAACGCTTAGTTGAGCAACGCCAGGATATGGCCAACGCCCTCTTTTGCCAGCTGAAACGCAATAAACCACATGACGGCGCCGACCACAATATTGATGATCCGCTGGGCTTTGGCGGTACGCAGCCGCGGCGCCAGCCAGGCGGCTAACAGCGCCAGGCCAAAGAACCACAGGAAAGAGGCGCTAATGGTCCCCAGCGCAAACCAGCGCTTCGGCTCCACCGCCAGCTGCCCTCCCAGGCTGCCCAGCACCACAAAGGTATCCAGGTAAACATGCGGGTTCAGCCAGGTGACCGCCAGCATAGTTATAATGATTTTCCAGCGCCCCTGCTGCATCACCTCGGCGCTGGCGAGCTCAAGATTCTGACTGAACGCCGTTTTCAGTGCGCCGAAGCCATACCACAACAAAAAGGCCACGCCGCCCCAGGTCACTATCGCCAGCAACCATGGGGATTGCATCAGCAGCGCGCTACCGCCAAAAATACCGGCGCAGATCAACAGCAGGTCGCTGACCGCGCACAGCAGGGCAATCATCAGGTGATACTGACGACGGATCCCCTGATTCATCACAAAAGCATTTTGCGGGCCAAGCGGCAAAATCATTGCCGCTCCCAGGGCAAGGCCCTGAAAGTAATAGGTAAACATAAGGATTTTTCCGCTGTGTTCGAGAGTGGCGCTGACTATAACGCGAATGGATTATTAGCGGAAATTGAAAGTATTAATCATTAATAAGCTAAGCTAATAGTGAGCCATTAAAAAAGGCCGGCATGGCCGGCCTGACTCTGTCAGTGATGATTTACTCTGCTTTTTCCGGCAGTTGTACCACATGAACATCCATCTGCGGATACGGGAAACTGATGCCGTTAGCGTCGAAATCACGCTTAATACGCTCCAGCACGTCCCAGTAGACGTTTTGCAGATCGCTGCTTTTGCTCCACACGCGAACCACGAAGTTCACCGATGAGGCGCCAAGTTCGTTCAGGCGTACGGTCATTTCGCGATCGCGCAGAATACGATCGTCAGATTCGATAATCGAGGTCAGCAGCTGCTTCACCTTGTCGATATCGGCATCGTAGGATACGCCAATGATAAATTCATTGCGGCGCGCCGGTTCGCGGGAGAAGTTAATGATGTTGCCGGCGATGATTTTGCCATTCGGCACCACCACGATTTTGCCGTCTGCGGTACGCAGGGTGGTGGAGAAAATCTGCACGTTCTGCACGGTGCCGGCGATACCGCCGAGATCGACATATTCACCCGCGCGGAACGGGCGGAACATCACCAGTAGTACGCCTGCGGCAAGGTTCGACAGCGATCCCTGCAGTGCTAAACCCACCGCCAAACCGGCGGCACCCAGCACAGCAATGACCGAGGCGGTCTGCACGCCTACCCGGCCCAGGGCGGCAATCAGGGTGAAGGCGATAACCGCGTAACGCACCAGCGCCGAGAGAAAATCAGCAACGGTGGCATCAATCTTACGCGCCAGCATCAGGCGGTTGACGGTGTTAGAGACGATGCGCGCCACGATCATCCCGATGACCAGGATAACGATCGCCGCCACGATGTTGACGGCATAGCTCAGCAGCAGCTCCTGGTTGCGTGCCAGCCACGTCCCGGCGTTGTTGATGCTATCGACAACGTTCAAATCTTCCATTTAACATTCCTTATGAATCCCCGAACGGGGAAGTAAATAACTCAGCCTGCAACAGGGCAGTCAGGTTATAGGGTAAACAATAAGTGCACGTTTTGCCAAATGGATCACAGTTTTCCTGCACGCTATCCTGTTGTTAAAGTAATAAAAAAGCCCGCATTGCTGCGGGCTTCAGGGTAAGAAACAGATTTTTCTTACAGAACGTCGATCGCGTTCAGCTCTTTAAATGCCTGCTCCAGACGGGTCACCATGGAAGTCTGTGCAGCACGCAGCCATACGCGCGGATCGTAGTATTTCTTGTTCGGCTGGTCTTCGCCTTTCGGGTTGCCCAGCTGGCCCTGCAGGTAAGCTTCGTTAGTTTTGTAGTACTGCAGGATACCGTCCCAGGTCGCCCATTGGGTGTCGGTATCGATGTTCATTTTCACTACGCCGTAGCTGACGGAGTCTTTGATTTCCTGAGCGGAAGAACCGGAACCGCCGTGGAAGACGAAGTTCAGGCTGTTGTGCGGCAGGTTGTGTTTCTTGGAAACATATTCCTGAGAGTCGCGCAGGATGGTCGGAGTCAGAACCACGTTACCCGGTTTGTACACGCCGTGTACGTTACCGAAGGAAGCGGCAATGGTGAAGCGCGGGCTGATTTTGCTCAGCTCGGTGTAGGCGTAATCCACGTCTTCCGGCTGAGTGTACAGGGCGGAAGCGTCCATGTGGCTGTTGTCCACGCCGTCTTCTTCGCCACCGGTGCAACCCAGTTCGATTTCCAGGGTCATGTCCATTTTGGCCATGCGCGCCAGGTATTTAGAGCAGATTTCGATGTTTTCGTGCAGGGACTCTTCAGACAGGTCGATCATGTGAGAAGAGAACAGCGGTTTACCGGTAGCAGCGAAGTGTTTTTCACCGGCGTCCAGCAGACCGTCGATCCACGGCAGCAGTTTCTTCGCGCAGTGGTCAGTGTGCAGGATAACCGGCACGCCGTAGTGCTCAGCCATCTGGTGCACGTGGTGCGCACCAGAGATAGCGCCGAGGATAGCAGCACCCTGAGGAACGTCAGTTTTCACGCCTTTACCTGCGATGAACGCGGCGCCGCCGTTAGAGAACTGAACGATAACCGGAGAGCGAACTTTCGCAGCAGCTTCCAGAACGGCGTTGATGGAGTCAGTACCTACGCAGTTTACCGCCGGCAGTGCAAAGTTGTTTTCTTTCGCTACCTGGAACACTTTCTGAACGTCGTCGCCAGTGATGACGCCCGGTTTTACGAAATCAAAAATTTTAGACATGTTACTTAGTCCTGTATCTGTATCTTCGACCGTTGAAGAAGGTTCGCGAGCCCTTAAGCGCGCTGAAAAACAGGCGGGTTTCCCCGCCTGAACTGAATTACTGCTTAGCGCGCTCTTCGAGCATCGCTACTGCCGGCAGGACTTTGCCTTCGACGAATTCAAGGAATGCGCCGCCGCCAGTGGAGATGTAGGAGATTTTGTCAGCGATGCCGAACAGGTCGATCGCTGCCAGGGTGTCACCGCCGCCGGCGATGGAGAAACCTTCGCTGTCCGCGATAGCGTTAGCCACGATTTCAGTCCCTTTACGGAAGTTCGGGAATTCGAATACGCCAACCGGGCCGTTCCACAGGATGGTTTTGGCGTTTTTCAGGATGTCGGCCAGTTTCTGTGCGGAAACGTCGCCAAGGTCCAGAATCTGCTCGTCATCTTTGATGTCGTTGACAGATTTCAGGGTTGCCGTTGCGGTTTCGGAGAACTCGGTCGCGACGCGAACGTCAGTCGGAACCGGGATATCACAGGTGCTCAGCAGGCGCTTAGCTTCATCAACCAGGTCTGCTTCGTACAGGGATTTACCGACGTTGTGGCCCTGGGCAGCAACGAAGGTGTTGGCGATACCGCCGCCGACGATCAGCTGGTCAGCGATTTTAGACAGGGAATCCAGCACGGTCAGTTTGGTGGACACTTTAGAACCGCCCACGATAGCGACCATCGGACGAGCCGGCTCTTTCAGCGCTTTACCCAGCGCGTCCAGTTCAGCGGCCAGCAGCGGGCCTGCGCACGCCACGTCAGCAAATTTGCCGATGCCGTGGGTGGAAGCCTGCGCGCGGTGCGCAGTACCGAAAGCATCCATCACGAACACGTCGCACAGCGCGGCGTATTTTTTGGACAGCGCTTCGTCGTCTTTTTTCTCGCCTTTGTTGAAGCGAACGTTTTCCAGAACCACCAGCTCACCGGCAGCCACTTCCACGCCATCCAGGTAGTCTTTAACCAGACGTACCGGGTTGGACAGTTTGTCTTTCAGGTAATTAACAACCGGCAGCAGAGAGAATTCTTCGTTGTACTCGCCTTCGGTCGGACGACCCAGGTGAGAAGTAACCATGACTTTCGCGCCCTGCTTCAGCGCCAGTTCAATGGTCGGCAGAGATGCACGGATACGTGCGTCGCTGGTTACTTTCCCGTCTTTAACTGGTACGTTCAGATCCGCACGGATAAAAACGCGTTTACCAGCCAGATCCAGATCGGTCATCTTAATTACAGACATGGTGAATCCTCTCGTTGATTCATAAAGTTTTGTCGACGTTTATGCGTCGAACCTGAAACCAATAGCCGCCATCGCTAACGTCGTGTCGAGCATTCGGTTAGCAAAGCCCCATTCGTTATCGCACCAGACCAGCGTTTTGATCAGATGCGCGCCACTGACCCGGGTTTGCGTGCCATCAACAATAGCACTGTGCGGATCGTGGTTAAAATCTGTCGAGACCAACGGTAATTCCGTATAGTCAACTATACCATGAAATGCACCTTGTGCTGCTTTTTGCAGCAACTGGTTGACTTCACATGCTTTTACCGGTTTTTTCACCGTCACGCTCAGGTCAATTGCCGTCACGTTTATCGTCGGTACCCGAACGGCAATCGCTTCAAAACGGTCATTAAACTGCGGGAAAATACGGGTGATCCCTGCCGCCAGTTTGGTATCCACCGGAATGATCGACTGGCTGGCCGCGCGGGTACGCCGCAGATCCGGATGGTAGGCGTCAATCACCTGCTGGTCATGCATCGCCGAATGAATGGTGGTGACGGTGCCGGACTCAATGCCATAGGCATCATCTAACAGTTTAATGATCGGAATAATGCAGTTGGTGGTGCAGGAGGCGTTGGAGACAATGCGGTGCTCGGCGCGGAGCTCATCCTGATTGACGCCATAGACCACCGTCGCGTCGAGATCGTTGCCGCCAGGATGGGAGAAGAGCACTTTCTTCGCGCCAGCCTGCAGATGGGCTTCGCCGTGTTCACGACTCCCGTATACGCCGGTGCAGTCGAGCACCACGTCTACCGCCAGCTCGCGCCACGGCAGCGCCGCAATGGTCGGCTCGTGTAGCAGGCGGATGGCATCATCGCCAACAAACAGCTGTTCGCGCTCCTGACGGACATCCCAGGCGAAGCGGCCATGGCTGGTATCATATTTCAACAAATGCGCGATCCCTGCCGCATCCGCCAGCTCATTGATTGCCACCACGGTGATTTCCGCACGACGCCCGGACTCATATAGCGCACGAACCACGTTGCGTCCAATACGACCGAAGCCATTAATCGCGATGCGAATGGTCATAGATCTCCTGCAAGGCTGACCCTTTTTTGAGGTGGCTGACAGAGTAATCCAGCAACGCTCTGAGGGGAACCTTACCAGCTGCAAACTGCGACTGATTGATTAATTGTCGAACATTTAAACGACTGAAACGCTTCAGCTAGAATAAGCGAAACAAGGAATAAAAGGAATGTTTGTCCAGCGCAATAAACCAGCTATATGACTTGTGTCACATTTCTTTTGGAATAATTCACAGGGTGGTTACATGTTCGAAGAATAGTGCATACAAAAAGCCGGGTGGCGAGGTAACAGCAAAACGGTAACCCAGGGGTTACCGTTTTTGGTGTTTGCACCCTCTCCTGTCGGAGAGGGTTGGGGTGAGGGCATCAGCCCGCACCGTACCAGCCATTACAGCAGCGCTTTCGCTTTAGCGACCACGTTGTCGACGGTGAAGCCGAACTCTTCGAACAGCTGCTCAGCCGGCGCAGACTCACCGAAGGTGGTCATGCCAACGATAGCGCCGTTCAGGCCAACGTATTTGAACCAGTAGTCCGCGATACCGGCTTCTACCGCGACGCGGGCAGAAACGGCTTTCGGCAGTACGGATTCGCGATAAGCGGCATCCTGCTTGTCGAACGCGTCGGTGGACGGCATGGAGACCACGCGCGCCTTCACGCCTTCGGCGGTCAGTTTGTCCCACGCGGCCACTGCCAGCTCCACTTCGGAACCGGTGGCGATGAAGATCAGCTCCGGCTGGCCGGCACAATCTTTCAGCACGTAACCGCCGCGAGCGACGTTTGCCAGCTGCTCTGCGGTACGCTCCTGCTGCGCCAGGTTCTGACGGGAGAGGATCAGCGCGGTCGGGCCGTCCTGACGCTCTACGCCATATTTCCACGCAATCGCGGATTCAACCTGGTCACACGGACGCCAGGTGGACATGTTCGGCGTCACGCGCAGGGAAGCCACCTGCTCTACCGGCTGGTGAGTCGGGCCATCTTCACCCAGACCGATGGAGTCGTGGGTGTAGACCATCACCTGACGCTGTTTCATCAGCGCGGCCATACGTACCGCATTACGCGCGTATTCCACGAACATCAGGAAGGTGGAGGTGTACGGCAGGAAACCGCCGTGCAGCGCGATACCGTTGGCGATAGCGGTCATACCGAATTCACGCACGCCGTAATGAATGTAGTTACCCGCGGTGTCTTCGTTGATCGGCTTAGAACCAGACCACAGGGTCAGGTTGGACGGCGCCAGGTCAGCGGAGCCGCCGAGGAATTCCGGCAGCAGCGGGCCGAAGGCTTCGATAGCATTCTGCGACGCTTTACGGCTGGCGATTTTCGCCGGGTTAGCCTGCAGCTTCGCGATGAACTCGTTAGCTTTGGCGTCGAAGTCAGACGGCATTTCACCTTTCATACGACGGGTGAATTCGGCCGCTTCCTGCGGGAAGGCTTTCGCGTAGGCAGCAAACTTCTCATTCCACGCCGCTTCTTTCGCCTGGCCGGCTTCTTTGGCATCCCACTGCGCATAGATGTCAGACGGGATGTCAAACGGCGCGTGTTTCCAGCCCAGCGCTTCGCGGGTCAGCGCGATTTCTGCGTCGCCCAGCGGTGCGCCGTGGGAGTCGTGGGTACCGGCTTTGTTCGGCGAACCAAAACCAATGATGGTTTTGCACATCAGCAGGGACGGTTTGTCGGTAACTGCACGCGCTTCTTCTACTGCGCGTTTGATGGCGTCAGCGTCGTGACCGTCAACGCCGCGTACCACGTGCCAGCCGTAGGCTTCAAAGCGTTTCGCGGTATCGTCGGTGAACCAGCCTTCAACGTGGCCGTCGATGGAGATGCCGTTGTCATCATAGAAGGCCACCAGTTTGCCCAGTTTCAGAGTACCGGCCAGGGAGCACACTTCATGAGAAATGCCTTCCATCATGCAGCCGTCGCCCATGAAGGCGTAGGTGTAGTGGTCGACGATATCGTGGCCCGGACGGTTGAACTGCGCCGCCAGAGTTTTCTCGGCAATAGCCATCCCGACCGCGTTAGCGATACCCTGGCCCAGCGGACCGGTGGTGGTTTCCACGCCCGCGGTGTAGCCGACTTCCGGGTGACCCGGGGTTTTGGAGTGCAGCTGGCGGAAGTTTTTCAGCTCTTCAATCGGCAGATCGTAGCCAGTGAGGTGCAGCAGGCTGTAAATCAGCATCGAACCATGGCCATTTGACAACACAAAACGGTCACGGTCAGCCCAGGCCGGATTGTTCGGGTTATGGTTCAGGAAATCACGCCACAGCACTTCGGCAATGTCAGCCATACCCATCGGGGCCCCCGGGTGGCCGGATTTGGCTTTCTGTACAGCGTCCATGCTCAGCGCACGAATAGCGTTAGCAAGCTCTTTACGTGAGGACATTTTGACTCCAGTTCGGACTGTTGAAGGCCATGCCCTTAACGACTTGACGAGAGCGCGTTTTGGGCTACGCCGGAAAAAAGTGTGAACAATGTAACCCAAGCGACAAGTCATGTACATGGAGCATCCTTTTGCCCTTTAAGAAATCTCTGGAACAGGTTGTGCTACCCCGGAATCCGCTCGCCCGCATCCTGCGATACTCTTTATAATTTATGCAGAATACGGTTCCCTGCCGTCGCCGTATTGTCGGATAAACAACCATAAGATTGTGGAAGATAAAAAAATGAAAATTCGCTCAACCGTACTTGCTCTTGGGATCGCAGCAACCCTCACCGGATGTCAGAACATGGACTCCAATGGTCTGCTCAGCTCAGGCGCCGAAGCCTTCCAGGCGTACTCCCTCAGCGACGCGCAGGTGAAAACCTTAAGCGACCAGGCCTGTAAAGAGATGGACGCCAAAGCGAAAATCGCCCCGGCCAGCAGTGAATACAGCCAGCGTTTGAGCAAAATCGCGACCGCGCTGGGCGATAACATCAATGGCCAGCCAGTGAACTACAAGGTCTATGAGACCAAGGATGTGAACGCCTTCGCGATGGCGAACGGCTGCATCCGCGTTTACAGCGGGCTGATGGACCTGATGAACGATAATGAAGTTGAAGCGGTTATCGGCCACGAAATGGGTCACGTTGCGCTGGGCCACGTGAAGAAAGGCATGCAGGTCGCGCTGGGGACCAACGCCGTGCGTGCGGCGGCGGCCTCCGCCGGCGGCATCGTCGGCAGCCTGTCGCAGTCGCAGCTGGGCGATTTAGGCGAAAAACTGGTGAACTCGCAGTTCTCCCAGCGTCAGGAATCGGAAGCGGATGACTACTCTTATGACCTGTTGCGTAAGCGCGGCATCAATCCGTCGGGACTGGCCACCAGCTTCGAAAAACTGGCCAAGCTGGAAGCCGGTCGTCAGAGCTCTATGTTTGACGATCACCCGGCCTCCGAAGCTCGCGCCCAGCATATTCGCGATCGCATGAAAGCCGACGGGATTAAATAATCGACAGCGGGAGGCATTATCGCCTCCCTTTTTTATATCCCTGTAAAAATATTTAGCCGCATGAATTGATAACTTAAGCGCACAAACCGTTAATTATTGCTGCACCTCGTCACAGCCAATTATTTTAAGCGCTGTCACTCAGCAAGATATTATTTGGCAAATAAAAAACAGCGTACACAATCCGCCTTTCAGAACCGCGTTCCTCCAGATAATAAATAGTCCACCCCTCTTCGCCAAACGCAGCCGGCGTGCGCCACACAGCTTGTTTCCTGGCGATACCATTGCTCACACAATGATTGCTTTCGACATTATTTCAGGAGAATATCGCGACTGCAGTGATTCCCTTGAATATATCGACAGACAGAGAAGTGCCTTCAGTGAAAAAAGAATTATCGTTAATCGCACTTGGCATTATTGCCGCCACGCCGACTTTCGCCAGCCAACAATCCGCCAGTCAGGGCTTTATTGACGACAGCCATCTGGATCTCTTTTTGCGTAACGCTTATATCAAACGTGATTATCGCGATGGGTTGCCGGATAAAGCCGAATGGGGCCAGGGGATTATCGCCACCTTCGAATCGGGCTTTACCCAGGGACCGGTCGGCTTCGGCGTGGACGGTATCGCCCAGTATGCGGTGCGCCTTGACGGCGGTCGCGGGCGCAGCGGCGCGGGTGGGATCGACTTTTTCGCCCAGGATGACGACGGCCGCGCAAAATCCGACCTCGCCAAATTCGGCGCCACCGGTAAAATGCGCTTCTCAAATACTGTGCTCAGCTACGGCAGCCAGCGGCCGATGCTGCCCATCGTCTACGCTGACGATTCACGCCTGCTGTACGAGAGCTATACCGGCACCATGCTCACCTCGCGCGAAATCGACGGCCTGGAAATTAACGCCGGTTATCTCACCGACCAGCAGCGCAAAAGCGACGACAGCCATAACAGCGGCCTGAAAAGCCTGACCTTCGGCGGGGCAAGCTACCGGTTCAACGACCAGCTCAGCGGCGCGCTGTACGCGTCACACGTCGAAGATGTGCTGAACAAACAGTATCTTGGCCTGAACTATAAGCAGCCGTTCGCCGCCAACCAACAGCTGGTTCTCGATTTCAACGGCTATAACTCACGCCTGGATCAAGAATATGCCGATGCCAATGACACCGGTCGCAGCAATAGCATCTGGAGCCTGGCCGCCAGCTACATCTGGGATATTCATACCTTTAAAGTCGCTTATCAGCAAAGCAGCGGCAGCACCGGTTACCACTACGGCGGCTACCAGAACCAGGGCGGCGTCGGCGATGGCGGGAACACCATCTGGCTGGCCAACTCCTACTGGTCTGATTTTAACGGTGAAGATGAACGCTCCTGGCAGGCATCGTACGGACTGGATTTTGCCGGGCTGGGATTACCGGGGCTGACCTGGACCACCGCCTATGTGCGCGGTGATAACATTAAAACTTCAGAGACCAGCAACGGCAAAGAACACGAATGGTTCAACCAGGTTCAATACCAGGTACAAAACGGCGTGGCGAAAGATTTGAAATTCAGACTACGCTATTCGGTGCTGCGCGTTTCCAGCAACGCCAGCGACTATAACGTCAGCGGGAATGAAGTCCGGTTCTACGTCGAATATCCGTTTAACGTGTTTTGACGCGATAATGACCCCTATCCTGCGCGCCGGCCCTCTCCCGGCGCACAGGAGCACTCGCCCGGCGCCTTGATAACCCCTCTGTGCCGCGCGCAACCCTCTCCCGGGAAGGGAGAGGGTCGGGGTTACCCGGCTTATTCGCCCTTCTTCGCCGCCTGGATGTAGAGCATTTCCAGAGCGAGAGTCGCCGCCGCCAGAGCGGTAATTTCGGACTGATCGTAGGCCGGAGCGACTTCCACTACGTCCATCCCCACGATGTTCAGATCCTTCAGGCCACGCACCAGTTTGATCGCCCGGTCTGAGGTCAATCCGCCGATAACCGGGGTCCCGGTGCCTGGCGCAAACGCCGGATCCAGACAGTCGATATCAAAGGTCAGGTACACCGGCATGTCGCCGACGATCTGCTTCACCTGGGCAATGACGTCATCAACGCTGCGGTCGTTAACCTGGCCGGCGTCCAGCACCGTAAAGCCATTATCTTTGTCGAACTCGGTACGGATACCAATCTGCACGGAGTGGTTCGGATCGATAAGCCCTTCGTTCGGCGCGGTGTAGAACATGGTGCCGTGGTCGAACTCGCAGCCGTTGGCGTAAGTGTCGGTGTGGGCATCGAAGTGCACCAGCGCCATTTTACCGAAGTGCTTAGCATGGGCGCGCAGCAGCGGCAGGGTAACAAAGTGGTCACCGCCGAAGGAGAGCATGCGCTTGCCCGCCGCCAGCAGCTTCTCGGCGTGAGCCTGCAGCTTCTCGCTCATTTCGCGCGCGTCGCCGAAGGCGTACACCAGATCGCCGCAGTCCACCACGTTCAGGCGTTCGCGCATGTCAAAGTTCCACGGGAAACGGTTGTGCTCCCAGGCGAGGTTAGTGGAAACCTGACGGATAGCCGCCGGGCCATGACGGCCACCCGCGCGCCCGGAGGTCGCCATATCGAACGGCACGCCGGTGATGACCCAGTCCGCATCGCTTTCATACGGCATGAAGTTCATTGGCAAACGCAGAAAGCCAAAGGCATTGGATACCAGGGAGTTATCGTATTGATGACCTAAAGTGCTCATGGATATGACCTCTTTTCGCAGTCGTGGAACGTAAAAAATAAGTATAAAAAAACCCCTCCGCGTCGTTAGGCCCGACGAGGAAGGGTTTGATAGATAAATCGCTTATTGGCGTGAATTATCGCCGGTAATGCATACGGGTTCAAGTAAGTATCGCATTCCGCCGGATGACGGCTTCGCCTTATCCGGCCTACCTTCGCAGGCCCGGTAAGCGCTACGCCACCGGGCATCAATGGTTACTCGTCTTCCAGATAAGTATAGCCGTACAGTCCCGCCTCAAACTCTTCGAGGAACTGCTGCTGCAGCGCGTCGTCCAGGCCGGTATTTTTCACCTGATCGCGGAACTGGGTCAGCAGCGTGTTCGGATCCAGCTGCACATACTGCAGCATATCCGCCACGGTATCGCCCTCGTCGGACAGCTCAACCTCAACGCTGCCGTCAGGGAAGACGAACACGTCCACCGCCTCGGTATCGCCAAACAGGTTATGCATGTTGCCAAGGATCTCCTGATAGGCGCCGACCATAAAGAAGCCCAGCATCGGCGGGTTCTCCGGGTCGTACTCCGGCATCGGCATGGTGGTGGCGATCCCGTCGCCGTCCACGTAGTGATCGATGGCGCCATCGGAGTCGCAGGTGATGTCCAGCAGCACCGCACGGCGCTCCGGCGACTTGTTCAGCCCTTCCAGCGGCATCACCGGGAACAGCTGATCGATCCCCCAGGCATCCGGCATCGACTGGAACAGCGAGAAGTTGACGTAGATTTTATCCGCCATCCGCTCCTGCAGCTCATCGATGATGGGACGATGCGCGCGGTTGCTCGGGTCGAGCTGCTTCTGCACTTCATGACACATGTTCAGATACAGCTGCTCGGCCCAGGCGCGCTCCTGCAGGTTGAAGGTGCCAGAGGAGTAGCCGATATGGATATCGTGCAGGTCCATCTGGCTGTCGTGCAGCCATTCGCGCAGCGAGCGGCGGTTGCCGGTCTCGTGCATCTCCAGCCAGGTTTCCCACATGCTCTGTAGCGGACGCGCGGCGTCTTCCGCCGGCGGGGTCGCCTCAGTGTATTCGTTACGCTCCACGCCGATGATGTTGGAAACCAGCACGGTATGGTGCGCGGTCACCGCGCGGCCGGATTCGGTGATCACCGTCGGGTGCGGCAGGCCGTTCTCTTCGCAGGCATCGCCGATCGCCCAGATGATGTTGTTGGCGTATTCGTTCAGACCGTAGTTCACCGAGCAGTCAGACTGCGAGCGGGTCCCTTCATAGTCCACGCCCAGACCGCCGCCGACGTCAAAGCACTGAATGTTGACGCCCAGCTTATGCAGTTCGACGTAGAAACGCGCGGATTCACGCACGCCGGTGGCGATATCGCGAATATTGGCCATCTGCGAACCGAGGTGGAAGTGCAGCAGTTGCAGGCTCTCAAGGTGCCCTGCGGCACGCAGGATCTCGACCAGCTGTAGTACCTGGGTCGCCGCGAGGCCAAACTTGGACTTCTCTCCGCCGGAGGATTGCCATTTGCCGGAGCCCTGCGAGGCCAGACGCGCACGCACGCCAAGGCGCGGCACCACGTTCAGGCGCTCGGCCTCTTCCAGCACGATGGCGATTTCCGACATCTTCTCGATGACCAGATAGACCTTGTGGCCCATCTTCTCGCCCACCAGGGCCAGACGGATGTATTCGCGGTCTTTATAGCCGTTACAGACGATGACGCTGCGGGTCATCCCGGCGTGCGCCAGCACGGCCATCAGTTCGGCTTTCGAACCGGCTTCCAGTCCCAGCGGCTCGCCGGAATGGATCAGCGATTCAATTACGCGACGGTGCTGGTTAACCTTAATCGGGTAGACAAGGAAGTAATCGCCATTATAACCGTATGATTCACGCGCGCGTTTGAAGGCGGCGTTGATCGAGCGCAAGCGGTGCTGCAGGATCTGCGGGAAGCAGAACAGCGCCGGCAAACGTTGCCCTTGCGCCTCGCGGGCTTTGACTAATTCCGCGAGGTCCACGCGCGCTTCCGGGACGTCCGGATCCGGGCAAACGCTGATGTGGCCCAGTTCGTTGACGTCATAATAGTTATTGCCCCACCAGGCAATATTATAAGTACGCAGCATCTTGCTGGCTTCCTGGGAGCTCATCGCTACCTCCTGCATGGAACGTAGTACACCGTGTTCGCCTGCTGACGAAGGCGAAACCATAGACATGTCGTCAGACATAGCGAACCTCAATTTTTAATAATAAGTGTAAGACAGTTAACTACTATCGCAGTCCAAAGATGCGATAACAACCCATGAACAGTCCTAAAGCCCAGCACTATCTGCTGGTTTTGCGACTGCGCGACCGGTTTCTTATTCATATCATCGTAAAACACGTAGCCGAACAGAGTATGACAGTCCGGAGAAACCACGAGAAAACTCTTGCCTGGCAAGAGCGCCCTTGTTCAGTTTTCTAACGACCGACCGGCCCTGGAATCCTGAGAAGCGCCGAGATGGGGTGAACATCGGCTGGTTTGCATGAGAGAGATGCAGGTTGCGGAGTGCTGACGCGCGACAGAACGACGCGACGAATCAAGCGAAAAACATTGGTTCATTATCTGGTATCACCTCCACACCGCCCTGCGACAGGGTCGGCGACAAGCCAAAGCTATACATACCGGGCAACAGGCGCTACGCCGCTGCGAGATTCTGTAAATACAGACTGCTTAACCCGGCTGGAAGTGGCACCACAGGGCGATGCCCCGTGCGCTTTTTTAATGAGCCGCGCGCGGCGTTTTATACCGAGAAGCAGGGTAAAAAGCAAAATAAAAATGTGTGCGTTTGCGCGGTTGTCAGGAAAATTTGCCAGGCGGGTTTTCCCATAAATGCGACCGCCATCAAAAAAGGCTGGAAATGGGCTCAAGAATTGACCTAAAATAGCCATCCAGAAGTTAATCCGTCTATACTGATTAACACTCAGACTGCTCGTGTCGCTACCTGCGCGGCTTTGCGCTGATTATCCACCAAAGCCACATTACACAACAGTATGAGCTATCCGAATCGTCCACAGGTGAAATAAAATATGGCAAAACACCTTTTTACGTCTGAGTCCGTATCAGAAGGGCATCCTGACAAAATTGCTGACCAAATCTCTGATGCCGTGCTGGATGCGATCCTCGAGCAGGATCCGAAAGCGCGTGTCGCATGTGAAACCTATGTCAAAACCGGCATGGTGCTGGTAGGCGGCGAAATCACCACCAGCGCATGGGTTGATATCGAAGAGATCACCCGCAACACCGTCCGCGAAATTGGCTACGTGCATTCCGATATGGGCTTTGACGCCAACTCGTGTGCCGTTCTGAGCGCCATTGGTAAACAGTCTCCGGACATCAACCAGGGCGTCGACCGTGCCGACCCGCTGGAACAGGGCGCAGGCGACCAGGGTTTGATGTTTGGCTATGCGACCAACGAAACCGACGTGCTGATGCCGGCGCCGGTGACCTATGCTCACCGTCTGGTGCAGCGCCAGGCTGAAGTGCGTAAAAACGGCACCCTGCCGTGGCTGCGTCCGGATGCGAAAAGCCAGGTGACCTTCCAGTATGACGACGGCAAAATCGTCGGCATCGATGCGGTGGTTCTGTCCACGCAGCACGCGGAAGACATCGACCAGAAATCCCTGCAGGAAGCGGTGATGGAAGAGATCATCAAGCCGACCCTGCCGACCGAATGGCTGAACGCTTCGACCAAATTCTTCATCAACCCGACCGGACGTTTCGTTATCGGCGGCCCGATGGGCGACTGCGGTCTGACCGGTCGTAAGATCATCGTTGATACCTACGGCGGCATGGCTCGTCACGGCGGCGGCGCGTTCTCCGGTAAAGATCCGTCTAAAGTTGACCGTTCCGCAGCCTACGCGGCACGCTATGTGGCGAAAAACATCGTTGCCGCGGGCCTGGCCGATCGTTGTGAAATTCAGGTCTCCTACGCTATCGGCGTCGCTGAACCGACTTCGATCATGGTGGAAACCTTCGGCACCGAGAAAGTGCCTTCTGAACAGCTGACCCTGCTGGTGCGCGAGTTCTTCGACCTGCGTCCGTACGGCCTGATTCAGATGCTGGACCTGCTGCACCCGATCTACAAAGAAACCGCGGCTTACGGTCACTTTGGTCGCGAGCATTTCCCATGGGAAAAAACCGACAAAGCGGCTCTGCTGCGCGAAGCGGCCGGTCTGAAATAACCCCTGCTTCCTCTCTTCAAGGCCAGCCTCGCGCTGGCCTTTTTGTTTCCGTCTCCCTCCCCCCTGCGCTTCGCTTCAGCGAAACGCGGTAACGCGATGAAAGCGATTACATTATGATGACTACCCCTTTGTTTCCATAACAGGCATAGCATGCGGGTATTTTTCACAATGTTACATATTGTTTCGGTCAACTCCGATTACCGTTTTTCAAAATGTCGACTATCCTTGTATATACTGCTGATTTAAAAAGCATTTAATGGATTACGTTTCTTTACCTTTGTGTAAACGATTACACAGCCGTGACTATAATCACGTTTTTTTACCGTCGAGTGTCCTACCCTAACCATCGACAGAATCAATAACTCAACTGGAGGGCGTTATGCCTGACAACAAAAAACAAGGGCGTTCGAACAAGACTATGACGTTCTTCGTCTGTTTCCTCGCCGCGCTGGCTGGCCTGCTGTTCGGCCTTGATATCGGTGTTATTGCGGGTGCCTTACCCTTTATTGCCAATGAGTTCCAGATTTCAGCCCACACCCAGGAGTGGGTGGTCAGCTCCATGATGTTCGGGGCTGCCGTCGGTGCGGTCGGCAGCGGCTGGCTCTCCTTCAAACTGGGCCGTAAAAAAAGCCTGATGATCGGCGCCATCCTCTTTGTCGCCGGCTCTCTGTTCTCCGCTGCCGCGCCAAACGTCGAGATCCTGCTGGTTTCCCGCGTGCTGCTGGGCCTGGCGGTGGGCGTCGCTTCATACACGGCTCCGCTGTATCTGTCGGAAATCGCGCCAGAGAAAATCCGCGGCAGTATGATTTCGATGTACCAGCTGATGATCACCATCGGGATCCTCGGCGCCTATCTCTCTGACACCGCTTTCAGCTACAGCGGCGCGTGGCGCTGGATGCTCGGCGTGATCATTATTCCGGCGGTATTGCTGCTGATCGGCGTTATCTTCCTGCCGGACAGCCCGCGCTGGTTCGCCGCCAAACGTCGCTTCGTCGATGCCGAACGCGTGCTGCTGCGCCTGCGCGATACCAGCGCCGAAGCGAAACGTGAGCTCGACGAAATCCGCGAAAGCCTGAAAGTGAAACAGTCCGGCTGGTCGCTGTTCAAAGACAACAGTAACTTCCGCCGCGCGGTGTTCCTCGGTATTCTGCTGCAGGTGATGCAGCAGTTCACCGGCATGAACGTCATCATGTACTACGCACCGAAGATTTTTGAACTGGCGGGCTATGCCAACACCACCGAGCAGATGTGGGGGACGGTGATCGTCGGTCTGACCAACGTGCTGGCCACCTTTATCGCTATCGGTCTGGTCGACCGCTGGGGCCGTAAACCAACGCTAATCCTCGGCTTTATCGTGATGGCCGCGGGCATGGGCGTGCTGGGTAGCATGATGCACATCGGCATTCACTCCTCTACCGCGCAGTACATCGCCGTCCTGATGCTGCTGATGTTCATCGTCGGTTTCGCCATGAGCGCCGGTCCGCTGATTTGGGTACTGTGTTCCGAAATCCAGCCGCTGAAAGGCCGCGACTTCGGCATCACCTGCTCCACAGCGACCAACTGGATTGCCAATATGATTGTCGGCGCCACCTTCCTGACCATGCTCAACTCGCTGGGCAGCGCCAATACCTTCTGGGTGTACGGCGGTCTGAACGTGCTGTTTATCCTGCTGACTATCTGGCTGATTCCGGAAACCAAAAACGTCTCGCTGGAACATATTGAACGTAACCTGATGCAGGGTCGTCCGCTGCGTGAAATCGGCGCCCGCGACTAACCCGCCTGAGCTTCCTCCCCTCCCGGGAGGAAGCTTCCTCTTGCTCTCCCCCGCTCGTCGCACTATCCTCTGGCGCTATGAAAACACCCCGTATTCCCATCGCTATTCAGCAGGCCGTGATGCGCAGCCTGCGGGAGCATCTCGCCAAAGCGAACCTCAAACTGGAACGCCGCTACGCTGAGCCGACGCTGGTCTACCAGCAGCGCGGTACCTCCGCCGGCACCGCCTGGCTGGAGAAAAACGAAATTCGTTTAAATCCGGTGCTGCTGCTGGAAAATCAGCAGGAGTTTATCGATGAAGTGGTGCCGCACGAGCTGGCGCACCTGCTGGTCTGGCAGCACTTTGGCCGCGTCGCGCCGCACGGTAAAGAGTGGAAATGGATGATGGAGAACGTCCTTGGCGTTCCCGCGCGTCGCACCCACCGTTTTGAACTCGATTCGGTCCGCCAGAACACCTTCCGCTACCGCTGTCGCTGTCAGCAGCATCAGCTCACCGTCCGTCGCCATAACCGGGTGGTGCGCGGCGAGGCCACCTACCGCTGCGTTCACTGCGGCGATCTGCTGGTGGCTGAAAAATAACCATCAGAATTTATTAGAAACTTTCTGATCTGACTGATTGCATCCAGCACCCTCATTCGCTACGTTGCGGGCTCGTTTTGACACGGAGTTAACGATGTCCCGTATGCATATTTTAGCCGTTGCGGTATTGAGCACGGCAGTCAGTGGCCCGCTCGCGGCCGCCGGTATTAATAGTTTTTCCCAGGCCAAGGCCGCTGGCGTCAAAGTGAACGCCGACGTTCCGGGCGACTTTTATTGCGGCTGTAAAATCGACTGGCAGGGTAAAAAAGGCGTTATCGATCTGGAATCTTGCGGCTATAAAGTGCGTAAAAATGAGAACCGCGCCAGCCGGGTTGAATGGGAACACGTGGTGCCGGCGTGGCAGTTCGGCCATCAGCGCCAGTGCTGGCAGGAAGGCGGGCGGCAAAACTGCGCCAAAGATCCGGAGTACCGCAAGATGGAAAGCGATATGCACAACCTGCAGCCGGCGGTAGGGGAAGTCAATGGCGATCGCGGCAACTTTATGTACAGCCAGTGGAACGGCGGTGAAGGCCAGTACGGCCAGTGCACCATGAAGGTCGATTTTAAAGATAAAGTCGCCGAGCCCCCTGCCCGCGCCCGCGGCGCTATCGCCCGCACCTACTTCTATATGCGCGACCGCTACCAGCTGAATCTTTCCCGCCAGCAAACTCAATTGTTTACCGCCTGGGATAAACAGTACCCGGTCACCGCCTGGGAATGTGAGCGCGATGAGCGCATCGCGAAAGTGCAGGGCAACCATAATCCGTATGTCCAGCAGGCTTGCCAGGCGCAAAAGAGCTAACCTACACTAGCGGCAATTGTTAATTTGCAGCCCTGTGCTTCCCGCCCGGTGGCGGGAAGCAGGCATCTGCGCAACGAACGGAATATCAAGCATGCGCATTCCTCGCATCCATCATCCAGAACGCCTCACTGTCGGCAGCCAGATTGCGCTGAGCGATGACGCGGCCAACCACGTCGGTCGCGTCCTGCGCATGACCGCCGGTCAGCACTTACAGCTTTTTGACGGCAGTAACCAGGTGTTTGACGCCGTCATCACTGAGGCCGGCAAGAAAAATGTCACGGTTGAAGTGCTCAGCGGCGAACCCGACGATCGTGAATCGCCGCTGCATATTCACTTAGGCCAGGTGATGTCGCGCGGTGAAAAAATGGAATTTACTATCCAGAAATCGATCGAACTCGGGGTAAGCCTCATAACGCCACTGTTTTCCGAGCGCTGCGGCGTTAAACTGGACGCCGAACGTTTGCAGAAGAAGATCCAGCAGTGGCAGAAAATCGCTATTGCCGCCTGCGAACAGAGCGGTCGTAATGTGGTACCGGAAATACGTCCGGCCATGCAGCTGGAAGAGTGGTGCGCCGAGCAGGACAGCGGGCTGAAGCTCAACCTGCACCCGCGCGCCAGCGCCAGCATTAATACGCTGCCGCTACCGGTTGAACGCGTCCGTTTGCTGATTGGTCCGGAAGGTGGGCTATCGGCAGAAGAGATAGCGATGACCGCGCAATACCAGTTTACTGATATCCTGTTGGGACCGCGCGTTCTGCGTACAGAGACTACTGCGCTCACCGCCATCACCGCCCTGCAGGTGCGTTTTGGCGACTTAGGTTGAGGCGTTAACGGAGAAGAACCATGATCAAGCTCGGCATCGTGATGGATCCCATCGCAACCATCAACATCAAGAAAGACACCAGCTTCGCTATGTTGCTGGAAGCGCAACGTCGCGGCTATGAACTCCATTATATGGAGATGAACGACCTCTATTTGATCAACGGCGAAGCCCGCGCCCGTACGCGCACGCTGAGCGTCGAACAGAACTACGATAAATGGTATGACTTCACCGGTGAGCAGGATCTGCCGCTGGCCGATCTTGACGTTATTTTGATGCGTAAAGATCCGCCGTTCGATACCGAATTTATTTATGCCACCTACATCCTGGAGCGGGCGGAAGAGAAAGGCACGCTTATCGTCAACAAGCCGCAGAGCCTGCGCGACTGTAACGAGAAACTGTTCACCGCCTGGTTCTCAGAACTGACGCCGGAAACGCTGGTCACCCGCAATAAAGCCCAGCTGAAGGCCTTCTGGGAAAAACACGGCGATATCATCATGAAACCGCTCGACGGCATGGGCGGCGCCTCTATTTTCCGCGTCAAAGCCGGCGATCCGAACCTTGGCGTGATCACGGAGACCCTGACCGAGCTCGGCAGCCGCTACTGCATGGCGCAGAACTATCTGCCCGCCATTAAAGACGGCGACAAGCGCGTGCTGGTGGTGGACGGCGAGCCGGTGCCTTACTGCCTGGCGCGTATTCCGCAGGGCGGCGAGACCCGCGGCAACCTGGCCGCCGGCGGCCGTGGCGAAGCTCGCCCGTTGACCGAAAGCGACTGGGAAATTGCCCGCCGCGTCGGCCCGACGCTGAAAGCCAAAGGTCTTATCTTCGTCGGCCTGGATATCATCGGCGACCGTCTGACGGAAATTAACGTCACCAGCCCCACCTGCGTGCGTGAGATTGAAGCCGCCTTCCCGGATATTTCGATCACCGGCATGCTGATGGACGCTATCGAAAGACGTATCACCAAATAAACACCAGGGCGGATAAACGTCCGCTCATGGCGCAGCGAGCGCGGTTGACCGCGCTCGTGAAACGCCGCCAGCCAGGCGCCACTCGGGCGCCAGCCAGATAAAGTGCATCGACACTATTCTACTTTGCCCGCATACTGGGTGTTGCTTTTTGAACCAGGAACAGAACCTCTGACAATGAATTTACAGCATCACTTTCTGATTGCCATGCCTGCGCTTCAGGACCCGATTTTCCGCCGCTCCGTGGTCTATATCTGCGAGTATAACGACGAGGGAGCCATGGGCATTATTATCAATAAGCCGCTGGAAAATCTGCAGGTGGAAGGGATCCTTGAGAAGCTCAAGATTGTTCCGGAGCCGCGCAATCCGGAGATCCGTCTGGATAAACCAGTGATGCTGGGCGGCCCGCTGGCGGAAGACCGCGGCTTTATTCTGCATACCCCGCCCTCGGACTTCTCCTCGAGTATCCGCATTTCGGATAACACAGTAGTCACCACCTCGCGGGATGTTCTTGAAACCTTAGGTACCGACAGACAGCCGGGCAACGTACTGGTTGCGCTGGGCTACTCCTCATGGGAGAAAGGACAACTGGAGCAGGAGATTTTAGATAATGCCTGGCTCACCGCCCCTGCCGACCAGAATATTCTCTTCCGCACGCCCATCGCCGATCGCTGGCGCGAGGCGGCTAAACTGATTGGTATCGACATTGTGACGATGCCTGGCGTCGCGGGGCATGCATGATGAGCGGAACCTTTCTCGGCTTTGATTTCGGCACCAAAAGCATCGGCGTGGCGGTGGGGCAACGCATCACCGCAACCGCGCGACCGTTACCGGCGCTGAAGGCGCAGGACGGTAAACCGGACTGGAATGTCATCGAAAAACTGCTCAAAGAGTGGCAGCCTGAGGCGGTGATCGTTGGCCTGCCGCTGAATATGGACGGCACCGAGCAACCGCTGACGGCGCGCGCGCGGAATTTCGCTAATAAAATTCATGGCCGCTTTGGCGTCGCGATCGTCCTTCACGATGAACGTCTGAGTACGGTGGAGGCTCGGGCAGGCTTATTTGAACACGGCGGCTACCGCGCGCTGAATAAAGGCAGCGTTGATTCGGCCTCAGCCGTGGTCATTCTGGAAAGCTACTTCGAGCAGAGCTTTTAGGCTCTGCTCTCCTGCGCCGCCGGCAAATGGCTGACGGCGCGCTTCCGACCGCTTAGTGGCGCAGATGTTCGTTCGCCCAGCTCACCGCTTGAGTGCGATTCTTCACGCTCAGTTTACGAAACACATTGTACAGGTGCGTACGCACCGTGTTCTCGCTGATAAACAGGGCACGGGCAATATCCAGATTCGTCGCCCCACAGCGCAGCTCGTTGAGGATCTCACATTCCCGCTCGGTGAGTGGCGAGTTCTCAACGGGCGCCGATGCATGGTCCGCAGCGTACATCGCCGGGTGCATCACGCTCAATTCAGCCGTCTGTTCGCCGTTCAGTACGGCCTTAACGCCCTCAATTAAGCGCGATTCATCATCGTCATGGCGGAACACGCCATATAAAGCCGGCCACTGCGCCATTTCGTATAACTCATACTTTTGTGCGCTATTAATAATCAACAAACGAGGATTATCTGCCTGCAGTCGAATAATGTCTCGCCATACCCCATTTAATTTCTTATTTGACACTGCGATATCAAATAATATTACAGAATCTTTCGCCAGGCGCTGCGCCAGTGGTTTATTAATATTTTGTAAAACCACTGATGCCATCAGGGTTTCGCTCAGATAGCTGGCAAAAGCTTTGCTCTGAATTGACGGATGGGTAATAAATGTGACCTGACGAGAAGATGATGAATTTCCATTTAAATTAATCACTTAAAACTCTCCTTAGCTGCTACCCACCGCCATGGTGGTTAAATGAATAAAAAAATATACAAACAGTCGTGAATTTATAAATAGCCTTGGCAATTTACAAATTGAAACGTTATTCCATGAGAATCATCCTATTCCCGTAAACAGCATAAATCGAATACCTCAAAGCTGTCAAAAGGTAATCAAACTTTTTTCCTGGAAATGCGTATTCACTGTCGACATATCGCAACTGAATGTGTTATTTGAATTTATTCAGAATGGTTATTTGTATTACCAAATAATATAAATAAACAGCCATCAAACATTCAGTTAACATATCATTTAACCCGCCCTGTCTGCTTCACGCTGCTCTTACAGCTCGCCTGCGGCGACACGTTGCTGAAAACTCTGCGTAAATGTCAGCATTCCGGCCTGCATCCCGGTCTGCATTATGCCGGGCAACTGATGCACTTTTCCTTCACGGATCAAGTTAGCTACTGCGGGGGTATTGACCAAAAGCTCGTATAGCGCAACTCTGCCGCCCTGACGTGCAGGCAACAATTTTTGCGCCAGCACCGCGCACAGGCTTCCGGCCAGCTGACTACGAACCTGATCTTTCTCCTCTGCCGGAAAGACATCGATCAATCTCTCCACCGCCGGCGCCGCGCCGCGGGTATGTAATGTCGCCATTACCAGATGTCCGGTCTCCGCAGCCGTTAACGCCAGACGAATGGTTTCGCTGTCGCGTAGCTCCCCGAGCAGGATCACATCCGGATCCTGGCGCAGCGCCACGCGGAGCGCCGCGGCGAACGAAGGACAATGACGGCCAATCTCCCGCTGCTGGATCAGGCAGCGCTCGCTGTGATGGATAAACTCCACCGGGTCCTCCAGGGTCAGAATATGGCCATCAAGACGCTGGTTGAGATGCCCCACCATCGCCGCCAGGGTGGTCGACTTGCCGCTGCCCGTCGCTCCGGTGACCAACAGCAAACCACTCTCTTCCGCCAGCAGCTCGCTCAGCGCAGGCGGGGCGCCCAGCGTCTCCAGACGCGGGCACTGTTCAGGCAGAAGGCGTAGCACCAGCGATATTCCACGCGTATGGGCGAAAGCGCTGGCGCGCAGCCGCAAACCGCAGGCCAGGGTCAGCGCAAAGTCAATCTGTCCCTGTTCCTGCCAATGCTGTAACTGTGCGGCATCAAGCCAGCAGTTGAGTAAATCCGGGATATCCGGCGCGGGAAACGGGGCGGGCTCCAGCTTGCCCTGCCGCCGCCAGCGCGGTGCGGCGGAATTGCACAGGTGTAGATCGGAGACATTATGCTTTACACTAAGGGCTACGATTTCTTCCAGCTTCATAACTCATCCTCGGAATATGAACGATATTGCGCATAACCTGGCACAGGTCCGGGACAAAATCTCCGGTGCCGCCGCTCGTTGCGGGCGTGCGCCAGAAGAAGTGACATTGCTTGCAGTGAGTAAAACAAAACCTGCGAGCGCGATCGAAGAAGCCATCGCGGCAGGCCAGCGGGCATTTGGTGAAAACTACGTCCAGGAGGGCGTGGAGAAGATTAACCATTTCCAGCAGGCCGGCATCAGTGGACTACAGTGGCACTTTATTGGCCTCCTGCAGTCCAACAAAAGCCGGTTGGTGGCAGAGCATTTTGACTGGTGCCACACCGTCGATCGGCTGAAAATCGCCACCCGACTGAACGAACAGCGCCCGGCGCATCTGCCGCCGCTGAAGGTGCTGATTCAAATCAACATTAGCGATGAGCAGAGCAAATCCGGCATCCCGCTGGAAGCGCTCGATGGATTAGCGGCAGAGATCGCTGAGTTACCTCATCTGGAGCTGCGCGGTCTGATGGCCATCCCCGCGCCTGAGTCAGAATATGTAAGGCAGTTTGCCGTCGCCCAGCAAATGGCGGTAGCATTTGCGCGATTAAAAACGCGGTACCCCACGGTCGATACGTTGTCTCTGGGAATGTCGGACGATATGGAAGCCGCAATCGCGGCGGGAAGCACGATGGTGCGCATCGGTACAGCTATTTTTGGTGCGCGCGACTATAGCAAATAATAAGGAATCTGAGGAACGCCATGAAGACGTTGACTTTCCTGCTTTCAACGGTCATTGAGCTTTACACGATGGTCGTGTTGTTACGCGTCTGGATGCAGTGGGCGCGCTGCGACTTTTACAACCCGTTTTCGCAGTTTGTGGTGAAGGCCACGCAGCCGATTGTCGGGCCGCTGCGCCGGATTATCCCGGCGATGGGGCCGATTGACAGCGCCTCGCTGCTGGTGGCATTTATTCTCTGCGTCATCAAAGCGATCGTGCTGTTTATGGTGATCACTTTCCAGCCGATCATCTGGATCTCCGCCCTGCTTATTCTGCTGAAAACCATCGGCTCGTTGATCTTCTGGGTGCTGCTGTTGATGGCGATCATGAGCTGGGTCAGCCAGGGCCGCAGCCCGGTAGAGTATGTGCTGATGCAGCTGGCGGACCCGCTGCTGCGCCCTATCCGCAACCTGCTGCCGTCGATGGGCGGTATCGATTTCTCACCGATGGTACTGGTGCTGCTGCTGTACGTGATTAATATGGGCGTCGCCGAAGTGCTGCAGGCCACCGGTAACGTGCTGCTGCCGGGGCTGTGGATGGCGCTATGAGTGCCGTTGAAACCTGTGCTGACGGGCTGGTGCTGAGGCTGTACATTCAGCCGAAGGCCAGCCGCGATAGCATCGTGGGCGTACATGGCGACGAGCTCAAAGTCGCCATTACCGCCCCGCCCGTTGATGGCCAGGCCAATGCCCACCTGGTGAAATTTCTCGCCAAACAGTTCCGCGTCGCCAAAAGCCAGGTACTGATTGAAAAAGGCGAGCTGGGTCGCCATAAGCAAGTTAAAATCATCGCCCCACAACAGATCCCGACTGCGGTCGCGGCGCTAACTGAATAAACAGGATTCATCATGCAAAAAGTCGTCCTCGCGACCGGCAACGCCGGTAAAGTGCGCGAACTGGCCTCGCTGCTGGAAGATTTTGGTCTCGATATCGTCGCTCAGACCGAGCTGGGCGTGGACTCTGCGGAAGAGACCGGCCTGACCTTTATTGAAAACGCGATTCTGAAAGCGCGTCATGCGGCACAGATCACCGGCCTGCCGGCCATCGCCGACGATTCCGGTCTGGCCGTCGATGCGCTTGGCGGCGCACCGGGTATTTACTCCGCCCGCTATTCCGGCGTCGACGCCACCGACCAGCAGAATCTTGAGAAGCTGCTCGACGCGTTAAAGGACGTGCCGGACGACCAGCGTCAGGCGCAGTTCCACTGCGTGCTGGTCTATCTGCGCCATGCCGAGGATCCCACGCCGCTGGTGTGCCACGGCAGCTGGCCTGGGGTAATCACCCGACAAGCCGCCGGTACGGGTGGCTTCGGCTACGACCCGATATTCTTCGTCCCGTCCGAAGGGAAAACCGCGGCCGAACTGAGCCGTGAAGAAAAGAGTGCGATTTCCCATCGTGGGCAAGCGCTAAAACTGTTACTGGAAGCATTACGTAATGGCTAATTTGCCGCCGCTGAGTCTCTATATTCATATTCCCTGGTGCGTGCAGAAATGCCCGTACTGCGACTTTAATTCGCATGCGCTGAAAGGCGAGGTGCCGCATGACGATTACGTCCAGCATCTGCTAAACGACCTGCAGGCCGATGCGCAATATGCCCAGGGACGGGAAATAGGCACTATTTTTATCGGCGGCGGTACGCCAAGCCTGCTGTCCGGCCCGGCCATGCAAACCCTGCTGGATGGCGTCCGCGCCTGCCTGCCGCTGGCAGCCGGGGCGGAAATCACCATGGAAGCCAACCCGGGCACCGTGGAGGCCGATCGCTTCGTTGATTACCAGCGCGCCGGGGTGAACCGTATCTCCATCGGCGTACAAAGCTTTAGCGAACCGAAGCTGCAGCGCCTGGGGCGGATCCACGGTCCGGAGGAGGCCAAGCGCGCAGCACGTCTCGCCAGCGGCCTCGGCCTGCGCAGCTTCAATCTCGACCTGATGCACGGTCTGCCGGACCAGTCGCTGGAGGAGGCGCTGGACGATCTGCGTCAGGCGATTGCCCTCAACCCGCCGCACCTGTCGTGGTACCAGCTGACCATTGAGCCGAACACCTTGTTCGGCTCCCGGCCGCCGGTGCTGCCGGATGACGACGCGCTATGGGATATTTTCGAGCAGGGACATCAATTGCTAAGCGCCGCTGGCTATCAGCAGTACGAGACGTCCGCCTACGCTAAACCGGGCTTCCAGTGTCAGCATAATCTCAACTACTGGCGCTTTGGCGACTACCTCGGCATCGGCTGCGGCGCGCACGGTAAGATAACCTTCCCTGACGGACGCATTCTGCGGACCGCCAAAACCCGCCACCCGCGCGGGTATATGGAAGGCCGTTACCTCGAGCGTCAGCATGATGTGGAAGAGGCAGATAAACCGTTTGAGTTCTTTATGAACCGTTTCCGCCTGCTGGAGGCCGCGCCGCGCGCGGAATTCCGCCGCTATACCGGTCTTGAGGAAGCGGCGATCCGCCCGCAGCTGGACGCGGCGATAGCCCAGGGCTATCTGCAGGAAGACGAGCAGAACTGGCAGATTACCGAGCACGGTAAGCTGTTTTTGAATTCCCTGCTCGAACTCTTCCTTAACGAATAAATATCACCCTTGTCCTTCCCTTTATCGTTTTAACGGGAAGGACAATAGTTCGAATTTATCGAAATATCAACCTCGTCATTCCCGAACCATTCTTTTAAAATATTTCATCATCTAATTAATTCACTTTTATTTATAGAAACCAAATATAATTGAAGCCATAAAAGCCGTTATTTCAGTGCCTCATTGAGAAAAAGTGTGAGTCAGGCAGCTTAAAGATGTACGACAACAAGGATAATATGTCATACAGAAACAAAGCATGACGCTTAAGATATTGACCAATTACCACAAGTGCATGGAGCCAACTCATGAAAAAATACGCTTTTTCTCGTTCTCTAATAGCAATATCTTTGCTTGCTCTATTCTCTTCAGGAGCCAGCGCAGCTGAAAAAATCACGTTAAAACTGGCACATAACCTTGAACGCAGTCACGCGGTGCATCAGGCGTTTGAAGAGATGGCCAAAGAGGTAAACCAACTTTCTAACGGTAATATGAAGATTCGTATTTACCCCAGTAGCCAGATGGGCAGCGCACGCGAAACGATGGAGTTATTACAAAATGGCGCGCTGGATTTGACCAAAGGTTCCGCCAGCGATCTGGAGTCATTTGATAATATCTACGCGATATATAATTTACCGTTCCTGTTTAACGATCAAAATCATTTCAATAAGGTGGTCTTCGGGGAAGTGGGCAAGGAAATAATGGATTCGACGAAAGAGAAAGGATTCTTTGCCCTTTCCGCTTATGTCGCCGGAACCCGAAGTTTTTATGCCAAAAAGCCCATCACCAAACCGGAGGATTTAAAAGGACTGAAGATCCGCGTGCAGGCCAGCCCGACAACATTAAAAATGATTGAATTAATGGGCGGCTCCCCGACGCCAATCTCCTTTGGTGAAGTTTACACCGCCATGCAGCAAGGGGTGGTGGACGGTGCGGAAAATAACGTTCCCTCCTGGGTGCAGACTCGCCATATCGAAATCGCGAAAGTGTTCTCTGAAGATGAACATGCCTCCATCCCTGACTTCCTCGTGATCTCCAGCAAAACCTGGGACAAACTGACGCCGGGACAGCAGCAAATTCTGGTCAAAGCGGCCAAAGCCTCAGAGGTATATCAGCAACAGCTGTGGCAGAAGATCGACGCAGATACCCGCGCTCAGGCCAAAGCACTGGGGGGCGAAATTATCAAAGTGGATAAAGCACCGTTCCGTGCCGCCGTGCAGCCGCTATTTGATGACTTTAAGAAAGATCCAAAACAGGCCGCTCTGCTGGCCAAATTTGACGCTGCCGCTGAATAACCTTTAACGGGCCAGCCGCTGGCCCGCTTTCACCAGGAAATCAATGATGATACTTAACCGCATAAAGCTGGCGGTGGACCGCACCATCGCCGCATTCTCTGTCGTCGTAATGATTGCGCTGGTTTTCTGCGTCGTCTGGCAGGTGTTCAGCCGCTACGTGCTCAACCAGCCTAGCACCCTGACCGATGAACTGGCGCGTTTCTTAATGATCTGGGTCGGGCTACTGGGTGCGGCCTATACCGTCGGCGCCCAGCGTCATCTGGCGATCGATTTACTTACGCTGATGCTCTCTTCCCGCAAGCAGGCACTGCTCAGCGTCATTATCAATCTGCTTATCTTTCTGTTTGCTGGCTCAGTGATTGTTACCGGCGGCGTAAAACTGATTGAAAAAACGCTGTCGACCGCCCAGGTCTCAGCCGCAATGCAGATCCCGATGGGCTATGTGTATCTGATCCTGCCGCTCACCGGCATCATGATGATGTTTTACGCGTTGTGTTTTATCAGCAACGGTCTAAAAAACATGAAACATTCAGAAGCAGGAGCAAATTAATGGATAGCTATATTGCACTGACGCTGTTTGGCTCGTTCTTTATTCTGGTCTTTATTGGCGTACCTATCTCTTTTTCCATCGGTCTTGCTACCGTCGGCTCAATGCTGCTGATGTTTCCCTGGGATATCGCGGTGATTACCGTTGCTCAGCGCCTGGCGAACGGACTCGATAACTTCGCGCTGCTGGCTATCCCCTTCTTTATCTTTGCCGGTACCCTGATGAACAGCGGGGGAATTGCTATACGCCTCATCAATCTGGCGCAGGTGATGGTTGGGCGGGTACCCGGATCGTTGGGACACGTCAACGTGCTGGCCAATATGATGTTCGGCTCGATCTCCGGTTCGGCGGTCGCTGCCGCCGCTGCGGTAGGGGGGACGCTCAATCCCATTCAGACGCAGAAAGGCTACGATCCGGCATTCTCCACGGCGGTAAACGTTTCATCCTGCATCACGGGCCTGCTCATTCCGCCATCAAACGTGCTGATCGTCTTTTCTCTGACGGCCGGCGGCGTCTCGGTCGCCTCGCTGTTTATGGCCGGTTATTTGCCGGGCATTCTGATGGGTCTGTCCATCATGCTGGTCTGCGCTGGTATCGCTAAACACCGCGGATATCCGGTTTCCGAGCGCCCGACCTGCGCCCAGGCGGCAAAGGCTTTTTTCGACGCCCTGCCCAGCCTGCTGCTGGTCATTATTGTCATGGGCGGGATCCTCGGCGGTATTTTCACCGCCACTGAAGCTTCCGCCATCGCCGTGGTCTACACCTTTATCCTCTCAGTGCTGATTTATCGGGAAGTCAAATGGCGCGACCTGCCAAAGCTGATCCTTGAATCGGTGGTGATGACGTCTATCGTCCTTCTGCTGATCGGTTTTTCCGTCGGCATGTCGTGGGCAATGACCAATGCCGATATTCCCTACATGATAAGCGATGCGCTCATGGGGTTTTCTGAAAATCCGCTGGTGATCCTGCTGCTGATTAACATCGTGCTGTTAATCGTCGGTATCTTTATGGATATGACCCCAGCAGTACTGATTTTTACGCCAATATTTCTCCCCATCGCTGAGGATTTAGGCATGAACCCGGTCCATTTTGGCATCATGATGGTCGCCAATCTGTGCATCGGCCTGCTGACCCCGCCGGTAGGCAGCGCGCTGTTTGTCGGCTGCTCCATTTCAGGGGTTAAAATTCAGCAGCTCATCAAACCGCTGCTGCCGTTCTACGCCGCCCTGCTGATCGCGCTGACGATGATTGTTTATATCCCGCAGATCTCACTGTTTATTCCACAGCTGCTGGGGCTGATGTGATCGACTGAGCCTAACCGCTACCTGCAGGCGCAGGTAGCGAAATCAACTTACTTTAACGAGCCAACCAGCGATTTCCGGCTATCCTCCAGCGAGACAACCCGGCTGCAGACGTCCTTACCAAACTGCTGGAAATCGGCCTCCTGGTTTTTCCATTCATCCTGAATGGCCGTTTGCAGGCCGCCGAGGCTGCCGAGAATGCCCTGCAGCGGGTTGCCGCCGCCTTTGAGCACTGCTTTCGCGCCCATCTCGTTAATACTGTCCTGCAGAATGCCGCCCATCGCCTGATTCACCAGCTGCTGACCATCGGCACGTACCTGGTCGATAGCTTTATAGTGGAAGGTCAGGCCATCGCTGCGGCGCTCAATGATGCGGTTCATCTGTTCTTTCAGCTGCGCATCCAGCTTGGTCAGGCGACCATGCATGCTGCTGTTGGCGCCAACCTGTTCGGTAATGATTTTATCCAGCGCCTTGCGGCCTTTTTCGACTCGCGAGCGCGCGCCTTCGTCAATCCACGGCAGGCTGCTGCGCAGACTGGCCTGATAATCCTGCGCCTGCTCGCGCTGGGCGGCGCTCAGAGTATAGGCTTTACCGTTAAAGGTCAGGTTGCCGTCCGGCTTTATCACCAGATTGCCGTTTTCCCCTTTCACCTGCACCTGCTGCGGGCTGAGGATCACATCGTCACGCGGCGTGACGCTACACTGGTAGTCCGCATGGGCAGACAAAGCGGTGACGGAGAGCGCCACCGCCAGCAGCGTTTTACGCATCATAAAACTCCCTTAAGACAAAACGGGCCGGCAGTTGCCGACCCTTGTCAAACTTAGTCCCACCAGACGTCAAAAAGTTCGCTGGTGCGCACATCCTCTAACTTACGCGCTTCCAGCCATTGGCGTACGATGGCCTGATGCTCTTCGGTGCACTTACCGATCTCCTGCATGCAGATGAGCCCTTCCCAGGAGAGATAGCCGCTACCGTCGAAGGCCAGCTTGTTCGGCTCAATCACCTCTTCGATCAGATCGTTGACCGTCTGGTCGATCTGCTCTTCGGTGGTCCCTTCCGGGAAACGCCAGGCGACGGAGAAGCCTAACTCCTGAAACTCGTCGATATGCATTTTTTTACGCAGACGACGGCTACGATTCTTGGCCATTATTTCACCCTCTCGAACATTAAGTCCCATACGCCGTGGCCGAGACGATGGCCACGCTGTTCAAATTTGGTTACCGGGCGCGATTCCGGGCGCGGTACGTAATCGTTGCTTGCCGACTGGTTACGATAGCCTTCCAGCGAGGACATCACTTCCAGCATATGCACGGCATAGGCTTCCCAGTCGGTCGCCATATGGAAGACGCCGCCGAGTTTCAGTTTGCTTTTTACCAGCTCGGCGAAAGGCGGCTGCACGATACGACGTTTATTATGACGCGCTTTATGCCACGGGTCAGGGAAAAACAGCTGCACCATATTCAGTGAGTTATCCGGGATCATGGTATGCAGCACTTCCACCGCATCGTGACACATCACGCGCAGATTTTGCACACCTTCTTCTTCAGCAGAAGCCAGACAGGCGCCAACGCCCGGGGAGTGCACTTCAATGCCGAGGAAATTCTGTTCCGGTTTGGCTTTCGCCATCGCCACCAGCGAAGCCCCCATGCCGAAACCAATTTCTAGTGTGACCGGCGCTTCGCGGCCAAACAGGGCAGCGAAATCGAGTGGCGCATCGTTGAATTCAACGCCCATCACCGGCCAAATGTTATCCAGCGCATGCTGCTGCCCTTTCGTCAGGCGCCCCTGGCGACGGACGAAGCTACGAATACGGCGCAGCGGGCGACCGTTTTCATCGAATTCCGGAGAAATGACGTCGTTTTTCATAAAAGTTAAGTCTGCTAGTGAAAGTGTTCGGAAAACGGGCATTATCCAAAGTTACCCGGCGGATGCAAGGGTTTACAGCCACTCGCCCTTGTGCTGCAATCTGCCACCCTGTAATCGCGATCCCGGAGCCATAGCTTTGACTTTTCTCGCCGCGCAATTTTCAGCCCAGGTCCTGGACTGGTACGACAAATACGGGCGTAAAACCCTGCCCTGGCAAATCGCCAAGACGCCCTACAAAGTATGGCTCTCCGAAGTGATGTTGCAACAAACCCAGGTGACCACGGTAATCCCGTATTTTGAACGCTTTATGGCGCGTTTCCCAACGGTGGTTGATTTAGCCAACGCGCCGCTGGATGAGGTGCTGCATCTGTGGACCGGCCTTGGCTACTACGCGCGGGCGCGCAATTTACATAAAGCCGCCCAGCAGGTGGCGACACAGCATGGCGGCATCTTCCCGCAATCCTTTGAGGAAGTGGCCGCGCTGCCCGGCGTCGGGCGTTCAACGGCAGGGGCGATTTTGTCGCTTTCGCTCGGTCAGCATTATCCGATTCTCGACGGCAACGTGAAGCGCGTGCTCGCCCGCTGCTATGCTGTCAGCGGCTGGCCGGGAAAAAAAGAGGTCGAAAAACGGCTGTGGGATATCAGCGAAGAGGTGACCCCGGCGCAAGGGGTAGAACGCTTCAACCAGGCGATGATGGATCTCGGGGCGATGGTTTGCACCCGCTCGAAGCCGAAGTGCGAGCTGTGCCCGTTGAGCAATGGCTGCGTGGCCTACGCGAATCATTCATGGGCGGAATATCCGGGCAAAAAACCGAAGCAGACCATCCCGGAACGCACCGGCTATTTCCTGCTGATGCAGCACGGCGACGAGGTGTTTCTCTCCCAGCGTCCGCCGGTGGGTTTGTGGGGCGGACTATTCTGTTTTCCGCAGTTTGCAGACGAAGCGGAGCTGCGCGAGTGGCTGGCGCAGCGTCAGATAAAGGCCGATAATCTGACGCAATTAACCGCCTTTCGCCACACTTTCAGCCATTTCCACCTGGATATTGTGCCGATGTGGCTTACAGTGCACTCATCTGGCGCATGCATGGATGAAGGCAACGCACTCTGGTATAACTTAGCGCAGCCGCCGTCGGTCGGACTGGCGGCCCCCGTGGAGCGCTTGTTGCAACAGTTAAAAGCCGGAACGCCGGTATAAATTTTTCGGCTATCAAAGAGGAGTGATTATGAGCAGAACCATTTTTTGTACTTTCCTGCAGCGTGAAGCGAACGGCCAGGATTTCCAGCTCTATCCGGGCGAACTCGGGAAGCGCATTTACAACGAAATCTCCAAAGAAGCCTGGGCGCAGTGGCAGCACAAGCAGACCATGCTGATCAACGAGAAAAAACTCAGCATGATGAACCCGGAGCACCGCAAGCTGCTGGAGCAGGAGATGGTGCAGTTCCTGTTTGAAGGGAAAGACGTGCATATCGAAGGCTACACGCCGCCGGAAAAACAGTAAGGGCCCTGCGGCCTTTTAAAAACAAACACAACACGCACGCCCGGAATGATGAAAAAATACTTAGCGCTCGCGCTGATTGCGCCGTTGCTCGTTTCGTGTTCCAGCTCCAATAAAAAAGGCACCGAATACAACGAGGCCTGGGTCAAGGACACGAACGGATTCGATATCCTGATGGGCCAGTTTGCCCATAACATCGAGAACATTTGGGGGTATAACGAAGTCCTGCTCGCCGGGCCGAAGGACTACGTTAAATATACCGATCAATATCAAACCCGCAGCCACATCAACTTTGATGCCGGGACGATCACCGTCGAGACCATCGCGGGCACCGATCCGCGCGGACGACTGCGCCAGGCGATCATCAAAACGCTGCTGATGGGCGATGACCCCAACTCCATTGACCTCTATTCCGACGTCGATGATATTCAGATCTCCAAAGAGCCGTTCCTCTATGGTCAGGTGGTGGATAACACCGGCGCGTCGATTCGCTGGGAGTGGCGCGCCGCGCGCTACGCCGATTATTTGCTGCAAACCCGCCTCAAGAGCCGCAACAATGGCCTGCGCGTGATCTACAGCATCACCATTAACCTGGTACCAAACCACCTCGACAAACGTGCGCATAAATACCTCGGCATGGTGCGCCAGGCCTCGCGTAAATACGGCGTTGATGAGTCGCTGATCCTTGCGATTATGCAAACAGAATCATCGTTTAACCCCTATGCGGTGAGCCACGCGGATGCCATGGGGCTGATGCAGGTCGTCCAGCACAGCGCGGGGAAAGACGTCTTCCGTTCGCAGGGCAAATCCGGCCTGCCGAGCCGCAGCTATCTGTTTGACCCGGCGAATAACATCGATACCGGCACCGCTTATCTGGCGATGCTGAACAATGTTTATCTCGCCGGCATCGATAACCCCACCTCGCGTCGCTACGCGGTGATCACCGCCTATAACGGCGGCGCCGGCAGCGTACTGCGCGTGTTCTCCAGCGATAAAGTCCAGGCGGCGAACATCATTAACAGCATGGCGCCAGGCGACGTCTACCAGACGCTCACCACCCGCCATCCGTCGGCCGAATCGCGCCGGTATCTGTATAAAGTTAACACTGCGCAGAAAAGCTATCGCCGCAAATAACCCCCCTCTCTTACAGGCCCGGACATCGCACTGGGCCTCTCTTTTTTATAGGACATACTTCGTAATATCTTTTCGATTTTCTGCGGCAGTTAACAGAAGCTTCTCACCCCTGAATGATAGAATCGCATCAAAATAACGGTGGTTATGTTATTTAATAAACATAACAAGCCCACATTCGTGAGGATAAATACATGAATCTTAAGCTGCAGCTAAAAATACTGTCGTTCCTGCAGTTCTGCCTTTGGGGGAGCTGGCTGACCACGCTCGGCTCTTACATGTTTGTCACGCTGAAGTTTGACGGCGCGGCAATCGGCGCAGTGTATAGCTCGCTCGGCATCGCCGCCGTCCTGATGCCAACGCTGCTCGGCATCGTCGCCGATAAATGGATCAGCGCCAAATGGGTATACGCCATCTGCCACCTGGTCGGCGCGTTAACGCTGTATCTGGCGGCGCAGGTCACCACGCCGGGCGAGATGTTCCTTGTGATCCTCCTCAACTCGCTGGCCTATATGCCGACGCTGGGGCTGATTAACACCATCTCTTACTATCGCCTGCAGTCGGCGGGGCTGGATATCGTCACCGATTTCCCGCCAATTCGTATCTGGGGCACCATCGGCTTTATCCTCGCCATGTGGGGCGTCAGCTTCTCGGGCTTCGAACTGAGCCATATGCAGTTGTACATTGGCGCGACGCTGTCGGTCTTGCTGGCGCTGTTCACCCTGACGCTGCCGCATATTCCGGTCGCCAACGCCCAGCGCAATCAAAGCTGGACGGAGATGCTGGGGCTTAACGCCTTTGCGCTGTTTAAAAACAAGCGCATGGCTATCTTCTTTATCTTCTCGATGATGCTCGGTGCCGAACTGCAAATCACCAATATGTTCGGCAACACCTTCCTGCATAGCTTCGATAAAGATCCGCTGTTTGCCGGCAGCTTTATCGTCGAGCACGCGTCAGTGCTGATGTCGATTTCGCAGATCTCCGAAACGCTGTTTATCCTGACCATCCCGTTCTTCCTTAGCCGCTACGGCATTAAGAACGTGATGCTAATTAGTATCGTGGCGTGGATGCTGCGCTTCGGCCTGTTCGCCTTTGGCGACCCGACACCGTTCGGCACTGTACTGCTGGTGCTGTCGATGATCGTCTACGGCTGCGCCTTCGACTTCTTCAACATCTCCGGTTCGGTGTTCGTTGAGAAAGAGGTTCGTCCGGAAATCCGCGCCAGCGCCCAGGGGATGTTCCTGATGATGACCAACGGCTTCGGCTGTATTCTTGGCGGGATGGTGAGCGGCAAAGTGGTTGAGCACTTTACCGTCGAGGGGATCACTGACTGGCAGAGCGTGTGGCTGATTTTCGCCGGCTATTCGCTGGTGCTGGCCTTTGCCTTCGTGGCGCTGTTCAAATACAAACACGTCAGACAACCGACCGCCGCCCAGCAGAGCGTGTGATCGGCAAAAGTAAAACGCCCCGCCTGTTCGGCGGGGCGTTTTTTTATCCCTTCAGCACGTAGCCATACAGCCGCTTAATGCCGTCCGGATCCGTCTCGCTGTAAACCCCCTGCAGCTCCGGTGAGAAGCCCGGCAGCATATTGACCCCCTCCTCCAGCGCGAGGAAATAGCGCAGTACTGCCCCGCCCCAGATCTCGCCGGGCACCACGCATAATACCCCCGGCGGATAGGGCAGCGCCCCTTCAGCCGCGACGCGGCCTTCCGCTTCACTCAGACGCACCAGCTCCACGTTGCCGCGGATAAATTCGCGGTTAGCATCCTGCGGATTCATCACCACGCGCGGGAAGCTCCGTTTACGGAACATCTCCTTTTGCAGGCTCTTCACATCAAAGCTGACGTACAGATCGTGCATCTCCTGGCACAGCTCGCGGAGGGTGTAATCGCGATAGCGCACCGGATATTTGTTGTAGATGGTCGGCAGCACGTCAGCCAGCGGCGTATCCGACTCAATATGCTGTTCGAACTGCCCCAGCATCGCCACCAGCTGCGCCATTTTTTCGGCGCTCTCCGCCGGCGTCAGCAGGAACAGAATCGAGTTGAGATCGCACTTCTCCGGCACGATGCCGTTTTCACGCAGATAATGCGCCAGAATGGTTGCCGGGATGCCAAACTCACTGTACTCCCCACTTTCAGCGTCAATGCCCGGGGTGGTCAGCAACAGCTTGCATGGGTCGACAAAATACTGGTCGTCCGCATAGCCCTCAAAACCATGCCAGCGCGCGTCGGGTTCGAAGCTGAAGAAGCGGCGCTCCCGGGCGATCGCCTCGGTCGGGTAATCCTGCCATGGACGCCCCGCCACCACTGGCGGAATAAAGGGCTGGATCATCTTGCAGTTAGCGATGATCGCTTTGCGCGCCTCGATGCCCAGCGCCACACACTCGGCCCACAGGCGGCGGCCGCTCTCACCTTCATGAATTTTGGCGTTGACGTCCAGCGCGGCAAACAGCGGATAGAACGGGCTGGTGGAGGCATGCAGCATAAAGGCGTTATTCAGCCGCTTGTGCGGACAGAAACGCGCCTGGCCGCGCAGATGGTTATCCTTTTTATGGATCTGCGACGTCTGTGAGAAGCCGGCCTGCTGCTTGTGCACGGACTGGGTGACAAAAATACCCGGATCGTCCGGGGTCAGCTCCAGCAGCAGCGGCGAGCAGTCGGCCATCATCGGGATAAACTGCTCATAGCCCACCCACGCCGAGTCGAACAGGATGTAATCGCAGAGGTGGCCTATTTTATCCACCACCTGGCGGGCGTTATAGACCGTGCCGTCGTAGGTCCCCAGCTGGATCACCGCCAGACGAAACGGGCGGGAGGCATTGGCTTTCTCAGGCGCCGCTTCGCGGATGAGATCCCGCAGGTAATGCTCATCAAAGCAGCGTTCGTCAATGCCGCCGATAAAACCGAACGGATTGCGCGCGGCTTCAAGATAGACCGGCGTCGCCCCCGCCTGAATCAGCGCCCCGTGATGGTTTGACTTGTGGTTGTTACGATCGAACAGCACCAGATCGCCGCGGGTCAACAGCGCATTGGTCACGACTTTGTTGGCCGCCGAGGTGCCGTTGAGGACGAAGTAGGTTTTATCCGCATTGAACACTTTCGCAGCGAACTTCTGCGCGTGCTTGGCCGACCCTTCGTGGATCAGCAGATCGCCTAATTTCACATCGGCGTTGCACATGTCGGCGCGAAAGACATTTTCGCCAAAAAAGTCATAGAACTGACGGCCTGCAGGGTGCTTTTTGAAAAACGCCCCGTGCTGATGCCCCGGACAGGCAAAAGTGCTGTTATCCATCTCGACGTACTGGGTCAGAGTATTGAAAAACGGCGGCAGCAGACGCGCTTCATAATCACAGGCCGCCGCCTCCAGCTCCAGCCACTCCTGATCTTTACCGGCGATCACCGCCTGCACCCCCTCTGGCCTCTCGACCGCCGTCTCACTCAGCAGGTAGACCGGCAGATTAAATCCGCTGCGTCTGAGGAGAGCAAGGATGCCGCTGCGACTGTCCGCCGCGGTGATGACGACTGCCGCCACATCGGTAAAATCGGTACTGTCCAGCGCCACAACGCGACGGTGGGTGGACAAGCGGGTGACCAGCTCGCAGCTGGCGGCAATGTGCATGGATTTCATAAGCGCAAATGCCCGTATCGGGAGTGTAAAAATCTCAGACAAGGAAACCTTGCCCAACGATGTGTCCGGGTCTGACGGATTTCAGCTCCGACCGCCGGACATCAGTAAAAGCAGACGCGTCCGATCTTACTGTTGCCCTACAGTGAGCATACGTGTCCTTCACCGCATGGTGAACAGAGGAGTAAGCGTAGCAAGATGAGGCAGCCCGCGCATCTGTGCGCGACGTCGCTGGCGAGATAATGGCAGTGTCGTCATCGGCGGCCTCATATCAGGGAGGAGAAAATTCGCGCAATCATGGCACCTTTCCCGAACAGGCGCAAGATGAAAACCGTATGCACTTATATCACGGATACACAAGCTTTCACGGCGGGTTAACGTCATAATAATGCGGTTATCAGGGATATTTAACAGGAGTCAGCGTGGTTACAGGACCTTTTATTAACGCCAGCGCGGTGCTGGTCGGCGGTGTGCTGGGCGCCTTGCTCAGTCAACGGTTGCCGGAACGGATCCGCACATCAATGACCTCAATTTTTGGCCTGGCGTCATTAGGCATCGGCATTTTACTGGTCATTAAGTGCGCCAATCTGCCAGTGATGGTGCTGTCGACCCTGGTGGGGACGCTGCTCGGCGAAATATGCAATATGGAAAAAGGCATCAATACGCTGGTCAGTAAACTCCAGCAGTTGATGTCAGCGAAAGGCAAGAAAAAGGCTTCGGCTCATGAGTCTTATATTCAGAGCTATGTGGCGATTATCGTCCTGTTCTGCGCCAGCGGCACCGGCGTCTTCGGCGCCATGCGCGAAGGGATGACTGGCGACGCCAGCATTCTGATTGCTAAAGCGTTTCTCGACTTTTTCACCGCCACCATTTTCGCCTGCACCCTGGGCATTGCCGTCGCCGCCATCAGCGTGCCGATGCTGCTCATCCAGCTGACTCTTGCGGCCTGCGCGGCGATCATTATGCCGCTTACTACCCCGATGATGCTGGCGGATTTCAGCGCCGTCGGCGGTATGCTGCTGGTGGCCACCGGGCTGCGCATCTGCGGGATAAAAATGTTTGCCGTGGTGAATATGCTGCCTGCGCTGGTGCTGGCGATGCCAATTTCAGCGGCCTGGACGCTGTTTTTTGCCTGAAGACGCGTGCTTTTAGCGCAATGTGGTGATAGATTGTTCAGTCTGCTGCAAAACAGATAAATTTCGTTGACGAGGCGCGGCGATTACGGTTTAATGCGCCCCGTTGCCCGGATAGCTCAGTCGGTAGAGCAGGGGATTGAAAATCCCCGTGTCCTTGGTTCGATTCCGAGTCCGGGCACCACTTATTCAGAGAACCCAGCCTATGGCTGGGTTTTTGCTTTTCTACGACCGGACTCTCCATCGAACTCCATTCGATTATTCGCCGCACAGCGGCTCACCCCTTCGGGGCCAGCGCGACACGCGCGCTGTTCAACGCCTGCGGCGTTAGTCCGAGTCCGGGCACCACTTATTCAGAGAACCCAGCCTATGGCTGGGTTTTTGCTTTTCTACGACCGGACTCTCCATCGAACTCCATTCGATTATTCGCCGCACAGCGGCTCACCCCTTCGGGGCCAGCGCGACACGCGCGCTGTTCAACGCCTGCGGCGTTAGTCCGAGTCCGGGCACCACTTATTCAGAGAACCCAGCCTATGGCTGGGTTTTTGCTTTTCTGCGCCCTATATCTGTGGGTTTCTACCACGCCGTATCCTCTGTGCCATTAAGGCCTATTCCCCATAGAATCTTTTCGAAAATGCATTTTCAGATATCAAATAACACGCTGATTCAAATCGCCATTTTCTCGCCAAAAGCGGCTAAAAACTCCCTTTTCTGGCAATCGATCCGCCCAGGTGGCTACCCTGCTTTCCCTCCAGATGGCCAAATAGCATCTTATATTCCATTTGACGCTAACAGGCAGAGAAATGTTCTTTAAATTACCGTTTTCACAGCTCTACCATGCAAAAATATCTTAAACGAGTGGGTAAATGGTTATGTCACTGTTTCATTCCGTGAGCGACCTGATCGGTCATACTCCCCTGCTCCAGTTGCACAAACTGGATACCGGCCCCTGCAGTCTGTTTTTAAAACTGGAAAATCAGAATCCCGGCGGGTCAATTAAAGATCGCGTTGCGCTGTCGATGATTAATGAAGCCGAGCGCCAGGGAAAACTGGCGCCCGGAGGAACGATAATCGAAGCCACCGCCGGCAACACCGGCCTCGGCCTGGCGCTGATCGCGGCGCAGAAAAATTACCGGCTGATCCTGGTGGTGCCGGACAAAATGAGCCGCGAGAAAATCTTTCACCTGCGGGCGCTGGGCGCGACGGTGCTGCTCACCCGTTCCGACGTCAATAAAGGCCATCCGGCCTATTATCAGGATTATGCCCGCCGCCTTGCCGATGAAACCCCGGGCGCCTTTTATATCGACCAGTTTAATAACGACGCCAATCCGCTGGCCCATGCCACCTCCACCGCGCCGGAGCTTTATCAGCAGCTGGAGGGCGACATTGACGCCGTCGTTGTCGGCGTCGGCTCCGGCGGCACGCTGGGCGGGCTTCAGGCCTGGTTTGCTGAACACTCGCCGAAAACGGAATTTATTCTCGCCGATCCGGCGGGTTCGATCCTTGCCGATCAGGTTGATACCGGTCGCTACGGCGAAACGGGATCCTGGCTGGTCGAAGGGATCGGCGAAGATTTTATCCCGCCGCTGGCCAGGCTGGAGGGGGTACATACCGCGTATCGCGTCAGCGACCGCGAAGCGTTCCAGACTGCGCGCCAGCTGCTGCAGGTCGAGGGCGTGCTGGCCGGCTCTTCCACCGGCACCTTGCTCAGCGCCGCCCTGCGCTACTGCCGGGCACAAAGCCGTCCGAAACGGGTGGTGACCTTCGCCTGTGATAGCGGCAATAAATACCTGTCCAAAATGTTCAACGATGACTGGATGCGCCAGCAAGGACTGATCGCCCGGCCCGAACAGGGCGATCTCAGTGATTTTATCGCCCTGCGCCATGACGAAGGCGCCACCGTCACGGCCGCGCCGGACGACACCCTGGCCGCAGTCTTTACCCGCATGCGGCTGTATGACATCTCCCAACTGCCGGTGCTGGAGGATGGCCACGTGGTCGGCATTGTCGATGAGTGGGATTTGATCCGCCACGTACAGGGCGATCGCCAACGCTTCTCCCTGCCGGTCAGCGAAGCGATGAGCTGCCATGTTGAAACTCTCGATAAGCGTGCGCCAGAGAGCGAACTGCAGGCTATTCTCGATCGCGGTCTGGTGGCGGTGATCGCTGACAACGCGCGTTTTCTTGGCCTGGTCACCCGCAGCGATGTTCTAACCGCCTGGCGTAACCGAGTCGCACAATAAGGAATTTTTTTATGTCATCTATCCACACCCTGAGCGTACATAGCGGAACCTTCACCGACAGCCACGGCGCAGTGATGCCGCCGATTTACGCCACCTCCACTTTTGCTCAGCCGGCGCCGGGGCAGCATACCGGCTATGAATATTCCCGCAGCGGGAACCCTACCCGCCACGCGCTGGAGACGGCGATCGCCGACCTGGAAAACGGCACGCGCGGCTACGCGTTCGCCTCCGGGCTGGCCGCCATCTCCACCGTGCTGGAGCTGTTGGATAAGGACAGTCACCTGGTGGCGGTCGATGATGTGTATGGCGGCACTTACCGCCTGCTGGAAAACGTTCGCCGCCGTAGCGCTGGTCTGCAGGTGAGCTGGGTGAAACCCGACGACCTGAATGGGATTGAAGCGGCGATCCGCCCCGATACGCGCATGATCTGGGTGGAAACGCCCACCAACCCGCTGCTGAAGCTGGCGGATCTCAGCGCCATCGCCGCCATCGCGCGACGCCATAACCTGATCAGCGTCGCCGATAACACCTTCGCCTCGCCGGCGATCCATCGCCCGCTGGAGCATGGATTTGATATTGTGGTGCACTCCGCGACCAAATACCTCAACGGCCATTCCGATGTCGTCGCCGGCCTGGCGGTGGTTGGCGATAACTCCGAGCTCGCGGAAAAGCTTGGCTATCTGCAGAATGCGGTAGGCGGTGTACTCGACCCGTTCAGCAGCTTCCTGACGCTACGTGGTATCCGTACCCTGGCGCTGCGGATGGAGCGCCACAGCGCGAACGCGCTGCAGCTCGCCGAATGGCTGGAACAGCAGCCGGAAGTGGAGCGAGTCTGGTTCCCCTGGCTGGCCTCGCACCCGCATCATCATCTGGCGCGCCAGCAAATGGCGCTGCCCGGCGGCATGATTTCGGTGGTGGTGAAGGGTGATGAAGGTTACGCCGAGCGCATCATCAGCAAGCTGCGCTGGTTTACGCTTGCGGAGAGCCTGGGCGGCGTGGAGAGTCTGGTGAGCCAGCCGTTCAGCATGACCCATGCCTCGATCCCGCTGGAGAAACGTCTGGCGAATGGCATCACGCCCCAGCTGATCCGCCTGTCGGTGGGGATCGAAGATCCCAACGATCTGATTGCCGACTGGCAGCAGGCGCTGCGGGAGGAGTGATTATTCCGACGCGCGGGTCGTTGTCAGCACGTCGGCCATTCCCTGCTGAAGGTGGGCAATAAACTGCGTCAGCTTCGGCAGGGGCCGACGATCCTGGCGCCAGAGCAGATGCACGGGTCTCGGCTGCGGGGTCCAGGCCTCCAGCACCCGCACCAGGCTGCCGCTGGCCAGCGCATCGGCCAGCAGCACCTCCGGCTGCATCAGCAGCCCGGCCCCGGCGATTGCCGCCTGGCGCAGCGCGTAACCATCATTGCAGCGTAAAATCGCATCGCGTTTCCAGCGCACTTCCCCCTCCATGCCCGGCAGCCGCCACTCGTTGCGGGCGGTCCAGACCGTATGGGACAGGCAGAGATGATCCGCGAGATCCTCCGGCGTCCCAGGGGTCCCGTAACGCGCCAGATAAGCCGGCGCGGCGCAGATCACCATCCGATACGGCGCCAGATAGCGGGCCACCAGATCCTCCTGATGGATCTCGCCAATCCTGATCGCCAGATCGACCCCCTCATCCACCAGATCGACCATCCGGTTAGTCAGATCCAGTTCCACCCGGACCGCAGGCCAGGCCTGCAGGAAGGTGGCGGTCAGGGGCGCGATCACGCTGGCGCCAAACGAGGTGGGGGCGCTCACCCGCAGAGTGCCGGCGGGCGCCAGCCGCAGCCGCTCGACCGCGCTTTCGGCGATGGAGACCTGCTCCATCACCCGTTTCGCTTCGTCAAAATAGACCCGCCCGGCGTCGGTGAGGCTCTGGCGTCGGGTGTTACGCTCCAGCAGACGCGTCGCCAGCTGGCTTTCCAGCTGGGCGATATATTTTCCGACCATCACCGCCGACAGCCCCAGGCGCGACGCCGCCCCGGTAAAGCTGCCGCACTCCACCACGGCAATAAACGTCTCCATCCCTCGCAGCTTATCCATATTGCTAACCTCTGGTTAGTAATGTTCTAACTTTTAGCCAGTTTATCCGATATTCGTTTTATTAAAGAATAGCGTCTCACCTCATCAGGAGACAGCCATGAAAATTATCGTTATCGGTGCCAGCGGCACCATCGGTCGCGCGGTCAGCGAAGAGCTGAGCCAGAGACATGACGTTATCCGCGTCGGCCGCACCCGGGGAGATTATCAGGTGGATATCACCTCGCAGGAGAGCGTCGAGGCGCTATTTGCCCAAACGGGCGAAGTAGATGCGATTGTCTCCACCACCGGCAATCTGCACTTTGGGCCGTTAAGCACCATGACCGACCGTCAGTTCAACCTCGGGCTGCAGGACAAGCTGTTGGGGCAAATTCGCCTGGCGCTGATCGGGCAGCATTTCCTGCGTGACGGCGGGTCGATTACTCTGGTCAGCGGTATTGTCGCCCAGGAGCCCATTGCTCAGGGGGTCAATGCCACGACGGTCAACGCCGGTCTGGAGGGCTTTGTGCGCGCCGCCGCCTGCGAACTGCCACGCGGGATCCGCATCAATCTCATTAGCCCCACCGTGCTCAGCGAGTCGCTGGCGGCCTACGGCGACTTTTTCCCGGGCTTTGCCAGCGTCCCCGCCGCCGCCGTGGCGCAGGCCTATCGTCGCAGCATTGAAGGCGTTCAGACCGGCCGCATCTACCCGGTCGGCTACTAGCCTGCGCCGGCCCGCCGGGGCCGGCGCTTACATCAGGCCGTCATTGCAGGTACACTGACGGCTGATTGTCTCCGACCGAAAAACTGATGTTGAAAAAATTACCTTTTATTATCCCGCTTTTGGCGCTTATCGCGCTGCTGGTCTGGTGGTTCACCCCGCATTACACCGCAGATGAAGAAGCCTACTACCGGGCAGTCTTTTGCATGATCGATCATGACGACAGCCGCCAGTTCCTCCACGATATGCAAAATATCGTCGAAGGGGGAAATTCTGACTATGCATTGCATAAAACCCATTACCTGCCGGCGCTGGGGCAGCGGATGCTGGACACCTGGCGCCAGCTCAGCGCGCAGGAGCAGCAAACACTGGGCGAAGATCGGCAGCGCTGTGGCGAGATATTGCGCGAAAAACAGCAGGGAAAATCATCCTGATGGGGGCGAAATCGCAGTATATCTTCAGCGTCGAATGAGATTGTGCTGTTGGTAGCCAGATGACCGCCATAAAACACCCCGCTCTTGCGGGGCCGCGATATGACGTTTTTTTCTGCTGCGACATACTATAAAAAGTAGTTGATCTGGTACGAACTAACTCTTATTTTGCTTCTCAGTTTTCAAAATGAGATAAAACTGATGCCAGTCATTATTGCCAGTAGTATTAAAGAAGCCAACGCATTGATTAACGGTGGGAAATACAGGGAAATTATTCTCAACTTCGATATTGATGCCGATGACTTTTTCTCTCTCGCCAGCCATTCTGCTGGGACAAAAATCTCCATCTCCGACCGAAACGATCGCTCTCCGGTAAAATCAGAAAAATAATTAACCCGCGAGGGACATTTATGTGGTTGTTTATTGGCACCTTTGCGGTTGCTTTTCTCGCAGCGCTGATGCTGGTCTGGCTGGATGACCGGATCGCTGAGACAGATTGACCCTGGCGCTGGACGCTAACGTCAGTTCCTCCCGCTCTCGCCGCGAAGGGCTGTGCGCCGTCGTTACGCGGCGCACAGCAGAGTCATTACAGGGAGGCCGCCAGCCGCTCAACGGCCGTCAGCAACCCGGCCTCAGACACCGTGGAGTAGGAGAGACGCAGAGTACGGGTATCCGGCTTATCGTGATAGAACGCTTCGCCAGGAACGTAGACTACGCCGTTTTCCAGCGTTTTCTTCATCCATTCCATGGTATCGAACGGATAGCGGAAACGCGCCCACAGGAACATGCCCCCCTGCGGGCGGCTGAATTCCAGGTGCTCGCCAAGGCGGCTTTCCAGCGCGTCGGCCAGCGCCACACACTTCTTGCGGTAGTCTTCGCGAATCAACGCGATCTGGTTCTCCAGCCGGTTCATGCCAAGGTACTCCGCGGTGATCACCTGCGACAGCATATTGGTATGCAGATCCGCCGCCTGCTTGACGATCACCGTCTGCTGCGCCAGCCAGTCCGGCATCACGACCCAGCCGATGCGCATCCCCGGCGCGAGGATCTTCGAAAAGGTCGAGGTGTAGACCACCTGATCTTCACAGCCCAGCTCAACCGCGTGCTGATAGAGCGGGCGTCGAACGGCGTCAGTGAAGCTAATTTCGCCATAGGGATCGTCTTCCAGAATGACGAAGTCATATTTTTTCGCCAGCTCAACCAGGCGACGACGACGCGTCTCGCTCAGCGTTTTGCCGCCGGGGTTGCCGAACGTCGGCACCAGATAAACGGCTTTGACGCGGGTGGTCTCCAGCAGGTCGGCCAGTTGCTCCACCAGCATCCCGTCATCATCGGTGTCGACACTGAGAATATTGGCCTGCGCCAGCTGAAACACCTGCAGCGCCGCCAGATAGGTAGGACGCTCAACGACAATAGTGTCACCTGGATCGAGCAGCGTACGAGCAACGATATCCAGCGATTGCTGCGAGCCGGAGGTGATATAGACCTGAGCGGGAGAACAGGTCACGCCACGGGAGTGACAGATTTCACTCACCGCCTGGCGCAACGGCGGGTAGCCCTCCGTCAGACCGTACTGGAATGCGTCATGAAAACGTTCGCTCATCACCTTCTGCACCGCCAGCTCCAGGCCTTCGGTATCAAACAATTCCGGGGCCGGAATGCCGCCGCCAAGCGAGATCACGCCGGGCAGTTTACTGTGCTTGAGAAGTTCGCGGACGGCGGAGGGCTTGAGTTCACCCGCGCGGGCGGCGAGACGCCGATCGTGCATACTATTTTCCTTTTCTGTCTTGTTGTTGTGTTAATTATCTTGGCTTCGTTGCAGGTGTTCCCCGGCGGCGCTGACCATGCCGGGGCTATCCTTTTCTGTACGTTGTCACCCGGACAGGGGTATGCCGCTACCCGGGTTTCGCACGTCATGCTTTGTCTTTCAAAACGATTAACGGCTCGATATCGCTCTCTTTTTTCACCACCAGCGACGAATCGCCGCGCAGGCAGGTACCGCCGTAGTTACCGCCGACGGTAAATGTGCACACCTGAATGTACTTACCGTCCACTTTCGGCAGGCACCACAGCTGCTGGTAGATATTCTTGCGATCGACAAACTGGCCGCTGGTCTTATCCAGAACCTCATCCTGAGGACCGATCAAATCGATATTGTTCCCGCAGCGTCCGGAAATGGGCTTCACGGCATAGCCGGTTTTCGCCAGCTCGTCGTTAACCACAAAATCGGTATCCAGCAGATAGCGATGATGCGGGAACAGCGACCACAGCACCGGCAGAATCGCTTTGTTGCCCGGGATCACCGTCCACAGGGGTTCGAATACCAATACTTCAGGACGCAGCAGGACGTCAATCAGCCGCACCTCATTCTGCGGATGTCCGGTACGAATCGGCACCGCCGCGTACTCATCGGCGCTGACTTCGCGCACCTGCTCAATGGCGGTTTCCCATGCCCAGGTCTTCCAGACGCAGTTGACCAGCCGCCCGTCAGCGTCAATCAGCTGGCCGGCAGCGTCCCAGCGCAGCTCATCAAGGCCAAAGAGAATTTTGCTCTCAAAACCGGCCTGGGTCAGGGAACGCTGGATAAATTTCGCGTGGTAATTCTCTTCCAGATCCTTGTCCTGCATGATGTGGACGAAGGGCCGCGCCCGGCTGTGTTTCCACGCCCCCGCCAGCTCATCGAGCAGACCTTCCGCCGGATTGTGGCCGGTGCCGTAGTAGCCCTGCTTCAGCCACTGCTCGAGGATCAGCCCGCCTTCGGTATGGCAGGAGGCGGAGTCGGCATTGTACTCGTACACCTTCAGCCCGCGCTCGTCCATGCAAAAATCCATGCGCCCGGTAATCATATGATGACGACGGCGCTGCCAGGAGAGACGCAGACGCGGCCAGAGGATTTTCGGGATATCAAACAGCGCCAGCAGGTTATCATCCTTCATCACCTTATCGGTGGCGTGCAGATACATCAGGTGCAGCTCGTTAGTGGCTTTGATCAGCTCCTGTTCGGCGCTTTCGCTGATGGTGAAATACTGGTAGGGATCCTGGTTGATGAAATGGCCGTTGGCCGCCACGTAGGCTTTCTGCAGCGGATCTTTCTCGTTCAGCCATTTGCCGCGGAACTGGCCGTTGTTCGGCAGCCGCGCGCCTTTGATCGCCATCGCCTCGCCCGGCAGCACCGGCTGCGGCAGGCTGTGTTCGGTATCGGCGGTCTGGATCATCCAGCCTAAAATTTCGGTATCGGTAAAGGTATCTTTGATGGTGTACCGGCCGGCGTTGACCTCGAGGGTCAGCTCGCGGGTCCACTGCTGGCCCTGCGGCAGCGGCGAGTGAATGACGTTCTGCTCGGCGATACGCACTTTATTGCCGACAAGCTGGGTGATCACCGCGACGTGGCCTGTGTGCTTAAACTCGCCTCCCTTCTGCCAGATCAGTAACGAACCGGCGATGGGCGGACGGCGGGAACCGTTGGCGAAGGCCTGCAGCGGCAAAATATTGTCATTGACCACTTCACGCAGGAAACGCAGGGAGAAGATTTCATACGCCATCCCCACATCGGTAAAGACAAACCCGTAGGTCAGGAACAGAAAGCGGCGTGCAAACTCGACGCACTGCCATTTATGCCCCATATACTCACTGCCGATGTAGCTGCGAAACGTCGCGTCATCCGGGTAGTCCTGCGGATTTAAGCTACTGTAATTCGATGAATAAATCGCCACGCCGCCGGGCGCGTAGCCTAACAATGTCCCAAACGGGGCGTCACTGCTTGTCGATCCTTTGCTCATTTAGCCTGACCTCAAATTAATGCAGCCCGGGCAGTTGGCGAAACAAAACTCCCTCTTCTTATCCTGCCGCAGGCACTTACCAGACAGAGGTGTAACGATGATACCACTCATTCGTTTCGCTAATCGTGCCGTTAAGGAAAATAACCCTGCAGCCGGAAACAAAAGTGATATCGTTATCGGTGATATAACAAAAAAACAACGCAACATCAGGAGTCGACAATGAGCACACCCTCGCATCTGAATGCCCAACCGCTGGTCTGGGGACACGGCCCGCGGACGTTTGAGGTGTTCCTTGAGCCCACCTGCCCCTACTCTGTCCGCGCGTTTAATAAGCTCGACGACCTGCTTGATGAGGTCGGCGCCGATAACGTCACCATCAAGATACGCCTGCAGTCGCAGCCGTGGCATCTGTTCTCCGGGGTTATCGTCCGCTGCATCCTCGCCGCGTCCACCCTGCCGCACGGCAGAGAGCAGGCGCATAAGGTGATGCAGGCCGTGGCCGACCATCGGGAAGAGTTTGAGTTTACCGAACACTGCAGCGGGCCGAACATGAACGCCACGCCGCAGCAAATCATTGAGCGCATTGAACGTTACAGTCACGTGCTGCTGGGGGCCGCCTTTGCCCGCCCGGAGCTGCAGGACGTGATCAAGTGGCACAGTAAATACGCCCGTCAGAACGGCATTCACGTCTCGCCGACCTTTATGGTCAATGGCCTGGTGCAGCCGGATCTGGGCAGCGGCGATGATGTCAGCGTGTGGGCCGCGCGGATTATGGCCTGAGGTCACCTGCTACACTTTTTGTACATCCACGAAAAAGGCAAACCAGCATGTCAGAGCAAAACTACCAGCCACCCAAAGTGTGGGAATGGAAGCAAAACAGCGGCGGCGCGTTCGCCAATATCAACCGTCCCGTTTCCGGCGCGACCCATGAACGCGTCCTGCCGGTCGGGACCCATCCGCTCCAGCTATACTCACTGGGCACGCCCAACGGCCAGAAGGTGACCATCATGCTGGAGGAGCTGCTGGCGCTGGGCGTCAGCGGCGCGGAGTACGACGCCTGGCTAATACGCATTGGCGAAGGGGATCAGTTTTCCAGCGGCTTTGTCGATATCAACCCGAACTCGAAGATCCCGGCCCTCAGCGACCACTCCACCACGCCGCCGACCCGGGTATTTGAGTCCGGCAACATTCTTCTCTATCTGGCGGAAAAATTTGGCTTCTTCCTGCCAAAAGATCCTGCCGGCCGCACCGAAACCCTCAACTGGCTGTTCTGGCTGCAGGGCGCGGCGCCATTCCTCGGCGGCGGCTTCGGCCACTTCTATAACTATGCGCCGGTGAAGATCGAGTACGCGATCGACCGCTTTACGATGGAAGCCAAACGCCAGCTCGACGTGCTGGACAAACAGCTCGCCCGCGGCCGCTATGTGGCCGGCGAGGAGTACACCATCGCCGATATGGCTGTCTGGCCGTGGTATGGCAACGTAGTGCTGGGCAACGTCTATAACGCGGCGGAGTTCCTCGACGCCGGGAGCTATAAAAACGTGCTGCGCTGGGCGCAGGATGTGGGCAGCCGCCCGGCCGTCAAGCGCGGACGCATCGTCAACCGCACCAACGGCCCGCTCAATGAGCAGTTGCATGAGCGCCACGACGCCCGCGACTTTGACACCCAAACGGAAGATAAGCGCCAGGCGTAAGGTCTTCACCCTTTCCCGCTGACGGGAAAGGGTTCCCACCACAGGACGGCTCCGCCTGCGAAGCCGTCCTGTTTAGCTTTCCAGCCGATAGCCCGCCAGAAAATAGCGCATCGCCATACCCGACCCACCTTCTTTGAAGAAATCCATCACCCTATCTCTGTCAAGGCCATAGCGACGGGTCAGGATCCCCGCCTCCCACGCGCTGAGCTGGCGGTCGCCGGTTTTTTCAAACATGCGGTGCGAGTAGCCGAGCACAAACCCGCGTTTATAGTCGGCGCAAAAATTCGCCGCATGCGCGGCGGTGTCAGCATAGGATGCCTGTAGCCCCGCCATTAAGCCTTTGCCAAAATGATTTTCCATCGCGCCCTCCCAATCGCTGTATAATAAATTATATAGCGTTTTTTTGAGCGAGCGGTAGCGCTATTTATGTCGTTTGCGCTAGCGTAAATACTTCTCAAACCATGCCAGCGTGCGTTGCCAGGCCAGATCAGCCGCAGCCCGATCGTAGCGCGGCGTGGAATCATTATGAAAGCCGTGATTCACGCCCTGATAGAGATAGGCCTCGTAGACTTTATGGTGTTCCTTCAACGCCTGTTCATAGGCGGGCCAGCCTTCATTAATGCCGCTATCGAGGCCGGCATAGTGCAGCAGCAGCGGCGCTTTAATTTTATCGACCTCCTTCAGCGGCGGCTGGCGGCCGTAAAACGGCACCGCGCAGGCTAGCTCCGGGATCGCCACCGCCGCCGCGTTGCTGACGCCGCCGCCGTAACAAAACCCGGTGATACCGACCTTCCCCGTCGCCTGTGGATGCTTCGCCATAAACGCGACCGCCGCAAAAAAATCATTCATCAGCTTCACGGGATCGACTTTCTGCTGGAGCGCGCGGCCTTCATCATCATTCCCCGGATAGCCGCCGACGGCGCTCAGGCCATCAGGCGCCAGCGCGATATATCCCGCTTTCGCGACCCGCCGGGCTACGTCTTCAATGTAGGGATTGAGGCCTCGGTTCTCATGTACCACCACAACGGCGGGCGCTTTGTCGGCTATTTTCGTCGGCGTCACCAGGTAAGCCCGCACTTCGCCGTGGCCGTCAGGAGAGGGGTAATGAATATACTCCGGACGGATATCCGGATCGGTGAACGGTACCTGCTCTGCCAGGGCATAGTCGGGCTTCAGCAGATTAAACAGCGCCAGCGCGGTCATCCCGCCGACAGTATATTTCCCCGCCAGCTGGAGAAACTCGCGTTTGCTGATTTTGCCGTGGGCATAGTAGTCATAATACTCGAGCAGCTGCTGCGGGAAATCTTTGGCCGTTAATCGCGTCATCACCCTGCCTCCGTTGTTAAGCGCCCTTTAAGCAAAGCAGAAGCCCGGACATACGCCAGCGCAGAAAAACAGAAACGGGGGAGAAAAAGCCCAGCGGCTAACACCGCCGGGAGAGAAGGGATCAGTGTTTCACTTTGTTCAGACGATCGAGATAGCCCATCACAAAGGCCGAAAGGACGAAGGTCAGGTGGATAATCACGTACCACATCAGCTTGTTGTCCGGCACGTTTTTCGCATCCATAAACACCCGCAGCAGGTGGATAGAGGAGATCGCCACAATTGACGCCGCGACTTTATTCTTCAGAGAGGTGGCGTCCATTTTACCGAGCCAGCTCAGCTTCTCTTTCCCTTCATTGATATCCAGCTGCGACACGAAATTCTCATAGCCCGAGAACATCACCATCACCAGCAGGCCACCCACCAGGGTCATGTCCACCAGCGACAGCAGCGTCAGGATCAATTCCGACTCGCTGACGCTGAAGATATGCGGCAGAACGTGGACGATCTCCTGAAAAAATTTGATGGTCAGCGCGACCAGTCCCAGCGAAAGGCCAAAATAAACCGGCGCCAGCAGCCAGCGCGAAGTGTACATAGCGTTTTCCAGAAAGCGTTCCATATAATCCTGTTAGTTAACAAAAAGAAGCGACATTATATCTCAGACAGATAACGTGATGGCAACGCCAGGCCAACACATCGCCGGCAGACGGCCATAAAAAAGGCCGGCGCGCGGCCAGCCTTTTCAGGAACAGAATCGGGTTATTTGGCTTTGACGGTCTCTTCGCCCACCAGCCCGATCTTGAGATAGCCCGCCTGATGCAGGGTATCCATCACTTTCATCATCGTCTCGTAATCGACGGTTTTATCCGCGCGAAAGAAGACAGTGGTATCTTTTTTGCCGGCGGTCAGGCTATCCAGGGCGTTAATCATATTCGCTTCGGTAATCGGGTCGTTGCCGAGGAACATGCTCTTATCCGCCTTCACCGACAGATAAATGGGTTTTTCCGGTCGCGGTTGCGGCTGGCTGGAGGAGGCCGGCAGATTCACCTTCACGTCAACCGTCGCCAGCGGCGCAGCCACCATAAAGATAATCAGCAGAACCAGCATGACGTCGATAAACGGCGTCACGTTGATCTCATGCATTTCGCCGTTATCGTCCAGATTTTCATTAAGACGCATCGCCATAGCCGATCAACCTACCCGTAATTTCTGCGCGCTACGCACCGGCTTCACACCGCTGGCGCTGAGGTCCAGGTCGCGACTTTGCAGCAGCAGCACCTGAGCGGCGACGTCGCCGAGCGAGGCCTTGTAGCTGCCAATCATGCGGGCAAAGATGTTATAGATGACCACCGCCGGGATGGCGGCGAACAGGCCGATGGCCGTCGCCAGCAGCGCTTCCGCGATGCCCGGCGCTACCACCGCAAGGTTGGTAGTCTGCGTCTGGGCGATACCGATAAAGCTGTTCATGATGCCCCAGACGGTCCCGAACAGACCCACGAACGGCGAAATGGCGCCGATGGTGGCCAGATAACCATTGCCGCGCCCCATATGGCGACCGACCGCCGCGACGCGGCGCTCAAGGCGGAAACCGGTGCGTTCCTTGATGCCTTCATTGTCTTCCGCACCGGCAGAGAGTTCGAGTTCGTTCTGCGCTTCATTGATAAGCTGGGTGGTCAGGCTCTTCGCCTCAAAGGCGCTGGCGATATCGCTGGCCTGATCGAGAGAGCGGGCTTCCGCCAGCTGCTGCTGTTCACGTTTGAGGCGACGCTTGCTGGCGAGGATTTCCGCCCCTTTGCCGAAAAAGATGGCCCAGGTGACGACCGACGCCAGAATCAGGCCAATCATCACCACCTTAACGACAATATCGGCATGATGATACATACCCCAAACGGAGAGATCCGCCTGCATCAAATTATTACCCACGCTCTATCTCCACGACGATAATCACAAAATCTGCCCACAATAATATCAAAACGACATCGAATTGATAGTGGTTCTCATTAGTATTTACACTGTGCAGCAAATCACGTTTATTTTCCTTGCGCTCACGCAGTAAAAAAGCGGCTTACTGCGGGCCTGGTAAAATTTTCGCCTGTATCGGCGCCGCACTGGTACAGAAAAGAAGATTCATGCTAGTTTAGACGTCCAGACGTATAAAAACAGGTTCATCAACATGGCTGATAAACATCTTGATACCGCGCTGGTCAACGCCGGACGGAGCAAAAAATATACCCAGGGCTCAGTGAACAGCGTGATCCAGCGCGCGTCATCGCTGGTTTTCGATACCGTGGAAGCCAAAAAACACGCCACCCGCAACCGGGCTAACGGCGAGCTGTTCTACGGGCGTCGCGGCACCCTGACCCACTTCTCACTGCAGGAAGCGATGTGCGAGCTGGAAGGCGGCGCCGGCTGCGCCCTCTTCCCCTGTGGCGCGGCCGCGGTGGCCAACACCATCCTGGCGTTCGTCGAACAGGGCGACCATGTGCTGATGACCAATACCGCCTATGAGCCAAGCCAGGATTTTTGTACCAAAATTCTCGCTAAACTCGGCGTCGCCACCAGCTGGTTCGATCCCCTCATTGGCGCCGATATTGCCCAACTTATTCGGCCGGAGACCCGCGTGGTGTTCCTGGAATCGCCTGGCTCCATCACCATGGAAGTGCATGATGTGCCAGCGATTGTCGCCGCCGTGCGTCAGGTCGCCCCGGAAGCGATTATCATGATCGATAACACCTGGGCGGCGGGGATCCTGTTCAAAGCGCTGGATTTTGGCATCGATATTTCCATTCAGGCAGGCACCAAATATCTGATCGGCCATTCCGACGCCATGGTCGGCACTGCGGTGGCGAACGCGCGCTGCTGGCCGCAGCTGCGTGAGAATGCCTATCTGATGGGGCAAATGCTGGACGCCGATACCGCCTATATGACCAGCCGCGGCCTGCGCACCCTGGGCGTGCGCCTGCGTCAGCATCATGAAAGCAGCCTGCGCATCGCCGAGTGGCTGGCGCAGCATCCGCAGGTGGCGCGGGTCAACCACCCCGCCCTGCCCGGCAGTAAAGGCCATGAGTTCTGGAAGCGCGATTTTACCGGCAGCAGCGGGCTGTTCTCGTTTGTGCTCAACAAGCGTCTCAACGACGCTGAGCTGGCAGCGTATCTCGACAACTTCAGCCTGTTCAGCATGGCCTACTCGTGGGGCGGCTTTGAATCGCTGATTCTGGCCAATCAGCCGGAGCAAATCGCTCACATCCGACCGGATGCGGAAGTCGACTTCAGCGGCACGTTGATCCGTTTGCACATTGGTCTCGAAAATGTTGACGATCTGCAGGCGGATTTAGCAGCGGGCTTCGCGCGTATCGTGTAAAGTGACAGTCAGTGGCAACAATAGCGGACGCTTTTTAGCAAAGCGGCCGCTTTTGTTGCGCCCGGGATCAAGGTGCTCGGGTCTCTTCAGGAGTACACTAGTCAACAATACGGTACCACTTAGGAAAGTCCATGGTTGTCATTCAAGAGATTGTCGCCGCGTTGTGGCAACATGATTTTGCCGCATTGGCGAACCCTCACGTTGTGGGCGTTGTATATCTGGTTATGTTCGCCACCCTGTTTCTGGAAAACGGGCTGCTGCCCGCGTCCTTTTTACCGGGGGACAGCTTGCTGCTGCTCGCCGGCGCGCTGATTGCTAAAGGCGTCATGGACTTTGTGCCCACTATCGCCATTCTGACCGCCGCCGCCAGCCTCGGCTGCTGGTTGAGCTATGTGCAAGGGCGCTGGCTGGGCAATACGCAAACGGTGAAAGGCTGGCTGGCGCATCTGCCGCATAAGTACCATCAGCGCGCCACCTGTATGTTTGATCGCCACGGCCTGCTGGCGCTGCTCGCGGGCCGCTTTCTGGCATTTGTCCGCACCCTGCTGCCAACCATGGCGGGGATTTCCGGCCTGCCGAACCGCCGCTTTCAGTTCTTCAACTGGCTGAGCGCCCTGCTGTGGGTTGGCGTGGTCACGGGTCTCGGCTATGCGCTGAGCATGATCCCGTTTGTGAAGCGCCATGAAGATCAGGTCATGACCTGCCTGATGATCCTGCCGATTGCTCTGCTGCTGGCGGGCCTGCTCGGCACGCTGTTCGTGGTGATCAAAAAGAAATACTGCAGCGCCTGACGGCCACCTGCCGGGGGGCCTGCGCCCGCCCGGCTTGCCCTTCCCGATATTACATGCCCTGCATCGTGCGAATTCGTGCGGCATCTTCCCCGGGCGTCATACCGAAGTAGCGCTTAAACTCGCGGCTGAACTGCGAAGGACTTTCATACCCCACCCGCATCGCCGCCGCGCTGGCCTTCATGCCGTCATGGATCATCAGCATGCGCGCCTTGTGCAAACGGTAGGTTTTCAAATACTGCAGCGGTGAAGTACTGGTCACCGATTTAAAATTATGGTGAAACGCCGAGACGCTCATATTCGCCTCTGCCGCCAGCCGATCGACGCTCAGGTTTTCGGTGTACTGGCTCTCGATGTGTTTCAGCACGCGGCTTATCAAACTGAAATGGGTCTGCCGGCTGACCAACGCCAGCAGTGCGCCGCCGCAGGGGCCCGTCAGCACATAGTAGAGGATTTCACGGATAATCTGCTTGCCAAGAATGCGCGCGTCCAGCGGACGATCCATGACGTCGAGCAGCCGTTCGGCAGCGCATAAAATATCTTCGGAAAGCACTGCCGAATTTATTCCGCTGGAGGCGACGGCGGGCTGAAACAGCGGATCCTCGCCAATATCCATCAGCAGCTCCTGCAGCTGCAGGATATCGACGTTCAGACGCATCCCGGCGAGGGGCACCTCCGGGGTGGCAAAGGTTTCGCATTCGAAGGGCAGCGGCACGGTCAGCAGCAGATATTCATTTGTGTCGTAGCGAAAAGTCCGCTCATTGATATAACCAATTTTATGGCCGGAAAAGAGAAAAACGATCCCCGGCTGATACATCACCGGCGTCCGGGTACCCGGCTGCGTCCCATACAGCAGGCGGACGTCAGGCAGCAGCGAACTTAACAGTTCGTGCTTATCTTTCAGCTGGTTAATCTTCTCTGTCAATATCTGGCATATCTGTGCGTGTTGCATTGCCACCGCCTCTCCCGATGTTTCTTCACCCATACATTGTGCGCAGGCTGGCGAGAATTCTCCAGCCACATGGAGAAATAGGCAAGACATAGGCAGAAATGTGCATTGAGGGTCAACGGCGCCGGGACCACAATAACCGTCATCTGGCAGCGGTATCGTCCCTGTCGGCGGTTTTACTCTTTTGAGGACACTAGCAATGAATAATTTTGACCTGCATACCCCAACCCGCATTCTGTTTGGCAAAGGCGCGATTGAAAAGCTGCGTGAACAGATCCCGGCGGAGGCTCGCGTACTGATCACCTACGGCGGCGGCAGCGTGAAAAAAACGGGCGTCCTGGATCAGGTACTCACCGCCCTGAATGGCCTGGATGTCCTTGAATTTGGCGGCATCGAGCCGAACCCGTCTTACGAAACTCTGATGAACGCCGTGAAGCTCGCCCGTGAAGAGAAGGTCACCTTCCTGCTGGCGGTCGGCGGCGGTTCAGTACTGGATGGCACCAAGTTCATCGCCGCGGCGGCCCATTACGACGCCGCTATCGATCCATGGGAAATTATGGAAACTTACGGCAGTAAGATCGCCAGCGCCATTCCAATGGGTTCGGTTCTGACTCTGCCAGCGACCGGTTCTGAATCAAACAAAGGGGCGGTGATTTCGCGGAAAACCACCGGCGACAAACGCGCGTTTATGTCTTCGCACGTCCAGCCACAGTTCGCGATCCTCGACCCGGTTTACACCTACACTCTGCCACCGCGCCAGGTCGCCAACGGCGTGGTTGACGCCTTCGTCCATACCGTTGAACAGTACGTCACCTACCCGGTTGACGGCAAAATTCAGGACCGTTTCGCCGAAGGCATTCTGCTGACGCTGGTGGAAGATGGCCCGAAAGCGCTGCAGGAGCCAGAGAACTACGACGTGCGCGCTAATATTATGTGGGCGGCGACTCAGGCGCTGAACGGTCTTATCGGCGCTGGCGTACCGCAGGACTGGGCGACCCATATGCTCGGCCACGAACTGACGGCGATGCATGGTCTGGATCACGCCCAGACGCTGGCTATCGTGCTGCCGGCGCTGTGGAACGAGAAACGCGATACCAAGCGCGCGAAGCTGCTGCAGTATGCCGAGCGCGTATGGAATATCACCGAGGGCTCCGAAGAACAGCGTATCGATGCCGCTATTGCCGCAACCCGGAGTTTCTTCGAGCAGATGGGGGTGCCGACCCGCCTCTCCGATTACGGTCTCGACGGTAGCTCCATCCCGGCGCTGCTGGCGAAACTGGAAGAGCACGGCATGACCAAACTGGGCGAACATCAGGATATCACCCTGGACGTCAGCCGCCGTATTTACGAGGCTGCTCGCTAATTTAACCCCGCCTGATTCACCTCTCCTTACGTTAAACAAACGTCGGGGAGAGGTGTTTTTACTACCGTTTTTAGCTATTTCGTCCAGACTTAATGCTACCCCTCGGCGGATTCTGCCTCGCCGAGTTCATTAACAGGAGGAAGGCATGACACATCCAACCGTTATAAAACTACACGACGGCAACCTGATGCCGCAGCTGGGTCTCGGCGTGTGGAAAGCTGGCAACGAGGAAGTCGTCTCCGCCATTCATAAGGCGCTGGAAGTCGGTTATCGCTCTTTTGACACCGCCGCCGCGTACCAAAATGAGGCCGGCGTCGGCAACGCGCTGCACAGCGCAGGCGTCAATCGCGATGAGCTGTTCATCACCACCAAGCTGTGGAACGACGATCAAAAACGGCCGCACGAGGCGCTGAAAGAGAGCCTCAGCAAGCTGAAGCTCGACTATGTGGATCTCTACTTAATCCACTGGCCGGTGCCGGCGATCGGCCATTACGTCGAAGCCTGGCAGGCGCTGATCGAGCTGCAGCAGCAGGGGCTGGCGAAAAGCATCGGCGTGTGTAATTTCCAGGTCCCGCATCTGCAGAAGCTGATTGATGAAACCGGCGTCGCACCGGTGATCAACCAGATTGAGCTCCATCCGCTGCTGCAGCAGCGTCAACTGCATGCCTGGAACGCCACCCACAAGATCCAGACCGAATCCTGGAGCCCGCTGGCCCAGGGCGGTAAAGGGGTGTTCGATCAGAAAGTCATCCACCAGCTAGCCGATAAGTACGGCAAAACGCCGGCGCAAATCGTCATCCGCTGGCATCTTGATAGCGGTCTGGTGGTGATCCCGAAATCAGTGACGCCGTCGCGTATCGCGGAAAACTTTAACGTCTGGGATTTCCGTCTCGACAAAGACGAACTCAGCGAAATCGCGAAGCTGGACCAGGGCAAGCGTTTAGGGCCCGATCCGGATCAGTTTGGCGGCTAACATATAAAAAAGCCGGATAGCGCTGACGCTTATCCGGCTCTCCAACTGGCCCGGTCAGCAAAGCGCTACCGGGCACAACGTCAGGCTTAACGCCCGGCGACTTTACCGCGTTTGACCGGTTTTTTCGCCGTCGTTTCACCGTTAGAACGCTGATGTACAATCGGCGTGTGCTTGGTCAGCGCCGGACGGGTATGGCGGTTCTGGCGACGCGCTTCGCGCATCTCATCCAACGTCGGGGCAGGCACCAGGCAGTCGCGGCGTGAGCCAATCAGGTGCTTTTTACCCATCGCCTCCAGCGCCTGACGGATCAGCGGCCAGTTTGCCGGATCGTGATAGCGCAGCAGCGCTTTATGCAGACGGCGCTGTTTATCGCCCTTCGGCACCACCACCTCTTCGCTCTTATAGCCAATCTTGCCCAGCGGGTTCTTGCCGGTGTAATACATGGTGGTCGAGTTCGCCAACGGCGACGGATAGAAGTTCTGCACCTGGTCGAGACGGAAGCGATGTTTCTTCAGCCACAGCGCCAGGTTCACCATATCTTCATCGCGGGTTCCCGGATGGGCGGAGATAAAGTACGGGATCAGATACTGTTCTTTACCCGCCTGCTTCGAATAGGTATCAAACAATTCTTTAAAGCGGTCGTAGCTGCCCATCCCCGGCTTCATCATCTTCGACAGCGGCCCCTCTTCGGTATGCTCCGGGGCGATCTTCAGATAGCCGCCGACGTGGTGGGTCGCCAGCTCTTTGATATAGCGCGGATCTTCGACGGCGATGTCATAGCGTACGCCAGAGGCAATGAGGATCTTCTTAATGCCCTTCAGCTCACGGGCGCGACGGTAAAGATTGATCGTCGGCTCATGGTTGGTATCCATGTGCGGGCAGATATCCGGGTAGACGCAGGAGAGACGGCGGCAGGTCTGCTCGGCGCGTGGCGATTTGCAGCGCAGCATATACATGTTGGCCGTTGGTCCGCCGAGATCGGAGATCACCCCGGTAAAGCCGGGCACCGTGTCGCGAATGGCTTCGATTTCATTAATGATCGAATCTTCTGAACGGCTCTGGATAATGCGCCCTTCGTGCTCGGTGATTGAGCAGAACGAACAGCCGCCGAAGCAGCCGCGCATGATGTTGATCGAGAAACGGATCATCTCATACGCCGGGATACGCGCGTCGCCGTAAGCAGGATGCGGCACACGCTTGTAAGGCAGCGCGAAGACGCTGTCCATCTCTTCAGTCGAGAGCGGGATTGCCGGCGGGTTGATCCAGATATAGCGTTCGCCATGCTTTTGCATCAGCGCCCGGGCGCAGCCGGGGTTGGTTTCATGGTGCAGAATACGCGAAGCGTGAGCGTACAGGACCTTATCGCCTTTCACCTTCTCGAAGGAAGGCAGCAGCACATAGGTCTTTTCCCACGGTTTGGGCCGCGGCGGCTGCACGGTGATGCTTTTGGCTTCCTGCTTTTTCGGCGCAACCGGCTTGTTATCGGCACACGGCAGATCCTCACCGTACGGATGCGGGATGGGATCAATTTTGCCAGGCGTATCCAGGCGGGTGGAATCGACGCCGCTCCAGCCCGGCAGCGCCTCTTTCACCATGATGGCGGTATTGCGCACATCGCGGATCTGGTCGATGGTTTCGCCCATCGCCAGGCGATGCGCGACTTCCACCAGCGGACGCTCGCCGTTGCCGAACATCAGCATATCGGCCTTGGAGTCCACCAGCACCGAGCGGCGCACGGTATCGGACCAGTAATCATAATGCGCGGTACGGCGCAGGCTGGCCTCGATGCCGCCAAGGATCACCGGCACGTCTTTCCACGCCTCTTTACAGCGCTGGGTGTAGACCAGGGTGGCGCGGTCCGGGCGTTTACCCGCCACGTTGCCGGCGGTGTAAGCATCGTCATGGCGCAGCTTACGGTCGGCGGTGTAGCGGTTGATCATCGAGTCCATATTGCCCGCGGTCACGCCGAAGAACAGGTTCGGCTTACCCAGGCGCATAAAGTCGTCTTTGCTGTTCCAGTCCGGCTGGGAAATGATCCCCACCCGGAACCCCTGCGCTTCCAGCATACGGCCGCAGATGGCCATCCCGAAGCTCGGGTGGTCGACGTAGGCGTCGCCGGTCACCAGAATAATGTCGCAGCTATCCCAGCCAAGTTGGTCCATCTCTTCACGCGACATCGGTAAAAATGGCGCAGGGCCAAAACAGGCAGCCCAGTATTGCGGCCAGGAAAAAAGGTCACGATCCGGTTGGATCAGGGATATTGCGCTCATATTGCTTCCGGGGGAAATGATAAAAAAATAACCAAAAGGGCGTGGATTATAAGCCGGAATGATAGTGGAAATGAAGGAGGATTTTCTCAAACCCTGACCGTGTTCCGGCCAGGGTTGAAGAGATTACGGCGCGGGATTCACCAGCATCTGGCCGATCGAGCCGCGGTCGGCAAGCTCCAGCGTCTGGCTCAGATACTGGAACGGGAAGTGCGGCCACGACGGCTGAGCATAGTAGACCAGCAGTTCAACCTGCCCGTCGACCCACACGGTGTCCTTCCAGCCGCGATCTTCCGGGAAGGGCGACGAGCCGTTGACGTTACGGATCTGGAACATCACCCCTTCAATATGGAACGACTGCGGGCGGTCGGCGCGCACCGTCCAGCGCTCCCAGGTCCCCTGTTGCGCCGTGATATCGATACGCTGCGGATCCCACAGCTGGCCGTTGATGCCCGGATCGTCGCCAAGGGTGATATCCCGGCTGCGGATTGGCGTGCCGGAGAGCAGCTCGGTCGGCAGCAGACGCACCGGCAGACTGTCAGTGACCAGCGGCAGCAGCCCGGTCGGGCGCAGGGTCAACACCAGCGTGGAGACCAGAATACTTGACGGTTCAAAAAAGCCGCGGATACGGTCGACAATACTCGCCGCTTCACCGCAGGTAATGGACACTTCATCGCCGTTGGTCATATCGACCAGAATTTCACGCCGTTCCCCCGGCCCCAGCGACAGCTGCTTGAGCGAGACCGGCGCCGGCAGGAACCCCTGATCCCCGGAAATCACATGCAGCAGTCGGCCATCGCTCATCTGCAGCTGATAGCGCCGGGAGTTGGAGGCGTTCAGCAGGCGCAGGCGCACCCAGCCGCGCGACACTTCGACATAGGGGCTCTGCACGCCGTTAACCAGCAGCGTATCGCCAACGAAGCCGCCGCTCCCCGGTTCGCTATATTCCGGCGTGCCGAAGTTATCCAGCCGCTTGTCCTGAATAATCACCGGGAAGTCATCAACGCCGTAGTGGTTAGGGATTGGCAGGTTCTTGCTGACCTCATCTTCCACCAGCCACATGCCGGCCAGGCCGTTGTATACCTGCTTCGCCATCCGGTTCGGCGTGTTGGCCTGATACCACAAGGTGGCAGCGCTCTGGCGGATAGGCAGCACCGGCGCCCAGTCGGCGTTCGGCGACATCATACGCGCCGCGCCGCCGATCAGCGGGCCAGGCACCTGCAGACCGCGGATGGTCATCGCGACATTCTCAGTCAGACGGTTGCTGTAGATAAGCTTGACGTCATCCCCGCTCCAGACGCGGATCGTCGGCCCCATGTAGCGGCCATTGATCCCCCAGACGGGGGCGCGAGTGCCTGGCGTAAACGACCAGTGCGAACGCTGCAGCGTCAGAAACAGCGGCTGACCGCGACGCGATTCCAGCAGCGGCGGAACCGGCAGCGCAAGCTGCTGGCCGGCGGCATGGGCTTTCAGCGGCGCGGCGCCAGCGCACAGCGCTACGCCGGAAGCCTTAATAAACTGACGCCGACTGAGTGACATATTAACTCCATGACATACTGACAAATGAAAAAGGGAATTCGTTTCCCGCCAGCAATACGCGCGCGTTGGCGGCGTTTCCTGTCTTATGACTTTTTAGCCGCTTCGCGCGCGGCCACTTCGTTGTCCAGCTCAGCAATTTTGGCGGCCATCAGCTCGCGGCAATGCGTCGCCAGCGCGCGCACGTTGTCTTTACCGAACTGGCTGGTATCCACCGGCGGCAGCATCTCAACAATCACCAGACCGTTGTTCCAGCGGTTGAGCTTAATTTTGTTCGATGTGTTGGACACGCACACCGGAATAATCGGCACTCCGGCGGCGATCGCCGCGTGAAAGGCGCCGGTTTTAAAAGGCAGCAGGCCGCGGCCGCGACTGCGGGTCCCTTCCGGGAACATCCAGAACGAAATTTTACGCTTTTTAAAGGCATTCACCACTTCAGCAATGGTGCCATGCGCTTTGGTTCGGTTATTACGGTCAATCAGCAGGTTGCCCGTCAGCCAGTAGAGCTGGCCAAAGAACGGGATCCACAGCAGGCTTTTTTTACCTACGGTGACCGTCGGCGGCTGCACGATGTTCGACGCCGTCACCATATCATAGTTGTTCTGGTGGTTAGCGATGTAGATCGCGTTGCCATAGCTTTCCGCATCAGCAGGTTTGCGCAGTTCCACCTTCAGGCCAAATACCGGAGATAAGCGGCCAAACAGATGGCCGAAAGTGGCAACATGTTTTGGATTACGCGGGCTGAACAAGCAGTACAGACAGCCAAGTATGCACACCACGATGCAATAAATGACCACGAAAATTACTCGAAAAATGAATAGCATAGCTACCTCTAAAACCCAAACCGCTTAGAATTATTCGCTGCTGACAGAAGGCAGGCTCATCAGTTCTGCGCAGGCCGGGACCGTTCTTCCTGGGTCCCTGGTGATGGACATTGTTAATCGCAACGCCTGAATAAACAACGATTTTGCGGCATTTTTTCGCCTCCTCCCGTCAAAGACGGGAGGAGTGGCGTTTACTCTTCACTATCGCCTGCCGCGGCGCGGCGCGGCGAGTCGATTTCAACACGGTCGATCTTCTGCAGCCCGCGCATCAGCGAACCGCGGCGACCACGCTCGCCGGTGACTTTTTGCAGCTCTTCCGGACGCAGTTTGATTTTCCGTTTGCCAACATGGATGGTGAGCGTGCTCTGCGGTGGCAGGATAAACAGATGCGCCAGGCCATCCTGCCCGGCGGCGGCTTCCGCCGCAGGAATGCTGATAATTTTGTTGCCCTTGCCTTTCGACAGCTGCGGTAGATCGCTCACCGGGAACATCAGCATCCGTCCGGCGGCCGTGATGGCCAGCAGCATATCGGACTCGTCCTCAATCACCAGCGGCGGCATCACGTGCGCGTTGTCAGGCAGGGTGATCAGCGCTTTACCGGCACGGTTGCGCGCCACCAGATCGTTGAAGGTGCAGACAAAACCGTAGCCCGCGTCGGAAGCCATCAGCAGCTTACGATCGTCGCTTTCCATCAGCATATGTTCCACGGTCGCCCCCGGCGGCAGAGTCAGCTTACCGGTAAGCGGCTCGCCCTGGCCACGCGCGGAAGGCAGGGTAATCGGATCGATGGCATAGCTGCGCCCGGTGGTATCGATAAACACCACCGGCTGGTTGCTCTTGCCTTTCGCCGAGGCCTTCCAGCTGTCGCCCGCTTTATAGCTCAAGCCCTGAGCGTCGATGTCGTGCCCTTTGGCGCTCCGCACCCAGCCCATCTGCGACAGAACGATAGTCACTGGCTCAGACGGCTGCATATCATGCTCGCTCATCGCTTTCGCTTCTTCACGTTCGTGAAGCGGCGAGCGGCGTTCGTCACCGAAAGCATCGGCATCAGCCTGCAGCTCTTTTTTCAGCAGGTTGTTCATTTTACGCTCAGAAGCCAGAATCGCCTGCAGCTGGTCGCGCTCTTTTTCCAGCTCGTCCTGCTCGCCGCGGATCTTCATCTCTTCCAGTTTGGCGAGGTGGCGCAGTTTTAATTCCAGAATCGCTTCCGCCTGGGTTTCGCTGATGCCAAAGCGCGACATCAGGGCTGGCTTCGGTTCATCTTCGGTGCGGATGATCTCGATCACTTCATCGATATTGAGAAACGCCACCAGCAAACCTTCAAGGATATGCAGGCGCTTAAGCACTTTCTCTAACCGATGGTTCAGACGGCGACGCACGGTATCGCGACGGAACACCAGCCACTCGCTGAGGATCTCCAGCAGGTTTTTCACCGCCGGGCGTCCGTCGAGGCCGATCATATTGAGGTTGATGCGGTAGCTTTTTTCCAGATCGGTAGTAGCAAACAGGTGGTTCATCACCTGTTCCATATCCACCCGGTTGGAGCGCGGGACGATCACCAGACGGGTCGGGTTTTCGTGGTCCGATTCGTCGCGCAGATCGTCAACCATCGGCAGCTTTTTATTGCGCATCTGCGCCGCAATCTGCTCCAGCACTTTGGCGCCGGAAACCTGGTGCGGCAGCGCGCTAATCACCACCGCGCCGTCCTCTTTGCTCCACACCGCGCGCATGCGCACTGAGCCGCGTCCGTTCTGGTAGATTTTGCGAATTTCCGCCCGCGAGGTGATGATCTCCGCCTCGGTCGGGAAATCCGGCCCCTGCACGATATCCAGCAGTTCGTCGAGAGTCGTTTTCGGCTGCTCAATCAGGGTAATAGCCGCTTTGGCCACTTCACGCAGGTTGTGCGGCGGAATATCAGTGGCCATACCCACCGCGATGCCGGTGGTGCCATTAAGCAGGATGTTCGGTAGACGCGCAGGCAGCATTTTCGGCTCCTGCAGCGTCCCGTCAAAGTTTGGTACCCAGTCGACCGTTCCCTGTCCCAGCTCGCTGAGCAGCAGTTCAGCATACTTCGACAGGCGGGACTCGGTGTAACGCATGGCGGCGAAGGATTTCGGATCGTCCGGCGCACCCCAGTTTCCCTGCCCGTCTACCAGCGGGTAACGGTAAGAGAACGGCTGCGCCATCAGCACCATCGCTTCATAGCAGGCGCTGTCGCCGTGCGGGTGATATTTACCCAACACGTCGCCGACGGTGCGGGCGGACTTTTTGAATTTCGCGCTGGCGTTCAGCCCCAGCTCGGACATCGCGTAGACGATGCGACGCTGGACCGGTTTTAAGCCATCGCCAATAAACGGTAATGCCCTGTCCATGATCACGTACATGGAGTAGTTCAGGTAAGCATTTTCCGTAAATTCATGCAGCGCAAGGCGCTCTGCCATATCGCTCATTAATCGTGGATCCTCAATCTGGGTACCGACCGTTCGGACGGCAAAACTACCCGCGATAATACCCGATCTCACGCCCTGAGTCACAGGCCGTGAGATCGGCTGAGGATTCCGTCAAGCTTAATCAGGCCAGCGGCAGATAAATATCGGTTTGCAGTTCATGCTCAGCCACCTCATGGACAAAATTGAGGTAACGGAAGTACACCGGAAAATCCCGTAACGTCTCGCCTGACGCGGGTAACCAGTCGCGATAGAGAAACCAAACGCTGTTCGCCAGCGTGTCCAGCGAGCCGTGATGGCGCACGACGGCGCAGCGTCCGCCGGGGATTTCGCCGTTAATCACGCCAAAGGCGTTTTCACCGACCGGCCCAGCGACCGTACCGCAGATATCAAAACGAAATGCCTCCTGCGGGGTGGTCTGCGGATCGTCCCAGGCGATACCCCAGGTATCGCTGGTGGCGACGGGCGATAATCCGCTCGTCTTACGCCAGGCGATAAAACGCGCGGCGGTGGTGTTGACAAGGTCCGGGCTGCCGCGATGTTGCAGTACGGCTATCCGGGTGGTGGGGAAGGAAATGATATTGACGTCCATCGACGTTTGCTCCTGTAGCGTATGTTTCGGTACGCGTCGATGCCACTCGGCCCAGTCCGGTTGCTGACGGAATTGGGTCGGGCTTTGGTCAAACGCGGTACGGAAGGCACGACTGAACGACTCCGCATTCTGAAATCCGGCATCAAGGGCAATATCGATGACTTTATCGCGGGGGTTGAACGCCAGGCGCCAACAGGCGCGTCGCAGACGCAACCACTGAATATACCGGTACAATGGAATGCCGGTATAAGCGCTAAATTGCCGGTGAAAATGGTAAGGCGAACTGTGCGCTATCGCGCTCAGCGCCTCCAGCGACAGCGGCTCATCAAGATGGCGCGCAATGTACCTACAGACACGCTGGAAGCGCCCGACATACGCCGGGCTGGCCTTAATATCGTTCATCGTCTCCTCCTCGCGACATACTCTGACAGAGCGAGGATCGCGATGCCTGACCGATCTTGCGCTTATCTGACGAAGACTTATGGCGCGATTTTACGGATCTGTTTAACGTCGATTTCTACTGAGTTCCAGTCCTTATCGACTTCCCCCTGAATTTCTACTGTGTCCTGCGGGCCGACGGTCACGCCGTTCCAGCGCTTGTGGTCGATATCGACATTGATCACCCCGGAAGCATCCTGGAATTTATACAGATCGTCAGAAATGCGCTCGGTTATCTTGCCGCGCAGGGTCACCCAGGTATCGTCCCGCAGCGATTTGGCATTGGCGACGGTGGTCACCGCGCCGCTCGGGCCGGTGAATCCGCCAGCCTGCGCGGTGGAACTGACCTGCGTGGTCGAAGAAGGACCGGTAAACCCGCCCTGTTCGGCAGCCAGCACCGGCATGGAAACCAGGGCAACGATCGCGGTCATCGCAGCAATTTTCTTCATGATGTGTTCTCCCTTCGTGTTGATATGGCTCCTATTACGCCCGACAAAACTTAACGACTTCTTAAGCGGAAAAAAGAAATTTTAATGCTGTACATCACCCGCTTCAACGCGGTTTACTGCGCAAAGAAACAGGATCGTCGGAGGGAAACATGCGCATATTACTGGTGGAAGATGACAAGCTGATCGGCGACGGCATCAAAGCCGGGCTGAGCAAAATGGGCTTCAGCATTGACTGGTTTACCGCCGGGCTGGAGGGCAAAAATGCCTTATATAGCGCCCCCTACGACGCTGCAATCCTGGATCTCACCCTCCCCGGCATCGATGGCCTCGATATTCTGCGCGAATGGCGGGACAAGGGCCGCCATGAGCCAGTGCTGATCCTTACCGCCCGCGATGCGCTCAGCCAGCGAGTGGAGGGGCTACGGCTCGGCGCCGATGACTATCTGTGCAAACCTTTCGCCCTGATTGAAGTGGCGGCGCGCCTCGAAGCGTTGATCCGTCGCGCGCACGGCCAGAGCAGCAGCGAGCTGCGCCACGGCAAGGTGAGCCTCGACCCGAACCGCTTAACCGCCAGCCTCGACGGCGAGAGCCTGGTGCTAAAGCCGAAAGAGTTCGCCCTGCTGGAACTGCTGCTGCGTAACGCTGGTCGCGTACTGCCGCGCAAGCTTATCGAAGAAAAGCTCTACACCTGGGACGACGAGGTCTCCAGCAACGCCGTGGAAGTTCACGTCCATCATCTGCGCCGCAAACTCGGTAGCGGATTTATCCGCACTGTCCACGGCATAGGCTATACCCTGGGTGACGCATGAAACGACTTGCCCGCCTGAGCCTGCGCGTCCGTCTGACGCTGCTGTTTGCTGTGCTGACCGCGGCCGCCTGGGGCGTCGCCAGCGTGATCGCCTGGCAGCAAACCAGCAAAAAGCTGGATAAGCTGTTCGATACCCAGCAGCTGCTGTTCGCCCGCCGCCTGAGCGCCATGCATTTCGATGAACTCCGCGCCCCGCCCGAATCGTTCGGTGAAAAGAAAAAGGTGCGGCATGGACACATCGACGACGACGCGCTGGCGTTCGCCATCTTCACCCGCGACGGCACCATGGTGCTCAACGACGGTGAGAACGGGGAGGATATCCAGTGGAACTCGCAGCGCGAGGGGTTCAGCAATGGCTACCTGCGCGGCGATGATGACGAATGGCGCTTCCTGTGGCTAACCACCGACGACGGTCGCCATCGCATCGTCGTCGGTCAGGAGTGGGATTATCGGCGCGAAATGGCGATGGATATCGTGACCTCGCAGCTCACCCCGTGGATGATCGCCCTGCCGCTGATGTTCGTGCTGCTTATCGTGCTGTTAAGCCGCGAACTGGCGCCGTTGAAAAAGCTGGCGCGCACGCTGCGCCTGCGCGCGCCGGACTCAGCGGAATCGCTCAGCGTGGAGAAGATCCCCTCCGAAGTCCGCCCGCTGGTCGAGGCTCTGAATCAGCTGTTCCAGCGCACCCATAACGCCATGCTGCGCGAACGTCGGTTTACCTCTGATGCCGCCCATGAACTGCGCAGCCCGCTGGCGGCGCTGAAGGTACAGACCGACGTCGCCCAGCTCTCTATGGACGATGCAGAAGGACGTGAGAAAGCGCTGGCCCAGCTCCACCAGGGGATCGATCGCGCCACCCGGCTGGTCGATCAACTGCTGACGCTGTCGCGGCTGGACTCACTCGCCCAACTGGACGACGTGCAGCCGGTCGCCATCGACGACCTGCTGCAGTCGGCGGTGATGGAGATGTATCACCATGCGCAGCAGTCCGCCATTGAACTACGCCTACACCTGAATGCCAGTCATATCGTTCACACCGGCCAGCCGCTGCTGCTCAGCCTGCTGGTGCGCAACCTGCTGGATAATGCCGTACGCTATAGCCCGCGCGGCAGCCAGGTTGATATCACCCTCAACGGCCGCGAGTTTCGGGTGCGTGATAACGGCCCAGGCATTAGCCCGCAGGCGCTGGCGCGCATCGGCGAGCGTTTTTATCGCCCGCCGGGGCAGGACGCGCCGGGCAGCGGCCTGGGCCTGTCTATCGTCCGGCGCATCGCCTCGCTGCACGGCATGCAGGTTGATTTCGCCAACGCGCGCGACGGCGGCTTCGAAGCCCGCGTGTACTGGTAGCGAGATTATTGCTCATTTGGCAAAAGACTTTGCACATTTTGCTCATTTTACTGCCCCGCTTCGCGGGGTAAGATCATCGGCAAATTTTCAAGATTGAGGACAAATGATGAGCAACATCCTGATTATCAATGGCGCAAAAAAGTTCGCGCACTCGAATGGCCAGCTGAACGACACCCTGACCGAGGTCGCGGAGAGTTATCTGCGCGACGCCGGGCACGATGTTAAAAGCGTTCGCGCCGAAAGCGAGTACGACGTAAAAGCAGAAGTGCAGAATTTCCTCTGGGCCGATGTGGTGATCTGGCAGATGCCGGGCTGGTGGATGGGCGCCCCGTGGACGGTGAAGAAATATATGGATGATGTCTTTACCGAAGGCCACGGCTCGCTGTACGCCAGCGACGGTCGTACCCGCTCCGACGCCAGCAAAAAATATGGCTCCGGCGGCCTGGTGCAGGGGAAAAAATATATGCTCTCCCTGACCTGGAACGCGCCGATGGAAGCCTTCACCGACGAAGACCAGTTCTTCCACGGCGTCGGCGTTGACGGCGTTTACCTGCCGTTCCATAAGGCTAACCAGTTCCTGGGAATGGAAGCGCTGCCGACCTTTATCGCCAACGACGTGATTAAAATGCCTGATGTCCCACGGTATATCGCAGAATATCGCAAGCATCTGGCGGAAATTTTTGGTTAACTACAGATCTACGCTCTACATATTTCGAGTTATTCGAACCTGGAGTATGACGAGATACACACAGAAGGAGTTGAGTTAACCATGTTAACAGTGATTGCAGAAATCCGTACCCGCCCGGGCCAGCACCACCGTCAGGCGGTTCTCGATCAGTTCGCGAAAATCATTCCGACCGTTTTGCAGGAGGCCGGCTGCCACGGCTACGCGCCCATGGTAGATCATGCCGCCGGCGTCAGCTTCCAGACCACGGCCCCCGACTCTATCGTCATGGTGGAGCAGTGGGAAAGCGTCGCGCATCTTGAAGCGCACCTGCAAACGCCGCACATGAAAGCCTGGTCGGAAGCGGTCAAAGGCGATGTGCTGGAGACCACCATCCGTATCCTGCAGCCTGGCGTCTAAGCCCGCCGACGCAGTCGTGAAATGAAAAAGGGAGCCTGAGGCTCCCTTTTACGTCAGGCGCAGCGTACAGACTTACACTTCCAGATCCGCCATATCGCCCTTCTCCTGCAGCCAGTTGCGACGGTCTTCGGAACGCTTCTTGGCCAGCAGCATGTCCATCATCGCCGTGGTCTGCTGCTCATCCTCATCGCTGATCACCAGTTGCACCAGCCGGCGGGTATTCGGATCAAGCGTGGTTTCCCGCAGCTGCATTGGGTTCATCTCACCCAGGCCTTTAAAGCGCTGGACGTTTGGCTTGCCCTTCTTACGCTTCAGCTGCTCCAGCACGCCGGTTTTTTCTTCTTCCGTCAGCGCGTAGTAGACCTCTTTACCGAGATCGATACGGTACAGCGGCGGCAGCGCGACGTAGACGTGCCCCTCTTTCACCAGGGTACGGAAATGTCTCACAAACAGCGCGCACAGCAGGGTGGCAATGTGCAGGCCATCGGAATCGGCATCCGCCAGAATACAAATTTTGCCGTAGCGCAGCTGGCTTAAATCATCGCTATCCGGGTCAATACCAATCGCCACCGAAATGTCGTGCACTTCTTGCGAAGCTAACACTTCATCGGACGAGACTTCCCAGGTATTCAGGATCTTGCCTTTCAGCGGCATGATCGCCTGATATTCGCGATCGCGCGCCTGCTTGGCAGAACCGCCCGCCGAGTCCCCTTCGACGAGGAACAGCTCGGTGCGGTTCAGGTCCTGGGCGGTGCAGTCTGCCAGCTTACCCGGCAATGCCGGACCGCTGGTCAGCTTTTTACGCACCACTTTCTTGGCGGCGCGCAGACGACGCTGGGCGCTGGAGATAGCCATCTCCGCCAGCAGTTCGGCAGCCTGTACGTTCTGGTTCAGCCACAGACTGAAGGCATCTTTCACCACGCCGGAGACGAATGCCGCGCACTGGCGCGACGACAGACGCTCTTTGGTTTGCCCGGCGAACTGCGGATCCTGCATTTTCACCGACAGCACGTAGGCGCAGCGATCCCAGATATCTTCCGCTGACAGCTTCACGCCGCGCGGCAGGATATTACGGTATTCGCAGAACTCGCGCATCGCATCCAGCAGTCCCTGACGCAGACCGTTAACGTGCGTCCCGCCCTGCATGGTCGGGATCAGGTTGACGTAGCTTTCGGTCAGCAATTCGCCGCCTTCCGGCAGCCACAGCAGCGCCCAGTCCACGGCTTCCGTCTCGCCGGAGAAGGTGCCGACGAACGGTTTTTCCGGCAGCAGCGGCAGGCCGTTTACGGCTTCGCACAGGTAGTCGTTAAGGCCATCGGCATAGCACCAGCGCTGCTCGCTGTCGTTGACCTGATCGCGAAACACGATTTCCACGCCGGGACACAGCACCGCTTTCGCTTTTAACAGATGGGTCAAACGCGAAACGGAGAAACGCGGGCTGTCGAAGAAGCTTTCGTCCGGCCAGAAATGGACGCTGGTCCCGGTATTGCGTTTGCCACAGGTACCGGTGACGTGCAGATCTTCTACTTTTTCACCGTTTTCAAAGGCAATGCTGTAGACCTGACCGTCGCGACGAACATTCACCTCTACGCGTTTTGACAGGGCGTTGACCACCGAGATCCCCACCCCGTGCAGGCCGCCGGAAAACTGGTAGTTTTTGTTGGAAAACTTACCGCCCGCGTGCAGTCGGCAGAGGATCAGCTCAACTGCCGGCACCCCTTCTTCCGGGTGGATGTCGACTGGCATGCCGCGCCCGTCGTCAATGACTTCCAGGGACTGGTCGGCATGAAGGATAACTTCCACGCGTTTGGCGTGGCCTGCCAGCGCTTCATCCACACTGTTATCAATAACTTCCTGACCAAGATGGTTAGGACGGGTGGTGTCGGTATACATGCCCGGACGGCGGCGCACCGGCTCTAGCCCGGTGAGTACCTCAATGGCATCAGCGTTATATGAAGATTGCGTCATGGTGTGTATTCGTAGGTCGTTCAGGGCCGTTTAGCACAGGCCGAGAAATTCGATAATCTGAGTGAAATGATCGTCAAAGCCGACAAATGCGTGATTACCGCCCTCCTCCACCGTTTGCCGGCAGGAGGCGTAGTAATGAACGGCCTGGCGGTAATCAAGCACTTCATCCCCGGTCTGCTGCAGCAGCCAGAGTAAATCCGGCGCTTCAAGCGGGTCGATTTGCATGACCTTGAGATCGTAAATATGGCGAGACTCTAGCACATATTGCTGCCCGGTGTATGGATTCTCATTGTGGCCGAGAAAATTGTTCAGCAGTTCAAACGGGCGCACCGCCGGGTTGACGACCACCGCCGGCACCATAAAGCACTGCGACAGCCAGGTCGCGTAGTAGCCGCCCAGCGACGACCCCACAACCCCGAGTGGCTCGCCGCCATGCTCCAGCACAATGGATTCCAGCAGCTCTGCTGTTTCAGCCGGATAAGGCGGCAGCTCCGGTACCACCATGGTGATGTCGGGGTGCTGCTGCGACAGCCAGGTCTTTAACGCCATCGCCTTCGCCGAGCGCGGGGAACTGTTAAAGCCGTGCAGATAAAGAAGCGTCGCCATCAGTAGCCTTCTGAAGCAATATCCGGGTGGAACTCGGCGCCTTCCAGGCGGCACACTTCGGTGGTCAGCGTCCCGTCAGGATGCAGCTCCAGCCAGCGCCAGCCGGGTGAGACGGTATCCAGAGTGAAATTGGCGCAGTGTGGTTTGAACTGGACGCAGGTCGACGGCGTCGCCATCATGCGCCGGCCATTCCAGTCCAGATCCAGCTCCTGATGAATATGGCCGCACAGCAGATGTCTCACCCGCGGCCAGGCGCTCAGCGCGCGGTCCAGCGCGCCAGCGTTGCGCAGGCTGTGTTGGTCCAGCCAGCTACAGCCAGCAGGCAGCGGATGGTGGTGCAGCAGGAGTAAGGTATAACGCTCCGGCGCTTCTGCCAGCTTGTGTTCGAGCCACTCCAGCTGGAAGTCGCTCAGCTCGCCATGGGGAACGCCAAACACCTGGCTGTCCAGCAGCAGGATCTGCCAGTGGTCGCCGAGAAACACGCGCTTGGCGGGTGAAATGCCTGACGCCTGCAGCGTACTGTACATCGCCGGCTGGAAATCATGGTTACCCGGTAGCCAGACGCAGGGTGCAGCAAAACTCGCGATACCCTCAGCAAAATGCTGATAGGCCGCGGAGGAGTGGTCCTGCGCCAGATCGCCTGTTGCGACAATCAGATCGCATGGACGCTGTGAGGCATGAATAGCCGACAGTACGGCCTGATAACTTTCCCAGGTATTAATGCCTAACAACGTTTCATGTTTTTCAGCAAACAGGTGAGTATCAGTAATTTGTAAGATCCTGACTCTGGCCTCACCAGCCAGAGGTAGGTTTAACAGGCTTTCCAAATGGTGTCCTTAGGTTTAACGACGCTAACAAACCGGAATCGCCATCGCTCCATGTGCTAAACAGTAACGCAGCCAGTCGGCCAGAAACTGGTTAATTTGATGCTTTTCGTCGCGTTGATGCAACTTTTTATTAGGATAATCATACCGCGCTTTGAAGCGAAAGATCTGCTGACTCGAACACACTTCGGCCACCATGGCGTCATGGTAGAGGCGAACGGTCATCGACGGCAGGCTCCAGTAGCTTACCGCAGGCAGAGTCTGTTCTATCGCCACCAGAGTAGTGTAGCGGGTCGATTCAACTATCGTTAACCGATACTGCGCGCTTCCCACCTGATAACTTACCTTCTCACCCGCTGCATCCGTTCGCGGCAACAGGCGGCGCAACTGCGCGAAGTTGGTCTCGCACAGGCGCATCATCTCAGGGAAGTCAGGTGTATAACGCTTCATTTTGTCCACTCGTTTCGTAAATTGTGATAATGCAATTGCAGCCATTGCAAGGCGATGACAGAGGCTGCGTTATCGATTTTCCCCTCTTCTACCCACTGGTAAGCCTGTTCCCGGCTCACCACATGCACCCGAATATCCTCGTTTTCCTCGGCCAGGCCGTGAATGCCTTTCGCCGTGGATGCATCAACTTCTCCCACCAGGATCGATAACCGTTCGCTGGTGCCGCCAGGACTGGCCAGATAGCTTAATATTGGTTTCGTCCGCCCAACTTCAAGTCCGGCCTCCTCCAGCGCTTCCCGACGGGCAACGTCTTCCACCGTTTCCCCCGCTTCGATCATGCCGGCGACCATTTCGAGCAGCCACGGGCTCTCGCTGGTATCATAGGCGGCAATACGGATTTGTTCGACGAGCACCACTTCGTCCCGCACCGGGTCAAAGGGTAGCAAGACGGCGGCATGCCCGCGCTCAAAAATTTCACGGGTGACTTCGCCGCTCATGCCGCCGTTAAACAGGCGGTGGCGAAAACGGTATAAATCGAGCGAAAAAAAACCACGATACAGCGTTTCGCGTGCAATAATTTCTACATCATTTTTGAAGAAGGTAATTCCCTGCTGAATGGGTTTGCTCATTGTCATGTCCTGCTAATCCGAAATTAGGGATTTCCAGACCGTTTGGCTACCGTTTTACGGTCCGTATGTTAGATTGGTGCAAATTACCGCCGGATGGCACGTAACGCCAACTTTTTACGGCGGCAGAATCGATACAATCAGCGGAATTTTTCTTAGAATTAGACCAGCGCTAAATGCTTCACAACAAGGAATGCAAATGAAGAAATTGCTCCCCATTCTTATCGGCCTGAGCCTGACCGGGTTCAGCGCCATGAGCCAGGCGGAAAACCTGCTTCAGGTTTACCAGCAGGCGCGCATCAGCAACCCCGATCTGCGTAAATCGGCAGCCGATCGTGACGCCGCGTTCGAAAAGATCAATGAAGCGCGCAGTCCATTACTGCCTCAGCTTGGGCTGGGAGCGGATTATACCTATACCAATGGCTATCGCGACAGCAACGGCGTCAATTCTAACGTCACCAGCGGCTCGCTGCAGTTAACGCAGGTTCTGTTTGATATGTCGAAATGGCGCGCCCTGACGCTGCAGGAAAAAACGGCAGGCATTCAGGATGTCACGTATCAGACCGATCAGCAAACGCTGATTCTGAATACCGCGACGGCCTATTTTAAAGTGCTGGCCGCCATCGACACGCTCTCCTATACCGAAGCGCAGAAACAGGCCATTTACCGCCAGTTGGATCAAACCACGCAGCGCTTTAACGTAGGCCTGGTGGCGATCACTGACGTACAGAACGCCCGTTCACAATACGACGCCGTGCTGGCGAACGAAGTCACCGCGCGTAACGATCTCGACAACGCCGTCGAAGAACTGCGCCAGGTCACCGGTAACTACTATCCGGAGCTGGCCTCGCTGAATGTGAATGGCTTCAAAACCAACAAGCCGCAGGCGGTCAACGCCCTGCTGAAGGAAGCGGAGAACCGCAACCTGTCGCTGCTGCAGGCGCGTCTGAACCAGGACCTGGCTCGCGAGCAGATTCGCCAGGCGCAGGACGGTCATTTGCCGACTCTGAACCTTTCCGCCTCTACCGGCGTCTCGAATACGCGTTACAACGGTTCAAAAACCAATACCCCACTCGCCTACAACGACAGTGACGTTGGGCAGAACCAAATCGGCCTGAACTTCTCTCTGCCACTGTATCAGGGCGGCGCGGTGACCTCGCAGGTCAAACAGGCGCAATACAACTTCGTTGGCGCCAGCGAGCAGCTGGAAAGCGCCCACCGCAGCGTCGTGCAGACTGTGCGTTCGTCGTTTAACAACGTGAACGCCTCCATCAGCAGCATCAACGCCTACAAACAGGCGGTGGTCTCTGCGCAAAGCTCCCTGGATGCGATGGAAGCAGGCTACTCGGTGGGTACGCGTACCATCGTTGACGTCCTCGACGCCACCACCACGCTGTATAACGCCAAGCAGCAGCTCTCCAATGCGCGCTATAACTACCTGATCAACGAGCTGAACATTAAGTCGGCGTTAGGTACCCTGAACGAGCAGGATCTGGTCGCCCTGAACAACACGCTGGGCAAACCGATCCCCACCTCCGCAGACAGCGTCGCGCCGGAAAATCCACAGCAGGATGCCACTGCCGATGGCTACGGCAATACTACCGCAGCGGTGAAACCGGCGTCCGCACGGACCACCCAGAGCAGCGGCAGCAATCCGTTCCGTCAGTAATTCCCATACTGTGACGCGCATCGCCTGTCCGTCGGACAGGCGATGCGTTAAACGTAAGGCAACGTAAAGATCCCCCGCTTAGCGCCCCTCTTCGCTTCATTTTCCACCACTCATCCTCTATCCTGAGCGTTAACACACGCCATACCACTGGGTCCTGGAAGACAAATATGAAACGGACAAAAAAAATTAATCATTCGTCGTTCCGCAAAAGCTGGAGCGCACGCCATCTGACGCCGGTCGCGCTGGCCGTCACCGCGGTCTTTATGCTTGCCGGTTGTGAAAAAAGCGATGAAACGGTGTCGCTATACCAGAACGCCGATGACTGCTCCGCCGCCAATCCGGGCAAAGCAGCCGAATGCACCACGGCCTACACCAACGCGGTAAAAGAGGCAGAGCGCACCGCACCGAAATATGCCACCCGGGAAGACTGCGTCGCCGAGTTTGGCGAAGGCCAGTGCCAGCAGACGCCAGCCCAGGCGGGCGTCGCCCCGGAAAACCAGGCGCAGGCGCAAAGCAGCGGCAGCTTCTGGATGCCGCTGATGGCCGGCTATATGATGGGCCGCCTGATGGGCGGCGGCATGGCGCAACAGCAGCCGCTGTTCAGCTCGAAAAACCCGGCCAGCCCGGCCTATGGTCAATACACCGATGCGAGCGGCAAGAGCTATGGCGCCGCCCAGCCGGGTCGCACCATGAACGTGCCGAAAACCGCGATGGCGCCGAAGCCAGCAACTACCACCACCGTTACCCGCGGTGGTTTTGGCGAGTCGGTGGCGAAGCAGTCGACTATGCAGCGTAGCGCCGCAGGCTCAACGTCCTCTTCTCGCTCGATGGGCGGCTAACTCACATGGAAAGAGTCAGTATTACCGAGCGTCCGGACTGGCGTGAGAAAGCGACCGAGTACGGTTTCAACTTCCACACCATGTACGGCGAGCCCTACTGGAGCGAAGAGGCGTATTACAAGCTGACCCTCGCGCAAGTGGAAAAACTGGAGGAAGTCACCGCCGAGCTGCATCAAATGTGCCTCCAGGTGGTGGAGAAAGTGATCGCCAGCGATGAGCTGATGACTAAATTCCGCATCCCTAAACACACCTGGGGCTTTGTGCGCCAGTCGTGGAAAACCAACCAGCCGTCGCTCTACTCGCGTCTCGACCTGGCCTGGGATGGCGTCGGCGAGCCGAAGCTGCTGGAGAACAATGCCGACACCCCGACCTCGCTGTATGAAGCGGCCTTCTTCCAGTGGATCTGGCTGGAAGACCAGCTCAACGTCGGCAAGCTGCCGGCGGGCAGCGACCAGTTCAATAGTTTGCAGGAAAAGCTCATCGATCGCTTCGGCGAGCTGCGCGAGCAGTTTGGCTTCCAGCTGCTGCATATGGCCTGCTGCCGCGATACCGTTGAAGATCGCGGCACTGTGCAGTATCTGCAGGACTGCGCCGCCGAAGCAGGCCTGGCGACGGAATTCCTCTATATCGAAGATATCGGTCTGGGCGAAAAAGGTCAGTTTACCGATCTGCAGGATCAGGTGATTGGTAACCTGTTCAAGCTCTATCCGTGGGAGTTTATGCTGCGGGAGATGTTCTCCACCAAGCTGGAAGACGCCGGCGTGCGCTGGCTGGAGCCCGCGTGGAAAAGCATTATCTCCAACAAAGCGTTGCTGCCGATGCTGTGGGAAATGTTCCCCAATCACCCGAATCTGCTGGCGGCCTACTTCAGCGAAGATGCCCACCCGGAGATGGAGAAGTACGTCATTAAGCCGATCTTCTCTCGTGAAGGGGCCAACGTCTCCATTGTTGAGCAGGGCAAGGTCGTGGAGTCGGTGGAAGGTCCGTACGGGGAAGAAGGAACCATCGTGCAGGAGTTTTACCCCCTGCCGAAGTTTGGTGACAGCTACACGCTGATTGGCAGCTGGCTCATCAACGATCAGCCCGCCGGGATCGGCATTCGCGAAGATCGGGCGCTGATCACTCAGGATCTGTCGCGCTTCTATCCGCACATTTTCGTCGAATAATGTCGCGCTCCGGCGACGATATCGCCGGAGCGCACTATCATCAGGCGCCAACCACCACCGACAGCATACTCAGCGAGCCCATCTCGATGCCATCGACCGGGATCGTAATCGCTTCAACACCATCCCACGCCCCCAGGATATATAGCAGCGGCAGGAAATGCTCCGCCGTTGGGTTGGAGAGCGAGCCTCCTTCGTGTGCCAGGTAGTTAACCAGCGGGTGCTGCTCGTCCGGCCCCTGCCATTGCAGATTCGCCTTCACGTAGTTATTGAAGGACTCTGCCCATGGGTACGGCGTGTTCTCGCCGTGCCAGCGGGCGGTGCGCAGGTTATGCACCACATTGCCGCTGGCCACCAGCATAATGCCTTCATCACGCAGCGAGGCCAGTTTCCGCCCCATTTCGAGATGCCAGGCCGGCGGTTTGGTGCTGTCGATGCTCAACTGAACCATCGGGATATCCGCCTGCGGATACATTTTAATCAGCACGCCCCACGAGCCATGGTCAAATCCCCAGGCTTCTTTATCGAGGGTGACCGGCACAGGCGAGAGCAGCTCCACCAGTCGTTGCGCCAGCGCCGGAGAGCCCGGCGCCGGATAATGGGTGTCATACAGCGCCTGTGGGAAACCGCCGAAGTCGTGAATGGTCTTCGGGGCCTCCATCGCCGTCACGCCCGTACCGCGCGTGAACCAGTGCGCAGAGACCACCACAATCGCCTTCGGACGCGGCAGGGTTTCGCCCAGGTGAGCCCAGGCGCGAGTATAAATGTTGTCTTCCAGCACGTTCATTGGGCTGCCATGGCCGAGAAACAACGCGGGCATTCGGGTAGGGGACATGATGATATCCTTAGGGTGTCAATGTGATGTGCTCACATTACGCGCTTTTGCGCCAGGATAAACTCAGATAACCATGATGATGATCGTCAGAAAATTTGAATGTAAGTCGCGGTAAAGGGACGTGTCCCGTACGCGCATCCTCAGGCAATATACTCATATGCACTTATTTTCACAGGGAGAGTAGCGATGTCATCACCCTTAATATTGACGCTGTTAGCCGGTAGCGCAACCTTTATTGGCGCCATATTCGGCGTGATTGGTCAGAAACCCTCTAACCGTCTGCTTGGCTTCTCCCTCGGCTTTGCCGCCGGGATCATGCTGTTGATTTCATTGATGGAAATGCTGCCTGCCGCTCTGACCGCCGAAGGCATGTCGCCGCTGCTCGGTTACGGGATGTTTGTCATCGGCCTGCTGGGCTATTTCGGCCTTGACCGCCTGCTGCCGCACGCTCACCCGCAGGATCTGATGACCCCCGCCACGCCGCGTCCACGTAATTTACGTCGCACCGCTATTCTGCTGACGTTGGGTATCAGCCTGCATAACTTCCCGGAAGGGATCGCCACCTATGTCACGGCCAGCAACAACCTGGAACTCGGCATGGGCGTGGCCCTCGCCGTTGCCCTGCACAATATTCCTGAAGGACTGGCCGTTGCCGGGCCAGTGTATGCCGCCACCGGGTCGCGCAGCAAGGCGGTACTCTGGGCCGGGCTTTCCGGCATGGCGGAAATTTTGGGCGGCGTGCTGGCGTGGCTGATTCTGGGGAGTCTGGTCTCACCGCTGGTGATGGGAGCGATCATGGCCGCTGTGGCCGGGATTATGGTGGCACTGTCCGTCGATGAACTGATGCCGCTGGCGAAAGAGATCGATCCGCAAAGCAACCCAAGCTATGGCGTTTTGTGCGGGATGTCGGTCATGGGGCTGAGTCTGGTGGTACTCCAGACGATGGGCATCGGTTAAAGCGCAGAAACAACACAGCCCACTAAGAAGTGGGCTGTGGTCGGGCGTAGCGAACCGCTATTTAGCTGGCTTTACGCTCATGTTCGCGACGATAGGCCACCAGATCTTCAATCGTGACTACCGCCATATTGTGTTGCTGAGCGAACTTGATGCACTCCGGCGCGCGCGCCATGGTGCCATCGTCGTTGGTCAGCTCGCACAGCACGCCTGCGGGTTTAAAGCCAGCCAGGGTCACGAGGTCGATAGTGGCTTCAGTGTGGCCGCCGCGGGTCAGTACGCCACCCGGCTGCGCACGCAGCGGGAAAACGTGGCCAGGACGGTTGAGATCGGAAGGTTTCGCGCCGTCGGCAATGGCCGCGCGGACGGTGGTCACGCGGTCGGCAGCGGAGACGCCGGTGGTCACACCTTCGGCCGCTTCGATGGTAACGGTAAAGCCGGTGCCGTAGGCGCTGGTGTTGTTCTCTACCATCATCGGCAGATCCAGCTGTTTGCGGCGATCTTCGGTCAGGCACAGGCACACAATGCCGCTGCCGTGACGAATGGTCAGCGCCATCTGCTCAACGGTCATGGTTTCGGCGGCGAAGATCATATCGCCTTCGTTTTCACGGTCTTCATCATCAAGCACCATCACGCCGCGGCCTTCGCGCAGGGCGTCCAAAGCGTGTTCCACACGTTCAAAAGCGGTACCAAAAGAAGAAAGGAGCGTCTGATTCATGGTAAAAAAACCTCATTAAAATTATGGTTACCAGAATCAGGGCAGTCTTAGGAGCGCCGGTTTAGCGGCAAAAGTCAACGCGAGCGGGCCTGGGCCCGACTGTGCCGTTACTCTCTCCCATCCGGACTTTAACCGTCGGCCCCGGAATTACACCGGATCTGCTGACCTTCCCGTAGTCACGGGAAGCGCTCGCGGGCTTTCAACGCGATGGTTGATTTACCGCCGGTGGGGAATTTCGCCCCGCCCTGAGAATAAGCGAGATAACTATAACGCTATTGACTATCCTCGGCAATGCATAAGCTTCAAACATTTCTGGTTTATAGGCGGCCTGGTTAGCACTACAATGATCAATCATCCGACCCGAGCAGGAAACCACCATGATTGACCCGAAAAAAATTGAACAAATCGCCCGCCAGGTCCATGAGTCGATGCCAAAAGGACTTCGCGATCTGGGTGAGGATGTTGAGAAGAAAATCCGCCAGGCGCTGCAGTCGCAGCTGACCCGCCTGGATCTGGTCAGCCGCGAAGAGTTTGACGTACAGACTCAGGTTTTGCTGCGGACCCGCGAAAAACTGGCGCTGCTGGAGCAGCGTCTGAATGACCTCGAAAACCGCCAGGCAGCGACGCCTGGCAGCGAAGAGCAGCCGTAAAAAACGGGCCCTCAGGGGCCCGTTTTGCGTTTGGCTTAGTGGGCGGCTTCCGCCGGGCTGTTTACCTGACGACAGTAAAGTTCATAACGCTGGCAAAACCATTCACGATGCTCTTCATCCATATTGCCGACAATAGCCTGAAGATCAACTGGCTGGCCTTGCGCGTGCATTCTGGCGAAACTCCGCGCCAAAAAATCAAAATTCTTCATTGAATACATATCGTTATGGTTCATGCGCATACTCCTTCAGCGGTGGATGTTCTGATCAGTCATATGCCTTTACTCACTTCAGTATTTACGCTTACCTTAACGCGATTTGTACGAAAAATGCGCTTAATATGATTATTTATTGCGCTAAATCATTTTCCACATGATTAAATAAAAACGGCCCGCGATATCTCCATCGCGGGCCGTGATGCTTCACCGTACAAGCCGGTGAATAGCGAAAAGATTATTTATCGCTATCTTTTTGTATTTTCTTAATAATATTGGTGGTCGAGCAACCATCTTCAAAGTTGAGCACCAGCACTTCGCCGCCGTTAGCCCAGACCTCTTCGCTGCCGGCGATCTGTTCCGGCTTATAATCGCCGCCTTTGACCAGCAGGTCCGGCAGGATACCGGCAATCAGCCGCTGCGGGGTGTCTTCCTCGAAGGAGACCACCCAGTCGACGGCCTCCAGCGCCCCCAGCACGATCATCCGCTGTTCCAGCGGGTTCACCGGGCGGGTTTCGCCTTTCAGACGTTTGGTTGAGGCATCGCTGTTGACCGCCACGATCAGACGGTCGCCCAGCTTGCGCGCATTCGCCAGATAGGAGACATGGCCGGCATGCAGAATGTCGAAGACCCCGTTGGTCATCACCACTTTCTCACCGCGCTTGCGCGCTGCCGCAACCGCCTGTTTGAGTTCCTCTTCGCTCATCACGCCAAAGCCGGTCTCAGCCCGGCCGCGGACCGCGTTTTCCAGCTCGACAGGGGAAACGGTGGAGGTCCCCAGCTTACCGACCACCACGCCCGCCGCGGCGTTGGCGAAATAGCAGGCCTCTTCCAGGGTGTTGCCGGAGGCCAGGGTCGCCGCCAGCACGCCAATCACCGTGTCGCCGGCGCCGGTAACATCGTACACTTCCTGGGCCTGGGTCGGCATATGCAGCGGCGGACGCCCCGGCTGCAGCAGCGTCATCCCCTGCTCAGAACGCGTCACCAGCAGCGCTGACAGTTCAAATTCGGCGATGAGCTTCATGCCGCGTTCAACGATCTCCGCTTCATCCTGACACTTGCCCACCACCGCTTCAAACTCAGAGAGGTTCGGGGTGAGCAGCGTCGCGCCGCGGTAGCGTTCGAAATCGGTGCCTTTCGGATCGATCAGCACCGGCACGCCCGCTTCACGGGCGAGCTTGATCATCGTCTGGACGCTGGTCAGCGCCCCTTTGGCGTAGTCCGAGAGGACCAGTGCGCCAATGGCTCCCAGCGCCTGCTGAATGCGCTCATGCATCGGCTGCGGATCCACGCCGGAGAAGCCCTCTTCAAAGTCGAGGCGGATCAGCTGCTGATTGCGCGACAGCACCCGCAGCTTGGTGATGGTCGGGTGAGTCGGGACGGAGACGAAGTCGCACTTCACATTCACATTGGCCAGCGCCTGGCTCAGCGCGCGGGCAGCGTCATCAATCCCGGTCAATCCCACCAGGCGCGACGTTGCCCCCAGGGAGGCGATGTTCATCGCTACGTTTGCCGCGCCGCCAGGACGTTCTTCGATATTTTCCACCTTCACCACCGGCACCGGGGCTTCCGGGGAAATACGACTGGTGGGGCCGTACCAGTAGCGGTCCAGCATCACATCACCCACCACCAACACTCCTGCACGTTCAAACTCCGGCAGCGTTACTTTCATGACTCTCTCCTGCGAGACGCAAACTTTGCGCGCGATAATAGCACACCCGATTTTATAGTTAAGCCATCAGCCATTTCTGCCAGCTGGCGCTGACCTGCTGACGCTCCCGGCTGAAGGCCTCTGGCGCCACGTGTCCCGGCTGCTCCTGCAGGGCCAGGTGATGAAGCGCATCACGCAAGGTGGTGTACGCATGCGTTAAGGCGCGCGCCTCCTCCTCGTCCATGATGTCGTTCTGCGCCAGCAGCTCAAGAATACGCACGTTGTCAGACCAGCGGGTCAACTTCGGCTTGTCACTGGCATAGCGTAGGACCAGATACTGAGTAATAAATTCAATATCGGTGATCCCGCCGGCATCGGCTTTGATATCAAAACGATCGGGATGTTTGTTGCCAAGGTGGGCGCGCATCTTCTCGCGCATCTCGCGAACCTCGGTCTGCAGGGTCGTCCCCTCCCGCGGGGTGGTCAGGATATCGCGACGAATGGCGTCAAAGCGCGCCTGCAGCGCCGGGTCGCCATAGACCACGCGGGCGCGCACCAGCGCCTGATGTTCCCACGTCCAGGCTTCGTTCTGCTGATAGTCAGCAAACGCGTCGGCGGTGGTGACCAGCATCCCCGCCGCGCCAGAAGGACGCAGCCGGGCGTCCACTTCGTAGAGAATACCGGACGAGGTGCGGGTGCTGAACAGGTGCATGATCCGCTGGGCCAGCCGCAGGTAGAACTGACGGCCGTCAATCTCCCGCTCGCCGTCGGTCATCACCTCCGCCGGGCAGTCATGGAGGAACACCAGATCGAGATCGGAGCTGTAGCCCAGCTCCCAGCCGCCGAGCTTACCGTAGCCGACAACGGCGAAGCCGCGACCCTGGCGATCGTGCAGGTGGGTCGGCTGGCCGTAGCGAGCGACCATCTGCCCCCATGCCTGCTGCACCACCGCGTCGAGGATCGCTTCGGCAAGCCAGGTTAAGTGATCGCTGACCTTCATCACCGGCAGGGTGCCAGCGATATCCGCCGCCGCGATATGCAGCTGCTGCGCCTGCTTAAACTGGCGCAACGCCTCCAGCTGCTGCTCTTCATCCTCTTCCGGCACGCGCAGCAGGTACTGGCGCAGCTCGTCGCGATAGGCATCGGTCGCCGTCGGCTGATAGAGGGTGTTGGGATCCAGCAGCTCATCCAGCAGCAGCGGGTGGCGCGCCAGCTGGCTGGCGACCATCGGCGACGCCGCGCAGAGCGTGATCAGGTGCTTCAGCGCGCCGGGGAATTCACTCAGCAGCTCAAGATAGGTGGTACGGGTGACGATCCCGGTCAACAGCGGCGTGATCCGCGCCAGAGGCAGCGGCGCATCGGCGCGCGAGCAGATTTCGCTCAGCAGATGCGGCATCAGCTGATCCAGCACCTGGCGGCCGCGCGGGCCGATGGTGCGCCGATCCAGCTCTTTACGAAAATCGGCAATCAGCGCCAGCACGCTACGGCGGTCGGTATCGTTTAAATGCGCCAGCGCCGGGCTGGCGTCATCTTCTTCCAGCGCATCCTGCCACAGCTCGCGCCAGTACTCGGCCAGTTGCTCATCCGGGGACTGATCCTCATCATCGCCGATCAGCTCATTAAACACTCGCCGCACGTTGGCCATTTGGCTCGCCAGTTGCGCGCTCAGCGTCTCCCAGTCTTCGGTATGCATCCCCCACGCCAGCCTGGCGCGGTTAAGTTCATCCTGCGGCAGGGTCTGGGTCTGTTCATCGTTGATGCTTTGCAGCAGGTTTTCCAGCCGGCGCAGGAACAGATAGGCCTCGCGCAGCAGCGCCGCGTCGCCTTCCGGCAGCAGATGTAGCTCATCAATCGCCGCCAGCGTCGGCAGCAGGGCGCGCTGCTGCAGTGCAGGTTCGCGACCACCGCGGATCAGCTGAAAGACCTGAACGATAAACTCAATTTCACGGATCCCGCCGGCGCCGAGCTTGATGTTGTCTTTCAGCCCGCGACGCCGCACTTCGCGGGCGATCATGCCTTTCATGTTACGCAGCGACTGGATCACGCTGAAGTCGATATAACGGCGGAAGACGAAAGGACGGAGCATCGCGCGCAACTCGCTGGCGTACACGCCGTCGTTATCGCCCATGATCCGCGCTTTCACCATCGCATAGCGTTCCCAGTCCCGACCCTGCTCCTGGTAATAATCTTCCAGTGCCGCAAAGCTGAGTACCAGCGGCCCACTGTCGCCAAACGGCCGCAGGCGCATGTCAACCCGATAGACAAAGCCGTCCTGCGTCGGCTGGTCAAGGGCCTTGATCAGCCGCTGCCCCAGACGGGTAAAGAACTGGGCGTTATCCAGCTCGCGGCGGCCGCCGCGGGTGGCGCCATGCTCAGGCCAGGCAAAGATCAGATCGATATCGGAAGAGAAGTTCAGCTCGCCGCCGCCCAGCTTTCCCATCCCGAGGATCAGCAGCGGCTGCGGCTGGCCCTCGGCATTGCATGGCGTTCCCCACTCCTTACAGCAGGCGGCGTATAGCCAGTCGCGGGCGGCGACAATCAGGGTCTCCGCCAGGGCGCTCAGCTGCTGCAGGGTCTCTTCTTCGCTCACCAGCGACAGCGCCTGCGCCCAGGCGATGCGGACCATCATCTGGCGGCGGAAGAGACGCAGCTCTCGCATCAACCCCGCTTCGTCAGTGACGGCCTGCAGGCGATCCTGCAGCCAGGCCTCGTAATGCCGCCACTCTTCCGCCTCCGGCGAGGAGTCCGCAAGCTCATTCAGCCAGCCCGGCTGGGCGATCACACTCTGTTCGACAAAATCGCTGAACGCCATGACCGACCTGGCCTGTGGGCTCAGTTCGGCAATGGGAAAATCCGCTGGCAGACGGTCAGCGACCGTCTGCCAGTGCTGCTGTAATTGCGGAGAAAGCGGCATCATAAGGGCTCCCTGGCCTGAAATTATCGTTTTCCACTATGCAGCCAGAACGGCTCGGCAGCCAGCGCCTGGCGACGGAAATATTCAAAGACGCTGCGATCGTCATGTGCTATTGCACGGTGAAGCTCCTGCCAGTTCTCCAGCCACGGCGCGACGGCGTCGCCATAGGCGCCCGCCAGCAGCTGGACGCTGTCGATGTCACGGGACAGCTTCGGCAACTGGTCGGCGGCATCTTCAACCGCCAGATGCTGCACGGCGCCGCGCAGCTCGGCCGCCACCCGCGAGAGGTTAATATCGGCAAACCGTTTGAACGATCCGGCTATTTTTTTCTCTCCTGCCTCGTTGAGGAACGGACGCCAGCCGCGCTGGACCAGCCATTCAGTCAGGGCCAGTTTGGCGCCGACGACCTCGGTGCGGAATAACGCCTCGTCGGCGGTGTCCGCGGCCAGCAGAACGGCTTCGGCGTCGTTCAGCAACGCGCGGAGCTGGGTGGTCGCCTTACGCGGCACGATGCCGCCGAACAGCACGAGGGTATGGCGCACGCGGGCTAACGCCAGCAGGATCTCCGCTTTGGCTTTCGCATTGCCGCGCAGCCATACTTCGTCGTGATACAGCCAGTGCGCCAGGGCGCTCTCCAGCGCCGCCTCCAGCCCCTGCTCCACGCTGGCCTTCGCCGCCACCGCCAGCACCGTCAGCGAGGTGACGGGACGCTCGCCATTGCCTTGCGCCAGATGATACCCGCGCGCGGCTTTGCTCAGGCTCCCCTGACGCAGGACGCCGCTCTCCAGCAGACGGTGCGCAAGGCGCAGCAGATCGGCAGTCTCCCCGGCAAGCAGCTCCAGCTCCAGTTCGCAGATCGGCTCCTGATGTTCGCCAGCCTTCACTTCGCCGCGATCGAGGGCGATCTCAATCTCACTATTCCCTTCCTGTATCACCCAACGTTCACGGGCAAAATCAGTGCTGAACAGCGGCTGGACATGCTCCGCCAGCGCGGCCGGGAGCTCGCCTTGCGGCCAGACCTCCGCCGGCAGGCGCTCAAGCGCCAGCTCCGGTTTATCCAGTGGGATATTGTATTCCGGACGCTGGTGCAGCCCCCCTACCACCCGGCCGGCAATTTTCAGCGTCATTTCATAACGCCCCTGGTCGCCGCGGATGCGCAGCCCCATATCGTGACGACGCAGCCAGTTATCGGCGGTTTCGTAATAAATGTTCAGTAACTGGCCCGCAGGCGTATGTTTCGCCTCGAGCGCATTGAGCTGCTCGCGCAGCGTCTCTACCCCATTCTGAGCGACGATAAACTTGAGTTCGATTTCTTGAGCCATGACTGAATTCTTCCGCTTCTGTGCTGCGCCGACAAATTGCGGCGAACTTACGACGATATTTTTTGTCAGTAGATAGTATTTTGCGGCGAATCGCCATGCAACGCGCTTTTTGCCGGGCCACCTCCTGGATGATTCCGATTGTGGTGGAAAACTTTGCGTCGCTCTGGCGATGCCTCTACTATCGTTCCACTTTTTATGACCAAACGATGACCTGATGCCAAAATTACGCCTGATTACTTTTACTTTGCTCGCGCTTAGCGCCGCTACGGCGGTTCACGCAGAAGAAAAGCGCTACGTTTCCGATGAGCTGAACACCTGGGTTCGCAGCGGCCCGGGCGATAATTATCGTCTGGTCGGCACCATCAACGCCGGGGAAGAAGTGTCGGTGCTGCAAACGAACGACAGCACCAGTTACGCGCAGGTCCGCGACAGCAATGGCCGTACCGCCTGGATCCCGTTGAAAGAGCTGAGCAATGAGCCCAGCCTGCGCACCCGCGTCCCGGATCTGGAAAACCAGGTCAAAACGCTGACCGATAAGCTGAACAACATCGACGCCACCTGGAACCAGCGCACGGCGGATATGCAGAAGAAAGTCGCCGGCAGCGACAGCGCGATTAACGCGCTGAAGGACGAGAACCAGAAGTTGAAAAACGAGCTGGTGGTCGCGCAGAAGAAGGTGAATGCGGCGAATCTGCAGCTTGATGACAAACAGCGCACCATTATCATGCAGTGGTTCATGTACGGCGGCGGCGTGCTCGGCGTCGGTCTGCTGCTGGGTCTGGTGCTGCCGCATCTGGTGCCAAGCCGCAAACGTAAAGACCGGTGGATGAACTAATTCGTCTTCTCTGCCAGACTTACGTATCATCTTGCGAAAAACAGATACGGGAGAATCGGGCGTGAAGAGCTATCTGGTCGGCGGTGCGGTGCGCGATGCGCTATTAGGGCTGCCGGTCAAAGACCGAGACTGGGTGGTGGTGGGCGCCACCCCGCAACAGATGCTTGACGCGGGCTACCAACAGGTAGGCCGCGACTTTCCCGTGTTCCTCCATCCGCAAAGCCGGGAGGAGTATGCCCTGGCCCGTACCGAGCGCAAATCCGGCGCGGGCTATACCGGTTTTACCTGCTATGCCGCCCCGGACGTGACCCTCGAAGCCGATCTGCTGCGCCGCGACCTGACGGTCAACGCCCTCGCCCAGGATGCCGATGGCACGATCATCGACCCCTACGGCGGGCAAAACGATCTCCGCCTGCGCCTGCTGCGCCATGTCTCTCCCGCCTTTAGCGAAGATCCGCTGCGCGTGCTGCGTGTGGCGCGCTTTGCTGCCCGCTATGCGCATCTGGGCTTTCGCATTGCCGAAGAAACCCAGGCCCTGATGCATGCGATGGTTGAGGCCGGTGAGCTGGCGCATTTAACGCCGGAGCGGGTGTGGAAAGAGACGGAAAGCGCGTTAACCACCCGCAATCCGCAGGTCTTTTTCCAGACGCTGCGCGACTGCCAGGCTCTTAAGGTGCTGTTTCCGGAAATTGACGCGCTGTACGGCGTGCCGGCCCCGGCGAAGTGGCACCCGGAAATCGACACCGGCCTGCACACCCTGATGACCGTCACGATGGCCGCGATGCTGTCGCCGGATGTCGACGTGCGTTTCGCCACCCTGTGTCATGACCTCGGTAAAGGACTGACGCCGAAAGCGCTCTGGCCGCGTCACCACGGCCATGGCCCGGCGGGCGTCAAGCTGGTAGAACAGATCTGCGCGCGTCTGCGGGTGCCAAACGATATCCGCGATCTCGCGAAACTGGTGGCGGAGTACCATGACTTGATCCACACCCTGCCGATCCTGCAGCCGAAAACCCTCGTCAAACTCTTCGACAGCATTGACGCCTGGCGTAAACCGCAGCGCGTGCAGCAGATCGCCCTCACCAGCGAAGCCGACGTCCGCGGACGCACCGGTTTCGAGGCCAGCGATTACCCGCAGGGGCGCCTGCTGCTTGAGGCCTGGGAAGTGGCGCAGTCTGTCTCCACCAAAGAGGTCGTGGCGGCGGGCTTTAAAGGGGCGGAAATTCGCGAAGAGCTGACGCGGCGGAGAATTGCTGCGGTGGCGCAGTGGAAGGAACAGCGTTGCCCCCAGCCGCAAGGCTGAGGGCACTGGTCTTAGAAGAAGACCACGTAAACGGCTGCCGCCACGATAAAGCGGTAGATAGCGAACGGGATAAACGAGATCCGCTTGATCAGCTGCAGGAAGGTTTTAATCGCAATCAGCGCCACGATAAACGCCATCACGAAGCCGACGGCAAACATCGGCACATCGCCCATGTTCAGGAAGCCGATGCTCTTGTAGACGTCCAGCACGGTGGCGCCCATCATCATCGGTACCGCCAGCAGGAAAGAGAACTCCGACGCCGCGTAGCGGCTGACGCCCATCAGCATGCCGCCGGAGATAGTCGCCCCCGAGCGCGAGAACCCCGGCCACAGCGCCAGACACTGAAAGCAGCCGATGACAAACGCCTGACGATAGGTCATATCGTCAATCCCGACCGCGCGCGGCTGTTTCGGCTTGAGTACTTCTGCCGCAATCAGCAATACGCCGCCGACAATCAGGGCGTACATCACGTTTACCGGGTTAAATAAGGATTTAATGGTGTCGTGGAAAATCAGCCCCAGCACCACCGCGGGGATCATGCCGAGGAGGATATGGATAAACGACAAGCGACCGCTGCCTTTGCCTTCATGCTCCGGCGGCCTGCCGAAATGGATGCCGATCAGACCGAACAAACGACGCCAGAACATCACCACTACGGCGAGTATCGAGCCTAGCTGAATAACCACTTCAAAGGTATTTGCCGTATCACCTTCAAACCCCAGCAGGTGACCAACAATAATCATATGACCGGTACTGGAAACAGGTAAAAACTCTGTCAACCCCTCAACCACACCCAATATTGCCGCCACCAGCAGCGAGTGTATATCGCTCATTCAATTAAACCCTTTAAAAAGTAAAATGAAAAAAACCAGGAACACATTATCGATCAACAGGCGCAACCCGACAGCCAGAGCGCGCGTAATCCGCAGCGTACAGGAAGTACACGCGGATTCGTCCACCGTTCTGGAAGGACATCGCCAGTAAAATTGCCTGATGACCGGATGCTATGACCGGTATAAACGCAATTTGTTTAACAAGTATGACCTGAAAAGTTTTGTTTCAGATTAAGGCCACGTTCAATAATCACACCGACATTTGCCGCGCGGGCCACGGCGCCAGGTTTGCTGACTTTAATACGCACCCATGGCGACTGGAATGTTTCCAGCAGCAGGTCGGCCACTTCTTCCGCCACCCGCTCCACTAACGCGAATTTTCCCCCCTCCACATGCGCGATCACTCGCTCGCTGATATCAGCATAGCTGAGGCAGTCGCTGACATCATCGCTGGCGGCCGCCTTGCGGTTATCCCATGCAATTTCGATATCGAACACCAGCTTCTGCTCAATGGTTTGTTCCCAGTCATAAACACCAATGGTGGTGATTACCGAAAGTTGCTCTATAAATACAATATCCATCACGCCCTGCCTGCTTTTTAGCTAAACCGGATACCACTTCCGGCGAATTATGCGTATTATCCACAGATGCAGAGAATACAACGACATTTTCAAAACGGAACAGCGTTATGAGTGCAATCGCGCCTGGACTGGTACTCCTCGCCTACCTCTGCGGCTCCATTTCCAGCGCCATTCTGGTATGTCGCCTTGCTGGCCTGCCCGACCCACGCGACAGCGGCTCAGGCAACCCCGGGGCCACTAACGTACTACGAATTGGCGGAAAAGGGGCGGCCGTAGCGGTACTTATTTTTGATGTGCTGAAGGGCATGCTCCCGGTGTGGGGCGCCTGGGCGCTGGGCCTTACGCCATTCTGGCTGGGGTTAGTGGCGATTGCCGCCTGCGTGGGCCATATCTGGCCAGTCTTCTTTCATTTCCGCGGCGGTAAAGGCGTCGCCACGGCCTTCGGCGCTATCGCCCCCATCGGTCTCGATCTGACCGGGGTGATGGCCGGGACCTGGCTGCTGACCATCCTGCTCAGCGGCTACTCATCCCTTGGCGCTATCGTCAGCGCGCTTATCGCGCCTTTCTACGTCTGGTGGTTTAAACCGCAGTACACTTTTCCGGTGTCGATGCTCTCCTGCCTGATCCTCCTGCGCCATCATGACAATATTCAGCGTCTGTGGCGCCGCCAGGAGAGCAAAATCTGGACCCGGATGAAGAAGAAAAAAGCGCCAGAGCAGAAATAATCTCCCCTCCCGGCCCCGTCTGCCGGGAGGATCCCCGGGCCTGTTTGCCCATCTCACCCGCACTTTTGCCCCACGTCGTCATGATACGCGGTAATCGCCGCATCCCCCTTTTATAACAACGCGTTATCGGCAACTAAAAGCAAAAGTTCCGCCGCCTGCTGGCATCGGGGACGGGCCCGCCCTCCCGCCTTATCCGCCGCGGCCAGTCAGCGGATAAGGATATTGACGGCAAAGATTATCCGGGTGAATAATCCGGAGCGGTTATACCGCTTTCCCCTCGCGCCCGTCGCGACGCGCCGGGTAACGAATGACATAAGCGTTTCATATGACCGGGAAAATCTCCCGCCGATCAATACTCATTGCTGTTGTTTTATCTTGATTTTGCAGGGGCGCAACATTGCACGGCACCGTGTTACCACCACTCAAAAAAGGCTGGCAGGCTACGCTGGATCTCCGCTTTCAGCAGGCCGGAGGCAAGACCGTTCTCGCCAGCGCCCAACACGTCGGCCCGCTGACCGTCCAGCGCCCGTTTTACCCGGAAGAAGAGACCTGTCACCTCTATCTGCTTCACCCGCCCGGTGGCATCGTCGGCGGTGATGAGCTGACAATTAGCGCCCACCTTGACCCCGGCTGCCATACGCTGATAACCATGCCTGGCGCCAGCAAGTTTTACCGCAGCAGTGGTGCGCAAGCGCTATTGCGCCAGCAGTTGACCCTCGCCCCGCAGGCGACCCTGGAGTGGCTCCCGCAGGATGCCATCTTCTTTCCCGGGGCCAATGCCCGGCTGTCCACCACCTTTCATCTTTGCGCCTCCAGCACGCTGCTGGCATGGGATCTGCTCTGCCTTGGCCGCCCGGTGATTGGTGAAACCTTCAGCTACGGCACCCTCAGCAACCGGCTGGAAGTGTGGGTGGATGAGATACCGCTGCTGGTTGAGCGCCTGCACCTGCAGGAGGGAGAGCTGTCCAGCGTCGCCGAACGTCCCTGGGTCGGCACTTTGCTGTGCTATCCGGCTACCGATGCCCTGCTCGACGGGGTGCGCGACGCGCTGGCGCCGCTCGGTCTCTACGCTGGCGCCAGCCTGACCGACCGCCTGCTGACGGTGCGTTTCCTCAGTGACGATAATCTGATTTGCCAACAGGTGATGCGCGACGTCTGGCAGTTTCTGCGCCCTCATCTCACCGGCAAATCCCCCGTACTTCCCCGAATCTGGCTGACTTAAGAGAACGTTATGGAACTGACCCCCCGAGAAAAAGACAAGCTGTTGCTGTTTACCGCCGCGCTGGTGGCGGAACGCCGCCTGGCCCGCGGCCTGAAGCTCAACTATCCGGAGTCCGTGGCCCTCATCAGCGCCTTTATTATGGAAGGCGCCCGCGACGGCAAAAGCGTGGCCTCACTGATGGAGGAAGGCCGTCACGTCCTGACCCGCGAGCAGGTGATGGAGGGCGTCCCGGAAATGATCCCGGATATCCAGGTCGAAGCCACCTTTCCGGACGGCTCGAAGCTGGTCACCGTTCACAACCCGATAATCTGAGGTAGCGCCATGATCCCCGGTGAATATCACGTTAAGCCCGGTCAGATAGCCCTGAATACCGGCCGGGCGACCTGCCGCGTGGTCGTTGAGAACCACGGCGATCGACCGATTCAGGTCGGTTCGCACTACCATTTCGCCGAGGTCAACCCGGCGCTGAAGTTCGACCGTCAGCAGGTCACTGGCTATCGCCTGAATATCCCGGCCGGCACGGCGGTACGTTTTGAACCCGGCCAGAAACGCGAGGTCGAGCTGGTGGCCTTCGCCGGTCACCGCGCTGTCTTCGGCTTCCGCGGCGAGGTCATGGGCCCTCTGGAGGCAAACGATGAGTAATATTTCACGCCAGGCCTATGCCGATATGTTCGGCCCCACCGTCGGCGACAAGGTGCGCCTGGCCGATACCGAGCTGTGGATCGAGGTGGAAGATGATTTGACCACCTACGGAGAAGAGGTCAAATTCGGCGGCGGCAAAGTGATCCGCGACGGGATGGGTCAGGGACAGATGCTGGCCGCCGACTGTGTCGACCTGGTGCTCACCAACGCGCTGATCGTTGATCACTGGGGGATCGTCAAGGCCGATATCGGCGTGAAGGACGGGCGGATCTTCGCCATCGGCAAAGCCGGTAATCCCGATATCCAGCCCAACGTCACCATCCCCATCGGCGCCGCGACGGAAGTGATTGCCGCCGAAGGCAAGATCGTCACCGCCGGCGGGATCGATACCCATATTCACTGGATCTGTCCGCAACAGGCGGAAGAGGCGCTGGTCTCCGGCGTGACCACCATGGTCGGCGGCGGCACCGGCCCGGCCGCGGGCACCCATGCCACCACCTGCACCCCGGGCCCCTGGTATATCTCACGCATGCTGCAGGCGGCCGACAGCCTGCCGGTCAATATCGGCCTGCTGGGCAAGGGCAACGTTTCTCAGCCGGATGCCCTGCGCGAGCAGGTGGCGGCGGGCGTCATTGGCCTGAAAATTCATGAGGACTGGGGCGCCACCCCGGCGGCGATCGACTGTGCGTTAACCGTCGCCGATGAAATGGATATTCAGGTCGCCCTGCACAGCGACACCCTCAATGAGTCCGGTTTTGTGGAAGATACCCTCGCCGCCATCGGCGGGCGCACTATTCACACCTTCCATACCGAAGGGGCCGGCGGCGGCCATGCGCCGGACATCATCACCGCCTGCGCCCACCCGAACATTTTACCGTCGTCCACCAACCCAACGCTGCCCTACACCCTCAACACCATCGATGAACATCTCGATATGCTGATGGTCTGCCACCATCTGGACCCGGACATTGCTGAGGACGTGGCCTTTGCCGAATCGCGCATTCGCCGGGAAACCATCGCCGCGGAAGACGTGCTGCACGACCTCGGCGCCTTCTCGCTCACCTCCTCCGATTCGCAGGCCATGGGTCGCGTCGGGGAAGTGGTCCTCCGCACCTGGCAGGTGGCGCACCGCATGAAGGTGCAGCGCGGAGCGCTGGCGGAAGAGACCGGGGATAACGACAACTTCCGTGTGAAGCGCTACATCGCCAAATACACTATCAACCCGGCGCTGACCCACGGCATCGCGCACGAAGTCGGATCCATTGAGGTGGGTAAGCTGGCGGACCTCGTAGTTTGGTCACCAGCCTTCTTTGGTGTGAAACCGGCCACCGTGATCAAAGGCGGCATGATCGCCATCGCGCCGATGGGCGATATCAATGCCTCGATTCCGACCCCGCAGCCGGTGCACTACCGTCCGATGTTTGGCGCCCTGGGCAGCGCCCGCCATCACTGCCGCCTCACCTTCCTGTCGCAGGCGGCGGCGGACAACGGCGTTGCCGAACGGCTGAACCTGCGCAGCGCGATCGCCGTGGTAAAAGGCTGCCGTACGGTGCAGAAAGCCGACATGGTGCACAACAGCCTGCAGCCTAACATCACCGTCGACGCGCAGACTTATGAGGTGCGGGTGGATGGCGAACTCATCACCAGCGAGCCGGCAGACGTTCTGCCGATGGCGCAACGATATTTTCTGTTTTAAGGAGAGCGGATGCTTTATTTAACTCAACGTCTGGAGACCCCCGCCGCCGCGACCGCCAGCGTTACGCTGCCGATTGACGTTCGCGTCAAAAGCCGGGTTAAGGTCACCCTCAACGATGGCCGGGAAGCCGGTCTGCTGCTGCCCCGCGGCCTGCTGCTGCGCGGCGGCGATGTGCTCAGCAACGAAGAAGGCACCGAGTTTGTGCAGGTGATTGCCGCTGATGAAGGGGTGTCGGTAGTGCGCTGCGACGATCCGTTTATGCTGGCGAAGGCCTGCTACCACCTCGGCAACCGTCACGTGCCGCTGCAGATCATGCCGGGCGAGCTGCGCTACCATCACGATCACGTGCTGGACGATATGCTGCGCCAGTTCGGCCTGACGGTGACCTTTGGCCAGCTGCCGTTCGAGCCGGAAGCCGGCGCTTACGCCAGCGAAAGCCACGGTCATCATCATGCTCATCATGCCCACCACGCTCACAGCCACTAGCATGTCGACAGCGGAACAACGCCTGCGGCTGATGCAGCTGGCCAGCAGCAACCTGCCGATAGGCGGTTACAGCTGGTCCCAGGGGCTGGAGTGGGCTGTGGAAGCCGGCTGGGTGCCGGACGTCGCGGCCTTCGAGCGCTGGCAGCGACGCCAGATGACGGAAGGCTTTTTTACCGTTGACCTGCCGCTGTTCGCCCGCCTGTACCGCGCCTGCGAACAAGGCGATATCGCTGCGGCCCAGCGCTGGACCGCCTATCTGCTGGCCTGCCGGGAAACTCGTGAACTGCGGGAGGAAGAGCGCAACCGCGGCGCGGCGTTTGCCCGTCTACTGAGCGACTGGCAGCCGGACTGTCCGCCGACGTGGCGCACGCTGTGCCAGCAAAGCCAGCTCGCCGGGATGGCCTGGCTCGGCGTGCGCTGGCGCATCGCGCTGCCCGAGATGGCCCTCAGCCTGGGCTACAGCTGGATTGAGAGCGCCGTGATGGCCGGCGTCAAGCTGGTGCCCTTCGGTCAGCAGGCCGCCCAGCAGCTGATTTTACGTCTTTGCGACCACTACGCGGCCGAGATGCCCCGCGCGCTGGCCGCGCCGGACGGCGATATCGGATCGGCCACCCCGCTCGCCGCTATCGCCTCGGCCCGGCATGAAACCCAATACTCCCGATTATTCCGTTCCTAGGAGAAGCCATGAACTCTTATAAACACCCGCTGCGCGTCGGCGTCGGCGGCCCGGTCGGCTCCGGTAAAACCGCTCTGCTGGAAGCGCTGTGCAAAGCGATGCGTGATACCTGGCAGCTGGCGGTGGTCACTAACGACATCTATACCAAAGAAGATCAGCGCATCCTCACCGAAGCGGGCGCGCTGGCGCCTGAACGCATCGTCGGTGTGGAAACCGGCGGCTGCCCGCATACGGCGATCCGCGAAGATGCCTCAATGAACCTCGCCGCCGTGGAAGCGCTGAGTGAAAAGTTCGGTAACCTCGACCTTATCTTCGTGGAAAGCGGCGGCGACAACCTGAGCGCCACCTTCAGCCCGGAGCTGGCGGATCTGACCATCTACGTCATCGACGTGGCCGAAGGGGAGAAGATCCCGCGCAAAGGCGGACCGGGGATCACCAAATCCGATTTCCTGGTGATCAATAAAACCGACCTTGCCCCCTATGTGGGCGCGTCGCTGGAGGTGATGGCAAGCGATACCCAGCGTATGCGCGGCGATCGCCCATGGACCTTCACCAACCTGAAGCAGGGCGACGGCCTGAGCACCATTATCGCCTTCCTCGAAGACAAAGGCATGCTCGGCAAATAGGCCTGTTGCACCAGCCGGGCGCAGGCGCGTCCGGATGGTGCAACCCCTGCTCTCTCTTCTATCACCCTGCACCACCCTCCCCGCCACGCCTGCCCTGCAATATGGCATAAGGTTTGCTAATTCAAGTCATGCCTAACCATTAAGGAATGACTATGTCATCACTGGATCTCAACCCTGAATTACCTGCGACAACGCGGACTTCCGGCTCCCGGGAAACCTTAGAAGATTACACCTTACGTTATGCCCCGCTGAGCTTCCGCCGCTGGGGACCGGGCGTCGTCGCGGTCACGGCGCTGGGCGGCATCGCCTACCTGGCCGACTTTTCCATCGGCGCCAGCATCGGTATGGCCTGGGGCACCAGCAACGCCATCTATTCGATCCTGGTGGCGGCGCTGGTGATCTTCCTCACCGGCATTCCGCTGGCGATCACCGCCGCGCGCTACAACATTGACCTTGACCTGATCACCCGCAGCGCCGGCTTCGGCTATTTCGGCTCGGTGATCACCAGCATTATTTTTGCCGGCTTCACCTTTATCTTCTTCGCCCTTGAAGGCTCGATCATGGCACAGGGGCTGCTGGTGGGCCTCGGGATCCCGCTGTGGATGGGGTATCTGATCGCCACCCTGATGGTGCTCCCGCTGGTGGTCTATGGCATGAAAGCCCTGACCCGCCTGCAGGTATGGACCACCCCGCTGTGGCTGGTGCTGATGGTGGTGCCGGTGGTGTGGCTGATTGTCAAAGATCCGCAGCTGGTGGACGGCTTCCTGCATTTCGCCGGTAAAAACAGCGCGTCGACGGTGGATATCACCGCCATCATGCTCGGCGCCGGGGTATGCCTGTCGCTGATCATGCAGATTGGCGAGCAAATTGATTACCTGCGCTTTATGCCGCCTAAGACCGCGGAGAACCGTAAAAGCTGGTGGCTGGCGGTCTTTTCCGCCGGCCCGGGCTGGGTGGTGTTAGGCGCGATCAAACAGATCATCGGCGCCTTCCTCGGCTTCTATCTGTTGACCCGTTTCCCGGCGGTGCACAATACCGAACCGGTGCAGCAGTTCGTCAGCGTCTTCGATAACCTGGTGCCCGGCTGGCTGGCCCTGACGCTGGCGGTGGTGCTGGTGGTGATCTCGCAGATAAAAATTAATGTCACCAATGCCTATTCAGGCTCGCTGGCGTGGACCAGCGCCTGGACCCGCACCACCAAACGCTATCCGGGACGGATTATTTTTGTGGTGGTCAACCTGGCGATTGCCCTGGCGCTGATGGAAGGCGATATGTTCAGCGCCTTGTCGTGGATCCTCGGCTTTTACTCCAACTTCGCCATCGCCTGGGTCGTGGTGGTGGCGACCGACATCACCTTTAATAAAGGCTTGCTCAAGCTGGCCCCGGCGCAGCCGGAGTATCGTCGCGGCATGATCTACAACGTTAACCCGGTAGGCGTGGTCTCCTTTGGTCTGGCCGCCGGGCTGTCGATCTGCGCCTTCTTCGGCCTGCTGGGCGCGACGCTGGCGCCGTTCTCGCCGCTGATTGCGCTGGTCGTCGCCTTTGTCATGACCCCGCTGATGGGGATCCTTACCCGCGGGCGCTACTATATTAAGCAGGTGGATGACGGCATCGCCGAGCCGCGCTATGACGCGGCGGGGAACGCCTCCACCACCGTGTATCAATGCGTTAGCTGTGAGGAAGAGTACGAGCGCCCGGATGTGATGCACTCACACAAGCATCAGGGAGCCATCTGCTCGCTGTGTAAAAGTATGGAGTAGTCAGGAAGGCAGGCCGACGTGACGTCGGCCTGTTTCAGGATGCGTTAGGCGGCAGGCAGCTCGGCCAGCGGCCAGCGCGGGCGAACCGTCACGCCGAGCTCGGCTTTGGCGCCGGTTTGCAGACGCACCATGCCGGCGTAGGCGATCATCGCGCCGTTGTCAGTACAGAACTCAGGGCGGGCGTAGAACACCTCGCCGCCGCGTTTTTGCATCATCTCTGCCAGCTTCGCCCGCAGGGTACGGTTGGCGCTCACGCCTCCCGCCATCACCAGACGCTTAAAGCCGGTTTGCTCCAGCGCGCGGCGACATTTAATCATCAGCGTATCGACGACCGCATCCTCAAATGCCCGGGCGATGTCGGCGCGGGTTTGCTCATCGTCGCCATTATTACGAATGGTGTTGGCGGCGAAAGTTTTCAGGCCTGAGAAGCTGAAATCGAGCCCCGGGCGGTCGGTCATCGGCCGCGGGAAGACAAAGCGGCCTTCAGTGCCCTGAGCAGCCATTTTCGATAGCATCGGCCCGCCGGGATAATCCAGTCCCAGCAGTTTCGCCGTCTTATCAAAGGCTTCGCCCGCCGCATCGTCAATCGACTCGCCCAGCAGTTCATACTGACCAATACCAGTGACGCTAATCAACTGGGTGTGGCCGCCGGAAACCAGCAGCGCGACGAACGGGAACGCCGGTGGGTTATCTTCCAGCATCGGCGCCAGCAGGTGCCCTTCCATATGGTGTACCGGGATCGCCGGCACGTTCCAGGCGAAGGCCAGCGACCGGCCAACGGTCGCCCCGACCAGCAGCGCGCCGACCAGGCCAGGACCCGCCGTATAGGCGACGGCGTCGATATCTTTCGCCGTCAGACCGGCTTCTTTCAGCGCCGCCTGAATCAGCGGCACCGTTTTGCGCACGTGGTCGCGCGATGCCAGCTCCGGCACCACGCCGCCGTAGTCCGCATGCAGTTTCACCTGACTATACAGTTGGTTGGCTAACAGACCTTGCTGGTCGTCATAAATCGCGATGCCGGTTTCATCGCAGGATGTTTCAATGCCCAGTACACGCATGAGTTGTTTTACCTCGCTTCAATACCGCGCAGTGTAGGTCCAATGACCGGCGATGTAAAACTTTGCTCACCCCTGGTGCTCTCTTCGTGTATACTCCTCACCCTTATAAAAGTCCCTTTCAAAAAAGGCGCCGGTGCTTTACAAAGCAGCAGTAGTTGCAGTAAAATTCCGCACCATTTTGAAATAAGCTGGCATTGCGGCCAGCGGCAAACCGAATTAATCAAAGGTGAGAGGCACATGCCGGTAATTAAAGTACGTGAAAACGAGCCGTTCGACGTAGCTCTGCGTCGCTTCAAGCGTTCCTGCGAAAAAGCAGGTGTTCTGGCGGAAGTTCGTCGTCGTGAGTTCTATGAAAAACCGACTACCGAACGTAAGCGCGCTAAAGCTTCTGCAGTGAAACGTCACGCGAAGAAACTGGCTCGCGAAAACGCACGCCGTACTCGTCTGTACTAATCTGTTGAGAGCGACGCTCTCAATTCAGACCGAGTTGTAGTTGTAAGGCCGTGCTTCCGAAAGGAATGCGCGGCTTATTTTCGTTTATAGTCATCAGAAATAACGGGGCTTATGGCTGGACGAATTCCACGTGTATTTATTAGCGATCTGCTTGCCAGAACCGACATCGTCGATCTGATCGATGCGCGGGTAAAGCTGAAAAAGCAGGGCAAAAATTTTCACGCGTGCTGTCCGTTCCATAACGAAAAAACCCCCTCTTTCACCGTCAACGGTGAAAAACAGTTTTACCACTGCTTCGGCTGCGGGGCGCACGGCAATGCTATCGACTTCCTGATGAACTACGACAAGCTCGAGTTCGTGGAAACGGTCGAAGAGCTGGCCGCCATGCACAACCTTGAAGTGCCTTATGAAGCAGGCAACGGACCCAGCCAGATAGAGCGCCATCAACGGCAGAACCTCTACCAGTTACTGGATGGGCTGAATGCGTTTTACCAACAGTCTCTGATGCAGCCCGCCGCCGACCCTGCGCGCCAGTACCTGGCAAAACGGGGGTTAAGCAGCGAGGTGATTACGCGCTTTGCCATCGGCTATGCTCCCCCGGGTTGGGATAACGTTTTAAAACGTTTTGGCGGCAATCAGGAAAACCGCCAGTCGCTTATTGATGCCGGCATGCTGGTCACCAACGATCAGGGACGCAGTTACGACCGCTTCCGCGAACGGGTGATGTTCCCCATCCGCGATAAGCGAGGCCGGGTAATTGGGTTTGGCGGACGAGTGCTGGGCGATGCCCTGCCGAAGTATCTGAACTCCCCGGAAACCGACATATTCCATAAAGGCCGTCAGCTGTATGGCCTGTATGAAGCGCAGCAGGACAATCCCGAACCACCGCGTTTGCTGGTTGTCGAAGGGTATATGGACGTTGTGGCGCTGGCGCAATACGACATCAACTATGCCGTGGCCTCGCTGGGCACCTCGACCACGGCCGACCATATCCAGCTGCTGTTTCGGGTGACCAATAACGTCATCTGCTGCTACGACGGCGACCGGGCCGGCCGCGATGCCGCCTGGCGCGCGCTGGAGACGGCGCTGCCGTACATGACCGATGGCCGCCAGCTGCGTTTTATGTTTCTGCCTGACGGCGAAGACCCGGATACGCTGGTGCGTAAAGAGGGCAAAGCGGCGTTTGAGGCGCGGATGGAGCAGGCTCAGCCGCTCTCCACGTTCTTGTTTAACAGCCTGCTGCCGCAGGTCGATCTGAGTACCCCGGACGGGCGCGCGCAACTGAGCACGCTGGCGCTGCCGCTGATAACCCAGGTCCCGGGCGAAACGCTGCGCATCTACTTGCGTCAGGAGCTGGGCAACAAGCTGGGCATTTTAGATGACGCACAGCTTGAACGTTTAATGCCAAAACAGTCTGAAAATGGCGCGCCGCGTCCCGCGCCACAGCTAAAACGCACGACCATGCGTATACTGATAGGACTGCTGGTGCAAAACCCGGATCTGGCGCCGTTAGTCCCGCCGCTGGAGGGACTGGACTCGCGCAAAATGCCAGGCCTTAGCCTGTTCAGCGAGTTGGTGAAAAGCTGTCTGGCGCAGCCTGGTCTGACGACCGGGCAACTTTTAGAGCAATATCGCGGCACAAAAGAGGCTGCAACCCTTGAAAAACTGTCGATGTGGGACGATATAGCAGATAAAGATATCGCTGAAAAAACCTTCACCGACTCGCTTAACCATATGTTTGATTCACTGCTGGAACTGCGACAGGAAGAGTTGATAGCTCGCGATCGCACACACGGTTTAAGCAGTGAAGAACGCCGGGAACTCTGGACCATCAGCCAGGAGCTGGCGAAAAAATAAATGACAGACAATATCCTTCACGTTGTATCAAAGCAGTAAGAAAACGCAGAACAACGCGAGGGAAAAGTATTTAACGGCTTAAGTGCCGAGTATCGATCGGGAAGCCCCCGACAGCCGCGCAGAGGCGCAGCGGCAATAATATAAGTACGCCCTCGCTTTAAATGTCGACAGCCCGCCTGCCGACACCAATCAAACGAATTAAGTGTGGATACCGTCTTATGGAGCAAAACCCGCAGTCACAGCTGAAGCTTCTTGTCCAACGTGGTAAGGAGCAAGGCTATCTGACCTATGCCGAGGTCAATGACCATCTGCCGGAAGATATCGTCGATTCCGATCAGATCGAAGACATCATCCAAATGATCAACGACATGGGTATTCAGGTGATGGAAGAAGCACCGGATGCCGATGATCTGATGCTTGCCGAAAACACCGCGGATGAAGATGCTGCCGAAGCTGCCGCGCAGGTGCTCTCCAGCGTGGAATCCGAAATCGGACGCACGACCGACCCGGTGCGCATGTACATGCGTGAAATGGGTACCGTAGAGCTGCTGACCCGTGAAGGCGAAATCGACATCGCCAAACGCATTGAAGATGGGATCAACCAGGTCCAGTGCTCCGTTGCCGAATACCCGGAAGCGATCACCTACCTGCTTGAGCAGTACGACCGCGTCGAAGCGGAAGAAGCCCGTCTGTCCGATCTGATCACCGGTTTCGTCGATCCGAACGCCGAAGAAGACATGGCGCCGACCGCCACGCACGTTGGCTCCGAGCTGTCTCAGGAAGAGATGGATGACGACGAAGACGAAGATGAAGATGACGACGCCGACGACAACAGCGATGACGACAACAGCATCGACCCAGAGCTGGCCCGTGAGAAGTTCGCCGAGCTGCGTACCCAGTACGAGCTGACGCGCGACACCATCAAAGCCAAAGGTCGTAGCCATGCCGCCGCGCAGGAAGAGATCCTGAAGCTGTCTGAAGTCTTCAAGCAGTTCCGCCTGGTGCCGAAGCAGTTCGATTACCTGGTCAACAGCATGCGCAGCATGATGGATCGCGTTCGTACTCAGGAACGTATCATCATGAAGCTGTGCGTTGAGCAGTGCAAAATGCCGAAGAAAAACTTCATCACGCTGTTCACCGGCAACGAAACCAGCGAAACCTGGTTCAACGCTGCGGTGGCAATGAACAAGCCGTGGTCCGAGAAGCTGCTGGAAGTGAAAGAAGACGTGCAGCGCGGCCTGCAGAAGCTGCAGCAGATCGAAGAAGAGACCGGCCTGACCATCGAACAGGTGAAAGACATCAACCGTCGCATGTCCATCGGTGAAGCGAAAGCCCGCCGTGCGAAGAAAGAGATGGTGGAAGCGAACTTGCGTCTGGTTATCTCTATCGCCAAGAAATACACCAACCGTGGTCTGCAGTTCCTCGATCTGATTCAGGAAGGCAACATCGGTCTGATGAAAGCGGTTGATAAGTTCGAATACCGTCGCGGCTACAAGTTCTCGACCTACGCTACCTGGTGGATCCGTCAGGCGATCACCCGCTCCATCGCGGATCAGGCGCGCACCATCCGTATTCCGGTGCATATGATTGAGACCATTAACAAGCTCAACCGTATCTCCCGTCAGATGCTGCAGGAGATGGGCCGTGAACCGACCCCGGAAGAGCTGGCTGAGCGGATGCTGATGCCGGAAGACAAAATCCGTAAGGTGCTGAAGATCGCCAAAGAGCCTATCTCCATGGAAACGCCGATCGGCGACGATGAAGATTCGCATCTGGGAGATTTCATCGAGGATACCACCCTCGAGCTGCCGCTGGATTCCGCGACCACCGAGAGCCTGCGTGCGGCAACGCACGACGTGCTGGCCGGCCTTACCGCTCGTGAAGCGAAAGTCCTGCGTATGCGTTTCGGTATCGACATGAACACCGACCACACGCTGGAAGAAGTGGGTAAACAGTTCGACGTTACCCGCGAACGTATCCGTCAGATCGAAGCGAAGGCGCTGCGTAAACTGCGCCACCCGAGCCGTTCTGAAGTGCTGCGTAGCTTCCTCGACGATTAATCGTCGCGGGACATCGTCTACAGCCTGTTAAAAAGCTCCCTGCGGGGAGCTTTTTTTATGGCGTTCAGGTGGCCATCCGGGGAAAGTCGCCTCTCTCCGCTACTGGCCGCGGGTCGCCAGGGCATCATCCAGTTCACGATAGGCCGCCACCAGCTTATCGAGCGTCGCCCGGTTTAAGCCGCTGGGATTGGGCAGCACCCAGACCTGGGTCGTCCCGATGGTCATAGCCTGTTTCCCCCACTTCGCGCCGCGCTGGTTAAAGGCGAGCTCGAAGGCCTGCTTGCCGAGCACCGCCAGCGCCTGCGGCTGATACTCCTCAATCTTCCTCACCAGCTCACGGCCACCGCTGCGCAGCTCCTGCAGGGCGACCTCGCTGGCCTGCACCGTCGGTCGCTCTACCAGCATGGTGATGCCGCAGCGCGTATCCAGCAGCTGCAGCTCCTCTTCCGGCCTGAGCTGTCGATCGGTGAATCCGGCCTGATGGATGACCTTCCAGAAGCGATTGCCAGGATGGGCAAAATGAAAGCCGGTATGGGCGGAGGACTTCCCCGGGTTGATACCGCAAAAGACAACGCGCAGGCCCGGCGCAAGGATATCGCTAATCATGTTTTCTCCGGCTGTATGGCTAAAACATGATTATAAAGGATTGAAAATGCATTGTTTATAAAAACAGCAGCTGCGCGCTTTACGCTGGATTGCAACCGTCAGTTACTTTATAATCCCTCGCCACGGCCCCTTAGCTCAGTGGTTAGAGCAGGCGACTCATAATCGCTTGGTCGTTGGTTCAAACCCAACAGGGGCCACCAGATATCAAGGGCTTACGTGCAAACGTAGGCCCTTTTCCTTTTCAGCCTTCCCTGAAGAGAACAGCGATCGGCAAACCACCGGCTTAACCTGGACCTGCGCTTATGCCGACAGGCGCCGAAGACGCCCGCCGGGTATACCGCACCATTTCAGCCCAACGCTCAGGAGGTCGGTAATGCCATCATGTGGTACTTATTGCCATTGAAGTTAAAGAAACCGACGTCTTCAAACTGGTTGCGGGTATGAAACGCATACGAGCGCGGGTTCAGTACATTGACGAAAGTAACGATGACGGGATAACGCGGGGCGAACACCTTGCGCTGATACGCAAGCAGCAACTCGCCCACGCCCTGACCACGATACTCTTCTGCGACGCAGATGGGGCCATACTGATATGAGCTAGCCGCATCCAGTTTTTTCCCCTGGTAGCGATATTCGTTGAGAATACTTGCCATATATTTAAACATGGGCCAGGGGCTGAGAAATTCCCACGATCCGCCGAGCAACAGGCCAATAACCTTGTCACATGAACGATCAACAGCGATCACCACACCACTTTCGGCTGAACTCAGTTCGCTTAATTGCTGCTGCGTCATATCGGTGGTGACAAATCCATTCGCCCGCTGCTCGCCTGCAAGATTTTTAGCGTGATAGCGCTCCAGCAGTTGTTTCACCTCAGGGATGTCTACGTCTTGCGCCAGACGAATGACGATATTTTCATTGACCATTGCCATTTCATACTCCTGTAAAATATTTTACTGAAAGCGTCACCATCATCGCACCCACGGTGACAAACAGAACTTTGCGAATGATTTCACCATTGGTTTTAATGGCGGGCAGAACCATAAGCGCCATGTACCTCTGCATTTTTTGCTTCAATATAATCAGTACAGGTGGGAATGATGGAGGACTGGGTGATTTGCCGGATATAAAATTGCGGTAGTTTCCATATTACATAACAGTCCTCTTCAAGCCTTTTCCTGAATTCGTCTGTTGGTATGGGAAGCGCGTCTTTGATACGATCGGCGATTGATAGAATAATTCCATTCTTCATAAACATACCCTGTCCTGAAGCTACCAGTATAATAAGATTTGTTTCACTATTTATCTGAATAACGCATTCAGATATTTCCATTTCATTCTAAATAGTGCGGTCAATTTATAACGCAGATTTATTAACCCCTTCAAGATAGCGGATAAAATCCAGACGATCTTTCTACCTTGCGAGCTGATTACAATCCTTTAAATTTTAACTACATAATTTTTACAAAATTCTATCCTGCCGGGACAAAGCTGAATCAGTTCAGATAAATACTGTCAATGATTCATTAATAACAAATAGAAATAAGATATATCAATATTAGCAATGCTACTAAATACGACTTTTCTCAAGTCAGTTCAGCGATGCGGGCAATTGCGCATTCACATCCCTGCAGCCCTCAGGATCGTGGATGTCGAACGGCCCGACCTGACGGTCGCGTTCATTCGGTCGACCACGAGGGCGTGGCGTAATACCGGCATACTCATAGACAGGTTAAGTTGTCAGGAATGAAAGACAGTGATTGCCCTGCCACCGCTGCCATTGACACGATAGTTGCCGCGTCTGCATTAATAGCTAACTCAAGCAAGAAGCGGGCTTTGCGAATTTTTTAGCTGTGCCCATTCTTTTTCCTGCAGGTGGCTAGCCAGCATTAACGTGCAAGCCAAATGTTGGTGAATTGCTTATCCGCAATGTATGTGGCATAACACCGGTCCATAATAGAAAGAGTTTCCTTTTCATATTGTTGGCGCAACATCGAGGATTTGCTGATGCAATTAACGGTTCTGGTTGATAATAATACATTAATTGACAGGTATCTTATCGGTGAGCCTGGTGTATCCTATCTGATTGAGCATGATGGACAAAAAATCCTTTTCGATACCGGATATTCGGATGTTTTTTTGCAGAATGCGCAAACGTTGAAAATTGATTTAACCACTATCGATAGTATCGTTTTATCGCATGGGCATAACGATCATACCTGGGGCCTCAATCATTTAACCCAACATTATGATCGCCTAAATTTCACGCCTGAGAAAAAGATAAACTTGGTTTGCCATCCAGATGCATTAAACCCAAAGTATTTTGATGCAAAATCTATAGGGATCAACTACAGATTCGATCAAAATGATCTCTTCTTCGACAAAATTTGCAGCAAAAAACCTTATACACTCACTGAAAACATCATCTTCCTTGGTCAAATACCAAGGGACAATAAATTCGAGATGCTGACACCGGTAGGCCAAACGGTGGATGATAACGGCGAAATCACTGATGATTACGTTATGGATGATTCTGCGCTGGCAATAAAGACAGAAGAGGGGCTGGTGGTCGTCACAGGCTGCTCTCACGCGGGAATAGCTAACATTATCGAATATGCCAAACAGGTTACCGGAGAAAATCACATTGTGTCGGTCATTGGCGGATTCCATCTGCAAGATGCCGATGAAGATCGCCTCACACAGACAGGAGATTATCTTAAAGCATTATCCCCAGATTCCCTCTATCCATGCCATTGTACCGATCTTGCGGCTAAGATTAGCCTGGCGCGTTTTATCAAAATCAACGAGGTCGGCGTTGGGCTAAAACTAGATTTTTCTGCCGCCGGGAAATGAATGCAAAAGAGGGCTGCCGGCATGCGGGAGAGCAAACGGCAGCAGCAGCAGCAACCAGGCTCGTTAAAATTCAGGTCAATATCTGAAAAATTATCATAGCCTACGCCAGCTGATCAAAATCAATACTCCCCTCTCGCCCCTCTTATATATAACCCGTTGACTCACAAAAAGGATGAAATGATGAAAATACGGGATATATCAGTCAGTACCTGTCTGGCACTTTTATTAATGGGCTGCGTAGCTAAACCACCAATGGCGACGGAAAGTGAAATGAAAGAGGCCGCCGCCTTTGCTTTTAATGTCGATGCTTCGCAGGTGACAATTTCCGATGCGAAGCAGCAGGATGTGAAAACCAACTTTGTGGCCACCATCGGCAAAACCAGCCATCGTTGCTATGTGACAAAAGCCGCCGAGCCGAAACTTTACGGGCTGATCCCACTGGGCGGCGGCAGTACCGTCTCGGATGCCATCTGTGCCGGCAGCAACCCGACGCCAGCGAGCAAAACCTGCGACGCCCTGTCGAAAAAAGCGGGCCGCTGCTGAGCCTTTGCGCAGGAGAAGGCCGCTGACTGCACACTTAGTCACTTTTCCTGCCGCTTTACCGCGGTCGCTTAATTCAGCGACCGCACCTGCTGATAAGAATTGAGCCGTTCACGCAGCGAAGTCAGCCAGGCATCTGGCTCCTGGCGGCAGATTTCGGTGAGGATCGGCGTCAGCACCAGCTCAGCTTCATGAAAGTCGGTCCACTCCGGCGGCTGCAGAGAAAAAGGATCGTTCATCAACCAGATCACCATCGGCGTCCAGGTGCGCGGGTCCAGTTGCAGATAATCCTGACAGCGCATCATATCGCGAGTCCGTACCTCATCGGGTGCGATATTCTTTCCCGCCGCGACGCTACTTATTGCCAGAATGATTATTCCTGCCATCAGACGTTTCCAACCCCATTTTCGCCAGAGGGCGCGCTTTTCTTTTGCCATTGTTATTATTTACCTGCCAGCTGTTGCCGGAGGGAATTCCGGGCTACTCACCTTAAAAAGAGCAGATTAATCGTTTGCATTTTTTTTAACAGCAGACAGCGCTGAAGTCAGTGAACGCCTGTTCCTACAGCTGTCATCCAGATATGCAAATATATTCAACAAGCACTCATCCACAATATTTTCCCGGCCGAAAACGATTTGTGTTACAATTGCGCCTTATTACGGCACCGATAAAAATAACCTCCGCCGCACCTGCACCAGGCATCGCCCTTCTTTTTTCATATCAGGATTTACGCCCCCATGAATGCGATAATCATTGACGATCATCCATTGGCACGTATCGCCATTCGCAATCTTCTCGACACCAACGGCATTACCGTCGCGGCAGAACTCGACAGCGGCGCCCATGCGGTGCAGACCGCAGAAAGCATGCAGCCTGACCTGCTGATTGTCGATGTCGATATTCCGGAGCTCAGCGGCATCGACGTTCTGGAGCAGCTGCGCAAACGCCGTTACCGGGGAAAAATTATCGTCATTTCCGCGAAGAATGAACTGTTCTACGGCAAACGCAGCGCCGACTGCGGAGCAAATGGTTTTGTGAGTAAAAAAGAGGGAATGAATAATATCCTCGCCGCAATCGACGCAGCCAATAATGGCTACAGCTATTTCCCCTTTTCACTGGAACGCTTCTGCACCCACGGCATCACCGATCAGGACCGGCTGGATACGCTGTCAACGCAGGAGATGAAGGTGTTCCGCTATATTCTCAGCGGCGTCGACTACACCACCATCGGCAGCAAAATGAATATCAGCAATAAAACGGTAAGTACCTATAAGGTCCGTCTGATGGATAAATTAGGCTGCAGCACCCTGCTTGAGCTATATGACTTTGCGCAACGCAATAAAATAGGGTGATGGCATGGCGGTTCGTCTTATTTTATCCGTCGTTGTCGGGTTGGCGCTGAGTCTCTCTCCTGCCACGTATGCCATGAAACAGCTGGAGCTGAAGAGCCATTCTCATATCGCGGCGATCGATATCCCGCTTAGCGGTAAGGAGAAAGCATGGCTGGCGGCGCAGCCTACGCTGACCGTCGGGACCTGGCTTCCCGAGAGGACGCCCATCGTCTATGACGGCGACGAGAAAAGTTATCAGGGCATTAACGCCGACTATCTGGCGCTGATGGCGCACAGCCTCGGACTGAAGGTGATTATCCGCCAGTATGACACCGAGCAGCAGGCGCTCACCGCCCTGGCCGACCGGCAGGTGGATACCCTGCTCACTCAGGTGGCGCACCGGGATGCGCTCGCCCCGGGCCTGGATCAATCCGCGCCGCTGCTTAAAACCTGGCCGGCGCTGGTGACCTCGCTGAAATCCCCCCTGCCGCCGCTGACCACTGACCGCCGCGTTACGCTGGCCTGCACCCGCGATTGCGCTTTTTTCGATATTATTCAGCAGGCGTTTCCCAACGCCAAAATCACCCTTTATGATAGCGACTATCAGGCTCTCGCCTCGGTGGTCAGCGGCGAGAATCAGTATTTTATCGGCAACAACATCACCACTGGCCACTGCATCTCGAAATATTTCTCGCAATCGTTGGTCATTGCGCACTATTTTCGTCAGCAGGAGCAACACAACCGCTTCGTCACCCGCGACGATCGGCCGGAGTTACACCAGATCCTCGATCGTTTCATTCATGCCATCGACAGCGATACCGCGATGCGGATCATGCAAAACTGGCTCAACCGCGGCGATCTGTCGTTTCTCAATACCCCCCTCCCCTTTAGCGCCGAGGAGCAGCGCTGGCTACAGAAGCATCGTCGCGTCCGCCTGCTGGTCAACCCCTACTTTCCGCCGTTTACCCTGGTGGATGACGAAGATGAGCTGCGCGGCATCATGGCCGATATGCTGAATATTTTCTCACTGCAGACCGGACTACAGTTTGAACCCATCCTGGTGCGCAATCGCCACGATCTGGCAAAGCGCATGGAAAAAGAGGACTGGGCGATCATGCCCGCCGCCACCCTCAATTCGCAGCCGCAGGCCTACGTCACCCTCAGCGATCCGCTCATTAACGTGGCCTTTGTGCTGGTCGCTCGCGGCAGCGCGCCCGACCCGCATCTGCTGACGCGATCGGCGCGGATCGCCCTGCCGGTGGGGCCGATTGCCGCCCACGACCTGAAAACGCGCTTTCCACAGGTCAACTGGGTGGAGACAGATAACGTTGGTATCGCCATGAAGATGGTGGAAGAAGGCGAAGTGGATGCCGCCGTGGCCTCGGAACTCTCCGCCCGCTATATGATCGATCACTACTATCCGCAGGGCCTGCACTACACCCGCATCGACGGACTCCCGGTCGCCGCCATTCGGCTGGCCATCCCGCGCGATGAACCGGTGCTGGCCGCCATTCTTGGCAAAGCGCTGCAGGCGATTCCACCACGGGATATTCTGCAGATGACCGAGAAGTGGTCGAAAATATCCAGCCAGCAAATAGAGAACTGGAGCCAGTACAGCCGCCAGTTTTACCAGCTGATCGCCTTTGCGCTGGTGCTGATCGCCATCAGTCTCGGCTGGGGACTCTCCCTGTGCCGGGAAGTGCGCAAACGCAAAGACTCCCAACAGCGGCTGGAGGACGAGCTGGCGCAGAAGGAGGCGCTCTCCTGTGCGCTGGAGCGCGAAAAAGACAAAGCGATTCAGGCGACAAAAGCGAAGAGTCGCTTTCTGGCCAGCATGAGCCACGAGCTGCGCACGCCGGTGAGCGCCATCGTCGGCTTTCTGGAGCTGCTGGCGAAACCGGAGCTGAACGGCGGCCAGCGTAAAGAGGCGATCGAGCTGGCGGGATCGACGGCGCAAACTCTGCTGGGGCTGATCGGTAATATTCTCGATATCGACAAGATTGAGTCGGGAAAATACCAGATCACCCCGCAGTGGAGCGATGTCGCACAGTTAGTGTCGCAGCAATGCCACACCTTCGACGCGCTGGCGCAGCAAAAGGGCATCGTTCTGCACCACCATAACGCGCTGCAGGAAGGGATCATGCTGTGGCTCGACCCGCAGGCGCTACGGCAAATCCTCAATAATCTCATCGGCAATGCGCTGAAGTTTACCGCCGAGGGTGCGATTCAGGTCAGTTGCCGGCTGGTGCAGGCGGATGAGACGCAGGGGGAGCTGACCCTCACCGTCAGCGACAGCGGCTGCGGGATCAGTGAAGCAGAGCAGGCCACCCTCTTCCACCGCTATGCTCAGGCGCGACAGGGGCGTCAGCAGACCGGCTCCGGACTGGGGCTGGTCATTTGCAAAGAGCTGGTTGCGCTGATGCAGGGTCGACTGGAGATGGTCAGTCACCCGGGGGTGGGGACAACTTTCACCATCACCCTGCCGGTCAAGGCGAGTCGCTGCGCGCTTCATGCGCCGCAGGCATTGCCCACCAGGCCGCAGGCCCTGCCCGGGCTGGCCATATTGATAGCGGACGACCACCCCACCAACCGGCTGCTGCTTAAACGCCAGCTCAGCACCATCGGCTATAGCGTCGATGAAGCCTGCGACGGTGAAGAGGCGGAGAATAAGCTCGCCAGCAAACATTACGATCTGCTGATCACGGACCTCAATATGCCCAGGAAAGATGGTCTGGCGCTGGCGGCCTCGTTACGCCGTCGCTATCCGGGCCTGGTCATTTGGGGCGTGACCGCCAGCGCGCTGCCGCAGTCACGGGAGGCGTGTCTGGCCAGCGGCATGAATATGTGTCTGTTTAAGCCGGTGTCGGTTCAGACGCTGAGCCATGAGCTCAGCCGTTTAGCGGGGGGCCGCGCATCACCTAACGTCACCCGGCACCTGAAGCTCAGCGTGCTGACCGAAAATACGGGGGGAGACCAGGCGCTGATGACTGAAATACTGGAGACGTTCCGCGATGCGTCGGCCACAGATTTGCAGGCCGCCGGACAGGCTATCGCCCGGCATGAACCGCAGACCTTTCTGCGAGCGCTGCACCGTCTGCACGGTTCAGCACAAATTCTGGGGATTACTGCGCTACAACAATTGTGCGCCCCTTTTGAGGCTAAGCGACCTGATTCGCTGACGCCGGCAAGCTGTCTGGAGGTGGTACAGCACATCACCGGCGTCATGCGCGAGATCGACGGCGAAATCAACGCCCTGATCGGCCGCTAGCCGTTCCGCTCGGGCAGTCCGCCTGCCCGAGCGTTAAGGGGACATCCATGTCAGTTTCTTCCTCTGCGCTCTCTCAGGGTGGAACGAGGATCAGTTGCCTGCCACCAGCATCTCGCTATCCACCACAATGCCCTCTTCAGCGCCCTTCAGCACCAGATTCGCTTCGTAATACTTCCCGGCTTTCAGCAGTTTTTGCGCCTGCGCCACCGCTTTACGGGTCTGGTTGAGCGGCATCAGATACTGGTTCTCGATCACGCCGATGCCGGCCAGACGCAGGGTATCAATAGCCCCTTTCTGGTCACCTTTCGCCAGCTTTTCGTTGGCAGATTTAATGGCACTCTCTTTTTCCGGTGTGGCCACGTAGTCTTCAGACAGGGCGACGGTCGCGTTGATCACCACATAGCGATCGGCGATCATTTTTGCTGTGGCGTCAGTTTTCACGAACTTCGCCCAGCTGGCGTCATCGGCGGCCAGCAGCGCGGCGGCGTCGTCTGTCAGTTTTTTGGCGCTCTCCGGCTGGCCGTGGAACAGCGCCAGACGGGCGAACTGGACGTCGCGCATCGCGTTCGCGCCCTGCACCGCCACCTGCAGCACATCGGCAGCTTCTTTCTGTACCTGCGCCGTGGCTGCCGCGGTTGGCGCTGCCGTCGCGCTGTCTGCCGCCCACACCGGAGAGGTACCCATCATGGTTGCCAGCAGGCTCGCCAGAATGACTTTTTTCATTGTTAACTCCTGATTAAAATCGGTAAGCATCACCAAACGCAGCCAGCTTAAAAAATATCGTGGTTATTGAGAATCAGAGCCCGGAAGCGATATTGCGGGCCTGGTCTGACAGCTGTCAGACCAGGCGTATAAAGTGACCTCGGCGCTCTTATTTACGCCTGGCGATACCGCGGCCTACTATTTTTCTCAGACATTTTTTTTGGCCCGCGGAATAAACCATACGTTTATTTCAGCACCAGGCCGCCTACCGGGATCTGCGGAGCAATTATGTTTATGTTTAGCCATTACACTTTAAATGCGTTTAGTCCACGCATCTTCTTACGATATAAACGGCATGCCGGCATGATGGCCGCCCTGCTGTTTATCTGCGGGGCCTGTTGCCTGGCCTGGCCGTTGGTCGCCGGTTGGTATCTCGCCGTGGTAACCGGCATGTTGTTGATGATCTGTGGCTTCTATTCACTGTACAGCTTGATTGTCTTCCGCCAGCAGCACTGGAAATCACGCCTGGTGGCGCTGATCTTCGCCATCGCCTGGATCGTGCTCGGCCTGAGCTTTGTCGTCAATCCCCTCAACGGTATGAGCAGTCTGGCCATTTTATTTGGCTTTTTATTTGTTCTCGGCGGTATTTCCCGCATCGTCAGCGGATGTAAAACCCGAAAACAAAGCGGCGCTGGCTGGAATATTTTTATTGGCCTGCTGGATTTACTTATCGCCTGTCTGTGGCTGGCCATGAATCCGCAGCAAAGCTGGTTATTTATCACCGCATTTATCGGCGTTGAAATGATATTTAGCGCCATCGGCTTTCTGGTCCTGCGCAATAAGATGAAGCACGCCCAGGCTTAAGCCGTATTTTATCACTGGAGAAGAAAATGAATTTACCTAAAGCACTCGTGTTGACCGCGGCGGCCACCACATTCTGTCTGATGACCAGCCCGGCGTTCGCGGTTCAGGAAACCACACCGCAGAATATGACCTGTCAGGAGTTTATGGATATGAACCCGAAAAGCATGACCCCCGTGGCCTTCTGGGTCGTGAATCGCAACACCGACTTCAGCGGCGGCGACTATGTCGACTGGCATGAAGTCGAGACCGTCTCGGTACCGAAAATGCTGCAGGAGTGCCACAAGAACCCCACCGCTAAACTCGGCGATCTCAGCGCGGTCATCAAAAAATAACCCTGCTCCCCGGCGTCCTGCCGGGGAAAGTTAACCTCGTTACCCGCCGGACCCGTCTCACTTATCGATACCGCTACGCTACAGCAATCGCCTGTTGGATGCCCTGTTCTCCATGGCGCGTATCGAGGAGACTAGGCCTGATGCTTGCGCTTGAACTGGCTGGCGTCAATATCGTACTGCTTCATTTTGCGCCATAGGGTGGTGCGGCCGATATTGAGCAGCTGCGACATCTCCTGCACCCGCCCGCTGGTCACCCGGGCGGCGTGAATAATAGCTTCCTTTTCGATGGCGCTAAAGGTCAGGCTGGCCGGCAGCAGCGATGACGCGCTATCCCCGCCCGGCCGCTCGGAAAAGAGATATTCCGGCAGATTACTCAGGCGAATGTGGCCGTTGTCGCTGCTGATGGCGATATTCTCAATGACGCTGTTGAGCTCAAAATCATTCCCCGGCCACGAGTAGGCCACCAGCTGCGCCAGCGCGTCATCGTCCACTTTCAGTCGCGAAGAGAAACGCTTCTCCAGGCTTTTCAGGCGGTTATGCACCAGCGACGGAATACTGTTGCGTCGGGCGCGCAGCGGCGGGATGACGATCTCGAACGAGTGCAGCGCATAGTACAGCTGGCGGCTAAAGCGGTTCTGCTCCACCAGGTTGGCCAGATCGACGGTGGTGGTGGCGATCACCTTCACATCCACCGGGATCAGGCGCCGGGCGTCAAGGCGGGTGAGCACTCCCTGCTTAATGACCTGCAGCAGAGCCGACTGCAGCTCCGGCGCCAGATACTCAATCTTTTCCAGAAACAGGGTGCCGCCGTTGGCCAGCTCAAGCCGGCTCAGGCGGCCATTCTCATCATCAGTGGGGGCGCTGCCCATAAAGTCCTGGCCCAACACGCTGTCGGCATACAGCTGGCAGTTGACGGCGATGTAGGGGCCGCCCGCCCGCTCGCTTTCATTGTGGATGGCCTGGCTCAGCAGCTCTTTCCCGACCCCCTCTTCGCCGCACAGCAGCACCGGGAAGCCGCCGCGCGCCGCCTGGCGGCCAAAGTGGATCAGGCGCCGGGTTTCCGGATCGTCAGCAGACATCTGCTCAAAGGTGTGGCTGACTTTACCGAGCTGGCTGGTCATCAGCTGCCGCATCTGCTCCACCGGGTGCAGGAGCAGGATAAAGCTGTTGCCTTGCGCCTCGACAATCGGTTTTAAGGTGATCACCGCGTCGACAAACTGATGCTGGCTTTCAAAGGTGACTTCGACGTGATTCAGGCCGCGGGCGTGTTTGATGGCGCGGCGCAGCAGCGCCGGGAGGGTCACCAGATCGGCGATATTTTTCCCCTGGCTGGCCTGGGCATCAAGATGCAGCAGTCTCGCCGCCTGAACATTGAGAAACTGCAGGACGCCCTGCTCGTTCCACGCCATCACCCCATCGTCCATGCTCTCCAGCAGGCCGTACATCTGATTGAGGTGGCGGTTGGATTCCGCCAGCAGGCTGTCGGTGAGCAGTGAATTGCCCACCTCGCGGGCGATGGCCAGCGTCAGGGAAAGGTCGGCGCTGGATTGATTCTCCACCAGGCAACCGAGGGAGATGGAGCCGAATAGCCGCCCGTGATTATCAAACACCGGCGTCGAACAAAAGCTCCATGGCTGCAGGGCCTGCTTAAAATGCCGATCGCCGGCGGTGTTGATCGGCTGCCCCTGCATCGCGGCCAGCGACAGCGCGCAGGTGCCGATAATGCTCTCCGCGCAGTAGCTGCCGTCGCGAAATCCCTGGTCAGCCAGCTGGGCCAGCGTTTGCGGTTCGCCGCAGCGGCTCAGGATGCAGGCGGTCTCATCAAGAATAAACAGCGCGCAGGGGCGACCGTCCATAAACTCCCAGGCGTCCTCCAGCGCCGCCTGACCGATGGTCAGCAGCGCGGTTTTACGCCGACAGATGGAGTCGAAGGTCAGGCCCTGGGCCTGGTGCGGCTTTTGCCAGGTTTCACGCTGCATAAACTTGCTGCAGCGATGCCATGACTGGGCGATGACGGCAGAGACCGCCTTCCCGGTATCCTGAGTCTGAACAGTCATACTGTTTTCCGCGTTTTACCATAGAGAACCCCTCCGGCAGCCACTGCCAGAGGGGAGAAAGAAAAACCGCCGACCGGCGCCAGCGGTTTAGCCACCGCGAATTAACGCGCCAGCCACTGCTGGCCTAACAGATCGGCGGTGAGGATAGCGGCGTGCACACTCTCCGGGGTCACCGCGAACGGCATATTGTGGATGGTCTCCCCTTCCGCACAGGTGGCTTTCGCCACCGCGGCGATTTTCGCGTCGATCCCCTCTTTGACGCCCATCTGCGCGAGGGTCACCGGCAGGCCGACGCGCTGGCAGAAGCCCAGCACCGTTTCAATCTCATCCATCGGGCTGTTCTGCAGCACCAGCTGCGCCAGGGTACCGAAGGCCACTTTCTCACCGTGATACAGATGGTGGCACTCTTCCAGAATGGTGAAACCGTTGTGGATCGCGTGGGCGGCGGCCAGGCCACTGCTTTCAAAGCCAATGCCGCTGAGGTAGGTGTTCGCCTCGATGATGCGCTCCAGCGCTTCGGTGACCACCCCGGCCTGCGCCGCCAGACGGGCCTTTTCGCCCTCCGCCAGCAGCGTATCATAGCACAGGCGGGCGAGGCTCAGCGCCGCCTCGGTGGACTGCCCCCCGGCCATGCTGGTGGCGCGCGCATCGTAGCAGGCCTTGGCCTCGAACCAGGTGGAGAGCGCATCGCCCATGCCGGAGACCAGCAGGCGTACCGGCGCTTTGGCGATAATCGCCGTGTCCATCACCACCATATCCGGGTTTTTCGGATAGATCAGATACTCTTCAAACTCGCCCGCTTCGGTGTAGATCACCGACAGCGCGCTGGTTGGCGCATCGGTCGAGGCGATGGTCGGGATCACCACCACCGGCAGCTTCTGGTAGTAACCGATCGCCTTCGCGGTATCGAGGGTTTTACCACCGCCGATGCCAACCACGCCGCGGCAGCCCTGTTTTTGCAAAATCGCCATCAGACGGTTAATTTCCGCATGGCTGCATTCACCGTTAAACCGTTCCGCATGGCAGCGAATATCGTGGCTCTGCAGACCATTCACCACTTTCTCTCCCGCCAGCTTCATCACGAAATCGTCGGCGATGACGAAGAAGCTATCCGCCAGGTTTTTGGCATATTGACCGAACAGGACAGCAGCATCAGGACCCTGAAGATATTTGGCTGGAGATTGAATAACTTTTAGCATTCCTTTCACCCTCAAATAAGTGCGCATGTAGACATGAAGAGCCCTGGCGTTATCCGCGCCGGCCGGAAAACGCGGCCTGAACGGAACGGTACCGGAGCAGTGCGATCACTGTAGGGCCGGCAGGGAACAAAAAAATCTTTCGCCTTTTTGTTCTGATATGAAACACAGGTTAATTTTTTACGTTCCATATTGGAACAAAAAACCCTGTTCTCTGTCAGGATTGCGATCCCGATCCGCTCATCTGCCGCATAATGCCCTTACCATCCCCCCTTTTCGGCCTTTTTTTCTCCCGCAGCCGGCAGAAAATCAGCAAAAATTTTTTCCCACCCGCTTCGCCAGCCATCCTGACCGCCGCTTATGACAGAAGAAAAAAAGCGCGCCAGCTCGCATTTTCACCGTATCCTCGGCAAAAACGTTCCATAAAGAAACAAAATCAGGAAGCAATGTTTCGTAATGAAACCCGATCGTCGGGGCATTCTTTTTTTCGTCCGCTCAGCCAGAATCATCATATCGCCAGGCACGCTCCACCGTCAGACGATACCCCTACGCGATGACCGCCTCCGCCAGCAGAGAGGCCGCATCGAACCTTCTCCAACGGAGCACTGAATAATGAAAAAGCTGATTAACCGTGTTGAAGATGTACTGAATGAACAATTACAGGGGCTGGCTAAAGCCCATCCGCAGCTGACCCTGCATCAGGACCCGCTATATGTGACCCGCACCGACGCGCCGGTGGCCGGCAAGGTGGCCTTGCTCTCCGGCGGCGGCAGCGGACATGAGCCGATGCACTGCGGCTATATCGGCCAGGGCATGCTCTCTGGCGCCTGCCCGGGGGAAATTTTCACCTCGCCGACGCCGGACAAAATGTTCGAATGCGCGATGCAAATTGACGGCGGCGAAGGCGTTCTGCTGATTATCAAAAACTACACCGGCGACATCCTGAACTTCGAAACCGCCACCGAGCTGCTGCATGAGAGCGGCATTAAAGTCACCACCGTAGTGGTCGACGACGACGTGGCGGTGAAAGACAGTCTCTATACCGCTGGTCGCCGCGGCGTCGCCAATACCGTGTTGATCGAAAAACTGGTCGGCGCCGCCGCCGAGCGCGGTGACTCGCTGGAAGCCTGCGCTGAACTGGGCCGCCGCCTGAACAATCTCGGCCACTCGATTGGTATCGCTCTCGGCGCCTGCACCGTACCGGCCGCCGGGCAGCCCTCCTTTACGCTGAAAGATGACGAGATGGAGTTCGGTGTCGGCATTCACGGCGAGCCGGGCATCGACCGCCGCCGCTTCAGCTCGCTCGACCAAACCGTCGATGAGATGTTCGATACCCTGCTGGAGAATGGCGCCTACAGCCGCACGCTGCGCCAGTGGGATACCGTCAAGGGCGCGTGGCAGGAAGTGAAGCAGAGCAAAACCGCGCTGCAAAACGGCGACCGGGTCATCGCGCTGGTCAATAACCTCGGCGTCACCCCGCTGTCCGAACTGTACGGCGTGTATCACCGTCTCGCCCAGCGCTGCGAAGCGTCTGGCATCATCATCGAACGCAACCTCATCGGCAGCTACTGCACCTCGCTGGATATGTCGGGCTTCTCCATCACCCTGCTGAAAGTGGATGATGAGACGCTGGCGCTATGGGACGCCCCGGTTCATACCCCGGCGCTGAACTGGGGAAACTAAGGAGCACGACATGTCACTGAACAGAACGCAAATCGTCGACTGGCTGTACCGCTGCGGCGACATTTTCACCAAAGAGAGCGATTTTCTCACCGGCCTCGATAAAGAGATCGGCGACGCCGACCACGGTCTCAATATGCACCGCGGCTTTAGTAAAGTGGTCGAAAAGCTGCCGTCGATCGCCGATAAAGATATTGGCTTTATCCTGAAAAATACCGGCATGACGCTGCTCTCCAACGTTGGCGGCGCCAGCGGCCCGCTGTTCGGCACCTTCTTTATTCGCGCCGCGCAGGTCACTCAGGCCCACCAAAGCCTGACCCTCGACGAACTATACCTGATGATCCGCGAAGGCGCGGACGGGGTGGTCAACCGCGGCAAAGCGGAGCCAGGGGATAAAACCATGTGCGACGTCTGGCTGCCGGTGGCGGACTCCCTGCGCCAGTCCAGCGAGCAGCACCTGTCGATCGCCGCCGCGCTGGATGCCGCCTGCGAAGTGGCCGAGCGTGCGGCCCACGCCACCATCACCATGCAGGCGCGTAAAGGCCGCGCCAGCTATCTCGGCGAGCGCAGCATCGGACATCAGGATCCCGGCGCAACCTCGGTGCTATTTATGGTTCAGATGCTGGCCGCCGCCGCCAAAGAGTAAGGAAATCGCGATGGTAAACCTGGTTATTGTTTCTCATAGCGCCCGGCTGGGCGAAGGTGTCGGAGAACTGGCCCGGCAGATGTTAATCAACGATGGCTGCAAACTGGCGATCGCCGCCGGGATCGACGATCCAGACAGCCCGATCGGCACCGATCCGCTTAAAGTCATGGAGGCGATCGAATCCGTGGCCGATACCGATCACGTGCTGGTGATGATGGATATCGGCAGCGCGTTGCTCAGCGCCGAAACCGCCCTCGATCTGCTCGATCCGGCGATTGCCGCGAAGGTGCGGCTGTGCGCCGCGCCGCTGGTGGAGGGGACGCTGGCGGCCACCGTCAGCGCTGCCTCCGGCGCCGGGATCGACAAGGTGATCGCCGACGCCATGAGCGCCCTGGAGGCCAAGCGGGTTCAGCTGGGTTTACCTTCGCCAACTTCTGACGCCGCGCCGGCGCCGACGCTTGCCGACGATGGCGACACAAAATCGGTTTCAGTTATTATTAACAACCACAACGGCCTGCACGTGCGTCCAGCGTCGAAGCTGGTCGCCGCGCTGGCGGGTTTTAACGCCGATCTGCTGCTGGAGAAAAACGGGAAGTGCGTCAAACCGGACAGCCTCAACCAAATCGCGCTATTGCAGGTCCGCCGCAACGATAAGCTGCGCCTGCTGGCCCGCGGTCCGGATGCCGACGCGGCGCTGGCGGCGTTTCAGACGCTGGCCGCCGATAACTTCGGTGAATCGCCTGCGGGGCAACCGGCAGCGGCTCCGGCAACGCCCGAGCGCGTCGAAGGCGCAGCCCTGCGCTATCCGCTGGCCCTGATCCAGCCGCTCCGCCCGGCTGCCGCCGATGCTGCCCGCGAGCAGCAGCGCCTGCGCCAGGCCATCGACCAGACGCTGGCGGATCTTATCGCCCTGACCGAGCTGGCGGAAAATAAATTTAACGCCGATATCGCGGCGATCTTCGCCGGGCACCACACCCTGCTCGACGATGACGATCTGTTTGATGCCGCCAACGATCGTCTGCTCACCGAACAATGCTCGGCGGAATGGGCGTGGCATCAGGTGCTAATGGAGCTCAGCCAGCAGTATCGCCAGCTGGATGACCCCTACCTGCAGGCGCGCTATATCGATATCGAAGATATTCTGCAGCGCACCCTGCGCCATCTGCAGGGTATTCAGGAGACGCTGCCGACGCCCGGCGAGCCAACAATTATTATTGCCGACAACATTTATCCCTCAACCGTCTTACAACTGGATACCAGCCTCATTAAAGGCCTGTGCCTGCGCGATGGCAGCGAACAGGCTCACGGCGCGATTATCGCCCGCGCCGCGGGGATCGTCTGGCTGTGCCAGCAGGGCGAGGCGCTAAATGATATTCAGCCTGGCGAAGCCATCGCGCTCGATATGCGTAACCAACGCCTTATCCGTGACTAAAATTCACGTTGACCGTTACCGCTCCGGAGGCCTGCCTCCGGAGGGTGAGTTTTCGCTTACTCTTCAGGAACCACTATGTCTCAATTCTTTTTTAACCAGCGCGCCAGCCTCGTCAACGATGTGATTGAGGGTACCATTATCGCCAGCCCGTGGAATAACCTCGCCCGTCTGGAGAGCGACCCGGCGATCCGGGTGGTGGTCCGTCGCGATCTGAATAAAAACAACGTGGCGGTGATCTCCGGCGGCGGCGCCGGCCATGAACCGGCGCACGTCGGCTTTATTGGTAAAGGCATGCTGACCGCCGCGGTCTGCGGCGATCTGTTCGCCTCGCCGAGCGTCGACGCGGTGCTTACCGCCATTCAGGCGGTGACCGGCGAGGCGGGCTGCCTGCTGATCGTCAAAAACTACACCGGCGATCGGCTTAACTTCGGCCTGGCGGCGGAGAAAGCGCGCCGTCTCGGCTACAATGTGGAGATGCTGATCGTCGGCGACGACATTTCGCTGCCGGATAACAAGCAGCCGCGCGGCATCGCCGGGACCATTCTGGTGCATAAAGTGGCGGGCTATTTCGCCGAGCGCGGCTTCAACCTCGCCACCGTCCAGCGTGAAGCGCAATACGCCGCCAGCCATACCGCCAGCATCGGGGTGGCGCTGGCCAGCTGCCACCTGCCGCAGGAAGCCGACAGCGCGCCGCGCCATCAGGCCGGTCACGCCGAGCTGGGAATGGGCATCCACGGTGAGCCGGGCGCCTCGACGATCGCCACGCAAAACAGTGCGGAAATCGTCAACCTGATGGTGGAAAAACTGACTGCCGCCCTGCCGGAAACCGGCCGCCTGGCGGTGATGCTTAATAACCTCGGCGGCGTGTCGGTGGCTGAGATGGCGATCCTCACCCGCGAGCTGGCCAACACCCCGCTGCAGGCGCGCGTTGACTGGTTAATAGGCCCGGCCTCGCTGGTGACGGCGCTGGATATGAAAGGCTTCTCGCTGAGCGCCATCGTGCTGGAGGAGGGTATTGAAAAAGCGCTGCTGTCGGACGTGGAAACCGCCGGCTGGCAGACGCCGGTGCAGCCGCGGGCAGTTAACATCATGCCGTCCACTCTCGCCAGCGCGCGCGTCGACTTTACGCCCTCAACCAACCCGCAGGTGGGCGATTACGTCGCGCAGGTGACCGGCGCCCTCTCCGGCCTTGAAGCCCATCTCAACGCGCTGGACGCCAAAGTGGGCGATGGGGATACCGGCTCCACCTTCGCCGCCGGGGCGCGTGAGATTGCCGACCTGCTGCAGCGCCAGCAGCTGCCGCTAAACGATCTGCCAACGCTCTTCGCGCTGATCGGCGAACGTCTGACGGTGGTGATGGGCGGCTCCAGCGGGGTATTGATGTCTATCTTCTTCACCGCTGCCGGGCAGAAGCTGGGACAAGGCGCCAGCGTGGCCGAGGCGCTGAACGCCGGTCTGGAACAGATGAAGTTTTACGGCGGCGCCGATGAGGGAGACCGGACGATGATCGACGCTCTGCAGCCGGCGCTGGCGGCGCTGCTGGCCGAACCGGAGAATCTGCAGGCCGCTTTTGCCGCGGCGCAGGCCGGGGCGGATCGCACCTGCCAGTCGGGCAAAGCTGGCGCCGGACGAGCGTCCTATCTCAACAGCAATAGCCTGCTCGGCAACATGGACCCCGGCGCCCATGCGGTAGCGATGGTGTTTAAGGCCCTGGCGGAACGATAAGCCTTCCCCGGTGGCGCAGCGCTTACCGGGGCTACAAATCGGCGCCAACCGTAGCCCGGATAAGGCGCAAGCCGCTATCCGGGTTTTACCACGATGGCTTTTTACTTACTGTGCCAGTACGCCTGGGAACGCACCAGCTGCTGATCGATACTCTCGTCTTCAAAGCGCGCCAGCAGCGATTTCACCACCGCGCCTTCGCCGGTCAGCCAGATGAAATAATCCTCCGCCGGCACCTTCACCTGGGCCAGACGCTCGGCGACGAAGGCCGGGTTGTGGCCCACCACCCACTCGATGTTAAAGCCGTCGAGATCCGCCAGATAATCTTTATACGACGCATCGGCGATAGTAACGATGGCCGTCACCTGCGGCCTTGCCGGCAACTGGCGTAATCCCAGCAGACGACGGCGCAGCGCCGGCATGCCGGACTCATCGCAAACATACAGCTGCCAGGCATAATCTTCCGGCACCACCAGCGAGCCGCGCGGGCCGCCGATCACCAGCTTATCGCCCACTTTTGCTTCCAGCGCCCAGCGGCTGGCGATACCGCCATCGTGGATATAGAAATCGTAAGTCAGCTCGTGACGTTCGGCATCGTACAGCGGCGTATAGTCACGAGTGGCAGGCCGCACTCCCTCGCCCCAGTCAATCCCCTCCTCGGTCACCTGCGGCGGGGTAAATGCCGCGCCCGGCTCGGGGAAAAAAAGCTTGGTATGATCGTCAAAGCCGTGAGAAGCGAAGCCTTCCAGCGTCTCGCCTCCCAGCACGATACGCTGGAACGCCGCGCCTGCGCGCTCCACGCGCAGCACCGTCAGCTCACGGAAACGCAGCTCATTGCGGACACGCTGCGGGTACTTGTCTGCTTTGGTTTTTGTCATCATCGATTGCCTTCGTGAACGGTAAATAGATATATCTAAACTTGATGCAAATGATAATGATTGCCAACTAAAAAGAATGCAAGTCTTTTTTTGATATAGTCAAAACAAACCGCATCAAAATCCACAGCCAGAAAATAATTACATATATATCAATATATTAAAAAATAAATAGCAACCAGCATTGCGAACATTCATTTTTTAGATATAAATTAGATATATCAAAAACAGCAGGAGGTAACCATGCGACATCATCATGAAGAGGGGCGTGGGCCACGCGGGCGCCACGGTGATCCCAGCGAACACGGCGACCATGGCCGCCGCGGCGGCGGACGTCGCCAGCGTTTCTTTGGCCACGGTGAACTGCGGCTGATCATTCTGGATATCCTCAGCCGCAACGCCAGCCATGGCTATGAGCTGATCAAAGAGATCGAAACGCTTACCCAGGGGAACTACAGCCCCAGCCCGGGGGTGATCTACCCGACGCTGGATCTGCTCCAGGACCAGGGCCTTATCAGCGTGGAAGATGACAACGGACGTAAAAAAATCGTTATCAGCGAGGAAGGAAAACAGCTGCACGCCGAGAACCAGGAGCACCTGGCCCATATCCAGGAGCGTCTGCAGGCGCGGATGGTCGGCTGCGAGCTGCGCCGGGATCCGCAGATGAAGCGCGCGCTGGAAAACTTCAAAGCGGTCCTCGACCTGAAAGTGAACCAGCAGGCCAGCAGTACCGCCCAGCTCAAGCAGATCATCGGCATTATCGACCGGGCGGCGATGGAGATCTCTCAGCTCGACTAAGCCTCTTTTGTTACCACCGGCTGCCCCGCCCTGGGGCAGCTCGCACCACGACGGATCGCCCCGTTCATCGCCGCCAGGCAGAAAATCTCGTCAGCTCAGGAATAAAACGTGCCAATAGTGGCGCAATGAGATTAAATTTTACACATTTCGTCTTTTACTTTGCATTTATCCCGATTTTCACCGCTTCTGCCGAACTGGCGTAATCCCTGCAATACTTAATCCAGTATCGTGTGATACGTCCGCCCCAGGAGCACATTTTGAACAGGTTACCTTCCAGCGCATCGGCTCTGGCCTGCAGCGCACACGCACTGAATCTCATTGAAAAGCGCACGCTTGATCATGAGGAAATGAAAGCACTTAACCAGGAGGTCAGGGAATACTTTAAAGAGCATGTGAATCCGGGGTTTTTAGAGTATCGAAAATCGGTCACAGCCGGCGGGGATTACGGAGCCGTAGAGTGGCAAGCGGGAGGGTTAAATACGCTTGTCGACACCCAGGGACAGGAATTTATCGACTGCCTTGGTGGGTTTGGCATCTTCAATGTAGGGCACCGTAATCCAGTTGTGGTATCCGCCGTCGAGAATCAACTCGCGAAACAACCGCTTCACAGTCAGGAACTGCTGGATCCGCTACGCGCGATGCTGGCGAAAACCCTGGCAGCCTTAACGCCCGGCAAACTAAAGTACAGTTTCTTCTGCAACAGCGGTACCGAATCGGTAGAGGCGGCTATCAAGCTGGCGAAAGCCTATCAGTCGCCGCGCGGTAAATTTACCTTCATCGCCACCAGCGGCGCCTTCCACGGTAAATCGCTGGGTGCGCTGTCGGCCACCGCCAAGTCGACCTTCCGCAAACCCTTTATGCCGCTGCTGCCGGGCTTCCGCCACGTGCCGTTCGGCGATATCAACGCCATGCGCACCATGCTGAGCGAGTGCAAGAAAACCGGCGACGACGTCGCGGCGGTGATCCTCGAGCCGATTCAGGGCGAAGGGGGCGTGATCCTCCCGCCGCAGGGGTATTTGCCGGCGGTGCGTAAGCTGTGCGATGAGTTTGGCGCCCTGCTGATCCTCGACGAAGTGCAGACCGGCATGGGCCGCACCGGCAAGATGTTCGCCTGCGAGCATGAGAACGTTCAGCCCGATATTCTGTGTCTGGCGAAAGCGCTCGGCGGCGGTGTGATGCCGATCGGCGCGACGGTGGCGACGGAAGAGGTCTTCTCGGTGCTGTTCGACAACCCGTTCCTGCACACCACCACCTTCGGCGGCAACCCGTTGGCCTGTGCGGCGGCGCTGGCGACGATCAACGTGCTGTTGACGCAAAACCTGCCGGCGCAGGCGGCGCAGAAAGGCGATATGCTGCTGGACGGGTTCCGCCTGCTGGCGCAGGAGTATCCGGACCTGGTGAATGAAGTGCGCGGGAAAGGCATGCTGATGGCCATCGAGTTTGTCGATAACGAGATTGGCTACGACTTTGCCAGCGAGATGTTCAGACAGCGGGTGCTGGTCGCCGGGACGTTAAACAACGCCAAGACGATCCGCGTTGAACCGCCGCTGACCCTCACCCTGGAGCAGTGTGAGCAGGTGCTGAAAGCGGCGCGTAAGGCGCTGGCGGCCCTGCGCGTCTCGGTTGAAGAAGCGTAATAAGTGCCCTTCCCCCTCTCCCACAGGGAAAGGGGGAAGGAAAATCCTCATACCTGCGGCAACAGGCCGATAAAGCTGCGTTTCTGCCGCGGCTGCGACATCATCTCCTCCAGCTTTTCGACGCAGGCTAAATAGTGCGGCGTCTTCTTATGCGCCAGCACCGCCTCATCGTCTTTATAGGCTTCGTAGATAAAAAAGCGGGTTTTCACCTCGGGATCCTGCAGGACATCAAAGCGCAGGTTGCCCGGCTCCTGCAGCGCGCCTTCGTGGTTGGCGCGAAACACCTCAAGAAACTCATCCACCCGCTCGGGTTTAATATTGATCTCCACCAGCGTCACATTCATTTCAGCTCTCCCTGTTTCTCTTCCTGCCAGAACTGATACGCTTCGCGCGCGTTCAGATTCTCATGCACCACCTTTTTCACCGCCTTCAGCATCGCGCGCGGGGCGCTGGACTGGAAAATATTGCGCCCCATATCCACCCCGGACGCCCCCTGATCGATCGCCCGCCAGCACATCTCCAGCGCCTCATGCTCCGGCAGTTTTTTACCGCCGGCGATGACGATCGGCACCGGACAGCTGGCGGTCACTTTTTCAAAGCCTTCCTCAACGAAATAGGTCTTCACAAACTGCGCCCCCATTTCGGCGGCAATCCGGCTGGCCAGCGAGAAGTAGCGCGCGTCGCGGGTCATCTCTTTGCCGACGCCGGTAACCGCCAGTACCGGCATACCGTAGCGATTACCGGCATCCACCAGTTTGATGATGTTATTGATCGACTGATGTTCGTATTCGCTGCCGATATAGACCTGCGCCGCCACCGCGCATACGTTGAGACGCAGCGCGTCTTCCATCGCCACCGCCACGCATTCGTTGGAGAGTTCGCTCAAAATCGAATTGCCGCCGGAGGCGCGCAGCACCACCGGCTTATTGGTGGCCGCCGGTACCTGGCTGCGCAGTACGCCGCGGGTGCACATCAGCACGTCGGTGTCGGCAAACAGCGGCGCAATCGACAGGTCGATACGCTCCAGCCCGGTCGTTGGCCCCTGGAAGTAGCCGTGATCGAAGGCCAGCATCACCGTGCGGTTGCTGTGCGGATTAAAGATGCGCGCCAGCCGTGACTGCATGCCCCAATCCAGTGAACCACAGCCTTTCAGGGTATACAGCGTATTCTGCTGCGGGCGGTCGATGCCGAAGTCCTTACCCTCTTTGATATCGTCTAAATCAGCCATCTTTTCCTCCGTCAGAAGTCGTAGTTGTTGATGTTCTCTTTGCTGAACACCACGCGCTCCGGCAGCAGCACGATACCGTTGCCCTTCGCCTCATACTGGTAGCCCTGCACGCTATTCGGTTCAACCTTCAGCGAGCCGATATCTTTCACCTCAACGCTGTCGCCGACGTTAAGATCGCCCTTTTTCAACAATCGATCGGCGACGTTAACCGCAATTTTGCCCTGCTGAACCACATCCCACAGGCCGAACGCTTTCACCGTGCCGCGCTCAACGTACGGGCGCATCACGTTCGGTGTACTAAAGCCGACGATCGCCACGCCCTGACGCTTGAGGTTCTCCGCCGCCTGCGCCGCCGCCGGCAGCGCATTGGCATCCGGCGCGATAATGGCGTCGAGATCCGGATACGCTTTTAAGATCCCCTCGGCGGTTTGCAGCGATTTGGTGGCATCGTTATAGCCAAACTGGGTGGTGACGATTTGCCACTGCGGATGCTCTTTTTCGATTTTGGCTTTGGCTTCCTTCACCCACTGGTTCTGGTCGGTCACCGTCGGGCTGGAGTAGAAAAACGCGACTTTGGCGGCAGGTTTGCTGACCTGCTTTTCCGCCATCTCCACCAGCAGGCCGCCGAGCTGCTGCGGCGTACCCTGGTTGATATAGATGCTGCGGCACTCCGGCTTGGTATCGGAATCCCAGGTCAGGACTTTCACCCCGCGCTGCATCGCCCGCTTCAGCGCCGGACACAGGCCGTCCGGCGAAACGGCGGAGACGATAATCGCGTTGTAGCCCTGGTTGACGAAGTTGTTGATAAGCTGCACCTGGCCGGAGACGCTGGGCTCGGTGGGACCGTCATAGGTGACATCCACACCCAGCGCTTTCCCCGCCTCTTTCGCGCCGTTGCCGCCGCTGGTAAAGAAGCCGACGCCGACCAGCTTAGGAATAAAGGCGATGCGGTCCGCCGCTTGCGCGGTAACCACGCTCATCGCCAGCGCCAGCGCGCTGACCTGCAGGATACGTTTTGTTTTCATTGTTGTGCTCCGATTGTTCTATGCGAGAAAAGACGCCGCCAGGTCGCGCGCACCCATTCACGGTGCAGGCTCAGCGAACGCCCCATCACCACCACAACCAACAGCGCCCCTGACAGCGCGCTCGACACCTGGTTGGGGATGCCGACCATCTGTAAACCCTGTTGCAGATACCCCACCAGCAATGCCGCCAGCGCGGTACCCAGTATCGATCCCGAGCCGCCGTAAATATTGGCCCCGCCGAGCACCGCCGCGGTCAGCGCCGGCATCAGCAGGTCGCGGCCTAAATCCGAACGCGCCGAGCCGAAATAGGAGACCATCACCAGCGCCGCGACCGCCGAGGCGACGCCCACCAGGCCATACAGCACGTACGGGATGCCGTTCACCGACAGCGCGGCATAGCGCGCGGCGCGCGGGTTTTGCCCGAGTAAAAAGAGATGGCGGCCAAAGCGCCCGCGATGGGCCAGCAGCCAGAAGAGAAAGGTGATAATCGCGAACAGCACCAGCGGCAGCGGCAGTCCGGCGAGGGTTAAATTGGCGATGGCGGTGAAGCTATCGGGAAAACCGCCAATCCCCTCGTAACCGGTCGCGCCGGCCATCCCGGAAAGCAGCAGCGCGCCGCCGCCATACAGATACAGCGTACCAAGCGTGATCACCAGCGGGCTGATGCCGGTGTAGTGGATCAGCGCGGCGTTAAATAACCCGCACAGCAGCCCCAACAGCAACGTCAGCGATACCGCGAGCCACAGCGGCCAGCCCGCCTGGGTCATCACTCCGAGGGCGATGGCGCACAGGCCGATGGTCGAGCCCAGCGAAATATCGATCCCGCCGCTGATGATCACCAGCGTCAGCGGCAGCGCGACAATACCGATGCAGATAAAGTCGCTGGTGCTAAAGAGCAGCATATTGAGATCCAGCATGCGCGGATTCAAGGCGCCGAACAGCAGGATTTCCGCGATCAGCAACGCCAGCAGCGCGCTTTCCCAGTTAAGCTTCAGCTTCATTTAAGCCACCTCTTTGCTTTTGCGTTCGGGAAAGCGGGCAACCTGTTTGCCCCCTTTATTACCGGGCTGGAAACGGCTGTACTTTAGCGCCCGCTGATGGCGGGCCAGCGCCTGGCGCAGGCGGCCATCGAGCACCAGCACGCCGAGCAGCACCAGGCCGGCGATAAAGTCATTCCACCAGGCGGGAAGGCGGAACAGCACCAGCACGGTGTCGATTTGGGTGAGGAAAAAGGCGCCGAGAAACGCGCCGAGCAGCGTGCCGGTACCGCCGAGCAGCGAGATCCCGCCCAGTACGCAGGCGGCGATGGCTTTCATCTCCAGCCCGCTGCCGGTCTGATTAGGCACAAAACCAATCTGCGCGGCGAAGACGATCCCGGCGCAGGCCGCCAGCATACCGTTGAGGGTAAAGGCCAGCATCCGCGTACGGTTGACCGCCACCCCCAGCTGGCGCGCGGCGGCGAGGTTATCGCCAACGGCGTAAAAATCACGACCAAAGGCGGTACGCGACAACAGCCAGCCGCCTGCCAGCAGCAGCGCCAGCACCAGCCAGCCCAGCGGCGACACGCCGATAAACGCGGGCTCCGAGAGCGATTTCAGGCTGTCGGGCAAACCCTCGATCCATTTCCCGCCGGTCCATAGCAGCATCACCCCGCGATACAACCCCAGCGTACCGAGCGTCGCGACGATCGCCGGGATGCGCAGCCCCACCACCAGCAGGCCGTTAAAAGCTCCGGCCAGCGCGCCAATCGCCAGCGCGAAGGCGATAGCCGTCGCCAGCCCGTAACCGTTGTTCAGCGCCACACCGACGGCGATGGCGCACAGCCCAACGGTCGAACCTACCGACACGTCAATATTGCGGGTCAGCATCACCAGCGTCGCGCCCAATGCCAGCAGGCAAAGGATCTGCGAGCTGGCGAAAATCATCGCCAGGGTCTGCAGGCTGAAATAGGCTGGATTGAGCGCCACCAGCACGGCAAAGAGCGCCACGATGGCAAAGAAGGCGCTCAGTTCGCGATTCTTCAGTAACGTTTTCATGCCTGCCCTCCGAAGGCCAGGGTCATCATGCGATCGACGGTCACCGCCTGTCGCGCCAGCTCACCGCTGTAGCGGCCCTGATGCATCACCAGCACCCGGTCGGCCAGGCCAACGAACTCATCCAGATCGCTGGAGATCATCAGCACCGCCACGTTTTGCGCGGCAACGCTTTTTAGCAGTTGATAGATATCGGCGCGGGCGGAGACATCCACGCCGCGCGTCGGCTCATCGACAATCAGCAGCAACGGATTAGCTTCCAGACAGCGCGCCAGCAGCACCTTCTGCTGGTTGCCGCCAGAGAGAGTGCGCACCGGCTGATCGCCATCGGCCAGCTTGATCCCCAGCGCCCGGTGATAGCGCTCAACCACCGCCGCCTCCCGTTTCCCCTGCTGCCACCACGACGGCTGATTGAACATCACCGTGTTCCAGCGCACCGGCGCATCGAGAAACAGCCCCGAGACCTGGCGGTCTTCCGGCAGATAGACCAGCCCGCTGGCTAGCCTGGCGCGGGTGCTGTCGCGGCTAATCTCGCGGTTCTCCAGCCAGATCCGCCCGGCGCGCGGTGGACGCAGGCCGTATAGGGTTTCGGCAAATTCGGTGCGCCCGGATCCTACCAGCCCGGCCAGACCGACGATCTCTCCGGCGCGGATCTCCAGATTGAGATCGATAAAACCTTCTCCGGTGAGATCCTCCACCCGCAGCACGGGAAAGTCCTGCGGTTGCGTACGGCGGTTACCCGGTAGCGACAGCCACAGCTTTTGCGTGTCGCTCAGCGCATGGTCGCGGCTGACCGGCGTCATCGCGTTAATCAGTTGCTCGTCGCGGTATGCCGCGGTCTCGCCGCTCAGCACCACCGCGCCGTCGCGCATCACCGAAATATGGCTGGCAAGCTGGCGGATTTCGGGCAGTTTGTGCGAGATAAACACGATCCCCACGTCCAGCACCTGTAACGCGCGGATCTGGCTAAACAACCTCTCCGTTTCGCCCGGGGTTAAAGAGGCGGTGGGTTCATCCAGGATCAGGATCCGCGCCTCGCGCATCAGGCCGCGCAGGATCTCGACCATCTGTTGATCGGCCACTTCCAGCGTGCTGGCGCTGGCATCGAGGTTGATCTGGCAGTTCAGCTGCCGCAGTTTGTCCTGCAGTCGCGCGACGGTATCCGCCCGCTTCGGCAGGCGGAAAAGAATGTTCTCGCGCACGCTGAGGTTGGGAAACAGCATCGGCTCCTGCGGCACCAGATAGATGCCCAGCTGGTGGGCCAGCGCCGGGCTGAGGCGCGCAAACGCGCGGTCGCCGATCGTCAGTTCACCGCTGTCCGGCGTTTCAACGCCGGCGATGATCTTCATCAACGTCGATTTACCCGCGCCGTTGCCGCCCATCAGCGCATGCACCTGGCCCGCGCCTAGTGTGAAATCAATGCCCTTGAGCACCGCAACGCCGGAGAACTGTTTGCAAATCTGGCGAGCTTCAAGCAGTGGCTTCATCATCGCGCCTCGATTGAACAAATGATTTTTAAATTTAATAATGTTCAAAAGCGTAGACGGTGAACTATATTTACAACCGTGCGAAGATCACACTTTGGTGCTTTAGATCGTCAGGAAAAAATGGGCCAGCGATGAAAGATCCGTTTTGCCAGTCGGCTCACACTTTCCGGCCGCGCAATAGCGAACATATGATCTAAATTTTTATAAGAGTTCAATTTATGAGCGAAAAACGCATTACGGAAGAGAACCGCTACGCCGGGCTGGCGTTAGCCGAGGAAGAGCTGGTGGCGCGGGTGGCGTGGTGCTACTACCACGACGGCCTGACGCAAAATGACATCGGCGAGCGTTTGGGGCTGCCGCGGCTGAAGATTTCCCGTCTGCTGGAGAAAGGCCGCCAGTCCGGGGTGATCCGCGTGCAGATCAACTCACGCTATGAGGGCTGTCTGGCGCTGGAAAGTGAACTCCAGCAGCGTTTTGGCCTCAAGATTGCCCGCGTGCTGCCGGCGCTCAACACCCCGCCGATGAATACCCGGCTGGGTATCGGCGCGGCGCAGTCGCTGATGGGCATTATGCAACCGGGTCAACTACTGGCGGTCGGGTTCGGCGAAGCCACCATGAGCTGCCTGCAGCATCTCAGCGGCTTTATCGGCTCGCAGCAGGTGCGGCTGGTGACCCTCTCCGGCGGCGTCGGCCCCTATATGACCGGCATCGGCCAGCTTGATGCCGCCTGCAGCGTCAGCATTATTCCGGCGCCGCTGCGGGTCTCTTCGTCGGAGGTCGCCGAGATCCTGCGCCGTGAGTCGAGCGTGCGCGACGTGATCCTCGCAGCAACGGCGGCGGACGCGGCGGTGGTTGGCATTGGCGCCATCGATCAGCGGCGCGACGCCACGATTTTACGCTCCGGCTATATCAGCGAGGGCGAACAGCTGATGTACGCGCGCAAAGGCGCGGTCGGCGACATTTTAGGTTATTTCCTGCAGGCCGACGGCCGGCCGGTAGAAGGACTGGAGATCCATCGGGAACTGCTCGGCGTAACCCTTGATGAGCTGGCGCAGCTGCCAACCATCGTCGGCGTCGCCGGGGGAGAAGAAAAAGCGCAGGCGATTTATGCCGCTCTGATTGGCAAGCGCATTAATGGCCTGGTAACGGAAGAGACAACAGCACGCGCGGTGCTTACCCTGGCCTCCTGACGGCCTGGCGCCGCGCGACAACAGCGAGGCGCATGTCATGAGTTACCTGTTAGCGTTAGATGCCGGGACCGGCAGCATTCGGGCGGTTATTTTCGATCTTAATGGCCGCCAGCTGGCGGTAGGCCAGGCCGAATGGAAACACCTGAGCGTTGATAACGTCCCCGGCTCGATGGAGTTCGACCTTACCACCAACTGGCAGCTGGCCTGCCAGTGCATTCGCCAGGCGCTCGACGCCGCCCGGCTCTCTGCCGCCGATATTCAGTCCGTCGCCTGCTGTTCGATGCGCGAAGGCATCGTTCTCTATGACCGCAACGGCGAGGCCATCTGGGCCTGCGCCAACGTCGATGCCCGCGCCAGCCGCGAAGTGGCGGAGCTTAAGGAGATCCACGACTATCGCTTCGAATCCGAGGTATACGAGGTCTCGGGACAAACCCTGGCGCTCAGCGCCATGCCGCGCCTGCTGTGGCTGGCGCACCACCGCCCCGATATCTACCGCAAAGCGGCAACCATCACCATGATCAGCGACTGGCTGGCGGCGAAGCTTTCCGGCGAGCTGGCGGTCGACCCGTCAAACGCCGGCACCACCGGCATGCTCGATCTGTTCAGCCGCGACTGGCGTCCGGCGCTGCTGGATATGGCCGGGCTGCGCGCCGATATGCTGTCGCCGGTCAAAGAGACCGGTACCCTGCTGGGCGCCGTCACCGAAACGGCGGCACAGCAGAGCGGCCTGCGCGCCGGGACGCCGGTGGTGATGGGCGGCGGCGACGTCCAGCTCGGCTGCCTGGGCCTTGGGGTGGTGCGCGCCGGGCAAACCGCGGTACTCGGCGGCACTTTCTGGCAGCAGGTGGTCAACCTGCCGCAGGTGCGTACCGATCCGCAGATGAATATTCGTGTTAATCCTCATGTCATTCCCGGCATGGCGCAGGCGGAATCGATCAGCTTCTTTACCGGCCTGACCATGCGCTGGTTTCGCGACGCCTTCTGCGCTGAAGAAAAACTGATTGCCGAGCGGCTCGGCGTCGATGCCTATTCGCTGCTGGAGGAGATGGCCAGCCGCGTCCCCGCCGGTTCCCACGGCGTGATGCCTATTTTTTCTGACGCCATGCACTTTAAGCAGTGGTACCACGCCGCGCCGTCGTTTATTAACCTCTCCATCGATCCGGAGAAGTGCAACAAAGCGACCCTGTTCCGCGCGCTGGAGGAGAACGCAGCGATTGTCTCCGCCTGCAACCTCGCGCAGATCTCCCAGTTCTCCGGGGTGACATTCGAGAGCCTGGTGTTTGCCGGCGGCGGCTCTAAAGGCGCGCTGTGGAGCCAGATCCTCAGCGACGTCACCGGCCTGCCGGTGCGGGTGCCGGTGGTTCGCGAAGCCACCGCGCTGGGCTGCGCTATCGCCGCCGGAACCGGCGCCGGACTGTATGGCGATATGGCCAGTACAGGAGAACGGTTAGTGAGCTGGCACCGCGAGTTCACCCCGAATCCGCAGCATCGCGAGCTGTATCAGGAGATGATGAGCAAATGGCAGACGGTGTACGCCGATCAGCTTGGCCTTGTCGATAGCGGGCTGACAACGTCGATGTGGCAAGCGCCGGGTCTGGAGCGCCGCCAGCGCGTAGCCCCCTCACCCTAACCCTCTCCCGGTGGGAGAGGGAACCGTTCGGCACAGGCCTTGAATACCGATGCCGATCCGCCTTTCCCCCTCGCCCTTTGGGTGAGGGAACCGTTCGGCACTAGCGTTGAATATCGGTGCCGGTCCGCCTTTCCCCCTCTCCCTCTGGGAGAGGGCCGGGGTGAGGGACAACGAGTTCCGTTCTTTGAATCCCATCACAATCACCGCACTCCCCTTTTCCCTTTTTCTCCGCGACGGCTAAATTAGTAACTCATCCGACCACATAACAATAATTTTACATTGGAAGCCACTATGAGCCGCTATCCGTCGCTTTTCGCCCCGCTTGAGCTGGGCTTCACAACGCTCAAAAACCGCGTGTTGATGGGCTCGATGCACACCGGGCTGGAAGAGCTGCCGGACGGCGCGCAGCGGCTGGCGGCCTTTTACGCCGAGCGCGCCCGCCACGGCGTGGCGCTGATCGTCACCGGCGGCATCGCTCCGGCGCCCTCTGGCGTCACCATGGCCGGCGGCGCGGTACTCAACGATGCCAGCCATCTGGCGCACCATCGCCATATTACCGACGCGGTACATCAGGAAGGCGGCAAAATCGCCTTGCAGATCCTGCATACCGGCCGTTACAGCTACCAGCCCGCGCTGGTGGCCCCCTCGGCGCTACAGGCGCCGATTAACCGTTTTACGCCCCATGAACTGAGCCACGATGAGATCCTGACGCTGATCGATGATTTTGCCCACTGCGCCCAACTGGCGCGTGAAGCGGGCTATGACGGCGTCGAAGTGATGGGTTCTGAGGGCTATCTGATTAACGAATTTCTCGCCGCGCGCACCAATCAGCGCGACGACCAATGGGGCGGCGATTATGCCAGGCGCATGCGTTTCGCCATTGAAGTGGTTAAGGCGGTGCGCCAGCGCGCCGGCCACGATTTCATTATCATCTACCGCCTGTCGATGCTCGATCTGGTCAACGACGGCAGCACGCTGGCGGAAGTCACCGAACTGGCCAAAGCGATTGAAGCGGCGGGAGCGACAATTATCAACACCGGGATTGGCTGGCACGAAGCGCGCATTCCGACCATCGCCACACCGGTACCGCGCGGAGCGTTCAGCTGGGTCACCCGCAAGCTGAAGGGCGCGGTGTCGATCCCGTTGATCACCACCAACCGCATCAACGATCCGCAGGTCGCGGAGGATATTCTCGCTCGCGGCGATGCCGATATGGTATCGATGGCCCGCCCGTTCCTCGCCGACGCCGAATTTATGTCGAAAGCGCAGCGCGATCGCGCCGGGGAGATCAATACCTGCATCGGTTGCAACCAGGCGTGTCTCGATCGAATCTTCGTCGGCAAAGTCACCTCCTGTCTGGTCAACCCGCGCGCCTGTCATGAAACCCTGATGCCGGTCCTGCCGGCCAACGCGCCTAAACGGCTGGCGGTGGTCGGCGCCGGGCCTGCCGGTCTGGCCTTCGCCGTTAACGCCGCCGCTCGCGGTCATCACGTCACGTTGTTCGATGCGCTCCCGGAGATCGGCGGCCAGTTTAATATCGCCAAACAGATCCCCGGCAAAGAGGAGTTTCACGAGACGCTGCGTTACTACCGCACCATGCTCGATCTTCATGGTGTCGATCTACGCCTGAACACCCGCGTCACGGCAGACGATCTGCTGACGTTCGATGAGACGATCCTCGCCACCGGTATCGCCCCGCGCCTGCCGGCGATCGACGGGATCGATCATCCCAAAGTGCTGAGCTACCTGGATGTCTTGCGTGATAAAGCGCCGGTTGGCGCGAAGGTGGCGATTATCGGCTGCGGCGGCATCGGCTTCGACACCGCGATGTTTTTAAGCCAGTCGGGCATGGCCACCAGCCAGGATATCGGCGAGTTCTGCCGCGAATGGGGTATCGATACCAGCCTGCAAACGGCGGGAGGGCTGCATCCTGAAGGCCCGCAACTGAGTAAAAGCCCGCGACAGATTGTGATGCTACAGCGCAAAGCCAGCAAACCGGGCGAAGGGCTCGGCAAAACCACCGGTTGGATCCACCGCGCGACGCTGCTGGCGCGCGGCGTGAAAATGATCCCGGCGGTCAGCTATGAAAAGATCGATGATGAAGGGTTACATGTCACTATCGGCGGCGAGCGCCAACTGTTGGCGGTCGATCAGGTGGTGATCTGCGCCGGTCAGGAACCGCGCCGCGAGCTGGCGGAACCGCTGCGCGCGGCAGGGAAAACGGTGCATCTCATCGGCGGTTGCGACGTGGCGGCGGAGCTGGATGCGCGCCGGGCGATTGCCCAGGGCACTAAACTGGCGCTGGCGATTTAGCCCTGTCCCGGGGGCGGCGCGATGCGCCTTCCCCGGGCTACCACGATAATCCCGGACGGTAGCCCGGCTAAGGCGACAGTCGGTAGCCGGGGGGAAACAACAAAAGGAATCAGCGCTGCTCACGCACCTTCGTTGCTTTCAAAACTACGAACTTATTGTTCGTCGCAATCGTCGGTAGCCCGGCTAAGGCGACAGCCGCGAGCCGGGGGGAAACAACAAAAGGAATCAGCGCTGCTTACGCACCTTGGTTGCTTTCAAAATGACAAACTTATTGTTCGTCGCAATCGTCGTGCAATTACCAAAAGCGCGCTTCAGCTTACGGAAGTAATCGAGGTGGCGGTTGCCGACGACGTACAGCTCGCCGCCATATTTCAGGCTGCGGCGGGCATCGTTAAACATCTGCCAGGCAATATGGTCGGTAATCGCGTGCTGCTGATGGAACGGCGGATTACACAGAATCGCCGTAAAGCGGTCAGGCTCAATGCCGGAGAGCGAGTTGTTGACCATAAATTCACAGCGTGCGATATCGTCCGGCAGGTTGCGCTCGACGTTCAACCGGCTGGAAGCCACCGCCATATGCGACTCATCGGTGAACATCACGCTGGCGTTTGGGTTTTGCGCCAGCGCCTGCAGGCCAATCACCCCATTGCCGCAGCCGAGATCGGCGATCTCGCCTTCCAGATCAGACGGTAAATGCTGCAGGAAGAAACGCGCGCCGATATCCAGTCCGCTGCGGGCAAAAACGTTGGCGTGGTTATGGATAGTCCACGGCGTACCGTCCAGCTTCCAGCTGTAGGTTTGCGGCGCATCGGCAAGCTTGGGGGCGGTGAAAACGCAGTGGATCAGACGCGCTTTTTTCCACGCCAGCGAGGTGGTGGTAGTGCCGAGGATTTTTTCAAACAGCGCCAGCGTCGAGTTGTGCACATCTCGGGCTTTCGCCGCGGCGATAATGCGGGTCTCCGGCGTGACCACTTCGCGCAGGGCGCGCAGCTGCTGTTCCAGCAGCGCCAGCTGTTTTGGCACCTTAATCAGCACCAGCGCCGGCGCGGCGGGCAGCGGGCTCAGGCTATCCTGAAAGCGCACGCTCTCTTCATCGATACCGTTCATCCGCAGGTTGTGGCGGGTCGCCAGCTCGGAAATAAAGGAGTCGTTGATGCTGACCGGGTTGCGCTCCGCCAGCGCGCAGGCGAGCGCGCCAAAGCCGTCGTTGAAGATGAGCGTCAGGCCGTCGACGTCATTCACCTGTTGCAGCAGATATTCATCCGCCGCTTCCCATGCCTGTAGCGCTTCTTCTTCAGCGTTAGGTGGGAACCGCTCTAATGTGAATAACTCACCGTTTAACTCTGCCTGGCTCATCGCCTCTCCGCCTCCGGAATACTAAAACCCGCGAGTTTATACGCAAACTTCACCCAGTTGAATAGAGATCGGTCGATTATCTCCCGCTTTCCTGCGCCATATGCGACAGACGTTTATCATCCAGACTGTAGCGATTCATTATCACTATCAACAGCGCCACCAGCACGCCCGGGAAGAGAGTGAACAACAATTTAATCATCTGCAGCGCTGAAGCCGATTGCTGGGCGGCGCCGCCGACGTAGTCCCCCCACGCCAGCAGATAACCCACCAGCGCGCCGCCGATGGCAATCCCTAATTTGATTGCAAACAGGTTGGTTGAGAAGACAATTCCGCTGAGCTTCTTGCCGCTGCGCTTTTCTTCCGCATCAATGATATCTGAGAGCATGCTCCACTGTAGCGGTGTTGCCGCCAGCTGAATGATATTGATGATTATCACCAACGTGAAGATGGCGGCGACGTTGCCCGCCGGGACGAAATACATCGCGATTAACAGCACCGCCTCCAGCGCCATTGACAGCTTGAAGCCCTTCACTTTATCGATGTTCTTAAATATGAACGGCGACAGCATGGCTCCCACCACTCCGGAAGCCAGCGTGGTGGTCAGCAACAAGCTGCCAAGATCCGCGCGCCCCATAATGTTATTGACGTAGTAGAGCGTGGTACCGCCTTTGAACAGCACGGCGATCAGGTTCACCACGTTCAGCGTAAATAAAATGCGCCAGTCTTTGTTCGCCAGCAGGGTTTTCAGGTCATCAAGGATGCTGCTCTGATTATTGGCCGTAATGTCTGTAGAGTAGCGCTCTTTAGTCAGGCCAAAACAGATAAAGAACAGCACGATGCTCAAGGCGCCCATCACCATCATGGTGTAGAAATACCCGTTTTGCAGATTGCCTTTCCCCAGCCAGGCCACCAACGGTAGCGCAGTCAGCGACACAATCAGGCCGCCTAAGGTACTTAGCGCAAACCGCCACGACTGCAGCGATACTCGCTCGCGGGAGTCATTGGAAATATTATTAATCATCGCGCAGTACGGGACGTTAATAGCGGTATACACTAACGATAATAAAGTATAAGAAACATAGGCATAAATTAACTTACCGCTATAACCTAAATCCGGGGTATAAAACGTTAAGCAGCACAATACGCCAAACGGAATGGCAAACCATAAAATATAGGGCCGGAATTGACCATATTTAGTGCGGGTTCTATCAGCCACCGCCCCCATTAATACATCGGTCACCGCATCTAATACTCTGACAGCTAAAAACATGGTTCCCATATGCGCGGGGCTTAAACCAAATACGTCAGTATAAAACCAGGCCATGAACAGCATCACTGTTTGCCATACTAAATTACAACCGGTGTCGCCTAAGCCATAGCTGAATTTTTCTTTGATACTAATACGGGCAGTATTCATCGCGCCTCCGCAATAAGAGCACTGGTAGATTTGATATGCATACGTTATTGCTAAGGGCAATCCGGTTATGTATAAATTATCCTGTTAAATATAAGAAGAGTGTACCCGATGAGTGACGAATCTCCCGTTTTCGAAAAGATCCCCGTTGGCGCAGGTGAACTCTTTACGCTGCGAGCAGATAACATAAATGATTTCAATGGGATAAATGTAGTTCCACATTTCCATATGATGGACGAACTGATGTGGTTCAGAGAATCAGGGGGAAGCTATTCCATTGGCGACGAAAAATTTACCATTAAAAACAACACGCTGGTATATGTCCCTGCCCTACTTATTCATGAAATGACGCTACCGCCCGCTGCCAGCCACAAGCGTTATCTTATGCAATTCGAAAAAGAGTGGCTGGAAGGATATGATCTGTCGCTACCTGCGGCCCACTGCGGCGCGGTAGTTTATCTTTCCGGCGAGGAGGCTGAGCGCCTTGAGCTGCTGCTGAGCTGGTGCAGTGAGTTCAGCGACTTCTCCGATTCGCTGTTCCGTTCCCTGATGCAAAGCGTACTACTGCATGCTTTTAATCGCCTTAAAGATTCCGTTCCTGTTACCGAACGAACCCATCATCGCTACCTGAGCGAACTTATCGAACTACTACAAGTCATTAATGCCAATGAAAATTTTGAAATGACAACAGAGGAAGCCGCCCGACGCTGTCAGTGGTCAAAATCCTGGTTTTCCCGCACCTTTAAATCCGCCTTTGGCATCAGCTTTAAGAAATTCATGCTGCTGCGCAAACTCAATATCGCTGTCAATCTGCTGACAAACACCGACCTGAAGATCAGCGATATCTCGCAAAGTGCCGGCTTCACTGACAGCGCCTACTTCTGCCTCAAGTTTAAAGAGATGATGAACGATACTCCGCAATCTTTCCGCCACAAAATCAGAAGCACCGATGCCGTAGGCAGTCGGGCGGAGAAATAAATCGTTTTTTGTGAGCAGCATCACCAGATAAGTGGACGTTTATTATATAAATAGAAACAGTCTATATATCTCCTGAGTCATCCTCCACTTAAAATTATTGCTATATTTTGAGCATTAAGGATAAATACGATGATTCAGAATCCTGTCTTTAGAGGTTTTAATCCTGACCCCTGTATATGCCGCCGCGGCGATGATTATTATGTGGCGGTATCATCATTTGAATGGTTTCCCGGACTACCGGTTTATCATTCAAGGGATCTTAAACATTGGCAATTGCTCACCCATGTGCTTACCGATGATAATAACCCAGACTTAAAAAAACTGCCTTCTGCCAAAGGTATTTGGGCCCCAAGCCTGACCTGGTGCGAAGAAGAAAAGCTGTTTTATGTCATTTATGGCGTTATGAATTCAATGAACTCCCGTTATTTTGACGTTGATAATTATCTTATTACCGCCGAGGAGATCACTGGCCCGTGGAGCGCCCCCGTTTATCTCCATTCAGCTGGATTCGATGCCTCAATTTTGCACGACCACGATGGCAGAAAATGGATCGTCTCACTGGAGTGGGAAACTCGCGAAGGCTATGAAAAACCGGGAGCGATCTGCCTGGTGGAATATTCGCCGCAGACGCACAGCGTCATCGGCTACCCGCAGCGCATCTGGCACGGCGGTACCGACCGCGGCTGCATTGAAGCGCCGCATCTGACGAGACGCGGCGACTATTACTACCTGATGGTCGCCGAAGGCGGCACCGGTTACGGGCATTCTGTCACCATGGCCCGCGCCACCGAGGTCGCTGGCCCCTATCAAGGCGATCCGCTCAATCCAATCGTCACATCCTGGCCAGAGAATTTTAACGAACGCAAAGATACAGGCCATCTCAAGCCCCACTATTTCAATCCGGAAACCTACCTGCAAAAGGCCGGGCACGGTAGCTATGTCGAGACCCCAACGGGTGAAGTCTGGCTAACCCACCTTTGCAGTCGTCCGTTTCGCCAGGAGCTACGCTGCCCGCTGGGTCGCGAAACGGCGATCCAAAGGATGGAATGGAGCGAGGATGGCTGGCTGCGCCTGGCCGCTGGGGGTCATCTCGCACAGCATCAGGTAGAAGGATCCCGTCTGCCGCCGCACCCGTTTCCACCAAAAGCGGACCTTGATGATTTTGATGAGCCAAGGGTGGATAACGCGTTTTATGCGCCGAGGATCCATTTCCAGCGTTTTACCTGCCTGACGCGTAAAGCAGGCTATCTTGCTCTACGCGGTCAGGAGTCGCTGAGCTCGCTCAATAAAGTCAGTCTGCTGGCGAAAAAGCTGACCTCGGTATACGCCAACATCAGTACGAAGATGGATTTTAACCCGGAGATTTATCAGCACAGCGCTGGACTGGTGCTCTATTACGACAACATGAACTATCTGTTTTTACATAAAACCTGGGATGAAACCTCTGGCGCGGCGCAACTGGCTATTATCTACATGGATAACGGTGAGCGTCACGACGATCCACAGAAAATTCGCCTTGCCGAGGGAGAAATCTATCTCGCGATTGCTATTAATGGCCGAGAGGTACAGTGTTCATGGTCTGTCGACGGTGAGCACTATCACCCCATCGGAGCGGTCTACGACACATCGCATTTCTCCGATGAATACAGCCGCTACGGCGAGTTTACCGGGGCGTTTGTCGGCATGGCCTGCGTGGATAGTATGCTGCATCGCAAAGAGGCGCTGTTTGATTTCTTCTGCTACCGGGCGGATGAAGACGCGATAATCGAGTAACGATGCCTTTCTGGCATCCTGTCCGCACAGGGTGCTAGAATCCCCGGCTGTTGTCGCTTAATTACGCAAACGGGCTACATGAGCACATTACCTTATCTCCATGGCTATCCTGAATCGCTGTTGTCGCAGGTCACGGCTTTAATCGAGCAAGACCGCCTCGGCGAGGTGCTGCAAAAGCGTTATCCGCAGGGGCATGACGTTAACAGCGATAAAGCGCTGTATCAGTACACCCAGGATCTGAAGGCCCGCTTTCTGCGCGGAGCGGCGCCGATCAACAAAGTGATGTACGACAGTAAAATCCACGTGCTGAACAATGCGCTCGGCCTGCATACCGCGATCTCCCGCGTTCAGGGCGGTAAGCTGAAAGCCAAAGCGGAAATTCGCGTGGCGACGGTGTTTCGCGACGCGCCGGAGGCCTTTCTGCGGATGATCGTGGTCCATGAACTGGCGCATTTGAAAGAGAAAGATCACAACAAAGCCTTTTATCAACTGTGCTGCCATATGGAGCCACAGTACCATCAACTGGAATTCGATACCCGCCTGTGGCTGACGCACCTTTCGTTAAATCGTTCTGCGTAGTGACGCACTGGTTTTGTCATGATGGCATGATAGAGTGACGACAGGTTCCCTTTAATGGAGTTCGTCAACGTTTATGATACGTTTCGCAGTTGTTGGCACAAACTGGATCACCAAGCAGTTTGTCGATGCCGCCCATGAAACCGGCAAATATAAACTTACCGCCATCTACTCCCGCAGCCTCGAACAGGCGCAAGCCTTCGCCAATGACTATCCGGTCGAGCATCTGTTTACCTCGCTCGATGAGCTGGCACAGAGCCCTGACGTTGACGCGGTCTATATTGCCAGCCCGAACTCGCTGCACTTCCCGCAGACCCGGCTGTTCCTGAGCCACAAAAAGCACGTCATTTGCGAAAAGCCGCTGGCATCGAACCTGCAGGAAGTCGAGGCGGCGATAGCGCTGGCGAAAGAAAATAACGTTGTGCTGTTTGAAGCCTTTAAAACCGCCAGCCTGCCTAACTTTCTGCTACTCAAAGAGACGCTTCCTAAAGCGGGCAAACTGCGCAAAGCCTTCATCAACTACTGTCAGTACTCCTCGCGCTATCAGCGCTACCTTGACGGCGAAAACCCCAACACCTTTAACCCGGCGTTCTCTAACGGTTCGATTATGGATATCGGCTTCTATTGCCTGGCGTCCGCTGTGGCGTTATGGGGTGAACCGCGGGCCGTTCTTGCCACCGCCAGCCTGCTGGACAGCGGCGTAGACGCCCAGGGCACCGTGGTACTGAGCTATGGCGACTTCGACGTGACGCTGCATCACTCCAAAGTTAGCGATTCCGCGATCCCCAGTGAAATCCAGGGCGAAGACGGCACATTAGTGATCGAAAAAATCTCCGAATGCCAGAAGCTGGCGTTTGTGCCGCGCGGCGGCAAAGCCCAGGACCTGACGCAGCCCCAGCACATTAATACTATGCTGTATGAGGCGGAGACCTTTGCGCGCCTGGTGGAGACACAGGATGTCAATCACCCGGGTCTGACCGTGAGCCGTATTACGGCAAAACTGTCGAGCGAAATTCGTCGCCAGACCGGAGTGATCTTCCCGGCCGATACGCAGCCGCTGGCGTAAAAGAGTGTAAAGGCCGGACCGGCCGCCATTGACGAAAACCGCCCTGTGACATATTTTGTTACGTGCAAAGGGGAGTAACTTCCTTGCCGGTTGATCGTCATTACGATGCGTGCAATACCGCATCCGGTCGCCGGGCAATAACCAAAGCCCATCGCGATGTACTTTGGTTGTTGTAAGTGAGACCTTGCCGGAAGGCGAGGTCTATGCATAAAAGCGCAGCGGCTGCCGTCTTCCGACGTCAGCCGTTTTGTTTTTATGTAAGGAATATCAAATGAATACTGTCGGCACGCCGTTGCTATGGGGTGGATTCGCTGTCGTCGTCGCGATCATGTTGGCAATCGATCTGCTGCTTCAGGGACGACGCGGTTCGCATAGCATGACCATGAAGCAGGCCGCGGGCTGGTCCATCCTTTGGGTCACGCTTTCTCTGCTGTTCAACGCCGCCTTCTGGTGGTATCTGGTACAAACCCAGGGCCGGGCCGTCGCTGACCCGCAGGCCTTAGCCTTCCTCACCGGTTATCTGATTGAGAAAGCGCTGGCGGTCGATAACGTCTTCGTCTGGTTGATGCTGTTCAGCTATTTCGCCGTACCGCCTGCTCTGCAGCGCCGGGTACTGGTGTATGGCGTGCTGGGCGCGATTGTTCTGCGTACCATCATGATCTTCGCCGGCAGCTGGCTGATTTCCCAGTTTGACTGGCTGCTGTACGTCTTCGGCGCCTTCCTGCTGTTTACCGGCGTGAAGATGGCGCTGGCGAAAGAAGATGACTCCGGCATCGGCGATAAACCACTGGTGCGCTGGATCCGCAGCCATCTGCGAATGACGGATAAAATCGAGAGCGAGCGCTTCTTCACCCGTAAAAACGGGGTGCTGTTCGCCACGCCGCTGCTGCTGGTGCTGATCCTGGTGGAGCTGAGCGATGTGATTTTCGCCGTCGACAGTATCCCGGCGATCTTCGCGGTCACCACCGATCCGTTTATCGTCCTGACCTCAAACCTGTTCGCGATCCTCGGCCTGCGCGCCATGTACTTCCTGCTGGCGGGGGTCGCCGAGCGCTTCTCGATGCTCAAATACGGTCTGTCGGTGATCCTGGTGTTTATTGGCGTGAAGATGCTGATCGTCGACTTCTACCATATCCCGGTCGCCATCTCGCTGGGCGTAGTAGGAGGTATCCTGACCGTCACGCTGCTGATTAACGCCTGGGTCAACAAGCAACACGACAAGCAGCGCAAACTGCCTGAGTAATCTGCACAACGTGCCGTCGGCCATCGCCGACGGCAATCTCTGCTCATGTCACAGTTATGTTACTACATAGTTAAAAAACAAGATCCAGATTAAAATCACAGCATTTTACGCTTCCCGCCCGCCATTCTTTCCGTATACTCGACTATGCAAACATCTACTTACATCCTGACATAAACGTAACAAATAATACGTGGCTGGGATGGCTTGCTACATCACTGGAAGGAATGAATTATGACCACACGCACTCCCCCATCGGGGTGGATCTCACGCCTGGCGCAAGGCAGCCTGGTGAAACAAATTTTAATCGGTCTGGTGCTTGGCGTGCTGCTGGCGCTGGTCTCTAAGCCAGCGGCTATCGCTGTTGGCCTGCTGGGGACCCTGTTCGTCGGCGCGTTAAAGGCGGTGGCGCCGGTGCTGGTATTGATGCTGGTGATGGCCTCCATCGCTAACCATCAGCACGGACAAAAAACCAGTATTCGCCCCATTCTGTTTCTCTATCTGCTGGGCACCTTCAGCGCGGCGCTGACCGCGGTGTTGTTTAGTTTTGTCTTTCCGTCGACTCTGCATTTAACCACCGCCGCCGACAGCATCACGCCGCCGTCGGGGATTGTCGAAGTGCTGCGCGGCCTGCTGATGAGCATGGTATCTAACCCGATCGACGCCCTGCTGAACGCCAACTATATCGGCATTCTGGTGTGGGCGGTGGGGCTGGGCTTCGCCCTGCGTCACGGTAACGACACCACCAAAAACCTGATCAACGATGTCTCCCATGCGGTGACCTTCATCGTCAAAGTGGTGATCCGTTTTGCACCGCTGGGGATCTTCGGTCTGGTCTCTTCCACCCTGGCGACCACCGGTTTCGAGACCCTGTGGGGCTACGCCCAGCTACTGCTGGTGCTGGTCGGCTGTATGCTGCTGGTAGCGCTGGTGATTAACCCGCTGCTGGTGTTCTGGAAAATCCGCCGTAACCCCTATCCGCTGGTGCTGACCTGCCTGCGCGAAAGCGGCGTCTACGCGTTCTTCACCCGCAGCTCCGCCGCCAATATTCCGGTGAATATGGCGCTGTGTGAAAAGCTGAATCTGGATCGCGATACCTATTCTGTCTCCATTCCACTGGGGGCGACCATCAATATGGCGGGCGCGGCGATCACGATCACCGTGCTGACGCTGGCGGCGGTGCATACGCTGAATATTCCGGTGGATCTGCCGACGGCGCTGCTGCTGAGTGTGGTCGCTTCACTGTGCGCCTGCGGCGCCTCCGGCGTGGCGGGCGGTTCGCTGCTGCTGATCCCGCTGGCCTGTAATATGTTTGGGATCCCGAACGATGTGGCGATGCAGGTGGTTGCCGTCGGCTTTATTATCGGCGTGCTGCAGGATTCCTGCGAAACGGCGCTCAACTCCTCAACCGACGCCCTGTTTACCGCCGCGGCCTGCATAGCAGAAGATGACCAGCTGGCGAAAAACGCCCTGCGCAGCTGATGCCTTTCCCCTCCGCTATCGGGCGGAGGGGCTCTTTTCCTGGACTGCGTTTTCAACCTTAAACGGATCGATACCGCGCTTTTGCATCCGGCGGAAGCGAATGATATTCAGCCCGTTGACGATCAGAAAACTGCCTTCAATCAGCGTCCCACCAATCGAACCCAGCCACAGATTATGCGTGACCCAGCAGGCGGTCGAGCACCACATCACGCAGCGGACGGTCAGCCCTTTGCAACGAAACAGCGCCCAGGTGCTGGCGACGGTGCCAATGATCGGCAGCAGCTCCATGGCATGCTGCAGTTTGCCCAGGCCGAGGATCAGCGTGAGGAGGATAAAGACGGTCATCACCCACAGGCTACGGGTGCGTAAGGAAATGACCGTACGTAGCGCATTGAGCCCGGCGCTCATTCCGGCCGACCCGGCGCCCATCAGGAAAAAATGAACGCCGATAATAGCGCTATAGACCGCCAGCTGTAGCCTGAAACGGCGTTCATCGCGGTTGATAAAGGTGGTAATGCCGATAAGAAAGGCGATGACGCCGACCCCCTGGGCCAGCCAATACGCGGTCATGAAAGCTCCCTGACTGAAAAAAACAAACGGCGCTTCACTGGCTGAAACGCCGCTGTTACGAGCCCGATGGCGTTACGCTATCAGGCCGATACACGTTCTACGCCCCTGGGCGCCAATGTGAATACACCTTTACAGGGTAACACCGCTTTTAAAGATGGCCAGTTCGCGGAAGTCATTCTGTTCATTACAGGTCGGTTTACCGTTAGCGAAAGCCACAATGGCATCCACAAACTCCTCCAGCAGCTGCGGCATCGCTTTGCCATGGAGCAGCTGCCCGGCATCGAAGTCGATCCAGTGCTTTTTCTTCGCCGCCAGTTCGCTGTTGGTGGCGATCTTCACCGTCGGCACAAAGCCGCCGTACGGCGTGCCGCGTCCGGTGCTAAACAACACCATATGACAGCCGGCGCCGGCCAGCGCGCTGGTGGCGACCGCGTCGTTGCCCGGCGCGCTCAGCAAATTCAGACCATGAACCTTCAGGCGCTCGCCGTAGCGCAGGACATCCACCACCTGGCTGGAACCCGCTTTCTGAGTACAGCCCAGCGACTTATCTTCCAGGGTGGTGATCCCCCCGGCTTTGTTACCCGGGGAAGGGTTTTCGTAAATAGGCTGGTCGTGTGCGATAAAGTACTGCTTAAAGTCATTGACCATGGTCACCAGCTTGTCGAAGGTCGCTTCGTCACGGCAGTGACTCATCAGCAGCTGTTCAGCACCGAACATCTCCGGCACTTCGGTCAGCACGGTGGTGCCGCCGTTGGCGATCACATAGTCTGAGAAGCGGCCCAGCATCGGGTTAGCGGTAATGCCCGACAGGCCGTCCGATCCCCCGCACTCGAGACCAAACTTCAGCTCGCTCAATTTACCCGGCTGGCGTTTATCCTGACGCATCACTTCATACAGCTGATGCAGATGCGCAACCCCCGCTTCCACTTCATCGTCCTGGTGCTGGCAAACCATAAAGTGCACACGCTGCGGGTCAAACTCGCCCAGCGTTTCGCGAAAGGCATCCACCTGGTTGTTTTCACAGCCAAGGCCAACCACCAGTACCGCCCCGGCGTTCGGGTGACGAACCATATTTTGCAGCATGGTGCGAGTGTTGATGTGGTCGTCCCCAAGCTGCGAGCAGCCATAGGTGTGGCTGAAGAGATGCACCCCATCGATATCCTCAGCGCCATACGTCTCTTTCAGGAAACGGTTCTGCATTTGTCTGGCCATCGCGTTGACGCAGCCGACGGTCGGCAGGATCCACAGCTCATTGCGCACGCCGACGTCACCGTTGGCGCGACGATAAATCTGCACTTCGCGATCCGCAGGCTGTGGCGGTTGGGCAACCCGGTCCGGTTGATAGCGATACGCGTCAAGGTCGCTGAGATTGGTGCGCGTATTGTGCGCATGAACATGCTCGCCCGGCGCGATATCCGCCAGCGCATGGCCAATCGGCAACCCGTACTTAACGACGTTTTCCCCTTTCGCGATAGCGCGCAGTGCAAACTTGTGGCCGCGAACGATATCCTGGCCGAGGGTGACCGAATCCTTATCAATCGTCACCACACTACCGGCAGCGATATCCGCCAGCGCGACCGCGACGTTATCCTGCGAATGGATTTTAATGTATTGCATATCAACCGACCTCTGGCCTTAGTTCAGTTCAATGGCGAAATAGTCACGCGCATTGTTAAAGCAAATGTTTTTCACCATCTCGCCCAGCAGCGCGATATCCGCAGGCGCTTCGCCGGCAGCCACCCAGCGGCCGATCATCTGGCACAGAATGCGGCGGAAGTATTCGTGGCGCGTGTAGGAGAGGAAGCTGCGGCTGTCGGTCAGCATCCCGACGAAGCGGCTCAGCAGGCCGAGCTGCGCCAGCTGGGTCATCTGCCGCTCCATGCCGTCTTTCTGATCGTTGAACCACCAGCCGGAGCCGAACTGCATCTTGCCTGGCATGCCTTCACCCTGGAAGTTACCGATCATGGTGCCCAGCACTTCGTTATCACGCGGGTTCAGGCAGTAGAGAATGGTTTTCGGCAGCAGGTTTTCTTCGTTCTGCTTGCTCAGCAGCTTAGACAGCTCTTCCGCCATCGGGCGATCGTTGATCGAATCGAAGCCCACATCCGGGCCTAACAGTTTGAACTGACGCAGGTTGTTATTGCGCAGCGCACCGATATGGTACTGCTGTACCCAACCGCGACGGGCATATTCTGCGCCGAGGAACACCAGCACCGCGGTTTTGAACTGCGCCACTTCGTGTGCGCTGAGGGTCTCGCCAGCCAGACGGCGCGCCAGAATGGCGTCCAGCTCGGCGTCGGTCGCTTCCGCAAACAGCACCACGTCCAGCGCGTGGTCGGAGACCTTGCAGCCGTGTGCGGCAAAGTGGTCCAGACGTTTGGTCAGAGCGCTTTGCAGGTCCGCAAAACGGCGAATATCGGTATCGGACACCTCACCCAGCTTCGCCATGTAGTCATTAAAGGTCGCCTGTTCAATGTTGAATGCTTTATCCGGGCGCCAGCTCGGCAGCACTTTGATATCAAAGGAGGTATCTTTGGCGACAACCGCATGGTGCTCGAGAGAATCAATCGGATCGTCGGTGGTACCGACCATCTTCACATTCATCTGCTTCATGATCCCGCGGGCGGAGAAGGCGTCCTGAGCCAGTAAATCATTGCACTGGTCCCAGATCTCATCGGCGGTGGATGGAGACAACAGCTTACCTGTAATACCAAAAGGGCGACGCAGCTCTAAATGGGTCCAGTGGTATAACGGGTTGCCAATAGTGTGCGGCACCGTTGCCGCCCAGGCGTCAAATTTCTCGCGATCGGACGCATCACCGGTACACAGACGCTCCGGTACGCCGTTAGTGCGCATTGCGCGCCATTTGTAGTGATCGCCTTTCAGCCAGATGTCATACAGATTTTTGAAGCGATAGTTTTCGGCAACCTGCTGCGGCGGAAGGTGGCAATGGTAGTCGAAAATCGGCTGATCTTTGGCGTAATCGTGGTACAGACGGCGAGCAAATTCGGTATCGAGTAGAAAATCTTCAGTCATAAACGGTGTCATTCGCGTGTCCTCTTCGCTCCGTAGCGGGAGCCTTTCAGATGATTGACTACAATGCTGACAAAGTTATCACACCAATTTCTACAGACCGAGCTGTTTTTCGTGAGTTAGATCAATAAACGTCGATAAAAAAACGACCGTCTCATTGGAAAATACCCCGGTAGGGCGCGCCATCTCTGGCTTTGCCGGTAAGGGCTAAAGACCACACTAACTTTCCCACTTTTGTGACAGCACTCAACTTTTAAAGTTGTATGACAAGTTATCTTTCTGCCGTCGCAACATATAAACCGACGGAATGCATTACCGGTGTTTATGGCATCGGCTTATACGGAATGGACACCGACTTTCAACATAACAACTGATGGTAAGGTTCGGGCCAGAGGGGGATCCCCCCTCCTGAACCCTCCGTTTCGCTTTCCCGACCGCGTATTGCCGTCAGGAAAGGCCGCACCTGATGCGGAAAGATAACAGACGATGAGGTTTACATGCGTAAAATTAAAGGGTTACGTTGGTACATGATTGCGCTGGTGACGCTAGGCACCGTGCTGGGCTACCTGACCCGTAACACCGTGGCGGCGGCCGCGCCGACGCTGATGGAAGAGTTACACATCTCGACTCAACAGTACTCCTATATCATTGCAGCCTATTCCGCTGCCTACACCGTCATGCAGCCTGTCGCGGGTTACGTACTTGATATTCTCGGGACCAAAATCGGCTATGCCTTCTTTGCTATCGCCTGGGCGATATTCTGCGGCTCAACCGCGCTGGCAGGCAGCTGGGGCGGCCTGGCGCTGGCTCGCGGCGCAGTCGGCGCAGCGGAAGCCGCGATGATCCCTGCCGGGCTGAAAGCCAGTTCTGAATGGTTCCCGGCAAAAGAGCGCTCTATCGCGGTGGGCTACTTCAACGTCGGTTCCTCTATTGGCGCCATGATCGCGCCGCCGTTGGTGGTGTGGGCGATTGTCATGCACAGCTGGCAGATGGCGTTCATCATCTCCGGGGTATTGAGCTTCGCCTGGGCCATCGCCTGGCTTATCTTCTACAAACACCCGCGCGACCAGAAAAAATTATCTGACGAAGAACGCGACTACATCATTGGCGGTCAGGAGTCTCAGCATCAGACCAATAACGCGAAGAAAATGTCGCCGTGGCAGATCCTGCGCAACCGTCAGTTCTGGGGTATCGCCCTGCCGCGCTTCCTCGCCGAGCCGGCCTGGGGGACCTTTAACGCCTGGATCCCGCTGTTCATGTTTAAGGTTTACGGCTTTAACCTGAAAGAGATCGCGATGTTCGCCTGGATGCCGATGCTGTTCGCCGACCTCGGCTGCATCGTGGGCGGTTACCTGCCGCCGCTGTTCCAGCGCTGGTTTGGCGTCAACCTGATCGTGTCGCGTAAAATGGTGGTCACCATGGGCGCCCTGCTGATGATTGGCCCGGGGATGATCGGCCTGTTCACCAGCCCGTACGTGGCGATTGCCCTGCTGTGCATCGGCGGGTTCGCTCACCAGGCGCTGTCCGGGGCGCTGATCACCCTCTCTTCCGACGTCTTTGGCCGTAACGAAGTCGCTACCGCCAACGGTCTGACCGGGATGGCCGCCTGGCTGGCGAGCACCATGTTCGCCCTGGTTGTCGGCGCGCTGGCAGACACCATCGGCTTCAGCCCGCTGTTTGCGGTACTGGCCGTCTTTGACCTGCTGGGCGCGCTGGTTATCTGGACGGTACTGAAAAACAAACCGGCTGACGATGACTCGACGCCGCTTAGCAGCCGCAAACCCGCCACGCAGAGTTAGATCTTGTGGTGATGTCACCGCGTATTGAGCCGCCTTCTCAGGCGGCTTTTTCATGCCTGCCAGTGGTGGAAAGCGTGTAAAAGTGGTATAACAAATCGAATATTGTCGCCATCTTGCGGGAGCGAATATGGAAATCATTGAACCACGCCGTCTGTATCAGCAGCTTGCCGCTGAGCTGAAGACGCGCATCGAACAAGGTGTCTACCTTGTAGGGGATAAGCTGCCCGCCGAGCGCTTTATCGCCGATGAAAAAAACGTCAGCCGCACCGTGGTTCGTGAAGCCATTATCATGCTGGAAGTGGAAGGGTATGTCGAAGTCCGCAAAGGGTCGGGTATTCATGTCATCTCCAACCATCCCAAGTACCAGCAGGTGGCCGATGAAAGCCTTGAATTCGCCAACTATGGCCCTTTTGAACTCCTGCAGGCGCGGCAGCTAATTGAAAGCAATATTGCTGAATTCGCGGCGACTCAGGTGACCAAACAGGACATCATGAAGCTGATGGAGATTCAGGAGAAAGCGCGCAACGAGAAGTGTTTCCGCGACTCCGAGTGGGATCTCCAGTTCCACGTCCAGGTGGCGCTGGCCACGCAGAACAGTGCGCTGGCGGCGATCGTGGAAAAAATGTGGACCCAGCGCGTGCATAACCCGTACTGGAAAAAGCTGCATGAGCATATCGACCTGCGCACGGTCGATAACTGGTGCGACGATCACGATCAGATCCTGAAAGCCCTGCTGCGTAAAGATCCCAACGCCGCCAAGCTGGCGATGTGGCAGCATCTGGAAAATACCAAGCAAATGCTGTTTAACGAAACCAGCGATGACTTTGAATTTAATGCCGATCGCTACTTATTTGCCGATAATCCGGTAGTTCATCTCGATACGGCGGCCAACAGCGCGAAATAAGCGCTTATCCTGACGGCGCGCGGCCCCTGCGCGCCTGCCCCCCAGGCCGGCTGGAGTAAGTAAAACATATATAGTGTCAGCCTGTGTAAATCCTCTCGCCTCCCACCGCCGCAATCAGCAAAATCAACGAGCAACACCTTGCAATTTCTCTGACGTAAAGTCAGCTGATTTGTTACAATTAGATGCATTTTGCCGTTCTGGGGGTAAGTGTTTACTTACTTCAGTCTTATACAGGGAAGCGTTCAGAGCGCCTAAGCAGCGACCAAAATCTCATAAAAATCTTGTCGCCCAACATGCCACGCGCTCAGACGTGCCGTTAACCGATGTACCAGGAATCGTGAATGGAACTTTTAACCCAGTTATTGAATGCCTTGTGGGCTCAGGATTACGAAACGCTCGCGAATCCCTCCATGATTGGCATGCTGTATTTTGTCTTGTTTATGATTTTGTTCCTTGAGAACGGGTTACTGCCTGCCGCGTTTTTACCGGGGGATAGTCTGCTTGTGCTCGTGGGCGTGCTGATCGCCAAAGGGGCGATGGGCTTTCCGGAAACCTTGCTGCTGCTTACCGCCGCCGCCAGCCTCGGCTGCTGGCTGAGCTACATTCAGGGGCGCTGGCTGGGCAATACGCGGATCGTGCAAAACTGGCTGTCGCATCTGCCCTCTCACTATCATCAACGCGCGCATCACCTGTTTCATAAGCATGGGCTCTCCGCGCTGCTGATCGGCCGCTTTATCGCCTTCGTGCGTACGCTGTTGCCGACGATTGCCGGCCTTTCAGGCCTCAATAACGCTCGCTTTCAGTTCTTTAACTGGATGAGCGGCCTGCTGTGGGTGCTCATCCTGACCTCGCTGGGCTATCTGCTGGGCAAAACCCCGGTATTCCTCAAGTATGAAGATCAGCTGATGTCCTGCCTGATGCTCCTTCCGGTCGCGCTGCTGGTCTTCGGACTGATCGGCTCGCTGGTGGTGCTGTGGAAGAAAAAATACAGAAGCCGGGGCTAATGATGGTCATTAAACGCCCCTCCCTGCGCCAGCTGAGCTGGCTGCTGGGTGGCTCTCTTGTGCTCTGCGCGCTGTTCTGGCTCTGGCTGGCAGTGCAGCAGCAGGAGGCCACGCTGGCGATCCGTCCGGTTGGCCAGGGCGTCAGCATGCCGGACGGCTTCTCCGTCTGGCATCATCTCGACGCCAACGGTATCCGCTTTAAGAGCATTACGCCGCAAAAAGATGGCCTGCTGATTAAGTTCGACTCCACCGCCCAGGGCGCGGCGGCGAAAGAGGTTCTCGGTCGCGCTCTGCCACATGGTTATATTATTGCCCTGCTGGAGGACGATAACTCGGCCACCGCCTGGTTATCCCGTCTGCGCGACGCGCCTCACCGGCTCGGGTAAACTACCGCCTTACTGCGTTTTTTACGCAGTCTGGTGGTTTCCTGCATTTGTTACTATGCTTAAACCTGCGGGAATCAACGCATTCCCGTTCACCATCGGGAACGGGTATATCCTCCGGGTATACCCTCAGACAATGGAAGGTACTATCCATGAAACACCGCATCGCTCTGCTTCTGGCCCTGACTTCACTTAGCGCCAGCGCCATAGCAGCCTCTCCCTGCCAGGAAAAAGAGCAGGATATTCAACGAGAGATCAGCTATGCCGAAAAGCATCATAATCAAAGTCGCATTGATGGGCTAAATACCGCGCTACGTCAGGTACGGGAAAACTGCAGCGACAGTAAACTCAAAGCCGATCATCAGCAAAAAATTGCCAAACAGCGGGAAGAGATCGCTGAACGTCAGCGTGATCTGCAGGAAGCCCGGAAGAAAGGCGATGCGGACAAAATCAACAAACGCCAGCATAAACTCAATGAAGCGCAACAGGAGTTAAAAACGCTGGAGTCTCGGGACTACTAATAACAGTTAACTTTCGCAACACGGACCACGCTACAGGAGAACGACATGGCTAAAGAGAATGTGACTGACGACCTTCGTGCAGAACTGAAAACGCTGGCGGATACCCTGGAGGAAGTTCTGAATTCCTCAGCGGACAAGTCGAAAGAAGAGATTGGTAAACTGCCTAGTAAAGCAGAGAGCGCGCTAAAAGAGAGTCGTGCCCGCCTGGGTGAAACCAGCGATGCGATTTTGCGTCAAACGCGCGAGACCGCCGCGCGGGCGGATGATTATGTTCGCGAAAATCCGTGGACAGGAGTCGGGATTGGTGCCGCCGTCGGGCTGGTGCTGGGTGTCCTGCTGTCGCGTCGCTGATTATGGCGAATACTCAACACACGCAGGGGCCAGGCCAGCGCGTGTTCTCCATTGGCCAGCGTATCGTCACGCTGCTGGCCGAAATGGTGGAAACACGGCTGCGCCTGGTCGTCGTGGAGCTGGAGGAGGAGAAAGCCAACCTCTTCCAGTTGCTGATCATGACCGGACTGACGCTGCTGTTTGCCGCGTTTGGCCTCATGAGTCTGCTGGTGCTGGTTATCTGGGCCGTTGACGCCCAGTACCGCCTGCACGTCATGATCGCCACCACCGTCGTTCTGCTCCTCGCCGCCGCGATCGTGGGTATCCTTACCCTACGTAAGGCGCGCCGCTCCACGCTGCTGCGCCTGACGCGTAAAGAGCTGGAGAACGACCGTGCCCTTCTGGAGGACGATAAACCGTGAATGGCCGACAGGAGCGTGAACGGCAAAAGGCGCTGCTGCTGCGCCAGATCCAGCAGCAACGACTGGAGCTTAGCGCCTGTCGTCGCCACTGGCTGGAGGCGACAGCGCCCCTCGATCGCGGCTGGCATACGCTGCTGAGTTTACGTTCGTGGCTGATGGTTGGCAGCGGTTTGATGGCCGTCTGGTCCATACGACACCCGCACTTTTTGATGCGCTGGACCAAACGCGGTCTCGGACTGTGGAGCACCTGGCGGATGGTCCGCGGGATCCTGCGCCAGTCGTCAACACACTAGCAGCCCGGAGCGCGGGCGCTTATCCCGGCGCCCCGCTCTGCCATTTCCCCGTCCGATACAATACGCCGTTCGCGGCAGCCGGGGCCTTCGCCGCAACCCGCGGTTAGCCCCCCTCAGATCTCAATTCATTCCGCTCAGCCACCCGATATCGGGACGGGTAGTTCCCCTCGTCGCCAGAAAATTTCTCCTCACCGCACTTATTGCTCAGAAACTTTGAAGAAGATCTACAGTTTTCCTTGCTAACAATTCCCTCTCCGCCTCGTTACTATCCTCTCCATCGACAGCAACACCGTGTAACCACGCGGGATTGCGCTAAAAAACAAAACTGCCGCCCTTTGGGTTTTCTGGAGTAAGAAATGAAAAAATTAGAAGATGTTGGTGTACTGGTAGCGCGTATTCTGATGCCGATTCTGTTTATCACTGCAGGATGGGGCAAAATCACTGGTTACGCCGGAACCCAGCAGTATATGGAAGCCATGGGCGTGCCGGGAGCACTGCTGCCGCTGACCATTCTCCTTGAATTCGGCGGCGGTCTGGCGATTCTGTTCGGTTTCCTGACCCGTACCACCGCGTTGTTCACCGCAGGCTTTACGCTGCTGACCGCGTTCCTGTTCCACAGCAACTTTGCGGAAGGCGTGAACTCGCTGATGTTCATGAAAAACCTGACCATTGCTGGCGGTTATCTGCTGCTGGCCATTACCGGACCGGGCGCATTCAGCATCGACCGCGTACTGAATAAAAAGTGGTAAGCGCACTATACTGAGTAAAAATCTAAAAAAAGCGAGGGGATATCTCCTCGCTTTTGCTATCTGCAGGAGGAAGTAATGGGACAATTAGTCGACGGCGTCTGGCAAGATACCTGGTATGACACCAAATCCACCGGAGGACGATTTAAGCGTTCCGTTTCGGCCTTCCGTAACTGGCTCACGGCCGATGGCGCGCCGGGGCCTGCGGGCGAAGGTGGCTTTGCCGCAGAAAAAGACCGTTATCATCTGTATGTTTCTCTGGCCTGCCCGTGGGCGCACCGCACGTTAATTCTGCGCAAGCTGAAAGGACTGGAACCCTTTATATCCGTCTCCGTGGTCAATCCGCTGATGCTGGAAAACGGCTGGACCTTCGCCGATGATTTCCCTGGTGCTACCGGCGACCAGCTCTATCATCATCAGTTCCTCTATCAGCTCTATCTGCAGGCTGACCCGCACTATACCGGTCGCGTCACGGTCCCGGTATTGTGGGACAAAAAGCAGCAGACCATCGTCAGCAATGAGTCGGCAGAAATCATCCGCATGTTTAATACCGCCTTCGATGGTCTGGGCGCCAGAGCCGGGGATTACTATCCGCCGGCGCTGCGGGAAAAAATCGATGAACTGAACGGCTGGATCTACGACAACGTCAACAACGGCGTGTATAAGGCCGGCTTTGCCACCAGCCAGCAGGCTTACGACGAAGCGGTCGAGGCGGTCTTTACTTCACTGGAGCGGCTGGAGCAGATCCTCGGTCAGCATCGTTACCTGACGGGAAATCAGCTGACGGAAGCCGATATTCGCCTGTGGACCACGCTGGTACGGTTCGACCCGGTATATGTGACGCATTTTAAATGCGACAAACGGCGCATTAGCGATTATCTCAACCTGTACGGTTTTCTGCGCGACATCTACCAGATGCCCGGCATCGCGGAGACGGTGAGTATTCCGCATATCCGCCACCACTATTACCGCAGCCATAAAACCATTAATCCAACCGGCATTATCTCCATTGGACCGCAACAGGATCTCAACGAACCCCACGGCCGCGATCAGCGCTTCCGTTGATCTTTCGGGCGCCAGTGATGGCGCCCAATAATTCAGAAAACAGATATTTACCCACCATTCATTCACGTCTATTCTTATTGCGATCGCTTAAAAAACAAGTGATTGACGGTTAATTGAGGCGTAGAAATGGACTGGTATCTCAAGGCATTAAAAAACTATATAGGATTTGGCGGCCGTGCGCGGCGCAAAGAGTACTGGATGTTTATTCTGGTCAACCTCATCCTGACCGGCGTATTGAGCATCATCGATACAATGCTGGGCTGGCAGCGGGCGGGCGGCGAAGGCATTCTGACGACCATCTATGGCGTACTGGTCTTTTTACCGTGGTGGGCGGTGCAGTTTCGGCGTCTGCATGACACCGACCGCTCAGCCTGGTGGCTGCTGCTGCTGTTGATCCCGGTCATCGGCTGGCTGGTGATCCTGATCTTTAACTGCCAGCGCGGCACCGAAGGCAACAATCGCTTCGGACCCGATCCGAAACCCTTCTCCTATTAATCTTCCCGCTCCTCCCGCTAGCGGGAGGAGCGTCTTCTCGACTAGCGTCCCGCAAACAGCTTAGGGATTTCGCGCAGACACCAGGACTTCGCCTCGCCCATGCTATCCCGCCGCCAGGCCATGATTATGTCAATTTCATTGGTGTATTCCGGGCTGACGACCCGCAGACGCCCTTCGGCAATATCCTTCTCCACCAGCGGATAGGGCATGGTCGCCACGCCTAGCCCGGCCAGCAGTGCCTGGCGCTTATCTTCAATGGTACTCACCGTTAAGCGCGGCTGTTTATCCAGCAGCTGAACGGTAAGGACGGGCCGCTCGCGTGCGGTATCCGCTACTGCGACGCCGCGGTATTTCACGCGGGTCACTTCCGAGAGCGGTTCCGGCTCCAGGTGGATCGGGTGATCCGGCGCCGCGACGTACACACTGAGCACCGAATAGAGTTTGCGCGAGTTAATCTCCGAGGAGGAACGAAAATGCATATCCGGCGCGACAACAATATCCGCCCGCCCCTGCTCCAGCCGCTCCCAGGCGCCGGCCAGCACCTCGGTGATAATCGACAACTGCGTATTAGATTTGGTCGCCAGTTTTTCAATTAGCGGAAACAGATCCGGGGTGGGCACCAGCGCTTCGGTGACGATCGTCAGGTGGGTTTCCCAACCGCGCGACAGCGCTTCCGCATCGGTGGTGAGTTTATCCGCCGCTTCGAGCAGCACGCGCCCGCGTTCCAGGAGCATTCGTCCAACGTTGGTGAACTTCGTGCGATGACCTGAGCGGTCAAACAGCACCACGTCCAGCTCCTCTTCCAGTTTTTGCATGGTATAGCTCAGGGCGGAAGGCACGCGTCCCAGCTCATCAGCCGCGGCAGCAAAGCTCCCACGGCGGTCGATCGCATCCATCACACGCAACGCTTCCAGCGTTAATGCTCTCTCTTTGGCCATCGCTTTCTCATTCAGGAAATTTGAACATACCGGGCAGAATATCTGGCTAACAATACAGCGTCCATACCTTTACCATTGATTTAGTGTAAAGAGAGGTCAAGAACATGATTACTACCCGAACAGCCAAACAATGCGGACAAGCAGACTTCGGCTGGCTGCAGGCCCGCTACACCTTCTCCTTTGGCCACTACTTCGACCCGAAATTACTGGGCTTCGCGTCCTTGCGCGTCCTCAACCAGGAAGTGCTGGCGCCCGGCGCTTCCTTCCAGGCCAGGACGTACCCAAAAGTCGATATCCTGAACCTGATTCTGGAAGGCGAAGCAGAATATCGCGACAGCGAGGGCAACCACGTGCAGGCCAAAGCCGGTGAAGCGCTGCTTATCGCCACCCAGCCTGGCGTGAGCTATAGCGAGCATAATCTGAGCAAAGAGCAGTCGTTAACGCGAATGCAGCTGTGGCTCGACGCTTGCCCGCAGCGGGAAAACCCGCTACAGCAGAAAACCGAAGTGGTGAGCGCACCGCTGCAGCTGCTGGCCTCGCCGGAGGGAGAGAACGGCAGTCTCCAGCTTCGCCAGCAGGCCTGGGTCTACCATATCGCACTGGAGAAAGGAGAGCAGATTAGCGTGCAGCTGCATGGCCCACGCGCTTACCTGCAGTCAATCCACGGCACCGTCCATGCCGTCGCGCAGGAACAACAAAAACAGGCTCTCACCTGTGGTGACGGCGCATTTATTCGTGACGAAGCTAACATTACCCTCGTCGCCGATACGCCGCTGCGCGCTTTGCTGATAGATTTACCGGTGTAACAACGGAAGGGATGGAGTCTGTCAGTGAGTAAAAAGAAAAACAGAAAAAAGGCGTCCCCGACGCCATCAGCCCCGACGCAGCCGGAAACCGCCGGCGTCGTCAGCTTTGGTTATGATGAGATGCTGAGCGAACTGGAAGCCATTGTTGTCGAAGCGGAGATTCGTCTGCGGGATGAAGAAAGTCTCGCCTGAAAAGGCAATATCAATGATTCGATTTTCGTTTATAGCCTGAAGATAATATCGGCCCCGAAAGGGGCCGATGGCATTATTCGCTCAGCGCGTCGGCAAGATCTTTTTTCACCTGGGTACGCTGCTCCGGCGTCAGGACCTGATTCACATCGAAATAATACTTCACGCGGTAATAACGCACCTGCTGATCGATCTTACTGAAGGCAGCCAGCTGATCCTTGACCGCCTTTTCATCCCATTTTCCGGAATCAATCACGTTAATCAGGGCGCCATCTTTAATGTCTTGCTGCGAAATCTGTTGAACATTATTTTCCAGTTGCTGATGCAGGCTTTTAATTTTCGCAACCTGATCGCTGGTGAGTTTTAAGTGCTGGACAATAGGGTCCTGCGCCGGCGCTGGCGCCGCCTGCACGTCCGCGGCTTGCGCAGACAGAGAGAAACCGGTAGTCAGAAGGGCTGCGAACGCAATACGGGTCATTAATTTCATTGTTTTATCCTGAAGTGAAAGTGTCTGAAATAGCGGTTTATTATTTTACAGTTGGTAGTGAATAAATGTAAAAAATAATACCTAAAGATTATTCACAGCGTGCACCTGTTCACAAACCATTCAATACATAAGGAATTCAAATGTTCTCACCAAATGAATTCATATGAAAAATACCACGTTTATATAAAATGACTTTAGCGCTTATCACGGAAATTAATTGACAGTAGCCACGGTTACTTTATTTAATTAGCGAGAAAGATGTCATACATAAAAACAGGGATATCATTTTTAAAATATATAAGGAGATAGTTATGTTATTACGCACTCGCGTATTACCGCTGTTTTTTGTCATCTCGCTGTTAAGCGGCTGCGGCCTGGCGTCTAAAGCCTTTTATTCCGCGGGAGACAAATTATTTCAACCGGGAGATGACGCCGTCGCTTCGATGCAGACGTATTCAGTCGCCCAGTTCCTGCAGCCGTTTACCCTCAACCCGGCGAAGGCCAGCAGCGATTATCTGGGCAAATGGGTCAAGGTGCGCGGCGTGATTGTCGACATTCGCCGAATGAGCGGTATCGCCGGCAGCTACTATTTTACCGTGACCATGCGAGATGAGCAGAATAAAACGGATAAACGTCTGACCTTCAATTTTGGCTCACATAACAGCGCAGACGTTGAGGCGTTAAGCAATGGCAGCGTCGCCACGATCGTCGGCCAGGTTCATCAGGTGCAAGATTCCACGATCCCGACGCTACAGAATCCTAAGGTGGTTAAATAACGGTAACTGACCGATAAGCCGCGTTCTTTTGGTATAGCGTCGTGGACAGTTATTCATCCTGTCCCCGCTATTCGAATAGCAAAAACCCCGCCGGAGCGGGGTTTTGACATAAAAAGGTGAAACTGACCGATAAGCCGCGTTCTTTTGGTATAGCGTCGTGGACAGTCATTCATCCTGTCCCCGCTATTCGAATAGCAAAAACCCCGCCGGAGCGGGGTTTTTGCATAAAGAGGTGAAACTGACCGATAAGCCGCGTTCTTCTGGTATAGCGTCGTGGACAGTCATTCATCCTGCTTCCGGTATTCGAATAGCAAAAACCCCGCCGGAGCGGGGTTTTTGCATAAAGAGGTGAAACTGACCGATAAGCCGGGTTCTGTCGTGGACAGTCATTCATCTAGGCCAGCAATCGCTCACTGGCTCAAGCAGCCTACCCGGGTTCAGTACGGGCCGTACCTTATGAACCCCTATTTGGCCTTGCTCCGGGTGGAGTTTACCGTGCCGCGGACTGTTACCAGCCGCGCGGTGCGCTCTTACCGCACCCTTTCACCCTTACCTGATCCCGCTTGCGCGGGCCATCGGCGGTTTGCTCTCTGTTGCACTGGTCGTGGGCTGTGACACCCCCCAGGCGTTACCTGGCACCTTGCCCTATGGAGCCCGGACTTTCCTCCCCTCCGCCCGTCTCCCCCCGAAGGAGGACGACGACGAAGCGGCGACTGTCTGGTCAGCTTCGGCGCGCAGTATAGAGGGTTTACCGCCCGTTGTCATCCTTCTGTCGTCATCCCAACCTGCAGGGTGGCGGCGATATTGCGCGACGCGCGGTAAATGTTATCAAATGCCCCGCGAAATGCCTCTTCCAGCGTCGAAACTGTGGTTAACACGCTGAAAACCGCATCGATACCGTGCTGGTGAACCACGCCAACGTCGTGGGTCAGGCTGCCAGCAATACCGATCACCGGCTTACGGTATTTTTTCGCCACCCGGGCTATCCCCACCGGCACCTTACCGTGAATAGACTGGCTATCGATCCGCCCTTCTCCGGTGACCACCAGCGAGCAGTCATGGATCTGCTCTTCCAGCTTCAGCGCCTCGGTAACGATCTCAATCCCGCTACGCAGTTCCGCATTAAGAAAGGCCATCAGCGCCGCGCCCATGCCGCCGGCCGCCCCCGCCCCGGGGATCGGCTTAACGTCCACCTGCAGCGACGCCTTAATGACGTCGGCGAAGTGCGCCAGATTACGATCCAGCTCAACGATCATCGCCTCGGTCGCCCCTTTCTGCGGGCCAAAGATCCGCGACGCGCCGCGCTCGCCCACCAGCGGGTTAGTGACGTCACAGGCCACGTGGATCATCCTGTCACGTAAGCGTGGATCGATGGCGGAAAGATCGATCCGGCTCAGACGGCTCAGGCTACCGCCGCCATGGCCGATCTCCTGCCCCTCGGCGTCGCAAAGACAGGCGCCTAGCGCCTGCATCATGCCCGCTCCACCGTCGTTGGTCGCACTGCCGCCGATACCGATAATGATCCGTTTCGCGCCATGTTCCAGCGCCTGTAATATCAGCTCGCCGGTACCGCGTGAAGTGGTGATGAGAGGGTTGCGTTTTTCGGGCGGAACGAGTCCCAGGCCACTGGCCGCCGCCATCTCAATAAACGCAGTGACGCCATCGCCGGACATGCCCCAGCAGGCCTCCACTTTCTCGCCCAGCGGGCCAGTCACCCATGCGGAATGTTCCGTTCCCTGCGTCGCGGCAATCATCGCCTCCACCGTTCCCTCGCCGCCGTCGGCGACGGGCATGGAAACATACTGCGCGTCGGGGAAAATTTCCCGAAATCCTTTTTCTATCGCCTGAGCTACCTCGGTGGCAGAAAGGCTTTCTTTGTAAGAGTCTGGGGCAATGACGATTTTCATAATTTTGTAGCCTGACAGTGCCGCGCAAGGCAAGAATAACAGGGCGCGCAAGGCGCCCTTCTTGTTAGCGAGTGACTTCCACTTTCGCCAGTTTTTCGTAGTAGCACGCCAGCGCGCTATGGTCCGCGGTGCCCAGACCGTCCGCACGCAGCGCCTGCATCATCTCCATTACCGCCGCCGTCAGCGGTAGCTGAGCGCCCACGCCATGGGACGTATCCAGGGCGTTCGCCAGATCTTTAATATGCAGGTCGATACGGAAGCCCGGCTTGAAGTTACGATCCATCACCATCGGCGCTTTGGCATCCAGCACGGTACTGCCCGCCAGGCCGCCACGGATCGCCTGATAGACCAGATCCGGATTGACGCCAGCTTTGGTCGCCAGAGTCAGCGCTTCAGACATCGCTGCGATGTTCAGGGCGACAATCACCTGGTTAGCCAGTTTGGTGACGTTGCCCGCGCCGATGTCGCCGGTATGCACCACGGAGCCCGCCATCGCTTTCATCAGATCGTAGTATTTATCAAAGATCGCCTTATCGCCGCCGACCATCACCGACAGGGTGCCGTCGATGGCTTTTGGTTCGCCGCCGCTCACCGGCGCGTCCAGCATATCAATACCCTTGGCTTTCAGCGCTTCGCTGATTTCCCGACTCGCCAGCGGCGCGATAGAGCTCATATCAATCACCACGGTGCCCGGCTTTGCGCCTTCGATAATGCCGTTTTCACCCAGCGCCACCTCTTTCACATGCGGAGAGTTTGGCAGCATGGTAATGATCACGTCACATTGCTCAGCAATCGCCTTCGGCGTCGTCGCGGTCTCTGCACCCGCGGCAATCACGTCGGCAATCGCTTCCGGGTTACGGTCGGACACCACCAGCGAATAACCTGCTTTCAGCAAATTTTTGCTCATCGGTTTACCCATAATGCCAAGACCGATAAAACCTACTTTGATTGTCATAATGTTCTCTCTCTTCATCCTGGTGATTATTTTTTAAACGCATCAGCAAGTTTCTGCGTTGCTGAGCGGAAGACGCCCAGATCGCTGCCGACGGCGACGAAAGTCGCCCCCCATTCCAGATAGCGGCGCGCATCAGCTTCCACTGGCGCCAGAATGCCGCTTGGCTTACCGTGTTTCTTCGCGCTGGCAAAGATATGTTGGATAGCGTGCTGTACCTCAGGATGGGCGGCATTGCCGAGATGGCCTAAAGCGGCAGCCAGGTCGCTCGGGCCAACGAACACCCCGTCCACACCCTCGGTCGCGGCAATCGCCTCGACGTTATCTACCCCGGTCTGGCTCTCAATCTGCACCAGAATGGAAATGTTCTTGTTGGACTGGGCGAAGTAGTCCGGCACGGTGCCAAACATATTGCCGCGGTGGGAAACGGAGACCCCGCGGATCCCTTCCGGCGGATAGCGGGTCGACGCCACCGCCTGCGCCGCCTGCTCAGCCGTCTCGACGAACGGCACCAGGAAGTTATAGAAGCCGATGTCCAGCATGCGCTTGATGATGATCGGCTCATTGGTCGGCACACGGACTACCTGCGCGCTGGAGCTGCCCTTCAGCGCCATCAGCTGTGGGATAAGCGTGGTCACGTCGTTCGGCGCGTGTTCCGCATCCAGCACCAGCCAGTCGAAACCGGCCAGACCCAGCACCTCAGTACTGATCGGGTTAGCCAGCGCGCACCAGCAGCCAATCTGCACCTGATGAGCCGCCAGCGCGGCCTTAAATTTGTTCGGGAAAATTGCGTTATCCATAATTTTTACCTTGCGTTAATCGTTGCTTACTTCTGCAATTCCATACGTTTGATATCGCCAACCACAAACAGGTAGCAGACCATCATCATCAGCGCGGAGCCGCCAACAAAAATCAGTGCGCCATTGAATGAGTGCAGTTCGCTTACGATGTAGCCAATAACCAGCGGCGTGGCGATCGAGGCCACATTGCCAAAGACGTTGAATACCCCGCCGCACAGGCCAACAATCTCTTTCGGCGCAACATCCGAGATAACCGGCCAGCCCAGCGCGCCAAAGCCTTTACCAAAGAACGCCAGCGCCATCAGCGTAATAACCAGCGGCGTGCTGGCCGTGTAGTTACACAGAATAATGGACGATGCCAGCAGCATTCCGAGTACTATCGGTAACTTACGCGCAAAAGTCAGCGTACAGCCGCGGCCAATCAGATAATCCGAAAACAGCCCGCCCAGTACGCCGCCGGCAAAACCAAACAGCGCCGGAATTGAAGCCACGAAGCCGACTTTCAGAATTGACATTCCCTTGTCCTGCACGAGGTAGATCGGAAACCACGTCAGGAAGAACCAGGTAATGGTGTTGAGGAAATACTGACCGAAAAATACGCCTAACATCATTCGGTTGGTCAGCAACTGACGGATATAATCCATCTTCGGCCCGGCCGCCTGGGTCGTCTCTTTTTTGTGGTCCATATCGACCACCGCGCCGCCTTCAGAGATATACTTCAGCTCCGCCGCGGACATTCGCGGATGATCGGTGGGGTTATGCACAAACTTCACCCAGATGACGGTGAGCACAAACCCTATTATCCCCATCACGGTAAAGACATGCTCCCAACCCAGCGCGAAGGTCAGCCAGCCGAGTAGCGGCGAGAATAACGCCAGCGAAAAATATTGCGCCGCATTAAAAATAGCCGAAGCGGTGCCCCGCTCTTTGGCCGGAAACCAGGCCGCCACAATGCGGGCGTTGGCGGGAAACGAGGGCGCTTCGGAAAAGCCCAGCATAAAACGCATAAAGAACATGGAGACCCCAGCCCAGGCGAGCGGGAACACATCAATAAAGCCCTGCAGGAAGGTAAACAGCGACCAGAAAAACAGGCTGTATGAGTAAACCTTCTTCGATCCAAATTTATCCAGCAGCCAACCACCAGGGATCTGCATCAGCAGATAAGCCCAGCCGAAGGCGGAAAAAATGTATCCCATCGACACCGCGCTGAGCCCCAGCTCTTTCGCGACTTCAGTACCGGCGATAGACAACGTCGCGCGGTCGCCATAGTTCACCGCCGTCACGACAAATATCATCAATAGAATTAAATAGCGGGTCGGTATTCCTTTTTTCTCATCTAATGTAGAATCCAGAATCATTTAGACATTCCTCAGGCACAGAACACCTTTTATAATTGCTTTAAGCGGTTTCTTATTTATTTAAAAGACGATATTGAAGCTATCTATTCGCATATCGAATACCTCAAAAACATGACTCAGTATAATCAGCACGCCTCCGCCAGACACTATGCATAACCACAATATAAAGTCATTATTTAACGCTAAAATTAGGCTTATGCCATAAGCCATGGGCGCTAATCCACAGTTCTTACGATTGCCTGCCCTGCTGGGGTTACCACCTCAGCAAGGAGTGATGTAGATCACATTTTAAAATCAATACAGCTGACATCCTTTATTCCATCATACTGATACGTAGTAAATGAATTAGCGTTTTATTTTATTATTAGCACCTGTTTGGAGATGACTGGACAATGGCTGACATTGCAATTCGACAACAATCGCCAACCGCGTTTTATATTAAAGTTGACCCGACAGATAACGTGGCGATTATTGTCAACGATCGGGGATTGACCGCCGGAACACGTTTCCCGGACGGCCTGACGCTCGTCGAACACATCCCACAGGGTCATAAAGTAGCCCTGGTGGATATCCCTGCCCGCGGTGAAATCATCCGCTACGGAGAAGTGATTGGCTTCGCCGTGCGCGACATCCCACAGGGAAGCTGGATTGACGAATCGCTGGTGGAACTGCCCACCGCCCCGCCGTTGAACACCCTGCCGCTGGCGACCAAAGTGCCTGAACCCCTACCGCCTCTGGAAGGCTATACCTTTGAAGGGTACCGCAATGCCGATGGCAGCGTGGGCACCAAGAACCTGCTGGGCATCACCACCAGCGTGCACTGTGTTGCGGGCGTGGTTGATTATGTGGTGAAAATCATTGAACGCGACCTGCTGCCGAAATACCCCAACGTCGACGGCGTGGTAGGCCTGAACCACCTCTACGGTTGCGGCGTGGCGATTAATGCACCGGCGGCGGTAGTGCCAATTCGCACTATCCACAATATCGCCCTCAACCCGAATTTCGGCGGCGAGGTGATGGTCATTGGCCTCGGCTGTGAAAAGCTGCAGCCGGAACGCCTGCTGCAGGGCACGGAAGACGTCAAAAGTATCCCGGTGGACAGCGCCAGCATCGTCAGCCTGCAGGATGAAAAGCATGTTGGTTTTAAATCGATGGTCGATGACATTCTGCAGGTCGCCGAGCGCCACCTGGCGAAACTGAACCAGCGCCAGCGGGAAACCTGTCCGGCTTCAGAGCTGGTGGTCGGCATGCAGTGCGGCGGCAGCGACGCCTTCTCCGGTGTGACCGCCAACCCGGCGGTGGGTTATGCATCCGACCTGCTGGTGCGCTGCGGCGCGACGGTGATGTTCTCGGAAGTGACCGAAGTCCGCGACGCCATCCATCTGTTAACCCCGCGGGCGATTAACGAAGAGGTCGGCAAACGCCTGCTGGAAGAGATGGCCTGGTACGATAACTATCTCGACATGGGCAAAACCGACCGCAGCGCCAACCCCTCCCCCGGCAACAAAAAAGGCGGCCTGGCTAACGTGGTGGAAAAAGCGCTGGGTTCTATTGCTAAATCAGGTAAAAGCGCCATCGTCGAGGTGCTCTCTCCAGGCCAGCGCCCGACCAAACGCGGCCTGATTTATGCCGCTACCCCCGCCAGCGATTTTGTCTGCGGCACCCAGCAGGTCGCCTCTGGCATTACCGTGCAGGTGTTCACCACCGGTCGCGGCACGCCGTATGGCCTGATGGCGGTACCCGTAATAAAAATGGCGACCCGTACCGAGCTGGCCAACCGCTGGTATGATTTAATGGACATTAACGCCGGGACCATCGCCACTGGCGAAGAGACGATTGAGGATGTCGGGCGGAAGCTGTTCGAATTTATTCTCGACGTCGCCAGCGGACGCAAGAAAACCTTCTCCGATCAATGGGGCCTGCACAACCAGCTGGCGGTGTTTAACCCGGCGCCGGTGACCTGATCGAGAGCGTGAGAATTTAACCACTTTTAGCCCGGATTTATCCGGGCTTGTTGGTTACGGATGCTGTGCGGCAAGGAAAGCGCGGATCTGCGCCTGCGTCGAGGTGCCTTCCATGGGGCCGCGTTGGCTAATCGCCAACGAGCCGCTGGCGTTTGCCCATCTCAGCGCCTCCTGCGGCGTGGCGCCATTGAGGAACAGGCTGACAAAGGTGGCGCCAAAGCAATCCCCGGCACCAGTCGGATCCACCACCGGCACGTTGAAGCCGGCGACATGGTGTGTCTCGTTGGCGCTAAAGTAGCTGGCGCCACGCGGCCCACGTTTAATCACCACATGCTTCACGCCGCGTTTCAATAGCTTATCAACCAGGATCTGCTCATTGCGCTCCGGATTGAGGCCAAAATAATCCAGCTCACCGTCGCTCGGCAGGAAAATATCGGTGTAATCGAGAATGTATTCAAACGCCTGCGACATCTCGGGAATGTTCAGCATCTCTTTGCGAATGTTTGGGTCGAACGACACCGTACCGTTGCGGCCTTTAATGTTTTCAATCGCTTTACGCATCGCATCGATAATACGGAACGAGAACAGCGACGATCCCATAATATGAAAATGCTGACACTGATTTAGCAGCGCCTCATCAATGTGGTCGGCAGTCAGCAAACCGCAGGCGCTGTTAGGCATATTAAAAATAAAATCGCGCTGCGCCTGGCTACGATAGCTGACGAAGGCGCTACCGGTGGTCGCTTTCTGCAGCATGGCGATACCGTTGACGTTAACGCCATCTTTCTCCAGACGCGCAATATTCATCTCGCCAAATGCGTCGTTGCCCACGCAGCTAAACAACACAGAGCCAAAACCCAGCTTTGCCACCTGATCGGCAAATATTGCCGGCGCCCCGCTGGGATAGGGCCCCCAAAATTCACCGGGGCGGGAAAAACCCTGATTCTCTTCCTTGGCGAGAAACTCCACCAGCAGTTCGCCGATGGTGCAAATGGTTACGTTCATCACCGCTCCTGGTTTGTCTTATGCAAAGCCGTGTTGAGCCATGTCAGGCATTCATTGTTGGTATAGCTGTTGGTCAAACCCGCAGCGAGGAAGCAGGCATGGTACTCTGCCGCGACGACCTGCGGGGTCACCACGCTGCTGATCTGTTGCAATTCACCGACAGCATAACGTTTCTCACCGTAGACCGGTCTGGACGCAACAATCGCGATAACTCTTTCGCTCTGCGCCACAGCCTCATTCAGTAGATGTGCTGTGGCCTCGTTACGCACGCTCAGCGTACCGTCTTCGGCAATATGATCCACCGCAATCAGCGCATGTGATGGCCGGTAATGACCTAACGCTTTCAGCGCCAGATCGCCCTCCACAATCCGCCCCTGCCCGGACAGCACCCCACCAAGCAGAACGGTTTCCCCATTTAAAAACTCCTGCGCCAGCGCGACATGGCCCAGATCGTTTAACAGCAGGCAAAGTTCTTCTCTGTTGGCCAGAAAGGGGATCACTTTACGCAAAATGGAACCTTGGCCTAAAAATAGCGTTTCGCCATCTTCTATCTGCGCCGCCACCTGGCGAGCCATTTCCGTCTCCAGCGCTTTATCCCTGACGGCTGGTGCTTCCCGCATCACCGCAACCGGCGCGCCAGCCTGGGCGGTATAAATCGCCCCGCCGAAGGAGCGTTTTAAGTAGCCCTGCTGCTCGAGGTAGTTGAGATCGTTACGGATTGTCACTCCGGAAACAGCCAGCATTTCGGCCAGATCGTCGACTTTGATCTCGCCGTTCTTACGAACGATCTCTGCGATGTCCAAGCGCCTTTTCAGCAGGCTGGTTGACGGTTTTGCCACGGTTTATGCCTTATTATTTTCTCCTGGAATAACTTTCATTTTTAAATTTCCCTATCGTAATGTCAAACCGCGGCTGAACTTCCATCTTGCCATAAATAAATTAATCAATATTAATCATATAGTTACAAAGAAAGCGCTTCCCTGCTAAAACTTTAAAAAAGAAACATTAAAAATATTATTAACTTTCATTTTAAAAATCAATTCATCATTGTGTGCGGTGGATCACACCTAAAAGTCGAGACGATCGTTACATTACTTTCAAATTGAAGGTTATTTAATGCAAATAACTTACAAATTGAAAAGAGGACTAAAATGTACATCATTTCCAGTAAAAACATGCTGTTAAAAGCTCAACGACAGGGTTATGCCGTGCCGGCTTTCAATATCCATAACCTCGAAACCATGCAGGTCGTCGTTGAAACGGCGGCTGAATTACGCTCTCCCTTGATCCTTGCCGGCACGCCCGGTACCTACAGCTATGCCGGCACCGGCAACGTGGTGGCGATCGCCCGCGATCTGGCGAAAAAGTGGGATCTCCCGCTCGCCCTGCACCTCGATCATCACGAGGATCTGGCTGATATCACGCGCAAAGTCCAGGCAGGGATCCGCTCGGTCATGATCGATGGCTCTCACTCACCGTTCGAGGAAAATGTGGCACTGGTAAAAAGCGTGGTGGAGTTGAGCCACCGCTATGATGCCAGCGTAGAAGCCGAGCTGGGCCGTCTGGGCGGAATCGAAGACGATCTGGTGGTCGATGCTAAAGATGCGCTCTATACCAACCCCGAACAGGCCCGTGAATTTGTCGCTCGTACCGGTATTGATTCGCTGGCCGTCGCCATCGGTACCGCTCACGGTCTTTACACCGCCGAACCGAAGCTTGATTTTGAGCGCCTGGCGGCTATTCGCGACTGCGTTGATGTTCCACTGGTTCTGCACGGCGCTTCCGGCCTGCCGGATAGTGATATTCGCCACGCCATTTCTCTGGGCGTATGCAAAGTCAACGTCGCCACCGAACTTAAAATCGCCTTCTCGGATGCACTGAAAGCCTACTTCCTGGAAAATCCGGGCGCCAACGATCCTCGTCACTATATGAAACCGGCGAAAGCGGCAATGAAAGAGGTCGTTCGCAAAGTCATTCACGTCTGTGGCTGCGAAGGACAACTGTAATCAGCGGATCGAAGGAGCCTTGTCGTGATCCACACCCTGACACTGAACACCGCGATTGATATGAATATCTTTTGCGATCCGCTCCAGCCGGCGGCAGTCAACCGCACCCGGCAGACGGAATATTGCCCGAATGGTAAAGGGGTTAACGTCTCGCTGGTATTACATCATTACCAGCAGCCAACCCATGTTATGGGCATATTCGGCGGTTTTACCGGCCGCTATATCGTTGAGGAACTACGCAAACAACATATTAACGTCACGCCGGCATGGGTCGCTGAACCCACCCGTATTAATATCTTTATTAACGACGGCAGAGATGAATATAAACTGGTAAATCCCGGCGCGCGGATTAACGATGAAGGGAAAGAACAAATTCTTCATCATTTACAGTGCGTCACGCCTGGTGATTATTTAGTTATCAGCGGCAGTCTGCCACCGGGAATAGAGAGCCGGTTCTATAGCGAGATTCTGGTGCTGTGTCAGCAAAAAGGGTGTGAAGTCATCTTAGATATCAGCCACCCGGTGCTGCGCCAGCTTTTGGAGTGGCATCCGCTATTGATTAAACCCAATGACGACGAGCTGAACGAGATCTTTGGTCTGGATGTCAGCAGCCCCCAGCGGGTACGCGAAGCAATGCAAACGCTCCACCAGCTTGGGGCTCGCAATGTTCTGCTGACCCTTGGCGCACAAGGGCTCTATTTTTCGAACGGCGAGCAACTGTGGTTCTGCTCGGCACCGAAAATCGAACTGGTCAGCTCGGCCTGCGCCGGCGATGCCGCGCTGGGCGCGTTCCTCAGCCGATGGCTTAACGCAGGCGATATTCCTCAGGCGCTGGCGCTGGCCAGCGCCACCGGCGCCGATGTTGCCGCCTCCGCCGGGCTTGGCAAATTAAACCGTACGCAAGAATTATTACAACAACTTCAGATCGTCCAATTATAAAGGTCCGATTATGAAAAAAATTATTGCCGTTACCGGCTGCCCTACAGGTATTGCTCATACATTTATGGCTGAAGAGGCCTTAAAAACCGCAGCGAAAAAATTAAACGTTGAAATAAAAGTCGAAACCAATGGCGCTTCCGGCGTAGAAAATGCCATTACGCCGGAAGACCTGACGGATATTTATGGTGTGATTATCGCTGCCGATAAAGATGTTAATGCCGAACGTTTTAATGGCTTACCGGTTATTGAGGTGCCGGTTAAAGAAGCCATTCACCATCCGGCGGAATTAATTAATAAAGTTGTTAACGGTCAGGCGCAGCGTCGCCAGGGACACTCCGCGACGACGGATCTCGCCGAGAAATATGAGCGAGAATCGTTCGGCCGACAGATTTACAAACATCTGATGAGCGGTGTTTCCAACATGCTGCCGTTCGTTGTCGCCGGCGGGATCTTAATCGCCGTTTCTTTCCTGTGGGGCATCTACTCCGCCGATCCGAATTCACCGCAGTATAACGTGGTTGCCGCCACCCTGATGAAAGTCGGTCAGCAGGCGTTCTCGATCATGGTGCCGGTGTTTACCGCCTACATTGCCTGGTCGATATCTGGCCGCCCGGGCATGGTCGCCGGTTTTGTCGGCGGCCTGCTGGCGAACGCCACCGGCGCCGGGTTCCTCGGTGGGATCATCGCCGGTTTTGCCGCCGGGTATTTTATGCTGCTGATCCGTCATCTGCTCGACGGTCTGCCGCGCCAGTACGAAGGGCTGAAGTCGATCTTCATTATGCCGCTGATCGGCGTCCTGGTGATTGGCGTGATGATGGTCCTGCTCGGCCAGCCAGTGGCAGCGATCAACAATGGCATGATGAACTGGCTCAGCTCTCTGCAGGAAGCCAACCCCATCCTGCTGGGGATCGTGGTCGGCGCAATGTGCTCCTTCGACTTCGGCGGGCCGGTCAACAAAGCGGCCTATGTCACCGGTACGCTGCTGCTGGGGCAAGGTAACTATTTCTTTATGGCCGGTGTGTCTGCCGCCTGCATCACGCCGCCGCTGGTCATCGCTCTGGCGACCACGTTCTTTCCGAAAGGCTTTAGCGAGGAGGAACGCGCCGCCGGGATGGTCAACTATATCCTCGGCTGCACACACATTACCGAAGGTGCGATTCCCTTTGCCGCCAAGGATCCGCTGCGGGTGATCCCGATGATGATGATCGCCTCATCAATTTCTGCGGTACTCAGCTACAGCCTGCATATTCAGGTTCCGGCACCGCACGGCGGCTTCTTAATCCTGCCGCTGGTCAGTAAACCGTTGATGTGGGTGCTGTGCATTCTCGCCGGTTCCGCCTGCGGGGCACTTATGCTGGGATGCTGGCGGCTATGGCAGAAACGCACTGACAAAGCGACAGCCCTTGCTGGCGCCATGAAATAAGGAGCAAGCTATGCAACTGACTTCTGCCGATATTGGTTTCGATCGTCAGGTCAAAACGAAAGACGAGGCGCTACAACGTGTCGTTGCAGCCCTGACTGAGGCCGGACATACGCAAGCAGCCTATCTACAAGGCATGCGCGAGCGCGAGGGGCAAATCAGCACCTATCTGGGCAACGGCATCGCTATTCCCCACGGCACGCCGCACAGTCGCGACGCAGTGCTCAAAACGGGTGTTAAGGTGCTGGCTTGTCCGCAGGGGGTTGACTGGGGTGAGGAGCAAACCGCCTATCTGATTGTCGGTATCGCGGCTCAGGACAACGAGCATCTCGATATTTTGCGCCAACTCACCCATGCCCTGGGCGATGATCGGGTGCCTGACGCGCTTACGCGCGCCGATACCCCCCAGGCGGTGCTGGAAATTCTCGCTGGTGATATCCCTCTGCCAGCAGGCGAAGAACCACAACCCGCGCCGCACTTTGACGAAGAGGCCACCTTTACCCTGCGCAATCCGCACGGTCTTCATGCCCGCCCCAGTGCGGTGCTGGTGAAAGCCGTCAAGCAGTGGCGATCGCAAATCCAGGTCGAAAACCTTGATACGCGCTCCGCCATTGTTGATGCCAAAAATCTGATGCGCGTCGTATCACTGGGCGCCAAACAGGGTCATCGTCTGCACTTTATGGCCAGCGGCAACGATGCGCAGCAGGCGTTAAAAGCCATTGGCGACGCTTTTAACGCCGGTCTCGGCGAAATCGCCGCCCAGCCGCAGCAGGCCACTCAGGAAGCCGTCAAAACGAAACGCAGCTGGCTTTCCCGACTATTTAGTTAATTTTCAACAAATTAAAAACGCCCTGTCTTTCTGGCCAGGGCGTTTTTGTCTTGAAAGACGATACCTTTCACTGCGTTACACGACTATTTATCGATGCAGATCACAATTCAAAACAAAGCCATTTGCGACCAAAACAAAACATAACGAATATATTCGAAAGAAAACGGAGGTTGTAAATGAAAGACATTATCTCTCGCCATAAGTCCGGCGAACACATCGGCATCTGTTCAGTTTGTTCAGCGCATCCGCTGGTTATCGAAGCGGCGTTACGTTTCGATCTGTCGACTAACAACAAGGTGCTGATCGAAGCGACATCCAACCAGGTGAATCAGTTTGGCGGCTACACCGGCATGCAGCCGGCCGATTTCCGTGACTTCGTCTACAACATCGCCCGTACCGTCGGTTTCCCGGCTGAACGTATTATTCTTGGCGGCGATCATCTGGGCCCGAACTGTTGGCAAGACGAACCGGCCGCCGTGGCGATGGAAAAATCTGTCGACCTCATCAAGGCCTACGTCGCGGCCGGCTTTAGCAAAATCCATCTCGATGCGTCAATGTCCTGTGCTGACGATCCGGTGCCTTTGGATCCTGGTGTGGTTGCTGAGCGCGCCGCTCGCCTGTGTCAGGCTGCCGAAGAGACCGCCAGCGCTGAGCAAAAGCGCCACCTGACCTACGTCATCGGGACCGAAGTTCCGGTGCCCGGCGGCGAGGCCTGCACCATCGGCAGCGTACATGTCACCCGGGCGCAGGATGCCGCGGCGACACTCGAAACCCATGAGGCTGCTTTCCGTAAGCTGGGACTCGAGGCTGCGCTGGAGCGAGTTATCGCTATCGTCGTGCAGCCTGGGGTGGAGTTCGACCATACGCAAATCATTCATTACCAGCCGCAGGAAGCGAAAGCGCTTTCCGCCTGGATCGAAAGTACCCCGATGGTCTACGAAGCGCACTCCACCGACTACCAAACTCGCCAGGCTTATCGCGCGCTGGTTCGCGACCACTTCACCATCCTGAAAGTCGGCCCGGCGCTCACCTTTGCCCTGCGTGAAGCCATCTTTGCCCTCGCCCAAATGGAAAATGAGCTGATCGCCCCGGAGTCTCGCAGTCGCGTGATGGAGGTGATCGACGAAGTGATGCTTAACGAACCCGGCTACTGGAAAAAATACTATCGCCCCACCTGGAGCCAGGCGATGGTCGATATCCACTTCAGTCTTTCCGACCGTATCCGTTATTACTGGCCGCATCCGCGTATTCGCCAGAGCGTTGAGAAACTTATCGCTAATCTGACCGACGCTAAGCTGCCGCTGGGGCTTATCAGCCAGTATATGCCGGTGCAGTTTGAACGACTGTCGCTGAATGCACTGAACGCCGAGCCGCACGCGCTGATCCTCGACAAAATCCAGGATGTTCTGCGTGCCTACCGCTACGGCTGTTCTTCTGAAATCGCCTGAAGTTAAGAGGATATATGAGTCAACTGTTTGTTCGTACCGGCATTCATTTCAGTTCCAGCCAGCAGGCGCTGGAACACATTGGCGCAGAGATGCTGGCGCGAGGCGTCGTACACGACAGCTATCCCGCCGCCCTGCTCGAACGCGAAGCGACTTTTCCCACCGGCATCGCCCTGGAGCAGCATGCTGTCGCTATCCCGCACTGTGAAGCCGTCCACGCCAAATCGCCGGCCATTTACCTGATTCGTCCGGATGCGCCGGTTCCTTTTCAGCGCGCTGATGACGACGGCGAAATCGACGTTTCGCTCATCATCGCGCTGATTGTTGAAAACCCGGCGGCACAGCTGAAGCTACTGCGCCGGTTATTTAGTGAGCTACAAAATCCGCACACGCTGGAGGCACTGCTCGCCGCTTCCGACGATCAGCTGCCGGTGCGGTTCCAGCAATTTATCCTTGAGCCTGAGCTTAACGCCGTGGCTTCATAAGATACTGATAATAAAAGGGGTACCCTATGAAACGTAAAGTTATCGTCGCCTGCGGCGGTGCCGTCGCCACCTCCACGATGGCGGCTGAAGAGATTAAAGAGCTGTGTGCAGACCACAATATTGAACTGGATTTGGTGCAGTGCCGGGTCAATGAAATCGAAACCTACATGGACGGGGCGGACCTGATCTGCACCACCGCGCGCGTGGAGCGGACCTTTGGCGACATTCCGGTGGTACACGGCATGCCATTCGTTTCGGGCGTCGGCATTGAAGCCTTACAACAGAAAATCCTCGGCATCCTCGCGGAGTAAACGCCATGTTTAGCGAAATCATGCGTTATATCCTCGATCTCGGTCCGACGGTGATGCTGCCGATCGTGATCATTATTTTCTCCAAGTTACTGGGGATGAAGCTCGGGGATTGTTTCAAATCTGGTCTGCATATCGGGATCGGTTTCGTCGGTATCGGCCTGGTCATTGGCCTGATGCTCGACTCCATCGGCCCGGCGGCAAAGGCGATGGCGGAGCATTTCCAGATTAATCTTCACGTGATCGATATCGGTTGGCCGGGTTCATCACCGATGACCTGGGCGTCGCAAATCGCCCTGGTGGCGATCCCGGTGGCCATCGTGGTTAATATCGTGATGCTGGTTACCCGTATGACCCGCGTAGTGAATGTCGATATCTGGAACATCTGGCATATGACCTTTACCGGCGCGATGCTGCATATCGCTACCGGATCGTACTGGATAGGTATTCTCGGCGTGGTAGTGCATGCCGCCTTTGTGTATAAGCTGGGCGACTGGTTTGCCAAAGATACCCGCGATTTCTTTGGCCTCGAGGGTATTGCGATCCCGCACGGCAGTTCGGCGTATTTAGGGCCGGTTGCCGTGCTTGTCGATACCATCATCGACAAGATCCCCGGTCTTAACCGTATTCACTTTAGCGCCGATGATATCCAGAAACGCTTCGGTCCCTTCGGTGAACCGGTTACCGTTGGCTTCGTCATGGGCCTTGTGATTGGCGCGCTGGCGGGTTACGACCTGAAGAGCATTCTCCAGCTTGCGGTGAAAACCGCAGCGGTGATGCTGCTGATGCCACGGGTGATCAAACCGATTATGGATGGCCTCACGCCGATAGCCAAACAGGCGCGTAAACGTCTGCAGGCCAAATTCGGCGGCCAGGAATTCCTGATTGGTCTCGACCCGGCGCTGCTGCTCGGTCATACCTCGGTGGTCTCCGCCAGCCTGATCTTCATCCCGCTGACCATTCTTATCGCCGTCGTGGTTCCTGGCAACCAGGTCCTGCCGTTTGGCGACCTGGCCACCATCGGCTTCTTCGTGGCGATGGCAGTCGCGGTACATCAAGGGAACCTATTCCGCACATTGATTTCCGGGGTCATCATTATGGGTATCACCCTATGGATCGCCACCCAGACCATAGGCCTGCACACCCAGCTGGCGGCAAACGCCGGGGCCCTGAAAGCCGGCGGTATGGTGGCCTCAATGGACCAGGGCGGTTCACCGATTACCTGGCTGCTGATCCAGCTCTTTACCTGGCAGAACGTGGTGGGCTTCGCGGTCATCGGCATTATCTATCTGACTGGCGTTCTGCTGACCTGGCGTCGTGCCCGTCGCTTCATCGCGGTGGAAAACGCAGAAAAAAGCGCTGCCCCACAACAAAGTACAGGCATGTCTTGATCTAAAAGGGGAGCGGTCGCTCCCCTGAATCTTATAGCTGGAGAATGTTATGAAATCAGTGGTAATCCATGCTGAGGGGAACGTCTGCGTTGAAGAACGCCCTATCCCTACGCTGCAAACGGAAAACGATGTCCTGGTCAAAGTGGTCAGTTCCGGATTATGCGGCTCCGACATCCCGCGCATTTTCGCCAAAGGCGCGCATTACTACCCTATTACGCTGGGGCACGAATTCAGCGGCTATGTGGAATCCTACGGCGCGGCGGTAACTGATCTGCAGCCCGGCGATGCCGTCGCCTGCGTGCCACTGCTGCCCTGCTTTCAGTGTCCGCAGTGCCAGCGCGAGTATTTCTCTTTATGTAAACAATATCAGTTTGTCGGCTCACGCAGCGAAGGTGGCAACGCCGAATATGTGGTGGTGAAGCGCGCCAACCTGTTCCGCCTGCCGGATCAGATGCCGATTGATGACGGCGCGTTTATCGAGCCGATAACCGTTGGCCTCCACGCCTTCCACCTGGCGCAGGGTTGCGAAGGTAAAAACGTGATTATTATCGGTGCGGGCACCATTGGCCTGCTGGCATTACAGTGCGCCCGCGAACTGGGCGCCAACAGCGTCACGGCGATCGATATCAATCCGCAGAAACTGGAGCTGGCCAAAGCCCTTGGCGCGACCCGAGTGTTCAACAGCCGCGAAATGAGCGGCCAGGCGATTCAGCAGGCGCTGGAAGCCATGCAGTTCGACCAGTTAGTCCTTGAGACCGCCGGCACGCCGCAGACCGTCACGCTGGCGATTGAGGCCGCCGGTCCGCGGGCGCAGTTGGCGCTGGTCGGCACGCTTCATCACGATTTAACCCTCCCGGCCGCCACCTTCGGGCAGATCCTGCGTAAAGAGTTGAATATTGTCGGTAGCTGGATGAATTACTCTGGTCCGTGGCCAGGAGAAGAGTGGCAAACGGCCACCCGCCTGCTGACAGAAAAACGCCTGCAGCTGGCACCGCTAATAGCCCACCGCGGTGACGCGGAGAGCTTTGCGCGTGAAGTTCAGGCGCTAAACGGCGCACCGATGCAGGGTAAAATCCTGCTCAAACTCTCCTGACTGCATGAGCCAGCCCTGAGGGCTGGCTCATGTAACCTTTCGAAAATTATCGTTCAACTTTCGTTATCCTTCGATTACACTGAGATGAGTTAATTATCAGGCAAATCAAGATGAACTCATTTGAACGAAGGAACAAAATTGTCGATATGGTGAATACGCAGGGCAGCGTATTGGTTCTAGACCTTTCGAATCTCTTTGGCATCTCTGAGGTAACGATCCGTGCCGATCTTCGCTTACTGGAAGAAAAAGGGCTGTTAACCCGCTTTCACGGCGGCGCCGCCCGCGCGGGCAGCGACCTGACCGACGCAGAGAATCAGGAAGTGGTGCTGGAAGACCGCTATCAGCTTGCCAGCGATCCCAAAAAGCGCATCGCCCAGGCCGCGGTAGCCATGATCCGTGAAGGTATGACGGTGATCCTCGATAGCGGCAGCACCACCCTGCTGATTGCCGAGGCACTGGTGCGGATGACCAATATCACCGTCATCACCAACAGCCTGCCCGCCGCGTTTACCCTGGCGGAAAATAAAGATATCACCCTGGTGGTTTGCGGCGGCACCGTGCGGCATAAAACGCACTCTATGCACGGCACGATTGCCGAACGTTCTCTGCAGGGAATCTGCGCCGATTTGATGTTTGTCGGCGCCGACGGTATCGACGCCACCAACGGTATCACCACCTTTAACGAAGGTTACTCCATCAGCAGCGTGATGGCCGCCGCCGCGCATCAGGTGATCGCCGTGCTCGACGCCAGTAAATTTAATCGCCGGGGCTTTAACCAGGTACTGCCGATGGAAAAGATAGACTGCGTGATCACCGATGACGGTATCAGTGAAAATGACCGCGCAGCGTTAAGCAGCAAGAAGGTGGAACTGAAGATAGTGTGATTGCACGCTGAGTGGAACACCATGGCGGCTGGTTCTACTTAACCAGCCAGCTTCCACCTTTTTTAGCGCCTATGCGAATCAATCTCCCTTTCGCCTGTAGCCCTTGCAGATGGCGCTCAACCGTACGTGCTGATATCCCCAAGATCTCCGCCAGCGCTCTCGCCGTCAATTCCGGGTTTCCGGTTAGCAAACGCAAAATTGCGTTTTCCGGTAGAACTACTTTAACGTCGATTTCTTCCGACATTTCTTCCGACATTTCTTCCGACATTTCTTCCGACATTTCTTCCGACATTTCTTCCGACATTTCTTCCGACACGACGAATGAAGTCTCCAGACCTTCTTTCAGCGCCGCCAGGATATTTTGCAACATCCAGGTCACGAATAGCGTGCAATCACTGGTTTTGTCACAAACACCTAAAATGTCGTAATAACGTTCTTGCTGATGGTGGATCAGCGTTTCAACGGGCAGCCAGGCCAATTCCTGACGCCACTGGCTTAGAATCAACGTCTGCCATAAACGCCCCATCCGACCATTGCCATCAGCAAAAGGGTGAATGAACTCAAACTCATAGTGGAAAACTGAACTGGCAATCAAAGGATGAAGCTCGGTGTGTTCCAGCCAGCTGAGTAAATCAGCGATCAATCTTGGGACTTGAGCAGCAGGTGGAGCCATATGTACCACCTGCGTACCGCGATAAATGCCGACGTTTCCGCCACGTAAAGCGCCAGGACGATCAACCAGCCCTGTCATCAGCGTTTTATGCGCCGTCAGAAGATCCCTAATATTTGCCGCATGCCATCCGGGCATTAATTCATAAGCACGAATGGCATTTCTCACTTCCTGAATATCCTTAGCCGGCGCGAGAACCCGTTTGCCTTCCAGCAGCGCCGTTACCTGTTCCATGCTCAGGCTATTATGTTCAATCGCGAGTGACGCCTGAATAGTACGAATGCGGTTTTCTTTACGCAGCAACGGCGATGTTTGTCCACGTTTCGCCGACCAATGCCCAAGCAATTCCCCAATCTCAACGACAAGGTTGAGGACCGTGGGTGTGATGCTAAACGGCGGTTGGTAACGGCTCATCGCTTACTCCCCCTGCTGCTCCAGGGCGTACTTATACAACGCATTTTTCTTCACGCCGTGGATCTCCGCGGCCAGCGCGGCGGCTTTCTTCAGCGGCAGCTCCGCTTGCAGCAGCGCCAGGGTACGCAGCGCGGCTGCCGGCAGCGCCTCTTCCTGGGCCTTAAAGCCTTCGACAATCAACACCATCTCGCCTTTGCGGCGGTTTTCGTCTTCCTTCACCCACGCCACCAGCTCGCCAATCGGCGCGCCGTGGATAGACTCCCAGGTTTTGGTCAGCTCGCGGGCCAGCACCACGTAGCGGGATTCTCCCAGTACCGCGCAGATATCTTCCAGACTCTCCACCAGACGGTGCGTTGACTCATAGAAGATAAGAGTGCGCGGTTCTTCTTCCAGCGCCTTCAGGGTATCGCGGCGGCCTTTCGATTTCGCCGGCAGGAAGCCTTCATAGCAGAAACGGTCGGAAGGCAGACCGGCGGCGCTCAGGGCGGCGATGGCCGCACAGGGACCCGGCAGCGGCACCACGCGAATATTCGCTTCGCGGCAGGTGCGCACCAGATGATAGCCAGGGTCGTTAATCAGCGGCGTGCCGGCATCGGAGACCAGCGCGATGTTTTGCCCTTCTTTCAGTTTAGCGAGAAGTGTTTCCGCCTTTTGCTGCTCGTTATGGTCGTGAAGCGCAAATAAGCGGGCGTTAATCGCAAAATGTTGCAGCAGCAAACCGGTGTGGCGGGTATCTTCCGCAGCAATTAAATCAACAGCTTGCAACACTTCCAGTGCGCGCTGCGTGATATCAGACAGATTCCCTATCGGAGTGGGCACAATATAGAGCTGCCCCTGAGAATTATCCGCTGATTCGTGTTGTTTCATTGTCTCGTCCGTATTGCCGATTTAATATTGAGCATTGAGCCAAAAAATATCACTGGACACTTATGGTACCGTCAACATTTCTTCGTTCTAAGCCCGCGCGCTGTCTGCCCGTATTGCTGGCGACGCTTCTTTTTGCTGGCTGCGGCACCCACACGCAGGATCAAAGCACGGCGTTTATGCAGGGTACATCGCAGGCCAACTCCAGTTTCTACCTACAGCAGATGCAGCAAAGCACGAATGATAGCAAGACCAACTGGCAATTACTCGCCATTCGTGCACTGCTGCAGGAAGGGAAGAAGCAGCAGGCCATCGACCTGTACAACCAGCTGCCGTCGAACCTGAACAGCACCCAGGCCCGTGAACAGTCGCTGCTGGCGGTGGAAGTGAAGCTGGCGCAAAACGACTATCAGGGCGCTCGTACTCTGCTGGCAAAGCTCGACCCGACAAGCCTGGATCAACCCCAGCAGGCGCGCTACTGGCAGGCGCAAATCGATGCCAGCCAGGGCAAACCATCGCTGACCCTGCTGCGCGCCTTAATCGCCCAGCAGCCGCTGCTGAGTGACGCGAAACAGCGTCAGAAAAATATTGATGCGACGTGGCAAGCGCTCACCTCGATGCCCCAGGACCAGGCCAATGCGCTGGTGATCAACGCCGATGAAAATACCCTCCAGGGCTGGCTGGATCTGCAGCGGATGTGGTTTGACAACCGCAACGATCCGACGCTGCTGAAAGCAGGCGTTAAAGACTGGCAGACGCGCTATCCGCAAAATCCGGGCGCCAAAATGCTGCCGACGGCGCTGGTGAACATGCAAAACTATAAGCCTGCGTCCACCAACAAGATTGCGCTTTTTCTGCCGCTGAACGGTCAGGCGTCGATCTTCGGCCGCACTATCCAGCAGGGCTTTGAAGCCGCCAAAAATGGTGCGCCGTCGGTGACGGGTAGCGCGGTTCCCGCGCAGGTTGCCCAGGCGGCGAATGTCTCCGGTAATGATGATGTAGTGAGTCCGTCGCAGGCAGAAGTCAGCGATCTAACCGCCACCGGAAGCCGCGCTGAACCGGTGCAAGCCCCGGCACAAGACCAGGCGGCGCCTGCCGCGGAACCTACAGCCCAGGCGCCGGCAGCGTCCGCCACGCCGCAGACCACCGCTTCCCCGGTCACTCAGCCGGTCACCGCCCCGACCGCACAGCCTCAGCCCGCAGTCGCCAGCGCCGCCAACCCCTCTGCGGAACTGAAAATTTACGACACCACCAGCCAGCCCATCAGTCAGTTGCTTGCCCAGGCTCAGCAGGATGGCGCCACTTTAGTCGTCGGGCCGCTGCTGAAAGAGAACGTAGATGATGTGATTAAGAGCAACACGCCGCTCAATGTACTGGCCCTCAACCAGCCGGAGAAAGTCGAAAGCCGCGCTAACCTCTGCTATTTCGCGCTTTCCCCGGAAGACGAAGCGCGTGACGCGGCCCGACATATCCACCAACAGGGCAAGCAGACGCCACTGCTGTTGGTTCCGCGCGGTGCGCTGGGCGATCGCGTGGTTAGCGCGTTTGCCGACGAATGGCTGAAGCTGGGCGGCGCCAGCGTCCTGCAGCAGCGTTTTGGATCCACGGCCGAGCTGCGCGCCGGCGTCAACGGCGGAGGGGGCATTGCGCTGACCGGCACCCCGGTCTCCACCCTGCCTTCGGCCCAGAACAGTTCCCTCGGCAGTGCGGATGAGATGCCGGTGAGCAGCGGCGGCAGCGTGGACGCCGCCTATATCCTCGCCACCCCGGAACAGATTGCCTATATCAAACCCATGATCGCCATGCGCAACGGCAGTCAAAACAATGTCACCCTGTACGCCAGCTCGCGCAGCGCCCAGGGCACCGCAGGGCCGGATTTCCGTCTGGAGATGGAAGGGCTGCAGTATAGTGAGATCCCGATGCTGGCCGGCAGCAACCCGGCGCTGATGCAGCAGGCGCTGTCCGCTGTACGTAATGACTACTCGCTGGCGCGCCTGTATGCCATGGGAGCTGACGCCTGGTCACTGGCGAACCACTTCACGCAAATGCGCCAAACGCCGGGCTTCGAGCTGAACGGCAATACCGGCGATCTGACGGCCACCCAGGACTGCGTGATTAACAGGAAACTGTCATGGCTCAAGTACCAGCAGGGAAAAATCGTTCCGGCCAGCTAAGCAAACAGACTGGCGATGCCTGGGAAAACCAGGCTCGCCGCTGGCTGGAAGGCCAGGGCCTGCGTTTTATCGCCGCCAATGCCCGCGAGCGTGGCGGCGAAATTGACCTCATCATGCGCGACGGCGCCGTCACCGTTTTTGTCGAGGTGCGCTACCGCCGTAGCGCCCGGTACGGTGACGCGGCGGCCAGCGTCACCCCGCAAAAACAACAACGACTGCTTAAAGCCGCCCGTTTGTGGCTCTGCCGACAGAATGGGAGCTTTGAGACTGTGGATTGCCGTTTCGATGTGGTAGCCTTCACCGGAAACGACATCCAATGGCTAAAAAACGCCTTTGGCGAATAGCGTAATACCAGAAGTAAGGGATCCCGTGCTCGACAGAATCAAAGCCTGCTTTACCGAAAGCATTCAAACCCAAATTGCCGCAGCGGAAGCACTCCCGGACGCCATCTCCCGGGCGGCGATGACGCTCGTGCAGTCCCTGCTCAACGGCAACAAAATCCTCTGTTGTGGTAATGGCACCTCCGCCGCCAACGCACAGCATTTTGCTGCCAGCATGATTAATCGTTTTGAAACGGAACGCCCTGGTTTACCCGCCATTGCACTTAATACCGATAATGTGGTCTTAACCGCCATCGCCAACGATCGTCTGCATGACGAGATCTACGCCAAGCAGGTGCGCGCCCTGGGACACGCCGGCGATGTGCTGCTGGCGATCTCTACGCGCGGTAACAGCCGGGATATCGTCAAAGCGGTGGAAGCCGCCGTGACTCGCGACATGACTATCGTCGCGTTAACCGGCTATGACGGCGGTGAGCTGGCTGGCCTCTTAGGTCAGCAGGATGTCGAAATCCGCATCCCCTCGCATCGCAGCGCGCGTATTCAGGAGATGCATATGCTAACCGTCAACTGTCTGTGCGATTTGATAGATAACACCCTTTTTCCACACCAGGACGATTAAGGAGAACACATGAAGGCTCTCTCGCCCCTCGCCATCCTGCTTTCTGCACTATTGCTGCAGGGCTGCGTTGCCGCCGCGGTAGTCGGAACGGCAGCTGTCGGCACTAAAGCCGCAACGGACCCGCGTACGGTGGGAACCCAGGTCGATGACAGCACCCTGGAACTGCGCGTCAATAGCGCCTTGTCGAAAGATGAACAGATTAAGAAACAGGCCCGCATCAACGTCACGGCTTATCAGGGCAAAGTCCTGCTGACCGGCCAGTCGCCGACGCCGGACCTCTCCGCCCGCGCCAAGCAAATCGCCATGGGCGTGGAAGGGACCACGGAAGTGTTTAATGAAGTGCGCCAGGGCCAGCCGATTGGTTTAGGGACCGCCTCGTCTGATACCTGGATTACCACCAAGGTGCGTTCGCAGCTGCTGAGCACCGATCAGGTCAAATCCTCGAACGTGAAGGTGACCACGGAAAACAGCGAAGTCTTCCTGATGGGGCTGGTGACCGAGCGCGAAGGCCGGGCTGCCGCGGATATTGCCAGCCGGGTGAGCGGCGTGTCCCGGGTGACTACCGCCTTTACCTACATCAAATAAACCTGCAGTCTCCCGGCTGGCGCTGCGCTTAGCCGGGCTACCGTCCCCTGTCCGTTGTGTGCCGGGTAAGGCGTAGCCGCCGCCCGGCAGCCAATCCGGCTATCCATACGTTTACGGCAAACTACACCAGCGCCAGCGCACCGACAATCGCCCCGCACAGCGCCACCAGTCCGCCCGTCAGCCACAGCGCTTTGGCCGGGAAGGCTTTGCGCAGCATAATCAGCGACGGCACGCTCACCGCCGGCAGAGTGATGAGCAGCGCCAGCGCGGGCGCTGTCCCCATGCCGGCCAGCATCATCGTCTGCACAATCGGAATTTCCGCCGCGGTAGGGATCACAAACAGGCAGCCGGCGATCGCCATCGCGATGACCCAGAACAACGTGTTATCCACCGCGCCATCGGCGTGCGGGAACAGCCAGACCCGCGCCGCTCCCAGCACCAGTACCGCGAGGATATAAACCGGGATCGTGTTCCAGAACAGGGTCCACAGCGCCCGCAGCCAGCGGCTAAAGAAGCTGTCTCTGGCCGCTTCAGACGGTGCAGCAGGCACCGCTACCGGCTGCGTCGCCGCCTCTTTCACCCATTTCTGCACCAGGGTCGCAACAATCAGCACCGTCGCCAGGCCAGCGACCAGGCGAACCAGCGCAAACTGCCAGCCCAGGACAAAGCCCATAAACACCAGTGTCGCCGGGTTGAGCAGCGGGTTACCCATCCAGAACGCCAGCGCCCCGCCCATCGACACCTGTTGTTTACGCATGCCAGCCGCGACCGGCGCGGCGCAGCAGGTGCACATCATGCCAGGCAGTGAAAAAATCGCCCCCAGCAGCGTGCCCTGAAAACGCGATTGTCCCAGGGTGCGCAGCAGCCAATCGCGCGGGATGAGCACCTGAATCAGCGACCCGAGCAGCACGCCGAGCACTGCCGCTTTCCAGACGGCGAGGAAGTAAACCATCGCATAGTCCCACGCGGCTTTCAGCGGATTGGCGTCGGCCTGGGCGAGAATGGATTTACCGATACTGTGGGTTTCCGCGGCGGTGAAGGCTTTCCCGTAATAGGGCTGCCATTTGACGAACCACAGGCCGACAATCACGACGAGAAAGAAAAGCGCGGGTTTCCACCATTGAAACGGTGACGCCGCCTGAGATGAAGACTGACCAGTCATAGCATTCCCCAGCAAGAAATGTGGATATGAATTGAAGCCGTGAATAGTACGCCGGATATTTGCGTTTGCAAAACGCTATTCAGCCTGCTGCGCGGCGCGCTCCCGCAGCTGGGATGACGTCAGAATTTGCACGCCTTCCTGGGAGGGCGACAGCGCCTCCGCCAGCAGGGCAATCGCCACGTCACGGGCCGGAATCGCTTTCCAGTTTCCCGGCAGCAGCCGGAACAGCGGTTCGAGGAAAGTCTCATTGGCCCGTTTTTTTTCCCGCTCGCCTGACAGCATCGACGGCCGGGCGATGGTCAGCCGCGGCCAGGCCTGTTCAATCAACGCCGCCTCCATTTCCCCCTTCACCCGATTGTAGAAAAACGGCGAGTGGGCATTGGCGCCCATCGCGCTGACCACCAGCATATGCTGCGCGCCAAGCCGTTTTCCGGCCAGTGCCGTATCGATAACCAGCGTGTAATCAGCATGGACAAAGGCCTCTTTGCTTCCCGCTTCCCGACGCGTTGTTCCCAGACAGCAGAAGACGATATCGACCGGGTCGACCACCTGCGCCAGGGCATCGGTCAGCTGGGGATCGTGAGGATTAAAGACACCTTCCGCTGGCGCCAGCGGGCGACGCGTCGGGGCGGCGATGGAGCTGATGCTCGGCTCATTCTGCAGCAGCCGGAGTAAGTGACCGCCAACTAACCCGGTCGCACCGGTTAATAATACCTGACTCATTGATTCTCCTTTACAGAATTCTCCGCCTTGCACTTTCGGGCTCATGTTCCAGGCTTAATACCTTACAAGGTAAGTATCCACCATCATCATGGAATTACCTCATTGACCATCCAGATAGCGGAGGAAGCATGAGTAAAAAGATAGCCGTGCTCATTACCGACGACTTTGAAGATTCTGAATTTACCTCTCCCGCCGACGCGTTCAAGCTCGCCGGGCATCAGGTCGTCACGATCGAAAAGCAGGCTGGCAAGACGGTGAAGGGTAAACAGGGAGAAGCGGAGGTGGCCATCGACAGAGCCATTGATGACGTCACACCGGGCGAATTTGATGCCTTGCTGCTGCCCGGGGGCTATTCCCCTGATCAGCTGCGCGGGGATGAACGCTTCGTCACCTTTACCCGCGATTTCGTCAATGGCGGGAAGCCGGTGTTTGCCATCTGCCACGGCCCGCAGCTGCTGATCAGCGCCGATGTGATCCGCGGGCGTAAGCTCACGGCGGTGAAGCCTATCGTGGTGGATGTGAAAAACGCCGGGGGCGAGTTTTACGACCAGGAGGTGGTGGTCGATAACGAACAGCTGGTCACCAGCAGAACGCCGGACGATCTGCCGGCCTTCAATCGCGAAGCGCTACGCCTGCTCGGCGCCGGCATCACGCCGCCAGTGTAACTTTTTCCCGAAGCCCAGCGTGTTATCGGTAAACTTGATTTCGTCCGGACGAATCTCCCATACCGGCGCCGACAGCATGCGGGCCACTGGAAAGCGCTTGACGTAGCGCTGGCGCATCCGCGCCTCTTCGTCACCGCTCAGACGACGGATCTCGCCTTTGAACTGCACGCCGCGGATCAGGGCCACGGTTTTTGGCTGGCCATTAACCGTACCGGCCACTTTCGCCCGTTCGCCGGTCATCTGACCGTGGCGGGTGTGCTCATCGCTGAGCAGATAAAAGGCCACGGTATCCTGGTCATAGACGTAAAAGGCATTCGCACACCACAGCTCGTCGTCGCGGGAGACGCACCAGGTGACGACGTGCTGCTTACTCAGCCAGCGACCAATGGCAGCAAGGGTTTCCATCTTTCTTCTCCATTATGCTATGGTGCACACACCTTACCATAGTGACTTTGTGACCGTGTGCTGGTTTCTGTATCTCATTCGAACCGCGGACAATCGCCTTTATACCGGCATCACCACCGATGTGCCGCGCCGCTTTCGCCAGCATCAGGCGGGAAAAGGCGCGAAGGCGTTGCGCGGTAAAGGCGACCTGCTGCTGGCCTTTAGCCACGAGGTTGGTGAACACTCACTTGCGTTGCGACTGGAATACCGCGTTAAGCAGCTAACGAAGCGCGAAAAAGAGCGCCTCGTTGCCGGAGAGGATGCCTTCGATACCCTGCTGGCGAGGCTCAAAGGCGATTAAAATGGTCGCTGTATTCTACCTGGCCGTGGACGCCTTCGAGAGCGTCATCCGCCAGACGGTGAACCTGGAACGCCTCCGCGCTGTCCGGCCAGCGGCAGCGGAGATCGAAGCGCGCGGCCGGCTCAAAGCCGAAGCGACGGTATAAATCCGGGTCGCCCAGCGTCACCACCGCGGCATAGCCGAACTCATTCAGCGAATCCAGCCCTTCATAGACCAGTTGCCGGCCAATGCCCTGTCCACGATAGTGTTCATCCACCGCCAACGGCGCCAGACCGACCCACTGCAGCTCTTCACCTTCCACTGCAACCGGGCTGAAGGCAACGTAGCCGATCACCTGGCCTTCATCATCCGTTGCCACCACCCCCAGCGTGATCAGTCCATCTTCACGCAGATCGTGCACCAGCTGCGCTTCGGCATCGCGGCCGAAGGTACGACGCAGCAGCGCGTCGATTCCCGGTGCATCAATCCCAATCTCCACTCGAATCAGCATGCCTCACCTACCGATGTCTGTTCAGGTTTCTGCGGGCTCTTCAGTCCAGCTTCGACAAAATCCGCCAGTTGCAGCAACATCACGCGCAGCGCTTTTGGCATCTGCTCGAGCTCAATGGCGTCCATCAAATTTTTTACGTACAGCCCCAGCTCCGTATCGCCTTCAATCACCAGACGACGCTGGAAGAATAGCGTATCCGGATCCTGCTTGCGCGCGGCAATCATTAACAGATCGCTGGCGTCGGCGCTGAAGCTGACGTCGGCGTCGGCCTGCTGGCTGACCACCAGGCGACCATCGACTACCGAGGTATACCACAGCAGACCGATGTCACGCACATGAATACTTAACCAACGCCCCTCGAGAAACTCCAGTTCTCCCTCTGCCAGCGCCTGACGGAACTGCCAGCTTAGCACCTGCTCCAGCACCTGGCGCTTGAGGGCAAAAGGCGCCAGCTTAACCGGCACGCTCAGTAAAGACGGGCCAAAGTGGACCAGCCGGGAACGCAGTTTATCCAACACAAGCTTTACTCCATGAATGCAATTGTTCCGCTATTGTGCCATATCACATAAACAACATAGCGGCGTAAATCAACAAAAACGCGATGACGGCCGCCAGTTATTGGCGCCACCAATACACTTTTAACTGCCTCAAATCAAAAATTGTCACCAGAAGGTTAACTAAAATCCCTGCTCGTTAACCATTCAGCGTCCCTGACGGGCCGCATTTTTCAGGAAAAATTATGGAGCTGCTCTGCCCAGCCGGTAACCTTCCGGCGCTTAAGGCGGCCATCGAAAACGGCGCCGATGCCGTCTATATCGGGCTGAAAGATGACACCAACGCCCGCCACTTTGCCGGCCTTAATTTCACCGAAAAGAAACTGCAGGAAGCCGTCAGCTTTGTGCATCAGCACCGTCGTAAGCTACATATTGCGATCAACACCTTCGCCCATCCCGACGGCTACGCCCGCTGGCAGCGCGCGGTGGACATGGCCGCCCAGCTGGGCGCCGATGCGCTGATCCTGGCCGATATCGCCATGCTGGAGTACGCCGCGGAGCGTTATCCACACATTGAGCGTCACGTTTCGGTGCAGGCTTCCGCTACCAATGAAGAGGCCATTCGCTTCTATCATCGCAACTTTGACGTGGCACGCGTCGTACTACCACGAGTGTTATCTATTCACCAGGTGAAGCAGTTGGCCCGTGCCACGCCGGTGCCGCTGGAAGTCTTCGCCTTCGGTAGCCTGTGCATCATGGCGGAAGGCCGCTGCTATCTCTCTTCCTACCTGACCGGCGAATCGCCGAATACCGTCGGCGCCTGTTCACCTGCCCGCTTCGTGCGTTGGCAGCAAACGCCGCAGGGGCTGGAATCTCGCCTTAATGAGGTGCTGATCGACCGCTATCAGGATGGCGAAAACGCCGGCTATCCGACGCTGTGCAAAGGCCGCTATCTGGTCGATGGCGAGCGCTATCACGCGCTGGAAGAACCCACCAGCCTCAACACCCTGGAGTTGTTGCCGGAATTGATGGCCGCCAATATCGCCTCGGTGAAAATCGAAGGCCGTCAGCGCAGCCCGGCGTACGTTACCCAGGTGGCGAAAGTCTGGCGCCAGGCGATCGACCGCTGCAAAGCCGATCCGCAGAATTTTGTGCCGCAATCCGCCTGGATGGAAACCCTTGGTTCGATGTCCGAAGGGACGCAAACCACCCTTGGCGCCTATCACCGTAAATGGCAGTGAGAAACATGAAATATTCATTAGGGCCGGTGCTGTACTACTGGCCAAAAGAGACGCTGGAAGATTTTTACCAGCAGGCGGCAAACAGCAGCGCCGACACCATTTATCTCGGCGAAGCCGTGTGCAGCAAACGCCGCGCCACCAAAGTTGGCGACTGGATCGAGATGGCAAAAGCGCTGGCCGGTAGCGGCAAACAGGTGGTGCTGTCTACCCTCGCGCTGGTGCAGGCCTCTTCCGAACTGGGCGAACTGAAGCGCTATGTCGATAACGGCGAGTTCCTGATTGAGGCCAGCGACCTTGGCGTGGTGAACCTCTGCGCCGAACGCAAGCTGCCGTTCGTTGCCGGGCATGCGCTGAACTGCTATAACGCCGTCACTCTGCGCCTGCTGCTGAAACAAGGCATGATGCGTTGGTGCATGCCGGTAGAGCTTTCCCGCGACTGGCTGGCAAATTTACTGACCCAGTGCGAAGAGCTGGGTATTCGCAACCAGTTTGAAGTGGAAGTGCTGAGCTACGGCCATCTGCCGCTGGCCTATTCCGCGCGCTGCTTTACCGCCCGCTCGGAAGACCGGCCAAAGGACGAATGCGAAACCTGCTGCATCAAGTACCCGACCGGACGCAGCATGCTGTCGCAGGAGAACCAGCAGGTGTTCGTGCTCAACGGTATCCAGACGATGAGCGGCTACGTCTATAACCTTGGCAACGAGTTAACCTCGATGCACGGCCTGGTGGATATGGTGCGCCTGTCGCCGATGGGCAACGAAACCTTCGCTATGCTCGAGGCCTTCCGCGCCAACGAAAACGGTGCTGCGCCACTGGATCTTACCAGCAATAGTGATTGCAACGGCTACTGGAAACGGCTGCCCGGTCTGGTGCTGCAAGCCTGATAAACCGCTCACTTTGTTAACAACAGTGCTCAGATTTTAATGCATTATTAAAGATGCAGCTTTTCTGGCTGGCGCGTCCAGGATGCGCCAGGCTGGAAGAAGACCTTCAATCTGATGACGATGCTGTAGCAAAGTGAGCCTTTATGACTGACAAATCTGTTCCGTTCTCGGTGCTCGACCTGGCGCCGATCCCGCAAGGATCTTCTGCCAAAGAAGCCTTTACCCACTCTCTGGATCTCGCCAGGCTGGCCGAATCGCGCGGCTATCACCGCTACTGGCTGGCGGAGCACCATAATATGGTCGGCATTGCCAGCGCGGCGACCTCAGTGCTGATAGGCTATCTCGCCGCCAATACCACCACTCTGCATCTCGGTTCCGGCGGGGTGATGCTGCCCAACCACTCACCGCTGGTGATCGCCGAGCAGTTCGGCACCCTGAATACCCTTTATCCCGGGCGTATCGATCTCGGCCTTGGCCGCGCGCCAGGCAGCGATCAGCCGACCATGCGCGCCCTGCGCCGCCATATGAACGGCGATGTCGATAACTTCCCGCGCGACGTGGCGGAACTGGTGGACTGGTTTGACGCCCGCGATCCGAACCCGCACGTGCGTCCGGTTCCCGGCTATGGCGAACGAATTCCGGTGTGGCTGCTGGGCTCAAGCCTGTACAGCGCCCAGCTGGCGGCGCAGCTCGGCCTGCCGTTTGCTTTCGCCTCGCATTTCGCGCCGGATATGCTGTTCCAGGCGCTGCATCTGTATCGCAGCAATTTCAAACCTTCGGCGCGGCTGGAAAAACCGTACGCGATGGTGTGTATCAATATTATCGCCGCCGACAGCAACCGCGATGCGGAGTTCCTCTTTACCTCTATGCAGCAGGCGTTCGTTAAGCTGCGGCGCGGCGAAACCGGACAGCTGCCGCCGCCGGTGGAAAATATGCATCAGCTGTGGTCAGCGTCCGAGCAGTATGGCGTGCAGCAGGCGTTAAGCATGTCGCTGGTCGGCGATAAAACGAAAGTCCGCCACGGCTTAGAGTCCATTCTGCGCGAAACCGAGGCGGATGAAATCATGGTCAACGGCCAGATCTTCGACCATCAGGCTCGCCTGCATTCGTTTGATTTGGCGATGCAGGTGAAAGAGGAGCTGTTGGGATAGTGAGCTATGCGGCATTTTTGCCGCATTTTTTTCGCCCGCTAAACCATTTTGTGATCGTCTTCATTCATATTTTCGCATAACCCCCGTCTTATTACGTTGAGCGTAATTACATTACCTCTGGCGTAATTGTCCCCCTCATACAACGATGTTAGTTTTTTCTTTGTTTTATTTTTCAACCCTGAATCTGGTAAAAGAGAATACCCATGAGCCAACCAACTGCCCGTGCTATGTGGATCGGCGAGTGCTTATTAAAAGCGCTGTTAATGGAAGCCTCCGCCTGGCCTAAGCCCGGCCTTGTTACACCTCATTCACAAGGGGCGCATAAAGATATGGATATCTGGTTATTTATTACCAGTTCATCGGCTATTGCCCCCTGTTTTAGCGCCTGCGCCCATACCGGGGAAAATCATCAAGGCTCGCCAGGGGAACTCTTTACAGCAATACGTACCATTGGCATTCATTATGAGAATACGCTGCTGCGGGCAACACAGCAGGTTAATACCCAGCGCGGCATTCTTTTTTCCGGCGCGGTTCTGGCGACAGCGGCAGGATGGCTTTCCGGACGCGGGGCCCCCCTCTCTTATCACGCCTTAAGTCAGTGCATCGCTGAACTCTGTCGCGATCTCTGCCGTCGGGATTTTGCCGCCCTGGCCGAACGCCCGGCGCAAACCCACGGTGAGAGATTGTATGTCGAATTCGGCATTACCGGCGTGCGCGGCGAGGCGGAGCAAGGCTTCCCACTGGTTTGCCAGATTGGCTTACCCGCGCTGCATCAGGCGCTGGACAACGGGTTGGCCTGGCGGGAAGCGCTTATTCATACGCTGCTCACCTTAATGGCCCATTGCGATGACACTACCGTGCTGTTTCGCGGCGGCCAGCAGGCGCTGGCGGAAATGAAGCAGTATGCCCGGCGTCTTGTGACGCAGGGCGGAATGTTTAACCCTGCGATCGAGCAGGAACTGGCTGATTTTAATTCATGGTGCCTGGATAAGTGGGTCAGCCCTGGCGGCTCGGCCGATTTATTAGCACTGTGTCTGGCGATGTATTTTCTTTGCCTCCAGCCGCAAGGAGATATGACATAAGGAAGAATATGAACATCTATTTTTATACTTTATTAACGTATGGCTTAACGATTGTAATTTCATTTGCGGTTGTCGGCATCATCGTTGGCGTCAACAAGATGATGAATAAGTTAAATATCACCGACGATTAATTTGCGAACTTTACTTTTGCCATCAGGAATATATTTATGGATATCTTTGTTAAGCTCTTTTCGGGCATTGGCACTTTTTTTATTGAAGACCCGAAAATAGCCATTGCACGTTTTCTGTTAATTGTTCTCGGCTTTATATTGGCCTGGATGGGATTCCGCCGGAAGCTTGAACCGTTAATTATGGTGCCAATGGGCCTTGGTATGATCGCGGTTAACGCCGGGGTACTGTTTCTGGCAGGCGGACAAACCGGGACCTTAATTCTCGACCCGATGGTCAGCGAACCTAACGAGCTGGTAAACCTGATGCAGGTAAACTTCCTGCAGCCGGTCTATAACTTCACCTTTAGCAATGGCCTCATCGCCTGTATCGTTTTCTTCGGCATTGGCGCAATGAGCGATATCAGCTTTATTTTGCTCCGCCCCTGGGCCAGCATTGTTGTCGCTCTGTTCGCCGAAGCGGGAACCTTCGCCGCGCTGCTGCTGGGTATTGAAGTATTCGGCCTGCCCGCCAACGAAGCCGCATCGATTGCCACTATCGGCGGCGCAGATGGACCGATGGTGCTCTTTGCCTCCCTTATCCTGGCACCGAACCTGTTCGTCCCCATCGCCATTATCGCTTATCTCTACCTGAGCCTGACCTATGCCGGTTATCCGTACCTGGTGCGTCTGCTGGTACCGAAAAAATACCGTGGCATGGAAGTTGAAATTGACTACCCCACCGTATCGAAGAAAGCGAAATTCATCTTTACCGTCTGCTCCTGCCTGCTGTTGTGCCTGTTGCTGCCGGTCGCCGCGCCGCTGATCCTCTCGTTCTTCCTCGGGATCGCGATTAAAGAGGCGGAGATCGAGCCGTTCCAGAAATTACTGGAATCCACGCTGACCTATACCGCAACGCTGTTTCTCGGCCTGCTGCTGGGCACGCTGTGCGAAGCGCAAACGATTCTCGACCCGAAAGTGGCCATCATCCTGATCCTTGGTATCGGCGCGCTGGCCATTTCCGCCGTCGGCGCTCTGCTGGGCGGCTGGTTTATCTGGTTTATCTCGAAGGGGCGTTATAACCCCGCTATCGGTATCGCGGGCGTCTCCTGCCTGCCGACGACAGCAAAAATCGCGCAGAAAGAGGTTAACCATGAGAACCCCTACGCCATCATCCTGCCGCTGGCGATGGGTGCGGGCGTGAGCGGTCTGATCGTCTCGGCTATCGCCACCGGGATCTTTATCTCCACGCTATTCCTGCTGAATTAATGGAGTCAACCCATGCTAAAAGAGCACAACTGGCATCAACTTAAGGACGATACGGCGCAGCGCCTGAATCAGCTGGCCCCGTATTTCCGTGACGGTAAAATTATCGACGCCAAAGATACTGTCGCCGCGCTGGAAGCCGTTATTCGAAGCTGCGATCGCGTCAATATCGAGGGCAATAACCAGAAACAGGCGGATTTTCTTTCCGAATGCCTGTGCCAGCTTGATCCGCAAAAGATCTCCGGCCTGCATATGGTGCAGTCATCCGTACCGTTGTCCAGCCATCTGGATTTGTTTGAAAAGGGCATCGCTGAAAAGCTCGATTTCGCCTATGCCGGGCCGCAGGATGGACGTCTGGCGAAGCTGATCCAGGACGGTAAGATCAAGCTCGGGGCCATCCACACCTATCTGGAGCTGTTCAGCCGCTACTTTGTCGACCTCACGCCGCGTGTGTCGCTAATCACCGCCTTTGAAGCGGATAAAGACGGCAATCTCTACACCGGCTTTAACACCGAAGATACTCCTGTTATTACCGAAGCCACCCACTTCCGCCAGGGGATTGTGATCGCGCAGGTCAACAAGATTGTCGATAAAGTGCCGCGCGTGGATATCCCCGGCGACTGGGTAAATGCGGTGATTGAAGCGCCGCGTCCGTTCTATGTCGAGCCGCTGTTTACCCGCGATCCGGGACTTATTACCGACACCCATGTGCTGATGGCAATGATGGCGCTGAAAGGTATCTATGCCGAATACGGCGTTGAGCGCATTAACCACGGCATTGGCTTCTTCACCGCCGCCATTGAGCTGCTGCTACCCACCTACGGCAAGGAGCTTGGGCTGAAAGGCAAAGTCTGTACCCATATGGTACTCAACCCGCATCCGACGCTGATCCCGGCAATCGAAAGCGGCTGGATCCAGTCGGTGCACTGCTTCGGCGGCGAACTGGGCATGGAAAAATATGTCGCCGAACGCCCGGATATCTTTTATATCGGCCAGGACGGCACGCTACGCTCCAACCGCGCCTTCGCCCAGGCTGCGGGTCACTACGCGCTGGATATGTTTATCGGCGGCACGCTGCAGATCGATAAGTACGGAAACAGTAGCACCGCCACCGCCAGCCGCGTTTCGGGCTTTGGCGGCGCGCCGAATATGGGCTGCGACGCCAAAGGCCGCCGTCATGCAACGCAATCCTGGCTGAAATGCGGCGAAGAGTTCAACGCCACCCAACAGCAGCTAATTGGCGATATGCCGCGCGGCAAACGTCTGGTGGTGCAGATGCAGGAAACCTTCCGCGAGAAGCGCCAGCCCGCTTTCGTCGACAAGCTGGACGCCTGGCAACTGGCGGAAAAAGCCAACCTCGCCCTGCCGCCGGTGATGGTCTACGCCGATGACGTCACCCACGTACTGACCGAAGAGGGCATCGCCTATCTGCACCGCTGCGAAGGGCTGGAACAACGCATGGCGGCCATTCGCGCCGTGGCGGGCTACACCGGAATTGGCCTTGCCGCCGATCCGGCACAGACCGCACAGCTGCGGGAGGCAGGCATTGTCAGAACGCCGGAAGATTTAGGCATTGACCGTCGCCGCGCCAACCGTCAGATGCTGGCGGCGAAAAGCATTCGCGATCTGGTCGACTGGTCTGGCGGACTCTATAACCCGCCCGCTCGATTCCGTAACTGGTAGGGGAAAAGGACATGGCTCTACATCAAATATCACATCATTTCAGCGGCACCCGCGAAAGAGTATCTCTGCCGCAAACCGTGCACTGTGGCGTTGTTGGCTCCGGCGATCTGGAGGTCCTGCTGGAGCCAAAAGCGCTGGCGGGCGGTATTGAAATCAGCATCTGCACGCCGGTGACCGGTTTCGATCATATCTGGGAAATCGTGCTTAAACGATTTCTGGAAAACGGACCGCTGGGCAACATGCAGGTCAGCATCAATGACAACAACGCCACGCCTGCTGTCGTCGCGTTAAGAATTCAGCAAGCGTTACAGCAGGCTATGCCGGGAGAAACCCATCATGAATGATCTGCGTTTTCTGGAAGCCAGCGCCCGCGTTCGCGCCAGCTCGCTGGTGGATAAAGGCACCTTTACTGAACTGATCGGCCCGGCGGACAAGCGAACCAGCCCGCACCTGCCCGTGCTGAATGAAGCCGTAGAGTTTGACGACGGCATCGTTACCGGCATCGGCCTGCTGGGCCAGCACCCAGCCATTGTCATCTCCCAGGAAGGGCGCTTTATCGGCGGTGCGGTGGGCGAGGTGGGCGGCGCAAAAATGGTCGGTGCGCTGATGCTGGCGGACGAACTGGCGGCGCAGACCACCGACCCGGCACAGCGCCCGATCGTCCTCATTTCCTTTGAAACCGGCGGTGTGCGCCTGCATGAGGCCAACGCCGGGCTGCTGGCCCATGCCGAGTGTATGGATATGCTGCAAACCCTGCGCGGTCGCGTCCCGGTCGTGGCGATGATCGGCAGCAAGATCGGCTGCTTTGGCGGGATGGGTTTTGTCGCCGCCGCCACCGACATCATCGTGATGAGTGAATCGGGCCGCCTGGGGCTGACCGGGCCGGAGGTCATCGAACAGGAGATGGGCCGTAGCGAGTTTGACGCCTCGGACCGCGCGCTGGTGTTCCGCACCACCGGCGGTAAGCATAAGTACATCGTCGGGGACTGTAACTACCTAATTGCCGACTCGCTTACGGTTTTCCACCAGCAGGCCGCGCTGATTGCAGACCTGCCCTGGCCGCAGATTGAAGCCATGCGCCGCATCGGCAGCGAAGCGAAAGTACGCGCCCAGATGGCGCTCACGCAAAAAATCAGCGAGTCAGAGCTATCAGATGCGCGGGATGTCTGGGCGATGGCGGGCAATACCGCGCCCCAGTCGCTGGTGGATATGGATCTCGAGACGTTCCTGGGCAACGTTAAACGCCTGCCGGTGGAGGAAGCATAATGGAAAATTTACTCGGCCAGGGCCGCGCCGCTATCGATCTGATTGTTGACGAAAACAGCTTCGAAGAGAACGCGCTGGCGGATCTCAAGCTGCCTTATGAGGATTACGGCCCCGGCGCCGTCATCGGCAGCGCCCGCATTAGCGGTGAAGTCTGCACCGTTATTGCTAACGACGCCATGACCTTTAACCCGCGTTTTCCGGTGGTGTACGCCGGAGTTATCGGGCTGGAAGAGGGTTACAAAATGGCGCTGGCAGTCTATCGCACGCTGGCGATGGATAAAGACAAGCCCGTCGGCGAGAAACGTCCGCTGGTGCTGATCGTCGACACTCCCGGCAACGGGCCGGGCAAGCTGGAAGAGATCATCGGCATGAATAAAGCCACCGGTGCCTATCAGCTGGCGCTGGCTGAGGCGCGCCATGCCGGACACCCGATTATCGCGATGGTCATCGGTCGCGCCATTAGCGGCGCGTTTCTCTGCCACGGTTTACAGGCCGACCATATCCTGAGCCTGACGTCGGAATTTGGCACCATGATCCACGTAATGCCGCTGAGCAGTATCGCGCGTATTACCCGCCAGGACGTGGAGCGTCTGAGCGAGCTTTCCCGTACCAATCCGGTCTTCGCTGCCGGGCCAGAGTTCTTCTGGCAACTGGGCGGAGTGGAAGCGCTGATCAAGGCGATCCCGGAGATGAAAGAGGCGATCGTTCGCCATATCGCAGCAGTGCGCCAGCAGAAACAGGCGGATGGCGTGACGGCAACAGGCCCGCAGGGGCGTGGGATCGCAGGCGAAGCGCGCGGCGGCAGAAAAATGCGCAACGTGATTCTGGCGCAGATGCGCGAGGAGTATCGGGCGGTCGCGGCGCGGTATCAGCCGGCCTGATTGTGGAGTACGCGCTATGAACGATCCCATCACCACACTCGAATGGCTGGTTGACGCCCAGCAGGGTATCCCCACGTTAATGGAGATGCCGCGCCGCACACTTAGCGATAAAGGCATCGCTGGCCCCACGGCGGCTCACGTTATCGAGGAGATTCACACGCCGTTAAATCTTGCGCTGGTTAGCTTTACCACCGGCAGCAGCGCATTTCAGAACATCGTCGGCGTGACGCATAACGAACTACCGTTGCGTATCGCGGCGGGTAAGCGTGTGCTGGCGGAATGCGGCGTAACCGCGGGGCAGCATATGGTGGTGACCTACGCGCCGCTGGTGAATGTGTTCACGCGTCAGGCGCTGGATGAGAGCGATCTACACTGGTCTTTTTTATCCCGCTCCTGCCGGGACGCGCTACTGGTTGCGCTGTGTCGCCAGCTGCCTGACGTGGTGGTGGGAGAGTCCTCATTTTTACGCGCCACGCTCGAACAGGCGCTAAAGATGAACCTGAAGGCGTATTTACCCAAAACGCTGACACTGATTACCGCAGGCACTCCCCTTGATGAAGCGCTGATTTCACTGTGCGCTTCGCTGGGCTATGGGCTGCATGATGTCTACGGTTGCCAGGAGTTCGGCTGGCTGATCCTGGACGGCCTTCCGCTGCGGGAAGATATCTCGCTGGTCGCCGCGCCACAGGGTGGTGACTGGCGGGAAGTTATCGTTGGCGGCCTGCCGACCGGCGACAGCTTTCCCGTGGCGACGAACGGCCATCCGTGTAATTCGCAGGGCAAAATCCAGACCTGGAAGCGTCAGCGCACCACCCCGGAATATGACATGGTGGTGATGGCGACCACCGCCCATCACCGGGAAATTGTGGAGCGGACGGCACGGACTATTTTACGTATCAAGGGGCGTGTTTGCCGGGTTAGCGTACAGCTACAAACCCAGGCCAGCGCCACCCATATTCGCCTCTACCCCGTCACTGTTCCTGGGGCGGAAGCGGCAAATGCCGCGCCGGTCGATATTATCGGTCCGCAGGCCACCGCGCAGTTTGACGCCCTGCTTGCAGCGCAGCGGGATTTACAGCAACAGGCGAAAAACGATCCAGCATGGAGCAAGCAGCGATGAACACCCTGCAACGCCATACTCTGTGCTGGCTGGAGAGCGCTGAACTACGACCGATCGCGAGGCAGTTGAACGGCGCGTTTAGCGCCCTCCCCGCCTCATTGCGGGAAGAGGCGCGGGATTATCTGCTCTCCGGGTATCTCCCCGGCATTGTGCGCAGGGGCATCCGTGATGAAGCGAGTATTTCCCTGGGATTTTGCTTTCCGCAGCGCTGGCAGGGTCAGCGTTTACGGCTGGCGACGGTTGCTTCATTGCAGGCCGTCACGCGCGTGTTAACGCCAGAGCAAACGGCTACCCTGCCGGTCGTCAGTCGTACCAGCGCGATACGTGCCTTTAGTACCCTGCGTCAGGCATGGCGCGGGCCGGAAACCGGGCTCGGCGTGTGGGGGTCGGTGGCGTTGGAGATGACGACACCCTGGCTATGGACGGACAGTCGCTCCGATTTAGATATCCGCATTACGCCCTGGCACGAAATGGCGTTAAGCGATTGTTACTCTGTTCTGACTGATATTGCCCAGCAATATTCAGTGCGTATTGATGGGGAAATTAATTTGCCCAACGGTTTTTCTATCAATATCAAAGAGTGGTTTAGCGGGAGTCTGACCCTGCTGGCTAAAGGTGATACCGATGTCGAATTAATGACGCGACATGATGTCGCCGGGTTAATAAAACATCTCTCAATGAAATATATTAAAGGAAATTAATATGTCTGAAGTTAAATCAAAAGTACCGGGTGTGGTCGATGAAGTTAAAGCCGCCGTAGGCGATAAAATTGAAAAAGGCCAGCCGGTTGTTATTCTTGAAGCCATGAAAATGAAAATGCCTGTCGCCTCGCCGGAGGCTGGAATATTAAAGTCACTGGCGGTGAGAGCAGGCGATCGTGTAAACCCAGGCATGGTCTTATTCGAAATTTCTGCTGAGTAGACCATCACGTTTTTTAATACTAAATAATTAGTGCGGCATTCCTTTGTGATATAACCATTATGCCTCAGTCATATCAGCGATAAACATTTCGCTGATATGACAGGCACGGTGAGTACGAATAAATTTACTGTTGACTGTCCGCATCATAAAAACATACTGTGCTAAAAGCCCTTGTCTTACTTTATTGTCATTTCCCGATTCGGGTTGTCTCTTATGCTTTTAGTGTAGTTATAGAAAGAGAAACATCATGATTATTTACGGATTGATGTTAATGGGATTGTGCATGTTCGCCGGGTTAATTGTCGGCGATCTTTTGGGTTTGCTGCTTGGAATTTCCGCCAATATCGGCGGCGTCGGCTTTGCCATGCTGTTTTTAGTCGTTATTTCCCAGAAGCTGACGGAAAAGGGGCTGTTATCTAAACCTGCCGAACAGGGGGTTGGATTCTGGAACGCGATGTATATCCCTATTGTTGTCGCCATGTCCGCGAACCAGAACGTTGTGGCCGCACTCAAAGGAGGCCCGGTGGCGCTTATTGCTGGCCTTGGCGCCGTCGTGATTGGTTTTCTGTTGATTAAACCACTGAGCAAAATCGGCAGCAAAAGCGCGATGGTACGTTCAGCAGACTAACCGGTGGAGAGCATAAAGAATGGAACAACTCACAAAGATTCTTACCAGTAACTTCACCAGCAATGCCCTGATCACCGCTTTTGTGGTGGTTGGTATTGTCTGCTGGGTCGCGGCCTGGATCTCGACCCACGTCTTTCGCGGTAAAATTCACAGTTCGGCGATCGCCATTGCCGCGGGCCTGCTGCTAGCCTGGTTAGGCGGCGAACTCACCGGCGGCAAAAAAGGGCTTTCCGACATCACGCTTTTTAGCGGTATTGCACTGATGGGCGGCGGCATGTTCCGTGATTTTGCCATTATCGCCACCGCCTTTGGCGTGAAGCTTGACGAGCTGAAAAAAGCGGGCCTCGCGGGCGCGCTGGCGCTGGTCGTCTCCACCGTGCTCTCCTTCTACCTGGGAGCAATTGTTGCCTGGGCCTTCGGCTATACCGATGCGGTCAGCATGGCGACTATCGGCGGCGGCGCGGTGACCTTTATCGTCGGCCCGGTTACCGGTGCGGCGCTTGGCGCAAGCTCGGATGTTATCGCGCTCAGTATCGCTGCCGGCGTGATTAAATCTATCGCCATCATGATTGTCACGCCGCTGGTAGCCAAAGCCGCCGGACTGAACTCTCCCGCTGCAGCCATTGTATATGGCGGGCTGATGGGTTCTACCAGCGGCGTGGCGGCAGGGCTGGCGGCGACTGACCCGAAACTTGTCCCTTATGGCGCAATGACAGCCACCTTCTATACCGGCCTGGGCTGCCTGCTGGCGCCGTCTGCGCTCTATCTCTCTTTAGCCCCGTTCTTTTAACCGCATGCGCCTGTTGTTTTGTGCAACAGGCGCCAGGGAGACTTATGTATTCATTTCAACGTATGAAGCCCGGGCAAATTGCGATACAGGCCTCACTGTGCACCCAGGAGGAAGAGGAGATTTTCCGGCAAAAGTTACTGGCCGATAAACCCGAACACCGAATCGGCTTTGCGTTTATCAGCGGCACCTCTGACGAACTGCGAAACAAGCTGCAGCGCTGCGTCATCGGCTGTGCGTTAAAGAATCAGATCATCACCAGGCAGGAGTCAGCCATTTTCACCTTATGCTCACTCAGCCGCCAGGCGCTGACCCACGCGTTAACCAACACCATTACCGGCGATCATATCCGTCTGAAAATCGCCTTAGTCAGTACCTCCCGGTGGCTCGCCGTCGCCATGTACGGCGAAGCCCAGGTTTATCAGCGGATTACCCAGGAAATCATGGGGCTTTGTCTACATCGTTATTCTCCCGCATAAGCTGCCTGGCATACATACGGCATTCTGCGAGAAGAGATAGCAGTCCAGGATGATTTTCCTGACTACGAGGAAAAACGAGCGAAATTTCTTGTTCCATGAGATAGGCTTCCTGCAAAGGTAGCAGGCGTATCCCACTCCGAAAAAGCTCGCGCATACGTCCGGGTATGAGAGTGTAACCCACTCCGGCATTCACCATGCTCATTAATGAAAAAATGTCGTGTACCCGAACCGCAATATCCGGCTCAAAACCAGCGATACGGAAGGCCTGCTGAAAACCTCTCCAGGTAGCGAACCCTTCACTCAAGGCAATAAATTTTTTACTCTGTAAACGGGAGAGATCAACGGGGGTTTGTAGCGTATCCGCATCCTGCACAGGAACCGCTAAATAAATCGAATCTGAAAATATCGTCCAGGTTTCGAATAAATTTGAATTATATTCATCGGGCGTCGAGATTAATGCCGCGTCGATATTACCTTCATTAAGCGCCTCTAGTAATTTCTTATTAGAGTTCATGATAAACTCAATTGAAAGCTCAGGGCGCCGCTTCTTCAATCCCTGTACTATCTGCGGCGCCGTTTTTAATACCAATGAATATAGTAGGCCTAAGCGTAATGCAGGAGAATGGAATCCTGAAGCCTCACGCGTCAGATAAATACAGCGTTCCATTGCATGGATCACTTCGCGGGCCTGCTTTTGCATTACCCATGCACCGGGTAGAGGATGTAAATTTCGGCCATTATGTGTGAAAAGATCGCAGCGTAAATTATCCTCCAAAGAATGCAACGCACGGTGTACGCTAACCGGAGAAATATGCATTATCTCTGCCGTCTTAGAAATATTCATGGTATCCATATATCCCAGGAAAATTTCCAGTTTTCGCAAAGTTATGTCTTGCTCAGTCATATAAACATTCCCTTATTTAAAATAACCTTTATCAGATAATAAGAGAATGTATACGTATATATATTGAGCCAGATCGGTAATTCTGGCTCAGGTAAAATAAAACTTACTGATAAACCGGCAGCAGATTAAAGCTCGACAGGAAGTGCACCACCGCGTTGCCGAGACCAAAGAGCAGGATCAGCACAATCATCGCTTTTCCGCCCCACACGCGGAACTGTGGGCTGCCGAAGCGTTTACGCGAAGCGCGGGCCAGCAGCGCCGGCACAATGGCCGCCCATACCGTCGCCGCCAGGCCGGCATAGCCGACGGCGTAAAGGAAACCATCTGGTTTCACCAGCCCACCGAGCATCGGCGGGATAAAGGTCAACAGCGCGGTTTTAAAGCGCCCCATCGCGCTATCGTCAAAGCCAAACAGATCCGCCAGATAGTCGAACAGACCCAGCGTCACGCCGAGGAACGAACTCGCGACGGCAAAGTTGGAGAACACTACCAGCAGCAGATCCAGGCCGCGGTTATTCAGTACGCCGCTCAGGGCCTGTACCAGTACATCAATGTTACCGCCCTTCTGCGCAATATCGATAAACTGCGGACGCGGGATATTGCCCATCGTCACCAGCAGCCAGACCACGTACAGACCCAGCGCCAGCAGCGTACCGTAAATCAGACAGCGGGTAATGGTGCGCGGATCCTTACCATAATATTTCATCAGGCTCGGCACGTTACCGTGATAGCCAAACGAGGCCAGGCAGAACGGCAGCGTCATCAGCAGGTAGGGCGCATAGGAGGCATTCTTCTCCGCGACGTTAAACAGCGTCGTCGGTTCGACGTGTCCCAGCAGGCTGCCGAAAGTCAGGAAGAAGGTGATGACCTTGGCGCCAAGCACGATAGCCGTCATGCGGCTCACCGCTTTGGTGCTCATCCAGACAATAAACGCCACCAGCAGCGCAAAGCCGAAGCCCGCCGCGCGCGCCGGTACGTTCAGCGACATTTCACTGAAGGTATGGTGCAGGATCGAACCGCTCGCCGAAATATAGGCGTAGGTCAGGATATACAGCACAAAGGCGATCGACACGCCGTTCACCAGGTTCCAGCCCTTGCCGAGCAGGTCTTTGGTGATGGTGTCGAAACTGGAGCCAATCCGGTAGTTGAGGTTGGCTTCCAGGATCATCAGTCCGGAGTGCAGCATGCAGAACCAGGTAAAAACCAGCGCCGCCAGCGACCAGAAGAACCACGCGCCGGACATCACCACCGGCAGCGAGAACATGCCCGCGCCAATAATCGTGCCGCCGATAATCACCACGCCGCCAAACAGGGACGGTCGGGTGGTCGTAGTGGTTAGTGTCGCCATTTACCGAAATCTCCAGTCAAAAAAACTTTCCCACAATGGGTGCGACGCACTGTACCAGTACACGAGTACAAAAGAAATAAAAAAAGCCCCAATCATGACGATCGGGGCTGTATTATTTACTTTACGCTAGCGTGTTGCGCTAATTACGCATCGCCACCGAAACGACGACGACCAGCGGAGTCATCACGGCGCGGCGCAGCTGCATCATCACGACGCGGCGCACGGCCTTCACGACGTTCGCCGCTGAAACGACGACCATCACCACGACCGCCTTCACGACGTTCGCCACCGAAGCTACGGCCGCCTTCACGACGCTCACCGCCGAAACCACGGCCGCCTTCACGACGTTCACCGCCGCCACGACGTTCAGTGCGCGGCTGTGCATCGCCCATCAGCTGCATGTTCATCGGTTTGTTCAGGATGCGGGTGCGAGTAAAGTGCTGCAGTACTTCGCCCGGCATACCTTTCGGCAGTTCGATGGTGGAGTGAGAACCGAACAGCTTGATGTTACCGATGTAACGGCTGCTGATATCGCCTTCGTTAGCGATCGCGCCAACGATATGACGAACTTCAACGCCGTCATCACGGCCTACTTCAATGCGGTACAGTTCCATCTCGCCAACATCACGACGCTCACGCTTCGGACGATCTTCACGATCGCCACGCGGGCCGCGGTCATTACGGTCGCCACGACGCTCGAAACGGTCATCACGATCGCGGAACTCACGCTTAGGACGCATCGGCGCATCCGGCGGGACGATCAGAGAACGTTCGCCCTGGGCCATTTTCAGCAGCGCGGCGGCCAGCGTTTCCACGTCCAGCTCTTCGCCCTCCGCCGTCGGCTGGATTTTCGCCAGCAGCGCACGGTACTGGTCCAGATCGCTGCTTTCCAGCTGCTGCTGAACTTTAGCCGCGAATTTTTCCAGGCGACGTTTGCCCAGCAGTTCTGCGTTTGGCAGTTCTACTTCAGGGATCGTCAGTTTCATCGTACGTTCGATGTTACGCAGCAGGCGACGCTCGCGGTTCTCAACGAACAGCAGGGCGCGGCCAGCACGACCCGCACGACCGGTACGGCCGATACGGTGAACGTAAGACTCGGAATCCATCGGGATGTCATAGTTAACAACCAGGCTGATACGCTCAACGTCCAGACCACGGGCCGCAACGTCGGTGGCGATCAGAATGTCCAGACGACCGTCTTTCAGACGTTCCAGAGTCTGCTCACGCAGCGCCTGGTTCATATCGCCGTTCAGCGCGGCGCTGTTATAGCCGCTACGCTCCAGCGCTTCAGCCACTTCCAGGGTCGCGTTTTTGGTACGCACGAAGATAATCGCCGCATCAAAGTCTTCCGCTTCCAGGAAGCGCACCAGCGCTTCGTTTTTACGCATGCCGTAGGCCGTCCAGTAGCTCTGGCTGATGTCCGGGCGCGTGGTGACGCTGGACTGAATGCGCACTTCCTGCGGCTCTTTCATAAAGCGGCGGGTAATGCGACGAATCGCTTCCGGCATGGTGGCAGAGAACAGCGCGGTCTGATGACCTTCCGGGATCTGCGCCATAATGGTTTCTACGTCTTCGATAAAGCCCATGCGCAGCATTTCATCGGCTTCGTCCAGTACCAGACCGCTCAGTTTAGAGAGATCCAGCGTGCCGCGCTTCAGGTGGTCCAGCAGACGACCCGGGGTACCGACAACGATCTGCGGACCCTGACGCAGGGCGCGCAGCTGCACGTCATAACGCTGGCCGCCGTACAGGGCAACCACGTTTACGCCGCGCATATGTTTAGAGAATTCCGTCATTGCTTCAGCAACCTGTACCGCCAGTTCGCGGGTCGGCGCCAGCACCAGAATCTGTGGTGCTCTCAGCTCAGGATCAATGTTGTTCAGCAGCGGTAAAGAGAACGCTGCGGTTTTACCGCTACCGGTCTGGGCCATACCCAGAACATCGCGGCCGTCCAGCAGATGCGGAATGCACTCAGCCTGGATCGGAGATGGTTTTTCGTAACCCAGATCGTTAAGCGCTTCAAGGATGGGAGCCTTCAGGCCCAGATCTGCAAAAGTGGTTTCGAATTCAGCCATGTAGTACGTGTGCCTCAAAATTAATGGCGGCCAGTCTACATAACTCATCGTGAAAATTTACGGTAATTTTCATTGAAAAGTGTGAACCGGCTCAAAGTAGGTGTATTAACGAACAACAACGCCCTCACCCGCAAAGGTGATGGCAAGCAAAAAACTATGGGCTGATGTGTTCGTCAGCTATTGCTGGTCCGATTCTGCCAGGTCATCTTGCTCCTGGCCCAAGAGCGATAATTCCAACAATGCGTATCGGTGCTCAACGTAGTTATGTACGTTGTTAGCGACCGCCAGTTTGAACAGTGCCGTAGCGCTGTCCTTGTCCCCCAGACTTAGGTAGTACTTACCTAAATAGAAGTTGGTTTCACTGAGATGCTCAGCGAGCGAGGTGTTATCCGTTGCGTCTGCCTTCAGACGAGTCATCAGCTCTTTTTCGCTAATGTCGCCAAGGTAGAACTCGACAATGTTCCATCCCCATTGCTCTTTGTCCGACTTGTTTAAGCGCTCTCTGAGTGCTTCAAGCGCCCGCTTCTCGTCGAGTTTACGCTCGGCGATATAAAGCCACAGGCTACGGAAAGGATCATTGGGATCGTCTTGATAAAACGCCAGCAGATCATCTTGCGCTAACTTAGCCCGGCCGCCGTAATACAAGGCGATACCGCGGTTCAAGTGCGCGTAGTTGTAAGTTGGATCAAGCTCAAGTACAGAATCAAACGCTTCATAGGCAGCATCAAAATTGCCTGCCTGCGTTAAGTAAATGCCTAAGTAATTGAATACTTCAGGCATATCGGGTCGGATTGCCAGCGCTTGTGAAAAATCATTTCGCGCTAATGCCCTCAGACCGAGACTATCATACAACACTCCGCGCTCATATAAAAGCTGTGCGCGTTCGTCATCGGATAAAGCCCGACTGGCAAGAATTTGTTCCATGCGTGCCAGAATCACTTCTTGCTGTAAAGTCGGTTGCAATGGTACTGCGAGGACGGCGTCCTTACGCCAGGCGGTGCTACTGCATCCTGCCAGCGTGAGAGCTGTCGCCACGAAACACCAGCGCAAAAAAGGCTTCATTTCCCACTCCCGAAGACAACGATTGGATGAACGTCCTGTTCCCCGGCTGCAAACGAGGCGTCCTGCCCGTAAAACGCCCTCCGCAAAAGCGGAGGGCTAACGGCAACCTTACTCGCCCTGCTCGGCGACCGGAGCTTCCGGCGCTGCGGCAGACGGAGTCTGTTCAGTTGCTTCTTTGATGCTCAGACGAACACGGCCCTGGCGGTCAACTTCCAGAACCTTAACCGGCACTTCCTGACCCATCTGCAGGTAGTCAGTCACTTTCTCAACGCGCTTATCAGCGATCTGCGAGATGTGAACCAGACCTTCTTTACCGCCGCCGATGGCAACGAACGCGCCAAAGTCAACGATACGGGTCACTTTACCATTGTAGATGCGGCCAACTTCGATCTCAGCGGTGATCTCTTCGATACGACGGATAGCATGCTGTGCTTTATCGCCGTCGGTCGCTGCGATCTTCACGGTACCGTCATCTTCGATTTCGATGGTGGTGCCGGTTTCTTCGGTCAGGGCACGGATAACAGAACCGCCTTTACCGATAACGTCTTTGATCTTGTCCGGGTTGATCTTGATGGTGTGGATACGCGGTGCGAATTCAGAGATATCGCCGCGCGGCGCGTTAATCGCCTGCTCCATCACGCCCAGGATGTGCAGACGCGCACCTTTAGCCTGGTTCAGAGCAACCTGCATGATTTCTTTGGTGATACCTTCAATTTTGATATCCATCTGCAGCGCAGAGATACCGTCGCGGGAACCCGCAACTTTGAAGTCCATATCGCCAAGGTGGTCTTCGTCACCCAGGATGTCAGACAGAACGACGAAGTTGTCGCCTTCTTTCACCAGACCCATTGCGATACCCGCAACGGCGGCTTTCACCGGCACACCCGCATCCATCAGCGCCAGAGAGGCGCCACAGACGGAGGCCATGGAAGAAGAACCGTTGGATTCGGTGATTTCAGACACCACGCGAACGGTGTACGGGAATTCGTCGATAGTCGGCATCACGGCCAATACGCCGCGCTTAGCCAGACGACCGTGACCGATTTCACGACGCTTCGGAGAACCCACCATGCCAGTTTCGCCTACGGAGTACGGAGGGAAGTTGTAGTGGAACAGGAAGGAGTCGGTGCGCTCGCCCATCAGTTCGTCGATGTTCTGCGCGTCGCGTGCGGTACCCAGAGTCGCGGTAACCAGCGCCTGCGTTTCGCCACGGGTGAACAGTGCGGAACCATGAGTACGCGGCAGTACGCCGGTACGAACGTCCAGACCACGGATCATGTCTTTTTCGCGGCCATCGATACGCGGCTCGCCTGCCAGTACGCGGCTACGAACCACGTTTTTCTCGATGGCGTGCAGGATTTCACCCAGCTCGTTAGCGTCCAGGGTTTCATCTTCTGCTACCAGCGTGGCGATGGTTTCAGATTTGATCACGTCAACCTGAGCGTAACGCTCTTGTTTGTCGGTGATACGGTAAGCATCGCTCAGGCGGGATTCAGCCAGCGCAGCCACGCGCGCGTTCAGCGCTTCGTTGACAGCTTCCGGCTGCCAGTCCCAACGCGGTTTACCGGCTTCTTTCACCAGGTCGTTGATGTTCTGAATAACAATCTGCTGCTGCTCGTGGCCGAAGACCACCGCGCCCAGCATCTGGTCTTCGCTCAGCAGTTCAGCCTCGGATTCAACCATCAGCACGGCCGCTTCAGTACCGGCAACCACCAGATCCAGTTTGCTGGACTTCAGTTCTTCCTGGGTTGGGTTCAGTACGTACTGGTCGTTGATGTAACCCACGCGCGCGGCGCCGATTGGGCCATTGAACGGAATACCAGACAGGGACAGCGCAGCGGAAGCGCCGATCATCGCGACGATATCCGGGTTAACCTGCGGGTTAACGGAAACGACGGTGGCGATAACCTGAACTTCGTTAACGAAGCCTTCCGGGAACAGCGGGCGAACCGGGCGGTCAATCAGACGCGCGATCAGCGTTTCGCCTTCGCTTGGACGGCCTTCACGACGGAAGAAACCACCCGGGATTTTACCGGCAGCGTAAGTACGCTCCTGGTAGTTAACAGTCAGCGGGAAAAAGTCCTGGCCTGGCTTCGCTTTTTTCTGACCCACAACGGTCACGAATACCGCGGTGTCATCCATGCTAACCATCACAGCGGCCGTTGCCTGGCGCGCCATCATGCCGGTTTCCAGGGTTACGGTATGCTGGCCGTACTGGAATTTACGAACGATCGGATTAAGCAAAATTCTATCCTTTTTATCTATAAATCACGCCATATCAAAGATATAGCGTCTATTGACCCGATCCTCTGCATCCTCGCGACTAATGACAACCTTTACCCGCCCCTGCGGATGAAGCCTCTCATTAGCCGCGCGAACCTCTGCATGAAGATCATTACTAGCAACAATACATGAGTTTTGAATGAATTGCTGCCGCCCGGTCGAAAAAAGGGGCCGTCAGGCCCCTTTTTCTGAAACTCGCAGAATTAGCGACGCAGACCCAGACGCTCGATCAGCGCAGCGTAACGTGCAACATCTTTACGTTTCAGGTAGTCGAGCAGTTTACGACGCTGAGAAACCATGCGCAGCAGACCACGACGGCTGTGGTGATCTTTTTTGTGCTCTGCAAAGTGGCCCTGCAGGTGGTTGATCTGTGCAGTCAGCAGTGCAACCTGAACTTCGGTAGAACCGCTGTCGTTTTCGCCACGACCAAACTCAGAAACGATTTTTGCTTTAGCTTCAACGCTTAGAGACATTTTAGAACTCCAAAAATTAAAAGAAAGAAAGGGTGCCGATCTCTAATTCAGCGACCCCTGATGCAACGCCCGAAAATGTTAAAACACTTTAGCGGACGTTAAGCGGCGATATTCTACTCGTAGCAGGCTTTTATCGCAAGAAAAGCGCTTACGCCGGGTATTCCACCACCAGACGACGCGGCGCCACGCGGCCTTCATCGTCAATTTCGCCCATGCCGAGAAACTTGCCGGATTCGTTTTCCATCACCCGCACCAGCCCGTTAAGCGGCGCGCCTGACTGACGAACCGGGTTACCGTTTTTAAAGTAAACCGCGGAGGTCTCCGGAATCGCCACCAGCGGATAGTCCGACGCCGGGCTGTCCATCGGCATCAGCAGCGGATCAAGCAGCTGCGCGGCAGGAATATCCTGCGCTGCCGCCTGATCGACCAGCGCCTGCAGCTGCTCGAGGGTCACCATCCGCTCAACCGGGTATTTGCTCACCGCCAGGCGACGCAGGAAAATCACGTGCGCGCCGCAGCCGAGCTTTTCACCTAAATCATCGATAATCGTCCGGATGTAGGTGCCTTTCGAGCAGTGGATCTCCAGCTCCAGTTCATCGCCTTCATGGCGAATAAACAGCAGCTCATAGACCGTAATCGGCCGGGCTTCACGCGGGACCTCAATGCCCTGACGAGCATACTCGTACAGCTTCTTGCCCTGATACTTCAGCGCCGAGTACATCGACGGTACCTGCTGCGTCTCGCCGCGGAAACTATCCAGCGCCGCCGCCAGCTGCTCGTCGCTAAAGGTTAGCGGACGCTCTTCCACCACCTGACCGTCGGCATCGGAGGTATCCGTGCGCTGGCCCAGTTTGGCGATCACGCGATAACGCTTATCGGAGTCCAGCAGATACTGGGAAAACTTGGTCGCTTCGCCAAGACACACTGGCAGCATACCGGTCGCCAGCGGATCCAGCGCGCCGGTGTGGCCAGCGCGGTTGGCGTTATAAATACGCTTTACTTTCTGCAGCACATCGTTGCTGGAAGCGCCCTGAGGCTTGTCCAGCAACAATACGCCGTGCACGTCGCGGCCGCGACGACGAGGACGACTCATCAGTCCTCCTTGCTGTCGTCCGGGTTCACACGACGTTCATCGTCGTGTTTCACCACGCTGGTGACCAGGTTGGACATACGCATCCCTTCCACCAGCGAGTTGTCGTAGAAGAAAGTCAGTTCCGGCACGATACGCAGGCGCATCGCTTTACCCAGCAGGGAGCGGATAAAACCAGAAGCTTCCTGCAGCGCTTTGATGCCCGCTTTCACCGCGGCTTCATCTTTGTCGTTGAGGAAGGTGACATACACCTTGGCATAGGCCAGGTCACGGGACATTTCCACACCGGAAACGGTGGTCATCATACCCAGACGCGGATCTTTGATTTCACGTTGCAGGATGATGGCAATCTCTTTTTGCATCTCCTGGGCCACACGCTGCGGGCGACCAAATTCTTTCGCCATAATAAGTTCTCCAGAATAAAGACAAAAAAGGGGCCAAAAGCCCCTTTTTAAAATGATTGCCGGGTGGCGCTTCGCTTCCCCGGCTGCTTAGCCATCAAATGATTAATCGATGCTACGCTGGATTTCGATGATTTCGAACACTTCGATCATATCGCCAACGCGAACGTCGTTGTAGTTCTTCACACCGATACCACATTCCATGCCGTTACGGACTTCGTTAACGTCATCTTTGAAGCGGCGCAGGGATTCCAGCTCGCCTTCATAGATAACCACGTTGTCGCGCAGGACGCGGATAGGGTTGTGACGTTTGATCGTCCCTTCGGTAACCATACAGCCCGCGATGGCGCCGAATTTCGGCGATTTGAACACATCACGCACTTCAGCCAGACCGATGATCTGCTGTTTCAGTTCCGGAGACAGCATGCCGCTCATCGCCGCTTTCACTTCGTCGATCAGGTTATAGATGACGGAGTAGTAACGCAGATCCAGGCTTTCCGCTTCGATAACTTTACGCGCAGAGGCATCGGCACGAACGTTGAAGCCAACCAGAATCGCGTTGGATGCTGCTGCCAGGGTCGCGTCGGTTTCGGTGATACCACCTACGCCGGAACCGATGATCTTCACTTTCACTTCGTCGGTAGACAGTTTCAGTAAGGAATCGGAAATCGCTTCGACAGAACCCTGTACGTCCGCTTTCAGCACGATGTTCACTTCGTGAACTTCGCCTTCGGTCATGTTAGCGAACATGTTTTCCAGCTTAGATTTCTGCTGACGCGCGAGCTTAACTTCACGGAATTTGCCCTGACGATACAGTGCCACTTCACGCGCTTTTTTCTCGTCACGAACCACAGTCACTTCATCACCCGCAGCCGGCACACCGGACAGACCGAGGATTTCCACCGGAATGGACGGACCCGCTTCCAGCACTTCGCGACCCAGTTCGTCACGCATCGCACGCACGCGGCCATATTCAAAGCCACACAGGACAATATCGCCCTTATGCAGAGTACCTTCGCGAACCAGAACGGTAGCCACCGGGCCACGACCTTTATCGAGGAAGGACTCGATGACCGCGCCGCTCGCCATACCGTTACGTACAGCTTTCAGTTCGAGAACTTCAGCCTGCAGCAGAATCGCGTCCAGCAGGTCGTCGATGCCGGTACCGGCTTTCGCGGAAACGTGGACGAACTGGCTCTCGCCGCCCCACTCTTCCGGCAGGATGCCGTACTGGGACAGTTCATTCTTCACGCGATCCGGATCAGCTTCTGGCTTATCGATTTTGTTCACCGCAACCACCACCGGTACCTGCGCCGCTTTAGCGTGCTGGATAGCTTCGATGGTCTGCGGCATCACGCCGTCGTCTGCCGCCACCACCAGAACCACGATATCCGTCGCCTGCGCACCACGAGCACGCATGGAGGTAAACGCGGCGTGGCCCGGGGTGTCCAGGAAGGTGATCATGCCGTTGTCGGTTTCTACGTGGTAAGCACCGATGTGCTGGGTAATACCACCCGCTTCGCCGGAGGCAACCTTAGTAGAACGAATATAGTCCAGCAGCGAGGTTTTACCGTGGTCAACGTGACCCATGATGGTCACGACCGGTGCGCGCGGTTCAGCCGCAGCGCCGGTGTCACGGTCGCTCATTACCGCTTCTTCCAGTTCGTTTTCACGACGCAGGATAACTTTGTGGCCCATCTCTTCGGCAACCAGCTGCGCGGTTTCCTGGTCGATGACCTGGTTAATGGTCGCCATGGCGCCCAGTTTCATCATCGCTTTGATGACCTGAGAACCTTTCACCGCCATCTTGTTAGCCAGTTCACCAACGGTGATGGTTTCGCCGATGATAACGTCACGGTTAACGGCCTGCGCCGGCTTCTGGAAGCCCTGCTGCAGAGCGGAACCTTTACGGTGCTTACCGCCTTTACCACCGCGAACGGCCGCACGGGCTTCTTCACGATCAGCTTTAGATTCAGCGTGTTTGTTGCCTTTCTTCGCCGGACGCGCCGCTTTGCTGCTACGGCTACGGCCGCGACCGCCTTCAACTTCACGATCGTTATCATCTTCAGCCTGACGAGCATGCTGTGACGTAGTGACGTGATAGTCGCTGCTATCTTCCGGGCTGTCTGAGGTTTCAGACCAATTTTTTTCGTTTTCTTCTGCCATACGGCGTGCTTCTTCCGCTACACGGCGCGCTTCTTCTTCAAGTTTGCGGCGTGCTTCTTCTTCCGATTTGCGCTTCAGTTCCGCGGCTTCGTTCTCACGGCGGATCTTTTCAGCCTGGGCGGTTTTGGTCATTTCGTCGGTATGTTGATTGCTCACTTTGTCTTTTTCCGCAGCTTCACGTTTCGCTTTATCAGCGACTTCACGTTTAGCTTGTTCTGCGGCCTCACGTTCAGCTTTTAATTGCGCCTCGCGTTTCGCTGCTTCTTCAGCTTCACGACGGGCCTGCTCTTCCGCTTCACGCTGCGCCTGCTCTTCCGCGGCCAGACGTTCAGCCTCTTGCGGATCGCGTTTCACAAAGGTGCGTTTCTTGCGGACTTCGATTTGTACCGATTTACTCTTTCCACCGGTACCTGGAATATTCAACGTGCTGCGTGTTTTACGCTGCAACGTCAGCTTGTCGGGCGCCGAGCCGTGTTCACGGTTCAGGTGCGTCAACAAAGTTTGTTTCTCTTGCGCGGTCACAGAATCATCAGCCGATTTGCGGATGCCTGCGTCAGCAAATTGCTGTATCAGGCGATCCACAGAGGTCTGAATCTCTGAGGCCAGCGCTTTAATAGTCACATCTGTCATGCTGTTCCTTCCTGCTACAGTTTATTACGCTTCGTCGCCGAACCAACAAATGTTGCGAGCGGCCATGATGAGCTCGCCAGCTTTCTCGTCGGTCATCCCTTCGATATCAGCCAGGTCATCAACGCCCTGCTCGGCGAGATCTTCCAGCGTACAAACACCACGGGCAGCCAGTTTGAATGCCAGGGCACGATCCAGACCTTCCAGATTCAACAGATCATCGGCAGGTTTGTTATCTCCCAGGCTTTCTTCCTGAGCCAGCGCCAGCGTAGTCAGTGCGTTTTTCGCACGCTCACGAAGTGCTTCAACGGTGGCTTCATCCAGACCGTCGATTTCCAGCAGTTCTTTCATCGGCACATAGGCCAGCTCTTCCAGCGAGGAGAAGCCTTCTTCAACCAGCACTGTCGCGAAATCTTCATCAATATCGAGATATTTGGTGAAGGTATCGATAGCGGCATGCGCTTCCGCCTGGTGCTTAGCCTGCAGGTCGTCAACGGTCATCACGTTGAGTTCCCAGCCGCTGAGCTGCGAAGCCAGACGAACGTTCTGACCGTTACGGCCAATCGCCTGCGCCAGGTTGCCCGCTTCTACCGCGATATCCATGGTGTGTTTATCTTCATCCACCACGATAGACGCGACGTCTGCCGGCGCCATGGCGTTGATCACGAACTGCGCCGGGTTATCATCCCACAGGACGATATCGATGCGTTCGCCGCCCAGCTCAGTAGAGACGGCCTGCACGCGCGCACCGCGCATACCGACGCAAGCGCCAACCGGGTCGATGCGCTTGTCGTTGGTTTTCACCGCGATTTTGGCACGAGAGCCCGGATCGCGAGCCGCCGCTTTGATCTCCAGCACTTCTTCACCGATTTCCGGCACTTCAATGCGGAACAATTCGATCAGCATCTCAGGTTTGGAACGGGTCACGAACAGCTGGGCGCCACGCGCTTCCGGACGGACAGCGTACAGTACGCCGCGGATGCGGTCGCCCGGACGGAAGTTTTCACGCGGCAGCATATCTTCACGCAGGATCACGGCTTCAGCGTTGTTGCCCAGATCCAGGGTGATGTTGTCGCGGTTCACTTTTTTCACCACGCCGGTGATGATCTCACCTTCGTGCTCGCGGAACTGATCGACCACCATCGCGCGCTCGGCTTCGCGGACTTTCTGCACGATAACCTGTTTAGCGGTCTGCGTGGTGATACGGTCGAAGGTAACAGATTCAATCTGATCTTCGACATAGTCGCCGACGTTCATGCTTTCATCTTCGTAACGCGCTGCTTCCAGCGTGATCTCGCGCGTCGGCTGAGTCACCTCTTCAACAACCAGCCAGCGACGGAAGGTGTCGAAATCGCCGCTCTTACGGTCGATTTCTACGCGAACGTCGATCTCTTGTTCGTATTTTTTCTTGGTGGCCGTTGCCAGCGCGCTTTCCAGCGCTTCGAAAATTTTCTCGCGCGGCAGCGCTTTTTCGTTGGAAACGGCTTCAACAACAGCCAAAATTTCTTTGTTCATCGGGGCCTTTCACCTCAATCCAGACTGTTAAAAGTGGGGAACCAGGTTCGCCTTCTGGATGTTACTCAGCGCGAACACTTCATCTTTGCCTTCGACGGTTACCGTGATCATTTCACCGTCTACCGCTTTGATAATGCCCTGCCATTTGCGACGGTTCTGAACCGCCATGCGCAGCACCAGCGCAACTTCTTCGCCAGTGAAACGTTGGTAGTGTTCGGCGGTGAACATCGGACGGTCGAGACCAGGCGAAGAGACTTCCAGGTTGTAAGCGACAGTGATCGGGTCTTCAACATCCATGACGGCGCTTACCTGGTGGCTCACATCAGCACAATCATCAACGTTGATGCCATCTTCACTATCAATATAGATGCGCAGTGTGGATGTGCGACCGCGAATAAATTCGATGCCGACCAGCTCAAAGCCAAGCGCTTCAACCGGCGCTGTGAGCATCTCTGTCAATTTTTGCTCTAATGTGGACAAACCCACCCCCAAGACATAAAAAAAGGGCGTATAGCCCAGTTATTCTGAAGTCAGATAACAAAAAACCCCGATAAATCGGGGCTTTAGGTAACTGAACCCTGAGATCGCCATGGCGATCTGGAACACCTTCCGCAAGAATTCTTTCAAATTCGGCTACGAAGGACACTTAGTCCTCACAGTATATTTGAAAAAGTACTTAATGGGAAAGTGGTTGCGGGGGCCGGATTTGAACCGACGACCTTCGGGTTATGAGCCCGACGAGCTACCAGGCTGCTCCACCCCGCGCCTGAAACGTGGCATATTTTACTCTTATTGAGCAAAAGACGCAAATACTGCTGGGATTTGGTACCGAAGACGGGACATAAAATCGGGGTGAATTGTATCGGCAATTAGTATATTTTGTCAACATGCTTTTTATCGCCCCCGATTGCCGTTTGTGCTGGTATTTCAGGCTTTTTTAGCAAAAAGATGATGAAGCCCTTCCTGTCGCCAGTAAAAGATGGTTAAATGAATACTCACAATTAATGCATAAAAATGCAGTTAAGGTTGTTGAGTCGAACTCACCACAGTCTATCGAGCAGGGTTTTATTTTATGACGACGATTCTCAAGCATCTCCCGGTTGGTCAACGTATTGGTATCGCTTTCTCTGGTGGACTGGATACCAGCGCCGCGCTGTTATGGATGCGCAAAAAAGGCGCCGTGCCTTATGCATATACCGCTAACCTGGGTCAACCGGACGAAGACGACTACGATGCTATTCCGCGCCGCGCGAAAGAGTATGGCGCTGAAGGTGCCCGTCTGATCGACTGCCGCAAACAGCTGGTCGCAGAAGGGATCGCGGCGATTCAGTGTGGCGCTTTCCATAACACCACCGGTGGGTTGACCTACTTCAACACCACGCCGCTGGGCCGCGCGGTCACCGGCACCATGCTGGTGGCGGCAATGAAAGAAGATGGCGTCAACATCTGGGGCGATGGCAGCACCTATAAAGGCAACGATATCGAACGTTTCTATCGTTACGGCCTGCTGACCAATGCTGAACTGCAGATTTACAAGCCGTGGCTGGACAGTGATTTCATCGATGAGCTCGGCGGCCGTCACGAAATGTCCGAATTTATGATCGCCTGCGGCTTTGACTACAAGATGTCGGTTGAAAAAGCCTATTCCACCGACTCCAACATGCTCGGCGCCACCCACGAAGCGAAAGACCTCGAATTCCTCAATTCCAGCGTGAAAATCGTCAACCCGATTATGGGCGTGAAGTTCTGGGACGAAAACGTGAAGATCCCTGCGGAAGAGGTAACCGTACGCTTTGAGCAAGGCCATCCGGTGGCGCTGAATGGCAAAACCTTCGCTGATGACGTCGAGATGATGCTGGAAGCCAACCGCATCGGCGGCCGCCACGGTCTGGGGATGAGCGATCAGATTGAAAACCGCATTATCGAAGCGAAAAGCCGCGGTATTTATGAAGCCCCCGGGATGGCGCTACTGCATATCGCCTACGAGCGTCTGCTGACCGGTATCCATAACGAAGACACAATCGAGCAATACCATGCCCACGGTCGTCAGCTGGGCCGCCTGCTGTATCAGGGACGCTGGTTCGATTCCCAGGCGCTGATGCTGCGTGATTCTCTGCAGCGCTGGGTCGCGAGCCAGATCACCGGCGAAGTTACCCTTGAGCTGCGTCGCGGTAACGACTACTCGATCCTCAATACCGTTTCAGACAACCTGACCTATAAAGCAGAGCGTCTGACCATGGAAAAAGGCGATTCCATGTTTACCGCCGAAGACCGTATCGGTCAGCTGACCATGCGTAATCTGGATATCACCGATACCCGCGAGAAGCTGTTCGGCTATGCCCAGTCAGGCCTGCTGAGCGCCTCCTCAGCAACCGGTTTACCGCAGGTTGAGAATCTGGAAAACAAAGGCAAATAATCGCCTGACGATGTTTGCTCCCCGCCGGCGGCCCTCCGCCGGCTTTTTATTTTTTGTTCCCTGTCAGCGCCAGAAAAATTGAAAAGAGGCATTTTTTCCTTATCGCCCGGTCAGCAAAATTGTTGATTATAATAGCCTCAATTGATTAATTCATATCTGGTGATAAACATCATGAATATTAAACCGCCGATCAGGCCGCAAAAGGCCATTGACCGACTGATCGATGTGCTTGAGCCACACGCGACGCCCGTTAACGCGATCGCCAGAAAAAGACTCACCTGGGAATATAAAGGCAAAACCCAGCTCTTTATTTTTAAAAAAGGCGAGCTATCGATTATTCGGAATTCCGACAAGCTATTGATGGTGACCGTCTATGAGCCCCACCTTTTCGGCGTGGCGGAAATGCTACAGCCCAGCCGCAGCCATAGCCTGCGAGCGGAAGTCTCTTCCGAACTGCTACGCATCGACTATGACCTGGCTTCCGCGCTCTTTCGTCAGCATAACCTGTGGGAGGAGGTGACCAGCCTGCTGGCCTATCATACTTCTTACCTGGTATATCGTGACGATCTGGTCCTGCAACAGCGAACCTATTCAGTGATCCGTAACCATCTGCTGGAAATGATGCTATTAACCGCAGAGACCCGACTGCGCGTGTCTATTCTTGAATATATTCAGGACAGGACCCACCTGTCGCGCAGCAGTATTCTCAATGTCTTGTCAGCATTAAAGAAAGGCGGTTATATTGCTTTCGCCCGCGGCGGTTATTTGCAAAGTATCACCTCACTTCCTGAAAAATTTTGACCGCGTCAGTCACCTTTATTTGTTGTTACTCGCCTCAATGTTGAAAATGTTTAAATTTAAATTAATAAACGCTAACGGTAAAAAAAGAAAAATTTTATGCTGAGCACCTGAATTTACCGGCGGACAACATGTCCCTGGGCTCGACCAGCAGGCAACCACTCACGGCGTTAACCGCCGGGCCTGCACCGGCTCAGGATATGCCCCGGAAATCGGCCAGGCGTGAGCAGCGGTAGCGGGAGTTGACCCCCTCGCCTGCCGTCTGCAGCGACCATAACGATGAGATCCAAGAACCCGTTAATTTTGCCCGAACGCCCGTATCGGGCTTTTTTTTATCTGAAGGAATTCAACAATGAAGTCGATTGCTCCAAAATTGTTTGCCGTGATGATCGCCCTGGGGGCCAGCAGCGCCGTCTGCGCATCCGTTAACCTGCATGGTGAAGCCGGTGCCGAGTTCACCAATCTGTCCGCCAGCTTTGGCGCCGGGGAACCGGGTATGACGTTCAATACCCAGTGGGCTCACAGCGACAATGACGGGGACAGCGTAGGGCTGGGAATGGGCTACAACTTTAACCTTGGACCTTTTCTGATGACGCTGGGCGGTAAAGGCGTCTATCTGAATCCCAAAGATGGTGATGAAGGCTATGCCATCGCCGCTGGCGGCGGCGCAGAGCTGCCCCTCGGCCAGTACTTCACGCTCTTCGGTGAGGGGTATTACTCGCCGGACTCAATGTCCAGCGGCGTCGATGATTATGTGGAGGCCAATGCCGGATTACGTATTAACGTACTCCCGTCTCTGAATATCGAAGCAGGCTATCGTTATATCGATATGGCGGGGAAAGATGGCAATCGTGACAATACCCTTGCCGACGGGGCCTATGCCGGGGTTAATTTCCGCTTTTAATCCTTACACAGGGATTGCTGTCCGGCAGTCCCTGTCTTCTCTCAGCTGGCCAACGGCACGCTTTTCAGCACGCGGTTGATCTCCTGCAGACCGGCAACATTATTCTCTTTACGGTAAACATCATTCATGGACGCCATCTGCTCCAGACGGGTCAGGGCGCCATACACCTGGTACGCCTCACTATGTCTGTCAAACACATCGCGGCGCTCCACATCCTGCAAATAATGATTTTTCAACGAATGGTTAAGGCGACCAATCAGCGCCGTATTGTCCTGGAAATAGCGCGTCACCGCCTGGGCATTATTCGCTGTCGCCCCAGGCTCACTGTGCGATACCGGTACCGTTAGCGCATTAATCGTCTCCACCGTTTGGGAGGGCGATGTTGAACTGCACCCTGCTAAACCGAGCACACCGGCGACGATAAGCAACCCGATCTTGTTCATTATGTCACTTCACCTCTGTTAATTTGACGAGGCGACTTTAACGACAGTAAAAGAAGGGAACCAGCAAAGAGATGTTTATAATTAAATGGCCGGAGGGGACAAAAACAAAAAAAGACGCTTTTCAGCGTCTTTTTTCTGGAATATTGGTACCGAGGATGGGACTCGAACCCACAAGCCCGTTAGGGCACTACCACCTCAAGGTAGCGTGTCTACCAATTCCACCACCTCGGTACAGAATACTTAGTGCGGGATGTCGCTGGTCGGCTGAGCCGGCGCAGTTGGCTGAGTTTGCTCCGTTTTCGGTGCACTCAGGTTATCCCACTCACTTCCTTTACTGGTCTTGTTGCTGTTGATGTTACCCAGCGCCAGACTGATGATGAAGAACAGCGCAGCCAGGATACCGGTCATACGGGTCATGAAGTTGCCAGAACCGCTGGACCCAAACAGTGTGCCGGAAGCGCCTGCACCGAAGGAGGCTCCCATATCAGCGCCTTTACCTTGCTGCAGCATAACCAGACCAACAAGGCCAATCGCTACAATAAGGAAAACAACCAAAAGAGCTTCGTACATAATCAACCTGTTCCTTGCGGATTTGCCGCATACCAAGTGCTTCGACCAATAAAGCGGGACGTTTTAACGTTTCCCACTGAAGCGGGTGTGAATACTAACCAAAGCGAATGACCTTCGCAAGGGCAATTTCGACACATTGTATCAACTGCAGAAAAAAACAGCAAAAAGTCGGTTTTCTATCATAAAAAAGGCGGCAAGCGCCGCCTTTTTAACCACTTAGCCGGCAAGCTTAGACGCTTTTTACCGCTTCGGCGATGCGATGCGCAAACTCGTGCACCTGATCTTCATGCTCGCCTTCTACCATGACGCGGATCAGCGGCTCCGTTCCGGATTTACGCAGCAGGACACGGCCGCGTTTCCCTAACGCTGCTTCCACTTCTGCGGTCACCGCTTTGACATGCTCGTTCTCCAGTGGGTTACCGCTGCCTTCGGTAAAACGCACATTCACCAGTAACTGAGGGAACATCTTCATGCCACTGCAAAGGTCATGCAGACTCATATGGTTACGTACCATCGCCGCGACCACCTGCAGACTGGCGACGATGCCATCGCCGGTGGTGGTTTTATCCAGCAGGATCACGTGGCCTGAGTTTTCCGCACCAATGCGCCAGCCTTTTTCCTGCAGCATCTCCAGTACATAACGGTCACCGACCTTCGCGCGGGCAAACGGGATGCCTAACTGCTTGAGCGCCAGCTCCAGTCCCATATTACTCATCAGGGTACCAACGGCGCCGCCGCGCAGCTGCCCCTGACGCAGCCCTTCCCGGGCGATGATGTAGAGGATCTGGTCGCCATCGACTTTATTGCCTTCATGGTCAACCATGATCACCCGATCGCCATCGCCGTCGTAGGCAATACCCAGATCGGCTTTCTCCGCCAGCACGCGCGCCTGCAACGCACGCACGTCGGTGGCGCCGACCTCTTCGTTGATGTTGAGGCCGTCAGGCTCGCAGCCCATCGCGATAACCTGAGCGCCCAGCTCGCGGAAGACATTGGGGGCAATGTGATAGGTCGCACCGTGCGCGCAGTCCACCACCACTTTCAGCGTGCCGAGGCTCAGTTCGTTGGGAAAGGTGCCTTTACAAAATTCAATGTAGCGCCCGGCGGCATCAACGATACGGCTGGCTTTGCCCAGCTCTGCCGAATCCACGCAGGTGAGTTCTTTCTCCATTTCGGCTTCAATCGCCTCTTCCACATCATCCGGCAGCTTGGTGCCCTCAATGGAGAAGAATTTAATACCGTTGTCGTAGAAAGGGTTATGCGAAGCTGAAATAACGATCCCCGCCTCGGCGCGGAAGGCGCGCGTCAGGTAGGCGATGGCCGGTGTCGGCATGGGTCCGGTGAACGATGCAGAAAGCCCCGCTGCCGCCAGCCCAGCTTCCAGCGCAGACTCCAGCATATAGCCGGAAATACGGGTATCCTTGCCGATGATAATTTTACGCGAGCCGTGGCGCGCTAACACTTTCCCCGCTGCCCAGCCCAGCTTAAGCACAAATTCCGGAGTGATCGGCGCATCGCCGACGCGGCCACGAATACCATCGGTGCCAAAATACTTGCGGTTACTCATAACGTTTTTTTCCCTTAGCGGCGAGGGTGGCTTCCACCACGCGCAGCGCTTCTACCGTTTCTTTGACATCATGGACGCGGATTATCTGCGCGCCCTGCATTGCTGCAATGACGGCACACGCCAGGCTGCCGTTCAGCCGTTCTGACGGCCCGACGTTCAGCAACTGACCTACCATCGACTTCCGCGACATACCAACCAACAAAGGCAGCCCAAAGTGGTGAAATTCACCCAGTCTGGCCAGCAGCTGATAATTGTGGGAGAGATTTTTACCGAAACCGAATCCCGGGTCGAGCAGCAATTTTTCTTTTGCGATCCCCGCCTGCTCGCAGCGCACAATATGTTCTGCAAAAAAGCGCTTGACATCGGCGAAGACATCCTCATATTTCGGCGCCTCCTGCATGGTTTTCGGCTGACCTTGCATATGCATCAGACACACCGGCAGCCCGGTTTCCGCAGCGGCCTGCAGCGCGCCAGGTTCGGTCAGCGAACGAATATCGTTAATGATATGCGCCCCTGCCCGGGCCGATTCGCGGATAACCTCCGGTTTGGAGGTATCCACCGAGATCCACACTTCAAAGCGCTGAGCGATCGCTTCGACAACCGGGATCACCCGCGCGAGTTCCTCTTCTACGCTCACCTCAGCCGCCCCTGGCCGCGTGGATTCACCGCCGATATCAATGATGGTCGCCCCGGCGTTAATCATCAGATTGGCATGCTTCACCGCCTCAACCAGCGAGTTGTGAGCGCCGCCATCGGAGAAGGAGTCGGGAGTCACATTAAGAATGCCCATCACATGCGGATGAGAGAGATCGAGGGTTGAGCCCTGGGCTACAAGTTTCATCACAAAATCCCTGAGACTGAAGAGGTTAAAAAAAGAAAAACCCCGGAGCGGGCGCCCCGGGGTTTTTAAGGTTAAAACAAGACATCAACAGCGGTAGCTTACTTGTCGCCCAGCTGCTCTGACATGGTGTTGCCCGGGTTCGGCGTACGCGGTTCATCAACCGGACGCGGCGCACGAGGCGTGCCATTGTTGTCAGAGTTATTCGAAGAACCCGGTTCTTCCCAACCCGCCGGCGGACGAACATCGCGACGAGCCATCAGGTCGTCAATCTGCGGCGCATCGATAGTCTCATATTTCATGAGCGCATCTTTCATCGCGTGCAGGATATCCATGTTGTCGTTCAGCAGCTGGCGAGCACGACCGTAGTTACGCTCGATCAGCGATTTCACTTCCTGGTCGATGATACGCGCGGTTTCATCGGACATATGCTTCGCTTTCGCTACGCTACGGCCGAGGAAGACTTCGCCTTCTTCTTCCGCATACAGCAGCGGACCGAGTTTGTCGGAGAAGCCCCACTGGGTCACCATGTTACGCGCCAGGTTCGTCGCCACTTTAATGTCGTTGGACGCGCCGGTAGAAACATGTTCCGGACCGTAGATAATCTCTTCCGCCAGACGACCGCCGTACAGGGTGGAGATCTGACTTTCCAGTTTCTGACGGCTGGCGCTGATCGCATCGCCTTCCGGCAGGAAGAAGGTCACACCCAGCGCACGACCGCGCGGGATAATCGTCACTTTATGGACCGGATCGTGTTCCGGAACCAGACGGCCGATAATGGCGTGGCCTGCTTCGTGGTAAGCAGTCGATTCTTTCTGCGCTTCCGTCATCACCATGGAGCGACGTTCCGCACCCATCATGATTTTGTCTTTCGCTTTTTCGAACTCAACCATCGAAACAACACGTTTGTTGCCGCGAGCAGCAAACAGCGCCGCTTCGTTGACCAGGTTCGCCAGGTCCGCACCAGAGAAGCCAGGGGTACCGCGCGCAATGATCGCCGCGTCGATATCCGGCGCCAGCGGTACGCGACGCATATGCACTTTCAGGATCTGTTCACGACCGCGAACATCCGGCAGACCAACGACAACCTGACGGTCGAAGCGGCCTGGACGCAGCAGCGCGGGGTCCAGAACGTCCGGACGGTTAGTCGCCGCGATAACGATAATACCTTCGTTACCTTCGAAGCCGTCCATTTCAACCAGCATCTGGTTCAGGGTCTGCTCACGTTCATCGTGACCACCGCCAAGACCCGCGCCACGCTGGCGGCCGACGGCGTCGATTTCATCGATGAAGATGATGCAAGGCGCTGCTTTCTTAGCCTGCTCGAACATGTCACGCACACGAGATGCACCGACACCGACGAACATTTCGACGAAATCAGAACCGGAAATTGTGAAGAACGGTACTTTTGCTTCGCCAGCGATCGCTTTCGCCAGCAGCGTTTTACCGGTACCCGGAGGGCCGACCATCAGGACGCCTTTCGGGATCTTACCGCCCAGTTTCTGGAAGCGGCTCGGCTCACGCAGGTATTCCACCAGCTCACCGACTTCCTCTTTCGCTTCGTCACACCCGGCAACGTCGGCAAAAGTGGTTTTGATCTGGTCTTCCGTCAGCATACGGGCTTTGCTTTTGCCGAAGGACATCGCGCCCTTCCCGCCGCCGCCCTGCATTTGCCGCATAAAGAAGATCCAGACGCCGATCAACAGCAGCATTGGGAACCAGGAGATGAAGATGGAAGCCAGCAGGCTTGGCTCTTCTGGTGGTTCGCCAATAACTTTGACGTTTTTAGTCAACAGGTTATCGAGCAGCTTCGGATCGTTAACCGGAATGTAAGTCGTGTAACGGTTACTATCTTTCTTGGTAACGTTGATCTCACGTCCGTTGATACGCGCTTCGCGAACCTGGTCCTGATTGACCTCTTGCAGGAAGGTAGAATAATCCACCTTGCGGCCATTCGACTCGCTGGGCCCAAAGCTCTGGAATACTGACATCAGCACAACGGCAATGACCAGCCAGAGTATTAGGTTTTTCGCCATGTCACTCAAGGGATTAACCTCTTATTACAACTGTGTTAAAAACAGCGTCAGGATACTCTATATCCAGTTTCTTTCAAACTTTCGTTTGAAATCTGCCGGTTATGGTTTACGCCCGGTCGCTACAATATACACTTCACGCGAACGAGCGCGGGAAGAGTCCGGTTTACGAACTTTGACCTTCGTAAACAGGGAGCGAATTTCTCGAAGATACTCATCGAAGCCTTCGCCCTGGAACACCTTCACTACAAAACTACCACCTGGCGCTAATACATCACGAGACATTTCAAGCGCCAGTTCTACCAGATACATAGCCCGGGGAATATCCACCGCCGGTGTTCCGCACATATTCGGCGCCATATCGGACATGACAACTTGGACTTTACTGTCGCCCACTCGCTCAAGTAACGCTTTCAGGACTAATTCATCACGAAAATCGCCCTGAAGAAAGTCCACACCAACGATTGGATCCATTGGTAAAAGATCACAAGCGATGATGCGGCCGCTGTTGCCGATCTGCGTGACCGCATACTGCGACCAGCCACCGGGAGCAGCACCGAGATCGACTATCGTCATCCCCGGCTTAAAAATTTTGTCACTTTGCTGTATTTCATCAAGTTTAAACCAGGCACGGGAACGTAACCCCTTTTTCTGTGCCTGTTGAACATATTTATCGCTAAAGTGTTCCTGAAGCCAGCGGCTTGAGCTGGCAGAACGCTTTTTACCTGTCATTTAACATTCCCGTTCGGGTTCATCGTACTTTACTGCGTAAAAATCGACGCGGTAGTTTGGCGATATATGGGAGATGGCGGTAGAATGACCCGTTTTCAATCCCAACGTAAGCAAAAAAACACGATGAATCTGAGTACTAAACAAAAACAGCACCTGAAAGGTCTGGCACATCCGCTCAAGCCGGTAGTTATGCTTGGCAATAATGGTTTGACCGAAGGGGTACTGGCCGAGATCGAACAAGCGTTAGGGCACCATGAGCTCATCAAGGTGAAGATCGCCTCAGAAGATCGCGAAACTAAAGCCTTGATCGTGGAAGCCATCGTACGTGAAACCGGCGCCTGTAACGTACAGGTCATCGGTAAAACGCTGGTTCTGTACCGCCCAACGCCAGAGCGTAAGATCTCGCTGCCACGCTAAGAATATCCTGAATCTCGACACAACTTTGTGTAAAACGAGGGATTTCTGCGGCCAGGCGAGCAAAATGCCATGCTCCTGACGTTGATAAAAGGCCGCTATGCGGCCTTTTTCCTTTCTTTACAATCTATAAACATCGTAGCGGGAAATACGCCTTACAGGTATTCAACCTTAGTAATTTCGTATTCCACTTCACCACCCGGAGTACGGATAGTCACAACGTCATCCTGCTCTTTGCCGATCAGACCACGGGCGATCGGCGAGTTCACGGAGATCAGATTCTGCTTAAAATCAGCTTCATCATCACCCACGATGCGGTAGGTCTGTTCCTCATCGGTATCGAGGTTGAGCACGCTGACGGTTGAGCCAAAAATTACCCGGCCATTGTTCGGCATTTTGGTGATATCGATCACCTGGGCATTGGACAGCTTCGCTTCAATATCTTTGATACGCCCTTCGCAGAAGCCCTGCTGCTCACGCGCAGCATGATACTCAGCATTCTCTTTCAGATCGCCGTGTTCACGAGCGTCAGCAATAGCGGCAATGATTTCAGGACGACGCACAGACTTCAGATAATCCAGTTCTTCGCGCAGTTTCTCAGCGCCACGTAAGGTCATCGGAATCGCTTGCATTAGTTATACCTCTTTATCATTCCTTCAGGGAACGGAGAGCTCCGCCCCGCCACCTGCCCTGCCCACAGGCAGGACACGAGCAAAAAGAAACCGACCCGGGAAACACTCCCCAGGTCAGCAGCAATTTTTCATTTGATAGGTATTTTACCCCGAAGTTCATTATGGGTCATCGTTTACTTTACTGGGCGTTGCACCGTAGTATGACGGCCTGGCTTCAGGTTGTTAGCGCGAGATTATGCGATTTCCCAGATTTATCATCGGATTGACTGCCGGTATAGCGCTTAGCGCTCAGGCGGCGAATATTGACGAGTACATCAACCAGCTTCCCGCCGGTGCGAACCTTGCCTTTATGGCGCAAAAGGTCGGTGCATCGACGCCGGAAATCGACTACCACAGCCAGCAAATGGCGCTCCCGGCCAGTACGCAAAAGGTCATCACCGCGCTGGCGGCTCTGCTGCAGCTGGGGCCCGATTTTCGCTTTACCACCACGCTGGAAACCAAAGGCTCACTTGACGGCGGCGTGCTGAAAGGCGACCTGATTGCGCGCTTCGGCGGCGATCCGACGCTCAAACGGCAGGATATTCGCAACATGGTGGCGACGCTGAAGAAAGCTGGCGTGCAGCGTATCGAAGGCAATGTGCTCATCGATACCTCGGTCTTCGCCAGCCATGACAAAGCGCCGGGCTGGCCGTGGAACGACCTGACGCAGTGCTTCAGCGCCCCGCCGGCGGCCGCAATTGTCGACCGTAACTGCTTCTCTGTCTCGCTGTATAGCGCGCAGAAACCGGGCGATCTCGCCTTCATTCGCGTTGCGTCCTATTATCCTGTCACCATGTTCAGCCAGGTGCGAACGCTGGCGCGCGGCTCAGCAGAAGCACAGTACTGCGAGCTCGACGTAGTGCCAGGCGATCTCAATCGCTATACCCTCACTGGCTGCCTGCCGCAGCGTAGCGAGCCGCTGCCGCTGGCCTTCGCCATTCAGGATGGCGCCAGCTACGCCGGGGCGATCCTCAAAGCGGAGCTGACCCAGGCGGGGATCACCTATAGCGGCACGCTGTTGCGCCAGACGCTGGCCAATGACCCCGGAACGGTATTAGCCACCACCCAGTCGGCTCCACTGCACGATCTGCTGCGGATCATGCTGAAGAAGTCAGATAACATGATTGCCGACACCGTCTTTCGTACCATCGGCCACGCCCGCTTCGGCGTACCAGGCACCTGGCGGGCAGGATCCGATGCCGTACGCCAGATCCTGCGTCAACAGGCTGGGGTCGATCTCGGCAACACGATCATCGCCGACGGCTCTGGCTTGTCGCGCCACAACCTGATCGCCCCGGCGACCATGATGCAGGTGCTGCAGTATATCGCCCAGCACGATACCGAGCTCAACTTCATCTCCATGCTGCCGCTGGCGGGCCACGACGGGTCGCTGCAATACCGCGCCGGTCTCCACCAGGCGGGCGTGGATGGCAAAGTCTCGGCGAAAACAGGTTCGTTGCAGGGAGTTTATAACCTTGCAGGCTTTATCACTACCGCCAGCGGACAAAAGGTGGCCTTCGTGCAATATCTCTCCGGCTACGCCGTGGAACCCGCCGACCAGCGTAATCGCCGCATCCCGCTGGTCCGCTTTGAAAGCCGCTTGTATAAAGATTTGTACCAGAACAACTAAAACAAAAGGGCCGCATCAGATGCGGCCCTTTTTGATCCAGCGAAGTCAGGATTAGCGTTTGTAGATGAATTCGACGCCTTCTTCGTCGTCTTCGTCCCAGTCGTCATCCCAGTCTTCGTCATCTTCCACTTCGACTTCGGCTTCTTCAAGCTGCTGACGGTGATAGTCGTCCCACATGAACTCGACTTTCTCCGGCTTCTGCTCTTCTTCCACATGCACGATCGGGTTTTCGATGATAAAGGTCATCACGTCCCAGCACAGCTCTTTCACGCCCTGCTGGCTGGCCGCTGAGATCAGGTAGAATTTATCTTCCCAACCCAGCGCTTCGGCAATCGCCTTCGCTTTGGCTTCGGCTTCCGCTTTGTCCATCAGGTCAATCTTGTTAAAGACTAACCAGCGTGGCTTGGAGGCCAGCTTCTCGCTGTATTTCTCCAGCTCGCCAATGATAATGCGGGCATTCTCAACCGGATCGGAACCATCGATAGGCTCGATGTCGATGAGATGCAGCAGCACACGGCAGCGCTCAAGGTGCTTGAGGAAGCGGATACCAAGGCCTGCGCCTTCCGCTGCGCCTTCAATCAGCCCCGGGATATCGGCGACCACGAAGCTCTTCTCGTTGTCCATACGCACCACGCCCAGGCTCGGCACCAGGGTGGTAAACGGATAGTCAGCCACTTTCGGCTTGGCGGCGGAGACCGCGCGGATGAAGGTGGATTTGCCGGCGTTCGGCATCCCCAGCATCCCGACATCGGCCAGCAGCATCAGCTCCAGCTGCAGGTCGCGCTTATCGCCCGGGGTACCCATGGTCTTCTGACGCGGGGTGCGGTTAACGGATGATTTGAAACGGGTGTTGCCCAGACCGTGCCAGCCACCTTTCGCCACCATCAGACGCTGACCGTGTTTGGTCATGTCGCCCATGGTCTCGCCGGTTCCCTGGTCGATAACCCGGGTCCCGACCGGCACTTTCACCGTCACGTCTTTACCACGCTTACCGGTACAGTCGCGGCTCTGGCCATTCTGCCCGCGTTCGGCGCGGAACGATTTTTCAAAACGGTAGTCGATCAGGGTGTTCAGGTTCTCGTCCGCTTCCAGCCAGACATCGCCGCCGTCACCGCCATCGCCGCCGTCCGGACCGCCTTTCGGAATATACTTTTCGCGGCGGAAGCTTACGCAACCATTGCCGCCGTCACCTGCTACGACCAGGATCGTTGCTTCATCTACAAACTTCATTTTACTCTCCGTAAATCATTCGCCTGAGCGGGGCAGCGGTACTACCGCCTCTCGCTTACGCCAACGCCCCCAAAGACGATGGCCGATGGCGGAATACATCGCGCCCGCAACCACGACAAACGCACCGAGATAACCAATCAGGTTTAACATCGGTCTGGCGAAAACATCGGGCCAGGCCATTGATAATAAATCAGAAAACAGTAGCGTAAACAGTGGCGTCAAGGTGATTAACGCGCTGACCTGCGCCGCCTGCCAGCGCGCCATGGCTTCCGCCAGCGCCCCGTAGCCGACCAGGGTATTTAGCCCGCAAAAAATCAGGCATGCCAGTTGCCAGTCGCTTAGCTGGGATATCACCCCGGGCTTAGCGAGCGGCAGTAATGCAATCGTACATAAAGTGTACAGCAAAAATAGTATCTGCTGTGATGCCAGACGGCGCAATAACACCTTTTGCGCGACGCCATAGCTTACCCACACCGTTGCAGCAGCAACGCCGAAAATTACCCCCCATGTGTAATCCGTCAGGCGGGTAAAGATTTCAATCAGGCTGGTGTTGAAAAACATCACCAGCCCGCTGAGCAACATCAACGCGCCCACCACCTGGGTACCGCGCATGCGCTCTTTCAGAATCACGACGCTTGCCACCATCATGCCCACCGGCGATAGCTGGCCGATGACCTGAGAAGCAGTGGGGCTGAGATATTGCAGGGAAGAACTGAACAGAATGAAGTTACCGAACAGGCCACCGGTGGCAATGGCTAACAAAACCAGCCAGCGCGGCTTGCGAAAAATTCGCAGCGGCGGCAGTTTGCCTTTGATCGCGAGGATCGCGCCAAGCCCAATGCTGGCCATCAGGAAGCGATAAAACACCACCGTAGGCGGCTCCATCACCTCAAGAACCTGTTTCATCGCAATCGGCAACGCTCCCCAACACATCGCGGTGGTAAGCGCCAGAATAATGCCAATCCCAGCCTGCTGCTTCATGCCTGTTTCCCTGCAAAATTTTCCAGTAGACGAATGTAAAAAGCCCCGCAACGTGTTGCGGGGCTTTCATCCGTTACCGGGACGCGAAAAACTTATTCAGCAACGATGCTGATGAATTTACGGTTTTTCGGGCCTTTAACTTCGAACTTGACTTTACCGTCAGTCAAAGCGAACAGAGTGTGGTCACGGCCGCAACCAACGTTGGTGCCAGCGTGGAATTTGGTACCACGTTGACGAACGATGATGCTACCTGCCAGAACTGCTTCACCGCCGAAACGTTTTACGCCCAGACGTTTAGCTTCTGAATCGCGACCGTTACGAGTCGAGCCGCCAGCCTTTTTATGTGCCATTTAAATCTACTCCTCAGGTCTTAGGCGCTGATGCCAGTGATTTTCACATCAGTGAACCACTGACGATGGCCCTGCTGCTTACGATAGTGTTTACGACGACGAAACTTAACGATTTTAACTTTCTCGCCACGACCGTGAGCAACAACTTCAGCTTTGATTACGCCGCCCTCAACGAAAGGAACGCCGATCTTGATTTCTTCACCGTTTGCGATCATCAGCACTTCAGCGAATTCAACAGCTTCGCCAGTTGCGATGTCCAGCTTTTCCAGGCGAACGGTCTGACCTTCGCTTACTCGGTGTTGTTTACCACCACTTTGGAAAACCGCGTACATATAAAACTCCGCTTCCGCGCACCTCTTTATGTGATTCAGAGTGCGCTATAAATATTCACAATAGGGCGCGAATATTACGCAAAACGCGAGCCTTTGACAAGAGCGATTAGCGATCAATGCAGAAAAAAAACACAACTTTCACGACAACGTTTATCTACGGCAATTTTTCAGTACAATCATATCTTCTTTTAATTCTGTCTTAATCCTTCTGTGATCCCACCTGGATTCATGGTAACAGGACATTTGGCCCGGCTTTTGCGATGAATTTAGAAAAAATCAATGAGTTAACCGCGCAAGATATGGCGGGTGTCAATGCGACGATTCTTGAGCAACTCAACTCCGATGTTCAGCTTATCAATCAGTTAGGCTATTACATCGTCAGCGGCGGCGGCAAACGCATTCGCCCGATGATTGCTGTGCTTGCCGCGCGCGCGGTGGGCTATCAAGGGAGCGCGCATGTCACTATTGCTGCGCTGATTGAATTTATTCATACCGCCACGCTACTGCATGACGACGTCGTCGATGAGTCTGACATGCGTCGCGGCAAAGCCACGGCCAATGCGGCGTTCGGCAATGCCGCCAGCGTGCTGGTTGGCGATTTCATCTATACCCGCGCCTTCCAGATGATGACCCAGCTAGGCTCACTGAAGATCCTCGAGGTCATGTCGGAGGCGGTGAACGTCATTGCCGAAGGCGAAGTGCTGCAGTTGATGAACGTCAACGATCCGGATATCACGGAAGAGAACTATATGCGCGTCATCTACAGCAAGACGGCGCGCCTGTTTGAGGCGGCCTCGCAGTGTGCGGGAATGCTGGCCGACTGCTCCGCGGAAGAAGAGCGCGCGTTGCAGGATTATGGTCGCTATCTCGGCACCGCTTTCCAGCTGATCGACGATTTACTCGACTACAGCTCCGACGGAGAGCGACTCGGTAAAAACGTCGGTGATGACCTGAACGAAGGCAAACCGACGCTACCGCTGCTGCATGCTATGCATCATGGCACCCCCGATCAGGCGGCGATGATCCGCGGGGCGATCGAGCAGGGCAATGGTCGCCATCTGCTGGATGCTGTTCTGGAAACCATGGCCACCTGCGGTTCGCTGGAGTGGACGCAGAAGCGTGCTGAAGAAGAAGCCGATAAAGCGATTGCAGCCCTGCAGATCCTCCCGGACACACCGTGGCGCGAAGCTTTGATTGGACTGGCACATATTGCGGTCCAGCGCGATCATTAACCCCCCCTCCTTTCCCGCGCGATGCGCGGGAAAGTTCCAGTAAAATGCCACTTCTCTCCCTAAACTTCCGAATATCTTGATAGATTCTGAATATTCTGGCGCCTTAACAGAACTTGTTAGAACCCTACATAGTACGCGGGTATAGTGTCCCCATCGCCCATGTGGACGATCTGGACCTTTAACACCAGGAGAATTTATGGATAAGTTCATCGACTGGCATCCCGCCGATATTGTTGCTGGGTTACGTAAACGGGGAACATCGCTGGCGGCAGAGTCGCGACGGCACGGCCTGAGTTCTTCAACGCTGGCGAACGCCCTGACCCGCCCCTGGCCGAAAGGCGAGTTGATTATCGCCACGGCGCTGGAAACGCAGCCGTGGGTCATCTGGCCGTCACGCTACCACGACCCGGTGACTCATGAGTTTATCGACAGAACGCAGATGATGCGTCAAAAGAAGACAGACAGGTGATGTGATAATCGACAGGGTCCCGAACCAACGCCCCGGGGCCCTGTCAGGACACGGTTACTCGCCCTTCACGCGCTGAATATTGGCACCCAACGCCTGCAGTTTATCCTCGATACGCTCATAGCCACGATCGATGTGGTAGATGCGATCAACGATGGTGGTCCCTTCAGCGATGCAGCCTGCCAGCACGAGGCTCGCCGACGCACGCAAATCGGTCGCCATCACCTGCGCGCCCGAAAGCTGCTTCACGCCGTGACAGATAGCGGTATTGCTCTCGATCTCCGCGTGCGCGCCCATACGGATCAGTTCCGGAATGTGCATGAAGCGGTTTTCAAAGATCGTTTCGGTGATCACGCCGGTCCCTTCCGCCACCAGGTTAAGCAGCGTGAACTGGGCCTGCATATCGGTCGGGAAGCCCGGGTGCGGCGCGGTACGCACGTTGACCGCTTTCGGACGGTTGCCGTGCATATCGAGGCTAATCCAGTCTTCGCCCGTTTCGATGTCAGCCCCGGCGTCACGCAGTTTCGCCAGAACGGCATCCAGAGTATCCGGCTGCGCGTTACGGCAGAGGATCTTGCCGCCGGAAATCGCCGCGGCCACCAGGAAGGTGCCGGTTTCGATACGGTCCGGCAGTACACGGTATACGCCGCCACCCAGACGCTGCACGCCTTCGATGGTAATGCGATCGGTGCCCTGGCCTTTGATTTTCGCGCCCAGCGCGTTAAGGAAGTTGGCGGTATCGACAATTTCCGGCTCGCGCGCGGCGTTTTCGATAATCGTCGTCCCCTCCGCGAGGGTCGCTGCGCTCATGATAGTTACGGTAGCGCCGACGCTCACCTTATCCATCACGATATGCGCGCCTTTCAGGCGACCGTTGACCGAGGCTTTGACATAACCTTCTTCCAGTTTGATCTCGGCGCCCAGCTGTTCCAGACCGCTAATGTGCAGGTCGACCGGACGCGCGCCGATGGCGCAGCCGCCTGGCAGAGAAACTTGTCCCTGACCAAAACGCGCCACCAGCGGGCCCAGCGCCCAGATGGAGGCACGCATGGTTTTCACCAGGTCGTACGGAGCACAGAATACATCAACCGGGCCGGCGTCAATCCATACCGAACCATTGCGCTCAACCTTCGCGCCCAGCTGGCTCAGCAGCTTCATGGTGGTATCGATATCTTTCAGCTTAGGTACGTTCTGGATCTCTACCGGCTCTTCGGCAAGCAGCGCGGAAAAGAGGATTGGCAGGGCGGCGTTCTTTGCACCAGAAATGGTGACTTCGCCCTGAAGGCGAGTCGGCCCCTGAACACGGAATTTATCCATTGATTCTGTTCTCTATTAAAAATTCACATACGCTGCAGGGGACCCCCCACAGCTTAGAAGCCATTTAGTTTGCGGTCTCGCGCCCACTCCTGCGGAGTGAAGGCCTTGATCGACAGCGCATGGATACGGTTGTCAGCAATATATTCCATCAGCGGCGCGTAGACGCTCTGCTGCTTTTTAACCCGACTCATGCCATCGAACATCTCACCCACAGCAATAACCTGAAAGTGGCTGCCATCGCCAGAGACGTGGACTTCCTGGAGGGGGAGTGCGTTCATCAGCACGGTCTGAATTTCATGATTTTCCATGGGCTCAAATTTATCTGATAGTGAAAACAGCCCAACATCTTAGAGGAAAGTGGCGCGGTCTTAAACAAGCAAAAAGCCCCGACGAAAAGATTGCCGGGGCTTTCGGAATAGCTTCAACGCTAAGGCACTGAAAAGATTATGGGATCATATCGACAGGCAGGTTGTAAAGACCGATCAGCGTTTGCAGATTTTCGCTCTTCGCGATCAGCTGCGCTTCCCGCCCCTGACGGCGGATCAGTGCCACAAAATGCACTAACAGCGCCAGGCCCGCCGTGTCCACGCGCGTAGTCTGGCTGAGATCGATGATCGTCGCCCCCTCCGTCGCCCTGGCGCGTGCTTCCCAGAGCGGGACCAGCAGATCCTGGTCCAGCTCTCCGTGCAGCGCCAGCGTCTCGCCCTCGCGAGTCCAGCTCAGCTGCCCGGTCATTATTTTTTCTGTTCCAGGGTGATCGGCTGAGCGGAGATCGCTTTCAGCTGCGCGGTCAGGCCGTCAACGCCCTTGGTGCGCAGCAGATCGCTCCACTCATTCTGTTTGGTGGTGATCATACTGACGCCTTCGGCGATCATATCGTAGGCCTGCCAGTTACCGGTCTGGGTATTTTTACGCCACTGGAAGTCCAGACGCACCGGCGGACGACCGTTCGGGTCGATGATAGTGACGCGGATCGGAACGATGGTTGCGCTGCCCAGCGGCTGCTCCGGCGCAATCTGGTAAGTCTGCCCGTGGTACATCGCCAGCGCCTGGCCGTAGGCCTGCTTCAGATATTCACGGAAGGCGGCAAAGTAGGCCTCACGCTGCGCGGGGGTCGCTTCTTTGTAATAGCGGCCCAGCACCAGCGCGCCAGCATATTTCACCTGCACATACGGCAACAGCTCCTGGTCGACGATGTCGCGCAGATAGTTAGGGTTGGCTTTGATCTTCGGCTGTTCATTCTTCAGGCGATCGAAGGTTTTCTGCGCCGCTTCATTCATCAGCTTATACGGGTTGGACTGGTCTGCCGCCTGGACAGCGGTCAGCGGGGCAATCACCAGCATGGCGACCATGAGTAAGCGTTTAAACATATCGTGTTTCTCCTGAAATTAATGCGTCGTGCCGGCTGCCGGCGTCGCGTCAGTATGACCTTCTGCCTCGGCCTTATCATTGCCAGAATTCTGATTGTCGCCGCCCTTGCTGTTATAAAGGAACTGACCAATCAGATCTTCCAGCACCATGGCGGACTTGGTGTCCTGGATAGTACCGCCGTCTTTAAGGATAGTCGTCCCAAGGTCCGGGTCTTCAAAACCGACGTTCAGCGCCAGATACTGTTCGCCCAGCAGACCCGAGGTGCGGATCGCCAACGAACTGGTATCCGGGATATGGTTGTAGCGCTCATCGATATCGAGCTCCACGCGTGGCAGATAGGTTTTCGGGTCGAGAGTGATGTCCGCTACCCGTCCCACAACCACACCGCCGATGCGTACCGGCGAACGCGCCTTCAGGCCGCCGATGTTATCGAAGGTCGCGTAAAGGCGGTAAGTCGGCTCAGTACGTAGCGAGGTGACGTTCGCCGCCTTCAGGCAGACAAACAGCGCCGCCAGCAGCGCCACCAGTAAGAACACCCCTACCCAGATTTCATTTTTTTTCGTTTGCATGAACTCAATTCCCAAACATCAGCGCAGTCAGCACAAAATCCAGCCCCAGAACCGCCAGCGACGCATGCACCACGGTGCGTGTTGTCGCCCGGCTAATCCCGGCGGAAGTGGGGATAGCGTCATAACCGTTAAATAACGCAATCCAGGTTACCGTAATGGCGAATACCAGACTCTTAATCAGGCAGTTCACCAGGTCCATTCGCCAGTCGACGGCATTTTGCATCGCGGTCCAGAAAAAACCACCGTCAATGCCTTTCCAGCTTACGCCTACCAGCGCACCACCCCAGATCCCTACCGCGACAAAGATAATCGTCAACAGCGGCAGCGAAATGACGCCAGCCCAGAAGCGTGGAGAAATCACGCGACGCAGCGGATCCACCGCCATCATCTCCATACTCGAGAGCTGCTCCGTGGCCCGCATCAGGCCAATCTCGGCGGTCAGCGCCGATCCGGCGCGCCCGGCAAACAGCAGCGCAGCGACCACCGGCCCCAGCTCGCGCAGCAGCGACAGCGCCACCAGCATGCCAAGACTGGTCTCTGCGCTGTAGGTGGTTAAGACCAGATACCCCTGCAGCCCGAGCACCATACCGATAAACAAGCCCGATACAATGATAATCAGCATCGACAGAACGCCAACGTTATAGAGCTGACGAACCAGCAGCGGCGCGTGCTTGCGAAACTCTGGTTTGCCCACAACGGCGTTGAAAAGCATTAATCCGGCGCGTCCAAACGTCGCGGTGGTTTTAATCCCGCGATGCCCTAGCGCGGCCAGCGCATTAAACAGCATGAGTCGCTCAACTCCCTATGCCTAATAAATCATGGTGATAGTCGCCAGCCGGATAACGGAACGGCACCGGGCCGTCGGCAATACCATCAATAAACTGACGAACCCGAGGATCGGTATTCTCCCGCAGCGACTGGGCGCTACCGTGGGCGACAATCTTTTTATCCGCCACGATATACGCGTAGTCCGCAATGCTAAGCACCTCAGGCACATCGTGCGAAACCACGATGCAAGTGACACCCAACGTGTTGTTGAGTTCAGAAATCAGCTTCACCAGCACGCCCATGGTGATGGGATCCTGCCCGACAAACGGTTCGTCGAACATAATCAGATCCGGCTCAAGGGCAATCGCTCTCGCCAGGGCGGCGCGGCGCGCCATCCCGCCGGAAAGCTCGGAGGGCATTAACTTCGCAGCCCCACGCAACCCCACTGCTTCCAGCTTCATCATCACCGTCGTATGCAGCAGCGCAGGCGGCAGCTGCGTATGCTCGCGCAGCGGATAGGCAACGTTATCAAAGACATTGAGATCGGTGAACAGCGCGCCAGACTGGAACAGCATGCTCATCCGCTTACGCACCGTATAAAGACGCGATCGCGTCATCTGCGGCACGTTCTCGCCATCAAACAGGATCTCTCCCCTGTCCGGCGGGATCTGCCCGCCGATCAGGCGTAACAGGGTAGTCTTGCCGATCCCCGAAGGTCCCATGATCGCAGTAATTTTACCGCGCGGCACCGACAGCGAGATGTCGTCGAAGATCACACGATCGCCGCGTGAAAAGCGGATACCGCGTACTTCAACTAAATTCGCCTGAGTTTGGCTCATAAAATCATCCTTACTAAACACCTGACGGGCAAGCATGGCCCTTTCTTGCGCCACAATCACAACATTTTTACAGAATCTTACCTGCACAGGTTAGCGAAAGCTGGCATTTGTTTTACTTTTGGCACACATAAAGTCAAAATTAAGAATTCGTTACGCTGCGTAGGGATAACCCAGCGAGGCGACGATTATACCTGAAGAAAGGACTTTAGATGCTCTTAGCGACGGCTCTGTTAATTATTGGTTTACTGCTGGTTGTCTACAGCGCCGATCGTCTGGTCTATGCCGCTTCCATCCTGTGTCGTATGTTGGGGATCCCGCCGCTGATCATCGGTATGACGGTGGTGAGTATCGGCACCAGCCTGCCCGAGATCATGGTTTCCACCACGGCCTCGCTGCATGGGCAGATCGATCTGGCGGTCGGCACCGCGCTCGGCTCCAACATTACCAATATTCTTCTGATCCTCGGACTCGCCGCCTTACTCAGGCCATTTACCGTGCATTCTGATATTCTGCGCCGCGAATTACCGCTAATGTTGCTGGTCAGTGTGCTGGCCGGGCTGGTGCTCTACGATGGACAGCTGTCCCGTCTCGACGGGCTGTTTTTACTGGCGTTAGCGCTTCTGTGGCTGCTGTTTACCATCAAAATCGCCCGTCTGGCGGAGCGCCAGGGCAGCGATAGCCTGACTCGCGAACAGCTGGCGGAGCTGCCGCGTGAAGGATCGCTGCCGGTCGCTCTGCTCTGGTTAGGGGTCGCGATGATTGTCATGCCCATGGCTACCCGTATGGTGGTGGATAACACCACGGTATTGGCAAACTTTTTTGCCATTAGCGAGCTGACCGTCGGTCTGACGGTGGTGGCGATAGGCACCAGCCTGCCAGAGCTGGCCACCGCTATCGCCGGGGCGCGGAAAGGGGAAGATGACATTGCTATCGGCAATATCATCGGCGCCAATATCCTCAATATTGCGCTGGTGCTGGGTTTACCGGCGCTGATCGCGCCGGGGAGCTTTGCGAGCGAAGCCTTCACGCGCGATTATGGCGTGATGCTGCTGGTCAGCCTGATCTTCGCGGTGCTGTGCTGGCGCCGCCAGCAGCAGCCGGGACGACTGGTTGGCGCACTGCTGGTCGGCGGCTTTGTGGTTTGGTTGGCGATGCTGTTCTGGACAGCGCCGCTCTTCGTTGAATGACTCGGGATAACATCATGTCGCAAATAGATTTGCCCACGGATTTTGACTTTCAACAGGCAGGCCGTCAGGTGCTGGAAATTGAACGTGAAGGTCTGGCCCAGCTCGATCAATATATAAATGAAGACTTTACCCATGCTTGCGAAACGATTTTCCTCTGCGGCGGCAAAGTCGTGGTGATGGGGATGGGCAAATCCGGCCACATCGGCCGCAAAATGGCGGCGACGTTCGCCAGTACCGGCACCTCGGCTTTTTTTGTCCACCCCGGCGAAGCGGCGCACGGCGATTTAGGAATGGTCACTCCACAGGATGTGGTGATTGCGCTGTCGAATTCCGGCGAATCGAATGAAATTCTGGCGCTGATCCCGGTCCTGAAGCGCCAGCAGGTGAAGCTTATCTGCATCACCAGCCGGCCTGAGAGCAGCATGGCGCGCGCAGCGGATATCCATCTGTGCGTGAAAGTGCCCAAAGAGGCCTGCCCGTTAGGGCTGGCGCCCACCTCCAGCACCACCGCGGCGCTGGTGATGGGTGATGCCCTCGCCGTCGCTCTGCTGGAAGCCCGTGGCTTTACCGCCGAAGATTTCGCCCTGTCTCATCCTGGCGGCGCACTCGGTCGTAAGCTGTTGCTGCGCGTCAATGATATTATGCATACCGGTGATGAAATCCCGCACGTCGGCCTGCAGGCCACCCTGCGCGATGCGCTGCTGGAAATCACGCGTAAAAATTTAGGCATGACCGCCGTTTGCGATGACGATATGAACATCATCGGGATCTTCACCGATGGTGACCTGCGCCGGGTCTTTGATACCGGCGTCGATATGCGTAATGCCAGCATTGCCGATGTCATGACCCGGGGAGGGATCCGCATCCGTCCCGGCACCCTGGCGGTAGATGCGCTAAACCTGATGCAATCCCGTCATATCACCTGCGTGCTGGTTGCCGATGGCGACCACCTGCTAGGTGTGGTACATATGCACGATCTCCTGCGCGCGGGCGTAGTGTAAGTAAGGAAAAAATAATGAATAATGCTGATGCTCAGTTAGCGACATGCTATGGGCCGGTAAGCCAGGCGTTTCTCGATCGCGCGGCTAAGATCCGTCTACTGATCCTCGATGTTGACGGTGTATTATCCGACGGACTTATCTATATGGGTAATCACGGCGAGGAGCTGAAAGCGTTCAACGTCCGCGATGGCTATGGTATCCGCTGCGCGCTGACCTCCGGCATCGAAGTGGCGATTATTACCGGGCGAAAAGCTAAACTGGTAGAAGACCGCTGCCAGACGCTGGGCATTACGCATCTCTATCAAGGTCAGTCGGATAAGCTGTTGGCGTTTCGCGAATTAGTCAGCAAACTGGCGGTTCGTCCGGATGAAGTGGCGTATATCGGCGACGATCTGATCGACTGGCCGGTGATGGCGGAAGTGGGTTTAAGCGTCGCCGTCGCCGATGCGCATCCGCTGCTGCTGCCGCGGGCGAATTATGTCACGCGCATTAACGGCGGACGCGGCGCGGTACGCGAAGTCTGCGATTTGTTACTATTGGCGCAGGGCAAGTTGGATGAGGCCAAAGGGCAATCAATATGAGTAAAACCAGACGTTGGGTTATCATTTTACTGTCGCTGCTCGCGCTGATCCTCATCGGCCTGAATCTGGCGAATACGGACGACACGGCCCAGCCGGAGGTCAATCCCAACGACCCGACGTATAAAAGCGAACATACCGACACCGTCGTGTACAGCCCGGAAGGCGCCCTGAGCTATCGGCTGATTGCCGAGCATGTGGAATACTTTTCCGATCAGGAGGTTTCCTGGTTTACCAAGCCGGTGATGACCACCTTTGATACCAATAAGGTGCCAACCTGGTCAATCAGGGCAGATAAAGCGAAGCTGACGAATGACCGAATGCTCTATCTTTACGGGCACGTTGAGGTGAATGCGCTCGCGCCTGACTCTCAACTGCGCAAAATTACGACGGATAACGCCCAGATAAATCTGGTCACACAGGACGTTACCTCCGATGACATGGTGACGTTATACGGCACCACATTTAATTCCAGCGGCCTGAAAATGCGTGGAAACCTTCGCAGCAAAAATGCCGAGCTGATTGAAAAGGTGAGAACCTCTTATGAAATTCAGAACAAACAAACTCAGCCTTAAGATTGCGCTCGCCGGCGCTTTACTGGCCGCCAGCCTGCCGGCCCTGGCCAAGACGGGAGATACCGATCAGCCGATCCATATCGAGTCCGATCAGCAGTCACTGGATATGCAGGGCAACGTCGTCACTTTCACCGGTAACGTGGTCGTCACCCAGGGGACGATCAAAATTAACGCTGATAAAGTGGTGGTCACCCGTCCGGGCAATGAGAAAGGTAAAGAGGTGATCGAAGGCTTCGGTAACCCGGCCACCTTCTACCAGATGCAGGATAACGGCAAGCCGGTAAAAGGCCGGGCGTCGAAAATGCGCTACGAGCTGCAGAATGATTACGTCGTGCTGACCGGCAACGCTTACCTTGAGCAGCTCGACAGCAATATCAAGGGCGATAAGATCACCTATCTGGTGAAAGAGCAAAAAATGCAGGCCTTCAGCGACAAAGGTCGACGCGTCACCACCGTTCTGGTGCCGTCTGAGCTGCAGGATAAAAGCGGCAATCAGCAAAAGAAGAGTAACTAATTCGTTATGGCAACCTTAACTGCGAAGAACCTCGCCAAAGCTTATAAAGGCCGCCGCGTGGTGGAAGATGTCAGTCTCACCGTTAACTCCGGAGAGATTGTCGGCTTGCTCGGCCCGAACGGCGCCGGTAAAACCACCACCTTCTACATGGTGGTCGGCATTGTGCCGCGCGACGCGGGCAATATTATTATCGATGACGAAGACATCAGTCTGCTACCGCTGCACGCGCGCGCGCGCCGGGGCATCGGCTATCTGCCGCAGGAAGCCTCTATTTTTCGTCGTCTGAGCGTCTATGACAACCTGATGGCGGTCCTGCAGATCCGTGACGATTTAACCAGCGAACAGCGGGAAGATCGCGCCAAAGAGCTGATGGAAGAGTTTCATATTGAGCACCTGCGCGACAGCCTCGGTCAGGCGCTCTCCGGTGGTGAACGCCGCCGTGTCGAAATCGCTCGCGCGCTGGCGGCGAACCCGAAATTTATCCTTCTGGATGAACCCTTTGCCGGTGTTGACCCCATCTCCGTTATCGATATCAAACGCATCATTGAACACCTGCGCGACAGCGGCCTCGGCGTACTGATCACCGACCATAACGTCAGAGAGACCCTCGCCGTCTGCGAACGGGCGTATATTGTCAGTCAGGGACACCTTATTGCTCATGGTACGCCGCAGCAGATCCTCGAAGATGAGCAGGTTAAGCGCGTGTATCTTGGGGAAGACTTCAGACTCTGATAGGGTAGAGGTTACAGACGTTTTAGCCGGAGATATTTACCCTGAACATGAAGCAAGGTTTGCAATTAAGGCTTAGCCAACAGCTTGCCATGACGCCGCAACTGCAGCAGGCTATTCGTTTGCTGCAGTTGTCCACGTTAGAACTCCAGCAAGAGCTCCAGCAAGCGCTGGAAAGTAACCCATTGCTTGAGCAAACCGATCTTCACGACGAGGTAGAGGCGAAAGAAGTGGAGGACCGCGAGTCCCTCGATACCGTCGATGCGCTTGAGCAAAAAGAGATGCCGGACGAGCTCCCTCTCGATGCCAGCTGGGATGAAATCTATACCGCCGGTACGCCGTCAGGCAACGGCGTGGATTATCAGGACGACGAGCTGCCCGTCTATCAAGGCGAAACCACTCAGACGCTGCAGGATTATCTGATGTGGCAGGTCGAGCTGACGCCCTTCACCGACACCGACCGCGCCATTGCCACCTCCATCGTCGACGCCGTCGACGATACGGGCTATCTCACCATTCAGATTGAAGACATCGTCGACAGCATTGGCGATGACGAAATCGGCCTGGAAGAGGTGGAGGCCGTTCTGAAGCGCATCCAGCGTTTTGATCCGGTTGGCGTCGCGGCGAAAGATCTGCGCGACTGCCTGCTGATCCAGCTGTCGCAATTCGCTAAAGAGACGCCGTGGCTGGAAGAGGCCCGGTTGATTATCAGCGACCATCTCGATCTGCTGGCTAACCACGATTTCCGCACCCTGATGCGAGTGACGCGCCTGAAAGAAGAGGTGCTGAAAGAGGCGGTGAATCTGATCCAGTCGCTGGATCCCCGCCCTGGCCAGTCCATTCATACCAGTGAACCGGAATATGTCATTCCCGACGTACTGGTCCGCAAGGTCAGCGGCCGCTGGACCGTGGAGCTCAACGCCGACAGCATTCCCCGGCTGAAGATTAATCAGCAATATGCGGCAATGGGCAACAGCGCCCGCAATGACGCCGACGGCCAGTTCATTCGCAGCAATCTGCAGGAAGCCCGCTGGCTAATCAAAAGTCTCGAAAGCCGCAACGATACGCTGCTGCGCGTCAGCCGCTGCATCGTTGAACAGCAGCAGGCTTTTTTCGAACAGGGTGAAGAGTATATGAAGCCGATGGTGCTGGCCGATATCGCCCAGGCTGTCGAGATGCATGAATCCACCATTTCCCGTGTCACCACGCAAAAATATCTGCACAGTCCGCGCGGTATTTTTGAACTGAAGTATTTCTTCTCCAGCCATGTGAATACCGAAGGCGGCGGCGAAGCCTCGTCGACGGCCATTCGCGCGTTGGTGAAGAAGTTAATCGCCGCGGAAAACCCCGCGAAGCCGTTGAGCGACAGTAAGCTCACCTCCATGCTGTCCGAGCAGGGTATCATGGTCGCGCGCCGCACTGTCGCGAAGTACAGAGAGTCTTTATCCATTCCGCCGTCAAACCAGCGTAAACAACTGGTCTGACACAACCGATAAGGAAGACACTATGCAGCTCAACATTACAGGACACAACGTCGAGATCACCCCCGCGATGCGCGACTTCGTCACGGCGAAGTTCAGCAAACTGGAGCAATTTTTCGACCGGATCAATCAGGTCTATATTGTGTTAAAAGTAGAGAAAGTGACGCAAATTGCGGACGCGAATCTGCATGTCAACGGTGGCGAAATCCATGCCAGTGCGGAAGGGCAGGATATGTATGCAGCTGTCGATGGTCTTATCGACAAGCTGGCAAGGCAGTTAACGAAGCACAAAGATAAACTAAAACAACACTAATTGTCCGGGCCCCCCTGCGTCCGTCGTGGTTTAACATCGGCGGCGGGCGCGGGGGCGCTCAGGTGAAATTATGATGAACAACGATTCGGCTCTACAACTGAGCAACGTCCTGAACCAGGAATGTACCCGTAGCCAGGTTCACTGCCAGAGCAAGAAGCGTGCTCTGGAAATCATTAGCGAACTGGCCGCCAAACAGTTAAGTTTGCCGCCGCAGGTGGTGTTCGAAGCGATCCTCACCCGCGAAAAAATGGGCAGTACCGGGATTGGCAATGGTATTGCCATTCCTCACGGTAAACTGGAAGAGGATACGCTGCGTGCTGTCGGCGTTTTTGTCCAGCTGGAAACCCCCATCGCCTTCGACGCGATCGACAATCAGCCTGTCGACCTGCTGTTCGCGCTGCTGGTGCCAGCCGACCAGACAAAGACTCACCTGCATACGCTCTCCCTGGTGGCCAAACGGCTGGCGGACAAAGCGATTTGCCGTCGCCTGCGCGCGGCGCAGAGCGATGAAGAGTTGTATGAGATCATCACCGAAGCAGGAAGCAGCGATGACGCATAACGGCAGTCGCACCTTATCCTTTATCGTACTGAGGAGAAACGGTACATGGTACTGATGATCGTCAGCGGCCGCTCGGGCTCGGGGAAATCCGTCGCTCTGCGAGCGCTGGAAGATATGGGCTTTTACTGCGTGGATAACCTGCCGGTCGTGCTGCTGCCCGATCTGGCGCGGTCGCTGGCTGACCGCAATATCTCCGCGGCCGTCAGCATCGACGTGCGTAACATGCCGGAATCACCGGAAATCTTTGAACAGGCGATGCAGAACCTGCCGGAATGCTTTTCTCCGCAATTGCTGTTCCTTGATGCCGATCGTAATACCCTGATCCGCCGTTACAGCGATACTCGTCGCTTACACCCGCTCTCCAGCAAGAATCTGTCGCTCGAAAGCGCCATCGACGAAGAGAGCGACCTGCTGGAGCCACTGCGCTCCCGTGCGGATCTGATCGTCGATACGTCCGAAATGTCGGTGCATGAGCTGGCGGAAATGCTGCGTACTCGCTTGTTAGGCAAACGCGAGCGTGAGCTGACGATGGTCTTCGAATCCTTCGGCTTCAAGCACGGTATTCCGATCGATGCTGATTACGTCTTTGACGTGCGCTTTCTGCCAAACCCGCACTGGGATCCGAAACTGCGTCCAATGACCGGTCTGGATAAACCGGTGGCCGCCTTCCTTGACCGGCACACCGAAGTGCACAACTTTATTTACCAGACCCGGAGCTATCTTGAGCTATGGTTACCGATGCTGGAGACTAACAATCGCAGCTATCTGACGGTGGCCATTGGCTGCACCGGTGGTAAACATCGTTCGGTTTATATTGCTGAACAACTGGCTGACTACTTCCGCTCCCGCGGCAAGAACGTACAGTCTCGTCATCGGACGCTGGAAAAACGTAAATCATGACCGTAAAGCAGACCGTTGAAATCACCAATAAGCTGGGCATGCACGCCCGCCCGGCGATGAAACTGTTTGAGCTGATGCAGAATTTCGATGCCGAAGTACTGCTGCGCAACGATGAAGGCACGGAGGCGGAAGCAAACAGCGTGATTGCCCTGCTGATGCTGGACTCCGCGAAAGGGCGGCAGATAGAGGTGGAAGCCAGCGGTCCGCAGGAAGTTGAGGCGCTCGCCGCGGTGATTGCTCTTTTTAATGCCGGATTTGATGAAGACTAAGCGTCACGCTTCCCGGCGACGGCCGACTGGCGACAGTGCCAGCCCCGGCGCCGGATTCACGCGCTAATACAGCTTATGCTCGCGCATAAACCCTTCCCCGCCCAGCTGTCGCATCTGGCGTAAGATCCAGGCCTGGCGGCTGCGCACATAGCCCGAAGGCGCGTCAGCGCGATAGCGGATCGGATTTGGCAGCACCGCGGCCAGCAGAGCCGCTTCCCCCGGCGTCAGCTGGCTGGCAGGCTTGTGAAAATAGCGCTGCGCGGCCGCTTCCACACCAAATATCCCATCGCCAAACTCGGCAATATTCAGGTAGACGGTCAGGATCCGCTTTTTACTCCAGACGGTTTCTATACCGACCGTCAGCCCGGCTTCCAGCCCCTTACGCAACCAGCTGCGGCCATCCCATAAAAACAGGTTTTTCGCCGTCTGCTGCGACAGCGTTGACGCGCCGCGGATGCGGGTATCATGACGCTCATTGTGCGCCAGCGCTTTTTCTATCGCCGATACATCGAACCCCCAATGTTCCGGGAACTTTTGATCTTCGGCGGCAATCACCGCCAGCCCCATCCACGGAGAGATCTCATCCATGCCGACCCAATCAGAGTGCGCCAGATAGTGGACATCTCCGGAGAGCCAGGCGCTCACCTGCCGCTCAAGCATCACCGCCGAAAACGGCACCGGCAGCACGCTAAACAGCGCGATCCCCCCGCCCCAGAAGACGGCGGCGATCAGCAGCAGACGCAGCGCCAGTCGTTTTAGCAGCGCAAAGGGCGCAACGCGGAGCCTCATGCGCTCAGCGCCAGCACGCGGGCGACCAGCTTTTCGATCCCGGTGGCGGCTTGAGCAATATTCTCTGCCAGCATATACGCCGGGGTGGTGACCACTTTGTTCTCTTCATCCACCACGATGTCGTCGACCGGGCAAGGCACGTGCTCCGCCCCCATCTCTTCGACCACATCGGCAGTATCGAGATCGGTCCCGATGGTTATGCGCAGCGGAAACGCAAAAATCTTCGGCAGCAGCGCCGGGGCAATGCACATGAAACCCAGCGGTTTGCCGGCCTGATGCATCGCCAGTGCCAGAGCCTGCAGATCGCGGTCCACCTGACATTCGCTGCCCTCGGCGGCGAAGCTGCTTAAATTTTTCGCCGCGCCGAAGCCGCCGGGGACGATCAGCGCGTCCAGCGTCTCCGCACGCGCCTGCGTCAGCGGTAAGATGTCGCCGCGGGCAATTCGCGCCGCTTCCACCAGCACATTGCGTTGCTCCGTCAGCGATTCCCCCGTCAGATGGTTGATGACGTCGCGCTGCGGTTTATCGGGTGCAAAGCACACCGCCTGCGCGCCGTTGCGCGCGATCGCCAGCAGGGTAATCACCGCTTCATGAATTTCACTGCCGTCGTACACGCCGCAGCCGCTCAGTACCACACCAATTTTTTTCATCGCTTTCGCTCCTCCATGCAACTCGCTGAAACCAGTCAAAAATGTCGATTTACTCGCTATGCTTCACATATTTTACTGATTCATGTAACAAATTAGTTAAGCTTTGCTATCTTAATGAGCGAGCAATCCACTTCTCAGGTTGCGCCACGTAACAACATCACTCAAATAACACTGGCTCAACCACCAGTTCCCTGGTGTTGGCGCAGTATTCGCGCACCCCGGTCTGTCCGGGGTCATTTTTTCCCGGCCTTCGCCACCCACGCCTTCAGTACCGCCACGTCGTTTTGCCACTCAGATTTCATCTCTTCAACCCATTCAGCGACATTATCAGACCAGGCTGGCAGATCCGGCGTCTGGATCTGCTGCCCCAGCTGCTGGATGTGGCGCAGACCAATAGAACCCGCCGCCCCTTTGATCTTATGCCCCTCTTCGACAATCCCTTTTTGATCGCGGGCGGTGAGATTGGACTCGAGGACAGACATATAGCCCGGCATCATCTTCTCAAACACCGCGAGGCCATCGTTGATAAGCTTCGGTCCCACCAGTTCGATATATTGCTCCAGCATATCGGTATCCAGCACCGCGTCGGCTTTATGCAGATCGGCCGCCGGCGCTTCCTGCGCTTCCTCTTCCGGCGCATCCCAAAATTTCTTGATCATGGCCGTGAGCGCTGGCACCGACAACGGCTTGCTCAGCACATCGTCCATCCCGGCGTCGAGATACTCTTTCTTATTCTTCAGTACGTTGGCGGTCAGGGCCACCAGCGGCGGCAGCTCATCCGCGGCAAAGTTCTGTTTTAGCTGGCGAGAGATATCCAGCCCCGTCATATCCGGCAATTGAATATCCAGCAACACCAGGTCGTACTCGCCTGGCTCAAACATCTCCAGCGCGGCTTTCCCGGTCATGGCGACATCCACGCTGTTGCCCAGCTTTTCCAGCACCGAACGGGCCACAATGACGTTGAGCTCAATGTCTTCCACCAGCAGCACGTTAAGCGCGGGTAATGGCATGTCGTCTTCCGCCAGCGTATCTTCCACTTCTTCCGCAATGGCAGGCGCATGGACGGTGAGCGTAAAGGTCGCCCCTTTACCCGGCTGGCTGGTTACGCTGATATCGCCGCCCATATTGCGCGCCAGGCGACGCGAGACAGCGAGACCAATGCCGGTTCCGGTAGCTGGTTTGCCGCCGTGGCTGTCTTTGACCTGGTAATACATGGCGAAAATTTTGTCCTGTTCCGCTTCAGGAATACCAATTCCGGAGTCTTCCACTTCGAAGTGCAGGATATCGCCTTCGTCATAGCGCACGCGGACATTCACCCCGCCGCCCTGGGGGGTAAACTTCACGGCGTTGCTGATAAGGTTCCACAGGATCTGGCGCAAACGCGTACCGTCGGTGATCACTTTATGCGGTAGCGGTAGCGAGGGATCCAATACAAAGCGCAGGCCCTTCTGCTGGGCCTGCAGACCGGAGAGGTTTTCAAGGTCGGCAAGGAAGCTGGTGAAGTCCACCGGCTGGTTATCGAGCTGTACCTTACGGCGCTCCATTTTATCCATGTCGATAATATCATTGAAGATATTCCCCAGCGTCACCGCCGAGACATGGATGGTTTTCAGGTATTTCTCCTGCTCGCTGGTCAGTTCGGTATCCAGCAAAATACGGCTCAGCCCGACGATCCCGTTTAGCGGGGTACGCAGCTCATGGCTGATGGTCGAGATAAAGGTAGTTTTATCCCGGCTGGCGCGCTCGAGGGCGTCCTGATAGCGTTTTCGTTCGGTGATATCGCGCCCGAAGCCCATCAGGCCGCGACGCTTACCGACGCGATCGTAGTACGGGACCTTGCGGATTTCGAAGCACGCTTTGCGACCATCGGGATAGTCCAGCCACTGCTCATAGGTCAGCGATACATTGTGGCGGAACACCTTCTCGTCGGTTTCCAGCACCTTTTCCGCGGCCTCTTCGCTATAGACGTCCTGCGGTTTGAGATGGATCAGCTGTTTCTCACTTTTGCCGGTCAACAGCTCCATCGCCCGGTTACAGCCTGAAAACTCCTTATCCTCATTGCGGTAGAAAACCAGATCTGGCGAAGCGTCGAGGAAAGAGCGCAGAAAGGAGGATTGCTGTTCGAGTTGGATCTGCGTCTCTTCACGCTCTTTCATCTCGATCTTCAACTGCTCGAGAGTGGTCTCGCGCTCGGCTTCCGCCTTTTCACGTTCGCCAATCTCCTGATTCAACTGCGCGATGTTATCTTTCAGCTGCACGTTCAGCTTCAGATCGCGCTCGCGCATCTCCTCCAGCTTGTCCACCAGCCGCGAAAGACGCTGGCGGGACTCTTCGAGCTGCTCCACCACCACCGAGAGAAAGTAGACCGCCCAGGGGGTGATCAGCAGACCGAAGAAGATAGAGCGGATAACGTCGATACTTTCAACCTGGCCATGCAGCACCATAGTGACCGCCATCTGTACCACAATGGCCAGCACCACCAGCGCAAGAGCCAACAGCATCGAAAAGCGGACCAGACCCAGCTTCATCATCAGGTCGACATAATACTGCGCCAGCATACGAATTTGCTTCATAGGGGATTCCTTCACGACAACTCCGCACAATAATACTCAATTCTGAGCAATGCGCTGTAAGTTGTGCAAAAAATGCGGGAAGGAGCTGATATGACGGCTGGTCGCCAAGGCGAACCAGCCGCTAAAAAGAGGCAAGGTCAGGAGAACGATTAGCGCTTGCTTAACGCCTCCCAGAGCCCCTTCAGGTAGGTCACGCCGAGAGCGCGGTCGTACAAGCCATAGCCTGGCCGTCCGGTCTCTCCCCAGATAAAGCGGCCATGATCCGGGCGAATATAGCCGTCGAACCCGTTGTCATACAGCGCTTGCATCACCTTGTACATATCCAGGGAACCGTACTCTGACGGATGGGCGCACTCGTAAAAATCTTTATCCCGTATCAGCTTAATATTGCGGACGTGGGCAAAGTGGATCCGTTTGCGCCGGGTAAACTCTGCCAGGATGGCGTACACATCGTTATCCGGATCTTCGGCAATCGAGCCGGTGCAGAGCGTGATGCCGTTAGCGGGCGAATCGACGGCCCGGCAGATCCAGTCCAGATCGTCGCGGTTTTTGACCACCCGCGGCAGGCCAAAAATGGAGTACGGCGGATCGTCCGGATGGATCGCCATTTTCACCCCGACCTCTTCACAGACCGGGATCACCGCCCGCAGAAAATAGACCAGGTTCTCCCGCAGCTTGTGGTCATCCACCGCGCTATATTTGGCAAACAGGGTCTGCACCTCCGCCAGCCTTTCTGGCTCCCAGCCCGGCAAGGCGAAGCCGTTTGAGTTCTCCAGTACCTCTTTCACTACGTCTTCCAGCCGTTTATCGATATCTTTCTTCTCAAAAGCCATCGTCAACGAACCATCCGGCAGGACGTAGTTCATATCCGTCTTCATCCAGTCAAAAACCGGCATGAAGTTATAACAGATAACTTTGACGCCGAAGCGGGCAAGGTGGCGAATGGTCTGCTGATAGTTGGCAATATAGCGGTCACGGGAAGGAAGGCCGATTTTAATGTCATCATGAATGTTGACGCTCTCTATCACCTCCATTTTCAGGCCCGCGGCATGGGCCTGGCTGACCAGACGCTCAATTTTATCGACTGGCCATACCTCACCCACCGCGACGTCATAGAGCGCGCCGACGACCCCCTCCACGCCGGGCACCTGTCGTATATGCTCTAATGAAACCTTGTCTTCCTCTGGCCCAAACCAGCGCATTGTCATCTGCATCGTTATCACCTGCTTCATAATTTGTGTTTTACCCTACTACCATACCAGTAATCATAATCGAATTGCCCTTTCCTGTCGTGATAACGATCACATTCCTGCACCGGGCAAGCCCATCCCGGCGCATTCATATTTTTTTTCAATTTATTTCAATAGATTAATAATAGTCTGGCTTTTTCTGACGACCTCTTCCAAATGTGATCCAGAGCTATTTATGATCAAATGCATACTTGTATGGTAATAAAAACAGGCGAAATTCGTTCGCGAAACAGACAATGGAAGGAACAGAAATGAGAAGCGTCATCGTCAAAGAGCCAGGCCAACTGAACATTGCATCACGTCCGGTTCCCGTTCCGGGCAGCCATGAAGTACGGGTGAAAATCGCCTTTGCCGGGATCTGCGGTTCCGATGTACACATCTATCAGGGCCACAACCCCTTCGCGAAATATCCCCGCGTTATTGGTCATGAATTCTTCGGCATTATCGATGCCGTCGGCGAGCAGGTCTCTCCGGCGCGTATTGGCGAACGCGTCGCGGTCGATCCGGTGGTCAGCTGCGGCCATTGTTATCCCTGCTCGGTTGGCCGGCCGAATGTTTGCGCGCAGCTCCAGGTCATCGGGGTGCACCGCGATGGGGGATTCAGCGACTATGCCTGCGTGCCGGCCAAAAATGCCTGGCGCATTCCGGAGGCTATCAGCGATCGTCAGGCGACAATGGTTGAGCCTTTTACTATTGCGGCAAATATTACCGCCCAGCTGCAGCCCACGCCGCAGGATATCGCCCTGGTTTACGGCGCTGGCCCGATGGGCCTGACGGTGATCCAGGCGCTGAAGGGGGTGTATGGCGTTAAGCAGGTGATCGTTGTGGACCGCATTGCCGAACGTCTACAGATGGCACGGGACAACGGCGCCGATCTGACGCTCGATAACACCCATCAGCCGCTGGCGGATCAGCTGGCGCAGCGGCAGATAGCCCCCACGCTGGTCATTGATGCCGCCTGCCACCCAGCCATTCTGCAGGAGGCAATCCTCCTCGCCTCCCCTGCCGCCCGCATCGGCATACTCGGTTTCTCCGGCGAGGCGTCCACGCTGACCCAGCAAAGCATCACCAGTAAAGAGATCTCCATTTTCTCCTCGCGGCTGAACAGCGGGCGCTTTCCGCTGGTCATCGACTGGATGGAAAAAGGCCTTATCCATCCTGAGGCGTTAATCACCCACTGTATGCCGCTGGAGCAGGTGAAAGAGGCCATGGAGATTTTCGCCAACGATCGGAAGACCTGTTGCAAAGTGCTGCTGCAATTAGGCTAAGCCGACATCATTTTTAAATAACGGCCGACGGATATCTGTAGATCCGCCGCGCCTGATATAAATCATATAATGAGCATGGTGTTATCATGGGAAAAAATATTCGCTGGATTATCGTCCTGTTATTATTTTTAGTGTATATGATAAATTATCTGGACCGGGTGGCGTTATCCATTACGGTGCCGATGATTGAAAAGGACCTTGCACTTAACGCTGAACAATTTGGTATGATTTTCGGCAGCTTTTTCTTCGGCTACGCGGTCTTTAATTTTATTGGCGGCCTCGCCGTCGATAAATTTGGCGCCACATTGGTGATGGGCCTGGCGGTTGGGTTATGGTCGCTGTTTTGCGGCTTAACCGCGGTTGCCACCGGCTTTTATTCCATGCTGGTGCTCCGCGTGCTCTTCGGGATGGCAGAGGGCCCGATATGCGCCTCAGCGAACAAGATGATTAACGGCTGGTTTCCTAAAAAGCAAGCAGCAACCGCAGTGGGGTTCCTCAGCGCCGGCTCTCCGCTGGGCGGCGCGGTCGCCGGACCTATCGTCGGTTATCTGGCCCTGGCTTTCGGCTGGCGTCCCGCGTTTATGATTATTTTCGCCATCGGTATTGTGTGGATGGTCGTGTGGTTTTTTATTGCCGCCAACTCGCCTGACAAACATAAGCATGTCAGTCAGGAAGAGCTCATGCTCATTAATAAAATGAAGCAAGAGGAGGACGCCCTGGAAACCGTAGAAAATCAAACGGCCCACTCATTAGGTTATTATCTCAAGCAGCCTATTATTCTGGTGACGGCATTTGCCTTCTTCTGCTACAACTATATTCTGTTTTTCTTTCTCAGCTGGTTTCCGTCCTATCTGGTCCAGCAGCACCATCTGGATATTAAACAGATGAGTCTCACCACCATGATCCCGTGGATCGTCGGTTTTGTCGGTCTGGCGCTGGGGGGTTATATATCCGATAAAATATTTAACCTTACCGGAAGGCTGCTGCTGTCGCGCAAAATCGTGCTGGTGGTATGCCTGCTAATGGCCGCGCTCTGCGTGGGGCTCGCCGGTACCGTTAGCAGCGTCGTTCCTGCCGTTCTGCTGATGTCGGTCTCCATCTTTTTCCTCTATGTGACCGGGGCGATCTACTGGGCGATTATTCAGGACGTGGTGCATAAATCCCGCGTCGGCGGCGCCAGCGGCTTTATCCATCTTATCGGCAGCGTCTCCGGCATCGTGGGGCCGATTGTCACGGGCTATATCGTGCAGTCCACCGGCAAATTCGACAGCGCCTTTATTCTCGCCGGCACTATCGCCGCGCTTGGCGCCGTGCTGGTGCTGCTGGTGATTAAAACCCCGCGGATGACGATGAAAGCCAGTCAGGCATAAATGGCTGAAGAGCGATGTCCGGCCTTAGCCCGGACATCGTCTGCTTCTACTTCTCCGCCAGGGGCACAGCCCAGCTGCGGCCTAGCGCCGAGCCCTGAGCGCCCTGCTCATTCAGATAGCGATCCAGTTCAACCATTCCGGTCCAGCGATTTTCGCACCACAGCGGCGCCAATAGCGTGGGTCGACGGGCGCTGGCCGATATCCGGTGATAGATCACCTCCGGCGGCGTATGGCGAATCATCTCCCCGGCGGTCACGGTATACGCCTCCAGCTCAATGCCATTGAGACGCCCGGCCTGCCACGCTTTGGCCATAATACTGCCTTTGACAATGTGCAGCGGGTGCAGCTTGATGCCGTCCACGCCGGTCGCCACCACCCGCTCCAGCGTCTCCAGGCAATGGCCCTGGGTCTCTCCGGGCAGGCCGACGATCAGATGTGCGCAGACCTTCAGCCCTCGCGCTCGCGCCAGACGCGCAGTACGCTGGTAGCAAGCGAAATCATGCCCACGGTTAATCCGATGCAGGGTTTTATCGTGCGCGGTTTGCAGTCCCAGCTCCAGCCATACCTCATATCCTTGCTCATGATATTCACTCAGCAGATCGAGGACCGCCTCCGGCACGCAGTCCGGGCGGGTGCCGACGCAGAGGCCGACAATATTCGCCTGGCTGATGGCCTGACGATACATCGAGCGGAGCACCTGCACTTCAGCGAAGGTGCTGGTATAGGCCTGGAAATAGGCCAGATAGCGCTTTGCCCGGTTGACGAGCTGCGCCTGATGAGCGAGCTGTTCGGCGATGGAGCGATGCTGCTGCGCCTCATCGGCAAAGGAAGCCACATTACAGAAAGTGCAACCGCCGCGGCCCAGCGTGCCGTCGCGGTTCGGGCAGCTAAAACCGCCGTGCAGCGTCAGCTTATGGACCTTTTCGCCATAGCGGCGCATAAGATCCCCACCAAACATATTGACTAATTTCTGTAACTGCATAATCTGATAGACCGGCCTCAACAAAGGGGGCCAAGCCTGCCACTTTTTGTCACCGACGGCGATGACCTGGATCAATCGTCAGCGCGGCGGCCACCCTCATTGCATAAACAATCATGATTACTGCAATTTCATTCACCTCTGTGGTGATGAGTTTTCCTTATATTTCACCTGCGGATAGCCCTAATCTTCTTCACGGTAAAAAACAGTATTAATATCCATTGAGAAAATATATGGCAGTCAAATATGCTAATGATGACATGCATTTCAGCGCATAACGGTAATGCAAAGCCGCGTGCACAGTGAGACAGATCACACTAGCCTGACCTTCCTGAGGCGTATTCATAGCACAAAAAATGGCACTATTTATTTTTAAAACAACAAGTTAACACCTGTATAGCACATTTTTGTATTAATAAGATTGCCATTTGACGTAAGTGTGGATTCCCGATAAGTTGGGAATCCGCTGGAAGCTTTCTGGATGAGCACTCTGCTCATCATATTTATGCAGTAATTGAGATTCCCTCTTAACAGCAAGTCCTCAAACTTGTGTACCGATGCGAAAAGGATTTAAAGAGGGCGAATGCGAGGTGCAAACCCCGTCGCCATGCTCTTTCTGTGCCTGTGCGCAATCGGTATCGGAGGGTGTCCGCAGAGCCTGGGGAGGTTCACTGATATGTTGTACGACAAATCCCTTGAGAGGGATAACTGTGGTTTCGGCCTGATCGCCCACATAGAAGGCGAACCTAGCCACAAGGTAGTGCGAACCGCGATACACGCACTGGCCCGCATGCAGCACCGTGGCGCAATCCTTGCCGATGGTAAAACCGGCGACGGTTGCGGTCTGCTGCTGCAAAAACCCGATCGTTTCTTCCGCATCGTTGCTGAAGAGCGCGGCTGGCGTTTAGCCAAAAACTACGCCGTTGGGATGCTGTTCCTGAATAAAGATCCTGAGCTGGCTAAAGCGGCGCGCCGCATCGTTGAAGAAGAACTTCAGCTTGAGACCCTGTCGATTGTCGGCTGGCGCGATGTGCCGACCAACGAAGGCGTCCTCGGTGAAATCGCCCTCTCCTCGCTGCCCCGTATTGAGCAAATCTTTGTGAACGCCCCGGCTGGCTGGCGCCCGCGCGATATGGAGCGCCGTCTGTTTATTGCGCGTCGTCGCATTGAAAAACGCCTGCAGGAAGACAAAGATTTCTACGTTTGTAGCCTGTCCAACCTGGTCAACATCTATAAAGGTCTGTGTATGCCGGCGGATTTGCCGCGCTTCTACCTGGACCTCGCGGACCTGCGCCTGGAGTCGGCTATCTGCCTGTTCCACCAGCGCTTCTCCACCAACACCGTGCCGCGCTGGCCGCTGGCGCAGCCGTTCCGTTACCTGGCGCACAACGGTGAAATCAACACTATCACCGGCAACCGCCAGTGGGCCCGCGCCCGTACCTATAAGTTCCAGACCCCGCTGATCCCGGATCTGCACGACGCCGCGCCGTTCGTTAACGAAACCGGCTCTGACTCCAGTTCAATGGACAACATGCTGGAGCTGCTGCTGGCCGGCGGGATGGATATCGTGCGCGCCATGCGCCTGCTGGTGCCGCCAGCCTGGCAGAACAACCCGGATATGGATCCGGAGCTGCGTTCGTTCTTCGACTTTAACTCCATGCATATGGAGCCGTGGGACGGCCCGGCGGGCATCGTCATGTCCGATGGCCGCTACGCTGCCTGTAACCTCGATCGTAATGGCCTGCGCCCGGCGCGCTACGTCATTACCAAAGATAAGCTCATCACCTGCGCCTCTGAAGTCGGTATCTGGGACTACCAGCCGGACGAAGTGGTCGAGAAAGGCCGCGTGGGCCCGGGCGAGCTGATGGTTATCGATACCCGCGCCGGACGCATTCTGCACTCGGCGGAAACCGATGACGATCTGAAGAGCCGCCACCCGTACAAAGAGTGGATGGAGAAAAACGTTCGTCGCCTGGTGCCGTTCGAAGATCTGCCGGAAGAAGAAGTCGGCAGCCGCCAGCTGGATGACGACACGCTCGCCAGCTACCAGAAACAGTTTAACTACAGCGCGGAAGAGCTGGACTCCGTCCTGCGCGTGCTCGGCGAAAATGGCCAGGAAGCAGTCGGTTCGATGGGCGATGACACGCCTTTCGCCGTGCTCTCCAGCCAGCCGCGCATTATCTACGATTACTTCCGTCAGCAGTTCGCCCAGGTGACTAACCCGCCTATCGATCCGCTGCGTGAAGCGCACGTCATGTCGCTGGCCACCAGCATCGGTCGCGAAATGAACGTCTTCTGCGAAGCGGAAGGCCAGGCCCATCGCCTGAGCTTCAAATCGCCGATCCTGCTGTACTCCGATTTCAAACAGCTGACGACGATGGAAGAAGAGCACTATCGTGCCGACGTCCTCGACATCACGTTTAACCCGGCAGAGGCCTCGCTCAGCGAGACGGTGAAAGCCCTGTGTGACAAAGCAGAGCAAATGGTGCGCGAGGGTACCGTGCTGCTGGTGCTGTCCGACCGCAACATCGCCAAAGACCGTCTGCCGGTACCGGCGCCGATGGCCGTTGGCGCGATCCAGACCCGTCTGGTCGATAAAAGTCTGCGCTGCGATGCCAACATCATCGTTGAAACCGCCAGTGCCCGCGATCCGCATCACTTTGCGGTCCTGCTCGGCTTCGGCGCGACCGCTATTTATCCGTACCTCGCCTATGAAACGCTGGCGAAGCTGGTCGACAGCAAAGCTATCGATAAAGCCTACCGTGCGGTGATGCTGAACTATCGCAACGGTATCAACAAAGGTCTGTACAAAATCATGTCGAAGATGGGGATCTCCACCATCGCGTCCTACCGCTGCTCGAAGCTGTTCGAAGCCGTCGGTCTGCATCGCGAGGTTTCCGATCTCTGCTTCCAGGGCGTGGTCAGCCGCATCGGCGGCGCCGGCTTCGACGATTTCCAGCAGGATCTGCTGAATCTGTCGAAACGCGCCTGGCTGGCACGTAAGCCACTGGCTCAGGGCGGCCTGCTGAAGTTCGTGCACGGCGGTGAATATCACGCCTACAACCCGGACGTGGTTCAGACCCTGCAGAAGGCCGTGCAGAGCGGCGAATACAGCGACTATCAACAATACGCGAAACTGGTTAACGAACGTCCGGCGGCCACGCTGCGCGATCTGCTGGCGCTCAATCCAGGCGAAGACGCTATCAGTATCGACGACGTAGAACCGGCGAAAGAGCTGTTTAAACGCTTCGATACCGCGGCGATGTCGATCGGCGCGCTGAGCCCGGAAGCACACGAATCGCTGGCGGAAGCGATGAACAGCATCGGCGGTTTCTCTAACTCCGGTGAAGGCGGTGAAGACCCGGCGCGCTACGGCACCAATAAAGTGTCGCGCATCAAGCAGGTCGCGTCCGGCCGCTTCGGCGTCACGCCAGCCTATCTGGTCAATGCCGACGTCATCCAGATCAAAGTCGCCCAGGGGGCGAAACCGGGTGAAGGCGGTCAGTTGCCGGGTGATAAAGTCACCCCGTATATCGCCAAACTGCGCTATTCCGTACCGGGCGTGACGCTGATTTCCCCGCCGCCGCACCACGATATCTACTCTATCGAGGATTTGGCGCAGCTGATTTTCGACCTCAAGCAGGTCAACCCGAAAGCGATGATTTCGGTCAAACTGGTTTCTGAACCGGGCGTTGGCACCATCGCCACCGGCGTGGCCAAAGCCTATGCCGATCTGATCACCATCGCCGGCTACGACGGCGGTACCGGGGCGAGCCCGCTCTCATCGGTGAAATATGCCGGCTGTCCGTGGGAGCTTGGCCTGGTGGAAACCCAGCAGGCGCTGGTCGCTAACGGTCTGCGTCATAAGATCCGTCTGCAGGTGGACGGCGGACTGAAAACCGGCCTCGATATCATCAAAGCGGCGATCCTCGGCGCAGAGAGCTTCGGTTTCGGTACCGGCCCGATGGTCGCGCTGGGCTGTAAATACCTGCGTATTTGCCACCTGAACAACTGCGCGACCGGCGTGGCGACTCAAGATGACAAACTGCGTAAGAACCACTATCACGGTCTGCCGTTCAAAGTGACCAACTACTTTGAATTTATCGCCCGTGAGACCCGCGAGCTGATGGCCCAGCTGGGCGTCAAGCGTCTGGTGGATCTGATTGGCCGCACCGATCTGCTCAAAGAGCTGGATGGGTTTACTGCCAAACAGCAGAAACTGGATCTGGGTAAACTGCTGGAGACCGCAGAGCCGCATCCGGGCAAAGCGCTGTACTGCACCGAGAACAACCCACCGTTCGATAACGGTGTACTCAACGCGCAGCTGCTGCAGCAGGCGAAACCGTACGTGGATGAAAAGCAGAGCAAAACGTTTTGGTTCGATATCCGCAATACCGACCGCTCCGTGGGGGCCTCGCTGTCCGGGTATATTGCCCAGACCCATGGTGACCAGGGACTGGCCGGGGATCCGATCGTCGCCCACTTTAGCGGCACCGCAGGCCAGAGCTTCGGCGTGTGGAACGCCGGTGGCGTAGAGCTGCATCTGACCGGCGATGCCAACGACTATGTCGGGAAAGGCATGGCGGGCGGTCTGCTGGCCATTCGTCCTCCGGTCGGCTCTGCGTTCCGCAGCCATGAAGCCAGCATTATCGGCAACACCTGCCTGTACGGCGCGACCGGTGGTCGTCTGTACGCCGCAGGCCGCGCAGGCGAGCGTTTCGCCGTGCGTAACTCCGGCGCCATTACCGTGGTGGAAGGCATCGGTGACAACGGCTGTGAATATATGACCGGCGGCATCGTCTGCGTGCTCGGTAAAACCGGCGTCAACTTTGGCGCAGGGATGACCGGCGGCTTTGCTTATGTCCTGGATGAAGATGGCGACTTCCGTAAACGCGTGAACCCGGAACTGGTGGAAGTGCTGGACGTTGATTCTCTGGCTATCCATGAAGAGCACCTGCGCGGTTTAATCACCGAACATGTGCAGCTTACCGGTTCGCAACGTGGCGAAGAGATCCTCGCCAACTGGCCGGCCTTCTCCGCGAAGTTTGCGCTGGTTAAACCGAAGTCCAGCGATGTTAAAGCACTGTTGGGTCACCGTAGTCGTTCCGCAGCTGAGCTGCGGGTGCAGGCGCAGTAAGGGGTTAAGATGAGTCAGAACGTTTATCAATTTATCGACCTGCAGCGCGTTGATCCGCCAAAGAAACCGCTGAAGATCCGTAAAATTGAGTTTGTGGAAATTTACGAGCCGTTTTCAGAAGGCCAGGCCAAGGCGCAGGCAGATCGCTGCCTCTCCTGCGGCAACCCGTACTGTGAATGGAAATGCCCGGTGCATAACTACATCCCGAACTGGCTGAAGCTGGCCAACGAGGGACGTATTTTTGAGGCGGCTGAGCTGTCGCATCAGACCAACACCCTGCCGGAAGTCTGCGGGCGCGTTTGCCCGCAGGATCGCCTGTGTGAAGGCTCCTGTACGCTGAACGATGAGTTCGGCGCGGTGACCATCGGCAACATCGAACGCTATATCAATGACAAAGCGTTCGAAATGGGCTGGCGTCCGGATCTCTCCGGCGTGAAGCCGACCGGTAAAACCGTCGCGATCATCGGTGCTGGCCCGGCGGGCCTCGCTTGTGCCGACGTGCTGACCCGCAACGGCGTCAAGGCGGTGGTGTTTGACCGCCATCCGGAAATCGGCGGCCTGCTGACCTTCGGTATCCCGGCGTTCAAGCTGGAAAAAGAGGTGATGACCCGCCGCCGTGAAATCTTCACCGGCATGGGCATTGAGTTCAAACTCAATACCGAAGTGGGTCGCGACGTACAGCTCGACGACCTGCTGAAAGAGTACGATGCCGTGTTCCTCGGCGTCGGGACCTATCAGTCGATGCGCGGTGGACTGGACAACGAAGACGCCCCGGGCGTCTACGACGCGCTGCCGTTCCTGATCGCTAACACCAAGCAGATCATGGGTTTTGGCGAAACAGCTGATGAGCCCTACGTCAGCATGGAAGGCAAACGCGTGGTCGTGCTCGGCGGTGGCGACACCGCGATGGACTGCGTGCGGACCTCCATTCGTCAGAATGCGGCGCACGTGATCTGTGCCTATCGTCGTGACGAAGAGAACATGCCCGGTTCAAAACGCGAAGTGAAAAACGCGCGTGAAGAAGGCGTTGAGTTCCAGTTCAACGTCCAGCCGCTGGGCGTGGAAGTGAATGCCAATGGCAAAGTGTGCGGCGTGAAGATGGCGCGCACCGAGATGGGCCAGCCGGACGCGAAAGGCCGCCGTCGCGCGGAGATCGTCGCTGGTTCTGAACACGTGGTGCCGGCTGATGCGGTGGTAATGGCCTTTGGCTTCCGTCCGCACAGCATGGAGTGGCTGGCGAAGCACAGCGTCGAGCTGGACTCTCAGGGCCGCATCATCGCGCCGGAAGGCAGCGACAACGCTTTCCAGACCAGCAACCCGAAAATCTTCGCCGGTGGCGATATCGTTCGCGGTTCTGACCTGGTGGTCACCGCGATTGCCGAAGGCCGTAAAGCGGCGGACGGGATCCTCAACTACCTTGAAGTCTGATTAGGCTCTGAGCCTCAGCGCATAAAAGCCCGATGGTTAACGCCATCGGGTTTTTTTATTGCTCATTCGCCGGACAAACCGCCGCTTTCAGCGCCGAATTATACCAGCCGCAGATATGCTCTAAGCGGGTGATCGCCGATCCGACGGTCACCGCCCACGCGCCGCAGCGCATCGCTTCAGCCGCCTGCGCAGGCGTATTGTAGCGCCCCTCTGCGACCACTCGGCAGCCCGCGGCGCTCAGGCTTTTCACCAGCGCCAGGTCCGGTTCGACCGGTGTCCCCTCTGCGGTATAGCCGGAGAGAGTAGTGCCAACCATATCGAAGCCCAACTGCCAGCATTCCAGGGCATCGTCGAGAGAGGAACAATCTGCCATCGCGTTTTTCCCCTGGCGGTGAATTGCCGCCAACAGCGACGCGACAGAGGCCGGACGCTGGCGCCGCGTGCCGTCAACCGCAATGATATCGGCCCCCGCCTGCGCCAGGGCATTCACATCCTCAACCCACGGCGTAATACGCACCGGGCTATCATGCAGATCGCGCTTAATCAGCGCGATAACAGGCACCGTCACTAACGGACGAACGGCCTGCAGATTGGCCAGACCTTCTATGCGCAGCGCCACCGCCCCCGCCTGTTCCGCCGCCAGCGCCATCGCCGCGACGATGGCGGGGTTATCCAGCGGGCTGCCCGGCACCGGCTGACAGGAGACAATTAACCCACCGTAATAGCGAATACGCCGATCCAGTTGTGCAAGTAAAGACATGACTGCTCCCTGAAAGATAAGTGTGGCAATAACAGTACCAGCCGCAGGGGCGCGTCGTGTGTGGCGGGGTTAACAAAGCAGGCAGGAAAAAAAACAGGCCCCGGAGGGCCTGTCAGGCGTTACTTCACAACGCGGAGCGCCGGGCGACCACCGCGCGGCGGCGGCGTGTCGTCAGGATCGTCGTCGTGATTATCCGGCTTATCGCCATCGATCACCGACATCACCGTTTCGCTTTCACTCTCAGGCGCGACGTCATCATCGTTGAGGCTGCTGACATCTTCGTCATAGGCCGCTTCCGGTTCAAACATCGTGCCGGCGCCGTTCTCACGGGCATAGATGGCGAGTACCGCAGCCAGCGGAACAGACACGTTACGCGGCACGCCGCCAAAGCGCGCGTTAAAACGCACCTCGTCATTCGCCAGCTCCAGATTGCCGACCGCACGTGGGGCAATATTGAGAACGATTTGTCCGTCGCGCGCGTACTCCATCGGTACGAGCACGCCCGGCAGAGTGACATCCACCACCAGGTGCGGCGTCAGCTGGTTATCCAGCAGCCACTCATAAAACGCCCGTAACAGATACGGGCGACGCGGCGTCAGCTGTGATACATCCATTATTTAGCCCCGACCGAGGCGCATTTCACGCTCGGCTTCAGTTAAAGAAGCGAGGAAGGAATCACGCTCAAATACGCGAGTCATGTAGCCTTTGAGCTCTTTCGCGCCTGCGCCAACCAGTTCCACACCGAGAACCGGCAAACGCCACAGCAGCGGCGCCAGGTAGCAATCCACCAGGCTGAACTCGTCGCTCAGGAAGTAAGGTTTCTGGGTGAAGACCGGCGCGATGGCCAGCAGTTCTTCACGCAGCTGCTTACGCGCAGCATCAGCTTGCGCTGCGGTACCGCTCTGGATGGTGTTCATCAGCGAATACCAGTCCTTCTCGATACGTTGCATATACAGGCGGCTTTCTCCACGCGCCACCGGATAAACCGGCATTAACGGCGGATGCGGGAAACGCTCATCCAGATACTCCATAATGATGCGAGATTCCCACAGAGTGAGCTCACGATCCACCAGCGTCGGTACGCTTTGATTCGGGTTGAGGTCAATCAGATCCTGAGGTGGGTTGTCCTTCTCCACGTGCTCTATCTCAAAACTGACACCCTTCTCAGCCAGCACAATGCGGACCTGATGGCTATAGATGTCAGTAGGACCAGAAAACAGCGTCATTACCGAACGTTTGTTGGCAGCGACAGCCATGAAAACCTCCAGGTATATTCAGAATTTTGTACTGCTGCCAGTCACTCATGACCGGCCAGATGTAAAAACCCCAGTAGCGCGATGTCACCTTCGTTCACGAATAAAACAAAAAATGAACAATCACCAGCATTTGGGCAGAAAATTGGATGATAGTTTACCAGATTTTGAAGACGTTGTGGTGAGGGGATTCTGGAAATGCTGAAAAAGTGGCGAAAACCGGCGGCATGATTGTGGATAACAGCCGTTTTATCCATAAAAAAACCCGCCGGAGCGGGTTTTTTCGCAAATTGTTCTGCGCGAGCAGAAGACAATTAACGTTTGGAGAACTGCGGACGACGACGTGCTTTACGCAGACCGACTTTCTTACGTTCAACCTGACGAGCGTCACGAGTAACGAAGCCTGCTTTACGCAGTTCGCCACGCAGGGACTCATCGTACTCCATCAGAGCGCGGGTGATACCGTGACGGATCGCACCAGCCTGACCAGAGATACCACCACCTTTAACAGTGATGTACAGATCCAGTTTCTCAACCATGTCGACCAGTTCCAGCGGCTGACGAACTACCATGCGGGCAGTTTCGCGACCGAAGTACTGTTCCAGAGAACGCTGGTTGATAACGATTTTACCGTTGCCCGGTTTGATGAATACGCGAGCTGCGGAACTTTTGCGGCGACCAGTGCCGTAGTATTGATTTTCAGCCATTGCCTATAATCCCGATTAGATGTCAAGAACTTGCGGTTGCTGTGCCGCGTGGTTGTGCTCGTTACCCGCGTAAACTTTCAGTTTACGGTACATAGCACGACCCAGCGGGCCTTTTGGCAGCATGCCTTTAACCGCGATTTCAATCACACGCTCAGGACGGCGGGCAATCATCTCTTCAAAGGTCGCTTCTTTGATACCACCGATGTGGCCGGTGTGGTGGTAGTACATTTTGTCTTCGCGCTTGTTGCCGGTTACAGCAACTTTTTCTGCGTTCAGAACGATGATGTAATCACCGGTATCAACGTGCGGAGTGTATTCCGCTTTATGCTTACCGCGCAGGCGACGAGCCAGTTCAGTAGCCAGACGGCCCAGAGTTTTACCGGTCGCGTCAACAACATACCAGTCGCGTTTTACGGTTTCTGGTTTAGCTGTAAAAGTTTTCATTAAAAGCTTACCCAAATAATAAGTTACACGTTGGTGAACACCCAAACGTTTAGTCAGTTGAGGTTCACACGACATTGTCCAGCAAACCTACCCCTTCGAATAGCCTATGCCGGCGCATAGAAAGTTTCGGGAAAAAAACCTTCTCGTAACGTGGGGTCGCAAGATTATAGAGAAGTCGGGGTCAAAGATCGACCCCTTTATGAGATTTTTCAGGCAGGCCCCGGGGTGGCCTTCCGGCTCTCAATCCGTCGGGAAAAAGCGCCCTGTCAGGGCATATGCGGACGCTTGAGATACTCTTCGCTCTGCATCTCCTGCAGACGCGACAGACAGCGCTGGAACTCAAACTTCAGCCGCTCTCCCTGATAAATGTCGTACAGCGGCACCGCCGCGCTGACCACCAGCTTCACGTGGCGCTCATAGAACTCATCCACGAGGGCAATAAAGCGCCGGGCTTCGCTTTCCAGCTGCGCGGTCATCACCGGCACATCGAACAGCATCACGGTGTGGAACAGACGGGAGAGGGCAATATAGTCATGCTGGCTACGGGCATCCACACACAGCGTGGCGAACGACGCCGCCAGCGTCTGGTTTTCCACGCCAAGCGTGGGCAGCTCGCGGTGATTGATCTCCAGCGTCGGGCCGACAGCCGCGCGCGGCGCCCCGGCCAGCGCCAGCCACAGTTTATCCATCTGTTCGCGGGTTTCGCTGTTCAGCGGCGACAGCCACAGGTGCGCCTGCGTCAGCGTACGCAGACGATAATCGATGCCGGCATCGACGTTCATAATATCGCAATGCTGCTTGATGGCGTCGATCGCCGGCAGAAAACGGGCCCGTTGCAGGCCATTGCGATAGAGCTCATCCGGCGGAATATTGGAGGTGGCGACCAGGGTGATGCCGCGGGCAAACAGGGCTTTCATCAACCCGCCTAACAGCATGGCATCGGTAATATCAGAGACGAAAAACTCGTCAAAACAGAGCACATCCGTTTCCGCCTTGAAACGGTCGGCGACAATCTCCAGCGGGTCGCTATGTCCCTGCAGGGTGGTCAGCTCTTCGTGCACGCGCAGCATGAAGCGATGGAAATGCAGGCGCTGCTTACGCTCGCCCGGCAGGCTCTGGTAAAACAGGTCCATCAGCCAGGTTTTTCCCCGCCCCACGCCGCCCCACATATACAGGCCGCGGACAGGTGCCGCCTCGGCAGCCGGTTCGCGCTTACCCAGCAGTTTGCCGAATTTCGCGCGCAAACCGCCGCCTGACGCGACGGGCGCGGGCTGAGTCTGCAGTTCCTGGTAAATGGTATCGAGGCGGCTCACCGCTTCTTGCTGGACGTCGTCGGGTTGATGGCTGCCCTCTTTCAGGGCTAAAAGGTAACGCGATGTTGGAGACAGGCTTTGCATGATCTAATTGTTATTCCTTGAAAACCGTAATGCCGAAGCTCACGATTGACGAAAAAAAGGCCGTTCTACACTACGCGATGATACGCCAGGATTCCACTTCTGTGGAATTAGCGGTTATAGTGGCACTATCGGGCGCAGGCGGAGAGCCTAAGAGCCACCCTACGGAACCACAAAACAACGGGAGATGTTCATGACCTGGGAATACGCGCTAATTGGGTTAGTCGTCGGTATCATTATTGGTGCCGTCGCCATGCGTTTCGGCAACCGCAAACTGCGCCAGCAGCAGGCGCTGCAGTTCGAACTGGAAAAGAATAAAGCCGAGCTTGAAGAATACCGTGAAGAGCTGGTCAGCCACTTCGCGCGCAGCGCCGAGCTGCTGGATAACATGGCGCATGACTATCGTCAGCTGTATCAGCATATGGCGAAAAGCTCTAACAACCTGCTGCCGGACTCTATGGCAGACGCCAACCCGTTCCGCAACCGTCTGGAAGAGTCTGAAGCCAGCAACGATCAGGCGCCGGTCCAGATGCCGCGCGACTACTCTGAAGGCGCATCCGGTTTACTGCGCGGTGGCGCAAAACGCGATTAACTGATCGCGTCTGATAAAATATCTCCGGGCGCGCCCACCGCGCCCGCTCCTTCCCCCACTTCCCGGCTACAATTTAAACCAGTACCCACATTGTTACCTGTGCAAAAATTCAATAACATCAGGTTATTCAGGACGTTTTTCCATACACCTCAGGTTACGAGAGCCAGCATCTAATGAAGAAACAGACTTTGCTGTTGAGTGCGTTAGCGTTAAGCATTGGGTTATCGTTGTCGGCCCTGCCTCCGGCAGCAGCATCCTTACCGACTCAGGTGCCCGGCCAGGGCGCGTTACCGAGCCTGGCGCCGATGCTGGAAAAGGTCCTGCCAGCGGTGGTCAGCGTGCAGGTGGAAGGCACCGCCTCGCCGACGCTCAATATGCCGGAAGAGCTGAAGAAATATTTTGGTGATAACGCCCCGCAGGAGCAGGCGCAGCCGTTTGAAGGGCTCGGCTCCGGCGTCATCATCGACGCAGCGAAAGGCTACGTGCTAACCAATAATCACGTCATCAATCAGGCACAGAAGATCAGCGTCCAGCTGAACGATGGCCGTGAATTTGATGCCAAACTGGTCGGCAGCGATGAACAGAGCGATATCGCTCTGCTGCAGCTGATCAAGCCGGCGAACCTGACGCAAATCGCCATTGCTGACTCCGATAAACTCCGCGTCGGCGACTTCGCCGTCGCCGTCGGCAACCCGTTCGGCCTTGGCCAGACCGCCACCTCCGGCATTATCTCTGCCCTTGGCCGCAGCGGCCTGAACCTGGAAGGGCTGGAGAATTTCATCCAGACCGATGCCTCGATTAACCGCGGTAACTCCGGCGGCGCGCTGTTGAACCTCAACGGCGAGCTTATCGGGATCAACACCGCGATCCTGGCGCCGGGCGGCGGTAGCATCGGTATCGGCTTCGCCATTCCAAGCAACATGGCGAAAACCCTCGCCGACCAGCTCATTCAGTTTGGCGAAATCAAGCGCGGCCTGCTGGGCATTAAAGGCATGGAAATGAGCGCCGATATCGCTAAGGCGATGAATCTCGACGTTCAGCGCGGCGCCTTCGTCAGTGAAGTGTTACCAAACTCCGGTTCCGCCAAAGCAGGGATCAAATCCGGCGACGTCATTGTCAGTCTGAACGGCAAGCCGCTGAACAGTTTTGCCGAACTGCGCTCGCGTATCGCTACAACCGAACCGGGGACCAAGGTCAAACTGGGCCTGCTGCGCGACGGAAAACCGGTCGATGTCGAAGTGACGCTGGATAAGAGCACCTCCTCCGCCGCCAGCGCCGAGCTGATTATCCCTGCCCTGCAGGGAGCCTCGTTCAGCGATGGTCAGATGAAGGACGGTACCAAAGGCGTGGTGATCGATAATGTCGATAAAGGCAGCGCCGCCGCCCAGGTCGGCCTGCATAAGGATGACATTATCATTGGCCTTAACCGGGAACGTATTCATTCGATTGCCGAACTGCGCAAAGTGCTTGAAGGCAAACCGCCGGTCATCGCCCTGAATGTGATCCGCGGCAACGAAAGCATCTATCTGCTGCTACGCTGATTGTCTTCCCGGACATCGCCGCCATGTGCGATGTCCGGACAACTCATGCTATGCTGCGTCTGACCATTCATTAACGATATTTGCATCATGCCTGGAAAGTTATTACGTTCGATACTCATCGGTTTGATTGTCGGGGGACTGCTGCTGGCCCTGATGCCATCGCTGCGCCAGTGGCAACTGACGCCGACCACCCAAAACGATACGGCAGACGACTCCCCTGTGAGCTATAACGCCGCCGTACGCCGCGCGGCGCCCGCCGTGGTGAACGTCTATAACCGCGCCCTGAACAGCACCAGCCATAATCAGCTGACGCTTGGCTCCGGGGTGATCATGGATCAGCGCGGCTATATCCTGACCAACAAGCATGTTATCAACGATGCCGATCAGATCATTGTCGCACTGCAGGACGGCCGCGTCTTCGAAGCGCTGCTGGTCGGATCCGACACCCTGACTGACCTCGCCGTGCTGAAGATCAACGCCACCGGCGGGCTGCCGGTGATCCCGATCAACCCGAAACGCACGCCGCATATTGGCGATGTCGTCCTGGCGATTGGCAACCCCTATAACCTGGGGCAGACCATCACTCAGGGGATCATCAGCGCCACAGGGCGCATTGGCCTCAACCCGACCGGCCGCCAGAACTTCCTGCAAACTGACGCCTCGATTAACCACGGTAACTCGGGTGGGGCGCTGGTGAACTCCCTCGGCGAGCTGATGGGGATTAACACCCTCTCCTTTGACAAGAGCAATGACGGCGAAACGCCGGAAGGCATTGGCTTTGCGATCCCGTTCCAGTTAGCGACCAAAATTATGGATAAGCTGATCCGGGATGGCCGGGTGATCCGCGGCTATATCGGCATTAGCGGCCGGGAGATCGCCCCGCTGCACGCACAGGGCGGCGGGATCGATCAGATCCAGGGGATCGTGGTTAACGATGTGGCGCCTGATGGCCCCGCAGCACAAGCCGGGATCCGCGCCAACGACGTGATCATCTCCGTGAATGACAAACCTGCGGTTTCTGCACTGGAGACGATGGATCAGGTGGCCGAGATCCGCCCGGGATCGGAAATTCCGGTAGTCATCATGCGTGATGATAAGAAAATTACGCTCCATATCGCCGTTCAGGAATACCCGGCCACCAACTAAACGGCTCCCCGTTTGGGGAGCCTCGTTAATCGCTAAATACCGGACCGGCCGGGAATCTGACCAGAAACCCGGTCACCGCCAGCAGCGATCTCAGCCCGGGCCAGACTATCTGTCGCTCGCGAAGCTCATCATCCAGCGTCAGTAGCGCAAATTCCCCCTTCTCACCCAGCACGCCACCCTGCCAGAGCAGGCGCTGCGCCTGCTGCCGCGCCCAGGGCGACTCACTCTTCCAGGCCAGCAAATGCAGCAGCGCCTGCTGCAGACAGACGCTGTGCGAATGGTTATCCCGCCGCAGCCGCCGGTAAACGGGCAGGGACACGCTGCGCACGGTATAAAATCCACTGCCCGCCTCTTCATCGCCTTCAGGAATAGCGCGGGCGAACTGCCCCGCCACGTCGCACAGCCGGTTGTGCGTCAGCGGAAGTTGCCGGGCGCTGAGCGCCCCGGCCGCCATGCACAGCAGACCGCTGCGCTGCAGCGAGGGCGTCGCAGAGCGCACGACCGCCGCCGGTAAGGCGATCACCGCCCGTGTCGCCTCGTCAGCGTTATGGTCAGCGCCGGCCTCATAACAGCTGGCCAGCAGCGCTTCACCAGGCGTGGCGTTCAGCGGGGGCGAAAGCAGGTTCAGCGCCGGCTGCAGTTGTGCAAGTTCATCGCCTGACGCCAGCATGGCGTCAACCACCGCCTCCCGTGTTGATGTCCGGTTTTCCGGACAGCATGCTATGGCTTCATTCATCACCGTCTCCTTATGAGAAATCTCCGCGGCCGGTATGCCAGCCGCGGGAACAGGCTGGCCTACATCGCCAGCACGTACTTGAGCATCACCCCGGCGGCGATCGCCGAGCCGATCACCCCGGCCACGTTCGGGCCCATGGCGTGCATCAGCAGGAAGTTCTGCCCGTCCGCTTCCAGACCCACTTTGTTCGACACCCTGGCTGCCATCGGCACCGCCGACACCCCCGCCGAGCCGATCAGCGGGTTGATTTTGTGCCGGCTGAACACGTTCATCAGCTTCGCCATCAGCACCCCGGCGGCGGTGCCCACGCAGAAGGCGATCACCCCCAGCACCAGGATCCCCAGCGTCTGCGGCTGCAGGAACTTGTCCGCCACCAGCTTGGCCCCCACCGACAGCCCGAGGAAGATGGTCACGATGTTGATCAGCGCGTTCTGCACCGTATCGCTCAGCCTCTCCACCACGCCGCTCTCGCGCATCAGGTTGCCGAAGCAGAACATCCCCAGCAGCGGCGCGGCGTCCGGCAGCAGGAGCGCCACCAGCAGCAACAGCACCGCCGGGAAGAGGATCTTCTCCCGCTTACTTACCGTGCGCAGCTGCACCATGCGGATCTTCTGCTCCTTATCCGTGGTCAGCGCCTTCATGATCGGCGGCTGGATCAGCGGCACCAGCGCCATATAGGAGTAGGCCGCCACCGCGATGGCCCCCAGCAGCTCCGGCGCCAGCTTGCCCGACAGGTAAATCGCCGTCGGGCCGTCGGCGCCGCCGATGATGCCGATGGCCGCCGCCTGCGGCAGGGTGAAGCTGATGATGCCGAAGTAGTTCAGCGTCAGCGCCCCGAGCACGGTGGCGAAGATCCCGAACTGCGCCGCCGCCCCCAGCAGCAGGGTGCGCGGGTTGGCCAGCAGCGGGCCGAAATCGGTCATTGCCCCAACGCCCATAAAGATGACCAGCGGCGCGATGCCCGAGCCGATGGCCACCTTATAGAAGATGGCCAGCACCCCGGCGGAGTAGCCCATGTCCACCGCGAGGCTCTCCATCTGCCCCTGCACCGACGGCAGGGCCAGCGCCAGCGCCTCCTTAATGGCGTGGACGTCCGGCGCGCAGTGGAGCTTCGCGGCAATCACCGCCAGCTGCGCCGGGTCGTGGTGGGCCAGCAGGCTCTCCAGGGCGGTGAGCGCCAGCCCGGCCTCCGGGATGTTCGACAGCAGGCCGCCGAAGCCAATCGGCAGCAGCAGTAACGGCTCGAACTTCTTCGCAATCGCCAGCCACAGCAGCAGCAGGCTGACCAGCAGCATCACCGCCTGGCCGGCGCCGAGGTGCATCAGCCCCATGCCCTGAATCAGGGCGTTCAGACTTTCCATTTCCGCTCCTCGTCCTTACGCCAGCTGCAGCAGAGTGTCGCCGACCGCCACCGCGTCGCCGGCTTTCACCGCGATGCCGCGCACGGTCCCGGCCTGCGCGGCGCGGATTTCGGTCTCCATCTTCATGGCTTCCAGAATCAGCAGCACCTCGCCTTCGGCCACCGCCTGGCCCTCCGCGGCCAGCACCTTCCAGATAGTGCCCGCCAGCGGGGCGGTCACCGGGGTGCCGGCGCCGGCCGGAGCCGGGGCAGCAGGCGCAGCGGCCACCGGCGCGGCGCTGAGCTGGCTGACGTCGCCGCCGTCGCTGACTTTGACCACAAAGGCTTTGCCTTCCACTTCGACGGTGTAGACGCCGGAGGCGGCAGGTTTTTCTGCTTTTGCCAGCGGCTGCGCGGCTTCCGCCTGCGGTACCGGCTCAAAGGCTGCCGGGTTGTGGCGGTTTTCGAGGAACTTCAGGCCGGGCTGCGGGAACAGGGCCACGGTGAGCACGTCGTCGATGGCGTTTTCGGCAAGGGTGATGCCTTTCTCCTGCGCCTGGCGTCTGACGTCGGCTTCCAGCTGCGCCAGCTCCGGCTTCAGCAGGTCGGCCGGGCGGCAGGTGATGGCTTCAGCGCCCTCGAGCACCCGCGCCTGCAGAGCGGCGTTCACCGGCGCCGGGGTGTGGCCGTACTCACCCTTCAGGATACCGGCGGTCTCCTTCGCGATGGTTTTGTAGCGCTCGCCGGTCAGGACGTTGAGCACCGCCTGGGTGCCAACAATCTGCGAGGTCGGGGTCACCAGCGGGATGAAGCCGAGGTCCTCGCGCACGCGGGGGATTTCCGCCAGCACCTCATCCAGACGGTGGGCGGCGCTCTGCTGCTTCAGCTGGCTTTCGAGGTTGGTGAGCATCCCGCCCGGGACCTGGGCGACGAGGATGCGGCTGTCGGTGCCCTTCAGCTGGCCTTCGAAGGCGTGGTACTTCTTACGCACCTCGCGGAAGTACGCGGCGATGCTCTCCAGCTTGTGGATATCCAGCCCGGTGTCATATTGCGTGCCGGCGAGGGTGGCGACCAGCGCCTCGGTGGCCGGGTGGCCGTAGGTGGCGCTCATCGAGGAGATGGCGGTGTCGACGCCGTCGACCCCGGCTTCAATGGCCTTCAGCAGGGCCATCTCCGCCATCCCGGTGGTGGCATGACAGTGCAGGTGCAGGGTGACGTCGTAGCGCTTCTTGATTTCGCTGACCAGCGCAAAGGCGGCATGCGGCGTCAGAATGCCGGACATGTCCTTGATGGCGACGGAGTCGACGCCGGTCTCCAGCAGCTGTTCGGTGAGGTCAAGCCAGGTCTGCAGGGTGTGCGCCGGGCTGGTGGTGTACGAAAGCGTGCCCTGGGCGTGGGCGCCGTGGCGGCGGACCGCCTGCAGGGCGGCCTGCATGTTGCGCGGGTCGTTCATGGCGTCGAAGACGCGGAAGACGTCCATGCCGTTTTTGACGGCGCGCTCCACGAAGCGCTCCACCACGTCGTCGGCGTAGTGGCGGTAGCCGAGCAGGTTCTGGCCGCGGAGCAGCATCTGCAGCGGGGTCTTCGGCATCGCCTTTTTCAGCTCGCGCAGGCGGACCCACGGGTCCTCGCCGAGGAAGCGGATGCAGGCGTCAAAGGTGGCGCCGCCCCAGCACTCAAGGGAGCGGTAGCCGACGTCATCCAGCTGAGCGGCGACGGGGAGCATATCGTCGAGACGCAGACGGGTGGCGAACAGGGACTGGTGGGCGTCGCGCAGGACGACATCGGTAATGGCAACGGTCATAAATTCCTCCGTGAATTAAGGGTGAAGACGGCGATGGTGGTGAATGGCGGCGACAATCGCCGGCTTTAAGCGGGCGAAGTCGTCGGCGGGCGCGACGGCGGCCGGTTTGGGGGCGGCAGGCGGCTCGGGAAACAGGCGGTTGACGGCGAGGGACATTCCCCGGATGGCGAAAATGAGCAGCAGCAGGAACACCAGCACAAAGCCCATGCCGAGAAACATCAGGGTGAAGCCTTCGCCTAACAGGACGGCATTGTTAGTCATAAAATAGCCTTTGGGAGGGGGCGCAATAATGGCTAACAGCAGACCGCGTTAGCCGAGTGGATTTCCCCGGACCGCCTGGTCAGAAGCCTCTGTTTAGCAGTCAGCTGCCGCTGCCATTACTGCGCTATATATTCAATCGGGGTTATTTAATGAAGCTCACATGTTTGCAGATTTCATCGGCGACCATGTCTTTGCGCTGATTAAAGATCACTTTATTCTGCTCAAACAGGTTATTGCCGTGGGTATCGATTGAGACAATTAACGGCCCGAACTCTTTCACCCGACATACCCATAAGGTTTCCGGCATCCCTAAATCACGCCACTGCGCATCTTCGATTTCTTCCACGCAGACCGCGGCGACGACCGCGCAGCCGGCCGGGAACACGCAGTGCAAGGCTTTATGCTCGGCGCAACCCTCTTCAGTTCCCTTCCCCATACCGCCTTTACCAACGATTAATTTCACGCCAGTCCTGGCAATAAACTCTTTTTCAAATTTCTCCATGCGCATACTGGTGGTCGGCCCAACGGAGACCATTTCAAATTTATCTTCCGAACCTTTAATCGGTCGCACAATCGGCCCGGCATGCAATATCGCGCCACCGGCAACATTGACCGGTAATTCACGCCCGCCCTCAATTAAGCGACGATGAGCCACATCGCGACAGGTCACAATATGGCCGTTGAGATAAATGATATCGCCCGCTTTAATATCAGCTAAATCTTCATCTTTAATGGGCGTAGTGAGTATTTTTTTAGCCATCAGAATGCCACTCCTGTGTGAGACGTAATGGTGTAGTTCAGGTCTTTATCGAAAACGATATGTCCTTTGCGGTGCGACCAGCAGCCGACGTTGACCGCCACGCCAATGGTGGAAGGATGGCGTGCGGTATTTTCGATATTGACGCCCATCACGGAGGTATTGCCGGACATCCCCTGCGGGCCCAGACCGATTTTGTTGATGCCGTCTTCGAGCATTTTTTCCAGCGATGCCGCCCGTTCGTTATCATTGTGCGAGCCAATCGGGCGCATCAGCGCTTTCTTCGACAGCAGCGCCGCGGTTTCCACCGACGTTGCCACCCCAACGCCAACCAGCAATGGCGGACAGGCGTTCAGGCCATAGCTGGTCATCACATCCAGCACAAAGCGGGTCACCCCTTCATAGCCAGCGCCAGGCATTAACACCATCGCTTTACCCGGCAGCGAGCAGCCGCCGCCAGCCATATAGGTGTAGATGCTGCACTGATCGGAATTGGGAACGATCTCCCAGAAGACCGTCGGCGTACCTTTACCGACGTTTTTACCGGTGTTGTATTCATCAAAGGTCTCGACGCTGTTATGACGCAGCGGGGAGTCGACGGTGGCTTTGATCACCGATTCGCGCAGCAGCGCTTCCAGTTCGCCGATCAGCGGAAAGTTGGCGCCGCACTCCACCAGAAACTGGATCACGCCGGTATCCTGGCAGGAGGGACGATCCAGCTCTTTCGCCAGACGCTGGTTTTCAATCATGGTGGTAAAGATGACGTCCGCCAGCTGGCTGGTCTCTTTCTTATGCAACTCTTTTAGTTTTGCCGTGACGTCATCAGGCAATACTTTGCCGGTATATCCCACAAATCTGGCCATGATGTCGGTCATGCGGGATATCTGTTCGCTTTTGCTCATAAAGGCTCCTTAGTCAGAACAGCGTCCGTAAGTTACGGATGAAAAGGGAAAAGGATTGGCAGCAGGATCAGGCTGACAATGGTGGAAACGATAATCAGAGGGATGCCGGATTTGGCGTAATCGACGAACTTATAGCCCCCGGCCGACAGCACCATCATATTGGCGGGCATCCCGATCGGCGTCGCATAGGCGCAGGAGCTGCCAATCACCGTCGCCATCAGCACCGCACGCGGATCGGCGCCCATACCGGCGGCAATCGACAGGCTCACCGGCACCAACAGCGCGACGGTGGCGGTATTGGACATAAAGTTGGTCATCACCACGGAGAGGGCAAAGACCACCACCAGCAGCATGAACGGCGAGGAGTTGTTGCCCAGCAGACCGATAACCTGGTCAGCCACCAGCTTGCCCGCCCCGGTCATTTCCAGCGCCTTTGCCAGCGCCAGGGTGCCGCCGAAAATAAAAATAGTCTGTGAATCAATGGCTTTGTAAGCTTGCTTTTCCGTCAGCACCCCGGTAACCACCAGCACCAGGGCACCGATACAGCCGGCCACCGCCAGGCTAATGCCGGTCTGTTTTTCGAAAATCATGCCGAGGATCGTGGCGATCAACACCACCAGGGACAGGATCTGCTTCCAGCGTGGAACGTGGCTGTAATCCCGCTGTTCGCCGACGCTGCCCACTTCCCCGCTGTTTGGATTATTGGGCAAAAACTTATAGCCGATGGTCAGGAAATAGAGGATGCCGCAGACCAGCATCGGTAGACCCACTTTCGCATACTCAAAGAAACCGAAGCCGCTGCCGATGTTCTGTAAGGCCGATTGCGCGATCAGGTTGCCCGGGGCGCCAATCAGCGACAGGTTGCCGCCCAGCGCGGCAGCAAACACCAGCGGCATCAGCAAACGCGAGCGGGAAAACCCCGATTTGGCGGCTACGCCAATGACGACCGGGATCAATACGGCTGCTGTACCGGTATTGGAGAGAAAACCTGACATCACGCCAACCACCACCATAATGGTGAAGATCAGCTGCTTCTCCGTTTTGGCGAAGTGAGTGATCACCCCACCGACTTTATTGGCCATCCCGGTTTCAAATAACGCCCCGCCGACGATGAACATGGCGACAAAAAGAATGACATTGCTGTCGATAAAACCGGCAAAGGCCTGCTTCAGATCCAATACGCCAGTGACCACTAACGCCACACAAACCACCATGGAAGTCACTGCCAGCGGCACTTTCTCCCAGACGAACATGACGATAGCGAACACCAGCAAACATAGGGTGATGGTAATCGGTTCCATACTTATAATTCTTCCTATCAATGATATATGATATTGTATCCAATATTGACGAGGGAGAAATTATTCCCATGCAAAAAGTAAGTCAATGCGTTTTTGTGGAATGATCGCGCAATGAGATCTACATCAAGATCCTGCGCAGATCGTCACATTGAGGAATTAATAACGTTGATAAATATAACAAACGCCAGCTATTCGCTGGCGATCGATCCGGTCAGGGAGCAGGATCGGGCAGGTAACGCGTGAGCATATTCTCCATCGAGCGGATGATATGCTCATGCATTCGCTGACGGGCCAGCGCTTCGCTATGCTGCTCAAGCGCTTGTAAGATCGCTTTATGTTCACGGAGGGAAATGACGGCGTACTCTTCTTCGGTCACCTTGTGCCCCATCGACAGTCCGTTCCACATGTTGCAGAGCAGCATCTTCATTTTTTCATTTCCCGCCGCGTTCCAGATCTCCATGTGGAAGGCCTGGTTCAGGTCGGAATATTCAGCAGAATTATTGTCTGCCAGCGCCTTCTCTGCGGCATAGTGAACCTGAGCGATGCGTGAAATATCGGTCCCTGGACGAGAAGCTTTCGCCACCGCTTCACTTTCCAGTACAGCGCGAATTTCGTAATGCTCGCGGATAGTCTGCTCATTAATCCCCAGCACCACCGCACCTTTATTCGGCCGCACTTGAATCAGACCATCGGCGGCTAAAATCTGAAACGCTTCACGTACCGGCATGCTGGAAACGCCAACCATTTTGGCAATCCCTTCAAGGGTAATTTCCTGCCCTTCCACTAAATCCCGCGAAAGGATCGCTTTACGCAAAACCGCCGCCACCTGCTCCTTCGCGGAAAGAAGCTTAATTTTCCCTAATTTAGGCTTCTGCACTTTCCCAATCCTTCATATGTTGACGCATTATCTCCGCAAGCATAAGGAAATAACGCTGTGTTGCCTGAGCAATTTTTTCGCCTTCGCCATGGCCAATGGCGCTCGCCAGTTCGTTCAGGATCTGCGCCGACTCCTGGCCATCCTCTTTCAGGTACAGAATGACATAGGAAATATAACCGTCCAAAAATTGCTGATACGCCTTTGCCAGATAGCGGTTATCAAGATAGGAAATCAGCAACTGATGAAACGCCAGTTCACCGGCATTATCGCCAGCACGCGCCAGCTCCTGCGCGCGCGCGCGAAGTAATTCCCCCTGATTTGCCGGCACGAGGGCAAACAGTTCAGCAGCCATCACCGCGATAACGCGAAAAATATGGCTCACATCCTCGACGGCCAGCGTGGAGACCTGCATATGTCGGTTAGGCAAGCGCACCAGAAATCCTTCCTGTTCAAGGGACTGTAGCGCTTCCCTAACCGGCATACGTGAAAGTCCCAATTGTTCCGCGATGTTCTCCTGAGTCAGTTCCTCCCCGGGTTTCATGGCGCCGGAGAGGATCTGATAACGAATCATCTGCGCGATTTGGTCCCGGGTCTGTTTTCTTTCGATCTTTTTCACGCTGTCCTCATGGCTGGTGGCTTAAAACGCGGGGGATTTTAGCAGATTTGCCCGACCGCTGGCGCATGGAGGCGAAAAGTGAGGCAATAAAAAGCCGGAACAACGGTTCCGGCTTTTTTGCACGTGCGAGGTTACTTGTTGACGAAGTCTTCGCCGAGCGCGATATCTTTCTTCAGGGTGTCCAGCATGCCTTCCAGCGCCTGCTGCTCAAAGGCGCTGAGTTTGCCGATAGACTGTCGCTCTTCCACGCCGTTTTTTCCCAGCAGCAGCGGCTGGGAGAAGAAACGCGCATAGTGGCCGTCGCCTTCCACGTAGGCGCACTCCACCACACCTTTCTCTCCCTGCATCGCGCGAACCAGAGAGAGACCAAAGCGCGCAGCCGCCTGACCCATCGACAACGTCGCCGACCCACCGCCCGCTTTCGCTTCCACGACTTCGGTACCGGCATTTTGAATGCGTTTAGTCAGATCGGCCACTTCCTGATCGCTGAAGCTGACGCCCGGGATCTGCGACAATAATGGCAGAATGGTGACGCCGGAGTGACCACCAATGACCGGGACTTCCACCTCGGTTGCCGATTTACCTTTCAGCTCAGCGACAAAGGTATTGGAGCGGATAATGTCCAGCGTGGTGACGCCGAACAGCTTGTTTTTATCGTACACGCCGGCTTTTTTCAGCACTTCGGCGGCGATAGCCACGGTGGTATTCACCGGGTTGGTGATAACACCGATGCAGGCCTGTGGGCAGGTTTTGGCAATCTGCTGCACCAGGTTCTTAACGATGCCGGCATTCACATTAAACAGGTCGGAACGATCCATGCCGGGCTTACGCGCTACGCCCGCGGAGATCAGCACCACATCAGCGCCTTCCAGCGCCGGGGTAGCATCTTCACCGGAAAATCCTTTAATTTTTACATCTGTGGGGATATGACTTAGATCTACCGCCACGCCCGGCGTAACCGGAGCGATGTCGTACAACGAGAGCTCTGAACCTGAAGGCAGTTGGGTCTTAAGTAGTAGGGCAAGCGCCTGGCCGATACCACCGGCGGCGCCAAGGACTGCAACTTTCATCCTAAACTCCTTATTATGGTTAATTTAGTCTTTCGTTATTCCGTCGCCTGGACCTTAATTCACAAGATGAACAATTACAATGATTATGGCTGAAGAATGCATTATTGTGCGTAGCAATAGAACAGCGGCGCACTTTATGCTTCCTGACTGACCATCCAGCAAAGCGAAGTACCGGATCGACTGTTGGTTACAATACACCCAGCCAGTTGCGCAAAACAACACCAACTCAATAACATTTCATTTACTTTTACATGGCTTTAAGCGTTGTGATGTGAACATGTTCCTTATATGGTTTTTTTGCTAAAATATGCCCCCTTCATAACATTATTGACCTATCCCGTTGCGGATTATTTGCATAAAAATTCACGGTTATGCATAATGATGTTGTTTTTACCACCATAATCTGGGTGACTTATGCGAAGTTCGGCAAAACAAGAAGAACTGGTTAAAGCGTTTAAAGCGCTGCTTAAAGAAGAAAAATTCAGCTCGCAGGGTGAGATCGTCCAGGCGCTGCAGGAAGAAGGCTTCGAGAATATCAACCAATCGAAGGTCTCCCGCATGCTCACCAAATTTGGCGCGGTTCGTACCCGTAACGCCAAAATGGAAATGGTCTATTGCCTGCCTGCTGAGCTTGGCGTGCCGACCACCTCCAGCCCGCTGAAAAATCTGGTGCTGGATATCGACTATAACGATGCCGTCGTGGTGATTCACACCAGCCCCGGCGCGGCGCAGCTGATTGCCCGTCTTCTCGACTCGCTGGGCAAGGCGGAAGGTATTCTCGGCAGCATCGCCGGGGATGACACCATCTTCACCACCCCTGCGCGCGGCTTTACGGTGAAAGATCTGCACGACGCCATCCTGGTCCTGTTCGAACAGGAACTCTGAGTATTCCCCTCTGGCAATCGTCAGAGGGCGACTCCCCTTTCTTTCTCTCTCACGCCCCTCAATCCAACAATTATTTAACATTTTGTGTGATTTAACGCGTCTATACGTTCTTTTACTTAAGGGAAACGCCTAAAACGCACAAAAGATCAAATTCGCATACCTTTATGATTTTATTAGAAATAAATCTTATCACTGCGGATAAGTTGTCATTTTTAATTCTTATAGGTTATAAAAAGCGCAATTCATTGTAACTATTAACGCGCAAAACAATTAGCATGGTATTAATATTTTTGGTGATTAGTGTATACTTGGTTTTGTGATGAGGGTCACGAAACAAAGACCCTCAACAAAAAGATTCGACGAGGTGAACATCATGAAAATCAAAACCACTGTAGCAGCACTCAGCATCCTGTCCGTCGTGTCGTTTGGCGCTTTTGCCGCTGACGTTATCAACAGCGAGCAAGCCCAGGGCCGCGAGGCCATCGGCACAGTTTCCGTCGGCGCGGTAGCCTCTTCCCCGATGGATATGCATGAAATGCTGAACAAGAAAGCGCAGGAAGAAGGGGCTTCTTCTTATCGCATTATCGAAGCCCGCACTGGCGACCACTGGCATGCCACCGCTGAGCTTTATAAATAAGTTGTAGTTCGTCAACGACTAACCCGACACAGATTCTCTACCGCGGCCTGGGCGCATACATCCCCCGCCGCGGCAAAACAAAGACTGGAGTAAAGATTATGAAACGCGCAATGATCATCGCATCCCTTGGCCTGGCTTCCGTTCTCTCTTTCGGCGCAAGCGCGGCCGTTCAGCAAGTTAACGCTGAACAAGCACAAAACCTGCAGTCCATGGGCACCATCTCCGTATCCCAGGTAGGTAGTGCGCCAATGGACATGCGTCAGGAGCTGGCCGCTAAAGCCGAGAAAGAAGGCGCCAGCAGCTACCGTATTATTGAAGCACGTACCGGCGATAGCTGGCACGCCACCGCTGAGCTGTACAAATAAACCCTCGTCGTCTTATTTCGACGACTTGCCCCCGCCTGCCGGGGGCTTTTTTTTGGTTCATCGCCAGACCCGTCCGAACAATGCGTTCCGCCTCCATAACGGAACAGCGATTTACAGATTGGCGTCCTTATCTTTCGTCCCGTTGGCAGTGTGAACCGGCGCGCCGAGCGTCGCTTTAAACCAGTTGACCACGCGATCGATAACCGGCTTCTGATACCAGCTATCGTCGCCATGTTCAGCGCCTTCGACCAGTACATAGTCTGCCTTATTACCTTCCGCTTTTAATGCCTTATATAACTGCGCGCTTTGGACAGGTGAAACCAGGGTGTCAGCGCTGCCATGCATAATCAACATTGGCGGTTCGTTACGAGAGATATGCCCCATCGGGCTGGCATTGAGCGCTTTTTGCCGGTCACTGCCGATAGCCGCGCCAGGCCAGTCGCGAAAAGCGCTGCCATGGACCAGGAGCGCCTCCGTCACGGCCGGCGAGGCGTGCACGTGCTGAACCTCTGGTGGGAAGCCTTCACCAATATTCAATAGATTAGAGATGCCATATAGCGTCGCTGCGGCCTGGACATCGGAAGACTGGTCGAGAAAATCGCCCTGCTCCCAGGCTTTCTCGCCGTGCGTCAGCGCCATCATCTGCGCCATATAGCCGCCAGCAGAATCGCCCAACACGCCGATACGTTTAGGATCAATGCCATATTCCGCCGCGTGGGCGCGCAAGTAGCGGATAGCCGCTTTACCATCGACAACCGGCGCCGGAAACGTGTCTGGTACCGTGCGGTATTCCGCCGCTGCGACGACAAATCCGGCTTCCGCCAGCGCCATGCGCATTTCGATAAATTTATCCCATGCCGCGCTGGTAAAGCCGCCACCAGGGAAGTAGACAATGGCGGGCTTTAGATCGTGATTGCGCGGCACCAGCAAAGACATATGCATCTGACGCACAGAGACCGCGTTTTTAACCTGGCCATAAACCACGCCATTGAATGTGTCGATACGGCCACGAGTCTGGTCCACGTGAATAACCTGCGCACCATCAACATAACCAGGGAGTTCCGCAGCGTAGGCTGTCGCAGACATGGTGCCCAGCATCAGGCCGCTGGTGAATAACAAAGGAAGGGTTTTCATGGTATTCAGTCCTGGAGAATACCTGCCAATAGCAGGTCAAATACAAAATGCGATCGCGTTTCAGGCAGTGTATCCCCGAAAAATCACCATGAATAATGCGCTTTTTGTATTAAATTCATCTACTTTTTTGATGAAAACAGCCATTTATCGCTCAACACTGGTCACGAACGACAGCACAATGTTAGTGGCCGGCAGGATACAGATGACGTCATCCTGAAAATCAAAGCCGTGTTTCTCGGTTTAAAAGATGAACGTTAGCTATGCCGGGCGTTAAAGCGCAACTCCCCCTCCAGCTCCTCTTCTGCTTCATCAAATAATAAAATCAGCGCGCCGAAGCGCCGACGCTGCTTGTCGTTTAAATGAATAAACTCAATATCCAGCGGCAATGGCAGCAGCCCACCAGTCACCGCGTCCCACAGTGAATCGAGGTTGTTGACCTTATCCTGAGCCAGCTCAAAGGTTCGGGAAAACTCCCGGTAGAAATCCTGTTGTTCGGCGATTTCGTCAAAATCAAACGTATAGGTGGTCATGGCAGCCCCTCCCGCTTCTCTTCCTGTCGCCGTTAAGTATAGCGATAAAAAAACCGACGCCTGGGCGTCGGTTTAGGGGTTAACTGCTGGTCAGCACATGCTGGTACTTGTGCAACATCTCAACCAGCCGCCGCACGGGCTCGGTCACCTGGGGCGAAGCCTCCCAGACCCGCAACTTCTCCTGATAGACATCAAGCTCAGCCAGCAGCTGGGTAAAGTAGCGCCGACGCTTATCATCACTCCCGGCGGAGATCACATGATCTGCGGTACGTCGCAGCTGTCGATGGAAGGCCGACAGATCGTCGTTCACCGGCACGGGCGCATCACGCAGGCGCTGATGGGCAATAATCAACGTCAATGCCAGACGGAAGCGGGCGACATCGCCGGGGAACTTATTGAGCAATAAAAACAACTGCTGATAGAGCGCGGGCAGATGGTTCTCTTTACGACGCGCCGAGTTCGTTGTCAGCGAAGAGACCGCCGCAGAGACAAACTGATTCAACAGCACCCGACCGGTTCTGGCCCGAGAATTATCCCTGACAATGAGAATGACCATCAGGGCAAGGAAACAGCCGACGATCTGCCCCAGCGCACTGTCGAGGAACTGACTGAACTGAAACTGCATCGGGTTATCCAGCACCAGAATGTTAATGGTGCTCGCCAGCGCCCCCAGCGATCCGAGACGCCTTTTCTGCACTTCGATACCGATAAAGAACGCCATCGCCGCCAGGCTGATGCAAAGCAGCAGCATGCTCTGCTGCGTCGCCGGCATGATCACCAGGAAGTACAGGGTACCCAGCGGTAACGCCGCCAGGGTGCCATAAAGGAAGTCCATCGCCACCATTCGGGGGTTAGGCAGGCGCATCGCCAGCGCGGTAACGACGGCAATCATCACCATCGCGCCGCTGCCTGAGGTCCAGCCTGTCCACAACCAGAACAGCGTCCCGAGGATACAGGAGACGGAGGTACGCCAGAAGTTCACCATCGCATGGTGGCGCTCAGCAGATTCCACTTTGACCACCGCTTCGCCACGCAGCACACTATCTTCAATGCGACTGATTTTGGTGTTACCCACCACGCCACGCTTAAGCAATAAGTAGCGCGTAGCGGCACCCACCCAGCTGTAGATGGTGACGGGCGTATTATGCTCGCCTTTCCAGGTCAGAAAACGGCGCATACGCTTCAGCTGCTGGTGGACGTCCTGCACTGTCTCCACCGGCTCGGCGAACAGCTCACGGTAGTCATCCGTCACCATTTCCGGGCGCGAGTTCTGAATCAGGTAGGTCTCGCAAGCCTGGGTGATAAGCGTTAATGAAAGGGTATTGATCGCCTTCAGGCGCTGATTCGCCTTCGCCCAGCGAGAGGATTCCATGATCAGATTACTGCGCATACCTTCCAGCGCCGTGGTGCGACGCACCAGCGCCCCCCACGCCTGATCCACTTCCTCTTTTTCACCGTGGGCGACGCATAACTGCATCAGCTTATATTGCGCAATCAGCAGGTTATCCAGCTCAAGGTCGATCTCTTTTTTAATCGAACGTGGAGAGAACAACAGGTCGGCGACGATAGCGCTGACAATACCGATGACAATTTCACTGCAGCGTTCGACCGCAAACTGCGGCGCCAGCATCGGATTGGTATGGATGGTGATAATGATAATCAGCGCAGTGTACCCGGCCAGTCCCCAGGCATAGGAGTTCTCGACCTTAACCAGCGACGAAATCCAGGTACAAAACCCGGCCCACAGGCAGCAAACCAGCATCATCAGCAGAGGCGCACGGATCATCAGGATGATGATAATCAGCGCCGCAATACAGCCAATAAAGGTCCCGGCAATTCGCAACATCCCACGATAGCGGATCGCGCCCGAGTAAGGTTCGCCGCCGGCAGCAAAGGCCGGCCCGGCGGCGACGATCGCTGCCGTCAGTACTGCCCAGCGCGGTGTTTCGAGCTGAAAATGGAAACCGACGAACAGCGCCAGCACCACCGCGCATGCAAGCTTAATGGCAAAGCGGAGATGCCGGGGAGCAATGGTATATGTCCCCATAGCGATTAACCGAATTCGCGCAGGCGCATAGCCAGTTTCTGGAAGAAGTTGGCCCGGCTGGTATCGCGGTCTTCTTTACCGGTGATCACCACCGTCGCCGTGGTGCCCGATGGCCACAGATTGCCCTGCTGCTGGTCGAGGCGAATACGCACCGGCACACGCTGCGCCAGACGTACCCACTCAAGGTTGGAGTCGACCGAGGCCATCCCTTTCGAGTCGCTGCTGCTGCTGGCGTTGGTCACCCCTGCAGCGATACTGTCCACTGTCCCTTTAATGGTTTTGCTGCTGCCAAGTGGGGTAATCTCCGCACGGTAGCCAGGGCGGACGCCTTCCAGCTTGGTCTCTTCCAGATAGGCCATGACGTAAAACGTATTCTCTTTCACCAGCGCCACCGCCGTGGAGCCACGGGTAATAAACTCCCCGGTATAGACGTTAAGGTTGGTCACCCAGCCATCCGCGGGGGCGCGAATTTCTGTGCGCTCGAGGTCCAGCCTGGCCAGATCGCGGCTGGCTACCGCTTTCGCCAACTGATGCTCAACGGTTTGCAGCACGTTGTTCGCCTGGTCTATTTCCTCCCGCGACATCGCCTGTATGCCCAGCTTATTACGCCGACCCGCTTCAACGCGCTTCTCCTGCGCTAAGGTCTGGTAGTAGGCGACATCGGCTTCCGCCTCCGCCAGCGCTTTTTGGTAACGAGGTTGGTCAATAACGAACAATACCTGGTCTTTCTTAACCAGTTGGTTATCCTTGACGTTTACCTGGGAAATCAGCCCGGAGACGTCAGGGGCAATCGCCACAATGTCAGCGCTAAAGCGCGCATCCCGCGTCCACGGCGAAGCGGTGTAATAGACCCAGGCGCGGAAAATCGCCACGAAAGCCAAAATGACCAGTATCACGGTAATAGCGGTACGGAGGATATTTCTTGTTAGTGTTTTCACATCAACCTCAAACGAACAAGCGCGATATCAAATAAAAAAGGCAGCAATATAGCGCCGTATTAAACAGTGCAGGGTGCCAGACAAAATCGTAAATGCCGGTCGGAACCAGCAGTCGATGCACCAGCCAAAAGATGGCCAGCGACAAAAGCAACTCGAAGAAGATCGGCGGAAACGATAAGCCGAAAATCACGATGACAGGAAACAGACTCATGATGACCTTGAATAAGAAGCGTACAGGTAGTGAGCAGATGCGTTTATTATGTAGCTAACAATATATTAACGTAACGATTGCCGCATTATCTACAATGTGTGATCTAAATCACTTTTAAGCCAGAGTGAATAATGGAACGATTAAAACGCATGTCCGTTTTCGCCAAAGTGGTCGAATTAGGTTCATTCACCGCGGCGGCCCGCCAGCTTCAGATGAGCGTTTCTTCGATCAGTCAGACCGTCGCCAAACTGGAAGATGAGCTGCAGGTAAAGCTGCTCAACCGCAGCACCCGCAGCCTTGGCTTAACTGAAGCAGGTAAAATCTATTACCAGGGCTGCCGTAGGATGCTGTTTGAAGCGCAGGATGTCCATGAGCAATTATACGCATTTAATAACACCCCCATCGGGACGCTGCGCATCGGTTGCTCTTCAACTATGGCACAAAATGTTCTGGCGCGCATAACGGCGGAAATGCTGAAAGAATACCCCGGACTCTCCGTCAATCTGGTCACCGGCATACCAGCCCCTGACCTGATCGCCGACGGCCTTGACGTGGTGATCCGCGTGGGGGCCCTGCAGGATTCCAGCCTTTTTTCCCGCCGCCTGGGCTCAATGCCGATGGTATTATGCGCCGCCAAAAGCTATCTGGCGCAGGCAGGCAATCCGGAGAAACCGGCCGACCTCGCCAGCCATTCATGGCTCGAATATAGCGTACGTCCGGATAACGAATTTGAAATTATCGCCCCGGAAGGGATCTCAACCCGCCTGATCCCGCAGGGGCGCTTTGTGACCAACGATCCCATGACGCTGATACGCTGGCTGACAGCCGGGGTGGGTATCGCTTATGTACCATTGATGTGGGCGATCGAAGAGATCAACCGCGGCGAGCTTGAGATCCTGCTGCCCAGCTATCAGTCCGATCCACGGCCGGTCTACGCGCTGTATACGGAAAAGGATAAACTGCCGCTGAAAGTGCAGGTCTGTATCAACTATCTGACAGAGTATTTTGTCGACGTGGCGAAGATCTATCAAGGCATGCACGGGCGCGGGATCGCCCGGTGAAGCGGTTCCCGGCAGCGCCGGGAACCTGGTCAGGATCAGGCGGTACCGCCGACGGTAAGATTATCGACCTTCAGGGTCGGCTGGCCGACGCCCACCGGCACGCTCTGGCCCTCTTTGCCACAAACGCCAACGCCGTTATCCAGCCGCAGGTCATTCCCTACCATCGAAATCTGCTGCATGGTTTCAATCCCGGAGCCGATCAGCGTGGCCCCTTTCACCGCCTTCGTGACCTTCCCTTTTTCGATCAGATAGGCTTCGGAGGTAGAGAAGACAAACTTACCGGAGGTGATATCCACCTGCCCGCCGCCAAAGTTAGGCGCGAAGATACCGTAATCGACCGACTCGATAATCTCCTGCGGCGTCGACTGGCCCGCCAGCATATAGGTATTGGTCATACGCGGCATCGGCAGATGGGCATACGACTCGCGACGGCCGTTACCGGTCGGCGCGACGCCCATCAGACGCGCATTGAGCTTATCCTGCATATAGCCTTTCAGGATGCCGTTTTCGATCAGCACGTTGTATTGCCCCGGCGTGCCTTCGTCATCGATGGCAACCGACCCGCGACGATCGACGATGGTGCCGTCATCCACCACGGTGCACAGCTCAGAGGCAACTAATTCCCCCATATGGCCGCTAAAGACCGAGGTGCCGCGACGGTTGAAATCACCTTCCAGCCCATGGCCGACCGCTTCGTGCAGCAGGACGCCAGGCCAGCCGGCGCCGAGCACCACCGGCAGCATCCCCGCCGGGGCGGCGACTGCCGAAAGGTTCACCAGCGCCATGCGCACGGCTTCTTTCGCCCAGGCATCAGCCCGCACGTCGCCCTCCTGGGAGGCGAGGAAATAGTCATAGCCAAAGCGTCCACCGCCGCCGCTGCTGCCGCGCTCACGCTTGCCATCCTCTTCCACCAGCACGCTGACCGAAAGGCGCACCAGCGGGCGAACATCCGCGGCGAGGGTGCCGTCGGTGGCGGCCACCAGAATCAGCTCATAAACGCCGCTCAGGCTGGCCGAAACTTCCTGCACGCGCTTGTCCGCCGCCCGGGCGACTTTGTCCACCCGGCGCAGAATATCCAGCTTCTCTTCCCGACTCATGCTCTGCAGCGGGTCGATGCTGGTGTACAAAGGGCTGTACTCAACGGCTCCCAGGGTCTGCACTTTGCCATTACCGGTATCACGCACAATCGTCCGCGCCGCCTGGGCGCTCTGCTCCAGCGCCAGCTTGCTAATCTGGTCCGCATAGGCAAAGCCCGTTTTTTCGCCGCTGACGGCGCGCACGCCTACGCCCTGGTCAATGTTGTACGACCCATCTTTAATGATGCTGTCTTCCAGAACCCAGGATTCGTGATAGCTCGACTGAAAATAGAGATCGCCGTAATCGAGGCGGCGCTCGGTCAGTTGACCAAGAATGGCAAACAGATCCTGATGATTCAGGCCATTTGCCGACAGTAATTGTTCACTTACCAGGTTCAGACTCATCGTTATGCTACTCGTTTGTTGCCGCCTGACAGGCGGAAATACAGAAGGCGATCTATTGAGATTGCGGCAATTCCCGGCAATCGTCAAATCATTGCTTTTTGTTGCTACGCGCCTGGCGCAGCACCTCATTGATCTGCGGCTGGTCAATCGGACCAGTAATGCGATAGCGCAGAATCGAGACTTTGTTCCACAGCGGGCCCAGCACCTTGCTGGCGGCAAACACCGCCGCGCCGACGATAGGGTTGACGGCAAAAGCCGCCGCCACGCCGACGGTCGCAGAGATCTCCGGCGCCACCACCGCCTGCAGATCCAGCCGGCGACGCACCAAATCGACCGAACCTTTCATGGCAATATCCGCTTCCAGGCCATCCACCAGCGTATCGTCGGTATGCAGCACGCCATCCTTGATCCATGCCGTACTGTTAATCGAGTCGAAGTAAAAGCCCTCGCTGAAGGTATCGCTAAAGTCGAAGCGCAGCTTACGCAGCAGGGCATCAACGCTCAGCAAACGCAGCAGCTGGCCAGCGTGTCCAGTACTCAGGTCGGTAAACTGTCCCTTGCCGAGGTGGCTTTTAATGATCCCATTGAGCGATGCGACATCGGGCGACCAGGGCGGCGCGCGCCAGTGCAGATCATAGTCGATGTCAAACGGCGAATCCTTCACCGGCGTGGAAACGCCGAAGAAACTGGCAAACTCATCCGTTTTATTGCCATGCAGTTTGCCTTTCAGCGACGTGCGTACACCGGTCGGCGCGCTGACCCAGACGCCATCGGTCGTCAGTCGGCCAAACCCGGTATCCACCAGACCATTGGAGAGCGTTAAGGTATCGCCCTTAATCGCCACATCGCCGTCGATACGGCCATATTTTTGCCCCCACAACCAGCATTCCGCACAGCGCAGCTGCAGATCGGGCCAGCCGTGGAAATCCAGCCGCGTCTCTGCCTGCGGGGCTGCGTTCTTCTCACCGGTCTGGCCATTGGCGCTGGTCGGGTTGAAATAGAGATAACGCACATTCGCCAGCCAGGGCGCATTGTCGCGCATCGTGAGGGTAGCGTTGATTTCACGCCCCTGCGCCTCGACCTGCGAGCCGCCGGCGACCGGCTGCGACATCAGACTGACGTTGTTCCACTGTTGACCGGCAAGCGCCAGCGACGGCGTACGCAGCACAATGCGCTGGGGAAAGAGTATGGTGCTGCTGACTTCATTCGCCGCCCCGTTTTGAAAGAGCGCCAGCCATTGAGCGCCATCCATCGGTGGCAAATTGAGTTCAACCCCAGGCTGGTCAGGCAGCGGAGAGAGCCCCTTGCTGTCCGAAGTAAGGATTGCCCGATCCAACGTCAGCTTATGGTTCAGCAACCAGCGGCTGTTGATATGATTCTTCGCGCCGACGGAGCCGGTCAGGTCGAAGCTGCTCAAACCGCCGGCGACGTTAATTTTGATCGGCATCGGCTCTCCAGCGGGCTTATTGACCGGCGAAGGTAAGTGACTGCTCACATTCTTGAGGTCGCCGTTGATATCAACCTTATAGCTGGCGTTACCATGGTACGGCAGTTCGATAGCGACCTTGCCCTCCCACGGCACGCTGCCGCTCAGCGACTCGTTGACGGCTTTTGGCAGCAACCCGGTATGCGATGGCTGCCAGTTGGCGTTCATCCCGACGTCCACCAGAAACGCTTTTTCGCCCTCCCGGGTGGAAAAATTGAGATTCAGCGGCTGATGAAACCAGGTCGCGCTCAACGTTTCGCTATTGAGATCGCCATTCACGAAGCTGAAATTCCCGCTCAGGTTTTGCAGAGTGGTGTCTAACGGCTTGATAAACAGACTGTTATTCTGCAGACGCACATCGCCTTTCGCGGTGGTCATTTCGCCATCTAAAGGGATGTTAAGATGTAAGCGAGCGCTCACATCCCCGTCCAGCTGCAGGGAATCCAGCGCCGCTCCCAGGGTCTCTTTCAGCGGCGTGGTGTTGAAATAAGGTCCCACCTCTTTGCCCGGGCCTTTGATATCGGCATCAATCAACAGCTTTTCAGCGGTATAGTCCGGGATCGCGGCATCGAGATTGCTGGCGGTGACATTGCCGAGCATCGCTTTATCCGCCCGCATCCACAACCCGTTATTGATGAAGTTGAGGTCGATGTTCAGCCCGGTCAGCGCCGGCCAGTCCGGCTGGAAGGCAAAAGTAGCGTTCTTCAGCGGGACATAAACCTGGAACTGCCCTTCATTGTGCGGGTAAGGGAAAAGATGCGGATTGCCGCCATACACCAGCGTCGCATCGCGAGCCTGTCCGGCTTTAATCGCGCCGCTGAGATAGTCCACCAGCGCCTTGCCCATCAGGTTTTCCGGGAAATAACGCCATGCCTGGCCACCATCATTGGTGCTGATGCCCGCCAGAATGCCCAGCCACGGATCATCTCCCTGCGGTTGCAGATAGCGGAAGCCGCCGCGGGCGCGGACACCCGTCGCCTGCACGTCAATATCGCGGCCATCAAGCATAAACCCTTTGTCGTTTTTCACCCAGCTGAGGGTGGCTTCGCCAGCGGCGATCTCCAGCGGGGCGCGGAAAACACCGGTATAAGGCATCAGCGCCTGCGTCATGCGGGCGCGCAGTTCCCCGTGCTCAACGCTGCCATTCAGACTGCCGGAAAAGTGTTCCGCTCCCGGCAGGAGTTTCCACTGCTTCCATGCCAGATCGCTCCACTGCGCCTGAAAGCGCGTTTTCTCCGTCGCCTGCAGGGGAATATCGAGCGCCAGCAGGTTGATTTTGCCGCTGGGCTGCGTGGTGCGCCAGAGCTCGCCCAGGGAAGGCGCCAGCTTATCGGCGAAGGGCTGTAATCCGCTGAGGCCGCTGAGGGTTAAGTTGCTGGCACGAATGCGTAATTCATCGCTACGCTGATGGTCGTCGCCACCGACGTCCTGCGCCGGGATCCAGGCCATCGCCAGCGCGCCGCTTGGCCAGGGTTTATCGTCGATAGCGATCCGCGTATCGGGAATGTAGAAGCCCCAGCTCTGCTTGTCGTGGGAGAGATGCGCCGTCAGGTTATCCACTGACAGGTGATGAATTTCGTCATCCCCCTGCCAGCTGGCGCCCCCTTTTTTCAGCCATACGTCACCGCTGGCCACATCGCCTTTTTCAATGGTCATCCAACCTTCAAGGCTGAAGCGGGCGCTCTTCAGAGCGATATTGTCCTGCATCCAGCGGCCGAGCCACGGTTTGACGTCAATATCGTCAGCCTGCAGCCAGACTCGCCCTTTATTCAGCAGGCCATCCTCATCGCGGAGATCCATCCGCACCTGCATCACGCCATGCTGGCCGGTGAGACTGGAGAGGCTAAGCTGCCCCTCGGCGCGGTGACGGTTCCTGCCGTTAAGCCAGGTCAGCTGCGGGACTGCCAGCTCCGCCCGCTGACCGGAAATGGTCAGGAAGCTCAGATGGCTGTCGCGCAGGGTAAAGTGGTCGAACTGACGTAAAAAGAGATCGCTGATGCGGTCGGTTTTCAGGCTTTCGCCGCCGTCATTGGTCTGAATAGGGGTGTTGGTATGAACCTGCAGCTGCCAGAAGGTAAGATCGCGGAACTGCCAGCGCATATGCAGCAAACTCTGCCAGACGTCCAGCGCCAGGGTCACGCGCTTCACCGCCATTTTGCCGCCGTCTTTCAGCCCGACCTGAATATCACGGACATCTAACGTCGGACCAAAATTTTGCCAGCTGGCGGTGATCTGCGAGGCATCCACCGGCGTGCCGGTAAGTGTGGAAATCTTCTCCAGCAGCTGCGGACGCCAGGCGTCAAGCTGCGGCAACACGAGACGCAAGCCACTCACCAGCAGCGCGACGATAACAATCAATGTTGCCACGGTGAGCAATAAAATCCCGGGCAGTCGCCTCACGCCTCTCTCCTTGTCAGCCGCACAATGACGCGGTGTCTTACATCATAACCACATCGAACTGCTCTTGATTATAGAGCGGCTCAATTTGTACCTTGACCTGCTTGCCGACAAAGATTTCCACTTCCGCCAGCGCGTGCGACTCTTCCCCTTTCAGGGTTTCCGCCACCGCAGGGGAAGCATAGACCAGGAAGCGATCGGAATCATAAGCATGATGTACGCGGACGATCTCACGCATAATCTCATAGCATACCGTTTCAACCGACTTTACCGTTCCGCGTCCGTGGCAGGTCGGGCACTCGTTGCACAGCACATGCTCCACGCTTTCACGCGTGCGCTTGCGGGTCATCTCCACCAGTCCCAGCTGCGAGAAGCCATTGATGCTGGTTTTCACCCGATCTTTACTCAGCGCCTGCTCTAAGGAGTGCAGTACCCGTCGACGATGGTCTTCATTGTTCATGTCAATGAAATCAATGATGATAATGCCGCCGAGGTTACGCAAACGTAGCTGGCGGGCTATCGCCTGGGTGGCTTCGATATTGGTATTGAAGATAGTATCGTCAAGATTCCGGTGCCCGACAAACGCCCCGGTATTGATATCAATGGTGGTCATCGCCTCGGTCTGGTCGATGATCAGGTAGCCCCCGGACTTCAGCTCAACCTTACGCTCCAGCGCGCGCTGAATTTCGTTCTCCACATCAAAGAGATCGAAAATCGGCTGGCGGCCGCTGTAGTGTTCCAGCTTGCTGGTCATTTCCGGGATATATTCAGCGGTGAACTCAAGCAACGCCTCGTAGGTCAGGCGAGAGTCGACGCGAATACGGTCGAGATGCGCATCGGCAAAATCACGCAGCACGCGCTGTGCCAGGGCCAGCTCACCGTACAGCTGATAACGGGTCTGGTTGCGCTTTTTGCGCTCCATCACCTTGGTCCAGACGCGCTTCAGATAGGCGGCATCGGCGGCCATTTCCTGCTCGTGAACCCCTTCCGCAGCGGTGCGAATGATAAATCCGCCCTGCTCGTCGCAGTAATCTGCGACAACCTTTTTCAACCGCTCACGCTCGGCTTCGCTTTCAATGCGTTGGGATACTCCCACATGGGAGGCGCCTGGCATAAACACCAGATAACGGGAAGGCAGGGTGATATCCGTGGTCAGACGCGCGCCTTTGGTGCCCAGCGGATCTTTGACCACCTGGACCATCAGGTCCTGGCCCTGGCGCACCAGCTCCGAAATATCGCGTACGGTAAACTGCTTTTGCTCCTCACCAGCGACACATTCGGTATGCGGCATGATATCGGAGGCGTGGAGGAACGCCGCCTTATCGAGACCAATATCTACAAAAGCCGCCTGCATTCCCGGCAGCACTCGGCTAACACGACCTTTGTAGATATTGCCTACTATTCCGCGTCGCGCTTCACGCTCAATATGGATTTCCTGCAGAATACCGCCATCGATATACGCGACGCGCGTTTCGGATGGCGTTACGTTAACTAATAATTCAGCCGTCATCTTTATCCCTTTTCTTTACGCAGTGAGTTAAAGTTACTGAGCAACTCATACGTTTCCACCAGCGGTAAGCCGACTACGGCGTGATAGCTGCCATTAATCTTCCTGACGAAGCAACCACCCAACCCTTGAATACCGTATGCACCTGCTTTATCTAAAGGCTCGCCGCTGGCCACATATTCGGCGATATCCTGCTCGCTAAGCAGCCGGAAGGTCACGTCCGTGACCACCAGACAGTCCAGCGTCTGCTGCGTATCTGCCAGCGCCACCGCCGTCATTACCTGATGCGTTTGGCCGGAAAGCAGACGCAGCATTGCTGCAGCGTGTTCAGCGTCGCGCGGTTTCTCCAGCACTTCGCCGTTAAGAATGACAATCGTATCCGCCCCCAGCACCGGCAAATCGCGCGATGCCATCGCCACCCCGGCCTGCGCTTTTTCGCGCGCCAGGCGGACAACATAGTGCTCGGCGCTCTCCTGCGGCTGGCGCTGTTCCTCAATACCGGGAACCAGACGCTCGAAAGTGAGACCAAGCTGAGTCAGCAGTTCCTGCCGACGCGGGGAACCTGAAGCAAGATACAGAGTTGTCATATCAACCTTATTGCACTGCAAATTGCTGACGCACTTTGCGCATCAGCAGGAAGAGCCATGGCCAGAGGACACCGTTTACTACACTACTCCAGAATACTTCCGGACGGAAAGAGACGTTGATCACTAAAAACTCTGCCCAGAAAACAATGATATCCACGGCCAGGGATAACAGCATGACCACCAGCGCTTGTTGCCACAGCGCCAGGTTACGGAACAGCTGATATTTCAGCGCGACCAGATAGGCGATAATGCTTAAGGACAGGGCGCGAACGCCCAGCGTCGAGCCGCTAATGAGATCAAGAATAGCCCCCATCACGAAGCCCGTCCCCACATTCACCCGATGCGGCAGGGCGAGGATCCAGTACAGCAGGATCAATAATACCCAGTTGGGCCGGAAAACGCTGATGTCCGCCGGCCAGGGCATAATTTGCAGCAATAGCGCGATAAGAAACGAGAGCCAGATAACCCAGCGTCCCTGGCTACGATAACTTGCCACTATTGCCCCCCTGCAGGCAGAGACGGCTGCGATGGCGTCAGCCCGGTGGCTGGCGCCGGCATCTGCGGCCCCATGGCATCCGGCGCAGGCAGCACCTGCGGCATCATCTGCATCAGGCGCTCGTTAGCCACGCGATGGACCTCTTCCGGGGTCATCGGGTTGGCGCCATTGCGATCGGCGCCCCACAGCAGCAGCAGATAGCGCAAGCGCTGTAGCCCGGCCGTCGGACGCGCCTGAATCACGGTATAGGCGCGCTGAGTGTCCAGCTTCACCGAGGAGACCACCCCGACCGGATACCCTTCCGGGAAGCGGCCGCCGAGGCCAGAGGTCACCAGCACATCGCCGACGCGAATATCGGTATTCGCCGGCAGATGCTCAAGCTGGAGATCGTCAGTACAGCCGTTACCGGCGGCAATCACGCGAATGTCGTTACGCAGGACCTGGATCGGCAGCGCATGGGTGGCATCGCAGATCAGCAACACCCGGCTGGTCATTTTCGCCACGGCCACGACCTGCCCCACCACGCCTTTATCGCTGATAACCGGCTGGCCTTCGTAAACACCGTTCACGCTGCCCTTATCAATAACCACCTGATCGCTGTAGGGGTCGTTGACCGTTGAGATGACCTGCGTCACCATTTTTTGTTCATCCTGGCGCAGCGGCGAGCCAAGCAGTTCACGCAGACGTGCGTTCTCCTGCTTGTACTGGCCCAGCATCAGCAGATCGCTGTTTTTCAGCAACAGTTCCTGACGCAGCGCGCGGTTTTCCAGTTCGAGCTGATCGCGAGTCGCCAGCGTTTGCGATACGCTGTCGAGGAGTTCCCGGGGACCATTAGAGACAAAGTAGAAAGGGCTGACGGCTGTATCCATGTACGTTCTGATTTGACTGAACGTACCCAGGCGGCTGTCGGCGATAATGACGCCAAGCGCCACCAGCACCGCCAGAATAAGGCGAATCTGTAGCGAGGGGCCACGGCTAAAAATTGGCTTCATAGGCTATGCGTATTCTCGTGTCAGTAAAGACCAGGGGCAGCCGCTAAGCCACCCCAGACCTTCAGGCTGACTACTCTTCGCTAAACAGGTCGCCGCCGTGCATGTCGATCATTTCCAGCGCCTTGCCGCCGCCACGCGCTACACAGGTCAGCGGATCTTCAGCAACCACGACTGGAATACCGGTTTCTTCCATTAACAGACGGTCCAGGTTGCGCAGCAGCGCACCACCGCCGGTAAGAACCATCCCGCGCTCGGAGATATCAGAAGCCAGTTCCGGCGGGCACTGCTCCAGAGCAACCATGACCGCACTCACGATGCCGGTCAGCGGCTCCTGCAGCGCTTCAAGAATTTCGTTGGAATTCAGGGTAAAGCCGCGTGGTACGCCTTCCGCCAAGTTACGGCCGCGAACTTCGATTTCACGCACTTCATCGCCCGGGTAAGCCGAACCGATTTCGTGTTTGATACGCTCAGCGGTCGCTTCACCGATCAGGGAGCCGTAGTTACGACGCACGTAATTAATCACGGCTTCGTCGAAACGGTCGCCGCCGATACGCACGGAAGAAGAGTAGACCACGCCGTTCAGGGAGATAACCGCGACTTCGGTAGTACCGCCGCCGATATCGACAACCATAGAACCGGTCGCTTCAGAAACCGGTAAGCCTGCGCCAATCGCTGCCGCCATCGGCTCTTCGATCAGGAAGACTTCACGAGCGCCAGCGCCCTGCGCGGATTCACGGATCGCACGACGCTCAACCTGGGTGGCGCCAACCGGTACGCACACCAGCACGCGCGGGCTCGGGCGCATAAAGCTGTTGCTGTGCACTTGTTTGATAAAGTGCTGCAGCATCTTTTCCGTCACGAAGAAGTCAGCGATGACGCCGTCCTTCATCGGGCGAATCGCCGCGATATTACCCGGGGTACGGCCGAGCATCTGCTTCGCTTCATGACCTACGGCGGCGACGCTTTTCGGCGATCCGGCACGATCCTGACGAATGGCCACCACGGAAGGCTCATTCAATACGATGCCTTGTCCTTTTACGTAAATAAGGGTATTCGCGGTACCCAGGTCAATGGACAGGTCATTGGAAAACATGCCACGAAATTTTTTTAACATACTAAGGGATAATCCTGAAAGCTGGGGCGGAAAACAAAATCCGCTTACTTTACCAACCACACGCAGCAGCGACAAGGCGCAAAAATCACCTGCTGCGGTGAAAATTAGTGCAGTTCATTTCCTTTGTTACAAATTTTTCCGACTCCGTTCATTGCTGAAATCTTCAGCAGCGCTCCACGCCTGAATTTGTAACCTGTCAAAGGAGGGTCACTGGCATTTACATTGCGATGATCCGGCGAGTAGACAAGCACACCCCCTTCACGATGGCGCGCGTTATTCTACGTGAAATCACGCTAAACGGCAGATCAAACCGAGTATCTTTGCGAATATTTTTTCACATTTGTGTCAAGTGGCTGTGAGGCCGCAAAAAATTCCCCCTGACCGCCTGTGACACCGCATTGGGACAGCACTAACCACTCGCTGCGGCTGCGTACGCCCGTCGCAAAAACTTGCATAGGCATGCCTTTGCAGGCTTCCACCAGACTTTGCACCAGCAGCTGGTTCTCACTGCGCTTTTCAATGTTGCGCGCCAGCCCAGGATGCAGTTTGATCAACTCCGCATCCAGCTGCTTGATCCAGCTGGTTCCCACCAGGGTTAGTCCCGCCTGAACGACCGCCACCCGAACGCCCAGGGCGTTAACCAACCGCATAACCGGCTGCAGACGGCCGATATATTGACAAACATCTGCCTCCGCAAGTTCAAAAATAATCCGCTGACGCTGCGATTTTTCACACTGCATTAAGGCATCGCGCAGCCAGCGCTGAAAACGGGGACGGATCAGCGACTCCACCGACAGCTGTAACGCCAGGTTTTCCTCAGGCCAGAAGCCTAAAAATGGCAGCAGGCGCGTCACCTGCAGGCGGTCATACTCCTCCGCCAGACCAAACTGCAGCACCATCGGCATGTACTCGGCGGCGATCACCTCTTCTTTACCGTCGTACATCCGCGACATCAGTTCACGGTGATGCACCCGGCCATCGCGGGTAACGGCAGGTTTTTGGTACAACCGCGGTCCCCCGCGGCTCAGCATCTGTTCGATCAGCGTCCGCCAGCGAACGTTGCCGCGACCTTTCTCAGGAAGGGTGTCATCGTAAACCGACCAACTATTGCTACCCTGCAGCACCGCGTTGCGCGTTGCCGCTTCCGCGTGCTCCATCACCTGCGCTGTCGATTGCCCGCTGCGGAAAGCACAGATCCCGATATGCATCATATCGTCGCGATCGAGAATGCGCGTCGGCGGCAGTGCGTCCATGGCCTTCAGCAACAGCCCGGCGATACTATCCGCCTCTTTTAACGTGCGGTGCGGCAGCAGCACGGCGAAGTCGCTACGGTGATAGCGCGCCAGTAGCGCGCCGGGATAACGCATAATAAAGGTAGAGAGCAGGTTGATAAGCGTGAAGTAATGCTCTTCGGCGGCCGCCCGTCCCCAGTTGTCCCGTAGCAGATCGAACTCCGGCAGACGGATCATCATGACGATGCCGTAGGCGCCCACTTTCTCCTGGTCTTCCAGCAGCGTGGCCAGCTGATTATCAAAGAACAGGCGGTTATTCAGGCCCGTTTTAGAATCCTGTGCCGCATAGGAGCGAATCAGCGTATCCATACGGCTGCGCTGATCGCTGGCGAATTGCAGCTCCGACAGCAGCATATCCAGCGCGCTGCTGGTGCTGGCTGGCCATTCATAGACCGATCCGCGCACCTGCGGCCCGCGCTCGCCGCTCAGGATGCGCGTGGAACGCAGCTCAAGCAGCTCCTGACCAGCCAGCTGGCGGCGGATCCAGCGGACGGCGAAGAAAATAATCACCACCATAAAGCCGATGGAGATCGACAACGGGGCCGTGATCGACAGCGAGCGGAAATAGTTCACCATTGGGTCAACGTAGACCAGATGCAGAGTGATACCGGGGTGTTTAAGCGACGGGACCGTGATCTCACGGAATTGCTCATGGCTGCCAAGCGGGCGGTAGCTGTCGGTTCGGGAGTGGCTGTAGAGTGGTTTGCCGTTAAGCATGAAATCGATATGCACGATCTCGATCGGCGTCATCAGCTCATCCAGCTGCGGCTCAAGCTGATCAAAAGAGGTGGTGATGAGCCGGTTATCCAGCATGGTCGCCACCGCCTGAACCCGGTTTTCGACCTTGTTCTCAATGCCGTTATAAAAACTCAGCGAAGCGCCAATCAGCGTGACAAAGATGGTCAGGCTAGTTAGCAGCGTGATAAAGGCTGAGAACTTCGTCGTTAATCGCATCCCTGTGTTAACTCCGCGAGTGAATGACTGCCCGATGAACCATCAGGCTCCCGTGCTGGCGCGCGCCTTGCCGCTAGCATTAACCTTTTAAAGCGCGACGCATACTATCAAAGATGGCGAGTCTGGCAATGGAATGCGTATTATCGGCGAAAGTATGCCGATAGCGAGTATAGTCGGCAGAAAAAATTTGCCAATCATTGCCCGCCTGCGGCCTGCGCCAGAAGCGCTTTAATTTTAGACGCAGGATGGCAAACCCGCGCCAGCGACGCAAATTATTACCGGTTTACCGTCTGGCCAGCTTACCGCCCTCTTTTCCCTGCTAAAGATGCCGGGTCATGCGCGGTAAAGGAAACGTCTTGCGCCACTTTCCGATGATTCCTGGACGACCGCGCCTCTGCTTCGGCGGCAGCTCCTCATCCTAATCTGCAATTTTTCGTGACATATTCGCGATAAATCGTCGTCTCCGTCATGCTTAGGGAAACGCATGACGGAGGACACCATGAAAAGAAAAAAACTGACGGAAGCCGACGTCACGGCCGAATCCGTTTTTATGCTCAAGCGGCGCCAGGTGCTGAAAATGCTGGGTATCAGCGCGACGGCGCTTTCGCTTCCCGCCGCCGCGCAGGCCGATCTGCTGGACTGGTTTAAAGGAAATGACCGCCCGCCGGCCCCGGCGGGCAAGGCCCTGGACTTTGCTAAACCCGCCGAGTGGCAGGCTAATCTGACGCTCACCCCGGAAGATAAGGTCGCCGGTTACAATAACTTTTATGAATTCGGCCTCGATAAAGCCGACCCGGCGGCGAACGCAGGTAGCCTGCGCACCGATCCCTGGACACTGACCATCGGCGGTGAAGTGGCGAAGCCGCTGACCCTTGACCATGACGATCTGACCAAACGCTTTCCGCTGGAGGAGCGCATTTACCGTATGCGCTGCGTGGAGGCCTGGTCGATGGTCGTTCCCTGGGTCGGTTTCCCGCTGCATAAACTGTTGGCGCTGGTGGAACCCACCAGCAACGCGCGCTATGTCGCCTTCAAAACCCTTTACGCCCCGGATCAAATGCCCGGGCAGAAAGATCGTTTTATCGGCGGGGGACTTGCTTATCCTTACGTGGAAGGGTTGCGGCTTGACGAAGCCATGCACCCCTTGACGCTGCTTACCGTCGGCGTGTATGGCAAAGCGCTGCCGCCGCAGAACGGCGCGCCGATCCGCCTGACCGTGCCGTGGAAGTACGGTTTTAAAGGCATTAAATCCATCGTCAGCATTGAGCTGACGCGCGAGCAGCCGCCGACCACCTGGAATCTGGCGGCGCCGGACGAATACGGCTTCTTTGCCAACGTTAATCCCCATGTCGATCATCCCCGCTGGTCGCAGGCCAGCGAGCGGTTCATCGGCTCAGGCGGTGTGCTCGATGTGAAACGTCAGCCGACGTTGCTGTTTAACGGCTATGCCGACGAGGTGGCCTCACTGTATCGTGGTATGAACTTGCGGGAGAACTTCTAGTGCGTTTCACCGTCAAACAGATCGCGTGGTTGAAAGTCTTCCTCCACCTGGTGGGGTTTTTACCGCTGGTCTGGTTGTTCTGGGCCGGGCATCAGGGCTACTTTAGCGCCGATCCGGCCAAGGATATCCAGCACTTTACCGGCAGGATGGCGCTTAAATTTCTGCTGGCGACTCTGCTGGTCGCCCCGCTGGCGCGCTATGCAAAGCAGCCATTATTGATTCGCATTCGCCGCCTGTTAGGTTTATGGTGTTTTGCCTGGGCGACGCTGCACCTGACCAGCTACACCTTGCTGGAGCTGGGCATTAACAATCTGGCGCTGCTGGGCTCGGAGATTATCAATCGCCCCTATCTGACGTTAGGCATGATCTGCTGGGTGATCCTGCTGGCGCTGGCGGCGACTTCGACGCAGGCGATGCAGCGAAAACTGGGCCGTCGTTGGCAACTTTTGCACAATTTCGTCTATCTGGTGGCGATCCTCGCGCCGATTCACTACCTGTGGTCAGTGAAGATCGTCTCGCCGCAGCCCATCATTTATGCCCTGCTGGCGGTGGTGCTTTTGGCATGCCGTTATAAGAAGTTCCGCCAGTGGTGGCGCTGAATCCGGTAATGTGCAGTTTCCCGCAGATCTTTTATCAACCGCGACTCTTTTTACGATAGCGGTTGATAATCTTCCCTGATAAGACCAGTATTTAGCTGCCAATTGCTACGAAATCGTTATAATGTGCGACTTTGGTTTTCCTGACGGGGTTTTCTGACCCTGAAAAGGTGACAAGGGCGCATTGAAGGTATATGTTGTTTTTTACCCGAAGATGGCAGGAGATCGCCACACGATGGCTGACAAGTTTCACATTTTGCTTTTGAATGGTCCAAACATTAACATGCTCGGTACCCGCGAGCCTGATAAGTATGGCACCCTCTCGCTGGCTGAAATTGTTAACCGTTTGACATCTGAGGCGGCGGCGCTGAATGTGAGCCTGGATCACCTGCAGTCCAACGCGGAGTATGCGTTAATCGACCGAATTCATCAGGCTAAAGACAACGTGGACTATATCCTGATTAATCCGGCCGCGTTCGCGCATACCAGCGTAGCAATCCGTGACGCGTTGCTTGCCGTGAACATCCCGTTTATCGAGATTCACTTGAGCAACGTGCATGCACGCGAACCCTTCCGCCAGCACTCATACCTGTCAGATGTCGCCGCTGGCGTCATTTGCGGACTGGGGGCGGACGGCTATTCATACGCTTTACAGACGGCGGTAAAACGCCTGTCACAATCACACTAAACAAAGAGTACGGAACCCACTCATGGATATTCGTAAGATTAAAAAACTGATCGAGCTGGTTGAAGAATCAGGTATCTCCGAACTGGAAATTTCTGAAGGCGAAGAGTCTGTTCGCATCAGCCGCTCTGCACCGGTCGCAAGCTATCCGGTTATGCAGCAGGCTTATGCTGCACCGATGATGCAGCCTCAGGCGCCTGCCGCCGCGGCTGCCGCACCAGCTGCTGCAGCTGAAGCGCCGGCAAAAGCGGAAATCAGTGGTCACATCGTACGTTCCCCGATGGTTGGTACTTTCTATCGTACGCCAAGCCCGGACGCGAAAGCGTTTGTGGAAGTTGGCCAGAAAGTTAACGTGGGCGACACCCTGTGCATCGTCGAAGCGATGAAAATGATGAACCAGATCGAAGCCGACAAAGCCGGCGTGGTGAAAGCCATTCTGATCGAAAGCGGCCAACCGGTAGAATTCGACGAGCCGCTGGTAGTTATCGAGTAACGAGGCGAACATGCTGGATAAAATTGTCATCGCTAACCGTGGCGAGATCGCATTGCGCATCCTGCGTGCCTGTAAAGAACTGGGCATCAAGACCGTCGCTGTGCACTCCACCGCGGATCGCGATCTAAAACACGTATTGTTAGCGGATGAGACGGTCTGTATTGGCCCGGCTCCGTCCGTAAAAAGCTATCTCAACATCCCGGCTATCATCAGCGCGGCGGAAATCACCGGCGCGATAGCGATTCACCCGGGTTATGGTTTCCTCTCCGAGAACGCCAACTTTGCCGAGCAGGTTGAGCGCTCCGGCTTTATCTTCATCGGTCCGAAAGCCGACACTATCCGCCTGATGGGCGACAAAGTGTCCGCAATCACCGCGATGAAGAAAGCCGGCGTCCCGACCGTTCCAGGTTCTGACGGCCCGCTGACCGACGATATGGACGCTAACCGCGCCCATGCCAAACGCATTGGCTATCCGGTGATCATCAAGGCCTCCGGCGGCGGCGGCGGTCGCGGTATGCGCGTTGTGCGTAGCGACGCCGAACTGGCGCAGTCTATCTCTATGACCAAAGCGGAAGCGAAAGCGGCTTTCAATAACGACATGGTCTACATGGAGAAATACCTGGAAAATCCTCGCCACATCGAGATCCAGGTACTGGCGGACGGTCAGGGTAACGCTATCTATCTGGCAGAGCGTGACTGCTCCATGCAGCGTCGCCACCAGAAAGTGGTCGAGGAAGCGCCGGCGCCGGGCATCACCCCGGAACTGCGTCGCTACATCGGCGAACGTTGCGCGAAAGCCTGTGTGGATATCGGCTACCGCGGAGCGGGCACCTTCGAGTTCCTGTTCGAAAACGGCGAGTTCTACTTCATTGAAATGAACACCCGTATTCAGGTAGAACACCCGGTTACCGAAATGATCACCGGCGTTGACCTGATCAAAGAGCAGCTGCGTATTGCAGCTGGCCAGCCGCTGTCCATCAAGCAGGATGAAGTGGTCGTCAGAGGCCATGCGGTGGAATGCCGTATCAACGCCGAAGACCCGAACACCTTCCTGCCGAGCCCGGGTAAAATTACCCGCTTCCACGCGCCGGGCGGTTTTGGCGTGCGCTGGGAGTCTCATATTTACGCCGGTTACACCGTACCGCCGTACTATGACTCCATGATCGGTAAACTGATCTGCTACGGCGAAAGCCGTGACGTGGCGATTGCCCGCATGAAGAATGCGCTGCAGGAGCTGATCATCGATGGCATCAAAACCAACGTCGATCTGCAGATGCGCATTATGAGCGACGAGAACTTCCAGCATGGTGGCACTAACATCCACTATCTGGAGAAAAAGCTCGGACTGCAGGAAAAATAATCCTGTATTTGCTGCAAAAGGCCGGTTAATCCGGCCTTTTTTCTTTTTCTCTCCCCTCGACTTTTCCATGCGGTACAATCCCCGCTTTCTTCATCCTCAAGGGACAAAAAATGGACAAACGCTTTGTTCAGGCCCATAAAGAAGCGCGCTGGGCGCTGTGGCTGACCCTTCTCTATCTTGCCGCCTGGCTGGCGGCGGCCTATCTGCCGGGCGTCAGTATCGGTTTTACCGGCCTGCCGCACTGGTTTGAAATGGCCTGCCTGCTGGTGCCGCTGCTGTTTATACTGCTGTGCTGGGCGATGGTGCGCTTTATCTTCCGTGATATCTCCCTGGAGGATAACGATGCAGCTTGAGATTATCGTGGTGCTGATCGCTTATCTGTTTGTTGTCTTCGGACTGTCGATTTACGCGATGCGTAAACGCAGCACCGGGAACTTCCTTAGCGAGTATTTCCTCGGCAGTCGATCGATGGGGGGGTTTGTATTAGCCATGACCCTCACCGCCACCTATATTAGCGCCAGCTCGTTTATCGGCGGCCCCGGCGCCGCCTATAAATATGGGCTGGGTTGGGTACTGCTGGCGATGATCCAGGTACCGACGATCTGGCTCTCTCTCGGGATCCTCGGCAAGAAGTTCGCGATCCTGGCGCGACGCTACAATGCTATTACCCTTAACGATATGCTGCAGGCGCGCTACCAAAGCCGCGCGGTGGTATGGATTGCCAGCGTCAGCCTGCTGGTGGCCTTTGTCGGGGCCATCGCGGTGCAGTTTATTGGCGGCGCGCGCCTGCTGGAAACCGCTGCCGGGATCAAGTACGAAACCGGTCTGCTGATCTTTGGGATCACCATCGCGCTGTATACCGCTTTCGGCGGCTTCCGCGCCAGCGTACTCAACGATACGATGCAGGGAATGGTGATGTTGATCGGGACGATCGTCCTGCTGGTTGGTGTCGTCCATGCTGCCGGCGGCCTGCATCAGGCGGTGGACACACTGCAGCGGATCGACCCACAGCTGGTGTCGCCGCACGGTGCGGATGATATCCTGTCCCCCACCTTTATGACCTCGTTCTGGGTGCTGGTTTGCTTCGGCGTTATCGGCCTGCCGCATACCGCCGTACGCTGTATCTCCTATAAAGACAGCAAAGCCGTGCACCGTGGGATTGTCATTGGCACGATCGTCGTGGCGATTCTGATGTTTGGCATGCATCTCGCCGGCGCTCTTGGCCGCGCCGTCCTGCCGGGCCTCACCGTGCCCGATCTGGTGATCCCGACGTTGATGGTCCAGGTGCTGCCGCCGTGGGCTGCAGGACTGTTCTTAGCCGCGCCGATGGCCGCGATTATGTCGAACGTGAACGCCCATTTACTGCAGGCATCGGCTACGATCATTAAAGATCTGTGGCTCAGCGCGCAGCCAACAAAAAAACGCAATGAGCAGAAGCTCAAGCGGATCTCAACGATCGCCACCTTAGTGCTGGGTATATTAATGATGCTGGCCGCCTGGCGGCCGCCGGAAATGATTATCTGGCTCAATCTGCTGGCCTTCGGCGGCCTGGAAGCGGTGTTTTTATGGCCGTTGGTGCTGGGCCTTTACTGGGAGCGGGCAAACGCTGCCGGGGCGCTCAGCGCGATGTTGGTGGGCGGCGTGCTGTATGCCGTGCTCGCGACGTTTCATATTCAGTTCCTGGGCTTCCATCCTATCGTGCCCTCGCTACTGCTAAGTTTGTTGGCTTTTGTCGTCGGGAACCGTTTCGGCCAACCCGTCCCGCCAGCCCCTGTGATGACTACTGATAAATAAAGAGTTTTGCTATGCCATGGATCCAACTGAAACTAAATACTACCGGCGCGAACGCAGAAGATCTTAGCGATGCGCTGATGGAGGCCGGATCGGTCTCCATCACCTTCCAGGATACGCACGATACGCCGGTATTTGAGCCGTTGCCCGGGGAAACCCGGCTGTGGGGCGATACCGACGTGATCGGCCTGTTCGATGCCGAAACCGATATGAAAGCGGTCGTTGCCCAACTGGAGCAGCATCCGCTGCTCGGCGCCGGCTTTGCGCATAAAATTGAACAGCTGGAAGATAAAGACTGGGAGCGCGAGTGGATGGATAACTTCCACCCGATGCGTTTCGGTGAGCGCCTGTGGATTTGTCCGAGCTGGCGCGATGTCCCCGATGAGAACGCGGTCAACGTGATGCTTGATCCGGGACTGGCTTTTGGTACCGGCACTCATCCCACTACCGCCATGTGTCTGCAGTGGCTCGACGGCCTCGACCTGCAGGGCAAAACCGTTATCGATTTTGGCTGCGGTTCCGGCATCCTGGCGATCGCCGCCCTGAAACTGGGTGCCGCTAAAGCGATCGGGATTGATATCGACCCACAGGCCATCCAGGCCAGCCGTGATAACGCCCAGCGTAACGGCGTCTCCGAGCGTCTTGAACTGTATCTGCCGCAGGATCAGCCAGAAGCCATGAAAGCCGATATCGTGGTCGCAAACATCCTCGCGGGCCCGTTACGTGAGCTGGCCCCATTAATCAGCGTCCTGCCGGTTACAGGCGGCCTGCTGGGCCTTTCCGGCATTCTGGCAAGCCAGGCGGAAAGCGTCTGCGAAGCCTACGCCCCGCTCTTCACCCTCGACCCGGTGGTGGAGAAAGAGGAGTGGTGCCGGATCACCGGCCGGAAAAACTAAGCACAATGCGGCCTGCGGGCCGCATTTTTGTTTCCAGTAGCCACCAAATAATGCCTGGAAATGAGAGGCAGATCGCACTACAGAGTACTTTTTTGGCTACAAAAACAGCGTTTTATGCCGTCAGGTAGCGAGTTTATCTAAGAAAAATCGAGAAGTTTTACGATTTTATAAATGGACACAAATTACCCATCATCAATTAAAGTAATGATTAATATAAGTATTTATTCATCGCTTTTACGCTAGTCCCGGATTCATTGATCTGCAACAGAGGATTGCTCAAAGTTTGGCCTTTCATCTCGTGCAAAAAATGCGTAATATACGCCGCCTTGCAGTCACAGTATGGTCATTTCTTAACTCATGCGCATCGGACACCACCAGCTCAGAAATCGCCTGATCGCAGCGCCCATGGCTGGCATTACTGACAGACCATTCCGGACGCTGTGCTATGAGATGGGAGCGGGTTTAACCGTTTCCGAGATGATGTCCTCTAATCCACAGGTGTGGGAGAGCGACAAGTCCCGTTTACGGATGGTGCATATTGATGAGCCCGGTATTCGTACCGTGCAAATCGCCGGTAGCGTACCGGAAGAGATGGCTGCAGCCGCGCGGATTAACGTGGAAAGTGGCGCCCAGATTATAGATATCAATATGGGATGCCCGGCGAAAAAGGTGAATCGCAAGCTTGCAGGTTCAGCCCTCTTGCAGTACCCCGAGCAGGTGAAGTCAATCCTGACGGCGGTCGTCAACGCGGTGGACGTTCCTGTGACTCTCAAGATTCGCACCGGTTGGGAACCGGAACACCGTAACTGCGTAGAGATTGCCCAACTGGCCGAAGAGTGTGGCATTCAGGCTCTGACTATTCACGGACGCACCCGCGCCTGCTTGTTTAACGGAGACGCTGAGTACGACAGTATTCGGGCAGTTAAGCAGAAAGTTTCCATTCCGATTATCGCGAATGGTGACATTACTGACCCGCTTAAAGCCAGAGCTGTGCTCGACTATACAGGGGCTGATGCCCTGATGATAGGCCGTGCAGCTCAGGGAAGACCCTGGATCTTTCGGGAAATCCAGCATTATCTGGACACTGGAGAGCTGCTGCCCCCGCTGCCACTGGCAGAGGTTAAGCGCTTGCTTTGTGCGCACGTTCGGGAATTGCATGACTTTTACGGTCAGGCAAAAGGGTACCGAATCGCGCGTAAACACGTCTCCTGGTATCTTCAGGAACATGCTCCAGATGACCAGTTTCGGCGCACATTCAACGCCATTGAGGATGCCAGCGAACAGCTGGAGGCGTTGGAGGCATACTTCGAAAATTTTGCGTAATAGAAATAAAGAGCTGACAGAACTATGTTCGAACAACGCGTAAATTCTGACGTACTGACCGTTTCTACCGTTAACTCTCAGGATCAGGTAACTCAAAAACCCCTGCGTGACTCGGTTAAACAGGCACTGAAGAACTATTTTGCTCAACTGAACGGTCAGGATGTGAATGACCTGTATGAGCTGGTACTGGCTGAAGTTGAACAGCCCCTGTTGGACATGGTGATGCAATACACCCGTGGTAACCAGACCCGCGCAGCCCTGATGATGGGCATCAACCGCGGTACACTGCGTAAAAAACTGAAAAAATACGGCATGAACTGATACTAGTCAGTTGCTTGCTTGATATAAAAGGCGCTCTTCGGCATGGGGAAGCGCCTTTTTTATTATCTGCGCCGACAGAACACATTACTGATTCACTACCCGCAGTACAGGCTCCTGCGATAAACGAGCAGCACAGACCACCGCCATAATATTATCCACCAGCGCAGGTGCCTGCTGATACAGATCGAAGCGTTGCGGTTCAAGCAGCCAGTTTTTAATCAAGCCGGAAAAGGCGCTATGTAAAACAATTAATATCACGTCGATATTTGTTTCGGCTGGCAATATATTGTTACGCACACAGCGCTGCAGAATGCCGCCAATAACGGAATAGTTAAATCCAATGCGTTGGCGAATTTCGCTCTCCGATAACATATCGCTGGCAAACTCACAGCGTTGATAAAGGATTTGCATCAGGGCACGCTGGCGAGGATTCTCAGCAATATAGCGCAGGCCGGCAATAAATCGCTGGCGCAAATCTTTTAAGGGCTCCTGCTCATTCCTTGTCGCCAGGTTTTGCTGAATCAAATCCCTGAGCGGCGGCTGCTGCTGCCACATCTCATTAAACAACTCGGTCTTACTGGCAAAATGCCAGTATACGGCACCGCGAGTCACCCCCGCCGCATCAGCGATATCCGTCAGGGTCGTATTGGTCACCCCCCGCAGGGCGAACTGCTGGATCGCGGACTCAATCAGGAGCTGCCGCGTGCGCAGCGCCTCCTCTTTGGTTTTTCTCGCCATATAAGATCTCAGTTCCCGATTAACAGGCAATATAGATTTTTCTGAAGATCCCTTAATCTAACATTCGGTGCACAATATTATTTAGCAAAAATGCAGACAAGCTAATTCTGATGTAGAAAACCAACGAATCACCCTAATGAATATTAATAGTCAACTCATTCATTAAAACAATGTCTGTTTATTATGTTTTACAATTAAGATAAATAGTAAAAACAGATCGGCCATTTTTTTGTTTTTGCGTGCCTTGCTGATTGCTTAAAAATAAGTATCTCTTACATCCAATGGCGTTTATTTGTAGGATGGCAAACTGCTTTTTGATTCCCTCTTTCTTTCACAGATTCGCCGCCGAATTTGGCACGTAATCTATAAGGAACCGCAATGACAACTCACGCCAGAGTGACACTTTTATCCGGTTTAATTATCTCTGCCTTGTTGCTTACCGGCTGCGATAATTCGGGCAACCCGCAACCCCATGCACAGGCGCCGCAGGTGACGGTCCATGTCGTGAACAGTGCGCCGTTGTCGGTCACCACCGAACTGCCAGGCCGCACCTCTGCTTTTCGCGTGGCGGAAGTCCGCCCCCAGGTGAGCGGTATCATCCTGAAGCGTAACTTTGTTGAAGGAAGTGATGTCGAAGCAGGTCAGTCGCTTTATCAGATCGATCCGGCAACCTATCAGGCCGCCTGGAACAGCGCGAAAGGCGATGAGGCCAAGGCCGAAGCCGCAGCCGCCATCGCCCATTTGACGGTGAAACGTTACGTTCCACTGCTAGGTACCAAATATATCAGCCAGCAGGAATACGATCAGGCGGTGGCCACTGCACGCCAGGCCGACGCCGACGTCATCGCCACCAAAGCCGCCGTAGACACCGCCCGTATCAACCTGGCCTACACCAAAGTGACCTCCCCCATAAGCGGGCGCATCGGCAAATCGAGCGTCACCGAGGGCGCGCTGGTCACCAACGGTCAGTCGGATGCCCTGGCCACCGTCCAGCAGCTCGACCCCATCTATGTCGACGTGACGGAGTCCAGCAATGACTTTATGCGCCTTAAGCAGGAAAGCCTGCAGCGCGGCGGTGATACAAAAAGCGTTGAGCTGGTGATGGAGAACGGCCAGGCCTATCCGCTTAAAGGGTCGCTGCAGTTCTCTGACGTCACTGTCGATGAAAGCACGGGCTCTATCACGCTACGCGCTATCTTCCCTAACCCGCAGCATGCCCTGCTGCCGGGGATGTTCGTCCGCGCTCGCATAGACGAAGGTGTCGATCCGCAGGCCATCCTGGTGCCGCAGCAGGGAGTGACCCGCACGCCGCGGGGCGATGCCTCCGTGATGTTGGTGAATGACAAAAACCAGGTTGAAACCCGGGAAGTGGTCGCGACTCAGGCCGTTGGCGATAAATGGCTCATCACCAGCGGACTGAAGCCGGGCGATAAAGTGATTGTCAGCGGCTTACAGAAAGTCCGTCCAGGCGTCACCGTCAAAGCGGAAGCGGAGCGTGCGGCACCGGCCGCACAATAAGGATACTCAGCCATGTCTAAGTTTTTTATCCATCGACCGGTCTTCGCCTGGGTGCTGGCCATCATTATGATGATTGCCGGCGGCCTGGCCATCCTGCAGCTACCGATAGCGCAGTATCCGACGATTGCGCCCCCTGCGGTGGCGATCTCCGCCACCTACCCGGGTGCGGATGCCCAAACCGTGCAGGATACGGTCACTCAGGTTATCGAACAGAATATGAACGGTATCGACAACCTGATGTATATGTCGTCGACCAGCGACTCCGCTGGCTCGGTAACCATTACGCTCACCTTTAAGTCCGGCACCGATCCGGATATCGCCCAGGTGCAGGTGCAAAACAAACTGCAGTTGGCTACGCCGCTGCTGCCTCAGGAAGTACAACAGCAAGGGATTAGCGTCGAAAAATCCAGCAGCAGCTTCCTGCTGGTTGCTGGCTTTATCTCTGATAATCCGGCCACCACCCAGGACGATATCTCTGACTATGTCGCCTCCAACGTGAAAGACCCTATCAGCCGCCTCAACGGCGTGGGCGATGTGCAGCTGTTCGGCGCGCAATACGCCATGCGCGTCTGGCTGGACGGCAATCTGCTGAACAAATACAACCTGACGCCGGTCGACGTCATCAATGCGCTGCAGGTCCAGAACGATCAGATCGCCGCCGGCCAGCTCGGCGGTACGCCAGCGCTGAAAGGCCAGCAGCTGAACGCGTCGATCATCGCTCAGACCCGGCTTAAAGATCCGCAGGAGTTTGGCAAGGTTACACTCCGGGTCAATGCCGATGGTTCGGTCGTCCATCTGAAAGACGTCGCCCGCATTGAGCTGGGGGGAGAAAACTATAACGTCGTCGCGAGAATTAACGGTAAACCCGCCTCTGGTCTGGGTATTAAGCTTGCGACCGGCGCCAACGCGCTGGATACTGCCACCGCGATTAAAGCGAAGCTGGCCGAGCTACAGCCCTACTTCCCTCAGGGGATGAAGGTTGTCTATCCGTACGATACGACCCCTTTCGTCAAAATCTCCATCCACGAAGTGGTTAAAACGCTCTTTGAGGCAATTATCCTCGTCTTTCTTGTCATGTATCTGTTTCTGCAGAACATGCGCGCAACGCTCATTCCGACGATTGCCGTTCCTGTCGTGCTGTTGGGTACCTTTGCGGTACTGTCGATGTTTGGCTACTCCATCAACACCCTGACGATGTTTGGCATGGTGCTGGCGATAGGCCTGTTGGTCGATGACGCCATCGTGGTGGTGGAAAACGTCGAACGTGTAATGGTTGAGGAGAAGCTCTCGCCAAAAGAAGCGACGGAAAAGTCGATGTCGCAGATCCAGGGGGCGCTGGTGGGTATCGCCATGGTGCTCTCTGCGGTATTCGTCCCGATGGCCTTTTTCGGCGGCTCGACTGGCGCGATTTATCGTCAGTTTTCGATCACTATCGTCTCCGCCATGGCGCTCTCCGTGCTGGTTGCGCTGGTACTGACGCCGGCGCTCTGCGCCACGTTGTTGAAGCCAGCCTCAGCCGAACACCATGAGAAAAAAGGATTTTTCGGCTGGTTTAATGCCCGCTTTGACCAGAGCGTCAATCACTATACCAACAGCGTTAGCGGCATTCTGCGTGGAACAGGCCGTTATCTGGTGATCTACCTGGTGATAGTCGTGGGGATGGCCGTGTTGTTCATGCGTTTGCCCACGTCCTTTCTGCCCGACGAGGATCAAGGCGTCTTCCTGACCATGATCCAGCTGCCTTCCGGCGCGACCCAGGAGCGCACGCAGAAGGTGCTGGATACCGTAACCGACTACTATCTGCATAACGAGAAGGCCAATGTTGAAAGCGTCTTTACCGTTAACGGCTTCAGCTTCAGCGGCCAGGGGCAAAACTCCGGCATGGCGTTTGTCAGCCTGAAACCCTGGGAAGCGCGTAGCGGTGATGAAAACAACGTGGAGTCGATTATTAAACGGGCCACCGTGGCCTTCAGCCAGATAAAAGACGCCATGGTTTTCCCGTTCAACATGCCGGCCATTATTGAGCTGGGTACCGCCACCGGCTTCGACTTTGAGCTGATCGACCAGGGTGGGCTTGGCCATACCGCCCTGACCCAGGCGCGAAACCAACTGCTCGGCATGGTGAAACAGCATCCGGATCAGCTGGTCCGGGTACGGCCCAATGGGCTGGAAGATACGCCGCAGTTCAAACTGGATGTCGATCAGGAAAAAGCACAGGCGCTGGGCGTATCCCTCTCCGATATCAATGAAACGATATCCGCCGCGCTGGGCGGTTACTACGTCAATGATTTTATTGACCGCGGCCGCGTGAAGAAAGTGTACGTCCAGGCTGATGCCCACTTCCGTATGCTGCCGAGCGACATTAACAACATGTATGTTCGTAGCGCCAACGGCGAAATGGTTCCGTTCTCCGCCTTTGTCACTTCACGCTGGATATATGGCTCGCCACGCCTGGAGCGTTACAACGGTTTGCCATCCATGGAGATCCTCGGTGAAGCCTCGCCAGGCAAAAGTACCGGGGAAGCTATGGCGCTGATGGAACAACTGGCCAGTAAACTGCCGAGCGGCATCGGTTACGACTGGACCGGGATGTCTTACCAGGAACGGCTCTCCGGCAACCAGGCGCCTGCACTTTATGCCATCTCATTGATCGTCGTCTTCCTGTGCCTGGCGGCGCTCTATGAGAGCTGGTCGATTCCGTTCTCAGTGATGCTGGTTGTGCCATTAGGGGTTATCGGCGCATTATTAGCAGCTTCGCTTAGAGGGTTGAATAATGACGTTTATTTCCAAGTTGGCCTGTTAACGACTATTGGTTTATCTGCGAAGAACGCTATTCTTATTGTCGAGTTCGCTAAAGATCTTATGGATAAAGAAGGGAAAGGCATTATTGAGGCGACCCTGGAAGCATCTCGTATGCGTCTACGCCCTATATTAATGACTTCACTAGCCTTTATTCTAGGGGTCATGCCGCTGGTGATTAGCCATGGTGCCGGTAGCGGGGCTCAGAATGCAGTGGGCACCGGTGTGATGGGCGGGATGCTTACCGCGACACTGCTGGCGATCTTCTTTGTTCCGGTGTTCTTCGTGGTCGTTAGGCGACGCTTTACCCGGCACGCTGAATAATCGACTATAATTATCAAGGCGTCACGCGGCGCCTTTTTTTATATCTATCAGAACAACAAGTTAGTAGACATATTAATTTTTTATCCCCGACTAACGCATTGGAAAATCCCTTCCTGCATATTCTCTTCATTATTTCTCATTTCTCTTCACGATATTTACACTGCTCATAATTTGAGATTATTTCCCCTTCCAGGCCTGTGTCATTGCGGTGGTAAAATAAGCTATTCCGTTATGTGTCAACAACGTTGACAGCAAACGGTTATTTAGAGGTAATACCATGAATAAATTAATATTAGTGACATTGTTAGCAACGTTGCTTGCTGGCTGTGCCCATGATTCCCCGTGCGTGCCTGTCTATGACTCGCAGGGCCGACTGGTGCATACCAATACCTGTGTAAAAGGCACAACACAGGACAACTGGGAAACGGCTGGTGCGATCGCTGGTGGGGCCGCAGCGGTTGCCGGTCTCACGTTAGGTATCGTGGCGCTGACTCGTTAGCAACTCCGCTCCACAAATGCTCAGCCTGGAGGCGTTCCCTTCGGCTCAGTCGCCAGAAAGACAAAAGGCCCAGTCACACGACTGGGCCTTTCATTTACGTTGATATGACCGCTGCTTTCCCCAGAGGCGGTGCTGCGCACCTTTTCCGGGCTACAGGTCGTGCAGGGCGGGTGCGAATCCGTAGCCCCGGTAAGCGCAGCGCCACCGGGGGAGCTGGCGGCGCGTCTGGCCGCAAAAAACAAAAAAGCCCGGTCTTCCGCTGAGCCTTTCGTTTTATTTGATGCCTGGGAATGATGGCGGGCGTCCTGCCCGCTACCCTCCGGCCGTTGCTGCGCAACGTTCAAATCCGCTCCCGGCGGATTTGTCCTGCTCCGGAGAGCGCTCATCGGCAAACAACAGATATAACAAAAACAAAAGGCCCAGTCTTTCGACTGGGCCTTTTGTTTTATTTGATGCCTGGCGATTCCCTACTCTCACATGGGGAGACCCCACACTACCATCGGCGCTACGACGTTTCACTTCTGAGTTCGGCATGGGGTCAGGTGGGACCGCCGCGCTATTGTCGCCAGGCAAATTCTTTACAACGTGCCGAACTTTAACCTAAAAAGTGGTGCTGATACCCAGAGTCGAACTGGGGACCTCACCCTTACCAAGGGTGCGCTCTACCAACTGAGCCATATCAGCACGCTAAATTTGATGCCTGGCAGTTCCCTACTCTCACATGGGGAGACCCCACACTACCATCGGCGCTACGGCGTTTCACTTCTGAGTTCGGCATGGGGTCAGGTGGGACCACCGCGCTGTCGCCGCCAGGCAAATTCTGTTTTCAACACGTCCTGCGGACGCATCGATTAATCTGTATCACGCTGAAAATCTTCTCTCAAATCCGCCAAAACAGCTTCGGCGTTGTAAGGTTAAGCCTCACGGTTCATTAGTACCGGTTAGCTCAACGCATCGCTGCGCTTACACACCCGGCCTATCAACGTCGTCGTCTTCAACGTTCCTTCAGGAGACTTATAGTCTCAGGGAGAACTCATCTCGGGGCAAGTTTCGTGCTTAGATGCTTTCAGCACTTATCTCTTCCGCATTTAGCTACCGGGCAGTGCCATTGGCATGACAACCCGAACACCAGTGATGCGTCCACTCCGGTCCTCTCGTACTAGGAGCAGCCCCCCTCAATTCTCCAGCGCCCACGGCAGATAGGGACCGAACTGTCTCACGACGTTCTAAACCCAGCTCGCGTACCACTTTAAATGGCGAACAGCCATACCCTTGGGACCTACTTCAGCCCCAGGATGTGATGAGCCGACATCGAGGTGCCAAACACCGCCGTCGATATGAACTCTTGGGCGGTATCAGCCTGTTATCCCCGGAGTACCTTTTATCCGTTGAGCGATGGCCCTTCCATTCAGAACCACCGGATCACTATGACCTGCTTTCGCACCTGCTCGCGCCGTCACGCTCGCAGTCAAGCTAGCTTATGCCATTGCACTAACCTCCTGATGTCCGACCAGGATTAGCTAACCTTCGTGCTCCTCCGTTACTCTTTGGGAGGAGACCGCCCCAGTCAAACTACCCACCAGACACTGTCCGCAACCCCGGTCAGGGGCCTACGTTAGAACATCAAACATTAAAGGGTGGTATTTCAAGGTTGGCTCCACGCAGACTGGCGTCCACGCTTCAAAGCCTCCCACCTATCCTACACATCAAGGCTCAATGTTCAGTGTCAAGCTATAGTAAAGGTTCACGGGGTCTTTCCGTCTTGCCGCGGGTACACTGCATCTTCACAGCGAGTTCAATTTCACTGAGTCTCGGGTGGAGACAGCCTGGCCATCATTACGCCATTCGTGCAGGTCGGAACTTACCCGACAAGGAATTTCGCTACCTTAGGACCGTTATAGTTACGGCCGCCGTTTACCGGGGCTTCGATCAAGAGCTTCTCCTTACGGATAACCCCATCAATTAACCTTCCGGCACCGGGCAGGCGTCACACCGTATACGTCCACTTTCGTGTTTGCACAGTGCTGTGTTTTTAATAAACAGTTGCAGCCAGCTGGTATCTTCGACTGGTCTCAGCTCCGTCCGCAGGGACTTCACCTACACACCAGCGTGCCTTCTCCCGAAGTTACGGCACCATTTTGCCTAGTTCCTTCACCCGAGTTCTCTCAAGCGCCTTGGTATTCTCTACCTGACCACCTGTGTCGGTTTGGGGTACGATTTAATGTTACCTGATGCTTAGAGGCTTTTCCTGGAAGCAGGGCATTTGTTACTTCAGCACCGTAGTGCCTCGTCATCACACCTCAGCGTTAAAAGGTACCGGATTTACCTGGAACCTCCGCCTACATGCTTAAACCGGGACAACCGTCGCCCGGCTAACATAGCCTTCTCCGTCCCCCCTTCGCAGTAACACCAAGTACAGGAATATTAACCTGTTTCCCATCGACTACGCCTTTCGGCCTCGCCTTAGGGGTCGACTCACCCTGCCCCGATTAACGTTGGACAGGAACCCTTGGTCTTCCGGCGAGCGGGCTTTTCACCCGCTTTATCGTTACTTATGTCAGCATTCGCACTTCTGATACCTCCAGCAACCCTCACAGGCCACCTTCGCAGGCTTACAGAACGCTCCCCTACCCAACAACACATAGTGTCGCTGCCGCAGCTTCGGTGCATGGTTTAGCCCCGTTACATCTTCCGCGCAGGCCGACTCGACCAGTGAGCTATTACGCTTTCTTTAAATGATGGCTGCTTCTAAGCCAACATCCTGGCTGTCTGTGCCTTCCCACATCGTTTCCCACTTAACCATGACTTTGGGACCTTAGCTGGCGGTCTGGGTTGTTTCCCTCTTCACGACGGACGTTAGCACCCGCCGTGTGTCTCCCGTGATAACATTCTTCGGTATTCGTAGTTTGCATCGGGTTGGTAAGTCGGGATGACCCCCTAGCCGAAACAGTGCTCTACCCCCGAAGATGAATTCACGAGGCGCTACCTAAATAGCTTTCGGGGAGAACCAGCTATCTCCCGGTTTGATTGGCCTTTCACCCCCAGCCACAAGTCATCCGCTAATTTTTCAACATTAGTCGGTTCGGTCCTCCAGTTAGTGTTACCCAACCTTCAACCTGCCCATGGCTAGATCACCGGGTTTCGGGTCTATACCCTGCAACTTAACGCCCAGTTAAGACTCGGTTTCCCTGCGGCTCCCCTATACGGTTAACCTTGCTACAGAATATAAGTCGCTGACCCATTATACAAAAGGTACGCAGTCACACCCGAAGGTGCTCCCACTGCTTGTACGTACACGGTTTCAGGTTCTTTTTCACTCCCCTCGCCGGGGTTCTTTTCGCCTTTCCCTCACGGTACTGGTTCACTATCGGTCAGTCAGGAGTATTTAGCCTTGGAGGATGGTCCCCCCATATTCAGACAGGATACCACGTGTCCCGCCCTACTCTTCGAGTTCACAGCCTGTGCATTTTGGTGTACGGGACTATCACCCTGTACCGTCGGACTTTCCAGACCGTTCCACTAACACACAAGCTGATTCAGACTCTGGGCTGCTCCCCGTTCGCTCGCCGCTACTGGGGGAATCTCGGTTGATTTCTTTTCCTCGGGGTACTTAGATGTTTCAGTTCCCCCGGTTCGCCTCGTTAACCTATGTATTCAGTTAACGATAGTGCAACGAATTGCACTGGGTTTCCCCATTCGGACATCGCCGGCTGTAACGGTTCATATCACCTTACCGACGCTTTTCGCAGATTAGCACGTCCTTCATCGCCTCTGACTGCCAGGGCATCCACCGTGTACGCTTAGTCGCTTAACCTCACAACCCGAAGATGTTTCACTTCTGATTGCGAAAATTTGAGAGACTCGAACACACTTAAACAGTGTGTCGTTTCAATTTTCAGCTTGATCCAGATTTTTAAAGAGCAAAATTTCACAATGCACTTCGCAGTACATTTTGAAATTTATCATTTATCAAACAATCTGTGTGGACACTACAAAGGCAGGTTCTTTAAGGTAAGGAGGTGATCCAACCGCAGGTTCCCCTACGGTTACCTTGTTACGACTTCACCCCAGTCATGAATCACAAAGTGGTAAGCGCCCTCCCGAAGGTTAAGCTACCTACTTCTTTTGCAACCCACTCCCATGGTGTGACGGGCGGTGTGTACAAGGCCCGGGAACGTATTCACCGTAGCATTCTGATCTACGATTACTAGCGATTCCGACTTCATGGAGTCGAGTTGCAGACTCCAATCCGGACTACGACATACTTTATGAGGTCCGCTTGCTCTCGCGAGGTCGCTTCTCTTTGTATATGCCATTGTAGCACGTGTGTAGCCCTGGTCGTAAGGGCCATGATGACTTGACGTCATCCCCACCTTCCTCCAGTTTATCACTGGCAGTCTCCTTTGAGTTCCCGGCCTAACCGCTGGCAACAAAGGATAAGGGTTGCGCTCGTTGCGGGACTTAACCCAACATTTCACAACACGAGCTGACGACAGCCATGCAGCACCTGTCTCACAGTTCCCGAAGGCACCAATCCATCTCTGGAAAGTTCTGTGGATGTCAAGACCAGGTAAGGTTCTTCGCGTTGCATCGAATTAAACCACATGCTCCACCGCTTGTGCGGGCCCCCGTCAATTCATTTGAGTTTTAACCTTGCGGCCGTACTCCCCAGGCGGTCGATTTAACGCGTTAGCTCCGGAAGCCACGCCTCAAGGGCACAACCTCCAAATCGACATCGTTTACAGCGTGGACTACCAGGGTATCTAATCCTGTTTGCTCCCCACGCTTTCGCACCTGAGCGTCAGTCTTTGTCCAGGGGGCCGCCTTCGCCACCGGTATTCCTCCAGATCTCTACGCATTTCACCGCTACACCTGGAATTCTACCCCCCTCTACAAGACTCTAGCCTGCCAGTTTCGAATGCAGTTCCCAGGTTGAGCCCGGGGATTTCACATCCGACTTGACAGACCGCCTGCGTGCGCTTTACGCCCAGTAATTCCGATTAACGCTTGCACCCTCCGTATTACCGCGGCTGCTGGCACGGAGTTAGCCGGTGCTTCTTCTGCGGGTAACGTCAATCGATGAGGTTATTAACCTCACCGCCTTCCTCCCCGCTGAAAGTGCTTTACAACCCGAAGGCCTTCTTCACACACGCGGCATGGCTGCATCAGGCTTGCGCCCATTGTGCAATATTCCCCACTGCTGCCTCCCGTAGGAGTCTGGACCGTGTCTCAGTTCCAGTGTGGCTGGTCATCCTCTCAGACCAGCTAGGGATCGTCGCCTAGGTGAGCCGTTACCCCACCTACCAGCTAATCCCATCTGGGCACATCTGATGGCATGAGGCCCGAAGGTCCCCCACTTTGGTCTTGCGACGTTATGCGGTATTAGCTACCGTTTCCAGTAGTTATCCCCCTCCATCAGGCAGTTTCCCAGACATTACTCACCCGTCCGCCGCTCGTCACCCGAGAGCAAGCTCTCTGTGCTACCGCTCGACTTGCATGTGTTAGGCCTGCCGCCAGCGTTCAATCTGAGCCATGATCAAACTCTTCAATTTAAGTTTGATGCTCGTGAATTAAACTTCGTAATGAATTACGCATGTTCACTCAGAGACTTGGTATTCATTTTTCGTCCGAGGACGTTAAGAATCCATGTCACTTTGAGTGCCCACACAGATTGTCTGATAAATTGTTAAAGAGCAGTTGCGACGCGCTTTAGCGCTCTGTCGCGAGGTGGCGTATATTACGCTTTCCTCTTTCAGAGTCAACCCGTTTTTCAGGATTTTTCTCTTCAACCGAACCGGCTGTTTGTGTGAAGTGATTCACATCTGCCGTGTCAGTGGGAGCGCATTATAGGGATCCCATTTTTTTGCACAAGCCTTTTTTCGATCTTTTTTTCTGAATGGTGATTTTTCACCCTTTTCGTCGCGTAATTGCACGATTTGCTCAATTTTCACCGTTTTCAGGGGTTGCACAGGGAGATAAAAGCCACCAAAGTCTTCTTACATTCCGGTATTTTGAGGTCTATATGTCTGCTCAGCTGCGCCCCTATAAAGCATTTTTCCCACAAATCGGTCTTCGCGTCATGATTGACGCATCCAGCGTTGTCATCGGTGATGTCAGAATTGCCGATGATGTCAGCGTCTGGCCTCTGGTGGCCATTCGCGGCGACGTCAACTATGTATCGATAGGTCAACGCAGCAATATTCAGGACGGTAGCGTTCTCCATGTGACCCATAAGTCCTCTTATAAGCCGGAGGGAAATCCGCTGATCATTGGTGAGGATGTAACTGTTGGTCATAAAGTGATGCTGCACGGCTGCACTATCGGCAACCGCGTGCTGGTTGGTATGGGTTCGATCTTATTAGATGGTGTCGTCGTTGGCGATGACGTCATGATTGGTGCAGGCAGTTTGGTACCGCAGAACAAACAACTGGAAAGCGGCTACCTTTACTTTGGCAATCCGGTCAAACAGATCCGCCCCCTGACGGAGACGGAACGGGAAGGACTGAAGTATTCAGCAAATAACTATGTGAAATGGAAAAATGAATACCTGGATCAGGATAACCAGATCCAGCCCTGAGCATCTTCCTGACCATCGCGGATCAATGCTTCCACCTCTTCCTCTAGATCCCAACGATGTTCCTGGAAGGCGGCCAGCCACTGCGCTGGCCCCTCTGCGCTAAAACGCTGCTGCAGGCTCTGCCCTGAAATTGCGCAGGTTAATTGCATCCCATTGACCAGCACAGGAAAAACCACACCCTGCCGTTCGGCATCCCATGATTCCCGGTCAGGAAACTGAATCGCCTGATTCATGCATTCAGTTCCTGCTGCAGCGTTTCGATGACCGGAGCGATAGCCGGCAGGACGCCGTGCCATAGCAGAACAGCATGGGCGGCTTGCGCCACCAGCATTCCCAGCCCATCAGCACAGTGGACTGCGCCATACTGCTGGCACCAGTGAAGAAACGGTGTTGGCCCTTTCTGGTAAAACATGTCATAGCAATACACGTCAGCGTGGACAACAGATGCCGGGATAGCCGGTACATCACCGTCTATTCCACTGGACGTCGCATTGATGATCAGATCGAATGTTTCCCCGGATAAGGTATCCATCTCTCTTGCGCTGACGCTACCGGTATGGGCGAAGAGAGTGGCTAACTCATGGGCACGAGAATAGGTTCGATTCACGATCGTGACGGCACATCCCAGCGACAGAAGCGGCAAAAGAACCCCGCGTGATGCGCCACCAGCACCTACCAGCAGGATCCGCTGGCGCGGCTTAATGAACCCCAGGCGTTCCAGATCGCTCAGGAGGCCAATACCGTCGGTGTTGTCCCCCAGTAAACGGCCATCTTCCAGGCGTTTCAGGGTATTTACTGCTCCCGCCAGCGCAGCGCGTTCTGTCAGCTCGTCCGCGCGCGCAAAAGCTTCCTCTTTAAAAGGAACGGTGACGTTGGCCCCCTTTCCTCCTTCTGCAAAGAACTGATTCAGAGAAGAGACAAAATCGTCCAGCGGCGCCAGCACACGTCCATAAGGATGAGTAATCCCTAACTGGCGGGCAAACAGCTGATGAATAGAAGGCGATTTGCTGTGCGCGATCGGATTACCAAAAACGGCATAGGTTTCCATGGTTCACCCCTGGCGGAACAGTTTACCCGTCAGGGCATCACGGATTTCAGATGGATTTTGCCGTCCACCTGTGGCGCCATCCACAACCGGGAAGCTGTCACCAAACTGAGCATGAACCTCTGCGGTGGTACGACACGGTGGTTGCCCGGTGAGATTGGCGCTCGTCGAGACCAGCGGTTTTCCGTAAGCTTCGCACAATTCAATCACCAGCGGATGGTTGGTCACGCGTACGGCCAGCGAATCAAAACGCCCCGTCAGCCAGCGCGGCGTTTCAGGACGCGCCGGGAATACAAACGTCACCGGTCCCGGCCAGCAGGAAAAGATAGCGTCCCGCTGCGAGTCACTTAACCGTGAATCATCAACATAAGGCTTCAACTGCTCAAAGCTGGCGGCGATAAGGATCAATCCCTTGTCAACAGGACGCTGCTTCAGCTCCAGCAGACGCATGACGGCCGTTTCGCTGTCTGGATCGCAGCCAACGCCAAAAACGGCTTCTGTGGGGTAGGCGATGACATGTTCATTTTTCAGTACCGCCACGGCATGGGCGACGGTTTCTGAGGGCAGGTTATTGTTCACTGATTTATTCCGCCGGGATCGGCTTTCCACATTGTTTACTGGCACAGAAGCGTCTGAGCCCCTGCGCCGTCTTCTTTTCAATTAACAGCGGGTAATGGCATTCAGGGCATTCGCCCGCTACCGGTTTAAAATTGATAACGAACTGGCAATCAGGGTAGCGATCGCAGGAATGAAAGGTTTTACCGAAACGAGAGCGACGCTGGACCAGATGCCCCTGTCCGCATTGCGGACAGGCGATAGCGGTCTCATCGGGTTTATCAATCAGCTCGGTATGCTCGCATTCGGGATAGCGACTGCAGCCGATAAACATACCAAAGCGCCCCTGGCGTAACACCATGACAGCGCCGCAAGATGGGCACTCCTGTCCCTCCAGCACCTTAACGATATGACCGTCCGCCTGACTTTTCAGGGGACGGATATAGTCACAGTCCGGATAATGCGAACAGCCGAGAAACGGGCCATGTTTCCCGGAACGGATCACCAGTTCAGCCCCGCACTGCGGGCAGGGCTCATTTTTACGCACCGAAAACAGTGCTGATTTGGTCATAACAACTCAATGTTGCTGCAAAAAGATTAATGCAGCATACCTTCATTTACTTCGAAGAGTAATTCTTCCATTTGCTGATAGGCGTTTTCACAGCCCGGAATGTTGAACAGTACCATCAGAATGACCCATTTCAGGTCTTCCAGTTCAAATTCTGCTGTATCCAGCGCCAGGACGCGCTCTATCACCATTTCTCGCGTTTCGAGGTTCAACACCTGAATCTGCTCGAGGAAGAGTAAAAATCCCCGGCAACTGGCATCCAGACGCTGGCACTCCTCTTCGGTATACACCCGAAGCGACAGCGGGTCGGAAGCGAGCTGCATGGGTTCAACGAGACCTTCCTGATAATCAGCCAGTTTCTCGAGCCACATTAACGCGTTATAGATATCTTCCCGCTCAAAACCCGCATCGGTAAGATCCCGCGTCAGTTTGTCCTGATCCACGCGCATTTCTGCTTCGTTATGGATGTAAGTTTCAAACAAATACATGAGTACGTCGAACATGGCTTGCCCTCCTTAATCGGACATAGCCGCCGGGTACAGCTGCGATCCAGCCTGCTAACTCCAGTTCAAGTAGCTGAGCTACGGTTACTGGCACAGATTGGCCGGCACGTTCAGCGACAACGTCAACAGGTGTTACCTCATCTCCTACGTTAGCCAGGAGCTCCGGAAATGGCAATGCTACAGACGGCTGATCGGCGCAATTATTTATCGAATCAGACGTATCAGTAAGCCAGGCCAGCTCGTTTTGCCAGTACTCCACGATATCCTCTGGCGAGGTCACCGGTACCGCGCCTTGCTTGATTAACCAGTGCGGACCTTCAGATCCCGGATTACCAATCGGGCCAGGCAGGGCGAACACATCTCTTCCCTGCTCCAGGGCGCAACGGACGGTGACCAGCGATCCGCTTCGCAACGCCGCCTCAATCACCAGCACGCCCAAACTTAAGCCGCTGATAATACGGTTACGTCGGGGAAAATGAGCGGGAAGCGGCGGCGTAATGAGTGGAAATTCAGAGACCAGCGTACCGCCATTGTCGATGATCTGTTGGGCGAGGTTTGCATGGCGCCGCGGATAAACCTGTTCCAGCCCGTTGCCCAGCACCGCGATGGTTTTCCCCTCCGCGGCCAACGCGCCGCGGTGCGCAACGCCATCAATGCCTAACGCCAGCCCACTGGTGATGGTGATCCCTCTACGCGCCAGCGTTTCGCTGAACAGTTTTCCCCAGCGGGCGCCATACCAGGAGTGCAAACGGCTGCCAATAACGGCAAGCTGCGCGCTGTGAAGCAGGGCGGGGTCGCCACTGACCAGCAACGCGCCGGGGTAATCAGCGATAGCCCTTAGCCGCAACGGATAGCGCGGATCGTCAGCCCGTAACAGATGATGATCCGGGTGTTCCAGCCAGCGCTGCGTCTCGTCAAGCTCCCGCTCGTCAAACCGTAAAAATGGCTTCACCTGCGCCGCGGTCATCCCAACGGCATGTAGCGCTTCACTATCCACGAAAGCGGCTGCGCATAACCGCTGCGCAATATCCAGCATCCTGTCGCCATACAAATTATTGACCTTCATCAGCCGCAGCCAAATCTCGTCGGGCGTCATCCTTACCCCCTGCCATAAGCGGCATTGACAATCTTTGCGATTGGACAGTGAGACTGTCAATTGCAGGGGGTTTTGTCTAGAATAGAGCTAATAATCTTATCAACTCCTGAATACGACTCTGGAACTTTATGGCAGTTTTGCAAGTGTTACATATTCCGGACGAGCGCCTTCGCAAAGTCGCCGAGCCGGTCAAAGAAGTGAATGCGGAAATTCAGCGTATCGTCGATGATATGTTCGACACCATGTACGCCGAGGAAGGCATCGGTCTGGCCGCAACCCAGGTCGATATCCATCAGCGCATCATCGTGATCGATGTGTCGGAAAATCGTGAAGAGCGGCTGGTGTTAATCAACCCGGAGCTGCTGGAAAAAGACGGCGAAACCGGTATTGAAGAAGGCTGCTTGTCCATTCCGGAACAGCGTGCTCTGGTACCCCGTGCGGAAAAAGTGAAGATCCGTGCGCTGGATCGCGACGGTAAGCCGTTTGAGCTGGAGGCCGATGGCCTGCTGGCGATCTGTATCCAGCATGAAATGGATCACCTGGTTGGCAAACTGTTTATTGACTATCTGTCACCGCTCAAACAACAGCGCATTCGTCAGAAGGTTGAGAAACTGGATCGTTTACGTTCCCGTGCCTGATAACAAGGAATACCGTGTCACATTCACTACGTATCATTTTCGCCGGCACCCCCGATTTTGCAGCGCGTCATCTTGACGCGTTGTTGTCGTCTGAACATCAGATCGTTGGCGTGTTTACTCAGCCAGACCGTCCCGCGGGACGCGGCAAAAAATTGATGCCGAGCCCGGTAAAAGTGCTGGCTGAAGCCCATGACGTCCCCGTATTCCAGCCATCGTCTCTTCGTCCGCAGGAGAACCAACAGCTCGTCGCCGATTTAGGCGCCGATATCATGGTGGTGGTGGCTTATGGTCTGATCCTGCCAAAAGCGGTGCTTGAGATGCCGCGTCTGGGCTGCATCAACGTTCATGGCTCCCTGCTGCCGCGCTGGCGTGGCGCCGCGCCGATCCAGCGTTCGCTGTGGGCGGGCGATAGCGAAACCGGCGTGACCATCATGCAGATGGACGTCGGCCTTGATACGGGTGACATGCTGTATAAGCTTTCCTGCCCCATTACCGCTGAGGATACCAGCGGCAGCCTGTACGATAAGCTGGCCGGCCTCGGCCCACAGGGGCTGCTGACAACCTTAGCGCAACTGGCAAACGGAACGGCACAGCCTGAAGTCCAGGACGAGTCACTCGTCAGTTATGCCGAGAAGCTGAGTAAAGAAGAGGCCCGCATCGACTGGTCGCTTTCCGCTGCACAGCTGGAACGTTGCATCCGGGCATTTAATCCTTGGCCAATGAGCTGGCTGGAGATTGACGGGCAGCCAGTCAAAGTCTGGCGGGCATCGGTTATTGCCGAAGCCACGCACGCCGAGCCGGGAACAATAGTGGCAGCAACCAAACAGGGTATTCAGGTCGCCACGGGTGATGGGATCCTCAGTCTGGAATCGCTACAGCCAGCGGGTAAAAAAGCGATGAGCTCGCAGGACTTACTCAATTCCCGCCGGGAGTGGTTCATCCCTGGTACCCGTCTCGCCTGACGGTTGCCTCTTTAAAAGCCCGGATTAGCCGGGCATTTTTATTTTTGCGCTTATGAAAAACAAAATAAACTTACGCAGTCTGGCCGCCCAGGCTATCGAGCAAGTGGTAGAACAAGGTCAGTCTTTGAGCAACGTTCTGCCCCCTCTGCAGCAGAAAGTCAGCGATAAAGACAAAGCGCTGTTGCAGGAGCTGTGCTTTGGCGTATTGCGTACGCTCAGTCAGCTTGAGTGGCTTATCAACAAGCTGATGGCGCGTCCGATGACCGGCAAACAGCGCACCGTGCATTTTCTAATCATGGTTGGGCTTTATCAGTTGCTCTATACCCGTATTCCTCCGCATGCCGCACTGGCGGAAACGGTAGAAGGCGCGGTGGCCATTAAACGCCCGCAGCTTAAAGGGCTGATCAACGGCGTGCTACGCCAGTTCCAGCGCCAGCAGGAAGCGTTATTAGTCGAATTTGCTGAGCATGAAAACCGCTATCTTCATCCCAAATGGCTGCTGAAACGCCTGCAGCAGGCCTGGCCGCAGCAGTGGCAGGAGATCGTCGATGCGAACAACCAGCGCCCGCCGATGTGGCTGCGCGTTAACCGCAACCATCATTCCCGGGATGAATGGCTTGCTCTGCTTAAAGAGGCCGGCTTAGAGGGCTTCACCCACCCTGACTATCCCGACGCCGTGCGTCTGGCCACCCCTGCCCCAGTCCATGCGTTGCCAGGTTTTGCCGAAGGCTGGGTCACCGTCCAGGATGCCTCGGCCCAGGGCTGTATGCGCTACCTGCTGCCGGAAAATGGCGAACGCATTCTCGATCTTTGCGCCGCACCGGGCGGCAAGACGACGCATATTCTGGAGGTTGCCCCGCAGGCTCAGGTCATGGCGGTGGATATTGATGAACAGCGTCTGTCACGCGTCTATGACAACCTGAAACGGCTGGGCATGAAAGCCGAAGTCAAACAGGGCGATGGTCGCTTCCCTGAGCAGTGGTGTGGCAACGAACAGTTCGACCGTATTCTGCTGGATGCCCCCTGCTCCGCCACCGGCGTCATTCGCCGCCATCCGGATATCAAATGGCTGCGCCGGGATCGGGATATCGCCGAGTTAGCCCAGCTGCAGGCCGAGATCCTGAATGCCACCTGGGAGCACCTGAAACCAGGCGGTACGCTGGTTTACGCTACCTGTTCTATTCTGCCGGAAGAGAATAGTCAGCAAATTTCCGCCTTCCTCGCACGAACCCCGGATGCTGAACTTCATGCAACCGGTACGCCGGCGAGCCCCGGGCAGCAAAATCTGCCGGGCCCGGAAGAAGGTGATGGCTTCTTTTACGCTAAGCTAATCAAACGTCGGAATTAATGGGTCACTGCAGATGAAGATTATTATTCTGGGCGCCGGCCAGGTCGGCGGCACGCTGGCGGAAAACCTTGTCGGCGAGAACAATGATATTACGCTGGTTGATACCAATGGCGACCGTCTTCGCAGCCTGCAGGATAAGTTCGACCTGCGTGTCGTCCAGGGGCATGGCTCTCACCCTCGCGTACTGCGCGAGGCGGGGGCCGATGATGCCGATATGCTGGTAGCGGTCACCAGTTCGGATGAAACCAATATGGTGGCCTGTCAGGTCGCCTACTCATTATTCAATACCCCAAACCGTATTGCGCGTATTCGTGCGCCTGATTACGTTCGTGATGCGGATAAGCTCTTCAATTCTGAAGCGGTGCCCATCGATCACTTAATCGCCCCGGAACAGCTGGTCATCGACAATATTCACCGCCTGATCGAATATCCTGGCGCGCTGCAGGTCGTGAACTTCGCCGAAGGGAAAGTCAGCCTCGCCGTAGTAAAAGCCTATTACGGTGGTCCGCTGGTAGGGAATGCGTTGTCCACCATGCGGGAGCATATGCCGCATATCGATACGCGTGTGGCCGCTATTTTCCGCCACGATCGTCCTATTCGCCCACAGGGTTCGACGATTGTGGAAGCCGGCGATGAAGTATTCTTTATTGCCGCCTCGCAGCATATTCGCGCGGTCATGAGCGAACTGCAGCGACTGGAAAAGCCGTATAAGCGTATTATGCTGGTCGGCGGGGGCAATATTGGCGCGGGTCTGGCCCATAAGCTGGAAAAAGATTACAGCGTCAAGCTTATCGAACGTAATCAGCAGCGAGCCGCTGAGCTTGCGGAAAAGCTGCAGCATACAATCGTCTTCTACGGTGATGCATCGGACCAGGAGCTGCTGGCTGAAGAGCATATTGACCAGGTGGACCTGTTTATTGCCGTCACTAACGACGATGAAGCAAACATTATGTCGGCGATGCTGGCGAAGCGAATGGGCGCGAAAAAAGTGATGGTGCTGATCCAGCGCAGAGCCTACGTGGATCTGGTCCAGGGCAGTGTCATTGATATCGCGATATCACCTCAACAGGCCACAATTTCCGCACTCCTCAGCCATGTTCGTAAAGCCGATATTGTCGGCGTCTCCTCCCTGCGCCGCGGTGTTGCCGAAGCGATTGAGGCCGTGGCGCACGGTGATGAGAGCACCTCCCGGGTGGTCGGGCGTTCGATCGATGAGATCAAGCTGCCGCCAGGTACGATCATCGGCGCCGTTGTGCGGGGCAACGACGTAATGATCGCGAATAATAATCTGCGGATCGAGCAGGGCGATCATGTGATCATGTTTTTGACCGATAAGAAGTTTATTTCCGATGTAGAAAGGCTGTTCCAGCCAAGTCCTTTCTTCCTGTAATTCCCAGGGCGCCGAACAGGCGCCTTTTTATTATCCCTTATTATTCAAAGGTTAATATTTTGCGGTAACTATCTACTGGGAATGGCAAATGAAAATACATTTGTTAAACTTACAACGTCAGCTGGCACAAGGAGAATAAAATGAGTTTTTTAAAAGAGTTTCGCGAATTCGCGATGCGCGGGAACGTTGTCGATTTGGCAGTGGGTGTGATCATCGGTGCAGCATTCGGTAAAATTGTTTCATCGCTGGTCGCAGATATTATTATGCCACCACTCGGCCTGTTGATTGGCGGGATCGATTTTAAACAGTTTGCCGTCACGCTACGTGATGCCCAGGGCGATGTCCCGGCTGTCGTGATGCATTATGGGGTATTCATTCAGAACGTTTTCGATTTCATCATCGTCGCGTTTGCCATCTTCATGGCGATTAAACTGATGAATAAGTTAAATCGTAAGAAAGAAGAGGCTCCGGCGGCGCCGCCAGCTCCTTCTAAAGAAGAAGTCCTGCTGAGCGAAATTCGCGATCTGCTGAAAGAGCAAAACAACCGTTCTTAATCAGCACCGAAAGCAGAAGGCCAGTGGCAAAAAAGCGATTCGCTTGCTTGCCACTGGCCTCCCGGTCAATCCTTCCTGCATGTTTATCTTTACGTTGATAGCTTCCTTTCCCTTTCTTGTTTTTCTCTACACGCTGCCTGAATAACGGATCGTGGAGAAGTGCCTCAATGGCGTTATCTTTAATTTGCCCTTTAGTATGCTGATAGCGACTCATATAAACTCCAGTGCATGTGTGAATTCCGCGCGAGTGTAGATCCGCGCGATGAAAAAATCAACGTCCCGTACCGCCATTGCTGGCGCCTTGTTCAAGGGCCTCAAGGATCGAACAATAAACACTACTGTGCGCAGTCCCACAGCAGGCATCATTAAGCCGCTGCAGAGAGCGACGCATCGTCTGCAACTCTTTGATCCGCGCCTCGACTTCGCTTAATCGCGCCTGAACGATCCCTTTCGATTCCTGGCAGGTATGGTGCTCCGGATCGATACGGATCGACAATAATTCGCGGATCGCTTCCAGAGTGAAGCCCAGCTGACGGGCATAGCGAATAAAGCGTAGCCGCTGAAGATCGTTATCCGAGTAAAGACGAAATCCTCCCTCGGTGCGCACGTCATGATCCATCATTTGCTGTTTCTCATAATAACGGATGGTATCTGGCGTGACGTCAGCCAGCTTAGCCAGCTCACCAATACGATACATATTTACTCCTGGTTCATTCTTTGTAGCAAAGCCTCGGCATACTCACCGCGTAAAAAGTCGGTACTCAGACCAGCCTGACGAAGCTTCAGTTCGAGCAAGGCAAGCCGTTTGCTCAGTTCAGCATGACGAGGATCGTCCTGGCGGACGCCCTTCAGTAAATCAGCCAGTGCCACCGCTTCTCTTCGCTGCTCCAGCTCCGGGGGAAGGCATCCAGCATTCTTCAGAAGGCGATAACCTGCCCGCAGCTCCGCCGGCACATGCGAATCGTCATCGAGAGTCAGCGGTTCGCCGCTGCCGGGTAAGTTATCGAACTCACCTTTAGTTTGGGCATCGAGGATATGGCGTTCCGCCCACTGATCCAGTAACCACATTCTACGGCTCCGGGGGATGAACAAAAAGAGTACAGATAGTGTAGTGAAGTGGGGATGCGGTAGATATAAAAAAACCCGCCGGGGCGGGTTTTTTTACGTTACTACAGATTACTCTGCAGCAGCTTCTGCTTTCGGCTCAGCACGATCAACCAGCTCGATGTATGCCATCGGCGCGTTGTCGCCTGCACGGAAGCCACACTTCAGAATGCGAGTGTAACCACCGGCGCGGCTCGCGAAACGCGGGCCCAGCTCGTTAAACAGTTTTGCCACGATCTCGTTATCACGAGTGCGGGCGAATGCCAGACGACGATTAGCAACGCTATCAGTCTTGGCAAGAGTAATCAGCGGCTCAACTACGCGACGCAGTTCTTTCGCTTTCGGCAGGGTCGTCTTGATGATTTCATGACGAACCAGCGAACCTGCCATGTTACGGAACATAGCCTGGCGATGGCTGCTGTTGCGGTTCAGTTGACGACCACTCTTACGATGGCGCATGACCTTATCCTTCTCAGTAAAACCTTAACCTGTGATCCGGTTACTCGTCAGCAATGCTTGCTGGTGGCCAGTTTTCCAGGCGCATGCCCAGAGACAGTCCACGGGAAGCCAGCACGTCTTTAATCTCAGTAAGAGATTTTTTACCCAGGTTCGGCGTTTTCAGCAACTCAACCTCGGTACGCTGTACCAGATCACCGATATAGTGGATAGCTTCTGCCTTGAGGCAGTTAGCAGAGCGGACAGTCAATTCCAGATCGTCAACAGGGCGCAGCAGGATCGGATCGAACTCTGGTTTCTCTTCTTTCACTTCTGGCTGACGTACATCACGTAAGTCAACAAAAGCTTCCAGTTGTTCAGCCAGAATGGTTGCCGCACGACGAATCGCCTCTTCAGGATCGATTGTGCCGTTGGTTTCCATTTCGATGACCAGCTTGTCCAGGTCGGTACGCTGTTCTACACGCGCAGCTTCAACATTGTAGGCAATACGCTCTACAGGGCTGTAGCAGGCGTCGACCAGCAGACGGCCGATTGGGCGCTCATCTTCTTCCGAATGAATTCGGGCAGAAGCCGGCACATAACCGCGACCGCGCTGAACTTTGATACGCATGCTAATAGCAGCGTTCTCATCAGTCAGGTGGCAAATCACGTGCTGCGGCTTGACGATTTCGACATCACCGTCGTGGGTAATGTCGGCTGCAGTCACAGGGCCAATGCCAGATTTATTCAAAGTAAGGATGACTTCATCTTTACCCTGAACTCTCACCGCCAGCCCTTTCAGGTTGAGCAGGATTTCAAGGATGTCTTCCTGAACGCCTTCTTTGGTGCTGTACTCGTGCAGTACACCATCAATCTCAACCTCGGTCACCGCGCAACCCGGCATCGATGAGAGCAGAATACGGCGCAGTGCGTTACCCAGAGTATGGCCGAAGCCACGCTCTAAAGGCTCAAGGGTCACCTTGGCGTGCGTCGAACTCACTTGCTCGATATCGACCAGGCGCGGTTTTAGAAACTCTGTCACAGAACCCTGCATTGTGTCCTCTCTTTGGTACTAAGCTTTACTTGGAGTAAAGCTCGACGATCAGGTGTTCGTTAATGTCCGCAGACAGATCAGAACGCTCCGGCTGACGCTTGAACGTACCTTCCATCTTGCCAGCATCAACTTCCAGCCAGGTTGGCTTTTCACGCTGCTCAGCCAGCTCCAGAGCGGCTTTCACGCGAGATTGCTTTTTCGCTTTCTCACGAATGCTGACAACGTCATTCGCTTTAACCTGATAAGAAGCGATGTTAACAACACGACCGTTTACCATAATCGCTTTGTGGCTAACCAGCTGGCGTGCTTCAGCACGAGTGGCGCCGAAGCCCATACGGTATACAACGTTGTCCAGACGACCTTCCAGCAGAGCCAACAGGTTTTCACCGGTGTTGCCTTTCAGACGTGCTGCTTCTTTATAGTAGTTACGGAACTGACGCTCCAGCACACCGTACATACGGCGAACTTTTTGCTTTTCACGCAACTGCACACCATAGTCAGACAGACGCGGTTTACGCGCACCGTGCTGGCCAGGAGCTTGTTCAATTTTACACTTGGTATCGATCGCGCGAACGCCAGACTTAAGGAATAAGTCGGTGCCCTCACGACGGCTCAGCTTGAGCTTAGGACCCAAATATCTTGCCATTTTCTTTCTCCAACTAACCTGGAAAACGTAGCGTTATACGCGACGTTTTTTCGGCGGACGACAACCGTTATGAGGGATCGGAGTCACATCAGTAATATTAGTGATGCGGAAACCAGCGGCGTTCAGTGCACGAATGGTAGATTCGCGACCCGGACCCGGACCTTTGACCATAACTTCCAGATTCTTGATGCCGTATTCTTTTACGGCTTCTGCGCAACGCTCTGCTGCAACCTGAGCTGCAAACGGAGTGGATTTGCGAGAACCACGGAAACCGGAACCACCGGCTGTTGCCCAACCCAGTGCGTTACCCTGACGATCAGTGATAGTAACGATGGTGTTGTTAAAAGAAGCATGGATATGAGCCACGCCATCAGAGACTTGTTTTCTTACACGCTTACGTGCACGAACTGGTGCCTTTGCCATTATTCAATCACCCCGATTATTTCTTGATCGGTTTACGCGGACCCTTACGGGTACGTGCGTTGGTCTTGGTACGCTGACCGCGAACCGGAAGACCACGACGATGGCGTAAACCACGGTAGCAACCAAGGTCCATCAGACGCTTGATGCTCAGGGTGATTTCACGGCGCAGATCACCTTCAACGACAAATTTACCTACTGCTTCACGCAGAATATCAATTTGTTCTTCAGACAGCTCACTGATCTTAACATTTTCAGCGATGCCCGTTTCAGCGCAGATAGCTTTAGAACGGGTTTTGCCGATACCGAAAATAGCGGTTAAAGCGATTACGGTATGTTTGTGATCAGGAATGTTAATGCCTGCTATACGGGCCACTATGCACTCCTACTATTTAATATGTACGTACCATGCTGAAAAGCCCGTTTTCAGGATACTCAAATGGAAACGTACAGACATACAAAAGATTGGCTGGCTAATCTAGCCAGCTCAATCCAACTTTGCAAGAAAAATATGCGAATAAATCAGCCTTGGCGCTGTTTATGCTTCGGCTCGGCACTGCAAATCACACGGATGACGCCATCACGCTTAACGATTTTGCAGTTACGGCATAATTTCTTGACGGAAGCACGAACTTTCATTTTTACTCTCCGTAACTTCTCGGGCGACCAGTTTTAACGGCCGTAGCCTTTCAGGTTCGCCTTCTTCAATGCAGACTCATACTGACTGGACATCATCAGAGTTTGCACTTGAGCCATAAAGTCCATAATCACGACAACAACGATAAGCAGCGATGTCCCACCGAAGTAGAACGGCACTTTCATCGCGTCACGCATGAACTCCGGGATCAGGCAGATAAAAGTAATATACAACGCACCAACCAGAGTCAGGCGAGTCATCACTTTATCGATATACTTCGCCGTTTGCTCTCCCGGACGAATTCCTGGTACAAATGCACCGGACTTCTTCAGGTTATCTGCTGTTTCACGCGGGTTGAAAACCAACGCCGTGTAGAAGAAACAGAAGAAGATGATTGCAGACGCATAGAGTAACACATAAAGCGGTTGCCCAGGCTGCAAATACAGCGAAATTGTTGTCAGCCAGTTCCAACCAGTACCACCCCCGAACCATGACGTGATGGTTGCCGGGAACAGTATAATACTGGAAGCGAAGATTGCCGGGATTACCCCCGCCATATTCACTTTCAGCGGTAAATGTGTGCTCTGTGCAGCATAGACACGACGACCCTGCTGCCGTTTCGCGTAGTTTACCACAATGCGGCGTTGACCACGTTCAACGAATACAACAAAGAAGGTCACTGCAAATACTAATACTGCAACCAACAGCAACAGGAGGAAGTGCAGGTCGCCTTGACGCGCTTGCTCGATAGTATGGGCGATGGCCGGCGGGAGTCCCGCAACGATCCCGGCGAAGATCAGGATCGAGATACCGTTACCGATACCGCGTTCAGTGATCTGTTCGCCGAGCCACATCAGGAACATAGTCCCTGTGACCAGACTTACAACAGCGGTGAAATAGAACGCAAAGCCTGGATTAATCACCAGGCCCTGCATACCAGGCATATTCGGCAGACCGGTAGCAATACCGATCGACTGGAATATCGCCAGCACCAGAGTACCGTAGCGGGTGTACTGGCTGATCTTACGACGACCAGACTCCCCTTCTTTCTTCAGCTCTGCCAGCGGTTGGTAAACCACCGTCAGCAGCTGCACGATGATAGATGCCGAGATATACGGCATAATCCCCAGTGCAAAGATAGAAGCACGGCTGAGAGCACCACCAGAGAACATGTTGAACATTTCAATGATGGTGCCTCGCTGTTGCTCAAGCAGTTTGGCAAGTACAGCGGCATCAATACCAGGGATCGGAATAAAAGAGCCAATACGGAACACTATCAGCGCACCGACCACAAACAGAAGTCTGCGTTTCAGTTCGCCAAGGCCACCTTTGGCACTTTGAAAATCTAATCCCGGTTGTTTAGCCATCTGCTACTTATTCCTCAATTTTACCGCCAGCAGCTTCGATAGCAGCACGAGCACCTTTAGTCACACGCAGGCCACGAACAGTTACCGGACGAGTTACCTCACCAGACAGGATCACTTTCGCGAACTCGATCTGGACACCGATAATGTTTGCCGCTTTCAGCGCGTTCAGGTCTACTACATCGCCTTCTACGTGAGCCAGATCGGAGAGACGGATCTCTGCGGTGATCATCGCTTTACGAGAAGTGAAGCCGAATTTCGGCAGACGACGGTACAGAGGCATCTGACCACCCTCGAAACCGCGACGTACGCCACCGCCAGAACGAGACTTCTGACCTTTGTGACCACGACCACCGGTTTTACCGAGGCCAGAACCGATACCACGACCCAGGCGTTTACCCGCCTTTTTGGAGCCTTCGGCCGGAGACAGAGTATTTAAACGCATCTCTTACTCCTCAACTTTAACCATGAAGGAAACCGCGTTGACCATACCACGAACAGCAGGAGTATCCTCGCGCTCTACGGTGTGACCAATACGACGCAGACCCAGGCCAAGCAGTGTTGCCTTGTGTTTCGGCAGACGACCGATTGCACTGCGGGTTTGAGTAATTTTAATAGTCTTTGCCATGGTTTATTTCCCCAGAATTTCTTCAACGGATTTACCACGCTTGGCAGCGACCATTTCTGGAGAATTCATATTTTCCAGGCCATCAATAGTTGCACGAACCACGTTGATCGGGTTGGTGGAACCGTATGCTTTAGCCAGAACGTTATGAACCCCAGCAACTTCCAGAACGGCGCGCATTGCACCACCGGCGATGATACCGGTACCTTCGGAAGCTGGCTGCATGAATACACGAGAACCCGTGTGAACACCTTTAACCGGGTGTTGCAGGGTGCCGTTGTTCAGCGCGACGTTAATCATGTTGCGACGGGCTTTTTCCATCGCTTTCTGGATCGCTGCTGGAACTTCACGCGCTTTACCGTAACCAAAACCAACGCGACCGTTACCATCACCAACTACAGTCAGAGCTGTGAAGGAGAAAATACGACCACCTTTAACGGTTTTAGATACGCGGTTTACCGCGATCAGCTTTTCCTGCAGTTCGCCAGCTTGTTTTTCGATGTGAGCCATCTTACACCTCTACCTTAGAACTGAAGGCCAGCTTCACGGGCAGCATCTGCCAGTGCCTGGACACGACCATGATATTGGAACCCGGAACGGTCAAAGGAAACATCTTTGATGCCTTTTTCCAGAGCGCGTTCAGCAACAGCTTTACCCACAGCTGCAGCCGCGTCTTTGTTACCGGTGTACTTCAGTTGTTCAGAGATAGCTTTTTCTACAGTAGAAGCAGCTACCAGAACTTCAGAACCATTCGGAGCAATTACCTGTGCGTAAATATGACGCGGGGTACGATGTACCACCAGGCGAGTTGCACCCAGCTCCTGGAGCTTGCGGCGTGCGCGGGTCGCACGACGGATACGAGCAGATTTCTTATCCATAGTGTTACCTTACTTCTTCTTAGCCTCTTTGGTACGCACGACTTCGTCGGCGTAACGAACACCCTTGCCTTTATAAGGCTCAGGACGACGGTAGGCGCGCAGATCTGCTGCAACCTGGCCGATCACCTGCTTATCAGCGCCTTTCAGCACGATTTCAGTTTGAGTCGGACATTCTGCAGTGATACCGGCCGGCAGCTTATGTTCAACAGGATGAGAGAAACCTAAAGCCAGGTTTACTACATCCCCTTTAACCGCTGCACGATAGCCTACACCAACCAGCTGAAGCTTTTTAGTGAAGCCTTCGGTAACACCGATAACCATTGAGTTCAGCAGGGCACGCGCGGTACCAGCCTGAGCCCATCCGTCTACGTAACCATCACGCGGACCGAAGGTCAGAGCATTATCTGCATGTTTAACTTCAACAGCATCGTTGAGAGTACGAGTCAGCTCGCCATTTTTACCTTTGATCGTAATAACCTGACCGTTGACTTTAACATCAACGCCGGCAGGAACAACGACCGGTGCTTTAGCAACACGAGACATTTTTTCCTCCGATTAGGCTACGTAGCAGATAATTTCGCCACCAAGACCAGCCTGGCGCGCTGCACGATCAGTCATAACACCTTTAGAGGTAGAAACAACTGCGATACCCAGACCCGCCATAACTTTCGGCAGCTCATCTTTACGTTTGTAGATGCGCAGACCTGGGCGGCTGACACGCTGAATGCTTTCTACAACAGCTTTACCCTGGAAATACTTAAGAGTCAGTTCCAGTTCCGGCTTGATGTCGCCTTCAACTTTAAAATCTTCAATAAAGCCTTCTTCCTTCAGCACGTTGGCAATTGCCACTTTCAGCTTGGAGGAAGGCATGGTGACCGCAGCTTTATTCGCGGCCTGACCGTTACGGATACGGGTCAGCATATCCGCGATCGGATCTTGCATGCTCATCTGTCTTTACTCCCGTGATTCAATTGGTGACAATTACCAGCTAGCCTTTTTCAGACCCGGGATTTCACCGCGCATAGCGGCTTCACGGACCTTAATACGGCTCAACCCGAACTTCCGCAGGAAACCATGCGGACGACCTGTTTGACGGCAGCGATTACGCTGACGAGACGGGCTGGAATCACGCGGCAGAGTCTGCAGCTTGAGAACAGCGTTCCAACGATCTTCGTCGGTTGCGTTCACATCAGAGATGATAGCTTTCAGTTCAGCGCGTTTAGCGAAGAATTTATCAGCTAAAGCCACGCGCTTTACTTCGCGTGCTTTCATTGATTGCTTAGCCATTAAGTAACCCTACCTTACTTGCGGAACGGGAAGTCAAAGGCAGCCAGCAGAGCGCGGCCTTCTTCATCAGATTTCGCAGTAGTGGTAATGGTAATATCCAAACCACGAACGCGGTCGACTTTATCGTAGTCGATTTCTGGGAAGATGATCTGCTCACGGACACCCATGCTGTAGTTACCACGGCCGTCGAAAGACTTAGCGGACAAGCCACGGAAGTCACGGATACGCGGTACAGCAATAGTGATCAGGCGCTCAAAGAACTCCCACATGCGCTCGCCGCGCAGAGTTACTTTACAGCCGATCGGATAGCCCTGACGGATTTTGAAGCCTGCAACTGATTTGCGTGCTTTGGTGATCAGCGGTTTTTGACCGGAGATTGCTGTCAGGTCAGCTGCTGCGTTATCCAGCAGTTTCTTGTCAGCGATCGCTTCACCAACACCCATGTTCAGGGTGATCTTCTCGACCCGAGGGACTTGCATGACAGAATTGTAGTTAAACTCAGTCATGAGTTTAGCGACTACTTCGTCTTTGTAGTAATCATGCAGTTTCGCCATCGTACTACTCCAAATTACTTGATAGTTTCGCTGTTAGACTTGAAGAAACGGACTTTTTTGCCGTCTTCGAATCTAAAGCCTACACGGTCAGCCTTGCCGGTTGCCGCGTTGAAGATAGCAAGGTTAGAGATCTGAATAGCTGCTTCTTTCTCTACGATGCCGCCTGGTTGGTTCAGGGCCGGAACCGGCTTCTGATGTTTCTTAACCAGGTTGATACCTTCAACAATGACCTTGCCGGAAGACAGGACATTTTTTACTTTACCGCGTTTACCTTTATCTTTACCGGTTAACACGATAACTTCGTCATCACGACGGATTTTAGCTGCCATGATTCGCTCCTTAGAGTACTTCTGGTGCCAGAGAGATAATTTTCATGAACTTCTCGGTACGAAGTTCACGAGTTACCGGCCCAAAAATACGCGTACCGATAGGCTGCTCGCTGTTATTGTTCAGAATAACGCATGCATTACCATCGAAGCGAATGACAGAACCGTCCGGGCGACGAACACCCTTCTTGGTGCGCACCACTACCGCCTTCAGCACATCACCTTTTTTGACCTTACCACGCGGAATTGCTTCCTTGATGGTGATCTTGATGATGTCGCCTACGCCTGCGTAGCGACGGTGCGAGCCACCCAGAACCTTGATACACATTACGCGACGTGCACCGGAGTTGTCGGCGACGTTCAGCATAGTCTGTTCTTGGATCATTTTAGTGCTCCGCTAATGTCAACTACTACTGAGACCCGAAAATTAGGGTCGTTAAAAAGCCCCATATCGAGGGCGCGGCATTATAACACCACAAACCAGATATGGGTAGAAAAAATAAACGGCTCATCGCTGAGCCGTTTATCCGTATCGAGAATGCGTACTCTATTACAGAACCGCTTTCTCTACAACGCGAACCAGCGTCCAGGACTTAGTCTTGGACAGCGGACGGCATTCGCGGATTTCAACCACGTCACCGATACCGCATTCGTTGTTCTCGTCATGTACGTGCAGTTTGGTCGTACGTTTGATGAATTTGCCGTATACCGGGTGTTTCACCATACGTTCGATAGCAACAACAATGGATTTCTCCATTTTGTCGCTAACTACGCGACCTTGCAGAGTACGGATTTTATCGGTCATTACGCACCCGCCTTCTGAGTCAGTAAAGTCTTAACGCGTGCAACATCACGACGCACTTGCTTCAGCAGATGAGTCTGTTGCAGCTGGCCACTTGCAGCCTGCATACGCAGGTTGAACTGCTCACGCAGCAGGTTCAGCAGCTCAGCGTTCAGCTCTTCAACGCTTTTTTCACGCAGCTCTTTTGCTTTCATTACATCACCGTCTTAGTTACAAAGGTGGTTTTGATCGGCAGTTTCGCTGCTGCCAGGCCGAATGCTTCACGGGCCAGCTCTTCCGGTACACCGTCCATTTCATACAGGACTTTACCCGGCTGAATCAAGGCAACCCAGTACTCCACGTTACCTTTACCTTTACCCATACGAACTTCCAGCGGCTTCTCGGTGATCGGTTTGTCCGGGAATACACGGATCCAGATCTTACCTTGACGCTTAACTGCACGGGTCATAGCACGACGTGCTGCTTCGATCTGACGGGCAGTCAGACGACCACGGCCAACAGCTTTCAGACCGAAAGTGCCGAAGCTAACATCCGTACCCTGCGCCAGACCACGGTTGCGGCCTTTGTGCACTTTACGGAATTTTGTACGCTTTGGTTGTAACATCAGCGACGCTCCTTATTTACGGCCTTTACGCTGCTGCTTTTTAGGTTGAGCAGCCGGTTCCGGTTGTTCAACAGCAGCCATACCACCCAGGATCTCACCTTTGAAGATCCATACCTTAACGCCGATTACACCGTAAGTGGTGTGCGCTTCAGAGGTGTTGTAGTCGATGTCAGCACGCAGAGTGTGCAGCGGTACGCGACCTTCACGGTACCATTCGGTACGTGCGATTTCCGCGCCGCCCAGACGGCCGCTAACTTCAACTTTGATACCTTTAGCGCCCAGACGCATTGCGTTCTGTACAGCACGCTTCATCGCACGACGGAACATAACGCGACGTTCCAGCTGAGAAGTGATGCTGTCAGCAACCAATTTAGCGTCCAGTTCAGGCTTACGAACTTCGGCAATATTGATCTGTGCAGGTACGCCAGCGATATCCGCTACGACCTTGCGCAGTTTTTCTACGTCTTCGCCTTTCTTACCGATAACGATACCCGGGCGAGCAGTGTGAATGGTCACACGGATGCTCTTAGCCGGACGCTCGATAACGATGCGAGATACAGACGCTTTAGCCAGTTCTTTTGTCAGGAACTGACGTACTTTAAAATCGCTGTCCAGGTTGTCAGCGAATTCTTTGGTGTTCGCGAACCAGGTAGAGTTCCATGGTTTGACAATACCCAGGCGAATACCATTAGGATGTACTTTCTGACCCATTGCTAGTCTCCAGAGTCTCAGCGATCGGACACAACCACAGTGATGTGGCTGGTGCGCTTCAGGATGCGATCTGCACGACCTTTAGCACGCGGCATAATGCGCTTCATGCTCGGGCCTTCGTCTACGAAAATTTTCGCAACTTTCAGATCATCAATGTCAGCGCCATCGTTGTGTTCAGCGTTAGCAATGGCAGATTCCAGTACCTTCTTGACCAGTACAGCAGCTTTTTTGTTGGTGTAGGTCAGAATATCCAGGGCCTGCGACACTTTCTTACCGCGAATCAGGTCAGCTACGAGGCGAACCTTCTGAGCAGAAGAACGAGCATGGCGATGTTGAGCTAAAGTTTCCATCTCTTCCTCCTACCTTATTTCTTCTTCGCTTTTTTATCAGCAGCGTGGCCGCGATAAGTACGAGTCGGTGCGAATTCACCCAGTTTGTGACCAACCATTTCGTCGGAAACAAAGACTGGAACGTGCTGACGACCATTATGGACAGCGATGGTCAAACCGATCATGTTAGGAAAGATCGTTGAACGACGGGACCAAGTGCGCAGGGGCTTCTTGTCTCCGCTTTCCACCGCTTTCTCTACCTTCTTCAGCAAGTGCAGGTCAATAAAAGGACCTTTCTTGAGAGAACGTGGCATGGCTTATCCTCTAAAATTATTTGCTACGGCGACGTACGATGAATTTATCAGTACGCTTGTTGCTGCGGGTCTTCTTACCTTTGGTCTGCAGGCCCCACGGGGATACCGGGTGCTTACCAAAGTTACGACCTTCACCACCACCATGTGGGTGGTCTACTGGGTTCATCGCAGTACCGCGAACGGTAGGACGAACACCACGCCAGCGTGCAGCACCTGCTTTACCCAGAACGCGCAGCATATGCTCAGCATTGCCAACTTCGCCCAGAGTAGCGCGGCAGTCTGCTTCGACTTTACGCATTTCACCAGAACGCAGACGCAGGGTGACATAAGCACCATCACGAGCAACGATCTGAACGTAAGTACCAGCGGAACGTGCCAGCTGACCGCCTTTACCTGGTTTCATTTCTACGTTATGAACGGTAGAACCAACCGGGATATTGCGCATCGGCAGGGTGTTGCCTGCTTTGATTGCAGCATCAACGCCAGACTGAATCTGGTCACCAGCTTTCAGGCCTTTCGGGGCCAGGATGTAACGGCGCTCGCCGTCTTTGTACAGAACCAGCGCGATGTTCGCGGAGCGGTTCGGATCGTACTCAAGACGTTCAACAACTGCCGGGATACCATCTTTGTTGCGTTTGAAGTCAACAATACGGTAAGCCTGCTTGTGGCCACCACCGATATGACGGGTGGTGATACGGCCATTGTTGTTACGACCACCGGATTTGCTGTTTTTTTCCAGCAACGGAGCAAAAGGTTTGCCCTTGTGCAGCTCTGGGTTAACCACTTTAACGACGTGGCGACGACCCGGAGATGTCGGTTTACATTTAACAACTGCCATTGTATTACTCCTCCGACTTACTCAGCGCCGCCAACGAAGTCCAGATTCTGGCCTTCCTTCAGGGTGACGTAAGCTTTTTTCCAGTCGCTACGACGACCGATACGCTGTCCGTGACGTTTAACTTTCCCTTTAACTACCAGGGTGTTAACGACTTCGACTTCGACTTCAAACAGTTTCTGCACAGCAGCTTTGATTTCTGCTTTGGTCGCGTCTTTAGCAACTTTGAGAACGATGGTGTTTGTTTTTTCCATCGCAGTAGACGCTTTTTCAGAAACGTGCGGTGCGCGCAGCACCTTCAGCAGACGTTCTTCACGAATCATGCCAGCATCTCCTCAACTTGCTTAACAGCATCAGCAGTCATTACGACTTTGTCGAAGGCGATCAGGCTAACCGGGTCGATACCGTTCGCATCACGTACGTCAACCTTGTGCAGGTTACGTGCGGCCAGGAACAGGTTCTCGTCCAGCTCACCGGTGATGATCAGCACATCTTCCAGAGCCATGTCTTTCAGTTTCTGTGCCAGCAGCTTAGTTTTCGGCGCTTCAACAGAGAACTTCTCGACAACGATCAGACGATCCTGACGTACCAGTTCGGACAGAATGCTTTTCAGCGCGCCGCGGTACATCTTCTTGTTAACTTTTTGACTGTGGTCCTGCGGACGAGCAGCGAAGGTCACGCCACCGGAACGCCAGATCGGGCTCTTGATAGAACCAGAACGCGCACGGCCGGTACCTTTCTGGCGCCACGGTTTTTTACCGGAGCCAGTGATTTCAGCACGAGTCTTCTGAGCACGAGTGCCCTGACGCGCACCAGCTGCATAAGCAACAACAACCTGGTGAACCAGCGCTTCGTTGAAATCACGACCGAAGGTAGTTTCGGAAACAGTCAGCGCGCTCTGCGCGTCTTTCAATACTAATTCCATTGCTATCTCCTCACGCCTTCACAGCTGGTTTAACGATCAGGTCGCTACCGGTAGCACCCGGGACAGCACCTTTAACCAGCAGCAGGTTGCGCTCAGCGTCAACACGTACTACGTCCAGGCTCTGAACGGTTACACGCTCATTACCCAGCTGACCTGCCATTTTCTTGCCTTTGAACACTTTGCCCGGAGTCTGGTTCTGACCGATAGAACCCGGAACGCGGTGAGACAAGGAGTTACCGTGAGTAGCGTCCTGGGTACGGAAGTTCCAGCGCTTAACGGTACCAGCAAAACCTTTACCTTTAGAGGTACCGGTTACGTCAACTTTTTTAACGTCAGCAAACAGTTCAACGCTAATGTTCTGACCTACGGTGAATTCTTCGCCGTCAGCAAGACGGAATTCCCACAGACCACGGCCAGCTTCAACGCCAGCTTTAGCGAAGTGACCCGCTTCCGGCTTGGTTACACGGTTAGCTTTTTTAGCACCGGTGGTAACCTGGATTGCGCGGTAGCCATCGTTAGCCAGGTCTTTAACCTGAGTAACGCGGTTTGCTTCAACTTCGATTACGGTTACTGGGATAGATACGCCATCTTCAGTGAAGATGCGGGTCATGCCCACTTTTTTACCGACTAAACCAATCATTGTTTCAACCTCTCAATCGCTCGATGACCTGATTAACCCAGGCTGATCTGCACGTCTACACCGGCAGCCAGATCCAGACGCATCAGAGCATCAACGGTTTTTTCAGTTGGCTCAACGATGTCAACCAGACGCTTGTGAGTGCGAATCTCGTACTGATCACGCGCGTCTTTGTTGACGTGCGGGGAGATCAGAACGGTAAAGCGCTCTTTGCGGGTCGGCAGCGGGATCGGACCACGGACTTGCGCACCAGTGCGCTTAGCAGTCTCGACGATTTCCGCGGTTGATTGATCGATCAGACGATGATCAAACGCTTTAAGGCGGATACGGATTCTTTGGTTCTGCATGAGACCAGAGCTCCAATTATTTTATAGACGAAATGATTACTCCTCATACCCATTACGATTGATGGGAGAGTGTAACCGTTCTTACATAGTCCCCCGATTGGGAACATTGTTTGATAGCAAAAAGCACTATCAGGGTTCATATCGAACCGGCTGTCAACTTTGACAGGCCCGCGCATTATACGCAAATTCTGGCACGACGCAAGCGCTGTTTAGAAAATCATCACCGGGATTTGCGCGTCTTCGCGATAGTGCGCTGTGCAAGCGCCGTAACGCTGCCAATAAATCCGCAAAGCGCCATCCACTCTCGAAAATTGCATTTTGCCCTGCGCCGAGCCGATAAGCATAGTGAGGCCATGTTCATTGCTCATCACGGGGTAACCTATGCTCGCCGCCCTCCCCTTCTTACTGTTCTATAGCGGATTGACGCTAGCATTATGTCAGCAGGACCTGCGTTACGGCTTGCTGCCAGACCGTTTCACCTGTCCCCTGCTATGGAGCGGCTTGCTTTTTTATCTCTGTCTGGCGCCGCATCAGCTCAACGAGGCTGTCTGGGGAGCACTAGCCGGCTATCTCTCGTTTGCCGCCCTTTATTGGCTATACCGCAGGGTCCGTGGGCATGAAGGATTAGGCTATGGCGATATAAAATATCTCGCCGCCCTTGGGGCCTGGCATGGCTGGCGAATGCTGCCGCAGCTGGTGCTGGTAGCGTCATTGCTCGCTGCCATGACGTGGGTGATATTGGGACTGTCCGCCAGGTGCGGCGGCAACAGAAAATGGGAAAAGAATAACCCGCTGCCATTTGGGCCATTTCTGGCGGCAGCAGGTTTCTGGTGCGGGTGGCAAACGCTGGCTAATCTGACACTTTGATCTGCGACTGCAGGTAATTTTGCAGGCCAATTTTGCCAATGAGATCGAGTTCGGTTTCCAGCCAGTCGATATGGCCTTCTTCATCCGCCAGGATCTCAATCATCATATCGCGGCTGACATAGTCATGTACGCTGTCGGCATAGGCGATCGCTTCACGCAGGTTTTGCGCGCCTTCCAGCTCCAGGCGTAAATCTGACTGCAGCATCTCTTCCACATCTTCACCGATGCCAAGTTTGCCGAGATCCTGCAGATTAGGAATGCCTTCGAGGAAAAGAATACGCTCGATGTACTTATCGGCGTGCTTCATTTCATCAATTGATTCGTGGTACTCAATATCGTTGAGGCGCATCAGACCCCAGTTTTTGAACATTCTCGCATGGAGAAAGTACTGATTGATTGCGACCAGCTCATTTCCCAATAATTTATTGAGATAACTTATGATTTTGACATCACCTTTCATTATATAGTCCCTCCGCTTCCACTTATTGAAGCGTAGTCCGGCCTATAGGGATGTCAAAAGAGAAGCGCGGACTTCAGGCGATTTCTTTGAATTCCGGCATGGTGGTTAATTCATCTTCCATCACTTCACGTGCAGCTCGAACACACTTACCGCATTGATTTCCAACGGGAACAAACTTACGTAATTGCTGAAAAGATTGCGGTTGAAACTGGCGAACAACCTGGCGAATTTTTTTATCGCTAACGCCATTGCACAAACAAACGTACATATAAACTCCCGTTCAATTTATGCACAAATATTAAATGAGAATAGTTATGATTACAATAGACCATTTGCGCATTATCCGCCGCAGCGCACGTTATGAATGGTGTGTTGTACACGTTATTTCGCGGAACTGCGCGCAGCAAAAAGGGCGCCGAAGCGCCCTTTTTATTCGAAGCTAACGAATTAGCCCAGAACTTTAGCTACAACGCCCGCGCCAACGGTACGGCCGCCTTCACGGATTGCGAAACGCAGACCGTCGTCCATCGCGATCGGGTGGATCAGGGTAACAACCATTTTGATGTTGTCGCCCGGCATAACCATCTCTACGCCTTCCGGCAGTTCGATGGTGCCAGTCACGTCAGTAGTACGGAAGTAGAACTGCGGACGGTAGCCTTTGAAGAACGGAGTATGACGGCCGCCTTCGTCTTTGGACAGGATGTACACTTCAGATTCGAACTTGGTGTGCGGCTTGATGCTGCCCGGCTTAGCCAGTACCTGACCACGTTCGATTTCTTCACGTTTGATACCACGCAGCAGAACACCAACGTTCTCACCAGCACGGCCTTCGTCCAGCAGTTTGCGGAACATTTCAACGCCAGTACAGGTGGTTTTCGCGGTGTCTTTGATACCAACGATTTCAACTTCTTCACCGACTTTGATGATACCGCGCTCTACACGACCGGTAACAACGGTACCACGACCGGAGATGGAGAATACGTCTTCGATCGGCAGCAGGAACGGCTTGTCAATCGCACGCTCTGGTTCCGGGATATAGGTATCCAGGTGGCCAGCCAGTTCGATGATTTTCGCTTCCCACTCTGCGTCGCCTTCCAGCGCTTTCAGAGCAGAACCACGAACGATCGGAGTGTCGTCGCCCGGGAAATCGTACTGAGACAGCAGTTCACGAACTTCCATCTCAACCAGTTCCAGCAGCTCTTCGTCATCAACCATGTCGCATTTGTTCAGGAACACGATGATGTACGGAACGCCTACCTGACGACCCAGCAGGATGTGCTCACGAGTCTGCGGCATCGGGCCGTCAGTCGCAGCAACAACCAGGATCGCGCCGTCCATCTGCGCAGCACCGGTGATCATGTTTTTAACATAGTCGGCGTGGCCCGGGCAGTCTACGTGCGCGTAGTGGCGAGTCGGGGTGTCATATTCAACGTGAGAGGTGTTGATGGTGATACCACGAGCTTTTTCTTCCGGTGCGTTATCGATCTGGTCGAATGCACGAGCAGAACCACCGTAGGTTTTAGCCAGAACGGTAGTGATGGCAGCAGTCAGGGTAGTTTTACCATGGTCAACGTGGCCGATAGTACCAACGTTGACGTGCGGTTTTGTACGTTCAAATTTTTCTTTAGACACGGCTATATTCCTTACTATAGTGCTCTCCCCTTCGGAGAGAGCACGGGACTTAGGTTTTAATCCTGTGGATTATTTACCACGGGCTTCAATAACGGCCTGAGCAACGTTGTTCGGCGCATCATCATACTTCAGGAATTCCATGGTGTATGATGCACGACCTTTGGTCAGAGAACGCAGCTGAGTTGCATAACCGAACATTTCGGACAGCGGTACTTCAGCGTGGATCTTAACGCCGGTTACTTCGGATTCCTGACCGCGCAGCATACCGCGACGACGGCTCAAGTCACCGATAACATCACCCGTGTTCTCTTCCGGAGTTTCTACTTCAACCTTCATGATCGGCTCAAGCAGAACTGGTTTTGCTTTCTTAAAGCCTTCTTTAAAGGCAATAGACGCAGCCAGTTTAAACGCCAGCTCAGAGGAGTCAACGTCGTGGTAAGAACCGAAGTGCAGACGGATACCCATATCAACTACCGGGTAACCTGCCAGCGGACCAGCTTTCAGCTGTTCCTGGATGCCTTTATCAACGGCCGGGATGTATTCGCCAGGAATTACACCACCTTTGATGTCGTTGATGAACTCGTAACCTTTCGGGTTAGAGCCCGGCTCCAGCGGGTACATGTCGATCACAACGTGACCGTACTGACCACGACCACCAGACTGCTTGGCGTGTTTACCTTCGATATCGGTAACTTTCGCGCGAATCGCTTCACGGTAAGCAACCTGAGGTTTACCGACGTTCGCTTCAACGTTGAATTCACGCTTCATACGGTCAACGATGATGTCGAGGTGCAGCTCACCCATACCGGCGATGATGGTCTGGTTAGACTCTTCGTCAGTCCATACGCGGAATGACGGGTCTTCTTTAGCCAGACGACCCAAAGCCAGACCCATTTTTTCCTGGTCAGCTTTGGTTTTCGGCTCAACGGCGATGGAGATTACCGGCTCAGGGAATTCCATACGCTCCAGAATGATCGGCGCATCCGGGTCACACAGGGTGTCACCAGTGGTTACGTCTTTCAGACCGATAGCAGCAGCGATGTCGCCCGCGCGAACTTCTTTGATCTCTTCACGTTTGTTAGCGTGCATCTGTACGATACGACCGAAACGCTCACGTGCAGCTTTCACGGAGTTCAGTACGGTATCACCAGAGTTAACCACACCGGAGTACACACGGAAGAAGGTCAGGTTACCAACAAACGGGTCGGTAGCGATTTTGAACGCCAGTGCAGAGAACGGCTCTTCGTCGCTTGCGTGACGCTCAGCCGGGGTATCTTTACCGTCGTCCAGAATACCGTTGATTGCCGGAACATCAACCGGGGATGGCAGGTAATCAATTACCGCATCCAGCATCGCCTGAACACCTTTGTTCTTGAACGCAGAACCGCAGGTTACCAGGATGATTTCGTTGTTCAGAACACGCTGACGCAGAGCTTTTTTGATCTCTTCTTCAGTCAGTTCTTCACCACCCAGGTATTTCTCCATCAGCTCTTCGGAAGCTTCCGCAGCGGACTCGATCAGGTTCTGGTGCCATTCGTCAGCCAGGTCCTGCATGTCAGCCGGGATATCTTCGTATTCGAAGGTAACGCCCTGGTCTGCATCGTTCCAGTTGATGGCTTTCATTTTCACCAGGTCAACAACACCGGTGAAACCTTCTTCAGCACCAATCGCCAGCTGCAGCGGAACCGGGTTCGCGCCCAGACGGGTTTTGATCTGACCAACAACTTTCAGGAAGTTCGCACCCATGCGGTCCATTTTGTTAACGAACGCAATGCGCGGAACTTTATATTTGTTTGCCTGACGCCATACGGTTTCAGACTGTGGCTGAACACCACCAACTGCGCAGTAAACCATTACCGCACCATCAAGAACACGCATGGAACGTTCTACTTCGATAGTGAAGTCAACGTGCCCCGGGGTGTCGATGATGTTTACACGGTGCGGTTCATACTGCTTAGCCATACCAGACCAGAATGCAGTAGTCGCAGCGGAAGTGATGGTGATACCACGTTCCTGCTCCTGCTCCATCCAGTCCATGGTAGCGGCGCCGTCATGAACTTCACCGATTTTGTGGTTTACACCGGTGTAGAACAGAATACGTTCGGTAGTAGTGGTTTTACCGGCGTCGATGTGCGCACTGATACCGATGTTACGGTAGCGTGCGATGGGTGTTGTACGAGCCATTTGATTCCTCGTTTATTTCTTTAGGCGTTCAGTTAAGTTATCCAGAGCGGGCGACTCATCTGAAGCGCCCGCCTGGTGACTATGACTCCGAAGGGATTACCAACGGTAGTGTGCGAACGCCTTGTTGGCTTCGGCCATACGGTGAACGTCTTCACGTTTCTTAACTGCAGTACCTTTGTTGTCTGCAGCATCAGTGAGTTCGTTCGCCAGGCGCAGAGCCATGGATTTATCACCGCGTTTACGAGCAGCTTCAACGATCCAACGCATTGCCAGAGCATTACGACGAACCGGACGAACTTCAACTGGAACCTGATAAGTAGAACCACCAACGCGGCGAGACTTAACTTCTACAGTCGGGCGCACGTTGTCGAGAGCGACTTCGAAAGCTTCCAGTTCATTTTTACCAGAGCGCTGAGCCAGGGTCTCCAGCGCGCTGTATACGATTGCTTCTGCAGTAGATTTTTTACCATCTACCATCAGGATATTGACAAATTTAGCCAGCAGTTCTGATCCGAACTTCGGATCCGGCAGAATTTTACGCTGACCAATGACGCGACGACGTGGCATGGAAATACTCCGTTGTTAATTCAGGATTGTCCAAAACTCTAAGAGTTTAGTATGACATTAAGGTAAATCAGTTTGGCCTTACTTAACGGAGAACCATTAAGCCTTAGGACGCTTCACGCCGTACTTGGAGCGAGCCTGCTTACGGTCTTTAACGCCGGAGCAGTCAAGCGCACCACGAACGGTGTGGTAACGAACACCCGGAAGGTCTTTAACACGACCGCCACGGATCAGGATCACGGAGTGCTCCTGCAGGTTGTGACCTTCACCACCGATGTAGGAGGTGACTTCGAAACCGTTAGTCAGACGCACACGGCAAACTTTACGCAGTGCGGAGTTCGGTTTCTTAGGAGTGGTGGTATATACGCGAGTACATACGCCACGTTTCTGCGGGCAGGCTTCCAGCGCAGGCACGTTGCTCTTTGCAACTTTGCGTGCGCGTGGTTTGCGTACCAGCTGGTTAATTGTTGCCATTAAATAGCTCCTGGTTTTAGCTTTTGCTTCGTAAACACGTAATAAATCGCCTCATATAATATGAGGACGCAGAATTTTAGGGCGGTGCCGAAAAGGTGTCAAGAAATATACAACGATCCCGCCATCACCAGGCCAGCTGACCGGCATGTTTTACCGTGAGTCTGACGAAATCAGTATAGCTAACCCTACCGACACTGTCCGCAATTTGACCAGCCAGCCCGCGGGCGTCAACGTCGTCTTGCAGCACATAGAGGGTTATGGGGGCGGATTGCAGGATCTCAAGGAAGCGACCGCCGGCGATGGCCGCCGTGACGCCATCAGACAGCAATAACAGATCGTCGCCGTGATCCATCACGCGAAGCATTGCTGCGATATCGGCATGCCAGGGAGAAACACTGAGCGTATGGAGCATGGGGGCCTCAGAAACTCAAAATCACATCAAATTCATGCAGACGGGCGCGCAGGGCATCCGGCGCCAGGCATTCGACATCCACCGCCCACGGAGTAGCGGGGTCCAGACCGCGCTCCCGCGCGGAGTCGGCACACAGCCAGCACTGATCGATGTCATACAGTGACAGCAGTTTAAAGGTGGCTATGTAGTCGCGAGCCAGCACTGCACCCGGCCGTTGATCGGGCAGCAGTTGAAAAACGCCGTCGCCTACAAAGAACACGCCAATCTCGTCGGTGAGCGCGGAGGTTGCTAATAAGGCATCGAGCCCTTCCCTGCCGGCGGCGCTGCCGTGCGGCGCGGAGGAAAAAATAAAAGCCACACGTTTCATCAGAACTGCACCATCCGATCGCAAGTGAGCGCGGCTTCCGCCAGCGCACCGAGCCCGCTCAGCGTGAAGCCGGGTTGCAAATTGTGGCTGGCCAGCGCGAGCTGTTGCGCCTCACGCTCGTCCGTTACGCCTCGACGCAAGGCAGCCGCCACGCAGATGTGTAGTGCCACACCTTGTTCATCGTGCAATGATTGCCACGCGCGCACCAGATCGAACTCATCGCTGGCGGGCGCCGTCAGTTGGTTAGCGTTGAGCACGCCTTCGCGATAGAAAAAAACGCATGCCAGTTCATGACCTTCCTGCAATACGGCCTGGGCAAACTGCCAGGCGCTGCTCGCCTGCTGGGTCCCATAGGCAGGGCCAGTCACCGTGAGGGCAAAACGCATTACTTATCCAGCCCCTGGAAATCGCCGCTCTTGAACTGGCGGATATAGAGGTAGACGGTATGCTTGGAGATATTCAGACGATCGGCCACCTGGTTAATGGCGTCTTTGATATCGAAGATCCCTTTTTCGTAGAGATTCAGCACGATTTGGCGGTTTTTCGCATTATTAGACACGCTGCGATCGGCGTTCACCTCTTCAATGGTGAATTCCAGCGTCTGCGCGACCAGATCGTCAACCGAGGAAGCAAAGTTCACCGGTGAGTTGACCTCCGGCGTTTCTGGCGGAATAAAGGTGCTCATGATCTGTGAAAAAGGCACATCCAGATTCATGTTGATGCACAGCAGACCGATCACCCGATGATCGCGATTGCGAATGGCTATCGTCACCGACTTCATCAGTACGCCGCTTTTGGCACGGGTGAAGTAGCATTTGGAAACGCTGCTATCGGCGCCCGTCATATCGTGCAGCATGCGCAGCGCAAGATCGGTAATCGGTGAACCGATTTGGCGGCCGGTATGTTCACCATTGGCGATACGGATGGCAGAGCATTTAAGATCCTGCAAAGAATGTAGCACGATTTCACAGTGCGAACCGATGAGCATCGCCAACCCGTCCACCACCGCTTCATAAGATTTAAGAATATCGAAATCGGTCTGGTCAAAGGGACGTTGATCCAGCAGGTCAAGCTCGCTGGTTTCGTTGGTTAAAAGCGACCTGGACATGAAAAAAAGCACTCCTTTTCAGGAGCCTGTCGTTATTGTCAGGGCAGGCTCATCATCATTATTAAGCTATCTAAAGTAATACAGCGCCTGAGGATCTTTCCAGTTTTAATTATATCTGCGCTCAATAAAAAAGCCGCCGCCTCTGACGAGACGGCGGCCTGAACCCGATTACTTCTTAGCGTCAGCGTTCGCGTCTGCGGCTTTCGCGTCGCCAGCGGCTTCCGGCTGTGCATCCGCCTTCGGCGCCGGTTTGATATCCAGCAGTTCTACGTCAAAGACCAGCGTAGAGTTGGCCGGGATCCCCGGAACGCCGGTTTTGCCGTAAGCCAGATCCGGTGGAATGACCAGCTTGATTTTACCGCCTTTCTTGATGTTCTTCAGGCCTTCCGTCCAGCCCGGGATCACGCCGTCCAGGCGGAAAGAGAGCGGCTCACCGCGGGTATAAGAGTTATCAAACTCTTTACCGTCGATCAGGGTGCCTTTGTAGTTAACCACCACGGTGTCGCTGTCTTTCGGCGCATCACCAGTGCCTTCTTTCTCGACTTTATACAGCAGGCCAGTTTTCGAGGTTTTCACGCCCTTCTCTTTAGCAAAGCTATCGCGGAAGGTTTTGCCTTTGGCTTCGTTCTCAGTCGCGTCTTTTTCCATTTTCTGCTGAGCCGCGGTCTTCACGCGCGTTTCAAAGGCCTGCAGAGTCTGTTCGATCTCCTGGTCGGACAGCTTGCTCTTATCGGCAAACGCGTCCTGTACGCCGGCGATCAACTGGGCTTTGTCCAGCTTAATGCCCAGCTTTTCTTGTTCTTTCAGGGAGTTTTCCATGTAACGCCCGAGAGACGCGCCCAGTGCATAGGCGGATTTCTGATCGTCATTTTTAAATGCCGATTTACTCTCAGCCGCTGGGGCTGCCTTCGCCGCCGCATCTGCAGCAAAGGTCAGCGGTGCATTCAGGGCGACGGCCATTGTGGTCGCCAGCAGCGTTACTTTAAACAGTGATTTCATCCATTTCTCCAGGGCCGGGGCCTCTCACCCCAGGGTTATCGTAAAAAGCAAAAAACGTACTATAGAACGTTGCCGTTAAAATCTACATACGGACGTTCCTGAATATCGCCTCTTTTAGGACTATTTTTGTATGAATAAGTTTCCTGTCAGACGCAGCGATGCTGCGCGAAAAGAGAAACTTAAGTAGAATCCGCTCGCAGGATCAGACTAAAGAGGTTACCCATGCACGATAGCACATTAGAAACGCGCCTTGCAGAGCTGGAAAGCCGGCTGGCGTTTCAGGAAATCACCATCGAAGACCTCAATAAAACCGTGACCGCCCACGAGATAGAGATGGCGAAGATGCGGGAGCATATGCGTCTGATGATCGAGAAACTGAAGGCGACCCAACCGTCCCATATCGCCTCTCAGGCAGAAGAGACGCCGCCTCCCCATTATTGAGACGTAAAAAAAGCGGGTTTCCCCGCTTTTTTTGGCTATCCGCGCGAACGCGACGCCATTAGTGGCAACCGCAACCGCCGTTACCGCAACCACCTTTGCCGTGTTCATGGTCGTGACCATGATCGTGGCCGTGGCCGCCGCAGCAACCGTCATGACCATGGTCATGATCGTGATCGTGGCCATGAGCGCCATGCACGTGACCATGCTCCAGCTCTTCAGCCGTTGCTTCACGAATAGCGACAACTTCCACATTGAACTTCAGGTTCTGGCCAGCCAGCATGTGGTTGCCATCAACCACAACGTGGTCGTCTTCAACTTCAGTGATTTCTACCGGTACTGGACCCTGATCGGTTTCCGCCAGGAAGCGCATACCAACCTGCAGTTCATCAACGCCCATAAAGACGTCTTTCGGTACACGCTGCACCAGGTTTTCGTCATACTGGCCGTAAGCGTCGTTAGCGCCGACAGCTACGTCAAATTTGTCGCCCACTTCGTGGCCATCCAGCGCGTTTTCCAGGCCGGAAATCAGGGAGCCGTGACCGTGCAGGTAATCCAGCGGCGCGCTTACCGGAGACTCATCAACCAACACACCGTCTTCTGTACGTACCTGATAGGCCAGGCTGACCACCAGGTCTTTTGCTACTTTCATGATATCTCCTGAGATGGGAAGAATAGTGGCGCAGATTGTAGCGGAATTCTGCAGCCGTGTACCCTCTAGCTTAAAAAAAGCCGACGGATAACGCTAGTCGGGATGAAAAATGCCAATCACCTGCTCCTCTTTGCGTACATGCTCACGGGCCTCTTTATCCGCCTCACGCATCTGATGACCGCACTTAACGCATTCAACGACATCGACATTATTCTCACGCCACATCGCCAGCGAATCCTGCGCCTGGCACGCCGGACATTTCGCCCCGGCAATAAAACGTTTACGCACTGCCATATGATTTACCTTTATTCAAACTCGTCCCAGCCGTCCAGCTGCCGGCTTTCTTTCTGCATTTCACGCTGAAAAATCTCTTCCAGTTCGCGTCGGGCTTCCCGCACGCGAGATACCTGTACCGTATCAGTATGCACTGGCATTAACTCGCGCAGCATTCGCATATCGAGCCGTCGGAAGTGCAGTTGCGCGCGCTGGGCCTGGTGAGGATGCATCCCCAGGGTGATGAGCGCTTTGCGCCCCAGTTCCAGTGCACTGGAAAAGGTTTCACGAGAAAACTGCGTCACACCGGCCTGCAGCAGCTCATGCGCCTCAACGCGACCGCGAGCGCGGGCCAGAATATGCAGATGTGGAAAGTGTTGTTGACACATTTCCACCAGCCGCATGGTGTCTTCTGGCTCATTACAGGTGATGACGATCGACTGCGCCTCTTCCGCTCCCGCCGAGCGCAGCAGCTCCAGCTGGGTGGCATCGCCAAAATAGACTTTATAGCCATAGTTACGCATCAGATTCACCGCGCTGATGTCCCGCTCCAGCACCGTAATACGCATCTTATTGGCCATCAGCAGGCGACCGATAACCTGACCAAAGCGACCAAACCCGACAATAATCACCTGCGGCTTGTCATCCTCCACCCACGGCGCCTCATCGGTATCATCTGCCGGATTCAGCCGTCGCGACAATAGCTTATCTATCCCCTTCATCAGCAGCGGCGTCGTCATCATCGACAACGTCACCGCCACCAGCAGCAGCGCCATCTGGTCATGCTGGAACAACCGCTGAGAGGCGGGCAGCGAAAAGAGGACAAAGGCGAACTCGCCGCCCTGGCTTAATACGCCCGCAAACTGCATCCGCTCTGAACTTCGCAGGCCATAGAGACGGGCCAGGAGATAGAGCACCAGCATTTTTACCGCCACCAGCACCGCCACGCTCACCGCCACCCACAGCAGATGGGTATACAGCACGCCAAGGTTCAGCGCCATGCCGACGGAGATAAAGAACAGCCCGAGCAGCAGCCCCTTGAACGGATCGATAGCGATTTCCAGTTCGTGGCGATACTCGCTTTCCGCCAGCAGCACGCCGGCGATAAAGGTACCCAGCGCCATCGACAACCCCAGCGCCTCCATAAACAGCGCCGACCCAAGGACCAGCAGTAGCGTGGCGGCAGTAAATACTTCCCTGACCCCTGAGCTGGCGATGAAACGGAACACCGGCCGCAGCAGATAGCGTCCGCCAATCAGCATCCCGGCAAAGGCCAGGACCTTCATACCGACCGTCAGCCAGTTAACATGCTCATCCGCGGAACCGGCCAGCAGGGGCACCAGCGCCAGCGCCGGGATCACCGCCAGATCCTGAAACAGCAGGACCGAAAAGCCTAACTGCCCCGATTCGCTGCGGCTCATTCCCTTCTCACGCATCAGCTGCAGCGCCATGGCGGTGGAAGACATCGCCAGGCCGATCCCGCCGACCACCGCCGCCTGCCATGAAAACCCGGTCGTCATCAGCAGACCGCCGAGGATCGCCGCGCTGAGCATCACCTGCGCCGCGCCAACGCCGAAGATGGAGCTCCGCAGCCGCCATAGCTTGGCCGGATTAAGCTCCAGGCCGATGATAAACATCAGAAACACTACGCCGAGCTCAGAGAAATGGAGAATTTCATCCACATCGCTGATAAACCCAAGTCCCCACGGGCCAATCGCAATCCCGGCCAGCAGATAGCCCAGCACCGCGCCAATACCCAATCTTGAGGCCAGAGGTACGGCAATAACGGCGGCGAACAAAAAAAGAACGCCCGCCAGCAGCAAATCAGATCCCGCCATGTATACCTCCGGCGGTAAGGGGATTGGCCAGCCAGTCCCGGTAGGCCCGAGCGCGGCTACGCAATTCCTCTGGCTGTTGCCGCCGTGCCCAGTAGACAATAATGGGGCTCATCCAGTGCATACGGCACATGCCGGCGGTCAGTTCAAAAGGACGTAAAATATCGTTCATCGGATAGCGATTGGCATCGCGACGGTAGGCGCTCTCAGGTTCGCCGGTGGTGATCACACTACGCCAGTACTTTCCCGCCAGTTCGTTTCCTCCGGCACCGCTGGCGAAGCCGCGGCTTAACACACGATCCAGCCACTCCTTGAGCAGCGCCGGACAGCTCCAGGTATATAAAGGATGCTGGAAAACAATCACCTCATGCTGGCGCAGCAGGTCCTGTTCATGAGCGATATCGATAAAAAAATCCGGATAGTGCGCGTAAAGATCGTGCACGGTGACGTTCGGCAACTGTAAGGCCGGCTCTAATAAAACCCGGTTGGCCACGGAATCATGAGATTCTGGGTGGGCATACAGCAGCAACACTTTCGCTGTCTGAGACATCATTCCCCTCCCGTAGGTCTTCTGGCGGCCTGCGCAGCCCCGGTGTTCTGACACCGCCAGAATGACTTTGTGTATCGTCTTCGTTTTGGGCTACCATGGCGGCCCGGTGAAGCGATTCGCTTCCACACTACATTATCATAATGACAAATTAACATAGTCTGAACATACGGCGCCTTATGATTGTTTTCTCCTCGTTACAAATTCGTCGCGGCGTACGCGTCCTGCTGGACAACGCCACCGCTACCATCAACCCTGGCCAAAAGGTCGGTCTGGTGGGCAAAAACGGCTGCGGGAAATCGACGCTGCTATCGCTTTTGAAAAACGAGATAAGCGCTGACGGCGGCAGTATGACCTTTCCAGGCAGCTGGCAGCTGGCATGGGTGAATCAGGAAACCCCGGCGCTGCCTCAGCCGGCTATCGATTATGTTATTGATGGCGATCGTGAATACCGCCAGCTGGAAGCCGCGCTCCAGCAGGCAAATGAGCGCAACGACGGCCATGCCATCGCCACGGTCCACGGCAAGCTGGACGCCATCGACGCCTGGACCATCCGTTCGCGCGCTGCCAGCCTGCTGCACGGTCTGGGATTCAGCAACGAACAGCTGGAGCGGCCGGTCAGCGATTTTTCCGGCGGCTGGCGTATGCGCCTTAACCTCGCCCAGGCGCTGATTTGCCGCTCCGATCTGCTGCTGCTCGATGAACCGACTAACCACCTCGACCTCGATGCCGTCATCTGGCTCGAAAAATGGCTTAAGGGTTACACAGGGACGCTGATCCTGATCTCCCACGATCGCGATTTTCTCGATCCTATCGTCGACAAAATTATCCATATCGAACAGCAGACGATGTTTGAGTACACCGGTAACTACAGCTCGTTCGAAGTGCAGCGCGCTACCCGTCTCTCTCAGCAGCAGGCGATGTACGAAAGCCAGCAGCAGCGCGTTGCGCATCTGCAAAGCTATATCGACCGCTTCCGCGCTAAGGCCACCAAGGCCAAGCAGGCGCAAAGCCGTATCAAAATGCTCGAACGGATGGAGCTTATCGCCCCGGCGCACGTGGATAACCCGTTCCACTTCAGCTTCCGCCAGCCGGAGAGTCTGCCTAACCCGTTACTGAAAATGGAGAAAGTCAGCGCCGGTTACGGCGAGCGTATTATCCTCGACTCCATCAAGCTCAATCTGGTGCCGGGCTCGCGCATCGGCCTGCTGGGCCGCAACGGCGCCGGGAAGTCGACTCTGATTAAGCTGCTGGCGGGTGAACTCCAGCCGGTGAGCGGCGAGATCGGTCTCGCAAAAGGTATCAAGCTCGGCTACTTCGCCCAGCATCAACTGGAGTTCCTGCGTGCCGATGAGTCGCCGCTGCAGCACCTGGCGCGCCTGGCCCCGCAGGAACTGGAGCAGAAACTGCGTGATTATCTGGGCGGCTTTGGTTTCCAGGGCGATAAGGTCAGCGAAGAGACCCGCCGCTTCTCTGGTGGAGAAAAAGCGCGCCTGGTACTGGCCCTGATCGTCTGGCAGCGCCCTAACCTGCTGCTGCTCGATGAACCGACCAACCACCTTGACCTCGATATGCGTCAGGCCTTAACCGAAGCGCTGATCGACTTTGAAGGGGCGCTGGTTGTCGTGTCGCACGATCGTCACCTGATCCGCTCCACCACCGACGATCTGTACCTCGTCCATGACGGTAAAGTCGAGCCGTTCGACGGCGATCTGGAAGATTATCAGCAGTGGCTCAGCGACTCGCAAAAACAGGAATCACAGAGCAGCGACGCGCCAAAAGAGAGCGGCAACAGCGCGCAGGCGCGCAAGGACCAGAAGCGTCGGGAAGCGGAACTGCGCAGCCAGACCCAACCGCTGCGCAAAGAGATCGCCCGTCTGGAAAAAGAGATGGACAAGCTCAACGCGCAGTTGGCCAGTGCGGAAGAAAAACTTGGCGACAGTGAGCTTTATGACGCCTCACGTAAAGCCGAACTAACCGAATGCCTGCAGCAGCAGGCCAGCGCGAAGTCCGGGCTGGAGGAGTGTGAAATGGCCTGGCTGGAGGCCCAGGAGCAGCTGGAGCTGATGCTTCAGGAAGGCTAATATTGACTTCCTCATCCTGCCTGCGCGTACGATGCCGCTGGCAGGGTGGGTTTCTGCCCTCTCCATGGCCTGCCATCAGTGACATCAATGATTTGTTTTTGCTGTAACCTGGCGTCGCTGGCCACAAGACCACATATTGGCTAACCCCTGTGCGCCCTGCGCGGTATAGTCATCATCACGTTTATTAATTGTTCTGGTGCTATGGTTGAAATCATCCCCACAGACATGACGCCCCCCGAAAACGATTCGCGTGAGTTCCATCCGATGCGCGGCGTGGGCAATCGTCATCTGCAAACCATGCTGCCGCGGCTGATCCGCCGTAAATTGCGCTTTACCCCGCACTGGCAGCGCCTTGAGCTGCCGGACGGCGATTTTGTCGATCTGGCCTGGAGCGAAGACCCGCATCAGGCGCGCCATAAGCCGCGCCTCGTCGTCTTTCATGGTCTCGAAGGAAGCCTGCACAGCCCGTACGCCCATGGTCTGATCCATGCGGCGATGCAGCGCGGCTGGCTGGGCGTGGTTATGCATTTCCGCGGCTGCAGCGGCGAACCTAACCGCAATAACCGCATCTATCACTCCGGCGAAACAGAAGATGGCACCTGGTTTCTGCACTGGCTACAGCGCGAGTTTGGTCCCGCGCCGACTGCGGCCGTCGGCTATTCACTGGGCGGCAATATGCTGGGCTGCCTGCTGGCAGAAGAAGGCGACCGCTGCCCGCTGGATGCGGCGGTGATCGTCTCCGCGCCTTTTATGCTGGAAGCCTGCAGCTATCATATGGATAAGGGCTTCTCGCGGGTTTATCAGCGCTATCTGCTCAATCTGTTAAAAGCCAATGCCTCACGCAAGCTGAAAGCGTATCCTGGCTCACTGCCTGTCGATTTACGCCAGCTTAAAGGGATGCGCCGCATCCGGGAATTTGACGATATGATCACCGCCAAAATCCATGGTTTCGCCGATGCGCTGGATTATTACCGGCAATGCAGCGCCATGCCGCGGCTCAGCGATATCACTAAGCCAACGCTCATCATTCACGCGAAAGACGATCCATTTATGGATCACCACTCCATACCACCGCAGGAGCAACTGCCGGCGAACGTTGAGTATCAATTAACTGAGCAAGGCGGCCACGTTGGTTTCGTCGGCGGCACCCTGCGTAAGCCGGAGATGTGGCTGGAAAGACGCATCCCGGACTGGTTAAACCGTTGGCTGGAGGTCCCCGTATGATTATTCCCTGGCAGGATCTGGATCCCGAAACGCTGGATAACCTGATTGAAAGCTTTGTGTTACGTGAAGGCACCGATTATGGTGAACATGAACGTTCACTTGCCGATAAAGTCGCCGATGTAAAACAGCAGTTGAAACGCGGAGAGGCGGTTCTTGTGTGGTCGGAACTGCATGAGACGGTCAATATTATGCCGCGCGCGCTGTTTAACGGCTAAGGCGACGCCACTACATCGTTTAACCAGGGAGTTGTTATGTCTGCCAAACATCCGGTGATCGCCGTCACGGGCTCCAGCGGCGCGGGCACTACCACCACCAGCCTTGCCTTTCGCAAAATCTTCGCGCAGCTAAACCTGCACGCCGCGGAGGTGGAAGGCGATAGCTTTCATCGCTACACCCGCCCGGAAATGGACATGGCGATCCGCAAGGCGCGGGATCAGGGCAAACATATCAGCTACTTTGGCCCGGAGGCGAACGACTTTGGCCTGCTGGAGCAGACCTTTGTCGACTATGGCCGCCACGGAAAAGGCCAGTCGCGGAAATACCTGCACACCTATGACGAAGCCGTACCGTGGAATCAGGTGCCAGGGACTTTCACCCCCTGGCAGCCGCTGCCGGAGCCGACAGACGTACTGTTCTATGAGGGGCTGCACGGCGGGGTTGTCACGCCGCATCATGATGTCGCCAGCCATGTCGACCTGCTGGTCGGCGTAGTGCCTATCGTTAACCTCGAGTGGATCCAAAAGCTTATTCGCGACACCAGCGAGCGCGGCCACTCCCGGGAGGCGGTGATGGACTCAGTCGTCCGCTCGATGGAAGACTACATCAACTTCATTACCCCGCAATTTTCCCGCACCCATATCAACTTTCAGCGCGTGCCGACGGTAGACACTTCCAACCCGTTTGCCGCGAAAACTATTCCCTCGCTGGACGAGAGCTTTGTGGTGATCCATTTCCGTAACCTGCAGAATATCGACTTCCCCTGGCTGCTGGCGATGCTGCAGGGGTCGTTTATCTCGCACATGAACACGCTGGTGGTGCCGGGCGGTAAAATGGGGCTGGCGATGGAGCTTATCATGACGCCGCTGGTCGAGCGCCTGATGGAAGGCCGCAAGATCGGCTAACAGAAAAAACCCCGGCCAGGCCGGGGTTGAGATGCTTCACAACGGCAGGCGAAGACTACGCCTCGATCACTTCATAGGAGTGGGTGATCTTCACCGCTTTTTCCAGCATCAGCGCCACCGAGCAGTATTTCTCTGCCGACAGATCCACCGCCCGGGAGACCGCGGCATTTTTCAGCGCCTTACCGGTGACGATAAAGTGCAGATTAATATGCGTAAACAGACGCGGCGCCTCTTCGCGGCGCTCCGACGTCAGCTTCACTTCGCAGTTGGTCACCTCATGGCGACCTTTTTGCAGAATAGAAACCACATCGATCGCACTGCAACCGCCCGCCGCCATCAGCACCATCTCCATCGGGCTGGGTGCCTTATCCCCGGAGTTGCCATCCATCAGAATCTGGTGTCCTGACGCGGACTCCCCGATAAAGGTTAACCCTTCAACCCATTTCACACGCGCTTGCATAAAATTTAACTCCAGTATCGCAATTTTCCTGTCAGATTACGCGCACATAACAATTCTCGCAACGGAAGGCGACCTGCGTCATGCTGAAGCGAGACACCAGGAGACATGCGGCGAAAGCTATGCTAAAACAGTCTGGATGCTACAGTATTACATTGATGTACTGCATGTATGCAGAGGAGTTCACATTACGGGCTGTCGAAAAATCATCAGCCAGCTTCCCAGGTATAGGGAAACAATACGATTGCATGCCCGGACGCCGTGTAGTGTCGGCGCCCGGAGATAGCTTATAACAGAGGATAACCGCGCATGGTGCTTGGCAAACCGCAAACAGACCCTACCCTTGAATGGTTCTTGTCTCATTGCCACATTCATAAGTACCCATCAAAGAGCACGCTGATCCACCAGGGTGAAAAAGCAGAAACGCTGTACTACATCGTTAAAGGCTCCGTGGCTGTACTCATCAAGGATGAAGAAGGTAAAGAGATGATCCTCTCCTACCTCAACCAGGGCGATTTCATCGGTGAATTAGGCCTGTTTGAAGAGGGTCAGGAGCGTAGCGCCTGGGTACGGGCGAAAACCGCATGTGAAGTGGCCGAAATCTCTTATAAGAAATTCCGTCAGCTGATCCAGGTTAACCCGGACATTCTTATGCGTCTCTCTTCGCAAATGGCTCGCCGTCTGCAGGTCACGTCTGAGAAAGTGGGCAACCTCGCCTTCCTCGACGTGACGGGCCGTATCGCCCAGACGCTGCTGAACCTGGCGAAGCAACCTGATGCCATGACCCACCCGGACGGTATGCAAATTAAAATTACCCGTCAGGAAATTGGTCAGATCGTCGGCTGCTCTCGTGAAACAGTTGGCCGTATTTTGAAAATGCTGGAAGATCAGAACCTGATTTCCGCACACGGTAAAACTATCGTCGTCTACGGCACCCGTTAAGTTGCTAAGCGGCGTATTGCTCCTGCAGTACGCCGTTTTTGTTTTTCCCTCATGTGGCGCAGGCTGATTTACCACCCGGAAGTCAACTATGCACTGCGGCAAACGCTGGTGCTGTGTCTGCCTGTGGCCATCGGTCTTCTGCTCGGCCATCTCCAGCAGGGGCTGTTGTTTTCCTTAGTGCCCGCCTGCTGCAACATTGCCGGTCTTGATACCCCGCATAAGCGCTTTTTCAAACGCCTGATTATCGGCGGCTGTCTGTTTGCCGGATGCAGTCTGGTGGTGCAGTTGCTGCTCGCCCAGGCCATTCCTTTGCCGCTTATTCTCAGCGGTCTGGCGCTATTGCTCGGCGTCACCGCGGAGATCAGTTCGCTGCACGCTCGCCTGCTGCCCGCGTCGCTGATCGCCGCTATCTTTACCCTGAGCCTGGCGGGCAATATGCCCATCTGGGATCCACTGCTGATCTACGCTTTCGGTACGCTGTGGTACGGCGTGTTTAACTGGCTCTGGTTCTGGCTGTGGCGCGAACAGCCGCTGCGGGAGTCGCTCAGCCTGCTTTACCGGGAACTGGCTGACTATTGTGAAGCCAAATACAGTCTGTTGACCCAGCATACCGATCCGTCGACCGCCCTGCCGCCGCTGCTCACCCGCCAGCAGAAGGTAGTCGACCTGATTACCCAGTGCTATCAGCAGATGCATATGCTGGCAGCCAACCAACGCAACGATCACAAGCGTCTGCTGCGGGCGTTCCAGGTTGGGCTGGATCTACAGGAACATATTTCGGTTAGCCTGCATCAGCCAGAAGAGGTGCAAAAGCTGGTGGAACGCAGCCATGCCGAAGCGGTGATCCGCTGGAATGCCCAAACCGTCGCTGCCCGCCTGCGCGTACTGGCGGATGATATTCTCTATCATCGCTTTCCGCAGCGCTTTCAGATGGATAAACAGATTGAGGCTCTGGAAAAGATCGCCCGCCAGCATCCGGACAACCCGGTCGGTCAGTTCTGCGCCTGGCACTTTAGCCGTATCGCCCGGGTGCTGCATACCCAGCGCCCCCTGTATGCCCGGGATCTGATGGCCGACAAAGAGCGTCGTTTACCGCTGTTTCCCGCGCTAAAGAACTATCTGTCGCTGAAATCACCCGCACTGCGCAATGCCGCGCGCATCAGCGTGATGCTGAGCGTCGCCAGCCTGATGGGCAACGCCCTGCATTTGCCGAAGCCCTACTGGATCCTGATGACGGTGCTCTTCGTCACGCAAAATGGCTATGGCGCCACGCGGGTGCGAATTGTTCACCGGGCGGCGGGAACGCTCGCCGGCCTAGTCATCGCCGGGCTAACCTTGCACTTTCACGTTCCGGAGAGCTATACCCTGAGCGGGATGCTGCTGATTACCCTGCTCAGCTATCTGATCATCCGTAAACACTATGGCTGGGCGATGGTAGGCTTTACGGTGACGGCGGTGTATACCCTGCAACTGCTGACGCTCAACGGCGAACAGTTTATTGTCGCCCGGCTTATCGACACGCTTATCGGCTGCCTGATCGCCTTCGGCGGGATGGTCTGGCTGTGGCCGCAGTGGCAGAGCGGCCTGCTGAAAAAAAACGCCCACGATGCGCTGGAGGCCGACCAGCAGGCGATTCGCCTGATCCTCAGCGCCGATCCAAAAGCCCCCGCGCTGGCCTATCAACGCATGCGCGTCAACCAGGCGCATAACGCGCTCTACAACTCCCTGAATCAGGCGATGCAGGAGCCCGGTTTTAATACCCACTACCTGGAAGATATGAAGCTGTGGGTGACGCACAGTCAGTTTATCGTCGAACACATCAACGCTATGACCACCCTGGCCCGGGAGCATACGATGCTCACCCCGGATCTTGCCCAGCGCTATCTCGAATCTTGTGAGATTGCCTTGCAACGCTGCCAGCAGCGGCTGGACAGCGATGGTCCCGGCAGCGCAGGGGATGCTAATATTCTGGAGTCGCCGGAAACAGAGGTGCCGAACGGTCCGTTAAGCACCCTGGAGCAGCACCTGCAACGCATTCTGGGCCATCTGAACACCATGCATACCATATCGTCAGTAGCATGGCGTCAGCGGCCGCATCATGGCATCTGGCTGCGGAAGATCAGCCGTTAATCACCTTTGCCACTGCCTGGGCAAAACGCGCCATCCCCTCGGCAATATCCTGCTCGTCGATGATCAGCGAGGGAACAAAACGCATCACGTCCGGCCCGGCGTTGAGCACCATGACGCCGGCTTGCGCAGCGGCATAGAGGAAATCACGCGCGCGGCCCTTGTGCTGCGGCTTGAGTTCGGCGCCAATCAGCAGGCCCATCCCGCGAATATCACTGAACAGATCAAATTCAGCATCCAGCTGCTGCAGGTGTTTGACGAACAGTTCGCGCTTCGCGCTCACGCCATCCAGCACCGCCGGGGTATTGATTAGATCGAAGGCGGCGTTGGCGACCGCGCAGGCCAGCGGGTTGCCGCCGTAGGTTGAGCCATGGGAACCCGCATGGAAGGCGCTGGCGATCTCATGGGTGGTCAGCATGGCGCTGACCGGGAAGCCGCCGCCGAGCGCTTTGGCGCTGGTCAGAATATCCGGCGTCACACCGTAATGCATATAGGCGAACAGCGATCCGGTACGTCCCATACCGCACTGCACTTCATCAAAGACTAACAACGCCTGGTGCTGATCGCACAGCTCACGCAGCCCCTGCAGGAAGGCCGGCGTCGCTGCCGTCACGCCGCCTTCGCCCTGAATCGGCTCCACCACCACTGCGCAAGTGTGGTCATCCATCACCGCTTTTACCGCCTGCAGGTCGTTGAAGGGAACATGGACAATATCCGCCGGTTTCGGGCCGAAACCATCGGAGTACTTCGGCTGCCCACCGACGGAAACGGTAAACAGGGAGCGGCCATGGAAGGCATTATGGAAGGCAATGATTTTGGTTTTATACGGGCTATGGCGGGTCACCGCATAGTGACGCGCCAGCTTAAAGGCCGTTTCATTGGCTTCCGTACCGGAGTTCATAAACACCACGCGCTCGGCGAAGGTGGCCTCGACAACTTTACGTCCCAGACGCAGCGCTGGCTCATTGGTAAAGACGTTGCTGGTGTGCCACAGCGTTTCGCCCTGCTCGTGGAGCGCCGCCACCAGCGCCGGGTGGCAATGGCCGAGCGCCGTCACCGCGATACCGCCGGCAAAATCAACATACTCTTTGCCCTGCTGATCCCAGACGCGGCTGCCTTTCCCTTTCACCGGGATGAATTCTGCTGGTGCATAAATCGGCAAAATAATTTCATCGAATGTGGCGCGGGTGATTGCCGGTTGTTCAGTTGCCATGTCTTGCCCATCCCTCTTCGTTATGCAGATGTAATCATGAAAATATAATCACAAAATATGCATAAAAAATCAGTCAATGGCAACTGAAAATCACCGCTTCAGAAAGTTTTCCAGCAATTGATGGCCCTGCTCGCTGAGGATGCTTTCCGGATGAAACTGCACGCCCTCAAGATCCCAGTCGCGGTGGCGGATCCCCATAATCTCAGCGCTGGCGCTGCGGGCGGTGACGATAAACTCGGGCGGGAGCGTCGGCGGATCAATCACCAGCGAGTGATAACGGGTCACCGTCAGGGGATTATTCAGCCCCTGAAACACCCCTTCGCCGTTATGCTCGATAAGCGAGGTTTTACCATGCATCACCTGTGCCGCCCGTACGATGGTCGCGCCAAACGCCTGGGCTATCGCCTGGTGCCCGAGACAGACGCCCAGTAGCGGCGTTTTCCCCGCATAGTGGCGGATAACCGCGAGGGAAATCCCCGCCTCATTCGGCGTGCAGGGGCCTGGCGAGATCACGATTTTCTCCGGCGCCAGCGCCGCTATCTCCTCCAGCGTCAACGCATCATTGCGCCTGACCAGTACTTCCGCACCCAGTTCGCAGAAGTACTGATACAGATTCCAGGTGAAAGAGTCATAGTTATCGATAAGCAGGATCATAGCGGCTCCGGAACAATCAAAACCGGGCTATTCTACTCAGATTCCCGCGCTTCGCTTACCACTTTGCGAAAGATCGCCACCAGCGGAGCCGGATCGCCCATCGCGCTCTGCTGGCAGGCCGCGCTCCAGCCGGCGGGGTCGACGTCACGCCAGTCAAGCAGGTAGCCGGCATGTATCGCCAGCTGTTCAAAGAAAATGCGCTGGGTCAGGCCATTGCCAAGACGAAAAGGGTGCAGCACATTAATTTCGCCATAGAACCAGCTCAGGCGTTCAATAAAGGTCTCGCGCGGCAGGCCATTGAGATAATCCTCCTGCTCAAGGGCCTGCATCAGGGCGTTCCCCTCCTCCTCGATCCGGGCAAAGTGGCAGAACGGCGTATCGCCCAGGTAGAGGTTCACTTCACGTAACCGGCCGGCCCAGTCAAACAGATCCTGATACAGCTGATGATGAATCGCGCACAGATAGGGTAAGCCGCGCACCCGCGGCCCCAGCGGCAAGGTTGCCGCCCGCAACGCCGTCATCTCAAAGGCGGCCTGTTGCAGATTTTTAGCCTGCCGGATGCCGAGGCGGTTGCGCAGGACATTCAGCGCCGGGTAGAGGTAAGGATCGCGTTCATCGCCGAATTTATCGCTCATACTCCCTCCGCAGCGTCGCCAGACGCGCCAGCGCCTCTTCGGCAGTCAACGTAACCAGCGGCACCGTCACGCCTTCAAGGCGACGACTGGCCTGAAAATTGGTATTGCGTGTCTGTTCCCAGAGTCGGGATTTTTGCTTTTCGGTGAGTGGACGCATCGTCGCCCCCCTTATCGTCCCCTGTGTGCCACAAGTATAAGCAGCAATTTCAGGTTATGCCGGGAGGCAACCGGGCGCGGCGATAGCACACCGCGCCGTGGAAGGATTAGGGCAGCACTTTCGCAGAGAGGATAACAACCGGTTTGGTCGGCACATTCTGGTATGGGCCGACGTTATGGGTCTGGACCTGGGAGATCTTATCCGCGACGTCCATACCTTTCACTACCTTGCCAAACACCGCATAGCCAAAGTCGCGCTGACCATGGTCAAGGAAGGCGTTATCCGCCACGTTGATGAAGAACTGGCTGGTGGCGCTATCCTGGTCGGCGGTACGCGCCATCGCGATGGTACCGCGGGTGTTGCGCAGGCCGTTGTCTGCTTCATTCTTAATCGGCGGGTTAGGCTGTTTCTGCTGCATCTGCTCGTTAAAGCCGCCGCCCTGCACCATGAAACCCGGGATCACGCGGTGGAAGGTGGTGTTGTTGTAGAAGCCGCTGTTGACGTACTTCAGGAAGTTATCCACGGAAATCGGGGCTTTCTGACTGTTTAACTCAAGCTCAATGTTCCCTGCCGAGGTGGTCAGCAGCACATGCGGATCGCCCTTTGCCGCCATGGCCGGGGAGAACGCTGAAATGGCGAAAACGGCAGCCATCGCCGCCAGTGTTGATTTGAGCATGGAAATTCCTTAACGGAGCAGAATAAAAGCGAGTGCCTTGATTCTAAAGAGCCTTTGCATCCTGGGCCAGCCTTTTACCAAATTTTACTTAGCTGTAATAATTGTAACCGCGCAAACGTTCTCCTGTGCGGCGAATAAAGTGTGATACATGTCACATTAAACCATGCAAAAGATAACCACTTTCACAATAAACATTTGATTACATCACCTGAACGAATAAAATCTGTCCGCCCGGCGCAGCGTCAACGCGCTTTACCTTTCTATTCACAGGCCAGTCATGACTAACAGCAACCGTATTAAGCTCACATGGATCAGCTTCTTCTCCTACGCCCTGACCGGCGCGTTGGTGATCGTCACCGGGATGGTGATGGGTAACATTGCGGATTATTTCCATCTGCCCGTTTCCAGTATGAGCAACACCTTTACCTTTCTGAACGCCGGTATTCTGATCTCTATCTTCCTCAATGCCTGGCTGATGGAAATCGTGCCGCTGAAAACTCAGCTGCGCTTTGGCTTTATTCTGATGGTGCTGGCGGTGGCCGGCCTGATGCTCAGCCACAGCCTGGCGCTGTTTTCCGCGTCGATGTTCGTTCTCGGGCTGGTGAGCGGGATCACCATGTCGATCGGGACCTTCCTGATCACCCATATGTATGAAGGCCGTCAGCGCGGAGCGCGTCTGCTGTTTACCGACTCCTTCTTTAGCATGGCGGGAATGATTTTCCCGATGGTCGCCGCCGTCCTGCTGGCGCGCAGCATCGAGTGGTACTGGGTCTACGCCTGTATTGGTCTGGTGTATGTCGCCATTTTCGTCCTGACTTTCGGCTGTGATTTTCCGGTGTTGGGCAAAAAAGCGCAGAGCGAAAACAGCCAGCCGGTAGTGAAAGAGAAGTGGGGCATCGGCGTGCTGTTCCTCTCCGTTGCGGCGCTGTGCTACATCCTCGGTCAGCTGGGCTTTATCTCCTGGGTACCGGAATATGCGAAGAGCCTGGGCATGAGCCTCGGGGATGCCGGTAAACTGGTGAGCGATTTCTGGATGTCCTACATGATCGGCATGTGGTCATTCAGCTTCATCCTGCGCTTCTTCGACCTGCAGCGTATCTTAACCGTCCTCGCCGGGCTCGCGACGGTGCTGATGTACCTGTTTATCAATGGTTCCCCGGAGCATATGCCGTGGTTTATTCTGACCCTGGGCTTCTTCTCCAGCGCCATCTACACCTCGATCATTACGCTCGGCTCGCAGCAGACGCGGGTCGCTTCGCCGAAGCTGGTGAACTTTATCCTCACCTGCGGCACCATCGGCACCATGCTCACTTTCGTGGTCACCGGCCCGATTGTGGCTGCCAGCGGTCCACTGGCAGCGCTGCACACCGCTAACGGCCTCTATGCCGTGGTATTCGTGATGTGCTTTATCCTCGGCTTCGTCTCCCGTCACCGCCAGAACAACGCTCAGGCGGCGTCTCACTAAGCCTTCGGCCCCTTTGCGTCCGCAAGGGGGCTGTTCCTCATAAAAGAGAGCTCCTCGCCACCGCGGTCGGTCTGGATCCAGGTTTGCGCCAGCTGGGTGGTCGCGATCACCCTTCCCTGACGAATTGACCAGCGCACAGGCACCTGGCAGCGGACGGCCTCAAAGCCATTCTCCGCCGGGAGAATGATCAGGTTAGCCGGGTTGCCGCTGACAATGCCGTAATCCTCCAGGCCAAACGTGCGGGCGCTGTTGGCGGTGATAAGCTTCAGACCGTCGTTGATCTGCTGGTAGCCCATCAGCTGGCAGACGTGCAGGCCCATATGCAGGACCTGCAGCATATTGCCGGTCCCCAGCGGGTACCACGGGTCAAAGACGTCATCATGACCAAAGCACACGTTGATCCCCGCCGCCATCAGCTCCTTCACCCGGGTAATCCCCCGTCGCTTAGGGTAGTCATCAAACCGGCCCTGCAGATGAATATTCACCAGCGGATTGGCGACAAAGTTGATACCGGAGAGCTTAAGCAGGCGGAACAGGCGCGAGGTATAAGCGCCATTATAGGAGTGCATGGCGGTGGTATGGCTGGCCGTCACCCGCGCCCCTATCCCCGCCTTTAACGCCAGCGCGGCAACGGTTTCAACAAAGCGCGACTGTTCATCGTCAATTTCATCGCAGTGAATATCCAGCGGGCGATCATATTTTTGCGCCAACCGGAAGGCGATATGCAGCGACTCCACCCCATATTCACGGGTGAACTCAAAATGCGGGATGGCCCCAACGACGTCCGCCCCCAGCTTGAGGGCCTCCTCCAGCAGCGCCTCGCCATTGGGGTAAGAGAGGATCCCCTCCTGTGGAAAAGCAACTATCTGCAACTCGACCCATGGCGCGACCTCCCGTTTGACCTCCAGCATCGCCTTCAGCGCCGTTAATGTGGGATCGGAGACGTCGACATGAGTGCGGACAAACTGCACGCCATTGGCGATCTGCCACTTCAGGGTTTTCCACGCCCGGGCTTTGACGTCCTCATGGCTGAGCAGCGCTTTTCGCTCCGCCCAGCGCTCAATCCCCTCGAACAGGGTGCCGGACTGGTTCCAGTGCGGCTCGCCGGCCGTCTGGGTGGTATCCAGGTGGATATGCGGCTCAATAAAAGGCGGGATCGCCAGCCCGCCGCGAGCGTTCAACACCTCGTAGCTTTCGTCGCGCGCCTCGCCCATCGGCGTGATCTCGCCAAAGCGGCCCTTATCAATCGCTATTTGCCACAGGCCGTCGCGGTCTGCCAGGCGTACGTTCTGAATTAACCAAAGCGGCGCTGCTGTCATATCACCTTCTCCATTCAATATGGCTAGTTTTCTGCCCAACCCCAATCGCGGCCCATCCAATTCTTGTACACAAAATCAGCAAAAAGGAAAAGCCAGCGTTTTCCATAACTTAGAAAAATACAGACAAATCAATTATATACCCATTAAGTGGTAGGTGAAGTTGTCATTGATTTGCATCAATAAGCCTGATGGCTGAATCGTTAAGGTAGGCGGTAATAGAAAAGAAATCGAGGCAAAAATGAGCAAAGTCAGAATCGCTATCATCGGTAACGGCATGGTTGGCCATCGCTTTATCGAAGAGCTTCTCGATAAGACGCCTGCCGGACAGTTCGACATTACCGTGTTCTGTGAAGAACCGCGTATCGCCTACGACCGTGTCCACCTGTCGTCTTATTTCTCCCACCATACTGCAGAAGAGCTGTCGCTGGTGCGCGAAGGTTTCTATGAGAAACACGGCGTCAAGGTGCTGGTCGGCGAACGGGCGATCACCATCAACCGCCAGGAGAAGGTGATCCACTCCAGCGCCGGGCGCACCGTGTTCTACGACAAGCTGATTATGGCGACCGGCTCGTATCCCTGGATCCCGCCGATTAAAGGCGCGGAAACTCAGGATTGCTTCGTTTATCGCACCATTGAAGATCTTAACGCGATTGAATCCTGCGCCCGTCGCAGCAAACGCGGCGCGGTGGTAGGCGGTGGCCTGCTAGGCCTGGAAGCCGCAGGCGCCCTGAAAAACCTCGGCGTGGAAACCCACGTGATCGAGTTCGCGCCGATGCTGATGGCCGAGCAGCTCGACCAGATGGGCGGCGAGCAGCTGCGGCGCAAAATTGAAAGCATGGGCGTGAAAGTTCACACCAGTAAAAATACCAAAGAGATCGTCCAGCAGGGCATCGAGGCGCGTAAAACCATGCACTTCGCCGACGGTAGCGAGCTGCAGGTCGATTTCATCGTCTTCTCAACCGGGATCCGCCCGCGCGATAAGCTGGCCACCCAGTGCGGGCTGGCGGTCGCCCAGCGCGGCGGCATCATGGTCAACGATAGCTGCCAGACCTCCGACCCGGACATCTACGCCATCGGGGAATGCGCCAGCTGGAACAACCGCGTGTATGGCCTCGTCGCCCCGGGTTATAAAATGGCCCAGGTGGCCGTCGACCATCTCCTCGGCAGTGAAAACAGCTTCACCGGCGCCGACCTCAGCGCCAAGCTGAAGCTGCTGGGTGTGGACGTGGGCGGGATCGGCGATGCCCACGGCCGTACGCCGGGCGCCCGCAGCTACGTCTATCTCGACGAAAGCAAAGAAGTTTATAAGCGCCTGATCGTCAGCGCCGACAATAAAACGCTGCTCGGCGCGGTGCTGGTCGGTGACACCAGCGACTATGGCAATCTGCTGCAACTGGTGCTCAACGCTATCGAGCTGCCGGAAAATCCGGATTCGCTGATCCTTCCGGCCCACGCCGGCAGCGGCAAGCCGTCGATCGGCGTCGATAAACTGCCGGACAGCGCGCAGATCTGCTCCTGCTTTGACGTCAGTAAAGGCGACCTGATCGCCGCCATCAACAAAGGCTGCCACACCGTCGCGGCGCTGAAAGCGGAAACCAAAGCCGGAACCGGCTGCGGGGGTTGTATCCCTCTGGTGACGCAGGTGCTCAATGCCGAACTGGCGAAACAGGGCATCGAGGTCAACAACAACCTGTGCGAACACTTCGCTTACTCCCGCCAGGAGCTGTTCCACCTGATCCGCGTGGAAGGCATTAAAACCTTCGACGAACTGCTGGAAAAACACGGTCAGGGTTATGGCTGCGAGATCTGTAAGCCGACCGTCGGCTCTCTGCTGGCCTCCTGCTGGAATGAGTACATCCTCAAACCGCAGCACACGCCGCTGCAGGACACCAACGACAACTTCCTTGCCAACATTCAGAAAGATGGCACCTACTCGGTGATCCCGCGCTCCGCTGGCGGCGAAATCACGCCGGAAGGGCTGGTCGCCGTGGGCCGTATCGCGCGTGAATTCAATCTGTACACCAAAATCACCGGCTCCCAGCGCATCGGCCTGTTTGGCGCGCAGAAAGACGACCTGCCGGAGATCTGGCGTCAGCTGATTGAAGCGGGCTTCGAAACCGGCCACGCCTACGCCAAAGCGCTGCGGATGGCGAAAACCTGCGTCGGTAGCACCTGGTGCCGCTACGGGGTCGGCGACAGCGTCGGCTTCGGCGTGGAACTGGAAAACCGCTACAAAGGCATCCGCACCCCGCACAAAATGAAGTTCGGCGTCTCCGGCTGCACCCGCGAATGTGCGGAGGCCCAGGGCAAAGACGTGGGGATCATCGCCACCGAGAAAGGCTGGAACCTGTACGTGTGCGGTAATGGCGGGATGAAGCCGCGCCACGCCGATCTGCTGGCCGCGGACCTTGATCGCGAGACGCTGATTAAGTATCTCGACCGCTTTATGATGTTCTACATCCGCACCGCCGATAAGCTGACCCGCACCGCGCCGTGGCTGGACAACATGGAAGGCGGCATCGACTATCTGCGCAGCGTCATCATCGATGACAAGCTGGGCCTGAACGACCATCTGGAAGAGGAGCTGGCTCGCCTGCGCGCCGCCTTCGCCTGCGAGTGGACCGAAACCGTCAACAACCCGGCGGCGCAGACCCGCTTCAAACACTTTATCAACAGCGACCAGCGCGACCCGAACGTACAGGTGGTGCCGGAACGTGACCAGCACCGCCCGGCCACGCCCTATGAGCGCATCCCGGTCACGCTGGTGGAGGAAAACGTATGAGCCAGTGGGTAAACATCTGCAAAATTGACGACATCCTGCCGGCCACCGGCGTCTGCGCGCTGCTCGGCCAGCAGCAGGTGGCAGTCTTCCGTCCCTACCAGGACGACAGGGTATTCGCCATCAGCAACATTGACCCGTTCTTCAACGCCAGCGTGCTGTCTCGCGGGATTATCGCCGAACATGACGGCGCGCTATGGGTTGCCAGCCCGCTGAAAAAGCAGCGCTTCCGCCTGAGCGACGGCCTGTGCATGGAAGATGCCAGCCACTCCATCGCCCGCTTCGACGCCCGGGTGAAAGACGGCCAGGTGCAGCTTAAAGCGTAAGTCCTCTTCCTCCCCCCGGCTACGGGGGGAGACATAAGCAACACTTCTGACCGACAACGCATGAGTGCGGGATAAGTCGCATGTTTTGTATTACCTTTGCTGCTATTCTACGACCACGCATTTTCTACCCCTTATTTTCATGAGGTTATTCTGTGGATCACTTACCCATATTCTGCCAGTTGCGCCAGCGGGATTGTTTACTGGTTGGCGGCGGGGATGTCGCCGAACGCAAGGCCCGTCTGCTACTGGATGCTGGCGCAAACGTCACGGTCAATGCGCTCGACTTTACCCCTCAGTTTCAGGTGTGGGCCGATTCACAGATGCTAACCCTGGTGCAAGGGGAGTTTATCCCCTCGCTGCTGGACACCTGCTGGCTGGCCATCGCCGCTACCGATAATGAGACGGTGAACCAGCAGGTCAGCGACGCAGCCGAAGCGCGGCGTATCTTCTGTAACGTGGTGGATGCCCCGCGCCAGGCCAGCTTTATTATGCCGTCCATCATCGACCGCTCGCCGCTGATGGTCGCCGTCTCTTCGGGCGGGACATCGCCGGTACTGGCGCGCCTGCTGCGCGAAAAGCTGGAGTCAGTCTTACCCCTGCATCTCGGCCAGCTGGCCCGCTATGCCGGCCATCTGCGCGCGCGCGTTAAGCAGCAGTTTGCCAGCGTGGGCGAACGCCGCCGCTTTTGGGAGAAGCTGTTTGTGAACGACCGGCTGGCGCAGTCGCTGGCCAATGACGATCGGCAGGCAGTGGCGGATACCACCGAGCAGCTACTGACGGAGCCGTTGGAGCATCGCGGCGAGGTCGTCCTGGTTGGCGCCGGTCCCGGTGACGCCGGGCTGCTCACGCTCAAAGGTCTGCAGCAGATCCAGCAGGCTGACGTGGTGGTTTATGACCGGCTGGTTTCCGACGACATCATGAATCTGGTGCGTCGCGATGCCGACCGGGTGTTCGTCGGCAAACGTTCTGGCTACCACTGCGTCCCGCAGGAGGAGATCAACCAGATCCTGCTGCGTGAAGCGCAAAAAGGAAAACGCGTGGTCCGGCTGAAAGGCGGCGATCCCTTTATCTTTGGCCGCGGAGGGGAAGAGCTGGAAACCCTCTGTGAGGCGGGCATCCCCTTCTCCGTTGTTCCAGGCATCACCGCCGCCTCCGGCTGCTCCGCCTACTCGGGGATCCCGTTAACACACCGCGATTTCGCCCAGGGCGTCCGCCTGGTCACCGGCCATCTGAAAACCGGCGGCGAGCTGGACTGGGCAAACCTGGCAGTGGAGAAGCAAACCCTGGTGTTCTACATGGGCCTGAACCAGGCGCCGGCGATCCGCGAGAAGCTCATTGCTCACGGCATGGCGGAAGATATGCCCGCCGCCATCGTCGAGAACGGCACCGCCGTGTCGCAAAAAGTGGTCAGCGGCACCTTAGGGCAACTGGATATCCTGGCGCAGCAGATGGCTAGTCCGGCGCTGATCATCGTCGGCCGCGTGGTCGGCCTGCGGGATAAACTGAACTGGTTCTCGAACCACTAATCTTCGCCTCCCCCGCGTGGACGACAGACATAAAAAAGGCGGGATAATATCCCGCCTTTTTAGCTGTTGCGTCGCTTACGGCCTGGCGACAAAACCAATCGCTTCGTATACCGCTTTCAGGGTCTGAGAAGCGCGCGCGCTGGCTTTCTCTGCGCCGTCTTTCATTACCTGGTTGAGAAACGCTTCGTCGTTACGGAAACGGTGATAGCGCTCCTGCAGCTCAGTCAGCATGCCCGACACCGCTTCAGCGACTTCGCCTTTCAGGTGGCCATACATTTTGCCTTCAAAATGCTGCTCCAGCTCAGGAATGGTTTTCCCGGTGACCGCGGAGAGGATATCCAGCAGGTTGGAGACACCCGCTTTTTCTTTCAGGTCGTAGCGTACCACCGGCGGCTCGTCGGAGTCGGTCACCGCGCGTTTGATCTTCTTGACCACCGATTTCGGATCTTCCAGCAGGCCGATGACGTTGTTGCGGTTGTCGTCGGACTTGGACATCTTCCTGGTCGGCTCCAGCAGCGACATCACGCGTGCGCCGGACTTCGGAATAAACGGCTCAGGCACTTTAAAGACATCGCCATAGATGGCGTTAAAACGCTGGGCGATATCGCGGCTCAGTTCCAGGTGCTGTTTCTGATCTTCCCCTACCGGAACCTGGTTGGTCTGATACAGCAGAATGTCAGCGGCCATCAGTACCGGGTAATCAAACAGACCGGCGTTGATGTTTTCCGCGTAGCGTGCGGACTTGTCTTTAAACTGGGTCATGCGGCTCAGTTCGCCGAAATAGGTGTAGCAGTTCAGCGCCCAGCCTAACTGGGCGTGTTCCGGCACGTGCGACTGAACGAAGATGGTGCTTTTTTGCGGATCGATGCCGCAGGCCAGATACAGCGCCAGGGTATCCAGCGTCGCCTTGCGCAGCTGCTGCGGATCCTGACGCACGGTAATGGCGTGCTGGTCCACGATGCAATAGATGCAGTGGTAATCATCCTGCATGTTTACCCACTGACGCAGCGCACCCATGTAGTTGCCAATGGTCAGTTCACCTGAGGGCTGTGCGCCACTAAAAACGATGGGCTTAGTCATGTTTCAATTCCTGAGTTTCACTGTGCGGTAACCCGAGAGCGGGTAAGAGTTCATTAAACTGGTCGAAGAGATAGTCCGGCTCGCTCAGCGCAAGCGGTTCGCCATAGTTATAACCGTAGGTCAGGCCAACAGAGCAGCAGCCTGCCGCTTTGGCCGCCTGAATATCATTGCGCGAATCGCCGACGAACAGCAGCTCGGCAGGAGCCAGAGAGAGCTTTTCCGCTACCAGCAGCAGCGGTTCCGGATGCGGCTTTTTGTTCTGCACGTCATCGCCGCCAATCACCACGGTAAAATATTTCGCGATATCGAGCGCGTCCAGCAGCGGGGCGACAAACGGCGTCGGCTTATTGGTGACCAGCGCCAGCGGCAGGCCTTTGGCATGCAGCGCGCCGAGCGTATCGGCCACCGCCGGGAACAGGAAGCTACCCTCTTCCGCCGTTTCGGCGTAATAGCGGTCAAACAGTTTACGCAAAATGCGCAGCTGTTCGTCTTGCGGAATATCATGATCGTCGACGGAAGGCTTACCCATCGCCGCCCGTAACGTCGCACGCTCCTGACGAGCCCAGGTCAGCGCCCGCTCCATCAGGACATCGGCGCCGTTGCCGATCCAGGTGACAACGCGTTCTTCTCCCGCCACCGGCAACTCCAGGGCGTAGAGGGCGTTATCAACCGCCGAGGTTAGACCCGGCGCACTGTCCACCAGCGTGCCGTCGAGATCAAACGCGATGCCGCGGATCGCCTGTAATTTATCCATGACTCACCTTCGCTAATTCACTACGCATTTGATCAATCACTTTCTTGTAGTCCGGCTGACCGAAGATCGCCGAACCGGCAACAAACATATCCGCACCCGCCGCGGCGATTTCGCCAATATTGCTGGCTTTCACGCCGCCATCCACTTCCAGGCGAATATCGTAGCCAGAAGCATCGATGCGCTGGCGTACTTCACGCAGTTTATCCAGCGTCTGGGGAATAAAGGACTGGCCGCCAAAGCCCGGGTTAACCGACATCAGCAGGATCACGTCCAGCTTATCCATCACGTAATCGAGGTAGCTCAGGGGCGTCGCCGGGTTAAACACCAGGCCCGCTTTACAGCCGTGCTCTTTAATCAGCTGCAGGCTGCGATCGACGTGTTCGGAGGCTTCAGGATGGAAGGTGATGATGCTGGCGCCGGCTTCGGCAAAATCAGGAATGATGCGGTCGACCGGCTTCACCATCAGGTGGACGTCGATTGGCGCGGTAATACCGTAATTGCGCAGCGACTTCAGCACCATCGGGCCAATCGTCAGATTCGGCACGTAGTGGTTGTCCATGACGTCGAAGTGCACGACATCCGCACCCGCCGCCAGCGCCTTCGCGGTATCCTCACCCAGACGGGCAAAATCAGCTGACAGAATCGAAGGGGCAATCAAATACTGCTTCATCCGCATCTCCTTGAAATTTATTTGGTCTTAGGCGGACGGTAGAGCGCTAACAGCTCATCCACCTTTTTACGCGTACCACCGTTGCTGCTGATGCTGCGCCGAACCTTCACAATATGTGTTTCTGCCGCGTTTTTATACCATTCCTGCGTCAACGGTGTGCGGTGGTTGGAAATCAGCACCGGGATCCGCTTTTTCATCAGCGATTCCGCCTTTTGCGCCAGCAGTACCTGTTGTTCCAGATTGAAGCTGTTGGTGTGGTAGGCGGTAAAGTTCGCCGTCGCCGTCAGCGGCGCATAGGGTGGATCGCAATATACCACCGCGCGGCTATCGGCACGTTGCATGCACTCTTCATACGATTCGCAGTAAAACTCGGCGTTTTGTGCTTTCTCGGCGAAATGATAGAGCTCTGCCTCGGGGAAATAGGGCTTTTTATAGCGGCCAAACGGCACATTAAACTCGCCGCGCAGATTGTAGCGACACAGGCCGTTGTAGCCGTGGCGATTCAGATACAGGAACAGCACCGCGCGACGCAGCGGATCCTGGCTTTGGTTGAATTCATCACGATACTGGTAGTAGCGCTCAGCGACGTTGTTTTCCGGGACAAACATCTCACGCGCAGCGGCGACGTATTCGTCGGTACGCAATTTAACGATGTTGTACAGGCCAATTAAGTCACTGTTGATATCCGCGAGGATATAACGAGAAAAGTCGGTATTGAGAAATACCGACCCGGCGCCCACAAAGGGCTCGATTAAGCACTCGCCTTCCGGCAAATGCTTTTTAATATCGTCAAGCAGGGGGTACTTCCCCCCTGCCCACTTCAGAAAAGCGCGATTCTTTTTCATGCTGCCTAACTAATTACACGTTCTCCGGCTGTGGAGAAAGCTCCGACAGCATCCTGCGCTTAAGACTACCCCACGGCATTATTTCAGGTCAGCCTGTACCTGATGCAGTGGTTTTGCCCATGGATTTTTCGCCTGCACGTCCGCCGGCAGCGAGGTGACAGCGCGTTTCGCTTCTTCTTTCGAAGCATAGATACCGCTCACCAGCACGTACCACGGTTGGCCGTTACGCGACGTTTCATAGACAACATATCTATCCAGCTTCTCTTTCTTCGCCCAGTTGTTCAGGTTGTCGTAGTTAGAGGAGCTGCTGAGCTGCAGGGTATAGTTACCCGACGGCGCAGATTTCATTGAGCTCACGTCACCTGCCGTTTTACCGCTCTTCGCGGCTGGCGCTGCCGTTGCGGCTGGCGCGGCAGTGGTGGTGGACGCTGTTGCTACCGGTTTGCTCTGCGCTGTTGCCACCGGTTTGCTTTCGGTTACGGTGGTTTTCGCCGGGGCGGTAGTCGCCGCGCTTTCAACATGCTTCGGCTGAACCGGCTTCGTTTCTACCGGCGCTTTTGCCACGGCCTGAGGCTTCGTCTGCGGCTTCGCTTCGATAACGGTGTGCTTACGCTCTGCCGGACGCGGCGTTGCAGCCGTCTGACGCTCGGTCGCCTGGCGCGGCGCCGCAGTGCTATTGGCGCCATTACGGATCGGCGCGACGGTTGCCGGTTCAGTTGGCAGCGTCGAGTTAGCCACGGCGCCGTCCAGCTGGCCCTGCTGCTGGGTCAGCGCATTGTTCAGATCGCCCTGAACTTCAATACGCTGCTGGCCCTGCGGCTCTGATACTGCCTGGCCCTGCGTCGGGTTCGCGGCAATAGGCGGAACCGTTACGTCCTGCTGTGGGGTGGTGTTGACAGCAGCAGTCTGATCCTGACCGGCAGCAGGCGTGCTGGTGGACTGATCGTCAGACAAATTAATGCTCTTCTCGCCGGAAGCGGTCTGCTGGCTGGACGAGGATGGCGATTTCAGCGCAGAACCAATACCCACGATTAACAGCAGCAGCACCAGAATCCCCACGCCCATCATGATGTACTGACGGGAGGCAGGTTTGGCCGGCGCTTTTTTACGCTTGCGCGGACGACGCTCTACAGGCTGCTCTTCGAGCAGTTCCTCGTCTTCCGCATCCAGTTCTTCTTCGAACTCTTCCTCTTCACGCTCGCGACGGGCCTTACCGGCGCGCGTCGGACGGCCTTCATCGGCATCAAGATCGACGTCGTCAAAATTGATCTGCGGATCGGCATCACGCTCGGAAGACTGACGGGAACGACCAGCACGACGATCGTTGCGATCGGCTTTCATATCGTCTTCTGGTTTGAAATCATCCATTTAACACCCCACTAAAAGGCTTATGCTCACGATTATTGCACATCACCCGAAATGATAACGCCGCGCGAACGCGGCCAGACCTTCTTATTGTTGCGCCTGCTGAGTATCAGCAATCGCGCCAAGAACCACATCATGCGGCACTCCGCCGCGCAGCTCGCTGCTTCCTATTGCGAGCGGGAGCACCAGCCGCATGTCGCCCGCCAGTACTTTTTTATCGCGCATCATATGGGGCAAATACGCCTGCGCACTCATCTCCTGCGGGCCGCGTACCGGTAAGCCTGCACGCTTGAGCAGATTGATAATGCGCTGTGTATCCTGCGCGCGGAACTGCCCCAGCCGTTCGGACGTATGCGCCGCCATCACCATACCTGCCGCCACCGCTTCGCCGTGCAGCCAGTTACCGTAGCCCATTTCCGCCTCGATAGCATGGCCGAAGGTATGTCCAAGATTGAGTAAAGCACGTAACCCGGTTTCACGCTCGTCGGCAGCCACAACTTCCGCTTTCAGCTCACAGCAACGGCGAATACAGTACGCCATCGCTTTTTCATCCAGCGCCAGCAGCGCATCAATGTTGTTTTCCAGCCAGCTGAAGAATTCGCCGTCGAGGATCACACCGTACTTGATGACCTCAGCCAGTCCGGAAGCGAGTTCACGCGCCGGGAGGGTCTTCAGACAGTTAAGATCAACCACCACCGAAACCGGCTGCCAGAAGGCGCCAATCATATTTTTGCCGAGAGGATGGTTCACTGCGGTTTTGCCGCCGACCGACGAATCGACCTGTGACAGCAGAGTGGTAGGGACCTGGATAAAACGCACCCCGCGCTGATAGCTTGCCGCGGCGAAACCGGTTAAATCACCAATTACGCCACCGCCAAGCGCCACCAGCGTGGTGTCGCGGCCATGCGGTTTTTGCAACAGCGCGGTAAAAACAGTATCCATCACCGCCAGGCTTTTATACTGCTCGCCATCGGGCAGGATCACGCTGTCAACGTTGACCCCTGCCTGCTCCAGCACAGAGCGGACGGTATCCAGATAAAGCGGCGCCAGCGTTTCGTTGGTGACCAGCATAGCCTGGTCGCCCGACTTGAGTGGCAGGAAGGAAGCTGGATCGTTAAACAAACCAGCCGCGATGGTAATCGGGTAACTACGTTCCCCGAGGGTAACAGTAAGCCTCTCCATAACGCGACGTCCACCTCAGTGACTTTTACTCTGACGCACTTTTATTAAGCCAGAATCAATTGCTTTCCAGCATATGAATAATCTGGTTCGCGACGACTTTCGCACTCTGATCGTCTGTGCGGATAGTCACATCGGCGATCTCTTCATACAGCGGGTTACGCTCGTCAGCCAGCGCTTCCAGCACTTCACGAGGCGGCGCATCGACTTGTAGCAAAGGACGCTTTTTATCGCGCTGCGTACGGGCCAACTGCTTCTCGATTGTCGTTTCCAGGTAGACCACCACGCCGCGGGCGGAGAGACGGTTACGCGTTTCACGGGATTTTACAGAGCCGCCGCCAGTCGCCAGCACAATCCCCTGTTTTTCCGTCAACTCATTGATAATTTTTTCTTCACGGTCGCGGAAGCCCTCTTCGCCTTCAACATCGAAGACCCAGCCCACATCAGCGCCAGTGCGTTTCTCAATTTCTTGATCGGAATCGTAAAATTCCATGTTGAGCTGTTGGGCTAACTGACGCCCAATAGTGCTTTTGCCGGCACCCATAGGCCCAACCAGAAAGATATTGCGTTTCTCTGCCATTTTTTCGGTACTACTAAGACTATTCGTTAATGATAAACCCGCTTCGCAGACACCCAGCGCCGCAGGGCATGAACTGAAACCTCATATGCAATAGAGCGAGAGTCAGACTAAAAATTATCTCAATACTCCGGCTGGTTTGGCAACTGAATAAAATCGCCGGACAATAAAGGGAGGATTGATGTCGTACCCGACTCTCAAATCGGTACCCCTTGTATGCTAAATCCGTCCTCACGTCAAACACCTGAAACGTGTTTAGCATGAAAAACCTGCTTAACGTACCGCCAGAATCCGTGGCGTAATAAAGACAACCAGTTCACGGCGTTCATTATCTTTCCCGTCGCGACGAAACAGACGCCCCAGCACCGGGATATCGCCAAGCAGCGGGACGCTGTCGCGGGCGGTTTTGTTTTTCTGCGAAAAGATGCCGCCCAACGCTAACGTCTCGCCGCTGCGAACTTCCACCAGGGTTTCTATCTCCTGTTTATCGATGGCCAGCGCCTCGCCATTATCCTGCTTCAGCACCTGACCCGGCGTATTTTCGCTGATCCTCAGCTTCAGCCGCACTCTTCCCTGCTGCAGCACCGTCGGCGTCACCTCCATGCCCAGCACGGCCTCTTTAAACTCCACCGACGTGGCGCCGCTTTCACCGCTGGAAACCTGATAGGGGATCTCGCTCCCCTGCTTGATGCTGGCGGGCTGCATATGCGAGGCCAGCAAACGAGGGCTGGCGATAATATCGACCTGCTGCTTGCGCTCCAGCGCGGAAAGTTCCAGTTCGAGTAAGCGACCGTTAATCTTGCCGATGTTAAACCCCGCACGGGTGCTGGCATCGTTCACCGACATATCGCTGCTCAGGGTGGTGATTTGTCCTGATCCCGGCGAGCCTCCGGCCTCCGCCAGCCGCCACTTCACCCCCAGCTCGCGAAGGCTGGTTTCGCTCATCGACACGATATGAGCGGCCAGCTCCACCTGTCCGACGGGCAAATCCATCTCCTGCGCCCAGGCTTTCAACGCCGGCAGATGCCGGGCATCATCGCGGATCAGCAGCCGGTTGGTCCGTTTGTCCGCCATCAGGTGCCCCCTGGCGCTAAGCAACTTACCGCCCGTTTTAGCCAGCTCCTCGGCATCGGCATAGTGCAGGGTCACGTTCTCGGCCTGCAGGGGCAGGTTCTGCAGGCGTTTCTCCTGTTCCGCTTCACGCTGCGCCTGATTCGCCTTTTGCCAGGCCTGGGTATGCGCGTAGATGACCGTTCCCTGCTGTTGCAAAGAGAGGCCTGCGCTATCCGCCACCGCCCGCAACGCCTGGGTCCAGGGAACCGTTTGCAGATGCAGGGAGAGCGTACCGCTAACGTCCGGCGCCACAACAAGGTTCTTGTGGTTCATTTCGGCCAGCGCTTGCAGCACATGAGCCACCGGCGCGTCATCAACCACTAGCGAAATTGTCTTTTCATTTCGGGCGGCGGGCGCCGCCAGCGGCAGCAGCAGAAGCAGTAGGCTTATCCATCGCATCATATTGTTTCCCTTCACGTTGCCAGCGCCACGCTGGCGGTTCACACCCCGCAGGCGTGGCGATCTCCAGCTCACCGGTCGTCAGCCGGCTCACCCGCCAGCCCGTGGGCAATTGATCATCCATGCGCACCCGCCGCCATTTGCCGCTCCCGTCCTGCAGAAACCCCGTCCAGCCTGCGCCATCCCCGGCCGCGCCGCCATAGCGCCATTGCGATAGCTGCGCCGTGCGGCAGGGATCCTCAACCGGCTGGAAAGGGTCACGCTCGGCCGCCAGCAACGACAGCGGCAGCCACAGTAAGGCCCAGCGTTTACGCCCCATCTTCCGCCTCCAGTTGCAAACGCAGGCGGAGCACCTGCGCCTCACGCTCCAGCGAGAACGATCGCGGGGTCATTCCACCGCGCGTCAGCCAGGAAAAAAGCGCGGGCAGCATCTGCCAGGGCAGAGTCAGCTCCATCTCACCCCCGCTCCCCTGCGGACGCCAGGCGATTAGCTTGGCCCCGGTGAGCGGAATGGCTATCGGCGAGAACGGCTGCTTGTCGATGCGCTCTCCGGACCTTTCACCGGCGGGGATGCGCAGCGACATGATCCGCCGCCACTGCGTTTGCAGGACGGGGTCGCGGGACACTGCCGCCAGCGGCGGCCCGGCAGCGCACCAGAGCGTAACGCCGAAGCCCAGCCCCCCCATCGCGAGCAGGGTCAGCAGCACCGCCTGGCTGCGCCGGCTGCTAATCCACATCGGCACGCTCTTCTGCAAGGGTAAAACTGAACTGCCAGCGTCCCTCGGCGTCGCGCTGCGTTCCGCCCGCTTTTGCCGGCGCGAATCCCGCCACATTGGTCAGAATGCGCTCCAGTCCGGCCAGCGCCTGAAGGTTGAGGGCCAGGCCGTTCACGGTCAGAACCGCGCCCTGGTAATCCAGCCGCGTCAGCCACGCCTGCGCGGGCAGATCTGCCGCCAGCGCCAGCAGCCTGGGTTGCCAGGCGGCGATCGCCGCTCTACGCCGTTGCTGTTGACGATGACGCTGGTGCTGCTGCCACGCCTCGCGCATTGGAAGCTCGCGCTGTTTAAGCGAGGCGAGCAACTGCGCGTCGGCCGTCGCGTGGAGTGTCGCCAGGGCGAGATGCTGCAGACGGACCGTGCGACATACCTGCAGGATCATCAATCCCAGCAGCATAATGCCGGTAGCAATCAGCAGGATGAAGCGCAGGCGCTGGCGCCGCCGCAGGTCGCGCCAGGGGAGAAGATTAACGGCATGCGTCATGGTGTTCACTCCCCAGCGCCAGCCCAAGGGCGATAGCGTAGCGATCGCCATCGACCGGCAGAGGAGGCTGCCGGCGGTGAATGACCTGCCAGACATCTAAGTTGCTGGCCTCGTCGCCAGCGTCAGCGCACAGACGCAAAGGAACCTGAAGCTGCTCCGCCAGCTGGCTTAACGACTTCACCTCATCGCAGGTGACACAACCCCAGGCCTCCTGCGTCGCCCATAGCCAGTGATTTTCATCCCGCCACGCGAGGCCCTGCGACTGCGGGTTCAGCAAGGGGACAAACGCGCCGAGCGCGCTGGCATCCGGCACGATGGCCGCTACCCGCAGTCGTAGCCGTCCTGCCAGCGCCCGCAGGACATTGATGTCCAGCCGCTGCGCCGCCGTGACCTGCCAACCGTCATCCCGCGAGGTGGGAGCATAATCAATGCTTAAGGAGGCGGCGGGCATCGCCAGTTGCTGGGTCATCGCGCTGGCTATCCACGTCGCCTGTTCACGATCCCGCAGGGCGAACTGGGGATAAGGCAGGCGCTTTTGCAGCGTGCGAACGGCGGGGAAAGCGATACTGACTTGATGCTGCACCGGTAGCTCCCGCCGCCAGGCGCTAAGCTGTGCGCCAAGGGCGCTGACGTCCACCACCATCCCCTGCCGTACCAGGCCTGGCGGCAGCGGAATACGCCACCAGCGGCGCAGCGCCCAGTGTGAGCGTTCATGCAATAGCGCGACAATGGCGATGCTATCCTGCTGGATATGCATCCCGATCCGCCAGTTTCTGAAAGCCATGCTTACGATCTCCTTATCCGGCAAAACTGTCCGGCTATATCAATGCACCTGGCTTGCCTTTATACTACCGCGCGTTTGTTTATAAACTGCCCAAATAAAACTAAATGGGAAAACACCGGTGAAGTTCGTAAAGTATCTATTGATCCTTGCAGTCTGTTGCGTACTGCTGGGAGCAGGCTCGATTTTTGGCCTCTACAAATACATAGAGCCGCAACTCCCCGACGTCGCAACCCTGAAGGATGTGCGTTTGCAGATCCCGATGCAGGTCTATAGCGCCGACGGTGAGCTTATTGCGCAATATGGCGAAAAACGCCGTATCCCTGTGACGCTGCAGCAAATTCCCCCCGAGCTGGTGAAAGCGTTTATCGCCACTGAAGACAGCCGTTTCTATGAGCACCACGGCGTCGATCCGGTGGGTATTTTCCGCGCCGCCAGCGTGGCGATGTTTTCAGGCCACGCCTCCCAGGGCGCCAGCACCATCACCCAGCAGTTAGCACGTAACTTCTTCCTCAGCCCCGAGAAGACGTTGATGCGTAAGATTAAAGAGGCCTTTCTGGCTATCCGCATCGAGCAGTTGCTGAACAAAGATGAAATCCTTGAGCTGTATCTGAACAAGATCTACCTCGGCTACCGCGCCTATGGCGTCGGCGCCGCGGCGCAGGTCTATTTTGGCAAACCTATCGACCAGTTGACCCTGAGTGAGATGGCGGTGATTGCCGGTCTGCCGAAAGCGCCTTCTACCTTTAACCCGCTCTATTCCATGGATCGCGCGACCGCCCGTCGCAACGTGGTGCTGTCGCGTATGTTGAGCGAGGGGTACATCACCCAGGCGCAATATGATGAGGCGCGCAGCGAAGCGATCGACGCCAGCTATCACGCGCCGAAAATCGCTTTCTCCGCCCCTTACCTGAGCGAAATGGTGCGCCAGGAGATGGTGAATCGCTACGGCGAGCAGGCCTATGAAGATGGCTACCGGGTTTACACCACCATTACTCGCAAGAATCAGCAGGCAGCCCAGCAGGCGGTACGCAATAACGTGCTGGATTACGATATGCGTCACGGCTACCGCGGCCCGGCCAGCGTGCTGTGGAAAGTCGGTGAAACGCCGTGGGAGACGAAAAAAATCATCGACTCGCTGAAGCGTCAGTCTGGCTACGGCCCGCTTTTCCCGGCGGTGGTCACTTCCGCGAATGCCCAGGAGGCCGTCGCGCTGTTGGCTAACGGCGACTCGGTTTCTCTGACGATGGACGGCGTGCGCTGGGCCCGGCGCTTTATCTCGGATACGCAGCAGGGGGCGACCCCGCGTAAAGTCAACGACGTCCTGCAGGCCGGGCAGCAGATCTGGGTTCGTAAAGTGGCTGACGGCTGGTGGCTGTCACAGGTCCCGGACGTCAACTCAGCGCTGGTCTCCATTAATCCGCAAAACGGCGCGATTATTGCTCTCGTCGGCGGGTTTGACTTTAACCAGAGCAAGTTCAACCGCGCCACTCAGGCGCTGCGTCAGGTCGGCTCCAACATTAAGCCGTTCCTCTATACCGCCGCGATGGATAAAGGCTTAACGCTGGCTAGTATGCTCAACGATGTGCCGATCTCGCGCTGGGACGCAGGCGCAGGATCCGACTGGCGGCCGAAGAACTCGCCGCCGCAGTATGCCGGTCCGATTCGTTTACGCCAGGGGCTTGGACAGTCGAAAAACGTGGTGATGGTGCGCGCTATGCGCGCCATGGGCGTTGACTATGCCGCCGAGTATCTGCAGCGCTTTGGCTTCCCGGCGCAAAACATTGTCCACACAGAATCGCTGGCCCTGGGCTCCGCCTCCTTTACGCCCCTGCAGGTTGCCCGCGGATATTCGGTGATGGCCAACGGCGGCTTCCTGGTCAACCCGTTCTTTATCAGTAAGATTGAGAATGATCAGGGCGGCGTTCTCTTCGAAGAACGTCCGAAAATCGCCTGCCCGCAGTGTGATTTACCGGTCATTTACGGTGATACGCCAAAATCCAACGTGCTGGAAAATAAAGATGTGGAAGATGTCGCCACCTCGACGGAACCGCAGAACGGCAACGTGCCGCCACAGCCGCAGCTGGAGCAGGCCAACCAGTCGCTGGTTGCACAGAGCGGCGCCCAGGAATACGCGCCGCATGTGATTAACACGCCGCTGTCGTTCCTGATAAAAAGCGCACTGAACAGCAACATCTTTGGCGAACCGGGCTGGATGGGAACCGGCTGGCGTGCCGGACGCGATCTGCAGCGGCATGACATCGGCGGGAAAACCGGGACCACCAACAGCTCGAAGGATGCCTGGTTCTCAGGCTACGGCCCAGGTGTAGTGACTTCGGTATGGATCGGCTTTGACGATCATCGTCGCGATCTTGGCCGCACCACCGCCTCCGGGGCGATTAAAGATCAGATCTCCGGCTATGAGGGGGGTGCTAAAAGTGCCCAGCCGGCCTGGGACAGCTTTATGAAGAGCGTGCTGGAGGGGGTGCCGGAAGAGCCGTTAACCCCGCCGCCGGGGATCGTCACGGTGAATATCGACCGCAGCACTGGTCAGTTGGCTAACGGGGGCAACAGCCGCGCGGAATACTTCATTGAAGGAACCCAGCCCACGCAGCAGGCGGTCCATGAGGTGGGCACCACCCTGACTGACGGCGGTGGTGAAACCCACGAACTGTTCTGACAAAAAAAGCGCCTGCGGGCGCTTTTTTATTGCTGCTAACGGCGCGCTTTCTCTCAGAGTCGGCCCTGAGCCAGCAGCCACTCGCGCACCAAAAACAGCGCGCTGACGTTACGGGCTTCGTTAAAATCTTCTTCATCCAGCAGCGACATCAGCTGCGCCAGCGGCCAGCGCACCTGCGGCAGCGGCTCAGGTTCATCGCCCGGCAGTGACTCAGGATAGAGGTCTTCCGCCACCAGGATATTCATTTTGCTGGAGAAGTAAGAGGGGGCCATACTGAGCTTCTTCAGAAACGTCAGCTTATTGGCGCCAAAGCCAACCTCTTCTTTCAGCTCGCGATTCGCTGCTTCATCCACGGTTTCACCCGGGTCAATCAGCCCTTTGGAGAAACCCAGCTCGTAGGATTCCGTGCCGACGGCATACTCGCGAATCAAAATAATGTGATCATCAACAATCGGCACAATCATCACCGCTTCACGGGTGGATGGCCGCATACGTTCATAAACGCGACGCACACCGTTGCTGAATTCCAGATCGACGCTTTCGACATTAAAGAGGCGCGAACGGGCGACAGTTTCAACATTGAGAATGGTGGGTTTTTGTAATGATTTGCTCATTGTCATCGGTCTATGCTGTGATTAAGCAGTCATTGTGCGATACGCAACACGCTTTCGGCAATCCAAATCGCTACTTATTTACAGAGTTGTAACCTTTTACCGGCAAAGGGGAAAGTAATAAAGATAAAAAAGTCAATAGCTTGAATTCTGTTTGAGAATTTACCGATTTCTGCGCATTAACGTTTTTGGTAAGCTTATACGTTGCTGCATGACATATTCACTACCCTGTAACCAGGTGCGCCACTAACACTGCAGCTTGACGTTAGTCTTCACGTTCACCGACGATATCGTAAGAAAAAAATAACTATGATGGGATGGGCATGGGCACCTTTCTGATTTTCCTTACAGCTCTGCTAATCTGCGTATTGCTCATCGGATGGTGGTACCGGTCTCACGCCAGACGCCGACGCCTTCCTCTACTGCACGCCTTTAGCGACGCCACTACGCGGCCGCTTCCTGCCGATGAGCGTCAGGCTATCGAAAAGTATCTTGCGGAGCTCAGTCGCACCCTGCAGGTCCCGGCGTCCGGCGCAACGACCGCACCCGTCGCTTTGGCGCTGAATGAACAGAGTGATACGGTCTACGCGGTGACGCGAGCCATCACTCGCTACGGGATCACTACCGACGCGCCGAATAAATGGCGCTACTTTCTCGATTCGGTGGAAGTCCATCTGCCGCCGTTCTGGGAACAGCATATCAACGACGAAAACAGCGTTGAGCTGATCCCCACCGACAGCCTGCCGCTGGTTATCACCCTTAACGGACATAGCCTGAGCGACTATCGTCAGGAGGCGCAAAGCTACGCCCTGGAACGCGCATCGGCCACCCAGGCCTCCATTCGCGGCGAAGAGAGCGAACAGGTAGAGCTACGGCAGATCCGTCGGGAAAGTCGGGAAGAACACGCCCTCAACCGGCCGGATGGGCTGCGCGAAGCGATCCTGATCGTCGCCTCCTTTCTGTTCTTTTATTTCAGCCTGATTGGGCCAGCCGTTTTTACCCCCTGGCTGGTGGCCGCGGGGGTACTGCTTCTCGCCGCTGGCGTGGGGGGGATCTATGCCCCGCCGCGCCGCGCCGCGTTGCGCGAAATCCACTGCCTGCGTGGCGTTCCCAAGCGCTGGGGACTGTTTGGCGAAAACGATCAAGAACATATCAATAATATCTCGCTGGGCATTATCGATCTTATCTATCCGCGCCACTGGCAGCCATGGATAGCCCAGGACCTGGGACAGCAGACCGATATTGATATCTATCTCAACCGTCACGTGGCCCGCCAGGGACGCTACCTGTCGCTCCATGATGAAGTGAAAAACTTCCCGCTACAGTACTGGCTGCGCAGCGCGATTATCGCCGCCGGCGCGCTGGTAGTGGTGATCATGCTGTGGGTCAGCGTACCGCTAAATATGCCGTTTAAGTTCACCCTGTCGTGGTTGAAGGGCGCCCAGACGATTGAAGCGACAACCGTCGACCAGCTGGCAAAAGCCCATGTGCGCATTGGCGATACGCTGCGCCTGACAGGCACCGGGATGTGTAATATCCGTACGCCGGGTAGCTGGTCGGCCAAAGAGGATTCGCCGTTCCTGCCTTTCGATTGTTCACAGATTGTATGGAACGACGCCCCTCCTCTGCCGCTACCGGAGTCTGATATTGTCAGCAAAGCGACCGCCCTGATGCAATCCGTCCAGCGCCAGCTGCATCCGGAAACCGACGATGACTCCCGCGTCAGCCCGGCGCTGCGCTCCGCGATTCAGAAATCAGGCATGGTGCTGCTGGATGATTTCGGCGATATCGTCCTGAAAACCAACGATCTCTGCTCGGCAAAGGATGACTGCCTGCGCCTGAAGAATGCGCTGGTCAACCTCGGAAATACCCGTAACTGGGAGGCGCTGACCAAGCGCGCCACCGCCGGGAAACTGGACGGCGTGAACGTGCTGCTGCGCCCGGTCAGCGCGGAGTCGCTGGAGAATCTGGTGACCACTTCCACCGCCCCCTTTGTAATGCGTGAAACTTCGCGAGCCGCGCAGGCGCTAAACAGCCCGGCGCCCGGCGGTTTCTTGATCGCCAGCGATGAAGGCAGCGTGCTGGTCAATCAGCCGTGGCCGGCGGTGAGCCTGTATGATTATCCGGCACATGAGCAGTGGAGCGAGCTGCGGCGGCTGGCCGGTATGCTCATGCATACCCCTTTCCACGCCGAAGGGATCGTCACCAATCTGTTTACCGACGCCAACGGCACCCAGCATATCAATCTGCACCGCATCCCCGACCGCAGCGGACTGTGGCGCTATCTGGGCATTACGCTGCTGCTGTTGTCGATGCTGGGGTGCATGGCTTACCACGGCGTACAGGCGCTGCGTCGTTATCAACGCCATCGCCAGCGTATGGAAGAGATTCAGAAATATTACGAAAGCTGCCTGAACCCGGTACTGCTCCCCGCGTCTGACCCGCAAGATTAATTTTCCCGGCGACAGGGTATGATACCCTGTCGCCCATTTTCTGCTCGCTGGAGAGTCATCATGCATTTTGATATCGCCTGGCAGGAGGTCGATACCGTTCTGCTGGATATGGACGGCACGCTCCTGGACCTCGCTTTTGACAACTATTTCTGGCAAACGCTGGTGCCTGAAACCTGGGGAGCCGCCCGCGGCCTCAATCTGCAGGAGGCGAAAGACGCCATGCGCCAGGAGTATCACGCCGTGCAGCATACGCTAAACTGGTACTGTCTGGATTACTGGAGCGAGCGCCTGGGTTTGGATATTTGTGCGATGACCAGCGAACAGGGTCCGCGCGCCACGCTGCGCGAGGATACGGTGCCGTTCCTTGATGCGCTCAAGGCCTGCGGTAAGCGACGCATTCTGTTGACCAATGCCCATCCCCACAATCTGGCGGTGAAGCTCAAACACACCGGCCTGGATGCGCACCTTGATTTATTACTTTCCACCCACACATTTGGTTATCCGAAAGAGGATCAGCGCCTGTGGCGCGCCGTGGCGGAGGAGACTGGCCTTGAGGCCCATAAAACGCTGTTTGTCGACGACAGCGAGGCGATTCTGGATGCCGCGAGGGAATTTGGCATTCGTTACTGCCTGGGCATTACCAATCCCGACTCCGGGCTGGCGGAAAAGCAGTATCTGCGCCATCCGGGGCTGAATGATTACCGGCGACTGATCCCTTCGCTTACCCCGAAGGAGAGGCGATGAAAGAGAAGCCCAGCGAAACCGTCAGACTGGACAAATGGCTTTGGGCCGCCCGCTTTTACAAGACCCGCGCGCTGGCGCGGGAGATGGTTGAAGGCGGCAAGGTGCATTACAACGGACAACGCAGCAAACCCGGGAAAATTGTCGAGCTGGACGCCATGCTGACGCTGCGCCAGGGCAATGACGAGCGTACGGTACGGATCGTCGGTATTACCGAACAGCGCCGCCCGGCAAGTGAAGCCGTCGCCCTGTATGAAGAGACGGCGGAAAGTATCGAGAAGCGTGAAAAAGTGGCCCTGGCGCGCAAAATGAACGCCCTGACCATGCCGCACCCTGACAGACGTCCGGACAAGAAAGAGCGCCGCGACCTGATGAGATTTAAACACGGCGAGAGTGAGTAACTCGCGCCAGAAAGAGAGATGATTATGACTCAACACGATCAATTACATCGTTATCTGTTTGAAAACTATGCCGTACGCGGCGAGCTGGTGACGGTGTCGGAAACCCTGGAACAGATTCTGGCGAATCACACCTATCCACAGCCGGTGAAAACGGTGCTGGCGGAGCTGCTGGTCGCCACCAGCCTGCTGACCGCGACGCTGAAGTTTGCTGGTGATATTACCGTTCAGCTGCAGGGCGATGGCCCTTTACAGCTGGCGGTGATCAACGGCAATAACCAGCAGCAGTTGCGCGGCGTCGCGCGCGTGCAGGGCGATATTGCGGACGATGCGGATTTGAAAACGATGGTCGGCAACGGCTATCTGGTCATTACCATCTCCCCGAAAGAGGGTGAACGTTATCAGGGTGTGGTCGGTCTGGAAGGCGATACGCTGGCCGCCTGCCTGGAAGATTACTTCCAGCGTTCAGAGCAGTTGCCGACGCGCCTCATCATTCGCACCGGGGAACATGAAGGTCAGCCGATGGCCGGTGGGATGCTGCTGCAGGTGATGCCGGCGCAGGATACCCAGACGACCGACTTCGAGCACCTGGCGACGCTCACCGAGACCATCAAGGCGGAAGAGCTGTTCACCCTGCCGGCGAACGATGTGCTGTGGCGCCTGTACCATGAGGAAGAGGTCACGGTCTACGAGCCGCAGAGCGTCGAGTTCAAATGTACGTGTTCTCGTGAACGCTGCGCTGGCGCGCTGAAGACCCTGCCGGATGAAGAGATAGATAGCATCCTCGCCGATGAAGGCGAGATTGATATGCACTGCGACTACTGCGGTAACCACTATATCTTCAATGCCATGGATATTGCCGAGATCCGTAATAACGCCTCTCCGGCCGACCCACAGGTCCATTAATCCCCGCGTCTTCCACAGGTACAGGGTGGCGATGTTGTTCGTCGCCTTGTGCCTGACTTTTATTTATTCACGAGTTGAATCGATTTTCCCTGAAAGAGTTACGTAATTTTATTCCAGGAAAGCGATTACATTCACAATTCAGTAGTTTTTTTAATTACTTTTTAACCATTAATAAACATCTACCCCCAACATCCGTCCATTTCCTGAGATAATCCACTTCACTTCGTGACAGGAGTCACCGTTTTTTTCGTCATTCTGAGGAATGTCGAGATACGTAAATCTATGAGCCTGGTCGCGGTCAATACCCGGTAAGAAACCCTACAATTTACAGCAGTACATCTTGGCTAAGGAGCAGTGACATGCGCGTTAATCATGGTTTAACCCCGCAGGATCTCAAGGCTTATGGTATCAATGACGTTCAGGATATCGTCCACAACCCCAGCTACGATATGTTGTTTCAGGAAGAGCTCGACCCCAGCCTGGAAGGTTACGAACGTGGCGTATTAACCAGTCTGGGTGCTATCGCCGTCGACACGGGCATTTTTACCGGCCGTTCTCCGAAAGATAAGTATCTCGTTCGCGACGACACCACCCGCGATACCGTCTGGTGGTCCGATAAAGGCAAAGGTAAAAACGACAACAAGCCGCTTTCACAGGAAACCTGGCAGCATCTGAAAGGGCTGGTGACCCAGCAGTTGTCCGGTAAACGGCTGTTTATCGTCGACGCCTTCTGCGGCGCCAACGCCGATACCCGTCTCAGCGTGCGCTTTATTACCGAAGTGGCCTGGCAGGCGCACTTCGTTAAAAACATGTTCATCCGCCCGAGCGATGAAGAGCTGGCGGACTTCGAGCCCGACTTCATCGTGATGAACGGCGCGAAGTGCACCAACCCGCAGTGGAAAGAGCAAGGTCTGAACTCGGAAAACTTCATCGCCTTCAACCTCACCGAGCGCATCCAGCTGATCGGCGGCACCTGGTATGGTGGCGAAATGAAGAAAGGGATGTTCTCGATCATGAACTACCTGCTGCCGCTGAAGGGCATCGCCTCCATGCACTGCTCAGCCAACGTCGGCGAAAAAGGCGATGTCGCTATTTTCTTCGGCCTCTCAGGCACCGGCAAAACCACCCTCTCCACCGATCCAAAACGCCGCCTGATTGGCGATGATGAACATGGCTGGGATGACGACGGCGTGTTTAACTTCGAAGGGGGCTGCTACGCCAAGACCATCAAGCTCTCTGAAGCGGCCGAGCCGGATATCTATCACGCCATTCGCCGCAATGCTCTGCTGGAAAACGTGGTGGTGCGCGCCGATGGCACGATCGATTTCGATGACGGTTCGAAGACTGAAAACACCCGCGTCTCCTACCCCATCGACCATATCGACAACATTGTTAAACCGGTTTCCAAAGCGGGTCACGCCACCAAAGTGATCTTCCTGACGGCCGATGCGTTCGGCGTCCTGCCGCCGGTCTCCCGCCTGACCGCCGATCAGACCCAGTACCATTTCCTGTCCGGGTTTACCGCCAAACTGGCCGGCACCGAACGCGGCGTGACCGAGCCCACGCCAACCTTCTCCGCCTGCTTTGGCGCCGCCTTCCTGTCGCTGCATCCGACACAGTACGCCGAAGTGCTGGTTAAACGTATGCAGGCGGCCGGCGCGCAGGCTTATCTGGTCAATACCGGCTGGAACGGCACCGGCAAGCGTATCTCGATTAAAGATACCCGCGCCATCATCGACGCCATCCTCAATGGCTCGCTGGACAACGCGGAGACCTTTACCCTGCCGATGTTTAACCTGCAGATCCCAACGGCGCTCCCGGGTGTGGATACCCAGATCCTCGATCCGCGCAGCACCTATGGTTCCCCGGAGCAGTGGCAGGAAAAAGCCGATCAGCTGGCGAAGCTGTTTATCGAGAACTTTGAGAAGTATACCGATACGCCAGCGGGCGCCGCGCTGGTGGCGGCAGGGCCGCAGCGCTAACGGGCGCAGAGGTGAAAAAGCCGGGCTTGCCCGGCTTTTTGTTGTGCAACGTCCTGATTAGCCAACCTCGGCCGCACTCAGCTCTCTTTGGTGGGTTTCATCGGCGCCAGCATCCGGTGCACCGGTAGCCAGGCGCGGATCAGTAATCCGCCGCGTTCGCTGGAGCCAATCTCCAGCCGGCCGTTGTGATTGTCGATAATACGCTGAACAATCGCCAGCCCCAGCCCGGTGCCGCTGGTACTGCGGGCGCTATCGCCGCGTACAAACGGCTGGAACAGATGTTCGCGCTGCTCAGGTTTGATCCCCGGCCCGTCATCTTCCACCTGGAACCAGGCCCGGCTCGCTTCGCTGCCGCTGCTGACCTTGATCCAGCCATTGCCGTAGCGGGCCGCATTCACCACCATATTCGCCAGCGCACGCTTGATAGAAAGCGGGTGCATGCGTACCGGGATTTCACCGGCCTGCAGGGCAGTGGCGATCTCACGTTCATAGCCGCTCTCAGCAGCGATCACTTCCCCCAGCACCGCATTGAGGTCCGCCAGCTCCATCGGCATCTCCTGCCCGGTGCGCAGATAGTCGATAAACTGCTCGATGATGGCGTTGCACTCTTCGATATCTTTGTTAATCGACTCCGCGAGATACCCGTCCTGCTCGCCCATCATCTCGGTGGCCAGACGAATGCGCGTCAGCGGAGTACGTAAATCGTGGCTGACCCCGGCCATCAGCAACGTACGGTCGTCAGCCAGCTGCTTCACGCCCGCGGCCATATGGTTAAAGGCGCGGGTCACCGAGCGCACCTCAGAGGCGCCGTACTCTCGCAGCGGCGGCGGGATAATACCGCGCCCGACCTGCAGCGCCGCGTGTTCGAGATCTACCAGCGGACGGTTCTGAATACGGATAAACAGCCAGGCGCCGCCTATCGCCAACAGCATGATCGCCAGGGTATAGCGGAACAGCGGCGAGAAGTCGCCCTGATGGATCTCGGTCAGCGGTACCCGCACCCAGATATTGGGCGACAGCCAGGTCTTCAGCCACACCACGGGGGAGCTTTTATTGACCTCCACCCGCACCTCAGTGGGGCCGCCGAGCTGATGCGCCATCTGCTGGCTTAAGAATTCATAATGCTGCGCCCAGCGCAGCCCTGCGTCTTCCGCCGCTTCATTGGAATAGAGCGAAATCCCCAGCTCACGATAAATTTCACGACGAAACGCCGGGGGCACCACCAGCTGGGTGCCATCCTCCAGCTGCAGTTTGTCGGTCATCAGCATACGGACTTCGTAGGCCAATACTTTATTAAACTGCTGGAGACTCGGCAGGATCGCGAAATTCAGTACCACCAGATAGGTCGTCACCAGGCTGACGAACAGCAAGGTGACGATCAGGAGCAGCGTGCGAGCAAAGGAGCTGCGCGGCGAAAAGCGCACGCGTTTCATGCCTTAGAGCCGTCCGGGACGAAGACGTAGCCCAGACCCCAGACGGTCTGGATATAGCGCGGATGCGCCGGATCCTCTTCCACCATGCGGCGCAGGCGGGAGATCTGAACGTCGATGGAGCGCTCCATCGCAGAATATTCGCGCCCGCGGGCGAGGTTCATCAGCTTATCGCGCGACAGCGGTTCGCGAGGATGACTCACCAGCGCCTTCAGGACCGCAAATTCGCCGCTGGTCAACGGCATCGGCTCGTCTTCACGGAACATCTCGCGGGTGCCCAGGTTCAGTTTGAATTTACCAAAGGCGATAACCGCCTCTTCCTGCGATGGCGCGCCCGGCAGTTCATTCGCCTGACGACGTAGCACCGCCCGAATACGGGCCAGCAGTTCACGCGGGTTAAACGGCTTCGGAATGTAGTCGTCAGCCCCGATTTCCAGGCCAACGATCCGGTCAACCTCTTCACCTTTCGCCGTCACCATAATGATCGGCATCGGGTTGCTCTGACTGCGCAGACGACGGCAAATCGAGAGACCATCTTCCCCTGGCAGCATCAGATCCAGCACCATCAGGTGGAAGGATTCACGGGTTAACAGACGATCCATCTGTTCGGCGTTCGCCACGCTACGAACCTGGAAGCCCTGCTCGGTCAGATAACGTTCGAGCAGCGCACGCAGGCGCATGTCGTCATCCACAACCAGAATCTTATAATTCTCTTGCATTGTTTGTACTCCCAAAGGTTCACTGCAATAGTCAGTGCGTATTCTCAAAAAAGCCCGGCGCGCTCACCAGCTAAATCTGGTATATATTCCAGGCTAAATTGTTACAAAGCATATTTAACAGCAGGTTAAGTATACATTTAATCATAAGACACAGTATTTATCCTGTCGGTATTATTACGCGCTACAAATTGTGCGCAACGACAGACTGTCAGAAGGTTGAACTCACGATGAAAACGCCGCTGATCACCCGCGAGGGATATGAAAAACTGAAGCAGGAAATGGACTACCTGTGGCGCCAGGAGCGCCCGGAAGTGACCAAAAAGGTCACCTGGGCCGCCAGCCTTGGCGACCGCAGCGAGAACGCGGACTACCAGTACAACAAAAAGCGCCTGCGGGAGATCGATCGCCGGGTCCGCTATCTGACCAAATGTCTGGAACAGTTAAAGATCGTCGATTATTCCCCGCAGCAGGAAGGCAAAGTCTTCTTCGGCGCCTGGGTAGAGATCGAAAACGACGAGGGCGATACCAAACGCTTTCGCATCGTCGGCTACGATGAGATTTTTGGCCGCAAAGACTACATCTCCATCGACTCGCCAATGGCGCGCGCCTTGCTGAAAAAAGAGGTCGGCGATCTGGCTATCGTTAACACGCCGGCGGGCGAAGCCAGCTGGTATGTCAACGAGATCGAATACGTAAAATAGACAAGAACTTTCCGAGAGACACCGGGCGCGACTGGCATTTTCAGCCGTCAGTCCGTATAACTAGTCCCTGATTTTTGACCCTAAAGATGAATTAAAAGCCATGATGAATGATTCGCTCTGCCGCATTATTGCGGGTGAACTTCAGGCCAGAGCCGAACAGGTAGAAGCTGCCGTTCGCCTGCTTGATGAAGGGAACACCGTGCCGTTTATTGCACGTTATCGTAAAGAAGTCACCGGCGGTCTGGATGACACGCAGCTGCGTAATCTGGAAACCCGCCTTGGCTATCTGCGCGAACTGGAAGACCGTCGTCAGGCGATCCTCAAATCCATCGCTGAACAGGGCAAACTGACCGACGCGCTGGAAAAAGCCATCACCACCACGCTCAGCAAAACCGAACTGGAAGATCTCTACCTGCCGTACAAGCCGAAGCGCCGTACCCGCGGGCAGATCGCCATCGAAGCCGGGCTGGAGCCGCTGGCTGACCTGCTGTGGAACGAACCGGCCCACGATCCGGAAGCGGAAGCCGCAAAATATATTAACGCTGACAACGGCATCGCCGACAGCAAAGCGGCCCTGGACGGCGCGCGCTATATTCTGATGGAGCGGTTTGCCGAAGACGCCGCGCTGCTGGCGAAGGTCCGCGACTATCTGTGGAAAAACGCCCACCTGGTCTCCACCGTCGTCAGCGGCAAAGAAGAGGAAGGCGCCAAATTCCGCGACTACTTCGATCACCACGAGCCGATCGCCACCGTGCCCTCGCATCGCGCCCTGGCGATGTTCCGCGGTCGCAACGAAGGCGTGCTGCAGCTCTCTTTAAACGCCGATCCGCAGTTTGACGAGCCGCCGAAAGAGAGCCACGGCGAGCAAATTATTATCGACCACCTTGGCCTGCGCCTGAATAACGCCCCGGCGGACAGCTGGCGTAAAGGTGTCGTCAGCTGGACCTGGCGTATCAAAGTGCTGATGCACCTCGAAACCGAGCTGATGGGCACCGTGCGCGAGCGCGCGGAGGACGAAGCCATCAACGTCTTCGCCCGTAACCTGCACGACCTCCTGATGGCCGCGCCCGCCGGGCTGCGCGCCACCATGGGACTCGATCCGGGCCTGCGCACCGGGGTGAAAGTGGCCGTCGTCGACGCCACCGGTAAACTGGTCGCCACCGATACCATCTATCCCCATACCGGCCAGGCCGCCAAAGCGGCCGTCGTCGTCGCCGCGCTGTGTGAAAAGTACAATGTTGAGCTGGTGGCCATCGGCAATGGTACCGCCTCGCGTGAAACCGAGCGTTTCTTCCTCGACGTGCAGAAGCAGTTCCCGAAAGTCACCGCCCAGAAGGTGATCGTCAGCGAAGCCGGGGCTTCCGTTTACTCCGCCTCCGAGCTGGCGGCCCAGGAGTTCCCGGACCTCGACGTGTCGCTGCGCGGCGCGGTCTCCATCGCCCGCCGTCTGCAGGATCCCCTGGCCGAGCTGGTGAAAATCGACCCGAAATCGATTGGCGTCGGCCAGTATCAGCACGATGTCAGCCAGACCCAGCTGGCGCGTAAGCTGGACGCGGTGGTGGAAGACTGCGTGAACGCCGTCGGCGTTGACCTGAACACCGCCTCCGTTCCGCTGCTGACCCGCGTCGCCGGCCTGACCCGCATGATGGCGCAGAACATCGTTGCCTGGCGCGACGAGAACGGCCAGTTCCAGAATCGCCAGCAGTTGCTGAAGGTCAGCCGTCTGGGGCCGAAAGCCTTTGAACAGTGCGCCGGCTTCCTGCGTATCAACCACGGCGACAACCCGCTGGATGCCTCCACCGTGCACCCGGAAGCCTATCCGGTGGTCGAGCGCATTCTGGCCGCCACCCAACAGGCGCTGAAAGATCTGATGGGCAACAGCAGCGAACTGCGTCATCTGAAGGCTGCGGATTTCACCGATGAGAAGTTCGGCGTTCCGACCGTCACCGACATTATCAAAGAGCTGGAAAAACCGGGCCGCGATCCGCGTCCGGAGTTTAAGACGGCGAAGTTCGCCGACGGCGTAGAGACCATGAACGATCTACTGCCGGGGATGATCCTGGAAGGCGCCGTCACCAACGTCACCAATTTCGGCGCGTTTGTCGATATCGGCGTCCATCAGGATGGACTGGTACACATTTCGTCGCTTTCTGACCGGTTTGTTGAAGATCCGCACACCGTGGTGAAAGCGGGCGACATCGTGAAGGTCAAGGTCATGGAAGTCGATCTGCCGCGTAAACGTATCGCCCTGACCATGCGTCTCGACGAGCAGCCAGGCGACAGCAACGCCCGCCGCGGCGGCGGTCAGGATCGCCCCCAGGGTAACCGCCCGGCCGCGAAGGCCGCCAAACCCCGCGGTCGCGAGGCACAGCCTGCCGGTAACAGCGCAATGATGGATGCCCTCGCTGCGGCGATGGGTAAAAAACGCTAATCTCTCCCTGCCCCTTTTCAGGGGCAGTTTTCATTTTTCATCCCCTGGCGATACGGCCGCCATTACGCGCAAAACGGGTTCAGTCATTTCTGATAACCTGCATTAATTCCGTTAAGGAAAGGTCGCGAAATTATTATTTTCATTTCGTTAACTTAAGAAACCTTAATTAAACATTAGATCGCCGAAATAATATTTTGCGCCTATTTGATCACCGACTGGATTTTGCGGCATATCAATAAAAAGGTGATTTTCGCTATAAAAATAGCGCGAAGCGCATCATATGTATTGATGATAAAAACCATTCTCATTATCATCACTTTCAGAACGTTTTTTCCTTTTTCGTTGGCTACGGTCCCCGGCGCAGCTGCCTCCAGGCGTCCGGAAAATTCTTCTTCGGTTATCGATAGACAAGTAGGCCCTATGCAATTCACACCTGATAGTGCGTGGAAAATTACCGGATTCTCCCGCGATATTAGCCCAGCATACCGTCAGAAATTACTCTCCCTCGGCATGCTGCCCGGTTCCTCTTTTCATGTGGTTCGCGTAGCGCCGCTCGGCGATCCTGTTCATATTGAAACCCGACGCGTCAGTCTGGTATTACGCAAAAAAGATCTCGCCTTAATCGAACTGGAAGCGGTTGCACAATAACGGCTGGCCCGGCACAAGAGTCTGAAATATGAAAAAATTAACCGTTGGTTTAATTGGTAATCCTAATTCTGGCAAGACCACCTTATTTAATCAGCTGACCGGCGCCCGCCAGCGCGTAGGCAACTGGGCCGGGGTCACCGTTGAGCGTAAAGAGGGCGTTTTCGCCACCACTGACCATCAGGTCACGCTGGTCGACCTCCCGGGGACCTACTCCCTGACCACCATCTCTTCGCAGACCTCGCTGGACGAGCAGATTGCCTGCCACTACATCCTGAGCGGCGACGCCGACATGCTGATTAACGTGGTTGATGCCTCCAACCTTGAGCGAAACCTCTATCTGACGCTGCAGCTGCTCGAGCTGGGGATCCCCTGCGTCGTCGCGCTGAACATGCTGGATATCGCCGAAAAGCAGCAGGTGCGTATCGATATCGACGCCCTCGCCGCCCGTCTCGGCTGCCCGGTCATTCCGCTGGTCTCAACCCGCGGACGCGGAATCGAAGCGCTGAAGATTGCCCTCGACCGTCATCAGGCGAACAGCGATATTGAGCTGGTTCACTATCCGCAGCCGCTGCTGCGCGAAGCTGACCTGCTGGCGCAGCAAATGTCAGCGCAGATCCCGACCCGGCAGCGGCGCTGGCTGGGTCTGCAGATGCTGGAGGGCGATATCTACAGCCGGGCCTATGCCGGCGACGCCGCCGATAAACTGGATATTGCTCTGGCGAATCTCAGCGACGAGATCGACGACCCGGCGTTGCATATCGCAGACGCACGCTATCAGACCATCGCCGCCATTTGCGACGCCGTCAGCAACACCCTGACCGCCGAGCCGAGCCGCTTCACCGCGGCGATGGACAAAGTGATCCTCAACCGCTTCCTCGGGTTGCCGATTTTTCTCTTTGTCATGTACCTGATGTTCCTGCTGGCGATAAACATCGGCGGCGCGCTGCAGCCGATTTTTGATGCCGGTTCGGTCGCGGTCTTTATTCACGGTATTCAATGGCTGGGCTACACCCTGCACTTCCCGGACTGGCTGACCGTGTTCCTCGCCCAGGGGATCGGCGGCGGTATCAACACCGTGCTGCCGCTGGTGCCGCAGATCGGCATGATGTATCTGTTCCTCTCCTTCCTTGAGGACTCCGGCTACATGGCGCGCGCCGCCTTTGTCATGGACCGCCTGATGCAAGCCCTCGGCCTGCCGGGGAAATCCTTTGTCCCGTTGATTGTCGGTTTCGGCTGCAACGTGCCGTCGGTGATGGGCGCCCGTACCCTTGACGCGCCGCGCGAGCGTCTGATGACCATTATGATGGCGCCGTTTATGTCCTGCGGCGCGCGGCTGGCGATCTTCGCCGTCTTCGCAGCCGCGTTCTTTGGTCAGAACGGTGCGCTGGCGGTCTTCTCGCTCTACGTACTGGGCATTGTGATGGCCATTCTCACCGGCCTGATGCTGAAGCACACCATTATGCGTGGCGAAGCCTCGCCATTCGTGATGGAGCTGCCGGTGTACCACGTCCCGCACATCAAGAGCCTGATTATCCAGACCTGGCAGCGCCTGAAAGGCTTTGTGCTGCGCGCCGGGAAGGTGATCGTCATTGTCAGCATCTTCCTCAGCGCGCTGAACAGCTTCTCGCTGAGCGGTAAGGTCGTCGACAACATCAACGACTCCGCGCTGGCCTCGGTGAGCCGGGTCATTACGCCGGTGTTTAAACCGATCGGCGTGCATGAAGATAACTGGCAGGCCACCGTCGGCCTGTTTACCGGCGCGATGGCGAAGGAGGTGGTGGTCGGTACGCTGAACACCCTCTATACCGCCGAAGATATCCAGAATGAGGAATTCAATCCGCAGACCTTCAGCCTCGGCGAAGAACTGCTCGCCGCCGTCGACGAAACATGGCAGGGACTGAAAGACACCTTCAGCCTCAGCGTCCTGGCCAACCCCATCGAAGCCAGCAAAGGCGATGGCGAGATGGCCACCGGCGCCATGGGCGTGATGGGCAGTAAATTTGGCAGCGCGGCGGCGGCATACAGCTACCTGATCTTCGTTCTGCTCTATATCCCCTGCATCTCGGTGATGGGCGCCATCGCCCGCGAATCGAGCCGCGGCTGGATGACCTTCTCCATCCTGTGGGGGCTGAATATCGCCTATTCGCTCTCGACGCTCTATTACCAGACCGTCAGCTTTAGCGACCATCCGCGCTACAGCCTGGTGTGTATCCTGGCAGTGGTGTTGTTCAACGTGGTGCTCTTCGGCCTGCTGCGCCGGGCGCGCAGCCGGGTGGACGTCTCGCTGCTGGCCACCCGAAAAACGCCGGCCTCCTGCTGTTCCAGCCCGGCTGGCGATTGCCACTAAGGAGGGTCTGTGGCGTCGTTAATGGAAGTCCGCGATATGCTGGCCCTGCAGGGTCGTATGGAGGCGAAACAGCTCAGCGCCCGCCTGCGGACGCCTCAGCCGCTGATTGACGCGATGCTGGAACGGATGGAAGCCATGGGTAAGGTGGTACGGATCAGCGAAACGAGCGAGGGCTGTCTCTCAGGCAGCTGTAAAAGCTGTCCTGAAGGGAAAGCGGCGTGCCAGCAGGAGTGGTGGGCGCTGCGATGAAAAGAGTCAGGCCAGATCGCGCAGCGGGTAAAACGAGTAAGACAGCAGTGAAAAACGGGCCAACAGGCCCGTTTTTTATGACTGGATTATTTATAAACGTCAGCGTTAGCGTGTACGGTTTTTTCGTTTTTCTGCCCGGCAATCACCACAAAGTATTTCCCACCCAGCTCATCGGCTTTTTTAGACAGATCGCGTCGGGCGTCCATCGGTGACGTCGTCCTGGAGGTCGTGATGCTGCCGACCTTGGTCAAATTCATCTTCGCCACGTCTTCTTTTTGGATCTCTTTCGCGGCAAATGCGCCAAAAGACAGGGTGCCAATCACCAGAGATGCAACCATTCCTGTAACAAGTTTCATAGCCTCTACTCTCCATAAGGTTGTTATTGTAGGTCACGGTGGCGGAATGAAATAATCAACCACCGTAACAACCTAAGTATTGCTAGGAATGGCCCATTTACCATGGCGCGGCAAAAAAAATTACCCCAGCCGCGTTTTCAACGCCAGCAGCGGCTCGCAGAAGGCCGCGGGATGGGAAACAAACGGCGCATGCGCCGCCTTATCGAAGAGGATTGACTCGCTTTCCGGCCACAGCTTATCCAGCAGCGGGACAATCTTGCGCGGCACCAGTCCGTCCAGCCGGCCATACAGCCGCAGAAACGGTATCGGCAACCCAACCAGCGCCTGGCGCAGATCGACGGTTCTGAGGATCTCCAGTCCGCCGTTCAGCGCCTCGGCGGAAGGCATCGGCAGCGAGAGCACCGCCTGCTTTAACGCCCGCGCATCCTGACGCGCGCTCTCTGTGCCCATGGTTTGCAGGGCGAGGAATCGCTCGACGGTGCGCTGGAAATCGTCGCTCAGCTGCTGCTGAAACCCGGCCAGCACCTCGGGCTTGATGCCGGGCCAGTCGTCACGGGCCGCGAAACAGGGGGAAGAGGCAACCGTCACCAGCGCCTGCACGCGTTCCGGGTGCATCATCGCCACCTGGCTTGCCACCAGCCCGCCCAGGCTCCAGCCCAGCCACACCGCCTGAGGAGGAGCCTGCTCCAGCACCCGCTGCGCCATCGCCTCGAGCGACATCGCCCCATACCCGCCGCTGCGGCCATAGCCCGGCAGGTCCACCAGGTGGAGGGTAAAATGCGAAGCCAGCTGCGGCGTGATGCAATCCCATACCTGAGCGTTCAGCCCCCAGCCGTGCAGCAGCACAAGATGACAATCCCCTTCGCCGATTGTTTGCCACCAGATGTCGTTCATCCGTTACCGTTCTCTTTTTTACTGGACAGAAGGCCAAATATGCTAACAGCACACAGCTTATGCTGGCTATGCCAAATGCCGCTGGCGGTCGCCTGCTGGGGGATCTGCTCCCGCTGCAGCCGCGCCCTGCTCGCCTGCCCCCCGCTCTGCCCCCAGTGTGGCCTGCCGGCGGCGACATCCCATCATCCCTGCGGCCGCTGCCTGCAAAAGCCGCCTCCCTGGCATTGGCTGGTGGCAGTCAATGACTATCGCCCGCCGCTGAGCGGTCTGGTCCAGCAGTTGAAGTTTCACCATCGTCCGGAGCTGGGGCCCGCCCTGGCGCGTCTGCTGCAGCTGCGTCTTAAGCAGCGGCACGATTTGCCGCCGGTGGACGGTATGGTCGGCGTACCGCTGTGGCATCGCCGCCGCTGGCGCCGGGGTTATAATCAGTGTGACGAACTGTGCCGACCGTTAGCCCGCTGGCGAGGTTGCGTCTGGCATCGGGAAGGCCTGACTCGCCAGCGAGCCGGCGCCGTCCAACATTCGCTCAATGCCCGCCAGCGCAGGCAGAACCTGAAAAATGCCTTTCAGCTTGAATTTGCCGTGGAGGGACTCCATATCGCTATCGTGGATGATGTCGTCACGACCGGCAGCACCGTCGCCGAGATATCCCGCCTGCTTTTGCGAAACGGCGCCGCGACGGTTCAGGTATGGTGTTTGTGCCGTACCTTGTAGACCCCCGCTGATGGGCGTATTATAACCCAGTAAAATAGTCAACTATTAGGCCAACGCTATGATCCGTATTTCCGATGCTGCACAAGCGCACTTTGCCAAACTGCTGGCAAATCAGGAAGAAGGGACGCAAATTCGCGTATTTGTGATTAATCCCGGCACCCCAAACGCTGAGTGCGGCGTATCTTACTGCCCACCGGATGCGGTGGAAGACACCGACACGGCGCTGAAATTTGAACAGCTGACCGCCTATGTCGATGAGCTCAGCGCGCCCTATCTGGAAGACGCTGAAATTGATTTCGTCACCGACCAGCTTGGCTCGCAGCTGACGCTGAAAGCGCCGAACGCCAAGATGCGCAAAGTCTCTGACGATGCCCCGCTGATGGAGCGCGTCGAGTACCTGCTGCAGTCGCAGATTAACCCGCAGCTGGCGGGCCACGGCGGCCGCGTGTCGCTGATGGAGATCACCGACGACGGTCTGGCTATTCTGCAGTTCGGCGGCGGATGCAACGGCTGTTCGATGGTTGACGTGACCCTGAAAGAAGGCATTGAAAAGCAGCTGCTGAACGAGTTTCCGGAGCTGAAAGGGGTTCGCGATCTGACCGAGCATCAGCGCGGCGAGCACTCCTACTACTAAGCCCTTCCTCCGGCGGCACCCTGCCGCCGGTCCTCCCTGGCCCTTTCTGTGTTACCGCGCAACATCTCCCGCTAAATGACCGGCAAAAACCGGGGAAAGAGTATGACTTAAGTCTCATATTTAACATTTTCCCCCGTCAGGTGATTCTCAACCCTCACATGTTACCCGTATCATCCACTTCAGGCACCACCGGCAAAAAAATAGCCAGCTATCCTTTCTCTGGGTAAGGATAATGCAAGTATTTACGGTGCCAGACTATTTTGCTCCCACATGGGGCAGATGTCTTACAGGTTGAATCTTTGACGTTACCCATAACAAATTAAGGCCAGGTAAATCATGCCATTAATCATCGTTGCTATCGGGGTTGCCCTGTTATTGCTGTTAATGATCCGTTTCAAAATGAACGGCTTCATTGCGCTGGTTCTGGTGGCGCTCGCCGTCGGATTAATGCAGGGTATGCCGCTGGATAAAGTGATCGTCTCTATCAAGAACGGCGTTGGCGGCACCCTTGGCAGCCTCGCGCTGATCATGGGCTTCGGCGCTATGCTCGGTAAACTGCTGGCAGACTGCGGCGGCGCCCAGCGTATCGCCACTACCCTTATCAATAAGTTCGGTAAGAAGCATATTCAGTGGGCGGTTGTGCTGACCGGCTTCACCGTCGGCTTCGCGCTGTTCTATGAAGTGGGCTTCGTGCTGATGCTGCCGCTGGTGTTTACCATCGCCGCCTCGGCCCGCATCCCGCTGCTGTACGTCGGTGTACCGATGGCCGCCGCGCTCTCTGTCACCCACGGCTTCCTGCCGCCGCATCCGGGTCCGACAGCGATTGCCACCATCTTCCATGCCGATATGGGCAAAACGCTGCTCTACGGCACCATTCTGGCTATCCCGACGGTTATCCTGGCAGGGCCGGTGTTTGCGCGCTTCCTGAAAGGCATTGATAAGCCGATCCCGGAAGGCCTGCATAACCCGAAAGTGTTCACAGAAGAAGAGATGCCTGGCTTTGGCGTCAGCGTCTGGACCTCGCTGGTACCGGTGATCCTGATGGCGATGCGCGCCGTGGCCGAGATGATCCTGCCGAAGGGCCACGCCTTCCTGCCGATTGCTGAGTTCTTCGGCGACCCGGTGATGGCCACCCTGATTGCGGTACTGATCGCCCTGTTCACCTTCGGTTTGAACCGCGGCCGCTCTATGGAGCAGATCAACGATACCCTGACTTCCTCTATTAAAATCATCGCCATGATGCTGTTGATCATCGGCGGTGGCGGCGCCTTCAAGCAGGTGCTGGTGGATAGCGGCATGGATAAATACATCGCCTCTATCATGCACGAATCGAACATGTCTCCGCTGTTTATGGCGTGGTCAATCGCCGCAGTGCTGCGTATCGCGCTGGGTTCGGCGACCGTTGCCGCCATCACCGCAGGCGGGATTGCCGCGCCGCTGATCGCCACCACCGGCGTCAGCCCGGAACTGATGGTTATCGCCGTTGGCTCCGGCAGCGTTATCTTCTCTCACGTCAACGATCCGGGTTTCTGGCTGTTCAAAGAGTACTTTAACCTGACCATCGGCGAGACCATCAGGTCCTGGTCGGTGCTGGAAACCATTATCTCAGTATGCGGCCTGGTAGGCTGTCTGCTGCTGGGGATGGTGGTGTAAGGAGACTCCCGCACAGAAAAAGGCCGGTCCGCATTATGCGGACCGGCCTTTTTTATCGGACATGCTCATCGCCGCGCAGCAAACGACGCGGCGGGAAGTCATCTGGCGGCGGCTTTCTTGCTCGCCGCCTTACGCCGTTTATCCAGATCCTTGATCAGCTTATTGACCTGTTCATCGGCAAACATCTGCTCCAGGGTGACGGACAGCTTCCGGCGCCAGTTCGGGTACTCAGTGCTGGTACCCGGAATGTTAACCGGCGACGCCATCTCCAGCCAGTCTTCCGGCTGCAGGCCCAGTAGCGCACTGTTACTGTCGGCAATGTAACGCTGCATCCCCCGGTTGAGGATCCCGGTCATGCTCATCAGCGAGGCCTTATGCCCGGCACGTTTGGGCAGACAGCCGTACTTATGCAACGCATCCAGCAGCCCTTGCTTCGCCAGCTCGCGGTCCTGGTACAGCCCGCGCAGCACCACCTCATCAGGATAGAGCCCCAGCGCTTTACCTAGCGTCAGATCGCCGCTTTCCCAGTAGCCGCGGAGGGTGGGCAGGTCGTGCGTCGTCGCCACAGCCATTGATTGCTCCGGGTACAGCGCCGGCGCGCGGAACGTTTTCTCTGCATCACTCTCAAAATAGAGCACCTTATAAGAATAGACGCCGCTGTTGCGTAACTTGCTGACAATCTCCACCGGTACCGTGCCCAGGTCTTCGCCGATCACCATGCAGCGATGACGCTGGCTTTCCAGCGCCAGAAGCGACAGCAGATCGTCGACGGGATACTGAACGTAAGCGCCATGGTCGGCGGTTTCACCATAGGGGATCCACCACAAACGCAGCACCGACATCACGTGATCGATGCGCAGCGCGCCGCAGTTCTGCATATTGGCGCGCAGCAGATCAATAAACGGCTCATAGGCGCGAGCGGCAATAATATGCGGATCCATCGGCGGCAGGCCCCAGTTCTGGCCCAGCGGGCCCAGAATATCCGGCGGCGCGCCCACGGACGCTTTCAGGCAGTACAGCTCACGGTCGCACCAGGTCTCCGACCCGCCTTCGGCGACGCCCACCGCCAGATCGCGGTAGAGGCCAATCGGCATCCCGTCGCGCTGGCTGGTTTCCCAGCAGGCGGCGAACTGGCTCCAGGCCAGCCACTGCAGCCAGAGATAGAAACTGACGTCGTCCTCATGCTCAATGCAGAAGGCTTTCACCTCCGGGCTGTCGATATCCTGAAAGGCCTTCGGCCAGGCCGGCCAGCCCCAGCGCAGCGGGTCCTGTTGTACCTGCCAGGCGTGAAGCGCATCGAAAGCGGCCTGCCAGTAGAGGCTTTCCCCTTCGCGCAGAACAAACTCGCGGAACGCTGTCATCTGCTCATCTTCACGACGAGAGAATCGTTTCCACGCCATACGCAGCGCGGTCATTTTCAGCGTGGTGACCGCGGTATAGTCGACATCATCCGTTTGCCGCGCCGCCTGCAAGGCCTGCTGGGTCGCTGCGGACTGCCACCACGCCTGCGCCTCTTCGCTACGCTGGAAATCTTCAACCGCATTAACGTCGATGTAGATGACGTTCAGCCAGCGACGTGAAGACGGGCTATACGGACTGGCGCTCTCCGGGTTCGCCGGATAGAGAGCATGTATCGGGTTAAGGCCAATAAACGACCCGCCGCGGCGGGCGATTTCCGGCAACATGGCCCGCAGATCGCCAAAATCGCCGATCCCCCAGTTTTTCTCCGAGCGCAGGGTATAAAGCTGCACGCAGGTGCCCCACAGCTTTTTCCCCTCTTTCAGCGGCTGCGGTTCGTAGCAGCGCGCCGGCGCGACAATGGTCCGGCAGTGCCAACGCTCTCCCTCCTGGGTGAGCGTCAGGGAGTGGTACCCCTCCGGCAGTTTAGCCGGCAGCGGCAGCGTCTCGCCGCCGCGGGTTTTCCCTTGATACTGCTTACCGTCCTCAGTGGTCAGGATCCACTGATACTCACCGCGTCCTGCCACCGGCAGCGACATTTTTTTGCCGTGGGTGAAAATTTTCACGTTCGGCAGCGGGTTAACCGCCACTTTCGTGGCGGCGGTAGAGCGATGCATCGCATCCAGCAGGCGCTGTTTGGTGACAGCCGCGATAGACTGCGGCTTACCGTGCGCATTGATATAGCTGGGGCTGATGCCCGCCGCCAGCGCGGCATTATCGAGGCGTTTACTCTCCATAGGCCTTCCTTTAGCGTTTCGCCTGCCAGATACGTTGCTGATAATCGCGGATCGAGCGGTCGGAGCTGAACATGCCGCAGCGCGCGGTGTTGAGGATAGCCGCGCGGGTCCAGGCCTCCTCGTCGCGATACAGCTCATCTACCCGTTTTTGCGCCGCTACGTAGGCTTCGAAATCGGCCAGCACCAGGTACGGATCGCCGCCCTGCAGCAGGCTGTGCAGCATCTGATCGAAGGCATGCTTGTCGCCGTTGCTGTAGGTGCCGTTCTCCAGCTCCTTAAGCACCGCATCGAGCAGCTTGTCTTTTTTACGCCATTTCAGCGGATCGTAGCCTTTCGCTTTCAGGGCTTTCACCTCTTCAACCGTGTGGCCGAAGATAAAGATGTTTTCCTCGCCCACCTGCTCAGCGATTTCCACGTTAGCGCCATCCAGCGTCCCGACGGTCAGCGCGCCGTTCAGCGCCAGCTTCATGTTGCCGGTGCCAGAGGCTTCTTTACCCGCGGTGGAGATCTGCTCGGAGATATCCGCCGCCGGGATCAGTTTTTCCGCTGCCGATACACAATAGTCCGGCAGGAAGACCACCTTCAGCTTATCGCCGACTTTCGGGTCATTGTTGATCGCTTCCGCTACCTTATTGATGGCAAAAATAATGTTTTTCGCCAGATAGTAGCCCGGCGCCGCTTTCGCGCCGAACAGGAAGACGCGCGGCACGCGGTCCGCCTGCGGGTTTTCGCGGATCTCTTTGTACAGCGCAAGAATATGCAGCAGGTTAAGGTGCTGACGCTTGTACTCGTGCAGGCGTTTGATCTGAATATCGAAAATCGCCTGCGGGTTGATCTCAATCCCGGTACGCTGCTTCACAAACTCGGCCAGATGAACTTTGTTGGCCTGCTTGATATCGCGATAGGTCTGACGGAATGCCGCATCGTCAGCGTATTTTTCCAGATTGATCAGCTGGTCGAGGTCATTGGCCCACTCTTTTTTCAGCGTCTCATCCAGCAGCGAGGCCAGCGCCGGGTTGCACTGCTTGATCCAGCGGCGCGGCGTGATGCCGTTGGTCACGTTATGGAATTTGTTCGGCCACAGCTGGTTATATTCCGGGAACAAATCTTTTACCACCAGGTCCGAGTGCAACGCCGCCACGCCGTTGACGGCAAAGCCGCCCACCACGCACATGTTGGCCATCCGCACCTGCTTGTCATGCACCACCGCCAGCTTCGCCCAGACCTGCTTATCGCCCGGCCAGGTTTTGTCCACCAGCTGTTTAAAGCGGTCGTTGATCTCTTTAATGATCTGCATATGGCGCGGCAGCAGCGCTTTCACCAGCTTCTCATCCCAGCACTCCAGCGCTTCCGGCATCAGGGTGTGGTTGGTGTAAGCAAAGGTTTTGCTGGTGATCGCCCAGGCGTCGTCCCAGCTCAGCTGGTGCTCGTCGATCAGCACGCGCAGCAGCTCCGGAATGGCGATGGTCGGGTGCGTATCGTTCAGCTGGATCACTTCGTAATCCGCCAGCTCGGCCAGCTTGCGGCCTGCCAGATGATGACGGCGCAGGATATCGGCCACTGAGCAGGCGCACTGGAAGTACTGCTGCATCAGGCGCAGTTTTTTACCGGCCTGATGGTTGTCGTTCGGGTACAGCACCTTGGTCAGTTTTTCCGCGTCGATGCCCTGCTGCTCGGCGCGCAGGAAATCGCCATCGTTGAATTTGGTCAGGTTGAACGGATGAGCGTGTTTGGCCTGCCACAGACGCAGCGGCTGGGCGACGTTGTTGCGATAGCCAAGCACCGGCAGGTCCCAGGCTTCGCCGGTAATGACGAACGCCGGCTGCCATTCGCCGTTTTTGCTGACTTTCCCGCCGATGCCGACCTGGACATCCAGCGCTTCGTTATGACGGAACCACGGGTAGCTGTTACGCCCCCAGTCGTCCGGGGCTTCCATCTGCTGGCCATCGTCAAATGACTGGCGGAACAGACCATACTGGTAATTGAGACCGTAACCGGTCGCCGACTGCCCCACCGTCGCCATGGAGTCGAGGAAGCAGGCTGCCAGACGTCCCAGGCCGCCGTTACCCAGCGCCGGGTCTGTCTCTTCTTCCAGCAGATCGGTGAGGTTGACGTCGTAGCCTTTCAGCGCGTCGCTAACGCCCTCGTACCAGCCCAGGTTGAGCAGGTTGTTGCCGGTCAGGCGACCAATCAGAAACTCCATCGAGATGTAGTTAACGTGACGCTGTCCTTGCGCCGGTTTCGCTACCGGCTGCGCCGCCAGAAGTTCCGCCAGCGCTCCGCTGACCGCGCGCCACCATTGACGCTGTGTCATCTCGGAAGCGGACTGTAAACCAAAATGCTGCCACTGACGCGTCAGTGCAGCCTGAAACTGAGCTTTGTTAAATGAAGTCTGTGACATAATGAGATCCGGGTCCTTTACTAAAACGATGGCGCTAGTGTGCCGACCTCCCGATTCATCGTCCTCATCCCGACGGGGATTAGACAGGGAGGAGTGGCGGGGATGAGCGAAAAGTGTGATCCTGGACACTATAGTGTGGGTGAGAAGGCAAAAATATGCTGTAAAAATCACCGCGATATGACAATCGAGAGGTTACGTCCGCAGGGAAAAAATTTGTTACAGGCCAATACGCGCTAAAAATCTTTCCGCCTCTCGCCAGGTTATTAAAAAAATAAATAGAGAGCTCTGGAGAAATAAGCACATTTCATCACATTGATCCGCAAAAAAGATTACTTCTAAGAAATCTCTGACAATAATTTAATAAAAACAAACAACTACTCTTCACATAAAATAAATCTCTCCCCGCTCCGCCAGCCGCCGCCTGAAAACCGCTGGCGGCGAGTTCTGCCTGCGATTTTTCCCCATTCTCAACCAATGTCAAAATTTGTGACATAGAGCAAATTCAAGAGCATAAAGTTCGGACATAACTTGCAATAAATTTCATAATCACCGACCTTATTAGATATTAATTACGAAGCGCAAAAAAAATCGCAACCTCTCTCTTGCACAGCGAAATGTAGAACTATGTTGATTCCGTCAAAATTAAGTCGTCCGGTCCGCCTTGAACACACTGTGGTTCGTGAGCGTTTACTGGCGAAACTTTCCGGCGCGAACAATTATCGTCTCGTGCTGATCACCAGCCCTGCCGGGTACGGTAAAACAACGCTCATTTCTCAGTGGGCCGCGGGTAAAAACGATCTCGGGTGGTTTTCGCTGGACGAAGGCGACAATCAGCAGGAGCGTTTTGCCAGCTATCTGATCGCGGCGATCCAGCAGGCTACCGGCAACCACTGCGCGGCCAGTGAAGCGATGGTGCAAAAGCGCCAGTACGCCAGCCTCTCCTCTCTTTTTGCGCAGCTGTTTATTGAACTCGCCGACTGGCAGCGCCCGCTGTACCTCGTCATTGATGATTATCACCTGATCAATAATCCGGTGATCCATGACGCGATGCGCTTTTTCCTGCGCCATCAGCCGGAGAATATGACCCTGGTGGTGCTGTCGCGTAACCTGCCGCAGCTGGGCATTGCCAACCTGCGCGTCCGCGATCAGCTTCTGGAGATTGGCAGCCAGCAGCTGGCCTTTACCCACCAGGAAGCGAAACAATTTTTCGACTGCCGTCTGACGTCGCCAATCGAAGCCGACGACAGCAGCCGGCTGTGCGACGATGTCGCCGGGTGGGCCACCGCGCTGCAGCTCATCGCCCTCTCCGCCCGCCAGAATAACTCTTCCGCCCAACACTCCGCCCGCCGCCTCGCCGGGATTAACGCCAGCCATCTGTCGGATTATCTGGTGGATGAAGTACTGGATAACGTCGACGCCCGCACGCGTAACTTTTTGCTGAAGAGTTCTCTGCTGCGCTCGATGAACGACGCGTTAATCGTGCGCGTCACCGGCGAAGAGAATGGCCAGATGCAGCTGGAGGAGATCGAACGCCAGGGGCTATTCCTGCAGCGGATGGATGATTCCGGTGAATGGTTCCGCTATCACCCGCTGTTTGGCAGCTTCCTGCGCCAGCGTTGTCAGTGGGAGCTGGCGGTTGAACTGCCGGAGATCCACCGCGCTGCGGCGGAAAGCTGGATGGCGCAAGGGTTCCCCAGCGAGGCCATTCATCATGCGCTGGCCGCTGGCGATGCCAAAATGCTGCGCGATATCTTACTCAACCACGCCTGGGGCATGTTTAACCATAGCGAACTAGGGCTGCTGGAGCAGTCGCTGTCGGCGCTGCCCTGGTCAAATCTGCTGGAAAATCCGCGCCTGATCCTGCTGCAGGCCTGGCTGATGCAGAGCCAGCATCGTTACAGCGAAGTCAACACCCTGCTGGCGCGCGCCGAGCAGGAGATGAGTGTGGAAATGGACACCGCGATGCATGGCGATTTCAACGCGCTGCGCGCACAGGTAGCGATTAACGACGGCGACCAGGACGAAGCGGAACGTCTGTCGATGGTGGCCCTGGAAGAGCTGCCGCTGGCCAACTATTACAGCCGCATCGTCGCCACCTCGGTGCATGGCGAAGTCCTCCATTGCAAGGGGAAACTGACCAAATCCCTCGCCGTGATGCAGCAGACCGAACAGATGGCCCGCCGTCACGACGTGTGGCATTACGCGCTGTGGAGCATTATTCAGCAAAGTGAAATTCTCTTTGCCCAGGGCTTCCTGCAGGCTGCCTGGGAGAGCCAGGAGAAAGCCTTCCAGCTGGTGCGTGAACAGCACCTTGAGCAGTTGCCGATGCATGAGTTCCTGCTGCGCATCCGTTCTCAGCTGCTGTGGGCATGGGCGCGCCTCGACGAAGCTGAAGCCTGCGCCCGCCAGGGAATGGACGTTCTCTCAACTTATCAGCCGCAGCAGCAGCTGCAGTGTCTGGCGCTGATGGTCCAGTGCTCGCTGGCGCGCGGCGATCTCGATAATGCCCGCAGCCACCTGAACCGGCTGGAAAACCTGCTCGGTAACGGTCATTATCACAGCGACTGGGTCTCCAACGCCGATAAGGTGCGGGTGATCTACTGGCAGATGACCGGCGATAAAACCGCGGCGGCCAACTGGCTGCGCCAGACGCCGAAGCCGGAATTCGCCAACAACCACTTCCTGCAGAGCCAGTGGCGCAACATTGCCCGGGCGCAGATCCTGCTGGGCGATTTCGAACCGGCGGAAATGGTGCTGGAAGAGCTGAACGAAAATGCGCGTTCGCTGCGTTTGATGAGCGATCTCAACCGCAACCTGCTGCTGCTCAACCAACTGTACTGGCAGGCAGGACGCAAGAGCGAAGCGCAGAAAGCCTTGCTCGAAGCCCTGACGCTCGCCAACCGCACCGGCTTTATCAACCACTTTGTGATTGAAGGCGAGGCGATGGCTCAGCAGCTGCGCCAGCTGATCCAGCTAAACACTCTGCCGGAGCTGGAGCAACACCGTGCCCAGCGTATTCTGCGCGACATCAACCAGCATCATCGCCACAAATTCGCCCACTTTGACGAAGGGTTCGTCGAGCGGCTGCTGAATCACCCGGAGGTGCCGGAGCTTATCCGCACCAGCCCGCTGACCCAGCGCGAATGGCAGGTGCTTGGCTTAATCTATTCCGGTTACAGCAACGAGCAGATTGCCGGCGAGCTTGACGTGGCGGCCACCACCATCAAGACCCACATTCGCAACCTGTATCAGAAACTGGGCGTCGCCCACCGGCAGGACGCGGTGCAGCATGCTCAGCAGTTACTCAAAATGATGGGATACGGCGTCTGACGACGCCGTTGCCGTTTAGCACAGCTCCAGCTGGAGGTTGTTATCGGTGATGACCTTCAGCACGCCCGCCGGCGGCAGCACGTCGGTATAGACCGCATCGACCATACTGATACTACCCATATTGACCATCGCATTGCGGCCAAACTTGGTATGATCCACCACCAGCATCACGTGGCGTGAATTCTCAATGATCGCGCGCTTGGTGCGCACTTCATGATAATCAAACTCCAGCAGCGAGCCATCGCTGTCGACGCCGCTGATGCCAAGAATGCCGAAGTCGAGACGGAACTGCGAGATAAAATCCAGGGTCGCTTCCCCAATGATCCCGCCGTCGCGACTACGCAGTTCACCACCGGCGAGAATAATGCGGAAGTCCTCTTTAACCATCAGCGTGTTGGCCACGTTCAGGTTATTGGTGACAATGCGCAAATCGTGGTGATCGAGCAGGGCGTGCGCCACCGCTTCCGGCGTGGTGCCGATATCAATAAACAGCGTCGCCCCGTCGGGGATCTCGCTGGCTACCCGCCGGGCGATACGCTCTTTTTCCGCCGTCTGGGTCGCTTTGCGATCGTGCCAGGAGGTGTTCACCGAGCTGGAGGGCAGCGCCGCGCCGCCGTGATGGCGGAGGATCATTTTCTGTTCGGCTAAATCATTCAGGTCGCGGCGGATGGTCTGCGGGCTGACCGCGAACTGCTCAACCAGCTCTTCCGTGCTGACGTAACCCTGTTTTTTTACCAGCTCGATAATCGCGTCATGACGTTGTGTTTGTTTCATGAAATATCCCTGGAAAAATATCGCCTACCCGACCCCTGTCGGTAAGTCTTTATGCGCGTTTTCGCCCATGTAAGGTATCAACAAACGCCATCGCCAGGCCGGTCGCCAGACCAGCCACATGCGCGCCGTTAGCGATCGCCATGCCGAAAACGTCAAACCAGCCAGCAATTAACCACACTAAAGAAAAGAGTATCAACCCGCGCTGCAGATAAATACCGCTCTGCGGATCGCGCTCGCCCCGCAGCCAGACGTAGCCCATCAGCGCATAGACCACGCCCGATAAGCCGCCAAACCACGGGCCGCTAAACTGATGCTGCACGAAGCCGCTCAACAGGGCGCTGATAACGGTGATCACCACCAGTTTGCCGCTGCCGATGCGTTTTTCCACCGCGCCGCCGAGATACCACCACCATAGCAGGTTGAAGAGAATATGCATCAGCGAGAAATGCATGAAAGCATGGCTGAAATAGCGCCAGGCTTCGAACTGCAGCGAAGGATCGTAGGGCCAGGCCAGCCAAATCATCACCGGCTGATCGCCCAACAGATTTTGCAGGATAAACACCGCGATGCAGATGAGCAGAATCGCCCAGGTGAACGGGCCGGCGTTATGCCGCAGCGTGGCAAAGAAAGGAAAGCGCTGATAGCGCAACCCGCTATTGGTCTGTCCGGACTGCCAGCTCGCCGCCAGATAACGCGGGTCCGCCGGGTTCTCAAGGAAGCGGGCCAGCTCAGCCCTGACACGCCCGGCCTGACTCTCATCAGCCAGCCAGACGTCGCTCTGGGCGTGCTGCTGAATGGTCAGGATAATCCCCTGCGTCGCCATATAATCGACAAACGCCTGGGCCACCCGTGGATTGGCAAAAGAGGTAATCATTAACATGCAGCGAATCGCTTATTCCACACAAAGGGGGATAGTATACCTGCCAGCCGTTAAAACGTCCCGTGCGCCACTTCCGCCGGGAAATGGCGATGCCAGGCGTCGAACCCGCCATCAACGCTGTAGACCTTATCAAACCCCTGCTGTAGCAGATACTGCGCGGCGCCCTTGCTGCTGTTGCCGTGATAGCACATCACCATCACCGCCGTGTCAAAGTCGTGGTCACGCATAAACGCGCCCAGCGTATCGTTGGTCAGATGAAACGCGCCCGGCGTATGGCCCATCGCATAGCTTTGCGGATCGCGGATATCCACCAGCACCGCCGTCTGCTGATGCAGCTTCTGGTGCGCTTCTTCAACGTTGATACATTCAAACTGTTCCATGATTCTCTTCTCTTTCTCGTCATGACGGGCGATGGCCGGCCCAATTTTACCCTGTAGTGTACCGTCAGGCGGTAAAGAAACGCCAATATGTTACACCCATCACTCCAAAATGTTTTTTTGATGTTACCAAAAGCGCGTTTGTTTGCTATAGTGAGCGATATCGAGCATTTGTGAGCTTAAACGAAAGTGTGAGAGGGTAAGAACGTGGAAACCAAAGATCTGATTGTGATAGGCGGAGGCATCAACGGTGCCGGTATCGCGGCAGATGCCGCCGGGCGGGGTTTATCCGTACTGATGCTGGAAGCGCGCGATCTCGCCTGCGCTACCTCCAGCGCCAGTTCCAAACTTATCCACGGCGGGCTACGCTACCTCGAACACTATGAGTTCCGCCTGGTCAGCGAAGCGCTGGCCGAGCGTGAAGTGCTGTTAAAAATGGCTCCGCATATCGCCTTCCCGATGCGCTTTCGTCTCCCGCATCGTCCGCATCTGCGTCCGGCATGGATGATCCGTATCGGCTTGTTTATGTACGATCATCTGGGCAAACGCACCAGCCTGCCGGGCTCCACCGGCTTGCGTTTTGGCGCAGAATCGGTACTTAAGCCGGAAATTGTGCGCGGTTTCGAATATTCCGACTGCTGGGTCGACGATGCCCGCCTGGTGCTGGCCAACGCGCAGATGGTTGTCCGCAAAGGCGGCGAAGTGCGGACCCGCACTCGCGCCATCTCGGCAAAACGAGAGAATGGCCTGTGGGTGGTGGAAGCGGAAGATATCGATAGCGGCGAGAAGTTTACCTGGAAGGCGCGCGGTCTGGTCAATGCCACCGGTCCATGGGTCAAACAGTTCTTCGACGAAGGGATGCATCTGCGCTCGCCTTACGGTATCCGCCTGATCAAGGGCAGCCACATCGTGGTGCCGCGAGTGCATACTCAGAAGCAGGCCTATATTCTGCAAAACGAAGATAAACGTATTGTGTTTGTTATCCCGTGGATGGATGAGTTCTCCATCATCGGCACGACGGACGTCGAGTATAAGGGCGATCCGAAAGCGGTAGCCATTGATGATAAAGAGATTAATTACCTGCTGAACGTCTATAACGCGCACTTTAAAAAGACTCTCAGCCGGGACGATATCGTCTGGACCTACTCCGGCGTCCGTCCGCTGTGTGATGACGAGTCGGATTCGCCGCAGGCGATCACCCGCGACTACACGCTGGATATTCACGATGAGAACGGCCAGGCGCCGCTGCTCTCCGTCTTCGGCGGGAAGCTGACCACCTATCGCAAACTGGCCGAGCATGCGCTGGAAAAACTGACTCCCTATTACAAAGGGATCGGCCCGGCATGGACCAAAACCGCGGTGCTCCCCGGCGGCGATATCGGCGGCGACCGCGACGACTATGCAGCAAAACTGCGCCGTCGCTTCCCGTTCATCAGCGAATCACTGGCCCGCCATTATGCCCGCACCTACGGGAGCAACAGCGAGTGGATCCTGAAGGAAGCCAGCGCCCTGAGCGATCTGGGGGAAGATTTCGGCCATGAGTTTTATGAAGCCGAGCTGAAATATCTGGTTGAGCACGAATGGGTGCGCAGCCTGGATGACGCCATCTGGCGTCGTACCAAACAGGGCATGTGGCTGAATGCCGAGCAGCAAGCGCGCATCAGCGAATGGCTGGCGCAGCATGCGGGAAAGTCTGAACTGTCGTTAGCGTCCTGACATCGCGCGGCGCCAGGAGAGAAATACCCGGGCTATGGCTTGCGCTTGGCCCGGATACCTGTTCACAAATTAAACGAGACTTTTTTTCCAGTCGGCAATGTGACATTTATACTGAGTTCTCCCCCCAGTGCCGCAATGTAGCGTTTTAGGGTCGAAAGCCGCGGATCGTTATCAGCCTGTTCCATTTTAGCGATCGTTGGCTGCTTTACCCCCATAGCCGCAGCCATCTCTGTTTGCGACATTTGCAACTCTTCTCGAAGCAAGTTTAAAGCGACAGACTGGCGTATCTCTGCCGCTTTCGCTGCAATACGCTGCTGGCTTTCAGGACTCTGTTTCGCCATGAGTTCTTTTAGCGTGGCCATTATCGCTCCTTAGTCAGGTGTTGGCTGAATTCTCTGTCAGCCAGAGTAATCATCTCTTTGTAAAAACGTTTCTCATTCATGCCATCCTTATTGCCCGCACATAAAACGATAGCTTTCCGCAGAGGATCAAAAGCAAAAAAGGCGCGGATGGGGAGCCCATGATGCTGAACCCGGAGTTCTTTCATATTCTGAAACGTTGAATCTTTCACCGTATCAACATACGGGCGCCCAAGCTGCGGACCAAAATCAGATAAGATGAGCATCGTGGCCAACATATCCTCTTTTAAAGCTCTACTTTGTAATTCGAACCAGGCATCAAACGTATCCGTCGTTTCTACATCCCACATAGGCGATCCCTCATAGCCTAAAGGCTATCATCCATATTATAGCCATTAGGCTATGAACGTAAACTTATTGAGCATTTATCGTACTGCTGGCGAATTCACGTCAATAGTATATTCCCGCAATAGCCTGAATCCTCCCCGGCACTTTTCCGAATAAAACGTTCTCCGCACAGACAGAAACGGGGCCAAATGGCCCCGTTGAGTTGCATTGACTGGCTTACAGCCTTACCGGGTCGATATGCCAGATATATTTCGCGTACTCCTGGATCGTCCGGTCAGAGGAGAAGTAGCCCATGTTGGCAATATTCAGCATCGCCTTATAGGCCCACTCTTCCGGATGTTGATACAGCTCGTCGACGCGATCCTGACAGTCCACATAGCTGCGATAGTCCGCCAGCACCTGGTAGTGGTCGCCAAAGTTAATCAGCGAATCCAGCAGGTCGCGGTAGCGCCCCGGTTCCGCCGGGCTGAACACGCCGGTACCGATCTGCGTCAGCGCCTGGTGAAGCTCTTCATCCTGCTCGTAGTATTCGCGTGGTTTATAGCCGCTGCGACGTAGCTCCTCCACCTCTTCCGCGGTGTTGCCGAAGATAAAGATATTCTCTTCGCCCACGTGCTCCTGCATCTCCACGTTCGCCCCGTCGAGGGTGCCGATAGTCAGCGCTCCGTTAAGGGCAAACTTCATATTGCTGGTGCCGGAAGCTTCAGTGCCTGCGAGGGAGATCTGTTCCGACAGGTCTGCCGCCGGAATAATCAGCTGCGCCAGGCTGACGCTGTAGTTGGGGATAAAGACCACCTTCAGCTTGTCGCCAATCTGCGGATCGTTATTGATCACCGCGGCCACATCGTTGATCAGGTGAATAATATGCTTGGCCATGTAGTAAGCCGAGGCCGCCTTACCGGCGAAAATGTTCACTCGCGGCACCCACTCCGCCTGCGGATCGGCTTTGATCCGGTTATAGCGGGTAATGACGTGCAGCACATTCATCAGCTGGCGTTTGTACTCGTGGATGCGTTTGATCTGCACATCAAACAGCGCCTTCGGATTCACCACCACATTAAGCTGCTGCGCAATATAGCTGGCCAGCCGCTGTTTGTTTTCCAGTTTAGCCTGACGCACCGCCTGATTGACCGTCGGATAGTCGATATGCTGCTTCAGCTCGTCAAGCTGGCTCAGATCGGTCCGCCAGGTGCGGCCGATATGCTCATCCAACACTTTCGACAACGGCGGGTTGGCCAGCGCCAGCCAGCGGCGCGGCGTGACGCCGTTGGTGACGTTGGTAAAGCGCATCGGGAAGATTTTAGCGAATTCGGCAAACAGCGACTCCACCATCAGCCGCGAATGCAGCTCCGACACGCCGTTGACCTTGTGGCTGACCACCACCGCCAGCCAGGCCATCCGCACGCGACGGCCGTTGGACTCGTCGATAATCGAGGTTCGGCTGAGCAGCGCGGTATCATTGGGATACTGCTCCTGCAGGGTCTTGAGGAAGTAATCGTTAATCTCGAAGATAATCTGCAGATGGCGCGGCAGAATTTTGCCCAGCATATCCACCGGCCAGGTCTCAAGCGCCTCGCTCATCAGCGTATGGTTGGTATAGGAGAAGACCTGACAGGTCACCTCGAACGCCTCGTCCCAGCTGAATTTATGTTCGTCGATAAGCAGGCGCATCAGCTCCGGTATTGACAGCACCGGGTGGGTGTCATTGAGGTGAATGGCAATCTTGTCCGCCAGGTTGTCAAAGGTCTTATGCAACATGTAATGGCGGCTCAAAATATCCTGTACCGTCGCCGACACGAGGAAATACTCCTGGCGCAGACGCAGCTCGCGTCCGGAGTAGGTCGAGTCATCCGGATAGAGCACGCGGGAGACGTTTTCGGAGTGGTTTTTATCCTCTACCGCAGCGAAGTAGTCGCCCTGGTTGAATTTACCAAGGTTAATTTCGCTACTGGCCTGCGCGCTCCACAGACGCAGCGTGTTGGTGGCATCGGTGTCAAAGCCGGGGATGATCTGGTCGTAGGCTTCCGCAATAATCTCTTCCGTCTCAATCCAGCGGGTTTTCTTTCCTTCCTGCTGAATGCGGCCGCCGAAACGCACTTTGTAGCGGGTGTTGTGGCGCTCAAACTCCCACGGGTTACCGTACTCCAGCCAGTAGTCAGGGGACTCTTTTTGTCGGCCATCGACGATATTCTGTTTAAACATCCCGTAGTCGTAGCGGATCCCGTAACCGCGTCCCGGCAGACCCAGCGCCGCCAGGGAATCCAGGAAGCAGGCCGCCAGACGTCCCAGACCGCCGTTGCCAAGACCGGGGTCATTCTCTTCATCGATCAGCTCTTCCAGATCGAGCCCCATCTCCGCCAGTGCGCTGCTCACATCGTCATAAATGCCCAGCGACAGCAGCGCGTTAGAGAGGGTACGGCCAATCAGGAACTCCATCGACAGATAGTATACCTGGCGCACTTCCTGCGAGAGCTGCGCGCGGTTGGAGCGCAGCCAGCGCTCCACCATGCGATCGCGGACGGCAAACAGCGTGGCGTTAAGCCATTCATGCTTGTTGGCGATGGCCGGATCTTTACCGATGATAAACATCAGCTTATAGGCAATAGAGTGCTTTAACGCCTCAACGCTCAGCGTCGGTGATGCATAGCTAAAGGGTACATTCATAACAATGACTCCAGTGGTTACATCAAGCGTTGATAAAGTTCGCGATAGGAGTTCGCGGCAACCTGCCAGCTAAAATCCATATTCATCGCCTGACGCTGCACATAGCGCCAGAGCGACGGGCGCGACCAGAGAACAAAGGCGCGACGGATAGCGCGCAGCAATGACAGCGCATTGCTGTCCTCAAAGACAAACCCTGTCGCCAGACCATCGGCAAGGTTCTCCAGCGAACTGTCAGAGACCGTGTCCGCCAGCCCCCCGGTGCGGCGCACCAGCGGCAGCGTGCCGTACTTCAGACCATACAGCTGAGTTAAGCCGCACGGTTCAAAGCGGCTCGGCACCAGAATGACGTCGGCGCCGCCCATAATGCGATGGGAGAAGGCCTCATGGTAGCCAATCTGCACCCCCACTTTGCCCGGATGTTCGGCGGCGGCGGCGAGGAAACCTTCCTGCAGCACCGGATCGCCGGCGCCCAGCAGCGCCAGCTGGCCGCCCTGCTCAAGCAGACCCGGCAGCGCTTCGAGCACCAGATCCAGCCCTTTCTGGCTGGTCAGGCGGCTGACCACGGCAAACAGCGGCGCTTTGTCATCGACCTTCAGGCCCATCGCAATCTGCAGCTGACGCTTGTTCTCCGCCTTCTCCTCCAGCGTGTCGCGATCGTAGCGCATCGGCAGCAGCAGATCGTTTTGCGGACTCCAGATACCGTCGTCAACGCCGTTGAGGATCCCCGACAGCCGTCCTTCATGATGGCGCTGGCGCAGCAGCCCTTCCATGCCGTAGGCGTATTGCGGTTCGGTGATCTCGCGCGCGTAGGTCGGGCTTACCGCCGTAATATGGTCGGCGTAGTAAAGACCGGCCTTCAGAAACGAGATCTGACCGTTAAACTCGAGGCCATGCATGTTGTAAAACGACCACGGCAGCTCGATATCATTCATATGCCAGGAGTAAAACATCCCCTGGTAGGCCAGGTTGTGCACGGTAAAGACCGATTTAGCCGGGCGTCCGCGCGCCGCCAGGTAGGCCGGCGTCAGGCCGGCGTGCCAGTCATGGGCATGCACCACATCCGGGCGCCAGAACGGATCCAGTCCGCTGGCCATTTCGCTTCCCACCCAGCCCAGCAGCGCAAAGCGCAGGACGTTGTCGGTATAAGCGTGCTGGTTGGTATCGTGGTATGGGCTCCCCGGCCGGTCATAGAGATGCGGGGCGTCTATCAGGTAGATCCCCACGCCGTTAAAGTGGCCGTACAGCAGCGTGATCCGCCCGGCGAAGGTATCGCGGCGGGTTACCACCTGGGCATCCACCACGCCGCGGCGGATATCGGGAAACGCCGGCAACAGCACGCGGGTGTCGATACCCTCCGCAATTTGCGCCGCCGGCAGTGCGCCGATGACGTCCGCCAGACCGCCCGTCTTTAACAGCGGGAACATCTCAGAACATACATGTAAGACCTGCATTAGCGCTCCTGTTTGTGCCCCAATTTCCGCAGCATGTCGCGGGTCACCAGCACGATACCTTCCTCTGAGCGATAGAAGCGGCGTGCATCCTCTTCCGCGTTCTCACCAATCACCATACCTTCCGGGATGACGCAGGCGCGGTCAATCACGCAGCGACGCAGGCGGCATGAGCGCCCCACCCAGACATCTGGCAACAAGACTGCCGAATCAATGTTACAGAATGAGTTCACCCGCACGCGCGGGAACAGCACCGACTGCACCACCACCGACCCGGAGATAATGCAGCCGCCGGAAACCAGCGAGTTCAGGGTCATGCCGTGGCTACCGGAGCGGTCCTGGACGAACTTCGCCGGCGGCAGCGATTCCATATGGGTGCGGATCGGCCAGTTCTGGTCGTACATATCCAGCTCCGGCGTGACTGACGCCAGATCGAGGTTGGCCTTCCAGTAGGCCTCCAGCGTTCCCACATCGCGCCAGTACGGCTCAGCGTTCGGGTCAGACTGCACGCAGGAGAGCGGGAAAGGATGTGCATAAGCCATGCCAGCTTCAGTGATCTTCGGAATGATATCTTTGCCGAAATCGTGGCTGGAGTTTTCGTTGCGATCGTCTTCTTCCAGCAGCTCATAAAGATAGGCGGCGTCAAAGATATAAATGCCCATACTGGCCAGTGATTTGGTCGGGTCGGTTGGCATCGCCGGCGGGTTAGCGGGTTTCTCGACGAACTCAATGATTTTTTCGTTTTCATCGACCGCCATGACGCCGAAGGCGGATGCCTCTTCAATGGGCACCGGCATGCAGGCCACGGTGCAACGCGCCCCTTTTTCGACATGGTCAATCAGCATGCGCGAGTAATCCTGCTTATAAATATGATCGCCCGCGAGGATCACCACGTACTCCGCTTTGTAGCGGCGGATGATGTCCAGGTTCTGCGTCACTGCGTCCGCCGTGCCGCGATACCAGTTTTCGCCGTGCACGCGCTGCTGGGCTGGCAGCAGATCGACAAACTCATTCATCTCTTCGCTGAAGAACGACCAGCCGCGCTGGATGTGCTGCACCAGCGTGTGCGACTGATACTGGGTGATGACGCCGATACGGCGGATCCCTGAGTTAATGCAGTTAGATAATGCGAAATCGATAATACGGAACTTGCCGCCGAAGTGAACGGCAGGTTTCGCACGCTTAATGGTGAGATCCTTGAGCCGGGTGCCACGCCCGCCCGCGAGGATCAACGCCACGGATTTGATGGGTAATTGACGCGCCAGCATCAGCGGATCGTTTTTTTCAAGCCTAACCATGATTAACTCCTTTTTACACCCCAGCTTTCCTTCTCATCCCGCCGCGCCGCCGCCACGAGTTCAACCGGAAGCTTCAGGGATTACGACCTTTGAAATACGCACACTCCGTGCGCGGGCCCATGCCAGACAGCCATGATGACCGGATTATCCTCTCCGGCGAAGGGAGGAACGGCGCGCCATTCCCCCTCAGGTAAAACCATATCGACCACCTCTGCGGTGGCGTTCAGCGTGAGCAGCCAGCGATCAGACAACTGGATCTGCATACACGCTGCGCCCTGCTGCCACTCCCCGGCAGTCAGCGGCTGGGCGTTGCGATTAAGCCAGCGGACATTGCCATCGCCCTCCTGCCACCAGCGGTTGCGGGTGAGCGCTGGAATGCGACGGCGCAGGTGGATCAGCGCCGCGGTAAACGCGGTTAATCCCGGGTTCGCCTGACGCCAGTCCAGCCAGGTCAACGCGTTATCCTGGCAGTAGGCATTATTGTTGCCGTGCTGGCTGTGGCCCTGCTCATCGCCCGCCAGCAGCATTGGCGTCCCCTGAGCCAGCAGCAGCGTCGTCAATAGCGCATGCACGCTGGCGCGCCGCCGTTCAATCACCGCAAGATTGGCGTCTAATCCCTCTATACCATGATTGTTGCTGTAGTTATTGTTAGTCCCATCGCGATTCTCCTCCCCGTTTGCCTCATTGTGTTTCTGATTGAAACAGACGCAGTCGCGGAGCGTGAAGCCATCGTGGGCCGTCACCAGGTTCACCGTCGCCGACGGCCGTTTGCCATCGCGAGCAAAGAGATCGCTGGAGGCCGCGAAGCGTTGCGCAAAGTCACCGAGGGAGACGTTTTGCTGCAGCCAGAAACGACGGGAAATATCGCGAAAATGGTCATTCCATTCGGCGAACAGCGGTGGGAAATTAGCCACCTGATAGCCGCCCGGGCCGATATCCCAGGGTTCCGCAATCAGTTTCACCTGCGACAGCACGCTGTCGCGGCGGATAGCCTCGAACAGCGGCGCATCCTGGCGGAATTCCGGCGTCCGCCCCATCACTGAGGCGAGGTCGAAGCGAAAGCCGTCAACATGGCACTCATCCACCCAGAAGCGCAAACATTGGCGCGCCCATTCCACCACCCCGGGGTGGCTGAGATTGAGCGTATTACCGCAGCCGGTCCAGTTGTGATAATCGCCATCCTCCCTTACCCAATAATAGCTACGGTTGTCGATTCCGCGCAGGGAGACGGTGGGCCCTTCGAGATCAATTTCCGCGCTATGGTTGAGCACGATATCCAGAATCACCTCGATGCCGGCGGCATGAAGCGCCTTAACCGCATCACGAAACTCATCGAGGGCACGCGCGGGATCGCTGGCATAGCGCGGATCCAGCGCGGACCATGCCAGCGGGTTGTAGCCCCAGTAGTTGCTCAAGCCCATCCGCTGCAGTCGCGGCTCGCTGGCGAACTGCGCTACCGGCAACAGCTCGAGGGCGCTGATGCCCAGCGATTTGAAGTAAGCGATCATCACCGGGTGGCCCAGCGCCTTATAAGTTCCGCGAATGGCTTCCGGCAGCTGCGGGTGCAACAGGGTGAGCCCTTTCACGTGCGCTTCATAAATCACCGTTTCCCCCCACGGGGTACGCGGCGGCTTATCGCCCCGCCAGTCGTAATGCAGATCCACCACTTGCGATTTTGGCGCGATTGCGGCGCTGTCGCGATGATCCGGCTCCCACATTCCACCATGCAGGCGTTCGTCATCCGGCAGATCGCCCTCGACCCGATACGCGCAGGGATCGAGCAGCAGCTTCGCCGGGTTAAAGCGGTGCCCCTGCGCCGGGTCCCAGGGACCATGCACCCGATAGCCGTAGCGCAGGCCCGGCCCGGCAGCGTCCAGCCAGCCGTGCCAGATGTCGCCGCTGCGCGCCGGGAGATCGACGCGTTGCTCGTTGCCCTGCTCGTCGAATACGCACAGCTCCACCCGCTCCGCATGGGCGGAGAAGAGGGCGAAATTCACGCCCTTGCCGTCATAGCTGGCGCCCAACGGCGCAGGTTTGCCTGCCGCCAGTGAGGTCATTGCGCCTCCCGGACCAGCCAGATCGTCGCCAGCGGAGGCAGGGTCAACGATAGCGAGTGTTCGCGGCCATGGCTGGCGATCGCGTCGCTCTCCACCACACCGCCGTTACCCTGGTTGCTGCCGTGATAGTGCATGGAGTCGGTATTCAACGCCTCGCGCCAGCGTCCCGGCTGGTTAATGCCGAAGCGGTAGTCATGGCGCGGCACCGGCGTGAAGTTGCTGGCGACGATAATCTCATTCCCGGCCCGGTCGCGGCGCACAAAGACAAACACCGAACGCTCATGGTCGTCGACCACCAGCCATTCGAAACCGTAGGGGTCAAAATCCAGCTCGTGCAGCGCTTTATGGTGACGGTAGGTATGGTTCAGGTCACGCACCAGTCGCTGGACGCCATGGTGCCAGTTGTCGCCGCCCTCCAGCAGATGCCAGTCGAGGCTGCCGTCGTGGTTCCACTCGCGGCCTTGAGCGAACTCATTGCCCATAAACAGCAGTTTTTTACCCGGGAAGGCGAACAGCCAGCCGTAGTAGGCGCGCAGGTTGGCAAACTTCTGCCAGGCATCCCCCGGCATGCGGTCGAGAATCGATTTTTTGCCGTGCACCACTTCATCGTGGGAGAGCGGCAGCACAAAATTTTCGGTGTAGTTGTAGAGCATGCCGAAGGTCATTTTGTCATGATGGTAGCGGCGATGCACCGGATCGAGCTTCATGTAATCCAGGGTGTCGTGCATCCAGCCGAGGTTCCATTTGAACCAGAAACCGAGGCCGCCGCCGGCTGGCGGACGGGTCACCCCAGCAAAATCGGTGGACTCTTCCGCCATCGTCACCGCGCCCGGCGTCTGTTCGCCGAGGATGCGGTTGGTGCTGCGCAGAAACTCAATAGCTTCCAGATTTTCCCGGCCGCCGTATTCGTTGGGGATCCACTCACCTGCCTTGCGGCTGTAATCGCGATAGATCATTGAGGCCACCGCGTCGACCCGCAGGGCATCAATACCGAAGCGCTCGATCCAGTACAGCGCGTTACCGACGAGGAAGTTGCTGACTTCGCGGCGACCATAGTTGTAGATCAGGGTATTCCAGTCCTGGTGATACCCCTCGCGTGGATCGCTGTGCTCATACAGCGAAGTACCGTCAAACGAGGCAAGGGCAAAATCATCCGCCGGGAAGTGGCCGGGCACCCAGTCAAGAATGACGTTCAGCCCGGCGGCGTGCGCGGCGTTGATAAAGTAACGGAAATCATCGCGGGTGCCGAAACGGCGGGTCGGCGCATAGAGCCCGGTGGGTTGATAGCCCCAGCTGCCGTCGAACGGGTGCTCGTTTACCGGCAGCAGTTCGAGATGGGTGAAGCCCATCCATTTGGCGTAGGGCACCAGCTGGTCGGCCAGCTCGCGGTAGCTCAGCCAGAAATTATTGTCGGTATGACGGCGCCAGGAGCCGAGATGCACTTCATAGATAGAGATCGGGGCATCGAACTGGTTCGCCGCTTTGCGGTCCGCCGGCTGTTCCACTTTGGGCGGCAGATCGCAGATAAGCGAGGCGCTTTCCGGACGCATTTGCGACTCAAAGGCGTAAGGGTCGGCTTTGACCCGCAGATGGCCGTGGGCGTCAATCAGTTCGAATTTATACAGCTGGCCATTATGCGCGCCGGGAACGAACAGCTCCCAGATCCCGGACTCTTTGCGGAATCGCATCGGGTGGCGTCTGCCATCCCAGTAGTTAAACTGCCCCACCACCGACACGCGGCGGGCATTCGGCGCCCACACCGAGAAACGGGTACCGGTGACGCCGTCCATGGTGGCAGCGTGCGCGCCCAGCGTTTCGTAAGGGCGCAGGTGGGTCCCTTCGGACAGCAGCCAGACGTCAAGATCCTGCAACAGCGGACCAAAGCGATAAGGGTCATCAATCAGATTCTGCTGCCCGTGCCAGGTGACGGCCAACTGATAGCGAAAGGCGTTTTTGCGACGTGGCAGGACGCCGCTGAAGAAACCACGCGAGTCGAGGCATTCGAGCTTGCCGACTTTGCGTCCGGTTTTCGGTTCAATAACCCACACGTCGGTGGCATCGGGTAATAATGCGCGTACTTCCAGCCCGGCGTCAGTACGGTGCATGCCGAGCACGGAAAAGGGATCCGCGAAATGACCGGCGATTAGCGCATTAATCACGTCTCTATCAATATGATTAGACATGCTTTCATCCTGTTGTAAGTGTCGCTCATTCCTGTAACTGGCGACTTTTTTTGACCTGAACGGCGCAGTGCTCTCAGCATCCTCCTGCTCCGTCCCACCTTCAGGTAAGGAATTCCTTACTTAAAGCATAGCCAAGGCTGAGTTACCTCCGTGGGGAAAAATCTAACATCCGCGTTTACTCCTTGTATTACGCAAAAAAAAAGGGGGCTTGAAGACCCCCTTTATGTTCATCCTGCGCTTACGCCAGCTGGCGAAGCATCCGGCGCAGCGGCTCCGCAGCGCCCCACAACAGCTGGTCGCCAACGGTAAAGGCCGACAGATACTCCGGCCCCATATTCAGTTTACGCAGGCGCCCTACCGGGGTGGTCAGGGTGCCCGTCACCGCGGCTGGGGTCAGCTCGCGCATGGTAATCTCACGATCGTTCGGGACCACTTTGGCCCACGGGTTGTGCGCGGCCAGCAGCTCCTCAACGGTCGGGATAGACACATCTTTCTTCAGCTTGATGGTGAACGCCTGGCTGTGGCAGCGCAGCGCGCCAACGCGGACGCACAGGCCGTCTACCGGGATAACGGACGAGGTGGCGAGGATCTTGTTGGTCTCCGCCTGGCCTTTCCACTCTTCGCGGCTCTGGCCGTTATCCAGCTGTTTGTCGATCCACGGGATCAGGCTGCCCGCCAGCGGTACGCCGAAGTTATCCACCGGCAGCTCGCCGCTGCGGGTCAGCGACGTCACTTTGCGCTCGATATCCAGAATGGCGGAAGCCGGATTCGCCAGCTCTGCCGCAACATGGTTGTGCAGCTGACCCATCTGGCTCAGCAGCTCGCGCATATGACGCGCGCCGCCGCCGGAAGCCGCCTGGTACGTTGCCACGCTGACCCACTCCACCAGATCCTGGGCAAACAGGCCGCCGAGGGACATCAGCATCAGGCTAACGGTACAGTTGCCGCCGACAAAGGTTTTGACGCCATTATTCAGGCCGGCGGTGATCACGTCCTGGTTAACCGGGTCGAGGATAATGATCGCATCGTCCTTCATGCGCAGCGAAGAGGCGGCGTCAATCCAGTAACCCTGCCAGCCGCTTTCGCGCAGCTTCGGGTAAATCTCGTTGGTGTAATCGCCGCCCTGGCACGTGACAATAATGTCCAGTGCCTTCAGCGCGTCCAGATCGAACGCATCCTGAAGCGTGCCACCGGTGCTACCGCCGAATGACGGCGCTGGCTGTCCCAGCTGGGAGGTAGAGAAGAACACCGGGCGAATGGCGTCGAAATCGCGCTCTTCAACCATGCGTTGCATGAGAACAGAGCCGACCATTCCGCGCCAGCCGATAAAACCAACATTTTTCATAACGTATTCCTGCGAGGTGTGTGCTGTTTGTGCCTGGCCAGTTTCCAACTGGATTATCCCTCACCTTACAAAATGCAGCTAAAGTCGCAAGTGAAATTAATCAATGATTGCTGAACAATCAGAAAAGCAACTTATCCTGCACATTGTCCACCGTCGCTGGTCGTCGTCAAAAACGCAACGATTATCGGGGAAATCCCCTGCGCAATGGAATATTTTCCGTTGCTATTTTATTGATCCTGATTATGGATTGAGCGCGAAATCAGGTGATTTACCGCTTGCCAAATAAACGCATCAAACCCAGGCACAGCAAGGGCTGACGAGGGATACGAGTATCGTCGTAGCGCTAATAAGGGCGAATAGCAGGCAAGGAAAAGGGGGAAAAAGGGCGGCTTATTACAAAGAAGCCAGGGTAAGCAGCGTTACCCTGGCTTTTTATACCCCGCGAGCGGGAGGTGAGCGGGCTTAGCTCAGCAGCTGGAAAGCGATCATACCGACAATCGCCCCGGTGGTACCCAGGATGGTTTCCATCATGGTCCAGGTTTTCAGCGTCTGGGCTTCCGTCGCACCGGTAAATTTACCGAACAGCCAGAAGCCGGCATCGTTCACGTGGCTCACCACAATCGAGCCGCCGGCGATACAGATAGACAACGCTGCCATCTGCGCGCCGCTGTAGTTCAGTTGCTCAATGACCGGCATCACCAGGCCAACCGCCGTCAGACAAGCAACGGTGGCAGAGCCCTGAATGATACGGACGGCAGCCGCCAACACGAAGCAGGTAATCGCAATCGGCAGACCCAGGCCTGTCAGCGCTTCGCCGAGCGCCGGGCCGACGCCGGAGTCAACCAGCACCTGCTTGAAGACGCCGCCGGCGCCGATCACCAGCAGGATAATCCCCGCCGGCTGCAGCGCGTGGCCACAGATCTCCATCACGCGGTCTTTCGCCATCCCCTGGCGCATCGCCAGGCCGTAGATCGCGACCAGGCAGGCAACCAGGATCGCGGTGAACGGATGGCCGATAAACTCGAACCATTCGTAGGCAGTGGAACCCACCGGCACAAAGCGCGCGGCGATGGTTTTTAGACCCACCAGCACCAGCGGCAGCAGGATCAGCGACAGGCTAAAGCCGAAGGAGGGCATTTTGCCTTCGCCGAGATGCGGTTCGCTGATATCGTCAGGAATATGCAGCTCAACGTAGCGGCTAATGAAGTTACCCCACAACGGACCGGCGATAATCATCCCCGGGATCGCGGCGCACAGGCCAATCAGGATCATCCAGCCAAAGTCGGCGTGCATTTGCGACGCCAGCAGCATCGGCGCCGGCCCGGGAAGCAGGAACGCGGCGGCGGCGGCCACCCCTGCAAACAGCGGGATCACCAGCTTCACGAGGTTAGTGCCGGTATGGCGCGCCATCGAGAAAGCGACGCTGATCAGCAGGACAATGGCCACTTCGAAGAACAGCGGCAGCGCGCAGATAAGACCGGCAAGACCAATCGCATAGTGCGCGCGGTTGTGGCCGAAGGATTTGAGCATCTTGACGGCAATCTGATCGACCGCCCCCGTTTCATGCAGGATCTTACCGAACATCGCGCCGAGCGCGACGACGATCGCCAGGAAGCCCAGCGTACCGCCCATCCCTTTCTCCATCGTCGCCGCGATTTTATCCAGCGGCATGCCGGAGAAAAGACCTGCACCAATAGAAACCACCATCAAAGCCACGAAGGCGTGCATCCGCGCTTTCATGACTAAAAACAGCAGCAGCAATACCGAGCCGACTGCTGTTAAAACAAGCGTTAAAGTACTCACTAGTGACTGCCTTTGTTGATCACCTCGATGGTGCTGGCCACCACGCCTTCCAGCGGCTGGTCGATATCGACGATAAGCACATCGCTCTCGTCGGCGCCTGGTTCCTGCAGCGTTTCAAACTGCGTCACCAACATTTGGGTTTTGAAGAAGTGTCCTTTGCGTGCCTTCAGACGGTTTTCGATCACGTCGAAATCGCCTTTCAGATAGATGAAGGAGAGGTTCGGGTTGCCCTTGCGCAGAATGTCGCGATAGCTCTTCTTCAGCGCCGAGCAGACGATCAGCGACACCTTGTTGGTACGCTGCATAGCAAACGCGGCGTCATTCAGCGCCTGCAGCCACGGCGTGCGGTCATCATCGTTCAGCGGCTCACCGGAGGCCATCTTAGTGATGTTGCTGCGCGGATGCAGAAAGTCGCCGTCGAGAAACGCGGCATGCAGTTGATGCGCCACTTCGCTGGCGACAGCGGATTTCCCGCTGCCGGAAACGCCCATCAGAACATAGACGTGGTGATCATGATTAGTCGTGCTCAAAGCATCCTCCCACCGGACAGGTACGCCGCGCCATGGCTGACTCATCCAGCGCGAAGGCGGCGTATCGGTTAATTGTTACGGGTAACTGTTATCGGTAACATTGTCATGCCGGACCTGTGGAGAAGCAATATCCATTCGTGCCAGATGTGAATATGTGTGATCTACTTCAAACTTGTCAGTTTAAATTGATCCGCCCGGTGACAATGTGAAACCTAAATCTAACATCTTAGGGGTAATCGCTTCACCACGAATGCGCGCCAGCAGCCGTTCGGCGCCGATGCGTCCCATCCGCTCGCGCGGGGTCAGGACGCTGGCCAGCCGCGGCTCCATCACCTGGCCGATATCATGGCCGTGGAACCCGGCGATCGCCATATCATCGGGGATCTTCAGCCCCAGGCGCTGGCATTCAAACGCCGCGCCGACCGCAAGGTCATCGTTGGTACAGAAGATACCGTCAAGCTGCGGATATTCGCGGCGCGCCTGACGCATCAGCTCAATACCCGACGAGTAGGACGAAGACTGCTCCACCATCACGCTATAGGGCGTCATCCCGGCGTCGAGCATCGCCTGCTCGTACCCCTTCTGTTTGATGATAGTTCGTTCATCGAGACGCGCCCCCAGATAGGCGACGTGGCGGTGGCCGCGGGCGATAATCGCTGCGGTCATCTGCCGGGCGGCTTCAAAGTTATCAAACCCGACAGCGATATCGAGGCACGGCGACCGGCTGTCCATCAGCTCCACCACCGGAATGCCGGCGACTTCAATCATCTTCAGGGTGCGAGGCGTATGAGTGCGTTCGGTGAGGATCAGGCCGTCAATGTTCCAGGAGAGCATCGATTCCAGGCGTTTCTCTTCCATTTCCGGCTTATAGCCGTAGTGCGCCAGCATGGTTTGATAGCCGAAGGCGTCGGTGACGCTTTCGATACCGCGCAGCACTTCCGAGAAGACCTGGTTAGTTAACGACGGTAGCAGCACGCCGATGGCGCGGCTGGTCGCGTTGGAGAGAATGTCAGGGGCGCGATTGGGAATATAACCCAGTTCATCGAGGGCAACGGCAATCTTGCTACGCAGCGCTTCGGAGACCTGCTCCGGGTTGCGTAAATAGCGACTGACCGTCATTTTGGTCACGCCGACAAGATCGGCTACATCCTGAAGTACGGGTCTTTTCTTTTTCATCGTCCTGACTGTGATCAACGGGGAAACATTTTCTCAGTTTATCACGGACAAAGCGCAACCTTCGCCGATGTTGGAGAAGGTTGCGCAATTTATTTAACCTGGCTCAGATAACTATCAAACCGGCGGCAGATCGAACAGCAGGATCTCGCTATCGCTGTCGGCATGAACCGAAATAGCCTGCTCGTCCCAGATGGCCAAACCGTCGCTGGTGGTGGCTTTGGTACCGTTGATGGTCACTTCGCCTTTGACCACCTGGATCCACACGCGGCGTTCCGCGGCAATCTGGTGAACCGACTGCTCATCTTTCAGCAGCGCCCAGCGATAGAGTTCCATATCCTGGTACACCTTCAGCGAGCCATCTCGCGCATCTGGCGACAACACCAGCTGTTTGCCCTGGGCGGCGTCGAAGCGGCGCTGCTCGTAGCGCGGGGTAATGCCGGTTTCTTCCGGAATAATCCAGATCTGATACAGACGCAGACGATCGGTTTTGCTCGGGTTGTACTCAGAGTGGCGCACCCCGGTACCCGCACTCATGATCTGGAACTCGCCTGCCGGCACCTGCTCTTTGTTGCCCATGCTGTCCTGGTGCTCCACCGCCCCTTCCAGCACATAAGTCAGGATTTCCATGTCTTTGTGTGGATGGGTACCGAAGCCCTGACCAGCGTCGATGACGTCGTCGTTAATCACCCGCAGGGCAGAGAAGCCCATAAAATTCGGGTCATAATAGTTGGCGAAAGAGAAAGTATGCCAGGAATCCAGCCAACCATGGTTAGCGTGGCCACGTTCGTTCGCTTTGCGTAAGTAGATCATGTTGCACCCCCGTATGTTTTCGATGGAGTCAGTGTGGACCCATTTCGCCGTCGATCATAGAGGGTGAAAATTGACTCCTCTGTTCAAAAAATATGAACAAGCGTCGAGGAGCCCGTTTTGCTTATTTTGCCAGGGTGATGGTGGCCGGAGAAGGCTGTTCAAAGCCGCGCTCCAGGATCTCCATATTGGTGAGAACGTCAGATTCCTTGACGTAATTCGGCTGGCCGTTGACGAGAGTTTCATACAGCGCGTCGTACACCCGACCGTAGTCGCCGGTCTCCAGCGGCACCGCTTCACGCACCGTCTCCCCCGCCTCGTTGACGTACACCAGCTCGCCGACGCTGTCGTCCGCGCCAAAACCCGGCTCGCCCGGCATGATATTGGCCTTCAGGCTGGTCTCCTGCTGGTCAATGCCGTATTTCACAAACGAACCTTTATGGCCGTGAACGATGAATTTCGGGTAGTCGATCTGCACCAGGTGGCTGGTTTTGACGATGGCCTTCAGATCGCCGTAGAACAGTTGGGCCTCAAAGGTGTCATCCGGGTTGGCTTTATTGCGCAGCGAGCGCAGATCGTAAGAGACATGGTCCGGACGGCCGAACAGCGAAATGATCTGATCCAGGGTATGCACGCCGAGACCATAGAACTCGCCGTTTTGCGGGCCACCGGGGTTGGTCTCCGCCACCGGGCGGTAGTTATCGAAATGGCTTTCGATCTCCACCAGTTCGCCGAGTTTCCCGCTCTCAATCACCTTTTTGGTGGTCAGGAAGCAGGAGTCGAAGCGACGATTCTGGTAGGGCGTCACCGTGAGACCTTTGCTGTTTGCCAGGGCAAACAGGGTTTTTGCTTCCTCAAGCGTCGGGGTGAACGGCTTTTCCACCAGCACGTTTTTCCCCGCCTCCAGCGCCTTTTTCGCATATTCGAAATGGCTGTCGGCGTGGGTGCAGACCACCACCAGTTTGACCTGTGGGTCGTTTAACACGTCATCAAGATCGCTGGTGAAATGGATATGGGAATATTGCGGCACCTGCTCCTCGGGCTTTGCCCGGCGGCGGTAAATGTGCGCCACCTGCCAGCGGTCTTTGCGTTGCAAAACGTAAGGAAGGTGATAGCGGGTGGTGCTTTTACCAAAGCCAATAAATGCACAGTGCAGAGTCATAACGCTGTCCTTAGTTGATGAGCTACCTTCAACCATAGCGCAAGCCGGGCCATCACTTCATCCTCTCTGTCCGCTTTCCTGGAAGATTCGCCAGCAAAATAGCTCAAGCATCACTTATACGAAAATATTAATAACTAATTGATTAACCAGTGATTAATTCGCCATTTTCCAGCTAAAAAACTTGATCCTAACGGCGAAACTACGGATAAGTGGAGGGCAAACCAGGACGTTGCTGATGACTAACGGAGTAGCCAGCCGCTGCTAATGGACAAACAGTATTTCGCCATAAACGGCACCCTTTTTTTCTGGCTTCTTGGACTGATCGCCTGGTCTGTCGATGCCATCGCGCTGGCGCGCCTGGCGGCCGCCTGCGCGCTTGTCGCTTTCCTCCTCCATAGCCAACGGAATAAGATTAACGCGATGTTTATTAAGAAAAATAAAACGGAACCTCAAGCGTCAGAAGCAGCCACACTTCCGGCAATAAACCCAGAACCCGAAGCGGTCGCCAGCAAAAAACACGAGACCACGATCATCGCCAGCGGGGTACATTTCGTCGGCAATATCGTCGCCAGCGGCCATGTCTATATTCACGGCCAGTTGACCGGCAACATTGAGGCCAAAGAGCATCTGATTAAGGTAATGCGTGAAGGCCAGGTGGAGGGCAACATCAGCTGCCGGGAGCTGATTATTGACGGCAAGGTGCAGGGCCAGTGTCATGGCGATAGCATCACCATCGAGGAGCACGGCCATCTGGATGGTACCCTCGCCTATCGCGCGCTGGCGATCAAGAAAGGCGGGGTTTTTAGCGGTCGCGCTGAAATGCTGGCCGCAGCGGAGAACAAAAGTCATATTCTCGGTCTGGTAGCAGACACGCCATCCAAAGCCGACGCGGAGCCCGCCAGGCCGCAGAGCGCCTGAAATAGCGGCAAAAAAAAAGCCAGCACCCGGCTGGCTAAAGTAATACTGGAAGCAATGTGAGCAATGTCGTGCTTTCAGGCTTTCCGCAAGGGTCTCCCTGAATGCAGGACAATAATAATCATTCTCATTCGCACTTGTCTACTTTTTTTTGCAAATAATGCGTGTTGACTCGAACGCCGTAGTCAGTGATGTTTAAAGGGACTTTTCACCTGAATGAGGAACAAGGAATGAGTGACATCGTGATACGCCATGCTGAACCGAAAGATATTGACGCGATTCGTCAAATTCACGCCCAGCCGGAGGTGTATCACAACACGCTACAGGTCCCTCATCCATCCGAACATATGTGGCGGGAGCGGCTAACCGATACGCCCGGCGTGAAGCAGCTGGTGGCCTGTATCGATGAGCAAGTCGTCGGCCATTTAAGCATTGCCGTCGTCCAACGTCCCCGCCGTAGCCACGTCGCCGATTTTGGTGTCAGCGTGGATTCGCGCTGGCACAACCGCGGCGTCGCCAGCGCGCTGATGCGTACCATGATTGATATGTGCGACAACTGGCTGCGGGTCGAGCGTATTGAGCTGACGGTGTTCGCCGATAACGCCCCGGCAATTGCGGTGTATAAGAAGTACGGCTTTGAGATCGAAGGCACCGGCAGGCGTTACGCGCTGCGCAACGGTGAGTATGTGGATGCGTATTATATGGCCAGAATGAAGTAGCGTGTTGCCGGGTGGCGGCGACTGGCCGCCCTCTGTGCGCTCCCTGCGTCATGAGAGTCATAACGCAGAAGAAATATCGGGAGCGCAATGTGCTCTTAATTAACACAAAGCACATATTTTTCCCGGACCAAAAAGTTGAAAACCGATAACAGTATCTACGTTCGCACAGTTGTAGGCCCGGTAAGCGCAGCGCCACCGGGCAACACATCAATACCCCGCCGTTAAATCATCCGGCGAACGCGGATCGGAGGCGCCATACAGCATGCCGTCCGGCCCTACCATGATGCTTTGGGTACTGCCCATTGCCTCTTTCAGCGCCACTTTCTGCCCCTTCGTCTCGAGCAGCTTCAGGGTATCCGGGCTAAAGCCTTTCTCCACCCGCAGCTCATCCGGCAGCCATTGATGGTGGAAACGCGGCGCATTGGTGGCTTCCGCGACGTTCATCCCGAAATCGATGGTATTGACCACCATCTGCAGTACGGTGGTGATGATCCGACTGCCGCCCGGGCTGCCTGTCACCAGCCAGGTTTTGCCGTCTTTCACCACAATGGTCGGCGACATCGACGACAGCGGGCGTTTTTTCGGCTCCACCGCATTGGCGTCGCCGCCCACCAGACCATAGACGTTAGGCACGCCGGGCTTCGCCGAGAAATCATCCATCTGGTTATTGAGTAAAATACCGGAATCGCCGGCCACAATGCCGGTACCGAAGGTGGTATTCAGCGTATAGGTCACCGCCACCGCATTACCCTCTTTATCGACCACCGAGAAGTGGGTGGTCTGGTTACTTTCATACGGTGCCAGCTTGCCCGGGCGGATCTGACTGGAAGGTTTGGCCTTGTTGACATCAATCTCGGCGGCAATTGCTTTGGCGTAAGCTTTGCTGGTCAGCGCCTGCCACGGCACTTTGACGAAGTCAGGGTCGCCGAGATATTCAGAACGGTCGGCATAGGCGTGTTTCTCCGCCTCCGCCATCACCTGCATAGCATCGGCACTGCCAAAGCCATATTTCTGCATATCGAAGTTTTCGAGGATATTGAGGATCTGCACGATGTGGATCCCGCCGGAAGACGGCGGCGGCATGGAATAAACCTCATACCCGCGATATTCGCCGCTAACCGGCGTACGCTCCACGGCCTTATAGCTGGCAAGATCGGCTTTGGTGATTAGCCCGCCGTGCTTTTTCATCTCGTCAGCGATCTGGTCGGCGATGGCCCCTTTATAGAAGGCCTCCGGGCCGTGCTCGGCAATCAGCTCCAGGCTCTTACCGAGATTCTTTTGCACCAGCCGGTCGCCCTTTTTCAGCGGCTCGCCGTTCTTCCAGAAGATCGCTTTACTGTTTTCATGCTGCGGGATCACTTCGCTGCCATAGGTCTTCAGATCGTCCGCCAGCGCATCGTTAACGATAAAGCCCTCTTCTGCCAGCTTAATCGCCGGGCGGATCACTTTGTTCAGCGGCATGGTGCCGTATTTTTCCAGGGCGAGAGAGAAACCGGCGACGCTGCCTGGCGTGCCGGAGGCCAGATGCGAAGTCAGTGATTTTTTACTGTCCGGGTTGCCCTGGTCGTCAAGGAACATGTCGCGGGTGGCCTGTTCCGGCGCCATTTCGCGGAAATCGATCGCCGTGGTCTTGCCGTCTTTAGTCCGCAGCATCATAAAACCGCCGCCGCCGATATTCCCGGCCTGCGGATGCGTGACCGCCAGCGCGTAGCCAACCGCCACCGCCGCATCGACAGCGTTGCCGCCCTGGCGCAGAATATCCACGCCGACTCGGGTCGCCAGCGCGTCCACCGACGCCACCATCCCCTGCCGGGCGCGTACCGGGTGGAACACATCTTCCTCTACGCCATAAGAGACCGGCGGCGGCGGTGGCGGATTGGCGGCGACGGTGAAACTACCGCCCGCCAGCAACGCAGCGATGACCACCTGGCGCCATATTGTTGTTTTTATCATTGTCTTACTCCTGAAAGGTAGGTTTCATTCCCCGCTTAAGCCTGGTTGATAACTCCTAAAAAATCATTGTTATGGCGGATTCGAGGTACACTTAAGTGATCCCACGCACGGGAGGAGAAAACCATGAAAGCGATTCTGTTTCTGGCGGCGCTGATGCCGCTTGGCGTATTAGCCCAGCCGATCAATATTAATAACAACCCTAACCAGCCGGGTTACGTGGTGCCCAGCCAGCAGCGCATGCAAAATGAGATGAAGGTGCAGCAACAGCAGCAGCAGAGCATGCTGAAGCAGGATCTGAACAATCAGACCCGCTCGCAGCAGCAGCATTTGCAAAACCAGTTGCAGACGAATCAGCAGCGCGCGGCCCAGGGCGGTAATCTCAATCCGCCGCAGCAGGTGCTACCGAACAACAACGGTGGAATGCTGCGGCAGACCAACCCGTAAGTCAGCCGCCGCAAATCCGTCTTAAGGGTGGAAATTCGGCCCGATGACGTCAATGGCATCGGTGCAGATGCAATCTACACCCCAGCGCAGCAGCTCGGCGGCGCGCTGGGGTTTATTGACCGTGTACACCAGAATATGCAGGCCGGCCTGTTTCAGGCTCGCCACCCGCGCCGCATCCAACAGCTTGTGATTGAGGTGAATCGACACGCAGCCCAGCCGGGTGGTCAATTCGCGCCAGTCATCGCGCCACTCATCCAGCAGCAGCCCGCGCGGCAGCTCGGGCGCGGCTTCCTGCGCCGCCTCCAGAGCATCGATTTCAAAAGAGGAGAGCAGCGGCGCGGCCATGCCTTGCCACAGATCGCGCGCAGCCAGGGCCACCACGTTGCCGGTCTGCGGCCCCAGCCCGGTGGTCGGCTTAATTTCGATATTCGCCATCATACCGTGACGGCGGCAGCGCTCCGCCACCTGAGAGAGCAACGGCAGCGGCTCGCCCTTAAATTCACGGCTGAACCAGCTGCCGGCATCGACCTTCAGCAGATCGTCCCACGCCAGCTCGCCCGCCACGCCCCAGCCGTTGCTGGTGCGTTCGAGATTATCGTCGTGCAGCAGAAAGATCTGCCCGTCCTTCGACAGCTTGACGTCAAATTCAATCATCGTGTGCCCGTAGCGGGCGCCAACGTCGATAGCCGCCAGGGTGTTCTCCGGCGCCAGTTTACCGCCGCCGCGATGGGCGACGATGCGGGGATAAGGCCAGTTACTCATGCGCGTTGTCCTGTTTCACCATCAAAGAGATGCAGATGTTCCAGGGGCAGATGCAGCCATAGCGTACTGCCGCCCGCCGGGCGCTGCTGATGCGGCAGTCTGACCACCAGCTTCTGCTCGCCCCAGCGCCCGTGGGCGAGGTTATCGGCACCTAAAATTTCCAGGGTATCCATCAGCAGCGGGATGCCGCCTTGCGCCTGCGAGCTTAAAATAAAGTGCTCCGGGCGGATACCGAGCGTCATTTTACGCCCGGCGTAGCGCCGATGCTCGTGATTCATCGGCAACGCCATGCCACCGGCCAGCTCGAAGCGGCCGCCGTCATCGCTCACCCGCCCTTCCAGCAGGTTCATGGCCGGGCTGCCGATAAAGCTTGCCACAAAGCGGCTGGCGGGCTTCTCATACACTTCCACCGGCGTGCCGATCTGCTCGGCAACGCCTTTATTCATCACCATCACCCGCTGGGCCAGGGTCATCGCTTCGACCTGATCGTGGGTGACATACAGCGAAGTCGTTTTCAGGCGGCGATGCAGCTGCTGCAGTTCCAGACGCATCTGCACGCGCAGCTTGGCGTCGAGATTTGACAACGGTTCGTCGAACAGGAATACCGCCGGGTCACGCACGATAGCGCGGCCCATCGCCACGCGCTGGCGCTGACCGCCGGAGAGCTCCCGCGGGCGACGCTTGAGCAGACCATCCAGCTCCAGAATACGCGCCGCCTCCTGCACCCGCTCGGCAATCAATCCCTTACCCATGCCGCGGATCTTCAGCCCCCACGCCATGTTCTCTTCCACGCTCATATGCGGATAAAGCGCATAGTTCTGGAACACCATCGCGATGCCGCGATCTTTCGGTTCCATCTCAGTCACCCGTTTGCGATCGATCCAGATATCGCCGCTGGTCACCCGCTCCAGTCCGGCAACCATCCGCAGCAGCGTTGATTTCCCGCAGCCCGACGGGCCGACCATGACGATAAATTCCCCGTCCGCCACGTCCAGCGTCAGCGGTTGAATCACCTGGGTTTTGCCATCCCAGCTTTTGCTTACTGCCTGTAGTTTTAAACCAGCCATTTTATTTCTCACTATCGACCAGGCCACGCACAAAGGCGCGCTGCATGGCTAAAACGATGACAACCGGCGGGATCAGGGTCAGCAGCATCGCCGCCATCACCTGATTCCACTGGGTAGTACCTTCGCCGGTGGCGATCATGCCTTTGATACCGGCGACGGCGGTGCCAAGATTCACATCCTGAATAATCAGCAGCGGCCACAGATATTGGTTCCAGCCGTAGATAAAGGTGATGACGAACAGCGCCGCAAGATTGGTTTTCGACAGCGGCAGCACGATGTCGCGGAAAAAACGCATCGGCGAAGCGCCATCAATACGAGCCGCTTCAATCAGTTCGTCCGGCAGGGTCATAAAGAACTGGCGGAACAGGAAGGTGGCGGTGGCCGAAGCCATCAACGGCAGCGTTAACCCGGCGTAGCTGTCGAGCATGTTGAGGTTAGCGATGACCTCCACCGTCGGGAAAATCCGCACCTCAACGGGCAGCATCAGGGTGATAAAGATCATCCAGAAGAACAGGTTACGCAGCGGAAAGCGGAACCAGACGATGGCGAACGCCGAAAGCATCGACACCACGATTTTGCCGACCGTAATGGCGAATGCCATGATGAAACTGTTGAGCATCATCAGCCAGAACGGCGCGCTGTTGACGCCGACGCCGTTCACCCAGATGGTCTTCATGTTCTCCAGCAGATGGCCGCCGGGGATCAGGGTCATCGGCGTTTCAAACACCGATTGGTTATCCAGCGTCGCCGCCACGAAGGCGACGTACAGCGGGAATAAAATGACGGCAATACCCAGAATGAGCATGGTGTGGCTGAAAATCGTCAGCCCGCGACGGTTCTCAATCATTGGTAACGCACCTTACTTTCAACGTAACGGAACTGCACCACCGTCAGGATAATAACGAGGAACATCAGCACCACCGACTGCGCGGCGGAAGCGGAAAGATCGAGTCCGGCAAAACCTTCGCGATATATTTTGTAGATTAGGGTGGTGGTGGCCTGCACCGGGCCGCCGGCGGTGGCGGCATCGATCACCGGGAAGGTGTCGAAGAAGGCGTAAACCAGGTTGACCACCAGCAGGAAGAAGCTCACCGGCGCAATCAATGGCAGCGCCAGCTTAAAGAAGCGACGAATGGGCCCGGCGCCGTCAATGGCGGCGGCCTCAACCAGCGAACGCGGGATCGACTGCAGCGCGGCGAAGAAGAACAGGAAGTTGTAGCTTATCTGCTTCCATACCGAGGCGAAGACCACCAGGAACATCGCCTGGCCGCTGTTTTGCGCGTGGTTCCAGTCGTAGCCCAGCTCGCCGAGGAAATGGGTGATCAGCCCGCGCCCGGGGTTAAAAAGGAAGATCCACAGCACCGCCGCGACGGCGGGAGCCACGGCGTACGGCAGCAGCATCAGCGTTTGATAAAAGCGGCTGCCGCGCACCACATAGTCGACCAGCGCGGCAAAAGACAGCGAAACGAGCAGGCCGCTGACAGTCACCAGGGTGCTGAATTTTATAGTGGTCCAGAACGAGTCCAGATAGTACGGGTCGTGGAACAGCGCAACGAAGTTATCCAGGCCGACAAACTGGCTGGAGAGACCAAACGGATCGACGCTCTGCAGCGAGTACCACAGCGCTTCGCCCGCGGGCCAGATAAAGAAAATCAGCGTGATAATCAGCTGCGGCGCGACCAGCACATAGGGCAGCCAGCGCGAGCGGAATACCGGACGGGATGATGACATTGAGATTGGGTTCCTGAACAATGCCGGGAGGCGGCTACGCCTTACCCGGCCTACATAGGGCACATCGTAGGCCCGGTAAGCGCAGCGCCACCGGGCAAGTTACAGATTACGATTTGGTCGCTTGCTCGAAGCGACGCAGCAGTTGATTCCCACGCTGAACAGCGGAATCCAGCGCCTGTTGCGGGGTTTTCTTGCCGGTCCACACGCTCTCCAGCTCTTCATCGACGATGGTGCGGATTTGCGGCATGTTGCCCAGACGCAGGCCTTTGGTGAACGGCAACGGCGGCTTGTTAAGCATCTGGCGGGTGGCGATATCGGCGCCCGGGTTCTTATCATAGAAGCCCTGCTGGCGCGTCAGATCGTAGGCCGCAGTGGTGATCGGCAGATAGCCGGTTTTCTGGTGCCATTCGGCGGCGATTTCCGGTTTGGTCAGGAAGTCGAGGAACTTCGCCACGCCGGTGTAAGTCTCTTTGTCTTTACCCTGCATCACCCACAGGCTGGCCCCGCCGATGATGGCGTTCTGCGGCGCGCCTTTCACGTCGGCATCGTATGGCATCATGCCGACGCCGTAGTTGAATTTGGCGTACTGACGAATATCGGCCAGCGAGCCGGATGACGCGGTAGTGATCGCGCAGTCGCCGTTATAGAACTTCTCGGTGGATTCATCCTTACGCCCGAAATAGCTGAAATCACCCTTCTTGTTCATCTCTTCGAGCAGCGCGATATGCTTCACCTGCTCCGGCTTGTTGAACTCCAGTACCGCGTCGGTGCCGTCAAAACCGTTATTTTTCGTGGCCACCGGCAGGCCGTGCCAGGCGCTGAAGTTTTCAATCTGGATCCAGCCCTGCCAACCGCTGGCGTAGCCGCACTTCATTCCGGCCGCTTTCAGTTTGGCGGTGTAAGCCGCCAGATCCTGCCAGGTCTTCGGCGGCTGCTCCGGATCTAAGCCGGCTTTTTTGAAGGCGTCTTTGTTGTAGTACAGCACCGGCGTAGAGCTGTTAAATGGCTGGGAGAGCAGATGGCCGGTTTTCGAATCGGTGTAATACCCGGATACCGTCGGCACGAACTGCGATTCATCAAACTTGATGCCCGCCTCGCTAAACACCTGGTACACCGGCTTAATGGCTTTTGACGCCATCATGGTGGCGGTGCCGACTTCATACACCTGCAGGATCGCCGGGGCGTTGCCGGTACGGAAAGCGGCGATACCAGCACTCAGGCTCTGTTCATAGTTGCCTTTGTATACCGGAACGATTTTGTAATCAGGATTGGCCGCGTTAAAGCGTTGCGCCAGAGAATCCACTTCTTTACCCAGCTCGCCTTCCATTGAGTGCCAGAATGGGATGGTGGTAACCGCCAGGGCCTGACCGGCAAAAGCCAGGCTCAGCGCCAGTCCTAAAGCTGTATGTCGTAACGATATCATCGGTTATCTCTCTTGTTGTGCCGGATGCGCGATTTCACGCGTTTTATGCTCGCGGGGTAACATGACATGTTCGAATTACAGAAAAATAACTTTTTTATTACAAAAAAAAGATAGTAACGGGTCAAAGAGATGACAAGCCGATGAAAGGACGGGGGAAGTAAAGTGGGAGCTGAGACACGGATAATAGTTGCGCGATCGGCTCCCGGGGTCGGCGCAAGCGCCTCGCCCGGGCTACAACGGCTTGGGTAGCCCGGCCAAGCGAAGCGCCGCCGGGTTGCAACGATTTAACCGTCATCCGCGCAAACGCGCGACAATCTGTTCCAGGGTAAGTTGCCCCGCTGCCGCCTCGACGGTCATGCCGACGAAGTCCGGGTTCGCCGGCAATATAATTCCATTTCGCTTTAAAAAAAGCAGGGTGATAAACAGTGCCGTACGCTTATTACCATCATTAAATATATGACCGCGAGAAATCGCCAGCAGATGCATCGCAGCGAGTCGCCACACGTCTGTCATACCTTCATATTCAATTTTGTTTAGCACCCTATACATTATCGCTTCGGCACGCCCCGGATCGGGCATACCGGCAACGCCAGGCGTGACGCGGAGCAGCCTGTCGTGAAACTGTATTATCTCTTCCGCTGAGATAATCTGCAGCGTCATTTATCCGCAAGCTCCCTGATCTCATCACCATGAACCGCCATAATAGCCGCGAACTCATCATCCATTCTGGCCGCCTGGTAGCGTTCAAATTCTTCTGCACTAATGATGACCGCAGATTTATGCCCACGACGGGTAATGGTCACAGGTATACCTGTCACTGCGCTTTCCAGCACATCGGCCAGATTTTGTCGGGCTTCGCTATAGTTAACCGTTCTCATAAATACCTCCAAAGCTGTACTCTTTTATTGTACAACATACATGTACAAAAAAAGAGCTATCAGGCTCTTTTAAAGGTATTTGTGCGATCGGCTCCCGGGGTCGGCGCAAGCGCCTCGCCCGGGCTACAAACCGGCGAAGTGAACGACGCCGGGTTGCGATGAATTAACCGCCGAGATAGGCGCTGCGCACCGCCTCGTTGGCCAGCAGCGCGTCGCCGGTATCCTCCAGCACCACGTGACCGTTTTCCAGTACGTAGCCGCGATCGGCCAGCTTCAGCGCCTGGTTGGCGTTCTGCTCAACCAGGAAGATCGTCATCCCCTGCTCGCGCAGCTGCTCGATGGTGTCGAAAATCTGCTGAATGATAATCGGCGCCAGCCCTAATGAGGGCTCATCAAGCAGCAGCAGGCGCGGCTGGCTCATCAGAGCGCGACCGATCGCCAGCATCTGCTGCTCGCCGCCGGACATAGTGCCGGCGCGCTGAATACGGCGTTCATGCAGACGCGGGAACAGCTCATACACCCATTTGATGCGGGTCTGGAACTGATCGCGGTCGGCAAAGAAACCGCCCATCGCCAGGTTCTCTTCCACCGTCATACGCGAAAAGACGCGCCGCCCTTCCGGGACGATCGCCACCGCTTCACGCATGATTTTCGCCGTCTGCCAGTCGGTAATATCCTTACCGTCAAAGACAATGCGCCCGCTGGAAGCGCGCGGATCGCCGCACAGCGTGCCGAGCAGGGTGGTTTTCCCCGCGCCGTTGGCGCCGATCAGCGTGACGATTTCACCCTGTTTGATATGCAGGCTGACGTTGTGCAGCGCCTGAATCTTGCCGTAGTGGGCGCTGACGTTGTCAAAAGTTAACATCGCGTTTTCCATCTTATGCCTCACCAAGGTATGCGCGGATCACGTCCGGGTTATTACGAATCTCTTCCGGCGTCCCGTTGGCCAGCGGCGTCCCCTGGTTCACGACGTAGATGCGATCGGAAATGCCCATCACCAGCTTCATATCGTGTTCGATAAGCAGGATGGTGGTGTTGTGATGGTTACGCAGCTCGGCGATAAGCTCGTCCAGCTCTTTGGTCTCTTTCGGGTTCAGCCCCGCCGCCGGTTCATCGAGCATAAGAATTTCCGGCTGGGTCACCATGCAGCGGGCAATCTCCAGCCGGCGTTGGTCGCCGTAAGCCAGGTTGCTGGCCTGACGGTTGGCGTGCTCCAGCAAGCCGATACGCTCCAGCCAGGTGGCGGCCCGGTCCAGCGCTTCGCTCTGCGCCCGACGGAAGGCCGGCGTTTTCAGCAGGCCGGAGAAGAGCCCGGTTTTCAGCTGCTGATGTTGCGCCACCAGCAGGTTTTCAATCACCGTCATTTCGCGGAACAGACGCACGTGCTGGAAGGTTCGCACCACCCCCATCCGCGCAATCTGCTGGCCCGGCAGCCCTTCCAGGTGCTGGTCGCGCAGCATAATGGTGCCGCCAGTGGGCTTGTAGAAACCGGTCAGGCAGTTAAAGACGGTGGTCTTCCCGGCGCCGTTGGGGCCGATCAGCGAGACAATCTCGCGCTCTCTGAGCTCCAGCGACACATTGTTGACGGCCAGCAGGCCGCCGAAACGCATCATCAGGCCGCTGACGGATAATAATGGCTGACTCATGCCTGCTCTCCTTTCGCCTGACCGTTTTTCAGCTTCAACTGCACGCGCGTCATTGGCAGAAGCCCCTGCGGACGCCAGATCATCATCAGCACCATCAGGCCGCCGAGCATTAACATGCTGTATTCGTTGAAGTCACGCATCAGCTCGCGCGAGACCACCAGCAGAATAGCCGCCAGGATCACCGCGAACTGCGAGCCCATCCCGCCCAGCACCACGATCGCCAGTACGAAGGCCGACTCAGCGAAGGTGAAGGACTCCGGGCTGACAAAGCCCTGGCGCGCAGCGAACAGCGTCCCGGCGAAGCCAGCAAACGCGGCGCTGATGGTAAAGGCGGTCAGCTTGATGCGCGTCGGGCTCAGGCCCAGCGAACGACAGGCGATCTCATCTTCACGCAGCGCTTCCCACGCCCGCCCCAGCGGCATTCGCAGCAGGCGGTTGATGACGAACAGGCTGAGCACGACCAGCAGCAGCGCCACCAGGTAGAGGAAAATCACCCGGTCGGAGGGATCGTATTTGACGCCGAAGAAGTTGCTGAAGGTATCCCAGCCGCCTTCGCGGGCGGTACGGCTAAATTCGAGGCCAAAGAAAGTCGGTTTCGGGATCTGGCTGATGCCGTTCGGCCCGCCGGTGATCTCGGTATTGTTGAGCAGCAGAATACGCACAATTTCACCGAAGCCTAAGGTCACAATCGCCAGATAGTCGCCGCGCAGACGCAGCACCGGGAAGCCCAGCAGGAAGCCGGCCGCCGCGGAGACCAGGCCAGCCAGCGGCAGACAGGTCCAGAAGCCGAGACCGTAATAGTGGTTCAGCAGCGCGAAGGTATACGCGCCGATGGCGTAGAACCCGCCGTAGCCCAGCACCAGCAGGCCGGAAAGGCCGACCACCACGTTCAGCCCAAGGCCGAGGATGATATAGATCATCGTCAGGGTGGCGATATCCACCGTACCACGCGACACCATAAACGGCCATGCCACGGCGATCACCAGCAGAGCAATCAGGAACAGCTTCTGCTTCACCGTTGAGCCGTCAATCGCCGGCATAATAAACTTCGGCCCGGAGACGTTCTTAACCGCTTTCTGGAACAGCGGCCGCAGCAGCTGGAAGAAAAAGACCACCGCGGTGCCGATAAAGATCCACTGCCAGCGAATATCGGCGGCGGTATCGACCACCAGCTTGGTGCCGTCCAGCTCCAGCTGCACGCCCATAAAAACGCCCGCCAGAATGAAGAACATCACGGCAGACAGCAGCGCCATTGCAATTTGCATCGGTTTCATACTTTTTCCACCTCCGGGCGGCCCAGAATGCCGGTCGGCATCACTAACAGCACCAGAATCAGCAGCGCGAAGGAAACGACGTCCTTATATTCGGTGCTGAGATAGGCAGAAGAGAGCGCCTCGGCAATACCCAGGATCAAGCCGCCGATCATTGCGCCAGGAATACTGCCGATACCGCCGAGCACGGCGGCGGTGAAGGCCTTCATCCCGGCCATAAAGCCGATATAGGGGTTAATCACGCCGTAGAACTGGCCGAGCAGCACACCCGCCACCGCCGCCATCGCTGCGCCGATGACAAAAGTCAGGGCGATGACGCGGTCGGTGTTAATCCCGAGCAGGCTGGCCATTTTCAGGTCTTCGGCACAGGCGCGGCAGGCGCGCCCCATCCGCGAGTAGCGAATGAACAGCGTCAGGGCCAGCATGGCGATAAAGGTCACCACCCAGATCACCAGTTGCATGGTGGTGATCGTCGCGGAGAAGCTGTCGCTGTGGCCGACGATCCACTGGCCGTTAAACAGGCTTGGCAGCGCCACGTCGCGCGACCCCTGGGTCAGGCTGACGTAGTTCTGCAGGAAGATAGACATCCCGATAGCGGAGATCAGCGCAATCAGACGCTTAGAGTTACGCACCGGCCGATAGGCAACGCGCTCGATACTCCAGCCGTAGGCGCTGGCTATCACAATGGCGCCCACGAATCCGGCGGCGACCAGCAGCCAGCTGGTGTCGATGCCCATCATCATCAGCGCGGCGATGATCATGAAGGAGACATAGCTGCCAATCATGTAGACCTCGCCGTGGGCGAAGTTGATCATGCCAATAATGCCATACACCATCGTGTAGCCGATGGCGATCAGCGCATAGGTACTGCCCAGCGTGACGCCGTTAAACATCTGCTGCAGAAAATAGAGAAACTGCTCGGACATAAGGTAACCTTTTTCAAACCGCCCGCGGTTCGCGGGCGGAGGGATAACTCGTCTTCAGCGCTTATTTCGCCGCGCTCGAAGAGCCGTCGGCGTGCCACTGGAAGACACCAAACTCAAATCCCTTCAGATCGCCTTTTTCATCCCAGGTCAGCGGCCCAATCACGGTTTTCGCCCCGTGCGCTTTCAAATCTTTGATTAAATCCAGCGGCTGCTGGCTGCCGGTTCTGTCCATCGCCTGCGCCAGCGACTGAACGGCGGCATAGGTGATCCAGACGTACGGCCCGCTCGGATCTTTCTTCTCCGCTTTCAGCGCGTTGACGATGGCGCTATTGGCAGGGTCCTGATCGTAGCGTTTTGGCATCGTCACCAGCATGCCTTCCGCCGCGGCGCCCGCGATATTGGACAGCGAGGCGTTGCCGACCCCTTCCGGCCCCATAAACACGGTTTTCAGCCCGACGGAGCGCGCCTGGCGCAGCATCTGGCCCATTTCCGGGTAGTAGCCACCGTAGTAGACGAAGTCGATGTTCTCTTTCTTCAGGCGCGCCAGCAGGGCGGAGAAATCTTTTTCCCCCGCGGTGATGCCGTCGAAGAAGACGATATTGGCCCCGGCTTTCTTCAGGTTGTCCTGCACCGAACGCGCCAGCCCTTCGCCGTACTGCTGCTTGTCATGAATGATGGCGATACGCTGCGGTTTCACTTTCTCGACGATATATTTCGCCGCGGTCGGCCCCTGCGAGGAGTCGAGGCCGGCGGTACGCATGATGTACTGGTATCCGCGTTGGGTCAGCTCCGGGTTGGTTGCCCCGGGGGAGATCATCAGGATGCCTTCATCCTCATAGATGTCGGAAGCCGGCTGGGTGGAAGAGGAGCAGAGGTGGCCGATAACGTACTGAATGCCGTCGTTGACGATTTTGTTGGCCACCGCGACCGCTTGCTTCGGATCGCAGGCGTCGTCATATTCGACGGCCACCAGCTTGTCACCCTTAATACCGCCGCTGGCGTTGATGTCTTTAATCGCCTGACGCGCGCCATTGAACTCCATGTCGCCCCACTGGGCCACCGGACCCGACATCGCGCCGACCACGGCGACCTTAATATCCTTGGCCATCGCCGCGTGCGACATCGCTAATGCGACAATGCCCGCGACGATGGTTTTCGCGTTCCTTTTCATGCTGCAGAACCCCGTTCGTGATGTGGTGTAAATGTTTTGTATTTTTATGGTTAAAAAGCATTCTGTGCTTTTATTAAACAACGCCATTTTTACCATTGAGTTTAATGGTTTAGCGCAGCTTTTCACTAAAAAACAGATTAAAATCTCTATTTTTCAGTCGATTAAGCAAAGATAATATTCTGTATTTTGGTGAAGATAAACAAAAAAAAGTCCATCCTGCAGCATAAAATAACGATACATAAGGCGGAATAAAACGCTGCGCATTAGGTTAAAATTCTGCTTATTTTTCGATCCATGACGGATTGCGCTACCCTGACAACGTCAGGAAAACGAATCCCCTGATGTATGCGCAAAAAACAGCGCTCCGCCAGACAGCAATTTTGGGTACACTGGCGCCTCTGTTTTGCACTGGATTTGCCGCCCATGAAACTGACCATTATCCGTTTACAGCACTTCAGCGATCAGGATCGCATCGACCTGGGGAAAATCTGGCCGTCTCAGGATCTGTCGACCCTAACCCTGGACGAGAATCATCGTCTCTACGCCGCCCGCTTTAACGAACGCCTGCTGGGCGCCGTGCGCGTCACCCTGCGCGGCGTCGAAGCCGAGCTCAGCGATCTGTGCGTGCGTGAAGTGACCCGCCGCCGCGGCGTCGGGCAATACTTAGTGGAAGAGACGTTGCGTGATAACCCGGCCATCAATAGCTGGCGCGTCGCCGACCAAGGGGTGGAGGACCGCGGCGTGATGGCCGCATTTATGCAGGCGCTCGGCTTTAGCGCCCAGCAGACCGGTTGGGAAAAGCATTAAGCCGTAGCCCCAATATGCGGAGCATGACCAAGGAAGAACCCGGCGGCGCTTCGCTTAGCCGGGCTACCTGGAAATTGTAGCCCCGGTAAGCGCAGCGCAACCGGGGTCAGACAACGCATCTGCGGCGTGAAAGGCCCCCCCCCCATTTAACCCAGCATTTCGCGTTGCAAAAAGGCGTCAAGACCCGAAATCCCCGGGAGCTTACTCAGTAAGTGACCGGGGTTGAGGGCCGCAGACAACGCATTTGCAGCGTGAAAGGCGCCCCCCATTTAACCCAGCATTTCGCGTTGCAAAAAGGCGTCAAGACCCGAAATCCCCGGGAGCTTACATCAGTAAGTGACCGGGGTTGAGGGACGCAGACAACGCATTTGCAGCGTGAAAGGCGCCGGTTAAATTATTTGGCGTCGGTCGCCGTACCGTTAGCATGCCAGGTAAAGACCCCGAACTCGAAGCCTTTCAGGTCGCCTTTCTGATCCCACGACAGCGGGCCCATCACGGTGTCTACCGTCGCGCCTTTCAGGTATTTAGCGATTTCCGCCGGATCGTCAGACTGATTCAGGCCCGCCTGCAGCGACTGCAGCGCCGCGTAGGTGGTCCACACGAAGGCGCCGCTCGGATCCTGTTTCTTCGCCTTGATCGCATCCACGATCGGTTTGTTCGCCGGCACCTGGTCGTAGTTCTTCGGCTTGGTCACCAGCAGGCCTTCCGCCGACTCGCCGGCGATGTTAGACAGGGAGACGTTCGCTACGCCTTCCGGGCCCATAAACTGGGTTTTCAGACCGGCAGCACGGGCCTGACGCAGGATCTGGCCCATTTCCGGGTGGTAGCCACCGTAGTAAACGAAATCGATATTCTCTTTCTTCAGGCGCGCCACCAGGGTGGAGAAATCTTTCTCACCGGCGGTGATGCCGTCGAAGAAGACCACGTTCGCCCCGCCTTTTTTCAGGCCATCCTGCACCGCACGGGCCAAACCTTCACCGTACTGCTGTTTATCATGTACCACAGCGATACGCTGCGGCTTCACTTTGTCGAGAATGTATTTCGCTGCGGTGGGTCCCTGATCGGAGTCCAGGCCGGTGGTGCGCAGGATCAGCTTATAGCCGCGCGCGGTCAGCTCCGGGGCAGTCGCTGCCGGCGTGATCATCAGAATGCCTTCGTCTTCATAGATGTCAGACGCCGGCTGAGTGGAAGAGGAGCACAGATGGCCAATAACGTACTTGATGCCGTCGTTGACCACTTTGTTGGCGACCGCTACCGCCTGTTTCGGGTCGCAAGCGTCATCATATTTGACGATCTGCAGCTTATTGCCCTTGATGCCGCCCTTAGCGTTGATATCCGCTACCGCCTGCTCGGCACCGGTAAACTCCTGGTCGCCGTACTGAGCCACCGGGCCGGACATCGCCCCGACGACCGCGATTTTGATGTCTTCCGCCAGCGCCGCGCTGCTCATAACTAAGGCAATACATCCTGCCAGTAACGCTTTACCCTTCATATTCATCCTGAGGCTCCCCATTATTATGGTTTTTGCATTTGTTGTGATGTTGTTTGTTAGCGCATTATTTTGTTTATATCGATAGGAAAAGCATATGATAGCTAATCCACCGGGGGCTGCTCGCGCTTTTGCAGCACACTATGCTAAACATACCGTCATTCTGAGGAATTTGAAACGACTAAATTGCGGGCTATGTAACAGATAAGTGACAAATAAAAAAACCGCGCCAGCATGAACCGGACGCGGTGCAAAACAGGCCCTGATTACCAGCCAGCGGGCAGGTAGCCTACCGCGGACGCTATCGCGTAGACGGCGCTGCAAAGATACAACAACACAATGAAGCATTGGATAAGCGGATGGGTCATCCAGGCCGGACAGGTCCAGCCTGGGGTCAGGTCGCCACGCTGGCGGGCGCCCTTCAGCATCAGGATCGGCATAATTGATAAAATGACGCCGCTGAACACTCCGGCAAAATAGAGCGCGTTGACGAAAGAAACCATGCCGCTATAGGCCAGCACGAACGGCGGGATCGCCACCACCAACAGCACCATCAGGCGCCGGGCGGGCTGTTCGTCATTCCCCAGGCGGAACTGATCGAAGATATTGGTCAGAAAGCTGCCGCCCAGCCCCCAGTAAGAGGTCAGCATGGCGCACAGCGCAAACAGGTTGGCCGAGAAGAACGCCCATTCGCCAAGCGCCCGCCCCCAGGAGATGGTGGCCACATCCGAGATATTGTCCAGGCCATTAAGCGAGATAACCGATAGCGGCACCAGCGCCAGCAGGGCAAAGGTCAAAGCCATACCGACCATAATGGCCCTGGGCAATTTTTCCGGTTTGTCGGCGAAGCCCCGCGCCATCTCCGGCACGATATACTGTGCCGAGAAGCAGAATGCCACGACGTTGAAGACCGGAACCATATACAGCCAGTTGCCGTCGAGCAGATAGCCCACGCGGGTGGTCTCTTTCAACAGCGTGGCAATCACCAGCACCGAGATCATCACCACCATGCCGATGCTGATAAATTTCTCGCCGCGGCCGATCGCCTTCAGGCCCAGGTAGAGCACCCCTGCCGCCGGGACGAAAAACAGCACGCTGCCCAGCGCCGGCGAGATGCCAAACAACGAGTGCAACAGCTTGCCGCTGCCGGTCATATAAGCCGTCAATGCGCCGACGCTGTTAACGCAAACGGAGAGGAACATCATCAGCGCGCCAAAACCGCCGACGTAGCGCTTCGATAAACCACTGAGCTGCAGATGTTTACGGGTGCGGAGCGTGGATTCCGCGACATAGAGCATAGTCACCGTCGTCAGGCTGCCCACCAGCACCAGCCAGAACAGCAGCGGTAAGAAGCCCGCTTTGCTCGACGCATAGGCGATAGAGAGGACACCCGCACCGATATTGGTACCGACAATCATCGATACCCCTTCGATGAAGCTCAGAGATTTTGTAGGGACAGCCGTACGTTCCCGGCCGGTGAGGACGGGAGAAAAGGTGGAGTTTTCAGACATAATACTTTCCGTTTTACTCCGGCGGTTTTTACCGCCGGAAAAAAGGTGATATCAGGGTGATAAACCACTCACGCTGAGCATGAACAGCTGGCTGCGGCGTCCTGTTTCTGTTCGGCTTCCGTGCCGCCGCAGCCCGCCGGGGAGACGTTAGCTCTTCAGGATGCGCGCCAGAATATCCAGCGCTTTCGAGAACTGGGCGTCGGGGATAGTCAACGGATACAGGAAGCGGATCACGTTGCCGTAGACGCCACAGCTCAGCAGCAGCAGGCCGTTTTCCTGCGCTTTCTGTTGCACCTGGCGGGTGAACTCCGGCGACGGCTCGCCAGTTTGCGGATCGTTAAACTCCACCGCCACCATCGACCCCCGGCCACGGACATCAACGATCGCCGGGCAGGTAGCGCGCGCCTGGTTGAGCACTTCCTGCAGATGGCTACCCAACTGCTCAGCGCGCTGGCACAGCTGTTCTTCGGCAATGACATCCAGCACCGCGTGCGCCGCGGCCACCGCCAGCGGGTTACCGGCATAGGTTCCGCCCAGCCCGCCTGGGGCTGGCGCATCCATCACCTCGGCGCGACCGACAACGCCCGACAGCGGGAAACCGCCGGCGAGGCTTTTCGCCATCGTCATCAGATCCGGTTTCACCTCATAGTGCTGCATAGCGAACAGCTTGCCGGTGCGGGCGAAACCGGTCTGCACTTCATCAGCGATCAGCAGAATACCGTGGGTATCGCACAGATCGCGCAGCGCCTGCATAAAATCGGCCGGCGCGACGTTAAAGCCGCCTTCCCCCTGGATCGGCTCGAGGATGATGGCCGCTACCTGGTCCGGCGCAATATCCGCTTTGAAAATGCGCTCCAAGCTTTTCAGCGCATCCGCGGTGGTCACGCCGTGCGCCGCATTCGGATAGACACCGTGATACACCGAGCCCGGGAAGGGCCCGAAGCCGATTTTGTAGGGCGCGACCTTACCGGTGAGGGCCATGGTCATAAAGGTACGGCCGTGGAAGCCGCCGCCGAAAGTAATCAGCCCCGGGCGGCCGGTGTAAGCGCGGGCAATTTTCACTGCGTTCTCAACCGCTTCCGCGCCGGTGGTGAAGAAAGCCGTTTTTGCCGGCCCGTCAATTGGCGCCAGATCGTTGATACGCTCCGCCAGCGAAACATAACTTTCGTACGGCACAATCTGATAGGCGGTGTGGGTGAACGCCTGCAGCTGATCGGCGACCGCGGCGACCACTTTCGGATGACGGTGACCGGTATTTAACACGGCGATCCCGGCGGCGAAATCGATCACCTCATTGCCTTCGATATCCCACAGCGTGGCGTTTTCCGCCTTCTCGACAAAGTAGTTACACATTACGCCTACGCCGCGCGGCGTCGCCTGCTGGCGACGTTGATTCAGTTCTGAGCTTTTCACCTGCGAATCTCCTGTCGTGTATGTCACGTTATCGCAACAAATTAGAAACGATGTCGTTTATTTACACAGGAGTTGGCCCTATAATCGAGTACCAATTTAGAATATCTGAGGGATCCAATTGCGTTCGCTGGTGGGTGACCTGGTGCTGGTCCGTCTGCAGGAAGAGCGGGATCCTCTTCTGCACAAACGCTTATATAACGCGCTGCGCCGCGCGATCCTCGATGGTTCGCTGGCGCCGCAAAGCCGCCTGCCGCCGTCGCGCGATCTGGCGGGTGAACTCGGCGTATCAAGAAACACCATATTAACAACTTATGAACAATTACTGGCGGAAGGATATGTGGTTTCCCGCCGGGGAAGTGGAACATTCGTTGCCCAAACCGCCCCTGAAAGCTCATTGACGGCTAAAGGTCAGCAAGAAAACAGCAGTATCGCGGCACCGACGGTGCATCTTTCACGCCGAGGCCAACATCTGCTCGGCCAGGTCAGCGCCAGCCCGCGCCAGTGGGGGGCGTTTATACCCGGCGTGCCGGACGTTAACGCCTTTCCCCACCCGCTGTTCAGTAAGATCCAGGCCCGTATCAGCCGTCGGCCCAAGCCGGAGCGGCTCAGCTATAGCTGCAACGGTGGCACCCCGGAACTGCAGCAGGCGCTGGTGGATTATCTGCGCGTGTCGCGCGGCGTCCACTGTCAGGCAGATCAAATTCTTATCACCGAGGGGATCCACCAGGCGATCGATCTGGTCACCCGCATGCTGTGTGATAACGGCGATCTGGCGTGGGTGGAGGAGCCTTCCTATTGGGGGATCCGCCACGTGCTGGCGATGAACGACGTTCGGGTGGAACCCCTGACCGTCGATGCCAACGGCCTGTGCCCGCCGGAAACGGTTGACGACGCGCCGAGGCTCATCTTCGTTACGCCTTCCCACCAGTACCCGCTGGGCGCGGTGATGAGCCTTGAGCGCCGCCAGCGACTGCTGGCGCTCGCCCGTCAGCAGGGGAGCTGGATCGTCGAAGATGATTATGACAGTGAGTTTCGCTTTTCCGGCCAGCCGATCCCCGCCCTGCAGGGTCTGGTCCCCGATGCCCCGGTGGTCTATATCGGCACCTTCAGCAAAACGCTCTATCCCGGCCTGCGCCTGGGCTACGTGGTGCTCCCCCGTCCGCTGGTCAGCGATCTGAAGCACGCCCATGCCGAGCTTTACCGCGGCGGCCATTCGCTGATCCAGATGGCGCTGGCGGAGTTTATTACCGCCGGCCACTATTCGGCCCATATCCGCCGTATGCGGTTGCTCTACAGCCGTCGCCGCGCCTTTTTAACTGAGCTTATCCAGCGGTACTGTATGCCGTACGCCCTGTCTGACTTCAGCGATAATGCCGGTCTGCATTTGATCCTCAATTTGCCCGCAGAGGCTGACGATGTGGCGATTGCCAAAGAGGCTAATGCGCGCCACATTCTGGTGCGGCCACTGTCGCGCTACTACCTGACGGCGGCGCGGAAGAAAGGATTACTGATGGGATTCGCCAGCCAGCCCGAAGAGCAGATGGCGCCGGCGTTCAGCGTCTTACTCGGCAGCCTGCAGACGCACTGCCCGCAGATGCTCCTGCCCCGGGAGGACGCAGAAAAACAAAACGCCCCAACCTGAGGCGGGGCGTTATCGGGGAGCCTGATATCAGGTATCAGGCAGGCGTGGCGTATCAGGCTTCGATAGCGGCACGCAGTTTTTTCATGGCGTTCTTTTCCAGCTGACGCACACGCTCTGCGGAGACGCCGTAGCGGTCGGCCAGTTCCTGCAGCGTGGACTTGTTGTCTTCGTCCAGCCAGCGGGCGCGGATGATGTCCTGGCTACGCTCGTCCAGGCCCTGCATCGCGTCAGTCAGCTTATTCGCCGCCTGCTCTTCCCAGTTGTCGTCTTCGATGCCGTCGGCAAAGTTAGACGTTTTGTCCTGCAGATAAAGGACCGGCGCCATCGGCTGGCTGTCGGACTCATCGTCGGAAGACATGTCGAAGGTCATGTCCTGGGCCGCCATACGGGATTCCATCTCGCGGACGTCTTTGCTCGACACGCCCAGCTCACGGGCCACCATTTCCACTTCATCCTGGTTGAACCAACCCAGACGCTGTTTGGTTTTACGCAGGTTAAAGAACAGCTTACGCTGTGCTTTGGTGGTAGCGACCTTCACAATACGCCAGTTACGCAGCACGTATTCGTGAATTTCAGCTTTAATCCAGTGCACGGCGAAGGAGACCAGGCGCACACCCACTTCCGGGTTGAAGCGACGCACGGCTTTCATCAGGCCGATATTGCCTTCCTGGATCAGATCCGCCTGCGGCAGGCCATAGCCCGAGTAGTTACGAGCAATGTGAACAACAAAGCGCAGGTGAGACAGAATCAGCTTTTTAGCTGCTTCCAGATCGCCCTGGTAATGCAGCTTTTCAGCAAGCTCCCGCTCTTCATCAGCCGACAGCATCGGCCAAGTGTTAGCGGCCCGGATGTACGATTCCAGGTTACCAACGGGGGCTAAAGCTAAAGTTTGCATTTCTTTGGTCATTCAAATCCTCTCAATTGATATCTTCTGACGCGTTCTTGTCCCCATCAGGCAACAAGCATGCCAGCATTCATGAGCAACGAGAATATCACTCAGATTAGTATCAGACAGTGATTTTATCCACAAGTTCCATGCAACGGTGTGAATAAATTACGCACAAAATGTGACACCACGATGAACAAGTGAGGGCAGGAAAAGGAGAACAAGCTTGCGGTATCTTTCCCTGCGAACAGGAACTCATTGCAGCAGGGAAAGATTATATCACGCTTTTTTTAATCGGGAGTAAAGTGACGTAAATGTTGCACTGTCGCCAGCCAGGCGGCGACCCACCCGATCATCGAGCAGACAATCAGCATCAACAGGCACTCGTCGAAGCCCAGGCCGCTCAGCTCAAACTGGGTGCCGAACACTTTCGCCACTTCGGTCACTGCCGACGAGAGGCGCATCACCAGAATCTCCGACAGGATCAGCGATAAAAACGCGCCGGAGAAGCCCAGCATCGCTCCGCCGTAGAGGAACGGACGCAGGATAAAGCCGTCGGTGGCGCCGATCAGCTTCTGCACGTTAATGGTATCGCGGCGGGCAAAGATGCTCAGGCGCACGCTGTTGCCGATCACCAGGAACACCGCCGCCACCATCAGCACGCCGATCATCGCCGACACGCGGCCTACCAGCCCGGTAAGCGAGGAGAGACGGGCAAACCAGCTGTCGTCCATCCGCACCTCATCCACCCCCTGGATCCGCGATACCCGCTCGCGCAGGGTATTGAGCGCTTCCGTGCTCTGGAAATCCAGCTTCGGCACCACGATGGCGACCGCTGGCAGCGGGTTCTCTTCCAGCATATCCAGTGCGCCGCCAAAGCCTGACCAGTTACGGAATTCACCCAGCGCCTCGTCACGGGACAAATAGTTTACCTTGTCGACGCCCTGCTCCGCCTGCAGCTGGCCCACCACCCGCGCCGCGGCGTCGTCATCCAGCGTTTTTTCCAGATAAACGGTGATCTGCGGCGATGGATAATACTGTGACGCCGCGCTGCTGACGTTTTTGTAGACCATGTAGCAGACGCTTGGCAGGGTCAACGAAATGGCGATGACCATCACCGTCAGGAAGGTCGCCAGCGGCGTACTTTTGAGATCCTGCAACGCGCCGTGCCAGGCATAGCGCACCTGTTCGTTGAACACGTTACTCTTACGCGAGGCCGGGTTAGGCGCCGCTTTCGGCCGTTTTGGCGCATTGCGCCCGCCGCCGCTGCCGCCCGCCGCGTTGCGCAGGCGATCGAACTTACTGCCGAACTGGCGAATCTGGTTCATTGCGTCGCGCTTATTCACCCCGAATGCCTCCATGCAGATGGCCGTCGCTGAGCGACAGCACGCGGTACGGACGACTGGAGATAAGCCCCAGATCGTGCGTCGCCATCAGTACCGTCACCCCAACGCGGTTAAACTCTTCAAACAGACGTAAAATCCCCTCCGAGAGCGCCTCGTCGAGGTTACCGGTCGGTTCATCCGCCAGCAGCACCGCCGGCTTGTTGACCACCGCGCGGGCTATACCGACGCGCTGCTGCTCACCGCCGGAGAGCTGAATCGGAAAGTTCTTCGCTTTGTCCAGCAGGCCGACCTTGTCCAGCGCCGCCGAGACGCGGCGACGAATGTCATCGCCGCTGGCGCCGGCGATAATCAGCGGGATCGCCACGTTGTCATACACGGTACGATCCATCAGCAAATGGTGGTCCTGGAAAATCATGCCGATCTGGCGGCGCAGGAACGGCACCTCACGGCTCTTCAGGCGGCTGATTTCATGACCGCTGAAGAAAATTTTCCCGGCGCTGGGCCGTTCGATACCACAGATAAGCTTCAGCAGGGTACTCTTCCCTGCGCCGGAATGGCCGGTCAGAAACGCCATCTCGCCCGGCTGCAGGTGGAAGGTCACCCCCTGCAGCGCTTGTCTCCCACCGAGATAGGCTTTGCTGACTTGTTCAAAGCGAATCATTCTTAATCCTCTCGGGCAAAAAGTGCCTCAATAAAGTCGCCCGCATTAAACGGACGCAGATCCTCAATACGCTCGCCGACGCCAATATAGCGAATCGGAATGCCGAACTGATCGGCCACCGAGAAGATCACGCCGCCTTTGGCGGTGCCGTCCAGCTTGGTCAGGGTGATCCCGGTCAATCCTACCGCCTCATGGAACAGTTTGGCCTGGCTAATGGCATTCTGCCCGGTGCTGGCGTCAATAGTTAACATCACCTCATGCGGCGCGTCGACGTCCAGTTTTTTCATCACCCGGACAATCTTCTTCAGCTCTTCCATCAGGTGCGATTTATTCTGCAGACGCCCGGCGGTGTCGGCAATCAGTACGTCAACATGGCGCGCCTTCGCCGCCTGAATGGCGTCGAAAATCACCGAGGCGGAGTCCGCGCCGGTATGCTGGGCGATCACCGGGATATTGTTACGCTGACCCCAGACCTGCAGCTGTTCCACCGCCGCCGCGCGGAAGGTATCCCCCGCCGCCAGCATCACCGATTTACCCTGCTGCTCAAACTGACGCGCCAGCTTGCCGATGGTGGTGGTTTTCCCCACCCCGTTTACGCCGACCATCAAAATAACAAATGGCGTTTTGCCTTCTACGTTCAGCGGCTCATCCACTTTGGCGAGAATCTCGCCCATCTCTTCTTTCAGCAGGCCGTACAGCGCTTCCGCATCGCGCAGTTGCTTACGGCTGGCGCCTTCCGTCAGGTTGGTAATGATCTTGCGAGTGGTTTCCACCCCGACGTCGGCGATCAGCAGTTGCTCTTCCAGCTCTTCAAATAGATCATCGTCGATCTTCTTGCCGCGGAACAGGCTGATAAATCCGGAACCAAGATTTTCTTTGGTTTTCAGAAGGCTACGCTTGAGGCGGGCGAAAAAGCCTTCTTTCGTCGGTTTTTCCTGCTCCTGAGCCAGCGCTTCCACCGGCGCCTCGTCCTCGGGCTCCGGCACCACGACCGCCGCCTCTTCGGCCGCCTCGGCCGCCAGCGCCAGTGCTTCCAGCTCTTCATCGCTTAACGGGGCGTCCTCTTCAGGGACATCCGTCTCCTGCGGCTCGGCGATAACGTCTGCCACAGGCTGCTCTGCTACGGCTTCCGCCACCACCGGTTCGGCGATCACCTCTTCCGCCAGCGGCTCAACCACCGCAGGCTGTTCAGACGGTTCGCTGACCGCGGGCTCCGGTTCAACAACAGGCGCTTCATCGGTCAGAGCAGGCGTTTCCACCCACTCTTTTTCCTGCACGCTGGCAGGCTCCGCGAGGTGCGCTTTTTCGCTTTCGACCACCGTCTCGGTCACTTCGACGACATCTTCGGCAAACGCCTCCGGGTCTGCTTTCGGCGCGCTCGGCTCAGCAGGGGTTTCCGCTACCGGCGTCTCATCGGCAACTGCTTGTTGTTCTTCTACTTTTTGTTCAGTCTCGGTTTCCTGTGCCTGTTCTTTCTGTCCAAAGCCCAGCCAGGAAAAGAAGCCACGTTTTTTCTCTTTTGCCATTTGCGACCACACTCCTCGCTGTTTTATTCATGGCGCAGCTTCATCAGAAGCTGAAAAAATGATGAAATTAGTCGGATAGTCTATCACTTAACTTAACTCGCAGCACCGCCCCCGGATTAAGGTTTCGTCAACCGCCGTCGATCGCTAGAATAGCAGGCCGGAAGTTGAGACTTGAGCAGAGAGATGAAAAAACCAAACCACGCGGGCAGCGGCCAGATCCGCATTATCGGTGGGCAATGGCGCGGCCGTAAATTACCGGTGCCGGAGAGCCCGGGCCTGCGGCCGACCACCGACCGGGTTCGCGAAACCCTTTTTAACTGGCTGGCGCCGTCCATCGTTGACGCGCACTGCCTCGACTGCTTTGCCGGCAGCGGCGCGCTGGGGCTGGAGGCGCTGTCCCGCTATGCGGCCAGCACCACGCTACTGGAGATGGAGCGCGGCGTAGCCCAGCAGTTGCAAAAAAATCTCGCCACCCTGAAAGCGGATCGCGGCAAGGTGATCACCACCAACACCCTCAGCTTCCTGAGCCAGCCGGGGACACCGCACCAGATCGTGTTCGTCGACCCGCCGTTCCGTCAGGGGCTGCTGGAGGAGACGCTACGTCTGCTGGAGACACAAGGATGGCTGGCCGATGAGGCCCTGGTGTATGTCGAAAGCGAAGTCGAAAACGGTTTACCGCCGGTGCCAGCTAACTGGCAGCTGTATCGTGAAAAAGTGGCCGGACAGGTCGCCTACCGTCTTTACCAACGTGAGGCCCAAGGAGAGCACCATGCTGATTAATTTAGGCCGCCTGCTGATGCTGTGCGTCTGGGCCTTTCTGTTATTGAACCTGTTTCAGCCCTTCCCGAAGCCGCTGAATATCTTCGTCAACGTCGCGCTGATTTTCATGATCCTGATGCACGGGCTGCAGTTGACGCTGCTCAAGGCGACGCAGCCGAAAGAGGCGCCGCCGCTGAGCCGCTTTGAGCAAATCCGCATTTTTATCTTCGGCGTGTTTGAGCTCGTCGCCTGGCAGAAAAAACTGAAGGCGACGCTGAAAAAGTAGTCCTGAAAAGGGCTCAGGGATCGGGAGTAAACGCCACGAACGCTGTGCCCTTATAACTCAACATCCCGCGATCGCCCACGCTCAGCGCATGATATTGCGGCGCGTCGAGGCGAAACACCACCTCCAGCCCACCGTTTTCGGGGCGAAAGCTCGCTTCATAGCGCATCTCACTGCCTGCGGGCGTCACCGTCTGCTGCCGCGAGCGCCGATCGTTAATCACTTTTTCCCGTTTATTGCTGACGATAACCCGCTTTTGTAGCAACGGCGCGGCGTCATTCGCCTGTTTCTCACGGCGCTGCTGGACATAGCGAAACGAAGCCGCCACCACAATCACCGCGACGACCAGAACAAAAAAGAGGGGCATTTTACTCATCAAGGTAACCCATAAAAAATATCAGGAATCAGCATACTGCGTCGGGAATAACATTGTCATCTGCTACGCCAAACCACTACACTGAGTTGTAGCATCACGCATCCGTAACTTTCTTTATGATAACAGATACAGGGACTTACTATGCTTTGGTCATTTATTGCTGTCTGTTTCTCCGCATGGCTTTATGTCGATGCATCCTATCGTGGGCCGGCCTGGCGACGTTGGGTATTTAAACCTGTCACCCTGATTCTGTTGCTGTTACTGGCCTGGCAGGCGCCGATGTTCAATGCCATCAGCTATCTGGTGCTGGCCGGCCTGTGCGCCTCGCTGCTCGGCGACGCCCTGACCCTGCTGCCGCGCCAGCGGGTGATGTACGCGGTGGGCGCTTTCTTCCTGTCACATCTGCTGTATACCATCTGGTTCGCCAGCCAGCTGACGCTGTCGTTCTTCTGGCCGCTGCCGCTGGTGCTGCTGGTATTCGGCGCCCTGCTGATGGCGGTGATCTGGAGTCGGCTGGAAGAGATGAAAATGCCGGTGCTGACCTTTATTGGAATAACGCTGGTGATGGTCTGGCTGGCCGGTGAGCTGTGGTTTGCCCGCCCCACCAACACCGCGCTGTCCGGTTTCGCCGGCGCGGCCCTGCTGCTGCTGAGCAATGCCGTGTGGCTGGTGAGCCACTATCGTCGCCGCTTCCGCGCCGATAACGCCATTGCCGCTGCGTTCTACTTTGCCGGCCACTTCCTGATCGTGCGCGCGCTATACCTGTAATTTAGTCCTTGACTCTGGAGTCGACTCCAGAGTGTATCCTACGGCTAATGAGAAAATTATCATTTCCCGGAGGGTGCCATGTCGACTCCAGACGCGCAGGATAAAAAAGTCCCACAATTCTCGTCATTCACCATGCGGCCAGCGACCGCGCCGGCGGAGAGCTGCTGTACAGATCACGCCTGCGCCACAGAATCCGCCCCTGCCGCCGAAGCGCTCGACGACGCCCGCTATAGCTGGCAGGTTGACGGCATGGACTGCGCCGCCTGCGCCCGCAAGGTGGAAACCGCGGTTCGCCAGGTGCCCGGCGTCAGTCAGGTCCAGGTGCTGTTCGCCACAGAAAAGCTGCTGGTTAACGCCGAGGGCGATATCCGCGCTCAGGTTGAGAACGCGGTCCGCCAGGCGGGCTATACGCTGCGCGATGCCGATGCTCCCGCAGCAGAGAAAACCCGAGGGTCGCTGCTGCGCGACAATCTGCCGTTACTGACGCTGTTTATCATGATGGCCCTGAGCTGGGGGCTGGAGCAGGCCAACCACCCCGCCGGTCAGTTGGCCTTTGTTGCTACCACCCTGGTCGGCCTGTGGCCGGTTGCTCGCCAGGCGCTGCGCCTGATCAAGAGCGGGAGCTGGTTTGCCATTGAAACGCTGATGAGCGTCGCCGCCATCGGGGCGCTGTTTATCGGCGCCACTGCGGAAGCGGCGATGGTCCTGCTGCTGTTCCTGATCGGCGAGCGTCTCGAAGGCTGGGCCGCCAGCCGCGCACGGCAGGGGGTGAGCGCGCTGATGGCGCTGAAGCCCGACACCGCCATCCGTCTGCGCAACGGTGTGCGGGAAACCGTCGCCCAGCGCGACCTGCGTCCCGGAGATGTGATTGAAGTGGCCGCCGGCGGGCGTCTGCCGGCGGATGGCCAGCTGCTGTCGCCGTTTGCCAGCTTTGATGAAAGCGCCCTGACCGGCGAGTCGGTGCCGGTGGAGCGTCAGGCCGGGGAACGAGTCGCGGCGGGCGCCACCAGCGTCGATCGCCTGGTGCAGCTTACCGTGATATCCGAACCGGGCGACAGCGCCATCGACCGCATCCTGAAGCTGATTGAAGAGGCAGAGGAACGTCGGGCGCCAATCGAGCGTTTTATCGATCGCTTCAGCCGGATCTACACCCCGGCCATTATGGTCGTAGCTTTGTTGGTCGCCATTGTCCCACCGCTGTTCTTCGCCAGCGCCTGGCTGCCGTGGATTTATAAAGGGCTGACGCTGCTGCTGATCGGCTGTCCGTGCGCGCTGGTCATCTCCACGCCGGCGGCCATCACCTCCGGCCTGGCGGTCGCCGCCCGCCGCGGGGCGCTAATCAAAGGCGGCGCGGCGCTGGAACAGCTGGGCCAGGTGCGGCAGGTGGCGTTCGATAAAACCGGCACCCTGACCGTCGGCCAGCCGCAGGTGACTTCGGTGATCGCCACGGCTGAGTTTGACGACAACGCGCTGCTGGCGCTGGCGGCGGCGGTGGAGCAAGGCTCCAGCCACCCGCTGGCGCAGGCCATCGTCCGTGAAGCACAGCGGCGTCAGCTGAGTATTCCGCTTGCCAGCGGCCAGCGGGCTCTGGCGGGCTCTGGTATCGAAGCCGAGGTGAACGGCAGCCGCATCTTGATCTGCGCCGCCAGCAAAGCCGCCCCGGCAGAGCATGAGGCGCAGATCCAGCAGCTGGAAAGCGCCGGGCAAACGGTAGTGCTGGTGATGCGCGGCGAGACGCTGCTCGGTATTCTGGCGCTGCGCGACACCCTGCGCGACGACGCGCGTCAGGCGGTGGATGCCTTGCATCAGTTGGGGGTTCAGGGGGTGATCCTTACCGGGGATAACCCGCGCGCCGCGGCAGCCATCGCCAGCGAACTGGGGCTGGAATTCCGCGCCGGTCTGCTGCCGGCGGACAAAGTGAAAGCCGTCATGGCGCTGAATGCCGATGCGCCGCTGGCGATGGTCGGGGACGGCATCAACGACGCCCCGGCGATGAAAGCGGCCACCATCGGCATCGCCATGGGCAGCGGCACCGATGTGGCGCTGGAGACGGCCGACGCCGCGCTGACCCATAACCGTCTGACCGGCCTGGCGCAGATGATTTCCCTGGCGCGCGCCACCCATGCCAATATTCGCCAGAACATCGCGATTGCCTTAGGGCTGAAGGGGATTTTCCTCGTCACCACCCTGCTCGGCCTGACCGGCCTGTGGCTGGCGGTGCTGGCGGATACCGGCGCCACCGTGCTGGTAACGGCTAACGCGCTGCGGTTATTGCGTAAGAAGTTGTAGCATAGATACCGGCTTCCCTGCTCGCGCTACGCTTAGCAGGGCTACGGTTCCAGACCGTCGGGTAGCCCGGATAAGGCGCTACGCGCCGCCATCCGGGGTATTCCCTGCTCGCGCTGCGCTTAGCAGGGCTACGGTTCCGGACCGTCGGGTAGCCCGGATAAGGCGCTACGCGCCGCCATCCGGGATATTCCCTGCTCGCGCTACGCTTAGCAGGGCTACGATTCCGGACCGTCGGGTAGCCCGGATAAGGCGCTACGCGCCGCCATCCGGAGTATTCCCTGCTCGCGCTGCGCTTAGCAGGGCTACGGTTCCGGACCGTCGGGTAGCCCGGACAAGGCGCTACGCGCCGCCATCCGGGATATTCCCTGCTCGCGCTACGCTTAGCAGGGCTACAATTCCGGACCGTCGGGTAGCCCGGATAAGGCGCTACGCGCCGCCATCCGGGGTATTCCCTGCTCGCGCTGCGCTTAGCAGGGCTACGGTTCCGGACCGTCGGGTAGCCCGGATAAGGCGCTACGCGCCGCTATCCGGGAAAAGCTCAGTGGCTTTTGCGGATCAGATAGCGGTACGGCAGGGCTTCGGTTTCCTGGGCCACCAGCTCATGCTCCATAAAGCGGCAGAATCCCGGGATATCGCGGGTGGTGGCCGGATCGTCAGCAATAATCAGCAGCGTCTCGCCGACCGGCATCGTCCGCACGGTTTTACGCACCATCATGACCGGCTCCGGGCAGCGGAGCCCCAGGGCATCCAGGGTATGGTCAGGAGTGGAGAAAAGTTCGCTCATTTTAGTCTCACGTTAACAAAACGGCCCTAGTTTACCCCCAGTTCGCCAGTACGCAAGCCAGGTTAACGTTTGCGCGAAAAACAACCATTGCATTACGCCGACAACGCAGTATCATGCAGCCGTTTTTTATTGGGTTCCCTCACCCCAACGTTCCGCTGCCGATTGCTCATTCACCTGAAGCATGACGGGCATAAAAAGGTCACAATATGAATCCGTTTACTACCGTACAGCGCAAAAAAGCGCTCGTCTGGCTTTCGCTATTTCATCTGCTGGTCATCACCTCCAGCAACTATCTGGTTCAGCTGCCGATCTCCATTTTTGGTTTCCATACCACCTGGGGCGCGTTTAGTTTTCCGTTTATCTTTCTCGCCACCGATCTGACGGTACGCATTTTTGGCGCACCGCTGGCGCGACGCATCATTTTCGCGGTGATGGTCCCGGCGCTGGTTATCTCTTACGGCATCTCTGCGCTGTTCTACATGGGCGAGTGGCAGGGCTTTGCCGCGCTGGGCACCTTTAATCTCTTCGTCGCGCGCATCGCCATCGCCAGCTTTATGGCCTATGCGCTGGGGCAGATCCTCGACGTCCACGTCTTCAACCGCCTGCGGCAGAGTCGCCACTGGTGGCTGGCCCCCACCGCCTCGACGCTGTTCGGCAACATCAGCGATACCGTCGCGTTCTTCTTTATCGCTTTCTGGCGCAGCCCGGACCCGTTTATGGCCGCCCACTGGGGGGAAATCGCCCTCGTCGACTACAGCTTTAAAGTGCTTATCAGCATTATTTTCTTCCTGCCGATGTACGGCGTGCTGTTAAATATGCTGTTGAAAAGACTGGCGGATAAATCTGATTTGTCGGCATTACAGCCGAGTTAAAGGTACTCGCGGGCCGATGTGTTAAGATAGCCGGATGAGCCATTAGTGGCCGTTTATCGAAAGGAAGATGTCAATGCGCAATTTGGTTAAATATGTCGGTATTGGCCTGCTGGTAATGGGGCTTGCCGCCTGCGATAACAGCGATTCAAAAGCGCCAACCGTTGGCGCAGCAGCGGAGAGCAATGCCAGCGGCCAGGCAATCAGCCTGCTGGATGGCAAACTGAGCTTCACCCTGCCTGCGGGCATGGCCGACCAGAGCGGCAAACTGGGTACCCAGGCGAACAACATGCACGTCTACTCTGACGCTACCGGCCAGAAAGCGGTCATCGTCATCGTCGGCGACAGCACCAATGAAGATCTGGCGGTACTGGCGAAACGACTGGAAGATCAGCAGCGTAGCCGCGACCCGCAGCTGCAGGTGGTGAGCAACAAATCGCTGGAGATGAAAGGCCATACCCTGCAGCAGCTGGACAGCATCATCTCTGCCAAGGGGCAGACCGCCTGGTCTTCAGTGATCCTCGGCAAAGTGGATGACAAACTGCTGACCCTGCAGGTGACCCTGCCGGCGGACAACCAGCAGCAGGCGCAGACCGAAGCAGAAAGCATCATCAACACCCTCACCATCCAGTAATTACTGGCCTGGTGCTATGGCCTCCGGTTCGCTAACCGGGGGCCGTTTTTTTAGCCGCCAGCCCAACAGCAGCGCCGCCATCACCAGCCCAGCCGCGGCGAGATAAATCATCGAGATCCCGGTCCACGCCATCAACAATCCGGCCAGCGGCCCGGTGACCCCCAACGACAAATCCATAAACACGGTATAGGTCGCCAGCGCCGACCCCTGATTGTGCTGCGGCACCGCTTTGACCGCCACCACCCCCAGCGCCGGGAAGACCAGCGAGAACCCCGCCCCGGTAAGGAAGGTACCGATTTTCGCCAGCAACGGCGTATCGGCAAAGCCGACCAGCAGTAGTCCGATAATCTCCACGCTAAAGCAGAGCATCGCCACGTTCAGTCCACCGAGGCGATTAATGCCGTTAGGAAACAGCAGCCGCGTGCCAACGAACGCGCAGCTGAATAACGTCAGAGCGAAAGCCGCGCCGTCCCAGCCTTTGGCGTCATAAAACAGCGTGATAAAGGTGGCGATCACCCCGAAGCCGGCGGAGGCCAGCGCCAGCGCCATGCCGTAGGGCCAGACGCGGCCAAGCACCGCGCGAAACGACATCGCTTTACCTTTGGTAGCCTTCACCGCCGCGCGGGGCAGCGCACAGAGGATCGCCACCAGCGCCACCGTCATAATGACTACCGCCAGGCCGCAGAGGCCAATGTGTGAATAGCACAGCACGCCGAGCGGCGCGCCCATCGCCATCGCCCCGTAGGTCACAATCCCGTTCCACGAGATCACCCGCCCGATATGCAGCGAACCGACCACACCGACGCCCCACAGCGTCGAGCCAGTGCCGGCGAAGCTCTGGCCGATACCAAGGATCACCCGTCCGAGGCATAACAGCAGCAGGCTAACCAGAGGCCAGCCGCTGCTCCAGGCCGCCAACAGATAGCTCAAACCGCTCAAAAAACAGCCACAGAGACCGAAGACGACAATCTTTTTAGGCCCCAGCAGGTCGGCGTAACGCCCGGCATGCGGGCGGCTGAGCAGCGTGGCGAAATATTGCAGACTAATCACCAGCCCGGCCCAGAAAGCGCTAAAGCTCATGACATCATGCACATAGCCGGGCAGCACCGCCAGCGGCAGGCCGATGGTGAGATAACTGGCAAAGTTAAAGATAACGACAGAGACAATCCGCAGATTGAGGCGCAGTCCATTGAGCGCCGGTTCGGCGACGGATTCGGGCATCAGGTTCCACCAGAGTTCTACAACATAGAACCACTATTACCACGACCTCCGTTGAAAAGCAGCCTTCCGATAGTAATAGCCGGACCGGCGGCTTCGCCATGCCCATCACCGCAAATTCCCCAACGATTAGTCGGCTTTACTCAATTGAAATGTATACATGCATATTAATGATTGTCGCTATTGCCTGGTCAGTATTAAATTACATATACTTCACCGCTGCCCTGATAGCGCCTTATTGTTTATCAGAATCTTAATATTTCAATAACATTGGAGTATCCATCTGTCATATTTATAAATACAGATGAAGATTTTAATCTGACAGAGCAACCACAGCATATCAGCCTGCTTAAATTTTTCTCACGTGGCATAAACCAATGCCCTGTAGCTAATAAATTGATATGGAGTATTCATGAAAAAAATTATTCATTGGATGATTGCCGCAACGGTTGTCGGCGCGCTTGCCGGTTGCGCGCGTACTGCCCCTATTGAACAAGTCAATACGATAGTGAGTGCCGGTCATACTGCGGCGCAGGTGAAGGATGCGATTATCAAAGCGGGTGCGCAGCGCGAATGGATTATGTCTGATGCGGGCCCCGGCGTTATTAAAGGTCACTTACAAAATCGCGACCATGTTGCTGACATTAAAATTAACTACTCCGCAACAAGTTATTCTATTGTTTATGTGAGTAGTCTGAATCTAATGGCCGCCAACGGAAAAATTCATAGAAACTATAACCGTTGGGTACACAACCTCGATAAAGATATCCAGGTTACCCTGGCGGCAAACACCGCTATGCAACAATAAATATACATACGGGTCACTAATGACCCGTTTCCTCCGATTATATGTAAAAGGTTGTACCAAACGTGTACCAACAGGATTCTCTCAGCGCGCTTGATGCCATCACTGAAGCGCAGCGTATTGCTTTTGCTCCTATGCTCTTTCAAAGTGCATTATGTCTACGAAACTCAGGCATTCTGGCTTTTCTGGACCAGCAAGGTAAACTCGGCGCGACGCTTGAAGCCATCAGCGAAATTTTCGAGGGAAAACAATATGCCGTTAGCGTTTTGCTGGATATGGGGTTAAGCGGTCGTATCCTTACCTGTAAAGAAGAGCGCTATTACCTTTCTAAAATAGGACATTTCTTACTTCATGATACGATGACGCGAGTAAATATGGATTTTACTCAAGACGTTTGTTATCAGGGATTATTCTTTCTGGAAAATGCCCTCCAGGAAGGAAAGCCTTCAGGGTTAAAAGTTTTTGGTGAGTGGCCAACGATCTACCCAGCATTGTCGCAACTTCCGCAAGCGGCGCGTAAAAGCTGGTTTGCTTTCGATCATTACTATTCCGACGGCGCCTTCAGCGCTGCGCTGCCATATGTATTCGCCAGTCGGCCCGCAACCCTGTACGATGTCGGCGGAAATACCGGCAAGTGGGCGCTGCGCTGCTGCCAGTATGATGAAAATATCGCAATTACGTTATTAGATTTGCCGCAACAAATTGCGCTGGCCCGCGAAAATATAGAAAATGCGGGCCTTACCCATCGCATTGACTGTCATGCTGTGGATATGCTGAGTGACGCCCCCTTACCAGGAGAGGCGGATATCTGGTGGATGAGCCAGTTCCTTGACTGTTTTTCCCCGGAACAAATTATCACCCTACTCAGTAACGTCGCGCAGGTCATGAAACCCGGCGCGCGCCTGTGTATTCTGGAGCTGTTCTGGGATGCGCAGAAGTTTGAAGCAGCATCATTTAGTCTGAATGCGTCTTCGCTCTACTTTACCTGTATGGCCAACGGCAACAGTCGTTTCTACAGCGTAGAGAAGTTTTATCGCTATCTGGAAATGGCGGGTTTCCGGGTAGAACAACGCCACGATAATTTAGGCGTTGGGCATACCTTGTTGATATGTCAGAAGAATAATTGATTTTTCGCGGACGCGTGTAGATGACATTTGCATTTAACATAGTTGATTGGCAGGCCTTCGCGCCTGGAGTCAGTGGCACCGAGCAGTGGCAACGGTGGTCACAGCATTTGCACGCCATCGATCCAACCGCGGCGCCGGCCAAACTTAGCGAATTACCGATGATGACCGCCCGTCGACTCAGTTCAGGCAGCAGGCTGGCCGTGGATTGCGGGCTGGCGATGCTGCGCCGCCATGAGATCGACGCCGTTCTCTATACCAGCCGTCACGGCGAACTAGAACGTAACTATCGCATCCTGCACGCCCTGGCGATGGAGCAGGCGCTCTCGCCTACCGATTTCGCCCTATCGGTACATAACTCCGCCGTCGGCAACCTGACGATTGCAGCGAAAAAACCCATTGCATCGTCATCGCTTTCCGCTGGGCGCGATACTTTCCAACAGGGTTTATATGAAGTGATGGCTCTACTACAGGCGGGCTATCAGCGCGTCTTGATGGTAGATTTCGATGGTTTTCTGCCTGAATTTTATCACTCGCAGCTACCACCGGCGATGCCAACCTGGCCCTACGCGGTGGCGTGGGTCATTGAAGCGGGAAACCAATGGCACTGCAAAGCGCAACGTCATGACGCAGTCGAAGAGAGCACGCTGCCGCAAAGCCTGTTGTTTTTACAGTATTATTTGCAGAATGCGCGCGCATTTACGCTACCCGGCGAACGCGTGCAATGGCAGTGGAGCCGTTCATGAACGCGCTTCTTTGTCGCCTTAATCGGCTCTGGCGCGCGGCGATGACCGGTTTTTGTTTCGCGCTGTTTGGCCTTGGCGGGCTGCTGCTCTCTGTCGTTTGGTTCAATCTATTGCTGCTCCTGGTGCGCGATAAGGTCCGCCGCCGCCGCATCGCACGGCGCAGTATTTCGCTCAGTTTCCGCTGTTTTCTCAGCGTGGTGAAAGGCGTCGGCGTACTCGATTACCAGATTCAAGGACGCGATATTTTACGTCAGGAGCGCGGCTGCCTGGTGGTCGCCAACCATCCCAGCCTTATCGACTACGTTATGCTGGCCTCGGTGATGCCGGAGACCGACTGCCTGGTGAAAAGCGCGTTGCTGAAAAACCCATTTGTCAGTGGCGTGATCCGCGCGGCGGATTATTTGATTAACGATCGCGCCGATGCCCTGCTCCCGGCCAGCCGGCAGCGCTTACAGCAGGGCGATACCATTTTGATTTTCCCGGAAGGAACCCGAACGGTACCGGGAGAAAAAATGCAGCTACAGCGCGGCGCGGCCAATATCGCCGTGCGCTGCGGCAGCGACTTGCGCGTCGTCATCATCCGCTGCACCGAGCATATGCTGGGTAAACAGAGCAAGTGGTACGACGCGCCGCGAACGAAGCCGTTATTTACCGTCGAAGTCGGAGAACGGCTGCGAATAGACCAGTTTTACGAGGCAAATAAACAAGAACCGGCGCTGGCCGCACGGCAGTTAAACCGGCATATTTTGCTTAAATTAGAATCAGGCACTACACCTGAAACAGGAATTAATGATGCAAGCGCTTTATCTTGAAATTAAGAATCTGATAATCAGTACATTGAACCTGGACGAGTTGTCCGCTGATGATATCGACACCGATGCCGCCCTGTTTGGCGATGGCCTGGGTCTGGACTCCATCGATGCGCTGGAGCTGGGCCTGGCGGTGAAAAATCAGTACGGCGTGGTGCTGTCGGCTGAGAGCGAAGAGATGCGTCAGCACTTTTTCTCCGTTGCCACGCTGGCATCATTTATTCAAGCGCAGCGTGCCTGAGGAGAACCGTCATGACCGAACAACAAGCCATTTACGAAGAAGTCTCCTCGCTGCTGGTGAAGGTATTTGAAATCGATCCGCAGGATATTAAACCTGAGGCCCGCCTGTACGAAGATCTCGAACTGGACAGCATCGACGCCATCGACATGATCGTCCATCTGCAAAAGAAAATCGGCAAGAAAATCAAGCCAGAAGAGTTTAAAACCGTACGCACCGTGCAGGATGTCGTCGATGCGGTAGAACACTTACTGAAAGAAGCGTAATTCACCATGTCGGGCATACGCTCGCTGCCGGTCGTTCCGTTATTGACAGGGGTATTGCTGCTGGCCTGGCCGTTCTTAGTCTGGTTTGGCCTCGCGCATAACAGTCTGCAATGGCTACTACCGTTAATGGCGCTGCTGCTGTTTTTACGCTTTCGCCAGACCCGGCGACAGGCGGGACCACTGAGCGTGGTTACTCAGGTCGTAGCGGCAGCCGGCATGACGCTGTGCATTGCCAGCTATCTGCTAAAAACCCATCAGCTGCTGCTGTTTTATCCGGTAGTAGTAAATAGCGTCATGCTGGCAGTGTTTGGCGGTTCGCTGTGGTCAAGCATGCCGATAGTCGAGCGCCTGGCGCGGCTGCGGGAACCGGTTCTTCCCGAGCGCGCCGTGCGTTACACCCGCCGGGTTACCCAAATCTGGTGCGCCTTTTTCATCCTCAACGGCGGCGTTGCGCTGTTTACTGCGCTATACGGCGATATGTCCCTGTGGACGGCGTGGAACGGCATGATTTCCTATCTTCTGATGGGAACTCTGATGGCCGGCGAGTGGCTGACCCGCCAGCAGATGATTAAACGAGATAAACCATGAAGCAGCCCCTTATGCTGGCCCAGTGGCTCAGCACAGCGCGTGCGGCGGACACGCTGATTGCGTGGCAGGAAGAACACCGCTGGACGCTGGCGCATCTGCGCTACGATGTCGCCCAGTTGCTTGCCTGTTTGCAGCAACAGCAAGGCGAACGCTGGGCGCTCTGTTTTGATAACAGCTACCTGTTTCTGGTCGCCCTGCTGGCCACGCTGCATGCGGGAAAAACGCCTGTGCTTCCCGGCCACAGTCGCGCGTCGTTATTAAACGAACAGCGGGCGCTTTTCGACGGCATATTGAGCGATAAGCCGCTGGCGTGGCGCGGGCCGTTACAGGTTGTGCATTCCGCCATGACGACCGCCCCCCACGAATACGCATTCCCGGCAATCGACGATGACGCCGATATTGAGCTTTTTACCTCCGGTTCTACCGGTGAACCGAAGCGAATTAGTAAGCCCGTCAAGAGTCTCGACCGCGAGGCGGCGCTGTTAGCCGCGCACTATGCCGGACGCCTGGCAGACTGCCAGGTAGTGGCATCGGTCGCGCCACAGCATTTATATGGCCTGACGTTCCGCCTGTTCCTGCCCATGGCGCTAGGTTTGCCGCTCCACGCAGCGATGATTGAGTATGCCGAGCAGTTAACGGCATTGAACCCTGACCATCGCTATCTTTTTATCAGCAGTCCGGCTTTCCTCAAACGTCTCGATCGCCAGTTGCCCCCGCCACCAGTCGCGATGATTTTGTCCGCCGGCGGCAAGCTTCTGTGGCAGGATACGGTGCAAACCGCCAGTTGGTTTGCTGTCTGGCCGGATGAAATTTACGGCAGCACGGAAAGCGGAGTTATCGCCTGCCGCCAGCGCCTGCAGGATGATATGCCGTGGCAGCCGTTCCCCGGCATCCGCCTTCAGCCGCAGGGCAACACAATTCGTCTATTTTCGCCGCTTATCGCCGACGATAACGGCCTGGTTATCGATGATATTTTGCATTTCAATGAAAGTGGTCAATTCCAGCTGGCAGGTCGTCGCGACCGGGTGGTGAAAATTGAAGAGAAGCGCATTTCACTAAGCGAAGTGGAACATCGATTACTGGAACTGGATGGCATTCTTGATGCCGCCGCCCTACCTATTACCCGCGGCAGTCGCCAGAGCGTTGGCGCGTTGTTAGTTCTGCACCCAGACGCCCGTCGCCGCTGGGGAAAAAGTCAGGAATTACAGTGGCGAAAAGCGCTGCGCGCCTTGCTGGAACCTGTGGCCATCCCTCGCTACTGGCGGGTGATTGACGAGATCCCCGTTAACAGCATGAACAAGCGTGTCTACGCGCAATTACAGGAGTTATTTCATGAAGCCCCATGAAATTGAGCGCCGTCAGCCGCAAGCCGATCGGGTTGAAATCGTACTCTCTCTCGACCCGGCTCTATTCTGGTTTCGCGGCCATTTTGCCGTGCAGCCGCTGCTCCCCGGCGTCGCGCAGATGGACTGGGCGATGCATTACGCCACCATGCTGCTGGCCCCCGGCTGGCGTTTTCACAGCGTTCAGAACGTGAAGTTTCAGTCGCCGCTATTGCCGGACACGACCGTTACGCTCGCCCTCAACTGGCAGGAGGCGCGCCAGACTCTGACGTTTAGCTATCTGCGCCACGACGGCGAAGCGCGACACACCGCCAGCAGCGGGAAAATTCGCTTATGCCGCTAGATTTCTCTCCCTGCGTTCTGATCCCCTGCTATAACCACGGCGCAATGATGCCGCGGGTGCTGGCCCGCCTGCAGCCCTTTGGCCTGCCGTGCATCGTGGTGGACGACGGCAGCGATACCAGTACGCGGCAGCAGCTGGAGCGGCTGGCGGCGGAAACCGCCAGCCTGACCCTAATCCGCTTACCACAGAACGCGGGCAAAGGCGCAGCGGTGATCCGTGGGCTACAGGCCGCGGCGGAAGCCGGGTTCAGCCATGCGGTGCAGGTCGATGCCGATGGTCAGCACGCCATCGAAGATATTCCACAACTGTTGGCACTGGCGCAAACGCATCCTGAAGCGCTGATTTCCGGGCAGCCGATTTACGACGACTCTATCCCGCGTTCGCGCCTGTACGGGCGCTGGATAACCCACGTCTGGGTATGGATTGAAACGCTGTCGCTGCAGCTGAAAGACAGTATGTGCGGCTTTCGCGTCTATCCGATAACGCCAACGCTACGGCTGGCGCAGCGCGTGCTCCTCGGCCAGCGTATGGATTTCGATACCGAAGTGATGGTGCGCCTCTACTGGCAGGGGAATACCAGCTACTTTGTTCCGACCCGCGTGACCTATCCACCGGACGGTTTGTCGCATTTTGATGCCTTCAAAGATAACTGCCGCATCTCGCTGATGCACACACGTCTGTTCCTCGGCATGCTGCCGCGGATGCCGTCGCTGCTGTTTCGCCGCGCCTCGCCGCACTGGGCGCGCCAGCAGGAGGTAAAAGGATTATGGGGAATGCGCCTGATGCTTCTGGTGTGGCGGCTGCTGGGGCGCAAGGCGTTCACGCTGCTGCTTTATCCGGTAATCGGCGTGTACTGGCTGACGGCCGCGACGGCGCGCCGCGCGTCGCAACAATGGATCACCCGCGCGCGCGAACAGCTCGCCGCGCGCCAGATGCCGATACCGCCAACCCTGACCAGCTACCGGCACTTCCTGCGCTTTGGCGAGGCGATGCTGGATAAAATCGCCAGCTGGCGCGGCGAGCTACAGTTTGGTCGCGACGTGGTCTTTGCCGCAGGCGCCGAGGAGACGCTGAATATCAGCGATCCGCGAGGAAAACTACTGCTGGCCTCGCATCTCGGCGATGTCGAAGCCTGCCGCGCGCTGGCGCAACTGCAGGGCAGCAAAACCATCAACGCCCTGGTATTCAGCGAAAACGCGCAACGTTTTAAACAAATTATGGCGGAGATGGCGCCTCAGGCCGGACTCAACCTGATGCCGGTGACCGATATCGGCCCGGAAACCGCCATGCTGTTGCAAGAAAAGCTGGATCGCGGCGAATGGATCGCTATTGTCGGCGACCGTATTGCGGTTAACCCGCAGCGCGGCGGCGAATGGCGCGTCTGCTGGAGCCGTTTTATGGGACAAGACGCCCCCTTCCCGCAGGGGCCGTTCATTCTCGCGGCTATTTTGCACTGCCCGGTGAATTTGATTTTCGCTCTCCGCCAGCAGGACAAACTGCGCATTTACTGCGAGCCGTTCGCCGATCCGCTGCTGCTGCCGCGCGCCGATCGCCAACAGGCGCTCCAGCAATGCATCGACCGCTACGCCGAACGGCTGGAACACTACGCGCTGCAGTCGCCGCTCGACTGGTTTAACTTTTTCGATTTCTGGCGTTTGCCGGATCCCAAAGATAAGGAGTAAAGGGTGCTTAACGATCCCCGTTTTACTGCTGAAGTAGAGCTGACTATCCCGTTTCATGACATCGATATGATGGGCGTTGTGTGGCATGGCAACTATTTTCGCTACTTCGAAATTGCCCGTGAGGCGCTGCTTAACCAGTTCAACTATGGCTACCGGCAGATGAAAGCCTCGGGTTATTTGTGGCCGGTGGTGGATACCCGCGTGAAATACCGCGACGTCATTACCTTCGAGCAGCGCATTCGCGTCCGCGCGCGGATAGAAGAGTTTGAGAACCGCTTGCGCATCGGCTACGAAATTTTTGATGCCGTCAGCGGCAAGCGCACCACCACCGGGTACACCATCCAGGTCGCGGTAGATGAAAATAGCCGCGAGATGTGTTTCGTCAGCCCGGATATCTTGTTTGAACGCATGGGGGTCACGCCATGAGATTACTGCTGCTGTTAGGGCTGTTTATCAGCCCGCTGGTCAGCGCCCTGACGCTTGATACCCTACAACAACGGTTCACCGAACAGCCGGTGGTACGCGCCCATTTCGATCAAGTTCGCACGATTAAGGATCTGCCGCAGCCGCTGCGATCCCAGGGGAAGATGTTGATCGCCCGCGACAAGGGATTGCTGTGGGATCAAACCTCGCCGTTCCCAATGCAGCTGTTGCTGGATGACAAACGGATGGTGCAGGCGATTAACGGCCAGCCGCCGCAGACCATCACCGCCGAAAACAACCCGCAGATGTTCCAGTTCAACCATTTACTGCGCGCGCTGTTCCAGGCGGATCGTAAAGTCCTGGAAGAAAACTTCCGCGTGGAATTTGCCGATAAAGGCAACGGCCAGTGGACGCTGTGCCTGACGCCCATCACTACGCCGCTGGATAAGATTTTTGCCCGCATCGATTTAGCCGGAAAAACCTATCTGGAGCATATTCAGCTCAACGACAAACAGGGCGATCACACCGATATTACGCTTTCCCAACATCAACTGACGCCAGCGCAACTGACCGATGACGAACGCCAACGCTTTGCCGCCCAGTAAACGCCCTGCGCTGTTATGGGCCGTCGTCTGCCTGATCTTCGCGGGCGCGCTGCTGTCGCTGCTGCCGCAGGCCAGGCTTAACAGTAGCGTACTGGCTATGCTGCCGAAACAGACGCTTGGCGCGATCCCGCCCGCCCTGAACGACGGTTTTATGCAGCGGCTGGACCGCCAGCTAGTGTGGCTGGTCAGCCCCGGTAAACAGGCCGATCCGCAGGCGGCCCGCGACTGGCTGCAGCGGCTGCAACAATCGCAGGCGTTGGCCGAGGTAAAAGGCCCAATGGATGCCGATAGCCAGCAGGCCTGGGGCGCGTTTTTCTGGCAACATCGCAACGGTTTAATTGACCCCGCTACCCGCGCGCGCCTGCAAAACGGCGGCGAAGCGCAGGCGCAATGGATCCTCTCGCAGCTCTATTCGGCATTTTCCGGCGTCAGCGGCAAAGAACTGCAAAACGATCCGCTGATGCTGATGCGCGGTTCGCAGCTGGCGATGGCGAAAGGCGGCCAGCGGATGCAGCTGCAGAACGGCTGGCTGGTGACCAAAGACGCCCAGGGCAACCTCTGGTATCTGTTGCATGGCGAACTGGCGGGATCGTCATTCGATATGCAGCAGACGCACCGGCTGGTCACGACCCTCGGCGAGCTGGAGAAGGAATGGAAAACGCGGTATCCGCAGGCGCAGCTATTGTCACGCGGCACCGTGTTCTATAGCGATTACGCCAGCCAGCAGGCGAAGCACGATATTTCTACGCTCGGCGCGGCGACGCTGTTCGGCGTGATCCTGCTGATCGTCGCGACGTTTCGCTCGCTCCGCCCGCTGTTGCTATGTCTGCTCTCTATCACGATCGGCGCGCTGGCCGGCACCGTCGTCACACTGCTGCTATTTGGCGAGCTGCATCTGATGACCCTGGTGATGAGCATGAGCATCATCGGCATCTCCGCCGACTATACGCTCTATTATCTGACCGAACGGATGGTGCATGGCGCGGAATTAACCCCGTGGCAGAGTCTCGCCAAAGTGCGTCATGCGCTGCTGCTGGCGCTGCTCACCACCGTCGTGGCGTATCTGATTATGATGCTGGCCCCCTTCCCGGCGATTCGCCAGATGGCGCTCTTCGCGGCGGTCGGCCTGAGCGCCTCATGCCTGACGGTGATTTTCTGGCATCCATGGCTGTGCCGCGGGCTCCCCGTGCGCCCGGTACCGGCAATGCTGCTACTGTTACGCTGGCTCGCCGCCTGGCGGCGCAATAAAAAGCTGTCCATCGGCCTCCCCGTTGCGCTGGCGCTGTTGTCGCTGGCGGGGCTCGCGACGCTGCGGGTGGATGATGATATTTCGCAGCTCCAGGCGCTGCCGCAGGATATTCTGGCTCAGGAAAAAGCGATTACCGCGCTCACCGGACAAAGCGTCGACCAGAAGTGGTTTGTGGTTTACGGCGAATCCGCCCAGCAAACGCTGGAACGGCTGGAAGCATTTATGCCCGCGCTGGCTAAGGCGCAAACCGACGGTATACTCGGCGGATATCGCGCCATTCCGCTGAATTCGCTCGCCCGACAGCAGCAGGATCTTACCCTGCTGCAACGCGCCACGCCCGTCGTCGGCCAGGCGCTAAGTCACGCCGGGGTGGCAAAAGTTAATCCCGATCTCAACCCGATGCCGGTAACGGTCGACGACTGGCTTGCCAGCCCGGGCAGCGAAGGCTGGCGGCTGCTATGGCTGACGCTGCAGGATGGCGAAAGCGGCGTACTGGTCCCGGTGAGCGGCGTGAAAGACAGCGCGGCGCTGAAGGCGCTCAGCGCAAAGCAGGCTGGCGTTGCGTGGGTCGATCGTAAAAGCGATTTCGACCAGCTTTTCGCGCTCTACCGCCATATTTTAACCGGACTGTTGTGCGTTGCGCTGGCGGTGATTGCCTGCGGCGCCGTTCTCCGCCTTGGCTGGCGCAAAGGGCTAATAAGCCTGGTGCCGTCGGTACTGTCACTGGGCTGCGGGCTGGCGGCGCTGGCGCTTAGCGGCCACCCGGTTAACCTGTTCTCCTTGCTGGCGCTGGTGCTGGTACTGGGCATCGGCATTAACTACACGCTGTTTTTCAGCAACCCGCGCGGCACGCCGCTGACATCGCTGCTGGCGGTCACGCTGGCGATGATGACTACCTTATTAACGCTTGGCATGCTGGTCTTTAGCGCCACTCAGGCCATTAGCAGTTTTGGCATTGTTCTGGTGAGCGGCATTTTCACCGCTTTCCTGCTTTCGCCGCTGGCGATGCCGACCAAAAAAGAGAAAAAAAGACGATGATAAGACCATCATTCTGGCGCGCCTTCGCGCTACTCGCCGCCTTAGTACTGGCCGGCTGCAGCCATTCGCAGCCGGAGCCGCAAGGCCGCCCGCAGGCATGGCTTGAGCCGGGTACGCGCGTCACGTTACCGCCGCCTGGCATCTCGCCGGCTATCAGCTCGCAACAGTTGCTCACCGGCAGCTTCAACGGCCAAACCCAGTCGCTGCTGGTCATGCTCAATGCCGATGATAAAAAGCTCACGCTGGCAGGCCTGTCGTCCGTCGGTATCCGTCTGTTTCTTGTGACCTACGATGAAAAAGAGCTGCGCGCTGAACAGTCAATCGTGGTTCCGCAACTGCCGCCAGCCAGCCAGGTGCTGGCCGATGTCATGCTCAGCCATTGGCCGGTTAGCGCATGGCTACCGCAGTTGCCGAAAGGCTGGACGCTAACCGACCGCGGCGACAAACGCGAACTGCGTAACGCGCGCGGGAAGCTGGTCACGGAAATCACCTATATCAACCGCAAAGGCAAGCGCGTGCCGATTAGCATCGAACAGCACGTCTTTAAATACCACATCACCATTCAATACCTGGGTGACTGAGATGATCTACATTTCTGCCGTCGGCATGATTAACGCGCTGGGTCGCGATAATGATGAAGTCGCCGCCAATCTGGCTCGCGGTATCGCGCCCGGCATGCGCCCGCGCGAGGGGTGGCTACAGGGACATCCGCAGGCGGTTTTCGCAGGCGTGGACGGCGAATTACCCACCATTCCCGATACCTTTAGCGCCCATCGTTCGCGCAATAATCAACTGCTGCTGGCGGCGCTGGCGCAAATTCAGCCGCAGGTGGATGACGCCATCGCCCAATACGGGCGTGAACGCGTTGCCGTAGTGCTTGGCACCAGCACCTCGGGGCTCGACGAAGGTGACGCGCACGTCACGTTGACCCTTAGCGGCGCGGAAAGCGCGGCCTGGCAATATCCGCAGCAGGAGCTGGGAGACCCGTCGCGTTTTCTCAGCCACTGGCTGGCGCTGGATGGCCCGGCATTTACGCTGTCAACCGCCTGCTCATCCAGCGCCAGAGCCATTATCAGCGGACGCCGACTGATTGAAGCCGGGCTGGCGGATGTGGCGATTGTCGGCGGCGCGGATACCCTCAGCCGAATGCCGATCAACGGCTTTCACAGCCTGGAGTCGCTCTCCACGACTCAGTGCCAGCCGTTTGGCCGCGATCGCTGCGGCATCACTATCGGCGAAGGGGCGGCGCTGATGCTGCTGACCCGCGAGCCGCAGCCTATCGCGCTGCTGGGTATCGGCGAGTCCAGCGACGCCTGGCATATTTCCGCCCCGCATCCTGAGGGAGAAGGGGCAATTCGCGCTATCCAGCAGGCGCTGGACGATGCGGGTATCGCCCCTGAACAGGTGGGCTATATCAACCTGCACGGCACCGCCACACCGCTGAACGATCGGATAGAGTCTCACGTCGTCAACGCGCTATTTGGCGAGCAGGTGCCATGCAGCTCCACCAAACATCTGACCGGGCATACGCTGGGCGCGGCGGGGATCACCGAAGCCGCCATCGGCATGCTGATCCTGCAACGCAATCTGCCGCTGCCGGCGCAGGACTTCAGCCAGTCGCCGCGCGACGCGACCCTTCCGCCGTGCGGGATTATCGAACGTCCCCTACCGTTGCCGCGGTCGATTATCCTGTCGAACTCGTTTGCCTTTGGCGGTAATAACGCCAGCATTCTGCTCGGGAGCATTTAATGAGCCACTACTTACCGCCCGGCGCTTATCTACCGCACAAGCCACCAATGCTGCTGCTGGAAGAGATCGTCAATGTCACCGACGAAACCGCTACCTGCCGGGTCACGGTCTCGACCCATGGCGTCCTGGCGCCGTTTATTGATGCCGAGGGCAATCTCCCCGGCTGGTTCGCCCTGGAACTCATGGCGCAAACCGTTGGCGTCTGGTCCGGATGGCACCGCCAACAACAGGGGCAAACGTCCATCTCACTAGGCATGGTGCTTGGCGCGCGCGAGTTAGTCTGCGCGGCAGGATATCTGCCGGGCGGCAAGGCGCTGTCCATCACCGTAAAGCTGTTAATGCAGGACGAGCGTTTCGGCAGCTTCGAATGCGCCATTACGGCAGACGATGAAGAACTGGCAAGCGGACGGGTCAATACTTTCCAGCCGACGCCAACAGAACTTAACACCCTATTTCAACAAGGAGCGTCAGAATGAGTCGTTCAGTTTTGGTCACCGGCGCCAGTAAAGGCATCGGTCGCGCTATCGCCCGTCAGCTGGCGGCGGATGGCTTTGTGGTCGGCATCCACTATCATCGCGATGCGTCGGGCGCACAGCAAACGCTGGAGGCGATTACCGCCGCTGGCGGCTCGGGTCGTCTGCTGAGCTTTGATGTCGCCAACCGCGCACAGTGTCGCGACGTGCTTGAGCAGGATATGGCCGAACACGGCGCATGGTACGGCATTATCAGCAACGCCGGCATCGCCCGCGACGGCGCTTTCCCGGCGCTCGGCGAAGAGGACTGGGACGCGGTGATCCACACCAACCTCGACAGTTTCTATAACGTCATTCATCCCTGCATCATGCCGATGATTAGCGCGCGCCAGGGCGGACGTATCATCACGCTCTCGTCCGTATCCGGCGTCATGGGCAACCGCGGTCAGGTCAACTATAGCGCCGCTAAGGCGGGGATCATCGGCGCCACCAAAGCGCTGGCCATTGAACTGGCGAAGCGCAAAATCACCGTCAACTGCATCGCCCCGGGGCTTATCGACACCGGGATGATCGAAATGGAAGAGACTGCGCTAAAAGAAGCGATGTCGATGATCCCGATGAAACGCATGGGACAGGCGGACGAGGTGGCAGGGCTTGCCAGTTATTTAATGTCGGATATTGCGGGATATGTCACCCGACAGGTCATTTCAATCAATGGAGGGATGTTATGACACGTCGTGTGGTCATTACCGGGATGGGCGGCGTCACCGCCTTTGGCGACAACTGGCAGGATGTTTCGGCGGGACTGCAGCGTTATAAAAACGCCGTGCGCGCCATGCCGGAGTGGCGTATTTACGAGGGTCTGCATACGCTACTGGGCGCGCCAATCGATGATTTCACCCTACCGGCCCACTATACCCGTAAGCGTATTCGTGCGATGGGCCGCGTGTCGCTACTTTCTACCCGCGCCACTGAACTGGCGCTCGAGCAGGCCGGGCTTATCGATGATGCCGTGCTGAGCAACGGCGAAACCGGCATCGCTTACGGCTCGTCAACCGGCAGTACCGGCCCGGTGAGCGAGTTCGCCACTATGTTGACGGAAAAGCACACCAACAATATTACCGGCACCACCTACGTGCAGATGATGCCCCACACCACCGCCGTTAATACCGGGCTGTTTTTCGGCCTGCGCGGCCGCGTTATTCCGACGTCAAGCGCCTGTACTTCCGGTAGCCAGGCGATCGGTTACGCCTGGGAAGCCATTCGCCACGGTTATCAAACGGTGATGGTCGCCGGCGGCGCGGAAGAGCTATGCCCGTCGGAAGCCGCGGTATTCGACACCCTGTTCGCCACCAGCCAGCGTAATGAACAGCCCGACCTCACCCCCGCCCCGTTCGATGAACAGCGCGATGGGCTGGTGATCGGCGAAGGCGCCGGTACTCTCATACTGGAAGAGCTGGAGCACGCCAAAGCGCGCGGCGCGACTATCTACGGTGAAATCATCGGCTTCGCCACCAACTGCGATGCCGCGCATATCACCCAACCGCAGCGCGAAACCATGCAGATCTGCATGGAACAATCGTTAAAAATGGCAGGCTTAAGCGCCTGGGATATTGGCTACATTTCGGCCCACGGCACCGCAACCGATCGCGGCGATGTCGCCGAAAGCCAGGCGACGGCGGCGATTTACGGCGACAGCGTGCCGATCTCCTCGCTGAAAAGCTATTTCGGCCATACCCTTGGCGCCTGCGGAGCGCTGGAGGCGTGGATGAGCCTGCAGATGATGCGTGAGGGCTGGTTCGCGCCTACGCTGAATCTGCATAATCCGGATGCTAACTGCGGCAATCTTGACTACATCATGGGCGAATCGCGCAAGATTGATTGTGAATTCCTGCAGAGCAACAACTTCGCCTTCGGCGGCATTAACACCTCAATCATTATTCAGCGCTGGCCGTGAGATGTATCAGCTTATCCTCGGCCACATCTCAACCCTTAGCGCCCTGCCGCTGCCGCCTGTGCTGATGGCGCAGGCGCCGGACGGCCCGCGGCGGGCCAGCTGGCTTGCCGGGCGCGCGCTGCTGGCGCATGCGACTACCCCGCTAATGGATATTCAGTATGGCGAACAGGGTAAACCGGCATTCCCGCCCGGTAGCGGGCGGTGGTTTAACCTTAGCCACAGCGGCGACCATATTGCCCTACTGCTGAGCGATGAAGGCGAGGTTGGCTGCGACATTGAAGTGATTCGCCCGCGCGAAGGCTGGCAGCGGTTAGCCAACGCCCTGTTCAGCGAGCGCGAGCACCAGGAACTGGAGCGTGAACCGCCGGAGCGGCGGTTAGTCGCCTTCTGGCGTATCTGGACGCGCAAAGAGGCCCTGGTGAAACAGCGCGGCGGCAGCGCCTGGCAGATGGCCTCTGTTGACAGCGCCTTTCACGGCGCGCTGTCATTAAGCCAGATTCAGTATGAAGGGTTAAGTATTGCGCTCTGTACGCCAACGCCATTCACGCTGACAGACGCGCACATTCAACATTTCAGAGGCGCGGTTTAAGCGGTCAAAAGATGATGACGGAAAAGCAGCCCTCCTTTCGGAATATTGGCAGTCGGCGAACCGCTACACTTATCTGGCGCGACTCATAAAAGGAATACCTATGTCCTCTCCGCAGGCTGATAAAGCCGGGCTCCATATTTTACTTAAGCTGGCAGCGTTAGTGATTATCCTCGCCGGGATCCACGCCGCCGCCGATATTCTGGTGCAGCTGCTGCTGGCGCTGTTTTTCGCTATTGTTCTCAACCCGCTGGTCACCTGGTTCATTCGCCGCGGGGTGCGGCGTCCGTTCGCCATTACCCTGGTGGTGACGGCGATGTTGGTGATGCTCACCGCGCTGCTTGGCGTACTGGCGGCGTCGCTCAATGACTTTGTCGCCATGCTCCCCGATTTCAACCGCGCCCTGACGCGCAAGATCCTCCAGCTCCAGGAGTATCTCCCCTTCCTTAATCTGCATATCAATCCGGAGCGCATGCTGCGGCGCATGGATTCAGAACGGCTGATGACCTGGGCCACGACGCTAATGACCCAGCTTTCCGGGGCGATGGCCAGCATCGTGCTGCTGGTGATGACGGTGATCTTTATGCTGTTTGAGGTTCGCCACCTGCCCTACAAACTGCGTTTTGCCCTCAATAACCCGCGCCTGCATATCGCCGGCTTGCACCGGGCGCTGAAAGGCGTCACCCATTATCTGGCGCTGAAGACGCTGATTAGCCTGTGGACCGGGCTGATTGTCTGGCTGGGGCTGCTGGCGATGGGGGTACAGTTCGCCCTGATGTGGGGGGTGCTGGCGTTTCTGCTGAACTATGTGCCGAACATTGGCTCCGCTATCTCCGCAATCCCTCCGATGCTGCAGGCGCTGCTGTTTAGCGGCATTTATGAGTGCCTGTTGGTCGGGGCGCTGTTTCTGGTGGTGCATATGGTGCTGGGCAACATGGTGGAGCCGCGCATGATGGGCCATCGGCTGGGAATGTCGACCCTGGTGGTGTTCCTGTCGTTGCTGGTCTGGGGCTGGCTGCTGGGGCCGGTGGGGATGCTGCTCTCGGTACCGTTAACCAGCGTCTGTAAAATCTGGATGGAGACCACCGTCGGAGGCAGCAAGCTGGCGATCCTGCTCGGCCCGGGCCGTCCCAAAAGCCGGCTCCCCGGCTAGCGGCGTTTGACCGGCCAGAAGATGGTCAACACGCCGGCGACAATGATCGTCACGCCCAGCAGCGATTGCCAGTAGAACGGCTCATGCCAGCCGGGCAACCAGATGGCGGCGGCCCACACGAGGATATAGCTCAGGCTCAGCAGGGCATACGCTTTCGACAGCGGCAGGCGATGCAGGGCAAAGTACCAGCAGACCATCGACAGCAGGTAGCCCAGCAGGCCGAAAAACAGGCCGAAGGTCCCGGGCTGGAAATGCAGCAGATGCTGGAGAAATGCCACAATATCGGTCAGCGGCGGCAAGGCCACCATGGCGCTGCGCAGCAGCAACTGCGCGGCGCTGACGAGGCCGACGCTGAATAATGCCCAGAGAAAGCCCATCAGACGCTGGTCCCCAGAATGACAATGCCCACGACGATCAACCCGACGCCAAGCCAGTGACGGCGAGCGACCGGCTCATGCCAGATGCCCCAGCCCGCGAGGGTAACCCAGACGAAATTCAGGCTCAGCATCGGATAGGCGATGCTGACCGGAATAGACTGCAGCACGCTCAGCCACAGCAGCATGCCGCAGCCCAGGCATAACAGCGCCATCCCCAGCCAGAAGAGTATATGGCGACTCCGCCGTCCGCGACGGGACGGGCGGGTCGCCTGTTTCTGGCAGAGTTGCCCGGCGCAGCTCAGCAGGCTGGCGAACACCAGACAGATCCAGACGCTCATTGCGGCAGATACTGAAGGAAGACCACCCGACCCAGCTCGTAGGCGTTATCTGGCTTCGGTAACGGTAAGTCAACCATACTCTCTCCTTTATCCATCAACAGCACCAGCGAGACCGGCCCCTGCTGACGGTGCGCGGCCAGCCAGTCGGCAAAACCGGCCTGGCTGACAAAGCTTCCCTGAGCATCCGGCCAGTCGAGACCGTACTTCAGCTCACCCTGTTTGTCGAACATAATAATATCGCTGCGCTTCAGCTCCCAGGCCAGGCCGCCGGCGATCCCAACGTTGTTGGTCAGGACGTAACGGCTGGGCTGCAGGGATTCACTGACGATATCCACGAGGAACTGCGGCTGTTTGCTGTCGATAACCCGGTCCGGGATGGCGAAGCCCACCAGCAGCGCCAGGCCGAGCGGACAGAGCGCGGCGAGGCTCCAGCGGCGGCCAGGGTTTTTCATCGCCAGCCAGCCCATCAGCGCCCAGACGGCGAAGGCGATCGCCGCCAGCAGACATTTATACAGCTCAATCTTGGTCCACACCGGCTTGTGCATCACGCCCCAGGGTGAGACCACCAGCACGGCGATCAGCCCCAGCAGGCCAACGCCCAGGTTGATCATCCCGTTGATGCGCAGCGCTTTTGCGCCGGTCTTTGCGGCCTCCAGCGCGTAGCGGGCCATCAGAATCGACAGCGGCGCAAAGCACGGCAGGATATAGGTCGGCAGTTTGCCTTTGGCGATACTGAAGAACAGGAACGGCATCGCCACCCAACCCAGCAGATACAGCGCGCCGCGAGCCTCATCGCGCTCAAGCCAGCCGCGCTTCAGCGCCCCCGGCAGCAGGGCCAGCCACGGCAGGCTGCCGGCGATCAGGAACGGAATGTAGTACCAGAACGGCGCTTTGTGCTGGGCATCTTTTTCGGCAAAACGCTGAATATGCTCGACCCAGAAGAAGTAGCGCCAGAAGTCAGGCTCGCGCTGGGCGATAGCCAGCCCCCAGGGCAGCACCACCAGCGTACAGACGATCACCGCCAGCCAGCCGTAGGTCAGCACTTCACGCCAGCGTTTACGGGCGATCACCCACGGCAGCACGCCCACCACCGGCACCGCCAGCGCCAGGAAGCCCTTGGTCATCACCCCCATACCGCAGGCGACGCCCAGCAGCGCGTAGCCCAGTATTTTGCCGCTGCGGCTCTGCGCCTGCGCCGCGCCCCAGAAGCTGCACATCGCCAGCGCCAGCCACAGGGTGATCATCGGGTCCAGCACCGCATAGGTGCCAATCGCATACACCAGCATCGCGGTAAGGAAAATCACCGGCGACAGGACAGCCACCTTTTTGTCGCGAAAGACGCGCCACGCCAGCCAGGCCACCAGCAGGGCAGTCATGGTGATAGCGAAGACCGACCCAAAGCGTACGCCGAAGTTATTATGGCCAAACAGCCACTGACCGATACTGTTGATCCAGTAACCGGCAATCGGCTTTTCGAAGTAGCGCAATCCGAGAAAATGCGGCACCACCCAGTCACTGGTGGCCAGCATTTCACGGCTGATCTCCGCATAGCGGGTTTCATCGGGTTGCCAGAGCAAACGAAAATTAAGCGGCAGCAGGTAATACAGCGCAAACAGCGCAATCAGAGAGACGCCATAGCGAATGCTTTTCATCAAACACCCGAAGTCAGTAATTGTTCACGTCCGAGCCAGCCTTCTCGGCCAGCCAGTTCACCCCGAACCACTTTGCCAGACGGCAGCTCGCTAAAGTCAGCGGGCAGCAGCTGGCTCAGTGGGCAAAACTGAATTTCCTCTTCCGCCGCCATGGTCAGCAGTTCATTGAACTGATCGGCGTAAGCAATACCTTCCACTTCGGCGTGAATGGTATAGACCGGCACGCCCGGGTCGCGATGGATGCAGTCGAGCAGGTAGCGGTTAAAGCCGGCGATATCGACCGCCGTGCCCACCGCCTCATCCCAGGTCGGCAGCGTGACCGGGATCTGCACCGTACCAAACGTGCCGCTACCGAGCTGGGGCAGGAACGGCCGCGTGCCGCGACAGTCGCTGTTGTAGAGAAAATCGAAGGATTCTTTGGCTTTGACCACCCGCTGATCGGCGCGCCAGCCGGCGACAGCCGAACAGGTGACCGGCCGGCCGATGATGCGTTCCAGTTCGAGCAGGCCGCGCTCAACCTCCAGCGCCAGCCGTTCCTGCGGCCAGACGCCGCTCCACGCCTGCCAGCTGTAGTGATCCCAGGCGTGCAGCCCGACTTCATGAGACTCGGCGGCCGCGCGGATCACCGCTTCGTTCCCCGCGCCGATGCGGCGTCCCGGCCACGCGGTGCCAGCCAGCAGAATATCCCAGCCGTACAGCGAAGCCGCTCTGGAACGCAGCATCTTCCACAGAAACTTCGGTTTTACCAGGCGCCACAGATGGCGCCCCATATTGTCCGGCCCGACGCTGAAGAAGAAGCTTGCCTGGATCCCGTGCTGGCCCAGCAGGTCCAGCAGCCGCGGAACGCCGTCCCGCGTTCCGCGAAAGGTATCGACATCTATGCGTAAGCCGACCTGTTTCATGGATTTTTATCGTCCACCAGTTCAACTGTACGCAGGAAGAAGTCCAGCGTGTGTTCGACCGTTTCTTCCATCTCCACCTTCGGTTCCCAGTTCAGGCAGCGTTTGGCGTTGCGAATGCTCGGCTTACGATGCTCAACGTCCTGGTAGCCCTTCCCGTAGTAATCGCTGCTTTCCACTTCACGGAAGCCGGCAAACGGCGGGAAGCGATCGCGCAGCGGATGGCGTTCGAAGCAGGCGAGCAGCATTTCGGCCAGCTCTTTGATGCTCGCTTCGTTTTCCGGGTTGCCGATGTTGATGATCTGCCCGTCGCAGCGGCCGTCTTTGTTCTCGATGATGCGGAACAGCGCTTCGATACCGTCGCTGATATCGGTGAAGCAGCGCTTCTGCTTGCCGCCCTCGATGAGCTTGATCGGCGACCCTTCCACCAGGTTGAGGATCAGCTGGGTGATGGCGCGGGAACTACCGATACGCGCGGCGTTGAGGTTATCCAGGCGCGGTCCCATCCAGTTGAACGGACGGAACAGGGTGAACTTAAGATCGTACTTATCGCCGTAGGCCCAAATCACGCGGTCCAGCAGCTGTTTAGAAACCGAGTAGATCCAACGCTGTTTGTTGATCGGCCCGACCACCAGATTGGAGGTATCTTCGTCGAAGTTTTTGTCGGTGCACATGCCGTACACTTCAGAGGTCGACGGGAAGATGATGCGCTTATTGTATTTCACGCAATCGCGGATGATCTTCAGGTTCTCTTCGAAATCCAGCTCGAACACGCGCAGCGGGTTGCGGGTGTATTCGATAGGGGTGGCGATGGCCACCAGCGGCAACACCACGTCGCATTTCTTAATGTGATACTCGATCCACTCGGAGTGAATGCTGATATCGCCTTCCACGAAGTGGAAACGCGGGCTCTCAAGGAAACGGCTGATGGCGTCGGAGCCGATATCCAGGCCGTAAATTTCATAGTTGTCGTCCTGCAGCAGGCGCTCGGTCAAATGGTTACCGATAAAGCCATTGACGCCGAGGATCAGCACGCGGGTGCGACGCTTAATCGCCACCACCGGTTTGCTGCTGATCACCGCCCCGGACACCAGGCCCAGCGCCTGCGCCAGCTGAGCGCCCTGCATGTACACACCGCGTTCGGTCTGGCCGGTGACAATTTCCAGCGCCCCGTCCTGGCACGCCACGATCAGCGGCGCAACGGAGATAACGGTGCCCGGTTTGGCTGCCGGCAGATCGTGACGGACGCGGGATTTCCAGACGATAAACTTGTTCGCGCCAGCGTAGCCGAACGCGCCCGGCCACGGATCCGAGACGGCACGCACCAGATTGTGCAGGGTCTGCGCCGGCTGCTCCCAGTCGAGGCGGCCATCCTCCGGGGTACGACGCCCCACGTAGGTCGCCTGGCTGTGATCCTGCGGGCGCTCTGCGGTTTTTCCTTCAAGGATCGCCGGCAGCGCCTGGCCCAGCAGCTCAGTGGCGGCGGCGCACAGCTTACGATGCAGCGTCAGGGCCGCGTCATCCGGGCCAATCGCCACGGTTTGCTGGGCGACGATATCGCCGGCATCCGCGCGGTTCACCATGCGGTGCAGGGTGACGCCGGTTTCGCTTTCGCCATTGACCAGCACCCAGTTCAGCGGCGCACGGCCACGATATTTCGGCAGCAGCGAACCGTGCAGGTTGAACGCCCCTTTCGGCGCCAGATTGAGGATCTCATCGCCCAGCAGGTTGCGGTAGTAGAAGGAGAACAGCACGTCCGGCTTCATCTCGCGGATACGCTCAATCCACAGCGGATGGTTCACGTCTTCCGGCGCCCACACTGGAATGCCCTGCTCGGCGGCAAGGCGCGCCACGGAGCCAAAGAAATGGTTTTCGCCAGGGTTATCCGGGTGGGTGAAAATAGCAGCGATATCATACCCGGCGTCCAGCAGGGACTGGATACCGGTGCAGCCCATATCGTGATAAGCGAAGACTACGGCTTTCATGAACGATCTTCCTCTTTAGATGCCGTTTCCGGCTGGCGAACAACACGTTGAATAAAGTAGCGGGGACGAGCGCGAACGTCGTTATAGATGCGTCCGATATACTCGCCGAGCAGGCCCATACCGATAAACTGGGCGCCGATGAACATAAACAGCACGGCGAAGAGCATGAACACCCCTTCTGCCGCCCACTGCGGCCCAAAGGCCAGGCGCAGCACCACCAGCAGCAGGCCGAAGGCGAAGCCCAGCAGGGCAATCACGCTGCCGAAAATGCTGAGCAGACGCAGCGGCGTGGTGGTCAGACAGGTCACCAGGTCGTACATCAGGTTGATCAGGCGCATGAAGCTGTATTTGGAGTCGCCGAATTCGCGCTCGGCATGCATCACCGGGATCTCGACCGCGCGACGGGCGAAGGTATTCGCCAGGATCGGGATAAAGGTGCTGCGCTCGTGGCAGTTGAGCATCGCGTCGATAATATGGCGGCGGTAAGCGCGCAGCATGCAGCCGTAGTCGCCCATCGCTTTGCCGGTGGTGCGCTGGATCAGGCGGTTGATCATCTTCGAGGCGCTTTTGCGGAAGATGCTGTCCTGACGGTTCTGGCGGACGGTGCCCACCACGTCGTAGCCTTCATCAGCCTTCTCTACTAACCGCGGAATTTCCTCCGGTGGGTTTTGCAGATCGGCATCAAGGGTAATAATCAGATCGCCCGTCACATGGCTAAAGCCGGCCATGATCGCCGAGTGCTGGCCGTAGTTACGGTTTAACAGCACGGCGACGACGTGACTGCCTTCCGCCTCGGCGGCTTCGGTCAGCATGCGCGCGGAATCGTCGCTGCTGCCATCGTCGATCAGCAGAATTTCATATTGCCGCCCCAGCGTGGCGCAGGCGGTATCCGTACGACGAAGCAGTTCCGGCAGACTATCCTGTTCGTTATAAACCGGGATAACCACCGAGACCTTCTTCACGGGAGGGTAAGTAAGCATATCAACGTCCTGACAGCTGGCGCAGTGCGGAAATGACGCGAGTGACATCGTCATCGGTCATGTCCGGGAACAACGGGAGAGAACAGATGCGGGCGCTGTTCCATTCGGTATTCGGCAGGGAAACCTCAGGGAAGCGCTCGCGGTAATATTTTTGCGTATGAGCCGCACGGAAATGCAGACCCGTGCCGATACCCATCGCCTTCAGTTTTTCCATCAGCGCGTCGCGGCTGATGCCGCATGCGGCCTCATCGACGCGGATGATAAACAAGTGCCAGGCGTGCTGGTGATCCCATGCCGGGACGGTCAGCGGTTTAAACGGCGTGTCCGCCAGCTCGCGCAGGTAGCGCTGGGCAATCTCCGTCCGGCGCTGATTGGCGTGGCTCAGTTTTTCCAGCTGGACCAGCGCCAGAGCGGCGTTGATATCGGCAAGGTTGTACTTAAAGCCCGGGGTGATCACCTCCGCCTGCGGCGCGCGGCCGTGGGTCTGACGATCATAAGCGTCCACGCCCAGACCATGGAATTTCAGACTGCGGATACGGGAGGCCAGCTCGTCGTCGTCGGTGACAATCAGCCCGCCTTCGGCGCAGGTCATGTTCTTGATCGCGTGGAACGAGAAAATGGCGGTCCCCTGCCAGCCAATGTGGCGGCCTTTATAATGGGTACCCGCCGCATGGGCGGCATCTTCAATCACCGGAATGCCGTGGCGCTCGCCCACCGCGCGAATGGCGTCGATGTCGGCTGGCGCGCCCGCGTAGTGCACGGGAATTATCGCTTTGGTACGCGAAGTGATCGCCGCTTCCACCGCGTCAGGGGTGATCATCAGATTGTCGTTATCGACATCGATCATCACCGGCGTAGCGCCCAGCAGGCAGATCATATTGAGAGTGGAGACCCAGGTCTGGGACGGCGTAATGACTTCATCGCCGGGGCCAATACCCAGCGCCATCAGGGTCACATGCATCCCGCCGGTCGCTGAACTGACGGCAATCGCGTGGCGGTTGCCGGTCAGCTGGCAGAATGCCGCTTCGAGTGCCTGATTCTTCGGTCCGGTGGTGATCCAGCCCGACGCTAAAACTTCACGCAGCGCAGCCAGCTCTGCGTCGCCCATCGACGGGCGCGAAAACGGCAAAAAATCGCTCATCATCATCCTGTTCTGTAGTTGACCCACGCACAAATCAGGGTCGTTAGAATAAAATATCCTGCGCCTGCGGACTTAAACGAAATTAAAATGAAGTGAGTTCAGCGCGGCATTCCATTTCAGGGTATTTCGACCACTATTAATGTAGTCGACCTTGCTTAGGATAATATTAAGAAATTAATATTTTCTCAGAATAAGTAATAACTCATTACTAAACAGCATGATAGGAATTTTTTATGGCAGGGGTATGGCAGGAAAGCGTTCCTGTTAAGCGGCAAGAAACAGGAACGCAATAGCAAAAAGTAAACGGGAATTAAACCAATACACAATACTTAAATTAGCGATCGTCACGCTTAATGACAAAATGTTAGCGCAGATCACAAAGTTATTTCTGCTGAATTACAAGTTTGCAGGAAAATCCGCAGGTAATTCGCTCGCCGGGCAATTAATGACCTCGTCATTATCGGCGCCACAGTCGCGAATGAAGGTGATAGTGGCGAACTCGTCAATCACTTCCGTTGGATAGGCCGGGCCGGCATCACGGTACGAATTCATCAGCGGAATATGGTCGTTCTGGAAGCAGACGGTTTTTTCCGGGTTATTCATGATCCAGCGCGGGAAGAAAATGGTGCCGTGGAACAGTTTGTCGCCCAGGTTGACGATCAGGCTGACGTCGGTGCCGGTCGGTTCGGTCCAGGAGATTTTGTAGATACTTTCCCCCACCCGCACGATGTACGCTTCCTGATCTTTCACCCAGCGATTGCCGACGATGCCGCTGTGAATACGGTAGTCGAGGGTGTGGCCATTTTTGACGTAAATCTCGTAGTTCCAGCCGTTGTCGTAGGTATAGACCAGATGTTTACCGATAAAGCCGCTGAGGTCATGTTTGTCGAAAGTGCTCATCATTTATTCTCCTCTGTTTTGTTGAGGACAGCATACGTCTTTAAAAAATGAATGAATAACGCTATGTTTGGATTAAATACATCCAAATTTTAGATTGATTATGCACAAGACAACCCTGGAGCAGTGGGCGTTACTCGAAAAGGTAGTGGAATTGGGGAGCTTTGCCAGAGCGGCGGAGGAGACCAACCGCAGTCAGTCTTCGGTGAGCTATAACCTCGCGCTGCTGCAGGAGCGCTTAGGCGTGGCGCTGCTGGCGCCGTCCGGCCGGCGGGCGGTGCTGACCCCGGCCGGCGAACTGCTGCTGAATCAGGTCAAACCGCTGCTGCAGGCCTTCGCCTACGTCGAGACCCACGCCGCCACCTTACGCAACGGGGCGCGTACCCGCCTGGATCTGGTGGTCGACAGCATTTTCCCTCGTCAGCGACTATTCGCCATTCTGCGCCAGTTTCAGCAGCGCTATCCGCAGACCCAGGTCAGACTCACCGAAGTGCTGGAAAACGTTGATGACGAGAGCGCGGCGCGGACGGAAGCTGATGTGATGGTGCTGACCCGCCGCCAGGATATTACCGGCCGCGGAGAGTGGCTGATGAATATTGATTTTATCGCCGTCGCCCACCGCGACCACCCTCTCGCCACGCTCGACGGGCCGCTGGAGGACAGCACGCTGGCGCCGTGGCCGCTGGTGCGCATTGCCGATCAGACCGGCGATGGCCAGGCGACGCGTGACGCCTGGACCTTCTCCACCATTGACGCCGCCATTGATGCGGTGATGTATCAGGTCGGGTTCGGCTGGCTGCCGGAAGAGCGCATTCGCCCCCATCTCGACCAGGGCGTGCTGAAGCGGCTGCCCCTCAGCCACGGCGCGCGCCGCGCGACGCCGCTGCACCTGATCGTTAAGCGGGACCTGGCGCCGATCGACGAGCAGGTAGCCACGCTGCTGGGCTTATTCCGGGCGCCCTGAGAAGCGCAGGCGGTGTTTACCGCCCGCGTGTAATGATACGATTTTCTTATACTTTCCGGCGCAATATTGATCCAGGTTACTCCCAAAGTATGATGAATCACTAAAATCGTCATACTTTCCTGTCGCTGAGATCGCCGTCTTGTCTACTATCCGCCTCACCCTGCTGGCGCTGGTTGCCTGCGTCCCTTTACTGGCTCAGGCCGCGCCGCACCAGCTCACCACCGCCTGGCCGGTTAACGTCGGCCCGCTGAATCCCCATCTCTATACACCCAACCAGATGTTTGCCCAAAGCATGGTCTATGAACCGCTGGTGAAGTATCAGGCTGACGGCAGCGTACAGCCCTGGCTGGCGACCCGCTGGCGTCACGCCGCCGATGGTAAAACCTGGTGGTTCACCCTGCGCGACGATGTGACCTTCTCCAATGGCGAACCGTTTAACGCCCAGGCCGCGGCGGCCAATTTCCAGGCGGTGCTGGCCAACCGCCAACGCCATGCCTGGCTTGAGCTCGCCAACCAGATCACCGACGTGCGGGCGCTCAGCGCCACTGAGTTGCAGATCACTCTGAAAAGCGCCTACGCGCCCTTACTCCAAGAGCTGGCCCTGCCCCGCCCGTTCCGCTTCATCGCGCCCTCGCAGTTTATCGATGGCGGCACCGCCAGGGGCATTAAAGCCCCGATCGGCACCGGTCCGTGGCGACTGGCGAGCTCGCAGCTCAATCAGCGCGATGTGCTGGTACGCAATGAGCGCTACTGGGGTCGTAAACCGGCACTGCAGCAAATCACCATCAAGGTGATCCCCGACGCCACCAGCCGGGCGGTGGCGTTCGAAACCGGGGAAATCGATATGCTCTACGGTGACGAAGGGCTGCTGCCGCTGGACACCTTCGAACGTTTTCGCCATCACCCCGGCTACGTGGCGCGCCTGTCCGCCCCGGTGGAAACGGTGATGCTGGCGCTGAACGCCAGCCAGGGCCCGACCCGCGAGCAGGCGGTTCGTGAGGCGCTCAACTACGCCGTCGATAAACAGACCCTTGTCGATAGCGTGTTGTATGGCACCCAGCAGGTTGCCGACACCCTTTTTGCCCCCTCGGTCCCCTACGCGCCGCAGGATCTGACGCCGCGCCGTTACGACCCGGCAAAAGCCCGCGCCCTGCTGGAGCAGGCTGGCTGGCAGCAGCCGGATGGCCAGCCCTGGCGACAAAAAGCCGGGCAACCGCTGGCGATTGAGCTGGCGTTTATCGGCACCGACGCGCTGGCTAAATCAATGGCCGAAATTATTCAGGCCAATCTGCGGCAGGTCGGCGTCCAGGTCACCCTGGTGGGTGAGGAGGAGAGCAGCATTTACGCCCGCCAGCGCGAAGGCCGCTTCGGTATGATCTTCAATCGCACCTGGGGCGCGCCCTACGATCCGCATGCCTTTTTAAGCTCGATGCGCGTCCCGTCGCATGCGGATTACCAGGCCCAGCGAGGCCTGCCGGACAAGGCGCTGATTGATAAAGAGATTAGCGAAGTACTGACCACGGGGGACGAGGCGCTGCGGAGAAAACGGTACCACGATGTGCTGACCCGCCTGCATCAGGACGCGGTGTATCTGCCCATCAGCTATGTCTCGCTGATGTCGGTTGCGCACCAGGAGGTCGGGGAGATCCCGTTCGCCCCGGTGACCACCGAGATCCCTTTCGATCAGATTAACCCGGTAACGCCATAATGCTACGCTATATTTTACGCCGCCTGCTGCTGCTGATCCCGCTGCTGCTCGCCGCCTCCGCCATCATCTTTCTGCTGCTGCGGCTCGGCACCGGTGACCCGGCGCTGGATTATTTACGCCTGTCGAACCTGCCGCCCACTGAAGAGATGGTTGCCTCGACCCGCGAGCTGCTGGGGCTCAACCAGCCGCTCGCGATGCAGTATCTGCACTGGCTGTGGCGGGCGCTGCACCTGGATTTCGGTCTCTCCTATGCCACCCAGCGCCCGGTGCTGGATGACCTGCTGCACTTCCTGCCAGCCACCCTGCTGCTCACCGGCGCGGCGCTGGCGCTGATCCTCGTCACCTCCCTGCCGCTGGGCATCTGGGCGGCGCGCCATCGCGATCGCCTGCCGGACTATGTGGTACGGCTGATTGCCTTTCTTGGCGTCTCAATGCCGAACTTCTGGCTGGCCTTTCTGCTGGTGATGCTCTTTTCCGTGCATCTGCAGTGGCTCCCGGCGATGGGGTATGGCGACTGGCAGCACCTGATTTTGCCCGCCGTCTCCATCGCCTTTATGTCGCTGGCGATCAACGCCCGCCTGCTGCGCGCCAGCATGCTGGACGCCGCCAGCCAGCGTCACGTGATATGGGCGCGGCTACGCGGATTGAGCGCGCGCCAGGTGGAGCGCCGACATATCCTGCGCAATGCCACCCTGCCGGTGGTGACCGCCATGGGCATGCACATTGGCGAGCTGATCGGCGGCACCATGATTATCGAAAATATCTTTGCCTGGCCCGGGGTCGGCCGCTACGCAGTTTCCGCCATTTTCAATCGCGATTACCCGGTGATCCAGTGCTTTACCCTGATGATGGTGACGGTGTTCGTGCTGGCTAATCTGGCGGTAGATGTGCTTAACGCGGCGCTCGACCCGCGCCTGCGCCGCCACGAGGAGGTGAGCGCATGAGATGGCTACAAAGCTTTCGCTGGCCGGTAAAACTGGCCATGCTGGTTATCGCGCTGTTGGCAGTCATCGCCATCGGCAGCGGCTGGTGGCTGCCCTGGGATCCAGCGGCGATTGACCTTCAGCAGCGGCTGCTACCGCCGGGCGCAGCGCACTGGCTCGGCACCGATCATCTCGGCCGGGATATTTTCTCACGCCTGCTGGCCGCCACCCGCGTTTCGCTGGGGGCGGTGATGGCTTGTCTGCTGCTGGTGCTGCTGATCGGTCTGGCGGTCGGCGGCAGCGCCGGGCTGCTGGGCGGCCGCGCCGACCGCGGCCTGATGCGCCTCGCCGAACTGTTTATGACCTTTCCGACCTCGATCCTGTCGTTCTTTATGGTGGGGGTGCTGGGTACCGGGTTGACCAACGTGATCCTCGCCATTGCGCTGTCGCACTGGGCCTGGTATGCCAGAATGGTGCGTAACCTGGTGGTTTCCCTGCGCCAGCGCGAATTTATCCTCGCCGCCCGACTGAGCGGCGCCAGCCAGTGGCGGCTGTTCAGCGACCATCTGGCCGGGGCGGTGATCCCCTCGCTGCTGGTGCTCGCCTCGCTGGATATCGGCCATATGATGCTTCACGTGGCAGGCATGTCGTTCCTCGGTCTCGGCGTCAGCGCGCCGACGGCGGAATGGGGGGTAATGATCAACGACGCCCGACAGTATATCTGGACCCAGCCGCTGCAAATGGTCTGGCCGGGGCTGGCGCTGTTCATCAGCGTGATGGCTTTTAACCTGCTGGGCGACGCGCTGCGCGATCGTCTCGATCCCCACCTGATCGCGGAGCATAGCCACTGATGCCGCAGAAGATCCAACTGGAACAGATCTCGCTTGCCGCTGACCGACCGCTGGTCAGCGACGTTTCCTTCACCCTGCGCCGCGGGCAGGTGCTGGCGCTGCTCGGCAGCAGTGGCTGCGGAAAATCGCTGACCTGCGCCGCCGCGCTGGGCATGTTGCCGCCTGGCGTCAGGCAAACCGCCGGCCGGGTGCTGCTCGACGGCATTCCGGTGCACGGCGAACAACTGCGCGGCTCGACTATTGCCACCATCATGCAAAACCCACGCAGCGCCTTTAATCCACTGCAGACCATGGCCGCGCACGCCCGGGAAACCTGCCGGGCAGCGGGTCGTGAAACGAATGACGCCGTGCTGCTGGCAGCGATGGAGGAGGTCGGTCTGGACAATCCGCGGGCGCTGCTGAAGCGCTACCCCTTTGAGATGAGCGGCGGCATGCTGCAGCGGATGATGGTCGCTCTCGCCCTGCTCAGCCGCGCGCCCTTTATCATCGCCGACGAGCCGACGACCGATCTCGATGCCATCGCCCAGGCGCGCATTCTCGATCTGCTGGCGGATATCGTCGCCAGGCGCGGTCTGGGGCTGCTGCTGGTGACGCATGATATGGGCGTCGTGGCGCGGCTGGCGCATCACGTGACGGTCATGGAGAACGGTCGCCTCGTTGAACACTGCGATGTGAATACGCTATTTAGCGCCCCGCGGCACCCGCTCAGCCAGCGCCTGCTGGCCGCGCATCTGGCGCTGTACGGCCTGGAGAAAACACCATGAATTTACTCAGCGTCACCGGAGTGAGTCACGATTATCCTCACCACGGCAGGGTCCTGCATGCGATCCATCTCGCCATCGCCCCCGGCGAAACGGTGGCCCTGCTCGGACGCAGCGGCTGTGGGAAAAGCACCCTGGCGCGGATGCTGGTGGGTCTGGAAACGCCGCAGCACGGTGATATTGCCTGGCGCGGCACGCCGCTGACTGCCCTCAAGGGCGAGGCCATCGGCGCCTTCCGCCGTGATATTCAGCTGGTATTTCAGGATGCCTTCAGCGCGGTGAATCCGCGCAAAACGGTGCGCGAGATCGTCAGCGAGCCGCTACGCCATCTGTTACGCTTGTCGCGTGAGGCGCGTTCGCGGCGGGTGGAAGAGATGCTGCTGGCCGTCGACCTCGCGCCGTCGCTGCTCGATAAGCGCCCGGCGCAGCTCAGCGGCGGACAGCTGCAGCGCGTCTGCCTGGCACGCGCCCTGGCGGTACGGCCGCAGCTGTTGATCCTGGATGAAGCGGTTTCAAATCTCGATCTGCTGCTGCAGGCGGAGATTATCGCCCTGCTGAAGCGTCTGCAGGCGCAGTTTGACACCGCCTGCCTGTTCATCACCCACGACCTGCGGCTGGTGGAGCGCTTTTGCCAGCGAGTGCTGGTGATGGAGCACGGGCGCATCGTCGAAACCGCGACGGTCAGCTTACCGCTGCGCCTGCACTCCCCTGCCGGACAGGCGCTCCAGCAAGCGGTGCTCCCCCCTTTTCCTGCCACTCTGCTAAACGAGGCCATGCCATGCAGCGCGTAACCCTGACCCTTGATGATGACCTGCTGGCCGCCCTCGATGCGCTCAGCGCCCGCCGTGGCTACCACAATCGCTCGGAGGCGGTACGCGATATTCTGCGCGACGCCCTCAACCAGGATCCTGCGTCGCCGGAATCACGGCGCGGGTATGCCGTCCTGTCGTACGTATATGAACATGAGAAACGCGAACTGGCGAGCCGGCTGGTGGCCACCCAGCATCATCATCACGATCTCTCCGTCGCCACGCTGCATGTGCATATCAGTCATGACGACTGCCTGGAGATTGCGGTGCTGAAAGGTGACATGGCCGAGGTACAGCATTTTGCCGATGAGGTGATTGCCCAGCGCGGCGTGCGCCATGGGCATTTGCAGTGTTTAGCGGATGAAAATTAAAACGATGGCGAGCTGCTGCATACTGTTTTAAGCCTGTTTGAGACGTTCATTGAGCGTCTCAAGGATCCAGGTATTTACGGAAACCTGCTCCTCCGCAGCGGCGGAGCTAAGACGCTCGCCAAATGACTCAGGATAGCGCAGCGTGAAGGTTTTCATCTTTTCCGGGTGAGCATAAGGCTCAATCCCCGCTTCATGACAATCTGCGAGATACTCCTGTAATGATATCTCGCCCTCCTGTTGTAACCCTTGAATACTATCGGAAACAAAATCGCAATATCCTGATAATCCAAGGAACTTACCGCGGAATGCATTGAGCTCAGGCACGTAATTGATAACGGCAGGCTGGCCGGCAATCTCCATTGAGTTTGGCGTTTTAGGTTTGATCATGGTTTTACCCCTATAGTGATTAACCAATCGCGCACGCTCTCCACGGCGCCTTTGTCAGTATCCGGCGAAGGATGAGGCCTGTGAAAGCTGGCAATGCTGTGGTTCAACAAAAATTTACAGCGCGAGCCGCGTCCTTCTTTAATCTCCCCGCCTAACGCTTTGATTAGCGATTCAATGTCGGCCCATTTAATGCCCTGTGGCACAGGGATTTTAAACAGTTGCTCCAGCGTGTGGCGCTGTTTATTACGTAAAGATAAAACCTGCTGCTCCATCGCCCTGCCCCATGACTTCATCCATTGAAGTCAAGCTAATGATAGCACAAGATGAAGTCAAGCCAAATTCTGATGAAGTTTGTTTATCAACAGTTGATAAACCACATAAACTATACGCTTTGTGAATTATCCCTCTTCGCCAATAATGGCGCCTCATTTAACGATCTCGTTATGGCGAGGCTCCTGCATAAATACAAGTTACCGCCCTGTTGGTATCGAGAGAGACCACTCAGGGAAATACAGGCTTCCATCGAATCAAGGTGTTGCCAAGGTAACTTCTGGCGGTCATGACCGTTCAGATACGTTATGCAGTGCTAAAACCAGGACGTAGGGATCTGCCTGCGCTAACCCTGTCTTGTTCGCCCCTATGAGTGATTTTTTATAGGGATTTTAATCATGTCTTCCATTCAACTCTGCGCCGCCCATCAGGCGACCTCTGGCTTCGACGGCGATGCGATCGCCCAGTACATGCGTACCGATTTTATTACGCTGCAGGAACATCTCAGCGTCCATGAGGCGCGCGAACACTTTATCTCCCAGCTGGACAGTGATGACATTCCCGGCCAGGTGTTTGTCGTCGCCGGCAGGAAACTGCGCGGCAGCCTGTCGGTCAAAAAGCTCCTGCAGGAAGGGGATGTCGGGCAGTCTATCCGCTACCTGATGGACAGCTGCCTGTTTCGCGTCAAACCTGACGACGAGCGCCCGCAGGTGATTGCCGAACTCACCGAGCGCGGCCTCGACCTGGTACCGGTTGTCGATAAAGGCGAGCTGGTCGGCTGCCTGATGGAAAAGGAGATCGCCCATCTGCTGGAGGATGACGTCACCGAAGACGCCCAGCTGCAGGGGGCGACGCTACCGCTGGAAAAACCGTATCTGGAAATCAGTCCGTGGACGCTGTGGAAGAAACGTTCGGTCTGGCTATTGCTGCTGTTCGTGGCCGAAGCCTATACCAGCAGCGTGCTTCAGCATTTCGAAGAGGCGCTGGAATCGGCCATCGCCCTCGCCTTCTTTATTCCGCTGCTCATCGGCACCGGCGGCAATAGCGGAACGCAGATCACCTCGACGCTGGTGCGCTCGATGGCGCTGGGGGAAGTGCGGCTGCGCGATATGGGGCGGGTGATCCGCAAAGAGGTGTCGACCTCGTTTCTGATTGCCCTGACCCTGGGTCTGGCGGGCTGCCTGCGCGCCTGGATGATGGGGATTGGCATGGAAATCACGCTGATCGTCAGCCTGACGCTGGTATGTATTACCCTGTGGAGCGCGATTGTCTCGTCGATCATTCCGATGGTGCTTAAGCGGATCGGCATCGACCCGGCGGTGGTTTCCGCGCCGTTTATCGCTACGCTGATTGATGGCACCGGGCTGATTATCTATTTCAAAATCGCCCAGTATTTTCTTGGGTTGAACTGATCAAGTAAGCCCGGGTGCCACAGTACCCGGGCCCTTGGATTACCCTTCCACCAGCGCCTGCGCGCAGGCCCAGGCGCTTGACCACGCCCACTGGAAGTTATAGCCGCCGAGCCAGCCGGTGACGTCCATCACTTCGCCGATAAAGTAGAGACCCGACGCCTTACGCGCCTCCATGGTACGTGACGAAAGTTCGTTGGTATCCACGCCGCCGAGGGTCACCTCCGCCGTCCGGTAGCCTTCGGTGCCGTTCGGCTGCACGCGCCAGGCGGTCAGTGTCTCCACCAGCGTCTGCTGATCGCGAACGTTCAGTTGCTTCAGTGTTACATCAGGTATCTGTCCCAGCTGCTGCAGACACTCCACCAGCCGCTTCGGCAGCTGCATCGCCAGGGTATTTTTCAGGCTCTGGTTGGGATGCGCGCTGCGCTGCTCGTTAAGGAAGTCCTCAAGATTGCAGTCCGGCAACAAGTTAACAGTGACGAACTCGCCGGGCTGCCAGTAGCTGGATATCTGCAGCACCGCCGGCCCGGAAAGGCCACGATGGGTAAACAGCAGATTTTCGCGGAACAGGGTGCCGTTCTCGGCGGTAATGGTAGAAGGCACCGAAACGCCGGAGAGCACCTGAAGCTGCTCGAGCAGCGGCTTATGCAGGGTAAACGGCACCAGCCCGGCGCGGGTCGGCAGTACCTTCAGGCCGAACTGCTCGGCCACCTTGTAGCCAAACGGCGAGGCGCCGAGCCCCGGCATCGACAGACCGCCGGAGGCAATCACCAGCTTTTTGGTCATCAGCGTTTCGCCGTTCACCTGTAGCCGGTAGCCTTGTTCATCTCGCTCGACGCTGAGGATTTCGCTGCGCAGGCGGATCTGCACGTCGCCCTTTTCGCATTCCGCGAGCAGCAGATTGACGATCTGCTCCGCCGAATCATCACAAAACAGCTGGCCGAGCGTCTTCTCATGCCAGGCGATGCCATATTTGCCGACCAGCTCGATAAAGTCCCACTGGGTGTAGCGCGCCAGGGCAGATTTGCAAAAATGCGGGTTTTGGCTCAAATAGGCCGCCGGCTCAACATACATGTTGGTAAAGTTGCAGCGGCCGCCGCCGGACATCAGAATTTTTCGTCCCGGCTTTTTGCCGTTATCGAGCAGCAGGACGCGGCAGCCGAGCTGGCCCGCCTGCGCTGCGCAAAACATTCCCGCCGCTCCGGCGCCAACGACAATGGCATCAAACCTTTCCACACCGCGTTCCTCGTTCCCCAATTGTCGGGTTTTGTAAATATTTCACTCTGGTCACACCAGCGGGAAAAATCCCGCATTAGATACATCATTGAAAGATATAGGATTACTCCCAACAGGGTAAAACCTAAACAGGAAGAAAATCAAAAAAAGTCTATATTTCACTTTGCCCGCGCCGCTAAAGTCACTGATAATGCGCCGCGTTCATGTCCTCAAAATGGCGTAACGTCCTATGCTACATTTATTTGCCGGTCTGGATTTACATACCGGACTATTATTATTGCTTGCTTTAGCTTTTGTACTGTTTTATGAAGCGATTAACGGTTTCCATGATACCGCAAACGCGGTGGCTACGGTTATCTACACTCGCGCAATGCGGTCGCAGCTTGCTGTTGCGATGGCGGCGCTCTTCAACTTCTTCGGCGTTCTGCTGGGCGGTCTCAGCGTAGCCTATGCCATTGTGCATATGCTGCCCACCGATCTGCTGCTTAACATGGGTTCCGCACATGGCCTCGCCATGGTGTTCTCTATGCTGCTGGCGGCGATCATCTGGAACCTCGGCACCTGGTATTTCGGCCTCCCGGCCTCCAGTTCTCACACCCTGATTGGCGCCATCATCGGTATTGGTTTAACCAATGCGCTGATGACCGGTACTTCAGTGGTTGATGCGCTGAATATCCCGAAAGTCATCGGCATTTTTGCTTCGCTTATCATCTCGCCGATCGTCGGTCTGGTGATTGCGGGCGGCCTGATCTTCATTCTCCGTCGCTACTGGAGCGGTACCAAAAAACGCGCGCGTATCCACCTGACCCCCGCAGAGCGTGAAAAGAAAGACGGTAAGAAAAAACCGCCGTTCTGGACCCGTATCGCCCTGATCCTGTCCGCTATCGGCGTGTCGTTCTCCCACGGCGCCAACGATGGGCAGAAAGGCATTGGTCTGGTGATGCTGGTGCTGATTGGCGTCGCCCCGGCGGGCTTCGTGGTGAATATGAACGCCTCCGGTTACGAAATCACTCGTACCCGCGATGCGGTCAACAACGTGGAAACCTTCTTCCAGCAGCGCCCTGACCTGCTGAAGAAAGCCACCGGTGTTGACCAGTTGGTTCCGTCTCCGGATACCAATACCGCGGCCAACGGTGAGTTTCATTGCCATCCAGCAAATACTATCAACGCGCTTGACCGCGTGAAGACTATGCTGACCGGCGTTGAAACCTACGATTCACTGTCACCGGATCAGCGCGGTCAGCTGCGTCGCATTATGCTCTGCATCTCCGACACCACTGATAAAGTGGCGAAGCTGCCGGACGTCAGCGCTGACGACCAGCGTCTGCTGAAGAAACTGAAAACCGATATGCTGAGCACCATCGAGTACGCGCCAATCTGGATTATTATGGCGGTCGCGCTGGCGTTAGGTATCGGCACCATGATCGGCTGGCGCCGCGTGGCGACCACCATCGGTGAGAAGATTGGTAAGAAGGGCATGACCTACGCTCAGGGGATGTCGGCACAGATGACCGCAGCGGTTTCTATCGGTCTGGCGAGCTACACCGGAATGCCGGTTTCCACCACCCACGTGCTCTCCTCCTCGGTGGCGGGGACAATGCTGGTGGATGGCGGTGGTCTGCAGAAAAAGACCGTGACCAGCATCCTGATGGCCTGGGTGTTGACCCTTCCGGCAGCGATTATCCTTTCAGGCGTCCTTTACTGGCTCTCCCTGAAACTGATTTAAACGTCATTCGATCAAAACGGGTCAGCTTGCTGGCCCGTTTTTTTATCCCGAAGATGTCGTTAGTGCCAGATCATCAGCGCAATCAGGCTCACCACCACCAGACCGCACAGCGCGCTGGTCAGGATAAACTGACGACGGACACGTTCGCAGCGACGAATAAATTCATCATCGTGATGGTCACGGTAACGCTGGGCGTAGATATACCACACCAGCCGCATCTGTTTGCTGGGCTGCCCATGCGAGGTAAAAAAGCCGCCGCCATCAACATACTGATAGAGCAAGGGATCGCAACCACGTAGCACCACCAATAATGCACGCAACGATGAGAAGTAGCGTGCCATATTCACCACACAAACGACACACAGGGCCCAAAACAGCGCAATAGTGCTGATCATACCTCCTCCCCGGCGACCCGCCCACGGAGAAATCCTCCGCGGCTACCGCTCCCCAAATAACCCACGACGATACCGTAAAGAGTGCGATTCCGATCACATTTATTTTTCCGACCGGCTCATTAAATAGTGTAGGAGATCCATTAATTTTTTTACCACAAGGTTATTCGTTATCAATACGTAAGACGGATAAATTTGTTTAACTTTTAGGTGAACCCAGTGCATTGACGGAGTGCGGGGGGCGCTATAAGGTAGGAAATATCTTCTACAATGAAGTCCTTAAAGGCTACCCTCCCGCGAATGTAGCACGCAGGACGCGGGCGAAACGGCAGCGCCAGCTGTCAGGTCCAATGGTCATCGACAAACTTATGGAAGGAGTAACACTATGGCTTACAAACATATTCTTATTGCAGTAGACCTGTCCCCGGAGAGTAAAGTACTGGTTGAAAAAGCCGTTTCTATGGCCCGCCCGTATAACGCAAAAGTGTCCCTGATCCACGTGGATGTGAATTACTCCGACCTCTACACCGGGCTGATTGACGTTAACCTCGGCGACATGCAAAAACGCATCTCCGAAGAGACCCATCACGCGCTGACCGAGCTCTCCACCAACGCGGGCTACCCGATCACCGAGACCCTGAGCGGCAGCGGCGACCTCGGCCAGGTGCTGGTCGATGCGATTAAAAAATATGATATGGATCTGGTGGTCTGCGGCCACCATCAGGACTTCTGGAGCAAGCTGATGTCCTCTGCCCGCCAGCTGATCAACACCGTCCATGTCGACATGCTGATCGTCCCGCTGCGCGACGAAGAAGACGAATAACCTTCCCGTTTTATCCGCGTAAGACGCCCGCCGATGCGGGCGTCTTTATTTTCGCTTTCCCCTCACCGCATGGCAGAGATTAAAGCCATAAAATCGCCATTCAATTAGTGTGATCAACCAGTTATTTGCCAAAACATCTATATAATAATCTATTCACTAAGCCAATAACCGCAGCATGGCGAGTTATCAGACATTTTCGGCGCGTTCTGGCATACGCGTTCATACTTTTTGGGAAAGTAAAACAAGGCGAAGGAATATGAATACAACTGCACCTACGGGCTTGCTGCAGCAACCTCGTCCGTTCTTCATGATCTTCTTTGTGGAGCTCTGGGAACGTTTTGGCTATTACGGCGTTCAGGGGATCCTGGCGGTCTTCTTTGTCAAACAGCTGGGCTTCTCTCAGGAACAGGCCTTTATCACCTTCGGCGCCTTCGCGGCGCTGGTTTACGGGCTGATCTCCATCGGCGGCTACGTGGGCGACCATCTGCTGGGGACTAAACGCACGCTGGTGCTCGGCGCCATTGTGCTGGCTATCGGCTACTTTATGACCGGGATGTCGCTGCTGAAACCGCAGCTGATCTTTATCGCTCTCGGCACCATCGCCGTCGGCAACGGTTTGTTTAAAGCCAACCCGGCGAGCCTGTTGTCAAAATGCTATCCGCCTAAAGACGCCCGTCTCGACGGGGCGTTTACCCTGTTTTATATGTCGATAAACATCGGTTCACTGCTGTCGCTCTCGCTGGCGCCGGTGATCGCCGAAAAGTTTGGCTATGCCGTGACCTATAACCTGTGCGGCGCGGGGCTGATTATCGCGCTGCTGGTCTACTTCGCCTGCCGTGGGATGGTGAAAGATATTGGCTCCGAGCCGGATCATCGCTCCCTCAGCCTGCGCAATCTGGCGCTGGTGCTGGCCGGGACGGTGGTAATGATTTTTCTCTGCGCCTGGCTGATGCATAACGTGATGGTCGCCAACCTGGTGCTGATTGTCCTGTCGATCGTGGTCATTGCGTTCTTTTTCCGCGAAGCGTTTCGCCTCGATAAAACCGGACGCAACAAAATGTTCGTCGCCTTTATCCTGATGATCGAGGCGGTGTTGTTCTACATTCTGTATGCCCAGATGCCGACCTCGCTAAACTTCTTCGCCATCAACAACGTCCATCATGAGATCCTGGGCTTTACCATCAATCCGGTCAGCTTCCAGGCGCTCAATCCCTTCTGGGTGGTGGTTGCCAGTCCGGTGCTGGCGGCGATCTACACCCATCTCGGTCACAAAGGGAAAGACCTGACCATGCCGGTGAAGTTTACCCTCGGGATGTTGCTCTGCGCGCTGGGCTTCCTGACCGCCGCAGCCGCCGGGATGTGGTTTGCCGACGCCCAGGGATTAACCTCGCCGTGGTTTATTGTGCTGGTCTATCTGTTCCAGAGCCTGGGCGAACTGCTGATCAGCGCCCTGGGGCTGGCGATGGTTGCCGCGCTGGTGCCGCAGCATCTGATGGGCTTTATTCTGGGGATGTGGTTTCTGACCCAGGCCGCCGCGTTCCTGCTGGGCGGCTATGTGGCGACCTTCACCGCAGTGCCGGAAAACATTACCGATCCGCTGCAGACCTTGCCGGTCTATACCAATGTGTTCAGTAAAATTGGCCTGGTGACGCTGGGCGTCACGGTGGTGATGGCGCTGATGGTGCCGTGGCTGAACCGGATGATTAATACCCCGGCCAGCGCCGAGTAACCGTTTAAGACGGCCGATCCGCGCTGGCGCCGTTTGTTCAGATATTGCGGTTCCCGGCTTACGCTACGCTGAGCCGGGCGACAATTCGGTAGCCCGGATAAGGCGCGTTGCGCCGCTATCCGGGAGATACCACCACGGCGTAATATTACTCCGGCGTACCGGCGTAAATATCAAACCGATGTCCTTTGGTCACCACCGCGTTCGGCGTGGCGACCTCCGCCAGCGGCGGCGCGTAATCCGGGCGCTTCACCACCACCCGTTTGGTCGCCAGCTGGCGCGCCGGGGCCAGCAGGCCATCGGCGTCTAAATCGGGCCCCACCAGCGACTGAAAGACGCGCATCTCTTTCTTCACCAGCGCGCTTTTCTGCTTATGCGGGAACATCGGATCGAGGTACACCACCTGCGGACGCGGGGTGATATCGGTCAGCGCCGTCAGGCTGGAGGCGTGGATCAGCTGCAGCCGCTCCTGCAGCCAGCCGCCAATTTCCGCATCGGCATAGCCGCGCGCCAGGCCATCGTCGAGCAGCGCGGCGACCACCGGATTACGCTCCAGCATTCGCACGCGGCAACCGACCGACGCCAGCACGAAGGCATCGCGTCCCAGCCCGGCGGTGGCGTCGACGACATCCGGCAGGTAATCACCTTTAATACCCACCGCTTTGGCGACCGCTTCACCGCGGCCGCCGCCAAACTTGCGCCGGTGGGCCATCGCCCCGCCGACAAAGTCGACGAAGATGCCGCCAAGTTTGGGCTCATCGCGCTTACGCAGCTCCAGATGCTCCGTCGTCAGCACCAGCGCCATCAGGTTATCTTCATCCTGCTCCAGCCCCCAGCGGGCGGCTAAAACAGATAAGGCGCCGTCTCCGGCGCCTGTTTCATCAATTAAGCAGATCTTCACCGCAGACTTAACCCTTGATCCCGTAGTGCTCCAGCATCGCGTCCAGCTGCGGCTCACGGCCGCGGAAGCGTTTGAACAGCACCATCGGCTCTTCGGAACCGCCGCGGCTCAGGATATTGTCGAGGAACGACTGACCGGTTTCGCGGTTGAAAATCCCCTCTTCTTCGAAGCGTGAGAAGGCGTCTGCCGCCAGCACGTCGGCCCACAGGTAGCTGTAGTAACCTGCCGCATAGCCGCCGGCGAAGATGTGGCTGAACGCATGCGGGAAACGGCCCCAGGTCGGGCCCGGCACCACAGCGACCTGCTTTTTAATCTCGGCCAGGGTCTCAAGAATTTTCGCCCCCTGCTCCGGCTTGTATTCCGCATGCAGGCGGAAATCGAACAGGCCGAACTCCAGCTGGCGCAGAATAAACATCGCCGCCTGGTAGTTTTTCGCCGCCAGCATTTTCTCCAGCAGCTCCTGCGGCAGCGGTTCACCGGTTTCATAATGACCGGAGATAAACGCCAGCGCTTCCGGCTCCCAGCACCAGTTTTCCATAAACTGGCTCGGCAGTTCGACTGCATCCCACGGCACCCCGCTGATGCCGGAAACGCCGGCGGTATCAATGCGGGTCAGCATGTGGTGCAGACCGTGGCCGAACTCGTGGAACAAGGTAATCACTTCGTCGTGGGTGAACAGCGCCGGTTTGCCGTTGACCGGGCGGTTGAAGTTACAGGTCAGGTAGGCGACCGGCTTCTGCAGGGAACCATCCAGTTTACGCATTTGGCCGACGCAGTCGTCCATCCACGCCCCGCCGCGTTTATGTTCGCGGGCATACAGGTCAAGATAGAAGCTGCCGCGCAGCTCGTTGTGTTCGTCATACAGCTCGAAGAAGCGCACTTCCGGATGCCACACATCGACATCGGTACGCTCTTTAGCGGTAATGCCGTAAATGCGCTTCACCACTTCGAACAGGCCGTTAACGGCTTTGTTTTCCGGGAAATAAGGGCGGAGCTGCTCATCGCTGATGCTGTAGAGGTGCTGCTTCTGTTTTTCGCTGTAGTAGGCGATATCCCACGGCTGCAGTTCATCGACGCCAAACTCGGCTTTGGCGAAGGCGCGCAGCTGGGCCAGCTCTTTTTCGCCCTGCGGACGGGCGCGTTTGGCCAGGTCGGTGAGGAAGTCGAGCACCTGCTGCGGATCCTCCGCCATTTTGGTGGCGAGGGATTTAAAGGCATAGCTGTCAAAGCCCAGCAGCTGCGCCAGCTCATGGCGCAGGGCGAGGATCTCCGCCATCACCGGGCTGTTATCCCATTTACCGGCGTTCGGCCCCTGATCGGAGGCACGCGTGGAGTAGGCGCGGTACATCTCTTCGCGCAGCGCCTGGTTGTCGCAGTAGGTCATCACCGGCAGGTAGCTCGGGATATCCAGGGTCAGCAGATACCCTTCCTGCTCTTTCGCCTGGGCCTGAGCCTGAGCGGCGGCCAGCGCGCTTTCCGGCATACCGGCCAGATCGGCGACGTCGGTCACCAGCTTGTTCCAGCCCATGGTGGCGTCGAGGACGTTGTTGCTGTACTGGTTGCCCAGCTCAGAGAGGCGCGCGGCGATTTCACCGTAGCGTTTCTGCGCCTCCGGCGGCAGGCCAATACCGGATAATTCAAAATCGCGCAGCGCATTATCAACCGCTTTTTTCTGCGCAGTATTCAGCGTGGCGTAGTTATCGCCATCGCGCAGGTCGCGGTAGGCTTTATACAGCCCTTCATGCTGGCCAACCCAGGTACTGTACTCGGAGAGCAGCGGCAGGGTCTGTTCGTAAGCTTCGCGCAGTTCCGGGCTGTTTTTTACCGAATTCAGATGGCTGACTGGCGAGAAGATGCGTCCCAGCACATCGTCCACTTCCGCCAGCGGCTGGCAAAGATTTTCCCAGCTATACGGCGCGCCGTGCGCCACCGCGCTTTCCACCGCGGCCCGGCAATCATCCAGCGCTTTGGTGACCGCAGGGACCACGTGTTCCGGTTTGATCGCAGAAAAAGGCGGCAGGGAAAAAGGCGTCAGTAATGGATTGGTCATATGCGCTGTCCTGTTGAAAAGGGTGAATGAAGCGCGCGTCCGGCGCTTATGCATGAGATCTAGAATGGGGGATAGTTGGGGGAATTTCAATGACGGGCGGTGCGTCATCCTGGGTATTGCTGCGATAAGTCCGCCCGTTGCGGGAAAAGGCCGACACGCGGTGCAGCGTGCCGGAAACCGCATTAATGCCTTTTTTGCGCCATCTCCCAGGCCGCCGACAGATTCAGCCGCTGCCAGAACTGCTGTTCGGGGGTGGCGCCGGAAAGGGGGTAACCCGCCGGCAGCGCGGTGTTGACCATCAACGCCCGACGCTGGGCCGCTGACAGTTGCGGCAGGGCAGCCTCCAGCAGTACTTCCGCCCCCTCAGGCACCTGCAGACGCGGCTGCGGCCCCTTCTGCTGCGGCAGATCGTAGGTCATGGTGAAACGAGAGAAATCACGCATCGCCGGATCGCGCCAGGGATCGTCTTTCACGCTGCTCTTCGCGCACTCAGCAAGCGATGTGCCGCAGGCTTTCGCCAGCGCGGCGCGCAGCTGATCGCGAGCTTCGTTAAATAATACCCGGTAGTGCGGATCGTTAAGATAATGGGCCACGTTGCGCTCGGCCACCATCCGCGAGCCGATCACGTCCAGCGGATAGTGGACGCCCAGCACGATGCGCGAGTAGCCATAGCGGGCGCCGCGGGTTACCAGCGCGTCGTAGCGCTCCGGGATCATCGCCGCCAGCAGCAGCGCATCGGTATAGCCGGTGTTGGTGTGGCCGCTGGGGAACGAGCCGCCGTCGGCGGTATAGGGCTGGTTATCCTTCACCACCACGTCGTCAGGCACCAGGTGAATGGTGTTGCCCTGAACCAGAAACGGCCGCGGATTGTTGAAGTGCTTTTTCGCCTCGCCGGTGCTGACTTCCGAGGCTTTGATCAATGCTGCCGCTTTCCCCAGCGCGCCCTGGTCATAGGCGGTCAGAAACGCTTTGCCCAGCCGCGGCCCCAGCGCATCGCTGAGGAAGTAGAGGTAGCTAATCCCTTCCGCATCGGCCAGCGCCTGACGGCGTGTCGTCTGCACGGCATCGCGATTGATGCTAGTCACCGTCGCCAGATTCTGCTTCACGACGGTCTCCGGCAGGGTGCTGAACGCCGACAACAGCGCAATACCCGCCTGCTGGTTGGCCCGGGTCTGGAAGTCATAGCCGCTGGCCTTCAGCCAGGCGGTATCGGCCTGAGTTTTGTTTTGTTTCGTGTGCGCCAGCCGATCGCGGGTCAGCGTGGCGGCATCCCCCTGCAGAGCGTGACGTAGCTGCGTCAGCCCCTGTTGCTCAAGATCGTCATACGCCTGGCTGGAGGCAGCCGGCGTCACGCTATTGGCGAGGGCCGCCGCCCTGTCCAGCGGGATGTCTTTGGCCAGAACCGGTTGCGCCAGCAGCAGCGCGATGGCCAGCAGTGAGAGTTGCCTTTTCATTATTTTTCCTTTTATTCAGATAATTACCTTGCCTGCACCCGACGCTAGCGCGGCCGTTTGACGTTTTTATGACAGCGTTATGTTTTGCAACGCTTTTGGCAGAAATGAAACAGCGCGGCGGCGCAGCGGTAATCTCGGCCGATCTGCGGTAAACTATCGGTTAACTTGTTTACTTCCCGGAATCTCTGTATCCATGCTCAGTTATCGCCACAGCTTTCACGCAGGCAACCACGCCGACGTCCTCAAACACACTGTTCAGAGCCTGATCATCGAAGCGCTGAAAGAGAAAGAAAAACCGTTTCTCTACCTGGACACCCACGCTGGCGCGGGCCGCTATCAGCTGAGCGGCGAGCACGCCGAGCGTACGGGCGAGTATCTCGAAGGCATCGCCCGCATCTGGCAGCAGGACGACCTGCCGGCAGAGCTGGAGCCGTATATTTCCGTGGTCGAACACTTCAACCGTAATGGCCAGCTGCGCTACTATCCGGGCTCTCCGCTGATCGCCCGCCAGCTGCTGCGCGAGCAGGACAGCCTGCAGATGACCGAGCTGCACCCGAGCGACTTCCCGCTGCTGCGCGCTGAATTCCAGAAAGACCGCCGCGCGCGCGTCGATAAAGCCGATGGCTACCAGCAGCTGAAAGCCAAGCTGCCGCCGGTATCGCGCCGCGGTTTGATTCTGATCGACCCGCCGTACGAAATTAAAACCGACTATCAGGCGGTGGTGACCGGGATCCACGAAGGCTACAAACGCTTCGCCACCGGTACCTACGCCCTGTGGTATCCGGTCGTGCTGCGCGCACAGATCAAACGCATGATCAAAGAGTTAGAAGCCACCGGCATTCGCAAAATTCTGCAAATCGAGCTGGCGGTGCGTCCGGACAGCGACCAGCGCGGCATGACCGCCTCCGGGATGATCGTCATCAACCCGCCGTGGAAGCTGGAGCAGCAGATGAACAATGTGCTGCCGTGGCTGCACAGCAAGCTGGTTCCGGCCGGCACCGGCCACGCTACCGTCAGTTGGATCGTACCGGAGTAATCGCAACCATCGGTGGAACCTTTTAAGCCTCGCGCTACAATCGCGGCAATCAACGATTAAGGACATATGGGCATGAGCAAACATTATGATTACCTCGCCATCGGCGGCGGTAGCGGCGGTATCGCCTCGATTAACCGCGCGGCCATGTACAGCCAGAAGTGCGCGCTGATTGAAGCCAAAGAACTGGGCGGCACCTGCGTCAACGTCGGCTGCGTGCCGAAAAAAGTAATGTGGCATGCGGCGCAGATCCGCGAAGCGATTCATCTTTACGGCCCGGACTACGGTTTCGATACCACCATCAACCATTTCGACTGGGAGAAGCTGGTCGCCAGCCGTAGCGCCTACATCGACCGCATCCATACCTCCTACGACAACGTACTGGGTAAGAACAACGTCGACGTGATCAAAGGCTTCGCGCGCTTTGTCGATGCCCATACCGTGGAAGTGAACGGCGAGACGATCACCGCTGACCATATCCTGATCGCCACCGGCGGCCGGCCGAGCCACCCGAATATTCCGGGTGTGGAATACGGTATTGATTCCGACGGTTTCTTTGAACTGCCGGCGCTGCCGAAGCGCGTGGCGGTGGTCGGCGCGGGCTATATCGCCGTTGAGCTGGCGGGGGTGATTAACGGCCTCGGCGCCGAAACGCACCTGTTCGTGCGTAAACACGCGCCGCTGCGCAGCTTCGATCCGCTGATCGTGGAGACCCTGGTGGAAGTGATGAACGCCGAAGGCCCGCAGCTCCACACCAACGCGATCCCGAAAGCGGTAGTCAAGAATGCCGACGGCAGCCTGACGCTGGAGCTGGAAGATGGCCGCAGCCAGACCGTAGATTGCCTGATTTGGGCGATTGGCCGCGAACCGGCGACCGATAACTTCAACCTGGCGGCTACTGGCGTCAAAACCAACGAAAAAGGCTACATCGTCGTTGATAAGTTCCAGAACACCAACGTGCCGGGCATCTACGCGGTGGGCGATAACACTGGCGCCGTCGAGCTGACCCCGGTGGCCGTGGCCGCAGGCCGTCGCCTCTCCGAACGCCTGTTTAACAACAAGCCGGAAGAGCATCTGGACTACAGCAACATCCCGACCGTGGTCTTCAGCCACCCGCCTATCGGCACCGTCGGCTTAACCGAGCCGCAGGCGCGCGAGCAGTACGGCGACGATGCCGTGAAGGTCTACAAATCCTCTTTCACCGCGATGTACACCGCCGTCACCTCGCACCGCCAGCCGTGCCGCATGAAGCTGGTGTGCGTCGGCCCGGAAGAGAAGATTGTCGGGATCCACGGCATTGGCTTCGGGATGGATGAGATGCTGCAAGGCTTTGCGGTGGCCCTGAAGATGGGCGCCACCAAAAAAGACTTCGACAACACGGTTGCCATTCACCCGACGGCGGCAGAAGAGTTCGTCACCATGCGCTAAGACGCGATCGCCGGATGATAAAAAGAAGCCCCAGGGGCTTCTTTTTTTATGTTCAGGCCACGCCGTTATTGCCGTGGCGCATAAACGCCGGGCGCTGATTGAGCGCCATATACCAGCGTTCCACGGCCGGCATCTCCGGATGGGCAAAAGGGGTCATCTTCCAGCGATGCACCGACAGCCCCAGCACGATATCGGCGAGAGTGAAGCGCTCGCCGGCTATCCACGCCCCGGTACGCTGCAGTTGCGCTTCGACAATGCGCACGCAGTGGGTCCAGGTGGCAATACTCTCTTTAATCGCCGCCGGATCCTGAAAGCGCGGATCTTTACGCACCAGCCCCATAAAGGCATGGCGCCAGGCAGTGTTAAACTCGGTCGCCTGCCAGTCCATCCAGTGCTCCACCTCGGCGGCGGGCTGTGGCTCGGCGGGCAGCAGATCCCAGCGCTCCGCTTTCCGCGCCAGATAGCGGCAGATACTGTTCGACTCCCAGAGCACGAAGTCACCGTCCAGCAGCACCGGCACCAGGCTGTTAGGATTCAGGCGCTGAAACTCAGGCGTATCCAGAGGCTTAAATCCGCTGCCGTAATCCTCCTGCTGGTACGCCAGCCCGGCTTCCTCGCAGGTCCACAACACTTTCCGTACATTGATTGAAGAGCGTTTGCCCAGAATTGTTAGCATTGTCAGCGATTCCTCAGCCATAAAAGAGAGATCTTTCACTCTACTCTATTGTCAGCCTTGCCAGCCAGCAACAAGGCAGAGTAGTGGATAATGTGTATAGTTGATTCCAGCCTGTTTGCCGAAAAGGAACCCGACATGTTGACCCCTTTTACCGTTTTGATGCCCGCAAATATTCGTTTTGGCCGTGGTCAGGCCCTGAGCGCTGCCCCCTGGCTGGCGCAGCAGGGCGGCCCCATTCTGCTGGTGCATGGCGCCAGCCCGCAGCGGGCGGCGTTTCTGCGCCATCAGCTGGAGGCGCTGCAGCTGGAGGTCACGATGCTGGCGATAAGCCGCGAACCCTGGCTTATCGATATCGAGCAGGGCGTCCAGCTGGCGCGCGAGAAAGGCGTCCGGGCAGTGGTCAGCCTCGGCGGCGGCGCGGTGATTGACGCCGGTAAGGCGATTGCGGCGCTGGTCCCCGCCGCCGGCCCGCTGGTCGACTATCTGGAGGTGGTGGGAACGGGTCGTCAGCTGGAAGCCAGTCCGCTGCCGTTCGTGGCGATCCCGACCACCGCCGGGACGGGCGCGGAGGTCACCAAAAATGCGGTGATCAACGTCCCGGAACAACAGCGGAAAGTGAGCCTGCGCGACGACCGAATGCTGCCTGACCTGGCGATTGTCGACCCGGCGCTGACCGACAACGCGCCGCGGAGCATCACCCTGAGCTCCGGCCTCGATGCCCTGACCCAGGTGATCGAGCCCTGGCTCTGCAGCCGGGCCACTCCCTTCACCGATGCCCTCTGCCAGCAGGCGATCCCGCGGGGCATCCGCGCGCTGAAAATCCTGATGGAACAAGAGTGTCCGGCCAGCCGCGACGAGATGGCCTGGGTCAGCCTGTGCGGTGGACTGGCGCTGGCGAACGCCGGGCTGGGAGTGATCCACGGCCTTGCCGGCCCGCTGGGCGGCCTGAGCCGCGCCTCGCACGGTGCTTTATGCGGCAGCCTGCTGCCGTTTGGCCTGGCGCTCAATGAGTCGCAGATAAGCGACCCTGCCCTGCGCCAGCGCTTCAACGACGTTCGCCGCTGGCTGGCCGACGGGCTGGACGTCCCTGTGGATCGGGTCTGGGACAGTCTGCGGGAATGGAGCCATCGCGCCGGCCTTGGCACCCTGCGCGACCTCGGCGTAGCGCGCGATGCCCTGGAACCGGCGGCGCTGGCCGCCAGCACCTCCTCATCGATGAAGGCCAACTCGGTCAGCCTGAGCGGCGAACAGCTGCTGGAGATGCTGGAGGCGGCGTGGGAGTGAGCGCGCCGGGATAAAATTTTGTTGCATAATGAATGCTCCGAATTTCATCTGTGCCAAGATGTACAATTTTTAATTACTTATCAACAACATACTTTAAAATGACAGCTTTTCTTCTCGGCGGAAAAGCGTGATCTCACGCACAGTTTGCTTCACACTCACCGAAGCGACTGTCTACGCTTAATAGACAAGGCCGGGTATGCCCGGCCCCGAACTCACGCTATCCGGAGGTCCGTATCGCTATGTTCAGCCAGAAATTACGCCACGTTGAAGACGACGAGTTAAGGATCGACATCGATCCCTGCTACGAAGCCGATCCGTACGAATTAAAGCTGGATGAGATGATAGACGCTGAACCGGAGCCTGAGGTGATCGAGGGGCTTCCGGCGTCCGATGCCCTTACCCCGGCGGATCGCTATCTTGAGCTGTTTACCAACGTGCAGAAATCACGCATCTTTGCCGACAGCAAAACCTTCCCCGACTGCGCGCCGAAACACGATCCGCTGGACATCCTGCGGCACTACCGGAAGGTCAAACGTCAGCCCGACTTCGACCTGCGACAGTTCGTGGAAGACAACTTCTGGCTGCCGGAGAACCAGACCGACGTCTACACCTCGGACCCCAGCCTGACGCTGAAAGAGCACATCGATAAGCTGTGGCCGGTGCTGACCCGCGAGCCTCAGGATCATATCCCCTGGTCGTCGCTACTGGCGCTGCCGCAGGCCTATATTGTGCCTGGCGGTCGCTTTAGCGAAACCTATTACTGGGACTCTTATTTCACCATGCTGGGGCTGGCGGAGAGCGGCCGGGAAGATCTGCTGAAATGCATGGCCGATAACTTTGCCTGGCTGATTGAAACCTACGGTCACATTCCGAACGGCAACCGCACCTACTACCTCAGCCGATCGCAGCCGCCGGTGTTTGCCCTGATGGTCGAACTCTTTGAAGAGGATGGCGTGCGCGGCGCGAAGCGCTATCTGGACCATCTGAAGATGGAGCACGCCTTCTGGATGGACGGCGCCGAGTCGTTGATCCCGCACCAGGCGTATCGCCACGTGGTGCGTATGCCGGATGGCTCCCTGCTCAATCGCTACTGGGACGACCGGGACACGCCGCGGGATGAGTCCTGGCGCGAGGACGTGGAGACCGCCCGACACTCCGGGCGGCCCGCCAATGAAGTGTACCGCGACCTGCGGGCGGGCGCCGCGTCCGGCTGGGACTACTCCAGCCGCTGGCTGCGGGATATCACGCGGCTGGCCAGCATCCGCACGACGCAGTTTATCCCCATCGACCTGAACGCCTTCCTGTTCAAGCTGGAGACGACCATCGCCAATCTCTCCGGCCTGAAGGGCGATCGCGAGACAGAGGCGGCCTTCCGCCAGAAGGCTCAGGATCGGCGGGCGGCGGTCAACCGCTATCTGTGGGATGATGAGAACGGCTGTTTCCGCGATTATGACTGGCGCCGTGAACAGCTGGCGCTGTTTTCCGCGGCCAGCATCGTCACCCTTTACGTCGGCCTGGCGACTCACGAGCAGGCAGAACGCCTTGCCGATGCGGTGCGGGCCCGCCTGCTCACCCCCGGGGGGATCATGGCCACCGAATATGAAAGCGGTGAGCAGTGGGATAAACCCAACGGCTGGGCGCCGCTGCAGTGGATGGCGATTCAGGGATTTAAACGTTACGGCCAGGATCCGCTGGGAGATGAGATTGCCTGGAGCTGGCTGCAGACGGTCAACCACTTTTACAAGCAGCATCACAAGCTGATTGAAAAATACCATATTGCCACCGGCGTCCCGCATGAGGGTGGCGGCGGGGAGTATCCCCTGCAGGATGGCTTTGGCTGGACCAACGGCGTGGTGCGCCGGCTGATTGGCCTGTACGGTGAGCCAACCTAGTCGGGCTGTTCCCGGCGGCTTTCTCCTGCTATGTTCAGAGGATTCGCCCTGCCCGGAACGACGCTTATGCCTGAACTTCTGACGCCGCGCCTGCGCTGCTCACCGCTGCAGCTGGACGACTGGTCGTTTTTTCTTTCCCTGCAGCAGGATCCGCAGGTCATGCTCTACGTTGCCGATCCCCGGCCGCAGGCGGCCATCCGCGAGGCGTTCGATTCGCGGCTGCCGCCGTGGACGCCCGGGGATGAACACTGGCTGTGCCTGGTGGTGCGCGACAGGCTGACCCATACCCCGCTCGGCCTGACCGGTTACCAGCATCATCAGCGCGACATTGCCGAGGTTGGCTTTCTCTTCGCCCCGGCGGCGCAGGGCCGGGGCTACGGCTACGAATCGCTGCGCGCGCTGTGCGACTACGCCTTTACCACCGGCGGCGTCCGCCGCCTGACCGCCAGCGTCACCGCCGGCAACGAGGCGTCTAAGCAGTTACTGCTCAAAGCCGGCTTCCGGCTGGAGGGAGAGCTGCGGGAAAACTACTGGCTCAACGGACGCTGGCACAACGACTGGCTGTTCGGTCGGCTGCGTGGGGAGGGCGATGCGCCGTAGCGCACCGCCGGTCACAGGCTGGGGGCAGTCAGGATCAGAGGAACATCCCGCCCGAGACTTCCACACGCTGCGCGTTCATCCACGCCAGCTCATCGCTGAGCAGGGCGGCGATGGCGTCGCCGATATCATCCGGCAGCCCAACGCGCCCCAGCGCAGTCTGGGCGGCGATATGCCGATTCACCTCGGCGTTATCGCGCACCTCCCCGCCGCCAAAGTCGGTCTCAATGGCACCCGGCGCGATGATGTTCACCGATATCCCCCGTCCGCCCAGCTCTTTCGCCTGATAGCGGGTCAGAACCTCCATCGCCCCCTTCATCGCGGCGTAGGCCGCATAGCCCGGCAGGGCAAAGCGCGCCAGGCCGCTGGAGACATTAAGGATACGCCCCCCATCCTGCAGGAGAGGCAGCAGACGCTGGGTCAGGAAAAACGGCCCTTTGAACTGGATATTCATCAGCTCGTCAAACTGCGCTTCGCTGGTCTCGGCGAAGGGCGCGTTGAGTCCGATCCCGGCATTGTTCAGTAAATAATCAAAGGTTGTGCGTCCCCACTTCTGCGCCAGCACCTGCGCCACCTCGCTGGCGAATGCGTCAAATGTTGTGGAATCGCCGACGTTCAGCGCTAATGCTGCCGCTTTGACCCCTTTTTGCTCTATTTCCGCCACCACGTCGAGGGCCGCCTGGCGGTTGCTGTGATAGGTCAAAAGAATATCGGTTCCCTTTGCCGCCAGCTTCAACGCGGCGTTTTTACCCAGACCGCGGCTGCCGCCGGTCACTAAAGCGATACGTTGTGTCATCAGAAGACCCCTTTCAGGTTGCGTTGTGATTGTGTTGTAGCTTATTAACTGCTCATGCAACAATAAATACGCTACATTGCGTTTTACTGTTTCATTAACAACAACAATAGGCGATCGGCATGGATAAAATTCATGCAATGCAGTTATTCATTCGCGTAGCGGATCTGGAGAGCTTCTCCCGCGCCGCCGAGACCCTGGCGCTACCTAAGGGTAGCGTCTCGCGACAGATTCAGGCCCTGGAAAGCCATCTTGGCGTGCGGCTCCTGCACCGCACCACCCGCCGGGTCCAGCTCACCCAGGATGGGATGGTCTACTACGAGCGGGCGAAAGATCTGCTGAGCAACCTCGACGAACTGGACGGCATGTTCCAGCACGATCCGGCGAGCATCAGCGGCCGGCTGCGGGTGGATATGCCGGTCGGTTTTGCTAAAAAACTGGTGATCCCTCATCTGCCGACTTTTTTACAGCAGTATCCGGGCATCGAACTGGAGCTGAGCAGCAGCGACCGGCTGGTGGACGTGATCCGCGAGGGGTTTGACTGCGTGGTACGCGTCGGCGCGCTCAAAGACTCAGGGCTTATCGCCCGCCCACTGGGCAAGCTGACGCAAATTAACTGCGCCAGCCCGGACTACCTTGCGCGATTTGGCTATCCGCAATCCCTTGAGGATCTGGCGGATCATGCCCTGATCCACTACGCCAGCACCCTCGGGGTCCGTCCCCCCGGCTTTGAGGTGGTGATCGATGGCGCGGTGCGCTGGGTAAAAACCGGCGGCATATTGACAGTCAACAGTACGGAAACCTATCAGGCAGCCTGTATCGCCGGGCTGGGGATCATTCAGGTGCCGCGTACCGGCGTGCGCGAGGCGTTACGCGCCGGCGACCTGACGGAGATCCTGCCCCAGTACCGCGCCGAGCCGCTGCCGGTCTCGCTTATCTACCCCCATCGGCGCAATCTCTCCCGTCGCGTACATCTGTTTATGGAGTGGCTGGGCGGGTTGATGAAAGATTATGTCGATTGATCCCCGCGGATGGTGAACGGGTGGCGGGTAGATGCGTTCCTGCAGGATACGCCATTTAAGGTATACTTTTTGCTGAATCTCGCGGTAAAAAAGGAAGAAATCACGTATGACGCCGGAAAACGACGATCGACGCCCACCACAGGAACCGGACACGCAGCCGGAGAAAAACAAAAGCCCCCTCGACGCTCTCAATGACACGGCCGTCGGGCAAAAAGCCAGCCAGGCGCTGAAGACCGTCACCGGAACGGCGGCCAAAGTGCAGCGCAACCCGGTGATCGCCCACTTACTGCGCGCCGCAGAACGTTTCAATGACCGGCTGGGCAATCAGTTCGGCGCGGCCATCACCTACTTCTCGTTCCTGTCGATGATCCCAATCCTGATGGTCTCCTTTGCCGCCGCCGGTTTCGTGCTGGCCTGGCACCCGACCCTGCTGCAGGACATTTTCGACAAGATTCTGCAAAACGTCAGCGACCCGACGCTGGCGGCGACGTTGAAAAACACCATCAACACCGCGGTGCAGCAGCGCACCGCCGTCGGTCTGGTCGGCCTGCTGGTCGCCCTCTATTCCGGTATTAACTGGATGGGCAATCTGCGTGAAGCGATCCGCGCCCAGTCGCGCGACGTCTGGGAGCGCCGGCCGCAGGACGAAGAGAAAATCTGGATAAAATACTTCCGCGATCTTATCTCGCTGATCGGTCTGCTGGTGGCGCTGATTATTACGCTGTCCATCACTTCTGTCGCGGGTTCCGCCCAGCAGTTGATTATCTCCGCGCTGTATCTCGACAACATTGAATGGCTGAAGCCCGCCTGGCGGCTGATCGGCCTCGCCATCTCGATTTTTGCCAACTATCTGCTCTTTTTCTGGATCTTCTGGCGGCTGCCGCGCCATCGTCCGCGGCGCAAAGCCCTGTTTCGCGGCACGCTTATCGCGGCGATTGGCTTTGAAATCATCAAAATCGTCATGACCTGGACGCTGCCGGCGCTGGTGAAATCCCCCTCCGGGGCGGCGTTCGGTTCGGTGCTGGGGCTGATGGCTTTTTTCTATTTCTTTGCCCGCCTGACGCTATTCTGCGCCGCATGGATCGCCACCGCGGAGTATAAAGACGACCGGCGGATGCCTGGCAAAACCCACCGTTAACGCATTGCGAGGATGAATTGAAGAGGCAAAATTCATCCTCGCGCTTTATTTCAGTAGATAAATCCACCCATTAACTTTTATTTAACCAAAAACTGGTTTTATCCTCTATCTTTTTAATTGTGTGAAGCATTTCATAGAACCATTTTTACTGGTGTAAAAATTATCCGCTTTTTGCCTGTTTTTTGCCCACTTTCCACGTTTGTTACAGATTGAAATGTCCCTGTGGCTGTGGCTATATGGCTTTTCGTTCGCGCAAAAATAAGAAAGATCTATGCAAGCCACAGCCACCACACTCGAAAACTCGCAGGAAACCGCCCCGGTCAATTCACGCAACAAAGTCGTTGTCGCCTCGCTCATTGGCACCGCCATTGAGTTTTTCGACTTCTACATCTATGCCACTGCCGCGGTCATCGTCTTCCCGCATATCTTTTTCCCGCAGGGCGATGCCGCCGCGGCCACCCTGCAGTCGCTGGCCACCTTCGCCATCGCCTTCGTCGCCCGGCCGATCGGCTCCGCGCTGTTTGGTCACTTTGGCGATCGCGTCGGCCGCAAGGTCACTCTCGTGGCCTCGCTGTTAACCATGGGGATCTCCACCGTGGTGATCGGCCTGCTGCCCGGCTATGAAAGCATTGGCATTGTCGCGCCGATGCTGCTGGCGCTGGCGCGCTTCGGTCAGGGGCTTGGCCTCGGAGGGGAATGGGGCGGCGCAGCGCTGCTGGCAACGGAAAACGCCCCGGCGCGCAAGCGCGCCCTGTACGGCTCCTTCCCGCAGCTGGGCGCGCCGATCGGCTTCTTCTTCGCCAACGGCACCTTCCTGCTGCTCTCCTGGCTGTTAACCGATCAGCAGTTTATGGAGTGGGGCTGGCGCGTGCCGTTTATCTTCTCCGCGGTGCTGGTGATCATCGGTCTGTACGTGCGCGTCTCGCTGCACGAAACGCCGGTCTTCGCCAAAGTGGCAGCGGCGAAAAAACAGGTCAAAATCCCGCTGGGTACCCTGTTGACCAAACACGTCCGCGTGACGGTGCTGGGCACCTTCATCATGCTGGCAACCTATACCCTGTTCTACATCATGACCGTCTACTCGATGACCTTCAGCACCGGCGCCGCGCCGAATGGCCTGGGCCTGCCGCGTAACGAAGTGCTGTGGATGCTGATGATGGCGGTGATTGGCTTCGGCGTGATGGTGCCTGTCGCCGGCCTGCTGGCGGACGCCTTTGGCCGTCGCAAGAGCATGATTGTCATCACCACGATGATTATTTTGTTCGCCCTGTTCGCTTTTAAACCGCTGCTGGGTTCCGGTAACCCGCTGCTGGTCTTCGCCTTCCTGCTGCTGGGCTTAAGCCTGATGGGACTGACTTTTGGCCCGATGGGCGCGCTGCTCCCGGAGCTGTTCCCCACGGAAGTGCGCTACACCGGCGCGTCATTCTCCTATAACGTGTCGTCGATCCTCGGCGCCTCGGTCGCGCCGTACATTGCCGCCTGGCTGCAGGGCAACTACGGCCTGGCGGCGGTCGGCACCTATCTGGCGGCGATGGCGGCGCTGACGCTGATCGCCCTGCTGCTGACCCACGAGACCCGCCACCAGTCGTTGTGATCCTTCGCCCTGACGCCAGCGGCGTCAGGGCTCTCCCCTACTTTTTCATCTGCGACAAAATGGTCCGGCACTGGTTGCTATCGCCCTCCGCCGGGGAGACCAGCGCCAGCAGCGCGGCGGCCGGCGTCACCAGGGTTGCCAGCGCGGCCGCTACCGCGCCGCGGACAATCAGCGGCCCGGCCTTCACCCCCGCCTGCGGCGATTTAAAGGTGCCCCGAACATACAGCGGTGAACGCAGGGTGATCACCCGGAAGCCTTTGCTTTCCGGATCGATGGTCAGGTCCAGCTGCTCGGAGGCGAAGCTGGCGGTTCCGGTCACATTGATCAGCGCGTTTTCCGTATCGAAGGCAAAAATCTGCGGCCGGGCGACGCCGTTGGTCACGTCGATATTGGCCGCCGCACAGTTCACCCGAACTTCCTCATCACCAAAAATCTGGCCGATCAGGTAGTTGCCGACGTTAAGACCGAGAATTTCCATCAGGTTACGACTGATCAGGCCGTCGTTCATCAGCAGTTTCAGGTTGCCATTACTGTTGCCGAGCAGGGCCGCCACCGAGTTGCCGCTGCCGCGCAGCTGAACATCGCCATTCATCTCGCCAAGGGTTTTCTGCATCATCTCGACGTTCGGCATCAGCGCCTTCAGCTTCAGGCGTCGCGCCTGCAGATTGGCCTCACCCTGCAGCGGCTTTTTATCGCCCTGCAAGTGTACGCTGCCGGCAATCGACCCGTTGGCCAGGCCAAAGCGCACCGGCTGCAGGCGCAGGTCGCCATCTTCCAGGATCACATGGGTCGACAGATCGCTGATCGGCAGGGTGCCGCCGTGCTCAATTCTCCGGCCCTTAAAGCGTACATCGGCATCCATCACCTGCCATTTATCGGTTTCAAAACGGTCTGCCGGCAGCACTTTACCCGCCGGCTGCGGTCGGTCGCCCGCCTGGCGCGCAGCACCTTTCTTCGTCCCTTTGCCGGAATCGACGCCGATTAACGGCCCGAGATCCGCCAGCCGCAGCTGCTTCGACTCCATATCGCCGCTGAGTTTCGGCCGCGGTTTGCCGGTGGTATAGGTGAGGGAGCCATGAATGTCGCTATCGCCGATCCGACCATTAAAATCCTGGTAGTCAAAACGCATGCGGTTTTTCTGCTTAAAGTCGGCGCGCAGGCGGCCATCGGTAGAGAACGATGGCGTCTCCGGCAGCAGCACACCGGTCAGGTCGTAGAGATCGCGCAGCGAGTCGCCGGCGAATTTCAGCCGCAGGTCAATACCGCCGACGTTGAGCGGGTCGCTGACCGTGCCGCTGAATGCCACCCGGGTGTTGCCGGAGTGGAAGTCGCCCTGCAGCGGGAAAGGGGTGCTTGCGCTGCGCAGGGCCAGCATGCCGCCGATTTTACCGTTGCCGGTGACCGGCTGGTCCTTGTAGCGGCCCTTCAGCGACAGGCCAAAGACGTAATCGCCCACTTTCGCCGCGCTATGCTGATCCTTCGTGCCGGTCACTTCGCTGAACGGCAGCGGTTTGCCGAGGGGATCGACAAGGATGGTGATATCGCTGCGGGTGATCTTGTCATCGATGGCGATAGTCCCGCGGTCAAAGAGAATATTATCGAGGCGAAAGGACCAGCTGGAGGGGGCGCTGTCGCCCGACGTACGCTGATCGCCAGCCAGCTGAAAGGTCCAGTTATTATTGTCTTCCGCCAGGCGGATCAGCCGTACATCGGGCTGTTCCAGCTTGATCCACGGCAGGTACACCGTTTTACTCAGCAGCGCCAGCGGGGCGAGGGTCGCCTCCACCCGCGGCAGGTGGATCATGGTCACCTGGGGGATGGCCGGCGGGTTGCCCAGCACGATATCTTCCGCGTGCACATGGGGCCACGGGATCCAGCTGCGCCAGCCGCGCTCGTCCGGCTGCCGCTCCCAGACCACGCCGAGATCGCCGCGGATGGCGAACGGGCGGTTAAGTTCGGCGGACACTTTCTGATTGATCGTCGGCTTCAGCCGGTTCCAGTCAAAGGTGGCCAGCACGATAAAGAAGAGAACGATCAGCAACAGTATCGTTCCTGTGATGATAACCAACGTTTTACGGGTTCTGCTCATCCCTACTCCGCTCCTTTTGCATCACGTCAGTCCTGAATATAGTCAAAACGCGGCGTTTATCCTGGAAATGCGCTTTTCGTCACATTACGCGCGTCAGGTCAAAAAAATAATGGAACGATGTTTTAATATGATTGACCAGCAAAACAGCGCAGCGCACACTAGCGCTTATATCGATTCCATTGCAGGTTCTGGCTATGTCTAAAAAAATTGCCGTTATTGGCGAATGCATGATTGAGCTGTCAGAGAAGAACGGGGCCGTTAACCGCGGCTTTGGCGGCGATACCTTAAACACCTCGGTCTATATCGCGCGGCAGACCGATGCCAGCGCACTGAGCGTCCACTATGTCACCGCGCTGGGAACCGATGCCTTCAGCCAGCAGATGCTCGACAGCTGGCAGCAGGAAAACGTCAACACCGATCTTATCCAGCGGATGGCCGACCGCCTGCCGGGGCTGTATTACATTGAAACCGATGACACCGGCGAGCGCACCTTCTACTACTGGCGCAACGAGGCGGCGGCAAAGTTCTGGCTGGAGAGCGATCGCGCGGCGGCGATTTGCGAAGAGCTGGCCACTTTCGACTATCTCTATCTGAGCGGCATCAGTCTCGCCATTCTCAGCCCGGCCAGCCGCGACAAGCTGTTCACGCTGCTGCGTGAGTGCCGCGCCAAGGGCGGCAAGGTGATCTTCGACAACAACTATCGTCCACGCCTGTGGGCCAGCCAGGCGGAGACGCAGCAGGTCTATCAGGAGATGCTTGCCTGCACCGATATCGCGTTTCTGACGCTCGATGATGAAGACGCGCTGTGGGGGGAAAAACCGGTTGCTGAGGTGATCGCCCGCACGCATGCCGCCGGCGTGGAAGAGGTGGTGGTGAAGCGCGGGGCGGATGCCTGCCTGGTCTCGGTTAGCGGGCAACCGCTACAGGAAGTGCCGGCTGTCAGGCTGGCCAAAGAGAAGGTGGTGGATACCACCGCCGCCGGAGACTCCTTCAGCGCCGGCTACCTGGCCGTTCGCCTGACCGGCGGCGATGCTGAATCCGCCGCCAAACGCGGACACCTGACCGCCAGCACGGTGATCCAGTATCGCGGGGCGATCATCCCGCGGGAAGCGATGCCGCAGTAATTCTCCGCAGGAAGCGCTCTCCGGCCGCCGCTGGCGCGCCGGAGAGGCGTTAGTTACTGCCCTGGCGGGATGTCGCTGGCCTCGCTGTGGGCGTCAACTGTATCAGCGCTGCCGCTGACCGCCGCGGCCGCCGGATTCGGCGCCATCAGTTTTTCCCACGTGGACTGCAGCTCCTTCATGTTGTATTCCGGTTCGCCTTTCGGCTGCTGTAGCACCAGCGCCATATCCTGGGACAGCTGCTGACGCAGGTACTGATTCAGCATGTCTACCGTCAGGGAGTTGAGGAACTCCTGGCGCAGCTTCTGATACTGCTCCGGCGCGATATCCACCACCTGATTCTGCAGGGAGCGCATGCGCTGGCTCATCAGAATATCGGTGTCAGTGCGCGCATAGGTGGCAAACAGCCTCTGCAGCTCGAGGCTTTTCTGGGCGATAAGCGCGTCAAACTCCTCCTGCGGCAGGCCGTTGTCCCGCACTTTCGCCAGCTCGCGCGAGACCACGCTCAGGTTGTTGTTCAGACGCTCGCCCGGCGATTCGATGTTGATCGCGCACTGCGCGCGCTGATAGAGCACCCGGCAGTCAAAGCCAAGACCAATATCCTTCACGTTATTTTTGCTCAGGCTCTGCTGCACGTGCCAGAACAGCGCTTCGCGGGCGAGGTCGTCGCGCCAGTAGCGCTGCAGCGCCGCGGAGTCGCGGATTGGCTGCCAGGGCGCATCCCACATGATGGACAGTTTGTCCTGACGCACCGCGCTGGTCATGATGCTGACCGGCACGGTAGGCAGTGGCGATAAGGTCGGCACCGCCGCGGGCGTTTCCCGCTTGCCCTTCAGATCGCCGAAGGTTTTGCTGATTTGCTCAGCGACGCTGCGGCTGTCGACGTTACCGACCACAATCAGCGTCATGGCGTCGGGGGTGTACCATTTATGATAAAAGTCTTTCAGCTGCGCCACGTCTATCGGCTGCTTCAGCGGCGCGGCAGGATCATGGCCCAGCATGGTGGACCCTTTCAGGCGGTAGCGCCACCAGCCCTCTTTGGTATCCAGCGGCCACGTCGCCACCATGTCGCTGCCCTGCAGCGCATGATTGATCGATTCAGGCGTAATGGTCAGCTTACCGCTGGCGTCCGCCAGCCAGCTCAGCGCCTCTTTCAGCAGATCGTTGCGGTTATTGGGCAGACTGAGATTAAACATTGTGTAATCGTAGGAGACGATGGCCGGCGGCAGAGGACGCTTCGGGTCAATACTCTGCTGCCATAAAGAGCGCGCCTGCATCGTCGGCAGGCTGCCGCTTTGCGTCAACGCCAGGCGAGGAACAAAGCGGCTGAAACCACTCTGCTGAGTGCTTTCGCTCAGCGAGCCAATATTCACGGACAGACGGACTTCAATACGGTCGCTGGGACGCTGCGGCGTGGCCAGCACCTGCCACGTCAAACCATTCGCTAAGGTCCCTTGTTGCCAGGCCGGATCAGGCTGGAGCGCTTCTGCCTGCACATAACCGGCCGCCGCTACCATCAGCAAACCGCCCGTTAAGAGTTTAATTGTTGTGCCCTGCATGTGAACCCCTGATGAACATTCCTGGTTACAACAGCACCCCACTGACGGGCTGCCGAAAAAAAGTGAGAGTGAAATACGTCGGTTAGACCACACGGAGACGAAAATGTCGCATGACAACGCAAAATAATCATTTCGTGTCATTTCCGCCAAGCGGAAATGACCTCTAATTATGCGCAGGAGCCCGTACTCCAGCAAGGGAGTACGGGCCTAAGAGGAGGATTTAAGAGGATAATTCGTGCGATTTGTTCGCTGGAACACGGTTATTCAGAACATCATCCATCTGTTTGGCATCGAGTTCTTTGACCCATTTAGCCACCACCACCGTAGCGACGCCGTTACCCACCAGGTTGGTCAGCGCACGGGCTTCGGACATAAAGCGGTCGATACCGAGGATCAGCGCCAGGCCCGCCACCGGCAAATGCCCGACGGCGGAGATGGTCGCCGCCAGCACGATGAAGCCGCTGCCGGTCACCCCCGCCGCCCCTTTCGAGGAGAGCAGCAGCACCACCAGCAGGGTGATCTGATGGAAAATATCCATATGGCTGTTGGTCGCCTGGGCGATAAAGACCGCGGCCATCGTCAGGTAGATGGAGGTGCCATCGAGGTTGAACGAATAGCCGGTCGGGATCACGAGGCCCACCACCGATTTGCGGCAGCCCAGCTTCTCCATCTTGTCGAGCATTCTCGGCAGCGCTGATTCTGACGAGGAGGTTCCCAGCACAATCAGCAGCTCCTCACGGATATAGCGGATAAATTTGAAGATGCTGAAGCCGGTAGCCCGGGCGATACTCCCCAGCACCACCACCACGAACAGAATACAGGTGATGTAGAAGCAGATGATCAGCTGCCCCAACTGCACCAGGGTGCCGACGCCATATTTACCGATGGTAAAGGCCATGGCCCCGAAGGCGCCAATCGGCGCCAGGCGCATGATCATATTGATGATGCCGAAGATAACCTGGGAGAAGCTTTCAATGACGTTGAAAATCAGCTGGCCCTTGCTGCCCAGACGGTGCAGGGCAAAACCAAACAGGACGGCGAACAGCAGCACCTGCAGAATGTTGCCGCTGGCGAAGGCGCCAATGACGCTGCCCGGGATCACATCCAGTAAAAAGGCCACCACCCCCTGGTCTTTCGCCTGCTCAGCGTACACCGCCACCGCTTTCGCATCGAGCGTTGACGGGTCGACGTTCATCCCGGCGCCAGGCTGCACCACGTTGACGATAATCAGACCGATAATCAGCGCGATGGTGCTGACCACTTCGAAATAGAGCAGCGCCACCGCCCCGGTACGACCGACGGCTTTCATGCTTTCCATCCCGGCGATCCCCGTCACGACGGTACAGAAGATAACCGGAGCAATCACCATTTTAATCAGCTTAACGAAGGCGTCGCCGAAGGGTTTCATTTGCGCGCCCAGTTCCGGGTAAAAATGGCCCAGCAGAATACCGATCGCTATGGCCGTCAGAACCTGGACATAGAGGCTTTTAAAGATAGAGGTTTTCATAGGGTGTCCTTTGGGAATAACCACAGAGCAAGAAGGGATATTTGACGTCTGTGGCTTAAAAATAACACCCTGGAAACATTTCAGAAATAACTAACGCCGAAAGTGCAACGCAATTGTTAAAATCTTTGAGCTGACTCGCACAAGTCAACAAAACATTTACAAATTTTCATCCTCACGAACCGGGGAGAGATAGCGCGCGCTGAATGCCTCCAGCGGCAAAGCGCAACCGAACAGATGGCCCTGGAGCACCTCGACGCCCGCGGCTTGCAACCAGCGGTACTGGGCGTCGTTCTCCACCCCTTCCGCCACGATACGCAGCGACAGGCCGCGCGCGAGCTGGATCATCGCCGGCACCATGCTGACATCCTCCGGCAGCATATCGATGAATACTTTATCGATTTTCAGAATATCCACCGGCAGAGCTTTCATCTGCTGCAGCTGGTGCAACCCGGCATAACCCATGCCAAAATCATCCAGCGCAATCTGTACCCCGGCCTCGCGCAGCGGTCGCAACCGCGCCATCGCATCCTGCGGATCGTCCATCCGGCAGCTCTCCGTCACCTCGAGGATGAGGGTGCCAGGGGCGATACGGTAGCGGGCGATCAGCTTTAGCATCTCCTCGCCACGGTCGTGTTCCAGCAGCTGGAGCAGGGAAACATTGACCGACAGCGGCAGCATAATCCCCTGGCTTTGCCAGGCCGCCAGCTGGCGGCAGGCCTCTTCCATCACCCAGTAGCCGACCGGGATAATCAGCCCGCAGGACTCAATGCGCTCAATCAGCGACGGCGGTAGCGACCAGCTGCCATCCGCCTGCCGCTGGCGCAGCAGCACTTCGGCGCCGCAGATCTCGCCGCTGGCGCAGGCCACCTGCGGCTGCAGCCAGATAGCGAACTGCTGGTTGTCGAGGGCGGTCATAATGTCGTGCTCTTCCATCAGACGGCGCTGAGCCTTTTCCATCTGCTCGGGATCGAAGAACTCAATCTGGTTTTTGCCTTTACGTCGTGCGGTGACGGCAGCCGACACCGCGCGCCGGTAAAACTGCTCGGCGCTGAGCCCGGCGTGGAACATGGCGATCCCGACGCTGGCGTAGGGCCGCAGCTGCAGCCCATGCAGCGGCAAACGCTCATTAATAATAGTGAGCACTTGCTTACTTAACGTCACCGCCTGCCACGGTTCGGCAAGGCCATCGGCGAGAATCGCGAAGTCATACCCGCTCACCTGAGCCAGCACCATTTGCGGCGGAATGGCGGCTCGCAGCTTCTCCACCAGCGTCAGGAGCAGCATTTCGCGCTGGCTCTCCTTGAGGACCCCGGCGGCATCCTGCAGGGTTTCGCAGGCGACGACGATTAGCGCGGCGCTCTGGGGGCGGGCCACCGTCTGCTCCAGCATCGCCAGCAAAAAGGCTTTATTCGGCAGCTCTGAGACCGGGAAGCGGGTCGACTGGATGGACAGTTCATCATGCTGGCGCACCAGGCTCTGCTGGTTGCGGTTATAGCTGCGCACCAGCATACCGATCTCGTCGTCATGGTGCAGGCGCGGGAGCGTTAGCTGATGGCCGAGACGATCCTGCTGGGAGAGATCGTTCAGCTCGCGGGCGATACGCCGCAGGGGGCGCACCATCAGCCGGTTGATGCACCAGGTAAGCGCCACCGTCAGCATCAGCACCAAAAGTAAGTAAGCCGTCACTAACGTAGCAAGGGCGCTCATGACGAATTTATACATGCGGTATGAATCCGCCTGCAGCACCAGATAGGCCAGCGGCTGGGGATTAGCCGGCCGTTCCAGTGAATAAATAGGCAGCGAAATCTGCACCGGCAGCTCAAACAGCCGGGTGACGGTCACCGGCACCGGCCGCTCGGGGATAAATCGCATCCGCAGCGCCTGGAACTGGTTCGGCAACACCACATCCGCCCGGCTGACGATGCCAGCAGGCTGGATACGGCTTAAAATGGCTTCCGCTTCCGGAATATCGGCTTTCAGAATAGCCGCAGACAGCGGTTCGCGAACGGATCGCGCGATACTTTCTAACTGCGTGGCCGTGGTAAAGCGACTCTGTTGCACAAAGTGAAACAGCAAAATAGTGCAAAAAACCAATACAAAGGCCATGGACACGCTCGCGACCATCGCCATCTGTTTGATTGTAAGTGAACGGCTGACGCGCAACGGTGTTCTCCACTGATACTGAATGCATACCCGGTATCAATCCTTCAATGCCGGTCGTTTCAGGCTGATTATATACTCAAATCCTTCGCCCACGCCCGCGAGGGATGAAGTGACGGGATATTTCCGCGCGGTGGCGCAGACGCCGGGGAAATCGCCCCGGCGGCCGACGGTGGGCAATGCCTCACGAGTATACGCGAAGCGCGTCGTGGAGTGGCGCTCTGTGACGTAATTCAGCCTATTCTGCTACCAGTCGGCGTAGGGCACCAGCGGCTGGGGCGGCATATCCAGATCCCCCTGCCAGCCGGCCGCCGAGTAGCGGACGTAAAGCAGCGCATGGCTCGGGGTGTAATCCTTCGCCTGCTGAATATCGACCGCGGCGCCGACGAACCAGTTGCTGGTCACCCGCCGCTCCACCAGCGCTCTGGCGGTGTAACCGAATCCCTGACTGCTGCTCCCCTCCTCCGTCAGCTCGCTGGCGCGCTGGCGGTAGTCGGACGGGATCAGGTTCAGCAGCGGATAACGGGCTTGCGTCTGGGTGCGCGAATGGGACCATGACACCGACCCGCCGAGCTCCCAGGACCAGTTCTCGGTACGCTGACGCCAGGTCACCGGCACGGCGAATGAGAGATACTCCTGCGGGCTGTAATAGCCGCCCTGGCCGAGGGTGTAACCGCTGAGATCTTTGTCGTAGTGCCAGATCATATTGTTGAGGCCGACGGTGACGCGACGATTATTCTCGTTGATGACCTTGTAGTAGTACCCGGTCATCCAGCGCACGCGCCAGTTATCCGCCACGTTTTTACCGGTCAGCGAATCGGCCCCCAGCGAGGACCAGATGCCGTGCGCTTCGCCCCGGTCATAGCTGAGGCTCAGGCCGCCGCCGTCGGCGCGGACGCCGCCCCAGGTGGTGCCGGTATGGCTGCTGCTGTCTTTCTGCCCGCCAAAGGAGAGCAGCGAGCTGGAGATGGGGCGCCGGTGGACGTTGACCGTGTACCCCACCGGCCCGACGTCGCTGCTGTAGCTCAGCCCCCCCACCACATCGACGACATTGAAGCCCATCGGGGTGGTGCCGATATCGCCGCTCCAGGTGTCATTCTTCCAGCCGACCGCCACGCTGGCCCCGCTGTCGGTCTGGTTTTTACTGCCGCTGGTACAGGCGATCTCCCCGCAGGTGCCCCAGCTGGGCGAGTAGCTCCCGTCGCTGTGGGTGGAAAAGCTGCCGGCATCCATATTGACCAGATCGGTGCGAAAGAACATCCGGCCATCCGCCAGCGGAGCATCCACCTGCAGCATGGTGGTATGCGCCTTCAGGTCGGAATAGCCGCCGGTGCCGCTGGAACCCCAGAAGTCGTGTTCCAGGGTGACGTTCAGATCCTGCTGGCGATAAAGATCGGCGGCATCGCTACGGATCCCGCGCTTCAGCCAGTCATCCTGGCTGTCGTTGCGCGTCAGCCGCGTAAAGGTATCGTTATTCTGCGGCTGCACGGGGGCGATGCCGGAGGCCACCATCGCCTCCCGGTAGTGCGTCAGCGCCTGCTGCGGCGCCCCGGTCTGGGTGGCAAAGCGCGCGGCATCGCGCAGCACCAACGCGCTCTCCATCGAGGGCGGCTGCGCCTTCGCCTGCGGCACAATCTGGTTAAAAATCTGTTGGGCATCAGCGGTATCGCCAAGGCCGGCTCGCGCCAGCGCGACCCGACGCTGCATATTCATGGATTCGGTCTCTGCGCCTTTCAACTGCATGACCTGCGCCCGGGCAGCCTGTTTATCGCCCTCGGCCAGGTAGACTTCCGCAAGGCCGAGGCGCGCATCGCCATTGTCGGCCTCCTGGCGCAGCACCCGCTGATAGTCGGCAATCGCCGTCTGGCTGTCGCCGCGCTGCTGCGCCCAGTCGGCCAGCGTCAGGTCATAGCGCACCGAGGCGGGCTGCTGTTGGATAAGGGCGATCGCCTGCGCTTCGTTACCGCTGTCGCGCAGCTGGTTGGCCTGGCGCAGCACCCGGTCGCTTTGCAAACGCGCTTCGAGCTCACGAATATTATCCGTCCACGCGCTGCGCGGCAGAGCGGCGATTTGCGCCAGGGCCAGATCGTCCTGGTCGTTTCCCGACAGGTAGAGCCCCGAGGCGTAGACCCGTTCAGCATCCTGCGGCTGGCGGTTGACCATCGCCCGCATCAGCGCGTCGGCCTCCTGGCGTTCACCGGCGCTAACCAGATCGCGCGCCAGACGGTAGGTTATCCACACGCTGTCCGGATCCAGCGCCAGGCGCCGACGCTGGACTTCCGCCGCCTGCGCCCAGTTGCCCTGACTTTCCAGGGCCTGCGCCTGTTTCTCCAGCCGGTCGTTGGTCAGACTGCGCTCAATATCATCGATGCTCCGCCGCTGAGCGGGAGGGAGGCCGGCGATCCAGGCGCTGGCTTTCTCCGGCGATTCGGCGCGATAGAGGTTGGCCAGACCGCGCACCGCCAGATTATTACCGCGATCCAGGCGCAACGCCTGCTGGTAATAGCGCTCCGCCGCTGCCGACTCTTTGCGCGCCGCCGCGACGTCCCCCAATCCCAGCACGGCATAACTGTCGGTGCGATCGACCCGCTGCGCCTGGGCATAATAGTTCTGCGCCTGCGAAAGCTGGCCGGCTTTCAGGGCGTTATCCCCCTGCTTGATCAGCAGCCAGTAACGGTTGGTTTGCAGCAGGCTGTCCCATTTGCCGCGGTTCGGGCTGTCGGGGTCCATGGCAATCGCTTTATTGAGCTGCGCCACTGCCCGCGCGCGATCGCCGCGCTGGGAATAGGCCTGGCCGAGGGCGCCCACCGCATCGCTGTCGCGGCTGTCGGCCTGAACGGCTTTCTGAAGATCCGCGACCGCCTGCGAGGCATTCCCGGACTTGACCGCCGCCAGCCCTTCCGAGCGGGCGCGGAAGGTCGGATCCTGCAGCTGCGCCTGCTGCTGGTCGAGCAGAACGCGGGCGTTCGCCGCCACCGAGCCGGTGGGAAACTGCAGGAGAAATTGCTGCAACGCCTGCACGCTGGCCTTGCTCACCGGCATGCTTTTCACTTCACTGAACCACATGTCGGCGGCGATGCCGCGTCCTGAGGCCGAGCGGGCCATCTCCGCCAGATAGGCAAACCCTTCCTGCGGTTTGTTATCGGCAAACATCTGCTTCGCCAGCGAAGTCAGCAGGCTGACGTTGCCCGGCGCGCTGGCGTTCAGCTTTTTCAACTGGCTGACGCCTTCGCTATGGCGAGCGGGCAGGCGCGCCACCAGCGTCCAGTATTCAATGGCGACGTCAACGTCATCCGGCACCCCGCCGTACAGTTTTTCATAGGCGGCGATGGCTTCATCGACCTTCCCGGCCACGCCCAGCAGTCGCGCCTGCTGCAGCGCCTGCCGGCCCTCGCCGGTGTTGCTTTTCATCTCATTGCGCGACGCCTTCAGCTCCGGGGAGTCCGGCGCCAGCTTCGTCAATCGTTCCAGCTCTTTTTGCGCCCCGGCGGCATCCCCCTGACGCAGCAGGTAGCGCATCCGCGCGGCAATCAGATCCGGGTTGTTGGGATCAATCAGCTCCAGGCGGTACAGCGACTGGCGCACCAGGTCTTCACGATTACTGGCCTCGCCAAGGCGGACCTGCTCCAGCAGATGCTCCTGGGCAGGCGTCGTCGCCGCCTGCGCTAACGGCAGCAGCGCCACGCCGAGGGACAGCGTGAGTAAACTTAGTGAGAGCTTGCGCATTCCTGGTTCCAGTCAGGTTGTAATTCGCCACCCGCAGTGAAACGAAAACGGTGTTGATCCCAACCCTGGCCGAACAGCGTCAGAACTGCGCTGTAGTAGGCATCCGCGCCGGGATAGTTATCGGCGACGCGCTGGCGTTGCACCGACCGGGCCTCGTCGTCCTGTAAAAACGGTAGCATCACCGCGGAGAAGCCCACGGGCCCCTGGCCGCTGGTTTTGCCGGTGGCGATATTCACTTTCTCCGGCGGCACCCCCTGCTCCGTGGTCTGCGCCGCCATCGGCGCGAAGCGTTGCAGCAGGCGCGCTTTCTGCTTATCGCCATCATGGAGCATGCCCACCCACAGGTAGACGCGAATCGCGTCATAGCTGCCGATCAGCGGCTTTTCGGTTTTCAGCTGCCAGCCTTTCCCTTTCTCATAGCGCACCCAGTCCGGGATAAAGCCTTTCGGCGCGGTCTCCAGCAGCAGGCGCAGGTTGCTGTCGCGCAGGGCAGGCCACGGCGCGCCAAAACGCACAAAGTAGGTGGCCAGCTGCGGCGGAAGATAGCTGGGGTTAAACCGCCAGCCGCTGTCATCGGCAAAACCGACTTTTCCCGGCAGCAGCATCGTGCCAAGACCGGGCACCGCCACCGTCTCTTCCTCGACAATCCGCGCCAGCAGTGCTTTGCCGGTCTCGGTGTACTGCGGCTGCTGCCACAGGCGGCCCGCCTCCAGCAGCGCCCAGGCTATCCACAGATCCGAGTCGGAGGCCGAGTTGCTGTCCAGCAACGTCCACTGCTCATCGTCCTTTTTGCCCCACAGCCAGCCCGGCAGATGTTGCCGCAGGTCGCCTTCCGCCAGGTTGTTCTGCGTCCAGGTCAGTAGTTTGTCGAACCCTGCGCGATCGTTGGCGGCCAGGGCGAAAAACAGGCCATAGCTCTGTCCTTCCGAGGTGGAGATTTTGCGCGCATCGCTGGGGTCAATCACCCGTCCCTCAGGGCTGACGTACGCTTTTTTAAACTGCTCCCAGGCGGGCCACTGGCAGGCGGCGCTCACCGGGCCCGCCGCCAGCAGCAGCGCGGAGAGCACCGCGCCACAAAGTACTTTCATCATGGTTTATTCATCATCCAGGCTAAGACGGCGGCGACTGATGATGCGCAGCATGCGCCACAGCACCCACGCCAGCAGCACAATACTGATAGCGGCGAAGATCGCCAGCAGTATCGGGTGGTTAGAGAGCGCGAACCAGATGCGCTCGAACCAGGGCAGATGACCCACGTAGTAGATATCCCCTACCCGCAGACTGTTGACGCCGGACTCGCGGATCACCGCTACCGAGCCAAACATTGCTGCCCGCTTACCGCTGTCGTTGAGGGCGTTGGTCAGCAGTTCATTACCGCGCGGGCTGTCGGCCAGCAGGGCCACCACGCTGCGCTGATCGTTATACGGCGACTGGAAGCCAATCACCGCCGCCATCGGCCCGGAAGAGGTAATGTCGGTGCGGGTATTGGGCGTGCGGGCATCGTCATCGGGATAAATGCTCGCCAGGTCATAGTGGCGCATCGGCATTTTCACCCAGCTTTTGGTCGCCTCGACCAGCAGGTTGATTTTGGTGTCGTCCTTGAGGGACGACGGGATCGCGCCGATCAACAGCAGATCCGCATCTTTGTTCTTGATCTGGTTGCCATCGTCGGTCATCTGCAGATTAATCGCCGCCAGACCGGTCTGCGAACCGATACCGCCCAGCGCCTGCAGCAGCGTCGCCACCTGGCCCTGGGTCGGCGCTTTCGGCACCACCACCAGCGTGTCGGAGAGGTCGGCCATACGGCTGTAAGGGAAGCCCGCATTGGCGAAGACGCGCAGGTCCGGCAGGGCGATAAAGTGATAATACTTCGAGAAGTCGATGGTCGAATCGTCGCCAATCACCACATGGTTCTGCACCGGCTGGAAGGTAATACAGTTGTCGATGGAGCCGCCCGGCATCGGGTTCATGTACTGGAAGTCAAAGCGCAGCTGGTTGACCGCCCCGAGACGCAGCGCGGGGATGGTGACCTCTGATTTGCCGTCCAGCAGCCCCTGCAGCACCGGCAGGCGCAGGATCAGTTTGTTCACGTCCTGAGCGCTGTTCAGGCTGAACGACTGCAGGAACTGGTCGTTGAGGCTGATATCCATCCGCGAACTGTCCTTCACCGGCGGCATGGTGTAGCGATATTTCAGATCCATATCGATGCCGTTGGCCCGCAGCAGATAGAGATCCGGCGGCAGATTAAGCGCCACGGTGATGGCATCCGGCACCAGCCCGCTGGACTGCAGCTGTTGCTCATAGGTTTTCAGCTCAGCGAAGGTGACCGAGCGGTCGGTGCGCACCCAGTTCGGTGCGTCGTAAGGCTGACGCGGCTGCAGGGTTTTGATGCCGTCCACAGTGACACTGCTGCCGCGGAACAGAATATTGCCCTGGGCAATCCCCTTCGCCGCCAGCAGCAGGTCGTTATCATCGCGGCCGAAAATTACCAGCAGCTTGACGTAAGGATCGTTCGGGTTGTCGATCATTTCGATGGTCGGCGCCTTGACCGGCGGATGATCGCGCAGGAAGTCCGGGCGCTTGTCGTTGGTGGCGAAGACAATGGCGTTACGATCCGGCAGTTCGTTGAAATAGACCGGGAACTGCTGGCCGCGCCAGCCGGCCTTGCTGCCGAACCAGGAGGCGACAATCGCCGCCGCCTGCTGCTGGGCCACCGCTGGCGAGCCCGGGAAAATCATCGGTAGCGTCAGCGGGCGGTTATCGCGCGGATCGTAGAACGGCACCGGGAAGTGTGACAGATCGTTATGCACCTTCAGCGACTGGTAGGTGAGATCCAGATAGCTTTCGCGCCCGACGTCCAGCCACAGCGTGCTGCTGGCGGGGTTTTCGCAGACATCGCGGTAGTGACCGACAAACTCCAGCCGTACGCGGTTGAAGTCGGTGATGTACAGCGGGTCAATCGGCAACTGCGCGCGGATCTTTTTCCCCAGCTGCTCTTTGGTCACGGGCAGGACGCCCATCAGCTCATCGTTGAGATAGACTTTCAGCTGCGACTGCACGGGCAGCAGCGAAGGCGATGGGGTGTATTCCAGGTTGAGCAGCGCGTTGGCGACCAGCTCATCGCTGCGCATGCCGAATTCGACCGACGCGTCAGGCCGTGAGCCTCGCAGCACGATGCTGCCGGGCGGCGGCGCGATGGTGGCAAAAGTCAGCTTCACCTCCCGCTGCGGGACGTTCTCGGCCACCGCCGCCGGGGCGGTCGGTTCGGCAAGGGCCGCCGTTGGCTCGCCCACCACGATCGGCGCGCCCGGGGTCGCTACCTGCGGCTGAACGCCAGGGGCGGCGTTCGCCACGACGGCCGGCGCCGCATAAGAGGCCAGCGGATACCAGCTGCACATGCCCACCGCTACTGCACACATCCAGGAAAGTTTTCTTTTCATCGCATTATCATCATTGTTGAGCCATTGCCGGGTCTGCGGAGAGCGTCGGCGCGGCGCGTTCAGGGCGTCGGGGTACAAACGACACTATCCAGGCCACCAGCGAAGTGAGCGCGCGGAAAACCACCTTCACCGACGGCGGCGAAAACTCCGCCAGGTGACGATAGCCACGGAAGCCCAGCTTGAGGATATCCAGCAGGCTTTCCATCGGCTTGTCTTCCGGGAAGCTATCCTGCCAAAGCGCCCACGTATCAGCGCGGGCAAACGTACACTGCACAAAATCGATATGCTGTTGGTTGGTCAACGGCAGTAGCTGGAGCCCCACCTCGCTGCCGTTGACCCGCGCGACCCTTACCGGGAAGGCATATTCCTGCTGTCCTCGTTTGAGCAACAGCCGGGCGTTCTGGCCTTCCAGCACCTGCGCGTCGCCGTGAATTTTGATCCCCAGCCCGCCGTCGGAATAGTCGTGAACCGTGCAGGAGAACAGATGGCCATCTTCGCGGGCAATCGCCGCCGGCATGCTCATTTCGACACGATGCGAACGGCGAACCTGCTTGCTTTCGACCGAGACCGCCACCGCGCCGCCAAGAATAATCAGGTTGTAGAACACCCAGACAATACTCACCCAGACGGTGAGAATTTCGTTTTCCGGGCCATACATAAATCGCCAGATCCCCACCGCGACGCCGACCAGATTGAGCAGTACAAGGTAGATATAGGGCCGGGAGATCACCCAGTCGACATACTCTTCTTCCACCAGCCCGCCCTTCGCGGTGACGTTGAACTTACCTTTATGCGGGTTAATCAGCGCCACAAAGGTGGGCGGCGCGATATACCAGGCCAGCACCGTCTCGTAGATTTCACTCCAGAACGAATGGCGGTATTTGCCCTGAATCTTCGAGTTGGTCAGGCTGGCGTGGATCATGTGCGGCAGCACGAACAGCGCGATCATCAGCGCGGGCGCATAAATGATATAGGCATGGAGCAGCAAAAAGGCCAGCGGCGCCGTGAGGAAGATGAGGCGCGGAATACCGGAGAGGAAGTGGAGCATGGCGTTGGCGTAGCAGACGCGTTGCGCCAGCTTCAGGCCTTTGCCAAACAGCGGGTTATCGAGCCGAAAAATCTGCACCATCCCGCGCGCCCAGCGGATGCGCTGGCCGATATGCGCGGACAAACTCTCCGTCGCCAGCCCCGCCGCCTGCGGGATCCGCATATAGGCTGAGGTGTGTCCCCGCCGGTGCAGACGCAGAGAGGTATGGGCATCTTCGGTTACCGTTTCGACGGCTATCCCGCCAATCTCATCCAGCGGGCCGCGACGGATAACGGCGCAGGAGCCGCAGAAGAAGGTGGCGTCCCACATGTCGTTCCCGTCCTGCACCAGGCCGTAGAACAACGTCCCTTCGTTCGGCGTTTTGCGAAAGCGGCCAAGGTTGCGCTCAAAGGGATCGGGCGAGAAGAAGTGGTGCGGGGTCTGCATCATCGCCAGCTCTTTCTCTTTCAGGAACCAGCCCATGGTCATCTGCAGAAACGAGCGCGTCGGCACATGGTCGCAGTCAAAGATCGAGACGAACTCCCCTTTGGCGTATTTCAGCGCATTGTTGATGTTACCGGCCTTGGCGTGCTCGTGGCTGGTACGGGCGATATAGTGCACCCCGACATCTTTGGCAAACTGGCGAAACGCTTCCCGTCCGCCATCGTCGAGGATCCAGATGTTCAGCTTGTCCTTCGGCCAGTCGATGCCCTGCGAGGCGTAAATGGTGTTTTTCACCACGTTGAGATCTTCGTTGTAGGTAGGGACGAAGATGTCCACGGTTGGCCACAGATCCATATCCTCCGGCAGCGGCACCGGCTGGCGGTTCAGCGGCCAAACCACCTGGAAGTAGCCCAGCACCAGCACCACCCAGGCGTAGGTCTCTGCGAACAGCAGAATGATCCCGCACACCAGGCTTACCGGGTCGTTCCAGTTCAGCGTCGAGGTGTAGCGCCACCAGATATAGCGGCACGACACCGTCAGCGACAGTACAATAAGCATCAGCGCCGAGAAACGCCCCGGGATGCGCCGCACCAGCAGCGCCACGCCCCACAGCAGCATCAGGAAGATAAACTGCGACAGCGGGTTAAAGGGCTGCGTAATACACATTAGCGCCAGCACCAGCGAGCAGAAGGTCACCCCCCCAAGGATCGCCCGACGCAGCTTCGGATTAAGGTGCGCCAGCTCTTTCTGTTTATCCAGATGGCCGGTGCGGGCATTCACCTGTTCAGGCAATTTTTCCAGCCATTGCGTATAGCGACCGTGCACCCCTTCCAGGGCCGCCAGCGAGCGCCAGTTGACCTTTTTTTCCGGCTCCGGCACGCGCGTCGCCAGCAACCACAGGGATTGCAGCAGGTAGCGCACCGGATCCAGCGGACGCGGGCGATGCGGATTAATATGGGGAAAATAGGTTTCATGGTGGGCCAGAATCGCCTGCCAGCGCGGCGTCTCCAGCGGCATCAGCGCCCAGACCAGCGACGCCCACAGACAGCCAAGCGACGCCGAGAGCCAGGAGGCCCCGTGCTGCCGATAGTCGTCATAGCGCGCGCGCAGCCGTTCCCCCACCGGCGGAGCCAGCAGCAGCGTGCTGAGGCGGATCATGCCGGCCTCCCGCCGGAATAGTGGATCAGGCACCAGTTCGCCAGGGTCAGCACCTCTTCCGCCGCCAGGGAGTCCTGACGATACTCCCCGAGAGGTTGTTTCGCCGCCAGGCACTCGGCCATCGCCTCGTCGCGGTGAATCGTCACCGGCAGGATGCGCGGCTGGCTCTCCAGCCACAGCTGGTAGAGATCTTCCTGTAGCTGGCTGCCGACCCGCAGATCGTTAATCAGAATGTCGCTGTTGGCCGGGAGGGGCTGCTGGTGTAGACGGATATGGCTATTGGCGTCGGGATGAACCACCACCAGTGTGCGATCGCACAGCGTCAGCAGCTCGCGGGTTAATGGCGAATAACCGTTCGGCAGATCCAGCAGCAGCCAGCGGTACTGGCTCTGCAGCCGCTGCACAGCCTCCGCCATCGCCCCCAGCGCGGGCTGCAGCTGGTCAGCATTTTCTCTTTCGCCGGCGCTGAGCTGGCCAAACGGCAGCAGATCGATATGTTGCGTATAGCGCAGACCCGCGTCGCGCCAGTCCCGACCGTCGAGCAGCGCCCGCGCCCAGCCGTCCTGATGATGGACGTCGGTATTGAAAAAAAAGCGCAGCATATTATCCGGGCTGGCGTCGATCGCCAGCACCGTTTCACCGAGCAATTGCAGCGCCCAGGCGAGTGCAGCCGTAATGGACGTGACGCCAGTCCCCCCGCGCACGCCCTGTAATCCCAGAATAGCCATCTCCGGCTTCCTTATTTTTTCTCTGCAAACTCTGCCAGTAACGGCCAGCGCTTCAGCGCCGCATTCAGCTGCTCGCGCCGGGAAATATCATGATAATCAATATCCGGCAGGGAAAATGCCCGGCTTAGCGCCAGAAAATCATTTTGAAAGGTGTACCCCAGCGTGGCGTCCGTGGGTACTGCAGGATCTTTTGCTGGCATATCTCTGTCCGTTTGAAATTTATTATTAAACCAGAGGACGAATACAGCGCATCCTTAAAAGCAGGTGTACATGCTAAAACTGATGACCTTTAATTTCAATGTTAGGTTTACTCTGTCGGTTTCGCTAGTAAACTTATCCAGTGTCAATCAGGGCGCACGAGGGATGCCGTGGATAGTGTATTTACTTTGGGTATTTCATCATTATGGGATGAAGTGTGCCATATGCCGGTCGGTGGGGTATGGTGGCTCAACGTTGACCGTTATACCGATGCCGTCAGTCTGTTTAATCAGACGCTGGCCGCGCAGGCGAAAAACAGCAAGATCGCCGCGCTGGTAATGGGAGACAAACCTAATAATATCATTTCATTAGATAATGAAGGTGGCCCGGATAATATCGCGCTGTTCACCCTGCCGAATCGTCCGGAAGCCCTGGAAGAAATACATCGTGATTTAGTCTGCTCCCTCGAACCTGGCAATTACTTGTTTATTCTGCTATGCGCTGAAAATACCTGGCAAAATATAAATAAAGATAAGCTATGCGCGTGGGTGGAAAAGACCAGCCGCTGGGCGCAATATCACCGTTGCGCTTTCCTGGCGATCAATTCCGCCCAGGATATCGATCGACAGCTCACCCCATTATTACGCGAGTACCGTTCCCTTTCCGGCCTGGCAAGTATTCGTTACCAGGGCGACCGGCATCTCTTTGATATTGCCTGGTGGGGAAGCGACAAAGGCATCAGCGCTCAGCAGCAGCTGATGGTCCAACGCGATGATGCCGGCTGGCGGCTGGCGCAGGAGACGGAAACCAACGTTCAGCCACGTAGTGATGAGAAGGTGATCCTCAGCAATATGCGCGTGCTGGAAGGCGCCCCGCCGCTGTCGGAATACTGGACCCTGTTCGATACCAACGACGAGGTTTTCAACGCCGGGCGCACCGCACAAGCGGCCACGGTACTTTTCTCCATCACCCAGAATACGCAAATTGAACAGCTGGGCCGCTATATTCATACCCTGCGTCGCCAGCGCGGTACGGCGCTGAAAATTATTGTCCGTGAACAAACGCCCAGCCTGCGCGCGACAGATGAGCGGCTACTGCTTAGCAGCGGTGCCAGTCTGGTGATCCCCAGCAGCGCGTCGCTCTCCCGCTGTCTGACGTTGATCGAAAGCGTGCAGAACCAAAAATTCTCCCGCCATATTCCGGAGGATTTCGCCACGCTGTTGACCTGGAGCCAGCCGTTAAAGCTGCGCGGCTACCAGAAGTGGGATGCTTTCTGCGAGGCGGTACAGAACGTGATGGCCAATACCCTGCTGCCCGCCGACAGCAAAGGCGTAATGGTGGCCCTGCGCCCGGCGCCAGGGCTGCGCGTTGAGCAGGCGCTGACGTTATGCAAACCCAACCGGATGGGCGATATCATGACCATCGGCAATAACCGGCTGGTGCTGTTTTTGTCGTTTTGCCGGATCAATGACCTCGATACCGCGCTAAACCACATTTTCCCGCTGCCGACCGGCGATATTTTTTCTAACCGCATGGTGTGGTTTGAAGACAAGCAGATCCTCTCGGAAATCGTGATCATGCGCGGCGTCGAACCGGCGCGCTGGAACACGCCGCTGCCGCTGTCGGTGGGTAAAAACGAGACCATCAACGCCACCCACGATGGACGCCACTGGCGACGCTACCCCGAGCCGCACCGGTTAACCACCCGCGAGGAACAAGCCTGATGATGTCTATCGCCGATATTCTGCAACTGGTGGTGCTCTGCGCCCTGCTGTTTTTCCCGCTGGGTTACCTGACGCGCCATTACCAGCGCCGTATTCGCACGACGTTAAGATTGATGTTCTTTAAACCCCGTTACGTGAAACCGGCAGGCGTATTACGCCGGGGAGCCACGGTTAAGCAAGGCAAAGCGAACAAATGACAAACACTAAACCGACCGCGACACCGCTTCCGCTCTGGCAGTACTGGCGCGGCCTTGGCGGCTGGAATTTATATTTTCTGGTCAAATTTGCCCTGCTGTGGGCCGGGTATCTCAATTTCCACCCGATGCTGAACCTGGTGTTTCTCGCCTTTCTGCTGGTGCCGATCCCGCGCGAAAAGCTACACCGTATCCGCCACTGGATCGCTATTCCGCTCGGCTTCGCGCTGTTCTGGCACGATACCTGGCTGCCCGGTCCGGAGACGCTTCTTAGCCAGGGTTCGCAAATCGCCGGCTTCAGCGCCAGCTATATCTGGGATCTGATCGTCCGGTTTATTAACTGGAGCATGGTCGGCGCCTTCTTTGTTTTACTGGTCCTGTGGCTGTTTATCAGTCAGTGGCTGCGCGTCACCGTGTTTGTCTCCGCGATGGTCGTCTGGCTGGCGGTCAGCCCGCTGCTGCCAGCCTTTACCCTATGGCCCGCCGGTCAGCCCACCACGGCCGCCGCCACGACCGCGCCGGCCAATACCGGGGCCAACGCCGCCGCTGGCGCCGCGACCAGCCCCGCCAGCAGCGATATTCCACCGCAGACCGAGCCGCCGACGTCAGCCAATCTCACCAACTGGCTGAACGGTTTCTATGCCGCCGAGCAGAAACGCAAAACGCCGTTCCCGGACCAGCTGCCGGCGGATGCCCAGCCGTTTGACCTGCTGGTGATCAATATCTGCTCGCTCTCCTGGTCGGATATTGAAGCCGCCGGTCTGATGGACCATCCGCTGTGGAAGCATTTCGATATTGTCTTCAAAAACTTTAACTCCGCGACCTCCTACAGCGGCCCGGCGGCGGTGCGCCTGCTGCGCGCCAGCTGCGGCCAGCTGTCGCATACCAACCTGTATCAGCCGTCCGGCGCCGATTGCTACCTGTTTGAAAACCTGGCGAAACTCGGCTTCAACCAGCAGCTGATGCTCGGCCATAACGGTCTGTTCGGCGACTTCCTGAAAGAACTGCGTTCGCTGGGCGGCATGCAGAGCCCGCTGATGGACCAGACCGGATTGCCGGTCAGCCTGCAGGCGTTTGACGGCTCCCCGGTGTATGAGGATCTGGCGGTCCTCAACCGCTGGCTGAAGACCGAAGAGGCCAGCAGCAATCCGCGGAGCGCCACCTTCTATAACACCCTGCCGCTGCATGACGGCAACCACTTCCCGGGGCAAAGCAAAACCGCAGACTACAAAGTGCGGGCGCAGAAGCTGTTTGATGACCTGGATAACTTCTTCACCGAGCTGGAGAAATCGGGGCGGAAAGTGATGGTGGTGGTGGTGCCGGAACACGGCGGCGCGCTGAAGGGCGATAAGATGCAGGTCTCTGGCCTGCGGGATATCCCGAGCCCGTCGATCACGAACGTCCCGACGGCGGTAAAATTCTTCGGCATGAAAGCGCCGCATGAAGGGGCGCCGATTATCATCGATCAGCCCAGCAGTTACCTGGCGGTGTCGGAGCTGGTGGTGCGTGCCCTCGACGGCAAAATGTTCAGCGAGGACAGCGTCAACTGGCAGCAGTATGTCGCAAACCTGCCGCAGAGCGCAGCGGTGTCCGAAAACGCCAACGCCATCGTCATCCAGTATCAGGGCAAGCCTTATGTCCAGCTGAATGGCGGTAGCTGGGTGCCTTATCCGCAATAAGCGACAAGGCCGTCCAAACTGGCGGCCTTACATCGTGAGACGTTCCCATTCTCCCTTCCCCACCCGCATGCCTACGGGCGGGGAAGGCGGCAAATCAATCACCGTCTCTAACGCTGATCCTGTTTCGCCAGCCAGACCAACTGCTTGAGGCTGGCAGAGTAATAATCATCCTTGTCGTCAATCTGCGGCGCCTCCTGCGGTTCACCCAGCGTCAGATCGCGCACCGCCAGCAGACCGCCGGCCATATACCAGGGGGCCACCTCGTTGGTGCTGACGTTGATCCACGCCGGGGTTTGCAGACGCGGGTAACTCTGCATCCAGGCCTTCCACGGCGCGAGCAAAGCGCTTTGCGGATCGGCCCACGAGAGATACAGCGGGATACGAATCGCATCGAAACTCATCCGCGGCGGCCACTCTTTGGCTGGCAGCATCTTGCCATCCGCCCGCAGCGCCACCCAGTCGCTGGGCAGGTGTAATTTCCCCCACCCCATCTGCCCCAGCAGCGCCTGTCCGTCGGTCTGCAATGTCCGCCAGGCGGTCAGATGCGTCCGCTCCGCGAAGGCGCGCCAGGCCGGAAAGATGAAATAGGAGGGATTAAGGTTCAGATGGTCGTTGAGATTGAACCCTTTCACGCCCGGGAGCATCACCTGACGACCGGCGAAGGTCACCACCGTATATTTCAGCAGGGAGGCGGTGATGGCATCCGAGGCAATCGCGTAGCGCTTGTCCTGCCACTGCTTTTGCGCACGCAACAGCGCCCAGGCGATCAGCGTATCGCCATCAGAGGCGTTGTTTTTATCGGCGATAGGGTCCGGTGCCACCGGGTTATAACGCCAGTAAAACAGCCCGTTAGACTTATCGCGCAGGGTGCTGTCCGTCCACTGCCACAGCTTGTCGAACGCCGGGCGATCGTTATTCGCCACCGCCAGGAGCATGGCAAAGCCCTGACCTTCCGTATGCGACACATTGCCATTGGCGGTATCAATGATACGGCCGTCCGGCATCATAAAACGGGCCTTATAGCGCTCCCAGGCCGTATCCGCCCACGCCCGGGGCACCAGCATCACTGCCGTTGTCACTATCACCGCCACTAAAGCACGCAGGGGCATACATTCACTCATTATGGATGGTAGTAAAGAAACTGAACGTCAGAGACAGAGAACACCCGCTCACGTTGTAAAACGACATGAGCACTGCCTCCCTGACTCTGCAGCCAGCGAGAATATAACCCCTCCAGTATGGCACAGAACGCGTTGCACCAGCGCACGCGTCCCGCGTCGTCCCGGCTGACCGGCAACGCCTGATGGCGCAGGCGCAGGCCATCCTCACCGACATCAATCGTCACCACGCCCCAGTGGAAATGGGTCAGCAGCCGGTTGATATTCGCCTCCAGCTCTCCCACCGTCTCCGACGCCGGCAGCGGATGGGTCTCCGCCAGCGAGGCGCCCATCTGACGCAGGAAGGGCTGGCTTTCCAGCTCGCCGGCATTATTTAACATACCTTCGACCATAATAACCAACAGATCGAACCATCCGGCAGGCGTCTGCTGCTGCTGGAACCAGGTCGTGACCACCGGGTTATTGTTCTCCGTCATCATCAATGATCTCCCAACATATAGCGGATATAGAGCCCGGCGGTGCTTTCGTTATAATCCCCGAAGGTGTCATAGCCAATCTGGCCCCCCAGCGTCATCTGTTTGTTAACCTTGTAGTCCGCCCCGGCGCGCAGGGTATAGCCGATGCCGCTCTTCGAGGTCGCGGAATAGTAGGCTTCCTTGGCAAACCCATTGCTCACCGCCGTTTCCAGGGTTTGCTGCCACTCCGAATTGGTCGGGAAATAGGCGCTCTTATCCTGACTGTAAGACTGGTAGCCCACCGAGCCGCCAAGCTTCATGGTCCAGTTATCATATTTCTCCGTCAGACTGACCGGCAGCGACACGCTGACATAGTTTTGCGGGCTAAAGTAGCCCCCCTGACCATAGGTGAAGTAGCTGAGGTTCTTGGAATAATCCATATAGCTCATGCTCAACCCGGTCTGTAACTGGCGGTATTCGTCATGATAGGGCCGCAGATAGACCCCGGCATTGGCGTTAATGCTGGTGTTGCTGGCGACGTTCTGCCCCAGATAGCTGTATCCGCCGCCGCCGACATAGAAGCCCGCGTCGCCGTCGTCATAGCTCAGCTGCAGGGTGCCGCCGTTTTTCGTCACCTGCCCCCAAGTTTTACCGGAATAAGTGTCCTTCAGACCAACGTAAGAAAGCAGGCTGTCGGTCAGTGAGCGGCGTTCGCCGGTCAGGATCAGCGACAGGTAGTTGCTCAGCTTAGGCGACCATTTCACCCCGCCGACAACGGTATTGAGATCCTGGCCCAGCGGCGTGCTGCCAATGTCGACGCGATAATCGTCACCGCTTAACGCCAGCGCCAGCTCGACGCCGTTAGCCTTCTGCGAATCGGTTGAGCCGCTGGTCTGGTCAACGTTCGGCTTAAGGCTGGAAGAGGCCAGATAGCTGGCGACCTGTCCCGAATCATAGCTCCCGAGCTTCGCCAGGTTTTCCATCCCGCTGCTGGTGGTCGGATTGAAATCTGCCGCATTCAGGGTGCCCAGGCCGCTTAAGGCTTCGGCCCCCGGATTGCTGGCAAAATAGGCCGTCCGCTCCGCCTCGGTCATCGAGGCGATCGCCGCCTGCTCGCTGGTGGCGGTACTCACCATATTGGAGACCGCATTAGCCAGCGGGTTGGCGCCGTAGCGACGCCAGGCGTCGCCGCTGGCGGTTCCGGCGTTCAACGACATCGGGGTGACGGTAAAGTCAAAGCGCGAATCGCCAAATGGCGAAGAAGACCAGGTCAGCGGCGTCCGGAGCTCCGTCAGCTTGCTGGTACCCGATTCGCCGTCGCGCCCGCGCACGTCCATACCGCCCTGCAGCCAGCTGCCGGTTTTCTCCTGCAGCGACTCCATCATGGTGTCCACCTGGCGCAGCATCCGCGTCTCGGCGGTGTCCACTGGCAGATCGGGGCGCTGGATCCCCGGCAGCGTGGAACCGGGCGCGGCGGCCGACTGGGCGACCTGCCACGGCATATACTGCCCGTAGGCGGAGGCCGTTCGCGTCGGCGCCGACGTTTGCGACACGCCGATGAAGGGGTTATCCGCCGCCAGCACCCCGCCGACGGTTGGCGTTTCGCTGCTGTTGGTGCTTTGCATACCCAGCAGTTTGCCGCGGGCGCTACGCAGGTAGGTCATCGCCTGCTGATGATGGCCCTGCGCCTCTGCGACTCTCGCCAGCAGCAGTAAGCGATCCGGGGAGTTATCCTGGCGCAAACCGCCGGCCAGCTGTTCGGCACGATCGTTGTTCCCCGCCGACAGCGCCACGTCGATGGCCCCGGCGCGCGCGTCCTGGTTCGGCGTATCGCGCGTCATCAGGTAGTCATAGACCACCCCGGCCTCTTTGTTCATTTTGCCGCTCTGGTACAACCGCGCCATCGCGAACATCAGATCGGTATTCTGCGGATCGCTTTGCATGGCGCGGATCAGCTTGTCATACGCCGCAGCGTAATTGCCCTCCTCGCGCAGGCGATCGGCTTCGTTGATCACATAGCCGTTGCGAATACTCGCCAGCTGCGTCGGCGTACTGCTGGCCTGCAGCTGCGGATTGCTGAGCAGGTTCTGCGCCTCGCCGGTCAGCCCGGCCTGATTCAGCACCGCAATCTGATCGGCGTAATCACCGGCGTTGCCGGACACCCCGCTGCTGATATTGTTGCGCACCAGCGAGACCGCGGTAGTCAGATCGCCGCTCTCGGCCAGCAGCCGCGCCAGCTTGCCGGCGTCCGCCGGGGCTTTCGGCGGCGTGGAGGCCATCGCCCGCAGGGTATTGCTGGCGGCAGTGCGGTTGCCCTGCGCCAGATAGTTTTCGGCGGTCGCCAGCTGCAGGTTGTAGTTCACCCGCTGGCGTAAATCGCGCATGTCGCTGGTCTGGCTGCCGCCGGGAATGCGCGCCAGCAGCGTCTGCGCCTGCTGCCAGGCGCCGTTTTCGCTGGCAAACAGGGCGGCGGCATACAGCGCATTGTTGCTGGCGCCCGGGCGATAGGCCGCCGACATCAGCGAAGAGGCCTCGCTACCGTTACCCGATTTTTGCAACAGCCGGGCCAGATCAAGGCGCAGCCAGGGATCGTCCGGATAACGGGCGACGCCTTCGCGCAGAGTGGCAATCGCGCCGGCTGGATTACCGCTGCTGACCTGCGCCTGGGCCTGACGGCGCACGGCATCGCCCGGCATACCGGCCACCACCCGCGGCTGCAGTTTTTGCTGCAGGCTCTGCGGGAGCGTCTGCAGCATCGCCTGCGCCTCGGCGGATTTATTCTGCTCGCGCAGCACGTAATAGAGGTTTTCCCGCCCCGCCGCGTTCTGCGGATCGTCGCTTAACAGCGAACGTAGCGTTTGCTCCGCCTGGGGCAAATCTTTGTTATGTCGCAGCACATCGGCGCGGAACAGCTTCGCCGAGGCGCCCCGCGCCCCGCTCTGCTGCGCCAGCGGCGCGGAGAGCGCCAGCGCCTGACTAATATTGCCCTGCTTATAGGCCTGCTGCGCCTGCGCCAGCTGGCCGTAGAACAGCGCATCGGCCGCCTGCTGACGACGGGTCGCCGAGGCGTCGCCGCCGAGATCCGCCGCCCGGCTCAAATACTGCGACGCGGCCTGGTAGTCGCCGCTGCGCTGCGCGATATAGCCCATGCCCGCCAGCGCATCGGCATCCTGCGGGTTGGTCTGCAGCACCTCTTCAAATTGCTGCTTCGCGGCGGCGGTATTGCCGCTGTTCAGATTGGCATAGCCCTGGCCACGCGCCTGACCGCTGCGCCGTTCGCGAAAGTAATTCTGGACTTCGCTATCCTGCGGATGCCGCTGCATCCAGGTGTCGTAATACTGTTCATCGCCGGCCTGCGGGCCCAGCCAGAGCAGCGCCTGACGCAAGCCGCTGTCCGCCTCTTTATTGCCGCTGGCCATCGGCTCGAGCAGAGCGATCCCTTCCCGGCGGGTCTCTTCCCGCCAGGTTAAGGCTTTGCCCAGCGCCACCCGCGGGGCGTTCTCCTGCGGATGCTGGGCCACGTACTGGCGCAGTTCGCTGATGGCCTGCGGATAAAGCGATTTGTCGCTGGCCATGGTCAGGTAATATTCCGCCGCCAGCCCGGCAGGCGGCGTATTGCCATTAAACATGCTGCGCCAGGTCGCCAGCGCCCCGGGAATATTGCCGCCGCGCGCCTGCTGGCGGGCCAGGCTGAGCTGCCCCTGCGGCACCTGCGACATCTTTTTAGCGTTGTCTAAATCCTGCAGCCCCGGGCTGTCAGGCGCCGCTTTCGCCAGCCGGGCGCGCCACTGCGCCGCCGCCTGCATATCGCCACCCTGCTGCGACCAGAGCGCCATCAGATACAGCGCCTGGGTGTTATTGGCATCGACCGAAAGCACCTTCTGCAGGGACTCCATCGCCAGTTCGTCATGGGATTTCTCATGCCAGTAGTTGGCCTGGGCGAACAGCGCCTGCAGCGCCGCGTCGTTACCTGCCGCCAGCGCGCCGCCAGCAGCACCGAGAGTCAACGCGCCGGTGAGGCAGAACGTCGTGAACCGGCGGGAGGTTTTCATCGTTATTGTTATCTTTCTTTTCATTAGTTATCCCCCGAACCCAGACGCTTACGGGCATGACGTTTAAACATCGCGGTCAGCGCCAGTCCCATTATCGAGGTGGCAATCAGCCCCAGCACCGCCAGGAAACCGGAATGCTGGCTGGCATACCAGACGGCCATCATGTACCACGGCATCTGACCGCTGGGGAACGGGGTGCTGACCTGGAAGCTGCGCACCCCGTTATCACTGGTGATCACCGCGGTATCGCCACGGATCCCGGCGTTGATACGCGGCGAGTCCAGATCGGTCTTCAATCGCGCCAGCTGGTCATCATTGCTGGCCATCGCCACCACCACCAGGCGAGTCGCGTTCCACGGCGAACGATAGCTGATGAACCCGCGCCAGGCGCTGCTGGACGAGAAGTAGCGATCGGCATCGAGGCTGGCCGAGGTCCAGTCGCCGGTGAGCCGACGCTGCACTTTTTGCCACAGGTCAGGCTCACGGACGCTCAGCGTGTTATCCACCGGACGATACGGTGAATCAGCCAGCAGGCTCTGGTTAAAGGCCTGCTGATCGAGAGCGGTGACCGCCAGCACGTCACGTTCGCGCAGCGACTGCAGATCCGCGCCGCCGGTCGGCATCCCGAGCACGACGCGGTTATTCGCCAGCGCGGTGCCGGTCGCATTTCCGGAGCGCGCCGCCAGATTCAGCAGGGTGGCCACCTGGGTCTCAGACGGGTCCGCCGGCAGCATGAGCGTCGTTTGCGAATAGTCCGCCAGTCGCGAGAAAGGGAATGAGGCGCCAACGAAATAGGAGAGGTTTGGCAGCAGCGAGAAGTGTCGCGTTTTGCTCAAATCAATCCAGGAGTCGTCAGTGATCCGGCTCTTGATATTGTTATTCAGCAGTACCGAGCACGGAACATCATCCTTCGGCACCACATTGAAGTACATCGACAGCTGGTTATCGCCGTAGATCAGGTAAGGTGCCAGCGGGATGGTAAAGCGCTCCTGGCGCGCATCGCCCCCGAGGTGGCGCCAGACTTTCTCCAGTGGTCCCTGCTTGTTCATCGCCAGGTTATTGAGGAAGGTGCCGTTGAGCGTGACGCTCAGCAGGGACTTGTCCTCATTAATCCAGTTTTCCGATGGGAAGCGGTAGCCAACCTGCAGCGGGATCGTCTCGCCATCCCAGAGATAGAGGTCGGGCGCGGCGCGAAAGGCGATACGTAAAGGCTCATGCCAGACGCCGCTGACGGTCGGGCTTTGATCCTTACGCAACAGTTCGCTGAGCCTGACCGGACGATCGGTGGGGATCCAGCGCGGCGCATCGTACGCTTTACCAACCGGGATGGTCTGCGGTTCGACATCCTGCGTCGCGGTTTGCGGGGCGAAGTTGCCGCGGGTCAACCGCCAGGCGGCCATGCGCAGCGCCATATCGTTTTTACCGACAATCAGCAGCAGTTTGTAGGCCGGATTGGCAGGGTTAGCGATGACGCGCAGCAGCGGTTTATCGGTTTCCGGCAGCGTCATGCCGCCCACCTGCTCGCCCGGATGGCCAATCACAATACCATGGCGTTCCGGCAGGCGATCGCGCAGGGCGCTGAAGGCGATGCCGCGATAGTCCGCCTGGATACCCAGCCATGAAGAGACCAGCGCCGCGGCGCTGAAGACGTCAGCTGAGGGCTTCGCCCCATAGGCGACCGCGATGTCCGCCGGGGTCATCTGCATGCTGTCAAAGAAGGGGCGTGGGAAGTGGCTCAGGTCGTCGCTGATGTTCAGTTGCTGGCTTTCCCAGCTGAAATGCGACGTGGGCAGCACCGTCACCCGCGATGAATCATGAATGTCACGCTGGCACTGCAGGGTATCGCCATCGTTGATCTTCACGCTCAGGTTATTGCTGGAGACCATCAGCGCAGGCGGAATATCCAGCTGATAATGGGAGACATCCTCGCCATCAGCACCCAACGGCAGGGTGCCGAGGGGCTGACCGTTGAGCATCAGTTGCAGGGTGGCGTTGCGGCTCGCCATTTCCGGCGATACGCGGACGGCAAGGCTGAGCTGGGAATGGATCACCACCTGGTCGGAAGGCAGCGTAAAGCTAACGCCCCCCTGCCGCTGGCCGCCGCTGAGGATAATGCCATCCGGCATCCCCATTTGCGCCAGATTCAGATCGCCTCCCCAAACCGGGGCGACGGGGATGACATCGGGCGCAACCGTGTCGCTCACCGGCGGGGTTACTGCGGGCATCTCAGGCACAGGCGTTGTCAACGCCGCATCGCCAGCGGGGGCGGTCGCTACCGCTGGCGTGGCCTCTTCTGGAGCGGCCGCCGGAGGTTCGTCACCGGGCTCATTGTCCGCCGCGCCGTTGAGCTGCGGAAAACTCAGCGGAGCTGAAGCGCCAGTAGCCGGCTCTTCACTGTGCAGCGCAGGCGCAGAGAACATCCCCGCCAGCAGCGCCAGCGTCGTTAATCGCTTCATAACGTCCCATCCTCCTGCGCCGTTTTCGCCACAGCCGTCCGGCTGCGCTGGCTGCGACGGGTTTTCCACGTCAACCAGAACAGTTCGAACACGCAGCGCAAAATGGTGAAGAAGGAGCGGAACGGGTTATCCTGCGGGCGCGGCGGATTAATCCAGGCATCCGCGCGGGCCAGCACCACCCGCACCAGTTCACGGCGGCGCGAGAGAGGAATATCTTCATCAAACTTGAGGCGCAGGAAGCGCTCGTCTGAGGTGACCAGCTGAGCCGGAATGGAGATAGCCCCGGACTGCAGGATCAGCTCAATCTCTTCGATATCATCCTCCAGATGGCGCATATCCGGCGCGGCCACGCGGCAGCCGCCCATCGACAGGTCCGCGGTATGGCTGCGGGAAACGATACCGCTGGCGTAATGGATCACCACCGGAATGTCGACATCGATACGAATGGTTTTTCGCACCTGCCGCGTTTCGCGCGCCACGGCAATCGCCGCCAGCAGGAAGATCAGACTGTAGATCCCCCACCCGACGTTGAGGGCGATAACGTTGGGATCCGAGCCAAAGTAGTCATGGCCAATCGCCCGGACGATGCCGACCACCACCCCCAGGGCCAGCAGGCAGGCCACCACCAGGTGCGGCCGCACCACGGTGAAATCGAAGTAACCGACGTCAAGCAGGCCACCCTTATCGGTAACGTTGAATTTGCCGCGTTTGGGGAAAATCATCGTCACCAGTGTCGGCAGCACCAGGTGGAAGGCCAGCACAATATCGTAGATCTCCCCCCAGAAGCTGTAGCGATAGCGGCCGTTCATTCGCGAACCAACGTAAATAGCGAGGAACAGATGCGGCAGGGCATAGGAGACAATCAGGCTCGCTGAAGAGTAAATAATATTGAGGTTAAACAGCAGATAAGCCAGCGGGGCGGTGACAAACACCACCCTCGGGAGCGCGAACTGGTAGTAGAGCATAGCGCTCAGGTAGCACAAGCGCTGCTGGAAGGTCAGGCCGCGACCAAACAGGGGATTATCGACGCGAAAGATCTGCGTCATCCCGCGCGCCCAGCGGGTACGCTGGATGACGTGCACCACCAGACGTTCGGTGGCGAGACCAGCCGCCAGCGGAATATCGAGAAAGGCCGACTTCCATCCCAGACGCTGAAACTTCAGCGCCGTATGGGCGTCTTCGGTCACCGTTTCGACAGCGAAACCGCCGATCTGCGCCAGCGCCTCACGGCGGATCACCGCGCAGGAGCCGCAGAAAAAGGTGGCGTTCCAGTTGTCGTTCCCCTGCTGAATCGGGCCATAGAACAACATCCCTTCGTTCGGGATGTTGCGCCCGACGGAGAGGTTACGTTCAAACGGGTCCGGGGAATAGAAATAGTGCGGCGTCTGCACCAGAGCCAGCATCGGATCTTTCAGGAAACCGCCGACGGTGGCCTGCAGGAAGACGCGCGTGGCGACGTGGTCGCAGTCGAAAACGCAGATAAGCTCCCCGTGGGTCAGGGTCAGCGCATGGTTAAGGTTCCCCGCTTTGGCGTGCTTGTTGTCGTTACGGGTGATATAGCCCACGCCGACGTCGGCGGCGAACACGGCAAACTCACTGCGTTTGCCATCATCCAGAAGATAGATCTTCATTTTATCTTTTGGATAATCAATGCATTGTGCCGCCAGGACGGTATCGCGCACCACCTCTAACGGTTCGTTATAGCTCGGGATATAGATATCGACCGTCGGCCATTTACTCATATCATCCGGCAGTGGAACAATGCCGCGCTTCAGCGGCCAGACCGTCTGCAGGTAGTTAAGCAGCAGCATCACCCAGATATAAACTTCCGCCAGAAAGAGTCCCATCCCGAGAATGGCTTCAATGGATGAGTTGAAGTGCAGGGTCTGCGTGAGGCGAAAATACATGTAACGCGTGGACATCAGCAGCGACGTGACGACCATAATGACCGATACGCTGCGGCGCTTGCTGAAGCCCATCAGAAAGAGAATACCGATACTAAGCAGACCAAAAATATACTGCTTTTGGCTGTCCATCGGCGTGATCACCACCAGCACGGCGACGGGAGACAGCACCAGCGCCAGCAACCAAAAAAGAGATTTTTTCATTCAGCAGCCCTGCAATAAGTTAAAGCCCTGACATGCGTGGCTGGCTGTGCACCGTGCCATCGCCAATATGGATACCCAACAGCGAAGATATTTTTTTAGCCATGATTTCAATATCAAAGGCCGCTGCGGAGGAGGCGTTGAAGTCCAGGATCGACTTCTGCGAGGCATTAGCCTCTACCACGCTTTCATCACGATGGATCACGCCAAGCAGGCGCTCGCCCAGTTTCTCTTCCATCAGGCTGGTGACGTCCCGGCTGACCTGGCGACGGCTATCGCTTTGGTTTATGACGAAATAGTGCCCGTGCTTATGATTCAGCGCCCCGCCGGTCAGGCGCTGCTTTTCCACGTGCGCCAGGGTCGACATTGAGGCGGTATCCGCCAGCAGCGGGATCAGATGCAGGTCCGCCAGCCCCGTCAGGGCCTTCAGCGCCGGTGAAGGCCCTGGCGGCATATCGGCGATGGTGATAAGCCCGGGATAGTTGAGCAGCGCCGACAGACCGCGCTGGAGAAAATGGTCATTGTGGGTCAGTTGCTCATCAAACGCCTGACGCTGCGCTTCGCTCACTTCGCCGTAAGGCAGGACGAAAATATTGCTGCCGGCGCTCAGCACACACTGGCTCCAGTCATGCAGTTCCAGCGCCTTCGCCACGTAGCCCCGCTCATCGCTCAGCGGCACGCCAAAATGCAAACGCAGCGCATTCTGGACGTCAAAATCCAGCGCCAGGACTTTGCTGCCGGTCCGCGCCAGCGAATAAGCTAAATTGGCCGCAAGGGTCGTTTTCCCCACGCCACCTTTCGGTGAACAGACGCAAATCAACGGCATGTTGCGATCCTTTCCAGAAGAGATTTCAAAGGCTGGTCTTTATTTTTCGCCACCGGCTCCGCGGTTTTTGCCGCGAACAGGTGGGCATAGTTGTCGGCGCCCGGCGCAGGCCGCGGGGCCATCCTCGGCGGCGGGGCCATCACCGGTTCAGGTACTGGCGTCGCTGCCAAGGGCTCTGCCGTCATCGCTGGCGCCGGAGCGACAGGTTCCGGCATTGCAGGTTCTGCGACCGGCAGTGGGATCGCGGCAATAACTGGGGGGACTGGCGCAACCGGAGGTGATGCTGGCGCGGCGACCACAGGGTCGACACGCTGGAAGAGATCCGCAGGCACGGGCTGCGGCAGTGGCGCGGAGACCGACCCTCCCAGCGCCAGAGAAGCGGGTTTCCCGGCGTCGGGATTCAGCTGATTGAGGATCGCCCAATCCCCATGTTCCCGCGTGGCGGCTTGCGAAGAAAGATCCTGAAATTTGAGGTTTTGCGTCCGCGTTTTTTCTTGAAAGCGCTGCAGATCATCATAATGGTTCATTGATAACCTCATGATTTTAAAAATTTCATATTAAGTTTGTTGTTATTTTCTGGGTATATTAAAAATATCGTGACGCTTCTGGTATGGCAGATAAAGCGCCGGTGGTGACGTACCAATACACACGATTGACAGGGTTATAATAGTTTAGAATTTGATTTTTGGGATGATTCCACGGCAGAAGTATCGCTACACTAACACTTCCCTTTCAGAAGGATAGCCCCATTTTTTAGGTATGCGTACATCCTTAACCCCCGCAACCATCGCGCTTCCCAGTCGTTTTTATATAAAAGTATTACGCAATGATGAAATCATAGCGTCAGTTGGACGAAAGAATAAACCTGAACCATTTTAATTTCTCTTTAATTCTATAAAAATGGACTGAAAGGCTTATTTTTTCGGATAATCGACGAAGAATGCTCCGAGAGTATGGCAGAAACTGCGGTAATAAACGGTGTTGCCAGGTTTCCTCTCCGGCGGAAGAGAAACTCCCGGTCCTGGGACCGGGAGTGTGCCATCAGGCGTGGGGTTTTTGCGGATTCTCATCCTGATCGACGGCAAAGCAGGCTACCAGCTGGCCGCCGTAATCCTTAAGCTGCGGCTGAAGCTGGGTGCAGGGACCAAAGCGTCGACGGCAGCGCGCGTTAAAGGCGCAGCCCGGCGGTGGGTTCAGCGGGCTCGGCAGTTCGCCGGTCAGCTTGATCCGCTCGCGCCGATCGTCCGGATTCAGACGCGGCGTCGCCGACAACAGCGCCTGGGTGTACGGATGACGCGGATTGTTGAAGATCTGGTCCTTGGTGCCCTTCTCCACGCAGCGGCCGAGATACATCACCATCACTTCATCAGCGATGTGCTCGACGACCGACAGGTCGTGGGAGATAAACACGTAGGACAGCCCTAAATCCTGCTGCAGATCCATCATCAGGTTCAGCACCTGGGCACGTACCGAAACGTCCAGCGCGGAAACCGGCTCATCGGCAATCACCACGTCCGGATCCAGCATCAGCCCGCGGGCAATAGCGATACGCTGGCGCTGACCGCCGGAAAACATATGCGGGTAGCGATCGTAATGCTCGGTTTTCAGGCCGACCTTCGCCATCATCGCCAGCGCTTTTTCACGGCGCTGCTCTTTACTCAGGCTGCTGTTAATCAACAGCGGCTCTTCCAGAATCTGCCCCACTTTTTTACGCGGGTTTAGCGAACCATACGGGTTCTGGAACACAATCTGGATTTTCTGCCGCCGGAGCTTCTGCGCCTGCGGGTCGTGCTTAAGCAGATCCTGCCCCTGATAATACAGCTCACCGCCGGTGGGGATCTCAATCATTGTCAGCAGACGACCGAGGGTCGATTTGCCGCAGCCCGACTCTCCCACCACCGCCAGCGTTTTACCACGCTCAAGGGTAAAGGAGACGCCGTCCAGCGCTTTCACCAGTCGTTCCGGGGCGAATATTCCCTTCTTCACCGGGTAGTGTTTTTTCAGATCAATGGCCTGCAACAGCGGTTGTTGCGTGGCGGCCTTTTGCGTACTCATAATCCAGGCCTCCCGGCATCATCGAGTGGGTAGTGACATTTAGACTGACGGCCGCCGGTAAGATCCGCGAGCGCGGGCTCTTCGCTCCGGCATTTATCCGTGGCATAGGGGCAGCGCGGGTTCAGCAGACAGCCGACAGGACGGTCATATTTCCCCGGCACCACGCCCGGCAGCGACGCCAGACGCGCCTTATCCTGGGCGAACTCCGGCAGCGCGCGCAGCAGCGCCTGGGTGTACGGATGACGCGGCGCGCGGAAGATATCCTTCGCATCACCGGTCTCCACCACCTGACCCGCATACATGACGATAATTTTATGCGCCGCCTCGGCCACCAGCGCCAGGTCGTGGGTGATCAGCACCAGCGCCATATTCTCCTGCTGCTGCAACTCCAGCAGCAGCTCGATGATCTGCGCCTGAATAGTCACGTCCAGTGCGGTGGTCGGTTCATCGGCAATCAGCAGTTTTGGCCGACAGGCAATCGCCATCGCGATCATCACGCGCTGACTCATCCCGCCGGAAAGCTGATGCGGATAAACGTCAAGCCGCGACGCCGGATCGGGAATGCCCACCAGGTTCAGCAGGTCGATGGCCCGCTGGCGGCGAGTTTGCTTATTGCCACCCTGATGGACCTTGATCGCTTCCATAATCTGGTAGCCGACGGTATAGCACGGATTGAGGCTGGTCATCGGATCCTGGAAGATCATCGCCACTTCCGCCCCCACCAGCTGACGCCGCTCTTTTTCAGAGATGCGCTGCAGGTCGCGGCCATTGAACTCCAGTTTGTCCGCCATCACCCGGCCGGGATAGTCAATCAGGCCCATAATCGCCAGCGAACTGACGGATTTACCGGAACCGGACTCCCCCACAATACCGACCACTTCACCCTGATTCACGCTATAGCTGATGCGGTCTACGGCGCGGAACGGCGCGTTCTCATCGCCGAAATGCACCGATAATTTATCTACATTTAATAACGCCATCTCGAACCTCTTACTGCTTCAGTTTGGGATCGAGCGCGTCACGCAGACCGTCACCCATCAGGTTAAATGCCAGCACCGTCAGCAGGATCGCCACGCCCGGGAAGGTCACCACCCACCAGGCGCTTTGCGCGAACTGCAATACGTCGGAGAGCATGGTGCCCCACTCAGGCGTCGGCGGCTGCGCGCCCATGCCGAGGAACCCCAGCGCTGCCATATCGAGAATGGCGTTAGAAAAGCCCAGCGACGCCTGAACGATCAGCGGCGCGAGACAGTTGGGAAGAATATTGACGAACATCTGGCGCATCGCGCCGGCGCCCGCTACGCGGGAAGCGGTCACGTAGTCGCGGTTGACCTCCACCAGCACCGCGGCGCGCGTCAGACGCACATAGTGCGGGAGCGCCACGAAGGTTAGCGCCAGCGACGCGTTGACGATAGATGGCCCGAAGATAGCCACCAGCACCAGCGCCAGCAGCAGGCTCGGCAGCGCCAGCATAATATCGACGACGCGCATAATGATGGAATCCACCACCCCGCCGAAATAGCCCGCCACCAGACCGAGCACCACGCCAAGGATCAACGACAGGACCACCACCAGGCAGCCCACCAGCAGCGACAGGCGGGCGCCGTACATCAGACGCGACAGAATATCGCGGCCCACGTCGTCGGTGCCGAGCAGATGCGCCAGGCTGCCGCCATCCTGCCAGAACGGCGGCGCCAGCAGCGAATCACGGAACTGATCCGCCGGGTTATACGGGGCGAGGAAGTTGGCGAACACCGCGATGATAATCATCACCGCCACGTACACCAGACCGACGACCGCGCCTTTGTTGCGTTTGAAATAGTGCCAGAACTCCTGCAGCGGGGTCATTGGCACCGGTGCAGCAATCGCTTTATTCTCAGTAACTTGTGACATGATGGCCCCTTACTTCTTATGCCGGATACGCGGGTTCACCACGCCATACAGCAGGTCGACCAGCAGGTTGACGAGGATAATCATCGTCGCCACCAGCAGCACCCCGCCCTGCACCACCGGGTAATCACGACGCTGCAGCGCGTCGATCAGCCAGCGGCCTAAACCAGGCCATGAGAAAATGGTTTCCGTCAGGATGGCGCCCGCCAGCAGCGTGCCCACCTGCAGGCCAATGACCGTAACCACTGGCAGCATCGCGTTGCGCAGCGCGTGGACCACAATCACTCGCATCCGGGTCAGCCCTTTGGCGCGCGCGGTACGAATATAGTCTTCGCCGAGCACTTCCAGCATCGACGAACGGGTCATACGCACAATCACCGCCAGCGGGATGGTGCCCAGCACGATAGCCGGCAGGATCATATGCATTAAGGCGTCAATAAAGTCGCCCTGCTCGCCCCAGATGGCGGTGTCGATCAGCATGAAGCCGGTCAGCGGCAGGGTATCGTCAAGGAACACCGTATCGCTGATACGCCCGGAGACCGGCGTCAGGTTCAGCTGCACCGAAACCAGCATAATCAGCATCATGCCCCACCAGAAGATAGGCATGGAGTAGCCGGTCAGCGCCAGACCCACGGCGGTGTGGTCAAAGATGGATCCGCGTTTTACCGCAGCCAGCACGCCCACCGGAATACCGACGGCGACAGCGAAAATCATCGCGCAAACGCCCAGCTCAAGGGTGGCTTTAAAGCGCGGGACAAACTCTTGCCACACAGGAATGCGGCTTTTCAGCGAGATGCCTAAATCACCGTGCAGTACGCCCCAAATGTAATGGGCATATTGCTGCCACAGCGGCTTATCAAGGCCCATTTCGGCCAGCAGCTGCGCGTGACGCTCGGGGGAAATACCACGTTCACCTGCCATAATCATCACCGGATCGCCGGGGATCATATGGACGAAGGCAAAGGTGAGAAGGGTGATACCGATAAATGTCGGGATGACGAGTCCCAGACGTCGGAGAATAAACTGCAACATAACCCGGATTCTCTCTAGTGACGCCCCGCCTGGCGACAGGGCGTCTGTATTGCTCACAAAAGCATTCCCCGGAATAGCGGGAATACGCCCCCTACCTCTCCCGCAAGGGGAGAGGAGGTCAGGCATCGTGCTTATTATTCGACGGAGACGTTATCGAAGTGGTGTTTGCCCAGCGGATCCACCACATAGCCTTTGACTTCTTTACGCACCGGCTCATAGACGGTGGAGTGGGCGATGATCAGCGCTGGAGCCTGGTCATGCATCACTACCTGAGCCTGTTTGTACAGTTCAATACGCTTGTTGTGGTCGTCGGTAGCGCGGGCCGGCTGAATCAAATCTTCAAACGGCTTATAGCACCAGCGCGAGTAGTTGGAGCCGTCTTTCGCTGCGGCGCAGCTGAACAGGGTCGCGAAGAAGTTATCCGGATCCCCGTTGTCGCCGGTCCAGCCCATCATTACGGTCTGGTGCTCGCCCGCTTTCGCCCGCTTCAGATATTCACCCCACTCATAGGTAACAATCTTGGCCTGGACCCCGACTTTCGCCCAGTCAGCCTGGATCATTTCAGCCATACGGCGAGCATTCGGGTTGTACGGACGCTGTACTGGCATTGCCCACAGGTCGATGGTGAAGCCTTTTTCCAGGCCCGCTTCTTTCAGCAGCTGTTTCGCCTTCTCCGGATCGTAGGTGTAGTCCTTAACGTCGTCGTTATAGCCCCACATGGTCGGCGGGATCAGGTTCTTCGCCGCCTGGCCTGCGCCCTGGTAAACGGCTTTGATGATCGCTTCTTTGTTCACCGCGTAGGTCAGCGCCTGACGAACTTTGACGTCGTCCAGCGGTTTCTTCTCGGTGTTGAAGGAGAGATAACCGACGTTCAGGCCCGGCTGTTCCAGCAGGGTAATGTTCTTATCTTCCTTCATGCGCGCGATGTCCGCCGGGTTCGGGTACGGCATCACCTGGCACTCATTTTTCTGCAGTTTGGCATAGCGCACGGAAGCGTCCGGGGTGATGGAGAAGACCAGACGATCGATCTTCGGCTTGGTACCCCAGTAGCCCGGGAAGGCTTTATACAGAATGCGGGAATCTTTCTGGTACTGCAGCAGCTGGAATGGGCCGGTACCGATTGGATTGAGGTCCACTTTTTCCGGCGTGCCAGCTTTCAACATGTTATCGGCATACTCTTTCGACAGGATGGAGGCGAAGTCCATGGCCAGATCAGCGAGGAACGGCGCTTCCGGGCGAGTCAGGACGAACTGGACGGTTTTATCGTCCACTTTCTTCACTTCGCTAATCAGGTCCGGTAATCCCATCCCTTCAAAGTATTCATAGCTGCCGCCAGAAACTTTATGGTACGGGTTATTGGTATTCTTCTGGCGATCGAAGGAGAACACGATGTCATCGGCGTTCAGGTCACGGGTGGGTTTGAAGTCTTTATTATCTTGCCACTTCACGCCCTGGCGCAGATGGAAAGTATAGGTTTTGCCATCAGGACTGACTTCCCATTTCTCAGCAAGCCCTGGAATAACTTCCGTGGTACCGGTTTTAAATTCGACCAGGCGATTATAGATCGGTACGGAACTGGCGTCATAGGTGGTGCCAGAGGTGAAGAGCTGTGGGTTAAAGCCTTCCGGCGAGCCTTCAGAACAATAAACCAGGGTTTTCGCTTGCACGCTGGCGGCGACGGTCATGGCGACCAGGCTCAGACCAAGCTTCAGCATCCCTGATTTCTTCAAGGAAATACTCATTATTCTGCTCCAAAACTGTGATGTTGTTTGCATATATCCGCCGGACCTTTATTTATTTTTATTCGTCCTATTTCAAACAACGGATGCGTTGGCTGCGCTCGATCATCCCAGTCACATCGTTATCTATGCTCAGGGGAGCTCGTACACTTGCCGCCTTTCCGCAGCTCGAACTATTTAGAATATACCCGGTCCAGTCGGTGGTGCCCGAAGGCGTAGAGAGAGATGGGGATTCCTTTCGCAAAAACGACTGAGTTGCAGTACGGATTCTCCATGAAATGCCCCTCATGCCCTACAATCTGTCAACAGAATGGGGAAACGTCAATACAGCCAGCCGGGTTTTACATCCAGCGTGAGAAACGGCAGGCAAAGATTAAAAAAACTTCAAGGCGCTATTTTCAGCAGAGAAATTTATGCTACGGGTCAATAAGCAGAATAATGACCTTAATAATTTGCAACACGCAGAGGGAAACAATTCCAACAAATGAGAAAAATTTCTTGCCGTGTGACCAATATGTGAGCGATTAATAGCGCGAACGTTAAAGCGCACAGCGGAAAATGCTACATTTAGCCATAAGCTTCGCGAAAAAAGATCTGTTCATCGATAAAAAAATGCAATGGAAGATGTCACAAAATAGCGAATAGCTGGCTGGAAACGTGGGTAAAGACGTTTATTGTGATTTTGGTGGAATTTTTGGCCAGTGGCGCACTGATGATGCCCGGCGGCGCTGCGATTGCGCGGGCCTACGGAACACAAGTCGAACTCTGCCCCCGGAGGTTCTCATCCTCACAGGCCTCAGATGCAAAAAAGCCTGCTCGTTGAGCAGGCTTTTCGAATTTGGTCGGTGATAGAGGATGACTCACCACTTCGTGGCTCGCCCTGCGGGCCGTTGCTGACGCAACGTTCTCTCGCTTCGCTCGAGTCGAACCTCCTGCCCCCGGAGGTTCTCATCCTCACAGGCCACAGATGCAAAAAAGCCTGCTCATTGAGCAGGCTTTTCGAATTTGGTCGGTGATAGAGGATGACTCACCACTTCGTGGCTCGCCCTGCGGGCCGTTGCTGATGCAACGTTCTCTCGCTTCGCTCGAGTCGAACCTCCTGCCCCCGGAGGTTCTCATCCTCACAGGCCACAGATGCAAAAAAGCCTGCTCGTTGAGCAGGCTTTTCGAATTTGGTCGGTGATAGAGGATTCGAACCTCCGACCCCTTCGTCCCGAACGAAGTGCGCTACCAGGCTGCGCCAATCACCGAATGCGGGGCGCATCTTACTGCTGGGATGCCTACCCGTCAATGCCTTATTTTCAAAAAATCGCTCAACCGGCGAGAAACTCAGCAGCCTGAGCAGCGAATCGCCGGTTGGTCATCGTTTTCAGCGGCAGGTCACCTCAAACGCTTTGCGATACTCGGATACCTTACAGGTCACCGGCTCACCGAGATAGGTCGAGCCCGCCGGGTTGAATTTAAATTCCCCCAGCAGCATCGTCAGTTCCCCCAGCTCCGGGCAGGATTGCTGATGACGCATAATATCCGGGCGGGTATCGTTATTCACCGCGCGGGCGATGTCGCTGTATGCCAGCTTGTCGGCAAAGGCATTAGCACAAAACTGCAGTTCACTTTGCGCCATATGCGCGGCCTGCCCCTTCAGCTCGGCATGCTGCGCCAGCAGCAGCTGGCGAACCTCGCCGGCCCGGCTGTAACCGATCGCCGTATAGCCGGCCTTATTGCTGAGGTTGACGCTGGCGCCAGCCTCAAGCAGCGCCTCGACATTGGCTTTATTATTCATTTTGACCGCCAGCATCAGCGGGCTGAGGTCGTTGGCGGAGACCTGGTCCACCTTTGCGCCGCGCTGCACCAGCGCCGCGATCACCGCAGGCGACCCCTGACCCGCCGCCACCTGCAGCGCCGTGAGTCCTTCACGGTTCGGCTTATCCACCTCCACACCGGAGGCCGACAGCGCCAGCACCAGATTGGGATCATCCCCCGCCGCCGCCAGCATCAGCGGGGTGGTGCCGGATTTATCCGCCAGGCTGGTGTCCGCCCCGGCGTTGGCCAGCGTCGTGATGGTTTCCGTCGAACGCGCGTGATCGACCGCGAGGAAAAAGGCCGATTCCCCTGACGCATTGACGGCCTTCACGTCCGCCCCATGCCTGATCAGCAGCGCCACGATCTCGTCGACGTTCTTCTTAAACGCGCCGGGCGCCAGTTGTAACGCCATGTCTTCGGTCATCAGCGCGCGGTTACCCGTCGCCAGCGATTTCGTCGCCGTTGCGCCGACAATTTTATCCAGCGCGCTCTCCTTCTCGACAGGCGCATCGGGCTTTTTCATCGCCAGAATATGCTGATAGTCGTTTCTGACGTCCCCGCCGTCGGCAATGGCGGACATCAATGCCGTACTCTTCTCGACGCTGGTCTGATTTACCGACGCGCCGGCCTGGAGAAGATCGCCGATAATCGCGGCATCGCTGCCGCGCGCCGCCGCCAGCATCAGCGCCGTGACGCCCTGGCGCGTCTGGAGATTCGGCTTCGCCTGACGCTTAAGCAGTAACGCTACCACATCACGACGATTTTCCGCGGCAGCGACCATCAGGCCACTTAAGCCGGTTTTATCCTGACCATCCACATCGATGCCATTATTCAGCATGGCTTCGATCGTCGCTGGCGCATCGTATTTACAGGCCAGCAGGAACTGGCTGGTCTCTTCCTCAGACTGGCAGCCCGCGAGCATCAACAGGCACAGTAAGGCCAACCCCTTTATCACCTTCATCCTTTCTCTCCATGAAAAGTTCGTGCACAGGGGGAGCGAGAAAACTGGAGGGTAATCAAAGAAGAAGAGGCAACCTGCCAGACACATCCACTGTGCGAAAAAAATCCCTCGCGCGGCGTCTGCCGGCGAGGGATTAGCTTATCCTGGGCTCAGGAAGGGAGAACAGACCCGAGAATCTGAAAATAAACCCCGAGCCTTACTTTTTCCACCGGCACCAGTTGTTATTCTCATTGATCCCGCCATCCGGCGAGGTATAGCCGAGACAGCCCATAATGGTGTCATACAGCTCGACGTGACGGCGCGGCACCTTCATCGCAGCCTGCTGCTGCAGATGGGCAAACGCGGCGGCATGATCGGGGTTCTCCAGGTATTTATCCGACATCCACACCATCATCGGCACGCGGAACTGCTCCGGCGGCGCCATCTTGCGCGGCGTTCCGTGCAGGTGTTCGCGTTCATTAATCGACTCCCCATGATCGGCGGCATAGAACACAATCGCTTTCTTATCCCGCAGCTGGTCGAGGACGCTGACGATAAAGTGATCGACGTAGGTCACGCTGTTATCGTAGGAGTTAATCAGCTCCGCTTTCGAGCACTTGTTGTCGACGCCGACGCACTCCGGCTTCCACTGGGCGAAGCTGCGCGGGTAGCGTTGGGTGTAGTTAAAGTGGGAGCCTTTGGTGTGGAGAATGATCAGATGCTTACCGGAGGCGTTGCCCTGCGCCATACCGCGCTTCATCTCATCCACCAGCAGCATATCGTCAACGCTCTTACCACGGTTGCGCGGCTCGGCGCCAATTTGCTCGCGGTAGGCGATATTGTTGGCCATCGTGTTGCTGTAGAACCACATCTCGCTCTGCATGGCATAGAGATTGCCGTTGAAGCCCAACTGATGAAGCACGGCAAAGACGTTCTGCTCTTTGAGCGTTCGCTGCGGGTTATCCTCCGCCCCGCCCTGACGCACAAACATACAGCGTAATGACAGCTTGGTGGCGGTATCGCAGGAGTAGCCGCGGAAAGCGACAAGATTCTTCTCTTTCTCCAGCTCTGGCGTGGTATTGCGGCTATAGCCAAGGATACCCATATGGTCCCAGCGGGTCGTTTCGCCAATGATAAACACCACGTAGGTGTCATCCAGGCCTTCCGGCGCGACGTAGGTAAACTTCTTCGCCGGGTTAATCAGCGATTTATTATCCGAGGATTCATCCACCTGCGCCCAGGCGTACAGCCCCAGCGCCGACAGCCAGTTTGATGGCAGATAGGAGTTGGCGATCACCCCGCCATAGCTCGGCATATCCACTTCCGAATGGCGCTCCACATCATGCTGACGCAGCTCAAGCAGGCGGATGGGACCCCAGACAATGAGTCCGGCCAGCACGACGATCAATACGTTTTTAACCCGCTGACCCGGGGTGCGCAGTTGGCGCAGCAGCGTATGGCGGCAGCGGTTGCTCCAGATGAACAGCAGCGGCGGCGCGCTCACCACCACCAGCCAGAGGATCAGGTGCCAGCCAATGACCTCTTTCGACAGGTCGATATCGGTGGTCATCACCGAAGCGATAATTCCGTAGCCAATCACCACATTGAGGAACGTCATGTAGTAACTGGCGGCGGCGGAAAACAGGACAATCAGCGTCGCCAGAATGCGCCAGATGCGGCGACCAAACAGTGACAGCAGACGTAACAGGAAGAAGGTGACAAAGACCGTGGCGACCAGTTCAACGACACCGGAAAGCCCTTTCCAGAAAGTGAACTCTTGAGCATAACCATCGAAACGCCGGAAAAAAACGGCGATGTTCATAAACCAGCCGATGTACAGCGCCAGCCAAAAACTAAGCTTCTGCTGCGTCATCGTTCTAATATATTTCATGCAAGCAAACCTGGAAAAAGAAGAATAAAACACCGCCTGACGCTGTGGCACGAGTCAGTAGGCTAATAGGGTGCGTTAGGGTTGGTTATCAGAAACCTCTACAAAGCGCGATAAGTAGACCACAGGGAACGGGAAAAGTATCAGGAGGGAATGTGATCCAGCCAAACATTTACAAAACATTTGGCTGGATTGGCACTATTTGCTTAGGGGATTAACCAGGGGCACGTTTCACGCTGCAGGTTTCAGGCGTGCGCCTCGCTATAAACACTGCCTTTCGGCTGACGGATGGTGGTGGACAGCGCCAGCGACAGAATCAGCAGGGCGAAGATCACGCAGAAGGTCACGTAGAAGCCGCCGAACAGCGAAGCGATGAGAGAGCCGCAGATGCTGCCGATACCAAAGCCCAGATAAATCACGCCGTAGTTTTTCGCCAGATTGTTCAGGCCAAAGAACTCACTCACCAGCGACGGGAAGACGGTGATGGTGCCGCCGAAGTTAAAGGCGACGCAGGCGATGGCGGCGAAGAAAGTCATGGCATTCAGCGGGGCGAACAGCAGCGCGGCCATCCCTACCAGCGACACGATCTGACCGAGGGTAATCACACGAATGCGGGAGATCTTGTCGGACAGGATGCCTAACACCAGGCGGCCGCTAAGGTTAGCAATCGAGATAACGGTTACCGCGTTTGCCGCCGTGGCGACATCCAGGTGGACCATCCCCTGGGCAATATCTTTCGCCACGCCAATCACGTACAGTCCGCTCATGCAGGCCGTCAGGAACATCACCGCCAGCATCCAGTACTGCGGTTTGCGCATCGATTCGGCGAGAGTAAAGTCATTTTCCACGACGCCGTTGGCCGCGGTGGTCGCCGTATGATTCGGCGCATCTTTCATCAGGGTCGCGCCAAAGACGATCATCACCAGCACGATAGCGCCCCAGATGACGAAGGTTTTTTCCAGGCCGACGGTGGCCAGCAGATGGGAATCAATGAATTTGAACCCCAGGCTGCCGAGCCCATAGGAACCAATGGAGAAAGCAGAGATCAGCCCTTTACGCTCCGGGAACCACTTCACGCAGTTCGACAGGGTCAGCAGATAGCCGGCGCCGTCCGCCAGCCCCACCAGCACGCCCGCGCTCAGCCACAGCATCATCAGGCTATTGGAGTGCGCGGTCAGGAAGAAGCCCAGACCGAGCAGGATCCCGGAGGCCATGGTCACACGCTTAACGCCAAAGCGTTCCTGCAACTTTCCGGCGACCGACGAGGAGAGCGCCAGCCCGAGGCTCAGCAGGCCAAAGGAGAAAGCCACCTGGCTGACCGGCTCGCCCAGTTTGTCAGACAGCGAACTATTAAACAGGCTCCAGGTATAGACCGAACCGAGAGCAAATTGGGTGATGATGGTGCCGATTAGCGTAAGCCAGCGGGTCGATTGACGGTTTGCAGCGTTCATAGCAGTTGTCCTGATAAATTAACTGCCGCCACAATAGCGAAGGCCCCTCATCCTGTGGGGAAAAAGGCATGAACTGCCACCAGCAGGGAATGAAATGCATTAATGGCGGAACGAATGACATTGCAAAACATTCATTCCGCGAATTTCAGGAAAAAAGTTAGTGTGCGCTATCTCACAGAAATGCGCCATTACTGAGATTTAACAATAACCGCGTCGTTTCAAACGCGTAACAATATCGGTCAAAAGTTGGCGCTGACGCCCATCAGATAGAGCGTATTTTCCCCGGATGGGACATTGTCCGCCTGCGACAGCGTCGCCCATGCCGCAACATGGGATCCCAACCGCATATCGGCGCCCAGGGTGACATCACTCCAGCCGCCCTCTCTGGCGCGGGTCGTCGGCGACCAGGCATCGCTGGTAAGCGACTGGTTATAGCTCACCTGAGCCCAGGGATGCACGCCCCACAGCGACTGATAATCCATGCGCCAGCCGAGCGTGTTGACATACCCCGTCTCGCCAGCGCTTCTCGTCACTGGCGCGGTGACGTCACTGCGCAGGCTGGCCACCGGCCCGGAGGTCATGCCATTAGCCAGCAGATAATTCCAGCCAACGCTCTGACCACGGCTGCTGTCCGGTGGCGCCAGCGCCTGGTTTAATGCCAGCCCGCCAGGCGCCTCTGAGGACTTCATCCGCTCAGCGAGAATATCTTCGTAACGTGGTTGGTGATCGCTATCCCATGTATAGCGTTCCGGCGTATTACTTTTTGTATCGATAGCGATATATTCCTGTTGCCAGGCATTCGCTCCAGAGACACACGTCATCCAGACGGATACGCTCGCCGGGAACAAGAAGCCCCGGAGGCCATTGCATTTCTTTATTATCATTAATGCGACTCCAGAAAAGAGCCGAATCGGCAATATTGCTGTGTTTTTTTTGGGGATACGATTTCCCTGTATTAACTATTATCTTTATCTTTCAGCCGTCAAGCCGGGGCGTCCACTTTTTTAGCGCAGAGGGAGAAATAGCTATGCAACGTTGCGGATGGGTGAGTCAGGATCCGTTATATATCGAATATCACGATACCGAATGGGGTGTGGCGCAAAAAGAGGGCCGCCAGCTGTTTGAAATGATCTGCCTGGAGGGCCAGCAGGCCGGTTTGTCATGGATCACGGTGTTAAAAAAACGGCAGAACTACCGTCAGGCTTTTCACCAGTTCGACCCGGTGCGCGTGGCAGCGATGGGGGAAGACGATGTCGAGCAGTTGCTGCAGAATGCCGGCATCATTCGCCATCGGGGAAAAATCCAGGCCATTATCGGCAACGCCCGCGCCTATCTGGCGATGGAGGAAAATGGCGAGTCGTTCACTGATTTTGTCTGGTCCTTCGTCAACAATGAGCCGCAGGTGACCTGCGCCGCGACGCTGGCGGAGATCCCCACCACGACGCCGGCCTCCGATGCGCTGTCGAAGGCATTGAAAAAACGCGGCTTTAAATTTGTCGGCTCGACAATCTGTTATTCCTTTATGCAGGCCTGTGGGCTGGTCAACGACCATATCACCGGCTGCTTCTGTCACCCTGGAGGTCAGGATGATCCGCAAGTGGGACACTAAAGATACCGCGCCGCTGCTGGCCCTGTGGCTGGACAGCACGATTCATGCCCATCCTTTTATCAGCGAAAGTTACTGGCGCGACAGCGTCGCGGTGGTACGGGATGTCTATCTTCCCGCCGCCAGCACCTGGGTCTGGGAACGCGATGGGGAATTAAAAGGCTTTGTTAGCGTGCTGGACTCCCGCTTCGTCGGCGCGCTGTTTGTCGCGCCGGACGCCATCCGCCAGGGCATTGGCCGGGCGCTGCTGGATGAAGTCAAACAGCACTACGCCTGGCTTAGTCTCGAGGTTTACCAGAAGAACGAATCGGCGGTCAGTTTCTACCATGCGCAGGGCTTCCGGATTGAAGACTGCGCATGGCAGGACGACACTCAGCACCCGACGTGGATTATGCGTTGGCCGGCGGATCAAATGCTGTAAGCGGCAGCGTCGGGCCGGTATATTTCTCCAGCCACGCCAGGGCGGTGTTCCCGGCACAGCCGTTGCCCAGCCGGGATGTCGGGATATCTTTGGTTAAGACATTCACCGCCCCGTTTTTGCAGATGCCCACCCGCGGATCCAGGTCGGGCCATGCCCCTTCATGCAGGCAAATCACCCCCGGGCGGATCCCCTCCGTCACCACCGCGCCGGCCAGCACCTGACCGCGGGCGTTCCACACCCGCACCAGATCGCCATCGGCAATCCCCCGGGCCCGGGCATCCTGCGGATGAATAGTCACCGGTTCGCGTCCGGCGACAGCATAGCGTTCGCGCAGCGTGGTGTGGTTCAGTTGACTGTGCAGACGGTGGGCCGGATGGGCCGACAGCAGCTGCAGCTGCCCCGCCTCAGCGTTGCCATGCCACTCGTCGGGCTCCAGCCACATCGGGTGCGGCGGGCAATCGGCGTAGCCAAAGGCGGCGATGGTCGGCGAGTGGATCTCAATTTTACCGCTCGCCGTTTTCAGCGGATTAGCCTGCGGATCGGCGCGGAAGGCGGCGAAGCGCGCAAAACGGGCATTCTCCGGCTCCTCTGGCATCTCAATCAGCTGGTTAGCCTGCCAGAATTCGGCAAACGGCGGCAGCGTCACCTGCTGGTGAGCCCCGCGCTGGGCGGCGATCCGATAGAAGGTCTCCAGCCACTGCAAATCACTCTTCCCTTCGGTGAAGCGCTCGCGGCCGCCCACCTCCCAGCGTTCGCTGAGGTCGGCAAAGACCGCGAAATCGTCGCGCGCTTCATCTCGCGGGGCGACCACCTGCTTCATCGGCACCAGATGCTGATTGCTGTAATCTCCAGTCATGGTCAGATCGTTGCGCTCAAACGAGGTGGTCGCCGGCAGGACGATATCGGCATGGCGCGCGGCGGCGGTCCAGAAGCATTCGGAGATGACGATCAGCTCCGGCTTCTGCCAGGCCTGAATCAGGCGGTTGGTGTCCTGATGATGAGTAAAGTTGGCCCCGCCGGCCCACCAGATAAAGCGAATATCGGGGAAGCGACGCGCCATGCCGTTGTGCTGATACTCCGCCCCCGGATTCTCCAGCGCCTCGACGATCCGCGCGACCGGGATCTTCTCCACCGCGTCCACGCCCCCGGCGACGCTTCCCTGCATCGAGCCCAGTACCGCCGCGCGGCGCGTCGGGTTGCCGCCGTTGGCGAAATGATAGGAAAGACCAAACCCGCCTCCCGGGGTGCCAATCTGCCCCAGCATGGCGGCCAGGGTGACCAGCATCCAGTGCTTCTGCTCGCCATACTGCTGGCGCTGCATGCCCCAGCCAGACATCAGCATGGTGGTATTTTCATGGAAAATTTTCGCCAGTTCACGGATCTTATCCGCTTTCACGCCGCAGATCGCCGCCGCCCAGTCAGCGGTTTTCGCTACGCCGTCGCTTTCGCCGGTCAGATAGCGGGCAAAAATATCGTAGCCGCTGGTGCAGCGGGTAAGAAACGCATCATCCTGCCAGCTATTCTCCACCAGCGTATGGGCGATCCCCAGCATCAACGCGACATCGGTGCCCATATGCGGGGCGATCCATTCCATCGAATCGCCAAAGAAATCGACGGTTTCCGATCGCATCGGATCGATGCAGATCAGGCGCTTACCGCTCTGGCGCAGCCGGTCGAACCACGGGATCCCCTGCTCGTCGGAGGCGTTCCAGGCAATTTTCAGCGTGTTCATCGGGTTGGCGCTCCACAGCACCACCACTTCGCTGTGCTCGAGCACCAGCGGCCAGCTGGTCTGCTGCTGATACACCTCATTGCCGCCCACGACGTAAGGCATGATCGCCTGCGCCGCGCCAGTGGAGTAATCGCCAAGATGGCCGGTATGGCCGCCCGCCAGGCTCATGTAGCGCTGCAGCAGGGTGGCCGCCTTATGCAGGACGCCGTTAGAACGCCAGCCGTAGGAGCCGGCGAAAATCGACTGCGGACCGTAGCTTTCGCGGATCCGCCGATGCTGGGCGTCAATTAAATCCAGCGCCTGATCCCAGCTCACCCGCACGAATTCATCCTGACCGCGGACCCCCTGGGGCTTGTCCGGTGAAGCAAGGAAGCCTTTGCGCACCATCGGATAGCGCACGCGGGTTTTGCTGTGGACCTGATCGCGCACCGCCGTTTGCAGCGAGTTGGCAAACGGTGTCGCCAGCGCGCCGCGGGAAGAGAGGACGTTTTCACCGTCCGTTTCCACCAGCATCGGTCCCCAGTGGGCGGCGGTTAAGATGGTTTTGGTTGCAGATGAGGTTGGCAAGGGCGGCTCCTGGTCAGCGAATGCAGGTGTCATGACGGCGTGATGGGCAACCGTTCAATGTTATTTACAAAATGAGATGGTATCCGGGGAATTTTCTACGTAATCACGCGTCATAATCAACCGTCACGTTCGCTGTGACAAAGAATAAAAAGGATTAAGGACATTAAATGAAAAAACGCGTACTTATGATTGCGGCGCTGGTCAGCGGCACTCTGGCCATTTCTGGCTGCACCACCAACCCCTATACCGGTGAACGTGAAGCAGGTAAATCCGGTATTGGCGCAGGTATTGGCTCCTTAGTGGGCGCTGGCGTCGGCGCGCTCTCCTCTTCCAAACATGACCGCGGCAAAGGCGCGCTGATTGGCGCAGCGGCCGGCGCGGCGCTCGGCGGCGGCATTGGTTACTATATGGACGTGCAGGAAGCGAAGCTGCGCGACAAAATGCAGGGAACCGGGGTCAGCGTGACGCGAAATGGCGACAATATCGTGCTGAACATGCCGAATAACGTCACCTTCGACAGCAATAGCGCCAACCTGAAGCCGGCCGGCGCCAACACCCTGACCGGCGTGGCCATGGTGCTGAAAGAGTACGAGAAAACCGCTGTTAACGTCGTCGGCTACACCGACAGCACCGGCAGCAAGGATCTGAATATGCGTCTGTCGCAACAGCGTGCAGACAGCGTCGCCAGCGCGCTGATCACTCAGGGCGTGGCGGCCAATCGCATTCGCACCACCGGCATGGGGCCGGCGAATCCTATCGCCAGCAACAGCACGGCGGAAGGCAAAGCGCAGAACCGTCGCGTGGAAATTACCCTCAGCCCGCTGCAATAAGCGCATCCTCATGTCGCCCGGCAGCCGCTCTGCCGGGCAAAATGCTTGATATCGCTATTTTTCGCGCTAAGGTGTTGGCAGATTTTCAGCAAAGGAAGCCACCATGGCGAAAGCGGCGCGTGCAACTATCAGCGATGTGGCGAAAGCCGCAAAGACCGGCAAAACCAGCATTTCACGTTATCTTAACGGCGAGAAGCATCTGCTTTCCGACGATCTGTTATCACGTATTGAAAAAGCCATTGCCGAACTCGACTACCGCCCCAGCCTGATGGCCCGCGGCCTCAAGCACGGCCGAACCCGCCTTATTGGCCTGATCATCGCCGATATCACCAACCCCTACTCGGTCAATGTCATGAGCGGCATTGAAGCGGCCTGCCGGGAAAAAGGCTTCACCCTGCTGGTGTGTAATACCAATAACGAGCTGGATCAGGAACTGCACTACCTGGACCTGCTGCGCAGCTACCAGGTGGAAGGCATCGTGGTCAACGCAGTCGGTATGCGGGAGGATGGCCTGAACCGCCTGCAGCAGTCGGCCCTGCCGATGGTGCTGATTGACCGTAAAATCCCCGACTTCGCCTGCGATGTGGTCGGGCTTGATAACGCCCAGGCCGCCACCACCGCCACCGAACACCTGGTGGAGAAAGGGTTTGAGGCCATCCTGTTTCTCAGCGAACCGCTGGGCTCGGTGAATACCCGCCGCGAGCGTCTGAGCGCTTTTCGCGCTACCCTCACTCGTCACCACGGCGTGGTGGCTGAAAACGCCGAAGTGCAGCTCAACGACGGCGCGATGATGGACAACGTCCTGCGCCAGTTCCACGCCCGTCACCGCGGGATGCGCAAAGCGGTCATCTCCGCCAACGGCGCCCTGACGCTGCAGGTGGCCCGCGCTCTGAAGCGCGTCGGCCTGATCTGGGGGAGCGATATCGGCCTGCTGGGCTTCGACGAACTGGAGTGGGCGGAGCTGGCTGGCGTCGGTATTACCACCCTCAAACAACCGACGTGGCAGATCGGCTACGCCGCGGTCGAACAGGTGATTCGGCGCATTGCCGGCACTAACGACCCCATCCGCGAGCGGGTCTTCTCCGGCGAGCTTATCGTCCGCGGATCAACCTCCCGTTAACGATCCTTCGTGATGCCGATCATAAATTAAACATCTCGCCCTTTCTTATGGAACCGATACCATCTAGCGTATTAAGGAGATTAAGCAACAAACGCCGGGAGTAAGAGCGCGATGGCCAGAAAAATTATTGTCGTTACCGCTGCGTATGGTAATGACCATGTTAAATCCTTAGGCGGCCAGGCCGCTGTCCTGCCGTTCATCGCCGACGCCGGTGCGGACGGTGTCGAAATCCGCCGCGAGCTGTGCAGCGCGGAAGAGCTCAACGCTCTGCCGTCGCTGGCGGCCACCATTGAGCGCCACGGCCTGCTGGCCTGCTACTCCGCGCCGCAGGCGCTGTTCGCCGATAACGGCGAGCTCAACCCGGAACTCCCGGCGCTGCTCGCGGAAGCGCAAACCCTTAACGCCCTGTGGCTAAAGCTCTCCCTTGGCCATTTCCTTCACAATCAGCAGTTGGATGAGCTGCGCGAGATCCTCCGCGATAGCGGCATGGCGTTGGTGGTAGAGAATGACCAGACCGACTGCGGCCAGCTGGCGCCGATGCAGCGCTTCAAAGCCGCCTGCCGGGTCCATCAGTTGCCGGTCACCTTAACGTTTGATATGGGCAACTGGCTGTGGGTCGGCGACTCGCCGGAAGAGGCGGCACGCCACCTTGCGCCGGCGGTCAGCTATATTCATGTGAAAGCGGCGGAGCCTCATCATGAGAAATTCCGCGCGGTACCGCCGGATCAGGCCGCCGATCGCTGGCTGGCCCTGCTCGATAATCTTCCTGCCGACGCGCCGCGTGGAATCGAGTTCCCGCTGACTGGCCATGACCTGACGGCCGTGACCCGCCGCTACGTCAACCTGTTACGCGAGGATTAAGCCGTGGAAAATTTAGATGTCATCACCATCGGCGAAGCCATGGCCATGTTTGTCGCCACCGAAACCGGCGATCTGGCCGAGGTGGAGCATTTCATGAAGCGTGTCGCCGGCGCCGAACTGAACGTTGCCACCGGCCTGGCGCGCCTGGGTCTGAAGGTCGGCTGGGTCAGCCGCGTCGGCAACGACAGCTTTGGCAGCTTCGTACTGCAATCGCTGGCGAAAGAGGGGATCGATAGCCACGCTGTCGCCATCGACAACCGCTTCGCTACCGGTTTCCAGATGAAATCGAAAGTCGAAAATGGAACCGATCCCATTGTGGAGTATTTCCGCAAAGGCTCTGCCGCCAGTCATCTGTCGCCGGACGATTTTCGCGCCGACTACTTCACCAGCGCCCGCCATCTGCACCTGAGCGGCGTGGCCGCCGCGCTCTCTGAAAGCTCATATGCGCTGCTGGAGCATGCGGCGAAGGTGATGAAAGCCGAGGGAAAAACCCTCTCTTTCGACCCTAATCTGCGCCCGGTGCTGTGGAAAAGCGAAGCCGAGATGGTGGAGAAACTCAACCGTCTCGCCTTCCAGGCTGACTGGGTTTTGCCAGGCTTAAAAGAGGGCGTGATTCTCACCGGCCAGCAGACCCCGGAAGGGATCGCCGATTTTTATCTCTCCCGCGGCGTCAAGGCGGTAGTCATTAAAACCGGCTGCGACGGCGCCTGGTTCAAGAGCGCCAGCGGCGAACAGGGAACGGTTGATGCCATTAAAGTCGAAAACGTCGTCGATACCGTCGGCGCCGGCGACGGCTTTGCCGTCGGGGTGATTAGCGCCCTGCTGGAAGGCAAAACCCTGCTTCAGGCGGTGAACCGTGGCAATAAAATCGGTTCGCTGGCGATTCAGGTCCAGGGCGACAGCGAGGGGCTCCCCACCCGCGATGCGCTGGGCGAATAACATTTATACGCAACAATAACAGCCGTCCTGTACCCTACCTGCAGCGCGGCACAGCAGCGTCCGTTTCGACGGACGGATGTCACCTCATTGACAGAGGCAAGCCTATGAATAGCTCAACAAATGCAACGAAACGCTGGTGGTACATCATGCCTATCGTGTTTATCACGTATAGCCTGGCGTACCTCGACCGTGCCAACTTCAGCTTCGCCTCCGCGGCAGGCATTACCGAAGACCTGGGCATCACCAAGGGGATCTCCTCCCTGCTGGGGGCCCTGTTCTTCCTCGGCTACTTCTTCTTCCAGATCCCCGGCGCTATCTATGCGGAGCGCCGCAGCGTTCGCAAACTGATCTTTATCTGCCTGATCCTCTGGGGCGGCTGCGCCTCGCTGACCGGTGTTGTGCATAATATCCCGGCGCTGGCGGCCATTCGCTTTATCCTCGGCGTCGTCGAAGCGGCGGTGATGCCGGCGATGCTGATCTATATCAGCAACTGGTTCACCAAATCAGAGCGCTCTCGCGCCAACACCTTCCTGATCCTCGGTAACCCGGTGACGGTCCTGTGGATGTCGGTGGTCTCCGGCTACCTGATTCAGGCCTTCGGCTGGCGGGAAATGTTCATCATCGAAGGGGTGCCGGCAGTGATCTGGGCCTTCTGCTGGTGGGTGCTGGTAAAAGACAAACCGTCGCAGGTTAACTGGCTGGCGGAGAGTGAAAAAGCCGCGCTGCAGGAACAACTGGATCGTGAACAGCAGGGCATCAAAGCGGTGCGTAACTATGGCGAAGCCTTCCGCTCCCGCAACGTGATCCTGCTCTGCGCGCAGTACTTTGCCTGGAGTATCGGCGTGTACGGTTTTGTACTGTGGCTGCCGTCGATTATCCGCAGCGGCGGTGAAAATATGGGGATGGTGGAAGTGGGCTGGCTCTCTTCGGTTCCGTACCTGGCGGCCACTATCGCCATGATCGTGGTCTCCTGGGCCTCCGATAAAATGCAGAACCGTAAGCTGTTCGTCTGGCCGCTGCTGCTGATTGGCGGACTGGCCTTCATCGGCTCCTGGGCGGTCGGCGCCAACCACTTCTGGGTGTCTTATACCCTGCTGGTGGTGGCCGGTGCGGCAATGTATGCGCCTTACGGCCCCTTCTTCGCCATTATTCCGGAAATGCTGCCGCGCAATGTCGCCGGGGGCGCCATGGCGCTGATCAACAGTATGGGCGCCCTGGGCTCCTTCTGCGGCTCGTGGTTTGTCGGCTACCTGAACGGTGCCACCGGCAGCCCCGCAGCCTCCTATATTTTTATGGGGGTGGCGCTTTTCGCCTCAGTATTGCTGACTTTGATTGTTAAGCCTGCTAATAATCAAAACATTCCGCTTGGCGCTCACCACGCCTGAACTATTTCTACTACGGAGATTCGCATGAAGCCGTCTGTCATTCTCTATAAAACGCTTCCCGACGACCTGCTACAGCGCCTGGAGGAGCACTTTTCCGTCACTCAGGTAAAAAACCTGCGGCCGGAGACCGTTTCGCAGCATGCAGAGGCCTTCGCCCAGGCTGAAGGCCTCCTGGGCTCCAGCGAAAAGGTTGACGCCGCGCTGCTGGAGAAGATGCCGAAGCTGCGTGCGACCTCTACCGTTTCCGTTGGCTATGACAACTTTGACGTCGAGGCGCTGAACGCTCGCCGGGTGCTGCTGATGCATACCCCGACCGTACTGACCGAGACCGTCGCCGATACGGTCATGGCGCTGGTGCTGAGCACCGCGCGCCGGGTAGTGGAAGTGGCGGAGCGCGTCAAAGCGGGCGAGTGGACGAAGAGCATTGGCCCGGACTGGTTCGGCAGCGACGTGCACCATAAAACCTTAGGTATCGTCGGCATGGGCCGCATCGGTATGGCGCTGGCGCAGCGCGCCCACTTCGGGTTCGGCATGCCGATCCTGTATAACGCGCGCCGCCAGCATCCGCAGGCGGAAGAGCGCTTCAACGCCCGCTATTGCGATCTCGATACCCTGCTGCAGGAAGCCGATTTCGTCTGCTTGATCCTGCCCCTGAGCGAAGAGACCCGTCATCTGTTCGGTCAGGCGCAGTTTGCCAAAATGAAATCTTCCGCCATCTTCATTAACGCCGGACGTGGCCCGGTGGTGGACGAGCAGGCGCTGATCGCTGCTCTGCAGGCGGGTGAAATTCATGCTGCCGGCCTTGATGTCTTCGAACACGAACCGCTGGCAAAAGACTCGCCGCTGTTAACCCTACCAAACGTTGTCGCGCTGCCGCATATCGGCTCTGCCACCCATGAGACGCGCTACAACATGGCGGCCTGCGCGGTGGACAACCTGATCGATGCCCTGAACGGTAATGTAGAGAAAAACTGCGTTAACCCGCAGGTCAAATAAGCCATAAAAAAACCCGGGTAGCGGCGGCAATCGCCCTCCCCGGGTTCTTTTTGCATCTTATCCATCATCCTGCTCGTTCGCCGCAGCCAACGTCAGCCAGATGAGACATTAACGGGTGGCGTTCACCGCTGCCGTCCATGCCTGATTAAACGCCTGATGCTGCGCCGCCAGCGGCCCAATCAGCGCATTGTACTGGCTGGCCTGCTGCGAGGTGGGGAACTGAATGCCGTTGGCCACAAAGCTCACCTGGGTCCCCTGCTGAGCGACAAAATCCCCCACCTGAACCAGCTGCTGGGTAAAGATTTGCGCGGCCGGGATCAGCGGCTGCAGCGCGTCAGCTGGCGCGGTCACGACCTTGGCGTAAACCTGATCGAAGACCGGCTTAAGATCGTCAGCCTGCTTCAGAGCGCTATGCGCGGCATCGGCCTGCATTTTCGCATTCTGCAGCTGCTGGCTGAGCACGCCCAGCGCGCCGTTCGCCTGACGCAGCGGCTCACGCTGGGTCATATAGTCCTGCGGGACGCGGATAGCATTGACGCTGTCCACCACCGGGCGCAGACCAGCGTCCATCGCCTGGCTCACCTGCTGCGAGTAACCGTAGATCACCGCGTAGTCAGAGACAAAAGGCCCAAACTGTTTTTTCTGATCGGCGGTCAGCGTCGGCAGACGTTCACCGCTACGCATCGCCGTATTCTGCAGGAAGTCGATAAACGCTTTGCGCTGATCGCCTTCTTTATCAAAACACCCACTCAGGCTAACCACCATCAATAAGGCCGCCATAGCCGCAAACCAGCGAGAGCAGGACTTTCCTGTCGCCATTTTTTTACTCCTTTCAGCCAAAAAAAGCGCACAACGACACACACGTGCCAGACGCTGACAAGGATAGTCCAGCTCGGCCTCGCAGGATACCCTTTACTGCTAATCTTACGCAGGAAAAACGCCATTTCGCACGCCATCGTCGCGGTGTAGAACGTCTGTTATGCACATCACAAATATAGTCATCACATTCTACGAGCGAAGTTTATATAACCATCTGATTTTTATGGCACTAAAAAAGTTTCCGTACGACGTGGCGTCCTAAAACGGACGATAATCGCACGCTTTGGCGCGCGCCTGCATTGCCTGCCCCCCACTTCAATGATTTGATGAATGAGCGATTAACGGCGATACGTTCGATTATCGCACAAATCAAACTCAATGACGCGAGGACGACGATAAAAACAGACCTCTGTCCCTCGCTCAGTCTGCCAGGAAAGCCGTATGACTAAGACAACCATCGACATTCAGGCCTTTATCAACGAGCACCCCTTCACCCGCTACCAGTGGATGATCCTTGCGCTCTGCTTTATCACCGTCGCGATGGACGGATTCGACACCGCGATCATCGGATTTATCGCCTCCGACCTGGTACAGGAATGGGGCGTGGAAAAATCGGCGCTCGGCCCGGTGATGAGCGCCGCGCTGGTGGGCCTGGCGGTCGGCGCCTTAACCGCGGGGCCGCTGGCTGACCGCATCGGCCGCAAAAAAGTGCTGATTATGTCGATCGTGGTGTTCGGCGGATTCAGCCTGCTTACCGCCTTCGCCACCAGCCTTAATCAGCTGACGCTGCTGCGTTTCCTGACCGGTCTCGGGCTCGGCGCGGCGATGCCGAATGCGGCCACCCTGATGAGCGAATATGCGCCGGAGCGCCGTCGGGCGCTGCTGGTGAACCTGATGTTCGTCGGCTTTCCGATGGGATCATCGCTGGGCGGCTTTTTATCCGCCTGGATGATCCCGCACTATGGCTGGCAGAGCGTGCTGGTGCTGGGCGGCGTGATGCCCCTCCTGCTGGCCGTAGCGTTAATTTTTCTGCTGCCGGAGTCTGCCCGCTATCTGGTGGTGAAGCAGCAGCCGGCGAAGCGCATTGCCGCCATCCTGAAACGCATTGCGCCGCTGCCGGAGGTGGTGGAATTTGAGCTGCGCGAAGCAGGCCAGGTGAAAGAGAAATCGGCCATCGGCGTCATTTTCTCCCCACGCTACGCGGTGGGTACCGTGATGTTGTGCCTGACCTACTTTATGGGCCTGCTGATTTTCTACCTCCTGACCAGCTGGCTGCCGCTGCTGATCCGCGAAACCGGCGCCTCGATGAGTCAGGCCTCCATCATCACCGCCCTGTTCCCGCTGGGCGGCGGGATTGGCGTACTGATCCTTGGCGCCCTGATGGACAAGATCAATCCCAACAAGGTGGTGGCCGTCGGCTGGTTGCTGACCGGCGTTTGCGTCTGCCTGGTGGGTTTCTCCACCAGCAGCCTGGTGCTGATGGGGGTGATGGTGTTTATCGCCGGTAGTATTATGAATGGCGCGCAGTCGTCGATGCCCGCGCTGGCGGCAGGCTTCTACCCGACGCAGGGGCGCGCCACCGGCGTCGCCTGGATGCTGGGTATCGGCCGCTTCGGCGGGATCCTCGGCGCGTTCAGCGGCGCCTTCCTGATGCAGGCGCAGCTCTCCTTTGAAACCATCTTCACTCTGCTGGCCATCCCGGCGTTCCTGTCAGCCCTCGCGCTGCTGATCAAATACCGGGTCAGTAAATCCGCGCCGGCGACGAAAGACGACGCGAGAGGTCTGCAGAAAGCCTGATTGTTAAGCCGGCGGCCCGCGCCGGCTTTGCCGCTTTTTTCTTATCCGTTTACAAAAATTTTCGAAGCCATCTCATCGCGTTAGTAATCATTCTCTTAGGCTCCACTGCCGTTTGGCTGCCGGGGCCGATTCGATAGCCTGTTGGCAAATAATCACGGACGTTACCATCCGCTGCACGATTTTCTGACTATTCTTAAAGAGCTTTATAAAAAATCTCTTCCGCTGTGTGATAAAAGGAGTTCTCAATGGAATATAAAGATCCCGTGTTTGAACTGCTGAGCAGCCTGGAACACATCGTATTTAAGGATGATAATCAGAAACTTACCTCAAACCGTAAGTCCACTGTGTTTAGTGAATTTGAGCAACTGCGTAAAGGCACTGGACTTAAGATTGACGACTTTGCCAACGTCATGGGCGTGAGCGTCGCCATGGTAAGAGAGTGGGAGTCGAGACGGGTTAGACCGTCTCCCACCGAGCTGAAATTGATGCGCCTGATTCAGGCCAATCCACAGCTTTCACGACAGTTACTCGATTAATCCAGCGCGCAGCGGCATGGGTCAGTAAGGGGGCTTTTGCCGCTGCACCGTAAAAAAAAGTTTGCTATCAGGTGCTGAACGTGCGTTAATGCTCGCAGGTTTGATGTACAGACCACAGAGCAGTCGAATAGAGCAGTCCTTCTAAGGTTATCCAAAGATACCCCCGTAGTGAACTTTCCCTTTATCGCTTTAAATCTGTAGTCCAGACCGCTACGCCGCAAGGCTCACTTATTTTTTTAAAGGTAATTCACTATGTCCGGTAAAATGACTGGTATCGTAAAATGGTTCAACGCTGACAAAGGCTTCGGCTTCATCACTCCTGACGATGGCTCTAAAGACGTGTTCGTACACTTCTCTGCTATCCAGAACGATGGCTACAAATCCCTGGACGAAGGTCAGAAAGTTTCCTTCACCATCGAAAGCGGCGCTAAAGGCCCGGCAGCTGGCAACGTAACTTCTCTGTAAGTTCAAGCCGCTAAGAATCGAGAATCCCTGCCTGATGGCGGGGATTTTTTTTATCTGTCGCCAACAGCCGCCAGCATACGATGGCGGCTGTTGGGCATTCAGAGCAGGGAAAAGTGCCAGCCCGTCTCCCGCCACGCCAGGCTATGGGTCAGCTTCAGACCGTGTAAAAAAGCCTCATCATGTGACACCACCAGCATCGCGCCTGGAAACGCCGCCAGCGCGCTTTCAATAGCCTGTGTCGATGCTAAATCGAGATGGTTGGTCGGCTCATCCAGCAAAAGCAGCTGAGCGGGATCGCGTCGCCAGAGCACGCACGCCAGGGCTGCTTTCAGACGCTCGCCGCCGCTGAGCGTCGCCAGCGGCAGAGTGACCTTATCCGCGCCAAGCTGGAGCTGCGCCAGACGGGTGCGCAGAAGGCCCTCATCCAGCGGGGTATCGTCCAGGCTCAGGTGCGCCATGACCGATAACGACAGATCCAGCTGCGTCAGATGTTGATCCAGATAAGCCGCGCTCACCGACAGCCGGACATCGCCTGAGAGGGCCTGCTCCAGCCCCAGCAGCGTTTTCAGCAAAGTGGTTTTGCCACAGCCGTTCGGTCCCTTTAGCGCAATACGCATCGGACCATCCATACGCCAGTCCAGCGGCGCAGCGGGTGAATGGGCGAGCTGCAATGCTTCCACCACCAGAACCTGCTTGCCGGCGGCCACTTCGCTACCCGGCAGGGTAAACATCACCGGATTGTCGTCTTCTACCCGCTCCCGTGCCTGCTGCACGGCGGCATTCAGACTGCTGTTCTGTTCACGATGCTGACGGCGCAGCGTTCCCGGGCGCTCTTTTGCCGCACCTTTGTACTTCACACGTTCAAACGAGGCGATATTTAGCGTATCAACGGTCCGCAGCGTCTGAGCCGAGCGCCGCTGGGCGGCGTCATGCTCCTTTTGCATTCGCGCGCGGGTGCGCCGTCGCTCGGTCACAGCATGCTCCAGCGCCGCGCGCGCAGCCTGCTGCTCCGCCATACGCTGGCGCTGATATTCATCATAGTTGCCGCCGTAGCTGTGCAGCGCCGTCGGCGTCAGCTCAATAATCCTCGGCATCCGCGTCAGTAACTCGCGGTCGTGGCTGGCGATCAGAGCCCCACCCTGCCAGCTTTCCAGTTGGTGATAGAGCCACTCCCGCCCCTGGCGGTCCAGATGGTTGGTGGGCTCATCCAGCAGCAGATAATCGGCGCCCGAGACGAAGGCGCCGCACAGCAGAGCCTTCATCCGCTCGCCGCCGCTGAGTGAAAAAGCGGGACGATCGGCAGAGAACGGCGGGAGAGCGGCTTCACGGAAAGCTAAACTCAGGCGATCGGGGAGATCCCAGTGGCCATCCAATAGATCGAAATCGGCAGCCAGCACTTGACCCTGTTCAAGGCGAGACAAGGCATCAAATATCGGCGCATAGCCCAGCAGCGCCGCGAGAGTCATCTCTGGCGTGACGTTCGGCTGCTGCGCCACCCAGGCAATAGAAGCCCCGCGCTCGATATAGCCGTCGGCGGGGGAATCCAGACCGGCCAGCAGACGTAGCAGACGCGTCTTACCAACGCCGTTACGGCCGACCAGGCCGCAAAGCGACGATTCCAGCGATAAATTCAGCGGACCAAAAAGCGTATCTCCCGTCGCAAACTGACAGGTGACCTGATGTAAAACAAAAGCGGGGATGTGGGCGCAATGAGCCATAAGCACTCCTGAATGAAATCAATACTCCCCTACCCGCAACATCTGCGAGGTAAGGCGTGAAATTCATCAGTCGTGTTTGTTCATTTGTGGGGAGCGCTCCGGTGAGACGAGGAATTCGTCGGGACATAGGATAGCCACACTCCGGTATGCGTTGCAAGCCTGTTTTATTCAACGATCGTGTAAAAATAAAAAGGCCTCCTGATATCAGGAGGCAAATGATTTATTTGGTGAACAATGAAAGGGTGCATTGAGAATGCCTGACACTGCAAGCATGGTGGGGATAGATCCCCACCAGATGCTCTTACTGTTTAATATCACAGGCTAAGAATGCCACCAGCTCAATATTTCCCTGCCTGAGCTGTAATTCACATAGCGAATCACGAACCATCCAGGTCAATAATAAAATAGTGAAGCAAATCACTACTAAGCCAAACAACAGATACTTTTGCGGCATTCCTCGCCTCCAGTGTTGATTTTCAACAAGTAAGAGGCTACTCTTATGGTGTTCATGCATAGGGGAGCCTCACTTTGATTACTATCAGGTGGGGCTTTTCTCTGTCTATCTCCCGCTGAATACCTGAGACACACAGTCTCAAGCACCCGCCGCCATTCTAGCGTAAATACCTCACGGAATTATGTTTATATATTCCTAAAACATTTCTTATCGATGAATGTAAATAATGGAGATATCAATGACAGAATTATTAACGGTTCATCTATTTATATTTCCCGTATAAAAAAACCTGCCCTGAGGCAGGTCTTTTATTATTACCGATACGCTTACTGCAGCAGAGAAATATCCGCGACCTGCAGGAACAGTTCACGCAGTTTGGACAGCAGCGTCAGACGGTTGATGCGAACATCTTTGTCTTCAGCGTTAACCATCACGTTCTCGAAGAATTCATCCACCGGCTCGCGCAGCGCAGCCAGCTCAATCAGCGCATCCTGATAACGGCCTGCGGCGAAATACGGCTGCAGTTTGTCGCGCAGCACCACCAGATTGCCCGCCAGCTTGATTTCCGCCGCTTCTTTCAGCACTGAAGCGTGAACGATGTCGTTCAGCGTCTCGTCGGATTTCGCGAGGATGTTGGAGACACGTTTGTTTGCCGCCGCCAGCGCGGAGGACTCTTCCAGGGTACGGAAGTGCGATACGGCTTTCATGCGCGCATCAAAATCCGCCGGGCGGGTTGGACGACGCGCCAGTACCGCCTGGATCGTGTCGACGCCGTAACCTTCGTCCTGATACCAGGCGCGGAAGCGGCCCAGCATAAAGTCGATCACATCATCAACCACGTTGGCGTTGGTCAGCTTCTCACCGTACAGACGCACCGCTTCTTCGGTCAGCGTTTGCAGATCGAGATTCAGGTTCTTCTCAACGATGATACGCAGCACGCCCAGCGCGGCGCGGCGCAGCGCAAACGGGTCTTTATCGCCTTTCGGATGCTGCCCGATACCAAAGATACCCGCCAGGGTGTCCATCTTATCGGCAATCGCCACCGCGCAGGCCACCGGGTTAGACGGCAGCGCGTCGCCGGCAAAGCGCGGCTGATACTGCTCGTTCAGCGCCACGGCCACGTCTTCCGCTTCGCCGTCATGGCGCGCGTAGTGCATCCCCATCACGCCCTGGGTGTCGGTGAACTCGAAGACCATGTTGGTCATCAGGTCGCACTTGGACAGCAGGCCCGCGCGGGTCGCATGGTTCACGTCAGCGCCAATCTGCCCGGCAATCCAGCCCGCCAGCGCCTGGATGCGATCGGTCTTGTCGCGCAGGGTCCCAAGTTGCTGTTGGAACAGCACGGTTTCCAGACGCGGCAGGTTATCTTCCAGACGTTTTTTACGGTCGGTGTTGAAGAAGAATTCAGCATCGGCCAGACGCGGACGAACCACCTTCTCGTTACCGGAGATGATCTGCTGCGGATCTTTGGACTCGATGTTGGCTACGAAGATAAAGTTCGGCAGCAGTTTGCCGGCATTGTCGTAGACCGGGAAGTACTTCTGGTCGCCCTTCATGGTGTAAACCAGCGCTTCGGACGGCACCGCGAGGAATTTTTCTTCGAACTTCGCCGTCAGCACCACCGGCCATTCCACCAGCGAGGTGACTTCTTCCAGCAGGCTTTCGCTCAGATCGGCTTGACCGCCAATCTTACGCGCCGCCTCTTCCGCATCGGCTTTGATTTTGGCTTTACGCTGTTCGTAATCGGCGATGACTTTACCGCGCTCCAGCAGGATCTGCGGGTACTGGTCGGCATGATCGATAGTGAACTCCGGCTCACCCATAAAGCGATGCCCGCGAATCACGCGATCGGACGGAATACCGAGGATAGTGGCCGGGATCACTTTGTCACCCAGCAGCAAAGTCACCGTGTGAACCGGACGCACGAAGTGGACGTCAGACGCGCCCCAGCGCATCAGTTTCGGGATCGGCAGCTTCGCCAGCGAGCTGGCAATCATGTTCGGCAGCAGCGCTTCAGTGCTTTCGCCCTTTACATGGGCGCGATACAGCAGCCACTCGCCTTTGTCGGTGGTCAGACGTTCGGCCTGATCGACGGTGATACCGCAGCCGCGCGCCCAGCCTTCGGCCGCTTTGCTTGGCTTGCCTTCGGCATCGAACGCCTGGGCAATAGCCGGGCCGCGTTTTTCCACTTCGCGATCGGCTTGCGCCGCCGCCAGGTTGGCTACCTTCAGCGCCAGACGACGCGGGGCGGCAAACCATTCCACTTTACCGTGTGCGAGGCCGGCATTACCCAGCTCCGCGGTCACGTTCGCAGCAAAAGATTCCGCCAGGCTGCGCAGCGCTTTTGGTGGCAGCTCTTCAGTGCCGATTTCCACCAGAAAAGTATTCTCAGACATGGCCGCCTCTTATTTATTCTTGTTGCACATCGGGAAGCCGAGCGCTTCACGGGAAGCGTAGTACGCTTCCGCCACTGCTTTAGTCAGGGTGCGAATGCGCAGAATATAGCGCTGACGCTCGGTGACGGAGATGGCTTTACGCGCATCCAGCAGGTTAAAGCTGTGAGCCGCTTTCAGAATACGTTCATAGGCCGGCAGCGGCAGCGGAGTCTCCAGCGCCAGCAGCTGCTGGGCCTCTTTCTCATACTGCTCAAAGCAGGAGAACAGGAAGTCGACGTCGGCGTATTCGAAGTTATAGGTGGACTGCTCCACTTCATTCTGGTGGAACACGTCGCCGTAAGTGGTTTTACCCAGCGGGCCATCGCTCCAGACCAGGTCATAAACGCTGTCCACGCCCTGGATGTACATCGCCAGACGCTCCAGACCGTAGGTGATCTCGCCGGTCACCGGCTTACACTCGAGGCCGCCCACCTGCTGGAAGTAGGTGAACTGCGTCACTTCCATGCCGTTGAGCCACACTTCCCAACCCAGACCCCAGGCGCCCAGCGTCGGGTTTTCCCAGTTGTCTTCGACAAAACGAATATCGTGAATGGTCGGGTCCATACCCAGCTCTTTCAGCGATCCGAGGTACAGCTCCTGAATGTTGTCCGGCGAGGGCTTAATCACCACCTGGAACTGATAGTAGTGCTGTAAACGGTTCGGGTTTTCGCCATAGCGGCCATCGGTTGGACGACGGGAAGGCTGCACGTAGGCGGTCGCCATTGGCTCCGGCCCTAACGCGCGCAGGCAGGTCATCGGGTGAGAGGTGCCGGCGCCGACTTCCATGTCCAGTGGTTGAACAATGGTGCAGCCCTGACGAGCCCAGTAATCCTGTAAGGTCAGGATCAGGCCCTGGAAGGTCCTGGTATCAAACTTTTGCATATGATTTCGTGCTGGATACGTGTGGATTTAAAGGAAGGAGTCAGTATACCCGCTGGCTGCGAGATATACAGTACGAAACGGCGTTGTTTCAGGAAAACGGACGAAATTTACGCCAGCCGGGGTCGATTCAGCGCATCGAAAGATGCATAAACTGGCCGTCCGGGTCAAAGGAACAGATGAAACGCTCATTCTTGCCGGTCCGCCCCGAAAGCTCATAGCTCGCCTGGAATTGTTCAAAATGGTTCACGTCAACGAGCTGCGTTTGCGTGTTGTAGCGAATAGCGGCCTGATCCTTGCAAAGCTGGGCCATATTGAGCGTCGTTTGCGGAGTAATGCGTGCGCGCTGCGCTTTTTGCGCCGGGGGAGAAATGGTCTCGCTGCAGCCCGCGAGGAGCAGCACCAGCATAACGGAAACAACACCTTTCACCACGTACTCCTCCACCGCCTTGTTAGCAAGTTGTTATCGTAAAGATTCAGTATTACAGGTATTTTGCGAATATCATAAAACCGCGACAAGTCTGTGACCGAAAACTCAGACTAATCTATTGCGACACCGGGACATAAGGCGGGTCAGACCTTATTTCGCCAGCAGACTTTGAGGGACTGATGCAAGAAAAGATACACTGGATCACCAACCTGCGCGGTATCGCCTGCATGATGGTGGTGATGATCCACAGTACCAGTTGGTATATCACTCATCCGCATGCCATCACCCTTATGGAATGGGACATCGCTAATCTGCTCAATTCCGCCTCCCGCGTCAGCGTGCCGCTGTTTTTTATGATCTCGGGATACCTGTTTTTTGGCGAGCGCAGCGCCCAGCCGCGCCATTTCTGGCGAATTGGTTTGTGCATTGCGTTCTATAGCGCGCTGTCTCTGCTGTATATCGCGCTGTTTACCCATATCAACGTCGAGCTATCGTTAAAGAATTTGCTGCAGAAGCCCGTCTTCTACCACCTGTGGTTTTTCTTTGCTATCACCGTCATCTACCTGCTCTCACCGCTGATTCAGGTTAAGTCCGTCAGCGGCAAAATGCTGCTGGCGCTGATGGCGATCCTCGGTATTCTGGCCAACCCCAATATGGTCAGCGTCAAAGCCGCCGGGATTGAGTGGCTGCCAGTCAACCTCTATATCAACGGCGATACCTTCTACTACGTGCTCTACGGCGTGCTGGGCAGAGCCATTGGCACCCTGGACACCGATAAAAAATGGCTGACCCCGCTCTGCGCCGCGCTGTTCATCGCCGCCGTGTGGGTTATCTCCCGCGGCACGCTGCATGAGCTGCGCTGGCGCGGAGACTTTGGCGACACCTGGTATCTCTACTGCGGGCCGGCGGTGTTCGTTTGCGCGGTCGCCCTGCTGACGCTGGCCAAAAACTGGCTTAACGCGCGTCCCCTGCCCGGTATCGCCTGCATTGCGCGACATTCACTGGGGATCTACGGTTTCCATGCCCTGATAGTGCATGCGCTGCGCGCCAGCCATCTGGAGCTGTCCCGCTGGCCGCTGCTGGACATTGTGTGGATATTTAGCGCCGCCCTGCTCGGCAGCCTGCTGCTGTCAGGCCTGGTGCAGCGGATTGATAGCCGCCGGCTGGTCAGCTAACGGTCCGCCACCCGGAGGGGCCCGACTTACGACTCAGGCCCCTCTTCCGTCACGCTGAGAGGTTCCCGTAAGCGCGTCGGGTCCCAGGCATCACGCACGTTTTTCTGCACCGCAACAGCGCCAAACAGGCTCAAAAAGTACGCCAGCCCATAGAACCCTTTCTCGCTGAGCAGCAGAGTGGCATTCCACAGTCCGATAACCAGCAAGCCAACAGCGATAACGAAGACCACCAGACAGGTGGTGTAGTACAGCGCGGTGGTCGGAATGGCTTCATACTTATCGCGCACCGTCTTTTGATAAGATGCCGCGGCAAACAGCCCCAGTACCAGGACAGCAAAATAATAGCCTTTCTCATTCAACTGCATATCGGCATTCCACAGCCCCACCAGATAGGTGACGATGCCGCCGATCAGGGCAATCCAGGAGATCAAATGAAACGCCGGAGAATACGTCGCGTGCTTGTTTTCCATCACTTTTTACCTTTTACGCGCCTCGGGGCGGCGCTTATTCCGTTTTTTGCATCGCCCGGGCGACGCGGGTCCGTTCGGGGGTTGCCGATGCGCCATATAAGCAGACAAACCACGCCGCGATATAGACGGCTTTTTCATGCCAGTCTGCCGGCACATACCAGGCGCCAACCAGCAGCAGGCCGACCGATAGCAGCAGCACCAGCCGACATAAGGCAATAAAGCCGTCGTCCTGTTCCTGCCACTGGCTGGCGCGCTGATGGGCGAGGACGGCAAACATCCCCATCACCAGTACGCCGAGAAAATAACCTTTACCGCTAAACAACGGGCAGGTTCGCCAGATACCGAGCAGATAAACCAGCGATCCTGCTGCCATCATCACCCTGGCAATGTTGCGTTTTGTGTTCATCTCACCTCCCTGGTCGACAGGGGCTGATTATGACCGACTCCCCCGGCGATGCCGCAGGTTACGCACCGGAAAGCGGAGATTTCGGAATAAACAAATACGCTTTTTTGGATGGATGTAGCTGGGACATTCAGGGAGGGAATCCGCCCGGCGCTGCCGGACGGACTGAGGCTAAGACATCAGCGGTTTCAGCTGCTGATAAATCTGGCGGAAGGTTTCCCGCTGTGGCGCATAGTGGGCCACACGGCGATCGTCCGGGCGATGCGCTTGTTCAAGCGGCAGCGGCTTCAGCAGCCCGGCGCGGTCTGCCTCGTCGTGCACCGCCAGCTGCGCCAGCCTGGCCGCCCCCAGCGCCGGGCCGACGTCGCCCCCGGTACGGTAATCGAGCTGCTGGCCGCTGATATCCGCCAGCATTTGTCGCCAGTAAGCGCTGCGCGCCCCGCCGCCGATAAGCGTGATGCTCTGCGGCTTGATGCCGCAGGCGTGTACCACGTCCATGCCATCCGCCAGCGCATAGCCCACGCCCTCCAGCACCGCTCGCGCCAGCTCTGCCGGCCCATGCTGATGCGTCAGGCCAAAAAAGACGCCCTTGGCCTGCGGGTTGTTGTGCGGCGTGCGTTCGCCCGACAGATAGGGAAGGAACCACACCGGACCGGCGCTTTCATCCGCCGTCTGCGCCGCCGCGATCAGCGCCGGCACGCTGGCCAGGCCGGTTAATTTCGCCGCCCAGTCCAGGCAGGAGGCCGCGCTGAGCATCACCGACATCAGATGCCAGCGGCCCGGCAGCGCATGGCAGAAGCTGTGCACCGCGCTTTCGGGTTTGCTGAGGAACCCTTCGCTGACGGCGAAGTAGACGCCTGAGGTGCCCAGCGACAGCATTGCCTGGCCGGCGTCGGCCATTCCGACCCCGACCGCGCCTGCGGCGTTGTCGCCGCCGCCGCCCACCACCAGCGCCTGCGGCATATTCCACGCCTGCGCCACCTCAGATCGCAGTTGCCCGGTGACGTCGCTGCCTTCAAACAGCGCCGGCATCGCATCCCGACTGAGATCGCAGGCGGCGAGCATCTCATCGCTCCAGTCACGCCGGGCGACGTCCAGCCACATCGTACCGGCGGCGTCAGACATGTCGCTGGCAAGCTCGCCGGTCATGCGCAGGCGCAGATAGTCCTTCGGCAGCAGCACTTTATCGACCTGGTTGAACACCGCCGCCTCGTGGCGCTGCACCCAGAGTAACTTCGGCGCCGTAAAGCCCGGCATCATCAGGTTGCCGGTGATCTGCCGGGAAGCGCTGACTTTTTCCTCCAGCAGCTGGCACTCTTCGGCGCAGCGGCCGTCATTCCATAAAATGGCCGGACGCAGCACCTGTAACGATTTATCCAGCAACGTGGCGCCGTGCATCTGCCCGGCGATGCCCAGCGCCTTCACGTCGCGCAGGCTATGCTGCGCGCCCAGGGCTTTCATCGCCGTGTCTGTCGCCAGCCACCACTGTTCGGGATCTTGTTCCGACCACAGCGGATGAGGACGCGAGACGGTGAGTTTTTCGGTATGCGATGCCACTACCTCACCCTGCTCATTCAGCAGAATGGCTTTGACGCCCGATGTTCCCAGATCGATGCCGATATACATACTACCTCTCCTTAAACGCGCGCCACGGCTAAGCGTGGCGCGAACAGAGCATCCTGGTTGCGACGCCGGTCATGCCGGGCGCCGCCGCATGATTACTTATCAAACAGATAATGGTTGACCAGGTTTTCCAGTTGTTCCTGCTGGCCGCTGCGATGCTGCGGCGCCAGCTGATGCTGAGTGGCATACTGGGCAATGTCGCTGAGGGTCATCTGCCCGTTAAGGATCTGCTGCCCCAGCTCACCGTTCCAGCCGGCGTAGCGTCTGGCCACGCGTTTATCCAGCTCACCGTCCTCAATCATCCGCGCCGCAACTTTCAGCGACAGCGCCATGGTATCCATCGCGCCAATATGACCATAGAACAGGTCGTATTTGTCGGTGCTCTGCCGGCGCACTTTCGCATCAAAGTTGAGGCCGCCGGTGGTGAAGCCGCCCGCTTTAAGAATTTCATACATCACCAGCGCATTCTCTTCGACGCTGTTCGGGAACTGGTCGGTATCCCAGCCCAGCTGCGGATCGCCGCGGTTGGCGTCGACGGAGCCGAACAGCCCCAGCGCAATGGCCGTCGCGATTTCATGATGGAACGAATGGCCGGCGAGCGTGGCATGGTTAGCTTCAATATTCAGTTTAATCTCTTTTTCCAGACCAAACTGTTTGAGGAAGCCGTAAACGGTAGAGGCATCATAGTCATACTGATGCTTGGTCGGTTCCTGCGGTTTGGGCTCAATCAGCAGCGTGCCTTTAAAGCCAATTTTATGCTTATGCTCCACCACCAGTTGCATGAAGCGGCCAATCTGTTCACGCTCCTGACGCAGGTCGGTATTCAGCAGGGTTTCATAGCCCTCGCGACCGCCCCACAGCACATAGTTTTCGCCTCCCAGCTGATGAGTGGCATTCATCGCGGTGACCACCTGGGTGGCCGCCCAGCTAAACACTTCCGGATCCGGGTTGGTGGCCGCGCCGGCGCCGTAGCGCGGGTTGGTAAAGCAGTTTGCGGTCCCCCACAGAAGCTTCACGCCGCTCTGCTGCTGTTTCTCTGCCAGTACCTCGACCATGCGGGCGAAGTTATTGCTGTACTCCTGCAGCGAGGCGCCTTCCGGCGAGACATCGACATCGTGGAAGCAGTAGTAAGGCACGTTGAGTTTGTGGAAGAATTCAAACGCCACATCGGCTTTACGTTTGGCCATCTCCAGGGCGTCGCCAGGCTGCTGCCATGGACGGTCAAAGGAGCCCACGCCAAACATATCGGCGCCATTCCAGCAGAAGGTATGCCAGTAACAGGCCGCAAAACGCAGATGATCTTCCATCCGTTTGCCCAGCACCAGTTCATTCGGGTTGTAGTGACGGAAAGCCAGCGGGTTAGTGGATTTCGGGCCTTCGTAACGAACGCGATCGAGTTGATCGAAATAGGTCTGCATAGAGAACTCCATATTCAGAGATGCGGCGAATAACCAATCAGATACCCTAAATAATTCGAGTTGCAGGAAGGCGGCAAGAGCGTGAACCCTCAGGCGCTGGCGCCAGCAAAGGTCGGAGCAACGAATGTCACCAACCCACCTACAACTTGAAGTATGACGGGTTTAAGTCAATATAGAATTTCACTTTCCTTCTCCTCAATTACGTTATTTCACACCGCCATTGAGAGAATCCACAAACGTGCGCCAGCTCGCAAAAAATAATATACTTCCGCCTTCTCCGTGCCTTGTCGGACAAGTCCAGTGCAATAATAAGAGTGTGCATGAATAAAATACGATCGCCGTCATAATTTGCACATTAAACGAAATTTCATAACGGCAAAATAAGAACCGGTAATTGCCAGCCCTGCTTTCCGCGTTAAGAATCTGTAACGTATCCGCAACCTCATGTATCAAACATTATTTTTCCGTTCGTCTTACCTACCCTTACAAAAAAGGTATCATTATTATGAAGATAAAGAACCTTTGCCTTACACTTTGCGCCAGCTCCCTCCTGCTCGCCAGCATGGCGGGGATGGCGAAAGAAGTGAAGATTGGCATGGCCATCGACGATCTGCGTCTGGAGCGCTGGCAGAAAGACCGTGATATTTTCGTCAATAAAGCGGAATCCTTAGGCGCCAAAGTTTTTGTCCAGTCCGCCAACGGCAATGAAGAAACGCAGATGTCGCAAATTGAAAATATGATCAACCGCGGCGTCGATGTGTTAGTCATTATTCCTTATAACGGTCAGGTACTCAGCAACGTGATTAAAGAAGCCAAGCAGGAAGGTATTAAAGTCCTGGCCTATGACCGTATGATTAATAATGCTGATATTGATTTCTATATTTCTTTCGACAATGAAAAAGTCGGTGAAATGCAGGCGCAAAGTCTGGTCGACAAAGTGCCGCAGGGTAATTATTTCCTGATGGGCGGCTCGCCGGTGGATAATAACGCCAAACTGTTCCGCGCCGGGCAGATGAAGGTCCTCAAACCGTATGTGGATGAAGGCAAAATTAAGATTGTCGGCGATCAGTGGGTTGACGGCTGGCTGCCGGAGAACGCGCTGAAAATAATGGAAAACGCGCTGACGGCGAATAATAACAAGATCGATGCCGTGGTCGCCTCCAATGACGCCACCGCCGGCGGCGCCATCCAGGCCTTAACCGCCCAGGGGCTGGCCGGTAAAGTGGCGATCTCCGGTCAGGATGCTGACCTGGCGGGTGTGAAGCGCATTATTTCCGGTACTCAGACGATGACCGTCTATAAACCGATTACCACCCTGGCCACCAACGCCGCTGAAATCGCCGTTGAGCTGGGTAACGATAAGCAGCCGAAGGCCGATACCACGCTTAATAACGGCTTAAAAGACGTCCCTTCGCGCCTGTTAACGCCCATTGAGGTAAATAAAGAGAATATCGACGCCACGGTGATTAAAGACGGTTTTCATAAAAAGAGTGAACTGTAATGGCTGACGCCCCGCTCCGGGGCGTCATTTTCATCCCGCCGGATATCACTTTTGCGGAGTCTTTATGGCCTGGCTACTCGAAATGAAGAACATCACCAAAACCTTCGGCGCCGTTAAAGCCGTGGATAACGTCAGCCTGCGTCTTAACGCGGGTGAGGTGGTCTCGTTATGCGGTGAAAATGGGTCGGGGAAATCGACGCTGATGAAGGTGTTGTGCGGTATCTATCCGCACGGAAGCTATGAGGGCGAGATTATTTTTGCCGGCGAAACGCTGCAGGCAAACCATATTCGCGATACCGAACGCAAAGGCATCGCCATTATTCACCAGGAGCTGGCGCTGGTGAAACATCTCACCGTGCTGGAGAATATTTTCCTCGGCGCCGAGATCTCCCGCCACGGTCTGCTGGATTATGAAACCATGACGCTGCGCTGTCAGAAGCTGCTGGCGCAGGTCAATCTGCCCATATCGCCCGACACCCGCGTCGGCGACCTCGGCCTTGGTCAGCAGCAGCTGGTGGAGATCGCCAAGGCGCTGAATAAACAGGTTCGTCTGCTGATCCTCGACGAACCGACCGCTTCCTTAACCGAACAAGAGACCGCGACGCTGCTGACGATCATTCGCGATCTGCAAAACCACGGTATCGCCTGCATTTATATTTCTCACAAGCTCAATGAGGTCAAAGCGATCTCCGACACGATCTGCGTGATCCGCGATGGCCAGCACATCGGCACCCGCGACGCCAGCGGCATGAGCGAAGACGATATCATCACCATGATGGTCGGCCGCGAGCTCACCGCGCTCTATCCCAGCGAGCCGCACGCCCACGGCGAGGAGATCCTGCGGGTCGAACATTTAACCGCCTGGCACCCGGTAAACCGCCATATTAAACGCGTCAATGACGTCTCGTTTTCCCTGCGTCGCGGGGAAATCCTCGGCATCGCCGGGTTGGTCGGCGCCGGACGTACCGAGGCGGTACAGTGCCTGTTCGGCGTCTGGCCGGGGCGCTGGCAAGGGGAGATCTTTATTGATGGCCAGCCGGTGAGCATTTCTAACTGCCAGCAGGCCATTGCCCACGGCATCGCCATGGTGCCGGAAGACCGCAAAAAAGACGGCATCGTGCCGGTGATGGCGGTGGGCAAAAACATTACCCTGGCGGCGCTCAACCAGTTCACCGGCGCGATGAGCAGCCTGGACGACGCCGCCGAGCAGCACTGCATTCAGCAGTCCATTCAGCGTTTGAAAATTAAAACCTCTTCGCCGGAACTGGCGATTGGCCGCCTGAGCGGCGGCAACCAGCAAAAGGCGATTCTCGCGCGCTGTCTGCTGCTCAATCCGCGCATTCTGATCCTCGACGAACCCACCCGTGGCATCGATATCGGGGCGAAGTATGAAATTTATAAACTGATTAACCAGCTGGTGCAGCAGGGCATCGCGGTCATTGTCATTTCATCAGAACTGCCCGAGGTGCTCGGTCTCAGCGATCGGGTGCTGGTCATGCACGAAGGTAGACTAAAAGCCAATTTGGTTAATCAACATCTGACCCAGGAACAGGTGATGGAAGCCGCGCTGAGGAGCGAACGCCATGTCGAAGAACACGTCGTCTGAAATCAAACTCACCCCAACCGCCCCCGCCGCCTTGCCGGCGCTGAAGGGGCTGAATCTCCAGGTCTTTGTGATGATCGCCGCCATCGTCGTCATTATGCTGTTTTTCACCTGGGTTACCGATGGCGCCTACCTGAGCGCACGCAATATCTCCAACCTGCTGCGCCAGACGGCCATCACCGGCATCCTCGCCGTTGGCATGGTGTTTGTGATTATTTCGGCAGAAATCGACCTGTCCGTCGGCTCGATGATGGGGCTGCTGGGCGGCGCCGCGGCAATCTTTGACGTCTGGCTCGGCTGGCCGCTGCCGCTCACCATCCTGGTGACCCTGGTGATGGGCCTGCTGCTCGGGGCGTGGAACGGATGGTGGGTGGCCTATCGCAAGGTTCCCTCGTTTATCGTCACCCTCGCCGGGATGCTGGCGTTTCGCGGCATTCTGATCGGCATCACCAACGGGACCACCGTCTCGCCCACCAGCCCGGCGATGGCGCAGATCGGCCAAAGCTATCTGCCAGACGGTATTGGGTTTGGCATCGGCGTGGTCGGCATGGCGGCGTTTATCGTCTGGCAGTGGCGCGGGCGGATGCGCCGTCAGGCGTTAGGTCTGGCGACCTCGTCCTCCACCGCCGCCGTTGGCCGTCAGGCCATTACCGCGGTGATTGTGCTGGGCGCAATCTGGCTGCTCAATGACTATCGTGGCGTGCCGACCCCGGTGCTGATCCTCGCTGCCCTGCTGCTGGCAGGTCTGTTTATGGCCACCCGCACCGCCTTTGGTCGTCGCATCTATGCCATCGGCGGCAACCTGGAGGCGGCCCGCCTCTCAGGGATCAACGTCGAGCGAACCAAGCTGGCGGTGTTTGCCATTAACGGCCTGATGGTCGCCATTGCCGGGCTGATCCTCAGCTCGCGCCTCGGCGCCGGGTCGCCCTCGGCGGGCAATATCGCCGAACTGGACGCCATCGCCGCCTGCGTCATCGGCGGCACCAGCCTGGCGGGCGGCATCGGCAGCGTCGCCGGAGCGGTAATGGGGGCGTTTATTATGTCAGCCCTGGATAACGGCATGAGCATGATGGACGTCGCCACCTTCTGGCAATATATCGTTAAAGGCGCCATTTTGCTGCTGGCGGTGTGGATGGACTCCGCCACCAAGCGGCGCGCGTGAGGAGAGACTCTCTGAAGAATGTCTGAATTCTTTGCGCTACCGCCAAACTTCGCCACAAGGCGCTTGAAATATCTCGGGCATTAGCCGGTAGTGTATACCCAACATCATTCGGGTTGCAGACGACGCCCCCGGGCCGCGTACCGGCGTACGTGGCCCGGGTGAGTGAGGAAGCCAGGCCATTGGCAACATCAAGAATGAAGGGGTATGACCGGGGTTAGAGCAGGAACATTATCTATGTTTGAAAAGCGTCACCGTATTACGCTGTTATTCAATGCCAACAAAGCTTATGACCGCCAGGTGGTTGAGGGCGTCGGCGAGTATCTGCAAGCCTCCCAGCTGGAGTGGGATATCTTTATTGAAGAGGATTTTCGGGCACGAATCGAAAACATCAAAGAGTGGCTGGGCGATGGCGTTATCGCCGACTATGACGATCCCGAAATCGAAAAGTTGCTGGCCGATGTCCACGTGCCCATCGTCGGCGTCGGCGGATCTTATCATCAGCCAGAGCAGTACCCGCCGGTCCACTATATTGCCACGGACAACGCCGCGCTGGTGGAAAGCGCCTTTCTCCATTTGAAGGAAAAAGGGGTGCACCGCTTCGCGTTTTACGGACTCCCCACCTCCAGCGGTAAACGCTGGGCGGTAGAGCGCGAGTATGCCTTCTGCCAGCTGGTCGCGAAGGAGAAGTATCGCGGCGTGGTCTACCAGGGGTTGGAGACGGCGCCGGAAAACTGGCAGCACGCGCAAAACCGGCTCGCCGACTGGCTGCAAACCCTGCCGCCGCAAACCGGCATCATCGCCGTCACCGACGCCCGCGCCCGCCACGTCCTGCAGGCCTGCGAGCTGCTGCATATCCCGGTGCCAGAGAAACTGTGCGTTATTGGCATCGATAACGAGGAGCTGACCCGCTATCTCTCTCGCGTCGCCCTCTCCTCCGTCGCCCAGGGCACCCGCCAGATGGGTTATCAGGCGGCAAAATTACTCCACCGGCTGCTGAATAACGAGGTGCTCCCGCTGCAGCGCCAGCTGATCCCGCCGATGCGCGTCGTTGAGCGACGCTCCACCGACTACCGGTCATTGAACGATCCCTCCGTGATTCAGGCGATGCATTACATTCGCAACAACGCCTGCAAAGGCATCAAGGTGGAACAGGTGCTCGACGCCGTGGGCATCTCTCGCTCCAATCTGGAGAAACGCTTCAAAGAGGAAGTCGGGGAGACCATCCACACGGTGATCCACAGCGAGAAACTGGAAAAGGCGCGCAGCCTGCTGGTGTCCACCAGCCTGTCGATCAATGAGATTTCACAAATGTGCGGCTACCCATCGCTGCAATATTTCTATTCGGTGTTTAAGAAGGAGTACGACGTGACGCCGAAGGAGTACCGTGACCGGCACAGCGAGGTGATGCTGTAGGGCAAAAAAATGCCCGGCGACAAGGCCGGGCATCCGGATTACAGATGGGCGGCGATGAGCCGCTGATTGTCCTGATACATCGCGAAGAGATAGTTGTTGTAGCTCGACCCTTTGGTCGAATAACCCTTCAGCTTATGAATCATGGTACTGGCCGTCACTTCCTGATCCGCCTTGCGCAGCTGCAGGCGCGATTTGCGGAATGAAGAATAAGCCGGGTGGGTGTTCAGGTTGGTGACATAAGCCTGCACCGACTGCTCCACTGATTCGAACTGCGAGTAGCCTTTCATCGCCCCGCGGCAGCGACCGGCGCCGCACTTCATGCCAAACAGGTTGTTGTTCTCACGCGCCAGCTTGGAGGTACCCCAGCCACTTTCCGCCGCCGCCATGGTTGCTACCATGCTGTTCGGAATAATGTCGACACGCTCAAGCAGCGCGTTCCAGGGCACATGACGCGTATTGCCTGACCACTTCACCTTATAACGGGCAGCGATATCTTTCAGGCGCGCCTTCTCAGTCGGCGACCAGCGAGCATCGTACTGCTTGGAAACAAGCCAGTTACGATCCGCAGTAATCGCCTGATTCTGCTTGGTAATATAAGGCATGACCGTCCGGAGAAACGCTTTTTTCCTTGGTGTTCCGGAAGGGTATTTTCGCAAGTCAGGAAGTGAACTGCTCTTTACACTATTGCGAGAATACTCTTGTTTACTGCTTACCTTAGTACTACTGATCTTCTTAACCGTTGGGGCTTTATGACTCTTTGTTGCTGTGTGCGTTGTTGCCAACACACTACCTGAAAATACACAGGTTAGTAACATAAGTATGGCGGCCCCATATCGTCGTATGGGATTCGATATCATCAGGTCTCCTGGTCGGATATATGCATTCCAACACCTTGTTTTTCACAAAAAAACGATAGCTGAATCGCTAATAGTATCAAAAATACGCAATGAGAGCATCAACAGAAATAGTCCAATTCCGAATTGGTGTCATCTGAAATCGGTTTCTGCGCCGCATCGCCAGTGCGAAAATGCTAGCTTCGTCTCATTTTTAGCCTATTTTTTGAGCGGTGTCACTCACCCCTTTTCATCCTCCTGGTAAAACGCCGGCCAGGAGGAGTTCACCCGTGCGGCAACAAGGCACACTAGATAAAAACCGCTCACAGGATCCCGCAATGAAACTCGCTGCGCTTGCCACGTTATTCGTGCCTGGGATGGCCTTTGCCGCCTGGACTACCACCGACTTCCCTGCCTTTACCGAAGAAGGGACGGGCCGATTCATCAGCCAGAAAGTGGTTGAGAAGGGTACACGTCCTCTGCAGCTAAACTTTGACCAGCAGTGCTGGCAGCCTTCCGGCGGCATTAAGCTCAACCAGATGCTGTCCATGGAGCCCTGCCGTGGCACCCCGCCGCAATGGCGCATCTTCCGCCAGGGGTTGTATACCCTGGAGGTGGATACCCGCTCCGGCACACCGACAATGATGATTTCGCTGGAGGAAAAAGAGGCCAGCGCCGCGGCGCCGCAGATCCGTCAGTGTCCGAAGTGGGATGGAAAACCGCTGACCATCGACGTCAGCAAAACCTTCGCCGAGGGCAGCAAGGTCCGCGATTTCTACAGCGGCAATGTCGCGACCGTCAGCGGCGGCAAAATCACCCTGCAGCCCGCCTTCGGCAGCAATGGCCTGCTGCTGCTCGAGCGTGCCGAGACCGCCGCCCCGGCGCCGTTTGACTGGCACAACGCCACTGTCTACTTCGTCCTGACCGATCGCTTTGTAAACGGTAACCCGGCCAACGACAACAGCTATGGCCGTCATAAAGACGGCATGCAGGAGATCGGCACCTTCCACGGCGGCGACCTGCAGGGATTAACCAGCAAGCTGGATTATCTGCAGCAGATGGGGGTTAACGCCCTGTGGATCAGCTCCCCGCTTGAGCAGATCCACGGCTGGGTCGGCGGCGGCACGAAGGGCGATTTTCCTCACTACGCCTACCACGGCTATTACACCCAGGACTGGTCGAAACTGGATGCCAACATGGGGACCGAAGCGGATCTCCGCCGGCTGGTGGATGAAGCGCATAAGCGCGGCATACGCATCCTGTTTGACGTGGTGATGAACCATACCGGTTACGCTACCCTGGCCGACATGCAGGAGTTCCAGTTCGGCGCCCTGTATCTGCAAGGCGATGAGCTGAAAAAAACCCTTGGCGAGCGCTGGACGGACTGGAAACCGGGCGCGGGTCAGACCTGGCACAGCTTTAACGACTATATCAACTTCAGCGACAAAGCCGGCTGGGAGAAATGGTGGGGCAAGAAGTGGATCCGCACCGATATCGGCGATTATGACAACCCAGGCTATGACGATCTCACCATGTCGCTGGCCTTCCTGCCGGACCTGAAAACCGAATCGAAGGAAGCCTCAGGCCTGCCGAACTTCTATAGCCATAAACCGGACACCGCGGCGAAGGCGATCCCGGGCTATACGCCGCGCGACTACCTGACGCACTGGCTGAGCCAGTGGGTGCGCGACTACGGCATCGATGGCTTCCGCGTCGATACCGCCAAACATGTGGAGATGGACGCCTGGCAGCAGTTAAAAACCCAGGCCACCGCCGCGCTGGCGGAGTGGAAGAAAGCCAATCCGGATAAAGCGCTGGATGCGGCGCCGTTCTGGATGACCGGCGAAGCCTGGGGACATGGAGTGATGCAGAGCGATTATTATCGCCACGGTTTTGATGCGATGATCAATTTCGACTATCAGGATCAGGCGGCGAAAGCGGCGACCTGTATGGCTAATATTGACCTCACCTGGCAGCAAATGGCGGACAAGCTGCAGAGCTTTAACGTCCTGAGTTACCTCTCCTCGCACGATACGCGCCTGTTCCGCGAAGGCGGCACCACTGCGGCGGAGCTGTTGCTGCTGGCCCCTGGCGCCGTGCAGATTTTCTATGGTGACGAATCATCACGTCCGTTCGGCCCCACCGGCTCGGACCCGCTACAGGGCACCCGTTCGCAGATGAACTGGCAGGATGTTAACGGCAAGGCGGCCCGCAGCGTCACTCACTGGCAGAAGATCGGTCAGTTCCGCGCTCGCCATCCGGCAATCGGCATGGGCAAACAGACAACGCTGTCGATGCCGCGTGGTTACGGGTTCGTGCGTGAGAGCGGTGAAGACAAAGTGATGGTCATCTGGGCCGGACAACAGCAGTAATCCACAGGTGGCTCTCCGCCCTGGCGGGGAGCCATTCAGAACAAAACGCTAACAAAATAGCAATTTACAGGATAAAGATAAAAAGCCGTCTCCTCCCGCCGATTTGCACCACGCTAGCGCTGGCGTTATGGTTAGCCACTTTCCAGAACCACCGATAGACTATTCGCGATGACATTTTCCCTTTTCGGCGACAAATTCACCCGTCATTCAGGCATCACCCGCTTGATGGAAGACCTTAATGACGGTCTGCGCACGCCGGGCGCTATTATGCTGGGCGGCGGCAACCCCGCTCAGATCCCGGAAATGAATGACTACTTCCAGCAGCTGCTGTCCGACATGCTGGATAATGGCAAAGCCCTTGATGCGCTTTGTAATTATGATGGGCCGCAGGGCAAAAGCGAGCTGCTGAGCCTGCTGGCGAACATGCTGCGCGACGAGCTGGGCTGGGAGATCGAACCACAGAATATTGCGCTAACAAACGGCAGTCAGAGCGCATTTTTCTACTTATTTAATCTGTTTGCAGGCCGTCGGGCAGATGGCACCACGCGTAAGGTACTGTTCCCACTGACGCCGGAATATATTGGTTACGCCGATGCCGGTCTGGAAGAGGATCTGTTCGTTGCCACCCGGCCGAACATCGAACTGCTGCCGGAAGGCCAGTTCAAATACCACGTTGATTTTGAACATCTGCAGGTGACGGAAGAGACCGGGATGATCTGCGTCTCGCGCCCCACCAACCCGACCGGCAACGTCATCACTGATGAAGAGCTGATCAAACTGGATGCGCTGGCGAATCAGCACGGGGTCCCGCTGGTGATTGATAACGCCTACGGCGTGCCGTTCCCGGGCATTATCTTTAGCGACGCCCGACCGCTGTGGAATCCAAACATCGTGCTGTGTATGAGCCTGTCCAAACTGGGCCTGCCGGGCAGCCGCTGCGGGATTATCATCGCCAACGAGAAAATCATCACCGCCATCAGCAACATGAACGGCATTATCAGCCTCGCCCCTGGTGGCATTGGGCCGGCAATGATGTGCGAAATGATTAAACGACAGGATCTACTGCGCCTGTCAGAGACGGTGATCAAGCCCTTCTATTACCAGCGGGTGCAGGAAACCATCGCCATTATTCGCCGTTATTTGCCGGAGGAGCGCTGCCTGATCCACAAACCGGAAGGAGCCATTTTCCTCTGGCTATGGTTTAAGGACCTGCCGGTCTCCACCGAGCTGCTGTATCAGCGGCTGAAAAAGCGCGGCGTGCTGATGGTGCCGGGGGATTACTTCTTCCCGGGTCTGGATAAGCCGTGGCCGCACACTCACCAGTGTATGCGCATGAACTATGTGCCAGACCCGCAAAAAATTGAGGCCGGGGTGAAAATTCTCGCCGAAGAGATTGAATTCGCCTGGCGCGAACAGGAAGCATAGCCGCTGACGCCACGGGCGGGTAACGCCCGTCAGCGCCCCCACTCACGCCAGCGCCAGCCGCTGGCGTTTTTGCGCACATAGCGCCTCCAGATCCGCGGGAACCATCACCCGCAGCGCCTGCGTCGGGCAGGCGGCCACGCAGGCTGGTCCTTCAGCGCGGTGATGGCATAGATCGCATTTCAGCGCCTGCGCCTGCTCCTTCACTACCGTAACGGTCATCGCGCCGTACGGGCAGGCCACCATGCAACTTTTGCAGCCGATGCAGCGCCGCTGATCGACCCACCAGACGTCATTGTCGCGCTGAATCGCCCCTTGCGGGCAAACGCTGGCGCAGGGCGCATCCTCGCATTGCCGGCACGCCGTCGCCATCGATATGTCACCGCTTTTCACCACCCGGATACGCGGCGCAAAATGGTTCGTCGACAGGGCGGCGACATCCTGCGCCTGCTGGTGCGCCACCGCACAAGCCACTTCACAGGTACGACAGCCAATACACCGCTGGGCATTGGCAATAAGAAACTGGTTCATCCTCTGCTCCCTGGGGATAAAACCGCAGGGTGCCAGAATAGTCCCTGCCCGCGCTTTGATCCTGAATGGAATCAGCGCTGTTTTTTGTCAGATGGCCTGCAGGATGTGGTCATTTGCCTGACGCTTCACGCACCGTGAAACCCAGCTCACGCGAAATTGCTTCGGCGGTCTCACGCAGCGGTTTTAACAAGTTCTTTTCGCCAGCTCCCCTGCACGAAGTCCGCCGGGGAGCTGGCGTGAATGATTACAGAAACAACGCCTTATCGCGCAGGATATGATCGTTACCGCGACGGCGGGTGAAGCCAATCCGATCAAAATACTCCAGGATCTGAATCGCCAGCTTCCGCCCGACGTTTAAGGTGTCGCGGAAATCCGCGGCGCAGGTTGATCCGCGCAGCTGATCCAGCTCGCGCACCCGTTGGGCGAACTGCACAATGCGATCGTTGCGGTAGTAACGATCCTTGACGATCGCGGTAATCATCCCCTGCTGCGCCGCCTGGCGCAGCACCGCGCGCATCAGGGACTCTTCAACATGGACTTCGCGCGCGAGATCGCGCACCCACCAGGGGGCATCGCCGAACAGGGTTTCCACCTTCTGCCAGACCGCCTGCTGCTCGTCGGTAAACCCGGCTTTATGCTCCGGCAAATGCAGCCAGCCGTGATGGCTGTGGACTAAGCCACTCTCACGCATCTGCTCAATCAGCAGCAGCACCAGCGCTTCATCTTCCATCGGCAGCGCGATGCGGCGCAGGCGCTCCCGGCCAGGGCCCGGCTCGTCGCGATGCTGCTCATGGTAGCGCGCCAGGGCATCCAACAATTTTCGCTGCCAGCGGGCGGCAAGCGGCGCACTGAGCAGGCGCTGTCCGGCCTGCAGATAGTCCGGTCGCTGGATCAGGGCCGCCATTCCGGCTTCGCTGAGCTGCCGCGCCCAGGCGAAGCGCTCAAGCCGGACGGCATCCCGCTGCAGATGCAGCTCAAGCGCCTGCGCATCGTCAGCGCCAACTGCCGCCAGGGCGTGCAGCCACTGCAGATATTCCGGTTTACGTTTGCCGCGGCGCGGGGGATCCAGCGTCACCACCCGTGCGCCGGCCAGCGTCAAGCGAGCAGAGATATCGCGGAGCACCAGCCGGTCGTTATCCGCCAGCCACAGCGGGGTATCCAGCACCAGCTCCGCCAGGTTGCCCTCGAGGAGCGACACCCGACCGGTAATGTGGCTGGCAGCATGGTGAATATGCAGCGGTTGCCACTGGCTGAGCGGCGTATGGCACTGCAGCTCGACAATCACCCGTTCCGCAGGCTCCGGCGGCGGTGAGGACAACAGCCAGTCGCCGCGGTGCACTGCCTCTTTCTGTGCATCGCCGACAATATTCAGCGCGATGCGCTGCCCGGCGTGCGCCTGCTCAACCGCTTGATTCTGGGCATGCAGGCCGCGGACGCGCATCGGCGTGTTGACGCCGGTAAGCCACAGGGTATCCCCGACCCGTACTTCGCCGGAGAGCGCCGTCCCGGTGACCACCAGCCCCGCGCCTTTGACGGTAAAAGCGCGGTCCAGCGCCAGGCGAAACCGCTGCTGCTGCGGGTGGGGGCGCTCCGCAAGCTGCAGCAGATGGCTGCGCAGTTCGGCAATACCGATGTTTTCCGCCGCCGCGGTGGGAAAGAAAGCGACGGCGTCAAAGCCCAGCTCGCGCAGAGTCTGCTCGACCTCCGCCCGGACCTCCTCCACCCTGGCGGCCGCCACGCGGTCCGTTTTGGTGAGCGCCACGGTCAGCGTCGGCTTTCCGGTCAACTGCAGGATCGCCAGGTGTTCGCGGGTTTGCGCCATCACCCCGTCATCGCAGGCCACCACCAGCAGCGCATGGTCAATACCCCCCACCCCCGCCAGCATGTTGGACAAAAACTTTTCGTGCCCGGGAACGTCAATAAATCCCAGCACCCGCCCGTCCGGCTGCGGCCAGTAGGCATAGCCGAGATCGATCGTCATTCCCCGCGCTTTCTCTTCCGGCAGACGATCGGCATTTACGCCGGTTATCGCCTGCAGCAGCGTCGTTTTGCCGTGGTCAACATGTCCAGCGGTGGCAATAATCATCGTAACAACATCTCCATAAACCGGGTTTCATCTTCCAGACAGCGCAGGTCCAGCCAGAGCCGACCATCATCAATGCGGCCAATCACCGGACACGGCAGCGCGCGCCAGCGGGCAGCCAGCGCCTCCAGCCGGCTGCCGCGGCCGTCATGCGGGGTAAAGGTCAACGCCGCGCTGGGCAGGCGGTCAACGGGTAACGAACCGCTGCCAATCTGCGACTGGCAGGCTGCCACGCTGACGGCAAAGTCAGCATAGTGTGCCGCCAGGTCAGGCAGCAGGCGTTCAGCCAGCCGGCGGATCTCTTCCGCCGGACGGGTGAGCAAGCGCAGCGTCGGTAATCTCTCCGTCAGCACCTCCGGGTGCTGATAGAGGCGCAGCGTGGCTTCCAGCGCCGCGAGGGTCATTTTATCCGCGCGCAGGGCCCGCTTCAGCGGATGGCTTTGCAGCCGGGCAATCAGCGCGCGTTTGCCGACGATAATTCCGGCCTGCGGGCCGCCGAGCAGCTTGTCGCCAGAGAAACTGACCAGGCTCACCCCGGCGGAGATCATCTCCTGCGGCATCGGCTCCTTCGGCAGGTCATACTGGCTGAGATCCACCAGCGACCCGCTGCCCAGGTCGGCCACCACCGGGATGTCCAGTTCGCGGCCAATGGCCGCCAGCTCCGCTTCGTCGACGGCTTTGGTAAAGCCTTCAATGCTGTAGTTGCTGGTGTGAACCTTCATCAGCAGCGCGGTATTGTCATTCACCGCCTGACGATAGTCTTTGGCATGGGTGCGGTTGGTGGTACCCACTTCGTGCAGCTGACAACCCGCCTGACGCATCACATCAGGAATGCGAAATGCGCCGCCGATCTCCACCAGTTCGCCGCGGGAAACCACCACTTCGCGGCCGCTGGCGGTGGCCGCCAGCATCAGCAGAACGGCCGCCGCGTTGTTGTTCACGATACAGGCATCTTCCGCGCCGGTGATCTGGCACAGCAGATCGGCAATGGCGCGATCGCGATGGCCGCGCCCGGCGTCGTCGAGATCATATTCGAGCGTCACCGGCGCGCGCATCGCGCTGGCAACCGCCTCCACGGCCGACTCCGCCTGGATGGCGCGCCCCAGATTGGTATGCAATACCGTACCGGTGAGATTAAACACCGGACGCAGGGCGCTCCGCTGGCCGGCGGTGAGCCGCTGCTCACAGGCGTGCAGCCAGTCATGGCTCCAGTCAGGGAGCGTCTGCCGTTGGCTAATCTGTTCCCGCGCCTCATCCAGCATCTGGCGCAGCTGCGCCACCACCTGCGAATGGCCGTGCTGCGCCAGCAGGGGAGAAAAAGCGGGGTCGCGTAGTAAGCGGTCAATGGCCGGAAGCCGGGTATAAAGCGCACGAATATCGGTAGTCATGAATGGGCCTGGCGGTAAGTTATTTCCCCCCTCCCGACGGGAGAGGGAGTCAACAATCAGCGGCGATTGTAACGCCTCCTTGCGCAAACTGTTACCTGCCTGGGTCAAGTCCGCGGCGGTTCGGTACGCGCAAAGCTGGCGCGCTGGAACAACGCATCCACCAGCTTCACCAGTTGCGGCCGGGTGGCGCACCAGCCGGGCGCGACCCGGCGAAAGTTCAGATAAGCAATGGCGCAGGCCGTTGAAATGGTCGCCAGATTAACCTCGTCGCCGCGCAGCGTTCCGTCTGCCGCGCAGGCTTCCAGCCGGTCGAGACCGCGAGCCACTTTCTCCCGCTGGCGGAGCAGCTCTTGCTCTGACTGTTGCGCGCCCGGGCGAGCCTTTTCACGCACCAGCGCCTGGGCGGCCTCCATCACTCCATCCGCCAGTGCTTCAAGCTGGCGCATCCTGAGAGCGGCTCTGGGGTCGGCGGGGATCATCGGCGGCGCCACGCCCAGTAGCTCCAGATACTGGGCGATGACCGGGGAGTCAAACCAGCACTCACCGTCGTCTGTCACCAGCGCCGGTACCTTGCCCAGCGGGTTATAGCGCGCCACACCGTTGCTTTCGCTGTAGGGGGATTCGTTGACAAACTCAAAAGGGATGCGCTTTTCCAGCAGGATCACGGAGATTTTGCGCACAAAGGGACTGGTGTAGCTGCCGATCAGTTTCATAGCCTGCTCCTTATCGCCAACAAATTATCGCCAACAAAGATATGAGTATGGCTCAGGGCGGGGCAAAAGGCAGGTGAGCGTCCCGCTCAACCTGCCGCCGATCGCATTAATGATCGAGATAGAGGTAGTGCATCCAGCTGGTCATCCGCAGCAACACTTTACGCATCACCGAGACGTGGGCGAAATGGTCGGAGTAGACCGCCACCTGCGCGTAGATACCATCAGGCAGCGCATCAATTTCGGCATTGGGGTCGAGCTCGATGGTCGCCAGCACGCCATCGCTGCCCGGCGTCACGGTCAGCGACTGTAACGCCCCTTGCGCCTGATAACTTCCTCCCGGCACCACCGGTAAAATACTCACCAGTTTGCCGTGGAACACCTGCCCGGGCAGAGCATTAAACACCGCTTCCGCATCGTCTCCTTTCTCCAGCCTTAACAGGGAATTTTGCCGAAACTGGGCGACGATCAGCCGTTTTTGCTCGGGGATAAACACCATCACCGGACGCAGCGGCAGCGAGGCGGCATAGGTCCCCGGGCGGATCAGCACCTGGGTGATATACCCATCGCTGGGCGCCCGCACAGTGGTCTGGTCGAGATTGTATTTCGCCTCCGCCAGCTGGGCGCGCAGGCTAACCACTTGCGACTGCTCGCCATTCATCATGCTGTCCAGCTGGCTCTGGATCTGCGCCTGCTCCGCTACCGACGCCTTGACCAGCGCGTCCTGGGCAAGGTAATTCTGCCTGGCGTTATCGATGTCACTTTCCGAGAACGGGTTCACCCGCGCCTGGCTCCCTTTCAGGTAGCGCTGATAGTCCTTGTATAAGCGATCGCGCTCCGCCGACACGCGGGTGGTGTTGGCCTGGGCTTCAGAGAGCTGCGCCTTGAGGGTGTTAATACTGTGCAGCGCCGTCACCAGGTCGGCCTGCAGACGGTCGACCCGCGCCTGATAGCGTGCCGGGTCAATGGTAAAAAGCACCTCACCCTTTTTGACGCGCTGATTCGCTTTGTCGGTGACGCTGTTAACCACTCCGGTAACCTGCGGCGTAATAGGAATAGATATCACCGCCTTTTGCGCCAGAAAGGTGTAAGGGTGGTTATAGTTCATTAATAAAATAAGCGCGCTAACAATAAATACGCCCCCCAGCGCCGCGGTAGGTACCGTCCATTTATTTACCGGTATTTTGAAGATTTTAAATATCGACCAGGCGATGGCCACGTAGGTCAAAATTATCAACAGATCCATAGATTATTTCTCCGCCGCAGAGGTGGACTGCGGCCGCTGGATGGCCGCCACCTGGTGTTCAAGGTCGCTCAGTCGTTGGCGAAGCTGTTGTATATCGGTCTCTTTTTCAGGTTCATCAGGGGCCGTATTCGCCTTATGCTGCATGCCCCAGCCGCGCTCAGGCTGGTACAACGTGGCCCAAATCCATAAAAACGGCCAGATGACGTGGAGAGTAAAAAGACTGACCCATCCGGCGACATGAATAGCATCGGAATGAGGGTGGTTGCGTTTTTTGGCGATCAAATATGGAATATCGTGAATAATGATAATCCCATAAAAAATGACCAGAAAAACGAAGATCAGAACGCCCAGCGCAAAATAATTGAGAAACATAATTCCCTCGGCTTTACGCTAATAATTTATATGAATTTTATTCACGACCCACTGACATTCGGGCCGCTATTTTGAGCATAATTCACGCCTTTCATTTTTGCCATCCGGCGTAAAAAAGTTATTCGGCAGTTAAGGTTGCTTAGTTACAGAGCCACCTCGCCCTGGCCGCAAAACCGGGCCGAGATCACAGCGGCAAAAATCCACCGTGAAATTCTTTGTGATCAAAATCACAAACAAACAACAAAACCACGAAACAAAATTGTGACAAATATCACACAAAAAGGCAGATCAGCGGCTAAAAAGGCGCTGTGTTGTTTTTTTACACAGGAATTATGTGATCAACATCACTACAAAAAGCGCTTTGCCCCCTATATTCATGTGATCCGTATCACACAAAAGGGCGCTGGCTGGACAGCTAAACGATTCAGTGCCAGATTTCGCACTATCAATCAGGGCCCGGCTACCTCTGCCGCCACATTAACAACAAACCTCGGGCTTTAAGCCTGCGCGATACGCAAAACAGAAGAAGGGGTGTTTTATGTCATCCGATATCAAGATCAAGGTGCAAAGCTTTGGTCGTTTCCTCAGCAATATGGTGATGCCGAATATCGGCGCGTTTATCGCGTGGGGTATCATCACCGCGCTTTTCATTCCGACAGGGTGGTTGCCAAACGAAACGCTGGCGAAGCTGGTCGGTCCGATGATCACCTACCTGCTGCCGCTGCTGATCGGTTACACCGGCGGTAAATTAGTCGGCGGCGAACGTGGTGGCGTGGTCGGGGCGATCACCACCATGGGCGTTATCGTCGGCGCGGATATGCCGATGTTCCTCGGCTCAATGATTGCCGGCCCGCTGGGCGGCTACTGCATCAAGAAGTTCGATAACTGGGTAGACGGTAAGATCAAATCCGGTTTTGAAATGCTAGTGAATAACTTCTCCGCTGGCATCATCGGGATGATCCTCGCCATTCTGGCCTTCCTCGGCATTGGCCCGGCGGTTGAAGTTCTGTCGAAAATTCTGGCGGCTGGCGTTAACTTTATGGTGGCGCACGACATGCTGCCGCTGGCGTCTATCTTCGTGGAACCGGCAAAAATCCTGTTCCTCAATAACGCCATTAACCACGGTATCTTCTCGCCGCTGGGTATTCAGCAGTCCCACGAGCTGGGTAAATCTATCTTCTTCCTGATTGAAGCTAACCCGGGTCCGGGGATGGGCGTTCTGCTGGCGTACATGTTCTTTGGTCGCGGCAGCGCAAAACAGTCAGCAGGCGGGGCGGCTATCATCCACTTCCTGGGGGGTATCCATGAAATCTACTTCCCGTACGTGCTGATGAACCCACGTCTGATCCTGGCCGTTATCCTCGGCGGGATGACCGGTGTCTTCACCCTGACCATCCTCAATGGCGGTCTGGTCTCTCCGGCTTCCCCTGGCTCTATCCTGGCGGTGCTGGCGATGACGCCGAAAGGCGCCTACTTCGCTAACATCGCCGCGATTATCGCAGCGATGGCGGTCTCCTTCGTGGTCTCTGCGGTTCTGCTGAAGACCAGCAAGGTAAAAGAAGAAGACGATATCGAAGCCGCAACGCGTCGTATGCATGACATGAAAGCGGAATCCAAAGGCGCCAGCCCGCTGGCGGCCGGTAATGTCACCAACGACCTGAGCCATGTGCGTAAAATCATCGTCGCCTGCGACGCCGGGATGGGTTCCAGCGCCATGGGCGCCGGGGTACTGCGCAAGAAAGTGCAGGATGCCGGACTGAGTAACATCTCGGTTACCAACAGCGCGATCAATAACCTGCCGCCGGATGTTGACCTGGTCATCACTCACCGTGACCTGACCGAGCGGGCGATGCGCCAGGTACCACAGGCGCAGCATATTTCGCTGACCAACTTCCTCGACAGCGGTCTGTACACCAGCCTGACTGAGCGTCTGGTCGCGGCCCAGCGCCACATCGAGAATGAAGTGAAAGTTACCGATAGCCTGAAAGACAGCTTTGATGATGGCGACAAAAACCTGTTCCAGTTGGGTGCGGATAACATATTCCTCGGGCGCAAAGCAGCCACCAAAGAAGAAGCCATTCGCTTCGCCGGCGAGCAGCTGGTGAAAGGCGGCTACGTCGAGCCGGAATATGTGCAGGCGATGCTGGACCGCGAAAAACTGACCTCGACCTATCTCGGCGAGTCCATCGCGGTACCGCACGGCACCATCGAAGCGAAAGACCGTGTGCTGAAAACCGGCGTCGTCTTCTGCCAGTACCCGGAAGGCGTGCGCTTTGGGGAAGATGAAGACGATGTCGCCCGTCTGGTCATCGGCATCGCGGCCCGCAACAACGAGCATATTCAGGTTATCACCAGCCTGACTAACGCCCTGGATGACGAAACCGTGATTGAGCGCCTGGCGAAAACCACCAGCGTCGACGAAGTTCTGGCACTGTTGAATAAATAACCAAAACGGTCCATTCCCTCTCCCTTTGGGAGAGGGTTTGGGTGAGGGGAAAAGCCTCACCCCAGCCCTCTCAGGTAAAAACATTAATTGAAGGTTAATACTATGAAAGCATTACATTTTGGCGCAGGTAATATCGGACGTGGCTTTATCGGTAAATTGCTGGCCGACGCGGGCATTGAACTGACGTTCGCCGATGTCAATCAGACCGTACTTGATGCCCTGAATGCCCGTCATAGCTATCAGGTTCACGTCGTCGGTGAGAACGAGCAAGTGGATACTGTCTCCGGCGTCAATGCCGTCAGCAGCATCGGCGATGAGGTTGTAGACCTGATCGCTGAGGTGGATCTGGTCACCACCGCCGTCGGTCCCGTCGTACTTGAGCGCATCGCCCCGGCCATCGCCAAAGGGCTGGCGAAGCGCAAAGCGCAGGGCAGCGAACGTCCGCTGAACATTATCGCCTGCGAAAATATGGTGCGCGGCACCACGCAGTTAAAAGGCCACGTGTTTAACGCGCTGGCGGAAGAAGATAAAGCGTGGGTTGAAGCCCATATCGGCTTTGTCGACTCCGCCGTTGACCGTATTGTGCCGCCATCGGCTTCCGCCACCCATGACCCGCTGGAAGTCACCGTGGAAACCTTCAGCGAGTGGATTGTCGATAAGACGCAGTTCAAGGGCGCGCTGCCGACTATCCCGGGAATGGAATTAACTGATAACCTGATGGCATTTGTCGAACGCAAGCTCTTCACCTTGAACACCGGGCATGCTATAACCGCCTACCTCGGAAAACTGGCGGGCCACCAGACGATTCGCGACGCGATCCTCGACGAGAAAATTCGTGCCGTCGTGCAGGGCGCGATGGAAGAGAGCGGCGCGGTGCTGATCAAACGTTACGCCTTTGACCCGCAGAAACACGCGGCTTATATCCAGAAAATTCTTGGACGTTTCGAGAACCCGTACCTGAAAGACGATGTTGAGCGCGTTGGCCGTCAGCCGCTGCGCAAACTGAGCGCTGGCGACCGTTTAATTAAGCCGCTGCTGGGTACCCTGGAATACGGTCTGCCGCACCGCAACCTGGTGAAAGGGATTGCAGCGGCGATGCATTTCCGTAGCGAAGACGATCCGCAGGCGCAGGAGCTGGCGGCACTGATCGCCGACAAGGGGCCGCAGGCCGCGCTGGCGCAGATTTCCGGCCTGGATGCCGCAAGTGATGTCGTCGCGGAGGCCGTTAACGACTACAACGCGGAAAAATGATGCACAACCTGGCGCGACCAACGTCGCGCCCATTACGACTCCTGTCAGATATGCAGGCAATGATGGAAGAAACACAAGCATTTGAAAACCGTGTGCTTGAGCGTCTGAATGCTGGCAAAACCGTACGAAGCTTCCTGATCGCCACCGTCGAACTGTTAACGGAAGCGGTCAATATTCTGGTGCTTCAGGTGTTCCGTAAAGACGACTACGCGGTGAAATACGCCGTCGAGCCCTTGCTGGAGGGCAGCGGGCCGCTCGGCGATCTCTCTGTACGCCTGAAGCTGATTTATGGCCTTGGGGTGATAAGTCGTGCCGAATATGAAGACGCCGAACTGCTGATGGCCCTGCGCGAAGAGCTTAACCACGACGGCAATGAGTACAGCTTTACCGACGACGAAATTATCGGGCCGTTCGGCGAGCTGCACTGCGTCGCCGCCCTGCCGCCAACGCCGCAGTTTGATGATAGCGATGCCGAACTGCTGGCAATGCAGAAGCTGCGTTACCAGCAGATGGTGCGCTCAACAATGGTGTTGTCCCTGACTGAGCTGATTTCGCGAATCAGCTTAAAAAAAGCCTTCCAGAAATCAACGCTCTGACTCCGGCTCCGTCTGGTCGCAGGTCGGCCGGTAAAGCTGACGATAATATTCCAGACGCTGCAGAAACAACGCTTCCTTATCCTGGGGAATATCTCGCGGTATATGCTGCAGACGCGGAGATTTTTTCAAATACTCCATAAACGCCTGACTGGAAGCCATAAAATCAACCGCTTTATCGATTAAACGTGGTACGCCGTCGCCGATCTTTGCCATCACGTCCTCCTTTTGGGAATAATCTGATTAAGCATTAGCCAAATCACCGGCGCGGGTTAAGGAAAACGTGCTTATCTTCCGACGGGCTTCACAGAAATGAAATTAGAACGGGTATTAGGCGGAATATTAATAAAATTCAAATTATTAGCGAGCGCTGGTATAGCATTCTGCGGGCGATAAACGGCGAATTTTTGATAAATAGCTATCAACAATGACGGTCACAGCACATACTATAGGCGAATGAAGCCCCTTTATTAACAGATTAAGTCATCATGAAAGAAGTCGAAAAAAATGAAATCAAGCGCCTGAGCGACCGTCTCGACGCCATCCGCCATCAGCAGGCCGAGCTGTCGCTGGTGGAAGCCGCCGACAAATACGCCGAGCTGGAAAAAGAAAAAGCCACCCTGGAAGCGGAGATTGAACGTCTGCGTTCCGTCCAGAGCCAGAAGCTGAGCAAAGAGGCGCAAAAACTAATGAGCCTGCCGTTCCGCCGCGCGATCACCAAAAAAGAGCAGGCCGATATGGGCAAGCTGAAGAAAAGCGTTCGCGGTCTGGTGGTCGTCCATCCGATGACCGCCCTGGGCCGGGAAATGGGTCTGAAAGAGATGACCGGTTTCGCCCGCAGCGAATTCTGATCCCCTGCCCTCTCCGCCCGGAGAGGGTCATTCTGTCTTCACTTCCCACATTTTTACCCTCAGCCAGGTCGATTGGTCCTACCAATAATTTCATCTACCCCCCAGCAGTTCACAAATCCATCAAAATACATCACAAATACGTTGCTTAAGAGCAACATATGATTAACCATTCGTTGTCATCAACCCTGATACCCTTAATTGGCCGGGCCAATTTTACCTACGATGGGATCGGCAATGAGCGCAGACTCAGCCCTCCTCTCCTGGCGGCCCGATGGAGACCCTGCATGAATCTCTGGCAACAAAACTACGATCCCGCCGGTAATATCTGGTTATCCAGTCTTATCGCATCGCTACCGATTCTGTTTTTCTTTTTTGCGCTGATTAAGCTCAAACTGAAAGGCTACCTCGCAGCCACCTGGACCGTCGCTATTGCGCTGGCCGTCGCCTTGCTGTTCTATAAAATGCCGGTGGACCGCGCCTTAGCCTCGGTGGTCTACGGCTTCTTCTACGGCCTGTGGCCTATCGCGTGGATTATTATCGCCGCGGTCTTCGTCTATAAAATCTCGGTGAAGACCGGGCAGTTCGACATCATCCGCTCATCGATTCTGTCGATTACGCCGGACCAGCGCCTGCAGATGCTGATCGTCGGCTTCTCGTTCGGCGCCTTTCTCGAAGGGGCGGCGGGTTTCGGCGCGCCGGTGGCGATTACCGCCGCGCTGCTGGTCGGCCTTGGGTTTAACCCGCTGTATGCGGCTGGCCTGTGCCTGATCGTCAACACCGCGCCGGTGGCCTTCGGCGCGATGGGCATCCCGATCCTGGTCGCCGGCCAGGTGACCGGTATCGACAGCTTTGCTATCGGCCAGATGGTGGGCCGTCAGCTGCCGTTCCTGACCATTATCGTCCTGTTCTGGATCATGGCCATCATGGATGGCTGGCGCGGCATCAAAGAGACCTGGCCGGCGGTGATGGTGGCAGGCGGTTCGTTCGCTATTGCCCAGTACCTCAGCTCTAACTTCCTTGGCCCGGAGCTGCCGGACATCATCTCGTCGCTGGTCTCCCTGGTCTGTCTGACCCTGTTCCTCAAACGCTGGCAGCCGGTACGCATCTTCCGCTTCGGCGATATCGGCGCCTCGCAGGTGGATATGACGCTGGCCCGCACCCGCTACACGGCGGGACAAGTGATCCGCGCCTGGTCGCCGTTCCTGTTCCTGACCGCCACCGTGACCCTGTGGAGCGTACCGCCGTTTAAAGCGCTGTTCGCACCGGGCGGCGCAATGTATGACTTCGTCATCAATATTTCGGTGCCGTTCCTCGACAAAATGGTTGCCCGTATGCCGCCGGTAGTTAGCGCCGCGACGCCATACGCCGCGGTGTATAAATTCGACTGGCTGTCGGCAACCGGCACCGCCATTCTGTTCGCCGCCCTGCTGTCCATCGTCTGGCTGCGCATGAAGCCAAAAGACGCGCTGACCACCTTCGCCGGGACGCTGAAGGATCTGGCGCTGCCGATCTACTCTATCGGCATGGTGCTGGCGTTCGCCTTTATCTCCAACTACTCCGGGCTGTCGTCGACCCTGGCCCTGGCGCTGGCGCATACCGGCCACGCGTTTACCTTCTTCTCGCCGTTCCTTGGCTGGCTGGGGGTATTCCTGACCGGTTCGGACACCTCGTCTAACGCCCTGTTCGCCGCACTGCAGGCAACGGCCGCGCAGCAGATTGGCGTCTCCGATATTCTGCTGGTCGCGGCCAACACCACCGGCGGTGTCACCGGCAAGATGATTTCCCCTCAGTCGATCGCCATCGCCTGCGCAGCGGTAGGCCTGGTGGGTAAAGAGTCGGATCTGTTCCGCTTTACCGTCAAACACAGCCTGATCTTCACCTGCATGGTGGGCCTGATCACCACGCTGCAGGCCTACGTTTTAACCTGGATGATCCCGTGATAGTGATGCCTAAACGCCTGGCCGACGACGTGGCGCGTCGCGTCCGGGCGCTGATTGAAGAACAACAGCTGGAGGCGGGCATGCGACTGCCCGCTGAACGCCAGCTCGCCGCCCAGCTCGGCGTCTCGCGCAATTCCCTGCGCGAAGCGCTGGCGATGCTGGTCAATGAAGGCGTGCTGCTGAGCCGTCGCGGCGGCGGCACCTTCGTCCGCTGGCAGCATGAACCGTGGTCGGAGCAAAACATCGTCCAGCCGCTGAAGACGCTACTGGCCGATGACCCGGACTACAGCTTCGACATCCTCGAAGCCCGCCACGCCATCGAGGCCAGCACCGCGTGGCACGCAGCGATGCGGGCCACCGACGCCGATAAAGAAAAAATTCGTCTGTGCTTTGAAGCGACCCAGAGTGAAGACCCGGATATCGCCTCGCAGGCGGATGTCCGCTTCCATCTGGCCATCGCCGAAGCCTCGCATAACGTGGTGCTCCTGCAAACCATGCGCGGTTTTTTCGACCTGCTGCACTCCTCCGTTAAGCAGAGCCGCCAGCGCATGTATCTGGTGCCGCCGGTGTTTGCCCGCCTGACTGAACAGCACCAGGCCGTTATGGAGGCTATTGTTGCCGGTGACGCCGAGGCGGCGCGGCAGGCGATGATGGGCCACTTAGGTTTTGTCCACGCCACGATTAAACGTTTTGATGAAGACCAGGCCCGCCAGGCGCGAATTACCCGCCTGCCCGGTGACCACAATGAAAATTCCAGGGAGAACTCGTGATGATTATTTCCGCCGCCAGCGACTATCGCGCCGCCGCACAGCGTATCCTGCCGCCGTTTCTGTTCCACTATATCGACGGCGGCGCCTACGCCGAACATACCCTGCGCCGTAACGTCGAGGACCTGTCCGATGTGGCCTTGCGCCAGCGTATTTTGCGCAATATGTCGGATCTGAGTCTCGAGACCACTCTGTTCAATGAGAAGCTGGCGATGCCGACGGCGCTGGCGCCGGTCGGGCTGTGCGGCATGTACGCTCGCCGCGGCGAAGTGCAGGCCGCCGGCGCGGCGGACGACAAAGGCATTCCGTTCACCCTCTCTACCGTTTCCGTTTGCCCGATTGAAGAGGTCGCCCCGACCATCAAACGCCCGATGTGGTTCCAGTTATACGTCCTGCGCGACCGCGGCTTTATGCGCAATGCGCTGGAGCGCGCCAAGGCCGCCGGCTGCTCGACGCTGGTCTTTACCGTCGATATGCCGACCCCTGGCGCCCGCTACCGCGACGCCCATTCCGGCATGAGCGGCCCGAACGCCGCCCTGCGCCGCTACTGGCAGGCGGTGTCTCATCCGCAGTGGGCGTGGGACGTCGGCCTTAACGGTCGCCCGCACGATCTGGGCAATATCTCCGCCTATCTCGGCCAACCGACCGGTCTGGAGGATTACATCGGCTGGCTGGCGAATAACTTCGATCCGTCGATTTCATGGAAAGACCTCGAGTGGATCCGCGATTTCTGGGACGGTCCGATGGTGATCAAAGGGATCCTCGATCCGGAGGACGCCCGAGACGCGGTGCGCTTCGGCGCTGACGGCATTGTGGTCTCTAACCACGGCGGCCGCCAGCTCGATGGCGTGCTCTCCTCGGCCCGCGCCCTGCCGGCAATTGCCGACGCGGTGAAAGGCGACATCACTATTCTCGCCGACAGCGGCATCCGCAACGGGCTCGACGTGGTGCGGATGATCGCCCTGGGCGCCGACAGCGTGCTACTGGGCCGCGCTTACCTGTACGCCCTGGCGACCCACGGTAAGCAGGGCGTGGCGAATCTGCTGAACCTGATCGAAAAAGAAATGAAAGTGGCGATGACCCTGACCGGGGCGAAAACCATCCGTGAAATCAGCCGTGATTCGCTGGTGCAGAACGCCGAAGCGCTGCAGACCTTCGATGCGCTCAAGCAGAATAACGCCGCGTAGGCGGCGGCGTCATTCTCTCCCCTCACCCTAACCCTCTCCCTCAGGGAGAGGGGACTGTCCGGCAGACAGGTTAGCGGCGGCGTTTCCCTGAGCCTCTGTCCACGAGAAGTATCGACTGATGGGTGAGTCCTTTACCCGCACCCTCCGATCCACCGACCGGCGCCGGTTTTCCCCCTCTCCCTCAGGGAGAGGGCCGGGGTGAGGGTTCGCCAAATATCTGCTATTCTGCCCCCCGCAATTAAGGGGGCAGTATGCTGAACATCGTGTTATTCGAACCAGAGATCCCGCCGAACACCGGGAATATTATCCGCCTGTGCGCCAACACGGGCTTCAGTCTGCATATCATTGAGCCGATGGGCTTTACCTGGGACGATAAACGCCTGAGACGCGCCGGACTGGACTATCACGAGTTCACTGCCGTGCAGCGCCATGCGGATTACGCGGCGTTTCTCGCCAGCGCGCAGCCACAGCGGTTGTTCGCCCTGACCACCAAAGGCACGCCGGCGCACAGCGCAGTGAGCTATCAGGATGGCGATTTCTTGATGTTTGGCCCGGAAACCCGCGGTCTGCCGGCCAGCATCCTCGATGCCCTGCCGCCAGAGCAGAAAATCCGTATTCCGATGATGCCGGACAGCCGCAGCATGAACCTGTCCAACGCGGTGTCGGTGGTGGTGTATGAAGCCTGGCGCCAGCTGGGGTATCCGGGCGCCGTGTTGCGCAGCTAACCTGAGCCATTCCCGGATGGCGGCGCACCGCGCCTTATCCGGGCTACATATCTAAGCTTAACAGCGGCAAATGGCAATACATCAAATCCCGTCGCCGTACTCGAAGGTGTGGTGGATGCCGTTGAAATGCTGATCCATGTCCATCGCCGGCTTGTCGCTCTCCGGCTTGCCAACGATGCGCGCCGGTACGCCCGCCGCGGTGGTGTGCGGCGGAACCGGCTGCAATACCACCGAACCGGCGCCAATCTTCGCCCCACGTCCCACTTCGATATTACCGAGGATCTTCGCCCCGGCGCCAATCATCACGCCTTCGCGAATTTTCGGGTGACGGTCGCCGCTGGTTTTACCGGTACCGCCGAGGGTGACCGACTGCAGGATAGAGACGTCATCTTCAATCACCGCCGTTTCGCCGACCACAATGCCGGTGGCGTGGTCGAGCATGATCCCGCGGCCGATTTTCGCCGCCGGGTGGATATCCACCTGGAAGGAGACGGAGACCTGATTTTGCAGGAAAATCGCCAGCGCACGTCGGCCCTGAGTCCACAGCCAGTGGCCGATACGGTAGGCCTGCAGCGCATGGAAACCCTTCAGGTAGAGCAGCGGCGTGGAGTATTTATCCACCGCCGGGTCGCGCGTGCGCACCGCCTGAATATCGCAGGCGGCGGAGGCGATCATTTCCGGATCGGCGGCATAGGCCTCTTCGACCACTTCGCGAATGGCGATCGCCGGCATAATCGGCGAAGCCAGCTTGTTGGCCAGCATATAGCTCAGCGCACTGCCCAGATTTTCATGCTTGAGTAGCGTAGCGTGGTAAAAACTGGCGAGCATCGGCTCACAGTCAGCCAGAGCCCGGGCTTCGGCTTTAATATTATTCCAGACGATATCCAGTTCTTCACACGGCATTGCATACTCCAGACGATATGATAATGACCTGCCAGTTCTGCGCTGGCAGGGTCATTCAGGTGACAAAGGAAAGCTAATTGCTGCTGCGCTCGTCCTTGCGGGCGCGACCCAATAAGGTCAATGCTGCCTCGCGCGCAATTTTTCCGCAATACAATACCTGATAAATTTCCTCGGTTATTGGCATTTCGACACCTAAACGCTGTGCCAGAACGCGAACTTCCTTGGTATTGCGGTAGCCTTCGACCACCTGGCCAATCTTGTCCTGGGCGCTCTGCACGTCCATACCCTGGCCGAGCATCATGCCGAAGCGACGGTTACGGGACTGGTTGTCGGTGCAGGTGAGCACCAGGTCACCGAGACCGGCCATGCCCATAAAGGTTTCCGGATCGGCGCCCAGCGCCGCGCCGAGACGGGACATTTCCACCAGCCCACGGGTAATCAGCGCCGTACGCGCATTGGCGCCGAAGCCGATGCCATCCGACATACCGGCCCCGATGGCAATGACGTTTTTCACCGCGCCGCCGAGCTGCACGCCGATAAAGTCCGGATTGATGTAGACGCGGAAACTTTTGCCGCAGTGCAGCAGGTGCTGCAGATCCTCGGCAAACTGCGGATCCGTCGCTGCCAGCGAAATCGCCGTCGGCAGACCGGCGGCCAGCTCTTTGGCGAAGGTTGGCCCCGAGATCACCGCCAGCGGGATATCATCGCCCAGCGCTTCACGCGCTACGTCCTGCAGCAGGCGGCCGGTTTCAGCCTCGAGGCCTTTGGTCGCCCACACCAGACGTGCGTCAGGACGCATCAGCGGTTTAATCTGACGTAATACCTGGCCGAACACATGGCTTGGCACCACGACAAGGATGTCGCGGCTGGCGGCCAGCGCGGTGGCCAGGTCGCTCTCAAGATGCAGCGTATCCGGGAAAGGCACATCGGGAAGGAACGCGGCGTTGCAGCGATCGTGTTGCAGCGTCGCGATATGTTTCGGGTCATGGCCCCAGAGCACAACGTGGTGGCCATTTCTTGCCAGGGTGATGGCAAGAGCGGTGCCGTAAGAGCCGGCACCGATCACAGTCATTGCAGCATTAAGTGCGTTCATCAGGCATCCTGATGTTGTTCAGCACCTTCGCCAGCCTGCTGCTGCAGATAGTTCATAAACAGCGCGTCGAAGTTCACTGGCGCAAGGTTAAGTTGCGGGAAGGTGCCGCGGGAAACCAGGCTGGTGATGCACTCACGCGCGTACGGGAACAGAATGTTCGGGCAGTATGCGCCGAGGCAGTGCGCCATCTGGGTGCCTTCGATGCCGTCGATGGAGAAAATACCGCCCTGCTGTACTTCACAGAGGAACGCGGTTTCTTCGCCCAGCGCGGCGGTCACGGTCACACGCAGCACCACTTCATAAACGCCTTCAGCCAGCTGGGTGGAGGCGGTATCCAGATCAAGTTTAACTTCCGGCTGCCAGTCTTTCTGGAAAACTTGCGGCGCGTTCGGCGCTTCAAAAGAGATATCTTTGGTATAGATACGCTGGATCTGGAAGGTCATTTCGGTGCTGTTTTGTTCTGACATAGTAAAACCCTTTCGTGTTGTCCTTAAATACGCGCTTCCGCCAGGGAAAGCGCGCAAAAATTAGCGCAAGAGGGGATCAAGTCCACCACGTGAATCAAGCGCATACAAGTCGTCACAGCCGCCAATGTGCTGCGCATCAATAAAAATCTGCGGAACCGTCGTCCGTCCGCTGCGCTGGATCATCTCCTCACGCTTCGCGGCATCGCCATCGATCGGCAACTCATGGAACGTTACGCCTTTGCTGTTCAACAGCGCTTTCGCGCGTACGCAGAACGGGCAGGTCGCTTTGGTGTAGATCTCAATATTGGCCATGACTTTACTCCTGTTTTTACCCTGGGGTTTTACGCCGCAGCCTGAGCTTCCCCTCACGTCAGGCATGAAGGGGAAAGCGCGGCGGCATTACCACGCGAGGTAAGTTATTTGCCGCGTACCAGAGGAAGGTTTTCGCCGCTCCAGCCTGCGATGCCCTCTTTCAGTACAAAGACTTTTTCAAACCCGGCTTTGTTCAGCGCGCTGGCTGGCTCTTGCGCCTGCATGCCGGAACCGTCTACCACAATAATGGGTTGCGATTTGTGTTTTTCCAACTCGCCGACGTTATTGGCTTTGATATCGGCAGGCAGCAGGTTGATGGCGCCGGCAATATGGCCTTTACGGAAATCGTCACGCTGACGCAGGTCGACCACCACCGCATCTTCTTTATTGATAAGACGCGTCGCTTCACCACGGGTGATGACTTTAACTTTCGACATCAACCCTTTAAAGGTGGTGAACAGTACCGCACCCAGCAGCGCGATCCACGCGATGCTCAGGACCGGGTGACGGCCGATGAATTGCATAATTTCTTGCATGGGGGGTTACAACTCCCGACTAAGTGATAAAAAACCAGGGAAGGAGTATACCTGTGCATTGCGGCAAATACAGCCAGTGAGCGCGATGTAATGTATTTTCTGCGGGCGGTCACGAAAAAAAAGCCGCCTTCATCATCGCCTCTGACGCCGCCCCTTCCCTTTCTTTGATCTTTCACGGGGATTTAAACGATTCAGCTGTAGTAAAATTACGCAAAATTTCTGTCTTTGAGCATGAGGTTGTCGCAATGTCGGTTTCTAAAAAACCTATGGTACTGGTGATTCTGGATGGCTACGGCTATCGCGAAGACCAACAGGATAACGCCATTTACAGCGCTAAAACGCCGGTAATGGACGCCCTGTGGGCCAAACGTCCGCATACCCTGATCGATGCATCTGGCCTGGAAGTCGGCCTGCCGGACCGTCAGATGGGGAACTCCGAAGTAGGCCACGTCAACCTGGGCGCCGGTCGTATCGTCTACCAGGACCTGACCCGTCTCGATGTTGAAATTAAAGAACGCACCTTCTTCGCCAACCCGGTACTCACCGCCGCGGTCGATAAAGCGGTTGCCGCCGGTAAAGCGGTCCACATCATGGGCCTGATGTCTCCGGGCGGCGTCCACAGCCACGAAGATCACATCATGGCGATGGTGGAGCTGGCAGCAGAGCGCGGCGCTGAGAAAATCTATCTGCACGCCTTCCTTGATGGCCGTGATACGCCGCCGCGCAGCGCGGAAAAAACGCTGGCGACATTCGAAGCCAAATTTGCCGCGCTGGGCAAAGGCCGCATCGCGTCTATTATTGGCCGCTACTATGCCATGGATCGCGATAACCGCTGGGATCGCGTGGAACAAGCTTATGATCTGATGACCCTGGCGAAAGGCGAATTCCAGGCCGATACCGCCGTCGCGGGTCTGCAGGCCGCCTACGCCCGTGACGAAAACGACGAATTCGTCAAAGCCACCGTTATCCGCGCCGCCGGCCAGGCCGATGCCGCGATGGAAGACGGCGACGCGCTGATCTTCATGAACTTCCGTGCTGACCGCGCGCGTGAAATCACCCGCGCCTTCGTCAACGCCGACTTCGACGGCTTCGCGCGTAAGAAAGTGGTTAACCTCGACTTCGTGATGCTCACCGAATACGCCGCCGACATCAAAGTCGCCTGCGCTTATCCGCCCGCCTCACTGGCTAACACCTTCGGCGAGTGGATGGCGAAGCACGATAAAACCCAGCTGCGCATCTCCGAAACCGAGAAATACGCTCACGTCACCTTCTTCTTCAACGGCGGCGTAGAAGAGCCGTTTAAAGGCGAAGAGCGTATTCTGATTAACTCACCAAAAGTGGCAACCTACGATCTGCAGCCAGAAATGAGCTCCGCCGAGCTGACCGAGAAACTGGTCGCCGCTATCAAAGGTGGCAAATACGACACCATCATCTGTAACTACCCGAACGGCGATATGGTTGGCCATACCGGGGTGATGGAAGCGGCAGTGAAAGCGGTTGAAGCGCTGGATCACTGCATCGACCAGGTGACTCAGGCGGTGGAATCCGTTGGCGGCCAGCTGCTGATCACCGCCGACCACGGCAACGCCGAGCAGATGCGCGACCCGGCCACCGGTCAGGCGCACACCGCCCATACCAACCTGCCGGTTCCGCTGATCTACGTCGGTAACAAAGCGGTCAAAGCGGTCAATGGCGGTAAACTTTCCGACATCGCCCCGACCATGCTGTCGCTGATGGGAATGGAAATCCCGCAAGAGATGACTGGCAAGCCGCTGTTCATCGTGGAATAATCCTTCCCCATGAGGGGAAAGGCGACGTATTCAACTACATGGATCGCAACGGCAGTTCGATCCGTCCTTTACGCCAGCGCGCTCAGCGCTGGCGTATTGCTGTGCGCGTCATCTGCGCACGCCGACGATCGCGATCAGCTAAAGTCCATCCAGGCCGACATCGCCGCCAGGCAGCGGGCGATTAAGCAACAGCAGCAGCAGCGCGCAAGCCTGCTCGCCCAGCTCAAAGCGCAGGAAGAGGCGATCGCCGCCGCGGCCCGCAAACTGCGTGAAACCCAGGACAGCCTGAACCAGCTCAATAAGCAGATTGACGAGATGAACGCTTCTCTCGCGAAGCTGGAGCGTCAGCGCGCGTCTCAGGAGCGTAACCTCGCTGCGCAGCTTGACGCCGCGTTCCGCCAGGGGCCGCATACCGGCATCCAGATGGTGCTGAGCGGTGAAGAGGGCCAGCGCAATCAGCGGATGCAGGTCTACTTCAGCTATTTCAACCAGGCCCGTCAGGAGACTATTGCGGAGCTGAAGAAAACGCGCGAAGAGATGGCGGTGCAAAAGTCGATGCTCGAAGAGAAGCAGAGCCAGCAGCAGACGCTGGTCTACGAGCAAAAAGCCCAGCAGGCGAAGCTGGAGCAGGCGCGTAACGAACGGAAAAAGACCCTTTCCGGTCTGGAGTCCGCCATTCAGCAGGGTCAGCAACAGTTAAGTGAATTGCGGGCTAACGAATCGCGCCTACGCGGTCGTATCGCCCAGGCGGAGGCTGCCGCCAAAGCCCGAGCCGATCGGGAAGCTCGCGATGCGCAGGCGGTGCGCGACCGCCAGCAGGAAGCATCGCGCAAAGGCACCACCTATAAACCAACGGAAAGCGAGCGTTCGCTGATGTCACGCACCGGCGGGCTGGGCTCGCCGCGCGGCCAGGCGTTCTGGCCGGTTCGCGGTCCGCTCCTTCATCGATATGGCGAACAGCTGCAAGGTGAACTACGTTGGAAAGGGATGGTTATCGCCGCGTCTGAAGGCACCGAAGTCAGAGCCATTGCCGATGGTCGGGTCATTCTGGCCGACTGGCTGCAGGGCTATGGTCTGGTGGTGGTGGTCGAACATGGCAAAGGCGACATGAGCCTGTATGGCTATAACCAAAGCGCGCTGGTCAGCGTCGGTACGCAGGTTCGTGCCGGTCAGCCTATCGCGCTCGTAGGCAGCAGCGGCGGTCAGGGCCGTCCGTCGCTCTATTTCGAAATTCGCCGCCAGGGTCAGGCGGTCAATCCACAGCCGTGGTTGGGAAGATAAGTTTTGCTTCAATTTCGCGCAATTGCTCTTGCCGTAGCCGGTTCGCTGGCTCTGGCGGCGCCAGCGTTCGCTGGCAAACTCTCCATCGTTATTGACGATTTTGGCTACCGCCCGCAGACCGAGAATCAGGTGCTGGCGCTGCCGTCAACTATCTCCGTCGCCGTGCTGCCGAACGCGCCGCACGCCCGGGAAATGGCCACGAAAGCGCATAATCTGGGCCATGAAGTGCTCATCCACCTGCCGATGGCGCCGCTCAGCAAACAGCCGCTGGAAAAAGACACCCTGCGTCCCGAAATGAGCAGCGAGGAGATCGAGCGCATCATTCGCGAGGCTTACGGCAAAGTTCCCTACGCCGTCGGGCTGAATAACCATATGGGCAGCGCGATGACCTCCAACCTGTTTGGTATGCAGAAGGTGATGCAGGCCCTGGAGCGCTACAATCTCTATTTTCTCGATAGCGTCACCATCGGCAACACCCAGGCCATGCGCGCCGCGCAGGGCACCGGGGTGAAGGTGATTAAGCGCAAGGTGTTTCTTGACGATACGCAGAATGAAGCCGATATCCGCACCCAGTTCAATCGCGCCATCGCCCTGGCGCGGCGCAACGGTTCGGCAATAGCCATTGGCCATCCGCATCCGACAACGGTGCGGGTGCTGCAGCAGATGGTCTATAACCTGCCGCCGGATATCACGCTGGTGCGCCCGAGCAGCCTGCTCAACGAGCCACAGGTCGACAACTCGACGCCAAACTACGCTCAGCCGCCCGCGCAACAAACGCCGCCGCAGCAGCAGAAGCCGCGTAATCCGTTCCACGGCGTGAAGTATTGCAAGCCGAAGCGCCCGCTGGAGCCCGTGAACGCCAGCCGCTTCTTCACTATCCTCAGCGACAGCATCAGCCAGAGCGCGCTGGTCCAGTACTATCGCCTCAAATGGCAAGGCTGGGACAATCCCGGCAACTAGACCACTCAGGGGTCCGTTCGCTTTTGCGCGACGGGCGCCTGGTTATCTTCGTGGGCGTACCACGCCTTAAAATATTTGAGAAAGCTGTAAAACGTGGCGTACAGGCCGGTGACCACGCCGACTTTGCCATAGCGCCACGCTCCGCTAAAGAGATACCACTTAAAGAAAGCGCCAATGGCGCTGACGATCCCCCGCGTCAGCGAAGGTTTGATCTGCTGGTACTTCACCAGCCGGGTGGTATAGCTGTTTAGCTTATTAAACACTTCATGCAGCGAATAAAAGGTGTCATGGCGTACAAAGCCCGGCAGCCTGACGGAGCGTGCGTGTCCGACCACCTGGTCATCCACCGGCCGGTCGTTAAACCGCGCCTGCTGGCGGTTAAAGAGACGCACCGGGTAATCCGGCGAAGAAATAGGGTAGATCGTTCGCACCTGCGTGCCGAGCACAAACCAGTAGCGCGGCAAACGCCAGGCGCAGGTTGGGTCTGGCTCCTCGCCCGCTTTTAACGCCTGAATGGCCGCCACCACGTCGTTATCAAGAATCTCATCGCTATCCATACACAGCACCCAGTCATGGCTGGCCAGCCCGATGGCATAGTTCATCTGGGCGCCGTGGGCTTTATAGGCATGATGATGGACGGTGAGACCAAACTGCTGACAAATAGAGACCGTTTCGTCGGTGCTGCCGGAGTCGACGACGATACATTCATCGGCCACCTTCAGCAGCGGCGGCAGCACCTCCATCAGCAGGCGCGCAGAGTTACAGGTCAGTAAGCATACGGAGAGTTTAAGCATGATAGTTACAAAGTTAAACCGCGACTAAACACACTGTATAAGCGAATAACCGTAAAATCGATGTAGAAATTGTGCGCTTAATATTAAGCAGGCTAAAAATGTTATCCAAATCTAAATTAAGGCGCCCGCAGGCGCCTTTTTTGCTGATTTTTACAACAGCCCGGAGGCGTTATTCCCAGCTCAGAACCACTTTACCGGACTGGCCGGAGCGCATCGCGTCAAAACCTTTCTGGAAATCATCAATGCCGAAGCGGTGGGTGATGATCGGTGAAAGGTCCAGACCAGACTGGATCAGCGCCGCCATTTTGTACCAGGTTTCGAACATTTCGCGACCATAGATCCCTTTAATAAACAGCCCTTTGAAGATGACCTTGGTCCAGTCGATGGACATATCCGACGGCGGGATACCCAGCATCGCGATACGGCCGCCGTGGTTCATGGTATCGAGCATGCTGCGAAACGCCGGCGGCGCGCCGGACATCTCCAGGCCCACGTCGAAACCTTCGGTCATGCCCAGCTCGGCCATCACGTCGTTGAGGTTCTCTTTCGCCACGTTCACCGCGCGGGTGACGCCCATTTTGCGCGCCAGCTCCAGACGGTACTCGTTGACGTCGGTGATCACCACGTTACGCGCGCCGACGTGTTTCGCCACCGCCGCCGCCATCACGCCGATCGGACCGGCGCCGGAAACCAGTACATCTTCCCCGACCAGATCGAAGGAGAGCGCGGTGTGCACCGCGTTGCCGAACGGGTCGAAGATAGACGCCAGGTCATCAGAGATATTGTCGGGGATTTTAAAGGCGTTAAAAGCCGGGATCACCAGATACTCGGCAAAGCAGCCCGGGCGGTTGACGCCCACGCCGATGGTGTTGCGGCACAAATGGGTGCGGCCCGCGCGGCAGTTGCGGCAGTGGCCGCAGGTGATATGCCCTTCGCCGGAGACGCGGTCGCCAATCTTAAAGCCGCGCACTTCCTGACCAATCCCCACCACTTCGCCGACGTATTCGTGACCGACCACCATCGGCACCGGAATGGTCTTCTGCGACCACTCATCCCAGTTGTAGATGTGCACGTCGGTTCCGCAAATGGCGGTCTTGCGGATTTTAATCAGCAGATCGTTATGGCCGACTTCCGGTTCCGGTACGTCGGTCATCCAGATGCCTTCTTCCGCTTTCAGTTTGGATAACGCTTTCATCTCACACCCTTATTAGGCGATGACGCCCAGTTGTTTGCCGATGCGGGTAAAGGCTTCCACCGCACGCTCAATTTGTTCAGGGGTATGCGCCGCCGACATCTGGGTGCGAATACGCGCCTGGCCTTTCGGTACCACCGGATAGAAGAAGCCGGTGACATAGATCCCTTCTTTCTGCAGCTCGCGGGCAAAGTTCTGCGCCACCACCGCTTCACCCAGCATCACCGGAATGATGGCGTGGTCGGCGCCCGCCAGCGTGAAGCCTGCCGCGGTCATTTTTTCGCGGAACAAACGCGCGTTAGCCCACAGCCGATCGCGCAGGTCTGCACCCTCTTCAACCATCTCCAGCACTTTGATGGAGGCGGCCACAATGGCCGGCGCCAGAGAGTTGGAGAACAGATACGGACGGGAACGCTGGCGCAGCCACTCAACCACCTCTTTGCGTGCGGCGGTGTAGCCCCCGGAGGCGCCGCCCAGCGCTTTACCCAACGTGCCGGTGATGATGTCGACGCGACCCATCACGTCGCAATATTCATGAGAGCCGCGGCCGTTTTCGCCGACGAAGCCGACGGCGTGGGAGTCATCGACCATCACCAGCGCATCGTATTTATCCGCCAGGTCGCAAACGCCTTTCAGGTTGGCGATGACGCCATCCATTGAGAAGACGCCATCGGTGGCGATCAGCACGTGACGCGCGCCGGCCTCGCGCGCTTCTTTCAGACGCGCTTCCAGCTCCTGCATGTCGTTGTTGGCATAGCGGAAGCGCTTCGCTTTACACAGGCGCACGCCGTCGATGATCGAGGCATGGTTCAGGGCGTCGGAGATAATGGCGTCTTCCGGCCCGAGCAGCGTTTCAAACAGGCCGCCGTTGGCGTCAAAGCAGGAGGAATAGAGGATCGCGTCTTCCATACCGAGGAAATCGGCCAGCTTCTTCTCCAGCTGCTTATGCGTATCCTGGGTGCCGCAGATGAAGCGTACCGAGGCCATCCCGAAGCCGTGGCTGTCCATGCCGAATTTCGCTGCGGCAATCAGTTCCGGGTGGTTCGCCAGACCCAGATAGTTATTGGCGCAGAAGTTAATCACATGGCTGTCGCCGACGGTAATGTCCGCCTGCTGCGCCGAGGTGATGATCCGCTCTTCTTTGAACAAGCCTTCGGCCCGAGCGGTTTCCAGATTACTCGTTAACTGTTTGTAGAAATCACCACGCATTGCAACTCTCCAGATTCGGCAAAATTTGGCACATATTACCCAAAGCTATACGCTGATACGAGATGATGCAGGCCTGAATGAATTATTTGCAGCATAAATCACGTCAGCCCAGCACCTTATTCTGCGAATGGCTGTAGGCTTGCTCATGTGGTGATATGATATGAGCATTCATGCCCGGATTGTCTTCGGGCTCCCAACTTCAAAGGTACAGTTATGATCATCGTTACCGGCGGCGCAGGCTTTATCGGCAGCAACATCGTTAAAGCGCTGAATGACAAAGGCATCACCGACATTCTGGTTGTCGACAATCTGAAAGACGGCACCAAGTTTGTGAATCTGGTTGACCTGAACATCGCTGACTACATGGATAAAGAAGACTTTCTGATCCAGATAATGGCGGGTGAAGAGTTCGGTGAAATCGAAGCGATCTTCCACGAAGGCGCGTGCTCTTCCACCACAGAGTGGGATGGCAAGTACATGATGGATAACAACTATCAGTACTCTAAAGAGCTGCTGCACTACTGCCTGGAGCGCGAAATCCCGTTCCTGTACGCCTCTTCCGCCGCCACCTACGGCGGGCGCACCAGCGACTTCATCGAGTCCCGTGAGTACGAACAGCCGCTGAACGTCTACGGCTACTCCAAATTCCTGTTCGACGAATACGTCCGCCAGATCCTGCCGGAAGCCAATTCGCAGATCGTCGGCTTCCGCTACTTCAACGTCTACGGGCCGCGCGAAGGCCACAAAGGCAGCATGGCGAGCGTCGCTTTCCACCTCAACACCCAGCTGAATAATGGCGAAAGTCCGAAACTGTTCGAAGGCAGCGACGGCTTCAAGCGCGACTTCGTCTACGTGGGCGACGTGGCAGACGTCAACCTGTGGTTCTGGGAAAACGGCGTGTCCGGGATCTTCAACCTTGGCACCGGCCGCGCGGAATCCTTCCAGGCGGTTGCCGATGCGACCCTGGCTTTCCATAAAAAAGGCAGCATTGAGTACATCCCGTTCCCGGACAAACTGAAAGGCCGCTACCAGGCATTCACCCAGGCCGATCTGACTAACCTGCGCAAAGCGGGCTATGACAAACCATTCAAAACCGTTGCCGAAGGCGTAACGGAGTATATGGCCTGGCTGAATCGGGATGCGTAAGAGATAACATGAAAATTCTGGTGGTAGGCCCGTCTTGGGTGGGCGACATGATGATGTCGCAAAGTCTTTATCGTACGCTCAGGGCGCGCTATCCCCAGGCGATTATCGACGTGATGGCGCCAGCCTGGTGCCGTCCGTTGCTATCGCGCATGCCGGAAGTGAATGAAGCGATCCCGATGCCGTTGGGCCACGGCGCGCTGGCTATCGGCGAACGCCGCAAGCTCGGCCATAGCCTGCGCGAGCGTCGCTACGATCGCGCTTACGTGCTGCCGAACTCGTTTAAATCGGCATTAGTCCCCTTCTTTGCCAACATCCCGCTGCGCACCGGCTGGCGCGGCGAGATGCGCTACGGCCTGCTCAACGACGCCCGGGTGCTGGACAAAGACGCCTGGCCGCTGATGGTGGAACGCTACGTGGCGCTGGCCTACGACAACGGCGTGATGCGCTGCGCCAAAGATCTGCCGCAGCCGCTGCTGTGGCCGCAGCTGCAGGTCAACGATGGCGAAAAATCACAGGCCTGCAACGCCTTTAATCTCTCAAACGAGCGGCCGATCATCGGCTTCTGCCCCGGCGCGGAATTCGGTCCGGCCAAACGCTGGCCGCACTATCACTATGCCGCGCTGGCGAAAAAGCTTATCGACGATGGCTATCAGATTGCGTTATTCGGCTCGGCGAAAGATAACGAGGCCGGCAAAGAGATCATCGCCGCCCTCAGCAGCGAGCAGCAGGCCTGGTGTCGTAATCTGGCGGGTGAAACCCAGCTGGAGCAGGCGGTCATTCTGATCGCCGCCTGTAAAGCTGTAGTGACTAACGATTCGGGGCTGATGCACGTCGCCGCCGCGCTGGACCGCCCGCTGGTGGCGCTGTATGGCCCGAGCAGCCCGGACTTCACCCCGCCGCTGTCGCATAAAGCGCGGGTTATCCGCCTGATTAGCGGCTACCACAAGGTGCGCAAAGGCGATGCCGCGGAAGGCTATCATCAGAGCCTGATCGACATCACCCCAGAACGCGTCCTGCAAGAGCTGAACGAACTGTTAGCGGAAAAAACCGAGCACGAGGAAGCGTAACGGATGCGGGTATTGATCGTAAAAACCTCGTCCATGGGCGACGTGCTACACACGCTGCCCGCGCTAACCGACGCTGCGCAGGCCATCCCCGGCATTCGCTTCGACTGGGTGGTTGAAGAGGGTTTCGCGCAGATCCCCTCCTGGCATGAAAGCGTCGAGCGGGTGATCCCGGTGGCGATTCGCCGCTGGCGTAAAGCCTGGTTTTCCGCGCCGATTAAAGCGGAGCGTCAAGCCTTCCGCGAGGCCGTTCAGGCGGTAAAGTATGACGCCATCATCGACGCCCAGGGGCTGGTGAAAAGCGCCGCGCTGGTTACTCGCCTGGCGCACGGCGTCAAGCACGGTATGGACTGGCAAACGGCCCGCGAGCCGCTGGCGAGCCTGTTTTACAACCGCCGCCACCATATCGCGAAACAGCAGCATGCAGTGGAGCGTACCCGTGAGCTGTTCGCCAAAAGCCTTGGCTACGCGAAACCCCTGACCCAGGGGGATTACGCCATTGCGCGCCATTTCCTGCAGCACGAGGCTAGCGCTGCCGCGCCCTATCTGGTGTTTCTGCACGCCACCACCCGCGATGATAAACACTGGCCGGAAACCCGCTGGCAGGAGCTTCTCGATCTGCTGGCCGACAGCGGCGTCCGCATTAAGCTGCCGTGGGGCGCCCCGCACGAAGAGGCGCGGGCAAAACGACTGGCGGAAGGCCGGGAGTATGTTGAAGTGCTGCCGCGCATGAGCCTTGAGCAGGTGGCGCAGGTTCTGGCCAGCGCCCGGGCTGTCGTCTCGGTCGATACCGGACTGAGTCATTTGACCGCCGCGCTGGATAAACCGAACTTCACGCTCTACGGCCCGACCGATCCGGGGCTGATTGGTGGATACGGTAAAAACCAGCATATCGTCAGGCCGGAAAACAGCACCAGCACCAGCGATATTCCGGCCAGCCGGGTTCATCTTCTCCTGCAAAATCAGGGGCTGCTCTGATGGGATCCCTGTTTAAACAGATCTACCGCTATACGCGCCCTCGCGCTTATCGCCACAATGAAAATCTGTGGCCTTTTACCCGTATTACGCGCGCGCCAAGCGGCGAAATCAGCGCGTTACGCTATAAAGGGAAAACGGTGCCGCTGGTCAGCCTGAGCGCGCTGAAAAACAGCATGCAGGGCGAAGTCCTGCTGACCGCCACCGGCCCCTCAACCCGCAATATCGATTTTTCCCTGTTGTCGAAAACGATCCCGGTGATGGGCGTCAATGGCGCCTGGCATCTTGCCGACCGGCTACACTTTTCGCTCTATACCATCGTCGACATGGAATTTTTCGATAAGAAGCCTGATATTATCCGCGCCATTGTCAGCCAGCCGGAGATTCTGCTGTTCACCACCATGCACGGGATCGCCAAAATCCTCGATCGCTATGGGGACGCACTACGCTGCCGTTTGGCGTTGATTGAGGACGGTTGCTATAAGATTTACCAGCCGAAAGTCGCCAGCGAAGCGATAAAGCGCACTTACCAGCAGAATGCGGCGATGTGCTTTCATCCTCAGCGCCCGGATATCTGTTTTAGCACCGATATTCGCCAGGGCATCTTTGATGCCGGCACGGTGGTCTACTGGGCGCTGCAAATTCTCGCCTGGCTGGGCTTCAATACTATCCTGGTGAGCGGCCTGGATATGACCAACTTTAACCAGCCGCGATTCTACGAAACACAACAAGAAAAATTGCCTTCTTACCTGGCAACAAAAGTGGATACCCTCGTCATGCCCTCCTTTGCGCATGCCGCGCAGGTACTGCAGCAACGTCAGATTCGGGTGATTAATTTTTCCCCAGAAAGCGCTGTGCCGGATACTATCTTCGAAAAGGTTGCGTTTAATGAGTACTTTAAAAGTGAGTAACTTCGCCAGACAGGGTTACTCGATTGTCTTTCCTTTGTTTTTATTTTTCAGCGCGATTTTTTGCATGTCCACCCGGACCAATAATCTGCTGCATTTATCGATCCTGCTGCTATTGCTGTCGCTGGTACGCCAGGAAAACCGCCAGGCGCTGGCCGGGGTGTTACGCGAGCAGTGGCAGACCTGGACGCTGCTGGCAGCTTTCTTTATCTATTACGCCCTCAGTAACCTGTGGGGACATACGCCACAGCATATTGACTCGCCGATCACCCACGGCGTGTATCTGACGGGGTATCTGTTGCTGATGACGATGCTGCTCAGCGACGAACGAACCCGCCGCCTGGCCATGCTGGCGGTGGTTGGCGGGATCACCGTGCTCTCCCTGTGGACGCTGATTATCGACCATACGCTGGTCCTCACCGAACGAGCGGTCTCCCCCGAGAACCCCGGACCAACGAACGTTATCGACCTTGCCGGTTACTGCGGCATCGGCATTTTAATCTGCGGCATGCTACTGAAAGAAAAAGCCAGCCACTGGCTCTATCTGCCGGTGGTCATCATGCTGGTGATGCTGCTGCTCACCCAAAGCCGTGGGCCGATCATCGCCCTGGTGCTGGCGGTCGGCTGCACGTTGCACCTGCACGTCTTCACCCGCCGCAACCTGCTGATCGCCGCGGCGCTGGCTGTGCTGGTAGCGCTGCTTTTGGTCATGACGCCGGTGGGCGACATGCTGCTCGCCCGTTTCGAAGAGCTTGGCACCCAAAGCGGGCTGCGCCTGAGCATCTGGCATCATACGCTGTCGGAGATGGCCAGCCAGCCGTGGCTGGGGCGCGGTTTCAGCTATGAACTGGATTTCATCAACTACAGCGGCGAGCACATCACCACCACCCACAGCGTGTATATGGGCGCCCTGCTGAAAGGCGGCATCCTGGGGTTACTGCTGCTGCTGGCGGTCATTGCCTGCGGGCTATGGCAGGCGTGGCGCAAGCGCCACACCGACAGCCGCTACAGTCTGGCGATCCTGTTTTACGCGCTGGTGTTTATGGCCTCGCAGGGGATGTTTATCATCAGCAACCCCCGGGAAACCTGGGTGCTGTTCTGGCTGCCGCTGGGCATCGCGCTCAGCAAAGGGCTGGCGGAAAAACGCTAACAAAAAGGGCCGTCAGCGGCCCTTTTTTATATTCACTTTTAAATCAACTGCGGGCGGCGACCAGCCGGTCGGCCTGCTCTTTAATCACGGGCCACACCGACTCAATCGCCACATCGGCGACATTCGCTTCTTCACAGACGATCTGTTTCGCCTTGTCATAGCCCGGCGCCCAGATGTGATAGCCGGGCAGCCCGGTATCCTTGAGTTTGCGCTTGTTATAGACCGCCACCATCGGTTTATCGAAGGCCCGGGCGATATGCACGATCGAGGTGTCTGGCGTAATGACTAAATCACAGCTGCGGATCACTTCGACGGCGGAGTTGATGGTGCTGTCGGCGATATACAGCGCCATATCCAGCTCCAGCTGGCGGATTTTCTCACTACGCCCCACCATCACGATACAGACCCGGTAAGGTAGGGCGCGTAACCGCTCGACCAGGGTCGCCACCTGGTGACGACAGAAGTCTTTATCCTCGGACGCGGTAAAAGGGTTAATGGCGATACGCAGTTCGACCTCTCCGGCCTGGGAAAGCAAGCGAGCCACTTTCTCCCGCTCATGGCGGCAGCCGGGGAGATGATAGTGATACGGATGGTCGTCAACGATGCCAAACAGTTTCACCACCTGTTTATAGCGCTGGGAAATATGGCTGTTGCTGTCAAAAAAAGCGATCGAATGATCGTAAAGTTTATATTGATCTTTATTAAAACCAATCACGCTGGCCGCCCGTAAATCGGCGAGTAATTTAAAGCGTTCATAGCTGGTGACGTCATCAAAATCGATAACTGCATCAAAACCTACCGCCCGCAACGTATTTAAGGACATGCGCGGCCGATATAAATATACTTGCTGAATGAATTCTGAGCCTGCTAATATTTCGCAGCATATTGGTCCGGTTAACACCGAAACCTGATATCCCCGTTCGGCCAGTATTCTGGCGCAGCCGGTCGTGACCACCATATCCCCGACTTTATCGTCCAGGCGCAATAGCAGTACGCGGCGGACAGCAGCTGGGTCGAAGGCTTTACGCGCCGGCTTATTTCTGTATCGATAGTTAATTAAATTAAATTTAATGCCGCGGAAAAAAGCATTCTTTTTCCGCGTTAATTGTTTAAGGATACGCATACGGTACCTTGAGCTGTGTTAGCGCTGTGTGATTTTCCGCTGGTAATATTCTGCCAACGTCATGCCCTTCACCTGCGGCGCCAGCCAGCTAAAAAAGGCTTCAAGGTCAGCGTATAAACGCTCAATATCCCGTTCATTCTGGAACGTGGGGCTGCCGCCGGGCATATACTCTGAAGAGTGGAGCATATATTCCACGTAGTCATTGCCCTGCGTCAACGTTTGTTCGACGACTTTTTTCATCGTCTCCACGTTGCCGCCCATCGGACGCAGCCAGTGTACGGAGGGGGAACGCACTTTACCCCGCAGGCGATCGTAGCCCTGCTTCACGCTGTTCATCCACGCTGAGTGCTTGTACTGAATGCTCATCGGCACTTCCAGCAGCGGAGAGTGGCCTTCGCGGCTGATATCATTTTCATCGAGAAAATAGGCATGCTGCGGGAAGCGGCGATAATCGGTCCCGCCATCGCCCTGCGGCGCTCCCTTGGCGGTCTTCCAATTCACCCGCGGGGTCACCGAGCAATCGACCTGATAACCGTGCTCCACCAGCAGACGCGCATAGCGCTCGTCAAAGGCCCAGCGCCCGGCGCGATGGCTGACCATTTTGGTCTGGAAAGTATCCTCCAGCAGATGCGTCATATAGTCGACCTTCTCACGCATCATGGCATCGCTGTATTCAATGAGATAAGGCTTATGCCGCCAGTCATCGGCGGTCAGCGGCTCGGTCGGCGGGCTGTTCCACGCATGCAGATGCATGCCGACTTCCGCGGTGCCGCGGGCAATCACGTCTCTGGCGAATTCGATATAAAAGGGGTCGATGGCCATTTCATAGTTGGTCAAATAGACCGGTTTAAAGCCATACTTTTCGCAAAGCTGCTGAAAACGCGGGAGATAACGCGCATTCTCGGTGGTGATGCTGTCATGTTTTTGCCAGAGGTTATCGCCCTCTGTATCAATCGTGATGAGAAATGCGGGATTGTGCACGAAAACGTCCTCAGGCCATACGTATCGGGTCATGGTAGAGCAATACAACGCTTCTCTCAATCTGTCTGATCCCCTAGAATCGGAACCCTTATCCTGGATGAAGAACAGAGTATGACGCCTGAAACCCTCTCCCGCGGCCCGTTGAACCCGGCGCGGATCCTGGTCATTAAGCTGCGCCATCATGGCGACATGCTGCTGATCACGCCGCTTATTCACGCGCTGAAACAGCAGTATCCCGCCGCCAGCGTGGATGTGCTGCTGTATGAAGAGACCCGGGATATGCTCGCCGCCAACCCCGATATCCATCATATTTATGGTCTCGATCGCCGCTGGAAAAAGCAGGGAAAAAGGCATCAGTTGAAGATGCAATGGCAGCTCATTCAGACGCTGCGTCAGCAGCGATACGATATGGTGCTTAACCTTGCTGACCAGTGGCCGAGCGCGATTATCAGCAAACTGACCGGCGCCGCGACGCGGATTGGTTTTGATTTTCCGAAGCGCCGCCACCCGGTCTGGCGCTATTGCCACACCGCGCTGGCCTCCACCCAACAGTACAACCAGCTGCATACGGTACAGCAGAATCTCTCTATTCTCGCTCCGCTCGGTCTCCCGTTGAACGACGCGCCGGCGCGGATGGGCTACAGCGAAGCAGACTGGGCCACCAGCCGCGCCCTGCTGCCGGAGGAGTTCCGGGAAAACTACATCGTCATCCAGCCAACGTCGCGCTGGTTCTTTAAATGCTGGCGCGAAGATCGTATGAGTGCGCTGATCAACGCGCTGTCTGCCGAGGGGTACGCGGTGGTGCTCACCTCCGGCCCCGACGATCGAGAGAAGAAGATGGTGGACACCATCATCGCCGGTTGCCCGCAGGCGCGTCTGCACTCTTTAGCCGGCCAGTTAACGCTGCGCCAGCTGGCGGCGGTGATCGATCACGCCCGCCTGTTTATCGGCGTCGACTCGGTGCCGATGCATATGGCTGCGGCGCTCGGCACTCCGCTGGTCGCCCTGTTCGGCCCCTCGAAGCTGACCTTCTGGCGTCCGTGGCAGGCGAAAGGCGAGGTGATCTGGGCCGGCGACTTCGGTCCACTGCCCGATCCGGACGCCATCAACACCAACACCGAAGAACGTTATCTCGATTTAATTCCTACCGACGCCGTGATCGCAGCGGCGAAAAAGGTACTGGCATGAGTAAATTCAGGCTGGCTCTGGTGCGGCAGAAGTACCGCCCGGACGGCGGCGCAGAACGGTTTGTCTCCCGCGCGCTGGAAGCCCTCGACAGCAGTCATCTGCAGCTGAACGTCATCACCCGCGAATGGCAGGGGCCGGTGAAACCGGACTGGCAGATCCATATCTGTAACCCACGTAAATGGGGGCGCATCAGCCGCGAGCGCGGCTTTGCCAACGCCGCGCGCGCGCTCTGGCAGCGTGAGTCTTTTGACCTGGTGCAGAGCCATGAACGTATTCCCGGCTGCGATCTCTACCGCGCTGGCGATGGCGTTCATCGCCGCTGGCTGCAGCAGCGCTCGCGCATTTTACCGGCCTGGAAAAGCCGCCTGCTGTTCGCTGACCGTTACCACCGCTACGTCATGCAGGCGGAGCGCGAGATGTATGAAGACTCACACCTGCGCGGGGTGATCTGCAACGCCGAGATGATCAAGCGCGAGATCATCGAAGACTTTGGCCTGCCGGCGGAGAAGATCCACGTTATTTACAACGCCATTGATAACCAGCGCTTCCTGCCGCCGGACGAAGACACCTTTGCCGCCTTACGCGCCAAATGGCAGCTACCGCTGCAGGCAACCTGCCTGATCTACGTCGGCTCCGGCTTTGAGCGCAAAGGACTGGCGGCGGCAATCCGCGCCATCGCCCCCACCGATCGCTATCTGCTGGTGGTTGGCAAAGATAAGGATCAGCCGCGCTATCAGGCGCTGGCGAAGAGTCTCGGCTGCGAAGCGCGGGTGCGCTTCTTCGGCATGCAGTCGGAGACGCTGCCCTTCTATCAGATGGCCGATGGTCTGCTGCTGCCCACCCTCTACGATCCGTTCCCCAACGTCATTCTCGAAGCGATGGCCTGCGGTCTGCCGGTGATCACCACCACCGGCTGCGGCGGGGCGGAGTTTATCGTCGACGGCCACAACGGTTACGTCTGCGACGCCCTGGATATCCCGGCGCTGCAGCAGGCGGTGATGGCCCTGCCTGCCCGCGCGCTGGGCTCCGCGCAAGGTGGTCGCGCCCGCGAGCGCATCATGGCCTGCACCAGCGAGCGACTCTCAACCCAGCTGCTTTCTCTTTATCAGGATCTGGTGAAATAACGATGCGCATCTTATTTGTGATTGACGGTTTACCCGGCGGCGGCGCGGAAAAAGTGGTCCTGACCCTGGCAGCACAGTTCCTGCGCGACGGCGATCGGGTGTCGCTCATTTCGCTGCGCGATGTCTGCGAGTATCCGTTGCCCGAGGGTCTCGACTATCAGGTGGTGGCCGATCGCTGCCGTAAACCGTGGCGCAAGCTGACCGAGCTGTCCCGCCGCGCCCGCCAGCTGGACGCCGCGGTCATCCGGGCCGAACAGCAGGGGCAATTTGACCTCGTGCTTTCCAACCTGCACAAAACCGACCGCATCGTCGCCCGCAGCCGGGCGCTGCGCGAGCGTAACGTCTGGTTCTGCCTGCACGGCGTATTCTCTGCCTCCTATCTCGGGCACCGCACCGGCTTTGACCGCTGGATGAAGCAGCAGAAAATTAAGCGAATTTACCAGGGTCGCAACGTGGTGGCGGTTTCCGACGCCGTGGGACGCGATCTGGTGGAAGCCTTCGCCCTGCGTCCGGCACAGCTGAAAACCATCTACAACCCCTTCGATATCGCCACTCTGCGCGCCGAGGCGGAAGCCGAGAGCGAGCGACCGGCCGGTGACTATCTGATTCACGTCGGCCGCTTCCATCCAGGCAAACGCCACGACCGCCTGCTTGAAGCCTATGCGCAAAGCGGCATTGACGCGCCGCTGGTGCTGTTAGGCCAGGGAAAACCGGAGCAAGAGCAGCGCCTGCGCCAGCTGGCCAAAACGCTGCAGGTTGACGATCGGGTGTGGTTCAAGGGTTTTCAGAAAAACCCCTTACCGTGGATCAAAGGCGCACGGATGCTGGTTTTAAGCTCCGATAGCGAAGGATTCGGCAATGTGGTGGTGGAAGCGCTGCTGTTGCATACGCCGGTTGCCAGCACCCGCTGCCCCGGCGGCGTCACCGAGATCCTCACCGGCGAACTTGCCCGCGGTCTGGCGGATCTGACCAGTCCGGCGCTGGCTCAGACGATGCAAAGCATTTACCATAACCCGCCGACTATCGACGACGCCGCGCTGGAAAAATTCAGCGTCGTGTCCATTTGTCAGCAGTACCGTCAGCTGCAGCGCACCTGACGCCGTTAGTTAACCAGGATCGAAGATTTATGAGTCAAACGCCTTTATTGAGCATCGTGGCTGCCGTCTACAACGGTGAGAAATTTCTTGCGCAGTTCTTTGAGTGCCTTGAACAGCAGCAGCTGGAAAGCTATGAACTGATCCTGGTGAACGATGGTTCGACAGACAACAGCCTGGCGGTGATCGCCGAATGGCGGGATCGGCTGCAGAACGTCCAGGTACTGGAGCAGGAAAACCAGGGCGTCTCGGTCGCGCGCAATACCGGCCTCGCCGCCGCCAGCGGCAAATATCTGGCGTTTCCGGATATCGACGACAAACTCTATCCGGGCATGTATCGCACGCTGCTGGAGATGGCCGAGAAAGAACATCTCGATATCGCGACCTGCAACGGCACCTACGTGTATGAAAAGCGCCGCGAGAGCCACCCGATCTTCCCGCTGGATCGCCTGCCCTCGACCGGCGTGCTGCCGGGTCATGTCTGGCTCAAGCAGGCCCTGGACTCGCGGAAGTTTCTACACGTCACCTGGCTCAACATCTATCGCCACGACTTTATCCGCCAGCATCACTTCCATTTCGAGCCCGGCCTGCGCCATCAGGATATCCCGTGGACGACAGAGGCGCTGCTGGCCGCGGAGCGCGTGCAGTACACCAGCCAGCAGTTCTATGATTACTACATCCACTCTGAGTCGGTGTCGCATAAGCCGGACAACGACGACACGCTGATGCGTTCGGCGCGCCACTATATGAAGATTCTGGAGATGCTGGAGGCGATCAACCAGCGCTACCCGGATAAAGTGCGCCATATCGCCGCCTGTCGCTGGCAGATCGCCAAAGAAGGCCTGGGGATTATCCACACCTTCGACAGCATGAAAGATGAGTCGAAAAAGCATGTTATTATTAAAGAATTCTTCGACCGCGGTATCTGGCGGTTAATCTGGAAAAACGCCTGTACTTTCCGTTTACGCTGGCGCCTGGGACGCCGTTATCTGCGTATTAAGCGTTATCGCCACGCGGTATAGACCAAAAACCCGCTGTTTCCGCCAAAGAGATAGCTTTACGCGGGCTAAATGCTTAGAATTTGCCCGCCAAAACAGAGAACGGATAAATAGTTTGGAATTGCTTTATACCACCCTACTTTACCTTATTCAGCCGCTGGTGTGGCTGCGGCTGCTGCTGCGCAGTCGTAAGGCTCCTGCCTATCGTAAACGCTGGGCGGAACGCTATGGCTTCTGTCAGAACAAGGTAGAGCCGGATGGCATTCTGCTGCACTCCGTTTCCGTCGGAGAAACCCTGGCCGCCATTCCGCTGGTTCGCGCTCTGCGCCACCGCTACCCTTCGATGCCGATCACCGTCACCACCATGACGCCGACCGGCTCCGAGCGCGCCATGTCGGCGTTCGGCAAAGATGTCCATCACGTCTATCTGCCCTACGATCTGCCCGGCGCCATGAACCGCTTCCTGAATACCGTTCAGCCGAAGCTGGTTATCGTGATGGAAACCGAGCTATGGCCGAATATGGTGGCCGCGCTGCATAAGCGTAAGATCCCACTGGTGATCGCCAACGCCCGCCTTTCTGAACGTTCCGCCAAAGGCTATGCCAAACTGGGCGGTTTTATGCGCCGCCTGTTAAGCCGTATTACGCTTATCGCCGCGCAGAATGAAGAGGATGGCAACCGCTTCCTTGCTCTCGGACTGAAGCGCAACCAGCTGGCGGTCACCGGAAGTCTGAAATTCGATATCTCCGTCACCCCGGAGCTGGCGGCCCGCGCGATTACGTTGCGCCGCCAATGGGCGCCACACCGCAAGGTCTGGATTGCCACCAGCACTCACGACGGCGAAGAACAAATCATCCTGCAGGCGCATAAAAAACTGCTGGAGACCTTCCCGAACCTGCTGCTGATCCTCGTTCCCCGGCATCCGGAGCGCTTCCCCGACGCGCGTGAGATGGTGCAAAAGGCCGGAATGAGCTTTACTCTGCGCAGCACCGGCGAGATCCCCTCCTCCAGTACCCAGGTGGTGATTGGCGATACCATGGGTGAACTGATGCTGCTCTACGGCATTGCCGACCTCGCCTTCGTTGGCGGCAGCCTGGTGGAGCGCGGCGGCCATAACCCGCTCGAGCCGGCGGCGCATGCCATTCCGGTGCTGATGGGGCCGCATACCTTCAACTTCAAAGATATCTGCGCCAAGCTGCAGCAGGATGATGGCCTGATCACGGTCACCGACGCCGACTCGCTGGTCAGGGAAGTGTCCACGCTCCTGACCGATGAAGACTACCGCCTGTGGTATGGCCGTCACGCGGTGGAAGTGCTGCACCAGAACCAGGGCGCGCTGTCGCGTCTGCTCAAGTTACTGCAACCTTACATGCCGCAACGGAGTCATTAATGTCGAACCGGCTTTCCGTGGTGATGATCGCCAAAGATGCAGCGGAGCTGCTGCCGGATTGTCTGGACTCCGTTAGCTGGGCAGATGAAATCATCGTCCTCGACTCTGGCAGTACCGACAACACCGTCGAGCTGGCCCGCCGCCTCGGCGCCCAGGTCTATACCCATACCGACTGGCGAGGCTATGGTATTCAGCGCCAGCGCGCGCAGGACTATGCCACCGGCGACTGGGTGTTGATGATCGATACCGATGAGCGCGTCACGCCAGAACTCAGGCAGGCTATTCTTAAGGTGCTGGCAGCGCCGCAGCGCGGCGCTATCTACAGCATCGCTCGTCGCAACTACTTTCTCGGACGCTTTATGCGCCACAGCGGTTGGTATCCCGATCGCGTGCTGCGCCTGTACGAACGCGCCCGTTACCGCTATAACGATAATCTGGTCCATGAATCGCTGGACAGCCTGGGCGCTGAGGTCATTCCGCTAACCGGCGATCTCCTGCATCTGACCTGCCGCGACTTCGCTGGCTTCCAGCAAAAACAGCTGGCGTATGCTGCCGCGTGGGCGCTTGAGCGCCACCGCAAGGGCAAGAAGACCTCGATGGCGGGCATTTTCAGCCATACCCTGGGCGCGTTCCTGAAAACGCTGCTGCTGCGCGGTGGGGTGCTGGACGGTAAGCAGGGCTGGTTACTGGCGATGGTCAACGCGCAGTATACGTTTACGAAATATACCGAGCTGTGGGCGCTGAGCCACGGCTACTCGGAGAAAGGGTAATCATGAGCACAAAAGCGATCTATCCGGGTACCTTTGATCCCATCACCAACGGTCATATCGACATTGTCACCCGCGCGGCGAGCATGTTCGATAAAGTGGTGCTGGCTATCGCCGCGAGCCCGAGCAAAAAGCCGATGTTTACCCTCGACGAGCGTATCGCGCTGGCCACTCAGGCAACAGCGCATCTGGTTAACGTGGAGGTTATCGGCTTTAGCGACCTGATGGCCAGTTTCGCCCGCGCGCAGCAGGCCAATATTTTAATTCGCGGCCTGCGGGCGGTGGCGGATTTCGAGTATGAGATGCAGCTGGCCCACATGAACCGCCACCTGATGCCAACGCTGGAGAGCGTGTTCCTGATGCCGTGCAAAGAGTGGTCGTTTATCTCTTCCTCACTGGTGAAGGAAGTGGCGCGTCACCAGGGCGACGTTTCTCATTTCCTGCCAGCTAACGTCCACCAGGCGCTATTGAATAAGCTGAAGTAACGCATCTATCTGCTGGGGCATGAGCCACGCAGGCTGGCGCTGCACTGCGCCGCCCATCCACACCGGCTCTGTCCCGGTCTTTGTGCCAGGTGGCGCTACGCTGACCTGGCCTACAAACGTTCCTGTTCCTGAGAACTACTTCTGGCACTGACGGCAATAAAAGGTCGCCCGCTGGGCATGTTTGGTCCCGACAACCGGCGTGCCGCAGATCCGGCACGGTTCGCCCTTGCGGCCATAGACCTGCAGCTCCTGGGCAAAATAGCCCGGCTTGCCATCGCTTTGCAGGAAATCCTTCAGCGTGGTGCCGCCCTGCTCTATCGAACGCAGCAGGACCAGCTTAATCACTTTCACCAGCTGCTCACACTCTTCCCGCGACAGTGAAGAAGCCAACCTGTCGGGATGGATCCCGGCCGAGAACAGCGACTCGCTGGCGTAGATATTGCCGACCCCTACCACCAGCTTGTTATCCATCAGCCAGGGTTTGATCGCAGTTTTTTTCTTCGCGCATTTCTGCTGAAGATAGTCGGCGTTAAATTCATCGCTGAGCGGCTCCGGGCCAAGGTGGGCCAGTACCGGATGGTCTTCCAGCGTTTTGGTCCACAGCCAGGCGCCAAAGCGGCGCGGATCGGTATAGCGCAGCACCTTGCCATTACTCATGACCAGGTCAACGTGATCGTGTTTTTCGGCCGGTAGCTCTTCGCTCAGGATACGCAGGCTTCCCGACATCCCGAGATGGACGATGATCCAGCCGTCCGGCAGTTCCAGAAGCAGGTATTTGGCACGACGCCGCACGCTGAGCACTGGTACATCGCTCAGGCGATAAATCTCTTCGGAAACCGGCCAGCGCAGCCGTCCGTTGCGCACGACGGCGTGCAGAATGGTTGCGCCAACCAGGTGCGGCTCGATGCCGCGGCGGCTGGTTTCAACCTCTGGTAATTCAGGCATGATTTTCCTCATCTACATAGGCAGGCGTCACTATTTTACCTCGTTCAGGAGGCAACGACGCGATTAGTGGAGAAAATTCACGCCAACGGTCATCCGCCTGCCATCAGGCTGCGGTTTAAAGTTCCAGCGCCACAGCATATTGACCGCCTGCGCATCATACTGTTCCACTTCGCTGCTTTTGCTGATGAGAACCAGCGTCGGCATGCCAGTATCATCGATATCAACGGTCAGTTCCGCCCGCCGTTCGTCCGGCCTCTGCGGCGCCTTCCACTCCACGTTGAAGAGAGCGGCATTCAACACCTCATCCCGATCGATATCAACCGTCATGCGCGGCGCTGGATCCAGGGGAGTGACGGTTTCCTGACGATCCAGTTTTTTACTGGCAGGTAAGATCGCCGCGGCCTTCGCCGTATCTTCCCCTTTAGCTCTTTCCCCAAGGATATCGCCATAGTCGGCGTAGACCTTTGCCGAAAGAATCGCCTTACGTAGCCCCATGCCAACCCGCATCAGTAGCTTCGTTTTGATATTCGCTATTTTCTGCTCGGTATCCTCGGTAAGCGGCTGTAGCAGCATGGAAGCGATCATCGCGCCCATATACAGCTCAGGATCGCGCTCGGCCCACACGCTCCCCCAGGCCATCCACACCTGCGGATCCTCTGGCGCCAGCGCCAGCAGCTGCGACCATGCTGCCCGCTTCTCCTCAAAGGAAGCGTAACTTTTTCTGAACGCCAGATCTTTGAGTAGCGGCGCGTAGTACGGGTGCGTCTCCACCAGGGCTTCCATCGCCTCCGTCATTTCAGTAAAGCTTTCCATTCTGCCTTTGGGCGTTTTATCGCGTTTTTTGAGGTAGATAAGCTGTAACTGATGCGCCTCTTCCGCGCTCAGTCTCTGTTGCGGAAACAGCGCTTGCATTCGCGTAAATCGCGCCATCATTTCCTTCCTGGCGCTTTCCATTCCCGTTTTATTATGGCGAGCGGCCAGCCGGGAAATGCGCATCGCCCGCGCCTCCATCTCCCCATAGTATTCTTCCGGCGGTACGCGATCGCTGATAAAGCTCACTGGCATCAACACGCGTTTTCCCTGCCGGTGAGAACCAAAACGCCACTCCTGTGCATAGTGCAGCGCCGCCTGGTCGAACTCGGGAACGCCGCTGCTGCATTCAACGACCACGTTTAACAGCTCGCCGCTGGCGTCGGTATCCAGCGAGAGTATGGTCGTCGCTGACTTGATATATTTATGTATCGCCGGATACAGCATCGCCTGCAAACTCTCTTTCCTGATGCCATAGCGCTCCGTATCAATGCTGACATGGCCAGGAAAGCGTTCGTTAATCGGGCTGACGCTACGCACGGGGGCAGTTTTAAACACGATTGATTTTGCCAAAGGCAGCACCTTGCTCGCTTCACCCTGTTCTGTTGCATACTTATCCAACGGCAAGTCGCAGGAGCGCGTCTGCATCCGCGCCTGCAAAATGAGCAGGATTTGCCGATCTTCCACCGGCATTTGCGCGATGTATGCTGCCAGCCGCTGCTGTAGCGCAGGCTGCCGCGGGCTCTCCTTCAGACCCTCCGCCATTAACAATCCGGTCGTAATGCTCTTTGTGAACGGCTGAAACTGCGATTTTCGCACCCGCTCATCATCGCGGGCCTGGATCAGCGCGACTGCCCAGCCCAGCCAGGCATCCGGGTTTTCCGGCGCAATGGCGATGGCCCGGCGAAACGCCGTTTCCGCCTGCGCTTTATCCGCCTCGCTCGTCAGCGTCAGGATGGCCGTGGCCAGCGTCAGATCGCCCCGGTCCGGCATCCAGGCCAGATACTCCATCATTTTAGGTAATGCTTTCGCTTCCCGTTCACGATAGCCCAGCGCCTGCTGCCAGAGCGCATCCGCGGCGGCGGCATCTTCGTCATTCCAGCCAAGCGGCAGCGCCCACAGCGTTTTTTTCTGCGCGAGAAATTGCTCGGTGATGTTGTGCTGATTCAACGGCCCCCCACGCAGCGCTATCTGAATAAAACGAGCATGGCGGTCATAGAGAAAATCGCTCCAGGCGGGCGTTTCCAGCTGATTCATACTCTGCCAGCGCCGCTGGTTTTGTTCGCCAAAAGGCACCTTGCATAAGGTAATGCCGATGACAAAAACAATCTGCGCCACAGCAACAATCAGATAGCCTTTATTGTGTCGGGTAACCGCCACCCACATCAGGGCAGAAAAATAGATCGTTCCCCCCAGCCACAGGCCATAGAGATATAAACGCTGGGGATCATTGAGCGCGGCAGGTAACAACGGCAGCTTATCCATTAAGCGAAATGGCGCGGACCACAGCAAGGAGACGAGTTCCGGCGCCACAAAAGCCATCAATAACGCGAAAAAGAGAATGAGATATCTTAATTTCAGCGTCATTTATGGCTGACTCCGAATAATGGACCGGAGTATCAGCGCCGCCACCCAGATAAAAATAATCAGTAACGCCGCAATATCGAACCATGCTGGACCAGAGCCGTTGAGCCGGGCAAAACTGCGCGCCAGCCCCCCCATGATCAGCGTACTCATCAGCGCTAGCGCGCCATGCCAGGCAAATGAAGGAACGTTGCTGCGAATACTGCGCCACAGCAGGGTTAACGGCCCCGGCCCGGTAGGTTGACGAGGTACGGCGGCGGCTGGCGCCCTGCGAGGCTTCTGCATTACCGGTGCGACCCGCGGGCGCACGGTTTCCGCTTGCTTACGCTGCTTTGCCTGCTTTATTCCCGCAACAACCTGTTTTTTCCGCGCGCAGACCAGGCATGGCATCCCGGCGAAATGCTGGTGTTTTTGATGACAAAGAATAATTTTTTGCGTGCTACGTAGCGCATAAGGACGCAGCACCTGCGCCCATTCATCGGCGGAAGGTCGTCGGGCGGGCGAATCGCTAAATGCGCGATCGAATAGCTTACGCAGCTCAACCGGCAGCAAATGGTGGGTACTTGCCGGCACCGGTGAGATAGTCGTTGCTGCGTTGATCCCGTAGGCATAGCAGCCAGCGGCGATACGGCCGGGTAAATCATCCGGTACCTTCGCCATTTGCGAGCGACCGCTGTAGGGATGAATACCATGGTTGAGCAGTTGGAAAATGATCACCGCCAGCGAGAAACGATCCTGCGCTTCTTCCTGCTCACCGGGCACCTGCCCAATACGCTGAAACTCCGGCGCCAGATAATCCGGCGTGAACTGCCCTGCAGGGAAACGCTCTCCCTCGCCCTGAATGCTAAAGCCATCGCAGTCCAGCAGCGCGATATAAAGGCTGTCGCGATAGAACCGCAGGTTGACTGGCTTCATGTCGATAACCCGGTGCTGTCGCGCATGCAGCGTAGAGACCAGGGTAGCAAGGTTACAAGCCAGGCTCACTTTCGCACCGATGCCTTCCGGCAGATGGTGCGCCTTCGCCTGCCGCGCCTGTAAAATATACTCCAGCTCAATGGTGCGCTGGGTGTCGAGAACCGGCATGACAAAGCCCACTACGCGCTTGCGCTCGTCGTAGAGCAAATAGTCGGGCCATGCCAGCTGGACAATCGACTCGCCTTCCGCGGGGGCGGGGATCTCAGGCCGCTGCGCCAGCATGGCGCTGAGCTTGCGTTGGTAGTAAGCGGTATCGGTCTGCGGATGGTAAAGTTTAGCAACGCGGGAAGGGTCATCCGCCAGGAAATAAACACTCCCCGCGCCGCCGCTCTTGATCAGTTTCCCCAGACGTACCGTGCGGCGCTGTCCGTCATAGCAGGCTGGCAGCTTTTTATGCTTCATGACGCAGGGCTACCAGAAGTGTCTTGTCATCACCGGTTATCGCCCAGGTGCGCGGGTCGTCCAGCGTGGCGCGCAGCGCTTCGCTTCCTTCAGCCTCTGAAACCTGCTGCACATAACGCAAAACCGGATCGATAAACGGAGAGAACAGCGCATCCCCACGCCGATTGAGTGCGAACGGCTGCACGCCGTCAGTCATCATCACCAGTCTCGTGGCTCTGCCAGAAAACTGGCTGATATGTAAATGCTCCCGCCAGTCGTCGCTGGTCAGGAACCAGGTCTGGTTAGCGTATTCGCCGTTTTCAGGCAGGGAGAAGTGCTGTTCGGCATCCAGGCTTAACGCCGCAGCGCCATCGCCAATATGCACTATCACAGAGGCGGTCTCTCCCAGCCAGGCAGCCAGAACGGTACAGGCAAAATCGCCCGCGGAAATTTCCCGCTCCTGCGCCTGTAGCAGCACGGTCTCGCGCACACTACCGAGCAGCGTCGCCAGCTGATTTTCATCCGGCGCCGTGATGAATGTCGCCAGGCGATCGGCCAGCGCATGCGCGACCAACGCTGCGCCCTGCTCGCTATACGCGGCAGAGCCCGCCCCATCGCATACCACGGCGACAAGCCGATCGCCCAGATGGCGATAGCAAAAGGCATCCTGGCAGGGAAGTTGATTTTGTCGGTGGCTGCTACCCATGACCGACGCTGCGTATACGCGCCAGTTCATGGTGTCAGACCGAAATTTCGGACCAGCTATCCGTCGGCGGTAGCTGTGCTTTACCGCCCGGTGTCGACTGCGACACCACCTGCATACTGGCGCTGAGCCAGAGGAATAGCTCGCGGAACTGCAATCCCTTCAGCTGCTTCACGCCGTTAATGCCGCTACGGCTGAACTGCCCCATCGACTCAGTTGCTTCGTGTCCTACGCTAATCGGAAACACAGCGACTTTATTTGCCGCCTGCGCATCACGGCACGCCTGCGCTGCCGCCTGCCAGTTGTCGGTGGGCTCGCCATCCGACATTAAAAACAGCCATGGCCGGGTATAGGGGACGCCAGCCGCTTTCAGGCGCTGTTTTTCCGCTTCAATTTCGCCCAGCGCCAGGCTAACGGCCTGCCCGGTGGGCGTCAGGCCACTGGCCTCAAGCTCGGGGGCAATGAAGTCCATCGCATCACACCAGTCGCCATACAGCTCGCATTCATCATAGCCGCCGTATTTGATCACCAGCAGGCGAACGCGCTTAGCGGCGATGACATCCTGCTTAAGTTCCTCTTCCAGCAGCTTTAATCCCTGATTCAGCTGGGCGATTGGCTGGCCCTGCATGCTGCCTGAGCAATCGAGGACCAAAATTAACGGTGTGCGCTGTTCGCTGTTATCGATAAATGAAACATCTGGAATAAAAGAGGCCATAACAATCCCTGTCGCTGGTTTTCTGTACCGGAAGAATAGACAGACTATACAAGCAAGACAAGAAAAACCTTTATATTCATTATGTTAATTGATTTGTAGTAAATAATTAAAAGAGGGATATATGATAAGTTTTGAAGGTGTTTTGCCTGAATAATGGCAATAAAAAACCCCGCCGGGGCGGGGTTTTCATTACAAGAAAGCGAAAATTATTTGATTTTAGCTTCTTTGTAGATAACGTGCTGACGTACAACCGGATCGTACTTTTTCAGTTCCATTTTTTCCGGTTTGGTACGCTTGTTCTTCGTGGTGGTGTAGAAGTGACCAGTACCAGCGGAAGAAACCAGCTTGATTTTCTCACGAATACCTTTAGCCATGATTTATTTCCTCTAAGTACTTAGTACTTTTCGCCACGGGCACGCAGTTCAGACAGAACTGTATCGATGCCTTTCTTATCGATTACACGCATACCTTTAGCAGATACGCGCAGGGTGACAAAACGCTTCTCGCTCTCAACCCAGAAACGGTGAGAGTGCAGGTTCGGCAGGAAACGGCGTTTAGTCGCGTTCAGTGCGTGGGAACGGTTGTTACCGGTCACCGGACGCTTGCCAGTAACTTGGCAGACTCGGGACATGTCTATTCTCCAAAAATCAAATTAGCTCGAGCTTCGTATGGGGTATTGGCGCCTCGTCAGGCTTTACAGCCTGGTCATCGCAGTTCAATGTGAACTCTCGACTGCCAGGCCCAAATGCCAAACCCGAGATTCTCAAAGGTGGCGTAGTATACGCTGACTCGGCGATGTGCTCAAGTCCCGAACAGACAAAGATCCCGAAGGATCGCCAGTTCGGGGCTAAATCCAGCCACGCTCGGCAAAAGATACATACGCACCGCGGCCGATAACCAGATGGTCAAGCACGCGTATCTCCATGAATCGACAACATTTTACCACCCTTTCGGTAATCAGCCTGTCTGCCTGGCTCGGCTCCGGACTACCGGAGGGATGATTATGCGCAAGGATCACGGCGGCAGCGTTCACTTTGATGGCTTCGCGTACAATTTCTCGCGGATGCACCTCAACGTGGCTAAGAGTACCAGAAAAAAGGCGACTATGTTTCAACACCCGATTCTGATTATCTAAAAAGATCACCATAAAGATCTCGCGCTCCTCTTCCGTGAGCTGGCTTTGTAAAAATTCCCGCGTCGTCGAGGGGCTGACCAGCGCAGCCTCCTCGACCAGCTGTGAGCTAAAATAGCGTCGCGCCAGCTCGGCAATACCCTTCAGTTGCGCATATTTCGCCAGCCCCAGTCCATCCACGGCAATCAACTGCGCTTTATCCGCGGAAAGCAGAGCGTAGAGCGAGCCAAAACGCTGCAGTAACGCCTGCGCATAGCTGAGCACATCCTGACGACGCGTGCCGACGCGCAGAAACAGCGCCAGCAGCTCAACATCCGTTAGCGCTTCGATGCCGTACTGCAACATCTTCTCTCGTGGCATCAGATTTTCCGTTTCGTCCATGCGCCCTCCTGGGTGAATTTGCCTATCCTGGCACAGCCTGACGGCGCTGCCGACCCGCTGCTTTTCACCCTGCGTAGCCGCTCGCAAAGTGAATGCCCACCAGAGGCACGACGACGACAGGATTGTGATAAGATGCGCGGATTCTGGTCTACGGCAACAGGAAGACATCATGATGACTCTGGCGGGTAAAAAAATCGTCCTGGGCGTCAGCGGCGGTATCGCGGCGTATAAAACCCCGGAACTGGTGCGCCGACTGCGCGAACGCGGCGCGGAGGTGCGTGTCGCGATGACGGAGGCGGCAAAAGCGTTCATCACCCCACTCAGCCTGCAGGCGGTATCCGGCTATCCGGTTTCCGACAGCCTGCTCGATCCGGCGGCGGAAGCGGCCATGGGCCATATTGAGCTCGGGAAATGGGCCGACCTGGTGATCCTCGCCCCGGCAACCGCTGATTTAATCGCCCGCGTGGCGGCCGGCATGGCCAACGACCTGGTGTCGACGATCTGTCTTGCCACCCCTTCCCCGGTTGCCGTGGTGCCCGCCATGAACCAGCAGATGTATCGCGCGCAGGCCACCCAGCAGAATCTGCAGACGCTGGCTTCCCGCGGCCTGCTGCTGTGGGGACCGGACAGCGGCAGCCAGGCCTGCGGCGACGTCGGCCCGGGGAGAATGCTCGATCCGTTAACCATCGTGGAGATGGCCGCGCAGCATTTCGCCTCCCCTGTCAAAGATTTGCAACATCTCAACCTCATGATTACCGCGGGCCCGACCCGTGAGCCGTTGGATCCGGTGCGTTACATCAGCAACCACAGCTCAGGCAAAATGGGCTTCGCGATTGCCGCCGCCGCCGCGCAGCGGGGCGCGAACGTGACCCTGGTCAGCGGCCCGGTATCACTACCGACACCGCCGTTTGTGCAGCGCATTGATGTCACTACCGCACTGGAAATGGAAGCCGCCGTCCAGGCCGGCGCTCAGCAGCAGCATATTTTTATTGGCTGCGCCGCGGTGGCGGATTACCGCGCCGCCGTCATCGCCGAAGATAAAATTAAAAAACAAGGTGATGAATTAACAATAAAAATGATTAAAAACCCGGATATCGTGGCCGGGGTTGCGGCGCTAAAAGCCCATCGCCCTTACGTCGTTGGGTTTGCCGCCGAAACGAATAATGTGGAAGAATATGCGCGGCAAAAACGTGCCCGCAAAAACCTCGACCTGATTTGCGCTAACGATGTTTCTCAGCCTGATCAGGGCTTTAATAGCGATAACAACGCATTACACCTTTTCTGGCAGGATGGGGAAAAGCGCTTACCACTTGAGCGCAAGGAACTCCTGGGCCAATTATTACTCGACGAGATCGTGACCCGTTATGATGAAAAAAATCGACGTTAAGATTCTGGACCCGCGTGTCGGCCAGCAATTTCCGCTGCCGACCTATGCCACCTCCGGCTCCGCCGGACTTGACCTGCGAGCCTGTCTCGACGACGCCGTAGAGCTGGCGCCGGGTGCAACCACGCTGTTGCCGACGGGCCTTGCGATTCATATCGCCGATCCCTCTCTGGCGGCGGTAATTCTGCCACGCTCCGGCCTGGGCCATAAGCATGGCGTAGTACTGGGCAATCTGGTGGGCCTCATCGACTCCGATTACCAGGGGCAACTGATGGTGTCCGTCTGGAACCGCGGTCAGCAGAGCTTTATTATCGAGCCGGGCGAACGTATCGCGCAGATGGTCTTTGTGCCGGTCGTGCAGGCGGAATTTAACCTGGTGGAAGAGTTTGACGCCACCGACCGCGGCGAAGGCGGCTTCGGTCACTCAGGGCGTAAATAAGCCCAGCAACACGGAACCTGCATCCCAACGCGCATAACGCAATAACATCACCGCAAACTCCGGTTTGCGGTCGCGTTGTGGATGTCTGCCTGACAAGTGCTTATTTTCAGGGGTATTTTAAAACATGGCAGAAAAGCAAACTGCGAAACGGAATCGTCGCGAAGAAATACTTCAATCTCTGGCGCTCATGCTGGAATCCAGCGATGGTAGTCAACGTATTACCACCGCGAAACTGGCGGCTTCCGTCGGCGTCTCCGAAGCCGCGCTGTATCGCCATTTTCCCAGCAAAACCCGCATGTTTGACAGCCTGATCGAGTTCATTGAAGACAGTCTGATTACGCGCATCAATTTGATTTTGAAAGATGAAAAGGACACGACCGCGCGCCTGCGCCTGATCGTTCTGTTGATTCTTGGGTTTGGCGAGCGTAATCCTGGGCTGACGCGTATCCTCACCGGGCACGCGCTGATGTTCGAACAGGACCGGCTACAGGGCCGCATCAACCAGCTTTTTGAGCGCATCGAAGTGCAGCTGCGTCAGGTGATGCGCGAGAAAAAAATGCGTGAAGGCGAAGGCTACACCCTCGACGAAACCCTGCTGGCCAGCCAGCTGCTGGCCTTCTGCGAGGGTATGCTGTCGCGCTTTGTGCGCAGCGAGTTCAAATATCGTCCGACGGATGATTTCGAGGCCCGCTGGCCGCTGGTCGCCGCACAGCTGCAGTAAATCCTCACATGCAGCCGCCAGGCTGCATGATTCTCCTCGCAATCTGCGTAAGTTTGTTGCAAATCCCAGGGCCATTGGTTGAATTGCCCAATGCGCGTTTCCGCTTTCCTTTCCTACTATCCAGCTTGCTGATCGTTTCACCCTCCCCCAACACCACCCGACAAGGAGAGATTTGATGGCGACGTCACGGCGGGATTTATTGAAGATAGGCGGGTTGGCAACCGCATCGCTACTAGTCAGTCAAAAAAGCTTCGCAGCATGGGCCCCTTCTGAACGCTATCCTGACCCACGCATCGTGGCCGTCGATGACAGCTTTCGTCGCTATATGCTTGCCAGCGCAAAGGTTGAACGCATCGCCAGCGGCTTCCGTTGGGCGGAAGGCCCGGTCTGGTTCGGCGACATGCGAATGCTGCTGTGGAGCGACATTCCGAATAACGCCATCATGCGCTGGGATGAAATCAGTGGAGAAACCAGCGTCTTTCGCTACCCGGCCAATTATAGCAATGGCCACGCCCGCGACAGACAGGGGCGCTTAATCAGTTGCGAGCACGACACCCGCCGCATTACGCGTACCGAATACGATGGATCTGTCACCGTACTGGCCGATAGCTACCAAGGTAAGCGCCTCAATTCCCCAAACGATATCGTTGTGAAGTCAGACGGTACCATCTGGTTTACCGACCCGCCATTTGGCATCAGCGGCTTTTACGAAGGCCACAAAGCAACGCCAGAATTGCCGCAAAACGTCTATTGCCTGGAGCCGGAAAGCCGCAAACTAAGCGTGGTATTGGGCGACATAAAAGGGCCAAATGGTTTGTGTTTCTCGCCGGACGAAAAGACCCTGTACGTGGTGGAAAGCCGGGCGACACCGAACCGCTTAATTCTGGCGTGGGACGTGGAAGGCAATACGCTGAAAAATAAACGGGTGTATCTCGACTGTGGCAACGGTACCGCCGATGGGATCGCCTGCGACGCAGACGGCAATCTGTGGTGCGGATGGGGAAGCGGAAACGAAGAACTCGACGGCGTGCGGATCTTTAACCCTCAGGGTAAGCATATCGGCACCATTCAACTGCCGGAGCGCTGCGCGAACTTGTGTTTTGGCGGCGAACAGCGCAATCGGCTGTTTATGGCGTCCAGTACGTCAATCTATTCGCTGTACGTCAATGCGCAGGGCGCTAAGCTGGTATAGAGGAAATATCCGGCAGCCGAGGCTGCCGGATGCATCATCAGATGCCGTAGGCTTCACGATAGGCACGAACTGACGCCAGATATTCCGCCATCTCGGGTTTCTCTTCCAGATAAGCAATCAGCTCTTTCAGAGTGATGATTGAGATAACCTGGCAGCCGTAATCCCGCTCCACTTCCTGAATAGCGGAAATCTCGCCGCGGCCGCGCTCCTGACGATCCAGGGAGATCAGTACGCCCGCCAGCTGGGCGCCCTGGGCCTGGATAATCTCCATGGATTCGCGGATCGCCGTACCGGCGGTGATCACGTCATCCACCAGCATCACACGCCCCTGCAGCGGGCTACCGACCAGGTTGCCGCCTTCGCCGTGGGTTTTTGCCTCTTTGCGGTTAAAGCAGTAAGGCAGATCGCGGTCATGATGCTCAGCTAACGCCACCGCGGTGGTGGTGGCGATCGGAATACCTTTATAGGCCGGGCCAAACAGCAGGTCGAACTCAATCCCGGAATCCACCAGCGCCTCGGCATAAAAACGGCCCAGCAGTGCCAGATCGCGCCCGGTGTTAAACAGGCCGGCGTTGAAGAAATAGGGGCTCTTGCGCCCGGATTTCAGCGTGAACTCGCCAAACTTAAGAACCTGCTTGCTAAGCGCAAACTCAATAAACTGGCGCTGATACGGCTTCATGGATTCGCTCCTTTTGGTACTTTCATCATTGTCAGACTACGCGCTCATCCTTTGCAGGTGTAATGAAGGATGAAGCGCAAAAAAAAGGCGACTTCTCAGTCGCCTTAATCATTAATTTTCTAACGCCGCCTTCTGCGTCGTGATAATGGATTCGATCCCCCCTCGGGCTAACGCCAGGAGAGTGAGGAGCTCTTCATGGGTGAACGGCTCGCCTTCTGCCGTCCCCTGCACCTCAATAATGCGGCCATCTTCGGTCATCACCACGTTCATGTCGGTTTCCGCTGCGGAATCTTCGATGTACTCCAGATCGCAAATGGCTTCGCCGTTAACGATACCAACGGACACCGCGGCAACCATCCCCTTCATTGGGTTGGTTTTCAGCTTGCCGGCTGCCACCAGTTTGTTCAGCGCATCGGCCAGCGCCACGCAGGCCCCGGTAATCGACGCCGTACGGGTGCCGCCATCGGCCTGCAGCACATCGCAGTCGAGTGTGATGGTGAATTCACCCAGCGCTTTCAGGTCAACCGCCGCGCGCAGCGCGCGAGCGATCAGACGCTGAATTTCCATCGTCCGGCCGCCCTGCTTGCCTTTTGCTGCTTCACGCGCGTTACGCGTGTGCGTTGAGCGCGGCAGCATGCCATATTCAGCGGTGATCCAGCCCTGCCCCTGTCCTTTCAGGAAACGCGGAACGCCTTCGTCAATGGAAGCGGTGCACAACACTTTGGTATCACCGAATTCGACCAGCACGGAGCCTTCAGCGTGTTTTGTGTAATTACGGGTCAGGGTGACGGGACGCACCTGATTAGCGCTACGGCCTGCTGGACGCATGATAGAAATCTCCGGCTTGAAACGAATGTGGGGCGCATTATACGAATTTCATGGCGAAAAGCCTATGCCAACACGTGCCGGGCACGCACATAATGTCAGTCCAGTGTTTTACGATAAGATTTCAACCCCACGCCAATCACTATCACCGCCAGGCCGATCAGTGGCAAAAGGTCGGGTAATAATGCCATCGCAGAATAGCCTTTCAGCATGATGCCCTTAACCAGTCGGATGAAATAGGTCAGCGGTAAACAGGAGCCAATGGCTTTCGCCCAGTCAGGCATACTAATAAAGGGGCTGATAAAGCCGGAAAGCATAATGGAAGGAATAAAGTAAAATGACGACATTTGCAGCGCCTGCAGTTGGTTTTGTGCCAGGCCAGAAATACCAATGCCAATTGACAGGCAGAGGAAAACATATATTAACAGCACAAAAAAAAGCAGAAAAACGCTACCATGAAGGGGAATATCGAACAATAGCACAGCGGCAATCAGAATTAACGTCGCCTGGAACAAACCGATGACAACAAAAGGCGTTATCTTCCCGACAATGACCTCAAACCCGGTCAAAGGAGAGACCAGTAAATTTTCTAACGCCCCGTTTTCTCGCTCACGGGTAATAGACAGGGCGGTCATCAGGATCAAGGTGGTACTGAGTATCGATCCCATAATACCTGGAATAGTATTAAACTGGGTAATCCCCTCAGGGTTAAACATCCGATGGATAATAAGCTCGAAATCATCCTCTTTTTGCGAGACACGCATGTCGCCCGGCAAATCGTGTTGAAACATCGATTTCGCCACCTGTACAAGGGCACTTAGCGCATTCCCCGTGGTTATCGGATCGATGGCATCCCCCTGAATTAACAGCTGAGGCTTTTCTCCACGCAGCATCTTGCGCGTAAACCCCTCAGGAATTGTCACGATAAAAGTGACATCTCCCCGAACGAAAGCTTTCTGCGCCGCCTCTTCTGAATCGACAGGAATCATTGAAAAATACCCTGTATTTTGCGCTTCCGTCACAAAAATATGACTCATGCGTTCGGTATCGTAATTTAATAACGCGGTAGGAAGATTATGGGGATCCATATTGATCGCATAGCCAAGAATGATCAGCTGAAAAATAGGTGTCAGGAGCACCATACTAATGCTGACTTTATCACGACGTAATTCGTGGATTTCCTTAATAACCACGCCGATCCAACGGGTAAAGGAGAAGCTTAAATTAATTTTTTTCACAATCGTTTTTCATCAAGTAGGTAAATGCATCTTCAAGATTGGTAGCCACCTGACAGAACTCATAGCCCTGTTGTGTAAATGCAAAAAGCGTGGACTTTAATTTGGCTTCATCTCTGGAAGTAATATAAAGCTGATTGCCAAAAATGACCGTTTGCTCAATATCCGGCAAGCGTTGTAGCTGGTTTTCAAGCAGCGTCAGACCGGTGCCACTGGTTCGCATGGTGATCAGATTCTGGGACGCGATAATCGACGAAATAGTGCCATTCGCCAACAGACGGCCATAAGACAGATAGGCAACCTTATGGCAGCGCTCGGCCTCATCCATATAATGCGTGCTCACCAGGATTGAGATCCCTCTGTCCGATAACTGATGCAGCATTTGCCAGAACTCTCGCCGCGCTTTCGGATCCACGCCAGCGGTTGGTTCATCGAGAAACAACAAAACGGGTTCATGCAACATGCAAGCGGCGAGGGCCATTCTTTGCTTCCAGCCGCCAGAAAGCTCCCTGGCCTGCTGATGCTGTCGGGTAGTGAGGCCTAACTCTGAAAGCGCGCGTTCAACCCGGGCTTTACGTTGGTCGAGGCTATACAACCGCGCGATAAAAAGTAAGTTTTCCCGGATGGTTAAATTTCCCCACATTGAGAAATACTGGGTCATATAACCTATCTTTTTTTTTATTTTTTCCCGCTGCGTAAAGATGTCCATGCCCAGACAAGAGCCTTCACCTGAATCCGGGGTAATCAAACCACACATCATCCGAATCGATGTTGTTTTCCCGCTACCGTTCGGCCCAAGAAAACCATAAATTTCGCCTTTTGCCACCTGCAAAGAGAAATCCTTTACGACGTGATGCTCACCAAAATACTTATTGAGATTTTTTACATCAATACAAAGATTATTCATTACCAATAACCTCCACATCAAACGGCTGGCCGATTTTCATCCGCTCAGCCTGCTTCCGGGCAGGAACAGCCTCAGCCATAAAAATGAGTTTCTCCCGGCGTTTCGTACTATAAATAACCGGAGGCGTAAATTCCGCTTCAGGACTGATGTAGTTAATCACGCCAGCAATGGGCTCAGCGCAACCATCGCATATCAGTTTTACCTTAGTTCCGATTTTAAATTTACCAAGCATCGCCTCGGGTATAAAAAAGCGTACTTTTATATTCTCAGGAGGTAACAGACTAATTATTGGTCTGCCGGCAGTGGGCCGTTCACCAGCGCGATAAATAATATCGAAGACTTTAGCATTGACCGGAGAAACAATCGTCGTTTGCTGGACATCCCAAAGCGCCTTATCACGTTCGAGTTTTGCCGCGGCCACCATCGAGAGCTGTTTGCTAATCTCATCCTGACGGGCAGGCAGTTGCCGCGCTTTGAGTTGATTAATTAACTCTTCAACCTGCGCGCCTTTTTGCGTTAACTCATCCCGGATATCCTCCCATTCTGCGAGCGAGATGGCGCGACTGGCGTAAAGATTACGATACCGCTCAAGCTGACGCTTTACCTGGGATTCCGCCGATCGTGCTTTTTTAATCTGGGCACGAATAATATCCAGCTCTTCAGGCCGTTCTCCCGACTCCAGATTTCGCAATAATGCGCTCTCTGCAGAAAGTTTTTCCTCAGCTCGCAGGAAAATATTTTGCGCATCAAAGGACTCAATCTTCACTAACTCTTGTCCAGGCGTGACATTATCTCCTTTCTTAATGAATAGCTGTTCAATTTTTGCAGTGGAAGAATAAGAAAGATAGACAAATTCGCCATGTGAATAACCAGATAACCTGTTCTCCGGTTTGTTATCACACCCCGTTATCATCAGCATCGCTATCACAACAATAAATATAGTTACTGGCTTTTGCATTAAAACGCATCCGTACGCATAGAGTTTTTCATTACTGATGTCTGGATTGAATTATTCTCATTCCAAACCCTAACGTTATCGTCAGTTTAATCCTTTAAATAATGCTTAAAGTATATTTCATTCAATTTATCGAGAGCACTCAGGTTTAAACCAGCGATCGAGTGAAAAGCATCATCTTTTGTGAATGCAAGAATCGACGATCCGCCTGGAGAAAACCATTTAGCGCTCTGTTTAAAAGGCCATGGTAGTTCATAACCTTTTTCTCTCAGTAAATCGTTAAGCACACGCCAGTCGTCTCTAAAATCATTTCCGGAAAATGGGCTATCACTTTGTGCATCTTCTGCAGTGAATAATTGAATTGGCGTACAAAAGTTAACCGAACTGGGAAAGTACATATTATAAAAGCTTACAATGAGTTTCTGTACCTCTTCAGGAAAAGAGCCGGGGATCGTCAACACACCTAACAAATATTTATAGTCTGGATATCTTTTTATAAAATCAAATATCCCGCGCCATAAATAATCAAGAACATTACTTTTTTGATAAGGCTTCTGGATAAATCCACGGCCGATTTCCACACACTGGCTTAAACAGGAATAGGCATTATTATGGTACTTGAACAGGCTGTTGCTATAGAGGCCTGTTATTCCATGTTGCGCTAACTGCTCACCAACGGGTATTAGACGATAGGCACCCAGTATTTCTTCATCAGAAGGATCCCATAAAATGACATGGTAATAGGTTTCATCAAAAACATCATTATCTCTGTCTTTACCGGATCCAGCGCCAATATCGCGATAACAGCGCTCGCGTAAGCGCCCTAGCTCATCAATAATGGGTGAGTCTCCGAGGGTATTGCAGCGAAATATCAATAATTTTCTACCATCATCAAATTGTCTTAATACTTCGCACTCTTCTATTGCGTTTATTAAACTCTCTCGACTACCTGTTAATTGTTGCGGAGAAACCGTATCTACCAGCGCCGGGCCATTCTCTCCGATGCTCTGGAGATGCATCAAGCATACACTTGACGCGGCAGACAGATCTTTATTAAATCGATTAAACGAAGATAAGGCTATTTGCTGCCCTACTTTGATTTTCATGGTCTTACCACGATGGCGTAGCGCTTCACGAATAATCATTATATTTGACAGTTGCCGCCAGACCGTCGCAGCTAAATAATAAGTTTTGCTGTTTGATCCCATAATATGGACAGGTACCAGCGCCGCGTTGTTTCTCATCGCCAATTGTAAAAAACCGGGATTCCATTGGTGTTCCTGTAAACCTGAAAGAGACCAGCTAGCCAACTTACCTGCAGGACAAATAATCAACACACCACCGTTCTTCAGGTGATCGTTCATTTCCCTGAATTTCTTATGGCTCATCTTACCAGCCATATTCTCAATACCAATGGTAAGTTCTGCCACCTGTGGGAATATCATTGGCAAAATATGGTTAGCCACTATTTTTATATCTTTCCTGACCTGAGCGATAGTATGTATTAAAGCAATACCATCCATTACCGTCGGATGATTTGAAATAACAACTGTAGCACCCTGTCGGGGTATATTATTAAAGTCAGAGTATTCCGTTTCACATTGGACGTTAAAAAAATCAATGACCGAACTAACCCAATGCACACCATTTTTATCAATTAACCGTTCGTCGTTTATTAAACGAGAGAATATCTTATTGCCAAATGCGGCTCTGAAAACCCATTTTTTCCAGTGTGGAATATTGGTATCTGGGAAAAACTCTCTAATGACTCTGTCAAAGATAGCGTTCATATTAAAATCCTTTTTATAGAACTAATCCAAAACGACTATACTCGTGATCCTTCTGTCGGACAATACCGCCCAAAATGAAAACCCACTAATACAAAATTAATGAATATAGTTGAAGTGATAATATTCATGAAGACAATATAAACAATAACAGGTTTAATATATTCGCCGCAATAAATTCAAAAAAAGAATACATAATACTTAAAGATAATATACCGTAGTATTTCCAGTGGTTATATTTGGCACGAAAGCATCACTCTGATCAGATTTTCCGACAAGAAACTAGCTCGTATAGCATCATCTGTATTTGATGTTCACGCCAAATAACATAAAACCATTAACTACAGCAAAAAGTAATATCTCCCCGCGGTCAACAAAGCGCAGGAAAACCATTTCTTCAGTAAGCCCAAATAATTAACCACATATAACTTAACAGCGTCATTGACGTAAAATCGCTAATACAAAACGTCTTATTTTTACCCACAACAGAAGCATACCGCTCGCTTAACTTAGTAATTGCATGAAATAGATTGTGGCTATGCCCCTCAAAACAATCGCCATCCAGGTATTTCATCACTATTCCTGTTAAGTCACCGCCCGCATAGCTATAATCCTTGCATTCATTATTACGAAAACAGGAACGTCTATGATCCGCAGTATGACCGCCTATGCCCGCCGTGAAATCAAGGGTGACTGGGGTAGCGCCGCATGGGAGCTGCGCTCGGTAAACCAGCGCTATCTGGAAACGTACTTCCGCCTGCCGGAGCAGTTCCGTAGTCTGGAGCCCGTGGTACGCGAGCGCATTCGCGCCCGCCTGACTCGCGGTAAAGTCGAATGCACCCTGCGTTTTGAACAAGATCCCAGCGCTCAGGGTGAACTTATCCTCAACGAAAAGCTGGCTAAACAGCTGGTCAACGCTGCCAACTGGGTGAAAATGCAGAGCGATGAAGGGGAAATCAACCCGGTTGATATCCTGCGCTGGCCGGGCGTGATGGCCGCCAAAGAGCAGGATCTCGACGCCATCGCCGCCGACATTCTGGCCGCTCTTGATGGCGCGCTGGACGACTTCATCGTCGCCCGCGAAACGGAAGGCCAGGCCCTGAAAGCGCTTATCGAGCAGCGGCTTGAAGGGGTGAGCGGCGAAGTGACCAAAGTTCGCGCCCATATGCCGGAAATCCTCCAGTGGCAGCGCGAGCGTCTGGTTGCCAAACTGGAAGACGCGGAAGTGCAGCTGGAAAATAACCGTCTTGAGCAAGAGCTGGTGCTGATGGCGCAGCGTATCGACGTTGCCGAAGAGCTGGACCGCCTCGAAGCGCACGTTAAAGAGACCTACAACATTCTGAAAAAGAAAGAGGCTGTGGGTCGCCGTCTCGACTTTATGATGCAGGAGTTCAACCGTGAGTCGAACACCCTGGCGTCAAAATCGATTAACGCCGAGGTCACCAACTCCGCGATTGAGCTGAAGGTACTGATCGAGCAAATGCGCGAACAGATACAGAATATCGAGTAACGCTTTCTCACCCATCCAGGCACTACCGTATAAAAGGTCATGATCAATCATGGCCTTTTTATTTATCTCTCCCGCCGGCTGACGATAAGAATCTACGTATAAAAATAGTCGTCCAGTTTTCGGTTGTGGCAAATGAGCCCAACGCGGCACAGTCTGGGGACACACCGCCGCGGGAGAAAAGAATGAACTTCAACGCGCTTCACCAGCAAAACCAACCGTTGTTGCTTGCCAACGCCTGGGATGCCAGCAGCGCTCAGGCCGCTCAGCAGGCCGGTTATCAGGCGCTGGGCTCCTCCAGCGCTGCTATCGCCGCAATGTTAGGGTATGAAGATGGCGAAGAGATGAGTTTTGACGAGCTGTTATATATCGTCTCACGCATCAAAGCTGTTAGCGAACTGCCGTTAAGCGTCGATTTAGAGGCGGGCTACAGCGCCACAACCAGCCACATCATTGACAATATCCAGCGTCTGGCGCATCTCGGCGTGAGCGGAATAAACCTCGAGGATAGTCATGTGGTGAATAATACGCGTCGTCTTGACGATGCCGTGGTCTTTGCCGCCAAAATCCAGGAAATCACCCACGCTTGTCCCGATATGTTTGTTAATGTCCGCACCGATACCTTTCTTCTCAACATACCAAATGCACTGGATGAGACGCTCTATCGCGGTCAGTTATACGCTAACCATGGTGGATGCGGTTTTTTTGTGCCTTGCGTCACCCGCGCGGAAGATATTACCGCCATTGTCCGCCACGTGCCTTTACCCTTAAACGTAATGTGTATGCCTGAGCTGGCAGACTTCAGTACCTTATCGGCACTGGGCGTAAAACGAATTTCGATGGGCAATTTTATTCATGCTGCCACACAGGCCAGACTGAAAGACTTATTATGTCAGGTGCAAGCTAACTACTCTTTCTCGGGTGTTTTTTGACCATGAAAATTACCGACAGCATCCAGTGCGATATCTGGTATCAGGCGCTGCTTGAACGCGCTGTGGAGTTTACCGGCGTCTTTTTCGTTGGCGTGAAAACCACCGGCGTTTTTTGTATCTCGGTCTGTCGGGCGCGAAAACCCAGGCGGGAAAACGTCGAATTCTATAATGACGTTAAATCCGCGCTGGATGCCGGGTTCCGGCCATGCAAAGTCTGTCGCCCGACGGAGAATGCCCGGACAGCCCCCGCCTTTGTTGAGCAAGCGCTCCGCCTGCTGCGAGAAGACCCGAAGGTTCGTCTCAGTGATAGCGAACTACGTCAGCACGATATTAGCCCGGAACGCGTTCGCCGCTGGTTCCTGCAAAACCACGGGATCACCTTTCAGGCTTTTCAACGGATGCAGCGCGTTAATATGGCGCTTCAGGAGCTGAAAGCAGGCCGATCAACCACCGATGTCGCTTTCGATAGCGGCTATGAGTCCTTAAGCGGTTTCGGCTATACCTGCAAAAAATTGACCGGTTCCGCACCCAGCGCGCAACGCCAGGTTGTTTTAATTCATCGTTTTACCACCCCGTTAGGGCCAATGTTTGTTTGTGCAACGCAGCGGGGGATTTGTCTGCTGGAGTTTGTCGACAGACGAGCGCTGGAGACAGAATTCAGCGACCTGCAGCGACGGTTCGACGCCAGCATCATCGCCGGTGAAAACGCCCACACCCGGCAGGCGCAACAGGAAATAACGGAGTATTTTGCCGGGCGGCGTCAATCGTTCGAGGTGGCGCTTGATACCCCAGGCAGCGAATTCCAGCGAGCGGTCTGGCGCCATTTACAGTACGTTAGCTTCGGTGAGACGACGCATTATCAATCGATTGCGATGGATATAGGTAAACCAACGGCCACGCGCGCGGTGGCTGCAGCAAACGGCGCTAACCGCGTCGCGATTATCATCCCCTGCCATCGAATTATCGGCAAAGATGGTTCGATGACCGGTTACGGCGGCGGCGTTGCACGTAAAAAATGGCTTATTAACCATGAGGCAACCATCAGGGAAAAATGCGGCTGATTTTACTTCCCGGATGAAGGGCCCCTCCCTGTTCACTTTCACTGCGGCTCGGTAAACCTATTTTTTGTCCAGCGCCCGGCAGGTTAAAAACGCCCCTGCCGCGCACAGCAGCGCCGGAGCCAGATAGCTGTGATCCATGTGGGTGAACTCCATCACCAGCACCACCGCAGTCAGCGGCATCTGCATGGAGGCGGCGAGAAACGCGGCCGCCCCCACCAGAGCGAAGCTGCTTTTATCTCCACCAGGGAAGCCGAGCTGCCAGAGCGCGCAGAGCAGCAGACTGACCAGTCCGCCTACCGCCAGCCCCGGGGTTAACAATCCACCCTCCGCGCCGCCGCGCAGCACCGCCAGGATCACCACCATCTTCAACACTAACAGGATAGCGACCATAGAGAGAGGCAGCCCGTCGCTGAGCGCCAGCTGCATTGGTCCCTTGCCGTTGCCCGGAAGTTCCGGGAAATAAAGGCTCAGGATGGCAAGAAGGGAAAACCCCAGCAGACAGAACACCGGCATCTGCCAGTTACTTCGGACGCGTGAACGCGCTGCGCTGGTCGCTTTACGAAAGAGCCAGGCGCCGGTGCCAAGAATCGGGCCCGCCAGAATCGCCCACCAGAGAAAGGAATGCGGAAGCGTGCTGGAAACAAAATGGTATTGCGATTCATCCCCTAACCCCAGGGTAGCCGTCCACGCGGCAATCGCCGAGGTCATTATCGCCGCCAGCGTTTTTTCCCAGCTAAACGACAGCAGCATGACCTCAAGGCTGAACAACGCCCCTGCCAGCGGGACGTTATAGACCGCCGCCAGACCGGCGCCCGCCCCACAGGCGATCAGGGTGCGGGTTTCATCTTCCAGCAGGCCCAGCTTACGCGCCACCATCCCCGCCCCCAGCGCGCCCATTTCCCGGGGCGCCACTTCGCGGCCAAGCGGGGAACCCAGCGCTACGGTGACGATCTGCAGCAGGGCGTGGATCGTCGTGGTGCCTGCTGGCATGGGTACGGAAGGGTTGGCCACCGCCGCCGCAATGGAAACCCGCTTCTGCCCATAGCGACCAAGCAGCCACCAGCCAAATCCGGCGACGACGCCGCCGGCCACGATTGCCGCGATGCGGCGTGGCCAGGACGACTCCGTGACGCCCTGTAAAAATGACACCGAACCGACGATCTGCCCGGCACTGTAGCCAAAAGCCAGGTGCTGTATCGCGTGTAAAATCAGCGCCAGCACCATGCCGGCCAGACCAGCCAGAATCCCGGTTAATACCACGGCTATCAGGCGGGTCAGATTGTTTTTATTCCCGGCGGCGACGCTCATTTTCTCAGGCCTTGAAAAGGAAAAATAAAAGAATAAAGGACGAGACTTAAACATTGCGTAATCATAGTGTCTTCGATAGTGATACCCGTCGCTTCACTTAGCATTACTTTTTCTAATCAATAAAAATACCTAAAAAATCAATAAACCTTTAAATCAAGCCATCACAGATACTACTTCCATTAATTTTTCCTGGCGTAAATGATTCGCTTTAGAAAATCTCAATCGTGATCCTGCGCACAAATCGTTAACCTGCCCGCCATTATCTGGGGGGATCTATGCTGCTTCATGTTCTGTATTTAATCGGTATCACCGCGGAAGCCATGACCGGCGCGCTGGCTGCCGGGCGCCGGCGGATGGACACGTTTGGCGTCATCATTATCGCCACCGCGACCGCGCTGGGCGGGGGTTCCGTTCGCGATATCCTGCTGGGACATTATCCTCTCGGCTGGGTGAAACATCCGGAATATGTCATTATTGTCGCTGTCGCCGCCGTCCTCACCACCATTGCCGCTCCAGTGATGCCTCACCTTCGCCGGCTGTTTCTGGTGCTGGACGCGCTGGGGCTGATCGTGTTTTCCATCATCGGCGCGCAGATCGCCCTGGATATGGGCGAAGGTCCGATCATCGCCTCTATCGCCGCGGTCATCACCGGCGTTTTTGGCGGCGTACTGCGCGATATGTTCTGCAAACGCATTCCGCTGGTCTTCCAGAAAGAGCTCTATGCCGGGATCTCGTTTGCCGCAGCCGTACTCTATATTGCCCTGCAACATTACGTCAGCAGCCACGATGTGGTGGTGCTGGCTACGCTGCTGTTCGGCTTTACCGCCCGCATGCTGGCACTGCGCTGGAAACTGGGGCTACCGGTCTTCCACTACACCCATGATAGCCACTAACCGCCTCAAAATCCGGGGATGCGCTGCCCACTGAGCCATTGCGCCAGCGCCACCACATCCGGATGGTGCAGGAAGGCCACCAGCTGGCGGGCTCTGATCTCCCCCACGCCCGGCAGCGCGCGCCATTGCGCTTCACTTTTTGCCGCCAGCAGATGCCAGTTTTCGCTTTCGAGCTGCGTCAGCGCCCCCTGAGGCACCGGGAGCCCCATCGCCAGCACCCAGCGGATAAAAGGCCGTTTGCGAACGAGATCAAATTGATGCCAGAGGTGCTGCCCGCGGGCAGCGGAGATCCCTGGCACCGCCTGCAGCTGCTCCACCGTAAGCGCCAGCCAGGAAAAAATATGCGTCATCGGGTTTTGCTGCTGAATGGCGCGCCATAAATGTTCCCCCACGCCATCGACATCCAGCGCGGACTTTGATGACAGCCAGATCAGCCGGGAAAGAAACTGTTCGCTGCACTCAGGGGTGGCGAAATAGCAGGTTAGCGCATTGAATTTCGCCGCCGGCGGCGTCGGTTTATGGCGCTCGGCCGTCCGCCAGACGACGGCGTCGATCCGAGGAATACCCTGCCCTGCCAGACTGATCTGCAGCTGATCGCCAACCCCAATATCCAGCGCCTGCCAGCGGGCCACAGAGCCAACATTAACCCGCTGCACGCGTTTATCATCCAGCCGCTGGGGCTCAAGCTGGGCCACGACGTTGAGCCTGCCGCTGCGGCCAGTGCTGAAATGGATCGCCCGTACCTCCATCACTTGCGAGGCCGGAGGATACTTCCAGGCCGCCAGCCACTCTCCCTTTCCGGGAGACCAGGCACGTCCCGGCGGTTCGCGCCCTTCGCGCACAATCACGCCATCGCTGACGAAGGGAAGCGGCGAGCGATACCAGCGCTGGCGCCACTCCGCCACCTGTTCGACGCGCGTCGCCGGGTGGGTATATTGCCCGCTGTACTTAAACCCCGCCTGCGTCAGCAGCTGCTGTCGACGGCGCATATCCGACGGGCCGTCTGGCCAGGCCCAGATAAAAACGTCCAGTTGACTGAGCGCCGCCGCCGCGTCGGCTCGCATCATCAACCCGGCGACTTTCGCCCGCGCGTTCATCCCCCCAGCCTGCTGCTGAACATGGCCGTCCCGGCGCAGAAACAGCTCCCCCTGCAGCACGCTGTTGGCCAGTTCACCGGTCGTCACTTTCGCCAGCGCCGGGATCTGCCGCGCTCGGGCGGTCCATGCCTCACCGCGCAGACCATCGCCGCGGCTAATGGCCTGAACCAAACTCCCCTGGCGATAGACCAGGGTCACCGCCACGCCGTCCACTTTAGGCTGTATCCACAGGTCGGTTTTATTTTTCATCCAGTGGGCCACGCTGACCTCATCCACCAGCTTGCGCACGCCGGTATGGGCCACCGGATGACGCGCATCGCCGGTGGGCGGAGGCAGATCGTCATCTTCAGGCGTCGTGCCCGGAAAGCATTGTCGCCACTGCGCCAGGCGCAGGGTGAGCTGGTCGTAAACCTCATCGCTCACTTCGCTGGCGCCTTGTCGCCAGTAGTCCTCTTTCCAGGCGACAATTTGCTGATGAAGGCGTGAAATCTCCTGCCTTCCTCTGGCCGGCGGCCAGTCCGGACACGTCGCCAGCGCGCTGGCAGAGAACATCCCTAGCGCCAGCCACCACCCTCCTTTTCGCATAGCAGTCCCTCCTTCATCACCTGGCGGAGAGTCTGCTGTAGAACACCGCGAACCGCGATGGGTACTTTTTCGCCTTGCGAAGCGCCTTCCAGGATTTACGCCTCATTGCAGCAACGGCTGGCGAATTCAGGAAAACGGCAGGCAAAATGAAAGAAACCGCGGCAAAAAGTGTGACAATGACTGCGTCACGCCGCGGCGACGTGTATAATAGGCTCGTATGTAGGACCTCTTTCGATAACCACATACAAAAGACACTCATGGCTCAAGGCACGCTTTATATTGTTTCCGCCCCTAGCGGCGCGGGTAAATCCAGCCTGATTCAGGCTTTATTAAAAACCCAACCGTTGTATGACACCCAGGTATCGGTTTCCCATACCACGCGGGCGCCGCGTCCGGGTGAAGTGCACGGCGAACACTATTTCTTCGTGAATCACGACGAATTCCGCTCGATGATTGGCGAAAACGCGTTTCTGGAACATGCAGAGGTCTTTGGCAACTATTACGGCACGTCGCGTAAAGCGATCGAGCAGGTGCTGGCGACCGGCGTCGATGTCTTCCTCGATATCGACTGGCAAGGTGCGCAGCAGATCCGTAAAAGCATGCCCGGCGCACGCAGCATTTTTATTCTGCCGCCGTCAAAAGATGAACTGGACCGTCGCCTGCGCGGCCGCGGCCAGGACAGCGAAGAGGTGATCGCGAAACGGATGGCCCAGGCCGTTGCGGAAATGAGCCATTACGCGGAATATGATTACCTGATTGTGAACGATGATTTTGACACCGCCCTGAGCGACCTGAAAAATATCATCCGCGCTGAACGTCTGCGCATGAGCCGCCAAAAGCAGCGACATGGCGCTTTAATCACCAAACTATTGGCAGACTGAACCCACATTCAGTATCATGCCCAGTCATTTCTTCACCTGTGGAGCATTTTAAGTATGGCACGCGTAACTGTTCAGGACGCTGTAGAGAAAATTGGTAACCGTTTTGACCTGGTACTGGTCGCCGCGCGTCGCGCTCGTCAGATGCAGGTAGGCGGAAAGGATCCGCTGGTACCGGAAGAAAACGATAAAACCACCGTTATCGCACTGCGCGAAATCGAAGAAGGTCTGATCAACAACCAGATCCTCGACGTACGTGAGCGCCAGGAACAGCAAGAGCAGGAAGCCGCTGAATTACAAGCCGTTACCGCGATTGCTGAAGGTCGTCGTTAATCACACAGCGGGTCGCCCTTGTATCTGTTTGAAAGCCTGAATCAGCTGATTCAAAACTACCTGCCGGAAGAGCAAATCAAGCGCCTTCGGCAGGCGTATCTCGTTGCACGTGACGCTCACGAGGGTCAGACACGTTCAAGCGGTGAACCCTATATCACGCACCCGGTCGCGGTAGCCTGCATTCTGGCCGAGATGAAGCTCGACTATGAAACGCTGATGGCCGCGCTGCTGCATGATGTGATTGAAGATACCCCCGCCACCTACCAGGACATGGAACAGCTTTTTGGTAAAAGCGTTGCCGAACTGGTAGAGGGGGTGTCGAAACTTGATAAGCTCAAGTTTCGCGATAAGAAAGAGGCGCAGGCCGAAAACTTTCGCAAAATGATCATGGCGATGGTGCAGGACATCCGCGTCATCCTCATCAAGCTTGCCGACCGCACCCACAACATGCGTACTCTGGGCTCGTTACGCCCGGATAAACGCCGCCGCATCGCCCGCGAAACGCTGGAAATTTACAGCCCGCTGGCGCACCGTTTAGGTATCCATCACATCAAGACCGAGCTCGAAGAGCTGGGCTTTGAAGCGCTGTACCCTAACCGCTACCGCGTCATTAAAGAGGTGGTCAAAGCGGCGCGCGGCAACCGTAAGGAGATGATCCAAAAGATCCTCTCTGAAATCGAAGGGCGTTTGCAGGAAGCGGGGATCCCCTGCCGCGTCAGCGGTCGCGAAAAGCATCTGTACTCCATCTACTGCAAAATGGTGCTTAAAGAGCAGCGTTTTCACTCGATCATGGATATCTACGCCTTCCGCGTTATCGTCCATGATGCCGATATCTGCTATCGCGTGCTCGGCCAGATGCACAGCCTCTACAAACCGCGTCCAGGTCGTTTCAAAGATTACATCGCCATTCCGAAAGCGAACGGCTATCAGTCTTTGCATACCTCGATGATCGGCCCCCACGGCGTCCCGGTCGAGGTACAAATTCGTACCGAAGACATGGACCAGATGGCGGAGATGGGGGTTGCGGCGCACTGGGCTTATAAAGAGCACGGCGGCGAAAGCAGCACCACCGCGCAAATCCGCGCTCAGCGCTGGATGCAAAGCCTGCTGGAGCTGCAGCAGAGCGCCGGCAGCTCGTTTGAATTTATCGAGAGCGTAAAATCCGATCTGTTCCCGGATGAGATTTACGTTTTCACCCCGGAAGGTCGCATTGTCGAACTGCCCGCCGGTGCCACGCCGGTGGACTTCGCCTACGCGGTGCATACCGATATCGGCCATGCCTGCGTTGGCGCGCGCGTCGATCGCCAGCCTTATCCGCTGTCGCAGCCGCTCTCCAGCGGCCAGACTGTCGAAATTATCACCGCGCCGGGCGCACGCCCGAATGCCGCCTGGCTGAACTTTGTCGTCAGCTCGAAAGCGCGCGCCAAGATCCGTCAGTTGCTGAAAAACCTTAAGCGCGACGATTCGGTCAGCCTTGGCCGTCGTCTGCTCAATCACGCGCTGGGCGGAAGCCGCAAACTCGCCGAGATCCCGCCGGAGAATATCCAGCGCGAACTCGATCGCATGAAGCTGGCCACGCTTGACGATCTGCTGGCGGAAATCGGTCTGGGCAACGCCATGAGCGTCGTGGTGGCGAAAAACCTGCAGCAGGGCGAAGCCGCTGCGGCGCCGGTACCGGCTAACGCGTCGAACCACGGCCATCTGCCGATCAAAGGCGCCGATGGCGTGTTGATCACCTTCGCCAAGTGCTGTCGCCCGATCCCAGGTGACCCGATTATCGCCCACGTCAGCCCGGGTAAAGGGCTGGTTATCCACCATGAATCCTGTCGTAACATTCGCGGCTACCAGAAAGAGCCGGAGAAATTTATGGCAGTTGAGTGGGATAAAGAGACCGCTCAGGAGTTCATCACCGAAATCAAGGTGGACATGTTTAACCACCAGGGCGCGCTGGCTAACCTGACGGCGGCGATCAACACCGCGTCTTCCAATATCCAGAGCCTGAATACGGAAGAGAAAGATGGCCGCGTATACAGCGCCTTTATCCGCCTGACCGCGCGTGACCGCGTGCATCTGGCGAATATCATGCGCAAAATCCGCGTCATGCCGGACGTGATTAAAGTCACCCGTAACCGAAACTAGCTTTATGAACTCAAAGCGCTACGAGCGTATCTGCGAGATGCTCGCCAGGCGTCAGCCTGACCTGACGGTCTGCATGGAGCAGGTCCATAAGCCTCATAACGTCTCTGCGGTCATTCGGACCGCAGATGCCGTTGGCGTACACGAAGTGCATGCCGTCTGGCCAAGCAGCCGGATGCGTACCATGGCCTCCGCCGCCGCGGGCAGCAACAGCTGGGTGCAGGTGAAAACCCACCGCACCATCGCAGATGCCGTCGGCCACCTGAAAGGCCAGGGTATGCAAATCCTCGCCACTCACCTTTCCGACAAAGCCATCGATTTTCGTGAAATCGACTATACGCGTCCAACCTGCATCCTGATGGGCCAGGAGAAAACCGGCATCACCCAGGAAGCGCTGGCGCTGGCCGATCAGGACATCATTATCCCGATGATCGGCATGGTGCAGTCGCTGAACGTCTCCGTCGCCTCGGCGCTGATCCTTTACGAGGCGCAGCGCCAGCGGCAAAACGCCGGGATGTACCAACGCGCCAACAGCATGCTGCCGCCGGAAGAGCAGCAGCGCCTGCTGTTCGAAGGCGGTTATCCGGTGCTGGCCCGCGTCGCCCGACAAAAAGGTCTGCCTTACCCCCACGTCAACGAGCAGGGCGAAGTGGAAGCCGATGACGCATGGTGGGCTACCATGCAGGCAACGAGGTAAACCTGATGTCAGGCCGCCTGCTCGATGCCGTTCCGCTCAGCTCACTCACCGGTGTGGGCGCTGCGCAAAGCAGTAAACTGGCGAAGATCGGCCTGCATACGGTTCAGGACCTGCTGCTGCACCTGCCGCTGCGTTACGAAGATCGCACCCATCTTTACCCGATAGCCGAGCTGCTTCCCGGGGTTTATGCCACCGTGGAAGGCGAAGTGCTCAACAGCAATATCACCTTCGGCGGCCGGCGGATGTTGACCTGCCAGATCAGCGACGGCACCGGCATCCTCACCATGCGCTTTTTCAACTTTAACGCGGCGATGAAAAACAGCCTCGCGACTGGTCGTCGGGTGCTGGCCTACGGTGAAGCCAAACGCGGGAAGTACGGCGCCGAGATGATCCACCCGGAATACCGCGTCCAGGGCGATATGAGCACCCCGGAGCTTCAGGAAACGTTAACTCCGGTCTATCCGACCACCGAAGGCATCAAGCAGGCGACCCTGCGCAAGCTCACCGACCAGGCGCTTGAGCTCCTGGAAACCTGCGCGATTAGCGAACTCCTCCCACCGGAGCTGGCGCAGGGGATGATGAGCCTGCCGGAAGCGCTGCGTACGCTGCACCGTCCGCCTCCCTCCTTGCAACTTAGCGAGCTGGAAAGCGGCAAGCACCCGGCGCAGCAGCGTCTGATTCTGGAAGAGCTGCTGGCGCATAACCTCAGCATGCTGGCGCTGAGGGCAGGCGCCCAGCGCTATCACGCCCTGCCGCTCGGCGCCAACGATACCCTGAAAAACCAGCTGCTGGCCTCCCTGCCCTTTAAGCCCACCGGCGCGCAGGCGCGGGTTACCGCCGAGATCGAACACGATATGGCGCTGGACGTGCCGATGATGCGCCTGGTGCAGGGCGATGTTGGCTCCGGTAAAACGCTGGTCGCCGCGCTGGCCGCCGTGCGCGCTATCGCCCACGGCAAACAGGTGGCGCTGATGGCGCCCACCGAACTGCTTGCCGAACAGCACGCCAATAACTTCCGTAGCTGGTTTGAACCGCTGGGCATAGAAGTCGGCTGGCTGGCGGGCAAACAGAAAGGCAAAGCCCGTCAGGCGCAGCAGGAGGCTATCGCCAGCGGCGAAGTGCAGATGATTGTCGGCACTCACGCCATCTTCCAGGAGCAGGTGCAGTTTAACGGCCTGGCGCTGGTGATTATCGACGAACAGCACCGCTTCGGCGTGCATCAGCGGCTGGCGCTGTGGGAAAAAGGTCAGCAGCAGGGGTTCCACCCGCATCAGCTGATCATGACCGCCACGCCTATCCCCCGCACCCTGGCAATGACCGCCTACGCCGATCTGGACACCTCGATTATCGACGAGCTGCCGCCGGGCCGAACCCCGGTGACCACCGTCGCCATCCCGGACACCCGGCGCAGCGATATTATCGACCGCGTACGCAACGCCTGCACCCACGAAGGGCGCCAGGCCTATTGGGTTTGTACGCTAATTGAAGAGTCCGATCTGCTGGAAGCCCAGGCGGCGGAAGCGACCTGGGAAGAGCTCAAACTGGCGCTGCCGGAACTTAATATCGGCCTCGTCCACGGGCGGATGAAACCGGCCGAGAAGCAGGCGGTAATGCAGGCCTTCAAGCAGGGCGAGATGCATCTGCTGGTGGCCACCACGGTGATTGAAGTCGGTGTTGACGTGCCTAACTCAAGCCTGATGATTATCGAAAACCCGGAACGTCTGGGTCTGGCGCAGCTGCACCAGCTCAGAGGGCGCGTCGGGCGCGGCGCGGTCGCTTCCCACTGCGTGCTACTCTATAAATCGCCGCTCTCCAAAACGGCGCAGAAACGCCTGCAGGTCCTGCGCGACAGCAACGACGGTTTCGTCATCGCCCAGAAAGACCTCGAAATCCGCGGTCCCGGCGAGCTGCTCGGCACCCGCCAGACTGGCAACGCCGAATTTAAAGTAGCGGACTTGCTGCGCGATCAGGCGATGATCCCCGACGTTCAACGCATTGCTCGCCATATTCATGAACGCTATCCGCTGCAGGCCCAGGCGCTTATCGAGCGCTGGATGCCGGAAACCGAACGCTATTCCAACGCGTAGCGCGCGATTTTGCCGCGCTGCGGGCAATTTTTCTACACAACGAGTGGATTATGAAACGAGAACTGGCCATCGAATTTTCGCGTGTCACCGAAGCCGCCGCGCTGGCGGGCTATAAATGGCTGGGCCGCGGCGATAAGAATACCGCCGACGGCGCAGCGGTTAACGCCATGCGCATTATGCTTAACCTCGTCAATATCGACGGCACCATCGTCATCGGCGAGGGCGAAATCGATGAAGCGCCGATGCTCTATATCGGCGAAAAAGTGGGTACCGGCAAGGGCGATGCGGTAGATATCGCTGTCGATCCCATCGAAGGCACCCGCATGACGGCGATGGGCCAGGCCAACGCCCTGGCGGTGATGGCGGTCGGCGATAAGGGTTGCTTCCTCAATGCGCCGGATATGTATATGGAAAAGCTGATTGTCGGCCCCGGCGCCAAAGGCGCTATCGATCTCAATCTGCCGCTGGAAGATAACCTGCACAATATCGCCCGCGCCCTGAACAAGCCGCTGGGCGAGCTGACCGTCACCGTGCTGGCGAAACCGCGCCACGACGCGGTCATTGCCCAGCTGCAGCAGCTGGGCGTGCGTGTATTCGCGATTCCCGATGGCGACGTCGCGGCCTCTATTCTCACCTGCATGCCGGATAGCGAAGTCGACGTACTGTACGGCATCGGCGGCGCGCCGGAAGGGGTGGTTTCCGCCGCGGTGATCCGCGCCCTCGACGGTGATATGCAGGGGCGTCTGCTGGCTCGCCACCACGTGAAGGGCGATAACGAAGAGAACCGCCGCATCGGTGAAAACGAGCTGGCGCGCTGCAAAACCATGGGCATTGAAGCAGGCAAAGTGCTGCGTCTGGATGAAATGGCGCGCAGCGATAACGTCGTCTTCTCCGCCACCGGGATCACCAAAGGCGATCTGCTGGACGGCATCACCCGCAAGGGCAACATGGCCACCACCGAGACGCTACTGATCCGCGGCAAGTCGCGCACTATCCGTCGTATTCAGTCGATTCATTACCTCGACCGTAAAGATCCGGACATCCAGCAGCACATCCTGTAATACCGCTTTTTCTCTCCCAGGCAACCGTCCGCAGGCGGTTGCCCTGTTCTTCGTTTATATTTGATCAATAGAGCTTTCTTGTACCTTCGGGGTGGAAATCTTGCTCGTCTGGACCGAAGATAAGGCATCGCTTGGCAACAGGAGAAGACGATGGCGGACTGGGTTAGCGGCAAAGTGACAAAAGTGGAGTACTGGACGGATGCCTTGTTCAGTTTATACGTGCGGGCGCCTGTTCATCCGTTTACCGCCGGGCAGTTTACCAAGCTCGGACTGGAAATCGACGGAGAACGCGTGCAGCGCGCCTACTCCTACGTCAATGCCCCCGGCAATCCCGATCTCGAGTTCTATCTGGTCACCGTCCCGGAAGGCAAGCTGAGCCCGCGTCTGGCGTCGCTGAAGCCGGGCGATGAAGTCCTGGTGGTGAGTGAAGCGGCAGGTTTCTTCGTCCTTGAGGAGGTACCGGATTGCGATACCCTGTGGATGCTGGCGACCGGCACTGCCCTCGGGCCGTACCTGTCAATTTTGCAGGAAGGCAAAGATCTTGAACGCTTTAACAACCTGGTGCTGGTCCACGCCGTCCGCTACGCCGCGGACCTGAGCTATCTGCCTCTGATGCGCGAGCTTGAGCAGCGCTACGCCGGTAAATTACGCATCCAGACGGTGGTCAGCCGCGAAACCGTGGAAGGCTCGCTGACCGGCCGGGTGCCGTTCCTGATTGAAACCGGCGCGCTGGAAGAGGCGGTTGGCCTGCCGATGACCACCGACACCAGCCATGTAATGCTGTGCGGCAACCCGCAAATGGTGCGCGATACCCAACAGCTGTTAAAAGAGACCCGGCAGATGACCAAACATCTGCGTCGCCGGCCAGGCCACATGACGGCTGAGCACTACTGGTAATCAGGCGTCCGCTTTCCAGCGCACGTCCTGGGTCTCCTTGCCGAACTTATTCTCGCCCTGGGTGCCGACAAACGCCCCCAGGTCGATCAACATCATGACGATAATCAACGTCGGCACAAAGCGCCCGACGCCCCACTGCCAGACCTGCGGCAGCATCGCCCAGTTCCCCGCCAGCAGCATCCACGCCAGAATCATCAGCAGCGCCCACAGTCCGGATTTGCCGCGATCGTGCAGCCGCTTGACCACCACCGCCGCCGTCGGCCACAGCAGGCAGACGATAATAAACGCCGCCGTCTGCAGGTTGAGAAGATTGCTGCCTGCCAGGGTAAACAGGGCGCTCATGGTCACCAGCCAAATGGCAATCCAGATCCAGAAATCGCGGCGGCCAATGCGCCCTTTAATTGAGAATAACCACTGCTGTAGGGTCATGCGTTTTTCCTTATCATCATCGTCTGCGTAGTTTACCCTGGCGTCGTGACTTTTTGACAAGCGCCGCGCTTCCCGATTTAATCGTCAGCAGGCAAAAAAAGGAACGACGGGCATGAAGAAGTGGACAATCTTGTGTTTAAGTGGGCTGATGGGCCTGACCGTCGGCCCGCACGCGTTGTCCGCAGAAAGCGAATCGGCGACAGCGGCGCCCTATCTGCTCTCTGGCGCCCCGAGTTTTGACCTGTCGATCAGCCAGTTCCGGGAAAAATTTAACGCCGATAACCCGAAGCTGCCCCTGAACGAATTCCGTTCCATCGCCACCAGCCGGGATCAGGCTAATCTGACCCGCGCCGCCAGCAAAATTAATGAAAATCTCTATGCCTCGACCGCGCTGGAGCGCGGCACGCTGAAGATCAAATCCATGCAGATCACCTGGCTGCCGATCCAGGGGCCGGAGCAAAAGGCGGCGAAAGCCAAAGCGCTGGAGTATATGAGCGCCATGATCCGCGCCTTTGTCCCCACCCTTAGCCCGGCGCAAAGCCAGCAAAAGCTGCAGAAACTGCTGACCGCCGGCAAGGGCAAACGCTACTTTGCCGATACCGAAGGCGCTGTACGCTATGTGGTGGCAGATCATGGCGAAAAGGGTCTGACCTTCGCCATTGAACCGATTAAGCTGGCGTTATCTGAAACGCTGGAAGGCAACAATAAATGACAAAAAGCAAAGCCTTTCCAGTGACGAGTCTCTATACTGTTTCACAGACCATGCTGCCCTCTGGGGCGGCTATATTCCTTAATTCGCTTAAGTAGCGTGGAGAATTAAAATGCGACATCCTTTAGTGATGGGTAACTGGAAACTGAACGGCAGCCGCCACATGGTAAACGAACTGGTTGCGAACCTGCGTACCGAGCTGGCTGGCGTAAGCGGCTGTGCAGTTGCCATCGCCCCGCCGGAAATGTATCTGGACCTGGCTAAACGTGCGGCAGAAGGCAGCCACATTCACCTGGGCGCGCAGAACGTTGACGTGAACCTGTCCGGCGCATTCACCGGTGAAACCTCCGCCGAAATGCTGAAAGATATCGGTGCACAGTACATCATCATCGGCCACTCCGAGCGTCGTACCTACCACAAAGAATCCGACGAGCTGATCGCGAAGAAATTCGCTGTGCTGAAAGAGCAGGGTCTGACCCCGGTACTGTGCATCGGTGAAACCGAAGCCGAAAACGAAGCGGGCAAAACCGAAGAAGTTTGCGCACGTCAGATCGACGCCGTGCTGAAAACGCAGGGCGCTGCCGCTTTCGAAGGCGTGGTTATCGCTTACGAACCGGTATGGGCTATCGGTACCGGCAAATCCGCGACCCCGGCTCAGGCTCAGGCGGTGCACAAATTCATCCGTGACCACATTGCTAAAGCTGACGCGAAAATCGCTGAGCAAGTGATCATCCAGTACGGCGGTTCCGTTAATGCTGGCAACGCAGCAGAGCTGTTCACCCAGCCGGACATCGACGGCGCGCTGGTTGGCGGCGCCTCCCTGAAAGCTGACGCTTTCGCGGTGATCGTTAAAGCAGCAGAAGCAGCGAAAAAAGCGTAATTCGCTTTTCCCGGTGGCGACACGCGACCGGGGTGACTGACAAAACTCGGGAGCCCGGCTTAGCACAGCGCAAGCCGGGCTTTCTTTTGCCGTTACAGTTTCCCCAACAGCTGATACCACGCGTAGTCCAGCGGCAGTAAAATCAGATAACTCACCGCCGCCAGCGCCAGACACAGTTGCATCCCCGCCCTCGCCGGGACCTTGCCTAACCCCATCGCCACCACGATCGGCGACGCCTGATAGGGCAGCAGCGGCGTGGAATAACCCAGCACCTGAATCATGATCACGCTGAGCAGCGGAAAGCCGGTCGCGTCGGCAAAGCTCTGCGCAAAAGTGGTATACAGCGCCGGCACGCCGTTGGCGGTCATAATAAAGTTCAGCGCGCTGGTTATCCCGGTCAGGGCGAGGAAGCTGGTGAACGGATTGTCTTTATCCAGCGGCATCACCTGCAGCAGCGCATTGCCCACCGCACCGCCAATTCCGGTTTGGGTAACGGCGATCGCCAGTCCCAGAATCCCGGCGACGTAAATGCAGGTGCGCATATTCACCCCGCTGGCAAACTCCTCACCGTTGATAAAGCCCACCCGCGGCAGCAGCGTGACCACTGCCGCCGCCAGGCCGGTCCACGCCGGGCCGACGCCGTGCCAGCTCTCGGTCACCCATAGCGTAAGGACTACCGCCAGCAGCCACGCCAGACGTTTCTCGTCGCGGCTCATCGGCGGCAGCGGCGCCAGGTCACGCGGTGGATGCGGCTTGCCGGGAAACAGCCTGCAAATCAGCGCCACCAGCACCGCCCCTTTCAGCCAGCCAAGCACCGGCGTATGCAGCAGCAAATAGGGAACATAATTCAGATGGATACCGTACGAGCCTTCCGCCGCGCCGCTCATCACCAGATTTGGCACGTTAGCGGGCAAAATCGTCGCCGAAAGCTGAAAGGTGCCGAACCCCACCGCCAGCGCCAGGCCGAACCAGCCGCGGCTGCCATCGACAATGCCCGCGCGGCGGGCCATCGCCGCCACGATCGGCATCAGCAGCGCGATACGTCCCATGTTGGAAGGCATGACAAACGCCAGCGCGTAGCTCAGCAACACCACGCTGCCGACCATCCGCGGCCAGGAGTCAGTGAGCCGCGCAGACAGCGCCTGCGCCGCCCGGTCCGCCAGCCCGGTTTTACGGATCGCGATACCGAGCACAAAGCCGCTGAACACCAGCCAGAACGCCGAGGAGGCAAAGCCGCCGAAGATCACCTCCGGCGGAGCGATTTTGGCCATCATCGCCGCCGCGAAGAACAGCAGCGCGGTGATAAATTCCTGCAGCAGCGACGTCGCCCAGAGCACAATGGTGACGCCGACAATCAATGAAGGAAGGAACAGCGGGTGGGTAAGCCAGAGCGACATGCCTGTCTCCTGTCGTTTTTTTCAGCAAGAATACGACGACAGGTAAGACAGGTAAACGCCAGAACTAGTGGTTTGCGTTAAGGATGGCGCAACGATGATCCTGAATTTCTTCCGCTGAAGCCCGGTTCAGGGTCAGCAGGTTACGCTCCGTCGCCAGCAGCACCAGCGAGCCGTCGCTCTGCTGCGCCATCGCCAGCGCGAAGCGTCCCATATGTTCACGCGCCTCCGGCACCTCTTCCGCCAGCATCAGGAACGGGCTGCGCTGGGCCAGTTCGGCCTCCGTCACCCGGCGCGCCAGGTATTCATGGCCCTGAAGCCCGCCCGGCAGCGGCAGCCAGCGGCTGCTGACCGCCGCCGCATCCTTATCTAACTGCGCGCGCACATCGGGGCGCAGGCAGGAGATATGAATATGGAAATGGTTTTGCGTGCGTCCGCTGCGCGAGTTAATCGCCAGCGATATCGCGTTATCGGGAACCGGCGCGCCGTGACGCTGACTCATGATTTCTCGTCCCTGCCAGGCCTGCCAGAAGAAGTTCGGCGTCAACGGGTCCAGCAGCAGCGGGCTTTCGGTGCCGTTAATGCGGTAGGTCGGCATCAGCAAATACTGCAGCGGGCCGTTACGGTCTTTAAACAGCACATAGCCGCCCTTGAGGTTCACTTCCGCGCACGGCGACGGGTTTTGCTGCTGTTGCTGATGGGGTACGCACTGCTGCAGGACAATCTTGCGTAATGCGTCCGGGTTGCCGGAGTGCAGCCAGTAGTAGCCGCCCGCCAGCGCCGCGAGGATCGCCACCAGCAGCGCCAGCAAAAAGTATCTTACTCTTCTCATTTTCATTCCCTGTTAAGCCTGAAGCGGAAGAGTAACGTAATTTGATGACTAAATGAAAACAGATGGCGGGCGGGGAGTTATCCCGGGTAGCGGCTGACGCCTTACCCGGGCTACGGACGGTGCAAATAGTAGCCCGGGCTACGTACGGCGCAAAACTGTAGCCCTGCTAAGCGTAGCGCAAGCAGGGACAAGAGGATTAACGCTGGCTAATCTGGTCGAAGGTGCCGCCGTTGGAGAAGTGCTCTTTCTGCGCTTTCGTCCAGCCGCCGAACTCCTGATCGATAGTAAACAGCTTCAGTTTCGGGAACTCGTTAGCATATTTCTTCGCCACATTCGGATCGCGCGGGCGGTAGAAGTTCTTCGCCGCAATCTCCTGGCCTTCCGGCGAGTAGAGATACTTCAGGTACGCTTCCGCCACCTGGCGCGTGCCTTTCTTATCTACCACTTTGTCGACCACCGAGACGGTCGGCTCAGCCAGAATCGACTCACTCGGGGTCACGATTTCAAACTTGTCTTTGCCCAGTTCGTTGGTCGCCAGCAGCGCTTCGTTTTCCCAGGCAATCAGCACATCGCCGATGCCGCGTTCTACGAAGGTATTGGTCGAACCACGCGCGCCGGAGTCCAGCACTTCCACGTTTTTATACAGTGCTTTGACGAATTCCTGGGCTTTCGCCTGGTCGCCGTGATTCTGATGCAGGGCATAGCCCCAGGCTGCCAGATAGTTCCAGCGGGCGCCGCCGGAGCTTTTCGGATTCGGGGTAATGACCGACACGCCCGGTTTGATCAGGTCGTTCCAGTCATGGATCTGTTTCGGGTTGCCCTTGCGGACGAGGAACACGATGGTTGAGGTATACGGTGCGGAGTTATCCGGCAGGCGTTTCAGCCAGTTTTTATCGATACGGCCGCGTTCAGCAATGGCGTCTACGTCGTAGGCCAGCGCCAGCGTGACCACATCCGCTTCAATACCGTTAATCACTGAGGTCGCCTGTTTGCCAGAACCACCGTGCGACTGGCGGATCACCACGTTGTCGCCGGTCTCCTGCTTCCAGTGCGCGCTAAACGCTTTGTTGTACTGTTCGTACAGCTCGCGCGTTGGATCATAAGAAACGTTTAAAAGCTGAATGTCTTTTGCCAGAACGCTGGCGGATGCCAGCAACAGAGTTAACCCTACGCCCCACTTATTCATCGCACCGCTCTCTTTATGTGTGTTGTGATGGGCTAAGCGTGCCAGAAAGCGATTCAATGATTAAAGAATAAAAAAAGATTGGCTATAACTTGTGGATATAAAGAGGTGAATAAGGATTGCCCCCTCCCGGGCGGGAGAGGGCGCGAAGCGATTAGACTTCTTCCATGCGGCCCAGCAGCGCCTGCAGGCGATCCTGCCAGCCCTGCTGTTGCTCTTTCAGCTGGCTGTTTTCGCGCTCCAGCTCTTCACGACCGTGCTGCGCGCTCTGAACTTCCTGAACCAGGGTGTTGTTCTTTTCTTTCAGCTCTTCGATTTCCATCTGCAACAGAGTGATGGTATCAATCGCCTGCTGAACTTTAGATTCTAATTTCTCAAACACTTCTAATGACATCGTCATACCTCTCCTGAACTTGCAAGGCGTTGATAGAAACTCGTGTTTCGTATACGCGGTCCCGCCTTAACGAAAATTAGCGCACATAGCGGTGTTATCGTCGATTGTATGAATCCCCGCCGCCCCTGTCCAGCGGCAAGCCGCGCAGATTGCGGTTTGCAACACTTTTCAGTCTTTACCTGGTGCTTTCAGCGCAGTTCGCTCGTACTTCATGGGTCATTGTTAATTTTATGGTTAACAAAATGCGAGGTGAAACGCTCCGGCACCGGTCTCAATGCGCGCGGATGGCGCGAAAACGCTCATTTTCTTGACGCGGTACACACATTTGAAGTTCGATATTTCTCGTTTTTGCTCGTTAACGATAAATTAACACTATGCCTACATGGCAATATGGTCGTCTGTGACCACCCTACATACAATAATCATCACCACGCTTCAGGATTCGATTATGAGCCAAACATCAACCTTAAAAGGCCAGTGCATCGCAGAGTTCCTCGGTACCGGGTTGTTGATCTTTTTCGGCGTTGGGTGCGTGGCTGCGCTCAAGGTCGCGGGAGCCAGCTTCGGGCAATGGGAAATCAGCATCATCTGGGGTCTGGGCGTCGCCATGGCGATCTACCTGACCGCTGGGGTCTCCGGTGCGCACCTTAACCCTGCGGTAACTATCGCACTCTGGCTGTTCGCCTGCTTCGATGGCCGCAAAGTGGTCCCTTTTATCATTTCGCAATTCGCTGGCGCCTTTTGCGCTGCGGCATTAGTTTACGGGCTTTACTACAATCTTTTCCTCGATTATGAAACCACCCACCATATGGTCCGCGGCAGCGTAGAAAGCCTCGATCTGGCCGGCATCTTCTCCACCTATCCGAACCCGCATATCAATTTTGTGCAGGCCTTCGCGGTAGAGATGGTGATTACCGCTATCCTGATGGGCGTCATCCTGGCGCTGACCGACGATGGCAACGGCGTGCCGCGCGGCCCGCTTGCTCCGCTGCTGATCGGCCTGCTGATTGCGGTGATTGGCGCCTCCATGGGACCGCTGACCGGCTTCGCCATGAACCCGGCGCGTGATATCGGCCCGAAAGCCTTCGCCTGGCTGGCAGGCTGGGGCGACGTCGCCTTCACCGGCGGCAAAGATATTCCTTGTTTCCTGGTGCCGCTGTGCGCACCGGTGGTCGGCGCGGCGCTGGGCGCATTCAGCTATCGTAAGCTGATTGGCCGTCACCTGCCTTGCGACACCTGCGTGGAGGAAGAGCAACAGAGCCCCTCCTCTTCCACCACTCAACATAAAGCTTCGCTGTAATCTGACTACGGGACACCGACTATGACCGACAAAAAATATATCGTTGCGCTTGACCAGGGCACTACCAGCTCCCGGGCCGTTGTGATGGATCATGATGCCAATATCGTCAGCGTCTCCCAGCGAGAATTTGAACAAATTTATCCTAAGCCAGGCTGGGTCGAACATGACCCGATGGAAATCTGGGCTTCCCAAAGCTCGACGCTGGTCGAAGCGCTGGCCAAAGCGGATATCAACTCCGATCAGATCGCGGCCATCGGCATCACCAACCAACGTGAGACCGTGGTGGTGTGGGAGCGTGAGACCGGCAAACCGATCTATAACGCCATCGTCTGGCAGTGCCGCCGCACCGCAGAGATCTGCGAGCAGCTCAAGCGTGACGGGATGGAGGAGTATATCCGCAAGGCCACTGGCCTGGTGGTGGACCCCTACTTCTCCGGCACCAAGGTGAAATGGATCCTCGACCATGTCGAAGGTTCCCGTGAACGTGCGAAGCGCGGTGAGCTGCTGTTCGGCACCGTGGACACCTGGCTTATCTGGAAGATGACCCAGGGTCGCGTGCACGTCACCGACTACACCAACGCCTCGCGTACCATGCTGTTCAACATCCACGACCTGGACTGGGACGACAAGATGCTCGACGCGCTGGATATTCCGCGCGCCATGCTGCCGGAAGTGCGCAAGTCGTCCGAAGTGTACGGCCAGACCAACATCGGTGGTAAAGGCGGGACCCGTATCCCTATCGCCGGGATCGCCGGTGACCAGCAGGCGGCCCTGTTCGGCCAGCTGTGCGTCAAAGAAGGGATGGCGAAAAACACCTATGGCACCGGCTGCTTTATGCTGATGAACACCGGTGAAAAAGCGGTCACCTCCACCCACGGTCTGCTGACCACCATCGCCTGCGGCCCGCGCGGCGAGGTGAACTACGCGCTGGAAGGGGCGGTGTTTATGGCCGGCGCGTCCATTCAGTGGCTGCGTGACGAGATGAAGCTCATCAGCGATGCCTTCGATTCCGAGTACTTCGCCACCAAAGTGAAGGATACCAACGGCGTATACGTGGTACCCGCGTTCACTGGTCTTGGCGCACCATACTGGGACCCGTATGCCCGCGGCGCGATTTTCGGCCTCACCCGCGGCGTGAACTCCAACCACATTATCCGTGCGACGCTGGAGTCCATCGCCTATCAGACCCGCGATGTGCTGGAGGCGATGCAGGCAGACTCTGGCATTCGTCTGCACGCCCTGCGCGTGGACGGCGGCGCGGTGGCTAACAACTTCCTGATGCAGTTCCAGTCCGATATCCTCGGCACCCGTGTCGAGCGTCCGGAAGTACGCGAAGTGACGGCGCTGGGCGCAGCCTATCTGGCGGGTCTGGCGGTCGGTTTCTGGCAGAATCTGGACGAGCTGCAGGAGAAAGCGGTGATTGAGCGCGAATTCCGCCCGGGGATTGAAACCACTGAGCGTAACTATCGTTACAGCGGCTGGAAGAAAGCGGTGAAACGCGCGTTAGCGTGGGAAGAGCACGACGAAGCGTAAGATTGTGGAGGTATTCCCGGCTTGCGGCGTAAACGCCTTAGCCGGGCTACAAAACCCCAAACAGCACGATCTTGTAGCCCGGACAGGTGCGCAGCACCGCTTCCGGGTTTTTTATCAGCCAAACATCGGCAGCAGCAGGTATAGCTTAATCACCAGTGCGTTGACGATGTCGATAAAGAACGCGCCCACCATCGGCACCACCAGGAAGGCCATATGTGACGGGCCAAAGCGGTCGGTAATCGCCTGCATATTAGCAATCGCCGTCGGCGTTGCGCCCAGACCAAACCCGCAGTGGCCCGCCGCCAGCACCGCGGCATCGTAATTCTTGCCCATCATCCGGTAGGTAACGAACACCGCATACAGCGCCATCGCCAGCGCCTGCACCGCCAGGATAATAATCATCGGCAGCGCCAGCGAGGCCAGCTCCCACAGCTTGAGGCTCATCAGCGCCATGGCGAGGAACAGCGACAGGCTGACGTTGCCCAGCACCGATACCGCCCTATCGAACACCCGGTACAACCCCGCCAGCGCCAGGCTGTTGCTAAGGATCACACCGATAAATAGCACGCAGACGAAAGTCGGCAGCTCGAAGACACTGCCCGCCAGCAGTTGCGCAACCACCTTGCCTACCGTCAGACAGATGGCAATCAGGGCGATACTTTCGATCAGCACCAGCGAGGTGATCACCCGCCCCACGTCCGGTTTTTCAAAGGCGGTTGGCGCCACCTGATCGTCCGGTGTGCCGTCCGGAGAGGAAGAGTGCTTCACCAGGTAGCGAGCCACCGGACCGCCGATCAGGCCGCCCAGCACCAGGCCGAAAGTCGCGCAGGCCATCGCCACTTCGGTGGCGTTGGCAAAACCGTAGCGTTCAACGAACAGCTTGCTCCACGCCGCCCCGGTGCCGTGGCCGCCGGATAAGGTAATCGACCCGGCCAGCAGGCCCATCAGCGGATCCAGCCCCAGCAGCGTCGCCATGCCGATACCGAGGGCATTCTGCAGCAGCAGCAGGCCAACCACCACGATCAGGAAAGTGCCCAGCACCTTGCCGCCGGCCCGCAGGCTGGCGAGGTTGGCGTTAAGACCGATGGTGGCGAAGAACGCCAGCATCAGCGGGTCTTTCAGACTCATATCGAAATCAATTTCGATATCCATGCTTTTCTTCAGCACCAGCAGCGCCAGCGCCACCAGCAAACCGCCGGCAACAGGTTCAGGAATGGTGTATTTCTTGAGGAAGGGAACGGTTTGCACGAGTTTTCTGCCGAGCAATAGCACAAGCGTTGCGGCAACGAGCGTCGATAAGGTATCGAGGTGAAACATAAAAAGCTCCTTATGGGCGCATGATCCATTCACACGCGACGTAATTCCTGGTGTCTTTAGCTTCTCATCATGAGGAGTCAGAAGGGGATTTTACGCAGAACGGCGGAAAAAATGACAGAAAAAGATATTTTGTATCCTTAATGATGCGATTTAGCATACAAAATGTTAATAACCTCGTTGCGCATATTCACGGCATAAATTTTTATGACCAAATGCTGGCAAACGTTTGCTTTTGGTCTACAGTCCGATAAAATTCCCGCTTTGCCACCTTGGGATTGCTTGTGATGTCCGTTAACACCGCAGAGTCAGAAAATGCGCAACCGGTTGCGCATAAATCAGCTAGCGAATTAATCTACCGCCTCGAAGATCGCCCACCGCTACCGCAAACCCTGTTCGCCGCCTTCCAGCACCTGCTGGCGATGTTTGTCGCGGTGATCACTCCAGCGCTGTTAATCTGCCAGGCTCTCGGTCTCCCGGCGCAAGATACCCAACATATCATCAGCATGTCGCTGTTCGCTTCCGGTGTCGCCTCTATTATTCAGATCAAAGCCTGGGGTCCCGTCGGCTCCGGATTGCTCTCCATTCAGGGCACCAGCTTTAACTTTGTCGCCCCGCTGATCATGGGCGGTACTGCGCTGAAAACCGGCGGCGCCGACGTCCCCACCATGATGGCTGCCCTGTTCGGCACCCTGATGCTGGCCAGCTGCACGGAAATGGTGCTCTCCCGCGTCCTGCACCTGGCGCGCCGCATCATTACCCCGCTGGTCTCCGGCGTGGTGGTAATGATTATCGGCCTGTCGCTGATTCAGGTCGGACTGACTTCCATCGGCGGCGGCTACGCGGCGATGGCCGACCACACCTTCGGCGCGCCGAAGAATCTGCTGCTGGCGGGCATCGTGCTGGCGCTGATTATCATCCTCAACCGCCAGCGCAACCCGTACCTGCGCATCGCTTCGCTGGTGATCGCCATGGCGGCGGGCTATCTGGCGGCATGGTTCCTCGATATGCTGCCGGCCAATACCGCCCCGACCAACAGCAGCCTCATCACCGTGCCGACGCCGCTCTACTATGGTCTCGGTATCGACTGGAGCCTGCTACTGCCGCTGATGCTGGTGTTTATGATCACCTCCCTGGAAACCATCGGCGATATCACCGCCACCTCAGACGTCTCCGAACAGCCGGTTTCCGGCCCGCTGTATATGAAACGCCTGAAAGGCGGTGTGCTGGCTAACGGCCTCAACTCCTTTGTTTCCGCGGTCTTCAACACCTTCCCTAACTCCTGCTTCGGCCAGAACAACGGCGTGATCCAGCTGACCGGCGTCGCCAGCCGCTACGTCGGCTTTGTGGTCGCCCTGATGCTGATCGTCCTCGGCCTGTTCCCGGCGGTGAGCGGCTTCGTGCAGCACATCCCTGAGCCGGTGCTCGGCGGCGCCACGCTGGTGATGTTCGGCACCATTGCCGCGTCCGGCGTGCGCATCGTCTCCCGTGAGCCGCTGAACCGTCGGGCGATCCTGATTATCGCCCTGTCGCTGGCAGTGGGCCTCGGCGTGTCGCAGCAGCCGTTGATCCTGCAGTTCGCCCCAGACTGGCTGAAAAACCTGCTCTCTTCGGGGATTGCCGCCGGTGGTATCACAGCGATTGTTCTGAATTTAATTTTCCCGCCAGAAAAAGCCTGATCTGACGCGCTCCCGGTCGTGCTATCGGCCGGGACGCTCTCCACGACCTGCCTCATCACGGAAATAAACCACGCCCGCCTTGAGAAGTGCGCCTAAATCGGGCATAACACGGTGATGTGCATCTCACAGAATGGAAGACCATGAAATTTCTTGGAAAGCTGATTCTCTGGCTGCTAGTCGCTCTGCTGCTCGTCATTGTTGGCGCGTGGTTCCTGCTGCAAACCCACTGGGGCGCCCGCCAGGCCAGCGCCTGGCTCAGCAATGGCACCGGCTGGCAGGTCTCCTTCGATGCGATGGAACACGATTTCTCCTCCCCTCTTCATGTGCAGTTGCAAAACGTCACCTTTGGCCGGGAAGGCAAGCCGGCCACCCTGGTGGCAAAAACGGTCGATATTGGCTTCAGCACCCGCCAGTTTAGCGATCCGCTGCATGCGGATGAGATAGTCCTTAACGACGGCACTCTGAATCTGTCACCCCACTCTGCCGACCTGCCGTTCGCTGCCGACCGGCTGATGTTGCGCAATATGGCTTTCAACAGCCCGGAAACCGGCTGGGCGCTCAGCGCGCAGCGCGTCACCGGCGGCGTCAGCCCATGGACGCCGGAAGCGGGCAATGTGCTGGGGAAAACGGCGCAGATCCAGATGAGTGCGGGCTCGATGACGCTCAATGGCGTCGAAGCCAGCAACGTTCTGATTCAGGGCAGGATTGATCAGGGCGAAGTGACCCTCTCCACCCTCGGCGCCGATGTCGCCCGCGGCACCTTAACCGGCAATGCGAAACGCAGCGCCGACGGCAGCTGGCTGGTGGATAACCTCCAGCTCAATGAGATTCGACTGCAGAGCCCCGCCTCGCTGGCCGACTTTTTCGCGCCGTTAACCACGGTCCCCTCTCTGCAGATTGGCCGCCTGGATATCACCGACGCCCGCCTGCAGGGGCCGGACTGGGCGGTAACCGACCTCGACCTGAGCCTGCGCAACCTGACGCTCAGCCACGGCGGCTGGCAGAGCCAGGACGGCACGCTGTCGATGAACGCCAGCGAATTTATCTACGGCTCGCTGCACTTCTTCGACCCGATTTTGAATGCTGAATTCTCTCCCCAGGGTATTGCGCTGCGCCAGTTCTCCTCGCGCTGGGAGGGCGGCATGGTGCGCACCTCCGGCAACTGGCTGCGCGCTGGTAACGCGCTGGTGCTCGACGACACCGCCTTCGCCGGACTGGAGTACACGCTGCCGGCGAACTGGAAACAGCTGTGGATGGAGCCAATGCCGGCCTGGCTGCAAAGCCTGACGCTGAAAAAATTCAGCGCCAGCCGTAACCTGATCATCGATGTGGATCCTGCCTTCCCGTGGCAAATTACCGCCCTCGATGGCTATGGCGGCGAGCTACAGCTGGTGAAAAACGGCAGCTGGGGAGTATGGAACGGCAGCGCGACGCTGAACGCCGCGGCGGCGACTTTTAACCGGATCGACGTGCGCCGCCCGTCACTCAAGCTGAGCGCGACGGCGTCGACGGTCAATATCAATGAGCTTAGCGCCTTCACCGCGCGCGGCATTCTGCAGGCCACCGCAGCGGTATCGCAGCTACCCCAGCGCCAGGTTAATCTCAGCCTGAACGGCCGCGGCGTACCGCTGGGTATTCTGCAGGCCTGGGGCTGGCCTTCGCTTCCCATTAACGGGGACGGCAATCTCCAGCTGACCGCCAGCGGCAGCGTGCGGGCCGATGTCCCGCTCAAACCGACGGTTAACGGGCAGCTCAGCGCCGTGAATATGGAGAAACAGCAGGTGGCGCAAACGATGCGCAACGGCGAGGTCAGCCCCGCCCCCGCCGCGCCGCAGTAAAATCCCCCTTATCTGGCCCTCTCCTCACGGTGAGAGGGCATGCTTTCCGACAAACTCCGCTCTGGCCACTCCCTCTCCCTTTCAGGGAGGGGGTTAGGGTGCGAGTCCTGAAACCTGTGTGCAATACGCGGCTATCTGTACCTATTTAGCGCAACTGGTTCCTTTCAAATATCAGAATTGCTATAACCAAATTACTGGAAGTCGATAAAAAACCGCTCCCTGTACCTACAAAAATATAAAAGGATCAATCATGCCTGAAATACGTCAGCGTATTCTGGAGAATATGCAAAAATTCTCCCGGGCCATGATCGGCGCCGTATTGTTCTTGCCGGTCATTGGCTTAATTCTGGCCCTCAGTTCAGTATTAACTAATCCGACATTAATTGCTGAAACCAGTTTCTTACATCAGCTTGGGCAAATGCTCGGCGACACCTTTTGGCCTTTATTTGGCAACCTCGGCTTATTATTTTGCGTCGGCATTAGCTATGGCCTGGCAAAGGATAAAAAAACCGAAGTCGCGCTGGTTGCAGTGATGTGCTTCATTATGTTTCTTGGCGCCAACCACTCCTGGCTGGAACACACCCACGGACTCGCCGAAAAAATTAACGGTGAATATTATGGCACCGGGCAAACCCAGCTGCTGGGCTTTGTGGTGGTGGATATGGGCGTTTTCCTGGGCATTATTCTCGGCTGCACGATTGCGTGGGTGCACAATAAAGTCTCTGCCATTGAGCTGCCTGGCGCGCTGTCGATGTACGGCGGCGCCAAGCTGACGCTGGTGGCGATGACGCCGGTGGTTATCTTCTACGCCATCGCCTTTACCTGGATTTGGCCCTTTATGACCCACGGCATCTCCGCCCTCACCGGTTTTATGAAAAATGCCGGGGTCGCCGGGGTCTTTGTCTATGGTTTCTTTGAAAAATTCCTTATCCCCACCGGCCTGCACCATTTCGTCTGGTCCCCCTTCCAGCTCACCCAGATTGGCGGCACCCTGAACGTGGACGGTCAGGTGGTCTCCGGGACCCAGGCCATTTTCCTCGCTTATATGCGCCACCCCGACCTGACGCCGGTCATGAACGACGCATTACGTTTTTCGCAGCAAGGGATGACCACTATCTTTGGCCTGGCGGGCGCCTCGCTGGCGTTCTACCACACCGCGAAACCGGAGAAGAAAGTGATGGCGAAGGCGATTCTGCTGCCGGCGATCATCACCTCGATGCTGACCGGTATCACCGAACCGATCGAGTTCACCTTCTTGTTTGTCTCGCCGCTGCTGTGGGTGATCCACGCGACGTTAACCGCCGCCTCGCAGGCCATTTGCGACATTTTCACCGTACGTCCCTGGGGAGCATCGGGCCTGATCGAGTTTCTGATCTATAACCTGCCGCTGCCGGTCTCCTTAACGCGCTGGCCGGGCTATGTCCTTATTGGTATCGGCCAGTTCGCCGTTTACTACGTGATTTTCCGCACCCTGGTGGTGAAGCTGAACCTGAAAACGCCGGGCCGGGAAGATGACGAGAACGTGAAGCTTTACAGCAAAGCAGAGTACCGCCAGAAAGTCGCGCAACCGCAGTCGGTCACCGATGACATTATCCGCGGCCTCGGGGGCAAGGAGAATATTCTCTCCGTCGATAATTGTTTTACTCGTCTGCGCGTGGCCGTGCGCGATATGGCGCGGGTTGATGACGCGCAATTAAAAAATACCGGCGCCAACGGCGTCGTACGAAATCGTAATGAAGTTCAGGTTATTTATGGCGTCAAAGTGGGACAGGTACGTTCCCGGGTTGATAACTGGTTAGCAGAAAATTAATGAGGAGTTTGTATGAAATTAACCGTATTAGGCGGGGGCGGCGTTCGCTCTGCATTTTTAGCGAAATCTCTGGCCTATAACGCTCACCGCATTGGTTTAACAGAAGTGGTTTTTCTCGATAACTCTGCTGATAATCTGGCGATATTTGGCGAAATTGCCCGCTATGTATTTAATACTATTCGCCCGGATATTCAGTTTAGTACCACTACCGACCCGATCGCAGCGCTGCAGGATGCCAACTATATCATTACCACCCTACGGGTTGGCGGTGACGAAAGCCGCATTCGCGACGAACGCATTGCGCTACAGCATAACACCCTCGGCCAGGAGACCACCGGCGCCGGCGGTTTCGCGATGGCCATGCGTTCGATCCCGGCGATCCTTCGCTATTGCCGGCTGATCGAAGAACATGCCGCCGAAGACGCTATTCTGTTTAACTTTACCAACCCGTCAGGCCTGGTGACGGAAGCGATCGTCAAGTCCGGTTTTAAGCGCCGGGTCTATGGGATCTGCGATGCTCCCTCCGAGCTGATTCGTGAACTGCCGGCGATCCTTGGTTGTGAAGAACGCGACCTCAGCGTGGAATGCTATGGGCTGAACCATTTCTCATGGTTTACCCACTTCACCGTACGCGGGGAAGAGGTAACCGAACGGCTGATCGCCAGCCCGGAACTGTACCAGAAGACGGCGATGCAGTACTTCTCCCCGGAGCTGGTGCGGCTTTGCGATAATCAGCTCCTCAATGAATATCTCTATTATTACTACTATCGAGAGGTGGCGCTGAAGGCGATTCAGGATGCCGGCGAGACGCGCGGAGAGCAGATCGCCCGTATCAATCAGGAGATGCGCGAAGCGCTGCGCACTGTGGATGCCAGAACGCAACCGGAAGCCGCTTTCACCATCTGGATGCAGCATTACCTGCGCCGGGAAAACAGCTATATGCAGAATGAGTCGCAGCAGGAAAAATTCCACACCCGCGAACCGCTGACGCTGCGCCAGTTTATCGAAGAGCCGGACACCGGCGGCTATGCCGGGGTGGCGCTGGATATCCTGGAAGCGGTGAACAGCACCACCACCAAGCGTATCGTGGTATCGATCCAGAATCACGACACGCTCGACTTTTTGCGCCCTGACGACGTGATCGAGATCAGCTGCGACCTGAGCCGGGATGGCCTCAAGCCGGTGACGCCGGTGAAGGTGCCGACGGCGCAGAAGAATATGATTTCCTGCGTGAAGGAGTATGAGCGGCTGGCGGTGGCGGCAATCCTGCAGCAGGATAAATCGCTGGCGGTGCGGGCGCTGATGGCGCACCCGCTGATCGGTTCCTATTCGCTGGCGAAAACCCTGGTCGAAGCCTATCTCGACGATGAGCAATTCGCCGCCTGGCAGTAACCCGCATTGCCGATGGGATTCCCCCCCGCTCGCGCTGCGCTTAGCGGGGCTACGAACGGAGCGGTTTGTGTTTTATGTAGGCCGGGTCAGGCGTAAGCCGCCTCCCGGCAAAATAGCCGCATCACCCGGTAGCCCGGATAAGGCGCCAGCCGCCATCCGGGAACTCCCCCGCTCGCGCTGCGCTTAGCGGGGCTACGAACGGAGCGGTTTGTGTTTGATGTAGGCCGGGTCAGGCGTAAGCCGCCACCTGACAAAATAGCCGCATCACCCGGTAGCCCGGATAAGGCGCCAGCCGCCACCTGACAAAATAGTCGCATCACCCGGTAGCCCGGATAAGGCGCCAGCCGCCATCCGGGAACTCCCCCGCTCGCACCGCGCTTAGCGGGGCTACGAACGGAGCGGTTTGTGTTTGATGTAGGCCGGGTCAGGCGTAAGCCGCCACCCGGCAAAATTGCCGTATCACCCGGTAGCCCGGATAAGGCGCCAGCCGCCATCCGGGAGCTCCCCCCGCCCGCACCGCGCTTAGCGGGGCTACGAACGGAGCGGTTTGTGTTTTATGTAGGCCGGGTCAGGCGTAAGCCGCCTCCCGGCAAAATAGCCGCATCACCCGGTAGCCCGGATAAGGCGCCAGCCGCCATCCGGGAGCCCCCCGCTCGCGCTACGCTTAGCGGGGGCTAACTATTGCTGCGTAGGCTGGTAAACCACATCTTCAATAGTCGCTCAAAGCCTAAGATGCAGTAGCCGAAAAACGGGTTGCTCCAGTAAATATCATCGTCGAACTTCTGCGGGTCGTGAATAATAAACGCCGTATCCGCAGCCTGCGCCAGCGGGCTTTGATAGTCGCCGGTAAAGCAGACCAGATTAATCTCCTTCCCCTCCAGGGCCTTCACCCAGTTGAGCGCCGAGCTGCTGCGCCCGGATTTAGAAACGATCCAGATGGAGTCGAAGCGGGCGGCGTTTTTCTGTTCGAGGATTTCATAATCCGGCCACAGCGCCAGGCTGGCATTCACGCCGGTGACGAGGAACTTGTTGTAAATATACTGGGCGATTAGCTGCGAAAAGCCGCTGCCGTGGATCAGGATGCGCTGCTGTTTAAGGCTTGCCAGCAGCGGCGTCAGCGCTTCTTCCGGCTGAACGCTCATGTAGTCGATATCGTTGGTGACATCGAGCTTCGGCATGGTGATATTGAACTTGATGAAATAGACCAGCTCCAGCCAGCCGCTGAACTTCAGTTTCTTCGCCAGCCGGACCAGCGAAGAGGGGTTGCTGTAGCACTGTTCGGCCACAGCGCGGACTCCCTGGCGGATACACTGCTCCGGGTCGTTCTGAATAAAGCGCAGCACGGTCATTTCCGTTTTGCTTAGCTTCACGTCACGAAAGATATTTTCTAAGTCCATGGCGGGCTCCTCTCAACGGCAGAATACGCTAACACCGTTCGGCGACAGCGTCTGCGGCCTGAGTCACCACTATGAAATGAACGTTACTTTTTGTACAAAAATGAAATAAAAAAACCCTCGCCGCTGGCGGAGAGGGTTGCAGCCGTTAAGATGGTGTTTTACAGGGTAATCGTCAGCGTATTGCCCTCGGCGCTCACTACCACACCCCATTCGCTGCCGGCCTGAGTCCCGCCCTGCACGCCCGCGACCTGCGGGATATTGCGCAGGCACAACGTCCAGCCGCGGGCCTCGCCTTCGCCGCTCACGGCGATGGTGTTGCCCTGGCGCCTGGCCTTCAGGGTGAAAATCGTCGAGCCGTCTGCCGCCGGAACGTCACAACGTGCCTCGCGTCCATCCTCGAGGTGGAACAGCTGGAAGGCGGTGCCCTCATGCCAGGCATAATCGGGTTTCTGGTCATTGTTGCCCAGCGCCAGCAGGGTGTTGTCGCGAACGTAGACCGGCAGGCTCAGCGCATCGTGATGCTGCTTATGCCAGCGGCTACCCGGTAATTCATCGTTATGCCACAGGTGCGTCCAGCGCCCATCCGGCAGATAAAATTGCACCTCGCCCGCTTCGGAGAACACCGGCGCCACCAGGACCGAATCACCGAGCATATACTGGCGGTCAAGATAGTCGCAGGCCGGATCGTCCGGGAACTCGAGCATCATCGCACGCAACATCGGCGTGCCGAACTCGTTGGCCAGCGCCGCCTGGCGATAGAGATACGGCATCATGCGGCATTTCAGCTGCGTGAAGTGGCGCACCACGTCGCAGGACTCTTCGTCGTAAGCCCATGGCACCCGATAGGATTTGCTGCCGTGCAGCCGGCTGTGGCTGGAGAGCAGGCCGAAGGCGCACCAGCGCTTGTAGACGTGGGCCGGCGCGGTGTTTTCGAAACCGCCGATATCGTGACTCCAGAAACCGAAGCCGGACATGCCGATCGACAGCCCGCCGCGCAGGCTTTCCGCCATCGATTCGTAGTTGGCGTAGCAGTCGCCGCCCCAGTGCACCGGGAACTGCTGCGCGCCCACCGAGGCGGAACGGGCGAACAGCACCGCCTCCTGCTCGCCGACGGTCTCTTTCAGCACCTTCCACACCAGCTCGTTATAGATGAATGCGTAGTGGTTGTGCATTTTCTGCGGATCGGAACCGTCAAACCACTGGACGTCGGTCGGGATACGCTCGCCGAAGTCGGTCTTGAAGCAATCGACCCCCATCGCCACCAGGCCTTTTAACTTGTCGGCGTACCACTGGCAGGCTTCCGGGTTGGTGAAGTCATAAATCGCCAGCCCCGGCTGCCACTTATCCCACTGCCACAGCGAACCGTCCGGGCGCTTCAGCAGGTAGCCCTTCTCTTTCAGCTCCTTGAACACCGGCGAGCGCTGGCCGATGTACGGGTTGATCCACACGCAGACCTTCAGCCCTTTCGCCTTCAGGCGTTTGATCATCCCTTCCGGGTCCGGGAAAGTTAGCGGATCCCATTCAAAATCGCACCACTGGAAGGCCTTCATCCAGAAGCAGTCGAAGTGGAAGACGTGCAGCGGCAGATGGCGCTCAGCCATGCCGTCGATAAAGCTATTTACCGTCGCTTCGTCATAGTTGGTGGTGAACGAGGTCGTCAGCCACAGACCGAACGACCATGCCGGCGGCAGCGCCGGGCGGCCGGTGAACTGCGTATAGCGGTTAAGCACCGCTTTCGGCGTCGGGCCGTCGATGACGAAGTACTCAAGGTATTCGCCTTCAACGCTGAACTGGACTTTAGAGACTTTCTCCGAGCCCACCTCGAAGGAGACGCGCTGAGGATGATTGACCAGCACGCCGTAGCCGCGGTTGGTCAGATAGAGGGGGATATTTTTGTAGGATTGCTCGGTGCTGGTGCCGCCGTCTTCGTTCCAGGTTTCTACCGTCTGGCCGTTGCGCACCAGCGCGGTAAAGCGCTCGCCGAGGCCGTAGACGGTTTCGCCGACGCCGAGGTCGAGGCGCTCAAACATGTAGTTGCGCTGGGTCTTACTATCCTGCACGTAGCCGTTGTTTTTCAACTGGCTACCGGTGATGCGCACGCCGTCGCGCAGAAAATCCAGCGCCCAGAATTCACCTTTAGTGACGCGCACGCTGAGGTTGCCGCTTTTCAGCTCGGCGAACCCGGCCGTATTTTCTATTTCGACATGGACGTCTTTCTGCACGTTCAGCGGATAGTGCGGGCCGTTATCCAGCGCGCCCTGGAAGTGCGCCATGCGCACGCCGATTATCCCTTCCTGAGGCGAGAAAAAGCGCAGGGTGAACAATGGCGTATCCAGCTGCCAGGCACGTTCGCGAACATCGCGCGGCGCGGCATAGACCACCATTTCATTCCCCTGCTGTTCCACCTCGTAAACCTGTACGGGTTGGATCAGGTTGAGCCCTGGTTGAATGAGCCAGTTTCCATCACTGATTTTCATTAAAACGTCCTCTTAGTTTTGCCATTCTTTATCGATCGGGGCTGCGGTGAAATCTTGTTCGTTGCGACGCGCGCCCTCGGCCAGCTCGGCCATCATTTTTTTCAGGAACGGCGTTTTCAGCGTGTAGTAGCGTTTGGCGATCACCGCGCTCAACAGGTAGCACACCGCCGGAACGAGGGTGAACAAGGCGATAATGATGGTGAGGGTGGCGCTGTTCTGGGTTTTAGCGGCGGCGTCATAGCCGCCGCCGGCCAGCATCCAGCCGATCAGCGCGCCGCCCAGCGCCAGCCCCAGCTTGAGCACAAACAGGGTGCCGGCGAAGCTGATGCCGGTCAGGCGTTTGCCGTTACACCATTCGCCGTAGTCGACGGTGTCGGACATCATCACCCACTGGATTGGCGTCACCAGCTGGTGCAGTACGCCAATGATGAAGATAAAGACGAACATGGTGATTTCGGCGTCCATCGGTACGAAGAACATCGCCACGCTGAGCACAGCCAGGAGGGCGTTGGTCCACCAGAAGACGCTGACTTTGCATTTCCAGTCGGTCAGCGGTTTCGCCAGCGCCGAGCCAATCAGGTTGCCGACGCAGTAGGTGGTGAGGAAGACGGTGAACAGCGCCGCCGAGCCCATGATCCAGGTGGTGTAGTACATCATCGCGCCGCCGCGAACGCAGACCGCGAGGATATTGAGGATGGTGAGCACGCCAACCACCCGCCACTGGTCATTGCGCCAGATATCGCGCAAGTCTTCACGCATCGAAGTGCTGCTCGGCGGCGCTTCGACACGCTCTTTGGTGGTGAAAAAACAGAAGGCCAGCATCAGGAAGGCGACCACCGACAGCACCGCGATGCCCCCCTGGAAGCCGAGCGCTTTGTCTTCGCCGCCGATAAAGTTGACCAGCGGCATCATCAGCACGGTGGAGAGCATGCCCCCCGCCGTCGCCAGCACGAAGCGCCAGGACTGCAGCGAGATGCGCTGTGTGGGGTTGTCGGTGATCACGCCGCCCAGCGCGCAGTAGGGGATATTCACCACGGTGTAGAGCAGGGTCAGCAGCGTGTAGGTCACGGCGGCGTAGATCAGCTTGCCGTTGTGGCTTAAATCCGGCGAGCTGTAGGCCAGCACGCAGACGAGGCCGAACGGGATGGCGCCGAAGAGGATCCATGGGCGGAACTTACCCCAGCGGCTGCGGGTACGGTCGGCAAGCAGGCCCATGCACGGGTCAGAAATCGCGTCCAGCGCGCGCGCCAGCAGGAACATGGTGCCTACAAAGCCGGCGGGGATACCAAAAATATCGGTGTAGAAAAACATCATGTATAACATGACGTTATCAAAAATGATGTGGCTGGCGGCGTCACCCATGCCGTAGCCAATTTTCTCTTTGACGGACAAAATATGATCTTTCATATGCGCACTATTCCCTTAGCGGCACCGCGGATTGGTACCGGTTACGATTTTTGTAAACCTTTGCCGCAGTAAGATGAATTGCGATATCTCGTTATCAGATTACGTTTCTTGTTTTCTGTGATCGTGGTAGGGAATCAGGGAGTGAAAAAGTGTAACTCACGGATTTTGTGAGGATTTGTCCAGGACTGTTCTGTAAAGTCCAGTTTTAACAGTAAAAAAGTGCGTTTAGGTATGTGGTAAACGGCTGAAAGTAGCTATAATGCGCCCCGCCTCCATGTAGCAATCGAGGCGCGGAAGATCGTCATCTCCGGTGAGGTGGCTGGACTTCAAATCCAGTTGGGGCCGCCAGCGGTCCCGGGCAGGTTCAACTCCTGTGATCTTCCGCCAGTTTGCCTCTGCTCCCCCAAAGCCACGCCATACCAACCTGAGCACCCCCAAACTCATCATCCCAGCCAATCATTTTCATCCAAACCCTGCGTTATTTTGTCTCTCGCAAACCCGTTACACTGGCGCGGTGGCCGCGTGCCGTTGCCAACCGAAACAGGAGAGCCATAATGACCCCCGAACTCAGACACTGTTTTTCCATTACCATCCAGGTTGATAAACCGATAATTGTCTCCCGCAGCCCGCAGACCGGTAAGCGCCAGCTGATCCCGATTATCGGCGGCAGCGTCTCGGGTCAACTTCGCGGCCACGTGCTGCCCGGCGGCGTCGACAGCCAGATAATCGAACCCAACGGCACCTGCAGGCTGTCCGCCCGCTATGCCCTGCAGGTGGCGGAAGGGACCGTCTATGTGGAAAACAATGGCATCCGCCGGGTGCCGGCCCAGTATCATGACCAGCTATTCGCCGACGATATGCGCTTTTTTAGCGATATTCCGCCAGAAGCCATCTATTTTCGCACCGTTCCCTCCTTCGAGGTGGATACCCCCGCGCTCAGCTGGCTAACCACCTCGCTGTTTATCTGCGCCGGTGGCCGGACCCAGGATGGGGTAATGCTCGATTTCTATCAGGTGGGCTGATTTTCACTTTCTGCATATAACTGTTATTGCCGTTAGCCCGTTTTTCCCCTCCCGGCAGCGGTCTACTATCGCGTCATCTTTTCATTCACCCGAATCACAGACCGGAGCAGTTATGAAAGCTATCGCCATTACTCAAGCCGCCGCTGACGGCAACAACATCCCTTCTTTAACTGAGATCGACCTGCCGGTCCCCACCGCCCACGGGCGTGACCTGCTGGTCGCCGTGAAAGCCATCTCGGTCAATCCGGTAGACACCAAAGTGCGCGCCGGCTTCCAGGGCGACACACCGCGGGTGCTGGGCTGGGACGCCGTTGGCGTGGTGCAGTCCGTCGGTGAGGAGGTGACGTTGTTCGCCCCGGGTGATGAGGTCTGGTACGCCGGCGCGCTGGGCCGGGCCGGCAGCAACAGTGAATATCAGCTGGTGGACGAGCGCCTGGTGGCGCACAAACCGCGCACCCTCGATAACGCCGCTGCCGCCGCGCTGCCGTTGACGGCGATCACCGCCTGGGAGCTGCTGTTTCACCGTCTCGGCGTTAAGGAAGGCGGCAATGCGGGCGACACGCTGCTGATCGTCGGCGCGGCGGGCGGCGTGGGGTCAATCCTGACCCAGTTGGCCAGCAAACTGACCGCCATGACGGTGATCGGCACCGCCTCGCGTCCGGAGAGCCAGCAGTGGGTCCGCGAGGCGGGCGCGCACCATGTGATCGATCACAGCAAGCCGCTCGCCAACGAGCTGGCGCGCATTGGCATCAGCGCGGTGACCCATGTCGCCAGCCTGACCAACACCGAGCAGCACTTCAACGCGCTGATCGACGCCCTCGCCCCGCAGGGCAAGCTGGCGCTGATTGATGACCCGGAGACCCTCGACGTGGTGCCGCTGAAAGCGAAAAGCCTGTCCCTGCACTGGGAATTTATGTTCACCCGTTCAATGTTTGAGACGGATGATATGATTGCCCAGCATCAGTTGCTCACCCGCGTGGCGGCGCTGATCGACAGCCACACGATCAAAACCACCCTCGGCGAACACTACGGCGCCATCACCGCCGCCAATCTGCAGAAAGCGCATCGCCAGCTGGAAACCGGGCGTGCCGTCGGCAAGATTGTGCTCGAGGGGTTTTAAGATGATATCGCTTATCGCCGTGCTCAAGGCGAAACCGGGCCAGACGGACGCCCTGCGCCAGGCCCTGCAGGCGCTGCTCCTGCCGACAAGACAGGAGCCGGGCAATCTCGACTACGCCCTGTTTCAGCTGCGCGACGCGCCGGACACCTTCTACATGCGCGAGGCGTGGCAGGGACAGGACGCCCTCGATGCGCATGTCGCGATGCCCTATTTTCAGGCGTTTATGACGCAGATGGAGTCCCTGCTGGCTGAGCCGCTGCGGCTGGACTACCTGACGGCGATTGAGCCTTAGCAGGTTCGATTCACGAGGGGTGGGAAAATCACGCCCCTCCGCCGCACGGGCTTAAAAGTGGGCGGGAAGCGGGTGAGCGATGGTCCTCAGCACACCGCGATGGATCGTAATATAATCACCTTTACGCAGCTCCGACAGAATCGACATAATGCGGCTACGCGACAAGTTGGTACGGCGCTGAATAAAGCTCAGGACGTTGATTTGGCGACGATATGCCTCCGGATAGTCCGCCAGCTCTGTTAGCAGGGTTCGCACCATCAGGTAAGAATCCACCCCCATCATCTCCTGCGAACGCATGCTCAACACCATCAGCCGCTGCGCCAGAACATGGGCCATCTCCTGCCACAAGTTTTGCGCATTGAGGATCTCGACCGCGGCCTGATGCGCTATCCAGTGTCCGCGCAAATCTGTCTCAGCAAACAGAGAGCAGTGGTGTTTTTCCGGAATACCGTTAAAGACGCCGTAACCATCGATTAATCCCAATAGCGAAGGGGAAAATATCGTTGATATCACCATGTTGTTTTCCGCATGGCATAGCGAGGCAATCCCCTCTTCGAGCAGAATTAATCCGGATTCAGCCTGGGTCGGCGGAAAACGATAATAGGTCGATCGCGGCAGCGCAAAGGGTGAGCTGGCGGGCAGGAACGCAGATAACAGGGATTCCACCGCGAATAACGGCTTTGTCTGTCTTCCGTAATAAAAAGACGGTAACGCCTGGTCGGTAGAGGGGCTGGCTGCAGTTATCGACATGGTTTTTATGCTATCGGTCAGGTTGAAAAAGAGATTCGTTGAGAATCATAGTATCAACAGGTGAAATAACGAATAAAAGACAAGACGTTACGGAGATAAAAAGAGTGTAAGCATCGTTATCTACAATAATTATTTCTCTCTATTTTACAGGATTAAATAATATTATTTGCCGTAAATACCTATAAGGCTTAGCGGCGATAAAGATAAGGCCAGCTTATTATTTACTGCGCTGGCTTACGCCGCGCCTGAGGGTTTCTCAACCGCTTTCCCCCTCGCATCTCGGCCAGTCCAGGCTACGCTTATCGATGCCACTGACCACCCGCTTTCCCCTCCCGTTCTATTGAGTCCATTCATCAAGAAGAGGTTTCGCTATGCTGATCAACGCTATTGGTACCTACTCCGCCAGCCAGCCGCTGGAATCAATGGCCATCACCCGCCGCGAGCCGGGGCCACAGGATGTACAGATCGCCATCGCTTACTGCGGCGTCTGCCACTCCGATCTCCACCAGGCGCGTTCGGAATGGGCGGGAACGCTCTATCCCTGCGTGCCGGGGCATGAAATTGTGGGTCGGGTGACCGCGGTCGGCAACGCCGTCTCGCGCTACGCCGTCGGCGATCTGGTGGGCGTCGGCTGCATGGTCGATAGCTGCCAACAGTGCGAAGAGTGCGCTGGGGGGCTGGAAAACTACTGCGACCACATGGTGCTGACCTATAACGGCCCGACCCAGGACGCGCCGGGCCACACTCTGGGCGGCTATTCCCAGCAGATCGTGGTCAAAGAACACTACGTGCTGCGGATAACCCATCCCGAAGCGCAGCTGGCCGCCGTCGCGCCGCTGCTGTGCGCCGGGATCACGACATACTCGCCGCTGCGCCACTGGCACGTCGGGCCGGGTAAAAAAGTCGGCGTGGTCGGCATCGGCGGCCTTGGGCATATGGGGATCAAGTTGGCCCACGCCATGGGGGCCCACGTGGTGGCCTTTACCACCTCGGAATCCAAGCGTAATGCGGCCAGAGCGCTGGGCGCCGATGACGTGGTGGTGTCGCGCAACGACGACGAAATGGCGGCCCACGTCAAAAGCTTCGATTTTATCCTCAACACCGTGGCGGCGCCGCACAATCTCGATGCCTTCACCACGCTGCTGAAACGCGATGGCACCGTGACCCTCGTAGGCGCTCCGGCCACGCCGCATCCGTCGCTGGAAGTGTTCAATCTGATCTTCCGCCGTCGGTCGATTGCCGGCTCGATGATCGGCGGTATACCGGAAACTCAGGAGATGCTCGACTTCTGCGCCGAACACGGCATCGTCGCCGATATCGAGCTGATCCGCGGCGATGAGATCAACGAAGCCTGGGAAAGAATGGTCAAGGGTGACGTGAAATACCGCTTCGTGATCGACAGTGCGACCCTCGCCGGCTAAGCGCCGCGACGAAAGGTGCGCCGCCACTCCGTCGGGCTGACGCCAAAGCGCGCCTTAAACTGCTGGCGCCAGGTGACCGCTGAAAGATAGCCCACCGCCTCCGCCACCTGTTCGACCGGCAGATCGCCCGCCTCAAGCAGAGTCTGGCTGCGGCGCAGACGTTCGGCGGTCAGCCAGTCGGTAATGCTCATCCCGGTCGCCCTGGCGAAGTGGCGGGTCAGGGTACGGCGGCTCATCGCCACCACCCGGGCCAGCGAATCGAGACTGTGCGGCTCGGCAATATGCTGCTGCAGATAATCCAGCAGGCAGTTGATTCGCGCATCGCGGGTGTTTTTCGGCACCGGCTGGGCGATAAACTGCGCCTGGCCGCCTTCGCGGTGCGGCGAAACAATCATCCGCCGGGCGATCTGGTTGGCCGCGAGGCTGCCGAAACGCTGGCGGATGAGGTACAGGCAACAGTCCAGCGCCGCCGCGGTGCCCGCCGAGGTGATCACCCGCTGGTCATCGACATACAGGGCATTGATATCCAGCTGCACCTGCGGAAACAGGCGCTGGAAATCCTGCTCGAACTCCCAGTGGGTCGCCGCTCGCCTGCCGTCCAGCAGCCCGGCGTAGCCGAGGACAAACGCGCCGAGACACAGGCCGACAATCTCCGCGCCGTTATCCCGCGCCCGCACCAGGCTATCAAGCAGCGCCTGCGGCGGACGCCGATCGACCTCGCCCCAGTAAGGCACCACCACGATATCCGCCTGTTCCAGCGCGGCGAAATCGCCGGTGGCGTACAGCGCAAAACCATCGCGGGCGCGCAGCAGCCCCGGCCGCTCGGCGCAAATGTGCAGATTAAAGCGTTTGATTTCAGAGACCGAATCGCCAAACAGCATGCAGGGGACGGCGTAGTGAAACGGGCTAAAGCCCTCTACAGCGACAATCGCCACGTCGGTGAGTTTCATCGTCCTTTCCCCTTGCGCATGTTAATAAACCACGGTTTCCCCATCCTGCGGGATACTCACCACATCGGCAATCTGATTATCCAGCGCATACTGGCGCATCTCTTCCCGGCTCACCAGACAGTGGTTGACCGCCTCGAGGTGGATAGCCATGATTTTCGCTTCCGGCAGGGCGAAGTGCACGTTAAGAAGATCTTCCTTGCCCATGATTATCGGGCCAAAGCCGATGACGTGGGCGTAGCCGGCGTTCAACACCACCACGTCCGGGCGCAGCTTCAGCAGATCAGCTTCAATTTCATCACGCCAGATGGTATCCCCCATCAGCCACAGCGTCTTCTCCTGCGGATGGCGAAACACCACGCCGCAGGCTTCTCCCAGGCGCTCAGCCATCGCCGGCACCGCGTAGGTCCGGTCGCTGCCGTGTTGGCCGGAGGTGGTTTTCTGCAGGCGCACGCCGGCAAATTCGCTGTCTGCCGACAGCAGGCGCAGATCCTGAAATCCCTGGCTGCGCAGCAGCGCGGCGTCGGCCTCATGCTGGACGAACACCGGTAGGGTTTTCGGGATCGCGGCGATCGCCGCCGCGTCCCAGTGATCGTCATGGGTATGGGTGACGATCACCGCATCAACATCGATAATTTTATCGCGGGAAAACGGTAGCTCGACCAGCGGATTGCGCAGCTCGCTGCGCGCAGTGCCAGGAAAACCTGGCCAGGCGCCCTTGTCAGCCAGCATCGGGTCGATGAGAAATCTTTTCCCGGCGTAGTCAATCCTCTGGGTCGCATTACGGATGTGGGTGATGTTCATGTTGGTGTTCCTCAGTGGGGTCATCTGACGAACATCGTACTGAGTCCGCACCTGGCTCAACAGGGGCATTTGGGCAATGATCGATGGAATCGGGCCAACCTGCAGCGGTTGCCATCCTCCTCCGGCTATGTTGTTCTTAAGGCTCAATTTTTGACAGGAGTGGCAGGATGAAAAAGAAACTGACCGCCGCCGATATGCACGACCCGCAGGTCATCGCCGAGACGCCGTGGTTCAGCATGTGTAAGGTGGGTATTGATGTCGCCTCCGGCGAGCGCCGCGACTTTTATTCCATTCATTACCCGCGCCCGGCGGTGGGGATCGTGGCCATCCAGGATGAGAAAGTACTGCTGATTCGCCACTACCGCTACCTGATCGACAAGGTGGTGTGGGCCATTCCGTCAGGCGGCGTCGATGAAGGGGAAGATCCGGCGGTCGCCGCGCTGCGCGAGCTGCGGGAAGAGACCGGCTGGCAGGCGCAACGCGTCGAGGAGATCATTCGCTTCAACCCCTCCTACGGCAGCAGCGATCAGCTGTTTATCACCTGGCTGGCCACCGGTTTACGCTGGGTGGGGATGGATGCAGATCAGGATGAGGTGATGGAGACCGGCTGGTTTACCTTCGAGGAGATAAACCAGCTGATCGCCCGCGGCGAAATGCCGGACGGGCTGTCGCTGGTGCCGCTGCTGCAGCTGATGGCGCAGCGGCGAAGCGGCCCGCTTACGGCTTAAGCATCCGCCAGCGGAACCACAGCTGGGCCACCAGGATCAGCACGCCGCCGATAATCTTCTGCAGCGGCAGCTGTTCGCCGTACCACAGCGCGGCGGCAATGACCGTCAGCAGCGGTTCGAGCACCATGATGATCGCCGCGCTGGCCACCGCCGCGTACTTCTGCCCCTTCATCTGCAGACCGAAGCGCAGGCTGGTGGCGATGACAATGCTGGCCACCAGCCAGCCGAGAGTCGGCAGGGTCATCGGCTGGTCCCAGCGTTCAACGGCAGCGGAGATGGTCAACCCGACGATACCGGTGATCGCCAGCTGCACGGTGGTCAGGGGGATCAGCGGTACTTCACGCGCGCAGCGGCTGGTGTAACAGAACCAGATCGACTGCACCAGCGCCGTCAGCAAAAACCAGCCCTGGCTGGGGTGGAAGGCTATCGGCATATGCAGACTGAGCAGCCCCAGGCCTACCACCGCGATCGGCAGGCACTCCCACCAGGCGCGAGGCGGGCGCACCTTCATCATCACCCACGCGGTTAGCGGGACGAACATCATCGACAGGCTCATGATAAACGCCCCTTCGCCGAGCGACGCCGTCGTGGAGACCGAATAGATCCACAGGCAGAGGTTGAGCGCAAACCAGAGTCCGCTGATGAGGAGCTTTGGCCAGTGCTGCTTTTGCGGGCGAAAACCGCGGCAGAACGGCAGCAGCAGCAGCGCGGCGAAGAAAAAGCGCAGCCCAAGAAACGCGAAAACCGGCATGCCGGCGATCGCCTCGCGGGAAAATATCCAGCCGCAGGCGGCAATCACCGTCGCGGCAATCAGCAGCAGGTCAGCCTGCCGTTGGCGTACCATACGCGCCTCTCCCTGTGTGTTGGCTTACCAGCCCGGCACCGCGCCGCCGTTGAAGATAGTCTCTGCCGCCTTCGCCACCTCCGGCGACTGGTACGACTGCATAAACTCCTTCACGTTTTCCGCGTCTTTATTGTCTTCCCGGGTCACGATGATGTTCACGTAGGGCGAGTTTTTATCTTCGATAAAGATGCCGTCACGAACCGGCGACAGCCCGGTTTGCTGCAGGTAGGTGGTGCTGATGATGGCCACATCGACTTTGGGATCGTCGAGCACGCGCGGCAGTTGCGCCCCTTCCAGCTCCATGATCTTCAGGTTATGCGGGTTGTCGGTGATATCCACCACCGTCGGCAGCAGGCCGGTCCCGGCTTTGAGGGTAATCAGCTTCTCTTTTTGCAGCAGCAGTAGCGCCCGCCCGAGGTTGGTCGGATCGTTGGGGATAGCGATCGTCGCGCCGTCTTTCAGTTCGGCGACTGACTTGATCTTGCGCGAATAGCCGGCCATCGGGAAGACGAAGGTATTGCCGACCGCCACCAGATGATAGTTATGCGCTTTGTTGTCCTGCTCGAGGAAAGGCCGATGCTGGAAGACGTTGGCGTCCAGATCGCCGGCATTGGTCGATTCGTTAGGCAGCAGCGAGCCGCTGAATCCCACCAGTTCGACGTCCAGACCGTACTTCTCTTTGGCCACCTTCTTCGCCACTTCCGCCACATCCTGCTCGGCGCCGTTAATCACACCGACCTTAATGTGCTTCTCTTCATTACCCTTTTGGTCGCAGCCGACCAGCGCCAGACCCGCCAGCATCACTGCGGCGGCGGCCCGTAAACGTAATCTCATCCTCTTCACCCTGTCTGTCCTGACTGTCATTGTTTTTTTCGTGCAAAACTATAGCGACTTTCGGGTCGGGTAATAAACAGCAAACCACGCAACTGGAAATAAAATCATCTTCGCGAAACGCGAGGCGCTAGCCCCGTCGCCACTCGCCCGGCGTCACGCCATAGCGCATTTTGAAGCGCTTCGAGAAGGACGCCAGCGACTGAAAGCCGCAGCGTTCGGCAATGACCTCGAGGTTGGTCTGACGCTCCAGGCGCAGCAGCCGGGCGGCCAGCGCCATTCGCAGCTGCGACAGCCACGCCTGCGGCGTCAGGTGATAAACGCGGGCAAAATGACGGGCAAAGGTGGCCCGCGAAAGAAAGGCACGGGCGGCCATGGTTTCCAGCGTCCACGGCTGCTCCGGGGTCGCCATCACCGCCAGCACCGCCGGCATCAGGCGTTCATCGCTCATCAGACGCAGCAGTCCGCCGGGCGGCTGTTGCTCGCCAAGCAGCATGCGCAGCAGGAGCACCAGCAGCGTATCGCCGAGGCTGCGCACGATAGCGCTGCCGCCGGGACGCTGCGCCAGGCTCTCGCGCACCAGTATATTAAGCAGCGCGTCCAGCTCCAGGCAGTCTTCACGCGCATCGGTATGGAGATGGATCAGCGTCGATGCTTCACTGAACAGCCAGCTGACGTGCGGACCAAAATAGAATTCGCCGCACAGCATCTCCAGCGCCCCCTCCGCCGGGCCGGCGCGCATTTCCGTCACCGTGCCGTTAAACCGGTGCGCTACCGGCAGCACCTGGCCCCACTCCACCAGGCTCTCCATCAGATGCGGCGAACCGTGGGGCAGGAGGACCACATCTCCCGCGCGCAGGTGATGAGTCTGGCCGCCGACGTTGAGCCGCCCCTCGCCGCGCAGCACCACGTGCCAGGGCACCACGCCGCTGCGCATTTGCTGGTGCCCGGCCTGCCAGCGGCCGCCGAAGCGACAGTGCAGGTTCACTTCGCAGCGCGGCGCCAGCAGCGCCAGCAGATGACTGAGACTGTCCATGCTTCTCCTGAGACGATAAGACAAAAAGGTGAGACGAAGACCGCCAGTCTAGCATGCGGCAAGCGCCTAAGATGACCCCATTGCCAACACACCCTCGATAACAACAGGAGTTAACCATGAGCCGTTTAGCAGATATCCGTGAACAAGACGCCACCGGCAAAGCCGCCGATATTTTCGCCGGGATCAAAAAAGCGATGGGCAAAGTGCCGAACGCCTATCTCACCATCGGCGGCCACTCGCCGGCGGCGCTGCAGCAGGCGCTGGCGCACAATGCGATGCTCCATAAAGGCAGCCTCAGCGCCCAACAGCTGGAAGCGATTAACCTGTCGGTCAGCGAAGCCACCGGCTGTGACTACTGTCTGGCCGCGCATACCCTGATGGCGAAAAAAGCCGGCTTCAGCAGCGAACAAATCCACGCCCTGCGCCGCGGGGAGTATGCGGAAGAGGCGCAGCTTGATGCGCTGGTGAAATTCGCGCAGACCCTGGTGACCACCACCGGTACGCTGCCGGAAGCCGACGTCGCCGCGCTGCGCAACGCCGGTTTTAGCGACCAGCAGGTGATTGAGATTATCAGCGCCATCAGCGCCATCCTGTTCACCAACATGGTGAACCGGGTTAACGACACGGTGGTCGACTTCCCGAAAGCCGATTAACCCGTCGTCGCGCGCCTGTTTACAGTCCCAATTCGCTTAGCCCCGGATGATCGTCCGGGCGGCGCCCCTGGGGCCAGTGGAACAGGCGCTCGCTTTCGGCGATCGGCAGGTCGTTGATGCAGGCGTAGCGCGTCTGCATCAGTCCGTGCTTATCAAACTCCCAGTTCTCATTGCCATACGAGCGAAACCAGTTGCCGCTGTCGTCGCACCACTCGTAGGCGAAGCGCACGGCAATGCGATTCTCCTGCCATGCCCACAGCTCCTTAATCAGCCGGTATTGCTGCTCCTTGCGCCATTTTCGCTGCAGGAATTCAACAATTTGCCCCCTGCCGTGGACAAATTCGCTGCGGTTGCGCCATTCGCTATCCACGGTGTAGGCCAGAGCGACTTTTTCGGCATCGCGACTGTTCCAGCCATCTTCCGCGGCGCGGACCTTCTGGATAGCGCTGTCGCGGGTAAACGGCGGTAACGGGGGACGTTGCTCATTCATCAGGAGTCTCCTTTTGAGGCTAATTGCTGCTGCAGGCGCTGATTCTCCTGCTCCAGGTCATGAATACGTTGCTGCAGGTTCTGGCTGTACTCCGCCACCTGCTGCGCGCTGTAGCGCGGCGTAATGTGCTGCGGGCAGTTCCAGTCAAACGCCTGCAAATGAAAAAGAAACAGACGTTCGATGCGAGCGCGATAGTTTACCGGCGCCACCTGCGCCAGCAGCTGCGGATGGTCCTCTGCCGCCACGACTTCGACGGTGGCGTAGATTTTCAGCCTGGCACGGCGCGGATAATCCATCAAAAACAGGCAGGCCCGGTCGCTGCCACGCAGATTGCCGGTGGTGATGTACTGGCGGTTGCCGCCGAAATCGGCCATCGCCAGGGTGGTGTCATCCAGCAGATGCAGAAACCCCACCGGGCCGCCGCGATGCTGAATGTAGGGCCAGCCGCTCTGCGACACCGTCGCCAGATAAAAGCTGTCGCGGGTGGCGATCATCCCCGCTTCGCTGTCGCCGAAGCGGTCGGCCTGGCGGCGACTGTGCGGCGTTTGCCACAGCGAGTCGCTGCCCATTTCATGCTGCACATCCATCACGTCCGGGGTGATGGCGATATCGAGAAAGGTTGCTGCCATAGCGCCTCCTGTTGTCTGGCGCCATCATGGACTGTACTGTGAAGAATGATAATACGGGTAAAGTGGCAATCATCTTTCCGAAAAACGGGAGAATAATGGATCGATTAAGCGCGATGGCGCTACTGGTGAAAGTGACCGAGCTGGGGAGCATGTCGGCGGCGGCGCGGGCGCTGAATATGCCGTTGACCACCGTCAGCCGCCATATTGGTGAACTGGAGAGCGCGCTGGGCGTGCGCCTGCTGGCGCGAACCACCCGCAAACTGACGCTCACCGACGCCGGGGTCGATTATGTCGCTGCCGCCCGGCGGATCCTTGAGGAGGTGGAAAACGCCGAACGCCAGGCGACGGGCGAATATCAGGAACCGAAGGGCGAGCTGGTGATCTCCGCGCCAACGATGTTTGGACGCCAGCACGTTCTTCCGGTAATCAGTGAATTTATCGCCCGCTACCCGCAAATTCGCGTCCGTTTGCTGCTCAGCGATCGCAATGCCGACCTGGTGAGCGACCATGTCGATCTGGCGGTGCGGATTGGCGACCTGGCGGACAGCAGCATGGTGGCCACCCGCCTCGGCACCATGCGGATTGTGGCCTGCGCCCATCCGGCGCTGCTGGCGAAATACGGCGAGCCGCAGCGGCCGCGCGATCTGGCGGCGTTGCCGATCATCCGCATTGAATCGCCGATGCCCTATCGCGGCTGGCGCTTTCGCGCCGCTGAGCGCGAGGACCAGCTGATTAACCTGCCGCCGGTGCTATCCGTCACCACGCCAGAGAGCGCCGCCGATGCCGCGCGGCTGGGGGTGGGGGTGGCCCGCTTACTGCATTATCAGGCGCTGGATGGCCTGCGCCACGGGGAGCTCCGTCTGCTGCTGGAAAACGTCGAGCCGGATCCGGCGCCGGTCCATTTGCTGTATACCGCGCGGGATCTGGCGCCGCTTAAGCTGCGGAAATTTATCGATTTTGCCGCGCCAGCGCTGCGTCAGGCACTGCTGCGCATCGCCGGGGCCGCTTAATGCGTCGCGGTCTTCAGCGGTGCCTCCTTTAACAGCCATGAGAGGACAAACGCCACCGCCATAATGCCGGCCGCCATCAGAAACGCCGCGTGGATCGCCGCGCCGAAGGCGTCGAGGTAGTCGAGGCGGATATCCGCGGGCAGGTGCTGGACCGCCACCGGATTCATTCCCGGCGGCAGCACCGCGCCTTCCGGCAGCAGTTGTTGCAGGTTGCTCTGCAGCACGTGCGTGAACACCGCGCCAAACAGCGCCACGCCGATCGAGCCACCAATCGAGCGGAACAGGGTCACGCCGGAGGTGGCGACGCCGTACATCTGCGCTGGCATCGCGTTCTGCACCGCCAGCACCAGCACCTGCATCACCAGCCCCAGACCCGCTCCCAGCACGCCGGTAAACAGGTACAGCTGCCATAGCGGCGAGTGAATGGTGATGCGGGTCAGCAGTACCATGCCGGTCACGCCGAGCAGGGTGCCGAGGATCGGAAACAGGCGATATTTACCGGTACGGCTGATAATCCGCCCGCTGATAATCGAGGTCAGCAGCAGGCCGCCCATCAGGGGGATCAGCTGCAGCCCGGCCTCGGTGGGCGTCGCCTCCTTCACCACCTGCAGATAGAGCGGCAGGAAAGTGACTGACCCGAACAGCGACATGCCGATGACGAAGCCAATCAGGCTGCACAGCAGGAAGCTGCGGTTGCGGAACAGCGCCAGCGGAATAATCGGTTCGATGGCGATCCGCTCTTCGTACATAAAGCCGATGATCCCCACGATGCCGAAGGCCAGAATGCACCACAGCTGCGGGTCATTCCACGCGTGGACGCTGCCCCCTTCCGAGGTAAACAGAATGATGCACAACAGCGCCATGCTGAGGTAAATCGCCCCCAGCCAGTCAATCTGATGCTGGCTGCGTTTATTGCTGCTGTGGAATACCGCGCCGATCACCAGCAGCGCGAACAGGCCGAGCGGCAGGTTGATATAGAAGATCCAGCGCCAGGAGGCGTGCTGCACCAGAAAACCGCCGATCAGCGGGCCGATCACCGTCGCCAGGCCAAAAACACCGCCGAACAGCCCCTGATAGCGGCCGCGGTTGGCGGGTGGGATGACGTCGGCGACCGCCGCCATGCTGATCACCATCAGGCCGCCGCCGCCGAGCCCCTGCAGGCCGCGCATCAGCACCAGCTGGGTCATGTTCTGCGCCAGCCCGCAGAGCACGGAGCCGACGAGAAACAGCCCAATCGCCACCTGCAGCACGATTTTGCGACCGAACAGATCGCCGAATTTCCCGTACAGCGGCACCGCGATGGTGGAGCTGAGAATATAGGCCGTGACCACCCAGGAAAGCTTGTCCAGCCCGCCCAGTTCGCCGACAATCGTCGGCAGCGCGGTGGAGACAATGGTCTGATCCAACGCCGAGAGCAACATCACCAACAGCAATGCGCTGAACAGCAGGCGTATCGACTGCACCGGTGGGTTAGCGACTTCAGAAGTCATTACAACGCTCGCTTGAAATTAATTAAATGCATAATTAATATTTAGTGAAAGAATGAGTCGGGTCAAGAGATCGCCATACCATGACAGCACAAAAGGATCAGGATGCCCCCCGCCGCCCGGGTCGGCCGCGCGGTAAAAAACCGGATACTGCCAATCGCGAGCAGCTGATGGACATTGCCCTGATGCTGTTTGCCCGCGACGGGGCGGGCCGCGTATCGTTGAACGCCATCGCCAAAGAGGCCGGGGTGACGCCGGCGATGCTGCATTACTACTTCAGTTCCCGGGATGCGCTGGTGACCCAGCTGATTGAGGAGCGCTTTATGCCGCTGCGCAATCACATCAGCCGCATTTTTGTCGATCATCCGCAGGATCCGGTGCTGGCGCTGACGATGATGGTCGAGACGCTGGCGCATATGGCGGAGAAAAACGCCTGGTTTGCGCCGCTGTGGATGCAGGAGATCATCGGCGAGATGCCGATCCTGCGTCAGCATATGGATGCCCGCTTCGGCGAGGAGCGTTTTCAGGTGATGCTGGAGACGGTGCGTCGCTGGCAGCTGGAGGGCAAGATCAATCCGGCGCTGTCGCCGGAGCTGCTGTTTACCACGGTGATTAGCCTGGTGCTGGTGCCATTTTCACGCATTCACAGCGATCCGCGTTTACAGGCGGTCAACCGCCAGACCATCATCAGCCACGCGCTGGCGTTAATGGGCCACGGCGTCGGAGGTTAAGGCGTGGTTTTGACGCTTTTGTAGCCCGGATAAGGCGCCACGCGCCGCCATCCGGGAGTTTCCCTGCTCGCGCTACGCTTAGCAGGGCTACAACTTCTATGTTAATTCCCGGCAGATTGCGCTCCCGGTTGATCTTCTGCGTTATGTCTCTTATGCCGCAGGGAGCGCACAGGGGGCGGCCAGTCGCCGCCGCCCCCTGTACCCCCGGGCTCCGGCCAGCAAAATCGCCGCTACGCGGTCCCTTCGACTTATCCCTGCAGGCTTCGGGTCGGGCCGAGGCAGCGTCCGTGCAAAACACGGCCCTCAGCCCGCATCCATGCGGGCTGCCCCGGCCTTCCGGGAACGTCTCAGCGATTTTGAGGCCGCCAGCACCGGCAGTTTCAGTCGCGCAAGTGGGTATATCAATAACAGGCCGCTCGGAACGTAGGCCGGATAAGGCATTTATGCCGCCATCCGGCACAACCACAGGTAGGGTACCTGACCGCCCGGGGATACCAGGATCGTTACAGCGCCTTCGACAAATAGTGGCGCTGCATGCCTGCGTGGGGGAAGTCGGGCAGCGACATCTGCAGCTGATAGCCTAATTTCTGATAAAACGGCAGCGCCTGGAAGCTAAAGGTATCCACCAGCAGATGGCTGCAGCCTAGCGCCCGCGCCTGCTGTTCCGCCTCCTGCATCAGCTCGCTCCCCAACCCGCGCCCGCGCGTCGCCTCGCTAACCCACAGATACTCAATGCACAGCCAGTTGCCCTTGCGTTTGGCAATCAGCCCGCCCTGCATCACCCCTTGCGCATCGCGGGAGTAAACCCCCAGATCGCCAAACTGCGCCGCATCGAGATACTGCTGATTATAGTGCCGCAGACCGGCAAACAATTCTTGTTGATCGTCGGGATTAATGCTTTTTGTAATGATTAGTGTCATTAACTATCTCCAGTATCGCGATGCCGAATGGTTATTTTCCCTCTCCACTTTCACAAAATATTCTTATTTTCTCCATGATTATTTGCCTTAATTTTTTGCGTTCTAAAAGTAAGCAAAAAAACCTTTCCATTATCGCGGCGGATCGTATAATGGAGAAAAATGAGAATGATCATTCTCACCACAAAACCAGAGGAGATGCGCTTTTCACCTCCTGAAGACCGAAGAGGTTGGCTTCAACGGAGACACAATAACAATCACGTTCAGGAACATCTGTGTTCCTTTTTTGTCATTTTCGCTCACCCGAAAATGCCTCAGCGCCCAACCTATTCCCTCGTTTTTAAATAAACGGGGCGGACGTCTTATATCTTGAGAAAATATAATGAAATACATCATAGCTCCCATCGCGACTGCATTATTTCTCCTTAGCGGATGCGATAATGCGCAGACATCTGCCCCGCAGCAATCCACGCCGGAAGTGGGCGTGGTCACCCTGCAAAGCCAGCCGGTGCCGGTAGTTAGCCAGCTCACCGGGCGCACCACCGCCTCGCTCAGCGCCGAAGTACGCCCCCAGGTGGGCGGCATCATCCAGAAGCGCCTGTTTACCGAAGGCGATATGGTGAAGGCCGGGCAGGCCCTTTACCAGATCGATCCCTCCAGCTATCGCGCGACCTGGAACGAAGCGGCGGCCGCACTGAAACAGGCCCAGGCGCTGGTGGTCTCCGATTGCCAGAAGGCCCAGCGCTACGCGTCGCTGGTCAGGGATAACGGCGTTTCCCGCCAGGATGCCGACGACGCCGCCTCCACCTGCGCCCAGGACAAGGCCAGCGTGGAATCGAAGAAAGCGGCGCTGGAGAGCGCGCGCATCAACCTGAACTGGACCACCGTCACCGCACCGATAGCCGGGCGCATCGGCATCTCGTCGGTTACGCCGGGGGCGCTGGTCTCCGCCGATCAGGATACCGCGCTGGCGACGATCCGCGGGCTCGACACCATGTATGTCGATCTGACGCGATCCAGCGTCGATCTCCTGCGTTTACGCAAACAAAGCCTGGCCAGCAACAGCGACACCCTCAGCGTGACGTTAACCCTGGAAGATGGCAGTACCTACCAGGAAAAAGGGCGTCTGGCGCTCACCGAAGTCGCCGTCGATGAATCCACCGGCTCGGTGACCCTGCGCGCTATCTTCCCCAACCCGCAGCACGTCCTGCTGCCGGGGATGTTCGTCCGCGCGCGCATCGATGAAGGCATCATGAACGACGCGATCCTCGCCCCACAGCAGGGGATCACCCGCGATGCCAAAGGCGACGCCACGGCGCTGGTGGTCGATGCCGCCAACAAAGTTGAGCAGCGTACCGTGGAAACCGGCGACACCTATGGCGATAAATGGCTGGTGCTGAGCGGCCTGAAAGCAGGCGATAAGCTGATTGTCGAAGGCACCAGTAAAGTGGCCCCCGGACAGACAGTGAAGGCCGTTGCCGTCAACAATAACGGAGGCAATGCCTGATGTTCTCCCGTTTCTTCGTGCGTCGCCCGGTCTTTGCCTGGGTGATCGCCATTCTGATTATGCTCGCCGGGGTGCTGGCGATCCGCACCCTGCCGGTAGGCCAGTATCCGGACGTCGCCCCGCCGGCGGTGAAAATCTCCGCCACCTATACCGGGGCGTCCGCCGAAACCCTGGAGAACAGCGTCACCCAGGTGATCGAGCAGCAGCTTACCGGCCTCGACCATCTGCTCTACTTCAGCTCCACCAGCAGCTCCGATGGCTCGGTCAGCATCACCGTCACCTTTGAGCAAGGGACCGACCCGGACACCGCCCAGGTGCAGGTGCAAAACAAAGTCCAGCAGGCGGAATCGCGGCTGCCGAGCGAAGTCCAGCAGTCCGGCGTAACGGTGGAAAAATCGCAGAGCAGCTTCCTGCTGATCCTCGCGGTGTATGACAAAACCAATCGCGCCACCAGCTCCGATATCTCCGACTGGCTGGTCAGCAATATGCAGGACCCGCTGGCGCGCGTGGAGGGTGTCGGCAGCCTGCAGGTATTCGGCGCCGAATACGCGATGCGCGTCTGGATGGACCCGACCAAACTCGCCTCCTACTCGCTGATGCCTTCCGACGTTCAGTCGGCGATTGAGGCGCAGAACGTGCAGGTTTCCGCCGGTAAAATCGGCGCGCTACCGTCGTCCAATGCCCAGCAATTGACCGCCACCGTGCGGGCGCAATCCCGGCTGCAAACCCCTGACCAGTTCAAAGCGATCATCGTGAAAAGCCAGGCCGACGGCTCGGTGGTGCGCCTGAGCGATGTCGCGCGGGTGGAGATGGGCAGCGAGGATTACACCGCTACCGCTAATCTGAACGGCCATCCGGCCGCCGGGATCGCGGTGATGATGGCCCCCGGCGCCAACGCGCTGGACACCGCGACCCTGGTGAAAAGCAAAATCGCCGAATTCCAGCGTCAGATGCCGCAGGGCTACGATATCGCCTATCCGAAGGACAGCACCGAGTTCATCAAAATCTCGGTCGAGGATGTGATTCAGACCCTGTTCGAAGCGATCATTCTCGTGGTCTGCGTGATGTATCTGTTCCTGCAGAACTTCCGCGCGACGCTCATTCCGGCGGTGGCGGTGCCGGTGGTGCTGCTTGGCACCTTTGGGGTGCTGGCGCTGTTCGGCTACTCGATTAACACCCTGACGCTGTTCGCCATGGTGCTGGCGATCGGCCTGCTGGTGGATGACGCCATCGTGGTGGTGGAAAACGTCGAGCGCATTATGCGCGACGAAGGGCTCCCCGCCCGCGAAGCCACCGAAAAATCGATGGGCGAAATCTCCGGCGCGCTGGTGGCGATCGCCCTGGTGCTGTCGGCGGTGTTCCTGCCGATGGCCTTCTTCGGCGGATCGACCGGGGTCATCTATCGCCAGTTCTCGGTAACCATTATTTCGGCAATGATGCTGTCGGTGGTGGTGGCGCTAACCCTCACCCCGGCGCTGTGCGGCGCGCTGCTCAGCCACTCCAAACCACACACCAAAGGGTTCTTTGGCGCCTTTAACCGCCTGTGGGGGCGCACGGAAGCAGGCTACCAGCGCCGCGTACTCGGCGGCCTGCGCCGGGGCGCAGTGATGATGGGCGCTTACGCGTTGATTTGCGGGGCGATGGCGCTGGCGATGTGGAAGCTGCCGGGCAGCTTCCTGCCGGTGGAGGACCAGGGGGAGATCATGGTCCAGTACACCCTGCCCGCCGGGGCCACCGCGGTGCGTACCGCTGAGGTGCGCCGCCAGGTGACCGACTGGTTCCTCACCAAAGAGAAAGCCAATACCGACGTCATTTTCACCGTCGACGGCTTCAGCTTTAGCGGCAGCGGCCAGAACGCCGGGATGGCCTTCGTGTCGCTGAAAAACTGGTCGCAGCGCAAAGGGGACGACAATACCGCCCAGGCCATTGCCCTGCGCGCCACCAAAGAGCTGGGGACGATCCGCGACGCCACCCTGTTCGCCATGACCCCGCCGTCGGTGGACGGCCTCGGACAGAGCAACGGCTTCACCTTCGAGCTGATGGCCAGCGGCGGTACTGACCGCGACAGTCTGATGAAGCTGCGCAGCCAGCTGCTGGCGGCGGCCAACCAGAGCAGCGAGCTGCAGTCGGTGCGCGCTAACGATCTGCCGCAGATGCCGCAGCTGCAGGTGGATATCGATAACAACAAAGCCGTCTCGCTGGGGCTGTCGCTGAGCGACGTGACCGATACGCTCTCCAGCGCCTGGGGCGGTACCTACGTGAATGACTTTATCGATCGCGGCCGGGTGAAAAAGGTCTATATCCAGGGCGAAAGCGACGCGCGCGCGGTGCCGTCGGACCTCGGCAAATGGTTCGTTCGCGGCAGCGATAACAGCATGACGCCGTTCTCCGCCTTCGCCACCACCCACTGGCAATACGGCCCGGAAAGCCTGGTGCGCTACAACGGCTCCGCCGCCTTTGAGATCCAGGGCGAAAACGCCGCCGGCTTCAGCTCCGGCGCGGCAATGGACAAGATGGAAAAGCTGGCCGACAGCCTGCCGGCGGGCTCCACCTGGGCGTGGAGCGGCATTTCGCTGCAGGAAAAGCTCGCCAGCGGCCAGGCGATGAGCCTCTACGCCATCTCGATTCTGGTGGTGTTCCTGTGCCTGGCGGCGCTGTATGAGAGCTGGTCGGTGCCGTTCTCGGTGATCATGGTTATCCCGCTCGGCCTGCTCGGCGCGGCGCTGGCGGCGACGCTGCGCGGTTTAAGCAACGACGTCTACTTCCAGGTGGCGCTGCTGACCACCATCGGCCTGTCGTCGAAAAACGCCATCCTGATCGTGGAGTTCGCTGAATCCGCCGTGGATGAGGGGTATTCGCTCTCCCGGGCGGCGATCCGCGCCGCGCAGACCCGTCTGCGCCCGATTGTCATGACCTCGCTGGCGTTTATCGCCGGGGTACTGCCGCTGGCCATCGCCACCGGCGCCGGAGCCAACAGCCGCGTGGCGATCGGCACCGGCATCATCGGCGGCACCCTGACGGCCACCCTGCTGGCGGTGTTTTTCGTACCGCTGTTCTTCGTGCTGGTGAAACGTCTCTTCACCCGCCAACGTCCTTCTCAGGAGTAAGGTATGTTTCGTTTGAGTTTTATGTTTATCGCGCTCCTGACCGCGGGCTGCGTCTCGCTTGACCCGCATTATGATCGCCCGGCCGCGCCGGTGCCGGCCACCCTGCCCGGGGCGCACGGCGAATCGACGGCGGTGGTCGGCGACTGGCAGAAAGTGGTCAATGACGCGCGGCTGAAAAAAGTGGTCAGCATCGCGCTAAACAGCAACCGCGATGTGCAAAAAGCGCTGGCCGATATCGAGGCCGCGCGCGCCCAGTACGGCGAGACGCGGGCGTCGCTGTTTCCCACTGTCGATGCCGAGCTGAGCCATACCCGCAGCAAAACGGTAGCCAGCGGCCTGAGCTCCGCTTCGCAGGCCGACGGCGCGGTCTCCAGCTTCGAACTGGACTTGTTCGGCAAGAACCAGAGCCTGTCGCGCGCGGCGCGCGAAACCTGGCTTGCCAGCGAATTCACCGCGCAGAATACCCGGCTGACGATGATTGCCGATTTGACCACCGCCTGGGTGACGCTGGCGACGGATAACAGCAATCTGGCGCTGGCGCAGCAGACCATGGACAGCGCAGCAAACTCGCGCAACATCGTCGCCCGCCAGATGGCGGTGGGTACCGCTTCCGCCGGCGATGTAAGCTCGGCGGAAAGCGTCTATCAGCAGGCCCGCGCCAGCGTCGCCAGCTATCGCACGCTGGTGGCGCAGGATAAAAACGCCATTAACCTGCTGGCGGGGGAAACCGTGCCGGAGAGCCTGTTGCCCGGCACCCTCGAGAGCCTCGGGGATAACAGCATCGCGCTGGTGCCGGCGGGCGTGTCGTCGTCGGTGCTGCTGCGCCGGCCGGACATTCAGGAAGCGGAGCACAATCTGAAGAGCGCCAATGCCGATATCGGCGCGGCGCGGGCGAACTTCTTCCCGTCGATTTCCCTGACCGCCAGCGCCGGGGTCGGCAGCGACTCGCTGTCGTCGCTGTTCAGCCACGGGATGCAGGTGTGGTCGTTCGCCCCCTCCATCAGCCTGCCGCTGTTCACCGGCGGCAGCAACCTGGCGCAGCTGCGCTATGCGGAAGCGGAGAAAAAGGGGTTGATTGCCACCTACGAGAAATCGATTCAGAGCGCCTTTAAGGACGTTGCCGATGCGCTGGCGCGCCGGGAAACGCTGAGCGAAGAGCTCGATGCCCAGCGGCAGTACGTCGCCGCCGAGCAGACATCGCTGGATATCGCCATGAAGAGCTATCAGGCCGGAGTCGGCGATTATCTGTCGGTGCTTACGGCCCAGCGCACGCTGTGGTCGGCGAAGACGACGCTGCTGTCCCTGCAGCAGACCGACCTCAATAACCGGATCACCCTCTGGCAGTCGCTGGGCGGCGGCGCCAGTTAATTTCACCCGCCGGGCGGCCGCGCCCGGCTTCTGTAAGGAATCGTTATGCCACGTGTTTCCCTCTCCTGGGCGCTGATCCTCGGCCTGCTGTCGGGTATCGGCCCGCTGTGCACGGATTTTTATCTGCCGGCGCTGCCGGAGATCACTCAGCAGCTGCAGGCCACCAGCACCCAGACCCAGCTGTCGCTGACCGCCGCGCTGATTGGCCTCGGCCTGGGTCAGCTGTTTTTCGGCCCGCTGAGCGATCGCATTGGCCGCCTGAAACCGCTGGCGCTGTCTCTGCTGCTGTTTATCTTTGCTTCAGCGATGTGCGCCCTGACCCGGGATATCAACATGCTGATTGTCTGGCGCTTTTTACAGGGCTTCGCCGGCGCCGGCGGCTCGGTGCTGTCGCGATCCATCGCCCGCGATAAATACCAGGGCACCCTGCTGACCCAATTTTTCGCCCTGCTGATGACCGTGAACGGTATTGCGCCGGTGCTGTCCCCGGTGCTGGGCGGCTACGTTATCACCGCCTTCGACTGGCGAATTCTCTTCTGGACGATGGCCGCCATCGGCGGCGTGCTGCTGGTGATGAGCCTGACGATCCTGCGGGAAACGCGCCCGGCCACAGCAACGCATGCCGCCCGCCAGCAACGCGGCCAGCCAGTGCTGAAAAATCGCCGCTTTCTGCGCTTCTGCCTGATTCAGGCCTTTATGATGGCCGGGCTGTTCTCTTACATCGGCTCCTCTTCCTTCGTGATGCAGAGCGAATACGGCATGAGCGCCATGCAGTTCAGCCTGCTGTTCGGTCTGAACGGTATCGGGCTGATTATCGCGGCGATGATCTTTTCCCGCCTGGCGCGCCGCTTTAGCGCCGAAAGCCTGCTGCGCGGCGGCCTGACGCTGGCGGTGAGCTGTGCGGCGATCATGCTGCTGTTTGCCTGGCTGCAGCTGCCGGTGCTGGCGCTGGTCGGCCTGTTCTTTACCGTGTCGCTGATGAGCGGCATCAGCACCGTCGCTGGCGCGGAGGCGATGAGCGCCGTCGATGCCGCGCAGTCCGGGACCGCGTCCGCGCTGATGGGCACCCTGATGTTTGTCTTCGGCGGCATCGCCGCGCCGCTGGCAGGCCTCGGTGGTGAAACGATGCTGAAAATGAGCCTCGCGATGGCCATCTGCTACCTGCTGGCGCTGCTGCTGGGCCTCAGCAAACCGCGCAGCGCGCGCTAATCTCCTGCTGCGGTAATAAAATATTCCAGATTTATTACCGCACTATTTCCCGCCATACCTACCATTCTCCTATTATTCTCCGCGTACTAATCGTGATACTCTTCACAGGCAAGGAATAAATAATTCCTTATACTGCGCGCCACTGAGAATAACGAGGTTTCTATGAGTATCGACCTGAGCAAACTGCTGACCGAGCGACGCAACGCCAACAGCGCCAACATTGACACCCTCTCCACCCTCGACATGCTGACGGTGATAAACCAGGAAGACCAGCAGGTAGCCCAGGCGATTACGCCCTATCTGCCGCAGATTGCCGAGGTGGTGGATAAGGTCGCGACGGCGCTGCAGGCCGGTGGCCGCTTGATTTATATCGGCGCGGGTACCTCAGGGCGTCTGGGGATCCTCGATGCCAGCGAATGCCCGCCAACCTTCGGCACCCGCCCGGAGCAGGTGGTGGGGATCATCGCCGGCGGACATAAAGCGATTCTCAGCGCCGTGGAAAACGTGGAAGACAACAAAGCGCAGGGGGCGATGGATCTGCAGAACCTGAACTTCAGCCACCGCGATGTGCTGGTGGGACTGGCGGCCAGCGGACGCACGCCGTACGTCATTGGCGCCATGGAATACGCCCATAGTCAGAATGCCTTTGTCGCCATCGTCAGCTGTAACCCGCATGGCGAAATGGCCCAGCTGGCGGATGTGGCGATCACCCCGGTGGTCGGCCCGGAAGTGGTCACTGGCTCTACCCGTCTGAAAGCCGGTACCGCGCAGAAGCTGGTGCTGAACATGATCTCCACCGGGGCGATGATCCGCGTCGGCAAGGTGTACAGCAACCTGATGGTCGACGTCGAAGCGACCAACGCCAAGCTGATTGAGCGCCAGGTCTCTATCGTGATGGAGGCGACCGACTGCGATCGTCCCACTGCCCGGAAGGCGCTGGAGGCCTGCGGCCGCCACTGTAAAACGGCGATCGTGATGGTGCTGGCGGACTTAAGTGCCGAAGACGCGCAGTCGCTGCTGGCAAAAAACAACGGCTATATCCGCAAGGCGCTCAGCAACACCTGAGCACCGACAGACAGGTAACGGGCAATGGCAAAAATAACGAAAGAAATGATAGCGCGGATCCTCGCCCACGTAGGCGGCGCCGCAAACGTCGCGCAGGCGGGCAACTGCATGACGCGCCTGCGCTTGACCCTGCGCGATGAAAGTCTGGCCGACAGCGCCGCCATCCGCCAGATTGACGGCGTAATGGGGGTGATCGTCAGCGACGAGCAGTTCCAGGTGGTGCTCGGCCCCGGCAAGGCGCAAACCGCCGCCGAGATGATGAACGTCCTGCTGGAGGAGGCGCCCGCCGCGCCGACGCTGGCCGACGTCGCAGCGGAGAAAAAGCAGGCGCTGAAGGGCAAGCAGACCAGCGCGGTGCAGAAGTTTCTCGCCAAATTCGCCACCATCTTTACGCCGCTGATCCCCGGCTTTATCGCCGTCGGGCTGCTGCTGGGCTTTGCTACCCTGGCGGAACAGGTCTTCGTGCTGGAGAACGCCCATCCGAACGCCAGCCTGGTAGCGCTGATTGGCTATATGAAGGTCTTCAGCAAAGGGATGTTCACCTTCCTGAGTATCCTGATTGGCTATAACGCGCAGAAGGCGTTCGGCGGCTCCGGCGTGAACGGCGCGATTATCGCCTCGCTGTTCGTGCTGGGCTACAACCCGGAGGCAACCAGCGGCTTCTACGCCGGCATTTCCACCTTCTTCGGCCACGGCATCGATCCGCGCGGCAATATCATCGGCGTATTGATCGCCGCTATCCTTGGGGCGTGGGTTGAACGCCAGGTGCGGCGGGTAATGCCGGCCAACCTCGATATGATCCTCACTTCGGCGGTGACGCTGCTGATCATGGGCGCGGTGACCTTTACGGTGATCATGCCGATTGGCGGCTGGTTGTTTACCGGCATGTCGTGGCTGTTCCTGCATCTTAACGGCAACCCGTTTGGCTCGGCGGTGCTGGCCGGCCTGTTCCTGCTGGCGGTGATGTTCGGCGTCCATCAGGGGTTTGTCCCGGTCTATTTTGCGCTGGTGGACGCCCAGGGCTTTAACTCGCTGTTCCCGATCCTGGCGATGGCCGGGGCCGGGCAGGTGGGGGCGGCGCTGGCGCTATTCTGGCGGGCGAAGCGCGATTCGCTGCTGCGAACCCAGATTAAAGGGGCGATTATTCCGGGCTTCCTCGGGATTGGCGAGCCGCTGATCTACGGCGTCACCCTGCCGCGGATGAAGCCGTTTGTCACCGCCTGCCTCGGCGGCGCCTGCGGCGGGTTCTTCGTCGGACTGATCGCCTGGCTGGGGCTGCCGGTCGGCCTGAACACGGTGTTCGGCCCGTCCGGGCTGGTGGCGCTGCCGCTGATGACCTCCGGCAGCGGAATTTACGCCGGGATGGCGGTCTACGCCGGCGGGCTGGCGGTCTCCTACCTGTGTGGCTTTGTCCTCACCTGGCTGTTCGGCAGTAAAAATGTCGATTTAAGCTAGAACGCGACTGTCGGGTAGTGCCCGGTGGCGGCTTCGCCTTACCGGGCCTGCAACATCGTTACGCCGCCGCGCCCGACTACCATTTCCTGCCCCGCCGCCCGGGCTGGCGCATGCTATGATTCCCCTTTGTCATATTTCGCTTGAGGAAAAGATGGGCTCCAGCAAAAAAGGGATGCTGAACGTACTGATTGCCGCCGTGCTGTGGGGCAGTTCCGGGGTGTGTGCGCAGTTTATTATGCAGGAAAGCCAGATGTCGTCGCCGTTTCTGACCATGACGCGTCTGCTGTTCGCCGGGCTGATCCTGTTGATGCTCGGCTTTGTTCACGGCGACCGCATTTTCCGCGTGCTGCAAAACCGCCGCGACGCCCTCAGCCTGCTGTTTTTCTCGCTGTTTGGCGCGTTAACCGTGCAGTTCACCTTTCTGATGACCATTGAAAAATCCAATGCCGCCACGGCCACGGTGCTTCAGTTTCTGTCGCCTACGATCATCGTCGCCTGGTTCGCCCTCGCCCGCAAAGCGCGTCCCACTCCGCTGGTGCTGGGAGCTATCTGCACCTCGCTGGCGGGCACCTTTCTGCTGGTGACCCACGGCAACCCAACGACGCTGTCGATTTCGCCGGCGGCGCTGTTCTGGGGGATCGCCTCGGCGTTTGCCGCCGCCTTTTATACCACCTATCCCTCGACGCTGATTGCCCGCTACGGGACGCTGCCGATCGTCGGCTGGAGCATGCTGTTCGGCGGCGCGATGCTGCTGCCGTTTTACGGCGGCCAGGGCACCGATTTTGTGGTGAACGGTAGCCTGCTGTTAGCCTTTTTCTACCTGGTGGTGATCGGTACTTCGCTGACCTTCAGCCTTTATCTTAACGGCGCGCAGAAAATTGGCGGCGCGAAGGCCGGGATCCTCAGCTGCGCCGAACCGCTGAGCAGCGCCCTGCTGTCGCTCCTGCTGCTGGGGATCACCTTCACGCTGCCGGACTGGCTGGGCACTCTGCTGATCCTCGCGTCGGTGGTGCTGATCGCCATCGACTCGCGGCGGCGGGTGAGAGCCGCCTGAGCAGGCGATAAAAATTGCATTTTCAATAAGTTAAACTGACCACTATTTGCGTGTTTTCGCGCCTGCGCATATAGTTGACGGAAGCGATTACGGAAGGAGAAGCCTGATGAAAGCATGTTGGATGGTATGCCTGGTCACCGCCCTGAGCGCCACGTCGGCGTGGGCCGAATCACCGCTGCAAAGCCTGCAGTTCGAGCAGCAAAAACAGCAGGTGCTCAAAGCGGTGAAGGAAAAATGCGCGCCAGCAAGCCACCTCAGCGACAACGATTTTGCCAATAAAGTGCTGGCGACCGACGGTAACAAGAACGCGGTCCGCGAAGCAACGCTGGCGAAAGAGCGCAATAACCAAAAAAGCTACCAGGCCGCAATCGACAAAATCGTCTGTCCGGCCAAATAGCGGTTATTTCAGCCTGGCGACCAGCGTTTTCCAGTCAAACGGCGTCAGCTGCCTGTAGCTCAGGCTACGGGCGGCCATCTGCTCCGGCAGCTGGCGCTGGCTTTTCGCGATCGCCTCGCTCATTATCCCGGCGCTCCCCACGTCACGCAGGGTTTTCACCACCTCTTCCATCTCTTCGCTGCGCCGAATGCCATGTTCCGCCACCCGGCTGATCAGATAGTCGGGGAACGCTCCTGTCCAGCCCAGAGAGGGGAAACTATGATGCAAGGAGCTAAGCACCTCCTCCTCGACGCCATATTCACGAGCCGCGAACAGGCATTCTGTGGTAAGCGCTTCAAGACCTTTGATCATCACGCTACGGCACATTTTTATCGCCGACACCTGGCCCACCGTACTGGCGCCATAGCGGGCATTCAGCCCCAGCCCCTGCAGACGCGGCGCGATCGCCTCCGCCTGCGGCCCGCCGATCAATAACGGTGTCTGCAATCGGGCCGGCGGTACCGGCGCCATCACCGCGACATCGATGTAGGTGCCCGGCAGAAAATGTTCAGCCGCCTGCCGTTTCGTCTCCGGCGCCACGGAGTTGAGATCGAGGAAGTATTGCCCCGGCTGCAGCAGCGCGGCCGCCTGCTGCGCCACCTTTAGCGCCTCACCGGCGGTCACAGTAGAAAAAACCAGCGTGGCCCCCTCCAGCGCCTGCGCCAGCGAATTTCCCACCTGAACGCGCGAATCACGGGCTTTTTTGCCCATCGCCTCTCGCGCCGGGCCATTGAGCTTGCAATCCCACATGGTCACCGCATGCTCACGGGCAAGATCCGCCGCCAGAATGCCACCCGCCTCGCCAAAACCAATAAACGCGATCGTCATCATTACTCCTCACGCGGCCAGACGCGGGCCGGAATAAAAACCTCGCCAGCAAACAGCAGTCGCGCCGTGCGTAACAGGCCGCAGCCAGCCAGGGCGCCGTCAGCATCAAGCTGAAGCGTTACGCTAAATTCGCCTGTCGGATGCTCAACGCTGAGCAGCGGCGTATCGCCTGGCGCTACCTGCGCCAGGCCCTGCGCGACAGAGCCGGGGAGCAGACAAGCGCTGGCCACGCTCACCGCGCCAAACACGCCGATTGACGCGTGGCAGCGGTGGGGGATAAAGGTGCGGCTGCTGATGGCGCCGCCGTGTCGCGGTTCGGCGATCAGGGTCATCTTGGGCACCGTGCGCTGGCTGACGTCGCCAAGCTGCATCAGCGGCCCGGCCTGCAGGCGAATCGACTCCAGGCGACGTTTAAGCGCATCGTCATTATCCAGCTGTTCGCGCGTCTCATAGCCGGTGCAACCGAGGTCGGAAGCGCGCAGCAGGATCACCGGCATACCGTTATCGATGCAGGTCACCTCAACGCCGTCAAAACGGTCACGAACCCGGCCGGTCGGCAGCAGCGCCCCGCAGCTGGAGCCCGCCACATCAAGAAAATGGAGCAGGATCGGGCTGGCGCTGCCCGGCACGCCATCGATACGACTCTCGCCGGCGTAGTCGACCCCGTCGGCATCGCAGGGGATCTCTGCCACCGCCAGTTGCCCCGTGTTCTCCATATAAATACGCACCCGAGTGAGCGGCGCATCGTGGCGAACCAGACCACGCTCGATGGCGAAAGGGCCAACGGCGGCAAGAATATTGCCGCAGTTTTGGCCGTAATCCACGGTGGCCGCCGCCACGTTCACCTGGGCAAACAGATAGTCCACATCGGCGTCAGACCGTGCGGAGCGGCGGATAATCGCCACTTTACTGGTCAGCGGATCGGCGCCGCCGATCCCGTCAATTTGCCGGGGATCAGGCGAGCCCATCACCGCCAGCAGCACCGCATCACGTTGCACCGGATCGGCAGGCAGATCGTCAGCCAGAAAACAGGCTGCCTTCGAGGTGCCGCCGCGCATCCATAGACAGGGGATTCCGCGTTGCGCCATTTATTCCTCCACCTCGTCTGCGCGGTCATAATACCGCAGCCCCTTTTCCGCCAGACGCGGGCGCATCGCGTAAATATCCAGCCCCAGCTCGCCATGGCGCATCCGCTCACGCTTCGCAAGCTCATTGCTCATGCGGGCTTCCGCTTTATCAAGCACATCACGGACCTGCGCGTGAGGCAGCACCACGACGCCATCGTCGTCGGCCACCACGACATCGCCCGGCTGCACAAGCTGACCTGCGCAAATCACCGGGACGTTAACCGAACCGAGGCTCTCTTTCACCGTTCCCTGGGCATAAACCTGACGGGACCAGACGGCGAATCCCATCTCCCGCAAAGTCTGCGAATCACGAATGCCGATATCGCCCACCAGACCGACCACGCCGCGCGATTGGAGAGACGTCGCCAGCAGATCGCCGAAGAAGCCATCGCCGCACGGCGACGTCGGGGCCACCACCAGAATATCGCCGGCGCGGCACTGCTCGACCGCGACATGAAACATCCAGTTGTCGCCTGGCGTCACCAGCACGGTTACCGCGTTGCCCGCCCGGCTGACGCCCTGCTGAATCGGACGGATTACCGGCCCCATCAGCCCCTGGCGCTCCCAGGCTTCATGGAGCGTCGCCACCCCGGCCGCCTCACAGCGGCGCAAAACCGCCTCGTCATGGCGCGGCAGATGGCGGATCACAAGGCCTTTTTTATTTAACAGGTTCATGCCAGGTTCTCCGTTACGCGGGGGAAGATGCTCTGGAAGGCTTCGCCGTGAACGATATCGCGCGCGGCCGTGATGCCGATATTGCGTTTGGCCTGCACTCCGCGCTGCAGCGCCACGCGGGTGTAGTATTCCCACAGATGCTCCTGACCCTGCATGCACTGAATGGCCTGATACTTCTTCTCCCAGACGGCGGTGATGTCCAGTAACACATCGGGTTTCCAGTTGCACTGCTCCGGCTGGTGCGGTTCGAAACAGTAAACCGGGGGAGCAGCGACAATTTTCTCGCCGGGGCGATAGCCTTCTGCCTGAGCGATAATCCGAGCCTCCTGCGCCAGATGGGAGGCCAGCGGATGATCGTAGTTATAGGGATCGTGCAGGGAGTGCGTCAGGACAAAGTGGGGCTGGATACGGCGATACACATCCGCCAGACGAAACAGCGTCTCTTTATCGGCGCGCAGCGGATAGTCGCCGATATCAAAGAATTCGACGCTGGCGCCCAGGATCTCAGCGGCGGCCTGCGCCTCTTCGCGACGCACCTGCTTCACCGCCTCCTCGGTCATGTTGCCTTTGCGCCACAGTTTGGCGGACTCGCCGCGCTCGCCAAAGGATAAACAGACCACATGGACCTGATAGCCCTGCAGGGCATGCAGCGCTATCGCACCGCCCGCGCGCCAGACGAAATCGGCTGAGTGGGCGCTGACGACAAGGGCACTTTTTTCGCTAACCGGATGAGACATGATGGCTTCCTCTGTTGTTTTTTTCAGCTTGTCATGTCCCGTCGCAGGGAGGTAATTCGTTAACTTGCGAAGGCTATGATTTTTATTTATGTTGTCGACTCACTCACTGTTTCAGGCCTGACGAACCATGCTGAAGAAAAAGCACGATAAAATCATAAATATCATGCAGCTGCGCTTTTTCTGTCAGGTCGCGCTGCGCGGCAGCGTCTCGCGTGCGGCCGATGACTTATTCCGCACGCAGTCAGCGATAACCCGGGCGATCCGCGACCTTGAATCCGCCTTGAACCTCACGCTGTTCGAACGCCATTACAGCGGCATGGTGCCCACCGAGTATGGCAAGTGCATCCTGCCGCGCGCCCGGCGGGCGATTGACGACCTGCAGGCCATTCCGGCGCTGTTGCAGAAACACCATACCCGCACCAGCGGCCCGCTGGCGGACGCCGGCTGGCTGTTCAATACCCGCCGGTTAGCCATATTTATTCAGCTCTATCACGTCAACCATACCCAAACCGTCGCGCAACAGTTGGGGATCACCCAGCCGGCGGTCAGCGCCGCGCTGAAGGTCCTGGAGAAAGGGGCGGATTCGGCGCTATTTCGCCGGACGCCAGAAGGGGTGCGCCCCACGCCCGCCGCGGAGCTACTCTATCCCCCGGTAAGCAGAGCGCTCAACGAGCTGGAAAACATCTGGAGCGATATCGCCGCCCGTCGCGGGGTGCTGGAGGGCACCGTGCGCATTGGCGCCCTGCCGCTGAGCCGGACCCGGCTACTGCCCTCCGCCATCGCCGCCTTTCTGGCTCAGCACCCGGGCATTACCCTCATGACCAATGAAAGCCCGTATGAGTCGCTGGTCGCCGATATGCGGGCAGGTAATATCGATTTTATTATCGGCGCCCTGCGTCAGGATGAAGATCTTCCGGACCTCTGTAGCGAGGCGTTATTTGAAGAGGATATGTTGATTTTACTGCGTAATAACCACCCGCTGCTGCGCCATCCGGATCCGCGCAGCCAGCTGGCGACCGCGCAATGGGTGCTGCCGCGCGCCAACGCGCCGGCGCGCCATTTGCTGGATAAGGCGTTTATCACCCTGGGGCTGCCGCTGCCCCAACCGACGGTGGAGACCGGGGATGCGGCGATGGTGAGAGGATTGCTGCAGGACTCCGACATGCTGGCGGCGGTCTCCGCCAGCCAGATGCGTTTTGAAACTGACAATGGGCTGCTCAGCGTGTTGCCGGTCCCCCTGCCCGATACCACCCGGCGTATCGGGCTGACGTTTCGCGCCGGCAGCCTGCCCTCCCCGGCGACGCAGGCGCTGTTGCGTTTTATCTATCAGCAGGTTCAGGACGGGACCGTTTAACGTTTACCCGCCACCGAATAGGTTACCTGTTGGTTGCGCGTTTGCTGAAACGCCTCCAGCGTCTGCCCGCGCATCGCGGCGTAAATATGCAGGTTGGATACGCCGACCACCGCGCCCATTTTCTCCAGCAGGAAGAAACTGGCGCCATACTGAATCAATCCCCGCCAGTCGCGTGCGTTGAGCAACTGCTGTTCCTCCTCACTCAGTCCGGCTTCGGCATAAAGCGACTGAGGCGACTGCAGAAAACGTTCGCGCCAGGCAGGCTCAATCAGCCGATGCAGGAAACGGTTAAGCCGCAAGCCATTCAGGCTGCGCTCGTGGGTAAAAGGATAGGTTCCCGGCAGTTTCTCCACCCCGGCCAGCTGCTGCGCCATATGCTGGCGATGGCGCGTCAGGGTATCGACGGGGGGCAGGCGCGCATTGTTCTCAAGGATCAGCGTGGCGATACCGGTCATCGACGGCAGGTAATAGTCGCGCCAGGTTTCGGTGACATTGGCTGATAGCGCGCCGCGCATCACCAGCCACATGATCACTTCGGACCCCTCCATCCCCCCCAGCTCAGCATATTCGCCAAGGGTCATTTCGGTGAGCTTTTCCGGGTCATTAACCAGCATGTCAACAAACTGGGCATCCCAGTCGGGATTATTAAATCCGCAGCGCTCGCCATGAACCTGATGCGAGAGCCCGCCGGTCGCGACAATCGCCACATTGATATCTTCCGGGAAGCTTTCAATTGCCCGGCGCAGCGCCTGGCCGAGTTTGTAACAACGGCGCGCGCTCGGTACCGGAAATTGCAGCACGCCGATCTGTAACGGGATCACCGCCGTCGGCCACCCCTGCGCTTCATCCCAGGGCAGCAGCGCCGAAAGCGGCGAGAAAAGGCCGTGGTCGAGCTTTTTATCCATAAAGAACGACATATCAAACTCATCGGCCATCAGGCTGGCGCCAATGTGCCTTGAGAGCGCCGCATTGCCCTGGACCGGCGGCAGACAGCGTGGTCCGCCGCCTTCATCGGCAACGTCATATTGACTGTCGATTCCCAGCGTAAAAGTCGAATAGTGATCGAAGAAAAAGGCGGTCACATGATCATTAAAGATGTACACCAGCGCATCCGGTTTTTTCTCCTCCAGCCAGCGCTGCAGCGGTTCGAAGCTCTGGAAGATCGGCGACCACGCCGGGTCCTGCTGTTTATGATGATCGACCGCGAAGCCGATAGTCGGGGTATGAGAGACGGCGATACCGCCGAGAATGTTAGCCATCAGATAACTCCACTTATCGGTGTTCCAGGGGGGATGACAAAGCGTCCAGTTCTGCCTCTGTGAGTCGAGGCTTAGCGTGATTCATACGGTGCAACAAAATACAGATCCCCGCCAGGCAGGCCGGCAGCGCAAGCACCAAAAAGATCGACGAGTGTCCCGGCACGGCCAGCATCAGCATCCCACCCAGCGTGGAGCTGAGAATAGCCCCGGTACGGCCGATACCATGCATCCAGCTGACGCCGGTAGCACGGATCTCGGTTTGATAATAGGCTGGCGAATAGGCCTGCAGACCGTTCTGCGCGCCGTTAATGCACATCCCGCTGATAAAAATCAGCACCGACAGCGCCGCCGATCCGAAATCCATCAACCCCTGGGACAACAGGCACAGGCAGCCGAGGAAATAGGTTGCCGCAATCACGGCTTTCGCCGAAGCACGATCCATCAGCATACCGACAAGGATCCCGCCCAGCGGGCCGCCGAGCTGGAACAAGCCGGTCATCATCGCCGCCTGCTGCAGCGACAGCCCGCCGGAGCGGAGAATGGTTGGCAGCCAGCCGTTCAGCAGATATATCACGAACAGCCCCATAAAATAGGTCAGCCACAGCGCTATCGTGCCGCGGGCATAGCCATGCCGAAACAGCTGCGCCACTTTATTGCTGCGCGTGATGGGCGGCGCATTCAACTGAAAAACGGTTTCCGCCGTAAACTGGCCCCCAAGCCGGTTAAGCGCCCTGGCGATCTGCTCGCCCGGTAGCCGGCGCGCCACCATGTTCATCGCCGACTCCGGTAACATCACGATCATAAAGGGGAGCACCACGAGCGGCAGCACGCCGCCAAAAATCAGCGCCGAGTGCCAGCTGTAATGCGATAACAAACCGGCGGCGATAAAGCCGCCGAGGCCGGAACCCACGTTAAAACCGCTGTACATCAGGGTGATCATCACCCCTTTACGCCGCTCCGGCATATATTCTGCCACCAGCGTGACGCAGTTGGGCATCACCGCGCCAAGGCCAAGGCCAGTAAGAAAACGCATCAGCGCCAGTTGCGATGGGCTTTGCGCCACGGCGCCGGCCAGGCTGAACAACGCAAACAGCGCCACCGACCAGAGTAAAATGCGTTTTCGGCCGTAGCGGTCAGAAAGCGGGCCCGCCACCAGGGCGCCAATGGCGACGCCGAACATGGCCGCCCCAAGAATCGGCCCCATTTCAGCCCGGCTGATGCCCCAGTCCTCAATGAGCGCCGGGGCGACAAAGCCCATCACCGCGGCGTCATACCCATCCAGCATAATGATGATGAAACAGAGCAGCAGCACGTTCCATTGAAAGCGCGAGACCGGACGGGCATCTATCCACGCTTTCACATCGACAACGTTCATGTGATTCATAGGGTCACTTCCTTAAGCAGGCGGTACGAATGTTCTGGTTAGTGTTTTTTGAGTGGAACTTTCGTACTCAACTTAAGGCAGGTCACGCAGGCTGTCCGGTTCGAAAACCCGGCGTCAGATATGAGTTTTATTTATAATGTGAGGGATACGACAAAAACCAGCCAGCAAAAAACCCGCAGCCAACGGCGGCGGGTCAGGGCAAGAGCGGTGTTCAGTGCTTCGGAATAATTAAATCGCCGCGCAGCGGGCTGCCGCCCGGGTTGTCCGTTTTCTCGGTCAGCCAGTTGACGATCCGCGACGCCATCGCGTCCATGGAATATTCAATGGCCGGAATGGTGGGGATACCGGGCAGCTGTAACGATCCGGCGAGGCTAAACACCATCACATTTTGCGGAACGGCGCGGTTAAACGCCTGCAGCTGCGGCACCACGCGCTGCGCCTGCTGTTCATCGCTCACCAGCAGCGCGTTAAAGTTCAGCGTCGTGGCGTTATTGACCAGCTCCTGCACCGCCACCGACGGCGAGGTGTTATCCAGAAACACCAGGTTGCGATTAAACGGCAAAAAGTTTTTTTCCAGCGCGTGCTTGTAGCCCAGCAGCACCTGGTCGGCAAAGCCGCTGCTCTGCGGATGAATCAGCGCAATCTGCCGTCTCCCCTGGCTAATCAGATAGTGGCAGGCGGTTTCGGCAGCGAAGGCATGATCGAACTGAATGCTGTTGTCGCCCTCGCTGTCGAGGCAGTCCACCAGCACCACGTCCGGGCGGTTAATATTCAGGGGAAAACGCGCGCCGATGATCAGCACGTTATCGCACAACCCGCAGGTCAACTCCTCCAGCGAGCTCATCACGCCGTTGCTGGTGTTGGCGAAGCGCAGCAGCAGGTGCTTCTGGTGCTGGCTGAGCTGTTTTTCCAGGGCGTAGAGATAGCTGGTGGTTTGGTTGATGTTGTCCTGGGCGCAGATGACGCCGATACAGCCGGTGGACTGGCTGAGCAACGACTGGGCTATCATGTTTGGCCGGTAATTGAGCGCTTCCGCCGCCTGCAGCACCGCCTGACGACTGGCTTCCTTCACGCCACGTGAGCCGCTCAACACTCGCGACACCGTGGCTTTGGAAACCCCGGCAAGTCGTGAAACATCATTGATTGTCGACATCATTTTCCCCTGCGCGGGCGCCGCGTCCCGCCAAAATCCTGTAAACCTGAATCGCTTCAATTGTGACCAGCGCAGTATATCCATTTCACCATTTGTTTGGAAACCGATTTTCCATTTCAGCGCAAAACATCGCCAAATCGACAGAATAATGTGAGCGAAATCCAATAAATCCGCCCCATAAGCAGGAGATCTTGACCACTATCACAGTTCTGCTTTTTATGAATGGAAACCGGTTTCCGTCTGATATCAAATCATCCACGCAATAACTTTTTACATTTTGAGGATGGTCGTCGATGTACAAGATTATGCTGTGCTGCTCTGCCGGGATGTCCACCAGTCTGCTGGTCAGAAAGATGGTGGAGGCGGCGAATGAACGTGACCTGCCGGTGCAGATTGATGCCTATGGCGTTTCCGAATTTGACATGCAGTTTCCGCAGTATCAGGTGGTGTTGCTTGGCCCCCAAGTGAAATACATGTTGAAAACCCTGTCTGACAAAGCGGCTTCCCTGAACATTCCCGTTCAGCCCATCGATACGATGGACTACGGTATGCAGCGGGGAGACAACGTCCTGAATTATGCTCTGTCGCTGATCCCAGCGGCGCACTGAGAGGTGTTGAAATGAGTTCTCTGTATCAGTCCATGATTGCCGTGATCGAGCAATCTATTACTCCGCTGGCAGGACGCCTTGGGCAGCAGAAATACGTTATCGCTATCCGCGATGGCTTCACTGCCGCCTTGCCGTTTATGATCATCGGCTCTTTCATGCTGGTATTTATCTTTCCGCCGTTTTCACCCGATACCACCAACGGCTTTGCCCGCGGCTGGCTTGATTTCTCCCAGCACTACCGCGAACAGCTGATGCTGCCGTTTAACCTCAGCATGGGCGTGATGACCTTCTTTATCTCGGTCGGCATTGGCGCCAGCCTCGGTCGTCAGTTTCAGCTCGATCCGGTGATGTCCGGTCTGCTGGCGTTTATGGCCTTCCTGCTGGTCGCCGCGCCCTATGCCGATGGCAAAATTTCCACTCAGTATCTGTCCGGTCAGGGCATTTTCACCGCGCTGATCACCGCCATCTACTCCACCCGCGTTTATGCGTGGCTGAAGCAAAACAACATTACGATTCGTCTGCCGAAAGAGGTCCCCACCGGCGTCGCCCGTTCGTTTGAAATCCTGATCCCGGTGCTGGTGGTCATTGCGACTCTGCATCCGCTGAACCTGTTTATCGAAGCGCAGACCGGGATGATCCTGCCGCAGGCGATCATGCATCTGCTGGAGCCGCTGGTTTCCGCCTCCGACTCGCTGCCGGCGATTTTGCTCTCCGTTCTGATGTGCCAGATTTTCTGGTTCGCCGGGATCCACGGCTCACTGATTGTTACCGGCATTATGAACCCGTTCTGGATGGCCAACCTGTCGGCAAACCAGGCGGCGCTGGCGGCGGGTACGGTGCTGCCGCACGTCTATCTGCAGGGCTTCTGGGATCACTATCTGCTGATTGGCGGTGTCGGTTCGACTCTGCCGCTGGCTTTCCTGCTGCTGCGTAGCCGGGCCACTCATCTGCGCACCATCGGCAAGATGGGCATTGTGCCGAGCTTCTTTAATATCAACGAGCCGATTCTGTTCGGGGCGCCAATCATCATGAACCCGATGATGTTTATCCCCTTCGTCTGCGTGCCGATGGTCAACGCGGTGCTGGCTTACGGCGCGACGCGTCTTGGCTGGCTGAGCCAGGTGGTGTCCCTCACTCCGTGGACCACGCCGGCACCGATTGGCGCGTCGTGGGCGGCCAACTGGACCCTGAGTCCGGTGGTGATGTGCGTTATCTGCATGGTGATGTCGGCGGTTATTTACCTGCCGTTCCTGCGCGCCTATGAACGTTCCTTAATGAAAACCGAAGTTGAGAAAGCCAAAAATAGCGTTCCAGTGGCAGAAACCGTTAGCTAATCCCTCTCCTTCCGGAGAGATAATAAGATGACAGCGTAATAATGCAGAAAATGGACTTTCACTGCATTATTAAATAATAAATACCTCAGGAATACACATGATTGAATTAGAAGATGCGGTAATGGAAATTATCGTTAATGCGGGACAGTCACGCTCATTATGTTTTGAAGCGCTGCATGCGGCCCGAACCGGAAATATCGACGAAGCGCGCTTACTCTTAAATGAGGCCGACGGCTACGCCCGCCGGGCGCATCAGATGCAGACCCAGCTCATCGGGCAGGATGCCGGTGAAGCGCGTCAGCCTATGACGCTGATTATGGTACATGCCCAGGATCATCTGATGAATTCGCTGCTGGCCCGTGAGTTCTCAGAAGAATTAATCCATCTGTACCAGCGTTAATTAATATGGAATAACGTCAGCGAGAATATTATTCTCCGGCGTCGCTGTACCCTAAAAAACAAATCAGCTTATTTTGGTTATTTATTTTAGCCAGAATGGGATGGTTATTATCTGAAATATATTAATTATTAAAGCGAGATAACCATGAATACTGTGAAAAAACTGCCTTTAGCCATGGCGGTGGTCGCCGCGCTGTGCCCAATTTCTGTCATGGCGCAAGAATTTACGCAGGAACAGATCGACGCCATCGTTGCCAAAGCCGTTGATAAAGCGCTGGCCGACCGCCAGGCGAAAATCGACGCCGCGGCCAACAAAAAGGTCGACGTGATCACCAACCCGCAGACAACCGCCGCCTCGCCGGATATGGCCATTCCGTTCGGCCTCAAGTTCAGCGGCTATGCCCGCTATGGCGCCCACTTCCAGACCGGCGACCAGAAATATGTCGGCGTCGACGGCTCCTATAACGGCGCCTCGGCGATCGGCCGTCTCGGCAACGAAAGCAACGGCGGCGAATTCCAGATCAGCAAGGCCTTCAAAAGCGCGCAGGGGGCTATCTGGGATCTCAACGTGATGTTCGACCACTGGAGCGACGAAGTTAACCTGAAGAAGGCCTACGTCGGCGTCACCAACGTGCTGGAATCCAACCCCAACGCCTATATCTGGGCCGGCCGCGACTTCCACCAGCGTCCGCAACAGGGGATCAACGACTACTTCTGGATGAACCACGACGGCCAGGGCGCCGGGGTGAAGAACTTTGATATCGGCGGCGTGCAGTTTGACGTGGCGACGGTGTCGCAGGTGAAATCCTGTAGTCCGGAAGTGATGGCAGACGAGACCAACCCGTCGCGTATCACCTGTACCGGCAGCTCCGACACCGGCGACAACGGCCACTACGCGCTGACCACCAAAACCCACAACATCAAGGCCGGGCCGATCGACGTCGAGGTGTACGCCAACTACGGCTTTGACTCGAAGGCGGTGGACAGCGACGCGCGCCTCGAAGCCTGGCAGGGCGGCCTGGTGCTGAGCCACACCAACGACAGCGGGGTGAACAAGGTGATCCTGCGCTACTCCGACAACTCGGATAACAGCGTCTACAACAAAACCGACGACCTGACCACGGTCTACGCCAGCTTCGAGGGCAGCCATAAGTTCACCCAGCAGGCGCAGATCGAATACCTGCTGGCTTTCCATGACTACGACAACGGCAAGGACAACACCGACAACCGTAAAAACTACGGCGCCATCGTCCGGCCGATGTACTTCTGGAACGACGTGCACTCCACCTGGCTGGAAGCGGGCTACCAGCGCGTGGATTACGACCAGGGCGGGGATAACCACGGCTGGAAGCTGACGCTGTCGCAGAACATCGCCATCGGCATGGGGCCGGAGTTCCGCCCGATGCTGCGCTTCTATGTGACCGGCGGTCAGGTGGACAACGAGCATACCGCGAAGGTTAACGGCACCCAGGACCAGCAGCTGGATTCACTGAACGTCGGTGGAATGTTTGAGGCGTGGTTCTGATGCGATAGCGTTGTCGAAGGAGCGTTCCCGGCTGGCGCTACGCTTAGCCGGGCTACGACTGAGGAGGCCTGCGGGATACCACCCGTAGGCCCGGCAAGCGCAGCGCCGCCGGGCGGTCAGGCGCCGTACCCGCGGTAGTGCCGGCTGGCAAAAGGCGAGCGGCCTTAAGCGGGTGGATTCACCTTCACTTTGGTCGCCACCAGCAACCCGGTAAACAGCATTAATATTCCTGACAACACCAGCGGCGACAGCAGCCCTAAGTGGTCGAGCGCAATACCGCCGACCGCGGCGCCGCAGGTGTTGGCCAGCTGGATCACCGCCACCTGAATCGACCCGGCTTTTTCCGCCTGATCGGAGAGCGAACGGGTGATCCACGTTGACCACCCAACCGGGATCAGCGCAAACGCGAAGCCCCAGATAATCGCCACCGTCGAGGCGACGATTTTGCTTTCTCCCCACAGCACCAGCGCCACCGCGCAGGCGGTCAGTACCAGTGGCGCGATCGCCAGCGCCGCTTTTACCGAACGCTTGAGAAGCACCGAGGAGAGCGAGGTGCCGATAAAGCTGGCGATACCAAAGCTCAGCAGCACCAGCGTCAGGCCGTCGACATCAAACCCGGCGAGGGTCATGTACACCGGACGTATATAGGTAAAGAAGGCGAACTGCCCGGCAAAGGCCATGAAAATGGCGCACATCCCGGCCATCACCCCCGGACGCTTCAACAGACCAAACATATTTTGCTGCTGAGAAGCCGATTCACCGGGCAGCGACGGCAGCGCTTTCAGCACCCAGAGCGTACACAGCACGCCCATCACCGCCGCGCCGTTAAAGACGTTGCGCCAGCCGATAAGCCCGCCAAGGAAACTGCCCAATGGGGCGGCGATCACCAGCGCGATTGATACCGCGCCGAAGATAATCGATAGCGCTTTCGGCACCACGCGCATCGGCACCAGCCGCATGGTCAGCGAGGCCGACATCGCCCAGAAACCGCCGAGCGCCAGGCCCAGACAGGCTCGTCCCAGCAGCAGCAGGGTGAAGCTATCGGCAAACGATACCAGCAGGCAGGAAAGGGTCAGCAGCAGCGAAAACAGGATCACCACGTAGCGGCGATCGGTTTTGCCAATGATGGAGGTGATAAACAGGCTGGAGAACATCGCTACGAATGCCGTCGTCGTCACCGACTGCCCGGCCATCCCTTCGGAGATGCCTAAATCCAGCGCCATCGGCGTCAGCAGACTGACCGGTAGAAATTCGACGGTAATCAGGCAGGCAACGCAGAAAGCAACCGCGAAAACCGCCGACCAGTTTGGTCGCACCAGCTCGCGTGCATGGGGTTTGGCTTCATTTGAATGACTCATGAGTGACCTGCGAAGAAAGTGGCTGAAAGCCGCGCAGTGTAACATTTTGTTTGTGACGAATTTAACGTTTTCGCAACTCTTCTCGCTTTTCATAAGAGGATGCGTAGCTGTTCGCATGTTTAAAAAAACGATGCTTGCTATCGCTTTTACAAATCTCAGGAGAATTTAATATAGCACCATGTGCTATACTTTTAACGACAGGATGTCAGCAATGCGTATCTTTAAAACCAAATGGTTTGCCAGAGAGGCTAGCTCTCATGGCATTTCCGACGACGAGCTCTATCAGGCAATTCAATCTGTGCTTCAGGGCAAGGTGGTTGATTTAGGAGGAGGGGTTTATAAAAAGCGACTCAACAAGAATCGCGATCGCGCAATCATCCTTACCAAAAGCGCAGGGCATTGGTTTTATGTCTTTCTGTACGCCAAACAGGATATGGCCAATATCAGCCATCGCGAATTAATGGGGTTTCGTGAGCTTGCAAAACACTATGCCAATCTCTCTGAAGAGAAAACGACGGCCTTAGTTAAAAGTAAAGAATTGGTGGAGATTTGCGATGACAGCAAAAAATAAATACAAAAGCCCGGCTTTCGAAGCGATCCATAGCGCTGCGTCGGGGCTATTCAGCGTTGGCGCAATCCCACAGGAAACAATGCGCCATTTTGATGAATCATGTCTCGGTAGCGTAGCCGCACTTCAACCCATTGAAATTAAAGCGCTACGTGAACAACTCAATGTTAGCCAACCCGTGTTCGCTCGTTATCTGAATACCAGTGTGTCTACCGTGCAAAAATGGGAGACTGGCGCTAAACGACCGAGCGGAATGTCATTAAAATTGCTTAGCGTCGTACAAAAACACGGCCTGAAAATCCTACTGTAGTTATTCTGCCGGATGGCGCTTACGCTTATCCGGCCTACAAGTGACGAGTGCGGAAACCGTAGGCCGGATAAGGCGCAGCCGCCATCCGGCACTCGGATTTACTCACCGCGAGCCGATTTCACCAGCCCGCAGATCCACTCCTGGTGACCGTTAATCATCGGATTGGGCAAGGTACGCGCCAACTCCTGCGCCGGAACGCCTTTTTGCGACTCCTGGGTGAGGATACGTACGCGCCCGCCGGGCAAATCTTCAAATAGCCACGCGTGGATCACATCAAGACGCGTCGTTGCATCCCCTTCCGCCCAGCCGTGCCAGGCTACGCGCGCCGCCTGCCCGGCAGCGGGAGGTACATACTCTGTAATCTGCGCCTCAATCGGGAAGCCGAAGGTGCTGAAGCGGAAACGGGCGTTGGCGCTGAGGGTCGGGCCGCTGCCGTCATGGAAATGGATATCGGCAACGTTGCTGTAATAGCCCGGCCACAGCGTGGTGTCATCGAGCTGCGCCCATATCTGAGCTGCCGTCAGGCCGCTGACGATAATTTCATTAGAGGCAAAATTGTCGGTCGTGCCTGGCAGATACTCTTCCGGCCAGACGATGGCGCTTTGCAGCAGGGGCTGTTTCATGATTAACCTCGTGAACGATTGTTTTAACGAGGTTAATCATGCGTCGGTGAGTGATATAAATCGAATCACCATCCTTGATAATACACATAAGCAATTATGATATCAGTGCAGCCAGTGCACGCCGTCTTCCGGCAGAAACAGCGCGTTATAACGCTGCTGTAGGTTATGCAAATCGCTTGCATCCGGATCCAGCTCGCGCAGAAACCCTTGCGCAAGACGAATTTGCGCGTCGGTAATCGGCGCCGCTAAACGCGCTTTTTGCATCAGGCGATACCAGTAATGCAGGTTTTTTTCGCTGGCATCGACGATAGCGGTCTGCCAGATCAGCAGTACCTGTGCGGCGTTCTGCAGATGCGCTTCATTCGGCCGCTCCAGGTAGCGCAAATACTCATTACCGGCGGTTTTTCCCAACTGATCGATCATCGATTCCAGCGGAACAGGCGTTATGCCAAGGCGTTCGCTCAGGCGACGAATCGCGCGGCGTGAATCAGAGGTAAGCACCCGAAATCCCACAACAAATACCACTACCAGGGTGGCCAGTCCTATCCAGATCATGCATCCTCTCATCCAATCGCAGCCTCACTATCATAATGGGAATTTGCCTGCTGTCGACTACCGGGCATACCATAATGTGACTTATCGCGTTTGCGGATAGCTATCATGAAATCTGATATCAGAAACCTCGATCTCAACCTGCTGAAAGCCCTGGATGCGCTGCTCGATGAGCGCAGCGTCACCCGGGCGGCAGCGCGGCTGGCGCTCACCCAGCCGGCGGTCAGCGGCATGCTCACCCGCCTGCGCGACGCCTTTAATGACCCGCTGTTTATCCGCGCCCCGCACGGTATGGTGCCGACGCTGCGCGCTCAGGCGCTGGCGGCTCCGGTAAAGCAGCTGCTGATCGATGCTGAAACCCTGCTGCAACCCGCCATCTTCGAGCCGCTGGAAGCCAATTTTACCTGGACCATCGCCGCGACGGATTATGCGTTGAAAGCAGTGATCGTGCCATTTATCGCCGCGCTGAAGCCACTGGCGCCGGGTATCCGCGTGCGCATCATTCCCGAATCACCGGCCACGCTGCTGGCACAGTCCGAACGTGGTGAAGTGGATATTGCGCTATTGACGCCCCACGATACGCCGCCGGCGCTGCACAGCCGGGCGCTGTATCAGGAAGACTATGTCTGTCTGATGCGCGAAGACCATCCGCAGGCCAGCCAGCCGCTGACGCTCGACCGCTTCTGTGCGCTGGAACATGTGCTGGTTTCATGGCAGGGCGATAGCTTTCGCGGCGTGACCGACGACGCGCTGGCGGCGCTTGGTCGAACCCGGCGGGTGGGATTGTCGGTGAGCAGTTTCCTGGTGTTGCCGGAAATACTGGCGGTGAGCGACATGATCGCCGTGGTACCGCGCCGACTGGCGAAAAGAGCCAGCGGCATGAAAATAGCCCCACCGCCGCTGACGATCCCGGGTTTCACCAAAAGCATGGCCTGGCACGAGCGTAACCATCATGACCCGGCGCAGCAGTGGCTGCGGGAGCTACTCCTGCAATCCAGCCAGCAAGAACAATAAAAAAGCCCGGCGCAATGGCCGGGCAAGGTTACCAAATACCTGGTAAATCAGGCAGTCTGCAAAATACGGTTCTTTTTCTCGCGGCGAATTTTACGCTCTTCAAAGATAGCCACAATGGCCATCAGGCAGATACAGCCGATGGCGGCGGCGTCCAGCGCCGCAAAGGTGCCGGCCCAGCCGGTCAGGCCGAAGACCGGCGTGCCGTCGGCGATCATCCCGAGACCCAGCTTGGCGAAGCTATCGCCGATCAGATAGGCGAAGGTGCCCTTGATTCCATCGGCGGCGCCGATCGCTTTTTTCGGCACAAAGCCGACGGCGGCGACGCCGATCAGCAGCTGCGGACCAAACACCAGGAAGCCCAGTGCAAACAACGAGGCCAGATAGACGTACTGGTTGCTGGCGTGTTGGTAAACCCCGAGGGTGGCGATAATCAGCGCCAGCGCGATGCAAGCCACCAGCGCGCGGCGGCCGTTGGCCAGATCCGACAACCAGCCCCACAGCAGCGTGCCGACCAGCGCGCCGACCTCAAACAGGGTAAAGCCCTGAATCGCCACCTCTTTCGTCAGCTTCAGCTCCTGGAAGGCGTACACGGTGGACCACTGATCGATACCGATACGCACCACGTAGAGGAAGATGTTGGAGAAGCACAGCAGCCAGATCACTTTGTTTTTCAGCACGTACTCAACAAAGATCTGCCACTTGGTCATCGCATTTTCTTCGGTCTCTTTGTCCTCTTCGCTGATCGCTTCGCCAAACAGCTCTTCCGCCGTGCCGAGGCCATAGGATTCCGGCGAGTCGCTACCGTAGCGCAGGCCAATAAAGCCGACGATCAGCGCAATAATCGACGGGAAGATAAACATGCCGATCACATGGCCGTCGAACAGATAGTTGGCGCCAAACAGCGCCACGCCCGCCGCGCCCGCGCCGCCGAGGTTGTGGGAGATATTCCAGAAGCCGAGGAAGGTGCCGCGTTTGCGTCTGGGCGTCCACTTGGTGATGGTGGAATAGCTGCACGAGCCGCCGGTGCTCTGGAAGAAGCCGCTCAGCGCATAGAAGGCGATCATCAGGAACAAGCTGGTGGAGCCCGCGCCCATGCTGGCGCTAAAGCCCAGCATACAGATGGCGGAGAGGATCAGCATAAACGGCAGGAACTGCTTGGTGTTTTTACCGTCGGCATAATAAGACACGAGCGTCTTGCCCACGCCGTAGGTGATGGAGAAGCCCAGGCCAATCATCCCCAGCTGCGTCATGCTCAACCCGTAGGTGGAGATCATGTCGTTCTGCGCGATGTTAAAGTTCTTGCGGATCAGGTACATGGTCAGGTAGCCGATGAAGACCACCAGATAGGACTGCATGAAAGGTTTGAACCACATTTTGCGCCGCACATCGAGCGGCAGATCCAGGGTCGGCTTGCGCACCTGATTCAGAAAGGCCAGCATGGGTATCTCCTGAGCTGATTTTTTATGCCTGCGTCATAACCAGGCATTGTAAAAACCAGCGCGCCGTCTGGCCTGAGACGGCGTCCAGGTGAAACCGGGAAAATTTCTTAGTTTTGCTCCGTTCGCGGCCAAAGGGTGAGCTACATCACGCTTCGCTGGCGGTACGCGGCGCCTGCGCGTTTAAAAACGGCAGCAGCAGCAGCGCGGAAATGCCGGCGGCAATCGCAATCACCACGAAGAATCCGGTCCAGTGCCAGATATCCATCACCTGCGCCAGCGGCCAGCCGGAAAGCGAGGCGCCAAGATAAGCGAACAGGCCGACAAACCCGGTTGCCGCCCCGGCGGCTTCTTTATGCGAACATTCCGCCGCCGCCATGCCGATCAGCATCTGCGGGCCGAAGACGAAGAACCCGGTGGTGAAGAAGCAAGCCGCCTGCATGACGTAGCTGGCAAACGGCATCAGCCACAGCCCGCCAACCGACAACAAAATTCCGGCGGCGAAAATCAGATTCATCGGCCCACGGTTGCCGTTAAACAGCTTATCCGAGCCCCAGCCCGCCACCAGCGCGCCGATAAAACCGCCCAGCTCAAACATGGTCACCGCCGAGTTAGCGGTCACCAGATCGACGCCGAGCGTCTCCGACATATACAGATTACCCCAGTCGTTAATCGCCGCCCGCACCACGTACACCAGCACATAGCACAGCGACAGCAGCCAGATATAGGGATTGGCCAGCACGTAGCGGGTCAGGATCGCTTTGCGCGTCAGCCCGGCCCCCTCCTGCTGCTGGGCGATTTCCAGCGCATCGTGACGCCAGTCGCCCACGGCGGGTAACCCCACCGCCTGCGGGCGATCGCGCAGCCGCCAGCACAGATACAGCCCGGCGAGGATCGCCAGACAGCCGGCAATCGTCATCCCTGCACGCCAGCCGTAGTGCAGCGCCGCCGCCCCCACCACCATCGGGATCAGCGCGCCGCCGACGTTATGCGCGGTATTCCATAGCGCCCACCAGCTGCCGCGTTCGGTCCGCGAATACCAGGCCGTCAGCAGCCGGGCGCAGACCGGAGAGCCCCAGCCCTGGAAGAAGGCATTCAACGCCCACAGCAGCGCAAAAGCCCACAGCGAGGTGGAAAAACCGAACAGAATATTCACCACCCCGGTAGCGATAAGCCCCAGGCCCATAAAATAGCGGGCGTCGGAGCGGTCGCTAACGATACCGGAGAAAAATTTCGACAGCCCGTACGTGATATAGAACAGCGTGGCCAGCAGGCCAATATCGCTACGAGTCAGCACATTGCTGGCAAGAATTTCAGGCACCGCGGCATTAAAGCTTTTGCGGGTGAAATAAAACAGCGCGTAGCCAAGCCAGATAGTGAGCAGAATATGTCGACGCCAGTAACGATAACGCTCGTCCAGCTCGCGTTTATCGCTAACTGGCGCGGCGTCCGGCGGCGCTTTTAAAAAGGCAAACATCGGCGCTCCTCTCAGGCGTAACGCAGCGGTAGATTGACGCACACGCGGGTACCGTGTGTGCAGGAGATAGTTAACGTACCGCCCAGCGCGGTCACACGTTCGCGCATGCCGGTCAGGCCGAACCCCTGCAGATTCGACCCCGGCGGCAGGCCGCAACCGTCATCTTCCAGCACCAGCATTAGTCGCTCATCCTGCTGCCAGCCCTGGAGGGTGACAGCGCTGGCGCTGGCGTGCTTGACGATATTATTCAGCCCCTCCTGGCAAACGCGAAACAGCGTCACACGCTGGTTTTCGCTCAGCCCCGCCTCGTTAATCCGCCAGTCGAGATGGCTGACAATGCCGCGGTCCTCCAGCTCCATCTCGCGCATCAACGAACGTACCGCCTGCTCCAGCGGCAGGTCGTCGAGCTGACGCGGACGCAGACGGCCTAGCAGTCTACGCACCGAGTCGTACACCCCCAGCGACAGCTGTTCTATCAACTGGCCGCTCTGCCGTACGCTGGCGTTATTCGGCGCCAGACGCTGCACGATCCCCGCCTGGGTGCGAATTGCCGTGATAGTCTGGCCAATATCATCGTGGAGCTCGCGCGCCACGTCACGCCGCACGCTCTCTTCCGTTTCCAGCAGACGTTCCGCCAGCCGCCGATTTCGCGCCAGCTCGTTCTGTAGCGACAGGTTAAGCTCGCGCAATCGCTGGATCCCCGCCCCCAGCAGCAGTCCGGTCAGGCTCTGCGCCAACAGCGAAAGCAAGAGATCGACCGGGTGATCGTGCCAGGTCTGGCTGGCAATCAGCGCAATGGCGTTCATCAGGGTGGCGATCAGCGCCCCCTGCCAGCCGTAGTGCCAGGCGAGAGCGATAATCGGCAGCGCGAGGCAAAACGGGGTAAAGCGGGAGAGCTCGGCGGGCAGCCCAAGCTGCAGCCACAGGCTAATGGTGAATAACAGCAGGTACCAGATCAGATGCCGGCCGCGCCAGTTAATCGGCTGCGAGACCAGCGCGGGCCCCAGTGGCCGCCAGACGGTACTGGTAAGATAGTGCCAGATAACCAGGCAGGTCGGCGCCAGCGTCAGACCGCCGGTTAGCGTTAACAGCAGGGCGGTCAATCCTTCGCTCCCTTGCGCCAGCCACGGCAGCGATTGCAGCAGCGAGGCGGCGATCAGCGCCCCGCCCTGGCGCAGCAGCGTCAGCCAGTCGCGCTGATGGCGATAGCGAGAGATCAACGCCACCGGCAGCAGGGTCAGTAGACTTCCGGTCATCAAAATTATCGGGTGCGCCAGCGCCACTTCCTGCGCCAGCCAGAAGATAAGCAGCCACTCGGCTCCCAGCAGCACCGGCCAGTAGCCACGCGGGCATTGCAGCATCAGCCCTAAACGCAGGCCAAAGGGAAACAGCAGCACCGCTAAATCCGCACGCTCCACCAGATGCAGACTGATGCTCCACAGGCAGAACCAGGCTGCGGAGAAGATAAAGGCGCAGCCGATCACCGACAGCAATCGTGAGACGACAGCCTTCATTGCCAGCTATCGAACATGCGGCGCGCCAGCTCAACGTCGTTGCTGACGCCCAGTTTTTCCAGCAGGTTGGCGCGGTGAACGTGAACGGTTTTCGGCGACAGGCCGAGCTCGGCGGCAATCTCTTTCACCGCCATGCCCTGCGCTAGCTTTTCCGCCACCTGGCGTTCGCGTTTGGTGAGCGGATCCTGGCGCCCGGCGGCCAGCTTCATGGCGATATCCGGCGTGAGATAGCAACCACCCGCCGCCACCGTGCGGACCGCGGCGATCAGTTCATCCGGGCTGCAGCGTTTCGACAGGAAGCCGCGCGCGCCGGCGTTCAGCGCCTGCTCGATCAGCGCCGGGCTGTCGTGTACCGACAGCATGATGGTCGCCATCCCCTTCGGCAACTGGCTGAGCAGCTCCAGCCCGGAAATATCCGGCATGGAGATATCGCAGATACAGACCTGTACGCCGCGCCCCGGTAGCCCCGTCAGCGCCTCGCGGCCGCTACCAAATTCAGCGACAACCTGAAAATCAGCTTCCAGCCCCAGCAGCTGAGCAAAACCGGAGCGGACAATCAAATGATCGTCAATAAGGGCGATGGTAGTCATGGTGTTTCCTGGTGCCTGAAAGCGCCGGATGGCGGCGTAAACGCCTTATCCGGCCTACGGATCCACTCCCTGTAGGCCGGATAAGCGCAGCGCCATCCGGCAAAGGCGCTTACCTTAACCATAAGCACCTTACCGTTCAAGCCTTGCGCGATTTACTCGAAGAACACCGCAATTTTGTTAAACATGGTGGGATCGGACTGGTTACGCGCCACTTTGGTGACATCTTCCAGCTTTTCAATCTGGCTAATCATCTGCCCCAATCGCTGGTCATCATTTACCAGCAGCCAGATGCGGCTGTGTTCGCTGCCCTGAATTGGCAGACAGAGAATGCCTTCGACGTTAAACGCCCGACGGGCAAATAGCCCGCAAACGTGGGTCATGACGCCGGGATGGTTGCGGACGGTGAGTTCCAGAATGACGTTATCACATTGTTTTTGCATGGCTTATTCCCCCACCATTTCAGTATTGGCCGCACCCGGCGGTACCATCGGATACACTTTCTGCTGTGCGTCGATACGCACGTGGATCAACGCCGGACCTGGGCGGTCGATAATCGCCTGCAGCGCCGCCTGCGGATCGGCTTCGTTATTTAAATCACAGGTTTGCAGGCCAAAACCGGCGGCAATCTGCATAAAGTTAATCATCCCCGGATAGGTGGCGGCGAACACGCCCTGCTGATAAAACAGGCTCTGCTGCTGGTGCACCAGCCCCAGCGCTTCGTTGTTCAGCAGGATAATTTTGACATCCAGCTGATTTTCGGCGGCGGTAGCCATCTCCTGAATATTCATCATCAGGCTGCCGTCGCCGGAGAAGCAGATAACCTTGCGCTGCGGATTCGCCAGCGCCGCGCCGATGGCCGACGGCAGGCCGAAGCCCATGGTGCCGAGGCCGCCGGAAGTCAGCCACTGGCGCGGACGGTTGAGCGGGTAGGCCTGCGCTGTCCACATCTGATGCTGACCCACATCGGTGGTGATGATCGCCTCATCGTCAACGCAGGCGGCCACGGCGTTAATCAGGCCGTAATGGGAGAGCGGGTCGCTTTCCTGCGGGATGGCGCAAGGGAATTCACGCTGCAAATCGGCCACCAGCTGGCGCCACTCATCGCGCGGCTGCGCCTCAATCTGCGGGATCAGCTGGGCTAAGACTTCCGCCACATCGCCCTGAATCGCGACGTGCGGTTGCTTGATTTTACCCAGCTCAGAGCGGTCGATATCGACGTGGATAATCTTCGCGTTCGGGCAGAACTGCTCGGTCTTGCCAATCGCCCGGTCATCAAAACGCGCGCCTAAAACAATCAGTAAATCCGCTTCCTGCAGAATAAAGTTGGTGCTGCGCGCGCCGTGCATGCCCAGCATCCCCAGCGACAACGGATGCGCCTTCGGCAGCATCCCCAGCGCCATCAAGGTCATGGTGGTCGGCAGGTTGGCTTTTTCCGCCAGGTCCCGAATCGGCTGCGGCGCGTTAATCACGCCGCCGCCCAGATAGAGCACCGGGCGCTTCGCCGCATTGATCATTGCCGCCGCTTCGCGCACGCTTTCGGGGGCGAATGCCGGTGCCGGGGCGCGCTCGCCCGGCTCTGGCAACGTTTCCAGCTCAATGGTCGCCGCCTGTACGTCCTTAGGAATGTCTATCCACACCGGCCCGGGACGCCCGGACTGGGCAATACGGAAGGCGTCGCTGATCACCTGCGGCAGCTCGGCGATGTCGCGCACCAGGTAGTTATGCTTGGTGATGGGGATAGAGATGCCGTAGGTGTCCACTTCCTGGAAAGCGTCGGTGCCGATCATGGAGGCCGGCACCTGGCCGGTGATGCAGACCAGCGGGATTGAATCGAGGCGGGCATCGGCGATCGCCGTAATCAGGTTGGTGGCGCCAGGGCCGCTACAGGCCATACAGACTGCGGGTTTGCCTTCGGTTCGCGCCATCCCCTGAGCGATAAAACCCGCGCCCTGCTCGTGGCGCGCCAGGATGTGGCGGATCTGCGTGCTTTGGCTTAAGGCATCGTAGATGGGCAGGATAGAACCGCCCGGGATGCCGCTGACCATAGTGATGCCCTGGCGTTCCAGTAAATGAACAACCAGCTGCGCGCCGGTAAAGCGCATTGTGTTTGATGTGGTGCCCGAACTTGCCATGCTCCAGTCCTTTTATTCTGGGCCGACTTTACCGGGGGGCTCGCCAACAAAAAACCCCGCTCGGTTTGCGCCGGCGGGGTTTGGAATTCGTGTTGTTCCGGACCCTACGGCGCGTTGCCGACGACGACCACCACAGACACGACGACCACCGCGGCTGGCGCGGTTTTTAGTAGGGTCGAAGCGATCAGGGTTGCGTTCATTAGGGACCTGTTGTGTCGAAAAATAAGCTGAATTTATACAAACACAGGTTTTGCGATTTCACAATGGATTTATTTTCATCCACGATAATTTGCGCGAAAGATCACAATTCGGCGCAAAAGGGCAGAAAACAAAAAACCCCGCCGGAGCGAGGTTTTTATCAGCATGGTTACAGGTGGTAGCCGCAAGCACACTGTATTACGTCAACGCCAAAAGTATACGCGATCGCTGCAGTTCGCGCAATTTAAGGTCGATTTTTCTCTGTCATAGAGTATGGATGAGAGGGGCGTATTTGTCCAAAAAATACTGTTCATCCATACAGTATTTATCTATACTGGGTGTGTTCACTTTGTGCCATTCGGGGGCCGCAAGTTTGACCGGCGCAACGAAGTCCTGGCTGAAACGGGTGGTGCCGTCAGTGCCTTAACCCCGAGAGAGCACACTGTGTTACGTCAACAACGTGCAGTCACTGGCCCGCGCGGCAACGCGTGGCTCAGCGCTGCGCACCCCTGTCGTTGCAGGCGGCGGGCCGGGAAGCCGTTCATGGAAAGGATGAACTATCGGCCAGGGCAGACGCCGCCGGCGACAGGCAGGGATAAGCTGGCAACGGGCAGCGGAAAGGTACGTCAGCTTATTGTGCTCCTTAACCACAGGAGACGCGCGTATGGGCGGAATGGATATTATTATTTTAATCCTGAAACTCATGGTTGCTGTGTTGCAACTACTTGATGCAGTCCTGAAACAGTTCCGCTGATTCAGGTTCAAGTCGCACCTGAGGGGGGCGGGAAACCGCCCCCCTGCAGGCGCCCGCCGGGCGTCCCGGGATGACTTGATGGAGGAAGCTATGCCACCCCTGTTAATTGCCGCCACAACGCCGGACGATCCGGGGTTCGTTGCGCTGCGCACTGAAAGCCTTGAACAGCATTTCAACATGCTGCGCCGCCTGGCGGAAAACTGGCAGAGCGGCAAAAACCGCTTTAACGCGCCGGGCGAAACGCTGCTGGGCGCCTTCGTCAACCACCAGCTGGTAGGGGTATGCGGCATCAATAGCGATCCCTTCAGTCCGCAGCCGCGGGTCGGGCGCATTCGCCATCTCTACATTAGCGAACGTTACCGTCGCCGGGGCATCGGCCAGCAGCTGCTGGTCTCGGTCATTACCCACTCCAGCGCCTGGTTCGATTTTCTTAACACCCATGCCCCGGCGCAGGCCTGGCCCTTTTATGAAAGGCTTGGTTTTCGCCCGGTTTACGATGAACCGCGGGTGACGCATCGCCTGTTTTGTTCGCTTTAACCCCCCCGCTGGCAGGCAGCGCGGGCGCGTGTTACATTCCGGTGACCTTCACTGTTGAACCTGTCTGCGATGACCCTCACCGTATTCTGCATTTTGCTGTTCGCCGCCCTGCTGCACGCCAGCTGGAACGCTATCGTCAAAGCCAGCGGCGATAAAATGTACGCGGCGATCGGCGTCAGCGGCTCGGCCGCGCTGATCGCCCTGGTGATGCTGCCCTTTGCCCCGCAGCCCGCGCTTGCCAGCGCCCCCTATCTGCTGGCGTCGTGCGCGTTACAGGTGGTGTATACGGTGCTGGTGGCGAAGACCTATCAGGTGTCGGATATGAGCCAGACCTACCCGCTGATGCGCGGCACCGCGCCGCTGCTGGTCGCGGCGATAAGTGTGCTGTTCCTCGGCGATCGTCTGTCGCCGCTGGCCTGGCTGGGCATCGGCGTTATCTGCCTGGCGATTCTGGCGATGGCCTTTCACGGCAGCGTTAGCTCCCGCAAAGGCATCGTGCTGGCGCTGATCAACGCCTGCTTTATCGCGGGATATACACTGGTGGACGGCACCGGTGTCCGGCTGGCGGGCTCGGCGCTAGGCTACACCCTGTGGACCTTTTTTATGAATGGTTTCTGCCTGCTGTGCTGGGCCATGGTGGCGCGACGGCGAGAGGCCAGTCGTTATTTACGTCAGCACTGGAAAAAGGGCATCCTCGGCGGTGTCGGCACCATGGGCTCCTACGGCCTGGCGCTATGGGCGATGACCCAGGCCCCGCTGGCGGTGGTCGCCGCGCTACGTGAAACCTCCATTCTCTTCGGCGCGCTGATCGCCTTTATCGTTCTGAAAGAACAACTGATGCCGCTGCGCATCGTGGCCGCCTGCGGGATTGCCGCCGGGGCGATCCTCCTGCGCCTGGCGTAGCCTGAAATGGCAACATTAGTTGCCGTTCCTGTTTACATAATCTGCCTGGAATTCCCTCAACAATCGGCGCTTTGCAGTTGTCCTGTCATTTTAATATGGTAGATTCCTCCATCGTTTACGGGATGTGCCAGTCACATATTCTTTATTTCTCTTTACTCGCAAAGTATTCATCGACATGAAACGGCATAAGAACTTCAATTTGTTGTTGATGCTGGTACTGCTGGTGGCCGTCGGCCAGATGGCGCAGACCATTTATATTCCGGCCATCGCCGACATGGCGGTCGCGCTGAACGTCCGCGAAGGAGCGGTACAAAGCGTGATGGCAGCCTATCTGCTGACCTATGGTATTTCACAGCTGTTCTACGGCCCGCTCTCGGACCGCGTCGGTCGCCGTCCGGTGATCCTCGTCGGGATGTCGATTTTTATGCTGGCGACGCTGGTAGCTATTACCACCCATAGCCTGCCGGTGCTGATCGCCGCCAGCGCCATGCAGGGGATGGGCACCGGGGTCGGCGGCGTAATGGCGCGCACCCTGCCCCGCGACCTGTACGAAGGCGCGCAGCTGCGTCATGCCAATAGCCTGTTAAATATGGGTATTCTGGTCAGCCCGCTGATTGCGCCGCTGCTCGGCGGCATCCTCGACACTCTGTGGAGCTGGCGCGCCTGCTACGCCTTCTTGCTGGTGCTGTGCGCGGGCGTGACCTTCAGCATGGCGAAGTGGATGCCGGAAACGCGCCCGGAAGGGGCGCCACGCACTAAACTCCTGACCAGCTACAAAACGCTGTTCGGTACCGGGGCGTTTAACTGCTATCTGCTGATGCTGATCGGCGGCCTGGCCGGGATTGCGGTGTTCGAAGCCTGTTCCGGGGTGCTGATGGGCGCGGTGCTCGGCCTGAGCAGCATGGCGGTGAGTATTCTGTTTATTCTGCCGATCCCGGCGGCGTTCTTCGGCGCGTGGTTTGCCGGCCGGCCGAACAAGCGTTTCCCGACGCTGATGTGGCAGTCGGTGATCTGCTGCCTGCTGGCAGGTTTGATGATGTGGATCCCTGGACTGCTGGGCATCATGACCGTCTGGACCCTGCTGGTGCCGGCGGCGCTGTTCTTCTTCGGCGCCGGGATGTTATTCCCGCTGGCCACCAGCGGCGCGATGGAGCCGTTCCCGTTTCTCGCCGGAACCGCCGGGGCCCTGGTGGGCGGCTTGCAGAATATCGGCTCCGGCGTGCTGGCCTGGTTGTCGGCGATGATGCCGCAAACTGGTCAGGGCAGCCTCGGCCTGCTGATGATGCTGATGGGCCTGTTGATTCTGCTGTGCTGGCTGCCGCTGGCCTCGCGCTTCACCCACCATCAGCAGCCGGTATAAGCGCGGCGGTCGTTCCCCGGATGGCGGCTGACGCCTTATCCGGGCTACCGGACGGGTCGTCTGTAGGCCCGCGTAAGCGCAGCGCCGTCATTTTGCCGGGTGGCGGCTCACGCCTTACCCGGCCTGGCCAACAACACAGAGGGGTAGCCCGGCTCATTTTCAGGTCAGGCTATGCAGCCACTCGATAAAGGCGTCGATTTTCGGCCACTGACGGCCCGGCAGGGTCGTCACGTAATAATGCTGATGGCATTTCAGCGTCATGTCGCCAAAAGGCGCAATCAGCTCGCCGCTCTCCAGCCGCTTCTGCACCAGCCGTTTACGCCCCATCGCCACCCCTACATGGTTCATTGCCGCAATCACTGCTAAATCGGATCGATCGAAGCCAATGCCCGACGATTGCGGCAATTCAATTCCAAATTGCTGTGCCCAACTGAACCATTCATCGGTGCCGGAATCATTGCTCCATGCCTGGCGATCGTGAAGCAGCGTACAGTAGCGCAGACTGGCAGGATTTGACGTTAACTGCAGCTGGCGGGCGTAATTCGGCGTACATACCGGCACGATCGCCTCATCCATCAGAAAATGATGGCTCAGCTGTGATGACGGCGCATCATCAAAATAGATTGCCAGATCGATACCCGCCCGCTGCAGGTTGACGTTATCGTTGCCGGTCAGCACAGTCAGCGAGATGGCCGGGTAGCGGTGAGTGAAATCCCCCAGCGCCGGCACCAGCCAGCATTGGGCTATCGACGGGCGCGAATAGACCGTCAGGCTGCCAGAGAGCTCCTGGTTTTTGATGTCCAGAATCTCCTGATTGAGGCCATCCAGCGACGACTTCAGCGCCCAGTAAACGCGCTTCCCTTCTCGCGTCAGCTCCACTTTGCGGTGCGAGCGGACAAAGAGCTGGATCCCCAGCTCCTCTTCCAGCTGATTAATCCGGTGACTGACGGCGCTTGGGGTGAGCGCAAGCTCGTCTGCGGCCAGGGCGAACGACTCGTGCCGCGCCGCCACCTCAAACGTCGACAGCCTGGAGAGTTGCCAGCCGTTGAGCAACCGGGTACCTAAGGTTTTGAGTACATCCATTATGCGCTCCTGGCAAAAAAGGGGATCTGGATGATAAAAAAATAACGCCAGAACTTCCGCTCAAGGATGAATTAATTTGACCCATAGCATATTCATAGGTCGCTTTTAGAGCTAAATCACCTTTTTGATTCAATTTGGCTCACCTGAAAGGCCATTTATATCGTTTGTCAGCCCATGCCGAGTTTCTGTTCAATAACCACACGTTACTTACGGCGAGGTGGGGTATGGAATCGCAAATCTGGGTTGTGAGCACGCTGCTGATTAGCATCGTGTTAATCGTCTTAACGATCGTCAAACTGAAGTTTCATCCGTTTCTGGCGCTGCTGCTGGCGAGCTTTTTCGTCGGGGCGATGATGGGGATGGGCCCGCTGGAGATGGTCAACGCCATTGAGAGCGGCATCGGCGGCACGCTGGGCTTCCTGGCGGCGGTGATCGGTCTCGGTACCATCCTCGGCAAGATGATAGAAGTCTCCGGCGCGGCGGAGCGCATCGGCCTGACGCTGCAGCGCTGCCGCTGGCTGTCGGCGGACGTGATTATGGTGCTGGTCGGCCTGATCTGCGGTATTACCCTGTTTGTCGAAGTCGGCGTGGTGCTGCTGATCCCGCTGGCGTTCTCCATCGCTAAAAAAACCAATACCTCGCTGCTGAAGCTGGCTATTCCGCTGTGTACGGCCCTGATGGCGGTGCATTGCGTGGTGCCGCCGCATCCGGCTGCGCTGTTCGTGGCGAATAAACTGGGCGCCGATATCGGGACGGTTATCGTCTATGGCCTGCTGGTCGGTCTGATCGCCTCGCTGGTCGGCGGCCCGCTGTTCCTCAGGCTGCTCGGCAACCGCCTGCCGTTTAAATCGGTGCCAGCCGAGTTTTCCAACCTCGACGTTCGCGAAGAATCGACGCTGCCCTCGCTCGGCGCTACGCTATTTACCGTGTTGTTACCGATTGGGCTGATGCTGGTGAAAACCGTCGCTGAACTGAATATGGCGCAAGGCGGCACGCTGTATACAGTGCTGGAATTTATCGGCAACCCCATCACCGCGATGTTTATTGCCGTTTTTGTCGCCTATTACATTCTCGGCATTCGTCGGCAGATGGGGATGGGCGTCCTGCTGACTCATACTGAAAACGGCTTCGGATCGATCGCCAACATCCTGCTGATTATTGGCGCTGGCGGCGCGTTCAACGCGATTTTGAAATCCAGCGGCCTGGCCGATAGCCTGGCGGTGATCCTCTCGAATCTGCATATGCATCCGATTCTGCTGGCCTGGCTGGTGGCGCTTATCCTGCACGCCGCCGTCGGCTCCGCTACCGTGGCGATGATGGGCGCTACCGCCATCGTTGCGCCGATGCTGCCGCTTTATCCTGGCGTAAGCCCGGAGATCATCGCCATTGCCATCGGTTCCGGCGCCATTGGCTGCACGATCGTCACCGATTCCCTGTTCTGGCTGGTAAAACAGTACTGCGGCGCCAGCCTCAGCGAAACGTTCAAGTACTACACGACAGCGACATTTATCGCGTCACTACTTGCACTGGCCGCCACCTTCCTGCTTTCTTTCATTATCTGAGCGCAAAGAGACGTATGATGAAACACGCTGACCTGACCACCTTAACCGCGACCTTCCCGCTTGTGCAGGATCTGATCGCCCTGAAAGAAACCACCTGGTTTAACCCGGCCACCACCACCCTGGCGCAAGGGTTACCTTACGTCGGTCTGACCGCCGACGATGTGCAAGACGCCCATGCCCGCCTTCAGCGCTTCGCGCCCTATCTGGCGGAAGCTTTCCCGGAAACGGCCGCCAGCGGCGGGATTATCGAATCGGAAGTGGTTGCCATTCCGGCAATGAAACGCAGCCTTGAGCAAAAGTTCGGCCAGCCGATTAGCGGCGATCTGCTGCTGAAAAAAGACAGCCACCTGCCGATTTCGGGTTCCATTAAGGCGCGTGGCGGGATTTATGAAGTGCTGACCCATGCGGAAAAGCTGGCGCTGGAGGCCGGACTGCTCACCACCGCAGATGATTATCGCAAATTGCTGACACCGGAATTTAAACAGTTCTTCAGCCAGTACAGCATCGCTGTCGGCTCCACCGGCAACCTCGGGATGTCGATCGGCATCATGAGCGCGCGCATCGGCTTTAAGGTTACGGTACATATGTCGGCGGATGCCCGGGCGTGGAAAAAAGCCAAACTGCGCAGCCACGGCGTGACGGTCGTTGAGTACGAAGAGGACTACGGCGTCGCCGTCGAACAGGGGCGCAAGGCAGCGGAATCCGACCCGAACTGCTTTTTCATTGATGATGAAAACTCGCGCACGCTGTTCCTCGGCTATGCCGTAGCCGGCGAGCGCCTGAAGGCGCAGTTTGCCAAAGCAGGGCGCGTGGTCAATGCCGATCACCCGCTGTTCGTCTACCTGCCGTGCGGCGTTGGCGGCGGCCCCGGCGGCGTGGCATTCGGCCTGAAGCTGGCCTTCGGCGACCACGTTCACTGCCTGTTCGCCGAACCGACCCACTCGCCCTGCATGCTGCTCGGCGTCTATACCGGGCTTCATGACCAGATTGCGGTGCAGGATTTAGGCATTGATAACCTGACCGCTGCCGACGGTCTGGCGGTCGGCCGGGCGTCCGGGTTCGTTGGCCGGGCAATGGAGCGCCTGCTCGACGGGTTCTATACCCTTGATGATCAGACGATGTACGACATGCTGGGCTGGCTGGCGAAAGCGGAAAACATTCGCCTTGAACCGTCCGCGCTGGCCGGAATGGCCGGGCCGCAGCGGGTCTGCGCCAGCAAAGCGTACCATCAGCTGCAGGGACTGAGTGAGCAACAGCTGCAGCAGGCCACCCACCTGGTGTGGGCCACCGGCGGCGGCATGGTGCCGGAAGAGGAGATGGCGCAATATCTGGCGAAGGGGCGCTAATCTTCAGCGCAGCAGCGGCATCAGCGCCTCTGGCGGCCGCTGCTGTCGGCGCAGGTCCCGCATCACTCGCATATAGGGCCCGCTAAGATCGTAGAACTGCCGGTAACCCGCGCACAGCGGGTCTTCCTGTTCGCCGCAGCGGCACAGGCGCAACCACGGGCAGCCGTAGCAGGTACTGTTGGCCGCTGGCGCGCCTGGCTGGGTCAGCGTCTCGCCGCACCAGGCGCTCAGCGTCTCACTAAACAGCAAAATATTGATGCGCCCAATATCTTCCCGCACCCAGCGGTGAAAGACAGCACAGAGAAACTCCCCCCAGAGCGCGGCGTCGCCGGCCGCCAGCTGCGGAATAAAATGGATAGCGGTGAGCCCCTGTTGACGCAGTTGTGCATAGAACGCCTGCGGCTGATGGCAATGATGCGCCTCCACCACGACAGCCTGAAAGGGTGTGTCATGTTGCTGGCCGGGGGCATGAGTGAGAGGCAAATTCGCCGGACATCCTGTCATGACATATCCCTAATGAATAAAACGATCGGTTGAAGGTGAGTAACAGCAAACAGGAATGCCAGAGAAAGTACTGCGAGTGCGATCAAAAATTTGTCACGAACCGCCCGCGGCTGTAAAAAATCGCTATCGTCGACGTCCATCAGATGACGACGGCGGGTATAGCCCCAGAGGATCACCGCCACTATCGCCAGCACGCCGATCGACAGCCAGAACGGCAGGCCGGCGCGGTGCCAGCTGTGCTTAATCGCCAGCGCCATCAGCGCGCCATAGCCCAACAGGGTGCGAAACCAGGCCAGAGAGGTGCGCTCTGGCTGTAGTCCCGGATCGCTTTCCCGCCGCGTCCGGCGTTTATCCGCCATACACCACCAGCAGCATCACCGCGGCCACCACCGCCAGCAGCAGAATGCTAATCACCAGCAGCGTGCGGGTATAGGGAAGGTCCTGCTTCAGACGCATCGCCTTCTCGTTATTCAGCCAGCGCAGATAGCCATAGATGGCCATGCCGCCGGCAAAGAGACACAGCAGCAGGGCAAGAATTTCACGGATCAGCGGCGTGGCAAAGTCCGGCGCTAACTGGTCAAGGCCGACGCCGGCGGCGAGAAAACCGAGCGCCGTGCGGATCCACGCCAGAAAGGTGCGTTCGTTAGCCAGCGAAAAGCGGTAATCCGGCGCTTCGCCGAGGCGGGAGATTTTCATTACAGTTCCTTGTTCATCGCGCTGCAGGCTTCAGCATAGCGTAAATCAGGAACCGGGGAGAAGAACCGGCGCCCCGCGGGCGCCGGTCAAACAGCGGGGATTAATGCAGCTCAGGCCAGTAATCTTTGTTGGCCGCAATCAGGTCGTCGAGGATCGCTTTCGCCACCGAGGCGCTCGGTACGGTTTTCGACAGGGTAATCGCCTGCCACAGCTTGTGGTAAGAGCGCTGTTCCCAGGCATCGACCACCAGTTTTTCCACTGCTACCTGCTGGCTCATCATCCCTTTCTGGAAGTGCGGGATGTCGCCAACCGTCAGCGGTTCCGGTCCGTTGTGACCCACCAGACAAGGGATCTCCACCATCGCGTCAGCGTCAAAGTTATGGATCGCGCCGTTGTTTGGCACAATCAGCAGCATCCTTTCCTGCGTGTTAAAGGCGATGGCCGTCGCCAGATCGACGATATACGACGCATGCTCGTCAATCTCCAGATCGCCAGCGGTGGATTTCCCGGCGGCAATAATCGCCCGGCAGGCGCTGAAGACGTTTTTCTCCCGATGATCCATCACCTCATTGGCGCGAGTACGCTCCGGGTTGGAGTGAGCCACCACGTAGTCCGGGAACAGGTAATATTTCAGGTAGGTGTTCGGCATGGTCTGCGGATCCAGCGCCTGCACGTCTTTCGCTTTAGCAAAGGTATCGTTCCAGCTGGCCTCGGTGTGCGGATCGTTAGAGGGCGGCACATAGCCATATTTCGCCACATATTCACGCAGCTTCGGCATCAAATCGTTGCCGTCGAGGTCCTCAATCGACGTCCACCAGCCGAAGTGGTTGAGGCCGTAGTAGCGCACGCGCATCTGTTTGCGATCTTTGAGGCCGACAATCTGCGCCATCCGCCCTTCAATGCCGATCGGCATATCGCAGATATTGAGGATTTTGGCGTTTGGCCGCAGACGTCGGGTGGCTTCCGCCACAATCGCCGCCGGGTTGGAGTAGTTAAGCATCCAGGCGTTCGGCGAATATTTTTCCATATAATCCACCAGCTCCAGCACGCCGCCGATAGAGCGCATACCGTAGGCGATCCCGCCCGGTCCGCAGGTCTCCTGGCCCAGCACGCCGTGGCGCAGCGGGATTTTCTCATCCTGTTCACGCATCGGATATTTACCGACGCGGATATGCGCCATGACGAAATCAACATCGGTAAACGCCGCCTGCGGATCGGTGGTATAGCTGAACTCAATCTCCGGCGCCTGCTCTTTGAGGATCACTTTGCACGCCTCGGCGATGGTCTCCTGACGCGCGCCGTCGTTGTCGTAAAATTTCAGCGACCGCAACGGAAAACGATCCTGGTTTGCCAGCAGCATCAGAACAATGCCCGGGGTGAAGGTGCTGCCGCCGCCTGCGATAACAACTGAGAATTTTTTCATGATACTGCCTCCGTCATGGTGGTATGTTCGGTCGAAAGAGAATCTTTCATCAGGTTTTCCAGCTGGTCGCGCACCTGGGGAACGTGCAGGCCGACGATGACCTGAATCCCGTTGCCGCGGCGTACTACCCCGTGGGCGCCCAGCGCTTTAAAGACGTCGTCACTTTGCGTTTTCGCCATATCGACCAGCGCGATGCGCAGTCGGGTGGCGCAGTTGTTGATGCTTTCAATGTTGTCGGCGCCGCCGAGGGCCTGCAAGAAGCCAGCGGCCTGACCCAGCCGGGTCTCTGGCGCGGCGGCGGCCGTGGTTTTACCTCGTGCCGCCTGGTAATCGGCCTTGCTGTAGAGCTTGATTTCGCTCTCTTCCCGGCCAGGCGTCTTCAGGTTCAGACGCAGGATCAGGGTGCGGAAGACCACGAAGTAGAGGGCGGTGAAACAGAGGCCGATGCCTATCTGAATGAACATCATCGAGGCGTGGTGATGGAACATCGGGATCCAGTTTTGCGGCAAGAACTGGTCGAGCAGACCGCCGCCGAAATTGCCTACCACGCCGCAGATGTACATCACCGTCGCCATGGTCGCCGCCAGCACCGCGTGAACGGCGAACAGCAGCGGCGAGATGAACAGGAAGGTGAACTCCAGCGGTTCGGTGATCCCGACCAGCATCGCGGTCAGGGTGGCGGGGATCAGCAGGCCGGCGACCTTGACGCGATTTTCCGGCGCGGCAGTGAAGTAGAGCGCCAGCGCAATCCCCACCGAACCAAACACTTTCGAGTTACCGTGCAGAGCAAAGCCGCCCTCCGGGAACAACGTCTTCAGCGGTTCCGTACTCTGACTGAACGCCTGCAGATGCTCCGCCCAGTAGACCTGCAGACCGCCCTCCACCACCGCCGGGCCAAAGATGAACGGGCCATAGACGAAGTGGTGCAGGCCGGTGGGGATCAGAATGCGCTCAAGGAAGATGTAGACCCACACCCCAAGCGCCCCGGCTGAGCGCAGGAAGGCCTGCAGCGATTCAATGCCCAGCTGAACCTTTGGCCAGCCGAGCAGGGTCAACCAGGCGCAGGGGATCATCGCGAGGAAAGCGACAATGACCACAAACGATGATCCCTGAAAGATGCCGAGGAACACCGGCAGGGGTTTATCGAAATAGCGATTGTGCAGGGCCGTCACCAGACCGGAGATGACGATGGCGCCGATAATGCTGGTGTCGAGGGTTTTGATCCCGGCAATCATCGTCAGGCCGCTGCCTGCCGTGGGTTCAACGGAAAAGTCGACGCCGAAGAAGTGGCCCCAGGTCATCCCCATGGCGTTAATAAAGTAGTTCCAGGTGAGAAAACTCACCAGCACCGTCAGACAGGCCCGGCCCTGGGCCTGTTTCGCCAGGCCGATCGGCAGACCGACGGCGAAAATCAGCGGCATATTACGAAAGACGGTCCAGCCGCCCTCTTCAATGATGTGAACGATCTGGGCAAACAGGCTGTCGGGTGCGGTCAGCGCTTCGCCGACGAACATCGGGTTGCGCAGCATGATGGCGATACCGACCACGATTCCGGCAAAAGGAAACAACAAAACCGGAGTAAACATGGCGCCGCCAAAGCGTTGTATTTGACTGAGCATTTGAAAATCCTCATGTAACAACTCGTAGGGTGAGTGGCCTTCTTTTTCTTGATTACCGGCCTGACTCGAGAATAGAAATTTGCCCGTCCGACAACATGTCGCGCCGTTGCGATTCGTGATCCCATTCATGGTTTTAATTTGGCCAAAGTCGTCTACTTCGATAACCAAAGTTAGACATCGATAAGTCAGACAGTGGAATTAACGAAATGAATGAGTATTAATTACTTGTAATAAATCTATTTTTTTAACGAAAAGAGAAGACAGCGACATTCCACTTTCCTGCACAAGAGGACTACTGGTGATCTACAAATCCATTGCTGACCGCCTGCGGCTGCGGCTGAATTCCGCCGACTTCGCCATCGGTAGCCCGCTACCGGGAGAGAAAAAACTGGCCGAGGAGTTCGGGGTGGCGCGCATGACTATCCGCAAAGCCATCGACCTGCTGGTGGACTGGGGATTGGTTGTGCGTCGCCACGGCTCGGGGACGTTCGTGGCGCGTAAGGACGTCCATCATGAAACCAGCAATCTCACTGGCCTGGCGGAAGTGCTGCGCAAGCAGGGTAAAGAGGTGGTGAGTCAGGTGCTGGCCTTCGAGGTGATGCCTGCTCCGCCGGCCATCGCCAGCCTGCTGCGGATTAAAATTGATGAACGGATCTACTTCTCACGGCGGGTGCGCTACGTCGATGGCAAGCCGCTGATGCTGGAGGATAGCTATATGCCAGTGAAGCTGTTCCGCAACCTGTCGCTGAGCCATCTGGAGGGTTCGAAATTTGATTATATTGAGAAGGAGTGCGGGATCATCATCAGCGGGAATTATGAAACGCTGACGCCAGTGCTGGCGGACAAGCAGCTGGCGCGCTCAATGAACGTCCCGGAGCAGACGCCGCTGCTGCGTATTACCTCCCTTTCCTACAGCGACAGCGGCGAGTTTCTTAACTATTCCGTCATGTTCCGCAACGCCAGCGAGTATCAGGTGGATTACCACCTGCGCCGCGTCCAGGCGCAAAGCCCGCTAGCTCAGCCCCCAGAACAGCACGGCGAGTAGCTGCGGGGTGATAATCCGCAGGAACATCACCAGCGGATAGACGGTGGCGTAAGAGAGCGCCGCCGCGCCGCTGGTGGCGTGCAGATTGTTGGCGAAGGCCAGCGCCGGTGGGTCGGTCATGGAGCCGGCCAGCATGCCGCACAGCGTCAGATAGTTCATTTTCGCCAGCATGCGCGCGAGAATGCCTACCGTTAGCAGCGGAATGGCGGTGATGAAAATGCCGTAGGCGATCCAGCTCAGGCCCTCGCCCTGGGTCAGAGTGGCGACAAAGTCGCCCCCCGATTTTAGCCCGACCACCGCCAGAAACAGCACGATCCCCAGCTCGCGCAGCGCCAGGTTGGCGCTCGGCGGCATAAACCAGTACAGCTTGCCGATGCTGCCGATACGCCCGAGGATCAGCGCCATAATCAGCGGCCCACCGGCCAGCCCCAGCTTCAGTGCGGCAGGAAAGCCGGGAATAAACAACGGGATAGACCCCAGCAGTACCCCGAGTCCGATGCCGATAAACACCGGCAGCATCTGGACCTGCTGCAGCTTCTGCTGAGCGTTACCCAGTTCGGCGGCCACGGCGTCAATCGCCTCCTGACGACCGACCAGGTTGAGGATGTCACCAAACTGCAGGCTGGCGCTGCTGCTGGCCACCAGCTCGACGCCAGCGCGATTCAGCCGGGAGATCACCACGTCATAGCGCTGTTTGACGTGCAGATCGCGTATTTTCTTCCCCAGCACTTTTTCGTTAGTGACCACCACCCGCTCGACTTTCAGATCGGTGCCGCGCGTCGACAGCGAGGTGGCCACCTCCTGGCCAATCACCAGCTGCGCATTGTGCAGATCCTCCGGTCGCCCCACCAGGTGCAACAGGTCGCCCGCCTGAATAAGGGTGCCCGGAGCAGGTACCATCAACAGCTCACCGCGCTTCAGCCGCGAACAGACGATGTTGTCGCTATTGAGCATCGGCACATCCTGAATCGCCATCTGGTTGAGGTTGGGGTTCTCCACCCGCACGTTAATGGTGTGCAAATGAGCGTGGCCGTTGCCGCTGCTCTCCTCAAACCGCTGGGCCTCTTTCTCCACATTGATTCGGAAGAACAGGCGCACCAGCCACATGGTCAGCAGAATGCCGCAGATGCCGAACGGATACGCCATCGCGTAACTCATCCCCATCTGATCGACCACCTCGAACGGTACGCCGAGATCGCGGAGAATTTGCTGCCCGGCCCCCAGCGCTGGCGTGTTGGTCACCGCACCGGAGAAGATACCGAGCACCACCGGGAGAGGAATATCGAACAGTTTATGCAGCACCGCGGTCACCAGGCCGCCGAGGATAACAATAAGGATAGCGAACAGATTGAGCCGCAGGCCTGAGACCCGCAGCGAGGCGAAAAAGCCCGGCCCCACCTGAATACCGATGGTGTAGACGAACAGGATCAAGCCGAATTCCTGAATAAAATGCAGCATCGGGCTGCTGAGGGCGACACCCGCCTGATCGACAAAGTGGCCGACAATAATCCCGCCAAACAGGACACCGCCAATGCCAAAGCCGACGCCGCGGATTTTGACATTGCCGATCCACAACCCCACTACCGCCACCAGCGCCAGCACGCTGACCGTCAATGCTATCTCACTCATGGTATCGTCCCTGTGAATAACACCATTAACTACAGGGATTATGACCGCAGCCAGACGGGTTGTATGCCGCCTGGCGCACAATACCAGCAAACAGACCGGCACAAAAAAGCCCCGAAAAACGGGGCCTTATCAGTAGGTTACTTTATTAGCTATTTAGCGCCGGTCGTTCGCTGATGGCGATACGCTGCGGGGCAATCTGCTCAGGCTCATTGCGGGTCAGATCGATATGCAGCAGGCCATTGGTGAAGGTCGCGCCAGAGACCTCCATGTTGTCGGCGAGGGTGAAGCTCAGGCTGAAGGCCTGGCTCACCAGCCCCTGGTGCAGCCATGTGGTCTCTTTTTCCGGCTGCTGCGGCGTGCCTTTCACCACCAGACGGGTGCCTTCCAGTTGAATATCCAGATCTTCCTGACGGAAACCGGCCAGCGCAAGGGTAATGCGATAGTGGTTATCGTCGCTTTTTTCGATGTTATAGGGCGGGAAGCTCTGGCTTTCACCGGCGGTTTGCAGGGCGTTGGCCAGTTTGTCAAAGCCGATCCATTGACGCAGCAGGGGGGATAAATCGTAGTTACGCATAGTGTTTTCTCCTTCTAAGAAGCGAGTGAATACCTGCGAATTCTGTCAATTCGCATCTGCTCCCTGACGGCGAGCAGGTTGTGACATCAGGCCGCCACGCGGCCTGAAACGGACAATTAGTTGATTTCGATGCGGCGCGGCTTGTTCGCTTCCGGGATCACGCGTTCCAGATCGATATACAGCAGGCCGTTCACCAGGTTGGCGCCGCGGACGTGAATATTTTCCGCCAGCTGGAATTTGCGCTCGAAGTTACGCTCGGCGATCCCCTGATACAGGTAGGTCCGCTCTTTCTGCTCGGCGGCGTGGGCGCCTTTGACGATCAGCAGATTGTCCTGGGCCGTGATCTCCAGCTCGCTTTCAGCAAAGCCAGCCACCGCGATAGCGATGCGATAGTGGTTTTCGTCTACCAGCTCGACGTTATACGGAGGGTAGCCGCCGTTGCTCTGGCTTTGATTGTTTTCCAGCAGGTTGAACAGGCGGTCGAAACCAATGGCTGAACGATATAGCGGGGAGAGATCGAAGTTACGCATAGTAAATAGCTCCTGAAAATCAGCGAGAATCAAATGACCTTCCATCGTGGACAGGCCGCGGTAATCCGGAATACCCCTCAGGCGTATTCTCAGTGGGTTACACCTATAAAATGGGTTTCTCCCCGTGCTTTTCAAGGGATTGAGGGCGAATTTTTTTGCAGTTTGCCGATGATTGCTTAGACTGGGGGGAGGAGCACAAAAAGCAAAGTGCGATGCCCGCCACAGTGCGGCGCAATAACGCTATGCATTCACGGGTTGGCCCGATATAACCGCTGAAAGGTTATCTCAACGCCCGAAACGACGATGGAAGAACAATGAAAAGCAGACGACTGTTAAAGCTGGTCCTGTTCAGCGGGATAATAAGCCTGAGCGGTTGCTCCAGCGTAATGTCACATACCGGTGGCAAAGAGGGAACCTATCCGGGCACGCGATCCAGTGCGCAAACGCTGGGAGACAGCGATACCAACTGGGGTGTGAAATCACTGGTGGCGCTGGACATGCCGTTCACCGCCGTCATGGATACCCTGCTGCTGCCGTGGGATATGTTCCGCACCGACAGCTCAATCAAATCACGGGTCGAAAAAAGCGAGAAGGCCACGCTGGCGACCAACTCGGTGATACCGCCAGCGCCGATGCCTGCCCAGTAAGTTATCGTCCGGTCTGTGTGACCCACAGCTGGCGATAACCGTCCACCTCCTCCATCCAGGCAATCTGTTTACCGTCTGGCGAAAAGACGATCGCATCAGCCGAGGGCGCATGCGCATGCACCTTGGTTAAAAAGGTGATATCGCCTGTGCCGGCATGGCAGCAGGCAATCCGATCCTCCAGCACAAAGCCCAGCCACTCTCCTGATGGATGCCAGTTAAACGCCGACTGGATACCCGACGCATGATACGTCAACTGACGCGGCTCGCCCCCCTGCGGTGAAATAAGCCACAGCTGCACCACGCCGGCGTCATCGCGCATCAGAAAGGCTATCGCCGTCGCCTGGGGATTGGCGCGCACCCAGTGGCGCGGGACGTTCACCAGTCCCGGGTAGCGGCGATGGTGGGTGAAGGTCAAACGACGCTGACTGACGCCCGCCGGCGGCGCCGGCATTGTGGTTGCGGTACCGGCCAGCGGCGCCCCGCCAGGCTGCTTCCAGCCGGCTTCATCCTGCGGCAGATCGACAATAAACAGCTCAGGCACTTTATCGCCATTTTCCGCCAGGGTATCGCCAATAAACGCCAGCGCATGGTTCCCGACCCAGCCCTCTTCATAGGCGCGATTAATCTCATCGCTGCCCGGCACGGGAGTCGGTGTCGTGCGGCTTACCAGCACGCACCAGTGGCTGCCGCTATATTCGCGCGGATGCTTTCCCTGCGGCGTCACCGGCCCATATGGCGCCGCCACGCCGACGTTGCGCAAGTCCAGCGCCGGGTCGCGCTCGTGCAGCACGTGGTCGTTATAGGTAAAGCTGACGAACTGACCGTTGGGGCTATAGACATGGACGTGGCTGCCGCCGCGCAGCGCGCCGGGTGTGTAAGGGGCGGTAATGTCCATGGCGTCCAGATTCTCGACGGCCCCCTGAAAGGCCACCACCCCGCGGCGATGATGAAAATCATACTGCCACTGCGCATCCGGCTGCTCGGGGCCATGAATAAACACATAGCGCTCCTGGGTTGGATGCACGGTCACCACGCCGACATGCGCGCCTTGCGTGGCATGATAGACGGTCTCCACAGTACCGCTGTTTACGTTCACTCGCTCAATGGTTTCACCGGTGAACGACGCGCCGGACGGGCGGACGTCGAACACCAGCCACTGGCTGTCGGGGGTCCAGGTGCGGGTGTTAGTGAGCTGGTGGTTGCGAGGGGCAAAGGTAACTTGTTTCATGGCGTGCTGACCGGGCCGATATAAGAGTGGCGTTAGCATACCGCAATCCGCGCGGGGTTGAATGCCCGACAATGTGCTTAAAACGCTTCTCCAACCTGGAAATAGAACCCGCTGCTGCCTTTGCCGATGCCGTAATCAAGACGGATATTGACCCGCGGCTTGAACTCGAAACGATAGCCAACGCCGCCGGTAGGCAGCCAGCGGCCATTGTTCAGCGATGACAGCGACGGCCCCATGGTTCCCGCCCCGACCCAGGCCACAATCCCGTGCCGCCAGGTGAGCTGCCGACGGTATTCCAGTTGGCTGCTAACGACGTTTTTATCCCGGTAGCGCCCCTGATAGTAGCCGCGCATCCGCTCGTCGCTGCCCAGCAGGGGCATCATGCTCCACGGTACATCCCCTTGGGTGAAGGCGCCATCGGCCTCCCAGGCGAGCACGCTTTTCTCGCTCAGGGCATGATAATGGCTATAGTGCAGCTGAAATTCATCAAAACGGGTATCGCTGCCTAACCCGGGGGCGTAATGGGTGTAGCGGAAGTTGGCATACTGGCCCCGGCGCGGGTTGGGGACAAAGTCGCGATCGTCCCAGTTGATATCGATGCTGGCGCCAGAGCTGAATACCGACGGTCCCTGTGGGGTACTTTCTATTTTCGGTAAAACGTCGTGGTCCATCTCATCGGCATTCTGCGCCGCCAGCGACCACCCCGCGCCGAGATAAACATTGTCGATCAGTTGCCGGTAGATTGTCGGGCGCAGGGTCAGCACCTGGGCGGTATATTTTTCCTTCTCGTTGTCTTTATCTCCGGCGTGAAAACCCTGCCCCCAGTAGTAAGTCGGGGTATTGGCCATCGACCCTTCAACAAATACGCGCCACAGATCGTTGTCGAAAAAGGCGTAGTTTTTCACGCTGAGGCCAAACGCGCCGGTGGAGCTGGCGTAGCCGCTGAGCGTCAGGGTGGAATTCTGGCTGGTGGTATCCTGCGGATCGGGGCGATACATGCCGACGACCGCGGTGCCGATGCCCAGCCCCAGCTCCGGCGTATAGAACGGACCGGGCATCACGCCCCAGTCGATGCCTTTGCTGGCGTCGAACTTATCGCTGGCGCCGAGATGCTGCAGCCAGCCGTTGATTTTCTCGCGGCTGAGCGTCTCGGCCTGGCTGCAGATCGGGTAGGTTAACAGCAGCAGAAAAAGGATAAACAGTCGGCTCAAAAGCGATACTCACCGGCGATAAAAAAACTGTTACGTTCGGCAAAGCCAAACTCGGTAGTAATATTGAAATGCTGCGTCAGCTCGTACTGCGCGCCCACCAGTACGTTCCACGGCGACTGCAAATGCTGTTTCACATCGAAGCGACCGTTATTGTCCTGATTGGCCAGATTGACCATATTTTGCAGCATCGGCGACGGCATTGAGAGATCGTTGAGACTGCCCTTAAACTCCTGCTGTACGTCCTGATACATGCTGCCGACCCACAGGTTCAGCTTTCCGGCGGGGAGATGCAGCGTATCGACCGATGGCGTATTAAAACGATAGCCTACGCGCGGCGAAAAGGTAAACGCGTCGATACTTCCGTCGAGGATATCAAAGCGCGTTTGCGTGTAGTTGGCGTCCAGCACGGTAAACCAGTTGCCGACGCCGCCCACCAGGGTGGTGCCCATCCCGTAGGTGGTGCCTTTAAAATCGAGACGAAAGTCGAGATCCTGCATCCCCGGCAGGGGCACTACTTTACCGTTTGGCCCCTTCAGACCAACGGCAATCTGCGAAATCGAATGCCCTTCGGTGTGTCCGACGAGGCCATAAACGTTCATAAATGGCAGCAGCCAGGCATCCAGCTTAAGCGTCTCGGTTTTGCTGCTTTCCCGCGTATTACCGACGCCAATCTGGAAGGCGTTATCCAGCGAGACCGGTCCATTAGCGAAAATGTTATTCACGGCGTGTTTGCAGACAGGATCCTTACCGCAATCGATGTTACGGCCATCCAGCGACAGCCCGGTGAAGTTAATGCTGTCGACATTAATATTCTGCCGCATATCCATATAGTTCATGCTGACGCCGAACGGCAGCGGCAGGACGTAGCCGCGTTTTCTGGCCTCATCGCCTAAAAAAGACAATATCGCGGTTGGTTCCGCTACTGCGGTCTCGGTTTTGACCGGCGCAGGCAGATCCGCCGGTTCTGCGCCGTGATAGGCGTATACCGGCTCAAGCGGCGCCGTTGGTTCCGCGGCCACGCAAATCTGTACAGAGGCGAATGGCAGCGCAACCAACATCAAACGGTGGTATATATTCATGAAAATTATGATGTTAGTGAAGCATTGCGAAAAAGAGGGCGGGTAGCTTATAGAATCCCCTGTACGGAATAAGGGATTTAAATGCGGATTAACATCTGTTCATGAAAAAAGAGAAGATCGGCCCGGACAACGCCGGGCCTGAAGAACGCTTACGCTAAAACGTATTTTTCAATGGCGAAGGCGACGCCATCTTCGAGGTTAGATTTTGTGATGAAGTTCGCCGCTTCTTTGACCGCGGGAATGGCGTTATCCATCGCCACGCCGACGCCGGCAAACTCAATCATCGCGATATCATTTTCCTGATCGCCAATCGCCATAATCTCTTCCGGTTTGATACCCAGCGCATCGGCCAGGGACTTCACGCCAGTGCCTTTATTGACGCGTTTATCCAGAATTTCGAGGAAGTACGGCGCACTTTTCAGCACGGTGTACTTCTCTTTCACTTCCGCCGGGATACGGGCGATGGCCTTATCCAGGATCGCCGGCTCATCGATCATCATCACCTTCAGCAGCTGGATCTCAGGGTCCATTTTTTCCGCTTCACAGAACACCAGTGGGATGGTCGCCACGTAGGATTCGTGGACGGTGTAGTAGCTGATATCGCGGTTCGCGGTGTAGAGCGTGTTGCGATCGAGCGCGTGGAAGTGAGAGCCAACCTCGCGGGAGAGCTGCTCGAGGAAACGATAGTCGTCATAGCTTAGCGCGGTTTGCGCAACGGTACTGCCGTCACCGGCCTTCTGCACCAGCGCGCCATTGTAGGTAATGCAGTAATCACCCGGCTGCTCCATATGCAGCTCTTTCAGATAGCTGTGGACGCCAGCGTAAGGGCGACCAGTGGTCAGCACCACGTTGACACCCCGCTCGCGCGCCGCAGCGATGGCGGCTTTCACCGCAGGAGAGATGGTATGGTCTGGCAGCAGCAGCGTGCCGTCCATATCGATTGCAATCAGTTTAATAGCCATAGGATCCCCGGGTAAGATGAGTCTTCCCTCATGCTAACGCGATTCCGCTCAAAAAACAGTAAAAGTGTCGGGCAGAAAGGGGGATGGAAGCGGGAGCGAAGAATCCCCTTTTAGCAGCAAAAAAAAGCCCGGTCACGCAATGCGACCGGGCTTACACATCCTGTTGCCCCGGTAAAACGCGTTACCGGGAAATACGCGGCTTAAATATCGATATTCGCCGCTTTCAGGGCGTTCTCTTCGATAAAGGCGCGACGCGGCTCAACGGCATCGCCCATCAGGGTGGTGAACAGCTGGTCGGCAGCGATCGCATCCTTAACGGTTACGCGCAGCATGCGGCGGCTGTCCGGATCCATGGTGGTTTCCCACAGCTGATCCGGGTTCATCTCGCCCAGACCTTTATAGCGCTGGATGGAGAGACCGCGACGGGACTCCTTCACCAGCCAGTCGAGGGCCTGCTCGAAGCTGGCTACCGGCTGACGGCGTTCGCCGCGCTCGATGTAGGCATCTTCTTCCATCAGGCCGCGCAGTTTCTCGCCCAGGGTGCAGATACGGCGATATTCCGGCCCCATGATGAACTCGTTATCCAGCGGATAGTCGGTATCCACCCCGTGGGTACGGACGCGGATAATCGGCTCAAACTGCTGCAATTCACCGTTCTCGCGGACATCAAATTTCCACTGGCTGCCGTGCTGCTCTTTCTCATTCAGCTCGGAAACCAGGGTGTTCACCCAGCGGGTTACCTTCTGCTCGTCAGCCAGATCGGCCTCGGTCAGGGTCGGCTGATAGATAAGCTCTTTCAGCATCGCTTTCGGGAAGCGGCGCTCCATGCGGCCAATCATTTTCTGGGTGGCGTTGAACTCGGCAACCAGTTTTTCCAGCGGTTCGCCCGCCAGCGCCGGCGCATTGGCATTGGTATGCAGGGTCGCACCGTCAAGAGCGATAGCGATCTGATACTGATCCATCGCTTCGTCGTCTTTAATGTACTGTTCCTGCTTGCCTTTCTTCACTTTGTACAGCGGCGGCTGGGCAATGTAGACATGGCCGCGTTCGACGATTTCCGGCATCTGACGGTAGAAGAAGGTCAACAGCAGGGTACGAATGTGCGAGCCGTCGACGTCCGCATCGGTCATGATGATGATGCTGTGATAGCGCAGTTTATCCGGGTTGTACTCATCGCGGCCGATGCCGCAGCCAAGGGCGGTGATCAGCGTCGCCACTTCCTGGGAAGAGAGCATTTTATCGAAGCGGGCTTTCTCAACGTTGAGGATTTTACCCTTCAGCGGCAGGATCGCCTGGTTCTTACGGTTACGACCCTGTTTAGCAGAGCCGCCCGCGGAGTCCCCTTCCACGAGGTAGAGTTCAGACAGCGCCGGGTCGCGTTCCTGGCAATCCGCCAGTTTGCCCGGCAGGCCTGCCAGATCCAGCGCGCCTTTACGGCGGGTCATTTCACGGGCGCGACGTGCGGCCTCACGGGCGCGCGCGGCGTCAATAATTTTGCCGACCACGATTTTGGCATCGGATGGGTTTTCCAGCAGGTATTCGCTCAGCAGTTCGTTCATCTGCTGTTCTACCGCAGACTTCACCTCAGAGGAGACCAGCTTGTCTTTGGTCTGTGAGGAGAATTTCGGATCCGGCACTTTCACCGATACCACGGCGATCAGACCTTCACGCGCGTCGTCGCCGGTGGCGCTGACTTTCGCTTTTTTGCTGTAGCCTTCTTTATCCATGTAGGCGTTGAGGGTACGGGTCATCGCCGCGCGGAAGCCCGCCAGATGAGTACCGCCGTCACGCTGCGGAATGTTGTTGGTAAAGCAGTAGATGTTTTCCTGGAAACCGTCGTTCCACTGCAGCGCCACTTCCACGCCGATACCGTCTTTTTCGGTGGAGAAATAGAAGATATTCGGATGGATCGGCGTTTTGTTCTTGTTGAGATACTCAACGAACGCCTTGATGCCGCCTTCGTAGTGGAAATGATCTTCTTTGCCGTCGCGCTTATCGCGCAGGCGGATAGAGACCCCTGAGTTCAGGAACGACAGCTCGCGCAGACGTTTCGCCAGGATGTCATATTCGAATTCAGTAACGTTGGTGAAGGTTTCATGGCTCGGCCAGAAACGCACCATGGTGCCGGTTTTATCGGTCTCGCCGGTCACCGCCAGCGGCGCCTGCGGTACACCGTGCACATAAATCTGTTTGTGGACTTTGTTATCGCGCTGGATAACCAGCTCCAGCTTCTGCGACAGGGCGTTAACCACCGAGACGCCTACGCCGTGCAAACCGCCGGACACTTTATAGGAGTTATCATCAAATTTACCGCCGGCGTGCAGGACGGTCATGATAACTTCCGCTGCGGAGACGCCCTCTTCCGGGTGAATGCCGGTTGGGATGCCGCGACCGTCATCCTGTACGGAGACGGAGTTATCGCTGTGGATAGTGACAACGATATCTTTGCAGTAACCCGCGAGCGCTTCGTCGATAGCGTTATCCACAACCTCGAATACCATGTGGTGCAGACCGGTGCCGTCATCCGTGTCGCCGATATACATACCCGGGCGCTTACGCACCGCATCCAGCCCTTTCAGGACTTTGATACTGGAGGAGTCATAAGAATTCGACATCAACGTTTCTCGCTCATTTAATCTTGGGTTAATCCGTTATTTTACCTTTTTCCACGCGGAACATCTTCGAATTTTTGTCCGACATGTCCATAACGTGTTCAGCGCTGATCGCGCTGACGAAAACCTGCGACTGCGTCGCTTTCAGGCGGCTGGATAACAGACCGCGGCGGGCATCATCAAGTTCCGAGGCAAAATCATCTATCAGGTACAGGCAGCGCCGCCCGCTGACGCGGGTGAGGAACTCACCTTGCGCCAGACGCAGGGCGCACATCAGCAGTTTAAGCTGCCCGCGCGACAAGGTATCTTCCACCGGCGCCCCGTCGGCGCGAATACGGAAATCCGCTTTATGCGGGCCGTGGGCGGTGTAGGTTAACATTCTGTCGCGCTCGAAATTCCGCTCCAGCACCTCGGCGTAGTCCGTTTCTTTTTCCCAGCCGCGCTGGAAAGAGAAGGTGAGGGTGAATTCCGGTAAAAATTGCTGACAGGTATCCGCCATGTCTTCGACAATAGCGGCGCTGTATTCGGCACGCCAGCGGCTGATCTGCTCCGCCAGCGGGATTAATTCCAGATCCCACGGCCGCAGCTGGGCATAGCGGCTCACCTGACGCAGCGCGGCGTTGCGCTGCTTGACCAGGCGCTTCAGGTTGCTCCAGGCGGTGAAGAATCCGGCTTCGTTGTGAAAACATCCCCAATCGAGGAATGCTCTTCTGTATTTGGGGCCGCCGTTGAGTAAAGTAAACCCCTCCGGCGTAATCAGCTGCATCGGCATCAGGTGCGCCAGTTCCGCCACTTTGTGGCCGTCGGTGCCGTCGATGCGCACCTTGCTGTCACCCTGTTTGTCTTTGGTCAGGCCGATGGCGGTTTCCCGCTCTTCGCCCTGCAGGCGGCCGTGCAGGACAAAAGCCTCCTGCTCGTGGCGGATCACCCGGCCAATTTGCAAACTACGAAACGCCCGGCCATGACCGAGCGTATAGATAGCTTCCAGCACGCTGGTTTTGCCGCTGCCGTTCGCGCCAACCAGGAAGTTAAAGCCGGGAGATAAAGCGAGATCCGCGCTTTCAATATTGCGGAAGTCTTTGATGAGCAAGCGCGTCAGTGACATATCAGCGTTCTTTGGGCCAGGGCGTTATCGGCGCAGCCAGTTTCAACGCGGACTGCGCGCAGACCCTGGAGCGTACACGAAGTACGTGACAGGGGCGAGCACAGCCCAGGTTGAAAATGGCAAGTAAGATAGCCTGATATTTTCCACTACAATCTCATAGGCATGACGACATAGGCGGCGGATTGTGAAGCCGCATCCTCAATCTGCACGCTCGACACCGAATCCGTCAGCAGAATGCGCACATTCTCGCATTTCAGCGCATTGAGCACATCCAGCACGTAGCTAACGTTGAAGCCAATCTCCATCTCCGTTCCGGCGTAGGTCACGTCAAGGATCTCTTCCGCCTCTTCCTGCTCCGGGTTGTTAGCGGTGATTTTCAGCTGATTTTCGCTGACGTACAGCCGCACGCCGCGGAATTTCTCGTTCGAGAGGATTGCCGCGCGGGCGAAGGCCTGCTTGAGAATGTCACAGCCAGCATCGAGATGTTTATCCGGATTTTTCGGCAATACGCGGCGATAATCCGGGAAACGGCCATCAACCAGCTTCGACGTAAAGATAAAATCGCCCACATGAGCGCGGATATTGTTGCTGCCAATCTGCACGCGCAGCGGGGTATCGCCGCCGTCGAGCATCCGCATCAACTCAATCACCCCTTTACGCGGCACGATCACCGAATGGTTCGGCAGCGACGCTTCCAGCGGCATCGAACAGACCGCCAGGCGGTGACCATCGGTGGCCACCGTGCGCAGTTCGCTGCCTTCGGTTTCAAACAGCATGCCGTTTAAGTAGTAACGAACATCCTGGTGCGCCATCGAGAACTGAGTGGCTTCGATCAGACGCTTCATGGTCGCCTGCGGCAGGGTAAATTCCACTTCGCTCTGCCAGTCATCCAGATTCGGGAAATCGGCAGCAGGCAGCGTCGACAGCGAGAAGCGGCTGCGGCCGGAACGCACCAGCATCCGATCGCCTTCCAGCTGAACCGCGATCTCCGCGCCTTCCGGCAGGCCGCGGCAGATATCAAAGAATTTACGCGCCGGAACGGTCGTTGCGCCCGCTTCGTGCGGCTGAACCAGCGCCACGCGCGCCACCATCTCCATTTCAAGATCGGTACCGGTCAGCGACAGTGCGCCGTCCGCGACCTGAAGCAGCAGGTTACCGAGAATGGGCAGCGTCGGACGACCACCTAACGGACCGCTCACCTGTTGCAGCGGTTTTAATAAATGTTCACGTTCTACGGTAAATTTCATAGCGTCACGAGGATAATGTTCTGATTAAATTGGAAAAATCTTCTTTAATGTCGTGGCTTTCTTCACGCAACTGCTCAATCTTACGGCAGGCGTGCAGCACGGTGGTATGGTCGCGGCCGCCAAACGCATCGCCGATTTCCGGCAGGCTGTGGTTGGTCAGCTCTTTGGCCAGCGCCATCGCCATCTGGCGAGGACGCGCCACCGAACGGGAGCGGCGCTTGGACAGCAGATCCGCTACCTTAATCTTGTAGTACTCCGCCACCGTCTTTTGAATATTGTCGATGGTGACCAGTTTTTCCTGCAGCGCCAACAGATCGCGCAGCGCTTCGCGCACGAAATCGATGGTGATCGCCCGGCCGGTGAAGTTGGCGTTGGCGATAACGCGGTTCAGCGCCCCCTCCAGCTCACGCACGTTTGAGCGCAGTCGCTTGGCAATAAAGAACGCCACTTCGCCCGGCAGGCGAATGTCGTTTTCATCGGCTTTTTTCATCAGGATCGCGACGCGGGTTTCCAGCTCCGGCGGCTCGATCGCCACCGTCAGACCCCAGCCGAAGCGGGATTTCAGACGATCTTCTACGCCGTTGATCTCTTTTGGATAACGATCCGACGTCAGGATGATCTGCTGATTACCTTCCAGCAGGGCATTGAAGGTGTGGAAAAACTCTTCCTGGGATCGCTCTTTATTAGCAAAGAACTGAATGTCATCGATCAGCAGGGCGTCAACGGATCGGTAGTAGCGTTTAAACTCTTCGATGGCGTTGTTTTGCAGCGCTTTGACCATGTCCTGGACGAAACGCTCGGAGTGCATATAGACCACTTTGGCGTTCGGCTTACGCGCCACAATGCCGTTACCCACCGCGTGCAACAGGTGGGTTTTCCCCAGACCGGTGCCGCCATAAAGGAACAGCGGGTTGTAGGCCCCGCCCGGGTTATCCGCCACCTGACGCGCCGCCGCGCGGGCCAGCTGGTTAGATTTACCTTCGACGAAGTTATCAAACGTGTGTTTCACGTTAACGTTAGAGCGGTAGGTCGGCTCCGCTGGCGCCGGGACATTATCCCAGCCTGGGCGCACGATCGTCGGCGCCACACGCGCGGTCTGCACCTGCGCCGCCGGAATGGCCGCCGCAGCCGGGCTTACCGCTCCTTTCTGCAGCGAGCTGGCTGGCTTAGCACCCACCTCAAAACGCAGCTGCGGGGCATCAGCACCGCAAAAGTCATTGAGGAGTCCATTGATATTATTGAGGTATTTGTCCCTTACCCAGTCGAGCACAAAACGGTTTGGCGCATACAGTGCCAGCGTGTTATCGCTCAGTTCCGCCTGCAATGGGCGGATCCACATGCTGAATTCTGTGGCTGGTAACTCATCCTGCAATCGGGCAAGACACTGCTGCCAAAGCGAAAGTGACACGGCGGACTCCACTCGAACATAAAATCGATATCAAAGAAAAACAGAAACAATCATGATTGTTGGCACACGTCGACAAGACCCTGCATTAGCCGAAAAGCCC